>NZ_CM132642.1:5635000-6091786 GCF_053851495.1 Pseudomonas sp. JQ36 | reverse complement strand
AAAGCGGAAATCTCAGACAATCGACAGCGTTGAACTGCCATATTAGCCGCTTAGGATGCGTCTGACCGTTGCACCTATGTCGCAGCCCTGTCGCAGATCCCCTGTGGGAGCGGGCTTGCTCGCGAAGGCGGTGGGTCATTGAGTAATGATTTCGACAGAAACGGCCCTTTCGCGAGCAAGCCCGCTCCCACAGGGTAATCTGCAAGCAGATAAACCTCAGGCGCCGCGAAACCGTTTGGTCATGGCATAATCCGACACCATTTTTTTCCAGCACCTGTAAAGGGGGCGATTCCTTGACCGTTTCAAGTAAAACGTTGCACCTTTTCGGCATCAAAGCCTGCGACACCATGAAGAAGGCGCGCACCTGGCTCGATGAACACGCTGTCAGCTACGACTTTCACGACTACAAAACCGCCGGTATCGACCGTGAGCACCTGACCCAATGGTGTGACGAGCACGGCTGGCAAACGGTGTTGAACCGTGCAGGCACGACCTTTCGCAAACTCGACGACGAACGTAAAGCCGATCTCGACCAGTCGAAAGCCATCGAACTGATGCTCGCTCAACCCTCGATGATCAAGCGCCCGGTGCTCGATCTCGGTGACCGAACCCTGATTGGCTTCAAGCCAGACATCTACGCGGCCGCACTCAAGTAAGCAGCCCGTCACTTATTGCTAGAGGTATTCACATGTCCAACTCTCTGTTCAGCATCGCCTTTGGTGTCGGCACGCAAAACCGTCAAGGCGCGTGGCTGGAAGTGTTCTACGCTCAGCCACTGCTCAACCCGTCGGCCGAACTGGTCGCCGCTGTTGCGCCGATCCTCGGTTACACCGAAGGCAACCAGGCCATCACCTTCACCACTGCACAGGCTGCGCAACTGGCTGAAGCGGTCAAAGGCATCGACGCCGTTCAAGGCAAGCTGCTGACCCGTCTGGCCGAAAGCCACAAGCCGCTGGTCGCCACCCTGCTGGCCGAAGACGCACAACTGACCTCGACGCCTGAGGCGTACCTCAAGCTGCACCTGCTGTCCCATCGTCTGGTCAAGCCACACGGCGTAAGCCTGGCCGGGATCTTCCCGCTGCTGCCGAACGTTGCCTGGACCAGCCAGGGCGCGATCGACCTGAGCGAACTGGCCGAACTGCAACTGGAAGCCCGTCTGCGTGGCGAGCTGCTGGAAGTGTTCTCGGTGGACAAGTTCCCGAAAATGACCGACTACGTGGTGCCGGCCGGTGTGCGTATCGCTGACGCTGCTCGTCTGCGTCTGGGTGCGTACGTGGGCGAAGGCACCACCGTGATGCACGAAGGCTTCATCAACTTCAACGCCGGCACCGAAGGCCCGGGCATGATCGAAGGCCGCGTTTCCGCTGGCGTATTCGTCGGCAAGGGCTCGGACTTGGGCGGCGGTTGCTCGACCATGGGCACCCTGTCGGGCGGCGGCAACATCGTGATCAAGGTGGGCGAAGGCTGCCTGATCGGCGCCAACGCCGGTATCGGTATCCCGTTGGGCGACCGCAACACCGTCGAGTCGGGCCTGTACGTGACCGCCGGCACCAAGGTCGCGCTGCTCGACGAAAACAACAACCTGGTCAAGGTCGTGAAGGCGCGCGAGCTGGCCGGCCAGACCGACCTGCTGTTCCGTCGCAACTCGGAAACCGGTGCCGTGGAGTGCAAAACCCACAAATCGGCGATCGAGCTGAACGAAGCGCTGCACGCTCACAACTAAGCAGCCACACGATCCCCCCTGTGGGAGCGGGCTTGCTCGCGAAGGCGTCCGGTCAGTCAACAACAGTGCTGAATGACACGACGCATTCGCGAGCAAGCCCGCTCCCACAAGGTTCGGCGTACATCCCGCCCCTCTTCACCAGGGCTGAAAACTTTGATGATTCCCTCCCCGTGGCGCGCCGATTTTCCGGCCATCGCCGCCCTGCAACGGCAAGACCAGACCTATCTGGACAACGCCGCCACCACGCAAAAACCCCAGGCCCTGCTCGACGCACTGACGCATTACTACGCCAACGGCGCGGCCAATGTGCATCGTGCGCAGCATCTGCCCGGCGCGCACGCGACGCAGGCGTTCGAAGACAGTCGGCTCAAGGTTGCCCAGTGGCTGAACGCCGGTGACAGCGGGCAGATCATCTTCACACACGGCGCCACCAGTGCGCTGAATCTCCTGGCCTATGGCTTGGAACATCTTTTCCACCCGGGCGATGAAATTGTCATCAGCGCCCTGGAGCATCACGCCAACCTGCTGCCGTGGCAGCAACTGGCACAACGTCGCGAGCTGAAACTGGTGATCCTGCCGCTGGACGCCGACGGCGTGATCGACCTCGGCGCCGCCGTGCGTCTGATCACCCCGCGTACTCGCTTGCTGGCGGTCAGTCAGCTGTCCAACGTGCTCGGTGCCTGGCAACCATTGCCGGCGCTGCTGGCGATGGCCAAGGCGCACAACGCGCTGACCGTGGTCGATGGCGCCCAGGGTGTGGTGCACGGTCGCCACGACGTGCAGGCGCTGAGTTGCGACTTCTATGTGTTTTCCAGCCACAAGCTGTACGGCCCCGATGGTCTCGGCGTGCTGTTCGGGCGCAACAAGGCACTTGAGCAACTGCAGCCATGGCAGTTCGGCGGAGAAATGGTGCTGGAAGCCAATTATCACGATTCACGCTTCCGCCCTGCTCCGCTGGGCTTCGAAGCGGGCACGCCGCCGATTGCCAGTGTGATCGGCCTCGGCGCGACCCTCGACTATCTGGCCGGGCTGGATCAGGACGCGGTGTCGGCCCACGAAGCGGCGCTGCACGCCTACCTGCTGCAAGGCCTGGCCGCCCGCAATGGCATTCGTCTGCTGGGCAAGCCGCAATTGGCGCTGGCGAGTTTTGTCGTCGAGGGCGTGCATAACGCCGATCTGGCGCATCTGCTGACCGAGCAAGGTATTGCCGTGCGCGCCGGACATCACTGCGCCATGCCGTTGCTGAAAAGCTTCGAACTGGCCGGGGCTATTCGCGTGTCGCTGGCGCTGTACAACGACTCGGAGGATCTCGAACGCTTCTTCGAGGCACTGGATCAAGCCCTGGAGTTGCTGCGATGAGCCTGCCGCTCGCCGCCGCCGAAGCGCTGCAGACCTTTCAGAATGCCGCCGGTTGGGAACAACGGGCGCGGTTGCTGATGCAGTTTGGCGATCGTCTGCCGCCGCTGGATGACGCGGACAAATGTGAAGCCAATCGCGTGCATGGCTGTGAAAGTCAGGTGTGGCTGGTGGGTGAGTTGCAGAACGGCCACTGGCAGTTCAGCGCTGCCAGCGATGCGCGAATGATTCGTGGGTTGGTGGCGTTGCTGCTGTTGCGGGTCAACGGCTTGAGCGCTGCCGAGTTGCAGCAGGTGGATCTGCCCGATTGGTTCAATCAGCTGGGGCTGTCGCGGCAGTTGTCGCCTTCGCGCAGTAATGGCTTGAATGCCGTGCTCCAGCGGATGAATGAGTTGGCCGGTTAATCGCCTTCGCTGGCAAGCCAGCTCCCACAGGGGATCTGTGGCGTTCACAAATCCCCTGTGGGAGCGAGCTTGCTCGCGAAGAGGCCCTCAGCCCCGGCATCAAACCTGAGGTTTTACTCGGTCAGCCGGTCGCCGCACACCCGCCACAATCTTGTCCACCGCCTTGGTCGCCGCGACCATGCCGAACGTCGCCGTGACCATCATCACCGCGCCAAACCCGCCGGCGCAGTCCAGCTTCACGCCATCGCCGACAAAACTCTTCTGCAAACAAATGCTGCCATCCGGTTTCGGATAGCGCAGTTGTTCGGTGGAGAACACACACGGCACGCTGTAATGGCGAGTCACGGTACGCGAGAAGCCATAGTCGCGACGCAACGTCGAACGCACTTTCGAGGCCAGCGGGTCGTTGAACGTGCGGTTGAGGTCGCAGACCTGAATCAGCGTCGGATCGATCTGCCCGCCGGCACCGCCAGTGGTGATGATCTGGATCTTGCGGCGCTTGCACCAGGCGATCAGCGCAGCCTTGGCGTTGACCGCGTCAATGCAGTCGATCACGCAGTCGATGTTCGGCGTGATGTACTCGGCCATGGTGTCGCGGGTGACGAAATCCGCCACCGCATGCACTTTGCAGTCCGGGTTGATCCCGCGCAGACGCTCGGCCATCACCTCGACCTTGGGCTTGCCGACTGTGCTGTCCAATGCGTGCAACTGGCGGTTGGCGTTGCTGACGCAGACGTCATCGAGGTCGAACAGCGAAATCTCGCCGACGCCACAGCGGGCCATGGCTTCCGCCGCCCAGGAACCGACGCCACCGACGCCGACAATCGCCACATGGGCCGCACGCAGGCGCTCAAGGCCCTCGATGCCATACAAACGGGCGATGCCTGCAAACCGCGGATCTTCTGTACTCATGACCATTACCCCAAAAACCGGCGCGCATTATAGGGCCGTCGGCGGCCAAGAGCATCCTTGACGCTATGAACGGTGAACGCAGCCGTTTGCACGAACCTTGTGGCGAGGGAGCTTGCTCCCGCCGGGTCGCCAAGCGGCCCTTTGGAAGCGGCCTGCTTCGCAGTCCAGCGGGAGCAAGCTCCCTCGCCACGGGGAATTGCTATAACTGAACAACAAAGTTTTCTCTTACAAGCTGTAACTAAAGAACTTAAATCAGGTTGGACTGCCCAACGTCGGGCATTTCCCTGTCCGATGTACGACTTGCGAACTGCCGGTGTAGGATGCGCGCCCCTCGGGCGTATAGCCGACCGATCCTCCGTTCCACAGCCTTTGGAACCCGAAATAGCTATGTCATCGCGTAAATTTGGTCTCAACCTGGTGGTGGTTCTGGCAATCGCCGCCCTGTTCACCGGTTTCTGGGCGCTGATCAACCGCCCGGTCTCCGCGCCCAACTGGCCGGAGCAGATCTCCGGTTTCTCTTATTCGCCATTCCAGCAGGGCCAATTCCCGCAGAAGGATCAGTATCCGACTGACGATGAAATGCGCCGCGATCTGGAGATCATGAGCAAGCTGACGGACAACATCCGCATCTACTCGGTCGACGGTTCGCTGCAGGACATCCCGAAACTGGCGGAAGAGTTCGGTCTGCGCGTGACCCTCGGGATCTGGATCAGCCCCGATCAGGAACGCAACGAAAGGGAAATCCAGCGCGCCATTGAACTGGCCAACACCTCGCGCAGCGTGGTTCGCGTGGTGGTCGGTAACGAGGCGATCTTCCGCAAGGAAATCACTGCCGAGCAACTGAGCGTGCTGCTGGATCGCGTGCGCGCGGCGGTGAAAGTGCCGGTGACCACCTCCGAGCAGTGGCACGTCTGGGAAGAACACCCGGAACTGGCCAAGCACGTCGACCTGATCGCTGCGCACGTGCTGCCGTACTGGGAATTCATCCCCGTCGACAAGGCCGGGCAATTCGTCTTCGACCGCGCCCGTGACCTGAAAAAGCTGTTCCCGAAAAAACCGTTGCTGCTGTCCGAAGTCGGCTGGCCGAGCAACGGTCGCATGCGTGGTGGCGCCGATGCGTCGCCGGCCGATCAGGCGATCTACCTGCGCACGCTGGTCAACAAGCTCAACCGTCAGGGCTTCAACTACTTCGTGATCGAAGCGTTCGACCAGCCATGGAAGGCCAGTGACGAAGGTTCGGTGGGCGCCTACTGGGGCGTGTTCAACGCTGCGCGCCAGCAGAAATTCAACTTCGAAGGCCCGGTCGTCGCGATTCCGCAATGGCGCGTACTGGCCATCGGCTCGGTGGTGCTGGCGCTGCTGTCGCTGACCCTGCTGATGATCGACGGCTCCGCCCTGCGTCAGCGCGGCCGGACCTTCCTGACCTTTATCGCGTTCCTTTGCGGTTCGGTGCTGGTGTGGATCGGTTACGACTACAGCCAGCAATACAGCACGTGGTTCAGCCTGACGGTGGGTTTCCTCCTGGCACTGGGTGCGCTCGGGGTGTTCATCGTGTTGCTGACCGAGGCGCATGAACTGGCCGAAGCGGTCTGGACCCACAAGCGCCGGCGTGAATTCCTGCCAGTTGTGGGCGATTCGGACTACAGACCGAAAGTCTCGATCCACGTCCCTTGCTACAACGAGCCGCCGGAGATGGTCAAACAGACCCTCGACGCCCTGGCCGCCCTCGATTACCCGGACTATGAAGTCCTGATCATCGACAACAACACCAAAGACCCAGCCGTGTGGGAACCGGTGCGCGACTACTGCGCGACTCTTGGTCCGCGTTTCAAGTTCTTCCACGTTGCGCCATTGGCCGGGTTCAAGGGCGGTGCGCTGAACTACCTGATTCCGCACACCGCCAAGGACGCCGAAGTGATCGCGGTGATCGACTCCGACTACTGCGTACACCCGAACTGGCTCAAGCACATGGTGCCGCACTTCGCCGATCCGAAAATCGCCGTGGTGCAGTCGCCGCAGGATTACCGCGACCAGAACGAAAGCACTTTCAAGAAGCTCTGCTACGCCGAATACAAGGGCTTCTTCCACATCGGCATGGTCACCCGTAACGACCGCGACGCGATCATTCAGCACGGCACCATGACCATGACCCGGCGTTCGGTTCTGGAAGAGCTGGGTTGGGCTGACTGGTGCATCTGTGAAGACGCCGAACTCGGTCTGCGCGTGTTCGAGAAAGGCCTGTCGGCGGCGTATTACCACGACAGTTACGGCAAGGGTCTGATGCCGGACACCTTCATCGACTTCAAGAAGCAGCGTTTCCGCTGGGCCTACGGCGCAATCCAGATCATCAAGCGCCACACCCGCAGCCTGCTGCGCGGCAAGGACACCGAGCTGACCCGTGGCCAGCGTTACCACTTCCTCGCGGGGTGGCTGCCATGGGTCGCGGACGGCATGAACATTTTCTTCACCGTCGGCGCGTTGTTGTGGTCGGCGGCGATGATCATCGTGCCGCAACGGGTCGATCCGCCGCTGCTGATTTTCGCCATCCCGCCGTTGGCACTGTTCGTGTTCAAGGTCGGCAAGATCATCTTCCTCTACCGTCGCGCCGTCGGCGTGAACCTCAAGGATGCGTTCTGCGCGGCACTGGCCGGACTGGCGTTGTCGCACACCATCGCCAAAGCGGTGCTGTACGGTTTCTTCACCAGCAGCATTCCGTTCTTCCGCACGCCGAAAAACGCCGACAACCATGGCTTCTGGGTGGCGATTTCCGAAGCTCGCGAAGAGCTGTTCATCATGCTGCTGTTGTGGGGCGCGGCGCTGGGGATCTACCTGGTGCAGGGCATTCCGAGCAACGACATGCGCTTCTGGGTGGCGATGCTGCTGGTGCAGTCGCTGCCGTACGTCGCGGCGCTGATCATGGCGTTCCTCTCGTCGCTGCCGAAACCGGCCGCTGCGCCTGAGCCGGCGCCTGTCGTCTAATTCCTCTTTGATCCACTAAACGGCGGCCAATGGTCGCCGTTTTGCTTTAAGATAACCGCCATTTTGCGGGGCTTGGCGGGATAACGGTCTGACTGACCGAACACTATCCCCTGTAGGAGTGAGCCTGCTCGCGATTGCGGTGTAACAATCAATGTTTAAGTTGACTGACACACCGCAATCGCGAGCAGGCTCACTCCTACAGTCAGTCCGCGCCCACATTCATGACTCCGGAGTTTTCCATGACGGCCCACGCCGACCTTTCGCCGACCCTCCAACTCGCCATCGACCTGATCCGCCGTCCGTCCGTGACGCCGGTCGACGCCGATTGCCAGAAGCAGATGATGCAGCGCCTGGGCGATGCCGGTTTCACCCTGGAGCCGATGCGCATCGAAGATGTGGATAACTTCTGGGCCACCCACGGCAACGACGACGGCCCGGTGCTGTGCTTCGCCGGCCACACCGACGTGGTGCCGACCGGTCCGGTGACCGCCTGGCAGATCGACCCGTTCAACGCGGTGATCGATGAGCACGGCATGCTCTGCGGTCGCGGCGCAGCGGACATGAAAGGCAGTCTGGCGTCGATGACCGTGGCCGCCGAGCGTTTCGTCGCCGACTACCCGAACCACAAGGGCAAGGTCGCGTTCCTCATCACCAGCGACGAAGAAGGCCCGGCCCACCACGGCACCAAAGCGGTGGTTGAACGTCTGGTGGCGCGCAAGGAACGTCTGGACTGGTGCATCGTCGGCGAACCGTCGAGCACCACGCTGGTCGGTGACGTGGTGAAAAACGGCCGTCGTGGCTCGCTGGGCGCCAAGCTCACCGTGCGCGGCGTGCAGGGTCACGTGGCCTACCCGCATCTGGCGAAGAACCCGATCCACCTCGCCGCCCCGGCACTGGCCGAACTGGCTGCCGAGCATTGGGATCACGGCAACGACTTCTTCCCGCCGACCAGTTTCCAGATTTCCAACCTCAACTCCGGCACCGGCGCGACCAACGTGATCCCGGGTGATCTGGTGGCGGTGTTCAACTTCCGCTTCTCCACCGAATCCACCGTCGAAGGCCTGCAGAAACGCGTGGCCGACATCCTCGACAAGCACGGTCTGGATTGGCACATCGACTGGGCACTGTCCGGCCTGCCGTTCCTCACCGAGCCGGGCGCGCTGCTCGACGCGGTGTCGTCGAGCATCAAAGACATCACCGGCCGCGAGACCAAGGCGTCGACCAGCGGCGGTACCTCCGATGGCCGTTTCATCGCGACCATGGGCACGCAAGTGGTTGAGCTGGGCCCGGTCAACGCGACCATTCACCAGGTCAATGAACGTGTGCTGGCGGCCGATCTCGACGTGCTGACCGAGATCTACTACCAGACCCTGATCAAGTTGCTCGCCTGATGCTCGCGTGCCCGATCTGCAGTGAACCGCTGAACAGCGTCGATAACGGTGTGGTCTGCCCCGCCGGCCACCGCTTCGACCGTGCGCGGCAGGGTTATCTGAACCTGCTGCCGGTGCAGCACAAGAACAGCCGTGATCCTGGCGACAACCAGGCCATGGTCGAGGCGCGCCGCGACTTCCTGAATGCCGGGCATTACGCGCCGGTGGCCAAGCGTCTGGCCGAGCTGGCGGCGGGTTATGCGCCGGCACGCTGGGTCGATATCGGTTGCGGTGAGGGTTACTACACCGCGCAGATTGCCAATGCCTTGCCGGATGCCGATGGCTACGCGCTGGACATCTCCCGCGAGGCGGTGAAACGCGCCTGCAAGCGTAATCCGGCAATCACCTGGTTGATCGCCAGCATGGCCCGCGTGCCGTTGGCATCGGGCAGTTGCCAGTTTCTCGCCAGCGTTTTCAGTCCTCTGGACTGGGAAGAGGCCAAGCGCCTGCTCAGCGTCGGCGGCGGCCTGATGAAGGTCGGCCCGACCAGCGGCCACCTGATGGAACTGCGCGAACGCCTGTACGACGAAGTGCGCGAATACACCGACGACAAGCATCTGGCATTAGTGCCCGAAGGCATGGCGCTGGCGCACAGCGAAACCCTGGAATTCAAACTGACGCTGGACAAGCCCGAGGATCGCGCCAACCTGTTGGCGATGACGCCCCACGGCTGGCGCGCCAGTGCCGAACGCCGCGCCGCCGTGATCGAACAGCCCGAGCCGTTCGTGACCACCGTGTCGATGCGCTACGATTATTTCGTTCTTCAATAACTTTTGGTCTCGGGCAAGTGCCCGGGGCCGGCTAAATCCGCGAATGGATTTTTCAGACCCGCAGTGAGGACATCCATGCGCCAACCGGATATCGAGATTTACCTGAAAGACGCCGACGTCGACCACAAGGCGATTTCCGCCTGGCTCGGTGAGGCTCTGGGCCCGTGCAGCGACTGGGTACAGAAAGGCCAGACCTACAAGTGCAAGGCCGGCAATGTACCGGTGACCTGGCTGCCGAAAGCCGTGGGCAAATGGAACAGCCTGTACCTGGAAAGCGATGCGACCCCTTGGGACGACGACATCGCCTGCGCCCGTGCAGCCTTTGCTGCGCTGAACGTCGAGGTGCGTTGCGCACCGGGCACGTGGGTCGAGGAAGAAGGTGAGGAAACGGCTGATCGCTGGATTCGCATCAGCGCCGACGGTGAAGAAGAGATCACCTGGAAAACCGCGTAACAACTGTCAACGCAGATCCAAATGTGGGAGCGGGCTTGCTCGCGAATGCGGTGTATCAGTCACTATTGATATCGACTGATACACCGCATTCGCGAGCAAGCCCGCTCCCACATTTGGTTTTAGGGTGCTTTGGAGGGTTGTGTTACAGACCAACCACATCCTCAGCCTGCAATCCCTTCTCCCCCGTCACCACCGCATACTCAACCTGCTGACCTTCAGTCAGCGACCTATGCCCTTCACCGCGAATCGCGCGGTAGTGCACGAACACGTCCACCCCGTCGTCGCGCTGAATGAAGCCGTAGCCCTTGGCGTCGTTGAACCACTTCACATTGCCGGTTTCACGTGTTGCCATCTGTTCATACTCCTTTTTTATTATTGAACAGGCTTTTCGCAGGAAAGCCTTTGCGGAACGTCAGCCTGCGCCCGACGTCCATAAAGGGCCCCGGCGACAGATTGCCGAGTATATGACAGGCGCAAAAACTCTCAACAGGAGATTACTTCGCCGCTTTTTTGCCGATTTTCGATGAATCCGGCAAACTGTCGACCGCCCGAGCAAACGCTCGGTTTTATTCACTCACGCAGAAGCCGTATGACCCGTTCCCCGTTCCGCCGTCTAGTGTTTGGCACCTTGCGCCGACTGTTGTACCTCTGGGTTCGCTCCGAGACGATCAACCAGTCGTCGCTCACCCTCAACCTCGACCGCAGTCGTCCGGTGTTCTACGTCCTGCAAAACCCTTCGCTCACCGATCTGGCGGTGGTCGACACCGAGTGCACCAAGGCCGGTCTGCCGCGTCCGGTACTGCCGGTGTCGGTAGGGCCGTTGATCGAACCGGCGGCGTTTTTCTATCTGACGCCGGACCCGGACTGGCTTGGCCGGCAGGACAAGCGCGGCGCACCGCCGACCCTGACCCGCCTGGTCAGCGCCCTGACCCAGAACGCCGCCGAAGACGCGCAGATCATTCCGGTCAGCGTGTTCTGGGGCCAGTCGCCGGACAGCGAAAACAGTCCGTGGAAGTTGCTGTTTGCCGACAGCTGGGCCGTCACCGGGCGCCTGCGCCGGCTGCTGAGCATCATCGTTCTGGGGCGCAAGACCCGCGTGCAATTCTCAGCGCCGATTCACCTGCGCGAACTGATCGAGCACAACAAGGGCCACGAACGCACCGTGCGCATGGCCCAGCGGATCCTGCGCGTGCACTTCCGCAACCTCAAGGCGGCAGTGATCGGCCCGGACATTTCCCACCGCCGTAACCTGGTCAAGGGCCTGCTCAACCAGCCCTTGGTCAAGCAAGCGATCCTCGACGAAGCCGAGCGCGAGAACATCTCCCCGGAAAAAGCCAAGGCCCAGGCCCTGCGTTACGGCAACGAGATCGCCTCGGACTACACCTACACCGCGATCCGTTTCCTCGAAGTGGTGCTGAGCTGGTTCTGGAACAAGATCTACGACGGGATCAAGGTCAACCACATTGAAGGCGTGCAGAAGGTCGCCCAGGGTCACGAAGTGATTTACGTGCCGTGCCACCGCAGCCACATCGACTACCTGCTGCTCTCGTACTTGCTGTTCCGCAACGGCCTGACCCCGCCGCACATCGCCGCCGGGATCAACCTCAACATGCCGGTGATCGGCAGCCTGCTGCGCCGTGGCGGCGCGTTTTTCATGCGCCGCACGTTCAAGGGCAATCCGCTGTACACCTCGGTGTTCAACGAATACCTGCACACCCTGTTCACCAAAGGTTTCCCGGTCGAATACTTCGTCGAGGGCGGCCGCTCGCGCACCGGACGCATGCTGCAACCGAAGACCGGCATGCTCGCGATCACCCTGCGCAGCTTCCTGCGTTCGTCGCGGATGCCGATCGTTTTCGTGCCGGTGTACATCGGCTATGAACGCGTTCTTGAAGGTCGCACCTACCTCGGCGAACTGCGTGGCGCCAGCAAGAAGAAAGAGTCGATCTTCGACATTTTCAAAGTCATCGGCGCGCTCAAGCAACGCTTCGGTCAGGTCGCGGTGAACTTCGGCGAGCCGATCAAACTCGCGGAATTCCTCGACAGCGAACAGCCAGACTGGCGCCAACAGGAACTCGGCCCGCAGTACAAACCGGCATGGCTCAACGAAACCACCCATCGCCTCGGCGAGAAAGTCGCGCAGCACCTGAACGAAGCGGCGGCAATCAACCCGGTCAACCTGGTAGCGCTGGCGCTGCTCTCGACTACGCGTCTGGCGCTGGATGATCGGGCCATGGCGCGAGTGCTGGATCTGTATCTGGCGCTGCTGCGCAAAGTCCCTTACTCGCCGCACACGACCCTGCCGGAAGGCGATGGCCGCGCGCTGATCGAGCATGTGAAGGACATGGATCTGCTGTCCGAGCAGAACGATGCGCTGGGCAAGATTCTCTATCTGGACGAGCAGAACGCCGTCCTGATGACCTACTACCGCAACAACGTGCTGCACATTTTCGCCTTGCCGGCGCTGCTGGCGAGCTTCTTCCAGAGCACCTCGCGCATGAGTCGCGAACAGATCCTGCGCTACACCCGCGCGCTGTACCCGTACTTGCAGTCGGAGCTGTTCATTCGCTGGTCGCTGGAAGAACTGGACGGCGTGGTCGATCAATGGCTGGAAGCCTTCGTCGAGCAAGGCCTGCTGCGTTTCGAGAAGGACGTGTATATGCGCCCGGCGCCAAGTTCACGGCACTTTGTGCTGCTGACCCTGCTGTCGAAAAGCATTGCGCAGACCCTGCAGCGCTTCTACATGACCGTGTCCCTGCTGCTCAACAGCGGCCAGAACAGCATCAGCGCCGAAGAGCTGGAAGACCTGTGCACGGTCATGGCCCAGCGCCTGTCGATCCTCCACGGTTTGAACGCCCCGGAGTTCTTCGACAAGAGCCTGTTCCGCCACTTCATCCAGACCCTGCTCGACCTCGACGTGCTGCGGCGCGACGAAGCGGGCAAGCTGAGCTACCACGAACTGCTCGGCGAACTGGCCGAAGGCGCGGCCAAACGCGTGTTGCCGGCGGAGATTCGCCTGTCGATTCGTCAAGTGGCCTTGCATCGCAGTGAAGATGCCGCCGAAACAGCGGATACACCACAAGTCTGAAACTTGCTGACAACTAACGGGCGCGCACTTCAATGGCCCCGTTAGTTGATTCATGGATTAATAGGCTCACTCCATCAATCACGATACGGATATCGAGATGAGCCTGTTAAACGAAGAAACTTGCGCAGTAATCCTGGACTTCCGCCTACCGCCCGAATTCCACGCACCTGCCGATGGTGTCAATGAAACCATTGTCAGCGTCAAAGTATTCAATTCCCAATCGCCTGTTAACATCAAGGACTGGCACCGTGCTGCGATCTTCGACGCCGGCTGGAAATTCGACTTCCCTCATCACTACGGCGATATAGGCGTCAGGTACCAAGTCAATGTGCAGATCCTTCATGACCAAATACCCTTGCTGATCGAGCAGGACTACTTCGTTACTGTCAACAACACTCCCCATCGCCAAACCCTGCACCTGAGCCCGATCGGGTTTCTATATGTCGAGGCTCAAGAAGCCGAAATTGTCGCGCCAGAAGAAGCGGTCACCATCAGTCTGCATGAAGCAGAGTCTCCCGATGTTGAGCTGGTAAGTGTCAAACAGGACGAACAGTCAGTGTCCGGGTTTTATCTGAAATATGATCCTGACAGCGTTATGCCCGGTAAACGCTATGCACTGACGGGTATTGAAAACCGCTACCATCAACGTCTTGTGATCTCGCCTGAACAAGTCGAACTGGCTCCCGCGGTGCCCAGTACCAGCGCGCTGTCGTTTCAGAAATTGATGCAGTGGCTGGAAAAGCCCTTACGTTTGTTCACTGACGCTGGCGTCAAAATCCGCTAGATTTCCATCGGCGCCGGGATTCTTCCGGCGCAAAAGTCTCAGAGGCCCCGATGAAAAAACTCACCCTTCTCGCCGCAGCCACCCTGTTGAGCGCCTGCCAGTCGAATACCCCCGCCGGCAAAGTCGGCCTCGATGGCGAAGTGTTCTACCTGCAACGCATCGCCCTGCCACCGAGCGCGACTTTGAGCGTGAGCCTGCAGGACGTGTCGCTGGCCGACGCCCCGGCGGTGGTCCTCGACGAACAGAAAGGCCCGGTCAAAGGCCAGGTGCCGCTGCCGTTCCACTTGAGTTACGATCCGGCCCAGGTCAAACCCGGCCACCGCTACTCAGTCAGCGCGCGCATAGAAGTCAACGGCGAGCTGATGTTCATCACCACCGAAAACCACGCCGTGCAACTGGACGGCAATGATCCGCAGCCGCTGAAAATCCGCGTCGACGCCATTCGCTAATTGTCTTTCAAGGAAGCTGCCATGCTCCGCCCTACCCTTCGCTTTGCCGGCCTGTGCGCGGGCCTGATGATCTCTGCCAGCGCTCTGGCACTGTCGCTCAGCGACCTCTCGCAACAAGACGCCGCCGGCGGCCTCAAGGACGCCCTGACCCAAGGCGCGCAAATCGCCGTCAAACAACTCGGCACCCCGGGCGGCTTCAGCAACAACCCGGATGTGAAAATCGAACTGCCGGGCAAACTCGGCAAAGTCGCCGGCAAGATGAAGGCCTTCGGCATGGGCGCCCAGGTCGACGAACTCGAAACCGCGATGAACAAGGCCGCAGAAAGCGCCGTGACCCAGGCCCAGCCGATCCTCGTCGACGCCGTGAAGAAAATGACCGTGGCCGACGCCAAAGGCATCCTCAGCGGCGGCACCGACTCGGCCACCCAATACCTGGACAAAACCAGCCGCGAACAGATCCGCGCCAAGTTCCTGCCCATCGTCAAACAAGCCACCGACAAAGTCGGCGTAGCGCAAAAGTACAACGCCTTCGCCGGCCAGGCCGCGACCCTGGGCGTAGTGGATGCGAAAAGCGCCAACGTCGAAAACTACGTCACCGAACAAGCGCTGAACGGCCTGTTCGAAATGATCGGCAAACAGGAAGAAACCATCCGCAAGAATCCGGCTGCTGCAGCGACCGGTCTGGCGAAGAAGGTGTTCGGCACCTTGTAATTTTTGCCGCTGCACGAAAAAGCCCGCTGAACCGGTGAAGGTCAGCGGGCTTTTTATTGTGGGTCAGCCTTGCGGATCGACCTGATCGAGCACGCGGTTTACCGACAGCTCAGCGAGCGAAATCATCTGCTGAATGCCAAGCAGCTGACTGCACGTCGGGCCGCTCAGGGTAAACGCCAACTCACTGGCCATGACATTGGCCGACGCCAGCGTTTCACAGGCATGAGCCAGCAGGGTCTCGGAATCGACTTCGGGGAGGACAGTGAAGATTGTGCTCGGCTGAGTGACGGGCTTGGGCTGTTTTTCAGGCTGGGGCAGCAGGTAGTGATCGAGCGCGCGCAGGGCTGCGTCGTGGAGCTTGCGAGAATCGAGGAAGGCGTAGGGCGAGACGGGGTCGGTTGGCCGTTCGGGGGTGGTTTCGGGTGCGGATTCTGGGGGATTGGGGGTGTGTTTGAACATGGTGGAACTCCTGAAGTAAGTGGAGCCGGAACCGTTCGCTGCGAAACGAATGTAGGGTGGCAGCTGTACGCAGGTTCGCAGACCGGGACTTCAGGCACCCGGCATACCCGAAGGTATCCCGCGCACAACCGCCATGACACAGGCATAAAAAAGCGCCCGCTTTCGGATGGTGGACGCTGTGCGCCTGAAGTTTAACCGGGCTGCGAAACCCGGTCGCTGATTTTTGCAGCGACAGACTCAGGCTAGAGATCGCGCTTCCGACGGGCAACCTGAAAACCTTGTGGGAAGGTTCTGGTTATCTGGAACATTTTTAAACAGACCAGAGAGGTTGGCTGGCTGGACGGGCCTCTTCGCGAGCAAGCCCGCTCCCACATTTGGATTGGGTGTGGGCAGTTGGAGATTGGTCGGCTACTAGGCCGCCATCGCGAGCAAGCCCGCTCCCACACTGGATTGGGTGTATTCAGTGAGAGATTGGTTGGCTGTCGGCCGCCATCGCTGGCAGGCCAGCTCCCACAGTGGGATTGAGTGCTGGCAGTTGGAGATTGGTCAGCTGTCAGGCCGCCATCGCTGGCAGGCCAGCTCCCACAGTGGGATTGAGTGCAGGCAGTTGGAGATTGGTCGGCTGTCAGGCCGCCTTCGCTGGCAGGCCAGCTCCCACAGTTGGATTGGGTGCAGGCAGTTGGAGATTGGTCGGCTGTCAGGCCGCCTTCGCGAGCAGGCTCACTCCTACAGAAAAGCAAAAGCCGACCGCACGCTTTTCACCACTCAACAGGATGAGCGCAAGCTCGGCTGCAGCTCTTGATCTTGCCGTGCCGGCCCCTTCGGCAGGCTGAGTGGAGGGGTTTATCCGGGGGTGGGAGCGCAGCGACGTTTGGCGCAGCCAAACACATCGAGAGGAGGTGCAGCGAAGCAAACCGGAGGCGATGCGCCCGGATGAACCCCGCAACGAAGGAACCCGAGCCTAGGCGAGGGCCGTACGCCGGGGCCAAGACCTTTGCTTCCTTTGGGGCGTTTGCCAAAGGGAGTCGCCGTAAGGGCGAAACCGCCAGCCGCAACACCCAAAGGAACGGATATTCACCCAAAACCCAAGAACATGGTCGGCCCAAAGGCCGCCACGTCCAAAACCATCAAGCGTCGCGACGAACCCTGAACCAGGCCGCATACAAAGCAGGCAAAAACAAAAGCGTCAAAGCCGTAGCCACAATCAACCCCCCCATGATCGCCACCGCCATCGGCCCGAAAAACACACTGCGCGACAAAGGAATCATCGCCAGCACCGCCGCCAAAGCCGTCAAGACAATAGGCCGAAACCGCCGCACCGTCGCCTCGATAATCGCCTGCCAAGGCTTGAGACCAGAGGCAATATCCTGCTCGATCTGATCCACCAGAATCACCGAGTTACGCATGATCATCCCCGACAGCGCGATCGTCCCCAGCATCGCCACAAACCCGAACGGCTGGCGGAACACCATCAGAAACAACACCACCCCGATCAACCCCAGCGGCGCCGTCAAAAACACCATCGCCGTGCGCGAGAAACTGCGCAGTTGCACCATCAGCAACGTCAGCACCACCACGATAAACATCGGCACCCCGGCATTCACCGACTTCTGCCCACGCTCCGAATCCTCCACCGTCCCGCCAACATCCAGCAGATACCCGTCAGGCAATTCGGCACGGATCGGATCCAGCGTCGGCTCGATCTGCCTGACCAAGGTCGCCGGTTGCTCCTTGCCATAAATGTCCGCACGCACCGTCACCGTAGGCAGACGATTACGGTGCCAGATGACCCCTTCCTCAAACCCGTATTCCAGCGTGGCAATCTGCGACAACGCCACACTGCGACCGTTATCGGTCGGCACCGCCAGACTCGGCAGCAACGACAACTCGGTACGCTCATGCACCGTGCCGCGCAGCAGAATCTCGATCAACTCGTTGTCCTCGCGATACTGGCTGACACTCGAACCGGTCAGCGAACTCTGGAGGAATTTCGCCAGATTGGCCGTGCTCACACCAAGCGCCCGCGCACGATCCTGATCAATGTTCAGGTACACCACTTTGCTCGGCTCTTCCCAATCCAGATGCACATTGACCACGTGTGGGTTCTCGCGCACCTTGGCCGCCACTTTGCGCGCCAGCGCGCGGACTTCCTCGATGTGTTCACCGGTGACGCGGAATTGCACCGGATAGCCAACCGGCGGACCGTTTTCCAGACGCGTGACCCGCGAGCGCATGGACGGGAATTGCTCGTTAAGGGTCTCGATCAACCAGGTGCGCAGGGTCTCGCGCTCTTCGATGTTTTTCGCCAATACCACAAACTGGGCGAAGCTCGCCGCCGGCAGTTGTTGATCCAGCGGCAGGTAGAAACGCGGCGAACCGGTGCCGACATACGCCACATAGTTATCGATGCCGGCGTGATCCTTGAGCAGCGCTTCCAGGCGTTTGACCTCGGCCGTGGTGTTGGCCAGCGACGCACCTTCGGCCAGTTTCAGGTCGACCATCAACTCCAGTCGATTGGAGGCCGGGAAGAACTGCTGAGGCACGAACCGGAACAGCATCACCGACGCAATAAACAGCCCCACCGTCAGCACGATGACGGTCTTGCGGTGCGCCACGCACCACTCCACCAGACGTCGCACCCGTTGATAGAACGGCGTGCCATACGGGTCGGCCTGGCCGTCGGTCGTGCCGTGTTTGGCCGCATGAATCTTTGCCAGATCCGGCAGGAGTTTTTCCCCCAGATACGGCACGAACATCACCGCTGCCACCCATGAGGCGAGCAACGCGATGGTCACCACCTGAAAGATCGAACGGGTGTATTCGCCGGTGCCGGACTGCGCGGTGGCGATCGGCAGGAAGCCGGCGGCGGTGATCAGCGTACCGGTAAGCATCGGGAACGCGGTGCTGGTCCAGGCGTAGCTCGCAGCCTTGATGCGGTCGAAGCCCTGCTCCATTTTGATCGCCATCATTTCCACGGCGATGATCGCGTCGTCCACCAGCAAGCCCAGCGCCAGCACCAGCGCGCCGAGGGAGATCTTGTGCAGGCCGATCCCGAGGTAATACATGCAGGCGAAGGTCATCGCCAGCACCAGCGGAATGGTCAGCGCAACGACCATGCCGGTGCGCACGCCGAGGGAGAAGAAGCTCACCAGCAACACGATCGCCAGCGCCTCGACCAGCACCTGGACGAACTCGCCGACCCCGGTTTTCACCGCCGCCGGTTGGTCGGACACCTTGCGCAGTTGCATGCCGGCCGGGAGGTTTTTCTGCAAACGCGAGAACTCGCCTTCCAGCGCTTTGCCCAGCACCAGAATATCGCCGCCGTCCTTCATCGCCACCGCTAGTCCGATGGCGTCTTCGCCCATGAAGCGCATGCGCGGCGCCGGTGGGTCGTTGAAACCGCGATGCACATCGGCGACATCGGAGATGCGGAACGTCCGATCACCGACGCGGATCGGGAAGTTCTTGATCTCCTCGACCGTCTGGAAATTCCCTGAAACCCGCAATTGCACACGCTCGCTGCCGGTCTCGAAGAAGCCGGCGGTGGACACTGCGTTCTGCTCTTCCAGTGCCTGCTGCACCGCCGCCAGTGGCAAGCCAAGGGTGGCGAGTTTGACGTTGGACAGCTCGACCCAGATCTTCTCGTCCTGCAAACCGAGCAGATCGACCTTGCCGACATCTTTGACCCGTTGCAGCTGGATCTGGATGCGGTCGGCGTAATCCTTGAGCACCGCGTAGTCGAAACCGTCGCCGGTCAGCGCGTAGATATTGCCGAAGGTAGTACCGAATTCATCGTTGAAAAATGGCCCCTGAATCCCCGGCGGCAAGGTCTGGCGAATGTCGCTGACCTTCTTGCGCACCTGATACCACAGGTCGGGAATTTCCTTGGAGTGCATCGAGTCGCGGGCAATGAAGGTGACCTGCGACTCGCCCGGGCGGGAGAACGACACGATGCGCTCGTACTCGCCGGTTTCCATCAGTTTCTTTTCGATGCGTTCGGTGACCTGGCGCGAGACTTCCTGCGCGGTCGCCCCCGGCCAGCGGGTCTGGATGACCATGGCCTTGAAGGTGAACGGCGGGTCTTCGCTCTGGCCGAGTTTGGTGTAGGACAAGGCGCCGACGATGGCCAGCAAAAGCATCAGAAACAGTACGATCTGGCGATTACGCAGCGCCCATTCGGAAAGGTTGAAGCGCATCGGGACTTACTCCTTGTCCGCCAGATTGACCACACGGTTGGAGCGATCCACTGGACGCACCTGCTGGCCTTCGAGCAATACGTGAACACCGGCGGCCACCACCCAGTCGCTGGCATTCAGGCCTTCGAGTACCGGCACGCTTTTCTCGCCGAACGGGCCGATGCGCACCGGGGTCCTTTTCAGGGTGTTGTTGGCGTTGACGACCCAGACGTAGGTCGCGCCGTTCTCGGCAGTCAGAGCCGAAAGCGGCACCGACAGCGGCACGGCATCGGCCGATTGCACAAACACCCGGGCGCTCTGGCCGAGCTCAGCCGGAACTTTGCCGCTGGTGAACGAGATGCGCGCGGCGAAGGTACGGGATTTCGGGTCGGCTGCCGGCGACAGCTCACGAATCTGCCCGGCGAAGCGCTGGTTCTGCTGGGTCCACAGTTCAACGGTCACTGGCTGGCCGACCTTGAACCGCCCGAAGCTCTGCTCCGGCAGGCTGATCGACACTTCGCGCTCGCCATCAGTGGCGAGGGTGAACACGGTTTGCCCGGCGGCAACCACTTGTCCGACTTCCACCGAACGCTTGGCCACCACGCCGTCCTGCGGCGCGCGCAGCACGGCGTAACTCGCCTGGTTGGTCGAGACGTTGAACTCGGCCTTGATCTGCCTGAGGCGCGCTTCGCCGGAGCGGTAGAGGTTTTCCGCGTTGTCATAGGCGGAACGGCTGACCATCTGCCGCTCCATCAGGGTCTTGTAACGGTCACGCTCGGCGCGCACCAGATTCAGGTTGGCTTCGGCGGCGGCGACCTGTGCGCGGGTGGCTTCCAGTTGCAGGCGCACGTCCTGCGGATCGAGCTCGGCCAGGGGCTGATCAGCCTTGACGCGCTGGCCTTCCTCGACCAGTCGTCGGCTGACTTTGCCGCCAATGCGGAATGCCAGATCCGGTTCGTAACGGGCGCGAACTTCGCCCGGATAACTTTCCATTGCCTGCGCCGAAGGCTCTGGCTGCACCACCATGGCCGGTCGAATGCTGACTTGCGTCGCCTCTTCCTGACCGCATGCGGACAATAAAACAGCCAGGCTGACTGGCACGGCAAACGACAACGCATGGCGGAACATGGTGACGGACCTTTCGCTAATGGTGCTTGGAATATTTATACTGGTCGGTATGGTATTAATAGCAAACTCACCAGTCCAGTATTAAAAGCGAAGAATGTCGAACAATCTTGCAGCTCCAAACGGCCCGGGCCGTCCGAAGGATCCGGCCAAGCGCCGGGCGATCCTCGACGCGGCGAAAACCCTGTTTCTGAGTCACGGCTACGCCAACACCAGCATGGACGCGGTCGCCGCCGAGGCAGGCGTGTCGAAACTGACGGTTTACAGCCACTTCAACGACAAGGAGACGCTGTTCTCCTCGGCGGTGATGGCCAAATGCGAGGAGCAACTACCGCCGCTGTTCTTCGAATTGCCCGCCGGAATCCCCGTGGAAAATGTGTTGCTGAACATTGCCCGAGGCTTTCATCAGCTGATCAACAGCGACGAGTCGGTGAATCTGCACCGTTTGATGATGGCACTGGGCACGCAGGATCCGAAGCTGTCGCAGATCTTCTTCGAGGCCGGCCCCGAGCGCATGGTGCAAGGCATGGAGCGGCTGCTGAAACGCATCGACGAGACCGGTGCGCTGAGCATCGACCTGCCGCGTAATGCGGCCGAGCATTTCTTCTGCCTGATCAAGGGCGCGGGGAATTTTCGCTTGTTGTATTGCTGCGGAGAGCCGCTGAGCGAAGAAGCTGCAGAGAGTCATGTGCAGGAAGTGGTGGGGTTGTTCATGCGGGCGTATCGGCCCTGATTTTGCGGTGTTTTTGCGGACGCCTTCGCGAGCAAGCTCGCTCCCACATTTGAAATGCATTCCAATGTGGGAGCGGGCTTGCTCGCGAAAGAGACAACTCGGTCTCAGGGTTTCAACGCTTTCTTCGGGTAAATGTCATACCGACTGGATTTGCCATCCAGCGCATGGCTCGGCTTCGGCCCCTCGATGCACGGTGCCTTGCGCGGGCGCTTGACCACCACCCGGTGTGTCGCCAGGGCCAGCGCCGCTTCGAGCAGTGCCGGCGCATCCGGATCATCCCCGACCAGCGGCCGGAACAGGCGCATTTCCTTCTTCACCAGCGCGGTTTTCTCGCGGTGCGGGAACATCGGGTCGAGGTAGATCACCTGCGGTGGCTCGCCCTCCCAATTGCGCATGACCTCGATCGAGTTGCCCTTGAGCAACTTCATCCGCGCGACAATCGGCGCCACGTCGAAATCTTCCGCCGCCCGCGCCAGACCATCCTCCAGCAACGCGCCGATCAACGGCTGACGCTCGATCAGGCTCATCTCGCAGCCCAGACTGGCCAGCACGAACGCATCCTTGCCCAACCCCGCCGTGGCGTCCAGCACCCGTGGGCGCACGCCTTGAGCGATGCCGACCGCCTTGGCGATCATCTGCCCGCTGCCGCCGCCGTACAGACGCCTATGCGCCGCGCCCCCCTCGACAAAGTCCACCCGCACCGGCCCCGGCGCATCCGGGCCGAGCTGTTGCAGCTGCAAACCCTGCTCGCCCACCTGCAAGGCGAACTCGCCGTCGTCCACCTGCAGCGGCAGGCCCAGACGCTCGGCCCACTGATCGGCTTGCGCTTCAAACGTCGGGCCGAGGGCCTGAACATGGATGCGGCAGGCCGCGGGTTGCTCAATCATGAAAACACGCTCAAAAAAGTTAAGGATCGGCAAAAAGTGGCCGATAAACCAATCAACGCGCATTTTGCCAGAGCTGAGCGTCAACCGAAAAAAATGTCAGGCATTCTTCCCACATCGATTGGCTACATTTCGCCCAAGGGCGACTTCAGCCGTCATAACACTCAAGCATTGGGCGGCGTCAGTCACCTGTGGCAGGATTTCTTTGCCCAGGCGATGGCCGAACAAACGAGTGATGTGGTGCCGGCCTGTGGCACCTTTCCACCGGTTGACCTGAACAGCCCGGAAGAACCGACCCTGGGCAGCGAGTTGCACGCGCACATCGTCGAGCAGCGTCAGTGCGACGTGGTCGAGACCGAAGTGCGTCCGCCGGAGCCGCTGTTCCTGCCGATCGCCGAGTTCGAAACCGATCTGCTGGACAAGCCGTTCCCACCGTTCCCGCCAGAAGAACTCAAGGCTCAGCAAGAGCAGCAGGATTTCGACAGCAGCTGGGTACGTCCGATCGTGATCAACAATGGTCAGCCGGTGCCAGAGCCTGGCCCGGCGCCGCAGAAGAAGCCGCTGTACCTGCCGATTGCCGAATTCGACCTCGACCTGCTGCAAAAACCTTATCCGCCGTTCCCGCCGGAAGAAATCGTCGAGCAGCAGAAGGCGCTGGACTTCGATAACGGCTGGGCGCGCCCGATCGTCTTGCAGAACCTGCGCCTCGCCGCCTGATCCCTCAGCGACACACGCTCCAGCGCCCGACATCGACATGAAAGTGATTGCGGTGGGCGGCGTTGTAATCCGGACTCAACACCACACTGAAAGCCTCACAGGCGCCATCGCGCACCTGACGTAGAAACTGCGCGTCCTGATTCTGTTTCGGCCAGTCTTTGAGCACGCTGATGCTGCGCCCGTCGGCCAGCCGAAAACCGCTGATGTCCAGCGCATCGGCACTGGCATGCCGACTGAGCGCCCCGCTCTCGCGGTTATAGACATTGCGACAGGCAAAGCTGCCGAGGTGATCAAGCCGCGCCACACTCTGCCCGTAAACAGATTGCGCGGCGGGTTGCAGGCTATGCCGTTCAAACATCGCGTAAGCCACCGCCAGCGGGCAACTGGCGAGGAAGCTGCTGCTCAGCGCCACCTCTGCGCCCTGCACGCGCACGGTGCCGATCAGCGGGCATTTGGCGTCGGGGCTGTCGGCTTGCGCGGTGACGCGCAGACCCGAGTTGCTCAGGACTTGTGCGCATAATTCGGGATTGCCGCGCAGGCGCATCAGTTTGAAACCGGTCAGCCAGTTCGGCGTGGCCTTCACGTCCAGCGGCGCCCACGGGTTCCACTCGGCCGGCACGTCGAGCCAGCCACGCCAGACGCCGACCACGGCGCCAGCGATCATCAACAGTACCGACAGCGCGATCCAGCGACTCATACTCAGCCTTTGAAAAACTGATTGGCCTTGGCGTACGGCATCGACTGCGACGTAAAGCCGAACGTCCCGCGCTGCTGGATCTCTTCAGCCGCGCGGAAGAACTCGCCAAATGCCGCCAGCGCCAATGCCGACCCGGTACTGATTCGCCGCACACCCATTTCTTCCAACTCCTGCACGGTCAGTTTCAAACCGCCGGACATCAGCACATTGACCGGTTTGGGTGCCACCGCGCGCACCACCGCCAGCACCTCTTCGGCGCTGCGCAAACCCGGCGCATACAACACGTCGGCGCCCGCCTCGGCAAAGGCTTGCAGGCGGCGGATGGTGTCGTTGAGATCGGGATTGCCATGCAGATAGTTTTCCGCGCGGGCGGTCAAGGTGAAGGGAAATGGCAGCGTGCGCACCGCAGCGACGGCGGCTTCGATACGTGCGACGGCGTGTTCGAAGCAGTAGATCGGTGCGTCGGCGCGGCCCGTGGCGTCTTCGATCGAACCACCCACCGCGCCGGCCTCGGCGGCGCGCAACAGGCTTTTCGCGCACTCGGCGGGGTCATCGGCGAAACCGTTTTCCAGATCCACCGCCACCGGCAAATCCGTGGCCGCGACAATCGCCCGGACGTTGGCCAGGGTGTCATCGAGACTCAGGGCGCCGTCAGCCTTGCCTTGGGAAAACGCATAACCAGCACTAGTGGTCGCCAATGCCTGATAGCCCAGACTGGCGAGCATCTTAGCCGAGCCGGCATCCCACGGATTGGGAATCACGAAAATCCCCGGACGCTCGTGCAGGGCCTTGAAGGCCTGGGCTTTGCGGGCTTGTTGGTTATGGGCGTGGGCGTCCATCGGCAGGCTCCTGGGCAGGCATGAAAAACCGCCTCAGAGCAGACCAAGTTGCTCGGCGGCGGGTTCTCTGTATAGCTCAGGCAAGGATGGCAGGCCAGGCAAACGTTGCATCAATTGTGCGTGAAAACGTTGCGCCAGCTTCGCCGCCATGACGTTGTCGGCGGTGTGCAGGAAGATGTACGGCGTGCGGCCCTCTTCGATCCACTCGGCGATTTTCGCCACCCACGGCACCAAAAACGGATCGTTGGCTTCCAGCTCCGGGTGGCCGATGAAGCGCACCTGCGGAAATTGGGTGAACGCCGCCGGACGGGTTGGCACCCGGGGCTTTTTCGATTGCGCGTGGATCACCGAAGACTCGGTCGACAGGCAACTGAACAGCGCCCGTGGATCGAGGCAGATGCGCTCCACGCCACGGTCGAGCAGCAGGCGATTGAGCAGGCGTTCGCTCTCGCCCTTGGCGAAGAACTGCTCGTGACGCACTTCCACCGCCAGTGGCCGGTCCAGCGCATCGATGAACGCGGTCAGCTCCGGCAATCGATGCGGGGTGAAGCTTTTCGACAGTTGCAGCCACAGCGGCGAGACACGCTCACCGAGTGGGCCGAGAAGATTTACGAAAGTTTCAGCGGCAGTCAGTTGATCGCGCAGGTCACCGCTGTGGCTGATGTCGCCGGGAAACTTGGCGGTGAAGCGAAAGTGTTCGGGCATGGTCTCGGCCCAACGCTGCACGGTGGCCGGCGAGGGGCTGGCGTAGAAGGTCGTGTTGCCTTCGACGGCGTTGAACACTTGGGAGTAGAGAGCGAGGAAGTCGGAGGTCTTGGCGTCTTCGGGGTACAGATACTCGCGCCAGGCGTTTTCGCTCCAGGACGGACAACCGAGGTAGTAAGGCAGATCCATCAGATGTACAGATCGAGGCCCAGCACATCCGCATCCCAATCGACAAAACCGGCGGTGCTCAGGTAGCTAGCCAGGGCCATCGCTACGCTTTTGCTCATGGCGCGGTGATAAATCATGTCTTGCTGACGGGCAGGCAGATTGGCCAGGCGTTGTGCGGAGGCTTTGGCAGCGCGGGCGGCCAGTTGCTCTTCAGTCGGGAATTCCAGCTCGCCGTCGATATCGTCGACGGACTCATCCAGCGCCACATTGCCTTTGCGAGGCTTGCGCTTGATCGGGTAGGACTGAGAGGAAAGGCCGTCTATACGCATAATTTCATGCTCGGTATCGATGATGGCAATTTAGCGGCACCTGACCGACTTAGCAAACTGCCGAGTGATAACTAGAACACATAAAGCGCAAAAGGTTTAAAACGGGGAGTTGGAAACTGACGATTGGCAGTGACTTTAAGTGAACACCGAACCTGTGGGAGCGGGCTTGCTCGCGAAAGCGGTGTGTCAGGCACTTGGATAGAGACTGACATGGTCTCTTCGCGAGCAAGCCCGCTCCCACAGGTTTTGTGGTGAATCAGCGAGCCTTCGGGGTGGCGACTTTGTCGCGCAGGTAAACCGGTTGTGCATCGTCTGCCGGGATCGACTCGCCGCGTTCCCAGGCAAACCGCGCCAGGGTCAGCAGATCTTCGGCGTGAGGCAGCATGCCGGCATCGGAACCGCTCGGTTTGACCGCGATCCGCTCACCGTAACCCCAACCGGTACCGGCACCGAACCACTCACCGCTGGCATCGGCCGGCAGCGCCGCGACTTCCGGCGGCAGCACCGCTTCGGCACCGAGCAGACGCATCTCCCCCGCCGTCTCGCGATAGCAGCCCCAATACACTTCGTCCATACGCGCATCGATGGCGGCGGCGACCTGGCTCACGCCATGCTCGCGCAGGGCACGCTGCGCCAGCACCGCCAGGTTCGACACCGGCAGCACCGGCCGATCAAGGGCAAACGCCAGCCCCTGCACCACGCCAATCGCAATCCGCACCCCGGTAAACGCACCCGGCCCGCGACCGAACGCGATCGCATCCACCGCTTGCAGCGTGGTGCCGGCATCGGCCAGCAGTTGCTGGATCATCGGCAGCAGTTTCTGCGCGTGCAGACGCGGGATCACCTCGTAATGACTCGTGACCTTGCCGTCATGCAGCAAGGCAACGGAGCAAGCTTCGGTCGCGGTGTCCAGGGCCAGCAAGGTGCTCATCGATGTATCCAAAACAGGTGAGGGAAAAAGTGCGTCAGTATAAACAACTACGGCCCGCAAGCGGGCCGTGGATGATGCAGCCAATCAGCTTTTTCAGCTCAGCGCTTCAAGCACCTTGGCGGTGATCGCTTCAACCGAACCAACGCCCGGAATGTGGCTGTACTTTGGCTTGCCAGCGTTTTTGGCGGACAGGCTCTGATAGAACTCCACCAGCGGCTTGGTCTGCGAATGGTAGACCGACAGGCGATGACGCACGGTTTCTTCGGTGTCGTCCTTGCGCTGCACCAGCTCTTCGCCAGTGATGTCGTCTTTGCCAGCGATTTTCGGCGGGTTGTAGACGATGTGGTAAACGCGGCCGCTGGCTTCGTGAACACGACGACCGGCGATGCGTTGAACGATTTCTTCGTCTTCAACAGCGATTTCAACTACAGCGTCCAGCTCGACGCCGGCGGTAACCAGTGCTTCCGCCTGCGGAATGGTGCGCGGGAAGCCGTCGAACAGGAAGCCGTTGGCGCAGTCAGGCTGAGCGATACGATCTTTGACCAGCGCGATGATCAGGTCATCCGACACCAGGCCGCCGGCATCCATGATGCTCTTGGCTTGCACGCCCAGCGGAGTGCCGGCCTTGACCGCAGCACGCAGCATGTCGCCGGTGGAGATTTGCGGAATGCCGAATTTCTCGGTGATGAACTTAGCCTGAGTACCTTTACCGGCCCCGGGAGCTCCCAGCAGAATGACGCGCATCGATGTGCTCCTCAATTTTTTATATAGAAAACAACGGGATTCGCCTCTTTGGGCCAATCTTAAAAAACGGGTCGTGGCCGCACAAACGGCCAAAGGCTGATCAAGATACACAGCAGGCTGCGCCCACACAAGACGCCAAAAGTCGGAGAAACCGGCGCCTGCCGCGACCTTGCGACGCGGTAACCCAAGTCGCAACCCCATCATTAACTGTCGCCTGCCCGCACTTTGTGCCTGTGTACAAAGCAGCACCCGGCCTGTGCACCGGGCGCCTGATACCACCGCAAAAACCTTAGCCGGTATTTCGCAAACCGGCGGCAATCCCCGCCACAGACACCAGCAGCGCCTGCTCCACCGGGCTGCCCTGCTCGACATTCTGTTGCCGTGAACGGGCCAGCAGCTCGGCCTGCAATAGATGAAGCGGGTCGAGGTAAGTGTTGCGCAGACGGATGAATTCCAGGGTGTCGGGGCTATGTGCCAGCAGTTGCGACTGACCGGTCAGGCCGAGCACTACCGCGCACGCCTGCGACAATAGGTCGCGTAACTGCGCGCCCAACGGCAGCAGGTCCGGCTCGACCAGCCGCTGATCGTAAGACAGCGCGATGTCGGCGTCGGCCTTGGCCAGGACCATTTCCAGCATGTCGATACGGGTGCGGAAGAACGGCCACTGTTCGCGCATCTGCCCGAGCAACTCGCCCTCGCCGCGCTCCAGCGCCTTGCTCAACGCGGTTTCCCAGCCGAGCCAGGCCGGCAGCATCAGACGAGTCTGGGTCCAGCCGAAAATCCACGGAATCGCCCGCAGGCTCTCGATCCCACCGGCACGGCGCTTGGCCGGACGGCTGCCGAGGGGCAAGCGTCCCAGTTCCTGCTCCGGTGTGGACTGGCGGAAGTACTCGACGAACTGCGGATTCTCCCTCACCACGGCGCGATACGCAGCGACGCCGTCGGCGGCCAGTTCATCCATCAGGTGCCGCCATTCCGGCGTTGGCGGCGGGGGTGGCAACAGCGTCGCTTCGAGCACGGCAGCCAGATACAGATTGAGGTTCTGCTCGGCGATGTCCGGCAGGCCGAATTTGAATCGAATCATTTCGCCCTGCTCGGTGGTGCGGAAACGCCCCGCTACCGACCCCGGCGGCTGCGACAGGATCGCCGCGTGCGCCGGACCGCCGCCTCGGCCCACGGTGCCACCGCGACCGTGGAACAACAGCAGTTCGACTTGCTGCTCGCGGCAGATCTCCACCAGCCGCTCTTGCGCGCGATATTGTGCCCAGGCCGCAGCGGTGGTGCCGGCGTCCTTGGCCGAGTCGGAATAACCGATCATCACTTCCTGCGGGCCTTGCAGCCTCGCGCGGTAGCCCGGCAGCAGCAATAGACGCTCCATCACCGGCCCGGCGTTGTCGAGGTCGGCAAGGGTTTCGAACAGCGGCACCACACGCATCGGCCGCAGCACACCGGACTCTTTCAGCAGCAGTTGCACCGCCAGCACGTCGGAGGCGGCACCCGCCATCGAGATCACGTAAGAGCCCAGCGAGGCGCCCGGTGCGGCAGCGATTTCCTTGCAAGTGGCGAGCACTTCAGCAGTGTCGGCGGACGGTTTGAAATGCGCCGGCAGCAGTGGCCGGCGATTGCTCAATTCGCGGGTGAGGAAGCTGATGCGCTGTTCTTCGTCCCAGTCTTCGTAGCGACCGAGGCCGAGGTAATCGGTGATTTCGGTCATCGCCGAGCTGTGCCGCGTCGAATCCTGGCGCACATCGAGGCGCACCAGGAACAGGCCGAAGGTCACTGCCCGACGCAGGCAATCGAGCAACGGCCCGTCAGCAATCACGCCCATGCCGCACTCGTGCAGTGAGTTGAAACACAGCTCCAGCGGATCGAGCAGATCGCGGTTGTTGTGCAACACGTCGACCGGTGCCGGCGTGGTCGCAGTCAGCGACGCATGGGCCCAGTTACGCGTGGCGCGCAGGCGTTCGCGCAATTGCTTGAGCACCGCCCGATAAGGCTCGGCGCTGTCACCGGCCTTGGCCTTGAGCGCATCGCTGGCCTGCTGCATCGACAGCTCGGCGGCCAGGTGATCGACATCGCGCAGGTACAGATCGGCAGCCATCCAGCGCGCCAGCAACAGCACTTCGCGGGTCACTGCCGCAGTGACGTTGGGGTTGCCGTCACGGTCGCCGCCCATCCACGAAGCAAAGCGAATCGGCGCCGCTTCCAGTGGCAAGCGCAGGCCCGTCGCTTCATACAGCGCCTTGTCGGCCTTGCGCATATGGTTGGGAATCGCCTGCCACAGCGAATGCTCGATCACCGCAAAACCCCATTTCGCTTCGTCGACCGGGGTCGGCCGGGTGCGGCGGATTTCTTCGGTGTGCCAGGCTTCGGCGATCAGCCGCTGCAGGGTGTTCTGGATCTGTTCGCGCTCGGCGCTGGTCAGGTCGCGATGATCCTGCGCGGCCAGTTGCGCGGCGATCGCGTCGTACTTCTGGATCAACGTGCGCCGCGCCACCTCGGTCGGGTGTGCGGTCAGCACCAGTTCGATTTCCAGGCGCGCCAGTTGCCGCGCCAGCGATTCCGCGCTGTGGCCTTCGTTGCGCAGGCGGGCAAGCAGTTCCGGGAGCACGCGGGACTCGAACGGCGCCGGTTGCGACTCTTCACGGCGATGAATCAGCTGATACTGCTCGGCGATGTTTGCCAGGTTGAGAAACTGGTTGAACGCCCGCGCCACCGGCAGCAGTTCGTCCTCGCTCAACTGGTTGAGGCTGGCGCTCAGTTCGGCGTCCATCGAGCCACGGCGGTCGGCCTTGGCGCCCTTGCGAATCTGCTCGATCTTGTCGAGAAATTCCTCGCCGTACTGGTCACGGATGGTATTGCCCAACAGCTCACCGAGCAGGTGAACGTCCTCGCGCAAGCGTGCATCAATATCGGTCATCAGCAGTTCTCCAGCGTTAATCGGGACGGCGCAGAAACGAATGCTTTGCCCAGAGAGTGCCGCTCTACGGCGCTTCTTACAAGCAGACGACGAAGGGACTTTAAACCTTGGGGCTTGGAGCTAGTCTCAATAGCAAGCCGCACAACGGCTTGCCGCCGGCCCCGCCGGACACTCACCCAGGCCTGCCACGAGCAGGCGCGAAATGAGGTCATCATGAAAATTCGTGAACTCGCCCAGCATTGGGAAGAAAACGCCAAGGGTCGCCTGACCGACACCGGCTACACGATTCATCTGGACGTCGAGGCCGCTGCGCGACTGGCGGCGATTGCCGAGATGTACCCCAAACGCCACCCGGAAGAATTGCTTGGCGAACTGATTGGCGCCGCGCTTGAAGAGTTCGAGGCGAGCCTGCCGTATGTGAAAGGGTCGACGGTGGTAGCCACCGATGAAGAAGGTGATCCGCTGTATGAGGACGTCGGGCCGACGCCACGGTTTCTGGCGCTGTCCCGGCGGCATCTGCAGGATTTGTCCGCCGCTGCCGGCAAGCAAAAGCACTGACACAACAAAGATCAAACTGTAGGAGTGAGCTTGCTCGCGAATGCGGTATTTCAGCCGACATTGATAGCGACTGATTCACCGCATTCGCGAGCAAGCCCGCTCCCACATTGATCGTGTTCAATTTCAAAAATCGTACATTTTTTACTCGCGCGTACCTCTCCCCGCCTCCAAAGTTCCCGGCTTAGAGCCTTGTCGATTTGGTCAAAAAAAAATTTGGCGATAGGCCATCTTTTCTGAACTTTTGAAAAACGCCTCCGGTCGGAACCTGTAACCACGCCTGGAACGAGCGTTTCAAAAACGCGCTTTCACATGACGCTTGCGGCTCCTCGACCAGGATGGATTTTCGGTTTTATCAGGAGTTAAACAATGGAGTTGAAGACCATGAAGACCCAAACCTCGTTCTCCCACCTGCGCGGTCTGAAACTGGCTGCTCTGGCTATCGGTTCCAGCTTCGTTCTGGCCGGTTGCGCCGGTAACCCGCCGACCGAGCAGTACGCTGTGACTCAATCGGCCGTCAACAGCGCCGTCAGCGCCGGTGGTACCGAGTTCGCTGCAGTGGAAATGAAGCAGGCTCAGGACAAGCTCAAGCAAGCCGAAATCGCCATGCACGACAAGAAGTATGAAGAGGCTCGTACCCTCGCCGAGCAAGCCGAATGGGACGCTCGCGTAGCAGAACGCAAGGCTCAGGCTGCCAAGGCCGAACAGGCTGTGAAGGATTCCCAGAAAGGTGTTCAGGAACTGCGTCAGGAAAGTCAGCGCACCGTGCAGTAAGCGCGCATCCCGAATCGCAAAGCTGAAACTTTTATCGATAGAAAGGACGACAAATTATGCGTAAGCAACTGATGATCCCCGCTCTTCTGGCCGCAAGCGTTGCCCTGGCTGCCTGCTCCACCCCGCCTAACCCTAACCTGGAACAGGCGCGCACCAACTACGCCGGCCTGCAGGCCAACCCACAGGCGAGCAAAGTCGCTGCCCTGGAAACCAAGGACGCCAGCGATTACCTGGACAAGGCCGACAAGGCTTATCTGGACAAGCAAGACGCGGCCAAGGTTGACCAACTGGCCTACCTGACCAACCAGCGCGTGGAAGTGGCCAAGCAGACCATCGCCCTGCGCACCGCTGAGAACAACCTGAAGAACGCTGCCGCGCAACGTGCCCAGGCGCGTCTGGACGCTCGTGATCAGCAGATCAAACAACTGCAGCAGAGCCTGAACGCCAAGCAGACCGATCGCGGCACCCTGGTGACCTTCGGTGACGTACTGTTCGCCACCAACAAGGCTGACCTGAAATCCAGCGGTCTGGTGAACATCAACAAACTGGCGCAATTCCTTCAGGAAAACCCTGATCGCAAAGTGATCGTCGAGGGTTACACCGACAGCACCGGCGCGGCTTCGTACAACCAGTCGCTGTCCGAGCGTCGTGCGACCTCGGTACAAGTCGCACTGATCAAGATGGGCGTAGATCCTTCGCGCATCGTGGTTCAGGGTTATGGCAAGGAATACCCGGTTGCCGATAACAGCAGCGTTTCCGGTCGTGCGATGAACCGTCGTGTGGAAGTGACCATTTCCAACGACAACCAGCCAGTGATGCCACGTTCGGCGGTCAGCTCGAACTAAGCAACACGCGTTAACGCAAAAGCCCCGCCTGAGTGATCAGGCGGGGCTTTTTCATACACGAACACAAAACCCTGTAGGAGTGAGCCTGCTCGCGATAGCGGTGTGTCAGCCAACATATATATTGAATGTCAGACAGCTATCGCGAGCAGGCTCACTCCTACAATGGATCGAATTATTGCTCGAGTTTCTGCGGCGTTTCCTGGCCCATGCAGCGCACGGCTTTTTTCTGCGCATTGATCAGCACCCCGGTCAGGCCTTTCTGTTCGGTGTCGAACAGCACCAGCACGCCGTCGATGCACTGCGCCACCTGCGGCGCCGGGGTGAGCGAGACTTTGTAGTCTTCGCCCGGCACGGTCTTGAGCATGGTGAATTCGTTGAGCAGCAGCGCATCCTCGGGTTTGGCGAAGTGCAGGTAGCCGTAGTACCACAGCGCCCCGACCGTGCCGAGGATGCTGCAGATACCGGTGATGATCAGCGGGATGGCGTTACGTTCTTCAGTCATTGCGGACTCTCATCTTCAGAATTCGGAGGTTGCGGATAATTCGGGATCTCGCCGAGACGGCGCAGGCCGTTGAAGTGTTCGGGATCTTCCAGATAGCGCAGCATTACCTGGCGCCAGACCGGATCACCGAAGGTCTGCACGTGGCCGCCGCGGGTCAGCTGCAGCACGCGCGGTGGCGGCGCAGCCTGATACAGGCGGATGGCGTTGGACATCGGCACCAGCGGGTCGTCGATGCTGTGAAAGATCAGTTTCGGCACGCCGTTAAGCTGCGGCATCGAGTTGATCGCGCTGTCACTGTCCGGCACCAGCCACGACAGCGGCACCTGCAACGGCCAGGTCAGCCACGAGGTGCTGAGGGCGTACTGGCCGACACTGCGGTAACTGGCGGGCACACCGTCGAGCACCAAGGCCTTTAGCTGTTTCTGCCGCTCGGGGTGCTGCACCAGCCAATGCACGGCCATCGAGCCGCCGAGGCTCTGGCCGAGCAGGATCAGCGGCTTGCCTTTGACCTCTGGGGCCTTGTCGAGCCAGGCGAACGCGGCGTCGATGTCCTGATAGATCGCCGGCAGGCTCGGTTCGCCCTCGGACAAGCCGTACCCGCGATAGTCCACCAACAGCACTTGATAGCCGTTTTTCGGTAACCACCAACTGCCGCCGAGGTGCATCGGCAGATTGCCGCCGTTGCCGTGCAGGTGCAGCACTGTGCCTTTGACCTCGACCCCGGGTTTGGCCGGCAGCCACCAGGCATTGAGCTTGAGGCCATCCGCCGTGACCAGTGTCACGGTGCGGTATTCGAGCTTGGCTTTTTCCGGGGTGAAGATCTGGCCCGGTTCGGGGTAAAACAGCAGCGAACTGCAACCACTGAGGGTCAGGAGCAGGCAAAGGATGCCGAGGATTCTCATCCGGTGAAACCTCGCAGAATTCGGGTTGGAATACCGTCAAAAACTGTAGGAGTGAGCCTGCTCGCGATAGCGGTGTGTCAGTCGATATTTATGTTGATTGACACACCGCTATCGCGAGCAGGCTCACTCCTACAAGGGATTTGTGTGTGGATTAGAGGATGTTTGAGTAATCCGCCTCGATCCGGTCCAGGCTCAAGTGATTGAGGAAGTTGGAGAAGCACATCCACGCCGACAGCGCGTTCATGTCGCGGAACTGTTCCGGCAGATATTTCGGCGGCACCACCAGACCTTCATCGACCAGTTGACGCAGGGTGCGCATGTCTTCCAGCGTGGTCTTGCCGCAGAACAGCAGCGGCACCTGCTCGAGCTTGCCTTTACGCACGGCCAACTGAATGTAGTTGTAAACCATGATAAAGCCCTTGAGGTAGGACAAGTCTTTGGTGAATGGCAGACCGGTCGGGGTCGAACCACGGAACACCCGGCTGGCGTTGCCGTAGCTTTCGGCCATTTCAAAACCCTGCTCACGGAAGAACTCGAACACCTGCAAAAAGTCCGCGCCCTCCTCGACCATGTGAATGGCACGGGTGCGGTTGGTCAGTTTGCGCAGACGGCTTGGGTAGGAGGCGAAGGTGATGATTTCCATCAGGATCGCCAGGCCTTCCTGAGTCACCGTCGACGACGGTGGGCCCTTGGACAGGAAGGTGCAGATCGGCTGGTTCAAGCCATTGAGCGTGGTGCCGACGTGCACCAGACCTTCGTGGACTTCCAGTGCGCGCACATCGCGGTCGTTGAACAGCGCGTCGGTGCGGATCTTGATGTAGTCGGCGCCCGCCGCCGCGTCAGCGACGATGCCGTCGGACTCGAACACGCGGATGGTTTCCTCGGCCTCGCCAAACACCTTGTTCAACCGGGTTTGCAGCAGGTGCACGGCATCCTTGGCGGTGAGGATCTTCGGCTCGTCCTTGAGGTCGCCACGGCCATCGATGTTGTTCAGGTAGTCGGACATCATCAGGCCAAGGTCGGCCAGGGTCGGGTCACCAGCGTGGAACGCATCGGAGGCGGCGCCGTACAGCTCTTGCGAAATCAGGCCGAAATCCTCGGTGCCGCGCGCTTCGAGCATGCGCACCACCATGCGGTATTCCTTGCACATGCGCCGCATGATCTGCCCGACCGGGTTGAACTGGCCGAGCTGGCGGGTGATGTCGCGCTCGATGTTCTGGAATTCCAGTTTGACCTTGCTCGAATCGAAAGATAGCGGCCGATTGAGGTAGTAATCACGATCCACCGCCGGCATTTCCTTGCCCTTGGCTTTGAGAAAGCCCTTGCGGATGTTCTCGTCCCACTTCACCGCATCGAGCACGCGAATCGGCGTCTGTGCCAGCACAATGCGATCGGACAGCGTGCGTATCGTCTGCTGGTAATCGTCCACCCGAAACTCCTGTAGAAAACTGAATTATTTGGCGCGGGCCTGGCGCTGATAGCGCGCGGCCTCGACGAATACATCGGAATTGGCCGGATCGTCGAGGTAAGCAAAGACCTTGTCGAGGCGACTGTCGACCTGCACGCCGTCACCGTCGTCCTCGGTCTGGAAAGCCTTGCCGTCGAGGGTTTGCTGTTTGATCGCCTGATTGATCTGTTCGAGGTCGAGGTTGTACACCACCAGCTCGTGTTTGTCGGTGAGTTCGAACCCGGCAATGGTGTATTGCCCCCCGTAACGCGCCGGCACTTTCGCCGACAGGTACCAGCGGCTGCCATGGCGCGACACAGTGAACGGGTGCGCCTCGCGCTCGTGGGGTCGGGCCTTGAACCAGGTAACGGCCTGATAGCGATTGGTGCCGATGCGGGTCAGCTCCAGGTTCATCGGCTCGCCCCAGGCATTGGTGCTCGCCCACGTGCCCAGCAGGCCCTTGGGCGCCGGCTCACTGGCAGGCAGCGGATCCTTGAAAGTCACCAGACAACCGCTGAGCAGCAGGAACGACAAGGCGATCAGCACGCCACGCCAGGCTTTCATTCAATACTCCCTATGAACACGCGTCGCCCTGATGATCGGCTCAGTCCCTTGTGGGAGCGGGCTTGCTCGCGAAGGCGGTGGGTCAGTCAACTGAAGCGTTGAATGTGATACCGCATTCGCGAGCAAGCCCGCTCCCACAGGGGACCTCCATCAGCTGTCAGACCGAGGCCAGGACCAGATGCATATACCGCGTCAGAATCCCGAGCATGTCCTCTTCGGCCAATGGCTCGGCGTCGTTGAGCAGGCCCTGATATTCCATCCGTCCGATAATCGCCGTCAACACCTTGGCATCCTGCTGCGGTTCACGCGAGCCCAATACCTGAAACAACTGGCAGGTGCCCTGCAGCAGAATCTGCTGATGCGAGCGCACCAGATCCGCCAGACGCGGGTTGAGCAGCGCTTCCTGGCGGAACGCCTGCTCAGCCATCAGATGTTCGCGACGGTTAACCAGTTGCCGGTGCACATAGTCAGCCATCAGCCGCGCGATGTCGTCCGCCAGTTGCGAGCGCGACTCGGGGCTGCCGTCGCCACTCACGACCATCTCGCGCAGCAGGCCTTCGTTGTTGATCCACAGCTTGGCCATGTAGGCCGCGCTGCGCTCGACGTATTGGGCGAAGGTATCGGTGAGCAGGTCATCGATATCCTTGAAGTAATAAGTAGTGGCCGACAGTGGCACGCCGGCCTCGGCCGCCACGGCCCGGTGGCGCACGGCGCGCACGCCGTCACGCACGACAATGCGCATCGCCGCGTCGAGAATGTCCTGTCGACGCTGCTCACTGCCCTGTCGGCTGGCCTTGCGGCCTTGGTACTGAACACTTTCAGCGACCGCAGTGGCGATACCCGCTGCACCTTCTTGAGCGATTGCAACCATCACGACTGGACTTCCTCTGCTATTGCAAAATTAACCAACTGATACATTTGTACCAGACAGGCAATAAAAAGCCGCCTGTTTTAGGCGGCTTTTTAACTGAAACGTTTACGCTTGCGGTCGCATGTGCGGGAACAGGATCACATCGCGGATCGACGGCGAGTTGGTCAGCAACATCACCAGACGGTCGATGCCGATACCTTCACCGGCCGTTGGCGGCATGCCGTACTCCAGCGCACGCACGAAGTCGGCGTCGTAGTGCATGGCTTCATCGTCGCCGGCGTCCTTGTCGGCCACCTGCGCCATGAAGCGCTCGGCCTGGTCTTCCGCGTCGTTCAACTCGGAGTAGGCGTTGGCGATTTCACGGCCGCCGATGAACAGCTCGAAACGGTCGGTGACGTTCGGGTTCTCGTCATTACGACGGGCCAGCGGCGACACTTCGAACGGGTACTGGGTGATGAAGTGCGGCTGCTCCAGCTTGTGCTCGACCAGCTCTTCGAAAATCATCACCTGCAGCTTGCCCAGACCCTCGAAGCCCAGCACCTTGGCGCCGGCTTTCTTGGCGATGGCACGGGCCTTGTCGATGTCATTCAGATCATCGGCAGTCAGCTCAGGGTTGTACTTGAGGATCGAGTCGAACACCGACAGACGCACGAACGGCTCGCCGAAATGGAACACCTTGTCGCCGTACGGCACGTCGGTGCTGCCCAGCACCAGCTGTGCCAGTTCACGGAACAGTTCTTCGGTCAGGTCCATGTTGTCTTCGTAGTCGGCGTAAGCCTGGTAGAACTCCAACATGGTGAATTCAGGGTTGTGACGGGTCGAAACGCCTTCGTTACGGAAGTTGCGGTTGATCTCGAACACTTTCTCGAAACCGCCAACTACCAGACGCTTCAGATACAGCTCAGGCGCGATACGCAGGAACATTTCCATGTCCAGCGCGTTGTGGTGGGTTTCGAACGGCTTGGCCGCAGCGCCGCCAGGAATGGTCTGCAGCATCGGCGTTTCGACTTCGAGGAAGTCGCGCTTCATCAGGAAGCTGCGGATGTGCGCTATCACTTGCGAACGTACACGGAAGGTCTGACGCACGTCTTCGTTGACGATCAGGTCAACGTAACGCTGACGGTAGCGCTGTTCGGTGTCGGTCAGGCCGTGGTGCTTGTCCGGCAGCGGGCGCAGCGACTTGGTCAGCAGGCGCACGTTGGTCATTTCGACGTACAGGTCGCCCTTGCCGGAACGCGCCAGGGTGCCTTCGGCGGCAATGATGTCGCCCATGTCCCAGGTCTTGACGGCGGCCAGGGTGTCTTCGGACAGGGTTTTACGGTTGACGTAGACCTGGATGCGACCGGTCATGTCCTGGATCACCATGAACGAGCCACGGTTGAGCATGATGCGACCGGCAACCTTGACCGGGATTGCAGCCTCGGCCAGCTCTTCCTTGGTCTTGTCCGCGTATTTCTTCTGCAGATCTTCGCAGTAGTTTTCGCGACGGAAGTCGTTCGGGAAGGCGTTGCCCTTGGCGCGCTCGGCAGCCAGCTTTTCCTTGCGCAGGGCGATCAGGGAGTTTTCTTCCTGTTGCAGGGCTTGCGGGTCGAGTTGTTGGTCGCTCATGTCTTCAGATATTCCATCAGGTTCGTTGCCCCCGGGCCTGACGGCCCGGGAATCGCCAGCAGGGCTGGCTCCTACAGGGATCGCGTTGCATCGGCGATCCTGTGTGCGTCTTTTACAGCCCCGATTTCAGGCTGGCTTCCAGGTATTCGTCGATGTCGCCGTCGAGCACCTTGTCGCAGTCGCTGCGTTCGATGTTGGTGCGCAGGTCTTTGATCCGCGACGCGTCGAGCACGTACGAACGGATCTGGTGACCCCAGCCGATGTCCGACTTGGTGTCTTCCAGCGCCTGGGAAGCGGCGTTGCGCTTCTGCATTTCCTGCTCGTACAACTTGGCCCGCAGCATTTTCATGGCGGTGTCCTTGTTGGCGTGCTGGGAACGCTCGTTCTGGCAGCTGACCACGGTGTTGGTCGGTACGTGGGTGATACGTACGGCCGAGTCGGTGGTGTTTACGTGCTGACCACCGGCACCGGAGGAACGATAGGTGTCGATCCGCAGGTCTGCCGGGTTGATTTCGATTTCGACCTTGTCGTCGATCTCTGGCGAGACGAAAACCGCAGAGAACGAGGTGTGGCGACGGTTGCCGGAGTCGAACGGGCTCTTGCGCACCAGACGGTGCACGCCGATCTCGGTACGCAACCAGCCAAAGGCGTATTCGCCCTTGATGTGTACGGTCGCGCCTTTGATACCGGCGACTTCACCGGCCGACAATTCCATGATGGTCGCGTCGAAACCGCGTTTGTCGGCCCAGCGCAGGTACATGCGCAGCAGGATGTTGGCCCAGTCCTGTGCCTCGGTGCCGCCGGAGCCGGCCTGGATGTCCAGGTAGGCGTTGTTCGGGTCCATCTCGTGGCTGAACATGCGGCGGAATTCAAGCTTGGCGAGGTTTTCCTCGAGACGGGCCAGCTCGGCGATGACATCGCCCACTGCGCCTTCGTCGTTTTCTTCGACGGCCATGTCCAGCAGGTCGCGGCAATCGGCCAGACCGGCGTTCAGTTCGTCGAGGGTGTCGACGATCTGCGCCAGCGCCGAGCGCTCGCGGCCCAGTTCCTGGGCGTATTCAGGTTTGTTCCAGACACTCGGATCTTCAAGCTCGCGATTGACTTCAGTCAGACGCTCATGCTTTTGATCGTAGTCAAAGATACCCCCGAATAGTTTCGGAGCGCTCGGACAGGTCCTTGATGGTGTTCAGGATCGGGTTGATTTCCATGACGGGCAGCACTCGTTGGCGAACTTTTGAAAGCCGGCGAGTATAACGTAATCAGGCTGTCACGGCAGCCCGTCTGGCGGCTGTTAAGGCGATTCACTTGACATGGCCTGATGCGCATCCTCTGTGGGAGCGGGCTTGCTCGCGAAGGCGGTGTGTCATTAAGCATTGATGTCGAGTGATACTCCGCCTTCGCGAGCAAGCCCGCTCCCACAGGGGGATTTGCAGGTTCGAGAGACCTATTCGATGCCCACCTGATTACGCCCATTGTTTTTTGCCAGGTACAACCCGCGATCCGCCGCCGAAATCAGCAGCCGGCAATCGCTGCCCGCCTGCGGCACCATGGTCGCCAGGCCGATGCTGATGGTCAGGCTCGCCCCGTCGCTCGGGGTGTTGTGCGGAATTTTCAGCGCCGCCACGGTCTGGCGCAGTTTTTCCGCCACCAACCGTGCGCCGCCCGGCGAGGTGTTCGGCAGCACCAGCGCGAACTCTTCACCGCCGTAACGTGCCGGCAAGTCCGACGGCCGGGCGCTGGCGTCGCGGATCGCCGTGGCGACCTTGCGCAGCGCCTCGTCGCCTTCGACGTGGCCGAAGCTGTCGTTATAGGACTTGAAGTAATCGACATCGATCATCAGCAATGACAGCTGGCTCTGGTCGCGCAGCGAGCGGCGCCACTCCAGCTCCAGGTACTCGTCGAAGTGCCGGCGGTTGGACAGCCCGGTCAGGCCGTCGGAGTTCATCAGGCGTTGCAGCACCAGGTTGGTATCGAGCAACTGCTGCTGGCTGACACGCAACGCACGGTACGCCGCATCCCGCTGCAGCAGGGTCATGTAGGAACGCGAGTGGTAGCGAATCCGCGCCACCAGTTCGATGGTGTCCGGCAGTTTCACCAGATAATCGTTGGCCCCGGCGGAAAACGCCGCGCTCTTGATCAGCGGGTCTTCCTTGGTCGACAGCACGATGATCGGGATGTCCTTGGTCGCCGGGTGATTGCGGTATTCGCGCACCAGGCTCAGGCCATCGAGGCCGGGCATCACCAGATCCTGCAGGATCACCGTCGGTTTGATCCGTACCGCCTGGGCGATGGCCTGGTGCGGGTCGGAGCAGAAGTGGAAGTCGATGTTCTCTTCGTTCGACAGCCCACGGCGCACGGCTTCGCCGATCATCGCCTGATCGTCCACCAACAACACCATGGCGGCGTTTTCGTCGGTTTTAATGTCGTCGATCTGTAAATCATTCATGGGCGGTCACCTGAATACTGCGGGGGCCAGGATTGCGGAATAGCCTGTTCATTTGGGGAAAACCTCCAGCAACCGTGGCGCGATCTTTTCCAGTGGACGGATTTCGACGGCAGCATCAATGGCCGCTGCGGCCTTGGGCATGCCGTACACCGCACTGCTGTGCTGGTCCTGCGCGATGGTCAGATAACCCTGCTGGCGCATGAGCTTAAGCCCTTGCGCCCCGTCGCGTCCCATCCCGGTCAACAAAACCCCGATGGCATCGCCGTTCCAGTAGCTGGCGACACTTTCGAAAAACACGTCGATCGAAGGCCGGTAGATCTCGTTGACCGGCTCGGCGGTATAGGCCAGCGTGCCGTTTTTCAATAAACGAATATGGTGGTTGGTGCCGGCCAGCAGCACCGCGCCGGCCTGCGGTGGCTCGCCTTCGCGGGCCAGACGTACGTCGAGACCGCTGGCGCTGGCCAGCCATTCGGCCATGCCCGCGGCAAACACCTGATCCACGTGCTGCACCAGCACGATGGCTGCCGAGAAATTGCGTGGCAGGCCCTTGAGCAGCACTTCCAGCGCTGCCGGCCCGCCGGCAGACGAACCGATCGCCACCAGGCGCTTGCACGACGCCGAACTGCGATGGGGCGTCGGCACCGGGCGCGAGCGCGGGGTTTTCTCGCCGATCAGCCAGCCGATGTTGAGGATCTTGCGCAGCAACGGCGCCGCCGCTTCCTGCGCGTTCCCTGCACCAATGGCCGGGGTATCGACCACGTCCAGCGCGCCGTGGCCCATGGCTTCGAAGACCCGGTGCACGTTCTGCTGGCGGTCGACCGTGACAATCACGATCGCACAAGGGCTCTCGGCCATGATCCGTCGCGTGGCCTCGACGCCGTCCATCACCGGCATGATCAGATCCATCAGGATCAGATCCGGGGTGTTTTCGGCGCACAGACGCACGGCCTCGGCGCCGTTGCTGGCGACCCAGACCACCTGATGCGCCGGCTCGAAGGCCAGCGCACGGCGCAAAGCCTCCACCGCCAGGGGCATGTCGTTGACGATTGCGATTTTCATGCCCGCGCTCCTCCAATGAGCTCAACCACTGCATCAAGCAGGGCGTCGTCATGAAAACTGGCCTTGGCTAAATAATAGTCGGCGCCAGCGTCCAGTCCACGACGCCGGTCCTCTTCACGATCCTTGTACGAGACCACCATCACCGGCAGCGATTGCAGGCGGTTGTCGCGGCGCAACAGGGTGACCAGTTCGATGCCATCCATGCGCGGCATGTCGATGTCGGTGATCAGCAAATCGAAGTCCTCCGAACGCAGCGCGTTCCAGCCGTCCATGCCGTCCACTGCCACCGCCACGTCGTAGCCGCGATTGAGCAGCAGCTTGCGTTGCAACTCGCGCACGGTCAGCGAGTCATCGACCACCAGAATCCGTTTGCGCGCCACTTCGGCGGCCTGATTGCCGTGACGCGCGATGCGCTCCAGACGCCCGGTATTGAGCAGTTTGTCCACCGAACGCAGCATGTCTTCGACATCGACGATCAGCACCACCGAACCGTCGTCGAGCAGCGCCCCGGCAGAAATATCCTGAACCTTGCCCAGTCGCTCATCCAGCGGCAGCACCACCAGCGTACGCTCGCCGACAAAACGCTCCACCGCCACCCCGTAGATCGCGTCGCGCTCGCGGATCACCACGACTTTGAGGGTTTCGCCGCTGCTCTGACTGGCCGGACGATTCAGCAACTGGCTGGCCGCGACCAGTCCGACGTGTCGGCCTTCATGCCAGAAATGCTGACGGCCCTCGATCTGCACGATGTCCTGTGGCTCCAGATCACACATGCGTTCGATATGCGCCAGCGGAAACGCATAAGCCTCCTCGCCGACTTCCACCACGAGACTGCGCACCACCGACAGGGTCAGCGGCACTTCCAGATGAAAGCGGCTGCCCTCGCCCGCCGTCTGCTCCAGCACCACCGCGCCGCGCAGCTGCCGCACCATGTGCTGCACCGCATCGAGACCAACGCCACGCCCGGACACTTCGGTCACCGTGTCGCGCAAGCTGAAACCCGGCAGGAACAGGAACGTCAGCAGTTCCTCTTCGCTCAACTGCGCGGCAGTTTCTGCCGGTGACAATTGGCGTTCGACGATGCTGCGGCGGACCTTTTCCAGATCGACGCCATTGCCGTCATCGCTCAGTTCGAGCACCAGCAAACCCGCCTGATGCGAGGCCCGCAGGCGAATCAGGCCTTCTGCGGATTTGCCTTTGAGCAGGCGTTGTTCCGGGGTTTCGATGCCGTGATCGACGGCGTTGCGCAGCAGATGAGTCAGCGGCGCTTCGAGTTTTTCCAATACGTCGCGATCGACCTGGGTCTTCTCGCCTTCGATCTCCAGCCTTACCTGTTTGCCCAGGCTGCGTCCCAGGTCTCGAACCATGCGCACCTGACCGGTGAGCACGTCGGCGAACGGGCGCATGCGGCAGGCCAGCGCGGTGTCATAGAGCACTTGCGCGCGCTGGCTGGCTTGCCAGGCGAACTCGTCGAGCTCGGCGTTCTTTTCCGCGAGCAATTGCTGGGACTCGGCCAGCAAGCGCCGCGCATCTTCAAGCGCTTCCTGTGCCTCAAGGCTCAGCGCGTGCTCCTTGAGGTGCACATTGAGGCTTTCCAGTGCCCGCAGGCCGTTGTTCTGCATGCGTTTGAGACGCTGCATGGTCGCCAGATGCGGCTTGAGGCGCTGGGTTTCGACCAGCGATTTACTCGACAGGTCGAGCAGGCTGTTCAGGCGTTCGGCGGTGACCCGCAGCACCCGTTCGCCACCTTCGGTGGTGCGCTTGTTCTTGGGCGGTGCCGGATCGGAGGCTTCCAGAGGTGTATCGATCAATGGCGCCGGGGTTTCAATCGGTGCAGGTGCAGCCGGTGACGCCTGCATCTGCAATTCGGCCATCGGCGGCGGCGCGACTGCGGGCGGTGCCGAAGGGTCGAGCAGGCGGCCCATCAACGCCACATACGCTTCGATGTCCGGCGCTTGCGGAGCATTGGCCGGCGTGGCGATACGCATCAACAGATCGGTGCCCTGCAACAACGCATCGATGTGCTCGGGACGCAGCAACAGCCGCCCTTCCTGGGCGCTGACCAGACAATCTTCCATCACGTGGGCGACGCTGACACCGCTGTCGATGCCGACGATTCGCGCCGCGCCCTTGAGCGAGTGCGCCGCACGCATGCACGATTCCAGATAGTCGGCCTGAGTCGGGTTACGCTCCAGCGCCAGCAGCCCGCTGCTGAGCACCTGGGTCTGGGCTTCGGCTTCCAGGCTGAACAGCTCCAGCAGCGAGGCGTCGCGCATTTGCTCGGGGGTCATGTGAGGCTCCGGGTCACGGCGGACAGCAGCTGTTCTTCATCCAGCCAACGCAGGCTGCGGCCCCGGAATTGCAGGACGCCACGGGTGTATTTGGCGCTGGCCGTGCTGTGGTGTTCAGCGCCGGCACGCGAGGCAGCGTCGAGAATACGTTCGTCAATGGCGTGGATGCCGTCGACCTCGTCCACCGGCACCACCACCGGTCCGCCGTGGGCGGCGATGATCAGCATGCGCGGCATGATCCGCGCGCCAGTGGCCGGTGCGGCGTTGCCATCAAGGTCGAGCAACTCGACCAGCGACAGGCACGCGACCAACGCCCCGCGCACGTTCGCCACGCCGAGCAAGGCCCGCGAACGCTGGTGCGGCAACGAGTGAATCGCCTGCAGCGGCGCTACCTCCACCAGGCTGCGGGTGGCCAGCCCCAGCCATTCTTCGCCGAGACGAAACATCAGCAACGAACGGGTTTTGACGTCGGTTTCGACCGCGATGGCCACCGGGTCGCGCTCGTCCTGCTGCAACGCATAACGGTCGAGCAGGCGCGTGGCAGCGGCGGAATACACCGCGCAGTTGCGGCAATGAATATGCTCGGCCAGCAACGGGCACGACTTGTCGCCGTGAATACCGATACGGTTCCAGCAATCATCGATGGCCCGGGCGTCTTCGTGGGTGACGTTCAAGGTGTCGGACGGGATCATCGTTTACGCTCACTGTCGGCGGTGCGGCCGCTGCGGGCGGCGCGTTCCTGCAATCGTCTGGCACCGGCGCTGTCACCCTGGGCCTGCAGCAACGCGGCCAGGTGCATCAACGCTTCGGGGTGTTGCGGTTCAAGGTACAAGGCCTTGCGGTAATGACTCTGGGCTTCGAGCGCGGCGCCGGCCACGTCGCTGAGCAGGCCGAGCCAGTAGAACACCTGCGCCACCGGTTCGTGGCTGCGCAGGTATTGCTCGCACGCCGCACGGGCCTCGGCGCTTTTGCCTTCGTTGGCCAGCGCGGCGATGTTGGCGAGCAAGGTCGCCGCGTCCGGGTTGGCGCTTTTGCTGCTGACAGGCATCGGTGCAACGCTGGCAAACGGACGCGGGCGCACCGGCAGTGGTGGTGGCGGACTGCGCAACGGTTGGCGTACGGGCAATGGCGTCGGGGTCGGCAACGACAGCGGTTCCGGTACCGGATCATTGTGTCGACTGAAGGCAAACGACTGCGGGATGCCGATCGAGCGCATGCCCAGACGCCCGAGCAGACTGCCCTCGGCCGGGCCGATGAACAGCACGCCATCAACGTGAGTCAGACGCTTGAGCACTTCAAACACCTGCTTCTGGGTCGGCTGGTCGAAATAGATCAACAGGTTGCGGCAGAACACGAAGTCGAACGGCGGCTCACCCGCCAGCAGCGTCGGGTCCAGCACATTGCCGGCCTGTAGACGCACCTGTTCGCGTGCGGCATCGCTGACTCGATGGCCGTCCTGCTCGGCCGTGAAATGACGCTCGCGGAAATCCAGATCCTGCCCCCGAAACGAGTTCTTGCCGTACAGCGCCCGTCGCGCCTTGTCCACCGACAGCGGGCTGACGTCCATGCCGTCGACCTTGAACTGGTGCGGTTTGAGGCCGGCATCAAGCAAGGCCATGGCAATCGAATAGGGTTCTTCACCGGTGGAGCACGGCAGGCTGAGGATGCGCAGCGCGCGCATGTTGTTCAATTCGTCCAGCCGCTTGCGCGCCAGCTTGCCAAGGGTGGCGAAGGATTCCGGATAACGGAAAAACCAGGTTTCGGGAACGATCACCGCTTCGATCAGCGCCTGCTGTTCGTCCCGCGAACCTTGCAGCAGTTGCCAGTATTCATCGCTGTGTGCCGCTTGCGAGAGGGTGGTGCGTTGGCGCACCGCGCGCTCGATGATCGCCGGCCCGACCGAGGTGACATCCAGGCCGATGCGTTCCTTGAGGAAATCGAAAAAACGCTGATCGCTGCTCATGACTGCGCCTCATGCGGCGCGGGGAACAGCAGACTGCGCACCGCGTCATCCAGCAGGTCGTTGACCCGCACCCACTGCACCAGCCCCTGCGCATCTTCGCGAACCGGGCCGAGGTACGGTGCCTGGCGATTGTCCAGACCATACGGCTGAAAATCCTCGGGGTTGCAGCGCAAGGTGTCGGTCGCCTGCTCAAGGATCAGCCCGAGCCAGTGCGACGGCTGCAGTTCATCCGGACGGTAATGCACCAGCACCAGCCGGGTGCTGGTGCGCGCCTCGGCCGGTTGACCAAAGGTCAACGCGCTGAGGTCGATCGCCGGTACCACCGTGCCGCGATAGGCAAACACCCCGGCAACCCAGTTCGGCGCTTGGGCAATCGGCTTCAACGGCAGGCGCGGCAGCACTTCCGCGACCTCGGTGGCGCGCAAGGCGTAACGCTCGCTGCCGATGCGAAACAGCAGGAACAACGCCTGTTTCGCCACTGGCGCAGCGCTGCGTTTGGCAGTGATTTCGCTCATCAGACTTTGAATCGCGAAACGCCGCTGCGCAGCCCGACGGCCACCTGACTCAGTTCGTCAATGGCGAAACTGGCCTGACGCAGCGACTCGACGGTCTGGCTGCTGGCGTCGCCCAACTGCACCAGCGCATGGTTGATCTGTTCGGCACCAGTGGCCTGGGCCTGCATGCCTTCGTTGACCATCAACACCCGCGGCGCCAGGGCCTGCACCTGATGGATGATCTGCGACAGCTGCTCGCCGACCTGCTGCACTTCGGCCATGCCCCGGCGTACTTCTTCGGAAAACTTGTCCATGCCCATCACCCCGGCAGACACCGCCGACTGGATCTCGCGGACCATTTGTTCGATGTCGTAAGTGGCGACGGCCGTCTGATCCGCCAGACGCCGCACTTCGGTGGCGACCACGGCAAAACCGCGCCCGTATTCGCCAGCCTTCTCGGCCTCGATGGCGGCGTTGAGCGACAGCAGGTTGGTCTGGTCGGCGACCTTGACGATGGTCACCACCACCTGATTGATGTTACCGGCCTTCTCGTTGAGGATCGCCAGTTTGGCGTTGACCAGATCGGCTGCGCCCATCACCGAGTGCATGGTGTCTTCCATGCGCGCCAGCCCTTGCTGGCCGGAACCGGCGAGCACCGAGGCCTGATCGGCGGCGGTGGACACTTCGGTCATGGTGCGCACCAGATCCCGCGAAGTCGCGGCAATCTCCCGCGAGGTCGCGCCGATTTCGGTGGTGGTGGCCGCAGTTTCGGTGGCGGTGGCCTGTTGCTGCTTGGACGTGGCGGCGATTTCGGTCACCGAAGTGGTCACCTGCACCGAGGAGCGCTGGGCCTGGGACACCAGCGAGGTCAGCTCGGTCATCATGTCGTTGAAACCGGTTTCCACCGCGCCGAACTCGTCCTTGCGGTCCAGATTCAGGCGGCTGCTCAGGTCGCCGGTACGCATGATTTCGAGAATCTTCACGATGCGGTTCATCGGCGCCATGATCGCGCGCATCAGCAGCAGACCGCAGGCACCGGCCGCCAGCACGGCCACCAGCAGCGAGACGAACATGCTGACCTTGGCCGCCGCCACCGCCTCGTCGATGTTGGCCATGGCCTGATCAGCGACCCGCTTGTTCTCGCCAATGATGTCGTTGAGTTTCATGCGCCCGGAATACCAGGCCGGGGTCAGCTTCTCGGTGAACATCTTGACCGCGTCCGCTTCCAGGTTGCGCTTATGCAGGTCCAACACGGCATCCTGAATCTGGATGTAGGCATCGTGGTACTTCTCGAACGCGGCGAATTCGCTACGGTCCTCGTCAGTGGCCATGGTTTTGCGATAGTTGGCCATCTGCTCCTGCAAGCGCGCCTCAAACGCCTTGTAGTCTGCCGCGTCCTCGCTGGAAATCCCCTGACCTTCCTTGAGCCCGAGCAGTTCCTGGGTCTGCAGATAGCTGTCGACCCACGCACCGCGAATCATCGAGCTGTAATAGACGCCGGGAATCGCGTCATCACGCACGCTGTTTTCACTGGCCTCGATCTTCAGCAGGCGCGAATACGAAACGACGACCATCAGCAACATGATGGCGATAATCACCGCAAAGCTCGCCAAAATGCGTTGGCGCAACGTCCAGTTCTTCACAGTGATTCCTCGTGCCGTAAGTCGAAATGCGGGGAGTATAGCCGAGGGCGGTGTTTCATTTATAAGACGCTTTTTAACCCTCGAGCCGGCCCGACGTGGTTGGCAGGACGGCTCTGGGGTGGGACTGTCCGACAATCCGGGGCTGGCGTGCCAGTGATGGAATGGCAAAAAGGGGCGCTGGTTCGGTCATTTGCGGCCCTCGACATCTCGCCAAGTAATGGCAATACGCCTTTATGCGCAACTTCTTGCGCACTTGATCGCGTTTTTTCGCTACTCGAATTGCTACAGAGCCCATGTGCCGGAGCCTGTAGCCGAGTGCGCAACTTCTTGCACACCACTGCGCAAGAAGTTGCGCACTTTTCGCCTTATTTTGGCATGAAACATCTTGAAACATGAGCTTTAGAGCAGTTTAACCCCCGCATCACGGAGACTTTGGCAAACCTGGCACGCTCCTTGATAACAATCAGGCACCCACCGGGCGATTTCGCCTCCCGGGCACCCTAAATTTATCCGCAAGGAGAGCACCCCATGGCAACACCAGCGTACATGTCGGTTACCGGCGAAAAACAAGGCCTGATCACTGCCGGCGCCTTCACCGCCGACTCCGTTGGCAACACCTACCAGGAAGGCCACGAAGACCAGGTCATGGTTCAGGCTTTCAGCCACGACGTGATCATCCCGCGTGACCCACAATCCGGTCAGCCAACCGGTCAGCGCGTTCACAAGCCAGTGATCATCACCAAGGTCTACGACAAGGCTTCGCCTCTGCTGCAAGCTGCTCTGACCTCCGGCGAGCGCATGAGCGAAATCGTTATCCAGTGGTACCGTACTTCGGCTCAAGGTACTCAAGAGCACTACTACACCACCAAACTGGAAGACGCGATCATCGTCGCCATCAACAACAAAATGCACAACTGCCAGGATCCAGGCAACTCGCACTTCACCCACCTGGAAGAAGTGCAGTTCACCTACCGCAAAATCACCTGGACCCACGAAGTATCCGGTACTTCGGGTTCCGATGACTGGCGTGCTCCAGTCGTTTAATTACGGCTGATCGTTACAAGCATCGACCAGCCCTGCTGGTCGATGTTGTTTACGCCCCTCCAGAATTTCGCGTACGTTGAGCCGTTTTTTGCGGCCGTCGACGAACGCCGCTGTACAGCACGAGGAACAAGGGATGTTCGCGCCGGCCAATGAAACCCACTTTGCCCTGACCATCGAAGGGCTCTCCGCCGACTTTCAGGTGTTTACCCTGACCGGCCGGGAAGCCATCAGCCAGCCTTTTGTGTTCGAGGTGGAGCTGGTCAGTGAGCAGCCGTCGCTGGACCTCGAAACCCTGCTGCACAAACCGGCCTTTCTGCAGCTGTCGCCCGATGGCAGCGGTATTCACGGCCAGATCTATCGCGCCGCGCAAGGTGATTCCGGCAAACGCCTGACCCGTTATTCGGTGACCCTGCGCCCGCAACTGTCGTACCTGGCGCACCGCGTCAACCAACGCATCTTCCAGAATCTCACGGTGCCGAAAATCATCAGCATGGTTCTCGAAGAGCACGGCATCCAGAGCAACGCCTACGAATTCAAGACCGGTTCGATCTATCCCGAGCGCATCTACTGCGTGCAATACGATGAATCGGACCTGCATTTCATCCAGCGCCTGTGCGAGGAAGAAGGTATTCACTACCACTTCCAGCACAGCGCCACGGCGCACAAGCTGGTGTTCGGCGATGACCAGACAGTGTTCCCGAAACTCAAGCCAGTGGCCTATCAGCAAGATTCCGGCATGGTCGCCAGCAATCCGGTGATCAAGCGTTTCGACCTGCGCCTGGAAACCCGCACCAGCCGCACCACCCGCCGCGACTACGACTTCGAAAAACCGCGCCTGACGCTGGAAAGCGAGAACCGTGGCGACGCCCTGCCCGACCTCGAAGACTACGACTACCCGGGCCGTTTCATCGACCGCGAGCGCGGCAAGCACCTGGCCAAACGCGCCCTCGAACGCCACCGCAGCGACTTCCAGCTCGCCGAAGGCAAGAGTGATCAGCCGCTGCTGGTCAGCGGCCATTTCCTCGCCCTGACCGAGCACCCGAAAGCCAAATGGAATGACCTGTGGCTGCTCACCGAAGTCCTCCACGAAGGCAAGCAGCCGCAGGTGCTCGAAGAATCGGTGACCAGCGACACCACCGCACTGAAAGACGATTTCCATCAGGGCTATCGCAACCGCTTCCAGGCCACCCCGTGGGACGTGCCGAACCGTCCACCGCTGCGCCACCCGAAACCGCGCATCCTCGGCAGCCAGAGCGCCGTGGTTACCGGCCCCAAAGGTGAAGAGATTCACTGCGACCAGTACGGTCGCGTCAAAGTGCAATTTCACTGGGATCGCGAAGGCCAGGCCGACGACAAGACCAGTTGCTGGCTACGCGTCTCCAGCGCCTGGGCCGGCGCCCAGTACGGCGGCATCGCCATCCCGCGTATCGGCATGGAAGTACTGGTCACCTTCCTTGAAGGCGACCCCGATCAACCACTGATCAGCGGCTGCCTGTACCACAAGGAAAACACCGTCCCCTATCCACTGCCGGCGAACAAGACCCGCAGCACCTTCAAAACCCTGAGCTCCATGGGCGGCGGCGGTTACAACGAACTGCGCATCGAAGACAAGAAAGGTCAGGAGCAGATCTTCCTCCACGCCCAGCGCGACTGGGACGAGAACATCGAGCACGACCAGAAGATCCGCGTCGGCAACGAACGCCACGACACCGTCGAGCAAAACAGCTACACCGAATTCAAGGCTGAAGAACACCACACCGTCTACGCCGACCGCAAAGTCGAAGCCCGCGCCAACGACCACCTGACCGTGGGCGTCAACCAGCACATCAAGATCGGCACCGGCCAGTTCATCGACGCTGGCCAGGAAATTCATCTTGATAGTGGCACCAAAATCGTAATGGAAGCCGGTAGCGAACTGACCCTGATTGGCGGCGGCAGTTTCATCAAGATCGACGCCAGTGGCGTTACACTGAGCGGCCCGGTGATAGACATGAACTCCGGCGGCAGTCCAGTTAGCGGGACGGGAGCTGCAGCGGCACTGCCAATGCCACCCAAGCCAGCAGATACCGCGCCGGTCGGACAACTCCTGGGCAATGCACCGCTAAATAAACCCGCCGCGAGAAATACCAGCGAAAAAGGTAAAGAGGCCCTCATCGTCGATGTGTGGGGCGATCCCGAATCAGGCAGCCAATTGCAATTGCTGGGGCCAGAGGACAAGGCATGAGTGAGTTCAAGGACAAGTCCATTAACGAAGGAACGCGTAAGAAGGTCGACTACGAGAATGATCAAAAATACCGGCTGGTGCTTAACGTAGAACGAATCGACGGCGGGCACCTGCAGATTCCCGTCATGGTGGACGCGAAAACTACTGAAGAACTGGACAGGTTCCAGAAAAATATTGTGCTTGCAGTCACACCTCTCGCTCGCCTGCCCGGCCACGACAAACTCAATGAATCGCTGCAGGGCGGCGTGCCACGAGTGGGTCGCGTCTATGTGTTCCAAAACAACAAGGTTTGGCGTGAACTCGTTACTGATGGTAAAGGGCAACTGGCCGAAGTCGACCTGGTCCACTGGCGAAAAGTGGCGAATCAAAAAGGCAACGCCGATAAACGTGAGCCGGTAGGCGTCAATCAGCAGTTGATCTTGGTACCGATGATGCTCGACGGCCGCTTTTTGGGTCGACAATTCAGCATGGCTTTTAGTGAAGTTTCCTGGACGTGGGAATACATCACCTGGCTGGAAGAAGACCCAAACCGAATCAGGGCCCGCAGCCAAAATATGGTCTCCGCCTGGGCAGCAACAGCGGGTGAGACGACGATCTGGAAGGCGACATCAATTCACCCCGCGACACCGATCGCAAAACTGACCAAAGGCCTGCGTTCACGCGACTTCAGCATTGAAGCGACTATGGAAGATCCTGCACAGTTCACGCCGGACTTCGCAGCCTTCGAACCCGATGCGCTAATCGTGAAGCTGCAAAAGCGCAAGGAAGAGCTGGCTCAAAAAATCAAACACGCGCCACCGCCGGCTCTACCGACCCTGGAGGCTGGAGAGGATTTGCTAACCCAAAACGGACTGCGTGGTTACCCGCATCTGATTGGGATGATTCTCGACGATCCGTTATACGAAGTGCGCCATGCGACGGCGCAAATTCGCGAATGTGTTGATTATCTGCAGACCCTGAATGCTCTTGTTCCCCATCAACAACATGGACAATATGCTCAGGTTTTGTATAGCACACTCGAAGGGCCATTGGCCGACTTAAAAGACAAGGTCGATTTGCCCAAATTGCAGAGTGTCGTATTTGAAGACGAGCGAAAAAAATGTCGAGAGCAATTGGCCGCAAGACTGGCTCGCCTTATTGAAGTAACTGACAAGAAAGTGCATACAGTCCTTCTTGACTGGTGTTATAGAAATGATGAGGGCCTCTTAGAGCCTTACAGTTTAATGACCGAAATACTTGAGGCGCTCAATCAGTTACCTGATCGTTGCGATGCAATGTATACCGGTGAAGAATACAAAGAGATTACTGCGTCCTCAAGTCGCATTTGCGAGGCCATATTGAAAGGTGAGCACCCGCTTGGCTCACTGTTATTAGCAAAAAACCAGGAACAGCTTCCAGAGACGATAGAACGAATTATCAAACTTCGAAAAACAGCCCAAGCGCCCGACCCAGCATTGACCGGGCTGAGTACTTTGATCCTGACCTCCACGTTGACCGGAGCAGTGGATCAGCCAAGTGCGGGGAAGGGTTTCGTTTATTTTCTCGCTGACTTATTCGATAATTTTGGCGCAAGTGTAGTAGCTCAAATTGGGCGAATATCTCAAGATGCCTCAAAAATTCAGCTTGATCGGATATTTACGCCGGCATTCTCGACACTCTCAGTGCTACTACCAAAAGTAGCAACTATTAAACTGATGCAACAAGGCCAAGCGCTCGCACAGGATTATGTCGTTATTGGTGTACAAGGCGCTGGTTTGCGCGGTGGACTCACTGAAGTCGAACGCCAGGCACTAACCAGAAAAAGTTATCGCTATGCGACGCTGCATAATCAATCAGGTGGAATTTTAGGTAGCACAAGTCCACGAACCGGCGCCTCATCACGCCCAAGCCTGCGCAACTTAACCGTAATTGCAATACCCAAGGACCACCCGGATCTGGCAAGCTACAGCGCCTTTCGCGTACAAATGAGTTCAGCTACACAAGCTCTAGAGAAAAACAAGACAATCCCAACACTCATGGTTGCGTTTGCAACATATAATATTTGGGCGCAGATAAAAGCCTATAAAGACCTCACCAGCAGCGATGAGTCCCTTCGAGGAAGCGCAGGGATAGCCAGCGCAACACTGGATTTATCTGCAGCACTGGGAAGCCACAGCAAGCTATTACTCGGTTCAACAATGGAGCAGAAGCTAACCAAGCCGCGATTTGACATAGCGAAAATCTCCACAAACTGGGCAAAGAATCTAAAAAACCAAACGGGTAGTTCAAAACTACCATTACTTCGTTCGGTAGGCGGTATCGCAACCCTTGGAGGTGCCATACTGGGTGGTTGGGATAGTTACCGATCTTTCAGCCAAGGCGATACTGATGCCGCCGCAGCGTATGGAGTTGTTGCAGTTGGCAGCGGCTTGTGGGGCGCTTATGGATTAGGTCTGGTTGTCAATCCATACATCTTGTTGGCTGGCGTATTAATGACTATCGGCGGCACAATTGCTGCAAATATATTCACTGACAGTGATACTGAAATAATCGTAAAAAAAGGCCCTTTTGGCATTCAATTTGCCGAGGCAGGAATATTGGACAGCCTCATTGGCAAGAGTGATATTTTTGCCCATTTAAAAGACCAGAAAATAGCTTACCAGCAACTTCTGGGCATCATCGGGAGACCCCAGATATTTGTTGAGCGCTTATCGCAATGGCGCAAAAAGGCACCTGCGGCTCATCGAATCGCATTACAAAACGCAGATAACAATCGGTCAAAAAAACCTGACTCAGCACTGGAATGTGTGCTTCCTGAAAAGCAACTGCTGAATGACAATGACTGGGCTGTAGTTTTGAGTTCGCCTCTACTCTCAATGTTTGAAAATGAAAAAAAGTTCCGATTGATCGTACAAGAATTCCAAAGCAAATTAGAGAAGTCTGGATTATTAGCTGTCAAACGATACAACCGTGTACCGGCGACAAACCCTAAGATCTCTGCCTTACCACTCGATGCGACCAGTGTACTGTACATTCTGTCACCTAGCCTTCCCGTTGCGCATGTCAATCCACTGCAACGCTATAGCTTCGAAATGACAGAGGGGCTTAAAATCAGCGCGCAATTTGAGCTCAGCGTTAACGAAGCAGAAGATATTTTAGTGCTGCCTCAACCTAGCCCAAAAAAATGGAAAGCATTTACTTCTAAAGATCGCCTAACACCTCCGGATAATATTCCAGCCGAGGATGCGCCAGCTTATTGGCAGATTGAAATAATCGAGTCTAAGGTATGATTACAGAAAGAGATACGGCTTATACGATTGGAGCATATCGAAGCGATAGCAAAAAACCTTTGCCGCCACCTCGCTGGCCGGAGGATGCAAACCGAACCGGTATGTTTAACACTCATCTCGCATTTGGCAATTACGCCAATTTAGAACCAGAGGTAGAAGTCAGTTCTCAACTTGAAGCGATCAGACTCTCTGACTCGGAAAAAAACATCGATAACGACGTAGAATCCTTTTGCAACCATAAACGCTGGAAGTTTCAGAACTCCAGCAAAGCCACCCATTTTTTCTTTGTACTTAAGCTCATCAGCTATTCGTTCATCTGGGCGCCTTGGGTTTTGGGGGTCTTTGGTTCTATAGGAACAGAGTCAGGATCTGGCAACAGTGGCACAGCAGGAGGTGCGATCATTGGTATTTCCACTGCCATTCTGATGCTCACCTCTCTCGTGTTATTCATGACGGGAAATAAATTTCTTCACCACATGCAAATCTTGGGATTTGTAGCCGGTGCAATTGCTACCTATTGGATAAAAGACTCATTATTCAGTGTGAACTCTATGTGTATCGCCCTATGGGCGGGCGCTTTTCTGTATTTTATAGCGTCCCTTGGTACCGACGCGCTGCTGTGGATTCATAGCAAAATCAGCACGCACGATGGCAGCGAATTCAATCGAACTGACGGCATGCTCAGGTTCAAAAGGCGTTTCCGACAGGTATTCGTTGCCCCATTTGAAGAGTTCGACCCAGTGCTTCAGCTACTTCCTAATGGCTTCGGCTCCCATGACTATGCGCTGTGGTTAAATCACCGCTACACGGATAATAAAATTTGCTTGGCCACCAAGGTTCACTCGCTGGGGCTGGATCAGGCCAACGCACTCGCATTCTGGGACTGCCTGCAGCGCTACATGGATGTAACGCAGCCATTGCCCGACTTGCCGGTGCTTGAGCAAAGCCGCCATCTTGATCCCGTAACCGCAGCCTACGATGTGAAAACAGGCCGCAACCCAAGACGATGGAGGGATCAGTCGGAAAAGGGATGGATCACAGGTGGTCTGAAGACTCTGTCCAAGCAGCTACAAGAGTATCCATGGCAAAAGGAAGCTTGCATTGTCAAAGCGCGTATCGATCCATCGTTGACGATTGAGGCGTATTACCGCGCTCAAGAAGCGAAAGGCATCGTTGCTACTCCGAAGGCCGATGATTTTGATGATGTTCATCGGCCTGGATGAGTTAGCAATTCACAACTGTCGCACCTGCTTCTCCAGCTCCACCTTCAACCCCGGCTCCAGCTTCAACTGCTTCGCCAGTTCATCCAGGTAGCTCTTCTCCATGAAGTTCTCCTCGTCCACCAGCATCACGCTGGCGATGTACATCTCGGCGGCCATCTCCGGAGTACTCGCGGCGCGGGCGACATCGGTCGGGTCGAGGGGTTTGTTGAGCTCGGCGTGCAGCCAGTGTTGCAGTTCCTGATCGTTGTCGAGTTTGGTGAATTCGCCTTCGATCAGTTGGCGCTCGCGATCATCGATATGGCCGTCGGCTTTGGCGGCGGCGACCAGCGCTTTTAGAATCGCCTGACTGTGTTGTTCGGCTTGTGCCGGCGGCAGGCGATCCAGAGTTTGCGGTTCGTTCTGCGGTGCGGTGCCTTTTTGTGCGTTGTAGTTGCCGTAGGCCTTGTACGCCAGCACACCCAGCGCCGCGAGGCCGCCGTAGATCGCGACTTTGCCGCCGACCTTGCGCACTTTCTTGTTGCCGAGCAGCAGGCCCATGGCGCCCGCCGCCAATGCGCCACCGCCAGCACCTGACAGCAGACCGCCGAGGCCACTGCCACCTGAAGAGCCACCAAGCAAACCGCCCAGCCCGCCAGCCGACGGTTTGTTTTGCGAACCGCCAGCCTTGTTCTGCAACAGATCCTGGCCGGATTTGAGTAGTTGATCGAGCAATCCACGGGTGTTCATGTTCCGCCTCCAAAACAGGGGTTATCCGGATCTATCAGGCCCTCAGCCTAGTTCGAAAGTGCCCCGGCCCGACCTGCGAGTGTGCTTCCAGATGTTGCTTCGCCTGCAACAGCCCTTCGTGAAAACAGATATACACTCAGGCCAATCGATAAAAACCGCCCACCGGGTACCCTTCTCATGATGACCCTGCGTCAGATCCGTCACTTCATCGCGGTGGCCGAGACCGGCTCGATTTCCGCCGCCGCGCAAACCGCGTTCATTTCCCAGTCGACCCTGACCCTGGCGATCCAGCAACTGGAAGAGGAAATCGGCGTCAGCCTGTTCAGCCGTCACGCCAAGGGCATGACGCTGACGCATCAGGGCCATCAATTCCTGCGGCAGGCGCATCTGATTCTGGCGACTGTGGACAACGCCAAACGCAGCCTGCAACAGAGCACCGATCAGGTCGCCGGGCAGTTGATCGTCGGGGTGACCAGCCTGGTCGCCGGTTATTACCTCGCCGATTTGCTTACCCGATTCCAGCGCGCCTATCCCAACGTCGAGATTCGGGTGATGGAGGACGAGCGGCCGTACATCGAGCATTTGCTGGTCAGCGGCGAGATCGATGTCGGCGTGCTGATCCTCTCCAACCTTGAAGACCGCCACGCCCTGCAGACCGAAGTGCTGACTCACTCGCCGCATCGTCTGTGGCTGCCGGCCCAGCATCCACTGCTGGAACACGACAGCATCAACCTCGCCGACGTCGCTCGCGAACCGCTGATTCAACTGAATGTTGATGAAATGGATCGCAACGCCCAAAGGCTGTGGCGCGGCGCCGGGCTGCAACCGAAGATCACTCTGCGCACCGCTTCCACCGAAGCCGTGCGAAGTCTGGTGGCGGCGGGTTTGGGTGTGTCGATCCAGCCGGACATGACCTATCGCCCATGGTCACTGGAGGGCGACATCATCGAAGCGCGGCCGATTGCCGACCTCAACCAGACCCTCGACGTCGGCCTGGCCTGGCGCCGAGGGACCGCGCGCCCGGCGCTGGTCGATCCATTTCTGACCGTGGCCCGCGAGCAGCCGCACGGTGGACGCAAGCCATCTATTTAATCGAATGCCACCTTCAGTATTTAGAATTTGTCGACCTCGGAGCCGCGCACTAGTCTTGCTGCATCTATAAGACGGTCGGCTCCCGGGCACGGGAGCCACAATGACCACACAAGAAAAGAGATCGCGGAAAATGGCTGGCGTGCAGACCCCGATGTGTACCGCGTTGTTGATCGACGGCGAACTGGTCGCCGGGCAAGGTTTTGTCGAACCGATCCTCAACCCGGCCACCGGTGAAGTCCTCACCCACATCGCCGAGGCCAGCACCGAGCAGGTCGAAACGGCGATTCTCGCCGCCCACCGCGCCTTTGCCGAATGGTCGCGCACCACGCCCCAACAACGTTCCAACCTGCTGCTGGAAATCGCCAGCGCGGTGGAAAAACACGCTGACTACCTCGCCCGCCTCGAAGCGCTGAACTGCGGCAAGCCGCTGCACCTGGCGCGGCAGGACGATCTGACCGCCACCGTTGACGTGTTCCGTTTCTTTGCCGGTGCCGTGCGCTGCCAGACCGGCCAGCTCAGCGGCGAGTACCTGCCGGGTTACACCAGCATGGTGCGCCGCGATCCGATTGGCGTGGTGGCGTCGATTGCGCCGTGGAACTACCCGATCATGATGGCCGCGTGGAAAATCGCCCCGGCCCTCGCCGCCGGCAACACCCTGGTGTTCAAGCCGTCCGAACACACGCCGCTGTCGATCCTCGCACTGGCGCCAGCACTCGCCGAGATCCTGCCACGCGGGGTAATCAACATCATCTGCGGCGGCGGTGAAGGCGTCGGCAGTCATCTGGTCGGCCACGCCAAGGTGCGCATGGTCTCGTTGACCGGCGATATCGTCACCGGGCAGAAAATCCTCCAGGCCGCGGCGAAAACCCTGAAACGCACACACCTGGAACTCGGCGGCAAAGCCCCGGTGATCGTCTGCAATGATGCCGACATTCAAGCGGTGGTCGACGGCGTGCGCACCTACGGTTATTACAACGCCGGGCAGGACTGCACCGCCGCGTGCCGGATCTACGCGCAAGCCGGCATTCACGACAAACTGGTGGCCGAACTCGGCGCAGCGGTCAGCAGCCTGCGCTTCGCCGGCAAACGCGATGCCGATAACGAGATCGGCCCGCTGATCAGCACCCGCCAACGCGACCGCGTCGCCAGTTTCGTCGAACGCGCCCTCGGCCAGCCGCACATCGAACGCGTGACTGGCGCGGCAGTGCATTCCGGCGCCGGGTTCTTCTACCAGCCGACGTTGCTGGCCGGTTGCAAACAGACTGATGAAATCGTCCAGCGCGAAGTGTTCGGCCCGGTGGTCACCGTGACCCGCTTCGACGAACTCGCGCAGGCCGTGGACTGGGCCAACGACTCCGAATACGGCCTCGCCTCGTCGGTGTGGACGCAGAATCTGGACAAGGCAATGCAAGTCGCCGCCCGCTTGCAGTACGGCTGCACCTGGATCAACAGCCATTTCATGCTGGTCAGCGAAATGCCCCATGGCGGGCTGAAACGCTCGGGATACGGCAAAGACTTATCCAGTGATTCGTTGCAGGACTACAGCGTAGTGCGGCACATCATGGCCCGCCACGGCCAGCATCTCTGACTACGCTAATAACAAGCCGCAAAACGGCATGGCTTCACCGCGTTCACAACTGCCCCGACCATAATTTAAAGAAGAGGGTTCAACCATGTTCGTGCACAAGACCGCAATGTTCAGTGCAATCACCACGGCACTGCTCGCCAGCGCCAGTTTGCAAGCCGCCGAGCCGCTGAAAGCCGTCGGCGCCGGCGAAGGTCAGCTGGATATCGTGGCTTGGCCGGGTTACATCGAACGTGGCGAGAGCGACAAGGCCTACGACTGGGTGAGCGGTTTCGAGAAGGAAACCGGCTGCAAGGTCAATGTGAAGACTGCCGCCACCTCCGACGAGATGGTCAGCCTGATGGCCAAGGGCGGTTACGATCTGGTCACCGCATCGGGTGATGCCTCGTTGCGCTTGATCGTCGGCAAGCGCGTGCAGCCGATCAACACAGCATTGATCCCGAACTGGAAAACCCTCGACCCACGTCTGAAAGATGCGCCGTGGTACGTGGTCAACAACCAGACCTACGGCACCCCGTATCAGTGGGGCCCGAACGTGCTGATGTACAACACCAACGTGTTCAAGACGCCGCCGACCAGCTGGAACGTACTGTTCGACGCGCAGAATTTCCCCGACGGCAAACCGAACAAGGGCCGCGTGCAGGCCTATGACGGCCCGATCTACATCGCCGACGCGGCGTTGTATCTGAAGACCGCCAAACCGGAGCTGGGGATCAATGATCCGTATCAACTCACCGAAGCGCAGTACAAAGCCGTGCTCGATCTGCTGCGCGCGCAGCAGCCGCTGATCCACCGCTACTGGCATGACACCACGGTACAAATGAGCGACTTCAAGAACGAAGGCGTGGTGGCGTCCAGCGCCTGGCCGTATCAGGTCAACGGTCTGATCAACGAGAAACAGCCGATCGCCTCGACTATCCCCAAAGAAGGCGCCACCGGTTGGGCCGACACCACCATGCTGCACGCCGAGGCCAAGCACCCGAACTGCGCCTACAAGTGGATGGACTGGTCGCTGCAGCCGAAAGTCCAGGGTGACGTGGCGGCGTGGTTTGGTTCGCTGCCAGCCGTGCCGGCGGCGTGCAAGGAGAGCGAACTACTCGGCGCCGAGGGTTGCAAGACCAATGGCTTCGACCAGTTCGACAAGATCGCCTTCTGGAAAACCCCGCAGGCCGAGGGCGGCAAGTTCGTGCCTTATAGCCGCTGGACCCAGGACTACATTGCGATCATGGGCGGCCGCTGACACGCCGCTCACCTGTGGCGAGGGAGCTTGCTCCCGCTGGGTGGCGAAGCCGCCCCAAGACCTGGCAATGCGGTCTGCCATTCAAATCGCATGTGGCCAATTTGGGAGTGCTGCGCACTCCAGCGGGAGCAAGCTCCCTCGCCACAAAAGAAACAGGATTCAGCTTTTTCAGAAGTCCAGGCAGGGCCGCTGCGACGGCCCACGCCTTTTTGGAGCACCGCACCATGACGCTTGCAGTCCAGTTCACCAACGTTTCCCGGCAGTTCGGCGAGGTGAAGGCCGTTGACCGGGTTTCCATCGATATCCAGGACGGCGAGTTCTTTTCCATGCTCGGCCCTTCCGGCTCGGGCAAGACCACTTGCCTGCGCCTGATCGCCGGTTTCGAACAGCCGAGCGCCGGTTCGATCCGTATTCACGGCGCGGAAGCCGCCGGTCTGCCGCCGTATCAACGTGATGTGAACACCGTCTTCCAGGACTACGCGCTGTTCCCGCACATGAACGTGCTGGACAACGTCGCCTATGGATTGAAGGTCAAAGGCGTGAGCAAAACCGAGCGCCACAAGCGCGCCGAAGAGGCGTTGGACATGGTCGCCCTCGGCGGTTATGGCGCACGCAAACCGGTGCAGTTGTCCGGCGGTCAGCGCCAGCGTGTCGCCCTCGCCCGCGCTTTGGTCAACCGCCCACGGGTGCTGTTGCTTGATGAGCCGTTGGGCGCGCTCGATTTGAAATTGCGCGAGCAGATGCAAAGCGAACTGAAGAAGCTGCAACGCCAACTCGGCATCACTTTTATCTTCGTCACCCACGACCAGACCGAAGCACTGTCGATGTCCGACCGTGTCGCGGTATTCAACAAAGGCCGCATTGAACAGGTCGACACTCCACGCAATCTGTACATGAAACCCACCACCACCTTCGTCGCCGAATTCGTCGGCACTTCGAACGTGATTCGCGGCGATCTGGCGCGCCAGCTCAGCGGCCATCCGCAGCCGTTTTCGATTCGCCCGGAACACGTGCGTTTCGCCGAAGGCCCACTCGCCAGCCACGAAATCGAAGTCAGCGGATTGCTCCATGACATCCAGTATCAAGGCAGCGCCACACGCTATGAACTGACGCTGGAAAACGGCCAGACCCTGAGCATCAGCCACGCCAACAATCAGTGGATCGACAGCAGCGCACAACACCAGACCGGCCAGCGCTTGAGCGCACGCTGGGCGCGGGAAGCGATGATTCCACTGCACGACACCGTCGCGAGCGAGGCGTGAAATGAGCACGCTCACGATGACTCAAGCACCGCCCTTGCGCCGTTTTTCCAACCTGCTCTATCGCAAGCCGAACCTGTACTTGTCGATGCTGCTGATACCGCCACTGCTGTGGTTCGGAGCGATCTATCTCGGCTCGCTGCTGGTGCTGCTTTGGCAGGGTTTCTACACCTTCGACGACTTCACCATGGCGGTCACACCTGACCTGACGCTGGCGAATTTTGCCGCGCTGTTTCAGCCGTCGAACTTCGACATCATCCTGCGCACGCTGAGCATGGCCATCGTCGTGTCGATCGCCAGCGCTATCGTCGCGTTCCCGATTGCCTATTACATGGCGCGCTACACCACGGGCAAGACCAAGGCGTTTTTCTACATCGCGGTGATGCTGCCGATGTGGGCCAGTTACATCGTCAAGGCCTACGCCTGGACGTTGCTGCTGGCCAAGGGCGGTGTGGCGCAATGGTTCGTCCAGCATCTGGGGCTGGAGCCGGTGTTGCAGTTCATCCTCGGCATTCCCGGGGTGGGCGGCAGCACGTTGTCGACCTCGCATCTGGGCCGGTTCATGGTGTTCGTCTACATCTGGCTGCCGTTCATGATCCTGCCGATTCAGGCCTCGTTGGAGCGCTTGCCGCCATCGCTGTTGCAGGCCTCAGCCGACCTTGGCGCCAAGCCTCGTCAGACCTTCATGCAAGTGATTCTGCCGCTGTCGATTCCGGGAATTGCTGCCGGCTCGATCTTCACCTTTTCCCTGACCCTGGGCGATTTCATCGTGCCGCAATTGGTCGGACCGCCGGGCTATTTCGTTGGCAGCATGGTGTACGCGCAGCAAGGTGCGATCGGCAACATGCCGATGGCGGCGGCGTTCACCTTGGTGCCGATTGTGTTGATCGCGGTTTACCTGTCCATCGTCAAACGTCTGGGGGCCTTCGATGCACTCTGAGCGCGCTTCACTGGGCCTGCGCATTGCCGCTTGGGGCGGGTTGGTGTTTCTGCACTTCCCGATCCTGATCATCTTTCTTTACGCCTTCAACACCGAGGAAGCGGCGTTCAGCTTTCCGCCCAAGGGCTTCACCTTGCACTGGTTCAGCGTGGCGTTTTCGCGGCCGGATGTTTTGGAGGCGATCAAGCTCTCATTGCAGATCGCAGCCATCGCCACGTTGATCGCGATGGTGCTCGGTACGCTCGCTTCGGCAGCGTTGTACCGCCGCGACTTCTTCGGCAAGCAAGGCATTTCACTGGTGCTGATTTTGCCGATCGCATTGCCGGGGATCATCACCGGGATCGCACTGCTGGCAACGTTCAAGACGCTGGGGATCGAGCCGGGGATGTTCACCATCATCGTCGGCCACGCGACCTTCTGTGTGGCGATCGTCTACAACAACGTCATCGCCCGTCTGCGCCGTACCTCGCACAGCCTGATCGAAGCCTCGATGGATCTGGGTGCCGATGGCTGGCAAACCTTTCGCTACATCATCCTGCCGAACCTCGGCTCGGCGTTGCTGGCGGGCGGCATGTTGGCGTTTGCGCTGTCGTTCGACGAAATCATCGTCACCACATTCACCGCCGGCCACGAACGTACGTTGCCGCTGTGGCTGCTCAACCAGCTCAGCCGCCCACGGGATGTGCCGGTGACCAACGTCGTCGCCATGCTGGTGATGATGGTGACCATGTTGCCGATCCTTGGCGCGTACTACCTGACACGCGGTGGCGAGAGCGTGGCCGGCAGCGGCGGCAAATAACCGAATAACTGAAGAAACCGGATCGAAATGTGGGAGCGGGCTTGCTCGCGAAGAGGCAATCAAATTCAGCATTGATGTCGGCTGACCCACCGCCTTCGCGAGCAAGCCCGCTCCCACAATGGAACCCGGTTTCTTCAGAAAAATAACAATTGCTTCGAAGAGGACAACAACATGCAAACCAGACTCTTGATCAACGGCCACCTGGTCAACGGCGAAGGCCCGGCGCAACCGGTGCTCAATCCTTCACTCGGCAGCGTACTGGTGGAGATCAACGAAGCCAGCGAGGCCCAGGTCGACGCCGCCGTGCGCGCCGCCGACAACGCCTTCGCCGAGTGGTCGCAAACCACGCCGAAAGACCGTTCGCTGTTGCTGCTCAAACTCGCCGACGCCATTGAAGCCCATTGCGAGGAACTGGCGAAACTCGAATCCGACAACTGCGGCAAACCCTACAGCGCCGCACTGAACGACGAGATCCCGGCGATTGCCGACGTGTTCCGTTTCTTCGCCGGTGCCAGCCGTTGCATGAGCGGTTCGGCCGGTGGTGAATACCTGCCCGGCCACACCTCGATGATCCGCCGCGATCCGGTGGGCGTGATCGCCTCCATTGCACCGTGGAATTACCCGCTGATGATGGTCGCCTGGAAAATCGCCCCGGCGCTGGCCGCCGGTAATACCGTGGTGCTCAAGCCGTCGGAACAAACCCCGCTGACCGCGTTGCGTCTGGCCGAACTGGCGTCGGAAATTTTCCCGGCCGGTGTACTCAATCTGGTGTTTGGTCGTGGTCCTACCGTCGGCAGCCCTTTGGTCACGCACCCGAAAGTGCGCATGGTCTCGCTGACCGGTTCCATCGCCACCGGTTCGAACATCATTTCCAGCGCCGCCGACAGCGTCAAACGCATGCACATGGAACTGGGCGGCAAGGCACCGGTGATCATCTTCGACGACGCCGACATCGATGCCGCCGTCGAAGGCATCCGCACCTTCGGTTTCTATAACGCCGGGCAGGACTGCACCGCCGCGTGCCGGATCTACGCGCAGCAAGGCATCTACGACCAGTTCGTCGAGAAGCTCGGCGCAGCGGTCAGCACAATCAAGTACGGCTTGCAGGATGATCCGTCGACCGAGTTGGGGCCGCTGATCACCGCGCAACATCGCGACCGCGTGGCCGCGTTCGTCGAACGCGCCGTGGCGCAGTCGCACATTCGCTTGATCACGGGTGGCAAGACTGTGGAAGGCGACGGCTTCTTCTTCGAACCGACGGTGCTGGCCGACGCGCAACAGGATGACGAAATCGTTCGCCGTGAAGTGTTCGGGCCGGTGGTGTCGGTAACCAAGTTCACCGATGAAGCGCAGGCGCTGGAGTGGGCCAACGATTCCGACTACGGCCTGGCGTCCTCGGTGTGGACGGCGGATGTCGGACGCGCTCATCGCTTGTCCGCGCGATTGCAGTACGGCTGCACCTGGGTCAACACACACTTCATGCTCGTCAGCGAAATGCCCCATGGCGGGCAGAAATTGTCCGGTTATGGCAAGGACATGTCCATGTACGGGCTGGAGGACTACACCACGGTTCGGCATGTGATGTTCAAGCACTAAGCCTTTAAAAGCTTCGCGAGCAAGCCCGCTCCCACAGGGGGACGCATTCCAAGGTGGGAGCGCGCTTGCTCGCGAAGGCGTCACCTCGGTTTCAGGAAGAAAACCGGCATTACGCACCACCAGGATCCCAAAACAATAACTACCGACCCGGGCGGCGCCCGCAAAGCCCCGCCACGGATTCGGCCATCCGAAATCTGCCGATTTCCCGGAGCAAACACCCATGAGTGCCTCACCCGAACTCTCGGCCGCCGTTGCCGACAGCGATGCCGAACAACTGCGCAAACTCGGCTACACCTCGAACTTCAACCGCAGCATGAGCCTGTGGGAAAACTTCGCTTTAGGGTTCACCTATCTGTCACCGGTCGTGGGGGTTTATACCCTGTTCGGCCTGTGCCTCGCGGCCGGCGGGCCACCGATGTTCTGGGCTTACTTGCTGGTCGGTTGCGGCCAGTTGCTGGTGTGCCTGATCTTCGGCGAAGTGGTCTCGCAGTTCCCGATTTCCGGCGGCGTTTATCCATGGGCGCGACGTCTGGTCGGCAAAAAATGGGCGTGGATGGTCGGCTGGATCTACTCCATCGCCCTGTGCGTGACCATCGCGGCGGTGGCCGTCGGTGCCGGCCCGTATCTGGCGGCGATGCTCGGGTTTGAGCCGAGCAACAACACCAACATCGTCATCGCGCTGGTGCTGACGTTGTTCGCCACGCTGGTCAATCTGAGCGGCACCAAAGTGCTGGCGCGCATTGCCATGTTCGGCTTCCTCTGCGAACTGGTCGGCGCAGTGATCGTCGGCGTGTACCTGCTGATCTTCGAGCGTCATCAGCCGATCAGCGTGCTGTTCAACACCTTCGACATCAGCGTTGATGGCTCGTACCTGCCGGCGTTCCTCACCGCCTCGCTGGCGGGGATGTTCCTCTATTACGGCTTTGAGGCTTGCGGCGACGTCGCCGAAGAAACCCCGAACCCCAGCGCAAAAATCCCGGTGGCCATGCGCATGACCATCTACATCGGCGGCATCGCGGCGATGTTCGCCTGCCTGGCGCTGATCCTCGCCGTGCCGGACATGCAAGCGGTGATCAACGGCACCGACAAAGACCCGGTCACCACCATCCTCAACAACGCCTTCGGCCCGATCGGCTCGAAAGTGGTGATGGGCGTGGTGATGATTTCCTTCATCTCCTGTGTCATCAGCCTACAGGCTGCGGCGAGTCGTCTGCTGTACTCCTACGCTCGCGACGAAATGGTCATCGGCAGCCGACTGCTGAAAAAGATTTCTCCTACCACCCAGGTGCCAGTTGCCGCACTGTTCGTGTCCGGTGTCCTGCCCGCCCTGATCATCGCCCTCGGCTTCTTCCTGCAAGACGCCGTGGCCACCATCGTCAGCTTCGCCGCCATCGGCATCTACCTCGCGTTCCAGATGATCGTGCTGGCCGCTTTGTACGCGCGTATGAAAGGCTGGAAACCCAGCGGCAAATTCACCCTCGGCGCATGGGGCAGGCCGGTGAACATCGGCGCGCTGGTGTACGGCGTTGGCGCAATCATCAACATGGCCTGGCCACGTACGCCGGATGCGGCGTGGTACGTGAACTATGCGATGGTGCTGAGCACGGTGATCGTGATTGGGCTGGGGCTGGTTTACATGTGGATCGGCAAGCCGTATGACCATGGGAAGGCGCCGGCTGGGGATGCTTGGAAGGTGAGTCGCTAAGAAGAATCACCCCGGAATCGAGATTTGATTCCGGGGTCTCCTCGAAGCACTGTCATCAATTCATCAGTACGCCATTTGATATCGGCTTTACCTCTAACAGCTTCGAAGCGATCCAGATCGATCACCTTTCTCTTTTTACCCTTCGCTTCATCTTTGCTCACAGAATTGCTTCTCCCTTTTCCCGATTGCTAACTCATAAAGGAAAATCTTCGGTGCAGGGATGGTTTAGCAGCGGAATCTAAAAAAACAGGCATTTCCTACAGACACAGCCTGCCTGAAAAAGCCCCATTTCCTACGATGTGGGGCGAAAGGGTAGACTTGTCGCCGCAAGCGCCTGACCGATAGGCTTTATCCCGTCGCTGTTCATTCAGCGACCCGGGGTCGAAGCCGGAAACTGTCAACGCGGTGCTTGCATGCCCTCCATTGAATTGTGGCTGTTTCGCAGCTTCAGTTTTGCTTTATGGCGGGCCGTGTGGCGCGGGCCTTCCGGCTTTGCCGCGTTTGACGGGAAGTATCCCGACTTCGAACGCCACGCGGTTCGCCACCCAACTTGTCGAAGAGTTGATGGCGACTTTCCTACTCAAACCGGAAGTCACTACATGTCTACGCAAATCCACAATCCACCGTCCACGCACTTCACCCCCACCATCTTCACCCGCCACAACCGCTTCCTCCACGCCTTCATGCAGGAACACGAAGCCTGGTTTTGTGTTCAGGATCTCGGTCGCCTGATGGGCTATCCGCTAAACGAACGCCTCACCCTGAAACTCGATCCCGATCAGCGCCGCCATGTCCTCCTGCGTCGGGATGGCGAAATTATCGATTGCGCGATGGTCAGCGAATCCGGCCTGTTCGCACTGCTCGTTCATCACTTCGTTCCGGAAAACCGCAACCTGCGCCAATGGCTGAGCCATGAAGTCATCCCGATGCTGCGCGAAACTCAATCAAGCCCTGTGGAAAACCACCCGAGCTTGAGCTCAATGCATTGGGCAGGCGTTACCGTACCGCTGCTGCACTGGCAACAGCAGGCATGGGTCAAATGGCGGGATGTGCCGGATTTGATGCATGGACAGCGACCGTATCCGGTTTTGGGTACGTGTAGCTGAAGTCCATTCAATAAAAAACCTGCGGCGAGGGAGCTTGTCGAATCGTCGCACCGTCCCGCAGGGTCGCGCAGCTGCCCGTCTACAAAAAGCAGGGGACTGCTGCGCAGTCCAGCGGGAGCAAGCTCCCTCGCCACAGGTCCAGCGTTAAAACCGCGAAACGCTCCTCATCGCATCCACCAGATACCTCATCGCTATCCGGTCACTCTCCGACAACTCGCGATAACGCTCCACCAGCTTCAGCTCTTCAGAACTCAATCGACGCCTTCTACGGCCGCTGCCGAGGCAGGGGAAGATGCCGAGCATTTCGGCGATACCTTGTATTTTTGCCATGGACGATGTCCTTCAATACTTCAAAGAATTGCTAAACCACCACATCGCCCTGCCCCTTACAGCAGCGCCGTGTGCCCTACCGGTCAACACCGGTCATGCCCATAGAATAGAAATTAAATCGGCGCTGAAAAGCGGTTTTTAGAGTAATTAGTCGAAAAAAGCAGATATGCCGCATAAATCAGAATGCCCTGTCAGATTTTTAACCGACATGTCTTGTTTCATTGACACTCTGTCACGGTGTATCAACGAATTTTGCTTGGCGAGCGAACCGTTTAAGCTAGCCGGCATCTGTTTATAGTCCGTTGCGTTTGGCCGAAGGCTTGTCCGAACCGTAATTTCTGATCCAGCACGTGCCAGGAACGGCGCGGGATTGCTCACGACAGGTTGTATTTATGCACCGCAGGAATTTGCTCAAAGCGTCGATGGCCATTGCGGCTTACACCGGTCTCTCGGCTTCCGGCCTGCTGGCCGCCCGTGCCTGGGCCGCCAATGGTGGCGCCGCCGATGGTGGCGCCGCCGATGGTGAAGCGCAGGCCTTCGACTTCGAAGCGCTCAAGCGTCAGGCCAAGCAACTGGCCGGCTCGGCCTATCAGGACACCAAACAGGTGCTGCCGCCGACTCTGGCGACCATGACCCCGCAGAACTTCAACGCGATCCGCTACGACGGCGATCATTCGCTGTGGAAGGAGAACAAGGGTCAGCTCGACGTGCAGTTCTTCCACGTCGGTATGGGTTTCCGCCAGCCGGTGCGCATGTACAGCGTCGATCCCAAGACCCGTACCGCGCGCGAGGTGCATTTCCGTCCGACACTGTTCAACTACGAGAACACCTCGGTCGACACCCAGCAGCTCAAGGGCGACCTGGGGTTTGCCGGCTTCAAGCTGTTCAAGGCGCCGGAGCTGGATCGCCATGACGTGGTGTCGTTCCTCGGCGCCAGTTATTTCCGTGCGGTGGATGCGACTGGCCAATATGGCCTCTCGGCCCGTGGTCTGGCCGTCGACACCTATGCGAAAAAGCGCGAAGAATTCCCTGACTTCACCAAGTTCTGGTTCGAGACTCCGGAGCAGAACGCCACCCGTTTTGTGGTCTACGCTCTGCTCGACTCGCCGAGCGCCACCGGTGCCTACCGCTTCGACATCGACTGCCAGGCCGAGCGCGTAGTGATGGAGATCGACGCCCACATCAACGCGCGTACCGCCATCGAACAACTGGGCATCGCGCCGATGACCAGCATGTTCAGCTGCGGTACCCACGAACGGCGCATGTGCGACACCATTCACCCGCAAATCCACGACTCCGATCGCTTGGCGATGTGGCGCGGCAACGGCGAGTGGATCTGCCGTCCGCTGAACAACCCGGCGACCCTGCAGTTCAACGCGTTCGCCGACACCGATCCGAAAGGCTTCGGACTGGTGCAGACCGACCACGAATTCGCCAATTATCAGGACACCGTCGACTGGTACAGCAAGCGTCCGAGCCTGTGGGTTGAACCGACCACCGCGTGGGGCGAAGGCTCGATTGATCTGCTGGAAATTCCGACCACCGGCGAAACCCTCGACAACATCGTCGCGTTCTGGACGCCGAAGAAGCCAGTGGCTGCCGGCGACTCGCTTAACTATGGCTACAAGCTTTACTGGAGCGCCCTGCCACCGGTCGGCACGCCACTGGCGCGGGTGCATGCGACCCGGTCGGGCATGGGTGGCTTCGTCGAAGGCTGGGCACCGGGCGAGCATTACCCGCCGGTCTGGGCCCGTCGCTTTGCCGTGGACTTCACCGGTGGCGGCCTGGATCGCCTGCCGCAGGGCACCGGGATCGAACCGGTGGTCACTTGCTCCCACGGCAAGGTGCAGGACTTCAGCGTGTTGGTGCTTGATGACATCAAGGGATACCGGATCCTGTTCGACTGGTACCCGACCAGCGACAGCGTCGAGCCGGTGGAACTGCGCCTGTTCATCCGCACCAATGACCGCACGCTGAGCGAGACTTGGTTGTACCAGTACTTCCCGCCGGCACCGGACAAGCGCAAGTATCCTTGATGATTTGAGGCGCCTGTTCCGGCCTCTTCGCGAGCAAGCCCGCTCCCACACTGGATCCCGGTCGATCACACAGTTTGCGACCGACACAGAACCAGGGTGGGAGCGGGCTTGCTCGCGAATGCGTCAGAACATTCAACATCGGATATTGAAGAAACTGCGTCAGGTCAGTGGGCAATACAGATGAATGTCTCTGGGTTCTTGATCAAACAACTCCGGATCCGCCTGATCAACCAACCGGCAACCCTGACGCTGATAAAACTCCACAGTGTTGCGAGATTCAGTCGCTGAAACATACAACGCCTCGGCACCAAACCGCCGCCCCTGCTCACAGGCCAGCGCAAACAACTTCGCCCCCAGCCCTTGCCCGCGGTAATCACGGCTGATGTGCAGAAACTTCAGCTGACGCATGCTCAGTCCCTGATTGTGAATAACCCGGTTATCCACAACCACCGCCGCGACCAGCACCTGCCCATCGAAAATCCCGTACAACCAGCCACCGCGCCGCAAGCACGTCTCCAGCGCCAGCGCGTTTTCCTCAGCTTCGCCTTCCGGCCATCCGCGCATGTCGAAATGCACCGGGTACAGAATCAGCTCACCTTTTTCCAGCCGATAACATTCCTCCACCAGCTCGCTACGGTCGATCTGCGCCAGCAACGGCAAATCGTGTCCGGTCAGTTCTCGTTCGATCAACATGCTCGACTTCCTTGGCAAATGGCAGGCAAGAAAAAACCCGCCGGTTCAGTGGCGGGTTTTATAGACGTTGCGCCGGCTTGAAATCAATCGCGCAGGTCAGACTCGTGGATCGGCTGATCACGATGGGTCGCGCGCTGATACTGCGCCGGCCACACCGCTTTGCGCCCGCCCAGATCATCGTCGGCATGCAGCGGCCAGTACGGGTCACGCAGCAGTTCACGGGCGAGGAAGATGATGTCGGCCTGACAGGTGCGCAGAATGTGCTCGGCCTGCGCCGGCTCGGTAATCATGCCGACGGTGCCGGTGGCGATGCCGGACTCCTTGCGCACACGTTCGGCAAACCGTGTCTGATAACCCGGCCCCACAGGAATCTCGGCGTTGGCGGCGGTACCACCGGAGGAGACGTCGATCAGATCCGCTCCCAAGGCCTTGAGGCGGCGCGCCAGCTCCACAGTTTCATCCGGGTTCCAGCCGTCCTCCACCCAGTCGGTGGCCGATACCCGGACAAACACCGGCAACTCTTGCGGCCAGACCTCGCGCACGGCCTCGGTGACTTGCAGCACCAGCCGAATACGGTTTTCGAACGAACCACCGTACTGATCGCGGCGCTGGTTGCTCAATGGCGACAGAAACTGATGCAGCAGATAACCGTGGGCGGCATGCACTTCAACCACGCTGAAACCTGCGGTCAACGCGCGTTTGGCCGCAGCAACGAAGGCCTGGATGACTTCGGCGATCTGACCTTCATCCAGCTGTTTCGGTTGCGTGTGCTGCGGATCGAAAGCAATCGGCGACGGCCCGACCGGAATCCAGCCGCCATCCTCCGGTTTGACGCTGCCGTGTTTGCCGATCCATGGCCGATGGGTGCTGGCCTTGCGCCCGGCATGAGCCAGTTGAATGCCGGCGACAGCGCCCTGAGCCGTAATGAAACGGGTGATGCGTTGCAGCGGTTCGATCTGTTCGTCGTTCCACAAACCGAGGTCTTCGGCGGTGATTCGCCCGTCGGCGGTGACCGCCGTGGCCTCGGTGAAAATCAGGCCGGCACCGCCCACCGCGCGGCTGCCCAGGTGCACCAGATGCCAGTCGTTGGCCAGACCGTCGACGCTGGAATACTGGCACATCGGCGACACGGCGATGCGGTTGGGCAGGGTCAGTTGGCGAAGGGTAAAGGGTTCGAGCAGCAGACTCATGGGGCACCTCTCAAATCAGTGGGCAGGCTCCAGGGTTCTGTTTGAAAAGTCGACGAGTGACAGGAAAAAGGTGCAGCACCCGCCCCCGCGGGCAAAAAATTCGACAAGACGTCACAAGGCCAATCAAGCAGTGCTTAGAGCCTAGTCGACAACCGGGGATGAGGGAGGGTTCAGAGTAATTCTGTGTGTGAAAGAGCGCCTTCGCGAGCAAGCCCGCTCCCACCAGGGCAACACTGTACCTGTCGGAGCGAGCCTGCTCGCGAATGGCGTCAGCGCGGTTCGATGTGGGCAATCATCAGTTGCACCGTCTCGTTGCCCCGGAACTCGTTGACGTCGAGCTTGTAGGCCAGCTCGACCCACTGAATGGTCGGGTTCGGCCAGACATCACGGTCAATGCCGAAAGCGATGCCATCCAGCTTCACCGACCCGCACTCGCTCTTCAGCACCACTTTCAGGTGCCGCTCGCCGACCACCCGCTGCTCGACCAACTGGAACACGCCATGGAACAGCGGCTCCGGGAAGTGCTGACCCCAAGGCCCGGCATGGCGCAGGGCGCGAGCCAGTTCCAGATGGAATTCCTCGACCGCCAGCGTGCCGTCCGAGAGCATGCGCCCGGTCAGGTCTTCTTCGCGAAGTTGCCGACGCACTTCAGCGTCAAAAGCCTCGGCGAACAGCGGAAAATTCTCTTGCGGCAAGGTCAGGCCGGCCGCCATCGCGTGGCCACCGTACTTGGCAATCAGGTTCGGATGCTGCGCCGCCACCACGCTCAGGGCATCGCGAATATGGAAACCCTGCACCGAACGCCCCGAGCCCTTGAGCAAACCGTCACCGGCGTCGGCGAAGGCGATGGTCGGACGGAAATAACGTTCTTTCATCCGCGAGGCGAGAATGCCGATCACGCCCTGATGCCACTCGGGATCGAACAGGCACAGGCCAAACGGCATCGATTCCACTGGCAAGTCCTTGAGCTGCGCCAGCGCCTCGCGCTGCATGCCCTGCTCGATGGATTTGCGATCCTGGTTCATGCCGTCCAGTTGCGCAGCCATTTCCCGCGCCAGATTGGCGTCGGCGGTGAGCAGGCATTCGATCCCGAGGCTCATGTCATCCAGGCGCCCCGCCGCATTCAGGCGCGGGCCGACGATAAAACCCAGGTCGGTGGAGGTAATCCTCGCCGCGTCACGCTTGGCCACTTCAAGAATTGCCTTGATCCCCGGTCGTGCACGCCCGGCGCGAATCCGCTCAAGGCCCTGATGCACCAGAATCCGGTTGTTGGCGTCCAGCGGCACCACGTCGGCAACGCTGCCCAGCGCCACCAGATCGAGCAGTTCGCCGATGTTCGGCTGCGGGCTGCTCTCATACCAGCCGAGGCTGCGCAGGCGTGCACGCAAGGCCATCAACACGTAGAAAATCACCCCGACCCCGGCCAGCGCCTTGCTCGGAAACTCGCAGCCGGGCTGGTTCGGGTTGACCAGCGCATCGGCCAGCGGCAGTTCATCGCCGGGCAAGTGGTGGTCGGTGATCAACACCTTGAGCCCGGCCTTCTTCGCCGCCGCCACGCCTTCGACGCTGGAGATGCCGTTGTCGACAGTGATCAACAACTGCGGTTCGCGGGTCAGGGCGACTTCGACGATTTCCGGGGTCAGGCCATAGCCGTATTCGAAGCGGTTCGGCACCAGATAATCGACATGCGCCGCGCCCAGCAGACGCAAGCCGAGCACGCCGACCGTACTGGCCGTCGCGCCGTCGGCGTCGAAGTCACCGACGATCAGAATCCGCTGACGCTGCTCCAGCGCCGTCACCAGCAGATCTACCGCTGCCTCGATGCCCTTGAGCTGCTGGAACGGAATCAGCCGCGCCAGACTTTTATCCAGCTCCGCCTCGGACTGCACACCCCGCGCCGCGTACAAACGGGTCAGCAAAGGTGGCAGGTCACCGAGAAACGGCAGCGTGGCAGGCAACGGTCGAGGATCAATACGCATGGGCTAACGGAAACTTCTCTTGAATACGTGGGATTAATCAGTAAGCGGCGCAGGATCAGCCGCGTTCACCGGCCAGCCATTCCAGCTGGACTTCGTGCTGACCACGGTCGTCGGTGACGAAGATCGTGCCTTCGCTGATCATCACGTCCCACTTGATGACGCGCGGCATGTCCTTGGCCAGGGTTTCCAGCACTTCCTGCGGCACGGCGGCGATGTTGACGTTTTTCAGGTTCTTCGCCACCGGCACCACTTTGCCCTCCCACACGCGCAGGCTGCCATAGGCCAGCAGGCTGGTGCGCTCGGTGCGACGCGAGCACCAGGTCAGGCGATCAGCATCTGGCTGGCCGACTTCGATCCAGTGCAGGACGCGGTCATCCAGGCTTTTTTCCCACAGTGCAGGTTCATCCACGTCCGACAGACCACGGCCGAATGACAGCAGTTCGTTGTACCAGAGGGCGTAGGCCAGCAGCCGCACGGTCATGCGCTCTTCGGTTTCCGAAGGGTGACGGGCGATGGTCTGCTTGACGCTCTCGTAGACGCTGCGGTCGAGGTCGGTGAGGTTCAATTCGAATTTGTACGTGGTAGACGGCTGGGCCATGAACGGGCTTCTTGATACGAGGAAAGTCGGCAAGTCTAACCGATGCCGTAGGCAATCATCGAATTGATGGCGATCAACCTGCGGCGTCTGACAGCCGGCTATGTTAAAACGCTGTATCCGCTCAGCCTTGTCCTACAGGATTCAATATGCCGTTCGCCAACAAACCGCTCAGCGGTGTGAAAGTCATTGAATTGGGTACGTTGATTGCCGGGCCGTTTGCCTCGCGCATTTGCGGCGAGTTCGGCGCCGAAGTGATCAAGATCGAATCGCCCGACGGCGGTGATCCGCTGCGCAAGTGGCGCAAATTGTATGAAGGCACCTCGCTGTGGTGGTTCGTCCAGGCGCGCAACAAGAAGTCGCTGACCCTGAACCTCAAGCACCCCGAGGGCCTGGCGATTCTGAAAAAACTGCTGGGCGAAGCCGACATCCTGATCGAGAACTTTCGCCCCGGCGTGCTGGAAAAACTCGGGCTGAGCTGGGAAACCCTGCATGCGCTGAACCCGAAACTGGTGATGGTGCGTCTGTCCGGTTTCGGCCAGACCGGGCCGATGAAAGATCAACCGGGCTTCGGCGCGGTCGGCGAGTCCATGGGCGGCTTGCGCTACATCACCGGCTTCGAAGACCGGCCACCAGTGCGCACCGGGATCTCCATCGGTGATTCGATTGCCGCGCTGTGGGGCGTCATCGGCGCGCTGATGGCGCTGCGTCATCGCGAGGTCAACGGCGGTCTCGGCCAAGTGGTCGATGTGGCGTTGTACGAGGCGATTTTCGCCATGATGGAAAGCATGGTGCCGGAGTTCGACGTGTTCGGCTTCATCCGCGAGCGCACCGGCAACATCATGCCGGGCATCACGCCGTCATCGATCCACACCAGCGCCGACGGCAAGCATGTGCAGATCGGCGCCAATGGCGACGCGATCTTCAAACGCTTCATGCTGATCATCGGCCGCGAGGATCTGGCCAACGACCCGACACTGGCGAGCAACGACGGGCGCGACAGTCGCCGCGACGAGTTGTATGGCGTGATCGACCGCTGGGTCAATTCGTTGCCGCTGCAAAGCGTGCTCGACCTGCTCAACCAGGCGGAAGTGCCGGCCAGCCGGATCTTCAGTGCCGAAGACATGTTCAGCGATCCGCAGTACCTCGCCCGGGAAATGTTCCTGCAGGCCAAGCTGCCGGACGGCAAGCCTTTCAAGATGCCGGGCATCGTGCCGAAACTCTCCGAGACACCGGGCACTTCCGAATGGGTCGGGCCGCAGCTCGGTGAACACAATGCGCAGGTACTGCACGATCTTGGCTACGACGAACAGCAGATCGCCCGGTTGCGCGCGGACGGAGCTATCTAACCTGAAACATCACCGGACATCGGCCGCCAACCGCGCCCACCACTGGTGGACCTGGCGGCTGTTCGGCCTGTTGTTTCTGCTCGCCCTGCCCGCCTGGGCGCAAGCGAAACCCACGCTGGTCTGGCTGTTGCGCGATCTGCCGCCCCTGACCATCTTCGAAGGCCCGAAAAAGGGCCAGGGCGTCATCGATCAACTGATGCCGATGCTGATCGCCGGCATGCCGCAATACGAACACACGCTGATGCGGGTCAATCGCGCCCGGGGCATGCAGATGCTGCACGAGCCGTCCTTCACCTGCGATCCGTCGCTGATCTGGAGCAAGGAGCGCACGCAATGGATCACTTTCTCTGTCCCGGCGTTTCGTGCTGTCAGTAATGGTCTGGTGGTGCGTCAGAAGGATCGCGACGTATTGGCGCCGTACCTGATCGACGGCGAAGTCGATCTGCCGGCATTTCTGGCCAATGGCGAGATCAAGGTCGGAGTCGTCGCCGAGCGCAGTTACGGCGAGTATCTCGACGCGCTGCTCAAGCAGGCACCCGACGGTGCGCTCACGCCGCATTACGGCAACGACGCCCTGAGCAGCCTGCTGTCGATGCAGCGTCTGGGGCGTCTGCAGGTGGTGCTGGGTTACTGGCCGGAGATCCGCTATCAGGCGCATCAGGCGCAAATTGCCGAAGACGAACTGGTGTTCTTTCCGATTCGCGGCACCGGCAAGTATCTGTCGGGTTATGTCGGATGTTCCGATACGCCCCAGGGCCGTCAGGCAATCAGTGAGATCAACCAACTGCTGCGTACCCTGCCCCACGAGCAATTGAACCAGTCGTATGCCGACTGGCTGGACCCTGAAATGCGCACGGATTACCTGCAACAGGCGCGGATTTTTTTCGAGCAACAGACCGCGCAATAAAACCTGCGGGCAAAAAGAAACCCCGAGCAGTGGGGAGACAACTCGGGGTTAAACGCGGTCTTCTTAAAGACCCGTAGCAGCAAGCGACAAGCACCGGAGCACAATGCTTGATCCTGCTGTTATGGGGTCTGACTGACGGGGATGCAGGAAGGTTCCCACAAAAAATATTTCATCTTTACAACGCCGCACACTTATCCAGCGCCGCATTGCGCAAGGCCGCGATGACACAGGGCTCCAGTCGCCCTTCGGCGATCAGGACGTCACGGTGCAAACCATCGACCACATCGGTCAGCAGGCGTTTGTCGGTCAACTGCGCCTGATTGAATTCGCGCTCCACCACGAGGGCGCCGTTGCCGTTCTTGAGCGTTACCAGGCATTCGCCATGGGCGCCACACGGAGTCAACGTCACCTGATACGGGCTCAGAGCCTCACCGAGCAATAGACTGATACTTTCCATCTCGATCTCCACTCAATAGTCCGAAAACATTGTGCCTGGGGCGTGTTCACAATAAATGACCACCGGCCCGAGAAGAAAGTTCTGAATACCGCGCTGCTCCCGGAGCAGTTAGCGGTCTGTCAGAGCATGCACGGTGAAGATGACAGAAACATAACCGTCGGCTCAAGCCCCCGCCGGATGGGCTGCCGCTTGCAGGTAGCTGTCCAGCAGCCCGCGCATCAGCACGGCCGAAACCGGCGTTTGCAGGCGGCCCAGCAGCGTCACCTCGTGTGTTTGCAGCAGGCTTTCGAGATCGCTCAGCAAGCCCGGCGCTACACGCCCCAGTAGAATGAGCGCATTGGCCTCCCCTTCGGCCGCCAGATGGTGGATCAGCGCCAGGCCTTCCCCGCCTTTCAACTGCGGATCGCAAATCGCTATGTCGACCCGGGTGCGACGCTCCAGCGAGCAACGTGCCGAGGCCAGCGATGGCGCCGTGAGTACGTCATAGATACCGAACGCATTGAGCATCTGGTGCAACGCCATCATTCGATAAGGATCGGGTTCGAGAATCAGTACTTTGAGCGAGCGCATGGACGACCTCTGAAACGGCAATCGCGGACTCGTCCGCAGTTGCTGTCCACTTTAGGGCAGCCTCCTTCAGTCCCCCATCGGAAAAGGAGGCGCGTGATATAGGAAATTTCCCTATATCAATGCGGATGTCCCCCCGTTGCCGCCTCACGCCGGGTGATGTCCGTCCACCCGCCGAGCAGGCCTCGCAACTCCCCATTGGCACTGTAAAACGGCACCGTCCATTGATAGATGTCCCGATTGCCATGCTTGAATTGCAGGCGGCGTCTGCTGAAACGGGTTCGGCGGGTTCTCAGCTGAATCATGAACTCCTCATGCAGCATGCCGGCGGTGGCACGCGGCAAGGCATCGACGTCGATCAGTCGGCATCCCTGCACCTGTTCAAAACGGATCGACAACGCCTCTTCGTAGCTTTTGTTACAGAGGATCAGGCGTCCTTCCAGGTCGCGGACGAACACCGGGTCAGGCATGGCGTCTATCAGCGCGCGCTGGAAAACCAATTGATCGCCGAGTTGGCTCTGCACGTCCCGATGCTGTTTGATCAGCGCCGCCATGCGCCGATGCCATAACAGCGACAACCCGAAAAAAGCCCCCACCACAAACACGCCCCAGTAGCTCGGCCGGGACCAGTGTTGCCAGCCCACAGCGGCTGGTTTCGGCCCGATGCCGCCCAGCCAGTTCAGGCGAATGGCCCGGAGTTCGGAAGCCGGGAACGCTTCAAGCGCCTTGTTCAGGATGCTCAGCAATTGCGGCTGGCCCTTGCGCACAGCCAGAAGATCCGCCTCCCATTTTCCCTCCAGCAATTCGCCAACCTTCAGCAAGCCCGAGGGATAGAGCTGCGCACCGATTTCATTTTCGATGGTGGCATAGGCCTCACCGCTTTCGACCAGCGCCCGTGCCTCGGCATAGGTTTTCACCGAACGTAATTCGATGGACGGATAATCGCGTCGGATCACCCCCTCCAGCGCGTGCCGCCCCGGCAATACCAGCACCCGTTTGGCCAACTGCTCCAGCGATTGCACTCCAGGCTCGCCGGCGCGGCCGACAAATACCCAGCCGGCACCGCCAAAGGCATGACTGAAATCCAGACTCAAACGGCGCTCATCATTCATCGCCAGGGTCGTGCTCATGTCTGCGGCGCCGGTCTCCAGGCGCTCGAGCATCTGCGCGGTGGAAAACGACTCCCGGTAAACGAATTGCAACCCGGTCATGGCACTGATGCGTTTGAGCACATCGTTGTTCAAGCCGCTCCAATGACCATGCTCATCCAGAAACAGGTACAACGGGTACTGCTCCGCCGCCACGATCACCGTCGGGTTATCGCGAACCCATTGCTGCTCGGCTTCACTCAGCACAACGGTGCCGATGTTCAACTGCTCTTCATCATGCGCCAGATGCGCCGCAACGCCCACGCGCCAGCCAACCAACAGGCACAACAGAAAAACCCGCTTCAGGGTGTATTTCCATCCTCTCTCAAACAGCATTGCCACTTCCTTCGTGATCGACTCACCCGTCCTTCATGGGCGAAAACCCGAGCAGTGTGGCAGCAGAAACAAAAAAGCCCGTCAGGAGACGGGCTTCAAAATGTGACAGCTTTTTCGGCTTACAGCGGCTTGCCACGGTTGCCATGCTGGCTGACAAAGGCCTGTACGGCTTTCAGCTCGTTTGGCAGAACGGTGCAGCGCTCGTTTCGCTCAAACAAATCAGAAAGATGTGCAGGCAGTTCGAGAGCTTTTCCTACACCCGCTTTCTCCACGGCATCCGGGAATTTCACCGGATGTGCGGTGCCCAGGATCACCATCGGGATGTCCAGGCTGCGGCGGCATTCGCGCGCGGCCTTGACGCCGATGGCGGTGTGCGGGTCCAGCACTTCGCCGCACTGCGCGTAGACTTCGGCGATGGTTTCGCAGGTTTGCGCGTCATCCACGGCCAGCGAGTCGAACAGCTTGCGGGCTTCGGTCCAGCGCTCTTGCTCGACGCTGAAACCACCGCCCTGCTTGAACGAATCCATCAAACCGGCGATGGCCGCGCCGTTGCGACCGTGCAGGTCGAACAGCAGACGTTCGAAGTTCGACGAGACCATGATGTCCATCGACGGCGACAGCGTGGCGTGCAGGGTTTCCTTGACGTACTGATTGCCGCTCATGAAGCGGTGCAGGATGTCATTGCGGTTGGTCGCGACGATCAACTGGTTGATCGGCAGGCCCATGTTGCGCGCCAGGTAACCGGCGAAGATGTCGCCGAAGTTGCCGGTCGGCACCGAGAACGCCACCGAACGCGCCGGGCCGCCCAACTGCAGGGCTGCGTGGAAGTAGTAGACGATCTGGGCCATGATCCGCGCCCAATTGATCGAGTTGACCGCCACCAGACGTGTGCCCTTGAGGAAGCTCTGGTCGGCGAAGCTGTTCTTGACCATTTCCTGGCAGTCATCGAAGTTGCCTTCGATGGCGATGTTGTGGATGTTCTCGCCGACAATCGTCGTCATCTGCCGACGCTGCACTTCGGACACACGGTTGTGCGGGTGCAGGATGAAGATGTCGACGTTTTCGCAGTGTTTGCAGCCTTCAATGGCGGCCGAACCGGTGTCACCCGAGGTGGCGCCGACGATCACCACGCGTTCGCCGCGTTTTTCCAGCACGTAATCGAGCAGACGACCGAGCAGTTGCAGGGCGAAGTCTTTGAACGCCAGGGTCGGGCCGTGGAACAGCTCCAGCACCCATTCGTTGCCGTTAAGCTGACGCAGCGGGGCAACGGCGCTGTGCGAGAACACGCCGTAGGTTTCTTCGAGGATCTTTTTGAAATCGGCGTCCGGGATGCTGCCGGTCACGAACGGGCGCATGACGCGGAAAGCCAGCTCGTGATACGGCAGGCCGGCCCAGGAAGCGATTTCTTCCTGGGTGAAACGTGGCAGGTTTTCCGGGACGTACAGACCGCCGTCGGTGGCCAGACCGGCCAGCAGGACGTCTTCGAAATTCAGGGCCGGTGCCTGGCCGCGGGTACTGATATAACGCATAAGGGCAAACCTTCGGTTTGAGCTTCAAGCCACGAGCTACAAGCTGCAAGTAAAAACCAGACCGTTTTTCTCTTGCCGCTTGCAGCTCGACGCTTGCAGCTGCTTCTGTTTAGTTCAGGTGCTCGACGCGGATCCGTACAACCGGACCATTCACACCGGCCAGGGCTTCGAGGGCGGCGATTGCATCGTTGATACGCTGCTCGACCACGCGGTGGGTCAGCAGGATCATCGGTACCAGACCGTCGTGTTCCTCGACTTCCTTCTGCATGATCGACTCGATGTTGATGCCGCGCTCCGAGAGGATGCTCGCCACCTGAGCCAGTACGCCCGGATGGTCCTTGGCCTGGATGCGCAGGTAGTAGGCGCTTTCGCAAGCTTCGATCGGCAGGATCGGGTGCGCCGACAGCGAGTCCGGCTGGAAGGCCAGATGCGGCACGCGGTTTTCCGGATCGGAAGTCATGGCGCGAACCACGTCCACCAGGTCGGCGATCACCGACGAAGCGGTCGGCTCCATGCCGGCACCGGCGCCGTAGAACAGCGTCGAACCGGCGGCGTCACCGTTGACCATCACGGCGTTCATCACGCCGTTGACATTGGCGATCAGACGATCGGCCGGGATCAGCGTCGGGTGTACGCGCAGCTCGATGCCGGCAGCGGTGCTGCGGGCCACACCGAGGTGCTTGATGCGGTAGCCCAGCGCTTCGGCGTAATTCACGTCAGCGGTGGTCAGCTTGGTGATGCCTTCGGTGTAAGCCTTGTCGAATTGCAGCGGAATGCCGAACGCGATCGACGCCAGAATCGTCAGCTTGTGCGCGGCGTCGATGCCTTCGACGTCGAAGGTCGGATCGGCTTCGGCGTAGCCCAGTGCTTGCGCTTCGGCCAGCACGTCTTCGAAGGTGCGACCCTTCTCGCGCATTTCGGTGAGGATGAAGTTACCGGTACCGTTGATGATCCCGGCGACCCAGTTGATGCGGTTGGCGGACAGGCCTTCACGGATCGCCTTGATCACCGGAATGCCACCGGCCACGGCCGCTTCGAATGCCACGATCACGCCTTTCTCGCGTGCCTTGGCGAAAATCTCATTACCGTGAACGGCAATCAGTGCCTTGTTCGCGGTGACCACATGCTTGCCATTCTCGATGGCCTTGAGTACCAGCTCGCGGGCAACGGTGTAGCCGCCCATCAGCTCTATGACGATGTCGATCTCAGGGTTCGTGGCCACTTCGAAGACATCGTTGGTAATCGCAATACCGGTCGTCTGGAACTGAGGCTTTGGCGTGCGCATGGCAATTTGTGCCACTTCGATCCCACGCCCGGCACGACGAGCAATTTCCTCGGCGTTGCGCTGAAGTACGTTGAAGGTACCGCCACCGACGGTCCCTAACCCACAGATGCCTACTTTGACCGGATTCACTGTGAACTCCCCATGAAACGGCCGACGCAAGGTCGGCCGGAAAACAACCGCGTGTTCGCGGCTCTCTATTAATGGCCCGGCGAAGTTACCGCCGGACCATGATCGTCAAAGGCTGACCGTGACGATGCGAATTACTTGGCGCCCAGTGCCAGTTTGGCGACTTGTGGCGCCGGCTGGTAGCCCGGAATGACTTGTCCGTCGGCCAAAACGATGGCCGGTGTGCCGTTCACGCCAATCGACTGGCCCAAAGCGAACTGCTTGGAAACCGGGTTGGTGCACTTGGCGGCCTTGATTTCCTTGCCATCGACCATTTTGTCCATGGCGGCTTTCTTGTCGGTCGAGCACCACACGGCTTGCAGTTGCTCGTCACCCGGCGAACCGAGGCCCTGACGCGGGAACGCCACGTAACGCACTTCGATGCCGCGCTTGTTCAGCTCGGGCACTTCGGCGTGCAGCTTGTGGCAGTACGGGCAGGTGGTGTCGGTGAACACGGTGATGTGCGATTTGGTCTCGCCCACGGCTGGGTAAACCACGGTTTCGGCCACCGGGATGGCGTTGACCAGCTTGGAGATGCCCAGGCGTTCGGTCTTCTCGGTCAGGTTGACCGGTTTGCCGTCCTTGAGCTGAAACAGATAGCCCTGAACGATGTACTGGCCGTCGGCGCTGGCGTACAGCACGCGGCTGCCCTTGAGCTTGACTTCATACATGCCCGGCAACGGGCTGGTGCTGATGCTTTCGACCGGAACCTCGAGTTCGAGTTTTTCCAGGCTTTGACGAATGGCTTTGTCGGCCGCGTCATCGGCGACGGCAAAGGTGCTGACCAACGCAATGGCTGCGGCGGCGAAAATCTGGGTCAGACGCATGAGAACTCCTGAAGGCGGACAAATGAAACGGTCAGAACGCCCGTGCCGGAACACCGGGTCATAACCGTCCATCGTGCAAACCGGCAAAGCCTACCACATAAGGCTCGCAGGGCCGAATGCGCCTGACACAAGACATGTAGGAGCTGCCGAAGGCTGCGATCTTTTGACTTTGCTTTTGGAATCACAAGCAAGATCAAAAGATCGCAGCCTTCGGCAGCTCCTACAGAGGGGGCAATCAGCCTCTTGGGTGATGTTTGGCGTGCAGATCCTGCAACCGCGCGCGGGCGACGTGGGTGTAGATTTGCGTAGTGGAAAGGTCGCTGTGCCCCAGCAACATCTGCACCACCCGCAGATCCGCGCCGTGGTTGAGCAGGTGCGTGGCAAACGCATGGCGCAGGGTGTGCGGCGACAGCGACTTGCCGATCCCGGCGACCTTGGCCCAATGCTTGATCCGGTGCCAGAAAGTCTGGCGGGTCATCTGCTCGCCGCGCTGGCTGGGAAACAGCACATCGCTGGGCCGTCCGCCGAGCAGCTCGCTGCGGCCATCGCGCATGTAGCGTTCGACCCAGACAATCGCCTCCTCGCCCATCGGCACCAGGCGCTCCTTGCTGCCCTTGCCCATCACCCGCAACACGCCCTGACGCAGGTTGACCTGCTCCAGGGTCAGGCTCACCAGTTCGGTCACCCGCAGACCACAGGCGTACAACACCTCAAGCATGGCGCGATCACGCTGGCCGATGGCTTCGCTCAGATCCGGCGCCTTGAGCAGCGCTTCGACGTCGGCTTCCGACAACGACTTGGGCAGCGGCCTGCCCAGTTGCGGCATGTCGACACGCAAGGTCGGATCGACCGTAATCAGCTTTTCCCGCAGCAGATAGCGATAAAAGCCACGTACACCGGAGAGAAATCTGGCGGTGGAGCGCGGTTTGTAGTTCTGCTCCAGGCGCCAGGACAGGTGATCAAGGATCAACTCGCGACCGGCATTGATCAGCTCGAGGTTTTTCTCCTGCAGCCAGCCGTTGAACAGCGCCAGATCGCTGCGGTAGGCGCCGCGAGTGTTATCGGACAGGCCTTTTTCCAGCCACAGGGCGTCGAGGAATTGGTCAATCAGTGGATGGTCGATGGCAGGCATGGGCGCTCAAGACACACAACCTCCGGGGCTGTGCGCAAATGTAGAGTGAACTGTAGGAATGGCCGCTAGTCTTTCATAGCCCGCTAATTCAAGGAACAGGGAGCATCAATGAACGAGCAGCAAATTCTCTTGGCATTTGGCGGGATCGGCGCCGCGGCGCTGGGTTGCCAGTGGCTGGCGTGGCGCCTGAAGCTGCCGGCGATTCTGTTTCTGTTGCTGACCGGGATTCTCGCCGGACCGGTGCTCGGCTGGCTCGACCCGCAGGAAATGTTCGGCCCGTTGCTGATGCCGCTGGTGTCGCTGGCGGTAGCGTTGATCCTGTTTGAGGGCAGTCTGACTCTGCACCTGTCGGAATGGCGCGAGATCGGCAGCGTCGTGCATCGGCTGGTGACCCTTGGTGCGCTCGTCACCTGGGTAGTCATCGCCGTCGCGACGCACTTCCTGCTCGGCTTCGACTGGTTGTTGGCAATCCTGTTCGGCAGCCTGACGCTGGTGACCGGGCCGACGGTAATCGTGCCGATGCTGCGGGTGGTGCGGCCGAAAGCCTCGATCGCCAACATCCTGCGCTGGGAAGGCATCGTCATTGACCCGATTGGCGCCCTGCTCGCGGTGGTGGTCTACAGCTTCATCATTGCCCGCTCAGAGGGCAACGGCCTCGAACAGAGCCTGCTGACCTTCGGCGGCGTGATTGTCTGCGGCAGCGTATTCGGGGTGGTCGGCGGCTGGGTGCTAGGCACCGTCATCCGTCGCCAGTGGCTGCCGGAATACCTGCACAACCTCGCCTCGCTGGCGGCGGTGCTGGGGATTTTCATTGCGTCCAATCAGGTGATGCACGAGTCCGGCTTGCTCGCGGTAACGCTGATGGGCATGTGGCTGGCAAACATGAAGGGCGTGGATGTGCGGCACATCCTGCACTTCAAGGAAAACCTCAGCGTGCTGCTGATTTCCGGGTTGTTTATCCTGCTGGCGGCGCGGCTGGATCTGCATGCCCTGATCGGCCTCGGGCCGTTGGTGCTGATTCTGTTGCTGGTGATTCAACTGATCGCACGCCCGTTGAACGTGCTGTTGAGCACCGCAGGTTCCAGCCTGAGCTGGCGTGAACGCGCCTTGCTGTGCTGGATCGCCCCGCGCGGGATCGTGGCGGCGGCGGTGTCGGCGATTTTCGCGATTCGCCTGGATCAGGCCGGACACGAAGGTGCGCTGCTGCTGGTGCCGCTGACTTTCGCGGTGATCATCGGCACCGTGGTGCTGCAAAGTGCAACCGCTCGACCACTGGCACGCTTGCTGAACGTCGCTGAACCGGCGCCGAGCGGCTTCCTGATCGTCGGCGCCAACGGCCCGGCGCGTCTGTTGGGCAAATCGTTGCAGCAACTGGGCAGCCGCGTGCTGTTGACCGATTCGAGCTGGGAGAATATTCGTGCGGCGCGCATGGAGGGTTTGCCGACGTACTTTGGCAACCCGGCTTCGCAGCATGCCGATGCGCATCTGGATCTGGTGGGGCTGGGGCATCTGCTGGCGCTATCGCCGTCGGGCGAACTGAACACCCTGGCGGCGATGCGTTTTCGCCACGAGTTCGGTCATCAGCGTTTGTTCGGTCTGGCCAGCGGTCAGGAAAGTCGTCGCAGTGACAAGCATCGGGCAAGCCTGGAACATCGCGGCAATCAGCTGGGGAGCGAGGCGCTGACCTACGCCAAGCTGGCCAGCCTGATCAGTATCGGCGCCGAACTGTACAGCACGACGCTGACGGACGGGTTCGGTTGGGAGGATTACCAGGCATTGCATGGCAATCGGGCGACGCTGCTGTTCATGCGCGATGACAGCGGCTGGGTACATGTGGTGACGCCGGAGGCCGTTTTGAAACCGGGAGCCGGGTGGACGTTGTTGGCGTTGATTCAGCCTGAGAGCAGCGGTGCCTGAGCTGACGCCTTCGCGAGCAAGCCCGCTCCCACAGGTTTTGTGTTCACCCCGGACACTGTGGGAGCGAGCTTGCTCGCGAAGGCCACGACTCGGTTTCGGATCAGGCTGCAAACCCAGGCAGCACCGGCACCGGCCGCTTGTCATCATCAATAGCGACAAAGCTGAACTGCCCATGAATCGCCTTCTCGCGGCCATCACAACTCATGCTCTCGACAAACACTTCCACCTCGACCTTGAGGCTTGTATTGCCGACCTTGATCACTTTACCGACCAGCTCGACGATGGAGCCGGCCGGGATCGCGTGATTGAAGTCGATGCGGTCGGTTGAAACAGTCACCAGTGGCAGGCGGCAGAAGCGGGTGGCGGTGATGAACGACACTTCGTCCATCCACGCCAGCGCGGTGCCGCCGAAGAGGGTGTTGTGGTGGTTGGTGGTCGGCGGGAAGACGGCTTTGGTCACGCGGGTCACCGAGAGTTCGGTGCGGCGCTGGATTTCCTGGTCGCGGGTGGTCATGGGTTATTGCTCGTAAATCGGGGGCTCCCGAAAACAGCAAGATCAAAAGATCGCAGCCTTCGGCAGCTCCTACATAGTGAGGGCAGTTTATTGCGGGCAACAAAAAAGCAGCCCGTAGGCTGCTTTTTTCTGCATCGGAAGCTGGACTTAAGCCAGTTTTTCCTTGATGCGAGCTGCTTTACCCGACAGGTCGCGCAGGTAGTACAGCTTGGCTTTACGTACGTCACCGCGACGTTTGACAGCCATGCTGTCGATCTGCGGGGAGTAGGTCTGGAAAGTACGCTCTACGCCAACACCGTTGGAGATTTTACGAACGGTGAACGCACTGTTCACGCCGCGGTTACGCTTGGCGATTACAACGCCTTCGAACGCTTGCAGACGGGAACGATCGCCTTCCTTCACTTTCACCTGAACGACAATGGTGTCGCCTGGGGCAAAGGTAGGGATTTCTTTGGTCATCTGCTCTGCTTCGAGTGCAAGGATGATTTTGTTGGTCATGCTGTGCTCCTAAGGTAAATCAACTGATCTACCATCGATACGTTGTTAACTATCGTCCCGCTCGCGGATGTATTCCTCGAGCAGCTTCTTCTCTTCTCCAGAAAGCGAGCGGCTTTCCAGAAGATCGGCGCGTCGTTCATAGGTCCGACCAAGGGACTGCTGTAAACGCCAACGCCGGATATGCGCGTGATTGCCACTTAGCAACACGTCGGGAACACGCTGATCCGCATACACCTCAGGTCGGGTGTAGTGCGGGCAATCCAGCAGACCATCCGTAAAGGAATCTTCCTCAGCGGAATCCGCATGCCCTAAAGCTCCGGGCAGCAGTCGTGTAACCGCATCGATCATGACCATGGCCGGCAGCTCGCCGCCAGACAGTACATAGTCACCAATCGACCACTCTTCATCGACATGAGCCTCAATAAAGCGCTCGTCAATGCCTTCATAGCGGCCGGCAATCAGGATCAATGCATCCGATTTTGCCAACTCGCGTACCGCCGACTGAGTCAGTTGACGGCCTTGGGGGGACAGGTAAATCACCTTCGCCGCCTCCCCGGCTGCTGCCTTGGCCTGAACCAGAGCATCTTCCAGGGGCTTGATCTTCATCACCATGCCCGGACCACCGCCAAACGGGCGATCGTCCACAGTGTGATGCCGATCCGTCGTGTAATCCCGCGGATTCCAACAGGTCAGCTGCAAGAGCCCCTGTTTGACCGCACGACTGGTAATGCCGTACTCACTGATGGCCGAGAACATCTCGGGGAACAGCGTAATGACGTCTACGCGCAGGCTGGCCATTGCTTAGAAGTCCGCGTCCCATTCCACCCGCATCACGCCTGCATCCAGGTCGATTGCCAGCACGCATTGCTCTGTATAGGGCAACAACCGCTCGCGATCATCCAGGCTGCCCGCGCAGGGCTTGACCACCAATACATCGTTCGCGCCGGTCTCCAACAGGTGATCAACCTTGCCGAACAATTGCTCGTCCTGGTTGATGACGCTCAGCCCCTGCAACTGGTACCAGTAGTACTCGTCGCCTGTCAGGTTGGGCAAAAGGCTTCGCGAGATGCAAATCTCATAACCGCTCAGAAGACGGGCTTCATCGCGATCGTCGAGGCCTTTGAGCTTGGCAACCAGATCCTTTTGAGTGGATCGGCCGCTGACCAGCTCGACCTGTTTCACCACGCCTTCGCGCCGAAGCGTCCAGTTGCGGTAGTCCAACAGGTTTTCAATCGGATCGGTAAAGGAAAAGACCTTCACCTCGCCGCGAACGCCGTGAACCGAAAAAATCTTGCCGACAACGATCAGGTCATCAGCTTTTTCTGGCGTCGCGCTCATACTGCTCAGGCTGCAGCCTTGGCAGATTCCTTCAGCAACTGAGCAACACGCTCAGATGGCTGTGCACCAACGCTCAGCCAGTAGGCTACGCGCTCTTGGTTCACGGACAGACGGATTTCCTGACCACGGGCAACAGGGTTGAAGAAGCCAACCTGTTCTTTGTGGGAGCCGTCACGCGGGTTACGCGAGTCGGTTACGGTCAGGTGGTAAAACGGGCGCTTTTTGGAGCCGCCAAGGGCAAGACGGATTGTTAGCATGTGAACATCGTTCCTGTAGTCGGTGCTGCAAATCTAAATGCACAGCGGGCATGGGTGCCCGAAAGGCCGCATATTCTAAGGAATATCCGGACTTTTGCAAATGACTTTTTCCGGCGCCTATGGCATGCCGTGCGGATTTGCATATAGAGCCGTCGATGAAAACGGCCAGTCAGCTCCCGCCGAGTGCGGGTTTGCTGTTGATCCTGCGTCCTTGCAGGGGCTGCGCCGGTGCGACGACCGGCGAGATCTTTACATTTTTGGCATGCCGCCGCCGGGCAACATACCGCCCATGCCGCGCATCATTTTCGCCATACCGCCTTTGGCGGTGAATTTTTTCATCATCTTCTGCATCTGCTTGTGCTGCTTGATCAAGCGGCCGATGTCCTGCACCTGAGTGCCGGAACCCATGGCGATCCGGCGTTTACGCGAACCGCTGATCAGCTCAGGGTCGCGGCGCTCGGCCGGGGTCATGGAGTTGATGATGGCTTCCATCTGTTTGAACTGCTTCTCTGCCGCGTTCTGGGCATTGCCCATTTGCGACAGGTTGACGCCGCCGATGCTCGGCAATTTGTCCATGAGCCCGCCGAGGCCGCCCATGTTCTTCATCTGTTGCAGTTGATCGCGGAAGTCTTCGAGGTCGAAGCCCTTGCCCTTCTTCAGCTTCTTGGCCAGTTTGTCGGCCTTGTCCTTGTCGAGGGTCGCTTCAGCCTGTTCGATCAGGCTGAGCACGTCGCCCATGCCGAGGATCCGCGAAGCGATACGCTCAGGGTGGAACGGATCGAGCGCTTCGCTCTTCTCGCCCATACCGATGAACTTGATCGGCTTGCCGGTGATCGCGCGCACCGACAGTGCGGCACCGCCACGGGCATCGCCGTCGACCTTGGTCAGGATCACACCGGTCAGCGGCAGCGCATCACCGAAGGCCTTGGCCGTGTTGGCCGCGTCCTGACCGGTCATGGCGTCAACCACGAACAAGGTTTCCACCGGGTTGATCGCGGCGTGCAGCGCCTTGATCTCGCCCATCATCTCTTCGTCGATGTGCAGACGACCGGCGGTGTCGACGATGACCACGTCGATGAATTTGAGTTTTGCTTCTTTAATAGCCGCGTTGGCGATGTCGACCGGCTTCTGGCTCAGGTCGGACGGGAAGAACGTCACGCCGATGTCGTTGGCCAGGGTTTCCAGCTGTTTGATAGCAGCCGGACGGTAGATGTCCGCCGACACGACCATCACCGACTTCTTCTTGCGTTCTTTAAGGAAGCGCGCGAGTTTGCCGGCGGTGGTGGTTTTACCGGCACCCTGCAGACCGGCCATCAGAATGACGGCGGGCGGCACGGCGCTCAGGTTCAAGTCTTCGTTGGCCGCGCCCATCAGGCTTTCGAGTTCGGCCTGGACGATCTTCACGAATGCCTGGCCCGGCGTCAGGCTGCGCGACACCTCGGTGCCGACAGCGCGCTCTTTGACCGAATTGACGAAGTCCTTGACCACCGGCAGGGCGACGTCGGCTTCGAGCAACGCCATGCGCACTTCGCGCAGGGTGTCTTTGATATTGTCTTCAGTCAGCTTCGCCTTGCCGGTGACATGGCGCAGCGTCTGCGAGAGACGGTCGGTTAAGTTTTCAAACATTGCGCGATCCTTTCAGGCCCTGTGTAGACCGGGATAATGGCGGCCCAGACCGGATTCAACATGTGCTCGGCGAGCCTGCGGCGTGGGCAGGTCGCGGATTATAGCGAAGACTGCGTCGGGCGGACACCTCGCACTTTCGTGGTGTGGCGGTTCTATGCCAAACTCAGCGCCTTTCGGGCCTGCCTAACAGGATTTATGCTCCCCTTGTCACCCAGTTTGCTGACTACCATCGCCGCCGCGCTTCTTTATGCCGCTGCGACCCTTTATCAGGGCACCCGCCTGGCCTCCGGCGCCAAGGCGAACAAGCGCCTGCTGGTTACGCTCGGCATCCTTGCCGTGCTGGCCCACAGCGCCAGCCTGCTCACTCACCTGCTGACGCCGATCGGCCTGGGCCTGGACTTCTTCAGCGCCGCCAGCCTGATCGCCGCGGCCGTCATCGCCCTGACGCTGCTGGCCTGCTCGCGGATCCCGGTGGAAAATCTGTTGGTACTGCTGTTCCCGCTCGGCGCGGCGACAGTGCTGCTGGCGCAGTTCGCCCCGGCCGGCACGGTGCAGATCATCGACGAAGAGCCGGGCATCCTCGCCCACATTCTGCTGTCTATCCTCGCCTACGGCATGTTCACCATCGCGGTGTTCCAGGCTTTGCTGCTGCTGGTGCAGGATCACCAGCTCAAGCACAAGCACCCGTCAGGCCTGATCAAGAACTTCCCGCCGCTGCAAACCATGGAAAGCCTGCTGTTCGGTTTCCTCTGGGCCGGCTGGACGCTGCTGTCGCTGTCGCTGATCTCCGGCTGGCTGTTCGTCGAGAACCTGTTCGCCCAGCATCTGGTGCACAAGACCTTGCTGGCGTGTCTGGCCTGGATCGTGTTCAGCGTGCTGCTGTGGGGCCGTAATCGCCTCGGCTGGCGCGGCCACAAGGCGATTCGCTGGACCCTCGCCGGTTTCTGCCTGCTGATGTTGGCGTATTTCGGCAGCAAGCTGGTTCGTGAATACATCCTGCACATCTGACGGGCGGCATAAATGGACGGTTTGCCCATAGGGCCGATGCTCGCGGTATTTGTCCTGCTGATCTTATGGTCGGGGCTGTTTACCGCCGTCGAAATCGCGCAGCAGCACTTGCTCGCGCAACGCACCGCCTCGCGCGCCAGCGATAAACCGCTGGCGAAGCTGAGCTTCCCGCTCGACAGTCTGATCCTGTGCAACACCCTGTGCCGCGCCCTTGCGGTGGTCATTTCCACTCTGCTGGCAATCTTCCTCTGCGAAGAAAACGGCCCGTGGGCCGCCTGCCTCGGCGCCGGCGCCGTATTGCTGGTGTTTGCCGATTACTTTCCGCGCACCGTGGCCCAGCGCTACCCGGATGCGGTGCTGTCGTTCGGCAACACCCTGCTGGCCGTTCCGCTGAAAATCCTTTACCCGCTGGCCTGGCTGCTGAGCCGCATCAGCGGTTTGCTGCTGCGTCCCTTCGCGCGCAAACCCCAGGTGGTGCAGCAAAGTGAAGACGAAGAACCTGCAGGCCCTGACGACGACCCGGAACACCCGTCTCGCGCCCACCCGGTTTCCGGAATCCACGCGCTGGACAACATCACGGTCAACGACATTCTGGTGCCACGTAGCGATGTCGACGGCATCAACCTCGACGACTCGATCGAAGCGATCATCGAACAACTGCGCCAGAACAAACGCACGCGCCTGCCGGTGTTCCATAGCGACATCAATCAGGTCGAAGCGGTGCTCAACACCCGGCAGATCCGCCATCTGCTCAACGATGGCCGACTGACCCGCGAAGCGCTGCTGGCGGCCAGCTACGAGCCGTACTTCGTTCCGGAAAGCACGCCGCTGCAACTGCAACTGCTGAACTTCCACAAGCAGCAGCGCCGCTTGGGCATGGTGGTGGACGAGTACGGCGAAGTGCTGGGCATCGTTACCCTGGAAGACATTCTCGAAGAGATCGTTGGCGAATTCGAAAGCGAGCACAGCCTCGACAACCCGCACATCCATCCGCAGCCCGACGGGCGCATGGTGATCGACGGCACCGCGTCGATCCGCGAGTTGAACAAATGCCTGGGCTGGCACTTGCCGAGCGACGGTCCGAAAACCCTCAACGGCCTGGTGACCGAGGCGCTGGAGACCATTCCGGACAGCGCGGTGTGCCTGAAGATCGGGCGTTATCGCCTGGAGATCCTCGAGACCGAGGACAACCGGGTGAGCAAGGTGTTGATCTGGCATACGAGCGCTGTGCCTGCCAAGGTCTAAGAGCTGCTGTGGCGAGGGAGCTTGCTCCCGCTGGGTTGCGAAGCAGCCCTGGCTTTTGATTTACCCACAGATTCATGCGGTCGCTTCGCGCCCGAGCGGGAGCAAGCTCCCTCGCCACAGAAAGCCCGACAGCAGCGATCTTTGCTCTTGTTCATTCGTTAGCCCCCTTCCTATAATCGAGCCGCTTACCCAAGCGCTGCCGAGCCCTGTGCTTACCCCGCACTAAAGCGGTTTCGGCCATTTTCCGCACTACCCCGACGACTGTTCCTACTCGAAACAGCGCTCGCGTCTCATCCCACATCCCTGGGTGTTCAACCATAATAATTCGCTCCAACGGAGCCATGACTGTCAGGGATCACCGCATGACGACCAGTACCGCTTACAGCGCCACCGCGCCTGCCCAGCCGACCAACTCCGCCACCCGCGTGGCAACGGCGAGCTTCATCGGCACCGCCATCGAGTTTTACGACTTCTATGTCTACGCCACCGCCGCTGCGCTGGTGATCGGGCCGGTGTTCTTTCCGCAGACTTCCGGCACCGCGCAGATGCTCTCGGCGTTTCTCACCTTCGGCATCGCCTTCCTCGCCCGGCCGCTGGGTTCGGCGCTGTTCGGCCATTTCGGTGACCGCATCGGGCGCAAATCGACACTGGTCGCCTCGCTACTCCTGATGGGCGTGTGCACCACGCTGATCGGCGTGCTGCCGGGTTACGACAGCATTGGCGCCTGGGCCCCGATTCTGTTGTGCGTGCTGCGTTTCGGTCAGGGTCTGGGATTGGGTGGTGAATGGGGTGGCGCGGCGCTATTGGCGACGGAGAACGCGCCCAAGGGCAAACGGGCGTGGTTCGGCATGTTCCCGCAGCTTGGCCCGTCGATCGGTTTTCTCGCGGCCAATGGGTTATTCCTGACCTTGGCCATGACCCTCAATGACGAACAGTTCCGCAGTTGGGGCTGGCGTATTCCATTTCTGCTCAGCGCGGCACTGGTGATGGTTGGCCTGTATGTGCGTTTGAAACTTCACGAAACGCCGGTATTTGCCAACGCCATCGCCCGTCAGGAGCGAGTGAAGGTGCCGCTGGTCGAGCTGTTCAGCCAGTACTGGGCGCCAACCCTGCTCGGCGCGGCGGCGATGGTGGTGTGTTACGCGCTGTTTTACATCTCGACGGTGTTTTCCCTGAGCTACGGCGTATCCACCCTCGGCTACAGCCGTGAGACGTTCCTTGGACTGCTGTGTTTTGCCGTGCTGTTCATGGCCGCGGCGACGCCTTTATCCGCGTGGGCCAGCGACCGTTACGGGCGTAAACCGGTGTTGATCGTCGGCGGTGTGCTGGCGATTCTGTCGGGGTTCCTGATGGAGCCGTTGCTGACGCAGGGTTCGACCTGGGGCGTGGCGCTGTTCCTGTGCATCGAGCTGTTCTTGATGGGCGTGACGTTTGCCCCGATGGGTGCGCTGCTACCAGAGCTGTTTCCGACGCACGTGCGCTATACCGGCGCATCGGCCGCTTACAACCTCGGCGGGATCGTCGGCGCCTCGGCGGCTCCGTTCTTCGCGCAGAAACTGGTGGCGCTGGGTGGTTTGAGTTATGTCGGCGGGTATGTGTCGGCGGCAGCGGTGCTCAGCCTGATTGCTGTGCTGTGCCTTAAGGAAACGAGGAATAACGATCTGAATCAGGTTGCCTGACAGGAGATCAAAAGCTTCGCGAGCAAGCCCGCTCCCACATTGGAATGCATTTCCCTGTGGGAGCGGGCTTGCTCGCGAATGCCGCGCCTCGGTTTACAGCTCTACAACAACAGCCTGAGCAGCACGAGTCGCTTTCGCACGCGCCGCCTCAATCGACTCATCCCGCGCCAACGCCACGCCCATCCGGCGCTGACCATTGACCTCAGGCTTGCCGAACAGACGCAACGCCGTGTCCGGCTCGCTCAGCGCTGCGCCTAGATTGGCGAACGCCGTCTGGGTCGACTGCCCTTCCACCAGAATCACCGCCGAAGCCGAAGGGCCGAACTGACGGATCAGCGGCACCGGCAGACCGAGAATGGCGCGCGCGTGCAGGGCAAACTGCGACAGGTCCTGAGAAATCAGGGTCACCAGACCGGTGTCATGCGGGCGCGGCGAGACTTCGCTGAACCACACCTGATCGCCCTTGATGAACAGCTCGACACCGAACAGGCCGCGACCACCCAAGGCCTCGGTCACGGCTTTGGCCACGCGCTCGGACTCAGCCAAGGCAATCGGGCTCATGGCCTGCGGCTGCCAGGACTCCTGATAGTCACCCTTCTCCTGACGGTGACCGACCGGTGCGCAGAACGTGGTGCCGCCGATGTGGCGCACGGTCAGCAGGGTGATTTCGTAGTCGAAATCGATGAAGCCTTCGATGATCACCCGACCTTTGCCGGCGCGACCGCCTTCTTGCGCGTACTCCCAGGCTTTCTGCACGTCATCGGCGCTGCGCAGCAGGCTCTGGCCTTTGCCCGAAGAGCTCATGACTGGCTTGACCACGCACGGGAAGCCCAGATCCTGAACGGCTTTGCTGTAATCCTCGAAGGTGTCGGCAAAGTGGTACGGCGAGGTTGGCAAGTCCAGCTCTTCAGCGGCCAGGCGGCGGATACCTTCGCGGTTCATGGTCAGTTGCGCGGCGCGGGCGGTCGGGATCACGGTGAAGCCTTCGGCTTCCAGCTCGACCAGCGTGGCGGTGGCGATGGCTTCGATTTCCGGCACGATGAAGTGCGGTTTCTCGGCTTCGATGACTGCACGCAGCGCGGCGCCGTCGAGCATGTTGATCACGTGGCTGCGATGCGCCACCTGCATCGCCGGCGCGTTGGCGTAACGGTCGACGGCAATCACTTCAACGCCCAAGCGTTGTAGCTCGATCACCACTTCCTTGCCCAACTCACCACAGCCACACAGCAATACGCGGGTCGCGGTCGGCGACAATGGAGTTCCGATACGGGTCATCTCAGGTCCTCAAAGAAGCGGATCATCGAGGAAAGCAACGCCAGCCGCGCTTTCCATGGGGAGAAAGCGCGGCATTTTACATGAACCGCAGGGTTTGGCTCAGCTGGCGACAGCCTGTTTGCGCTCGCGCCAGGCCATGATCAGCCAGACGGCAGTGACGCCGGCGAACTTCGAGGCCAATGCGGTGATGATCACCGGTGGCGTCATCAGGTCGATCATGCCGAAGAAGATGAAGGTATCGAGGGGAATGCTCAGCGCCGAGCTGATCCACAGGCGGTCGCGCAACGGCCGCTTGGTGACGCTGAACACCAGCCAGTCGATGATCTCGGACACCGCGAACGCTGTGGCGCTGGCCAAGGCGATGGATGGATCAGAAGTGACGTATGAGAGCACCAGCGCCGCCAGCATCGCCACCAACGCACCGTGGCCGAAACGGGTTTGCACCATGTCGCGCAACACGAACACCAACCCGCCCCAGGCCGACCAGATGATGTCCAGGTGTGGCGCGGTGGAAAAAGCGAAGTTGATCAGCACGACACTGCTGATGTAGGCGATGAGGAAAATCATGGTGGCGACCTGAGAAATTGGCGCACAGGTTACTTCAGGGCTTGGTGTGGGGCCAATAAGAAGTGGCGACTGTTCTGGCCTCTTCGCGAGCAAGCCCGCTCCCACAGGGAAATGCATTTCAAATGTGGGAGCGGGCTTGCTCGCGAAGGCGGGCTGTCAGGCGCCTGATTTTCCGGGAATCATCCACACCAACCCACTCGCCTTCGCCCGCTCATGACACAACCCGAGCACTACCCGCCGCTCATCGTTGGTCATCCGCCCCCAGCGGGTGATCTCAGCGACCGTGCGCTGGCAGCCAGTACATATGTCATCCTCATCCAGTGCGCAGATATTCACGCACGGCGAAGCAACCGGTCTTTCGGGAGTACTCATTCTTCCTGCTCGACCAGATCTCGCGCATAGCGCTGCGAGTTATGCACGTAGTGCGCGGCACTGGCCTCAAGCATTTTCTTCTGCGCCTCGGTCAGTTCACGCACGACCTTGCCCGGTGAGCCCATCACCAGCGAGCCATCGGGAATTTCCTTGCCTTCACCGATCAGCGAATTGGCGCCGATGATGCAGTTCTTGCCGATTTTCGCGCCGTTGAGAATCACCGCGTTGATGCCGATCAGGCTGTAATCACCCACAGTGCAACCGTGGAGCATGGCGTTATGGCCGATGGTCACGCCCGTGCCGATGGTCAGCGGATAGCCCATGTCGGTGTGCATCACCGTGCCGTCCTGGACGTTACTGTTCTTGCCGATCAGGATCAGCTCGTTGTCACCGCGCAGCACGGCGTTGAACCAGACATTGGCGCCCTCTTCGAGCTTGACCTTGCCCACCAGCACGGCATTGGGCGCGACCCAGCTCTGTGGATGGGTGTCGACGCGGGCGTCGCCCAGGCGGTATTTCATCTTGTTTTCCTCAGGGCTCACGATGACGGGCCATTCGAGCGATGGCTTCAGGTGTTGATATAGCTTTTGGGCGGATGATGCAGGCTGATCTGTTCGTCATAGAGCAGATTGATCAGTTCGACGATCATGATAGCGGTCAAACCCCAGATCTTGAATTCGCCATAACGATAACTCGGCACGTACCAGCTGCGGCCCTGGTAATCGATACGGTGCGTGTGTTCGCGCGGGTCTTTGCGGAAGAATTCCAGCGGCACGTTGAATACCGCGGCGATCTCGGCATCGTTGGCCTGGTATTCGACGAAGTCCGGGATCACCCCGACATACGGCGTGACCTTGATGCCATGCAGGGAAATCAGCGGGCTGAGCGGGCCGATGACTTCGACCAACCCCGGCGGCAGGCCGATTTCTTCCTCGGCTTCGCGCAGGGCGGTGAAGATCAGGTCGGGGTCTTCCGGATCCCGGCGTCCGCCGGGAAAAGCCACTTCGCCGCCGTGGGTCGAGAGGCCGCTGGCGCGCAGGGTCAGCACCAGCTCGGGTTCGTCACTGCGGGTGATCGGCACCAGAACAGCGGCCTCGGGGAAACGTTTATCGGTCTCCAGCGTGCGCGGTGTGTGGTTGCTTACCCTATGCAGTAGCTCGTCCAGCATGAGTGTTCTCGATCTGTGCCTTACCCTGCATCATGCACCAATCATTGCAGCCGCCCAAGCCCCTCGCCGGGCCATGTCGCGAAACGACAACTTGCCGACCGGCACCGCTGCACGCCAAGATAGGCGCAGCATTCAGGAACCCCAGCATGAAATTTTGCAGCCAGTGCGGCAACCCGGTGACCCAGCGCATTCCCGAAGGCGACTCGCGGCTGCGATTTGTCTGCGACAGCTGTCAGACCATTCACTATCAAAACCCCAATATCGTTGCCGGTTGCGTTGCGACCTGGGGCAGTAAAGTGCTGCTCTGCCGTCGCGCCATCGAGCCACGCCTCGGTTACTGGACGTTGCCTGCCGGTTTCATGGAAAACGGCGAAACCATCGAGCAGGCCGCGATCCGCGAAACCGCCGAAGAAGCCTGCGCCCGGGTACGCAACCTGAGCATCTATACCTTGATCGATGTGCCGCACATCAGTCAGGTGCACGTATTTTTCCGCGCCGAACTGGCCGATCTGGACTTTGCTGCCGGGCCCGAGAGCCTTGAAGTACAACTATTCGACGAAGCCGACATCCCGTGGGACGAGCTGGCTTTCCGCACCGTGGGGCGTACCTTAGAATGCTTCTTCGCGGATCGTCGGGTCGAGGCGTATCCGGTTCGTTCGGAATCGATTCCGCCGCTGGTCCAGCCTGCCATTAGCTGACTCAAAGAATCCAAAGATCAAAAGATCAAAAGATCAAAAGATCAAAAGATCGCAGCCTTCGGCAGCTCCTACACTTAACATTGCGTCACTCCTTGGGGAATCGTTTCAATGCGCTGGTTGCTTGCCCTGTTTTGCCTGTCATTCGTCACCGTGTCCCAAGCGTCATTCGTGACCACCGTGACGCCGTCGGATACCCCGCTGATCGAAAAGATACTGGTGCTCAAATCGGCTCATCAACTGCAGTTGATTTCCGGCGGCAAGCCGATCAAGACCTATCGCATTTCCCTGGGCAAGGGCGCGAAAAAAGGTCCGAAACTGATTGAAGGCGACAAACGCACACCCGAAGGTTTCTACTGGATCGACTGGCGCAAGGTCAGTGAAAAATTCAATCTGGCGATGCACATTTCCTATCCGAACATCAGCGATTCGGCCCGTGCCCGCCGCGAAGGCGTCGAGCCTGGCGGGATGATCATGATCCACGGCACCCCGGATTCGGAAGAAACCCCGGAAGATCTGTTCCACACCCTGGACTGGACCGACGGCTGCATCGCCATGCGCAACATGGACATGCGTGAAGTCTGGGGTCTGGTGCCGGACGGTACGATGATCGAGATTCGCCCTTAATCAGCGACCACCGGTCACCCACAAAAAAATAAATCAAAAGATCGCAGCCTGCGGCAGCGCCTACAGGGTTGATACCACTTCCCACTGTAGGAGCTGCCGCAGGCTGCGATCTTTTGCTTTTTAAAGCCCACCACTAATACCACTTAAAACCACACCTCCAAAAACCCGCCATTTCATTGGGCTACAGGCCGATTCAACGCGTTGACATGGTATTCAAGTGGTATTAATTTCCGCCCCACAAGCGAGCCACAACAATCCTATACTCGCGTCGGAAATGACCTACATGAACGACCTCCAGGCCCTACGCCCAGATGACTCCCAGCCGACGCCGCTGTACCTGCAGCTGGCGCGCAATCTGGAATCGGCGATCCATTCCGGGCAGTGGAAGGCCGAGCAGGCAATGCCGTCAGAGCGCAACCTCAGCGAGCAACTGGGGATCTCCCGGGTCACCGCGCGCAAGGCGCTGGAAGTGCTGCTCGATCAAGGTCTGATCCGCCGCCTGCAAGGTTCCGGCACCTTCATCACCCCCCGTCTGGAACAACCGCTGTCACGCCTCTCGGGCTTCAGCGAAATGCTTCGCCTCAAGGGTTTCGTCCCCAGCTCGCAGTGGCTGGAGCGCGAAATCACCCTGCCGACTCACGAAGAACTGATCCGCCTGAGCCTGTCGCCGAACGACAAGGTCGCGCGCATGAAACGCCTGCGCAAGGCCGACGACACCGTGATGGCCATCGAGATGAGCACCCTGCCCGCCTCGATCATGCCCAAGCCGCACCTGGTCGGCGATTCGCTCTACGAATACCTCGACGGCATCGGCAAACCGATCGTCCGCGCCCTGCAGCACATCCAGGCAATCAACGCCTCGAACGAGTTCGCCGCGCTGGTCGGCATCGCCCCCGGCACCGCCATGCTGCTGATGACCCGGGTCGGCTATCTGGAAGACAACACGCCGATCGAAGTCACCGACACCTATTGCCGCAACGACTACTACGACTTTGTTGCAGAGCTGCGTCGTTAAGAGCGGCCATAAGCGAGAACCGAAATGTCCGAAGACAACATCCTCACCGCTCACGGCTGGGTTCGCGGCCGGCTGATTCACGAACACGGCAAAGTCGTGTCGATCGAAGGCGTGCCCTGCGACCCGGCCGACAATGACCTGCCCTACCTGCTGCCGGGTTTCATCGATCTGCACGTCCACGGCGGCGGTGGCAAAGACATCATGGAAGGCGCCAGCGCCTTCGAAACCATCACCCGCACCCACGTGCGCTTCGGCACCACTTCGCTGCTGGCCACCACCATGACCGCGCCGAGTGCCGAGATCTCCAGCGTGCTGAAAGAGGTCGGCGAGTTCTGCGAACAGCGGCCGCAAGGTGCCGCCCGGGTGCTTGGTGTGCACCTCGAAGGCCCGTACATCAACCCCGGCAAACTTGGCGCGCAACCGAACTTTGCCCACACCGCGTTAATGGCCGAAGTCGAGGAATACCTCGCGCTGGCACCGATCCGGGTGATCACCATCGCTCCGGAAATCACCGGTCACGACGGGTTGATTCGTGAACTGAGCAGCCGCGGCATCCGCATGCAGATCGGCCACACCCTCGGCAGCTATGAGGAAGGCGTCGCCGCCCTGGATGCCGGCGCCACCAGCTTCACCCATTTGTACAACGCCATGAGCCCGCTGCATCACCGCGAGCCGGGGATCGTCGGCGCCGCATTGGCCCATGCCAAATTCGCCGAGCTGATCCCGGACTTGCTGCACGTGCATCCCGGTGCGATCCGCGTGGCCCTGCGTTCGATCCCATGCCTGTACTGCGTCACCGATTCGACCGCCGCCGCCGGCATGCCCGACGGTGAATACAAGCTCGGCAGCCACACCGTGACCAAATGCCTGGGCGGCGTGCGCCTGCCCGACGGCACGCTGGCCGGCAGCACCCTGACCATGGATCAAGCCCTGCGCAACCTGGTGAAGATCGGATTGCCGATCGCCGAGGCCTCGCAGCGTCTGTCGCAATTTCCCGCCGACTACCTCGGCATCACTGAACGCGGGCGCCTGCAACCGGGGGCCTGGGCCGACTGCGTGCGGCTGGATCGCTCACTCACACTGACCGCCGTCATGGTCGAAGGAGAAGACATTGACTTCAAAAATGCTTGAAGAGGCGCTGTCCTCGTTCGAGGCCGTGCAAGCCCAATTGCAACAGCTCGACCCGCAGATGATCGAGATCGCCGGGCGCCTGCGCCGTCAGCCGCCGCAAGTGGCGATGACCGTTGCGCGCGGCAGCTCCGACCATGCAGCGAGCTACTTCGCCTACCTGACCATGCAGCAACTGGGCGTACCGGTGGCGTCGTTGCCGATGTCGGTGGTGACCATGCAACAGGCACCGCTGAAGGTCAGCGGTCAGGTGGCGTTCGCGTTTTCGCAATCGGGGCAAAGTCCGGATCTGGTCAACAGCCTGCGTCTGCTGCGCAAGCGTGGCGCACTGAGCGTATCGATGGTCAACGCCGCCGATTCGCCACTGGAAGCGGCATGCGAATTCAGCCTGCCGCTGCTCGCCGGCACCGAAAGCAGCGTCGCCGCGACCAAGAGTTTTATCGCCACCCTCAGCGCCAGCGCCCGCCTGATCGCGCACTGGAAAGAAGACCGTGAACTGCTGGAAGCGCACAACGCCCTGCCCGAAGGCCTGCGCGACGCGGCGCAGCAGGACTGGAGCACCGCCATCGATGCCTTGCGCGATTGTGAGCGTCTGATGGTCATCGGCCGTGGCGCCGGTTTTGCCATCGCCCAAGAGGCCGCGCTGAAATTCAAAGAAACCTCGGCGATTCAGGCCGAAGCGTTCAGCAGTGCCGAAGTCCGTCACGGCCCGATGGCGCTGATCGACGAGCATTACCCGTTGCTGGTGTTCGCCCCGCGCGGTGCCGAACAGGCCGGTCTGATCAGCCTTGCGGCAGAGATGCGTCAACGCGGCGCTCGCGTGCTGCTGGCCGCGCCGGACGACATCCTCGAACGCGACCTGACCCTGAGCCGCGCCGAACACCCGGCCCTCGATCCGATCCTGGCGATCCAGAGCTTCTACGTGATGGCCGCCGGCCTGGCCGTGGCCCGCGGCATGGACCCGGATCAGCCGCGCCACCTGAGCAAAGTGACCCGTACGCATTAACCACTGCTGAACGATGCACAACCCTGTCGACGGACGCGAAAACCGTTGATTGATGCACAACTCTGTAGGAGCTGCCGCAGGCTGCGATCTTTTGATTTTGACGTTAAAAAAACAAGATCAAAAGATCGCAGCCTGCGGCAGCTCCTACAGGGGAAAGCGAAATTACTGATGAGACCGAGCCATGCACAACAACAATAAAGAGCTGACCCTCAGCGCCCCGCTCAGCGGCCCGGTGCTCACGCTCGCCAAAGTCCCGGACGCGGTGTTCGCCAGCGGCGCGATGGGTGACGGCATCGCCATCGACCCGCTGAATGACACCCTGTATTCGCCCTGCGCTGGAGAGATCATCCACGTCGCCCGTACCGGCCACGCCCTGACCGTGCGCGCCGACAACGGCGCGGAAATCCTCCTGCATCTGGGCCTCGACACCGTTGAACTGAACGGCGAAGGCTTCTCGATGCTGGTCAAGGAAGGTACGCGGGTCAGCAACGGTCAGCCGTTGTTGCGCTACGACTTGGACCAGGTCGCCCAGCAATGCAAAAGCCTGGTCAGCCTGTTGATCCTGACCAACAGCCAGGATTTCCAGGTGCGCCCGATCACACTCAAAGCGGTGAAGGTCGGCGAGCCGTTGCTGCACATCATTGCGCGCAACAGCTCTGCGGCGACTGCCCAAGCGGTTGGCGGCCCAGAGGTTCATGGTCAGGTGTTGGTGGCGCATCGCGGCGGCTTGCATGCGCGCCCTGCCGCACTGATTCGCCAGACCGCACAAGGCTTCAAGAGCCAGTCGCAGCTGCACTTCGCCGGTAAATCGGCGCCGTGCAACAGCCTGATCGGCTTGATGGGACTGGCCATCGGCGAGCAGGATGAAGTACACGTCAGCTGTCAGGGGCCGGACGCCGAAGCTGCACTGCAAGCATTGCTGAATGCGTTGGCGACCGCCCTGCCGGATGATCATCACGCCGCTGCACAGGTCAACGCCGCACCGAGCAAGCGTCCGGCCGAGACTGGCGTGCTGCAAGGTGTGTGCGCCGCACCAGGACTGGTGGGCGGGCCGCTGTTTCGCCTGAACGCGATCAGCCTGCCGGCAGATGCGGGCAATCATGCTCCGCTTGAGCAACTGCAGAAACTTGAAGCCGCGCTGAATCAGGTTCGCGGCGAAATCAACGCTACTCTCGCCCAAGCGAAAAAGCACAAGAGCACCGACGAAGAAGCGATCTTCGCCGCGCATCTGGCACTGCTCGAAGACCCGGCCCTGCTCGACGCCGCGCAGCATTCCATCGACCAAGGCACGGCGGCGACCCACGCCTGGAGTCAGTCGATCGACGTGCAGTGCGAAGTACTGCAACACACCGGCAGCGCGCTGCTGGCCGAACGCGCCAACGACCTGCGCGACCTCAAGCAACGGGTGCTGCGCGCCCTGCTTGGCGAAGCCTGGCATTACGAGGTGCCGGCCGGCGCCATCGTCGCTGCGCATGAGCTGACGCCGTCGGATCTGCTGCAACTCAGCGCGCAAGGTGTCGCCGGGTTGTGCATGGCCGAGGGCGGCGCGACTTCGCACGTGGCGATTCTGGCGCGCGGCAAAGGTCTGCCGTGCCTGGTTGCACTGGGCGCCGCTTTACTCGATCAAGCACAAGGTCAGTCGGTGGTGCTGGATGCCGATGGCGGTCGCCTCGAACTGACGCCGAACGCCGAACGCCTGGCCGAAGTGCAGCAGGCGCAAATCGACCGTCAGCAACGCCGCGATGCGCAACAGACCAAGGCGCATCTGCCCGCTGAAACCCGCAATGGCGTGGCCATCGAAGTGGTCGCCAATGTCGCCTCCAGCCATGAAGCGGCAGACGCCTTTGCCAACGGCGCCGATGGCGTCGGCCTGCTGCGTACCGAGTTCCTGTTCGTCGACCGGCAAACCGCGCCGGACGTCGAAGAGCAGCGCATCGCCTATCAAGCCGTGCTCGATGCCATGGGCGAGCACTCGGTGATCATCCGCACCATCGACGTCGGCGGCGACAAGCAACTGGACTACCTGCCGCTGCCCGCCGAAGCCAACCCGGTCTTGGGTCTGCGTGGCATTCGTCTGGCTCAGGCCCGTCCGGAAATCCTCGATCAGCAACTGCGCGCACTGCTGCAAGTCAGCCCGCTGCGCCGTTGCCGGATCCTGTTGCCGATGGTCACCGAAGTCGACGAACTGCTGCACATCCGTCAACGGGTCGATGCGCTGTGCCTGGAGTTGGGCATCAATCAGCGCCCGGAAATCGGCGTGATGATCGAAGTCCCCGCCGCCGCGCTGCAAGCCGAACAACTGGCCGAGCACGCCGACTTCCTGTCGATCGGCACCAACGATCTGTCGCAATACACCCTGGCCATGGACCGCGACCACGCAGGTTTGGCCGCTCGGGTCGATGCCCTGCACCCGGCGTTGCTGCGGCTGATCGCCATGACCTGCGCAGGTGCGGCGGTGCACAAACGCTGGGTTGGCGTGTGCGGTGCCCTCGCCTCCGATCCACTGGCGACACCAGTGCTGATCGGCCTCGGCGTGACCGAGCTGTCGGTGAGCCCGGTGCAAATCGGTGAAATCAAGGATCGCGTGCGCCAGTTGCACGAGGCCGAATGCCAACGCCTCAGCCGCGACCTGTTGAAACTCAACAGCGCCGCTGCGGTTCGTCACGCCTGCCACCAGCATTGGCCTCTGCACTAACAACAAGCTCTCTATAAAGAGCAGGGAGAAACACCATGTACCAACTCTTCATCGAAGGCCTGCAACGCCTCGGCCGTGCGCTGATGCTGCCGATCGCGATCCTGCCGATTGCCGGCCTGTTGCTGCGTCTGGGTGACACCGACCTGCTGAACATCGCGATCATTCACGATGCCGGCCAGGTGATCTTCGCCAACCTGGCGATGATCTTCGCCATCGGCATCGCCGTCGGATTCGCCAAGGACAACAACGGCACCGCAGGCCTGGCCGGAGTGATCGGTTACCTGGTGATGATCTCCACGCTCAAGGTGCTCGACCCGAGCATCAACATGGGCATGCTAGCCGGTATCGTCAGTGGCCTGATGGCGGGCGCGCTGTACAACCGCTTCAAGGACATCAAACTGCCGGAGTATCTGGCGTTCTTCGGCGGCCGCCGGTTCGTGCCGATTGTCACCGGGTTCGCAGCGGTCGGGCTGGGTGTGGTGTTTGGCTACATCTGGCCGCCGATCCAGCACGGCATCAACAGCTTCGGTACTCTGATGATGGAAAGCGGCAGCATTGGTGCGTTCGTGTTTGGCGTGTTCAACCGCTTGCTGATCGTCACCGGCCTGCACCACATCCTCAACAACATGGCGTGGTTCGTGTTCGGCAACTTCACCGACCCGACCACCGGCGCACTGGTCACCGGCGACCTGTCACGCTACTTCGCCGGCGATCCAAAGGGCGGCCAGTTCATGACCGGCATGTTCCCGATGATGATCTTCGGCCTGCCCGCCGCGTGCCTGGCGATGTACCGCAACGCGTTGCCCGAACGCCGTAAAGTCATGGGCGGGATCTTCCTGTCGATGGCTTTGACGTCGTTTTTGACCGGGGTGACTGAACCGATTGAATTCGCCTTCATGTTTTTGGCGCCGTTGTTGTATCTGCTGCATGCGCTGCTGACCGGCCTGTCGATGGCGATCACCAATGCGCTGAACATCCACCTCGGTTTTACCTTCTCCGGCGGCTTCATCGACATGGTGCTGGGTTGGGGGCGCTCGACCAATGGCTGGCTGGTGATTCCGGTCGGACTGGCGTACGCCGTGGTGTATTACGCGGTGTTTGATTTCTGTATCCGCCGCTTCAATTTGAAGACGCCGGGGCGTGAGGATGTGGCGGCGGCTGACAAGGCAGTTCTCACCGAGAACGAGCGCGCTGCGGCTTACATCAAAGCCTTGGGCGGTGCCGAGAACCTGCTCACCGTTGGCGCCTGCACGACTCGTCTGCGCCTGGAAATGGTCGATCGCAACAAGGCTTCCGACGCTGACTTGAAGGCTCTGGGTGCGATGGCCGTGGTACGCCCGGGCAAGGGCGGCAGCTTGCAGGTGGTGGTCGGGCCATTGGCCGACAGCATCGCCGACGAAATCCGCCTCGCCATGCCGACGCTTGGGCGTGCGTTGGTGGCTGCGCCTGCGGTGGTGGTCGAGGAATCGAAAGCTGCAATGGTCGCTGCACCGGAAGCCCAACAATGGCTGACGGCGTTGGGCGGTAGCGAGAATGTGCTGCAACTGGACTGCATCGCCCTGACCCGCATTCGCCTGCAACTGGTCGATGGTAAAGCGTTGTCCGAGGCTCAGTTGAAAGAGCTGGGTTGCCAGGGTGTCAGCCCGTTGGAGGGTGGGGTCTGGCATTTGTTGATTGGCGAGAAAGCGGCGAGTTTGAGTGGGGCGATTGAGGCGTTGGTTAATCGGAGTGAGGTCAGCGCCAAGGTATAACCCACAGCGAAACTCAACAGCCTCACTGATAAACGGAAAGCCGCTGGGCTGGGAGCTCAGCGGCTTTTTTATCGGATGTTTACTTGACGGTGACGATGAACGTACGCGGTGCGGAGATACCAGCCCATCCTTTGGCAGTAATCGCATGCCTGCTCACTGACAAATCCGTCAAGTCAAAGAGCCAAGTGCCTGCAGCGGTAGCGACTACTTGCCCCTTCCTAGTAGCAGCGTCAAAAATTTCGAGCTCATCGTCAGCAGACGCCAAGCCGCTCAACCGCACAACAGTGCCCCGAGTGGTGCCACCGTCTGGAACCTCCTCGCCTTGGCTGTTTTTCGCGGAAGTAATCACTGGCACAGTGTTTTTTTCAGTAGACATCGCAAAATCCTTCTTACCTGTTGTGGTTGGAAGTCTCATCAGACAGAAGTTTGCCGAATCGCACCACTGTCAGAAATTACAGGTAAGCGGTGGTTCGGATGAGCGGCCTCCGATGAGGCGCCCTTGGATATTGAATCCAAGCATCCCTGTCAACTGTCAGCTCTGACAGTTGTGCTCTGTTACGCCTTGTTCCTAACCTGCCTCTTGGAGAGAAGGCTGGCGCCTTGAACTCTGAATTCATAGGAGGCGACAAGATGGCCATTACCGTAGAAAAACTGGAAAACCTGCGAAACGACTTCATCAGGTATGACGACAACCATGATGGGAGGCTGACCGTTCTCGAGTATGAGCAGGCGATGGAGCGGTTCACCTCACCTGAAACGCTGGCGGCGTTGGTCAAAAAACTCGATGTCGACAATAACGCTGATATCACCTGGTTCGAGTTCCTTTCAGATTACGTGAACGACGTGATTGGCAGAAAAGCGATCCGTTGGCAGGTGATCGAACAGTTCGACCGGGACTTCAATCGCTACGACGCAAACAAAGATGGAAAGGTGTCGTTCAATGAGCTTTTCAACGCAATGGACGGCTCCAGTGCCCCCGCCACACTCACTGATGAGCTGACTCTGCTTTATGAACGATATGACGACGACAAAGACCAACAACTGACCTGGGATGAATTTTTTATCAGCCTTGTCAGATCGTTTGAACCGTAAGAAAGGGTGACTCTGAAGGAACGCTGCTCATTTACAGACTGGTCGATTGTTCGGCCGTCATCGCGAGCAGGCTCACGCCTACAGGGGAATGCGTTCACCTGTTGGGCCAGCCTGCTGGCGATGAACGATGACGCGGGAGTCAGATTTGTGGATCGACCCGATCCAGGGCACGATTTACCGCGAGTTCGGCGAGCATGACGATTTGCTGGATCGCCAGTGCGGTGCTGCGTTGCAGGCCGCTGAGTTCGCTGGCGAAGTTGTTGGCCATGGCACTGGCGCAGGCCAACGATTAGTAGGCGTGGGCTAGCAGGGTTTCGGTGTCGATGCTTGGGTTGACCATGAACATTGTGCTGGGCTGATGCGCCTCAGCGGATTGCGGGGTGAAGTAGAAATCGACAGCGCGCTTGATGGCTTCACGGTCTTTCGTCAGGTCTTCAACCCGGATGGCGTCGGCGGGTGGGGGTGTGGTTTTGTGGGGTGGATCAGGGATCAGTTTGTCCAAAATTCAACTCCTGCTATGGCGTGTGAAGATGCCATCGTTCGCCGGATCTCACGCGGCAAAGAGGTGGCAGCTATGTGCAGGGTGAGATCCACCGGAGCAGGCAACCGGCCAGACCGAAGTCTGCCCGCACACAGCCGCCATAAAGCAGGCAGCAGATTGAGCTGGCGCCAATTATCGTGGTGTTGGCGCTAGTTGCAAGCATTCCGGGGATCTCACGCCCGGTCGCTGAATTGGCAGCGACAGACGAAGCCTAGAGATCGGACGTCCGAGGGACAACCTGAAAACCTTGTGGGAAGGTTCTTCTGATTCCACACATTTTTAAACACAAAACATCCCACTGTAGGAGCTGCCGAAGGCTGCGATCTTTTGACTTTGGCTTTCCACAATCAAAGGCAAGATCAAAAGATCGCAGCCTTCGGCAGCTCCTACAGGTGAGTACCGCATCAGCTAGAGATTGGTCGGCTGTCAGGCCGCCATCGCTGGCAAACAGGGCTCCCCACAGAGGTTGAGTACATCCGCAATGGATCCGTCAGCTGTCAGGACGCCTTCGCGAGCAAGCCCGCTCCCACAGGTTGAACCCGGTGTATTCAGGTAGAGATCGGTCGGCTGTCAGGCCGCCATCGCTGGCAAGCAGGGCTCCCACAGAGGTTGAGTACATCCGCAATGGATCCGTCAGCTGTCAGGACGCCTTCGCGAGCAAGCCCGCTCCCACAGGTTGAACCCGGCGTATTCAGGTAGAGATCGGTCGGCTGTCAGGCCGCCATCGCTGGCAAGCAGGGCTCCCTCAGAGGTTGAGTACATCCGCAATGGATCCGTCAGCTGTCAGGACGCCTTCGCGAGCAAGCCCGCTCCCACAGGTTGAACCCGGCGTATTCAGGTAGAGATTGGTCGGCTGTCAGGCCGCCATCGCTGGCAAGCAGGGCTCCCACAGAGGTTGAGTACATCCGCAATGGATCCGTCAGCTGTCAGGACGCCTTCGCGAGCAAGCCCGCTCCCACAGGTTGAACCCGGCGTATTCAGGTAGAGATTGGTCGGCTGTCAGGCCGCCATCGCTGGCAAGCAGGGCTCCCACAGAGGTTGAGTACATCCGCAATGGATCCGTCAGCTGTCAGGACGCCTTCGCGAGCAAGCCCGCTCCCACAGGTTGAACCCGGCGTATTCAGGTAGAGATCGGTCGGCTGTCAGGCCGCCATCGCTGGCAAGCAGGGCTCCCTCAGAGGTTGAGTACATCCGCAATGGATCCGTCAGCTGTCAGGACGCCTTCGCGAGCAAGCCCGCTCCCACAGGTTGAACCCGGCGTATTCAGGTAGAGATCGGTCGGCTGTCAGGCCGCCATCGCTGGCAAGCAGGGCTCCCACAGAGGTTGAGTACATCCGCAATGGATCCGTCAGCAGTCAGGACGCCTTCGCGAGCAAGCCCGCTCCCACAGGTTGAACCCGGTGTATTCAGGTAGAGATCGGTCGGCTGTCAGGCCGCCATCGCTGGCAAGCAGGGCTCCCACAGAGGTTGAGTACATCCGCAATGGATCCGTCAGCAGTCAGGACGCCTTCGCGAGCAAGCCCGCTCCCACAGGTTGAACCCGGTGTATTCAGGTAGAAATTGGTCGGCTATCAGGCCGCCATCGCTGGCAAGCCAGCTCCCACAGTTTTGATTTGTGTGTGCCCCATGCGGCGCAGCCGCCCCACTCAAAACAATGAGCGCAAGCTCGAGTACCGCTCTTGATCTTGATCCACGGGCGACGTCGGAAGGCTGAGTGGAGGGATTGATCCGGGGGTGGGAGCGCAGCGACCGTTTGGCGCAGCCAAACACAGCGAGAGGAGGTGCAGCGAAGCAAACCGTAGGCGCTGCGCCCGGATCGATCCCGCAGCGAAGGGACCCCGAGCCCCAGCGAGCGGGCCGAACGTAGGAGCAAGCGTTTTTTTGCTTACTTTTTTTAGGCGTTTGTAAAAAAAGTGAGTCGCCGTAAGGGCGAAACCGCCAGCCGCCGCACCCGAAGAAACGGATATTCACACAGTCAGCCAGAACATGGTCGCCTGTCAGGGCGCCATCGCGAGCAGGCTCACTCCTACAGAAAAGCAAATCGCTGCCAACAAAAAACCCGCAGACAATCACTCATCTGCGGGTTTCCCGTTCCAGCGGCAGAAAGATCAGAAATCCTCCAGCCGCCACACCTCATAAGCCGGCGTCTCGTAAGGGTGGCTCAACTTGAGAGCAGCCACCACATCACCAATCAACGCGTCACAAACCACAAGCTCAACCTTCCACTCCTCAACCCGCTCAACCTGCCCCGCCTCACCAATGAACGGCTGACTGCCGTGCAAAGGCCGAAACTGACCAGACCCAAGCACCTGCCAAGCACAGTGGTCATAGTCACCGATCCGCCCACCACCGGCAGCGAATACAGCGTCCTTGACCACCTCGACATGACTGTCAGGAACAAAAAACCCGAGCTTGTACACGACGCTTAGTTCACCCAGACACGAGCATTACGGAACATGCGCATCCAGGGAGCATCCTCGGTCCAGTCCTCCGAACGCCACGAGTTCTGCACCGCGCGGAACACCCGCTCCGGGTGCGGCATCATGATCGTCACACGACCGTCGCGGCTGGTGAGACCGGTAATCCCGCGCGGCGAACCGTTCGGGTTGGCCGGGTAGGCTTCGGTGACCTTGCCGTGGTTGTCGACGAAACGCATCGCCACGCAACCCGACAGATCAGCTTCCAGCAAGGCTTCTTCGCTGGAGAACTCGGCATGGCCTTCACCGTGCGCGATGGCGATCGGCATACGCGAACCGGCCATGCCCTGCAGGAAGATCGAGTTCGATTCCTGGATCTGTACCATCGCCACGCGCGCTTCGAACTGCTCGGAGCGGTTGCGCACAAAGTGCGGCCAGAACTCGCTGCCCGGGATCAGCTCGTGCAGGTTGGACATCATCTGGCAACCGTTGCACACGCCGAGGGTGAAGCTGTCGTTACGTTCGAAGAAGCCCTGGAACGCATCGCGGGCACGGCTGTTGAACAGCGCCGACTTGGCCCAGCCTTCACCGGCGCCGAGTACGTCGCCGTAGGAGAAACCACCGCAGGCCACCAGGCCTTTGAACTCGTTCAGGTCGACGCGGCCGGCGAGAATATCGCTCATGTGCACGTCGATCGCGTTGAAACCGGCGCGGTCGAACGCGGCGGCCATTTCCACCTGACCGTTGACGCCCTGCTCACGCAGCACGGCAACCTGTGGGCGAATGCCTTTCTTGATGTAAGGCGCGGCGATGTCCTGGTTGACGTCGTAGCTCAGCTTGACGCTCAGGCCCGGGTTGTCTTCTTCCAGCAGCGCGTCGAACTCTTGCTCGGCGCAGTCGGCGTTGTCGCGCAGACGCTGGATCTGATAGCTGGTCTCGGCCCACTGACGTTGCAACAGACGACGCTGACCTTCGAACACCGTGTCACCGTTGAAGGTGATGTTGATCTGGCCATTGTTGATCGGCTGACCGATCACCGACACGCAGTCGCCCAGACCGGCAGCGCTGAACTGCGCGAGGATGTCTGGCGTGGCGTCCTGACGAACCTGGATCACCGCACCCAGTTCTTCGTTGAACAGGATCGCAGCGATTTCTGCCGAGTTTTCGGCAACGCTGTCCAGGTTCAGGCTCAGACCGCAGTGGCCGGCAAAAGCCATTTCCACCACGGAGGTCAGCAGACCACCGTCGGAACGGTCGTGGTACGCCAGCAGGTGACCGTCGGCGTTGAGGCCCTGGATCACCGCGAAGAAGGCTTTCAGGTCTTCGGCGTCATCGACGTCCGGAGCCTGCTTGCCGAGCTTGCCGTGCACCTGGGCAAGGATCGAGGCACCCATACGGTTCTGACCGCGACCGAGGTCGATCAGGATCAGGTCGGTGGTGCCCTTGTCCATGCGCAGTTCCGGGGTCAGGGTCTGACGGATGTCAGCCACTGGGGCGAAACCGGTCACGATCAGCGACATCGGCGAGGTCACGGTTTTTTCTTCGCCGTTGTCGTTCCAGCGAGTGGCCATGGACATCGAGTCCTTGCCCACCGGAATGGTGATGCCCAGCTCAGGGCACAGTTCCATGCCGACCGCTTTCACGGTGTCGTACAGACGCGCGTCTTCGCCCGGGTGGCCGGCAGCGGACATCCAGTTCGCCGACAACTTGATGTCGGAGATCTTGTTGATGCGCGAAGCGGCAATGTTGGTCAGGGTTTCGCCGATGGCCATGCGGCCCGACGCCGGAGCGTCCAGCAGCGCCAGCGGAGTCCGCTCGCCCATGGCCATCGCTTCACCGGTGTAGACGTCGAAACTGGTGGCGGTGACGGCGACGTCGGCCACCGGCACCTGCCATGGGCCAACCATCTGGTCACGGGCCACGAGGCCGGTGATGGTACGGTCGCCAATGGTGATCAGGAAGCTTTTGCTCGCCACGGCCGGGTGATGCAGGACGCGTTCGATGGATTCGCTGATGTCGAGGTTCGACGGATCGAAATCGTCGCCCAGCTCGGCTTCGCGAACCACCGAACGGTGCATGCGCGGCGCCTTGCCCAGCAACACTTCCAGCGGCATGTCCACCGGGTTGTTGCCGAAGTGGCTATCCGTGACAGTAAGCTGTGGCTCGGCAGTGGCTTCGCCGACCACGGCGAACGGGCAACGCTCACGTTCGCAGATCGCCTTGAAGCGCTCGAAGTCGGCCGGGCCGACCGCCAGAACGTAACGTTCCTGGGATTCGTTGGACCAGATTTCGTGCGGGGCCATGCCCGGCTCGTCGTTTGGAATGTTGCGCAGTTCGAAACGGCCCCCGCGGTCGCCGTCGTTGACCAGTTCCGGGAAGGCGTTGGACAGACCGCCCGCGCCCACGTCGTGGATGAAGCTGATCGGGTTCTTGTCGCCCAGCTGCCAGCAACGGTCGATGACTTCCTGGCAGCGACGCTCCATTTCAGGGTTTTCACGCTGAACGGAAGCGAAGTCGAGATCCGCCGAGCTGGTGCCGGTGGCCATCGAGGAAGCGGCGCCGCCGCCCAGACCGATCAGCATCGCCGGGCCGCCGAGCACGATCAGCTTGGAACCGACCAGAATCTCGCCTTTCTTGACGTGTTCTTCACGGATGTTGCCCATGCCGCCCGCGAGCATGATCGGCTTGTGGTAACCGCGAACTTCATCACCATGCGGGGTGCTGATCGATTGTTCGAAGGTACGGAAGTAGCCAGTCAGGGCCGGACGACCGAATTCGTTGTTGAACGCGGCGCCGCCCAGCGGGCCTTCGATCATGATGTCCAGCGCGGTAACGATGCGCTCAGGCTTGCCGTACGGCACTTCCCACGGCTGTTCGAAGCCCGGAATCTGCAGGTTGGACACGGTGAAACCGGTCAGGCCGGCCTTTGGCTTGGCGCCACGACCGGTTGCACCTTCGTCGCGGATCTCGCCGCCGGAACCAGTGGATGCGCCCGGGAACGGGGCGATTGCGGTCGGGTGGTTGTGGGTTTCGACCTTCATCAGAATGTGCACCGGCTCCTGCACCGCGCCGTACTGGCGGGTTTCCGGATCCGGGAAGAAGCGGCCGGCGACGTTACCGACGATCACCGAAGCGTTGTCCTTATAAGCGGACAGCACGCCTTCGTTGTGCATCTGATAGGTGTTCTTGATCATGCCGAACAGGCTTTTTTCCTGGCTCTCGCCATCAATATCCCAACTGGCGTTGAAGATCTTGTGGCGGCAGTGCTCGGAGTTGGCCTGGGCGAACATCATCAGTTCGATGTCGTGCGGGTTGCGCTTGAGACCGTTGAAGGCGTTGACCAGGTAGTCGATCTCGTCTTCGGCCAGGGCCAGGCCCAGCTCGGTGTTGGCTTTTTCCAGCGCGGCGCGACCGCCACCAAGGATGTCGATCGCGGTCAGCGGCTTCGGCTCGGCGTGGCTGAACAGACCGGCGGCCTGTTCCAGATTGCCCAGAACGATCTGGGTCATGCGGTCATGCAGCACGTCGGCGATTTGCTGGGCTTCGGCGTCACTGAACTGGCCGGCCACGTAGAACGCGATGCCGCGTTCCAGGCGCTGGATCTTGCTCAGGCCGCAGTTGCGGGCGATGTCGCTGGCCTTGCTCGACCATGGCGAGATGGTGCCGAAACGCGGCAACACCAGAAACAGACGACCGGTCGGCTCTTGTACCGGAACGCTTGGGCCGTACTTCAGAAGGCGCGCAAGCACCTGCTGTTCGTCGCCGGTCAGGACGCCGGTGACTTCGGCGAAGTGAGCGAATTCAGCATACAGGCCACTGACAGCTGGAACCTTCTGGCTCAGTTGCTCAAGGAGTTTGCTGTGGCGAAAGGCAGAAAGGGCAGGAGCGCCGCGCAGGATCAACATCTTCGGGACAGCCTCGGGAAGGGGTGTGCTTTGAGGCCGTGCATTCTAGCCTAAACCGCCCTCAACATCACCCGAAACGCTACGCACGGTTGCACTCGGATATCAATCTGTGTTTCTGCCTTTGAAGTCAAATTCCGAGGGTGCGCGGGCAGCGCTTATTTTTTCTGTCACAAAATGCCGTTTAGCCCCATTCCTGCGGGGTTTCGTGCAGTTTTGTGATCTCTAGCAGACAAGCCCCTCGCTGTCGAGATATGGCGCCCGCAGCCGTTTGCGTATACTGCGCAGATGTTTTTCCCAACGGCTTTGCGTCCGCGGTACGCCAAATGGCTGATCGCAACCGGACTCTTCCTGATGCTCGGTGGCTGTGTTGATAAACCCAACACACTCGAGCGCGTAAAGGAGGATGGTGTGCTGCGGGTGATTACCCGTAACAGCCCCGCCACCTACTTTCAGGATCGCAGCGGTGAAACCGGCTTCGAATACGAGCTGGTGAAGCGCTTCGCCGACGATTTGGGGGTCGAGCTGAAGATCGAGACCGCCGACAACCTCGACGACCTGTTCAACCAGATCGGCAAGCCGAACGGCCCGGTGCTGGCGGCGGCAGGTCTGGTCAGCAGCGAGGATCGCAAGAAGCAGGTGCGGTTTTCCCACTCCTACCTCGAAGTCACCCCGCAGATCATCTACCGCAACGGCCAGTCGCGCCCTACCGATCCAGGTGATCTGGTCGGCAAGAAGATCATGGTGCTCAAGGGCAGCACCCACGCCGAACAACTGGCGGAGCTGAAAAAGAAGTTTCCGGGCATCGAATACGAAGAGTCCGACGCCGTTGAGGTGGTCGACCTGCTGCGCATGGTCGATGAAGGCCAGATCGATCTGACGCTGGTCGACTCCAACGAAGTGGCGATGAACCAGGTGTACTTCACCAACATCCGTGTGGCCTTCGACCTCGGCGATGCGCGCAGCCAGAGCTGGGCGGTGGCCGCCGGCGAAGACAACAGCCTGCTCAACGAGATCAACGCCTACCTCGACAAGGTGCAGAAAAACGGCACCCTGCAGCGCCTGAAAGACCGTTATTACGGCCACGTCGATGTCCTCGGCTACATGGGCGCCACCACCTTCGCCCAGCACTTGCAGCAGCGCCTGCCCAAATACGAACAGCACTTCAAGACTTACGCCAAGAAAGAGAAAGTCGACTGGCGCCTGCTGGCGGCCATCGGTTATCAGGAATCGCTGTGGCAACCGGCGGTCACCTCGAAAACCGGCGTACGCGGTTTGATGATGCTGACCCAGAACACCGCTCAGGCGATGGGCGTGTCGAACCGACTCGATCCCAAACAAAGCATCATGGGCGGCGCCAAATACCTGGCCTACATGAAGGATCAGCTCGACGATTCGATCAAGGAGCCGGATCGCACCTGGTTTGCCCTGGCGGCGTACAACGTCGGCAGCGGTCACCTGGATGACGCGCGCAAGCTGACGGCCAAGGAAGGGTTGAACCCCGACAAATGGCTCGATGTGAAGAAGATTTTGCCGCGGCTGTCGCAGAAGCAGTGGTACAGCAAGACCCGCTATGGCTACGCCCGAGGCGGCGAGCCGGTGCATTTCGTGGCGAACATCCGTCGCTACTACGACATCCTGACCTGGGTGACCCAGCCGCAGCTTGAAGGCGATCAGGTGGCTGAGGGCAACCTGCATGTGCCGGGGATCGACAAGTCAAAACCGGCTCAAGAGCCTGCCCCGCTCTAACTAACAGCATAAATCCAATGTGGGAGCGGGCTTGCTCGCGAAGGCGGTGTGTCAGTCGACATATTCTTTGACTGATACACCGCCTTCGCGAGCAAGCCCGCTCCCACATTGGGTTCTGGGGTGTTGCTTAGTGCTTGGCGGCCGCCAGAATCAGCGTTTTCATCTCGGAAACAGCCGACTTGAAGCCCACGAACAACGCATGCGCCACCAGCGCATGGCCGATATTCAGTTCGTTGATGCCCTTGATCGCCGCCACGGCTTCGACGTTGTGATAATGCAGGCCATGCCCGGCATTGACGATCAGGCCCTGCGCCAGACCAAACGCCACGCCGTCCGCCACACGCTTCAATTCTTCAGCAACTTCGGTCGGGGTTTCGGCATCGGCGTAACGCCCGGTGTGGAGTTCGATCGCCGGTGCACCAACGCGTTTCGACGCAGCGATCTGGCGTTCGTCAGCATCGATGAACAACGACACTTCGCTGCCGATCTTCGACAGGCGCTCGACCGCTGCCTTGATCCGCTCTTCCTGCCCCGCTACATCAAGACCGCCTTCAGTGGTCAGCTCCTGACGGGTTTCCGGGACCAGGCAAATGTGCGCCGGACGGATGTGCTCGGCGAACGCCATCATTTCTTCGGTGACGCCCATTTCGAAGTTCATGCGGGTCTGCAGCACATCCTTGAGCAACAGCACGTCGCGTTCCTGGATGTGCCGGCGGTCTTCACGCAGGTGCACGGTGATGCCGTCGGCGCCCGCCTCTTCCGCGTCCAGCGCTGCCTTGACCGGATCCGGGTAGCGTGTGCCACGGGCCTGACGCAGGGTGGCGACGTGGTCGATGTTCACGCCAAGAAGAATGCGATTGCTGGTGGTCACGGATGCGCTCCTGAATTTAGAGATTCGGCGCACAGCATACGGGGTGATCAGGGCTTGCGAAACAGTTCGCGACTGACAAGCGGACGACCGCCCAAGTGAACGGCCAATGCTTGACGCATCAGACGTTTGGCGGCTGAGAGTGCGCCGGGGGCTGACCAGTCGGCTTCGGCCATGGCCAGCAACTCAACACCGTTGAACAGCCCAGGTTGCAGCAGGTAAACGCGCTCAAGGCCAGCGTCCACTTGCAGACGATAGAGACCATCCGGGGCGACAGGTTCGCCGTGGATGTCGGTGTTCATGGCGAAGCCATAACCGAGATCATCCAGCAGGCGCCATTCGAATGAGCGCAACAGCGGCTCCAGCGGCCGCCCTTCGGCCAAAGCCAGTAAAGTCGCTGCGTAGTGATCGAACACCGCCGGATGCGGGTCTTCGGCGGGGAGCATACGGATCAACAACTCATTGAGGTAGAGACCGCTGAACAACGCCTCGCCGACCATCCACGTCGCATTACCGGCACTTTCCATGCGCCCGACGTTCTTCAACTCACCCTTGCCACGAAACTCGACTTCCAGCGGCACGAACGGTCGCGCCAGTGTCCCGGCCTTGCCCCGCGCACTGCGCAACACCGCCCGCAGCCGCCCTTGTGGCGTGAGGAAGTCGACCAGCGCGCTGGTTTCGCGGTAGGCGCGCGAATGCAGGACGTAGGCGAGTTGGGCGGGAGGTGGGGTTTGCGACATGGAGTTCTCGATGAAGAAACGCAGCTTTGTAAACAACCCAAAACCAAATGTGGGAGCGGGCTTGCTCGCGAATGCGGTGTAACAGTCAACATCAATGCTGAATGCTACACCGCATTCGCGAGCAAGCCCGCTCCCACAGGGGGTTCTCCGGTGCCTCGGAAAACCGCTATTTACAGGTCGCCGTAACCCAGCGAACGCAGAGCACGTTCGTCGTCGGACCAGCCGCCCTTCACCTTGACCCACAGGTTGAGCATGATCTTGGAGTCGAACAGCAGCTCCATGTCCTTGCGCGCTTCGGTGCCTATGCGTTTGATGCGCTCGCCCTTGTCGCCAATGATGATCTTCTTCTGGCCGTCACGTTCGACGAGGATCAGCGCATGGATATGCAGGGTCTTGCCCTGCTGCTTGAACTCTTCGATCTCGACGGTGATCTGGTACGGCAGCTCGGCGCCCATCTGGCGCATGATTTTCTCACGCACCAGTTCGGCAGCGAGGAAGCGGCTGCTGCGGTCGGTGATCTGGTCTTCCGGGAAGAAGTGATCGTTCTCCGGCAGATGATCGGCGATGACCTTTTCCAGCGCGTCGAGGTTGTGCCCGTGCTGCGCGGAAATCGGGATGATCTGCGCGTTCGGCAGCTGTTCCTGCAACCACGACAGGTGCGGCATCAGCTCGGCCTTGTCTTCGATGCGGTCGGTCTTGTTCAGCGCGACGATCAGCGGGCCGGTCACGTACTGCACGCGCTCCAGGACCATCTGGTCTTCTTCGGTCCACTTGGTGCGATCGACCACAAAGATCACCACGTCGACGTCTTTCAACGCTGCCGAAGCGGTTTTGTTCATGTAACGGTTCAGAGCCTTTTCGCCACCCTTGTGCATGCCGGGGGTGTCGACGTAGATCGCCTGCACGTCACCCTCGGTCTTGATCCCGAGCATGTTGTGACGGGTGGTCTGCGGCTTGCGCGAGGTGATCGCGAGCTTCTGGCCGAGGATGTGGTTGAGCAACGTCGACTTGCCGACGTTGGGACGGCCGACGATGGCAACGTAGCCACAGCGAGTTGCGTTTGTATCAGTCATTGCCATTCTCCACGCCCAGGGCAATCAGTGCTGCGGCGGCCGCTACCTGTTCGGCAATACGACGGCTCACACCCTGACCTCGGCTTTTTTCATTCAATAAGACCACTTCGCACTCGACGAAGAAGGTACGGCAGTGCGGTTCACCCTGGATATCCACCACTTCGTAGCGTGGCAGTTCGCAACCACGTGATTGCAGGTGTTCCTGCAGACGGGTCTTGGGATCCTTGTTGGTGTCGACCAGCGTCAGGCCTTCGAACTCGCCGGCCAGCCAGGCCAGTACCCGCTCGCGGGCGACGTCCATGCCGGCATCGAGGTAGATCGCGCCGATCAGCGCTTCGAGGGCATCGGCCAGAATCGATTCGCGACGGAAGCCACCGCTTTTCAGTTCGCCCGAGCCCAGACGCAGGTAGTCGCCCAGGTCGAAACCACGGGCCAGCACGGCCAGTGTCTCACCCTTCACCAAACGTGCGCGCAAACGCGACAACTGGCCTTCGCGGGCCAGCGGGAAGCGATCGAACAGCGCCTCGCCGGCGACGAAATTGAGGATGGCATCGCCGAGGAATTCCAGGCGTTCGTTGTTACGCCCGGCAAAGCTGCGGTGCGTGAGGGCCAGCAGCATCAGCTCCTGATCCTTGAAGGTGTAACCGAGCTGGCGCTCGAGACGGCTTAGAGAAACGCTCACGGTTTACCCACGCTGAGTTCGTGGCTGGATTCCACTGCCATCGCCGGGGTACGGCGCAGGCCTGGGACAATTAACGCTGTGTTCAAAAATGACGTCCTGAATATCGTGGCTTCATGCCCTGGTGCCGATTTGTGTCGACTCCAGAAATGCATTCGGCGCTGTGGTCAACAGCGCCGTGATTGATTACTTGATCAGGCCAACCCGCGAGAAATTCGGCAGGTGGCTGAGTTTCGGTTCCGGCCAGCTCATCCAGACAGCGAAGGCTTTGCCGACGATATTCTGGTCGGGAACCATGCCCAGCAAATCCTTGGGAATGTTCGGATCATCCCAGTAGCGACTGTCGTTGGAGTTGTCGCGGTTGTCGCCCATCATGAAGTAATGGCCGGCCGGCACGGTCCAGGTACGGTCCGGGGTTGCGCGGTAGCGGCTCATTTCCTTGCGGATCAGGTGCTCGGCGGCGCCGAGTTTTTCCTTGTAGAGCTCCGCGCTGCCCAGCGTGCCCGGCTCGGAGCCGACCAGTTGCTCGGCAATCGACTCGCCATTGACCAACAGACGCTTGTCGGCGGTGTAACGCACCGTGTCGCCCGGCAGGCCGACTACACGCTTGATGTAGTTGACGTTCGGGTCGCTCGGGTAGCGGAACACCATCACATCGCCACGCTGTGGATCACCGACTTCGATGATTTTCTTGTCGATCACCGGCAGGCGGATCCCGTAAGAAAACTTGTTCACCAGAATGAAATCGCCCACATCCAGAGTCGGTTTCATCGAGCCGGACGGAATCTGGAACGGTTCCACCAGGAACGAACGCAGCACCAGCACGATGAACAGCACCGGAAAGAACGACTTGCCGTATTCAACCAGCAACGGCTCTTTGTTCAGCTTCTCGACCACCACGGGCTCGGGCTGGCTGACACTGCCTTGATAAGAGGCAATGGCAGCACGCCGACGCGGCGCCAGGAACAGCAGATCGAGCAACGCCAACAGGCCGCAGACGAACACGGCGATGACCAGCAACAGCGGGAAATTTAGTGACATAGGACCTGACTATTCCAACCTGAGCACGGCAAGGAAGGCTTCTTGTGGAATTTCCACGTTGCCGACCTGCTTCATGCGTTTCTTACCGGCCTTTTGCTTTTCAAGCAGCTTTTTCTTACGGCTTACGTCACCGCCGTAGCATTTGGCCAATACGTTCTTTCTGAGTGCCTTGACGGTTGTCCGGGCAACGATCTGACCGCCAATGGCCGCCTGGATCGCCACGTCGAACATCTGACGAGGAATCAGTTCCTTCATCTTCTCGGTCAACTGGCGACCTTTGAAGTGCGAATTGTCACGGTGCACGATCAACGCCAGGGCATCGACCTTGTCACCGTTGATCAGCACGTCCAGTTTCACCAGATTAGCCGATTGGTAACGATCGAAATGGTAATCCAGCGAAGCATAGCCACGACTGGTGGATTTGAGACGGTCGAAGAAGTCCAGGACCACTTCGTTCATCGGCAGGTCGTAAGTGACTTGCACCTGATTGCCGAGGAACAGCATGTCGACCTGCACACCGCGTTTCTCGATGCACAGGGTGATGACGTTGCCCAGGTGTTCCTGCGGAACCAGGATGTTGGCGCGCACGATTGGCTCGCGCATGTCTTCGATGGCCGACACATCCGGAAGTTTGGACGGGTTGTCGACGTAAATCGTTTCACCGGTTTTCAGCACCAGCTCGAAAATTACCGTTGGCGCGGTGGTGATCAGATCCAGGTCGTACTCGCGCTCGAGGCGCTCCTGGATGATCTCCATGTGCAGCATGCCGAGGAACCCGCAACGGAAGCCGAAGCCCAGGGCGTCGGAGCTTTCCGGGGTGTACTGCAGCGACGAGTCGTTCAGGGTCAGTTTCTGCAGCGCTTCGCGGAAGTCCTCGAAGTCGTCGGAGCTGACCGGGAACAGACCGGCGTAAACCTGTGGCTGGATGCGTTTGAAACCGGGCAGAACCGGGACATCCGGGGTCGAACTCAGGGTCAGGGTGTCACCGACCGGTGCACCGTGAATGTCCTTGATGCTGGCGATGATGAAGCCCACTTCGCCAGCCTTGAGGTCAGCGGTAGCGGTGTGCTTCGGGTTGAATACACCGACGCTGTCGACCAGGTGGATCTTGCCGGTGGATTTCACCAGGATCTTGTCACCCTTCTTCACACGGCCATGACGCACGCGCACCAGGGAAACAACGCCCAGATAATTGTCGAACCAGGAGTCGATGATCAGCGCTTGCAGCGGATCTTCGATGTTGCCGGTCGGCGCAGGAATGGTCGCGACCAGACGCTCGAGCACTTCGTCGACACCCAGGCCGGTCTTGGCGCTGCAGGTGACGGCGTCGGTGGCGTCGATACCGATGATCTTCTCGATCTCGTCCTTGACGCGGTCCGGCTCGGCCTGTGGCAGGTCGATCTTGTTCAGCACCGGCATGACCTCGAGGCCTTGCTCAATGGCGGTGTAGCAGTTGGCCACGGACTGGGCTTCAACACCCTGACCGGCATCGACCACCAGCAACGCACCTTCACACGCGGCCAGGGAACGGCTGACTTCGTAGGTGAAGTCGACGTGGCCCGGGGTGTCAATGAAGTTCAGCTGGTAGGTGACGCCATCTTTGGCTTTGTAATAGAGGGTAACGCTGTGGGCCTTGATGGTGATCCCGCGTTCGCGCTCCAGATCCATGGAATCCAGTACCTGGGCTTCCATTTCACGCTCGGCCAGGCCACCGCACATCTGGATGAAACGGTCAGCCAGCGTCGACTTGCCATGGTCAATGTGGGCGATGATGGAGAAATTGCGGATATGACTCAAATCACTCACGGATCAACACTCAAAAAGGCTGCAGGCTTGGCCCGCCGAAAAATAGCCGGGAATTGTACCTGATACACGGCGCAAGCGTCACGTTCGCCTGTCACCCGGATTGCATACGAAAACGCCCCGGTCTGTCGACCGAGGCGTTTTCGCGGTTAAAGCACTGGCAACAACGCGGCCATCAACCGGCCCGTCGCAGCAACCAGACACCCGCCAGCGCACAGACCGTGGCCGGCACCAGCACCGCGAACAGCGGCGAGAAGCCGAATACCAGGCTCGATGGGCCGAGCAGATCCTGGACGATGCGGAAGGTGAAGCCAACCAGCACACCGGTGAACACCCGCTGACCGAGGGTCACCGAGCGCAACGGGCCGAAGATAAAGGAGATCGCCATCAGCACCAGCGCGGCGGTGACCAGTGGCTGCAACACCTTGACCCAAAATGCCAGCCAGTAGCGACCGTTGCTCAGGCCCTGATCCGCCAGATAGTGGATGTAGCCCCACAGACCGGAAATCGACAGCGACTCAGGCGCCATCACCACCGTGTTGAGCAATTGCGGGCTCAGCGACACGTCCCACTCCTCGCTCGGCGCATTCAGCACCTCGGTGCTGCGCTCGTGGAACACCGTGGTGGTCACGTCGCTGAGCAGCCAGCGCTTGCCGTCGAATTCCGCACGTTTGGCGAAGCTGGAGCTGAGCAGGTGGCGCTCTTTGTCGAAGTGATAGCGGGTCACGCCATACAACAGGCCGTTGGGTTGCACGGCGTTGATATGGATGAACTCCTCGCCCTGACGGTGCCACATGCCGTGCTTGGCGCTCTGCGCGTCGCCGCTGCCTTGCGCCAGCGAGCGATTGGCCTGGGCCATGCTTTCGGTGGCCGGGGCCACGTATTCGCCGATCAGCACGCCGGCCAGCATCAGCACCAGCATCGGTTTCATGACGGCCCAGACGATACGCCCGATGGACACGCCAGCGGCGCGCATGACGGTCAGCTCGCTGCTGCTGGCCAGACTGCCGAGGCCGATCAGACAGCCGATCAGCGCGGCCATCGGCAACATTTCATACAGGCGACGCGGTGCGGTGAGCAGGACAAAGCTCAGCACATCGGTCAGCGTGTAGGTATCGCTGACGTCGCTCATCTCGTCGATGAAGGCAAACAGGGTCGCCAGACCCAGAATGATCGCCAGCACGGCGATGATCGCCATGAACACACTGCTGCCGATGTAGCGGTCGAGTTTAACCACGGGCCACCTCCAGCGCTGCGCTGCGACGGCTGGCCAGCTTCAGGCGCATCGGTTCCCAGTACAGCAGGCCGAGACCGATGGCCAGGAAGATCCCGTGCACCCACCACAGGCCAAGAGCCGGCGGGATCTTGCCTTTTTCGAGGGCGCCGCGGGCGGCAATCAGGATGGTCAGGTAAGCCATATAAAGAAGAATCGCCGGCAGCAGCTTCAGGAAACGGCCCTGACGCGGATTGACCCGCGACAGCGGCACCGCCATCAGGGTCACGATGAACACCAGCAACGGCAGCGAAATCCGCCATTGCAGTTCGGCCCTGGAGCGCTCGTCGTCAGCACCCAGCAGGGTCGAAGTCGGGATCGCGTCACGGTCGGTGACTTCGTCACTGGCATCAGGTTTTGGCAGCAATACGCCATAGGTGTCGTATTTGATCGCGCGGTAATCGGCCTGACCCGGGCTGCCGTCATAGCGATAGCCATTCTGCAGGATCAGGTAGCGGTTGCCGTCCGAGTGGACTTCCTGGCGGCCCTTCTCGGCCACCAGCACGGAAATCCCGCGGTCCTTCTGATCGGAGCCGAGGTTCTTCTGCGAGATGAATACGCCGCCAAGGTTGACGCGGTCGTCGGTCAGGCTTTCCGTGTAGGTCACCCGTGTCCCGTCACGCAACGCCTGGAAACGGCCAGGTTCGAGGGTATCGAACTCGGTCAGGGCGTCCTGCTTGTTCAGCAGCAGCTGGAACTGGTTGGCGCCTTGCGGGGCCAGACTCAGGCTCAGCCACGCCACCACCAGTGCCACCAGCGTCGCCGGGAACAGAGTCATGCGCAGCAGACGCTGCTGACTCATGCCGGTGGCCGAGAGCACGGTCATTTCGCTTTCGAGGTACAGCCGGCCGTAAGCCAGCAGGATCCCGAGGAACAGACCCAGCGGCAGGATCAGTTGCATGAAACCCGGCAGACGGTAACCCATGATCAGGAACAGCGATCCCGGATCGAGTTGGCCCGCAGCGGCCTGGGCAAGGTATTTGATAAAGCGACCGCTCATGATGATGACCAGCAGCACGGCGCTGACGGCGCTCAGGGTCAACATCACTTCACGGGACAGATAACGGAAGACGATCAAACCAGACACTCCAGGGTTGTCAGGCTAAGGCGGCCAAACAAGCAAACGTCTCGACCGGCCCGCAAGGCAGAGCCGTCGAAAAAAAGATGCGGCATTATCCTGTGATTGAGGGCGCCTGTCACTGCGCACACTCACCCAAGCGTGTAATCGGTTGAAGATCGTGCCGCCGAGGGTTGTCAGGCGCAGGGAGCGAGGTTCAAACTGCCGCCTTTGTCGCAGGCACTGGCCTGCGTCTCTTCTATCTATAAGCAGGCGACTGCGGACACCGTCGAACGCCTGTGTGTTGACCATTCATTCAGGGATCCGGACATGGAACTGGTTGTAAAAAGCGTTAGCCCAGAAACGTTGAAAACCGCCACCCTGGTGGTTGCCGTCGGCGAAGGCCGCAAACTCGGCGTGGCCGCCAGACAGCTCGACGAACTGAGCGGTGGCGCGATCAGCGCCGTGCTCAAGCGTGGCGATCTGGCCGGCAAGGTCGGTCAAAGCCTGCTGCTGTACAGCCTGCCGAACCTGAAAGCCGAGCGCGTGCTGCTGATCGGCGTGGGCAAGGATGAAGAACTGGGCGACCGTCCGTTCCGTAAAATCGTTGCCGGCATCCTCAATACCCTGAAAGGTCTGGGCGGCAGCGACGCCGTGCTGGCCCTGGATGAAATCATCGTCAAGAACCGCGACAGCTACGGCAAGACCCGCCTGCTGGCCGAAACCCTGGTGGACGGCGAATACACCTTCGACCAGTTCAAGAGCCAGAAAGCCGAACCGCGCGCCCTGAAGAAAATCACCCTGTTGACCATCAAGGCTGCGCAGGCCGAAGTACAGCGCGCGGTGAATCATGCCACCGCCATCGCCAATGGCATGGCCTTCACCCGTAATCTGGGCAACCTGCCGCCGAACATCTGCCACCCGACCTTCCTTGGCGAGCAAGCCAAGAACCTCGGCAAAGAGTTCAAGGATCTGAAAGTCGACGTCCTCGACGAGAAGAAGATCAAATCCCTGGGCATGGGCTCGTTCTACGCCGTCGGCCAGGGCAGCGCCCAGCCGCCGCGCCTGATCGTCATGCAATACAACGGTGGCAAGAAGTCCGAGAAGCCTTACGCGCTGGTCGGCAAAGGCATCACCTTCGACACCGGCGGCATCAGCCTCAAGCCTGGCGCCGGCATGGACGAAATGAAGTACGACATGGGCGGCGCGGCCTCCGTGTTCGGTACCCTGCGTGCGGTGCTTGAACTGAAGCTGCCGATCAACCTGGTGTGCATCCTCGCTTGCGCCGAAAACATGCCGAGCGGCAACGCCTCGCGTCCGGGCGACATCGTCACTACCATGAGCGGCCAGACCGTGGAAATCCTCAACACCGACGCCGAAGGCCGTCTGGTGCTGTGCGACGCCCTGACCTACTCCGAGCGCTTCAAGCCGCAAGCAGTGATCGACATCGCCACCCTCACCGGTGCCTGCGTGGTTGCACTGGGCGCCCACACTTCCGGCCTGCTGGGCAATAACGACGAACTGATCGAGCAACTGCTCAGCGCCGGTAAAACCGCAGACGACCGCGCCTGGCAGCTGCCGCTGTTCGACGAATACCAGGAACAACTGGACAGCCCGTTCGCCGACATCGCCAACATTGGCGGGCCAAAGGCCGGCACCATCACCGCCGCGTGCTTCCTGTCGCGCTTCACCAAGAACCTGAACTGGGCGCACCTGGACATCGCGGGCACCGCATGGACCAGCGGCGGCAAGGACAAGGGCGCCACTGGCCGTCCGGTGCCGCTGCTGACCCAATACCTGCTGGACCGCGCCAAAGCCTGAAACCGATGAACCTGGGCGGCGTCACTTTGCGGTGACGCCGTTCAAGGCTCAGGAACCGCAATGACCAAAGTCGACTTCTACATCCTGCCCAGCGCCGATCCTTCGGCTCGTCTGGACTTTGCCTGCAAGCTCACCGAGAAAGCCTGGCGCATGGGCCATCGCATCTACCTGCATTGCAGCGATGCTGCTCAGCGTGAGGATCTTGATGCGCGTCTGTGGGCGTTCAAGGGCGAAACCTTCGTGCCCCACGGCCCTGCCGAGAGCGAACCGGACGGTTTGATCGTGCTGGGAACGGGCACTGACTGCGGCGAGCATCAGGACTTGCTGGTCAACCTCGACCTGAAAGTCCCGGCCTTCGCCAGTAAATTCGCCCGTGTGGCGGAAGTGGTGGTGGAAGATCCGACGATTCGCGCGGCGGCACGGGAGAGTTTCCGTTTCTACCGCGAACAGGGCTATCCTCTGCAAGACCACCGTTTACAGCGACTCTGAGTACGCCGATGGACACTCCAAAACCGCTGCAAAAGCCTGCGCACCTGCTGGACGATCTTGAATCGATCCGCCAGTTGCTCGGCGATGACAACCTGCAACCACCCTTGCTGACCGACACGGTCGAGGATGGCGAACAGGAACAGATTCCGATGTTGTTCGAGGCCGTCGACGCCACGCCGCCGACCATCGAACCGCCACCTGCGCCGGCTCCGGCCCCGGCACCTGCTGTTGCACCTGTGGATAAAGGCCCGGACGCCCTGCTGCACCTGGACAGCGAACTGCGCGCCGCTGCGCAATTGATCATGCAGGATGTGATCGACGACTTCGCGCCGCACATCGAAACCGAAATCAAACGCCGCCTCGAGGCGCGGATGGAACGGCTTTTGAGCCAATACGAATAACCACAAATCCCCTGTGGGAGCGGGCTTGCTCGCGAATGCGGTATGTCAGGCACCATCATCGCTGGCTGACACACCGAATTCGCGAGCAAGCCCGCTCCCACATTTGAACCGCGCACTACCTCCCCCGCTCGCCCTCGGCCCCATGCCCCGCTATACTTCCCGGCTTTTCCTGAATAAATGCCAATAGGGTCCCGCCGCGCATGGATAAGACCTACCAGCCGCACGCCATTGAAACTTCCTGGTACAACACCTGGGAGTCCGAGAACTATTTCGCACCGCAAGGCGCGGGCGATTCCTACACCATCATGATCCCGCCGCCGAACGTCACCGGCAGCCTGCACATGGGTCACGGTTTCAACAATGCGATCATGGACGCCCTGATCCGTTTCCGCCGCATGCAGGGTCGCAACACCCTGTGGCAGCCGGGCACCGACCACGCCGGTATCGCCACGCAGATGCTGGTGGAGCGTCAACTGGAAGCCACCGGCCAGAACCGTCATGACCTGGGTCGCGAGAAATTCCTCGAGAAAGTCTGGGAGTGGAAGGATCAGTCCGGCGGCAACATCAGCCGCCAGATCCGCCGCCTCGGCTCGTCCGTGGACTGGAGCCGCGAGCGCTTCACCATGGACGACGGCCTCTCGGAAGCGGTCAAGGAAGCCTTCGTACGCCTGCACGAAGACGGCCTGATCTACCGCGGCAAGCGTCTGGTCAACTGGGACACCAAGCTGCACACGGCGATTTCTGACCTCGAAGTGGAAAACCACGACGAGAAAGGTTTCCTGTGGAACCTCAAGTACCCGCTGGCCGACGGCGCGAAAACCGCTGAAGGCAACGATTTCCTGATCGTCGCGACTACCCGTCCGGAAACCATGCTCGGCGACTCCGCCGTCGCGGTTAACCCGAACGATGAGCGCTACAAAGCCCTGATCGGCAAATTCGTCGAGCTGCCACTGGTTGGCCGCCGCATCCCGATCATCGCCGACGATTACTGCGATCCAGAATTCGGCACCGGCTGCGTGAAGATCACCCCGGCCCACGATTTCAACGACTACGAAGTCGGCAAGCGCCACAACATGCCGCTGCTGAACATCTTCGACAAGAACGCCAACGTGCTGCCCGCAGCCCAGGTGTTCAACCTCGACGGCACGTTGAATGACAGCATCGACGGCAAGATCCCGGCCGAGTACGCCGGTCTCGAGCGTTTCGAAGCGCGCAAGCAGATCGTCGCTGCGTTCGACGCCGCCGGCCTGCTGGTCAGCGTCGACGACCACAACCTGAAAGTACCGAAAGGCGACCGTTCCGGCACCGTCATCGAGCCGTGGCTGACCGACCAGTGGTACGTGTCGACCAAGCCTCTGGCTGAGCCGGCGATTGCTGCCGTTGAAGACGGCCGTATCCAGTTCGTGCCCAAGCAGTACGAAAACATGTACTTCTCGTGGATGCGCGACATCCAGGACTGGTGCATCAGCCGTCAGCTGTGGTGGGGCCACCGGATTCCGGCCTGGTACGACGAGTCGGGCAAGGTCTACGTCGGTCGCGACGAAGCCGAAGTGCGCGCCAAGCACAACCTCGGCCCGGACGTTGCGCTGCAACAGGACAACGACGTACTCGACACCTGGTTCAGTTCGGGCCTGTGGACGTTCTCCACCCTGGGCTGGCCGGAAAAGACCGAGTTCCTGAAGAAATTCCACTCCACCGACGTGCTGGTCACCGGTTTCGACATCATTTTCTTCTGGGTTGCCCGGATGATCATGCTGACGATGCACCTGATCAAGAACGAGGACGGCACGCCGCAAGTACCGTTCAAGACCGTTTACGTGCACGGTCTGGTGCGTGATGGCCAGGGCCAGAAGATGTCCAAGTCCAAGGGCAACGTCCTGGACCCGCTGGACATCATCGACGGTATCGAGCTGGAAGCCCTGGTGCAGAAACGCACCTCCGGCATGATGCAGCCGAAACTGGCGAAGAAGATCGAGAAGCAGACCCGCGACGAGTTCGCCGACGGCATCGCCAGCTACGGCACCGACGCCCTGCGCTTCACCTTCTGCTCGCTGGCGTCCACCGGTCGCGACATCAAGTTCGACATGGGCCGCGTCGAAGGCTATCGCAACTTCTGCAACAAGATCTGGAACGCCGCGCGTTATGTTCTGGACAAAGGCGAAGACTGCGGCCAGAACGGCGAAGCCTATGAGCTGTCGCTGGCGGATCGCTGGATCATCTCGCAGCTGCAGCGCACCGAAGCCGAAGTGACCCGTCAACTGGATCAGTTCCGTTTCGACCTCGCCGCGCAAGCGCTGTACGAGTTCATCTGGAACCAGTACTGCGACTGGTATCTGGAACTGTCCAAGCCTGTGCTGTGGGACGAAAACGCTCCGATCGAGCGCCAGCGCGGCACCCGTCGCACGCTGGTGCGCGTACTGGAAGTGGCGCTGCGCCTGGCGCATCCGTTCATGCCGTTCATCACTGAAGAAATCTGGCAGCGCATCGCGCCGCTGGCCGGTATTCAGGGCAAGACGATCATGCTGCAGCCTTGGCCGGTGGCCAACGAGGAGCGCATCGATCCGGCCGCCGAGGACGACATCGAATGGCTCAAGGGTCTGATGCTCGGCACGCGTAACATCCGTGGCGAAATGAACATCGGCCCGGGCAAACCGCTTCCGATCTACCTGAAGAACGTCAGCGCTGAGGACCAGCGTCGTCTGACCGAGAACGAAGCGCTGCTGAAGAAGCTGGCGCGTCTGGAATCGATCACCGTTCTGGCCGCTGGCGAAGAGGCGCCGCTGTCCGCCACCGCACTGGTGGGCGAGATGGAAGTGCTGGTGCCGATGGCCGGTCTGATCGACAAGGGCGCCGAGCTGGCACGTCTGGACAAGGAAATCCTGCGTCTGCAGGGCGAAGTCCAGCGGGTTGGCGGCAAGCTGTCCAACGCCGGTTTCGTTGACAAGGCCCCGGCCGAAGTCATCGAGAAGGAACGCGCCAAACTGGCCGAGGCTGAACAGGCCCTGGGCAAGCTGGCCGAGCAGCACGCGCGGATTTCCAGCCTGTAAGGCAAGCCGCAATGAATAAGGGAGGCCCGCAACGGCCTCCCTTTTTTATTCAAGAATCGCTACAAATCCCCTGTGGGAGCGGGCTTGCTCGCGAATGCGGGGTGTCAGTCGACACATCTGCCGGATGTGTAACCGCCTTCGCGAGCAAGCCCGCTCCCACAGTTTGAACGGTGTTGCCTTGAGATGTGGGACAATACCCGCCACTTTCAGCCATACCCGAATCGATCACACCCATGAACGCCCCCCGCACACCCAAACCTGCGCGCAAGAAGCCTGATGCCGCGACCCCGGCCAAAGCCGTCGAGCCGCGTGAAAAGGCCAGCCTGCACCCGCGCAATCGCCACCAGGGTCGCTACGACTTCCCGGCGCTGATCAAGACCACGCCGGAACTGGCGAAATTCGTGATCACCAACCCGTACGGCAAGGAAAGCATCGACTTCGCCAGCCCCGACGCGGTGCGGGTGTTCAACCGGGCGCTGCTCAAGGCGTTCTATGGCATCGAGCATTGGGACATCCCGGCGGATTATCTCTGCCCACCGGTTCCGGGCCGCGCCGATTACGTGCACTTCCTCGCTGACCTGCTGGCCAGCATGAACGACGGCAAGGTGCCGCGCGGCGCGATCGTCAACGTGCTGGACATCGGCATGGGCGCCAACTGCGTTTATCCGCTGATCGGCAACAGCGAATACCGCTGGCACTTCCTCGGTTCGGAAATCGACCCGACCGCCGTGGCTGCCGCCCGAGCCATCGTCCAGTCCAACGGGCTGAACAAGGTGATCCAGCTGCGCCAGCAGGAAAACCGCAAGCACATCCTGATCGGCCTGCTGGAACCGGGCGAGCGCTTTGACCTGACCATGTGCAACCCGCCGTTCCACGCCTCGATGGAAGAGGCGACCAAGGGCAGCGAGCGCAAATGGCGCGCACTGGGCAAGGCCGATCCGAAACGCAAACTGCCGGTGTTGAACTTCGGTGGCCAGTCCGCCGAGCTGTGGTGTGAAGGCGGTGAAGCGCGTTTCGTGACCCAACTGATCGCCGAAAGCGCGAACTTCCAGCACAAGGTGTTGTGGTTCAGCACCCTGGTGTCGAAAGCCTCGAACCTGCCCGCCATCGAAACCGCCCTGAAAAAGGCCGGCGTGCTGGAAAGCCAGGTGGTGGAAATGTCGCAAGGGCAGAAACAGAGCCGCTTTGTGGCGTGGACCTTCCAGACCAAGTCCGAGCAGCAGATCTGGCGTCGCGAGCGCTGGGTTCGCTGACACTGAGCTACTTGTGGGAGCGGGCTTGCTCGCGAAAGCGGTGTATCAGCCGACATCAAGGTGACTGACACACCGCTATCGCGAGCAGGCTCACTCCTACAAAGGTTCGAGGTGCATCGCCAAATCGCAGACACAAAAAAACCGTGCCCGGATCGCTCCGGTGCACGGTTTTTTTATCGCTGCGTCTTACTTGTTCACAGCGTCGGTCAGGCCTTTGGCCACAACCAGCTTGATCACTTTCTTGGCAGGGATTTCGATGGCAGCGCCAGTCGAAGGGTTACGGCCAGTGCGGGCAGGACGCTCGGTCACTTTCAGCTTGCCGATACCTGGCAAGGTGATTTCGCCGCCATTTTCCAGCTGATCAGCAACGATTTGGCCCAGTTGGTCCAGAGCGTTACGCGCGGTGGTTTTCGGCGCGTCGATAGCTTCAGCGATGTCGGCGATCAGTTGGTCTTTAGTAAGAGCCATGTAGTGTTCCTTCCCTATCAAATTCATATGGATTGCAGAGTGCAGTGTCAGCCATCGAGCCCGATCTTCTGGATCTGGCACCCTCGGCGATAACCACGACGAGTCGGGTTATAGATGCCGAAATCAGGGTTTGGTTCGACCTGACAAATGCTGATTGCACGCTTAACGCAGTGACTTCGCGTAAGACCGGGCAAAACTAGCACAGAGACGGGGAAATATCCGCCTCTAGCTACCCATTTGGTCAGCTTTATTGCTCTAAATCGGTAAAAAACTGCATAAGGGCACCCACCCGCCCTGGATTTGCCCTTCACCCCGCGCCAAAACCAGTGGTTGCGGTACACTGGGCGCTTTTTCGGGGGAGCCTGCCCTCCTCCCTTCCACCAGCCGAGAAGCCCATGCCGATCCGTCATTGCATCGTCCACCTGATCGACAAAAAACCCGACGGCACGCCCGCAGTTCTGCACGCCCGTGACTCCGAACTGGCTGAGTCCGCGGCCATCGAGAACATGCTCGCCGACCTCAACGAGAGCTACAACGCCAAACAGGGCAAAGCCTGGGGCCTGTTCCATCCGGAATCCGGTGCGTTCCCGTTCAGCGGCTGGCTGAAGGAATACATGGACGGTGGCAAAGATTTCGCCGCGTTCAGCAGGGTTGCGGTCGAGCATCTGCAGAAGTTGATGGAAGAGTCGAACCTGTCGGTCGGCGGCCACGTGCTGTTCGCTCACTATCAGCAGGGCATGACCGACTACCTGGCGATCGCCCTGCTGCACCACAGCGAAGGCGTGGCGGTGACCGATGAGCTGGACGTGACGCCGTCGCGTCACCTCGACCTCGGCCAATTGCACCTGGCGGCGCGGATCAACGTCTCCGAGTGGCAGAACAACAAGCAGTCCAAGCAGTACATCTCGTTCATCAAGGGCAAGAACGGCAAGAAGGTTTCGGAATACTTCCGCGACTTCATCGGCTGCCAGGAAGGCGTCGATGGCCCGGGCGAGACGCGCACGCTGCTCAAGGCCTTCAGCGACTTCGTCGAAAGCGAAGACCTGCCGGAAGACTCCGCCCGCGAGAAAACCAAGACCCTGGTCGATTACGCCAGCAGTCAGGCCAAGCTCGGCGAGCCGATGGGCCTGGAAGAGCTGTCGGAGCTGATCGACGAAGAACGGCCGAAAGCCTTCTACGATCACATCCGCAACAAGGACTATGGCCTGTCGCCGGAGATTCCCGCAGACAAACGCACCCTTAACCAGTTCCGCCGCTTCACCGGCCGCGCCGAAGGCCTGTCGATCAGCTTTGAAGCGCATCTGCTGGGCTCGAAGATCGAGTACGACGAGGAGGCCGGCACCTTGATCATCAAGGGCCTGCCGACCTCGCTCACCGATCAGCTCAAGCGCCGTAACTGATGCTGGGCAATGTGCTGAAGAAGGTTGCGCTGGTTCTGCTGGTAGTCGTGATCTATCAGAACTGGGGCAAGATCGAGCGGGTGTTCAACCCGTCGCAGATGGTCTCGGAGCAGACGCGGGCGCAGGCCCGTGTCGTGCTGTATGCCACCGACTGGTGCGGCTACTGCAAGCAGACCAAGCGCTTTCTCGACAGCAAGGGGATTCCTTTCAAGGAATTCGATATCGAGAAGGATGCCGAGGCGCGCAAGGCGTATGAGGCACTGGGTGGGCGCGGGATTCCGCTGATCGACGTGAATGGCACGTTGATTCGCGGGTTCGACCCGGACGAGATCCTCGCCGCCCTGAAATAACAACTGTGGGAGCGGGCTTGCTCGCGAACGCGGTGTGCCAGTCAATAATGATCGCGACTGATTCACCGCATTCGCGAGCAAGCCCGCTCCCACAGGTTTTGTATCTGACTTGCGAGATCAGCGAGCTTCGATGCGGAAACCAAAGCGCGGGAAGTGCACATGCACCACGCCGCCACGCGGGTCTTCGCGGCGCAAGATCAGCTCTTCGCGGCCAGCAAACAGCAACTCACCCACCACCGGATCAACCCCGTAATCTGTCGCGGCAATCGCCACCTGCTGCCCGGCCTTGAAACCGTTCGGATCGACAAACTGCTCATCCGGCAACGCCGCCGGCGTCGAACTGCGCGCCACTTGCAGCGCCTCCTCGGCAGTCATCTCACTCGCGGCACCATGACCAAAGCCCAGCACACGGCCCAGCCAGGCAGTCACGGCCGGATATTCATCGACCAACGGCGCAGTGACGTGCGTCGCCTTGAGGAACCACAGCGGATGCGCCAGGGCAAAGTCGGCAATCGACGGTTCGCCGAACAGGAAGTCACCCTGCTCGCGCTGCAACTGCTGCTCCAGCCGCGCCATGATCGTTGGCCATTGGTGCTTGGCCTGTTCGGCCGACAGCCGCGTGGCGCTGCCGCCACTGAACAAGCCGGCACGGTCAGCGATAAACGCCTTGATCGCTTCCGGCGGCAACTTGCCGAAACGCACCGCCACCGATTCCGGCTGGAACACCAGGCTGACCGCGTGCTGGAACACCACCGAATCGGCCCACGCGGCGAAGCTGGCGCTGGTCATTTCCTGGCCTTCCGGGAAAAACGCTGGCAGGGCTTTTTCCTGCTCCAGACGACGGGCGATCAACGATGTGTCGCAATAGATGTCGGCGCCGATCTGCAACACCGGGGTCTTGCGATAGCCACCGGTCAACGCGGTCAGATCCGGCTTGGGCATCACCGGCGAAATGTGCACCGAGCGCCAGGATAAGCCTTTGAAGCCCAACAGCAGACGAGCCTTTTCGGCAAATGGAGAGGTCGGGTAATGATGCAGAATCAACTCGGACATGCTCGGCTCCGCCGCACAGAAAGTGAGTCCGCAGCTTAGCGTGCATTTGATTAGCAGCCTACAGATCTGCCTGATGGGAACCGATCAGTCAGATTGATAAGACGCGACCAGGCATTCCTTGGCGCTCTTGCGCAGCTTCTTGATCAAGCGTTCCTGGCGCAACGCATCACTCTTGTCGCGACAACGCTCGGTGTAGACCAGTGCCATCGCCGGGCTGGACAGAAAGAACCGCGCGCCCTTGCCGCTTTGATGCTTGGCGAAACGGCGCACCGGGTCGTCGCTGATCCCGCAGTACAGCGAGCCATTGGCCGCGCGCACGAGGTAGACGAACCAGGACTTGCTCACTGGCGCGACGACTTCAACCGGTTTTTCGCTGAGGCTGGTCACTTCGGGATCTGGATGTGTAGGAAACAGGCCGCGATCTTATCAGCGAGTAGCCTGAAATGCCTTCAGACCTTTCAGCGCCTGCGCGCGGACGGCGTTGCGCACCAGAGGCGTCCAGCCCAGCAGCAGCCCCTTGAAGCCCAGTGCCTGACGCGACCATCGCCACAGGTCGAAGTGGTCGTGGTGCTCGCAGATCTTGCCGTCACGAAAGACGAAACGCGCCTGGATATCGTTGATCACCACATTGCCGGTCTGGCTGAACAGGTAAGTCGCCACCCAGTGCGCGCCGCCGCTGCGCTCGTCGGCTCGGACATTGTCGAAGGTCAGGGAGAAGTCCTTGGCGCGGGTGGTGAGCATGCGCCACATGTCGCCGGCATCGCGCCCGCGCAGTTCACCGAAGGCCGGATCGCTGAACACCACATCGTCGGTGTAGCAGGCGGCCATGGCCTCGGCGTCGAGGCGCTGGAACGCCTGGTAGAAGCGGGTGATCAACGCGGCGTGAGCTTCGCTCATGGGCAAACTCCTGGAAATGGACAGAATGCCAGCACGATAAGCTGCAAATCGAAGAAACACTATCGGCATTCGCAAAGCGAATACCGCGCAAGATTTAAAGCACCGCAAAAACTGTGGGAGCGAGCTTGCTCGCGAAAGCGGTGAATCAGTCGCCATCAATATTGACTGACCCACCGCTTTCGCGAGCAAGCCCGCTCCCACATTTGAAAATCAGTGCCTTTAGATTTTTTCGCTTTGCACTTGCACGTACAGCGCTCGACCCGCACCCAGCCCGGCAATGATCGCGCCGGTGCCGATGATGCCGAAGATCCAGCCCACGGCATTCCAGCCGCCGGTCCAGTCATGCACCACGCCGACCGCGAACGGCCCCATCGACGCCAGGGTGTAACCGAAGCCCTGGGACATGCTCGACAGGTTAGCCGCCACATGCGAATCCCGCGAGCGCAGCACGATCAAGGTCAACGCCAGGCTGAACGTACCGCCCTGCCCCAGCCCCAACAGAATCGCCCAGCCCCACAGTCCTTCGATTGGCGCATACAGGCAACCGAACAGGCCACCGAGGGTCAGCGCCATCACCACCACGATCGCCAGGCGCTGATCCTTGCCCCGGGTCGCCAGCCACGGCGCCGCGAGGGAGCTGGCGAGCTGGATGATCACCGAACCGGACAGCACCAGACCGGCCTGGGTCGGGGTCAGCCCGCGGCCGATCAGGATCGACGGCAACCAGCCGAACACGATGTACGCCAGCGACGATTGCAGGCCCATGTACAAAGTCACTTGCCAGGCCAGCGGATCGCGCAGCAGACCTTTTACCCGATAGGCGACGTTGTGCGCGCCGTGTTTCTGCCCGACTTGCGGCAGCCAGAACAACGCCGCCACCAGCGCCGGGATCACCCAGAAGCCCAGGCCCAGTGCCCAGCTGTGGTCGAAGTGCTCGCTCAACGGCACGGTCGAACCCGCCGCCATCGCGGCGCCCAGGCACAGGGCCATGGTGTAGACGCCGGTCATGGTCCCGGCGTGTCTGGCGAAGTCGCGTTTGACGATGCCCGGCAGCAGCACGCCGATAATGCCGATGCTCGCGCCACCAAGCACGCTACCTGCAAACAGCCCGATCTCACCGAAGTTGCTGCGCACAATTATGCCGGCGGCCAGGGTCAGCAGAATCCCCAGCACCACCCGCTCGGCGCCGAAACGCCGCGCCAGAATCGGCGCCAGCGGCGCGAACAAGCCCAGGCACAACACCGGCAACGTGGTCAGCAGACCGGCCTGAGCCGCAGACAGACCAAGGCTTTTCGACACTTCGCTGAGCAGCGGTGCCATGCTCGACAGCGCAGGGCGCAGGTTCAGTGCGACCAGAATCAGCCCCAGCAGCAACAGCCACGGCCGGCGTACCAGCGGATGGCTTTGCTGTACTTGTTCATCGTCAGCCTCGGCGTCGATCAGCAGTTCTTCGAGTTCTGCCGTGCGCTTGTGGGTTGAGAGATTTTTCTCGCTTTCAAGGTTCATTGATCAACTGCCTCGATATGGCTTTGGCCCGTTCCGGGTCGCGTTGTTCGACCGCATCGAGCAACTCGATGTGCAGGTCGAATACTTCCTGACGGCGCGGGACGATGTTCAGCGTCTGGCGCAATTGCGCGCCGACGATGCTGGAAAAATAGCGATACAACTCGCTGAGGGTCGGGTTGTGCGCGGCGTCCACCAGACGGCGGTGGAAGACCAGATCGCAAGCAATGTAAGTGTCGAGATCGCCGTGGTAGTGGCTGCCACTGGTGCCGAGTGCTTCGCGCAGGGCTAGCAGATCCTCATCGGTGCGACGCAACGCGGCCAGCCCAATCGCTTCGACTTCGAGGATGTGCCGGGTCTCACGCGCCTGCTCCAGCGAGCAGCGGGACAACGCCTTGAGCGTGTCCATCGGATCGACCACCGCGCGCAGATAACTGCCGTCGCCCTGCCGGATTTCGATCAACCCGGAAAACGCCAGCACGCGCATGGCTTCGCGCACGGTGTTGCGGCTGATGCCCAGTTCGGCGCACAACTCAGGCTCGGTTGGCAGCCGTTCGCCGACCTGCCACACACCATCGGTAATGCGCTGACGCAACTGATCCAAGGCCTGATCGACCAGGGATCGCTTGATCAAAGGTGAGATGTCTGTCATGGAATTCGCCCTTTCATCCAATCATAGGATGAATTTCCTGACATCTTAGTCAGCGGCGGTGTCCCACACAACCCCACGCAGGAAGGAACAAACGGGACATCAATCCTACTTGTCGAGTTGTAAAAACCGCTGACAGGCGAAGTGATTTCCCACAGTCTGCAGGAACGCTGCCGACATCACTTGCCGACGCTGGACTGCAGACTTTGGAAATTGAACCAGGGGCGTTTTGCCCCGTCATTATCCAAAGGAAGTTGCACCGCTCATGGTAGAAGTCAATTTCGGCAAGCAGCACGACCGCCCTTTTGTCCTGCAGAAAAATCGCCAATTGCTCGCAGTCCGCAGCCACGCGGGAACGCAGTTGGCCCAAACGCTTTGCTGCGATTCTGCTCACGCAGCGCTGGAAGGCTGCGAGCTGTTGCTGCATGTCGAGGACGCTGATGTGCAGATTTTCAAACTGCCTGGGCACTCGGACGCCTCGCAACGCAAGGCGCTGTTACGCGAATTGCCCGACGTGCGCTTCGCGGGCAGCGTGCTGGTGGATCCCATCACTCAGGAGCCGGTGCTCTATACCGAAAATATCTTTTTGAAGTTCATCGACTCACTGAAAGCCACTGAGTGCATGGTCATGCTTGAAGAGCTGGGCCTGATGATCAAGCAACAAGTGCCGTATGCAAAAAATGCCTTTTTTGTGCATCACCCCGCCACCCGTGGCATCGAGATCTGCAATCTCACGAGTAAATGGCTGGAACGCGACGAGATCGAGTACTGCCACCCGGAGCTGCTGCGCCAGGGTCAACGTCGAGCGATCCATGCCAATCAGTGGCACCTGAAGAAAACCACCGTGACCTATCAGGTTGAAATCGATGCCAGCGCCAACGTCGAAGCCGCACATGAGCTCGCGCAGGGCGAAGGCATCGTCATCGCAGTCATCGATGACGCGTTTGATATTGACCATCCCGAATTTTCCGGAGAAGGCAAAGTTGTCGGTGCAAAGAACTTTGACCGACGTAACGCCAAAGGCGGCCCGCGCCCACTGAACGCCCTGGAACGCCACGGTACAGCCGCTGCCGGGGTGGCTTGCGCCAATGGTGAGGACGGCGCCAGCGGTGTCGCCCCCAAAGCCAGCCTGATGCCGTTGAAACTCACCAAACCCTTGGGAGCCCGCGCGGAGGCCGACGCCTTTTTCTGGGCTGCCGATCAGGGAGCCGACGTCATTTCCTGCAGCTGGGGGCCGGCTGAAGGGCATTGGGCCGACCCGGCGGACCCGCGTCACACGCAAGTGTTTCCCCTGGCCGCCAGCACACGGCTGGCAATCGAATACGCCGCCACCAAGGGCCGCAATGGCAAGGGCTGTGTGATCTTTTTTGGCGCGGGAAACGGTAACGAGTGCGCCGATAACGATGGCTATTCCAGCCACCCCCATGTCATTGCGGTAGGTGCCTGCAACGATCAGAACCGGCGCAGTGCCTACAGTGATTATGGCAAGTCACTCTGGTGCTGCTTTCCCAGCGGAGATCAGCAACACCCCGACCCGAAGTTCAAGCCTGCAACCTCGCTCCCGCAGACCCGGGGAATCCGCACCACTGATTTGAGCGCAAAGTTTGCCGCCGCCACATTGCCGGCCTACACCGACGCCTTCAGCGGTACCTCCAGCGCCTGCCCCGGTGCCGCGGGCATCGCTGCGCTGGTGCTCGGCGTCAATCCCGAGCTTGATCGCTCTGCGGTACGCCAGATACTTGCCGATTGCTGCGACAAGATCGGCCACCCCGATGACGGGCCGCGCGGCCAGTACGACGAAAACGGCCACAGTCACTACTACGGGCACGGCCGACTCAACGCGCTGCGTGCCGTGCACCTGGCACTTGAACGCAAAACAAATGCGGGCTGATTCGCCCCCATGAAAAAAGCCCTGTCGGCATACCGGCAGGGCTTTTTGTCAGGCGAGCTTCTCAGGCAATCAATGCAGGATCTGACTCAAGAACAACTTGGTGCGGTCATTCTGCGGGTTGTCGAAGAAGTCGTTCGGCGCCGCCTGTTCGACGATTTCGCCCTTGTCCATGAAGATCACGCGATTGGCCACGGTACGGGCAAAGCCCATTTCGTGGGTCACGCAAAGCATGGTCATGCCGTCTTCAGCCAGACCGATCATGGTGTCGAGTACTTCCTTCACCATCTCCGGGTCGAGCGCTGAAGTCGGTTCATCGAACAGCATGATTTTCGGTTTCATGCACAGCGCACGAGCGATCGCCACACGCTGTTGCTGACCGCCGGACAGTTGCCCCGGGAATTTATGCGCCTGCTCCGGAATGCGTACGCGCTCCAGATAATGCATGGCGATTTCCTCGGCCTTGCGCTTGGGCATCTTGCGCACCCACATCGGCGCCAGTGTGCAGTTCTGCAGGATGGTCAGGTGCGGGAACAGGTTGAAGTGCTGGAACACCATGCCGACTTCGCGGCGGATCGCTTCGATCTGCTTGAGGTCGTTGGTCAGTTCCACGCCGTCGACAACGATGCGGCCCTGCTGGTGTTCTTCCAGACGGTTGAGGCAGCGGATGGTGGTCGATTTGCCGGAACCCGACGGGCCACACAGGACGATACGCTCGCCCTGCTTGACGTTGAGGTTGATGTCTTTGAGCACGTGGAACTGGCCGTACCACTTGTTCACGCCCTGCATCTGGATAATGCCTTCAGGGCCGACAGGCTTTTTGATTGCTTCGCTCATTTACAGAGAACTCCTAACGCTTGTGGCCAGTGTCGAGCTTGCGTTCCAGATGCATGGAATAGCGCGACATACCAAAACAGAAAATCCAGAACACCAGGGCGGCGAACACGTAGCCTTCAGTGGCCATGCCCAGCCATTTCGGGTCGGCAGCGGCTTGCTTGACGCTGTTGAGCAGGTCAAACAGACCGATGATGATCACCAGGCTAGTGTCCTTGAACAGCGCAATGAAGGTGTTGACGATGCCCGGAATCACCAGCTTCAGGGCTTGCGGCAGAATCACCAGACCCATGGCGCGCCAGTAGCCGAGGCCCATCGCCGCAGCCGCTTCGTACTGACCTTTGGGGATCGCTTGCAGGCCGCCGCGCACCACTTCGGCGACGTAGGCCGACTGGAACAGGATCACCCCGATCAGCGCCCGCAGCAGTTTGTCGAAGTTCATGCCTTCGGGGAGGAACAGCGGCAACATCACCGAGGACATGAACAGCACGGTGATCAACGGCACGCCGCGCCAGAACTCGATGAAGGTCACGCAGACCACACGAATCGCCGGCATGTTCGAGCGACGGCCCAGCGCCAGAATGATCCCCAGCGGCAAGGCGCCGGCGATACCCACGGTGGCGATGACCAGGGTCAGCATCAGGCCGCCCCACTGGCTGGTCGCCACGGCGTCGAGACCGAACACGCCGCCATGCAGCAGGCACCAGGCGACGATCGGGTAGATCACCAGGAAGCTCAGGCCGTACACCGCTTTACGCGGGAAGCGCGAGATGAACAGTGGCGCTACGCCAATCACCGCCAGCCACACGGTCAGGTCGACGCGCCAGCGCAGGCCGGTCGGGTAGTAGCCGTACATGAACTGGCCGAAACGCTGCTGAATGAACACCCAGCAGGCGCCGTCCTTGGTGCAATCGGCGCGGGTGGTGCCGACCCAGTTGGCATCGAGAATCGCCCAGCTGAGGATCGGTGGTACCACGAGGTAGATCAGGTAGAACGCAAACAGGGTCAACAGGGTGTTGAGCCAGCTGGAGAACATGTTCGCGCGTATCCACGCCATCGGGCCGAAGACCTTGGCCGGCGGTGGCATGTCGGGTTTGAAAGTATGGGTTGTCATGCGCGTTTCCTCACCGCTCGATCAGCGCAATGCGCTTGTTGTACCAGTTCATCAGCAGGGAAATGCTGATACTGATCGCCAGGTACACGCTCATGGTGATGGCAATGACTTCGATCGCCTGACCGGTCTGGTTGAGCACGGTGCCGGCGAACAGCGAAACCATTTCCGGGTAACCGATACCGGCGGCCAGCGACGAGTTCTTCGCCAGGTTCAGGTATTGGCTGGTCAGCGGCGGAATGATCACCCGCAGGGCTTGCGGAATGATCACCTTGCGCAGGGTCGGACCGTTGCGCAGGCCGAGCGAACGCGCCGCTTCGGTCTGGCCGTGGCTGACCGACTTGATCCCGGAGCGCACGATCTCGGCGATAAACGCTGCGGTGTACACGGTCAGGGCGAGGGTCAGCGCCAGCAGTTCCGGGATCAACACCCAGCCGCCGACGAAGTTGAAACCTTTGAGCTCGGGCAGTTCCCAGTGCAGCGGAGCGCCGAAGATCAGTGCGCACAAGGTCGGGATCACCAGCAGAATCGCCAGACCGGTCCAGAACTTGTGGAACGGTACGCCGGTTTCTTCAAAGCGCTTGTTGGCCCAGCGGGTCATCAGCACGATGCCGACGATCGCCACCACGACGCTGATCACGAAAGCCCAGAAACCATCAGCCGCCAGCGCGGCCGGCATGTTCAGGCCACGGCTGCTGACGAAGAAGGTGTCGCCGAAGTTATGGCTGTTGCGCGGTCCCGGCATGGTCAGGAACACCGCGAAGTACCAGAACAGGATCTGCAGCAGCGGCGGAATGTTGCGGAACACTTCCACATACACGGTCGCCAGTTTGCTGATGATCCAGTTCGGCGACAGCCGCGCCACACCGATGATGAAGCCCAGCAGAGTCGCCAGGATCACACCGATGAAGGTCACCAACAGGGTATTGAGCAGGCCGATCACGAACACCCGGGCGTAGCTGTCCGCTTCGGTGTAAGAGATCAGGTGTTGAGCGATGCCGAACCCGGCACTGCGCTCCAGAAAGTCGAAACCGGAGGTGATGCCCCGGTGCTGCAGGTTGGTCTGGGTGTTGTCGAACAGATACCAGCCCATGGCGACCACCGCCACGACGGTGATGATCTGAAACAGCCACGCACGCACTCGCGGATCGCTGAGGCTGAGCCTCTGCTTTGGTGCGCCGATTGAATTTTGCATGAAGTGCCCCGGAAAAAATGGAACAAGAACATCACCCGGCGGTTGGCCCGCCGGGCGATAGAACCATTAGCGCACTGGTGGTGCGTACTGAATGCCGCCGTTGTTCCACAGGGCGTTCAAGCCGCGGTCGATTTCCAGCGGGGTGCTCTTGCCGAGGTTTTTCTCGAAGATTTCGCCGTAGTTGCCGACTTGTTTGACGATCTGCACAACCCAGTCTTTCGGCAGTTTCAGGTCTTTGCCGTACTCGCCGTCAGCACCGAGCATACGGGCGACGTCCGGGTTCTTGGTCGACTTGGCTTCGGCTTCGACGTTCTTCGAAGTGATACCGGCTTCTTCAGCGTTGAGCAGCGCGTAGCCAACCCAGCGCACGATGGCCAGCCATTCGTCGTCGCCATTACGCACGACCGGGCCCAGCGGTTCTTTGGAAATGGTTTCCGGCAGAACCACGTAGTCCTTCGGCGATGCCAGCTTGGAGCGCTGGGCAAACAGCTGGGACTTGTCGGAGGTCAGCACGTCGCAACGACCGGATTCCAGCGACTTGGCGCTTTCATCGGAGGTGTCGAAAGTGATCGGGGTGTATTTCAGACCGTTGCCGCGGAAGTAGTCGGAAACGTTCAGCTCGGTGGTGGTACCGGCCTGGATGCAGATGGTTGCACCGTCCAGCTCTTTGGCACTTTTCACGCCCAGCTTGTTGTTCACCAGGAAGCCGATGCCGTCGTAGTAGGTAATGAAGCCCGGGAATTTCAGGCCCATGCCCGCGTCACGGGAGCTGGTCATGGTGGTGTTGCGCGACAGGATGTCGATCTCGCCCGATTGCAGCGCGGTGAAGCGCTCCTTGGCGTTCAGCTGACTGAATTTGACCTTGGTCGCGTCGCCGAACACGGCAGCGGCCACAGCGCGGCAGACGTCAGCGTCGATCCCGAGGATCTTGCCGGTTGCGTCCGGTACCGAGAAGCCCGGCAGACCGTCGCTCACGCCACACTGCACGAAACCTTTCTTCTGCACGGCATCCAGGGTTGCACCCGCCTGAGCGAACCCGCTGACGCCGAGAACTGTTGCTGCAGTCACGATCGCCAGAGTGGATTTCAACATCTTCATTCAAACCTCCAGTTTTGCTCTTGTTGTGTCGGAGCTTGAGTCCTGCCGCACCCTTTTGAGGCGTTGTTGACCCGTGTTGGCTTTTTTTGGGGTCAACCGACGTAAGACCTTCGCTATGAGTCTAGTAGGAGAAAATCCACATCATGGACAACTCACTTCTCACCAATCGGCCGAACGGGCTGTAGCCCTTTCACGTTCGCTAAGCCCGTAGTGGCCATTGGCGAACATCCATAACCGGATTCTTTGCAATCCCGTCGCGGGTCGTACACTGATAGTGTTACCGCCACGCGTAGGAAGCTTCGTACAGAACCTTCCATAGCAAAGCCCGTACCACACCGCTTGCCGAATCGATTCGGCGACAGGTCAATAGCAAAACTTGTAACCTTGCGACATCTTCTTAACGGATCCACCGGACGCGCACTCGAATCACGCACTCAATGAGAGCGCCCGCACATATTTGGAGCAGACATGACCGAGCCCTTGATTCTTCAGCCTGTTAAGCCCGCAGACGCCTGCGTGATCTGGCTGCACGGCCTCGGCGCCGACCGCTACGACTTCCTCCCGGTGGCTGAAGCGCTGCAGGAAAGCCTGCTGAGTACGCGCTTCGTGCTGCCGCAGGCGCCGACTCGCCCAGTGACGATAAATGGCGGATATGCCATGCCGAGCTGGTACGACATTAAAGCTATGAGCCCGGCCCGCGCGATTGATCGTGATGAGCTGGAAGCGTCCGCCGATCGCATCATCGAATTGATCGAAAACGAGCGCGCCAGCGGAATAGACGCCTCGCGGATTTTCCTCGCCGGTTTTTCCCAGGGTGGCGCGGTGGTCTTGCACACTGCATTTTTGAAATGGCAGGGACCGTTGGGTGGCGTGTTGGCGTTGTCGACGTATGCGCCGACGTTCAGTGATGATTTGCAATTGTCCGCCAGTCAGCAGCGGATTCCGGTGATGTGCCTGCACGGGCAGTTCGATAACGTGGTGCAAAACTCCATGGGCCGCAGCGCTTATGAGTACCTGAAGCACCATGGTGTCACCGTGACATGGCAGGAATACCCAATGGAGCACGAAGTGTTACCCGAAGAAATTCGTGATATCGGCGTCTGGCTGGGCGAACGCCTGCGTTGATCGTTTCAGCGCGAACGCCCCTTTGATCATCCCACTACGCCGCGCCCGTTTCTTGCATTACACTGGCCGGCGTACATTCCTTAACCAATTGATGAGATGACCGTGCTCAAAGCACTCAAGAAAATGTTCGGTAAAAGCGAGGCTGAGCAGCTCGCGCCAGTCCCCAGTGCGCCGTCGCACGCCCCCGGCCCTCGCAGCGATGCGCCCAAGGCTGAACGTCCGGCTCCGGTAGCGACACCCCAGCCCGAGCCGCAAGCCGCTATCGCCGCCGAACCGGTCCGCGCCGAAGCGCCGAAACCGCCCCGGCCGCGCCGCGAACCGAAGCCCAAGGCACCGGTCATTCCCTGGAAACTCGAAGATTTCGTTGTCGAACCCCAGGAAGGCAAAACCCGCTTTCACGATTTCAAACTCGCTCCGGAACTGATGCACGCCATCCAGGACCTGGGCTTTCCGTATTGCACGCCGATCCAGGCGCAGGTGCTGGGTTTCACCCTTGCCGGCAAAGACGCCATCGGTCGCGCGCAGACCGGCACCGGCAAGACCGCCGCGTTCCTGATCTCGATCATCACTCAGCTGCTGCAGACTCCGCCGCCGAAAGAACGCTACATGGGCGAACCCCGTGCGCTGATCATCGCGCCGACCCGTGAGCTGGTGGTGCAGATCGCCAAGGATGCTGCCGACCTGACCAAGTACACCGGCCTCAACGTGATGACGTTTGTCGGCGGCATGGACTTCGACAAGCAGCTCAAGCACCTCGAAGCACGCCACTGCGACATCCTCGTCGCCACTCCGGGCCGTCTGCTCGACTTCAACCAGCGCGGCGACGTGCACCTGGACATGGTCGAAGTGATGGTGCTGGACGAAGCCGACCGGATGCTCGACATGGGCTTCATCCCGCAAGTGCGGCAGATCATTCGCCAGACTCCGCCGAAGTCCGAGCGTCAGACTCTGCTGTTCTCCGCGACCTTCACCGAAGACGTGATGAACCTGGCCAAGCAATGGACCACCGATCCGGCGATCGTCGAAATCGAAATCACCAATGTGGCCAACGAAAACGTCGAGCAGCACATCTATGCGGTGGCCGCGGCCGACAAATACAAACTGCTCTACAACCTGGTCAACGATAACGGCTGGGAACGCGTGATCGTCTTCGCCAACCGCAAGGACGAAGTGCGCCGCATCGAAGAGCGCTTGGTGCGCGACGGCATCAACGCCGCGCAACTGTCCGGCGACGTGCCGCAGCACAAGCGCATCAAGACCCTCGAAGGCTTCCGCGAAGGCAAGATCCGCGTGCTGGTGGCCACCGATGTCGCCGGTCGCGGCATCCACATCGACGGCATCAGTCACGTGATCAACTTCACCCTGCCGGAAGTCCCGGACGATTACGTGCACCGCATCGGCCGTACCGGTCGCGCAGGCGCTGACGGCGTATCGATCAGCTTCGCCGGCGAAGACGACTCCTACCAGTTGCCGTCGATCGAAGAGAAACTCGGTCGCAAGATCAGCTGTGAAACACCGCCGACGCATTTGTTGCGCGCGGTGGAGCGCAAGCGTCCACAGCCGCAGTAAACGCCCCGAAAACAAAAAGCGCAGCCGGCAACGGACTGCGCTTTTTTTTGCCCGGCGTTTTCAACAGGCGCTTGCGATAGACAACTAAAAGTCCATAATGGACAAATTAGTTTAGATCCAGACTGCGGAGCCTCACATGTCCAGTACACCCTACGTGATCGACCACACCCGAGCCCGCGAGCTGCTGGCACGCATCGACGTGCCGCAGATCCTGCGCAAACTGTTTCGCGACCTCGCCGCCGGCCACGCTGTGCAACCGTCGCAGCAACTGGTGGAGTTCCCGCAGGGCGCCGGCGACTTCATCAACTATTTGGGGGTGCTGGCCGAAGATGGCGTGTACGGGGTCAAGACTTCGCCGTACATCGTCCGCAAGCAAGGGCCGCTGGTCACGGCGTGGACACTATTGATGTCGATGAAAACCGGCCAACCGTTGTTGCTGTGCGATGCCGGTGAACTGACCACCGCGCGCACCGCCGCGACCACCGCCGTTGCAGTCGATGCCCTCGCCCCGCTGAATGCTTCGCGGCTGGCAATCATCGGCAGCGGCAAGGTTGCTCAGGCGCATCTGCATTACGTGAAAGGTCTGCGCGACTGGCAGAGCATCAGCGTGTATTCGCCGAGTCTGTCTGAAGACGCTGAAACCCGGGCGCTGCTGAAGGAAATCTACCCGGGGGTGAAGATTGCCGACAGCCGCGATGTCGCCCTCACAGACGCGGACGTGATCATGCTCTGCACCTCGTCCGCCGGCCCGGTCATCGACCCGGCCACCTTGAGCAAACCGGCGCTGATCACCTCGATCAGCACCAACGCGCCACGCGCCCATGAGGTGCCGCCGCAGAGCCTGGGCGACATGCAGGTGTTCTGTGACTATCGTCTGACCACGCCGGGCTCGGCCGGTGAGATGTTGATCGCGACCGAGCAGCATGGCTGGAGCAAGGATTCGATCATCGGCGACCTTGCCGACCTGCTCAGCGAGAAAGTGCCGCGCCCCGGTTACGACCGTCACGTATTTTTCCGTTCTATTGGCCTGGGCCTGGAAGACATCGCGCTGGCGAATGCGGTTTATCTCTTAACCCACTAACACCACAAATCCCATTGTGGGAGCGGGCTTGCTCGCGAAGAGGCCGTATCTGGCGACGTATTTGCCGAATGACACACCGCCTTCGCGAGCAAGCCCGCTCCCACAGGGGATCAGCGTATTTTCCAATATCGCGAGCAACTGGAGACCTTTCATGAGCCAGGCAGACTTCATCATCATCGGCGGCGGGATTGCCGGTGCTTCCACCGGTTTCTGGCTGTCGCCCCACGCCAAAGTGATCGTGCTCGAACGTGAATCGCACCCGGCCTATCACTCCACCGGGCGTTCTGCCGCGCTGTACACCGCCGCCTACGGTACGCCGCAGGTGCGCGCGCTGACACTGGCCAGCCGTGAGTTTTTCGACCAGCCGCCGAGCGGCTTTTGCGAGCACCCATTGCTGACACCGCGCGGCGAAATGACCGTGGACTTCAGCGGTGACGCCGCCGAGCTGAACAACCAGTACCTCAGCGCCAAAGCCACAGTGCCAGAAATGCAGCTGCTCAGCGCCGACGAAGCCTGCGCCCGTCTGCCGATCCTGCGTCGGGAAAAAGTCCACGGCGCGATCTACGACCCCACCGCCAGCGACATCGACACCGACGCTTTGCATCAAGGCTACCTGCGCGGTATCCGCCGCAACAACGGCCAAGTACATACCGATTGCGAAGTGCTGGGCCTGAGTCGTGACGCTGACGGCCAATGGCAAGTGCAAACCAAAAGCCAGACGTTCAGCGCCCCGATCATCATCAACGCCGCCGGCGCCTGGGCCGACCAGATCGGCGAGCTGGCTGGCGCCCAGGCGCTGGGCCTGCAACCGAAACGCCGCGCGGCGTTCATTTTTGCCGGGCCCGAGGGCGTCGACATTCATCACTGGCCGATGCTGGTCAGCCTCGACGAATCGTTCTACATGAAGCCCGACGCCGGGATGTTCCTCGGCTCCCCGGCCAACGCCGATCCGGTCGAACCGCATGACGTGCAACCGGAAGAGCTGGACATCGCCATGGGCATCTATCAGATCGAAGAGGCCACGACCCTGACCATCCGCCGCCCGACCCGCACCTGGGCCGGACTGCGCAGCTTCGTCGCCGACGGTGATCTGCTCAGCGGTTTCGACCCGCAGGTGCCGGGGCTGTTCTGGGTTGCGGCCCAAGGCGGTTACGGCATTCAGACTTCACCGGCCATGGGCCAGGCCAGCGCGGCATTGGTGCGTGGTCAGCCGCTTCCCGAGCCGCTGCAACAGTTCGGCCTGACGAGCGCCATGCTCTCCCCTTCACGCCTGCGCTGACGGCCCCTGCGGATGACGCGCCCAACGGATTGCGGCACACTCGCAGCGCCCCCGTGCACGGGGGCGCTGACGCTGCCTGGAGCTCCACAATCATGACCGCCCCCGAATTCGATCCGGCCCTGGATAACTTCCGTGCCATCGCCGACGCCATCGCCACGCTGTTCTTTCCCCACGCCGAAGTGGTGCTGCACGACCTGCGCACACAGAAGGTCGACTACATCGCCAACAACCTGTCCAAGCGCGAGATCGGCGACGACTCATCGCTTGAAGACATGCTCAGCGAGGAGGTCAGTGAGCGCAACATCGGCCCGTACGAAAAGCTCAATTGGGACGGCCAGAAGATCCGCAGCCTGAGCACCGTGCTGCGCGACCGCGAAGAGCGGCCGCTGGCGGTGCTGTGCATCAACCTGAATATTTCGCTGTTCGAGAATGCCAAGGCTGCGCTGGATCTTTTCCTGTCGCCGAGCAAACTGATCCCGCAACCGGACTCACTGTTTCGCGATGACTGGCAGGAACGCATCAACACCTTCCTCCACGCCTGGCTGCGCGAGCGCCAGTTGAGCCTGAATCTGCTGACCCGCGATCACAAGCGCGAACTGGTGCTGGCGCTGCACGCCGAAGGCGCGTTCAAGGGCAAAAGCGCCTCGAACTATGTGGCCAATGTGCTGAACATGGGGCGGGCGACGGTGTACAAGCATTTGAAGGAATTGAAGGGCTAGAGGTTTGCGGTGATTTCTCTGACGCCATCGCGAGCAGGCTCACTCCTACAGGGGAACGCATTCCAAATGTAGGAGTGAGCCTGCTCGCGATAGCGGACTATCAGTCGCCGTAGATGTCGGACTTGAAGTACTTCTCGGAAATCTTCTGATACTCGCCACTCGCCCGAATCCCGTCGATGGCCGTGTTCAACTCACTGACCAGCTCGGTATTACCCTTGCGCACCGCAATCCCCGCGCCCTCGCCCACGTACTTCGGATCCTTCAGCTCCGGCCCGACAAACGCATAGCCTTTGCCGCGTGGCATCGACAGGAAATCATTGAGCGGAATGGTGTCAGCGAAAATCGCATCGAGCCGCCCGGCCGCCAGGTCCATGTAGATTTCTTCGTTATTGCCGTAGCGCTTGACGTTGATGCCCTTGGGCTCGAACACCTCGGTGGCATAACGATCGGTGGTGGTGGCGCGCTGCACGCCGATGGTCTTGCCCTTGAGGCTGGCGTATTGATCATCGACCGTAGCGCCTTCCTTCATCACCAGTCGCGACGACGTGAAATAGTACTTGTGGGTGAAATCCACCGACTTCTTGCGGTCTTCGTTGATGGTCATCGACGACAGCGCCATGTCGATTTTCTTCACTTTCAGCGAAGGGATCAGACCATCGAACTCACCCTCGACCCACACGCACTTGACCTTCATCTGCGCGCACAGGGCATTGCCGATGTCGTAGTCGAAACCGACGATTTCGCCCTTGTCGGTTTTCGAGGCGAACGGTGGATACGCAGCCTCGATGCCGATGCGCAGGGTCTTCTCGGCGGCAAACGAGCTGGTGCACGCCAACAGGCTCAGGGCCAGACCGGTGATCAGGGGGAGTTTCTTCATGTTCGTTCTCTCGCGGGTTGTTGTTGGTTTGGCAAGACAGAAGAAAAGAGCTGGAGCGGGAATTTTGTACTTGTAAATCCATACTGGACTTTTACGTACAAACCGTCAATCGGGCAGGCAGTCAGGATATTTTTGTGTGGCGAATGACGCCATCGCGAGCAGGCTCACTCCTACAGGGGAACGCATTCCAACTGTAGGAGTGAGCCTGCTCGCGATGACTGACTTGAGGACGACGCGGGTTTTACTTCTTCCAGCGATCCGCAGCGGCATGATCACTGTCACGCCCTTCAACCCAACGCGGACCATCGCTGGTGTTTTCTTTCTTCCAGAACGGCGCGCGGGTTTTCAGGTAATCCATGACGAAAGCGCAGGCGTCGAACGCCGCCTGGCGATGGGCGCTGGCCGCGCCGACAAACACGATCGGCTCGCCCGGCTCCAGCGCGCCGATGCGGTGCAGCACTTCCAGCTTCAGTAGCGGCCAGCGTTGCTCGGCTTCGAGGGCAATCTTGCCGAGGGCTTTTTCGGTCATGCCCGGATAATGCTCGAGGAACATCCCCGCCACATCCAGCCCGTCGTTGAAGTCGCGCACGTAACCGACAAAACTCACCACCGCGCCGACACCGACATTCGCCGCGTGCATCGCGTTGACTTCAGCGCCGGGATCGAACGCTGTGGACTGCACCCGAATCGCCATGCCTCAGCCTCCGGTCACGGTGGGGAAAAACGCCACTTCGTCGCCATCGCTCACCGGCTCGTCGAGCTGGCACAGGTCTTCGTTGCGCGCACACATCAGGTTCTGTTCGCTCAGCACTTCGGCGCCATCGCGTTGCGCGAGCAGCGCACGCACAGCGTCGACCGTGGCGAAATCGCCTTCAACCTCGACCGAGTCCACGCCCAGCGCTTCACGATAACGAGCAAAGAATTTAACCGTCAGCTTCATGGCTGCTCCGCCTGAAAGTGCCCGCTCTTGCCGCCGACCTTCTCCAGCAGACGCACGCTTTCGATAACCATGCCGCGATCCACGGCCTTGCACATGTCGTAGATGGTCAGCGCGGCGACGCTGGCGGCGGTCAGCGCTTCCATTTCCACGCCGGTCTGCCCGGACAGTTTGCAGCGGGCGACGATGCGCACGCTGTCGTCGCCCTCAGCGCTGAGTTCGACCTTGACCCCGGTCAGCATCAGCGGATGACACAGCGGGATCAGATCACTGGTTTTCTTCGCCGCCTGAATGCCGGCAATGCGCGCCACGGCAAACACGTCGCCCTTAGGATGGCCGCCGCTAACGATCATCTGCAGGGTTTCGGGGAGCATGCGCACCAGCGCTTGGGCCGTCGCCTCACGGAACGTCACGGCTTTTTCGGTGACGTCGACCATGTTGGCGCGACCTTGGGAATCGAGATGAGTCAGCACGGGATTACTCCTGATCAGGAGCGGGGATTGTAAACCTGCGGGTCAAATTTCCGCATCACTGATTATGAATTCACCACTGTCCCCTGTGGGAGCGGGCTTGCTCGCGAAGGCGGTGCATCAGGCTACATCGATGGTGGCTGACACACCGCATTCGCGAGCAAGCCCGCTCCCACATTGGGTTATGGGTTCATCCATAAAAAACGGGCGGCTGTCAGGCCGCCCGGTTTTGTTGGAAGGGTTACAAATGCGATTCGGCGTATTCGGCCAGAATCGAGCGTGGCACCCCTTGCAGGGTGATGTGCACCCCGTTGGGGAAATCCTTGAAGCGTTCGGTCAGGTAGGTCAGCCCGGAACTGGTCGCGGACAGGTAAGGGGTGTCGATCTGTGCCAGGTTGCCCAGGCACACCACTTTGGAACCGGCGCCGGCCCGGGTGATGATGGTTTTCATCTGGTGCGGCGTGAGGTTCTGGCATTCGTCGATCAGGATCAGGCTCTGCTGGAAGCTGCGACCGCGAATGTAGTTGAGCGATTTGAACTGCAACGGCACTTTGCTGAGGATGTAATCGACGCTGCCATGGGTGTTTTCGTCATCCATGTGCAAGGCTTCGAGGTTGTCGGTGATGGCGCCCAGCCAAGGCTCCATTTTTTCCGCTTCGGTGCCGGGCAGGAAGCCGATTTCCTGGTCCAGGCCCTGCACGCTGCGGGTCGCAATGATCCGGCGATAACGCTTGCTGACCATGGTCTGCTCGATCGCTGCAGCCAGCGCCAGAATGGTTTTACCGGAACCGGCGGCACCCGACAGATTGACCAGATGAATGTCCGGATCCAGCAACGCATACAACGCCAGGCTCTGATAGATGTCCCGTGGCTTGAGACCCCAGGCTTCCTGGTGCAGCAGCGGTTCCTGATGCAGGTCGAGGATCAGCAGTTTGTCTTCCTGAATTTCCTTGATCCAGCCGACAAAGCCTTGTTCGTCAATGATGAACTCGTTGATGTGCACCGCCGGCAGGTTATCGATCAACTGCACCTGATGCCAGGTGCGGCCGTGATCCTGCCGGGTTTCGACCTTGCTCACGCGGTCCCAGAAGGAGCCAGTCATGTTGTGGTAGCCGTTGGGCAGCAGGGACACGTCATCGACCAACTGGTCGGTGCTGTAATCCTCGGCCGCGATCCCGCAGGCGCGCGCCTTGAGGCGCATGTTGATGTCTTTGGTGACCAGCACCACGGCCTTCTTCGGGTCACGGGTGTGCAGGTCGATCAGCTGGTTGATGATTTTGTTGTCGTTCAGATGCTCGGGCAGAATCAGGTTCGACTCGGCCTGTTTGCTCATCAGAATTGACAGCAAGCCCTTCGGCCCGCCCTTGCCGCGCTGGATCGGCACACCCAGTTCGACGTCCTCGGGGGAGGCATCGCCCAGGGTCTTGTCGATCAGCCGGATCGCCTGGCGGCATTCGGCAGCAACGCTGTGATGGCCGCTCTTGAGCTTGTCCAGCTCTTCGAGCACGGTCATCGGGATCGCGACGTGGTGTTCTTCGAAATTCAGCAGGGCATTTGGATCGTGAATCAATACGTTGGTATCGAGTACATAAAGGATTGGCTGGTTGGAAGAAGGGCTACGTCCGTGATCATCCATACTCGGTCACCTTTGTGGGAGCCATTCGACGCAATACCTGGGCGGTGCTGCGCCTCGAAGTGACTGCCGAATTCATCCACGAAGGCCTGGATGAGCTGCACACAAAAGGAGTCTTGGAAGACGCCACCTGTGTTGCAGGTTTCGGCGGTCTGTCTTCGTAATACTCCAAAACCCATGACATAAAAAAGCACTTTGACGGTTTTTTTAAGTTTATTTTGCAGAGTGACGAAAAGCCCTTGGCGGACCGTCCAGACCCCGCTAAAGTCGGAAGTCCGCCTGCATCGAATTCTCTAAAAAAATCGCCCCAAGCCCAATGTTTCCGGGCTTTTTTCGTTTGTCAGCGAAACCCGTCCTGACAGTCCTCAAAGCCGATGCCGCTTTGCGCAGTTTGCGTGATCAGCCACGGCAACGCGGTCTTCACCGCATCCTGTTTCATGTTGAAATTGATCACCCCGTGACGCCACAACAGCATCAGGGTCAGCACCCGCTGCGCGCTCTGTGCGCCCTTGAGCTTGCCGGCGCCATCCTGGGCGTCGATGTCCCACAGCGCCACTTGCAGGCCCTGATTGCGCAAGAAGCTGCCGGCATCACTGCGGCGCTGCCCCTCGGGCGGCCGGAACAGTGGCACGTAGTTTTCCGGCAACTTGTTCTTCACCAGATCGGCGCTGCGGCGCACCGAGTCCTGCCAGTCCTGCCAATAGCTGTGGGAACGGAACTCCCAACCCTGCACGCCCACACACTGTTTCGAGAACTCCGATTGCAGGTTGCTCACCGAGCGATCGGCCAGTCGCGCCTGCACATCCTTGCCCAACAGGAAGAACGTGCCGCTGAGGTTGGATTTGCGCAGGTAGTCGGCGATCCAGTCGGTGTTATCCGGCTGTAGATTGGCGGCGCTGTCGAAGCTCAGCAGAAACAGCCGATCGTGCATCTCTTCGCCGCTGCGCTCGTAGTCGCCAAAACGATCGAATTCGCTGCTGGTCTGCGGCGACAGCGCCGCCTTGCGCATCAGCTCGTCCAGGTACTGCAGATGAAACAACCGGCTCGGCTCGGCCCACCTGGTGTAATAGCTGTCATCGCTGACCACGAACTTGGCGGCCTGCTCGCGCAGGGTTTGCAGATCCTCGACGAGGAAGCAGAACGAGGCATCCTGATCGCAGCTCTGCTGGGCGAAGTTGTAGTTGGCCAACAGACGTTCCCAGAGCCGCTGCCGCAGGCGGCTGATCGCGTCGACATTGACCGTGCGCAGCCCCAGGCGCTGGGCCAGCGCGGCCTCGTCCAGCGCCTCGGTACCGAGCAGGCCGCGGGCGAACATGAGGATTTCCGCGCGCGAGGCGACGTCGAACAGCGTCGGGCTGCTCAGTTGCTCCGGCCAGGTGCTGCGATCCAGCGTCGCCACATCGCCCGGCGCCGCCATGGCCCCGCAGCTCAACAGCCACGCAGTGAATAAAAGAACAATACGCAAAGAGGTGTCTCCATAACCAAACCCGCGCGGCACTATAGCTGATCCCGCAGGATTCCCCGCAGCCACTCCGATTCCCTGTGGGAGGGGGCTTGCTCCCGAATGCGGTGTGCCAATCAGCAAATATGGCGACTGACACGGCCTCTTCGGGAGCAAGCCCCCTCCCACAGGGAAATGTGGCGAGCCGTCGATCACCTATGGACTTGATAGCTGGAGTCCACTCGGCCAACCCCCTAGAATCGCCCCCACGATTAAAGGAGACGACTTCATGCAGATGGTGATTTCCCCCGCCAAGACCCTCGATTACGAAACACCGCCGGCGACCCAGCGCTTCACCCAGCCGCAATACCTCGATCATTCCCAGGAGCTGATCCAGCAACTGCGCGAACTGAGCCCGGCACAGATCAGCGAACTGATGCACGTGTCCGACAAGATCGGCGGCCTCAACGCCGCGCGTTTCGGCAGCTGGACGCCCGCCTTCACCCCGGAAAACGCCAAGCAGGCCCTGCTCGCGTTCAAGGGTGACGTGTACACCGGCCTCGACGCGCAATCGTTCAGTGAAGCCCAGTTCGACTACGCGCAAAAGCACCTGCGCATGCTCTCCGGCCTCTATGGCCTGCTGCGTCCGCTGGATCTGATGCAGCCGTACCGTCTGGAAATGGGCACCAAACTGGCCAACGCCCGTGGCAAGGATCTTTACGCGTTCTGGGGCACCCGCATCAGTGAATGGCTCAACGAAGCGCTGGCCGAGCAAGGTGACGACGTGCTGCTGAACCTGGCGTCCAACGAATACTTCTCGGCGGTCAAACGCAGCGCGCTGAACGCGCGAATCATCAACACCGAGTTCAAGGACCTGAAGAACGGCCAGTACAAGATCATCAGCTTCTATGCGAAGAAAGCCCGTGGCCTGATGATCCGTTTCGTGATTCAGGAAAAAATCAACGATCCTGCCCTGCTCAAGCAATTCGATGTGCAGGGTTATCGCTTCAGCGCCGAGCAGTCGAAACCGGACAATCTGGTGTTTCTGCGCGACCACGCTCCGGAATAAAGCATGCCCATTGCACGACTCTGTATATAAAGAGTCGTGCAGCTCGCACGACGTCAACAATTCCTCGCCACATTTCGCCGTTTTATTGGCGCCATAAAATCGTCCCCGGCATTTCTAATTTTAGTTTCACTCGACACCCGCACTTTTTTTCAGTAGTGGCACGTAAATTTTTTTACGGTAGTGGCACAAAACTATCGAGCTCGATTACGCGCCGATTAATAAAGGCCCAAATCGAAAGTGCTATCAAATTGAGACCAGTGCCATCTTTAGCAATATTTCAAAAAATTTCAGCTTTCGCGATGAGCGGGTAGGAACTATGTCCAAATGCATAGCTCATACCACCGGTAACGATTCTCGCCGAGTTTGTACGAGATAACTTACGCAGAGCGGAGAACCATGTAACCAAGTTGTCACAGCAACTTGCCTAGATGGTTCACTCATCTGATCAACTAACGATGGATAGGTGATACGCACCATAAACATCCTCTACAAGGCCAAGGCTGCGCCCCTGTAATTGTGCTCGCCTGAGCACCCAACCGCTTGATCTACGGGCTTTTCGCCCGACATCAGGTGGACTGAACACATGCACAAGAGTCTTCCAGCAAGAAGATCCGCTGCATAACAGGGCAAGTCATAACAACCAGGCCTAGTTGCGCACATCTTGAGTGCACTTATTTAGACACTCGGAACTTAGTATGCCTGCACACGGCATTGTGGCGCCTGTTTGCCGCACTTTCGAGTGCACTATGACCGCTGAACACCATTAACTCCGGCCATCTAACGGCTTGATAAAACACAGAGGTAATTGCGATGCGCATCAGCATATTTGGTTTGGGTTACGTTGGCGCAGTATGTGCCGGTTGCCTGTCTGCACGGGGCCATGACGTGGTTGGCGTCGATGTTGCCAAAGACAAGATCGACATGATCAACGCCGGCAAGTCGCCGATTGTTGAACCGGGTCTGGGCGAACTTCTGGCTCAGGGTATCGAGACCGGTCGTCTGCGCGGTACGACCAACTTCGCCGAAGCGATTCGTGACACCGACCTGTCGATGATCTGCGTCGGTACGCCGAGCAAGAAGAACGGCGATCTGGAACTGAACTACATCGAGGCCGTGTGCCGCGAGATCGGTTTCGTGCTGCGTGAAAAATCCACCCGCCACACCATCGTGGTACGCAGCACCGTGCTGCCGGGCACCGTCGCCAACGTGGTGATCCCGATCCTTGAAGACTGCTCGGGCAAGAAGGCCGGTGTCGATTTCGGCGTCGCGGTCAACCCGGAATTCCTGCGTGAATCCACCGCGATCAAGGACTACGACCTGCCACCAATGACCGTCATCGGCGAGTTCGACAAGGCCTCGGGCGACGTTCTGCAATCGCTGTACGAAGAACTCGACGCACCGATCATCCGCAAGGACATCGCGGTCGCCGAGATGATCAAGTACACCTGCAACGTCTGGCACGCGACCAAAGTGACCTTCGCCAACGAGATCGGCAACATCGCCAAAGCGGTCGGCGTCGATGGTCGTGAAGTGATGGACGTGGTCTGCCAGGACAAGACCCTCAACCTGTCCCAGTACTACATGCGCCCGGGCTTCGCCTTCGGCGGTTCGTGCCTGCCCAAAGACGTGCGCGCCCTGACCTACCGCGCAGGTTCGCTGGACGTCGAAGCGCCGCTGCTCAACTCGCTGATGCGCAGCAACGAATCGCAAGTGCAGAACGCCTTCGACATCGTTGAAAGCCACGACAAACGCAAAGTCGCCCTGCTCGGTCTGAGCTTCAAGGCCGGTACCGACGACCTGCGCGAAAGTCCGCTGGTGGAACTGGCCGAAATGCTGATCGGCAAGGGCTACGACCTGAGCATCTACGACAGCAACGTCGAGTACGCCCGCGTTCACGGCGCGAACAAGGACTACATCGAGTCGAAAATCCCGCACGTGTCGTCCCTGCTCAACTCGGACTTCGATTCGGTGATCGACAACTCCGACGTGATCATCCTCGGCAACCGCGACGAGAAGTTCCGCGCGCTCGCCCAGGAAGCACCGCAGGGCAAACAGGTCATCGACCTGGTCGGCTTCATGGCCAAAGCGACCAACCCAGGTACTCGCACTGAAGGTATCTGCTGGTAAAGCAGCGCCAAGCGACAAGCCTCGAGCTGCAAGCAAAGCGTTTCGCTTGCAGCTTGAAGCTTGCAGCTCGAAGCCTCTCTTACCTTGGATGACGTCGATGACCAAGCTCAAACATTTCTTTCTGCAATCCGCCGGCTGGCTGTTGTTTCTGAGCCTGCTATTGGGCCTGGCCTTGATGCTGCCCGCGTCCACGTTCGACTCCGAGTCGAAGGACTTTATTTTCCTGATTGGCGCCGTGGGTATCTGGCGCTACTCGATGGGTGCAACGCACTTTGTGCGCGGCATGATTTTTCTCTACATCGTTTACCCGCACCTGCGCCGCAAAGTGCGCAAGCTGGGTAAAGCGGCGGACCCGTCGCATGTGTTTCTGATGGTCACCAGTTTCCGTATCGACGCGCTGACCACCGCGCAGGTCTACAGCTCGGTGATCCGCGAAGCCATCGACTGCGACCTGCCGACCACCGTGGTCTGCTCGATCGTCGAAATGTCCGATGAGCTGCTGGTGAAAGCGCTGTGGGCGCGGATGAATCCGCCAGACCGGGTGAAGCTCGACTTCGTGCGCATTCCCGGCACCGGCAAACGCGATGGCCTGGCTTATGGTTTCCGCGCGATCTCCCGTCACCTGCCGGACGACCGTGCCGTGGTGGCCGTGATCGACGGCGACACCGTGCTCGGCGAAGGCACCGTGCGCAAGACCGTGCCGTGGTTCCAGCTGTTCGGCAATGTCGGCGGGCTGACCACTAACGAGTTCTGCGAAGTGCGCGGCGGCTACATCATGAGCGAATGGCACAAGCTGCGTTTCGCCCAGCGTCACATCAACATGTGCTCGATGGCCCTGTCCAAGCGCGTGCTGACCATGACCGGGCGCATGTCGGTGTTCCGCGCCACGGTGGTGACCGATCCGGAATTCATCGCCGACGTCGAAAGCGACTCGCTGCAACACTGGCGCCTGGGCCGTTTCAAGTTTCTCACCGGCGACGACAAGTCGAGCTGGTTCAGCCTGATGCGCCTGGGTTACGACACCTTCTACGTGCCGGACGCCGCGATCAACACCGTTGAGCATCCGCCGGAAAAGAGCTTCATCAAGGCCAGCCGCAAACTGATGTTCCGCTGGTACGGCAACAACCTGCGCCAGAACTCGCGAGCGCTGGGCCTGGGTGTAAAACGCCTCGGCGCCTTCACCTCGGTGGTGCTGTTCGATCAGCGCGTATCGATGTGGACCTCGCTGCTGGGTCTGACCGTGGCCCTCATCGCCAGCTTCAAGTACGGCGGCGCGTTCATCCTCGCCTACCTGCTGTGGATCGGTATCACCCGCCTGATTCTGACCCTGTTGCTGTCGTGCTCCGGTCACCGGATCGGCCCGGCCTATCCCGTGATTCTGTATTACAACCAGATCGTCGGTGCGCTGGTGAAGATCTACGTGTTCTTCCGCCTCGACCAACAATCCTGGACGCGCCAACCCACTTCCCTGACCCGTGATCTCGCCAGCTTTCAACGTTGGTTCAACACCTGGTCGTCTCGGACCATGACCTTCTCCGCCGGCAGCATTTTCGTCGCCGTGCTGCTGATGATGGTCTGACCCGCCCCTATTGAATTAACAAGGAAATCGCCCCTATGAATACCGCCGTCAACGCCAACGTAGTGCATGAATCCGAAGCCCAGCGTCAGCACGCCCGAGTGAAAATCCCGGCCAAACTGCGTTTCTTCGGCCCCGACCGGACGCCGGTCGAAGCGCGGGTCCTCGACCTGTCCGCCGGTGGTCTGGCGTTCAACGCCGGGCAACTGCCGCTGACCATCGGCGAGGTGTACAAGGCACGTCTGCAATTCGTCATCGACAACCTCGGCCTGGCCATGGACGTCGAACTGCAAGTGCGCTCCTACGACCGCCAGAGCGGCCGCGCCGGTTGCCAGTTCCAGAATCTGGAACCGCAGGACATCTCGACCTTGCGTCACCTGATCACTTCGCACCTGGCCGGCGACATCGTCAGCATGGGTGAAGTGCTGGCGACCCTGCAGCGCGACAACTTCACCAAGGCGCGCAAGGTCAAGGACGGCGGCAGCGGCATGACCCCGTTCGGGCGTCTGAAAGCCGTGACCTTCAGCGCCGGTATTTTCGCCATCGGTCTGGTCGCGTTCGGTTTCGTGTTCAAGTCGGTGTACGGCATGTACTTCGTCAGCCATGCGCAGGCAGGTCTGGTCAGCGTGCCGGGAATGAACATCACCATGCCGCGTGACGGCACCGTGCAGAGTCTGGTCAAGTCCGACGGCGTAGCGGCCAAAGGCGCCCCGCTGGCGACCTTCAGCACCAGCATGCTCGATGTGCTCAAGGGCCATCTGGAAGAAGATCAACTGTCACCGGCCAAGGTGGAAGAACTGTTCGGCAAGCAAATGACCGGCACCCTGACCTCGCCGTGCGATTGCACTGTGGCCCAGCAACTGGTGGCTGACGGTCAGTACGCGAGCAAGGGCGACGTGATCTTCACCCTGGTACCGCGCAATACACAGGCCACCGTCGATGCACGCTTCTCCTATCGCCAGTTCGGCGACGTGCGCCCGGGTACGCCCGTGAGCTTCCAGATCGCCGGCGAAGACAAGACCCGCACCGGCAAGATCGTCAGCAGCACCAGCCTGAAGAGCGCCGACCTGTCCTCCGACATCCGCGTGCAGATCCAGCCGGACGAGCCGCTGGACAGCAGCTTCGCCGGGCGCCCGGTGGAAGTGAACAGCGACCGTGGCCCGAACCTGAACTGGCTGATCGACAAAGCCATGGCTGCCGGTCTTTAAGTCGAGGACATGCCTGTGACGATTCCTACTCTTTTGAACACGCCGCAGCCCTTGTGGGAGCGGGCTTGCTCGCGAATGCGGTTCAACATTCAAAATCAGTGTGGGCTGACACACCGCCTTCGCGAGCAAGCCCGCTCCCACATGGGTCCGCTGTGTGCAGTTGCACTGGCGGTAAGTCTGGCCGGTTGCGCCGGCCTGCCCGACCAGCGTCTGGCCAACGAAGCGCTCAAGCGGGGCGACACCGCCACTGCCGCGCAGAACTACCGCGCACTGGCTGATCTGGGTTACAGCGAGGCGCAAGTTGGCCTCGCCGATATCCAGGTCGACAGCCGCGACCCCGAGCAGATCAAACAGGCCGAAGCGACCTACCGTGCCGCCGCCAGTGTTTCGCCGCGCGCTCAGGCCCGTCTCGGTCGCCTGCTGGTGGCCAAACCGGGTTCCACCGAGGCCGAGCACCACGAAGCCGAAAGCCTGCTGAAAAAAGCCGCCGCCAATGGCGAAGGCAATACGTTGATCCCGCTGGCGATGCTGTACCTGCAATACCCGCACAGCTTCCCGAATATCAACGCACAGCAGCAAATCGATCAGTGGCGCAAATCCGGCTACCCGGAAGCGGGTCTGGCGCAGGTGCTGCTGTATCGCACCCAGGGCACTTACGACCAGCATCTGGATGACGTGGAAAAGATCTGCAAAGCCGCGCTCAACACCACCGACATCTGCTACGTCGAACTGGCCACGGTCTATCAGAAACGTTCCCAGCCAGAGCAACAGGCCGAGCTGATCAAGCAGATGCAGGCCGGTTACAGCCGTGGCACGGTCAGCGCGCAGCGCGTCGATTCGGTGGCCCGCGTGCTGGCCGATTCGACCCTGGGCAAGACCGACGAGAAGACCGCGCAGTCGCTGCTCGAACCGATCGCCCCGGGCTACCCGGCGTCGTGGGTGACCCTCGCGCAGCTGCTCTACGACTTCCCGGAACTGGGCGACGTCGATCAGATGATGAAGTACCTGGACAACGGCCGCGCCGCCGACCAGCCGCGCGCCGAACTGTTGCTGGGCAAGCTCTACTACGAAGGCAAACTGGTGCCGGCCGACGCCAAAGTCGCTGAAGAACACTTCCAGAAAGCCGTCGGCCGCGAAGTCGCCGCCGACTACTACCTCGGCCAGATCTATCGCCGTGGTTACCTGGGCAAGGTCTATCCGCAGAAGGCTCTCGACCACTTGCTGACCGCCGCGCGCAACGGCCAGAACAGCGCCGATTTCGCCATTGCCCAACTGTTTTCCCAAGGCAAGGGCACCAGGCCCGACCCGCTCAACGCCTACGTATTCAGCCAATTGGCCAAGGCGCAGAACACTCCGCAAGCCGATGAACTGGCGACCACCCTGGCAGCGCAATTGCCGCCCGATCGTCTGGCCGAAGCCCAGCGCCTGCTGCAACAGGAACAGGCCAGCCGTGGCGCCCTGAACCAGAACACGCTGCAACTGCACGCCCTGCAAGAAGAAGACGGCGAGGAATCCCTATGAAGTTGAATCCCTTTGTGAAGGCCGGCATTGGCCTCACGTTCGCGCTGATCTGGTCTTGCCCGACACTGGCCGCGATGACTGAAACCAAGAACTTCGGCCTGGAAGTGAAGATCACCGGCCAGTCCGAAGACGACCGCGACCTCGGCACCGCCAGCGGCGGCGACGTCAACGGTGTGGGCCTGGACTTGCGTCCGTGGGTCTACGGCGAAAGCGGCGCGTGGAGTGCCTACGCCATGGGCCAGGCCGTGACGTCGACCGACATCATCGAAACCGACACCCTGCAGCAGTCCGACGGTGAACAAACCACCGACAACAGCGACCGCAAAACCAAGAAGAATTATCTGGCGATGCGCGAATTCTGGGTCGGTTACAGCGGCCTGACGCCTTACCCTGGCGAGATGCTCAAGTTCGGTCGCCAGCGTCTGCGCAATGACGACGGCCAATGGCGCGACACCAACATCGAAGCGCTGAACTGGACCTTCGACACCACCCTGTTGCGCGCCAACGTCGGTGTCGCCGAACGCTTCAGCGAATACCGCACCGACCTCAAAGAGCTGGCACCAAAAGACAAGGATCGCCTGCACGCCTACGCCGATGCCGCCTACCAGTGGACACCCGGCAACTGGGTCGGCATTCGTGGTCATCACACTCACGACGACGGCAAACTGGATTATCCAGAACCGGGCGTCGCCGGTGATTTGCTGGACAAAAAAGAGAACGGCGACATCAGCTGGCTCGGCCTGACGGCGGACAGCGACGCCTACAACTGGCGCAACACCAACACCGTCAACTACTGGGGCAGCATCACCGGCATGAGCGGCGACCGCGACACGGTCAACGCGCTGAACGCCGATGGCTCGCGCCCGGCACAAGCCAAGCGCAGCGATGATGTGAATGGCTGGGCCACCGACATTGGTGTGCGTCTGCGCCTCGATCCGCAATGGCAGGTCGGCGCCGCGTATGCCCGCGCCAGCGCCGATTACGAACAGACCGGTCTGGAAAGCAACCGCTCCAACTACACCGGTACCCGTTCGCGTGTGCATCGTTTCGGCGAAGCCTTCCGCGGCGAAATGAACAATATGCAGACCGCCACCCTGTTCGGTTCGTGGATGCTCAACGATCAGTACGACGCCAGCGTGATCTACCACAAGTTCTGGCGCGTGGACGGCAACAAGCCAGTGGGCAGCAACGGCATCAACGCCGTGGAAAACAACACCGACGACGTCACTGGCGCGATCCTCTCCAGCACCTCGCTGCCGCTGCAAGATGGCAACAAGGACCTGGGTCAGGAAATGGATCTGGTGGTGACCAAGTACTTCAAGCAAGGCCTGTTGCCGGCGGCGTTGAGCCAGTCGATCGACGAGCCTTCGGCACTGGTGCGCTTCCGTGGCGGTGTGTTCAAGCCGGGCGATGCCTATGGCAGCCAGGTTGATTCGTACATGCACCGCGCGTTCATCGACGTGATCTGGCGCTTCTGATGCAAACCGCCAAGGGAGTGCCCGACATGCACCATGCAAGGAAAGGCTCGCTCAGCCTGTTGGCCGGCGCCATGCTGCTGGCCTCCGCTGGCGCGTTCGCCACGGTGGAACCGGCCAAGCCGGTGACCACCGCCAAAGAGCTGCAACAAGCCAAGACCTACACCGTCAGCAGCGCGCCGACCGAGGCGCTGAACCTGGCCGCGCCGAAACTGCCGGACATTTCTGGCTACACCGCCGAGGCTGCTGCGGCGAAGATCGTCCGCAGCAAAGCAGGCAAAGTCAGCGTGCGCCGGATGATGCAGGAAGACGCCCTGAAGGACTTCATCGGCGGCGACAACAAGATGGCCGAATGGGTGGTGCGTCAGCACGGCATCCCGCAGGCGATCTTCGTCGACGACGGTTACATGAACCTCAAGGATCTGGCGCAAAAGCTGCCCAAGCAATACTTCAGCGAAACCTCGCCGGGCGTGTACCTGGCGAAGTTGCCGATCGTTGTGGGCCGCAAAGGCATCCTCGAAATCGACGGCCAGACCCAAGAGCTGCGCCTGTCGCAAGAGGCCGGTTCGTTCCTGGTCAACGACGGTCAGTTGTTTGTGCGTGACACCAAAGTCACCGGCTGGCGCGAGAAGGAAAACGGCCCGGCAACCTTCCGTTCGCCGAAGGAATTCCGTCCGTTCCTGCTGGCCTGGGGCGGCACCGAGACCTACATCGTCAACAGCAAGATGGCCAGCTTCGGCTATGCCAACAGTAAGTCGTACGGGGTGAGTATTTCCCAGTATACGCCAAACATGGCCAAGGTGCTCAAGCGTCCCGAGCCGACCGGCTGGATCGTCGGCTCCGAGTTCTCCGACATGTGGTACGGCTTCTACTGCTACGAGACCCGCGACTTCGTAGTCAAGGGCAACACCTACAAGGACAACATCGTCTACGGCATCGACCCGCACGACCGTTCCCACGGTCTGATCATTGCCGAGAACACTGTGTACGGCACGAAGAAGAAGCACGGGATCATCATTTCCCGTGAGGTCAACGACAGCTTCATCTTCAACAACAAGAGCTACGACAACCACCTCTCGGGCCTGGTGATCGACCGTAACAGCGTCAACAACATCATTGCCTACAACGAGATCTACAAGAACCACACGGACGGCATCACTCTTTACGAGTCCGCCGACAACCTGCTGTGGGGCAACAAAGTCATCAGCAACAAGCGCCACGGCATCCGCATTCGTAACAGCGTGAACATCCGCCTCTACGAAAACGTTGCCATGGCCAACGGCCTGACCGGCGTCTATGGGCACATCAAAGACCTGACCGACACCGACCGTGACATCAAGCTCGACCCGTTCGATGCCCAGGTGTCGCTGATCGTGGTTGGCGGTGAACTGGCGGCCAACGGCAGTGGCCCGCTGTCGATCGATTCGCCGTTGAGCGTCGAGCTGTACCGCGTATCGATGCTGGCGCCGACCAAATCCAGCGGCATCAGCTTCAACGGCATCCTTGGCGAGCGCCAGGATGAAATTCTCGACTTGCTGGTGCGCCAGCAGAAAGCCGTGCTGATCGACCCTGTCGAACGCCAGACCGAAATGCAGGACTGAGGATAATTTTATGCACCCACACTTGATCAAATTACTCAGCCTGTCGGCCCTGACCGTGGGCATTCTGGCGGCCAGCAATGGTACTCGCGCCGATGCAGCGGCGGGCGCCACCCCGCCAAAATTCAGCGCCGAACCGTGCTGCAACCTGTGCCCTGAAGCACACGACGCGAAGAACTACACCACGCGTTATCAGCAGAACTTCACCACGCTGGTGCAGGCGCAGGGTGACTGGCTGTTCCGTACCCAGGAAGACCTGCGCACCGAGTTCAACACCACCCCGGCCGGCTACAAACGTCTGCAACAGCTGCACGATGCGTTCAAAGCCAAAGGCGTTGAGCTGGTGATCGTTTACCAGCCGACCCGTGGCCTGGTGAACCGCAACAAGCTCAACCCGCAGGAAAAAGCCGCGTTCGATTACGAGAAAGCGCTGGGCAACTACAAAACCATGCTCGGCCGTTTCGCCAAGATGGGTTATGTGGTGCCGGACCTGTCGCCGCTGACCAACGAATCGCTGCCGGACACCCTGCCCGCCCACGATTTCTACTTCCGTGGCGACCAGCACTGGACCCCATACGGCGCTCAGCGCACGGCGAAAATTGTCGCCGAGAAGGTCAAGCAGATCCCGGCCTTCGCCGATATTCCCAAGCGTGAATTCGAAACCAAACGCACCGGACGCATGGGCAAGACCGGCACCCTGCACAACATGGCCGGGCAACTGTGCGGCACCAGTTACGCGATCCAGTACATGGACCAGTTCACCACCGAGCCGAAAGGCGAAGCCGGTGACGGCGACCTGTTCGGTGATTCCGGTAACCCGCAAATCACCCTCGTCGGTACCTCGCACAGCGGCAAGAACTACAACTTCGCCGGCTTCCTCGAAGAGGCAATCGGTGCAGACATTCTCAACGTCGCCTTCCCTGGCGGCGGTCTCGAAGGTTCGATGCTGCAGTACCTGGGTAGCGACGAATTCCAGAAGACCCCGCCGAAGATTCTGATCTGGGAATTCTCGCCGCTGTACCGCCTCGACCAGGAAACCATCTATCGCCAGATGATGTCCCTTCTCGACAACGGCTGCGAAGGCAAGGACGCGCAAATGTCCGCCAGCACCACGCTCAAGCCTGGCGGCAAACAGGAACTGCTGGTCAACAGCAAAAACCTGAACCTGCAGAACAGCAGCCATCAGGTCGACATCCGCTTCGCCGACCCCTCGGTGAAAACCCTGCAAGCCACCCTCTGGTACATGAACGGTCGCCACGAGGACATCAAGATCGAGAAACCGGAAACCTCCGACACCGACGGTCGTTTCGCCTTTGAGCTGCGCACGGACGAAGACTGGGCCTCGCAAAATCTGCTGGCAGTCGAAGTCCAGGGCCCGGAAGCGGGTACCGCGCCGCAAAAAGTCGAAGCGAAAATCTGCAAACGCAACGTATTCCCGGGCGCTGGGCCACAAACCGCTCAGCTCGGGCAATGAGGTCTGCTATGCGAAATCGAACGATCAAACACTTGCTTGCGCCATCCCTGCTGACCCTGGCGATGTTCGCCGGGGCCACTCAGGCCGCCGCACCACTGCGTCCGCCGCAGGGCTATTTCGCGCCTGTGGATAAATTCAAGAGCGGCGACAAGAGCGAAGGCTGCGACGCGATGCCGGCGCCGTACACCGGGCCGCTGCAATTTCGCAGCAAGTACGAAGGCTCGGACAAGGCCCGCGCGACGCTGAACGTGCAGTCGGAAAAAGCCTTCCGCGACACCACCAAGGACATCACCACGCTGGAGCGCGGCACCGCCAAACGGGTGATGCAGTTCATGCGCGACGGTCGTCCGGAGCAGCTCGACTGCACGCTGAACTGGCTGACCGCGTGGGCCAAGGCCGATGCGCTGATGTCGAAAGACTTCAACCACACCGGCAAGTCGATGCGCAAATGGGCGTTGGGCAGCATGGCCTCTTCGTACATCCGCCTGAAATTCTCCGACTCGCATCCGCTGGCCACGCATCAGCAAGAAGCGCAGCAGATCGAAGCGTGGTTCAGCAAGATGGCCGATCAGGTGGTCAGCGACTGGGACAACCTGCCGCTGGAAAAAACCAACAACCACTCGTACTGGGCCGCGTGGTCGGTGATGGCTACCGCCGTCGCCACCAACCGTCGCGACCTGTTCGATTGGGCGGTGAAGGAATACAAGGTCGGGGTCAATCAGGTCGACGCCGACGGCTTCCTGCCTAACGAGCTCAAGCGCCAGCAACGCGCCCTCGCCTATCACAACTACGCCCTGCCGCCACTGGCGATGATCGCCAGCTTCGCCCAGGTCAACGGTGTCGATCTGCGTCAGGAAAACAACAGCGCGCTCAAGCGTCTGGGTGACCGGGTGCTGGCCGGGGTGAAAGACCCGGATGCGTTCGAGGAAAAGAACGGCAAAAAACAGGACATGACCGACCTGAAAGAGGACATGAAATTCGCCTGGCTCGAACCGTTCTGCACCCTCTACACCTGCCCGGCGGATGTGATCGAGAAGAAGCACGGCATGCAGCCGTTCAAGACCTTCCGCCTCGGCGGCGACCTGACCAAGGTCTACGACCCGTCGCATGAGAAGGGCAACAAGGGTTCGTAAGAGTGAATGCAATCCCCTGTGGGAGCGGGCTTGCTCGCGAATGCGGTCTGACATTCAAAACTGATGTCGACTGACACACCGCCTTCGCGAGCAAGCCCGCTCCCACAGTGAAGTGATGTCGCCCCCTGAATTTTCACGGGGGGTTTGGGGGGGCTTTGGCCCTTGACTGTTGGTTCAAACATGGAGAGATCGGGATGGTATTTTCATCCAACGTGTTCCTGTTTCTGTTCTTGCCGATCTTTCTCGGCTTGTACTACCTGAGCGGGCAACGCTATCGCAACCTGCTGCTGCTGATCGCCAGCTACGTGTTCTACGCGTGGTGGCGGGTGGACTTCCTGGCGCTGTTCGCCGGCGTCACCCTGTGGAACTACTGGATCGGCCTGAAAGTCGGTGCCGCCGGCGTGCGCACCAAACCGGCACAGCGCTGGCTGCTGCTCGGCGTGGCGGTCGACCTGTGCATCCTCGGCTACTTCAAGTACGCCAACTTTGGCGTGGACAGCATCAACGCAATCATGACCTCGTTCGGTCTGGAGCCGTTCATCCTGACCCATGTGCTGCTGCCGATCGGTATCTCGTTCTACATCTTCGAGTCGATCAGCTACATCATCGACGTGTATCGCGGCGACACCCCGGCCACCCGCAACCTGATCGACTTCGCAGCGTTCGTGGCGATCTTCCCGCACCTGATTGCCGGCCCGGTCCTGCGCTTCCGCGACCTCGCCGACCAGTTCAACAACCGCACGCACACCCTCGACAAGTTCTCCGAAGGTTGCACGCGGTTCATGCAGGGTTTCATCAAGAAGGTCTTCATCGCCGACACCCTCGCCGTGGTTGCCGATCATTGCTTCGCCCTGCAAAACCCGACTACCGGTGATGCCTGGCTTGGCGCGCTGGCGTACACCGCGCAGCTGTATTTCGACTTCTCCGGTTACAGCGACATGGCCATCGGTCTGGGTCTGATGATGGGTTTCCGCTTCATGGAAAACTTCAAGCAGCCATACATCAGCCAGTCGATCACCGAGTTCTGGCGCCGCTGGCACATCAGCCTGTCGACCTGGCTGCGTGACTACCTGTACATCACCCTCGGCGGTAACCGTAAAGGCACGCTGATGACCTATCGCAACCTGTTCCTGACCATGCTGCTGGGTGGTCTGTGGCACGGCGCGAACATCACTTACATCGTCTGGGGCGCCTGGCACGGCATGTGGCTGGCGATCGAAAAAATGCTCGGCCTCAACACCTCGCCACGCAGCCTCAACCCGATCCGCTGGGCGCTGACCTTCCTGCTGGTGGTGATGGGCTGGGTGATCTTCCGTGCCGAAAACCTGCACGTCGCCGGGCGCATGTACGGCGCGATGTTCAGCTTCAGCGACTGGTCGCTGTCGGAGCTCAACCGTGCCAGCCTCACCGGTCTGCAAGTGGCAACCCTGGTGGTGGCGTACGCAACCCTGGCGTTCTTCGGCCTGCGTGATCTGTACACCAACCAGCCTCCGGTGAAGAGCAAACCTGAAGTCAACGTCGAGGCCAACGGCCCTGCCACCGCGACCCCGGGAATGATCAAAGCCGCGCCTGGCGAAAACCCGGCGAACATCCATGAGCCTGGCTACACCGTCGGCGTCGAAGCCCAGGTGCAACCGGCTTACTGGACGGCGGACTGGTCGCGCTACGTGATGCGCGGGCTGATCCTGCTGCTGTTCATCGCCTCGATTCTCAAACTCTCGGCGCAAAGCTTCTCGCCGTTCCTTTACTTCCAGTTCTGAGGGATCTGACATGACCCGCTCATTACGCATCTTCTACATCGCGCTGTTTCTGGTGACCCTGCTGGTGCTCGGTCTGTGGTCGGTGCGCAGCTTCTTCGGCTTCAGCACCAACGCCGATGCAACGGTGCTCAACGGTCGCTGGACCAAAGCCGTGGAAACCCACTACGACGATCAGTTTCCGATCAAGCGTCTGGGCACCAACCTCTGGGCGGCGCTGGATTTCAAACTGTTCAACGAAGGTCGTCCGGGCGTCGTGCTCGGTCGCGATCAGTGGCTGTACAGCGACGAGGAATTCAACCCGATCGTCAACGAAGAGCTGAACCTGCAAGGCAACTACGCGCTGGTCGAAGGCGTGCGCCAGACTCTGAAAGAGAAAGGCGTGAAACTGGTGATGGCGATCGTGCCAGCCAAGGCTCGTCTGTACCCGGAGCATCTGGGTGAAGTGAAACCGGCGAGCATTCACGCCAACCTTTATCAGGACTTCCACGCCCGTGTCGCGGCAGACAAGATCCTCGCCCCGGACCTGCTCGGCCCGCTGCAACAGGCCAAGCAGAACGGTCAGCAAGTGTTCCTGCGCACCGACACCCACTGGACCCCGGAAGGCGCTGAAATCGCCGCCAACACCCTGGCGAAAACCATCGCCGACAAGTTCCCGCTCAGCGGCGAGCCGCAGCGCTTTGTCACCACGCCAGCGGAGAAGGTCACGCACAAGGGCGACCTGCGTCTGTTCCTGCCGCTGGATCCGCTGTTCGAAAACCTGATGCCGGCGCAAGAGCCGCTGCAAAAGCGCAACACCGTGGCGGCCGAGCAACCTGCCGGTGACGACGCGCTGTTCGCCAGCAGCGAAGTACCGGTCGCGCTGATCGGCACCAGCTACAGCGCCAACCCCAACTGGAACTTCGTCGGTGCGCTGAAACAAGCGCTGCACAGCGACGTCGTCAATTACGCCGAAGACGGCCACGGCCCGATCCTGCCGATGCTCAGCTACCTGAAAAGCGATGACTTCAAGAACAGCCCGCCACAGGTGCTGATCTGGGAGTTTCCTGAACGATATCTGCCTGTGAACAACGAAATCGGCGACGCCGACCCGCAGTGGGTCGCAGAGCTCAAACAAGCCGGTGCTCGCCAACAAAACGTAGCCATCAACACTAAATCCGAGACGCCCGATCGGGCGCAAAACTGAAAGAGAGGTAACACCATGACTTTCACTACTACTCCTCGTCGTCTCGCTAAAAGCTTCGCCCTGGTTGCTGGCCTCAGCGTGCTGTCCGTCCCCGCCTTTGCCGGTGGTGACGCCGCCCTGTACGGCCCGACCGCACCGAAAGGCTCGACCTTCGTGCGGGTCTACAACGCCAGCAACGCCGAAGTCAGCGCCACCGTCGGCAGCACCAATCTGAGCGACGTTGCGCCACTGGCCAGCAGCGACTTCAGCTTCATGCCAGGCGGCGACTACAGCGCCAAAGTCGGCAGCCAGACCCTGCCAGTGAAACTGGCCGGTGACCACTACTACACCCTGGTCAACAACGCGTCCGGCGCGCCGCAACTGATCGAAGAGCCGCCGTTCAAGAACAAGCAGAAATCCCTGGTGCGCGTGCAGAACCTCAGCGACAAGCCGCTGACCCTGAAGACCGCCGACGGCAAGACCGACGTGGTGCCGAACGTGGCCGCCAAGGGCCGTGGCGAACGTGAAATCAACCCGGTGAAAGTCAGCCTGGCGCTGTACGAAGGTGACAAGAAAGTCGGCGACGTGAAACCGGTCGCCCTGGAGCGTGGTGAAGCCGCAGTGCTGTACGTCACCGGTTCCGGCAGCAGCCTGTCGCCAGTCTGGGTGAAACGCCCGGTGTCGACTCGCTAATCATTTTTCCTGACTGACCCCGTCCCCACTGTGGGAGGGGGCTTGCTCCCGAAAGCGGTCTGACATTCAACCGATATGTCGACTGATAAACCGCCTTCGGGAGCAAGCCCCCTCCCACCCTTGATCGGGTTGTCAGTTCGGATACGAGACAAAAACAAGAGTGAAACGACACAACGTTCGTGCCTCTAACCAATCGATTTTTATGGAGTAAACAACATGATTCCGGTGATCTTGTCAGGTGGTAGCGGTTCACGTCTTTGGCCGCTTTCGCGTAAGCAATTCCCTAAACAATTCCTGGCCCTGACCGGTGAACACACGCTGTTCCAGCAAACCCTGGAACGCCTGGTGTTCGAAGGCATGGACACGCCGATCGTGGTCTGCAACAAGGATCACCGCTTCATCGTCAACGAGCAGTTGGCCAACCGTAACCTCGAATGCCAGCGCATCCTGATGGAACCGTTCGGCCGCAACACCGCGCCAGCCGTAGCGCTGACCGCGATGATGCTGGTCAACGAAGGGCGTGACGAACTGATGCTGGTGCTGCCGGCCGACCACGTGCTGGAAGACCAGAAAGCCCTGCAACGCGCCCTCGCCCTGGCCACCGTCGCCGCCGAAAACGGCGAAATGGTGCTGTTCGGCGTGCCGGCGACCAAGCCGGAAACCGGCTACGGCTACATCAAATCCACCGCTGATTCGCTGCTGCCGGAAGGCGTCAGCCGCGTCTCGCACTTCGTCGAAAAACCTGACGTCAAACGTGCCACCGAGTACGTTGAATCCGGCGGCTACTACTGGAACAGCGGCATGTTCCTGTTCCGCGCCAGCCGCTTCCTCGAAGAGCTGAAAAAGCACGATCCGGACATCTACGACACCTGCCTGCTGACCCTCGAGCGCAGCCAGCAGGATGCCGACACCGTCACACTGGACGAAGCTACCTTCGCCTGCTGCCCGGACAACTCCATCGACTACTCCGTCATGGAAAAAACCCAACGCGCCTGCGTGGTGCCGCTGACTGCTGGCTGGAGTGATGTCGGTTGCTGGTCGTCACTGTGGGAAGTCAACGAGAAAGACGCCAACGGCAACGTCAGCAAGGGCGACGTGGTAATCCAGGACAGCAAGAACTGCATGATCCACGGCAACGGCAAACTGGTGTCGGTGATCGGTCTGGAAAACATCGTCGTGGTCGAAACCAAAGACGCGATGATGATCGCGCACAAGGACAAGGTTCAGGGCGTCAAGCAGATGGTCAACACGCTCAACGAGCAGGGTCGCAGCGAAACCCAGAACCACTGCGAGGTTTACCGTCCGTGGGGTTCCTACGACTCGGTGGACATGGGCGGCCGCTTCCAGGTCAAGCACATCTCGGTGAAGCCGGGCGCGTGCCTGTCGCTGCAGATGCACCACCACCGCGCCGAACACTGGATCGTGGTCAGCGGCACCGCCGAAGTGACCTGCGATGACAACGTGTTCCTGCTCTGCGAGAACCAGTCGACTTACATCCCGATCGCCTCGGTACACCGCCTGCGCAACCCGGGCAAGATCCCGCTGGAAATCATCGAAGTGCAATCGGGTTCGTACCTGGGTGAAGACGATATCGAGCGCTTCGAAGATATCTACGGCCGCTCCACCCCGATCGAACGCGGCGTGTCGGTGAAAACCATCGCGCAGTGATCACCCGGCAATGAGAAGCCCCCGTCCAGCCCGCTGCGTCCCCTATCCGCAGCGGGTTGGGCGGGGGCTTTTTTTTTCAACTCAACGAATGTTGTCGAGTCAGTCTTGGCCGGAAATGTCCCCCCAGCGATTGCCGCCTTCCCGCGTAGGGAGCCGGTGCGAGCAGTCCGATAAAGTCCTGAATCCGCTCCAGACTCTGCACCGTACTGGACGTTTGCATCGACAAATCGGAGACCGCTTCGAAAAGCTCCTGGTCCGCGCTGCCGGTGGTTGCCAGCTCGGTAAGGATGGCTTGCGTCCTGAACTCGACCATGTCGATGCCTGCCGAAAGATGTTCGTAAGTGTTGCTTAAAGCCTCAGCATTCAATCCCTGCGCTGCATGGATGAATTCCCGTCCCGTCTGGAACAGACCCCGAGTTTCCGCTCCCAGTTTGTCAGAGACTGCCTCGATCACTTTGTCCTCGACCTTGGCGCGCGCCAATTTGGTCAATCGTGATCGACCGTCGGCCGTGCGCGGATCATGCGCTGCCAATTGCAGTTTCACTGTGGCAAGACTCAGCTTCTGTTTCGGCTCGACGCTTTCAACCAGAGCCTTGGGATTCAATTCGCTGCCCTTGAAATGGATAGGTCGGTTCAACTGATAGGTGTCCACCACCTTGTCGATGGCTGCATCCGCCAACTTCCCGCCGACCTTCGTGCCAACCTTGCCCCCCAATGAACCGGCTACCGGTCCGAACACGGCGCCCACTGCAGTGCCAATCGCGCCACCTGCAGCTTGAGCGCCTGCGCTGAACGCGCTGCTGGCCAGTTGCGTTCCGACGCGCCTGGCCAAGGCCTGAAACCGGTGTCGCGCCTGAGTGTGATTGAGCAATGAGTTTCTGACGTCCGCTGCTGCCGAGGTTATCGTGCTCATTAATGCCTGCTGCTTTTGCACACTGTCAGCCAACTCTGATGTGGCGGTCTTCCCGCCCCCATCGGTGTCGACATGGTTCATGGGCGAGTTACCCACCATCTGGTACAGGTTCGGCCCGTCGATAAAGCCTTTCGGGTCAGGATTCAACCAGCGCTGCAACCACGGCATGTAATAGCGATAGCCGTAATAATAAAGACCTGTGGCATCGAGCTCCTTGCCCGAATAACGCAGGGTTTTGTAACTGGCCTCGGTGTCCTTGCTCCACGCCGTATCCCCGAACGGGAAGAATATTTCCTGACTGATGAGCCGGGCATCCTCGCCCAATTCCAGGCAGGTCGATCCTAGATGATCCGTCAGCATGTACCGATAATGATCATTGGAACCGGTGGGCGGAGCACTTTCCCAGTGCAGCACGTGTACACGGCTGATGTAGCCCTCGACGAAAATCACTTGCAGTTGTTCACCGGTGGCCGTGTCGGTGCGTAGCTCCAGCCCAGGCAAATAGCGTACCTGGGCCGTGACGCCGCGGGCATTCGTCTGGAGTGAGCGAATCTTGCGCACACGTTGACCGGAACCGTCGTAGCAATAGTGTTCACGGTCATTGGGGCCGCTGGCACGTTCGACCGGCGTCACCGATTGCAACTGATTACGCAGATTCCACGTCAATGAACTCCCCGCGTACAGCGCTCGCAAATTGCCACGGGGATCGAACGCCGCGGCAATCTCCTCTTCCGTCGGTGGCACGCCATTACGGTAAGGCAAACAGCGATTACTCGATCGGGCAGCCTTGAGCTCGCGGCCATTGTGTGCGCCAACATGCGTCAACAGCAGCAGATTGCCGGATTCATCGTAGTCGAAGGTCTGTCGATAATTGCTCACTGCTGCCGGATCATCCCGGCCGATGGACGCCGGCCCCTGAGTAGCGGCACCCGCTTCCCAACCGGTGGCCTCATGGAACTGGTAAAGGCTGTCGTAGTCGAAACGACTGACAGGATCGATACGCTGGTTGGCGAAATACCGGATCGGCAGAGCCTTGTCCTCGATGCTCAGCAAGTTGCCCATCGGGTCATAGTCGTAGATCAGATGTTGCAATACCTCGCCCCCGGCTTTCTTCGCATGGCGGGTTCGCAGACGACCGTCCTCGGGCTGATAGGTCAGCGTCGTCAGCACACCATTGCCCGCCAGTTCCTGAGTGACTTGCCCATCAGCGTTGTAACGAATGTCGCTCACCAGCGTTTGCGCTTTGGTCTGGTGCCGCAATTGCAGGTGGCAGGCGCGCAACTCCCCGTCCAGCGTCAACTCGCGGTTCTGATGATTATCACGTGCATCGACTTGTTCGAGTACCTGCCCCAGCGGCCCAAAGCGCCAGCGGGTCTTGGCACCGTCACCGGGTTCCAGCAAGCGCTGGCGGTCATCAACGTTTTGCGGCCAATCGGGGACGCTGGGGTCGAGTGTGAAGTGCCGGGTGTTTTCAATGCATTGCCCACTGATTGCAAAGCTTTGCGAGCACACACTACCCGCCGGATCATCGTGCCGAATCAACTGGCCCAGTTGATTCCGGGAGGGATCACCCGCGCCGGGCTGGCCGTAAGTGAGACGCTCGACGCACCGCCTCGGCTCGGATGCACCTTCTTCGAACACGGCAATCGGACGCAGCAGAGGGTCGTGTTGCACCTCGCGCCAGGTTTCTCGACTGTCCCAGTCGTACAGCGTCTCGGCACCCAGCCCGTACAACGCCAGCTGCGTACCGGCATCGACGCTGTCGGAGCGCAGCGTTCGCCCGATCAACGAATAAAGGGTGCGCAGATTCGCTGGCGTCAGCGGCTCGGTCGTCTGCAGTGCCAACAGGCGCGGATCCCACTGTTCAACAACCCTTCCGGCAGCGTCACGCATCGTGCGATTGATGCGGGTTTGAGCGGGGCAAAGGTCGTCGGCACGCCAATAACCAACCGTCCGCACCTGCAGTCCGCGCGGGTCGTTTACTGAAAGCGTCGGTGTTTTGCCATGCTTGTTCATCAGTTCGCTCCCGGCACTAGCGTTATCCTTGGTCCAGGGCATCAGAGCATCCGCGCTTTGCGATATTCAACTGTCAGAAATTACAGTACCGACTGACGGTACATTCGGATTACGTGCGAATGTCCATTGCGCCGGCCCTCCGGTAGGATGGTACTCACGAACCAAGGAGCGTTCCTCATGTTCATCGGCATCCTGCTGATCATCACCTGGCTGATCCTGCTGCTGCGCTATCCCGCCAAGGCTGTGCCGGTCTCTGTGGCCGCGGCTATTGGTCTGGGCTTGGTGGCCATGTGGGTGGTGTGGCTGGACAACCGCGAGATCAAGCAACTGGCGCGCCTTGAGATGCGCATCAGCTATGCACCGGAACAATGCCCGGCGGATCGGCCGCTGCAATTGAAAATGAAAAACGGCAATGACGTGCCGCTGACCGAACTGCGCTGGCGCATCGCAGCTTACGCGCCGGGCGACACGGTCAATCTGGCCGACAACCAGTACGCCGCCCCGCGCTATCGCGGCCCCGGCGAACTGCAGGCCGGTGGCGACTGGGAAGACTGCCTGCCGATGCCGCCGCTGCGCCCCGGTTATCGCCCACAAACCCTAGAGTTTCGTGCCGAGCGCTTGCAGGGCAGTTTCTCCGACTGATCCCCTCCCCTACTTTTTTGCCCAAGGAATGCGCCATGCCCGTTGCGTTGATTACCGGTTGCTCCAGCGGCATTGGCCGCGCCCTCGCCGATGCGTTCAAAGCCGCCGGTTATGAGGTCTGGGCCAGCGCGCGCAAGGCTGAAGACGTCGCGGCCCTCGCCGCTGCCGGGTTCAGCGCAATCGCACTGGACGTCAATGACGGCGTGGCGCTGGAACAACTCGCTGAGCGCATCAACCAGCAACACGGCGGCCTCGACGTGCTGATCAACAACGCCGGTTATGGCGCGATGGGGCCGCTGCTCGACGGCGGCGTGCCGGCCATGCAGCGTCAGTTCGAAACCAATGTGTTCTCGATTGTCGGCGTTACCCGCGCACTGTTTCCGGTACTGCGCGGGACCCAGGGGCTGGTGGTGAACATCGGCAGTGTCTCAGGGGTTCTGGTCACGCCGTTCGCCGGCGCCTACTGCGCCTCGAAAGCCGCGGTGCATGCCCTTACCGATGCGCTGCGCATGGAGCTGGCGCCGTTCGGCATCCGCGTGATGGAGGTTCAGCCTGGGGCGATCCAGTCGAGCTTCGCCAAGAATGCCGGGCACGAAGCCGAGCAACTGATCAACGAGCAGTCACCTTGGTTTCCGTTGCGTGAGGGGATTCGCGCGCGGGCCAAGGCATCGCAGGACAAACCGACGCCGGCCAGTGAGTTTGCCGCTGAGTTGCTCAAGGCTGTGCAGCAGGGCACGCCGCCAAGATTGATCCGCATTGGTAATGGCAGCCGCGCGTTGCCGTTGCTGGCGACGTTGTTGCCCAAGGGGTTGCTGGAGTCGACATTGATGAAGCGGTTCGGCTTGCGTGGGAAGCTCTGAGACCGGGTTGACGCTTTCGCGAGCAAGCCCGCTCCCACAGGAGAATGCATTCCAAATGTGGGAGGACAAACCGACCCCGGCCAGTGAGTTTGCCGCTGAGTTGCTCAAGGCTGTGCAGCAGGGCACGCCACCAAGATTGATCCGCATTGGTAATGGCAGCCGCGCGTTGCCGTTGCTGGCGACGTTGTTGCCCAAGGGGTTGCTGGAGTCGACGTTGATGAAGCGGTTCGGCTTGCGAGGAAAGCTCTGAGACCGGCTTGACGCTTTCGCGAGCAAGCCCGCTCCCACAGGAGAATGCATTCCAAATGTGGGAGGACAAACCGACGCCGGCCAGTGAGTTTGCGGCTGAGTTGCTCAAGGCTGTGCAGCAGGGCACGCCGCCAAGATTGATCCGAATTGGTAATGGCAGCCGCGCGTTGCCGTTGCTGGCGACGCTGTTGCCCAAGGGGTTGCTGGAGTCGACGTTGATGAAGCGGTTCGGCTTGCGTGGCCAGCTCTGAGACCGGGTTGACGCTTTCGCGAGCAAGCCCGCTCCCACAGGAGAATGCATTCCAAATGTGGGAGGACAAACCGACGCCGGCCAGTGAGTTTGCCGCTGAGTTGCTCAAGGCTGTGCAGCAGGGCACGCCGCCAAGATTGATCCGCATTGGTAATGGCAGCCGCGCGTTGCCGTTGCTGGCGACGTTGTTGCCCAAGGGGTTGCTGGAGTCGACATTGATGAAGCGGTTCGGCTTGCGTGGGAAGCTCTGAGACCGGGTTGACGCTTTCGCGAGCAAGCCCGCTCCCACAGGAGAATGCATTCCAAATGTGGGAGGACAAACCGACGCCGGCCAGTGAGTTTGCCGCTGAGTTGCTCAAGGCTGTGCAGCAGGGCACGCCACCAAGATTGATCCGCATTGGTAATGGCAGCCGCGCGTTGCCGTTGCTGGCGACGTTGTTGCCCAAGGGGTTGCTGGAGTCGACGTTGATGAAGCGGTTCGGCTTGCGAGGGAAGCTCTGAGACCGGGTTGACGCTTTCGCGAGCAAGCCCGCTCCCACAGGAGAATGCATTCCAAATGTGGGAGCGGGCTTGCTCGCGAAGGGGCCAGATCAGCCAACACTCAGCCCCAGCCCTTCATGAAATCAATAAACGCCCGTACCTTCAGCGGCAGATGCCGGGTATCCGGGTACAGCGCATAAACACCCTGCTGGGCAAAGCGGTAATCGGCCAACAACCGCACCAATCGCCCGGCCTGCAGATCCTCCTGAATCAACCACTGCGGCAAAATCGCCACGCCTTGCCCGGTCAACGCAAACGCCCTGAGCGTCGCCGAGTTGTCGGCGACGATGGCGGTGGTCCCCGGTTTTGGCTGGTAGACATGCTCGCTGCCGGCCGGGTCGGTCACAGTCATTTCCGGGACGCGGCCATGGCCCAGCGTCGGCATCGACTCCAGCGTCGCCAGCGTGGCAACCGGCGCAAAGCGTTCGACCAGCTGCGGCGCGGCCACCGCGAACACTTCGAACTTCGACAACTGCACAGCACGCAGATTGGAGTCGTGCATGCGGCCGAGGCGGATCGCCAAGTCGAAGCGTTCGGAGATCAGATCGGCGTGAGTCGAGGACGTCGACAAGTGAATGTTCAGTTGCGGCTGTTGCTGGCGAAACACCTCCAGCGCCGGCACCACCTGGGCCAGGGCAAATTCCACGGTGGTGGTGATGCGCAACGTGCCCTTGAGTTGCGAATGCTCGGAGCGCGCCTCCTCGATCGCCAGTCGCGCTTCGTCGAGGGTGCGCAGGCAGCGCCGATAGAAGCGCTCGCCGGCATCGGTCAGGGCCAGTTGCCGGGTGTTGCGCGTAAGCAAGGTGACGCCCAGTTCCTCTTCCAGGCGCTTGAGATTGAAGCTCACCACCGCCCGAGTTTGGCCCAGCGTCTCGGCAGCCGCCGTCAACGATCCAGCCTCGACCACGGCTTTGAAGGTGTCAAAACGGTCCAGGCTGACCATATTCAGCGCACTCCCTGTCAAAATTATTTTGACAAACTAGCAGGCAAACCAGCGTTTTCCTAACGCCTGAAGCGCACTACCCTGCGCGTCTCATCACAGGGAAGCTGCCATGGCCTATCGCTCGAAAGTCGCGCTGGTGTATCTGTTCGGGTTCGCCCTCGACCTGCTGAACATGTTCGCCGCGAGCATTGCCTACCCGGACATCGCCCGGGAATTACAGGCCTCGGTGACGCAACTGGCGTGGATCACCAACGCCTACATGCTCGGCCTGACGCTGATCATTCCGCTGAGCGTGTGGCTGGCGGCACGCCTGGGCGAGCGGCGGCTGATTCTTGGCTCGTTGCTGCTGTTCGGTGTCGCTTCCGGTCTGGTGGCCCAGGCCGGGTCGATTGAAAGCCTGATTGGCTGGCGCCTGCTGCAAGGCCTCGGTGGCGGCTTGTTGCTGCCGATCGGTCAGGCCTTGGCCTACCGGCAGTATCCCGCAACACAACGCGCGCACCTGACCGGCGTGGTGCTGATGGTCGCGCTGATGGTGCCAGCCCTGTCGCCGGCGGCGGGCGGCCTGATCGTCGAGGCGTTGTCCTGGCGCTGGATTTTCTACCTGAACATGCCGCTGGCGCTGCTCGCGTTCGGCCTGGGTATGCTGTGGTTGCAAGCGGATCAACCCGGCACGGAACGCCCGACACTGGATCTGCGTGGCCTGCTGCTGGCGGCGTCAGCCCTGAGTCTGTTGCTGATTGCCGTGAGTCTGGCGAGCGCCGCCGCTACCCGTCACCTCGCCGGCGGGGTTTTGCTGCTCGGCGTCCTGACCTTATGGCTGTACCTGCGTGATGGCTGGCACAAACCCGACGCGGTGCTCGACCTGCAACTGCTCAAGAGTCCGTCACTGCGCCTGGCGATGCTGATCTACCTGTGCGTGCCCGGGGTGTTTACCGGCACCAACATGATTGCCGTGTTGTACCTGCACGACCTCGGTTTCGGTGCAGCGCAGACCGGTGCGCTGATGCTGTCCTGGGCGGCAGCATCGGGGATGGCGATCATGCTCGGCAAACGCAGTTTCAACCGCATCGGCCCCAAACCGTTGCTGATCACCGGGATGCTTTTGCAGTGCCTGGGGATTGTCCTGCTGATGCGCATCGAACAGCCCGCCGCCACGCCGCTGATCATTGCCTATGCCTTGATGGGACTGGGCGGCAGCCTGTGCAGCGTCACCTCGCAGAGCCTGGCGTTTGTCGGCATCGCGCCGGAAAAAATGGGCCACTCCAGTGCTTTGTGGAACATCAATCGCCAGCTCGGTTTCTGCCTCGGCGCGGCGCTGCTCAGTTCGCTGTTGGGCGCATTGGGCGGCAACGGATTCAAATACTGCTTTGTCGCGGCGGCCCTGCTCACCTTGCTGCCCATGATCGCCGTGCTGCGTTTCGACGCCTCTAAAGTGCTCGCCCTGTTGAGCCCACCTCCCCTTCAGGAAAAATCCACATGATTGACTACAACGAATATTTTGATGAAGTGATCCAGGCCCACCTGGTGATCGAACGCTGGTTTGCCGTGGAGCAGGATTCAGCGGAACTGGAGCCTTTGCTGAGCCGGTTCTCGGCGGATTTTTCCATGGTCACGCCGCTGGGCCGGGCGCTGGATATCGAAGCCTTGCGCGCGCTGTTTCAAGCGGCAGGCGGGAAGAAGCCAGGATTCAGGATCGAGCTCAGTGAGCTGCGCGGGATTGCCCTGCATGCGCATGGCGCGACGCTGAGCTATCGCGAGCAGCAGAGCGATGCGAGCGGGTTGCACACTGATCGCCGGTCGACGGTGGTGCTTGAAAGAAGCGAGGACGGGCGGGTGCTGTGGCGGCATTTGCAGGAGACGTTTTGCGCTGAGTGATTACTCGGTATTGGTCTGAAAGACCGGGTTGTCCTTATCGCGAGCAGGCTCACTCCTACAAGGGATCTTCGGTGTGGCAGAGATCCAGTGTAGGAGTGAGCCTGCTCGCGATTCAGTCGGCGCGGTCTGTCAGTTATCCACAGACTCTTGCTTTACCACCACGGTGCAAGTAATCCCCGCCGCCAACAACACGCCCTCTGGCACTTCATCGATGTGAATGCGCACCGGCACCCGCTGCGCCAGACGCACCCAGTTGAACGTCGGGTTCACGTCGGCAATCAACTCGCGGCTTTCCGGGTTATCGCGGTCGTAAATGCCGCGAGAAATGCTCTCCACGTGGCCCTTCAGCACTTCGCCGCTCATCAACTGCATGTCGGCCTTATCGCCTACGCGCACGTGCGGCAGTTTGGTCTCTTCGAAGAAGCCGTAGACCCAGAACGAGTTCATGTCGACCACGGCCATTTTCGCTTCGCCGATGCGCGCGTAGTCACCGCGATGCACGTTGAGGTTGGTCACATAGCCGTCCACCGCTGCGCGCACTTCAGTGCGTTTGAGGTTGAGTTCGGCGGCTTCCAGCTGCGCTTGTGCGTGTTGATAATCGGCCAGCGCGGCGTCGGCGATGTTGCTGGCGTCGTCGCGGTTTTCCTTGGAGATCACCAGATTGTCGAGATCGGCGCGACGATGCGCGTTGACCTTGCGCATTTCCCATGTCGACTTGCGCGAAGCGACCAGCGACTGCGCCTGTTTGACCGCGATGCGGTAGTGCTCGGGGTCGATCTGCATCAGCAAATCGCCCTTCTTCACCAACTGGTTGTCGCGCACCGGTACGTCGATCACTTCCCCGGTGACGTCGGCCGCGACGTTGATGATGTCCGCCCGCACTCGACCGTCGCGGGTCCACGGGGTGTTCATGTAGTGCTCCCACAGGGTCCGGCCGATCCACAGTGCCAGGGCCAGCACCAGCAGGGTCGCGAGCAGGCTGAAAAACTTTTTCATCAGAACGTTCTCAACGGTAGACAGTCAGCGCCATGGCGCCGAACAGACAGGTAAACAGACTCAGACGCAGCAGCGCCGGGTGCCAGAAAAAGCGGTACAGGTCGAACCCCGAGAGGAACCGGTCCAGTGCCCAGGCCAGCGCCGCAGCGACAAAAAACATCAGGGTCATGGTCGGCATGTACACGCCGTGGAAGGCGATTTCACGAGGCATGGGCAAGTCCTTCGGGCTTGGCAACGGCATAGGCAGCGAGTGGTGATTGCGGGTCGAGCAACGAGGTGCGGATGAAGTGCAGATAGCTCTTCACCCGGCGTAACGCGGACGTGTCGAAGTGCGGCGCGAATGGCTCGTCAGTCGCGGCGACCCGGCTGATGGCGTGATCGACCGCCACCAGTGCGCGCTCAAGATTGCTCGGGTTCGGTTGCAGAAACAGCCGCACCAGCGCCCGCCCCATCACGCGAATTGCCTGACGCCATGGCTGCGACTCGGCATACGCCGGATGCACCGGGAGGATCGCCTGTTCCTTGCGCAACTCGATGATCGCGTGGCCGACTTCGAGCACCACGAACATCCAGCGCAGCAGGTTCTTCTGCACCGTCGGCTGACCTGCCGCCAGACCATAAGCCTGGTGCAGCAGGTCGCGGGTACGACTCTCGAAACTCGATGCCAGGCCCTTGAGCTTGCCGCTGATCGCATAGACCACTTGCTCGCGCAGATCCTGCTCCAGGCGCTTCCACAACCAGCGGCTGTTCGGCGGCAGAATGATCGCGCCGGCAGCGGCGCAGACCAGCATGCCCATGACCATGGCGATGTAGTCGTTGATGAAGCTGTAGGGGTTGTAAATGGTCAGGTTGTCCGGCACCGAACCGGTGCTGAAGAAGATCAACAGACCCAGGCCGACCCCGGCATATTTCGGCCGCGAAGCGAGGAACGAGCCGAGCACGATGACTGGCGCGAGCATCACGCACAGCAAGGGAAAACCGTCGATCCATGGGAAGATGAAAAACATCTCGACGAAGCCGATCAGCGCCCCGAGAAAAGTCCCGCAGGCCATTTGAAAAGCCATGCGTTTGGGGTTGGGCGTGGCGGCAGACAGGCCCACGGTGGCGGCGGCAATCAGGGTCATGGTTGCGCCGCTCGGCCACGCGGTGGCGACCCAATAGCTGCCCAGTACAATCAGGATGAACGAGGCGCGAATCCCCGAAGCCGCAGCGGCCCACCAGTTGGTTTGCGGGGTGAACGGCTCGTCCCAGCGCTCACGCTCGTGACTGTGATCAGCCAGCGAGGCGTGGGTCTGTGCATAACTGTGCAGGTCGTCGACGAAGCGATAGAGCAGTTCGTATGCGGTGTGAAAATCCAGTTGTTCGGCTTCACTCGGACCGGTTTCCTGAAAGGCTGCACGCAGGCTGCGCACCCGCGCCGGCAGACCTTCCTTGTAGCTCGCCAGTGCCGTGACCAGACGTGCGGCGTCCGGGCTGGTCAGGGCGCGGCCACTGAAGCCGTCGAGCACTTCGGCCAGATCCTGCAGGCCCGGTCTGATCGCGGCCACCACGTGTTCTTCGTCATTCACGCGCAGGCGTTCCAGCAACTGATGCAACGCATTGAAGCGCGTGGTGATGCCCATGAACTCGCTGTTCAGGCGACTGAGGCGACCGTTGCGCCGGCGCATGTGCGGGTCTTCGAACACGGTGACGCTGCGCAACCCTTCCAGCCCCACGGCTTCGGCGATGAAACGCACGTTGTTGGTCTCGAAGGCGTCGGCTTTGCTGCGTCCGCGCAGGCCATCGGTGACGAACAACGCAAACACGCCGAAGCGCTGATACAAGGCGTTGCGCATTGCTGCGCTGGCGGTTTGCGGCAGGATTGCGGCGCTGACCACTGTCGAGCAAAGAATCCCCAGCGAGATCTCCAGCACCCGCCAGACGGCGGCCATGAACGCACCGTCCGGATGCGCCAGCGCCGGCAGCCCGACCATCGCGGCGGTGTAGCCGGCGAGGACAAAACCGTAGGCGCGGAAGTTACGGCAACGCGCCGCACCGGCCGAGCAGATGCCGACCCAGATCGCCAGCGAACCGAGGAACAACTCGGTGTTCTGCGCGAACAGCGCGATCAGCGTGACCATCATCGCCGACCCGGCCAGGGTGCCTAAGAAGCGATAGAAACTCTTGGCGAACACCTGACCGCTCTGCGGCTGCATGACGATGAACACGGTGATCATCGCCGTGCGCGGCTGCGGCAGTTCCAGGCGCATCGCCAGCCACAGCGTGAGGAACGCGGCGAGCAATACCTTGAAGATATACACCCAGGTCACGCCATCACTGCGCGCCCAGTCGAAAAATCCGCGGCGCCATTCCAGGGAGTAGAGCCAGCGTAGAGGTGCGGGCAAGGGAGTCATTAAATTTTGCTCAAGAATTCAGTCGAACCGGAGAACCTGTGGGAGCGGGCTTGCTCGCGAATGCGGTGTGTCAGACACCTGATGCGCTGGCTGACACACCGCATTCGCGAGCAAGCCCGCTCCCACAAGGGTTGTGTGTTCACCGCAGGAGGGCCGGGGTTTTCGGGGCTGCCGTTTGCTCGGTGGTGGGCACATCATTGCCAGCCCCGAGAGCGCCACCCAGCGCCGTCACCAGCTCGGCATGCGCACTCAAGCGCGCCGCCTGCACCTGCTGCTGCACTTGCTGTTGTTTGAACAGCAAGGTCTGCGCATTGAGCACGTTGAGGTAATCGGTGAGGCCGCGCTGATAGGCGATCATCGCGATGTCGTAGGTCTTCTGCGCGGTGGCCACCGACTCGGCGGCGAACGCTTGCTGCTTGTCCATCGACTCGCGGCGGATCAACTGGTCGGAGATGTTCTTCAGCGCATTGACCAGCGTCTGGTTGTAATGCGCCACGGCAATGTCATATCCGGCGGACGCTTCGCCCAATTCGCTGCGCAAACGCCCACCGTCGAAGATCGGCAAGGAGATCGCCGGGCCGACGTTGTAGTTGAGTTTCTTGCCGGTCAAAAACTCTAGCGCACCGCCGCCGGTGGCCATGTAGCCGAGGCTGCCGACCAGATCGACGTTGGGATAAAACCCGGCGTGCGCCACATCGATGCCGCGTGCCTGCGCTGCCACTTGCCAGCGACTGGCGACCACGTCCGGGCGCTGACCGAGCAACTCGGCGGGCAATGCCGACGGCAGTTTCAACGCAGCACCCAGCGCCAGAGTCGGCCGCTGCAACTGCGCCCCGGCGCCCGGGCCTTTGCCCGCCAGCGCGGCGATCTGGTTACGGCTCAGGGCGATTTCTTCGTCCAGCGCATCCAGTTGCCGATGGGTCTCCGGCAACGGCGTTTCGGCCTGACTGACTTCAAAGTGCGTGCCGATGCCGCCGTCGAGACGCTTCTGCGCCAGATCCAAAATCTGCTGTTGCTGCTTTAGCGTCGCGGCGACGATGTCGCGCTGAGCGTAATGCAGCGACAGCTCGATGTAGGCGCGCACGATGTTGTTCTGCAACTCCAGCTGCGCCAGCCGCGCTTCGGCGGCGCTCATGTGCGCCAGATCCACCGCGCGCTCACTGGCATTGCTTTCCCGGCCCCAGAGGTCGAGGACGTAGCTGAAACCCAGCGCGGCGTTGTTGTCCCAGGTGGTGGTGTTGGCCAACTCGCCCGGGCCGTAGAACTGGTCGGTCGGCCAGTTGTGGCGTTTGAGCGTCGACTCGCCATTGATCTGCAACGACTCGGCGGCCTCGGCGACACCGGCCAGCGCCTTGGCCTGACGCACCCGCGCCGCGGCCATGGCCATGCTCGGGCTGCCCTGCACGGCGAGGTCGATCCAGTGATTGAGTTGCGGATCGCCGTAGGCTTGCCACCATTGTGCGGTGGGCCAATTGGCGTCTTTGGCGGCGTGAGCAATCGCGTCGTCAGTGGCCAGTGCGTCGGCTTCCAATGCCTTGCTATGCGGGGCGATTCCTTGCGTTGAGATGCAGCCGCTGAGACCCAGGGTAAAAGCCAGAACACTGAGCGGCAAAAGCGCTCTGTTGATGCGACGCGGCACAGCTGCGAATTCCTGAAAGAGGATAAGGCGGGGGCGTGTTCCCTCTGTAGGAGCTGCCGAAGGCTGCGATCTTTCGACCTTGATTCCCTTAAAACAAAATCAAAAGATCGCAGCCTTCGGCAGCTCCTACATGGGAACGGCGCAATTCTATGGAACGCCCTGTGTGGCGATAAGCTGGGATTCCTGTGAATCTTTGTTACCGTTAACGAGATAATCCCTTGGTCGGGGGTCTCAGCCCCTGAAACTTCGTGTCACAATTTGCCATCTCCCTTGAGAGCACCCCATGGACACATTGCAAAACATGCGCGCCTTCAGTTGTGTGGCCGAAGCCGGCAGCTTCACCGCCGCTGCCGTGCAACTCGACACCACCACGGCCAACGTTTCGCGCGCGGTCTCCAACCTGGAAGCCCACCTGCAAACCCGCCTGCTCAATCGCACGACCCGGCGCATCGCCCTGACCGAGGCCGGCAAGCGCTACCTGCTGCGCTGCGAACAGATCCTGGCCTATGTCGAAGAAGCCGAAGCCGAGGCCAGCCAGGCCCACGCGCGCCCCGCCGGCCAGCTGAAAGTGCACACCATGACCGGTATCGGCCAGCACTTCGTGATCGACGCCATCGCCCGCTACCGCAAGACCCACCCGGACGTGACCTTCGACCTGACCATGGCCAACCGCGTGCCGGACCTGCTCGACGAGGGCTACGACGTGTCCATCGTGCTGGCCAGCGAACTGCCGGACTCGGGCTTCGTCTCGCAACGCCTGGGTATCACCTACAGCATCGTCTGCGCCTCCCCGGCCTACGTGAAAGCCAACGGCTGCGCACAAAAGCCCGCAGACCTGCTGAACCACGCCTGCCTGCGCCTCGTCAGCCCGGTGATCCCCCTGGAAAAATGGGCCTTCAACGGCCCGGACGGCCAGGAAATGGTCACCATCAACAGCTCGCCGTTCCTGGTGAACTCCGCCGACGCGATGAAAGCCGCGATCATCAGCGGCATGGGCGTCGGCGTCCTGCCGGTCTACGCTGCCATCGAAGGCCTGCGCAACGGCACGCTGGTGCGGATGATGCCCAACTACCGCTCGCAGGAACTCAACCTGTACGCGATCTACCCGTCGCGGCAATACCTGGATGCGAAGATCAAGACTTGGGTCGAGTATTTGCGCGGGTCACTGCCGGAAATCCTTGCCGCGCACCAGGCAGAACTGGCCGCCTACGAGCTAAGCGGCAGCCTGGCTGGGGCAAGAGTGGCAAATTGACGTTATTTAGGGGGGCGGCAAAGGAATGCCAAACCCTGCATTTTGAATACTCCCCACTTAAATATCACCTGTCAGATATGACAGTGGACAGGCAGATTCTTTCGGCGAAACATCCTGGGGCACGTCTCATTTACGCCACGGAAGAAAAGCCATGAATTTTTTTTACTCCCCCCCCGAAAACCACCTCGTCACCGCAGAAGGCGAACTCAACGCCATCATCCATAACAACTTTAAGTTCCCGGATTTCAAAGGTATTCCACAGTTTTTCGTCACTAATGAGAAGATCGTAGCCGTATCTGCACGACACCAAATAACGGAAAACCAATGGAACTCCATTTCCGTAACCTTCCCCTATTTGGTTGAAAACAGACGGTATGAGTTTCAAGTAAATAGCGGGGTAGAACCTCCTTTGTTCATCGAAAGTTGCCGAACAGCCGATGGCGGCTCCATGAGTCGTGCACACCCGGCCAAAGACGACGTTGGTCATATCATTTTTGATTTCGATCCCAACGCCGGAACACTGGAAGCCACCTTCAACTACACCATCATCGGCGACCAATCGGCAGGGCACCAAGCGGTAGGAAACATAAAAATCAAAGGTCTGACGCACACAAACGGTTACTGCCTCGAAAAACTTTTCAGCAAGTCCAACGCTTCCGACTGAGCCGGTAAGCCTCATTTGTGATCTCGCCATCTGACAGGTTGGCCGAGCTGGCGGTGAATCGGGTGCTGGATAATGTGGAAGTGAGCCAATCTGCAGCACACAGCTGAGCCATTGTGGGAGCGGGCTTGCTCGCGAAGGCGTCAGCACATCCAACACTTTCGGTGACTGACACACCGCTTTCGCGAGCAAGCCCGCTCCCACAGGGATGGAGTGGATTCAGTGAGATCCAGGTCGGCTGTCAGGCCGCCTTCGCGAGCAAGCTCACTCCTACAGAAAAGCAAAGCAGTCCAGACAGACCGCATGCTCTTCACCACTCAATGGCCGAGTGTCAGCTCGCCGAAAGCACTTGATCTTGCCGTGCCGGCCCCATCGGCAGGCTGAGTGGAGGGGTTTATCCGGGGGTAGGCGCGCAGCGCCATGCGGCGAAGCCAAATGCATCGAGAGGAGGTGCAGCGAAGCAAACCGGAGGCGATGCCCCCGGATGAACCCCGCAACGAAGGAACCCGAGCCACGGCGAGGGCCGTACGCCGGGGCCAAGACCTTTGGTTACTTTGGGGCGTTTGCCAAAGTGACTCGCCGTAAGGGCGAAACCGCCAGCCGCAACACCCGAAGCAACGGATAACCCCCCAAAACCCCACGAACATGGTCGGCCCAGAGGCCGCCAAGACAAGCCAAACCCCACAAAGAAATGTTAGCGTGCTTGGTAATAAAGACAGCCGAGCCCAAGCCCAATGAAAAAAACAGTCCTGGCCTTCAGCCGCATCACCCCACCCATGATCGAACGCCTGCAACAAGAGTTCGACGTCATCGTCCCCAACCCCAAGAACGGCGACATCAACGCCCAATTCAACGAAGCCCTCCCCCACGCCCACGGCCTCATCGGCGTAGGCCGCAAACTCGGCAAAGCCCAACTCGAAACCGCCGCAAAACTCGAAGTGGTCTCCAGCGTCTCCGTCGGCTACGACAACTACGACCTCGACTACTTCAACCAACGCGGAATCATGCTCACCAACACCCCGGACGTGCTCACCGAAAGCACCGCCGACCTCGCCTTCGCCCTGATCATGAGCAGCGCCCGCCGCGTCGCCGAACTCGACGCCTGGACCAAGGCCGGCCAATGGCAAGCCAGCGTCGGCGCACCGTTGTTCGGCTGTGACGTCCACGGCAAAACCCTGGGCATCGTCGGCATGGGCAACATCGGCGCCGCCGTCGCCCGCCGTGGCCACTTCGGCTTCAACATGCCGATCCTCTACAGCGGCAACAGCCGCAAGACCGAACTGGAACAGCAACTCGGCGCGCAGTTCCGCAGCCTTGACCAACTGCTGGCCGAAGCCGACTTCGTCTGCCTGGTGGTGCCGCTCAGCGACAAGACCCGACACCTGGTCAGCCACCGCGAATTGGCGCTGATGAAGCCAGGTGCGATTCTGATCAACATTTCCCGTGGCCCGGTGGTCGACGAGCCGGCGCTGATCGAAGCGCTGCAGAACAATCGCATCCGCGGCGCCGGTCTGGACGTCTACGAGAAAGAACCGCTGGCCGAGTCGCCGCTGTTCCAGTTGAAAAATGCTGTGACATTGCCGCACATCGGCTCCGCCACGAATGAAACCCGCGAAGCCATGGCCAATCGTGCACTGGCCAATCTGCGCAGTGCGCTGCTCGGCGAACGTCCGCAGGACCTGGTCAATCCGCAAGTCTGGCGCGGATAAAAAAATGACGGGCAAGTGCAGAACCGCACTTGCCCGTTAGTTGCCGCCCTACACAACTTGAAATTGAACAACAAAGCCAATTAAACAACAGCATTATAAGCTCTGCCTGGCAATCGAATGATCGACCACTGCTATGGAGAGCTAATCCCGTGACCAACCTGACGACCGACAAAGTTATTCGCTACAGCAAAGTTATATTGATGGCTTACATCAGCTTCTTTGGTGTGCTGGTGATGATTCATAACTTTACCGACTATGACTCGAACTACACATACGTGGCTCATATCCTGAGCATGGACACCACCATCGCCAATGAGTCCATAAAATACCGAGCCATCGATTCACCGATGATTCATCACCGGATCTATTGGTTCATCATCACGCTGGAAGTGACGTATACGACGTTATGCCTGATAGGCACCTATCAACTCTATCGGCACATCAATGCACCTGCTGAGGTATTCCACGAGGCAAAAAAGTTCTCGATCATGGGCATATTGGCGGCAATCTTCATTTATTACGTGTGCCTGCAAACCGTAGGTGTGGAATGGTTTGACATGGACACCTCACAATCATGGAATGCCAAGGACTGGGCCCGGCATATCATTGACTTCATATTCCCGGTGATGATTTACATCACCTTGAAAGTCGAGCGCTGATGTTCAGCGATCGGTTGTTTCATACCAACTTCCCCTGCACCGGCGCCACCAGCGCTTTCGGCTTACGAAACACCAACACATTACCCAGCATCACCAACACCAGCCCGAGCAACGCCGGTGCCGTCCACTGATAACCTTCAGCAAACGCCGACACGTTCAGCGCCACCACCGGGAACAGCACGGTGCAATACGCCGCACGTTCCGGCCCCATACGCCCGACCAGCGTCAGGTACGCGGTGAAGCCGATCACCGAGCCGGGGATCACCAGATACAGCAACGCCCCGACGTAACGTGGCGACCAATCCATGTCGAACGCAATGCCGTTGACCAGACACCACGCCGACAACATCGCCGCACCATACGCCATGCCCCAGGCGTTGGTGGTCAAGGGTTTCAAGCCTGCCTTCTGCTGCAGGCTCGACAGCATATTGCCCGCCGAGAAACACAAGGTGCCGCACAGCGCCAGGCCAAGACCAAGCAACGTTTCGGGGCTGGCGTGATGGCCGGCCAGTTCCGGCCAGAACAGCATTCCCAGACCGAACAAACCCAGCGCCCCGCCCATCAATACGTTGCGCGCGATGCGCTGACCGAAGAACACGCGGGCATTGAGCGCATTCCACAAAGTGGCCGTTGAAAACACCACCGCCACCAGCCCGCTGGGAATCCACTGGCTGGCAGTCAGAAAGCACATGAAGTTGACGCAGAACAGGCACAGCCCCTGCGCCACACAGATCAGATGGCCGCGCCGATTCATCGGTTGCAGCCGCCGACTAAGCAGCAACAACACGAACAGCACCAGCGCGGCGAGACCGAAGCGATAAACGATCGACACCGGGATCGCGACCACGCCCAGTTGCCATTTCAGGGCAATCCAGGTGGTGCCCCAGATCAGCACGGTCAGCAGATACAGCGAAAGATTCATGACGAAACTCCTGAGAACACCTGGCACTCTGTGGCGAGCGAGCTTGCTCGCGCTTGAGTGCACAGCACTCATTAATGAAGCCGCTGCGCAGCCCGGCGGGAGCAAGCTCCCTCGCCACAGGTTTGTGTTTAATAGCGATTCAGGGTGGGGCAGCCAGGATCGGGGCGCTTGCAAAATCTTGCGCTTTTGTCGCCCGGCAGGTCGGCAGCGCGAAGGCTACGGAGTAGGATGCAAGGCGTTGGAGAGAACCGAATATGGCCGCTATCGATACCCTGCAAGTTTTTCAAGCCCTCAACCGCTCGCCGAATGCACGCCTGGTGCACAGCGCCGAGCTCGGTGACGGCTTGTCTGCGGCCCTGTGGACCAATCACCACGATGCCCGGGAATACGAAGCGCCGAGCCACCACACCCTTTCCTGCTACATCGCCGGTGGCACGGGTACCTTTCGCCGTGGCCAACCGGGACACAAGGGCGGACCGGACAAGCTGTGCATCCTGCCGACGGATCACGAATCCGGCTGGGTGATCAACGGCGATATCCGCCTCGCTCATCTGTATTTCAGTGCCGAGCAGTTTGCGTTGGGGTGTGTCACCTTGCTTGATCGTGAGCCGCGAGAGATGCAGTTGCGCGAGCAGACCTTTCTGGAAGATCCGCAGCAGGCCCGACGCTTTCGCCAGTTGCTGACGCTGAACTGGGACGAACCTGCCGAACGTTTGCTGACCAGCAGCATTGCCCACGAATTGATCAGCCATACCCTGCTCAGCCAGGTCGGCGCCCGGCAGGGTTTGCGCCTCAAGGGCGGACTGGCGCCCCATCAGCGGCGGCAACTGGTCGAGTTCATCGACAATCAGTTGGCCGAGCCGATCAGCCTCGGGCAACTGGCCGGGCTGTGTGCGCTGTCGGAATACCACTTTGCGCGGATGTTTCGCGTGAGCTTCGGCCTGCCGCCGCATCAGTACGTGCTGGCGCGACGCTTGAGCCGGGCGCGGGAGTTGTTGCGCGCGACGGCGTTGCCGCTGGGGGAGATCGGACTGGCGTGCGGGTTTGCCAGCGCCAGTCATTTCACCAACCGGTTTCGACAAGTGTTGGGCGGGACACCTGGGGATTATCGGCAGGCGTTTTTGCGTTAGATCCGAGATGTTTATTGCCTGATCGGCCGCTTCGCGAGCAAGCCCGCTCCCACAGGGTTCAGAGTGAACTCAGATTGTGTGAATAACACCATCCAATGTGGGAGCGGGCTTGCTCGCGAAGAACGATGACGCGGTCCTGAATCAGAACTCCAAAGTGCTCGACAACGAAATCTGCCGCGAATCGCCCATCGACACAAAGAACCGGCTCGCCGCCGAGGTGTAGTAAGTGCGGTCAAACAGGTTCTTCACGTTGAGCTGAAACTTGACCTTCTGCCCTTCGAGTCTGGTGTCGTAAGTGGCAAACGCATCGGCCACGGTATAGCTCGGCAGGTCGAAATCATTCACCGCGTTGCCCGCGCGTTCGCCGACATAGCGCGCCCCGGCGCCGACCCGCAGTTGATCGCCGCCGATCACGCTGCCGAAGTCATACACCGCCGACAATGAGCCGCTGTTCTTCGCCACGTTTTGCAGACGATTGCCTTTGTAGTCCGGGTCTTCGGTGACCTCGGCATCGGTGTAGGCATAGGCGCCGATCAGGCTCCAGCGATCGGTCAACTGCCCGGTCAGGTCCAGTTCCAGACCCCGGGAACGCACTTCGCCAGCCGCGCTGTAGATGGTGGTCGGGCCTTCAGAATTGGAGACCAGCACGTTGCGCTTCTTGATGTCGAACAGCGCGATATTGCCGGTGATGCGCCCCGGCATATCCAGACGCGCACCCAGTTCCCACGACTTGGCTTCTTCCGGCGCGATGCTGCCGTCGAGCACGGTGCTGCTGCCGCTGAGCGGGGCGATGGTCGAGTTGGGTTTGAACGATTCGGTGTAGCTGCCGTAGAACGACAACTCGTCGGTGTAGCGATACACCAGCCCCGCGCGAGGGACGAATTTCTGCCCGTTGCTGTCGGTGTTGGCCTTGAACGGCACGCCTTTACCCGCGTACTGGTCGTACTCCTGGAAGCGCCCGCCGGCGACCAGAATCCACTGATCATTGAGGTGGATGGAGTCCTGCAGGAACACCGAATCACTGCGCAGCAGATCGGTCTGCGCACTGTCCGCCGGGCTGACCGTGGTGCCTTCGACTTCGCGGGCGTAGACCGGATTGACATAGCTGAAGGTGCTCAGGCTTTTCTGGCGGATCAGGTCGGCGCGGTAGATCTTGCGGTACTCGTCGTCCACGCCAAACACCAGGTCATGTTGCATGCCCAGCAGGTTGACCTTGCCTTCGAGGCTGGCGGTGGTGAAGCGGTCAGTGCTGATTGCGCCTTGTGTGCCGTCCATGCTGCGGGTCAGCGTGCCTTTTTTGGTGTCGATGGCGGTCACGCGCACTTGGCTGGCGTCGTAGGTTTCGCGGTTCCAGCTGTAGCCGAAGTGGGCCTTCCAGTCGTCGTTGAGTTCGTGGTCGGCCTCGAAATGGTACAGGTCCGAGCGGCCTTCCATGTCGTTGAACGGCTCGTCCAGACGCTCGTTGCGCGAGATGTCCAGCGGATGGTTGGTGCGCGGATCGATCACCGTGCCACGGTCGAACGGCGTGAGGAATTCGCGATGCTCATAGCCGAACGACAGCTTGGTGCGCTCGCCGAACCAGGCCAGCGAAGGCGCGATCAGCGTCTCGCGATGGGTGCCGTAGTTGCGCCAGTAATCTTCGTCTTCATGGTCCAGCACTAGCCGGTAGGCGAGCCCGGATTCGCCCAGCGCCCCGGTACTGTCGAAGGTGCCACCGCTGCCATTCTTGCCGTCGCCGTAAGTCGAGCCCCGCAGGGTCAGCGCGTTGTATTGGGTCAGTTCCGGTTTCTTGCTGACCAGGTTGACCACGCCGCCCGGATCCTGAATGCCGTACAACAACGAGGCCGGGCCCTTGAGCACTTCGACGCGATCGACCGTCGCGTTCATGCCACGGCCCTGCACGATCGGCATGCCGTCGCGCATGATCGAGCCGTTGCGGTTGTCGCCAAAGCCGCGGGTCATCACCGAGTCTTGCGTGCTGCCCAAGGTGTTGCCCTGGGTGATGCCGCTGACGTTGGCCAACGCATCGTCGAGATTGCGCGGGGCCTGATCGCGAATGACCTGGGCCGGGATCACGTTGACGGTCTGCGGGATTTCCTGCAGCGAAGCCGAGGAGCGCATCACCGAACTGGTCTGCGGCGGCTGATAGCTCATCGATTCGTCACGCATCGAAGTGATGGTGGTCGCGCCGAGATTGAGTGCGCCTGCGCTGGGTTGCGGTTCCAGCGCCAGGGTGTGGCTGTCGGTACGGCGGAAAGTCATGCCGGAGCCGCTGAGCAGGCGTTGCAGCGCTTGTTCGGCGCTCATATGGCCGCTGACCGCCGGGGCGTTGAGGCCGTACGGCGCTTCATCGGTGTAGACCACGCTTTGCCCGGTGACGCGGCTGAAGTCGCTCAGGGCCTGGGGCAACGGTTTGGCGCTCAGGGAGAAATTGAACTGTTTCTGCGCCGGGCTGCTGACGGTTTCAGCGGCCAGCGCCACGCTCATCGGCAACAGCGCCAATGCGCAAAAACTCAATGCCGAAACACCCAACCACTGTTTGACCGAACCCGATTTTGCCCTGGACTTCATTGCTCAATGACCTGTGTAGAACCGCAACGGATGCGAATGGCTCGCAGTTTCAGTCACTACACGGATGGGGCTGTGGTTTACCTCACCACTCATTTGAAAATATTTTTCGAGAGCAGTGTCGGTAGTTCTGACGCCTTCGCGAGCAAGCCCGCTCCCACATTCTGGAATGCATTCCCCTGTGGGAGCGGGCTTGCTCGCGAAGAGGCCAGTAGACCTAGCGCAAAATAATCAGATGCCCCAGCACCTGATGCTGCTCAAACCCCAGCACCCCTCGCAACGAACTCAACACCGCCTGCGGATCCTTGCTCGGAAAACTGCCGCTGACCTTGCGCGCTGCCAGTTCATCATTGAGCACAACAATCCGCCCTGGGTAATAGCGCCGCAGATCCTCCACCACGTCGGCCAGTGACGCCTTGTAGTAATTCAGCCAGCCCTGACGCCAGGCCAGTTGCGCCTCGCTGTCCACCGCGTGCAGTTTTTCTGCACTGCCCTGCCCGTAAGCCACTTGCTGGCCGGCGGTCAGAATCTGCTGTTGCGCGTTGCGATCCGCCGTCACGCCAACGCGCCCGGACAGCACCGTGACCTGCGCACCATCGGGCTGCAGACGCACTTCGAATTGCGTGCCGAGCACCCGCGCCTCGCCCTTCTCCGCCGCGACCACAAACGGATCCCCCGTATGCGTGACACTGAAAAATCCGGCACCGCGACGCAATTGCACATGCCGCTCGCCATGACTGAAATCCACCGCGATAGCGCTGTCGGCGTCCAGCGTGACTTGCGATTGATCGGCCAGTGTCACCGTGCGGACTTCCCCCGGTGCCGAAACGTAATCGGCACCCAGATCATCGATCCAGCGCTGCGGCTGCCAGCCTGTGCCGAGGCTGATCATCAGCATCAGACACGCGGCCATCGCCAGCGCGCCCGACCAGCGCAGCCGCGTTGAACGACGCGGACGATCCATCGCATTGAGGTAGCCCTGCAACGCCAACGCCTCTTCATCGGCCAAGGTGCGCGCCGGGCTTTCGCTCAACTCCCACAACACTTGCGCCTGGGCGTAAGCCTCGGCGTGGGCCGGATCGGCGCGCAGCCAGTGGCTGAAGGTCAGTTGATCGCCGGTGCTCGGGCGGTCGTGTAACAAGCTCAGCCAGGCGAGCGCGGCCTGTTCCTGAGCAGGCGTCGGGGTGACGCGGTCGGTGACTTTCACGGTGCTTTCCCTGGCAGGCGTGGCGCGGGTTCGCGCAGGCTGGCCTTGCAGGCCTCGAGGGCGCGCATCATATGTTTTTCCACGGCGCTTTGGGACAGGCCCATGGCTTTGGCGATGTCTGCGTATTTGCGGCCGTGGATGCGATTGAGCAGGAAGATCTGCCGGGTGCGCTCGGGCAAGGCACGCAACGCCGCCTCGACATGGCGCAGATCATTGCCCGCTTCGAGCGCGGCTTGCGGTTCGCTGCCGTGGCTGTCCGGCGCATCCGGTTGCCAGCCCTCATTGACCCGCACCCGCGTGCCCTCGCTGCGCAAGTGGTCGATGGCGATGTTGCCGGCGCAGCGCAAAAGGTAGGTGCTGAGTTCTTCAACTTGCACCAGCGGCCGCCGCCAGAAACGCAGGAACAGATCCTGCACCAGATCCGCCGCCGTGGCCCGGCAACCGACACGCCGGTTCACCAGCGCTTCCATCTGCGAGCGCTGCGACAGGAACACCTGGAGAAAATGCGCACGCGCGCCGTGCGGCTCGTCGTCGCGGGATTCCGGGGGATGACCGATCAGCATGTCAGCCCTGCGCCCAAGCGGCGACCGGACTGGCCAGTAGGCTCAACCCGGCCAGTGCGAGGGCCAGACGTGGGCGATACGGCAGCAACAGCACCAACGACAAGGCGCTGAGCATGAGCACCGCGAACCAGTCGACCAGACCGAAACTCCAGCCGTGTGCAGCGACTGCCGCCCAAAGCGACAGCCCGAGCAACAGCCAACCGGCGAGTTTCAAACCCCGTGCGCGTCGGGCCGAGGGTTTGTTGCCGAGCAGTTCATCGTGGTGCCGAGGCATCGACAGACACAACGCGCTGAACCCGGCGTAGCACAGCAACAACGCCAGCAACATCAGTTGACCTCCTGCTCAAGCGCGATCGGTCGAGGCTTTTCGCAGGGTGTTTTTTTCACGCTGACGGCGCTGCCGGCACGCTGCATTTTCCATGCGGCCCAGCCGAGGAACAGGCCCGCGCCCAGGCACGTCAGATCAAAACCCGCCAGCGTCCAGTCACCTTGCGCGAGCGTTACCCCGAGATTCCACGGTGTGGTCAGATTGATCAGTGGTACCGCGATAAACAGCACGGCAGCCAGCCCGAGCTGTTCGACCCAGGCCTTTCGCCCTTTGCGCAGCACTGCATGCACCACGCTCAAGGCCCAGGCGACAAAAAACGCATTCACTTCCTGATCGGCGCGCCCGGCCAGGTCTGCCGGCAGCAGGCGATTGGCCAAAAAGAACACCGCCACCGCTACCACCAGCCCGGCCATGCTGGCGATGTTCAGCACTTCCACCAAGCGCAATTCGAACGGCATCACGCCGCTCTTGACGTGTTTGAGCTGGCGCTTGCCAAGCCAGATCACCAGCCCGGTACCGATCATCGCGGTGCTCGCCAGGCCGCAGATGAAATACAGCCAGCGCAATGTCGACCCGGCAAAGTGGCCCATGTGCAAACCGTAGAACGTGCCGCCGACGGCCATCGCCACGGGCTGCTCCGGAGTGCTGCCGAGGCGCTCGCCGGTAACGCCGTTGAACGTCACCGCGCGCCCGAAATCATGGACGACGCGGTCGCCACGGCGCGACAGCACCACCGAGGCGTTCGCGTCCCCTGGGTTGTTCACCGTCAGCCGCGCGGTGCTGCCTCCCGCCCACTGCTCGCTGGCCTTGGCCAGCAGTGGTGCCATCGGGCTCAGCGGCGCCGCCCGGTTGGCTCGCTCAGGGGTCTTCGATGCCGGAAAAACTTCGTCGTAAAAGGCGCGCACGTCGCCGTTATAGGACGCCAGAATGCTCGCTGGCATGACCATCGCCATGAAAATCACCAGGCTGCTGTAGGTGATCATCAAGTGAAACGGCAACACCAGCACGCCGACCGCGTTATGCCCGTCGAGCCATGAACGCTGGCCTTTGCGCGGGCGAAAGGTGAAGAAGTCCTTGAAGATTTTCTTGTGGGTGATGATGCCGGTGATCAGCCCGACGAACATCACCATCGCCGCCATCGTCGCCAGCCAGCGGCCCCACGGATAAGGCATTTGCAGCTGGAAATGGAAGCGGTAGAAGAACTCGCCGCCCAGGCTTTCGCGGGCCTGGACTTCGCTGCCGGTCTGCGCGTCGAGTGTTCTGGCTTCGAACTTGCCGCGCTCGCCCGGTTTGTTCGGCGCCTGCTGCCAGCGCACCGTCAGGCCCGGATCACGGGCGTCGGGCAAGTCGATCAGCCAGCGCGAGGCACCGGCGGCGTGTTGTTGCAGGTAACTTTGCGCCAGGTTCAGGCTCGCTTCGGCATTGATGGGCCGCGCGGGAATTTCCGGCTGCATCCAGTGGCTGATCTCATCCTTGAAATAGGCCAGCGTCCCGGTGAGGAAAATCGCAAACAGCAGCCAGCCGAACACCAGTCCCGTCCAGGTGTGCAGCCAGGCCATCGACTGGCGAAAGCCCTCTTTCATGCGAAGCCCAAGCCCCGTGCGGCGCCGGACACCGTTGCCAGAATCACGCTCGGCACCAGCAAACCGACCCACGCCGACCACGCCGTGCGACAAGCAAAGCACCACAGCACCGCGACCAGATAGACCAGAAAGGAAATGGTCATGCCGGTCACCACCGCTTCGGCGCGGCTCAACGGCAACCACATCGTCAGCGCGACACTGGCCAGCGCTGCGACCAGATAGCCACCGAACACCGCCGCCAGCACCCGCGAGGTAACGGCCAGACGATAGGACATGGGAGGTGAGGCGAGTTTGCCTTTCATGTTTCGACCCTGAAACGAAAAAACGTCCGGCCGACAAGCCGAACCAACAGGCGAGCAATATTAATGATAAATATTCTCATACGCAAAAGCATCTGATTGCCGGACACCCTCGCCCGCCCCTACAATGCGAACAGTTCTTGTTCTCTAACGCATCCAACGTGCGCCCGGAGTAATACCCTTGTCGTCCGCCCATCCCGTCGAATCGCTCTACCACGACCACCACAGCTGGCTCACCGGCTGGTTGCGGCGCAGACTCGGCTGCCCGGACAGCGCGGCGGATCTGGCGCAAGACACGTTCATCCGCGTGCTCAGCGCTCGTGAGCCCGCAGTAATCATCGAACCGCGCGCCTTTCTCACCACCCTCGCCAAACGCGTGCTGTTCAATCATTACCGCCGTCAGGATCTGGAACGCGCCTACCTCGACACCCTGGCGCAGATGCCGGAAATGGTTGCGCCATCGGAAGAAGACAAAGCAATCATCCTGCAGACCCTGATCGAACTGGATCAGTTGCTCGATGGCTTGCCACGTCTGGTCAAGCGCGCCTTTTTGCTGGCGCAGGTCGATGGCCTGACTTATCCGCAAATCGCCGCCGAACTGGGCATCTCCGTAGCCACGGTCAAACGCCATCTGCACAAAGCCGCCCTGCGCTGCTACTTCGCCCTATGAACCGCGCTCCGGATTTCTCCGCGCAAGTGGCCGAACAGGCCGTGCATTGGCTGATGGAAATGCAGCAGGGGACGCTCTCCCCGCGTCAGCAACAAGCCTGGCAGCAATGGCTGGACGCCCACAGCGAACATCGTCGCGCGTGGGAGCACATGCAGCGGGTCAACCAGCGATTGCGCGGTGTGGCGTCGCCATTGGCCCATGCCGCGTTGAACGGGCCGAAGTCTTCCAGCCGCCGTCAGGCGCTCAAATTGCTGCTGCTTCTCGGTGCCGGTTCTGCTGTCACCTGGGGGATGCGCGAGCACAATCCGCTGCCGACGCTGCTCGCCGATTACCGCAGTCCGCTGGGAGAGCGACGCAAAGTTACACTGGGTGCGGGCAGCCAGTTGCAGCTCAACACCGCGAGTGCGGCGGACGTGGACAGCACGCAACGGCTGATCCGTTTGCTGGAAGGCGAGATCCTCCTGAGCACCGCACAATCATTTGAAGTGCGCACGGCACAGGGGCTGTTGAGAACCGGGGCTGCCCGGCTCAACGTCCGGCAATTTGCTGATCGCACGCAAGTAGCGCTGTTCGAAGGCCAGGTCGAATTGATCCGCCCCGGGGGCGCGCCGATGTGGCTGCCCGTCGCTCGTCAGCTGAGCTTCAGCGCCACCTCGGTCAGCGCCGCCCAGCCACTGGACGCCAACAGCGGCGCCTGGGCCGACGGTATGCTGGTTGCCGCGCACATGCGCCTGGGCGATTTTCTTGAAGAGCTCGGCCGCTACCGTCGCGGCCAGTTGCATTGCGATGCGAAAGTGGCCGACCTGCTGATCTCCGGGACTTATCCACTGGACGACAGCGAGCGGATTCTCGACCTGCTGCAAATCAGTCTGCCGGTGAAAGTGCGGCGGTTTACCCGCTATTGGGTCAGCGTCGAAGCCCGGGTTTGAAACAAAACTGTGGCGAGGGAGCTTGCTCCCGCTGGCCTGCGCAGCAGGCCCTCAATACAGGGGCCGCTTCGCGCCCCAACGGGAGCAAGCTCCCTCGCCACAAAATCAGTCATGCAAAAAATATTCGTAAACCGTGAGCCGTTTTTCAGATCTGGCGTGACAGAGAAGGAAAGCCCCCTTGATTCAACCTTCTCAGGATCACCCTTCATGCACCCGACCCGCCTCACGCCACTGGCCCGCAGCCTGCGCAACCTCGTACTGGGCGCCAGCCTGAGCTTCAGCGCTCTGCCGGCCTTGGCCGCCGAAACCAAGGTTTACCACATCGCCCCGGCGTCGCTGGAAAACGCCCTCAACCAGTTTGGTCGTGAAGCCGGCGTGCTGATTTCCTTCGGTTCGCAAATCACCAGCGGCGTGCAAAGCCGTGGCCTGGAAGGCAGTTACAGCACCGCACAAGGTCTCGATGCACTGCTCGAAGGCACCGGCCTGCAAGCCCGCGCCGAAGGCAACAATGCGTTCAGCCTGCAACCGGTCGGCGACACCGCGCTGGAGCTGGACACCTCGAAAGTCGTCGGTGACTGGCTCGGTGACGCGGCGCAGGTCAACGTGTTCGAGCATCCGGGCGCCCGCGATGTGATCCGCCGTGAAGACTTCGAACGTCAGGGCGCGACTCAGGCGCGCGATGTGCTCAACCGCATCCCCGGGGTCAACGCCCCGGAAAACAACGGCACCGGCAGCCACGACATGGCGCTGAACTTCGGCATTCGCGGTCTCAATCCGCGCCTGGCCGCGCGCTCGACCGTGCTGATGGACGGCATTCCCGTGCCGTTCGCACCTTACGGTCAACCGCAGTTGTCGTTCGCGCCGATCAGCATGGGCAACATGGATGCCGTGGACGTGGTGCGTGGCGGCGGCGCGGTGCGTTACGGCCCGCAGAACGTCGGTGGCGTGGTCAACTTCGTCACCCGCGCCATTCCCGATGCGCCAACGGTCAAGGGTGGCTTCCAGACTGAGACCAGCCCGTCGTCGAGTCATGACGGCTTCAAAACCAGCGCCAACCTGCTGGCCGGCGGCACCAACGAAAATGGTCTGGGCGGCGCGCTGCTGTACTCCGGCACCCGTGGCGGCGACTGGCGTGAACACAGCGACAGCGAAATCGACGACCTGATCCTCAAGGGCAAATACCAGCTCGACGACGCCAACAGCTTCAACGCCATGGCCCAGTATTATGAAGGCAAGGCCGACATGCCCGGTGGTCTCAACGTCGCCGATTACGACGCCGATCCGTATCAGTCGACGCGCCTGAAAGACCAGTTCTGGGGTCGCCGCACAATGTTCAACTTCGGCTATCGCTATCAGGAAGATCGTCGCGAATTCACCGCCAACACTTTCTTCACCAAGACCCTGCGCAGCGGTTATCTGGATCAGGGCAGTTTCCTCTCGCTGTCACCGCGCGAATATTGGGTGCGAGGTTTCGAAACGCGTTTCGCCCAAGGCTTCGACCTCGGCCCGACCAGCCATGAAGTCGGCGTCGGTTACCGCTACATCAACGAGGCTGGCCACGAATTGCGCTATCGCACGCCGATCAGCAGCAACCAATACCCGACCACCGACAGCCGCAACGACCGTGACACCCGCGGTGGCACCGAAGCTAATGCGTTCTTCGTTGACGACCGCATCGACATCGGCAAATGGACCATCACCCCGGGCGTGCGCTACGAGATGATCGAATCGCAGCAGACCAACAACCTGACCGACGTCAAATACAAGGGCGACTACAACACCGCGCTGCCGGCGCTGAACGTGCTGTATCACCTGAGCGACAGCTGGAATCTGTACGCCAACACCGAAGGTTCGTTTGGCAGCGTGCAGTACAGCCAGATGCCCAACCGCGTCAGCAGCGGCGAAGTGAAACCGGAGAAAGCCCGCACCTGGGAACTCGGTACCCGTTATGACAACGGCGCCCTGCGCGCCGAGATTGGCGCGTTCCTGATCAACTTCGACAACCAGTACGAAAGCAACCAGACCAACGATTCGGTGATTGCCCGTGGCGAGACCCGTCATCAAGGCATCGAGACCAGCGTCAACTATGCGCTGGATGACTTGAGCCCGGCACTCGCCGGCTTCGATGTGTACGCCACTTACGCCTACGTCGACGCGACCATCCGCGAAGACGGGCCGAACAAAGGCAATCGCGTGCCGTTCTCTTCAAAACACAAGGGCACGATTGGTGTCGGTTACACCGAAGGCCCGTGGAAACTCAACTTCGACAGCAGCTTCCAGAGCGACCAGTTCGCCGACAACGCCAACACCTCCAAGGAAAGTGCCGACGGCAGCACCGGCAAGATCCCCGGCTACATGCTGTTCAGCAGCCGCGCCGGTTACGACTTCGGCCCGCAATTGTCGGATCTGAACGTGGCGGTGGGGGTGAAGAACATTTTCAATACCCAGTATTTCACCCGCTCGTTCGATGACAACAACAAGGGCAAGTACGTGGGTGAACCGCGCACGGTGTATGTACAAACGTCTGTAGCTTTCTAACAAAACCGTGGCGAGGGAGCTTGCTCCCGCTCGGCTACGGAGCAGCCGTAAATCCTGCTGATACGGTCTGGCTGTTGAACGCCTTTGCAGGTATTGGGGCCGCTTCGCAGCCCAGCGGGAGCAAGCTCCCTCGCCACACTGTTCAGCAACACAAACAAAAACGGGCCTGCTTGCGCAGGCCCGTTCTCATTGGGTGGCTTGAAAAATCAGCGCATCAACTGTTGATCGCTGCCTGTTCGTTCTCGAGAAACTCTTCCTCCAGCAGTGCGTCATTCGCCTTGCTGAACGGCACGATGGCGGCGCGGGGTTTGCCGCGCAGTTTGCCAAACAGGTGCTCCAGCGCGTGTTCCAGTTTTTCGGCTGCACCGTCGATCGCCTGTTCCAGCGAATCGGCTTTATGGGTGACGGAAATCGGTTGATGGCCTTTTGGCCGCGCTTCCAGTTGGCAGCGCAAGTCATGGGGACCTGGTTTGTCGCCGTTCTCGTCGCTCAGGTGGACTTCGACACGGGTCAGGTCTTCTTCATAACGTTCGAGCGTGCTCTCAATAGTTGTACGTACCCACTCCTCCAGTCGCTTACTGCTTTGAATATGGTTATCGCTGTTGACTTGGATTTGCATAGTTCATCCCTTATTTCAGCTAGCTCGCCAGAGGCCTTGAGTTGGATTTCCTGACCTCCTGGTTACAACAATCGGCCCGACCGACCAACATTTCAACCCCTGAAAAAAGATAAATATTCATTCGCAAAAAAAGCCGGACAACCGAGCAAGTCACTGGTAAGGTCGGGAGTTGGGTCGCCTCGCAACCCTGCAAAATCTGCTCACAATTGCCCGTCGTTCAACGGGTGCAAGCTGCGGAAAATCCCCGCCTCCTCCACCAGCCAGTCATGCACCGCACGCACGCCCGGATGGCTCAACGCCCCCGGCGCATACAGCAGAACGTAGCGTTTGTGGTTGGGCACCGATAGGCCGAATGGAACAATCAACGTCCCGCGCTCCAGTTCATCGTTGAGCAACGTGCGCCGGGCAATCGCCACGCCCATGCCGGCGATCGCCGCTTCGATGGTCAGGTGATTGCGATTGAACGTGTGCCCACGCCGTACGTCGGCGCCTTCAAAGCCAATCGCGTTGAGATAAAACTCCCATTCCGCGTATTCATAACTGCCGCGCCAGGCGGTGATGTCGTGTAACAACGGGAAATGCACCAGATCCGCCGGCCCGTGCAGCGGCGGACGTCCGCGCAGCAAACTCGGCGCACACACCGGGAAAATCTGCTCATCGAGCAATGCTGTGGATAACAGCCCCGGGTAGCTGCCGTCATTCAGATCGATTGCCAGATCGAAGTCGCCCTCGTGCAACGGCACGCTGCTGTCCTCGGCCACCAGGCGCAACTGGATGTCGGGATAACGCTGTTGCAGACGCGGCAAACGCGGGGTCAGCCATTTGCTGAGGAACGACGGAATAGAGCGCACCCGCAGAATCCCGCTGATCATCCCCGCATCCAGTCGGCGCAGTTCAGCATCGATGCTGCCGTAGGCCTCATTGACCGTAATCGCCAGCCGCTGGCCTTCCGCACTCAACTCGACACCCCGCGCCCGGCGATGGAACAGGCGAAAACCGAGGCGCTCTTCCAGTTGGCGAATCTGCTGGCTGACCGCCCCCGGAGTGATGTGCAGTTCTTCCGCGCAACGGGTGAACGACAGGTGCCGCGCGGCACAGGAAAACACCTGCAGCCAAACATAGGTCTGGGCGTGCAATTGACGACTCATCGTTTAGTCCTGCTAAAGGCTTTCTTAGGAAGTTTCGTTGGTCACGTAGAACCGAGGTAGGCAGTATCGCCGACATTGCGCTTGTCCTACAAAAAATGGCAGCGATTCCTACTCCATTGCTTGTAAGGGTTTAGCATGGCTATCAGTGTTTTCGATCTATTCAAAGTCGGCATCGGCCCGTCCAGCTCCCACACGGTTGGCCCGATGCGCGCCGCCGCGACCTTCGCCCAGGCGCTGATCGACCAACGGTTGCTCAACGATGTGCGCCGCGTGGAAATCCGTTTGTACGGTTCGCTGTCGGCCACCGGTGTCGGCCACGCCACCGACCGCGCCACCGTCATGGGCCTGATGGGTGAATGGCCGGACAGCATCGATCCGGCGACCATCGACCCACGCATCCAGCAACTGCGCGAAAGCGGCCTGTTGCTGCTGGCCGGGCACAGAGAAATTTCCTTCAACTGGCAGCACGATCTCCTGCTGCTGGACGAAAGCCTGCCCTACCATCCCAACGCCATGTCGCTGACAGCCTTTGGCGAAAGCGCCGAGCTGTTCACGCAAACGTACTACTCGATTGGCGGCGGTTTCATCATCGAAGCGGCGGAAGCCGAGTCCGGAGTGGCACCGGCCGGCGACGTGGTGTTGCCGTACGATTTTTCCAGCGCCGCCGAACTGCTGAGCCTGTGTAAAACCCACAACCTGCGAGTCTCTGAGCTGATGATGGCCAACGAACGGGCCTGGCGCAGCGACGCTGAAATCCGTAGCGGCTTGCTGCACATCTGGTCGGTGATGCGCGAGTGCGTTGAGCAGGGCCTGCGCCACGAAGGCATCCTGCCCGGTGGTCTGAACGTACCGCGCCGCGCGGCGAAACTGCACCGCAGCCTGCTGGAAATCGGCAAGCCGAACGTGATCAGTTCGACGCTGTCGGCGATGGAGTGGGTCAACCTGTTCGCCCTCGCGGTCAACGAGGAGAACGCTGCCGGCGGGCGCATGGTCACCGCGCCGACCAATGGCGCGGCCGGGATCATCCCCGCCGTTCTGCACTACTACATGAAATTCAACCCGGAAGCGTCCGACGATGACGTCGTCGCGTTCTTCATGGGCGCCGCCGCCGTCGGCATTCTGTGTAAGAAAAATGCCTCGATCTCCGGCGCTGAAGTCGGCTGCCAGGGCGAAGTCGGTTCGGCTTGCGCCATGGCCGCGGCGGGCCTGGCTGAAGTGCTCGGCGCGACCCCGGAGCAACTGGAAAACGCCGCCGAAATCGGTCTGGAACACAACCTCGGCCTGACCTGCGACCCGGTCGGCGGCCTGGTGCAGGTGCCCTGCATCGAGCGCAATGCCATCGCTGCGGTGAAGGCGATCAACGCCACGCAAATGGCCCTGCGCGGCGACGGCAAACACTTCATTTCCCTCGACCGGGTGATCCGCACCATGCGCGACACCGGCGCCGACATGCATGACAAATACAAAGAGACTTCACGGGGCGGCCTGGCCGTGAGCTGGGTGGAATGCTGACGCGCGTTCCCTGACCGCCCCGGCAGGCCGCAGACAGCGGCCTGCCAACCGTGAGCCCGAGCAAAAATAATAACGAGGCAAAAACGATGACCGATGTACGTACACCTGCTGCCGAAAATCCCGCTGTAGATCGCACACGCAATACCGAAATTGCCCACAAGGGCTGGAGCAAGTCCGACACCACCTGGATGCTCGGTCTGTACGGCACCGCCATCGGTGCCGGCACCTTGTTCCTGCCGATCAATGCCGGTGTCGGCGGCTTCTGGCCGTTGCTGATTCTGGCGTTGCTGGCGTTCCCGATGACCTTTTTCGCCCACCGGGGCCTGACCCGCTTCGTGCTGTCCGGGCGGTCGGGCGACATCACCGAAGTCGTCGAAGAACACTTCGGCATCGGTGCCGGCAAGCTGATCACCCTGCTGTATTTCTTCGCGATCTTCCCGATTCTGCTGGTGTACAGCGTTGCGCTGACCAACACCTTGAGCAGCTTTCTCGAACACCAATTGCACATCGCCCCGCCACCTCGGGCAATTCTGTCGCTGGCGCTGATCCTCGGCCTGATGGCAATCGTGCGCTGCGGGCAGAACGTGATCGTCAAAGCCATGAGCGTGCTGGTCTATCCGTTCGTGGCCGCGCTGCTGTTGCTTGGTCTGAGCCTGATCCCCAACTGGAACGGCGCGTTCTTCGCCAGCGCTCAAGAGCCAATACCGCTGTCGACGTTCCTCAAGACCTTGTGGCTGGCGATCCCGGTGATGGTGTTCTCGTTCAACCACTCGCCGATCATCTCCGCCTTCGCGGTCGACCAGAAACAGCGCTATGGCGCCGAGGCCGAACGCAAGAGCAGCGGCATTCTCGCCATGGCCCACGGCATGATGGTGGTGACGGTGATGTTCTTCTGCTTCAGTTGTGTGCTGGCGCTGTCGCCGGCCGATCTGGCCGCGGCCAAGTCGCAGAACATTTCGATCCTGTCGTATCTGGCCAACCACTTCCAGACCCCGGTCATCGCTTATGCCGCGCCGCTGATTGCGCTGGTGGCGATCACCAAATCCTTCCTCGGCCACTACATCGGCGCCAGCGAAGGCTTTCAGGGCATGATCGTCAAAAGCCTGCGCGGTCGTGGCAAGGTGATGTCGGCGAGCTGGCTGAACCGTGCGACTGCGCTGTTCATGATCCTCAGTTGCTGGGCCGTGGCCACCTTTAACCCGAGCATCCTCGGCATGATCGAAACCCTCGGCGGGCCGGTGATTGCCTGCCTGTTGTTCCTCATGCCGATGTACGCCATCCGCCGCGTTTCAGCCTTGCGCCAGTACTCGGGACAGGCGTCGAACGTGTTCGTGGTGCTGATCGGCCTGATTGCACTGTCGGCGATCATCTATTCGGTTCTGCCCTGAAACGGGCCACAAATGACAAAGGCGAGCCATGGGCTCGCCTTTTTTATGCCGTATCCATTGTCCAACAATTTTCCCGGCACAGCCCTTGCTATGACCTATGTAGGAGCTGACGAGTGCAACGAGGCTGCGATCTTTTGATCTTCGTGACCGAAATCAAAACATTGAAGATCAAAAGATCGCAGCCTGCGGCAGCTCCTGCATAAAGCAACAACACAGGCCACGGAATCGCCGATGATCAGGTATTGCGAACCAACCCGATCACGGCCGGTCAACAACTGCACGTTCAATCAGGCGGTGACGCATCATGGACAACCCTTTTCAGATCATTACCGATGCCTTCGCGCCGGACTATCAGATCAACCTGAGCATTCAGGGGCTGGACGGCAGCATCATGCTGACCCTGTCCAACAGCGGCCGGATCGTCGCCAAACGGATGATCAGCGCCGAACAGCGCAATGATCCGGTACGGCTCAAGCGGCTGGTGCAAAGCATCCAGTTCGGCATTGCCATCGAGCAGGGCCACAGTGCCATGGCGATCCTCGAAGCAATGACCAGCGGCGGCGGGCTGCCCCCGCCACCGCAGCAGAGCAACGGCCAGCCTCGGCCGTCGATGGGCCTTTAAAGCTCGCCCTTCTCGATCTCGGGGTGTTCACCGGAGCCGGCGCCGAGTTTGCGTTGCGGTTTTTCGATCTTCACCGACGGAAATTGCGACGAGGCGTAACGCACCACCAGGATCGACAACGCCAGCAACAGAATGCCGCCGCACAGGTAGATGATGCCCATGTCCGGCGGGTTGTGGTGCGAGACGTTGGAGATCAGCAGGCGGGTCAGCGCAGTGATCGCCACGTAGATCAGGAAGCGCACCGGCATGTGGTTGGTCTTGAAGTAAATCCCGACCATCGCCCCCAGTTCCAGATAGATGAACAGCAACAGAATGTCATCGATCTTGATGTGGCCTTCTTCGAGCATGCCGAGAAATTCCATCACCGCCGCCCATGCGGTCACCGCACCAATGGCGAACAGCGCCAGGTAATGGAAGGTCTCGACGAACAGGTTGCCCAGGGACTCGGCCAGTTGATGCACGTTTTGCCGCAATTTCTCGGCCCAGTTGATTTTCACGATGATGTTCCTTAGCCCGATGCGAGCGGATGATGCCGGTTGGACGTGACGGTTTTCCGTATGCGCTATGCGCCATGCAGAAACGAGGCCACGCATCATGGCGAGCCGGCATGAAACCTGCGCCGTGGCGTTTGGTCGCACCGTTGAACAGGCACCGTCGACAGGAATGTTTGTGACGGTATAACTGAAGTTTCTTGATGAATTCGTTACGCTTGAAAAAGCATTAGCTTATAAATTAAATATTATCAATCTGAAAAATCTGTGAACTCGCGCACAAACACTCCGGTTATTCACCAGTTAGTTATCCAATAAATTATCAGGGTAATTATTTCCACAGCAGGCCCATCAGCGAAGCTTTAACTGCAGCGGCGATCTTGTTTTGGCAACCGAGTTTCTTCAGGCAATGGTTAATATGGAAGTTTACTGTCCTTTTGCTGATGCCGAGGATCACCGAAACATCGTCCGATGACTTTCCGTCAGCGGTCCATTGCAGGATTTCCTTTTCCCTCTGCGACAGTTCTATCGGCACCGGGAGCACCGAATCCACGCCGCGCATTTGCAGGCGCGTCAGGCCCAGGTGAGTGATCTGGGCCAACCAGGACAGCTGCGCCTGTTTGGTTTCGAGTTCCAGCGCGGTGATCGTCTCGCCGCCCCGGGCAAAGGTCACCAGCCCTTGAGTTTCGCTGTTGAGCAGTGTCTGCCCCCAGCCCTCCGAGAGCCCGTGAGCCTGCGCTTCCTGCCAGAATTCGGGCGTCTGAGCCTTGAGTTCAGCGTCCCACAGCACCGGTTTCACGCTGCGCATTGCGCGCTGGACGTAAGGATCGATGTCCAGGTAACGGTTGGCGGAATAGGCAGCTTGCCAGGCGGGCGAATAATTATTGGCGAGAAAAAGACAGGGTTTGGTGATGGGGAAAAGCCGGCGTGACCCGTAAGCCACATAATCAAACTCCAACTGCCTGGCGACGGTCTTGATACTGTCGAACAACAACTCGACATCCGTTGCAGACATGGCGTTTTCCAACAGTTCAGCCTGCCAATATGACATAGAGATTCCTTTCCCACAGTTATTGCTGTCGGCCTCTTGCCAACATGCCTAGCATATTTCCAAATGTTTCCGCTAGCTGTCAAGGGTGACAGGTAGTATGCGAACGCAGTGTGCACTTTAATCGCCACCCAACCAATCACTAAACGGAATCTGTGATGGATTACTTGTCAGGACGTTATGACGAGTTGACGACAATAAAGCGTCAACGCTTGGCTCAATATCGCTATCAGGTGTTCGTCGAACGCCTCGGCTGGCAGTTATCCACGCCGGACGATTTCGAGTTCGACCAATTTGATCACAGCGGCACTCACTACATCGTCGCCGAAGAACACGACGGCAACATCAAGGGATGCGCCCGCCTGCTGCCCACCACCCAGCCGTACCTGCTGAGTGAGGTGTTCACCTCGTTGCTCGGCGACAAGCCTGCACCGTGCGGCGATGACATCTGGGAGCTGTCGCGCTTCACCTCACTGGACCTCGATGCCGAGGGCGGCAGAAACGAACAGGTGATGTCCGACGAAAACACCGTTGGCCTGTTCATGGCCACGCTGGAGTACGCCCGAGCCTGCGGCGTTTCACATCTGGTGTCGGTGTCCCCGGTTGCCATCGGACGCCTGCTCAGACGTGGCGGCATCGACTACAAATGGCTGGCGCCGCTGCAGGTTGTGGACAACCGAACCCTTGGCGCCTGCTACATCACGGTGCAGTAACCCTGCCCGACACTCGTCAACAAGAAAACAAAAAACACCTCAACTGAAGCTGCTGACACACGTCGAGCAGCACCTTTCGGTGTGGGTCGATTTCACGCCATGGATAGCAACTGCCTTACAACCAACGTTCAACACAGAGGGATGATCATGATCGACATGCACAGGAAAGTTGCCAAAGACATCGTCCACAAGGGCCACGATGACGACGTGCTGATTTACGACGCTCACCACTTGCTGCCGGCCTGGCTGCCTGCGGCCATCGTGCAACAGGCCAACCTTGATCCAATGGATCTGGAGATCGTCAATCAGGCCTATCGGCTGGACAGCGAGCGACTGGTGCTGCGCTCGCTGCCAAGGATCATCGACCTGCAGGAACTCGAACAGGCGGGCCTGTCGGACTGTCTGCCGGAGCTGCTGACGAATTACGAAAAGGCCACCGACCATCTGATCCTCAGCGGCGTCTGGGTGCTGGAAAGCACCGAGGCCAAACTGGCTCGACTGCCCGGTTGCGGCAACGGCCTGAACCTTGCACAGCGTCGACAGGTGCATGATGTCCTGAAAACGCTGGACGGCTGCCCGCAGCAGGGTCTGCTCTATTTCACCCTGTTCAACGACACCGCCAATTATTTTTTCTACCGCAAGCACCACGAACACGTGCCGGGCCTGATGCTGATCGAAGCGGCACGCCAGGCGATGTACGCGCAGTTCTACGAGCACAGCGGTTATGCCCGCGGCGAGGTGTCGATTTCCATCGTTGATCTGCTGTCGAGTTTTCCCCGTTACACCGAGTCTTCGTTTCAGGTGGATGTGCTGGTCGGTGACTACGAAGGTATGGCGCCGCCGCGGGCGCGCAAGGTCGACAAGCGTGCGCGATTCTTCCAGCGTGGCGAGCTGGTGGCCGACATTCGCCTGCACGGCGAAGTGATCAAGATGCCGGTGTTCAAGCGCATGCGGAACATCAACATCGACCCGGCCTGCTGGTTCCGTCCGCTCAAAGGCATACGCCATGAAGTGCTGGTGCACCTGGATTCCGGTCGTCACCTCTCCGCCCGCATTGAGCTGCTGTCGATGGCCGGTCTGCAAGTGCAATGCGACAGCCCGCTCGAGGCTTCCGAGCGCGGACACGTCTACCTGTACCTGGAAAACGAAGGGATGATCAGCCTGCCGTTGCAATCGCTGCACGCCAGCGACGCGACAAAGGCCGGCTCGCTCAAACTGCATCTGGCAGAGCTGGATTCGCCGTTGCGCTTCAAGTGGCGCGAAGTGCTCAAGCAATTCGCTTACTTCTCCCACGAAGAAACCGCCCCGGCTCCGGCGCCCGTCCTAGGGCAACCGTTGTGGATGACCTTCGATCAAGCCTCGGCGATGCCCGAACAAAGGAAGGAAGCATGATGACGCGCTATCCCCACGTGCTGGAGCCCTTGCGGCTGGCCGGCGGCCTGGAGTTGCGCAATCGACTGTTCTTCGCGTCGATGGGCGTGGACCTGGCCGATCACAGCGGGTGCGTGACGCCCGCCATGATCGAGTTCTATCAGGGCATCATGGAGGGCGGTTGCTCCATGGCGTTTCTGTGCAACGCCACGGTCTCGCCGCAGTCGCGTCTGCAGAGCACCGGGCTCGGCCTGTTCGAACAGCAGCAGGGCGAATCGCTCAAGGCGATGTTCGCCATGGCCGAGCAGGTCAACACGCCGGTGGGTGTGCAACTGCAGCATTACGGCGGTCAGGGCACCACCACGCACACCGGCGTTGCCGTGCTGACCCCGAGTGGCGTGCCCTGCCCGCGTGTGTCGAAACTTGATCCGGATTATCGCGTGCGGATCATGGACGAAAGCGACATCGCCCTGGTGATCGAGCAGTTCGCCCATTCCGCCTGGCTGGCCTGGATCAACGGCGCGCGACTGGTGCAGTTGCAGGCGTCCAACGGCTACCTGCTGAGCAGTTTTCTCTCGCCGCACACCAACAAGCGCACCGACCGCTATGGCGGCAGCGAAGAGAACCGCGCGCGGCTGTTGCTCGACGTGGTCAGGGCCATCCGCGAGCGCACCCAGGGCCAACTGATCGTCACCATTCGCCTGGGCATCGACGACCGTCTGGGCGCTGAAGGGCTGCAATATCCGGACCTCAAGGAAACCGTGCAGGCCCTCTGTCAGGCCGGCGTTGCCGCGCTGGAATGTTCGATGTGCATGGGCGCGACTTTCGGCCAGTTGATCGTGCATTCCGAGACCATGGACCAATACCTGCAGGCCGGGGTGCGAGCGATCAAATCGGTGTCGACAGTGCCGGTGGGTTACGCCGGGTTCATCGACGGGCTGGACAAGGCCGAGCAGTTGCTCGCCGACGGCGTATGCGATTGGGTGGGTATGTCGCGGGCGCTGTTTGCCGACAACGACCTGATCAACAAAACCCTGCAAGGCCGCTCCGCGGACATCCACAAATGCCGATGGGACAGCCAGTGCTTCAGTGACAAAAGCAATCCGCGACTGGATCGGGTGTATTGCTGCGTAAACCCGAAATATTTACGCCCCGCGTTGGCATAAGGAGATGCGACATATGTACGATTTTCTGGGAAAAGTGTGTCTGGTCACCGGCGGCACCAGCGGCATTGGCGAGACCGTCAGCGAACGCCTGATCAAGGCCGGCGCCGATGTGATCGTGTTCGGCCGGGACGAAGAAAAAGGCGCAGCGCTGGCCGATCGGCTGGGTGAACACTGTCGCTTCATTGCCTGCGATGTCGGTGATCCGGCGAAGGTCGAGCAGGCGTTCGCGACCATTCGTTCGGTCTACGGCCGCCTCGATTGCGCATTCAACAATGCCGGCGTGACCGCTAAGTACGGGGCGCTCGCGCAATCGTGCCCGGATGACTGGATGAAGGTGATGAACATCAACGTCAACGGCACCTACCACTGCATGCGCCATGAGCTGCAATTGATGCTGGGCCGCGGCACCGGGGCGATCGTCAACACCTCATCCTGTGCCGGGGTGGTGCCGATTGGCGGCCAGGTGGCCTATGTCGCCAGCAAGCAGGCGATCAACGGCATGACCCAGGTGGCGTCGATCGAAAACGCGCGGCTGGAAGAAGGCGGCTGCATTCGGGTCAATGCGGTCGCCCCCGGGCCGATCCTCGGCGGCATGAACAACGAGGCACGCCTGAAAGCCGCACCGGAAAACACCCAGCGCAAAATCAACGTGACGTCGATGAAACGCTTCGGCACGGCGGACGAAGTGGCCAACGCGGTGCTCTGGCTGCTCAGCGATCAATCCGCTTACGTCACGGGTGTGATCATGCCCATCGATGGGGGTTACGCCAGCGGCAAGTTCTGAAATCAAATAAACCAACGACCCGCCGTGTGCGGGTCGTTTGGTTTGAGGGCCAAGGTCAGAAAAACCGCCGAATCCGGTCTACAGTGAAAAGCCGCTACCCAAAGCGCAGGGATTCGCTTATCCTTTTCGCTGTATATAGATACAGTAGTCGCAAAGACAACCAAATGTGAAGGCATGTGAGGTGGTGAATGGCCGTCGAAGTGGTATACCGCAGCAGCCGAGATCTGGAGCGCTTGTTCATGGATAAAGCCGAAGCTGACCGTCATGACAAAATGCTCGAACTGGCCGAGATGCTGTCCGAGGTGTTGCAAAAAGCCGTGCCGTCGCTGAACGAGCAGCAGGTTGAAGAAGTCGGGATCTATATGGCGAAGAACCGCGATGTATTCGCCAAAGCTTTCAAGAGCCAGCCTGATGCGCTGTCGGAGCTGATCAATGCACCGGCCGAGCCAGTGGCTGAAGAGACTGGGCCGGCAGAATCCGATGAAGCACCGGTCAAACCGGCAAAAGCGGCGAAAACTGCCAGGTAACAACGTTTGAATCGAAAAGATCGCAGCCTGCGGCAGCTCCTACATATGAATGCGTATTCCCTGTAAGAGCTGCCGCAGGCTGCGATCTTTTGCTTTTCAGCGATACAGGACTTTCTCCGCCAACTCATCCGCCACCCGCGCCGGCGAGCGCTTCTCGGCCTGCGCATGGGCAAACACCTCGGTCAGCCGCGAAGAAATCTTCGACAGGTGCGCAGTAATCGTCCCCAGCTCTTCGCCGCGATGCTTGAGCGAGACGTAGATCAACCCACCCGCGTTGATCACATAATCCGGTGCATACAGGATCCCGCGTCGCTCCAGTTGATCAGCCACATCCAGATGCGTCAGTTGATTGTTCGCCGAACCAGCCACCGCCGAACAGCGCAGTTGCGTCACCGTGTGGCTGTTGAGCACACCACCGAGCCCGCACGGCGCAAGGATGTCGCAGGGTGTGCTGAGCAAGGCGTCGTTGGCGATCGGGTGCGCATTGAGCTGTTCCATCGCCAGTTGCACCTTGCCGTGGTCGATGTCGCTGACCAGCAACTCGGCGCCCGCCGCATGCAGTTGTTCCGCCAGCGCATAACCGACATTGCCCAAGCCCTGAATCGCCACGCGCAAGCCTTCGAGATTGTCGCTGCCCAAACGCGCCATGGCGGTGGCGCGAATCCCGGTAAACACGCCCATCGCCGCATGCGGCGCCGGGTCACCGGCCGAAGTGGTGCTGGTGACATGGCGGGTCTGCTGGGCGATGCAATCCATGTCCGCCACCGAAGTTCCGCTGTCGATGGCGGTGATGTAGCGACCGTCGAGCTGCTCGATGCAGCGGCCAAACGCTTCGAACAGCGCCGCACGGTTTTCCACATGCGCCGGGCGCACGATCACCGCCACTCCGCCGCCCTGATCAAGCCCGGCCAGGGCAGCCTTGTAGCTCATGCCCTGCGCGAGGCGAATGGCGTCCTCGACTGCAGATTCGTCATTGGGATAGGCAAGATAACGGCAACCGCCCAGGGCAGGCCCGAGGCGACTGTTATGAATGGCAATGACCGCCTTCAACCCGGTGACCGGGTCAACGCTGAGGTGCAGCGATTCCAGGCGAGTGCTTTGCATGAGAGCGAACATCGGCAGGCTCCCGAATCACTTCTGGTAGACGCCAGTATAGGCTTGCGCCCAAAAATTGCTGAAGCGCGCCGGAATAAGCGCCCGCTTCGACGGCGACTTTGCGGCATAACCTGGCCGGTACTGGACGAATGGCGCAGACGGGGCTAAAACGAGGCATTCCCCGGAGATTGCGATGAGCCCGCGCCAACGTTTTTTCGAGTGTCTGCACCGTTCACCGCCCGCGCTGTTCGAAGCGGCGCTGTGGATGGCTGCCGAGCACGAAAAAGGCCTGGATGTCGAAGCGCTGCAACAGGACTTCAAGGAGCTGCAACAGCGCGTCAGTTACGGCTTGCCGATGCTGCCAGTCAGCGAACTGGCGCAACCGTTGCTGCGGCGGATGAATGATCTGGGCTTCTCTCAGGATGACTTTCTGCCGCTGCGCCCGCAGGTCGCGCTGTTGCACAAAGTGTTGCAGACCCGTCGCGGCCAGCCGCTGACCCTGTCCTTGATTGCCCTGGAATTGGCCCGTGGTCTGGAGATTCCGCTGGTCGGGGTGAACTTCCCGGGGCATTTCCTGCTGCGGGTGCCCGGTGCTGATCATCTGCTGGATCCCTGCGGTGGTCGGCGGCTGTATCCCAATGATTGTCGCGAGTTGTTGCAGCGTCAGTACGGCGCGCACCTCAAACTCAATGCCGATCATATGGCCACCGCCACCCCGCAGCAGATGCTCCAGCGCTTGTCACGCAACCTGCGTCAGTTGCATCTGGCGCATGAGGATTACATCGCCGCGCTGATCGATGCCGAGCGGGTGCTGGAACTGGGCGGTGCCAGCGCCGCCGATTATCTGGCCCGCGCCAGCCTGTATCAGCGGCTCGATTGCCCGAACGCCGAGCGCTTCGATCTGGAACATGCGTTGCTGCTTAGTGACGACCCGATCCAGCGCCTGCGTCTGACTGAACGCCTCGGCCACTTGCCACCCAATTCCGTCGTCCACTAAACGCTTTTTGTAGGAGTGAGCCTGCTCGCGAAGCGTCGTGTCAGCGATGAATGCATCGAAACCTGGATCGCCTTCGCGGGCAAGCCACGCTCCCACAGGGTTCAGCGTGACCCCATCCTTCTGCATCACAACGATCCCTTGTGGGAGCGTGGCTTGCCCGCGAAGCAGGCGCCACCGATTTTCCTGTCAGACCGCGTTATCGTTCTTCGCGAGCAAGCTCGCTCCCAAAGGGGATTGTGGGGTGTCTGAGGGCGAGCGCACCTGAATGATCAGCAGCGCCGCAATGACCGCCGGAATCGCGCAGAAGAAAAAAATCTGCGCCACCGGGATGTGCATCGCCAGCAGCATGCTGCCAAACAGCGGCCCGAGGATTGAACCGAAGCGCCCTACCCCCAGCGCCCAGCCAGTGCCCGTGGCCCGCACATGCGCCGGGTAGAAATTACTGGCGAAGGCGTTCAGCGTCAGTTGCCCACCGATGATGCAGAACCCGGCGGCAAACACGCAGGCCACCAGATAGCGTGGATTGTCGTGGTTCAAACCCAGCAGAATCGTGCACAGCGCCGCCCCGGCCAGCACCGCGCAAAGCAGACGCACCTTGCGCTTCAAGCGGTCGGCGAACCACGCCATGCACACCGCGCCCAAGGTGCCGGCGAACAGGAACATCGAGGTCACCAGGTTGGCTTCGTTGAGTTTCAGGCCGCTTTCCAGCAACAGCGTCGGCAGCCAGCTGATCATGAAATACAGCAGAATCAGGCTGACAAAAAACGTTGCCCAGATCAGCAGGGTCGGTCGCGCATAACCGTTGCGGAACAGCTCGACCACGGTCAATTTGCTGCCCTGCTCGCGCTCGTTCTGTTCGACGGAAGCGGCCGGCGGTTGCCAGTCGGGCAGCATTCGCGCGGTGACTTTGCGCAGGCGCGCATAGGGCGGCGCATCGCGCAGCAGACGCGGCAACGATTCCGGCAGCATCCACCACAGGAACGGGAACAGCAGCAATGGCGTGACACCACCGGCGAGGAACACCGCCTGCCAGCCAAAGCGATCGATGAAGCCCGCAGCAACAAAACCACCCGCTGCACCACCAAATGAAAACCCGCAAGCCGCCAGCGTGACCATCAAGGTGCGCAGACGAGGCGGTGAATATTCCGACATCAAGGCCATGGCACTGGGCATCGCCCCGCCCATGCCGATGCCGCAGATGAAGCGCGCGATCATCAGGGTATTCAGCGAGTCGGCGAACACCATCAGCACCGTCAGGCTGGCGTAGATCAGCACGCAAGCGAGCAGGATGCGCCGCACGCCGAAGCGGTCGGCCAGCGGCGTCACCGCGAGCGAGCCGAGCGTGAGGCCCAACAGGTTGGCGCTGAAAACCGGCCCGAACGCGGCTTTCTCCAGGCCCCAGTCTTGGGCTAGGGCCGGCACCACGTAACCGAGCACCTGAGCGTCATAGCCGTCGGTGACCAGCAATAAGGCGAGCAGGATCAGGAGCAACCACTGATAGCGGGACACAGGACGGGCGTCGAGTGCCGCGCGAAAGCTGGCAATCTGGTTGTGCATCGCAAGATACCTGTTTTGTTTTTATGATTTTTTTGGGGGGACGAATCTCCCCTGTGGGAGCGGGCTTGCTCGCGAAAGCGGTGTATCAGTCAGCATCCCGGTGCCTGACACTCCGCTTTCGCGAGCAAGCCCGCTCCCACATGGGGCAAGGTGAAGCTTAAGGGGTATCGGGCTGATTGGCCGGATGCGCCTTGATGAACGCCGGATGCTCAGCCGCCAACGCCGCCACCCGACAAATCCGCGGGTAAGCCTCCAGCGAAACACCGAAGCGCTCGGCCGCATACAACTGAGGAATCAGATACACGTCAGCCACACACGGCCATTCACCGAAACAGAAACCGCTGTCACCGATCAACTGCTCAACAGTCGCCAGCCCCTGACTGATCCAGTGCGCGATCCACTCCACCACCTGCGGCTCTTCGTGGCCCAGCTGGCGCAGGCGATTGAGCACGCTGACATTGTGCAGCGGATGCACGTCGCAGCCGATCACCGCCGCGACGCCGCGCACATGAGCACGGGCAGCGAGGTCTTCGGGCAGCAATGGCAGCTGTGGATAACGCTCTTCCAGGTACTCGATGATCGCCGGCGACTGAATCAGCAACTCGCCGTCATCGGTGCGCAAGGCCGGCACCCGACCCTGCGGATTGATCGCCAGATACGCCGCCTGGCGGTGCTCGCCCCCGGACGGCGCAATCAGGTTGACCGGCAGCGCGGTGTAGTCGAGCCCCTTCAACGCCAGGGCGATGCGCACCCGGTATGACGAGGTCGAGCGGTAATAGGTGTAGAGATCCATGATCCGCTCCTGTCAGCGCGCCGCCAGCACTTTGCCGCGGCATTCGCCGAAGCCGATCGAGGCAAAACCGTCACGGGCACAACGCGCGCGCAGGATGATTTCGTCGCCGTCTTCGAGGAATTTGCGCACTTCACCGGAGGCCAGTTCGATCGGCTTTTTACCGCCCTCGGTGATTTCCAGCAGGCTGCCGAACTGACCATTTTCCGGGCCGGACAAGGTGCCCGAACCGAACAGGTCGCCGGCCTGCAACTGGCAACCGTTGACGCTGTGATGCGCGACCATTTGCGCGACGGTCCAGTACATGTAACGGGTGTTGCTCAGGGTCAGGCGATGGGCCGGCAGATTCTGCTCGCGCATGGCCTCGGTAAGCAGTAGCACTTCCAGTTCGATGTCGAAGGCGCCGCCATCCTGATCGCGCTTGTCGAACAGGTATGGCAGCGGCTGCGGATCACCTTCCGGGCGCGCAGGTTGCGCCGTGCGGAATGGCTCCAGCGCTTCGGCGGTCACCACCCACGGCGACACACTGGTGATGAAGCTCTTGGACAAAAACGGCCCCAGCGGCTGGTATTCCCAAGCCTGGATATCGCGGGCCGACCAATCGTTGAGCAGGCAGAAACCGGCGATGTGCTCGGCGGCGTCACCGATGGCGATCGGCTCGCCCATTTCGTTGCCCTGACCGATCCAGATGCCCAGTTCCAGCTCGTAGTCCAGTCGGGTGCAAGGGCCGAAGGTCGGCTCGCTCGCACCGGCCGGCAGGGTCTGGCCTTTCGGGCGGCGCACGTCGGTGCCGGAGGCGCGCACGGTGGAGGCGCGACCGTGATAACCGATCGGCACGTGCTTGTAGTTCGGCAGCAGCGGGTTGTCCGGGCGGAACAGTTTGCCGACGTTCTGCGCGTGCTCGATGCCCACGTAGAAGTCGGTGTAATCGCTGATGCGCGCCGGCAGGTGCAACTGGCAATCGGCAGCCAGCGGCAACAGTTTCGCGCCCTGGGCTTCGATGGCGCCGCGATGGCTGCTGCCTTCGCTGAACAATTCCAGCAAGCGGCTGCGCAAGGCTACGCGGGCTTCGCGACCGAGGTCGAAGAACGCGTTCAGCAGGCCGCCGTGCATGGCTTCGACCGCGCTGCGAGCCGCGCCGTCAAACAGGCCGGCTTCAAGCGCCACTTGCAGATCGAAGATATGTTCACCGATCGCTACGCCCGCGCGCGGCGCCGAGCCGCCAGTGCTGAACACACCGAGCGGCAGGTTCTGCAGCGGGAAATCCGCGTGGCCGTTGGCCGAGGCAACCCAGCTGCGGGTGATGGAAGTCTGAGTCATGGGTTATCTCCGGGTCGGGTCGAACGTGGCGGGCAGCGTGGCCCAGCAGGCGTCGTAAGTGGATTGCAGTTGCGGGCAGTCGAGGGCGAAGCGGCTTGGGCGCAGCACCTGACTGGTCTCGAACATGAAGGCCATGGTGTTGTCGATCTTCGCCGGTTTGAGTTCCGCGTTGATCGCTTTGGTGCAGGTTTCGCCATCCGGGCCGTGGGCGCTCATGCAGCTGTGCAGCGACGCGCCGCCGGGCACGAAGCCTTCAGCCTTGGCGTCGTATTCGCCGTGGATCAGGCCCATGAATTCGTTCATCAGGTTGCGATGGAACCACGGCGGACGGAAGGTGTTCTCGGCGACCATCCAGCGCGGCGGGAAGATCACGAAGTCGAGGTTGGCCAGCCCGTGCACGCTGGTCGGCGACGTCAGCACGGTGAAGATCGACGGATCCGGGTGATCGAAGCTTACGGTGCCGATGGTGTTGAAACGGCGCAGATCATATTTGTACGGCACGTTGTTGCCGTGCCAGGCGACCACGTTCAGCGGCGAATGATCGAGCTCAGCGCCCCACAACTGGCCGAGGAATTTCTGCACCAGCGTGGTCGGCTGCTGCAGGTTTTCGTAAGCGGCGACCGGCGCCAGGAAGTCCCGTGGATTGGCCAGACCGTTGCTGCCGATCGGCCCCAGGTCCGGCAGGCGCAGCGGCGCGCTGTGGTTCTCGGCAACGTAACCGCGCGCCTGCGGATCAAGCAGCTCGACGCGGAATTTCAGGCCACGCGGCAGCACGGCTATTTCCAGCGGCGCGACTTCGAGCACACCGAGTTCGGTGGCAATGCGCAGCCGTCCCAGTTGCGGCACCAGCAGCAGTTCGCCGTCGGCGTTGTAAAACACCCGCTCCATCGAGCGATTCGCGCAATAGTTATAGATGCTGATGCCGGCCGGTTTCTCCGCTGCCGAGTTGGCGACCATGCCGATCAGGCCATCGATGAAGTCGGTCGGCTCGGCCGGGATATCCAGAGGATTCCAGCGCAGGCGATTGGGCGTCACCTCACCCAGCGGTCCACCGGCCAGTTGCCGCTCCAGTTTGACGAACGCCGGGTGATTGGCTGACGGCTGAATCCGGTACATCCAAGTGCGCCGCGCTTCACTGCGGGTCATGGTGAACGCCGTGCCGGAGAGCAATTCGGTATAGAGGCCGTACGGGGCTTTTTGCGGGGAGTTCTGGCCGATGGGCAAGGCGCCGGGCAACGCTTCACTGCTGAACTCGTTGCCGAAACCGGACTGGTACGCCAGCTCCGACGCGTTTGAATCGAGGTTCATGGAGCCTCCTGAACAGGGAGTCGGCAGTGGCCCATCGCTCTGGCTCAGAGGTTTGCGCACGCCGGGGTTGTTATTATCGTAATTCGATTACGCATAACGTAATTTGCTCGCTATTCAGCGTCAAGCTATAAAGACGCCCATTCGTTTTCGGATCCCGGCCGCACCATGGAAAAAACCAGCGACAGCAACGGCAAACAGAAAGTCCGCTCCGCCGAGGTCGGCACCGACATCCTCAAGGCGTTGGCCGAGTTGTCGCCCTCCACCTCACTGTCACGTCTGGCAGAGCATGTGCAGATGCCGGCGAGCAAGGTACACCGTTATCTTCAGGCTCTGATCGCCAGTGGTTTTGCCGAGCAGAACGCCGCCACTAACCATTACGGCCTCGGCCGTGAAGCGCTGCGTGTGGGCCTGGCGGCCCTGAACAGTATGGACGTGCTGAAAGTCGCCGCCCTGCCCCTGTCCGAATTGCGCGATGAACTGAACGAAACCTGTTTTCTGGCGGTGTGGGGCAATCAGGGCGCAACCGTGGTGCACATCGAACCGGCGGTGCGCGCGGTGACGGTGGTGACCCAATTGGGCTCGGTGTTGCCGTTACTCAGCTCGTCCACCGGACTGGTGTTCAGTGCCTTTCTGCCGCATCGGGAAACCGATGAGTTGCGCGAGCAGGAAATCGCCGTCGCCGGTCACCCACTGGCCGATCAAAATGCCTACAACGGTTTGTGCGAGCAGATCCGCGAGCGCGGTCTGCATCATGTGCACGGGTTGTTGATGCCTGGGGTGGACGCGTTGTCAGCCCCGGTGTTCAACGCGGTCGGGCAGATCGCCGCGGTGCTGACCATCGTCGGCCCGACTTCGCTGTTCCACGCTGATGAAGACGGCCCGGCGGCGCAGCGGTTACTGGCGGCGTCGCGGGCCGTGAGCTGGCGAATGGGGTATGAGCAAGCCGATTGAGTCAGGCGATCTCCAGGCGCCAGCCTGGGGATCAGCGCACGATGGTCTGGCTGATACCGGTTACCCGATCCTTCATCAACTCAGTGAAGAAATCGATCAACTGTTGATCTGCCGCTTTATGACCCGCCGCCTCGGCGACGAATTGCGCCGCCGACCGTGCGTCATCGACCAGACCGAGAAACGATCGTTGAACGTTGGTCACCTGCTTGATCACCTCTGCGCTCGCACCGGCTGTGGCCGCCTGGCCGAGCGTAAATAGTCCGATCAACGCGTCCGCGCCGAATCCCAGAGCCGCCGAGTAGTCACCTCGCCGTTGTGCCTGGGCTCCGTCGTAAACACTTTTCATCATCTGCACCGCGACGACCACGGAGCCAATAGGCGGCACGGCGAGACTGATGACATTCGCCACCTTGATCAGGCCATCGTAAAACAGTCCCGCGATAACCTCCTTCAAACTGGTGGTTCGCTCGTCGATATCGCTCAATGCGCGACGCACTCTCCGATCATGGAACGTGAAGAGGTTGTTCAACTTGGCGCGTTCTTGCGTCTTGACCGGAGGTCGGGTATCCGCGGTTGCCACAAGATCGTCAAAATAGTCATTGATTACTTTTTGATCGACGATCGCAACCCGGTCAAAGTAGTAATCGCGCATCGGTCCATAGCGGAAACGAATGGATGGAATGAAATCGTTGATGGGTCGATAAGCAACGCCATCCGGCGCATCGGGCGTATATAACCAGTCGTGGAACTGGCCGAGAATGTTCATCCGAAGGATATAGACACCCGCAACCGTACGATCCCCCGCCTTGGTCAAGCCTATTTTCCCGATATTGAATTCGTAAAGACCTTCATCACCTTCTGCGGACGAATCATTGATCGGGTAGTGATAGCCATCCTCTTTCAAACTGCCGACAACCCGTTGTAGCGCTACAAAGATTTCAGAGCCAAACCTGCCATCAATGTAGTTGGAGAGCAGATCGTAATGCATCTGACAGCGAACTTTTTTTGCATGAACGGCGCGCTTGAATGCGTAGTCAGGATGCTTCCCGTCCAGATAGTCGGTACTGAGCATTTCCGTATACCTGTCGCCAGGACGGAATGTTTTGGATAACGAGGACAGATCGCGAATATCCAGTTGATCGATCGACGGATGGCCGTCCGTCAAAAAATACCTGGGGTCATACTTGCTCGGATACGCCGGATTCGCTGCTTCAAACGACAGCCCTTCGATGAGCAGATCCGTTACGCTTTTCTGAAAATCGTCAGTCTGGACAATAATCTGATCCGGATTGATCTCGACACTCTGTCCTCGCGAACGCATCAGACTTTCAAGGTTCTGCTTTACCGCATCGTGGGTAAAACGTTCGAAAGAAGGGAACGCATTGTCCCTTGCCTCTACGGTGGAGAGCGCTTTCAGTTCGGTATTCAATCGAGCGTAACGTTTGCGCGGCTCAATTCCGAGGTAGCGGTAAGGCGCAGGCGCAATGGTCTTGTGTAACGCCAGCTCAGATTGAAAAGCGAGATTGACGTCATTGAGCAACGGCGCTGTGCCATTGGGGAAAAGGTCCGAGTATTGAGTATCCAGCTTGTACAGATAATGGGTGGAGTGACGGCTGACACCGCGCAACGATCCGGCTTCGTGCAAATAGTCCGGATGAATCAATGACGCCGCGTATTGACGATCAGCGGTCATGGCCGATTCAAACCATTTGTTCAGAGCGAATACATCCGCAAACGTCATGAAAACAGATTTGCCTGCAGGTGTTATCAGATAAACAAGATAGTTCCGAGTCTCCGGTGCCTGAAAAACCATCGCACCTTTCAAGGCGGGCCCCGGAGTCTGCAGGCTCAGTTTCAATCCGCGGATAGACACCGACGAGTCACCTGCCAACACCCTTTCAATGACCTTCGCTTCGGCTTCACTGAAAACGCCCGAATGGCGCGCAACGAAAAGCGCGAACTCGATGTTGCTGTGCAAGTGGTCACGATACGCCTGTGCAAACTCCGGCGATGGATCGGCTGGAAGACTGGATACGAATTGCGAGCGCACGTTGATGTTGCTCAACCATTGCTCAAGTGCAGCAGCGGACAGTCTGCTGCCGGACGGCAGCCCGGTGATGCTGATTTCGGCTTTATATCCCTCGTCATGCAGACCGAAGATGATGAATTCCGTCAGGGTCCGGCTATCGATCTGCTCGAGGGTGCGGCCGCCCAGCTGCATCTTGTGGACGCTGCGCACCTGTATCGTCTCGGCATCCAGCTGCTCACCCAACGCGCTCATCGCCCACTCGGAAAAACAACGCAAGACATAATCTTTAAAAGAGAAATACCTGTCGAAAACCAATTGGTAGTCAGAGTGATATTTCTCCATCGAGTGCTCAAGCTCGACGTAACGCTGCTGAAGAGCGTTACCACCGTTCTTCAGCCAGAGTGGCCATTCGGTACGCTTGAGCTCTGCCTGCACTTGATCGAATCGACGACCGATGTCAGCACGCATCACCGACATTACCTGATTGTCCTGCAATACCTGGCTGAACGCTTGAGTCTGGCCCTTGTGATCGCGCATCAGACTTGCAAGCGTATCGAGTTGCCCCTTCAAGTAAGCGTCGACACAATACCCAGACACACTCTGCATGGCTTTAGGGAAAGCGATTTTGCTACCGGACGCCGATACACGCGCCAGCAACGTTGCGTGCACGTCGATATTCCTGGCGAAGTATTCGAAGCCGTTGCCAGGCGTGTGAATGACATAGCCGGTGGCTTCATCGATCAGTTTCATTTCCGGATCCGCCCGCATCGCATTATCGAGGACAAACCCCGGCACAAGCGAAGTGCGATAGTCGGATTCAGGACTCACCACAACGTTATAAGCGCCGGCGCCGTTTTCCAGATTCAACAAGTAGCAATAGCGCGTTGCCATGCCGTGATCCAGAAATCCCGCCATGGCTTTTAAAGAAAGCTCCGCTGTCAGCAAAACGTTATAAGCCTGCTGCAAGGCCTGTTTATTTGTCAGTCCGGTGTTTTCAGTTGTTGTGACCTTTACGGGTGCCGCCCAATATTTGCCTATCTCCGAACGCAGGCTGCTCTCCATGTTTCGCAGCGTATAAGTAATTACCTCTTCAGCCTCGACAATACTGAAATCCCTGACTCTCATCTGTTCGCTAAAGGTATCGGGCAGTTGAAAGACACCGTCCCCGCCGCCTCCCAGATAGTTCGGCACCACATCATTGTCAAGACAATGAAGCAATACCTCAGACAGCTTCCCCGAAGGACGACGTTCAATCTCATTTGATTGATCGGTGATATTTATATAAACATTATCGATATCGATATTCTTCTGCCGTTGCTGCAATTCTTGCTGCAATGCCTGCCGAGCAATCTGCTGAACTGTCGGGATCGCCTCAACAATAGCGAACAAATCATCCTGCGCGGCGGCAGCCTTTACCCACTCAACCCTCCAGGTTACTTCCGCACCTTCAGAACCTCGCATCAAGCTTTTGTATAACTTATCCATATTCAAGTCCTATCTTTCAAGTTCAGTGAACGGAACCCCGCATCACTGCGATAGCGAAAGATAGTTTTATTTTTAACAAACAAGAAGCGCCAGTTCATTTCAACAAATATAGATTACAAGGTATTAACCAAAACAAAAAACACCTGTGAAACAATGACAAATTCACAGACAAATAATCCGCACAAAAACTTCATAAAAACTAACTAACTCAGCCATCCAGAATAGACAGCGAAGCGATACATTTCGGACGCGAACACTTTTCGCAGTCCGTGCAGGATCCTGTGGCGCGATCAAGACTGTTGCACGCCCCGTAACAGTGCATGTCCGGAATCGCTATTTTTCCATTGGGCTCAAGTGCTTATTCTGAGCGGGCTTTCACGGCACCCGCCGCAAAGCGCCAAGCCTTGGCTGCTGAGCAACTCGCGCCATCGCTGACCGATTTCAGATGAGTCGATGCATCGATTGATCGCCCCGGTGTTCACTGACGTTGATTTGTAGCTCCTTGATCCAACGTCTTACCTTGGCCGCTGCGTTTGCAGCGGCCTTTTTTATGGGCGAGGGTTTTGCCGATCGGGTTGCTCATTTGTCGGGCATGACACACGTCACAGCGAATACTTCTGCAAGTTCGCCATCATTTCCTTCAGCGCTTCAATGTTGTCCTTCGGATGCGCCGCTCCTTCGAAGTCGCAGATCTGCTGCCAGTGCGCCGCGACATCTTCCGGGGAGAAACCGTTGCGTGGATCGAACCCGGCGCCGAGGCTGCGTTCCCAGCGCACCTTGCCCATCCAGCCGCCACCGACTTCAAACAGGCCGGAGGTTTCCTGGCACTGTTCACTGGCCAGGTACACCACCAGCGGGCTGACCAGCTCCGGTTTGAGTTGTTCGAACACTTGCGGCGGGATCAGGCCTTCGGTCATGCGCGTGCCGCCGGTAGGCGCGATGGCGTTGACCAGAATATTGTTCTTGCGACCTTCGATGGCCAGGGTACGGGTCAGGCCGTAGAGGCCGAGTTTGGCCATGCCGTAGTTGGACTGACCGAAGTTGCCGTAGATGCCCGAGGTCGATGCCGTGAAGATCACCCGGCCGTAGTTTTGCTCACGCAAGTGCGGCCACGCGGCGCGGGTCACTTTGTAGGCGCCCTCGACGTGGACGCGATAGACCAGATCCCAGTCGGCGTCGTCCATCTTGTGAAAGGTCTTGTCGCGCAGGATCCCGGCGTTGTTCACCACCACGTCGACACGGCCAAAGGCGTCGAGGGCGTTCTGTACCAGTTTGTCGCCGTCGGTGACCGAGTCATGGTTGGCCTCGGCGATACCGCCGGCTTCACGAATTTCCGCCACCACACGATCGGCGGCGGAGGCGTTGGCACCTTCGCCCTGGGTCGAGCCGCCGAGGTCGTTGACCAGCACTCTGGCGCCGTGCCGGGCGAACAGCAGAGCGTGCGCCCGCCCCAGGCCACCACCGGCGCCGGTGACGATCACGACTTTATCTTCGAAACGTACGGACTCATTCATCGCAGGAACTCCAGCAGGCCAGTATTGAGTCCGAGTGTCAGGCACAGGGCTTGGGGTCACAACGAATACGGCTGAGGCTGAATGGTGCGCGATAAGGGTGGGGGATGATGAGGACGTCAAAAGATCAAAAGATCAAAAGATCGCAGCCTGCGGCAGCTCCTGCACAAATTAATGTAGGAGCTGCCGCAGGCTGCGATCTTTTGATCTCTCAGGAACACGCCACCTTGCGCGGCGGCAACTCCAGACGTTCACGAAACGCCAGGTAATGCTTGAGCACCTGCACCGGCGCTTCGATCTGCGGATAGTGGCCGATGCCCGGCAACATCACGGTGTCGGCATCGGCAATCAGCTCGCGATAACGCTGAACCATGTGCGCACCGGAGACCGGGTCGACTTCGCCATCAATCACCCGCAACGGCACTTCACTGCGCTGCATGGCCGCCAGCCAACGGTCGCGCTGCACACGGCGCTCGGGGATGTAGCCGATCAGTTTGTGCAGGATACGCGGGCCGCGATGGGTCTCGATCAGGCTCCAGAAATCATCCAGTTCACTTTCGCTGGGACCGGTCTGCGGGCCAAAGATCTGCCGGAAACTTTTCACCAGTGCATCACGGGTGAACGCCCGGCCGATCATCCAGCCCAGCGGGCTGAGCAGCAGCTTTTGCATCAGCACCGGGCGATGGGTTTCGGGGAACAGTCCGCCATTGAGAAAGACACAACTGGCGACCTCGATGCGCTGTTCGTAATGCCGGGCGAGCAGTTCCTGGGCAACGCTGTCGCCGTAATCGTGGGCCAGCACATGCACCGCTTGCTCGATCTGAAGATGGGCCAGCAGCGCCTGTTGCAGGTCGGCCTGCTCCAGCAGGCTGTAGCGGTGATTCAACGGTTTGGCCGAGTCACCGAAACCGAGCATGTCACAAGCGATCACCCGATAACGCTGGGCCAGTGGCTGCCACAAGTAGTGCCAGTCCCAACTGGCTGTCGGGAAACCGTGGATCAGCAGCAACGGCTCACCCTGCCCCGCCGTCCAGTAGCGGATCGACTGCCCACGAAAGACAAACGTCCGGCTGCGTTTGCGCCAGACACACAGAGGAATCTCGGCAAGAGGCATCAGAGTTTATATCCGGGGTCTTGTTTATCGAGTTTGCGCAGCAACGCCGGCCAGGCCAGCGCGCCGCCCATGCCTTGAGCACTTTTGGTCACGCCGGCGATCATCGCCTTGGCGCCCGCGAGGATCTGCGGTTCGATGGCAATCAGTTCAGCACCGCCGGTTTGCGCCATGACCTGAATGTCGCAGGCGCGCTGGAAGGTGAACATCATCAGAAAGGTGTCGGCGACGGTGCCGCCGCAGGTCAGCAACCCGTGGTTGTGCAGCATCAGAAAATTGTTCTCGCCCAGGTCGGCCTGCAAGCGCGCCTTCTCTTCGTGATTCAGCGCCACGCCTTCGTAGCCGTGATAGGCCAGGCTCGACAACACAAACAGCGACTGCTGGCTGATCGGCAACACGCCCTGCTTTTGCGCCGACACCGCTACGCCGGATGCGGTGTGGGTATGCAGCACGCAAACCACATCGTGCCGCACTTCGTGCACGGCGCTGTGGATGGTGTAACCGGCGGGATTGATTTCGTAGGGGCTGTCCATGAGCTTGTTGCCGGCCTGATCGACTTTCACCAGGCTGGATGCCGTGATCTCATGGAACATCAACCCGAACGGGTTGATCAGGAAGTCTTCGGTGCCCGGCACCTTGGCGGAAATATGGGTGAAGATCAGGTCGTCCCAGCCATGCAACGCTACCAGTCGATAACAGGCGGCGAGATCGACCCGGGTCTGCCACTCCGCAGCACTGACCTGGTCTTTGACATCAAGGGACGATTGGACGGGGGCTACGCTCACTGTATGCACCTCTGCGTTCTTATTGTTCTGCACGTACGAGCAGTCTAGTCAGGCGCAGAGGATCGCGTAGTTGCATTGCCAGCCAGCTTGATGACTGAGCGGGTCAGCCAGGCAAACTCCTTGGATCCATGTCAAAGCCACGACGCCAACAAAGGTGCGGCGAACAGATTGAGCAGCCCGGTCAGCACCATCACCAACCCCGCCACCGAGCCTTCCTCACCGCCCACTTCATGCGCCCGACTGACGCCTGCACCGTGCGCGCCAACCCCGAACAAAGCACCGCGCGCCAGGGCACTGCGCAACGGCAACCACTTGAGCAATACGCCGCCGAGCATCGCGCCGAACACACCAGTGAACATCACGAACACGGCAGTCAGTTCCGGCACGCCACCGAGATCCTGCGCCAGTGGCATGGCGAACGGCGTGGTGATCGAACGCGGCACCAGCGACATCGTCACCGAGCTATCCAGCGCCAGCGCCCTGGCCAGGCCGAACGACGTAGCGATCGACGCCGCGCTGCCGGCGAGCATGCCCAGCAGCAGCGCCGACCAGTGCCGCACCAGCAGACGCCGCTGCTGCCAGATCGGCACGGCGAAGGCCACCGTCACCGGCCCGAGCACCAGCATCAGCCAGTGCGTGTTGCTGGCGTATTCGGCATAGGCGGTGTGCAGCGGCACCGCGAGCGCCAGCAGCAGCGCCGGCACCAGAATCAGCGGCGACAGCAAGTAACGCCCGGTGCGCCGGTAAATCCAGCGACTGAACAGGTACGCCAACAGGGTGAAGGCGAGCCAGAACATCGGCATCAGCTCAAGCTTCATGGGACCGCCTCAGGCGCACGGCCAGCTCCACGGTGAAGGCTGTCACCAGCATCACCATCAGGGTGCTGGCGCCGATCACCAGCAAAATCCGCCAGCCGTCATCGCGCAACAGCGCGCCGTAGTCGAGCAGACTCATCAGCGCCGGAATGAAGAACAGCAGCATCTCGGCCATCAACAATCCGGCACCCAGTTGCAGCGCCGCCGGTTTGACCCAGCCAAACGCGAACGCCAACAGCAACAGGGCCATGCCGATGACTCCGCCGGGAATCGGCCAGGCCAGCCACGCGGCGATCTGACAGCCGAGCAGGTAGAGACCGAGTAACACGGCCAGTTCTGCGAATAGACGGGACAGGTATTTGAGGGATGCGGCGTTCATGATGGGCTCCTTACAGGGGCTTATTTTACGAAGCGGCCTGTCATCCCAGAAGCGAATTGTTAGACTCAGCCCTATTCCACAATGGAATCGGATGATGGAATTCAAACAGCTGCGCAGTTTTGTCGAAGTCATGCATCAGGGCGGCTTCACCCAGGCAGCGAAAACCCTGCACATCAGCCAATCGGCGGTGAGCAAACAAGTCGCGCAACTGGAGCAGAGCCTCGGCACGCCGTTGCTCGAACGGCTCGGCTCGCAACTGCGCCTGACTGCCGCAGGCAGCGTGGTGCTGCAGCGGGCCGAGGGCATGTTGCGCCTGCGCAATGAATTGCTCAGCGAACTGGATGATCTGAGCCAACTGGCACGCGGCGAATTGCGCCTCGGTCTGCCGCTGCTGGGCAGCGATGCGCTGTTCGCCGGGTTGTTCGCCGAGTATCGGCGGCGCTATCCGAACATCAGCATTCAATTGCTTGAGGGTGGCAGCCGTAATGTCGAGCAGGCGGTGCTCAGCGGCGAACTGGAGTTGGGTGGCAGCCTGTTGCCGAAAGATCCACAGTTCGATTTTCAGCCGTTCTGCGATGAAAAACTCGATGCGTTGCTGCCGGTGGATCACTCATTGGCAGCACGTGGGGAGATTGGCCTGGAGGAGCTGGCCGACACGCCGTTCCTGTTGTATCAACGCAGCTTCGTGCTCAATGACCGTTTACTGCAGGCCTGCCAGCAATTGGGCTTTACCCCGAAAGAAGGCGGGCGCAGTGGGCAAGCGGATTTTCTTGTGGCGCTGGTAGCCGCCGGGCAAGGCGTGGTGTTGCTGCCCAGCGTGGTGGCCCGGGCACTGGAGCGTCCGGGCGTGGTGCGCCTGACCTTGCGCGCGCCAGAGTATCTGCGCTGGGACATCGCGTTCATCTGGCGCCGGGGTGCCTATCTGTCGAAAGCCGCCCAGGCCTGGCTGGCCTTGCTGCGCGAACGCGCGATCAGCCCTTGAGGGTGGCGATCAGTTGCGCCAGCCATGGCTCGGCGTCGGTTTCCGGGGTCACACTTTCGCTGGCGTCCAGACGCAGCATCTCCTGCACTTCGCGTACGCCCAGCTCGGCGAACAACTCACGCATCAGCTCACCACCGCCGCAGAACGTATCGCCGTAACTGGCATCACCCAAGCCGATCACCGCCCCCGGCAAATCGCGCCACGCGGCTGGCAACTGATCGCGAATCATCGAATACAACGGCTGCAGGTTATCCGGCAGTTCGCCCATGCCGGTGGTCGAGGTCACCGCGAGGAACGCTTCAGGGCCGAACGCCTGAATGTCCGCCAGGCTGGCGCGCGAGTTGTGGAAGGTTTCAAAACCGGCGTCTTTCAGCAGGTTCTGCGCGTGACGGGCGACTTCTTCGGCCGTTCCGTAAACCGAGCCGGAGAGGATGGCGACTTTCATCAATCTGATCCTGAAGCTGAAAAAAAGAGCGGCGATAGTAGCAGTCCCGACAGAGAAGTTGCGACCAGCTCTCAATGGGCACTGATGGCCTATAGACAGCGCCGGCTGATCTTCTAGAATGCGAGCCATCGACAATGCTGAAAGGATTCACAGATGATCAATGCCAGTCTGCTGCAAATGGTGATCAACGCGTCGAACGACGGAATCGTCGTCGCTGAGAAGGAAGGCGAGCAGGACAACATCCTGATCTATGTGAACCCGGCCTTCGAACGTCTGACCGGTTACAGCAGCGAAGAAATTCTTTATCAGGACTGCCGCTTTCTGCAATCCGGTGACCGTGATCAGGCAAGCCTGGAAAGGATTCGCGAAGTGCTGCGCAACGGTGGCGCGTGTCGCGAAACATTGCGCAACTATCGCAAGGACGGCACGCCTTTCTGGAATGAATTGTCGCTATCGACGGTAAAAAACGCCGATGACGGCCAGACCTATTTCGTTGGCGTGCAGAAAGACGTCACGATTCAGGTCAAGGCGCAGCAACGCGTAATTCAGCTTGAGGCCGAGGTTGCAGCACTGCAAGCGGAGCTGGAAGCATTGAAAGCGACGAACGGCGCAAACAAATCTGCGAACTAAGTGTCATTAACTACAATCACCAATGACTTTGTAACTATATCTTTCGAGCCAGGCCATGCAACGCGACGCCCTCCTGACCCAGGATGAGCTGGATTTCATCCAGACCATGCAGCACAACCCGCAGCTCAATGTGCGGGATGCGACGTCGAGCCTGCTGGTCAATGGTGGCTCGCAGATCCGTGACCTGCTCACGCGCCTGGCAGCTCACGAGCAAGTGACCATCCAGGCCAACTTCGAAAATCAGCAAATGACCTTCCCGCTGCATCTGGTGGAAGACGAATTCCACGCGTTGCACCTGCGTCTGGGCGTGCCGAGCATTTACGAAGACGGTCCGATGATTCGCCCATGGCGCCTGACCCTCGAAGAGCCGGTCGCGCTGGAAAACGCCAAAGGGCAGCCAGGCATGATGTGGGTGCACGAGGTGTCGCACAAAGGCGTGCTGCTGGAAATGCGCAACAAGACCAAACCGCCCAAGCATTTCGCCCTGTGGTTCAGCCCTTCAGGTTATGAGCGGATCTCCCTGCGCGGCAATTTCGAGCGCGAAACCGAGCACGGTTTTTACGCCTACGAGCTGAGCCAGACCGATGCCGATGAAACCGAACGCCTGCGCCAGTTCATCCTGCAACAACACCGTCTGACCCACCCCGCCCTGCACACCTGATATTCAGGTATCCAGCGTACCCGCGAGAAATTGCGTCATGCGCTGACGCATCGTCGCCCCTTCATTGCCCAGACAACCGATCGACGATCCGGCCAGACTGTCCTGTGCCAGATCGGCAGCGTCGCCGGCGAGCATCACCTGACAGTCGAGACTCAAGGCCAGTCGATTCAGACGGCGCGGCAAATCCGCGGTGGGGGCGTGATTGGAAAACAGCACCAGCGCCTGCGGCTTGATCCGCTCGCACACCAGCGCCAATTCATCGAATGGCTGACCGGTGGTCAGCACCCGCACGCCCGCATCATTGCCGCTGAGAAACAACGCGGCGACCAGTAGCTCGAGTTCACGACACTGACCGGCCAGCGCGCTGACAATCACTTTGCGCGGCTGGGTGCCGCGCAGCGCGACGATCCGCTGCAACACCCGCGCCCGCAGGAACCCGTCGAAAAACAGCCACTCGCTGGTCTGCCCGAAAGCATCCTGGCGTTGCAGCATCTGCAGCCACAACGGCATGAGGATGTCCTGGAACACCACCGGCAGCGCGTATGAAGAGAAAATCTGGTTGTAGACCTGATCCAGCGCGCGGTCATCGAACGCGCTGATCGCGGCCTGCACCTGTTGCTGCCACTGCCCGTAATCAGCCTGCACCAGATCATCAGGAATGATATGCGCCAGCACTTTCAGCGGCTCGGTCTTGGCGAGAATCTTGCCGACCTTGCTCACGGCCACGCCGCGATCGATCCAGTCGACGATGCTGCGTACACGCTCGATTTCGGTCATCGAATACAACCGGTGCCCGCTTTCGGTGCGCGTCGGCTGGATCAAACCGTAGCGGCGCTCCCATGCACGCAGCGTTACCGGGTTGACGCCGGTCAGCCGCGACACCTCCCGAATAGGGAACAACTCTTCGCGCTCAAGCGCGACAGAGGCCTGCGAGGCAGGGTTAGCGTCCTTGATAACAGCCATGGTGCAGGTTTGTCCGCTCGTTGAATTTGGATCCCATTCTACATCCGATGCCCTCTGTCGGTTCAACCCAATAAACAGAGACGAAAGTCTCTGAAACTGTCATCAAAATCGGGAATAATCCTTGCTTGTTGAAAAGCGCAGGCCCCTACCCCGGCTTGCGCAATGCGAAACCTCCTACCCGGAGCGCCGCACTCGAAATATGGAGATACACAATGTCTACTTCCCCCGTCACGCTAATGGTGGCGCGTCGCGTCGCCGATGGCCGCTATCAGGACCTGATTGCCTGGCTGCGCGAAGGCGAACAACTGGCCACTGACTTTCCCGGTTACCTGGGTTCCGGCGTGCTCGCTCCGCCACCCGGTGACAACGAATTCCAGATCATTTTCCGCTTCGTCGACGAGCAGACCCTGCACGCCTGGGAGCACTCGGTTTCGCGTACCGCGTGGCTGGCGCGGGGCAGCGATCTGTTCGAGCATCCCAAGGAGCATCGGGTCAGCGGCATCGAGGGCTGGTTCGGCGCTGCCGGTCAACGGCCACCACGCTGGAAACAAGCCGTGGCGATCTGGCTGGCATTCTTCCCGGTGTCGCTGCTGTTCAACTTTGTCCTCGGGCCGCTGCTCGGCGAGATGAGCCTGCTGCCGCGGGTATTGATCAGCACGGCGTGCCTGACGCCGTTGATGGTGTATTTCTTTATTCCATTGTCGACGCGGTTGCTGGCGGGTTGGCTGAACAATGTTCCAGCACCTCGACTGCCTGTTGAACCGGTGTCTCAAAACCGTTGAGAGCCCATGTGTGAGCGGGCTTGCTCGCGAAAGCGTCGTGTCAGTTGATGCATCCGCGCCTGTCACAGCGCTTTCGCGAGCAAGCCCGGCTCCCACAAAAGCACAACACCGGTCTTGCGATAGGTGGGCAACCCGCGTCGCTGTTATAGTTTTTGCTCCAACCGCGACGCGAGCCGTTCATGTCCATATCCTCCGCCCCGATCCTAATCACCGGTGCCGGCCAGCGTGTCGGTCTGCACTGCGCGCAGCGTTTGCTTGAAGACGGCCATCGGGTCATCTTCACTTACCGCAGCGAACGTCCCGGCGTGCAAACCCTGCGGGATCTGGGCGCAATCGGGATTTTCGCGGACTTCTCCAGCGAAGCCGCCATCCTTGCCTTCATCGATGAACTGAAAAGCCACACCGACAGCCTGCGCGCCATCGTCCACAACGCCTCCGAATGGCTGGAGGAAACCCCGGGCAGTGAAGCCGAGGCCTTCTCGCGCATGCTCAACGTGCACATGCTCGCGCCGTACCTGATCAACCTGCACTGCGCCGACCTGCTCAAGCGCTCGACCCCGGCCGACATCATCCACATCAGCGACGACGTCACGCGCAAGGGCAGCAGCAAGCACATCGGTTATTGCGCCAGCAAGGCCGGGCTCGACAGCCTGACCCTGTCCTTCGCCGCGCGCTATGCGCCGGCAATCAAGGTCAACGGCATCGCGCCGGCCCTGCTATTGTTCAATCCCGACGACGACGCGGCGTACCGTGCCAAGGCGCTGGCCAAATCCGCGCTGGGCATCGAGCCCGGCAGCGAAGTGATCTACCAGAGCCTGCGCTATCTGCTCGACAACCCCTATGTCACCGGCACGACCCTGACCGTCAACGGCGGACGGCACGTCAAATAAGTTGCTGCGCGAGGATCACCCATGAGCCGTTCCCTGCCCGAGAATTACCGCGAGATCCTCATCGGCCTCGGCGAAGACCCCGACCGCGAAGGCTTGCTCGACACCCCGGTGCGCGCGGCCAAGGCCATGCAATACCTGTGTCACGGCTACGAGCAGAGTGTGGATCAGATCGTCAATGGCGCGCTGTTTGCCTCCGACAGCGACGAGATGATCATCGTCGCCGACATCGAGCTGTACTCGTTGTGCGAACATCACCTGCTGCCCTTCATCGGCAAGGCCCATGTGGCTTATATTCCGACAGGCAAGGTGCTGGGGCTGTCGAAGATCGCGCGGCTGGTGGACATGTTCGCCCGGCGCCTGCAGATTCAGGAGAACCTCACCCGGCAGATTGCCGATGCGGTGCAACAGGTCACCGATGCCGCCGGCGTCGCGGTGGTCATCGAGGCCCGGCACATGTGCATGATGATGCGCGGTGTCGAGAAACAGAATTCGACCATGAACACCTCGGTCATGCTCGGCGCCTTTCGCGACTCGAGCAACACCCGTCAGGAGTTCCTGCAATTGATTGGACGGAGCAAGTAAATGTCACAACTTCAACCGGGAATGGCGCGCATCCGGGTCAAGGATCTGCGCCTGCGCACCTTTATCGGGATCAACGAGGACGAGATCCTCAACAAGCAGGATGTGCTGATCAACCTGACCATCCAGTACGCCGCGCAGGAAGCGGTGCGCGACAACGACATCGATCACGCGCTGAACTACCGCACCATCACCAAGGCGATCATCGCCCATGTCGAGGGCAACCGTTTTGCGCTGCTCGAACGCCTGACCCAGGAACTGCTGGATCTGGTGATGAGCAATACCGCCGTGCTGTACGCCGAAGTCGAAGTCGACAAGCCGCATGCACTGCGATTTGCCGAGTCGGTGTCAATCACGCTTGCAGCGAGCCGCTAGCTTCAAGCTTCAAGCGGCAAGCTGTAAACTTCGTATCAACGCCACCCATCTTGCAGCTTGAAGCTCGTCGCTTGAAGCTGTCTCGCAGAGACTCCCATGACCGAGCAACAACGCCTCGAACTCGAAGCCGCCGCCTTCCGCCGACTGGTCGCCCACCTGGACAGCCGCAAGGACGTGCAGAACATCGACCTGATGAACCTCGCCGGGTTCTGCCGCAACTGCCTGTCCAAGTGGTACAAGGCCGCCGCCGACGAGAAGCAGATCGAGGTCAGCCTCGACGATGCCCGTGAAGTGGTTTACGGCATGCCTTATGCCGAATGGAAAGACCAATACCAGCAAGAAGCCAGCGCCGAACAACAGGCGGCGTTCGCCAAAGGAAAACCCAATGAGTGATCTGAACACCCTGCGCGCCAGCCTCAAGAGCGGCGAACACGTTTTTGCCGACACCCTGGCCTTCATCGCCGCCGGTTATGACTACCAGCCGCAAGCGTTCAACAACGGAGGCGTGGAGAACGCTGCCGGGCAGAACGAAGGTTCGTGCAAGACCCTGGGTCTGGCACTGCTGGAAGGCTTGAGCGATGAAGAAGCGCTGCTGGCATTCGGCGAGCATTACCGCTCGGTCGTGGCTACACCTGAAGGCAGCGACCACGGCAATATCCGCGCGCTGATCAAGCACGGTCTGGCGGGTGTGAAGTTCGAAGCACAGCCGCTGACCCGCCGCTGATTCCCATAGACAACGCCATCCCCTGTGGGAGCGGGCTTGCTCGCGAAGGCGTCAGGTCAGGCGACTTTTCTTTGTCTGACACACTGCTTTCGCGAGCAAGCCCGTTCCCACAGGGGTGAGGCGATGCAGCGGAAAATGCAGGCATAAAAAAACCGGCCAGAGGGCCGGTTTTTTTGTGTCTGCGATTTAGAACGAAACGTTCTGCAGACCGTCCAGATAACGCTCGGTGTCCAGTGCCGCCATGCAGCCGGCGCCGGCCGAGGTAATGGCCTGACGGTAAACGTGATCAGCTACGTCGCCTGCAGCGAAGATACCTTCGACGCTGGTTGCAGTGGCGTTGCCATCACGGCCACCCTGCACAACCAGGTAACCGTCCTTCAGGGTCAGTTGGCCTTCGAACAGCGAAGTGTTCGGAGTGTGGCCGATCGCGATGAATACGCCGTCGACCTTGATTTCGTCGAAGCTGCCATCGTTGTTCTTCAGGCGCGCACCGGTCACGCCCATGTTGTCGCCCAGCACTTCGTCGAGGTTGGCGTTTAACTTGAGGATGATCTTGCCTTCGGCCACGCGGGCGTTGAGCTTGTCGATCAGGATCTTCTCGGCGCGGAAGGTTTCGCGACGGTGGATCAGGGTCACGGTGCTGGCGATGTTGGCCAGATACAGCGCCTCTTCAACAGCGGTGTTGCCGCCACCGACCACAGCCACTGGCTTGTTGCGGTAGAAGAAACCGTCACAGGTCGCGCAGGCGGAAACGCCTTTGCCCATGAACGCTTCTTCCGACGGCAGGCCCAGGTAGCGAGCGCTGGCACCGGTGGCGATGATCAGGGCGTCACAGGTATAGGTCGCACTGTCACCGGTCAGGGTGTACGGCTTGGCGGCGAAGTCCACGGCATTGATGTGATCGAAAACGATCTCGGTTTCAAAACGCTCGGCGTGCTCGCGCATCCGCTCCATCAGCGCCGGACCGGTCAGACCGTGCACGTCGCCCGGCCAGTTGTCGACTTCGGTGGTGGTGGTCAGTTGACCGCCGGCCTGCATGCCGGTAATCAGCAGTGGCTTGAGGTTGGCACGGGCGGCGTAGACCGCAGCGCTGTAACCGGCAGGGCCGGAACCGAGAATAATCACTCGCGAATGACGGACTTCAGACATGACCTGCTCCTGTTGACCGGGCCGAAACACTGGCGCGGAACGCCGGACTGCCGGCGGGAATAAAAAAGGACTGTGGATAACCTTGGGGAAGGCATGAGCTCGACAGTCCTGTAAAAAGTTGGGTGCAGCGTATCGAGGGGGGCAAGATTAAGGAAATACGGATTAACAATCCAGCTCATAGGTGGTCTCTATACGCAGACTCCGACCAGATCGACGTCTTTGTTACAGTGAATGTCGATCGCTCTACCGCGCTTTCGCACGTGATGCAAAGCCGGTAAGGTCGGCGCGTTTTCCCTTGCTCGGAGCACCTTATGCCCGCCCCTGTTCTGTCCGGCCCGCAATACCTGCGCGAAGGCCTCAAACTGGTTCTCAGCCCCGGCCTGCGTCTGTTCGTGTTACTGCCGCTGGCGATCAACCTGGTACTGTTCGTCGGATTGATCTATCTGGCCGGCCATCAGTTCAGCCTGTGGGTCGACAGCCTGATGCCGTCGCTGCCCGACTGGTTGAGTTTTCTCAGCTACATCCTCTGGCCGCTGTTCGTGGTGCTGGTGGCGCTGATGGTGTTCTTCACCTTCACGATGCTCGCCAACGTGATCGCTGCGCCGTTCAACGGCTTCCTCGCGGAAAAAGTCGAAGTGGTGGTTCGCGGCACCGACGACTTTCCAGCCTTCAGCTGGGGCGAACTGATCGCAATGGTCCCGCGCACCCTCGCCCGGGAAATGCGCAAACTGGGCTACTTCCTGCCGCGGGCGATCGGCCTGTTCATCCTCTCGTTCATCCCGGTGGTGAACATCGTCGCCGCCCCGCTGTGGCTGCTGTTCGGCGTGTGGATGATGGCGATCCAGTACATCGACTACCCGGCGGACAACCACAAACTGGGCTGGAACGAAATGCTCGCCTGGCTGCGGCAGAAGCGCTGGCAGAGCATGAGTTTTGGCGGGATCGTCTATCTGGCGCTGCTGATTCCGGTGGTGAACATTCTGATGATGCCGGCCGCTGTAGCCGGGGCGACATTGTTCTGGGTGCGTGAGCGCGGTGCGGAGAATCTCGTCACGCAAGGCTGAGCCGGTCACAAATCCATCATCCGAACGTCACAAGCACGACATGGCCTCAGCCGACACTGAGGTCATGACGACAGCTCTGCATATCACTCTGATCAGCGAAACCTTCCCACCGGAAATCAACGGGGTGGCCAATACCCTTGGCCGCTTGTGCGATGGCTTGCGCGCGCGGGGGCATCAGGTGGAACTGGTGCGACCGCGCCAGGCGGGAGATCCGCAGCGGGTCGAGGACGATGCCTTGCTGTTGTGCCGGGGCTGGCCGTTGCCGGGTTATCCCGGTCTGCAATGGGGGCAGTCGTCGATGCACAAGCTGCTGCGGCGCTGGAAGCGTCATCGCCCGGACGTTTTGTACATTGCCACCGAAGGCCCGCTCGGCTTGTCGGCGTTGCGTGCGGCACGACGCCTGGGGATCTCGGTGGTCAGCGGTTTTCACACCAATTTCCAGCAGTACACCAACCAGTACGGGCTGAGTTTGCTGACGCGCTTGCTGACCCATTATCTGCGCTGGTTTCACAATCGCTCGGCGATGACCCTGGTGCCGAGCGTCAGTCAGCGCCTGGAACTGGAGCGCCGGCAATTCGAACGCCTCGCCTTGCTGTCGCGAGGTGTGGACAGTCAGCTCTTTCACCCGGCCAAGCGCCTGAACGGCTTGCGCGAACAATGGGGTCTGTCCGAGCAGGACCTCGCGGTGATTCACGTGGGACGTCTGGCCCCGGAGAAAAACCTGGGCTTGCTCAAGCGATGCTTCGACAGACTCCGCAGCACTTATCCACAGCGCAAGCTGAAGCTGATCGTGGTCGGCGACGGGCCGCAACGGCTTGCGTTGGAAAAGGATCTGCCTGAAGCGATCTTCTGTGGTTCACAACGCGGCGAAGCGCTGGCGGCGCACTATGCATCCGGCGATATTTTCCTGTTCCCGAGCCTGACCGAAACGTTTGGCAATGTGGTGCTCGAAGCATTGGCCTCAGGGCTGGGGGTGGTGGCATACGATCAGGCAGCAGCAGCGCAGCACATCCGTCACGGCTACAACGGCGTGCTGGCGATGCCCGGTGATGAAGAAGCGTTCTGCGACGCGGCGGCATGGTTGCTGGAAGAGGATGAAACCTTGCGTTGCGTGCGCCTGAATGCGCGCCAGCATGCCAGTCGCCAGGGGTGGGCGGCGATCATCGAGCAGTTTGAAAAGCATTTGCGTGGGGCGTGTCTGCGGGAGCAGGTGTTGCCGAATGCGCAGACATTGCCTTAGATAGTCGTCGACTCTGATGCCCTCTTCGCGAGCAAGCCCGCTCCCACATTTTGGAATGCATTCAAAATGTGGGAGCGGGCTTGCTCGCGAAGGGGCCATCAAAGGTGCTACTTAAACCAGCGTCATCAACGCCTCACGGCTGAACGGCAGAATGTCCTGCTCACGCCCTTCGCGGACTTTCAGCGCCCAGTCCGGATCCACCAGCAGCGCGCGGCCCACTGCGACCAGATCGAACTCGTCGTTGTTCAGACGCTCCAGCAGTTTCTCCAGGCTCGCCGGTTGCGCGACCTTGTCGGTGTTGACCATGAATTGCAGGAACTCGCCGTCCAGACCGACGCTGCCTACGGTGATGGTCGGTTTGCCGGTCAGCTTGCGCGTCCAGCCGGCGAGGTTCAGCTCGGAACCGTCGAACTCAGGCTCCCAGAAACGCCGTGTCGAGCAGTGGAAAATGTCTACGCCGGCGTCGGACAGCGGCTTGAGGAATTCGCCCAGTGCCTCCGGGGTCTGCACCAGACGCGCGGTGTAATCCTGCTGCTTCCACTGCGAGAAGCGGAAGATGATCGGGAAGCCTTCACCGACTGCCGCGCGTACCGCTTGAATCAACTCGATGGCGAAACGCGAGCGGTTGGCCAGGCTGCCGCCGTATTCGTCGGTGCGCTGGTTGCTGCCCTCCCAGAAGAACTGGTCGATCAGGTAACCGTGGGCGCCGTGGATTTCCACGCCGTCCATGCCAATGCTTTTGGCATCTTTGGCGGCCTGGGCGAACGCGGCGATCACTTCCTGAATGTCCTGTTTGGTCATGCCGTGTACCACGACCTGGCCGTCCTTGAGTTTTTCCGTCGGGCCATAACCCGGCACGCTGGCGTCCGGCTCGGTGCCGATACGACGTACGCTGCCGACATGCCACAGTTGCGGAACAATCTTCCCGCCCTCGGCATGCACCGCGTCGACGACTTTTTTCCAGCCGGCCAGTGGCGCTTCACCGAAGAACTGCGGCACGTTCGGGTAGCCATTGGAGGCAATGTGACCGACGGTGGTGCCTTCGGTGATGATCAGACCGACACCGGCCGCCGCGCGGCGACGGTAGTACTCGATCACTTTCGAATTGGGTACGCCACCCGGGGAAAAAGAGCGGGTCATCGGCGCCATGACCACACGGGTCGGCAGTTCGAGGGCACCAAGGTGGAACGGTTTGAACAGGGCTTGCACCGGCATTGGAAGGCTCCACAGGGAATGGCTTTATGACGGCGATAATATGGAGAGTTACAAGCCTTGAACAGCACTATTGATTTGGGTGATCAAGGGTTAGAAACGAAAAGATCGCAGCGTCAGCAGTCCTCTGCGGGAGCTGCAGCAGGCGGCGATCTCTTGATTTTGCTGTTTCAGCCCAGCGCTTTTTCAATCGCGTGAACGATCGTTGGATCATCCGGCGCCGTGCGCGGCGAGAATCGCGCCAGCACCCGGCCGTCCTTGCCGAGCAGAAACTTCTCGAAGTTCCAGGTGATATCCCCGGGAAACTCCGCGCCCTCGCCCGCCAGCAAGCGGTAGAGCTGATGACGATCATGGCCGTTGACTTCAAGCTTGCTCGACAACGGGAACGTCACGCCATAGTTCAGGCTGCAGAACTCCTGGATTTCCTGTTCGGTACCTGGTTCCTGGCCAGCAAACTGGTTGCACGGCAGGCCCAGCACACTGAAGCCTTTGTCTTTGAATTGCTGATAGAGGTTTTCCAGTGCCGCGTACTGTGGGGTCAAGCCGCATTTGGAGGCGACGTTGACCACCAGCACGACTTGGCCCTTGAAAGGCGCCAGCGGTAGCTCCTGACCATCCAGGGCTGTCAACTTAAGGTCGTGAAAAGCACTCATGACGGACTCCAGATTCCCGTGTTCTACTCGAAACAGCCACTTGGCGAGAGCGCCAAGGACAGCCGCGGACTAAAAAGGCGCCCGCAGGCGCCTCTCCAGTACTCGAAGCTTAGCGCAGAAAATCAGTGGTGATGGCCACCTTCGCCATGGACGTGGCCATGAGCGACTTCTTCCTGGCTGGCGTCACGGATATCAACGACCTTCACTTTGAAGTTCAGGCGCTGACCGGCCAGTGGGTGGTTGCCGTCGACGGTGACGTCGTCGCCGTCCAGGTCACGGATGGTCACGATCTGCATCTGGCCGTCCGGCGCCGAAGCGTGGAACTGCATGCCGACTTCCAGCTCGTCAACGCCTTCGAACATGCTGCGGCTCAGGGTGCTGACCAGCTCGGCAGCGTATTCGCCGTAAGCGTCTTCCGGCTCAACGGAAACTTCCAGCTCATCACCAACAGCTTTGCCTTCCAGAGCTTTTTCCAGGCCCGGGATGATGTTGCCTGCGCCTTGCAGGTAGACCAGCGGTGCGCCGCCGGCGGAGCTGTCGATGACCTCACCAGCGTCGTTGGTCAGGGTATAGTCGATGGAGACAGCCTTATTGGCGGCGATCAGCATGGGGCGAGACCTTTTGCAAAAGAATATAGAAAGGCCAAGTTTAGCGAAGCAATCGCGCGAAAGCGAACACAACCCGGACAAACGGGTTTCGACAATCGCCGGCTTCCATCAGGACGACGACGGTCACTGGGTCGTCGAGCTTTCCTGTGGCCACACCCAGCACCTGCGTCATCAGCCGCCATGGCAATCGCGCGCCTGGGTCCTTGACCCGGCGCAACGTATTGAAAAAATAGGCCAACCCTTTGCCTGCGGTTGGTGCGCACAAGGCTCGGTTAGCGATAACCTTGGCGACTGAATTGCGGTAGGCGGTCACGTATAGATCGCCACCATTGCCATGCACCCTTAGAGAATCCGCATGCAAACTTTTTTTATCGCGCCCACCGATTTTGGCGTGGGTCTGACCTCCATCAGCCTCGGGCTGGTGCGTACCCTGGAGCGGGCCGGGCTGAAAGTCGGCTTCTTCAAACCGATTGCCCAGCCGCACCCGGGCGACACCGGCCCTGAGCGCTCCACCGAACTGGTGGCGCGTACCCACGGCCTGAAACCGCCGCAACCGCTGGGTCTGGCCCACGTCGAGCGGATGCTCGGCGACGGTCAGCTCGATGAGTTGCTCGAAGAAATCATCGCCTTGTATCAGCAAGCTGCCATCGGCAAAGACGTGCTGGTAGTCGAAGGCATGGTGCCGACCCGCAGCGCCAGCTACGCCGCGCGGGTCAATTTGCACTTGGCGAAGAGCCTGGATGCCGAGGTAATTCTGGTCTCCGCGCCGGAAAACGAAGTGCTCGCCGAACTCTCCGGCCGCGTCGAATTGCAGGCGCAATTGTTCGGCGGCCCGAAAGACCCGAAAGTCCTCGGCGTGATCCTCAACAAGGTCAAGACCGACGAGAGCATGGACGCCTTCGCCACGCGCCTCAAAGAGCATTCGCCATTACTACGCAGCGGTGATTTCCGCCTGCTCGGCTGCATTCCGTTTCAACCCGAACTCAATGCACCGCGTACCCGCGACGTCGCCGACCTGATGGGCGCGCAGGTACTCAACGCCGGCGATTACGAAACCCGGCGCATGACCAAAATCATCATATGCGCACGGACCATGCGCAACACCGTGGAGCTGCTCAAGCCCGGCGTGCTGGTGGTGACCCCGGGTGATCGCGACGACATCATCCTCGCGGTCAGCCTCGCGGCACTCAATGGCGTACCGCTGGCCGGGCTGTTGCTGACCAGCGACACCCTGCCCGATCCACGCATCATGGATTTGTGCCGAGGCGCGTTGCAGGCTGGCCTGCCGGTGTTGTCGGTGAGCACCGGCTCCTACGACACCGCCAACCTGCTCAACGGCCTGAACAAGGAAATCCCCATCGATGACCGCGAGCGTGCGGAGATCATCACTGACTTCGTCGCCAGTCATCTCGACGCCAAGTGGCTGCACCAGCGCTGTGGCACACCACGGGAAATGCGCCTGTCGCCAGCGGTGTTCCGCTATCAACTGATTCAACGGGCGCAGTCGGCGAACAAGCGCATCGTCCTGCCCGAAGGCAGCGAGCCGCTCACCGTGCAAGCGGCGGCAATCTGCCAGGAGCGCGGCATCGCCCGCTGCGTGCTGCTAGCCAAACCCGAAGACGTCGAAGCGGTGGCCCGCGCGCAAGGTATCGAGTTGCCGCCGGGAATGGAGATCCTCGATCCGGACCTGATCCGCGAGCGCTACATCGAGCCGATGGTCGCCCTGCGCAAAAGCAAAAGCCTCAATGCGCCGATGGCTGAACAGCAGTTGGAAGACACCGTGGTGATCGGCACCATGATGCTCGCACTGGATGAAGTCGACGGCCTGGTCTCGGGCGTGATCAACACCACCGCCAACACCATCCGCCCGGCCCTGCAGCTGATCAAGACCGCACCCGGCTGCACGCTGGTGTCGTCGGTGTTCTTCATGCTGTTCCCCGAGGAAGTGCTGGTCTATGGCGACTGCGTGATGAACCCGCACCCGAGCGCCGCCGAACTGGCGGAGATCGCCCTGCAAAGCGCGGATTCCGCAGCGGCATTTGGCATTACCCCGCGAGTGGCGATGATCAGTTACTCCAGCGGTGAATCGGCCACAGGCGAAGAAGTCGAGAAAGTCCGCGAAGCCACCCTGCTCGCCCACGAGCAACAGCACTCGCTGCTGATCGACGGCCCGCTGCAATACGACGCCGCCGCCAACGCAGACGTCGCCCGGCAACTGGCGCCGAACAGCCAGGTCGCCGGTCGCGCCACGGTGTTCGTATTCCCTGACCTGAACACCGGCAACACCACCCACAAAGCCGTGCAGCGCAGCGCCGATTGCGTCAGCCTCGGCCCGATGCTGCAAGGCCTGCGCAAACCGGTAAACGACCTGCCGCGCGGCGCGCAGGTCGACGACATCGTCTACACCATCGCCCTGACCGCGATTCAAGCCGCCAACCGACCTATGGATGTGTAAATGCTGGACTTCCTGCCCGCCCCGATTCGCGGCGTGATCGCCGCGCTGCTGTTGGCGCTCAATACGATTCTGCTGTGCTCGTTCCTGTTCTGCGTGGCGCTGATCAAAGTGCTGCCCTTCGACCTCGCCCGCCGCGCCTCACTGTGGCTGATGAGCCACACCCACGAAGCCTGGATCAGCAACAACAAAGGCTGGATGAACCTGGTGCGCCGCACCCGCTGGCACATCAGCGGCCTGCAAGGTCTGGACTACCAACACTCGTACCTGATCACCAGCAACCACCAGAGCTGGGTCGACATTCTGGTGCTGCAATACGTCCTCAACCGCCGGATCCAGCCGCTGAAATTCTTCCTCAAGCAGGAGCTGATCTGGGTCCCGGTGATCGGTCTGGCCTGGTGGGCGCTGGGCTTCCCGTTCATGAAGCGCTACTCCAAGGCCTATCTGGAAAAGCATCCAGAGAAGAAAGGCAAAGACCTGGAAACCACGCGCAAGACCTGCGCGAAATTCCGCAACAACCCGGTGGGGATTTTCAACTTCGTCGAAGGCACACGCTTCACCGAAGGCAAACATGCGCAGCAGCAATCGCCGTTCAAATACCTGCTCAAACCCAAGGCGGGTGGCATCGCCTTCGTGCTGGACGCGATGGGGGAGCAACTGGAGTCGATCGTCAACGTGACCATCCACTATCCCGGCGGTCGTCCGGGTTTCTGGGATCTGCTGTGCGGCAACGTGCGCGACGTGGTGGTGCACTTTGAAGAACTGAAAATCCCGCCGGCCTTCATCGGCAAGAACTACGACCAGGACGGCGAATATCGTCTGCAATTCCAGGGCTGGATCAACCAGCTGTGGCAGGACAAAGATGCGCTGCTGGAACAGATGCACCGCGAATTCCCAGACAAACGCTAAGCCCCTGTAGGAGTGAGCCTGCTCGCGATAGCGGTGGATCAGCCACTCCCAATGTTGAATGACATACCGCTATCGCGAGCAGGCTCACTCCTACAGTTGGATTGGGTGTGTTCAGTTGGAGATTGGTCGCTCGCAGGCCAGCTCCCACAAAATCAAGATCAAAAGATCGCAGCCTGCGGCAGCTCCTACAGGGAAAATAAGTACAACCCGCACGCGGCGCATGCCGCCCCACTCCAGGATGAGCGCAAGCTCGGCTGTCGCTCTTGATCTTGATCTTGATCCACGGGCGACGTCGGAAGGCTGAGTGGAGGGATTGATCCGGGGGTGGGAGCGCAGCGACCGTTTGGCGAAGCCAAACACAGCGAGAGGAGGTGCAGCGAAGCAAACCGGAGGCGCTGCGCCCGGATCAATCCCGCAGCGAAGGAACCCCGAGCCCCAGCGAGTGGGCCGAACGTAGGAGCAAGCCTTTTGGGTTACCTTTTCGGCGTTTGGAAAAGGTGACTCGCCGTAAGGGCGAAACCCTAAGCCGCCGTTACCGCAGCAACGGATACACCCCCAAAACCCCAAAAGCATGGCCGGCCCAAAGGCCGCCACCGCCGAAAACCAAATGCCCCACAATAAAAAAGCCCGCCGATGATCACTCATCCGCGGGCCTTTAATTTCCGACTAAAGCTTAAATCGCGCCACGCTTACGCAGCAGATCCAACACCTGCTTGACGCTTTCTTCCAGCGACAGCGATTGCGTGTCGATCACCAGATCAGCATTCAGCGGCACATCGTACGGGAACGACTCACCCGGAATATTATCGCCACCCGCAGCATACAAGCCCTGCGGATCACGCTCGGCACACACCGCCGGCGAGGCCTGCACATAAACCGTCAGCAGACGCTCCTTGCCGATCAGATCCTTGGCCTGCTCGCGACCTTCCGCGCTCGGCGCAACAAACGCAGCCAGGGTCAACAGACCAGCCTCGTTGAACTGACGCGCCACATGCGCAGCACGCCGCCAGTTCTCGGTGCGGCCGGCACGATCCTGCGGCAAACCTTTGTTCAGGTCGTGACGCAGATTCTGACCATCCAGCACAAACACCGCACGGCCCATGTCGAACAGCTTGCGCTCGACCGCGTAGGCCAGCGTGCTTTTACCCGCGCCCGACAGACCGCTGAACAGCACGGTGGCCGGTTGCTGGCCAAAGCGCTGGGCACGTTCCTGAGTGGCAACGTGAGCCAGTTTGCCGTGATGCGAGGCAGTCCCATGAGCCACCGGCTGAGCGACGATCATGCCGGCGCCGACGGTGCCATTGGTCAAACGATCGATGACGATGAACGCGCCGGTGGTGCGGTTGCTGTCGTAACCGTCGAGGGCGATCGGCGCGTCGAGCGCGATCTTCACCTTGCCGATTTCGTTGAGCTGCAACGCGCTCGCCGGGCCTTCTTCGAGGGTGTTCACGTCGACCTTGTTGACGATGCTGGCGATCGAGCCCGGCACGTAACTGGTGGCGCGTTTGATGTCGTATTTCTTGCCCGGCAGCATCGGCTCTTCGGCCATCCACACCAGCATCGCTTCGAAGCTGTCGGTGACCGGCGGCACGTTGTCGGCATGCACCAACAGGTCGCCACGGGAGATGTCGATCTCGTCTTCCATGGTCAGCGTCACCGCTTGACCCGGGCCGGCCTGCTCCAGCTCACCCTCGAAGGTGACGATGGATTTGACGCGGCTGCTCTTGCCCGACGGCAGTACCACGACTTCGTCGCCCTTGTGCACGATGCCGCTGGCCAGGGTGCCGGCGAAACCGCGGAAGTTCAGGTTCGGACGGTTGACGTACTGCACCGGGAAACGCAGATCGGTGAAGTTGCGGTCGCCCGCCACTTCCACGGTCTCGAGAATTTCCATCAGCGACTGACCCTTGTACCAAGGCGAGCGCTCGGACTTGTTCACCACGTTGTCGCCCTTGAGAGCAGACATCGGCACGAAGTGCATGCTGGTCGGCTTCATCTTCAAGCCTTCGGCGAACTTCAGGTAGTCGGCCTTGATCGACTCGAACACGCCTTCATCGAAGTCTTTCAAGTCCATCTTGTTGATGGCGACGACGATGTGCTTGATGCCCAGCAACGAGGCGATGAAGCTGTGGCGACGAGTCTGGGTCTGCACACCGTAACGCGCGTCAACCAGGATGATCGCCAGGTCACAGGTGGACGCACCGGTGGCCATGTTGCGGGTGTACTGCTCATGGCCAGGGGTGTCGGCGATGATGAATTTGCGTTTGGCGGTGGAGAAATAGCGGTAGGCGACATCGATGGTGATGCCCTGCTCACGCTCGGCCTGCAGGCCGTCGACCAGCAACGCCAGGTCGATGTCATCACCGGTGGTGCCGACTTTTTTCGAGTCGCGGGTGATGGCTTCCAGGTGATCTTCGTAGATCATCTTCGAGTCGTGCAGCAGGCGCCCGATCAGGGTGCTCTTGCCGTCATCGACGTTACCGCAGGTCAAAAAGCGCAGCAGCTCTTTACGTTCGTGCTGGCCCAGGTAGGCGAGGATGTCCTCGCTGATCAAATCAGATGCGTGCGACATGACAACCCCTTAGAAATAACCCTGACGTTTCTTGTCTTCCATCGAGCCTGCGCCATCGTGGTCGATGACCCGGCCCTGGCGCTCGGAAGTTCGCGTCAGGAGCATTTCCTGAATGATGTCCGTGAGGCTTTCGGCCTCGGACTCCACCGCGCCCGTCAACGGGTAGCAACCAAGGGTACGGAAACGCACTTTCTTTTTGACGATGCGTGCCTTGTCCTCATCGGACAGGTGTTCGAGGATACGCTCGTCGTCGATCATGATCAGCGTGCCGTTCTTCTCGATCACTTCGCGCTCGGCGGCGAAGTACAGCGGCACGATCGGGATGCCTTCGAGGTAGATGTACTGCCAGATGTCCAGCTCGGTCCAGTTCGACAACGGGAACACACGAATGGATTCGCCCTTGTTGACCTTGCCGTTGTAGGCGTTCCACAGCTCAGGGCGTTGGTTTTTCGGGTCCCAGCGGTGCTTGCTGTCGCGGAACGAGTACACGCGCTCTTTGGCACGGGACTTCTCTTCATCGCGACGGGCGCCGCCGAACGCGGCGTCGAAACCATGCTTGTCGAGCGCCTGCTTGAGGCCCTCGGTCTTCATGATGTCGGTGTGCTTGGCGCTGCCGTGGGTGAACGGGTTGATGTTCTGCGCCACGCCATCGGGGTTGATGTGGGTGATCAGGTCCAGGCCCAGTTCTTCGACCATCTTGTCGCGGAACTTGTACATCTCCTGGAATTTCCAGCGAGTGTCGACGTGCATCACCGGAAACGGCAGTTTGCCCGGGAAGAACGCCTTGCGTGCCAGGTGCAGCATCACGGCGGAGTCTTTACCGATGGAGTACAGCATCACCGGGTTGTCGAACTCGGCGGCCACCTCGCGGATGATGTGGATGCTTTCCGCCTCCAGCTGTTTCAGATGCGTCAGTTTGTCGACCATGGCTACTCACGAAAGCTTTCTTATGAACGGCCAGCGGGCCGTGTTCGAGCGGGGAATCCTAGCACAGCGACCTCTTCTAATCAGGACGCCCACTAGATCGAAAGGGCATATGAATATGCCTGCCAGTTCGGCCGAGCAATGCTGTTCCTGTGGGAGCGGGCTTGCTCGCGAAAGCGGTGTGTCATTCAACATCGCCGCTGATTGAACCACCGCATTCGCGAGCAAGCCCGTTCCCACACTGAAATGAGGTTTAGCCTTAGATCGGGTTCGGGCAATCGATGAAGATGTGTTCGAGAGCGAAGCGCTTCGCCAGATAGTCGCCCAGTGCCTGCACACCGTAGCGCTCGGTGGCATGGTGGCCGGCGGCGATGAAGCTGATGTCGTTTTCCCGCGCGCTGTGGAAGGTCTGCTCGGAGGCTTCACCGCTAAGGAACAGATCAACACCCGCCGCCACACCCTGATCGATATAGCCCTGCCCGCCACCGGTGCACCAGCCGACCCGACGAATCATCCCACTGCCCTCGACCAGCAGCGGCTCGCGGCCCATGACCTCTTTAACCTTGCGGGCGAAGTCACGCGCAGTCATCGGCTCATTCAACGAGCCAACCAGTCCGACAATTTTGAGGTTGTCCGGATCCAGTGGCCCTTCAACGGTAATGTCCAGTTGCCGCGCCAGTTGCACGTTATTGCCAACCTCCGGATGCAGATCCAGCGGCAAGTGATAGGCGAGCAGACTGATGTCGTGCTTGAGCAAAGTCTTCAAGCGCCGCTGCTTCATGCCGGTGATGCACGGGTTCTCGCCTTTCCAGAAATAGCCGTGATGCACCAGTATCAGATCGGCCTCGGCCTCCACCGCCGCGTCGAGCAGCGCCTGACTGGCAGTGACACCACTGACGATGCGCATCACTTGCGGACGGCCTTCGACCTGCAGGCCGTTGGGGCAATAATCGGCGATTTTTGCACTGCCGAGGTAACGGTCGGCTTCTTCGACTAGGGTGCTGAGGGCGACGGCCATGAAAGACTCCTGAAAATCCCGTTCAGAGGCGCGCGCGGCCTCGTATAATGCGCGACATTATGGGCGGTCTGACCCCGCCTGCAACTTTTCCAGGACGTGCTTAATGCTCAAGGCGCTGCGTTTTTTCGGCTGGCCGCTGTTGGCCGGCGTGCTTATCGCTCTGTTGATTATTCAGCGTTACCCGCAGTGGGTCGGGCTGCCGAGCCTCGACGTCAACCTGCAACAGGCCCCACAAACCACCAGCGTGCAGCAAGGGCCAGTGTCCTATGCCGATGCGGTGAGCATCGCTGCGCCATCGGTGGTGAACCTGTACACCACCAAGGTCATCAACAAACCGGCGCACCCGCTGTTTGAAGATCCGCAGTTCCGGCGTTTCTTCGGCGACAACTCGCCGAAACAAAAGCGTATGGAATCGAGCCTCGGTTCCGGGGTGATCATGAGCCCGGAAGGCTACATTCTGACCAACAACCACGTGACTACCGGTGCTGATCAGATCGTGGTGGCGCTCAAGGACGGTCGCGAAACCCTCGCCCGCGTCATTGGCAGCGACCCGGAAACCGACCTCGCGGTACTGAAGATCGACCTGAAAAACCTCCCGGCGATCACCGTCGGCCGCTCCGACAGCATCCGCATCGGCGATGTCGCGCTGGCCATCGGCAACCCGTTCGGCGTCGGCCAGACCGTGACCATGGGCATCATCAGTGCCACTGGGCGTAACCAGTTGGGCCTGAACAACTACGAAGACTTCATCCAGACCGACGCGGCGATCAACCCGGGCAACTCCGGCGGCGCGCTGGTCGATGCCAACGGCAACCTCACCGGTATCAACACGGCGATCTTCTCCAAGTCCGGCGGCTCACAGGGCATCGGTTTTGCGATCCCGGTGAAACTGGCGATGGAAGTGATGAAGTCGATCATCGAGCACGGTCAGGTGATTCGTGGCTGGCTGGGTATTGAAGTGCAGCCGCTGACCCAGGAACTGGCCGAATCGTTTGGCCTGTCCGGGCGTCCGGGGATTGTCGTGGCGGGGATCTTCCGCGATGGCCCGGCACAGAAGGCCGGCCTGCAACTGGGTGACGTGATTCTGAGCATCGACGGCGAACCGGCCGGCGATGGCCGCAAGTCCATGAACCAGGTGGCGCGGATCAAGCCGACTGACAAGGTCACGATTCAGGTCATGCGCAACGGCAAAGAGATCAAGCTGACCGCAGAAATCGGCCTGCGTCCGCCGCCGGCTCCGGTGAAAGAACAAGAGTAAAACTTTATTCGCGCCGAAGTGCGCGAATGAAAGACACTCTCAATAGGCATGTTATATTGTTTCAATTTAGCGATTGGAACAACATAACATGTCGTCTCGAAAAAAGGCTTCACTGCTTGGCCTGACTCTGGGCCTGCTGGGCGATCCGGTCTTCGCCGAAGATCCGCAACCCCTCGAACTCGACGCCATCAGCGTCACTTCCGATTACGAATCCCCCAGCGGGCCGGTCAGCGGCTACCGCGCGACGAGCTCCACCAGCGCAACCAAAACCGACACCGCCATCCGCGACATTCCCCAAGCGATCAGCGTGGTGCCGGCCAGCGTGCTCAAGGATCTGGGCAGCACCAGTGTCGAACGCGCACTGGATTTCGCCGGCGGCGTGTCGAAGCAGAACAATTTTGGCGGCCTGACGCTGTACGAATACAGCGTGCGCGGCTTCACCACCTCGGAGTTCTACAAGGACGGTTTCAGCGCCAATCGCGGCTATCCGAGCACGCCGGACGCCGCCAACGTGGAGCGCATCGAAGTCCTCAAAGGCCCGGCCGCGAGCCTGTATGGCCGAGGCGATCCGGGCGGCACGGTGAACATCGTCACCAAAAAACCGCAGCCCGAAGCGTTCACCACTCTGCAGACCAGCGCTGGCAGCTGGGATCGTTATCGCACGGCACTGGACATCAACACGCCGCTCGACGAGCAGGGTGATGTGCTCACGCGGATCAACCTGGCGGTCGAAGACAACCACAGCTTCCGTGATCACGTCGACAGCCAGCGGGTATTCGTCGCACCTTCGATCAGTTGGCAACTGAGCCCGGACACTTCGTTGTTGGTGGAAAGCGAAATCGTCCGGCACAACTCCACGTTCGACCGAGGAATCGTCGCGCCGAACAACACATGGAGCGGCGTTTCGCGCTCGACCTTCCTCGGTGAACCGAACGACGGCAACATCGACAACCACAACAACCTGCTCCAGGCCACCTTCGAACATCACCTCAACGACAGCTGGAAACTGCGTCTGGCCAGCCACTACAAGGAAGGCAAACTGTGGGGCGACGCGTCTGAAAGTCGTGCGCTGAACGCCGATGGTCACACCGTCAACCGACGCTACCGCGAACGGGACACTAACTGGCACGACAGCATCACCCAACTGGAGCTGCGCGGTCTGTTTGACCTCGGCCCATGGCAGCACGAACTGCTGATCGGCACCGAATACGAGAACTTCCGCAAGAACGAACGCGTCACTACCATCGCTGGCGGTCCCTACGCCATCGACATCTACAAGCCGATTTACGGCCAACCGAAACCCAACGGCCCACGCTCGGGTACTGACTTCTTCGAACACGTCGAGAGCCACGCACTGAACCTGCAGGATCAAATCATCTTCACCGACAAACTGCGCGGGATGATCGGCGCACGCTTCGAGCACTTTGATCAACGCATCGACGATCACACCCGCAATGCCAAAAGCCAGCAGACTCACGACGCCCTCACCCAACGCGCCGGCCTGCTCTATCAGTTGACGCCGAACACCGGCCTGTTCGCCAACGCCTCGACCTCGTTCAAACCGAATAACGGTCTCGACGCCTCCGGCAGATCCTTCGATCCCGAAGAAGGTGTCGGTTACGAAATCGGCATGAAGAACGAACTGTTCGACGAGCGCCTGAGCAGCACCCTCGCTTTCTTCCACATCGACAAGGAAAACGTCCTCGCCCTCGACCCGGGCACCGACACCAGCCGCGCGATGGGCAAGGCGCGCAGTCGCGGTTTCGACTGGCAAGTGACCGGGCAAGTGACCGATGCCGTGCGGGTGATTGGTGCCTTCGCTTACATCGACGCTGAAGTGACCAAGGGCGACGCGGCAATCCCGACCGGCAGCCGCATCCTTGGCGTGGCCAAGCGCAGTGGCAGCCTGCTCGGCGTCTACGAGTTTCAGGACGGCCATTTGCGCGGCTCGGACGTCGGCGCGGCGTTCACCTACGTCGGCGATCGCTCTGGTGAAGCCGGCGGTGATTTTGAAATGCCGGCCTATCACACCGTCGATCTGCTGGCCCATTACAAGGCCAGCGACAACGTCACGGTTGGCCTGAACCTGAACAACCTCTTCGACGAAAAATACTACGAGCGCTCCTACAGCAACTACTGGGTCAACCCCGGCGAGCCGCGCAATTTCACCGTCAGCCTGACACTCAACCTGTAAAAGGACGTCACCATGCAATACGGCAAAACCCTGCTGATCATCGCCGCCCTGTTCGCCACTCAGGCCTCGGCCCACGGCCTGTGGACCGAACAACGGCGCGGCAACATCGAAGTGATCTACGGCCACGGCGCCGAAGACAATGCCTTCAAGGCGCAGAAAATCAGCGGCGCCTGGGCTTACGATGCCGGTGGCAAGATGATCCCGGTCAGCGTCGAACGCCTGGCCGATCACGCACGTCTCAAGCCTCTCAAGCCGCCGGCAGTACTGGCCGTCGCACTGAACAACGGCATGTGGTCGCAAACCGCCGACAAGAAATGGATCAACGAAGGCCGCAGCAAAGTGCCGGGCGCTGTCGAAGCCACCGAGACGTTCAAGTACAGCCTGGCGATTTATCAACCGGGGGCGAAGTTGCCGAAGCTCGAGCAGATCAAGTTGCTGATTTTGCCGGAGGTTGATCCGCTGACCGTCGGACCGGGCAAATCACTGCCGGTACGGGTGCTGCTCGATGGCAAACCGGCAGCGGGCGTCATGCTGATTGGCGACTATCGTAATGCGCCGAACACCCTGAGCACCGAGACGGACAAGGACGGTCGTGCGCAAGTGCTGGTGCGTAATGAAGGGTTGAACGTGATTGCAGCGCAGGTTGAGGTGCCGGTGAAGGACAGCACTGATGTGAACAGTCGCGGGCTGTTCAGTTCGCTGACGTTCCTTGGCGAACCGCATCACGAGTAGACGGCTGGTATTGGCGGTGTCCCCTTCGCGAGCAAGCCAGCTCCCACAGTTTAACCGCGTACCTAATGTGGGAGCGGGCTTGCTCGCGAAGGCGGTTCAGAGGTCGCCCAGGCCGTCGATCAGCGCCTGATTCTGCTCCGGCGTACCAATCGAAATCCGCAAAAATTGCGCAATCCGCTCCTGCTTGAAGTGGCGCACGATCACGCCCTGCTCGCGCAGCTTGGCCGCCAGCCCCGCAGCATCGTGTTGCGGGTGCCGGGCGAAGATAAAGTTCGCCGCCGACGGCAACACCTCAAAACCCTTGGCCTGCAATTGCGCGATCACCCATTCACGGCTCTCGATTACCAGACGGCAGGTCTTGTCGAAGTACTCGCGATCCTCGAACGCCGCCGTCGCGCCGACAATCGCCAGGCGATCCAGCGGATAGGAGTTGAAGCTGTTCTTGATTCGCTCCAGTGCCTCGATCAGATCCGGGTGCCCCACCGCCAGACCCACGCGCAGGCCGGCCAGCGAACGCGACTTGGACAGGGTCTGGGTCACCAGCAGATTCGGATAACGATCCACCAGACTGATCGCGGTTTCGCCGCCGAAGTCGATGTAGGCCTCATCCACCACAACCACCGAATCCGGGCTGGCCTGGAGAATCTGCTCGACCGCTTCCAGTGCCAGCAGGCAACCGGTCGGTGCGTTCGGATTGGGGAAGATGATCCCGCCGTTCGGTTTGGCGTAGTCCGCCGGGTTGATCTGGAACCCCGCGTCCAGCGGCACGGCATCGAACTGGATACCGTACAGACCGCAATACACCGGATAGAAGCTGTAGCTGATGTCCGGGAACAGCAGCGGCTGCTCGTGTTGCAACAGACCGTGGAAGATGTGCGCCAGCACTTCGTCCGAACCGTTGCCGAGGAACACCTGATTGCTCTGCACGCCGTAGTAGTTGGCGACGGCGTTTTTCAGCAGATCGCTGTTCGGGTCCGGGTACAGGCGCAGGTTGTCGTTGAGTTCGGCCTGCATCGCCGCCAAGGCTTTTGGCGACGGGCCGTAGGGGTTTTCGTTGGTGTTGAGCTTGACCAGTTTGGTCAGCTTTGGCTGTTCGCCCGGCACATACGGCACCAGATCCTTGACGAACGGGCTCCAGAATTTACTCATGTTCACTCCCCCTGCCCTTGCAGAAAGTCTGCATCTTTGATGCGGTATTCGGCGCTGCGTGCGTGCGCGCTGAGGGATTCGCCACGGGCCAGCACCGAAGCAGTCTTGCCCAGCTCGGAAGCACCGGCCTCGGAGCAGAAGATGATCGACGAACGTTTCTGGAAGTCGTACACACCCAGCGGCGAGGAGAACCGCGCAGTGCCGGAGGTCGGCAGCACGTGGTTCGGACCGGCGCAGTAATCGCCCAGCGCTTCGGAGGTGTGGCGGCCCATGAAGATCGCGCCGGCGTGACGGATCTGCGGCAGCCAGGCTTGCGGGTCGGCCACCGACAATTCGAGGTGTTCCGGGGCGATGCGGTTGGCGACTTCGATGGCTTGCGCCATGTCACGCACGTGGATCAGCGCACCGCGACCATTGATCGAGGTTTCGATGATGGTTGCGCGATCCATGGTCGGCAGCAGTTTGTCGATGCTGGCGGCGACCTTGTCGAGGAACTCGGCATCGGGGCTGACCAGAATCGCCTGGGCGTCTTCGTCGTGCTCGGCCTGGGAGAACAGGTCCATGGCGATCCAGTCCGGATCGGTCTGGCCGTCACACACCACAAGGATTTCCGACGGGCCGGCGATCATGTCGATGCCGACCTGACCGAACACGTGGCGTTTGGCGGTGGCGACATAGATGTTGCCCGGGCCGACGACCTTGTCCACCTGCGGCACGCTTTCGGTGCCGTAAGCCAGCGCGGCAACCGCTTGCGCGCCGCCGATGGTGAACACCCGGTCAACGCCGGCAATGCACGCCGCCGCCAGCACCAGCTCATTGATTTCACCGCGCGGGGTCGGCACGACCATGACCACTTCGGTCACGCCGGCGACCTTGGCCGGAATCGCGTTCATCAACACCGACGACGGGTACGACGCCTTGCCGCCCGGCACATACAGGCCGGCGCGATCCAATGGTGTGACCTTCTGGCCGAGCACGGTGCCGTCGGCTTCGGTGTAGCTCCAGGAGTCCTGTTTCTGTTTTTCGTGGTAGCTGCGCACCCGCGCGGCGGCTTTTTCCAGCGCTTCGCGCTGTGCCACGGTAATGCGGGTCAGGGCCAGTTCCAGGCGCTCGCGCGGCAGGATCAGCTCGGCCATCGAGGCGACTTCGAGGCCGTCGAACTTCTGGGTGAACTCGACGAGCGCCGCGTCACCGCGCTCGCGCACCGCCTTGATGATGTCCAGCACGCGCTGATTGACCGAGTCGTCAGACACACTTTCCCAGCTCAGCAGATGATCCAGATGATGCGCGAAATCCGGGTCAGCAGCGTTGAGTCGGCGAATTGCAGTCGGTGCGGTCATAGCGAGAGCCTCATAGGAATGGCGAAAAACTCAGGCGCCCGAAACTATCATTCGATCCGCTTGGGCACCTGAGAATTCTGGCTATGAGGCGGATAGACGGCGCGACCAGGGGTCGCGCAGGTACATCAGCCGCGGTGTCGCGATTCCACTGCGTTGCGCAGGGTATCGATCAACGCCTGGATTCGGGCGTGTTGCATCTTCATCGAAGCCTTGTTGACCACCAGGCGCGAGCTGATCGTGGCGATCAGTTCCTGAGGTTCCAGGCCATTGGCGCGCAGGGTGTTGCCGGTGTCGACCACGTCGATGATCTTGTCGGCCAGACCGATCAGCGGCGCCAGCTCCATCGAGCCGTAGAGCTTGATGATATCGACCTGACGACCCTGTTCGGCGTAGTAACGCTTGGCGACATTGACGAACTTGGTCGCCACACGCAGACGGCCCTTGGGTTCCGGCGCACCGATCTTGCCGGCGGTCATCAGCTTGCACTGGGCAATCTGCAGATCCAGCGGCTCGTACAGGCCCTGGCCGGTGTATTCCATCAACACGTCTTTACCGGCGACGCCGAGGTCGGCCGCGCCATGCTCGACGTAGGTCGGCACGTCGGTGGCACGCACGATCAACAGACGTACGTCATCCTGAGTGGTAGGGATGATCAGCTTGCGGCTCTTGTCCGGATTCTCGGTCGGCACGATGCCCGCTTCAGCGAGAAGCGGCAGAGTGTCGTCAAGGATGCGGCCCTTGGACAGTGCGATGGTCAACATGGGAAACGTCAGTCCTTATCAAGGTACTCATGCCCGGTCGCAATCGGCGCCGGACACACATCGAGCCGGATACCGGCTCGACTCGAAACAAATTCAGTGGACACGTCCCTGTGTCCGCATGCAGCAATCAGCCCGGAACGCGACGGATCTTGGCGCCCAGCATCTGCAGTTTTTCTTCGATGCACTCGTAACCACGGTCTATGTGGTAGATGCGGTCGATCAGGGTGTCGCCTTCAGCAACCAGTGCCGAGATCACCAGGCTGGCCGAAGCACGCAGGTCGGTGGCCATCACTGGCGCGCCCTTCAGGACTTCAGTACCGGTGACGATCGCAGTGTTGCCTTCGACCTGGATCTTGGCGCCCATGCGGTGCAGTTCGTACACGTGCATGAAACGGTTTTCGAAGATCGTCTCGATCACTGCACCGGTGCCTTCGGCAATGGCGTTGAGCGAGATGAACTGCGCCTGCATGTCGGTCGGGAATGCCGGGTACGGCGCTGTGCGCACGTTGACCGCTTTCGGGCGCTTGCCGTGCATGTTCAGCTCGATCCAGTCTTCACCGCAGGTGATTTCCGCACCGGACTCACGGAGCTTTTCCAGGACCGCTTCAAGAATGGTCGGATCAGTGTCCTTGACCTTCACACGGCCACCGGTGACCGCAGCGGCCACCAGGTAGGTGCCGGTTTCGATACGGTCAGGCATGACTTTGTAGAAGCACGAACCCAGGCGCTCGACGCCATCAATGGTGATGGTGTCGGTGCCGGCGCCGGATACCTTGGCACCCATGGCATTGAGGAAGTTCGCCAGGTCAACCACTTCAGGCTCACGCGCAGCGTTCTGCAGCACGCTGCGACCCTTGGCCAGGGCGGCTGCCATCATGATGTTTTCGGTACCGGTCACGCTGACGGTATCGAAGAAGAAGTGCGCACCGCGCAGGCCGCCTTCAGGCGCCTTGGCCTTGATGTAGCCGCCTTCGACGTCGATCACCGCGCCCATGGCTTCGAGGCCACGGATGTGCAGGTCGACCGGACGCGAACCGATTGCGCAACCGCCAGGCAGGGCGACTTCGGCTTCACCGAAACGGGCAACCATCGGGCCCAGTACCAGGATCGAGGCACGCATGGTTTTCACCAGCTCGTACGGCGCGATCAGGGTCTTGATGGTGCGCGGGTCGATTTCGACGCTGAGTTTCTCGTCGATCACCGGCTCGATGCCCATGCGACCGAACAGCTCGATCATGGTGGTGATGTCGTGCAGGTGCGGCAGGTTGCCAACGGTCACCGGGCCATCGCACAGCAGGGTGGCAGCCAGAATCGGCAGGGCGGAGTTCTTCGCCCCGGAGATACGGATTTCGCCATCAAGACGAACGCCACCGGTAATAATCAATTTATCCATAAGAATCTCGACGCCCTAGGGCTCAGGTGCGCTCGGCCCAGGCCGCGCTGCTGAAAAATTTCATAGTGACCGCGTGGATGCTGCCATCGGCGATCCAAGGGTTCAAATGGGCATAGATGCTTTGCTGACGCTTGACCGGGCTCAACGCCGCCAGTTCATCACTAATCACGTTCAGCTGGAAGTTGCAGCCTTCGCCTTCAACTTCCACCTGCGTTCCTGGCAGCTTTCCTTCAAGGAAGCTCTTCACTTCTACGGCCTGCATGCTCAACCTCAATCGGCGCCCTGTGCGCACGGGTCGGACATCATACAAAAAAGCCCCGCGCCTGCGAACCCCGCATTGGCAGGACTCTGACGGGGGGCTTGTTTATCGATGCGGGTTCAGGGGTGCGCCAGTAACTCGGTCAGTTCACTGACCTGAGCGATTTCGCGCATGTCTTCCGGCATCGCGCGGATGCTGACGGCCTTACCGGCCGCCTGAGCATCGCGCATGAAGCACAGCAGCAAGGACAAGCCGACGCTGCTGGACTTCTTCACTGCCGAGCAATCGATCACCAGCGATGCCGCCTGGCTGGACTTGATCAGCTGCTGGCCTTCCTTGCGCAGGTCGGGACCTGTGCGATAGTCCAGCACTCCGCTGAGCAATAGCTCGTCGACGTCACTCATACGAACTGCCGCCTCGTTCATTGCGCTGGCTTCTCGGCAGCTTTCTCGGTGGTTTCCTTGGCCTTGGCCACTTCGCCAGCCCAATTATTGATGGTCTTGTCCAGGTCGTTGCCATTGCGCTGCATCGCGTCGGCGAACTGGTCACGGAACAGCTTGCCGATGTTGATGCCGTTGATGATCACGTTGCGCAGTTTCCATTCGCCGTTGATCTTCTCCAGCGTGTACTGCACAGGATAGATCGCGCCGTTGCTGCCCTTGACAGTCATGCCGACGCTGGTGCGATCGCCTGACTCATCCTTGGCCGGATCTACGGTGATGCCCTGGTTGTTGTACTCGAGCAAAGCGTTGCCGTAGAACTGGAACAGTCCACGCTTGAAGTTCTCTTGAAAGCGCTGCATCTGCTCAGGCGTGGCCTTGCGCGAATACTTCACGGTCATGATGCTTTTGGAAATGCCCTCGGCATCCACCACCGGACCAACAATGCTGTTCAGCGCGGCATAGAAATCCTGCGGATCCTGCTTGTACTTCTCTTTATTGGCCGACAGATCGGCCAGCATCCGGTTCGTGGTGTCCTGAATCAGGTCGTGTGCCGACTGCCCAGGTGCAGCATTCGCCAGCAGTGGCAGTGCCGCAAGCAACACCAACAGGCCACGTCGCAAGGTAGAGATCATTCAAAAGCTCCTCATTTGGCGTCTTTGCTAACGGTATTGAGCAGGAATTTACCGATCAGGTCTTCCAGTACCAGAGACGACTGAGTGTCGTGGATGGTTCCACCATCCTTCAGACGGGTGTCTTCGCCGCCCACACTGATACCGATGTACTTCTCGCCCAACAGACCAGCGGTCAGGATAGACGCTGTGGAGTCGGTCGGCAGGTTGTCGACCTTTTTGTCCACTTGCAGGGTTACCCGACCGGTAAAGCTGTCGCGATCCAGATCGATTGCCGTGACCTTGCCGATGGTCACACCGGCCATGGTCACTTTGGCTCTGACCGTCAAACCGGCGATATTGTCGAAGTAGGCATACAATTTATAGGTGTCGGTGGTCGAAGTCGGAGACAGGCCACTGACCCGCAGAGCCAATAGCAACAAAGCCAGGATCCCTGCCAGCAGGAACAGGCCGACACCGATTTCCAGGGTGCGGTTTTGCATCAGAAATCTCCAAACATCAAAGCGGTCAGAATAAAGTCCAGGCCCAGTACCGCCAGCGAGGCGAATACCACGGTCTTGGTGGTGGCGCGACTGATGCCCTCGGAAGTGGGCTCACAGTCATAGCCTTGGAATACGGCGATCCAGGTCACGACGAAGGCGAAAACGATACTTTTGATGACGCCGTTGAGCACATCACTGGTGAAGTTCACGCTGTTCTGCATGTTCGCCCAGTACGAGCCTTCATACACGCCAAGCCAGTCGACAGCCACCCACGAACCACCCCAGATCCCCACCACGCTGAAAATCATCGCCAGCACCGGCAGGGAAATGAAACCGGCCCATAGACGCGGGGCAATAATGTACTTAAGCGGATCGACACCGATCATTTCCAGGCTGGAAAGCTGTTCGGTGGACTTCATGTTGCCGATTTCCGCGGTCAGCGCCGAACCGGCACGCCCGGCAAACAACAGCGCCGTCACCACCGGCCCCAGTTCACGCAGCAACGTCAGGGCCACCATCTGCCCTACAGCCTGCTCCGAACCGTAGCTCGACAGAATACTGAAGCCCTGCAACGCCAACACCATGCCGATGAAAATCCCGGACACGACGATGATCACCAGCGACATCACGCCAACGGAGTGCAGTTGCTTGACCAGCAGGCCGAAACCGCCACTGATGCCACCGCGACCGAGCAAGGCGTGAAACAGGAACAGGGTCGCGCGGCCAAACACCGCGACGGCGTCGATCGCCGCCTCGCCGAAGCGGCGTACGCGTTCTATTAATGAAATTCTGCGCATCAGCGCTTCCCCAGAAGATCTGCGCGGTAATCCGTCGCTGGAAAATGGTACGGCACCGGGCCATCGGGGTTGCCGGTCATGAACTGGCGAATACGCGGCTCATCCGAATTCATCAATTCGTCCGGCGTGCCCTGCCCCAGCACCTGACCATCACCCACTACATAGATGTAGTCAGCGATGCTCGCGGTTTCGGCCAGATCGTGGGAGACCACGATGCTGGTGATGCCCAGCGCATCGTTGAGCAGACGGATCAGGCGTACCAGCACGCCCATGGCGATCGGATCCTGACCGACGAAAGGCTCGTCATACATGAGAATCTGCGGATCGAGCGCAATCGCCCGAGCCAGGGCGACCCGCCGCTTCATGCCGCCGGACAGCTCGTCAGGCATCAGCTCGATCGCACCGCGCAGACCGACCGCCTGCAACTTGAGCAGGACGATGTCGCGGATCATTTCATCCGGCAGTTGGGTATGAACACGCAGGGGAAAAGCCACGTTCTCGAAGACATCGAGATCGGTGAACAGCGCGCCGCTCTGAAACAGCACGCCCATGTGCTTGCGCGCATCGAACAGATCACTGCGCGACAGCGTCGGCAGGTTCTGACCGTTGACCCAGACTTCCCCGCTGGCAGGACGCAATTGCGCGCCCATCAAACGCAGCAGGGTGGTCTTGCCACACCCGGAAGGCCCCATGATGCCGGTAACCTTGCCACGCGGGATGCGAATATCGACGTTATTGAAAATGCTGCGCGCACCGCGCTTGAAGGAGACTCCCTTCAGCTCGACCGCGTAGGCGTTATCGGCACTCATCTAAACTCCTTGCGATGCAGCCTCTCACTCGGACGCCTGGCTTTCCGCAGAAAGCACATACCTCCCGGGCAGGCCGAACTGGCGGCGAACTATATCACTGCAAACGCCAAGCGCCCAAGGCCCCTGCCCCTCCGCGTTCAACGATATGACAGGCCTGATGGCACTTTTTCGGGGTTTTGGTGACAAGGAATGACAAAGCACGACGAACTTGCGTGAGGCTTTTCAACATAACCGCTATAATCGCCGCCTTTTCATCGGGCTATACGATTTCTGACATGAGCCAATCCAGCGACCTGATTCAATCTGCACAACGCACCATCCGCCTCGAAGTGGAAGCCGTACAAGGCTTGTTGCCCCATATCGACGCCGATTTCGTACGCGCTTGCGAGATGATTCTGGCCAGCAAGGGCCGTGTGGTCGTGGTCGGCATGGGCAAATCCGGGCACGTCGGCAACAAGATTGCCGCGACCCTGGCCAGCACCGGCACCCCGGCATTTTTCGTCCATCCGGCCGAAGCCAGCCATGGCGACATGGGCATGATCACCCGCGACGACGTGATCCTCGCGCTCTCCAACTCTGGCTCGACCAACGAAATCGTCACCCTGCTGCCATTGATCAAGCGCCTTGGCATCCAGTTGATCAGCCTCACCGGCAATCCGCAATCGCCGCTGGCCAAGGCCGCCGAAGTCAATCTCAACGTTCACGTCGAACACGAAGCCTGCCCACTGAACCTGGCACCGACTTCCTCGACCACCGCCGCGCTGGTCATGGGCGATGCCCTGGCCGTGGCGCTGCTCGAAGCGCGTGGTTTCACCGCCGAAGATTTTGCTTTTTCGCACCCGGGCGGCGCTCTGGGTCGACGCCTGCTGCTGAAAGTGGAAAATGTCATGCACGCCGGGCTAGAGCTGCCGCAAGTGCAGCGCGGCACCCTGCTCAAGGACGCGCTCATGGAAATGACCCGCAAGGGTCTGGGCATGACCGCGATTGTCGAAGCCGATGGCAAACTGGCCGGGATCTTCACCGACGGTGACTTGCGTCGCACGCTGGACCGCAGCATCGACATCCGCAGCGCCACCATCGACCAGGTCATGACCGCACACGGCAAGACCGCACGACCAGAGATGCTCGCCGCTGAAGCCCTGAAAATCATGGAAGACCACCGAATCAACGCACTGGTGGTCGTGGACGAAGAAGATCGCCCGATCGGCGCCTTCAACCTCTCCGATCTGCTGCGTGCAGGAGTGATGTAATGACAACCGATCTGCTGCAGCGCGGCAAAGCGATCAAACTGGCGGTGTTCGACGTCGACGGCGTCCTCACCGACGGGCGCCTGTACTTCCTCGAAGACGGCAGCGAATTCAAGACCTTCAACACCCTCGACGGCCAAGGCATCAAGATGCTGATGAATGCCGGTGTCGAGACCGCCATCATCAGTGGCCGCAAGACGCCGGTGGTTGAACGTCGGGCGAAGAACCTCGGTATCCCGCACCTGTTTCAGGGCCGCGAAGACAAATTGGTGGTTCTGGACGGTCTACTGGCGCAACTGGGCCTAAGCTATGAACAGGTCGCCTACCTCGGTGACGACTTGCCTGACCTGCCGGTGATCCGCCGCGTAGGTCTGGGCATGGCCGTTGCCAATGCTGCCGATTTCGTGCGCGAACACGCCCATGGCGTCACTCGGGCCCGTGGCGGCGAAGGTGCCGCCCGCGAATTCTGCGAATTGATCCTGCGCGCCCAGGGCCGCCTCGATGCGGCCAACGCCGCGTACCTGTGAGCCAAACCATGTTTAGCAAAAAATTTCGCAACTTCCTGCTGTTCGGCTGCATCGCCGCCATGTTTGCGGCGGTCGGCTACTGGAACATCAGTCCGGAACGCTTCCTCGACAAGCCTGTGGCCAAAGTCGAAGACACCGCTATCGACTGGTACGCCACCAACACACACACTCTGCAATACTTGCCAGACGGCAAAGTGCAGTACGAGATGACCTCCGACAAGGCCGAGCACGTCAAGGCAACGGACATCACACTCGTGACCAAACCCGACCTGAACATGTACCGCGGCACCGAATTTCCGTGGCACGTAACCAGTGAGCGTGGCGAAGTGAATCCGGACGGCACGCAGGTCGAACTGATCGATTCCGTGCGCATCAAGCGCACCGACGAAAAGAACCGCGATCTGCTGGTCACCTCCACTCGCATGACGGTGTTCCCGCAGCAACAATATGCGCAGACCGAGCAACCCGTTAGAATCGACGGCGCTGGCGGTGTATCGACTGGTGTAGGAATGAAAGCGTATTTGAAGGAAAGCAGGATACACCTGCTATCGAACGTAAGAGGACAGTATGAGGCTCGTTAAAACCCTCCCTATTTTGCTCAGTCTGGGCGCAGCACTGGGAAGCGTGAGCGCCTGGGCTCTGCCGAACGATCAGCAGCAACCTATCCGCATTCAGGCCGACGACGCCCAGCTGGACGACAAGAACGGCATCGCCACCTATAAAGGTGACGTGATCATTACCCAGGGTTCGATGATCGTTAAGGGCAATACGGTGACCATCACTCGCACCCCGACCGGTGACATCGACGTGGTGACTTCGGTCGGCAACCTTGCCTACTTCGAGCAACTGCAAACCCAGGGTGACACCAAGCCTGTTCAGGGCTGGGGTGTGACGATTCAGTACCATGCCGCGCAAAACCGCGTCGTGCTGATCGACAAGGCCAAGGTTGTCGACAAGGACAACAACACCACTCAGGGCGAGAAAATCGTCTATGACACGGTGAAGAAGCTGGCCAGTGCCGGTCGCGCTACCGGCAGCAAAGTCACCGAAGCGCGTCCGCGTATCGACATGGTGATCCAGCCGAAGAAGAAAACCGACGAGAAAACCCAGTAATGGCAACTCTGAAAGCTCAACACCTGGCCAAGGCCTATAAAAGCCGCCAGGTTGTGCGCGACGTCAGCCTGTCGATCGACAGCGGCCAGATCGTTGGCCTGCTCGGCCCGAACGGCGCGGGCAAGACCACCTGCTTCTACATGATCGTCGGCCTGGTGCAGGCCGATCAGGGCCGCGTACTGATCGATGATCTGGACGTCAGCCATCAGCCGATGCACGGCCGTGCCAAGGCCGGTATCGGCTATCTGCCGCAGGAAGCGTCGATTTTCCGCAAACTGTCGGTGGCCGATAACATCATGGCCATCCTCGAAACCCGCGCGGAACTCGACAAGGCCGGTCGTCGCAAGGAACTGGAAAGCCTGTTGCAGGAATTCCACATCAGCCACATCCGCGACAACCTCGGCATGAGCCTGTCCGGTGGTGAACGCCGCCGGGTGGAAATCGCCCGCGCCCTGGCGACCGCACCGAAATTCATCCTGCTCGACGAACCGTTCGCCGGTGTCGACCCGATCTCGGTCGGCGACATCAAGCAGATCATCCACCACCTCAAGGCCAAGGGCATCGGTGTACTGATCACCGACCACAACGTGCGTGAGACCCTGGATATCTGCGAGACCGCCTACATCGTCAACGACGGTCAACTGATCGCTGAAGGCGATTCGGCGACCATCCTTGCCAACGATCTGGTGAAGGAAGTGTACCTGGGCCACGAGTTCCGCCTATAAGCGAACAGTGCCCGGTGAGCCGCCCGGGCGCTGTATCGATTCAAGCAGGATTTAAAACGCTTTTATTGTTACAGCGCTCTAGGCAAACACGACAGTTTCAGGCATATAATTTGCTTAAGTTTGGCGCTCCGGCGCCCTGTAGTGGATGGCGCATGCGCGCCGGCGAATAAGGTGTTAAGCCCCTGCCATGAAACCATCGCTAGTCTTGAGAATGGGCCAGCAGCTGACGATGACACCGCAGCTGCAACAGGCCATCCGCCTGCTCCAATTGTCGACCCTGGACCTGCAACAGGAAATCCAGGAGGCCCTGGAATCCAATCCGATGCTCGAACGCCAGGAAGAAGGCGACGACTTCGACAATACCGATCCTTTGGCCGACAACGCCGAACAAAAACCCAACACCGACATTCAGGAACCGTCCTATCAGGAAGCCGCCCCGACGGTGGACAACCTGGAAGATGGCGAATGGAACGAGCGCATTCCTAACGAACTGCCCGTTGATACCGCCTGGGAAGATGTCTACCAGACCAGCGCCAGCAGCCTGCCCAGCAGCGATGACGACGAGTGGGACTTCACCACCCGCACCTCCGCCGGGGAAAGCCTGCAAAGCCATCTGTTGTGGCAATTGAACCTGGCGCCGATGTCCGACACCGACCGCTTGATCGCCGTGACCCTGATCGATTGCATCAACAATCAGGGGTACCTCGACGAAACCCTAGAAGAAATTCTCGACGCCTTTGATCCGGAGCTCGACATCGAGCTGGACGAGATCGAAGCCGTTCTGCATCGCATCCAGCAGTTTGAACCCGCCGGCATCGGCGCGCGCAACCTTGGCGAATGCCTGCTGCTGCAACTGCGTCAGCTCCCGGCCAAGACCCCGTGGCTCAACGAAGCCAAACGGCTGGTCAGCGATTACATTGATCTGCTGGGGAGTCGCGACTACAGCCAACTGATGCGGCGCATGAAGCTCAAGGAAGATGAACTGCGCCAGGTCATCGAACTGGTGCAGAGCCTCAATCCGCGCCCGGGCTCGCAGATCGAATCGACCGAAGCCGAGTACGTGGTGCCCGACGTCATTGTGCGCAAGGACAACGAGCGCTGGCTGGTTGAGCTGAACCAAGAGTCGGTGCCCCGTCTGCGGGTCAACGCGCAGTACGCCGGTTTCGTCCGTCGCGCCGACACCAGTGCCGACAACACCTTCATGCGCAATCAGCTCCAAGAGGCACGCTGGTTCATCAAAAGCCTGCAAAGCCGCAACGAAACGCTGATGAAAGTGGCCACCCAGATTGTCGAGCATCAGCGCGGCTTCCTGGAATACGGCGATGAAGCCATGAAGCCGTTGGTCCTGCATGACATCGCCGAGGCGGTCGGCATGCACGAATCGACGATTTCCCGGGTCACCACCCAGAAATTCATGCATACCCCGCGCGGTATTTATGAACTGAAATACTTTTTCTCCAGCCACGTCAGCACCTCCGAAGGCGGCGAATGCTCGTCCACGGCGATCCGCGCGATCATCAAAAAACTGGTTGCGGCGGAAAATCAGAAAAAGCCGTTGAGTGACAGCAAGATCGCTGGTTTACTGGAGGCACAAGGCATTCAGGTGGCTCGCCGCACCGTCGCCAAGTACCGCGAATCCCTCGGGATCGCGCCTTCGAGCGAACGCAAGCGGTTGATGTAAGCCACGTTACAGCGTTCCAGTGGCAGGCTCTTCGGCCTGCCGCTTTATGCACTGGCAACGAAGGAGAAGCTGTATGCAAGTCAACATCAGTGGACACCAACTGGAAGTGACCGAACCTCTGCGCACCTACATCAACGAGAAACTCGAACGATTGGAGCGCCATTTCGACAAGATCACCAACGTGCAGGTCACGATGTGTGTCGAAAAGCTCAAGCAGAAAATCGAAGCCACCTTGCATATACCCGGCAGCGAAGTGGTCGCCAACGCAGAAGATACCGATATGTACGCTGCGATCGACTCACTGACCGACAAGCTGGATCGCCAACTCAAAAAGCATAAGGAAAAGACCCAGAGCCTCCTTCAGGGCGCAACCGGTCGTTAACACCCCCAACCCATGATCCGACTTGAAAGTATCCTGACCCCCGGCCGTTCCCTGGTGAACGTGCCGGGCGGCAGTAAAAAGAAAGCCCTCGAACAGATTGCCAACCTCATCCATAAAGAAGTGCCGGATCTGGCCATGCAGGATGTTTTCGAGAGCCTGGTAGCCCGTGAGAAACTCGGTTCCACCGGTTTCGGCAACGGTATCGCCATTCCCCACTGTCGCCTCAAAGGCTGCGAATCGCCTATCAGCGCGCTGATGCACCTTGATGCCCCCATCGATTTCGATGCCATCGACGGCGCACCGGTCGACCTGCTGTTTGTTCTGCTGGTCCCGGAAGCGGCCACCGATGCCCACCTGGAATTACTGCGCCAGATCGCCAGCATGCTCGATCGCAAGGAAGTGCGCGAAAAACTGCGCAGCGCACCGAGCAACGAAGCCTTGTATCAGGTCGTCCTGAGCGAGCAGAACGGTCATTAATCATGCGTTTGATCATCGTCAGTGGCCGTTCCGGCTCGGGTAAAAGCACCGCCCTGGATGTCCTTGAGGACAACGGCTACTACTGCATCGACAACCTGCCGGCCGGCCTGCTACCGGAACTCGCCGAACGCGCCCTGATTCACACCGAGCTAACCCAGCCGCTGGTGGCCGTGTCGATCGATGCGCGCAATCTGCCGAGCCACCTGTCGCGTTTCCCCGAACTGCTTGAAGAAGTCCGGGCCCGGCACATCCAGTGCGATGTGTTGTATCTGGATGCCGACGATGAAACCCTGCTCAAGCGCTTTTCGGAAACCCGCCGGCGCCATCCGTTGAGCAATGCCGATCGCTCGCTGGCCGAGGCAATCAACGATGAGACCGCCCTGCTCGGCCCGATCGCCGATCTGGCCGACCTCAAGGTCAACACCACCAATCTCAATCTGTACCAGTTGCGTGACACCATCAAGCTGCGACTGCTGAACCAGCCGGAGCCGGGCACGGCGTTTCTGGTCGAGTCGTTCGGCTTCAAGCGTGGCATGCCAGTGGATGCGGATCTGGTGTTCGACGTGCGCTGCCTGCCCAATCCGTACTGGAAACCGGAACTGCGTGCACAATCGGGTCTCGACGCACCTGTCGCCGAGTACCTGGCTGCACAACCGGAGGTTGAAGAGATGTTCCAGGACATCTTCGGCTACTTGAACAAATGGCTGCCACGCTTTGCCGCGAGTAACCGCGCCTATGTCACCATTGCGATTGGCTGCACCGGCGGGCATCACCGTTCCGTTTACCTGACTGAACGTCTGGGTCAGGCCCTGCAGAAAACCCTGAAGAACGTCCAGGTTCGCCACCGCGACCTCACTTAAAGGATTCACACCGCGATGCCTGCTCGTGAAATCGAAATCATCAACAAATTGGGTCTGCATGCCCGAGCGTCGGCCAAGTTCGTCGGGGTGGCGGGCCAGTTTCCCGATTGCACCATCAGAGTAGGCCGCACCCCGGAAAACACGGTGGACGGTAAAAGCATCATGGCGATGATGATGCTGGCTGCCGGCAAAGGCACCAAAATCTATCTGAGTACCGAAGGCCATCAGGAACAGGAAGCGCTGGATGCATTGGTGGCGTTGATCAACAACTACTTCGATGAGGGTGGTTGATCGTCAAAAGACCAAAAGATCGCAGCCTTCGGCAGCTCCTACACTGGAATCCAGATCCCTGTAGGAGCTGCCGGAGGCTGCGATCTTTTTTTCAGCCCAATGCGGTATCCATCACCATCATCAGACAAAACCCGATCAGCAAGCCAAGACTGGCCAGCTTGTCATGACCATGGCGGCGCGATTCCGGAATGACTTCGTGAGTCACCACCAGCAACATCGCCCCCGCCGCCAGCGCCAGCCCCAATGGCAATAACAGCTCCGCCAGACTGACCAGCCAGGCACAGAGCAGTGCAAACACCGGTTCGACCAGCCCTGACGCCGCACCGATCAAGAACGCCTTGACCCGCGACATCCCCGCCCCGGCCAGGACCAGCGCAATCACCAATCCCTCCGGCACATCCTGCAAGGCGATGCCCATCGCCAGACTGTCGGCATCCGGCATGCCGCCGCCAGCCGACACACCCACCGCCATGCCTTCCGGGATGTTGTGGGCAATGATGGCGAAGACGAAGAGCCAGATGCGCGGCGGAATCACTGGGTGTTCCAAGGTGCCGACAAGCATTTCCGGTGAGGCGCCGGACAGTTTCAGATCCACCAGATACAAACCGAATGCACCGAGCATGATGCCGAAGCAGATCAGACCGCTGGCGGCCCAAGGTGTCAGGCCCAGACTTTCGGCGGCGGTTATGCCCGGCACGATCAGCGAAAACGCGGTCGCCGCCAGCATCACGCCGGCGCCGAAACCCAGTAGCGTATCGCTGAGCCTCTGCGGCATGCGCCGGATCACCAGCACCGGCACCGCGCCGAGCGCCGTACCGAGGGCGCAGATCGCGCCACCCTGCAAGGCGCGCGACAGCTTCGGCTGCAGATCGAGCCATTCCAGCCCGTGCGCCGCCAGCAACGTCATGCCCGCCAGCAGCAACAGCGACCCGATCGCGTAACGAAACATGCGCCCACCGCCAATCGCCAGTGTTTCAGTGCCCATAGTCAGCCCTGGATCGTTTTTATAGAAGACTTAAACCAGTGCAGCCTGATAGCGCGCAGCAACTTCCGGCCAATTGATCACGTTGTAGAACGCATTGATGTATTCCGGACGGCGGTTCTGATAACGCAGGTAGTAGGCGTGCTCCCAGACGTCCAGACCGAGAATCGGCGTATTGCCGCTCATCAACGGGCTGTCCTGATTGCCGCTGCTTTCCACGATCAGCTTTTTCTCGGGCGTGACGCTGAGCCAGGCCCAGCCACTGCCGAAACGGGTCAGTGCGGCCTTAGTGAAGGCTTCCTTGAAGCTGTCGAGACCGCCCAGTTGCTCCTCGATCGCCTTGGCCAGCGCGCCGTCAGGCTTGCCGCCACCGTTGGGCACCATGACTTCCCAGAACAACGAATGGTTGGCATGCCCGCCCCCCTGATTGATCACGGCCGCGCGGAGTTTTTCCGGCAACTGCTGAACGCTGGCGACCAGTTTTTCCACCGGCCATTCGGCGTACTCGGTGCCTTCGACGGCGGCATTGAGGTTGTTGATGTAGGTCTGGTGGTGCTTGGTGTAGTGGATCTCCATGGTTTGCGCATCGATGTGCGGTTCCAGGGCGTCGTAGGCGTACGGCAAGGCAGGCAAGGTAAAAGCCATTTCAGTGGACTCCATGATGATGTGAGGCTGACGCGCGGCGTGCGTTGCCGGTGTCCGGGTGCAGCAGGCGCTGGGTGCGCGGGTATTCGCCGTGCTCGCTGATGAAATTCAGCAGTTCGACGTAGGTCTTGCTGCTCTGGCGCAACGCCGCTTCCCGCAGGGCCGGGCGCAGGCGCTCGTCCTGCATGGTCTGCAACAGCCGCTGATGAATCGCGCAGAGGTACTCGGCGCTCTCCTCCGGCTGATTCAGGCGCAAGTGCAGATCCGCCAGGTTGTGGTGGGAGATGACGCAGGCCGCCACCGCTTCATCGGCATCTGCCCAGCGCTCGAACAATACTTGCGCCAGCGCCAGGGCTTGCAGGTAAGCCTCGCGGGCATCAATCAGCTCGCCGAGCATGAAGCAGCGATTGGCCCGTTCGATCGTGCGTTTCCAGTGCTCCATGGTGAGCCTCCAAAGCGGTTGCGGGATTTACACGCCGCCGGCGGTGAGTTTCTCGGGGTTGAGCAACTCTTCCAGTTGGCTGCGGGACAGATCGGTATGTTCCAGCGCGACGTCGATCACCGGGCGCCCTTGTCTGTAAGCCTGCTTGGCGATTTCGGCGGCCTTCTGATAGCCGATGATCGGGTTGAGCGCGGTGACCAGAATCGGGTTGCGCGACAGCGCTTCCTTGAGCCGCGACTCGTTAACCTTGAAACTGGCGATGGCCTTGTCGCCGAGCAGACGACTGGCATTGGCCAGCAGCTCAATGCTGCTGAGCAGGTTCTGGGCGATGATCGGCAGCATCACGTTCAGTTCGAAGTTGCCCGACTGGCCGGCGATGGTGATTACCGAGTCGTTGCCGATAACTTGCGCGGCAACCATTGCGGTGGCTTCCGGGATCACCGGGTTGACCTTGCCCGGCATAATCGAGGAGCCCGGTTGCAGGGCTTCCAGCTCGATTTCGCCGAGGCCGGCGAGCGGGCCGGAGTTCATCCAGCGCAGGTCATTGGCGATTTTCATCAGCGACACGGCGGTGGCCTTGAGCTGGCCGGAGACGGCGACGGCGGTGTCCTGGGAGCCGATCAGCGCGAACAGATCCTTGCCCGGAGTGAATTGCACATTCGCCAGTTGGCTCAACTGGCGGCTGAAACGCGCAGCGAATTCCGGATGAGCATTGATCCCGGTACCGACCGCCGTACCGCCCTGCGCCAGCGATTGCAGGCTCGGCAGCAAATCCTGCAGATGACCGATATTGGCTTTGAGCTGCTGCGCCCAGCCATTGAGCACCTGGCTCATGCGCACCGGCATCGCGTCCATCAAATGGGTACGACCGGTTTTGACGTGGTGATGCACCTGTTCGGCTTTGTTTTCGATGACCTGCACCAGGTGCAACAGCGCTGGCAGCAACTGTTCATGCAGGGCCAACGCTGCGCTGACGTGGATGGTGGTTGGAATGATGTCGTTGCTGCTCTGGCCGCAGTTGACGTGATCGTTCGGGTTGACCGGCTCGCCAAGCAGACGGCTGGCGAGGTTCGCGATCACTTCGTTGGCATTCATGTTGGAACTGGTGCCGGAACCGGTCTGGAAGATATCCACCGGAAAATGCTGCATGAAATCGCCTTCGAGCAGGCCTTGCGCGGCATCGCTGATGGCTTTGCCCTGGCCGGCGCTGAGCTGGTTGAGTTCGACGTTGGCCCGCGCGGCGGCGGCTTTGGCAAGGATCAGCGCACGGATGAATTGAGTGGGCATCGGCTTGCCGCTGATCGGGAAGTTATCCACTGCGCGCTGGGTCTGCGCGCCGTAGAGAGCGTCCACCGGCACCTGCAGTTCGCCCATGCTGTCGCGCTCAATACGTGTCTTGGTCATCGGTAAATCCTTGGACTAATTCAATGAGAGGAATCGAGGGTTGCAACTCGCAGGTCGCCAGTTGCCAGGTGTAGCGCTGCCAGCGCTGGAGCCGGCAGTTGCACAGCGACAGGCGCTCCATTTCACGCAACGGGCGCCAGGCTTGATCGAGACACAGGCTGCGCCAGTGCCACGGCAAGGCGATGTCGCTGGCCGTGTCGAGCAGCAAACGGAAGGAGGTTTCAGCGATGGTCCACGGGGAAGTCGCCGTGCAGCAGGCCAGATAACGTCCTTCGGCCAGGTAATGTTCGATCAGGCGTGGTTCATCGGGATCCATCGCGCAACGGATCTGGCGACTCATCCAGCGCCAGCTTTCGAGGTATGGCTGGTCGTGCAAGGCAGAACTCATGATCCGGGACTCGTTCGGAGATGAGATTCATTATTAGATGATAATGAGAACCAAAACAAGAGCGCCTTTGTAGGAGCTGCCGCAGGCTGCGATCTTTTGATTTTGCTTTCACACACAAGATCAAGAGATCGCAGCCTGCGGCAGCTCCTACAGGGCGGACATGAAAAAGGCGCGCCATCCGGGGGGATGGCGCGCCTTTTTTGTTGCCGCCGGGTTTTAGCTACCCGCGACAGTCATCCGCTCGATCAACACCGAACCCGTGCGAATATTGCTCCGCAGCTCCAGATCATTACCGACTGCAACGATCTGTTTGAACATGTCGCGCATGTTGCCGGCGATGGTCACTTCCTGCACTGCAAACTGGATTTCGCCGTTCTCGACCCAGAACCCCGCCGCACCACGCGAATAATCGCCGGTGACCATGTTCAAGCCATGGCCCATCAACTCGGTAACCAACAACCCACGGCCCATGCGCTTCAACAGCGCCGCCTGATCTTCATCACCGTGAGTGACGAACAGGTTGTGCACGCCACCCGCATTGGCGGTGCTCGGCATGCCGAGTTTGCGCCCGGAGTACGTGCCGAGGATGTACGACACCAACTCGCCCTTCTCGACGAACGGTTTGGCGTAGGTGGCCAGACCATCACCGTCGTAGGACGCACTGCCCATGGCGCGCATCAGATGCGGACGCTCATCGATGGTCAGCCATTCCGGAAACAGCTTCTGCCCCAGCGTGCCTTCGAGGAACGACGATTTGCGATACAGACTGCCGCCAGACACCGCCGACAGGAAGCTGCCGAACAAACCTCCCGCCAGTTCAGCGGAAAACAGCACCGGCACTTCGCAGGTCGGCACCGGACGCGCACCCAGACGGCTCGCGGCGCGTTGCGCGGCACGCTGACCAATGCTCACCGGATCCGCCAGCAGGCTGCCCTGACGATTGACGTCATACCAGTAATCGCGCTGCATCTGGCCATCGGCTTCGGCGATCATCACGCAGCTGAGGCTGTGCCGGGTCGACGCGTAACCGCCGATGAAACCGTGGCTGTTGCCATACACACGGCAGCCCTGATGAGTGCTGAGGGTAGTGCCGTCGGCGTTCTTGATTCGCGCATCGGCGTCGAACGCCGCGGCTTCGCAGAGCAACGCCTTCTCGATGGCCTGCTCTGGGGTGATGTCCCATTCGTGGAACAGATCGAAATCCTGCACATCCCTGGCCATCAGCGCGGCATCGGCGAGACCCGAGGCTTCGTCTTCAGAGGTGTGTTTGGCGATCGCCAGTGCGGCAGCGACGGTTTCGCGAATCGCGTCCGGACCGCTGGCGGAGGTGCTGGCCGAGCCTTTGCGCTGGCCGACGTACAAGGTGATGCCAAAGCCCTGGTCGCGATTGAATTCGACCGTCTCGACCTCACGCTGACGCACCGACGTCGACAAACCCTGCTCCAGCGACACCGCGACTTCACAGGCGCTGGCGCCCTGACGCTTGGCTTCGGCGATGATCTGCTCGACCTGCTCCTGCAATGCCGGCAATGCTTGCGGGCCGACGCTTTGAACTGCACTCATGCTCATCTCCACTCAAATTCTGCTTTCGGCTGGGGTCATCGAGCGACCGGGCCGGACAAGCGGCCCCCGACTGGTTATCATGGCGGCGTTTCTTTGCGGACTGCCACCATGGTTGATTCTTACGACGACTCCCTCGATACGGGAGAAAAAAGCAAATCTCAGGTCAAACGCGAGCTGCATGCTCTGGTTGACCTTGGCGAGCGCCTTACAACACTCAAGCCCGACTTGCAGGCAAAACTGCCATTGACCGACGCTTTGCGCCGGGCCTTGGCCGATGCGCCGAAGCACACCGCGAACATCGCGCGTAAACGGCACCTGCAGTTCATCGGCAAACTGATGCGCGATCAGGACACTGACGCGATTCTGGTCCTGCTCGATCAACTCGATGCCTCCACCCGTCAGTACAACGAGCGTTTCCACAACCTCGAACGCTGGCGTGACCGCCTGATCGCCGGTGACGATGCCGTGCTGGAGAAATTCGTCGTCGAATACCCGGACGCCGATCGCCAGCAACTGCGTTCCCTGATCCGTCAGGCTCAGCACGAGGTTGCGCAAAACAAACCTCCTGCTTCCAGCCGCAAGATCTTCAAGTACATCCGTGAGCTGGACGATACCCAACGCGGTCTGCGTTGATACTCGCCCTGTAGGAGCTGCCACAGGCTGCGATCTTTTGATCTTGAAAAAGCAAAGATCGCAGCCTGCGGCAGCTCCTACAGCTGGTTTATTTATGCGCCCGTGCCACCCACGGTAATCGCATCGATCTTCAGCGTCGGCTGACCGACACCCACCGGCACCGACTGCCCGTCCTTGCCGCACGTGCCCACACCGCTGTCCAGCGCCAGATCGTTACCGACCATCGACACCCGGCTCATCGCCTCGGGGCCGTTGCCGATCAACGTCGCGCCCTTGACCGGCGCGGTGATCTTGCCATCCTCGATCAGGTACGCCTCGCTGGTGGAGAACACGAACTTGCCGCTGGTGATGTCGACCTGACCGCCGCCAAGGTTGGCGCAGTAGATGCCCTTCTTCACCGACGCGATGATTTCCGCCGGATCGCTCTCGCCTCCGAGCATGTAGGTGTTGGTCATGCGCGGCATCGGCAGATGCGCGTAGGACTCACGACGACCGTTGCCGGTACGGGCCACGCCCATCAGGCGCGCGTTGAGTTTGTCCTGCATGTAACCCTTGAGCACGCCGTTCTCGATCAGCGTGGTGCACTCGGTCGGGGTGCCTTCGTCGTCGACGCTCAGCGAACCGCGACGACCGCTCAACGTGCCGTCATCGACAATGGTGCAGAGCTTGGAGGCAACCATTTCGCCCATGCGCCCGCTGTAGGCCGAACTGCCCTTGCGATTGAAGTCGCCTTCCAGACCATGACCGACCGCTTCGTGCAGGAGCACGCCGGACCAGCCCGAACCGAGGACGACAGGCAAGGTGCCGGCCGGTGCCGGAATCGCTTCCAGATTGACCAGTGCCTGACGCAGCGCTTCACGGGCGTAGCCCATGGCGCGGTCTTCGGCGAGGAAATAACGATAGTCGGTTCGCCCGCCGCCGCCATGTCCGCCGCGTTCGCGACGGCCATTCTGCTCGACGATCACGCTGACGTTGAAACGCACCAGCGGACGCACGTCAGCGGCCAGGCCACCGTCGGTGGACGCCACCAGAATCCGTTCCCAGACCCCGGCCATGCTCACGCTGACCTGCTGAATCCGTGGATCGAGGGCGCGGGTAGCGACGTCGATGCGCTTGAGCAGCTCGACTTTCTCGGCGCGGCTCAGCACTTCCAGCGGGTTGTCCGGCGCGTACAGCTGTGCGACATCCTGAGTGCTGAATGCCTGCACCGTGCCGTTCTGCCCGGCGCGGGAGATCGAACGCGCAGCACGCGCCGCCGCACCAAGGGCTTCAAGGGTGATCGCGTTGCTGTAGGCAAAACCGGTTTTCTCGCCGGACTGCGCACGCACGCCAACACCCTGGTCGAGGTTGAAGCTGCCTTCCTTGACGATACCGTCTTCCAGCGACCACGACTCGGAGATCTGGCCCTGGAAATACAGATCGGCAGCATCGATGCCCGGGCCGGCCAGATCGCCGAGCACACCTTGCAGGCTCTCGATGGTCACGCCGCCGGGCGCCAACAGGTGATCACTGACTGAGGACAACAACTCGCTCATAGGTTTACGCCTTAAATTCATGTTCTGAAGCAGGCCGCTGGGCGCCCTGCGAGAAAAACCGCCGATGATTCGTCACCGGCATTCGCGCCCTGATAGACGCTTGTTCATCACTGTCGCGAGCGGCCAACAACACCGCTTCGCCTTGATCCTGATCCGCCAGCACCCGGCCCCACGGATCGATAATCGCCGCATGACCGAAGGTCTCACGCGGTCCCGGGTGGGTCCCGCCCTGTGCTGCCGCCAATACGTAACACTGGGTCTCGATGGCCCGGGCGCGAATCAGCACGTCCCAATGCGCCGCACCGGTCACTGCAGTGAAGGCCGATGGGGCGGTAATCAACTCGGCCCCGGCAGCGCGCAATTCACTGTACAGCTCCGGAAAGCGCAAGTCGTAGCACACGGTCAGGCCAACCCGGCCAACCGGCGTGTCCGCGACCACCACGCCACTGCCATAAGCATAGTCATCGGATTCACGGTACCGCCCGCGATTGTCCGCCACATCGACGTCGAACAGGTGCAACTTGTCATACCGCGCCACGGTTTCACCCTGATCGTTGACCAGCAGCGAGCAGGCGTGGGACTTGGCGTCCGGTTGCCCGAGCGGTGGCAACGGCAACGTGCCGGCCACTATCCATAACTTGAGGTCGCGTGCGGTCTGTTTCAACCATGGCAGGATCGGCCCGTCGCCGAGCGCTTCGGCGCGACCGATATCGGCGATGTCGCGACGGCCCATGGCAGCGAAATTTTCCGGCAGCACTGCCAGCTTCGCGCCGCTGGCCCCAGCCTGTTCGAGCAGGCGCCGAGCCTGCGCCAGATTGGCCAGCACATCGCTCTGGCTGACCATTTGAATCACCGCTAAAGACATGGCCGCTTCCTGACAGGGAGTCCACTTATCACTGTAGGAGCTGCCGCAGGCTGCGATCTTTTGATTTTGCTTTTAAAAACCAGATCAAAAGATCGCAGCCTGCGGCAGCTCCTACACGGGGGAAGCCTCATGCTACTCAAAAAGGCTTGTCGAAGGTGATTTTCGGCTCTTTCCACGGGCCTTTGACGGTGTACTTGACGCTGGCGAAGCGCGCCACACGATCGCCGATCAGCTTGTCGATCAGGAACAACGCCCCGCCGACCGCCGGCGCGCCGACAATCAACGCAGCAATCGGCAGGTTGTTGGTCACCGGCAAGGTCACCAGCAATTTCGCATCGACCTGATCGCCGACCAGATCCAGCGTACCGTCCAGCTCAAGATTGCTCGAAGGACCGGTCAGACGAATCGGCTCGCGGGTGACATACACGCCGTTATTGGCCACCAACAGGCCCTTGACCCGGTCATAGCTCAGGCCCTTGCCGAACAAATCGGAGAAGTCCAGACGCAGGCGCCGGCCGATGGAGTTGAAGTTGAGCAGGCCAAACACCCGCAACGCCTGCGCGCCGCCCTCCACTTCAACGAATTGACCTTTGTTGAGCGAAGCATCCAGCGTGCCGGAGAAACGCTTGGTCGCCAGCCATGCCGGCGAACCCGGCCAGCGGCCATCGACGTCCATGTGGAACTCTTCACTGGTCACGCTTGGCGCAAAGCCCCAGCCCTTGAGCACATCGGCGAGGTTCTTGCCGCTGATCCGGCCCTTGAACCAGCTGTTGGTCGAACCCGGCGCCCCTTCCCAGCCGCCATTGCCCTGCAACAGGATGCCCTTGAGGCCCATGTCGAGGTTATTCAGGACGATGCCTTTGGCCGTCGGTCGCACCTTCAGCGACCAGCCGCCAACCAGATCCTGGCCCAGAAACAACTGATTGATGGTGATATCCAGCGCGGGAATCTTCGTCGGGTCAACCGAAACCAGCGGATCAGGCGAATTCTCGTCCGCCTGCACCGTCGGATCCGGCGCCGGCAAGCGCACGTATTGCAGATTGACCGCGATCGGCGCGCCCTTGACATCGGGCAGGCTGGCCGAACCCTTGGCCTGCTGACTATCGAGTGCCAGATTCCACGCCCACGGCTTGCGATAGACCTGAACCGCGGCCTGATCCAGCGTGGAGCCGAATGCGGTGAGCTTGCCCACCTTGAAGTCGGCACTGTTGAGCAGTTGTTTGGCACTGCCGCCCGGATCGTTGCCAGCGTATTTGCCGAGCAGATCCTGCCACGGCGCGACGTCCAGCTCCGACAGCACACCGCGAATGCGCAAGCCCTTGGCATTCGGCAGTACGGCGTCGCCGGTTCCTAGAAACAGCTCACCGCGACCATCGGCGATATTGCTCGGCGGCGCGGCGAAGATGAAGCTCGCCAGTTGATCGTAGTTGACCCAGTAACGCCGCTCCGGTCCCTGCAGCGTCATGCGGAACACCGTGTCACGACCCTGCTCGGCCGACATGCCGAACGGCGCCGGCAGATCCACCGCGACGCCTTTCATGCTGGAACTGACGATGAGCTGACTGTCGGTGCCGTCGAGGTTGACCTGCAACTGATAGGGAAGGGTCCCGGACACCGGCAATGGCTGAGTCACGCCCAGCCAGTCCGTGAGTTTCTTGACTTCGACCTGCCCGGAAGCCGCGACCCGAGTCTTGATTTTATTGGCGCTGCCATCGGCAAAAATCTGTGCGGTCACGGGCTTGTCGAAAGCCCTGGCGGCGATGTTCTGCCCGCTCAAACCCTTGGCGCTGTCGAAGCGGAAATCGCCCTTGAGCTGACTCAGTTCCAGCTTCGGCTCAGCCAGTTTCAAGCGCGCATTGGCGGTCTTGAAGTCAACGAGGATCTTCGGCAGATCGCCCTTTTCCAGCGGAATGTCGAGTTTGACCTTGCCCTGCAGATCGCCCTCACCTTCCCAGCCAGCAAAGGTTTCGCCCGTGCCAATCGGCGCAGTCTGCAGAATCTTCAGCCCGTCGCCCAACCCGCCGGCAAACCCGCCGTCGAGGAACATGTGGGTAGGTTGCCCGGCTGGCACATGGGGAATATTGACGAAAACATTGCTGACCTGGGTGTCGAGCAACTGGCCCTTCTCGGCCACGATGCGCACGCCGCTGTCTTCGATGAACACGTCGCCGCTGACCTTGCTCACGTGCGGCCAACCCGGCTGGAACGCCAGCTCGGCGTCATGCACCTTGAAAAACAGGCTGATGCTGCGATCCGAGTCCTTGGCGTTTTTGCTCAGCGACCCCTGGTACTGGAAGAAACCCTGATCCACGGCGCCCTTGAGGATCGCCGTACGCAGCCACTCGTCGAGGGCCGGGCTCAAGACTTCGGGCAGGTATTTGGTGGTGTAGCGACCGTCGCCATCGACCAGCCCGACGCGCAGGTCCATGTAGTCTTCCTGGCTATGATCGAAATGCAGGCGGATCAGGAAGTCGCCGGCAATCTTGCCCTCTTCGCCCAGCACTTTCAGGTAGGGCGCGATCAGGGTGAAACCTTCTTTGTCGAGCTTCCACGTCAGTCGGGCATTGGCCTGAATGTATTGCCATGGCTTGGCGAAGATCGGGTCGAGGTGCAGGACGAAATCCTTGCTGTCCAGGCGCAACTCGCCGCCGTCGAGGTTGCCGCTGAGGCTGCCACTGACGTTTCGCGCCGCCGGGGCACCGTGATAGGCATCGAAACCGACATTATCGAGGTTGGCAGCGAAGCCGAACTTCGAGCCGTCGGTGGCGTTGGGACGAAAATCCAGCAGCACGTTGCGCAGTCCACCCGTCACCTTCAGGTGGTCGACGACCGTGGCGACGTTTTCGGGCAACGGCCCCAGCGCATTGAGCAACGGCGTGATCGGTGTCAGGTCGAGGCGGTCGGCCTGCAAGTGCCACAACTCATCGGTTTTATCGGTGGCCACCGTCTGCTTGAGCTGCACACGGGATTCCCAGCGATTCTCGCCGAAGTTCATCGCCAGCGAATCGAGAGTAACGATCGCGCCCTCGTCATCCCGCTGGTAATAGCCGTTGAGCGCCAGATTGCTGATTTTGATCGGCTTGCGCTCGGCATAAGCGCCGGTCACCTGCGGTGCGTTCAAGCGGATGGCGGCGCTTTGCAGAGCGCCGTCGTTCCAGTTCACCCACAGCTCGCCGCCCGCCTTGATCTCGGAAAAATTCCATTGTTGGGTCACACGCTCCGGCAGCCACTTCGACCAGTCGCTTTGCGGCAGGCTGACATAACCGTCAACCGAACTGTTGCGCAATTGAGAGGGGCGAATCCGTGTACGCAGGCTCATCGCTACCGGTTGCCCATCGGGCAAGGTCAGACGAGCATCAAGACGCTGACGGCTGCTGCCGGTTTTCAGATTGAGGCCAACATAAGTAAAGGTCATCGGTGCCTGATCCAGCGGCTGCACGGTCACCTGACTGTCGAGCACCGACAATTGCTGAACCATCTGCGAGCGCTTGAACAATTGTTCGGGATCAAGCGGCTGATCCTTTTGCACCGGCAAGCCTTCCAGCGCCCAGGTGCCATCCTGCGCTTCCTTGACGCTGATCTTCAGGCCGTTCAGTTCCAGGTGGGCGATGCGGACTTCGCGCGCCAGCAGACTGGCCCAGAGATCAGGTACCACGCGCACCCGATCCAGGCGCAAGGCATTGGCGCCGTCACCAACCATCACATCATGGGCCAGCAGAATCGGCGCGAAGCCGCTCCAGTTGCCTTCCAGTTCGCCGATCTGCAACGGCATGCCGAGTGCGGCGGTGGCCTTGTCTTCGATATCGGTGCGGTATTCCGCCACCAGCGGCGTCAGTTCCCGACCGAGGCTGACGTACAACGCCATCAACACCAGAACCAACGCGCACAGGCCCAGCCCCCAGCGGGTCAGTGTGGCCAAAATGCGTGTCAGACGCTCCATGTCAGTTGGCTCCCATGGCAAAAAAACTACTAAAAGCTGAGGCCAGCCGTTGTGGATTAAATGTGCTGCAGGGGTTCAGAGCAGCACCACGTCATATTGTTCCTGGGAATACATGGTTTCGACCTGAAAGCGGATGGTGCGGCCGATGAACCCTTCAAGCTCGGCGACATTACCCGACTCTTCGTCGAGCAGCCGATCCACTACTTTCTGGTTCGCCAGTACCCGATACCCCTCGGCCTGATAGGCGCGGGCTTCACGCAGAATCTCGCGAAAAATCTCGTAACAGATGGTTTCCGGGGTCTTCAGCTTGCCACGGCCCTGGCAACTGCTGCACGGCTCGCACAGCACTTGCTCAAGGCTCTCGCGGGTGCGCTTGCGGGTCATCTGCACCAGGCCCAACTCGGTGATGCCGATGATGTTGGTCTTGGCGTGATCACGTTCGAGCTGTTTTTCCAGGGTACGCAGCACCTGGCGCTGGTGCTCTTCATCTTCCATGTCGATGAAGTCGATGATGATGATCCCGCCCAGATTGCGCAGGCGCATCTGCCGGGCAATCGCGGTGGCGGCTTCGAGGTTGGTCTTGAAGATGGTTTCTTCGAGATTGCGATGACCAACGAACGCGCCGGTGTTGACGTCGATGGTGGTCATGGCTTCCGCCGGGTCGACCACCAGATAGCCGCCGGACTTGAGCGGCACTTTGCGCTCGAGGGCTTTCTGGATTTCGTCTTCGACGCCATACAGGTCGAAAATCGGCCGCTCGCCCGGATAGTGTTCCAGACGATCGGCGATTTCCGGCATCAGTTCGGCGACGAACTGCGTGGTTTTCTGAAAAGTTTCCCGGGAGTCGATGCGGATCTTCTCGATCTTCGGGCTGACCAGATCGCGCAAGGTGCGCAAGGCCAGGCCGAGGTCTTCATAAATCACACTCGGTGCGCCGATGGTCTGGATCTGCGCATTGATCTGATCCCACAGGCGCCGCAGGTAGCGGATGTCCATGAGGATTTCATCAGCCCCGGCACCTTCGGCGGCGGTACGCAGAATGAAGCCACCGGCCTCTTTGATTCCTTCCTTGGCCACACAATCGCTGACCACCTGCTTGAGGCGTTCGCGCTCGGCTTCGTCTTCGATCTTCAGGGAAATGCCGACATGGGCGGTGCGCGGCATGTACACCAGATAACGCGACGGAATCGACAACTGAGTCGTCAGTCGCGCACCTTTCGAGCCGATCGGGTCCTTGGTCACCTGCACCACCAGGCTCTGCCCTTCGTGCACCAGCGCGCTGATGCTTTCTACCGCCGGGCCTTCGCGCAGGGAAATTTCCGAGGCATGAATGAACGCGGCGCGATCCAGACCGATATCGACGAACGCCGCCTGCATGCCCGGCAGCACGCGCACGATCTTGCCTTTATAGATGTTGCCGACGATCCCGCGCTTTTGCGTGCGCTCAACGTGGACTTCTTGCAGCACACCGTTTTCGACCACCGCCACGCGCGATTCCATCGGCGTGATGTTGATCAGAATCTCTTCACTCATGGCAGGGTCTCGTTCAGGCGTGTTCACGATAATGGCCGCATCTTGATTCGTACGACGCTCATTGCGCGTTCAGGTTTTGCCAACAGGGTATGCCGAAATGGCCCAACAGTTCTGCGGTTTCGCAAACCGGCAGCCCGACCACCGCCGAATAGCTGCCATTGAGGCCGGCGACAAACACCGCGCCGAGGCCCTGAATGCCATAACCGCCGGCCTTGTCCCGGGGTTCGCCACTGGCCCAGTAGGCCGCAGCCTCTTCGCGGCTGATCGGACGGAACCGCACCAGACTGCGCACCACGCGCGACTCGCAGCGCTGGTCTTGCAGCACAGCGATGGCGGTCAGCACTTCATGCTCCTTGCCGGACAACATCATCAGCATGGCGCATGCGTCGGCTTCGTCCACCGGTTTGCCAAGAATTTTGCCGTCGAGCACCACCGCGGTGTCCGCGCCCAGAACGCAAAACGCCGCGTCGGACACCAGCGTGCGTCGACCGGCCTCGGCCTTGCCACGCGCAAGGCGTTCGACATAGGCCGAGGGCGATTCTTCAGGGAGCGGGGTTTCATCGATGTCCGCAGTGATGGCGGAGAACGGCACGCCGATCTGCGTGAGCAACTCACGCCGACGCGGCGAACCAGAGGCGAGGTAAAGCGGCTTCATCAAGACATCTCCCTTGTCGAGGTGCGGGCACATGCCTGACCGAATCAGTTGATTTTGTAGCGCCGGCGCAATCCACGCAAAGCGAAGCTGACCCAAGGCCAGAGCAAGGCACTGACCAGTGCCGGCAGTACCAGCGCCAGGGTGGGCTGACGATTGCCGGTCAAGGCGCTGAGCCACAGTTGAACCAGTTGAGCGAGGCCGAAGATCACCAGGATCACCAGGCATTGCTGCCACATCGGGAACATCCGCAGACGCTGCTGCAACGACAGCACGAGGAAGGTGATCAGCGTCAGGATCAAGGCATTCTGGCCAAGCAGATCGCCCTGCAGCACGTCTTCGGCCAGCCCCAGACAGAACGCGGTGACCATGCCGACCGTATGGGGCATGTACAACGCCCAGAAAGTCAGCAGCAAGGCCAGCCAGAGGGGACGCAGGATTTCCATGAACATTGGCAGCGGTGAAACGCTGAGCAGGATGCCGACGACAAACGTCAGCCAGACAATCCAGCCGTTACGCGAAGCGGTAGCGCCGACCATTATTCTTGTCTCCCGGTGTTAGCTGGCGCGGCGGCAGGTGGTTTCGCCGCCGGACGCGCAACAGGCTGGGATGCCGGCGGCTTGCTCGCCGCCGTGGGCTTGGCCGCAGGTTTGGCCGGCGTGGTGCTGGCCGCAGCAGCTGGCGCTGGAGCGGTCGGCGCAGCTGGCGTTGTCGCGGCTGCCGGTGTGTTGACGACTTTCGGCACCGTGGCCGGAAGCATCGGGCCGCCGCCCTGCGCATCAAGATTTTCCTGGGCCTGCGCCGCATCGTTGGCGCGTTCTTCGGCAGTGCGGTTGTCGCTGAATACCAGCAGCAGATAACGACTGCGGTTCAATGCAGCGGTCGGCACCGCACGGACAATCGCGAACGGCTGGCCGGAGTCGTGGATGACTTCCTTGACCGTCGCCACCGGATAACCGGCCGGGAAGCGCTGACCCAGGCCGGAGCTGACCAGCAGATCGCCTTCCTTGATGTCGGCGGTATCGGCAACATGCCGCAGCTCCAGACGTTCCGGGTTGCCGGTGCCGCTGGCAATCGCCCGCAGACCGTTACGGTTCACCTGCACAGGAATGCTGTGAGTGGTATCGGTCAGCAGCAGCACCCGGGAGGTGTACGGCATCAACTCGACCACCTGGCCCATCAGGCCGCGTGCATCGAGCACCGGCTGACCGAGCACCACGCCATCGCGCTCACCTTTATTGATGATGATGCGATGGGTGAAGGGATTGGGGTCCATGCCGATCAACTCGGCCACTTCGACCTTTTCGTTGACCAGTGCGGAGGAATTGAGCAACTCGCGCAGCCGCACGTTCTGCTCGGTGAGGGCGGCAAGCTTCTGCATGCGGCCCTGCAACAGCAGGTTCTCGGTCTTGAGTTTTTCGTTTTCGGCGACAAGCTCGGTGCGGCTGCCGAACTGACTGGCGATGCCTTCCCACAGCCGTCCGGGCAGGTCGGTGATCCAGTAGGCGTCCATCAACACCAGCGACGCTTGTTTGCGCGCGGGTTTGAGCAGGTCGAAGCGGGCATCGACCACCATCAGCGCGACCGACAGCACGGCCAGCACCAACAGGCGCACACCCAACGAAGGGCCTTTGGCGAAAAGCGGTTTAATAAGCCGCTCCTCCCAGGCAAATGTTCTGTTTATTCATACGGCATCAAACCGGCCTGGATGAAGACTGACAGAAGATAAACGCCAACAGGCAGCACTGCAAAGTGCTGCCTGTGCGCTCACCCACGTATTGCAACCCGGCGATTATTCGCTGGAGAGCAGGTCCATGGTGTGCTTGTCCATCATTTCCAATGCACGGCCACCGCCGCGAGCAACGCAGGTCAGCGGGTCTTCGGCAACGATCACCGGCAGACCGGTTTCCTGGGCCAGCAACTTGTCGAGGTCACGCAGCAGCGCGCCACCACCGGTCAGCACCAGACCACGCTCGGCGATGTCGGAAGCCAGTTCCGGCGGCGATTGCTCCAGTGCGCTTTTCACCGCCTGAACGATGGTAGCCAGGGACTCTTGCAGAGCTTCCAGCACTTCGTTGGAGTTCAGGGTGAATGCGCGTGGAACGCCTTCGGCCAGGTTGCGACCGCGAACGTCGACTTCGCGAACTTCGCCGCCCGGGTAGGCCGTACCGATTTCCTGCTTGATGCGCTCGGCAGTCGATTCACCGATCAGGCTGCCGTAGTTGCGGCGCACGTAGGTGATGATCGCTTCGTCGAAACGGTCGCCGCCCACGCGGACGGATTCGGCATAGACCACGCCGTTCAGGGAGATCAGCGCGATTTCAGTGGTACCACCACCGATATCGACGACCATCGAACCGCGTGCTTCTTCAACCGGCAGACCGGCACCGATCGCAGCCGCCATCGGCTCTTCGATCAGGAACACTTCACGGGCACCGGCACCAAGGGCCGATTCACGGATGGCACGACGCTCAACCTGGGTGGATTTGCATGGAACGCAGATCAGCACACGAGGGCTGGGCTGCAGAAAGCTGTTTTCGTGAACCTTGTTGATAAAGTATTGCAGCATCTTTTCGCAGACGCTGAAGTCAGCGATCACGCCGTCCTTCATCGGACGAATGGCAGCAATGTTGCCCGGCGTACGGCCGAGCATGCGCTTGGCTTCGGTGCCGACAGCGACGACACTTTTCTGGTTACCGTGTGTCCGAATGGCCACAACCGATGGCTCATTCAGGACGATACCGCGCTCGCGCACGTAAATAAGGGTGTTGGCAGTGCCCAGGTCAATGGAAAGATCGCTGGAAAACATGCCACGCAGTTTCTTGAACATGGGAAAGGGACCCTAGGCAACGCGTGGGTAAAAAAGTGCGGCAAACTCTAACAACGACAGGGATTTTGGGCAAGGCGCCAATATGTTAAATTGGCCGCTTTTCTGTGCACCAAGCCCCACAATCGCGGCCTTATGACCGTAGAAGTGCGGTAGTGTTCCGACAATCTAACACACGGACGCCGTCCGTTCTGTTTTCCACTGGAGAATCCCGATGGCGCTAGAACGCTCCGACGTGGAAAAAATCGCACATCTGGCCTGCCTTGGCCTGAATGATGCCGATCTTCCGCACATTACTTCCGCCCTCAACAGCATTCTCGGGCTGGTCGACGAAATGCAGGCCGTCGATACCGACGGTATCGAGCCTTTGGCCCACCCGCTGGAAGCCAGTCAGCGCCTGCGCGCCGACGTCGTGACCGAGACCAATCACCGCGAGGCCTATCAGTCCATCGCACCAGCGGTCGAAAACGGCCTGTATCTGGTTCCGAAAGTCATCGACTAAAGGGAAAGAGCCTGCAATGCATCAAATGACTCTGGCCGAGATCGCCCGCGGTCTCGCCGATAAAAAGTTTTCCTCCGAAGAGCTGACCAAAGTCCTGCTGGCGCGTATTACCCAGCTCGATCCGCAGCTCAACAGTTTCATCAGCCTCACCGAAGAGCTGGCACTCGAGCAGGCGAAAGCCGCCGACGCGCGCCGGGCCAACGGTGAGAGCGGCGCCCTGCTCGGTGCGCCGATCGCTCACAAGGACCTGTTCTGCACCCAGGGCATCCGCACCAGCTGCGGCTCGAAGATGCTCGACAACTTCAAGGCGCCGTACGACGCAACCGTGGTTGCGAAACTGGCCGCAGCCGGCGCCGTGACCCTGGGCAAGACCAACATGGACGAATTCGCCATGGGTTCGGCCAACGAGTCGAGCTGGTACGGCGCAGTGAAAAACCCGTGGAACCTGGAACACGTGCCCGGCGGTTCGTCCGGTGGTTCGGCCGCCGCGGTTGCCGCTCGTCTGTTGCCGGCGGCCACCGCCACCGACACCGGTGGTTCGATCCGTCAGCCCGCTGCATTCACCAACCTCACTGGCCTGAAGCCGACCTACGGTCGTGTTTCGCGCTGGGGCATGATCGCTTACGCCTCCAGCCTCGATCAGGGCGGCCCGTTGGCGCGTACGGCCGAAGACTGCGCGATTTTGTTGCAAGGTATGGCCGGGTTCGATCAGAACGATTCCACCAGCATCGATGAGCCGGTTCCGGATTACTCCGCCAGCCTCAACACTTCGCTGCAGGGCCTGCGCATCGGCGTGCCGAAGGAATATTTCAGCGCCGGTCTCGACCCGCGCATCGCCGAACTGATCCAGAACAGCATCCAGGAGCTGCAGAAGCTCGGTGCCGTTATCAAGGAAATCAGCCTGCCGAACATGCAGCACGCGATTCCTGCGTACTACGTGATCGCCCCGGCCGAAGCTTCCTCGAACCTGTCGCGTTTCGACGGCGTGCGCTTCGGCCATCGCTGCGAGAACCCGGAAAACCTGATCGACCTGTACAAGCGCTCCCGTGGCGAAGGCTTCGGGCCTGAAGTGCAGCGCCGGATCATGGTCGGTGCCTACGCGCTGTCCGCCGGTTACTACGACGCCTACTACCTGAAAGCGCAGAAGATCCGTCGTCTGGTGAAAAACGACTTCATGGCGGCCTTTAATGAGGTCGACATCATCCTCGGCCCGACCACGCCGAACCCGGCCTGGAAGCTCGGCGCCAAGAACAGCGACCCGGTCGCTGCCTATCTGGAAGACGTCTACACCATCACCGCCAACCTCGCGGGCCTGCCGGGTCTGTCGATGCCGGCCGGTTTTGTCGACGGTCTGCCGGTGGGCGTGCAGTTGCTCGCGCCGTATTTCCAGGAAGGCCGTTTGCTCAACGTTGCCCACCAGTATCAGTTACACACTGACTGGCACACCCGCACCCCGCAGGGGTTTTGAAACTGCTGCGCTCGGTAATGCTGCGTTGAAAACTGGCTCGTAATGCTCATTGACTAAAGTCAACTCCGCTTACTCGCCAGTTTTCGCCTTGCCTTACCTTCGCTCGCAACGTTTCAAAATCCCCAGCAAAAGGCTAGGAGACACACATGCAATGGGAAGTCGTGATCGGGCTGGAGATTCACACTCAGCTCACTACCCGGTCGAAAATCTTTTCCGGTAGTTCCACCCAGTTCGGCTCCGAGCCGAACACCCAGGCCAGCCTGATCGACCTGGGCATGCCCGGCGTGTTGCCGGTGCTGAACCAGGAAGCGGTGCGCATGGCGGTGATGTTCGGTCTGGCGATTGACGCCGAGATCGGTCAGCACAACGTGTTCGCCCGTAAAAACTACTTCTACCCGGACCTGCCGAAGGGCTACCAGATCAGCCAGATGGAGTTGCCGATTGTCGGCAAGGGCCACCTGGACATCGCGCTGGAAGACGGCACCGTCAAACGTGTCGGCATCACCCGCGCGCACCTGGAAGAAGACGCCGGCAAGAGCCTGCACGAAGAATTCAACGGCGCCACCGGTATCGACCTGAACCGTGCCGGCACGCCGCTGCTGGAAATCGTTTCCGAACCGGACATGCGCAGCGCCAAGGAAGCCGTGGCTTATGTCAAGGCGATCCACGCGCTGGTGCGTTACCTGGGCATCTGCGACGGCAACATGGCCGAAGGTTCGCTGCGTTGCGACTGCAACGTGTCGGTACGTCCGAAAGGTCAGGTTGAGTTCGGCACCCGCTGCGAGATCAAGAACGTCAACTCGTTCCGCTTCATCGAGAAGGCGATCAACTCCGAGATCCAGCGGCAGATCGAGCTGATCGAAGACGGCGGCAAAGTGATCCAGCAGACCCGTCTGTACGATCCGAACAAGGACGAGACCCGTCCGATGCGCTCCAAAGAGGAAGCCAACGACTACCGTTACTTCCCCGATCCGGACCTGCTGCCGGTGGTCATCGAAGAGTCGTTCCTCGGCGAGGTGCGCGCCACCCTGCCGGAACTGCCACCGCAAAAACGCGAGCGCTTCCAGAGCCAGTTCGGTCTGTCGGCCTACGACGCCAACGTGCTGGCCACCAGCCGTGAGCAAGCGGACTACTTCGAGAAGGTCGCAGCCATCGGCGGCGACGCCAAACTGGCGGCGAACTGGGTGATGGTCGAGTTGGGCAGCCTGCTCAACAAGCAAGGCCTGGACATCGACGAGTCGCCGGTTTCCGCTGAACTGTTGGGCGGCATGCTGCAGCGCATCAAGGACAACACCATCTCCGGCAAGATCGCCAAAGTGGTGTTCGAAGCGATGGCCAACGGCGAAGGCACGGCGGACGAGATCATCGACAAGCGCGGTCTGAAGCAAGTGACCGACAGCGGCGCGATCTCCGCGGTACTGGACGAAATGCTCGCGGCCAACGCCGAGCAGGTCGAACAATACCGTGCGGCAGACGAAGCCAAACGCGGCAAGATGTTCGGCTTCTTCGTCGGTCAGGCCATGAAGGCTTCGAAAGGCAAAGCCAACCCGCAGCAAGTGAACGAACTGCTGAAAAGCAAGCTCGAAGGCTGATGAAAATGGGGCCAGACCTGAAGCCTGGCTCCATCCCCTGTGGGAACAATCTTCTATGGCAAGAGGTTTTTTGTGGTGAGGGGATTTATCCCCGATGGGCTGCGAAGCTGCCCCAATTCTTCTGTATCTGGAATTTGGGGGCGCTGCGCGCCCCATCGGGGATAAATCCCCTCGCCACAGAAGCTGATCTCCAAATTGGATTGTTTCCACATTTGTTTTGTGGAGCCTTTGAATGAAACGCCTGCTCGGCGCCTGCGCCCTGCTCTCCCTGCTGGCCGGTTGCGCCAGCACCGACATCATCGACCCGCACGGTTACGACCAGACCGGCGTCGCCTCTTATTACGGTGCCAAGCACCACGGTAAACGCACCGCCAGTGGCGAGCCGTTCAACCAGAATTCCCTGACCGCCGCCCATCGCCAGCTACCCTTCGGCACCCGGGTGAAGGTCACCAACCTGAAAAACGATGAATCCGTCGTGGTCCGCATCAATGACCGCGGCCCGCATACACGCGGGCGCCTGATCGACGTGTCTCGCGAGGCCGCCGAACAGCTGGGCATGTTGCGCAGCGGCACCGCACGGGTTCGCGTGCAGGCCCTCGACTGATGGAGCGCTGACCATTTTCGGATTAGCCGATTTACCCCTGATCAGCGTGATCGAACTGCTCGCGGGTCTGTGCCTGCTGATCTTCGGTGCCGAACTTATGGTACGTGCGGCGGTGCGCTTGGCGGCGCGTCTGCATGTACGGCCGCTGATCATCGGCCTGACCATCGTCGCCCTCGGCAGCAGTGCGCCACAAATGGCCATCAGCCTGCAAGCCGCATTGGCGCACAACCCCGACATCGCAGTCGGCAGCGTGGTCGGCAGCAGCATCTTCAATATCCTCGTGACCCTCGGCCTGTCGGCACTGATCATTCCGCTGCGGGTCTCGCGGCAACTGGTGCGCCTGGATATTCCATTGATGATCGGCGCCAGCCTGCTGGTATTCGTATTGGCGTGGAACGAAGAAATCGGGCGTTTCGACGGCATCCTGTTGTTGGCCGCATTAGCGCTGTATCTCGGCTTATTGTTGCGCCAGTCACGGCACTCGACACGGCCGCATACAGAGCGAGTTGAAACACCCCAAACGTCGTGGATCGGCAGTTCTCTGATGATCATCGTCGGTTTGGCGATGCTGGTATTTGCCGGGCACCTTTTGCTCGGAGCTGCCGTGGTGGTAGCAACTGATCTTGGATTTTCCGAGCGCGTCATTGGCCTGACCGTCGTCGCTGTCGGCACCTCCCTGCCGGAACTGGCCACTTCGCTGATCGCCGCACTGCGCGGACAACGGGATATTGCCGTCGGCAACGTGATCGGTGCCAACCTGTTCAATCTGCTCGGGGTACTCGGCCTGACCGCACTGATCGCACCGACGCCACTGTCGGTGTCGCCGAACGCACTGGATTTCGACCTGCCGGTGATGCTCGGCGTCGCCGCGCTGTGCCTGCCGGTGTTCTATTCCGGCTACCGCGTGACCCGTGCCGAAGGTTTGCTGTTGCTCGGTTTGTATTTGGCGTACGGGCTGCACGTGGTGTCGTTTACCACCGGCATGCCACTGGCCGGCAAGCTTGAAAAGTTGATGCTGTTCTACGTGCTGCCGACGCTGTTGACGTTTCTGTTGTTCACGTCGATCCGCGCCTGGCGCCGCCAACACCACAAGAGGGATATGCCATGACCGAATCGAAGAAGTCCGGGGTTGAAGTCCGCCGCCAGGTAATGGGCGATGCGTTTGTTGATCGCGCCATGGGCAACGCCACCGAGTTCACTCAACCCTTGCAGGATTTCGTCAATGAACATGCCTGGGGTGGCGTGTGGAATCGTGAGGGTCTGCCGCTGAAAACCCGCAGCCTGATCACGCTTGCTGCGCTGACCGCGTTGAAGTGCCCGCAAGAGCTGAAGGGCCATGTGCGTGGTGCGCTGAACAATGGCTGCACGGTGGATGAGATTCGCGAGGCGCTGCTGCATTGCGCGGTGTATGCCGGCGTGCCGGCGGCGATTGATGCGTTTCGTGCGGCGCAGGAAGTGATCGATACCTACCAGAAACCTGAGTGACTGGACTGACGCCTTCGCGAGCAAGCCCGCTCCCACAGGGTTCTTTGGTGTTGTTGAAATCTGATTAACAACACAAAAACCTGTGGGAGCGGGCTTGCTCGCGAAGAGGCCCTTTCAGCCACTGAAGATCTGCCAGTCAGATCCACCCACCCCACTGCAACAGAAAGATCCCGATATTGGTGGTGATCGCCGCCATCAGCGTGGTCAGCACAATGATCGCCGCCGCCAGCTCATGATTGCCCTGCGCTGCCCGGGCCATGACGAAACTGGCCGCCGCCGTCGGGCTGCCGAAGTACAGAAACAGAATCCCCAGCTCCGCCCCGCGAAAACCCCACAGCCATGCGCCGAGCGTCGCCAGCACCGGCAGGCCGATCATCTTCACCAGACTCGAACTCAGCGCCATGCTGCCGCTCTTGCGCAGCGCTGCCAGTGACAGCGTGCCGCCAATGCAGATCAGCGCCAGCGGCAAGGTGGTTTGCGCCAGATACTGGCCAGAGGTTTCCAGCCAGCCCGGCAGGCTGATCTGAAAATACGCGAACGGCGCGGCGGCAATCACGCTGATGATCAGCGGGTTGCTGAACACGCTTTTGCAGATGCTCCACGGATCGGACTTGATCACCGGGCTGTACACCGCGAGCACGATGGTCGACAGGGTGTTGTAGAACAGGATCACCAGCGCCGCGAGAATCGCCCCGAGGGAAATCCCGTAGTCACCGTACATGCTCGCCGCCAGCGCCAGACCGATCACCCCGTTGTTGCCGCGAAACGCGCCTTGAGTGTAAATGCCGCGATCTTCGCGCGGGCACTTGATGATCGCCCAGCCCCAGGCCAGGGCAAAACTCACCAGCGTGGCGAGCGCAAAGTAGATCAGCAGCGCCGGTTGCAGCGCGGCGTGCAGATCCGCATGCAGAATCCCGAGAAACAGCAGCGCCGGCATGCTGACGTTGAACACCAGCGAGGAAGCGGTGTGGATGAAGTTGTCGTTGATCCAGTCGATGCGTTTGAGCAACACCCCGAGAAACAGCATGGCGAACACCGGTGCAGTGATGTTCAGGGTTTCGAGGAAGATTGCCAGCATGCCGGGGGAGCCTTTGGGTGAGCGTCGTCAGGGCTTAATGATAAGCCAGCGAGTCCTCCGGCGTCTGTCAGATTGCCTTCGCGAGCAAGCCCGCTCCCACAGAAACACCACAGATCCAATGTGGGAGCGGTCACACTTGTGGCGAGGGAGCTTGCTCCCGCTGGGTCGCGAAGCGGCCCCAAAAGATGGGACTGCTACGCAGTCCAGCGGGAGCAAGCTCCTCGCCACAGGGTCAGGTAATCGGCGCCGGATTGAACAACGTAATGTCGTTATGCAGCTTGTGCTTCTCCGCCCAGGTCTGTTGCTTGCCGCTCGCCACATCCAGGTAGTAGTGGAACAACTCCCAGCCCAATTCCTCGATGGTCGCGCGACCGGTGGCGATCCGTCCGGCGTCGATATCGATCAGGTCCGGCCAGCGCTGCGCCAACTCCGTACGCGTCGAAACCTTGACCACCGGCGCCATCGCCAAACCATACGGCGTACCCCGTCCGGTGGTGAACACATGCAGGTTCATCCCCGCTGCCAACTGCAAGGTGCCGCAGACAAAATCACTGGCAGGCGTCGCGCAGAAAATCAAACCCTTCTGCTTGAAACGCTCGCCCGGGCCGAGCACGCCATTGATCGCGCTGCTGCCGGATTTGACGATCGAGCCCAGCGACTTCTCGACAATGTTCGACAACCCGCCCTTCTTGTTGCCCGGCGTGGTGTTGGCACTGCGATCCGCTTCACCTTTGGCCAGATAACGGTCGTACCAATCCATCTCGCGCACCAGTTCTTGCGCCACGGTTCTGGTTTCGGCACGGGAGGTCAGCAGGTAGATCGCATCGCGCACTTCGGTGACTTCGGAAAACATCACCGTCGCCCCGGCGCGCAGCAGCAAGTCCGAGGCATATCCCAGCGCCGGGTTGGCGGTGATGCCGGAGAACGCATCGCTGCCGCCGCACTGCATGCCGAGGATCAGCTCGGAGGCCGGCACGGTTTCGCGGCGGCGCTGGTTGAGCTTCTTCAACCGGACTTCAGCCAGCGCCATGATCTGCTCGATCATCTCGGTGAAACCGTGACTGGAATCCTGCAGGCGATACAGCCATGGCTCGCTCAAGTCGACCGAGGCATCGTCCTCATGCATCACCTGCCCGGCCTGCAATTTCTCGCAGCCCAGACTGATCACCAGCGCTTCGCCACCCAGGTTCGGGTTGCGCGCCAGATTGCGCACGGTGCGGATCGGGATGTAGGCGTCGGTGGCGGTGATCGCCACGCCGCAGCCGTAGCTGTGGGTCAGCGCCACCACATCATCGACGTGCGGATACTTCGGCAGCAACTCGTCCTTGATGCGTTTCACCGCGTGATCGAGCACACCAGTCACGCACTGCACCGTGGTGGTGATCCCGAGGATATTGCGCGTGCCGACGGTGCCGTCGGCGTTGCGATAACCCTCGAACGTGAAGCCTTCCAGCGGGGCCTGCGCGGTCGGCACTTCGGTGGACAGCGGCAGGCTGTCCAGCGGCGGCGCGGTGGGCATGCGCAGTTGATCTTCCTTGACCCAGCTGCCGCGTGGAATCGGCTGCAACGCGTAGCCGATGGTCTGGCCGTAGCGAATCACCTGGCCGCCCTCGGGAATGTCCTCGAGGGTGACCTTGTGGCTCTGCGGCACAAAATCCACGGTCACCAGACCGTCCGGGAACTCGGTGCCGGCCGGTACGCCCTGGTCGTTGACCACAATCACTACGTTGTCCCGCTCGTGCAGGCGGATGTAGCGCGGCGAGTCGGAATGTTCAATCAACTGCATGACGCCGCTCCTCAGGAATGCGCTTGAGACAATTTGCCGGTGACTTCAGAACCACCGTTGGTTGGCGGCTCTTTGAGCACCACACGTTTGATCGGGCCGACGATCACCAGGTAGCTGAACACTGCAACCAGTGCGTTGGCACCGACGAACACCAGCGCCCACTTGAACGAACCGGTGGAGCTGATGATGTAGCCAATCACGATCGGCGTGGTAATCGAGGCGATGTTGCCGAAGGTATTGAACAGGCCGCCGCTCAGACCGGCGATCTGTTTTGGCGAAGTGTCGGACACCACTGCCCAACCCAGTGCGCCCACGCCTTTGCCGAAGAATGCCAAAGCCATGAAGCCAACCACCATCCACTCCACATCAACATAGTTGCAAGCGACGATGCTGCTGGACACCAGCAGACCGGCGATGATCGGTGCCTTGCGCGCGAAGGTCAGCGAATGCCCTTTGCGCAGCAGGTAATCGGAAATCACCCCGCCAAGCACACCACCGATGAAACCGCAGATCGCCGGCAGCGAGGCAATGAAACCGGCCTTGAGGATGGTCATACCGCGTTCCTGCACCAGGTACACCGGGAACCAGGTCAGGAAAAAATAGGTGATGCCGTTGATGCAGTACTGGCCCAGATACACGCCGAGCATCATGCGGTTGGTCAGCAACTGACGGATGTAATCCCACTTCGGACCGTCGGATTTTTTGCCCTTCTGATCCATGTCGACCATACCGCCGTTGTCGGCGATGTGCTTGAACTCGGCGTCGTTGATGCGAGGGTGTTCGCGCGGGCTATAGATGACTTTCAGCCAGACCAGCGAAAACACGATGCCGAGCATACCCATGACGATGAACACGTGCTCCCAACCGAAGGAATACACGATCCAGCCCATCAACGGCGCGAACAACACGGTGGCAAAGTATTGCGCCGAGTTGAAGATTGCCGAAGCCGTACCGCGTTCAGCGGTCGGGAACCAGGCGGCAACAATGCGCGCGTTGCCGGGGAAGGATGGCGCTTCGGCCAGACCCACCAGAAAACGCAGCATGAACAGCGCAACGATCGCCGTGGACATGCCGAATTCACCGACAAAGCCTTGCAGCACGGTGAACAGCGACCAGGTGAAAATGCTCAGGGCGTAGACTTTTTTCGAGCCGAAGCGATCGAGCAGCCAGCCCCCGGGAATCTGCCCGGCAACATAGGCCCAACCGAAAGCGGAGAAGATATAGCCGAGGGTGACCGCGTCGATGCCGAGGTCTTTTTGCAGGCTGGAACCGGCGATCGCGATGGTCGCGCGGTCGGCGTAGTTGATCGTGGTCACCAGAAACAGCATGAGCAGGATCAAATAGCGGACGTGAGTCGGCTTGGACGATTGCATGTAGATGTACTCCCACTGATTATTTTTATGCGCGGGTGAATCTGTATGTATTCCCTGTAGGAGCTGCCGAAGGCTCGGGCCGCGATCGGACGATCTTTTGATCTTCAAAAGCAAAGATCGCAGCCTTCGGCAGCTCCTACAGGGGTATTGCTGTATCAGGAGCCGATGTAGCTGGTCTTCACGACCGTGTAGAACTCTTGTGCATAGCGGCCTTGCTCACGTGAGCCATAGGATGAACCCTTACGGCCACCGAACGGAACGTGGTAATCGACACCGGCGGTCGGCAGGTTGACCATCACCATCCCGGCTTGCGAATGACGCTTGAAGTGGTTGGCGTACTTCAGCGACGTGGTAGCAATACCGGCCGACAGACCGAACTCGGTGTCGTTGGCCATCGCCAGCGCCGCCTCGTAATCGGCCACGCGAACGACGTTGGCCACCGGGCCGAAAATCTCTTCACGGCTGATGCGCATCGACGCTTCGCTGTCGGCAAACAGCGTTGGCGCGAGGAAGTAACCTTCGGTGTCGCAAGTCACCAGACCACCGCCGCTGACCAGACGCGCACCTTCGCTCTGGCCGATGTCGATGTACTTCATGTCCTGTTCAAGCTGCGCTTGGGAAACCACCGGACCGATGTCAGTGCCGGACTTCAGCGCGTGGCCGACCTTGATCGACTGCATGCGCTCGGCCATGGCCTCGACGAACTTGTCGTGAATCCCGGCGGTGACGATCAAGCGGCTCGACGCCGTGCAACGCTGGCCGGTGGAGTAGAACGCGCTCTGCACCGACAGCTCGACTGCTTGCTTGAGGTCGGCGTCGTCGAGAATGATCTGCGGGTTCTTGCCGCCCATTTCCAGCTGCACCTTGGCCTGGCGCGACACGCAATTAACGGCGATCTGCCGACCCACGCCCACCGAACCGGTGAAGCTGATGCCATCGACTTTCGGGCTGTTGACCAGCGCTTCGCCAACCACCCGGCCGCTGCCCATCACCAGATTGAACACGCCGGCCGGGAAGCCTGCGCGGGAGATGATTTCCGCCAGCGCCCAGGCACAGCCTGGCACCAGATCCGCCGGTTTCAGCACCACGCAGTTGCCGTAGGCCAACGCCGGGGCGATCTTCCACGCCGGAATCGCAATCGGGAAGTTCCACGGAGTGATCAGACCGACCACGCCGAGGGCTTCGCGAGTCACTTCGACGTTGACGCCCGGGCGCACCGACGGCACATAGTCGCCGGACAGACGCAGGCATTCACCGGCGAAAAACTTGAAGATGTTGCCGGCGCGGGTCACTTCGCCGATGGCTTCGGGCAGGGTCTTGCCCTCTTCCCGGGCCAGCAGGGTGCCGAGTTCTTCGCGACGGGCGAGGATTTCCGTGCCGACTTTATCCAGCGCATCGTGACGGGCCTGAATGCCCGAAGTCGACCACGCCGGGAACGCGGTGCGGGCCGCATCGATAGCGGCGTTAACCTGAGTCAGGTCAGCCTTGGCGTAGTCGCCGATGGTGTCGCTCAACTCAGACGGGTTGATGTTGGCCGAGTAATCGGCACCGGCAACCCATTCACCGTTGATGTAGTTGTCGTAACGCTTGGAATCAGCCACAGAAAATTCTCCTCTCTACGCAAAAGCCGCTGATTGCTCAGCGGCCTCTTGGGTCGGTGTTTATTGCGCGCCTTGCTTGTCGATCAGCGCGGCGAGCATTTCGTACTCTTCGCCGGTCAGGTCGGTCAGCGGCGCCCGCACCGGACCTGCGTCATAGCCGGCGATCTTGGCGCCTGCCTTGACGATGCTCACGGCATAACCGGCCTTGCGGTTGCGGATGTCGAGGTACGGCAGGAAGAAGTCGTCAATGATCTTGCCGACAGTGGCGTGATCTTCGCGAGCAATGGCGTGGTAGAAATCCATCGCGGTTTTCGGGATGAAGTTGAACACCGCCGACGAGTAAACCGGCACGCCCAAAGCCTTATAGGCAGCGGCGTAGACTTCGGCGGTCGGCAGACCACCGAGGTAGCTGAAGCGATCACCGAGGCGGCGACGGATCGACACCATCAGCTCGATATCGCCCAGACCATCCTTGTAGCCGATCAGGTTCGGGCAGCGCTCGGCCAGACGTTCCAGCAGTGGCGCGGTCAGGCGGCAGACGTTGCGGTTGTAGACCACCACGCCGATGTTCACCGATTTGCACACCGCTTCAACGTGGGCGGCGACGCCGTCCTGGCTGGCTTCGGTCAGGTAGTGCGGCAGCAGCAACAGGCCTTTGGCGCCCAGACGCTCGGCTTCCTGCGCGTACTCGATGGCCTGACGGGTCGAGCCGCCGACGCCGGCCAGAATCGGCACGCTGGTGGCACAGGTATCGACCGCCGTCTTGATGATTTCCGAGTATTCGCTGGCTGCCAGGGAGAAGAACTCACCGGTGCCGCCGGCGGCGAACAGTGCCGACGCGCCGTACGGGGCCAGCCATTCCAGACGCTTGATATAGCCAGCGCGATTGAAGTCGCCCTGGGCATTGAAATCGGTGACCGGGAACGACAGCAGACCGGCGGAGAGGATGGACTTCAGTTCTTGTGGATTCATTTTTCGAACACCCTGGGTAGCAACATTTTTTTGTGAGTTTTATGGTTCAGCCAGTGCTGAAGTTGTAGGTCATCGTACAACTTAAAAGATAACCGTCAACTGCATTTCATCGTCGCCTCACTCTTTTTGTCGGACAAGATTCGTTCTTGACGTAGGAAAAATCTGGGCTAGGCTCGATTTGACTGTATATCCATACAGTTAAAAATAAATCCACCGACGACATATCAAGGAGAAAGAAATGTCCGGACTGCGCCCGAAACCACAGGAAAGGCCCCAACCGGTCGTCGCCCGATTCGATGATCTTTTCACCGTAAATGGCATCCACTTCAACGCTGACAATCCGCATCTGCTGCTGCACATCGCCGACGCCCACAGCGATGTCGAACCGGCCACCGCCCTCCCCGGCAAAGCGTTGAGCATTCGGCCGCCACTGCGCTTCGAAGGCGCCGAACACACATCCATCGGCGACAACACCCTGCTGCGCTTCAACGCAAACGCCGAGCCGATTCGCGCGCAAAACGTGCCCTTGCACCTGCCCAATGGCCTCGCGCTGACCTACGGCCAGGTGGTAGCGCTGGCCGGAGATTTCTACGGCGTGGTCGATCGACCGATCAACGAAGGCGCGACCCCGGCTGATCGCCTGAACCGCTTCAGCGCGGCATTCGATTCTCTCGCCGTGCTCCCGGCCTCCCGCGCCGAGGCCACGCAGATTCTCGCGGTCATGCAAAAAGAGATCGACGCGGTTAAACAGGCGATCAAGGACGGTAAACCACCGCACGAAGCCTACGATGCACTGGGAGATACGTTGTCGGAAGAGTGGAACAAGCTCACCGGCGGCGGCAGTTTTGTCTCCGCGCTGTTCCCGCTCGGGCGTTATCTGAAACTGGCGGCGAACAACGCCGACCACTTCGGCGAATGGGCCAGACTGGCCTACATCGCCGGCCACACCGCCGCCCTGCAAACCGCCGTCGCGGCCCGCGCCACTCACGATGAACAACAATTGGAACGGGCCTACGCGATGAACGCGTTTGCCGACCACTTCCTCACCGACCTGTTCTCTGCCGGCCACCTGCGTGTGCCGCGCAAAGAGATGGCGGCGGTGGTCACGCCGAGCGATCTCGGCTCGCTGGTGACCCGTTTCATGCACGACGAGGACAGCAAATTCGGCCTCAACGTGCGCAACGCCCATGGCGATCAATGGCGCGCCTACGGCGACAAACGCTACTTCGACGCCAGCGATGCGGACAACCGCATCCAGGTCAATCTGGCGGTGCAGGCCTCGGCGGATGAAATCTTCGCCGCTTACCTCAGCGGCAACGTGCCCGCCCCTTCGACGTTTGCCGCGCTGCAACGGCTGCCGGATCTGACGGCGGTGCTGAATCTTTCCGGCAACTTCTCGCCGCTGTTCCGCGTCGAGGGCGGCAAGGTGCTGCGGCGAAAAGACGTGAACAACCTCAACGACACCGCCACCATCGATGACTGGTGGGGCTGGAGCACCTACCTGCTGCTCAAGGACTACCACCCGACGGGCAACGTCAACTAAGGAGAATGAGCATGACGATCACATTGAAACTGGAACTGGCGTCGGGGCAGTCGCTGCAAGGTGCGCCGCTGGAGTTGCTGGCAGATGGCAAGCCGATTGCGCTGGGGATTGTGGATGAGGACGGTTTGGTGGCGTTTACTGCCAGGCCGGGGAAAGCGCAACTGGCGGTGAGGGTGGATCGCTCGATATTGCCGCGCTGAATTCACCGGCCCCTTCGCGAGCAAGCCCGCTCCCACGTTGGAATGCATTTCAAGTGTGGGAGCGGGCTTGCTCGCGAAAGCGCTGTGTCGTTGCATAAATCAGCGGCTTACCGTTCGTCGAGACTGGTATTTCTTACAGGTGCTTTGCTTTCTTGATCAAGACATTAATCAGGTCGTGCCGATATCGGCCTGGACGACCAAAAGGATCTTGAACATGAAAGACAAAAGCTTCGCTGTAACAATGCTGCCGGCTCCTTCGCTTAAAGAAGCGATCAATGGGGTGCTCTACGTTCATAACCTGATTGATGAGGCCCATGGGGAAGTGCCCGTGCTTCCAAACGCAGTCCCTGGGGACACGATCAAACTGACAGTGAGTAACTCGGACGGCTTCCTGGAATGGGAAACAAAGATCGTACTGACTGCTATCACCATCGGAAAGCCGATTGTATTGCCAATCCCGAAAACGACGTTTGAAAGAATGCTCAATGCTGAAACGAACGCCGTATTGCAGTACTCCCTCGAAAGTGCGGGCAATCAAAAGCTTTCAATGCAACTGTTAATCGAGCTTAAAGACTGATTCAACCTCACCCCTGCGCCTGCGCCTCTTCATGGGCCTGGCGCAGTCTTTCGCGGCTGTTGGTCAAGTGCAGACGCATTGCCGCTCGTGCCGCATCGGAATCCTGACGGGCAATCGCATCGTAGATTTCCTCGTGCTCGCGGCTCAGGCGGTTCATGTAGTGCTGCTGATCATCATGGGCCAGGCGCGCCGAATTCAGCCGCGTACGCGGAATGATGCTGGTGCCCAGGTGGGTCATGATGTCGGTGAAGTAGCGGTTGCCGGTGGACAGGGCGATTTCCAGGTGGAAAGCGAAGTCCGAGGCCACCGCATCGCTGGCGTGGGCCACGCTGTCGTTCAGCGCATCGAGGGCGGCACGCATGGTCGCCAGTTGCTCGGGGCTGCGGCGTTGCGCGGCGAGGCCGGCGGACTCCACTTCCAGGCTGATGCGCAATTCGAGAATCGCCAGCACATCACGCAGGGTGACGACCGTGGCCGGGTCGATGCGAAAACCGCTGGGGCTCGGCGTGTCGAGCACGAAGGTGCCGATGCCGTGGCGGGTTTCCACCTGGCCGGCAGCCTGCAAGCGGGAGATCGCCTCGCGCACCACGGTGCGGCTGACACCGTGCTCCTGCATGATCGCCGACTCGGTGGGCAATTTGTCGCCGCGCTTGAGCAGACCGTCGCGGATCTGCTCGGTCAGCACCGTCACCAGCTCCTGAGCCAGGCTGCGGCGCTTGCGTGGGAGGCGTGGAGTGTCGATCGGGTTTTCCATGGTCAACGTCTGGTCTCGAAAATTCGGCTTGGTAGGCATCATAGCGCACGCGGGTTGTACGATCACATCCCGCCTCACATTACGCCATGTGGGAGCGGGCTTGAACTGGTCAAGTAATCTTGGACACTGATTAAGGTTTCACGCCGCCAACTTCTCCTTGGCGACTGGTGACCGATAGTCGTTGTAGCTATGTGGCCTGGTGATGTTGTAGCGCGATACATAGCGCTGCACATCCGCTCGGGCCTCGTGTTCCGATACGTAGCCTGCTTCTGGCACCCACTCTGATTTCAAACTTCCAAAGAAACGCTCCATCGCAGCGTTGTCCCAGCATTCGCCTTTACGGCTCATGCTCTGCCGGAGTCCATGTTCCAGCAGTTCATTTCTGAATTTATGGCTGGTGTACTGGCAACCTTGGTCGGAGTGAAACAGTACGTCTTTTGGGCGACCGCGTAGTTCAATCGCCATCCGCAGGGCTTCGCAGGTCAGCGTGGCATCGGAGATCATCGAAAACGACCAGCCCACGATCCGGCGAGCGAACAAGTCCAGAACCGCCGCGAAATACAGCCAGCGCTTGCCGACTTTGATGTACGTCACGTCCCCACACCACACCTGATTGACCGCCGTAACATCAAACTTGCGTTTGAGCACATGCGGTGCCACCAACGCTTCCACGCCGGGTGACTTGTACTTATGGCGCCGGCGTTGACGGCTGACAATGCCTGCTTCTCGCATCAAGCTGCGAGCCATGAACCGCCCGACATCATGCCCGCCGGCTTGCAGCTGTTTAGCCAAGGTACGAGCGCCCGCAGACTCTCTCGACGCCTTGTGGTGCTTGACCAGCATGGCCTTGAGCTGCTCTCGCTTAGGGCTCACTTTGCCTTGGCGCTGACGCCATGCGTAAAAGCTACTGCGGTTTATTCCGAACACACGACAGCAATCGTTAACGCCGTACTGCTCGCCCAGCTCACAGATCAACGAGAGTGATCTTTGGCGTCCAAAAGCAGGAGAGCACTGGCCTTTTTTAGGATTTCGATATCCCGATCTTTTTGCCTGAGCAAGGCTTTAAGTTCCTGAATCTCTCGCTGATCCGCGGTGATCGCCTTGGCTCCCACCGGAGTCGAGCCCAAGCGTTCCTTGCGAACCTGATCGACCCAGCGGCGTAAGGCCGTAGGGCCAATATCCAAACTGGCACAGACCTCGGGAACCGACTGCCCCTCGTCCAGCACCATGCTGGCAGCCTTGAGTTTGAACTCACTTGAATAAGATTTACGCATATCCAAACACCTCAGATTTGGGCGCCATCATAGCGCCCGATTGAGGTGTCCAAAATCATTAGGCCAGTTCAGCTTGCTCGCGAAGGCGGTGTGTCAGGCAACCGATTTGTCGACTGAAGGGACGCCTTCGCGAGCAAGCCCGCTCCCACAGGGGGTTGTGGTGATCACGCGGTCACGGCCTGCTCCACCAGATGCCCGCTGTCGATCCGCACATGCCGCGGGTGGAAACGCTTGAGGCTGCTGCGATGGCCAACGCTGACAATGCTCAGGCCCGGCAACTGATCGATCAGCGCCTGATACAACGTTGCCTCATCCTCTTCATCCATCGCCGACGTCGCTTCGTCCATATACAGCCATTGCGGTGCGTAAAGCATGGCGCGGGCGAAGGCAAGACGTTGCTGTTCACCCGGCGACAGCATGCGCTGCCAGTGATTGGCTTCGTCCAGACGCGCAACCAGATGCGGCAGACGGCAGATTTCCAGCACTTCGGCATAACGCTCAGGCGCGTAGGTCTCACTCGGCTGTGGATAACTCAAGGCCTCGCGCAAGGTGCCGATCGGCAGGTACGGTTTCTGCGGCAGGAACAGGTAACGTGCCGCCGGCAACCGGATGTTGCCGTGCCCCGCCGGCCACAGATGTCCCATCGCTCGCAGCAACGTCGACTTGCCGCTGCCGGATCGGCCGCTGAGCATTACACGCTCACCCGGCTCGACTGTCATGTCGGCATTGGTCAGCAGATGACGACCATCAGCCAGATCCAGACCGAGATTGTGTACTTGCAATTCGCTGCCCTTATTCTGCACATCGATGGCTGGGCGGCGCTGTTCGTTATCGGTCATGGCCTGACGGAAACTCAGCAGACGATCACAGGTGGCACGCCAGGACGCGAGGCTCTGGTAGGCACTGATAAACCAGCTGAAACTCTCCTGGACGTTGCCGAACGCCGAGCTGATCTGCATCAGCTCACCGAGTTCGATCTTGCCGGCGAGGTAACGCGGCGACGCAACGATAAACGGGAAGATGATCGCCGCCTGGCTGTAACCGGCGGTGAAAAATGTCAGGCGCTTGGACACTTTCATGATGTCCCAGAAGTTATGCCAGACCATGCCGAAACGGTTGCTCAAGCGGCGATTCTCGTTCGGCTCGCCGTTGTACAACGCGATGCTCTCGGCATTTTCACGAATCCGCACCATGGAAAAACGCAGGTCGGCTTCGAAGCGTTGTTGTTGGTTATTCAGGCCGATCAGGCGACGACCGATCAAATGCGTCAGCCAGCTGCCCACCACGGCGTAGACCAGCACGCACCAGAACATGTAGCCGGGAATGGTGATGCCATAGACTTCGATGCTGCCTGACACGCCCCACAAAATGATCGAGAACGACACCAGACTGACGATATTGCGCAGCAGGCCGATCCCCAACTCAAGGGTGTTGGAAGTGAAGTTGTTGAGGTCTTCGGAAATCCGCTGATCCGGGTTATCGGTGTAACCGCCCTGCTCCAGCTGGTAGTAATTCTTGTCGGCGAGCCAACGGGAGAAATGCTTTTCGGTGAGCCACGCCCGCCAGCGAATCGTCAGCATCTGGGTCAGATACAGCCGATACACCGCACCGACAATCGCCACCGCCGCAATGCCGCAGAAATACAGAATCAAGCGCCAGAACGCCGCTTCGTCCTTCTTTTGCAGGGCGTTGTAGAAATCCTTGTACCAGGTGTTGAACCACACCGAGATGCCCACGCTCAGCAGCGAGAGCGCGATCACCGCAATCAGCAACGTCCAGGCCTTGCCCTTCTCTTCGCTGCGCCAGTAAGGCGTGATGATCGCCCACACCTTGCGAAAAAACTGCCCGCGCACAGCATCGTTGACCGCGGAATATTCAGCGTTCTGATTCATGAAAAAGGCTCGATAAAGAAAAGAACAGATACGCACCGATCATAGATGATCGGTGCGTTTTATCGCCAGAGTGGGACTGGCTCATTCAGGGATTGTTCAGATTCATGGGGGTTTCAGTATCGCAGCGAGCGCACGTACCGTTCATCGGGACTGTCAGAGTTGACAGTAGAGGGGGGCGATTCAGGCTGATCAACTGGGCTGGCCTCCTGCAAGGAATTCGCTGTGAATCAGGAGAACAGATTACCCCTCTGACAACGAAAGGAATTGGTCATGAACAAAGAAGACAACCCGCTTAATGCTCCAACCAGCGATTCGATCAAGAAGGGCGAACTGTCTATCAGTGAGCTGAGTGATTCGGGGGCTACATTCATATTCTGGTCCGATAACCGTGAGGCAATTATCGATGTTGCCTGGATCGGTTATGACGACACCAAATCTGAAATCAACCGACAAGTCGGTAATCAGAACAAGGTCATTCTCCCGGTATCAAAAGCTATCTTGAAACAATGGGTAGGAAAGAAACTCTACGCACAATGCAACGGAACTCTGGGCGAATGGCATTACACATCGCCACCAACGCACTTCACGGTTGTACCTTGAGCCCAAGGCGCTACCCTAATGCAGGGTAGCGCCTGTTTCATTCAGTCCAGCTCATTTGGCCAGAAAACCTTTCAACGACGAACCGGGCGCTTCTGCAGTTTGCGCTGCAGGGTGCGGCGGTGCATGCCCAAGGCACGGGCAGTCGCGGAGATGTTGCCTTCGTGTTCGGTCAGCACACGCTGGATGTGCTCCCATTGCAGACGGTCAACCGACATCGGGTTTTCCGGCACCAGACTGTCGAGGTCGGCGTGCTCGGAGAGCAGCGCGGCCAGTACGTCATCGGCGTCGGCCGGTTTGCACAGGTAGTTGCAGGCGCCGCGCTTGATCGCTTCGACCGCGGTGGCAATGCTCGAATAACCGGTGAGGATCACCACGCGCATTTCCGGGTCCAGCTCCAGCAACTTGGGCAGTAGCACCAGGCCGGAGTCGCCGTCCATTTTCAGGTCCAGCGCGGCGTAGTCCGGCAGGTCAGCCTGGGCGATGGTCAGGCCTTCTTCGGCGGAACCTGCGGTGCTGACGCGAAAGCCACGGCGGGCCATGGCACGGGCCATCACCCGGGTGAAGGTCGCGTCGTCGTCGACCAGCAGCAAATGCGGCAGTTCTTCGCCTTCGACTTGGATTTCGTCACTCATGTTGGTCTCCTCGGGCGCCGTGGGGCAGGCGCAGCTCGGTGAGCGTGCCGCCTTCCTCATGACTATAGAGTTTCACTGAGCCGCCGGCGCGTGTCACGCTGGCCTTGCTCAAAAACAGGCCCAGGCCGAAACCTTTGCCCTTGGTGGTAAAAAACGGTTTGCCGATCTGCTCGGCGATGGCCAGCGGCACACCGGCGCCGTGGTCACGAATGCTGATGGTCACGGTTTCCGCATCCCAGTCCAGCGTCACCTGAAGATTTTCCGGGCAAGCGTCGGCGGCGTTGTTCAGCAGGTTGAGCAGCGCCTGGGTCAGATCCGGTGGCGGCGCCATGCGCGGCACGGTGCCCTGGCCGAGACGCTGGAAGCGATAACTGGCTTCCGGACGCATCAGGTGCCAGCGGTTCAAAGCTTCGTCGAGCCATTGGGTGACGTCCTGCATCTCTACCGCCATACGGCGGTTGGCTTCGGCGGCGCGTACCAGTTGCTGCAGGGTTTCTTTGCACAGTTTGACCTGATCCTGCAGCACCTTCAGATCGTCCTGCAGCATCGCGTCGGGATGATCCTGCTGCATCTCCTTGAGCAACACGCTCATGGTCGCCAGCGGCGTGCCGAGCTCATGCGCGGCGCCGGCCGCCTGAGTGGCGACGGCGAGCAATTGCTGATCGCGCAGGCCTTCTTCGCGACGAATCGCGCGCAATTCTTCCTGACGACGCAGCTCTTCGGCCATGCGCGCAGCGAAAAACGTGATCACCGCAGCGGCCAGCGCGAAGCTCAGCCACATGCCGTAGATCTGCAGGTTCTCGCGGGCCACCGGCAGGGTTTCCAGCGGATAGAAACGCGTGAGCATCACGGTATACAGCGCCAGCGCGATGCCGGACAGAATCACCGAATAACGCCATGGCAGCGTCACCGCCGCGATGGTCAGCGGCACCAGGTAATAGGAAACGAACGGGTTGGTCGAACCGCCGGAGAAATACAGCAACGCACTGTGGATCACCAGATCGCAGGCCAGTTGCAGCGCATATTCGAGTTCGGTCACCGGCCACGACGTACGCAGTCGCACGGCAGTGAACACGCACAGCAGAATCGAGCAGCCGAGGGTCATCGCCAGTTGCACCCACGGCAACGGCAGCAGTTGCAGCCAGTAAGCCAGGCCGACGGAACCGGCCTGCGCGGCGAGCACCAGGGTGCGAATGAAAGTCAGCCGCCAGAGGTTCTGGCGAGTGGCGGAAGTCAGTTGTACGGGGGCGAGCATGAGCTCTCCTGATGAGCGCTCCAGGCGGATCGCACGGAGTATAACCAAGCCGCGCCTTTGAGAGGCGAAAGTGCGGCAAATGACCACATGGCGTTGCCAGAAAAATCGGCTACTTCACATGGCTGTCCGAGGTCGACTGTGGCGAGGGAGCTTGCTCCCGCTGGACTGCGAAGCAGGCCCAATCCCGGCAAATGCAGTCTGACTGAAAGACCGCAATTGCTGGTCTTACGACTGCTGCGCAGCCGAGCGGGAGCAAGCTCCCTCGCCACAAAAATCTCATTCGCTCAAGGAATACGTGCAGACATGAGATCTGTATAGAAGTTGTAACTGGGCGAACCGGATCGCAGAAGCTAGAGTCTGATGGTTTCACGCAGGGACGAACCAACACCTGCGCATTATTCAAGGAGCCTTCATGCACACCTTTCGCCGCAGCGCCGCCCTTCTCGCCCTGACCGTCGGCAGTGTCGCCAGCCTTCCGGCGCTGGCCGCCGATGAGTTGCACTACAACCAGATATCCCTGCGCGCCGAAGTCAGCCAGGAAGTGGCCCGCGACCTGATGATCGTGACGCTCTACACCGAAGCGCAAAACACCGACCCGGCCAAACTCGCCGCCGACGTCAGCACTACCATGAACAAGGCTCTGGCCCAGGCCAAGCAAGTCAAAGACATCACTCTGCGCCAGGGCAGCCGCAACAGCTACCCGATCTACGACACCAAAGGCCAGAAGATCACCGGCTGGCGTGAACGCGCCGAACTGCGCCTGGAAAGCGCCGACTTCGCCGCCCTGTCCAAACTCACCGGCGAACTGCTGACCGACCTGAAAATGGGCGGCATGGACTTCGCCATTGCCGAGCCGACCCGCAAGGCCAGCGAGGATAAGTTGCTGAAAGAAGCCGTCAGCGCCTTCAAGGCCCGCGCGCAATTGGCCACTGACGCACTGGGCGGCAAGGGTTACAAAATCGTCAACCTGAACCTCAACAGCAACGGCTACCCACAACCGTACATGCGCGCCCCGATGATGATGAAAGCCGCCGGCATGGCGGATTCGGCACCGGTCACGCCGGAAGTTGAAGCCGGCACCAGCCAGGTCAGCCTTACCGCCGACGGCTCGATTGAAGTGTTGATGCAGTGAATTGATGTGGGCTGAATGAAAAACCGGCGATCAGAGGATAATCGCCGGTTTTTTTGTGCCTGGATTTTGTAGTGAATGTTCCGCCGCCATCGCGAGCAGGCTCACTCCTACAATTTGGAATGCGTTCCCCTGTAGGAGTGAGCCTGCTCGCGATGAACGATAACGCGGTCTCAGGTCTGCGGATCAACCCGATCCAGCGCCCGGTTCACCGCCAGCTCAGCGAGCATGATGATCTGCTGAATCGCCAGCGCCGTATTGCGCTGCGGACGACTGAGCTGATCGGCGAAATCACTGGCCATGGTGTTGGCCGAGGCCAAGGATTCACAGGCGTGGGCCAGCAGACTTTCCGTGTCGATGCCCGGATGGACAAGGAACATCGAACTGGGTGGGCGCGGTTTTGTGGCTTCGGGGCTGAGGTAGAAGTCGAGGGCGCGCTTGATCGCTTCGCGGTTTTTCGCGAGGTCTTCAGCGTGGAGGGCTTCGGCGAGTGGGGTTGTAGGTTCGAGCGGTGGATCTGGGACGGGTTTGGACATGCATTTCACCTATGACGTTAGGCCACCTCAAGCCGTTTCTCACACGACGAAGAGGTGGCAGCTTTGTGCGGGGTGAGAAACCGGTCATAGGCACCCGGCCAGACAAAAGTCTGCCCGCACAGAGCCGCCATAACGTAATTGCATACAGCGTATTGGCTGGCGGCAATTATGCGGGTATGGGCACTGAATGACTATGAACTGCCGGGTTCTCACGCCCGATCGCTGAGTTTTCAGCGACAGCTCAAGGCTAGAGAGCTGGCGTCCGAGGGACAACCTGAAAACCTTGTGGGAAGGTTCTGGTTATTTGAAACGACTTTAAACAAGCCAAGGTTATTGGGTGACTGGACGGCCCTCTTCGCGAGCAAGCCCGCTCCCACAGTGGATAACGTGCAGGCCGTTAGAGATTGGTCGGCTGTCAGGCCGCCATCACTTAGCCAGTCGCCGCACCCGCTTTTCACCACTCACACGATGAGCGTTAGCTCGAGTACCGCTTTTGATCTTGATCCACGGGCGACGTCGGAAGGCTGAGTGGAGGGATTGATCCGGGGGTGGGAGCGCAGCGACCGTTTGGCGCAGCCAAACACAGCGAGAGGAGGTGCAGCGAAGCAAACCGGAGGCGCTGCGCCCGGATCGATCCCGCAGCGAAGGAACCCCGAGCCCCAGCGAGCGGGCCGAACGCAGGAGCAAGCCTTTTTGGTTACTTTTGAGGCGTTTGTCAAAAGTGACCCGCCGTAAGGGCGGAACCCTAAGCAGCCGTTACCGCAGCAACGGATATGCACTCGACAAAAGCCGCCACATATACCGAGATAGACACCCCAACAGGAAAAACGATATTTCCGAACACACCCAAATCCCCGCTAACCTGAAAAAAACAACCACCTCCAAATCCCGGGGACTCCATGGAAAGATTCACCCTAAAACCACTACTAATCACCCTCGCACTGACAGCCATAGCCCCGATCGCAAACGCAGCCACCACCTTGGTCTACTGCTCCGAAGCCAGCCCCGCCGGCTTCGACCCCAGCCAATACACCAGCGGCACCGACTTCGACGCCTCCGCCGAAACCGTCTTCAACCGCCTCACCCAATTCCAGCGCGGCGGCACCGAAGTCGAACCCGGCCTGGCAACCAACTGGGACGTAAGCCCGGACGGCCTCCAGTACACCTTCCACCTACGGCAAGGCGTGAAATTCCACACAACGGAATATTTCACCCCGACCCGCGATTTCAGCGCCGACGACGTCCTCTTCACCTTCCAGCGCCTGCTCGACCCGGACAACGCCTTTCGCAGGGCCTACCCCGCCGAGTCCCCGTACTTCACCGACATGGGCCTGAACACCACGATCAAATCGGTGGAAAAAATCGACGCCCAGACCGTGCGCTTCAACCTCAACAACGTCGACGCCGCCTTCGTGCAAAACCTCGCCATGAGCTTCGCCTCGGTGCAATCGGCCGAATACGCCGCGCAACTGTTGAAGGAAGGCAAAGCCGCCGACCTCAACCAGAAGCCGGTGGGCACCGGCCCGTTTGTATTCAAGCGCTACCAGAAAGACTCGCAGATCCGCTACGCCGCCAACCCGGCCTACTGGAAACCGGAAGACGTGAAGATCGACAACCTGATCTTCTCGATCACCCCGGACGCCGCCGTACGCCTGCAGAAACTCAAGGCCGGCGAATGCCAGGTCAGCGGCTACCCGCGCCCGGCCGACATCCAGGTCATGGAGAAAGACCCGAACCTGCGCGTGCTCAAGCAGGCCGGTTTCAACCTCGGCTTCCTCGCCTACAACACCACTCACCCGCCGCTGGACCAGCTCAAGGTCCGCCAGGCACTGGACATGGCCATCGACAAACCGGCGATCATCAACGCCGTTTACCAGAGTGCCGGCCAGTTGGCGCAGAACGCCCTGCCGCCTGCGCAATGGTCCTATGACCCGACCATCAAAGACGCCCCTTACGACCCGGTCAAAGCCCGGGTGCTACTGAAAGAAGCAGGGGTTGCACCGGGTACAACCATCAACCTTTGGGCGATGACGGTGCAGCGCGCTTCAAACCCGAATGCGCGCATGTCGGCACAGATGATCCAGCAGGATTGGGAGAAAATCGGCATCAAGGCCAACATCGTCAGCTACGAATGGGGCGAGTACATCAAGCGTGCGAAAAATGGCGAACACGACGCGATGATCTATGGTTGGACCGGTGACAACGGCGACCCGGACAACTGGCTCGGCGTGCTCTACAGCTGCGCGGCGGTGAAAGGCAGCAACTACGCCAAGTGGTGCGACCCGGCCTACGACAAACTGGTGCAGCAGGCCAAAGTGACCACCGACAAGGCGCAACGGGTAAAACTGTATCAACAGGCGCAACTGATCCTTAAACAACAGGTGCCGATCACCCCGATTGCCAACTCGACGGTGTTCCAGCCGCTGCGCAAGGAAGTGACCGACTTCAAGATCAGCCCGTTCGGTCTTACCCCCTTCTACGGCGTGGGTATAAATAAGTAACACCGAGCCCCAACGCGGCGCGCACAACGTGACCAGCGCACCGTTTTGGGGCTTCGTTTGCACCGTAAAAACCACTCGCAAACGGTCAAATGCGTCAAAAGTTACACAGATGCGACATTAAGGTACGTACGTGCCACCGTTTAACGCTCGCTCACACTCTGGATCTTGCATTGGGTATGGCCCCTGCATAAGTATCCGCAGGCACGACTCACGAGGTCGTACCTCACTATTAAAAAATGACAACAAATCATGAGGCCAACATGCTTAAACACGCGGTCATTCCGTTTTTAGTCGGCGCAGGCTTGTTAGCCTCCGCACCTTTCGCATCCGCTGCGACTAACCTGGTGTTCTGCTCCGAAGGGAGCCCGGCCGGTTTTGATCCAGGCCAGTACACCACCGGAACCGACTTCGACGCCTCAGCCGAAACCATGTTCAACCGTCTGAGCCAGTTCGAGCGTGGCGGCACCGCCGTTATCCCGGGCCTGGCCACCAGCTGGGACATTTCCCCGGACGGCCTGACTTACACCTTCCACCTGCGTGAAGGCGTCAAGTTCCACACCACCCCGTATTTCAAGCCGACTCGTGAGTTCAACGCCGACGACGTGCTGTTCACCTTCAATCGCATGATTAACAAGGATGACCCGTTCCGTAAGGCGTATCCGACCGAATTCCCGTACTTCACCGACATGGGGATGGACACCAACATCACCAAGATCGATAAAGTCGACGACCACACCGTCAAGTTCACGCTGAAAGAAGTCGACGCCGCGTTCATCCAGAACATGGCCATGAGCTTCGCCTCGATCCAGTCCGCCGAGTACGCTGCCCAACTGCTGAAAGACGGCAAGGCTGCCGACATCAACCAGAAGCCGATCGGCACTGGCCCGTTCGTGTTCAAGAGCTACCAGAAAGACTCGAACATCCGTTACACCGGCAACAAGGACTACTGGAAGCCGGATGACGTGAAGATCGACAACCTGATCTTCGCCATCACCACCGACCCGTCGGTGCGTATCCAGAAGCTGAAAAAGAACGAATGCCAGGTCACCCTGTTCCCGCGTCCGGCGGATCTCGCGGCGCTCAAGGCCGACAAGACCCTGAAGATGCCTGACCAGGCCGGTTTCAACCTGGGCTACATCGCCTACAACGTGATGGACAAGGTCAAGGGCAGCAACGAAGCGAACCCGCTGGCTGACCTGCGCGTGCGTCAGGCGCTGGACATGGCGGTGAACAAGCCGCAGATCATCGATTCGGTTTACCAGGGCGCCGGCCAGCTGGCCGTCAACGCCATGCCGCCGACCCAGTGGTCCTACGACACCACCATCAAGGACGCCAAGTACGACCCTGAGAAAGCCAAACAGCTGCTCAAGGAAGCCGGCGTCAAGGAAGGTACCGAGATCGTGCTGTGGGCGATGCCGGTGCAGCGTCCGTACAACCCGAACGCCAAACTGATGGCTGAAATGCTCCAGTCCGACTGGGCCAAGATCGGCTTGAAAGTGAAGATCACCAGCTACGAATGGGGCGAGTACATCAAGCGCTCCAAAGGTGGCGAGAACCAAGCCATGATCATTGGCTGGAGCGGTGACAATGGTGACCCGGACAACTGGCTGAACGTGCTGTTCGGCTGCGACTCGCTCAGCGGCAACAACTTCTCCAAGTGGTGCGACAAGAAGTTCGACGGCCTCGTCAAGGAAGCCAAGCGCACGACCGACCAGGGCAAGCGCACCGAACTGTACAAACAGGCGCAACACGTCCTCAAAGATGCAGTCCCAATGACACCTATCGCTCACTCGACGGTGTATCAACCCATGCGCGCCAACGTGCAGGACTTCAAGATCAGCCCATTCGGCTTGAATTCCTTCTACGGCGTCAGCGTCAGCAATTAAGCCATTGCAAGGGCGACGTTCATGACGTCGCCCTTGCTTTAGCTGCCGGGAAGTCAGGAATTTGCCTACAGCCAATTCCGCTGCGGATGACTGCAGTGGCATAGGACGTGTCGACTTTTCCTACGAGTTTTCAGGCAATTACGCATTTACTGCCAGACCCACGGCCCCTACCGTCGGGTTCTGACCAGTTTCTGCGTGTGCCACCGGCTTGCCGTACGTGCTGGATTGAGCTCGATGCCACCTCAACGTCCCTGGACGGGTCCGCGGTGCATTGAACAACACTACAAAAAGAGGGAGCGTCATGCGCCATACCTTGATTTTTTCCGCATTGCTGGGCGCCGGCCTGTTGGCCGCCACGTCCGCCAGTTACGCCGCCAGCAACAGCCTGGTGTTTTGCTCTGAAGGCAGCCCGGCGGGCTTTGATACCGCGCAATACACGACGGCCACCGATAACGATGCCGCCGAGCCGCTGTACAACCGTCTGGTCGAGTTTGAAAAAGGCGCGACCAACGTCGTACCGGGACTGGCAACCAAGTGGGATATTTCCGAGGATGGTCTCAAGTACACCTTTCACCTGCGTGAAGGTGTGAAATTTCACACAACGCCGTACTTCAAACCGACGCGCGATTTCAACGCCGACGACGTGCTGTTCACGTTTAACCGCATGCTCGATCCGCAACAGCCATTCCGTAAGGCTTATCCGACCGAATTCCCGTATTTCAACGGGATGAGTCTGAACAAGAACATCGCCAAGGTCGAAAAGACCGGGCCGCTGACGGTGGAATTCACCCTCAACAGCGTCGACGCCGCGTTCATCCAGAACATCGCCATGAGCTTCGCTGCCATCCTGTCCGCCGAATACGCCGACAAGCTGCTGGCCGAAGGCAAGCCGAGCGACATCAACCAGAAGCCGGTCGGTACCGGGCCGTTCGTGTTCAAGAGCTATCAGAAAGACTCGAACATCCGTTACACCGGCAACGAACAGTACTGGGACCCGAGCCGGGTCAAGCTGAAGAATCTGATCTTCGCGATCAACACCGACGCCTCGGTGCGCGTGCAGAAGCTCAAGGCCGGCGAATGCCAGATCACCCTGCACCCGCGCCCTGCCGATGTCGAAGCACTGAAAGCCGACCCGAAACTGCAGCTGATTTCCAAGCCGGGTTTCAACCTCGGCTACATCGCCTACAACGTGCGCCACAAGCCCTTCGACCAGCTCGAAGTACGTCAGGCGCTGGACATGGCAGTGAATAAACAGGGGATTCTCAACGCTGTTTATCAAGGCGCCGGGCAACTGGCGGTCAACGCCATGCCACCGACCCAGTGGTCCTACGACGACAGCATCAAGGACGCCGCCTACAACCCGGAAAAAGCCAAAGAGCTGCTCAAGGCTGCCGGCGTCAAGGAAGGCACCGAAATCACCCTGTGGGCGATGCCGGTACAGCGTCCGTACAACCCGAACGCCAAACTGATGGCCGAAATGCTCCAGGCGGACTGGGCAAAAATCGGTCTGAAAGTGAAGATCGTCAGCTACGAATGGGGCGAGTACATCAAGCGCACCAAGAATGGCGAGCACGACATCAGCCTGATCGGCTGGACCGGCGACAACGGCGACCCGGACAACTGGCTGGGCACCCTGTACAGCTGCGACGCCATTGGCGGCAACAACTATTCCATGTGGTGCGATCCGGCTTACGACAAGCTGATCAAAGAGGCCAAGGTCGTCACCGACCGCGACCAGCGCACCATGCTCTACAAACAGGCGCAGCAGTTGCTCAAGCAGCAAGTGCCGATCACGCCTGTCGCCCACTCGACGGTCAACCAGCCGTTAAGCGCCAGGGTTGAAGGGTTCAAGGTCAGCCCCTTCGGTCGCAATGTGTTCTCGGGCGTCAGTATCGATTAACCCAACCGATTAGCCGCAATGCTGAGGGGACCGTCTATCCCCTCACGCAAGCGCTTTGCCGAAATTCGCCGATCCGGCATTTTGCAAACGTTTGCGATGTGTGAAATGAGTTCTAAACCAATAACCGGCCCACCCAAAAAAGCCGGCATAAAAAGAAAGTAAAGGAGCTTCACCCATGAAACTGAGCAGCACCGCGATACTGGCCCTGGCCATCAGCAGCGTCACCGCCACGGCTTATGCGGAAACCCAAAGCCAGGCGTTCACCCCGGTGACCGTCAACACCAAGAGCGCCCAGGCTGAAGCGACCGGCTTCGTCGAAGGACAATCGATCACCGGTACGACGCGTAACTGGTACGCCAATGAGCAACTGAAGCGCGGCGGCAAGTTCGCCTACAAAAAGAACGGTCAGATCGCCGAAACCGACCGACGGATCAACTGGGTACAAGGCACCATCGTCAAGTACAACTCGGGCTTTACCGAGGGTACTGTAGGGATCAGCACTGAAGTCGCGGCGTACAACGCCATCGCGCTCGAACGTGATCGTGAGAATCTGGCCTCCGGTAACGGTGGCGCACCGAAGACCGGCGCTTACTCAGGGAACAACCGTACCCTGACTCACAAGAACAACGGTGAGGCGGTCGATCAGTGGAGCAAAGTGGGCCTGGCCAACATCAAGGCGCGCGTTTCCAACACTACGCTGACCGCCGGCCGCATGGGTTTCAGCAGCCCCCAAGTCGACGTGATAGGCAACCGTGCGCTGCCTTCGAGCTTCGAAGGTATTGCCCTGCACAGTGAAGAACTGAACAACCTGTCCTTCGACCTGGCCACGTTCGATCGCGTATCGCCGCGCTCGGAACAAAGCCTGCAAAAATTCCGCGCTGAATACGCCAACGGCCGCGTTGAATCCGACAAGGTCAACACCGCAGGCATCAGCTACCAGCCGCTCGCCAGCCTGAAAACCAGCCTGTGGGGCACTCAGGTTGAAGACCTGTGGAATCAGTACTACTTCGGCGCCACCCATGAGTTGGGTGACAGCAATGTCCTCGCTCTGACCACCGGCCTGAATTACTACAAAACCGTCGACGAAGGCAAAAAGCTGCTGGGCGAAATCGACAACGACACCTACTCGCTGTCGTTCGGCCTGACCCACCAGGCACACAACCTGACCTTCTCGTACCAGCAAGTGAACGGTAACGAATACTTCGACTACCTGCACGAAACCAACGGCATTTACCTGGCCAACTCCCTGCTGTCGGACTTCAACGGCCCGAACGAGAAGTCCTTTCAGGTTTCCTACGCCATCAACATGGCCGAGTACGGCGTGCCGGGTCTGAAATTCAACATCTATCAGGCGCGCGGCTGGGGCATCGACGGCACCCACTACACCGGCAACAAAGGTGTGGCGGGCAAAGGTTACGACACCATCCAGGAACAGGACGGCGAGCACCACTATGAATACGGCATCGGCGCGACCTATGCGGTACAAAGCGGTCCGCTGAAAGCCACCACCATTCGCGGCACTTACACCGCGCACCGTGCGAGCGAGTTCCAGTCCGACGGCAGCATCAACGAGTTCCGTCTCGTGACCACCATCCCGTTCAACATCCTGTAAAAACGCCAACCGACGGCTGACTCATGATGAGTCGGCCGTTCGGTTTTTTGTCTTCAACCGATTGCAGAGGGTTATCGATGAAAATGCTTCCCCTACGTGCGGCCGTTGCTGCCGCGTTGTTGAGCGCCGCCATCGGCGTCTCGGCCAAACCCTTGGTGGTCTGCACCGAAGCCAGCCCGGAAGGCTTCGATATGGTCCAGTACACAACTGCAGTCACTGCCGATGCGGTGGCCGAAACGATCTTCAACCGTCTGGCCGACTTCAAGCCCGGCACCACTGAAGTGATTCCGGCATTGGCCGAGTCCTGGGACATCAGTGAAGACGGCCTGACCTACACGTTCCATCTGCGCAAAGGCGTCAAGTTTCACACCACCGAATACTTCAAGCCGACCCGCGACATGAACGCCGACGACGTGGTCTGGAGCTTCCAGCGTCAGCTGGACCCGAATCACCCGTGGCACAAACTGTCGAGCGTCGGCTTCCCGTACTTTGAAAGCATGGGCTTCAAGGAACTGCTGAAAAACGTCGAAAAAGTTGACGACAACACGGTCAAGTTCACCCTGACCCGCCGCGAAGCGCCGTTCCTGGCCGACATCGCCATGGCGTTCTCCTCGATCTACCCGGCCGAGTACGCCGACCAGTTGCTCAAGTCCGGCAAGACCGGCGACCTCAACAACAAACCAGTCGGCACCGGCCCGTTCATCTTCCAGCGCTACGCCAAGGATGCGCAGGTGCGCTTCAAGGCCAACCCGGACTACTTCCGTGGCAAGCCACCGGCCGACGCGCTGATCCTGGCGATCGCCACCGACAACAACGTGCGCCTGCAGAAGCTCAAGGCCAACGAGTGCCAGATCGCGCTGTATCCGAAACCGGACGACATCCCGAGCATCAAGAAAGACAGCAACCTGAAAGTCGACGAACTGGATGCGATGACCGTCTCGTATATCGCCATGAACACCCAGCACAAGTACATGAGCGACGTGCGCGTGCGTAAGGCCATCGACATCGCGTTCGACAAGGAAGCCTACGTCAACGCGCTGTTCGGCAAAGGCAACGCCTCGGTGGCGGTCAACCCGTACCCGCCGACACTGCTGGGCTACAACCACGACCTAAAGAACCCGCCACGCGATCTGGACAAGGCCCGTGCCTTGCTCAAGGAAGCCGGGGTTCCGGAAGGTACCGTGTTTACCCTGTTTACCCGTAACGGCGGCGGCCCGACCAACCCGAACCCGATGCTCGGCGCGCAGATGATGCAGGCTGACCTGGCGAAAGTCGGGATCAAGATCGACATCCGCGTCATGGAATGGGGTGAAATGCTCAAACGCGCCAAGGCTGGCGAGCACGACATGGTCTCGGCCGGATGGGCGGGCGACAACGGTGACCCGGATAACTTCCTGACGCCTATGCTCAGTTGCGAAGCGGCCAAGAACGGCGAAAACTACGCGCGCTGGTGCAACGAGAAATTCCAGGCACTGCTCGACGAAGCACGGGCTAAAGTAGATCCGGCCGAACGCGCCAAACTCTACGAACAGGCCCAGGTGCTGTTTAATCAGGACCAACCGTGGATCAGCATGGCCCACACCCGTATGTTTACCGCAATGCGCAACAACGTAGAGGGTTATCACATCAGCCCTCTCACCACTAATAACTTCGCCACTACCCAGGTGAAGTAGATAAGAAACTCCCGGCGACCCTGACCCCAGGGTCGCCGGGCACGCCTAACCGGCTGATGAGGTACCACACAAGATGTTTAGTTTTATTGCCCGCCGACTGGGGTTGTTGATCCCCACGTTTTTCGGCATCACCTTGCTGACTTTCGCGTTGATTCGCATGATTCCGGGCGACCCCGTGGAAGTGATGATGGGCGAACGTCGGGTCGACCCCGAAATGCACGCTCAGGCAATGGAACGCCTAGGTCTGAACAAGCCGCTGTATGCCCAGTACCTGGACTACATCGGCAAACTGGCCCACGGCGATCTCGGCGAATCCCTGCGTACGCGTGAAAGCGTATGGACCGAGTTCACCTCCCTTTTCCCGGCGACCCTGGAACTGTCCATGGCCGCCCTGCTGTTCGCCGGCATCCTCGGTCTTCTGGCCGGGGTGATTGCGGCACTCAAGCGAGGATCCCTGTTCGACCACGGGGTGATGGGCATTTCCCTGGCGGGGTATTCGATGCCGATCTTCTGGTGGGGCCTGATCCTGATCATGTTCTTCTCGGTGAGCCTGGGCTGGACCCCGGTGTCCGGACGGATCGACCTGCTCTACGACATCGAGCCGCGCACCGGTTTCATGCTGATCGACACGCTGCTGGCCGATGACATGGGCGCGTTCCTCGATGCCCTGCATCACCTGATCCTGCCGGCCATCGTGCTCGGCACCATTCCGCTGGCGGTGATCGCGCGGATGACCCGTTCGTCGATGCTCGAAGTGCTGCGTGAAGACTACATCCGCACCGCCAAGGCCAAAGGCCTGTCGCCGTCGCGTGTGGTGTTCGTGCACGGCCTGCGCAACGCGCTGATCCCGGTCCTGACCGTGGTCGGCCTGCAAGTCGGCACCCTGCTGGCCGGTGCAGTCCTGACCGAAACCATCTTCTCCTGGCCCGGCATCGGTAAATGGCTGATCGAAGCCATTGGCGCCCGGGACTACCCGGTTGTGCAAAACGGCATCCTGTTAATCGCCTGCCTGGTGATTCTGGTCAACTTCGTAGTGGACATCCTCTACGGCTTTGCCAACCCACGCATCCGTCATCAGCGCTGAGGTCCATACCATGAGCACTCCAACATCCTCAGTAGCCACCGCCGCTCCAAGCGCGGATCAAAGCCTGCTGTACCCGTCGCCGTACAAAGAATTCTGGCAAGCTTTCTCCAAGAACAAGGGCGCGGTTGCCGGCCTGCTGTTCATGCTGCTGATCATCTTCTGCGCGATTTTCGCGCCGTGGGTCGCGCCGCATAACCCGAGCGAGCAATACCGTGACTTCCTGCTGACGCCACCGGCCTGGCTCGAAGGCGGGCAGATGCAATTCCTGCTCGGCACCGATGAACTGGGGCGTGACCTGCTGTCACGGCTGATCCAGGGTTCGCGCCTGTCGCTGCTGATCGGTTTGTCGTCGGTGGTGATGTCGCTGATCCCGGGGATCCTCCTCGGTCTGTTCGCCGGTTTCTTCCCGAAGATGATCGGCCCGACCATCATGCGCTTGATGGACATCATGCTGGCCCTGCCGTCCTTGCTGCTGGCGGTGGCGATCGTCGCCATCCTCGGCCCTGGCCTGATCAACACCGTGATCGCCATTGCTGTGGTGTCCTTGCCGTCCTACGTGCGTCTGACCCGCGCCGCCGTGATGGGCGAACTGAACCGCGACTACGTGACCGCCGCGCGTCTGGCCGGTGCCGGTCTGCCACGTCTGATGTTCATCACCGTGCTGCCAAACTGCATGGCGCCGCTGATCGTACAGGCGACCCTGAGTTTCTCTTCGGCGATTCTCGACGCTGCGGCGCTAGGCTTCCTCGGCCTTGGCGTACAACCGCCAACCCCTGAGTGGGGCACCATGCTGGCCTCGGCCCGCGATTACATCGAACGCGCCTGGTGGGTCGTCAGTCTGCCTGGTTTGACCATTTTGCTCAGCGTGCTGGCAATCAACTTGATGGGCGACGGTCTGCGCGATGCGCTGGACCCGAAACTCAAGAACGCCGCCTGAGGAGATTCCCATGTCACTGCTAGAAATCAAGAATCTCAACGTTCGCTTCGGCGACAAAACCGCGACACCCGTTGTCGATGGCCTCGACCTGAAAGTCGACAAAGGCGAGGTCCTGGCGATCGTTGGCGAATCGGGTTCGGGTAAATCCGTGACCATGATGGCGCTGATGGGCCTGATCGAGCATCCCGGCATCGTCACCGCCGACTCGCTCAGCTTTGACGGCAAAGACATGCTCAAGCTGAGCAATCGTCAGCGTCGGCAAATCGTCGGCAAAGACCTGTCGATGGTGTTCCAGGACCCGATGACCGCGCTCAACCCGAGCTACACCGTCGGTTTCCAGATCGAAGAAGTGCTGCGTCTGCACCTGAAAATGTCCGGCAAGCAAGCGCGCAAACGTGCGATCGAGTTGCTGGAAAAAGTGGAGATCCCGGGCGCCGCCAGCCGTATGGACGCCTACCCGCACCAACTGTCGGGCGGTATGAGCCAGCGTGTCGCGATCGCCATGGCGATTGCCGGCGAACCGAAACTGCTGATCGCCGACGAACCGACCACTGCACTGGACGTGACGATTCAGGCGCAGATCATGGATCTGCTGCTGGCGTTGCAGAAAGAACAGAACATGGGCCTGGTGCTGATCACCCACGACCTCGCCGTCGTGGCCGAAACAGCCCAGCGCGTGTGCGTGATGTACGCCGGCCAAGCCGTTGAAGTCGGTCAGGTGCCGCAACTGTTCGACATCCCGGCACACCCGTACAGCGAAGCGCTGCTCAAGGCGATTCCGGAACACAGCCAGGGCGCCTCACGCCTGTCGACCCTGCCGGGCATCGTCCCGGGCCGCTACGACCGTCCGCAGGGTTGCCTGCTGTCGCCGCGCTGCCCGTACGTGCAGGACAGCTGCCGCGCGCAGCGTCCGGCCCTTGATCCGAAAAGCAACAGCCTCGCTCGCTGCTTCTTCCCGCTGAACCAGGAGGTGGCGTAATGGCCGTCGTACTTACCGCCCGCGACCTGACCCGTCACTACGAAGTGTCCCGTGGCCTGTTCAAGGGCCACGCGACCGTGCGCGCCCTCAACGGTGTGTCGTTCGAACTGGAAGCCGGCAAGACCCTCGCCGTAGTCGGCGAATCGGGCTGCGGCAAATCCACCCTCGCCCGCGCTCTGACCCTGATTGAAGAGCCGTCGTCCGGCTCGCTGAAAATCGCCGGGCAGGAAGTGGCTGGTGCCGACAAGGCTCAGCGCAAGCAACTGCGCAAAGACGTGCAGATGGTGTTCCAGAGCCCGTACGCGTCATTGAACCCACGGCAAAAAGTCGGTGACCAGCTCGGCGAGCCGCTGCTGATCAACACCAACCTGTCCGCCGCCGAACGTCGCGAAAAAGTCCAGGCGATGATGAAGCAGGTCGGCTTGCGTCCCGAGCACTACCAGCGTTATCCGCACATGTTCTCCGGCGGTCAGCGCCAGCGGATCGCCCTCGCTCGCGCGATGATGCTGCAACCGAAAGTACTGGTGGCGGATGAACCGACCTCGGCGCTGGACGTATCGATTCAGGCGCAGGTGCTGAACCTGTTCATGGACTTGCAGCAGGAATTCAACACCGCTTACGTGTTCATCTCGCACAACCTGGCGGTGGTGCAACACGTGGCCGATGATGTGATGGTGATGTACCTCGGTCGCCCGGTGGAAATGGGTCCGAAGAACGACATCTACGAGCGTCCATTGCACCCGTACACCCAGGCGCTGCTGTCGGCGACCCCGACCATTCATCCGGACCCGAACAAGCCGAAAATCAAGATCGTCGGCGAATTGCCCAACCCGCTGAACCCGCCACCGGGCTGCGCGTTCCACAAGCGCTGCCCATACGCGACCGAGCGTTGCAGCACTGAAGAGCCGTTGTTGCGTGAATTGGATAATCGCCAGGTGGCCTGCCACTACGCCGAGCAATTCCTCGACGGCGCCGCCTGATTAACGGCGGACGAAAGTGTGGGAGCGGGCTTGCTCGCGAATGCGGTATGACAATCACTGACAATGGTGACTGACTCACCGCTTTCGGGAGCAAGCCCCCTCCCACAGGGAGCTTGAGTTGTAGCTAAAGCGTTAACCAGACCCCTTCTGTCCCGATTGCGCATCAGTCGAGGCAGAAGGGGTTTTCTTTTGGCCAAGATCTACGTCTGGCTGTCGCCTTCATCGTCCGGTTCATCTGTGGTCGAGTCGTCATCATCGGCGCTGCCACCCTGCCCCTGATCGCCAGGCTCTGATTCCGACTTGGCGAGCATCAAACCGCTGTGTCCGACCTGGCCGTTAAACGCCTGGGAATCGTGATCCTCGCACTCGGCCCAGGCCGTCGCGGTGCCGAGGGATAGCATCACCATCACTTTCAACAACATCAAAATCCGTAGCAATCTGCTTTTCATGGCCGACTCCATCCTGTTGCGCTAAGACATGCTTGCCGGACTGGCTCCGTGTGAAATCTAGTTGCGATCCGGCCGGCTCACCACTTAGGACGCGGCAAGGCGGGCAGAAATGCCATCGGCAGACAGATTGCTTTCGAATAACAGCAATAACCGAAACAGCTAAGCACCGCGCGTGGCCTGCCAGGTCAGCGGGATGGAGATGAGCACCAACAGCGCACTCATGAGCCAGACACTGTGACCGCCAAACTGACCATAGAGCTGACCACTGAGCACGGGTGACAACAAGGCACTGGCGCTCCAGCTCATAAAGAACAGACCAAAGTACTGGCCGCTTTTGCCACGCTGGGCAAACTGCATCGCCAGCACATTCAGCGGCGGCATGAACAACGCCTCGCCCAAGGTCCAGATCACCGTCGACAGGCAGACGAACGCCAGCCCGGATCCGAACGGCAACATGCCCAATCCGCCGGCCAGCAACAAACTCCCCGCGAGCATTTGCCGCCGCGTGCCCCAACGCTCGCCGCAGTGTGACAACGGAATCTGCAGCGTGATCACCAGCAACGCATTGAGCCCGAACTGCCAGCCGATCGCCGTGGTGCTCAGGTGGTAATAGTCCCGCAGATAATTGCCCAGCGTGCTGTAGACCGTGTCGAATGCGATGCCCAGCACGGCCGTCGCCGCGAGCAGCCAGAGGAACGGCTTGTCGCGAAACGGCACACTTGAACCATCGACGGATTCGTCCTCAACCACCAACACCGGCCGCTGCCACGTCGTACGCATGAACCATAGCAGCGCCAGCATCGTCATCGCCGCACTGACAAAAAACACCCAACGGAAATCCGCCTGCGCCAGCACCCCGCCCGCCACCCCGGCAGCCGCCATACCCAGATTGCGCGCCACCCGGCTCAAGGCCTGCGCGCGAGAACGCTGCGCCACCTCGCAATATTCCATGATCAGCCGCTGATGCAACGTACGAATCGCCCCGTCGATCACACCGCTGAGCAACAACAAACCGGCGAGCCACGGCACCTGCGTCACCAGCCCCAACAGCATCAGCACCCACACCGACACGAAAAACAGCGCCGCCGTCAGCCGCGCCGTGCGCACATGATCACTGAGCCAACCGCCAAGCATCGAACCGACCAGCAACCCCGCGCCATAAGCCGAGAGCAACCAGCCGACGGTTTCAATCGCCAGCCCCAACTCCTGACGCAGGTACAGCGCCATGAAGAGTTTGACCATGGCGCTGAGGCGATTGATGAATAAAAGAGCAGCAAGGACCCACGACATTGGGGAGAAATAGCCTTTCAGACGCATCAGTTGAGTCAGTCCTTTGATCATGTAACGTCCGCTGCGGCGAGGGTTCGCTGAACAGTAGACGGGTTGAATTGGAAAGTCGTGTGGGCGGAGGTTTTGAAATGTAAAAGCAGAGCCGGATTACGCTCGTGAAGCAGACAACTGGCGGACATTTCCTCAAACGCACCACTCAACCGAGGTGAGTCGCCATTGCCGCAACAACATGGGTAATGTATCGCTGAACATTCGGACAAAGGCTACTGCCATGGACCTGTCAAAAACTCTGCTGGATCTCGAACAATCTCTGCTATCGCAAGCTGTACGAAGCAATGCCGAAGATCTTTCGCGCTTGATCGCCGACGAGTTTGTCGAGATTGGTGCTCGCGGCGATAAATGGTCAAAGGCAGAAGTAATCGAGCAATTGCCACTACAGACCTTTACGCAGCGCACCATCAGTCAATTCAGCAGTAGATATCTGTCGGACGACATTGTGCTGGTGACCTATCACTGCCAGAACGTGGATAAGGCTCAAGGTGTCACGGTCAACACACTGCGTAGCTCGATCTGGCGCAAACAGGCCGAGCAGTGGCAGATGTTCTTTCACCAGGGAACATTGCTACCGGTGCAGTAAACCGCCACAACGGCCGGGATCAACAGTTCCCTACCCTGCCATCGTCAATCGGGTGATATGACCGATAGAACTGATGGCCAGCACCCAGTTTGTAGCGCTCAAGAGCATCGCAGCCACAAAAAAGGATCCGCCCCACAACCCTCTGTAGCCTTCGGTCGGTCGCTCGCTCGTTCGATTGAGTGCGCTCAGTTAGAAAATGGTTGGCTGTCAGGCCGCCATCGCCAGCAGGCTGGCTCCTACAGTGGGATCGGTTGTGCTCAGTTGGAGATTGGTCGGCTGTGAAACCGCTTTCGCGAGCAAGCCCGCTCCCACAATTGGATTGGGTGCAATCAGTTAGAGATTGGTCTGCTGTCAGGCCGCCTTCGCCAGCAGGCTGGCTCCTACAGTGAGATTGGTTGTGCTCAGTTGGAGATTGGTCGGCTTTGAAACCGCTTTCGCGAGCAAGCCCGCTCCCACAATTAGATTGGGTGCAATCAGTTAGAGATTGGTCTGCTGTCAGGCCGCCATCGCCAGCAGGCTGGCTCCTACAGTGGGATCGGTAGTGCTCAGTTGGAGATTGGCCGGCTTTGAAACCGCTTTCGCGAGCAAGCCCGCTCCCACAATTGGATTGGGTGCAATCAGTTAGAGATTGGTCTGCTGTCAGGCCGCCTTCGCCAGCAGGCTGGCTCCTACAATGGGATTGGTTGTGCTCAGTTGGAGATTGGTCGGCTTTGAAACCGCTTTCGCGAGCAAGCCCGCTCCCACAATTGGATTGGGTGCAATCAGTTAGAGATTGGTCTGCTGTCAGGCCGCCATCAGGCTGGCTCCTACAGTGGGATTGGTTGTGCTCAGTTGGAGATTGGTCGGCTTTGAAACCGCTTTCGCGAGCAAGCCCGCTCCCACAATTGGATTGGGTGCAATCAGTTAGAGATTGGTCTGCTGTCAGGCCGCCATCGCCAGCAGGCTGGCTCCTACAGTGGGATTGGTTGTGTTCAGTTGGAGATTGGTCGGCTGTGAAACCGCTTTCGCGAGCAAGCCCGCTCCCACAATTGGATTGGGTGCAATCAGTTAGAGATTGGTCTGCTGTCAGGCCGCCATCGCCAGCAGGCTGGCTCCTACAGTGGGATTGGTTGTGCTCAGTTGGAGATTGGTCGGCTGTGAAACCGCTTTCGCGAGCAAGCCCGCTCCCACAGGTTGAACCCGGTGTATTCAGGTAGAAATTGGTCGGCTATCAGGCCGCCATCGCTGGCAAGCCAGCTCCCACGGTTTTGATTTGTGTATGCCCCATGCGGCGCAGCCGCCCCACTCAAAACAATGAGCGCCAGCTCGAGTACCGCTCTTGATCTTGATCCACGGGCGACGTCGGAAGGCTGAGTGGAGGGATTGATCCGGGGGTGGGAGCGCAGCGACCGTTTGGCGAAGCCAAACACAGCGAGAGGAGGTGCAGCGAAGCAAACCGGAGGCGCTGCGCCCGGATCAATCCCGCAGCGAAGGAACCCCGAGCCCCAGCGAGCGGGCCGAACGCAGGAGCAAGCCTTTTGGGTTACCTTTTCGGCGTTTGGAAAAGGTGACTCGCCGTAAGGGCGAAACCCTAAGTAGCCGTTACCAAAAAAACGGATATGTACCCAAAAAAACCAGGAACCTGGTCGGCCCAAAGGCCGCCAAGACAAAGCCCCAAAAAAAGCCCCCAAGGCCTACACCTCAGGGGCTTTCGAACAACCCAGCTCAGCGCTTAATGATGCTCACGCGTCGCACGGAATTTCACATCCGGCCACCGCTCTTCCATCAACGCCAGGTTAACCCGCGTCGGCGCGAGATAGGTCAGGTGCCCACCACCATCCAGTGCGAGGTTCTCCACAGCCTTGTTGGAAAACTCCTCAAGCTTCTTCTTGTCGCTGCATTCGATCCAGCGCGCGGAGTACACGGTGATCGGCTCGTAAGAGCACTCAACCTTGTATTCCTCTTTCAAACGGCTGGCGACCACATCGAACTGCAGCACACCGACGGCGCCCAGAATGATGTCGTTGCTGCGCTCAGGGAAGAACACCTGAGTCGCGCCCTCTTCAGCCAACTGCTGCAGCCCCTGACGCAACTGCTTGGACTTCAGCGGATCACGCAGACGCACACGACGGAACAGTTCCGGGGCGAAGTGCGGGATACCGGTGAAACCGAGGACTTCGCCTTCGCTGAAGGTGTCGCCAATCTGGATCGTGCCGTGGTTGTGCAGACCGATGATGTCGCCGGCGTACGCCTCTTCCAGCTGCTCACGCTCGGAAGAGAAGAACGTCAGGGCGTCGCCGATGCGCACGTCCTTGCCGGTACGCACGTGGCGCATCTTCATGCCTTTCTCGTACTTGCCGGAACAGATACGCATGAAGGCGATACGGTCGCGGTGCTTCGGGTCCATGTTCGCCTGGATCTTGAAGATGAAGCCCGAGAACTTCTCTTCCACCGGCTCCACGGTACGCTCGTTGGCGACACGGGCCAGCGGACGCGGTGCCCAGTCAACGACAGCATCGAGCACGTGGTCGACACCGAAGTTGCCCAATGCCGTACCGAAGAACACCGGGGTCAGTTGACCGTCGAGGAACTCCTGCTGGTTGAACTCGTGGCAGGCGCCCTGCACCAGTTCCAGTTGTTCGAGGAAGCGCTCGTACTCATCGCCCAAGTGCGCGCGCGCCTCGTCGGAATCGAGCTTCTCGATGATCTTGGTTTCGGTGCGTTCGTGACCGTGACCGGCGGTGTAGACAATGATGTAGTCGTCGGCCAGGTGGTACACGCCCTTGAAGTCGCGATAGCAACCGATCGGCCAGGTGATCGGCGCTGCCTTGATCTTCAGAACAGCTTCGATCTCGTCGAGCAGTTCGATCGGGTCGCGGATGTCACGGTCGAGTTTGTTGATGAAGCTGACGATCGGCGTGTCACGCAGACGGCAGACGTCCATCAGGGCGATGGTCCGTGGCTCAACGCCTTTACCGCCGTCGAGCACCATCAGCGCCGAGTCGACCGCCGTCAGGGTGCGGTAGGTGTCTTCGGAGAAGTCTTCGTGGCCCGGGGTGTCGAGCAGGTTGATCATGTGTTCGCGATACGGGAACTGCATGACCGACGTGGTAATGGAAATACCCCGCTGCTTCTCCATCTCCATCCAGTCGGATGTCGCATGGCGATCGGATTTACGGGATTTCACCGTACCGGCCACCGCAATCGCCTTGCCCATCAACAGGAGCTTTTCGGTGATCGTGGTTTTACCGGCATCGGGGTGGGAAATAATGGCGAAAGTGCGGCGTTTCGCGACTTCGGCGGCCTGGTTGGTCATGGGAAATCGCCTGGCGGTGATTCAAAAAAGGGCCGCGATTATAGCCCAAGTCGATGCAATAACCGAACCGTTGAGCACATTAAGGGTGGCCAAATGCTGCCCCGGATGGGAACCTTTTAAAGCCCGGAGACGTCCATCCCCTGTTACGACATTTCGTCAGGGGCTGAAAAATCAGCAAGTTAGCCTGACGAGGCTGCGCTCATGGCTCGCTTTCAGACCGCTTGTTGCCGGTGCTGAGGGAGCTGCTTCTCGCGAACGTTTATTCCCGGCAGCCAAGGCTTGGCATGCCACACGGGAGAGCGTTCGCCGACTACAAGAAAAGGAGTCCGCCTGTGGCTATCCGCTATGGCAAAGGGCTGATGGGAGGTGCGGTGGTTATCGCGCTCCTGGCCCTGCTGATCCACTGGATCGGCATCAACACGATCGAACACTACCGCGACGATTTGTTGTTTTACCTGCAAGCTCATCTGATTCTCGTCCTCGCTTCAATGCTGGCCGCCCTGGTCGTGGGCATCCCCGCCGGTATCTTTCTCAGTCGCCCGACCATGGTCGGCCGCGCTGAACGCTTCATGCAGATCTTCAATATCGGCAACACCGTGCCACCGCTGGCTGTACTGGCGATTGCCCTGGGGATTCTCGGCATCGGCAGTGGCCCGGCGATCTTCGCTTTGTTCCTCGCTTCCCTGTTGCCGATCGTGCGCAACACCTACGAAGGCCTGAAAAACGTCCAGGGTTCGTTGAAAGAAGCCGCCGTCGGCATCGGCATGACCCCGCGCCAGGTGCTGTGGAAAGTCGAATTGCCCAACGCCGTGCCGATCATCATCGGTGGCGTGCGCGTTGCACTGGCGATCAACGTCGGCACCGCGCCGCTGGCCTTCCTGATCGGCGCCAACAGCCTCGGCAGCCTGATCTTCCCTGGCATCGCCCTGAACAATCAGCCGCAACTGCTGCTCGGCGCCGCGTGCACCGCGCTGCTGGCCCTGCTGCTCGATGGCGTGGTCACCCTCGCCAGCCGTCTCTGGCTGGAACGCGGTTTGCGCCCGTCTTAAGGCTTTTGCGAAGGAATATTTATGAAACGATTTAGCTTGATCTTGGGCTGCATCATGCTGTTCGCAGGATTTGCCCAGGCGGCGGAAAAACCGCTCATTCGCCTCGGCGCCCGGGTGTTCACCGAGCAGACCCTGCTCGCGGAAATCACCGCGCAATACCTGCGCAGCAAAGGCTACGACGCGCAGATCACCGGCGGACTGGGCAGCAACCTGGCCCGCAGCGCCCACGAAAGCGGACAACTGGACATGCTCTGGGAATACACCGGCGTGTCGCTGGTGGCCTACAACCATGTCACCGAAAAACTCGACAGCGAACAGTCCTACGCCCGAGTGAAAGAACTCGACGCGAAAAAAGGCCTGATCTGGCTGACCCCGTCGAAATTCAGCAACACCTACGCCCTCGCCCTGCCGAAAAAAGTCGCCGAGGAGTATCCACAGATCAACACCATCAGCGGCCTGAACAAGGTGCTGCGCGATGAGGCCAAGACCAATCACCTGGTGGCGCTGGACACCGAGTTCGCCAACCGCTCCGACGGTCTGGACGGCATGGTCAAGCTCTACGACATGAACCTGACTCGCAAGAATATCCGCCAGATGGATGCGGGGCTGGTCTACACCGCGCTGCGCAACGGCCAGGTGTTTGCCGGTCTGGTCTACACCACCGACGGTCGCCTGAATGCGTTCGGCCTGAAACTGCTGGAAGACGACAAGCACTACTTCCCCGACTACACCGCCGCGCCGGTAGTGCGTCAGGCCTACCTCGATGCGCACCCGCAACTGGCCGAGCAACTCAAGCCGCTGGCGCAACTGTTCGACGACGAAACCATGCGCCAGCTCAACGCGCGGGTCGACGTCGATCACGAAAGCCCATCGAAAGTCGCCGCGGATTTCCTGCGCCAGCACCCACTCAACTAAGGAGGAAAAGTCATGGAATTTCTGAACGCCTTTTCCCACCTCGACTGGCAGCAGGTGATGCACCTGACCTGGCAGCACATCACTCTGGTCGGCATTGCGGTGACGCTGGCGATTTTCATCGGTGTGCCGCTGGGCATTCTGATGACGCGTTTTCCGAGCCTCGCAGGCCCCTTGCAGGCCAGCGCAACGGTGCTGCTGACGGTGCCGTCGATTGCGCTGTTCGGTTTGCTGCTGCCGTTCTACTCCAAGTTCGGCCAGGGCCTCGGGCCGATGCCGGCGATCACCGCGGTGTTCCTTTATTCACTGCTGCCGATCATGCGCAACACCTACCTCGCCTTGACCGGCGTTGAACCGGGAATCCGTGAAGCCGCACGCGGCATCGGCATGACCTTCGGCCAGCGCCTGCGCATGGTCGAGTTGCCGATTGCGGTGCCAGTGATCCTCGCCGGCGTGCGCACCGCCGTGGTGATGAACATCGGCGTGATGACCATCGCCGCGACCATCGGCGCCGGTGGCCTCGGTGTGCTGATCCTCGCCTCCATCAGCCGCAGCGACATGTCGATGCTGATCGTCGGCGCGCTGCTGGTCAGTCTTCTGGCGATCTTCGCCGACCTTCTCCTGCAGTGGCTGCAACGTACGCTGACTCCAAAAGGACTCCTCAAATGATCGAACTTCAAAACCTCAGCAAGACCTTCCAGAGCAACGGCAAAGATGTCAAAGCCGTGGACTCGGTGAGCCTGACCGTCAATGAAGGCGAAATCTGTGTATTCCTCGGGCCATCGGGTTGCGGTAAAAGCACCACGCTGAAAATGATCAACCGTCTGATCAAGCCGACCTCGGGCAAGATCCTGATCAACGGCGAAGACACCACCGACCTCGACGAGGTGACACTGCGCCGCAACATCGGTTACGTGATTCAGCAGATCGGCCTGTTCCCGAACATGACCATCGAAGAGAACATCGTCGTGGTGCCGAAACTGCTCGGCTGGGACAAACAGAAATGCCACGATCGCGCTCGCGAACTGATGAGCATGATCAAGCTGGAACCCAAGCAGTATCTGCATCGCTATCCGCGCGAGTTGTCCGGTGGCCAGCAACAGCGCATCGGTGTGATCCGCGCACTGGCGGCGGATGCGCCGCTGTTGCTGATGGACGAACCGTTCGGTGCGGTCGACCCGATCAACCGCGAGATGATCCAGAACGAGTTCTTCGAGATGCAACGGGCGCTGAACAAGACCGTGATCATGGTCAGCCACGACATCGACGAAGCGATCAAACTCGGCGACAAGATCGCGATCTTCCGCGCCGGTAAACTGCTGCAGATCGATCACCCGGACACCCTGCTCGCGCACCCGGCGGACGATTTCGTCAGCAACTTCGTTGGCCAGGACAGTACCCTCAAACGTCTGCTGCTGGTGAAGGCCGAGGACGCCGCCGACAACGCGCCGTCGGTCAGCCCGGAAACCCCGGTGGCCGATGCGCTGGAATTGATGGACGAGCATGACCGCCGCTATGTGGTGGTCACCTGTGCCGAGAACAAGGCGCTGGGTTACGTGCGTCGCCGCGACCTGCATCGCCAGACCGGCACCTGCGGGCAGTATCTGCGCGAGTTCAACGCCACGGCGGCGTACGACGAACATTTGCGCATCCTGTTGTCACGCATGTATGAGTTCAACCGTTCGTGGCTGCCGGTGATGGATGCCGAGCGGGTGTTCCTCGGTGAGGTGACGCAGGAGTCGATTGCGGCCTACCTGAGTTCAGGTCGTTCACGCGGGATGAAGACCAGTATCGTCTCGCCGGCTGAGGCTGTAATCGCCTGATCGATAAAAAGGTCGCACACCGAACCTGTGGCGAGGGAGCTTGCTCCCGCTGGGTCGCGCAGCGGCCCCTCTTTTAAAAAAAGCGGGGACTGCTTCGCAGTCCAGCGGGAGCAAGCTCCCTCGCCACAGTTTTTTTGTGTTTTCAAAGACTGGAAAAGAATATCAACACCGAGGTTGGCTCTGGCACTGCTAAAGCACCCGCCACACCCATCAAAATCCCCCTCACACCCGCCTCTCGCCGCCAACGTCGCCGATGTTGCGCCGATCACACTTCCCCGATAATTAGCCGACAAAAGCGGCGAACGTGCAGGTATTTTTAACACATGGAAATTCCCGGGGAACATCTGTCCGTCATCTCGGTCGGCTACAAAGAGTGATATTCGCGACGCACGTCAGAAGCGTGCAAAAACGCGACATTTTTAGTTGATCTCAGGCCCCTCACGCCCTAAAGTTCGCGCCGAACGTCCATGCTGGAAACGATCCATCCGGCTCAAGTACTGACGACGAGACAGCAAGGCCAAGGGCAAAAACGCCCGTGGCCTTTTTGCTTTCGGCGACATGCCTTGGGAAGTAGGCGAACCAAAGTGGGGATACGGAGGGCGTTCATTTGCACCCATTGTTTTTACGAGTTTGCCCATAGGAGCTCCCAGCATGTCGATCCAGGTCGAAGACTATTTCGCGCGCGAAACCTTTCAGAAAATGAAGGCGTTCGCCGACAAACAGGAAACCCCGTTCGTGGTGATCGACACCGCGATGATCAGCCAGGCCTATGACGACCTGCGCGCCGGTTTCGAATTCGCCAAGGTCTACTACGCGGTCAAGGCCAACCCGGCTGTCGAGATCATCGACCTGCTCAAAGAGAAAGGCTCGAGCTTCGACATCGCCTCCATCTATGAGCTGGACAAAGTGCTGAGCCGTGGCGTCAGCCCGGATCAGATCAGCTACGGCAACACCATCAAGAAATCCAAGGACATCCGCTACTTCTTTGAGAAGGGCGTGCGCCTGTTCGCCACCGACTCCGAAGCCGACCTGCGTAACATTGCCAAGGCCGCGCCGGGTTCGAAAGTCTATGTGCGCATCCTGACTGAAGGCTCGACCACCGCTGACTGGCCGCTGTCGCGCAAATTCGGTTGCCAGACCGACATGGCCATGGACCTGCTGATCCTCGCCCGCGACCTGGGCCTGGTGCCTTACGGCATCTCCTTCCACGTTGGTTCGCAGCAGCGGGATATCAGCGTCTGGGACGCAGCGATCGCCAAGGTCAAAGTGATCTTCGAGCGTCTGAAAGAAGAAGACGGCATCCACTTGAAGCTGATCAACATGGGCGGCGGCTTCCCGGCCAACTACATCACCCGCACCAACAGCCTGGAAACCTACGCCGAAGAGATCATCCGCTTCCTGAAGGAAGACTTCGGTGATGACCTGCCGGAAATCATTCTGGAGCCGGGCCGTTCGTTGATCGCCAACGCCGGTATTCTGGTCAGCGAAGTGGTGCTGGTTGCGCGTAAATCCCGCACCGCCGTCGAGCGTTGGGTGTATACCGATGTAGGCAAGTTCTCCGGCCTGATCGAAACCATGGACGAAGCGATCAAGTTCCCGATCTGGACCGAGAAGAAAGGCGAGATGGAAGAAGTGGTCATCGCCGGCCCGACCTGCGACAGCGCCGACATCATGTACGAGAACTACAAATATGGCCTGCCGCTGAACCTGGCCATTGGTGATCGTCTGTACTGGCTGTCGACCGGTGCGTACACCACCAGTTACAGCGCCGTCGAATTCAATGGCTTCCCGCCGCTGAAATCGTTTTACGTGTAAGCGCTGAAGCCATAATGCAAAAAGCCCATGACGTGTCATGGGCTTTTTTGTATGTCGATGCAATCCATTGTGGGAGCGGGCTTGCTCGCGAATGCGGTGGGCCAGTGCGGATGATGATGACTGACACAACGCCTTCGCGAGCAAGCCCGCCTCCACAGGGGTTATGCAGTGCGGCTTAACTCATCGGCGCGAAGCTGATATCTGGATGCCATCCCCCGGATTCCGGGATCTGTCGCACTTAACAGTGCCTGACTCGCCACCCGCAGAAAATTCAGATTGCCGCCGGCCAAAGCTTTCTCAAGCCAATCGACCGCCCCATCAATCCGCCCCTCGCCCGCCAAAACTGCAGCAAAACTGAACTGCCCACGAAAATCCCCAGCCTCAGCCGAACGTCGATACCAATCACGCGCTGCCACAGGATCCGCCGGGCACACCTGCCCTTCTTCCAGATAGCGCCCCAGCAAATTCATCGATTTCGCATGGCCCAATTCAGCCGCGCGCCGATACAGCGCCAACGCCTGTTGATGATCCACCGCCACGCCCCGCCCGGTGGCGAGCAGATTGGCGAGGTTGTACATCGCCCAATCCAGTCCGGCTTGCGCCGCGATCCGATAGTGCTGTGCGGCAATCGCCGCATCTGCCGAACACCCCCAGCCATGCTCATGACAACGCCCGAGCATGTTGCGCGCCATCAAATGCCCGCGCCCGGCGGCGATGCCGAACCAGCGCAGCGCCAGCGGCTGATCCTGCGCGATGCCCTGTCCATCCAGAAGAATCTGTCCAAGCAACGCCTGCGCTTCAACTTCGCCCTCACCCGCCGCGAGCAAAATCGCTTGCGCGGCACGGGCCGGACTTTCGCCGAGCATGGCGCTAAGTTGTTCGCCGCTGAGGATTTCCTCGCGACGCAGCAGGAAACTCATACCTCGACCCAGCGCCGCAGCAGGTTGTGATACGTACCGGTGAGGCGGATCAGCGAAGGATGATCAGGCATGTCTTGAGTCAGTTGCTGAATCGCCCCGTCCATCTCGAACAACAACGCGCGCTGACTGTCTTCGCGCACCAGGCTTTGCGTCCAGAAGAACGACGCATAACGCGCACCCCGCGTGACCGCGTTGACCTTGTGCAGGCTGGTTCCGGGATAGAGCACCATGTCGCCGGCGGGCAGTTTCACCCGTTGCGTGCCGAAGGTGTCCTGAATCTCCAGCTCGCCGCCGTCGTAATCCTCGGGTTCGCTGAAAAACAGTGTGGCCGACAGATCGGTGCGCACCCGCTCGATGCTGCCTTTGGGCTGGCGCACGGCGTTGTCGATGTGAAAGTCGAAACTGCCGCCCGCCGTGTAGCAGTTGAGTAACGGCGGGAATACTTTGTGCGGCAGCGCGGCCGACATGAACAGCGGATTTTTCCACAGTCGTTCGAGCATCGCTGCGCCGATTTCCTTGGCCAGTGGATGGCCTTCAGGCAATTGCAGATTGTGCTTGGCCTTGGCCGACTGGTAGCCGGCGGTGATCTTGCCATCAGCCCAATCCGCCTGCTCCAGCGCCTCGCGGATGCGCTGCACTTCTTCTTTGGCGAACAGGCCGGGGATGTGCAGCAGCATGGTGATCGTACCTGATGGTAAAGGGGTGCCAATGGTATTGATTCTTATTGGCCGTGTAAAACCCGCACGACGGATGAATCGGCAAAAACCGTAAGGTTAAATTGTAAAGAATGTAAATTCGTCGCGAATAACAATGTTTCGCAATTGATACGAATACCTGTTTACCCTATATTCCGCGACCTCAAATCCTTGGGGAGGGGAATAAAAATGTCACGTCAACAGGTTCAATTGCCGGTCAGTTCACCACGTCTGCTCGCGTCGGCCATTGGTGTCGCCATCACCGCCGGCTCCGCTGGCCAGATGGTCTTCGCCGCGGAAAAGACCGATAGCAAAGCCTCTGGCAATGCCATCGCCCTGGACGCCACCGCCATCACCGGCGAAGCGCAGGACTCGACGTCCTACCAGGTCGAAAAAGCCTCCTCGCCCAAGTACACCGCGCCGCTGGTCGACACGCCGCGCTCGGTCACCGTCATCCCGCAACAAGTGCTCAAAGACACCGGCGCCCTGAACATGCAGGACGCGCTGCGCACCGTGCCGGGCATCACCTTCGGCGCCGGTGAAGGCGGCAACCCGCAGGGTGACCGTCCGTTCATTCGTGGCTTCGACGCCCAGGGTGACACCTACCTCGACGGCGTGCGCGACACCGGTTCGCAGAGCCGCGAAATCTTCGCCGTGGAAAACATCGAAGTCAGCAAGGGCCCGAACTCGGCCATCGGCGGTCGCGGCGCAGCCGGCGGCAGCATCAATCTGGTGAGCAAGAAAGCGCACCTGGGCAACTCGTTCGACGGTGGTTTCACCTGGGGCTCCGACCAGACCCAGCGCTACACCCTCGACGGCAACTACCAGTTCAGCGACACCGCTGCTGGCCGTCTGAACCTGATGAGCCACGAGAGCAACGTCGCCGGTCGCGACAAAGTCGATTACGACCGCTGGGGCATCGCGCCTTCCCTGGCGTTTGGCCTGGGCACCGACACCCGCGTCAACCTCGATTACTACCATCTGGAAAGCAACGACACCCCGGACTCGGGCATTCCCTACACCATCCCGGCCGGTGGTTCGGCGGCACGCACCAAGTCCAACCCGGACAAGCCATACGCCGGTGGTGATCACAGCAACTTCTACGGTCTGGATCGCGACTTCCGCAAGGGCCGCACCGACACCGCGACCTTCGCCATCGAGCATGACCTGAGCGACTCGCTGACCATCAAGAACACCCTGCGCCACGGCACCAGCATGCAGGATTACATCCTCACCCAGCCGGACGACAGCAAGGGCAACGTCAACAATGGCAGCGTCTGGCGCCGTGCCAACACGCGGGTGAGCAACACCGAGACCACCACCAACCAGACTGACCTGTTCGGCAACTTCTACGTCGCCGGTTTCAAGAACAGCTTCTCCACCGGTGTCGAATACACCCGCGAGGAAGGCCAGAAGTCCTCGTACAACGTCAACACCGACACCACGCCGCGCACCACTAACGTGGCAGCAAGCAGCAACTGCACCCCGTCGATGATCGGCGCGTCCAGCGGCTACAACTGCACCTCGCTGTCGAACCCGACCCCGAACGATCCGTGGAACGGCGCGATCTCGCGCAACTACGCCGGCACCGACACCAAGGCCAATACTTACGCGCTGTATGCGTTCGACACCCTGGAGTTGTCCGAGCAGTGGCTGGTGAACATGGGGCTGCGTTACGACCACTTCGACACCGATTACAAGACCTACAACAACGCCGGCACCACCACCTCCAAGGGTGATGACACCAGCGAATTCGTCACCGGTCAGTTCGGCGTGGTCTACAAACCGGCACCGAACGGCAGCATCTACGCCTCCTACGCGACCTCCGCGACGCCACCTGGCAACACCCTCGGTGAAGGCCAGGAAGGCAACCCGCTGGGCGGCACCCCGGATCGCAATGGCAACCTGCTCAAGAGCGACATGGAACCGGAAACCACCAAGAACTACGAAATCGGCACCAAGTGGGATCTGTTGAACGATCGCCTGTCGCTGACCGCTGACCTGTTCCGCACCGAGAAAGAAAACGCTCGCGTGCAAGTCGACACCACCTCCTACGAGAATGCCGGCAAGACCCGCGTGCAAGGTATCGAGCTGTCGGCCAGCGGCAAGATCACCGACAAGTGGCAAGTGTTCGCCGGCTACGCGTTCATGGACAGCGAACAAGTCGACGGCGGCCCGATGGGCAGGGCCAACGACGGCAACGAACTGCCGAACACGCCGAAAAACAGCGCCAGTCTGTGGACCACTTATCAGGTCACACCGAAGCTGACCCTCGGTGGCGGCGCGTTCTACGTCGACGACGTCTACGGCAGTGTAGCGAACACCACGATGGTCGATTCCTATGTACGTTACGACGCGATGGCCGCCTACAAGCTGAGCAAGAACGTCGACCTGCAACTCAACGTGCAGAACCTGACCAATGAAACCTACTACGACAAAGCCTTCTCGACCCACTTCGCCAACCAGGCGGCGGGCCGTACGGCACTGTTGAGCACCAACTTCCACTTCTGATTGATGCGGTAAATGTGGGAGCGGGCTTGCTCGCGAAGGCGATGTGTCAGTGAAACAGATATCGACTGACACGACGCATTCGCGAGCAAGCCCCCTCCCACAGTTAATGCAATCAGCAGATCCGGCCCCGTTCATTAGATTGAACGGGGCCTTTGTGCGTAATCAAAGAAGCTCTCGACAACCCACGGCATAATGCGCGCCGTGATGACAATTTTCGAACGGACAAGGCGAGCGACGTGTTGAAGAAAACCCTGTTCCAGTTGCACTGGTTTTTCGGCATCACTGCCGGGCTGGTGCTGGCCCTGATGGGCATTACCGGTGCCGCCTATTCGTTCCAGGACGAAATCCTGCGGGCGCTGAACCCGTCGGTGTTGCAAGTGGAAAAACAGGTCGCTGGCGTCCTGCCTCCAGTCGAGCTGGTGGAACACATCGAAGCGAGCTCCGGCAAGAAAGTCGCGATGCTCTGGGTCGAGACCGACAGCGGCAACGCCGCACGCGTCTACTTCACCCCGCCCAAAGGCGAACGTCGTGGCGAGATGCGCTACTTCGATCCGTACACCGGCGAGTTCATGGGCGACGCGGTTGGCCAGGATTTCTTCGGCCTGATGCTGCAACTGCACCGCTTCCTCGCCATGGGCGATACCGGGCGCAACATCACTGGCGCCTGCACCCTGATCCTGGTGTTCTTCTGCCTCTCCGGGCTGTACCTGCGCTGGCCACGACAGTGGAACAGCTGGCGCGTGTGGCTGACCCTCGACTGGAAGAAAAAGGGCCGCAGCTTCAATTGGGATCTGCACTCGGTGGCCGGCACCTGGTGTTTGCTGGTGTATCTGCTGCTGGCGTTGACCGGGTTGTCCTGGTCGTACGAGTGGTACAACAAAGGCCTGACCCGACTGCTTTCCGACGCGCCGCAAAACGAGCGCGTGCGCGGCGGTCGCGGGCCGGCGCCGGAAGGCCCGGCACCGACGGCCGACTACGCGGCGATGTGGAGCAGCATCTACAGCGCTGCCGGCCCGGGCCTGTCGGCTTACAACATCCGCATGCCGCCAGTGGCCGGGCAGCCGGCGACCGTGTTCTACCTGCTCGACAGCTCGCCGCATGATCGCGCGCTGAACCAGATCACCCTCGACCCGGCCACGGGCGTGGTCAAACGTGTCGACCGCTACGCCGACAAGAGCTTCAAGGCGCAGCTGTTGACCAGCATTTACGCGCTGCACGTCGGCAGTTATTTCGGTCTGGTCGGACGAATCATTGTCACCCTCGCCGCCGTGTGCATGCCGCTGTTTTTCATCACCGGATGGCTGCTGTATCTGGATCGCCGGCGCAAGAAAAAACAGATTCAGGACGCGCGCAAAGGTCTTCAGGCACCGGCCGCTGATGCACCGGCATGGCTAGTGGGTTTCGCCAGCCAGAGCGGTTTTGCCGAACAACTGGCGTGGCAGACCGCCGGACAATTGCAGGCCGCCGGGTTGCCGGTGAAGGTGCAGCCGCTGGCGAACGTCAGCGCGCAGGATCTGCGTGAGTCGAATAACGCGCTGTTCGTGGTCAGCACGTTCGGCGACGGCGAAGCACCGGACAGCGCCCGCGGTTTCGAGCGCAAAGTGCTGAGCAACGCCGCCAGCTTCGACGGCCTGAACTATGCGGTGCTGGGCCTCGGCGACCGCCAGTACCAGAATTTCTGCGGTTTCGCCCGACGCCTGCATCAGTGGTTGGGCGAGCACGGCGGCAAGACCCTGTTCGCCCCGGTCGAAGTCGACAGCGGCGACCCCTACGCCCTGCGTCACTGGCAAACCCAGCTCGGACAGTTGACCGGGCAAGCGCCGGTCGACAGCTGGCAAGCGCCGAGCTACGACAACTGGACGCTGGTCAGCCGCGAACTGATGAACCCCGACAGCAGCGGCGCGCCGGTTTACCTGTTGGGCCTGAAGGCACCGAGCACCAGCAGCTGGCTGGCCGGCGACCTCGTGGAAGTGCTGCCGCGCAACTGCCCGTGGGCCATCGAACATTTCCTCGACGGCCTCGGCATTCGTGGTGAAACCACAGTGAAGGTCAACGGCCTCGAAGAACCACTGGAAATCGCCCTCGCCAGCCGCCAGTTACCCGAACATCGCGCGCATCTGGTCGGCCTGCACGCGCAAGCGCTGGTCGATGCGATGGTGCCGCTGGCCATGCGCGAATACTCGATCGCCTCGATTGCCGCCGACGGCGTGCTGGAACTGATCGTGCGTCAGGAACAACACAGCGACGGCAGCCTGGGCATCGGCTCCGGCTGGCTGACCGAGCATGCGCCCGTGGGTGGCAGCATCAGCCTGCGCGTGCGGCGCAACAGTGGCTTCCACTTGCCGAACGAAGCGGTGCCGATGATTCTGCTGGGCAACGGCACGGGGCTGGCCGGGCTGCGCAGCCTGCTCAAAGCACGCATCGCCGACGGTCAGCAGCGTCACTGGCTGCTGTTCGGTGAGCGCAATCGCCAGCACGACTTCCTTTGCCGTGCAGAGCTGGAGGAGTGGTTGATCAATGGCGATCTGGCGCGACTCGATCTGGCGTTTTCGCGGGATCAGGCGCAAAAGATTTACGTCCAGGATCGCCTGCGCGAATCTGCTGACGAACTGAAAAAATGGCTGGCTGACGGCGCAGTGATCTACATCTGCGGCAGCCTGCAGGGCATGGCCGCCGGCGTCGATCAGGCACTCAACGACATCCTCGGCACCGCCGAAGTCGAACGTCTGATCGAACAGGGCCGCTATCGCCGCGACGTTTACTGACTCATCCAAAGATCCCCTCACCCTAACCCTCTCCCGGAGGGAGAGGGGACTGATCGGGGGATGGCGGATAAATACACCGACCTGAAGGTGATTCACCGAATCCATAATCGGCTCGGTCTTTCAGGTCGATGTACAACTCGATACAACTCCGTAGGCTCCCTCTCCCTCCGGGAGAGGGCTGGGGTGAGGGTCCTCGTCTACAGTGAGATTTCCAGCCACTTCACAAGGATCGTGAAGCATGCAAAATCGCCTCACTCTCGCTCAGTTCGCCCGCCAGTTACGCGCCAACCAAACCGATTGCGAACAATTACTCTGGCAAAAACTTCGTTCACGCCAAATCGCCAATCTGAAATTCCGCAGGCAGTTTCCATGTCCGCCCTATGTCCTGGATTTTTACTGCGTAGAGTTGAAACTGGCGATTGAGCTGGATGGGGGTCAACACTATGAAATAGCGGGCTTGATCCACGATCAACGTCGGACGCTTTTCCTGGAACGTCAGGGCATTGAAGTTATGCGGTTCAGTAATCTTGAAGTGATGCAGCAGATGGAAAATGTACTGGAGCAAATCACAAGAATTGCCGCGAAGCGAAAAATGCCCTCACCCTCCAAGCGGTCCGACGTTTCGGGAGGGCCGGGGTGAGGGTTGTTTTTGATCTTCAAACTGGCTGCAATTTCTGCTCGAAAACCGCTACCCCATTCAAATCCCGCAACACCACGCTCATCTCCCCGCTCTGCCCTTCGATGTTCACCTCACCAAAGAACTGAAACCCGGCAAACGGCGAAGCGTTCTGGGTCGGCGGGGCCTTCTGGAACACCACTTCCGGGCCGAAGGTCTTGTCCAGCGGATTAGGCCCGAAACTCCCGGCATTCAATGGCCCGGCGACAAATTCCCAGAACGGTTCGAAATCCTGAAACGCCGCGCGGTCCGGGTGGTAGTGGTGCGCTGCGCAGTAGTGCACGTCCGCCGTCAGAAACACGAAATTGCGCACCTGCTGCGCCCGCAGGAAACCCAGCAACTCGGCGACTTCCAGCTCACGTCCCTGCGCCGGGCCGGGATCACCGTTGGCCACGGCCTCCCAGCGCGCCACGCCCGGGCTGACTTCACCGTCGGGCACACCGAGGCCGATCGGCATGTCGGCGGCGATCACCTTCCACTGCGCCTTGGAGTGTTTCAGCCCACGCTTGAGCCAGTCCAGTTGCTCACGCCCGAGGAACGGTTTGGCCGCGCCGAGGTTGTCGTCGTTGGCCCCGCGATAGCTGCGCATGTCGAGCACGAACACATCGAGCATCGGCCCGTAACCGAGCTTGCGATAAATCCGTCCGCCGCCATCGGCCGCCTGCAGGCGCATCGGCGAATATTCCAGCCAGGCCTTGCGCGCGCGGCCGACCAGGGTGTGGATATCTTTTTCCTGATAACGCTCGTCGAGCTGCTTGCCCGGCGACCAGTTGTTGACCACTTCGTGGTCGTCCCACTGCCAGAACTGCGGGACTTCGGCGTTGAAGCGGCGGATGTTTTCGTCCATCAGGTTGTAGCGGTAGTTGCCGCGATAATCGTCAAGGGTCTGCGCGACTTTGCTCTTGGCTTCGGTGGTGAGGTTGCGCCAGATCCGCCCACCTTCGGTGGTCAGTTGCGCCGGCACCGGGCCGTCGGCGTAGATGGTGTCGCCGCTGTGGATAAAGAAGTCCGGCAGGCGCAGGCGCATGGATTCGTAGATGCGCATGCCGCCGATGTCCGGGTTGATGCCAAAGCCCTGGCCGACGGTGTCGCCACTCCAGACGAAACGGATATTGCGTCGCGCTTTCGGAGCGCTGCGCAAATGGCCGAGCCACGGCTCGCTGGCGACGCCGGATTGTGCGTCCTTGAAATACACCCGATAGAAAATCGCCTGATCGGCGGGCAGACCGGTGAGTTCGACACGGGCGGTGAAGTCAGTGCGCGCATCGGCCAGTGGCGAGACTACACGGCGCGGGTGACGAAACTGACTGCGGGTGTCCCACTCGACCACCATCCGCGCCGGACGGTCGCTGCGGCTCCAGATCATCGCGCGGTCGCCTTGCAGGTCGCCGGACTGCACGCCGTCGGTGAGTTGCGGCCGATCCTTGACCGACGCGATCACCGCCGGCGCCAGCCCCGGCATCAGCAGCCCGGCACCGACAACCTGCATCACCCGTCGGCGCCCCGGATTGAAATCGCTCATGCTGTTCTCCCTGGAAAAAGGAAAACTTAAGCACGGGATGATGAATCCGGCATGACAGCACATCCCCCCTGTGGGAGCGGGCTTGCTCGCGAAAGCGGTGTGTCAGTTCAAGAAATATCGACTGACATGACGCCTTCGCGAGCAAGCCCGCTCCCACAGGGGTATTGCAGTGTCAGGCTTTGGCGGGTTCCAGCGCCAACTCAACGGCTCCCGGGCGCTTGACCGTCGCATAGACAACGGCCGTCAACAAACTCCCCGCGACAATCGCCAGCAGATACAGCAACGCATGATTGATCGCATTGGGGATCGCCAGCACAAACAAGCCACCGTGCGGCGCCATCAGTTTGCAGCCGAAGTACATCGACAACGCGCCGGTCAACGCACCACCGGCGATGCTCGCCGGAATCACCCGCAGCGGGTCTTTCGCGGCAAACGGAATCGCCCCTTCGGAGATGAAGCACAGCCCCAGCACCAGCGCCGCTTTACCGGCCTCGCGCTCGGTCTGGGCGAACTTGCGGCGGGCGATGAACGTGGCAATGCCCAGCCCGATTGGCGGCACCATCCCGGCGGCCATGGTCGCGGCCATCGGTGCGTAACTCTGCGAAGCCAGCAGCCCCACCGAGAACGCATACGCGGCTTTGTTGATCGGCCCGCCGAGGTCGACGCACATCATGCCGCCGAGCAACACGCCGAGCAGAATCGCGTTGGTGGTGCCCATGCTGTCGAGAAAATGCGTCAGTGCCGCGAGCATCCCCGCGACCGGTTTACCGACCACGTAGATCATCACCAGACCGGTGATCAGGCTGGCGAACAACGGAATGATCAGAATCGGTTTCAGCGCTTCGAGGCTCTGCGGCAATGCCACATAACGACTGATGGCCTTGGCCGCATAACCGGCGATAAACCCGGCGACGATCCCGCCGATAAACCCTGCCCCCAGCGTGCTGGCGAGCAAGCCACCAATCATCCCCGGCGCCAGGCCCGGGCGGTCGGCGATCGAGTAGGCGATGTAACCGGCGAGCAGCGGCACCATCAGCTTGAACGCGGTTTCGCCGCCGATCTGCATCAGCGCTGCCGCCAGCGTGCCTTCTTCCTTGAACGCGGTGATGCCGAAGACGAACGACAGCGCGATCATCAGACCACCGGCCACCACCATCGGCAGCATGAACGAAACACCGGTCAGCAGGTGTTTGTAGACCCCGGTTTTCTCTTGCTTGGCCGGCGCCTTGCCGTCGCTCGCAGCGCTCTCAACCTGAGCTTCGGCGAGGGCTTTTTTCAGTGTCGCTTCGGATTGCTTCAAGGCAATCCCGGTGCCGCAGCGATAGATTTTCTTGCCGGCAAAACGCTCGGTGGCGACTTCGATGTCCGCCGCCAGCAACACCACGTCAGCCTCGGCAATCGCCGTTGCGCTGAGCGGGGTTTTCGCGCCGACCGAGCCTTGGGTTTCGACGTGCAGTTCATAGCCCAGGCGCTTGGCGGTTTGCTGCAACGCTTCGGCGGCCATGAAGGTGTGGGCGACGCCGGTCGGGCACGCGGTGATCGCGACGATGCGCGGCGCACGTTGCGCAGCGGCAACCGGGACGGCTTCGCTGGCGACGTAAATTTCGGCCTCTTCGGCACCGCGACGCAGCACCGCTTCGACATCCTGCAGCGCTTGCGCCGGGGCGATGCGAAACACGCGCTTGCCGACAAAACGCGTCATGTCGATGTCGCCGGTGGCCACCAGCAACACCCACTCCGCCGCCTCAATGGTGGCGGCCGACAATTCACGTTCCGGGTGCGCCGCATCGACCACTTCGACGCTGGTGCTCCAGCCCTGCCGTTGGGCCGCCGCATCGAGCAGACGGGCGCACAGCACACTGGTGACCATGCCGTTCGGGCAGGCCGTGACAATGGCTAATTTCATGACAAACCCTCTTATTGTTCTGTCAGGGGACGCACGCGTACGCCCTGTTCGAGCTGCGCCAGTTGCGCCGCATCGTTGATGCCGAAACCGATCTGCGTCACCGCCATCGCGGCAATCGCCGTGGCCGTGCGCAGGGTCTGCTCGGGAGTATCGGCACTGAGCAAACCGTGGAGCATGCCGGCCAGCAGCGAATCGCCGGCACCCACCGTACTGGCGACCGTGACCCTGGGCGGCGTGGCATGCAGCGCCGAGCCGACACTGAACCAGTTCACACCGTCAGCGCCGTGGGAAATCACCACGTGCTCGATACCCTTGGCGTGCAGGCACGCCGCTGCCTGCGCTTCGGCCGCGTGCGAAACCACATCGCAATCGAGCGCATCGGCGAGTTCTTCGGTGTTCGGCTTGATCAGCCACGGGCGCGCTTCAATGGCCGCGCGCAAGGCTTCGCCACTGCTGTCGAGGGCGACTTTCAGGCCGAGACCGTTCAGGCGTTCGATCAACTCGCGCAACCACTGCGCGCTGACGCCACGCGGTAGACTGCCGGCGACCACCACCGCGTCATGCCCCGGGGCGATCTGCAGCAGACGCTCAAGCAGCGCCTGCTGCGCCGCCGCGTCGACCACCGGCCCCGGGCCGTTAATGTCGGTGATGCGCCCGTCGTGCTCGGCGACCTTGATGTTGCTGCGCGTCTCCCCCGGCACGCGGATGAACGCGTCGACAAAGCCGCGCTTGGCGAACAGGGTTTCGAAGGCTTGCAGATTGTCTTCGCCGAGAAAGCCGCTGACCGTCAGTTGATGCCCGAGGTCTGCGAGTACCTGGGCGACGTTCACGCCTTTGCCGGCGGCGTGGGTGTGCATCTCGTCGCTGCGGTTGACCTGACCGGCCTCCAGGCGTGGCAGCTCGACCGTGAGGTCCAGCGCCGGGTTGAGGGTCAGGGTGAGAATCTTGGCCATTACAGGGCCTCCACTAATGCACGCACTTCGTTCGCGCTGCCCACGGTCAGGGCTTGTTGAGCAAGGGTTTGCGCCTGGGTCAGGCTGAGCTCGCGGATGCGCGCCTTGACCTCGGCGATGCTGCGACCGGACACGCTCAGTTCATCGACGCCAAGGCCGACCAGCACCGGCACCGCCAGCGGATCCGCCGCCAGTTCGCCGCACACACCGACCCACTTGCCATGGGCATGCGCGGCACGCACGGTGATGTCGATCAGTTGCAGCACCGCCGGGTGCAGGCCATCGGCCTGGGCCGAAAGTGTCGGGTGACCACGGTCGATGGCCAGGGTGTATTGCGTCAGGTCGTTGGTACCGACGCTGAAGAAGTCGACTTCCTTGGCCAATACCGGCGCCAGCAAGGCCGCTGACGGTACTTCGATCATGATCCCCAGTTGCAAGTCCGCGACCGGGATTTCCAGGCGCAGGCGTTCGGTCATGTCGCGGGCCTGACGCCACTCTTCAACGCTGCCGACCATCGGGAACATGATCCGCAACGGCCGGTTATCCGCCGAACGCAGCAAGGCGCGCAACTGCGCTTCCATGACCTGCGGACGCTGCAAGGTCAGGCGAATGCCGCGCACGCCGAGGAACGGGTTTTCTTCTTTGGCGATCGGCCAATACGGCAGCGGTTTGTCGCCGCCGACATCAAGGGTGCGCACCACCAGCGGCCGCCCGGCGAGGCCGTCGAGAACGCGACGGTATTCGGCCTCTTGAGTGGCTTCGTCCGGCGCCTGCGGGTGGGCCATGAAAATCAGTTCGGTGCGCAGCAGGCCGATACCTTCGGCGCCCTGCTCGACCGCAGCGGTAACCCCGGCGCTTTCACCGATATTGGCGAACACTTCCACGGCATGACCGTCAGTGGTGTGCGCCGGTTGATGACGTTGTTCGGCGGCGGCCTTGAGGCGCTGCTCGCGGGTGTCGCGTTCTTCGACGGCACGTTGCAGGGTCGCGGCATCGGCGTCGACGTGCAGGCGACCGCGCTGGCCGTCGAGCAGCAACGGCGTGCCCGGTTCCAGCAGCAACACCGCAGCGCCCGCCCCCACCAGCGCAGGAATCCCGAGAGCACGGGCGACGATTGCACTGTGCGCGGTGGCGCCGCCGCGAGCGGTGAGAATCCCGGCCACACGGGCCGGATCGAGTCGCGCCACATCGGACGGGCCGACTTCATCCATCACCAGAATGTACGGTTGCTCGGGCTCGTTCGGCGTCTGCACGCCACAGAGTTGCGCCAGCACCCGGCGACCGATGTCCCGCAAATCCGCCGCCCGCTCGGCGAGCAACGCGTCCTGCAGCGATTCCTGTTGTTTGGCCGCCGCTTCGATCACCGCCATCCACGCCGCTTCGGCACTTTCACCTTGCTTGAGGCGGGTGTCGACTTCGTCGGTCAGTTCCGGGTCGTCGAGCATTTCCTGGTGGGTGATGAAGATCTCGCGAATGGCCTTGGCCTTGCTGCGTTCGATCAGGCCCTGAATGTCACTGCGCACATCGCTCAGCGCTTGCTTGAGGCGCTCGCGTTCAATGGCGGCGGACTCGCCGCGCAACGGGTAATCGATCGCCTGCTGCACCTGAATATGCGCAGGCCCAATGGCGATGCCCGGTGCCGCCGGGATCGCCTGCAACTGCGCGCCGGATGCCGGAGCGATCAGCACTTCGGCGATATCGGCGATGACTTCGCGTTGCTGGCTCACGGCCGGCAGCGGTTCGACTTCTTCGCCGAGGCCTTCTTCGATAGCGGCCAGCAACGCCGGCAAGGCATCAGCGGCGATGCTCGGCTCGGCGATCAACTCCAGCACCTGACCGCGACGGGCGCCGAGGCTCAGCAGTTTGCTCAGGCTTTTCACCGACACGGCACTGTCCGCGCTGTCGACGATGCGCACGCGGATTTCACCGTCAAAACTCTTCGCCAGTTGCGCAAGGATCTTCGCCGGACGTGCGTGCAGACCGTGGGCGTTGGCCAGGGCAATACGGGCGCTCGGCCAGTCGGCGGGCAGTTCGCCACCGAGCACTTCGAGGACTTTGCGACTGCTGGTGGCGCGGCCCAGTTCATGGCCGCGCCCTTCGATGAGCAGCGCACACAGACGTTCGAGCAGCGCCTGATGCGCCTCACCCAAACTGGCCAGACAGAACAGACCGCTGAGCGGCTGGCCGAGGTAACGCATCGGTTTGTCCGGGGTGACGAACGCCAGGCCCGGGCGCTTCACGGTTTGCTCGCTGTGCAGCCACCACAGGCCATCACCCAGCGGCAGCGCTTCGACTTGTTGCAGCACACCGGCAAAACCGTTGCTCACACAATCGGCCTGACGCAGCAGACGCGCACCACGCCAGACCAGTTCTTCGAAATCGTCAGCCGACACGCCGAGGCCGATCATCTGCGCATCCAGCGCCAGCTCCTGTGGCGCGCCTTGCAGCAGTTTCAGCAACGCTTCCGGCGAGCTGGCGCGGCGCAGGGCCTGGCCCAGATCGGTCTCGCCGAGGGCGCGGGTCAGCAGTTGCAACAGACGCAGGTGTTCGTCGGATTTGGCGGCGATGCCGATCGCCAGATAAACGATCTGACCATCGCCCCAATCCACGCCCTCGGGAAACTGCATCAGCCGGACGCCGGTGGCGAATACCTGATCGCGGGTCTCGGGTGTGCCGTGGGGAATGGCAATACCCTGGCCGAGAAAGGTCGAGCCCTGGGCTTCCCGGGCCTGCAAGCCGGCGAGGTAGCCATCGGCGACCAGGCCATCGGCCACCAGATGATTGGCGAGTAATTGCAGGGCGGCGGGTTTATCCACAGCCGATTGGCCCATGGATATCTGCTCTATAGTGAGCTCGAGCATGCGATCTCCTTTTTGGCACATGGATGCGCCAGGATATTGTTTTGAATGGTCACAGCTTAGGCGCTGGTCAGCCTGCTTTTCAGCGGCAGTTTTGGCGGTTTCACGGCAGAACCGGCCAAAGGCGTCTAAAACGTAGAAAATACGCTTGCTGAAACGTTTAATCTAGATTGATCGGCACGTTACTCGATAATGTCTCATCCTTGAAGTCCAACTTGTCGGATGCGCTGCGACAATAGTCGTCTGCCCGAATCGGGTAGGATTGGCGAAAATGTGGCGGCAAGCTCGAAAAAACAAGGAAATCCCGGGTTGAAACTCAGTGATATCGCGCGGTTGGCCGGAGTGTCCGTGACCACCGCCAGCTACGTCATCAACGACAAGGCCGAACAGCAACGCATCAGCAACGCCACGGTCGAGCGGGTGCGTGCGGTCGTCGAACAGCACGGCTTCACCCCCAATCCACAAGCGGCGGGGTTGCGCAGTCGGCACACCCGCACGTTGGGTTTTATTCTGCCGGATCTGGAAAACCCCAGTTACGCGCGGATCGCCAAACTGCTCGAGCAAGGCGCGCGGGCGCGGGGTTATCAGTTGCTGATTGCCAGCTCCGACGATGCGCCGGACAGCGAGCGCCAGTTGCTGCAACTGTTCAAGGCGCGCCGCTGCGATGCGCTGATCGTCGCCAGTTGCCTGCCGGCCGGTGACGACAGCTATCACCAGTTGCAGGCCAAGGGTTTGCCGATCATCGCCATCGACCGGGTCATGGACCCCGAGCACTTCTGCTCGGTGATCAGTGACGACCGCGAAGCCAGTCTGCACCTGACCCAAAGCCTGCTCGATCCGCAGCCGAAACAGATCGTGCTGCTCGGCGCGCGTCCGGAGCTGAGCATCAGTCAGGAACGTGCTGCCGGCTTCAAGCAGGCACTGGTCGACTTCAAAGGCGAAGTGCTGATCGAGCACGCCGAGTCCTTCAGCCGTGAATGCGGCAAGCAATTGATGGAAGAACTCCTGCAACGTCTGGGGCATTTGCCGGATGCGCTGGTAACGACTTCCTACGTGCTGCTGCAGGGCGTGTTCGATGCGCTGCATGACTTCCCGCTCAAATCCCGCCCGCTGCGCCTGGGCACCTTCGGTGACACGCAGTTGCTCGACTTCCTGCCGCTGCCGGTCAACGCCATGGCCCAGCAGCACCAGTTGATCGCCGACAAGGCGCTGGAACTGGCGCTGGCCGCCGTCGAGCAATCGCAATACAAGCCTGGCGTGCAGGCCATCGCGCGGACCTTCAAGCAGCGCATTCACCGGGACTGAGCCGTGGAGCTGATCGACAGCCACACCCACCTCGACTTCCCCGACTTCGACGCCGATCGCTCAGCGTTGCTCGCCGAAAGCCGCGCCCTCGGGGTGCGGCGGATGGTGGTGCTGGGGGTTTATCAGGGCAATTGGCAGCGGGTTTGGGATCTGGTGCAGAGCGATGCCGACTTGTACGCAGCATTCGGTCTGCATCCGGTGTACCTCGATCAGCATCAACCCGAAGATCTACACGCACTCGGCGACTGGCTGACGCGGCTGCGCGGCCATCGACAGTTGTGCGCAGTGGGCGAGATCGGTCTGGATTACTTCATCGAGACCCTCGACCGCGAACGCCAGCAGGCGCTGTTCGAGGCGCAGCTGCAACTGGCGGCAGATTTTGAACTGCCGGCGTTGATCCACGTCCGCCGCAGCCACGCGGCGGTGATCGCCACGCTCAAACGCTTCAAGCTCAAACGCGCCGGGATCATCCACGCCTTCGCCGGTAGCCGCGAAGAAGCACGCGAATACATCAAGCTCGGTTTCAAACTGGGGCTGGGTGGTGCGCCGACCTGGCCACAGGCGTTGCGCATGCATCGGGTGCTGGCAGAGTTGCCGCTGGACTCGATCGTGCTCGAAACCGATTCTCCGGACATGGCGCCGGCGATGTATCCAGGTGTGCGCAACACTCCCGCGCACCTGCCGGCGATTTGCGAGGCGCTGGCCCAACTGATGAATATCAGCCCACAACAACTGGCTGCCGCCAGTACCGCCAACAGTTGTGAAATCTTCGGCTGGTAATCCATAACCCCTGTGGGAGCGGGCTTGCTCGCGAAAGCGGGGTGCCAGTCGGCATAGTCGTTGACTGATACACCGCTTTCGCGAGCAAGCCCGCTCCCACATTTCGATCTGCGGGTGTCAGACGCGGAACGCGCTGATCAGTTGCTTGAGTTCCACCACCTGCGCCGACAGCGCCCGGCTGGCGTCCTCGGTCTGGTGCGCGCCCTGGGCCGTGCGCTCGCCGGCGCGGTTGATCTCGACGATGTTCTGGTCGATGTCATGGGCCACGGCGGTCTGTTGCTCCACGGCAGCAGCGATCTGCTGGTTCTGATCAACGATCATGCCTACCGCGCCGAGGATGTTTTCCAACGCCTGCTGGACCTTTTCCGACTGCCCGACCGTGCCGTTGGCCATCTGATGGCTGACACCCATGGCTTTCACCGCCGCGCCGACGCCGCCATGCAGTTTGGCGATCATCTGCTCGATTTCTTCGGTCGATTGTTGGGTGCGTTTGGCCAAGGTGCGCACTTCATCCGCCACCACCGCAAATCCTCGGCCCTGCTCGCCGGCGCGAGCCGCTTCGATGGCAGCGTTGAGCGCCAGCAGGTTGGTCTGCTCGGCAATGCTCTTGATCACTTCCAGCACGCGGCTGATCGACTGGCTGTCGCTGGCCAACTGGTTGATCACGAGCACCGATTGATCGATCTCGCTGGCCAGCGCGGTAATGCTGCCCTGCTGCGCCTCGACCAGCCCGCGACCGCTAATGGTCTCATCGTTGACGCTGTGCGCGCTGCTCACCGCTGCCGCCGCGCTGCGTGCAACTTCCAGCGAGGTCGCCGACATCTGGTTCATCGCCGTCGCCACTTGCTCGATCTGCGTGCGCTGCCCGGCCACTGCCTGATTGCTTTGCGCAGACACGGTTTCCACCTGCCCGGCCTGGCGCTCGACCTCAGCCACGGTCTGCCCGACCCGCTCGATCAGGTCGTGGATTTTCCTCACGGTGCCGTTGAACACCTCCCCCAGCTCACCCAATTCATCGCGGCTGTTGGCCTTGAAATTGACCGTCATATCGCCAGCCGCGACCTTGTCCATCATCGCGCCCAGGCGCTTGAGCGTGGTGCGGGTCGAGGCGTAGAAACCACCGTAGAGATAGAAAATCAGCACAAACACCACCGCCAGCGCCACCGCCTGCAACACCATGTGCGTGCGGTTTTGCGCCAGGCGCTGCTGCAATTGGGTATCGAGGAATTTCAGCGTCGCGTCGTTGAGTTGATAGGTCGTGTCCATCAGCGCGGTGACCTGGTCATAGAACGCTTGCCATGGGGTATCGAGGGTCTCGGCCATCACGACTTTCGCTTCAAACAGTTCGCTGGTCTGTTTGAGCGAAGTCTTGCTGCTGTCGGCCGGCGCGCTGAGGCTGGCGCGCGCGGCTTTGCTGGAGTCGAGGGCGTCCTGCAATTTCAACGCGTATTCGGCCTGGAGCTTTTCGATCTGCGCCAGCAACTCGTCGAAACGGCTGCTCGACGAACTGTTGAGAAAGCCTTGCCCCAACGAATACGAACCGATGGCCCGACCCTCGCCCAAGGTCTGAGTCACGGCCGGGGTGATATGGGTGAGCAGCTCGCTGAGCTGGCGGATGTCGCTCTGGTTGTCGCGGCTAAGACCGGCCTGACTGGTGACGATCTGGCTGAAGATCTGCGCGTTGCCGAGCAGCTTGCCGATCATCGCGCTTTTGCTTTGCAGGGAGCTTTCCGCCTGCTGGGCCTTGAACGCGCTGATCATTTCATCGCGTTTGCCGTCGAACAGTTTGATCTGCTCGGGATCGTCGGTCATCGCCTGCAGACCCTGCAGACGCGCCAGCACGGTTTGCTCTAGGCTGCTGATCTGCGCTTCGAGGTTGTCGGCTTTGCCGGACTGGCCGAGGGTGACGTTGATCTGCACCAGATTGTTCAGCGTCTCCAGATCCCGGCGCAGGCTCAGGCTGCTACCCAGCAGATCGAGACTCTGCAATTCGACCCGGGTGCCCTGGAACTCGCGATAGGAATCGCGCACCAGATAGAAATTGGTCACCAGCATCGGTACCAGGAACAGCACGCTGATCAGGCTGAACTTCATGCCGAAGCTCAGACGGTTCATCAGCGAGACGGCGGGATAGAGCAAGCTCTTCACTGGAAGTCTCCCTTGGTTTTTCTTGTTTTTATTGGCAGGCGCAGGGCGACAGCAGATAGCCACTATCGGGCGCTGTCTCTGTATAGCTCAAATCGGCGGGAGGTTTTGTAACTTAAGGTTAACGACTATCTGGGGCAGATCGCTCACCTTGTGGCGAGGGAGCTTGCTCCCGCTCGGCTGCGCAGCAGACGCAAATCGCTTGGATGCGTCGTTTATGATGAACAGCGAGGGCGGCTTCGCCACCCAGCGGGAGCAAGCTCCCTCGCCACAATGAATTTCACCGAGGGTTCAGTGGATCAGCACTGTCCACAAGGCAAACCCGGCATACCACAGCACCGCCGCGCGCAGCAGCAGTTCCCACAGGCAATCGAGGGTGTTGATGCCCTCAGGGCCGACCACCGGCGGCGGGATCTCAGCGGCTGCCAGCCCGACCTTGTTGATCAGTTGCGCGGCGCTGATGTTCCAGTTCAGCAGTTCGTGCAACATCACCCGGCTGACCGCGACGAAGTTGCCGACCAGTGCAAGGCTGGCAGCCAGCAGGCGCACCGGCAACCAGTCAAAAGCGTGACGTAACTGGCCGGCACGTTCGGCGAGCGCCGGGTTCTGGCTGTTTTCTTCAGCCAATGCCAGCAAGCGATAAGCCAGCGCCGCCACCGGACCGAGCACGAAGTACCAGAAAATCACCGCGAAGAAGCTCTGATAGGCCTGCCACAACAGGTGACCCTGAACCCGGTCCAGCAACTGCTCGCCGCTGTCGGCGCAGATGTTCAGATCACGCTTGGCCACATGCGCGGCCGCTTGCAGGTCTTCACGACGCCAGGCGTCACGAAACGGCCCGAGGCCGCCGAGCAGATCACCGCGCCCCAAAGCGTAAATCACCACCAGCAAATGCACCGGCAAGGCCAGCAAACCGTACGCCACGGGCTCCAGCACCAGCAGCAACAAGCCGAGCAGTGCCACCGGCAGCAATACCAGAATCGTCAGCACCAGCCATGGTCGATTCGACAACCGTTGGCTGCTTTCGAGTTTGTGCAGTTCGCGGATCCATCCGCCATCGCGTTGAACCCGATGGCGCAGGGCCGAGAATTTCTCGATCCAGACCGCCAGCAGTAACACCAGAAAACTCATTGTCCTTCCTCTTGTGCCAGGGCTGCGCGGTAACGCGCCCAGTCGAATGCCGGGCCAGGATCGGTCTTGCGCCCGGGTGCGATGTCGCTGTGCCCGCAGATACGGGCGCCGGTGATAGCCGGAAATGCTGTTTGCAGCTGACGCGTCAACGTGATCAGCGCCTGATACTGCGCATCGGTAAAGGGCAGATCATCAGTGCCTTCGAGCTCGATACCCACGGAAAAATCGTTACAGGTTTCCCGGCCTTCGAACATCGACACGCCCGCATGCCACGCCCGCTCAAGACAGGAGACAAACTGGGTGACCTTGCCGTCACGTTCGATCAGAAAATGCGCCGAGACGCGCAGGTCGGCGATCCCTGCAAAATAGGGATGCTCGGTGACATCCAGACGATTCTGGAAAAATTCCTGCACCTTGCCCGTGGCGAACTGCGCCGGCGGCAGGCTGATGTTGTGGATCACCAACAGGGAAATTTCGCCCGCCGGGCGTTCATTGAAGTTGGGCGATGGGCAGACCTGCACCCCGTGACACCACCCGCTAGCGGGATCCAACTGCATACCGATTCCTTCAACGCCGACTGTGTTGGCGCCCAGTATGCCGTGATCGGCCCCCGGCGCGCGATCACTTGCCGCGATTGAGTCGCCGCAGATTGCCGAGCACCGACTCCAGCGCCCGGTCGAACAGCAAGGTGTCATCCAGTGCCCGCACCGCGCCACGGCGAAACTCAAGGGCCAGGTCGACGCGGCTGCGCTCCAGCACTTTCATCCCGGTACGGTCGACAAACACGTATTTGCCGGTAGCTTCGATAATCGCGGCCAGCTTGCAGCGCAGGCTATGCTCGTCGTCTTCCTGGAACGCGACCCAACTGCCCAGGCGCAGTTGCTCCAACTGACGCAACCCCGGGTCGTCATGCGCCAGGCCACTGGCATTCAAGCCGATCGCGCCCTCATCAGCGCTGCGCAGGGTAATGTGCTGCGACACCTCCACCAGCGCCGGCGCATCGGCCGGCGGGTGCTCGGTTGAGGGTTCAAGCACCCGCACATGCAGCGCTTCCAGCTCGCTGAAAAATTCGCTGGTGGCGAACGGATCGAACGCCGAACTGCTCAGGCCATCACGCAATGATTTGAGCAAACCGGGCACCAGCGCCAGCAACTGCAAACCGGCGTCCGCCTCGTCGTGACGCTGCACGCTCCAGATCAATTGCTCCATGGTCTGCACATCGGCCTGCCACTCAGCGCAGTGGTCGCCATGTTTGAGGCAGGTCAGCAGCAGCACTTTGCTCCAAGCATCACGCACAAACGTCACCACCGACGGCGGCAGGACTTTACCCAGCAACGCCTGATTCAGCACCTGCTCGACTCGTTGCCGGGCCAGTTCGGTTTTCGCCCGTCCTTCTTCGGCATCGCGCAAACGCTGTTCGAGCAATTCGCTGCGCCGCCGCTCGTCACTGGTGAACGCCAGGAAATCGGCGAGCAGCTCGGAGAAAATCGCCGGGTCGTCGACGAAGTCGCTCAACAGGCGCTGCACCACTTGTTCGATGCGCAGATACAGGCTGTCGCGCGCTTCGCCATTGCAGTCGCCCCAACCCATGGCGGCATCGGCGATTTCATTGAGCAGCCGCCGCGCCGGGTGGCTGCTGCGGCTGAAGAAACTTTTGTCGAGCACCGCCACCTTGAGCATCGGGATCTGTAATCGAGCGATCAATGCCTTGAGCGAATCCGGCAGGTTACGGTCCTCGAGGATGCAGTCGAAGACCATGGCGATCAGGTTGATCACGTCTTCATCCGCGCCGTCGACGATGCGCGATTTGCCGCTTCTGACGCTGACCCGCGTCAGCAACTGCTCAAGCTGATTGCGCAGATCGAAATCGTCCTGCGCCGCCAGCGCCGGCACATACTGCTGCAAGTGTGAAAGCAGGCGCAGCAGATCGCGGGTGCTAATCGGTAGCGCCGCCGCACTCGGCTCCAGGGTCGGCGCGACGCTGCCGCGCACGTGCAGCAGCAGTTCCTGCAACGCGGCGAAGACTTCCTGCACGCTTTCGTCGGCGGGCGCGGGTTCGTCACTTTCTTCGCTGCTGATGCTTGCCGCCGCACGCTCGATCGCGCGGCGTGCGGGTGCCGGTTTTAACTCAGGCAAGACGCCAGTGGCGACCAGCAATTGATTGGCTTCGGCATACAATTGCTCGGTATCGGCCAGCACATAGCGTTCGAACAGCTTGAGCAGGATCAGCTTGACCTTGATCTCCACGCCCAGGTTACGTCCGGCCTGCAGAAAGAACTCGCAGAGCATCGCCGGGCCGAGCGGGTTGTGCTGGTTATCGAAATCCTTGCCCAGCAACACGTTGAGTCGCGCGGTCAGCTGATCGAGAGCGAAGCCGTCGCGCTTGAGCACCCGGCCGACCATGGTTTCGACTGCCACGCTGCGCTCCATGTCATCGGTACGCGGTGCCGAATCCTCGAATATCAGCGCGCCGGGCAATGTGGGAGGTACGGCGTCGTATTGAATCAGCGCGACAAAGGCTTCGAAGAATTGCTCGAGAAAACCGCGTTCGATGTTTTTGCGTTTGAGGCGCAGGTCGCGCATGGCTTCGAAAAAGATGTTCTGTTCGACGTCATTGCGCGCCCGGTCGGCCATTTCGAACAGGGTGTCGTCGGCGTTATCGAACAACTCCTGCAAACCGTGGCGCAGTTGCTGGGCAGCCTTGTCGCGAACCTGAAGCAGAATCACAGGCAGGCGGGCGAGCGGCGAGTGATTCGCCTGATCAGTAGCAGCCTTGTGCAAAGGCACTACATTCCCGTCGTTGTGCATCCAAGCCTCCTGAAACGGTGATTCCACTGGGCAGTTAGCGCGCAATTCCCTGTGGGAGCGGGCTTGCTCGCGAAAGCGGTGTGTCGTTCGCCAAAACTGTCACTGACAAACCGCTTTCGCGAGCAAGCCCGCTCCCACATCGGCGTCAAAGCCATGACGTCAAATGCAAGGCGGATTATCTTGCAAAACTTGTCCCCGGCGCTATAGCCGTCAGGGTTTCCCCTATGCCCGCGACACCTTCCAGTGACCACGAAAAACGGCGCTTTGCTCACAGAAAATCGACCAGTTGCAGTCAGGCACGCGCGTTCTCGCCTTGGGTTGGCTCCTGCCATGCCCCTATAATCGGCGCACTTAGTTTGTGGAGCCCGTTATGCCGAATCTACGTCTCGCCGATTTGACCGCCGAAATCGAAGCCAACGTGCGCCGTGCGTTGCTCGAAGACGTCGGCAGCGGCGACATCACCGCGCAACTGATCCCGGCCGAACGTCTGGCCAAAGCCACCATCATCACTCGCGACGACGCGGTTATCTGCGGCACGGCGTGGGTCGACACGGTGTTTCGCCAGCTCGATCCACGCGTCGCGGTGCACTGGCAGGTACGGGACGGCGAACGGGTCAAACCCAATCAGCCGCTGTTTCATCTGGAAGGCCCGGCCCGTTCGTTGCTGACTGGCGAACGCAGTGCGCTGAACTTCCTGCAACTGCTGTCCGGCGTGGCGACGCGCGCGCAGTACCTGGCGGACTTCGTGGCGCAGACCCAGGTCAAGCTGCTGGATACCCGCAAGACCCTGCCGGGCCTGCGTCTGGCGCAGAAATACGCGGTGACCTGCGGCGGTTGCCACAACCACCGCATCGGCCTCTACGACGCGTTCCTGATCAAGGAAAACCACATCGCCGCCAGTGGTGGCATCGCGCAAGCCATTGCTGCCGCGCACAAGATCGCGCCGGGCAAACCGGTGGAAGTCGAAGTGGAAAGTCTGGAAGAGCTGAAGGAAGCGCTGACTGCCGGCGCCGACATCATCATGCTCGACGAACTGAGCCTGGATGACATGCGCGAAGCCGTGCGCCTGAATGGCGGCAAGGCCAAACTTGAGGCCAGCGGCGGTATCAACGAAAGCACGCTGCTGCCGATCGCCGAGACTGGAGTGGATTACATCTCGATCGGTGCGATGACCAAGGATGTGAAAGCGGTAGACCTGTCGATGCGCCTCAGCCTCTGAGGCCGTCACGCAATAAAAAACGCCAGCCCGATTGAGGCTGGCGTTTTTGTTTCAGACCACCAGATTGTTCATCTCGCAGTACTCGTCCCACTCGACGCCCAACACTTCGGCCGCCTCCTTGTGCAGCTCCAGGCGCTTGGCCTCAAACTCTTCAGGGGTGCTGGTGTACTTGAGCGTCAGCTCCCACGGCTGCAAGCCCTGAGATTCGGCTTCGTCCTCGAACGCCCACTGGATCTGGTCTTTCTGATCATCAGGACTCAGGTCCTTGATCTCTTCTTTCAGGTCCGGGACGTCCTGAATGTATTTTTCCAGCGCTAGTGCGTGACGTTGCTCTTGAGTTAATTCGGTCATGGCGTTCTCGCTGATCGTAAGAATGGAGGATGGATCTGGATCATCAAGGATCTCTCTGACGCGGATTGTCCGGCCTTCGGAACCATTCGGGATCATCTGAAAACTGCTAAGCGATGCTCATGCAGGCACCGAATATAGGACGTTTGCATGACGAATTACACGGCTCTTTACATCTCTCGCACAAAAACTTTGACCTGGGAGACATAAATCGCGGGATTGCGCGAGGGGTTGGTGCCCGAGACAGGAATCGAACCTGCGACCTTCGCGTTACGAGTGCGCTGCTCTACCGGCTGAGCTACACGGGCGGTGGGCTAAACCTAGCACCGGTCTCGGGCTGCGGCAAATTTGAGCGTGTTTCTGCTGATTATCACTTGTGGCGAGGGAGTTTGCTCCCGCTGGGTTGCGGAGCGACCCCAGGCTTTCTGAGGCTGATGTTTTTTTACGACTGCTGCGCAGCCGAGCGGGAGCAAACTCCCTCGCCACAAATGCGTTTATGGCAGACAAAAAAATGCCCCGCCGTTTTCACGGCGGGGCATTTTTATTGCGCTAAGGCTGTGGGGTGATTAAACGCCCGAAGCCTTGGCCGCTGCCACGTCTTTGATGGACAGCTTGATACGGCCGCGGTTGTCCACGTCCAGTACCAGCACTTCCACTTCCTGGCCTTCTTTCAGGATGTCGGTGACTTTCTCTACGCGAGCGTCGCTCAGCATCGAGATGTGTACCAGACCGTCCTTGCCCGGCAGGATGTTGACGAATGCGCCGAAGTCGACGATGCGCTCAACCTTGCCGACGTAGATCTTGCCGATCTCGGCTTCTGCAGTGATGCTCAGAACGCGCTGACGAGCAGCTTCTGCGGCATCCTTGGTTTCGCCAAAGATCTTGATCGAACCGTCGTCTTCGATGTCGATCGAAGCCTTGGTTTCTTCGCAGATCGCACGGATGGTCGCGCCACCTTTACCGATAACGTCACGGATCTTGTCGGTGTCGATCTTCATCGCGATCATGGTCGGAGCGTTGGCCGACAGTTCGGTACGCGACTGGCCAATGATCTGGTTCATCTGGCCGAGGATGTTCAGGCGCGCTTCCAGGGCTTGGCCCAGAGCGATTTCCATGATCTCTTCGGTGATGCCCTTGATCTTGATGTCCATCTGCAGCGCAGTAACGCCTTTGGCGGTACCGGCTACTTTGAAGTCCATGTCGCCCAGGTGGTCTTCGTCACCGAGGATGTCGGTCAGAACGGCGAACTTCTCGCCTTCTTTAACCAGACCCATGGCGATACCGGCAACCGGCGCCTTCATTGGAACACCAGCGTCCATCAGGGCCAGGGAAGCGCCGCAAACGGAAGCCATCGAGCTCGAACCGTTGGATTCGGTGATTTCCGACACTACACGGATGGTGTACGGGAACACGTCAGCGGCTGGCAGCATGGCCGAAACCGAACGACGGGCCAGACGGCCGTGACCGATTTCACGACGACCGGCGCCACCCATGCGACCACACTCGCCCACCGAGAACGGAGGGAAGTTGTAGTGCAGCATGAACGGGTCTTTTTTCTCGCCTTCCAGGGTGTCCAGCAGCTGTGCGTCACGGGCAGTACCCAGCGTCGCAACCACCAGAGCCTGGGTTTCGCCACGGGTAAACAGCGCCGAACCGTGAGTCTTCGGCAGAACGCCGACTTCGATGTTCAGCGGACGTACGGTGCGGGTGTCGCGACCGTCGATACGTGGTTTGCCGTTAACGATGTTTTCGCGAACGGTGCGGTATTCGATTTCGCCGAAAGCCGCTTTGACGTCAGCAGCCGAAGGCTGGCCTTCTTCGCCGGACAGCTTGGCAACGACCTGGTCTTTCAGCTCGCCCAGACGTGCGTAGCGGTCAGCCTTGACGGTGATGGTGTAAGCCTGGGAGATCGCTTCGCCGAACTCGGCACGGATCGCGCCCAGCAGTTCGGTGGCTTCTGGAGCAGGCGCCCAGGTCCAGGTTGGCTTGGCAGCTTCAGCGGCCAGTTCTTTGACGGCGTTGATCACCACCTGGAACTCGTCGTGAGCAAACAGTACCGCGCCCAGCATCTGGTCTTCGGTCAGCTCTTTGGCTTCCGATTCAACCATCAGTACGGCGTCGGAAGTACCGGCAACGACCATGTCCAGGCTCGAAGCAGCTTGCTGCTCGTAGGTCGGGTTCAGCAGGTAGCCGGTGCTTTCGTGGAACGCTACACGGGCGGCGCCGATCGGGCCGTCGAAAGGAATGCCCGAGATGGCCAGGGCAGCCGAGGTACCGATCATCGCAGCGATGTCCGGATCGGTCTTCTTGCTGGTGGAAACGACGGTGCAGACAACCTGCACTTCGTTCATGAAACCTTCCGGGAACAGCGGACGGATCGGACGGTCGATCAGTCGGGAAGTCAGGGTTTCTTTCTCGGAAGGACGGCCTTCACGCTTGAAGAAACCGCCAGGGATCTTACCGGCAGCGTAAGTCTTTTCCTGGTAGTGAACGGACAGAGGGAAGAAGCCCTTGCCTGGATCGGCTTGCTTGGCACCGACTACGGTCACCAATACGCTGACGTCGTCGTCAACGGTGACCAATACTGCGCCGGAGGCCTGACGGGCGATACGGCCAGTCTCGAGGGTAACGGTCGACTGACCGAACTGGAATTTTTTGATTACCGGGTTCACGGTGTCCTACCTTCTTTGTGGCTCTTGGGGGAACTGGTTTCTTGCGAAATTCTTGGGCAATGTCGGGAATCGGCCCGCTGACTGTCCGGGTAAAACGGTAGTGCAGATAAAACTTGAGGCTGGGAGCCTGCCAGCCACCAGCGGAAAACCGCTGATGCCTGACAGACAACCAACCTCATAGCGCAATCGCTGATTAGCGACGCAGGCCCAGGCGGCCGATCAGAGCGCTGTAACGGCTCAGATCTTTGCCTTTCAGGTAGTCCAGCAGCTTGCGACGCTGGTTTACCATGCGGATCAGACCACGACGGGAGTGGTGGTCTTTACCGTTGGCCTTGAAGTGACCTTGCAGTTTGTTGATGTTGGCGGTCAGCAGTGCAACTTGCACTTCTGGCGAACCAGTATCACCAACAGCTTGCTGGTAGTCGGCAACGATTTGAGCTTTTTCTTGAACGTCGAGAGCCATGAGGCAATCCTTTTATCAGGAAACTGTTTCAAAAACAGTTTCAACAGGCCAGGGACAAATCCCTGTATCTATAAATGAGTAGTGACCGTGCCTGTTAACAGCCACACTCGTTCGGTCATTCTGACCGAATCAGTCGACGCGGCGCGATGCGCCCGTCTTCGCTCACTTCACCGATACCGATGAAGCGACCATTGTGATCCTGTACCCGTACCATGCCGAACTTCGGAGCATCCGGGGCACGTACCGGCTGGCCGTTGAGCCAGTAGAACGCACTCGCTTCGGAGAAGTGCAGCAGCGGCCAATCCTGCAAACCGCTGTCCGATGGCATCAGGAAGCGGTCGACCGCTTCGTTGCCGCCTTCGGCATGTACCGCTTCCAGCTCTTCGAGGGTCACGGTCTGCGCCAGGGTGAAAGGCCCGGCCTGGGTACGACGCAGTTCCGCGACGTACGCACCACAACCGAGTTGCTCACCGATATCCTCCACCAGGGTGCGAATATAGGTGCCCTTGCTGCAATCCACCGCAAGACGCGCAGTATCGCCTTCGAAGGCCAGCAATTCCAAGCGCGCAATAGTAACAGAACGCGGTTCGCGCTCCACTACTTCGCCTGCACGGGCCAGCTTGTACAGCGGCTGCCCGTCACGCTTGAGTGCCGAGTACATCGGCGGTATCTGACTGATTTGCCCACGAAATTTCGGCAGAACCGCCTCGACATCGGCGCGACCAACGGTCACCGGACGCTCCTGCAAAACCTCACCCTCGGCGTCCGCCGTGGTGGTGGTCTTGCCCAGTTGCGCCAGGGTTTCGTAACCCTTGTCGGAATCGAGCAGGTATTGCGAGAACTTCGTTGCCTCACCAAAGCACAGCGGCAAGACACCGGTGGCCAGCGGGTCGAGACTGCCGGTGTGACCGGCCTTCTCGGCGTTGAGCAACCAGCGAACCTTCTGCAACGCGGCGTTGGAGGTGAACCCCAGCGGCTTGTCGAGCAGGATGATACCGCTGACGTTACGACGGATACGTTTGACCTGAGCCACCGAATTACTCCTTGGTGTCTTCAGGTGCAGCGGCCAGGTGCTGATTGTCCTCAGCCACGGCGCGCTCGATCAGGGCCGACAGATGCGCGCCACGCACGACGCTTTCGTCGTAGTGGAAGTGCAATTGCGGCACGCTGCGCAGCTTCATTTCACGGGCCAGTTGCATGCGCAGGAAACCTGCGGCAGCGTTGAGCACCTTGATGCTTTGCGCGATGTCTTCGGCGTTGTCCTGCCCCATCACGGTGATGAAGATCTTCGCGTGACCGACGTCACGGCTGACTTCCACAGCAGTAATGGTGACCAGGCCGACGCGCGGGTCTTTGACTTCACGACGGATCAGCTGGGCCAGCTCACGCTGCATCTGATCGCCGATACGTTGGGTACGGCTGTATTCTTTTGCCATGATTTTGTTACCTGTTACTGCCCCACGGTGAAACCCGCAAGGTCTGAAAGCGGCAAACGCCCGGCCTGACAAAAGCCAGACCGGGCGTTGCGTTTAGAGTCCTGACGCCGTGGCGCGCATCTGCATGCGGCGGCCCGGCGTGGCCCTTGAAGTGCGCGAGTCAGAGGCTGCGAGCAACCTGAACCTTCTCGAAGACTTCGATCTTGTCACCGACTTTGACGTCGTTGTAGCTCTTCACGCCGATACCGCATTCCATGCCGGCACGTACTTCGGAAGCGTCATCCTTGAAGCGGCGCAGGGATTCCAGCTCGCCTTCGAAGATAACGATGTCTTCACGCAGTACACGGATCGGACGGTTACGGAACACAACACCTTCGATCACCATGCAACCGGCGATCGCGCCAAACTTCGGCGAACGGAACACGTCGCGCACTTCGGCCACGCCCAGGATGTTCTCGCGAACATCGCTGCCGAGCATGCCGGTCAGGGCTTTCTTGACGTCTTCGATGATGTCGTAGATCACGTTGTAGTAACGCATGTCCAGACCTTCCTGCTCGACGATCTTCCGTGCGCCAGCATCGGCACGCACGTTGAAGCCGAACAGTACAGCGTTGGAAGCCAGTGCCAGGTTAGCGTCGGATTCGGTGATACCACCGACACCGCCACCGACCACGCGCACTTGCACTTCGTCGTTGCCCAAGCCGTTCAGAGCGCCCTGCAAAGCTTCCAGCGAACCACGGACGTCGGATTTGAGGACGATGTTGAGCGTCTTCTTCTCTTCCTGGCCCATGTTTTCGAAGATGTTTTCCAGCTTGCCGGCGTGAGCGCGAGCCAGTTTGACTTCGCGGAACTTGCCTTGACGGAACAGAGCCACTTCACGGGCTTTCTTCTCGTCGGCAACCACGCTCATCTCGTCGCCAGCGTCCGGCGTACCGTCAAGACCCAGGATCTCGACCGGAATGGCCGGACCTGCTTCCTTGATCGGCTTGCCGTTCTCGTCGAGCATGGCGCGCACGCGGCCATAGTTCGAGCCGACCAGCACCATGTCGCCTTGACGCAGCGTACCGTCCTGAACCAGCACGGTGGCCACCGGGCCACGGCCCTTGTCCAGACGCGATTCAACGACAACACCACGGCCAGGAGCCGATGGCGTAGCAGTCAGTTCGAGCACTTCGGCCTGCAGCAGAACGGCTTCAAGCAGTTCGTCAACGCCGGTACCCATTTTCGCCGAAACCGGTACGAATGGAGTGTCGCCGCCCCACTCTTCGGAAGTCACGCCGTGAACCGACAGTTCGCTGCGGATGCGATCGAGGTCGGCACCTGGCTTGTCGATCTTGTTCACTGCAACCACCAGAGGAACGCCAGCCGCCTGAGCGTGCTGAACAGCCTCGATGGTTTGCGGCATCACGCCGTCGTCCGCCGCAACCACCAGGATCACGATGTCGGTCGCCTTGGCACCACGGGCACGCATTGCGGTAAACGCAGCGTGACCCGGGGTGTCGAGGAACGTCACCATGCCACGGTCGGTTTCAACGTGGTAGGCGCCGATGTGCTGGGTAATGCCGCCAGCTTCGCCCGCTGCCACCTTGGCACGACGGATGTAGTCGAGCAGGGAAGTCTTACCGTGGTCAACGTGGCCCATTACGGTCACGACTGGCGCACGGGAAACTGCCTCACCTTCAAACTTCAGGGACTCGGCCAGGGAATCTTCCAGGGCGGTGTCGCTGACCAGGGTCACTTTGTGGCCCAGTTCTTCAGCTACCAGTTGAGCAGTTTCCTGATCGAGTACCTGGTTGATGGTCGCTGGAGTGCCCAGTTTGAACATGAACTTGATGATTTCAGCAGCCTTGACCGACATCTGCTGGGCGAGATCGCCAACAGTGATGGTCTCGCCGATCTTCACTTCACGCACGACAGGACCGGTAGGGTTCTGGAAACCATGAGCGTTGCGTTTCTTCAGCTTGGCCTTGCCGCGACCACCACGACGGAAGCCATCGCTTTCTTCGTCGGTAGTGCGTGGCGCCACACGTGGAGCCGGCGCTTTTTCTTTGACCGATGCGCGATGCGGAGCGTTTTTGCGCTCACCATCGCCACCACCGCCGCGACGATTGTTATCGTCGGCACGTGGTTTGTCCGGACGGCGCTGTTCGTCACGCTTGCGAGTGTCAGCAGCTGGCGCAGCAGCAACCGGCGCGGCGTCGCGCACAGGTTCAGCGACTGGCGCAGGTGCTGCAACAGCTTCGGCAGGAGCGGACGGCGCAGCAGCAGGCTGGCGACGCGCTTCTTCTTCAGCGCGCTGCTTGGCTTCTTCTTCAGCCTTCTGACGGGCAGCATTTTCTACTGCGCGACGCTCTTCCAGTTCACGCTTGCGCTCGGCTTCGATTTCTTCCGGGCTACGCTGTACGAAAACTTTCTTTTTGCGAACTTCAACGCTGATGCTCTTGCTACCAGCCACACGCAGGGTGCTGGTGGTTTTACGCTGCAGCGTGATCTTGCGTGGTTCTTCCACTTTCGCCTTGTGGCTGCTCTTCAAGTGAGTCAGCAGGGATTGCTTCTCACTGTCAGTCACATTTTCTTCGGCGGCGGTGTGCGGCAGACCTGCCTCACGCATCTGCTGCAACAGGCGCTCTACCGGTGTTTTGACCTCATCGGCCAGTTGTTTCACCGTGACTTGCGTCATGCACTTCTCTCCTCAGGCCGCGCCTAATTACTCGAACCAGTGGGCTCGGGCGGCCATGATCAACTTGCCGGCACGATCATCGTCAATGCCGTCGATGTCGAGCAGGTCGTCAATAGACTGCTCGGCCAGGTCTTCGCGGGTAATTACGCCGCGCACCGCCAGTTCCATCGCCAAATCCTTGTCCATACCCTCAAGCGAGAGCAGGTCTTCGGCCGGATGGGCGTCTGCCAGCTTTTCCTCAGTAGCGATGGCTTTGGTCAACAAACGATCCTTGGCACGAGCGCGAAGCTCGTTGACGATATCTTCGTCAAAGCCGTCGATGTTGAGCATTTCTTCCAACGGTACGTAGGCAATCTCTTCCAGGCTGGTGAAGCCTTCATCTACCAGCACCTGAGCCAGTTCTTCGTCGACTTCCAGCTCGTCGATGAAGTTGCGCAGGATGTCGCCGGTTTCTGCTTGCTGCTTAGCCTGGATGTCCGATTCGGTCATCACGTTCAGGGTCCAGCCAGTCAACTGGCTCGCCAGACGCACGTTCTGACCACCTCGACCGATGGCCTGAGCCAGATTGTCTGCGCCAACGGCGATGTCCATTGCATGGGCATCTTCGTCAACGATAATGGCCGCCACTTCTGCCGGCGACATGGCATTGATCACGAACTGCGCCGGGTTATCGTCCCACAGGACGATATCGACACGCTCGCCACCCAACTCGCCCGACACGGCCTGGACGCGCGAACCGCGCATACCGATGCACGCGCCCTGCGGGTCGATGCGTTTGTCCTTGGAACGGACAGCGATCTTGGCACGCGAACCCGGATCACGGGACGCCGCCATGACTTCGATCAGGCCTTCAGCGATTTCCGGCACTTCGATGCGGAACAACTCGATCAGCATTTCCGGCGCGGTACGCGACAGGATCAGCTGCGGGCCGCGGTTCTCGGTGCGGATTTCCTTGAGCAGTGCACGCAGACGCACACCGACACGGAAGGTTTCGCGAGAAATGATGTCTTCACGGGCCAGCAACGCTTCGGCGTTGTTGCCCAGATCGACGATCACGTTGTCGCGGGTGACTTTCTTCACGGTGCCGGAGATGATTTCTCCCAGGCGCTCGCGATAGGCGTCGACCACTTGAGCGCGCTCGGCTTCACGCACTTTCTGCACAATGACCTGTTTGGCGGTCTGTGCAGCAATGCGGCCGAACTCGATGGATTCGATCTTTTCTTCGACGACGTCGCCGACCTTGGCACCCGGGTGCGTTTCGGCAACCTTGCTTGGCCAGGTTTCGATCGCAGGATCGTCGAGATCATTCTCTTCGACGACTGTCCAGCGACGGAAAGTCTCGTAGGAACCGGTGTGGCGGTTAATTTCCACACGCAGGTCAACTTCGTCTTCAAAACGCTTTTTGGTAGCAGTGGCCAGAGCCAGCTCCAGCGCTTCAAAAATCACGCTTGCCGGTACGCCCTTTTCATTGGATACCGACTCAACAACCAGCAGTACTTCTTTGCTCATCGTACGCCTCGCCTTTCGCAAGCCATTGGATCCGCGGGATCCGCGTCTCAGTCAAAACTGGGAATAATGTTGGCCTTGTCGATCATATCGATCGGCAACAGGAATTCATGGTCTTCTACCTGCACCACGACATCCTGTTCTTCTACACCGCGCAGAAGGCCCTGAAAGTTGCGTCGACCTTCAAAAGGCGAGCGCAGCTTGATCTTCACTTGTTCACCGGCAAATTTTGCAAACTGCTCAAGAGTGAACAGTGGGCGTTCCATGCCAGGCGAGGAAACTTCAAGGGTGTATTCAACGGAGATCGGATCTTCAACATCCAGGACACCGCTGATCTGACGGCTGACAATGGCGCAATCGTCCACCAGCACGCCACCCTCTTTATCGATATAAACACGCAACATCGAGTGACGACCTTGAGCCGAAAACTCGATACCCCAGCATTCATAGCCTAGGGCCACGACCACCGGGGCCAACAAGGCCTGCAACTCTTCTAGCTTGCTCGACACCTGAACCCCCTCGTGCATGTAAATGCATGCGCTGCAAAATAAAAAAATGGGCGAAACGCCCATCCTTGAAACGCCGTCGAACATCGGCGTAGAAAGTGTCCAGCTAACAAAAAGCCCCTGAAAAGGGGCTCCTTAAACTGGTTGCGGGGGCCGGATTTGAACCGACGACCTTCGGGTTATGAGCCCGACGAGCTACCAGACTGCTCCACCCCGCGACAAAGCTGGGGCGGAAGTATACGACCGATCCCTTATAGGGTCAATGTAACCTTCCACCTGCAAGAAAGCCCGCAACAGCGGGCTCTCCTGACTAATTGGTACCGAGAAGGGGACTCGAACCCCTACACCCTATGGGCACAACCACCTCAAGGTTGCGTGTCTACCAATTCCACCACCTCGGCAAAACTACGTTTGAAACCCTTCTTACTTCTGCTCTTGAGCTGGAGGTACGTCAGTCGCTGGAGTAGCCGACTTTTGCTCTTGAAGCACGGGGACATCATCAGAAGCCGGTTGTTGCTGCTTAGGCACTTCCAACACTGCTGGATCTGGCAAACCTGCTTGAGTCAGCTGATGAGCCTTCTCTTTAGCAAAGTAACCTAACCCCAAGCTGGTTATGAAGAAACCGGCGGCAAGTATAGCAGTAAACTTACTAAGAAAGGTAGAGGAACCTTGGCTTCCGAACACAGTATTTGAAGCACCTGCTCCGAAAGACGCGCCAGCGTCCGCACCTTTACCCTGCTGCAGCAAAACCAGAGCAACTACGCCCAATGCACCCAGCAGATGAAAAACGACTACGACTGTTTCCAGCATTTTTTCAGTTTCCCGCGGCGCGACAAATCGCACCGAACTCATCTGCATTCAGGGAAGCTCCACCAATGAGCCCCCCATCGATATCCGGCATGCCGAACAGTTCGGCCGCATTGGCCGCCTTCACGCTGCCGCCGTATAGAAGCCGCACACCTCGTGCGACTTCAGAATTCTCTGCCGCCAACTGCTCGCGGATGGCTTTGTGCACATCCTGAGCCTGTTGCGGCGTTGCAGTCAGCCCGGTACCAATGGCCCAGACAGGCTCGTAAGCAATGACTGCCTTGGCAAAGGCACCTACACCCAGCTCCTCGATGATGCTGCCCAGCTGACGCCCGACAACTTCAAGAGTTTTTCCGGCTTCGCGCTGCTCGAGGGTTTCCCCTACACACAACACCGGAATCAAGCCACATGCCTGTGCCGCTGCGAACTTGCGATTCAGCATCCCGTCTCGCTCGCCCATTATCTGGCGGCGTTCGGAGTGCCCGACAAGCACCAGGGAACAACCTGCATCCACCAACTGACTCGGTGCAATTTCACCCGTCAATGCACCTTGCATGGATTCCACCGCAGAATTCTGCGCACCGACCGAAATCGATTTACCTTTCAAGCCATCAATCACTTGATTGATATGCAAGCAAGGCGGGAATACCGCGACATCAACACCGCTTGGCAAGGCCAGATGACGAAGGCCGTTGATCAGCTCAGCGACGCTGGCGCGGGTACCGTGCATCTTCCAGTTACCAGCTACCATAGGGCGACGCATGCTGTACCTCGTCGGTCAAAGTGGGCGCAGATTTTACCCAACACAATCATGGCTGGCAAGCCGTATCAGGCAGAAACTTCACTTACCAGTTTTGCCAGTTCTTCGGCGTAGCTGCGAACCTGAGTTTCATCCTCGCCTTCGACCATCACACGCACCAACGGCTCTGTACCGGACTTGCGCAGAAGCACCCGACCACGACCGGCCATTGCCTGGGTTACACGCGCACTGGCTTCCTTGACAGCAGGATGCTCCAGCGGGCTTTCGCCACCGCCGAAACGCACGTTGATCAACACCTGAGGACACTTACGCAAAGCCTGACGCGTTTGCGCAAGACCTTCATTGCGCGCTCTCAATGCCATCAGCACCTGCAGCGCAGCAATGATCGCATCACCAGTGGTGGTGTGATTGAAGCAGACGATATGCCCCGAATTTTCACCACCTACCAGCCAGTTGCGTTCCAGCAGCTCGGCGATCACATAACGGTCACCGACATTGGCACGAATGAATGGAATCGAGAGCTCTGCCAGAGCGAGCTCCAGACCGAGGTTGCTCATCAGGGTACCGACTACACCACCCTGCAACTTGCCACGCTCGTGCAGGTCGCGGGCAATAATGAACAGCAATTCGTCGCCATCGACGATGGCACCCGTGTGATCGACCATCAGCACCCGATCACCATCACCGTCAAAGGCGATACCCAGATCAGCGTGCTCCGCCAGAACAGCGGCCTGCAGCTGCCCCATATGGGTCGAACCGCAGTTGTCATTGATATTCAGACCATTAGGCTGGGCCGACAGGACAACCACTTCAGCACCCAACTCACGGAACACACTCGGAGCAACCTTGTAGGTCGCACCGTGTGCACAGTCGATCACGATCTTCATACCGGAAAAACTTGTACCGGTCGGCACACTGCTTTTGCAGAATTCGATGTAACGACCGGAAGCGTCGTTAATGCGCGAGACTTTGCCGATCTTGCTCGACTCAACCACTGTCATAGGGGCGTCGAGCAATTCTTCGATCATCAGCTCCAGCTCATCAGGCAGCTTGGTACCCTTGCCGGAGAAGAATTTGATGCCGTTATCGTCGTGCGGATTGTGTGAAGCACTGATCACGATCCCGGCCTCGGCCTGAAACGTGCGCGACAGATAGGCAATCGCCGGCGTCGGCATCGGACCGAGCAGCATCACGTCCGCACCAGCCGAGGTCAGGCCTGCTTCAAGCGCCGATTCGAACATGTAGCCAGAGATGCGCGTGTCCTTGCCGACCAGCACCTTGCAGGCGCCCATCTTGCGAAAGGCCATACCTGCCGCCCAGCCGAGCTTGAGCATGAAGTCCGGAGTGATCGGATATTCACCGACACGACCACGAATACCGTCAGTACCAAAGTATTTCTTGCTCATAAGTGCTCCATCATTCTTATTCGGCTGATTCCACGGCTGCGAGCATACGCACCACATCTACCGTTTCCGCCACATCATGGACGCGCAATATACGCGCTCCGTTAATCGATGCCAGTGCCGCGAGAGCCAGACCGCCATGCAGACGCTCGCCCACTGGGCGGTTCAAAGCCAGGCCAATCATGCTTTTGCGCGAGACGCCGACCAACAGCGGACGCCCCAGCACATGCAGGGCTTGCATATGCTTGAACAAACTCAGGTTGTGCTGCAGAGTTTTCGCGAAACCGAAACCGGGATCAAGAATGATCCGCTCTGCAGGAATACCCGCCGCCGCACATTGAGCCATGCGCTCTGCCAGAAATTCACCCACTTCCCGGGTAACGTCCTGATAATGCGGATTGTCCTGCATGTCACCCGGCTCGCCGAGCATGTGCATCAGGCAGACCGGCAACCCGGTCGCCGCAGCCGCATCCAGCGCGCCATCGCGGCGCAGCGAGCGCACATCATTGATCAACCCGGCACCCAGGCGCGCCGTTTCGCGCATCACCGCAGGTGTCGAAGTATCGACCGAGATGACCACATCCAGCTCGCGATTGATCAGCTCCACGATCGGAGCTACGCGCTCCAGCTCCTCCAGCGGCGAAACCGCTCGAGCGCCAGGCCGGGTCGATTCACCGCCGACATCGATCAGCGTCGCACCAGCAGCCACCATGGCTTCAGCGTGACGCAAGGCCACGTCGAGCTGGCTGTACCGGCCGCCGTCGGAAAAGGAATCGGGAGTGACATTGAGAATGCCCATGACGTGCGTCCGGGCCAAATCAAGAACCCGGTTGCCGCAAGGCAACCGGGTCAGGGACTGTACAGAAGTCATTTCAAACCTTAAACGTCAGCAGCCGGACCGCCGATCGGTGTTTCAGGACGCTCATCCTGGATCACCGGAGGCGGAGGCGTACCCGCGCCACCAGTCCAGTCACGCGGCTCACGAGGCGTACGACCCGCCATGATGTCGTCGATCTGCTCGGCATCGATGGTTTCGTACTTCATCAGAGCATCAGCCATGGCATCGAGCTTGTCACGGTTGTCCGTGAGGATCTGCTTGGCCGTGCCGTAGCACTGATCAATGATGCTGCGCACTTCGGAGTCGATCAGCTTGGCTGTCTCACCGGAGAAGCTTGCGGCCTGACCGCCACCACCGCGACCGAGGAACACTTCGCCCTCTTCTTCCGCGTACATCAGCGGACCGAGTTTTTCCGACAGGCCCCACTTGGTCACCATGTTCCGCGCAATCTGACTGGCACGCATGATGTCGTTGGACGCGCCGGTGGTCACACCATCGAAACCAAGGGTCATTTCTTCGGCGATACGGCCACCGTACAGCGAGCAGATCTGACTGATCAGCGCACGCTTGGAAAGACTGTAGCGATCCTCTTCCGGCAGGAACATGGTCACACCCAGCGCACGACCACGCGGAATGATCGAAACCTTGTAGACCGGATCATGCTCAGGCACGACGCGACCGACGATGGCGTGGCCCGCTTCGTGATAAGCGGTGTTCTGCTTCTCTTTCTCGGACATGACCATGGATTTGCGCTCGGCGCCCATCATGATCTTGTCCTTGGCCAGTTCGAACTCTTTCATTTCGACGATGCGTTTGCCGCTACGTGCAGCGAACAGCGACGCTTCGTTGACCAGGTTGGCCAAGTCGGCACCGGAGAAGCCCGGGGTACCACGTGCGATAACGGCCGGAGCAACGTCGTCACCCATTGGCACCTTGCGCATATGAACCTTGAGGATCTGCTCGCGACCACGGATGTCCGGCAGGCCAACAACTACCTGACGGTCGAAACGGCCCGGACGCAACAGCGCAGGGTCGAGAACATCAGGGCGGTTGGTGGCAGCGATCACAATGATGCCGTCATTCATTTCAAAGCCGTCCATCTCCACCAGCAACTGGTTGAGAGTCTGCTCACGCTCGTCGTGACCGCCGCCCATGCCGGCGCCACGGTGGCGACCGACGGCGTCGATTTCGTCGATGAAGATGATGCACGGGGCGTGCTTCTTGGCCTGCTCGAACATGTCGCGAACGCGGCTTGCACCAACACCCACGAACATTTCAACGAAGTCGGAGCCGGAGATGGTGAAGAACGGCACCTTCGCTTCGCCGGCAATCGCCTTGGCCAGCAAGGTTTTACCGGTACCCGGAGGACCGACCATCAATACGCCGCGAGGAATACGTCCACCCAGGCGCTGGAACTTGCCCGGATCACGCAGGAACTCAACCAGCTCGCCAACTTCTTCCTTGGCTTCGTCGCAACCGGCAACGTCAGCCAAAGTGGTTTTCACCTGATCTTCGGAGAGCAGGCGTGCCTTGCTCTTGCCGAAGCTCATTGGCCCGCCCTTGCCGCCGGCACCGCCCTGCATCTGGCGCATGAAGAACATGAACACCGCGATGATCACCAGGATCGGGAAGCTGGCCACCAGGAGCTGAGTCCAGATGCTTTGCTGTTCAGGCTGCTTGCCTTCAACCACAACGTGATTGTCAACCAGGTCGCCGATCAGGCCGTTGTCCTGGATCGCCGGACGAATGGTCTTGAAGCTGTCGCCATCGTTGCGCTTGCCGGTAATCACATAGCCATCAACAGCTACGCGCTCGACCTTGCCATCCTTGACCTGCTGGATGAAGTCGGAATAGTTGAGGGTCTGCGGCTCGTTAGGGCTGGAGAAGTTGTTCATCACCGTCACGAGGACTGCCGCGATGATCAACCACAGGATCAGATTCTTTGCCATATCGTTCAATTAACTACCCTCTGAAGCAAGCTCCGCTACTGGCGCGCGCTTCGCATGATATTCACCGGCCTAACTTACTACATTACCTACAACTCTGGCAGGCGCCGTCTGTAACCCTTTGTGAAACACTTTCTACACAATATTCGCTTATGCACGCAGGGCAAAATACGAAAAACCTATCGCCCCGCCAAAAAACCTCGTTTTACTCGTTACCACCGCGGTAACCCCAGGCCAGCATATATTGCTCGCGGGAGCTGCCACGGGAAGAATCCGGCTTGATCATCTGGATCTTGTCGAATTTCTTGCGAGCATCCTTCAGGTATACATCGAAACCTTCACCCTGAAAGATCTTGATCACGAAATTGCCACCCGGCTTGAGTATCCGTTCCGCCAGATCAAGCGCCAGTTCGCAAAGAAACATGGCTTTCGGCATATCCACTTCAGGCGTACCACTCATATTGGGGGCCATATCGGAAATCACAAGGTCCACCTGCGAATTACCCACAGCCTCAAGAATCCGCGCGAGCACTTCATCCTCGGTGAAGTCACCCTGGATGAATGTCACGTCCGGAATGCTGTCCATTTCCAGAATGTCCGAAGCGATCAGACGCCCCTGACCGCCAATCAACCGACTGGTGACCTGCGACCAGCCGCCGGGCGCTGCGCCCAGGTCGACAACGCTCATGCCGGAACGGATCAGCTTGTATTTCTCCTGGATCTCCAGAAGCTTGTAACTCGCACGCGAGCGGTAGCCATCCTTCTGCGCCTGCTTCACATAAGGATCGTTGACATGTCGTTTCAGCCAACCAAGGCTTGTCTTGGAACGCGCCATTGGGCACCTCGATGATTAGGGTCGTGATTAATTGGGCGGATCCACGAACCCTCGGGTAAAATGGCCGCCATTTTACAGAATCCAGACGAAAGGGTCAGATTATGCCGCTCACTCCAGAGCAGAAGAAACAGTACAAATCCATTGGCCACCACCTGAAACCGGTTTTGACGGTGGCGGACAACGGTCTGACTGAAGGTGTATTAGCCGAACTTGAACGCGCCCTGGCGGATCACGAGCTGATCAAGATCAAGCTCAACATCCTCGATCGCGAGTCGCGCCTGGCGCACATTGCAGAGCTGTGCAAGGTCGGCAAGGCTGACTTGGTTCAGGTCATCGGCAAGATGGCACTGGTTTATCGCAAGAACTTCAGCGTCAACAAGCAGCTGTCGAACGTTCATCGCTTCAAGTGATGACAAGGGTCAAGGGTGTGCTTCGCGCACCCTGCCACTCCATCCCGGCAGCGGTTGCAACACCAGCACCACACCGGAAAAGCCCAACACCAGAAAACTGAATTCCTGCCAGCGCTGCGCTTCCGGCCAGCCGACATGCACTGCAATAAACATCGCACACGCATACAACGCCATCAGCAACACCTGCCCGCGAAAATCCCGCCATAGACTGCCAAGGCCATCGGCCTGTACCAGCACCAAAGCCTGAAAAGTCACGCATGCCGCGGCAAAACCCACCAACGGCACTTCGAATGCATCGGCAACCTCATCGATCAGCAACGGCGCCAGGCCAATCTTGCCCAACACCGGTCGCAAACCAAGATGAATCAACCAGAAGCCGCCGACCCACAACATCTGGGTCAGCTGCCAAAGCATGGCGCCCGCACGTAGCGGGCGCCTGCCTTCAGATGTGACGGACTTCGACAATCTCGTACTCGATAACGCCACTCGGCGTTTTCACGGCAACCACATCACCCTCTTCCTTGCCGATCAAGGCACGGGCCAAAGGCGAGCCGACCGAAATCTTGCCGAGTTTGAAGTCAGCCTCATCCTCACCCACGATGTGGTAAGTGACGCTCTCATCAGTCTCGACGTTGGCGATTTCGACGGTAGTACCGAAGATCACTTTGCCGGTGTGCGGGATGGTCGTGACGTCGATGATGACCTGATTCTGAATCCGGCCTTCGATGTCACGGATCCGCGCCTCGACCATGCCTTGCTGTTCGCGCGCGGCATGGTACTCAGCGTTTTCCTTCAGGTCACCCAACTCACGGGCCGTACCAATGTCCTGGCTGAGCTTCGGACGAACGACCTTGGTCAGATGAGCGTGTTCTTCTTCCAGGGCTTTCGCGCCCTGGACGGTCATTGGATATTTGATCATGCCTTCAATCCTGCGTGTAGATCCTGCAAGCGGCGCACGGTCTTCTCGGGACCGAACTTCAGCGCTTCACAGATAGCTTCGCCCGCAGCAATGGTGGTGGTGCAGTAGATCTTGTGCTGCAGGGCATTACGACGAATGGAGTAGGAATCAGCGATCGACTGACGGCCTTCGGTGGTGTTGATGATCAGGGTGACTTCGTCATTCTTGATCATGTCGACCACGTGCGGACGCCCCTCGGTCACCTTGTTCACACGGCGCACTTTCAGGCCTGCGGCTTCGATCAGCTTGGCAGTACCGGCAGTGGCGACCACTTCAAAGCCCAAGTTGATCAGATCACGGGCCACGCCTGCAACCAGCGGCTTGTCATCGTCACGCACGCTGATGAACGCGGTACCGCCGGTCGGCAGCACTTCGCTGGCGCCCATTTGGGCCTTGGCGAATGCTTCACCGAAGGTGTCGCCGACACCCATCACTTCACCAGTGGACTTCATCTCTGGGCCGAGGATCGGGTCAACGCCAGGGAATTTGGCGAACGGGAACACCGCCTCTTTCACACTGTAGAAGTTCGGGATGATTTCCTTGGTGAAGCCGATTTCCTTCAGGGTCTTACCGGCCATCACGCGAGCAGCGATCATTGCCAGGGAGACACCGATGCACTTGGACACGAACGGCACGGTACGCGAAGCGCGCGGATTGACTTCGATGACGTAGATGTCTTCGCCCTGCAGCGCCAGTTGCACGTTCATCAGGCCGACAACGCCCAGTTCCAGGGCCATTTTCTTGACCTGTTCGCGCATCTCGTCCTGGATGTGCGCCGGCAGCGAGTACGGCGGCAGCGAGCATGCGGAGTCACCGGAGTGAACGCCTGCCTGTTCGATGTGCTGCATGATCGCGCCGATCACCACGTCTTTGCCGTCGCAGACCGCATCCACGTCCATCTCGATGGCGCAGTTGAGGAAGTGGTCGAGCAGCACCGGGCTGTCGTTGGACACTTGCACCGCATCACGCAGGTAGCGCTTGAGTTCGTCTTCCTTGTAAACGATTTCCATCGCGCGGCCGCCCAGTACGTAGGACGGGCGCACCACCAGCGGATAACCGATTTTCGCGGCAGCGCGAACGGCTTCGTCTTCGCTGCGCACGGTGGCGTTTGGCGGCTGACGCAGGTTCAGGCGCTCGACCATTTGCTGGAAGCGCTCACGGTCTTCGGCGCGGTCGATGGCGTCAGGGCTGGTACCGATGATCGGCACGCCAGCGGCTTCCAGGGCACGCGCCAGTTTCAGCGGAGTCTGGCCGCCGTACTGGACGATCACGCCTTTTGGCTTCTCGACGCGGCAGATTTCCAGTACGTCTTCCAGGGTTACCGGCTCAAAGTACAGACGGTCGGAAGTGTCGTAATCGGTGGAAACGGTTTCCGGGTTGCAGTTGACCATGATGGTTTCGTAGCCGTCTTCGCGCAGTGCGAGGGCGGCGTGTACGCAGCAGTAGTCGAACTCGATGCCCTGGCCGATACGGTTCGGACCGCCACCCAGAATCATGATCTTGTCGCGACCGGACGGTGCGGCTTCGCACTCTTCCTCGTACGTCGAGTAGAGGTACGCGGTGTCGGTGGCGAACTCGGCAGCGCAGGTGTCAACACGCTTGTAAACCGGGAACACTTCCAGTTTTTGACGGTGAGTACGCAGGTTCTTCTCGGTCACACCCAGCAGCTTGGCCAGACGCTGATCAGAGAAGCCTTTGCGCTTGAGCTTGAACATCAGGTCGCGGTCGATGGCGGACAGACCGAGGGTCTTGACCTTCTCTTCTTCCTTGATCAGATCTTCGATCTGCACCAGGAACCACGGGTCGATCATGTTCATGCCGAAAATGTCTTCGACGGTCAGACCAGCACGGAACGCGTCCGCCACGTACCAGATACGCTCGGCGCCCGGCACGGTCAGTTCGCGCTTGAGGATGCTCATGCTTTCCGGGTTGCTCAGATCGAGCTTCTCGTCCAGACCACAAACGCCGACTTCCAGACCGCGCAGGGCTTTCTGCAGGGATTCCTGGAAGGTACGGCCGATGGCCATGACTTCACCCACCGACTTCATCTGAGTAGTCAGACGGGCGTCAGCCTTGGCGAATTTCTCGAAGGCGAAACGTGGCAGCTTGGTCACGACGTAGTCGATCGACGGTTCGAAGGACGCCGGAGTCTTGCCGCCGGTGATGTCGTTCGACAGTTCGTCGAGGGTGTAGCCCACAGCCAGCTTGGCCGCGACTTTGGCGATCGGGAAACCGGTGGCTTTCGAAGCCAGTGCCGAGGAACGCGATACACGCGGGTTCATCTCGATCACGACCATGCGGCCGGTGTCCGGGCAGATACCGAACTGCACGTTCGAACCGCCGGTCTCGACGCCGATCTCGCGCAGTACCGCCAGCGAGGCGTTACGCAGGATCTGGTATTCCTTGTCGGTCAGGGTCTGTGCCGGAGCCACGGTGATCGAGTCACCGGTGTGCACGCCCATCGGGTCGAAGTTTTCGATCGAGCAGACGATGATGCAGTTGTCCTTTTTGTCGCGGACAACTTCCATCTCATATTCTTTCCAGCCGATCAGCGATTCGTCGATCAGCAGCTCTTTGGTCGGCGACAGGTCCAGACCGCGGGCGCAGATTTCTTCAAACTCTTCACGGTTGTACGCAATACCGCCACCGGTGCCGCCCATGGTGAAGGACGGACGGATGATGCACGGAAAACCCAGACGCTCGAGGACGGCGTTGGCTTCTTCCATGCTGTGGGCGATACCGGAACGCGGGCATTCCAGACCGATGGACTTCATGGCCTTGTCGAAACGCGAGCGGTCTTCAGCCTTGTCGATGGTGTCGGCGTTGGCGCCGATCATTTCCACGCCGAACTTTTCCAGAACGCCTTCGCGCTCCAGATCCAGGGCGCAGTTCAGTGCAGTCTGGCCGCCCATGGTTGGCAGCACTGCATCCGGACGCTCTTTTTCGATGATCTTGGCCACGGTCTGCCATTTGATCGGCTCGATGTACGTGGCGTCAGCCATGTCCGGGTCGGTCATGATGGTGGCCGGGTTGGAGTTCACCAGGATGACGCGGTAACCCTCTTCGCGCAGGGCTTTGCAGGCCTGGGCGCCGGAGTAGTCGAATTCGCAGGCCTGGCCGATAACGATCGGGCCAGCGCCGAGAATCAGGATGCTTTTAATGTCTGTACGTTTTGGCATGGGTTTGTCACTCAAATCCGCAGGTCAGTCGGCAAGCCGTCTTGATCGATTTCTGAAGCCCTGAGGGGCGCCACCGGTGTCGGGGCCGCCCTCGAGGGCTTCTCGCTACAGTCTCAAGGCGAACGCTTAGCGTCGCTTGGCCATCTCGTTGATGAAGCGGTCGAACAGGGGCGCCACATCGTTCGGGCCCGGGCTCGCTTCAGGGTGGCCCTGGAAGCTGAACGCGCTCTTGTCGGTGCGCTCGATGCCTTGCAGGGTGCCGTCGAACAGCGATTTGTGGATCGCACGCACGTTGGCCGGCAGGGTCGCTTCGTCAACCGCGAAACCGTGGTTCTGGCTGGTGATCATTACGACGCCAGTGTCCAGATCCTGTACCGGGTGGTTGGCACCGTGGTGGCCGTGGCCCATTTTCAGGGTCTTGGCGCCGGAGGCCAGAGCCAGCAGCTGGTGACCGAGGCAGATACCGAAGACCGGAATTTCGGTTTCCAGCACTTCCTTGATCGCCTTGATCGCGTAGTCGCAAGGCTCCGGGTCACCAGGGCCGTTGGACAGGAACACGCCGTCCGGCTTGAGTGCCAGCACGTCGGCAGCCGGAGTTTGCGCCGGAACCACGGTGACGCGGCAGCCGCGCTCGACCAGCATGCGCAGAATGTTCAGTTTGACGCCATAGTCGTAGGCAACCACGTGATATGGCAGCTCGGACGCTTCGATGGTCGCGTGGCTGTCGGTCTTCAAGTCCCAGACAGTGGAGCGCCATTCGTACTTTTCCTTGGTGCTGACGACTTTCGCCAGATCCATGCCCTTCAGGCCCGGGAAGCCTTGCGCGGCAGCGATTGCAGCTTCTTCGGAGATGTTGTCGCCGGCCATGATGCAGCCGTTCTGTGCGCCTTTTTCACGCAGGATGCGGGTCAGGCGACGGGTGTCGATACCAGCGATTGCCACAACGTTGTTGGCTTTCAGGTAGTCGGACAGGGACATCGTGTTACGCCAGTTGCTCGCTACCAGCGGCAGGTCACGGATAACCAGGCCAGCGGACCATACGCGGTCGGACTCGGCATCTTCCGGCGTGGTGCCGGTGTTGCCGATGTGCGGGTAAGTCAGGGTAACGATCTGTTGGGCGTAGGAAGGATCGGTAAGGATTTCCTGATAGCCGGTCATTGCGGTGTTGAACACCACCTCACCAACGGTTTGACCGTCGGCTCCAATGGCTTCGCCGCGAAAAATGCTGCCATCAGCAAGGGCGAGTATGGCTGGCTTAGTCAAGAAGACCTCCCGTAAATAACGCATGAAAGGGCAATCGCAGGTTGTAAAAAAGCGGAGTGACGTATGGACACGTCACCCCGCTTCTTCACTGAATTATTCTGCGCGCTTTTAGTGGACACACTAAAGCTGTAGCTTACAGAAAAAGGCTTTTTTGGTCCACCGCTAAAGAGCCTAAAAGGCCGGAGAATGCGACAGGGCGTCGCGCGGCGTAGAAAAACCAGCGCAAACCGGGCGTTTGCGCTGGGTAAAAGCAGTCAATCAATGCAGCGCAAGCACATCCTGCATGTCATACAGACCCGGCTCGCGAGCATCCAGCCACAACGCCGCACGCACTGCGCCCTTGGCGAATGTCATGCGACTGGAAGCCTTATGCGTGATCTCCAGGCGCTCGCCCTCACAGGCGAACAGCACGGTGTGATCGCCGACCACATCACCACCACGCACGGTAGCGAAACCGATGGTTTCCCGCTCTCGCGCGCCGGTATGGCCTTCACGACCATAGACCGCAACCTTCTGCAGATCACGATCCAGCGCATCGGCGATCACTTCACCCATGCGCAGGGCAGTGCCCGAAGGCGCGTCAATCTTGTGCCGGTGATGCGCTTCGATGATTTCGATGTCGGCATCATCGCCCAGCACCCGGGCGGTCATTTCGAGCAGCTTCAGTGACAGGTTGACCCCGACGCTGAAGTTGGCCGCGAACACGATCGGAATATCCTTGCCCGCCTCGGCCAGCAGTTGCTTCTGCGCAGCGTCGAGACCGGTGGTGCCGATAACCATGGCCTTGCCGGCCTTGCGGCAAAACGCGAGGTTTTTCAGCATGACTTCCGGCAGGGTGAAGTCGATCAGCACATCAAACTCTTCAGCTACCGACTCGAGGTTGCCGGACAACGGCACACCGATGCGACCCAGCGAAGCCAGCTCACCGGCGTCCACCCCGATCAGCGTACTGCCGGGACGAACGATCGCCGCGGTCAGGCCGGTCAGCGGCGCGCGCTGTTGCACGGCCTCGACCAGAATCTTGCCCATGCGCCCGGCGGCGCCCATCACAGCTATACGTCGCATGCCGACTCCTTACAGATCGCCGAAGAAGCGCTTCACACCGTCGAACCAACCGGTGGTTTTCGGCGAGTGGCTGTTGTCGTCCGCCAGCGAGCTGCGGAATTCTTCGAGCAGTTCGCGCTGACGACGATTCAGATTGACCGGGGTCTCGACCGCTACACGGCACATCAGATCGCCCGCACCACCGCCACGCACCGGCGCCACGCCTTTGCCGCGCACACGGAACTGCTTGCCGGTCTGGGTGCCCTCAGGGATTTTCAGTTTGACGCGACCGTCGAGGGTCGGGATTTCCAGCTCGCCGCCGAGCGCCGCATCAACGAAGCTGATCGGCACTTCGCAGAACAGATGTTTGCCATCGCGCTGGAAGATGTCGTGCTCGCGCACGTTGATCACAACGTACAGGTCGCCAGTCGGGCCGCCCTGGGTGCCCGCCTCGCCCTCGCCAGACAGACGAATGCGGTCGCCGGTATCAACGCCAGCCGGCACTTTGACCGACAGGGTTTTGTACTCTTCGACGCGACCGTCGCCGTGGCAGGAATCGCACGGATCGGAAATGATCTTGCCCTGGCCATGGCAGCGCGGGCAGGTCTGCTGCACCGAGAAGAAGCCCTGCTGCATGCGCACCTGACCGATACCGCCGCAGGTCGGGCAGGTCGATGGCGACGAGCCTTTCTTCGCGCCGGAACCATCGCATGGCTTGCAATTGACCAGCGTCGGAACGCGGATATTCACGGTAGTGCCACGCACCGCTTCTTCCAGATTCAGCTCCAGGGTGTAGCGCAGATCGCTGCCACGCTGGGCGCCGCCACGGGAACCGCCACGACCGCCACCGAAGAAGTCACTGAAGACATCGCCAAAGATGTCCGAGAAATTCTGCCCGCCGAAACCGGCGCCACCGCCACCCATGCTTGGGTCGACGCCAGCATGACCGTACTGGTCGTACGCCGCGCGCTTGCTCGAATCGGACAATACTTCGTAGGCCTCGTTGGCCTCTTTGAACAGTTCTTCCGACGCTTTGTCATCGGGATTACGGTCCGGGTGATGCTTCATCGCCAGACGACGATAGGCCTTCTTCAGGTCTGCATCGCTTGAACCACGCTCTACACCCAATACTTCGTAATAGTCACGCTTTGCCATAAGTCTTTTGCACTCTTGAGGACGTTCGGCAAACCCCTCCTGAGGATGGCCAAACTCGTTGAGCCCCAATACAGGCCCGGACCCAACTCACGTCAATTCAACGATCCTGGTCTTTGTTTCATTTGGTACTTGCGGCGCGAAAAGCAGGAGCATTCCCGGCCATACCAGCAGCAGGCGAACCTTGTCGCATGCTGTAAAAATTCGTGTATTCCAGATACGCCAACGCGGGAGCAAGCTCCCGCGCGGCGACATCCTACCAGTCACCGCCGCAAGGCAGTCAACCGGCCGACCAACAACTTACTTGTGGTCTTTGACTTCTTCGAACTCGGCATCGACAACATCGTCAGCCTTTTCAGCTTTCTCGTCGTGCGGTGCCGCGCCTTCAGCAGGCTGAGCCTGTTCGGCGTACATCTTCTGAGCAACCGGAGCCGAGACTTTCGACAGCTCTTCGATCTTCGCTTCGATGGCAGCCTTGTCGTCGCCTTTCACAGCGGCTTCCAGTGCAACCACAGCTGCTTCGATCGCGGTCTTCTCTTCAGCGCTGACCTTGTCGCCCGCTTCGGTAACCATTTTGCGAGTCGAGTGAACCAGTGCATCACCCTTGTTACGGGATTCAGCCAGCTCAGCGAACTTGCGGTCTTCCTCGGCGTTCAGCTCGGCATCGCGAACCATCTTCTGGATTTCTTCATCCGACAGACCGGAGTTGGCCTTGATGGTGATCTTCTGCTCTTTACCGGTCGCCTTGTCTTTCGCACCAACGTGCAGGATGCCGTTAGCGTCGATATCGAAGGTCACTTCGATCTGCGGCACGCCACGTGGAGCTGGTGGAATGTCGGCCAGGTCGAACTTGCCCAGGGACTTGTTCTGTGCGGCTTGCTTACGCTCACCTTGCAGAACGTGAATGGTCACGGCGCCCTGGTTGTCGTCGGCAGTCGAGAACACTTGCGATTTCTTGGTAGGAATCGTGGTGTTTTTCTCGATCAGCGCGGTCATCACGCCACCCATGGTTTCGATACCCAGGGTCAGCGGGCTGACGTCGAGCAGCAGAACGTCTTTCACGTCACCGGCCAGAACGGCGCCCTGAATCGCAGCACCCATGGCAACCGCTTCGTCCGGGTTCACGTCCTTACGTGCTTCTTTACCGAAGAAATCGGTCACCAGCTTCTGTACCAGCGGCATACGGGTCTGACCGCCGACCAGAATCACGTCGTTGATCGCGCCAACGTCGATACCGGCGTCTTTCATGGCGATGCGGCAAGGTTCGATGGTGCGCTGAACCAGGTCTTCAACCAGTGCTTCGAGCTTGGCACGCGAGATCTTCACGTTCAGGTGCTTAGGACCGGTGGCATCTGCAGTGATATACGGCAGGTTGACGTCGGTCGACTGCGCGGACGACAGCTCGATCTTGGCTTTCTCAGCGGCTTCTTTCAGGCGCTGCATGGCCAGCGGGTCGCCTTTGAGGTTCATGCCGCTTTCTTTCTTGAATTCGTCGACGAGGTAGTCGATCAGACGAATGTCGAAGTCTTCACCGCCGAGGAAGGTGTCACCGTTGGTGGCCAACACTTCGAACTGGTGCTCGCCGTCAACTTCAGCGATTTCGATCACGGAAACGTCGAAAGTACCGCCACCCAGGTCGTAAACGATCACGGTGTGATCGCCCTTGGCCTTGTCCATACCGTAAGCCAGAGCAGCTGCGGTTGGTTCGTTGATGATACGTTTAACGTCCAGACCGGCGATGCGGCCGGCGTCTTTGGTCGCCTGACGCTGGCTGTCGTTGAAGTAGGCCGGAACGGTGATCACCGCTTCGGTCACAGGCTCGCCGAGGTAGTCTTCGGCGGTCTTCTTCATCTTCTTCAGAATTTCAGCCGAGATTTGTGGCGGCGCCATTTTCTGGCCGTTCACTTCAACCCAGGCGTCGCCGTTGTCAGCCTTGGCGATTTTGTATGGGACCATCTTGATGTCTTTCTGTACGACTTCTTCGTCGAACTTGCGACCGATCAGACGCTTCACCGCGTACAGGGTGTTGTGCGGGTTGGTCACTGCCTGACGCTTGGCCGACTGACCAACGAGGATTTCACCATCGTTGGCGTAAGCGATGATCGACGGCGTGGTGCGCGCGCCTTCGGCGTTTTCGATAACTTTGGCTACGCCGTTTTCCAGCACGGAGACGCAGGAGTTGGTAGTCCCCAGGTCGATACCGATAATTTTGCCCATGTTCACTCTCCCGAAACTTTGGATTTTGTTGCCGCAGCAGTGGTGGCTAACTGCGGTAATACTTAAACGCTTGACTTCTAAATGGGGGCCTTGCGGCTAATTTCAAGCCTTCTCGTCAATCGAAGGCGAAATTGGCGCCGGCGCCTTGCTGACCACAACCATGGCCGGACGCAACAGGCGACCGTTGAGCTGGTAGCCCTTCTGGAACACCTTCAGAACGCTGTTCGGTTCTACGTCGGCGCTTTCCTGCATGGCCATCGCCTGATGGTGAACGGCGTTGAATGGTTCGCCATGCGGATCGATCGCTTCAAGCTGATAACGCTTGAGCGTGTCATGGAACATTTTCAGGGTCAGCTCGATACCTTCGCGCATCGGGCGGATGCTTTCGTCGTCCGGGCTCGACAGCTCGAGGCCGCGCTCCAGGCTGTCGACGATCGGCAGCAGGTCACCGGCGAATTTTTCCAGCGCAAATTTGTGCGCCTTCTCGACATCCTGCTCGGCACGGCGGCGGACGTTCTGCAGATCGGCAGCTACGCGCAGCGACTGATCCTGCGCGGCGGCCAACTGCTCTTCGAGCACTTGTACACGGGTCGCCAGGTCGTCACCCGAAGTCTCGGGCGCCTGATTGGCTTCTGGATTTTGCGTATCTACTGTCTGTTCGTCAGCCATAGAATTCTCCTTTCAATTACGTCCGCGAGCTGTACTCGCGCTTCTGCCCCGATATATGGGGCCGCAAAATCAGGCTTCAAGGGCCTGCAATGATTAACCCTACAAAAAAGTGCTGCATTGTCATTCCCGCTCGGACTAAGCATTTGATCGGATCAAGCGAATCGAGCTAAGCGAGGGCATTGTCAGCCAGAAACAAAACACTGTATAAATAACCAGACCTAAAGCCTGGGAGCGGCCTTTATGCTGGTGCACCTGTCCGTACACAACTACGCCATCGTCGAACATCTCGATCTCGAACTCGATCGCGGGATGAGTGTGATCACAGGGGAAACCGGCGCCGGCAAGTCGATCATGCTCGACGCCCTGGGCCTGACCCTCGGCGATCGCGCCGACAGCGGCGTGGTCCGCCCGGGCGCCGACAAGGCCGATATCCTGGCCACCTTCGACCTGGTCGACATTCCCGAAGCCCATGCCTGGCTGGCCGAGCGCGATCTCGAAAACGACGGTCCGTGCATCCTGCGCCGGGTCATCACCGCCGAAGGCCGTTCGCGCGGCTACATCAATGGCACGCCCTGCCCTCTCGGCGATCTCAAGGCACTCGGCGAACTGCTGATCGATATCCACAGCCAGCACGAACACCAGTCCCTGCTGAAAACCGATACCCACCGGCGCCTGCTCGATGAATACGCTGGCGCGACCGATCTGGCCCGTCAGGTTCAACTCGCCGCGCAGCGCTGGCGTCAGACTCGCCAGGAGCTGGAGCGCCTCTCCAATTCCGGCGACGAACAACGCGCGCGTCACCAATTGCTCAGCTACCAGCTCGAAGAACTGGAAAACCTCGGCCTCGGCGAAAACGAACTCGAACAGCTGGAGCAGGAACACAAGAACCTGACCAACGCCGAAACCCTGCTTGGCATTTGCCGACAGGTGGTCGAGCAGTGCAGCGAAAGCGATTCCGGCAACGTACTGAATGCACTGACCGCCAGCCTCAACCGCCTGTCGAGCGTGAACAACTCGGTGGGCGCACTGGGCGAAGCCAGCAGCCTGCTGACCAGTGCGCAGATCCAGGTCGAAGAAGCCGTGGGCGAACTCAATCGCTTCCTCGACAACTTCGATGCCGATCCGGCGCGCCTGCAATATCTGGAAGAACGCCTCGACGCGATTTACACCCTGGCCCGCAAGCACCGGATCCAGCCAACCGAAGTCGCCGAGATGCAGCAGAAACTGCTGGATGAGATCGAAACGCTCAATGCCAATGACGAATCCATCGAGCGCCTGGGTGAAGAACTGGCGTCCTACGCGCGCCACTATCAGGAGAAGGCCCGCGAGCTGAGCGATTTGCGTCATCAGGCCGCCGGCAGCCTTGCCAGCGCCGTAGAGCAGGAAATCCAGCGCCTGGGCATGCCGGGCGGGCGCTTCACCATTGAATTGCGCGCCAACAGCAGCGAGGAACTGCTGCCCAACGGCCTGGAACAGGTCGAACTGCTTGTCAGCGCCAACCCCGGCCAGCCACTGAAGGCGCTGGCCAAAGTGGCCTCCGGTGGCGAGCTGTCGCGGATCAGCCTGGCGATTCAGGTAATCACCGCGCAGACCTCACGGGTGCCAACCCTGGTGTTCGACGAAGTGGACGTGGGCATCGGCGGGCCAACTGCTGAAATCGTCGGCCAGTTGTTGCGTCGTCTTGGCGATCGCGGGCAGGTGCTGACCGTGACGCACTTGCCGCAAGTGGCGGCGCAAGGGCATCAGCATTTGTTCGTGCACAAGGTGCGCGGCGAGCAGGCGACTCACACTGCAGTGTCCAAACTGAGCAAGAACGACCGTATAGAAGAAGTGGCGCGGATGCTGGGCGGCATCGACCTGACCAAAGAATCCTTGGCTCACGCGAAAAAAATGGTGGTTACCGCAAAAATTTAAGAGCAGCAGAAAGCACGAAGGCGACCCTTGGGCCGCCTTCGTTCGTTTCGCGAACCTGAAATTCGCGCGACATGCTTACTTTTTCTTGCGTACGTACAGCACCAGATTGTGATCTACCAGATCAACACCGTGCTCCTCGGCGATTGCTTTCTGGAGCTTTTCGATTTCCGGACTGACGAATTCGACGACTTCACCGGTTTCCACGTTGACCATATGGTCGTGGTGGCCACCGTCGGCCAGTTCGAATACCGCGTGGCCACCGTCGAAGTTGTGACGGACCACGAGGCCAGCGGCTTCGAACTGGGTCAGAACACGGTAAACCGTGGCCAGACCGACGTCCTCGCCCGCTTCCATCAACGCCTTGTAGACGTCTTCGGCACTCATGTGACGCTGCTCGGTAGAGTCGAGCATTTGCAGGATCTTGACCCGTGGCAGGGTCACTTTGAGGCCGGCTTTGCGTAGTTCGCTATTTTCAACCATGGTCAGCTTTCTCGCGATGCTGCTTCGCAGCTTCTCTTAATGCGGGTATGATCGGCGTTTACGTTGTCCCAGCCAAGATAGTGGAAGTCGCCCACCGATGCAAAACACCAAGCTCTTGCTAACCAGTTTCACCTTTGTGGGACTGCTCGCACTCGCCGGTTGTTCATTCCCCGGGGTTTACAAAATCGACATCCAGCAGGGCAATGTCGTCACGCAGGACATGATAGACCAGTTACGCCCGGGAATGACCCGTCGGCAAGTACGGTTTATCATGGGTAACCCTCTGCTGACCGACACGTTCCATGCCGATCGCTGGGATTATCTGTACAGCCTGCAACCTGGTGGCGGTGAACGCCAACAGGAACGCGTGAGTGTTAATTTCAACTCCAACGACCAGCTTGTCAGCCTGTCCGGTGACTTCATGCCGGGCGTAAGTCGTGACGAAGCCATTCTCGGCAAGGACAGTGGCACCAGCGTGACCGCCCCTGCTGAAAACGCCGAGAAGCCGAAACCGGAAGAACCAGCCAAACCAGGCTCCTTGCTGGATCAGATCCAGAAGGACGTGGACGGCGTTGAAACCGTTCCGGTTCCGACGCCTGAGCCGCTGGACACCTCGCCGCAGTAATATGCGAGGCAATAAAAAACCCGGAATTTCCGGGTTTTTTATTGCCTGCGATTTGCTCAGCCTACTGACTTCGTACCTTGGCTTCGGCAGCCTTGGCCGCCCGCAGGCGCCGAACCTCTTTCGGATCCGCCAGTAACGGCCGGTAAATCTCGATACGATCCCCCGCCTGTATCAAGCGAACCTGTGGATCAGCCACCACCTTGCCGAAGATTCCCAACGGACACTCGCTCAAATCCAGCTCAGGGAATTCTTCCCCGATACCTGACTTGAGCACCGCCTCACGCACTGTCGCCCCATCTGGAACGCTCAAAGCGTGCAGAACCTGACGATCCACGGCGGCATACACCACTTCAATCTCGATCACCGGCTCAACCATGCATCTGCTTGGCACGCTGGCAGAACGCATCCACCAGAGTATTCGCCGCCTGATTGAACAGCGGGCCGAGTGTCGCGCGTACCAGCGGCCCGGCGTAATCGAACGACAGATCAAGACTGATCTTGCAGGCCTTCTCGTTCAAGGCCTTGAAGACCCAGACGCCATGCAGTTGGTTGAACGGCCCCTCTTCCAGGTTCATCTCGATCGACTGCCCCGGCACCAGCGTATTGCGCGTGACGAAGTGCTGACTCAGACCGCCCTTGGCCACACCAACGCTGGCGCGCATGTGCTCGGGCGAGCTCTCCAGCACCTCGGCGGACGAGCACCATGGCAGGAATTCCGGGTAACGCGCGACGTCGTTGACCAGGTCGTAGAGGAATTGCGCCGGGTATGGCAGCAACGCCGAACGTTGAATATGTGTCGTCATGTAAGCGTTACTTCCAGAGCTGAGCGGCAAACACTACCAGAATGCCGATAGGCGCCACGTAGCGCATCAAAAACAAGGACAGGGCAAACAGCGCCGGGTTACGAATCGACAACTCGTCACGCACCGCCTCACGGCCCATCACCCAACCGGCAAACAGCACGAAGCACAGCCCACCGAGCGGCAACATGATCCGCGAGGTGAAGAAATCGATCACGCCGAAGAAGTCCAGACCGCCCGCCGCACCCCATTGGTAGAGGTGGAACAGCCCGCCATCGTTCACGAAAAATTTGGCTTCCTTCCAGATATTGAAGGAGAAAACCGTACCCAGACCGACGAACCAGCAGATAAATGCCAGCCAGAAAGTCACCCAGCCACGGCTGATTTTCGTGCGCTCAACCAGATAGGCAACCATCGGTTCTAGCAGGGAAATCGCCGAGCTCCAGGCGGCAATTGCCACCAGGACAAAGAACACCACGCCCATCAACTGGCCGAAAACCACGTTACCGAAGGCAAATGGCAGACTGACGAACATCAGGCCGGGGCCTTCGCTAGGGTTCAAACCGCCGGCGAACACAATCGGAAACAATGCCAGACCGGCCACCAGCGAAACAAAGGTGTCGAGCAATGCCACACCGACCACAGTGCCGGACAACGACGCTTCCTTGGTCATGTAGGCGCCGTAGATCATGATCGAGCCGACGCCCACGCTCAGGGAAAAAAACGCATGGCCCATGGCGGGCAGCAAGCCATCGAGGACTTTTTCCGGATGGAAGTCGAACATGAAATGCACGCCCTCCATGAAATGCCCGGTGGTCATGCTGTAACCCAGCAACACCAGCACCATCACGAACAGCAGCGGCATCATGATCCGCAGGCTGCGCTCAAGCCCGGCAACCACGCCTTTGGCGATCACCACGGCCGACAACAGCATGAAAACTGTGTGCCAAAGTGTCAGGCGCCAGGGATCGGAGATCACATTGCCGAAATAAGCGCCGACCTGCTCCGCCGTGGCGCCCTGGAAGTCGCCGCGCCCCATGTCGATGATGTAATCCAGCGACCAGCCGCCAACCACACTATAGAAAGACAGGATCAGCAACGCCGTGATCATCCCGGCAAATGCGCCCCACGACCACTTGCCCGAATGCCCGACTTCCAGCGCCAGCACCTTCAGGGCGTTCGCCGGACTCTGTCGTGCGCGGCGGCCGATCAGGGTTTCAGCCAGCATGACCGGGATCCCGATCAGGGCGATACAGGCCAGAAACATCAGCACGAAGGCGCCGCCACCGTAGACCCCGACCATGTAGGGGAATTTCCAGATGCTGCCCAGTCCCACGGCCGAACCGGTCGCGGCGAATATGAAAACCCAGCGGCTAGCCCAACTGCCGTGGACAGAAACCTTGTCTGTCGACATTGAATATCACGCCCAAGCGTTAGAAAAAGAGGCCGCATTGTCCGGGATTCAATCAACCTGCTCAAGCACGCAGCATCACCGTAGCCGAGGACCGTTTATCTCCATATAATGCCGCCCCTATGGCTAAACAGAAGAAACACCCAACAGGGACCATCGCGCAGAACAAAAAGGCGCGACACGATTACTTCATCGAACATCGTTTCGAGGCTGGTCTGGTCCTGGCCGGCTGGGAAGTAAAAAGTCTGCGGGCAAGCAAGCTGCAACTGGTCGACAGTTACGTGCTGCTCAAGGATGGCGAAGCCTGGCTCCTCGGCAGTCACATCACGCCGTTGATGACCGCCAGCACCCACGTCATCGCCGATCCGACCCGCACCCGCAAACTGCTGCTCAACAAGCGCGAGCTGGAAAAACTCGCCGCTGCCGTGCAACAGAAAGGCTACGCCTGCGTGTGCCTGTCCTTCTACTGGAGCAAGCACATGGTCAAGTGCGAGATCGCTCTGGGCAAGGGCAAGAAGGAATACGACAAGCGTGACACCGAGCGCGAACGCGACGCCGGTCGTGAATTGCAGCGCGCCGTGCGCAACAAGGGCAAGGAAGAGTAATTTTCCTGCTTTAAAAGATCGCAGCCTTCGGCAGCTCCTACACAGGAATGAGAATTTCCGTGTAGGAGCTGCCGAAGGCTGCGATCTTTTTGCTTCTAAAAGCTACATCCCCTTGCGCCGCTCCGCCCGAGCCATGCGCTGAACTTCCTGCCGCACCTCTTCCAGCACCTCCTGCACATACAGAATGTGCCGACTGGAAACCTCGCGCGCCTGCTCCGCACGCCCCTCGATAATCGCCAGATACAGCTCCCGGTGCTGAGAGATCAGCATGTCGCGGGTTTCCGTACGCTGCTTGTACATGCCGCCGATGTTGGTCACCACGTTGCGCTTGAGCAGATCGAACAACCCGCGAATGGTGTGCAGCAGCACCGCGTTATGGCTGGCTTCGGCGATCGCCAGATGAAACCTGGCATCCGCCGCGCCCTCTTCCACCCGACTCACTTCGTCATGCCGCGTGTAACAATCCTGCAGCTCGTTGAACGCTGCGGTCAGACGTTCACGATCCACGTCCGTAGCGCGCAATGCTGCGTAATAGGCGCACGATGCCTCCAGAGTGTGCCGAAACTCCAGCAAGTCGCGCTGCGCTTCGGGGTTGCTCTCCAGCAGCAATAGCAGAGGATCACTGAAGGTCGAGCCGAGCGTTTCCACTACATAGTTGCCGCCGCCCTGGCGACTGACCAGCAAGCCCTTGGCCGCCAGTTTCTGAATCGCTTCGCGCAACGACGGACGCGACACGCCGAATTGCTCGGCCAGGGCGCGCTCAGCCGGAAGCCGCTCACCGGACTTCAGCGTGCCCTCGAGGATCATCCCCTCGAGTCGCTCGACAATATCGTCAGACAAACGGCGCTGACGAATCTGATCAAACCCCATAACTCAATTCTCCACGATCCCGACCGCTCGCCGGGCTCTCTATTCTGGCCTATCGGCGCCCCGCCGGCACCTGTCAGAGCACATTCGCCCGACCGGATCAGATGACCTCTGCACCGCTTATTCGACAAAAGTTTCAGGGCGACAAATTGACACACCGACATCAAGGCTTTTACCCTAGCCAACAGCGATTGTAAATTGGTATTACCAATTAACCAAGAACGCTGACAGTGCCTGACCAACAACAATTAGGGGCCACCCCATATGCAAACCTGGCAACAGCTCTATACCCCGCTCGGCAGTCTCGGCGTCTCCGCTCTTGCGGCCGTTATCCCCATCGTTTTCTTCTTTCTGGCTCTGGCGGTGTTCCGCCTCAAGGGTCACGTGGCCGGCAGCATCACGCTGGCCCTGTCGATTGCCGTGGCGATTTTCGCCTTCCACATGCCGGTCGACATGGCCTTCGCCGCGGCCGGATACGGCTTTGCCTACGGTCTGTGGCCGATTGCCTGGATCATTGTCGCGGCGGTGTTCCTTTACAAACTGACGGTCAAGAGTGGTCAGTTCGAGGTCATTCGCAGTTCGGTGCTGTCGATCACCGACGACCAGCGTCTGCAGGTGTTGCTGATTGGTTTCTGCTTCGGTGCGTTTCTGGAAGGTGCCGCCGGCTTCGGCGCGCCGGTAGCGATTACCGCCGCGCTGCTGGTCGGTCTCGGGTTCAACCCGCTGTACGCCGCCGGCCTGTGCCTGATTGCCAACACCGCACCCGTGGCGTTCGGCGCCCTGGGGATTCCGATCATCGTGGCCGGCCAGGTCACCGGCATCGACGCGTTCAAGATCGGCGCCATGACCGGTCGCCAATTGCCGCTACTGTCGCTGTTCGTGCCGTTCTGGCTGGTGTTCATGATGGACGGCCTGCGCGGCGTGCGTGAGACCTGGCCGGCAGCACTGGTCGCAGGCCTGAGCTTCGCCGTGACCCAGTACTTCACTTCGAACTTCATCGGCCCGGAGCTGCCGGACATCACCTCGGCCCTGGCCAGCCTGATTTCCCTGACCCTGTTCCTCAAAGTCTGGCAGCCAAAACGCGCCGCCGGCCAACACATCGCCGGCGCCGTTTCGGCCTCAGTGGTGACCGCCAGCGCAGGAGGTTTCGGCCAGAAACGCAGCACCGTGGCATCGCCTTACAGCCTCTGGGAAATTTTCATCGCCTGGTCGCCATTCCTGATTCTCACCGTGCTGGTAACCATCTGGACCCTCAAGCCCTTCAAAGCGATGTTCGCCGCCGGCGGCTCGATGTACGCCTGGGTGTTCAACTTCGCGATCCCGCACCTTGATCAATTAGTGATCAAGACTGCTCCGATCGTCACCACCCCAACCGCCATCCCGGCCGTGTTCAAACTCGACCCGATTTCCGCGACCGGCACCGCGATTTTCTTCTCCGCACTGATCTCGATGCTGGTATTGAAGATCAACTTCAAAACTGGTCTGACCACTTTGAAAGAGACCTTCTACGAACTGCGCTGGCCTATTCTGTCGATTGGCATGGTGCTGGCCTTCGCCTTCGTCACCAACTATTCCGGCATGTCTTCGACCATGGCGCTGGTGCTGGCCGGTACGGGTGCCGCGTTCCCGTTTTTCTCGCCGTTCCTCGGCTGGCTGGGCGTGTTCCTCACCGGCTCTGATACCTCGTCCAACGCCCTGTTCAGTTCGCTGCAGGCGACCACCGCACACCAGATCGGCGTCAATGACACCTTGTTGGTCGCCGCCAATACCAGCGGTGGCGTGACCGGCAAGATGATCTCGCCACAATCGATTGCCGTGGCCTGTGCTGCGACCGGGCTGGTGGGCAAGGAATCGGATCTGTTCCGCTTCACCCTCAAGCACAGCCTATTCTTTGCGACGATTGTCGGCCTGATCACTCTGGCCCAGGCCTACTGGTTCACCGGCATGCTGGTGCACTAAACCTATAAACAAAACGGAAATAACCGACGCCGGCTGGTGATTCCGGCGTCAGCAATTCACCACCCGGTCTGTAAGGCTGCTGAAAGCAAGGCTCTTTATATTCAGCAGCCGCCACAGACGGATAACCGGGCCCACCCGGAGACACGCCTGATGAGCGAGCTTTTTTACAACGCTGTGCCCAACGCCACTCGCGTCGCACCGCCATTGCCCGAACCTCGGCAATACCCCAGCGAGAAACCGTCGCAGGTCTACCTGTTCGGCACCTGCGTGGTCGACCTGTTCTACCCCGAAGCCGGGATGGACGCGATCCACTTGCTGGAGCGCGAAGGGATCAAGGTCGAGTACCCGCAAGGGCAGAGCTGCTGCGGACAACCGGCCTACACCTCGGGTTACACCGAGCAGGCGCGGACGGTCGCGCGCTCGCAACTGGCGCTGTTTGCCGGGGATTATCCGGTGGTGGTGCCGTCGGGTTCCTGCGCGGGCATGCTGCGCGAGCATTACGCCGATTTGTTCAAGGACGAGCCGCAAACGTTGAAACAGGTGCAGGCCCTCGCGGCCCGCACCTATGAACTGGCCGAGTTTCTGCTGTTCGTCTGCAAGGTGCAGCTCAAGGACAGCGGTGAGCCGGTGAAAGTCGCGCTGCACACCTCGTGTTCGGCACGGCGCGAAATGAACACCCACCTGCACGGCCGCGAGTTGTTGGCGCAGTTGAGCAACGTGGAACGGGTCAACCATGACCATGAAAGCGAATGCTGTGGCTTCGGCGGGACATTCAGCGTCCGTATGCCAGACATTTCCGGCGCGATGGTGGCTGACAAGACCAAAGCGTTGAAGGATTCCGGCGCGCACAAGGTGTTGAGCGCCGACTGTGGCTGTTTGATGAACATCAACGGCGCATTGGAGAAACAAAAGGAAGCGCTGCGCGGGCAACATCTCGCCAGCTTTCTGTGGCAACGAACCGGAGGTGCGCAATGAGCACCTCGACGATTATTCCTACGGTTGCCGTAGAAGAAGATTTCCGCACCCGGGCACACAACGCCCTGGGTGATCAGCAGCTACGGAACAACTTCCGCACTGCGATGGATTCACTGATGACCAAGCGGGCAGCGGCTTTCAGCGATGCCCACGAAAGAGAACACTTGCGCGCCCTGGGCAACTCGATCAGGGCGCGTGCGCTCTCCAATTTGCCCGACCTGCTCGAGCAACTGGAACAGAACCTGACCCGCAACGGTGTGACAGTGCACTGGGCGGAAACGGTGGACGAAGCCAATGGCATCGTCCTTTCGATCATCCGCGCTCACGAGGCGCGGCAAGTGATCAAGGGCAAATCGATGGTCAGCGAAGAGATGGAGATGAACCATTTCCTCGAGGCTCAAGGTGTTGAATGCCTGGAGTCCGACATGGGGGAATACATCGTCCAGCTCGACCACGAGAAGCCTTCACACATCATTATGCCGGCGATCCACAAGAATGCCGGTCAGGTCGCGTCCTTGTTCCACGACAAACTTGGCGTGGAGTACACCAAGGACGTTGACCAACTCATTCAGATCGGTCGCAGAGTCCTGCGGCAGAAATTCTTCGAAGCGGACATCGGCGTTTCCGGCGTCAACTTCGCCGTGGCCGAAACCGGCACCCTGCTGCTGGTGGAAAACGAAGGCAACGGACGCATGACCACCACCGTGCCGCCGGTGCACATCGCCGTCACCGGCATCGAAAAGGTCGTGGAAAACCTGCGCGACGTGGTGCCGCTGTTGTCGCTGCTGACCCGCTCGGCGCTGGGCATTCCGATCACCACTTACGTCAACATGATCTCCGGCCCGCGCAAGGAACATGAACTCGACGGCCCGCAGGAAGTGCATCTGGTGCTGCTCGATAACGGTCGCAGCCAGGCCTTCGCCGACAGCGAACTGCGCCAGACCCTCAACTGCATCCGCTGCGGCGCCTGCATGAACCATTGCCCGGTCTACACCCGCGTCGGTGGTCACACCTATGGCGAGGTGTACCCGGGACCGATCGGCAAAATCATCACCCCGCACATGGTCGGTCTGGCGAAAGTCCCGGATCACCCGAGCGCTTCGTCGTTGTGCGGTGCCTGCGGTGAAGTGTGCCCGGTGAAAATTCCGATCCCTGCGATCCTGCGGCGCCTGCGCGAAGAAAACGTCAAAGCTCCGGACAGTCCGCATCAAGTAATGCGCGGCCAGGGCAGCAAATATTCGCGCAAGGAGCGCCTCATCTGGAACGCCTGGGCGAAACTCAACAGCTCGCCGACGCTGTATCGGTTGTTCGGTTTCTTCGCCACGCGCCTGCGCGCCCTGACCCCGAGCAATGTCGGCCCGTGGACGCAAAACCACAGCGCACCAAAACCCGCCGCCCGCTCACTGCACGACATGGCCCGCGAGCATCTGGGCAAACAGGGAGACCGCTGATGAGCGCCAAGCAAAATATCCTCGCCAAGCTACGGAAAAGTCTGACCGGCACCACGCCGATTGCCGACGACTTCGATGTCGACTTGGTGACTCAGCCTTACACCTACAGCGCCGAGCAACGTATCCCGCAACTGCGCAAACTGATGGAAGCGGTGCACACCGAGATCCATCTGACTACCGGCGCAGACTGGCCCGCGCTGCTCGCGCAATTGCTGGGTGATCGCCAACTGCCAAGCCTGCTGATCGCACCGACTACACCCCACGGGCAGCGCATCACACAGCACTGGGCGACCAATCCTGATCTGCCGGCACTGAAGTCCTACAACCGGCCGATGGAAGAATGGAAAGCCGAGCTGTTCAACGACACCCCGGCCAGCCTTACTGGCACCCTCGGTGCCATCGCCGCCACCGGCAGCCTGATTCTCTGGCCCACCCGTGAAGAACCGCGGTTGATGAGCCTGGTGCCACCGGTGCATTTCGCCCTGCTCAAGGCCAGTGAAATCCGCGACAACTTCTATCAGGTGCAACAGGAATTCGAGTGGGCCCAAGGCATGCCGACCAATGCGCTGCTGGTGTCCGGCCCGTCGAAAACCGCCGACATCGAACAAGTGCTGGCCTACGGCGCTCACGGCCCGAAAGATCTGGTGGTCCTGATCCTGGAGGACCAATGACGCTTCCGGTGAATTTCCTGCGTGATGCGCAGCAACTGATTCCAGCAGGTCGCCGCTTCGACGATCCGCTGTCGACATTGGCCTTCGGCACCGACGCCAGTTTTTATCGGCTGATTCCCAAACTGGTCATCCGCGTCGAGTCCGAAGACGAAGTGGTGGCGCTGCTGAAACTGGCCCAGCGCGATCAAGTCCCGGTCACCTTCCGCGCCGCTGGCACCAGTTTGTCCGGGCAGGCAATCAGCGATTCGGTGCTGATTGTGCTGGGGGATAACTGGAACGCTCGCGAGATTCGCGATCAAGGCTTGCAAATCCGTCTACAGCCCGGTGTGATCGGCGCGCAAGCCAACGCGTGGCTGGCCCCGTTCGGGCGCAAGATCGGCCCGGACCCGGCGTCGATCAACGCCTGCAAGATCGGCGGCATCGTCGCCAACAACGCCAGCGGGATGTGCTGCGGCACCGCGCAAAATACCTATCACACACTGGCCGGGATCCGTCTGGTACTCGCCGACGGCACCCGTCTCGACACCGAAGACGCCGCCAGCATCGCCGCTTTCCGCGTCAGCCACAGCGATCTGCTGGAGCGTCTGGCGACATTGGGCCGCGAGACCCGCGCCAACGCTGAACTGGCTGCGAGAATTCGCCACAAATACCGTCTGAAAAATACCACCGGACTGTCACTCAACGCCCTGGTGGATTTCGACGATCCTGTGGATATCTTGAGCCACCTGCTGGTCGGATCCGAAGGTACCCTCGGCTTCATCAGCGCGGTGACCTACGACACGGTGATCGACCACCCGAACAAGGCCTCGGCTCTGATTGTGTTCCCGGATGTGGAAACCTGCTGCAACGCGGTCACCGTGCTGAAAAGCCAACCGGTGTCTGCCGTAGAGTTGCTCGATCGGCGCAGTCTGCGCTCGGTGCAGGACAAACCGGGCATGCCGGATTTCGTACAGCATCTGTCGAATAATGCCTGCGCCCTGTTGATCGAATCCCGCGCCGCCTCTTCCACTTTGCTGCAGGAACAACTGGCGCAGATCATGGCTTCGCTGACCCGTTTCCCGGTGGAGAAGCAGGTCGATTTCACTGAAGATCCGGCCGAGAACGCCAAGCTCTGGGCCATCCGCAAGGACACCTTTCCCGCCGTCGGCGCAGTGCGCAAAACCGGCACCACGGTGATCATCGAAGACGTGACCTTCCCCGTCGAACAACTGGCTATTGGCGTCAATCGCCTGATCGAGCTGTTCGACAAACATGCCTACGACGAAGCGATCCTTTTCGGACACGCACTGGAAGGCAATCTGCACTTCGTCTTCACCCAAGGCTTCAACAGTCCGGAAGAAGTCGCACGCTATCAGGCGTTCATGGACGACGTAGCGCAACTGGTGGCGGTGGAGTTCGGCGGTTCGCTCAAGGCTGAACACGGCACCGGGCGCAACATGGCGCCGTTTGTTGAGCTGGAGTGGGGCAGCGATGCCTATCAGTTGATGTGGCAGCTCAAACGCCTGCTCGATCCCAACGGCATCCTCAACCCCGACGTGGTGCTCAGCGAAGATCCGCAGATCCACCTCAAGCACCTGAAGCCGCTGCCGGCGGCTGACGAGATTGTCGATAAATGCATCGAGTGCGGTTTCTGCGAACCGGTCTGCCCGTCGAAAGGCCTGACCCTCAGCCCGCGCCAGCGCATCGTGATCTGGCGTGACATTCAGGCGAAGAAGCGTGCCGGCGTTGACACCACCGAGCTGGAACAAGCCTACGAATACCAAGGCATTGAAACCTGCGCCGCGACAGGCTTGTGCGCGCAGCGTTGCCCCGTAGGCATCAATACCGGCGAACTGGTGAAAAAGCTCCGCGCCCGTAACGCCACGCATCAGAAAACCGCTGACTGGATCGCAGGAAATTTCGCCAAGACCCTGCAAGGCGCACGCTTCACCCTGCACGTGGCCAACGGCGCACGAATGCTGCTCGGCGCTCCGCGTCTGGCGAAGCTGTCGGCAACCCTGTCGCGCTTTTCCAAAGGCCAGGTGCCGCTGTGGACCAACGCGATGCCGCAACCGGAAAAAGCCATTCGTTTCAGCCCGAGCGTGTCGGATCAACGTCCACGCGTGGTGTATCTGGCGGCCTGCGTTTCACGGGTGATGGGCCCGGCAGCGGGCGACAAGGAGCAGATGTCGCTGTACGACAAAACCCGTGGTTTGCTGGAAAAGGCCGGTTACCAAGTGGTGTTCCCGGACAATCAGGACAACCTCTGCTGCGGTCAGCCGTTTGCCTCCAAAGGCTACGCCGAGCAAGCCGAACACAAGCGTCAGGAACTGATCAGCGCCCTCCTCCATGCCAGTCGTGGCGGGCTCGATCCGATCTATTGCGACACCAGCCCCTGCACCTTGCGTCTGGTGCAGGACGTGGGAAATGTTCGCCTGGATCTGTACGACCCGGTGCGCTTCATCCGTACGCATCTTCTTGATCGACTGGAGTTCACCCCGCAAGAGGCACCGATTGCGGTTCACGTGACCTGCAGCACGCAGCATCTGGGCGAGAGCCAGGCGCTTATCGATCTGGCGCGCAAATGCAGCAAGACCGTGGTGATCCCGGAAGGCATTCATTGTTGCGGGTTTGCCGGCGACAAGGGCTTCACCACCCCGGAGCTGAACAGCCACTCGCTGCGCACACTCAAGGACGCGGTGCAGCATTGCAGCGAAGGCATTTCCACCAGCCGCACCTGTGAGATCGGCCTGACGCAACACGGCGGCATCGACTATCACGGCTTGGTCTATCTGGTGGATCGGGTGACCCGGGCCAAGGCCTGCTGAAGAAAAATAGAACCCTTGCGTGCGACCGTAGTCCACAGAACAGACCCCGAAAATCGGGGCTTTTCTTCCACTCGGTTGCCCGTCCTGACGGCCAGCGCAGTCTGGATCCCTCAGTTCAAGGAGATACACATGAAACGTTCTGTACTGTTAGGTCTGTTCGTTACTGCCTCGATGATGGCCTCCACCTCGTTCGCCGCCGAAAAGCCTGCCGACCTGTGCGATGCCAATATCCAAGAGATCAACAATCTCAAGGCCCAGCTGGCAGCGTCGCCGGAAAAAACCCAGATTGCTGAAACCAGTTTGAGCAAAGCCCAGGCGCTAAAAGCCCAAGGCAAAATCGACGACTGCGTTGCAGAAACCTCGAAAACCAAACTGGATCTGCAAAAAGCTAGCGGTACCAACAACTGATCAAAACCCCAAAGCCAACCTTCGGGTTGGCCTTGGGGTCTGATTGGCGTACACTGCGCAGGCTTGTTGCCTCACCTGATGTACGAGGCAATGAGTTCGGGGCCGATTAGGATTCGACGCCGGTGACGAAACTTTAGGTGCATGCCGACTTGGTAACAGAAGTCGTAAATCCACTGTTGCAACTTCTTATAGTTGCCAATGACGACCAATACGGTGCTGCTCTCGCTGCTTAATTGCAGCTGACATGCACTCCTGGTGCCTTCGGGCCCAGCAATCATCAGGGGATGTCTGTAAACCCGAAATGATTGTCATATAGAACAGAATCGCCGTGCAGTACGTTGTGGACGAAGCGGCTAAAACTTACACAACTCGCCCAAAGCACCCTGCCCGTCGGGTCGCTGAGGGTTAACTTAATAGACACGGCTACGCATGTAGTACCGACAGCGGAGCACTGGCGGACGGGGGTTCAAATCCCCCCGGCTCCACCAACTCTCGACGACAAAGCCCGCCTTGTGCGGGCTTTGTCGCATCTGGACATCCGCCAAACCGGGCACGCAAACCCACAGCTTGCAAGCGATCAAACTCGATAACCCTGGCAATGCTCTGCCTACTCACAAAAAAGGACGACACGATGTCGTCCTTTTTCGTACCCGCATTCATCAAAATCAATGAACCGCGCTGAGCAGATCCGGGCGGCTGGATTTGAGCATAGCCTCATTGACCTTGCCTTGAATCGAGCAGGTAAACATCCCCTTGCTGCCAGTCGTCAGCTCTTGCGGAGCAGGCTCGATCAGGAACACGCGCTCGGCACTGTCGACAACCAGCTTGCCCGCCGTTGCGGATGGGTCTTCCGGCTGCCAGTTGGATTTGCCGTGGGACCAGATTTCCGCGCGTGCGTAGAGTCCCTGCGACATGTCCATACGCGGCCCGCCCGCTTTTTCCAACTGGGTGTGGAGTTCATTCGGCGTCTGTTTGGCGTAGAACCCCCAACTGATGATGCGAGTGCCCATCAGGTCTGTATCTTCGGCGTAGAAGCCGGTCAACGACATGCCGTCAATTTCGACCGGCTTGGCGAACATCCAGCGTTGCCCCATATCGCTCTTGGTGCCGCCGGACAATTTGATCTGGCCATTTTCGACAGTGCTCGGCACCAGATCCTTGAACAAAGGCGATTGCACGACTGCCAGGGAGTGATCGTCACAAGCGGCAAACGACGCCACCGGCGAAGGTGCAGCGGCAACGCTGAAAGCAGAAAAAAGGGCCGCAATGGGCAACAACAGGAAAATTGGTTTCATGGAATGACTCGAATGAAAGACTGAAGAAATCGACAGAGACGATATCACAATGACATCAATCGACAGACTTCAGAGTTTCAATCAATGCCCATGCCGATGATGCACATCCGGAAAATGCGCATGCCTGTGCCGCATCGGCGTATGCACATGCCGATGACTATGCGGCTCCACCCCATCCCACTCAAAACCATGCGTATGTTGATGATGCTCATCGTCTGTATGCCGATGATCATGCTCAAGCGGTTCGTGCTGATGCTCATGAACATGGTTTTCCATCAGATAAATCCATACCCCCACGGCCATTAACGCTGAATACCGGCACCTATCACGGCAAAAATCAGGTGAGAATTATGTGAACAGCTGATTCGTGTCAGGGAACACCTCCTCTGGCACGTGCTCAAATCCAGCAACATTTAATCCGCGCAATCTCTGGGCGGTCGCTCGACGCAGGCTCTATGCTGCGAACATCGAGATGCAATGGAGTTGAAGATGAAGAGCTGGATTGCCGTAGCGCTGGCCGCGCTGATTTCCTTGTCCGTCCATGCGGCCGTTGCCCCCACTGTGCGCGTCGAACCGATCGCGTTCACTGCCAGCGCCGACAGCGTCCAGCGCAAACAGTCGATCAAGGGTGACCAGACCGCGCAGTACAGATTCAACGCCAAGGCCGGCCAGATACTGACCGTCGATTTCAAACCGTCCAACACCTCCGCCTACTTCAACATCCTCGCCAAGGGAGCCGATTACGCGCTGTTCAACGGCTCGGTCATGGGCAATCACTTCCTCGGTCCATTGCCCAGCGATGACGAGTACACGGTTCAGGTCTACCTCATGCGCAACGCCGCACGGCGTAATGAAGTGGCCAACTACGAGCTGTCGCTGAGGCTGGTCAATGGCGATGCCATCAGCCGGCAACAGCCATTCGATCAGACGCTGGAATTACACGGCATCGCTTTTCACGTCAGCACCGAGCAGGTCGATGGCAAACTGACGCTGCGCATCGCTCCCAAGGGGCTGGAGATCGACAACTCGGTCATCAGCCAGGCGCTCACGGGTGATGTGGTGCGCGCCGAAGTCGCCGACATTAATAACGACGGCTCCCCCGAACTCTACGTTTTCACCCGCTCGCCCGGGCGCGGCCTGCCGGGCGAGCTGATCGCCTATTCAGCCAACAACAAGAAATCTCTGAGCGCAATCTACTTGCCTCCGGTCAGCGACAACCCGAAAACCGCCGAGGGTTATCAAGGCGAGGACTCGTATGCCGTGGTGGAAAACTCACTGGTGCAACGCTTCCCGGTGTATGACAGTGCCGACGCTGGCGCGGGGCGTACGGGGAAGATGCGTCAGGTTCAGTACAAGTTGGTGGCGGGTGAAGCCGGGTGGATTTTGCGCGAGGACAAGGTCTCCGAGTTCTGAAATGATCTGGCTCGTCATGCCGATTTCGCCGCAGATCACCTGCCCTGAGGCGTTGCAGAGCGCTCGCTGCCGAAATGAATTTTTCTTCACTGCCCCGCTTCGATCAACACGGTACAGTCCGCTCGCTCATTCAAGAAACTACGGTTCGCCCGCGCTCTCCCGCGGGCTTTTTTTTGCCTGGCGTTTGCTGCCGAAGCGATACACCCAAGTGTCCTGCACGCCGTGCTGTGACGATTGCCGCACCTGCGGGTGAACCCTGATCAGCGCAAACCCCGCCGCTTCAGCCAGACGCTGACTGCGGCTGTTGGCCGACGATGTGGTCAGGTAAAAGGTGAACTCAGGCAGGCGCCTGACAAGTTGCAGCAGCACTTCACGCATGTAGCCCTTGCCGGCAAACGCGCTGTTGGCCCAATAACCGACGACATAGCGCTTGCGTCGACGCGGCACCAGGCCGATGCAGCCAACGACGGCTTGTCCGTCTTCAGTCACGATGAATAAGCGCCGCTCACCGGTCTCGCTGGCGAAATCATCCCGCGCTTGCAGCATGGACGACAGCGCCCGCTCCTCACTGGTGTGTTCAACCGCCCACTCGAGAAACGGCGCATGCTCGCGGTAACTGGCGTTCAGCGCCTCGCGCACCGGAGCGACAAGCGCCAGGTCTGGCGCCCGAACACACAACGCCAGCCCATTCACCGTCAATGCAAATTCCATTGCTTGTTCCTCCAATCCCGGAAATGCCGCAGTCGATAACCCTGTGCACTCAACCAAAGAAATTTACAGGACGCCAGCGCAGTTTGTTTTTTTCCGCCCCGTGATCAATCCTGTCCCTCGACCCTGTCCGCCGGAGCACCCGATGTCACTGCTGAGCCTACCCTGCCAACGCCTGACGCTCGCCATCCTCGCCCCGGAACAGGCCGAGCTGGAAAGTGACTTCTATGCACGCAACCAGCGCCACCTCGCGCCGTGGTCGCCGATCCGCACCACCGAATATTTTTCCACGGAGCAGATTCGTCGACGCCTTGAAATTCAGGCCAGTGCCTACGAAGCCGGGTTGGCTATGCATTTCGCCCTGCTGACGCCGGATGGCCAACAGATGATCGGCGCGTGCAATTTCAGCGGGATCATTCGCGGTGCGTTTCAGGCGTGTTATCTGGGTTATCACATTGACCACGCGCATCAGGGTCAGGGTTTCATGCAGGAGGGTCTGGAGGCGGGCATCGGTTACATGTTCGACACGCAGAACCTGCATCGGATCATGGCCAATTACATGCCCGGCAACGAGCGCAGCGCGCGGTTGTTGGAGCGTCTGGGTTTCGAGCGCGAGGGCTATGCCAAGGCGTACCTGAACATCGCCGGACGCTGGCAGGATCACGTGCTGACAGCGCTGGTCAATCCGTTGTTCGAAACGCCGGAGAAGCGTTGGTCGCGACAACTGAAGTGAGTTTCACAATTTGTTAAGCATTGGCGAAGTATGCTCAAGGCTCCTGCTCTTTCCGGTTGCCTGAACCCTATGCCGCGCGCTGCCACTTCGCTGTTTCTACTCGCCGCCCTGCTGTTTTTTTTCGCTTTGGGTAACCACCAGTTGCAAGGCTCCACCGAGGCCCGGGTCGCCGGGATCGCCATGGAGATGCATCTGGACGATGACTGGGTGACGCCCCGTTTGTTCGGCGAAGCGTTTCTGGAAAAACCCCCGCTGAGCCTGTGGCTGGACGCCGGCGCCATGCGCGTGTTCGGCGTTTCGCCGTGGGCGGTGCGGCTGGCGTCGGCGGTGGCCGGATTGTTCAGCGTGATGCTGCTGTACGGCATGTTGCGCCGTTTCGGTCGGCCGAAAGCGGTCGCGTGGACGGCGGGAATTCTGCTGGCGACCATGGCCAGTTACTGGAGCAATGTGCGCGGGGTCGGTGAGGATGCACTGCTGGCGCTCGGCGTGAGCACGGCGCTACTGGCGTTTTTTCAGGCGCAACGCGCAGCGAACGCGGGTAACTCGCTGCTGTTTATCGTCGGGATCGCCATCGCCACCCTGAGCAAAGGCGTGCTCGGCCTGGCGATGCCCGGGGTGGTGATCTTCGCCTACCTGCTGGCCGACAACCTGATCGACAAACACCTGAAGCTCGGCGCCTGGCTGCGTCCCGGCCTGCTCACGGCAGTCGGTCTGATTCCGTTGCTGATCTGGCTCGCCGTGCTCTATCAGCGCGGCGGCTCGCACGCTGTCGCTGAAGTGCTGCTGACCAACAGCGTCGGCCGCTTCAGCGGCTCGTTCGTCGAGGCCGGGCATTACGAGCCGTTCTATTACTATCTGGCCAAACTGCCGGAAGCGTTCCTGCCGTGGAACATTCTGGTGTATCTGGGCCTGTGGCATTTCCGCAAAGAATTGAAGGCCAACCGCTATCTGCTGTTTTTCAGTCTGTGGATCGTCGCGCAGTTCATCATGTTGACCCTGGCCTCGAGCAAACGCACGGTGTACCTGATGTCGATGACCCCGGCCGCGGCGGTGATCGCTGCTGAGTACGCGCGAGTGTTGTTCGATCGCTTGCGGGCGCATGAAACCGCCGACCGCTTCATCGGAAAAGTCGCCCGTCATCGTCAGGCGATTGCCGCAGGATTGCTCACGGTGGTGATCGCCAGCTACCTCGGCGCCGCGCAGTGGGCATTGCCCAACGCAGACAAGAAGTTGTCGTTCCTGCCGTTGACCCAACATATTCAGAGCCTGCGGGCCAACGGTCAGCAGGTCGCGCTGTTTCAGGCCAATGAACGGGTCGGCGGTGCCAGCGTGTTCTACACCCAAAGCGTGCTCAAAGGGCTAGACACCGACGCGCAACTGCACGATTTCCTCAGCGCCTCGCCCGCCAACGTCGCGGTGATCTCGGCAGACAGCGAACCCGCCGCGCCACTCAAAATACTCAAGACCATGATGGTCGGGCGCCAGGCGTACTACTTCGTCGGCTACTGACGACATTCGCGCCAGACAATAAAAAACCCGCCGTCACTGACGGGTTTTGTTTCGGCTGACGGGAAGGCAACGTCAGTTCATTGGGTGGTCACTGAATGCCAGTCGGAGGCTTCGATAAAACCAAGCACCCGCGGATCCGCTTTGTTTGCGACAGACACAAACAGTGAGGAACCGTAGCCCGGGTCAGAAACCGGTGTATTCAAGTCCTTTTCCAGCTCCGCCATGCACTCGCTGTGGGTCACCAGGATCAGATTGCGCCCCGGGAGCTTGTGAGCCAGCGCTTCCTGCAGGATGTGGCCCTTGCAGCTGATCAGCCAGTCTTCGCTGGCCGCGCGGTTGAACATGTAACCGGCGGTCTGCACGGTGCGCAGCATCGGGCTGTTATAGATATCGGCGTTATTCAGGCCCAGATGCTCGAACTGAGCGCCGACACCGACTGCGACACTGCGCGAGCGGTCGGTGATGCCATCATCGCCACTCAGGCACGGCGCCGGCGAGTGATCGCAGCGTTCGACGTGACGCACCAGCACAATCATGTCGCCCTTGGCCCACCCGGCCGCCAGCGCGCGGTCGCCGGACACATTGCCATGGGCCAGGTCCGGCACCGCCGCCGGGGCGAGCAGCCACAGGGTCAGCGGAATCACCAGCAGCGACGCGCCAAGCACCACCCAACTGTCGCGATAGCGCGCCAGTCCGCTCAGGGAGATCGTGCGTTTGACGCCGAACAGACTCAATCTCAATTCCACATCGGGCCGCCTCGTCGGCATCCATCACAGTCAATTCGATGCGGCGAGGGTAGAGAGACGGGCGTAAGTGACGAGTGAAACGCATGTGAAAAAAGTCTTGAGGCGCTCTTGTTACAAATTCCGTCGGACAAAAACCTTTCAGCTCTCGTATTTGCGGCCGATAAAGACCTGCTAACACCCTTGCTGGCTCAAAAAAACAACAATCTTCCAGCCTGACCGACGATCAAGTAGCTCTACGTTCCTGGAGGAATTGTGATGAATAGCTGGTTCGGCAACATCAGCGTGAACATGAAATTGGGTCTGGGCTTCGGCCTGGTCCTGGCCCTGACCTGCGTGCTGGCCCTGACGGGCTGGACCAGCCTCGGCGGCCTGATTGACCGCAGCAACTGGATGAGCGACATCACCCAGCTCAACGCCGGCCTGACCAAGCTGCGCGTGGTCCGCCTGCAGTACATGCTGACCAACGGCGACGAAACCGCCGCGCAGAATGTACAAACCACCCTCGAAAGCTTCGCCGCGCAACAACAGGCGCTGATCAACAAGTTCAAGAGTCCGGAAAACGTCAAGCTGCTCAAGCAGCAGGCCGCGACCATCGCCGAATACCAGACCTCGCTGAACAAGATGCGCAACGCCTACCGCACCGGCAACAGCGCCCGCGACGTGATGGGCACCAACGCCGACACCGCTTACAACCTGATCGAAACGATCAGCAAGCGCGTGCAGCAAATGGACATGAGCGAGCAGCGCTTCGAGCAGTTTCAGGCCATCAGCCAGGCCAAGGAAGCGTTCATCCTCGCGCGCTATGAAGTGCGCGGTTACACCGCCACCACCAACGCCGAAACCGAGCAGAAAGCCGTTGGCCAACTGGACGCAGCGATCGCCACCCTCAAGCAATTGAACGTGCATTTCGCCGCCACCCAGCAAGACGCCCTGCGTCAGCTGGAAACCGCTCTGACCAACTACCGCAGCGCGTTGCAGGCGTACAAGAACGCCAACAGCGAAGCGGTGCAGGCGCGTAAAGAGATGACCGATCAGGGTGCTGCCATCGTCACCACCAGCGAGCAGCTGTATCAGATCCAGCTCGACCGCCGCGATATCGAAAGCGCCCAGGCTCGTACTTTCCAGTTGATCAGCACCCTGCTGGCGCTGTTGGTCGGTGTGATTGCCGCGGTGATCATCACCCGTCAGATCACCCGTCCGCTGCAAGAAACCCTGGCCGTGGTCGAGCGCATTGCCAGCGGCGACCTGACCCAGAACGTCACGGTCACCCGTCGCGACGAACTCGGCGTGCTGCAACAAGGCATCGCCCGCATGGGCGTGACCCTGCGCGACCTGATCAGCGGCATCCGCGACGGCGTCACCCAGATCGCCAGCGCCGCCGAAGAACTCTCGGCCGTGACCGAGCAGACCAGCGCCGGCGTGAACAGCCAGAAGGTCGAGACCGATCAGGTTGCCACCGCCATGCACGAGATGACCGCCACTGTGCAGGAAGTCGCGCGCAACGCCGAAGAAGCCTCGCAGGCTGCTGCCGCCGCTGACGGCGAGGCCCGTGAAGGCGACAAGGTGGTCAACGAAGCCATCGCGCAGATCGAACGTCTGGCCAGTGAAGTGGTGCGCTCCACCGAAGCCATGAGCGTGCTGCAACAGGAAAGCGACAAGATCGGCAGCGTCATGGACGTGATCAAGGCCGTGGCCGAACAGACCAACCTGCTGGCGCTCAACGCCGCAATCGAAGCGGCGCGTGCCGGTGAAGCCGGGCGTGGGTTTGCCGTGGTCGCCGACGAAGTCCGTGGTCTCGCCCAGCGTACGCAGAAATCCACCGAAGAGATCGAAGGCCTGGTCGCCGGTCTGCAGAACGGCACCCAGCAAGTCGCTGCCGTGATGAACAACAGCCGCGCCCTGACCGACAGCAGCGTGGCCCTGACCCGCAAGGCTGGCGACTCCCTGGAAAACATCACCCGCACGGTGTCGAACATCCAGTCGATGAACCAGCAGATCGCCGCCGCGGCCGAGCAGCAAAGCGCCGTGGCCGAAGAAATCAGCCGCAGCATCATCAACGTGCGCGACGTGTCGGAACAGACCGCCGCCGCCAGCGACGAAACCGCAGCGTCCAGCGTGGAACTGGCACGCCTGGGTGGCCAGTTGCAGCAGATGGTCAGCCACTTCCGCGTCTGATCTTCACCTCTGCGCTGAACGAAAGATCGATTCGCGAGCAGGCTCGCTCCCACAGGTAATGCGTTGAACACAGATCATGTGAACTACGCCAATCCCCTGTAGGAGCGAGCCTGCTCGCGATGGCGTCAGCCCAGTCAGCCCAAGCCCATACTCACTGCCCCACCGCTCACACCTCCCACGGATTAATCACCTCCACTCCCGAGAACTGAAAGTCCTTCACGTTACGCGTGGCGACTGCCGCGCCATGAGCCCGGCAGATTGCGGCTATCTGAGCATCAGCCATCGACACCGTCCGCCCCTTTGCTTCGCAATCTGCGACGAGTGCCGCGTACTCGACAGCGGCATGCGCATCGAACGGCAAAATGCGTCCCGCGAAGTCCTCCTCGAACATAGCCATCGCATGGGCTTGAAGATTCTGTTTGCGTTTGCCTGAGGGAAGTCGGGCGATGCCGTGGAGTATCTCAGCCACCGTTATCGCACTGATGGCCAGATCCATGGCGGGCTGCGCATCGACCCAGGCCAGCACTCTGGCTTCAGGTTCAATACGCATAAACTCTGAAAGCACGTTGGTATCGAGCACTATCATTCGGAGAAATCCACCCCGGTGGCTTTCTCTGAGCGCTCTGGCAATTCAAGTTCAACTCCGCCGTTTGCACTGAACCTGTTGCGTATCCGGCTTCCAAGTCCGCCGGCGCGATCAACTGTTGCCAAGGCTCGACCGAGAATCAGGCGCGCCTCTTCTTCCATGGAGTGGCCGTTGTGTGCTGCGGTGATACGCAACTGTTCCTTGAGCTTCTCATCAAGGTTTCGAATGGTGATGCTGGCCATGATGCCTCCCGCAATCAATGAAATCATTGATTGCAGGCTAGCACATCCGTTCTGGCTCACACCGGGCAATCTTCCGAACAGCCATTCTCACAGCAACAGATGGTCAGCCATTTCCGCGTCTGACCTTCAGTCAGCGCCAAAGCGTAAATCCAATCGCGGGCAACCCGCCTTGTGTAGGAGCTGCCGCAGGCTGCGATCTTTTGATCTTGGTTTTTAAAATCAAAGTCAAAAGATCGCAGCCTTCGGCAGCTCCTACAGAGGTTGTGATACGCCTCTAGCGCGTCCCGCGTTGGCGCAAAGCCGACGGCATGAAATACGCGTCTTCCGGTACCGGTTGCGAGAAGTCCACGGTGGAGGCTTCTTCGTTGTCGAGGTTCTGCACGTAGTAACGGCGGGCCTGCAAGTCGTGGAATACGTCCAGTGCGCTCCAGGTGGTGGGCAGGTCGTAGAAGTTTTTCAGGTAGGCCATCGACACCCGCCACAACTCCCCTCGCCCATCGTATTGATCGACCAGCGCCGCGCCCCAGCTGTCCTCGTCGAGGAACAGCACGCGTTTGGAATAGACATGCCGCGCGCCCGGTTTGAGATTGCCTTCGACCACCCACACGCGGTGCAGCTCGTAGCGGGTGAATTGTGGGTTGAGGTGGCCCGGGGTCAGCAGTTGCGCGTACTTCACGTCCGGACTGCCGACCTTGTAGTTGTTGTAGGGAATGTAGATTTCCTGCTTGCCCTTGAGCTTCCAGTCGTATCGATCCGGCGAGCCGTTGAACAGGTCGGTGTCGTCGGCGGTGCGCAGGCCATCGGATGAGGCGATCGGCGTGTCGTAGGCGAGGTTCGGCGCGCGGCGCACGCGGCGTTGGCCGGCGTCGTAGACCCAGGCCTGACGCGGGTCCTTGAGTTGATCGAGCATCTCGTGCACCAGCGCCGCACCACCGGCCAGCCGCGCCGGACTTTTCACGAAAGCGAGGTAGTAGAACAGGATGTTTTTCAGGTCGGCGTACTGCCCGCCCGGGCGGTAGAAGTTGAACAGCGCTTCCTGCTGCGAGGTGACGAGTGCAAAGCTGCCGTTGCGCTGCACCGGGGCTTCGGAAGCACGACGCACCACGTAGATCCCGCGATAACGGGTGATGTGGTTCCACAGCACTTCGATGCCGTCCTTGGGCACCGGGAACGGTACACCGCCGTAGGCATCGGCGAATCCGCTGCCGCCCTCCAGCAGTTTGGCCGAGGTCGCGTTCTTCAAGGTGTTGTCATAAAGCCACTGCGGCGCCGAACCTGAACGACGCGACGGATAGGCCGGCATCTGGAACGTGTCGGGGTAGCTGTTGAACAGGGCGATCTGGCCCGGACTGAGGTGGGCCTTGTACTGGTCGAGATTGGCCTTGGTGATGGTGAACAGCGGCTTGTCCGAGACGAACGGGTCCGGATGATGTTGGCCCGGTTTGTAGCCGGCGGGCGCCTGGGTGATGCCGCCAGTCCAGGCCGGAATGGTGCCGGCGGCGTTGCCGGCGCGCTCGGCGCCCAGGGGCGTGAGGGTGGTTTTCAGTTGTTCGGCTTGTTGCGGGGTGATGGCGGCGAGGACGCTGCCGGCGGTGAGGCCCAGAACCAGCGCCAACATGGTTTTGCTGAATCGTGATGGGTAAAACATGATCGATCTCCGTGTGAGGTCTGCAGGACACCGCAGTTCCCCTGTGGGAGCGGGCTTGCTCGCGAAGGTGGTGTGTCATTCGAAATAACGGTGACTGACACGGCGCATTCGCGAGCAAGCCCGCTCCCACAATGGATCTGCGTGTAGTCCTTAAAGGAAATACTTGAGGTTGAACCCGACGTTGTCGCGGTCGCGGATGCCGTTGTTCTGCCCCCCGCCATAGAACTCGGTGTACTGCAGTTCGGCTTCGAGCTTGTTCTGATAATTGGCCTTGATCCCCAGGGTGTAGGCCTTGCGACCTTCGATGGTGTTGCCGGCCTGATAGCTGTTGCCCTTGAAGTCATCCTTGTAGACGACGTAAGGCGAGACGTTGACTCCGGCGTACACGTCGTTCCAGGTGCCGTTGAGCATCGCCGTATAGCTGTAGGAATCGCGGTTGACCTGATCGTCACGATCACCGCCCGAGACATAGGAATAGTTACCGGTGCCGGCGTAGTAACGGTTCGTCCCGTCATAAGCTGTGTATTGCAGACTGCTGCCGCGCAGATGTTCGGAGGCCAGTTCGAAGATGCCGAACAGCGAATCGAACGAAGCCGTAGGGCCGAAGTTGTAAATAGTGCCCAACGAGGTGTTGAACGCTTCCACGCGCTCGGCGTTGTTGATCTCGCTGTTGAGGTTGACCATCTGCCCGCCGACGTTGATCGACTGGCCCGTCACCGCGACAGCCGCACCGTTGGCCAGGTCGCCAATCAGATCGTTGGTGGCCGCGACGCCGATCGGCAGGTTCGGCCGATAAGCGATTTCACCGAACACCGAGGCCTCGCCCAGCGTGGTGTTGAAGCTGAAACCGTACATGCGAATGTCTTCGGCGTAGCGTCGATGCGCCTGGATGTTGCCCATCACATCCGCAGTGGCCAGACCATTGGCAAGCGCACCCGCCTGATCGCCCGCGACGCCGGCCAGCAGGTTGGTCAGTGCGCTCATGTCGATGCCTTTGTAGCCACCCAGATCCGCAGCAATGGTCGGCTCCTTGGCGTGGTAATTGACCAGGTACAAACCAAACTCGGTGCTGTTGAGCTGTTCGGCGATGTAGCGAAACGCAAAGCCAAACTGACCATCGTTGCGCGCGTTGTAGTCCTTGCCGACCGACGCCACTTTCAGCGTATTGCCGTAGGCCGGCGTCACGCCGTTGGCGTACAGGCCAGTGGTCTGCAAAACCGGACTGAGCAACGGGTTGTTACCCAATGCGCTGTACAAGCCGATGACGTTGCCGAAGCCCGGCACCGGGGTATCAAGCGCGGTGCCACTGAAGTTGTTGTAACCGGTGTTGCCGCCATCGGCGAACAGGTCGGTCTGCGAGTAGAAAGTGCCGACCGGGTCGATGCGGGTTTCCTTCCAGTTGGTCTGGTAGAAGCTTTCCAGGGTCAGCGAATCGCTGAGGCCGATGTTGAAACTCAAGGCCTCCACCGGCATCAGCACTTCCTTGACCTCGGCCCCCGGCAAACGGTATTTCGCCGCGTCCACCGGGTTGGTGGTGTTGATCCCGCCGCGATAGAAAAGCCCCTCGCCCCAGTTGAACACCTGACGCCCGACCCGCGCGGTGACTGGCATCTGCGCCACGTCCCAATTGCCGTAGACATAGGCGTCGAGCATCTCGATCCGGCTGCCGGCGATGTCGCGGGTCTGACTGGTGAAGCGGTCGTCCTGCGGATAGCTCTGGCTCGGCTGCGCCGGGTTGTTGTTGCGGTAGTAATCGTTGCGTTTGTCCATCAACTGGGTGTCGTAGAACGCGGTGCCGCGCAGGAACATCCCGTAGTTCTGGTAGTTGGCCTCCAGCTCCGAAGTGATCTTGTACACCTCGGAAACCAGCCCGGTGTCGAAGTTGCGATTGCCGTCGTTGGTGTTGACGTCATCGTTGTTCTTGTCGCGGCCCTGCACCCGCCACAAACGGCCATAGGACAGGGTCGTGTCGATCGAGCCGGTGACCTGATTGTCCAGCACGCTGAACTCGGCAGCCTGCACCGCATCCACCGCGCAGAGTTGCAGCAGGCCTGCCAGGCCGACACCGGGAAGTGCCACGCCGGTGAGGCGCAATCGAGTGTTGATCATGGGTTCCTCCTTGTTCTTATTGTTTTTTGCGTGGCCGCGATGGCTACGGTGCCAGTCCCGCACGGACATAAATCCGGCTGTGCGCGCCGAAATGGCCGAGCAGTTTGAACAGCTGCTGATTGAGTGCCGGATGCTCGAACGTCTCGCGCTGCAACTGATTGCCGCTGCTGAAATCGCTGGTCACCGGAGCCGTCTCCAGCCACTGGCCGATGGCTTCATCGAACGCTGTCGAGTCCTCGACCGACTCGGCGCTGACCACGTCGCGCAAGTAGTCCACCGAGTACGGCGGATACTGTTGGTCTTGAGCGACATCGGCGTAGGCCGCGAGCATCGGATGCGCCTGACCGGCACGTAGCACGCGGCGCAGCCAGGTCGATTGATACTTCTCGATTTCCATATGGCGAGTGGCGACGCGCTCGATGGACGCCTGTTTGTCATCGGCAAAACCGGCCAGCGCCTTGCCCTCCAGCAGCAACAGACTCGGCAGTTCGACCCCGGGCAGCGGCTTGGCGTGATACGGCTGGGTCAGGTCCTGCACGTGGTGCACGCCCCAACCAAGGAACCGGTAACCCCAATAAGGATGGCCGGAGGCGAACGCCAAACGCGCCAGGCCCAAGTACTGATAAGCGCGCCAGTCCGGCCAACTGCGCTGAAGAAATCCGGCAGCGGCATACACCACCGCGCTTTCATGGAAGAAGCCCATGTGGAACGGCGCCTGCGAGCTGTACTGAAAACGCGCATCGCCAAACGGCTGCGGGCCGAAGCCATACAGCGCGCCGACCTCGCCGGGGTTATCGCTGAACAGGTTTATGTCGTGACCGTAATCCGGCTCATCAGCAGCGGTCGCCAGTACCGCCAGCGCCGCGACTTTCTCGCCGTCCGCCACGCGAATGAAACGCTGACGATTCCATGGCGAAAGCGTCTGCTCGACCATCACCTGATCGGCACTGAGATGTTCGCGCTCGGGCAGGTCTTGGCCCGGCAGCGGCTGAATGACCATCGCCAGATGAATGCGCGGATTGAGCCGCAACGCGGTGAGAAAATCGTGGCGCAGATTGTCGCTTGGTACGGCGGGCAGCTTCAGATGGTCGGGGCGCGGCGGGTACTGGGTGAAGTGTTCAGGGGCGAAGCTTTCCTGTTGCTCCAGCAATGCGACCACGGCCGGGTATTGCTCGGCGAGAAAACGCTCCAGCGGCTCGACCTCGACCGGCGGCGCATCGCGCAGCGCCGGCAATTCCTGCAACGCCAGATAGCTGCCCACCGTGTGGTTCGACCAGCCCCACGCTGTCGGGGCCGTTGCACAAAGCAGCAACAGGAGAAAAGTCAGCTTCATTGCTTTTAATTCTTATTGGAGGTGCTGTGGGGGTTGAGCCTAACAACCGCCCCCGGCGCTGACACTGTCCGATCTCACCAGAAAAAGTCTCCGATAGCGCCATGTGCACAATAGCGAGAGCATCACTGTTCCCCTGTGGGAGCGGGCTTGCTCGCGAAGGCGGTTTGCCTGTCACCTCATGTGCAAGCTGACACACCGCCTTCGCGAGCAAGCCCGCTCCCACAAGGGATTTCTGGTGTCTGGTTAAGCGGGGTAACCGGTGATTTTGCGGATGCTCTGGTACAACGGTTTGAGCTGGCGATACATGCGCAGGTACACCTCTTTGTACAAACGCTCATAGACCTGCTGTGCCTCGGGCTGCGGGGTGAATACCGTCCCGACGCGGGTCATCGCGGCGATTGCCGTGGGGAAATCCGCATACAACCCCAACCCCACCGCACAGCAGATCGCCGCGCCCAGCCCGGACGCTTCGTACACATGCGGACGCTCCGCCGGCAGGCCAAAAATATTCGCCGTCAGCTGCATCGCCGCATCGCTCTGCGAACCGCCACCGGCCACCCGCAGACGCTTGACCGACACCTTCGAACGCCTCTCGATATTCTCCAGGCCCTGGCGCAACGCATATGCCAGCCCTTCGAGAATCGCCCGGTAAATATGCGCGCGGGTGTGCACGTCGCCGAAGCCGATCATCGCGCCTTTGGCTTCGACACCCGGCTCGCGAATCCCCGGCGACCAATACGGTTGCAGCATCAGCCCCATCGACCCCGGCGGCACCGCATTCACCAGCGCATCGAACAGTTGCTCGGGCTCGATGCCCTGCTCTTGCGCCTGCTGCATCTCGCGCAGGCCGAACTCGTTCTTGAACCAGCTGACCATCCAGTATCCGCGGTAAATCATCACCTCGCAGTTGTACTGATCCGGCACCGCCGAGGGGTACGGCGGGATCAACGGGACGATTTCCAGATAGCGCGAACGGGTGCTGGTGATCGTCGCGGTGGTGCCGTAGGACAGGCACACGGTGCTGGTATCGACCACGCCGGCACCGACCACTTCGCAGGCCTTGTCAGCACCCGCCGCAATCAGCGGCAAGCCCTCGGGAATCCCGGTGTGGCGGCTGGCCTCAGCGCTGATGTAGCCGAGGGTTTCGCCGGGCTTGTGCAAGGTCGGCAATTGCTCCGGACGCACCGCCAGCGCCTGCCATTTCCAGTCGCTGGGCGCGGCCCATTTCAGGCGTTTGAAGTCGAACGGCAGATAGCCGACGCAACATCCGACAGAGTCGACAAAGCGTCCACACAGACGATGAGTGAGAAACCCCGAGAGCAGCAGAAACTTGTCGGTCGCCGCCCACACTTCAGGCTGGTGTCTGGCGATCCAGTTGGCCTCGGCCTGCGCGCGAAAATAATCCACGGTAGCCTGCGCGCCGACCAGTTTGAACAGCCAGCCCCATGGTCCCTTGATCCCGCCCTCGACTTCGCTCTGACGCTGATCGAGCCACAGAATGGCCGGGCGCAGAGACTTGCCCTGAGCATCGACGTTGATCACCGTGCCGCGCTGAGTGGTCAGTGAGACGCCGGCAATCTGCGAGCGATCAATCCCGGTTTGCGCCCACACCTGCTGGCAGGCCTCGCCGAGTTTCGCCCAGTAATATTCCGGGTCCTGCTCGGCCCAGCCCGGTTGCGTCGAGTAGTACGCCTGCAACTCGACCTTGCCTTTACCGAGCAGATTGCCCTGCAAATCGAAGAGCAATGCGCGCACGCTCTGGGTGCCGTTGTCGATCGCCAGCAGGTAGCGCTTGTTCGAGTGGTTATCCATGGCGCTCTCTTCAAGGGGCATCAAGGCGTGGCATCCGGCAGACCGTGATGGCGTTGCCACAACGCCCGGTAACGCTGCAGTTCTTGCTGCCAGTGTGCATCGTCCCAGCCCAGGCGGGGCTGGCAGAGTTGGCGGAGGGCGGCGAAATGCGCTTCGCCACCGTGCGCCAGCAACAGGCCCAGACGGGTGCGGCGCAGCAACAGATCATCGAGGTGCAGCACCATTTCCGCCTCACAGGCGAAGGCCAGTTCTGCCCACAAGGTGTCGGTGTTGCCGACCGTTTCGTGGCCCAACTCGGCGATCAACTGCGCCAGTCGCGGCAGGTCGCGACCGTGGCGTCCAGCCAGACGTCGCCACTGTTGCGGGCTGAGTCCGGGGATCGGCAGTGGCGCTACGGCGGCAAAAACGGCGGCGCCGTGATCTTCGAAACTGCGACCGAGCATGTCGGCACAGGCCTTGAGCACTTCGATGGCCTGCGGGCGAAACGTTGTCAGTTTGCCGCCAGCCAACGTGACGCACCCCGGCTCCTGCCACAGCACATGTTCACGGGTTTCATTCGACGGCTTGCCTTGCTGTGCACCCGCCGCGCTGCCCACCACCGGACGCACGCCGGACCAGGTCGACAGCACATCGCTCGCCGTCACTTCGGCACCTGGAAATTGTTGCATGCAAGCCGCCAGCAGATAGTCGAGTTCGTCGGCGCTGATGCTCGCGCTCTGATCCAGATTCTCGCGATGATCGAGGTCGGTGGTGCCAACCACCGTCGCCCCTTCCCACGGAAAAACGAACACTGGCCGCCGGTCGCGCTCATGCAAAAAAGTGAAGGCCTGCGCCACCGGCAAACGCCAGCCCGGCAGCAGCAGATGACTGCCGCGCAATGGCCGTAGTTGTCGCGGTGCCTCGGGCAAACGCAGGCGCTCAGCCCATGCCCCGGTCGCCACCGCCAGCACGCCGCAACGCAGTTGCAACGACCCGCCCGCCTCGCAATCTTCGACCTGAACCCCGCACACCCGACCGTCTTCGCGCAGCAGATGTTCGACGCGCACCCCGTTAAGCGCCACCGCGCCATCAGCCCGCGCTTCGCGCAACACGCGCATCACCAGTCGTGCATCATCGGTCAGCGCATCGACAAAACAGGTGCCGCCGAGCAGGTGATTTTCCTTCACCCCCGGCGCCAGAAAACGCAGTTGCTGCGCGTCATGAAAACGATGGCTGCGGCGTCCGGCCAACGCGTCGTAAACCGACAACAAGCCACCGAGCACACGCGGCCCGGGAAAGCCGCCGCGATAGTGCGGCATCATGAAACTCATCGGTTCCACCAGTCCCGGCGCTTCGTCGAGCAGGCGCTGGCGCTCGCGCACCGAGTCACGGGTCAAGCGCCACTGGCCCTTGGCGATATAACGCAAACCGCCGTGAACCATTTTCGATGATCGGCTGGAGGTGCCCCAGGCGAAATCCCGTTGCTCCAGCAGCAGACAACGCCAGCCACGCCGCGCCGCTTCGCGCAGGATGCCGGCACCACTGATGCCGCCGCCGATGACGATCAGGTCCCAGCTTGCGTCGGCCAATGTCGGCAGGGTTTGCTGGCGCCACGCGGCGTTCCAGTCCGGGTGCATGGCCGTCACTCCTGCAACAGCGTGCCGGGGTTGAGGCGCCCGGCCGGATCGAAGTGCTTGCTCAGCGCCTGCAAGGTATCCATCGCCAGCGCGCCTTTTTCGCGCGGCAGGTACGGCGCGTGATCCTTGCCGACCCCGTGCTGGTGGCTGATGGTGCCGTGGTTGTCGACGATGGTCTGGCTGGCCGCGTGCTTGAGCGCCTGCCAGCGCGCCAGCGTCGCCGGATAATTCGCCGCCGGGCGAAACACGTAAGTGGTGTAGATGCTCGAACCTTCGCCGTAGACGTGGGACAGATGGGTGAACACATGCACCCGTTCACCCTGCGCCGCCAAGGCATCGCGCAAGCTGTTTTCGATCAGGTTGAGCAGGTGGTCGACGTTGCTCCAGTCGGTGGCGGTTTCCAGGGTATCGACCACGTAACCGGCGTTCCACAGGTTCTCGCGCAGGTAGGGAAAACGGAAGCGGTTCTGCGCCCATTTCTTGCCGAGCAACGTACCGGTAAACACGCCACCGAAGGCTTTCAGATGCTGCCGCGCCTGGCTCAGCGACAGCGCGTTTTGCCGACGGTTGCCGGTCACCCCGAAGGTCAGCAGGCACTTGCCTTCACCGGCGCCCCGCAGGTTCAGATACTTTTCCAGCCAGGCGATCTGCTGCGGATGCCCGGCCAGCGCCAGTTGGGTTTCGGTCTCCACCGCGTTCGACAGCCGCAGCATCGACAGCGGCACCCGCGCCTGGGCCAATTGGCGAATCGCTTGCAGCGCCTTGCTCCAACTGGGCAGGAACACTCCGTAAAAACGTTCATCGGCCGGCAGCGGGCTGACCCGCACTTTGACCTCGGAAATGATCCCGAAACGGCCCTCGCAACCGAGCACCACTTCGCGCAGATCAGGCCCCGCCGCCGAGGCTGGGAACGTCGGAATTTCCAAGGGCCCGGCGAAAGTTTCCAGGGTGCCGCCAGCGAACAATTGCTCGATGCGCCCATAGCGCAACGACTGCTGACCGCTGGAGCGACTGGCGACCCATCCGCCCAGCGTCGACAGCTCCCACGACTGCGGGAAATGCCCCAGCGTGTAACCGCGAGCGCGCAGCTGACTTTCCACCTGCGGGCCACTGGCGCCGGGGCCGAACGTCGCCAACTGGCTGGCCTCGTCGAGGTCGATCAGGCGATTCATCCGCGCCAGCGACACGGTCACTACAGGTCGCGCCGAATCCGGAGGATTGATGTGCCCGGCCACCGAGGTGCCACCGCCGTAGGGAATCAGGCACAGGTCCTGCTCATGGGCGAGCGCCAGCAATTGGCGGATTTGCTCCGCAGTTTCGGGAAACGCCACCGCATCGGGATAGTTGCCCAGCGCGCCTTCGCGCAACGCCAGCCAGTCCGGCAGGCTCTGGCCCCGGGCGTGCAGCAGACGATCATGGGCATCAACGCTGTACAAGGCGTGCGCCGCCAGCCGCGAGAGCGGCACCCGCGCCAATGCCGCCTCCAGCGTGGCATCGGGCAACACGTGCCCGGCCCCCAGTCGTTCATGGAGAAAACTCGCGCCCTGGGCCGGCAGTTCGACCACCGTGGTTGCCTCTCCCCAGCCGTTCCAGCGTCGCATGCGTGTGTCCTTCTTATGCAGTCTGATCAGTGATGTGGCAGGCCTCCATACTAGTCAGCGGCCAAAAAGTGTCACGGTCGCATCCGGCCAGTTCGAGTAGCCAATTGAGTCAAACGTCGCGCAAGTGCCAGCCATTTACTTTAGTCGGGGTTTCAAATTACCTTTCAGGCATTCATTCGCTCACGCAGGCCTTGATCAAGGGATTCGGATCATGCAATCGCTCGGCTTCACATCGGTTCCGCCACTGCTCAAATACGTGCGCCATGCCGAGCAACTGGGCATGACCATCGAGCCGGCGCTGGCGGCAGCCGGATTGCAGGCGCAGCAACTGAGCGACAACAGCCTGCGCCTGCCGGGCGAAACCCATGAGCGCCTGCTCGATTATTTCTGCGAGCACTCGGGCGATCCGCTGTTTGGTCTCAACGCCGCGAACTTCGTCCTGCCCAATTCCTGGAGCGTGCTCGGTTACATCACCATGAACTGCGCGACCCTGGGCGATGCGATGAGCCGGATCATGCCGTTCGAAAAACTGGTGGGCGACATGGGCGTCAGCCGCGCCGAAGTGAAGGATGGCCACGTGCACCTGATCTGGACGTGCCGCTACGAGCGCCCGCGCATCCGCCGGCATCTGGTGGAAAACGTTCTTGGCTCGTGGCTGCAATATGCCCGCTGGATCGCCGACACACAGATGTCACCCGCCGCCGTGTGGCTGGAACATCCGTGCCCGCCAGACGCCAGCCAGGCGCAATACGAAGCGTTTTTCGATTGCCCAGTGCTGTTCGAGCAGGCGTATTCGGCGCTGATCGTGCCGCTGGCGTATCTGCAATTACCGCTGCGTCAGGCCGATGCGCAATTGCTGCGCACCCTGGAAGAACACGCGATGGGCTTGATGGCGACGCTGGAGGATGCGTCGCTGGAACAGCGGGTCAAAAGCATCCTGCGCCAGTTGCTCAAGGAAGGCTTGCCGCGCAAGGAACAGGTGGCCGAGCAAATGGCGGTGTCGGTGCGCACGTTGCAGCGCCAGTTGCATCAGGCGGGGACGTCGTATCAGCAGATTCTGGATGATTTGCGTCAGGAGCTGGCGGAGCATTATTTGCTCAACAGCACGTTGCCGATTCAAGACATTGCGCAGTATCTGGGGTTTACCGAGCCGCGGTCGTTTCATCGCACGTTCAAGAGCCGGCGCGGGATGCCGCCGGGGGAGTTTCGGCAGATGCATCGGGGGTGACAGGACTGGCGCCATCGCGAGCAGGCTCACTCCTACAGTGAGTCGTGCGGAACACAAAATCTGCGTTCACTGAAGATCATTTGTAGGAGTGAGCCTGCTCGCGATGAGGCCAGCCGCCATAACGCAATAAACACTTTTAGCGCAGGTGTTTAAAGACACTCAGCGTTACGCGAAACCACCCACAAATCCTTGCGCCGCTGCCTACGGCTAAGCCAGAATCCGCCGGCTTGTGCGCCCTGGAGCCCGTCGGTAACTTGAGTCCGTCACTGATTTCCAGTGATCGGGTTTAGTAGCCCGAGGTAATTCGGTTGGTCGTACATTCATCACAGGTGCTGAGTACCTGAGCTTGATGGTGGCTGTACGTAGGGCGCTTCGGCGCGCCGGCTTAAGCTGAGTTCCCCGGTCTACTAACCTGCGTACAGCTGCCACCCTTTCGTTTAGTAGCAAAGGGGTTGGCGCTCAATGACGGGAACACAGCCTATGTTCAAAGTTACGCCAAACCCACCGGACACCGGTCCGGCCTCCCCCTACGAATCCCCCGAATCAAGGAAATTCCACGAAGCCGCCGAGCGCGCCCTCGACCACTACCTCGGCCCACCGAGACCCGCCATCATGGCCACCCCGTACCAGCCCAATCGCCTTTACATGGCCAATCCGGCCAGCGGCACCGAACCGTTGCTGGCCGATGCCTGCGAATCCCTCGGCTCGGCCACCGTGATGCTCAACGACTTCGCCGGGCTGCTGGAAGGCTCGCACCGCAAGACCCTGCAAGGCATCGCGCAAGTAGTGATGGTGGCGGAAATCGCCGTCAATCGGGTGCTGGATCAGTTAGTGCCAACCGAGTAACGAAAAAGCCCGCGGCAAAACCTTAGTGGTTTGGCAGCGGGCTTTTTTGTATGGCGTGAATCTTTTTCCCTCACCCCAACCCTCTCCCGGAGGGAGAGGGGGCCGATCGAGGGATGCTCGCGAGACACACCGACCTGAAAATGCTGCTGTGAATGCACAATCGCAGCGGATCATTCAGGTCGATGTACAGCGCAAGACACCTCGGTCAGTCCCCTCTCCCTCTGGGAGAGGGTTAGGGTGAGGGGCTCTTCTCAGCTCAAACACTGATCGCGTTGGTAAACACCAGTCGATTACCAAACGGATCAGCAATGGTCATGTCCTGACTGCCCCACGGCATCGCCTGAATCTGCGGGTGCGAGAACTTGTATTCCTTGGCCATCAGTTGCTGCTGAAACGCCTCCAGCTCGTCGGTCTCGATGCGCAACGCCGAGCCCGGCGTCGCATCGCCATGATGCTCGGACAGGTGCAGCACGCACTCGCCACGCGACACCTGCAGATACAGCGGGAAGTTCGCTTCGAAACGATGCTGCCAGTCGATCTTGAAGCCGAGGAAGTCGACGTAAAATTCCAACGCCTTGGCTTCATCGAAGATCCGCAGGATCGGGGTGGTTTTGCCGAAGCTCATGGGGTGCTCCCTGACTGGTTGGCCCAAGAGTTTAGCTGGGCTGGATGTCAGCAATTCGGCTTGGATTCGACATTCTTTAATCTCAGAGTGCCACTATGAGACGCAGATCAAAAGATCGCAGCCTTCGGCAGCTCCTACATTGGAATGCGATCTCCTGTAGGAGCTGCCGCAGGCTGCGATCTTTTGGCGCCATCACCATCAATGAAATCCTTCGCGCAGATCACCTTCGCGTGCCAGAAATCGCCCTTCCCTGCGACCATTCGCCTGCCCGTCGCAATAACTCAACACACCATTGACCCACACCCCATCAATCCCCTGCGCCGCCCGCTGCGGATCAGTGAAATCTGCCACATCGCGCACCGTCAAAGGATCGAACAACACCAGATCCGCCCAATACCCTTCACGAATCTCGCCGCGCTCTTTCAAGCCAAATCGCGCCGCCGACAGACCGGTCATCTTGTGTACGGCGGTGTGCAGCGGAAACAGTCCGACATCACGACTGAAATGTCCGAGCACTCGTGGGAAAGCACCCCACAGGCGTGGATGCGGGAACGGGTCTTCCGGCAGTCCGTCAGAACCGACCATCGACAGCGGATGCGCGAGGATTTTTCGGACGTCCGCCTCGTCCATGCCGTAGTACACCGCGCCCGCCGGTTGCAGGCGTTTGGCGGCGTCGTGCAGTGGCACGCTCCATTCGGCGGCGATGTCGATCAGGTCGCGGCCGCTGACTTCAGGATGCGGCGTCGACCAGGTGATGGTGATGCGGTGGGCATCGGTGACTTGCTTCAGATCCAGCGTCGAAGAGCTCGCCGCGTAGGGATAGCAGTCACAGCCCACATGCTGGGTTTTCGCCGCTGCTTCCAGCGATGCGAGCAACTGCGGACTACGCCCCCAGTTGCCGACACCGGCGCATTTGAGGTGGGAAATGATTACCGGGGACTGTGAGTGACGGCCGATGCTGAACGCTTCTTCCATCGCCTCCAGCACCGGTTCGAATTCACTGCGCAGGTGGGTGGTGTACACCGCGCCGTATGCCGTCAGTTCTTCGGTCAGTTGCTTCACTTCGTCGGTGGAGGCGTTGTAGGCACTGGCGTAGGCCAGGCCTGTGGATAAACCGAGCGCGCCGGCCTCAAGGCTTTCACGCAATTGCTCGCGCATCGCGGCGATTTCGTCAGGCGTGGCGGTGCGCAACAGGTCGTCGAGGTGATTGCTGCGCAGTGCGGTGTGGCCGACCAGTGCGGCGACGTTCAACGTGGTATTCGCCGCCTCGACGGCCGAGCGGTAATCGCTGAAACGTGGATAGACGAACGCCGCCGCGCTGCCGAGCAGGTTCATCGGGTCCGGCGGATTGCCTTTCAGCGTCACGGGCGAGGCGCTGATCCCACAGTTGCCGACAATCACCGTGGTCACGCCCTGGCTGAGCTTGGGCAGCATCTGCGGCTGGCGGATGACCACGGTGTCGTCGTGGGTGTGCACGTCGATGAACCCCGGGGCGAGCACGCGGCCGGCGGCGTCGATTTCCTCCGTGGCGCGGGCATCGTGCAAGTCGCCGATACGTTCGATACGCCCGTCGAGAATCGCCACATCGGCGCGGTAGCCGGGCGTGTTGCTGCCATCGATGACGGTGGCGTTGCGGATCAGCGTGTCGTACAGCATCTCAGTCTCCCAGCGGCAGGTGATCGTCGCCGCCACGGTATTCGTCGAGGGCGAGTTTGATCCGCCGCAGACGCTCTTGATTGTCTTCAGGATTGGCCAGCGCCAGCTCGGTCGCAAGCACATCAATGGCGAGCAGCATGCCGTAGCGCGCCGCCGTCGGTTTGTAGATGAACGAAGTTTCCGCGCCTTGCAGCGGCAGAACGATGTCGGCCAATTCGGCCAGCGGCGAGTCGGCGCGGGTGATGGCCAGAATGCGCGCGCCATAGTTGCGCGCCAGTTCGACGGTTTCCAAAAGCTCCGGGGTGATGCCGGTCAGCGAGCAGACGATCAGCACTTGCTCGGCATTGAGGCTGGCGGCGGTGACGCGCATCATCACCGCGTCGTGGCACACCGCAATCGGGTAGCCGAGGCGCACCAGGCGCACCTGCAACTCGTCGCTGCACAGGGTCGAGCAACCGCCCATGCCGAACGCATGAATCATCCGCGCCTGGCCGAGCATTTTTACCGCATCGGCGAAGCGTGATTCGTCAAACCCGGCCAGATGCTGGCGCAGCGTGGTTTCGATATCGCCGACAATCTGCCCGTAGAACGCCGACTGTTCAGGTGTGCCCGCCGGGTCGAGAAAACGGCTGCCAACGCCGCTGGCCTGAGCCAGTTGCAGGCGCAGATCACGCAGGTCGCGGCAGCCCACCGTGCGGGCGAAACGCGACAACGTGGCGGTGCTGACCTCGGCCCGTTGCGCCAGCTGTTCGAGGCTGGCGGAGGCGGCAAAACCGACGTCGTCGAGCATCAGCCGGGCGATGCGGCCCTCGCCCGCGCTGAAGGAGTCCTGGCGGGCGCGGATCTGATAAAGGATATCCATGGCGACTGGCTCCGGTTACAGCAAATAAGAAAGGCCGACGGTCAGACCGAAAGCGACCAGCGAGATCAAAGTCTCAAGCACGGTCCAGGTCTTGAACGTCTGCGCGACCGTCATGTTGAAGTATTCCTTGATCAACCAGAAGCCGCCGTCGTTGACGTGGGAAAAGATCACCGAGCCGGCACCGGTCGCCAGCACCAGCAATTCCGGGTGTGGATACCCCAGACCGATGGCGACCGGGGCAACTACGCCGGAAGCTGTGGTCATCGCGACGGTGGCCGAGCCGGTGGCTACCCTCATCAACGCGGCGAACAGCCAGCCCATGATCAGCGGCGACAGGTGAAATTCGTGGGCCAGACCGACGATCTGATCGGTGACCCCGGCGTCCACCAGAATCCGGTTCAGACCACCGCCGGCGCCGACCAGCAAGGTGATACTGGCGGTCGGTGCCAGGCATTCGTTGGTGAATTTGAGGATCGATTCACGATTGAACCCCTGGGCGATGCCCAGCGTCCAGAAACTCAGCAAGGTCGCCAGCAACAGCGCAATCACCGAGTTGCCGATGAACAACAGGAACTGGTTGAAACCACTGCCCGGCGTGGAAATCAGGTTGGCCCAGCCACCGATCAGCATCAGCACCACCGGCAACAGAATAGTCGCCATGGTGATGCCGAAACCCGGCAGCTTGTCGCGCGGTTCGCGGTCGAGAAATTGTTTTTCCAGCGGGTTATCCGCCGGCAGTTGAATACGCGGCACGATGAATTTGGCGTACAACGGCCCGGCGATGATTGCCGTCGGAATACCGACCGCAATCGCATACAGCAAGGTCTGCCCGACCGAGGCCTGATACGCCTGCACCGCGAGCATCGCCGCCGGATGCGGCGGCACCAGCGCATGCACCACCGACAGACCGGCGACCATCGGCAGGCCGACCATCAGAATCGACACGCCTACCCGCCGCGCCACGGTGAAGGCGATGGGTACCAGCAATACAAAACCGACTTCGAAGAACAGCGGCAAGCCGACCAGAAACGCGATGCAAACCATCGCCCAGTGCGCGTTCTTCTCGCCGAACTTCTCGATCAAAGTGCGGGCCATCTGCTCCGCGCCGCCGGACTCGGCCATCATCTTGCCAAGCATCGTCCCCAGCGCCACCACCAGCGCAATATGCCCCAGCGTCTTGCCCACCCCGGCCTCATACGCCCCCACCACGCCCGACGGCGGCATCCCCGCCACCAGCGCCAGACCAATGGAAATCAGGGTGATGACAATGAACGGATTGAGCCGGTAACGCGCAATCAGCACGATCAAGGCGATGATGGCGACGGCGGCATAGATCAGCAGCCAATAGCCGAAGAAAGGCGTCATGCGGTACTCCTCGAAAGGGTCACGTTCGAATGGGTTGTGAAACTCATAAATCATTTCGAGATCGAGTTTTCAAACCGCATGAAAGTAATTTTCGTGGAGAGGTAAGGCGTGTCGCTGCCGGGTATGTCTTGTCGCGATTAATGAAAATTGAGGGGCGGGATTTACATGGCTCTCGCGCAAACCCAAAGCCCTGTAGGAGTGAGCCTGCTCGCGATAGTGGTGTGTCAAAACACGATTGTTTGACTGACACGCCGCTTTCGCGAGCAAGCCCGCTCCCACAGTTTGATTGCATTCTTTCAGCAAGAATGCGGTCAACCTGTGGGAGCGAGCTTGCTCGCGAATGGCTTCACGCGGTGCAACGTGAACTCACACCATTTCGTTACGAATCCAGTCCACCACCGACGTGCGCTTCGGCGCCCAGCCCAGCAATTCACGGGCGTGTTTGCCGCGTACGCGGCTGTTGGAGCCGAGGCCGTAGTTGGCCATTTCGTAGCCCCACTCGGCTTCGGCGTCTTGCAGCGGCCAGTCTTGTGGCTGGCCAAGATTGAGGGCCTGAGCCATGGCGGTGGTCATGTCGATGAATGAGGCTTCGCCGCTCTCGACAAAGTAGAAGGTGCCGGGCACGTTCTTGGTCAGCGCCAGCAGGTACAGGGCGACGACGTCGTCGATGTGCACGTTGGACCAGATGTTTTGGCCAGTGCCGACATGGCGCACCACACCGCTATTGCGCGCTTGTTTGAGCAAACGCGGCAACTGCACGCTGTCGCGATTGACGCCCAGGCTGTGGCCGTAGATCAGGGTGTTGCAGATCACTGCCGAGTTAACACCGTCCTGCGCGGCGGCGAGGATCAGGTTGTCGATGGCCACACGGGCAGCCTTGTCGACGGTGGGTTCCGGCAGGTTGTTTTCGTAGTAGATGACGTCGCTGGACTTGCCGCCCGAGGCATCGCCGACGATGCTCGAACCGCTGGTGTGCAGGAACACTTTGTTCGAACCGCGCAGGGCATCGAGCAAGGCCTCGACCGCGCCGCGGTGGTCGCTGCTGGCGGCGTTGATCACCGCATCGGCGGCGCGGGCCTGTTCAGCCAGCAATGTGCTGTCTTCGAGGGTGCCGATCACCGGGGTGATGCCCAAAGCTTTCAGCTCATCGGCCTGTTCGGCGCTGCGCACCAGGCCCGTGACACGGTGCCCGGCCTGGACCAGACCGGTGGCGATCGAGCCGCCGATAAAACCGGCAGCGCCGGTGATGAATACGTTCATGGAGAAACTCCCTGCGTGAATAAGTGATGCAGCGAGTATCGACCGGTCACCCCGATGGAAAAACCCGCCCTCGCCCAAATCACTGTTGCGCAGGGATCACGAATCAACCCTTGAAATCCGCACTGGCGTACGCCGCGAGTTTGCTCTGGATGAAGTCGAGGAAGCACTGGATACGCAGCGCCAGTTGCGAGTTGCGGTAGTACACCGCGTTGATCGGCTGGCGGTAACCGCTGTTGAATTCCGCCAGCAAAACCTTGAGGCGCCCGGTGCGGATGTCGTCGATGGTCATGAAGTGCGACAGGCAGGCAATGCCCTGGCCCTCCAGTGCCAGATGGCGCACGGTCTCGCCGCTGGAGGCGCTGATCGCCGGGGTGATCGGCCAGCGGTCACCGTGCACGTAACGCAGCGGCCACTGATTGAGGCCTTCGTTGTGGGTGAAGCCAAGCAGGGTGTGTTCGCTCAAGTCGGCGACCTGCTGCGGCGCGCCGTGCTTTTCCAGATAGGCCGGACTGGCGACGATCAGCAGCGGACTGCAACCCAGCGAGCGCGCATGCAATGTGGAATCGGCAAGAGTGCCGATGCGGATGGCGACGTCGGTGCTTTGTTCCAGCAGGTCAATAATCAGGTCATTGCTGTTGAGTTCGAGCTGGATGTCCGGGTACAGACCACGGAATTCGTCGATGTACGGCACGATGGCGTGCAGCATGAAGGGCGACGCGGCGTTGATTCGCAGGCGTCCGGACGGGGTCTGCTGGCGTGAGGACAGTCGCTCTTCGAGCGCATCCATCTGATCGAGAATCAGCTTGGCCTGCTCGAAGAAATACTTGCCCTCCTCGGTCAGGTCCATGCGCCGCGTGGTGCGGTTGATCAGCGTGGTGTCGAGTTTGGCCTCCAGCCGCGACAGGGTGCGGCTGACCGCCGAAGGGGTCTGCCCGACCTGCTCGGCAGCAGCGGAAATCGAACCGCACTCGATCACGCAGACGAAAATCTGCAACTCATCGGATCTGGCTTTCACGGAAACTCTCTAATCGAATGCGTACTCATTGTGGCGAGGGAGCTTGCTCCCGCTGGAGTGCGAAGCGCTGCCCTGCGGTTCAGGTAAAAGCGAGGGCCGCTGCGCAGCCCAGCGGGAGCAAGCTCCCTCGCCACAGGATCAGGCCAAGCCATTCGATAGTAGCCTGAAATCCATCAAGCCTTGAGGCCAAACACCTGTTTCAGATGCTGCTCATACCGCGCCACATCATTCTCGATGTTCGGGCGCTTCATCACGTCCACACAGAGGAACGTCGGCAACCCGCTCATGCCCAAAAACTCATTGGCCTTGTGGAACGGGAAGTACACCGCATCCACACCCTTTGCTTCAAAGAAATCGCTCGGGTCATCAAACGCCTGCTGCGGTGCGTTCCAGGTCAGCGACAGCATGTATTGCTTGCCCTGAATCAGGCCGCCGCTGCCGTACTTCTGCGACGCGTCGGAACGGGTACGACCATCGCTGGCATAGAGGCTGCCGTGGCCTTCGGTGAAGACTTCGTCGATGTACTTTTTCACCGTCCACGGCGCGCCCATCCACCAGCCCGGCATCTGATAAATGATCACGTCGGCCCAGAGGAATTTCGCCACTTCTTCAGCGACGTCGTAACCCTCGTCGATGAACGTGGTTTTGACATCCAGACCGCCGCGGTCCAGCACGCTCAGCGCGGTTTCGTGCAGGGTGGCGTTATAACGACCGTCGGAGTGGGCGAATTTCTTGCCACCATTGAGCAACAACACTTTTTTCATCAGAACGCCTCGCACAGCCATTGGGCTGGAGAAAGATGGGAAAACGAATGGCGGCAGGTTAACCATCCATCTCGCGCGGAATAAGCCGCGTCGGCGCAAAATACATTTGACCAAAAAGCACGAATCGAATGCCGATTATTGCAATAGCATTCCCGGCCATCTGCATTTGAGGAGTTGTTTTGATGAGTGAACGCCACGGTTTCATCCTGCACGCCAAGACCCGCCCGGAGAAAGCCGAGGCTTTCGAAGCGCTGTTCCGCGCCTATGTCGAACCGAGCCGCGCCGAGCCCGGCTGCATCGAGTACCACATGCTGCGCGACAAGGAAGACCCGACGCTGTTCATCTTCTACGAGATCTGGGAAAGCCAGGCGCACCTGGACGTGCATTCGAACCTGCCGCACATGCGCGAGTTTTTCGACAACCGCATGACGTATCTGGAGCGCGATTTCGATATCCGTCGGATCGACATGCTCAGCGCGTCGTCGGCTAGCCGCTGATCAGCAAATGGGCGCCAAGTGCGCCCAACCCGATAAAGAACACCCGCTTGAACAGCACGGCGCTGATGCGCTGACGCAGCCATTGGCCGAACCCCATGCCCAGCATCGCCGGGATCAGCACCAGCAGCGAGGCACTCAATTCGCCACTGCCCAGTGCGCCGCGCCAGAACAGGCCGCCGGCCAGCGCCAGGGTCGAAAAGGTGAACGACAGGCCCAGCGCCTGCACCAGTTCATCGCGCTGCAAACCCAGCGCCTGCAGGTACGGCACCGCCGGAATCACGAACACGCCGGTGGCCGAAGTGATGCCCCCGGTGATTAGCCCGCACAGCGGACCGAGCCACGGTTCATGCCGAGGATTGACCTGCAGCGTTGGCAGCAGCAACCCGCTCAACGCATACAGCAGCAACGCCGCGCCCAGCCCACGCACCACCCAATGCCCACCCGCCATGCCGATCGACAACGTGCCGACGGCGGTGCCGAGGAAGATCATCAGCAACAGCGGCCACAGGCGTTTGAGCAGTCCTTTCAAATGCCCGCCGAACGCCAGTTGCCAGACATTGGTCAGCGTCGCCGGAATGATCAGCAACGCGGCTGCCTGCGACGGCGCCATAGCCAGACCAAGCAGGCCCATGGCGACGGTGGGCAGGCCGAGGCCGATCACGCCTTTGACCAGCCCGGCCATGATGAAGGTGGCGATGACCAACAGGGACAGGGCCATGCCGAGGTTTTGATAGAAATCTGCGAGTGCGTTCATGGCGCTACTGTGCGCTTTGGCGGGTGCGCTGAAAATCTGCCATATACTGAGGCTGCCTCTGCCGGTACAAGAGGCTGTTAATTGCGTTGCGGCTGATGGCCCCTTCGCGAGCAAGCCCGCTCCCACAGTTTTGGATTCACCACTGATCCACTGTGGGAGCGGGCTTGCTCGCGAAGAGGCCCGCCCAGACACCACAAAAACCACAGGCGGCCCCATGCACTTCGACCTCACCGACCTGCGCCTCTACCTGCACATCCTCGACGCCGGCAACATCACCGCCGGCGCCGCCCGCAGCCATCTGTCACTCGCCGCCGCCAGTGCGCGTATTCGCGCCATGGAAGCCTCGCTGGGCACCGAGTTCCTGCAGCGCGGCCGCCGTGGCGTGAGCCCGACGCCCGCTGGCGAGGCACTGGCCCACCACGCGCGCATCCTCCTGCAACAGGCCGAACGCATGCAGCAGGATCTGGCCGACTACGCGCAGGGCGTCAAAGGACAGGTGCGACTGTTGTGCAACACCACGGCGATCACCGAATACCTGCCGGAAGTGCTCGCGGACTTTTTGCGCGAGCATCCCAACCTCGACATCGATCTGCAGGAACTGCCCAGCGCCCGCATCATCCACGCCTTGCGCCAGGGCGCAGCCGATATCGGCATCGTCTCCGATGCAGTGGACACCACCGATCTGCAGACCCATCCGTTTCGCGACGACCCGTTGCGACTGATCGCGCCGCACGGACATCCACTGGCCGACGCCGCCGAGGTCAGTTTCAGCGCCGCTTTGCACTACGATTTCGTCGGTCTGAGCACCGACAGCGCGCTGGCGATCTACCTCGAAGAACAGGCGCTGCACAGCGGCTCGCGCATGCAGGTGCGGATCCGCGCCGACGGTTTCGAAGGGGTGCTGCGCATGGTCGCCCGAGGCGCCGGCCTCGCCATCGTGCCGCTGGCGGCCATTGAACGCGCGACGCCGCGCTCATTCAACAGCATCGCCCTCAACGAGCCATGGGCCCGCCGCACGCTGATGCTCTGCGCCCGGGACTTCAGCGTCCTGCCCGGTTATGCCAAAGCCTTGCTGCAAGCCTTGACTCTCCCCTGGGGGGCAGACTTCATCCTTGGCGTTCAACGGCAAGGAGCATGACCATGGGCAAACGCATTCTGCTGATTCTCGGCCATCCCGGCGCGACGAGTTTCTGCGCCGCACTCGCCGAGCGCTATGCACAATCAGCGCTCGATGCCGGACACCAGGTGCGTCAGCTACGCTTGGGAGAGATGGCTTTTGACCCGGTGTTGCGCCAGGGGTATCAACAGGTTCAAGCGCTGGAAGAAGACTTGAGCCGCGCGCAATCCGACATCCTTTGGGCCGAACATCTGACGCTGGTCTACCCGATCTGGTGGGGCGGCATTCCAGCGCTGCTCAAAGGTTTTTTTGATCGGGTGTTGCTGCCGGGATTCGCCTTCAAATACCGAAAAGGCAAACCCTTTCCCGATCAGTTGCTCAAGGGGCGCACCGCGCATTTGCTGGTGACGATGGACACGCCACTCTGGTATTACCGCTGGATCTACCGGATGCCGGGACTGCATCAGGTGCGCAAGACCACCCTGCAGTTCTGTGGTATCAACCCCCTGCGCACGCTGACCTTCGGCCCGCTGCTTAAGTCCAGCGACCGGCAGCGCCAGCGCTGGCTGCAACAGGCGCACGCTATCGCCCGCCGCTAAGTCTGCCGATAATGCGCCGCACGGTTTCACATTGAAAAAGGACTTTTATGTACATCGGCCAAGCCGCGCAACGTGCCGGCACCACCATCAAAAGCATTCGCCACTACGAGTCGATCGGTCTGCTGCCCACGCCCCGGCGCCAAGGTAAATATCGCCTCTACGACCAACAAAGCATCGAACTGCTGATCTTCATCAAATGCGCAAAAGAGATGGGCTTCAGGCTCCGGGAATTGCAGACGATTTTTGCCGCGCATCATGGCGAGGCCATGCCATGGGATCTGGCCCAACAGGCTATCGAGGCAAAAAAACGCGAGATCAACAGCAGCATCGCTGAGCTGACGCGGCAATACGCGCAACTGGAAGGTTTCGAAATCGACCTTGAACGGGCGCGGGTCGAATGCCCGCTGGAAAACCTTTGACGGTTTGCGCGTTTCTGAGCAGCTCGATGTCGAGCACAGACAACTGAGCGGCAACCGGGCGCTATAGGGTGCGACTTGGTTTCTTTGCCATCAGCCCACTGCCCGGAGTTCTCATGACCGCGACCGCCCCCATCACCGTTCTGCGCGATACCCACCCGCTGCCGGTACTCGATGCCTGCAAATGGGAAAAACTCGAAGGTGACCCGCACACCGTCAACCTCAACGCCTACACCAGCGAAGACGGCAGCAAGATCATGGGCACCTGGATCTGCACCCCGGGCAAGTGGCGGGTCGATTATGTGAAGTGGGAGTACTGCCACTTCCAGGAAGGCTACTGCATCATCACCCCGGATGGCATGGCGCCGATCCACCTGCGTGCCGGCGACATCTTCGTGGTTGAACCGGGGATGAAAGGCACCTGGGAAGTGGTCGAGACCGTGCGCAAATACTTCGTCTTCGCCTAAAAAACGGTACTTCCCGACTTCAAAATCCGACAAATTAATCGCGAACCAAATTGGCTGAAATACATTTGGTTCGCTTCTACCCTCCTCCGGCGCTCAATGCAATGGAAGCAGATGACACTTACGTTTAGCATAATCCCCAACAATTACGCCCCCCTCCCTCAACGGTACAATTTTCCTCCACGGACATCGCTTGAAAAGAATCCTTATCGCCACTTCCCGCCCTAGGAGAAGAGGCAATCGTCAGATAATCTACGCTTTCTATTTTTAGAAGCTGAACTATCCAGCTGCAGCTGTTTGATACCTCCCTATCGTTCAACGGATTGAAACATGCTAGATCTCCGAGTAGAAAACGCAATTAAATTCTGGAAGTCACTGAACGTCTCACTTGAAAACAACAATCGCGATTCAATTGATATATTACGGCTGACACTGCCTCTGCTGTCGGCCAAAATGATCTCCGTGCGCCATAATTATGCACAATCGGAAGAACTCACCTACGATCGCTATGCAATAGCCGCTTCAAAACTTGACGAGTGCCACCACGAAAGCATATATCCAGCGCTGATGGAGTTCCTTGAATCTCTTGAGGAGTTCTTCCCCGACTGCAACTACAAAGCAAACCTTCCTGATCTAATCAGACCAGAGACGCTCACCAAACTAAAAAGCGAAGTAGCACAATTACCCTATGAATTCATACGCCACACTTTAGATTATGGAATTTCTCTAGCCATTGAATTTGAAGGACTAGCAATCCGAAAACACTCTGCGCTTACCGCGGATCTTGCAGCTCCACTTACAGCTGGATTCGACTACATCTCAGAAGTCAATCCAACTGCTGGAGATCTTTTCTTTCGCTCTGCCGGCAGCAACTTCATGTCCTTAGAATCAAAATTCTATGACATCATAAAAACCAATACTTCGACCGCATTTTACTTACATCTGAAATATTCAACTTTCGATATAAAAACAACCACACAGAGTCTGTCGGGCATTTTCTCGCCACAGAAGCAATTTGTACTTATCGACCCCCCTTTTGCGCCGCTTACAGGCTCGTCTCTTATTTTTTCTGACCAACATCCGAAATCAGCGCTGGAAACTTTAATAAAAATAACTAAAAAAACCTCCTACGATATCGCTGTCACTATCGTCCCTAGGACTGACTGTACAAAGCCGGGCATAACTCGAGACCTACGCCAACGATTGATTGATGGTAGAAAAATTCTGGCAGTTGTCGAGTTCAGCAGTTTCAATCGAGCTGGAAAGCAGATATTGGTAACCGCACTTGTCACATCCCACAAAACCCACCACCACCGAAACTCCATACTTTTTATAGATGCTACCGCACTCCGCAGCCTAGACAAGAGCGAGAACTTTAGCTACATGGAGTTCTCTGCTGAAATTATAAAATCTTGGGCGCTAGAGCTATGGCCTCAGGGCGGTGCTTACCACTTTGAAAACCAACCAGGTCGCTCAAGCAAGATCGCATCCAATATTTTCGAAAGAGAGTTCGGCGATGGGTATAAAAACATCCCCGGCCTTTGCAAAGAGGTAGAAATAGATGAAATAAGGAATAACGACTACAAACTCGCTGCGAAATCCCATATTGGCGATCTCGACAAAGAAAGCAAGATACTTTCCAAGATCAACCCTGCTCCAGTTGTAGAGAAACTTCTGAAAAAAACAAACAACAACAACAACAACAACAACAACAACAACAACAACAACAAAAGAATCTATGTCATAGGAAACAATGGGGAAGGTAAAAGCTTGTTACTTTTCGATCTAGTCGAAGAACTGTGCAAGCTTAAACTACGATCAGTTGGAATAGCATTCGCCATGGTTGACAGATTTCCACTGGAAAAAACTCCGCCCTACAGATACCCAGCATTCACCTACGCTGGCGCAAAAAACAGAAGCAAATCGACAAGCTCGTCTTCATCAAACTTAGCCAAACTCATCAAGGGAATTTTTTGCAACAAAGAAAAGCTTATTTGCTTCAGCAGCATCCTAAGCGAACTGGGATTTTCCGGAAACTACTACTTGATCGGACCGCACAAGCAAACAGTAGTAAGAGGTCGTGAACCGATACTTCTCCCCCTGAGCTCAGACCCCATTGACAATGCCGATGTATTCACTTATTCCAGTCCGCGCCATACGCTTGGATTAATGCGAGAGACGGACGACAACCAGGTAACTCCATTTTTAGAGTTGAGTTCAGGCGAACAGCAAATTTTGAGCTTAATTGTAAAAGTTTTAAGTTACGCACAAAAAGACATTACATTCCTTATTGACGAACCCGAAATTAGCCTGCACGTAAGCTGGCAGAACTCGATACCTTTTATACTCGAAAAAATTTCAACTTCTTTCAAATGTGACTTTGTGGTGGCGACACACTCTCCATTATTGATAGCGAGTGCCAACTATCCCCAAGATTTTTGCTTTGTCGCACAAAAACAAAAACTGGAATTACTTCCCATAGAATCAAAAAAGACGGTTGAGGGTGTTCTCTTTGATAATTTTAAAACACACACACCAAACAACAGAAAAATTCCTGAGCGCTGCGCCCAACTAGTTTCCAACGCTATAGAACAAGCCAACAGCAGAAACCCACTCAATGATGTATTTTCCTCAGCCATCGCCGAACTAGACGACATCATAAGAATAATAAAGCTAATGGAGCCTGCCAAGAGCTATTCAGCACACTCACAAATAACACTCGTCTCCTCGGCGAAACTAGCGATCCAGGAATTGTCTCGTCTCAACGAATTGGAGGTTTAATAGGGCATGCTAAAAGCCGAGCTACTCTGCCGAGATGCACGTAGACAAGAAGTCCAGAGCTACTTAAAAAAATCGCACGCCACTAAAAAGCACATATCCAAGACCGTAGAACTTTTAACAAACTGGGCGAAAGACTCAAAAAAAAATAAAGCTGATAACTGGCCGGCTTTGTCCGCCTATACAACTCCCAAAATAAAAGGCGTATCTGCTTTGAATGGGGCAGGTATCAAGTCCGCATTCCGTGACTTCCTGAGTCCACAGCAAGAGCACCGTTGTTGCTATTGCCGAAGGCTACTTTTGAGCCATGGATCTGCTAAACCCATCGAGCATATTTTACCAAGACAAACCTTTCCACAATTTTCACTTTACTATTGGAATCTCAGTATTTGTTGTGCCGACTGTAATCGCAAAAAAGGTGATCATGCTTGGGGAAATATTAGCCCCACAGATCTCGCGTACCCCCGGCCTACGGATTTTGAGGACTTCTTCCACCCTCGCTTCCACGAATACAACAGCCATGTCAGATTTTTTAGAATTGAAACCAATGGAACGGCTTTTTCGATTTATAGAGGAATAACACCTCAGGGCAAGCACTTATGCTTAAATTTGCTGCGTTTCATATCTGCAAAAGAGGCACTATGCACCACCAACCCAGTAATTGCGCCAGCGCTGATAAAACTCGACAGTTTCTTAGACAAGGCAGAGGACTTGAATCTGACATCCGTCTCCAGGTTTATAAATACTCTGAATGATTCTTTAGAAGAAAGTATTTAACGGCACAATATCGCACTCAGATTCTCAGGAGCCTTGCTTTACGCATGACTCCTGATCTGAAATAACTATTCGAGTTTTCGATAGCTGTTGATGATCGCCGAGAAGTCTTTCCCGCCGTCCCCACGCTGGCTCATCGCCTGATACAACTGCTGCGCCACCGCGCCGAGCACCACCGGTTGGTGCGCCTGACGCGCCGCTTCGGTTGCCAGCCCCAGATCCTTGAGCATCAGTTCGGCACCAAACCCGCCGGTATAACCGCGCGAGGCCGGCGCCGTTTCGACGATGCCCGGCCACGGGTTGTACATTTCCGAACTCCAGCAACGCCCGGTCGAGCTGTTGATGATCCCGGCCAGCACCGAGGTGTCGATCCCCAGTGCATCGCCCAGCGCCATGGCTTCGCTGACACCGACCATCGAGATCGCCAGCAGCAGGTTGTTGCAGATCTTGGCGATCTGCCCGGTGCCGACTTCGCCGCAATGCACGATGTTGCGGCCCATCTGCGCCAGCACTGGTTGCAGGGTAGCGAACAGTTCCGGGGTGGCGCCGACCATGAAGGTCAGCGTGCCAGCAGTCGCGCCGCCAGTACCGCCGGAGACCGGTGCATCGGCCATGGCCACGCCTTGTTTGGCGGCAGCGGCGGCCACATCGCGGGCGGTCTGCGGATCGATGGTGCTGCAATCCACCGCCGGCACGCCTTTGCCGATACCGGCCAGCACACCGTCCTCACCGAGCCAGACGCTACGCACATGCACCGCCGCCGGGAGCATGGTGATCACCAGTTCGGCGTCTTCGGCTGCTTCCCGGGCCGAGGCGCGGATGGTGCCGCCCAGTTGCTTGAGTTCCGCCAGCACCGTCTTGTTCAGGTCGACCAGATTCAGTGAATGGCCGGCCTTGATCAGGTTGCGCGCCATCGGCGCGCCCATGTTGCCCAGACCGATAAATGCGATTTTCATGGCCAGTCCTCAGCGCAGGTTGATGGTGGTGTTCACGCCGTCGTTGACGCTGTCGTCATCGAACCAGCGCGCCGTGACCGTTTTGGTCTGGGTGTAGAACTGCACCACTTGCTTGCCGTACGGGCCGAGGTCGCCGAGTTTCGAACCACGGGAACCGGTGAAGCTGAAGAACGGCACCGGCACTGGAATCGGGATGTTGATACCGACCTGGCCGACGTCGATTTCGCTCTGGAATTTGCGCGCCGCCGCACCGCTCTGGGTAAACAGGCCCGTGCCGTTGCCGAACGGGTTGGCGTTGACCAGCGCGATGGCCTGATCGAGGGTGTCGACTTCCAGCACCACCAGCACCGGGCCGAAGATTTCCTGGGTGTAGATCTGCATGTCAGTGGTCACGCCCGAGAACAGGGTCGGGCCGACGAAGTTGCCTTGCTCGTAGCCCGGCACCTTGATGTCGCGACCATCGAGCTCAAGCTTGGCGCCTTCCTTGATGCCGCTTTCGATCAGCTCGAGAATCCGCGCCTTGGCTTTCTTCGAGATCACCGGCCCCACATCGGTGCCCGCCTCGCTGCCGGCGTTGACCTTGAGTTTCTGCGCCAGCACTTTCAGGTCCGGCAGCCATTGTTTCGCCGCGCCGACCAGCACCACCACCGAAGTGGCCATGCACCGTTGCCCGGCTGCACCGAAACCGGCGCCGACCAAGGCATTCAACGCTTGCTCGCGATTGGCGTCCGGCAGCACCACGGCATGGTTCTTCGCGCCCATCATCGATTGCACGCGTTTGCCGTGCTTGCCGGCCAGGTCGTAAACGTGCGTACCGACGGCGGTCGAACCAACGAACGATACGGCTTTGATGTCCTTGTGGGTGCACAGGCCATCAACCACGTCCTTGCCGCCGTGCACGACGTTGAGCACGCCCGCCGGAACGCCCGCCTCAATCGCCAGCTCCACCAGCAGCATGGTCGACAGCGGATCCTGTTCCGAAGGCTTGAGCACAAAGGTGTTGCCGCAGGCGATCGCCATCGGGAACATCCACAACGGAATCATCGCCGGGAAGTTGAACGGGGTGATGCCGGCGCACACGCCGATCGGCTGGCGCAGAGTGTAGGTATCGACGCCGCCCGCCACGTTTTCGGCGAACTCGCCCATTTGCAGAGTGCCGATGGAACAGGCGTGTTCGACCACTTCCAGGCCACGGAAAATGTCGCCCTCGGCGTCGGCAATGGTCTTGCCCTGCTCGGCGCTCAGCACCACGGCGATGCGTTTGGAGTGCTCACGGATCAGCGCCTGCAGCTTGAGCATGATGCGCATGCGCGCGCCGATCGGGGTCAGTTTCCAGGTCTGGAACGCGCGATGCGCGGCGCTGATGGCGGCATCGACTTCAGCGGCGGTGGCGAACGGCACCTTGGCCAGCAATTGCTGGGTCGCCGGGTTGACGATGTCGTGCCACTCGGTGGTCTGCGATTCGACCCACTCGCCGTCGATCAGCAGCTTGACCTTCTGGACCGTGGTTTCGTTGGGCGTAAGCGATGCGTTCATGCTGGTCTCCGAAACTTGTTTTTATCGTAGGAGCCAAGGCGAAAGGGTTCGCCTTGAGATGAGGCGTGTGTCACGAATTGGTTGTCGGACTGTTTTTGGAGTATAGATGTGCAAACTTCTAATAAGAACGCACATATAAGCCCGTCCATCATGCAAAAAAACATCACCTCCCTGGGGTCGCTGAACTGGGACGACCTGAAGTTTTTCCTCGAAGTCGCCCGCACCCGCAAGGCCAGCACCGCGGCCAAACGGCTCGCCGTCGACTACACCACCGTGTCGCGACGCATCAGTTCGCTGGAAGCGGCGTTGGGTACGCTGCTGTTCGAGAAATCACGCACCAGCGGTTTTGTGCTGACCACCGAAGGCCAGCGCCTGCTGGGTTATGCCGAGTCGATCGAAAGCACGTTGCACATGGCTTGCGAGCAGGTCTCGGGCTCTGGTGTGGCGCTTTCCGGGCATGTACGCATGGGCTGCACCGAAGGTTTCGGCAGCTTTTTCATCACCCCGCAATTGAGCCACTTCGTCGACGCCTACCCGGCGATCTCGGTGGACATCCTGCCGCTGCCGCACTTCATCAGCCTGTCCAAACGCGAAGCCGACATCGTCATTGCCCTGGAGCGCCCGGAGCATGGGCCGTACGTGTGCTGCAAACTCTGCGACTACCGCTTGCAGCTGTACGCGACCCAGGACTATCTCGACCAGCACCCACCGATCCGCCGCCCGGCCGATTTGGGCAAGCATCAATTCATCAGTTACGTGGATGACCTGGCGTTCAGCTCGGAGCTGCTGTACCTGGCGAACGTGCTGCCCGGCGCCAGCGCAAACCTGCGCAGCACCAGCGTGATCGCGCAATTCGTCGCAGCGCAGCAAGGGCGTTCACTGGCGATTCTGCCGTGCTTCCTCGCGGCGCAGGATCCGCGCCTGCTGCCAGTGCTGCCCGAAGAAATCGACATCACCCGGCAGTTCTGGATGTACTGCCGGGAGGATCTGAGGAAGTTGAAGCGGATCACCCTGTTGTGGGATTACATCCGCGAGGTGACCGAGCGCAATCAGGGCCTGCTGATGGGGCAGACCCGCGAGATGCGGTTTGCCGATTAATCGGCGCTGACCACAATCGACACCCGGCGATTTTCGGTGCGTCCTGCCGGGGTATTGTTGGACGCCACCGGCTCGCTGCTGCCCAGTCCGCGCAACTGAATGTTTTCTTCCTTCATGCCGACGGTGGTCAGCACTTTGGCCACACTTTTGGCCCGACGCAGCGACAGTTGCTGGTTGTAGGTTTCCTTGCCCGAGGCATCGGTATGTCCGTCGACGCGTACGCGCTCGATACCGACGCCGTGCAGCGCCTTGCCGATGCGTTCGACGATTTCCGTGCTCTGGTTGTTCAGGCTTTCGATATCGCTGCCAAACAGCACTTTGCCGGACAAGCCAAACTCCCAGCCCTCGTCGGTCGCCTCGAAGCCTTGTTGCTTGAGGACGGCGATCTGCGCCGGGGTCAGGCCTTTTTGCGGTGCAGTCTGGCACCCGGTCAGCGCCAGTACGGCGATCATCAGCAAGGCGGAAAACAATCGAGCGGGAAATGTGAACACGGAATCAGCTCCTGGTTTGCAGATTGACGACCGGGCTCTCCGACCCGGCAGTGAATTGAGCGCCACGCGACAGGCGCTTGGCCTGGTACATCGCGGCGTCGGCGGCGTTGAGCAAGGCACTTGGCGTGGCGCCATGATCGGGGAAAACCGCAATGCCGATACTGAGCGACGTCACCACACTGGTGTCGCCCGGCAGCGCGATGGGCATGTCCATGCTGGCGAGAATCTGGTCGGCAATGCGCTCGGCGTCTTCGACCTTGTGCAGCGGCGCGAGCAGTACGGCGAACTCGTCGCCGCCAAGCCGCGCCACCAGATCGTCTTCACGCAGTTGCGCGCGGATCCGATTGGCGACCGCTACCAGCACCGCATCGCCAGCGGCGTGACCGAAGTTGTCATTGATGCCTTTGAAACGATCACTGTCGAGAAACATCACCGCGACCCGCTCATTGAGCTTGCCGGCGTTGCGCAACGCACGAACCAATCGGCCCTCGAAAAACGCCCGGTTGGGCAAACCGGTGAGGCTATCGTGGCTGGCCTGATGGGCGAGGGTTTCGTTCTCGCTTTGCAGGTGGGTTTGCCAGGATTCGAGCTCGTCGAGCAGGGCATTGAAGTCGTTGCCGAGGTTGTCGAGCTCGGCGATCTGCGCCGGTGGAACCCGGCGATCCAGCGCACGCTCGCTGCGGGCGGCGTGGGCCACCGCCGCGAGGCTGCGAAGCGGGCCGGTAATGCTGCGCAACTGCCGGCGCGCCAGATACAGCGCGACCCAGGCACTGATCGCGGTGCAAAGAATGATCCCCGCCAGACCGCTGAGCAAAAAGCGCATCAGGCTGCCGCCGTGACCGACCAGCAGAATACGCCCGATTTCACGGTCCTGATGCACGATCGGCAGGCTGATCGGCTTTTCCAGAATGGTCCGGGCAACCTGCATTTCCAGTTGGGAAAACAGACCGTTTTCGGGCCGCTGCCAACGCGCCAGCAACTGCCCCTGTGTATCGAACACCTGGGCATCCGCCACCTCTTCGGTGGACGCGATCAAGGCCAGCGCTTCGGTGGCGGCGTCCTTGTCGTTGAACACCACCGCCGCTTCCACGGTGTAGCTGATCGAACGTGCAATCAGGTGCAGGTTGTGATCGGCGTACACCCGCAGTGCGAGAACGCCCAGAAGGGTCAGCGACACGCTGGCCATCGTCACGGCCACCAGCGCGACAATCAAATGGCCGCGGCCGATGACCGAGCCCAGTGTGGGGCGGCTCCTGGAACGAAACAGCTTCATGGTGCCGCCGGTTTGCGGCGCGACAACTGCAGTACGCTTGGGTGAATGCGTACGCCGCTGCGGGCGACGGAGTCGAGATTGACCTCGAAGGATACTTGCTGATCGCCGACCCGCAGGCAGAACAGGCTGCCGACCGTGCACTGATCGCCACCTTCGCTGATGCTCAGCACCGGATGGCCGATCAATGAAGTGAACAGCCGACTGCGTTCATCTGCGGTGAGTTTGCCGATGTACACCGCATCGCATTCGCTGACGATCGCCGGGTTGTCGGCCAGCAGTCGGCGCACAGCGACCGGACGACCAGTGGCTTGCGTGGTGCCTTTGACCAGGTCATCGGTGTATTCGGTGGGGCCGACGATGCACAGATGCAATTGTGCGGGTTCCACCGGCCAGCGCGCGTAACTGAGGATGCCCAGCACAACCTGCGTCACCGACTGGGCACGCTGCTCGGCCATGCCCACGGGCGTTTGTGGCTGAGCCATGGCAACGCCTGTCAGCAAACAGAGCAGACCGACCAGCAATGCGTGCTTGCAGCGAACCACGCGCTCTGTCGCCCAGACAGCCACCTTCATGCAGGGATTCTCTTGGATCGTACCGAAATGATGCCGCAACGATAGCACAGCGCAGTAACACCAGCGAGACAGCAGCTGCTGACCAGTTGGTCAGTAATCGGTACCGAACATCGGGTTATTTCATTCCCGAGCCTCGCTACCTTCCTCCAGTTCCAGCATCAATCCGCTCAGGCGCTTGACCTTGCGCTGTACCGCCTCTTCAAACACGCCGGCCCGGGGCTCGATCAAAGTGAACCAGTGTTTGGCCCGGGTAATACCGGTATAGATCAATTCCTTGGTCAACACCGGATTCAAGGCATCCGGCAGGATCAGCGCGGTGTGGGCGAACTCCGAGCCCTGGGATTTATGCACCGTCATCGCGTACACCGTTTCCACATCGTTGAGCCGGCTCGGCAGCACGAAACGCACACCGCCCTGCCCGTCGTTACGCGGAAAGGCAACGCGCAGCACCGGTTTACCGGCGTCCGGGCCTTCGCGCTCGGGCAACTTGAGGGCAATGCCAATATCGCCGTTCATCAGACCCAGACCGTAATCGTTGCGGGTCATCAGCACCGGCCGGCCTTCGTACCATTGCTGGTCATGCTCGATCAGGCGTGCCTTGACCAGCGTTTCGGTGATCCGCAGATTCAGCCCTTCAACGCCCCAAGGCCCCTTGCGCACGGCACACAACAACTGGAAGGTGTCGAATGCCTGCAACACCTCCCGCGCCCAGTTGATCCAGTCCGGATGCTCCAGCGGTCTATCCGCTGGCGGCCGTTGTTGGCGCAGGACATTCAGATAGTGACGATAACCCTGTGGACCCTCCCCATGACCGTCGAGCAGCAGCCGCTCGAACGTGTGATCGTGTTCGCCCTTGAGCGGCAGGGAAAACACGTCATCGTAGTGACCGGCCGTCAGCAACTGGCGCGCCTCCTCCGGCAACTGCTGATTGACCCGCCGCGCCAGCTGACCTATGCCGCTGCCTTCACCGAAACGTCGGGAATGGCGCAGCATCACCAGTTGCTGAGCCAGCGGATGCGAGCCGTCGCGGTCCTCGTGCAAGCCACTGTCCTGCAAGGACTCTCCACTGACCGACTCCAGCCACTGCCGGGTCTGCGGGTTATACCAGCCTGCCTCGGCATCGCGGCACAGATCGCCGAGCACTGCACCGGCCTCCACCGAAGCGAGCTGATCCTTGTCGCCGAGCAATACCAGACGCGCATGTGATGGCAAGGCATCAAGCAGATTGGCCATCATCTCGAGGTCGATCATCGACGCTTCGTCGACCACCAGCACGTCCAGCGGCAAGCGGTTACCGGCATGGTGGCGGAAGTGGCGAGTACCGGGCCGGCTGCCAAGCAGGCGGTGCACGGTTGTCACGTCACAAGGGATTTTCTCGCGCACGGCTTCAGCGACTTTCAGCGACTGCACTTGCTGGCTGATGGACTCGGTCAACCGCGCAGCAGCCTTGCCCGTGGGCGCCGCCAGACGAATGCGCAACGGCTGACCAGCCTCGACCGCCGGCGCCTGGAGCAGCGCGAGCAGACGCACCACCGTGGTGGTTTTGCCGGTTCCCGGACCGCCCGTGATGATGCTGAAGGCTCCCCGAGTGGCAAGCGCGCAGGCGAGTTTCTGCCAGTCGATCACTGCTCCCGGCCTGGCGGCGCCGAACAATTCATCGAGACGCTGGGGCAGGTCATCGGGCGGCGTTTCGCCTTGCGCCAGACGTGTGCGTAACGCCGCATCGATACGCCGCTCATATGCCCAGTAGCGCCGCAGGTACAGACGCTTGCCGGACAGCACCAACGGTCGCTGATGCGCCGCTTCGCTATTGTCCGCAGCCAGGGCAACCAGAGCGCTGCTCGCCAATGACTTGCACCAATGGGCGCCATCCAGCGTTTCAAGCAACTGCGAAGGCAGCAGCAAGACACCACTTTGCACATCACCTTCGGGAGGTAAAGACAGGGCGAAATCCGGGGCCTTGAGGGTTTCGAACAGGTCGAGGCAGACATGCCCGTGCCCCAGTTGATGGCTGGTCAGTGCGGCAGCGAGCAACACCAGTGGGTCGGACTGGGGCGCGAGTTCGTACAGAAAACCGACAAAGGCCTTGTCCAGCGAACGAAGCCAGCCTCGCTCGACCCAGCGATCAAGCAGGATCAGCAGATCCGAGGCACTGGTCAGTGGCGCCAGGCTCGACGGGTTGTCGATAGCCGATGGCAGATCGGCGAAGGTACGGTTCATAGCAGGACTCCCTGTTCCCATGCGGGTTCGGCCTTGGGTTCAGGCTTGCCCTGGAAAAGGCGATCCAGGCGCTCGATCAGTTCGCGCGGCGGCCGCGCAAAATACACGCCGCGACTGTCTGCCCGGGTCCCGCGCAGGTACACATACAACGCACCACCGACATGTCGATCGTAATCGTAGTCAGGCAACCGCGCCTTCAGTTGTCGATGCAAGGCCAGAAGATACAACACGTATTGCAGGTCATAACGGTTGTCGAGGATCGAGCGCTCCATGGCTTGCTCGGTATAGGCCGCATCGTCGACACCCAGCCAGTTGGATTTGTAGTCGGCCACGTAGTAGCGCCCCTCGTGTTCGAAGGTCAGGTCGATGAAGCCTTTGAACATGCCGTTGAGCTGTACTGGCTCGGCGGCTACTCGTGCCACGCCGTTGTGGGTGTACTGGCGCACCCACTCATCGAGTTTGAGAACATCGACCTTGTGGCTGGCGAACCAGAACTCCATCTCGACGCGATACTGTCTGAGTTGCTCGAGAACCACCGGAGGCTGTCCGCCACCTGCTGGCAGCGGCGACTTGAGCAAGTGTTGCAGCCAGTCACTCAGCGTAGTGATCCACCCCTCCCAACCGCGCAGGTTGCAGCGCCGGCCAATCGCATCCTTGAGCGTTTCAAAAGGAACGGCAAAACCTTCGTCTCCAGCCCATTCCAGCAGACCATGGAGGAAGGTGCCCGGGTTCGGGCCGCGAGGAAAACGATGAATATCGGCGCCACCGGCCACGATCTCGCGCGGTGCATCCGGGTCGAGACGTTCATCATCAAACAGTTTTTGCGCTTGTGGGCTGTCCGGCGCCTCATCGCTGCCCACGCTCAACACGTCACTGATGCGCAAAGCACTGTAGGAGGCAATCCACCAGTTTTCGCTGGCCTTGCGCTTGGGCACCAATGTAGCGCTGAGGATCGCTTCGTTGCGCTCGGGCCGGTAGATCTCCTGAGTGGCTTGAGGCAACTCACCCAAGCTGATGGCCGTGCAGTTCTGTTGCAAATCCTGCAGCCAACGGCTCAGGCCGGTTGACTCATCCAGCCTTGCGCCGCCACCCAGCAGATAGCCAAGCGCCGAAAGATGAAGCACCGAACTGTTGTTATTACCGCGTTTGAGGTCCGTGACACCCAGCCAGCAGGCATGTTGCGCGCGAGTCAGGGCGACGTAGAGCAGACGCAGGTCCTCGGCCAGACGCTCGTCATCCGCCAGGGCGATCAATTCGGCAGTCGGCTTAAGCGTCACTTGGGCTTTGCCGGAGGCATCGTGGTAATGCAGCGGCAAGCGACTGCCATCCACCGGTTTTGCCGAGCAGATGAACGGCAGGAACACCAACGGATACTCAAGCCCTTTGGATTTGTGAATGGTCACGACCTTGACCAATTGCTCGTCACTCTCCAGACGCAATATCTGCTCTTCGCCGGCCTGACCGGACAACGCAAGAAGCTCGGCCAGATGACGAATCAGCGCTTGCTCGCCATCAAGCTCAGCGGCAGCCTGCTGCATCAGTTCCGATAAATGCAAAAGGTTGGTCAGTACCCGCTCGCCATCACTGCGCGCGATCAGCGTTTGCGGCAGGTGAAAGTCGTGCAGCAGGCGCCGTAACATCGGCAACACACCTTGCTTGCGCCACAGTTCGCGATAGCCACGAAACTGCATGACCCGGGCTTCCCAGACCAACTCGTCCTGATTCAATCGTTCCAGTTCAGCCAACGGCAGATTGAGGGTGATGCAGGCCAGCGCAGCCTTCAGAGAGCGCTCGACATCCGGCTCCGCGCAGGCCTTGAGCCAGGACAGCAGATCATGCGCTTCCTGGGCGGCGAACACCGAGTCCTTGTCCGACAGGTAAACGCTGCGCACGCCACGGGCCGCAAGTTCTGCGCGTACGGCTTGGGCCTCTTTGCCGTCGCGCACCAGAATCGCAATGTCAGAGGGCCGCAAGCCTCTGAAGTCTTCTCCGTCGCGGACAAATCCCGCCGCACCGGTTTGCCCGCCATTGAGCAATGCAGTGATTTCGCTGGCACAGGCCGCGGCCAACTGCTGGCGATAGAATGCGCCCGACAACGGCTGATCCGTCGACAGGTGCCAGACATTCAGTGCCGCGACATCGTGGCCGGCGATCTGCAGCCGCTCTTTGCGCCCCTGAGACTCAACAGGCTGGAACGGCACCGGATTTTCCCCGGTTTTTTCCCGAAACAAAAACGCGCCGCGTCCCTGCTCGCGGGACTCGGCGCGCTCGAATACGTGATTGACCGCGTTGACCATGCCATGGCTGGAGCGGAAGTTGGTGCCCAGCGTATGCAGGCGGCCGGTAGTGGCCTGACGCGCACGCAGGTAGGTGTAGATATCGGCGCCACGGAACGCGTAAATCGCCTGCTTGGGGTCGCCGATCAGAAACAGACCGGTCTCCGGACTGTTGTCCTCGATGCGGTAGATGCTCTCGAAGATCCGGTATTGCACCGGGTCGGTGTCCTGAAACTCATCGATCAGAGCAACCGGAAACTGCTCGCGGATCACCGCAGCAAGGCGCTCGCCGCTGTCGGATTGCAACGCCGCATCGAGGCGCAACAGCATGTCGTCGAAACCCATTTCCGCACGACGACGCTTCTCTTCCTCAAAACGCGCGCCCACCCATCTCGCCGCATGTTGCAATACGGCGGCATCGGGGGTGGGAAGCGCGTCGAGGCTCGACTTGAGCTCCGGCATCGCGTCGAGACCCGGATGACTCGGTGCCTGGCCCTTCCAGGCTTCGGCCATTCCGTCAGGGGTCAATCGGGTGAAACCGGTGCCGATGTCCAGTTGCTCCATGGCCTCGTCTTCGGCCCACGCCTTGAGTTTCTCGAACCAGGGCTCGAAGTAGCGCGCCTGCATCTTGCGTCCGTCGACGGCTTTGCTCGCAACGCCTTCGTGACAGATCACCAGCAGCTCATCGGCCCACTGACGCCACGGCATCTTCAGCTCGAGCAACGCGGCACGCCGTTCTTGCAGACACTCATTGATCAATTCTGCGGGGGCCTTGCCGTCATCACTGTCGCGCTCGCTGCCAAACAGGCCGCGCACTCGTGACAACAACGCTGCCGGCCCGCCCCAGTTAGCGCGAACCCAGTTCAGCGCGTCGCCCTGCATCGGATAACAGAACAGTCGCCAGTAATCGCGCAGCACTTCACCGAGCAGATCGCTGTGATCGGTTTCCAGGGACTGGGTAAACAGGCTGCCGCTGTCGAACGCGTGTTCGCGCAGCATGCGCTGGCACCAACTGTGGATGGTGGAGACGGCCGCTTCATCCATCCATTGCGCAGCGATGTCCAGGCGATTGGCGCAACCGCGCCATTGTGCCGGGTCAAACTGCTCGCGCAGCTCGGCAATCAAGCCATCCGGCGCCGGGGTTTCTTCACGGAAAAACCGCGCGGCCTCGGCCAGCCGCGTACGGATTCTTTCACGCAGCTCCTTGGTGGCGGCATCGGTGAAGGTCACCACAAGAATCTGCGGGGGCAGCAGCTCACGGCCGAAGCCACTCGATTCGCCGCCGTGGCCAAGGATCAGCCGCAGATAGAGGGCAGAAATGGTAAAGGTCTTGCCGGTACCGGCACTGGCTTCGATGAGTTGACTGCCGTGCAGCGGGAAGGCCAGAGCCAGCGGTGTTTTGGTACTCATGCGCGCGCTCCTTCGCTGGCCAATGAGCGCCATGGCGCCTCAAACAGGGGGCGATACAACGCGTCGCACCAACCGGAGAATGTTTCGTCGGCAATCAATGCGTCAAAGTCGGCGAATTGGCGTGACAGCGCAGGGCTTTCACGGCGCTCACCGTCACTGGTCTGGCCGTCGCCTTCGTAGGCTTTTCTGGCAGCCGCCTCAGCCTTGAGCGGATCAGTCTGCGCGAGCCAGGCGAAGGCTGTCTTGACCGCGATCGGTAACGGCTGGCGCATGCCGGCCTGCCAGGCGAGCAGCAGATCACCCAGAAAACGAACCGCTCGATCCTTCTCCAGCGGCTCAAGCAACAGCGTATCGTCACTCGCCACCAGTGCCGTGGTCAGGGTAAGTCCGCTGGCGCAGGCCACCAGGTGATTGACCCAGGGCTTGATCAATCGATGCCATTTTCGACTCTTGATCGAGCCGATGCTGTTGGGAATGGTCGTGACCGACAACACGCCACCGTCAGCGCGTTGATGCAAACCGGCGAGCCAGCCTTCAACACGCACGCCCTGCAAGTCAAGACTGACGGGGAGCGCGCTGGTCAATGGTGTCGGCCATAACACCAGAAGTTGTTGGTAACGTTGCAGCAAGTCCGGTAACGGCTCGATCAACTCTCGTTGCAGGCATTCGCCGAAGCCGGCCATGGGCAACAATCCGCTGTTTTGCAAACGCCGCGCCTGATCTTCGAGTGCCCGATTGATATTGTCCGGCTGCCGGAGTGCGGCTTCGAGCAGGCTGTCGCTCAGTGTGTAGCGTTGCAATGCGTCCAGCACGAACGGTTCTTCGTCAGCCAGGGGCGCCTCGGCGGCCTCGAAGTACACTTTGAGGCGCTGCGTGAAAAAGTGCCGGACCGGGTTACGCAAGAAATCCTGCAGAAGAGCCAGACTCAGCGGCTCCTCCTGAACATGGGGCGCGAGTAGATCCGCCTCATCTTGTGGCGCATGCACCTGGTGCAAAACCTGCCATTCACGGGCATAACTGAATAGTTGATCGCCTTCATGGAAATAGCGCGAACTGAACGGTTGCAGGGGGTGCTCCTCGGTCATGGAGGTCAACAGATCCTGTTGCTCATCGAGCGACCGCCAGCCACTGGCGAGGTGATCGCGCAACTGGCCGATCAGCACTGAAGCAGGCCGTTCACTGTTGTCGCGAATGCTGCGTCCGACCCAACTGATGTACAGCTGATCGCGCGCAGACAGGAGCGCCTCGAGCAACAGATAGCGATCGTCTTCACGCCGGGAACGGTCCCCTGGCCGGTAGTCACTGCCCATGAGGTCGAAGTCCAGTGGCGGTTGCGCCCGGGGATAATCGCCATCGTTCATCCCCAGCAAACAGACAAGCTTGAACGGGATCGCCCGCATGGGCATCAGCGTGCAAAAATTTACTGCGCCGGCGAGAAAACGCTGGGACAGACGCCCCTGATCCAGCCCCGCGAGCCAGGCTTCGCGAACTACCGTCAGCGGCAATTCATCGACCAACCCAACGGATTCACAGGTCTGCAGCCAGGTTTCGCGCAACTCCTCAAGTTGCGTGAGCAGATAATCGTCGTGCTCGTTACTGGCCTTGAAAAACAGCTGCATCAGGATTTGCAGACGCTGCCCCCACACCTTCGGCTGAGCGACTTGAGTGAGTTCGTGATGAGCCAGTTCCAATGCATCGAGCAGGGCAACCAACGGGCCGATCAACGCAGCATCCAGACCACCGATTTCATCATAGGGTTCGATACCGGCACAGGCGCTGGAGCTGCCAACTGCGTACCCCAGCAACATTCGCCGCAGACCGAAATGCCAGCTGTTCTGTTCAAGCTCATCCGGCAAACCCAGTCCCGCACGTTGCTCGGCGTTCATTCCCCAGCGCACGCCTGCTCCTTCGATCCAGCGATGCAAAGTAGGCAAATCACGCTCTTGCACGCCAAATCGGGCGCGCAACGCAGGGACGTCGAGCAAATCGAGGATCTCGCTCACCGGGAAACGACTATCTGGCAGCTTCAGCAGGTGCTCGACAGCAATCAGCAACGGATCGCGGCCCCGCTGGCCCTGGTCGGCCAAGGTAAATGGAATGAAGCGTGGATCATGTCGATCCAGCTGCCCGAATACCGCCCGGATATGCGGCGCGTAGCTGTCGATGTCCGGCACCATCACAATTACATCGCGCGGGCGCAGATCCGGATTGGCGCTGAAGCGTGCGAGTAACTGGTCGTGAAGGATTTCCACCTCGCGCTGGGCACTGTGAGCGATGTGGAAGCGGATTGACCCATCCAGCGTCAAGTCAACGGCAGGCCAGAGCTCGCGCGTTTCATTGAGTGGCCGCAACTCGAGGATGTCGTCCTGAAGTTGGTTGAGCAGGTTATGTGGCTGATTTTCGCTGAACAGATCAATGCGACCGTCACGAAACGCCGCGCGATAGCTGTTGGGGTCATCGTAACTGTCGAGCAGGTTGATATAGTCGCGGCCTTGCTTGCCCCAGGCGGCGAGCAGCGGATGAGCATGTTGGTGCAACGTTTCAGGATCGAGTACGACCGGCATGCCGTTCTTGCGGCTCTGACGCTTGTATTGATGACGTAGCAGATCCTTGTCGGCGACGATATCGGCCCAGTGGTGTCGGCAAGGGTTGTGTACACACAACAGCACCTGACTGAAACGTGCAAGTCCGGCCAACGCTTCAAGCACTTGGGCGGGCAACGAGGATATACCGAACACGATCACCCGCGAGGGTAGTCCTGCTGGTGCATGTTCGAGGGAGTTTATGCACTCGATAAATCGTTGATGAACGCCGGCCCGGCTCTGGGCCATGCCTTGCTCACCGACATCTTCCAAAAGAGCACGCCAGAGTTCAGCCTGCCAGCAACTGACTGGAGCCAGTGGCTTTATCTCGCCTCGAACATTACGTAACTGATGCCGGCCCTCGGCCCAATCCTCGAGCCAGTCGGCCCGATACACCTGATATTGGTCAAACAGGTCTGCCAGGCGCTCGGACAACTGGTAGCGCTTGCGCAAGTCGGTGTCATGGGTGAGGAAGCGTTGTAGCGGTTCGAAATGGGGGCGATCAATCACTTGCGGCAACAGGCGCATCAGCCGCCAGGTCAGCGGAGCCTTGTCGAGCAAGGATGTGGCGGGGATTTCGTCTCGGCCCAAGACCATACGGTAGAGCTGCCACATGAAACTGCCTGGAAGTTGCACATCGATGGCAGCGGCTATTCCGCAACCACCGAGATCGTCCTCTTCAGGATCTTCCGCCAAAGCCAGTTTGAGCCATTGGGCTATACCGTTGCTTTGAACCAGAGCGATTTCATTCTCCAAGGGGGCCAATGGGTAACGCCGCATGATGCTGACCACCAGGCTGCGCAGCTCGTCCAGGCTATTGCTCTGAACCACCATGAATGCAGCGTTGAGGGACGAGGCGTCCGGCATAAAAGCTTCCTTGGAAAAGTACAAAAGCCAAGGCAGAACCTTAGCACTGTCGGCAGGCTGTGACAGCCGGAAGGGCCTACCGCATGCTGTAGGAACTTTCCTGCGGGCAAAACAAAACCCCAACTGCTTTCGCAATTGGGGTTTCGGAATTTAATCTTGACGATGACCTACTCTCACATGGGGAAACCCCACACTACCATCGGCGATGCATCGTTTCACTTCTGAGTTCGGGATGGGATCAGGTGGTTCCAACGCTCTATGGTCGTCAAGAAATTCGGGTACTGACTCGTGGCACGTTGGCCTCGCTTCAGCAAATCGGGTATGTGATACAGGTGTTTGTGAGCAGCGCGAACTTTCGGTTCATTGCGTCTTCACACACCGCAATCTGGTCTCTTTCGAGCATTCAGATTGCTTGGGTGTTATATGGTCAAGCCTCACGGGCAATTAGTATTGGTTAGCTCAACGCCTCACAGCGCTTACACACCCAACCTATCAACGTCGTAGTCTTCGACGGCCCTTCAGGGAACTCAAGGTTCCAGTGAGATCTCATCTTGAGGCAAGTTTCCCGCTTAGATGCTTTCAGCGGTTATCTTTCCCGAACATAGCTACCCGGCAATGCCACTGGCGTGACAACCGGAACACCAGAGGTTCGTCCACTCCGGTCCTCTCGTACTAGGAGCAGCCCCTCTCAAATCTCAAACGTCCACGGCAGATAGGGACCGAACTGTCTCACGACGTTCTAAACCCAGCTCGCGTACCACTTTAAATGGCGAACAGCCATACCCTTGGGACCGGCTTCAGCCCCAGGATGTGATGAGCCGACATCGAGGTGCCAAACACCGCCGTCGATATGAACTCTTGGGCGGTATCAGCCTGTTATCCCCGGAGTACCTTTTATCCGTTGAGCGATGGCCCTTCCATACAGAACC
>NZ_CM132642.1:4142500-5630000 GCF_053851495.1 Pseudomonas sp. JQ36 | reverse complement strand
CTCTTCTATTTACAAGCTAGGGAAAGCGAACTGCGAAGCCTCATGGCTCGCACGCTGCGGCCAGCGCTGAGTGATGGCCTTGCGACGGGTATAGAAGCGCACACCATCCGGGCCATAAGCATGCAGGTCGCCGAACAGCGAACGCTTCCAGCCGCCGAAGCTGTGGTAAGCCACCGGAACCGGCAGCGGTACGTTGACGCCGACCATGCCGACTTCGATCTCGTCGCAGAACAGACGCGCCGCCTCACCGTCACGAGTGAAGATGCAGGTGCCGTTGCCGTATTCATGATCGTTGATCAGCTTCATCGCCTCTTCCAGGCTGTTGACCCGAACCACGCACAACACCGGCCCGAAGATCTCTTCCTTATAGATGCGCATTTCAGGGGTGACGTTGTCGAACAGGCAGCCGCCGAGGAAGAAGCCCTCTTCATGACCCGGAATGCTCAAGCCGCGACCATCGACCACCAGGGTTGCGCCCGCTGCCACGCCGTCATCGACATAGCCGCTGACCTTGTCCCGCGCCTGACCGGTTACCAGTGGGCCCATGTCCAGACCGCAGGAAGTGCCAGCACCGATTTTCAGCGCCTTGATCTGTGGAACCAGTTTCGCCACCAGCGCATCCGCTACCTGATCGCCGACACACACTGCGACCGAAATCGCCATGCAGCGCTCACCGCAAGAACCATAGGCCGCCCCCATCAGCGCGCTGACCGCGTTGTCCAGATCCGCATCCGGCATCAGCACCGCATGGTTCTTCGCCCCGCCCAGTGCCTGAACGCGTTTGCCGCGCTTGGTGCCTTCGGCATAGATGTACTCGGCAATCGGCGTCGAGCCAACGAAGCTCAGGGCTTTGACTTCCGGCGCTTCGATCAGCGCGTCCACTGCGGTCTTGTCGCCATGCACCACGCTCAATACACCTTTCGGCAGACCGGCTTCGATCAGCAATTGAGCAATCAGCAGCGTCGAGCTTGGATCACGCTCGGACGGTTTGAGGATGAAGCAGTTACCGCAAACGATCGCCAGCGGGTACATCCACAGTGGCACCATCGCCGGGAAGTTGAACGGCGTGATGCCGGCAACCACGCCCAGTGGCTGGAAGTCCGACCAGGCGTCGATGTTCGGGCCGACGTTGCGGCTGTATTCGCCCTTGAGGATTTCCGGGGCGGCGCAGGCAAACTCGACGTTCTCGATACCGCGCTTGAGTTCACCGGCGGCGTCTTCGAGGGTCTTGCCGTGCTCTTCGCTGATCAATTGCGAGATGCGTGCTTCGTTCTGCTCCAGCAATTGCTTGAAACGGAACATCACCTGGGCACGTTTGGCCGGAGGGGTGTTGCGCCATGCCGGGAACGCAGCCTTGGCGGCGTCGATCGCGTGTTGAATGGTTTCGCGGGTGGCCAGCGGCAGCTTGTGGATCGCCTGACCGGTGGACGGGTTGAACACATCAACCGCGCGACCGTTCTCGGTCACCAGTTCGCCATTGATCAAATGCGGGATAACGCTCATCGAATAACTCCTGAATTCTTGTGTACAGACGCCCACATGGGGCGCCTGTTATTCGCAGGTATATATAGAGGGAAAAATCAGTCGAGCTTGTTCAGCACTTCGCCAACCGCGTCGAACAGACGATCGAGGTCTTGCGGCTTGCTGTTGAAGGTTGGGCCGAACTGCAGGGTGTCGCCGCCGAAGCGCACGTAGAACCCGGCTTTCCACAGGGCCATACCGGCTTCGAACGGACGCACGATGGCGTCGCCGTCACGGGCCGCGATCTGGATCGCACCGGCCAAGCCGTAGTTACGGATGTCGATGACGTTCTTCGAACCTTTCAGGCCGTGCAGCGCATTTTCGAAATGCGGGGCAACCTCGGCCACGCTCTGCACCAGGTTTTCCTTTTGCAGCAGGTCGAGTGCCGCAAGGCCAGCGGCGCACGCCACCGGGTGCGCCGAGTAGGTGTAGCCGTGGGGGAATTCCACCGCATATTCCGGAGTCGGCTGATTCATGAAGGTCTGGTAGATCTCGGAGCTGGCAATCACCGCGCCCATCGGGATCGCGCCGTTGGTGACTTGCTTGGCGATGCACATCAGATCCGGGGTCACGCCAAAGCTCTCGGCGCCGAACATCGAACCGGTGCGGCCGAAGCCGGTGATCACTTCATCGAACACCAGCAGGATGTTGTGTTGATCGCAGATCTCGCGCAGACGCTTCAGATAACCCTGCGGTGGAACCAGTACGCCAGCGGAACCGGCCATTGGCTCAACGAAGACCGCCGCGATGTTTGACGCGTCGTGCAGTTCGATCAACTTCAGCAGTTCATCGGCCAGAGCAATACCGCCCTGCTCCGGCATGCCACGGGAGAATGCGTTGCTGGCCAGCAGAGTGTGCGGCAGGTGATCGACGTCCATCATCGCCTGACCGAACAGCTTGCGGTTGCCGTTGACGCCGCCAAGGCTGGTGCCGGCGATGTTCACGCCGTGATAACCACGGGCACGGCCGATCATTTTGGTCTTGGTCGACTGACCTTTCAGACGCCAGTAGGCACGAACCATCTTCACCGCAGTGTCGGCGCATTCGGAGCCGGAGTCGGTGAAAAACACGTGATTCAGATTACCCGGAGTCAGCTCAGTGATTTTCTCGGCCAACTGGAATGACAGCGGATGACCGTACTGAAAGCCTGGCGAGTAATCGAGGGTGCCCAGTTGTCTGGATACCGCTTCCTGGATTTCCTTGCGGGTGTGCCCGGCGCCGCAGGTCCACAGACCGGACAGCGAATCGTAGATCTTGCGGCCCTTGTCATCGAACAGCCAGCTGCCTTCGGCACCAACGATCAGACGCGGGTCGCGCTGGAAGTTGCGGTTGGCGGTGTACGGCATCCAGTGCGCGTCCAGCTTCAGTTGGCTGGCCAGTGGCGACGGCGCGTTTTCAGGCATGTTCATCGGGCAAAACCTCGCAGGGCATAAGCATCAGGGAGATAAAAAGCGTTGTTGCAGCTAAGTTGCCACGGGGATAAAGTCGGTGAAATTCAACTCTTCTAACCTTCAGTTAGAACTTTGCTAAACAATGAGAACAATAAAATGAGCAGCCGCCGCGCCGATCCGCTGGCCCAGGTCAGTGACTTTGATATTCGCCTGCTGCGGATTTTCCGCAGCGTGGTGGAGTGCGGCGGCTTCTCGGCGGCGGAAACCGTGCTCGGCATCGGACGCTCGGCGATCAGCCAGCAAATGAGCGATCTCGAACAGCGCCTCGGCCTGCGTTTGTGCCAACGCGGCCGCGCCGGGTTCTCGTTGACCGAAGAAGGCCGTGAGGTTTATCAGTCAGCGCTGCAACTGTTAAGTGCGCTGGAAAGTTTCCGCACCGAGGTCAATGGCCTGCACCAGCACCTGCGTGGCGAGTTGATCATCGGCCTGACCGACAACCTCGTCACCCTGCCCCACATGCGCATCACCCATGCCCTCGCCCAGTTGAAGGAACGCGGGCCGGACGTGCAGATCCAGATTCGTATGATCGCCCCCAACGAAGTCGAACAAGGCGTGCTCGACGGTCGCCTGCATGTCGGCGTGGTGCCGCAGGCCAGCGCACTGTCGGGGCTGGAATATCAGCCGTTGTACAGCGAACGCTCGCTGCTTTATTGCGCGGTGGGCCATCCGCTATTTTATGTCGATGACAAGCAACTGGATGACGAGCGTCTTAATAGCCAAGACGCGATTGCGCCGACCTTTCGCTTGCCGGCGGAGATTCAGGCGCATTACCAGGCGCTCAATTGCACCGCCAGCGCGTCCGACCGTGAGGGCATGGCGTTTTTGATTTTGACCGGGCGTTACATCGGTTATCTGCCGGATCATTACGCCAGCCTGTGGGTGCAGCAAGGTCGCTTGCGTGCGCTGAAATCGACGACGCGTTTTTATGATTTGAGTCTGGCATCGGTCACGCGCAAGGGGCGGCGCCCTCATTTGGTGCTGGAGAGCTTTCTGGAGAGCCTCGCTGCGACGCGTTGAAAGCAAGATCAACAGATCGCAGCCTGCGGCAGCTCCTACATTTGGCGATCGCAATCCCTGAAAGCTGAGCAAGTGGACAGGTTTTTGCAGTGAAGGGTGAACTCGATCCCTGAACAAGAAGCCTTAAGCCATGCAGCCAGATTCTGAACCGTCCAGCGACCTGATCTACGGCCTCGACGACCGCCCAAATCCACCCGCCGCAATCCTCGCCGCCCTGCAACACGTGCTCGCCAGTTTCGTCGGCATCATCACCCCGCCGCTGGTGATCGGCTCGGCCCTCGGGCTGACCGCGCATTTGCCGTATCTGATCAGCATGGCGCTGATGGTTTCCGGGGTCGGCACCTTTATTCAGGCGCGACGGCCGTTCGGCATCGGCGCCGGGATGATCTGTTTGCAGGGCACCAGTTTCGCCTTTCTCGGCGCGGTGCTGTCGGCCGGGTTTCTGGTCAAGCAGCGTGGCGGCAGCCCGGAAGACATTCTGGCGATGATCTTCGGCGTGTGCTTTTTCGGCGCCGTGGTGCAGATCGTCCTCAGCCGTTTCATCGGTCAATTACGCCGGGTTGTTACGCCGCTGGTGACCGGGATCGTCATCACCCTGATCGGCATCAGCCTGATCAAGGTCGGCATCACCGATCTGGGCGGTGGATTCAATGCGCCGGACTTCGGCGCGCCGGGCAATCTGGCGCTGGGGGTGTTCGTGTTGCTGACGATCATCCTGCTCAACCGCTCGAACACGCCGTGGGTGCGGTTGTCGGCCATCATTATCGGACTGCTGCTCGGCAGTCTGGCCGCATGGTTCAGCGGAAAACTGGTTCCGCAGGCATTGCCTGACTTGCCGCTGGTGAGTCTTCCTGCACCGTTCAAGTTCGGTTTCAACTTCGACTGGACGGCTTTCCTGCCGGTCGCGCTGATTTATCTGATCAGCACCATCGAAACCGTCGGTGACCTGACGGCAAATTGCATGCTGGCCCGCCAGCCGATCAGCGGCCCTTCTTATATAAGCCGACTGCGCGGCGGCGTACTCGGTGACGGCGTGAGCTGCATGATCGCCGCTACTTTCAGCGCCTTCCCCAACACCACGTTTGCGCAGAACAACGGCGTGATCCAGTTGACCGGCGTGGCCAGCCGCTATGTCGGGCTGTACATCGGCGCGATCCTGGTTTGTCTCGGCCTGTTCCCCATGATCGGCGCGGTGCTGCAGCAGATCCCGAAACCGGTGCTCGGCGGCGCCACCCTGGTGATGTTCGGCAGCGTGGCGGCGGCCGGGGTGCGGATCCTCGCGCAGTCGCCGCTGGACCGACGCAGCATGCTGATCATCGCCACCTCGCTCGGCGTCGGCCTGGGCATTGCCGCGCAACCGAACCTGCTGCACCTGTTGCCGAAACTGGTGCAGAACCTGTTCGACTCGGCGATCACCAGCGGCGGCCTGACTGCGATCATCCTCTGCCTGTTACTGCCGGAGGCGAAAACCGCCACTGTCGAATCCGCCGCAGCGCTGAACAAGATCGAACAGGCGTAACGGTTTTATTGCATCAGGACTTGTCGGATGCCTGTGGGTGCGTTATCAACGCAACTGGTTGCACCCACAGACAAACCGGAAGTGCCTATGACCTTTGAAGTCCCCGCTCATGGCGGCAAACCCGCCAGCCGCATTCGTCAGAAGAACGAAGAGACCATCCTCAAAGCCGCCGAAGACGAGTTCGCCCGTCACGGTTACAAAGGCACCAGCATGAACACCATTGCACAGAATGCCGGGTTGCCCAAGGCGAACCTGCATTACTACTTCACCAACAAGTTGGGGTTGTACGTGGCGGTGCTGAGCAACATCATCGAGCTGTGGGACAGCACCTTCAACACCTTGACCGCCGAGGACGATCCGGCCGAAGCGCTGACCCGCTACATTCGCGCCAAGATGGAATTCTCCCGCCGCCAACCGCAAGCCTCGCGGATTTTTGCGATGGAAGTGATCAGCGGTGGCGAATGCCTGACCGAGTATTTCAACCAGGATTACCGCGCCTGGTTCCAGGGCCGCGCAGCAGTGTTCCAGGCCTGGATCGATGCCGGCAAGATGGACCCGGTGGATCCGGTGCACCTGATTTTCCTGCTGTGGGGCAGCACCCAGCATTACGCCGACTTCGCCACGCAGATCTGTCGCGTCAGCGGTCGCAGTAAGCTGACCAAGCAGGACATGGAAGACGCCGGCAACAACCTGATCCGCATCATTCTCAAAGGCTGCGGCCTCACCCCGACTATTTAAGACGTTTATGCCTTTCACCCTCAGCGGTTTTTGCGAGTACCGCGAAGAGATTCGTAAAAGCCGCTTCATCACCTTCGCCGCGCCGATCGGCAGCCCCGCCGACGCGCAGGCGTTCTTCGAACAACACAGCGACTTGAATGCCTCGCACAACTGCTGGGCGTGGAAACTCGGTGCGCAATACCGCAGCAACGACGACGGCGAACCCGGCGGCACCGCCGGACGACCGATTCTGGCGGCCATTGAGGCGCAGGATTGCGATCAGGTCGCGGTGCTGGTGATCCGCTGGTATGGCGGCATTCAATTGGGCACCGGCGGTTTGGCCAGGGCTTATGGCGGCGGCGCGAACAAGTGCCTGCAGAATGCGGAAAAAGTGGAGTTGATCAGCCGTGTGCCGCTCAGTTGCGCCTGCGGCTTTGCCGAGTTGGCGCTGGTGAAGCTGCGGGTGGCGGATCTGGGTGGTCTGGTGGTGGAAGAAAACTTCACCGCCAATGGTGTTGAGTTGCAGTTGGCGGTGGGTGAGGCGCAGATCGAGTTGCTGCAAACGCAGCTGGCGGATTTGAGTCGGGGGCGGATTGTGCTGCAGCGTTAGTAGAGCAAAAGATCGCAGCGTGCCGCAGCTCCTACATTGAAAATGTGCTCTCCCTGTAGGAGCTGCCGAAGGCTGCGATCTTTTAGGGCGTCGACGGATTTCTTTATTCCAGCAACTTGCCCACATCTGCTGTGCACCCGACTGTGGATAACCTGAGCACATATGGCTGTAACCCTTCTGTCACGTGGCTTTGCGCGATTTGCTCACTTTTCGTCCACTGCGTCTGAAAAAAGATAAATCCCACGTAAAAACAGATAGTTAGCGCTGTTTATCACTATTGGGAGATAGCACCTCAGCGCTTATGCCAAGGATTTCCAATTGCGCACAAATACTGTGGAGCAACCTGTGGATAACCCGTTTATGGCTGGCGCAGCCGCAGGTTCTGCATAGGCCCCACGCATTTGCTCGTTTTTTGATCAGTTGTCCACGGGCAAAACTGGAGCCTGATCAACGGCTTTGCTCTCAATTGGTGCCGTACTTCTCGAGCATCTCCCCTTCGACGCTCTACGGCAACCGTGGGCGCGCAAGGCCCGACAAGGTTCCTGACTCAATGGCCAGGAAATTGCTTTATCCACAGGCACAACTCCAAGTCAGTCGAGCCTGTCATGCCAAGCCCAGATTCAACGCCGCGCCTGCAACTGCGCCAGATCAGCAAACGCTACCCCGGTTGTCTGGCCAATGACGCCATCGACCTGAGCATCGCGCCGGGGGAAATCCACGCCCTGCTCGGTGAGAACGGCGCAGGCAAAAGCACACTGATGAAGATCATCTACGGCGTTACCCAGGCCGATTCCGGCGAGATGCTCTGGGAGGGCCAGCGGGTGAACATCCGCAGCCCGGCGCAGGCCCGGCAGTTGGGGATCGGCATGGTGTTCCAGCATTTCTCGCTCTTCGAAACGCTCAGCGTCGCGCAGAACATTGCCCTGGCCATGGGGGCCAAGGCCGGCACGCCGAAACAACTGGAGCCGAAGATTCGCCAAGTGTCGCGCCGCTACGGCATGGCGCTGGAGCCGGAGCGACTTGTCCACAGCCTGTCGATCGGCGAGCGGCAACGGGTGGAGATCATTCGCTGCCTGATGCAGGACATTCGCCTGCTGATTCTCGACGAGCCGACGTCGGTGCTGACGCCGCAAGAGGCGGACGAGCTGTTCATCACCCTGCGCCGTCTGGCCGCCGAGGGCTGCAGCATTCTGTTTATCAGCCACAAGCTCGCGGAAGTGCGCGCACTGTGCCATAGCGCCACGGTCTTGCGCGGCGGACGGGTCGCCGGGCATTGCCTGCCGGCCGAATGCTCGGATCAGCAGTTGGCGCAGATGATGGTCGGCGAAGCGGCGGCACTGATCGGCGAATACCCGAAGGTCAGTGGCGGCGCGGACTTTCTACAGGTAAACGGCCTGAGTTGGCACAACCCGGATCCCTTCGGCTGCTCGTTGAGCGACATCAACCTGCAAGTACGCAGCGGGGAAATCGTCGGTATCGCCGGGGTCGCGGGCAATGGCCAGGATGAGCTGCTCGCCCTGCTCAGCGGTGAACAAACCCTGCCCCGCAACGGCGCGACAACGATTCGTTTCGCCGGGCAAGCGGTCGCCGATTTGCGCCCGGATGCGCGGCGCCAACTGGGTCTGGCGTTCGTCCCGGCAGAACGCCTGGGTCACGGCGCGGTGCCTGAACTGAGCCTTGCCGACAACGGCTTGCTCACGGCCTTTCAACAAGGGCTAGTGAGCAACGGCTTGATCCAGCGCGGCAAAGTCGAAACCCTCGCACAAACCATCATTCAGCGCTTCGGGGTGAAAACCCCGGGCACTTACGCTGCCGCGCGCAGCCTTTCCGGCGGCAATCTGCAGAAATTCATTCTTGGCCGGGAAATCCTCCAGCAACCGAAATTGCTGATCGCCGCGCACCCGACCTGGGGCGTCGACGTTGGCGCGGCGGCGACCATTCACCGCGCGCTGATTGTCCTGCGCGATGCCGGCGCGGCGATCCTGGTGATTTCCGAAGACCTCGACGAACTGTTCCAGATCAGCGACCGCCTCGGCGCCCTGTGCGCGGGGCGTCTGTCGCCGCTGCAGAACACCACCGACACCCTGCTGAGCGATGTCGGCGGCTGGATGGCCGGGCACATCAACCCCACGCATTCATCGGCCACGGCCTGACGGAGTTTCCCCAACATGCTGCTTTCCCTCGAACCCCGTGGCCAGCAATCGCGCCTGATGTTGTGGTGCTCGCCGTTGCTGGCAGCACTGCTGACACTTGGTTGCGGCTCGCTGTTGTTCATCGCCCTTGGCCATGATCCGCTGCAAACCTTGCACACGCTGTTGATCGCACCGGTCAGCGATCTTTATGGCGTCTCCGAACTGCTGGTCAAGGCGCTGCCGATTCTGCTCTGCGCATTGGGCCTGGCGGTGGCGTATCAGGCGCGAATCTGGAACATCGGCGCCGAAGGTCAGTTGCTCCTCGGTGCACTCGCCGGCAGTGCCTTGGCGGTGAACATCATCGACCTGCAAAGCCGTTGGGCGCTGGTGCTGATTCTACTCACCGGCACCTTCGCCGGCGCCGCTTGGGCCGGGCTGACGGCATGGCTGCGCACGCGCTTCAACGCCAACGAAATCCTCACCAGCATCATGCTCAATTACATCGCGCTGAACCTGTTGCTGTTCTGCGTGCACGGGCCGCTGAAGGATCCGGCCGGCTACAACTTTCCCGAGTCGGCGATGTTCGGCGACGCCAGTCGCCTGCCGCTGCTGATGGAGGATGGCCGGGTGCATGCCGGGGTGTATTTCGCCCTGCTCGCACTGGTTGCGGTGTGGGTGTTGTTGCAGAAAAGCTTTGTCGGTTTCCAGATCAAAGTGCTCGGTCTGGATAAACGTGCCGCAGGTTTTGTCGGCTTTCGCGAGAAGCGCCTGATCTGGCTCGCGCTGTTGATCAGCGGCGGCCTGGCCGGGCTGGCCGGGGTCTGCGAAGTGACCGGGCCGATCGGGCAATTGGTGCCGCAAGTCTCGCCGGGCTATGGCTATGCGGCAATCACCGTGGCGTTTCTCGGGCGGTTGAACCCGATTGGCATTCTGTTCTCAAGCTTGCTGATGGCGCTGCTGTACATCGGCGGTGAAAGCGCGCAAATGACCCTGAATCTGCCCCAAGCGATCACCCAACTGTTCCAGGGGATGATGCTGTTTTTCCTGCTGGCCTGCGACGTGCTGATTCTCTATCGGCCACGCCTGAAACTGCGCTGGGCACGGCGCGCATCGACCACCGCCGTAACCGCCGGAGCGCTGTGATGGATATCGATCTGCTGAGCAATATTTTCTACGCCATGGTGCGTTGCGGCACACCGCTGTTGTTGGTGGCGCTGGGTGAGTTGATCTGCGAGAAGAGCGGCGTGCTCAACCTCGGCCAGGAAGGGATGATGCTGTTTGGCGCGGTGATCGGTTTTATCGTTGCGCTGAACAGCGGCAACCTGTGGCTCGGCGTGTTGTTGGCGATGCTCGCGGGGATGCTCTTGTCTTCGCTGTTTGCCCTGGTGGCACTGGTGTTCAATGCGAATCAGGTGGCGACCGGGTTGGCGCTGACGATCTTCGGTGTGGGTCTGTCGACCTTTGTCGGTGCCGCGTGGATCGGCAAGCCACTGGCCGGATTCGAGCCGTTGGCGATTCCGTACTTGAGTGATATTCCGCTGATCGGGCGCATGCTGTTTGCTCAGGACTTGCTGGTGTATCTGTCATTCGCGCTGTTTGCGCTGGTGGCTTGGGTGATCATCAAAAGCCGTGTCGGGTTGATCATTCAGGCCGTTGGCGAGAACCCGGACGCGGCCAGTGCGATGGGCCTGCCGGTACTGACCGTGCGCACGCTGGCAGTGCTGTTTGGCGGGGCGATGGCCGGGTTGGCGGGGGCGTATCTGTCGCTGGCATACACGCCGATGTGGGCCGAGAACATGACCGCCGGACGTGGCTGGATTGCCTTGGCGCTGGTGGTGTTTGCCAGTTGGCGGGTATGGCGTTTGTTGCTCGGGGCATATCTGTTTGGCCTCGCCAGCATCCTGCATCTGGTGGCGCAGGGCTTGGGGCTGGCGATTCCGTCGAGTCTGCTGGCGATGCTGCCGTATGTGGCGACGATTGTGGTGTTGGTGCTGTTGTCGCGCGATGCCGTTCGGACTCGGTTGTATGCGCCGGTGTCGTTGGGGCAGCCGTGGCAGGCGGGGCATTAAAGCGATGACCCTGCCGGCCTCTTCGCGAGCAAGCCCGCTCCCACAGTGTCCGTGTTGTGTACCTGATTTGCGAACACCGCTGAGGGTCCTGCGAATTTGACAAGCAACCGCGCTAAAGCCTGGAGTATGCTCCGGGGTCAGCAGCTCTCTTGAGACCCGGCTCGATGTGTTGCGACGAGTGTTGCAACTACGGCTGGGTCAGGCGTGTCCATTGACTCCGTGAACCGTAATCTTCAAGGAACCCCGTCATGTCCCAGGCAAAAAACGCACTGATCATCGGCGCCTCCCGTGGCTTGGGCCTCGGGCTGGTGAAAACCCTGCTGGCCGACGGCTGGCAAGTGACCGCCACCGTGCGTAATCCGCAAAAGGCCGAGGCGCTGCAAGCGCTGGGCAAGGTGCGGATCGAGAAACTCGACATGGACGACCAGCAGGCGGTGATCGCCCTGAGCCAACAGCTCAAGGGCGAGACCTTCGACCTGCTGTTCGTCAACGCCGGGGTCAAAGGCCCTGAAGTGCAAACCCCGGGCGGCGCGACACTGGCCGAAGTCGGGCAACTGTTTTTCACCAACGCCGTGGCGCCGATCAACCTGGCGCAACGCTTCGTCGGGCAGATCCGCGATGGCAGCGGCGTGCTGGCGTTCATGAGTTCCGGCCTGGGCAGCGTCACCGTACCCGACGCCCCGGAGCTGGCGCTGTACAAGGCGAGCAAGGCCGCGCTGAATTCGATGACCAACAGTTTTGTCACCCAGTTGGGTGAGCAGAAACTCACCGTGCTGTCGCTGCACCCGGGCTGGGTGAAGACGGATATGGGCGGTGAAGGTGCTGACCTGGATGTAGAGACCAGCACGCGCGGGCTGATTGATCAGGTGAATGCGTACACCGGCAAGGGCGGGCATCACTTCATCAACTACAAGGGTGAAACCATTCCCTGGTAAGCACCACAGATCTTCCCTGTAGGAGTGAGCCTGCTCGCGATCGCAGTGTGTCCGTCACCGATGATCTTGAATGAAAGACCGCTATCGCGAGCAGGCTCACTCCTACAAGGGGATGGTGGTGTCCTGTCGGGTTGGGCTTGCCCGATCCGGCGATTTGTTTGAAACTCCGCACCTCGTCCATCGCGGCGACCCTGGATCAGCAGACAGGGCAACACTGAGCTGGCAACCCTGAACCCCACTTTCAGAGGAGCCGGCCACAATGCCTGCGACCCGTACCTGGTTAAAAAATCCCCTCGCCATTTTCACGGCCAACGCGCTCGATGCCCGTGGCGGTCTGGTCCTGCAAGACGGCGTGATCGTCGAAGTGCTGGCAGCCGGTCAGCAACCGTCGGCGCCGTGCAATGAAGTGTTCGATGCCCGCGAGCATGTGATCCTGCCGGGCCTGATCAACACCCATCACCATTTCTATCAAACCCTGACTCGCGCCTGGGCGCCGGTGGTCAATCAGCCGTTGTTCCCGTGGCTGAAAACCCTGTACCCGGTATGGGCGCGGCTGACCCCGGAAAAACTCGCCCTCGCGACAAAAGTGGCTTTGGCTGAACTGCTGCTGTCGGGTTGCACCACCGCCGCCGACCACCACTACCTGTTCCCGGACGGTCTGGAAAACGCCATCGACGTGCAAGTCGACACCGTGCGTGAACTGGGCATGCGCGCCATGCTCACCCGCGGCTCGATGAGCCTCGGCGAGAAGGACGGCGGCCTGCCACCGCAGCAGACCGTGCAGGAAGGTCAGGTGATTCTCGACGACAGCCAGCGCCTGATTCACGAGTACCACGAGCGCGGCGACGGTGCGCAAATCCAGATCGCTCTGGCACCGTGCTCGCCGTTCTCGGTGACCCCGGAAATCATGTCGGCCAGCGCCGAACTGGCGACCAAACTCGACGTGCGTCTGCATACGCACTTGGCGGAAACCCTCGACGAAGAGGATTTCTGCCTGCAGCGTTTCGGCCTGCGCACCGTGGATTATCTGGACAGCGTCGGCTGGCTCGGCCCGCGCACGTGGCTGGCCCATGGCATCCACTTCAACCCGGACGAAATCGCCCGCCTCGGCCAGGCCGGCACCGGTATCTGCCATTGCCCGAGTTCGAACATGCGTCTGGCCTCCGGCATCTGCCCGAGCATCGATCTGACCGATGCGGGCGCACTGTTTGGTCTGGGCGTGGATGGTTCGGCCTCCAACGACGCGTCGAACATGATTCTCGAAGCGCGGCAGGCGTTGTACATCCAGCGCCTGCGTTACGGCGCCGAAAAGATCACCCCGGAGCGCGTGCTCGGTTGGGCGACCAAGGGGTCGGCGAGCCTGTTGGGACGTACCGACATTGGTGAACTGGCGGTGGGCAAGCAGGCAGATCTGGCGTTGTTCAAGCTCGATGAGCTGCGCTTCTCGGGCAGCCATGATCCGATTTCGGCGCTGTTGTTGTGCGGTGCCGATCGTGCGGATCGAGTGATGATTGGCGGCAAGTGGCGGGTGGTGGACGGCCAGGTTGAGGGGCTTGATCTCAAAGGCCTGATCGCCGATCACAGCCAGGCGGCTCGGCAGTTGATCGCCGGTACTTGATCCACCGCCGATGAAACCCTGTAGGAGTGAGCCTGCTCGCGATAGCGGTGTGTCAGAGAAGAATATCTCGACTGACACTCAGCTATCGCGAGCAGGCTCACTCCTACAATTGTTTTGTGGTGGGCTTAAAGGCCGAGCAGGGAGAGCATGATAAACGTCGCAAACAGCACGAAGTGGGTCATGCCTTCGATGGCATTGGTCTCGCCGTCATTCAGGTTGATCGCACTGACGATCAGCGTGATGAAGATCATCACCGTCTGCACCGGGGTCATCGCCATCTGAAACGGCTGACCGGTGTACAGCGCCATCGCTTCCATCACCGGCACCGTCAGAATCACCGTCGACAGTGACGCGCCCATCGCAATGTTCACCACCGACTGCATGCGGTTGGCCAACGCGGCACGCAACGCCGTCAGAATCTCCGGCGCTGCGGAAATCGCCGCCACCAGAATCGCCGTGATCACCGGCGGCGCGCCCGTGCCTTCCAGGCCCAGATCGAGGGTCTTGGACATCACTTCGGCCAGTGCGCCGATCACCACCACGCCAAACACCAGAATGCCGATCGACCACGCCAGGCTCAGCGGTTTCGGTTCATCTTCCACCGGTTCTTTCTTGCGGCGTTTGTCCGGGTAGCTGTAGCTGAAAAAGTAACTGTGCGGCCCGACCTGCATCCGCAGGAACAACGCATAAAGCACCACCATCGCGCCGATGGTGAACGCTGAATAAATCTTCCAGTTCGCCGCCGGAATAAACTCCGGCACCACCATCGACACGCCCATGGCGGTGAGGATCATCACGCTGTAGCTGCGTGCCGAGTCATCGTTGTACGACTGCTCGCCATGCTTGAGTCCGCCCATCAACGCGGCGAGGCCGAGGATGCCGTTGATGTCGAGCATCACCGCCGAATAGATCGTGTCCCGCACCAGCGTGGCCGACGCTTCATTGCTCATCATGATCGCCAGGATCACCACTTCCACCAGCACTGCTGCCAAGGTCAGGATCATCGTGCCGTAGGGGTCGCCGACTTTTTCGGCGAGCAGTTCAGCATGATGGGCAACGCGCATCGAGGCAGCGACGATGAAGGCGATCAATGCCAGCCCGCAGATCAGCGCGACGATCTGGCCGCTGTGGAGCATCCAGTGTTCCAGCGGATAGGCGACGCACGCGGCAATCACTGCCAGCAGCAGAAAGCTTTCTTGCTTGAGGATCGTGAGCATGGCGGGCCTTTTTGCCTAGAGGTTCGAATGAGCTACTGACTGCGGCGCGGCGCTAACGTTTCGTTACACCTTAGCGCACCAACTGATAGCGGTCCTTTGGCAGGTGCACTTTTATTGGCCTTGAAGACCCTATCGCGAGCAGGCTCACTCCTACAGAGGAATGCGATCCTTTGTAGGAGTGAGCCTGCTCGCGAAGGCCATCACACGGTTTCAAACCAGTTTGTTGTCCTGTTGGTCAGCAATTTGCATTGCCCCTGACCACACACAACAAAATGGAGTTCGAATTCATGCAAATACGTCCGCTGCACAAACTGCTGTGCGCCGCCATCGGTCTGGGGATCAGCCTGAGCGCCAGCGCTGCCGATCCGCTGAAGGTCGGTTTTGTCTACATCGGCCCGATTGGCGACCACGGCTGGACGTATCAGCATGAACAGGGGCGCAAGGCGCTGGCGGAGAAATTCGGCCCGCAGATCACCACCAATTACGTCGAGAACGTGGCCGAGGGCGCCGACGCGGAGCGGGTGATCCGCAACATGGCCAAGGACAACTACGACCTGATCTTCACCACCTCCTTCGGCTACATGAACCCGACGCTGAAAGTCGCCAAACAGTTTCCCAAGGTGACCTTCGAACACGCCACCGGCTACAAGCAGGACAAGAACCTCGGCACCTATCTGGCGCGCACTTATGAGGGGCGTTATGTCGGCGGTTTCCTTGCAGCGAAGATGACCAAGACCAAGAAGATCGGTTACGTCGCCTCGTTCCCGATTCCGGAAGTGATCCGCGACATCAACGCCATCCAGCTGGCGCTGAACAAGTACAACCCTGGCACCGAGATCAAAGTGGTGTGGGTCAACTCGTGGTTCGACCCGGGCAAGGAAGCCGACGCCGCCAACGCGCTGATCGATCAGGGTGTGGACGTGGTGTTCCAGCACACCGACAGCCCGGCGCCGATCCAGGCCGCCGAACGGCGTGGCGTGTACGCCGTGGGTTACGCCTCGGACATGGCGCACTTCGGCCCGAAAGCGGTGCTGACTTCGATCGTCAACGACTGGGCGCCACACTACATTCAGGCGACACAGAGCGTGATCGACCACAACTGGAAGTCCCAGGATTACTGGGGCGGGCTGAAGGAAGGCACGGTTGAACTGCCGATCAGCGACCTGGTGCCGGCACCGGTGAAAGCCGAGGCCGAGCAGATCATTGCCGACATCAAGAGCGGTGCGCTGCAACCGTTCACCGGGCCGATCAAGGATCAGGCCGGCGTGGAGAAAATCCCGGCGGGCGTGAGTGCGACGAATGCGGAACTGGCGTCGATGAACTATTACGTGGAAGGGATGAAGGCCGAGATGCCGAAGTAATTCCGGCCCCACCACCATTCCCCTGTGGGAGCGGGCTTGCTCGCGAAAGCGGTGTATCAGCCAACGCATGTATCGACTGACGCGACCCCTTCGCGAGCAAGCCCGCTCCCACATTTGGATCTTCAGTGTTCTCAAGGATTGTGTATGGATCAGCTCCCGATCATCGACATCAGCCCGCTCTATTCCACCGACCGAAACGCCTGGCCCGCCGTCGCCGCACAGATCGACCAGGCCTGCCGCGAATGGGGCTTTTTCTACATCACGGGCCACCCGATTTCCGCGCAGCGCATCGACTCGCTGCTCGACCACGCCCAGCGCTTCTTCGCGCAACCGGCAGAAGAAAAACTCAAAATCGACATCACCCAAACCCGCCACCACCGCGGCTACGGCGCCATCGCCACCGAGCAACTCGATCCGAGCAAGCCCAGCGATCTGAAAGAAACCTTCGACATGGGCCTGCACTTGCCGGCGGATCATCCCGACGTGCTCGCGGAAAAACCGCTGCGCGGGCCGAATCGCCATCCGGCGCAAGCAGGCTGGGAGGCGCTGATGGAACAGCACTACCTCGACATGCAGGCCCTTGCGCAAACCCTGCTTCGCGCCATGACCATTGCGCTTGGCATCGAACGGGATTTCTTCGACAGCCGTTTCACTGAGCCGGTCAGCGTCTTGCGAATGATCCACTACCCACCGCGCCACACCGCCAGTTCCGCCGACCAACAAGGCGCCGGAGCGCACACCGACTACGGCTGCATCACCCTGCTCTACCAGGACAGCGCCGGCGGCCTGCAAGTAAAGAACGTCAAGGGTGAATGGATCGACGCGCCACCGATTGACGGCACCTTCGTGGTCAACCTCGGTGACATGATGGCGCGCTGGAGCAATGACCGTTATCGCTCGACCCCGCATCGGGTGATCAGCCCGCTGGGGGTGGATCGCTATTCGATGCCGTTCTTCGCCGAGCCGCACCCGGACACCCGCATCGAATGCCTTCCCGGTTGCCAGGACGCACAGCATCCGGCGAAATATCCGACCACCACCTGCGCCGAATTCCTGCTGTCGCGCTTCGCCGATACCTACGCCTATCGGCGCGAGCCGCAAGCGGTGTGATGGATCGCTTGGTCAGGTTTTGCCAATTGTTTCGTCGCGCATCTGTAGAATGGCCGCCATCTGCACCTGATGAGAAAAGAATATGTACGATTGGCTCAACGCCCTGCCCAAGGCCGAACTGCACCTGCATCTGGAAGGCTCGCTGGAGCCTGAGTTGCTGTTCGCCCTGGCCGAACGCAACAAGATCGCCCTGCCGTGGAGCGATGTCGAAACCCTGCGCAAGGCTTACGCCTTCAACAACCTGCAGGAATTTCTCGACCTGTATTACCAGGGCGCTGACGTGCTGCGCACCTCCCAGGATTTCTACGACCTGACCTGGGCCTACCTGCTGCGCTGCAAAGCGCAGAACGTGATTCACACCGAACCGTTCTTCGATCCGCAGACCCACACCGACCGGGGCATCCCGTTCGAAGTGGTGCTCAACGGCATCGCCGCCGCACTCAAGGATGGCGAGCAGCAACTGGGCATCACCAGCGGTTTGATCCTGAGCTTCCTGCGTCATCTGAGCGAAGACGAAGCACAGAAAACCCTCGATCAGGCGCTGCCGTTCCGTGATGCGTTTGTCGCCGTCGGTCTCGACAGCTCGGAGATGGGTCACCCGCCAAGCAAGTTCCAGCGTGTGTTCGACCGTGCCCGCCACGAAGGCTTCCTGACTGTTGCCCACGCCGGTGAAGAAGGCCCGCCGGAGTACATCTGGGAAGCCATCGACCTGCTGAAAATCCAGCGCATCGACCATGGCGTACGCGCCATCGAAGACGAGCGCCTGATGCAGCGGATCATCGACGAGCAGATTCCGTTGACCGTGTGCCCGCTGTCGAACACCAAGCTCTGCGTGTTCGATCACATGTCGCAGCACAACATCCTCGACATGCTCGAGCGTGGGGTGAAGGTCACCGTCAACTCCGACGACCCGGCGTACTTCGGTGGTTACGTCACCGAGAACTTCCATGCGCTGCATGAACACCTGGGCATGACCCAGGATCAGGCCAAGCGTCTGGCGCAGAACAGCTTGGATGCGCGTCTGGTAAAACCGTAAGCAACACCGCATAACCTCTGTAGGAGTGAGCCTGCTCGCGATAGCGGAGTGTCAGATACACATCTTTTAACTGACACACCGCTATCGCGAGCAGGCTCACTCCTACAATTGGATCTGTGTTCAGCCAGCGATCTCTGCTTCAGTCAGCTCTTCCAGGGTTTTACCGCGCGTCTCCATCCCGAACAGCCACACCACCCCCGCCGCAATCGCAAAGCACAGCGCGCCCAGCGCAAACACCCCGCCCTGCCCGGTAATCGGGAACACCAGCCCGGTCACCAACGGCCCGAGCAACGAGCCGACACGGCCAATCGCCGAGGCAAAGCCCGAGCCTGTGGCGCGCGCCGAAGTCGGGTACAACTCCGGCGTATAGGTGTAGAGCACCGCCCACATGCCGAACAGGAAAAACTGCATCAGCAGCCCCGAGCTGATCAGCAAGGCGACGTTGCCGCCGAACACCGCGCTCTGCCCGTAGAGAAACGCCATCACCCCGCCGCCAAGCAGCGTCACGATGCACACCGGCTTGCGCCCCCAGCGCTCCACCAGCCACGCCGCCATCAGAAATCCGGGAATCCCGCCCAGAGAAATCAGCACGGTGTAATACACCGACTGGGTCACGGCAAAACCCGACTGTTGCAACAACGCACTGAGCCACGACGTCAGCCCGTAAAAACCGAGCAAGGCGAAAAACCACAGGCTCCAGATCATCGTCGTGCGCTGGCGATATTGCGGCGACCAGATCTGCTTGAGGGCCGAGAAAAAATTGCCGGGCGGCGTCACTGTTCTTGGCAGGCGCACCGGCTCAGGCAGCGTCGCGACCCCGAGCGAGGTGCGCACGCGCGCCTCGATAGCGCTCAGTACTTTGTCCGCCGCCTCATGGCGTCCGGCTTGCTCCAGCCAGCGCGGTGATTCGGGGATAAAGAACCGGATCGCCAGCACAAACACCGCCGGCACCGCCAACACCAGGAAGATGTCGCGCCAGCCAATCAACGGCAGCAGAAAGTACGACAGCACCCCGGCGGCGACAAAACCCAGCGGCCAGAAACCGTCCATCAATGCAATGTAACGCCCGCGCCGTTGCGCCGGGATCAATTCGGAAAGCATCGATTGTGCAATCGGAAACTCCATGCCCATGCCGATCCCCAGCAGGATGCGGAACAATGTCAAGCTCTCGACCGTTTGCGCGGTCGAACACAGGTAACTGGCCACGCCCCACAGCACGATGCTCCACTGAAACACCGGTTTGCGCCCGAAGCGGTCGGCGAGCATGCCCGACAGCGAAGCCCCCAGCACCATGCCGAAAAAACTCGAACTGGCGAGCAGGCCAGCCTGTGCACTGCTCAAGCCGAACTCGGTTTTGATCGAGCCGAGCAGGAACGTCATCATGGCCAGGTCCATGGAGTCGAAAAAGAACGCCAGGGCAATGATGATGAAAATGACCCGGTGATAACCGCTGAGCGGCAGCCGTTCCAGGCGTTCTGCCGCGCTGAAGTTTCGCGTATCCATGCCCATCCCCTCCGCAATGTGTGCGGATCGAGTGTGCGCGATAACGCCTCAGCGCTTTTTCTGGATACGACCTGTTCGCAGTCACAGGCGACGCCAGCGTCGAAGTGTCGGCCGGCGACCGCTCTACTACGCCAATTCCAGCTCGGTTTCCTTGGCGAACCGGTGAATTTCCCGCTGCCCGGCCGGAGTCACTTGCAAGGCTCGGGAATCCTTGGGCAATGCCAGCCAGCCGGACTGCATGAACAGTTGCAGCACCGCCGCGCCCAGTGAACCGCCCAAGTGCGGGCGACGCTCGCTCCAGTCCGGACAGGCACACGCCACCTGAGCCTTGCGATGAGCGAGGGCCTGGATGAATACCCCGCGGCTGGCCAGTTGCGTCGAGCCTTTGAGGGTCACCACGACCCGCTGCTCGATCTGTTCGAGCCATCCGGCATCGAGCAGACGCTGATAAAGATCGGCGGCCAGCGTGCCCCCCAAATGGTCATCGCAAAAGCGCGCACGCAGCAGTGAAGACGGCGCAGTCCGGGGGTTGGCGCTGGGCGTCGAGCGTTTGAATACGTGAGGAATTTCCCGTGGTGCGCTGGCGATCGTGGCACTGGCCAGGGCCTCGATGGCCGCCGCGATCTCCGGGGCTGCCAGGCGGAAAAAGCGCTTGCGCCCACGGACCTCGACTTTCAACAGCCCCCCGGCGGACAAACGCCCCAGATGCGCACTGGCCGAGGATGGCGACAACCCTGCCAGCAGCGCCAGCTCTTCGGTCTGGCGGGCCGAGCCATCCATCAACGCCCACATCATCGCACTGCGCTTGGGATCGGCCAGCAGCGTGGCGATCTGGCTGATGCAAGGTGCATGTTCCATGTATTCACTCCCTGTTGAATCGTATCGTCTACTGCTCGAAGACATCTTGACCAGTAATGGGTCATCGGCCAAGACGGGTAAAACGCCATGAACCGGAGCAAGCCAGGCCGGTGCTGCGGCACCCGTCGATGGAGTGTCCGCGGCGTTTGTGCGGCGCTCGCCCGGCCCTGGAAAACCGGCCGGATTCAGTCCTGACCGGTTATCGGTGCAGGTTTGAGGCGGTCGCTAGTATAAGCGGGATGCACGCTGCTTCCTGCGCCGTGGCTGACACGAATGGTGATAGTTCCTGAGTGAAATTTCGCTAATTGCCTGCGACTAATGATCAACTTTCGGGAAATGGGGAAATTGACTACTCAATTCGGCGCATCGGCTGGCGAGCATTTCCCTCAAAAGGTTCACCGGCTTACTCAATTGTGCGCGATGGGCGCACAACAGATTCAGCGGAGCACGCTCACAGAGCAGCTCCGGCAGCAACACTTTGAGGCGTCCGGCGAGGACATCCGCGCCGACATCGAGCCACGATTTGTAGGCGATCCCCGCCCCCGCCACCGCCCACAACCGCACGACGTCGGCGTCATCACTGAAGCGATCGCCACTGACCGTCAGGCCGACTTCACGTTTGCCGTCATGGAAACTCCAATGGTCGTGCACGCGGCTGCCGAGCATGTACAGCAGGCAATTGTGCTGCGCCAGTTGTTCGAGCTGACGCGGTTCGCCGTGGCGCGCCAGGTACGCCGGCGATGCGCAGAGCACGCGGCGATTGTCCGGGGCGATGGGCAGGGCCACCAGGCTCGAATCTTCCGGCTCGCCATAGCGCAGGGCGATGTCCACCGGCTGGCGGAACAGGTCGGCGATGCGATCACCGAGTAACAGGCGCACGGTCAGCTTCGGATGCTCGCGCTGAAAATCGTCGAGCCATGGCAACAACAGGTTGCGCCCGAAATCCGAAGGCGCCGACAACTGCAGGATGCCGCTGACCTGATCCTGCGCGCTGGACAGAAAACGCCGGCCTTCGTCCAGCGAACTCAACGCGACCCGCGCGTATTCGAGAAAACCTTCGCCCTCGGCGGTCAGACGCAGGCTGCGGGTCGAGCGCGCCAGCAAGCGCACGCCCAGTTGCTGTTCGATGCGTTTGAGCGCCGCGCTGGCGACAGCGGCAGACATGTCCATCACCCGCGCCGCTGCAGACAGACTGCCCAGATCCGCCGCGCGAACGAACAACTGCAAATCGTCGAAACGCAGCATCTCCGGCCCCGATTATCAAAATAATATTGAAAGAGACTGCTCTTTTAGCCGGTTTTATCGCGCCGATAAATAGCCAATGATGGGTTCAAGCAAATTTACCCAGCGACTGGAGCCAAACATGTCCCAAGCATTCACCGCCATCGCCACGCTGATCGCCAAACCCGGCCAGCAAGACACCCTCGAAAACGCCTTGCGCGCACTGGTTGATCCGAGTCGCGCCGAGGCGGGCTGCGGCCAGTATGACCTGCACCGCGACCTGGCCGATCCGCTGACCTTTTATGTGATCGAACACTGGGCCAGCGAGGAAATCCTTTCGGCGCACAACGCCAGCGCGCATTTTCAGAACTTCCAGGCCGCAGCCGGCCACTGCATCGAACACTTCCAACTGAAACGCCTGGGCGCCATCGCCTGAGCCCTTCTTTTATTACCGTTACGGAGCAAGTCATGAAAGCCATCGCCTATTACGCCTCCCTGCCGATCAGCGACGAAAAATCCCTGCAAGACATCGAACTGCCGGAGCCGGTCGCCGGCCCGCGCGACCTGCTGGTGGAAGTCAAAGCCATCTCGGTCAACCCGGTCGACACCAAGGTGCGGCAGAACGTGGCGCCGGAGAACGGCGCGGCGAAAGTGCTGGGCTGGGACGTTGCCGGTGTGGTCAAGGCTGTCGGCAGTGAAGTGACGCTGTTCAAGGCCGGCGACAAAGTGTTCTACGCCGGCTCCATCGCCCGTGCCGGTGGCAACAGCGAACTGCACGTGGTTGATGAGCGCATTGTGGGCCACATGCCCAAATCTCTCGGTTTTGCCGAAGCCGCCGCGCTGCCGCTGACCGCGATCACCGCGTGGGAACTGCTGTTCGAACGCCTGCAGATTCGTGAGGGCAAAGCGGATGAAGGGCAGAGTCTGCTGATCGTCGGTGCCGCCGGCGGCGTTGGTTCGATTCTCACCCAACTGGCCAGGCAGTTGACCGGGCTCAAGGTCATCGGCACCGCGTCCCGTGCACAGACTCGCGACTGGGTGACCGAGCTGGGCGCCGACCTGGTGATCGACCACAGCCAGCCGTTGAGCGAAGAACTGAAACGCGCCGGCATTGATCAGGTGACCCACGTCGCCAGCCTGACCCAGACCGATCTGCACCTGGAGCAACTGGTCGAGGCGCTGGCGCCGCAAGGCAAACTCGCGCTGATCGACGATCCGAAGTCGCTGGACGTGAGCAAGCTCAAGCGCAAGAGCCTGTCGCTGCACTGGGAGTTCATGTACACCCGCTCGCTGTTCGAAACCCCGGACATGATCGAGCAGCACAAACTGCTCAACCGCGTGGCCGAGCTGATTGATGCGGGGACGTTGAAGACCACCGTCGGCGAGCATTTCGGCACGATCAACGCGGCGAACCTGCGACGGGCGCATGAGCTGCTGGAAAGCGGCAAGGCCAAGGGCAAAATTGTTTTAGAAAGTTTCTGAAAATCCGAACGTCGTCATCGGCGCCAGTCCTTTCAAGGGCTGGCGCTGTTGTTTGCCGTCAGTCAGATGCTCGCTCGTTGTCACAAATCCGATCGTATTCAGGTCTACACTCGAAGCCTCTGCGATGCATCTTTTACACAAGGGAGGTCAGTAATGAAGATCCTGATAAAAGAAGTGGCAAAGTCCCAATGGCAGGTTCGTCTGGACCAGCACGCCGTGACCTTTCGCAGTGAAGCCGAGGCGCTCGCCTTCACCCGTACCCTCGAAGCGCGCCTGCACGCACCCCATCGGATTCCCGACCCCGGACAGCAACGCGCCGTCGGCTAAGGCAATCAGGCTTCGGCCTGTGCTTGCGCCAGTGCCCGGGCATTCTGCAAATGCCGGGTGTACATCGCGACGCTCACCACCAGCAACCCGCACAGGCTGATAACCATGGCCATCGGCATGGCGCTGCCATCGTGCAGAACGCCCACCAGCGAAGCCGCGCCGGACGCCACGCTGAACTGCAGGCAGCCCATCAGTGCCGACGCACTTCCGGCACGCGCACCTTGGCCGTTCATTGCACACGCCGCTGTGTTGGGCAGGATGCAGCCGAGGCTGGCGATACACACGAACAACGGAATCAACAGCGGCCACAACGCTTCGGTGTGCAGCGAGCTGACCGCGAGCAAAGAAACCCCGGCCAACAGATACACCCACACCGCCCGTGCCAGCAGGAACGCCGGACCGCGCTTGGCCAACAGCCGCGCATTGACCTGGGCCACCAGAATGAAACCCGCCGCATTGGCGCCGAACAGCCAGCCGAAATGCTCGGCCGGCACGCCGTAGAGTTTGATGAAGACGAACGGTGATCCGGCGATGTAGGAAAACATCCCGGCAACCGCGATACCGCCGGTCAGCGCGTGGCCGAGAAATACCCGGTCGCCGAACAACCGGCCGTATTGGCGCAACGCACCGGACAATGGCTGGCGCGGCACGTGGGCCGGCAGACTTTCCGGCAGCCCCAACGCCACAGCCAGGCCGGCCAGTGCGCTGAAGCCCGTCAGTGCGAGGAAGATCGACTGCCAGCCCGTGGTGTTGACCAACAGACCGCCGAGCAACGGCGCGAGAATCGGCGCCAGGCCCATCACCAGCATCAGTTGCGAAAAGACTTTCGCCGAACCGACCGCATCACACTTGTCGCTGACCACCGCTCGTGAAATCACCATCCCCGCGCAGCCGCCCAGCGCCTGAACGAAGCGCGCGCCGATCAGCCATTCCAGATTCGGCGCGTAGGCGCAGGCCAGCGAGGCCAGGGTAAACAGCCCGACACCGACCAGCAGCGGCAGGCGCCGCCCAAACCGGTCGGCCACCGGGCCATACAGCAACTGCCCGATCGACAGACCGGCGAAATAGGCTGCCAGGGTCAGCTGGACGTGCTTTTCATCGGTGCCAAAGGCCAGCGCCATCGACGGGAACGCCGGCAAATAAAAGTCGATCGCCAGCGGACCGAAGGCGCTCAAGGCACCGAGAATGAGAATGGTACGGAAGTTCATCAGGCATCCAGGTGGGATAGGAGTCAGCAGCCCGACAGTCTAGCCGCGCTGAGACACCTTGAACATTCCGATAGCTCGCTAACTATTAGAAATCAGATGACCTACATCTGAAACCTGTGGCGAGGGAGCTTGCTCCCGCTGGACTGCGCAGCAGACCCAGTGTTTTTCAATTGGAAAAAAGGGCCGCTTCGCGACCCGGCGGGAGCAAGCTCCCTCGCCACAGGGGATTTATCGTTATCAGGCGAGTTTTACCGGGTAGCCCTCTTCGCTGATCACCTCGATCACCTGCTCGGGGCTGAGCGAACTCTCGACGCCGACTTCTTTCGCGGCCAGATCGACCCGCACGCTGGCCGCCGGATCCTTCGCTTGCACCGCGCTGGTGATGGCTTTGACACAGTGGCCGCAGGACATGCCTTGAACGTTGAACACTTGCATGGATTTGACTCCTTTGAGTGAGGTTGCCGGCAGTGTCGAGCTTGCCACCATGGCAAGGTCAAGTTCTGCAGAAACCTGCCGGGCTGGCAATCGGCGTCGCGCTCAGCCAAGCTGCGTGCATCAATGACTCAAATTCAGGAGATTCAGCCATGCGCTGGTCAGCTTTCAGCCTGTTTGGCTTGCTCAGCCTCTTTGCTGCCGTTCCTCAAGTACAAGCCGCCGGCGAGGATTTTGCGGTGCTGATCATTTCCCGCGAGCGTCTGGAAGTGTCGACCTCCTGCGAGATCGGCGTGTACCTCCAGGATCAGTTGTCGGCACGACTTTTCCAGGAGCAAAGCACCTCGTTCAACCTGCCCCCGGGCACTGTGTCGCTGCGTCTGAAACTATTGCCGGGGCAAGTGCCGGGCTGTAATCCGGGTTTGCTGGCGCCAGGTTCGCAGGAGATCAAACTGCAGGCTGGTGATGTGCAGAAGTATCGGATCGCGATGACCCAGGAAGGCATGTACCTCAAGCGCGCCGATCTCGGGTATTAAGTTGGCGCTTGACCTTGCCCGCGTGGCAAGGTTGATCCTTGTAGACATCTTCTACAGGGAGTAAGACCGATGTCCGATTCCATCACCTTCGATCTGCCGATTGCCGGCATGACCTGCGCCAGTTGCGCCGGACGTGTCGAGCGGGCATTGCGCAAAGTCAGCGGCGCCAGTGCCGTCAGCGTCAATCTCGCCACTGAACAGGCCCGCGTCCAGGCGCCCGGCGACAGCTTGCCGGCGTTGATGGAGGCGGTTGAACGCGCCGGTTACAGCGTGCCGCAGCAGACTGTGGAACTGAGCATCGACGGCATGACCTGCGCCTCGTGCGTCGGTCGCGTCGAGCGCGCCCTGAACAAGGTCCCCGGGGTGAAGAGCGTCAGCGTCAACCTCGCCAACGAACGCGCGCACCTCGAATGGCTCGGTCAGGTCGATATTCAGTCGCTGCTCGATGCTGTGAGCAAGGCCGGCTACTCGGCCAGCGTCTGGCAAGCCGAACACCCCGCCACCGATAAACAGCAACAGCGCCTGCAACATGAGCGCTGGGCGCTGATCTGCGCCATCGCCCTGGCCTTGCCGCTGGTGTTGCCAATGCTGCTGCAACCGTTCGGCATTCACTGGATGCTTCCGGCCTGGGCGCAATTCGCCCTCGCCACCCCGGTGCAATTCATTTTCGGAGCACGTTTCTACGTGGCCGCGTGGAAAGCCGTGCGCGCCGGCGCCGGTAACATGGACTTGCTGGTGGCCCTCGGCACCAGCGCCGGTTATGGCTTGAGCCTGTACGAATGGGCCACCGCCGCCGGGCGCATGCCGCATCTGTATTTCGAAGCTTCAGCCGTGGTGATCGCCCTGGTGCTGCTCGGCAAATATCTGGAAAGCCGCGCCAAGCGTCAGACCGCCAGCGCCATCCGCGCCCTCGAAGCCTTGCGCCCGGAACGGGCGATTCAGGTCATCGACGGTCGCGAGCAGGACGTGGCGATCAGCGCCCTGCGTCTGAACGATCAGGTCTTGGTCAAACCCGGTGAACGTTTCCCGGTAGACGGCGAAGTGCTTGAAGGCCAGAGCCAAGCCGACGAAGCGCTGATCAGCGGCGAAAGCCTGCCAGTGCCAAAACAGCCGGGCGACAAAGTCACCGGCGGTGCGATCAACGGTGAAGGTCGGCTGCTGGTGCGCACCACTGCCCTCGGTGCAGAAAGCGTGCTGGCGCGGATCATCCGTCTGGTCGAGGACGCTCAGGCAGCGAAAGCGCCGATCCAGAAACTGGTGGATAAAGTCAGCCAGGTGTTCGTGCCCACCGTGTTGCTGATTGCCCTCGCCACCCTGATTGGCTGGTGGCTGTACGGCGCACCCATGGAAACCGCGTTGATCAACGCCGTCGCCGTGCTGGTGATCGCCTGTCCGTGTGCCCTGGGCCTCGCTACCCCGACGGCAATCATGGCCGGCACCGGCGTGGCTGCGCGCCATGGGATTCTGATCAAGGATGCCGAAGCGCTGGAACGTGCCCATGAAGTCGACAACGTGGTCTTCGACAAGACCGGCACGCTGACTTCCGGCACCCCGCGTATCGCCCATTTCAGTGCGCTGGATGGCGATGAAAATACCCTGCTGACACTGGCCGGCGCCCTGCAACGCGGCAGCGAGCATCCGCTGGCCAAAGCCGTGCTGGACGCTGCTGCCGAGCGTGGCTTGCAGGTGCCGGATGTCAGCGACAGTCAGTCCCTGACCGGACGCGGTATCGCTGGCACGCTTGATGGTCGGCGCCTGGCGCTGGGCAATCGGCGCTTGCTGGAAGAAAGTGGCCTGAGCGCGGGCAATCTCGCCGAGTCCGCCAAGGCTTGGGAAAGCCAAGGCCGAACCCTGTCGTGGCTGATCGAGCAAAGCCCGGAACCGCGTGTACTCGGCTTGTTCGCCTTCGGCGACACGCTCAAGCACGGCGCACTGCAAGCCGTGCAGCAACTGGCCGCCCGAGGTATCCACAGCCATCTGCTGACCGGCGACAACCGTGGCAGCGCAAAAGTGGTCGCCGAGGCTCTGGGTATCAGCAATGTCCACGCCGAAGTGCTCCCCGCCGACAAAGCCGCGACGGTCGCGGAACTGAAGAAGACCGGTGTGGTGGCGATGGTCGGCGACGGCATCAACGACGCCCCCGCACTGGCCGCTGCCGATATCGGCATCGCCATGGGTGGCGGCACCGATGTGGCCATGCACGCCGCCGGCATCACTCTGATGCGCGGCGATCCACGGCTGGTGCCGGCAGCACTGGAGATCAGCCGCAAGACCTACGCGAAGATCCGCCAGAACCTGTTCTGGGCCTTCGTCTACAACCTGATCGGCATTCCGCTGGCGGCGTTCGGCTTCCTCAATCCGGTGCTGGCCGGTGCGGCGATGGCGCTGTCGAGCGTCAGCGTGGTGAGCAATGCGCTACTGTTGAAAACCTGGAAACCGAAGGATCTGGAGGAGCACCGATGAACATCGGCCAAGCGGCCCGGCACAGTGGCCTGAGCGCGAAGATGATCCGCTATTACGAGTCGATCGGCCTGCTCAAGGCTGCCCATCGCACTGACAGCGGCTACCGGATCTACAGCGACGATGATCTGCACACCCTGGCGTTCATCAAGCGTTCTCGGGATCTGGGTTTTTCCCTGGAGGAAGTCGGCAAGCTGCTGACGCTGTGGCAGGATCGCCAGCGCGCCAGTGCCGATGTGAAAGCGCTGGCCCGTCAGCACATCGACGAGCTGAATCAGAAGATCCGCGAGCTCGGCGAATTGCGCGACACCCTGCAGGATCTGGTCGAACACTGTAATGGCGACCATCGCCCCGACTGTCCGATCCTCAAGGAACTGGCGTCGGGCTGCTGCGCGCAACCCGCCCGCGCTTGAGCGCCAGCCACTTCACGGTCAACAAGGTGCCGAGCGGGATGCCGTGGAACAGCATGACCACGGCACCCGGTGTCCACCAGCCGTAAAACGGCGCGGCAATCAGCATGCCGACGCCGAACCCGGTCATTTGCAGCAAGGTCAGGAAACTGAAAATCGGCAGACGCAAATGCTCCGGTTCACGTTGCAGGCGCGACATCAGGCCGACTTCGGAAACGCCGTCACCCAACCCCGCGGGCAGGGAAAACAGCAGCAGCCCGAAAAGGCTGTGCTGCTGAAACATCAGGATAAAGCCGAAGGACATCAACGCCACACCGAAGAAATACCGTCGCTCCAAATCACGGTTATCCGTGCCTTTGAGGCGACTGGCAATCCGTGCGCCGAGCAGTTTGCCGCTGGCCCACACCGCCAGCATCAGGCCCAGCGTGGTGCTGGCCGAATCGGGTGTGAGCAATTTGGAAAGGATCGGAAAGCCGACGTTGTGCGCGGCGCTGCCCAAGGTATCGGCCATGGTCACAGCGAGCATCGCGGCCACCACCGGAGCACTGCGCAGGCCATGTTTCAGGGCTGACCATTCGCCGCGTTCGCTGGCCGATTGTTCGCTGACGTCTGCAGCGTCAAAGCGCAACGGCGTAATCAACAACGCCGCCAGCAAGTAGGTCAATGCGTTGAGCGCGAATACCGTTTCGAAACCGAAGGCCGCCACCAGCAAACCGGAAACCAGACTGCCGCCGACCATCGCCGCCGAGGATGCCGAGGTAATCCAGGCATTGGTTTTCAATAGCTGCGCCGGGTCGATCAGCCGTGGCAACTGACTGTTGAGGCCGATGGCGAACATCGAGTTGCCAAAGCCCAAACCGAAGGCAATCACCGGCAACAGCAACGCCTGCTGGCTCACCGGCAGGATCAACAGCAGACCGAGCAGCGCCGCGCGCAGCAGATCGAAGGCAATCAGCGGCATCCGGCCATACCAGCGCCGGTAGAAACGCGTACCGATCAGACTGGCAAAGATCCCCCCGCCAACCCGGCTGGCGAGAAAGATCCCGACGCTCATGGCGCTGTTGCTCAGCAGGTAAACGTAAGTCGCCAGCGCGACCATGTTGAGGAAGGCGCCGAAGTCGGAGATCAGCCGGGCGGTGATGATGAGGCGGGCGTTCACATTCAATCCTTGAGTGTGCGAGGGCGGACAAGATTCCCACACACATTTCAAGAACACCACACATCCCTGTGGGAGCGGGCTTGCCCGCGAAGGCAGTGTGTCAGCCAACAAGGATGGCGGCTGATACGGCCCCTTCGCGAGCAAGCCCGCTCCCACAGGGGATCTGCGGTGGTGCTGGAAATGCGGCAGGCACAAAAAAACCCGGCCGAAGCCGGGTTTCTGTTCAAGCGCTTACTGCATCCAAGGTGGCGGAGGCGGTTCGTCGGACTTGCCTTTGGGCTCGTCATCCGCCGCACGGATCGCCTGCTTGCGCTCTTCGTCGAGCCGCGCCGCTTCAATCTCGCGCAATACACCGCCAACGTCGGCCAGATCTTGCGGATCGTCGAACTCGCCAGTCAGCACGCTGTTGGGGTGCAAGGTGCCGGCTTCGTACAGCGCCCACATTTCCTTCGCGTAGCGGGTCTGTTTCAGCTCCGGGGCAAAGCGCCCGAAGTACGAAGCCATGTTGCCCACATCGCGCTCGAGCATGCTGAACGCGTGGTTGTTGCCCGCCGCATCCACCGCCTGCGGCAGGTCGATGATCACCGGGCCGGTCGGGGTCAGCAGCACGTTGAACTCCGAGAGGTCACCGTGCACCAGACCGGTACACAACATCAGCACGATCTGCGAGATCAGGAACGCGTGATATTCACGGGCCTGATCCGGCTCCAGCACCACGTCGTTCAGACGCGGCGCGGCATCGCCGTACTCATCGGCCACCAGTTCCATCAGCAGCACGCCATCGAGAAAATCGTATGGCTTGGGCACTCGCACACCGGCACCGGCCAGACGGAACAGCGCCGCGACTTCGGCGTTCTGCCAAGCGTCTTCGGTCTCTTTGCGACCGAATTTCGAACCCTTGGCCATCGCCCGGGCCTGCCGGCTGTTTCGCACCTTGCGGCCTTCCTGATACTCGGCCGCCTGGCGGAAACTGCGTTTGTTCGCCTCCTTGTAAACCTTCGCGCAACGTAACTGGTTACCGCAGCGCACCACATAAACAGCTGCTTCTTTACCACTCATGAGTGGGCGCAGCACTTCGTCGACCAGACCGTCTTCGATCAGGGGTTCAATGCGTTTTGGAGTCTTCATCAGCTTTTATTGTGGGTCCTTTATTACCAAACACGCGAATGTCACTCGTTATACGGCAATCCTCGCGCTACGGGGAGGGGTTGCCGACCTGTGAACCCTGTGGATGCACACACTATGCCGAAATAATCGACTATTGCCGATCATAGCCGAGCCCGTTTGAAATGTTGGCAATCAGCGTCGAGGGCATTTGCGACAGAATCTGACATCGCATGCATTTCCCTCCTGTGGGAGCGGGCTTGCTCGCGAAGGCGGTATGTCAGCCAAAATTACAGTAACTGACACGGCACCTTCGCGAGCAAGCCCGCTCCCACAGGGGGATTGCGCTCAACGTTCGATAATCGCGGTGACACCCTGGCCACCAGCGGCACAGATCGAGATCAGCCCCCTGCCCTTGCCTGCCGCATCCAGCAGTTTCGCCAGGTTGGCGACAATCCGCCCGCCGGTCGCGGCAAACGGATGCCCCGCGGCCAGCGAGCTGCCTTTGACATTCAACCGGCTGCGGTCGATCGAACCCAGCGGTGCGTCCAGCCCCAAGCGCGTCTTGCAGTATTCCGGGTCTTCCCAGGCCTTGAGCGTGCACAGCACCTGCGCGGCGAATGCTTCGTGAATTTCGTAGTAGTCGAAGTCCTGCAAGGTCAGCCCGTTGCGCGCCAACAGGCGCGGCACGGCATACACCGGCGCCATCAACAACCCTTCGGCGCCGTTGACGAAATCCACCGCTGCCGCTTCGCCATCGCGCAGATAGGCGAGGATCGGCAAACCACGCTCCTTTGCCCATTCCTCACTCGCCAGCAACACCACCGCGGCCCCGTCGGTGAGCGGCGTGGAGTTGCCCGCCGTCAGCGTGCCCTTGGCGCTTTTTTCGAACGCGGGTTTTAGCGTGGCGAGTTTTTCCAGAGTCAGGTCCGGGCGCAGGTTGTTGTCACGGGTCAGGCCGAGGAACGGTGTCATCAGGTCGTTGTGCCAGCCTTCGCTGTAGGAGGCGGCGAGTTTGTGATGGCTTTCGAGCGCCAGTTGATCCTGCTCTTCGCGAGGGATATTCCAGGTCTGGGCCATCAGCTCACAGTGCTGCCCCATCGACAGACCGGTGCGCGGCTCGCCGATACCCGGGAGTTCCGGGATCAGGTGCCGTGGTCGCAGTTGCAGGAAGGTTTTCAGCTTGTCGCCGGTGGTCTTGGCGCGGTTGGCCTGCAGAAGAATTTTGCGCAGGCCTTCGCTGACGCCGATCGGCGCGTCCGAGGTGGTGTCGACGCCACCGGCAATGCCGCAGTCGATCTGGCCAAGGGCAATTTTGTTCGCCACCAGCAGCGCCGCTTCCAGCCCGGTACCGCAGGCTTGCTGGATGTCATAGGCCGGGGTGGCCGGTGACAGCCGTGAGCCGAGCACGCATTCGCGGGTCAGACTCATATCCCGTGAAAATTTAAGCACCGCACCGGCCACCACTTCACCGATGCGCAGACCGTGCAGGTTGTAACGTTCGATCAGGCCTTCAAGGGCAGCGGTGAGCATCACCTGATTGCTGGCAGTGGCGTACTGCCCGTTGGAACGGGCGAAAGGAATACGGTTACCACCGATGATGGCGACGCGGCGCAGCTGACTCATGAAAAGCTCCTTTTCCAAATGGTCGAATTCACCGGAATCCCCTGGTAGGAGTGAGCCTGCTCGCGATGGCATCGTGTCAGTCGAAACGTCTGTATCTGACAAATCCCTATCGCGAGCAGGCTCACTCCTACAAGGTTCAGCGTTGTTACTGAATTTGTGTTTGGCCACACAACCATCAGCGGCCGACTACTCTGCTGTTCTAGCGTAGGCCTTATTGCGTGGATCGAACGATTGATTGCCGTTGGTAGTCCACACTTTGAACCCCAACTTTTGGAGAGCGTTCCATGTCTGACCGCTATATCGACTTCGCCAACTCATCCATCGGCCACCGTCTGGTCGGGGCTTTGGGCCTGCCGTCGCCGGTGCGGCTGGAACGCTGGCAGGCCGGACGCCTGCGGCCGGTGGACGGTGCGCTGCTGATCGGGGGCGGGCCGCTGGCTGAACAGGTCAATGCGTTCGCCAACCGCCTGACCGATGCTATCTACAGCTACGGCACCGAACCTTCAATGGCCACCGCGTGGATTCCCGGGCACGGGCCGAAACTCAAGGCCGTGGTGTTCGATGCCAGCGACCTGCAGCACACCGACCAGCTCAAACAGCTGCGCGAGTTCTTCCAGCCACTGATGAAAAACCTCGACCACAGCGCACATCTGGTGATTCTCGGCCGCGCCCCGGAGACCCTGCGCGATCCCTTCGCTTCCAGTGCGCAACGGGCACTCGAAGGCTTTTCGCGTTCGCTGGCCAAGGAGCTGCGCAGCGGCGGCACGCTGCAACTGATCTATGTCGGTGAGGGCGCCGAAGATCAGCTTGAGGGGCCGTTGCGGTTTTTCCTTTCGCCGAAAAGTGCTTTTGTCTCCGGGCAGGTGATTCGCCTGACCGCGTGCACTACACCCGTCAGCGACTGGACCCGGCCATTGGCCGGACGCAAGGCGCTGGTCACCGGCGCGGCACGCGGGATCGGCGCATCAATCGCCGAAACCCTGGCCCGCGACGGCGCCGAGGTGATTCTGCTCGATGTGCCGCCGGCCAAGACCGATCTGGAAGCCCTCGCCGCGCGCCTCGGTGGCCGGGCGATCACCCTCGACATCTGCGCCGACGACGCCGCAGCGCAACTGATCGAACAGCTGCCGGACGGCCTCGACATTCTGGTGCACAACGCCGGGATCACCCGCGACAAGACCCTGGCCAACATGACCCCGGAATTCTGGGATGCGGTGCTGGCGGTCAACCTCAATGCCCCGCAGGTGCTGACCAAGGCCCTGCTCGACAGTGGCACCCTGCACGACAATGCGCGGGTGATTCTGCTGGCCTCGATCAGTGGCATCGCCGGCAATCGCGGACAGACCAACTACGCCGCGAGCAAGGCCGGACTGATCGGCCTGGCTCAGGCCTGGGCGCCGACGCTGCACGAACGCGGTATCAGCATCAACGCGGTAGCTCCGGGCTTCATCGAAACCCAGATGACCGCGCACATCCCGTTCGGCCTGCGTGAGGCCGGACGGCGCATGAGTTCGCTAGGCCAAGGCGGTTTGCCGCAAGACGTCGCCGAAGCCGTCGCGTGGCTGGCGCAACCGGGCACCGGCGCTTTTACCGGCCAGGCGCTGCGGGTCTGTGGCCAAAGTGTTCTGGGGGCGTAGACATGAGCATTGAATGGCACACCCTCGACCGAGAACCGAGCCTGCCCGGGTTGTACACGCGAGCCGCGACGCGGCGCAAGATCACCGGCACCCGACTGCCCGAAACGGGTTTGCGTTGCTGGGTCGATGTCGACCCGCAGAAACTGGCGGCCTATCGCAAGGTCTGCGGCTTTGCCGATGACGGTCTGCTGCCGCCGACTTATCCACACATCCTCGCGTTCGCCCTGCAGATGCAATTGCTCACGGCCAAGGAGTTTCCGTTCCCGTTGCTGGGGCTGATTCACCTGAGCAACCGCATTCGCGTGTTGCGGCCGATGGGCGGGATCAACCGTGCACAAATCAGCGTCCGTGTGCACAACCTGCAGCCACATCCCAAAGGGGCGACTTTCGAGGTGTTGACCACTCTGGATGATCAACTCGGGCCGCTATGGGAAGCCGAAAGCCAGATGCTCTGTCGCGCAGTGAAACTCGACGGCGAAACTGTCGAGCAACACTGGGAACCGTCCCAGGTGTTGACGCAAGTGGCGCAATGGAAAGCCCCCGCCGATATCGGTCGGCAGTACGCCAAAGTCTCGGGCGACTACAACCCGATTCACCTGAGCGCCGCCAGCGCCAAACTGTTCGGTTTCCCCACGGCGATTGCTCACGGGTTGTGGAACAAGGCGCGAACCCTCGCCGCACTGGCGGATCATCTGCCCAAGGCCAACCTTGAAATCGCCGTGCACTTTCGCAAACCGGTGCGCTTGCCCAGTGAGGTTTCATTGCTGGCGAGTGCGCCGGGGTCCAGCGGCGAGTTGCGCCTGATCGGCAACGGCGATCTGGAACACATGGTCGGGCAATGGCAACCGATTGCCTGATTCACCGGCCCCTGGGACAAGCCTGTAAATTGTGTATATATCACTTAAGTTATTCCGGCCTTGGCGCCGCACTCTGAAAAACTCCAGGCCTTGATTTTCAAGGCCTTTTTTTATGCGTCTATATCTTGGGTATTAGTGCTTAGGCACGGCGCGGCGCCTTATATATAAAGGCGTTAATACCAACTTGAGAATGGTGGAAAAGCACCGCGCGATCGAGATTGGCACCACGGACGAGGCATCACCGGCGACAGATCGGTGAGCCATCGAAAACGACGAATGTTGTTACAGGTGCAAGGAATCTCAATCATGAAAACTCAAGTGTGGTGCAAATCGGCAACAGCTCTGGCATTGATCCTCTCTCTCGGTCTGGCTGGCTGCAGCAGCGGCGGTGGCGGCCATCACAGCAGCTCCGGCAGTTCTTCGCCAGACGGCGCAACGTCGGGCACTGGCGGCACTAGTGGCAGTGGCGGTACTGGCGGCACCGATACCGCTGGCACAGGTGGTACCGGTGGCACTGGCGGTACCGGCACGACCAACCCGACCAATCCGACGAACCCAACCAATCCTACCAATCCGACAGACCCTACGGATCCAACCAATCCGACCAACCCGACCACGACACCACTGGTGACCACCACCCTGGTGCAGGATGTCGGTAACACCGTCGCGGGTGTCGGCGATGGCGTCGGTCAGATCGGTGATTCGCTGAGCACCGTTCCGGTGGTCGGTGGCGTCGTGCAAAGCGCGGCCAACACCGCTGGCAATGTGGTCAGCACTTTGGGTGATGGCGTGGCCAACGGCATCGGCAAACTGGGCACGGTCGACAATGGCCTGGGCGTCACCGCGGCCTCGGTCGGCGGCGTGGTTTCAGATGTCGGTACCGGCGTCTCGGACCTGAGCGGCAAACTGGCGACCGCCACCGGCAGCGTTCCGGTCGTCGGCGGCGTGGTGACCAAAGTCGCCCCGGTACTCGACGGCGTCGGCGAGAAAGTCACCATGCTCGGCGACACCCTGAGCCTGGCTACCACCACCGGCCCACTCGGTTCAGTGACCAAGAGTGTCGGCAACGGTCTGGTGCCAGTGATTGCGATGGTGGAAAGCACCACCGACAAAGTAGGCGATGCGACCGGCCTCGGCGCTCCGCTCAATGGCGTGATCGGCCAGGTCGGCGGCGCCGTCAAAGGCCTGGGTGGTCAAGTGACCGGTGCCGGTAGTGGCAACGCCTTGACCAACACTGTTGGCGGCGCCTTGACCAATGTCGGCACCGCCGTCGGCAAAGCCGGCGGGCTGGTGGATAACGGTACCAGCACCGGCGGTGGTCTGGGTGGCGGCCTGGGCGGTACCGGTCTGCTGCAAACCGTTGGTGGCGCCGTGGTCAATGTCGGCTCCGGCCTGAATGCCGGCAGCACCAACGGCGTGGTCAGTGCCGGCGGTGTCACTGCTGGCGGACTGGGCAACACCATCGCCTCGCTCAACACCGTACTCGGTGGCTCGGGCACGCCGATCACCGCCACCACCTCGCCACTGGCCACGGTCGGCGCCACCGTCGGTGCCGGGCTTAACCCGGTCACCAGTGCGGTCACCAGCGTTACCCAACAAGTCGGCGCCGCAACGGGTCTGGGCGCGCCGGTCGCCGGTCTCACCGGCCAGGTTGGCGGCGCCGTCAGCAGCATCGGCAACACCATTGCCGCCACCAACAACCCGGTCACTACCGCCGTCGGTGGAGTGGTCAGCAACGTCGGCGCTACCGTCGGTGCGGTCGGTGGCCTGCTCAACGGTGGCACCAGCACCGGCGGCACCGCAACCGGAGGTCTGGGCGGCGTGCTCGGTGGTCTGACCGGTTCCCTTGGAGGTAACAATCGCTAAATTGCACCTGGCCGATTCGACGGCCTCACCTACAGCGCCTACGCTTGGTTGAGGGCGGAAGATTCCCACGAGTCTTCCGCTTTTTTCTTAGGAAAAATTCAGCCCAGCGCTGTGATCTGACCATGGAGTGTCCTATGCGCGTAATGGCATCCCTGCTGTTCCTCAGTCTCAGTTCCGCCGCCCTCGCCGACACCCTGCCCAGCTTTCTCAACAGCAACGAAACCACGCGTAACCTGCCCGTGCCGAACCTGCCGGCGGATGCCTATCGCCCCGCCGCCACGCCCCTGCAAGTGCCCGACCCCGGCGCGGCCACGGCGCAGCCGCTGTTGATGGAGACCAAAATCAACCTGAAAACCGTGCAGATCGAAGGCGGCACGATCTACCCGCTCAACGAACTGGCCGAAGTCTACAAACCCCTGATCGGCCACCAGAGCAGCCTCGCCGACCTGATCGAAGCCACACGCGACATCACCCGGCGCTACCAGAAGGACGGCTATCTACTGTCCTATGCCTTCCTGCCGCAACAGCGTTTCGACGATGGCGTGGCCCGGGTGGTGTTGGTGGAAGGCTATGTGCGCGATGTGCAGGTGCAGGGCGATGTCGGCCGGGTCAAAGGCCTGCTCGACGAACTGGCAGCCAAGATCCAGGCCGAACGCCCGCTGACCCGCAAGACCTTCGAACGCTACACCACCCTGATGACCCGCATCCCCGGGGTGACCATCCAGGCGCAAGTGCCGCCGCCCGGTACCACCGACGGTGCAACAACACTGGTGGCCCAGGCCAGCCGCAAACCGTTCACCAGCACCATGAGCACCACCGAAGACAACCGCAACGGTACGCAGGCGTTGCTGGGGGTCAGCAGTAATTCGCAAACGGCGATGGGCGAGCAACTGACCCTGAGCGGTCTGTTTCCACCGGGCGACGATCACGAGCGCTACTACCGTGTGGACTACAACCAGTTTCTCAACAGTGAAGGCACGCAACTGAGCCTGTTTGCCTCACGCTATCGCGCGGATCCGGGCACCAATGTGCTCACCAGCGACGGCTTCGAACTCAAGCCGCACAAGGAGGACGATCGTTACTCCATCGGCATCAGCCACCCGTTTATTGCCGCCTCCAATGAGCTGCTTAACGCGGGAGCGCGGCTGTATGCAGTGGATAACAAGAACCGCTACGACGTGGTCGGCTATCCGATCAGCATCGAAGAGCGCACCAACGTGCGTGCCCTCGCATTCGAAGGTGACTGGCGCAAGAGCGATGCGCGGCAATTGCGGATTCTCAGCGGCGGCGTGTATCAAGGTCTGGACAGCATGGGCGCGCATTCCAACAACCCGGCGCTGGACCTGAACTTCCTGCGCCTGCGCCTTTCCGGCGTGCAGAGCGACAAGTTCTTCGACAACTGGCAAGGCGTGCTGTCGGCCGCGCTGTACTGGAGTGATGACACCCTGCCTGACAGCGAGCGTACGGTGTTCGGCGGGCAGAATTTCGGCCGTGGTTACCCTGACGATCAGGCATCGGGCGACAAAGGCTGGGGCGCGGCTTACGAGGTCAACTACAGTTTCAATCGCGACGGCAACTGGGTGCGCATCCTGCAACCGTATGTGGTGCTGGACCGTTCGAAAACCTGGTTCAACAAGCTGCAGGTGCAGAGCAGCGACCTGTCATCGGCAGCAGTGGGGCTGCGCTTTGGCGACGCCAAGTACTACAACATTGCGTTGGAGGCTGCCAAGCCGATGTCCGATGAAGCACTGGATACGTTCAATCGTCGGGCGCGTTACAGCATCAGTTTCAGCTATCAACTGTAGGGTGTCAGATCAATCAACTGAGCAGGCAGACCGCTTTCGCGAGCAAGCCCGCTCCCACATTGGAATGCACATCCCTGTGGGAGCGGGCTTGCTCTCACATTGCAGCGCATATCCCTGTGGGAGCGGGCTTGCTCGCGAAAGCGGTGGATCAGTCAGCATTTTTATCGACTGACACTACGCCTTCGCGAGCAAGCTCGCTCCCACAGTTTTTACGCGATGCGGATCAGAACGCGTAACGCACCTTCGCGGTGAAGCTGTCGGCATCGAAACCGCTGGAGGTCAGATAGTTGTAGGAGCCGCCGACGCTCCAGGCGCCCATGCGGTAGTTGGCGCCCAGGCCCAGTTCATAGCTGTCACGCACCGGAGTGGTACCGCGGCTGACGGACGACTCGCCCCCCAGCACGAAGGCCGATGTGGTGCTGACCTTGTCACCGATGAAGTCATGCCAGGCCATCAGCTTAGCTTCCGGTTCCAGGCTGCCGCTGCCGACATCGAATGCCGCCGCCAGACGTGCACCGACGCCCATCTCACCGACTTCATAATGCTGACTGCCGACATTCAGCGACGCCGAGCTGCCCTTCTCGCGATACGCATCCATGCCCACATTGGCATAGCGCGCGCCGACTTGGGGTTCCAGCACCACATCAGGCATCAGCCGCAGGCTGTAACCGGCCAGAGCGCTCACGCCGAATACGTCACTGTCGTAATCAGCCTTGGCTTGAGTGCCGGCGATATGACGTTTGGATTCGTTGTCGTTCCAGCCGTACATCAGCGACGAGTCGACGAACCAGTTGTCATGCACCCAGTTGCTGTACAGCGTCAGCGCATGCCCGGTGACTTTGGTCTTGTTGCCGAGATCGGATTTCACATCGGTATCGAGGTAGCTGTAGGCCAGACCGAGCGTGGTATCGGCATTCAACTGACCATCGGCACCGACCGCGATCCCGTGGCTGTCGGCGTCATAACCGGCCACACCGCGACGCTCGTCCTGGTTGGCATCGCTGCTCAGGGCTTGCAGCCACACACCTTTCTCCGGGGCGCCGGTGGCTGAGCGTGCGCGACTGGAGCGATCATTGATCACGCCCGAGACCAGCGTCTGGCTGTTGGTCGCCGCGTGCAGTACACCACGGCTGACATCCGGGCTGAGGGTTTCACTCAGGCGCGCCAGTTCGGCATCGGTGCTGGCGTTGGCGAATGCCTGGAACACCGGATCCTGTTCATCGAGGCGTGCCAACAGTCCTGGCACATGCCCAACCGCCGTCGCCGCATTATCACTGCCGCCAACTGCCAGGGTGTTCTCGGCCAGTACCTCACTCGACTTGGTTGTTACCACGCTGGTGATGTCATTGCCGCTCACGCCGAAGCTCTTCACGTCCAGCAGCGCGGAGGTCGAGGTCACGGTCAGGTTGTTGCCACCGACCAGATTCCCCGAGCTGATCAGGGTGTAACGCGTGCCACCGGGGCTCACGCGAAAATCACTGGAGCGCGCCAGCAGACGCAGTTGCGCGCCCGGGGCGATATCGGTGGTGCCGGTGACTTTCAGCACAGGCAGCGCCGGGTTGGTGTCATTGCCCAGGTACATCTCCAGCACCGAGTTCGACTCTTCCATGTCGAAGTCGCCGATGAAGGTGGTGTGCGGTTTCATCAGGGTCAGCGTGCCCTCCTCGATGGTGACGTAGCCGGAGCGGATGGTCGAGCCATCGAAAATCGCGTCACCGTCGACCTTGACCCCGGACAGGCCGAGCAGATCACCCTTCACCGCGCCGCCATAGAAGTAGAAATAGCTCGCCCCGTCATCGACCTGGATCGCCGCCTTGCCACCCTCGATCAATCCGTTCATTTGATAAATGCCGAAAGGCAGGGCGCCATTGGCCTGGCCACTGACATGCACACCGATGTCCTCACCGGAGATGGTTCCGCCGTTCCACAGCGCGGTGGAATTGGCGCTCGCCGGAGCGCTGAACTTGACTCCCTCGAACACCAATGCCTCGGCATTGGCACCGGTCGCACGGATAGTCCCTGTGTTGTTGACCGACAGGCTCAGCGTCGCGCCGTCGAGCAATACGCCCAATGCGTCGGTACCGCTTGCGCTGATGGTGCCTCGGTTGCTCAGCCCGGTCATGGTGGTATGCACCAGCAACAGGCCACTGGCGGTCTCGCCGCTGACATCGATGCTGCCGTTATTGACGAATGAGTTGCCCAGCGTGCTGCCGATATCGGAAATACCGCTGGAGGTACCTGCATCGCTCAGGCCATGAACCGAAATAGAGCCTTCGTTGATCAGCGCGCCGGCGATGTTGTTCGGCACCACTCCAGCGGTCCACAGACTGATACCGGTTCCGAACTTGGCACCATCAATCCGGATATTGCCGGTGTTACGCAGTTGATCCGCCGTCACGCCAGTGAGTTGTGCGCCGTAGTTCATACTCACCTGGGAAACGGGCGCGATGTTGCCGTTACCGCTTAGAGTGATCAGCCCCCAGTTCTGCAGATTACTGGTCAGCGGGCCGCCACTCAGGTCGTGGTTCAGGCTCGCGCCAGCGGCGACAGCCATAGAGGTGTGCAAAACAGTGGCGGCGGAGATGGAAAGCGCCAGGACAGAGCGGCGCAGGCAAACGATAGTCACGCGAGATTCCCTTCCAAAACATGAGAAACAGTTTCAGCAGGGTTCATTACATGATTCAGGCATCCCTACCGTCCCGCCAGGTCGTCCTGGTTCGGGCGCGGGGAATGTACACGAGCCATCATTTTGACACCACACAAAAGTCAAAGTGATGACGTCAATTTTCAGGGCAATACATCGAGTATCCGCTCAGGCCGCATTCTCCTGCGCGCTTGAGCTTTGCGATCAACCTAGTTTTTGCTCTCGATCTTGCCGCCCGCATCCGGATCGTATAAGTCCGGAATCTCGTAGCTGTATTTCTTCAACCAGCGTTGCAGCGCCAGCTCCCGCTCTGCCGCGGTGGCGGTTTGCGGTTTGGGCGAAGCGGCGTGGTTGCGGCTTTGCAGCAACAGCCAGCCTTCGGTTTCCTGTTGCTGCGCCGAGGCCGGGCCGGCATCGATTGCCTGGGCGGCGAACGGCAGGCTGAGCAGGGCCAGGCAGCACACGCTGTGCAAGGTATTCATGGTCATCTCCCGGAGTGTCACTTGAGCGCCGACGGTTGTGGGTCAGCCACCACCGCCACCTGATTACCGGCCGCAGTCGGGGCCTTGGCCGGAACCTTGAGTTTTTCTGCGCGGGCCTGGGCATCGGCGAACTGCTCCGGCGTCAGGTGCGCGCGGCTGACGATTTCGGCGGCTTGCTGCCAGTTGTTCTGGTACAGCAGCAAGCTCACCAGATTCAGCGTGGCCAGTTGGTCGTTCTGCTTGAGTTCAATAGCGGTAAGGAATTCGAAGCGCGCATCTTCAAGACGCAACTGGTTGAGGTAGACCACGCCCAGGTCGTTGCGGATCTTTTCATTGGTTGGCGCCAGGCGCACCGCGCGCTGCAGGTGCGCCTGGGCCTGACCGTTGTCGCCACGGGCGGCATAGATCTGGCCCAGGCCATGTTCGGCGTCCGCCGTCAGACAGGTGCCGAGCAAACCGCGATACAGCGGCTCGGCTTCGTTGCGCCCGAGCAAGCGGTAGACCTTGGCCTTGCGCAGGCGTACCTCGACCAGTTTGTCGGGCAGACTTTGCAGGTTGGCGAGGCTGGCGTGCAGCTTGCCGTCGTTGGCCAGATCGTCCGCCAGGTTCAGCGCCAGTTCCTGTTCGGAATCGAGTTTGCTGCAACTGCTCGGTGCGAGCATCGCCGACCACGGCGCCTGGCCGTCAGTGGCGCAACCGCCGAGCAACAACACACTTGCCAGGACAATCAATGCTTTCATCAAACGCTCTCCATGAGCCACGTTAGCTTGCAAATGCCCGGGTAATCGCGGTGAACCCCGGGCCGGCCAATACGATCAGCAAGGCAGGAAACAGAAACAGCATCATCACCACCGACATCTTCGCTGACATCTTCGAGATGTATTCCTGCAGCCGGGTCAGGCGGCGGTCGTCGAGTAATTGTTTGAGCGCCAGCAGTGATTTCATCGCCCCGCCACCCTGCTGGATCAGTTGCTGCAAAATCACGCAGGTGTCGGTGAACTCATCGACCGCGAGCATCACCGAGGCCTTGTTCAATTCCTGTCCCAGCTCCAGTCCCGAGTCGACCCGGGCCAGAATCAGGCGCAGTTCGCGGGTCAATTCCGGCAGCAGTTTCTGCCCTTCGGTGCTGAGCACGCGCAAGGCTTGTTCGACTGCCATGCCTGACTCGAACAGGATGCGCAGCAGCGGAATGAACGTGGAGATTTCCACCGCGATGGTTTTCTGCCGGCGTCCGGCGGCATAGGCCAGCAGCCGCTTGGGCAGCAGGTAACCGGCCCCGGTGGCGAGCATCGGCACGATCCAGCGGTTGGTTGCTTGAGGGAAGAACACCTCCTGCAGAAAGATCGCCAACCCCAGCGTCAGTAGCGGCGTGCCGATCTGGCAGGCGGCGAATAGCGCTCGCTCGTTGGCACGGCGCCAGCCGAGGCGACTGAGCAGGGTCTGGGTTTCGCTGTCGATGCTCACCGAGCGCTGACCGAACCTGCTGTTGCCCAGAGCCCGCAGCCAGCTACCAAAACGGTTCTCGCGCACCAGATGCCCCTGCAACCGTTGGTTGACCTGGCGCACCCGGCGGCGCTCGGTCAGCAGGTGATTGACCACCAGCAACAGCGCGCCGAGCAGCAGCATCAGAGCGGCGAGATAGACCATTTCAAATACTCCGCAACATGCGCCACAGCGCCAGGCAACCGGTCACTTGCAACACCACAGCGATGATCAACATGGTCCGACCACCGGAGTCGTGCCACATGCCGAGCATGTAGCCGGGGTTGGTCAGCATGAAGTAGCTCACCAGAATCACCGGCAGCGAACCCAGCACCCAGGCCGTCATGCGTGTTTCGCCAGTGAGCGCGCGCAGTTGCCGGGCGCCCTGGTCACGCTCGCGGATCAGCTTGATCAGGTTCTCCAGCAGCTCACTGGCATTGCCACCGTAGCGATGGTTGACCTTGAGGCCGAGGGCAAACATGCGCAGTTCGTCCTGCTCGTAGAGTTCGGCGAAATCGCTGACCGCATCCGGCAGGTTGACGCCCAGTTGCACGTTGCGCTGCACCCGGCCCATGGCTTTTTTCAGCGGATCGTCGCTCGATTCGATGCCGCCCATGACCGCGTCGCTCAAGGTGCGCCCAGATTTCAGGCTGCGCACGGTGTAGTCGAGCAACTGCGGCAACTGCTCGATCATGCGTTTGATCCGGCGTTGGTACAGCCAGGAAATGTACAGACGCAGGATCAGCGGCGGCGCCAGCAGCATCGCCAGTAAACCGATCCAGTCCGCCAGCAGATAGCCGAGGACAATCGCCACGCCCCACAGGGTCAGCCACAGCCCGAAACGTTCGGTCGGACGACCAAGCCCGGCGCGGAGAAACATCCGTTCAAGCCCGACCCAGGTCGGCTTCTGCGCGACCAGTTGTGGCTGCCCCGCCGCCAGGCGATTGAGCACCCGTTCGTTAGCGGTCTTGTGGATGCCGTGCACGAACAACCAGATCGACAGCCCGAGCAGAATCAGACAAAGCAGGATGAGAATGGCCGGTCCGATCATGATGCAAGTCCCATGCGGTCAGCCCAGGTGGGTCTCGTGGCGCAACTTGTCGCCGGCCGGATTGACCGCTTCGCGCAGGAAGCCGAAACCGGTACGCCGATCAAGGCGAAACAAGGTGTTGGTGACGTAGACGTCTTCGCGGATGCCGACCACTTCCACCACCTCGCTGACACAGCGACGGCCGTCGGGCATGCGGGTCAGCTGGATGATCACGTCGAGGGCGGCGCAGATCATCTGGCGCAAGGTGCGCTCGGCGATCGAGCGACCGGTCAGCCCCACCAGCGTCTCCAACCTCAGCAACGCATCCTGCGCATTGTTGGCGTGCACGGTGCTCATCGAGCCGTCGTGACCGGTGTTCATCGCGGTCAGCACATCGACCACTTCGACCCCACGAATCTCGCCGAGGATGATCCGGTCGGGACGCATGCGCAGGGCGTTGCGGATCAGGTCGCTGGCCTTGACTTCGCCGTGGCCCTCGGCGTTCGGCGGACGGGTTTCCAGGCGCACCACGTGCGGGTGGCCGAGCTGCAATTCGGCGACGTCTTCGATGGTCACCAGACGCTCGTGGGGGTTGATCAATTGGCTGAGGATGTTCAGCAGCGTGGTCTTGCCGGTGCCGGTACCGCCGCTGATCAGCACGTTGCAGCGCTTGCCTACCGCCTCTTGGAGGAACTCGAAAATCGCCAGATCGATGGTCTGCATCGCCATCAGGTCGCTGCTCTTGAGCATGTCCTTGCGAAACTTGCGAATCGACAGGCATGGGCCGTCGAGCGCGATCGGCGGGATGATCGCGTTGACCCGGCTGCCGTCCGGCAGACGTGCATCGACCATCGGCGAAGACTCGTCGAGACGCCGCCCGAGTGGCGCGAGAATCCGTTGCATGACCCGCTCGACGTGGTGCGCGTCGATAAAACGCAGGTCACTCTGATGCAGCACGCCATCGCGCTCAATGAACACCCGGTGCGGGCCGTTGACCAGAATCTCGGTCACCGACGGATCGCGCAGCAGCACTTCCAGCGGACCGAAACCGGTGAGTTCATCGACGATTTCTTCGGCCAGCCGCTCCATCTCGTAACGGGAAATCGCCAGGTGCAGGCGGGCAATGTATTCGGCAACCTTGTCGGTGACAAACTGCGCCAGCAATTGGCGCGAGCCCTCCAGCAGGTTTTTCCCCGACTCTTCGATGGCGTCGATGATGTAGCGATGCAGAACCAGTTTCAGGCCTTCGTGATCGGTATTGCCGGTCGCGCCGCGCTGCACCGCGCCGAACAGTTTTTCCGCGCTCATGAGGTGCCTCGCAAACGGTCGAACCAGGTGACCTTGGGTTTGGCCAGGCCTTCGGAGCGCTTGGCCAGACGCTCGCCGAGAGCACGCAGGCTTTGCGTGAGTTTTTCCCGCGGGGCCAGTTCGAACAGGCTGACGCCCTGGTTCTTGGCGTTCAGGCGCACTTCGGCGTTGGCCGCCAATACCGCGATCACTTCGAGGTTGAAGGTTTTGCCCAGGGTTTCAGCATCCGGGGCAACGCTGCCCAGATAGCCGTCCACCAGCAAACGCGCGTGGTCGAGCTTCATGCCCTTCTCGCGCCACAAGTTGAGTACAGCGAGGTTGCGCCGGCAGTTGAGCACGTTCTGATCGGTGTACCACAGCAACTTGTCGCAATGGCTGACAAAGGTGCGCAAGGCTTCACTGTCGGACTGCCCGGTGAGGTTCACGACGATGTGCTGGAAGTGTTGGCGCAAGGCGCTGAGCAACATGTACAGCTCGGCGGCACTGGTGCTTTCCAGCGGCTCGTCGCTGCTGGCATACGCCAGAATCCGCAGCCCCGCTTCAGCGCTGGTGAAGGCACTGTCGATCAGGGTCGCGTCGAGCCTGCGCAAGTGACGCAAGGCATCGCCGAAATGGAACGAACTCTCGAGCCCGAGCAACGCCAGGCTGTCGCCGCGCGGCAGGCCCAGATCCAGCAGCAGGGTCTGCTGTCCGCTCTTTTGCACCACCTGCGCCATATGGTTGGCCAGCAGCGCGCCATCGCAATAGCTCTGCGTGCCGTACAACACCGTAAGGCCGCCAAGCTGGGTGTTGGCCGCCACCGGTGGCAGGCGCTTGTTCAAGCGCCGCACCAGCCCGGCGACTTCACTGGCCCGCGAACCGTAGGCGACGAAATCCCGGGCGCCGGCACGCATGGCGTTGAGCACCAATTGATTGTCCATGCCGTCGCCGAGCGCGACGATGGCGAGCATCGGTTTGGCTTCCAGCGCGCCTTCGATCAACGCACTCTGCGCGACCACGTGGTCTCGATCGAGGCCGACGAACACCAGACTGGCGAAGGTGACGTCGACCAGCGCCAGCAACTCATCCAGGCTCCCGGCCCCGGCGCTCACCACCTGACCCAGCGGCGCGAGTGCGCCTTGCAGCCACTCCAGATCGGTGCTGTTACGGGTGATCGCGAGAAAGGTCTGGCTCAGGTTCTGGTTCATTGGGACAGTCCACTGCGCTTGTCGAAATTGCCGTTTTCGAGGAAGAACATGCGGTAGAAATTCGGATCGTAGTTGCGCAGTTTTTCCCCCGGCAGCGACGGCAGTTGCGCGTCTGCCGCCAGTGGCTGCACCAGATGCGGGGTGACGATCATCAGCAGTTCACGCTCTTCGCGTCTGATCTGAGAGCCTTTGAAAAAGGCGCCAAGCACCGGAATGTCGCCCAGCCCCGGAAACTTGTTCACTTGCGAGGTGTTGCTGGTGCTGATCAAGCCACTGATGACAAAGCTTTCGCCGTCGGCCAGCGAGATGCTGGTGTCGGTACGGCGTACGGTAAGGGCCGGCACCGGGGTGCCGGCGATACTGATGGCGTTGGCGTAATCCAGTTCACTGACTTCCGGTGCGACCTTCAGTGCCACGCGATTGCGGTCGATCACGGTCGGCGTCAGGGTCAGGCGGATGCCGAACTCCTTGTACTCGATAGTCACCGTGTCGCTGCCGGCGCTGGGCACCGGAATCGGGATTTCACCGCCGGCCAGAAAGCTTGCGCTTTGCCCGCTCAGCGCCACCAGGCTGGGGCGCGCGAGGGTGTAGGCGAAACCGCTGGTTTCCAGGGCGTTGATGATCGCCATGGTCTTGCCGCCGACCCACGAGAAATTGAACAGGCCGTTATCCACCGGCAGTCTCGGCGTCGGCACGCCGTCGATGGGTGGCAAAGTACCGGGCGATCCGAAGAGGAAATTGCCCCGAGTGCCGATCAGCGAAGCGGTCGCTTCCTTGAGTTTGGTGCGGCTGACTTCGACGAAACGAATGTCGGTCTGCACTTGCGAGGGCAGCGTCGGATCATCGGAAGGCAGTCTGCTGGCGCTGGTCAGTGCGGCGGTGGCACTGCCCTTGACGAACACCATGCTCTGCCGCGGTTCACTGGAGCACGAGGTCCAGACCATCAGGCTGGTGGCGCCGGGAGCCACCCCGGTGAGTAGAAACGAGGCGCTGCCGGTGTCATGCACGTCGGCGATCTTCGGGTCGCCGATGGCCACACGGGTGATCGCCACGGGTGACTGGATATCCTGCTGGAACCCTTCGCCAATCTCGATCACCGGCGGCATACGGCCGAGTGCCGAGCAATTGCCGGTGGCCGCGATGGCGGCGTTGATCGACAGTCCCATCAGTATCAAGGCCCGGACGACAGGTGTTAATAGCGGCCTGAATCGACTCTGCATGCACGTGGATCCTTGCTCAGTCATGGGGCTTGTTGGGAAAGCTGATTGCCGCGGATCACTTCCATCGGCCGCGCACCGCCGTGGCCGCCAGTGGCCGGCGCTTTCGGCGCGGCACCGAGGGCCAGTTGGGTGAACTGGAAGAGTTGGCTGTTGGCGTTGTCCAGATGCGCCGGCGCCTGCTTTTCACCGGCCCAGTATTTGGCCAGACGCTGTTCCTCGCTGCTGCGCACGGCCAGGCGCAGGGTACCGACCTGAGTGGCGAGCATCATCCGGCTGAGCAATTGTTCAGGCACGGCCAACACCACGGTGCGCGCGGCGATCCGGCGCTGATCCTGTTTGAGTTTTTCGTCGGCGCTCAGGGCCGGGCTGGCGGGCTGCCCATCGTTGGTCAGGCCGTATTGCTCACCGACGCCGAGCACGCGCATGGCCGGCACGACGATCTGCGCCGACTGCTGCAGATTGCTCGCGTCCTGACGCAGGTAGAGCAGCACATCAACGTAGTCGCCGGGCACCAGTTGCCCGGCAGCGCCGATCACTTCGTCCACGGCCACGGTGAGCGCGCGCTCGTCACTGCGGATCATCCGCGCCAGCGCTCCGCCGGCTTCGAAGCTTTCATCGTTGAGCCAGGTGCCGGCGCTCAAATGGCGCCACGGTTTACGCCCCACGACCTGATCAACACTGGTCAGGCTGCCGGCCGGCGCACTGCGCAATTTTTCCACGGCCACATCGGCAGCGGTCAACGGGGTGAACGGCGGCACATCGTGCAACAGCACGACCACGGGCTGACGGGTCTGATCCTCGGCGGCGGCCACGGTTTTTTCCACCACCACTGCTGAAGCGGCAGGCGCCGGGGCAACGGGAGCCGGCTGTCGACTGAGGACCAGGCCCCAGTAACCGACGATGATTGCCCCAAGCAACAACACTGCCGCAAGCCCCATGGTGACGCGACTGTTCATGACGGCTCTCCCTTTCCTCACTGCACCGACAGCCTGTACTTCCTGCCGAGAGAATTTTTCGCGATCAGGCAGCTATGAACATGCAACGATTTCGCTATTTCCAAGCTAGCTGATCCGAGCCAAAACGCCATTTCTGACAGCAAAATAACTCACTAAAGTATGAGTCCTGGCCAATTAACTGTAGGGTTTGGCTCGACTAACGTTCTGGTTAATCCTTTGTGATTAATCCGTTCTTACAGTTGTTGACCGGGGGTTTGTTGACAATGCTCTGATAGCACGGTGAAAGCATGCCGCTGTAGCGTTGGATCGGCGCCAGAGGCGCAAAGGAGTGGACGTATGATTCTCGAATATCTGCTGGCCAGGGCCCGTCTTTTTCTCAAAAGCGAGGAAGGGGCGTCGGCAATCGAGTACGCAATCGTGGTGGCCATGGTGGCCGTGGTTGTCGTGGTGTTCGTGACACCTGTCGGCAACAAGGTGCTGTCGATTTTCAACACAGTCCTGACCAGTCTCGGCGGAACGGCTCAGGTCCGACCTACGCCTTGATACCCCCCGCTCGTCCCCTTTCAATGCCCGCGCGCGGGTGAGCAATCGCGCGCCCGGGCATTGACGAGGCCATTGAATTTCCAGCGTGCGGCCGAGGGCTGACGCAAAGGAGAATGCTCATGGTGCTTGAATATCTGTTGCTGCGTGCGCGGGCGTTTCTGGCAAATACCGAAGGCGCTTCGGCCATCGAGTACGCGATTGTGGTGGCCATGGTGGCGGTAGTGGTCGTGGTATTCGTGACGCCGGTTGGCGCCCAGGTGCTGGCGATTTTCAACAGCGTGCTGGTATCCCTCGGCGGCACTGCACAAACCGCTCCGGTACAAACCCCCTGATGTGAGTCGCGTCCGGCGAATGTCGCGCTACACTCGATCTCACTTCCAGCTTTTCAGGGACTGCCCATGACTGCCTCCTCGCTCCCCCGCCAACAGTTGCTTCTGGTTGACGACGAAGAGGACGCGTTGCTTGAGCTGGCCGAGTTACTGGAGGGCGAGGGCTTTGTCTGCCACACCGCTACCTCGGTGAAACTCGCCCTGCATCACCTCACCCGCTTTCCGGATATCGCCCTGGTGATTACCGATCTGCGCATGCCGGAAGAGTCCGGCATGTCGCTGATCAAGCGCTTGCGCGAGCACACGTCGCGCCAGCATCTGCCGGTGATCGTGACCTCCGGACATGCCGACATGGAGGACGTCAGCGACATGCTGCGCCTGCAGGTGCTGGATCTGTTTCGCAAGCCGATCTACCACGTGCGCCTGCTGGAAACCCTGGACAATCTGTTCCCCAAACCGAAGACGCAGGCCGGGTAATACGGACGAGGTGTTTTTGGCAGAATTGACTGCCTGTCCGCGTGGGACAGGCAATCGCGATCAGTGTGCGGTTACACGCTGACGGGCGGCCGAAGCACTGGGCGACAGCGCCAATGCCAACTGCGTACGGTTGTGCATGTGAGTCAGGCGCAAGACCTGCGAGACATACAGTTTCACGGTGTTTTCGGTGATGCCCAACTCGCAGGCGATCTGATAGTTGGTCTGCCCCTTGCCCACCAGCCGAGCCACATCCAGCTGTCGTGGCGACAATTGACTGAAGATCTCCGGAATCTCCTGCTCGGCTTCGGCGCTGTCGCCGCCGAGCATGTCTTTGACCACCGCCGCCGGATTGCGTCGGACCTTGTCCAGATCCTGGTAGAGATCGTCGATGGACTCCGAGAGAAATTGCAGCTTCTGGTTCAGGTGCCCCAACTGCACATTCTTGTGCCGCTCGTGCAGCGCCGCTTCCTGACGCTTCACGCCTTCGAGCAGCTCATCGAGCTGGATCGGTTTCTGGTAATAGTCGGCAATCCCGGCGCGCAGCGCCTTGATCACGTCCTGTTTGTCGGCGCGACCGGTGAGCATGATCGCTTCGAACACCCGGTGTTTGCCGCAGATACGTTGCAGTTCCTGCACCAGCTGAATGCCATCCATGTCCGGCATGTGCAGATCACTGAGCACCAGGCCGACTTCCGCGTCTTCGCTAAACCGTTCGATCGCCTGAGTGCTGGATTCACACGGCACACAGCGGTAGCCGCTGCTTTCGAGAAACTCGCACAATTCTTCGACGATCAAGGGTTGATCATCGACCACGAGCACTTTTACCGCCGACGTAAGCTTGTTCACGAACCACTCCATTGCTCGAGGCCAAAGCTGACTTTTTCTGCACTTTGGCGGTGTAAAGACTTCATTTGAAAGTAGACGCACTTTCCGACTATGTACATAGGACTAGTGGCGCCTGGCGACTAATGGATCCAATGAATCGAAGCCAGTACCCCCAGCAGCACGAACGGTGCAAATGACAGCTTTTTTGACGTTCCAGGCTCCATATATCGAAGATGTTCTCTAAGTCGTTGACTCATATGAAGCCAGACTCTTGGCGCAATCAGCAGCCAGAGCAAACTGGCGATACCCGCGCCGATAAACGCACACAGAATGAATAAACCGTTCGTCGCAAGGCCCATGGCTGTCATTAATTTCACATCGCCCGCGCCCATCCGGCCCATGAAATATCCTGGAACAGTTAACCCCAGGGCGATCGCGGCGGCCCACCATCCCTGCTGCGCATCAGCCCCGAACCAAGTGGTGCCGGTCACCCACAGATGGATCAGCGCCAGCGCTCCCGCACCGAACGTCAGCACATTAGAGATGCGCCGTTGCCGGGCATCCTGGGCGGCGCACAGGGCCAGCCAGATCAGGAGAACTAAACTGTGCATCCGGTTAAATCCATCCGATTTTGCTGATTGATTCTATGCTGATACTACGCAGTGAAAGTCAGGGTAGACGCACTCATGAAAACCGGCTTCGCAAAATCACAGGCAGGCGCAGTGGCGATCGAATTCGCCTTGGTATTCGTGATTTTTTTCGCCGTGTTCTACGCGCTGGTCAGTTACAGCCTGCCGTTTTTATTGATGCAGAGCTTCAATGAGGCGACGTCCGAAGCGGTGCGCCGCAGCGTCGCGGTGGATCCGAATACCCCCGGTTATGCCTCGGTGGTGGTGAGCACCGCCAACGCCGTATTGGCCGATCAGTTGCAGTGGACATCAACGTTGAATCTGGTGGTCGGCGTCGACACCTCAGCGGTCTATGACGCCGCTCAGGGCACGTTGACGGTCAGCGTCAATTACCCCACCAGCAAGCTCAATCAGATCATGCCGTTTCTGGTGCTGCCGGGGGTGGGCGCGGTGCCCAGCCTGCCCGCCAACCTCACCGCCTCGTCGAGCCTGAAATTTTGACCGCCGGCGACAATCTGTTCGGACGCCTGCTCAAGCGTGCGCCACCGCCGGCCAACGAACTGCCCGATCATCTCGGCGCACCGCCGCTGGGCTTGCACCTGCAACTGGATCACGACGGCTGCGTGTTGCAAATCGCCGGGCCGTTGCGTCACCAACTGGCACAACAACCGCCCCACAACTCGCCGTTGCCGCTGTCGACTTATTTGCTGGCGCACAGCACGCTGGCCATCGAGGGCTGCCCGCAAGATTGGCAGGGGCAAATGCTCGATCTGGATTTTCCCGGCCTCAGCGATCAGACCTTGCACCTGCGCGGTTGGGTGCAGCCTTCGGCGGCGGGCTGGGTGCTGCAACTGATGGACATCGGCGACCTGCTGCTGGAGCGCCAGCAAGCGCGCCACCGCGAAGCCTGCCAGGCACTTGCCGGGCAGATCAGCGAACACCTGCGCGTCTGTAGCCTGACGCGTTTGCCAAGGGTGGTCAGCGAGCAATTGCAGGCCATCGCCCAGCGCTGGCATATCCCGTGTCTGGCCATCGCCCTGCTCGACGAACAGGCACAGGGCTGGCAGATCTACGAGCAATATCGCGCCCACGATGCGCCCATGCTGTGGCAGGACGGCCAGCGTCTGGGCACGCCGCTCGACAGCCTCAACGGCAGCGCGCCGCAGCGCCTTGGCGCCCATCACGGCTTGTACGAACACGCGCGGGTGGAGGCCACGTTCGGCAACGCCGACGGGTTCGCCGTGCCCTACAGCGATGATCGCGGGGTGGTGGCGTGGCTGCTCTGCGGCTTCTATACCGTGGACGTTGCCGCGCCGCACCTCAGCGACCGCGACTGGATGGCACTGACCAGCGCCCTCGCCGGCCCGCTGCTCAGCCGCCTGCGAGAACAGCAACATCATCACTACACCGAACGCCTGGAATCGCTGCAGACCCTGCTCGGCACCGGTTGGTGGGAAATGCTTGGAGACGACGTGCTGCTGGCGCCCCCGCTGCTCGATGTGTTGCCGGCGGAACCTGCTCGCATCTCGCTGCAAGACTGGCTGGCACTGATTCATCCGGCCGACCGCGAAGAACTGCGCAGTCGTCTGCATGCCCTGCAATTGCACGGCGAGCCCCTGACCCTGTGCGTTCGCCTGCACCGCAGCGGCCCCGGACAAACGCCCCTGTGGTATCGCGTTCAGGGCCAGGTCGCCGGCAGCGGTGAACAGCGGCGACTGGTGGGATTCATGCTCGACATCAGCGACATCCAGAACCAGCAGCAACGCGCCGAAGCCGCCCATGCGCGGCTGGATAATCTGATCGCCAGTTCGCCGGCGGTGATTTATGTGCAGCGCTACGTCGAGGGCGCGTTGCTTCCGGACTTTTTCAGCGCCAGCCTGCAGCCGCTGCTGGGCTGGACGCCGGCCGAGGGCTGCGCCGCCGACTGGGTGCAACTGATTCACCCCGAAGACCGCGAACTGTATTTCGCCCGCACCCGACAGCTGTTGCGCGAAGGATCGGCGCGCGCACGTTTTCGCTTGCGCGACGCACGCGGCGAATACCACTGGATGCTCGACGAAGCCAAGCTGCTGCGCAACGATCTTGGCCTGCCGGTCGAAGCTGTCGGGCTGTGGCTGGACGTCACCGAAGCGACGCTCGCCGCCGAACAGGTCAGACACAGCGAAGAGCGTTACCGGATTCTGGTGGAAGACTCTCCGGCGATGATCTGCCGTTATCGCCCGAACCTGATCCTGACCTTCGGCAACCGGCCGCTGGCGACCTACCTGGAATGCACGCCGGAGCAATTGCCGGGGGTCGATCTGGGCAGCTGGATGTCCGACGAACAACGCGCCGCCTTCGTCCAGCGTCTGGCACTGCTGACGCCGGAGCTGCCGGTGAGCACTGCCGAAATCAGCCTGCAATTACCCGGGCGCGAGCACGCCTGGTGGGTGTGGTCTGATCGCGGGGTGTTCGATGAACACGGGCGCCTGCTTGAGGTGCAGGCCGTGGGCCGCGACAACACCGAGGTGCGGCGCTCGCAGCAGCAACTCACACAAAGCGCAAAAATGGCCACCCTCGGCGAAATGGCTACCGGCCTCGCCCACGAAATCAATCAGCCGCTGAACGTGATGCGCATGGCCATCGTCAACGTGCTCAAGCGTCTGGGCAACGGCGATGTGCAGATCGACTACCTGACCGACAAACTCAACCGCATCGATGCCCAGGTGCAGCGCGCGGCAAAAGTGGTCGATCACATGCGCGTGTTCGGCCGCCGCTCGGAGATCGAGCAGCAACTGTTCAACCCGGCATCGGCTATCGAAGGCACGCTGTCGCTGCTGGCCGAAGGCATGCGCGGCAAGGGCGTCGACCTGCGGATCAGCGAAACCGCTTTCAGCGTGCAGGTGCGCGGTTACGTCGATCAGCTGGAGCAGGTGCTGATCAACCTGATGGTCAACGCCCGCGATGCGCTGCTCGGCAAACGCGAGAAAGACTCATCGTTCAAGCCATGGATCTCGATTTATGCCGAGCGCGACGAGCATAAGGTGCGGCTGTGGGTCGAGGACAACGGCGGCGGCATCGACCCGCGCTTGCTGGAGCGGATTTTCGAACCGTTCTTCACCACCAAACCGGTCGGCGTCGGCACCGGGCTGGGGCTGTCGGTGAGCTACGGCATCATCGAAAACATGGGTGGCCATTTGAGCGTGCGCAACTCGCTGGAGGGTGCACGTTTCTGCATCGAGTTGCCGATTGCCCCGGACGCCTAGATCACCAGATAGGCCTTGCCGGTCTGGCCGCAGGTCATGTTGGCGCCGACGTCGACGTCCATCAGGTTGATGCCCAGGCTTTTCAGCAGGTTGTTGAGCAAGGGGTCGAGCAAGGGGCTGAGCACGCCGGTCACCACGGGCAACAAACGGCTGCTGACATCACTGATCAACGAGGCCACTCCGGTGACAATGGCGCCGAGCGGGTTGCTGCCGACCGGTTGGTAAACGATCAGGTTGATACCCGCCAGGGTGTTGCTTAGGCTACCGACGATATTGTTGGTGGGGATCGCCGATTGCACGCTGGAGGGCAATTTGAGGTTGGGCGGAGTCGCGAACGGCGTGCCACTGGAAAACACCAGGTCCTGTGAATTTTGCGCGACAGAGGTATCGAGTTTGATCGCGATGCCGCCAGCACCGTATTGAACACGGGTTGCGGCGTCGCAACTGCCGAGGCCGAGAATCTTGTGGCAGGTCACGATGCCCAGATCCACCAGCGGTAAAGGCGTGACCACAGGCTCGGCCGCCGATGAAAAGGCGTTGGTCGGATCAATCTTGCCAAGTTTGAGGTCTGCAATCGACGTGACGGTGTGGGCTGTCAGGCTTTTGGTGCCGGTAGTCCCGGTCGGACAGCTGTAGTCCGTGACATAACTTTTCGCGCCGCCGGCATCCAGCGCGATATCGATTTGCGGGCTCGGCAGCAGTTTCGGATCGAGTTGCTCGCAACCGGCGCCCAGCAGACAGAGCACGGAGTTGAGCGTGTCGACCAGATTCAGACTCAGCAGCGCATTGAGGGTCGGGGTCAATGTGCCGACCAATCCCAGCACCGCATTGGCCAGCCCGGTCACCCCGGACAACACCGGCAGATTCACCGAGAGCATCGTGCGAATCTGCGCCGTGCGCACATAAATCCGGTCCGCCCCCAATGGGTTGGCCTTGGCCCGCGCCGGATCACCAATCGCCGAGAACTGCGGCGGCTCGATCACCTTGACCCGCACCGTGACATTCGCCAGCCCCAGCACGCTGATCGGCAAGGTCGCGGCCACCGCGCTTTTGCTGTTGGCCAGTTGCACCACGCCCTGAATCAGTTGCAGCAGTTGCAGGTTGGCATCCAGTCCGGCCGCCGTGGTGCCGGTCTGCAACTGCAGGATGTCGCCGAGTTTGACCGGTGCGGCGTTGATCGCCGCGACCTGCAACTGCCCCAGCGCAGTGATCACCGTGGCGGTCGCACCATTGAGCTGCACCACCGTCGCGGCCGCCTGAATCAGTTGGGTGACCGTGGCCTGAGTGTTGAGCAGTTGCGTGTAGTTGCCGGCGGCGACGTTGAGGTTGATTGCCAGTTGATTGAGGTAGCTGAGCAGGTTGATGTCGGTATTGAGCAGACCGTCCCAACCCAGTGCCGTGAGGTTGACGTTGCCGCCGAGCAGCCCGGAAAACAGCGGATTGAGAATGTTTGACTGGGCGGTGTTGATGCTCGCCAGCGTACTGCGGATGTTCAGTTGAGCAACCGTCGGCGTCGGTTGCGCGGCGACGGCCGAGGCGTTGAGCGTGGTGTTCAGGCTGACCGCCGAACCGCTGAACAAGGCCTGCACGCCACCGGCAAAACTGGTGGTGACTGTGCGGCTGGCGTCCACTTTGATTGCGCTCGACCGGGTTGCATCGGCGGTGAACGCGCGCAACCCGCTGGCCGCGGTCTGCACGCTGCCGCAGGTGGTCGTCAGAGTGTTGTTGGTATCGACGGTGTAGCCATTGCGCACTGCGCTTTGCCCGGCATACGTGGCCGCGCTGAGGCCTGACTGACAATTGCCGCCACGGCTGACCGCCTCCAGCGCCGCACTGTCGACCACTCGCTGCAACTTGCGCTGCTCCATGTACAGCCGACCGGTGTCGACCACCAACAGCATCAACACCAGCGCCAGACTGAGGGTGGCAGCCGCCATCAAGCTGATCGCCCCGCGTTGCCGGGCCGGGCCGTTGAACTGCGAACGAGGCGACATGGCGCACTCCTTTGCCGGCGCGTTGCCGAGCGCTACCTCCGATGGTGAATTTGAGTGTAGACGGCGCTAGTGGCAACGCGCCATTTGGTGCTGCACAAAACCCTGATGGTCTTCGCCTGCTCGCGAATGCGCTGTGTCATTCAACAGGGATGTGGCTGACACGCCGTCTTCGCGAGCAAGCCCGCTCCCACAATGGGGATTTGTGGTGGGGCAAAAAAATGGGAGCCGCTGGGGCTCCCGTTTTGTAAAGCGGCTTAGTGCGGTGGATAGTTGGCCAATATCCGGCTGACGGTTTCGCGCACCGCGTTGCTGCGATCCTGTGGATTGGGCGTGCTGCTGAGCATTTGCTCGTCGCTGCCACGCCACACCAGTTTGCCGTCCTTGCCGTCGAGCAGGTCGATCTGGATCGTTGCCACCTTGTAGGTGATGTTGCGGGTTTCGTTGTACATCGGCGCGCCCCAGTAACCGTTCCACGGGCCGCCCCAACCGCCGCCGTAGTTGGTGGTCACTTGCTGCTGACGATCCTCGACGATCAGGTAGGTCTGCACGCTCAAATCACCCTTGGCGCCCGCAGCGGCAGGGCGCAAACCGCGCTGGTCCAGTTGATCGGTGACGGCCTGGCGGATGCGTTGTTCGGTCAGGTCGCTTTTGATCCGTGGATCATCGGGACGGTATTGCAGGGCGGGGTCTTTCCAGCTCCAGTTGCGATACGCGGCAAAGTCGCGGCTGGCGTCAAAGTCGTGATTGACCTGGTTGGCGGCACAAGCGCTGAGAAGCGCGGCCATGGCCAGTAAAGCGAGACGACGGAACATGGTTGTTCTCCGGTTGAAGGCCTGAACCTGCGAAGCGTTGTCACAGGGAGTTTAGCTCGGCGGATAGGCCGACAGGGCTTTTTCCAGAGCCTCGCGAATGGCGTCGGTGCGCACGAGCTGACTACCCTGATTGGCCGTTTCGGCGCTGGCGCTCCACACCGGTTGACCGGTGCCGGCGTCGAACAGATTGACCTGCACCACCACGACCTGCTCCTGATAGGTGCGAACAATCGGCACGCTGTTGTACATGCCGTAACCGTGCCCGTAGCGATCGTAGCCACTGTATCCGCCGTAGCCGTAACCGTAATCGTCCCGTACCTGACGCAAGCGGGTTTCCAGACGCAGGTTGGCGCTGACCAGCAGATCGGCCGGACGATTGTCGTGCAACGGGCGCAGCCCGCGCTGATCCAGCGCATTGCTCACCGCTTCGGCCACTTGCGCCGAATCGGCCCACGCCGTGCCCGGCGGCAACTGCCCGTCGAGCCAGGCCCAACTGCGGTAGCGCCCGTAATCACGCGGTGGCGCCGGATAGGCGCTGCGATCAAAGGTGTTGGCGGCTTGCGCTGGCGCTGGCGGCAAAGGCCGCGACTGCGCCACGTAGGGGTTGCTGCCCTGGCAGGCGGCCAACCCCAGACAGATCAGCAATAATCCGGATTGAGCTTTCATAGCGTGCTCCGATCAGATCGGCCGGCAGATCCAGTGCAAGTAACGCCCAAGCCCGGCGAAGCTTGGGTGACGACGGTGCGCGAGTTCCATCTCCAGCAAGTCCACCAGTTCGGCGCGGGCCTGAAATTCCACCGGCATGTAGTCGTGGAAAACCCGGATCCCGCTCTGGCTTTCGACCTGCCACAAGCCTGCGAGTTGCGTTGCCAGTTCCCGCGGATCGAGCGGTTGCTGCGGGGTCAGGCTCTGCTTTTCACCGGCCATGGTGTTTTTGCGCATTTTCTTGAAATGGCCTTTGAGCAGGTTGCGATAAATCAGCGCATCACGGTTGTAGAACGCCAGCGACAGCCAGCCACCGGGTTTGGTCAATTGATGCAGCACCGGCAGGATCGCGTGGGGTTCGGCCAGCCATTCGAGCACGGCGTGGCAGATCACCAGATCGTACGGCTCGGTGAGCTGACCGAGCAGCTCCTGCCACGGCGCCTGAATGAACGTCGCGCTCTGCCCGGCTTCGGCGAAGCGCTGGCGGGCACCTTCGAGCATCGGTTCGGCCGGCTCGGTGAAGGTCACGTCATGGCCACGCTCGGCCAGCCACAGCGACATGTGGCCCAGACCGCCACCGATGTCCAGCACGCGCAATGGTCGATCCGGCAACGCTTCGGTAAGATCGGCCTGCAACACCGCGAGGCGAATCGCGCCTTTGGCGCCGCCGTAGATTTTTTCGGCGAAACGGGTCGCCAACTGATCGAAATGCCGGTCGCTCATCAGCTGAACCGCCGTTCGCTGTCGGCGAGCTTGCTGCGCACCACTTCATTCATGTCCAGCCCCAACTCGCTGCACAGCAGCAACAGATACAGAACGATGTCGCCGACTTCCTGCCCGGCATGCGCCAGTTTGTCCGCCGGCAACTGGCGCGACTGGTCTTCCGTCAGCCACTGGAAAATCTCCACCAACTCGGACATCTCGACGCTGGCGGCCATGGCGAGGTTTTTCGGGCTGTGAAATTGCCGCCAGTCATTGCGGTCGCGAATGGCGTGCAGGCGTTCGGTCAGTTCAACAAGGTTCATCGGGCTCTCCTGAAGGCGTATAGCTTCGGGGGGATACGCGTTGAAGGCAAGGCCCATGTTGGAGCTGCCGCAGGCTGCGATCTTTTGATCTTGCCCTTGAAAATCAACGGCAAAAGATCGCAGCCTGCGGCAGCTCCTACAGATTTTCCGTTCGGCGCAGCAATGGGCCATACTCCTGACAGGGAACTCGGCCACCCGCTTTGTGGCCCAAGGCTCAGCTCTTTCATCAGGATGCACTCATGCAGGTAGAAAGCTTTTTCGAATGGCTCGGCCAGGCACTCGGTTCGATCATCCGTTTCATCGTCGATGGGCTCAGCGGCCTGTTCAACATTCTGAGCAACGCCGGCGGCAACTTTGTCGATGGCCTGGCCAAGACGCTGGGCATGGACACTTCGATCATCAGCATCCTCGCGCTGATCGTCGGCCTGATGCTGCTGTGGTCGGCAATTCGCGCGTTCATGAATGCGTCGATCATTGCCGGGATCATCTGGCTGCTGTTGGGGTTGTGGTTGTTAAGCTGGATTATTCACTGACACCCCCTCTTCCCCTGTGGGAGCGGGCTTACTCGCGAAAGCGTCAGATCAGTAAAAGCTGTTTTGACTGACACACTGCCTTCGCGAGCAAGCCCGCTCCCACAATAGATCGCACGAATCGCTACAATCCCCGCTCCCCCAAGGAGCCCGCATGTCCAACCTGATTGCCGACTGGCGCGACCGCCCGACTCACCGCAAGGTCTGGGCGCTCGCCGCGCCGATGATTCTTTCCAATATTTCCGTGCCGCTGGTGGCGCTGGTCGACAGCACCGTCATCGGCCACCTGCCCCATGCCCATCAGTTGGGCGCGGTGGCGGTCGGCGCCAGCCTTTACACATTTCTCGCCTGGGCCATGGGTTTTCTGCGCATGGGCACCACCGGGTTTGCCGCGCAGGCCGCCGGGCGCAGCGATGGCGCGGCGTTGCGGCAGATCCTGCTGCAGGGTTTGCTGCTGGCACTGGGACTGGCAATCGTGCTCGGCACTCTCGGCGTACCGTTGAGCGGCGTGGCCCTGCACTTCATGCAGCCGTCGGCCGAACTCGATCAACTGACCCGCGAGTTCTTCCACACCCGGTTATTCGGGTTGCCGGCAGCGCTGGCCAGTTACGCCCTGGTCGGCTGGTTCCTCGGTACCCAGAACGCCCGGGCGCCGCTGGCGATTCTGCTGAGCACCAACCTGATCAACATCGCTCTCAACCTGTGGTTCGTGATTGGTCTGGAATGGGGTGTGGTCGGCTCGGCCCGGGCCTCGGTGATTGCCGAGTGGAGCGGCGCCCTGCTCGGCCTGTGGCTGACCCGTGGCGCTTTGCGCGCCTATCCCGGGCACATCGCCTGGGCGGCCTTGAAGGTGTGGCAGAGCTGGCGCCCGTTGCTGGCGGTCAACCGCGACATTTTCATCCGCAGCCTGGCGCTGCAATCGGTGTTTTTCCTGATCACCGTGCAAGGCGCGCGACTCGGCGATGCCACGGTGGCAGCCAACGCCCTGCTGCTCAACGGTTTGCTGTTGACCGCGCATGCGCTGGACGGTCTGGCACATGCGGTCGAAGCCTTGTGCGGCCATGCCATCGGTGCCCGTGACCGGCTCGCCCTGCGTCGCTCGCTGGTGGTGGCCGGCGGCTGGTCGTTGCTGGCCAGCCTCGGTTTTGCCGCACTGTTTCTGTTGGGCGGACACCTGTTCGTCGAGATGCAAACCGACATCCAGAGCGTGCGCGACACCGCGTTCATCTACCTGCCCTATCTGGCGGTATTGCCGCTGATTGCGGTCTGGAGCTACTTGCTCGACGGTCTGTTCATCGGCGCCACCCGCGCCCGGGAAATGCGCAACGGCATGCTGCTGACCGTCGCCCTGCTGCTGCCGTTCGCCTGGGCGCTGCAAGGGCTGGGCAATCATGGGCTGTGGATAACGTTCCTGCTATTCATGGTGTTGCGCAGCCTGACCCTCGGCGCACTGGCCCTGTGGCTGCGGCGTAACAACGGCTGGTTCAGCGGTACCGTTCACTGAGCCGGCGTGTGTTTGACGAACGCGACGACCTGATCGAGCACCGGCGCCAGCCGTCGAAGCGGCCGCGACAGGCTCGCCACCAGCGTCACATGATTGGGGCGCGAGTAGTACAGATCCTGCACCGGGACGCCTGCCTCGCGCAGTTTGCGCGCCAGGCCTGCGGTGTTGCGTGCCGGGTTGACCAAATTGTCCTTGGTCGCGGCAATCAGCAGCGCCGGGGGTTCACCGCTACGGACATGGTTGATCGGCTGCGATTGCGGCGGTGAGTCGGGCCAGAAGAACACCGGACGCACCTGCGGATTCTCGATCGGCAGAAAATCATACGGCCCGGCCAAACCGATCCAGCCGCTGAGGTCTTCGGGCGACATGCCCACCGCACCGAGCAGACCCGGATCCAGCGCCAGCATCGCCGCGTTGTAAGCGCCGGAACTGTGGCCCATCAGGTACAAGCGTTGCGGATTGCCGGAGAACTCGCGGATATGCGCCCGGGTCCAGGCCACCGCCCGCGCCGAGTCTTCAAGAAACAGCGGATAGCGCACTTGCGGGTACAGCCGATAATCCGCCAGCACCGCGACAATCCCCCGCGACGCCAGCGCCTCGCCGACAAACGCGTAATCGCCGCGAGCGCCGCTGTTCCAGCTGCCGCCGTAGAAGAACACCACCACCGGCGCATCCTTCAGCGGCTGGCGAGGCACGTAGACGTCGAGCTTCTGTCGCGGATCATCGCCGTAGGCGATGCCGGTGGTGCTGTGAAACGTGTCATCGGGGGTCAGCGCATTCAGCACCTTGACTGGAGAGCACCCGGTCAGCACCAGCAGCAGGAACCCGCCGAGCATTGCGCCGAATCGTTGCCACAGAGGGTTTGCCATGGATGCCGCACCTCAGGGTTGATCTGTCTGCCAGTGCTGTCGCACATGATCGAGGCGTTCCTGCTGGCTCAGTCCGTCCGGCACGCCGGGCAGTTGCGCCCGCGGATGCTGCAAGCGTAGCCACAACCAGTCATCCAGCACCCTGCGGTCGCTGAAACCCAGGTTCAGCCCCTCCTGCACATGGGAGGCCATGCGTGCGTAGTCGGTTCCCATTGATTGGCACCAGCGCCAGATGTGTTGCTCCAGCAGGCAGCTTTGCAAACGTTCGCGCTGACGATGGGTGAGGCTTTCGTCAATCCCCAGCGGCTCGACCGCCCACTGCGGGTTGCGCAGTTGCTGCCAACCCTGACTGCCGATGGCGAGGTCGGCCCAGGTGCCGCCGAACCAGCGCAGCAGACGAATCGGCCCGAGCCAGCGGCTCAAGTCGGCGGCGTCACAGGCGTCGAAGAAATAACTCGCTGTCTGCCGATTGTAGTAACCCAGCAAGGCACGGTGGTTGAGGTCGAACGAGACGCTGAGCATCCGCCGCAAGTGACGCAGAAGTATCGGCGACGAGGCATCGCTGGCGAGCAACAGCCCCCGCCAGGTCTGCGGATCGCGGTGGCACAGCGCAGCCAGTGCCGGGCTCTCATGCAGGTCGACCAAGAGCGGCCCGTGCTCGCTTACCGCCTGAAACTCGGTGCCCTCGAACAGCCGCGTGCAACGTACGCTGGCGAACCCCTGACGCAGAGTCGCCAGCGCCTGCTGCGCATCGGCGCCATCGAGCAACAGCCACTGTGCCTGCGGGGCAAACCCCACGCCGCTCAAGCGGCGCCGCCCTGATCCAGAGACGCGAGCAGTCGGCAACTGCAGATCGACGCCGTGCAGTGGTTGTAACTGCCGCCGCCGGGCATCAGGCACAACAGCAACAGCGGTTCGGCGGACTTGAGCCATTGCGCCAGACCCGCACTTGCCAGCACGTCCGGCAGCGCCAATGGCGCTTCGCAGTCTTCGATCACCGCCGGTTCCTGCAGCACGCCACTGATCACCGGCTGATCCGGATCGCCTTCATGAAAACTCACCACCACCTCAACACCTTCGCGCAACGATGTCAGTGAGGCGTCGCTCAACGCTGCTGCGAGCGGCAGCCAACAATGGCTGGCGGCAGCGCCTTCACCCTGATAAAGCCAGTCGAACTGCACCGCCACCGGCCGCCGATCGTCGGGCTGCGGTTCATCGACCGTCACCACCCACGCACGTTGCAGACTGTGCATGCGCGGCCTGGCACACGTGCTCGTCAGTGCGGGCAGTGGCGCCTGAGCGGCGGCGACGATCCGGTTGCTGTAAGACGGCTCGCTGGCGGGATCAGCACGATGCTCGATCCGGCTCAGCAACCAGCGGCGGTCGCATTCGGCAAACGGATGCGCAGTCAACGCCAACCACTGTGCGGCGCGCAAGGTCGGCAGATCGCTGTGGCCATAAGCTTTGCCGGGCTGCGCCGAACACGCGTCCACGTCGCTGGCGTCCACCTGCATCTGCCAGCGTCTTACCGCCGGGGTGCTCGCGCCATCGTCCACAGATGCCGCGCCGGCCACGGGAAACCGCGCAGGATCATCGACAAAGACCAGACAATGTCCGTCCGGCCGGTGCTCGAAGTAATAGTGTATTCGGGCCTGCGCACACAGCCGCTGCACGAACTGCAGGTCCGACTCACGGTACTGGGTGCAAAAAGTGTGCACCGGGTATTCGCATTGCAAATCAAAACGCCGTTGCGCGCCCACGATGCCGTGCTCCTTGAGCACCTGCGCGAGAATCTTCGGTACGCAATGGCTGCTGAAAATCCGCTGACTGAAACGCAGCGCCAGATAACTCAGCTTCGGTCCCAGTGTCACTCGACACAAGCGGGTGTCCTGATCGTGCTCATGCTGGACGACACTCTGCAATTGCCCGCTCAGGCCATTGTGCCCGGGACCGAACTGCAAGAACGCCGAGCGGTAAAGCAGACCGGCAAGGTCCAGTTGCGGGTCATCGATCAACAGATCGATATCAAAGGCGAAGGGTTCGCTGATGCCCTCACTTCCGGTAAAGGCCAGCACCTCGAAGGGCTCGGGCAGCCCCGTTACATCGAGACGAAACGACGGCTCGTTGACTGATTCGAACATGGGCGGATCTCTACAGGAGGGGCGGCCGGGGATTCTCGCCGAGAGCCATGGCCGAGTAGAGAGCTGAAGTACAACTTAGGAAATGACCTACGCGAAAAGCAGACCGGATCACTTCTCCGGCTGCGGCAGGCAATTATTTCGCAGGGGATTTGGGAAATGTCCCACCGGGTCATCCGAATTTTCCACAGCTTGAGGGAAAATTTCAGACAACCCGGTGCAACAGACCTGACTCAGGAAGACAGGTAAGAGGAACGGGTCAGACCCAGACGCAACGCATCGAGGAACTGCGTGCGTTCGCTGGCACTGATGCGGGCACTGGCGCACTTGTCGCGGTAGTGGGTCATCAGTTCTTCCGGCGACAAGTGCACGTAACGCAGCATGTCTTCGATGGTGTCGTGGGTCTCGATACCGGCGTGGTACACGCTGCCATCGGCGTTCTGGTAGATATTCACCGAGTCGGTGTCACCGAACAAGTTGTGCATGTCGCCGAGGATTTCCTGATAGGCGCCGACCAGGAACACGCCCAGCAGATAGTCTTCACCTTCGTTCAGACCGTGCACCGGCAGGCTGGTCTCGATGCTCTGCTCGTCGACGTATTGGTTGATCTTGCCGTCGGAGTCGCAGGTCAGGTCTTGCAGCACGGCGCGACGCAGCGGCTCTTCATCCAGACGATGCAGCGGGATGATCGGCAGTACCTGATCGATCGCCCAGGTGTCCGGCAGGCTCTGGAAAACCGAGAAGTTGCAGATGTACTTGTCGGCCAGCTTGTCGTTCAGTTCGTCGAGCACCTGGCGGTGCGAACGCTGACGTGCCTTCAACGAGTTGTGCAGGCGACGGCACACGGCAAAGTAGCACTGCTCGGCCAGGGCTTTTTCCGCCAGGGTCAGTTTGCCGTCGGCATACTGGGCGGCCACGTCGCTCATGTAGTGGGTAGCGCGCCAGTAGGTCTCGGTGACCATTTCGATATCGGTCGGGCCAAGCAGATCCACCAGCCACTGCACGGTTTCCGGCAGGTTTTCCTTGTTTTCGATCAGCGGGATTTCGTCGTTGTGTTTCTCGACGTCGGTCACCTGCACCACCAGCATCGCGTGGTGCGCGGTCAGCGAGCGGCCGCTTTCGGAGAAGATGTGCGGATGCGGCAGGCTCTGCGCGTCGCAGAATTCCTTGAGCATGCCGACCACGACACCAGCGTAATCGTCCATGTCGTAGTTGATCGAACTGGCATTGCGCGAGTGGGTACCGTCGTAGTCGACACCCAGACCGCCGCCGACGTCGATGTGATCGACCGGCAGACCGAGGTTGCGCAGCTCGCCGTAGTAACGGATCGCTTCCTTGAAGCCGTGCTGGTAGTCAGCCAGGTTGGCGATCTGCGAACCCATGTGGAAGTGCAGCAGACGAATGCCCTGATCGAGGCCGGCGGCGCGGAAGCGCTCGACCACCGACAGCAGTTGCGCCGCCGACAGACCGAACTTGGATTTCTCGCCACCGGTGTCCGCCCACTTCGACGACGCCAGCGACGACAGACGCACGCGCAGGCCGACCTGTGGCTTGACCTTCAGCGAGGCAGCTTCTTCGATCACCAGGCCGACTTCGGATTCTTTCTCGATCACGATGAACACGTTGTGGCCGAGCTTCTGGCCCATCAGCGCCAGACGGATGAACTCGCGGTCCTTGTAACCGTTGCAGACGATGGTGCCGCCCTTCGGCGCCAGTGCCAGCACCGCCAGCAGCTCAGGCTTGGAGCCGGCTTCCAGACCGATGGAAACGTTCTGGGTGGCGATGATGTTCTCGATCACCGCTTCTTGCTGGTTGACCTTGATCGGGTACAGCGCGGTGTACTTGCTCTGGTATTCCAGGCGCTCGATGTTCGAGTCGAAAGCACCGGTCAGCTGACGGACACGGTCTTGCAGGATGTCGGGGAAACGTACCAGCAACGGCAGGGACAAGCCGCTCTTGCGCAGTTGGTCGACTTGTTCGAACAGGTCGATGGGCGAGCTGCTCGGGCCGTTCGGACGAACTTCGACGCGACCGGCGTCATTGATCGCGAAATACCCGGCCCCCCAATGGCGAATCCCGTAAACACTGCGGCTGTCCGCAACTGTCCATTGGCTGCCATCGTCTTTACGTGTGCGTCGTACGGACATCGAAGTCCCCTATAAAGAAGTCATAGTGCGTCGCCTGATCGCAGGCCGGCGCAGTCTAAAGAATGAAAATGACGGTTCGTCAGTGCGGCGGTAGACCGCACTGACTGCGTGGAGTTTAGAAACCGGTATGAACAGGCTCTGTGAAAACCATGGAGACGACGCCGGCGCTGAACATGCAGAACCGGATCAAGCCGCGGGTGGTTTTCACAGAGGCTGCTAGCCGCCGGACTTCTTCGCTTTGAAACCGTGTTTGATCAGCTCTGCCAAGAGTAGCTCGACATGATCGCCCTGGATTTCGATGATCCCGTCCTTCAACGCCCCGCCGGTGCCGCAACGTTTCTTCAACGTTGTCGCCAACTCTTTGAGGGCGTCTTCGGCCAGTGGCACGCCGGTGATGGTGGTCACCGTCTTGCCGCCACGGCCCTTGCTCTCGCGACGCACGCGGGCAATGCCGTCTCCGGCCGGGATCACGGTTTGTTTGCAGATACAAGCGTCCACCGGTTTACTGCATTCCGGGCAATGACGACCTGCGTCGGTGGAAAATACCAGGCCACCAAGGGCGGCGAAGGATGCGGCTTTTTTGGCCACCGGCAATCCTCTTGGGAGGACAAAGACTGATCGCGACCTTGGGCAAGGTCATCGACCGCGAAGCCCCACTCAGGCAGGGGCAGCGCTACTGCACCGTGGACTTGAACAAAAGCAGGTCGGTGCAGCTTGAAAAGGTCGCGCAGTGTAACGGCAAAAAGCGCAATTGCTAAGAGCCAATCGGCGCCAATTTATGTGTTCTTTGCGACGCCGCTCTGCTGGGCCTTCAGATAGCGCATCAACGCGGCCAGAGAGTCCGGGCAGTAAGGCTTTTGCTGGATTTCCAGCATTACCTGATCGACCGGAATAAAGCGTGCTTCCAGCACTTCTTCCGGCTGCAGTTTCAACGGACCGTCCCACACCGCGGAAAACGCCGAGCACCAGAGGCGATTGCCGGTGTCCTCGAAGAAGAAATGATCGTGGGCGGTCAGTTCCACCCCGCTCACGCCCAACTCCTCTTCCAGCTCGCGGGCGGCCGATTCGGCGTAGGTCTCATCGGCCTGCACCATGCCGCCGGCAGCCACGTCCCAGTAACCGGGGTAAATGGCCTTGCTCAAGGTGCGCCGATGTACGCAGAGTTCGCCGGCAGAGTTGAACAGCATGATGTAGGTACCGCGACCGATCAGGCCACGCTCACGCAATTCTGCCCGCACCAGGGCGCCCAGCAGGTTGTCCTGCTCATCGACCCAGGCGATCTGTTCGGCATCGGAGGCGGCCCGGTGCGCCGCCTCTTTGGCGCTATCGACCATGACTCAGCCCTGATTGAGCAGTTGGCGCAGATCGATCACCGCGGCGTTGGCCCGGGAAATGTAGTTGGCCATGACCAGCGAGTGGTTGGCCAGCACGCCGAAGCCGCTGCCATTGAGAATCATCGGGCTCCAGACCGGCTCCTGCGACGCTTCCAGCTCACGGATGATCTGGCGCACGCTGACCGTAGCGTTCTTTTTCGCCAGCACATCGGCGAAGTCCACTTCGATGGCGCGCAACAGGTGCGACAACGCCCAGGCCTGGCCGCGCGCTTCGTAGAACACGTTGTCGATCTGCATCCACGGGGTTTCGACGACTTCCTCGTCAACCTGCGGTACTTCGCCAACCGCCGGCACTTCGGTTTTCAGCGCGGTGTTGAGCTTGACCCGGCCGACACTGGCCGAAAGGCGTTGCGACAGCGAACCCAGACGGGTGCCGACATCGCCCAGCCAATTGTTGAGGTTGTCGGCGCGGGCGTAGAACAAGGCGTTTTTCTGCGTCGGATCAGACAAACGCGCCTGATAACGGCTCAGGGAGTTGATGCCTTCCTGATACTCCGATTCGCTCGACGGCAGAATCCAGCTCTTGTTGTCGAAGTTGAAACGCGGTTCGGCCTTGGCCAGATCGGCATCTTCGGCCGACTGCGACTGCGAACGGGCGAAGTCTTTACGCAGGGCACGGGTCAGGTCACGTACCTGCACCAGCACGCCGTATTCCCAGCTTGGCGTGTTGTCCATCCACAGGCCAGGCGGGAAACGGTCGTTGGAAATGTAGCCGCCCGGTTTGTTCAGCAACGTACCGGCAACGGTCTTGAGGGTTTCGACCGTGGTGTAGCCGACGACCATTTGCTTGCCTTCTTTCTCGGCAGCCGCCTGGGCATTTTGCGCCACCGGAAACAGCGCCGGCTCCTGGCTCCAGTACCAGCCCAGGCCGATGGTCACCAGCAGATAAATGCCGATCAGCGTGGCCAGCGCGCGGCTGAACAACAGCCCGCCCACATAGCTGCGGGTGGCCGACTTCGGCTCAGCGGCACGTTCAGGCGCGCTGCCCGCGCGGTTCTTCCAGTCCAGCATGGCGATATCCTTTCAATCACTTGGGTTCAACGGTTCGACCACAACCATACAACAACGTGCCAAGGCCGGCACCCGCCATTGAAGAGAAGCAGAAAATCCACGGAACGCGCGGCATTGCCCCGCGAACTCTCTAGGGGTTTCCCTGATGAACTATCACCAAAGACGCCCCGGAACAGGCAATTGCAGATCGGCGCCTGTCTGCAGCGCAGCGTTGCACACACAGGCGTTTTGACCCGTCGATCAGCGCCATACGCCCGGTTTACGGGAGGCTCACCGACGAACAGGTCCAATCCGATACCACCCGGTCAGAAACTGAATTGTGCAGCACCGCAGATTATTGACGCACGACACTCATATAAGGGAAAAGAGGTGCTAGCATAGAGCCACCAGTCGATCTCAGCATGCGCCCTAACTAGTAGTCAGGATATGACCGAGCCAGAAGACCCCAGCCGTGAGCGCCTCAAGCACCACTTTGCCCAGCGGGTAATTCATCAGGCACGTCAGATTCTTGAGATATGGCAGCGCCTGCAACGCAGTGAGTGGTCCACCGCCGACCTCGCCGAACTGAGCGAGGCCAATTTGCGTCTGCTGCGTTTTGCCGAGCGCTTCGAACAGCCCGAACACACGCAACTCGCGCGTCATATCGGCCAATCACTGGAAGCGGTGGACGCCAATCGTGGGCGCCTGAGCAGCGGCCTTATCACCGATCTCAATCGCTTGATGCAGCGCCTGTCGCGCACCGGTCTGCGCCATGGCGATCAACTCGACCAGACCTTCCTGCCGCCGCTGCGCAAACCGATCTACGTCATGTTGCAGGATCACGACCGCGCCGAGCGGCTGGCCAAGCAGCTGGAATTTTTCGGCCTGACCGCGCAGGCGCTGGACAGTGTCTCGGCGTTTCGTTCCTCGATGGTTGAGCGCTTGCCCGCCGCGATCGTCATGGACGTGGACTTCAGCGGGCCCGGCGTCGGCCTGCAACTGGCTGCCGAAGCCCAGGTCGGCCTGGAAGAACCGCTGCCGCTGCTGTTTTTCAGCCTGCACGAAACCGACACCCCGACCCGCCTCGCCGCCGTGCGCGCCGGCGGCCAGGAATTTCTCACCGGCACCCTCGAAGCGTCGAGCCTGCTGGAGAAGATCGAAGTCCTGACCTGCGTCGCCCAGTACGAACCTTATAAAGTGCTGATCATTGACGACTCTCGCGCCCAGGCCTTGCACACCGAGCGCCTGCTCAACAGCGCCGGGATCGTCACCCGCACCTTGATCGAACCGATCCAGGCGATGGCCGAACTGGCGGATTTCCAGCCGGATCTGATCATCCTCGACATGTACATGCCGGCCTGCACCGGCACCGAACTGGCCAAGGTCATCCGCCACAACGACCGCTACGTCAGTGTGCCGATCATTTATCTTTCGGCCGAGGACGATCTGGATAAACAGCTCGACGCCATGAGCGAGGGCGGCGACGACTTCCTGACCAAACCGATCAAGCCGCGACATCTGATCACCACCGTGCGCAACCGCGCCGCCCGTGCGCGCAACCTCAAGGCGCGGATGGTCCGCGACAGTCTCACCGGCCTGTACAACCACACGCACATCCTGCAATTGCTCGAAGACTGCTCGTTCCGCGCCCGTCGCGAGAACAAGCCACTGAGCTTTGCCATGCTCGACATCGACCACTTCAAACGAGTCAACGACAGCCACGGCCACCCGATGGGCGACCGAGTGATCAAGAGCCTGGCGCTGTTCCTCAAGCAACGCCTGCGCAAGACCGATTTCATCGGCCGTTACGGCGGCGAAGAATTCGCCATCGTCATGCCCGACACCGATATAGAAGCGGCGCACAAAGTGCTCGACGAGATCCGCCAGCGCTTCGCCGAAATCCACTACCCGGCGCAGCCGCACGATTTGTGGTGCACCTTCAGCGCCGGCGTAGTGGAAATGCACGAAGACTCCGACAGCCTGATGATGGCCAGTCAGGCCGACGAAGCGCTGTACCGCGCCAAAGGCGCCGGACGCAATCGGGTGCAGACCGCGCGCGACTCAAAGCAAAGTGCCACTTTTTCATCGGAATCCACCGATTCGGTCATAACCCTGTAACAGAACCGCAATAAATTCAGGCGCTTACCATTTCTGCCGTTGGTAGCCGTCATGCGCCTGAAGTTGCTCACCAATCTCAACACTCTGCTGCTGGTCGCCGTCTGCGTGGCCCTCGGCGCGACGCTGTGGTGGTCGCAAAAAGCCCTGGAGCGTCCGTATCTGTTGATGGAGCGCTACCTCGGTCTGTCGCAGCAATTTCAGAATGACGTGGCGCGCAATGTCGAGGACTACCTCGCCAGCGGCGACGCCCTGCGCCTGAGCAGTGCCAGCCAGGCCATCGACGGCTTGCAGAAGGAACTCGGCGAACTGCCGCCGGCACTGGCCGACACCCTGCGACCAAGTCTGTCGAGCCTCGAAGAATTCAGCAAAACCGACCTGCTCGCGGCCGGCAAACTGGCCGGTGATCCGCAGGCGTTGCTGTTGCAGGCCGAACGCGAACTGAGCGCCAGCCTCGACCAACTCAGCACCTACGCCAATGGCAACGCGTCTTACCTGACGCCGCTGCTCGTCGCTTCGCAACACTTGGGCAAGCTGTCGCTGGCCCGCGACAAACTGGTCAGCAGCGGCCGCAGTGAATTGGCCGCCGACGTCGAGCGCGAAGTCGACAATATCCGCATCCAGGCTCAGGCCATCGACGCCCTGCCCCTGCTCGGCGTGGTCGCCAGGAACGAATCCGGCAGTGATGATTTCGCCGCAATGATGGGCATCGAAAGCACCGAAAAAGCCGCCGCCGAAGACGCCGGGGTCGGCCTCAAGCGCGAACTCAACAGCCTGCTCGGTCGTTACCCGGCGGAGCTGGCACGCACCCGCGAGCAGATCCAGAAACGCACCGACCTGAGCACCGCGACCCACCTGAAAATCGCAGCCGTGCAACATGCCATCGCCGGACTCGAGCCGGTGGTACGTGCCCAGCACGGGCAGATCCAGGGCGAAGTGCGCCTGATGCAAGGCGTGATGATCGGCCTGATTCTGCTGATCGCGCTGTTGATCGACACCCTGCAACGGCGCCTGTCGCACACCCTGACCAACCTTGCTCCAGCGCTATCGACCTGGGCTGAAGGCGATTTCAGTCGCGACATTCAGTTGGGCGAGACCAACCGCGAACTGCATGACATCGAGGCTTCGCTCAACCGCTTGCGCGCGTATCTGGTGGATCTGGTCGGAACGATTCGCGGCAACGCCGAACAGGTCGCGGGCAGCAGCCGCACCCTGGCCGAGCTGAGCAATGACCTGCACACCGGCGCCGAGCATCAGGCCGGCGACACCGCGCTGATCCGCGATTCGCTGGGTGAGCTTGAAGCGACGATTCAGCAGGTCGCTGGCGATGCGCGACAGGCAGCCGATGCCAGTCGCCATGCGGGTCTTGCCGTCGAGCACGGACAAGCCGTGATCGGCCAGAGCCTCACCGGCCTGCATGCGCTGGTCGGCGAGGTGCAAGGCAACGCGCAGATGATCGAGCATCTGGCCGAAGAGTCGGCGACCATCGGCGGCGTGCTGACGGTGATCCGCTCAATCGCCGACCAGACCAACCTGCTGGCGCTGAATGCGGCGATCGAAGCGGCGCGGGCCGGGGAAATGGGCCGTGGTTTTGCGGTGGTGGCCGAGGAAGTGCGCTCACTGGCACAACGCACGGCGGGTGCCACGGCGGAGATCCAGACGTTGATCGCCGGCCTGCAAACTGCTGCCCGACAATCGGTTGAAGGCATGCGTGCGCAAGTCGAACACGCCGAAGCCACGGCCAGTCAGGCACAAGCGGCGGACGGCGCGCTGGACAAGATCGTTGGCGCGATCCAGACCATTTCCGACACGGCGATCCGCATCGCCGACATCACCGCCCAGCAAAGCGGCGCGGTCAGCGAGATCCGTGATCACAGCGAGCGGATCCATCAATTGGGCGGGGATAACCTGCTGCGCATTGGCGAAGGTCGCGAACAGGGCGAGAACCTGCTGGTATTGGGTGGGCAACTGCATACCGCCGTGCAAGCCTTCCGCGTCTGAAAAATCGCCTTCGCGAGCAAGCCCGCTCCCACATTGGAATGCGTACCCCTGTGGGAGCGGGCTTGCTCGCGAAGGCGGTATTCCTGTCCCCACAAATGACCGGATCAAATCACTCAGTCATAAATTTCGCGCAAACATCGGTCATCGTGCTGGCTATTGCAGAGAACTGGACAGTCACAAAGCCTTTGCGGCATAGTCGCCGGGTTCTGACGACTGCTCATTCATAACAAGGAACACGCAGATGGCGACGCTACTAGTGCTGCACGGCCCCAACCTGAACCTGCTCGGCACCCGTGAACCCGGCACTTACGGTTCAACGACCCTGGCGCAGATCAATCAGGATCTGGAGCGCCGCGCCCGTGAAGCCGGCCATCATCTGCTGCACCTGCAAAGCAATGCCGAGTACGAATTGATCGACCGCATCCACGCCGCTCGCGGTGAAGGTGTCGATTTCATTCTGATCAATCCAGCAGCTTTTACGCACACAAGCGTCGCATTACGTGACGCGCTGCTGGGAGTGAGCATCCCATTCATCGAAGTGCATTTGTCCAACGTGCACAAGCGCGAACCTTTCCGCCATCACTCTTACTTCTCCGATGTAGCGGTGGGAGTGATCTGCGGCCTTGGCGCCAGCGGTTACCGACTGGCCCTGGAGGCCGCACTAGAGCAGCTTGAAACACAGGCAACAGCTTGAACCACAAGCGTTAAACGCCCCTGACCGACCCTTGGGAGTTGATGATTCATGGATATCCGTAAAGTTAAGAAACTGATCGAATTGCTGGAAGAGTCCGGCATCGACGAGCTCGAGATCAAGGAAGGCGAAGAGTCCGTACGTATCAGCCGTCACAGCAAGACCCCGGCTCAGCAGTACTACGCTCCGGCGCCGATGCAGGCTCCGGCCGCCGCACCTGCCGCCGCTGCTCCAGTGGCTGCTGCCGCTCCGGCTGCCGCTGCTGCTCCTGCACTGAACGGCACCGTGGCCCGCTCGCCAATGGTAGGCACCTTCTACCGTAAATCTTCGCCAACCTCGCCAGCCTTCGTTGAAGTCGGCCAGACCGTGAAGAAAGGCGACACCCTGTGCATCGTCGAAGCCATGAAGATGATGAACCACATCGAAGCTGAAACCAGCGGTGTGATCGAATCCATCCTCGTCGAAGACGGCCAGCCGGTTGAGTACGACCAACCGCTGTTCACCATCGTTTGAACTGCGGAGAGCCTTTGATGACTGCGAAGTTGGAAAAAGTTCTGATCGCTAACCGCGGTGAGATCGCCCTGCGGATTCTGCGTGCCTGCAAAGAGATGGGCATCAAGACCGTCGCCGTTTACTCCAAGGCCGACAAAGAGCTGATGCACCTGGGTCTGGCAGACGAATCCGTCTGCATCGGCCCGGCTTCTGCCGCTCAGTCCTACCTGCACATCCCGGCCATCATCGCTGCCGCTGAAGTGACTGGCGCTACCGCCATTCACCCAGGCTACGGTTTCCTCGCGGAAAACGCCGATTTTGCCGAGCAGGTCGAGAATTCCGGCTTCGCCTTCATCGGCCCGAAAGCCGAAACCATTCGCCTGATGGGCGACAAGGTATCGGCCAAGCACGCGATGATCGAAGCGGGTGTGCCAACCGTTCCAGGTTCCGACGGCCCACTGCCGGAAGACGAGGAAACGGCGCTGCGCATCGGTCGTGAAGTCGGCTACCCGGTGATCATCAAGGCCGCCGGCGGCGGTGGTGGTCGCGGCATGCGCGTGGTGCACAAGGAAGAAGACCTGATCGCCTCGGCGAAACTGACCCGCTCCGAAGCTGGCGCGGCGTTCGGCAACCCGATGGTCTATCTGGAAAAATTCCTGACCAACCCGCGTCACGTCGAAGTTCAGGTACTGTCCGACGGCCAGGGCCACGCGATCCATCTGGGTGACCGCGACTGCTCGCTGCAACGTCGTCACCAGAAGGTTCTCGAAGAAGCGCCGGCACCGGGCATCGACGAGCAGGCCCGCCAGGAAGTTCTGGCTCGCTGCGTCAAGGCGTGCATCGACATCGGCTACCGTGGCGCCGGCACGTTCGAGTTCCTGTACGAGAACGGTCGTTTCTACTTCATCGAAATGAACACCCGTGTTCAGGTGGAGCACCCGGTTTCGGAAATGGTCACCGGTATCGACATCGTCAAGGAGATGCTCAGCATCGCCGCTGGCAACAAGCTGTCGTTCACGCAGGATGACGTGGTGATCCGCGGTCACTCGCTGGAGTGCCGGATCAACGCTGAAGATCCGAAAACCTTCATGCCGAGCCCGGGCACGGTCAAGCATTTCCACGCCCCAGGCGGCAACGGCGTTCGCGTCGATTCGCACCTGTACAGCGGTTATGCGGTTCCGCCGAACTACGACTCACTGATCGGCAAGCTGATCACTTACGGCGCCACCCGCGACGAAGCCATGGCGCGCATGCGCAATGCCCTGGACGAAATCGTGGTTGACGGGATCAAGACCAACATCCCGCTGCACCGTGATCTGGTTCGTGACGAAGGCTTCTGCAAAGGGGGCGTGAACATTCACTACCTAGAGCACAAGCTGGCTGGCGACAAGCACTAAGCTTCAGCCCGCACCTGACAAGGCCGCCTTCGGGCGGCTTTGTTGTTTCTACAGGTTTCATAAAACCCTGTAGGAGTGAGCCTGCTCGCGATGAGGCCGGCACATCCAGCATATGTGTCGACAGCACCATCGCCATCGCGAGCAGGCTCACTCCTACAAGGGATGGCGTTTCAAGTCTCTCCCACAAACCGCCTGCGCTCGCGTAAACTTGCGCGCTTCTCGCTGGCCGCTAGGCTGCAATCATATTTTTTTCAAAGGTGCCCGCCATGCCTTGGCTGCAAGTACGTCTCGCCATCAGCCCGGAACAAGCCGAAACCTACGAAGACGCTTTCCTTAAAGTCGGCGCCGTTTCGGTGACCTTCATGGACGCCGAAGATCAGCCGATCTTCGAGCCGGAACTCAACACCACCCCACTGTGGGCGCACACGCACCTGCTGGCCCTGTTCGAGGGCGGCACCGAGCCTGCGCCGGTGCTGGCCCATCTGGAACTGCTGACCGGCAGCCCGCTGCCCGAGCATCACAGTGAAGTCATCGAAGACCAGGACTGGGAGCGCAGCTGGATGGACGGTTTCCAGCCAATGCGTTTCGGCCAGCGCCTGTGGATCGTGCCGAGCTGGCACGCCGCCCCCGAGCCCGATGCAGTCAATTTGCTGCTGGATCCGGGCCTGGCGTTCGGCACCGGCACCCACCCGACCACCGCCCTGTGCCTGGAATGGCTCGACGGTCAGGATCTGAAAGACTGCAACGTCCTGGACTTCGGCTGCGGCTCGGGGATTCTGGCGATCGCCGCGCTGCTGCTCGGTGCGAAAGAAGCCGTCGGTACCGACATCGACGTGCAGGCGCTGGAAGCCTCCCGCGATAACGCCGGGCGCAACAACATCGCCGATGAGCTGTTCCCGCTGTACCTGCCGGAAGATTTGCCGCAGGTCAAAGCCGACGTGCTGGTCGCCAACATTCTGGCCGGCCCGCTGGTTTCCCTGGCGCCGCAACTGTCCGGCCTGGTGAAAACCGGCGGTCGTCTGGCGCTGTCGGGCATCCTCGCCGAACAAGGTGAAGAAGTCGCTGCCGCCTATGCGCAGGACTTCGATCTGGACCCGATCGCCAATCGCGACGGCTGGGTGCGTATCACCGGCCGTCGGCGCTAGAATGACCGCCTGCATAAACCGGATCGCCGCATGACCGACAGTTTCGTCACCCAGTGCCCGCATTGCCAAACCAGCTTCCGCGTCAGCCATGCGCAATTGAGCGTGGCCCGCGGAGTGGTTCGCTGTGGCTCCTGCCTGCAAGTGTTCAACGCCGCCAAACAGCTGCTGGAACAACACGCCGGCAAGGAAGCGGTCACGCCGGTGGCGCCGTCCATTGTCCAGCCAGCACCGTCTCAGGCGGTGGTCAGCGAGCCGCCGCCGGTGGTCGAAGCACCCGTCAATGACGAACCGCCAGCGCCGCGCGCCATCAGCCAAAAGCAATGGAGCGCCAGTGAGCTGGACCTGGACAGCCTCGATCTGGACGAAGAACTCGCCCGCCTCGAACAACGGGAAATCCAGCCAACCACCGAATTCGGTCGTCAGCGCGAAGAGTCCCTGAGCGCCCGCCGCGACAGCCCTGAAGCCGATGAAACGGTGTGGCGCGACAGCCTGTTCAGCGCCCGCGACGATGAACGCCTGCCCGAGCCCGAAGATCAAGTCGAACCCGAGATCGTCGAACCTGAACCGGTAAAAACCGCGCGCACCGAGCCTTCGTTGTCGCTGGAGCCGGTGGATCTGGATGACGAGCCGCCGATCCCGCAACTGCGCCTGCACGACCCGATCGATCCGAATGCCCGCCGCGAACGCCTGTCGGCCAACGTCGAACCGGACGATGACGAGTTGCCCTCGGTCGAACCGCTGCGCAAAAAACGTGAACGTGCCGAACCCGGCGTGCGCGCCGAAGTGCTGCAGGATCTGACCGACGACCCGCTGCAACTGGATTGGCAGAAACGCCGCTCGCCCTGGGGCCGGCGCCTGCTCTGGGGTTTGCTGGTGCTGTTGGCCGCCGCCGGTCTGGCCGGCCAGTACATCGCCTATCACTTCGATGAACTGGCGCGCCAAGATCAGTACCGCCCATGGTTTCAGCAGTTCTGTCCGCAGATCGGCTGCACGGTGCCGTCCAAGGTCGACATCGCCAAGGTCAAGAGCAGCAACCTGGTGGTGCGCAGCCATCCGGAGTTCAGCGGGGCGCTGGTGGTGGATGCGATCATCTACAACCGCGCGACGTTCTCCCAGCCGTTTCCGCTACTGGAATTGCGTTTCGCCGACCTTAATGGTCATCTGATCGCCAGTCGTCGCTTCAAACCCGGCGAATACCTCAATGGCGATCTCGAAGGCCTGGCGGAAATGCCGCCGCAGACGCCGATCCACATCGCGCTGGATATCCTCGATCCAGGCCCCAAAGCGGTGAATTACAGCCTGAGTTTCCACTCGCCCGAGTGAACCGCTTCATCGCTTCAGGTTTGACGGCAGTTTTCTGACTTTGTCCACGGCAACCAAACCGCTGGTAATAACAGAATAACTGTTCAGATTTTGTTCAATTCAGCCTTTATCCAGTCATCGAGAGCGGGTATCATGCCAACCCTTTTTCGAACTCTCATGATCCGGCCCCACTTCAGGGAAGTCCTATGTCGGCGGTACGCATCGGCCCATATACATTGCAGAACGGTTTGATTCTCGCCCCGATGGCGGGCGTCACCGACCAGCCCTTTCGTCAGCTGTGCAAGCGTTTGGGCGCAGGGCTTGTAGTCTCGGAAATGGTCACCAGTGACATGAGCCTGTGGAACACCCGCAAGTCGCGCATGCGCATGATCCACGAAGGCGATCCCGAGCCGCGCTCGGTGCAGATTGCCGGTGGCGATGCGCAGATGCTGGCGGACGCGGCACGGGCCAACGTCGAACTGGGCGCACAGATTATTGATATCAACATGGGTTGCCCGGCAAAAAAGGTCTGCAACAAGGCCGCCGGCTCCGCGTTATTGAAAGACGAAGCACTGGTTACCGAGATCCTGCAGGCTGTCGTCGCTGCAGTGGATGTGCCGGTGACCCTGAAGATCCGCACCGGATGGGATCGCGACAACAAGAACGGCCTGACCGTGGCGAAGATCGCCGAGCAGGCCGGGATCACCGCGCTGGCAGTGCATGGCCGCACTCGCGCCGATCTGTACACCGGCGAAGCCGAGTACGACACGATTGCCGCGATCAAGCAGGCGGTGTCGATCCCGGTGTTTGCCAATGGCGATATCGATTCGCCGGAAAAGGCCCGCTACGTGCTTGACGCGACCGGTGCCGATGGCCTGCTGATAGGCCGGGCTGCCCAGGGGCGGCCATGGATTTTTCGCGAGATCGAACACTTCCTGCGTACCGGCGAGAAATTGCCGACGCCGGAGCTGAGCGAAGTGGAACGCATCCTGCTGGAGCATCTGGCCGCACTTCACGCCTTCTATGGGGATGTGATGGGCGTGCGCATTGCCCGCAAGCATGTGGGCTGGTATCTCGCAACCTTGCCGGGCGCCAGGGAGTTTCGCGCCCACTTCAATCGTTTGGATGGTACGGAAACACAATGCGCCAACGTTCGGGAGTTTTTCGCCGAGCGTTACAAGAGCCTGACAGGGGACGAAGAAGGGGTGGCCGCATGACGATGATGACCGAGACTTTAGTGAGTGGAACAGCACCCGTGAGCGACAACGTGAATTTGAAACAGCACCTCAATACCCCGAGCGAAGAAGGTCAGACCCTTCGCGGGAGTGTCGAGAAGGCGCTGCACAATTATTTCGCCCACCTTGAGGGCGCGTCCGTCACGGATGTGTACAACCTGGTGCTCTCCGAAGTCGAGGCTCCCCTGCTCGAAAGCGTGATGAACTACGTCAAGGGCAACCAGACCAAGGCCAGTGAGCTGCTGGGACTCAACCGCGGCACGCTGCGCAAGAAACTCAAGCAGTACGATCTGCTGTAAGCATTCAATCAAACCAGAAAGGCGCCCGCGTAAAACCGGTCGCCTTTTTTGCTGACTTCCTTTGCTTTTGATGGAAATTGAGATGACCGACCAGACTACCCGCCTGCCGATCCGCCGCGCCTTGATCAGCGTTTCCGACAAGACCGGGATCCTCGAATTCGCCAAGGAGCTTGAAGCTCTGGGCGTCGAGATCCTCTCCACCGGCGGGACGTTCAAGCTGCTGCGCGACAACGGTGTTGCCGCAGTGGAAGTCGCGGATTACACCGGTTTCGCGGAAATGATGGACGGTCGGGTGAAAACCCTGCACCCGAAAATCCACGGCGGGATCCTCGGTCGTCGCGGTATCGACGATGCAATCATGAACGAGCACGGCATCCAGCCGATCGACCTGGTTGCGGTCAACTTGTACCCGTTCGAAGCCACCATCAACAAGCCAGGCTGCGACCTACCGACTGCGATCGAGAACATCGACATCGGCGGCCCGACCATGGTTCGTTCGGCAGCGAAAAACCATAAAGACGTGGCGATCGTGGTGAATGCCAGCGACTACGCCAACGTTCTGCAAAACCTCAAGGCCGGCGGCCTGACCTACGCTCAGCGTTTCGACCTGATGCTCAAGGCGTTCGAACACACCGCCGCCTACGACGGCATGATCGCCAACTACATGGGAACCGTGAATCAGGCTGCCGACGTGCTGAGCACTGAAGGTCGCAGCGAATTCCCGCGCACCTTCAACAGCCAGTTCATCAAGGCTCAGGAAATGCGCTACGGCGAGAACCCGCACCAGAGCGCGGCGTTCTATGTGGAAGCCAAGCCTGCCGAAGTCGGCATCGCCACCGCGACCCAACTGCAAGGCAAAGAACTGTCGTACAACAACGTGGCCGACACCGACGCCGCGCTGGAGTGCGTGAAGAGCTTCGTCAAGCCAGCCTGCGTCATCGTCAAGCACGCCAACCCGTGCGGCGTGGCGGTGAGCCCGGACGCCGAGGGCGGTATCCGTCAGGCCTACGAACTGGCCTACGCCACCGACACCGAGTCGGCCTTCGGCGGCATCATCGCCTTCAACCGTGAACTGGATGCCGAGACCGCCAAGGCGATCGTCGAGCGTCAGTTCGTGGAAGTGATCATTGCCCCAAGCGTCAGCGAAGAGGCGCGCGCCATCGTCGCCGCCAAAGCCAACGTGCGCCTGCTGGCCTGTGGCGAGTGGTCGGCGGATCGCGCTGCGGCCTGGGACTACAAGCGCGTCAACGGTGGCCTGCTGGTGCAGAGCCGCGACATCGGCATGATCGGCGCCGACGACCTGAAAGTGGTGACCAAGCGTGCACCGACCGAACAGGAAATCAACGACCTGATCTTCGCCTGGAAAGTGGCCAAGTACGTTAAATCCAACGCCATCGTCTACGCCAAGAACCGTCAGACCATCGGTGTCGGCGCCGGCCAGATGAGCCGCGTAAACTCCGCACGTATCGCTGCGATCAAGGCTGAGCACGCCGGTCTGCAAGTGGCCGGTTCGGTGATGGCCTCGGACGCGTTCTTCCCGTTCCGCGATGGTCTGGACAACGCGGCCAAGGTCGGTATCACTGCGGTGATCCAGCCAGGCGGCTCGATGCGTGACGCTGAAGTGATCGCTGCAGCTGACGAAGCCGGTATCGCCATGGTATTCACCGGCATGCGCCACTTCCGTCACTGATACAACTCGATCCAAATGTGGGAGCGGGCTTGCTCGCGAATGCAATCTGTCAGCAACAGCCGTTTTGCCTGACACACCGCTTTCGCGAGCAAGCCCGCTCCCACATAAAGCGCTCCAGCAGCGCCTGACAGATTTTTGAGGTTTTTGAAATGAATGTTTTGATCATTGGCAGCGGTGGCCGTGAACACGCCCTGGCCTGGAAAGTGGCTCAGGATCCGCGCGTGCAGAAGGTTTTCGTCGCGCCGGGCAACGCCGGTACCGCGATTGAAGCCAAGTGCGAGAACGTCGCCATCGACGTGCTGGCCCTTGAGCAACTGGCCGACTTCGCCGAGAAAAACGTTTCCCTGACCATCGTCGGCCCGGAAGTGCCGCTGGTGGCTGGCGTGGTCGATCTGTTCCGCTCCCGAGGCCTGGACTGCTTCGGCCCGACCGCTGGCGCTGCGCAGTTGGAAGGCTCGAAAGCCTTCACCAAGGATTTCCTGGCGCGTCACAAGATCCCGACCGCCGACTACCAGAACTTCACCGAGATCGAGCCGGCCCTGGCTTACCTGCGTGAAAAAGGCGCACCAATCGTGATCAAGGCCGATGGCCTGGCCGCCGGTAAAGGCGTGATCGTTGCCATGACCCTGGCCGAAGCCGAAGACGCCGTGCGCGACATGCTCGCCGGCAACGCGTTCGGCGATGCCGGTTCGCGCGTGGTGATCGAAGAATTCCTCGACGGCGAAGAAGCCTCGTTCATCGTCATGGTCGACGGCAAGAACGTGCTGCCGATGGCCACCAGCCAGGACCACAAACGTGTTGGCGACGGCGACAGCGGCCCGAACACCGGCGGCATGGGTGCCTACTCCCCTGCCCCGGTGGTCACCGCCGACGTGCACCAGCGCGTGATGGATCAGGTGATCTGGCCGACCGTGCGCGGCATGGCCGAAGAAGGCAACGTCTACACTGGTTTCCTGTACGCCGGTCTGATGATCGACAAGGCCGGCAACCCGAAAGTCATCGAATTCAACTGCCGTTTCGGCGACCCGGAGACCCAACCGGTGATGCTGCGTCTGCAGTCGAGCCTGGTGCTGCTGGTCGAAGCCGCTCTGGCGCAAGCGCTGGACAAGGTTGAAGCACAGTGGGATCCGCGTCCGAGCGTCGGCATCGTACTGGCCGCTGGCGGCTACCCGGGCGACTACGCCAAGGGTGCGGCAATCAACGGTCTGGACGCAGCCGCAGTCCTGGAAGGCAAAGTCTTCCACGCCGGTACGGCGCTGAAGGATGGCAACGTGGTAACGGCCGGTGGTCGCGTACTCTGCGCCACCGCCATGGGCGCCAGCGTGAGCGAAGCGCAGCAGCAAGCCTACAAGCTGGCCGCCGCCATCGACTGGGAAGGCTGCTTCTACCGCAAGGACATTGGCTACCGCGCCATTGCCCGTGAACGTGGCGAAACTCAGGAATAAGCTGTCCTTCACGTCCGGCGCGGGATGCAGTCCCTCGCCGGGCTGTTCCGCCGCCGCGCATCGTTATATTCTGGCATCAACCTACGAAGGGATTTCGCCGTGCGCTGGCTCAGGATTGCCATAAGTTTCACCGTCACGATGCTGACCTTGCTCTGCATGCTCCCGGCCCAGGCCGCGCAAGGCAGTGGCTGGTCGGTATTGCTTGACGATCAGGGCAATCTGCAACTGAGCGACATCCGCTCGGCTCGCTACACCAATCAATTCAGCCCCATCGAACTTGATCGCCTCACGGCGGCCGAGCCCGATGGCGCACTGTGGCTGCGCTTCAAACTGGCGCCGGGCAAGCACGAACAAGTGCTGCGGATCTTCGCCCCCGACCTGTCCAACCTCAGTCTCTACGTGCTCGACGGCGACAAGCTGATCGAACAACGCACTTCCGGCACCCAGCAGCCACAAGTCGAACGGCCGCTGCCGAGCAGCGATTTTCTGCTGCCCTTGCCGCAGAGCGACAAGTCCCTCGATGTTTATCTGCGGATGGTTTCCGACCATCAGCTGCGCCCGCACATCACCCTGCAATCGGCGGTGATGAGTGCCGCCGACCAGAACCAGACGCTGATCTTCGGTCTGCTGTTCGGCTGCCTCGGCATGCTGCTGCTGCACAACCTCGTGCGCTACGCCTACTCGCGCTCACGCAGCAGCCTGTGGCTGGCGGTCTGCGAAGGCCTGCTGGGCCTGAGCCTGTTGCTGTTGCTCAACCTCGCAGGGCCTTGGCTGCCGAACTGGCACGCGATCCAGACCCCGGGCGCTTATCTGGCGTTATTGCTGACCGCCCCGGCCGGGCTGATGTTCGCCCTGCGCTTCTTCGCCCCGCTCGGCCCGCACCCGCTGAACAAACTGTTGCTGGGTGACATTCTGTTCATCGTGATCTGCAGCCTGCTACTGTTGTTCGTCAACACTCTGCCGCTGAACATCATCACCTACGCGCTGGTGGCGCTGGCCGGTCTGAGCATGTTGCTGGTCGGCTTCTATCACTGGCAAAAAGGTTATCGCCCGGCGCGACTGTTCGTGGCCGGGATGGTTGTGTTCAACATCGGCACGCTGATCATCCTGCCGGCGTTGCTGGGGCTGACCCTGGTGTCGCCACAAGGCCTGATCATGACCCTGATGGGCTTCATCTGCATCAGCGGCCTGCTGATGAGCATCGCCTTGGGTGAACGCCAGCGCAGCATCACCGAAAGCCGTTTCAGCATCAGCCGCGACCTCGCCGCGAGCAATGCCGAGATCAACGCCAAGGCCGAATTCCTCGCCAAGATCAGCCACGAAATCCGCACCCCGATGAACGGCGTGCTGGGCATGACCGAACTGCTGCTGGGCACGCCGCTGTCAGTCAAGCAACGCGATTACGTGCAAACCATCCACAGTGCCGGCAACGAACTGCTGACGCTGATCAACGAGATCCTCGACATCTCCAAGCTCGAATCCGGGCAGATCGAGCTGGACGACGTGCAGTTCGACCTCAACGCGCTGATCGACGATTGCCTGAGCATCTACCGCGCCAAGGCCGAACAGCAGAACGTCGAACTGATCAGCTTCATCCAGCCGCAAGTGCCACGCGTGATCAGCGGCGACCCGACCCGCTTGCGTCAGACCCTGCTGAGCCTGCTGGAAAACGCCTTGAAGAAAACCGACGAAGGCGAAGTGCTGATCGTCGTCGCCCTCGACGAGCGCAGCGTCAAACCACGGCTGCGCATCGCCGTACAGGACAGCGGCCAGCCGATGGAGGCGGAAGAACGCGATGCACTGCTGCACGCCGAACTGCACAGCAAACACTTCCTCTCGGCCAACCGTCTGGGTGGCAACCTCGGGCTGGTGATTGCGCGGCAACTGATTCGCCTGATGAACGGTGAATTCGGGATCAAGAGCGGCGCCAATCAGGGCAGCACCTTGTGGCTGACCCTGCCGCTGGACCCGGATCGCCTCGAACACCCGACCTCCGACCTCGACGGCCCGCTGCAAGGCGCACGCGTGCTGGTGGTGGACGACAACGACACTTGTCGCAAGGTGCTGGTGCAACAATGCAGCGCCTGGGGCCTGAACGTCAGCGCCGTGCCATCGGGCAAGGAAGCATTGGCGCTGCTGCGCACCAAGGCGCACCTGCGCGACTATTTCGATGTGGTGCTGCTGGATCAGAACATGCCCGGCATGACCGGCATGCAACTGGCGGCCAAGATCAAGGAAGACCCGAGCCTGAACCACGACATCCTGTTGATCATGCTCACCGGCATCAGCAACGCGCCGAGCAAGATCATCGCGCGCAACTCAGGGATCAAACGCATCCTAGCCAAACCGGTGGCCGGCTATACGCTCAAGACCACCCTCGCCGACGAGTTGAACCAGCGCAATAAAGGTCAGGTGGTGTTCCAGCCGCAAGTGCTCACACCGGCCACGGCAGCCAAGGTACCGAGCGACTTCCGCATCCTCGTCGCTGAGGACAACACGATTTCGACCAAAGTGATTCGCGGCATGCTCGGTAAACTCAACCTGCAACCGGACACCGCCAGCAACGGCGAAGAGGCCCTGCAGGCGATGAAGGCCCAGCGTTACGATCTGGTGCTGATGGACTGCGAAATGCCGATCCTCGACGGTTTCTCGGCGACCCAGCAACTGCGCGCGTGGGAAGTCAGCAATCAGCGCATACGCACGCCGATCGTCGCGCTGACCGCGCACATCCTCGCCGAACACAAGGAGCGTGCACGTCAGGCCGGGATGGATGGCCACATGGCCAAACCGGTGGAGCTATCGCAACTGCGCGAGCTGATCGAACACTGGGTAGCCCAGCGCGATCAGCAGAACCGTACGGCGTCGACCTTTTAAGCAGGTGTACCACGCCAGTTCGAGCGTGACTCAATCGGCTGCGCCGTTCTCTTCGGCTGAAACATCTTCAGTCAGCCTCAACAACGCCACGTTCGCTTCAAGCCTGTCCTGGACTTTCAGGGCGATGGCTGCGCGAACCGGCCCATAAAGCGCTTCGGACAACTTGGCACTGGCAGAGCGCCTGCAAACACTGCCGCGAATATCCTCAGCCTGGAATAGCTCGGCCAAAGGGTTGTCAGCGAGAAGCCGTCCAGTCTCAAACTCGATGTAGACGCTGCTCATCGACATCGGCGAGTGCGCCTCGACCGCCAACAGCCGTACAGTCATGGCGACATCTGACTGATCCGTCGATACATCGCTGGCGCTTTTCTGCATGTAACCCCGCAGCAGCCCTATTGCCGGTTCGCTTGCGGAAAGTTCTGCCAGTCGACGCATGACTGCGTTCGCAACGCCACATTGCTCCACAGCATCCTCGAACTCAGGAGCGACCACCCAGTCAACGATAGACACGCTGTTACCCTGTGCGACGGACAGATCCAACCGTGCTCTGAAATGTCGCAGCCAATATTTGTCCAGAAATTCCATGTAGACGTCATACCAGCCAATACCCGGATTTTTCTCAAGTTTCTTGTTGGCCGCCAGTTGCGCCAACAACAGAGAGTTTATTAAATCCTGATAGCGTTCCGGTTTGTCTGCCGGCGGAATCAGTACAACGGCACCCGCAACGATCAAAACGGAATATTTGCAATTCATATAATCGCCCCCAAAAAAAAGCAGTCGACCTTCGACTGCTTTTTTCGATTTATCAGATATCAATATCTTCAATCTGATCGATACCAACCAGCTTTTTCTTGATCGTCTCACGCACTGCGTTGGCGACGTCGGTATTTTTGGCAAAGAAAGTTTGAGCTCGATACAAACTTACATTACGAACATCGACATCCACGAACATCACTTTGGTAGAGGTGTTCTTACGCAGAAAACGTACCGTTCCCAGCGCCATGATTGCCTCACCGTCGAGTTCGACACACGCTCCGGTCGAGATGCCACCCACGCCGTGGTCCAGCAAATTTCGCTCATAAGCGGTCAACGCAGCAGTGTCCCGTTTTTGCAGGGCCGAGATTGCATCACCCGCTACCTTCAGCATCAGAACGCTGGTTGGCCCTGGCAGTGCAACGTTAGCCAGCACGGAACCCAGAATCTCCAGTACCAGCTTGTCCATCCGCACACTCGTGCCTTCGACATTGAGGTCATTGTAGTACTGATCGATGGGCGTCCAGCCAGCGAGGGTCATCACCTCACGGAACCGCTTATACCACTCTCGGCCCTGATGCTCTTCGGGGTATAGCTTGTTCGCTGCACGTGTGGCGAACAGAAGAGCGTTCTGGGCATCCGACTTGTTCTGATCCGAAAGTTTGCCAGAAAAACCCATTGTGGCTTCGCCGACAACAGAACCTGTCGACGGTGCCTCGATTTCGTCCCCTACAGCCAACAGGCCACGAGAGCGAATAACCGGCTTACCACCCACATCACATGCTTCAATCGCGTTAATACAGGAAGAGATATAAAGCTCATTAACGACTTGGCTATGCACAATAAAAGTCCTTGTTATTTATCAGGCAAGTCCCTCTTGAACTTGCAAGAAAACAATAAACAAACAAACTCATCACTACAAACCCAAATCTGTAACATCTTATCCAGCCAACACGACACAACTAACAAAATCGCACAAAACAACTATCAAAATAAAAAACGAAAAAACCGAAGGCCTCGCGCAGCATCTTCTGCACACACAAGCAACTAACCGACTGATAGACTTGCCGTCATCACTCTCCGGATGCGAGTCGCCCTCATGCTCCACGTGTTATTCAGCGTTTACCTGAAGATGCTGGTGCTCTACAGCCCGTTCTTCGTGTTGTCCTGCTTCATCAGCCTGACCCGTGGCTACTCGCGCAAGGAACAGCGGCGCCTGGCCTGGAAAGTGGCAATCGCCACTTTGATCTCCAGCGTCTTGCTGTACCTGTTCGGGAGGGTGATTTTCGATGTCTTCGGGATCACTGCGGACGCATTCCGCATCGGTGCCGGCAGCGTGCTGTTCATCTCGGCATTGGGCATGGCTCAGGGCAAGCCGGTGGTGCAGAGTGATAACGTGCAACAGGACGTGACGATCGTCCCGCTGACCATCCCGCTGACCGTCGGCCCGGGCACCATCGGCGCCCTGTTGGTGATGGGCGTCAGTCAGCCGCACTGGGACGACAAACTGACCGCGATCATGAGCATCACCCTGGCCAGTTTCACCGTCGGCGTGGTGCTGTATCTGTCCAATCACATCGAACGGGTGCTCGGCGATCAGGGCCTGCAGATCGTCAGCCGGCTGATGGGCCTTTTCGTTTGCGCACTGGCGGCGCAAATCATCTTTACCGGGATCAAGGGCTACCTGGTGTCCTGAGAGAACTCAGCAGGTTTAAACCTTGTTCAGGACGAGACAGAATCAGGAAAAAGGCCTGCGCAGTAGTCTGCGCAGGCCTTTTCAGTTGCCCTTCTGCATTAAGCCGGCACCGCTCCCAGCAACTGCGCAAGCGTTGCACTAGCGTCGGCATCATCGACTTCGACGATTTCCCGCAGCCTCTGCACCAGGCTCGATACCGCATAGGAACGCCCGCCCTCGAACCCGAGGAAGACGTCGCCGCGCATCGCCGGATCCGCCGAGCACACATCCCGCAGGATCAGGCTGTGCTGGCGATCCGGGTCGACGATCAGCAAGTGCTCGTCGACAAACGACAGTTGCAGTTTTTGCGGTGCGTCCAGCGCCCAGACCAGCTTGCCGGGAATCGCCGGAACCTCGCCCAGTGGGTGCCGACAATCGACAATCACCGAGTCCAGCCGCAACCAGCAGGCCCTCGACAGGTGGTACGTGACGCCGCCCTGCCCCAGGCGCAACACCAGACAGCTCACGTCATCAGCGATCAGTGGCAACAGGTCTTCGACCTTGTTCTGCCCCTCGACCACCAACACCTCGGCGTCGCGCCGCACGTATTCGAAAGGGCCGATGCTCTGCTGACCGGGATAGACGTGCACGCGGTGTGCCCGACGCTCGTGCAACAGCACATGCCGATGGCGGGTACCGAGCAATTCGCAATCGTGTGGCAGATCCTGGCCCGCTACCCGAATCAGTTGTGCATTCGCCACGTCGTACCATTGCAGGTTGCCCGCGCCAGACTCCACGGCGATGTAGGACTCATGCCCGGCGGTCTCCAGCAATGCCTGCAGAGACTCCGGCAAATGCTCCGCGTGCTCGCTTGCCCAGTGACGATCAACGCCAATGATCTTTTCAGCTTCCTGATATCGCAGCTTGAGTGACACGCCGTTGACCGATGTCCCGCACAGACCGGAGCCGTCGTTGCGCACGGCACTGAACCGCCAGTCGTCCCACTCGGCCTGCGGTGCCGGCAGCAGCTCGCTTGCCAGTAACTGTGCGCCGCTGCCGAACGCTGGTTCGAGCTGCCGACTGTCGAAGAACAGCTGACTGCAGATCTCACCGCTGGCGACGTCAAACAGCCAGGCCGCCTGGTTGTCCGGTGTGACCCCGAGCAAACGCATTTCCCGCTCGTGCCCCGGATCGCACAACAGCAGGCGGTTATCCACACACCAGGCACACAGGCTGCGATCACCGGTGGCATTGCGCAGACCCAGAATGGCGAAACTGTTGACCGGGTACGTCGTTGCCAGCGTTTCGAGTGCCTGCCACCACTGTGCGCGCCCCCTGAGCCAGCGCTCACTCAAGCCACCCAGGTGCACTTCACCCTCTGCGGTCAGGTTGAAGAACAGACCGTCGTCGGTCAGTGCCAGATACCCGTCCTGCACCGGCACCACGTCATTGAGCCCGTCGGGTTGCAGCCATTGATGCGTCCATTGCGCCGGCCAGCGCTCGCTGCCAGCAGGCGCGCTCTTTTGCACCTTGCACAGTTTTTGCGCCAGCCGGTCGTAGATGAAAAACAGCTCCTGCTCATCGTTGACCGGCAGAAGCAGCAGATCACCAAGCTGTTTGATCGAATCGACCCAGCCGCGGTCATGCCCGAAGGCAAACGGATGAATGCACAACAGGTCACGGCTGCGAATCCAGACCAGGTCACGTTTGCCCGGATCGAACGCCCAGCAGACCGACACGTAGGCGGCCGGTTGCCAGTCGACGGTGCTGACGCCTGCGCGTTCGGGCACCGGCGGTAACGTGAAATAGTGACCAAGCACCACCGACCAATGCGTCAAGGTCGGACTGGCGAACACTCGGCGGCCCAGCTCACGGTCCATCTCTCGGGTAACCGCAACCAGCTGCAGTTGGCCCTCATGGATCAGGTAATTGAATTGCGTGGCATGCCGATCAGCCCCCAACCATTGCTGTTCGATATGAATCACGCCCTGCGCATCGACCTCAATACGCCGAACGCTGCACTGCCCCTCCATGACAAGCAGACGATAGCGGCACTTGAGCAAACCGCTGACGGCATCGACCTGCCAGATGTCGTAGTTGCGCACCTCATAGAAAAACGCAGAATCGTCGACCACCGCCGCCAGCAGCATTTCATCGGCCGCCAGAACCTCTTCACTGCGGATGTACAGAAAACGATCCTCGGCAGCGTCGTACCAGGCCGTGGTGTGGCGCGGTTGTCCCTGGGGTTCGAAAGGAATCGGAAAGTGATGAACCGGCGTGTAAGGCAGCACCAGTCGATGCTCCCGGGCCAGCGCCTGGTAATGCGTGAGGAGTGACTGCTCATTCTCCCCGGCTGGCGCGCTCTGCTCGATAATGTCCAGTCGTCCGCCACTGCGGTTGACCTTGAACGATTGCCGCCCGGTCAGTTGCAGAATGACCTCATGCCGTCCTCTGCCGCTGAACGTCACCTTCACGCCACCCACAGAAAGAACCCCGCCGACGTCGATCCGCACATCCCTCTCGGTGGCCCAGGCGGCTACCAGATTCCAGCGGCACTGCTGCAGGCTGGGAGACTGCAACTGGACATTGACCCCGCGATTGAGGATCAGTGAACAGGCGCCACCCGCACCTTCGATGCGGTACGACAATTTGTCGTGCCAGACCGGTGGCGTCATTGGCACCGCCAGTGCACGTTCGTGGGCATCCAGCCGCACCTCGATCACGGTGGGCCGATACGACGGTGCGAGACGGTTGATGATGTAGTGCACGGGAAAGGAGTAGAACGAAAACAGAAACCGCCATTGGCCAGCCGCATCCTTTTTTTCCAGCTTGCGGGCGGTATCGAAGCCGGTGTCGTGACGCAGCGTCGAGAATGGCAGCGCCTTGTATTCGTAACCGTAGTACGTGGTCGGCGTACACGGCAGGACGACCAGTTGCGTAGTCGGCGGATCGAAGTGGATGTAGCCGGGAAGCCCCAGTTCACGCCGCAGATCGAGCGCTTGTTGATCATCCGGATTGAAATCCGGCACCCCGAAATGGTCGCGCAGCCGATACACCTTCGGACTGTCGAGCACCAGCATCGCACGATTGAAGTCCAGGCTCTGGACGACCAGCGAGGGGTGAGCGACCCACGCCCCGAGCCCGTCGTCATAGCGATAACCGACACCCCGACAGGCCCGCTCCAGATCATCGAAGAACAGCCCGACCTCCTGCGCCTGCTCAGCGATCCTGGCGAACCCCTGGGCCAGGGCCGCCACACCCACAGCCAGTCCGCCCAGAATCACCCCGGCTCCACCGAGCACGGCTGCCGCTGTTGCCGCACCTGCCGCGGCGGCTCCCAGACCACCGGCGGTCAACGCCAGACTGGCGGAGTCGAAGGCCAGTTGGGTGCCGAACTGCGCGCGCTCGATCTCGCTGTCTGCCGTCGCCAATTGATAGATGTCGAAGCCGACATTGGCCAGCCCCAGCACCGCGCCCACACCTTCGTTGGCCACATGTCCCAGCGCCTCGCCAACCACCGGCGCACAGGTACGGGCGATGATCTTCTCTTCATTGAGTGCGGTTTTGATCAGACTGATCAGGCCAGCGACATCCGTGACATTACCGTGCACCAGTTGCGCGTAATTGACGTAAGCGTGCAACCTCACGGCGGTGGTCAAGGTGCGGTCTTCTCCCTCTCGTCCACGCAAGACGTTCATCAGTGCCTGGATGGTGAAGCCGGTATTGAGCGTGTGTACGGCCCCGGCCTCGGTCAACTGTGGCGAGGCTCGGGTGCCAAGTACCGAAAACTGCTCCGACAGATAACTTCTGATGCGCAGCAGGCGATGATCGGTGCTGACCACCTGCACCACATGCTCGGCCTGCGAGGGATCGATCAGGTTGATCCGGTACTCGCCGGCGGGCGTTATCTCCAGGGTTTCGAACAACGGCACCAGCGGTTTTGCCGAAGCATGCAAATCCTGTAAAGCCTCAGTCGTCTGGGCAATCTGCTGTCCCCACCACTGGCTGTCCAGATCGCGCAGGCTGCGCCCCAGATGCGGATTGCTGACCAGTGAATGGCCGCGGGCACTGTTCAAGCGCCGACGGATCGGCCGTTGTGAAGGCTCCGGCAGGACATTGTCGGACTCCAGCAATTGCCCGACACGCAATCCGCCGGACAGATTCAGGGCCGAAATCTTTTGTCCCTGCAGCTCGATCAGATCAAACGTCGGGCGCGCGTCGTCGCCATAGGCCGCATAGTATTTCGCCATGCCCTGTTTCTGGAAAAGGTCGGTCAGTGCCAGTTGGAACTGGTCAGGCTGGCTGAACTCGAACACGCCGAAATTGGGGTCATAGAAATGATAGGTGGCGTGCCCACCATTGAAGATTTTCGCCACCAGCATGGCGTGGTTGTCCGAGTTGAGCATCAGCGTGCGCGAGCTGGCGAACGCTTCCAGCGTGGTGCCGAGCTGCTGCAGATCGACCCGCCCCAGCGGCTTGCCGATGTCGTGCAATTGCACGCCACGCAACTCTTCGAGTGCCTCCAGAAACACCATTGAATCTTGCTGCTGCGGCTCGGCAGTGGCCAGGAAGAATCGCTCGCGCAAGCGTCGCGAAGCCGCCACGCCGTGCTCCAGAGCAGCACTCATGATCAGCGCCAGCGGGTAACAGCGGCCACCGGGATCACCCGCCCCCTGGAGCAACAGATCCTGCGGCACCAGTTTGACGTCACTGGCCTCGATTTGCCCCAGTACCTGACCCAGCCGCAGGATCACCTGTTCACGATGCTCGCGGGTGGCGATGGTCTGGATATGGGCAACATGACGCCCCCATTGAAACAGCGTGTGCGCCTGCGACAGCGCGGCTCGTTTCAACGTCAACGCGCTGTCCGACGACACCATCGGCTGGTCGACATGACTGGCGAGACCGGCCATGAATTGCGGCGCACGATGCTGATAAAGATGGCGTTCAATGGCCGCATAACGCACCGACGCCCCTACCTCGGCAACGCTGTTGGCCAGATTTTCCAGTTCGGGGGCAAGTTGCGTGAAGCTTGAGTTATCCAGTGAGCGTGCGCCGAGCATCTGTCCCAACACTACCCGTTGCAAGGGACTGATCTGGAAGAACTGCAGCGAACCCTCGGCAATCCCGCTTAGCAACTCATCCAGCGCCAGCCCCTGAATCCGCGCATCGCTGAGCGACGCCGGAGCTAGCAAAGTGACGGGCTGGGCCCTGATGGCCTGACGATCATCGAACCCCAGACCCGGCCCTTCGGGAAAAACCAGCGGACCGTTATGACCTTGTCTCATCGCCGCCACAAACGGTGCACCGAGTCGGTCGATCATCCGTTGCAGTACATCCGTCAACAGCACCGGCCGGCCCTCGATGAGCGGCCAACCCTCCTCGAACACCACGCTTTGCTGGGTCAGCAATGCCGTTACATCGCCGCTGTAGCGCGCGCTGTACTGCCCTTCACGCCAGCGTTGCTGTTCGTCGAGCACCCACTGCCGGGTATCAATGGCGTTGTCTTTCCAAGAGTGATCCAGCTCTTCCTCGGTCTTGTCGTTGACCATCCACAGCGGTTCGATAGCCGCCTCCACACGTAACGCTTCCGCTTCGCGCGGGACGAAGTTGTGCCGTTCGTAATCGGCCATGCCATCGCGCATCGCGGCTGGCCCCGTCAGATAAATCGTTCCCTCGCTCTGCGGGCGGATGCCGTCACTGAAGTAGCCCGCGATGGCGAGCATCAGAAAATTGGCCGCCAGGTCCTCGGTCATCGACAGTTCGGCCAGAGGGCCAAATGTCTGCTCGAGCACTTCGCGCGCCAACCTCGTCATGCCTTCAAAGTCGCTCAGTGCAACGCCACGCTTGGCGGCGAGGCGGCTCGTCTGTTCAATGGCCTCATAGTTGAACCGAAACCGCTCGATCACGCTTTTGAGCATCGGCGATTGCGCGTGAGCCATCAGGAACGAGTTACTCAACGTGTTTTGCACGGCAACGGCGCGCAGGTCCTGCGGACGCACAAGCAACTCTGCCGGCGCCTGGAACACCTCGCTCAGCGCCGGTTGCTGTCGGGCAAAAACCTCAAGCGCGGCGCGGTATTCCTCGGGAATCCGGTCTAGATAATCGGTGTATCGGTCACGCAATGCCTGGCGTCCCGGCATCCAGTGCGGGTTGTGATCGAGCAGCAGTTGCAGAACGCCAAGGCGCGCATCACCAGCGAACGTACTGATGTCGATCCCGCCCATGGTTTTGACCAGTGGTGGCAGATTATCGACATCGACATAGCGGCCACCTTCGTCGAACACCGCCTCGACCCGCACCACATCGGAGGCGGCAGCCAGATTGCCACGCATCCGGGTCTCGCGATCATAGATGTCCTGCAATCGCAGCGGTGCGTCGAGGTCACGCAAGTCGCGCAACTGCAAATCACCACCTGCCACAGCCAACAGACTGCGCCGGTTTTGCTCGATCAGGCTTTCCAGTTGTGCCGCATCCTGGCCGTAGGCACGGGACAACAGGTCGACCCGCGCTTCATCCGCTGATAACCCTCGCTCCAGCGCCGCATTGATGTGCAGGAACATCTGCTGCTTGAGGACGATGACCCGCTCTTCATACAGCGTACCCAGCCTGGCGTCGGTAATATTCTCGCTGCCGCCGTGCTGCATGGCGTCAGCCTTGGCAGCCTCGACAATCAACTTGTTGGTTTGCCAGGCCAGTAGCGCGTCACTGTCATACCAGAGATGGAGGCTGTAGCCCTGCCCGCTCAATACTTGCTTCCACAGATTGAGGTAATCATGCTGAATCGCGCCCAGACCACCGCCCAGCCAGACAAAGTGCAGGTTCTTTACAACCGCTGTTGCAGCAGTCTTCGCGTAAGTCTCGCTGTTTCGCAGGCGGGTCTCGAAAGCCTGAATACTGCTGTAGATTCGCGATAAAGCATCTTTCGGCGGTTCAGCCTGGCTATGGGAGTCACGACGCAGACGCGACACGCCAATCAACTGTTCCAGCGAATGTTTGAGCAATGTCAGGGGTTCAATCAATCGCGGGGAATCGAGCAACCCGATACATGCAAAGTAATAGCGCCAGACTGACTGATAAACGTCACTGTCCCGGTAGACCAACAGGGCCCGCTCAAGATCAGCCTGTTTGAACAGGCTGATAAAACCAACATAACCGCTGGCATCTTGAAGTCTTTGATCGTGCATGAAAGTTCCTCCGTTACTTGACCAACATCATGTGTGCAGATGGGCACTTGGATGACGAACAAGCTAACGGCTGGCGAACCATCGCTCAAACTTCAGAACTTTCAATACATGTCAAAACAGACAATTCAAAAACAACTGATAACGCGTGTAACAGCAACAAGTTATTGCGACAACCCTGACATATAAATCAACACAGCTGAAGAATATGCGGCACAACTGCGCGCGGACTGTTGCTGTGATCTGTCAAGATTCAGAATAAGTCCGACAAGATGTAAGTAACAAGAAAGATCCCACGCGGGGCTGATGCAGATCACACACGTCCCGCTGAAAAATACGACACCGGCAAATCCGGAAACATTCTACCCGCAATATCCGGCATGGCGAGGGAGCAGCCCCCCTCGCCTGCGGTCAGGACTGCGGCTTTTCGCCGTACCAGCGCGGCGTGTAGACCCACTCGCCACCGTCCGCTTTGGCAAAGGTGCAAGTGGTCGAGGAACCGATCAGGACCATGGTGCGCATGTCCACCTGATCCGGGGTCAGTTGCCCCAGTGTCGTCACGCGCAGGGTTTGCCCCGGACGACCGATGTCGCGCCCCAGCACCACTGGCGTAGCCGCAGTGCGATGCTGCGCGACGATTTCCAGCGCACGCCCCAATTGCCACGGGCGCGCCCGGGAGATCGGGTTGTAGAAGGCCAGGGCCAGATCGGCCTCCGCCGCCAGATCCAGACGCTTTTCAATGATCGACCACGGCTTGAGGTTGTCCGACAGCGACATCACGCAGAAATCATGCCCCAGTGGCGCCCCCGCTTGCGCAGCCGTCGCAAGCGAAGCGGATACACCTGGCAGGATTTCCAGCTCGACGCTGTGCCAGGCCGGATCGGTCGACTCGTGCAACGCTTCAAGCACCGCCGCGGCCATGGCGAACACGCCGGGGTCGCCGGACGAGACCACGATCACCGAACGGCCCTCGGCCGCCAGCCGGAAGGCGTGGCGGGCGCGCTGCATTTCTTCGCGATTGTCGGTGCAGTGCTGCACCTGATCATCGCGGAACGGACCGGCCATGCGCACATAGGTCTCGTAGCCGAGCACATCGGTGGCCCGCGCCAGTTCGGCCTTGACCGCTGGCGCCATCAGTTCGGCAGCGCCGGGGCCGAGGCCGATCACCGCCAGACGCCCACGCTGCCGACCGATCTGCGCGACGTCCAGCGGCTGTTCGGCGAGCGCAATCGCCAGACCGTTGGCATTGCTGATCGCGGCCTGCGGCAGTGCCTGACGAGCCAACTCGCCAAGATCTTTCTGCGCCGCGACAAAGCGCAGCGGCACCCCCAGTTCGAGGGCTGCTTCGCGGAGTCTGGCCGACGCCATTTCAGTGTCAGCCGCCAGCAGACAGGCCAGCGATTGCTGCGCAACCCCGGCCTGTTGCAACGCCAAGCGAACGGCATGCGGCAGATCGTCCACCTGCGCGCTCACCGCCAGCGCTGCGCTGCGCGGATAGATCAGCAACTCATTAGCGCTCGCGACACGCTCGGCACTGCCGACATGAATCGAGCGCTGCGCCTGCGGGTCTTGCGGCAACTGCGCCTGATCCAGCCACGGCGCGGCGCCTTCGATGCGCACGCTGTGCCCGGCCAGCAGATCGGAAACGAAACGCTTGCCCAGCTCCAGATCAGCCAGCGCATAACCGCTGGGTGGATTGAGCAGACAAGTGCCAAAGCGCAATTCGCCACTGGTGGTGATCGCCGCGGCGACCTGCAATGCGGCACCGATTTCCCGGGCCATGACATTCACCCCGCCGAGGCCACCGAGCAGCGGCACCACGGCGCTGCCGTCTTCGGCAACGGCGAGTACCGCCGGTTCAGCGCCCTTCTCCAGCAGCAACGGCGCCAGGGTGCGAATGACAATGCCGGCCGCACACAGGGCGATGATCGGCGTGTCTCGCTGGTACAGCTCACGCAAGGTCGCGCCGAATTCCTCATAGTTGCGGTCGGCGCCCTCGACGCGTCCGGCGAGGCCGTGGATCTGCGCCGTCGGATACAACTGCTGGATCCGTCGTGCGGTGGCGAGCGCGCCCTGTCCGAGGATGACAATGGCCGGTGTGGATTGCGTCATCAACCTTGCCACCGTTCGCCCGGGACGATGATCAGCGAGAAGTACGGCGAGGACATCGGCTCGACCTGATCCAGCGGCACGATCTTCTGATTGGCCATGGTCGCGCGTTCGACGTACAGCGCCCGCTCGGCCAGACCGAGCTCTTCGAGTACTGCACGGACTTTGGGAAAATTGCGTCCCAGTTTCATGATCACCGCCGCATCGGCGTCGGCCAGACGGCGCTTGAGATCCTCATGCGGCAGCACGCCGGAGAGCACCGACAGGCTCTGGTTGCGATACACCAGCGGCGCACCCAGCACCGACGCACCGCCGAGCATCGAGCACACGCCCGGCACCACTTCGGCTTCATAGCGCGTGGACAATCGATCGTGCAGATACATGTAGGAGCCGTAAAAGAACGGATCGCCTTCACAGATCACCGCCACATCGCGGCCGGCGTCCAGATGCGCAGCCACTGTCTCGGAGGCTTCATCGTAGAAGTCGCTGATCACCTGTTCATAGGACAGTGGCGCCGGCAGCACTTCGGTGGTCACCGGGTACACCAGCGGCAACAGATTCTGCGCGTCCTGCAGGTGCGCTTCGATGATGCCGAACGCGTTGCCTTTCTTGCCCTTGGCGACAAAGTACGCCACCACTGGCGACTCGCGCAGCAGACGCAGGGCTTTGACGGTGATCAGTTCCGGATCACCGGGGCCCACACCGAGGCCGATCAGACGTCCTTTGGCCTGCATCATTCGATCTCCGTGGCGAGGGCATTGACTGCTGCGGCGGCCATGGCGCTGCCGCCGAGCCGGCCTTGCATGATCACGAACGGTACGCCGCGACTGTCAGCCGCCAGCGCCGCTTTCGATTCGGCGGCGCCGACGAAGCCCACCGGGAAGCCGAGGATCAGCGCCGGTTTCGGTGCGCCGGCATCGAGCATTTCCAGCAGGTAAAACAGTGCGGTCGGCGCGTTGCCGATCACCACCACACTGCCTTCCAGGTGCGGACGCCACAGTTCCAGCGCGGCCGCCGAGCGGGTGTTGCCCAGCTCACGGGCCAGCTGCGGCACGCTGTCGTCACGCAAAGTGCAGATCACCTCGTTGTTGGCTGGCAGACGGGCGCGGGTCACGCCTTCGGAGACCATCCGCGCATCGCACAGGATCGGCGCACCGGCCGCCAGCGCATCGCGCCCGGCCTTGCCGGCACCTTCGGAGAACTGCAGACCGTCGACGGCCTCGACCATGCCGCAGGCGTGAATCACCCGCACCGCGAGTTTTTCCAGATCGGCCGGGATGCGCGCCAGATTGGCCTCGCTGCGAATGATCGCGAAGGAGTTGCGATAAATCTCCTGACCGTCGCGGATGTAATCAAGCATCAAGGGGGCTCCGTGAGCGGGCGTCGAGCAGAATCGCGGCCGCTTCAATAGTAAGGTTGCGTGCGTGCAGCGTGCCGAAACCCGGCAGCGCTACATCGCGAAAATAGAGATCGTAATGACCGGTGCTGACCGCCAGCAATGTCGCCGCTGCGCGATGGGCCGCCGCGCAAGAGCGCGGGCAACCGGACAGGTGCACGTGCTGCGCCTGTGGCAGCAGCGTCGCCAGCAACCGGGCGTCGTGTTTGGTATCGGCCAGGCCTTTGCCGCAGCCGCTGGAGCCGGTGCAGGCAATCAGCCGGGACAGCGGCTCGCCGGCGTCGGTCAGCCAGTGCAATTGCGTCAGGTGTTGCAGGACTCGCGCCGCGTCGGCGGGCTTCACGTTCGGCAGCAGCAGACTTTGCCAAGGGGTGAAACGCAGGCTGCCATCACCGAACTCGCGGGCCAGTCGGGTCGCACCCCGCAGCATGGCCGGATCGAGACGGCCGAGCGCCGGCACCGCACCGACATACACCCGGTGGTCAGCATTTTGCCGGTGGACACCGATGTGCAGAGCATCCGCCAGCGGCGTGCGCTGTCGGGTGACGGCAGCTTTGATCGCCACGCGTTCGCGCAACTGTTCGAGAAACGCCTGCAGCGGCAGTTCATCGAGCAAATGGCGCATGCGCGTCTGCTCCGGTCGTGCCAGATCAAGGAACAACTCCAGCACCGCGACCACCAGCGCATGGCCGTTACTCAGTGTCACAACACCGGCCGCATGATCGATCGGACTACCGGCCAGACCGAACGCCAACAAAACTTCACCGTCACGTTCGAACGCCGACAGCCACAGATCATGCGGATGCTCGAGCATCGCCAACGCCTCACCGCCGTCCAGTTGCACGGCGAACTTGGCGCTCAACTCATGAAAGCGCGGATGTGCCTGCAGAGTCGCCAGAATCTGTTCGGCCAGAGGCCGGGTATCGAACAGCGACTGCTGATCGATACCGGCACTCGGGCTGAGCATCAGGTTGCGCACATCGTCGCCCGCTGCGGTTTGCGGCCCCAGGCCGGCGGCCAGCAAACTGTCGATCAATGCCGCTGACTGCTCGCCGATGCCGCGAATCTGCAGATTGGCGCGGTTGGTCGCCTCGATCGCGCCACCGGCAAAACGCTCGGCGGCATCGGCCACCGCGTCGGCCTGATCAGCAGTGATCGAGCCGCCATTGAGCTTGATCCGGCAGATACCGCCATCCAGCGCCTGGACAATACGCAGCAACCCCGGACAAGCCGAGGGGCGCAGAGCGGTGGACATAGAGCGTTCGTTCAAGGGATGACCGGCTGGCTGGCAGCGCTGTGATGGGCGAAAGGTCGCCATTATGCCTGCTTTGCCCGAGCGCATGAAAATGCCTGCCGGTCGGAAACTGCGGCTTTTCAGAGTTCGACCTCTTCAAGGTCAACCACGCTCTCGCGAATCGCCTGATCTACAACGTCCCGGTTTTTGTCGATGTCCCGGCGATTGATCACCATTCTTCTGGCGCGGATGTCCAGTTGCGACATCGGTTGATGGACCTGCCAGAACAGGTAGTTGGTACTCAACACCAACTTGAAAAAGCGGATTTGGCTGAACACCACAACCAACTCGCCGTTGGCGTTCTGACTGACCGGCACAATGTGCGAGGTGAAGGCCTTGCCACTCAGGGCGGTAAACTTTTGCAGTAGCGCTACATCTTTTTCAAGCGCTGCCAGCCCGGCTTCAACCTGCGCTAATTGAACGCTCGCGAGCAAGGGTGCTGTCGACCGCCGCCACGCCTCCTGCACACTTCCGGAAAACGCCTCCTGGACCAGCACCACCGGTTTCTCCTCCTGTTTCCAGTCACATGACCACAGGCCTCCGACAAAGTAATCGAACCACTCTGCAGGCTGCAGGCTGCTGTCACAACGGCTGTCCGCCGCAATCTGCGCGAGATAAATGCAGTTCCTCACAAATCTGTTATCGGCCTCTGCCCGCCCCTCCAGCCCGACGAACAACATATTATTAACGGCAACTGCATTATTCTGACTTAAACGTGTAGCTGAATTGATATCCATATCGTTCCCTGCCAACTTGGCACGTATTAAATTCATAGCTTCATTGCGCCAGACTTATTAAAAAGAACTGACTTGAATCAAACTAACAAAAACGGAAGTTTAAAAAATCACTATTACTCGACATTAAGTTTCCGCGTTGCTCTCGACACGCCGCGACGACAGACCCGCGTCAGATGCCGGCAGCCGCGTTATCATGCCGCCCGTGAAGATCTATTCGGAATTAAGGAACGGCATGACACCCTGGCTGACGGTTGTGGGAATCGGTGAAGACGGCTTCAAGGGCCTGGGCAAAAATGCCCGGCGGGCCCTGATGGGCGCCTCGCGGATCATCGGCGGCCAGCGGCAACTGGACTTGCTGCCGGTGTGCATTCGCGGCGAACGCACTTTGTGGCCGAGTCCGTTTTCCCTCGCGCCGGTATTGGAGCAGCGCGGCGAAGCGGTGTGCGTGCTGGCCAGTGGTGATCCGATGTTCTACGGCGTCGGCGCGAGCCTTGCGCGACACGTGCCGAGTAACGAGATGCTGATCCTGCCCGCGCCCTCCTCTTGTTCCCTGGCCGCCGCCCGACTCGGCTGGCCGCTTCAAGAGGTGGTCACCCTATCGCTGGTGGCGCGACCACTGGCGGCACTCAATGCGCAGCTGTTCAGCGGGGTGCGTCTGTTGTTGCTGAGTAATGACCGGCAAAGTCCGGCGGCCGTCGCGGCGCTGCTGCGCGAGCGCGGTTTTGGCGGCAGTCGCCTGACTGTACTTGAGCACCTGGGTGGCGATGCCGAACGGCGCATCGAAAGTACTGCCAATGAATGGAATGACCCGGCGATTGCCGATCTGAATGTGATCGCCATCGAATGCCTGGCCGATGCGCAGACGCCGCGCCTGTCGCGTCTTGCCGGACTGCCCGACTCGGCATTCCAGCACGACGGTCAACTGACCAAACGCGATGTACGCGCGATCACCCTCGCCCGCCTCGCGCCGATTCCCGGCGAACTGCTGTGGGATGTCGGCGGTGGTTGCGGCTCGATCGGCATCGAATGGATGCGCGCGCACCCGAGCTGCCGCGCCATCGCCATCGAGGCGGACGAAGGCCGACAGGCCTTGATCGAACACAACCGCGACGCGTTGGGCGTGCCCGGTCTGCACTTGGTGCGTGGCCGTGCGCCGCAAGCCCTCGCCGGACTGGAGCGCCCCGACGCGATCTTCATCGGCGGCGGCGTGACCCGCGAAGGCGTGTTTGAAACCTGCTGGGAACAACTCAAGCCCGGTGGCAGGCTGGTCGCCAACGCCGTGACCCTGCAAAGTGAAATCAGCCTGATGCACTGGCGCGAACGCCACGGCGGCGAACTGACCCGAATCCATGTCGCCCAGGCGCAACCGCTGGGCGAGTTCGACACCTGGCGTCAGGCGCTGCCGATTACCCTGCTGGATCTGGTCAAACCCCTCGATGCGTGACGAAACCGCCGAACAACCCGCGCCCCTGCGCAGCGGTCTGACCACCGGCAGCTGCGCCACCGCCACCAGCCTCGCCGCCGCCCGTCTGCTGCTCGGCGGTACGTCGGCGGATGCGGTGCAGATCGTCCTGCCCAAAGGCAAACAGGTGCAGATGCGCCTGGAGTTCTGCCGGCTGACCGAAGGCGGCGCCGAGGCCGGAACGATCAAGGACGCCGGCGACGACCCGGACGTAACTCACGGTGCGCTGCTCTATTCACACGTGCGGCTGCTGGCCGAGCCGGGGATTCGCTTTGTCGCGGGCGCAGGTGTCGGCACCGTGACCCGACCGGGGCTGGTGCTCGGCGTCGGTGAACCGGCGATCAACCCGGTACCGCGCAAGATGATCAGCGACCACCTGACGCTGCTCGCCACCGAAAGCGCTTATGCCGGCGGTTTCGAGGTCACGGTCAACGTCGAGGGCGGCGAAGCGCTGGCGTTGAAAACCATGAATCCGCGTCTGGGCATTCTCGGTGGTTTGTCGATCCTCGGCACCAGCGGTATCGTCCGGCCGTTTTCCTGCGCGGCGTATATCGCCTCGATCCATCAGGGCATCGACGTCGCCAAAACCAATGGCTATCTGCACATTGCCGCGTGCACCGGCAACGCCAGCGAAGACACCATGCGCCGGGTCTACGACCTGCCGGAAATTGCCTTGATCGAAATGGGTGACTTTGTCGGCGCGGTGCTCAAGCATCTGCGCAAAGTGCCTGTGGATAAACTCAGCCTGTGTGGCGGCTTCGGCAAGATCAGCAAACTGGCGGCCGGGCACATGGATCTGCACTCGCGGCATTCGAGCATCGACCTGCCGCAACTGGCTGAATGGGCGGCGGCGATGGGTGCCGATCAGGCATTGCAGCAGAGCATTCGTGAAGCGAACACCAGTCAGCAGGCCCTGGCGATGGCCAGCGCGGCGGGCATTGCCCTCGGCGACGAGGTCTGTCGCCATGCGCTGAATTTCGCCCGCAGCGTGGTGCCGGCGCAGGTACAGGTCGAGGTGTTTGCGATTGATCGTCAGGGCGGCATTGTCGGCCACGCCGGAGGTTTTGCATGAAGCGCATCTTGTTGCTCGGCGGCGTCACTGAGGCGTTGGCCATCGCCCGTACGCTGGGGCCAGAACACATTTACAGTCTGGCCGGCGTGGGCCGAGTGCCGACCGACCTGACCTGTCAGGTGCGCGTCGGCGGCTACGGCGGCGCCGAAGGTCTGGCGCAATTCATTCGCGCTGAAGGCATCGACCTGCTGTTCGATGCGACCCACCCTTACGCCGCGCAAATCAGCCGCAACGCCGCCAGTGCCGCGCAACTCGCCAGCATTCGCTGCTGGGCCCTCCGCCGCCCCGCGTGGCGGCCGCAACCGGGCGATGACTGGCGTGAAGTCAGCGACTGGGCCGAACTGACCGAAGCCCTCAAACCGTTCCGCCGCCCGCTGTTCACCCTCGGCCGCGAACCGCTGCAACACCTCGACGAGATCCCTGCCAACCAGTTCTGGACCCTGCGCGCCCTCGACGTCTACCCCGGCAACGAACGCTGCGAAGTGATCGGCGCCCGTGGGCCGTTTCTGCTTGAGGAAGAACGCGCGCTGTTTGAACGCCGGCAGATCGATGTGTTGATCAGCAAGAACAGCGGCAGCACCGCGACCGAGCCGAAACTGGAAGTGGCGCGGGAGTTGCGCGTGCCGGTGATGGTGTTGAAGCGACCGGTGTTGCCGAGGGTTGATCGGGAGTTTCTGACGACGTCTGAAGTCCTCGCTGCCCTTGCCGCCGTCACCCGGCTTTAGCCAGGCGCAGATCTCGAATACGCCTTCGCGGGCAAGCCCGCTCCCACAGTGGTCGGCGGCAACTGCATAGTCTGTGTATGCCAGAAACCCTGTGGGAGCGGGCTTGCTCGCGAAGGCGCCGTCCCTGACAGCTCGTATGCTGAACGTTGAAAAGACAGATCAAAAGATCGCAGCCTCGTTCCACTCGTCAGCTCCTACAGGATCGGCGGATGAGAATGGCGTAGCGAATTTCCACCGCTACACTCCTTTCAATTGATCTGCGACACCAAACCGCACGACGCCTTTTTACTTATCGGCCCTGATCAGGCTAAATAGCCCGCGCCTGATTGCCCACCCAACGGATCTGTCCCATGAACCGACACCGGCTTGCATTTGCCTGGATCGCCTGCTTCGCAGTGCTGTTCAACATGCTCGCCATGCCGATGACCGGGGCGATGGCGCAGGCGGCCAGTTCACCGGCCGAGCAATTGCTGTGGAGCAGTTTCTGCACCGGCAGCGGGACGAAGATGGTAGCGATCAACATCGGCACCACGGAGCAGAAAGCCCCGTCCAACGACAGCCATTCCAACATGCAGCATTGCTGGTGCTGCTCGGGTTCTGCGCCGCTGGTGGCGTTGCCGGGCCATACGCCGCAGCTGTATTTCGCCCGCTACGAAAGCAATCGCAGCGTGGCGCCGCCCTCGTTGCAAACACCGACACCGCGCCAGCAATGGCCGAGCCTCAATCCCCGCGCCTCGCCTCTGGTCTGATCTGTCTCGCAATTGACCTGCGTTTCACATCGTTCTGGAGAACTGCCATGTTGAACAAACTCTTCGTCATCGCTGCGCTGTTGCTGCCTGCGTGCTTCGCCCATGCCCACGAATACAAGGCCGGCGAGCTGGAAATCGCTCACCCGTGGTCGCAGGAGCTGCCGCCCAACGCGCCGACCGTCGCCGCTTATTTCGTGATCAGCAATCCCGGCAAGACCGACGACCGCCTGCTCGGCGTCGACTCGCCGATCACCGCCGAAGCGCAACTGCATGAGCACGTGATGCAGGGCGATCTGATGAAAATGCAGCAGGTGCCCGACGTGGTGATTCCTGCCGGCGGCAAGGTCACGTTCGCGCCGATGGCCTATCACGTGATGCTGCTCAACCCGAAAGACCGCAGCCTGCTCAGCGACGGCAAACGCTTCCCGCTGACCCTGCATTTCGAGAAGGCCGGTGACGTGACCGTCGAAGTCGCGGTGCAGAAGAAACCACCGCAAGACACCCAGGCACACGATCACGCCCAGTAACCGATCCGGCTGACCACGCCCGTGCGCCCGCAACGCGCCGGGGCGTCCCGCCTGCATCGCCAGAGCCAGACTCTGACCCGCGGTAGCTGGATCGCCCTGTTCGCCATGTTGATGATCTTCATCGGCCCGCTGATTTCTCAGTCGATGCCGATGGATCAGCACGCCTCGACTTCCATGGCGATGGACATGGACATGCCGGGCATGGATCATGCCGCGCACGGCGCACAACCGGCTGCCGAACACTGCCCGCCACAATCCTCGCACCACGCCCTGTGGGAAAAATGCGGTTATTGCAGCCTGCTGTTCAACTGCCCGGCGCTGACCGGGGGCGGCACTTTCGCCACGTTCAGCGTCGCCCACGTCAACACCTTCACCCCATCCTCTCCACGCCTGGGCCATGCCCGGCAGACCTTCTTCCCCGGCGCCCGCACCCGCGCCCCGCCCATCACGGCGTAAACACCGCACCTTTGATTGCACACGGTTGAGAAGACAGCTTCAGGCTGCCGGCCGTGTCGTTTACGACTGTTTGATGGAAATTGTCATGTCCAGGTTTTCTGCTGTTCCACGCTCGGGTTCTGCCCAGGCGTCTTTCGCGCTGAACGCATCGCGCATTCGTTTCTCGCACGCCACCGCCGTCCTTTGCGGCGTCCTGCTGTCGCCGCTGGTGCTGGCCGATGACCACGCCGGGCACAACCAAGAACTGAGTCCGACGGTGATCACCGCAATTGCGCCGAGCTCGCCACTGACCATCGTCACCAATCCAAAAGACCCACGCCAACCGGTGCCGGCCAGTGACGGCGGCGATTATCTGAAGACCATTCCCGGCTTCGCCCTGGTGCGCAATGGCGGCACCAACGGTGATCCGGTGCTGCGCGGGATGTTCGGTTCGCGGCTGAACATTCTCACCAACGGCAGCATGCTGCTCGGCGCCTGCCCGGGGCGGATGGACGCACCGACCTCGTACATCTCGCCGGAAACCTACGACAAACTCACGGTGATCAAGGGCCCGCAAACCGTACTCTGGGGGCCAGGCGCATCGGCCGGCACGGTCCTCTTCGACCGTGAGCCGGAAAGCTTCGGCGAACTCGGCACGCGGGTGAATGCCAGCGTGCTGGCCGGCTCCAACGGACGTTTCGACAAGGTCGTCGACGCCGCTGCCGGCGGGCCATTGGGCTACGTGCGAGTGATCGGCAACACTGCGCACTCCGACGACTATCGCGACGGCAACAACGACAGCGTGCCGTCGCGCTACGACAAGTGGAACGGTGACATCGCCGTCGGCTGGACCCCGGACGCCGATACCCTGATCGAACTCACCGCCGGCAAGGGCGATGGCGAAGCGCGCTACGCCGGACGCGGCATGGACGGTTCGCAGTTCCTGCGCGAAAGCCTCGGCCTGCGCTTCGAAAAATCCAACATCACTGATGTGCTGGAGAAACTCGAAGCACAGGTCTACTACAACTACGCCGACCACGTGATGGACAACTACAGCCTGCGCACACCATCCGGCACCGGGATGATGGCCGGGCCCATGGCCTCCAACGTCGACCGTCGCACCCTCGGCGCGCGGATCAAGGCGACCTGGCGCTGGGCCGACATCCAGCTGATCACCGGTCTCGATGCGCAGACCAACGAGCATCGCCAGCGCAGCGGCATGGGCATCGACACCTACAAGGATCAGCCCTACACCAAGGACGCCGATTTCCATAACTACGGCGTGTTCAGCGAAATGACCTGGTACGCCGCCGACCGTGATCGACTGATTACCGGCGCCCGGGTCGACCGCGCCTCGGCCAAGGATTACCGGCAGCGCATTGGCTCCGGAATGATGAGCCGCCCCAACCCGACCGCCGACCAGACCCGCGCCGACACCTTGCCGAGTGGCTTCGTGCGTTACGAGCATGACCTTGCTGACAGCCCCGCCACGCTGTACGCCGGCCTCGGTCACGCGCAGCGCTTCCCGGATTACTGGGAGCTGTTTTCACCGAAGTCCGGCCCGGCCGGTTCGCTGAATGCGTTCGACTCGGTCAAACCGGAGAAGACCACCCAGTTCGACTTCGGCGTGAACTACAAGACCGCCGAACTCGAAGCCTGGGCCTCGGGTTACGTCGGTGTGGTGCGCGACTACATCCTGTTCGACTACACGCCAACGATGATGGGCATGAGTACTTCGCGCGCGGAAAACATCGACGCACGGATCATGGGTGGCGAACTCGGCGCCGCCTACAAACTCACCGATAACTGGAAAGCCGATGCGACCCTGGCTTACGCCTGGGGCAAGAACAGCAGCGATGGCAAGGCCCTGCCGCAAATGCCGCCGCTGGATGCGCGTTTCGGCCTGACGTACAGCGAAGACAACTGGAGCGCCGGGGCGCTGTGGCGCGTGGTCGCGGCGCAAAAGCGCATCGACCAGAACAAGGGCAACGTGGTCGGCAAGGACTACGACAAGAGCGGCGGCTTTGGCGTGTTCTCGCTCAACGGCGCCTACCGGATCAACAAAAACTGGAAGGTCAGCACCGGCGTCGACAACCTGTTCGGCAAGGCTTACGCCGAGCACCTGAACCTGGCCGGTAACGCCGGTTTCGGCTACCCGGCCAACGACCCGCAAGCGATCAACGAGCCGGGGCGCACGCTCTGGACCAAGGTCGATATGAGTTTCTAACAGTCAAATCCCACCCTGTGGGAGCGAGCTTGCTCGCGAAGGGGACGGCACATCCAACATAGATGCAGCCTGATACGACGCCTTCGCGAGCAAGCTCGCTCCCACAAGGGTTGCAGAACAACTAAAAGATCCAAGCCAAGCGGAGCAAACGTGATGCAAAAGCCCAAACCGAATTTCTACAACCTGGCCTGGCGCTGGCATTTCTATGCCGGCCTATTCGTCGCGCCGTTCATGGTAATGCTGGCCCTGACCGGCATCATCTACCTGTTCAAACCGCAACTCGATTCACTGATGTACAGCAGCCTGCTCAACGTCCCCGCCGGGCATCACACGGTGCCGGCCGATGATCTGCTGCAACGGGTCAAGAGCGCTTATCCACAGGGTCAGATCACCCAATACCTGCCGCCGGCCAACGCCGAACGCAGCGCGCAATTTGTCGTGAAGAATGAAGGTCACGAACTCAATGTGTTCATCGATCCGTACCACGGCGACATCCTCGGCGAGCAGGATGCGAAGAAAAATCTGCAAGCCGTCGCGCGCGCCATTCACGGCGAACTGATGATCGGTACGCTCGGTGATCGCCTGATCGAACTCGCCGCCGGTTGGGGCGTGGTGCTGGTGGTGTCGGGGGTGTTTCTGTGGTGGCCGCGCGGTCAGGCCGCCGGAATTCTGTGGCCACGCCTGAGCAGTCGCGGTCGAGTGTTGTGGCGTGATCTGCACGCGGTCACCGGGTTCTGGGGCGCGGCATTGTTGCTGGTGATGCTGCTCAGCGGCATGACCTGGACCGGCTTCTGGGGCAAGCAGTACGCCCAGGTGTGGAACGTGTTCCCGGCGGCGATGTGGAACAACGTGCCGACCTCCGACGTCGAGGCCGGCAGCCTCAATAACGCCGCGCGCCAGACCGTGCCGTGGGCAATGGAAAACACGCCGATGCCGATGTCCGGTGACCATGCCGAGCACATGGCCCACGGCGGCATGCAACACGGCCCCGCTGCTCCCGCGATCAGCCTGCAAGAGGTGCAGAACATCGCAATTGAGCGCAAGGTCGAGCCCGGCTACAGCATCACTCTGCCGACCACCGCGACCGGCGTGTTCACCATTGCCGTGTTCGCCGACGACCCGCGTAACGATGCGACCCTGCATGTCGATCAGTACACCGGCAAGGTCCTCGCCGATGTGCGTTTCGAGCAGTACGGCGCAGTGGCGCGGGCCACGGAAATCGGCGTGATGCTGCATGAAGGCAAGATGTTCGGCACCTTCAACCAGATCATCGTGCTGCTGATCTGCCTGATGATTCTGCTCAGCACCGTCAGCGGCGTGGTGATCTGGTGGAAGCGGCGGCCGCAAGGCAAGTTCGGCGTGCCGCTCCTGCGCCATGACCTGCCGAAATGGAAAACCGGCGTGGCGATCATGCTCGCGCTGGCCGTGATCTTTCCGCTGGTGGGCGCTTCGCTGGTACTGGTCTGGCTGCTGGATCGCCTGCTGTTGTCGCGTCTGGGCCGCCAAACTGAATCTGCCTCAACTTCATCGTGAAGCAGGCGAGATGCGCGTTTCAGACAGATCTTTAAACTGCCGGGACTTAAACTCCGGCAGATTCCTGTGGGAGCGGGCTTGCTCGCGAAGGCGGAGTATCATTCAACGAACATGGTGTCTGGCACGCCCTCTTCGCGAGCAAGCCCGCTCCCACAATTGCCGCTCTGCCCGCAGCCACAAGTTGCGGGCTTTCTTTTGAAGAAGTGATTCACCGCCCCGATGAACAAGTACCTCTTGTCCAGCCTCTGCCTGTTCGCCCTGAACAACGCCAACGCTGACGGCCAGCCGCTGACGCTGCCCACCGGCACCATCTCCGCGCCTGCGATTGACGAAGAAAGTGTCAGCCTGACCACGCCGACCACCGCCGGCTCGCGCCTGAACCTGACGGCCATGGAAACTCCGGCCAGCGTCGAAAGCCTCAGCGGCGAGCAGGTGCGTGCCCGGGGTGATCGCAGCGTGCAGGACGCCGTGTCGCGCAGCACTGGCATCAGCCGCACCGGCACCCCGGGCGATGGCGGTACCTCGTTGCAGGCACGCGGTTTTACCGGGCAGAGTTCGGTGATGCAGTTGTATGACGGCAATCGGATGTACACCGGCATGGGCACCGTGACCTTTCCGGTCGACACCTGGTCGGTGCAGCGCGTCGACGTGCTGCGCGGCCCCGCCTCGGTGCTGTACGGCGAAGGCGCGACCGGTGCGGTGGTCAACGTGATTCCGAAGAAGCCGTTCGAGGGCGACATCGAAAATCACCTGCGCGTTGGCTACGGCTCCTACGACAGCCAGCAGCAGGCGTTCGACAGCGGCGGCTCGCTGAGCGACACCCTGAGCTATCGCCTCAATCTCAATCGCCTGCGCAGCAACGGCTGGATCGATCGCGGTGATTCATCAAGCGACTTCATCAGCGCCGCTCTGCGCTGGCAGGCCACCGACGACCTGGCGTTCACCCTCGCCCACGACTACGGCGATCAGCGCCCGCAGAACTACTTCGGCACGCCGCTGATCAACGGCCGATTGCAGGACAGCCTGCGCAACAAGAACTACAACGTGCGTGACGACCAGCAGCACTACAACGATCAGTGGACGCGTCTGACCACCGAGTGGCAGATCAACGACGCGGTCAGTGCCAGCAACGAGCTGTACTACCTCAAGGCCCAGCGCCGCTGGCAGAACGCCGAGAACTACAACTTCGACCGCGACAGCCAGCAACTCAGCCGCAGCGGCTACTTCGGCATCGGCCATCAGCAGGAGCAGGTCGGTGATCGCCAGACCTTCACCTTCAAGCACTCGCTGTTCGGCCTCGACAGCCAGACCGTGACTGGCGTCGATTACAACCGCATCCGCTTCCAGCTCAACAGCAACTCACCGTTCAACGATGTGCTGCCAAACGGTCAGGCGCTGGATCTGTATCACCCGCAACAGGGTTACTTCGAAAGTGCCAACCCGTACCGCGACCAGTTCGACAGCACCACAAAGCAGATGTCAGTGTTCGGCGAAAACCGCACGCAACTGAGCGAGCGCTGGTCGTTGGTGACAGGAGTGCGCCGCGATTACGTACACGTGGATCGCAACAACCTGATCGACGACAGCCAGAGCGACAAGACTCTGACCGGCAACAACTGGAAGGCCGGACTGGTGTTTGCCCTGACGCCCGAGACTTCGTTCTACGGTCAGGTCGCGACCAGCACCGACGGCATCGGCGGCCTGATATCCCTCAGTCCGAGCCAGCAGCAATACGACCTCTCGACCGCGCGCCAGACCGAGGTCGGCCTGAAACAGTTGTTCTGGGATCAGCGTGGCGAGTTCACCCTGGCGGCCTATCGCATCGTCAAGAAGAAGCTGTTGACCGACGATCCGGGCAACCCGACGCTCAAGCAGCAAGTCGGCCAGCAATCTTCCAACGGCCTGGAGGCCAGCCTTGATCTGCAATTGCCGCATGCCTGGCAACTGCAGGCCAACGCGGCGATTGTCAAGGCCAAGTACGATGACTTCTCCGAGGTGGTCAACGGGCAAACCCTGTCGTACAACGGCAATCGCCCGGTGGATGTACCGCGTCGAACCGCCAATCTGTGGCTGAACAAAAACCTCAGCGATGATCTGAAGGCCGGTGCCGGTGTGCGTTACGTCGATGCGCGTTACGCCGACATGGCCAACCGCAACGAGCTGCCAAGTTACACCGTGGTCGATGCAACGCTGTCGTGGCAAGCTCTGCGCAACACCACGCTGGGCTTGCAGGTGAACAATCTGTTTGACCGCCAGTACGCACAAAGCCAATACAATGAGGGCCAGCAGTGGATTCTCGGCGAGCCGAGATCGTTCTTCGTCACGGCCGATTACACCTTTTGATTCACCGGCCCCTTCGCGAGCAAGCCCGCTCCCACATTGAAATGCGATCCACTGTGGGAGCGGGCTTGCTCGCGAAGGCGTCATCAGCAACACCCGATATTTCAGAGTAGAAGATGACCTCACTGACCCTCGCCAACCTCGCCTGGACACCCCTGGGCCACGGCCACTGCCATCACCAGTTCCAGCTGCGTGACGCCTCGTTGCAGGTGGCCGCCGGTGAGTTTGTCGGTTTGATCGGTCCCAACGGCAGCGGCAAGACCAGCCTGCTGCGCTGCGCCTATCGCTTCAGTCAGCCGGAAAGCGGTGAGGTCAGACTCGATCATCACAACGTGTGGAAACAGTCCTCGCGCTGGTGCGCAAAACGCATCGCCGTGGTCCTGCAGGAATTCCCCGACGCCTTCGGTCTGACCGTCGAAGAAGTGGTCGCCATGGGCCGCACACCGCACAAAGGCCTGTTCGATGGCGATACCGTTGAGGATCGCAATCTGGCGACGCAAGCGCTCAGATCAGTCGGCCTCGATGGCTTCGAAGACCATGCGTTCGCCACCCTCTCCGGCGGTGAAAAACAGCGGGTAATCCTCGCTCGCGCCCTGACCCAGCAACCGCAATTGCTGATCCTCGACGAGCCGACCAACCACCTCGACCCGCGTTATCAGCTCGAACTGCTGCAACTGGTCAAACGTCTGCAGATCGGCACCCTCGCCAGCATTCACGACCTGAACCTGGCCGCCGCGTTCTGTGACCGACTGTACGTGATCAATCACGGGCGCATCGTCGCCAGCGGCACGCCGCAACAGGTACTGACCACCGAATTGTTGCGCGACGTGTTCGGCGTCGAGGCGTTGATCGACTCCCATCCCCTCCACGGCTACCCGCGAATCACCTGGATAACCCGACCATGACTGTGCGTTCCCTGCTTTGCGTCGCTCTTTTGTTGTGCAGTGCCCAGGCCTTCGCCGAAGCCACGAAATACCCATTGACCATCCACAGCTGCAACCGTGAAGTGAGCTTCAACGAGGCGCCGAAGCACGCGGTCAGCCACGACATCAACATGACCCAGATGATGCTCGCCCTCGGCCTCAAATCGCGCATGGCCGGTTATAGCGGCGTCAGCGGCTGGAAGTCGGTGACGCCCCAGATGCAGTCGCTGCTCGACGGTTTGCCGGAGCTGGCTGCGAAATATCCATCGGTGGAAACCCTGCTCAACGCCAACGTCGATTTTTTCTTCGCCGGCTGGGATTACGGCATGCGCGTCGGTGGCGACCTAACGCCGCAGACCCTGCAACCGCTGGGCATCAACGTGTATGAGCTGACCGAATCCTGCGCCTTCGTGATGAAGCGCCCGGCGGCGACGCTGGACGACACCTATAACGACCTGCGCAATCTCGGAAAAATTTTCGACGTGCAGGATCGCGCCAACACACTGATCGCCGACATGCAGAATCAGGTCGCCGAGATCCGCAAAGACCTGCCCGCCGACAGGCCACGAGTGTTTCTTTACGACAGCGGCGAAGACCGCGCCATGACCTCCGGCCGCCTCGGCATGCCGCAGGCGCTGATCGATGCAGCGGGCGGGCGCAACATTCTCGATGACGTCGAAGCGAGCTGGACCCGGGTCAACTGGGAGACCGTGGTCGAACGCAATCCGCAGGTGATCGTGATCGTCGACTACAGCGAAATCACTGCTGAACAGAAGATCGAATTTCTGCTGAAGAACCCGGCGCTGCAATCGGTGGACGCGATCAAGAACCAGCGCTTCATCGTCATCCCCTACGTGCAGGCCACGCCGGGGATCGATAACGTGCTGGCGGTGGAAACCCTGGCCAAGGGGTTCCACGGCGAATGATCGACCGTCGCTACGCCTTGTTGCTGATCGCCCTCGGCGCCGTATTGCTGGTGTCGTGCGTGGTGTCGCTCGGCTTTGGCCCGGCGCGGGTGCCGGTGGCCGTGGTGTGGCGGATTCTCCTGCACAAGGCCTTGGGTTTCGGCGAGGTGAGCTGGAGCGCCGGGCAGGAACACATTGTCTGGCTGATCCGTGTGCCGCGCATGTTGCTCGGGGCGTTGGTCGGTGCCGGGCTGGCGTTGATTGGCGCGGTGCTGCAAGCAGTGACGCGTAATCCACTGGCCGATCCGCACCTGCTCGGCGTCACTTCCGGCGCGACACTTGGCGCCGTGATCGTGGTGCTGCACATCGGTGAAATCATCGGTCTGCTGACCTTGCCGATTGCCGCATTCATCGGTGCATTGCTGAGCATGTTTCTGGTACTGGGCATTGCCAACCGTCAGGGTCGGCTCGACAGCGATCGCCTGCTACTGTGCGGCGTGGCGGTGTCGTTCGTGATGATGGCAATCGCCAACCTGCTGCTGTTCATGGGCGACCACCGCGCCAGTTCGGCGGTGATGTTCTGGATGCTCGGCGGTCTCGGCCTGGCGCGCTGGGAGCTGCTGGCGGTACCGGCGCTGAGCGTGTTGCTCGGCCTCGGACTGTTGCTGGGCATGGCCCGGCCATTGAACGCCTTGATGGCCGGCGAACAGACCGCCGTCACCCTCGGCCTGAATGCCCGCGCGGTGCGTTTGCGGGTGTTTGTGATCGCCTCGTTGATGACCGGGGTGCTGGTGTCGATCAGTGGCTCGATCGGTTTTGTCGGGCTGATGGTGCCGCACATTGCCCGGCGTCTGGTCGGCGCCGAACACCGCCGTTTGCTGCCCGCCTGTGTGCTGCTCGGCAGCCTGTTTCTGGTGTGGGTCGATGTCGCCGCGCGGACTTTGATCGCCCCGGAAGACCTGCCCATCGGCGTTGCCACCGCGGCCATCGGCGGCCTGTTCTTCATCGGCCTGATGCGCCGCCGCTGAGCCTCCTGTAAGGCATGAGGCTGGTTTCGCCAGCGCGGGATCACCAACGTGACGTTTACTCCGCCCGGCAAGAAACCAAGATTTTTCCTACAGGTTTTTCAGGTTGTCCGTCGGAAGCACGCGCCCTAGTCTTCCACGGTCGCTGAACACTCAGCCCTCCGCTGCGCAAGGCTCGGCGAGTCCTGCGCCTGTCCGAACACGAAAGGAAAATCACGTTGCTCAAGACGATTCTTGCCTCAATCGTATTTATCTCGGCGCCTGCATGGGCAAGCCCGCCCCCCTTCACCGGCACGGATTACAGCGGTACGTACGAATGCAAGGGAATGGACAGCCATATCGGCGAATTCAGAGGCACTGTCGATATGTCACTGAATGTCGGGCAAAGTACCGGTGAGTACGGTGCTTACCGCTTCACCCTGACCCTCGCCGACAAGTCTCTGTACAACGGTTTTGCCGCAGCCGATGCAGACTCGCTGGCCATTTACTTTGCGCACACCGATCCCGCCTTGAAGGACTACGGCGTTGGCATTGCAAAGATGAAATCAGCTCCAGACGGCAAGACGTCCTTTATCAAGTACTACTACGGCCCGGAATATGAGGGCGGCGGTCACGGTATGGAAAACTGCGTCAAGGGCTGATTCGGCCCACTCCCTGAAAAGTGCTGTCGCCCTGCGGCAGCACCACAATGAAGCACGCCCTCGCACCACCGCCACTCGCTTGTCCTCTCCTGGTGCGCGCCGCTATCGCGCAACCGCTCTGACACGACATTTTCCTGCCCGATCCCGACCGGGCACAGCCCTTGCAAAACACACCTTCAGTCGTCCGCATCTGCCAACCATAAAAAACTTTAACGTTCATGGAGATCGCACAATGAAGCGTCGCAGTTTGATCAAGGCTTTCACACTCACGGCATCCATTGCCGCGATGGGCATGACCTGGACTGTCCAGGCCGCCGAGACCATCAAGGTGGGGATTCTGCACTCGTTGTCCGGGACCATGGCGATCTCCGAAACGTCGCTCAAAGACATGGCGCTGATGACCATCGACGAGATCAACGCCAAGGGCGGGGTGAACGGCAAGATGCTCGAACCGGTGGTGGTCGACCCGGCATCGAACTGGCCGCTGTTCGCCGAAAAAGGCCGGCAGTTGCTGACCCAGGACAAGGTCGCCGTGGTGTTCGGTTGCTGGACCTCGGTGTCGCGTAAATCGGTGCTACCGGTGTTCGAAGAACTCAACGGCCTGCTGTTCTACCCGGTGCAATACGAAGGCGAAGAGATGTCGCCGAACGTGTTCTACACCGGCGCCGCGCCGAACCAGCAAGCGATCCCCGCCGTTGAATACCTGATGAGCGAAGAAGGCGGCAGCGCCAAGCGCTTCTTCCTGCTCGGCACCGACTACGTCTACCCGCGCACCACCAACAAGATCCTGCGCTCGTTCCTGCATTCCAAAGGCGTGGCCGACAAGGACATCGAAGAGGTCTACACCCCGTTCGGTCACAGCGACTATCAAACCATCGTCGCCAACATCAAGAAGTTCTCCGCCGGCGGCAAGACAGCGGTGATCTCCACGGTCAACGGCGACTCCAACGTGCCGTTCTACAAAGAGCTGGCCAACCAGGGCCTGAAGGCTACCGACGTACCGGTGGTAGCGTTCTCGGTGGGTGAAGAAGAGCTGCGCGGCATCGACACCAAACCGCTGGTGGGCAACCTTGCGGCGTGGAACTACTTCGAGTCCGTGGAGAACCCGGTGAACAAGAAGTTCGTCGCTGACTGGAAGGCCTACGCGAAGAAACACAACCTGCCGGGCGCCGACAAAGCGGTGACCAACGACCCGATGGAAGCCACTTACGTCGGCATCCACATGTGGGCGCAGGCAGCGGAAAAAGCCAAGTCCACCGACGTCGACAAGGTTCGCGAAGCGCTGGCCGGCCAGACTTTCACCGCGCCGTCCGGTTATACGCTGACCATGGACAAGACCAACCACCACCTGCACAAACCGGTGATGATCGGCGAGATCCAGAGCGACGGTCAGTTCAACGTCGTGTGGCAGACCGAAGGCCCGATCCGCGCGCAGCCGTGGAGTCCGTTTATCGATGGCAACGACAAGAAGCCGGATTATGCGGTGAAGAGCAACTGAGCCATTGGGTGTCGGGCTGGTAAGACTTTCAGTCCGACACACTCTCCCTGTGGGAGCGGGCTTGCTCGCGAAAGCAGTTCGTCATTCAACTTAGATGCAAGCTGACACACCGCTTTCGCGAGCAAGCCCGCTCCCACCATTAGTCCGCGCAAGGCGACTCTTTATGCCGACTACCCTTTACCGCTTCATCCTCGCCATCGCACTGCTGTTGCCGATGACTGCCTTTGCCGGCGACGCCGAAGACTTCGTCGCCGCCAATCCCGTGCAACAGGCCAAACTGTTGGAAGCCTGGGCCGCGCAGCCCGAGCCGGCGCGTGTCGAGCTGATCAACGCCCTGCAACAAGGCCAATTGATCATCGACGGCCAGCCGAAAACCCTGCGCCTGAACAACCGCCTGCGAGGTCTGATCGACACCGCTCTGGCCAGCCACCAATTGCTCGCCGCCGACGCCAAAACCCGTCTGATTGCCGCGCAGCAATTGCAGAAAAGCGCGAAACCCGCGCAGCTGAAATTCCTCGACCAGCAACTGGCTGGCGAAAAAGACGAGAACGTCCACGCCGCCCTGAGCCTGGCGCTGGCCAATCTGCAACTGGTGGACAGCGACCCGGCGGTGCGTCTGGCCGCCGTGCGCCTGCTCGGTGAAACCGGCGATCCGCTGGCCCGCACGCGCCTCGAAGGCCTGCTCGAACCCGGCGTCGAAAGCGATGCCGGGGTGCGCACCGCCGCCGAAACCAGTCTGGCTCAGGTCAAGCGCAAACTGCTGATCGGCGAAGTGTTGGGTCAGGCGTTCAGCGGCATGTCCCTCGGCTCGATCCTGCTGCTCGCGGCCCTCGGTCTGGCGATCACCTTCGGCCTGCTCGGGGTGATCAACATGGCCCACGGCGAGATGCTGATGCTTGGCGCCTACTCGACCTACGTAGTGCAGTTGCTGTTCCAGCACTACGCCCCGCAAGCCATCGAGTTCTACCCGCTGATCGCGCTGCCGGTGGCGTTCTTCGTCACGGCGGCAATCGGCATGGCGCTGGAACGCACGGTGATTCGTCATCTCTACGGCCGACCGCTGGAAACCCTGCTCGCCACCTGGGGCATCAGCCTGATGCTGATTCAGTTGGTGCGCCTGCTGTTCGGTGCACAGAACGTTGAAGTGGCGAACCCGGCGTGGCTGTCCGGCGGTATTCAAGTACTGCCGAATCTGGTGTTGCCGTACAACCGCATCGTGATCATCGCTTTCGCCTTGTTCGTGGTGGTGCTGACCTGGCTGCTGCTGAACAAGACCCGCCTCGGTCTCAACGTCCGTGCGGTCACGCAGAACCGCAACATGGCTGCCTGCTGCGGCGTGCCCACCGGCCGCGTCGACATGCTCGCCTTCGGCCTCGGCTCGGGCATTGCCGGGCTCGGCGGTGTGGCGCTGAGTCAGATCGGCAACGTCGGCCCGGACCTGGGTCAGAGCTACATCATCGACTCGTTCCTGGTGGTGGTGCTCGGTGGCGTCGGGCAACTCGCCGGCAGCGTGCTCGCCGCGTTCGGGCTGGGCATCGCCAACAAGATTCTCGAACCGCAGATCGGTGCGGTACTCGGCAAGATCCTGATCCTCGCGCTGATCATTCTGTTCATCCAGAAACGTCCGCAAGGCCTCTTCGCACTGAAAGGACGGGTGATCGACTGATGAACCAGCCTCTACTTGTCACGGCCACGCAAAAAGCCGGGCCGAAAGTCACCATTGCCATCGGCGCGGTGATCCTCGCGCTGCTGATCGCCCTGCCGCTGCTCTCGCTGCTGGCGCCGGACAGTGCGCTGCATGTCTCGGCGTATACGCTGACGCTGGTCGGCAAAATCCTCTGCTACGCCATCGTCGCCTTGGCGCTGGATCTGGTCTGGGGTTACGCCGGGCTGTTGTCGCTTGGCCACGGTCTGTTCTTCGCCCTCGGTGGTTATGCGATGGGCATGTACCTGATGCGTCAGGCCGCCGGTGATGGTTTGCCGGCGTTCATGACCTTTCTGTCGTGGACCGAACTGCCGTGGTACTGGAGCGGCACCAGCAGCTTTATCTGGTCGATGTGCCTGGTGGTGCTGGCGCCGGGTCTGCTGGCGCTGGTGTTCGGCTTCTTCGCCTTCCGCTCGCGGATCAAGGGTGTGTATTTCTCGATCATGACCCAGGCCCTGACGTTCGCCGGGATGCTCCTGTTTTTCCGCAACGAGACCGGCTTCGGCGGCAACAACGGCTTCACCAATTTCCGCACGATTCTCGGTTTCGGCATCACTGAACCCAGCACTCGCGCGGTGCTGTTTCTGGCTACCGTGTTGTTGCTGGTGGCGAGCCTGTTCATCGGCTGGCGTCTGGCGCAAAGCAAGTTCGGCCGGGTGCTGACGGCGCTGCGCGATGCGGAAAACCGCCTGATGTTCTGCGGCTACGACCCGCGCGGTTTCAAGCTGTTCGTCTGGGTCTTGAGCGCGGTGCTGTGCGGTCTGGCCGGGGCCTTGTATGTGCCGCAAGTGGGGATCATCAACCCCAGCGAAATGTCGCCGACCAACTCGATCGAAGCGGCAGTGTGGGTGGCCCTCGGCGGTCGCGGCACGCTGATCGGGCCGTTGCTCGGCGCGGGTGTGGTCAACGGCATGAAGAGCTGGTTCACCGTGGCTTTCCCCGAATACTGGCTGTTCTTCCTCGGCGCGCTGTTCATCGTCGTGACGTTGTATTTGCCCAAAGGCGTGATCGGCCTGCTGAAGAAACGAGGTGAACAATGAGAGTCACTGCGAGTGCTGAATTCATGCTCGAGCCGGCGTTTTTCCCCGTGGAACCGAACAAGGACGAAGGCACCAGCCGTGACTCGATCGGCCTCGGCCAACGCGTCGGCCCGGGCCTCGACACCCGCCACGGCACGATCCTGACCCTGGAAGACATCAGCGTCAGCTTCGACGGCTTTCGCGCGCTGAACAATCTGAACCTGTACATCGGTGTCGGCGAACTGCGCTGCATCATCGGCCCCAACGGCGCGGGCAAGACCACGCTGATGGATGTGATCACCGGCAAGACCCGCCCCAGTCACGGCAAGGCGTGGTTCGGCGAAACCCTGGACCTGACGCAGATGAGCGAAGTGCAGATCGCCCAGGCCGGGATCGGCCGCAAGTTTCAGAAACCGACGGTGTTCGAAGCCCTCAGCGTATTCGAAAACCTGGAGCTGGCGCAGAAGACCGACAAGTCGGTGTGGGCCAGCTTGCGCGCACGCCTGAGCGGCGAGCAGCGCGATCGCATCAGCGAAGTGCTGGAGACCATTCGCCTGACCACCTCGGTCAATCGCCCGGCGGGCTTGCTGTCCCACGGTCAGAAGCAGTTTCTGGAGATCGGCATGTTGCTGATGCAAGACCCGCAATTGCTGCTGCTCGACGAACCGGTGGCGGGCATGACCGATGCCGAAACCGAATTCACCGCCGAGCTGTTCAAGTCGCTGGCCGGCAAGCATTCGCTGATGGTGGTGGAGCACGACATGGGCTTCGTCGGCTCGATTGCCGACCACGTGACTGTGCTGCATCAGGGCAGCGTGCTGGCGGAAGGATCGCTGGAGCAGGTGCAGGACAACGAGCGGGTGATCGAGGTTTACCTCGGCCGCTGAGCTGCAAACACCTTTCCAATGTGGGAGCGGGCTTGCTCGCGAAGGCGGTGTGCCATTCAAGTTGATGGCGACTGATCCACCGCATTCGCGAGCAAGCCCGCTCCCACAGGGGGATTTGAGGAGATTTTGAGAATGCTGCAAGTCGACAAGCTGCACCAGTACTACGGCGGTAGCCACATCCTCCGTGGCCTCTCATTCGACGTAAAAGTCGGCGAAGTCACCTGCCTGCTCGGGCGCAACGGCGTGGGCAAGACCACCCTGCTCAAATGCCTGATGGGCCTGTTGCCGGCCAAGGAAGGCGCGGTGAACTGGGAAGGCAAAGCGATCACCACGCTCAAGCCGCACCAGCGTGTACACGCCGGGATCGCTTACGTGCCACAGGGCCGGGAAATCTTCGGCCGGCTCACGGTGGAGGAGAATCTGCTGATGGGCCTGTCACGGTTTCCCGGCAGCGAAGCGAAAGAAGTACCAGGTTTCATCTACGAATTGTTCCCGGTGCTGCTACAAATGAAGCAGCGCCGCGGCGGCGACCTGTCCGGCGGTCAGCAACAGCAGCTGGCTATCGGGCGCGCATTGGCCAGTCGTCCGCGATTGCTGATCCTCGACGAGCCCACCGAAGGCATTCAGCCCTCGGTGATCAAGGAGATCGGCGCGGTGATCAAGAAACTTGCGGCGCGGGGTGACATGGCGATTTTGCTGGTCGAGCAGTTCTACGATTTCGCTGCGGAGCTGGCCGATCAGTACCTGGTGATGTCCCGGGGCGAGATCGTGCAGCAGGGTCGAGGTGAAAATATGGAGGCCGAGGGTGTACGAGGTCTGGTAACAATTTAATCTGTAGCTTCCTAACGATAATTACAAACCATGAACTTACCGCTTCCCACTGCCCTGTTTACCCCGAGCTGGCACGCCGAGCTGGAGCTGGCCTACGCCCGCTTCGGCGACTGCACACGCCCGGTTCAGCGCCGGCATCTCGGCCCGCTGCGCGTGCAAAAGCACCTGTATGCCGAAGGCCCCGAGGTCTGTCAGCACATCATCGTCCACCCGCCGGGCGGGATCGCCGGGGGTGATCGACTGAATATCAGCGCCCGCATCGAACAGGACGCCTGGGCGCAGATCACCAGCCCTGGCGCCGCCAAGTGGTATCGCGCAACGGGGCCGGCGTATCAGCAGCTTGACCTGAAAGTCGCTGCCGGTGCGACGCTGGAATGGCTGCCGCAGGAAACCATCGTCTACAGCGCCGCTCAGGCTGAACTCACCACCTCGATCGAACTTGAGGGCGATGCGCGGCTGTTCTACTGGGACGTGGTGGCGCTGGGCCGACCGGCCAGTGGCGAGCGCTTCGACCTTGGACATTTTCAAGCGCATCTGGATATCCGCCGTGATGGCCGGTTGCTGTGGCACGAACGTCAACGGATCACCGGCAATGACGGTTTGCTGGATTCGCCGATCGGTCTGGATGGCAATCCGGTGTTTGCGACGCTGCTGGTCACCGGTGAAATTGATGCCGAGTTGCTGGAGCGCTGCCGCTCGCTGGGGCATGCAGTGCGCGGTGATCTGACCCAGTTGCCGGGGCTTTTGGTTGCCCGTTGCCTGGCGAGCGAGGCACTGCTGGCCCGCGCCTGGCTGATCGACCTGTGGCGCCTGCTGCGCCCGGCCCTGCTCGGCCGCGAAGCCCAGCCACCGCGAATCTGGAACACCTGACATGCAATCCAACTGTGGGAGCGGGCTTGCTCGCGAAGGCGGTGTGTCATTCACACAGATGCTGGCTGACCTGCCGCTTTCGCGAGCAAGCCCGCTCCCACAGGAGATTTATGCACATTTTTCAATCTGCCCTGATGGATACCCGCAATGGACCTGACCCCACGCGAAAAAGACAAGCTGTTGATCTTCACCGCCGGCCTCGTCGCCGAGCGCCGACTGGCCCGTGGCGTGAAGCTCAACTACCCGGAAGCCATGGCCTACATCTCCGCCGCGCTGCTCGAAGGCGCCCGTGACGGCCAGACCGTGGCCGAGCTGATGCACTTCGGCACCACCCTGCTGAGCCGTGAGCAGGTGATGGAAGGCATCCCGGAAATGATCCCGGAGATCCAGGTCGAAGCAACGTTCCCCGACGGCACCAAACTGGTCACCGTCCACCAGCCGATTGTCTGAGGCCGCGCCATGACCTACACCATTCGCGATGCGCTGCACGCCGACCTGCCGGCAATCCGCGACATCTACAACGACGCGGTGCTCAACACTACGGCGATCTGGAACGAATCGGCGGTCGACCTCGGCAACCGCCAGGCGTGGTTCAGCGCCCGTCAGGCCCAGGCCTACCCGATTCTGGTGATCGTCGACGCCGACAACGTTGTGCTCGGCTACGCTTCCTTTGGCGACTGGCGGCCGTTCGACGGTTTCCGCCATACCGTCGAGCACTCGGTCTACGTGCGCAGCGACCAGCGCGGCAATGGTCTTGGCCCGCAATTGATGAGCGTGCTGATCGAGCGGGCCAAAGCCTGCGACAAGCACGTGATGGTCGCCGCCATCGAAAGTGGCAATTCCGCTTCCATTCGTCTGCATGAGCGCGCCGGTTTCAGCATCACCGGACAAATGCCACAAGTCGGCACCAAGTTCGGTCGCTGGCTCGATCTGACCTTCATGCAACTGACCCTCAATCCTGGCGCCCAGCCGCCGGTCGCCAACAAGGAGTGACACGCGATGAACCCCGCCCAACTGCGACGCGTCAATGCGGAAAGTTTTGCGCACTATCGTCAGGGCCTGATTGATCTGCTGCTCGACGCCGTAGGTTATGGCGCCAGCGTCGGTTTCATGGCCGACCTCGATGCCGCGCAGGCCCGAGCGTATTTCGATGAAGTGCAGCAACAAGTGAACAAGGGCAGCGTGTTGCTCTGGGTGGTGGTCAAGGATGAAGAGGTGCAGGCCAGCGTGCAGTTGGGCCTGTGCCAGAAGGCCAACGGGCTCAATCGTGCCGAAGTGCAGAAGCTGCTGGTGCGCGAGCAGGCGCGTCGACGCGGCCTCGGTCAGCAATTGATGAATGCGCTGGAACTCGAAGCGGCCAAGCACAAGCGCGGCATGCTCTACCTCGACACCGAGGCCGGTTCGCCCGCCGAAGATTTCTACAAGGCCCTGGGTTACACCCGCGCCGGCGAAATTCCCGATTACGCCTGCGACCCGCACGGCACGTATCGCCCGACCGCCCTCTACTACAAGATTCTGCAAGGAGCCCGGCCATGATTCCCGGCCAGTACCAGATCCAGCCCGGCGACATCGAACTGAATGTCGGCCGCCGCACCCTTAGCCTGAAAGTCGCCAACAGCGGCGACCGGCCGATTCAGGTCGGTTCGCACTATCACTTTTTCGAAACCAACGACGCGCTGACCTTCGACCGCGCCGCCAGCCGTGGCATGCGCCTGAACATTCCGGCCGGCACCGCGGTGCGCTTCGAGCCAGGGCAGAGTCGCGAGGTCGAACTGGTGGAGTATGCCGGGCATCGGCGGGTGTTCGGCTTTGCCGGGCGGGTCATGGGTGATCTCTAAGTAATGCGGTGTCTGCTCTGGCCCCTTCGCGAGCAAGCCCGCTCCCACCTTCGACCGCGTTCCTTCAGTTGAAATGCGATCAATTGTGGGAGCGGGCTTGCTCGCGAATCTGTGAGCGCAGCGAACAGCCTCAAAGACCATTGAATTCCAAGGCGAACACATGAAGATTTCCAGACAAGCCTACGCCGACATGTTCGGCCCCACCGTCGGCGACAAGGTGCGCCTGGCGGACACCGAGTTGTGGATCGAAGTCGAAAAGGACTTCACCACCTACGGCGAAGAAGTGAAGTTCGGCGGCGGCAAAGTCATCCGGGATGGCCAGGGCCAGAGCCAGTTGCTCGCCGCCGAGGTGGTCGACACGCTGATCACCAACGCGCTGATCATCGACCACTGGGGCATCGTCAAGGCCGACGTCGGCCTCAAGGACGGGCGTATCGCCGCAATTGGCAAGGCCGGCAACCCGGACGTGCAGCCGAACGTGACCATCGCCATCGGCGCCAGCACCGAAGTGATCGCTGGTGAAGGCATGATCCTCACCGCCGGCGGCATCGACACGCACATTCACTTCATCTGCCCGCAGCAGATCGAAGAAGCGCTGATGAGCGGCGTCACCACCATGATCGGCGGCGGCACCGGGCCTGCCACCGGCACCAACGCCACCACCTGCACCTCCGGCCCGTGGCACCTGGCGCGCATGCTCCAGGCCGCCGACGCGTTCCCGATGAACATCGGCCTCACCGGCAAGGGCAACGCCAGCCTGCCGGAGCCGCTGATCGAGCAGGTCAAGGCCGGGGCTATCGGCCTCAAGCTGCACGAGGACTGGGGTACCACTCCGGCGAGCATCGACAACTGCCTGAGCGTCGCCGACCAGTACGACGTGCAGGTGGCGATCCACACCGACACCCTCAACGAATCCGGTTTCGTCGAAACCACACTCGGCGCGTTCAAGGGCCGCACCATTCACACCTATCACACCGAAGGTGCCGGCGGCGGCCATGCGCCGGACATCATCAAGGCCTGCGGTTTCCCTAATGTGCTGCCGAGCTCGACCAACCCGACCCGGCCATTCACCCGCAACACCATCGACGAACACCTCGACATGCTGATGGTCTGCCACCACCTCGACCCGAGCATCGCCGAAGACGTGGCGTTCGCCGAAAGCCGCATCCGCCGCGAAACCATCGCCGCCGAAGACATCCTCCACGACCTCGGCGCGTTTTCAATGATCAGCTCCGACAGCCAGGCCATGGGCCGCGTCGGCGAAGTCATCACGCGCACCTGGCAGACTGCCGACAAGATGAAAAAGCAGCGCGGCCCGCTGCCGCAGGACGGCGAAGGCAACGACAACTTTCGCGCCAAGCGCTACATCGCCAAATACACGATCAACCCGGCGATCACCCACGGCATCAGCCATGAAGTGGGTTCTATCGAAGTTGGCAAATGGGCCGACCTGGTGCTCTGGCGGCCGGCGTTCTTCGGCGTCAAACCGACGCTGATCCTCAAGGGCGGCGCGATCGCCGCCAGTTTGATGGGCGACGCCAACGCGTCGATTCCAACCCCGCAACCGGTGCACTACCGCCCGATGTTCGCCAGTTACGGGGGCTCGCTGCACGCCACCAGTCTGACCTTCATCAGTCAGGCCGCGCAGGAGGCCGGGCTGCCCGAGGCACTGGGATTGAAGAAGAAAATCGGCGTGGTCAAAGGCTGCCGCGAGGTGCAGAAAACCGACCTGATCCACAACGATTACCTGCCGAACATCGACGTCGACCCGCAGACCTATCAGGTCAAGGCCGACGGCGTGCTGCTCTGGTGTGAACCGGCGGAAACCCTGCCGATGGCCCAGCGCTACTTCCTATTCTGACGCACGGCAAAAGGCCCCGGGTTCGTATCTTGCGCACGATCCCGGGGCCTTTTTCGTGGTGCTGGGAAAGCACTGTGCAAACGGTCGTGTATTTCCCGCCAAAGGGGCTAATATTCGATTCGCTCCGCCTATTTTCAGGAACTGCCCATGCGTCTTTCCGAGTTCATCGTGGCCAATATCGACCCTATCGTCGATGAGTGGGAACAGTTCGCCGCGACCATCACGCCGGCCGCCGACTATCTGGATTCCACTGCGCTGCGCGATCACGCCAGCGAGATTCTGCGGGCTGCGGCCCGCGACATGAACAAGCCGCAAAGCCCCGCCGAACAGGCTGCCAAGGCCAAGGGCGAAGGGCCGGAAATGACCCCGAGCCTGGACGAGGCCGGCGCCAGCCATGGCGAATTGCGCCACACCGTCGGTTTTGACCTGGTGCAAATGACCAGCGAATTCCGCCATTTGCGCGCCTGCGTGATCCGCCTGTGGGTCAACAGCCTTGAGTCGCCGGACGTGACCTATTTCCAGGACATGATCCGCTTCAACGAAGCCATCGACGAAGCCCTGGCCGAATCCACCGCGGCTTACGCCGAGCAGGTCAACCGCTCGCGGGATATCTTCCTCGCCATCCTCGGCCATGACCTGCGCGCGCCGCTGCAGGCGGTGAGCATGTCCACCGAACTGTTGCTGCGCAAAGCCAGCCTTGAAGGTGATGCGCTGGAATGTGCCTTGCACATCAAACGCGGTGCGCGGCACATGGCGGCGATGGTCAGCGATCTGCTGGAACTGGTGCGCAGTCGTCTGGGCCGTAGCCTGCCGATCGAGCCGGCACCGATGGATCTGGCCGTTGCGGCGCGAGCGGCGATCGCCGAAGCCTGCGCCGGTCAACCGCAATCCGATCCCAGGCTCACCGTGCACGGTGACACCAGCGGCGTGTGGGACGCCGGACGGATCGACCAGTTATTGCAAAACCTGATCGGCAATGCCTTGCAGCACGGTGCCAACCAGCGCGACGTGACCCTCGATCTGCGTGGCGAGGGCGACCACGTGTGCCTGTCGGTGCACAACTACGGCACACCGATTTCCGAAGAGGCGATCGGCACGATTTTCGACCCGCTGGTGCGCAGCGCCGACGAAGAGCTCGGGCAGCCGTCGACCAGCCTCGGGTTGGGCTTGTTCATCGTCAAGGAAGTGGTGACCGCCCATGGCGGGACGATCGACGTCAGCTCAAGCGAGGCTGACGGCACGCTGTTCAGTGTGGTGTTGCCAAGAAAGGTTTAAGCAGGCTTACCGCGTTATCGTTCTTCGCGAGCAAGCCCGCTCCCACATTTAGATCGCGATCTCCTGTGGGAGCGGGCTTGCTCGCGAAGGGGCCGGCAAAGACACTCCAGAACCAACGGTAAAACTATTCGACCACCAAACGCCCCAACCGCTGGCGCAGCATGCGATTCTCCGCTCGCAGTTCCTTCACTTCATCCAGCAGATCAAGCGCCAGCGCGACGCCCTCCCACTCCAGCTCCAGCTCGCGCCGCAACTTCGCGGCGCGTTTGGCCAGGCTCAGTTCGTAGTCGGTGAACCGCCATTCCCGGGGCTGCGCGCCCTGAGGTTCGAGGATGCCGTGTTCGACGATTTCGATCACGTAGACGTCCGACAGATCGGCCGCCTCACAGAATTCTGCCATGTCCAGTTGAACGATCAGGGGGCTGCTCATGATGGGCTACTCCGTCGTCGGATTCAGAAGTTCTCTCGTGGGTTGAACGCGGCTTTCTTCGCCAGTTCCTGCCACAGCGCCTTGACCTCGTCGTCGGAGGTTTTCGGCATCACGGCCTTGAGCTGCACGAACAGATAACCGCGCTCACCGGCCTTGTTCTTCAAGCCATGCCCCTTGGCGCGCATGCGCTGGCCGTTCTGGCTGCCGGCTGGAACCTTGAGGTTGATCTTGCCGGTCAGGGTCGGCACGGCGACTTCAGCGCCTAGCGCCAGCTCCCACGGTGCCAATGGCAGGGTGATGATCAGGTTTTCGCCTTCGACATCGAATTTCGGATGCGGCGCAAAGCGAATGGTCAGGTACAGGTCGCCATTGGCCCCGCCACCGATGCCCGGTGCGCCCTGCCCTTTGAGGCGGATGCGCTCGCCGTCGGTGACGCCCGCCGGGATCTTCACGTTCAGGCTCTTACTGGTATTGCTGACGTGCTGACCGTTGGCGTTGTATTGCGGGACCTGGAAGCTGACCTTCTTCGACTCGTCCGACAGCGTCTCCTCAAGGAAGACCGGCAGTTCCATTTCCACGTCTTGCCCTCGGCGCCCTGCACTGCGTTGTTGCCGACCGTCGCCACCGAAACCGGCTCCGCGATTGCCGAAGATCGAACTGAAGAAGTCCGAGAAGTCGCCGGTGTCGCCACCGCCTCCGCCAAAACCGCCACGGCTCTGCCAGCCCGGCGGGCCCTGGAACGGCTGACCGTGCTGGCCATAACGGCGCAGCTCGTCATATTCGGCGCGCTTGTCGGCGCTTTTCAGCGCTTCATAGGCTTCCGAGGCGTCCTTGAACTTGGCCTCGGCGTCTTTTTCCTTGCTGACATCGGGGTGGTATTTGCGCGCCAGCTTGCGATAGGCAGCCTTGATTGCCTTGTCGTCCGCTGTCGGCTCCACGCCGAGTATCTTGTAATAGTCTTTGAAGTCCATCGAAGGAATCACCATCCGTTATCGATTTCGCGCCGAGGCCAGCATGCGCTCATTCGCGCGTGCCGGGTTGACCGATCTCAACTTTGTGACCGGGTGGCGCAGCAGAAGTTTATCGGCAGTGGACGACGGTTCTTGCGACCGCCGGTATGTCTGCCGGCCCATGCCAGCAAGTTTGGGGCGAAGCTGCGACTTTCAAGAAGCTTAGTCGCGAAATAGCAGATGACCGGCCTTCGAATCTGCCGCGCACTGACATACACTGCGCGGCCGTTTTTTGACCGGAACCCGAAAGACATGAACAACGCCTCTCCAGCCCGTGCCTGCGGTATCGACTTCGGCACCTCCAACTCCACCGTCGGCTGGCTGCGCCCCGGCATGGAAACGATGATCGCGCTGGAAGACGACAAGATCACCCTGCCGTCGGTGGTGTTCTTCAACATCGAAGAGCGCCGCCCGGTTTACGGTCGTCTGGCCCTGCACGAATATCTGGAAGGCTACGAAGGCCGGCTGATGCGCTCGCTCAAGAGCCTGCTCGGCTCCAAGCTGATCAAGCACGACACCAGCGTGCTCGGCACGGCGATGCCGTTCAAGGATCTGTTGGGGCTGTTCATCGGCCAGCTCAAGAGCCGTGCCGAAACGGCCGCCGGTCGCGAGTTCGAACAAGTGGTGCTGGGGCGTCCGGTGTTTTTCGTCGATGACGACCCGCTGGCTGACCAGGAAGCCGAAGACACCCTGGTCGAAGTGGCACGCAAGCTCGGTTTCAAGGACGTGTCGTTCCAGTACGAACCGATTGCCGCCGCATTCGACTACGAGTCGACCATCGAAAAAGAAGAGCTGGTGCTGATCGTCGACATCGGCGGTGGTACTTCGGACTTCTCGCTGGTGCGCCTGTCGCCCGAGCGTCGCGGCATGGACAACCGTCACGACGACATTCTCGCCACCGGCGGCGTGCACATCGGCGGTACCGATTTCGATAAACAGCTGAGCCTGCAAGGCCTGATGCCGTTGTTCGGCTACGGCAGCCGGATGAAGAGCGGCGCCTACATGCCGACCAGTCACCACATGAACCTGGCGACCTGGCACACCATCAACTCGGTGTACTCGCAAAAGTCGACTCTGGCGCTGGGCAGCATGCGCTACGACATCGAGGACACCGGTGGCATCGACCGTCTGTTCAAGCTGATCGAACAGCGCGCCGGGCACTGGCTGGCGATGGAAGTCGAAGAAACCAAGATCCAGCTGACCCACGCCGACAGCCGCCACGTACCGCTGGACCGCATCGAGCCGGGCCTGAGCGTGGAACTGAGCCGCGCCCTGTTCGAATCGTCGATCGACGCCTTGCTTGAACGCGTGCGCGGCAGCGTTACGCAGCTGTTGAACGATGCCAACGTGTCGGTGGCTCAGGTTGATACGGTGTTCTTCACCGGCGGTTCGAGCGGCATTCCGGCGCTGCGCAACAGTGTTTCGGCGATGCTGCCGAATGCGCGACATGTGGAAGGGAATATCTTTGGCAGCATCGGCAGCGGTCTGGCGATCGAGGCGATGAAGCGCTACGGCACTATGGCCTGATCCGGAATCGGCGGTGCGCCCTTCGCGAGCAAGCCCGCTCCCACAGGATCACACTCAACCTGTGGGAGCGGGCTTGCTCGCGAAAGGGCCCTTTCAAACGCTATAAGGCTTGAATCAAACCATCCCGCCCAGCTTCAGCTCACTCTTCAGATACGCGTAATAAATCGGCCCCGCCACCACTCCCGGCAGGCCGAACGCGGCTTCGAACACCAGCATCGCCAGCAGCAACTCCCACGACTTGGCACTGATCTGCCCGCCGACAATGCGCGCGTTGAGGAAGTATTCGAGCTTGTGGATAAAGATCAGATAGCCCAACGCCGCCACCGCCACCCAGATCGACAGCGACAGGCCGACGATGGTGATCAGCGTGTTCGACATCAGGTTGCCGATCACCGGCAGCAGGCCGAGCAGAAAGGTCAGGACGATCAGGGTCTTGGTCAGCGGCAGCTTGATGCCGAACATCGGCAGGATCACCGCCAGAAAGATCCCGGTAAAGATCGTGTTGAGCAGGGAAATCTTGATCTGCGCGAAGACAATGTTGCGAAAGGCTTGCACCAGCAGATGCAGACGGTCAAACAGTGCCGCGGCCAGCGGTTTGCGCTTGGTCACGTCGGGAATGCGCTGCAAGGCGATGATCGCGCCGAGCACCATGCCGATCAGCAGCGTGACAAACATGTGCGCCGCGTCCTTGCCTACCAGTTGCAGCTCGGACAGGTGCTTGCTGGCCCATTGACCGATAGCCACGCGAAATTCTGCGGCACTGGCCGGCAGGTAGGCATCAAGGAACGGCGGCAGTTGCCCGCGCGCGCGATCGACCACGCCCATGAATTTGTCGAGCGAGGCACCGGGGTTTTCCGCTTCGTGCAGCAGGAAACTGATGGCACCGGCAAAGATCAGCGCCAGCGCACTGACCACCAATGTGCCGAGCAGCGCCACTGCCAGCCAGCGCGCACGCCGGCCTTCGATCAGCCGTTGCAGTTGCGGCGTGAGCATGTTGACCAGCTCGAACACCAGCAGACCCGCCAGCAGGCTGGGCAACAAACGCAGCGGCAACACCAGCAACAGACCGCCAAAGATAATGATGCAACTGACCCAGAACACAACATGACGCTCAGAAAACGTTGGCATACAGCCTCAAAACGAACGGCGTAAAAGGATTGGCAGTCTGCCAGCGTTCCGGCGCCGAAGCGAGTAGATGCCCAGCATCCTGGTCGCGCCGAAAAGATCGCAGCCTGCGGCAGCTCCTACAGGATCGCGGTCTCATGTAGGAGCTGCCGCAGGCTGCGATCTTTTGATCTTATTTTTTCTTCAGGCAATCACTCATGAAGGTCTTGCGCGCATCGCCGGTCAGCGCCTTGGTTTTCGCATCGGCGTTGCAGGTCTTCATTTTTTCCTGCTGCGGGGTCAGCACTTTGCCGTCATTGGCGGCCGGTGCTGCCTTGAGGCAGGTGCTCATGAAAGTCTTGCGCTCGTCGCCCTTGAGGCTCTTGGCGGTAGCGTCGGCATTGCAGGTGGTCATTTTGTTCTGTTGCGCCGTGGCGGCGAAACCCTGGGAACACAGGAGCAGACCGATCATCAACAACGGGACACGCAGCATCTTCATGGAGTTTTCTCCTTGTCGCCGCATCGATGGAGGCGGCCTGCGCTGAAGTGTAGCCAAATCTTGTTACACCTTCCTGCCTTCCAGGTGACTACGCCGATACTGTTCCGGCGTACAGCCGGCCTGCCGGGCAAACATGGCGATGAAGGCCGAGCCGCCGCTGTAACCCAGATCGAAGGCGATTTCCTGCACGCTCTTCGTGCTTTCCAGGGCCTCGATGGCAGCCAGATAGCGCAGACGCTGACGCCATTCGCCGAAACTCATCCCCAGCTCGCGCACGAACTGCCGGGCCAACGTACGCTCGCTGACGTGCACCTGCGCCGCCCAGTGCGCCAGTGGCTGGTTGTTCCCCGGGTCAGCCTGCAACGCGTCGAGGATCGCCAGCAGCCCGGGGTTGCTCGCATACGGCAGATAGCACTCATGCACCGGCGCCTGTTGCAGTTGATCGACCAGCACCTGGGCCAGACGCTGATCGGCCTCCAGTTCGGGGATCTTCACGTCGCGGGCGGCGAAGTCCTTGAGAATCGCCTTGAGGATGTCGCTGATCGCCAGGGTGCAGGCGCGCGCCGGCAGATCCGCGCAGACCTGCGGATCGAGGCACACCGCGCGATAGTTGACCGGTTGGTGGCTGTAGAAACTGTGCTCGACCTGCGGCGGCACCCACACCGCGTAGTGCGGCGGCGACATGAAACGGTTGCCGTCGACGTCCATGTGCAGCACACCGTGGGCCGCGTACTCCAGCGTGCCCCACGGATGACGGTGCGGCGCGGCGTATTCATGGGCGTTGAAGTCGGCGTAGCGGAAGTACACCGCCGACGGCAGTTCGCTGAAATCCAGCAGATCGATGTGTTTGCTGTTCATGCTGTCCGGTTGCAGAGGCAGGTTGTCCGGTTCGCAGTATAGGGCTGCATCCAGACAAGGGATAATCAGCGTTCATCAACGTTCTGGTTTTAACCCATGCAATACGCGTTTCCCCTGCTGGCGATTTTCATCTGGGCCGGCAATACCGTGATCAACAAACTGGCGGTCGGGGCGATCTTCCCCGCCGAGATCGGTTTCTATCGCTGGCTGCTCGCCGGTCTGTTGTTCACCCCGTTCATGCTCAAAGCGGTGATTGCACACTGGCCGCAGATCCGCCCGAATCTGGGCAAGATCTTCATCCTCGGCGTGCTCGGGATGGCGGTGTATCAAAGCCTCGCCTACTTCGCCGCGACCCTGACCACGGCGACCAACATGGGCATCATCCTGTCATTGATGCCGCTGATGTCGCTGGCCATGGCCATCATCAGCCTCGGCCAGCGCCTGACCGCCGGCGCCTTGTTCGGTGCAGTGCTGTCGTTCGCCGGCGTGCTGGTGGTGGTGTCGTCCGGCAGCCTCGGCGCCTTGCTGCAACACGGAGTGAACCTGGGTGACGCGATGATGCTGATCGCCACCCTGGCCTACGCGATCTACAGCACCCTGCTGAAAAAATGGCAGCTGCGTTTGCCGCCGCTGGTGTTGCTGTACCTGCAGGTGCTGGTGGCGATTGTGGTGCTGTTTCCGCTGTACGCCGCCTCGCCGAAAACCGGCTTCACCGCGCAGAACATTCCGCTGGTGCTGTACGCGTGCCTGCTGGCCTCGATGCTCGCGCCGCTGGCGTGGATGCAGGCGGTGCAGCGTCTGGGGCCGAGTCGCACGACCTTGTTCTTTAACTTGCTGCCGTTGATTACCGCGCTGATTGCGGCGGTGGTGTTGAAGGAAGAGCTGGCGATGTATCACCTGGTGGGTGGGGTGTTGACGTTGGGTGGGGTGATTCTTTCCGAACGCTGGACCACCGTTCTAGGCCGCAAACTCAGCGTTGCCTGATCTTGCCCTTTCGCGAGCAAGCCCGCTCCCACATTCGACCGGATTCCAACAGGTGGAATGCGGACCACTGTGGGAGCGGGCTTGCTCGCGAAGAACGATAACGCGGTGTAACTGACATTCACACGCCGGCAGCCTTTAGCCGCGCCGCATGCTCGACAAACAACCGCACCGGATCCGCCCCTTTGCCCACCAGCCCCAGCGACTGATTGACGATGTCGAAGTGATCCAGCGGATAGTCGTCGCCAATCACTGTGCCGAGGTGTGAGCTGTAGCGCCCGACCATCCCGTCACACTGCCCTGGCTCGCGCACGAAGGTTTTCGCGAACAAGCGACAGCTGCGGTTGGTGCCGTCGAACAGGTTGCCGCCGCGATCGGTCTTGCCCGGTTGCAAGGTTCCCGACCACGAGTAATACCGCACCCCATTGACCTCTTCCGGCCCCTGCCCGCCCCAGGTCTCGGGCAGGCCCTGTGGATAACGCTGATTGAACAGCGCCACGCCTTCGCTGGTCAGCGATTGATGCGAAGCGTGGATGTCCACCGGCAGTTTCGGCCCGTGATAGCCGGTTTCCAGCAATGCCATCAGCCAGCCGACAAAACGCAACAGCACCTCAAGCACGCGCCCCTTGGCACTGTTCGCCGGGTAGTGTTTCTGCAGATAGTCGGCCAGTTCCGAACCGTGATTGGGCCCGGCCACGGAGGTCACCGAGGCGACCAGATCCGGCCGTTTGGCAGCGGCATAACGGGCGGTCAGCGAACCCTGGCTGTGGCCGAACAGATTGACTCGGGCGGCGCCGGTCTCGCGCAGAATCTCGTCGATCCGCGCCAGCAACTGCTCGCCGCGCACCTCGGTGGAATTGAGCGGCGACACCTGCACCGCAATCACCGTCGCCCCGCCACGGCGCAACGCCTTGATGATCCCGTACCAATACGGATACAGCACCAGCCGGATAAACCCGAGCATGCCCGGCACCAGTACCAGTGGATAACGTGTCGCCGAACCTTGTGACATGGGCAAACATCCTTGTGGTCGCTGAGTGGATGCCAGACGTGCAAAACGCCCGCCAAGCTTCCTCCTTGATGATGACAACTGCACCATCAGCCTACTTCAGGCCCACCACCCCCGCCACAATCAGCCCCACCGACAGGAGTTTGACCAGGGTCAGGCTCTCGCCGAGCAGGGCAAAACCGAGAAACACCGTGCCCAGCGAGCCGATCGCCGTCCAGATCGGATAGGCGATGCTCACCGGCAACTCGCGCATCGCCAACGTCAGGAAGTAGATCCCGCCAATCGCCGCCGCCACCGTGATCAGCGACGGCCACAAGCGAGTGAAGCCTTCGGCGTACTTCATGCCCATGGCGAACGTCACTTCGAAACCGGCGGCGATCAGCAGGCACAGCCAGGCCACTTAGAACGTCCGGGCGAGGTCGAGCAAACGCTGCTCGGCCTCGGCCACTGACACGGCGAAGGTGCGCTCGGCCGACTCCTCGCCCTCGGCCGCGACCACGCTGACGTCGTTGATGCCGATAAAGCCCAGCGCGGTGCGCAACCACGGATCGGCATGGTTCAGTGCTTCCAGTTCGCCACCGGGGCCGAAGCCGAAACCGCCGCGACTGGTGACGATCAGCGCTTTCTTGCCTTGCAGCAGCGGCGTGTACTGGGCCACGCCGTTGTCCAGGGTGTGGTCGAACGTGAGGCCCAACCGTACGATCTGATCGACCCAGGCCTTGAGGCCGCTGGGCACGCTGAAGTTGTACATCGGCGTGGAAATCAGCAGCAGGTCATGCTCGAACAACTCGCCGACCAGTTGATCGCTGAGCGCCAGATCGGCCTGCATCGACAACGGACGCGCTTCGGGTTCAGGGTGAAACGCGGCGGCGACAAAGGCTTCGTTGACTGGCGGGATCAGCGCCCGTCCGACTTCCCGGCGGGTGACCTGAGCCTGTGGATGGCGCACCTGCCAGGCGCTGAGAAAACTTTCTGCCAAACGCCGTGAGTGCGAACGATCACCGCGCGGGCTGGCATGGATCGCAAGAATCTTGCTCATCTGAAACTCCTTGGGACTAGACTTGAGTGGCTAAGTGGCGCCAGATTGGCGCCGACTCGCTGCTGTCTCAACTGAGCAAAAATCAGTCGGGATGAATCCATTTCACCCATGGAGTATTCAATGTTCGCCTCGTTGCCGCTGACCGCCTTGCGCGCCTTCGAATCCGCGTCGCGGCTGCTGAGTTTCAAGGCTGCCGCCGAAGAGTTATCGGTTACGCCCACGGCGATTTCTCATCAGATTCGCGCGCTGGAAGACTGGCTTGGCGTGGCGCTGTTCGAACGTTTGCCACGTCAGGTACGCCTGACCGAAGGTGGCGAGCGGCTGTTTCGCAGCCTGCACGGCGCGCTGCTGGAAGTCGCGCAAAGCGTCGACACCCTGCGTCCGCAACGCAGTGGCAGCAGCCTGACACTGTCGACCACCGCCGCGTTTGCCGCGCTGTGGCTGGTGCCGCGCCTCGGGCGGTTCTATGCGCAACACCCGAACATCAACGTACGCCTCGATACCCACTGCGAAGTCATCGACCTGCATCAGGACGCCAGCGTCGATCTGGTGTTGCGCTACAGCCTCGACGACTACCCCAATCTTTACGGCGTGTGCCTGTTCGATGAGTCCTTCGGCGTTTACGGCTCGCCGGAGCAAGTGGCGCTGGCCGCCCGACGCACGCCGGCGCTGATCAGCGTGCGTTGGCACAACTCGAAGCTGTATGCCCACGGCTGGGAAGCGTGGTGTGCTGGCTCAGGCGAAAACTGGTTGAACCAGCAACCGGCGATCCGCGAATACGACGAAGAGCATTACGCCCTGCAAGCAGCGATTGCCGGGCAAGGTCTGGTGCTGGCGAGCAATATTCTGGTCTCGCAAAGCGTCGCCAGCGGGTTGCTGGTGCCATACAAGGGTCAGGTGCAGGTCGATGGTGCCGGGTACAGCGCGCTGTGTGTGCCGGGACGGGAGCGGCATCCGCCGGTACGGGCGTTTTTTGCCTGGTTGCAGGAGGAGGCCGTGTTGTCCGGCCTGACGCCACGATCGCAACCTTCGGCAGCACCTGCAGGGGGCTCGGCGTAAAACCGATAAAACTTTTTGCATCGCGCAGGACTCACAACCTGGGTAAGCGATCACGTCCGCAGAACGTGACGCCAATCGGATTAGCCTCCAGGAGACTGAAATGAGCGACCTGCATTTGTCTGATGTTCAAACCCTGCGCGAACGCGCACGGCAACACGTCGAGAACGGCGCGGTAACCGAGAGCTACAGCGCCAACCGTGAAGAGGTGCTGCGCTTGCTCAACGAATCGCTGGCCACTGAACTGGTCTGCGTGCTGCGCTACAAGCGTCACTACTTCATGGCCAACGGTCTGAAAGCCAACGTGGCCGCCGACGAATTCCTCGAACACGCAACCCAGGAAGCACAACACGCCGACCGTCTGGCCGAGCGCATCGTGCAACTGGGCGGCGAGCCGGAGTTCAACCCGGACCTGCTGTCGAAAATGTCCCACGCCCAATATGTGGCCGGGAACACCTTGAAGGAAATGGTCTACGAAGACCTGGTGGCCGAGCGGATCGCCATCGACAGCTACCGCGAAATCATTCAGTACATCGGCGAAAAAGACCCGACCACCCGGCGCATCTTCGAAGACATCCTGGCGCAGGAAGAAGAGCATGCCGATGACATGGCCGACATTCTGAAAGACCTGTAAGCCTTTCGAAACCGCCTTCGCGAGCAAGCCCGCTCCCACAGGTTTTTCACTAAACCTGTGGGAGCGGGCTTGCTCGCGAAGGGGCCCTGTCAGTCACCGATCATTTTGTTGGCTTGACGGTCACTGGCGCCTTGCCCGACTTCATCTGTTCAAGCAGAGGCGCGCACTGGTTCGGCTCCCCGCCACTCGGCGCCACCAGCGCCAACAACCCCGCAGCCGGCGCAGCAATCACGCCCAGCGCCACCATCCCCGCGCCGCGCAGCATCAATGGCACTGCCTTCACGCCCGCATCCGGCTTGATGAACTTGCCGCGCACGTACAGCGGTGAACGCAGCGAAATCAGACGCCAGCCCTTGGATTCCGGCGTAACGGTAAGATCCAGTTGCTCGGTGGCCATGTTCGCGGTGCCGTCGATGTAAATGATCGCGTTCTCGGTATCGAACACAAACAACCGCGTGGTCGCCAGGCCGGTCTTGATGTCGAAGTCCGCCGCCGCGCAGTTGATCTTCACTTCCTTGTCGCCAAAGATTTTGCCGACTACATAGTTGCCGACGTTGAGCCCCGCCAGTTCCATCAGCTCACGGCTGATGGCACCGTCGTTGATCAGCATCTTCAACTGGCCATTGGCGCCGCCGAGCAGCTTGGCCACCGAGTTGCCGCGACCGCTGATGTCGGCGTCGCCGTTGAGCTCGCCGAAGCTGGTTTTCATCGGTTCGAAGGTCGGGAACAACTGCTTGAGCTTGAACCCGCGCGCAGTCAGTTTGGCCCGCCCTTCCAGCGGTTCGGTGCGGCCGTTGAGGCGGATCTGCGCGTCCAGATTGCCGCCGGCCACGCCGAAGCGCAGTGGTTCGAGGCTGAGTTCACCGTCATTGAGTTTCAGGTGGGTATAAAGGTCGGTGAACGGCAGTTTCTCGCTGTGGACGATGCGCTTGCCGGTGAACTCGACATCGGCATCCATCGCGCGCCAGCGGTCGGTCTTGAATTCTTCCACCGGCAACACTTTGTCGGTCGGCTGCTTGCTCTCGCCGCCGCGAGCCTTTTGCTTGTCATTGGAGTCGGCGCCGATCAGCGGCGCGAGGTCGGCGAACAGCAGTTGATTGGACAGCAACGCGCCGCTGAGCTTGGGCCGAGGCTGGCTGGCGACGTAGGTCAGATCGCCGTGAATGTCACTGCCGCCGATCTTGCCGTTGAACTGTTCATAGGTGAACTTCGCCCCGTCCGCATCATGCAGCTTGGCAATCAGATGGCCGTCGGTGGCGTACGGCGGCGTGTCCGGCAGGGTCACTCCGGTCAGTGGATAGAGGTTGCCGAGGCTGGCACCGGCCAGTTTCAGCCGCAGATCAAGAGCGCCGAGGTTGAGCGGGTCGGTCAAGGTGCCGGCGAGTTCGATGCTGGTGGCGCCGATCTTCGCCTGGGCCTGCAGCGGGAAGGGTTTGTTCGCGTCCTGCAACGCCAGCAATCCGCCGATCTTGCCCTGGCCAGTGAGGTTCTGGCCGTGGTATTGGCCTTTGACCTTCAGCGCGAATGCATAGTCCTGCGGCGCGGCGCCCTTGTCCTGGGCGGTCTTCGCGGCTTTGGCGCCGACGATATCGCTGAACGGAATCGGCTTGCCCAGCGGATCGATCAATACGTCGAGATTAGTCTTCAGCGTCTGGTCATCGAGCGTGACGTGGCCCTTGTCGAAACCGATGGCGCCGATGTCCACCACCCAGTTCGACGGTTCGGCATTCGGGTCTTTCGGGTCGAACTTGAAGGTCCAGTTGGCGCGACCATCGGCCAGGCGTTGCAGTTGCGCATTGGGTTCGGTCAGGTCGATGCGCGGGATGGTCACCCGTTGCGCCAGCAGGGCCAATGGCGAGATGCGCAGCTCCACGCGTTTGAGCGTGACCATCTGCGGCTGCTTCGACCAGTCCGGGTTGCCCAGCGTCAGGTCTTCAGCCACCACGTGCGGCCACGGCACCCAAGCCCGCCAGCCGCCCTCCTCCGGCTCGCGCTGCCAGATCACCGCAAGGTTGCCATTGATGGCGAACGGTCGATGCAATTCTTCCGAGACTTTGGCGTTGAGCGGCGGTTTGATCCGGTTCCAGTCGAAGAACACGATGATCAGAACCAGTACCGCCAGCAGCAGTACGAGGATGGCGAAGGTCCAACTGAAGATTTTTCCGGTGCGCGTCATGCACAAAACTCCTGATGACGACCGCACGCCGATTTCGCGACGCACAGCTGAAACGGCGGGCCAAAGCGGCCCTCATGAAATCTACGACTGGCAAACAGTACGCAGGTTTAATCGAAATATGGATTCCATGGCAAAAAATCGCCCGAATGCTGACTGATTGGTCGAGCAGCGTTACCGCCACCCGCACATTTGCGAGGCGCGAGTGAGTCGAAAATACCCACTGCGGTGCAAAACCACCGCCCGCAAACGCCCGAGCTAGAGCGCCTCGGCAGAACAATCAATTCTGTTGATTATTACCATTGCGTTTATGAACTTTTATATCGACTTATCGAGAGTAGCATTGGCTTCGTACCCACTTTATCGCCCTCCCAAGGAGCAACCCATCATGAAACGCCAATTACTGCTCAGCCTTACCCTGTCGATGCTAGCCAGCACTGCTTTCGCCCTGCCCGCTGCCGAACAGGCTACCCCACAAGTGAAATCCAGCCACTCGGTGTTCAGCCAGACTGTTGCTGCTGATGGCGGCGACCGCACTCCACAAGGCCAGACCCTGGCTGAAAACGGCCGTAATCGTCTGGAAGAAAAAGGCCTGGTACAAGATGGCTACGACAAGACTCCACAAGGTCAAGCTGTAGCAGAAGGCGGCCGTGATCGCCTGGAAGAGAAAGGTCTGGTGCAAGACGGCTATGACAAGACTCCACAAGGTCAGACCCTGGCTTCCGATGGCAGCGACCGTACTCCACAGGGCCAGACCTTGGCCTCCGATGGCAGCGACCGCACTCCACAGGGTCAAACCCTGGCTTCCGACGGCAGCGACCGCACTCCACAAGGCCAGACCCTGGCTGAAGACGGTTTCGATAAAACCCCACTGGGCCAAGCCGTTGCCGAAGGCGGTGGTGACCGTGTGATCGAACGCAACAGCGCTTTGAGCTAAGCCCATGGCGGCCTGGAAAAAAAGCCCAATCACCGGATTGGGCTTTTGACTTTTTCAGCACTGACAATCTGCAAAATCCCTTTTTCCGCTGACTTTCCCCCCTGCCGTTCGACGCCAGCAAAGCCGATTTGCTAGAGTGCGGCGCTTGTCCCGCTCAAGAAAACGCCTCTGCGATGCTGCCCCGCGCCGAACAGAAACAACAGACCCGCAACGCCCTGATGGACGCTGCCCGCCATTTGATGGAAAGCGGCCGAGGATTCGGCAGCCTGAGCCTGCGCGAAGTAACCAAGACCGCCGGTATCGTGCCCACCGGTTTCTACCGGCATTTTGCCGACATGGACGAGCTGGGTCTGGTGCTGGTCAGTGAAGTCGGCCAGACCTTCCGCGAAACCATTCGCCTGGTGCGCCACAACGAATTCGTCATGGGCGGCATCATCGATGCGTCGGTGCGGATCTTCCTCGACGTGGTCAGCGCCAACCGTTCGCAATTCCTGTTTCTCGCTCGTGAGCAGTACGGCGGTTCGCAACCGGTACGTCAGGCGATTGGCCGTCTGCGCGAAAACATCAGCGCCGACCTCGCGGCCGACCTGACATTGATGCCCAAGTTGCAGCATCTGGACGCTGCCGGTCTGAGCGTGATCGCCGACCTGATCGTCAAATCGGTATTCGCCACCCTGCCGGACATCATCGACCCGCCTGCCGAAGCCCTGCCGGAGCATCTGACGCCACAGGCGAAGATCACCCAGCAATTGCGCTTCATCTTTATCGGCCTAAAGCACTGGCAAGGGTTGGGCAGTACCGAGTAATTCCTCTTTTTTCAAAACCAACATAAATCCCTGTGGGAGCGGGCTTGCTCGCGAAAGCGGTGGGTCAGTCACTTCATTGTTGACTGATGCACCGCTTTCGCGAGCAAGCCCGCTCCCACATTGGTTATGTGTCAAAGCTCACATTTGGTGCATGTAAAAATCTTCACGCACCAAAACCTTCCAAAATTCCGCAACATCTTGAAACATCCTCTACGCTCCGACAGGGATTTCCTACATCTCGCCCGGTTGGCAAGCCCCTTGCTCTAGCCCTCCTACAAGTCCACTGCTGGAAGCTTTCCGATGCTGGTGATTCATCGCAGAATCGACCCTCAACCTGTCTGGTCCGCCGAGTTGCACCTGACCTTCGAAGCGCGGAGCAAAAGCCGTCTGCGCTGTTTCAGTGCCGACGGCGAAGACGTCGGGTTGTTTCTGGAGCGCGGTCAGGCACCGTTATATGACGGCGAATGCCTGCAGGCCGAGGACGGCCGCATCGTTCGCGTCTGCGCCCGCCCCGAGCAACTGCTGCACGTCACCTGCGCCAATGCCTTCGAACTGACCCGCGCCGCCTATCACCTGGGCAACCGCCACGTCGCTCTGCAAGTCGGCGATGGCTGGCTGCGTCTGCTCGACGATTACGTGCTCAAGGCTATGCTCGAACAGCTTGGCGCCCAGGTCGAGGCGATTGAGGCGCCGTTCCAGCCGGAACACGGTGCCTACGGCGGCGGCCATCACCATTCGCGGCATGGCGACGAAGATTTCAATTACGCGCCCAAACTTCATCAGTTCGGCGTACGCCTGTGAATCCGGCCTGGGCGCTGTTGCGCCTGGCCAGTCCGCAACTGCCGATTGGCGGCTACAGCTATTCGCAAGGCCTGGAAATGGCGGTGGATAACGGCCGCGTGAACAGCCCGGACAGTGCCCGCCGCTGGATCAGCGATCAGTTGCTGCTCAACCTCGCGCGTTTCGAGGCGCCGCTGCTGCTTGCCCATTGTCAGGCCGCGGCCGAGGAAAACTGGCCCGAGTTGCTGCGCCTCTGCGAAACCCACCGCGCCAGCCGCGAGACCCGCGAGTTGCATCTGGAGAGCCGGCAGATGGGCTACTCGCTGCAGCAGTTGCTCAACGGTCTGCCAGAACTCGACGCGCCGGCCCGCAGCTTTCTTGAGCAATGTGCCGAACCGCACCTGGCCCTCGGCTGGGCACTCGCCGCGCGCGCCTGGGGCATCAACCCGCAGGACGCCCTCGCCGCGTGGCTGTGGAGCTGGCTGGAAAACCAACTCGCCGTATTGATGAAAACCCTGCCGCTGGGCCAGCAAGCCGCCCAGCGTCTGACCAGCGAACTGCTGCCGCTGCTGCAACAGGCGCAGCAGGACGCCACCCGCATCAATCCCGAACACATCGGCAGCGCCGCATTCGGCCTGTCCCTGGCGTGCATGGCGCATGAGCGCCAGTACAGCCGACTGTTTCGCTCTTAGGAGAACAAACCATGAACACACAACCCCTGCGCGTCGGTATCGGCGGCCCGGTCGGTTCCGGCAAGACCGCATTGACCCTGGCCCTGTGCCTGGCATTGCGCGATCGCTACAACCTGGCCGTCGTCACCAACGACATCTACACCCGCGAAGACGCCGACTTTCTGGTGCGCAACGAAGCGCTGGCCCCGGAGCGGATCATCGGCGTGGAAACCGGTGGCTGTCCGCACACGGCAATCCGCGAGGACGCCTCGATCAACCTCGAAGCGGTCGATCAATTGAACCGGCGCTTTCCGGGGCTGGACCTGATTCTGGTGGAATCCGGCGGCGACAACCTGTCGGCGACTTTCAGCCCGGAGCTGTCGGATCTGACCATCTACGTGATCGACGTCTCCGCCGGTGACAAGTTGCCGCGCAAGGGCGGACCGGGGATCTGCAAGTCCGACCTGCTGGTGATCAACAAGATCGACCTGGCACCGCTGGTCGGCGCCTCGCTGGAGATGATGGACAGCGATACCAAACGCATGCGCAACGGCAAGCCATTCGTCTTCAGCAACCAGAAAACCGGTCTGGGCCTGGAAGAAATCATCGCCTTCATCGAACGCCAGGGCCTGCTGAACGCCGCCTGACTTATTGACCAACAAGGAAGCTTCTCCATGACACTCAAACGTATTTTCGGCGCCGTGGCGCTGCTGCTGACCCCAGCCCTGGCCTTCGCCCACCCGGGCCACGGCGACAGCGGTCTGGTCGCCGGCATCAGCCACCCGATCGGCGGTCTCGACCACTTGCTGGCGATGGTCGCGGTCGGCCTATGGGCGGCGCAACAACAAGGCGCGGCGCGCTGGGCGCTACCGTGCACATTCGTCGGCACCATGCTGATCGGCGGCATGCTCGGCTTTGAAGGGCTGGAGCTGCCGGCGCTGGAAAGCGGGATCGCCGCTTCGGTGCTGGCGCTGGGTCTGGCGGTGGCACTGGCCGTGCGTCCGCCACTGATGATGGCGGTGGCGGCAACGGCACTGTTTGCGTTGTTCCATGGCGTGGCGCATGGCCTGGAACTGCCGGACATGAGCAGCCCGTGGGCGTATGCCGCCGGTTTTGTCGCGGCGACGGCGGCGCTGCATGCCGTAGGTTATGCCGTGGTTCGTTTTCTGCCGCAGGCTGCTGCACCATTGGTGCGAGTGGCGGGTGCAGCTTCAGCGATGACCGGTGCATGGTTGCTGGCAGGCTGATCTCTATCGCCTGAACCGGCCTCTTCGCGAGCAAGCCCGCTCCCACACTGGATTTGTGGTGTACACAAAACCTGTGGGAGCGGGCTTGCTCGCGAAAGCGGTCTGACAGTCACTGCGTCTCTAAAGGACGCCGCTCTGCTACCATGTCGCGCAATCGCCCCAGCCGTGACGACGTCCGCCAATGCCCCATGCCTCCCGCTCCACCTCCCTGCCCGAATTGACCACCCTGTTCAGCGACGTGCAACAACACTTTCTGAACGTGATCGTGCCGCTCTGGCAAGGCCCGGGCTGGAACGCCGACATGGCGCTGCCCTACGAAGCACTCGACGCGGCGCATCATCCGTTGCCACCGCAACGCTATCGGGCGATGGCCTGCGCACGGCAGCTGTATCTGTTTTCCAGCCTGATCGGGGTTGTGGATAACGCCGAGGTGCGCGCCGCCGCGCTATTCCGCTCGCTGCAACGGCATTTCCACGATGCAGAGCACGGTGGCTGGTTCTACAGCATCGACGCGCAAGGCAAGCCGCTGGATCAGCGCAAAGACCTCTACACCCACGCCTTCATCCTGTTCGCCTGCGCCCATTACTGGGCCAAGTCCCGCGAGCCGCTGGTGGAATCCACGCTCAACGCCGCACTGGAAGTCATCGGCCGACGCTTCGCCACCGGCGATGGCTTGTACGAAGCGTGCCTGGACCGCGACTGGATCACCCTGCAAACCGGGCCACTGCAAAACCCGCTGATGCACCTGGCCGAAGCGTTCCTCGCCACCTTGGCGGTGCGTGAAGACGCGGCGACGCAGCAAGCGCTGGTCGAGTTATGCACAGCCATGCACAGGCAGTTCGTCGATCCGCAGCACGGTGTGTTGATGGAGAAGCCGTTGGGGGCTGTGGATAACTGGTACGAGCCAGGGCATCAGTTCGAATGGTATTTCCTGCTTGAATCTTCAGCCCTGCTGCGCGGTTCGAAACTGCACGCGGCGCTGGAGCGAGCCTTCGCTTTCACCGAGCAATTCGGCGTTGAACAGCCGTCCGGCGCCGTGCGGGCAATGCTCGATCTGGAGCTGGAAGGTCGCCCGAAAGATTCGACTCAGCGCATCTGGGCGCAGGCGGAATACCTGCGCGCTCTGACACTGCGCCCGGACAGCGAAGCCACCGTGCTGCGCCAGTTGCAGGCGCTGCAGCAGCGGTTTCTGCATGCGGACGGGTGGCATGAATGCCGGGATGAGCAGGGAGAGGTCAGCCGCAAGGACATGCCTTCGACGACGCCTTATCACTTGGCGACCTGCTACAGCGGGCTGGCTGAATATCTGCGTTGATTGAAAAATAGCTTTCGCGAGCAAGCCCGCTCCCACAGGGGAATTTCGGCGAACACAAAATTTGTGTACAGCTCGGATCCCTGTGGGAGCGGGCTTGCTCGCGAATAGCCGTTACACGGTCTCTAGGCAATCCACTTCTTGTCACCGGTAAAGCTGATCGTCAACCAGCGTGCCGCATCCGGCTCGCCGAGCTGCGCCGAAATTTCCTCACGCAAGGCATCCAGCTGCCCCACGCTCTGCAGCCGGTAATTCGCCGGCAACACCACATGAATCTCGATAAACCGCGCCCGCCCGTGCTTCTGCACGTAGGTCACGTAATCATCGAAACCATGCTCGGCCTTCGCCGCTTCCATTACCTGACGCACTTGATCATCCAAGGTGTCCGGGGCAATACCCAGTACATCACGCAGCGCCGGGCCGAGGATCTTGAACGCCGGCGGCAGCATGGTCAGCGCCAGCACGATCAGGATCAGCGGGTCGACAAATTTCGCCCACTCGTCAAAGCCCTGGGCCTTGAGCAGCAACGCGGCGAGAAAACTGATCAACAGGCCGACCGAGAGCATCGCGTCCACCAGCCAACTGATGTTGTCGAACTGGATCAGGCTGGACTTGAGCTTGCGATTGCGCCGACGCACGTAGAAGAAATAGGCGAATTCGACGACGGTGAACACCGCCGCATAAATGATCACCAGCCCCAGCTCGATCTCGCGGCCACCGTTGATGATGCCGAATACACCGTTGAGAAACGCATAGATGGCGATCAACAGCAGGAAGCTGCCTTCGATCAGCAGCACCATCGGCTCCAGATGCCAGAAACCGAACTGAAAGCGGTGATTGCTTTCTTTGGCGATCAGCCTGGCGGTGATCAGCATCAGTACTTTGATGAACGTTGCGATCAGCGAGAAAAAACCATCAAAAAGGATGGATTGCGAACCTGAAACAAAACCGGTGACGATCCCGGCAATCGACACCGCGAACATCAGGATGGTCGATTGTTTGAGCAGCGACTGCTCACCTCGGTTACTCACGTAGCCTCCTCTAAAAACCTTTGAACCGCGGGGTGCGGTGGGGTTTGTCGGAGATGAGTTTACCTTATTGGCGGTTTTGCCCGGTTTTGTGGCGAGGGAGCTTGCTCCCGCTGGGGTGCGGAGCGCCCCCGCTCTTCAGTTGAAAAAAAGCGGGCCTGCTGCGCAGTCCAGCGGGAGCAAGCTCCCTCGCCACAGGGTCTTACGCCTTGTTACGCTCGATCGCAAACCCGGCCCAGGTCTGGCTCACTGGCATCAGCTCCAAGCTGTTGATATTGATGTGCGCCGGGGCGTTGAGCACCCAGAAGATGGTCTCGGCGATGTCCTGCGGCTGGATCGGCTCGGCACCGGCGTAGGTCGCGTTGTAGCGTTCCTGGTCACCGGCAAAACGCACCAGCGAGAACTCGCTTTCACACAGACCTGGCTCGATGTTGCTGACGCGCACGCCGGTGCCCTGCAAGTCGCAACGCAGGTTCAGCGAGAATTGTTTAACGAACGCCTTGGTGGCGCCATACACGTGGCTGCCCGGGTACGGGTAGTTGCCTGCGATCGAACCGAGGTTGACGATGCTGGCGCCGCGGCCGTGAGCGATCAACCGCGGCAGCAGCAGACGGGTGCTGTACATCAGGCCTTTGACGTTGGTATCGACCATGGTGTCCCAGTCGTCGAGGTCGCATTTGGGTGCCGGATCGACGCCCAGCGCCAGTCCGGCGTTGTTGATCAGGCCACGCAGCTTGGCGAACGACGGTGGCAGATTGGCAATCGCCTCTTCCATCGCCTTGCGGTCACGCACGTCGAGCACCAGGCCATGCACTTCGGTCTGCTTCGACAGCTCGGCGCACAGGGCGTCGAGACGTTCTGCACGACGGCCGGTCAACACCAGTTTCCAGCCAGCCTCGGCAAAACGACGGGCACAGGCTTCACCAAAACCGGAGGTTGCGCCGGTAATAAACAGGGTGTTGGACATCGTGTTCTCCTTGCGTCGGCCGCCAGCGCAGCCATTGGAATAGAAAATCAGCAGCCAGCATGCCCGGCCCGGCATTCACGAGCAACACCCGCACCGGGACATATTCCGATCAAAATTCGATCAATCGTCGCTACACCTTATGTGGCGTGGCCTGTAGCCATGTGCACGCACGTTATCCACAGTCCCTTCCACAGTTTCCGGGGGCAAGTGGAAACGCGCAAAGCCGCGCCACACAAGGCTTTGCGCGGGAAATAGAAAGTTTTTTGCTTGACCCTGAAGCAGCTGTTGTGCCGGAGATGGCATTTTGCACGACCGGCCGGTCAGCGCGGTGATTGCGCGAGGCCAGTAATTACGGCCCTCAGCGCAGTCTTTCCAGAGTTTAGTCACAGACTTATCCACAGGCTTGTTCACCTGAAATTGCCTCTACAGCGCAGCCTAGAAAAAGATTGACAACAGCGTCTTCAGCTCCCGCAAAAACACCTGATCAAAAATCAATCACCAGCCCGCAGGCCACGTTCCACAAGGGCTTCAGCCAGCTACTCCCACGTTATTCACAGCCAGCTCCACAGCAAACGGGGACAAGTCAAAACTGTGGAAAAACAGCCATTTGCAGCGTCTATATGTCGCGCTTTGGCAGCTATGGGAATTTGTTTTCCACAATTCTGAAATCTGGCACAGGTCAACTGTGGGAGCGGGCTTGCTCGCGAAGAGGATATGTCATCAAACACGGCGTTATCTGACACACCCTCTTCGCGAGCAAGCCCGCTCCCACAAGGGATTTGCGCTGGACTTGGGATGTAAAAAGCCCCGGGACTTTCGTCACGGGGCTTTGTGGACAACTCAAGCAGAATCAGTGCCCGCCCAGATAAGCGTTACGCACCTCCTCATTCACCAACAACTCTTTACCGGTACCGGTCAGACGAATCTCGCCGTTGACCATCACGTACGCCCGATCCGACAGCTTCAACGCATGGTTGGCGTTCTGCTCGACGAGGAAAATGGTCATGCCGGTTTTCGCCAGTTCACGCAGGGTGGCGAAGATCTGTTTCACCACGATCGGCGCCAGGCCCAGGCTCGGCTCATCGAGCAACAACAGCTTCGGCCGACTCATCAATGCGCGGGCAATGGCGAGCATTTGCTGCTCGCCGCCGGACATGGTCATCGCCCGCTGGTTACGGCGCTCTTCAAGCCGCGGGAACAGCTCGAACATGCGCTGCATATCCTCCTTGGCGTACTTGTCGCCAATCGGGATGGTGCCCATCAGCAGGTTTTCCTCGACGGTCATGTCGGGGAATACCCGACGCCCTTCCGGCGACTGCGCGATGCCGTTGGAGGCGATGTAGTGCGAGGACTTGTGAGTGATGTCGACGCCTTGATAGAGGATCTGCCCACCCGCCGCGCGCGGCTGGCCGAAGATCGACATCAGCAGCGTCGATTTACCCGCGCCGTTGGAGCCGATCAGGCTGACGGTCTCGCCTTCGTTGATCTGCAGCGACACGCCTTTGAGGGCCTGGATCGGGCCGTAGAACACGTCCAGGTCTTTGAGTTCGAGGATCGGTTTGCTCATACCAGCTCCTCTTCGTCGGCGCCCAGGTAGGCAGCAATCACTTTCGGATCGTTGCGGATCGCGTCGGGCCCACCCTCGGCGATGACCACGCCGTGATCCAGCACCACGATGTGGTCGGAAATGCTCATGACCATGCCCATGTCGTGTTCGATCAGCACCACGGTCAGATCGTGCTCGTCGCGCAGCAGCCGGATCATCGCGCTCAGCGCTTCGGTTTCCTGAGGGTTGAGGCCGGCGGCCGGTTCGTCGAGACAGATGATCTGCGGCCGTGTGCACATGGCCCTGGCGATCTCCAGACGGCGTTGCTGGCCGTAGGACAGTTCACCGGCCAGACGGTTGGCGCAGTCCACCAGATCGACCACTTCCAGCCAGTAGAACGCGCAGTCCAGCGCATCGCTTTCGGCCTTGCGGTAGCCCTTGGTGTTGAGGATGCCGGCGAGCATGTTGCGGTTGACCCACATGTGCTGCGCCACCAGCAGGTTTTCCAGCACCGACATTTCCTTGAACAGGCGAATGTTCTGGAACGTCCGGGCCAGGCCGGCGCGGTTCACCAGATGGGTACCGCCGAACATCTTGTAGTACAGACGGCTGAGAAAGCTTTTCGGCGAAACGAAATCGGTCGGTTTGAACGACTCGCCCAGCAACTGGATGACGTTGGTCTGCTGGCCACGCACGTTGAGTTCGATCTTGCCGCCGGAGGCCTTGTAGAACCCGGTCAGGCAGTTGAACACCGTGGTCTTGCCGGCACCGTTCGGCCCGATCAAGGCAAAGATCGAGTTGCGTTTGACCTTGAGGCTGACATCGCTCAGGGCCTTGATGCCACCGAAGTGCATCATCAGTTTTTCCACAGAGAGTACGACTTCACTCATGGCGCAGTCCTCTCATAGTGAATGGCACCTTTGCGTGGAGTGACCCCGGTACGGCTGATGCGGATCAGCCCTCGTGGTCGCCAGATCATCATCAACACCATCAGGATGCCGAACAGCAGCACGCGGTATTCAGCGAAGCCGCGCAGCAGTTCCGGGGCAACCGTCAGCACAAATGCAGCGATCACCACACCGATGGTTGAACCCATGCCGCCGAGTACGACGATGGCGAGGATCAGTGCCGATTCGAAGAAGGTGAACGAGGTCGGGTTGACGAAGCCTTGATAGGTGGCGAAGAACACCCCGGCCAGGCCCGCGGTCGATGCACCGATGGTGAACGCCGAAAGTTTGACCAGTACATGGTTCAGGCCCATCGAGCGGCAGGCGATTTCATCTTCGCGCAACGCTTCCCAGGCGCGCCCCACCGGCATCTTCACCAGACGATGCTTGATGTACAGCACAGCCAACACCACCAGGAACAATACCGCGTAGATGAAGTAATACTTCACGTCCGGGTTGTAGGCGATGCCGAAGAACTCGTGAAACGGCACCCCGCCATCTTTGGCCCGCTTGCCGAACTCCAGACCGAAGAAGGTCGGCAGCGGCGCCGGCATCCCATTCGGGCCGCCAGTCAGCGACAACCAGTTGTTGAGGACCAGGCGAATGATCTCACCAAAGCCCAGGGTCACGATCGCCAGATAGTCGCCGTGCAGACGCAGCACCGGGAAACCGAGGATGCAGCCGGCAAGCCCTGCGGTGATCGCCGCCAGTGGCAACACGGTCCAGAAGCCCAGCCCGAGGTATTGATAACCCAGCGCCAGACCGTAGGCGCCGATGGCGTAGAACGCCACATAACCGAGGTCGAGCAAACCGGCCAGACCGACCACGATGTTCAACCCCAGACCCAGCAGCACGTAGATCAGCCCGAGGATGACCACGCCCAGCAGGTACGAGTTGGAGACAAACGGCACGATGACGGCGAGCACAATCAGCAGCGGAATGATCCAGCGCAGGCGTGATTTGTGATCGGCAGGCAGCACATGCACACCGGAACCGGTGCTCTCGAAACTGTCGAGAATTTTCAGGCCTTTGGGGGTTTGCAGGAACAGGCTGAGGGCAAACCGGCCGATCATGACAATGCCGATGATCCACGCCACACGGGTCGATTCGAGGTTGAAGCTGTAGCCGTCGAGGACGACGCCGACAATCGGCCCGAATACGATCAGGGCAATCAGGCCGGCCAGGACCGCCTCAACCAGACTTTTTTTGATATCGATGGTTGTTTTAGTGGTTGAAGACATCGCTTACACCTTCGACACAAGAGGACGGCCCAACAGGCCCTGAGGCCGGAAGACCAGAACAAGTACGAGCAGCGAGAAGCTGAACACGTCTTTGTAGTCGGAGTTGACCAGGCCCGAGAACAGCGACTCGGATATGCCGAGAATGATCCCGCCAAGCATCGCACCAGGCAGAGAGCCGATGCCGCCGAGCACCGCCGCGGTGAATGCCTTGATGCCAATGATGAAACCGGCATAGAAGTCGAACGTGCCGTAGTTCATGGTGATCAGCACGCCGGCCAGCGCCGCCATGGCTGCACCGATGATGAACACATAGGAAATCACCCGGTCGGTGTTGATCCCGAGGATCGAGGCCATCTTGCGGTCTTGCTGGGTGGCGCGGCACATGCGGCCGAGCTTGGTGTACTTGATCACGTAGGTCAGCAGACCCATACCGACGAATGCGGCCACCAGAATGAAGACTTTGGTGTAGGTCAATTGCACGAAACCAGTACCGACTTCAACACGCCAAGCCCCGGTCAGCAGGGTAGGCACACCCTGTTGTTTGGCGCCTTGGGCGATCTGTGCGTAGTTTTGCAGGATCAGGGAAATGCCGATGGCGCTGATCAACGGTGCCAGTCGGGTGGAGTTGCGCAGGGGTTTGTATGCGACACGCTCGATGACCCAGCCATACACCGCTGTGATCACGATGGTGAAAATCAGTGTGCCGAGCATCAGGAGCGGGAAGGATTCAATACCGAAGTAAGCCAGCAGAGCCAGACTGATTGCCGCCAGGTAAGCGGAAATCATGTAAACCTCGCCGTGGGCGAAGTTGATCATGCCGATGATGCCGTAGACCATTGTGTAGCCGATGGCGATCAGGCCATAGACCGACCCGAGGGTCAGGCCGTTGACCAGTTGCTGCAGGAAAATACCATCCATAACGCAATCTCACGCAATGAGAACCTGCCCACCGAAGCGGGCGGTTCTTCTAGGAAAAATACAGATTTACGTCGGAGCAATGCAGACACGTTCCCCCCGAACACCATCGTCTCCTGTGGGAGCGGGCTTGCTCGCGAATGCGGCGTATCAGTTACCGTTGATGGCGACTGACACCCCGCATTCGCGAGCAAACCCGCTCCCACAGGGGTTCATGGCGTTCGGATGATCGCGTCAGCCCTTACTTCTGTTTTTCCAGCTGGTGATATTTGCCGTCCTTGTCCCACTGGTACACCACGTAGTCGGAGACTTTCAGGTCGCCCTTGGAGTCCCAGGTTTTTTCGCCCATCACGGTTTTCACCGGATTTTTCTTCAGCCAGGCCGCAGCCTCTTCGCCCTTGTTGGACTTCGCACCGTTGAACGCGGCAGCCAGGGTTTGTACCGAAGCGTAGGCGTACAGGGTGTAGCCTTCAGGCTCGGTGCCGGCCTTGCGGAACGCGTCCACCACGGTCTTGCTGTCAGGCAGCAGGCGTGGGTCGGCGCCAAAAGTCATCAGCACGCCGTCAACGAATTGCGGGCCACCGGCGGTGGTCACCAGTTCGTCAGTCACGATGCCGTCATCGGACATGAACTTGACGTCTTTCAGACCTTGTTCACGCAATTGACGAACCAGCGGGCCGGCCTCCGGATGCAGGCCGCCGAAGTAGACGACGTCGGCGCCAGCGCCACGGATCTTGGTGACGATGGTGCTGAAGTCTTTTTCGCCACGGGTCAGGCCTTCATACAACACGGGCGTTACGCCGCGCTTGACCAGTTGTGCCTTGGTGGCATCCGCCAGCCCTTGGCCGTAGGTGTCTTTGTCGTGCAGTACGACGACTTTCTTGCCCTTGAGCACGTCGACGATGTAGTCGCCGGCCACGATGCCCTGCTGGTCGTCACGCCCGCACATACGGAACATGGCGCTCAGGCCGCGCTCGGTAACCTGCGGGTTGGTGGAACCCGGGGTGATCGCGATGATCCCGGCTTCGTCGTAGATTTCCGAGGCGGGGATGGTGGAGGAAGAGCAGAAGTGACCGACCACGCCGGCGACTTTCTGGTTGGTCAGGTCCTTGGCGACTGTCACCGCCTGCTTCGGTTCGCAGGCATCATCGCCCTTGACCAGTACGATCTTCTCGCCGTTGACGCCGCCTGCCGCGTTGACCGCGTCCGCCGCTGCCTGTGCACCCTTCATGTACTGCTCGCCAAATGCCGCGTTGGCGCCAGTCATTGGACCCGCTACACCGATTTTCACATCAGCTTGAGCAAACGCAGAAACACCCAACGCAGTAGCCACTGCGAGGGCCAGAAAGCCTTTCTTGTAAAACGTCTGGGACATGAGGTGGTGCTCCAAGGTTTTTTTTAGTTGGCACTGCGACTTCACTTCACTGAATGCTCTGAGCAAGCGCCGTGCCATCGGTTTTTTATTCTTCAAAAAGTCGCTGCTTTCTTGTTATTTCGACTGTTTCGTTCCCATTTTCATTGGGCGTGCAACCGTCTAAACCGCGGAAGGTGAAACCTTTTTAAATCTGAGGCGCAACCCGCTTGCGCCATCATTGCAACCGCGGCACCAAACGACGTGCAACCAGCCTGTAACAGCTCGCGTCACCGAACTGCACACTGCTGGTGCGGGACTGCTACAACCCGCACCATTAGAGGCTAGTCGTTACTCCGAAAAGCGCCGCGTTACGCAACATATTTCAACACTCAAATCACGATGCGCAGGCACTGGCCCGCGTGATACAGCGAGAACCCGGCCTCGTACAGACAGCTGCGCAAACCGACACCGGCCAAGGGCTGCATCGGTGCGAAGGGAATCGGCAGGGCTTGAGGATTGCCGTTACACAGATAGTCGGCGAAGGCTTTGCCGACCACAGTGCCGGTGGTCACGCCGCGACCGTTGTAACCGGTGACGGCCACCAGTCCGGGCGCCGGTTCGAACAGGCGCATCAGGTGATCGGGGGTGAAGGCGATGCGCCCGGTCCAGGTGCATTCCCATTCCACCGGTTTCAGATGGGGGAAGTAATGCTGCTGCACGCGGTCGGCCCAGGCCTTGAGGAACCACGTCGGTTTCTGATTGCCATTGCCCAGACTCCCGAGCAACAACCGGCCGTCCTTGTCGCGGCGAATACTGCTCAGCACCTGGCGCGTGTCCCACGAGCCCTGCCCGCCCGGGAGGATTTCCTGGGCGGCGTCTTCGGTCAATGGCACCGACGCGACCTGATAGTAGTAACCGGGGAAAAAGTTGCGCTTGAGTTCGGTCCAGTCGCCTTCGGTGTAGGCGTTGGAGGCGATCACCACTTGCTCGGCGAGTACCGAACCTAGCTCGGTCTGCACCGACCATTGCTGGCCCACGCGCTCGAGACGGGTCACTGGCGAGTGATCGAACATCTGTCCGCCCAGGCCCTTCACCGCGTTGGCCAGCCCGGTGACATAAGCCATCGGATTGAGCGTACCGGCGCGGCGGTCGAGCAGTGCGGCGGCAATCTTCTGCGTGCCGGTGGCTTGCTCGCAGGCCTTGCCGGTGAGCAGTTCGACCGGCGCCCCGCGACGCTTCCATTGTTGCTCGCGACTGCGCAGATCCGCCTCGCCCTTGGCGTTGTGCGCCATGTGCAGGGTGCCTTCGCGGCGCAACTGACAATCAATGTTGTACTTATCCACAAGGCTGAATACCAGCGCCGGCGCCGCCCCGAGCATGCGGTTGAGCTGACTGCCGACCGCTTCGCCGAAACCGGCTTCGATCTCGTCCGGCGGGATCCACATGCCGGCGTTGACCAGCCCGACGTTGCGCCCGGAGCCGCCGTGCCCGGCGCGGTGCGCTTCGAGCACGCAGACGCTTTTGCCTTTTTCCAACAGATGCAGCGCCGCCGACAACCCGGTAAACCCGGCGCCGATCACGCAGACATCGACTTTGACCTCGCCGCGCAGCGCGGTGTTATCCGGGCGCTGCGGCGTGAGTGTTTCCCACAGACATTCTTCGCGTAACGGCATTGCCAGACTCCAACAGAAACCTGCCAAACACACTGTTGATCCTGTGGGAGCGGGCTTGCTCGCGAAAGCGGTGTTTCAGCCAACATCTGTGTCGACTGACCCACCAACTTCGCGAGCAAGCCCGCTCCCACAGGGGATCTGCGTCATTCCAAACTCAGTCGAAGGTGATGCCCTGCGCCAGCGGCAACTCCAGCGAGTAGTTCACGGTGTTGGTCTGGCGGCGCATGTACGCGCGCCAGGCATCGGAGCCCGACTCACGACCGCCACCGGTTTCTTTCTCGCCACCAAACGCGCCGCCGATTTCCGCGCCGCTCGGGCCGATGTTGACGTTGGCGATGCCGCAGTCGCTGCCGACCGCCGACATGAACTGCTCGGCCTCGCGCACGTCGGTGGTGAAGATGCACGACGACAGGCCTTGCGGCACCGCATTGTTCAGGCGCAACGCTTCCTGGAAGTCGCTATAGCCGACCACGTAAAGGATCGGGGCGAAGGTTTCGCTGCAGACCACATCGCTCTGCTCTGGCATTTCGACAATGGCCGGCGACACGTAGTAGGCGTTGGGGAACTGCTCTTCGAGCTGACGCTTGCCGCCGAACACCCGGCCGCCCTCGCTCAGCGCCTGCTCCAGCGCGTCCTGCATCTTTTCGAAGCTGTGTTTGTCGATCAGCGGGCCGACCAGATTGCCTTCCAGCGGATGGCCGATACGCACTTTGGCGTACGCGGCTTTGAGGCGAGTGACGATTTCTTCCTTCACCGACTCATGGGCAATCAGCCGCCGCAGGGTGGTGCAACGCTGACCGGCAGTGCCGACCGCGCTGAACAGAATGGCGCGCACGGCCATGTCCAGATCGGCGCTCGGGCCGAGGATCATCGCGTTGTTGCCGCCCAGTTCGAGAATGCTGCGGGCAAAACGTGCGGCGACTTTCGGCGCCACTTCGCGGCCCATGCGGGTGCTGCCGGTGGCGCTGATCAGCGCGACACGCGGGTCATCCACCAGCGCTTCGCCAGCATCGCGACCACCGATGATCACCTGGCAGAGATTCGCCGGCGCATCGGTGAAATTCTTCACCACACGGTCGAACAGTGCCTGGCAGGCCAGTGCGGTCAGCGGGGTTTTCTCCGACGGTTTCCACACCACCGGGTTACCGCAGACCAGCGCCAACGTGGTGTTCCACGCCCACACCGCGACGGGAAAATTGAACGCACTGATCACGCCGACCACGCCCAGCGGATGCCAGGTTTCCCGCATGTGATGACCCGGGCGCTCGGAGGCGATGGTCAAGCCGTACAACTGACGCGACAGGCCGACGGCGAAGTCGCAGATGTCGATCATCTCCTGCACTTCACCGAGGCCTTCCTGAGTGATCTTGCCCGCTTCCCACGACACCAGTTCGCCGAGGTCAGCCTTGTATTCGCGCAACACTTCGCCGAACTGACGCACCAGCTCGCCGCGACGCGGGGCCGGCACCTTGCGCCACTGCTCGAAAGCATGATCTGCGCGACTGATGTGCTGCTCGACTTCAGCCGGGCCTTCCCAGTTCACAGCGGCGATGCGGCTGCCGTCGATGGGCGAATGCACCGGCACTTTGCCGTTCTGGTACAGGGCCGGGTTCACACCAAGACGATCAAGCAATGCGGCAACCATGGGTCACTCCTCAAGCGAAAAACTGAATGTGTGCGGCCGAATGTTCACGACCGGGCAGGCCTTTAGTTGTAGCTTCCCGAGGGCAAGGCAACAAACGACCTTTACGCGAGATATCATTCCGTTTATTCATGCTGCGCACAGAAAGACAAGAAAAAGGGATCACCCATGCTGAATAAACGCCACTTGCCATCGATCACCGCGTTGCAGTGCTTCGAGGCCGTGACCCGGCACCTGAGCTTCACCCGGGCCGCCGAGGAGCTGAACCTGACCCAGAGCGCTGTCAGCAAGCAAGTGGCGCAGCTTGAGGAATTGTTGCAGCACTTGTTGTTCCGTCGGGTGCGTCGGCGTTTGCAGATGACCCCGGCCGGGGATTTGTACCTGGTGGAAGTCCGAAAAATCCTCACTCAGGTGGAAATGTCCACGCATTACCTGCGTTCCTACGGCGGCGAGACCGAAGTCCTGCGTGTCTCTACACCCTCGACCTTCGGCGCTCGTTGGCTGGTACCGCGTCTGAAGGGCTGGCGCCTGCGCCATCCGTCGATCCACCTCGACTTGTGCAACGAGCAGGAGGCCGATGACTTGCTGCAGGGTCGCAGCGATCTGGCGTTCTATTTTGGCCAGGGCTCAAGGCCCGGCACCGAATGCCTGAAGCTGTTCGGCGAAGAGCTGGTGCCGGTCTGCGCCCCCGGCAGCCTGCCGGACACGCCCTTCACCGACCCGACGCAACTGACCGATCTGGTGCTGCTGCAAAATGCCTCGCGCCCACAGGCCTGGCACGACTGGTTCGACAGTCAGGGTTACCACACCGAGCACAGCTACCACGGCCCGCGTTTCGAAACCTTTTATATGTGCATCCGCGCTGCCCAGGTCGGCTGCGGCGTGGCGCTGCTGCCGCGGTTTCTGGTGGAAGAGGAATTGGCCGACGGCAAACTGGTCATTCCCTGGCAGCATGCAATGCCCAGCTCCGACGCCTATTACCTGGCCTACCCGGAGCATGCGGCGGAAGTGCCGAAGGTGCGGGATTTTGTGAAGTGGATGCTGGAGCAGATCGACAGCCCGGACCTGACGCCGATATAGAGTTTTCAACAACCCTGTGGGAGCGGGCTTGCTCGCGAATGCGGTGGGTCAGTCAATTCAAATGTGACTGATGCACCGCATTCGCGAGCAAGCCCGCTCCCACAGGTGATCTCGACGCTCTTAAAAAATGCTGGCAATCCCCACCGCTGATATGCGCCACTAGCGTCATTGATTGATCCCGCGCAACCGCGCGGTGCACCTGGAGACCCCGTTTATGAGCGAGAGTGTGTTTGCCGATCGCATCGTGCAGAACCTGCTCGACACCGACTTCTACAAACTGACGATGATGCAGGCGGTGCTGCACAACTACCCCAACGTCGAAGTCGAATGGGAGTTTCGTTGCCGTAACAGCGAGGATCTGCGGCCGTATCTGGCCGAGATTCGCTACCAGATCGAGCGCCTGGCCGAGCTGAGCCTGAGTGCCGATCAATTAAGTTTTCTCGAGCGCATCACCTTCCTCAAGCCGGATTTCCTGCGCTTTCTCGGCCTGTTCCGCTTCAACCTGCGCTACCTGCACACCGGCATCGAGAACGGCGAACTGTTCATCCGGCTGCGCGGTCCGTGGCTGCATGTGATTCTCTACGAAGTACCGTTGCTGGCGATCGTCAGCGAAGTGCGCAACCGCTATCGCTATCGCTATCGGGAAATCGAGCTGGTGCAGGCGCGGGAACAGCTGTATCGCAAGTTCGACTGGCTCAGCGCCAATGCCTCGGCCGACGAACTGGCGCAATTGCAGGTCGCCGATTTCGGCACCCGCCGGCGCTTTTCGTACCGCGTACAGGAAGAAGTGGTCAACGTGCTCAAACACGATTTCCCCGGGCGTTTCGTCGGCACCAGCAACGTGCACCTGTCACGGGAACTGGATATGAAGCCGCTGGGCACCATGGCCCATGAATGGATCATGGCCCACCAGCAACTCGGGCCACGGCTGATCGACAGCCAGATCGCCGCCCTCGATTGCTGGGTGCGCGAGTACCGTGGTCTGCTGGGGATTGCGCTCACCGATTGCATCACCACCGACGCCTTCCTCGGCGACTTCGACCTGTTCTTCGCCAAGCTCTTCGATGGTCTGCGCCACGATTCAGGGGATCCGGTGCAGTGGGGCGAAAAATGCATCGCCCACTATCACAAGCTCGGCATCGACCCAATGAGCAAGACCCTGGTGTTCTCCGACAGCCTGACCCTGCCCAAATCGCTGGAGATCTTCCGCGCGCTGCACGGGCGGATCAACGTCAGCTTTGGCATCGGCACCAACCTGACCTGTGACATTCCGGGTGTCGAACCGATGAGCATCGTGCTTAAAATGACCGCCTGCAACGGCCAGCCGGTGGCGAAGATCTCCGACGAGCCAGGCAAGACTCACTGTAAAGACCCGAATTTCGTCGCCTATTTGCGACATGTGTTCCAGGTTCCTGCCGTTTCCAGCCTATCTAGCAAGGAGTGAATTCATGCAAGCCGTACAGCGTGAGATTGCTGAACAGCTCAAGGTGCAACCGCCATTCGCCGGGCATCAGGCCCTCGAAGCGGAAGTCGCCCGGCGCATCACCTTTATCCAGGATTGCCTGGTCAATTCCGGCCTCAAGACCCTGGTGCTGGGCATCAGCGGCGGCGTCGACTCGCTGACCGCCGGCCTCCTGGCCCAGCGCGCCATGCGTGAACTGCGCGAGCGCACCGGCGACGACGCCTACAAATTCATCGCTGTGCGCCTGCCGTACGAAACCCAGTTCGATGAGCACGATGCGCAAGCGTCCGTGGATTTCATCGCCCCGGACGAACGCCACACCGTGAACATCGGCCCGGCAGTCAAATCCTTGGCCAAGGAAGTCGCGGCGTTCGAAGGCAAACACGCGGTGTCGGTGGATTTCGTCCTCGGCAACACCAAAGCGCGGATGCGCATGGTCGCCCAGTACACCATCGCCGGCGCGGCGCAAGGGCTGGTGATCGGCACCGACCACGCGGCGGAAGCGGTGATGGGCTTCTTCACCAAGTTCGGGGACGGCGCCTGCGACCTGGCCCCGCTCAGCGGTCTGGTGAAAAACCAGGTTCGCGCTATCGCCCGCAGCTTTGGCGCGCCGGAATCGCTGGTGGAAAAAGTGCCGACCGCGGATCTGGAAGACCTGTCGCCAGGCAAACCGGACGAAGCCTCTCACGGCGTGACCTACGCCGAGATCGATGCCTTCCTGCACGGCGAGCCGGTGCGTCAGGAAGCGTTCGACATCATCGTCAACACGTACAACAAGACTCATCACAAACGGGTCATGCCGTTTGCGCCTTGATTGCATGGTGATTGAATGAAAAAGCCCGCTGAGGAGTGATCCTCAGCGGGCTTTTCTTTGGCCAGTTCACCTGTCGATGCTGATGGCCTCTTCGCGGGCAAGCCCGCTCCCACAGTGTCCCGGTTGTTCACAAAATGTGTGACCGACACAAACCCTGTGGGAGTGGGCTTGCCCGCGAAGAACGATGATGCGGTGCGTTGATTACTTAACAGTAATCGTGCCTTTCATCATCGAGATGTGGCCCGGGAACGAGCAGAAGAAGCCGTAGCCACCGTCTGCAATCTTGGCCACGTCAAAGGTCAGCGAATCGGTTTCCTTGGCGCCGATGATCTTGGTGTGAGCGATGATGCGCGCGTCACCTTCCGGCAGGTAGTTCTTGTCGATGCCCGCGGCCAGGCCAGCGGTAGCGATTGGCTGCATGTCAGCTTCTTTGCTGATCACCAGGTTGTGGCCCATGACGTTCTTCGGCAGGTTGCCGGAGTGGGTCAGTTCGACAGTGAAGGTCTTGCAGCTCTTGTCGATCACGATTTCCTTGGTGTTGAAGGACATCTGATCGGTGGAATCAACGGTGGTTTTGCACTCGGCAGCCATCAATTGGCTGCTGGCCAGCGCCAGCAGGGATACCGCAACAACTTTGGAAAACATGGTGAATCTCCAAGGCAGGGTTAACAAAAACACGAATGGTGGAAAGACTGCCTGAAATCTTCGCAAGTTCCTATGACTTGAGTCAAAAATTGTATACAACTTTCAGGCTATGACACTCATCGAAACAATCTACCGGCCAGATCCCCCGGCCGGGCCTATGATCGGCGCATCTACTGAAACGGAGTGCCGATCATGTTCTTTAACGGTCTGTTGTGCAGTTTGCTCGCCGCCTACGCCTGTGGCGCCAGCGGTACCTTTGAATCGCCAGAACGCGAAGTCTAGCCCTTGGATCGAGGCCTGCCAGCCATTACCCTGTGACGGATTGACCCAGGAGGAAGGCATGTCTCTCAAATCCGTTTGTGTATTTTGCGGTGCCAACGCCGGCACTGATCCGGCTTACACCGAAGCCGCCCAAGCCCTTGGCCGGGCCCTCGCCGAGCGCCAGCTGACGCTGGTTTACGGTGGTGGTGCCGTGGGATTGATGGGCCTTGTCGCCGACGCCGCCCTGGCCGCTGGCGGCGAAGTGATCGGGATCATTCCGCAAAGTCTGATGGACAAGGAGATCGGCCACAAAAGCCTGACGCGCCTCGAAGTGGTCGATGGCATGCACGCGCGCAAGGCGCGCATGGCCGAACTGAGCGATGCGTTCATCGCATTGCCCGGCGGCCTCGGCACGCTGGAAGAGCTGTTCGAAGTCTGGACCTGGGGCCAGCTCGGCTACCACGGCAAGCCGCTGGGCCTGCTGGAAGTGAACGGTTTCTACAGCAAACTCACGGCTTTTCTCGACCATATCGTCGGCGAAGGCTTCGTTCGCGCGCCGCATCGTGACATGCTGCAAGTGAGCGAATCGCCACAAACCCTGCTCGACGCCCTCGATCAGTGGAAGCCGACCGTCACGCCCAAGTGGGTCGACCAAAAACCCGGCTAACCGCCGGACACCGATACAGGGCAGAATACGCGCCGCTCAACCTCACCTTCGACCCCAGAGGATCGCCCATGGCCAAACCCAATTACTCCTTCGCCAAACGTCAACGAGACCTGGCAAAGGAGCAGAAGAAAGAGGAAAAGCTTCAGCGCAAGAAACAAATGGCTGAAGAAGCGGCACTGAACCCTGACGGGGAAGTGGCGACTGATGACGATGTTGATGTTGATGCACCGAAAGACCAGGCGCCCGACGCCTGAGCCCCACCGGGTTTGATGATCGAGTCAGACCCTGCGGATTTGTGACGGGGCTGGCGGCTCAGCCGCTGGCCCTCACAGCCCTCCCCGTTTTCCGAACACGATACGACTTCCAGTGGGAGCGGGCTTGCTCGCGAAGGCGTCTTCACCTTCAACATTGATGTAACTGACACACCGCCTTCGCGAGCAAGCCCGCTCCCACATGGGTTGTTGTGTTATTCCAATGGCATCACGGTAACGCGGACCTCCGGGTCGTGAGACCCGCCCCCCAGAATCACCCCGCGCAACGGCGACACATCGGAAAAGTCCCGACCCCACGCCAGGGTGATGTGCTCCAGCGCCGGCTGCACGTTGTTGGTCGGATCGAAATCCACCCAGCCCAATACCGGACAGAACACCGATACCCAGGCATGCGACGCATCGGCGCCGATCAGCCGTGGCTGTCCAGGCGGCGGCTGGGTCAGCAGATAACCACTGATGTAGCGCGCTGCCAGTCCTCGCGAGCGCACGCAAGCGAGCATCAGATGCGCGAAGTCCTGACACACACCGCGTCGGCGCTCCAGCACTTCCACCAGCGGCGTCGCCACTTGCGTGGCCTCGGCGTCGAAAGTGAACTCGCTGAAAATCTTCTGCATCAAGGCCTGCACGCCCAGCAACAAAGGCCTGCCCGGTGGAAAACAGCTTTCGGAAAATTCGACGAAGCTGCGCTTCAAATGCACGTAGGGTGACTGAAACCGATAGCGACAAGCCTCGAGCATTTCGGCGGACAACGGCTGGCTACTGTAAGTCAGCGCGTTGCGCGTCTGCTCCCACGCCGGGGACAGATTGAAGTCCGCCAGCGGCCGCGCCAGCACCTCAACCGTGAGCCGGGCGTTGACCTGCAACTCGTCATGCGGGCGCTCGAAGGCCAGTCGGGTCAGCGGATTGCCGAACACATCCAGCTCATCCCGCCGCGTGGTCGGCTCCGGGCTGATCAGCAATTGCTGCTCGGTGCAGCGCTGCCATGTGCACTCACGCGGCCACAGATGCGCCAATTGCTGCGCCAGCGACACCGGGCTGTCGTAGTGGTAACAGGTGTCGTGGAAGATCTGGTAGTGCGCGCTCATCAGACGGACACCGTGCGTTGGCTGACATCGTCGACATGGGCAAAGTGGCGCAGCGCCAGCCGATCGGACACCTGACCGCTGGCCTCGGCAATCTCCTGCAGCAGATCCGCCAGACCATCAAGCGCGGCACGCACGCTGTTCTCTCCGAACAGCGGGTTCTCCAGACAACCCAGATCGAACCGCGCCAGACGCTCGACCAACTGCGGCAACCCGGCCTCGCGAGGTACGCCGAAATCATCATTCAATCGCTTGAGCGTGCGGGTCACCAGTTTCAACTGAAACAGCACCGCATGCGGGTTCTGCTCATCCAGCAGCAACAGGTCGAGCACCGGAATCAACTGCGCCACCGCCAGATACCGCGAACGGTAGGTGATGCTGCTGTTGCCCAGCTCCAGCAGCCATTCCAGCCCCGCCTGATCGAACGCCCCGGCGCCGCGCAGAAACGCCGCCAGACTGCTGCTGAGAAACTGCAACCGTTCGATGCGCCGGCCGATCATCAGGAAGCGCCAGCCTTCGTCGCGGGTCATGTCGTCGAGCGCGAAACCCGAGAGCGCCGCCAGCGACATCACCAGTCGGTTGAGGAAGTCCAGCAACTCGCCGAAGTCCGGCTCTTCGGTGTCCAGCTCCATTGCCTCGCGCTGCAACTCGACCAACGCCTGCCAGTTTTCCCGTGAAAGCTTGCCGCGCACCTGCGAGGCCGCCCACTGCAAACGCTGCAGATTGGAGCGCAGGCTGAACGACCAGTCCTCGCCGAGCAGCGCCGCCAGCAGCCGCTCCGGCAACTCGCCCTCCTCCGGCAGCAACATCAGCCGCTCGCCCAGCTCCACGGCGGCCTGCAAGGCTTGCGGGTCATCACCATCGACATACCGCGCGAGCATGATCCGCAGCAGTCGCGCACTGTCGTCGCAACGCTCGCAGTAACGGCCGAACCAGAACAGGTTCTCCACCACCCGCGAGGGCAGATAAGGATCGCGGCGCACCAGATCGTGTACGCCGACGTTGCGCTGGGTTTTCCATTGCTCGCCACTTGGCGCACGATCGCCCAACACCCAGGTGTCCTTGCTCGCGCCACCGCGCTGCATCGATACCACTTCGGCATCGGCCTCGGCGGCAACCCGGGTCAGTCCACCGGGCAATACGCGATAGCCGTCACCACTGGCCACCGCATACACGCGCATGCCGATCGCTCGCGGTTGCAGTTGGCCGTCTTCGGCCTGCCAGATCGGCGCCTGGGACAGCTGCGCCAGTTCTTGCGCGACATAGGCGTATGGCCGCGCCTGCATGCGCTCGGCGAGCGCCTGGCGCTGTTGTTCGCTCAGATCGCGGCCGAATACCGGGGCGAAGCTTTGCGAGGGGAACGCCGGTTTGATCAGCAGCTCCGGAAGCTTTTCCAGCGCCTGCGCCAGCACCGGCGCCTCGCCGCACCACCAGGTGGCGATGGACGGCAGCAGCAGTTCTTCGCCGAACAGGTACTGATTGATCTTCGGCAAAAATCCGAGCAATCCCGGCGACTCCAGCACGCCGCTGCCCAAGGCATTGGCCACCAGCACCCGGCCCTGACGCACTGCTTCCAGCAAGCCGGGCACACCAAGTGCCGAATCGGTGCGCAGCTCCAGCGGATCGCAGAAGTCATCGTCGAGCCGACGCATGATTGCATGCACCCGGCGCAGACCACTGAGGGTTTTCAGGTACACCGTCGCATCGCGCACGGTGAGGTCGCCGCCTTCGACCAGCGGATAACCGAGCTGGCGTGCCAGATAAAGATGTTCGAAGTAGCTCTCGTTGAAGCGCCCCGGCGTCAGCAATACCACCAGCGGCGCGTCGTCAGCACACGGCGCCTGACGCGCGAGGGTTTCCTGCAGGGTACGGAAGAACCCGGCCAGGTGCTGCACCTTCAGATCGCGGTACAACTCGGGAAACGCCCGCGACACGATGGTGCGATTTTCCAGCGCATAGCCCGCGCCCGACGGAGCCTGAGTACGATCAGCGGTGACCCACCAGCGCCCGTCCGGCGTACGCGCCAGGTCCACGGCGTACAGATGCAGAAAGGCATCTTCCGGTGGTGCGATGCCCTGACAGGGCCAGAGAAAATTGTTGTGGCCGAACACCAGTTCCGCCGGTAACAGCCCTTCGCTGATCAGCCGCTGGGGCCCATACAGATCGGCCAGTACCGCGTTGAGCAGGCGTGCTCGCTGGGCAATTCCCGCCGACAGTTGCTGCCACTCATCAGCAGCGATCACGTGCGGCAGCAGGTCCAGTTCCCACGGGCGGTCGGCGCCCTTGGGATCGGCATAGACGTTGTAGGTCACGCCGTTTTCCTGAATCTGCCGGGCCAGCAACGCCTGCCGCTGCACCAGTTGCGCCGGGGTGCTGCGCTGCAATTGATCGAACAGCCGCCGCCAGTGCGGGCGCACTTCCCCGCTGTCATTCAGCAGTTCGTGATAAGTGCCCGCAGTGCGCGGGTAGCGGTCTAGCAGGTCAGGCATGGAAAGCTCGGCAGACAGCAGGGAACGGTCAGACTAACGCAGGCACATGACATGCGGATATACGAAAAATCCGCATGTCGTGCAGGACTTAGAAACGTCGCAAATCGAGCGTCATCGGCAACTCGTCGGAGATTGTCAGGTTCGGTATCGGAAGTTTCCCCGGCGTATGTCCGATGCGGAAAAACCGCGCCATGCGCCGGCTCTCCGCTTCGTTGGCATTGACCGGTAGCGTCTCGTAATTGCGCCCGCCCGGGTGCGCCACGTGGTACTGGCAACCGCCCAGCGAACGCTGCATCCAGGTGTCGAGCAGGTCGAACACCAGTGGCGCGTGCACCGGGATGGTCGGTTGCAGGCAGTTGGCTGGTTGCCAGGCCCGAAAGCGCACGCCGGCGACGAACTCACCGATGCGCCCGGTCGGTTGCAGCGGCAGCGAAATGCCGTTGCAGGTCAGCAGGTAGCGCTGCGGCGGCAAGCCGCTGAGCTTGATCTGCAAACGCTCCAGCGACGAATCGACATAACGCACCGTGCCGCCCGCCGTACCCTCCTCGCCCAGCACATGCCAAGGCTCCAGCGCCTGACGCAACTCCATCTCGATGCCGCTGACCGCGTAATCGCCGACCTTGGGAAAACGGAACTCCAGATGCGCAGCGAACCACTCGGCGCGCAATGGATAACCGGCGTTGTTCAGTTCGACGATGACATCGGCGAAATCCTGCTCGATGAAGTGCGGCAGCATGAAGCGGTCGTGCAGCTCGGTGCCCCAGCGCGCCAGTTTCGGCGGCGCATATGGCTCGCGCCAGAATCGCGCAACCAGCGCACGCAGCAGCAACTGCTGGGCCAGACTCATCCGCGCATGCGGCGGCATTTCGAAGGCGCGCAGCTCCAGCAGGCCCAGACGCCCGGTAGCGCCATCCGGCGAATACAGTTTGTCGATGCAGAACTCGGCGCGGTGGGTGTTGCCGGTAACGTCGATCAGCAGATTGCGCAGCAGGCGATCCACCCGCCACGGCGGGCATTCTGCGCCCGGTTCCGGCATTTGCGCGAAGGCGATTTCCAGTTCGTACAAGGCGTCGTTGCGCGCTTCATCGACCCGCGGCGCCTGCGAGGTCGGGCCGATGAACAGGCCGGAAAACAGGTAGGACAGCGACGGGTGGTTGTGCCAGTAGCTGATCAGGCTGCGTAGCAGATCCGGGCGGCGCAGGAACGGTGAGTCCGCCGGGGTCGCGCCGCCGAGGACGAAATGGTTGCCGCCGCCGGTGCCGGTGTGGCGCCCGTCGATCATGAATTTTTCGGTGGTCAGGCGGGTTTGCCGCGCCTGTTCATAGAGAAACTCGGTGCGCTCGACCAGCTCGTCCCAGGTCGCCGATGGCTGCACGTTGACCTCGATCACGCCCGGATCCGGGGTGATGCGGAAGTTGCTCAGGCGCGGATCGCTCGGCGGCTCGTAACCTTCCAGCAGCACCGGGCAATGCAGCTCTTCGGCGGTGGCTTCGATGGCCGCCACCAGTTCCAGATAGTCCTCGACCCGTTCCAGCGGCGGCATAAACAGATACAGACGCCCTTCGCGCGCTTCGGCGCAGAATGCGGTGCGGGTCAGCCAGTCGGCGGACTCGTCGACTTTCGGCGCACGCTCGTCGGCCGCGGCGGATTCGGCATGGCTGTTGAGCTGGGTGGTGTCCGGCAGCTCGGGAAAGTCCTGATTCGGATCGTTGGGATGAATGAACGGATACTCCGCCGCCTTCACCCACGGCTGCGAGCCGAGTGGCAAGCGATAACCCAGCGGCGAATCCCCCGGCACCAGCCGGCAATGCTCGTCGCGCAGATACCAGCGCCCGCTCTGCCATTGATCCCCCTTGGCGGTACGCGCCAGCGGCAGCACCTGGCCGATCACTTTATCCAGGCCCTGAGCGAAAACCTTGCGCAGACGCGCACGCTCCAGCGGTTCTTCAAGACGCGAATCTTCAGCGCTGACGTTGCTCGGCAATGCGCCCTCACGCCAGAGGTAATAAAAATTGTCTTCGTAGGCCGGAAACACGAAACGTGCCGGCAGTTTCAGGCGCTCGGCAACACTCGCCAGAAAGCGCCCGGCCAGTTCGCCATTGGCGCCGTAATCCTGTTGCTCGTCGGCGATCAGCGCGCTGTTGTGCCAGATCGGCACGCCGTCGCGGCGCCAATAGCAGTTGAGCGACCAGCGCGGCAATTGCTCGCCGGGGTACCACTTGCCCTGACCGAAATGCACCAGACCTTTCGGCGCATAGTGCTGGCGCATGCGCTGGAACAGTTCTGCGGAGAGGCGGCGCTTGTCCGGGCCCAGCGCGGCGGTGTTCCACTCGGCGCCATCGGGGTCGTCGATGGAGACGAAGGTCGGCTCGCCGCCCATGGTCAGGCGCACATCGTCTTTGAGCAGATCGGCGTCGATCTGCCGGCCCAACGCCTGAATCGCCAGCCACTGCTCATCGGTGTAGGGCTTGGTTACCCGTGGCGCTTCCCAGATGCGCTCCACCGACATTTCGTGGCTGAACTGGCATTCGCACGGTTCGACCAGACCACTGATCGGCGCCGCCGAGGATGGATCGGGACTGCAGGCCAGCGGGATATGCCCTTCACCGGCGAACAGCCCGGAAGTGGCATCCAGACCGATCCAGCCGGCGCCTGGCAAGTACACCTCGCACCAGGCGTGCAGGTCGGTGAAATCCACCTCGGTGCCGGACGGGCCGTCGAGGCTCTTCACGTCGGCGGTGAGTTGAATCAGGTAGCCGGAGACGAACCGCGCGGCCAGCCCGAGGTTGCGCAGCAGTTGCACCAGCAGCCACGCCGAGTCGCGGCAGGAGCCGGAGGCATGTTCGAGGGTGTGTTCCGGGGTTTGCACGCCCGGCTCCATGCGAATCAGGTAGCGGATATCTTCGCTGAGGCGCTGGTTGAGCATCACCAGGAAATCCACAGCGGGCAGCGGCGTGCGGTCGATCCCGTCCAGATAGGCTTTGAATGCCGGGGTCAGCGGCAGGGTTTCGAGGTACGGCGCCAGCTCCTTGCGCTCATCGGCCGCGTAGGTGAAGGGGATTTTCTCGGCGTAGGGTTCGAGGAAGAAGTCGAACGGATTGAACACCGCCATCTCGGCCAGCAGATCGACTTCGATGCGCAATTCGTCGGTTTTCTCGGGGAACACCAGACGCGCGAGGTAGTTACCCTGCGGGTCTTGCTGCCAGTTGATGAAATGCCGCTCGGGCGAGACCTTCAGCGCATACGAGAGGATCCGCGTGCGGCTGTGGGCGGCCGGGCGCAGGCGTACGATCTGCGGGCCGAGTTCGACAGCGCGGTCGTAGCGGTAATGCGTGACGTGATGCAATGCGACATGAATCGACACGGCGTGCCTCCTGCGAGCCTAAGCGTATTCGAAAGCGCGCAAGACTTATGCCATGCAGGGGCTTGGGCGCTTTCCCGGAATGCTCAGGGCAGTACAGCACCAAAATCGGGCGATGCGGGGAAATGGTTCGAGGAAGTTGCGCCTAAATGTGGCGGCAGTGGTAGATGCGGCGCCTGAGATGACGCCTTCGCGAGCAAGCCCGCTCCCACGGGAGTACGTATTCCAATGTGGGAGCGGGCTTGCTCGCGAAAGGGCCAGTCGTTTCAGCACACTTCTTGAACCCTGAAATGCAAAACGCCAACCCGAAGGTTGGCGTTCTGTTCAGCTCAAGCGATGTTTAGCGCGGTACGACCGGCTTGCGCGCCGGCTTCGGCCCCTTGCCCTTGGCCGCTTCCTTGCGCTCCTTGGCCGCCTGCTGGTTGCGGGCGAACGCCGCAGCCTTGGCTTGTTCACGCTTGTCCCAAGGATTGCCACCGTCGCTGGCACGCGGCGGCAGGCCGGTGTGCTGGGTGAGAATCTTGGTGGTCTTCTCTTTCGCGACCTTGTGGCTGCCGGCCGGCGTCGAATTCTTGCGACGGGCGCTCTGGTAGCTGTCGGTAGCCGGCTGGTGCAGCGGGATCAGCTGATTCTTGCCCGGCCCGATCAGGTCGGCGCGGCCCATGCGGGTCAGCGCTTCACGCAGCATCGGCCAGCCTTTCGGATCGTGATAACGCAAGAACGCCTTGTGCAGACGACGCTGCTCTTCGCTCTTGACGATGGTCACGCCGTCGCTCTTGTAGGTGACCTTGCGCAGCGGGTTCTTGCCCGAGTGGTACATCGCGGTCGCGGTGGCCATCGGCGACGGATAGAACGCCTGCACCTGGTCGGCACGGAAACCGTTGCCCTTGAGCCAAAGCGCCAGGTTCATCATGTCTTCGTCGGTGGTGCCCGGGTGCGCGGCGATGAAGTACGGGATCAGGTACTGCTCTTTGCCTGCTTCCTTGGTGTACTTCTCGAACATCCGCTTGAAGCGGTCGTAGGTACCGATCCCCGGTTTCATCATCTGGTTGAGCGGACCTTCCTCGGTGTGTTCCGGGGCGATCTTCAGGTAACCGCCGACGTGGTGGGTCACCAGCTCTTTGACGTACTCCGGCGACTCGACCGCGAGGTCGTAACGCAGGCCGGAGGCGATCAGGATCTTCTTCACACCCGGCAATGCACGGGCGCTGCGGTACAGCTGAATCAGCGACGAGTGGTCGGTGTTCAGGTTCGGGCAAATGCCCGGGAACACGCAGGACGGCTTGCGGCACGCGGATTCGATTTCCGGGCTCTTGCAGGCGATGCGGTACATGTTCGCGGTCGGGCCGCCGAGGTCGGAGATGACGCCGGTGAAGCCTGGAACCTTGTCGCGGATCTCTTCGATTTCGCGAATGATCGACTCTTCGGAACGGTTCTGGATGATCCGGCCTTCGTGCTCGGTGATCGAGCAGAAAGTGCAGCCGCCGAAGCAGCCACGCATGATGTTCACCGAGAAACGGATCATGTCGTAAGCCGGGATTTTCTCCTTGCCATACGCCGGGTGCGGAACCCGCGCGTAAGGCATGCCGAACACGTAGTCCATTTCTTCAGTGGTCATCGGAATCGGCGGCGGGTTGAACCAGACGTCGATCTCGCCATGTTTCTGCACCAGCGCGCGGGCATTGCCCGGGTTGGTTTCCAGGTGCAGCACGCGGTTGGCGTGGGCGTACAGAACCGGGTCGTTACGCACCTTTTCCATCGACGGCAGGCGGATCACGGTCTTGTCACGGGTCATGCGCGGGCTGGCCAGAACCTGTACGACCTTGGCTTCTTCGGGATCATCCACCGGCCCCTTCTCTTGCTCGATGGCGCAAGCCTGGGTGTCCTGGGTGTTGACGTACGGGTTGATGATCTTGTCGACCTTGCCCGGACGGTCGATGCGCGTGGAGTCGACTTCGTACCAGCCCTGCGGCGTGTCACGGCGGATGAACGCGGTGCCGCGCACATCGGTGATGTCTTCGATCTTGTGCCCGTAGGAAAGTCGCTGGGCGACTTCGACGATGGCGCGCTCGGCGTTGCCGTACAGCAGAATGTCGGCGCTGGCGTCGATCAGGATCGAGTTGCGCACGCGATCCTGCCAGTAGTCGTAGTGGGCGATGCGGCGCAGGGAAGCTTCGATGCCGCCGAGGACGATCGGCACATGTTTGTACGCTTCCTTGCAGCGCTGGCTGTAGACCAGGCTCGCGCGATCCGGACGTTTGCCCGCCATGCCACCCGGGGTGTAGGCGTCGTCGGAACGGATTTTCTTGTCCGCGGTGTAGCGGTTGATCATCGAGTCCATGTTGCCGGCCGCGACGCCGAAGAACAGGTTCGGCTCGCCGAGCTTCATGAAGTCGTCTTTGGACTGCCAGTTCGGCTGGGCGATGATCCCGACGCGGAAGCCCTGGGACTCCAGCAGCCGGCCGATGATCGCCATGCCGAACGAGGGGTGATCGACGTAGGCATCACCGGTGACGATGATGATGTCGCAGGAATCCCAGCCGAGCTGATCCATCTCCTCCCTGCTCATCGGCAGGAATGGCGCTGGCCCGAAACATTCGGCCCAGTACTTTGGATAGTCAAATAACGGCTTGGCTGCTTGCATGTCGATAACCGGTGTTGGCTTTCATTGAATTTCGCGGGCGCGGAATATAGCACAAATTTTGACCAATTCCGACGGCTGTGGTCGGAAATTGCGCCACGCCCATTCGCGATCAAGCCCGCTCCCACATTTGAATGCATTCCAAGTGTAGGAGCGGGCTTGCTCGCGAAGGCGTCAGCTCAAACGATGAAGAATTTACTCGTCGTCGTCGAAGTTGTAACTGCCCGGCGCGAGGTTTTCGAAGCGGGTGTACTTACCGATAAAGGCCAGGCGGATAAAGCCGATCGGGCCGTTCCGCTGCTTGCCGATGATGATTTCGGCGATGCCCTTGTGCTCGGTTTCCGGGTGATACACCTCGTCCCGGTACACGAACATGATGACGTCGGCGTCCTGCTCGATCGCTCCGGATTCCCGCAAGTCGGAGTTCACCGGGCGCTTGTTGGGACGTTGTTCCAGGGAACGGTTGAGCTGCGACAGCGCCACCACCGGGCAGTTGAATTCCTTGGCCAGGGCTTTGAGGGATCGGGAGATTTCGGAAATCTCGTTGGTCCGGTTGTCACCGCTGGAGCCGGGAATCTGCATCAGCTGCAGGTAGTCGATCATGATCAGGCCGATGTCGCCGTGCTCGCGCACCAGACGTCGGGTCCGCGCGCGCATTTCCGACGGGCTGATGCCGGCGGTATCGTCGATGAACAGTTTGCGATCATTGAGCAGGTTGACTGCCGAGGTCAGGCGCGGCCAGTCGTCGTCTTCGAGCTGGCCGGAACGCACCTTGGTCTGATCGATACGACCGAGGGACGAGAGCATACGCATGATCAGCGATTCACCTGGCATCTCGAGGGAGTACACCAGCACCGCCTTGTCGCTGCGCAGTACGGCGTTTTCCACCAGGTTCATGGCGAAGGTGGTCTTACCCATCGACGGACGGCCAGCGACGATGATCAGGTCGGACGGTTGCAGACCGCTGGTCTTCTCGTCGAGGTCGGTATAACCGGTGGACAGACCGGTGATTGCGTCGGCGGTGTTGAACAGGGTGTCGATGCGATCGATGGCCTTGGTCAAAAGTTCGTTGACGCCCACCGGGCCGCCGGTCTTGGGCCGCGCCTCGGCGATCTGGAAGATCTGCCGTTCGGCCTCGTCGAGGATCTCTTCGGCAGTACGGCCTTCGGGGTTGAACGCGGCGTCGGCAATTTCGGTGCTGATACCGATCAACTGGCGCAACGTCGCGCGCTGGCGAACGATCTGCGCATAGGCCTTGATGTTGGCGACGGACGGCGTGTTTTTCGCCAGCTCGCCGAGGTAACCGAGGCCGCCGACCTGAGACGTCTGACCTTCCTTGTCCAATTGCTCGGCCAGGGTCACGACGTCGATCGGCATGTTCTGATCGGCCAGTTTGGCGATCGCACGGAAGATCAGACGGTGGTCATGTCGGTAGAAATCACCGTCGGAGACTTGATCGAGCACACGTTCCCAGGCGTTGTTGTCCAGCATCAGACCACCGAGTACGGCCTGTTCGGCCTCGATGGAATGCGGCGGCACCTTCAGGGCAGCGGTTTGCAGATCGTATTGCTCGGGAGCGGTGATTTCGTTCATGGCCACTTGGAGTCAGGTTTGAAAACGGGATTACCAGAAAGACAAAGGGCACGACCTGTAAACAGGATCGTGCCCGATGTTACCGGCAAGCACCCGAGGGTGCCAGCCGACAAGTATTGCTTAAGCTGCTACCACGACAACGCGTACGGTGGCTTCAACTTCGGCGTGCAGGTGCACAGCCACGTCGAATTCACCCACGTTGCGGATGGTGCCGTTCGGCAGACGAACTTCGCTCTTCTGCACTTCAACGCCGGAGGCGGTCAGTGCGTCAGCGATGTCGTGAGTACCGATCGAACCGAACAGCTTGCCTTCGTCGCCAGCGGTGGCAGTGATGGTCACTTCCAGCTCGGCCAGTTGGGCAGCACGGCTTTCAGCCGATGCTTTACGGTCTGCGGCGGCTTTTTCCAGCTCGGCACGACGCTCTTCGAACGCAGCCAGGTTGGCAGCGGTCGCAGCGGTAGCCTTGCCGAAAGGCAGCAGGTAGTTACGGCCGTAACCGGCCTTAACGTTTACTTTGTCGCCCAGGTTGCCCAGGTTGGCGATTTTTTCCAGAAGGATCAGTTGCATGTGGAAATCCTCTTAACTTTTAACCTTCACCGTTCGCGTTATCGGTGTCTTTCGACACGTGACGACCGCGAAAATCAATCAGGCTGTCGACAATGGCCAGAACCACGAGCAACGGATAGATCAGCTGCATGAACAGCAGCAGTGTCACGTACAACCCCACCAGCCAGAAACCGGCCAGTCGCTTCTGCCCGACCAGCCCGTGAATCAGGGCGAGTCCTGCGAACACCAGCGGTACACTGCACAACGGCGTCAACATGGCCATCTGTGCACCGAGATTCGGGCCCAGAAGCATCAACGCCAGCAGCAACATCGCCGGCCCCAGCGGGATCCGGATGGCGCGAAACTCGCGACCAAAACCACCCGGGTTGTACAACAACGCCTGCCAATGCCGCCCGACAATCAGGCTCAGCACGCTGACGATCTGCAACAAAGCCGCAATCAGTCCGGTCAGGACCGGTGCAATCAGGGACGCGAAGCGCGCTTGCTCATCGACCGACAATTGCTTGTAGGTTTCACCAAGAAGCGCCGGCATGACCTTTATCAAGGCCTGCGCGAGCATCTCGATCTGGGCCGCAAACGCCGCCCCGAGCACCACTGAAAACACCACTCCAATCACTACGCTGACCAGCAGCGTGCGAACCCAGGACTCGCTTGCGCGCAATACCAACGCAAGCCCCGAAGACCCCAGCAGCACCAGAAGTGCCCGTGGATCATCGGCATACAGCCACCAGACCAAAGCCGGCAGCAGCCCCAGAGACAGAACACCCAGGGCGTCCGTCAGTCCGCGCCGCAGGAGCACAAGGCTCCCGGCGGCAGCACCCAACCAATACAACAACGGCAATGTTGCACATCCGGCCACCACGAGAGTGGCCTGCATACGGCCTCGCATGATGAACTCAGCTAAGGCACGCATGCATTCAATCCTTTGCTACTTGTCGACTGCCCGGTCTCAGCGGCCGTGGCTGTCGGTGTAGGCCAGCAGGGCCAGGAAGCGGGCGCGCTTGATAGCGGTGGCCAGCTGACGCTGATAACGAGCTTTGGTACCGGTGATGCGGCTTGGAACGATTTTGCCGGTCTCGGATACGTAGGCTTTCAGAGTGTTGAGATCTTTGTAATCGATCTCTTTCACGTCTTCAGCGGTGAAGCGGCAGAATTTACGACGACGGAAGAAACGTGCCATTTGATAGGCTCCTTAAAAGGTCCGTGGATTACTCGTCAGCGTTATCGCTGTTGTCGCTGTCATCACCCTCAACGCCATCAGCGTCGGAGTGCTCAGGACGGTCGCGACGCTCACGGCGCTCACTGCGGTTTTCTTCAGCCTTGAGCATCTCGGACTGGCCGGTAACGGCTTCGTCGCGACGGATGACCAGGTTACGGATCACAGCATCGTTGTAGCGGAAGTTGTCTTCCAGCTCGGCCAGGGCCTTGCCAGTGCACTCAACGTTCAGCATCACGTAGTGAGCCTTGTGAACATTGTTGATTGCGTAGGCCAGTTGACGACGGCCCCAGTCTTCCAGACGGTGGATTTTGCCGCCGTCTTCTTCGATCAGCTTGGTGTAACGCTCAACCATGCCGCCGACTTGCTCGCTCTGGTCAGGGTGGACCAGAAAGATGATTTCGTAATGACGCATGAATGCTCCTTACGGGTTGTAGCCTGCCGCTCAAAAACGGTCAGACAAGGAGTGAATGACACTTATGGACTTGCTGGCGCGGGGCACATGCGTGCCTGCCGTCACAGCAAGGGGCGCAATTGTAGAGAAGGGACTGCGCAGGCGCAAGGCAATTGGTGATTATTTGAACAATCACCGGATACAGGCCACACCACAAAGCAATGTAGGAGTGAGCCTGCTCGCGATGAGGGCGCAACATTCAACTTTGATGCTGAATGTAACTCCGCTATCGCGAGCAGGCTCACTCCTACAGGGGATTTGCAACAGGTCAGGCTTTCTTGGCTGCAGCCTTGGCCTTGGCGCCACGTTGACGCTGCGCTTCGAACAGGCACACACCGGTTGCCACGGACACGTTGAGGCTACTGACGCTACCGGCCATCGGCAGGTTCACCAGATAGTCGCAGTGCTCGCGAGTCAGGCGGCGCATGCCCTTGCCTTCGGCACCCATGATCAGGATGGTCGGGCCGGTCAGGTCCTGGTCATAAATGCTGACCTCGGCCTCACCCGCCGTGCCGACAACCCACAGACCGCGCTGCTGAAGCTTTTCCAGAGTGCGCGCCAGGTTGGTCACCGCCACCAGTGGAATCACTTCCGCCGCGCCGCAGGCCACTTTACGCACCACCGGCGTCAGGGTAGCCGACTTGTCCTTGGGCACAATCACCGCCAGCGCGCCGGCAGCATCCGCCGACCGCAGGCAGGCGCCGAGGTTGTGCGGGTCGGTCACGCCGTCGAGCACCAGCAACAGCGGTGCGCCTTCGGTACGATCGAGCAGCTCGTCGAGCATTGCCTCGCCCCAGACCTGGCTCGGACTGACGTCCGCCACCACGCCCTGGTGCACGCCTTCAACCCAGGCGTCCATTTCGCGGCGCTCGGCCTGACCGATCTGCACACGATTTTCGTTGGCCAGTTCGATCAGGGTCTGCACGCGCGGATCGTTGCGGCTTTCGGCCAGCCAGATCTGCTTGACGCGTTTAGGGTGGTGACGCAGCAACGCTTCTACCGCGTGAACGCCGTAGATTTTTTCCAACTGACTCATGACTTCGCCTTCGGTTTACGCGACCCGCCACTTTTGGCTGGAGCCGAACCCGCTTTCGGCGGGCCTTTACGGTGTTTGCTCGGTTTGGCTGGCTTGCCGCCGACGGCCTTCTCAGGCGCCGACCGTCCGGTCTTTCCCCCAGACGCCGCTTTACCACCGCTTTTGGCTTCGGCCAGCAAGGCCTTCTTCAATTCACGGCTTTTGCGCAGCTCGGCATTTTTCGCCACGGCATCGCTCGGGCGATAGGCCTCGACCGCTTTTTCCTTGGCCGGACGACGGCTGGCGGTTTTGGCCGGAGCCTTGTCTTCCACAGCCTTGCTCGCAGGCGCTGCGGTATCGGCGCCACGTTTCTTGCGACCGATCGGTGCGCTGATGGTTTTTTCGGCCATCTCGAAGTCGATCTTGCGCTCGTCGAGGTCGACGCGCATCACGCGCACTTCAACGGTATCGCCGAGACGGAAGCTGCGACCGGTGCGCTCGCCCGCCAGGCGGTGATGCACAGGATCGAAATGGTAGTAATCGCCCGGCAGCGCGGTGACGTGCACCAGGCCTTCGACGTAGATATCGGTCAGTTCGACGAACAGACCAAAACCGGTCACGGCGGTGATCACGCCCGGGAACGATTCGCCCACACGATCTTTCATGAACTCGCACTTGAGCCAGTTCACCACGTCGCGGGTGGCTTCGTCGGCACGGCGCTCGCTCATCGAGCACTGCTCGCCGAGTTGCTCCAGCGCCGCTTCGTCGTACGGATAGATGCGTGCCTTCGGAATGGTCATCGCCCCGGCACGACGAACGTGCGGAGTGTCCTGTTTCGAATGGATCACGCTGCGGATGGCGCGGTGCGTGAGCAGGTCCGGGTAACGACGGATCGGCGAGGTGAAGTGGGTATAGGCTTCGTAATTCAGGCCGAAGTGGCCTTCGTTCTGGGCGCTGTACACCGCCTGGCTCAGGGAGCGCAGCATCACGGTCTGGATCAGATGGAAATCCGGACGATCCTTGATGCTCGCCAACAGAGCCTGATAGTCCTTTGGCGACGGGCCGTCCTTGCCTTTGTGCAGGGACAGGCCGAGCTCGCCGAGGAAGGCGCGCAGTTTTTCCAAACGCTCCGGTGGCGGACCATCGTGGACACGGTACAGCGCAGGAATTTCGTGCTTCTTGAGGAATTCGGCAGTGGCCACGTTGGCCGCCAACATGCATTCCTCGATCAGCTTGTGCGCATCGTTACGAGTAGTCGGACGAATTTCGGCAATCTTGCGCTCGGAACCGAAGATGATCCGGGTTTCCTGCGTTTCGAAGTCGATCGCGCCACGCACGTGACGAGCCGCCAGCAACACTTTGTACAGCGCATAGAGCTGCTTGAGGTGCGGCACCACGTCGGTGTATTCGCCGCGAAGCTTGCGCGCTTCGGTGGCTTTCGGCGTTTCCAGCATCGCGCTGACCTTGTTGTAGGTCAGACGGGCGTGGGAATGGATCACCGCTTCATAGAAGCAGTAGTCGGTCATTTCGCCGGACTTGGAGATGGTCATCTCGCAAACCATGGCCAGACGATCGACGTGCGGGTTCAGCGAGCACAGGCCGTTGGACAGCTGCTCCGGCAGCATCGGCACCACGCGCTCGGGGAAGTACACCGAGTTGCCGCGCACCTGGGCTTCGTTGTCCAGCGCCGAACCGATCTTCACGTAGCTGGAGACGTCGGCAATCGCCACGTACAACTTCCAGCCACCGGAGAACAGACGCAGTTTGCCCGGCTTGGCTTCGCAGTAAACCGCGTCGTCGAAGTCGCGGGCATCTTCGCCGTCGATGGTGACGAACGGCAGATGGCGCAGGTCGACACGCTTCTCTTTGTCTTTCTCTTCGACTTCCGGCTTGAGCTTGGCGGCTTCTTTGAGCACCGCTTCAGGCCAGACGTGCGGAATGTCGTAGGTACGCAGCGCGACATCGATTTCCATGCCCGGCGCCATGTAGTTGCCGACCACTTCGACCACATCGCCTTGCGGCTGGAAGCGCGGCGTCGGCCAGTGGGTGATCTTCACCTCGACGAACTGACCGATCTGCGCGTTGGCATTGCGGCCTGGCGTAACCAGCACTTCCTGCTGGATCTTCGGATTGTCGGCAACGACGAAACCGATACCGCCCTCTTCGAAGTAGCGACCGACGATGGTTTCGTGGGCACGGGACACCACTTCGACGATCACGCCTTCACGGCGGCCACGACGGTCGAGACCGGACACCCGTGCCAGCGCACGGTCGCCATCGAACACCAGACGCATCTGCGCCGGGCTCATGAACAGGTCATCGCTACCGTCGTCCGGCACCAGGAAGCCGAAACCGTCACGGTGACCGCTGATGCGGCCGAGGATCAGGTCGAGCTTGTCCACCGGCGCATAAGTGCCACGGCGGGTGTAGATCAATTGAGCGTCGCGCTCCATGGCGCGCAGGCGGCGGCGCAGGGCTTCGATCTGGTCTTCTGTGGTCAGACCAAACTCTTCGACCAGTTGCTCGCGGGCAGCAGGCGAACCCCGATCGGCGAGATGCGCCAGGATCAGTTCGCGGCTGGGAATAGGGTTTTCATATTTTTCCGCTTCACGAGCGGCCTCGGGATCGAGGGACTGCCAATCGGCCATTAGAGAGTTTTCACCTTGTCTATATGCGGGTTAGTTTGGCATAGGCGCCATCAAACGGGAAATTTCCGACTATATAAGGCCCTTCTGGAGCCTTGTATCGACGCCTGAAAGCCCTTTTGAACACCGCTGGTAAAAAAATTCATTTTTTTTGCTGACAGGGGTTTACAGTTAAAAAGGCGCTCCGTATAGTGCGCGCCATCGACGACGTACACACGTTGACGAGATGCCCAGGTGGTGAAATTGGTAGACACGCCAGCTTCAGGTGCTGGTGACCTTACGGTCGTGGAAGTTCGAGTCTTCTCCTGGGCACCAATTTCGAGTTTGAGACTAGATCAGTTTCAAGACTCACACAAAACCCGCGAAAGCGGGTTTTTTGCATTCCGGGGAAAGGTTTTGTTGAACCCGATTAATTAAAATTAAATCAGGGGTTTACAGATCAAAAAGCGCTCCGTATAGTGCGCCACATCAACAGCGGCAACGCTCGCGATGAATGCCCAGATGGTGAAATTGGTAGACACGCCAGCTTCAGGTGCTGGTGACCTTACGGTCGTGGAAGTTCGAGTCTTCTTCTGGGCACCAATTCAAACTCAAGGTTACGACGTTGAGTTTCCCAAAAACCCGCGAAAGCGGGTTTTTGCGTTTCTGGCCTTTGAAAACCTGCAAGCCTCTGTGGCGAGGGAGCTTGCTCCCGCTCGACTGCGAAGCAGTCGCAATCTCTGAGCGCAACGTTAATTGAAGCAGAAGCGAGGGCCGCTTCGCACCCCAGCGGGAGCAAGCTCCCTAGCCACAATGATCATAGCGACCAGCCTCTAGCAAACACTCAACCGACCCGCAAGGCGCACTTGAGAAACAATATCGTTTATCATTGTTGCAAGTTTTTGCAATGCGACAGTGAGGAACCCTGCGAATGATGTTTCGAAATACCCTGCGCCGCGGCTTGACCTTCACCCTGCTCGGCCTGGCACTCGCCACTCCCCTCACCCAGGCAGCCGATGCGGTTTCCCTGACGCTCTACAACGGCCAACACAAGGAAGTCGGCGATGCGATCGCCAAGGCTTTCGAGGCCAAGACCGGCATTCACGTCAACGTACGCAAGGGCAGCAGCAACCAGCTCGCCAGCCAGGTCATCGAAGAAGGCGACCGCTCCCCCGCCGACGTGATCTACACCGAAGAATCCCCGCCGCTGAACAACCTCGGCGAGCAAGGTCTGCTGGCCAAGACTGACGACGCCACGCTGGCCGTACTGCCCAAGCAATACGTCGCCGGCAACGGCACCTGGATCGGTGTCACCGCGCGGGTTCGCGTAGTTGCCTACAACCCGAAACTGGTCGATGAGAAAGACCTGCCGAAGTCGGTGATGGAATTCTCCGATCCGAAGTGGCAAGGCAAAGTCGGTTTCGTCCCGACCAGCGGCGCCTTCCAGGAACAGGCCGTGGCGATCATCAAGATGCACGGTCGCGACGCCGCCGAAGAATGGCTGACCGGCCTGCGCGCTTTCGGCAAGACCTACAGCAACAACATGGTCGCCCTCAAAGCCGTGGAAAACGGCGAAGTCGCCACCGTGCTGGTGAACAACTACTACTGGTTCGCCCTGCAGCGCGAGAAAGGCAAACTCGACTCGAAACTGCATTACTTCACCGGCGGCGACGTCGGCGGACTGATCACCGTATCCAGCGCTGCCGTGCTGAAATCCAGCAAACACCCAAAAGAAGCCCAGCAATTCCTTGCCTACATGGCCAGTGAGGAAGGCCAGCGCGTGATCACCCAGACCACCGCCGAATACCCGCTGCACAAAGGCATGGAATCGGATCGCGGACTCAAGCCGTTCAGCGAACTGCAAGCGCCGAACGTGACCCCGGCCGATCTGGGCAACGCCGAGGAAGCGCTGGAGCTGGAACGTGAAGTTGGCCTGAACTGATGGCCGCATCGTTATCCGCCCCCGCCGCGCGCGGGGGTTACGTGCCACGACGCAAACGCCCGTCGATCTGGCTGGTGCTGCCGGTTTTATTGCTGGTGGTCATGAGCCTGTTGCCACTGGCCTATGTCGGCCTGAAAGCCTGGCAAGCCGGGTGGGCGGAGGCGCTGCACTTGTTGTGGCGCCCGTACGTATTCGGCCTGCTGCGCAACACTCTGGCGCTGATGGTTGGGGTGACGCTGACGTGCGGCGTGATCGGCCTGTCGCTGGCGTGGTTGCTGGAGCGCAGCAATCTGCCGGGACGACGTCTGTGGGGCGTGATTCTGTGCCTGCCGTTTGCGGTGCCGGCGTTTGTCAGCAGCTTCACCTGGGTGTCGCTGAGCGCGCAGTTCGAAGGCCTCGGCGGGGCGATTCTGGTGATGAGCCTGTCGAAGTATCCGCTGATCTTTCTGCCGGTCGCGGCGACCCTGCGCAACCTCGATCCGTCCCTCGAAGAGTCGGCTCGCACCTTGGGGCAGAATCGCTGGGGCGTGTTTTTCCGCGTCACTCTGCCGCTGCTCTGGCCGTCGCTGCTGGCCGGCTCGCTGCTGATTGCCCTGCACATGCTGGTCGAGTTCGGCGCACTGTCGATCATCGGCCTGCAAACTTTCACCACCGCGATCTATCAGCAATTCGAACTGGAATTCAGCAACGCCAATGCGGCAATGCTTTCGGCGGTATTGCTGGCGCTGTGTCTGCTGCTGCTGTGGCTGGAGCTGCGGGTGCGCGGTAAAGGGCGCCATGTGCGCACCGGCCAGGGTGCAGCGCGTCGAGCCGAGCAAGTGCGGTTGGGACCGTGGGCGGTTGCCGGTCAGTTGTATTGCCTGTTGCTGGCGATTGTCGGTAGCGGGATTCCGCTGGGAATGCTCGCGTACTGGCTGGCGGTCGGCTCATCGGCAGCCTTCCCGGTCGCGGCGATCACCGAGGCCCTGCTGTCGTCGCTGGCCTTGTCGCTGGGTGGCGCGGCGCTGTGCCTGCTGCTGGCGGTGCCGGTCGGGCTGCTGGTGGTGCGTTACAAGGGTCAACTGGCGATCTGGGCCGAACGCTTGCCGTATCTGCTCCACGCCTTGCCGGGCCTGGTGATCGCGCTGACACTGGTGTATTTCGCCCTGCATTACGTGCCGGCGCTGTACCAGACCTCGGCATTGCTGCTGATCGCTTATGCGCTGCTGTTCCTGCCATTGGCACAGGCGCCGATTCGCACGGCACTGAACAAGGCTGCGCCACAACTGGAAGAAGCAGCACGCACGTTGGGGGCATCGTCATTCACCGCGTTTTGCCGGGTGACCCTGCCGATCATTTTCCCGGCACTGGGTGCGGCGTTTGCGCTGGTGTTTCTGGATGCGATGAAGGAATTGACGGCGACGCTGCTGCTCAGTCCGACCGGGCTGAACACGCTGGCGACCGAGGTCTGGGCGCATACGGCGAATGTCGAGTTTGCGGCGGCGGCGCCTTATGCGGCGTTGTTGATTGTGGTGTCGGGGTTGCCGGTATATCTGCTGACGACGCGGATGTATCTGAGCCGCTGAAATCGCCTTCGCGAGCAAGCCCGCTCCCACATTTTGACCGAGTCCCTACCTGGGAATGCGATCGAATGTGGGAGCGGGCTTGCTCGCGAAGAGGCCCGCCAGACGACCTCAAGCCCTGAACTGCCCCAGGCTTGCCTTCAGCTGCGCCGCCAAACCATCCAGCACCTTGCCACTGGCCGTAGTTTCCACCACCGCCTGCGCCGCCTTCTCGGCCTGAGCATGAATCGTTTCGACCCGTCCGCGCACTGCCTGCGCGCCCTGAGCCTGATGCGCCGCTGCCTGGGTCGCCAGACCAATCGCCGCGTGCACCTGCTCGACCGAAGCCTGCACTGACTGCTGCAACCGAGCGCTATCGCGCAACACCAGCAAACCTTCGCTGGCCTGACGCCCCGCCTGACCGATCGCTTCTACCGCTTCACGCGCGCCCTGCTGCAACGCGACGATGTGCGCCTGAATGTCGCCGGTCGAGCTTTGCGTCTTGCTCGCCAACGCGCGCACCTCGTCCGCGACCACGGCAAAACCGCGGCCGGTCTCACCGGCCCGCGCCGCTTCGATCGCCGCATTCAAGGCCAGCAAGTTGGTCTGCTCGGCGATGCCGTGAATCACCGTCAGCACCACTTCAATCTGTTCACTTTGTTGCGCCAGCCGCTCGATGACTTTCGCCCCGGTGTCGACCTGCCCGGCCAGCGCCTCGATCAGGCTGCCGACTTTCGCCGAGGTACGAGTGCTTTCATCGGTGGCCTGGCGAATATCCACCACCTGCTTCAACGCCGCCTGCATGGCATGGCTTTCCGATTGCGCCTCGTCAGCCATTTGCGACAGCGCGCGCAGGCTTTCCGCCACTTCGTCACGCTGCATCCCGGCCGCTGCGTCGGCACCGGCATTGCGCAGGGTCATGGCGCCGATTTCCACACCGGTACGCTGGGCCACGTCGCCCGCCTCGCGCACGATCGGCTGCAACTTATCCACAAAGCGATTGACCGCCGAGGCCATGTCGCCGATTTCGTCTTTGCTGTTGATCTGCACGCGCTTGGTCAGGTCGCCCTCGCCTGCCGCCAGATCGTCCATCGCCGCGTTGAGCATCTTCAAGCGATTGACCACCCGATGCCCAAGCACCACCGCCAGCAACAACAGCACGCCGCAACCGACCAGCGCCAGGCCCATGCCGATACGCCAGCGCAAGGTCGCGGCGGCGTCCTGCACGGTGCTGGTGGTGTTGGCTTTCATCTCGGCGGCGGTAGATTGCGCCGACTGCAGGCGCGCCTGCATCGCTGCCGCGCTGTCGGCGGCAGCGCCCTTGAGGCTATCGCCGACCAGTTGATCACTGCTGGCGATCAGCGCCGAGAAGCGCTGATCAAGCGCGGCCAGATCGGTTTCCACCGACGCCGTCGAAACGCCCATCAGCACTTTGCCGATTTCCACGCCGTTGGGATTGATCGAAGCTTCAAGGTAGTAGACCGACGGATCGTTTTTCGCCGCGTCCAGCACCTTGTCCAGCGCGCGTTCGCCTTGGCCTTTTTCCAGCAAGGCCTTGTTGATCGGGTTTTCGCGGTTGAGGTAACGCGTCAGATGCTGCCCGGTGGCATCATCGTAAACCACGAACAACACATTGGGATTGCGTTGAGCGCGGCGGGCGAATTCGGAAAGGGTTGGCACGTCGCTGTCCCACATGGCGCGCGGCGCAACCGAGGCGAGCAACTGAGCCATGTCATTGGCCGAGTCCTTCAGGTCCTTTTCCAAAGTCGCACGCAGTTGCGCCTGCTCGTCCTTCAGACGCGCGGACAGGCCGGCGGTCAGACGCTGCCGGGTACTGGAGGAAAGGTTATCGAGGCTTGAGGTGACTTCACGCCCGGCCTGCTCCAGTTCGCCGGAGAGCTTTTGGCTGTCAGCGCCTAGACGAGTGCCGAGATCGGCTTCCAGCGCCGTGACCGTGCTTCGTGTCAGGGCGACTGCCACTAGCACTTGCACCAAAAGGGCGATACCAAGGGTAACGAACACGGGCCGCAACAAACGGCTTTGTAACAGTGAGAGAACGGCCGACACTGTGAATCCCTCTACTTCTGACGCCATTAATTTGATGGCACTCTTGTAGGAAGATTTACAGCAAAGGTCATGCCGTCCAACAGGCATAAACGACAAAGGCCCCGATTAAGGGGCCTTTGTTTTTTACATCAACGACTTATCAAGCGAACGGATGGCGCAGAACGATGGTTTCGTTGCGATCCGGGCCCGTCGAAATAATGTCGATCGGCGCACCGATCAACTCTTCAACGCGTTTGATGTAGGCACGAGCGTTAGCTGGCAGCTCTTCCAGGGTTTTGGCACCCACAGTCGATTCGGTCCAGCCCGGCACTTCTTCGTACACAGGCTGCAGGCCTACGTAGCTGTCAGCGTCGGTCGGCGCTACGGCGTTGCCTTGCGCGTCTTTGTAACCGGTGCAGATGTTGATGGTTTCCAGACCATCGAGTACGTCCAGCTTGGTCAGGCAGATGCCCGAGATGCTGTTCACATCGATAGCGCGACGCAGGATAACGGCGTCGAACCAGCCGCAACGACGGGCACGGCCGGTGGTTGCGCCGAACTCGTGACCTTGCTTGGCCAGGTGCGCGCCCACGTCGTCGAACAGCTCAGTCGGGAATGGACCCGAACCGACGCGAGTGGTGTAAGCCTTGGTGATGCCCAGGATGTAGTCGAGGAACATCGGGCCAACGCCCGAACCGGTCGCCACGCCACCGGCGGTGGTGTTGGAACTGGTCACGTACGGGTAGGTACCGTGGTCGATGTCGAGCAACGAACCCTGAGCGCCTTCGAACATGATGTCTTTGCCGGCGCGACGCAGGTCGTGCAGCTCGGCAGTCACGTCGAGCATCAGCGGCTTGAGCAGCTCGGCGTATTCCTTGCACTCGGCCAGGGTCTTTTCGAACTCGATGGCCGGCTCTTTGTAGTAACCGACCAGCATGAAGTTGTGGTAATCCACCAGCTCACGCAGCTTGTCTTCGAAACGCGGCATGTTCAGCAGATCGCCCACGCGCAGGCCACGACGTGCAACCTTGTCTTCGTAAGCCGGGCCGATGCCGCGACCGGTAGTACCGATCTTCAGCTCGCCACGGGCTTTTTCACGGGCCTGGTCCAGCGCCACGTGGAAGGACAGGATCAGCGGGCAGGACGGGCTGATACGCAGGCGCTCGCGCACCGGTACGCCTTTCTCTTCCAGCTTGGTGATCTCACGCAGCAGGGCGTCAGGTGCAACCACCACACCGTTGCCGATCAGGCACTGCACGCCTTCGCGCAGCACGCCCGACGGGATCAGGTGCAAGACGGTTTTCTCGCCGTCGATCACCAGGGTGTGGCCAGCGTTGTGGCCACCTTGGTAGCGCACTACGGCGGCAGCATGTTCGGTCAGCAGATCAACGATCTTGCCTTTGCCCTCATCACCCCATTGGGTGCCCAGGACTACGACATTCTTACCCATAACACTTGTCCTCATTCGCGCAAACTTGGTGCCGGCGATGGCCGGCAGGAAAACTCAAGAAGTCAGTGGCGATACTTGCCAAAGCCCGTTCTGCTGAATCAATTGCCGGTCGCAGTCCGCATCACGGGCGGCGGCCAAAGGTTGTCCAGGCAACGCCTGAACGACACGCTGACCCTCACTGCGCAACTGGCAAACCTGCTGCCAGAGTGCCGCATCCGTACTGTCAGGCATCCAGATACCGCCAGACGGTAGCTCGATCTCAGCACGCCCCAGGGTCACCAGGGTTTTCAAATCGGTAGAGAAGCCGGTCGCCGGACGGGCACGACCGAAGTCAGCGCCGATGTCGTCGTAACGACCGCCCTGAGCGATGGACTGGCCCACGCCCGGGACAAACACCGCGAACACCACACCGGTGTGGTAGTGGTAGCCGCGCAGCTCGCCCAGATCGAAGTACAGCGGCAGCTCCGGGAAACGCGTCGCCAGACGATCGGCGATCTCCAGCAAATCTTCCAGCGCCGCCAGCACCGGCGCCGGTGCACTGGCCAGACGCTCACGGGCGGCAGTCAGCACTTCACGGCCGCCACACAGGTCGACCAGCGCCCGCAGCATGCCGGACAGATCGGCCGGCAGGCCTTCGGTCAAGGTAATGACCTCGTCGATGGCCTTGCGTTGCAACGCATCGAACAACTGCTGCTCGACTTCACCGGACAGACCGGCGGCGCGCGCCAGACCACGGTAGATGCCGACATGGCCAAGGTCCATGTGCACATCCGGCACGTCGGCCAGTTGCAGCATGGCCAGCATCAGGCTGATGACTTCAACGTCGCTGCTCGGGCTGGCATCGCCGTACAGCTCGGCACCCAGTTGAATCGGGCTGCGCGAGGACGACAGTGCGCGCGGCTGGGCATGCAGCACGCTGCCGGCGTAGCACAGACGGCTCGGGCCTTCGCGACGCAGGGTGTGCGCATCGATACGCGCCACTTGCGGCGTGATGTCGGCCCGGAACCCCATCTGCCGACCCGACTGCGGGTCGATGACCTTGAAGGTACGCAGATCCAGGTCCTGGCCCGCACCGGTCAGCAGGGATTCCAGGTACTCGATATGGGGAGTCACGACAAACTCGTAACCCCAGCTCTGGAACAGATCCAACACCTGACGACGCGCGACTTCAATGCGCGCCGCTTCCGGTGGCAGTACTTCTTCGATGCCATCTGGCAGCAGCCAGCGGTCTACCGTTGCCATTACGCCATTCCCCTTTGATCCGGGCGGCCAGCCTGCGGGCGAGCCTTGAGTGAAGCAGAAAATGACCGATCCGTTCAAAACGCACGCGCATGAACGACGCGGCGAAAGGCCTGTTACCGGCTTCGCCCATCACTTTCCTCGAAAATCTCTCGGGCCATTCAACCCGATGCCTGCAACAAAAAACAGCAATCAAACGTGCAGACGCAAAAAAGCCGGGAATTTCCCGGCTGCCGCATCATACACACGTTTTCCCAAAGGATCACCCCGCCCGAGGTTTTAGCCGCCGGGCGGAATGATTCAGGTCAACGTCGTATCAAGGCTTGGACTTTTCCAGGTAACGGAAGAAGTCGCTGCTTGGGTCGAGAACCATGACGTCGGATTTGTTCGCGAAGCTTTCACGGTAGGCACGCAGGCTACGGTAGAAACCGTAGAACTCCTGATCCTGACCGTAGGCCTTGGAGTAGATCGCAGCGGCCTGGGCATCGCCGTCACCGCGAATCTCTTCGGATTCACGATAGGCTTCAGCCAGCAGCACGCGGCGTTGACGATCGGCGTCGGCACGGATGCCTTCAGCCAGCTCGTTACCCTTGGCGCGATGCTCGCGAGCTTCACGCTCACGCTCGGTGCTCATACGCTCGAACACGCTGCGGTTCACTTCTTTCGGCAGATCGATGGTTTTGACCCGGACATCGACCACTTCGATCCCCAGCTCTTTTTCCGCCATCTTGTTCAGCGATGCGGTGATGTCAGCCATCAGCGCATCACGCTCACCCGACACGACTTCGTGCAGGGTGCGCTTGCCGAACTGGTCACGCAGACCGGACTCCAGACGACGGGACAGACGCTCGTCGGCGATCTGCTTGAGGCCGGACGTCGCTGTGTAGAAACGCTCGGCATCTTTCACCCGCCACTTGGCGTAGGCATCGACCATCACGGCTTTCTTTTCCAGGGTCAGGAAGCGCTGTGTCGGTGCATCCAGCGTCATCAGACGTGCGTCGAATTTACGCACCTGGTTAACGTAAGGCACTTTCACATGCAGGCCTGGCTGAACATCGGCCTGAACCACACGACCGAATTGCAGCAGCACCGCACGCTCGGTCTGAGCCACGATATAGAAGCAGTTCCAGCCCACCAGTACCACGACGACGCCTACGATCAGGGCGATCAGCGATTTATTGCTCATCAGCGGGTCTCCCTTGTACGTGTCTGCGGCACGTCAGAGACATGCGGCGTGACGTCCGTGTTGTTGCTGGCGGCGGCCGAACCGGTAACCGGTGCATTGCCGCCCGAACTGTTCTGGATCATTTTGTCCAACGGCAGGTAAAGCAGGTTGCTCTGGCCGTCCTTGTTGCCGGTTACGAGTACCTTGCTGGTATTACTGAAGACTTCCTGCATGGTGTCCAGATACAGACGCTGGCGGGTGACTTCAGGCGCCTTGCGATACTCGGCGACCAGTTTGGTAAAGCGATCAGCTTCACCCTTGGCGCGGGAGACCGTTTCGTCACGGTAACCGTTGGCATCCTCGAGGATACGCTGGGCCTGACCACGGGCTTCCGGCACGACGCCGTTGGCGTAGGTTTCCGCCTGGTTGCGCGAACGCTGCTCGTCTTCACGGGCGCGGATCACGTCGTCAAAGGCTTCCTGCACTTCACGCGGTGCCGCTGCGCTCTGTACGTTGACCTGAGTGACGGTGATACCAGTGCGATAGGTATCGAGGAAACGTTGCAGACGCTCCTTGATTTCGCTGGCCATCAGTTCACGACCTTCGGTCAGCACCTGGTCCATGGCGGTTGAACCCACCACGTGGCGCAGGGCGCTGTCGGTCGCATGCTGAAGGCTGATTTCGGGCTGATCGACGTTCAGCACGAAGTCCTGCAGGTTGCTGATCTTGTACTGCACGGTCAGCGGCACTTCGACGATGTTCTCGTCTTCGGTCAGCATCTGGCCCTGCTTGGTGTAGGCACGCTCACGCGTGACGTTCTCCATGTACTTCTTGTCGATCGGCGGGAAATAGATGTTCAGGCCGGGACCGACCGTCTCGTAGTATTTGCCGAAGCGCAGCACCACGGCTTGCTCCTGCTCGTCGACCACATAGACCGCGCTGTACAGCCAGACAGCCGCCAGCACGACGAGGCCGATGCCGAGCAGACCGCCGAAGCCGCCACCACTCCTGCCCGAACCACCGCCGTCATCACCACCGCGTTTCTTACCACCACCGAACAACCCGTTCAGGCTTTCCTGCAGCTTTCGGAAGGCCTCGTCGAGATCCGGTGGCCCCTTGCGGTCGCCGTTATTGCGGCGCTTGCCACCCCAAGGATCCTGATTATTCGAGTTGCCACCCGGCTCATTCCAAGCCATAGCGCTCTCCATCTGATAAAGCAAAGACGCACCCACGGCGCGCCGACCAATGCTACAGAATGCCTGCCGTTGCGGCACAACCGCTTTGCCAGGCTTTTATTGCAAAGTGTGTTGCTCGATGAATTCCATCGGCTGCAATCCTTCGCGGCTTACCAGTCGATTCAACTCGACCCGGGGCAAACGAACGGCCAGCAGGCAGATGCCTTCTTCGTCATGCTCTTCTTTCTGTACCGCACCGAGTTCGAAGAACTGCGCACGCAGTCGAGCGAATCGTTGCGGCAAGCGCAATGTGCCCACGAACAAATCACTGCCCAGCAATTCGGCAATGGCTTGCTCAAGCAATTCCAACCCCGTGCCATCACGCGCTGACAGCCAGACCCGCTGCGGTTTGCCATCGGCATCGCGCTGGATCTGTGGCTCCACGCCTTCAAGCAAATCGAGTTTGTTGTATACCTCGAGGATCGGCAAGTCCTGGGCTCCGATCTCGCCCAGCACCACCATCACCTGCTCGATCTGCAACATGCGATCCGGCTCGGCCGCATCGATCACGTGCAACAGCAGGTCGGAATTGCTCGACTCTTCGAGCGTAGACCGAAATGCCTCGACCAGCTTGTGCGGCAAGTGCCGAATGAACCCTACCGTGTCAGCCAGAACGATCGGCCCCAGGTCGTCCAGTTCCAGACGGCGCAGGGTCGGGTCCAGCGTGGCGAACAACTGGTCGGCTGCGTAAACCTCGGACTTGGTCACGTTATTGAACAGCGTGGATTTGCCGGCGTTGGTATAGCCCACCAGAGACACGGTAGGGATATCCGCACGAGAGCGGCCGCGACGCGATTGCTCGCGCTGGCTGCGCACTTTTTCCAGACGCCCCTTGATCTGACGCAGACGAACCCGCAGCAGACGCCGGTCGGTTTCGAGCTGGGTTTCACCCGGGCCACGCATGCCGATACCGCCACCCTGACGCTCAAGGTGAGTCCAGCCGCGAACCAGCCGGGTGCTCATGTGATCAAGCTGGGCCAGTTCTACCTGGAGCTTGCCTTCATGGGTACGGGCGCGCTGGGCGAAGATATCGAGAATCAGGCCGGTACGGTCGATCACGCGACACTCGAAAACACGTTCGAGGTTACGCTCCTGACTGGGCGTGAGAATGTGATTGAAAATCACCAGATCGGCCTTTTCGGCATGAACCAGGTCGCGTAATTCCTCGACCTTGCCGCTGCCAATCAGGAATTTGGCGGTTGGCCGATGACGCGGCACGTTAAAAAACGCAACGGTCTCGGCGCCCGCCGAATTAGCCAATTCCTGAAACTCCTGCGGATCTTCGCGCGCCTCAGGGTCCTGACCTTCCAAGTGAACGAGGATGACTCGCTCACCACCACCGTGGCGCTCAAAGAACAAAGGAGACTCCTATCAGGCGTTACCTGGCTCAGCGTCACCTGCATCGGATTCGGTTGCGCTAGGCAGACGAATTGGACGTACTGGCACGACTGTCGAGATAGCGTGTTTGTAAACCATCTGGCTGACGGTGTTCTTCAGCAGGATAACGAACTGGTCGAACGACTCGATCGTGCCTTGCAGTTTGATCCCGTTGACCAGGTAGATGGAAACCCCAACTTTCTCTTTACGTAAAGTATTCAGGTAAGGGTCTTGTAGCGAATGCCCTTTTGACATGTGCCGCACTCCTTTAAGGATTCAATAATAAAAATAGGTAATTCAGATGGCTTTGGCCGCCACACCCCCAAGGATAGACGGCAATTGCAAGGACTCAGCTCAATATGGAGATGGTCCCAAGGTATTTCAAGGCGCGTGGCAGATTGTCGCAATCAAGACTGTCCAGCCAGTGCAGTTCTTCCCAGCTGCGCAGCCAGGTGAACTGGCGCTTGGCCAATTGACGCGTGGCAATGATGCCGCGTTCCTGCATTTCAGCTAACGACAGCTTGCCATCCAGGTAGTCCCAGACTTGGCGGTAGCCTACCGCACGTATAGACGGCAACCCGGAATGCAGGTCACTTCTTTTACGCAGGGCTACGACCTCGTCGATGAACCCCTGTTCCAGCATATTTGTGAATCTTTGTTTAATGCGCTCGTGCAGTACCTGGCGATTTGCCGGAGCAATGGCCAAGTTCGCGACAGTATAGGGCAATTGTTGCCGTCCCGAAGCGGCTGCTTCAGTACTTTGCGCAGATTGTTGCTGACGCAGGGCAGTCATGCTCTGACCGCTGACCCGATAAACCTCCAGCGCCCGACTCAGGCGTTGCGGATCGTTCGGATGAATGCGTGCTGCCGACACCGGATCGATAATCGCCAGTTGATCGTGCAGGGCTTGCCAGCCAAGGCGTGCAGCCTCTTCTTCGATCTGCGCACGGACCTCGGGATCGGCCGCCGGCATGTCCGCCAGACCGTCAACCAGCGCCTTGTAATAGAGCATGGTGCCACCGACCAGTAGCGGAATTTTTCCGCGCGCGGTGATCTCGGCCATGGCTTGCAGGGCATCGCGACGAAAATCTGCAGCCGAATACGCTTCGGCGGGATCGAGAATATCGATCAAACGGTGTGGATATTCGGCCAGCAACTCTTTGGAAGGCTTGGCGGTACCGATGTCCATGCCGCGATAGACCAGCGCCGAATCGACACTGATCAGCTCGCACGGCAGCACCTTGGTCAGCTCGATGGCCAGGTCGGTCTTGCCCGCAGCGGTCGGGCCCATCAGGAAAATCGCTGGAGGAAGCTGGCTCATCAACGACCGCGCAGGAACAGTTTGTCCAGATCGTCCAGGCCCAGTTGGGTCCAGGTCGGTCGGCCATGGTTGCATTGACCGCTGCGCTCGGTGTTTTCCATGTCGCGCAGCAGACCGTTCATTTCTGGCAGGGCCAGACGCCGGTTGGCGCGGATCGCGCCGTGGCAGGCCATGGTCCCGAGCAGTTCGTTCAGGTGCGCCTGAATCCGGTCGCTGGTGCCGTATTCCATCAGGTCCGACAACACGTCACCCACCAGCCGATTGGCCTCGGCCTGCTTGAGCAACGCCGGAATCTGGCGGATTGCCAAGGTTTCCGGGCCCAGACGCTGCAGCTCGAAGCCCAGTTTCTGGAACCATGCAGCGTGTTCTTCAGCGCAATCGGCTTCACGCTGACTGACCGCCAGCGATTCCGGCACCAACAGCGGCTGGCCGCTGAGACCTTCGCTGGCCATGGCGATTTTCAGGCGTTCGTACATGATCCGCTCGTGCGCGGCATGCATGTCCACCAGCACCAGCCCCTGAGCGTTCTCGGACAGAATGTAAATGCCCTTGAGCTGCGCCAGTGCGTAACCGAGCGGCGGAATATCTTCCTGACCGGCCGGCAGCGCGTTGGCATTCGCTTCCGGCAACGGTGCGAAGAACTCGCGGTAAGCGGCTTGAGCCTCGGCGGCCGGCACAGCCGACTGCGGACGCGGCGTGTACTGATACTGATAAGCGCCGCCGGCACTGGCGCCGGACGAAGTATTGAACGCCGGTTGCGCCTGCGGCTGCTCCAGCAGCGCGTTGGCCGCCAGGCGCATTTCGCCCTGCGGGCCGAATTCACCGGCCTCGATACCGGTTGGACGCACCACGGCTGTGGTGACAGAGCCGGCCAACTGATCTTCCGGACGCACATCGCCCAACGCGCGGTGCAACGTGCCGTAAAGGAAGTCATGCACCATGCGCCCGTCACGGAAGCGCACCTCGTGCTTGGTCGGGTGCACGTTGACGTCCACCGCCGCCGGATCGACCTCGAAAAACAGCGCAAAAGTCGGATGACGACCGTTGAACAGCACATCGCGATAAGCCTGACGCACCGCGTGGGCCACCAGTTTGTCGCGTACCGCACGGCCGTTCACGAAGAAATACTGCAAGTCCGCCTGGCTACGGTTGAAGGTTGGTAACCCGACCCAACCCCACAGGTGCAGGCCATTGCGCTCGATCTCGATCGGCAGCGCCTGCTCAAGGAAGCCCGAACCGCAGATCGCCGCCACACGCCGGGCGCGGGCCGCATCATCGTGGGCCTCGTGCAGGCTGAGGATGGTCTTGCCGTTGTGGCGCAGATGGAAGGCCACATCGAAACGCGCCAGCGCCAGGCGCTTGATCACCTCTTGCAGGTGATCGAATTCGGTTTTTTCAGTCTTGAGAAACTTGCGCCGCGCCGGAGTGTTGAAGAACAGGTCGCGCACTTCCACCGAGGTACCGACCGGATGCGCCGCCGGCTGCACCCGAGGCGCCATGTCGCGACCTTCGGTTTCGACCTGCCAGGCCTGATCGGCGTCGCGGGTGCGCGAGGTCAGGGTCAGGCGCGCCACGGAGCTGATCGACGCCAGTGCTTCACCACGGAAGCCCAGGCTCATCACCTGCTCGAGGTCTTCGAGATTGCGAATCTTGCTGGTGGCGTGACGGGCCAGCGCCAGCGGCAGGTCATCGGCGGAAATGCCGCTGCCGTCGTCACGCACCCGCAGCAGCTTGACGCCGCCCTGCTCGACATCGACATCGATGCGCCTGGCACCGGAGTCGAGACTGTTTTCCAGCAACTCCTTGATCACCGAAGCCGGGCGCTCGACCACCTCGCCGGCGGCGATCTGGTTCGCCAGCCGTGGGCTGAGCAGTTCGATGCGGGCAGCGTTCAACACCTGGTTCATTCTTTGGACGCCAGTTCGGTGCCTGGAATGGTCAAGTGCTGACCGACTTTCAGCTCATCGCTTTTCAGGTTGTTGGCAGCACGCAGCGTGGCCGGCGACACCTGATAGCGCACGCCGATCATCGCCAGCGTTTCACCCGGACCGACACGGTGGTCACGCGGCCCTTGGGCGATCTTGCCGGAATCACGCAGCCAGGCAATGTAGGTGCCCGGTGGCGGGTTCTGCTGGAAGAACTGGCGCACGCCGCTGCTGATCGAACGCGCCAGCGCCTGCTGGTGGCTCGATGCCGAGAGTTTGTTCGCTTCGTTGGCGTTGGAGATAAATCCGGTTTCGACGAGAATCGACGGGATGTCCGGCGACTTCAACACCATGAACCCGGCCTGCTCCACGCGCTGCTTGTGCAGCGGGGTCACGCGACCGATGTTGGTCAGGACTTTCTGGCCGACGTTGAGGCTGGAAGTCAGCGACGCGGTCATCGACAGATCGAGGAGCACGCCGGCGAGCATGCGATCCTTGTCGTCGAGGCTGACGTTGCCGGCACCACCGATCAGGTCGGAACGGTTTTCGCTGTCGGCCAGCCAACGGGCGGTCTCCGACGTCGCGCCGCGATCAGACAGGGCAAACACCGAGGCACCGAAGGCTGCCGCAGACGGCGCAGCGTCGGCGTGGATCGAAACGAACAGGTCGGCGCCCTTCTTGCGGGCAATTTCGGTACGGCCGCGCAACGGGATGAAGTAGTCACCGGTCCGTGTCAGCTCGGCGCGGAAGCCTTTCATGCCGTTGACCTGACGCTGCAGCTCGCGGGCAATCTGCAGCACCACGTCTTTCTCACGCTGGCCGCGCGAGCCGGACGCACCCGGGTCTTCGCCGCCGTGACCGGCGTCGATCACCACAATGATGTCGCGCTTGCCGGCCGGGGCCGGTGGCAGTTTGATCGCCGGTTCCGACGGCGTTACTGGCACTGCCGGCACGGTGGCGACGGATGGCGTCGGGGCTGGCGGCGGCGCGGCATCGGCCGGGTTGTCGAACAGGTCGACCACCAGACGGTTACCATATTGCGCGTTCGGCGCCAGCGAGAAACTTTTCGGAGTGACGGCTTTTTTCAGGTCGATGACCACCCGCAGGTCGGTCGGCGTACGCTGGGCCGAGCGCATCGCGGTGATCGGCGTGTTAGCGGTCGAAACCTTCAGCGGCGCCCCCAGGGTGGCGCCATTGATGTCGATCACCAGCCGATCCGGTGCGGTCAGGGTGAAGACGCTGTGCTGCACCGGGCCGCTCAGGTCGAAGACCAGTCGCGTGTTGTCCGGCGCCCGCCACAGGCGCACGCTGTTGACCTTTGTCTCGGCCACAGCGTTGACGGTTACTGCCATCAACATCAGTCCAACGGCAGCCACCAACGCGCGAAAGCGCATACCTAACCCCATCATTTAATTGGATTCCAATGCCAAAGCGGCACACCAGGCCTCGCCACGCGAGCCCTGGGATAAAATTTTCAGCGAACGCCCGCTGTCTTGCGGGCTAATGGTAATGGTCAGGTCAGGCTTTGGCAAAAAGCCTGCACCTTTATCGGGCCACTCGATCAGGCACAGGGCATCGTCTTCGAAATAGTCGCGGATGCCGAGAAACTCCAGCTCTTCCGGATCGACCAGACGATACAGGTCAAAGTGGAAGGCGCGCACGTCGCCGATCTCGTAGGGCTCGACCAGGGTGAAGGTCGGACTTTTTACCGCGCCAACATGCCCAAGGCCACGAATAATGCCCCGCGACAGGGTGGTTTTGCCCATGCCCAGGTTGCCTTCCAGGAAAATCAGGCCATGGCCCTGGGTCACGCGGGCGATCCGTGCGCCAAAGTCGCTCATGGCCTGTTCATCGGCCAGGTACAGGGTTACTTCAGACACGGTGCATGCTCCTCCAACAACTGACGAATGACTGGAATCAGATCACTGGCCGCCAGCCCACGGCCGAATTTACCTTGTTGAGCGCCGGCATTGGCGTGCAGCCAGACTGCCAGGCACGCGGCATCGAAGCCGTCCATACCCTGCGCCAGCAGCGCCCCGGTCAACCCGGCGAGCACATCACCCAAGCCAGCAGTGGCCATCGCCGGATGCCCCTGATGACACAGCGCCAGACGCCCATCGGGATGGGCGATCAGGCTGCCGGCGCCTTTGAGCACGACGACGGCCGAGTATTTTTTGCTCAACGCCCGCGCGGCGGCCGGGCGATCGGCCTGCACCTCAGCGGTACTGACGCCCAACAGCCGCGCGGCTTCGCCCGGATGCGGGGTGATCACGCAATCCTTGGGCAGGCTGACAGAACCGCTCGCCAGCAGATTCAACGCGTCGGCGTCCCATACCTGTGGCAGCGGCGCATTGGCGGCAGCGGACAACAGCGCCCGCCCCCAACTCGCCTGCCCGAGTCCCGGGCCTACCACCAGTACCGAGACCTTTTCCAGCAGCCCCATCAACTGATTGGCCGACGACGTGCCGAGCGCCATGACTTCCGGCATCCGCGTCAGCGCTGCCGGAACATGTTCCGCACGGGTTGCCAGCGACACCATTCCGGCGCCGCTGCGCAAGGCCGTTTCGCTACTGAGCAGAATCGCCCCGCCAAAGCCCTGATCGCCACCGATCAGCAGCAAATGCCCGAAGCGCCCTTTGTGTGCAGCGGGCGCACGCGGAGCCAGTCGTGGAAGATTAGCCGTGGTGAGACGCAGAGCGCTGACAGGAATGTCACGGTAGATGTCGGCGGCGGCTTGCAGATCGTTAAACACCAGCGCCCCGACCTGATCCGCCGCTTCCCCGGTGAACAGGCCGAGCTTCAAGCCGATAAAAGTCACGGTAAGGTCGGCGCGAACCGCAACGCCGAGGACATGCCCGGTATCGGCACACAGTCCGGAAGGAATATCCACTGCCACCACCGGCTGGCCACTGGCATTGATCGCCTTGATCGCAGCGGCATATGGCTCACGTACATCGCCGGCCAGCCCGGTGCCGAGCAAGGCATCGACAATCACCCCGCGCAGCTCGCTTTGCGCAGTCCAGCTCTGCACGGCGACGTTATCGCTGATGGCCTGCTCATAAGCCTGCGCCGCATCACCCTGCAAGCGTTGCGGATCACCGACGGCCAGCACCCGCACCGCCCAGCCGGCTCGATGCGCCAGCGCGGCGATCAGAAAACCATCGCCTGCGTTGTTGCCATGCCCGGCAAGCACGGTCATCTGGTTTGCCGCAGGCCATTGCCGTACCAATGCGCGCCAGGTCGCGTGCGCGGCGCGCTGCATCAATTCGAAGCCCGGCGTACCCGCAGCGATCAGCCGCGCATCGAGTGCTCGCACCTGTGCGGCGCCATACAGCGCGTCGGGTAATTCATCTTTCGTGTGCGGCATGCGTCTCCGGGCTCCGATGTCTGGCAGAATTATACGCACCTCAGCTCCGGTTTCTCTCGCCTCATGTCCGCCATCACCACAGATCTGCCCGCCCTCGCCCAATCGATCAAGGATTGGGGCCGCGAGCTGGGCTTCCAGCAAGTCGGCATCAGCGGTCTGGACCTGGCCGAGCATGAACAGCACCTGGAGCGCTGGCTCGCCGCCGGTTACCACGGCGAAATGGATTACATGGGCGCTCACGGCAGCAAACGCTCGCATCCGGAGCAACTGGTTCCGGGTACGCTGCGTGTGGTTTCGCTGCGCATGGACTACCTGCCCGGCGACACGCAAATGGCGCAAATGCTCGCGCAACCGGAAAAGGCTTACGTCTCGCGTTATGCCTTGGGCCGCGATTACCACAAATTGATCCGTAAACGTGTGCAGCAATTGGCCGACAGGATTCAGTCGGAGATCGGCCCGTTCGGTTTCCGTGCCTTCGTCGACAGCGCCCCGGTGCTGGAAAAAGCCATCGCCGAGCAGGCCGGACTGGGCTGGATCGGTAAAAATACCCTGGTGCTGAACCGCAAGGCCGGCAGCTATTTCTTCTTGAGTGAACTGTTCGTCGATCTGCCGCTGCCGGTGGACGAACCGCACAGCAGCGAACATTGCGGACGTTGCACCGCGTGTCTGGATATCTGCCCGACCAATGCTTTCGTCGGCCCGTATGTGCTGGACGCCCGACGCTGTATCTCGTACCTGACCATCGAACTGAAAAACGCCATCCCCGAAGACCTGCGCCCGCTGATCGGCAACCGCGTATTTGGCTGCGACGACTGTCAGATCGTCTGCCCATGGAACCGCTTCGCCAAGCCATCCGGGGAAAGCGATTTCAAGCCACGGCACAACCTGGACAACGCCGAACTGGCGGAGTTGTTTCTGTGGGACGAGGACAAATTTCTCAGCAGCACCGAAGGCTCGCCGTTGCGCCGCGCCGGTTACGAGCGCTGGCTGCGCAATCTGGCAGTCGGGCTAGGCAACGCGCCGTCGAGCATTCCGGTGCTGGAAGCCTTGAAGGCGCGCCGTGATTACCCGTCCGATCTAGTCCGCGAACACGTCGAGTGGGCGCTGAAACAGCACGATCAATTGTAGGAGCTGCCGCAGGCTGCGATCTTTTGACTTTGATTTTTAAAAGACAAGATCAAAGGATCGCAGCCTGCGGCAGCTCCTACAGGGGAATGCATTAATGCTCGTCGTTGTAGACGAACTTGGGCATTTCCCAGTGAAAACGGATCGCCAGCAACCGCAGCAGAAAGCCGCCGAACAAGGTGATCAGGATCGCCTGTTCGCTCGGCACATTCAGGTACAGGCACAGCATGTAGCACCACGCGGCGGCAAACGAGACGCTGGCGTACAGTTCGCGGCGGAAGATCAGCGGGATGTCGTTGCAGAAGATGTCGCGCAGGATGCCGCCGAAGACTCCGGTGATCACGCCGCTGACCGACGCAACCAGCATGCCGTGGCCCATTTCCAGAGCGGTCATGCAGCCGATCAGGGTGAATGCCACCAGACCTACCGCATCGAGCACCAGAAACAGTGAGCGCAGGTGACGCATCCAGCGCGCGGTGAACACTGTGAGCATTGCGGCGGCCGAAGTCAGCACCAGATATTCCGGGTGTTTTACCCACGTCAGCGGATAGTGCCCGAGCAGCACATCGCGCACCGAACCGCCGCCCAATGCCGTGACGCAGGCAATCAACACCACCCCGAACCAGTCCATGCCGCGCCGCCCGGCAGACAGCGCGCCGGTCATGGCTTCAGCGGTAATGGCGATCAGATAGAGCATCAGCAACATGGCGGCGGTCCTGGCAGGAAGGCGCGCAGTCTAGCCATTTCAGCGCCGCACCAGAAGGGGGCGCACTCCGGGTTGCATTTCTGACTTGAATCTTACGGGACTCTGACGCCCTCTTCGCGAGCAAGCCCGCTCCCACAGGGGGAACGCATTCCAAATTGTGGGAGTGGGCTTGCTCGCGAAGACGTCAGGGCAGACACCCCTCAATCAGAACTTGATGAAGTGCTTGCGGTAGTGCTGCAGCTCGGCGATCGACTCGCGGATGTCGTCCAGCGCCAGGTGGGTACTGCCCTTCTTGAAGCTGTCGCGCACATCCGGTGCCCAGCGTGCAGCCAGCTCTTTGAGCGTCGACACGTCGAGGTTGCGGTAGTGGAAGTAGCTTTCCAGCGCCTTCATGTGGGTATAAAGGAAGCGGCGATCCTGGCAGATGCTGTTGCCGCAGATCGGCGACTTGCCCTTCGGCACCCACTTTTCCAGGAAAGCGATGGTTTCAGCCTCGGCCTCGGCCATGCTGATACGGCTGTCACGCACGCGCTGGGTCAGACCCGAGTTGCCGTGGGTGCGGGTGTTCCACTCGTCCATGCGGGCGAGCACTTCGTCACTGTGGTGAATGGCGATCACCGGGCCTTCGGCCAGAGTGTTGAGGTCACTGTCGGTGACGATGGTGGCCATTTCGATGATGACGTCGTTTTCCGGATCCAGACCGGTCATTTCCAAGTCGATCCAGATCAGGTTCTGCGGGTTTTGCATATTCGGGCTCCTAGGCAATGCTGCGCAGTTTAGCCTAGGCCGGTGCCCGGGCGTGCTAAACTCGCGGCCGTTTTACCTAATCGCTGCATTCTTCAGACGGAACACCCATGGCCAAACGCCAACTCAATCGTCGTCAAAACTGGCGCATCGAAAAGATTCAGGGCGAGCGCGCCGCGCGCGCCGCCAAACGCGAGTCCTCGGCGGTCGAAGCCCTCGAGGGCGGCGACCTCGGCCCTGAGCAACACGGCCTGGTGATCGCCCACTTCGGTGTGCAGGTCGAAGTCGAGGCCGTGGACGGCGAACAGGCCGGCCAGGTTTTCCGTTGCCACTTGCGCGCCAACCTGCCGGCGCTGGTGACCGGTGATCGGGTGGTCTGGCGCGCCGGCAACCAGGGCATCGGGGTGATCGTCGCGCAACTGCCGCGCAACACCGAGCTCTGCCGCCCGGACAGCCGTGGCCAGCTCAAGCCGGTCGCCGCCAACGTCGACATGATCGTCATCGTCTTCGCACCGCTGCCCGAGCCACATGCCAACCTGATCGACCGCTACCTGGTTGCCGCCGAACACGCAGGCATCCGCCCGCTGCTGTTGCTGAACAAGTTCGACCTGATCGACGAGCAGAACGCCCCGGCGCTCAATGCCCTGCTGGCGGTGTACCGCACGCTGGGTTATCCGGTGCTGGAAGTCTCGGCGCATCACGGCAACGGCATGGAGCAGTTGCAGAAGCAGCTCGACGGCCGCATCAGCGTGTTCGTCGGCCAGTCCGGCGTCGGCAAGTCGTCGCTGGTCAACAGCCTGCTGCCGGAAGTCGAGACCCGCGTCGGCCCGCTGTCCGAGCTGTCCGGTCAGGGCACGCACACAACGACCACCGCGCGCCTGTTCCACTTCCCAGGCGGCGGCGAGCTGATCGACTCCCCGGGTATCCGTGAGTTCGGTCTGGGCCACGTCAGCCGCGCCGACGTCGAAGCCGGTTTCATCGAGTTCAACGACCTGCTCGGCACCTGCCGCTTCCGCGACTGCAAGCACGATCGCGAACCCGGTTGCGCACTGCTCAAGGCCCTGGAAGACGGCCGCGTGCAGCAGCAGCGGATGAACAGCTACCGCGCGATCATCGCCAGCCTGCCGGAAAACGGCTACTAAACATCTGCACCGGCAGCCTCTCGCCCGAGGGCTGCCGGATGTCGGACCGCGCCTGACAAATCCTCGATTTCGTTAAACGTCAGACTCTTCTGACAGACTCGCTCGCACCTGTTTGCAGGACATTTCTCTTTCACCGCCCAGCCCTTGTAGGCTCGCGTCAGATGCCTAGATTGGGGTCCTCCTTCGCACCTTCGCGACCTTCGAGGAACCCCATGCAGACCTACCATTTATTCATCAGCCATTCGTGGAACTACGCCCACGCCCACGACAATCTGGTACGCCTGCTCGGCGCCAAACCGGATTTCAGCTTCAAGAATTTTTCCGTGCCGCCGCACAACCCGATCATGGGCGCGCAGACCGACAAGCAGCTCGAAGAAGCCATCGAAAACAAGATCCGTCCGTGCTCGGCGGTGCTGATCATGGCGGGCATGTATTCGACCTATAGCAAGTGGATCAACAAGGAAATCGAGATCGCCAAGCGCATGGGCAAAGTGATCATCGCCATCAAACCGTTCGGCGCCGAGCGCATTTCCACTGTCGTGCGTGAGGCGGCTCACGCCGAGTGCGCGTGGAACACCAACAGCATCATTGGTGCGATCCGTCAGCACACGGCGGTGTAAACATGCGCAAGGGACTGTTTATCGGCATCAACCACTACGACTACGTTTCGCCCTTGAGCGGTTGCTGCAACGACGCCATGGCCATGGCGTCCGTGCTGAAGACCGACGCCAACGGTGATCCCAACTTCAAGAACGTGGTGCTGACCTCGGCTGAGGACAACCTTGGCCGAGGCAAGCTCGAAGACCAGATTCGCGAGCTGTTCTGCGGCGACTGCAACGTCGCGTTGCTGTACTTCGCCGGGCACGGCGGCTTCGACAGCGACAACGATGAAGGCATGCTCCTGCCGCAGGACTATCGCAGCGCCAAGGACGGAATCCGCATCAGCGACATCCTCAACTGGGCCGCCAAAGCCACGAAAATCAAAAACAAAGTGATCATCCTCGACTGCTGCCAGAGCGGCGCGGCCGGCGAAGTGCGCGCCTTGCGCAGCGAAAGCAGCGTGGTCGGCGAAGGCATGACCATTTTGACCGCCTGCAAAAAGGAAGAGCCAGCCATGGAAGGCGCGCAACACGGTGTCTTCACCGGCTTGCTGTTGCAGGCCCTGCACGGCGGTGCGGCGAACATTCTCGGCAAGATCACACCGGGCAGCCTGTATTCCTTCGTCGACAACGCGCTCGACGCCTGGGAGCAGCGTCCGGTGTTCAAGACCAACGTCTCGCAGTTCATTTCCCTGCGCGAGGTCTCGCCGCTGATCCCCAAGGAGATTCTGCGCAAACTGCCGGAATGGTTCGCCGAAGCTGAATCGACGTTCCGCCTTGCCCCTAGCTACGAACCCACCGAAGCAACGTTCGACCCGGAGCACGGCGAGGTTTTCGCCCAACTGCAAAAGTGCAACCGCCACAGCCTGATTGAACCGGTGGATGCCGAACACATGTACTACGCCGCCATTCACTCCACGGGCTGCCGCCTCACGGCGCTCGGCGCCTATTACCGTGAACTCGCCATAAAAGGACACTTCTGATGCCCGTATTCATCAGCTACCGCCACATTGATCGCCCGCAGGCCATGGCGATCAATGCGCAATTGATGCAGGCCAACATCAAGACTTACCTCGACGTGCTCGACCCGGAGTCGCAGACCACCGACGACATCACCGGGGTGATCACCCGCAACATCACCGAATGCACGCACCTGCTGGCGGTGGTTTCGGAGAAAACCGCACTGTCGTGGTGGGTGCCGTTCGAAATCGGCGAAGCGACGATCAGCAACCGACGGATCTGCTCGTTCCGCACCGGGCAGGCGCAATTGCCGGAGTATCTGGACAAGTGGCCGAAGCTGAGCACGGCCAGTGATCTGAATTTCTTCATCGATGCCTATCGTGAAGAAGTATCGAGCAAGCGCTCGATGACGCTGGATTCGAGCAACGAATCCTTCAGCGGCACCTATAAGCGCAACGCCGATCTGTTCCATGAACAACTGAAAAACCGGATTCGGCGCGGGTTCTGAAGCCAATCGACAGCCACAAAAAAGCCGACATCACTGTCGGCTTTTTTGTCGGTCACTGCTTCGGCGCGGGGGCCGGTGCAGCAGCTGGCGGAACTGTTGGCGCTGGCGCCGCAGTCCCCGGCGCGGCCGGTTTCGGTGCGGCGTCGTCGAACAGGTTCAGGCGTTCGCGCAACTCGTGTGCCGGCACTGGTTGCTGGTCCGCAGGCAGCGCGTTCGGATCGACCGGCGTCGCCGGAGCGGCGCCGTTCTGACCTTCGGCGGCGGGCTTGGCCGCGTCGGCACCTTGCGAACCTTCGATGGCGGCCTGGGCCTTTTTGGTCAGGACCACGATGTCGATGCGGCGGTTGACCGGATTGAACGGGTTTTCCTTGTCGAACAGCGCCGACGAGGCATAACCGACAACCCGCGCCACCTGCGAATCCGGATAGCTGCCGGCCACCAGCGCACGCCGTGCAGCGTTGGCACGGTTGGCCGAGAGCTCCCAGTTGCCGAAATCGCCGGTGCCGATGTACGGCTTGGCGTCGGTGTGGCCGCTGATGCTGATCTTGTTCGGCACCGCTTTGATGGTGTCGGCCATGGCCAGCAGGATGTCTTCGAAATACGGCTTCAGACGTGCAGAACCTGAGTCGAACATCGGCCGGTTTTCCGCGTCCATGATCTGGATGCGCAAGCCGTTCGGGGTGATCTCGAACAGGATCTGATCCTTGAACTTCTGCAACTGCGGGTTCTCGTCGACCTTGTTCTGCAGTTCTTGCAGCAACAGCTCCAGGCGTTCTTTCTCGACCTGTTCGGCCATGCCTTCGACCTGCTCGGTGTCGACCGTGACCTTGTCCGGTTGCGGCTGGGATTTCACCTCAGGGTTGAGGGTGTTTTCCGGTGCCAGGGTCGGCGTGCCGCCCAGATCAATGATGTACGGCGTGCCGCTTTCGGAGAAGCCGACCGGATCCTTGAAGTAACCGGCGATGGCGATCTTCTGCTCCGGTGTCGCGGTGGACAGCAGCCACAACACCAGGAAGAACGCCATCATCGCCGTGGCGAAGTCGGCGAAGGCGATTTTCCACGCCCCGCCGTGGTGCCCACCGGCTATGCGCTTGACGCGCTTGATGATTATCGGCTGATTATTTTCCATGGCTTAGCGACCGCGAACGGCTTGTTCCAGCTCGGCAAAGCTTGGACGGTGCGCCGGGTACAGAACCTTGCGCCCGAACTCCACGGCCAGCGATGGCGGCATGCCGGAAGCCGAAGCCACCAGCGAGGCCTTGATGGCTTCGTAGACGTTCAATTCTTCCTTGGCATCGTGCGCCAGGGAATGCGCCAACGGCCCGAAGAAACCGTAGGCCGCGAGAATACCGAAGAAGGTACCGACCAGTGCCGCACCCACGTGCAGGCCGATGGATTTCTGATCGCCTTCACCCAGCGACGCCATGGTCACCACGATACCCAATACCGCCGCAACGATACCGAAACCGGGCATGGCGTCGGCAATGCCGTTCACCGCATGGGACGGGTGCTCGAGGTCTTCCTTAAGGCTGTAGAGTTCCATGTCGAACAGGCCTTCCAGCTCATGCGGAGCCATGTTGCCGGAGGACATGATGCGCAGGTAATCGCAGATGAACGCGGTCATGCGCTCGTCTTTGAGCACGGCCGGGTACTTGGCGAAGATCGGGCTCGCGGCAGCGTCTTCGATATCGCCTTCGATGGCCATCATGCCTTCGCGGCGGCTCTTGTTGAGGATCTCGTAGATCAGGCCGAGCACTTCCAGATAGAACGTGTGGCTGAAGCGCGAACTGAACATGCTCAGGGATTTCTTGAGCACGTGCATCGTCATGTAACCGGGGTTGGCCTGGAGGAATGCACCGAGGGCCGCACCACCGATGATCATCACCTCGAAGGGCTGGATCAGGGCGGCAATTTTGCCGTGGGAGAGCACGTATCCGCCGAGCACGCTCGCGAATACGACGATGATGCCGATAATTTTAGCCATAGGTAGAAAGTACTTATTTAAGTCGGGTTCAAGGTCATATTCGGAAGTTAAAAAATCTCTTCTTCTACTTATCGGCAAAACTGCGCCAGACTATAGCCAGTTCAGGCGAAAAGCCAATTTAGCCCATGCCGGGCGCGTCTACAGTCAGTGAAGATCTCGTCCAGACATGGCTAATGAAACGAACGTCCCACACGCAAAACCGACCACGCTCGAGGGCTGGGTCAAACTGCTCGATGGCGTGCGCCTGCCCGTGCCGCAAGAGGCTCACGACAAGGTTTGTCGGGCGATCCGCGACAACCGCAGCTCGTTGCGCGATATCGCCGACCTGATGCAGGACAGCCCGGCGCTGGCCTTGAGCATCATCCGTGAGGCAAATCGTCACACCCACGGCACCATGGCCGCTCCGGCGGAAAATCTCGAGGTGGCGATCAACCGTCTGGGCCTGGCGCGTACCGAAGAATTGCTCGCGCGTCTGCCGGTCGAACCGCAGATGCAGATCCCCAAGGCGTTGCGCCAACTGCAGATGATCAGCCAGCACGCCACGCAACAGGCCAACGGTTTTTTCGCCAGCCGCCTCGCACGCCTGTGGCAGGACATTCACTGGGGCAGCCTGTTGTTTCTGTCGCCGTTATGGCCGCTGGCGCTGACGTTTCCAGAGTTGCTCGAAGAGTGGGAGTTGCGGGTTATCCACAAGGGCGAATCGGCGCGGATGGTCGAGAAGCAACTGTTCGGCGTACGCCTGCTGAAGATCGCCGAGGCGCTGGTACAGGTCTGGCATCTGCCGATCTGGGTGCAGCAGGGCTATAAACTGCTGCTCAGCGAACAGCGCGAACTGGTGAAAGTGTTGCGCATCGCCCGCGACAGCGAACATCCGTTGCGCCAGCAGAATCGCCTCGACGACGATCCGACCCTGCGCCGCTGGCTCAACCAGCCGGCCAACACCGTGTTGCTGGCCAACGGCCTGGCGCTGTCGGCGCAACAGGCCTGGGACAGTCCGCACAGCGAGCGCTGGCAGTACCTGACCAGCCTTTATCTGCAAATCTCGATGGACGAAGTGCAGCAGCAGTTGCACCAGCAAGCCGCCAACAGTGCGCGCCAGCACGCGATGCCCGATCTGTGGCACCCGGCCGTTTCCTTATTATGGCCATGGGGCACCCATCGCTTGCCGGCCGGGATGCTGCCGGCGGCGGCGCCGAATGCCGAGGATCTGACGCAGTGGCGCCGGCAATGCGCCGAACTGCTGGCCGAGCCGAGCCGCTTCACCAATGCCATGAGCCTGACCGTCGCCGCCCGTGATGCGCTGGTCGCCAGCGGGATGCGTCGGGTGATGCTTCTGATGGCCGACCGCACGCAATCGAATCTGCGGGTGCACCAGACCTTCGGCCTGCCGAAGGAAGCAGCCGCGCTGAATTTTGTCGTCAGTCAGAGCAAAGTCCTGCAACGGTTGCTCGCGCAGCAGGCACAGGTGCGGATCAACCCCGAGAACAACGCACAGTTTTCCGCATTGTTGCCGCCGGGCCTGCGTGCGCTGTTCCGTGGCGAGCATCTGTTCCTGCGTTCGCTGGTCAATAACGGCCGGGTGATCATGATCGTCGTCGCCGACCAGGGCGGTGGGCCGTTCGCCGACATCACCGTGCAAGCCTTTGGCAAAACCGCGCAGTGCATCGAAAAAGCCCTGCACAGCTTTAGCAGCCGTGGCCGATGAGGCTGCGCTACAATCCCCCCCTTTGTGCTCTGGAGACCTCACATGTCTGACTTCTCTGGCTTGCCGCTCGTCATCGAGCCGAGCGACCTGCTCCCGCGTCTCGATTCCCCTGAACTGATTCTGGTGGATCTGACCAGCCCTGCCCGTTATGCCGAAGGTCACCTTCCCGGCGCACGCTTTGTCGACCCCAAGCGCACCCAGCTCGGCCAGCCGCCGGCGCCGGGACTGCTGCCGGCCAAAGCCGATCTGGAGGCGTTGTTCGGTGAGCTGGGGCATCGTCCGGACGCGGTTTACGTGGTCTACGACGACGAGGGCGGTGGCTGGGCCGGGCGTTTCATCTGGCTGCTCGACGTGATCGGTCATGACAAATACCACTACATCGACGGCGGTTTGCCGGCATGGCTGGAAGCGGGCATGCCGATGTCGATCCAGGTACCGTCTGCAGTGGGTGGCCCGGTGGCGCTGACCCTGCACGACGAGCCGACGGCAACCCGCGAATACCTGCAAAGTCGTCTCCGCGCCGCCGATCTGGCGATCTGGGATGCCCGCGGGCCGCTGGAATATTCGGGCGAGAAGATGCTGGCCGCCAAGGGTGGACACATCCCCGGCGCCGTGAACTTCGAGTGGACCGCCGGCATGGACAAAGAGCGTCAATTGCGGATTCGCACGGACATGCCGCAGATCCTCGAAGACCTCGGGATCACCAAGGACAAAGAAATCATTACCCACTGCCAGACCCATCACCGGTCGGGCTTCACTTATCTGGTGGCCAAGTCCCTCGGTTATCCGCGGGTCAAGGGCTACGCCGGTTCCTGGGGCGAGTGGGGCAACCACCCTGATACGCCTGTCGAGATTTAAGGTTTTTTAAGGACAACTAATGAAAGAGCGTCTGTTTATCCTCAGCCAGTACCTGCTGCCTCATCACCTGCTGTCGCGCCTGGCCGGCTGCGTTGCCGAGTGCCGCGTGCGCTGGTTCAAGAATGCCTTCACCCAGTGGTTCGCCAAGCGTTATCAGGTGGACATGTCGCAAGCGCTGGTCGAAGACCTGACCGCCTACGAGCATTTCAACGCCTTCTTCACCCGTGCCCTGAAAGACGGCGCGCGGCCACTGGACCAGACGCCGGGCGCGATCCTCAGCCCGGCCGACGGTGCGGTCAGCCAGCTCGGCCCGATCGAACACGGTCGCGTGTTCCAGGCCAAGGGCCACAGCTTCAGCGTGCTGGAACTGCTCGGCGGTGATGCGGCCAATGCGGCGCCGTTCATGGGCGGCGACTTCGCCACCATTTACCTGTCGCCAAAGGACTACCACCGCGTGCACATGCCGCTGGCCGGCACTCTGCGCGAGATGGTCTACATCCCGGGCCGGATCTTCTCGGTCAACCAGACCACCGCGGAAAACGTTCCGGAGCTGTTCGCCCGCAACGAGCGTGTGGCGTGCATTTTCGACACCGAGCGCGGGCCGATGGCCGTGGTGCTGGTCGGCGCAATGATCGTCGCTTCGATCGAAACCGTGTGGGCTGGTCTGGTCACCCCACCGAAGCGCGAACTGAAAACCTTCCGCTACGACGAAGCCGCCCGTGCGCCGATTCATCTGGAAAAAGGCGCGGAGCTGGGTCGCTTCAAGCTGGGTTCGACAGCGATCGTGCTGTTTGGCCCGGATCAGGTGAAGTGGGCCGAAGAACTGGTGGCGGGTTCGCCAGTGCAAATGGGCCAGGCCCTGGCCCTGCCGACGGCCTGAGCCGGCTGATCCGCCCTTTCACACGTCTGTGAAGGGGCGGACACGACCTGGGAGGCGCCGTTACTCTATCTGTCCACGGAAGCCGATCGGCCCTTCGTTGGCGTAGGTATTGGTGCCACTGAGGTTTTTCCCTCCATCGCTGGAAGTGACGCTCAACGCGACTACGTTCTGATTGTCCCGTCCACCGATCACCCACTTGCCGCCCGGATGCCATGGGGCATCATTGCCACCCCACTGGTTCTCGACGTTGTATTGATTCTGACCGGTGCGCTGCGCCTTGAAGCCAATCGGGCCTTCGCCGGCGTAAGTCATGGTGCCGGTGAAGCTTTTGCCGCCATCGCTTGACTTGATCTCGATGGCGACGACTTGCTGGTTGTCCCGCCCGCCCAGCACCCAGGTCCCACCCGGATGCCACGGTGCCGAACTACCGCCCCATTGATTTGCCACTGCATATTTAGACATGAACCTCATCTCCTTGAAGTTTCGGGAGACCTGCCCGAGGTTGACGGCAGGCCGTGCAACCGTGCGTTTCCGATCGCACGTCTGAGAGACTAGTAGGGCTTGTTGAATGGCATCCGGCCAGCAGACCAGCGGTCAAAAAGCCTGACGCCATCCGGCGAAACAGACCACAACTGCTAGAGTTCCTGGTGTTGCCAATTTCGCCGCTGGAGCCAATCACGGCATGAGTGAGTCACGCCCCCAACCCTCCCTACGCGCCCCGATCCCGACGCAAACGCGCCTGTCGTTCTGTGAAGCCACCCCGCGCGACCTCAAGCGCTGGATCGCCGGCCTGCCCAAGGCCAACATCGGCGAAACCGCCCGCCAGTTGTATCAAGGCCTGGGCGAACTCAACCAATTGCTCACCCCCAGTGACAATCGCCTGCAACTGCTGGAGTTGCTGCGCCCCGAGGTTTACTTCGTCTGCCAGCATCTGGAGCGGCACTTTCTGCATCAGGCGATCATGCTCGATGACCGCTCGCGCAAGATCAGCAACCTGTGTCAGGCGCTGCAAAGTCATCTGGCTATCGGCTACAAGCAGATCGTTCTGCGCATTGTCCCCAAGTATCACAAGGATCGTGCGGCACTGCTCAGTCAGGCCCTGCAACGGGCCGCGCATGCGCTCAAGGGGCAACTGCTGCGGGCGACGCAGCTGTACAGTCCGCCGCCGGAACATCTGTGGTTCGAGCTGCATCAGCTGTATCGCTGCGCTTGCGCCTTGCAGTTGCAACAGCGTCGGGTGCATGACGATCTGGCAAGCCTGAGCAGCGAGCTGAGCCTGGAACAGACCTACATCGCCGCCCTGCTGCTGGGCAGCGCCCGTTGCAATCAACTGCGGCAGAACCAGATCGCCCGGCTGGCCGAAGTGCTGGAGCCGTGGAGTGCCTTGCTCAAATTGCATCCCGGCAGTCCGGAGGATGGATTGTTCGCCATCAGCGCCGAACTGGATGCTGGGCCGCGCTACCGCAGCATGTTTCGCAAAGAACAACAGGGCGCATTGCTGGGCTTCGATCCGCAGCCGCTGGTGAACGTGATCGAAGCGCATTTACTGCAGCAGGAAACGTCGACGCCGCTGCCAGTCCCGGCAGGACTGAGCCTCGACACCCTGCAACATTTGCACGCCAGTTGGGGCCAGGCCGCCGAGCGCAGTTTTCAGCGCACCGCAGGTCAGGGCAGCCTGACCGTGTGCGTGGGCATGAGCGCCCTGCACTTTTACCTGGGCGGCGAACGCAGCTTCAGCGAACTGCTCAAACATCCCGGTGCTCGCGCGGCTAACTTCAGTCGCGTTGTGGTCCAGGGCGAAAAGGACAGCTGGAGCCAGGCCTTCGACGCCGCCCCGCAAAGCAATGCAGATGAATTTCTGCCCTACGAGGAAATCCAGTACGACCATCTCGGTGAAGACGAAAACACAGCTGACCACACACCGCACTACCCGACCTACGCCTTGCCGGTGATCAACCACAGCCCCGGTGGTTATTGCCTGGGCTGGCCGGGTGAGGTGCCCGCCGAGTTGCAGGCCGGGGAGATGGTCGGAATTCAGGACAGCGCGAGTCAGGGCTGGAGCATTGCGGTGGTGCGCTGGATCCGTCAGGTACGCGGCAGCGGGCCGCAAATGGGCATCGAGCTGGTGGCGCCGCACGCCGAGCCCTGCGGCTTGCAACTGGTGCGTGCGCGGGATGATCACAGCCATTATTTGCGCGGCTTATTGCTACCGGAGATCAGCGCCATCGACCTGCCCGCGACCTTGCTCACACCGCGCCTGCCATTTCAGGAAGGCAATAAAGTGCTGATCAACACCCACGGCGAAGAACACCGCGCCGGGCTGGATCGACGGGTGGCAAGCACCCACAGCTTCAATCAATTTGCCTATCGCTCGCTGGAGGCCGCGCAGAATGGCGGGGGCGAGGAGGATTTTGATTCGTTGTGGAAGTCGCTTTAAAGCTTTAAAGAAACTGTGGCGAGGGAGCTTGCTCCCGCTGGACTGCGCAGCAGTCCCACTCTCTTGAGTCAAAGAGCGGGGCCGCTTCGCGCCCCAGCGGGAGCAAGCTCCCTCGCCACAGAGGCCGTCTCAGGCTCAGAGCTGCCCGTCGCGATCGCGGAAGCCCAGCAGATACAGCACGCCATCCAGCCCAAGGGTGGAGATCGCCTGCTTGGCCGACTGCTTGACCAGCGGCTTGGCGCGGAACGCCACACCCAGCCCGGCAATCGCCAGCATTGGCAGGTCATTCGCACCGTCGCCCACGGCAATGGTCTGCTCCAGACGCAAGCCTTCCTTGTGCGCCAGCTCCTTCAACAGGTCAGCCTTGCGCTGCGCATCGACAATCGGCTCGATCGCCACGCCGGTGCACTTGCCATCGACCACTTCCAGTTCGTTGGCGAACACGTAGTCGATGCCGAGTTTGGCCTGCAGCTGTTTGGCGAAGTACGTGAAGCCGCCAGACAGGATCGCGGTCTTGTAGCCCAGGCGCTTGAGTTCGGCGAACAGGGTTTCCGCGCCTTCGGTGAGGCGCAGCGAAGCGCCGATCGAGTCCAGCACGCTGACATCCAGGCCTTTGAGCAACGCCAGGCGCTCCTTGAAGCTGGCGCGGAAGTCCAGTTCGCCGGCCATCGCGCGCTCGGTGATGGCCGAAACTTGCTCGCCCACCCCGGCCGCCTTGGCCAGTTCATCGATGACTTCGGCTTCGATCAGGGTCGAGTCCATGTCGAACACCGCCAGACGCCGGTTGCGCCGGAACAGCGAATCTTCCTGGAAAGCGATGTCGACGTTCAGCTCTTGGGCAACGCTGAGGAATTCGGCGCGCAGAGCCTGCGGATCCGCCGCTTCGCCACGCACGGAGAACTCGATGCAGCCCTTGCCCTTGTCCGCCGGAGTGTCCAGCGGCATGCGACCCGACAGACGGTCGATATGGTCGATGTTCAGGCCATATTTGGCGGTGATCGCGCTGACTGCCTGCAATTGGCCGGCGGTCACTTTGCGGGTCAACAGGGTGACGATGTGGCGTTTCTTGCCCTGATTGCCCACCCACTGCTGGTAATCCTCTTCGGACACCGGGGTGAAGCGCACCTGCTGGTCGAGCTCGTAGCCCTTGAACAGGATGTCCTTGAGCACGGCTTTGCCCTGCTCGGAGTCGGGAATTTCAACCAGGATGCCGAACGACAGGGTGTCGTGGATCACCGCCTGACCAATGTCGAGAATGTTCACACCACCTTGTGCCAGAACGCCGGTAATGGCCGCAGTCAGACCCGGACGGTCGACTCCCGTGATGTTAATCAGGACGATTTCGCGCAACGCGCACCCCCGCAACTGGAAAAAAACCGCATTCTACCCACTTTCAGTGACCATCGGGCACCGTGAGCGCTTTGCCGGTCTAGGGCCTGTCGCTATACTGCGCGTCAACTTCACGGACAAAAGAGCCGAGCTCAGTGAACCGGCCCACGCCAGTTAAAACCGATAACTTCTTCCTGCTGATCTTCCGTGCACTGCGCCATCGCCGTGTACCGATTGCATTGCGCATTGCCAGCCATAACGTGATCCTGGTCGCTCTGGCCCTGGTGATCTATGCCGGGGTAATGGGCTTGCAGTTCAAGCAGGCCATGCACGAGCAGGCCGATGCGCTGGGCGAAAGCCTGACCACGCAGACCGCCACTTCCGCCACGGAACTGTTGGTGTCCAACGACATCCTCAGCCTCAACGTGCTGCTCAACAACCTGACCAAGAACAAGCTGGTGGCCCACGCGGCCATCTATAGCGTGGACAACCGCATCCTCGCCGAATCCGGTCAGCGTCCCAAGCACAGCCTGCTGGGCGAAGCCGAAGGCATGTACGAGAGCAAGATCACCTTCCAGGATGTGACCGCCGGGCAACTGCGCATCAGCCTGGACATGGATCAGTTCCAGCAGCCGATGACCATCAGCCTGCAAAGCATGGGCATTCTCAGTGCGATTCTGTTGGCGCTGTCGCTGGCCTTGAGCCTGCGCATGGGTCGCTATCTGTCGACGCCGTTGCTGCAATTGCGCGTCTGGCTGCGGCGCATCGACGAACACACGCCGGGCATAGATCGTCAGGACGAAATCGGCGATCTGGCGCGTCAGCTGCACGCCAACTTCGCGCCGGAGCCTGCACCGGAACCCGAGCCAGAGCCGGAACCCGAGTTCGAAGACGAAGATGAGCCAGAGTTCGAAGTGCGCAACCTGCGTGACCCGAGCTTTGACGAAACCCGCCCGATGGCCGCGCAAAAACCGGCACCGCGCCACGTGGTCAGCACCGTTGAAGACGATGATGACGACGAAGATCCGTTTGCCGATCTGCGCGACGAGTCGCTGACCGAAGCTGTTCCGGTGCCGCGTAAAGCGACCCCGAGCGTGCCGCAGCACAGTGCGGTGCTGGCGATCCAGCTGGGTTCGCAAGAGCAATTGCGTCGCCTGCCGCGTGCCCGTCTGGAAGAGTTGCTGGAGCGCTATCGCGACTGCCTCGATCAGGCCGCTTCGTTGTATCAGGGCGAAATCGAAACCCTGAACGATGGCAGCACACTGATGCTGTTCCACACTGAAGACAGCGGTGACGACTACCTGACCAATGCGATCTGCTGCGGCGAGTTGCTGCGGGCGCTGGGCCATCAGTTGCAGATCGAAGTCGCCGACAGCGGCATCACCCTGCAATTGCAACTGGGCCTGACCCTGGGCGACGAATTGTTCGGCCTGAGCCAGATCGACCTGCTGCTGACCGATTCGGCTCAGGATGCACTGGCCCTGTCGCAACACAGCCGCAACCTGCTGCTGGTCGAGCGCAAGATCGGTGACGACGCGCTGATTCGCCAGCGTGCGCGGATCCGTCCGATCGCCAGCCCGGAAGGCGCTTGCTGTGTCGAGCGCTTGATGGAGCCGTATCCGTCGATGCTTGAGCGACAACTGGCGCGGATGCATGAGCGCCGGGCGTAAGCCTCAGGCCCGAAACACAGAAGCCCGCAGACGAGCGATCGTCTGCGGGCTTTTTTGTTGCCTGCGATCTTTTATGGCGCCTGTTCCGGCCCCTTCGCGAGCAAGCCCGCTCCCACAGGGTGTGTGCCCGCCGCTGATCAAATGTGGGAGCGGGCTTGCTCGCGAAGGCGTCAGCACTGACGACAACTATCCTCCAGCCCCCAGACACAACAAAGCCCGCACAAGGCGGGCTTTGTTTTGACTCAAACCACACTCAGAAGCGGAACACTTCCATATCGGTACGAATCGGCGATGCCATCGGAATCTTCGGCTGCTTCTCGGCTTCCGTCGCCGGCGCTGCCGGTTTTGGCGCCGCCTTACGCGGTGCCTCGGCCACTGGAGGCTGGTTGGCCAGTGGCTTGAGCGCCACCGACAACTGCTCGGCCAGACGCTGCAGCAGAATGCCTTGAGCCTGCACCTGCGAAGCCGTGGTGCCGGCATGCAGCTCCTGCAGATGAACGATGCGGTTGTCGCGCACCTGCCCACGACGGTCGATCAGACGCCATTGCGCATCGAGGATCGCCGGTTGTTTCTCACCGGAGTCCAGACGCGTGATGGTCAGCAATACCTGCACATCCGGAGCAAACCCCAGAGTAGCGGGTGCCAATACCACACGCTGGCTGTCCAGATGACCGGCCACCTGACGCATCAGCAATTGATCGATATCCGACGAAAGGCTGCCAGCCCAGCGACCGTCGGTCGAGGCTTGCAGGCTGCCATCCGGTTGACGTTGCAGCAAAGTTTCACGTTGCAGGTAATCAGCAATGACTACCGGACCCAACAAAACCGCCATGCCTGTGCTTTGCGCAGGCTGAGCCGGACTTCCGCTGTCCAGCTGATACAGCGACACCGGCTGGTGAACGCTGCAACCCGCCAGGCCGAAAACGCCGGCGAGCAGGAAAATAAGGGGGCGCAGAGCAGTCATCATCCCGTCCAGGTGGCCGCCACAAGGCTGACCACAGTGAAAATACTCAATAAATATGAAGAACGCTCGGCCACGCCGGCGCTTGGAAAGGCCATATCATCCGTGAATATGCGTTCCGACTCCAGCGCCAAAGCGTCGATCTACGCGTTAAATCGTAGATCGAGCTCTCTAGGACGCCTGATTGAGGTTTTCGACGAGCAGCGCATCGACCCGCTGGAAGCCCCTTGGCAGCTTATTGCCACGACGGCCACGTTCACCTTTGTAGTGTTCGAGGTCGTCGGCTTTCAGCGACAGGGTCCGTTTTCCGGCCTGCAGCACCAGAGTGGCGCCTTCCGGAAGCACGGCGATGTCCGTGACATACTCTTCGCGACTGGCCACGCGTTCACCGGAGATCCCGATGATCTTGTTGCCTTTGCCCTTCCCTAATTGTGGCAGATCGCTGATTTTGAAGATCAGCAGGCGACCTTCGGTCGTGACCGAAGCCAGCCAGTTCTGCTCACGATCGGCCACTGGACGCGGCGCGATCACCTTGGCGTTGTTCGGCAAGCTCAACAGGGCTTTACCGGCCTTGTTCTTGGCTTGCAGGTCTTCGCCTTTGACCACGAAGCCGTAACCGGCATCGGAGGCGATCACGTACAACGCATCGTCTTCCGGCATCAGCACGCATTCGAAGGTCGCGCCCGGTGGCGGGGTCAGACGGCCGGTCAGCGGCTCGCCCTGGCCACGCGCCGACGGCAACGTATGCGCGGCGACCGAATAGCTGCGGCCAGTGGAGTCAATCACCACGGCAGACTGGTTGGAACGCCCCGCCGCCGAGGTTTTGAAGCCATCGCCGGCCTTGTACGACAGGCCGGTGGCATCGATGTCATGACCTTTGGCCGAACGGATCCAGCCTTTTTCCGACAGCACGACGGTGACTTTCTCGTTCGGCAGCAGATCGTGCTCGGTCAGCGCTTTCGCTTCAGCACGCTCGACGATCGGCGAACGACGGTCATCGCCGTAGGTTTCAGCGTCTTTCAGCAGCTCGGTGCGCACCAGCTTCTTCAGCTTGGCTTCGCTGCCCAGCAGGGCTTGGAGCTTGGCTTGTTCCTTGAGCAGTTCATCCTGCTCGTCGCGCAGCTTCATCTCTTCCAGACGTGCCAACTGCCGCAGGCGGGTGTCGAGGATGTAGTCGGCCTGGATCTCGCTGAGGGCGAAACGCTCGATCAGCTTGGCTTTCGGGTGCTCCTCGGTGCGGATGATGTGGATCACTTCATCCAGGTTGAGGTAAGCGATCAGCAAACCGTCCAACAGATGCAGGCGACGCTCGACCTTGTCGAGGCGGAATTGCAGGCGGCGACGCACGGTCAGCACGCGGAATTCCAGCCATTCGACCAGCAATGCCCGCAGGTTTTTCAGCTGCGGCTTGCCGTCCAGACCGATGATGTTGACGTTGACCCGGTAGGTCGACTCCAGCTCGGTGCTGGCGAACAGGTGCTGCATCAGCGCTTGGTGATCGACGCGGCTATTGACCGGAATGATCACGATGCGGCACGGGTTTTCGTGGTCGGACTCGTCACGCAGGTCAGCGATCTGCGGCGCTTTCGACGGCTTGGCCTGCATCAGCGCGGCGATCTGTTCCAGCACTTTGGCCCCGGAGACCTGGTGCGGCAGCGCGGTGACGATGATGTCGCCATCCTCGACGTGGTACACGGCGCGCATGCGCACCGAGCCCTTGCCGGTTTCGTACATTTTCAGCAGGTCGGCGCGCGGCGTGATGATTTCCGCTTCGGTCGGATAGTCCGGGCCTTGAATGTGTTCGCAGAGCTGTTCGACCGTGGCTTTCGGCTCATCGAGCAGACGCACGCAAGCAGTGGCGACTTCGCGCAAGTTGTGCGGCGGCACGTCGGTGGCCATGCCCACGGCAATGCCGGTGGTACCGTTGAGCAGGATGTTCGGCAAACGTGCCGGCAACACCAGCGGTTCCTGCAGGGTACCGTCGAAATTCGGGCCCCAGTCGGCCGTGCCCTGGCCCAGCTCGCTGAGCAGCACTTCGGAATAGCGCGACAGGCGTGCTTCGGTGTAACGCATAGCGGCGAAGGACTTCGGATCGTCCGGCGCACCCCAGTTGCCCTGGCCGTCGACCAGCGTGTAGCGATAGCTGAACGGCTGGGCCATCAGCACCATCGCTTCGTAACACGCCGAGTCGCCGTGCGGGTGGAACTTGCCGAGCACGTCACCGACGGTACGCGCCGATTTCTTGTGCTTGGAATCGGCGTCCAGCCCCAGCTCGCTCATGGCGTAGACGATACGCCGCTGTACCGGTTTCAGGCCGTCGCCGATATGCGGCAGGGCACGGTCCATGATCACGTACATGGAGTAGTTGAGGTAGGCATTTTCGGTGAAGTCAGCCAGCGAGCGGCGTTCTACACCGTCCAGGCTGAGATCAAGGGAGTCGCTCATGCGGGCCTCATCGGTTCGTTGTCTGGCGCAGCAGCATGGTGCCACCGCGCTGGGTAAATTCAAGTTTGTTCAGGGCGCTCATGCCGAGCAGCACCTGATCGCCATGCAGCCCCGGCGCCACCAGTGCGCGGACATCCCGCAGCACGATGTCGCCCAGTTGCAGGCGGTCGATCTTTGTCCGGTAGCCTTGGCTCAGGCCGTTGGCCGTGCTCAGGGTCACACCGAAACCTTCTTCCAGTTTCAACCGTTTGGCCAGATCCGCCGGGATCGCCACATCGGTCGCGCCGGTGTCGAGCATGAACTCCACCGGCTCACCGTTGATCTGGCCACTGGCGACAAAATGCCCTTGGGCGTTGCCGGCCAGCTTTACTTCGATCACGCCGCCATGCTGCTCGGACGTGACCACCACGTTCGGATTCTGCTGACGCTCTTCCCACTGGCCGAAAAACCGCGTGGCTAGAAACAGCCCCGCGCACCAGGCCAGAATCATCAACACCCGGCCGGCGCGCTTGCCCGGCGGTTGCTGACTCACGGTTTGGCGCTCCAGCCACCTTCAGGCGCGGCGAAGCGCCAGACGACCGGGCGAACCTCGCCGTCGGCCCGCGGGCCGAAATTATTGTCGACGCCGACCCATGCACCATCAGCGTCAACGATCAGCGCTTCTTCCAGCCCGAAGTTCTGCGAGTAACGGCGGTTGGCCTGCAACAATTCAGCGGCGTACGACCAGCAACGCTCGACCTTGGCGGTCTGCGCATCGCGCCGACAAATCTGGAAGGCGTTGCGCTCAAGGGTAAACAATTTGCCGTTGAACAACGAAAGGTCGGAAAAGTCGCGGTCGACCGCTCTGGCCTTCGGGAACTGCGGCGGCTGCATCTGCTTGCCGCCCTCGCTGAGCAGCACGCAACGACCGTCGCAATCCCACACCGTCTGCTGACGCTTGATCAATAGCAAGCCCCGGTTTTGCCGTTCGCCGGCCAGCCACATCTGATCACCCGCCGGGTTGATCGCCAGACCTTCGAAGATCGCATTGAAATGCAGGAGCATGCCACTGGCCCGCGCTTCGCGAACCATCATCGGCGAAATCTTCAGCCAGTTGACCGGGCCGCTGACGGGCACCTGCAAGACCGCCGCGTGGCCCTCGCTGACAATGTAGCGATTGCCGGCGCTGTCGCAGCTGATGCCCTCGAAATCCAGATCGCCACCGCGCACGAACGACGCGGCCCAATTGCGCGAGCGTAATCCCCACGGCAAACCGGTCTCCGGCACCAGAGGCACGTCGATGTGCAAAGCCTCGGCCTGCCAGACCTGATCGGCGGTATTGAGCCGATAGATCTGGTCGTCATCGCGATCCGACACCGTCCACAACTCGCTGCCACACATGGCCAGCCCCGACAGGTTGCCACCGCGCATGCCGACGACCGGGTGTTCGGAGAGCACGCGCAATTCCTGCAACGGCTCCGCCGACACACTCATCGCACTCAGCAGCAACACACCCGCCAAGGCCCAGCCAAACCGCATCAGGCCAGCACCTCGGCGAGGTTGCCTTTGGATTCGAGCCAGGTCTTGCGGTCGCCGGCGCGTTTCTTCGCCAGCAGCATGTCCATCATTTCCGAGGTTTCGGCAAAATCCTCGCCCAGGGTCAGTTGCACCAGACGCCGGGTGTTCGGGTCCATGGTGGTTTCACGCAACTGCGGCGGGTTCATTTCACCCAGACCTTTGAATCGGGTGACCTGCGGTTTGCCGCGCTTCTTCTCAGCCACCAGACGGTCAAGAATCCCGTCGCGTTCGGCTTCGTCGAGGGCGTAGTAAATCTCTTTGCCAAGGTCGATGCGATACAGCGGCGGCATCGCCACGTAGACGTGACCGGCATCCACCAGCGGGCGGAAATGCTGGACGAACAACGCGCAGAGCAAGGTCGCAATGTGCAGACCGTCGGAGTCGGCGTCGGCGAGGATGCAGATTTTGCCGTAGCGCAGCTGACTCATGTCTGCCGCGCCCGGATCGACCCCGATGGCCACGGCGATGTTATGCACTTCCTGGCTGGCGAGCACTTCGCTGCCGTCGACTTCCCAAGTGTTGAGGATCTTGCCGCGCAACGGCAGGATCGCCTGGAACTCCTTGTCCCGCGCTTGCTTGGCGGAACCGCCGGCGGAATCACCTTCGACCAGAAACAGCTCGGAACGCATCGGGTCCTGACCCGCGCAGTCGGCCAGTTTGCCCGGCAGCGCAGGGCCTTGGGTAACGCGTTTACGCTCGACCTTTTTACTCGCTTTCAAGCGGCGACCGGCGTTGTTGATCGCCAGTTCGGCCAGCGCCAGACCGGTTTCCGGGTTGGCATTGAGCCACAGGCTGAAGGCGTCCTTGACCACCCCGGAGACAAACGCCGCCGCTTCACGGGACGACAGACGTTCTTTAGTCTGGCCGGAGAATTGCGGTTCCTGCATTTTCATCGACAGTACGAAAGCGATGCGCTCCCAGACGTCTTCCGGCGCCAGCTTCACGCCGCGCGGCAGCAGGCTGCGGAATTCGCAGAACTCACGCATCGCATCGAGCAGGCCCTGACGCAGACCGTTGACGTGGGTACCGCCCTGCGCCGTCGGGATCAGGTTGACGTAACTTTCCTGCACCGCGTCGCCACCTTCCGGCAACCACAGCAGCGCCCAGTCCACCGCTTCTTTATTACCGGCCAGGCTGCCGCAGAACGGCTCGTCCGGCAGGCGTTCGAATTCGCTGACTGCGTCCACCAGATAGGAGCGCAGACCGTCTTCGTAATGCCATTCGACTTTCTCGCCGGTGCCTTTGTCTTCGAAGCTGACCAGCAGCCCCGGGCACAGCACAGCCTTGGCCTTGAGCACGTGCTTGAGGCGGCTGATGGAGAACTTCGGTGAATCGAAGTATTTCGGATCCGGCGCGAAGTACACGCTGGTGCCGGTGTTGCGCTTGCCAACGGTGCCGACGATTTCCAGCTCGGTGGCCTTGAAGCCATCCTTGAAGGTCATCTGGTATTCGTTGCCGTCACGCTTCACGCGCACCCGGACCTCGGTCGACAGGGCGTTGACCACGGAAATACCCACCCCGTGCAGACCGCCGGAGAACTGGTAATTCTTGTTGGAAAACTTGCCGCCCGCGTGCAGCTTGGTGAGGATCAGCTCGACCCCCGACACGCCCTCTTCCGGGTGAATGTCGACCGGCATGCCGCGACCATCGTCGCTGACTTCCAGCGAGTGATCGGCGTGCAGAATGACCTGCACCGATTTGGCGTGGCCGGCCAGGGCTTCGTCGACACTGTTGTCGATGACTTCCTGGGCGAGGTGGTTCGGCCGACTGGTGTCGGTGTACATGCCGGGGCGTTTGCGCACCGGGTCGAGGCCCGAGAGGACTTCGATGGCGTCGGCGTTATAAGAGCTAGCGCTGGGAGTGGCCATAGGGTCTCGTCGTCAGTGATTCAATGAAAAAAGGGCAAGACTTCACAGTGCGGTGAAGTCGATTGCCTGATACAAATCGGCGCCAATGCCGGCAAAACTCAGCAACGCCGGCAATTGCCCGGCAAACCCCTGGTAACCATGGTCGCCGCCGGCCTGAATGCGCAAGGCGCAGGCCCGGTAATACTGCTGGGCGAGGCGATAATCCAGTGTTTCATCGCCGGTCTGCAACCACACCTGATAACGCTGTGCATCCACGGGTGCCGGCACTTCCAGCTCGGCCAGGGCCGTCACATGGTCGTGGGTCAATTCCCAGGTCTCATCGGTATACAGGTTTTTCTGTGTGCCCAGGTAGCCGTCAAACATCCGGTGCGGGCTGACCGCCGGGTTGACCAGCAGGGCTTTCAAGCCGTGGCGCTCAGCCAGGTGAGTCGCATAGTAGCCGCCGAGTGAGCTTCCCACCAGCAACGGCCGGCCCAGCTCGGCAATCGCCTGCTGCAACTGACCGATGGCTTCACGCGGGTGGTGATGCAGCGCCGGGACACGCAATTGGTCGCTCAAACCCAGCCGTTCCATCACCTCGACCAGCTGGCAGGCCTTTTTCGAGGCCGGGGCGCTGTTGAAACCGTGGATATAGAGGATCGAACCGGACATTGGAGCTCCCTGGGTGTCGGCGAAAGATAGCGGAGTTTACAGGGAGTCAGGGGGATCGTGGGTGTTTGTAAGGACGCCTTCGCGAGCAAGCCCGCTCCCACAAGGGATTTGCGAACGGCACAGATCCTTTGTGGGAGCGGGCTTGCTCGCGAAGGGCGCGACGCGGTTTTCAGTAACCGTTGGAGCCGTAATCGACAGTGAATTGGAAGTCGGTAACGCGCTCGATGCCAGTTTCCAGCCGCCCGTCCGGCAGCAGCCGCAACCAGCGATAACCCGGCGCCTGCTCACCGACCTTGAAGTCGTGACTGCCCGGTTCGAACTGAATGCAGGTCGATGGCGAGGCCATCAGCCGCACGCCATTGCGTTCGCGGTCGATTTCCTGATGCACATGCCCCCACAGCACCGCGCGGGCCTGTGGAAAACGGTCCAGCACGTCGAAAAAGGCCTCGGGATTGCGCAAACCGATCGGCTCCATCCACGGGCATCCGATCGACACCGGATGATGGTGGAAGCACACCAGATGATGGCGGTCCGGGGCTTCGCTCAGCGAGCGCGCCAGCAGTTGCAACTGATCGTCCTGCAGATACCCCGGCACGGAACCCGGCACCGCCGAATCGAGCAGGGTCACGCGCCAGTTGCCGATATCGACCACCGACTCCAGCAGAGCGCTTTGCACCGCGGCCTCCGCCATGATCAGCGGTTCATCGTGATTGCCGGGAATCCAGCGCGCCGGTGCATCGATCTGCGCGCTCATCTGGCGAAACAGCTGATATGACTCCAGCGTGCCGTCCTGAGAGATATCGCCAGTGGCCAGCATCAGATCGATCTGCGGCTGCTGCCCCAGCACCAACTCAATGACCTTTTGCAGGCTCTCGCGGGTGTTCATGCCCAGCAGCGTGCCGCCCGCCTCGGCGAACAGATGACTGTCGGATAACTGCACCAGCAGCGCCGGATCGGCGGTGGTCAATGTGGATACGCTCGGCAAGGCGTTCTCCCAGGGCAAAAGCACGGAATCGGTTGAGTGCCGCAATTATGCTGGGGGATGGCGCAAAGGGGAAACCGGCGAACCGGACGCAGTTCACAACTAGCGTACGACTTCGTACTCGTGCCCCAGGGCCAGACAATGGCTCAGCCATTCCCCCAGGAACAGATTGAGCTGGGCCTTTTCATCCGGCTGATGCATGGCGGCGTTCGGGTAAGGATAGATGCCGCGAAAGCGTCGTGCATGCTCGGCGCTGATCACTTCGGCCATCCGCGCATCGTGGTAGACCTGCACTTCCAGTTGTGGCACCGGCAGCCACGGCAAACTGTGTTCCTGACGCACCTGCAAAGTGGTGGTGTACGGGCAGGTCTGCAGCACTTCGAGGGCCAGCACGCCGAGCATCTGCTCGCCCTGGGTCACGGCGATGCGCCGCGCCTCGGGGTCGTTGCGCATGTCCGGCACCAGTCGCATCAGGCGCGCGTAGTTGGCCTCGCAGGCGGCTTGCAGCCCGGCGAGGTCGACTCGATAGCGATCGCGCAGCTTGTTTACGACCATAACCCCCTCACTTCGGCGCGGTTCAGCGCCAGCCATTGCAAGGCGATGATGCTCGCCGCGTTGGCAATGCGTCCGTCACGGACGGCCTGCAAGGCATCTTCAAAGGCCCAGACCGTGACGCGGATATCTTCTGCCTCTTCCTCCAGCCCATGCAGGCCGCCTACGCCTTCGGTGCTGCAACGCCCCAGGTACAAATGCACGAATTCGTTGCTGCCGCCCGGTGACGGAAAGTATTTGGTCATCGGCCACAGGGCCTTGATGTCCAGTCCAGCTTCCTCCTGCGCCTCGCGGTGAGCAACTTCTTCCGGTTGCTCATCCTTGTCGATCAGACCGGCGACCAGTTCGACCAGCCACGGGTTGTCGGTCTTGCCCATGGCGCCGATGCGAAACTGCTCGATCAGCACCACTTCGTCGCGCTGTGGATCGTATGGCAGCATGCACACGGCATCGTGGCGGACGAAGATTTCACGGTTGATTTCGCGGCTCATGCCCCCGGCGAACAATTCATGGCGCAGGTGAACACGGTCGAGCTTGTAAAAGCCCTCGTAGCATTTTTCGCGCCGCACGATATCCACGGCGGTCGGAATGGCGTTGGCAAAATCAGTCATGAGCATCCTCTTTACTGCAATTCCATTACGAGGCTGCCTTGCGTGAGTGGCAACCTCGACTTCGCGCCATCCTAACGCGCCCGAACGGTTTGATGCAGCCCCTTTACCGTCAGCGGGATGGACGGTGGCGGCGAAACCCACTCTAATTAGCTTAGTGGCGAACTGACTGCTTCGGCGAGGGTCGAAGCGGATAACTTTTTGCCTTCCCCTGTTTCAGAAAGGACGCCCATGTCGCTTTTCAAAATTGCCTCTGTGGCCGCCATCGCCCTGACCCTGGGTGCCTGCGCCAACCTGTTCCAGCCCAACTACCGCACGCCGCTGGAAACCACCCGCGACGCGTCGGAAACTTTGAAACCCGGCTGCTCCAACCCGGACTGCCCGCTGGTGAACATCGACACCCTGCACTTCGCGGCCGAACCTGCACTGGACGGCATCATCGAAAAACGTCTGCTGCAAATGACCCGCACTGAAGCGAACGCGCCGGTAGCGCCAACCCTGGCCGCCTACCGAGATCAATTCCTGCGCAACGCCGGCCCGCGCAACAGCAGCTATTTACAAGCCAAGGTACGCGAGCAGCATGACGGCTTGGTGATCATCGAACTGTCGAGCTACCTCGACACCGGCGGCGCCCATGGCACCCCGGGGCGCGGCTTCATCAACTACTCGCGCCAGCAGCATAAAGTGCTGAACCTGTCGGACATGTTGCTGCCGGGTCAGGAAGAAGCGTTCTGGAAAGCGGCGCAAGTGGCGCACAACAGCTGGCTGATCAGCACCAAGCTCGATCAGGAAGCGGATTTCGTGAAGAGCTGGCCGTTCGTCAAAACCCCGAATGTGGCGTTGACCTACGGTGGCGTGATCCTCAAGTACGACGTGAGCACCATTGCGCCTTACGCACTGGGCCACGTCGAACTGAAGATCCCTTACCCGCGTCTGAAAGGCATCGTCAAACCCGAGCTGTTTCCGGGCCGTAACTGAAGGCTCGCCCCAGCACCAGCTGCAACAGCCCTGCCAGCACCAGTGCCGGCAGGGTCGCACCGACGTCCGGGTACAGATTCGCCAGCAAGTGGTAGGTGCTGATCCCGCCCAGCCACGCCAACAGCGCCGGCCAGCGCAACGCGGCTGACGCCACCTGAGCACTGCGCTTGCGCAGGATGAAGTGATCCACCAGCACCACGCCGAACAGCGGCGCGAACACCGAACCGATCAGCAACAGGAAGTTCTGGTACTGCGCCAATGGCGCCAGCAGTGCAATCAGGGTGCAGATCACGCCGATGGCCAAGGCCAGATGCTCGACTTTCAGGCGCAACAGAATCCCGCTCGATACCGCCGCCGAATGAATATCGGCGAAAGCGTTTTCCGACTCATCCAGCAGAATCAGCAACAGCGGAATGCCCAGACCGGCCCCGGCCAGTGCCAGCAGCAACGCATTGACTTCACCGCTCGGCGCGAACGCCAGGGTGTAGGCCACGCCGAGGCTCATCAACCAGAAATTGCCGATGAAGAAACCGATGGCGGTGCCGCCGAACACGTTCTTCGCACGCTTGCCGAAACGCGAGTAATCGGCGATCAGCGGCAGCCACGACAGCGGCATCGCGATGGCAATGTCGAAGCCCACGGCGAACGGCATCGAACCGTCCCCGGCCCGCGCCCAGAGTGCCGCCAGATCAGCCTTGGCGAACAGATTCCAGGTCAGCCAGATGCACGCGGCGAGGATCAGCCAGATACCCCATTTACGCAGGATCTTGCGCACGAACGTCAGCGGCCCGCTGACCGCGAGCAAAGTCGCCAGCGCACCGAAGCACAAGGTCCAGAGCATCGGGCTGGCCCACAGCGAACCCTCGCTGAACGCGCGAGTGCCGAGCAGGCTGGCGGCATCACGCATGACGATGATTTCGAACGAGCCCCAACCGATCAGTTGCAGCAGGTTGAGCAGCGCCGGCAGGCTCGCGCCTTTGTGGCCGAGGCTCAGTTTCAGTGCGGCCATCGACGACAGACCGGTGTCGCTGCCGATCACGCCGACAGCGGCCAACAGCAGAACGCCAACCAGCGTGCCGAGGAAGATCGCCAGCAGTGAACCGGAGAGGCCCAGACCAGGCGCGAGCAAGGCACCGGTCTGCAACACCATCAGGCCGATGCCGAGGGAAAACCACAGGGAAAACAGATCGCGACCGCCGAACACCCGCTTGTCGGCGGGTACGGCGAGGTCGGGGGAATAAGTGCCGGGTTGAATGCTCAAGGGTGTTATCTCGGAGGAGTATTTTTGTCATTGAGATCCTTGGTGCCTGTTCTGACGCCTTCGCGAGCAAGCCCGCTCCCACACTGGATCGCCTGTGAACACAAGTTTCGTGAACAACTGAATTCAAATGTGGGAGCGGGCTTGCTCGCGAAGGGGCCAGCACAGACACCGCAGACTTCAGGTCAGATCAAACCTTCTTGTACAGCTGACTGCCTTCCTTCTTGAACCGCTCGGCCTGCTCCGCAAGACCCTGGGCGACGTCCACGTCGACCGCGTCAATCCGCTGGTTGGCCGCGTACTCGCGGACTTCCTGAGTGATCTTCATCGAGCAGAATTTCGGCCCGCACATCGAACAGAAGTGCGCGACCTTGGCCGAGTCTTTCGGCAGGGTTTCGTCGTGATACGAACGCGCGGTGTCCGGGTCCAGACCGAGGTTGAACTGGTCTTCCCAGCGGAACTCGAAACGCGCCTTGCTCAGGGCGTTGTCACGAATCTGCGCGCCCGGATGCCCTTTGGCCAAGTCCGCCGCATGCGCCGCGATCTTGTAGGTGATGATCCCGGTCTTCACGTCATCCTTGTTCGGCAAGCCGAGGTGTTCCTTCGGCGTCACGTAGCAGAGCATGGCGCAACCGAACCAGCCGATCATCGCCGCGCCGATGCCCGAGGTGATGTGGTCGTAACCCGGAGCGATGTCGGTGGTCAGCGGGCCGAGGGTGTAGAACGGCGCCTCGTCGCAGCACTCCAGCTGCTTGTCCATGTTCTCCTTGATCAACTGCATCGGCACGTGGCCCGGGCCTTCGATCATGCACTGCACGTCGTGTTTCCAGGCGATCTTGGTCAGCTCGCCGAGGGTTTCCAGTTCGCCGAATTGCGCTTCGTCGTTGGCGTCGGCAATCGAGCCCGGACGCAGGCCGTCGCCCAGCGAGAAGCTGACGTCGTAGGCCTTCATGATTTCGCAGATTTCGTCGAAGTGGGTGTAAAGGAAGTTCTCTTTGTGGTGCGCCAGGCACCACTTGGCCATGATCGAACCGCCGCGGGAAACGATGCCGGTCACGCGCTTGGCGGTCAGCGGCACGTAGCGCAACAGCACGCCGGCGTGGATGGTGAAGTAGTCGACGCCCTGCTCGGCCTGCTCGATCAGCGTGTCGCGGAACAGCTCCCAGGTCAGGTCTTCAGCGACGCCGTTGACCTTCTCCAGCGCCTGATAGATCGGCACGGTACCGATCGGCACCGGCGAGTTGCGGATGATCCATTCGCGGGTTTCGTGAATGTGTTTGCCGGTGGACAGGTCCATCACGGTGTCCGAACCCCAGCGAATGCCCCAGGTCAGTTTCGCCACTTCTTCTTCGATGGACGAACCCAGAGCACTGTTGCCGATGTTGCCGTTGATCTTCACCAGGAAGTTACGGCCGATGATCATCGGTTCCAGTTCGACGTGGTTGATGTTGGCCGGAATGATCGCGCGACCACGGGCGATTTCTTCGCGGACGAACTCAGGGGTGATTTCTTTCGGGATGCTTGCGCCGAAGCTGTGGCCGGCGTGTTGCTGGTTCAACAGGCCAGCGGCGCGGGCCTCTTGCAGCTTCATGTTTTCGCGGATGGCGACGTATTCCATCTCGGCGGTGATGATGCCTTTGCGCGCGTAGTGCATCTGGCTGACGTTGGCCCCGGCCTTGGCGCGGCGCGGGTTGTTGACGTGAGCGAAACGCAGTTTGGTCAGTTCAGGATCGGCGAGGCGTTCCTGACCGAAGTTGGAACTCAGGCCTGGCAAACGCTCGGTGTCGCCACGGTCATCGATCCACGCCGAACGCACGTCACCCAGACCTTTGCGCACGTCGATCACCACGTTCGGATCGGTGTACGGGCCCGAGGTGTCATAGACGGTGACCGGCGCGTTGATTTCACCGCCGAAATCGGTCGGCGTCACATCGAGGGTGATTTCGCGCATCGGCACGCGGATGTCCGGGCGCGAGCCCTGAACGTAGACTTTTTGCGAACGGGTGAACGGCTGAACCGACTGTTCATCGACCTTGGCCGAGTCACTCAGGTTGATCGCGTTTTTTGCTTTTGTAGTCATCACGGGCTCTCCAGACAGCATCCAGGCAAATGGATTGTCGGAGCAGAACCTGAAAGGCACGGACGCACCAGGACTGGTGCTGTGCATCGTCGTCGAGCGTTCGATTGTCGAACAATTTCCCGGACGAAGCACAAGAGGACTCGCCGGGTGACGAGAAATCTTGTTCCCTACGCAGGCGCTAACCTGATCAGGTTCAACGGGATCCGAAATTATTCGATCTCAGCCTCATAGCAAGGCACCCCGACAAGAACCCGGCCAGTCTAGACACAACCGGCAAAGAACGCCAACACCGCGGCAAACACCATGATGAATGGCGCAATTACCGGGACTTGCAGGATTGTTGCCGCACGATTGCGCAACTACACTCGCTGTGCTCTGCGCGCCTTGACGCTGCCGGGGCCGCGCCGTAGCCTTGGCGCGCACATTATTTCCGTAATATTTTTGCTAGGGATCGCCTCATGCTGCGCAAACTTTCACTGGCTCTTGCCGTGTCTTGTGCGTCCAACGCAATGGCCTGGGCAGCAGAAGCGCCCTTGTCGACCAAGACCGATCTGGTCAGCGTCTATCAGGAAGCCGTCGACAACAACGCCGATCTGGCCGCCGCCCGCGCCCAGTACGGGGCCCAGAAAGAAGTGGTGCCGCAGGCCCGCGCGGGGTTGCTGCCTAACCTGTCCGGCGGCGCCGAAGTGGCGGATGTGCGCACCTCGATCGACCAGCCTTCAGCCATTGCCAATCGCAGCGCGCATTCCTATCAGGCGACCCTGGCCCAGCCCTTGTTCCGCGCCGACCGCTGGTTCCAGTATCAGGCCGCCAAGGACGTCAACGAACAAGCCGCGCTGCAACTGTCGGCCACCGAGCAGAACCTGATCCTGCAATCGGCCGAAAGCTACTTCAACGTGCTGCGCAGCCAGGACAATCTGGCCTCGACCAAGGCTGAAGAAGCCGCGTTCAAACGTCAGCTCGACCAGTCCAACGAGCGCTTCGATGTCGGCCTGTCGGACAAGACCGACGTCCTGCAATCGCAGGCCAGTTACGACACCGCGCGCGCCAACCGCATTGTCGCCCAGCGTCAGGTCGACGATGCGTTCGAAGCGCTGATCACCCTGACCAACCGTCAGTACAACTCGATTCAGGGCATCGTCCACACGCTGCCAATCCTGCCTCCGGCGCCAAACGACGCCAAGGCCTGGGTCGAAACCGCGGGCAAGCAGAATCTCAATCTGCTGGCGAGCAACTTTGCGGTCAGCTCCGCCGAACAGACCCTCAAACAGCGCAAGGCCGGTCACCTGCCGACCCTCGATGCCGTGGCCAAATATGAAAAGGGTGACAACGACGCCCTCGGTTTCGCCAACCCGAACGCCTTCGGTACGCCGTACAGTGGCAACGTCGAGCAAAGCACCCTGGGCCTGCAACTGAACATCCCGATCTACAGTGGCGGGCTGACCAGTTCGCAAGTGCGCCAGTCCTATGCGCAACTGGATCAGAGCGAGCAACAGCGCGAATCCCTGCGCCGGCAAGTGGTGGAAAACACCCGCAATCTGCACCGCGCGGTGAACACCGATGTCGAGCAGGTACAGGCGCGCCGCCAGTCGATCATCTCCAACCAGAGCGCAGTGGAAGCCACGGAAATCGGTTATCAGGTGGGGACGCGCAACATCGTCGACGTGCTCGACGCCCAGCGCCAGCTGTACACCTCGGTGCGCAACTACAACAACACCCGTTACGATTACATCCTCGACAACCTGCGTCTGAAGCAGGCGGCAGGAACGTTGAATCCGGGTGACTTGCAGGACCTGGCGCGCTATCTGAAGGCCGACTACAACCCAGACAAGGATTTCCTCCCGCCGGATCTGGCCAAGGCAGCCGAAGCGCAGCTCAAGGCGCGCCCTTAAGCCTGAAAAGCAAAAGATCGCAGCGTGCCGCAGCTCCTACAATTGGAATGCATTTTCCTGTAGGAGCTGCGGCACGCTGCGATCTTTTTTGCTCTTTGGCGTGCTGACTTACTTGATCAACCGGGCCAACCCATCCAGCAACCGCTGCAGCGCACCCTGATTACGCCGCATCACCGCCAGCCCCGCCTCGGCCATGCGCTGGGCATCGCGCGGCAATTCGAACAGGCGCTGCACTTCCACCGCCAGCCCTTCGGCATCATCCACTTCGGCCAGCGCCCCGGCCTCGCGCAACTGCGCGGCAATGTCGAGGAAGTTGAACAAGTGCGGGCCGCTGATTACCGGTTTGGCCAGGGCCGCCGGCTCCAGCAGGTTATGCCCGCCGTTCGGCACCAGGCTGCCGCCGACGAAAGCGCTGTCGGCCAGCGCATAGAGAAACAGCAACTCGCCCATGGTGTCGCCGAGCAGCACTGAAGTGTCCGCCTCGACGTTGGCACCGGTGGAACGGCGCACAGTGGCAAAGCCTTCGCGCTGGCACAACTCGAACACCGAGTTGAAGCGCTCGGGATGGCGCGGCACCAGGATCAGCAATGCATTCGGGTAGTTCGCCAACAGCCGGCGATGGGCGTCGAGCACCACTTCGTCTTCGCCTTCGTGGGTACTCGCAGCGATCCACACCGGGCGCTCCAGCGCCTGCCATTGGCCGCGCAACTCATGGGCGCGCTGCAGCAGTTGCGGGTCGATGGTCAGGTCGAACTTGATCGAGCCAGTGACCTCGACCGTCTGCGGACGCGCGCCGAGATCGCGGAAGCGCTGGGCTTCAGCCTCGGTCTGCACCGCGAAAAAACTCATTTCCGCCAGCATCGGCGCGGTCAGCTTGCTGAAGCGGCCATAGCCCCGGGCCGATCGTTCGGACAACCGGCCGTTGGCCAGCGCCACCGGAATCCCGCGCTTGGCGCACTGATGAATGTGGTTGGGCCACAGTTCGGTTTCCATGATCACTGCGAGTTTCGGTTTGGCGTGATCAAGAAAACGCGCCGCTGCGCACGGCAAATCGTATGGCAGATAGCAATGCTGGATGCGCGGCTCGTTGGCGAACAGCGCCTGTATCCGTTCTGATCCGGTCGGGGTCATGCAAGTCACGGTGATCGGCAGCCGTGGATAACGTTGCAGCAAGGCGCGAATCATCGGCGCAGCGGCGATGCTTTCGCCCACCGACACCGCGTGCACCCAGATCCCGCCGGGCTGCAGTGGTGGCATCCCGTAGGAGAAGCGCTCGCCAATCCGCTTGGCATACGCCGGGGCCTTGCGCGAGCGTAGCCACAGCCGAATCGCCACCAATGGCAGCCCCAGGTAAAACAGCGCGGTGTAGAGAGTTCTATTCATGGCGGCGGAGTTTATCGACTTTTGTCGCCAATCGCCCGCAAGTGCACGGCAAAACGTTCAGCCAGCCAGCGCGCAGCCGGGCCGAGGGGTTCATCCCGGCGCCAGACCAGCTCCACCACCAGCGCCGGCGGGGTCCATTCGCTGTCCAGTTCGACCATCAGGCCCTGATAAGCCGAGTACTGCACCACATGCCGGGGCAGCCAGGCCCAGCCGAGATCGCGCACCAGCCATTCGGCCATCACGTAGAAGCTGTCGGCGCGCCACACTTGCGGACTGGCCGGTTCGTTGCCGGGGTAGACGCTGGTTTGCGTCGACATCAACAATTGCCGATGCTGCGCCAGTTGCTGGCAGGTGACGTAGGACTGCGTCGCCAGCGGATGATTGATGCCGCAGACCGTGACCATTTCCACCCGACCCAGAACCCGACGCTCCAGCGCTTCGGGAATTTCGTCGTGATAGAACAGAAGGCCCAGATCAGCGCGACGCTCGACCAGTTTGCGTGCGACTTCACCTTGAGCGGCGCTGGTCAGTTGCACTTCGAGGCTGGGAAATTGCTCGGCCAGCGCATCGAAGCTTTCCACCAGTGCCTGATACGGCATGGCTTCATCCTGAGCCACGCGCAACTGCGCTTCCTGACCGCGCATCATCGCCATCGCCCGACCATTGAGGCGCTCGCACTGACGCAGCACTTCCCGGGCTTCTTCGAGCAAGGCTTCGCCCGCTTCGGTGAGCCTGGGCGAACGACCACTGCTACGCTCGAACAGGCTGACGCCCAAATCGTCTTCCAGCATGGCAATCGCACTGCTGATCGCCGACTGCGCCTTGCGCTGCTCGCGCGCCACCGCAGAAAACGAGCGTTGTTCGGCGACGCTGACGAAGGCGCGCAGTTGTTCCAGATTCCACAGGGTATTCATGCAGCGGCCCATCTTCAAAACAGATAGGTAATGACTTTACCCCATCTGGCGAGCGACTAGAATGCCGCCTCAGCAAGCAACGTTTTACATGAGGATCTACACATGAACGCCTACGCCTTTCTGGCTATCGCCATCTGCGCCGAAGTGATTGCCACCGTTTCGATGAAAGCGGTCAAAGGCCTGAGCACCCCGCTGCCGTTGATTCTGGTGATCGTCGGCTACGGCATCGCGTTCTGGATGCTGACGCTGGTGGTGCGCACTGTGCCGGTGGGAGTCGCCTACGCCGTGTGGGCGGGCATGGGCATCGTCATGGTCAGCGTCGCGGCGCTGTTCATTTATGGGCAGAAGCTGGACGTGCCGGCGATGCTCGGGATGGCGTTGATCGTGCTCGGTGTGGTGGTCATCCAGCTGTTCTCCAAGACTGCCGGGCACTGATTTGCAGTAACGCAAATCCCCCTGTGGGAGCGGGCTTGCTCGCGAATGCGGTGTGTCAGTTAACAGAAATGTTGTTGACATACCGCATTCGCGAGCAAGCCCGCTCCCACATTTGGTTTTGCATCTGCCCTGTTGATCATCGACAAATCCCGCTCTTTCCCGAGTCTGTATACTGCGCCCTCGTCTTGAACACTGAGGTCGTTGCATGCCATCCGTTATTTCCACCGACGTTCTGATTGTCGGCGCTGGTGTCGCCGGCCTCTGGCTGAACGCGCGTCTGCGCCGTCAGGGTTTTTCGACCGTGCTGGTGGAAAGCGCCAGTCTCGGCGGCGGGCAGAGCGTGAAGTCCCAGGGCATCATTCACGGCGGCGCCAAATATGCGTTGCACGGTGCGCTGACCGGCGCCTCGGAAGCCATCGCCGACATGCCGCGCCGCTGGCGTGAAGCGCTGGCCGGCAACGGCGAGCTGGACCTGACCGGCGTGCGCCTGTTGTCCGAAGCGCATTACCTGTGGTCGCCCGGCACACTCGCCGGCAACCTCACCAGTTTCTTCGCCAGCAAGGCCGTGCGTGGCCGGGTCGATCAGGTCAAGGGCGATCAACTGCCGCCGGCCCTGCAAGACAAGCGCTTCAAGGGTAAGGTCTATCGCCTCGCCGAACTGGTGGTCGACGTGCCGAGCCTGATCCAGCGCCTGGCCGATCTGGCCGGTGACGGTCTGCTCGCCGGGCAAACCATCGAGCCGCTGCTGGAAGCCGGTGTGCTGGTCGGTCTGAAGGTCGACGGTCGTGAAATCCGCGCCCAGCGCATCGTCCTCAGTGCCGGCGCCGGCACTGCCCGATTGCTGGAAGACCTGGGCCTGACCCATCCGCAGATGCAACGCCGGCCGCTGCACATGATCATCGCCAAAGGCCCGGGCCTCAAACCGTTGTACGCCCATTGCCTGGGCGGCGGCACCAAACCGCGGATCACCGTGACCACGCACCCGGCCGCCGACGGTCAGTGGGTCTGGTACATGGGCGGTGACATCGCCGAAAGCGAAGGCGTGGCCCGCGAACCTGCCGAACAGATCGCCACGGCGCAAAAGGAGATCGCACAGCTGTTGCCGTGGATCGACCTCAGTACCACGCGATGGGCGACCTTGCGCGTCGACCGCGCCGAACCTCTGCAAACCGGCCTGACCCGCCCGGACAACGCCTTCCTCGCCGAAGAGGGGCGCTTGCTGGTGGGCTGGCCGACCAAACTCGCACTGGCGCCAGACTTTGCTGACCGGGTCATCACCTCGCTGGAGCGCGACGGCATTCAGCCACAAGCCGCCGAACCTTTGCCGGCGTTGCCAAAACCACCGATGGGCGTTCCAGCCTGGGAGCAACTGCTGCCATGACTATCGCGAACCTGCACGAACTGCACCGCCCACTGGGCAGCACCGGCCTGACGGTCTCGCCGCTGGGCCTGGGCACGGTCAAACTGGGCCGCGACCAAGGGGTGAAATACCCCAACGGCTTTCAGATTCCCGATGACGAAGCCGCGCGCATGCTGCTCAGGCAGGCACGCGAATTGGGCATCAACCTGATCGACACCGCCCCGGCCTACGGGCGCAGCGAAGAACGCCTCGGCCCGTTGTTGCGCGGCCAGCGGCAAGACTGGGTGATCGTCAGCAAGGTCGGTGAAGAGTTTGCCGACGGCCTGTCGCGCCATGACTTCAGTGCGGCGCACACGCGGATGTCGGTGGAGCGCAGCCTGCAACGTCTTGAAACCGATTTTATTGACCTGGTGCTGGTGCACTCCGACGGCAACGACCTGGCGATCCTCGAACACGAGGAGGTCTACGCCACCCTCGCTGCACTCAAGGCCGAGGGCAAGATTCGCGGTTTCGGCTTCTCCGGCAAAACCGTCGAAGGTGGACTCAAGGCGCTGGAGCAAGGGGACTGCGCGATGGTCACCTACAATCTGAACGAACAGAACGAGAAGGCAGTCATTGACTATGCTGCTGCCCACGGCAAAGCCATTCTGGTGAAAAAAGCCCTGGCCAGCGGCCACGTATGCCTGAGTCCGGGCGTGGATCCGGTGCGCGCCAGCTTCGAGTTGTTGTTCCAGCAGCCCGGCGTGGCCAGTGCTATTGTCGGGACGATCAATCCGCTGCACCTCGTCCATAACGTTGCGACCGTTGCCCAGGTCCTTCGTGGTCACTGACGCCGCCCCGCGGCCTTAAGCAGGAGCCGACATGCCGCGCACGCTCATCAGAAAGAACCCGAGCAACTTCAAGACTCTGCCGCTGTACGTCGAAGCTACGCCCGAAGGCCTGACCTATCAGAGCGTCGGCATGCCGCTGAACTTCGCCCAGACCCTGCAGCGGCGCAAACCGGTGAGCGTGGCGGATGCCGAGCGCTTCGCGGTGGAACTGGCCAACCTCGGGGTCTCGGTGCGCCTGACCCTGCATTGGCAGAATCGCGATTACTGGGTGCTGGTGCGCCAGCGTCGGCAGGATCGTGGGGACGTCGTGCTCAAGCTGATTTCCGGTTACGTGCCGGCTCATGAGCTGAACATCCCGCTACACACGGCGATTCAGGAAATTGCCGAAGAGTGTCTGCTGGAAACCCCGGAAGGCTGGCTCGGTGGGCGTTTCAACGACACTTGGCTACCGGCGCCCTACTCCTCCGCGCTGCACTATCGCGAGGCCCTGCCGTTTCGCCTGACGCCGCTGTCCGGCTCGGCACGACCGGTGCGCTGCGCCAATCTGCAACTGCTCGAACGACCACGGGCCTACGTGCATCTGCCGACAGCATCGCTGCAACTGATCTACGACTTGCGCCTGGACGTGCCCAAGGAAGCCAAATCCTTGAGTCTGTTTCATGTCGATGAGCGGCTGGAGGGTGATCAACTGGTGGCGCGACTGGACCGCAAGCGCCCCGATCTGTACCTGATGCCGCTGCAGGACGGCGAACCGCTGGCCGAGCTGTATACCTTGAAGAAAGGTCAGCTTTATCCGGCAGGCACGCGCGGTCTGTATCTGGCCGAAAGCTTTGCCAGACAGGATGGCTGGCTGGTGCGCGAGGAGCGGATTCGCTGGAAGGACTGGCTGCGCCAGCAAGGCCTGACGCCGCCAGAGAAACCTACCGGATTGGCGCAGTTGCGCGGCAAGGCAAAGCAGTTGCTGAAGAAGATCGTGCCGCGCAAAAAAGTCAGCTCCTGAAACGCAAAAGATCGCCGCCTGCCTCAGCTCCTACAGGGAAACGCATTCCAATGTAGGCGCTGCCGCAGGCGGCGATCTTTTCAGCTTGAATCAGTGACCGCGGATTTTTTCCACGATCGCGGTGGTCGAGCTGTTTTCCACCAGCCCCAGCACTTTCACCGTGCCGCCGTAAGCCTTGACGATATCGGCGCCGACCACTTGGTCGATACCGTAATCACCGCCCTTGACCAGCACATCCGGCCTGACCTCGCGCAGCAGGTTTTCCGGGGTGCCTTCGGGGAAGCTGATCACCCAGTCCACCGCGCCGAGGCCGGCGAGTACCGCCATGCGTCGATCGACACTGTTGATCGGACGACCCGGCCCTTTCAGGCGGCTGACCGAGGCGTCATCGTTGATTGCCACGATCAGCCGGTCGCCCTGGGCGCGCGCCTGTTCGAGGTAGGTCACGTGCCCGGCGTGCAGAATGTCGAAGCAGCCGTTGGTGAAGACGATGCGCTCGTTGTGCGCGCGAGCATCGGCCACCGCCAGTACCAGTTGCTCCAGCCCCAATACGCCACGTTCCGAGCCCTCTTCACGCTGGATCGCACGGCGCAGTTCAGGGGCGCTGATCGCCGCAGTACCGAGCTTGCCGACCACAATGCCCGCCGCCAGATTGGCCAGCGCCACCGCGTGCGGCAGCTCTTCACCGGCAGCAATCGCCGCCGCCAGGGTGGAAATCACCGTGTCGCCGGCACCGGTCACGTCGAACACTTCACGGGCACGGGCCGGCAAATGCAGCGCCGGATGCTCCGGACGCAGCAGGGTCATGCCGTGTTCGCCACGAGTGACCAGCAATGCGCCGAGTTCGAGATCGTGCATCAGGGCGGCGCCCTTGCTCACCAACTCGTGTTCATCGGCGCAACCGCCGACGATGGCTTCGAATTCGCTGAGGTTCGGCGTGATCAGACTGGCACCACGGTAGATCGAAAAATCCTTGCCCTTGGGATCCGCCAGCACCGGAATGCCTTTGGCCCGGGCCGCCTGAATCAGGGCCTGATGGTTTTTCAGCGCGCCTTTGCCGTAGTCCGACAGCACCAGCACCTTGATGCCTTCGAGCAGATCATCGACCTGCGAGGCCAGGGCCAGCGCATCGGTGGCAAACGGTTCTTCGAAGTCGATACGCAGCAATTGCTGGTGGCGGCTCATGACCCGCAGTTTGACGATGGTCGGCTGATGCGCGATGCGCTGGAACAGCGCGCGTACGCCCGCACCCTTGAGACTGTTGCTCAGGCTGTCGGCGGCTTCGTCATCACCGGTCACACCGACCAGCGACGCCGGCGCACCCAGCGCGGCAATGTTCAAGGCAACGTTGGCAGCACCGCCCGGGCGGTCTTCGATTTGCTCGACTTTTACGACGGGAACCGGTGCCTCAGGGGAAATCCGTGAGGTTCCACCATGCCAGTAACGGTCGAGCATGACATCGCCGACCACCAAGACTGGGGCTTGATCGAATCGCGGCATGGACAACTTCATGGAGCAACCCACATACAAAATGAACAGGGGCGCGATATTAACACAGGGTTGGCGCAGGCTTGCGTGCAGCCTGCAACAGGATGAAACAGTCCGTTACTTTGCTCATTTTTTGAGCACCAGTGCCGCCAGTTGTCCACAGGCTTCGGACAATTGCAGCGCCTCGGTGTCGATCTGCCACTCGGCTGCCAATGGCGCTTCGTAAGGACTATCCACGCCCGTAAAGTGCGTGATCCGACCTTCCCGTACGGCCTGATACAAACCTTTCGGATCGCGACGGGCGCAGACTTCGAGCGAAGTGCTGACGTGCACTTCAATGAATTCATCCTGGGCAAACAGCCTGCGCGCGGCGTCGCGTTCGGCGCGGAACGGCGAAATGGCCGCAACGATCACAATCAGCCCGGCGTCGACCATCAACCGCGCCACCTCGGCCATACGCCGGATGTTTTCCCGGCGACAGACGTCGCTCATGCCCAGGTCGCGACACAGTCCATTGCGCACATTGTCGCCATCAAGCAAAAAGGTGTGCAGACCCGACGCATGCAGGTGCAGTTCGAGGGCATTGGCCAGGGTTGACTTGCCGGCGCCGGAAAACCCGGTCAACCACAGACAACGCGGGCGTTGTGCCTTGAGCGCTGCCCGGGCCTGGTGCGAGAGCGCCAGACCGTAAGGCCGAATGGCGAGCGTCTGTAGCGGCAGTGACAGGGACTCATTCATAACCGAGCAACTCGTAATCACGCTGATACACCCGACGCACCAGTCGCCGGGTGCGCACCGAACAGAACTCGCGCGCCGGCGTCGATTGTCGTTCCCGCGACACGTTGACGTGAGGCAACTCCACAGTCAGCCCCAACTGCTCGCAGACCAGACGAAAATCCCGAGTCAGATGTTCCTGATACCCGATGAAGTCCAGCGCCAGATGCCCCAGCGAATCGGTAAGAAAGTCCGTCTGCGCGGCAAAGTGCAACTGCCGGGAAATCGTTTCCGGATGCAGCCAGCGTGCAACAAAGTCATCAAAATCGCGGTATTGCCGCACCAGCCGCTGCGCCAGATGGTCACGCGCGCTCAACTCGTTGCCACGCAAAAAGGCGTAGGCCGAATAGGCGCGTTCCAGCGGGTCGCGAACAAAAGCGAACTTGAAGGCGTTGGCGAACGGCTCGGGGAATTGCTCTTCGTACCAGTACAACGGCAAGTGCCCGGGTCGCCAGCCGTCGAACAGCGCCGTGCAAACGCTGCTGCCAGCGCATTTCGGGACATGGATGAACAGGCAGGAACGTTGCTGGAAGGGCTGGGGAAACGTCAGGTTGGCCGACATCGACTTGTTCACCACCTGGCGATCGACCACCGACAGGCGCCCGAGCAGAAAGGCCCGCTGCGGCTTTGGCAGCAGTTTCCAGAGATAGCGTTGCAACATGAAAGCACCCGCGCGACGGGGATGGCCCCCTCGATGAAAAGTCAGAGTTCGTTGAGGAACCTTAACAAGCGCGGTGCCCGGATTTATTCCGGTTTGGTCAAGAAGGGTAAAGGTCTGGATACAAACGACTGTGGGAGCGAGCCTACTCGCGATAGCGGGTGAACATTCGACACGGACGTCGTCTGTTGCAGCGCTTCGCGAGCAGGCTCGCTCCCACAGGGCAGGGCCTGGAATCAGGCGATATCTTCAGCCGGGGCATCGAGGCCCATGGCGTTGAGGCGCGCGTAGTAACCATTTTGCGCCAGCAACTGGTCGTGGGTGCCGCGCTCGACGATGCGGCCCTGATCCATGACCAGAATCAGGTCGGCCTTCTCGATGGTCGACAGACGGTGAGCGATCACCAGCGTGGTACGCCCCTTCATCACCTGATCCAGTGCCGCCTGAATGTGCCGCTCGGACTCGGTGTCGAGTGCCGAGGTGGCCTCGTCGAGAATCAGCAGAGGCGCGTTCTTCAGCAGCGCACGGGCAATCGCCAGACGCTGACGCTGACCACCGGAAAGCAGGACGCCGTTCTCGCCGACCTGGGTGTCCAGACCTTGCGGCAGTTGCGAAATGAAGTCCATCGCGTAGGCATCACGTGCGGCTTTCTCGATGTCCTCGCGCGGCGCACCGGCCAGATCGCCATAGGCGATGTTGTTGGCCACGGTATCGCTGAACAGGGTCACGTGCTGGGTCACCTGAGCGATGTGACGACGCAGGTTGAGCAGTTTGTACTGTTCGACTTCCACATCGTCGATGAGGATTTCGCCCTTGTCGTGGTGATAGAAACGCGGGATCAGGTTGGCCAGCGTCGACTTGCCACTGCCCGAACGCCCGACCAGTGCGACCATCTGCCCTGGCTGGACCGAGAAACTGATGTCGTCCAGCACCTGGCGTTCGGTGCCAGGGTAGGTGAAGCTGAGGTTGCGCACGTCCAGACGACCGCTCACCGCATCGCGCTCGACCGTACCGGTATCGACTTCCGGCTCGACATCCAGTTGCTCGAAAATGCTCTCGGCACCGGCCACGCCTTTCTGAATGGTCGAGCTGACTTCGGACAATTGACGGATCGGCTTGGGCAGCAGGCCCGCCAGGGTGATGTAGGCAACCATGTCACCGGCAGAGGCGTCACCGCGCAGGTACAGCACCAGGAACATCAGCACGGCCATGGCGGTGTAGATCACCAGTTGCAGCATCGGCGTGTAGATCGCACCCGTGCGAGTCATGCGCAGTTGCTTGTCGGTGTTGCCCTGACTGGCATCGAGGAAGCGCTTTTCTTCATAGGCCTCGCCGCCGAAGCTGCGAACCACGCGATAACCCTGAATGGTTTCCGAGGCCACATGCGTGACGTCACCCATCGCCAGTTGAATCTTCTTGCTCTGTTTGCGGAATTTCTTGCTGGCGGTGCGCACCATCAAGGCGATGAGCGGCAGGATCGCCACCATCACCAGGGTCAGCTTCCAGTTCATGAACAACAGCGAGGCGAACAGGAAGATCACCGTCATGCCTTCACGGATTACGACCTTGATCGCATCCGTTGCCGCCCCCGTGACCATCGTCACGTTGAAGGTGATACGCGAAATCAGATGACCGGAGTTATGCTTGTCGAAGTAGCGGTTAGGCAGCACCAACAGGTTGTTGAACAACTGCACACGCAAGTCATGCACCAGGCCCAGGGAAACCTTGGCCAGGAAATAGTTGCCCAGATAGGAGCCCAGCCCCTGCCACGCGGCGATCAGGATGATCAGTAGCGGTACGGCCTGCAGCAGCTGCAGGTCACGCAGGTACGGCACGGAGGGAAACAGCACCGCTTCAGGGTTGGACAGGCCATCGACAAAGTACTTGAGGATGTAGCCAAGCATCGGTTGCGTCGAGGCGAAAATCAGAAAGCCGACGATGCTGATCAGGAACAGACTGATGTACGGCCGGACATAGCCGAGCAGGCGGAAGTAGATTTTCAAGCTCGATGGGCTTGCGGCGGGACTGGAATCGGTCATATCACGCGAAAGTCGATAAAAAGGACGCTGACTTTAGCACAGCTTCTTCAGGGTTCTGGCAATCGGCGAAAGGCTGTTATTGTTATGCACCTTTTCTGCATCAAATAGCCATCACTCGAATGGTCGATCAACCTCAGGAATGAATCTCACAGCATGCAACTTCGCGGCTTCAGCAGTACGTCCAATCGGATTTTCGATTTCATTAGCCTGTGGATTCTTCCCGCCGGTTATTTCCTGCTCCTGTGCGCGCTGTTCTTTTTGCCGGGTCGAAGCCTGCATCACAAGCTGTTCTATGGCCTGTTCAGCATTCCGACACTGATCGCCCTATGCCTGCGCCCGCGCGAACTCAAGGAGCTGCTGCGCGAGCCGATCTTCATTGCAGTCCTGCTGTTTGCTGCATGGGCCTTGCTCAGCCTGGCGTGGGGCCCTGGCGAGCTACTTGGCGGAATGTTCAAGCCACCGCTGCACACTTTGCTGCTGTTTGCCGGCTGTTACCTGCTGGTGCGCTATCGCAGCGATATCCTGCAACCCTTGCTGTTCGGCGCGGCGCTGGTCGCACTGATTGCCACGACCATTTTTCTGTTCATGTTCGCCCGGGTTTATGAACCAGGCATGCGCCTGATCGGCGGTGGTGCCTTCGATAACCCGTTGCTCAGCTCGCACCTGTTCGGCTTCTTCAGTGCCTACTGGCTGAGCGTGACCATGACCTGCAAGCGCCGCCAGATGATGTGGCTCAGCGTGCCGGCGATGGCGATCATGTTCATGGCGGTGATCGGCACCGGCTCCCGAACGCCGCTGGTAGCACTGACCATGGCCGCGCTGTGGCTGTGCTTCATCTGCTGGAACCGACGTTCAGTGGGGTTGCTGGTGGCCCTGGCCCTGAGCGGGGTCGCGGTCTTCACGCTGTTTTCGCAGATGATCATTGAACGAGGTGATTCCTACCGGCTGGAAATCTGGCAAATCGTGTTGCACAAGATTGCCGACCACCCGTGGCTCGGTCATGGCTACAGTGCCACCCTCGCTGTCGACCCGGGCGTTGGCTACATCCTTCAGGAACCACACAGCTTTGCCCTCGGTGTCCTGTATTACGTCGGCATCATCGGCCTGCTGCCATGGTTGTTTTTCCTGTTCTGGGGCCTGCTGAGCAGTTGGCGCCAGCGTGTGCAGCCACTGCTGATCATTGCCTCGACCTGGCTGGTATTCGGTATCGGTGCCGGGCTGACCGAGGGCGGCGGGATCATTTCACGGCCCAAGGAACACTGGTTCCTGTTGTGGATCCCACTGGCACTGATCGCGGCGTTGAGCATCAATCAACGTGCGCGGCGTCTTTTGACCCTTCCAGTGCAAAAGCTGTCGCTTGAAGGCCTGGAACAATTGAGCCGCGAAGCCCGGATCATCGAAGAAGACGGCCTGGGCCCGAAAGTCCTGCGCCTGACCGATGGCAGCTTCCTCAAACTGTTCCGCCGTCGCCGCTGGTACACCTCCGGCAGCTTTAATCCCTACTCCGAACGTTTCGCGGTCAACAGCGAACAACTGCGCCAGATGGGCATTCCGACCCCACAAATATTGAATCTGTACCGTCTCGACGATGGCAGCAGTGCCGTGCATTACACGCCATTAGCGGGGCACACGCTGCGTCAGGTGCTGCAGAGCATTACGGCTCCAGCGGTGCGCCAGGCGCTGGTGGAGCGCTTTGGCAAATTCATGGCGCAACTGCACGAGAAAGGCGTGTATTTCCGCTCGCTGCATCTGGGCAACGTACTGGTGCTGGAAGATGGCGAGTTCGGCTTGATCGATCTGGCCGACCTGCGTATCTACCCTACTCCGCTCAGTCTTTCCCTGCGCCAACGCAATTTGCGTCATATGCAACGTTACACTGTCGACAAACGCTGGCTGTTCGAGGATCACCTCGATGCGTTGCTCCAGGGGTACGCCATGACGGCGTCCAAATCCGCGGTTGAAAACCTGCACAGGCAAGTGCTGGCCGGCAACGCCCCGGCCCGAGTTCAGTGATGATCGAAACCAATCCGCTTATCGCGCTGGCAGCCTATCTGCTGGCCATCGTCACCTCCGCTTTGCTGTTGCGCGCGGTGCCGAAAATCGCTCGGCACCTGCAGCATTCCGGCGAAAGTCGATATGCCAGCATCGACGGTCTGCGCGGCTATCTGGCGTTTGGTGTGTTCGTGCACCACTCGGTCATTACCTGGATCTTCTTGCGCACCGGGGTGATCGACTTTCCGCCGAGCAACTTCTATTCGATGCTGGGTCAGGGCAGCGTCGCGCTGTTCTTCATGATCACCGGTTTTCTGTTCTGGAGCCGCCTGCTCGCGCAGGGACGCAACCATGACTGGCTGGCGTTCGGCGTCTCACGGGCATTTCGTCTGTATCCGCTGTACCTGCCGCTGATGCTGCTGGTGTTCGTCTCGATCTTCCACTTGCAGGACTGGCAAATGAAGGAGCCTGGCCTGGAGCTGTTCAAACAGATCCTCGCCTGGCTGACGTTCGACCGCCCGGACATCAACCAGTACCGTCATTCCGGCATGCTGATATCCAACGTCACCTGGACGCTGGCCTATGAGGTGTTTTTCTACATGGCGCTGCCATTGGCCGGGCTGGTGTTCATCTACCGCGGCAGCTGGTTGCAGGTGGTGCTGTGCCTGATCGGCATCTACACGCTGTACCAGGTCATCGGCTGGGAACATTCGCTGAAGAAACACTTTCTGGCGAGCTTCCTCGGTGGCATCGCCGCCGCCTACTGGATTCGCCGACCGGCGCTCGTGGCATGGAGCCAGTCACGCCTGGCGAGCATCATTGCCGTGCTCGCGCTGGTGATTGCGTTCACCGCGTTCAGTCGTGCATTCAAGACTGCACCGCTGTTTTTGCTGGGGTTGTTTTTCGTGATCGTGGCGTCCGGCAATAATCTGTTCGGCGCGCTGAAACCACGCAGCATTCGCTGGCTCGGCGAAATCAGCTACAGCACCTATCTGCTGCACGGGTTTGTCCTGTGGCTGATGGTACAACGGCTGCCGCTATTGCTGGATATCGATGCGCGAGAAACGGCGGTGTACTTGCCCCTGGTGGCCGTCTGCACGTGCTTGCTGATTCTGATCAGCAGCGCGACGTTCCTCTATATCGAACAGCCGGGCATGGCTGCCGGCAAGAAGGTTGTGCATTGGCTGCGCCAGCGTCAGAAGGGCGAAAAGCGCCTGCCGGAGAAGGTCGCTCGCTGAGTGCGAGCGACCGTCGCCTCACTCCTTTTCCAGCGGGGAAAAGAGCAAACGCCCCAGTCCGCGCCAGGTCTTCTTGTTCCAGGCCTTGAACGGGATCTGTGCCAGTAGCTCGCGTGCCAGCTTGCGATTGCGGTTTGCGGTCTTGAGGAACATCGAGTTCAGCGCCTTGAAGCGCACTTCGTCGTACAGCGGATGATCGCTGAACAGCGCATAGGTGCGCAGGATGTTCTCGATCATGAAGCGATGGTTCTTGTACGAGTTGGTGGCGTGCTTGCGGTAGCGCGCCATCACCACATTCAAACCGTCGATGAAGTAGCCAGCACGGGTCACCTTCAGCTCGATGTACAGGTCTTCAAGACGAATCGTCGGATCGAATCCTCCCACCTTCTCCAGCGCCTCACGACGGATCATCAGCGTCGGCGCTGGCGGATACGGCTTGCGTTCAAGAAACATGTCGTCGAAATCGAGGCGGCGAAACGGCACGTCGCGGCGCTGACGCTTTTCTGGATAAAGGCTGCCGTCGGCGTGCATCAGCTCGATATTGCCGGCACAGATCCCGACTTCAGGCTTGCCGTCCATGTACGCCACCTGGGTAGCAATACGTTCGGGGTACATGATGTCATCGGAGCCGAATGGCACGATCAGGCTGCCCTTCGAGCGGGCGATCGCGCCGTTTAGGGTATTGGTCAGGCCCTGATTCTGCTGCACACGGAAATCGAAGCCGTACTGCGCCTGCAACGCGCTAATGCGCTCGACGCTGTCGTCCTTCGAACCGTCATCGACCACCAACAGCTCGATGTTCTTGTAGCTCTGGTTGAGGACGCTGAGGATGCTTTCCTCAATATACGGGCCGTGGTTGTACGAGGCGATGATCACGGTGACGAGAGCGTTGGCTTCGCTCATGGCTTGTTCTTCGCTCACGGTTTTCTCTTCGCTCACGGCTGCTCCTTGCGGGCCTGCTCCAGGCCAGAGTCGATCAGATCCAGGTATTCCTGACGGAACACCTCGATGTCGTGTTGTTCCTGCAGATAGCGGTAGGCCTGCTCGCCCTTGGTCTTGAGTTCGTCGTCCGACAGCGCCAGATAGTTATCCAGTGCGGCGACCAGACTCGGCACGTCCTTGGGCGTGATCGCCAGACCACCGGCACCTTCGATCAGCGGCAACATCGCCGGCACGTTCGAAGCGATCACCGGCAGGTGTCCGCTCATGCCTTCGAGCAACGCCAGGCCCAGGCCTTCGGCCAGCGACGGCATGGTCCAGATGTCGAACGCACGCACGTATTGCAGAGCGTTTTCCTTGAAACCCAGCAGGTGCGCGCGACCGCTCAGGCCCAATTGCTCGATCTCGGCCGCCAGCGGTGCCTGCAGGCGCCCGGCACCGATGATCGCCAACTGGGTGTTCGGGTATTTGTCCTTCAGTGCGGCAAAGGCCTGCAGCAGATAGGTGTGGCCCTTGACCGATACCAGCCGCCCCAGCGCGCCGATCAAGCGCACATTCGGATCGATGCCCAACAACTCGCGAGCTTTTTCGCGGCTGTGCTGCAAGCCTTCGGCCTGCTGGATGTCGATGGCATTGGTGATGGCGTAGGTGTTCTGGTCGGTGAAGCCGCAATCGCAATCGAGCAGGTACTGTTTGACCGCCGGCGACACACCGACGAAGCGCCAGTGCCGATCGATCAGACGCTGGGTCTGACGACGCCGGTAAAAGCGGTCGTATTCGCCGAAACCGTGGGAGATGCCAATGCACAGCGGCACCTTCAGCCAGCGATTGAGCGCCAGCATCATATTCACCGGTTTGAAGCGGTTGCAGATCACCACGTCGAACTTTTCCCGGCGGCAGAACTTGTACAGCTGCCACATCGCCCGCAGGCGCATGCCCTTGAGCGACTTGTCGGAAAACTCGAAGTACACCGAATGGTCGGCCCGGCTCACCGGCTCGCCCGGCCCCGGTTTGCCGCGCAGGAAAGCCGCGGTGATCTCATAGCGATCGCTCGGCAGCGCCTTGACGATCTGCTCGGCGAGGTCGGCAAAGTCATGGGCTTTGACGTTGTAGTCGGGTTGCAGCTGCAACACCTTGAACCGTTGACTCATGACTCTCCCCGCTGGACGCCTGTCTCACCGTGCTTCAGTAGCCAGAACAACTCCTGGCGCCTGACCGCTTTTCGAAAAAATTCGTTTTCGCCGTAGACCGACGCGGCCCGCCCGGCCAGCACGCGCTGGATAACCCGGCGCAGGCGACGCTTGAACGGAGCCGGCGGCTGCAGGTCATGCATCATGCCCAGCGCCATGGCCTTGTCCCGTTGCAACTCAATGGACAGCGGCAGGCACAGCGGCTGCATCGGCACCGCCAAATCGAAGGCAGGCGGCAAGGCAATGCCCTGCCCGGTGTTGCCCATCGGCCAGCGGTCGTTGTCATGCAAATGGTTGGCATAACCGAGCAACGTCGGCTGCCAGTCGAGCCCCTGGAGCGCCTGCAAAACCGCTTGCTGGGCGCAGATATGGTCAGGGTGCGGATCGAGGGTCGGGTGCGGCAGCACGATCACCTCCGGACGGGCGCGCAGCAGCACTTCACGCAGGTCGGCCAGCAGGTTGTTCCAGGTCGGCGCGCCGTCGGCATCGCCCGGCAGAGTGAACGGATTCAACTGACGAAACAGTCGCGTGTCGTTCAAGTCCGCTTCGCGCGACCCCACTGCCTGATTCGGTGCGGCCTGCATCGCCGCCAGTTGCAGGCAGAAGTAGCCGAGTTGCACGCAGTGTTCCTGCGGCACACCGGCCCAACGCGGCACGGCGAGGCTGTCCCAGGCACGCAGACGGCCCTTGAGCCGCGCCGCCTCGACCTTGTTCATGCCCATCTGTTGATAGTGTTCGGCTTCGATCTCACCTGCGGTCAGGGTGACGATCCAGGCTTCATCGGCCTGACTGTACAAGCCATACGCCGCCAACTCGGCATCGTCGGCGTGCGGGGCAATCACCATCACCCGCTGACGGCGGTAGTCCGGTTGCTCCAGCGCCCACAGCACCGGCTCGCCGAAGACTCGGCAAAAGCGCCCGCGCAAGCGCAACTGGCCTTGCGACAAAGCTTGCGCCTGACCGCTCAGATTCAGATAACGCAGGCCATTGACCCCGCGCTCGAAGGTTTGCGAATCGGGATTCGCCCCGCCGAGCAGTTCGACGCGCGGATCAAAGAAGCGTCCGAGCCAGTTGCTTTTCACTCGCACCGCGAGAATCAGTGTGGCCTCGTCGACCAGCATCACGCCTTCATCCAGACGCAATTGCTCGCCGCTCAAATGCACCTTCGGCTGCGGTGTGAACGGCGGAAAGCTGTACTGGTAATCGTCTTTCGGCGAATAGAACAGATGATCGGCAAACCATGCCTCGTGGGCGATCCAGCCAACCACCGCGAGCACCAGGGGCAACCACCACGCGACCAGCACACCGAGCGCGATCAACACCACCAGGGCGATCAGCAAGGTAATGCGTTTATTGCGCCGATGACGCTTGAGCAGTTGCTGTTTGCGGCTCATGGGCTGACTCATACGGTGAACACCGGCACAGGATTGCACCAGCGATCCTTGTATTCACGGTCGGCGCGACCGAAGGAAAACCGCAGCGGCTTGTTCAGTGCTCGCGCGTGTTCCCAGGCACTTTGCGTGTTGAGGAAGCTCAACACGCTACCAGGGCTGAATTCGCGGGTCTCGGGATCGACGCCACCGTTGATGTATTCGACGCTGATCCACTCCGGCGCTTCGACGCGATACACCAGTTGAATGGCGATCGGCGCGTCGTTGAGGAAGATCACCGAGCCAATCAGCAGTTCGCGCAGCAGCTCGATGACCTCGGCCATGCGCGCCGCGCCGGTGGCCGGGAAGCCCCAGCGGCGCTGGAACAGATCACAGTAGATCGCCGCCAGTTCTGCACTGGAAAACTCTGCGACCGGACGTACCACGCCACCCGCCTCTTCCAGCAGGCGCAGTTCGCGGCGCTGGTTGTAGCGAAACTTCTTCGACAGCTCTTCGGGGGTGCGGGCCATGGCCAGTTGTTCGGTCTGCAACTTGAGGCCGCTGAAGCGGTTTTCATTGAGCGCCGACAGATAGCGTGCGCGATGGCGCAACGGTGCCTGGGCATCGACGGCGGCCGGCAGGATCAGCTCGGCATTGCCGAGGTCGAACAGACCTTTCTTGCCGTTACGCTTGAGCACGTCCTTGGACAGTGCCAGATCGCGGCCCCAGGTCGGGATCGCCGCTTTGACTTCGCCGCCCTGCTCCCACGCCAGATAGCGCACCGGGATGCCGGCCAGATCCGCCAGACGCTCGACGACCAAAGGATGGGTCGCGACGCTGCCGCCAAAACGCTGCCAGGCGGTGGCATAGGTGGAGGCGTCAACGGGCGACCAGCCACGTTCGCGCCAGCCTTGAAATCGGTTGAGCATCAGCCCCTCGGTGCCAGATCGGTAACTTGCGGCAGACGCCAGAAGGTGTCGCGCACCGCACGGTCGGAGAAACGCTCGCGCAGGCGATCGAGCATCAGCTCGGCGCACTGCCGGCGCTGCTGATCATCCATACCGGCCAAATGTTGCAGGCCTTGTGCAAGGTGTTCGGCATCGCCCAGCGGGAACAGAATGCCAACGCCTTCGACCACTTCCTTCGCCCCGCCACAGGCCGTGGCGAGCAACGGCACGCCAGCGGCCATGGCTTCGAGCAGCACCATGCCGAACGGTTCGTGATCGGAGCTCAGGGCAAACACATCGAATGCGCGGAAGTAATTGCGCGCGTCCGGCACCTGGCCGAGAAACAGCACCCGGTCACCGATGCCCAGTTCGCGCGCCAGCTCCTTGAGGTCCTGTTCCAGACGGCCCTTGCCGAGAATCACCAGCTGACTGTTGCCCGGCAGACCGGGCAACGCCGCGGCGAAACCGTGCAGCAAGGTGGCTTGATCCTTGTCCGGGTGCAGCCGTCCGACGTTGCCGACAATGAACGCATCCGCCGCCAGACCGAGGGTCTCGCGAGCCTCGCGGGCTGACACCTGACTGGCCTGCAAGGCCGGCACATCAATGCGGTTGTACAAGGTCTGGATGCGGGTCGACGGCCATTTCGGCAGACAGCGCCGCATGTCGTCGCGCACCGCGTCGGAGACGCCGAGCAGGCTCAGACGCTTGCGGAAAATATGTGCGAACAGCTTGCGCGTGCCACGTTTGTAATCGTCAAACGCGTGATGCACGCCAATCACCGGCAGCGAGGTGCCGAGCAAGGCGATGTAGATCGGCTTGAAGCGATGGGCGATGCAGAAACTGAAATTGCGTGATGCGGCGATCTTGCGCAGATCGCCGATGGCGCCCAGCTTCAGGCCACGAATGGCCTTGGAGCTGTATTCCATGAACAACACTTCATCGGAAGCACACGCTGCGGCCACCTCGCTGTCGGCGGCCCCGGTCAGAAAGACCGTGGTCACCCGATAACCGGTGCCCGCGAACAGGCTGGCGTACTGCCGTGCGCAGTCGAGGAACGGCCCGTCATAGCCGTGACAGAACTGCAGCACATGGCGTTCAGCCGAGCGAGTCATAAGCGTTTGCGCCCTCTTTGACCACCAGAATGTCTTCCATGATCAGGTACTGCAGATCGGAGCCGAAGAACATGTTCAGGGCATCGGTCGGCGAGCAGATCATCGGTTCACCACGACGGTTCAGCGAAGTGTTCAGCGACACGCCGTTGCCGGTGAGGTCTTCCAGTGCCTTCATCATGTCGTAGTAGCGCGGGTTGTATTCGCGCTTCAGGACCTGAGCCCGGGAAGTGCCGTCTTCGTGGACGACTTCCGGCACGCGGGTCTTCCACTCTTCCGCCACTTCGAAGGTGAAGGTCATGAACGGCGCCGGGTGATCGATCTTGATCATCTGTGGCGCAACGGTGTCGAGCATCGACGGGCAGAAAGGCCTCCAGCGCTCGCGGAACTTGATCTGGTGGTTGATGCGGTCAGCCACACCGGCCACGCTCGGGCAACCGATGATCGAACGACCACCGAGCGCGCGCGGACCGAACTCCATGCGGCCCTGGAACCAGGCTACCGGGTTGCCATCGACCATGATTTTGGCGATCTGCTCCGGCATGTTGTCGAGCTTGCGCCAGGTCGGCTTGTTCTCGTGACGGGCGCACGCGGCGATCACATCTTCGTTGCTGTACGACGGGCCGAGGTAGACGTGTTCCATCTTCTCGACCGGCACGCCACGGGCGTGGGACACATAGGCCGCTGCGCCGACCGCGGTGCCGGCATCGCCGGACGCAGGCTGTACGAACAGTTCCTTGATGTCATCGCGGGCGATGATTTTCTGGTTCAGCTTGACGTTCAACGCGCAGCCACCGGCGAAGGCCAGCTTGCCGGTTTCCTTGAGCACATCGCCCAGGTAGTAGTCGATCATCTGCAACGCCAGTTTCTCGAACAGCGCTTGCATGCTCGCGGCGTAGTGGATGTACGGTTCGTCGGCGATATCGCCTTCACGCTTGGGACCCAGCCACTCGATCAGCTTCGGCGAGAAGTAGAAGCCTTTGCCCTTCTCTTTATAGCGACGCAGGCCGATCACGTTGGCGTAGTCGGTGTTGATCACCAGTTCGCCGTTCTCGAACGAGGCCAGACGCGAGAAATCGTATTTGCTGGCGTCGCCGTACGGCGCCATGCCCATGACCTTGAACTCACCGTCGAGCATCTCGAAACCGAGGAACTCGGTGATCGCGCCATACAGGCCGCCGAGAGAGTCCGGATCGAAGAATTCCTTGATCTTGTGGATCTTGCCGTTTTCGCCATAACCGAAGAAGGTCGTCGCGTACTCGCCCTTGCCGTCGATGCCGAGGATCGCGGTTTTCTCTTTGAAACCCGAGCAGTGGTAAGCGCTGGAGGCGTGAGCCAGGTGGTGCTCGACCGGCTCGATCTTGATCTTCTTCGGATCAAAACCCAGTTGCTCCAGGCACCAGACGATCTTGTTGCGATAGCGCTTGTAGCGACGGTTGCCCATCAGGATCGCATCGAGGGCGCGATCCGGCGCGTACCAGTAACGCTTGGCATAGTGCCAGCGGGCCTTGCCGAACAGGCTGATCGGGGCGAACGGAATCGCCACCACGTCAACGTCGGACGGCTTGATACCCGCCTGTTCCAGGCAGAACTTCGCCGATTCGTAGGGCATGCGGTTCTTTGCATGCTTATCGCGGACGAAGCGCTCTTCTTCAGCCGCCGCCACCAGCTTGCCGTCGATGTACAAGGCGGCTGAAGGGTCATGGCTAAGGGCGCCGGACAGGCCAAGAATCGTCAATGCCACAGGGTCTAGCCTCTTTAGTCTGCATTCAGGCGCGATGCGCCTTGAAAATTGATGTGCCCTCGCACCGGGCGAGAGACAGCTAAAGGGCGGGATTATAGCGTAAAAGCGCCGACAAGCCTCTAGCGGAACTGGCCGGCCTTTGCGTTGACACTCCCGAGCCTCTCAACATAGACTTCCGTGCAAATGGGCTGGGGGATCCCGGTCGGCGCTAATGCCTCGGTGAGATCACCGGGGCTTTTCGCTTTCTGGGGGAGGGAAAACCTTCAACCCCCAATTCTCGAAACCTTTCCCAACTTTATTCCGCCCACCGCTGCAATAGAACTTGCGCCTGAGCACATCAAACGCGCGATTTTCCTGACCAGCCCTCAAAACACTCATGCCGATCGGCCTTGCAACAAGATCAGCCAGCTGCAATCCGGTGGAATTGACTTGTTTTGTGGCGAAGACGATGTCAAACGGCAGTTGAACCCCCAATCGGTTAGACCCGCCACAAACCCTGCGAAACTCCAGCTCAAGCTCGTTATCCTCCCGCTTGCCTCGCCGCTCGAAAATCACATGCGTTAACACTTTATGTTGATGCTTTTCCTGCAAAAACTCATGCAGCGTTTCCAGACAGAAGCCGAGAGCCAAGTGGTAGGGGTTGTCCGCAGATGCCTGCTTTTCGCGCAGCAAGGACTTGTCGATAACGCAACTGATCAGGACAAAATTGATGGCCTCGATAATGCCGGTCAATTCGTCGAGAAAGGCATGCTTGTGCGCTCTTGAAGTGAACAGGCTGGAGAATGCGCCTTTTTCTTTTCGAATCTCGAGCTCGTGCAGCCCGATCAGATCGTGCCCCATATGGTTGAACTTGAATTTCTGGACGGCCGGAATGACCTTTTCGCAGTAATGCCTTTTGTGAAAGACGCAAAAAGCGAGCACGAATATCGGGTAATAGGGGTCCAGCTTCTGCATCCCGTGATCGCCGCTTTCATCAACATAGATGACGAAGTCGCTGTATTTCCCGGATGGATACAAAAGTGCTGTCGCCTCGACAATCGCCTGCGACTCGCTCTGGTTTTCAAACAGAGAAAACTGCAAAGCAAGCTACCCGCGATCCATTCGCCAATAGATGCTGATGTTGCCATCCATGACCTGTTGATAAATCGTGTACGGCAAAACCACCGTATCCAGAACACCGGACAACGGTAGATCCAGCAGCACGAATGGCAACAGCACGCCCGTCGGGTCAGGCGGGGCATTGAGTACACAGAAGTCGAACGCCAGACCGCTGTAGATCCGTGGAATCGATTGGCAGTAGGTTTTCTGTCTGCGCATGTCGCGGGCGACGTCAGCGTCCATTTGCAACACCGAGGCGGCGGTGCCGCAGCCGGATAAAAGCCATGCGCAGGTGCTGAGTGTTACGACGTTTTTGATGGTCAAGTCTTGCCCTCCGAAGTGGTCAGGGCAAGCTAGCATCGGGGCTGGAGCGGGCACAGTTCATGGCTTCTGGAGAAGCTGTAGGACAAGTCAGTGCAGTTTGTCCGCTATTGCTCAACGGGAGATTTTTGGGCCTAAAAAGCTCTATCGCGAGCAGGCTCACTCCTACAAGGGAATGCATTCCCATGTGGGAGCCAGCCTGCTGGCGAAGGCGGCTCAGGCCGCGCTGGAGATGTCCTTGGGCAATCGCTGATCGATCACCTGATACAGCGCGCTGCTCTCGGGCCAGTTGCGCATGAACCGCGCCCGATCCCGCGCATAGGCCGCTGCGAAACTTCCGACAGAGCTGTGCTGACACATCGAATCCAGATCGATCAGTGCCCAGCGATCTTCCTGCCAGAACAGATTATGCCCCTTGAAGTCGCCATGGCTGATGCGCTCGGCAATCAACCGTGCGAACAGTCGATCCAGCGCCTGCAACTCGGATTCCGGCGCCGCACCGCTTTCCACATACGGCGCAAAGCGCTCGATGATGTCCGGCCCCGGCAGGAACTCGGTCACCAGATAAGCACGGCTGCGCAGCCATAAAAAGCGCTTTTCCAGCACCGCCAGCGGTTTCGGCGTGGCGATGCCAAGGAATGCCAGACGATTACCTTCACGCCAAGAGTGCCACGCGCGGCTCGGACGCCAGAAACGCTTGAGCCAGTGCGCGAAGCCTTTGATGTTGTAGCGCTTGATCACCAGCGAGCGCCCGGCCACCTCGACCTTGCCGACGCTCGCCGCGCCGCCAGTCTTGTACAGATGGCCCTGATCGAGCAGCGCATCGGCCCGATCCAGCACCGGGAGCATCGCCGCTTCTTCCTCGCGACGGATCGCCCACAGACCGAACGCACCGCGCTGCACACTGAACAACGTGCACTCGCGGCCCACCTTGATCAGGTAATCCTTCAGCCGCCAGGCGCGTACCTTGGCGATCTGCTTCTGCAAGGCTTCCAGCGGCAACGCGTGCTCGCTGTTGCTCAGCAGGTAATACACCAGCAATTCTTCGGTGAACGGCTCAAGAGACTTGGGCAACTGGGCGAAAAACACACCGAGGTTTTCCAGCACTTTCTGCCGTGACAACGGCTGGCCAGCGGTCTCGGCGCAGATCCCGGCGCCATCGATCAGGTACAGCTGACCGCCCTGACGCAGCAGGTTGTCCAGGTGCAGATCTTCCTGCCACAGGCCTTTGCCATGCAGTTGACCGATAGCGCCCAGCGCCTCGGCGAGTACCGCCGATTGCTCGTCCGCCAGCACTGGCAGCGATTCGACTTTCTGCCAGGCCTCACCGAGGCTTTCGGCGTTTTCGAGGAATTCGAACAGCAGCCAGCCGCCCTCGCCGTCCTGCAAGCCATCGGCCAACAGCAACGGTGTGGTCAGACCTTGTTCCGCGAGCAGCTTGACGCCCGCCAGCTCGCGCTGAAAATGCCGCGCAGCCTTGCTGCCCACCAGCAATTTGGCCAGCACCGGCCGCCCGCGCCAGACCCCGGCACCGACATAGCGCTGCCCCGGCAACACCCGCAGCAGGCTCAGCAGTTGCAGGTCCGCTGGGCCTGCCGCATCGGCAAGCGAAATCGTCAGCGGCAGACTCGGCGCGCGCCCGGCGTTTTTCAGTTCGGACAAGCGCATCAACGGGTCTCCTTGCGACTGCGACGTGCGGTCAGGCGCGTCACCCAACTGTCGACCAGCGAACTGTCGACTGGCTGATCGAGATAGGCCGCGAGCAACTCGCGCAATTGCGCCTCGCTCCATTCCGGCGCGCGCCGCAGCAGCGGTTCCAGATCCTTGACCCGGTCGCGCATGCCGAACAGCAGGGGCCGGGTCTTTTCCAGGTCGATCAGCTGTGCCCGATAGCGCTCGCCGTCAGCCTGCAAAAAGATGTGTTTCGGATAAAAGCAGCCGTGCACCTGACGCACGCCGTGCAGCTGGCGCGCCAGTTGTCCACAGGCCTTGAGAATGGCCGATTGCTGCTCGGCGGTCAGCTCGGACCAGCGCTGAAGCAACGAGTCGAGATCATCCCAGCCGTCGAGGGCGCGGGTCAGCAGGATCGCCTGGACATCGCCCTTGACCTTGCGCTCACCGAAGAACGCCGCTTGCAGCGCCGGGATCCCCAACTTGTTGTAGCGGCTGATATTGCGAAACTCGCGGGCGAAACTCGGCTCGCCGAACGGCGCGTGCAGGGTGCGGGTCAGGTAGTTGCTCTGGCGCTTGAGGTAGTAGGCCTGCCCTTCCAGCTCCAGGCGAAACACGCTGCTCCAGCCACCGCCATCGGTGTTCGGTTCGTCCACGGCTTCGAGCTGTTTGGCCCAGAGCGCGTCGAAAGTGCCGAGGCCATGGCGCTCAAGCAACTCCCGGTCTTCAGCGGCCAGGAAATCAGTCATTCGCGTCCCTCGAAAAATCTCACCACGTGGCGAATCCGTTTCTTGTCGGCGGCATTCAGCCGATCACGTCCGCGGTATTGCAGGTAAAAGCGCAGGCGCTGGGTGTTCGACAGGTGATACTTGGCCACCTTGTCGAGACAGGCCAGATCCTTGGTGATCCGGTACTTGAGCCAGAAGCCGCGCCAGAAATCGCCATTCGGGCAGTCGATCAGAAACAGCTGCGCCTGATCGTCGATCAACAAATTGCGCCACTTCAGATCGTTATGGGTAAAGCGGTGATCGTGCATGGTTCGGGTGTAGCCGGCCAGTTGACGGCTGATGCCATCAACCCACAGGCGATCCTTGAGTTTCGGATCGTTGCGTTCGGCCAGCGCCGAGAGGTCTTCGGTGCGCGGCAGCTCGCGGGTGATCATCGCGCCACGGGCATAGGCCGCGCCACGTCGCTCCAGGCCCCAGGCCACCACTTCGGCGGTGGGAATGCCCCACTTGGCGAAGCGCTTGAGGTTCTGCCACTCCATCTTCACCCGCGGCTTGCCCAGGTAACGGCGCAAGCCTTTACCGGCGCCGACGTAGCGTTTGACGTAGTAATTCACGCCGTTGCGCTGCACGCGGATGACTTCGGACAGCGGATCACGGGTCAGGCGCTCGCCCTGCAGGGCAAACACCGCTTCCAGACTGCCGAAATCTTCGGCCAGTTCGCTGTATTGCGGTTCAAGCGTCCAACCCGCCATCAGAGCGCATCCCCGTAACGCTGTTTGCGCGCATATAGCTTGTTGGCCTTGCCTTCGAGCCAGCTCAGCAGCGGCGCTTCTTCCGCCAGGATCTGTCGCAGCGGTTGCTGGAAATAGCCCTTGAGAAAACGCAGCTTGTCGCGTCGGGTCAGGCCGATGTCCAGCGCCGAGAAATACAGCGCGGCCAGATCCTTGTTGCGCCAGCGTTGAGTAATTCTTGGGCGGGTCTGGGCGCGGTGCAGGTCGATTACCGAGAGCTTGAAATCGTCCGGGGTGATCGGCTTGTCGGTGTGCAGCAGAAAGTGGCAGATGTAGCAGTCGCGGTGGTTGACCCCGGCGCGGTGCATCATGCCGGTCATGCGTGCCACTTCAGCGATCAGCGCGCGCTTGAGCGCAGGCGCAGGCGGCTGCTTGACCCAATCGATGCTGAAATCTTCGAGGCTGATGGTCGGCGCCAGCTCTTCGGTGACGATGAACGAATGCTGATCGGCCGGGTTGCTGCCCTTCTCGCCGTAAGCCACGGCGGTCATGGTCGGCACGCCGACTTCCTGCAGACGCTGGATCGCCTTCCACTCCTGACCCGCGCCGAGCACCGGCAGCTTGGCGGTCAGCAGGTTCTTGAAGATCTCGCCCCAGCCGATGCCCCGGTGGATCTTGACGAAAAAGCCGTTGCCGTCGACTTCCGTGCGCAGCGTGCGTCGAGCTTCCAGCTCGCGGTAGACCTCGCCCTGCAAGCCTTCGACTTCGGCGAACGGGTCGCGTCCGGCCCAAAGGCTTTTGAACGGTTCAGCCAGCATCAACTTCATTTAAGCGTGCTCCGCCAGAATCACATCGGCCGCGTGCTGCGGCATGCTGTAGAGGTCGGCCGTCTCGGCGAAGGCCAGACCATTGCGGCTCCAGGCCGCGCGTGCAGCGTCGTCATTCAACATGTCAGTCAGGTATTGCGTCAGTTGCGCCTGATCGAACGGTTCGTCCAGCACTCGCCCGGCGTCCGCCTCGGCAATGTAATGGGCGTAACCGCAGACCGCGCTGACCAGCACCGGCAAACCGGCGACCAGCGCTTCGAGCAGCACCGTACCGGTGTTTTCGTTGTACGCCGGGTGGATCAACAGGTCGGCGCCGAGCAGGAACCGCGGAATATCGCTGCGGCCCTTGAGGAACGTCACGTTGTCGCCCAGGCCCAAAGTGGCGCTCTGCATCTGGAACAATTTGGGGTCATCCTGGCCGATTACAAACAGCCGGGTGCGTTTCTTCAGCTCGGCGGGCAATGCGGCCAGCGCCTTGAGGCTGCGATCGACGCCCTTGGTCTTGAACCCGGAGCCGATCTGCACCAGCAGCAGTTCGTCGTCCTTGAGGTTGAATTCGGCGCGGAAACCGGCGCGAATCTCGTCGGCATCCGCCGGCCGGCGACGATCCTGGGCGATGCCCGGCGGCAGCAGGTGGAAGCGCTCCAGCGGCGTGTCGTAGTGCTTGATGAACAGCGGCTGCTGCACTTCGGAAATCATCAACACTTCGGTTTTCGCATCTTTGGCGAACACCGCGCGCTCGTATTCGGCGAAGTGCCGGTAGCGGCCCCAACGGCGGTACAGCGAGTGACGCAGGTTCTGCGCCTTGTCTTCGAAGCAGCCGTCGGCGGCGTAGTAGACGTCCAGCCCCGGCATCTTGTTGAAGCCGATCAAGCGGTCCACCGGACGTTTGGCCAGGTCCGCTTCCATCCACGCCGTGAGTTTCTCGTTGCGACGGTGGTTGAAGAACGCCTTGACCGGCGCCACCAGCACTTCGAAACCGGGCGGCACATCGCCTTCCCAAATAAGGGTGTAGACGCGGATCTGGTGGCCGCGCTTCTGGCATTCGAGGGCGATGCGCATGAAGTCGCGCTGCAAGCCACCGAACGGGAAATATTTGTACAGGACAAAAGCCAATTGCATCAGCGCAGCTCCTCAGCCATTAACAACGTGCTCAGTCGGCTGGCGACACGCTCGGGATTCACACGCGTGAAGCACAGCGGCTGCTCGCGTTTCAGGTCAAACTGACGGGCATCCTGCGCGGTCGGTTGATACGTACATTTCTTTTGCAGGCAAGGGGCGCAGGGGAAATCACTGGCCATGTGAATCTGCACCTTGCCGTAGGCGCCGGTCAGGCCCGGGTTGGTCGGGCCGAACAGCGAAATCGTCGGCACATCCAGCGCGGCTGCAAGGTGACCGAGACCGGTGTCCACCGCGACGCAAGCCTGGGCGCCGGCCAGCACTTTGCCGACCCCGGCCAGATTCAGCTTCGGCAACACTTCGGCGTGTTTGAAACCAGCGGCAATGCGTTCGGCACGGGCCTTCTCCAGCGGGTTGCCCCACGGCAGTTTTACCCCGACGCCCAGATAGCCGACGCGCTCGGTCAGCTCGCGCCAGTAGGCTTCCGGCCAGTGCTTGGTGTCCCACGTGGTGCCGTGCAGGAACACCACGAAGGCGCTCTTGCGCGGTAATTCGACCAGACGCTCGACGTTGAGGCCGTAGTCGCCCAACCCTTTGGGCAGGTCATAGCCGAGGGCGATGGCAAACAGCTGACGCACCCGTTCGACCGCATGCTGCCCACGGGCCACCGCCAGTTTGCGGTCATAGAATCGCGCAGCGATCGGCTCACGCGCCGAGCCTTTGTCGAGGCCGGCCACCGGGGCTTTGACGTAGCGCGTCAGCCAGGCGCTTTTCAGCAGGCCCTGAGCGTCTATCACCAGGTCGTATTGGCTGGCGCGCACGCTTTGCTTAAAGCGCTTCCACTCGCCGCTCTTGATCGTCTGCCAGAGGTTCTTGCGCCAGCGACGGATCGCCACCGGAATCACCTTGCCGACGGCCGGGTGCCAGGTCGGGATCTCGGCGAAGCCTTCTTCCACCACCCAGTCGAACTTGATCCCGGGAATGGCCCGGGCCGCGTCGGTCAGCGCCGGCAACGCATGAATCACGTCGCCCAGCGATGAAGTCTTGATCAGCAATACCCGCAACTTAATGAACCTCGACCACGGAGCCCTGCAGTTTCTGCAAGGCATCGTTGACCGCATCCGGCATCAGCTGGCGCAGGCAGTTGTAATGGCCGAAACGGCAGGTACGGTCGAAGCACGGGCTGCAATCCAGACCCAGCCGAACGATTTCGACGTGCTCGGCCAACGGCGGAGTGAACCCCGGCGACGTCGAGCCATAGACCGCCACCAACGGACGGTTCAGCGCCGCCGCGACGTGCATCAGGCCGGAGTCGTTGGACACCACCGAATCGGCGCACGACAGCAGGTCGATGGCCTCGGCCAGCGAGGTACCGCCGCTGAGGTTGACCGATTCTTCACGCAGGCCGGGAATCAGTCGTGCGCGAATGTCTTCGCCCACCGCGTGGTCGTTTTTCGAGCCGAACAGCCACACCTGCCAGCCTTCGCGAATCCGCGCTTCGGCGACCTTGGCGTAGTGCTCGGACGGCCAGCGCTTGGATTCGCCGAACTCGGCGCCGGGGCACAGGGCCAACACCGGGCGGTCGAGGGTCAGGCCGAACTTGGCCAGCGCCGCTTCGCGGGTCACCGGATCGATTTGCAGGCTCGGACGCGGATAAGGTTTCGGCAGCTCGGCGTTCGGCTCGTAAGCCAGGGCCATGAAGCGTTCGATCATCAGCGGATAACGTTCTTTATCCAGCGTGCGCACGTCATTGAGCAGGCCGTAGCGGAATTCGCCACGCCAGCCGGTGCGTTGTTTGATGCCGGCGAAAAACGGCACCAGCGCCGACTTCAACGAGTTCGGCAGCAGGATCGCCTGATCGTATTGACCGGCCAGGGACTTGCCGATCCGCCGGCGAGTGGCCAATTCCAGTGCGCCATGGCCGAGCGGAAAGCTCAAAGCCTTGCGCACTTCGGGCATGCGCTCAAGGATCGGCCGGCTCCACTCGGGGGCCAGCACGTCGATTTCGCATTGCGGGTGGCGCTGCTTGAGACACTGGAACAGTGTCTGCGCCATCACCATGTCACCGACCCAACTGGGCCCAACGATCAGAATATTCATGTGGTTTCCATAAACGAACCGGGGAGGCATTTACGCCTCCCCGCCTCGAGAATTCTACAAACACTGTAGATCTGCTGTGGAAGCGCGCTTGCTCGCGAAAGGGTCTTCACATCCAACATTATTGTCGTCTGATACTCCGCTATCGCGAGCAGGCTCGCTCCCACAGGGTTTTGCATCCGGCCCTTAATCTGCAATCAACGCAGATCCAATGTGGGAACGGGCTTGCTCGCGAAGGGGCCGTCACATCCTGCATCGATGGTGACTGACACTGCGCTTTCGCGAGCAAGCCCGCTCCCACAAGGAACTCGGTGCTTCAAATATCTGGCCTCAGCTTAGCCCCAACTCACGCCAGATCCGCAATACCTGCCGGCGCTCCTCGACAAACTGGTCGCCTGCAATCACCCCGGCGTCCTTCTGCAAGGCCTGCCGGTGGGCGGCGGAGCGGTAGGCTTTATAGGCCTCACGCAACAGGCTGGCATCTTCGGCAGGCATCAGCCGTTCGTGCTCCAGCTCTTCCAGAATGCGTATGTTATCGGTCCAGCGCAGCAATGGCGGGTGGCTGTGCGACCACGCCAGGGCCGCGTATTGCACCATAAATTCAATATCGACGATACCTCCGGCGTCCTGCTTGAGGTCGAACGGCGCCGTGGCCTCGAAGGCATTTGCCGCGGTACCGGCCGCCGTGCTCTTGCTGCCGAGGTTATCGCGCATCTTGGCGCGCATCTCGCTGACTTCCTGTTGCAGCTTCGCCAGATCCCGCGCCTTGCCCAAAACCTGCGCGCGGACTGTCTCGAAGGCCTGGCCGACATCCTGACTGCCGACCAGCACCCGCGCCCGCACTAGCGCCTGATGTTCCCAGGTCCAAGCTTCATTTTCCTGATAGCGCTCAAAAGCCCCGAGCGAGCTGACCAACAGCCCCGACGCGCCGGACGGCCGCAAACGCATGTCCACTTCATACAGCTGGCCGGAGTTGGTCTGCGCCGTCAGCAAGTGAATGATCCGCTGCCCCAGCCGGGTAAAGAACTGCGCGCCATCGATCGGCTTCGGCCCGTCGGTTTCCGCCTGCGGATCGCCGTCATGGATGAACACCAGGTCCAGATCCGAACCATGCCCCAGTTCCAGCCCGCCGACTTTGCCATAACCGACGATGATGAAGCCGGGATCGCACAAACTGCCGTCAGTGCGCAGCGGCGTGCCGTACTTGGCCACCGTCTGGCGCCAGGCCAGCGCCAGCACTTGTTCGAGAATCGCTTCGGCGAGCCAGGTCAGGTAATCACTGACTTTCATCAACGGCAGACTGCCGGCGATTTCCGAAGCGGCGACGCGCAAGCGGTGCGCCAGCTTGAAGTGACGCAGGGCTTCCATCTGCTGTTCGAGGTCATCTTCGGGGATCCGCGTCAGGCGCTCGCGCAATTCGGCGGCGAGCTCCGGGGCCAGTGGCGGCTTGAACAGCCGGCCTTCGTTGAGCAACTCGTCGAGCAGCAACGGGAAGCGGGTGATCTGCTCGGCGATCCACGGACTGGCCGCGCACAGCGTCAGCAAGCGCCGCAGGGCGCCGGGATTTTCTGTCAGCAGGACCAAATAAGCCGAACGTCGGGCGACCGCTTCGACCAGCGGCAGCACCCGCTCCAGCACCAGATCCGGGTTGTCATGCTCCACCGCCTGGGCCAGCAGGCGCGGAATAAACGCATCAAGACGCTCGCGACCCAGCCGTTGCATCGCGCGTAACTGCGGGCTGCCGCGCAAACCGGCCAGCGCTTTCAGCGCTTTGGTCGCGTCCTTGAATCCGCCTTCTTCCAGTTGCCGGCAAGCAGCCTCTTCGTCCTGCTCTTCTTCCCACAGCGGCAACCACTCACCGCCCACCACCACTTCGCAGTCGGCGCCCTCTTCTTCATCGGGATCGGCGATCACCTGCGCGAAGTGCCAGGCCACCCGGCCGCGCCAGAACATCAGCTTTTCATGGAAGGCCTGCCAATCGGCGAAGCCGAGCATGAACGCAATGCGCGCCTGATCCTGAGCGCCGTCCGGCAACATCTGGGTCTGGCGGTCGGCAATCGCCTGGATCGCGTGTTCGGTGTAACGCAGGAATTCATAACCTTCGCGCAGCTCGCTGATCACCGCCGGCGGCAGGTAGCCCTGCCCTTCCAGCGTGCTCAGCACCTTTAATAGAGGACGCTGTTGCAGGCTGAGGTCGCGCCCGCCGTGAATCAACTGAAAAGCCTGGGCAATGAACTCGACCTCGCGGATACCGCCGGAGCCGAGCTTGATGTTGTCGGCCATGCCCTTGCGCCGCACTTCCTGCTGGATCAACTGCTTCATGGTGCGCAGCGCTTCGATCGCCGAGAAGTCCAGATAACGCCGATAGACGAACGGGCGCAGCATATCGAGCAACTGCGCACCAGCGGTTTGATCGCCGGCCACCACCCGCGCCTTGATCATCGCGTAGCGTTCCCAGTCGCGGCCCTGATCCTGGTAATACTGTTCCAGCGCATTGAAGCTCAGCACCAGCGCGCCGGATGAACCGTACGGACGCAGGCGCATGTCGACGCGGAACACGAAGCCGTCGACCGTCATCGGGTCGAGGGCCTTGATCAGGCGCTGACCGAGACGAATGAAGAATTCCTGATTATCCAGCGCGCGCTTCACACCGACGGTTTCGCCGCCCTCGGGGTAGGCGAAGATCAGGTCGATGTCCGACGACAGGTTCAACTCGACCGCGCCGAGCTTGCCCATGCCGAGGATAACCATCTGCTGCGGCAGACCGCTGCGCCGGCCGGTCGGTGTGCCGAACTGCTGGCAATGGCGGCTGTACAGCCATAGGTAAGCTTGGTCGATGGTGGCGTCGGCCATGTCGGAAAGGTCGCGGCAGGTCTGCACCAGATCGGCCTGGCGGTTGAGGTCACGCCAGATGATCCGCACTTGATGCCGTGCGCGCTGGCGGCGCAGGACACGCCCGAGTTCGTCTTCGCTTTGCGCCGTGTTCACGGCGGCGGCAATCTGCGCGCACAATTCACCCGGCGCGAACGGCCGGTCGAGTTCGCCGGACTGCACCAGCGACAGCAACATCAAAGGGTCACGAACGCTCTGTTCAATGACAAAATCGCTGGCGGCACTGACGCGGGCGAATTGCGCCCAGCGTTCCGGTGTCCAGGTGGAGAAGCCGTGATCGTCTTCCAGCGCGGCGACCGCCGTACGGAACGACTGCTCGGATCGAGTGACCAACGGCAAGAGAATGGCGGGGAGTTCAGCGAGCACGGGCAGGGTCATGGTCTATCCTTGATCGGCGTGTAAATGGCCGCTTGTAGTGTTTGATGAAAACCCGCTACGCGAAGGACTGTCGAACAAAAGTTAGAAATAGCTGAAATTTCTTCTTCTTTGGCATCCAGCATCAAACTTTCACCTTTTTCGGATGGTAATCGACCAACCTTAACGATTATTCTCACAACGCAGTCGGAGGCCACAAGCCTTTCCTCTGTAGTTTTACTACTCGTCTATACAGGCGAAAGGCTGAAATGCTCAAAGATTTGTAGTAAAACTACACGCCGCCGGAACAACCTGTCGGCAATCCAAGAATTTTAAATCGTCTGCCCACAAGGCCAGTCGCAAACTCAGGCAACCGATTCTGGAAGCCTTTCCGCCCTGGAGCAAGCCATGCAAGACCTCGATCCCGTCGAAACCCAGGAATGGCTGGACGCCCTGGAATCGGTTCTCGACAAAGAAGGCGAAGACCGTGCTCACTATCTGATGACCCGTATGGGTGAACTGGCGACCCGCAGCGGTTCGCAGCTCCCTTACGCCATCACCACGCCTTACCGCAACACCATCCCGGTAACCCACGAAGCACGCATGCCTGGCGACCTGTTCATGGAACGCCGCATTCGCTCGCTGGTGCGCTGGAACGCGATGGCCATGGTAATGCGTACGAACCTGAAAGATTCTGACCTGGGTGGTCACATCTCCAGCTTCGCTTCCAGCGCGACCCTGTATGACATCGGCTTCAACTACTTCTTCCAGGCCCCGACCGACGAACACGGCGGCGACCTGATCTACTTCCAGGGCCACACCTCGCCAGGCGTTTACGCCCGTGCATTCATGGAAGGCCGCATCACCGAAGACCAGATGAACAACTTCCGCCAGGAAGTCGACGGCCAGGGCCTGTCGTCCTACCCGCACCCTTGGCTGATGCCTGACTTCTGGCAGTTCCCGACCGTATCCATGGGTCTGGGTCCGATCCAGGCGATCTACCAGGCACGCTTCATGAAGTACCTGGAACACCGCGGTTTCATCCAGCCGGGCAAACAGAAAGTCTGGTGCTTCCTGGGCGACGGCGAGTGCGACGAGCCGGAATCCCTGGGCGCGATCTCCCTGGCCGGCCGCGAGAAGCTGGACAACCTGATCTTCGTCATCAACTGCAACCTGCAGCGCCTCGACGGCCCGGTTCGCGGTAACGGCAAGATCATCCAGGAACTCGAAGGCGTGTTCCGCGGTGCACAGTGGAACGTGACCAAAGTCATCTGGGGCCGTTTCTGGGACCCACTGCTGGCCAAGGACGTCGACGGCATCCTGCAACGTCGCATGGACGAAGTCATCGACGGCGAGTACCAGAACTACAAAGCCAAAGACGGCGCGTTCGTTCGCGAGCACTTCTTCAACACGCCTGAACTCAAGGCGATGGTTGCCGATCTGTCCGACGACGAGATCTGGAAACTCAACCGTGGTGGCCACGACCCGTACAAGGTCTATGCGGCGTACCACGAAGCGGTCAACCACAAAGAACAACCTACCGTCATCCTCGCCAAGACCATCAAGGGTTATGGCACCGGTGCCGGCGAAGCGAAAAACACTGCGCACAACACCAAGAAAGTCGACGTCGACAGCCTGAAGTTGTTCCGTGACCGCTTCGACATCCCGGTCAAGGACGAAGAGCTGGAGAACCTGCCGTTCTTCAAGCCAGAGCCAAACAGCGCCGAAGCCCGCTACCTGAGCGAGCGCCGTGCCGCACTGGGCGGTTTCGTACCTCAGCGCCGCGCGCAGAGCTTCAGCGTACCGACCCCGGACCTGGACACCCTGAAAGCCATCCTCGATGGTTCGGGCGACCGTGAAATTTCCACCACCATGGCCTTCGTGCGGATCCTCGCGCAACTGGTCAAGGACAAGGAAATCGGCCCGCGCATCGTGCCGATCATCCCGGACGAAGCCCGTACCTTCGGTATGGAAGGCATGTTCCGTCAGCTGGGCATCTACTCCTCCGTCGGCCAGCTCTACGAGCCAGTCGATAAAGACCAGGTGATGTTCTACAAGGAAGACCAGAAAGGTCAGATCCTTGAAGAAGGCATCAACGAAGCAGGCGCCATGAGTTCCTTCATCGCTGCCGGTACTTCGTACTCCAGTCACAACCAGCCGATGCTGCCGTTCTACATCTTCTACTCGATGTTCGGCTTCCAGCGTATCGGTGACCTGGCCTGGGCCGCTGGCGACAGCCGTACCCGTGGTTTCCTGATCGGCGGCACCGCCGGCCGTACCACCCTGAACGGTGAAGGCCTGCAGCACGAAGACGGTCACAGCCACCTGCTGGCCGCGACCATCCCGAACTGCCGCACCTACGATCCAACCTACGGCTACGAGCTGGCGGTGATCATTCAGGACGGCATGAAGAAGATGACCGAAGAGCAACAGGACATCTTCTACTACATCACCGTGATGAACGAGTCGTACCAGCAGCCAGCCATGCCGGCCGGTGCCGAAGAAGGCATCAAGAAAGGCATGTACCTGCTCGAAGAAGACACCCGCGATGCAGCGCATCACGTACAGCTGATGGGCTCCGGCACCATCCTGCGTGAAGTGCGTGAAGCGGCGAAGATCCTGCGTGAAGAGTTCAACATCGGCGCTGACGTATGGAGCGTCACCAGCTTCAACGAACTGCGTCGCGACGGCCTGGCCGTAGAGCGCAGCAACCGCCTGAAGCCTGGCCAGAAGCCTAAGCAGAGCTACGTTGAAGAGTGCCTGAGCGGCCGTAAGGGTCCGGTGATTGCCTCTACCGACTACATGAAGCTGTTCGCCGAGCAGATCCGTCAGTGGGTACCGTCCAAGGAATTCAAAGTCCTGGGCACCGACGGTTTCGGCCGCAGCGACAGCCGCAAGAAACTGCGTCATTTCTTCGAAGTCGACCGTCATTTCGTGGTGTTGGCAGCCCTGGAAGCACTGGCTGACCGTGGTGATATCGAACCTAAAGTCGTGGCCGAGGCCATCGTCAAGTTCGGCATCGACCCGGAAAAACGCAACCCACTGGACTGCTGAGGAGACATTTTGTGAGCGAACTCATTCGCGTACCTGACATCGGCAGCGGTGAAGGTGAAGTAATTGAACTGTTTGTGAAGGTCGGCGACCGTATCGAAGCCGACCAGAGCATCCTGACCCTGGAATCGGACAAGGCCAGCATGGAAGTGCCGGCCCCGAAAGCCGGCGTCATCAAGAGCCTGAAAGTGAAGCTGGGCGACCGCCTGAAAGAAGGCGACGAACTGCTTGAGCTGGAAGTCGAGGGCGCCGCGCAAGCGGCCCCTGCACCTGCTGCTGCACCGGCTGCAAAAGCTGAAGCCAAACCGGCTGCCGCTCCTGCTGCTGCCGCGCCAGCCGCTGCCCCTGCTGCCGCTTCGGTGCAGCAAGTGCACGTGCCGGACATCGGCTCGTCGGGCAAGGCGCAGATCATCGAGATCCAGGTCAAGGTCGGCGACACCGTCGAGGCTGATCAATCGCTGATCACCCTGGAATCCGACAAGGCGAGCATGGAAATCCCGTCGCCTGCCGCGGGCGTGGTCAAGGCCATCAGCGTCAAGCTCAACGACGAAGTCGGCACTGGCGACCTGATTCTGGATCTGGAAGTGGCGGGTGCTGCGGCCCCGGCTGCGGCCGCTCCGGCTCAGGCTGCTGCGCCGGCCGCTGCCGCTGCGCCTGCTCCTGCGGCAGCCCCGGCTGCTCCAGTGGCTGACAGCGTTCAGGACATCCACGTTCCGGACATCGGTTCGGCCGGCAAGGCCAAGATCATCGAAGTCCTGGTCAAGGCTGGTGACAGCGTTGAAGCCGACCAGTCGCTGATCACTCTGGAATCCGACAAGGCAAGCATGGAAATCCCATCGCCTGCCGCTGGCGTGGTGGAAAGCGTTTCGATCAAGCTGGACGACGAAGTCGGTACCGGCGACCTGATCCTCAAGCTGAAAGTCAAAGGCGCGGCCCCTGCTGCTGCCCCGGCTCCAGCTGCCGCCGCTGCTCCTGGCGCTCCGGCGCCAGCCGCTGCTGCTCCGGCTGCCGCTGCACCTGCTGCTGCCGCTCCGGTTGCTGCTCCGGCCAAGCCAGGCGCGAAGGTTCACGCCGGCCCTGCCGTGCGTCAACTGGCCCGCGAGTTCGGCGTCGAACTGAGCGCCGTTGGCGCCAGCGGTCCGCACGGTCGCATTCTGAAAGAAGACGTGCAGGTTTACGTCAAAGCCATGATGCAGAAGGCCAAGGAAGCACCGGCCGCTGCCGCTGGCGCAACCGGTGGCGCGGGCATCCCGCCGATTCCGGTCGTGGACTTCAGCCGCTTCGGTGAAATCGAAGAAGTGCCGATGACCCGCCTGATGCAGGTCGGCGCTGCCAACCTGCACCGCAGCTGGCTGAACGTGCCGCACGTGACGCAATTCGACTCGGCGGACATCACCGAGCTGGAAGCCTTCCGTGTTGCGCAGAAAGCCGTCGCGGAGAAGGCCGGCGTCAAGCTGACCATCCTGCCGTTGCTGCTCAAGACCTGCGCGCACCTGCTCAAGGAACTGCCGGACTTCAACAGTTCGCTGGCGCCAAGCGGCAAGGCGATCATTCGCAAGAAGTACGTCAACATCGGTTTCGCGGTCGACACCCCGGATGGCCTGCTGGTACCGGTCATCAAGAACGTCGACCAGAAGAGCCTGCTGCAACTGGCCGCAGAAGCTGCTTCGCTGGCTGAAAAAGCCCGTACCAAGAAGCTCTCTTCGGACGAGATGCAAGGCGCCTGCTTCACCATTTCCAGCCTCGGCCACATTGGCGGCACCGGCTTCACGCCGATCGTCAACGCGCCGGAAGTGGCGATCCTCGGTGTTTCCAAGGCAACCATCCAGCCAGTCTGGGACGGCAAAGCCTTCCAGCCGAAACTGATGCTGCCACTGTCGCTGTCCTACGATCACCGCGTGATCAACGGCGCTGCTGCTGCACGCTTCACCCAGCGTCTGGGCAGCCTGCTGGGCGACATCCGCACCATCCTGCTGTAAAGCGTTCGGCCCTCCGGCAACGGAGGGCCGATTGCGTTCCACGTTTTCGAGCGCCACACGCTCGTACCTCAACCCCGTCAGTTTGACGGGGCTTTTTTTGCCCGAAGAAAAGTTACAACGCTTTTATTCCTACAACTTCGGTCTACTTAAGCCACGAGTCCAGTCCACTTCGCGCCGATATTTTTTATCCGCCGACAACTAACCTTGGCGGCACAAGTTAAACGAATAACTTGCTAAACACTGACCGTTATTCAAGTATCAATTCGAATGGATTCGAACATGTTAAAACCAACTGTCGGCCCGATTATTGGCCATACAACAACTAATCACGCACGCATCTTCATGCGCGGCGACTCGCAAAACAATGCCGGCGTATTTGCCGGCCTGCGTTATCGAAAGCGCGACAGCAAACAATGGTCAAATAGCCTTTTTTCCCGTTTAAGTGCATTGCGCGATTTTTGCCAGGTCTTTTCATTGAATGACCTGGAGAGCCATTGCGAGTACGAATATCAGGCGGGCTGGTTCAGCCCCATGAGCCCTGCGCATACCGTCGAGAGCATCGCCGAATTGCCTTTGCAATGGCCGCGCGAGATCTACCGTTTTCGCACCCGCGCCAGCGACGCCGCGCAGCCACGCGCTTACATCATCGGCTCCTGTCGCTACTTGCGCATGACCGCCGGCATTGCTTCCCTGCCCCAATTTGGCGACCGCATATTCGCCTCGATCAATCAGTTGATTGAAGGCGCCGAGCCGCCGATCAGCGCCACCCTGATGACCGGAGACCAGATCTATGTCGACGACCTCAACCTGATTGCCCCGGATCGCGAATACAAGGACATCCTCGAAAAATATCGCACGGCGTTCTCACAATCGAATATTCAGCAGCTGATGTCCGGCACTTCGACTTACATGATCCTCGACGATCACGAAATTGAAGACAACTGGCCGGCGAACGCCAGCAAGTCCGATCATGAGTTATACCGCAACGCAATGGCGGCGTATGAGTTGTATCAAGCCAGTCATAGTCCGGCGCATGAACTAACAGTTGATGGCGAGATCGATCACTCGAAACTGGCGCGTTACTGGTATCAGTTCAGCGATGGTGATATTGAATGGTTTGTCACTGATAGCCGGACTCGGCGCAACCTGGCTGCTGATGATCGACGCATCCTGGACAGCGAGCAGGAACAGGCCCTGGTCGCCTGGCTGAGCACCAGCAAGGCACGAGTCAAATTCGTGGTCACCAGCGTGATGTTCTATCCGGATCGCAAACTGCACGGCGATGATGCCTGGAAAGCCTTCCCGGAGCAGCGCCTGCGCCTGCTGGAAACCATTCGCACCCGACAGATCAGGAATGTCGTATTCGTCTCGGGCGACGTGCACGGCTCGCTGACCTCGCGCCTGACCCACAGCGAAGACCCGGACTTCGAAGTCCACACCATCGTCTCCTCGCCGTTGTGTAACAGCAAACTGTTGCCCTATGCCAAGGCGTCGACGTTCATTCTTGATCAGCCACTGGTGCGCACTGCAGCGGGCGACTATCAACATGAGTTGACCTGCGCAGTGGTCAGCGAAGACAACTTCGCGCATGTGGTGGTCGAGACTGATCAGATTTTGATCAGTTACCATGATCGGGATGGCAAGAAACTGCAATCGATCAGCCTGAAATTACGTTGAGATCCTGAAAGATCGCAGCCTTCGGCAGCTCCTACATTGGTATGCATCGCCTGCAGGAGCTGCCGCAGGCTGCGATCTTTTGCTCTTTTCCAAGAGGGGCTGGAGAAATGCGCTATGCGGCCGACACATTCTTATAGCACTTGGCCTTCATCTCTCTTGTCAGTCGGTGCCGCAATGATGCAACCTTGCCGCAGGCAACAGTAAAGAGGGCGAGAGCCCGGCGCGTTCAGCATATTTCCAAGCGAGTTCCTTCATGAAGAGCCAACCCGATGCCGCCAGCCGTATGGCGGCCGAGGTAGTGACGCAGTTGCCTGTGCCCTCGCGGCTCGGCATGCTGCGTTTCGAGCGCTTGAATGAAGCCAGTTGGGCGATGCTGTTTCTCGATCCCAATTGCGAACGCCAGTTCGGCCAGCCGGCCGTTGAACTGTGTGCTCTGGTCGGCTCGCCCTACGCCAGCCTGATGGAGCCCGAAGCGCGTTATCAACTGCACGACAATATTCAGCAACAACTGTGCAACAGCCCGCATTATCTGGTGCGCTACACCCTGCACACCGCCGCTGGCGACTTGAGCATCCTCGAACTCGGCGAAGCCTATAAGCAGCACAATCGACACTTGCTGCGCGGTTATCTGCTGGCGGTCGATAATGTGTTCGACGAGGCACCAGCGTTGCCCTCGGTCGACCTCGAAACCCAGAACTCGCGCCTGCAGATCGCCCTCGAACTCAACCAGCGCGCCCAGCAGGAACAACTGCAGCACCTCGATCGCGTACGCGCCCAGCAGGATCTGATTCTGCTGCTCGCCCGCCAGCGCTACAGCAGCCACAACTCGCTGCAGGAAGCCGCCGAACTGATCACCCGCTGCGCCTGCGATATCTATGAAATCGACTGCGCTAGCCTGTGGAACCTCGAAGGCAATCTGCTGGTGCCGATTTCCGCGTATCACCGCGCCACGCAGGAATACATCCTGCCGGAGGTGATCGACATCAGCGGATTCCCCGACTACATGGAGGCGCTGCACGGCAGCCGCGCCATCGACGCGCATAATGCGATGCGCGACCCGCGCACCCGCGAGATGGCCGAAGCCCTGCGCCCGCGCGACGTCAACGCGATGCTCGACGCCAGCATCCGGGTCGACGGCCAGGTGGTCGGCGTGCTCTGTCTGGAGCAGACTGGGGTCACTCGCGCCTGGCAGTCCGATGAAATCGCCTTTGCCGGTGAGCTGGCCGACCAGTTCGCTCAGGTCATCAACAACCACAACCGCCGCACCGCCACCAGCGCCCTGCACCTGTTCCAGCGCGCGGTCGAGCAAAGCGCCAACGCCTTTCTGCTGGTCAATTGCGACGGCGTGGTCGAGTACGTCAACCCCAGCTTCACCGCGATCACCCAGTACTCCACCGAGGAAGTTCACGGCCAGCGCCTGTCGGAACTGCCGGCGCTGGAGAACCTCAGCGAGCTGCTGTTCGACGCGCCCTCGGCGCTGGCCAAAAGCAACAGCTGGCAGGGCGAATTCAAGAGCCGGCGCAAGAACCTCGAACCGTACTGGGGCCAGTTGTCGATCTCCAAGGTGTACGGCGACAACCGTGAGCTGACGCACTACATCGGCATCTACGAAGACATCACCCAGACCAAACTGGCGCAGCAGCGCATCGAACGCCTGGCGTACACCGACAACCTGACCAACCTCGGCAACCGCCCGGCGTTTATCCGCAATCTGGACGAGCGCTTCGCCCGCGATAGCGATACGCCGATCAGCCTGCTGCTGGTGGACATCGACAACTTCAAGCGGATCAACGACAGCCTCGGTCACCAGACCGGCGACAAACTGTTGATCAGCCTCGCCCGGCGCCTGCGCAACAGCCTCAGCCCGAGTGGCAGCCTTGCGCGCTTCGCCAGTAACGAGTTTGCGGTGCTGCTCGACGACACCGACCTCGCCACCGGCCAACAGATTGCCAATCAACTGCTGGCGACCCTCGACAAACCGATGTTCGTCGACAACCAGTTGATCAGCGTCACCGGCTCCGTGGGCCTGGCCTGTGCGCCGCTGCATGGCCGCGATCCGCAGACCCTGATGCGCAACGCCGGCCTCGCGCTGCACAAGGCCAAGGCCAACGGTAAACACCAGGTCCAGGTGTTCACCGAAGCACTGAATGCCGAGGCCAGCTACAAGCTGTTCGTCGAGAACAACCTGCGCCGCGCCCTGACCCAGAACGAGCTGGACGTGTTCTACCAGCCCAAGCTGTGCCTGCGCAGCGGTCGCCTGCTGGGCATGGAAGCGCTGCTGCGCTGGAACCACCCGGAGCGCGGCATGATTCGCCCGGACCAGTTCATCAGCGTTGCCGAAGAGACCGGCCTGATCATCCCGATCGGCAAGTGGATCGCGCGTCAGGCCTGCCGCATGAGCAAGGCGCTGACCGCGGCGGGCATGGGCAACCTGCAAGTGGCGATCAACCTCTCGCCGAAGCAGTTCTCTGATCCGGATCTGGTCGCCTCGATCGCCAATATCCTCAAGGAAGAAGCGCTGCCGGCCAATCTGCTCGAACTGGAGCTGACCGAAGGCCTGCTGCTGGAAGCCACCGAAGACACCCACTTGCAGCTCGACCAGCTCAAGCGCCTGGGCCTGACCCTGGCCATGGACGACTTCGGTACCGGTTACTCGTCACTCAGCTACCTGAAGAAATTCCCGATCGACATCATCAAGATCGATCGCAGCTTCATCCACGAAATCCCCGACAACCAGGACGACATGGAAATCACCTCCGCGGTGATCGCCATGGCCCACAACCTGAAACTCAAAGTCGTGGCCGAAGGCATCGAGACCGCCGAGCAACTGGCGTTCCTGCGTCGCCACCGCTGCGACGTCGGCCAGGGCTACCTGTTCGACCGGCCAATCCCCGGCGCCGAGCTGATCCAGGCGCTCAAGCGCTACCCGCGCGGCCCGCTCTGCCTCTAGCCCCCACAGATATCCCTGTCGATGAATTCCCCTTGTGGGAGCGGGCTTGCTCGCGAATGCGGTTTGTCAGGCAATGTTGATATCGACTGACACACCGCTTTCGCGAGCAAGCCCGCTCCCACATCTGAATAGTGCGAAATCCGGCATCATTCGGCACACTGGCGGTCTGACTTTTTACATCCCATCCTGACTGAGAGGAACGATCATGGTTCTACGCTCGGAAATTCTGGTGAACAAAAACGTGCTACCGACCAAAGATCAAGCTCTGCCCGGCCGCGAAACTGCGATGACCCTGCCTGAAAAGCATTTCGTCTTCGAAGAAACTCCGCTGCTCGGCCCGTTTTTCCAGGACGTCGACTTTGCGATCTTCGGCTTGGGTTGCTTCTGGGGTGCGGAACGCCGTTTCTGGCAGCGCGAAGGCGTGGTCAGCACGGTGGTCGGCTACGCCGGCGGCTACACGCCGAACCCGACCTACGAAGAAGTCTGCTCGGGCCTGACCGGCCACGCTGAAGTAGTGCTGGTGGTGTATGACAAGGCCAAAGTCAGCTACGAAGAGCTGCTGGCGATGTTCTGGGAACTGCATAACCCGACCCAGGGCATGCGTCAGGGCAACGACATCGGCACCCAGTACCGTTCGGTGATCTACGCGACCAGCCTGGAGCACCTCGACGCGGCGCTGAAGAGCAAAGAGGTGTATCAGGCTGAACTGTCGAAGGCGGGTCTGGGCGAAATCAGCACCGAGATCGAGCTGGCGCCGACCGTGTACTTCGCCGAGGCTTATCACCAGCAATACCTGGCGAAAAATCCTGAAGGTTATTGCGGGATTGGCGGCACCGGCGTGTGCATGCCACCGAGCCTGGCGGGTAACTAAGTCCTAAAAGCATCGCGGGCAAGCCCGCTCTCACAAGGTCGTGCGCGATTCCAGAATCTGCGCGAACCCTGTGGGAGCGGGCTTGCCCGCGAAGGCGTCCGATCAGACACCGTTAAACCAATTGATCAGCTCTCGGCGATCAACCAATCCATCTGCCACCCACCCTGGGTCTGCCCAAGCTTTTTGGCCAACCACGGCAGCAGCTCACGCAATTCTTCCTCCAGCCCCCACGGCGGATTGGCAATCGCCATCCCGGACCCGTTCAGGCTGTTCGGCGTATCCAGCGGATGCACCAGCAACTCCACGCGCAGCAACTTCGGCGCGCCGGTACCGGCCAGATCCTGATAAAACCGCCGCAACGCACGCTGATCCTTCACCGGGTACCAGATCGCCGCCACGGTTTGACGCATCCGGCCAATCGCCTCTTTCAGCGACGCCGCACACTTTTGCATCTCGTCGAGCTGCTCGAACGGCGGATCGATCAGCATCACCGCACGCTTCTCCTGCACCGGCAGCATCGCCCGCGCCACATGCCAGCCCTCGCCCAGATGCACCTTGACCCGACGGTCGCCGGCCATGTTCTCTTTGAGCTGCACGCCGTCTTCCGGGTGTTTCTCGTTGAGCATCACCCGGTCCTGCGGTCGGGTCAGACGCCGCGCCAGCTCCGGCGAACCCGGGTAGTAGCGCAACTGGCCATCCGGGTTCATCTCGTGCAGCACCATCATGTAGTCGGCGGTCAGCGCCGGCAGATCCGGCTGATCCCACAAGCGCGCAATGCCTTCCAGATACTCGCCGGTACGGTTGGCCTGATCGCCCTGCAAGTCATACAGACCGATACCGGCGTGCGTGTCGAGATAGGCAAACGGCTGCTCCTTGCGCGACATCAGGGCGATGAGGCGGGTCAAGGTCAGGTGTTTGAACACATCGGCGTGATTGCCGGCATGGAAGGCGTGACGATAATTCATGGCTGCTCCTGCGAAGGGCGCAAAGTTTACCTTTTACCGGGCGGCAAGTCAGGGGTTGGCGGCCGAGCGGCCCCCAACAGCAAAGATCGCAGCCTGCGGCAGCTCCTACACAGAATTGGCGTACCCCCTGTAGGAGCTGCCGAAGGCTGCGATCTTCTGCTCTTGCCTTTGTGGCGAGGGAGCTTGCTCCCGCCGGGTTGCGAAGCGTTACAAGACCTAAATCCCGATTCCGTCTGACACCGCGACAATCTGGTTACGGCTGCTGCGCAGCCAAGCGGGAGCAAGCTCCCTCGCCACAAAAACTGTCTCAGGCTTACAGGGATGGGTTGCCGAGGCGTTTGCCGATGACATCCAGCACATCGCAGCCGTCACGCAGCGGAATGGCGCAGAGCATGGCGAAGTCGCTGAGGATGATCGAGTCGCATTCGACCGAGCCGCGCATGCACATGTTTTCCAGCACCTGCGGTAGTTTTGGGCGGTCTCCCGCAACTCTATGAGCAACATAAAGAAACATCTTCCTCAGGCTAACCGTCGTCTCACGAGCGAAGGGAGTGCGAATATCCGCTCCACTGAAAACCTGTAAAGAGGGAAATTTACATGGGAAGAAAAGTGGTCGGAATCGGCGCGCCTACATCAACTGGTGGTGTGGTTCTGGAAGGAAACGTTGGAATCAACATTGATTACGCGGTGAGCACTTCATCCATCGGCCACATGGCAAGTTGTCCTGTATGCCCTCCAGGCAAAGGTCCCATCGTAGCTGTCGGCCCACGAACAATCACTTTACCGGCTGGCCTGGTTGCACTTGAGGGCGACTATGTCGCGTGTGGCTGCCCGCCAAAATCCAACACTGTTCTCTTTGCTCAATCCTCTGTCTTTGGTGGCGGGGAACATAGCGCTGCGAGCTTTTCTCCCATCGTCCCTTTGATCCCTGAACCGAAGAGCATCCAGCGCATAACGTTCTCGTATGGAGAAAACCAGACACCCGTCGATTCGATATCGCGCTTCTATTGCGACTTGAATATTCATGTGAAAACTTCCGGCTATTTACCGGGAGAGACCGTGGCTGTAACGATCAGCGGTACGACAGAAAAAAAACTGACCGGGACGGTGGGGGCAAAAGGCATAGCGATCATTCCAAACGCTTTTCAAGGTGAATTCTTCGACATGGAAGGAGAAGTCTAGTGGCTCAGCTCAATATCAGTGCCGGTGGCGTAACCTCAAACATAGTTGTCAAAAGACCAAAGTTCAGCACCCTATGGACTGCCTACGCAGAGGTCGGCCTCAAAAACTCGATTGATGTTTATGCACTGGTTGGAGGTAATGTCGAAGCGGCCAGAGCAGAAAAGCCTGATGCTTACGCGAACGCTTGCGCCCTTAGAATAAGTAGAGGATTTAACTATGGCGGCTACAAAATCCCGAAAGGAACGATCATTCCCAGCAAATCCATCTATCGCCTTGCCGGCGCAGACCAACTCCCGTACATCATGAAGGTCGCAGATTTCCTTGCCTTCCTGAAACACAATTGGGGGGCTCCGGATCATGAATTGAAACTCAGTGAGGCTGACTTCATCAATGGCAAGAAAGGCGTGATTATTATGGAAATCACCGGGTGGACCGACGCGACCGGTCATGCGACCTTGTGGAACGGTAGCTCCACCGGAGACAACAGCGACTACCATCGCCCGAATAGCCACACTTATGATCGGCCAGACGTAAAACTCGAAAAAATCAATTTCTGGGAGCTAAAGGGATGAAATTCCAGCTATTCATTGCGGTAGGTATTCTTGGCGCATCTGTAAATGCCTTCTCAAATGAAGCAAATCTAACCACCGCAAGAGTTTCATTGAAGAATTACGGCCTCGCCAACTGCATATCAAATCAATTCAAGAGTGAATCAGATATCAAATCGGATCTCGGCCTCGCTATTGGCGCTTACTCCGTAATGGGCAAGGGACAACACGCGATTTTGCAGAACGAAGACACACTTGAAGTCATCCATGATCCCTATGTGGAAACAGAGAAGTACGTGGCGGATGCTTACGCCAAGACTTCTTCAACCAGCAAGCAGTCTGGAAAAAATATCGTGTTCTATTCTTGCCTTGAAATTTACAACTCCCCTGCATTCGACGCCTTTATCAAGTCACAAGATCAGTATCTGCAGAACTAAATTCTTCTCAGCAGGCTAGTGATCCTTCCGTCGATAGAGGCTGGAAGGATCTATTCATAATTGTGACGTTAAGGCATCGCGCTCAAGCGTTTGCCGATGACATCCAGCACATCGCAGCCGTCACGCAGCGGAATGGCGCAGAGCATGGCGAAGTCGCTGAGGATGATCGAGTCGCATTCGACCGAGCCGCGCATGCACATGTTTTCCAGCACTTGAATAACGGCGCGGATGCGGTGGTTGGCGGCGTCCATGAGGATGTCGAGGGGAACTTGGGTATCGATGAACAGGGTGGGCATGTCGCTGCAATTGCCGGTCAGGGCCATGAAGCGATTATCGGGATGGGGGATGATTTTTTCGTAGGGTGGATCGGGTTTAAGCATCGTCATATTTGAGCATTCTCGAAGTTCTAAATAGAGACTGACATCGACCTTCCTACGGGTTTGGGTGGCAGCCATGCGCGGGAGTAGGAACTGAGGAACTTCAAATCAGCCACGTCGAAACGTGTCCCGCACACAGCCGCCATAAAAGGCGTTGTGGACACTGGTTAAGTGTCGCAACCAATCGACGGCACTGATGCACATTTGAAGTTCGGGTTCCTACACCCTGCCACCACTCTCGCAGTGACAACGAAAAGACTATCCCCGCAACCCACCGCCCACCAGTTCATGAAATCCGCCGCAACTCGCGGGAAATTTCCGAAGCCTTCGCCCGGAAATTTCATTCTGCTTCGTCCTGCAAATACGCCAACAGCACCGATGGTGACGATTCTTCCAACGCTGAAACCTGAAAAAACTGCTGAACCTTGCAGCGCAACACAGTCTGCGGGAACGTCTCGTAGAGTGCCGGATGCTCCTCGCTCAGCCATTGCAGCGCATTGCCGATCCGGACTCCATCCCCTGCTGAAGCCAGTACCGACTCAGGCACCTTCCACCAAGGAAAAACCCGCCCCGAAACCTGCGCCCTGCCCCCGATCTCCACGGCCTGTCCGTTGATCAAACCGCGCGAAATCACTGGCATCAACTGCGCCGATTGCACTTCGTCGGACTGCAGGATCGGCAATACAAACCGCCCATCCCAGAAGCGGAAAAACACCGCTTTGCCGTCCGGCATCAGCACCTGAGTCAGGCTGCGAAAGTGCTCGACCAGCACTTCCAGACTCGCCGAAGACACCGCCAGCCAACCCCAGTCGCAAGACTCGGTAGAGGCCACCCAATCGAGAAACTCACTGTCAGTAGCGACAATTCCCACGAAGGGCATCACCGCGTCCCACTCGGCGTAGATCGTCTCCGCCCAGATCGGCTTAGGTGCGACCAATGGAGGCCTGGCGTCGCTGGCGTTACTGAAGATCGCGAACAGTTGTTCCGAAGGGTTCAGCGGTTCACGCGCCAGCCACTCTGCCGGCATGAGGCAATCAGGCTGCACAAACACCATCCTTGCAACGCTCACATTCTTCGCAGAACGGCGCATCGCCTTTGAAACTCATGATTTGTGCGGCGGTGAGCATGGCCGCCGGTGCCGCTGCAAGTTTCGCCGGCAGTCCCGGCACACTCGGCGCCGCGCTCATCGCCACCATTGGCGCCCCGCCCACCACAATCGGCACGCTGCTGAAAATCCCGCCGGGGCCAATATTGATCCACTGCCCACCGGCCTGAATCGTCGCGCTCGCGCCGCCATCGATCACCACTTGTTGCCCGGCACTGACGTGGATTTGCGCGCTTGCGCTGGTGGCTTGATTGCTCACCCGAATATGCCGATCGCCGACCACCGTCAGATGATCGTCCTGTTTTACTTCAGTCTGGCGCTGGCCGTGGGTGATGCGTTGTTCGTCGGCCTTCAACTCATGTTTGGCGGTACCCGTGACCACAATGCTGCGCTGGTTATCGACCTGCAGCTGCTGGTCGTGCAGGACATGCTGGGTCCAGTTGCGCTGAGCGCGCAGGTAGATTTCTTCGGCGCCCTTTTTGTCCTCGATGCGCAATTCGTTGTAACCGCCGCCACCGGGACTGCTCTGGCTGCGGAGGATGCTGCGGGTCTTGTCCGCTGGCAAATCCAGCGGCACCGGAGTGGCGGCGTTTGGCAGACAACCCATGACCAGCGGTTTGTCGGCATCGGCGTCGATGAAACCGACCAGCACTTCCATGCCGACCCGTGGAATCAGCACGCTGCCGTAATGGTCATGGGCCCAGCCCGTGGCGACACGCAGCCAGCAGCTGGAATGCTCGTTCAACTCACCATCGCGATCCCAGGCCAGTTGCACCTTGACCCGACCGTACTCGTCGCAGTGAATTTCCGCGTCGGCCGGGCCGGTCACCACGGCAGGTTGATAGCCAAGCATGCGCGGTTTTTCCGGTCCCAACGCCGGGCGAAAGAACACCTCCCATGGCGTGGCTAGAAAGGTATTACGGTAACCCTGGAATGCTTCCCCATCGCTGGTCACCGACTCCTCCAGCACTTGCGGCTGTCGGCCGTGGTGTTCGACCGAGGTCAGCAGCCACAGGTCGTTCCAGTCGCTACGCGGATGGTCGATCAGTTGCAGGAAATGTCCGCAAACCAGTGCGGATACGTCGCTGACGCCCTCGGCCTGACGGTAATCGGCGACATGTCGCTCAAGCGCTCTTTGGGCGAGGTGCCTGCCGGTTTCACGATCATTGAATTGGCCGGGGAAGTGATAATCCTCAAGCACCGGGCGCTGCTCACCGTCGACCCGACTTTGCAGCTGCAGGCGCGGCTTGATGAAGTTGTAATCGCGCCGGGTCACTACGCTGGTACGGGTTTCCACGCGAACATTGAATCGATTGATCGCCGGCGCGCCACCGGCCATGCCGCTGCCGGGCAGATAAAGCGCCGGTTGAGCCAGTTTAGGGAACACCGTCTGATCATCACCGAACACCAATAGGTGACCTTCCGGACTGTGCTGAAAGTGGTAATGAATGCCGACTTCGGCGCACAGGCGCTGGATAAACGCGAGGTCACTTTCGGCGTATTGCACGCAGTACTCGCGCTCCGGGTACTCGCTGCCTAGGCGAAATTCGAAAGCATCACGCAGAATCGAATGATCCTTGAGCACCTGCGCGACGATCTGCGGAACCGTCTGATGCTGAAAAATCCGCTGATTGATGCGATGCCCAAGGTAAGTCAGACGCGGTACCAGGCTTAAGTGATAACGCGTCAAACGCTTCCCGGAATCACCCTGCCCGACCTGATAAATCTGACCATGAACACCGGAACCTTCCGCATCGAATCTCAGAAACGCCTGACGGTGCAGCAGGCTTTCGAGGTCCAGATCCGGTCGCTCACCGACCAGTTCCAGCTCGAAACGAAAGGGTTGGCTGATGGCTTCCTTGCCCGTGAACTCAAGGACTTTGAGATCAAATTGGGCGCCTTCGAGGGTCAACGTGAAACGCGGTTGATTGGCAGGCGCGAACATCCGATGTCTCTCTGCAGATTGAGGGCGGGCGATTCTGCATGAGGGGCAAGGGGTGTTGGGTGGGTGACGGGAAAATCAGATTTGCCCTACTTTCACTGCCGAAAAAGCCTTCGAAAATCGGCGCATGCGACTACAGACAACCCTCTCAAACTCACCACCGAAAAACTGTGGGAGCGGGCTTGCTCGCGAAAGGGCCGTGTCAGTCGACATTGATTTCATTTGACCCACCGCATTCGCGAGCAAGCCCGCTCCCACAGGGGATCTATGCTGACTCAGGGGTATTGCAGGCATAAAAAAACGGCCCGCCTCCAGTAGGAAACGGGCCGCTCTCTTGTGAGCCGAAGCTCAATGCATCACTTGTTCAGGTGGAAATCTTTTTCCGCCGCTTCGAAGCGCTGCACCATGCCTTTGGTTGGCTCGCCCATTTTGCTGACGATGTAGATGGCCAGGCTGGCGAAGATGAAGCCCGGGATGATTTCGTACAGACCCAGCAGTTCGAAATGCTTCCAGACCACGACGGTGATCGCGCCAACCAGGATGCCGGCCAGTGCGCCGTTGCGGGTCATGTCTTTCCAGATCACCGAGATCAGCACAACTGGGCCGAACGCGGCACCGAAACCGGCCCAGGCGTAGGACACCAGGCCCAGTACGCGGTTTTCCGGATTGGCGGCCATGGCGATAGCGATCAGCGCCACCAGCAACACCATCGCGCGGCCGACCCACACCAGTTCCACTTGGGAAGCGGATTTGCGCAGGAAGGTTTTGTAGAAGTCCTCGGTCAGGGCGCTCGAGCACACCAGCAACTGGCAGCTCAGGGTGCTCATCACAGCAGCCAGAATGGCCGACAACAGCACGCCAGCAATCCATGGGTTGAAGAGGATTTTCGCCAGCTCGATGAACACCCGCTCGTGGTTCTCGGTCACGGGACCGGCGACTTCCGGGTGCGCCGAGAAGTAGGCGATACCGAAGAAGCCCACAGCGACGGTGCCGCCCAGGCACAGAATCATCCAGGTCATGGAGATGCGACGGGCGTTGGCAATCGACTTCACCGAGTCAGCGGCCATGAAACGCGCGAGGATGTGCGGTTGACCGAAGTAACCCAGACCCCAGCCCATCAGCGAGATGATGCCGATGAAAGTGGTGCCCTTGAGCATGTCGAAGTTGCTTGGGTCCTGGGCTTCGATGGCGAGGAACGTGGTATCGACGCCGCCGGTGGCCAGCAGCACGATGATCGGCGTGAGGATCAGCGCGAAGATCATCAGCGTGGCTTGTACGGTGTCGGTCCAGCTCACCGCGAGGAAACCGCCGACGAAGGTGTAGGCAATCGTCGCCGCAGCACCGGCCCACAGCGCCGTCTCGTAGGACATGCCGAAAGTGCTTTCGAACAGACGGGCGCCAGCCACGATGCCGGAAGCGCAGTAAATGGTGAAGAACACCAGAATCACCACCGCTGAGATGATACGCAGCAGGCCGCTTTTGTCTTCGAAACGGCTGGAGAAGTAGTCCGGCAGGGTCAAGGCATCGCCGTTGTGCTCGGTCTGCACACGCAGACGGCCGGCGACGAACAGCCAGTTCAGGTAGGCACCGACGATCAGGCCGATGGCGATCCAGCTTTCGGACAGACCGGACATGTAGATGGCACCCGGCAGGCCCATCAACAACCAGCCGCTCATGTCGGAAGCACCGGCAGACAGAGCCGTGACGACGCTGCCAAGGCTGCGGCCGCCAAGAATGTAGTCAGAAAGGTTGTTGGTGGAGCGATAGGCCATGAAGCCGATCAGCACCATTGCTGCGATGTAGATCACGAACGTGATCAGTGTTGGATTGCTTACGCTCATTAAGTTACGCCCTGGCTTTGTTTTTATGTAGCAGCGGTGATCTATCGCACACAAACGACGACGTTTGGCAGACGAATCGGGATCCCGCGCATTTAGGACTGATGTTTCCCCAGGAAAGCCACCAGCCGATGCACCGGGTATTCCCGGTTGCACCTTGGGCGCGAATGCTATGCAACAAACCAAAAAAGGTGCAACCAGTTTCTGGTGATTAAGTTGCACCTAGTCGGATATACCGATAAACAGGCCGTTTTTGCTCCCTTTTAGCGCAGTCAACTCGCTCCGCTAGAAGTAAAAGCACCAAGCAGGAGCGGCACTTCAGTACCAGAAAATAATTCCTGACGAAGCGTTTATTTTTCCGACAAAAAAAGGGTTGCACCCGGTTGCACCTCTTTCGGCGCACGGCTAATCTTGCCGCCAGCTGATGCCACGCAACTGTGGCAACCATGAGGATAAAAATATGGCTACCACCACCCTTGGGGTCAAACTCGATGACCCGACCCGCGAGCGCCTGAAGGCTGCCGCGACCTCGATTGATCGCACACCGCACTGGCTGATCAAGCAGGCAATTTTCAATTACCTGGAAAAACTCGAGGGTGGTGCAACCCTGACCGAGCTGAACGGTTTGACCGCCAAAGACACCGACGATGCCGGTGAAGCCCATACCGATCACGCCCACCAGTGCTTCCTCGAATTCGCTGAAAGCATCCTGCCGCAATCGGTACTGCGCGCATCGATCACCGCTGCTTACCGTCGCCCTGAGCCGGAAGTGGTGCCGATGCTGATCGAGCAGGCGCGCCTGCCGGCACCGATGGCCGACGCCACCAACAAACTCGCCGCGACGATCGCGGAAAAACTGCGTAACCAGAAAAGTGCCGGCGGTCGTGCAGGCATTGTTCAGGGCCTGCTGCAGGAATTTTCCCTGTCGTCCCAGGAAGGCGTGGCGCTGATGTGCCTGGCCGAAGCGCTGCTGCGCATCCCGGACAAAGGCACTCGCGATGCACTGATCCGCGACAAGATCAGCACCGGCAACTGGCAGCCGCACCTGGGCAACAGCCCGTCGCTGTTCGTCAACGCCGCGACCTGGGGTCTGCTGCTGACCGGCAAGCTTGTTTCCACGCACAACGAAGCCGGCCTGACTTCGTCGCTGAGCCGCATCATCGGCAAGAGCGGCGAGCCGATGATCCGCAAGGGCGTCGACATGGCCATGCGCCTGATGGGCGAGCAGTTCGTTACCGGCGAAACCATCGCCGAAGCACTGGCCAACGCGAGCAAGTTCGAAGCCAAGGGCTTCCGCTACTCCTACGACATGCTCGGTGAAGCGGCACTCACCGAACACGACGCGCAGAAGTACCTGGCGTCGTACGAACAAGCCATCCACTCGATCGGCAAAGCCTCCCACGGCCGTGGGATTTATGAAGGCCCGGGCATTTCCATCAAGCTCTCGGCCCTGCACCCGCGATACAGCCGTGCGCAGTACGAGCGCGTGATGGACGAGCTTTACCCGCGCCTACTGTCGCTGACCCTGTTGGCCAAGCAATACGACATCGGCCTGAACATCGACGCCGAAGAAGCCGACCGTCTGGAGCTGTCGCTGGATCTGCTCGAGCGCCTGTGCTTCGAACCGCAACTGACCGGCTGGAACGGCATCGGTTTCGTGATTCAGGCTTATCAGAAGCGTTGCCCATACGTGATCGACTACGTGATCGATCTCGCTCGCCGCAGCCGCCATCGCCTGATGATCCGCCTGGTGAAAGGCGCGTACTGGGACAGCGAAATCAAGCGCGCCCAAGTCGAAGGCCTGGAAGGCTATCCGGTGTACACCCGCAAGGTGTACACCGACGTTTCCTACATTGCCTGCGCGCGCAAACTGCTGTCGGTGCCGGAAGTCATCTACCCGCAGTTCGCCACGCACAACGCCCACACCCTGTCGGCGATTTACCACATTGCCGGTCAGAACTATTACCCGGGCCAGTACGAATTCCAGTGCCTGCACGGTATGGGCGAACCGCTCTACGAGCAGGTTGTCGGCAAAGTTTCCGAAGGCAAGCTGAACCGTCCGTGCCGCGTGTACGCACCGGTCGGCACCCACGAAACCCTGCTGGCGTACCTCGTGCGTCGTCTGCTGGAAAACGGCGCAAACACCTCGTTCGTCAACCGCATCGCCGACCAGTCGATTTCGATTCAGGAGCTGGTGGCCGATCCGGTGGCGCAGATCGAGCAGATGGCAACCGTGGAAGGTGGTTTCGGCCTGCCGCACCCACGCATTCCGCTGCCGCGTGATCTATACGGTGCCGAGCGCGCCAACTCCGCCGGCATCGACATGGCCAACGAACATCGTCTGGCCTCGTTGTCCTGCGCGCTGCTCGCCACCGCGCACAACCACTGGAAAGCCGCGCCGATGCTCGGTTGCGCTTCCAGCAACGAAGCGCCAGCACCGGTGCTGAACCCGGCGGATCACCGCGATGTGGTCGGCCACGTGCAGGAAGCTACCGTCGAAGACGTCGACAACGCGATCCAGTGCGCGCTGAATGCTGCGCCAATCTGGCAGGCCACTCCGCCAGCCGAACGTGCGGCGATTCTGGAACGCGCCGCCGACCTGATGGAAGGCGAGATCCAGCCATTGATGGGCCTGCTGGCCCGTGAAGCCGGCAAGACCTTCGCCAACGCCATCGCCGAAGTGCGTGAAGCGGTCGACTTCCTGCGCTACTACGCCGTGCAGGCGCGCAACGATTTCAGCAATGACGCCCACCGCCCGTTGGGCCCGGTGGTGTGCATCAGCCCATGGAACTTCCCGCTGGCAATCTTCAGCGGTCAGGTCGCTGCCGCACTGGCCGCCGGTAACCCGGTGCTGGCCAAACCGGCTGAACAGACTCCGCTGGTCGCCGCGCAAGCTGTACGTTTGCTGCTCGAAGCCGGGATTCCGGAAGGTGTGCTGCAACTGCTGCCGGGTCGCGGTGAAACCGTCGGTGCCGGTCTGGTCGGTGATGAGCGCGTCAAAGGCGTGATGTTCACCGGTTCTACCGAAGTTGCGCGTCTGCTGCAGCGCAACATCGCTGGCCGTCTCGACAGCCAGGGCCGTCCGATTCCGCTGATCGCCGAAACCGGTGGCCAGAACGCGATGATCGTCGACTCCTCGGCACTGACCGAACAAGTGGTGATCGACGTGGTGTCCTCGGCCTTCGACAGCGCCGGCCAGCGTTGCTCGGCTCTGCGCGTACTGTGCCTGCAGGAAGATTCCGCCGACCGTGTCATCGAAATGCTCAAAGGCGCGATGGCTGAAAGCCGCCTCGGCAACCCTGAGCGCCTGTCCGTGGACATCGGCCCGGTGATCGACGCCGAAGCCAAGGCCGGTATCGACAAGCACATCCAGGCCATGCGCGATAAAGGTCGCAGCGTCTATCAGGTGGCTATCGCCGACAGCGAAGAAGTCAAACGCGGCACCTTCGTCATGCCGACCCTGATCGAGCTGGAAAGCTTCGACGAACTGCAACGCGAGATCTTCGGCCCGGTGCTGCACGTGGTGCGCTACAAGCGCAAGGACATCGACCAGTTGATCGGCCAGATCAATGCCTCCGGTTATGGCCTGACCCTCGGCGTGCACACCCGTATCGACGAGACCATCGCCAAGGTGATCGACAACGTCAACGCCGGTAACGTCTACGTCAACCGCAACATCGTCGGTGCCGTGGTCGGCGTGCAGCCATTCGGTGGCGAAGGCCTGTCGGGGACTGGCCCGAAAGCCGGTGGCCCGCTGTACCTGTACCGTTTGCTGTCGACCCGTCCTACTGACGCGATCGAGCAGTCCTTCGCTCGCGGTGATGCGGTCGTCGCCCCGGACGTGCGTCTGCGTGATGCCATGAGCAAACCGCTTAACGCTTTCAAGGCTTGGGCCGAGAGCAACCAGTACGCCGAACTGAGCACCCTGTGCGTGCAGTACGCCGCGCAATCGCAAAGCGGCATCACCCGCGTGCTGGCCGGCCCGACCGGCGAGAAAAACAGCTACGCGATCCTGCCGCGTGAACACGTGCTGTGCCTGGCGGACGTCGAAGGCGATCTGTTGGCCCAACTGGCGGCGGTCCTGGCGGTCGGCGGTTCGGCGGTATGGCCGGAGTCCGACATCAGCAAGGCATTGTTCGCACGCCTGCCGAAGGAAGTTCAGGCGCGGATCAAACGGGTTGCCGACTGGCACAAGGATGAAGTGGTGTTTGATGCCGTGCTGCATCACGGCCATTCCGACCAGTTGCGTGGTGTCTGCCAGCAGATTGCCAAACGCGCCGGTGCGATCGTTGGCGTTCAGGGCCTGTCCCAGGGCGAGACCAACATTGCGCTGGAGCGTCTGGTGATCGAGCGGGCGTTGAGCGTCAACACCGCTGCGGCGGGTGGTAATGCGAGTTTGATGACTATCGGTTGACACCCGGTAAGTCAGGCAACCGCAATGGTTGCCTGACAATCAAATCCCAATGTGGGAGCGGGCTTGCTCGCGAAGGCGTTGTGTCAGTCGACATCTCCAGTGACTGATCCACCGCATTCGCGAGCAAGCCCGCTCCCACAGTTGTTTTGGGGTGTTTGTTAAGTCGGTGCTCGGCCCTGACATCACCGCCATCAATCATCGTATTCAGCCCTTATCAGCAAGCCTAGACTCGGCCCAACCCCAATTTCAGGTAGGCCGCCATGTCCGAGACGCTGCTCAGTTCCCGCAATCTGGCTTTCGAGCTGTACGAAGTCCTCGATGCCGAAGACCTGACCCGGCGTGAGCGCTTTGCCGAGCACAATCGTGAGACTTTCGACGCCGCCATCGGCACTGCGCGCAGCATCGCCGAGAAATTCTTCGCACCGCACAACCGCAAGGGCGACGAGAACGAGCCGCGCTACGAGAACGCTCAGGCGATTTTGATTCCCGAAGTGAAACCGGCGGTGGATGCGTTCCTCGAGGCGGGTTTCCTCAATGCCGCGCGGAGCTTCGAAGCGGGCGGCATGCAACTGCCGACGCTGCTGTCGCAAGCGTGCTTTGCGCACTTTCAAGCGGCGAACGCGGCGACCACCTCGTACCCGTTCCTGACCATGGGCGCGGCCAACCTGATCGAAAGCTTTGGCACCGACGAGCAAAAACAGCGCTTTCTGCAACCAATGATCGACGGCCGTTTCTTCGGCACCATGGCCCTCACCGAACCCCACGCCGGCTCCTCGCTGTCGGATATTCGCACCCGCGCCGAGCCGGCGTCCGACGGCACTTATCGCCTCAAGGGCAACAAGATCTTCATTTCCGGCGGCGATCACCCGCTGTCGGAAAACATCGTGCACATGGTGCTGGCCAAACTGCCGGACGCACCGCCGGGGGTGAAAGGCATTTCGCTGTTCATCGTGCCGAAGTTTCTGGTCAATGATGACGGCAGCCTCGGCCAGCGCAACGATGTGCTGCTGGCCGGGCTGTTCCACAAGATGGGCTGGCGCGGCACCACCTCCACGGCACTGAACTTCGGCGATAACGGCGAGTGTGTCGGCTATTTGGTGGGCAAGCCGCACCATGGCTTGAGCTACATGTTCCAGATGATGAACGAGGCGCGGATCGGCGTCGGTATGGGCGCAGTGATGCTCGGTTACGCCGGCTACCTGTATTCGCTGGAATACGCCCGCGAACGCCCGCAAGGCCGAGTGCCGGACAGCAAGGATCCGACCACGGCGCCAGTGACGATCATTCAGCACGCCGATGTCAGACGCATGCTGCTGACGCAAAAGTCCTACGTCGAAGGGGCCTTTGACCTCGGCCTGTACGCCGCACGGCTGTTCGATGACACCACCACACTGGAAACCGAAGCCGAGCGCAAACAGGCCCATGAGTTGCTGGATTTGCTGACGCCGATCGTCAAATCCTGGCCGTCGGAGTTCTGCCTTAAGGCCAACGAACTGGCGATCCAGATCCTCGGCGGCCACGGTTACACCCGTGAGTATCCGGTGGAGCAGTATTACCGCGACAACCGTTTGAACCCGATCCACGAAGGCACCCACGGCATTCAGTCGCTGGACTTGCTCGGGCGCAAACTGGCGCAGAACGGCGGCGCCGGGTTGAAGCAACTGATCCGTCTGATCGCCGACACCGCCGAGCGCGCGACTGCGTATGAATCGTTGACCGCACTGCGTGAGCCATTGGAGAAACTGGTGGCGCGCCTGCAAGCGGTGACCATCGGCCTGCTCACCGATCTGGCGCAGGGCAAGGTCAACAGCAGCCTGGCGAATTCGGCGCTGTACCTGAAGGTGTTCGGGCACACGGTGATTGGCTGGCGCTGGCTGGAACAGGCGATCCGCGCCGAGGAGGGGCTGGCCAAGGGCAATACGGCGGATGCTGACTTCTATAAGGGCAAGTTGCAGGCGGCGCGGTACTTCCTGACGTGGGAAGTGCCAGGCTGTCACCATGAGCTGGCGTTGCTGGAGGCGCGGGATGATACGTGCCTGGCGATGCGGGATGCGTGGTTCTGATCCGGTTTTTTAGTCGCTGCTGGTGCCGTCTTCGCGGGCAAGCCCGCTCCCACAGGTTTATCTGGTGTACATGAGTTTTGGTACGACACGGACACTGTGGGAGCGGGCTTGCCCGCGAAGAGGCCCGAACTGACAACACATCAGCTCAACTTGAACCCACCCATCTGTCTCGCCAGATCATCCGCCAACCGCTGCAACATCTGACAATCCTCGCGACACGCCCGCACCTCGCCCGCCGTCGCCCGGGCCAGATCGGAAATCCCCTGCACGTTGCGATTGATCTCTTCAGTCACCGCCGATTGTTCTTCCGTCGCGGTCGCCACCTGATGGTTCATGTCGCTGATGCGCTCGACCTGTCCGGTAATCGCGGTCAACGACGCGCCCGTACGTTGGCTCGACTCAACCCCGGTGCCGGTCGCAGCCTGACCCGTACGCATCGATGACACGGCATTCTCGGCGCCTTGCTTGAGGCTGCCGATCATTTGCTGAATCTCGTCGGTGGAGGCCTGGGTTCTGCGCGCCAAGGTGCGCACTTCATCCGCCACTACCGCAAACCCGCGCCCCATATCTCCGGCCCGCGCTGCTTCAATCGCCGCGTTGAGCGCCAGCAAGTTGGTCTGCTCGGACACGCCGCGAATCACCGCCAGCACCGAATCGATCGACGCCACCTGATGCGCCAGCTCACCCACCGCGCCCGCCGCCACGCCGATCTCGTCGGACATGCTTTCGATATGGCGGATCGAGCCACCGACGACTTCCCGCGCCTGCATTGCTTCATCGCGAGCAGTTTGTGAAGCCAGCGCGGCGTTGCCGGCGTTCTGCGCGATTTCCTGCACAGTCAGGCCCATTTCATGCACCGCCGTGGCGACCATGTCGGTCATTTCCTGCTGGCGCCCGGAGCGTTCGGCGGTGTTTTCCACCACCTTCGCCACTTGGCCGACCGCCGTGCGCAAACGCTCGCTGGTGGTCAGCACTTCGCCGATCAGCCCGCGCTGGCTGTCGAGAAAACGGTTGAAGCCGCGCGCGAGATCGCCCAGCTCATCGGCGCGACTGGAATCTAACCGATGGGTCAAATCTCCACCGCCGCTACCGATCGCTACCAGCGCGGCTGTTACCTGACGAATCGGTCGCACCAGCCCTTGGGCCAGCCACACCACCAGCGCCAGGCACACCAAAGCCACCGCCAGGCCGATACCGCCGCTCATCCACATCGCCTTGCGGGCTTCGGCGTAGATCTGCGATTGCGGCACTTCGGCCACCAGCGTCCAGCCCAGATCACGCAACGGCAGGCTGAAGGCGAGGAAGTCTTCGCCGTCGCGCTGGAAGGAGCTGTTGCTGGCGACTTTCTGCCCCATGACCGCTTGCGCCGCCGACGCACCGATCTGCTCCGTGAGGGTGCGCTTGCCGCTGAACTGCGCCTCGGGATGGACCTGGATCAAACCGTCGGAACGCACGAGATAGACCTTGCCGCGCTCGCCAAAGCTGAAGTTGTGGATCAACTCCGACAGCTCTTTCATGCTCAGGCCCAACCCAGCCACGCCGACCACCTTGCCGGCGTGCTCGACCTTCAAGTCGATGAACAGCGCCAATTCTCCGGTGGTGCCATCGTTGTCGATGTTCAGGGTGCGCGGCTGATTGCTATCGAGAAAGGAGTAGAACCAGGCATCGGCCGGTTTGGCCCGACTGAGGGTGCGATCCAGGCCCTTTTCGGTAATGTAGTGATTGGAGTCGGTGCCGATGATCAACGCGGTGAAAGCTTTATGTTCGGCGCGGATGCCTTCCAGATACTGCGCGAAGGCCGCTGTTTTGCTGCTGTCTTCACCCGCTGCCAGCCAGTCGCGCACCATGCTGTTGCTGGCGATGTCTTTGGCGGCGGTCAGGGGTTGGACGAGGATGCGTTCGATGTCGTTGCGCGTCGCTTCGATGCTCGACGGCAGCGCTTGTTCGACCAGATAGCTCTGGGCGAGGCGGTTGACCACCAGGGTATAAATTCCAACCACGATCAGGATGCTGACCAGCAGGGCGGTGCCCATGCTGAGAATCAGCTGCCATTGAATACTGCGTCGCCACAACTGCATGGAGCACCCCCAAAGAATAAGTGGCCGAAACAATGCAACAGCCGTGCCGATTGTATACAACCCGATCGACAATCTATTCTTTGGTTGTGCGCAACCCCATCAGCCCTGATTGATGGTCTTGGCGATGGTGTCGACCGTGGCGCTGACTTGCTCTTGGTAACGGTCGAGTTCTTTCTGGTGCTGCTTCTTCATTTCGATCTGCTGCGAGCACAGGTTCATCGCTGCCAGCACCAGCAAGCGGTCACCGATCAGCGTCGGGTATTTGCGTTTGGTGTCGGCCAGTGCGGCCTTGAGCATCAGTGCGGCGTCCAGCAGGGTCTGTTCTTCCCCGGCCGGTGCCTTGATCGAATAGTCCTCCCCGAGAATGGAGATGACTTTTACCCCTGCGGTGCCGTGGTTCATGCGCTGACAGGGCCTGCGTTGACGCGATCAACCAGAGCCTGGATGCGCGCTGCGGTGGCGCCGTGCTTCTCTTCCTGTTCCATCAGGCTCAGTTGCAGGCTTTCGTTTTCATCCTTGGCCTGGGCCAGTTCCGTGGACAGGGTCTGGTTGGTTTGCGCAAGGGTCTGGTTCTGTTGCACCAGGTCGCTGACGAGCTGTTCCAATTGGCTGAGGGATGCTTCCAACATTTTGATCTTCCAAGCGTTTTTCAAAGGGCGCGTACGATAAAGAAAAGTCACTGCGGATGCCAGGGTTATACCGGCGCAAGGCCTTGATTTTCCTGGCGGCCGACCGTTCTCGCGAGTTTAAAAGACTGTGATCTGCCGATCTGGTTCCTGCACTTCGTCGCCCAGGCCCGTATGCGACAAATACGCACAGTGCCTCAAGACTTTAGTCGTATGACCGATAAGTCATCCATACAGCAGTCTCAGCCCGCATGGATGCGGCCCTTTTTGGTATCCGCGCCATGTCCCTTCGTAATATGAATATCGCCCCCCGGGCGTTCACCGGCTTCGCCCTGATCGGCGGCCTGATGCTGATTCTCGGCGTGTTTGCCCTGAACCAGATGAGCAAAATCCGTGCAGCGGGCGAAGACATCGCCACTGCCAGCGTGCCATCGATCAAGGCCGTTGATGAATTCACTCAACTGACGCTGCGCCTACGGGTGCTGTCGTATCGGTTGCTGATCAACCGCGAACCCGACGTGCAGCAGAAAACCATCGAGCTGTTCGAGTTGCGCAACCGGCAGATCGCCGACGCTCAGCGTGCCTATGAGCCACTGATCGATGGCCCGCAAGAGCGCGCGGCCTACGACCAGTACGTGCAGCTCCTGGCTCAGTACCGTCAACTCGAAGACCGGATGAAAACCCTGTCGCGCAACAATCAGATCGATGAGCTGCGGCAGATGCTCAACTCGGACTTGCTGAGTAACTCGGAAGCGGTGAACACCGCCCTGGCGCGCCTGCTGGAGATCAACACCCAGCAAATCGCCGAGACGAATCAAGGTGCAGCCAACCAGTACTCGATGTCCTTCAATCTGGTCGTGACTCTCCTGCTGATCGCCACCGGCCTGACCTTCCTGTTCGCCTGGCTGCTGACCGTCAGCATCACCAAGCCGATTTCCAAAGCACTGGACGCAGCGGAAACCATCGCTGAAGGCAACCTGACCCAGCCGATCCATGTGGACGGTAGCGACGAAGCCGGGCGCCTGCTCGCGGCAATGGCCAAGATGCAATCGAAGCTGCGCGACACCTTGCAGCGCATCTCCGGCTCGGCCACCCAGCTTGCATCTGCGGCGGAAGAGCTGAACAGCGTCACCGACGAAAGCGCCCGTGGCCTGACCCAGCAGAACAACGAAATCGAACAGGCCGCCACCGCGGTCAACGAGATGACCAGCGCGGTGGAAGAAGTCGCCCGCAATGCGGTGAGCACTTCGGAAGCCTCGAAGAACGCCACCACCTCGGCCGGCGACGGCCGCGACCTGGTGCAGGAAACCGTCAGCGCCATCGAACGCATGAGCGCCGACGTGCAGAGCACCGCGACCCTAATCGGCGATCTGGCGAATGAATCCCGTGACATCGGCAAGGTGCTGGACGTGATTCGTGGTCTGGCGGATCAGACCAACCTGCTGGCCCTGAACGCAGCGATCGAAGCGGCGCGTGCCGGTGAAGCCGGGCGTGGTTTTGCCGTGGTGGCCGATGAAGTGCGTGCCCTGGCGCATCGCACCCAGCAGTCGACCAGCGAAATCGAACGCATGATCGGCAGCATCCAGAGCGGCACCGAACACGCCGTGGACTCGATGCGCAACAGCACCGAGCGCGCCGAATCGACCCTGAACATCGCCCGGGGGGCCGGGATGTCGCTGGACACCATCAACACCGCGATCGTCGAGATCAACGAGCGCAACCTGGTGATCGCCAGCGCTGCCGAAGAGCAGGCGCAAGTGGCCCGCGAAGTGGATCGCAACCTGGTGAACATCCGCGACCTGTCGGTGCAATCGGCCACCGGCGCGAATCAGACCAGTGCGGCGAGCAACGAGCTGTCGCGCCTGGCGCTGGACTTGAACAACATGGTTGGGCGGTTCAGCCTGTAACAACATTTACCTTGAAGTAAATGAAATCTCTGTGGCGAGGGAGCTTGCTCCCGCTCGGCTGCGCAGCAGGCGCAATCCAGCCACTGCGTCTGCTCTGAAAAAACCTTTGCGTCTGATTTTTGGGGGCGCTGCGCGCCCCAGCGGGAGCAAGCTCCCTCGCCACAGTCATCACATGCCGCACCTCCTGCGTGAGCACGCTGTAAAAAGCTTTTTGACAGCATCACATTTCAACAGGTTAGAATCGCTGGCACGCAGACTGCATGGTCAGTTTGTGCCCGTCTTTACGCTTCTGGAGTACTGCCTTTGAATGCGACGACCATCAACAGCCTGTTCTTGATCGGCGCGTTGCTGGTAGGTGCAAGCATTCTTGTCAGCTCTCTTTCTTCCCGTCTCGGCATCCCGATTCTGGTCATCATTCTCGCGGTCGGCATGGCGGCGGGGGTCGATGGCGGCGGGATCATTTTCGATAACTACCCGACGGCCTATCTGGTCGGCAACCTCGCACTGGCAGTGATCCTGCTGGACGGTGGCTTGCGCACCCGGGTTTCAAGTTTTCGCGTGGCGCTGTGGCCGGCGTTGTCGCTGGCGACGGTCGGGGTGTTGATCACCACCGGGCTGACCGGCATGGCGGCGGCGTGGTTGTTCGACCTGAACCTGATTCAGGGCCTGCTGATCGGCGCCATTGTCGGTTCCACCGACGCCGCTGCGGTGTTCTCGCTGCTCGGCGGCAAGGGCCTCAACGAACGGGTGACCGCCAGCCTGGAAATCGAATCCGGCAGCAACGATCCGATGGCGGTGTTCCTCACCGTGACCCTGATCGACATGCTCGCCAGCGGCCAGACCGGCCTGCACTGGAGCCTGTTGACCCACCTGATCCGCGAATTCGGCATCGGTGGCGTGATCGGTCTGGGCGGTGGCTGGCTGATGCTGCAACTGGTCAACCGGATCAACCTCGCTACCGGCCTGTACCCGATTCTGGTGATCGCCGGCGGTCTGGTGGTGTTCGCCCTGACCAACGCCCTGCACGGCAGCGGCTTCCTCGCGGTGTACCTGTGCGGTCTGGTGATCGGCAACCGCCCGGTGCGCAGCCGTCACGGCATTCTGCACATGCTCGACGGCATGGCGTGGCTGGCACAGATCGGCATGTTCCTCGTGCTGGGGTTGCTGGTCACTCCGCATGACTTGCTGCCGATCGCCCTGCCCGCTCTGGGTCTGGCGCTGTGGATGATTCTGTTCGCCCGGCCGCTGTCAGTGCTGGTCGGCCTGCTGCCGTTCAAGGCATTCCACGGTCGCGAGAAAGCATTTATTTCCTGGGTCGGCCTGCGCGGCGCGGTACCGATCATTCTCGCGGTGTTCCCGCTGATGGCCGGGCTGCCGAATGCGCAGCTGTATTTCAACCTCGCGTTCTTCATCGTGCTGGTGTCGCTGCTGGTGCAGGGCACGAGCCTGCCGTGGGTGGCCAAACTGTTGAAGGTGACGGTCCCGCCGGAGCCGGCGCCGATTTCCCGTTCGGCGCTGGAAGTGCATATCACCAGCGAGTGGGAGCTGTTCGTTTACAAGCTCGGTGCCGAGAAATGGTGCATCGGTTCGCCCTTGCGCGAGCTGAAAATGCCCGAAGGCACCCGCATCGCCGCCCTGTTTCGTGGCCAGCAACTGCTCCATCCGTCGGGTAGTACGGTGCTGGAAGTCGATGATTTGCTGTGTGTTATCGGCCATGAACACAACTTGCCAGCCCTCGGAAAACTGTTCAGCCAGGCACCGCAACGCGGTCTGGATCTGCGCTTCTTCGGCGACTTCGTGCTCGAAGGAGACGCCCAGCTTAAAGCGGTTGCCGCGCTTTATGGCCTACCGGCCGAAGGCATCGATCCGGACATGACCCTGGGTGCGTTCATTGCCCAAAAGGTCGGGGGTGCACCGATCGTTGGCGACCAGGTGGAGTGGAACAACACCCACTGGACGGTCGCGGTCATGGACGGGAACAAGATCGGCAAAGTGGGCGTCAGATTCCCCGAAGGAAGTCGCCCGGGTCCCGGTCTCTTCCTCTAAACTGCGTCCACTCTCACTTGCTTGACCGGTCTCTATGCCTACCCTGCGCTCCTTCTTTTTCGCGGCCCTGCTGGGCCTGAGTCTTTCCGTCGGCCCGCTCTACGCCGCCGAACCGCCGTCCAGCGAAGCCGTACAGGCCAGCCTGGACAAGCTGGCCGACAGCAAACTGCCGGATGCCGACAAGAAGTCCCTGCAGTCAGTCCTGCAAACCACGCTCAATCAACTCAACAGCCGGCGTGATTACGACCAGAAGCTGATCGACCTCAAGCAGCAACTGGCCTCCGCCCCTCGGCAGACCATCGAGAATACCCGCGAACTGTCACGCCTCAAGGCCACGGCAGTGGTGCCGGTGGCGCAGCGCTTCAGCAAAGAGTCGATCCAGCAGCTGGAGCAGATCCTCACCGACCGCTCGACCCAGCAAAGTGACCTGCAAAAAGCCCTGGCCGATGCCAACAGCCTGATCATCACCGCCCAGACTCGCCCCGAGCGTGCGCAGGCAGAAATCTCTGCCAGCCAGACGCGCATCCAGCAGATCAACAACATCCTCAAATCCGGCAAGGACGCGGGCAAGACCGTCAGCGCCGAGCAGCGCGACCAGTTGAACGCCGAGCTCGCTGCGTTGAACTCACTGATTCCGCTGCGCCGTCAGGAACTGGCGGGCAACAGCCAGTTGCAGGATCTGGGCAACAGTCAGCACGACCTGCTCTCGGAGAAGTCCGACCGTCTCGACCGTGAGATCCAGGAACTGCAGACCCTGATCAACCAGAAGCGACTGGCGCAATCTCAGGAAACTGTCACTCAGCAGTCGATCGAGGCACAGAAGGCCGGCGGCAGCAGCCTGCTCGCCACCGAAAGTGCAGCCAACCTCAAGCTCTCCGACTACCTGCTCAAAAGCACCGACCGCCTCAACGAAGTCACTCAGCAGAACCTGCAGACCAAACAGCAGCTCGACAGCCTGACCCAAAGCGATTCGGCCCTCGACGAGCAGATCAACGTGCTCAAGGGCAGCCTGCTGCTGTCGAAGATTCTCTATAAGCAGAAACAGGCGCTGCCGCGACTCAAGGTCGACCGCGATCTGGCGGACCAGATCGCCGATATTCGCCTGTATCAGTTCGAAGTCAGCCAGCAGCGCGAACTCCTGAGCAATCCGGCGACCTACGTCGACAACCTGCTCTCCACCCAGCCGCCGGAACAAGTCACCCCGCAACTGCGCAAGAGCCTGATGGAACTGGCCAACACCCGCGCCGACCTGCTGGAGCGCCTGAACCGCGAACTGAGCGCGGTGCTCAACGAATCGATCACCCTGCAACTCAACCAGAAACAATTGCTGAGCACCGCGCAGAGCCTGCGTGCGACCCTTGACGAGCAGATGTTCTGGATCCCCAGCAACAAACCGCTGGACGCTGAATGGATTCGCGGCGTGCCGGAGCGGCTCAAGCGTCAGATCGACACCCTGCCGCTGGCCTCGAGCCTGAGCGAGCTGACCGACGGCCTGACCCAACGCCCGCTGCTGTTCCTGCCGCTGGCCCTGTTAATCGGCGCTCTACTGTGGCGACGCAAAGCACTGTACGCGCGACTGAACAAGGTTCACCAGGACATCGGGCACTTCAAGCGTGACAGCCAGTGGCATACGCCGCAGGCGATTCTGATCAATATTTTGCTGGCAATGCCGGTGGCGCTGGGTCTGGGCCTGTGCGGCCTGGCCTTGCAGATCGACGCCCGCGGGCAGAACGCCAACATGGGCGCGGCGCTGCTGCAAATGGGTCAGGCGTGGCTGGTGTTCTACACCGCCTACCGGATTCTCTCGCCGGGCGGTGTGGCCGAGTTGCACTTCCGTTGGGACAAGCCGCAGGTCGAGTTCCTTCAGGGCTGGATCCGTCGCCTCGGACTGGTGGTGATGGCCCTGGTGACCGTGGTGGCCGTCGCCGAGCTGCAACCGGCAGCGCTGGCCGACGACGTGCTCGGCATGCCGGTGGTGCTGACCTGCTACGCGCTGATGGCGTGGCTGCTCAGCCGCCTGCTGATCAGCAGCCCGGCCCACGAAAACACCTCGCTGTTCCGCAAGGCCGTCGGTGTGATGTTCACCCTGCTGCCGATCGCCCTGTTCGTCGCGGTGTGCTTCGGCTACTACTACACCGCACTGAAACTCAGCGACCGATTGATCAACACCCTGTACCTGCTGATGTTCTGGCTGGTGATCGAAGCCACGTTCGTCCGTGGTCTGGCGGTCGCCGCACGCCGTCTGGCCTACCAGCGCGCCCTGGCCAAACGTCAGGCCGCGAAAGAGGCCGGCGACGGCGAAGCGGTGATCGAGGAGCCAACCCTGGACATCGAAAAGGTCAACGAACAGTCGCTGCGCCTGATCCGTCTGGCGCTGCTCGGCGGCTTCATTGCCGCGCTGTACTGGGTCTGGGCCGACCTGATTTCGGTGTTCTCGTACCTCGACAACATCACCCTCTACGAATACACCAGCGGCACCGGCGCCAACATGAGCATGGTGCCGATCAGCATCGGCGACATGCTCGGCGCGCTGATCATCATCGGCATCACCTTCGCCCTGGCGCGCAACCTGCCGGGTCTGCTCGAAGTGTTCGTGCTGTCGAAACTCAACCTGGCGCAGGGCAGTGCCTATGCGACCACGACGTTGTTGTCGTATGTGATCGCCGGCGTCGGTTTTGTCTCGACCCTGTCGACCCTCGGCGTGAGCTGGGACAAGTTGCAGTGGCTGGTGGCGGCGCTGTCGGTCGGCCTCGGCTTCGGTATGCAGGAGATCTTCGCCAACTTCATCTCCGGCATCATGATCCTGTTCGAACGCCCGGTGCGGATCGGCGACACCATCACCATCGGCAACCTGTCGGGCACGGTGAGCAAGATCCGCATCCGCGCCACGACCATCACCGATTTCGACCGCAAGGACATCATTGTCCCGAACAAGACGTTCATCACCGGGCAACTGATCAACTGGTCGCTGACCGACACCATCACCCGCGTCACGCTGAAACTCGGCGTGGATTACGGCTCCGATCTGGATCTGGTCAAGGAACTGCTGCTCAAGGCCGCCCGGGAAAACCCGCGCGTGCTCAAGGAACCCGAGCCGCACGTGTACTTCCTCAACTTCGGCGAAAGCACCCTCGACCACGAATTGCGCATGCACGTACGTGACCTCGGTGACCGCAACCCGGTACTCGATGAGGTCAACCGCTTCATCAACCGCGAGTTCAAGAAGCAGCACATCAACATCTCGTTCCGCCAGATGGAGGTGTACCTGAAGAACCTCCACGGTCAGGAATACAAGATGGTGCCGATCGAGCCGGAGACCAAAACCATCGTACCGATCCCCGACGATCAGAAACCGCTGCAAGAGCCGCCGCCGGCCAAACTCGACTAACCGGTCTGATCCCAGCAGAATGCTCGGACATTCTGCTGGAGCCGGCCCTTGAAAGCCCTCGACGAACTGACCTTCGACAATCGCTTCGCCCGCCTGGGCGACGCGTTCTCCGCCCATGTGCTGCCCGAGCCGATCGACAACCCGCGTCTGGTCGTCGCCAGCCCGGCGGCCCTGGCCTTGCTCGATCTCGATCCGGCGACCGCTGAGACTCAGGAATTTGCTGAACTGTTCGGCGGCCACAAGTTGTGGGCCGATGCCGAACCACGAGCGATGGTCTATTCCGGGCATCAGTTCGGCGGCTACACGCCACAACTGGGTGATGGTCGCGGACTGTTGCTGGGCGAGGTCTACAACGACGCTGGCGAACACTGGGATCTGCATCTGAAGGGCGCCGGACAGACGCCGTTTTCGCGCATGGGCGATGGCCGCGCGGTGCTGCGTTCGTCGATCCGTGAGTTTCTCGCTTCCGAAGCACTGCACGGGCTGAACATCCCGTCTTCACGGGCAGCCTGCGTGATCGGCTCCGACACTCCGGTGTGGCGCGAAAAGCAGGAACGCGCAGCGATGGTGCTGCGTCTGGCGCCAAGCCATATCCGTTTCGGCCATTTCGAATATTTCTACTACACCAAGCGTCCCGAGCAGCAGAAGCAACTCGGCGAGCACGTGCTGGCGATGCATTATCCCGAATGCCTGGAGCAGCCGGAGCCGTATCTGGCGATGTTCCGCGAGATCGTCGAGCGCAACGCCGAACTGATCGCCAAGTGGCAGGCCTACGGCTTCTGTCACGGGGTGATGAACACCGACAACATGTCGATCCTCGGCATCACCTTCGACTTCGGCCCGTTCGCCTTCCTCGACGATTTCGACGCCAACTTCATCTGCAACCACTCGGATGATCAGGGCCGCTACTCGTTCAGCAACCAGGTGCCGATCGGCCAGTGGAACCTCAGCGCTCTGGCCCAAGCCCTGACGCCGTTCATCAGCGTCGAAGCCCTGCGCGAAACCCTCGGCCTGTACCTGCCGCTGTTCCAGGCGCACTACCTCGACCTGATGCGCCGCCGCCTCGGCTTCACCACCGCCGAGGATGACGACCAGAAACTGCTCGAAGACCTGCTGCAACTGATGCAGAACAGCGGCGTCGACTACACGCTGTTCTTCCGCCATCTCGGCGAAGAGTCAGCAGAACAGGCTGTCGCCCGATTGCGTGATGACTTCGTCGATATCAAAGGCTTCGACGCCTGGGGCGAGCGCTACGTGGCACGGGTTGCCCGCGATGGCGACAGCGATCAGGATCTGCGCCGGGCGCGGATGCATGCGGTCAATCCGCTGTACATCCTGCGCAACTATCTCGCGCAAAAAGCCATCGACGCCGCCGAACAAGGCGACTACTCCGAGGTGCGCCGGCTGCATGCGGTGCTGAGCAAACCGTTCGACGAACAGCCGGGGATGGAAGGTTATGCCGAACGGCCACCGGAGTGGGGCAAGCATCTGGAGATCAGTTGTTCTTCCTGAGACGTCTTAGACAAATACGTCTACAGGAAGCTTGAAAAACTCGGCCAGCCAGCAAACCTGCCGCAGGTTTAACTGCCGCTTGCCGCTCAGGATTTCCGAGACAACAGACTGAGTACCGACCCCGGGCAAATCGCTCTGGGTCAAACCATGTTCACGCATTAAATATCCCAACACTTCACGACCTGGTGGTTTAGGCACCGGATGATGCGTGCGATCCCACTCCTCAATCCAATCACTGATGATGTCCAGCAGGCTCGCGAGTGGATGCGAGCCATCATCACCGGTTATCTCAAGGATCTCATCGACGGCCTGAACCAAGGCGTCGTAGTCATCTTCATTTTCTGGCCGACGCAGAGGACGAGGAAAGAAATCCGGATTTTGGTCAGCACCGGAATCTAGCCAAACATTCTCGAAACCAACAAAGTCCCCGGCAAACGAGTAAATCGCGCGGACATTTAAGTCTTCAACAGACTCAGATCCTTCTAAAAGCTGTAAGAGCGAAAGACGTTTACCCGTTGTGAAGGCCATAGGGATGGGAGTCCAAGCGTTATTTGGTTCAGGTCTGCTCAAGATTACCAATTGGATCAAATACAGATAATCAGATTCAGCACCGACGCGCGTAGGTCCTTTCCTTAAGTGACGATGGTAATGACCTACAGACCGATTCCTTGATAATCGCGACTTTGCCTCCAGATCAGTCTTATAGACTTCCTGCCCGAGAGCCCATCATGTCTGAACCACTCCTAATCCCCTGCCCCGCCTGCAACGGCCTCAACCGCATCCCCGCCGAACGCCTCGCCGACCAGCCAAAATGCGGGCGCTGCAAATCCGCGGTACTGCTGAGCAAGCCGTTCGAACTCAAGCAAGGTGACTACGCCAGCCAGATCAAAGGTGATCTACCGCTATTGGTTGACGTGTGGGCGGACTGGTGCGGGCCATGCAAGTCGTTTGCGCCGGTGTTCGAGCAGGCAGCGGCGCAGTTGGCGGGCAAGTGCCGGTTGGCCAAGCTCGACAGCGAGGCCAATCAGCAGTTGTCGGCGCAGTTGGGGATTCGTTCGATTCCGAGCCTGATTATGTTCAAGAACGGTCGGGAAGTGGCGCGCCAGAGCGGGGCGTTTCCGTTGCCGCAGTTGATGGCGTGGCTGCGTAGCCAGGGCATCTGATACCACACAGAACCCAATGTGGGAGTGAGCCTGCTCGCGATGGCGTCCGGTCAATCAACTCATATGTTGGCTGACAGGACGCCATCGCGAGCAGGCTCACTCCTACAGGGGATCTGAGTAGCTCAGGGGTCAGTGGTCTTCGAGCAGATTGTGCAATTCAACGAACTGCTGCGTGAGTTTGTGCCGTGGGTCGAGGTGGATCAGCGGGGTGCTGGCCTGGTGCGACTCGCGCATGCGCACCGAGCTGTTCAGGTACACCGGCAGCACCGGCAAGCCCTCGGCAATCAACTCATCGAGAATCTGTTGCGGCAGGCTGGCCCGGGCTTGGAACTGGTTGACCACGATGCCTTCGACTTCCAGACCTTCGTTGTGGTCTTCCTTCAACTCTTCAATCTCCGCCAGCAGCCCGTACAGCGCCTGGCGCGAGAAGCTGTCGCAATCGAAGGGAATCAGTACACGATCGGCGGCGATCAACGCCGACACAGCATAAAAGTTCAGCGCCGGTGGCGTATCCAGATAAATCCGGTCGTATTCGCCATCCAGCTCATCCAGCAACTTACGCAGCTTGTTGATCTTGTGCTTGGCCTCAAGCTTGGGCTGCAGATCGGCCAGTTCAGCGGTGGCGGTGATGATATGCAGGTTGTCGAACGGGGTTTCGTAGATGTCGGCCTGGTTTTTCTTCGAGAACGGTCCTGATGACAAGGTTTGCTTGAAGAAGTCGGCAATGCCCATCGGTATGTCATCGCCGGTGAGCCCCGTCAGGTACTGAGTGGAGTTGGCCTGGGCGTCGAGGTCGACCAACAGCGTGCGATAGCCCTCGCTGGCACTCACCGCGGCCAGATTGCAGGCAATGCTGGATTTGCCCACGCCACCTTTCTGATTGAACACCACACGCCGCATGACAAAACCTCCGTGTATCAAAGAATGACCGAGTGTAGTTGCCTGTGCGCACGCTTCGCTACCTCAACGACGCGGACTACAGAGTCAGGCGCAAAAATCAGCGGGCACAGCGGGCAAAAACCTCGCGATTGCGCTGATATGCCCGACAGACAAATCCCGCACGATCCGGATAATGGCCAAGTGACATTTTTTCCACGAACCACTCGGTACATTTCGTTGCGCAAAACGTAACCAACATTTGCTACACACTCGTCGCACCGGGATAATGCGCGCCACCCGGCGCCAAGCGCCACGTCAAGTCAGCCGCGGCCTTGGCGACTCAAAGCGTCATAAAAGCCCGCAGGGGCGGGATGAGCATCCGTGATCAACTTCAACATCGCCCAATGGCGCGCGTGGGCCCCGGGGCTCGACAGCGTGGACGCGTGGCAGGCCTGGAGCCGACAACCGGTCGTACTCCCGAGCAGCGATGTCGCGCCCGATGTGTCGTTTCTGCCAGCCATGCAGCGTCGACGCCTCAGCCGTCTGGCGCGGATGGCGTTCAGTGTCGGCTGGCCGCTGGCCGACGGACGGGAGAACCTGCCGCTGGTGTTTGTTTCACGACACGGCGAAACCCCGCGCACCTTCGAGATCCTCAGTGACCTGGCCAAGGACGAGCCGTTGTCGCCGACCCAGTTCAGCCTGTCGGTGCACAACGCGATCATCGGCCTGTGGTCGATCATGCGCGGCGAAACCAGCGAAATGACTGCACTGGCGGCCGCAGGCGATGGCCTGGAACACGGCATCCTCGAAGCCGCCGCCCTGCTCGATGAGGGCGCGCCGGCGGTGCTGCTGATCATCACCGAAGAACAGCCGCCACAGGCCTATTCGCAGTGGATCGACGACGTGCCGTTCCCTTATGCGCTGGGTCTGTTGCTCACCCCCGGTACCGACTGGCGGCTGACCCTGAACAGCGGCCCGCAAGCACTGTCCAAAGCGCACTGGCCCCACGCGCTGAATCTGTTGCGCGCCCTGCTCGGCCAGCAACCCCATTGCCAACATGCCTGGAAAAATCGTGTATGGACCTGGCAACGCAACCCGTGACCGAGAAGAACCGCGACGCCTATTACTGGCGCCTGCTGGCCACCGCCGCCAGTTTCGCCCTGTTCGGGCTCGGCGGGCTGTGCCTGCGCATACTGGTATTTCCGCTGCTCGGTTGCTTATCGGGTGACGCACTCAAGCATCGGCAGCGCGCGCGGCAGACCGTCAGTCGGCTGTTCTGGTTTTTTGTGCGGTTCATGGCCCGCACCGGCGTGCTGACTTACGACATTCAAGGCGCGGAACGCCTCGGCCGCCCGGGGCAGATGATCATCGCCAACCACCCGTCGCTGATCGACGTGGTGTTCCTTATCGGTCTGGTGCGCCAGGCCAATTGCGTGGTGAAGAAAAGCCTGTGGGAAAATCCCTTCACTCGCGGCCCGCTGCGCCGCACCGAATACATCAGCAATGACGGCAGCATGGACATGCTCGACGCCGCCGCCGAGTCCCTGCAAAACGGCCAGACCCTGATCATCTTTCCCGAAGGCACCCGCACCCAGCCGGGGCAGGCACCGGCCTTTCATCGGGGGGCCGCGGCGATTGCCCTGCGCGGTGCGAAAATCCTTACACCAGTGGTTATCAAGGTCAGTCCGACTACCCTGACCAAGGCCGAACCCTGGTATCGCATCCCCCGCCGTCGCGTGCACTTCAGTTTCCGCGTCGGGGCCGATATAGATCCACAGACTTTCGCCACGCAAGGCCCCGCCCCGCAAGCCTCGCGCAAGCTCAACGACTATTTGCACACCTACTTCATCAAGGAGCTCGCCGAAGATGAGCGATCTGCACCGTGACATAAAACTGTTGATCATCGACGCCCTCGGCCTCGAAGACATCAGCGCCGACGACATCGGCGACGACCAGACGCTGTTCGGCGAAGGCCTTGGCCTGGACTCCGTCGACGCACTGGAACTGGGTCTGGCGATCCAGAAAAAGTACGGCATCAAGATCGACGCCGACGCCAAAGACACCCGTAACCACTTCACCAACGTGGCGAGCCTTGCGGCGTTCGTCACGGCAAAACAGGCAGCTTGAGACCGGACCATGCAAACTCGTGACGACATTTTCAACACCCTGCGCGATGCCTTGGTCGAGCTGTTCGAACTGGATCCGGCGCGGATCAGCCTGGAGTCCAACCTGTATCAGGATCTGGAGATCGACAGCATCGACGCGGTCGACCTGATCGATCACATCAAACGCCAGACCGGCAAGAAAATCGCCGCCGAAGAATTCAAATCGGTGCGCACCGTCGGTGACGTGGTCGAGGCGGTCTACCGACTGGTTCAACCGGCCGCATGAGCCGATTGATCGGCCTCGGCCTGCTGCTGGCGGGGCTGCTGTACCCCTTTGCGGTGTATTTCGGCATGGAGCACTTCGCCCCGTGGCAGTTCGGACTGCTACTGGGCGGGTTGTGGCTGGCGCGCGCACTGACCGGCGAGCGCAAGCCCGGCAGCCGCTGGATGGCCTGCGTGGCGATCGGGTTCTGCCTGCTGCTGGCGCTGTTCGACAGTCCGCTGTTGCTGCGCTGGTATCCGGTGCTGATCAGCGGCTTCATGCTGGTGCTGTTCAGCCTGAGCCTGAAATACGGGCCGCCGATGGTCGAGCGTCTGGCGCGACTGCGCGAGCCGCAATTACCGCCCGAGGCGATCCGCTACACCCGTCAGGTCACGGTGGCCTGGAGCGTGTTTTTCTTCTGCAACGGTTTGTGCGCCGCGCTCCTGACCCTGTGGGCGCCGCTGCATTGGTGGATGTTGTACACCGGCCTGATCTCCTACGGATTGATCGGCCTGATGTTTGCCATTGAATGGCTGATACGACAACGGGTAAGAGGCCGTAAATGAACTGGATAAAACTTGAGCAACTGTTGCTCAAGGCCCTGCCGGAACGCGCGATCAGCGCCGCCCCGGCCCTCGACCACACGCAACTGCGCGAACAGGCGCTGAGCGTTGCCGCCGGTCTGCAGGCACGCGGCGTGCAGCGTATGGCGGTGCATCTGGAAGATGCTGCCGACCTCGCCATCGCCCTGCTCGGGGCCTGGCGCGCGGGTGTCAGTGTATTGCTGCCCGCTGACCTGCAAGCGCAGACCCGCCAACGCTGGTCGAATGAAGTCGATCTATGGCTGACCGATCACAGCGCGGATGTTCACTTGAACGATCTGCTGCAGCCGGCCCTGCCCGGCGCTGAACTGGATCTCGACCAGTGCCGCCTGAGCCTGTGCACCTCCGGCTCCAGCGGCGAGCCCAAGCGTATCGACAAGACCCTGCGCCAACTGGCCAACGAGGTCGAAGCGCTGGAGCAACTGTGGGGCGCAGATCTCGGTGAAGCCTGGATCATCGGCAGTGTCGCCACCCAGCACATCTACGGTTTGTTGTTCCGGGTGCTGTGGCCGCTGTGCGCCGGACGCCCGTTCGTGCGCAAGCAACTGGCGTTTCCGGAAGATCTGCAGCGCGCCAGCCGTGAACACCCGGCCTTCGCCTGGGTCGGCAGCCCGGCGTTGCTCAAGCGCATGGGCGACAACCTCGACTGGCCGGCCCTGAGCGCCGTGCGCCGGGTGTTTTCCTCCGGCGGCGCTTTACCCGCAGACGCGGCGCAGAGCCTGCAGCAACGCCTGCAACAGTGGCCGACCGAAATCCTCGGCAGCTCGGAAACCGGCGGCATCGCCTGGCGTCAGGGCGCCAGTCTGTGGCAGCCCTTCGCCGGGGTTGAGCTAAGCCAGGACAGCGACGGCGCCTTGCTGATCGCCTCGCCCTACCTGCCGACCGGGCATGTCGAACACACCGCCGACGCCGCGCGCATTGCCGCCGACGGGCGTTTCGAACTGCTCGGGCGGCTGGACCGGATCGTCAAACTCGAAGAGAAGCGCATCTCCCTGCCGATGCTCGAACAGGCACTGGTCGCCCATGAATGGGTCGCCGAAGCGCGGCTGGGCGTGGTTCAAGAAAACCGTGCGGTGCTTGGCGCCTTGCTGGTGCTCAGCGACGCCGGCCTGTTTGCCTTGCGTGAACAGGGCCGACGCAGCCTGACCGAAGCCCTGCGCAAGCACCTGAGCCAGCATTGCGAAGCCCTGGCCTTGCCCCGGCGCTGGCGTCTGGTGCGGCAACTGCCACTGAACAGCCAGGGCAAGCTGCCGCAGGCCGACATCGAAGCGCTGCTGCTGGCGCCACGGCCGAAAGCTCCGGAAGTGCTGGAGCAGGTCGAAACCGACGGCGAGTGGAGCCTGCAATTGAGTGTTCCACCGGACCTGGCCTACTTCAGCGGTCACTTCCCCAAGGCTCCGGTGCTGCCCGGCGTGGTGCAAGTCGAATGGGCGCTGAACCTTGGCCGACAACTGCTGAACCTGTCTGGCAAATTTGCCGGCATGGAAGTGCTGAAATTCCAGCAACTGGTACGCCCGGGCGATGAAGTCCAGCTGCACCTGCGTTTCGATCCCGAGCGCGGCAAACTGTATTTCGCCTACCGTAACGACACCGCGACCTGCTCCAGCGGGCGAATCATCCTGGAGCCTGCCAATGCTTAACCTGTGGCGAGGGAGCTTGCTCCCGCTGGGCTGCGAAGCGGCCCCAAACTCGGTCCACGCAAAACTGCGAGCGAGTGCTGCGCACTCGAGCGGGAGCAAGCTCCCTCGCCACAATGGGTGCGTGAATCATGCATAACCCCTGCGCCGTGATTCCGGTCTACAACCATGAAACCGCGATCGGCACCGTGGTCGATGCCCTGCTCGCCCGGGGCCTGCCATGCATTCTGGTGGACGACGCCAGCACCCTGTCCTGCGCGCGCGTGCTGGATGCGCTGGCCGAACGTGACAACGTGCATCTGGTGCGCCTGACCCTCAATCAGGGCAAGGGCGGCGCGGTGATGACCGGCCTGCGCGAAGCGGCGCGCCTGGGCTTCACCCATGCCCTGCAGGTTGACGCCGACGGCCAGCACGACCTGCACGACGTCGCGCGTTTCGTCGAGGAATCCCGCGCCCACCCGGACGCGATGATCTGCGGTTATCCGCTGTTCGACGAGAGCGTGCCCAAGGGCCGCTTGTACGCGCGTTATCTGACTCATGTGATGGTCTGGATCAACACACTGTCGCTGCAGATCCGCGATTCGATGTGCGGCTTTCGCGTCTACCCGCTGGCTCCGACGCTGGCGGTGATCGACTCGGCGCGGGTAGGCAAGCGTATGGATTTCGACTCCGACATCCTCGTGCGCCTGTCGTGGCGCAACCAGCCGATGCGCTGGCTGCAGACCAGCGTGCATTACCCGCTGGACGGCGTCTCGCACTTCCGTCTGCTGCACGACAACGCGCTGATTTCCAGCATGCACACCCGGTTGTTCTTCGGCATGCTGCTGCGCCTGCCGGTCATCCTCTGGCGCCGGTGGCGCACATGAGCGTCGAGACCGACAAGAAGCACTGGGCCGACCGTGAAGAACGCGGCAGCTTCCTGCTGATGAAATTCACCGCGTTCGCCGCCAAGGTGCTTGGCCGGCGTCTGCTCAGTCCGCTGCTGTACGGCATCGTCCTGTACTTCTTCCTGTTCGGCCGTACCGCGCGCAACAGTGCCTGGCAATACCAGCAACGGTTGGCCGACTGGAGCCAGCGTGCCGAATTGCGACCGAGTTACTGGCGGGTGTTTCGCCAGTTCATGGCGTTCGCCGATTCGCTGCTCGACAAGCTCGACGTGTGGAACGGCAAGCTGCGCATCGAGCAGATCGAAATCATCGACCCGGCACTGCTGCGCAATCAGTTGCGCGGCAGTCGCGGGCAACTGCTGGTCGGCGCGCACCTGGGCAACCTTGAGGTATGCCGGGCGCTGGCCGAGATCGGCGAAAAGGTCACCATGAATGTGCTGGTGCACACCAAGCACGCCGAGCAGTTCAACCGTTTGCTGGGCGAGGCCGGGGCGACCAATCTGCGCCTGATTCAGGTCAGCGAACTGGACCCGGTGATCATGCTGCAACTGCACGAACGCCTGGAGCGCGGCGAATGGCTGGCGATTGCCGGCGACCGCGTACCGTTGCATGGCGGGCGCAGCGTCAGCGTGGATTTTCTCGGCCACCCGGCAGCGTTTCCGCAAGGCCCATGGTTGCTGGCCGGCTTGCTCAAGTGCCCGGTCAATCTGCTGATGTGCCTGAAACAACCGGACGGCCACTATCGCCTGACCCTCGAACCGTTCGCCGACAGCGTGACGTGGACGCGCCGCGAGCGCGAGCAGGTCATTCATCAGTGGGCCACCCGCTATGCGCAGCGCCTGAGTCACTATTGCCTCGAAGCCCCGCACCAATGGTTCAACTTTTACCCTTTCTGGAAGACCGATGACGACGCCAACCCATGAGCCGGTAACCTTCGGCGAACGCCCTTTGCGCATCGAAGACGTGCTGGCCCTGGCCAACCGTCAGGCGCCCGTGCAGTTGCAGAGCGACGCCGCTTATCGCGAGCGTATCGCCAAAGGCGCACGGTTCCTCGATTCGCTGCTGGACAAGGAAGGCGTGATCTACGGCGTGACCACCGGTTACGGCGATTCCTGCGTGGTCGCGGTGCCGCTGCATCACGTCGAGGCACTGCCGCGTCATCTCTACACCTTCCACGGTTGCGGCCTCGGCAAGCTGCTCGACGCCCAAGCCACCCGCGCGGTGCTGGCGGCGCGTTTGCAGTCGCTGTGCCACGGCGTGTCCGGGGTGCGCATCGAACTGCTGGAGCGCCTGCACGCCTTCCTTGAACACGACATCCTGCCGCTGATTCCGGAAGAAGGTTCGGTCGGCGCCAGCGGCGATCTGACGCCGCTGTCCTACGTTGCCGCGACCCTGTCCGGCGAGCGCGAAGTGCTGTTCCGTGGCGAGCGTCGCCAGGCTGCCGACGTGCATCGCGAACTCGGCTGGACGCCATTGGTGCTGCGCCCGAAAGAAGCGCTGGCCTTGATGAACGGTACGGCGGTGATGACCGGCCTCGCCTGCCTCGCGTTCGCCCGCGCCGACTATCTGCTGCAACTGGCCACGCGCATCACCGCGCTCAACGTGGTCGCGCTGCAAGGCAACCCGGAGCACTTCGACGAGCGTCTGTTCGCCGCCAAGCCGCATCCGGGACAGATGCAGGTTGCCGCGTGGCTGCGCAAGGATCTGGCGATCGACGCGCCGACCGCGCCGCTGCATCGCCTGCAGGATCGCTACTCGCTGCGCTGCGCCCCGCACGTGCTCGGGGTGCTGGCCGACAGCCTGAACTGGCTGCGCTCATTCATCGAAACCGAACTCAACAGCGCCAACGACAACCCGATCATCGACGCCGAAGCCGAGCGCGTGCTGCACGGCGGGCACTTCTACGGCGGGCACATCGCGTTCGCCATGGACAGCCTGAAAAATCTGGTGGCCAACGTCGCCGACCTGCTCGACCGGCAGCTCGCGCTGCTGGTCGACGAGCGCTACAACCATGGCTTGCCGAGCAACCTGTCCGGCGCCCCGGCGGATCGCGCCATGATCAACCACGGCTTCAAGGCCGTGCAGATCGGCACCAGTGCCTGGACCGCCGAAGCGCTGAAAAACACCATGCCGGCCAGCGTGTTCTCACGCTCCACCGAGTGCCACAACCAGGACAAGGTGAGCATGGGCACCATCGCCGCCCGTGACGCGATCCGCGTGCTGGAGCTGACCGAACAGGTCGCCGCCGCCACGTTGCTCGCGGCCAATCAGGGCGTCTGGTTGCGCGGTCGCGATGAAGACGCACGCGCGCTGCCACCTTCGCTGGCCGCCATGCACGAAGAGCTGGCCAAGGACTTCCCGCCGGTCATCGAAGACCGTGCACTGGAAGGCGAACTGCGCCTGTGTCTGCAACGCATCGCCGAGCAACACTGGAGGCTGCATGCGTAGCGCCGGAGTGCTGCACGCCGACACGGAAATCCTCGTGCCGTTTTTCGACGTCGACACCATGCACGTGGTCTGGCACGGGCACTACGTCAAATACCTGGAAGTGGCGCGCTGCGCGCTGCTGGATCAGATCGGCCACAACTACACGCAGATGTCCGAGTCCGGTTACGCGTGGCCGATCATCGACCTGCAACTGCGTTATGTGCGGGGCGCGGTGTTCGGCCAGCGCTTGAACGTGCGCGCCAGTCTGGTGGAGTGGGAGAACCGCTTGAAGATCAATTATCTGATCACCGACCTGCAGACCGGCGAACGCCTGACCCGCGCCAGCTCGGTGCAGGTAGCGGTCGAGATCAGCAGCCGCGAGATGCAACTGGCCTCACCGAAAGTGTTCACCGATGCGGTGGAAAGGATGCTGCGATGAACCTGTTCTGCAAATGCCTTGGCGCGATGGCGCTGCTCGCCGTGTCGACGCTGGCCAACGCCTTCGACCTGCAACAGCTCAGCGAGCAACTGGCGAAACCGGAAGTGATCCACGGCCAGTTCATTCAGGAAAAACATCTGCGCGCCCTGCCCCAGCCGTTGATCAGCAAGGGCAGCTTCGTGCTGGCGAAAAATCACGGCCTGCTCTGGCTGCTCAAGAGCCCGCTGCAACAGGATTACCGCATCACCGCCAACGGCATCGCCCGTCGTGACGGCAACGCTTGGCAGTTGCTGCCGAACAAGAGCGCCGGCGCCGAACAGAACCGCTTGTTCCTCGCTGTGCTGCAAGGCGACAGCAGCGGTTTGCAGCGGGATTTCGAACTGGCCCTGAGCGGCGATGCACAGCAGTGGAAACTGACCCTGACCCCGCGCTCGGTGCTGCTCAAGCAAGTATTCAATCAGATCAATATCGACGGCGGTGCACTGGTACAGACCATCGAGCTGCTGGAAACCCAGGGCGACAGCACCGTGCTGCGCATGCAGGACAGCACTGCAAGCCAGCCATTGAGCGAAGCGGAGCAACATGACTTTGCCGAGTGAACGCAGGCTGCCGTGGCTGTTCCTGATCCTGCTGCTGGCGGTCGTCGCGCTGGCCGGGTGGCAGTGGCGCGACGGTGCGCCGCTGTCGGCCAACCTCATGGAGCTGGTGCCCGGAACCAATCCTGACGCCCTCGAACTGCGCGCCGAACAACGCATGCAGGAGCCGCTTAATCGGGAAATGCTGGTATTGGTCGGCCACGCCGATCGCCAGCAAGCGCTGGCTATGGCGCAGACTCTGGGCGAGCAATGGCAGGCCAGCGGTCTGTTCGAAAAGGTCCAGTGGAACCTGCAGGCGGATCTGCCGGCGCTGCGTACGCAACTGCTGCAAGGTCGACTGGCGATGCTCTCGGCAGATGACCGGCAACTGCTGACCGAGCATCCCGATGCGTTCATTCAGCAACGGGTGCAGGCGCTGTTCGACCCGTTCAACGGGTTCACACTGGTGCCGAGCCAGGACGACTGGCTGGGCCTGACCGGACGCATTCAGAACAGCCAGCCGAAACACGGCGCGGTGCAACTGGACATCGGCAGCGGCGCACTGGTCGCCGATGCCGACGGCAAGAGCTGGGTGCTGCTGCGCGCGCGCACCACCGGCAATGCCTTCGACATGAACCTGCCGCTGCAAGTCGCTGATCTGCTGCAGCACAGTCGCGAGCAGGCGGCGAAATCCGACGTGCAACTGTTGGCCGCCAGCGGTCTGCTCTACGCCGCCAACGGTCAGCAGCAAGCCACCCGCGAAATGACCTGGGTTGGCGGCGGCGCGACGGTCGGCATTCTGCTGTTGCTGCTGCTGGCGTTTCGTCGCTGGCGGGTACTGCTGGCGTTCGTGCCGGTGCTGGTGGGCATGCTGTTCGGCGCGGTGGCCTGCGTGGCGCTGTTCGGCCACATGCACGTGATGACCCTGGTGCTCGGTTCCAGCCTGATCGGCGTGGCGGTGGATTACCCGCTGCACTATCTGTCGAAAAGCTGGAGCCTCAAGCCGTGGCGCAGCTGGCCGGCGCTGCGCCTGACCTTGTCCGGGCTGACGCTGAGCCTGATCACCAGCGCCATCGGTTATCTTGCGCTGGCCTGGACGCCCTTCCCGGCGCTGACGCAAATCGCGGTGTTCTCCGCCGCTGGCTTGCTCGGCGCTTATTTGTCGGCGGTGTGCCTGCTGCCAGCCCTGCTGAAAAACGTTGAACTGCAACCGGCGCAATGGCCGCTGCATCTGGCCGAGCGTCTGGTGCAGCTGCGCGAAACCCTGCTCGAACACGTGCGCACCCCGGTGCTGCTGGCGCTGTTGATCGCCTTCTGCGCCGGCGGTCTGGTGCAGCTGCAAAGCAAGAACGACATCCGCCAGTGGGTCGGTGCGCCACAACGCCTGACCGATGAAGCGCAGACCATCGCGCGCATCACCGGCTATCAGCCGACCAGCCAGTTCTTCCTCGTGCGCGCCGCCAATCAGCAGCAACTGCTGGAGCGTCAGGCCGCACTGAGCGAGCGTCTGCAGCAACTGGTCAACCTCGACAAACTGCAAGGCTATCTGGCCCTCGACCAACTGCTCAGTCCGCCGAGCCAGCAACAGCAGGTTCGTGAAGCGCTGAGCAAACTGCCGCAATACTGGCAGCCATTGCTCGACCTCGGCGTACCGCTCGCGTCGTTGCAAACCGAGTTGCAGCAGCTGCAGAACCTGCCTGCCGAAGACATCGACGCCGCATTGGCCGGGCCGTTAGGCGAGCCTTACCGTACGCTGTGGCTCGGCCCGACCGATGACGGCGTGGCGGCGATGACCAGCCTGCAAGGCCTGAACAATCCGTCACTGCTGCGGGTGCAGGCCCTGGATTTGCCGGGGGTGACGCTGGTGGATCGTCTCGGCGAATTGAACAACGTATTCGCCGCGACCCAGATCAGCGCCGCCGAACTGAAACTCGCCTCCTGCGTGTTGATCGTGCTGGTGCTGATCGTGCCGTTCGGCTTCGGCGGCGCCTTGCGCATCGTCGCTCTGCCGTTACTCGCGGCGCTGTGCAGCCTGGCCAGTCTCGGTTGGCTCGGTCAGCCGCTGACCCTGTTCAGCCTGTTCGGCCTGCTGCTGGTAACGGCGATCAGCGTCGATTACGCGATCCTCATGCGTGAGCAGGTCGGCGGTGCGGCGGTCAGCTTGCTGGGCACCTTGCTGGCGGCGCTGACGACCTGGCTGTCGTTCGGTTTGCTGGCGGTGTCGAGCACGCCGGCGGTGAGCAATTTCGGCCTGTCAGTGAGCTTGGGGCTGGCCTTCAGTTTCATTCTGGCGCCGTGGGCCGGACGTCACGTCCACCGTGCCGCCGTCGCAGAGCCGGCAGCATGATGGTCGTCGGTTTCTGGCTGATGGCCCTGGCGCTGTTCGCCGTGGCGACCCGTATCGGTCGGCATTTCGGCCTGATACCGATCGTCAGCCAGTTGCTGCTGGCCAGCTTCGGGTTGCCGCTGCTGATGTATTTCTGGATCGAACCGGGCTGGCAGCTCAGCGGTGCTCAACTGATTGCACCGGGGTGGCTGAAAGACCTCTACAGCCTGAGTTTCGCGCTGTTGCTCGGGCACATTCTCAGTGATGTGATCGACCTGCGGCTGGACCGCCAGAGCGTGAAAATCGCCGTGCCGAGTTTTGCCGTGCCGTTCGCCTGCGGTCTGGCCGCCGCCTGCTGGCTGCTACCGGCGCAACCGTGGCTGAACTCGCTGGCCATTGGGCTGGTATTCGCGATCACCGCGATCCCGGTGCTGTACCTGTACCTGCGCCACATCGACTATCCGCCCGCCGCCACCCGGCGTCTGGTGCAGACCGCCATCCTCATCGACCTGACCTGCTGGACGCTGTTCGGCCTCGCTCAGGGCAGTCTGCATCTGAGCAGCCTGTTGCTGCCACTCGGCCTGGCCTGCGTGCCAGTGCTGTTGCATCTGCTGCGCGTGCGCCGACCACTGACCTACAGCCTCGGCTTCTTTGCGCTGCTGGTGTTGGCCGAGCACTACAAACTCAACGCGCTGATTTTCGGCATCGGTTATCTGCTGTGCATGGCCCTGCTGAAAGTGCCGTTGGTGCTGCCATTGCCGGCGCGATGGATGAGCCGTTTGCAGACGTGGATCGCGATCCCGCTGATCCTCACCTTCGGCATCGTCCAGATCGACGTGCACAGTGCCCTCGCCAGCCTCGGCGCAGTGCAATGGGCGGCGCTGCTGCTGTTGCCGATTGCCAGTAAACTGCTCGGCAACTGGCTGGGTCTGGGCTGGGCCGGTGCATCGTTCGAAGGCGCCAGCCGCTGGCGTGAAAGCGTGCTGCTGAACATTCGCGGCTTGAGCGAAATCGTCTTTCTCAATCTGTTGCTGCAACAACAGCTGATCAGCCCGGCGCTGTACTTCGCGCTGATGCTGATGGGCCTGATCGCGACGCTGCTGCCGGCCCTGATCGGCCTGCACCGCGCGCCCCTGAAAACCACCGCCACTGTGCCCGGGAGTTCACGTGCCAACCGTTGAAATGCAACGTCGTCAGGTAGTGATCATCGGTGCCGGCCCGTCCGGCGCCATCGCCGCCGCCCTGCTCAAGCGCAAGGGCCACGATGTGCTGGTGATCGAGCGCCAGCACTTCCCGAGGTTTTCCATTGGTGAAAGCCTGCTGAGTCACTGCCTGGACTTCGTCGAAGAAGCCGGCATGCTCGATGCCGTCAACGCCGCCGGCTTCCAGCGCAAGACCGGTGCTGCATTCGCCTGGGGCGAGCGCTACAGCGCCTTCGATTTCGGCGACACCTTCACCGCAGGTAAACCCACCACGTTCCAGGTGCAGCGCGCCGATTTCGACAAGCTGCTGGCCGATCAGGCCGAATTGCAGGGTGCCGAAATCCGCTACGGCGACGCCATCGTCCGCGTCGATTTCGACCGGGCCAAACCGCAGCTCGACGTGCTGCGCGAAGACGGCAGCGAGTACCGCGTCGAAGCGGATTTCGTGCTCGACGCCAGCGGCTACGGGCGCGTGCTGTCGCGTTTGCTCGATCTGGAAGCGCCGTCGAATTTCCCGGTGCGCCAGGCGGTGTTCACCCACGTTGAAGATCACATCGACAATCCGGCCTTCGACCGCGAGAAGATCCTCGTCACCACCCACCCCGAGCACCGCGACATCTGGTTCTGGACGATCCCGTTCAGCAACGGTCGCTGCTCGGTGGGCGTGGTGGCTGCCGCCGAACACTTCAAAGGTCGCGATAGCGATCTGGATGCCTGCCTGCGTGGTTTCATCGCCGAAACCCCGAGCCTCTCCGGTGTGTTGAACAACGCCGTGTGGGACACCCCGGCGCGCACCCTCGGTGGTTATGCGGCCAATGTGAAAACCCTGCATGGCCCGGGCTTCGCCCTGCTCGGCAATGCCGCGGAATTTCTCGACCCGGTGTTCTCTTCCGGCGTGACCATCGCCATGCGTTCGGCGAGCATGGCCGCCGCGGTCCTGCACCGGCAGTTGCAGGGCGAAACTGTCGACTGGCAGCGCGAGTTCGCCGAGCCGCTCAAACGTGGGGTCGATACCTTCCGCTGCTACGTCGAAGGCTGGTACGCCGGCACCTTCCAGGACGTGATTTTTTATCAAGACAGTCAGGCCGACATACGCCGAATGATCTGCTCGATCCTCGCCGGCTACGCCTGGGATGAACGCAACCCGTTCGTCAGCGAAGCGCGCCGCCGGTTGAAGATGATTTCCGAACTCTGTGCAAAGGACGCCCCATGAATTACTTGAGCGACAGCTACGTCGAGGAAACCCGCTTCGGTTTCTGGTTCCTGCGCAGCCACACCTGGCAGCACCATGTGTTGCGCGTGGCGATCAACGACCTGCGCGGGTTGTTCAGCGAGTCGCTGCCGGCCAATCCGGTGCTGCTGGATGCCGGCTGTGGTCAGGGCAAATCGTTCCGCCACCTGCGCCAGACCTTCGCCCCACAGCGTCTGATCGGCGTCGATGCCGATCCGCACAGCCTGCAATTGAGCGCCGAAGAAGCGGCGCGCCAGGGTTTCGATGTGGAGCTGATCGGTAGCGACTGCGCGACGCTCAATGTGGCCGATGCCAGTGTCGACCTGCTGTTCTGCCACCAGACCTTTCATCATCTGGTCGAACAGGAAAAAGCCCTCGCCGAGTTCTACCGCGTGCTCAAGCCGGGCGGTTATCTGCTGTTCGCCGAGTCCACCGAGGCCTACATTGATACTTGGGTGATCCGCTGGCTGTTCCGTCATCCGATGCATGTGCAGAAGAGCGCGGCGCAGTACCTGGAGATGATTCGCCAGCAGGGTTTCGAGTTTGGCGAGCGCAATGTCTCGTACCCGTATCTGTGGTGGAGCCGTTCGAAGGATTTCGGCTTGCTGGAACGGTTTGGATTGCGCCGGCCGAAGCCGTTTGGCGAGCGTGAGGAGACCTTGGTGAATGTCGTCGCGCGAAAACCATTGGCAGGGGCTTGCTGATGCAACACTTAACCTGTGGGAGCGGGCTTGCTCGCGAAAGCGCTGGGTCAGCTTGCATTGATGTCGGATGTGCCGACGCCTTCGCGAGCAAGCCCGCTCCCACAGGGGTTGTGGTGTGGCTGGTATTGTTGCTAACGGCCCTGTTGAGTGGTTGCGCCAGCCAGGCGCCGTTGCCAGCGGGCAACCCGACATTGCCGCTGCCGATGCAACTGCACATCGAACGCCAACAAGCCGATCAGCGTCAGGACTGGCTGTTGGTGATCCAGCGCGAAGGCCCCGGCATCCGCTGGTCGATGATGGATCCGCTGGGCATCCCCCAGGCGCGTCAGCAACTGATCGACGGTCGCTGGCAGGCCGACGGGCTGCTGCCGCCCAACCCGGAAGCCCGGGAGCTGTTCGCCGCGTTGCTGTTCGCCCTGACCCCGTCCGGCGAGCTGGCGCGCAATTATCCCGCCGCGCAGCAGCAGGGCGAGCAACGCACGCTGGCGCCGCGCTGGACGATCCGTTATGCACAACCGTTGAGTTTCCAATTGAATCTGCCCCAAGGCCCGCACTATCGGGTTTCTCCTCTCGGTGAACCGACGCCATGACTGCCTACCTCAATGCCCTCGGCGTGATCTGCGCACTGGGCCGCGACAAGCAACAGGTCGCGCACAACCTGTTTGCCGGTGACTGCTCGGGCATGCGCCGCGAGTCCGGCTGGGTGGCCGGGCGTGAGTTGCCGGTGGCGGCGGTGCATGGTGAGCTGACGGCGATTCCGGCCGAACTGGCCGACCAGAGCAGCCGCAACAATCAACTGCTGCTGGAAGCCGCGCTGCAGATTCGCGAGGACATCGACCGGGCGATCCAGACCTATGGCCGCGAGCGCATCGGCGTGGTGCTCGGCACCAGTACTTCGGGGATCGACGAAGCCAGCCGCGGGTTGGCGCATTATCTCCGTGAGCAGCAGTTCCCTGGCGAGTACGACTATCGGCAACAGGAACTCGGCGCCCCGGCGAATTTTCTCGCCGACTGGCTGCAACTCAGCGGCCCGGCCTACGTGATTTCCACCGCCTGCACGTCCAGTGCGCGGGCGTTGATGAGCGCGCAGCGCCTGCTCGATCTGGGCCTGTGCGACGCGGTGCTGTGCGGCGGGGTCGACAGCCTGTGCAAACTCACGCTCAACGGTTTCAGTTCACTGGAAGCGGTGTCTGACCAGCGCTGCAATCCGTTCTCGGCCAACCGCAACGGCATCAACATCGGCGAAGCGGCGGTGCTGTTCCTGATGAGCAAGCAACGCAGCGACGGCCCGGCCATTGCCCTGCTCGGCAGCGGCGCCAGCTCCGACGCGCACCACATTTCCGCGCCAGAACCGAGCGGCCGCGGCGCCCTGCAAGCGATGCAGAAAGCCTTGCACCGCGCGCAGCTGCAAGCCGGTCAAATCAACTACCTGAACCTGCACGGCACGGCGACCCAGCACAACGATGCGATGGAAAGTCTGGCGGTTGCCACGCTGTTTCCTGAAGGCGTGGCCTGCTCGTCGACCAAGCCGATGACCGGCCACACCCTCGGCGCTGCCGGCGCCCTCGAAGCGGCGTTCTGCTGGCTGAGCCTGAGCGCCGACAACCCGCAGCACGCCTTGCCGCCACACGTCTGGGACGCCCGGCCCGACCCCGACTTGCCGGCGCTGAAGTGGGTGACCGCGAGCGAACGCCTGGCGTCCATTGCACCCCGCTACCTGATGAGCAACTCGTTTGCTTTCGGCGGCAACAACGTCAGCCTGATTATCGGAGACGCCCCATGAACGACTGGCCGCTCGCCGAACTGCTGCCCCACGCTGGCGACATGATTCTGCTCGACCGCATCCTCAGTTTCGACGAAGAGCAGATCCACACCCGCCTCACGGTCAAGCCCGACGGTTTGTTCAGCCTGCCCGACGGCAGCCTGCCAGCGTGGGTTGGCGTTGAGCTGATGGCGCAAAGCGTCGCCGCGTTTGCCGGTTGCCATGCACGGCGGAAGGGCAACCCGGTGGAGTTGGGGTTCCTGCTCGGCACGCGCAAATTCGAGTGCAACGTAGAGGCCTTCCCGGCTGGCAGCGAACTGACCATCCACGGCATCCGTTCGCTGGAAGACGACAACGGCATGGGTGTTTTCGAATGCCACATCCACGGGCCTGACATACAAGCCAGCGCACGCTTGAACGTGTTCCGCCCGCCGCAGCCCAGCCAATACCTTGAACAAAACAGAGAGTCGAACGATGACTGAATCCGTACTGGTCACCGGCTCCAGCCGTGGCATCGGCCGCGCCATTGCCTTGCGTCTGGCGCAGGCCGGGCATGACATCGTCCTGCACTGCCGCAGCGGCGTGGCTGAAGCCCAGGCCGTGAAAGCCGAAGTCGAAGCGTTGGGCCGCAGCGCGCGCATCCTGCAATTCGACGTCGCCGACCGCGAAGCCTGCAAAACCATTCTCGAAGCCGACGTCGAAACCCACGGCGCCTATTACGGCGTGGTACTCAACGCCGGCCTGACCCGCGATGGCGCTTTTCCGGCGCTGAGCGATGACGATTGGGACGTGGTGTTGCGCACCAATCTCGACGGTTTCTACAACGTCCTGCACCCGGTGATGATGCCGATGATCCGTCGTCGCGCCTCCGGTCGGATCGTCTGCATCACCTCGGTGTCGGGTTTGATCGGCAACCGTGGCCAGGTCAACTACAGCGCCTCCAAGGCCGGGGTGATCGGTGCGGCGAAAGCGTTGGCGATTGAACTGGGCAAGCGCAAAATCACGGTTAACTGCGTCGCGCCGGGCCTGATCGACACGGCGATGCTCGACGAAAACGTGCCGGTGGAAGAGCTGATGAAAATGATCCCCGCACAACGCATGGGCACCCCGGAAGAGGTCGCCGCTGCGGTGAATTTCCTGATGTCGGCGGAAGCCTCGTACATCACCCGCCAGGTTCTGGCGGTCAACGGAGGCTTGTGCTGATGAAGCGCGTCGTCGTCACCGGCATGGCCGGCATCACCTCGCTGGGCAGCGACTGGCAGACCATCGCCGGCAACTTCGCGGCCAACCGCAGCGGCATCCGCCGGATGGACGAGTGGGACCGCTTCAGCGAACTCAACACCCGTCTGGCCGGGCCGATCGATGATTTTGTCGTGCCGGCGCACTGGACCCGCAAACAACTGCGCAGCATGGGCCGGGTGTCACGGCTGGCGGTGGGCGCGGCGGAACAGGCACTGGCCGACGCCGGCCTGCTCGGTGACGAATCGATCAAGGACGGACGCATGGGTGTGGCCTGCGGCTCATCCACCGGCAGCACCGACGAGATCAAGGCGTTCGGCAATATGCTGCTCAATTCGGTGGCCGAGGGCCTCAACGCCAACTCCTACGTGCGGATGATGCCGCACACCACCGCGGCCAACATCAGCATCTTCTTCGGCCTCACCGGGCGGCTGATCCCGACGTCCAGCGCCTGCACCAGCGGCAGTCAGGGTATCGGCTACGCGTATGAAGCGATCAAGTTCGGACGGCTGCCGCTGATGCTCGCCGGCGGTGCCGAAGAGCTGTGCCCGACCGAAGCCATGGTCTTCGACGCGCTCTACGCCACCAGCCTGAAAAACGATGCACCGCAGACCAGCCCACGCCCGTACGACAAGGGCCGCGACGGTCTGGTGATCGGCGAAGGCGGCGGCATGCTGGTGCTCGAAGAGCTGGAGCATGCGCTGGCTCGCGGTGCGCGGATCCACGCCGAGATCGTCGGTTTCGGCAGCAACGCCGACGGCCAGCACACTACCCGCCCCGAGCAGGTCACCATGCGCCGTGCAATGGAACTGGCGCTGGAAGACGCCGGGCTGACGCCGGACGCCATCGGTTACGTCAATGGTCACGGTACCGCTACAGAACAGGGCGACATTGCCGAAACACTGGCGACCAGCAGCCTTTTCGGCGAACACATGCCGATCAGCTCGCAGAAGAGTTTCCTCGGCCACACGCTGGGGGCCTGCGGCGCGCTGGAGTCGTGGTTCAGCATCGAAATGCTCAATCGCGACCTGTACGTGCACACGCTCAACCTCGACGAGGTCGATCCGCACTGCGGCAAGCTCGATTACCTGCGCGGCGAATTCCGCCAGATGCATCACGAATACGTGATGAACAACAATTTCGCTTTTGGTGGCGTCAACACCTCGTTGATTTTCCGCCGCTGGCACTGACCGCAACACGTTTGGAGTGAAGGGAATGACTCAGTTTCACCGCATCGCCGCCCTGCTGGCCCTGGCCTTTGTGCTCGGCGGTTGCACCAGCAAACCGGTTTACAACGCCAAGGAAGAATTCTCGCCCAACCTCGGCTTCACCCAGGCGCAGATGAGCCGCGCCATCGTCACCGCACTCAATGATCGCCAGTGGGTGGTGCAGTCGGTGCGACCGGGCATGATCAAAGCGGCGATTACCGTACGCGGCCGTCATCACGCCGAAGTCGACATCCCGTTCAGCCCGACCTCGTTTGAAATCGACTACCGCAGCAGCTACGGCCTCGACGCCAAGGACGGCAAGATCCACGGCAACTACAACCGCTGGGTCAACCGCCTGCGCGACAACGTGCTCAAGGAACTGTCGATCAACCCGGACATCGAGTTCGTCAACGACCTGGGCATCGTCAAGCAAGGCGCCGACGAGCCGACTTACCTGAGCTTTCGCGAGGGCGTCAAACGCGCCACCGACGCCGGCCTGCTGGACGGCAGCGTGAAGTTCTACCTGGCCGGCGAAACCCTGCCAAAACAGGTGCGCAAACTCGACACCGTGAGCAGCAGCCGCAAAACCAACGGCTCGAACAAATCCGACACCGACGCCTGCTTCTGGGCCCTGCAATCGGCCCTCGCGACCCTGCAGAACGCCGCGAAAAAAGCCGACGCCAACGCGGTGATCAACATCGCCAGCGTCGACCAGCGCGACCTGTACAAAGACACCGAGAAATTCCAGTGCCGTGCGGGCCTGGTGGTGTCGAGCGTGGCGTTGCGCGGAGACCTTGCGCACGTGGATTGATTGAACTGTAGAAACGACAAAGGGCGCCCTGCGGCGCCCTTTGCTGTTCTGTTCAGCTCAAGTGCTGGCATGTAACTTCAAGCCCAACGCCTTTACCACTTTCAGAATCGTTCCAAACTCAGGATTTCCTTCACCTGACAGTGCACGGTAGAGACTTTCTCGAGACAGCCCGGCGTCACGTGCGACTTGGGTCATTCCTCGCGCTCTCGCAATGGTGCCCAGTGCCTTGGCGATAAAGGCAGGATCATCTCCAGCCTCCTCCATGCAGGCATCCAAATAATTGGCCATGTCCTCTTCTGTCTTGAGGTACTCGGCTGAGTCCCAACGAGTGAATTGTTCGGTCATGGGTTTTGCTCCTGCCAAGACTCCGCGATGAGCTTGGCTTGCTTGATATCTCGGGGTTGGCTGCTCTTGTCTCCACCACAAAGGAGGATGACCACTTGCCGACCTTGTTGCATGAAATAGACTCGATATCCGGGGCCATAGTCAATTCTGACTTCGCTGAGCCCCTCACCGACGGCTTTGACATCACCAAAATTCCCATCGGCCATACGATCAATGCGCACCTGAATACGCATCCTGGCGCGGCTGTCAGCCAGCTTCAAAAGCCAGCAGGAGAATGTTGAACTTCGAATAATCTCGGGCATGCTCGGAAGTGTAGCCCTTGAGCTACACATGTTCCAGATGGTTTTTTCTGCACCGACGTACGGTGTCTACACTCGTTAAATCGTTGAATGCTGACTCGCAAAGTCAAGGAGATGACCATGCAAGTGAAAGCCCTGATCGCCGCCGCACTCCTCGGGCTATTGCCCATCGCCAGCCACGCCACCAACCTGATGTACATGCCGTTCGAAACCGTGCTCTCGGATGCGATCCGCGCCGGGCGGCTGGATGGCAGTGTGAAGTTCTATCTGATCGGCAATGGGCCGCAGGGCACGCAGCGCTTGTTGCGCCGGGATGTGGTCAGTGATCTGAAGACCAACGGCTTCAACAAGAGTGATCACGATTCCTGCGAGTGGGTGCTGCAGTCGAACCTGATCAAGTTGCAGGCCGATGCCAAACGGGTCGGGGCGAATGCGGTGGTCAACATCGTCAGTTATTACGACCAGCATGTGCGCAAGGATTTGAATACCTATGAGTGCCGTGCGGGGGTGTTTGTGACGCGGGTGGCGTTGAAGGGGGATCTGGTGCGGTTGCCCTGAGAGGTGTGGTGTTTGGGCGGGCGCCTTTGCGAGCAAGCCCGCTCCCACAGGGGAACGTATTCCAGGGTGGGAGCGGGCTTGCTCGCGAAGAGGCCGGCAGGCATCACACTGATGAAGGTTCGACCTTGCGTGTAAGCAGTTCGACAAACGCCTTGGCCATCGGCGATTTCTGATCCTTGCGCTGCACCAGCCACACCGCCGACACCGCCTCCGGATCAAGCAGTGGTCGATAGACCACACCGTCAATGCGCATCCGCTGATACGACGCCGGCAACACCGAAACCCCCAGCCCCGCTGCGACCAGTCCGATGATGGTCATCGCTTCCCCGGCCTCCTGGGCGAAGTGCGGGCTGAACCCGGCATCGCGGGCCAGACTGAGTAGTTGCGCATACAGCCCGCTGCCGTAGCTGCGTGGAAAGAACACAAACGGCTCCAGCGCCAGCGCCGAGAGGAACAGGCCTTCCTCGCTGCCTTGCGCCAACGGATGTTTGGAGCCGAGCACCGCCACCAGCGGCTCACGCATCAGCTCCACCACACTCAGCGAATCCGGCAGGCCCAGCGGGCGCATGATCCCGACTTCGATCGACTGATCCACCAGCGCATCCGCGACCATGGTGCTGCTCATCTCCCGCAGGTTCAGGTGCACTGCCGGGAAACGCTGGCGAAAAGAAAAAATCGCCTGGGGGATGGTCGAGTTGAACGGGGCCGACGAGGTGAAGCCAATCTTCAATTCGCCGAGTTCGCCGAGTTGTGCACGCCGGGCGACGTCCGCCGCTTTGTCGACCTGCGCCAGCACCAGTCGCGCCTCCTCCAGAAACAATCGGCCAGCCTCACTCAGCTCGACCCGACGATTGGTGCGTTCGAACAACCGCGCGCCGACCTCTTGCTCCAGCGCCTGAATCTGCTGACTCAGCGGTGGCTGGGAAATACCCAGCACCTGTGCGGCGCGGCCGAAATGCAGTTCTTCGGCGACGGCGATGAAGTAGCGCAGATGACGCAATTCCATGGAAACCCCATTAGGTCGTTAAAGCTATCAAACAGGTCGAACAATATATTGGATAGAAACATTAGCCAGCTATATGATTTTTTCATTGCCTGCCTGGCCGTGCTCTCCGAGGTCTGATGTGAAAACCGCCGCCGCCCCTCTTGCCCATGAAGTTCCGCCTGCCACGGCGGACGATGTCATCGCCGAGCTGCAGGAGATCTACATCGAAAAAGGCACGCCGATGTTCATGCGCACGGTGCTCGCGCTGTTCAGCGGCGGCTTTGCGACCTTTGCCCTGCTGTATTGCGTGCAACCGATGATGCCGCTGCTGTCCAACGAGTATGGAATCAACGCGGCGCAGAGCAGCCTGATTCTGTCGGTGGCGACCGGCATGCTCGCCATCGGACTACTGATCACCGGGCCGATTTCCGACCGGGTCGGACGCAAGCCGGTGATGGTCGCAGCGTTGTTCGCCGCCGCGCTGTGCACCATCGCCAGCTCGATGATGCCTAGCTGGCAGGGCGTGCTGATCATGCGCGCGCTGATCGGGCTGTCGCTGAGCGGCCTGGCGGCCGTGGCGATGACTTACCTGAGCGAGGAAATCCACCCGCAGCACATCGGTCTGGCGATGGGCCTGTACATCGGTGGCAACGCGATTGGCGGGATGAGCGGGCGGTTGATCACCGGGGTGTTGATCGACTTTGTCAGCTGGCACACGGCGATGCTGGTGATCGGCGGTCTGGCACTGGTCGCGGCGGCGGTGTTCTGGAAAATCCTCCCCGAATCGCGCAACTTCCGCTCACGCTCGCTGCACCCACGCAGCCTGCTCGATGGCTTCACCATGCACTTTCGCGACGCCGGCCTGCCGCTGCTGTTTCTTGAAGCGTTCGTGCTGATGGGCGCCTTCGTCACTCTTTTCAACTACATCGGCTATCGTCTGCTCGCCGCGCCGTACAACCTCGATCAGGTGTTCGTCGGTTTGCTGTCGGTGGTGTACCTGTCGGGTATCTACAGCTCGGCGAAAATCGGTTCGCTGGCGGACAAACTGGGGCGGCGCAAAGTGCTGTGGGCAACCATCGCACTGATGTTCGCCGGCCTTGCACTGACTATGTTCACGCCGCTGTTGCTGGTGATCGTCGGCATGTTGATCTTCACCTTCGGCTTTTTCGGTGCGCACTCGGTGGCAAGCAGCTGGATCGGCCGGCGCGCGACCAAGGCCAAGGGCCAGGCGTCTTCGCTGTACCTGTTCAGCTACTACGCAGGCTCCAGCATCGCCGGGACGGCGGGCGGGGTGTTCTGGCACTTGGGAGGCTGGAACGGGATTGGCCTGTTCATTGGTGCGCTGTTGCTGGTGGCACTGCTGGTGGCGTTGAAACTGGCGAAGTTGCCACCTCTGACCGGCGCGACTATCTGAGCTGCAGCCGCGCCTCGATCAGCGTGTCGCGCGGCTCCAGCGTCAGTGACTGCAACAAGACGTCGTCCCGCTCAAGCCTGTCCAGCCAGCGCAGCAGTGGCTCGGGCTGGCCGCTAAGGGTCAGGCGAATCTGCTCGTTATCGCTGTCCATCTGCTGCACCTCAAGCCCTGCCGTAACGAGGCTCTCGCTGATCCGCAAGGACAACGGCTGACTGGCATCGGACAACGATCGGCTCTGCGGTTGAGCGCGCTCCAGCTGCACGGCGAAATGCTGTTGCTGGCGATACCGATGCTCGGCCGCGTCCAGCCGTTGCATCGCCGGTTGCCAGATGCAAAAAAATAGCGCGCCGCCGAGCAGCCCGGCGATCAGCAGCACAAGCAGGCCACGCTCACGCTGCGAGAGGCGTCGCCATCGCTTGATGTGAACGTCGGTGTTCATACGTCATCCTCCCAGGTCAGCGTTGCCGTCACCCGGTCGACCATCTTGCTGGCGCCATCGATCCTGATCGTCAAACCTTGCTGGCGACCGCGCTCACGCAGGCGCTCAAGCTCGGCAAAGCTGTTTGCCGTCAGTTGCACTTTCCAGCCATTGGCTTGCTCATATTCAATGCGCCTGACCTCAACCTGACTGGCCCCAATCACTTGTTCGACCAACCTGACCAGCGCTGCAATGCGCGTATCGCGCGACTGCGCAGGCACACTCTGAATCGCCTCGATCTGCGCGGTCAGGCCAACGATTTGCGCGTGTTGTGGATACAGCGTATTGAAGCGCTGGTCATTGATCTGCGCCAGGCGCCGTGTTTCGCCATCGAGGAAACGTATCCGCGTTTCACTGGCGCCCGCGCCCAGCAACAACAGGATCAGCACCACCGCCGATAAGGCACGCCACGGCAGCGGTGAGTTTCGGGGAGCAAATTCGCCATGTCGCAGGTTGATCGCCTGACAAAAACCCTCCGTCAGCCATGCCTGTTCATCCGGCTCATCACGCCAGAGCATGTCCTCGGGCAACACACTCTTCAGCGCCAGCAAACCTTCCTCCGTCAACGCGAGCCGGGCCGGCAACGCTCCACCCAATAGCCATCGCCCGAACCATCGGGTAGCGATCGGCTGATCCGTGGGCAGCAAATCGGCATCAACGAACACCGAGCGCACCTGCAGGCCATTTTCGGTGAGCAGCGACAACACCGCCGCCAAGCGCTCACGAGCGATGACGATCAGCGGATAACGTCGCTCGGCATCCGCTTGACCGACGCTCAAGTGCACCTTGTCCAGCGCTTCGCCAAGCTGCTCTTCCACCGCAAACGCGAGGGCCTGCGCGGCGGGCGCACGGCGGCCGGGCCAGGGTTCACTGCGCAACCAACTGCAGGATTCGATGGGCAGTAGCAAGTCGATTTTTTGCCCGTGCAGCACTTGGGCCGCTTGATGCAGCGGCATTGTTAACCGCTCGCTGGTGTGCGACCAGAGACAACAAGGCCAGTCGGACGACATGTCCGCAAGCCCTTCGGCGGTCAGGTAAAGCCAGTTTTTCATTGCGTTATCTCGTTGCCGCGGGAGGGAAGTAAACGGCGTTGCAGGACTGTCAGTCGGGCTGTTTTCGCGATGTACTCGATGTCGGTGCTCAGCGTCAGCACCTGCTGGTCTTGCACGACGCGCACAGTCAGGCGGTGCCAGCGGCTGTCGACACCGAGTCCATGCGTGTTGACCCCGGCATCGGCAATCAGTGGATCGGTGCCGAATGCTTGAACAGCGGGCCAAGGCTGCGCCGAGCGCTGGCGAACCAGCGCATCGGCGGTGGCGGACTCGATTTCCAGCACGCGCAGCAACAGCGCCGGTGCGGTGTTGATATTCAGCGTCGCATCCGTGGGCAGCAGCGCTACCCACGGTTCCAGGCGGCGCAGCGTGGTCGCATCAAAACCCGGCAGTAGACGCAACTGGCTCACTTCGGACAACGCGCCGACCTGATTCGGTTGCAGCGCGGGCAGCTCCAGCAATTCGAGCAACCTCGCCCAGCGCTCCAGCGTCACCACCTCGATCTGGCCCTGGCGCAGCAATGCGTTGAGATTGAACCGCGCCGACAGGTCCTCGATTTGCACCTCGACCTGCGCCTGATCGCTATCGAGTCCGGGAATGATTCGGGGCCAGTCGCGAAGCATCTCGGCGTGGCTTTGCTGATTCACCACAGCCCGATGCAAACGCCGCAGCGCCCAGGCTTCTCCGGCCTCTGCCAATTGGCGCAGGTGCAGGGTCTGCAGCTGCTGCGCGCTGCTCTGCAAGGACAGTCGGTGGCTGCGCAACAGGCCACTGGTGATCAGCAAGGCCAGGCTCAACACCAACATCACGCTGATCAGCGCCAGCCCTTGTTGCCGACGCTTCATGACAAGGCTCCCGGCAACAACCACACCCGGCGAATCGCCTCATAGCGCCGAGTCGACACCTGCAGCTCCAGCGCCAAAGGTGTACCCGCAGAGGCCTCGATCATTCGCCATCGCAGATCAATCACCTCATCCAGCAGTTTCTGCCGCTGGACAGTCAGCGCCCCCTCGGCGCGGCTTTCGCGCCACAGCACGCCGTCGTGCAGGCGATAGGTCAGTTCCTGGCGTTCGCTACGCGGTTGATCCAGCGGATTGCGCCAGTTGCTGCGTTGCACACGCAGCTGCCCGGCATTCAAGACCAGGGGCTGCCCGGTGACCTGCAACAGGTCACGCTCGATCGCCGCCACCGCCCGTTGCAGACTTCTGAACCCGCGTTCGTGGTCGGCCGTCGCTTGCTGCACGCGCAACACGCTGTCAAACAGGCCCCAACTGGCAAGACCAAGCACGGCGAAAATCGCCAGCGCGATGATCAGTTCCAGCAAGGTGAAACCGCGTTGGTCAGTCATGACGACTGTGCAACCGAGCCATTGTTCGATAGAGCGGCTGATCGCTGTCGGCCAGACTGACTTCCAGCTCCACCGAAAACTGCCCCGCTGTATCGACTTCGCGCAAGTGCTGACGCAGGCGCCAGTCACGACGATCCATGCGCACGATCTGCTGCTGTTGCCCGCTGACCCAGGCGCTTTGCAGGCGCAGTTCGCTGAGCCGGTTATCCGCCAGCCATGCTGCAAACAGACGCTGCTCAGCCGCACCGCTCTGCTGCACCACGTAACGGCTTGCCGATAACAGGGACGCCGCCAGCACCGCGAAAATTGCCAGCGCCACCATGACTTCCAGCAACGTGAAACCTTGCATCCGCCTGACCATCGCTCGCTTATTCATCGAGCGTTACCTCACTCAAGCCATCCGACGCCAGACCGGCCCAGACCCGCTCGCGACTTGCCAGCAACAAGCTGAATGCGCTGATTTCATCACTGCTGAGCATCAATAATTGCGGAGCCGGTGCGCTGTTCAGCAAACGCACCGGCAGACCATCCAGCACAAGCTGCGCATGCAGATCCGCCGGCCATTGCTGCAGGGCCGTCAACGGCTGCCAGCCTTGCGCGTCGAGCTGCAGAACGCGATAGCCCTCAAGGCTGAAACCCACGCCAAATTCCCGTCCCTCAAGCACCGCGCGTTCGCGAAACTGCTCGATCATCCGCGCAATCCGGCTCGCCTCCTGTCGCGCCACTTGCGCCGGATTATTCCCGCCGACCAGGCTGACCATGCCCAGCAGCATGCCGATCAGCAACATGACCACCATCAATTCCAGCAAGGTGAAACCCCGGCAACGCTGGCGCATCAGTCGACGGTCCAGTTGCCGATGTCGGCGGCGTGACCTTCCCCGCCACTGACGCCATCGGAGCCCAATGAATACAAGTCGTAACCGCCGCCCACTGAGCGCGTGCCAGGGTTGAGGTATTGATACGGCGTGCCCCACGGATCACGCGCCAGACTTTTCAGGTAACCGGCAGGGTTCCAGTTGCGCGCCACCGGTGTGCCGGTCGGGCGTTTAACCAGCGCTTCCAGGCCCTGCTGCGTGGTGGGGTAACGCGCGTTGTCCAGCCGATACATCTCCAGCGCCGTGGCAATTGCCTGAATGTCGATCTTCGCCGCGGTGGTCTTCGCCTGATCCGGCCGGCTCATGAATTGCGGCACGACAATCGCGCCGAGAATGCCGATGATGACCACCACGACCATGATTTCGATGAGGGTGAAACCGCGCTGCGCGGCCGCTGTGTTTCTGTGCAGAAGAGCCATGGATCAATTCACCAATTGGTTGAGACTGAGGATCGGAAGGAGGATGGCCAGGACGATCAGCAACACCACAGTGCCCATCACCAGCAGCATCGCCGGCTCGAACAGACTCACCATCAACGCGATGCGTGCGGCGAGGCTGGCTTCCTGTTGTTCGGCGGCACGGCCGAGCATCGCGTCGAGTTCACCGGCGCGCTCACCGCTGGCAATCATGTGCAGCATCATCGGCGGGATATCGCCGCTACGTTCCAGGCTGCGGGTCAGGGTCGAGCCTTCGCGCACCGCGCGCGCGACCGCGCTCATGCGTGCACGAATGGTCCGGTTACCGATGACGGCAGCGGCGATTTCCAGCGCATCGACCAAGGGCACCGCGCTCTTGCCCAGAATCGCCAACGTGCTGGCAAACCGCGCCGCTTCCATGGCACGCAGCAACGCGCCGATCAGCGGCATGTTCAACACCAGCGCATGCCAGCGCAGCCGCCAGATGGGCTGACGCAAACTCCAGCGCCAGCTGCCAAGCAGCGCCAGACCACCGCCCGCAAACAGCAGACCAGTCTGGCGTACACCGTCGCTGAGACTGATCAGAGCGCGGGTCAGCCATGGCAGCGGCTGGCCGCTGTCGATGAAAATTTTCACGACGTCCGGCACCACATAGCCCAGCAGAAAAGCGACGATGACCACGCTCGCGAACATCAGAATCGCCGGATAGATCAGTGCCATCTGGATCCTTTGCCGCGATGCCTGCCGCGCCTGGGTGTAAGCGGCCAGTTGCTCAAGCACATGCCCGAGATGACCGGAGCGTTCACCCGCCGCCACAGTGGCCCGGTACAACTCGGGAAAAGCCGCCGGAAAGCGGCCTAACGCGACGGCCAGCGCATGCCCTTCCATGACTCGTCCGCGCACTGCCCACAGCAGTCCGGCCACGCGTCGCCTGGCGGTTTGACGGGCGACCACTTCCAGCGCTTCCTCCAGCGGCAGACCGGCCTGCACCAGCGTCGACAATTGCAGCGTCAGCAGTGCCAGATCGCCAGCGCTCAGGCGGCCGGCGCGCCGTGCTCCGTGGCCGTCGCCATGGCCGCGCAGTTCCTTGAGCTGTAATGGCCACAGCCCTCGCTCACGCAACTGCTGTCGCGCATGCCGGGAATTCTCCGCTTCGAGTTGGCCACGGCAGCGATGACCCTGAGCGTTGTCGGCGCGGTAATCGAAGGTCGGCATCGGCTAGTCCTCCTGCGTCACGCGCAGCCACTCATCGACGCTGGTGACGCCATCGAGCACCCGTTGTCGAGCAGCCTGAAACAGACTTCGCGACTCCTTACGCGTGGCGTCGGTCAGTTCGCGCTCACTGGCCCCCTGATGAATCAGCGCGGCAACCGCATCGGTGATGCTGATCAATTCGTAGATGCCGATGCGTCCCCGATAGCCATGCTGACAATGCTCACAGCCCTGCGCACGAAACAGTGGCGGCGCCGCCAGGGGCTCAAGCCCCAACCGCTGGCAGGTCGCCGCATCGGCGACATACGCTGTCTTGCAGTGCACACACAGAGTGCGCAACAAGCGTTGCGCGAGAACACCGACCAGCGACGAGGCCAGCAAATACGCATCCACGCCCATGTCGACCAGGCGCGTCACCGCGCCGACGGCGTGATTGGTGTGCAATGTCGACAACACCAGATGTCCGGTCAACGAAGCCTGGACGGCGATCTGCGCTGTCTCGCAATCACGGATTTCACCGACCATCACCACGTCCGGATCCTGACGCAGAATGGCGCGCAAACCGCGTGCAAAGGTCATCTCGACTTTCGGATTGACCGGCATCTGGCCGATCCCCGGCAGGTGATATTCAATCGGGTCCTCGACCGTGAGAATGTTGCGCGACGGATCATTCAGGCTGCTCAACGCGGCATACAGGCTGGTGGTTTTGCCGGAGCCGGTCGGCCCGGTGACCAACAAAATGCCATGAGGTCTGGCGAGCAGTCGTTGCAGCGTGGCGAGGGTGTCATCCGGCATGCCCAGACTTTGCAGTTCCAGGCGTCCGGCCTGTTTGTCGAGCAGGCGCAGCACCACGCGTTCACCGTGCGCCGACGGCAGCGTCGAGACCCGCACATCGACTTCGTGGCCGGCCAGACGCAGGGCAATCCGGCCATCCTGCGGCACACGTTTTTCCGCGATATCCAGCCGCGCCATGACCTTGATCCGCGACACCAGCAACGTTGCCAGTTCGCGCCTTGGCCTGAGCATTTCGCGCAACTGGCCGTCGACGCGCATACGCACCGAAAGGTATTGCTCGAAGGTTTCCAGATGCACGTCCGAGGCCTGCGCGCGCACCGCTTCGCTGAGCAGTGCATTGATCAGGCGAATCACCGGTGCATCGCCTTGTTGCTCCAGCAGGTCTGCGGTCTGCGGCACTTGCTCGGCGAGGCTGAGCAGATCAAGTTCATCGTCCAGCCCTTGCGCGACCTGTTGCGCGGCGCTCTGGCCTTCACGATAGGTCGCGGCCAGTCGCTCAGCGAACAGCTCCGGCGCAAGCACCTCGATCGACAACTCGCGGGCGCACAACCGGCGCACTTCGGCGAGCGCCGTCAGCGACGTGTCGCCGCGAATGAGCAGACGGGCCTGCGTGCCCGTGCCGTGCAGCAGCACGCCAAACCGCCGGGCGAAGCCGAATGGCAGGATTTCCAGTGCAGCACTCATGGCGCCACCGTTGTCGGCTCAAACAAATGTCGCGCCTCGGCCGGTAGTAACAGCGAGTTGCTCTCCCCGGCTTTGGGCTGGCTCAGATCACGCAAGGTGTCGTAACGCTGCTGGCTGATGCCGGAGAGATCCTCGCGACTGCGCACGATGGTCGGACGCAGAAACACCATCAGATTGCTTTTGGTCTGGGTGTCGCGGCTCCAGCGAAACAACGCGCCGAGATAGGGAATGTCGCGCAGCAACGGCACACCGCTTTTCTGCGTGCGCACGCTGTCGCGGATCAGCCCACCGATCACAATGATTTCGCCGTCGTCCGCAAGAATCGTGCTTTTCAGGGCACGTTTGTTGGTGATCAGATCCGAGGAATCAATCCCCGACACCGAGGGCGCGATGTCCGAGACTTCCTGCTCGACTTCCAGGCGCAGGGTCGAGCCTTCGTTGATGTAGGGTTTGATCTTCAGGCTGATGCCGACATCCTTGCGCTCGACCGTGGTGAAAGGATTCTCTGCACCGCTGCTGTTGGTGGAGTACGAACCGGTCTTGAACGGCACGTTCTGCCCGACGATGATTTCCGCTTGCTGATTGTCCAGGGTCAGCAGGCTCGGCGTGGACAGCAGATTGCTCCGCGTATTGCTCGCAAGGGCCGAAATCAACGCGCCGAAACGGTCGCTGCCCAATTGCAGAATCGCGCCGTCGGGCGCCGATATTTTCTCGTCGAACGTCAGCCCGCCGACGATGGGAATGTCGGTACCGGGAAAGTTGATAAAGCCCTTGGCATCACCGGTGCTCAAGCCCCACTGCACGCCCACGGCGTCAGCGATATCGCCGGAAATTTCCACGATGGCGGCGTGGATCAGCACTTGCGCGCGAGGCTGATCCAGCTCGCGAACGATATTTTCAATGGTTCTGACCTGAGCCGGATCGGCAATCAGCACCAACGCATTCTGGCTCTCGTCGGCCTTGAGCATGAACGGCGTCGCCACGGCCGCGTCCTTGCCGCTGCCGAGGGCCACTGGCTGCTTGCGATTCTGGCCCATGCTCTCCAGCACTTCTGCCAATTGCCTGGCATCGCTGTGGCGCAAACGAATCACCCGCGCAGTGTCGAGACTGGCGGTGGCCGGAACATCGAGCTGGCGAATCAGCTCGGTCAGACGCTGACGTACGACAACGGGGCCAATGACAATCAGTCGATTGGTTCTGACATCGGCCAGCACCTGAATCGGCGAGTCGGCATTGCGCTTGCCCAGAGAAGACTCGATGACGGTGGCAACATCACTGGCCTGGGCAAAGCGTAGCGTCACCACGGCGTGCTGATCTTGCTGCCCGGCGTCGAGTTGGCGCACCACGCGGGCGATGCGCTCAACGTTGGCCTGAGTGTCGGTGATCACCAGGGCGTTGGCCGACACTGACGGACCGAAGTAGCCGTTGGCAGATACCAATGGCCGGAGCAGCGCGGCCAGATCGGCAGCGCTGCTGGTGTTCAGTTCAATGACCCGGGTAATGAATTGCGCCGGAGTCGCTTGCGTATCGGCAGATTGGCTGGCGCGGGTTTTCACGTCAGCCACCGGGGTGATCAGGATGCGGTCGCCCTCATCGATCACGGTGAAGTTGTGCGCGTCCAGCACCGAGTAGAACAAGCGCCGTACGCCTTCGCGATCCAGCGCCTGACGGGACATGACGGTGACGCGGCCCGACACGCGCGGGTCGAGCACCACGGTGGTGCCGAGGATCGCCGAGATTTCTTCGACGATGTCGCGCAACTCGGCCTGATTCATCGCCAACTGCCAGCGCTGTTCCACGGCGTGCACCGGGTATCCGAGAAGCAGCGTCGCCAGCACGGCGCAAGCCAACAAGACGCGCAGGGCCTGCGCGCCAATCAAACTGTTCATCAATGTGGTCACTCTGAGTGCCCGACGAGCGGGCGTAGAAAACGTGCGGAAATCTCAGCGGGTTTTGCCTCGGCGGGCGCTGACAAGTGCGTGAGGAATGCGCTGGCAGGGCGCGCGAAAGGTAATAATTCCTCCCGGCCCTTGTTCCATAACACCACGTGCTGCGCTTCAACCCGACGCAACACGCTGCCGCTCGGCAAGTCGTCGCCAACCCGATACAACCGCGCCCCTTGTGCGGTGCTGATCAACGCTTTCGACAGGCCACTGTCGGCGACAAACGTCGCTTGCAGGGTCAGCGACTCGGCACTTGGCTGAAGTGCGGTGTGCGTTGCGAGGCCGAATACCGTCGCCACCGCCGTGGTGTTCAACGGCCCGGGCACGGGCGCAGCCGGCAGCGGTACGGCGACCGGCAGCGGCAGGCGTTGCGCATGGCGAAATGCCCACTCCTGCCACGCAAGAAACACGGCACATGCGACCGGCAGCGCCCACAGGCTCAATGATGAAAAGATCCTCACCGGTTGCTCATCCCGAACGTCCGCACGCCTGACGAATGCGCGAGCGCCACGACATGCGCCGCAACACGCGATAACCCCGCAGCTCGTGCAGGATCACCGCGCCGATATGCATGGCGACCAGTACGGCCAGGCCGGTGCAGGCCCAGATGTGCAGCACGAAAAAGCCATCCGTCAGCGCTACATCGTTCAGCGGTTGAGGGAACTCGAGCAGGCCGAATACAGGGATCGGCCGATCCATCATCAACACGCCACTCAAAAGCACCACCACCACCAGCACATAGATCAGCCGATGGACAAACATGGCGAGCATTTTGCCCGGGGATACCTGCGCCATGCGCTCATGTCGCAGATGGCGGACAAACAACACCAGACGCCAGCAAAACACTGGAATGAACAGCGTGGTCAGCGAGACATTGACCCCGGCCACCCACTGTTTGGTGTCATTGGCGACGTTAATGTTGGCCACATAGAACCCGGTGACCAACGTCCACAGGATCACCGCTGCCGACACCCAATGCAGCAGCATTTGTTGCTTGGAATAAACTGGAAGCATCATTCGAATCGCCCCTGAAAAACACCAGCGGTCAGACGCCCCCTTCAGGCCGCCTGACGCCATTACGCAGAACGGGCCTTAAAGCTTGTTCCACGCCACATCCGAGTGCTCGCCGACGCCCGGTTCAAAGGCATTCGCCTCAGGCGTGTACTGCTTGCAATAGCCGGATGCCGGGAACGGTTTGCACTCGAACACCTCATCGGTTTTCGCTTGCAGTACCTTGGTGCCGGCGGTGTATTCGCTCAGTCCTTCAGGGAACAGGAAGTCGTAATCGGCACCCGCGCCTTCACCCGTGACGTTTACCGGCTGGGTGTCCTGACGGGTGGTGCGGCCATCCAGCGTGGTACCCACCAGGGTCAGAGTGTGCGGGCCGGGGTTGCTGCGAATGTCCATGGCCAGCGAGGTCACACCGCTGTCGGCTTGAGCAGTGGTGGTGCCCACCAGCTTGTTCTGGTCGTTGAACAGGTTGGCTTCAACGTTCATTTTGCGGTTGGACATCATGCTGAAATCGACTTTGGTTCGGCCTTTGTCGAGCACGTATTCCGGTTGTTGCGAAGTCACCGCCATGCGCGCGTCGGTGTCCTCTTTCATCAGCAGTTGCACTTCGTAGCGTACGACGCCGCTGTCTTTTTGCGCGTACAGCGTGTTGGTGCCACGAATCGCTTCGACGTCGCCGTTTTCATCGCGAACACCCGCGCGGATCAGGGTCTGCGACTGGTTGATCTGCTGGGCGAGCTTGAACGACCAGTTTTGCGGCTCGGCGTCTTCAGCGTTGTCGATCGAGATTTCGACGCTGTAAGCCGCGCTTTCACCCGCTGCGGTGAAGGCGCGCGCCTTGACCTTGTCACCGGTCAGCAGCGGCGTGGCAGCAGCAATGGTGCCAACGGCAGACCAACCACCCGGCAGCACGGCTTCTGCGAGGATGTTCACGTCAGCGACGCTGTGGAACGCCGCCGCGGTATCGCCGACGCTCCAGATTGCGAGGATCACGTGGTGACCGTTTTTGTCCTCGGGGATGCTGCAGTGGTGCTTGGTGCCGGGTACCGGGAGCTGGAAATCACCCTCGACCTGGCAAAAAGGCGTGCTCTCGAACGAAGCGCGTTTGAGCGATTCATTCGGGTTCCAGCCATTACGGGTGATGAAATATTGGTGTTTTTCTACAGGGTGCGGAGCTTTGTAATGCCACTGGAAATCCAGAGTGCGCTCTTTGAGCTCGGTGAGCTGCCAACGGGTGGCGGACTGCACGTCCATGGGAGAAAACAGCTCGTGGCCGCCGCTGGCGATTTTGCCGTCAATCGGGCCTTGCCCGGGTGCGCCGCCGACGCCTGCCGGAAAGCCCTTGAAGGTTTCACCGACACTTTGCGGCTCATACTGAGCTTGACCACAAGCGGTGTTCACCCCCTTCTGACAGAGAAAAGCGCGCGATGGCGGAAACTCCACATAACCGTGGGCCGCTGCGCCCGAAGAACCCAACAGGGCCGATAACAACATCAACGAAGAAGCACATGTTGTCGACGCACTTCTTTTAAAAGTAGGTTTTTTCATTGTTATTCCAGGCATATCTTAATAAGCGAGCCCGGCCCGACGCCAGGCTCTATTACAGCACTCAGCGCCATGCCGAGCACATGCCTGAAACCTTACGTGGATAGAGAAAAGTTCTATGTAGGAGTAATCGTCGGGTGCAGCAGGAATAGTCTCCGCAATAATTAATCCGACAACTAAGGAAAGAATTCTTACAACAGGAAATGATTAATTAAAATTTGAAGCAGCATAAAAAAAGCCTGTCCCGCATAACACGGGACAGGCTTATTTATGCAAATGTTGCGAAGTTATTCGTGGTACTGCGCCGACAACTCATGCACCGCACGCAGGAATGCGCCGGCATGCTCCGGGTCGACCTCAGGGGTGATGCCGTGACCCAGATTGAACACGTGGCCACTGCCTTTGCCATAGCTGGCCAGAATACGACCGACTTCAGTGCGGATCGCTTCAGGTTTGGCGTAGAGCACGGTCGGGTCCATGTTGCCTTGCAGCGCGACCTTGTCGCCGACACGGGCGCGGGCGTTGCCGATGTCGCAGGTCCAGTCCAGGCCCAGTGCGTCGGCACCGGCTTCGGCGATGCTTTCCAGCCACAGGCCGCCGTTCTTGGTGAACAGGATCACCGGCACCTTGCGCCCGTCGTGCTCGCGGATCAGGCCGCTGACGATTTTCTTCATGTAGGCCAGGGAGAACTCCTGATACGCCGCCGCCGACAGGTTGCCACCCCAGGTATCGAAGATCTGCACCGCTTGCGCGCCGGCCTGGATCTGGCCATTGAGGTACGAGGTCACCGACTGCGCCAGCTTGTCCAGCAGCAGGTGCATGGCTTGCGGGTTGTCGTAGAGCATCGCCTTGGTCTTGCGGAAGTCTTTCGACGAGCCGCCCTCAACCATGTAAGTAGCGAGAGTCCACGGGCTGCCGGAGAAGCCGATCAGCGGCACACGGCCGTTCAGCTCGCGGCGGATGGTGCTGACCGCGTCCATCACGTAGCCGAGGTCTTTGTGTGGATCCGGGATCGGCAACGCTTCGATGTCGGCCAGAGTGCTGACGACTTTCTTGAAGCGCGGACCTTCACCGGTCTCGAAGTACAGTCCCTGGCCCATGGCATCGGGGATGGTGAGGATGTCGGAAAACAGGATCGCCGCATCCAGTTGTGGATAACGGTCGAGCGGCTGCAGGGTGACTTCGCAGGCGAATTCCGGATTCATGCACAGGCTCATGAAATCACCGGCCTGGGCACGGCTGGCGCGGTATTCCGGCAGGTAGCGGCCGGCCTGGCGCATCATCCACACCGGGGTGACGTCAACGGGTTGCTTGAGCAGGGCGCGGAGGAAACGGTCGTTCTTCAGGGCAGTCATGTCGGCATCCGGAAAAAAAGTGCGGGCATTTTCTCAGAGCGCGACGCAAAAGGCACGGATGCAGGTCAGCCTTTTGTCTATCGGGTCAATTTGTTGCGCTGTATTGAGCGCACAGAAACCAATGTGGGAGCGGGCTTGCTCGCGAAAGCGGTGTGTCAGTCAATACATCGGGTGACTGATACAAAGCCTTCGCGAGCAAGCCCACTCCCACATTTCTGATCGCATTTCAGGCTGAAATGTAATCAGACGCCCAGGTAATCGAGGATCCCCTCGGCGGCATTGCGGCCTTCGAAGATCGCCGTTACCACCAGGTCGGAACCGCGCACCATGTCGCCACCGGCAAAGATTTTCGGGTTGCTGGTCTGGTGCTTGTACTGACCTTGCTCAGGCGCGACGACGCGGCCCTGGCTGTCGGTCTGGATTTCGAACTGTTCGAACCACGGTGCCGGGCTTGGACGGAAACCGAACGCGATGACCACTGCATCGGCCGGGATGATCTCTTCGGAGCCCGGGATCGGCTCGGGGCTGCGACGGCCACGGGCGTCCGGTTCGCCGAGACGGGTCTCGACCACCTTCACGCCTTCGACCTTGTCTTCACCGACGATCGCGATCGGCTGGCGGTTGTAGAGGAATTTCACGCCTTCTTCCTTGGCGTTCTTCACCTCTTTGCGCGAGCCGGGCATGTTCGCTTCGTCACGACGATAGGCGCAGGTCACCGACTTGGCGCCCTGACGGATCGAGGTGCGGTTGCAGTCCATCGCCGTGTCGCCACCGCCGAGCACCACGACCTTCTTGCCTTTCATGTCGACGAAATCTTCCGGCGACTTTTCAAAGCCCAGGTTGCGGTTGACGTTGGCAATCAGGAAGTCCAGCGCGTCATAAACGCCCGGCAGATCCTCACCGGCAAAACCGCCCTTCATGTAGGTGTAGGTGCCCATACCCATGAATACCGCATCGTATTCGGCGAGCAGGTGCTCCATGGTCACGTCCTTGCCGACCTCGGTATTGAGCCGGAACTCGATGCCCATGCCGGTGAAGACTTCGCGACGATTGCTCAGCACAGTCTTCTCTAGCTTGAACTCGGGGATGCCGAAGGTCAGCAGACCGCCGATTTCCGGGTTCTTGTCGAACACCACCGGGGTCACGCCGCCACGCACCAGCACATCGGCACAGCCCAGACCCGCCGGGCCGGCACCGATGATCGCGACACGCTTGCCGGTCGGCTTGACCTTGGACATGTCCGGGCGCCAGCCCATGGCGAATGCGGTGTCGGTGATGTACTTCTCGACCGAACCGATGGTCACCGCGCCGAAGCCGTCGTTGAGGGTGCAGGCACCCTCGCACAGCCGATCCTGCGGGCACACCCGGCCGCAGACTTCCGGCAGGGTGTTGGTCTGGTGCGACAGCTCGGCGGCCTGGAGGATGTTGCCCTCGGCCACCAGCTTCAGCCAGTTGGGAATGAAGTTGTGCACCGGGCACTTCCATTCGCAATACGGGTTGCCGCAACCCAGGCAGCGGTGGGCCTGATCGGCCGACTGCTGGGGTTTGAACGGTTCGTAGATCTCGACGAACTCTTTCTTGCGTTGACGCAACAGTTTCTTCTTCGGATCCTTGCGCCCGACATCGATGAACTGGAAGTCGTTATTCAGACGTTCAGCCATTGTTAAAACCTCATCAAACTCTTCAGGCGCATATCACTGCGGGTTGGCACGAGTGCTGGAAAGCAACGATTTCAGGTTGGCAGCCTTAGGCTTGACCAGCCAGAAACGACGCAGGTAGTCATCAAGGTTTTCGGCGAGCTCACGACCCCACTCGCTCTCGGTTTCCTTGACGTACTCGTTCAGCACGTTCTGCAGGTGGCTGCGGTAGGCCTCCATCGCCTCGCCGCTGATCCGCTGGATTTCCACCAGTTCGTGGTTGACCCGGTCAACGAAGGTGTTGTCCTGATCGAGCACGTAGGCGAAACCACCGGTCATGCCAGAGCCGAAGTTGTAACCGGTCTTGCCCAAGACGCAGACGAAACCACCGGTCATGTACTCGCAGCAGTGATCGCCAGTGCCTTCCACGACCGTGTGGGCACCGGAGTTACGCACGGCAAAGCGCTCGCCCGCGGTGCCGGCGGCGAACAACTTGCCGCCGGTGGCGCCGTACAGGCAGGTGTTGCCGATGATGGCGCTGTTCTGAGTCTGATAGACGCTGCCTTTCGGCGGCACGATGACCAGTTTGCCGCCGGTCATGCCTTTGCCGACGTAGTCGTTGGCGTCGCCTTCCAGGTACATGTTCAGACCGCCGGCGTTCCACACGCCGAAGCTCTGACCGGCCGTCCCCTTGAAGCGGAAGGTGATCGGCGCGTTGGCCATGCCCTGATTGCCGTGCTTGCGTGCGATTTCGCCGGAGATCCGCGCACCGATCGAACGGTCGCAGTTGCAGATGTCCAGTTCGAACTCGGCACCGCTGAGGTCATTGATCGCCGAGGTCGCCATATCGACCATTTTCTCGGCCAGCAGGCCCTGGTCGAACGGCGGGTTGCGCTCAACGCCGCAGAATTGCGGTTTGTCCGCCGGGATGTGATCGCTGCCCAGCAGCGGGGTCAGATCCAGATGGTGTTGCTTGGCGGTCTGGCCCTCGAGGATTTCCAGCAGATCGGTACGACCGATCAGCTCTTCGAGGGAACGCACGCCGAGCTTGGCCAGCCACTCACGGGTTTCTTCGGCGACGTAGGTGAAGAAATTCACCACCATGTCGACGGTACCGATGTAGTGATCCTTGCGCAGCTTCTCGTTCTGCGTCGCAACGCCGGTGGCGCAGTTGTTCAGGTGGCAGATGCGCAGGTATTTGCAGCCCAGCGCGATCATCGGCGCGGTACCGAAGCCGAAGCTTTCGGCGCCGAGGATGGCCGCCTTGATCACGTCGAGGCCGGTTTTCAAGCCGCCGTCGGTCTGCACCCGGACTTTGCCGCGCAGGTCGTTGCCGCGCAGGGTCTGGTGGGTTTCAGCGAGGCCGAGTTCCCACGGAGCGCCGGCGTATTTGATCGAGGTCAGCGGCGAAGCACCGGTGCCACCGTCGTAGCCGGAGATGGTGATCAAGTCCGCGTAGGCCTTGGCCACACCGGCGGCGATGGTGCCGACGCCTGCTTCAGCAACGAGTTTCACCGAGACCAGCGCCTTCGGGTTGACCTGTTTCAGGTCGAAAATCAGTTGCGACAAGTCTTCGATCGAATAGATGTCGTGGTGCGGCGGTGGCGAAATCAGCGTTACGCCCGGCACTGCATAACGCAGTTTGGCGATCAGCCCGTTGACCTTACCGCCCGGCAGTTGCCCGCCCTCGCCCGGCTTGGCGCCTTGGGCGACCTTGATCTGCAGCACTTCGGCGTTGACCAGGTATTCCGGGGTTACGCCGAAACGGCCAGTGGCGACCTGCTTGATTTTCGAGCTCTTGATGGTGCCGTAGCGTGCTGGGTCTTCGCCGCCTTCGCCGGAGTTGGAACGCGCACCGAGGCGGTTCATGGCTTCGGCCAGGGCTTCGTGCGCTTCCGGCGACAGAGCGCCCAGCGAGATGCCGGCGGAGTCGAAGCGCTTGAGCACCGATTCCAGCGGTTCGATTTCACTGATGTCCAGCGGCTTGTCGAGAGTCTTGACCTTGAACAGGTCGCGAATCATCGACACCGGACGGTTGTCCACCAGCGAGGTGTATTCCTTGAACTTGGCGTAGTCGCCCTGCTGCACGGCGGCTTGCAGGGTGTTGACCACGTCCGGGTTGTAGGCGTGGTATTCGCCGCCGTGGACGAACTTCAGCAGACCGCCCTGCTGGATCGGCTTGCGCGGACTCCAGGCTTCGGTGGCCAGCGCTTTCTGCTCGGCTTCGATGTCGACGAAACGCGCACCCTTGATGCGGCTCGGCACGCCACGGAAGCTCAGCTCGCAAACCTCTTCGGACAGGCCGATGGCTTCGAACAGCTGCGCACCGCGATACGAAGCGATGGTCGAGATGCCCATCTTCGACAGGATTTTCAGCAGACCTTTGGTGATGCCCTTTCGGTAGTTCTTGAACACCTCGTAGAGGTCGCCCAGCACTTCACCGGTACGGATCAGGTCACCCAGCACTTCGTAAGCCAGGAACGGATAGACCGCCGAGGCGCCGAAACCGATCAGCACCGCAAAGTGGTGCGGATCGCGTGCGGTCGCGGTTTCAACGAGGATGTTGGAATCGCAGCGCAGGCCTTTTTCGGTCAGACGGTGGTGCACCGCGCCGGTCGCCAGCGAGGCGTGGATCGGCAGTTTGCCCGGAGCGATATGGCGGTCGCTGAGGACGATCTGGGTACGCCCGGCACGCACGGCTTCTTCAGCCTGATCGGCAACGTTGCGGATCGCCGCTTCGAGGCCGACGCTTTCGTCGTAGTTGAGGTCGATGATCTGCCGCTCGAAACCCGGGCGGTCGAGGTTCATCAACGAGCGCCACTTGGCCGGCGAGATCACTGGCGAGCTGAGAATCACGCGCGAGGCGTGTTCCGGCGATTCCTGGAAGATGTTGCGCTCGGCACCGAGGCAGATTTCCAGCGACATCACGATCGCTTCACGCAGCGGGTCGATCGGCGGATTGGTGACCTGCGCGAACTGCTGGCGGAAATAATCGTACGGCGTACGCACACGCTGCGACAGCACGGCCATCGGCGTGTCGTCGCCCATCGAGCCAACGGCTTCGTAGCCTTGCTCACCGAGCGGGCGCAGCACCTGATCGCGCTCTTCGAACGTGACCTGATACATCTTCATGTATTGCTTGAGCTGATCGACGTCGTAGAACGCCGAACCGTGGTCGTTATCTTCCATGGTCGCCTGGATACGCAGAGCGTTTTTGCGCAGCCATTGCTTGTACGGATGACGGGACTTCAGACGGTTGTCGATTGCGTCGGTGTCGAGGATCTGCCCGGTTTCGGTGTCCACGGCGAGGATCTGGCCCGGGCCGACACGGCCCTTGGCAATCACGTCCTCTGGCTGGTAGTTCCAGACGCCGATTTCCGAGGCAACGGTGATGAAACCGTTGGTGGTAGTAACCCAGCGTGCCGGACGCAGACCGTTACGATCGAGCAGGCACACCGCGTAACGACCATCGGTCATTACCACGCCGGCCGGGCCGTCCCACGGTTCCATGTGCATCGAGTTGTACTCGTAGAACGCACGCAGATCCGGGTCCATGGTTTCAACGTTCTGCCACGCTGGCGGAATGATCATCCGCACGCCACGGAACAGGTCGATGCCACCGGTGACCATCAGTTCGAGCATGTTGTCCATGCTCGAGGAGTCGGAACCGACACGGTTGACCAGCGGGCCGAGCTCTTCCAGATCCATCAGATCGTTGGTGAACTTGGTCCGACGGGCCTGCGCCCAGTTACGGTTACCGGTAATGGTGTTGATCTCGCCGTTGTGGGCGAGGAAGCGGAATGGCTGGGCCAGCGGCCATTTCGGCAAGGTGTTGGTGGAGAAGCGCTGGTGGAACACGCAGATCGCGGTTTGCAGGCGCTGGTCACCCAGGTCCGGATAGAACGCGGCCAGGTCGGCCGGCATCATCAGGCCTTTATAGATGATGGTCTTGTGCGAAAAGCTGCAGATGTAGTGGTCGGTGTCGGCGGCGTTGGCCACGGACGAGCGACGACGGGCGCTGAACAGCTTGACCGCCATGTCCTGATCGCTCAGGCCTTCACCGCCGATGTACACCTGCTCGATCTGCGGCAGGCGCTCAAGGGCCAGGCGGCCGAGGACGCTGGTGTCGATCGGCACTTTGCGCCAGCCGATCAGTTGCAGGCCTTCAGCAAGGATCTCGCGGTTCATGTTCTCGCGAGCGGCTTCGGCCTTGGCCGGATCCTGGTTGAAGAAGACCATGCCCACGGCATATTGCTTGGGCAGTTCGACGCTGAAGTTTTCCTGGGCAATCGCCCGCAGGAACGCGTCAGGCTTTTGAATCAGCAGACCGCAACCGTCACCGGTCTTGCCGTCGGCATTAATCCCACCGCGGTGGGTCATGCAGGTCAGGGCCTCGATGGCCGTTTGCAAAAGGGTATGACTGGGCTCGCCCTGCATATGGGCTATCAGGCCGAAACCGCAGTTATCCTTGAATTCATCTGGTTGGTACAGACCTGCTTTCATAGACACTTTCTCACCAGGCTGCCTCTTTACGAGGCAAATTTCTTTTCAATTCAACCACTTGCTTGCCGCGCCGAACGTACGCCGGCTTTGCGGGGGCAAAAGGGTGGTCATTGTACACAGCGACACAGAGGCTCACAAATTTGACGACGAAATGTCGCAAATTCATGTCGCATTTGTGAAAGGTTTAAAGCGATCTGCTGTGCTAGTCAAAACTTTTTTAATTTTGACCGCAACGACTCAAAGACTACTGTGACGCAGACACCACAAGGCACGCGACCTGGAAGGAAGCGCGCACTTGTAGAAATTTTGAGGTGCTTGGAGAGGCGGCCTGGGTAAGGCCGCCGAATCTTCAGCGAGTTGTTGCCAGTTCCTGTTGGACGCTGGCGACAGTGCGAGGCCAAGGTTTACCAGCCTGAACCTTCGCTGGCAAGGCCTTGATGGCAGAAACGGCTGCATCACGATTGGCGAAGTTGCCATAGGTGATCACGTAGAGAGGCTTGCCGTTGAGGACTTTCTTGAAATAACGGTACTCGCCGCCCTGCTCTTTGACGAAGTTCTGCGCGGTCGCTTCGGAGCTGGTGCCGAGGATCTGCACCACGTAGTTGCTGGTCGGTTGACCGGCGTACCAGCTGCCACCGGCAGCCTTGGCCACGGTAACCGGCTTCTCGGCCGGTTTGGCGGCGGCAACAGGCTTGGCCGGGGCCGGGGCCGGTTTGGCCGCTGGCGCTGCCGGAGCAGGCTTGGCGGTGGCGACCTGAGTCGGTGCCGGGGTCGGCTTGGCCGCGGGTGCCGGAACCGGGGTTGGCGCCGGGCCAGCCGGAACACCTGCCGGTGGTGCGGAAGTCGTTACGGTCGGCGGTGTTGCGCTGGAGCCTTCGACAGGCACGCCGTCGTCACCTTCAGTGATGCCACCCGCAGCTTCAGCCAACGGGCCGCGCATCACCGGCTGCGAGTTGCCGACCAGCGGCAGCGGCATCGGCTGGGTATTGCCGGCGAACTCGACGTTCGGTGCGCCGCCATTAGCGCCTTGGCCCAATGGCAGTTGTGCCTGTTCGTTGGCAGGTGCGCCGGTGGTTGGCGCCTTGTTGCGACCCGGCATCAGCCAGGCGGCGGCGACCGCGACCACAACGACGGCGGAAATCGCCAATACGTGTTTCTTCGGCATGTTGAACCCCATACTTGGACGCTTGACCGCAGAGCGGCTGGCAATCATGACTTCGATCAGTGCATCGCGAGCGACCTGGTTGATGTTGCCAGGCCAACCCTCGGCGCTTTCGTGAATCTCAGAGATCTGATCCGCGGTGAAAAGTTCGACACCCCGGCCCGCACCTTCCAGCCGTTGGTCGAGATATTCGCGGGTCTCTTCTTCGGTGTAAGGCTGCAATTCGATGACGTGAAAGCGCTCCTCCTCGAGGTGCAAGGCCTCCAGTTGCGCGATCAGCGACGACTCACCGAACAGGAACACGTGCGGACGACCTTCCGGCGCACCGGCACCCAGCGCCATCAGCGCCTCGAGGGCGGATTCGTCGAGCTGCTCGGCATCATCCACCAGCAGATAGACTTCCTGGCCGGTAAGCGCGAGTTGCACTACCTGATCCAGAATCGCGCCAACTTCGGCCTGAGCCACGTTCAGTGCCTGAGCCACCTGACGCAGCACACCGGCGGCATCGCCAGCCCCACGGGCCGACACCACAACGCTTTGCACCGATTGCTTGTTGGTGCTGGCCACCAGCGCCTGACGCAGCAGGGTCTTGCCACTGCCTTGCGGGCCGGTGACCACCAGCAGCAACTGGCTGTAACGCGCCAGATGGTGCAGTTGACCCAGCACCGGTTTGCGCTGGGCCGGGAAGAATTTGAAGCCCGGCACCCGTGGCGCGAAAGGGTCGTGACTTAACTGGAAATGGCCGAGGAACGCCTCGTCGGCATGCAAACTAGTCATCGGAATCTTATTAACCTTTAAGCTGAGCCAGAGCGCGGTAATCCGCTCCCAGCGTGGCCTGTAGAACCTCTTTCGGATAATCGGCGGTCACCACCGCTTCGCCCATCCGGCGCAGCAGCACCAGGCGCTGACGACCGTCGATCACTTTTTTATCAATTGCCATATGTTCGAGAAAATCGGTTTCGGTCATTTCTTCCGGCGGGATCACCGGCAGACCGGCACGCTGGAACAGACGAATGCCGCGATCACGCTCCTGCTCGCTGATCCAGCCCAGACGCGCGGACATCTCCAGCGCCATCACGGTGCCAGCGGCGACCGCCTCACCATGCAACCAGACACCATAGCCCATGTGGGTCTCGATGGCGTGGCCGAAGGTGTGGCCGAGGTTGAGCGTGGCGCGCACGCCGGTTTCCTTCTCATCGGCACCGACCACCGCAGCCTTGGCCGCGCAGGAACGCTCGATGGCGTAGGTCAGGGCCTTCTGGTCCAGCGCACGCAGGGCGTCGACATTGTCTTCGAGCCAGGTCAGGAACGGTTCGTCGCAGATCAGCCCGTACTTGATGACCTCCGCCAGACCGGCGGACAGTTCACGCTCCGGCAGGGTTTTCAGGGATGCGGTATCGATCAGCACCACGTTCGGCTGATAGAACGCGCCGACCATGTTCTTGCCCAGCGGATGGTTGATGCCGGTCTTGCCGCCCACCGACGAATCGACCTGGGACAGCAGCGTGGTAGGAATCTGGATGAAGTCGACGCCGCGTTGGTAGCAAGCGGCGGCAAAACCGGCCATGTCACCGATCACTCCGCCGCCGAGGGCGATCACGGTGGTGCGACGATCATGACGGGCGGTCAGCAGACCGTCGAAGATCAGTTGCAGGGTTTCCCAGTTCTTGAAGGCTTCGCCGTCCGGCAGCACCACCGAGATCACCGAGAACTGCGCAAGACTGCGGGTCAGACGTTCGAGATAGAGCGGCGCCACGGTCTCGTTGGAGATGATTGCCACTTGCCGCCCATGAATATGCGGCGCCAGCAACTCAGGCTGATCCAACAAACCTTCGCCAATATGAATCGGGTAGCTGCGCTCGCCCAGATCGACCTTGAGTGTCTGCATGTGTCCCCACAGTGAAGATGGAAGCAGGCGTCCTGCCCTGAATTATTGGTTGTCTGCGGCCTATAGCGAATCTGACGCCGCTCGCACGCCATCCGCCACAACCTCGGCGGCTGTGACAGGACGCCGAGGATAGCGCATTTCCGGCGGCGCTTTAACGGGGTGGCAGCTGTGCCAGACGGTCGAGAATGTCGAGCACCACCATGCGCGGTGGCCGCTCGTCGGTTTCCACCACCAGATCGGCGATCTCCCGATAGAGCGGATCGCGGATCTCGAGCAGGTCACGCAGGGTTTTCGCCGGATCGGCGGTGCGCAACAAGGGACGATTGCGATCGCGCGACGTACGCCCGACCTGCTGCTCGACGGAGGCGTGCAGATACACCACCCGCCCGCCCGCGTGCAGGGCCTTGCGGTTGGCATCGCGCATCACCGCGCCGCCGCCGGTCGCCAGCACCACGCCGTCGAACGCGCACAGCTCGGCGATCATTGCCTGCTCACGGTCACGAAAGCCGGGCTCGCCTTCCTTGTCGAAGATCCACGGGATATTGGCGCCCGTGCGCAGTTCAATTTCCTTGTCGGAATCTTTGAACGGCAGGCGCAGCTCTTTGGCCAGCAACCGGCCGATGGTGCTTTTTCCAGCGCCCATCGGTCCTACAAGAATCAAATTTCGCACAGAATCAACGACTCACAGCAATCGCCTGGTTATTCATGATACGCGGAGTGAGAAATACCAGCAGCTCGGATTTTTTCTCCGAAACCACATCACGCCGGAAAAGGCGGCCAAGATACGGCACATCGCCAAGAAATGGCACCTTATCTACGACCTTGCTTTGAGTATTTGAGAAAACGCCCCCAATCACGATGGTCTCGCCGTCGTTCACCAACACCTTGGCGTTGACTTCGTTCTTCTTGATCGGCGGTACATCCTGCACCTTGTTCAGGTAGTCCGGTTCGTCCTTGGTGACCTTGACCTCCATGATGATGCGGTTGTCGGGGGTGATCTGCGGCGTCACTTCCAGCGACAGCGAAGCCTCCTTGAACGACACCGACGTCGCACCGCTGGAACTGGCTTCCTGATACGGAATCTCCGTGCCCTTGAGGATCTTCGCCGTCTCCTTGTCGGAGGTGACTACCTTAGGCTGGGAAACGATTTCGCCGTTGCCGGTTTTTTCCATCGCCGTCAGCTCAAGATCGAGCAGCACGTTATCGGTAATGAAGGCGATGCCGATCCCCGAGGTGTTACCAACCGTGCCCATGTCGACGAACGGCGAGTTGGTGCTGGTGCTGCCCGGAGTGCCAATGGTGGTCGAGGTGCCGTTACTGACCCCGGAGGTGTTCCAGTTGCCTTTGTTCTGGATCGAACCGCCCCAGCGCACACCCAGACTCTTGTCGTAATCGACGTTGGCTTCGACGATCCGGGCCTCGATCATCACCTGACGCACCGGAATATCCAGTTGCGCCACGATCCGCCGCAGTTCGTCGAGGCGATCCTGGGTCTGGTAGGCAATGATGTTGTTGGTGCGTTCATCGACGGTGATCGAGCCACGCTCGTCGATTTTCGCCTCGGCGCTGGTCACCGACTGGAACAGCTTGGCGATGTCGGCGGCTTTGGCGTAGTTCACTTGCAGCAGCTCGCGACGCAGCGGTGCCAGTTCGGCGATCTGTTTCTGCGACTCCAGTTCCTGGCGCTCGCGAGCGGCGATTTCATCGGCCGGCGCCACCAGCAACACATTGCCGATCTTGCGTTTGTCCAGGCCTTTGGTTTTCAGCACCAGATCCAGCGCCTGGTCCCATGGCACATTCTGCAGACGCAAGGTGATCCCGCCCTGCACCGTATCGCTGGCCACCAGATTGAGGTTGGTGAAATCGGCGATCAGTTGCAGCACCGAGCGCACGTCGATGTCCTGGAAATTCAGCGAAAGCTTTTCGCCGCTGTAGCTGTTGCGGTCGGCGTTACGCTTTTGCAGGTCATCGACCGTCATCGGGCGAATGCTGACGGTCAGTTTGTTGTCGGTCTGATAGGTGGAATAGTCGAACGTGCCGCTGGGTTCGACGGTGATCACCGCACGATCGCCAGTGGCGGCGGCATTGACGAACTGCACCGGGGTGGCGAAGTCCTTGACGTCGAGGCGTACTCGCAGTCTGTCGGGCAACTGCGTGCGGGCAAAACTGAGGATGATCTTGCCGTCATGCTCCTGGATGTCCGGAGCGATGGTCGGGTCCGACAGATCGATGACGACGTTGCCCTCTCCCGCGGTGCCGCGCTGGAAGTCCACGCCGCGAATGGTTTTGGCGACGGGGGTGTAAGCCTTCGCCGGTGCTGCGACCGGACGCGGCGCAACAGCGGCGGGCCTTGGCGCAGCAGGCTTGGTGCCCTGCCCGACCACCACGAACAGATTGTTGCCCTCGATCCGCGAGGTATAGGGCGTCAGTTGCGTCAGGTTGATGATCAGGCGCGTCCGGTCGTTGGCCTCGACCACCGTTGCGGTTCGCGCGTTGCCACTGCCCAGATCGCGAGTCTTGCTCGTCAGTTGGCTGGCGACACCCGGCAGATCCAGGGCGATGCGCGCCGGCGATTCGGTGGTGTAGCCCTTGGGTTGCGGTGGCGGGCTGTCGAACGACAGCTTCAACTCGATGCGGTCACCCGGTAACGCCGCGACATCCAGCGTCTTGAGGCTGGCCGCCTGAACCATCGGTGAAAGCAACGCTATCCATAGCGAAAAACCGAGGGTGGAGAAAATCCTGTTCATTGTTCGACTTCCACTATGAGTGCTCTTTCAAAGGAATGGTGCGCGGACGTTCCAGCCAGGCGCCTTCGCCGTCGGGCACGATCTCGACCACATCGACCTGAGTGGCGCTGATGGCGACAATGCGCCCGTCGTTACGCCCCAGGTAGTCGCCGACTTTCAACCGGTGCACCGCACCCGCCCCGCGCAGCAAAGCAAACGAGCCGGAAGCATTGGAGATAGTGCCGACCATTTCAAACTGCTCGATGTTGAAACCTTCGAGGTATTGCTTGACCCGGTTGGGGTCGGGTTTGACATTGCGCGAACCGCGCTGCTGCCCGGCCAGATCGACCCGAACCTGGCGCGAGAACGGGCTGCGCAGGTTGGCCGCGCTGTAGGTAAAGGCGGGATAGGAACGGAACGTCGGCGTCGGCTCGATCCGGCCGGCCGGCCGCAGACGCACTTCGTTCATGTAGGCATCGAGGTCGCTGAACTCGTCACTGCTGCCGCAACCATTGAGGCCGAGCAACAGCATCGACAGGGCGATATAACGGATCGGGGTCATTTATCCAGCCCCTTGTCGTTATAGCGGTAAGTCTTGGCGAGAATGCTCATGCGCAATTTCGTCCCGCCGTCGGGGTTGGCCGGTGCCAGTTCGAAATCGTGCAACGTGACGATCCGTGGCAGTCCGGCGACGCCGCTGACGAAGGTCGCAAGGTCGTGGTAAGCCCCGGTGACGGTGATCTGGATCGGCAACTCGATGTAGAACGGCTGGGTGACTTCCGACAGCAGCTTGATTTCTTCGAACTCGAGGCCACTGCCCAACCCGGTGCGGGTGATGTCCTCCAGCAACCCGGGGACTTCGGTGTCGCTGGGCAATTGGCGCAGGAGCACGCCGAAGGTGTTTTCCATCTCCTTCATCTGCTGGGTGTACAGCTCCAGGTTGGCAGCCATGCGTGCTTTGCTGGCGAATTGCTCCTTCAAGGTGTCTTCTTCCTGACGCTTGGCATCCAGCTGGTTTTCCATGTCACTGATGAAAAAGTTATAGCCAAACGCCAACACCAGCACCATCAGCAGCGCCACCGCCATGGCTTTCACCGCAGCCGGCCAGGAACCGATATTGCTGGTATCCAGATCATTGAAGTCGATGTTGCGCAGACTTTGCAGCCATTCGGACGGCTTCATTTGTCGCCCTCCGTAGCTGCAGGCTGGGTCTGACGCACGGTCAACTGAAAGACGTTGGCCTGATCCACCTGACCGGCGGTCGTCGCTTTCACTTCATTAAGGCTCGGCGCATCGAACCAGTCGGAGGCATCCAGATTGCGCATCAGCTCCGAGACGCGATTGTTCGACTCCGCCGCGCCACTGATCGACAGTGTTTTGCCGAGCAGTTTCACGCTGGTGAAATACACCCCGTCCGGCAGCGTGCGCGCCAGTTGATCGAAGATCCGTCCGCTGATCTGCCGGTTGCCCTGCAAGTCCTGGATGATGCGCATCCGCTCGACCAGTTGCTGGCGCCGCGCCTTGAGCTCGCTGATCTGCTTGATCCGTTCATCGACCACGGCAATCTGTTTACCGATGTAGTCATTACGCGCCGCCTGCCGCTCGATGGCGGTGCTGACGATCTGATCGGCGATGAACACCGCACCCACCGAGCCGACGAACACCCCGATCAGGATCAGCAGAAAGCGTTTGCGCCGCTCTTCACGGCGCTCCTCACGCCAGGGGAGAAGGTTGATCCGCGCCATCAGTCGAAACTCCTGAGCGCGAGCCCGCAGGCAATCATCAGGGCCGGCGCGTCACTGGCCAGAGCCCCGGCGTTGACCTTGCTGCTCAAGGCCATGTCGGAAAACGGGTTGGCGACCTGGGTCGGAGTGCCCAGACGCTGCTCGATCAGCCGATCCAGCCCCGGCACCGACGCCGTGCCGCCGGCCAGCAGGATGTGATCGACCGCGTTGTACTGCCCGGAGGCAAAGAAGAACTGCAACGAGCGCGAGACCTGCTGCACCAGTGCGTCACGGAACGGCTGCAACACCTCGCTGACATAATCATCCGGCAGACCACCCTGCTTTTTCGCCAGCCCGGCCTGCTCGACGGTCAGGCCGTAGCGGCGCTGGATCTCCTCGGTCAGTTGCCGGCCACCGAACAGCTGCTCGCGGGTATAGATGATGCGGCCGTTGTGCAGGACGCTGAGGGTGGTCATGGTCGCGCCGATGTCCACCACGGCGACGGTCAGGTGTTCCTGCGAGACCGCCAACTGAGTGGCAAGCAGGCCGAACGAGCGCTCCAGCGCATAGGCTTCGACATCGACCACCCGCGCGGTCAGCCCGGCCAGCGCCAGCGCTGCTTCGCGCACTTCAACGTTTTCCTTGCGACAGGCGGCCAGCAGCACGTTGACCCGCTCCGGGTTGCGCGGCGACACACCCTGGACTTCGAAATCGATGGCGACTTCGTCCAGTGGATAGGGAATGTATTGGTCGGCTTCGAGCCTGAGCTGGTTTTCCAGTTCGTCTTCGGAAAGCCCGGCGTCCATCTCGATGATTTTGGTAATCACCGCCGAGCCGGCCACTGCAACTGCCACGCCCTTGAGCCCGGTGCGCGCCTTGACCAGCACCCGACTCAGGGCCTGGCCAACGCCTTCGAGTTCGGCGATGTTCTTTTCGACCACGGCATTGGGCGGCAGCGGTTCGACCGCGTACGCCTCGACCCGGTAGCGGTCGCCCTGACGGCTCAGTTCCAGCAGCTTCACCGAAGTGGAGCTGATGTCGATCCCCAGCAACGCATTGGTCTTTTTCTTGAAGAGTCCCAGCACTACCAATTCCCTATGACTTTCCGTGAGTTACGGACTCTGTAATACGCATTGCGTTCCTTCACCCCGTCTTGACAGAAGCGCAAATGACGCCCCCAGCAGAAAAGTGCTTATAATGCCCAGCGTTTTTTTCCGCTTTTTACTGCCGGCGCGGGCCGTTCTGTGTGTAACCGGAACCCTGTCGCCACATTCATTCTTTGCCCTGGGTGCCCAAAAGCCTTGATTCGTCTGCTGAAATTTTTCGGTTGGTCCATCGTCGCCGTTTTCTGCGGACTGCTTTTAGGTCTCAGCGGCGCGTTTCTTTACCTTAGTCCGGGTTTGCCGTCTGTGGAGGCGCTGAGAAGCATTCAGTTGCAGATTCCGCTCCGGGTCTACAGCAGCGACAACAAGTTGATCGCAGAATTTGGCGAAATGCGCCGTACTCCGATCCGTTTCGCCGACATTCCCCCCAATTTCATTAATGCGTTACTAAGTGCTGAAGACGACAATTTCGCCAACCACTATGGCGTTGATCCGAGCAGCCTGATGCGTGCCGCTACCCAACTGGTGAAAAGCGGGCACATTCAGTCCGGCGGCAGCACCATCACCATGCAGGTGGCGAAGAACTTCTTCCTGACCAGCGAACGCAGCTTCTCGCGCAAAACCACCGAGATTCTTCTGGCCCTGCAGATCGAACGGCAACTGACCAAGGACGAGATCCTCGAGTTGTACGTGAACAAGATTTATCTGGGTAACCGCGCCTACGGCATCGAGGCGGCGGCGCAGGTGTATTACGGCAAGTCGATCCGCGACGTCAGCCTGGCGCAGATGGCGATGATCGCCGGCCTGCCGAAAGCCCCGTCGCGCTTCAACCCGCTGGCCAATCCGGCGCGCAGCAAGGAACGCCGTGACTGGATTCTCGGGCGCATGTACAAGCTCGGGAAGATTTCCGAGGCCGACTACACTGCCGCGATCAACGAGCCGCTGAACGCCAGTTATCACGTGCCGACCCCGGAAGTGAATGCACCGTACATCGCCGAAATGGCCCGCGCCGAAATGGTCGGTCGCTACGGCAGCGACGCCTACACCGAAGGTTTCCGCGTCACCACCACCGTGCCGAGCAACCTGCAGGAAATGGCCAACACCGCGCTGCACGAAGGCTTGATGACTTACGACCAGCGTCACGGCTACCGTGGCCCCGAGTCGCGCCTGCCGGGCAAGACCCACGAAGCCTGGGCGACCGAGCTGACCAAACAGCGCACCATCAGCAGCCTGGAACCGGCGATCGTCACCCAGGTCGACAAGAATGGCCTGCAGGTGCTGACCCGTACCGGCGAAGAACACGTCGCCTGGGACACCATGAAATGGGCGCGGCCGTTCCTCAACACCAACAGTATGGGCGCCGCACCGCGCCAACCGTCGGATGTGGCGCAGGTCGGCGATCTGATTCGCGTGCAGCGTCAGCCGAACAATTCGCTGAAATTCAGTCAGATTCCGCAGGCGCAAGGCGCGCTGGTATCGCTGGATCCGCAGAACGGCGCGATTCGCTCGCTGGTCGGTGGTTTCGCCTTCGAGCAGAGCAATTACAACCGCGCCCTGCAGGCCAAGCGTCAGCCGGGTTCGAGCTTCAAACCGTTCGTCTACAGCGCTGCGCTGGACAGCGGTTACACCGCCGCGACCCTGGTCAACGACGCGCCGATCGTGTTCGTCGACGAGTACCTGGACAAAGTCTGGCGGCCGAAGAACGACACCAACACCTTCCTCGGCCCGATCCGTCTGCGCGAGGCGCTGTACAAGTCGCGTAACCTGGTGTCGATCCGCCTGCTGCAGGCGATGGGTGTGGGCAAGACCATCGACTACATCACCCGCTTCGGCTTCAACAAACAGGATCTGCCGCCGAACCTGTCGCTGGCGCTGGGCACCGCGACCCTGACCCCGATGGAGATCGCTACCGGCTGGAGCACCTTCGCCAACGGCGGCTACAAGATCACCCCGTACATCATCGACAAGATCGAAAGCCGCAACGGTGACACGCTGTTCGTCGCCAACCCGCCGACCGTGCCACAGGGTGGCTCGGCGACCTATGGCCTTGCCGCGCCGGAGTCTCAGCCGATCACCGTCAACTCCGCTCCGGTTCCGGGTGAAGCACCGGGCGCTGCCGCCGCGCCACAAGCGCCGGCCGTGGCTGAGCGGATCGTCGATGGCCGCACCACGTACATCCTCAACAGCATGCTGCAGGACGTGATCAAGCTCGGCACCGGTCGCCGCGCTCTAGCCATGGGTCGCAGCGACATTGCGGGCAAGACCGGCACCACCAACGAATCGAAGGATGCGTGGTTCTCCGGTTACAACGCCGATTACGTGACCACCGTGTGGACCGGCTTCGACCAGCCGGAAAGCCTTGGTCGCCGCGAGTTCGGCGGCACCGTGGCACTGCCGATCTGGATGAACTACATGTCGGCTGCACTGAAGGACAAGCCGCCGCACGTGCAGCCTGAGCCGGAAGGTATTCTCAGCCTGCGGGTGGATCCGATCAGCGGTCGTGCCGCCACCCCGAGCACGCCGGGCGCGTACTTCGAACTGTTCAAATCCGAAGACACGCCGCCCTCGGTGAACGAACTGGGTAACGGCGCCGTACCCGGCAGCCCGCTGCCGGCGGATGAGCAGGCGCCGATCGATCTGTTCTGATCAATGCGCCGCAAAAAGCCCCGCCTTCGATTGAAGTGCGGGGCTTTTTTATGCCTGTGATTTTTATGTTGTCTGGGTCGGCCTCTTCGCGAGCAAGCCCGCTCCCACAGGTTTTGTGGTTACAACCCGGTCACTGTGGGAGCGGGCTTGCTCGCGAAGAGGCACCGAAGAACACCACAAATCACACAGGCACAAAAAAGCCCCGACTCTCACAAGCCGGGGCTTTCGGTTGAGGCGCTACAAAGGCTTAGCCGTTGAACACGTCATCCACGCTTTTCAGCGGATAGTTCTTCGGATACGGCAGGGTCGCCACACCGGTCTCGATCGCGGCCTTGGCCACAGCGTCGGAGATCAGGGTGATCAGGCGTTTGTCCATTGGCTTCGGAATGATGTACTCACGACCGAATTCCAGCGGCGCACCACCGTAGGCGTCACACACGTCCTGTGGCACTGGCAGTTTGGCCAGTTCGCGCAGGGCGTTGGCCGCAGCCACTTTCATTTCCTCGTTGATGCGCTTGGCGCGAACGTCCAGGGCACCACGGAAGATGAACGGGAAGCCCAGTACGTTGTTGACCTGGTTCGGGTAGTCGGAACGACCGGTGGCCATGATCACGTCGCTGCGGGTGGCGTGCGCCAGTTCCGGGGAGATTTCCGGATCCGGGTTCGAGCAGGCGAAGACGATCGGGTTGGCCGCCATCGACAGCAGGCCTTCAGCGCTCAGCAGATTCGGGCCGGACAGACCGACGAACACGTCAGCGCCTTTCAGAGCGTCAGCCAGGCTGCGCTTGTCAGTGGCGTGAGCGAACACGGCTTTGTACTGGTTCAGGTCATCACGGCCGGAGTGGATCACGCCGGTACGGTCAACCATGAAGATGTTTTCGATTTTTGCGCCCATGCTCACCAGCAACTTCATGCAGGAGATGGCCGCAGCGCCGGCGCCGAGGCAGACGATCTTGGCTTCCGGCAGGGTTTTGCCGGCGATTTCCAGGGCGTTGATCATGCCCGCAGCGGTCACGATCGCGGTGCCGTGCTGGTCATCGTGGAATACCGGAATGTCGCACTGCTCGATCAGAGCACGTTCGATCTCAAAGCACTCAGGTGCCTTGATGTCTTCCAGGTTGATGCCACCGAAGGTGATGGAGATGCGTTTTACGGTGTCGATGAAGGCTTGCGGGCTTTCGGAATCGACTTCGATGTCGAACACGTCGATGCCGGCGAAGCGCTTGAACAGTACGCCTTTACCTTCCATCACTGGCTTGGAGGCCAGTGGGCCGAGGTTACCCAGGCCCAGAATCGCGGTGCCATCGGAAATGACTGCAACCAGGTTGCCCTTGCCGGTGTATTTGTAGGCCAGTTCAGGATCGCGGGCGATCTCACGCACTGGTTCAGCTACGCCGGGGCTGTAGGCCAGCGACAGGTCGCGGGCGGTAGCAGTGGCCTTGGTGAGCTCGACACTCAGCTTCCCTGGACGAGGATTGGCATGATATTCGAGAGCGGCAGTTTTCAGATCAGACATTTTGGCATTCCGCTTTTTACTGTTGAACAGACTGGTCAGCGAGGATACGCGCCTCGCAAAGTCCCCACAAGACTGAGCGGTCACCCCTGTCAAGCGCCCTGTCCTACGACTTTGGGCCAAGAGCCACGGCGCACAAGGGCTTGACTGTTCACAATCGGTAGAAAAAATGTCTACAATTTTTCTTCAGCGAGTGCTTTGCAGCATCGACGGATCAGTTAATGGCAGCAGCCAACGCGGCTGACCCGGTTTCAACCCGCCACGCCGCGAACGATCGACAACCCACCCGCGAGCCTCGATCTGTCTGCCCTCCAGCGTTTGCAACCGAGAGCTGTCGAATTGTCCGACCAGATTGGGTGCAACGCGCAGTACAACCGAGTCCTGCAACTCGATCCAGATTCCGCCGCGATTGCGCTGAACCTTGCTCACACGCCCACTGACCAAGGCGAAACCCGAAGTGCGGATCTGCTCCGCTTTCAGTACAGGCGACTGGCGCCACAGGCCTCGACCGGCCTGCCGGGCGCTGCGTTCGGCCGCCTGCTGACAGGCCACAAGATCGACATTCGGCGCCACCGCCACCTGAAACCCAAGGCCGTCGGCGAGCATTTGCGCTTCAAGATTGGTGCCATTGGTGCTGTAGACATGCGCGAGGGTGCGACCGTAATGGTCTTTGGCCTGCTGGCCGGGTTGCAAACCAACCCGGCCACCGCTGTCCGCCACCAAGGCTTCAAGGCGTTTACGTGCCGCCACGGCGAAGGGTTCGTCACTGCGACCCTGCTTGCCCAGCTCCGGGGTGTTGAGACCGATCATCCGCACACTGCGCCCATCGCTCAGGCGTAGCGTGTCGCCATCGACCACGCGCTGGACGCTGACGCTGCTCAGGCCGGCAGGCGTGGGGCAAAACGCCTGGGCAGCGGACAGCCAAATCGCGGACACAAAAAAGGCGCCCACAAGGGACGCCTTTTTCATCAGCCTGGAGAAACCGTCGAAGTTTTCCAGAATGACCAATCTTACTTCTTGGCGCCGAAGGCACCGAAACGGTCGGCGAACTTCTGAACGCGGCCACCGGTGTCCAGAGTCTTCTGCTTACCGGTGTAGAACGGGTGGCACTCGTTGCAAACGTCGATCGCCAGGGCTTTGCCGAAGGTCGAACGGGTTTCGAACTTGTTGCCGCAGCTGCAGGTTACTGCAACTTCTGGGTAATTCGGGTGGATATCAGCTTTCATGATGTCTTCCTCAGCTAGCGTGCCGCCACCCAACACTATTGTTGAATACCGCACGTAATTAGGCCGCGGATTCTACCAGACAATGTCAATCGCGCAAGCTGTCCCTGAGACCGACCGTCTGCTAGGCTCCCGGGCTTGAACGCACTCCCCTGTGGGAGCGAGCTTGCTCGCGAATGCGGTGTGCCAGGTGATGACTTCGTGCCTGAAACACCGCGTTCGCGAGCAAGCTCGCTCCCACACTTGATCTGCGCCAAGCCTCCTTTTGTGTTGATAGAGATCCCCCCGCGTGCCCGACGCCATTCTGCGCCTCGCCCTGCCTTCGCCCCTGCGCCGCCTGTTCGACTATCGGGCGCCGGCCGGGGTGTTGCGTGCCCAGTTGCAGCCGGGCATGCGCCTGCGGGTGCCGTTCGGGCGGCGGGAAATGATCGGGATTCTGGTCGAGATCACCGACACCAGCGACGTGCCGCTGGAAAAACTCAAGCCGGCGCTGGCCCTGCTCGATGTCGAACTGCCGTTGCCGCCCGCACTGTTCAAGCTGTGCCTGTGGACGTCGCAGTATTACCAGCACAGCCTCGGCGACACTTTGAGCTGGGCGCTGCCGGTGCTGCTGCGTCAGGGCGAACTGGCCGAGGCGCGCCAGGAGCGCTTCTGGTCAGTTGCCCCCGGCGCCAGCCTCGATGATCCGCGCGTCGCCCGCGCCCCGCGCCAGCGTGAAGCCCTGGCAACACTGGCGCAGCACCCGCACGGCGTCGCCCATCAGTTGTTGAGCAAGCTGATGCTGAGCAAGGACAGCCTCGACCTGCTGCTGGCCAAGGGCCTGGTACAAGTGGAAATCCGCCGGCACGCCCCCGGCGTGCGCCATGAACACTGGTTGGCGCAACCGGAGTTGCCGCTGAACACCGAACAACGCGCCGCTTATGAAGCGATCCGCGCCGGGTTCGACAGTTATCACGCGTTTCTGCTGGCCGGGGTCACGGGCAGCGGCAAGACCGAAGTCTATCTACAGCTGATCCGCGAAACCCTCGAGGCGGGCAAACAGGCCCTGGTGCTGATCCCGGAGATCAACCTCGGCCCGCAGACCCTGGCGCGTTTCGAGCAACGCTTCAATGCGCGTATCGCCCTGCTGCATTCGGCGGTCAACGACCGTGAGCGCCTCGACGCCTGGCTCGCTGCCCGCGACGGCGAGGCCGACATTATTATCGGCACCCGCTCGGCGCTGTTCACCCCGATGAAGAACCCGGGGCTGATCATCATCGACGAAGAGCACGACGGCTCCTATAAACAGCAGGAAGGCCTGCGCTACCACGCCCGGGATCTGGCGCTGGTGCGCGCGCGACAGGAAAACATCCCGATCGTCCTCGGCTCCGCCACGCCGTCGCTGGAAAGCCTGCACAACGCCTACACCGGTCGCTATGGCCTGCTGCGCCTCAACGAGCGGGCCGGCGGCGCCAAACAACCACGATTCCTGCGCCTGGACGTAAAAAGCCGTCCGCTGGACAGCGGCATTTCTGGGCCGATGCAACAAGCCATCGGCCAGACCCTCGCGGCGGGCCAGCAGGTGCTGGTGTTCCTCAACCGGCGCGGCTTTGCGCCGACGTTGCTGTGCCACGATTGCGGCTGGATGTCCGAGTGCTCGCGCTGCGATGCGCGAATGACCGTGCACCAGCGCTACGGCGAACTGCGCTGCCACCACTGTGGCAACGTCGAGCGCACGCCGCGCCAGTGTCCGAAGTGCAACAAGGTCGATTTGCGACCGGTCGGCGCCGGCACCGAGCGCGCCGAAGAACGCCTGGCAATTCTGTTCCCGGACTACCCGGTACTGCGCGTCGACCGCGACAGCACCTCGCGCAAGGACGCGATGAATCAACTGTTCGCAACGATTCAGAAGGGCCAGCCATGCATTCTGGTCGGCACCCAGATGTTGGCCAAGGGTCACCATTTCCCGCGCGTGACACTGGTGTCGATTCTGGATGCTGACGGCGGCCTGTTCTCCGGCGACTTCCGCGCCAGCGAACGGATGGCGCAATTGATCGTACAAGTCGCCGGCCGTGCCGGGCGGGCGGAAGAGCCGGGCAAAGTGATCATCCAGACCCACCTGGCAGACCATCCTTTGTTGGTGCAATTGACCGAGCAGGGCTACTTCGCCTTTGCCGAGCAGGCCTTGAGCGAGCGCCGTGCCGCCGGACTGCCGCCGTTTTCACACTTGGCGCTGTTGCGTGCCGAAGCGCACAAACCGGGGCAGGCCGAAGGTTTTCTCGATGAAGCATGCAGCGCGGCCGAGCGCTTGCTGGTCGAGCAGAATCTGAGCGGCATCGAATTGCTCGGGCCGGTGCCGGCGCCGATGGAGCGCCGAGCCGGTCGCTATCGCGCGCAGTTGTTGGTGCAGGCGGCAGCGCGGGCACCGCTGCATCGGTTGCTCGCCAACTGGTTGCTGGAGCTGGAGCAGATGCCGAGCGGGCGGGCGGTGCGCTGGTCGCTGGATGTCGATCCCGTGGATCTGTATTGATCTGAAAATCGCCTTCGCGAGCAAGCCCGCTCCCACAGGGTATGAGCCAGACAAATGAACGCCGCTGATCCATTGTGGGAGCGGGCTTGCTCGCGAAGAGGCCCGAATTGTCACCACATATCCATAAGCTGCCTGCTAAGGTTGGCAAGCCCGTCTTCGCAACGGATAATGCCCAGTTTTTCCACCCGCGCATCGATGCGCCGCCGCGCTTGCGGTCGAAAGAGAAGACCATGAAAGACACCATTCGCCAGCTGATCCAACAAGCCCTCACCCAACTCGTCAACGAAGGTGTGTTGCCTGAAGGCCTGTCGCCGGCGATTCAGGTGGAGAACGCCCGCGACAAAACCCACGGCGACTTCGCCAGCAACATCGCCATGATGCTGGCCAAGCCTGCGGGCATGAAGCCGCGCGATCTGGCAGAGAAAATCATCGCGGCACTGCCGGCCGACGAGAATGTCACCAAGGCCGAAATCGCCGGCCCCGGCTTCATCAATTTCTTCCAGAACACCCAGGCCCTGGCCTCGCGCCTCGACGCCGCTCTGGCTGACGCCCATGTTGGCGTGCGCAAGGCCGGCCCGGCACAGCGCACCGTGGTCGACCTGTCGGCACCGAACCTGGCCAAAGAGATGCACGTCGGCCACTTGCGCTCGACCATCATCGGCGACGGCGTGGCCCGCGTTCTCGAATTCCTCGGCGACGAAGTGATCCGCCAGAACCACGTGGGCGACTGGGGCACCCAGTTCGGCATGTTGATGGCGTATCTGCAGGAAAACCCGATCACCAGCGACGAGCTGTCCGATCTGGAAAACTTCTACCGCGCCGCCAAGCAGCGTTTCGACGAATCCGAAGAGTTCGCCGACCGCGCCCGCGGTCTGGTGGTCAAGCTGCAGGCCGGCGATGCCGAGTGCCTGGCGCTGTGGACCAAGTTCAAGGACATCTCGCTGTCGCACTGCCAGAAAATCTACGAACTGCTCAACGTCAAACTGACCATGGCCGACGTGATGGGCGAAAGCGCCTACAACGACGACCTGATCAACGTGGTCAACGACCTGAAAGCCGCCGGCATGCTGGTCGAGAGCAACGGCGCCCAGTGCGTGTTCCTCGACGAGTTCAAGAACGCCGACGGCGATCCGCTGCCAGTGATCATCGTCAAGGCTGACGGCGGTTACCTGTACGCCACCACTGACCTGGCGGCCGTGCGCTACCGCAGCGGCAAGCTGAAGGCTGACCGCGCACTGTACTTCGTCGACCAGCGTCAGGCCCTGCACTTCCAGCAGGTGTTCGCCGTGGCGCGCAAGGCCGGTTTCGTGACCCATCCGATGGAAATGGAGCACATGGGCTTCGGCACCATGAACGGCGCCGACGGCCGTCCGTTCAAGACCCGTGACGGCGGCACCGTGAAGCTGATCGACCTGCTGACCGAAGCGCAGGAACGTGCCTATAACCTGGTCAAAGAGAAGAACCCGACACTGGCCGAAGACGAACTGCGCAACATCGCCAAGGTTGTCGGCATCGGTGCGGTGAAATACGCCGACCTGTCCAAGCACCGCACCAGCGACTACAGCTTCAACTTCGACCTGATGCTGAATTTCGAAGGCAACACCGCGCCATACCTGCTGTACGCCTACACCCGTGTGGCCGGTGTGTTCCGCAAACTGGGCAAGGACTTCAGCGAAGTCCACGGCCAGATCGTCCTCGAAGCCGAGCACGAGCAAGAGCTGGCGGCGAAACTGGCGCAGTTCGGCGAAGTGCTGAACAACGTCGCGGAAAAAGGCACGCCGCACATCCTCTGCACCTATCTGTATGACGTCGCCGGTCTGTTCTCCAGCTTCTACGAGAACTGCCCGATCCTCGCCGCCGAAACGCCGGCCCAGATGCAGAGCCGTCTGCGTCTGGCCGCGCTGACCGGTCGTACTCTCAAGCAAGGCCTGGAGCTGCTGGGCCTGGAAACTCTGGAGCGCATGTAAGTTGGCTGCCAAGAAAAAACCTGCACCCAAGCGTGGCGCCAGCCGTTACCAAGCTCCTGCAAAGCAACCGATCCCGGGCTGGCTGTGGATGGCCATCGGCCTGACGGTCGGTGCGTTCATCGTGTTCCTGATGAAACTGGAGCCGGGCAAGGGCAGCGACACGGTCAAGCGCGAGAAAATCGAGCAGGCGCAACAGCAGAAAGCGTCGAAGATCGCCGAGGCCAACAAGACTCCGCCGAGCCCGACGCAACCGGTGAAGCCGAAGTACGACTTCTACACGCTGCTGCCGGAATCGGAAGTGATCGTGCCGCCGGATGCCGTGCCGGAGAAAACCCTGCCGACGCCACAAGTGCCGACCACGCCGGTCACCCCGGCGGAAGCGGCGAAGATCGACACCGCGCGGGCGCAGGCTGCGCTGTCGGGCATTACCCCGCCACCCGCGCCACCGGTGGCGAAAGCGGCGCCGGTGACCAAGTTCTTCCTCCAGGCCGGTTCGTTCCGCAAAGAGGCGGATGCGGACAAGGTGCGGGCGCAGATCATCCTGCTGGGCCAGGCCGTTTCGGTTGAGTCGGGCACGGTGAAGGATGAAACCTGGTATCGCGTATTGGTCGGCCCGTTCAGCAATCGCGAGCAACTGACCACTGCACAGAAACAACTGGCCGGCAGCGGCTTCAGCAACCTGTTGTTACAACAACGCCAGAGCCGCTGACCTCTCGCCGAAGGTAAATCGTTCGGCGGACTTTGTGGCGAGGGAGCTTGCTCCCGCTGGGGTGCGAAGCGCCCCTAAATCCTGTGAATCCAGTGCGTCAGACAGCCGGGATTGCAGGTTTTACGACTGCTGCGCAGCCGAGCGGGAGCGAGCTCCCTCGCCACAGAGGTTTGCACCACCCCTTCATCACCGCTCGTCTCCTCTCTCCGCCCCCGGTTGAAATCCTCTCCAGCACCCCCATATGAATGGGCATAAGGCATTTTCGCCCCGCTGCGTGGAGACTCTTCCCTTGACCACCATCGTTTCAGTCCGCCGCCACGGCAAAGTCGTCATGGGCGGCGACGGCCAGGTTTCTCTCGGCAACACCGTGATGAAAGGCAACGCCAAAAAGGTGCGTCGCCTGTACCACGGCCAGGTCATCGCCGGTTTCGCCGGTGCCACCGCCGACGCCTTCACACTGTTCGAACGTTTCGAAGGCCAGCTTGAGAAACACCAAGGCCACCTGATCCGCGCCGCTGTCGAACTCGCCAAAGAATGGCGCACCGACCGCTCCCTGAGCCGCCTCGAAGCCATGCTCGCGGTCGCCAACAAGGACGCCTCGCTGATCATCACCGGCAACGGTGACGTGGTCGAACCCGAAGACGGCCTGATCGCCATGGGCTCCGGCGGCGCCTACGCGCAAGCTGCGGCCAGCGCGCTGTTGAAAAAGACCGACCTGTCGGCCCGTGAGATCGTCGAAACTGCCCTCGGTATCGCCGGCGACATCTGTGTATTCACCAACCACACCCAGACCATTGAGGAGCAGGATCTCGCTGAATAAGCCTGACGCGGCCTAAGTGCCACGGCTTGTTTCTGCTTGAGGACCGTCAATTACTATGTCCATGACTCCCCGCGAAATCGTCCACGAACTCAACCGCCATATCATCGGCCAGGACGATGCCAAGCGCGCCGTCGCGATTGCCCTGCGCAACCGCTGGCGCCGCATGCAACTGCCTGAAGAGCTGCGTGTTGAAGTGACCCCGAAAAACATCCTGATGATCGGCCCGACCGGTGTCGGTAAAACCGAGATCGCCCGTCGTCTGGCGAAACTGGCCAACGCGCCGTTCATCAAGGTCGAAGCGACCAAATTCACCGAAGTCGGCTACGTTGGCCGTGACGTCGAATCGATCATCCGTGATCTGGCCGACGCCGCGATCAAGATGCTCCGCGAGCAGGAAATGACCCGCGTGCGCCACCGTGCCGAAGACGCTGCCGAGGACCGTATCCTCGACGCACTGCTGCCACCGGCACGCATGGGCTTCAGCAATGAAGAGGCACCGAGCAGCGATTCCAACACCCGTCAGCTGTTCCGCAAACGCCTGCGCGAAGGTCAGCTGGACGACAAGGAAATCGAAATCGAAGTCGCCGAAGTGGCCGGCATCGAAATCGCCACGCCACCTGGCATGGAAGAAATGACCAGCCAGTTGCAGAACCTGTTCGCCAACATGGGCAAGGGCAAGAAGAAAGCGCGCAAGCTCAAGGTCAAAGAAGCGCTGAAACTGGTGCGCGACGAAGAGGCCGGGCGCCTGGTCAACGAAGAAGAGCTGAAGGCCAAGGCCCTGGAAGCGGTCGAGCAACACGGCATCGTGTTCATCGACGAAATCGACAAGGTCGCCAAGCGCGGCAATGTCGGCGGCGCCGACGTGTCCCGTGAAGGCGTACAGCGCGACCTGCTGCCGTTGATCGAAGGCTGCACCGTCAATACCAAGCTGGGCATGGTCAAGACCGACCACATCCTGTTCATCGCCTCCGGTGCGTTCCACCTGAGCAAGCCGAGCGATCTGGTGCCTGAGCTGCAAGGCCGTCTGCCGATCCGTGTCGAACTCAAGGCCCTGAGCCCGGAAGACTTCGAGCGCATCCTCAGCGAGCCGCACGCGTCGCTCACCGAGCAATACTGCGCACTGCTGAAAACCGAAGGCCTGAACATCCAGTTCCAGCCTGAAGGCATCAAGCGTCTGGCGGAGATCGCCTGGCAGGTCAACGAGAAGACCGAGAACATCGGTGCCCGTCGTCTGCACACGCTGCTTGAGCGTCTGCTGGAAGAAGTGTCGTTCAGTGCCGGCGACCTGGCCAGCGCACATGACGACAAGCCGATCCTGATCGACGCTGCATACGTCAACAGCCATCTGGGCGAATTGGCGCAGAACGAAGACCTGTCCCGTTATATCCTGTAAGCCATACTTACAGCGGTAGCGGACCCTGTGGGAGCGGGCTTGCTCGCGAAGAGGCCGTGCCAGTCGACACCAATGTTGGCTGACACACCGCATTCGCGAGCAAGCCCGCTCCCACATTTGAATCAGGGTCGCCCACACAACGGACGCCAGACCATGACCTCAATCCCCACCGACATCAAACTGCACAAAGCCTCGAAAACCCTGACGCTCAAATACGCGTCCGGCGAGGAGTACACCCTGCCCGCCGAATTTCTGCGCGTGCATTCCCCTTCCGCCGAGGTCCAGGGCCACGGCAAACCGATCCTGCAATTCGGCAAGCTCAATGTCGGCCTCAGCGGCCTGGAACCGGCCGGTCAGTACGCACTGAAACTGACCTTCGACGACGGTCACGACAGCGGCTTGTTCACCTGGGATTATCTCTACGAGCTGGGGCGACGTCATGACGCACTCTGGGCCGATTATCTGGCCGAGCTCAAAGCGGCCGGGAAAACCCGCGATCCGGACGAGTCAATCGTCAAGCTGATGCTCTAGTCCGAGACTCTTGCTCTTTAGAGGGCATTTTCTAAATTCATCTGTTTGAATGCTCTGCTGTGTGGCCGAGGATCGGCCTGCTTGCGAAAAAAATTAAACTCGGGTAACCAATGGAGCTGGCAAGTTCCCTGCAGTGCTCTACGACTGTAAAGCAGCTATGCAGAATTAACGGTCACCCGAGCAGTAGTACCTGGCATTGGCTGTGGAACTGCACAGCAGAAACCGGGTACTCGTCTCAGGACAATGGAGCGTCGTAGATGAGTAACAAGAATAACGATGACCTGAAGTACCAAGCCTCGGAAAACACCCTGGGGCTTAATCCCGTCGTTGGGCTGCGCGGAAAGGATCTGCTGGCCTCTGCTCGAATGGTGCTGACCCAGGCCATCAGACAACCGATCCATAGCGTCAAGCACGTGACCCATTTCGGTCTCGAACTGAAGAACGTGCTGTTCGGCAAATCCGAACTGCAACCGGCCAGCGATGACCGTCGCTTCGCGGATCCGGCCTGGAGCCAGAACCCTCTCTACAAACGTTATCTGCAGACATACCTGGCGTGGCGCAAGGAGCTCCACTCCTGGATCGACGACAGCAGCCTGTCACCCAAAGACATCGCGCGCGGCCACTTCGTGATCAACCTGATGACCGAAGCCATGGCCCCGACCAACACCGCCGCCAACCCGGCAGCGGTCAAACGCTTCTTCGAGACCGGCGGCAAGAGCCTGCTCGATGGCCTCTCGCATCTGGCCAAGGATCTGGTGCACAACGGCGGTATGCCGAGCCAGGTCAACATGGGCGCGTTCGAGGTCGGCAAGAGCCTTGGCGTGACCGAAGGCGCGGTGGTGTTTCGCAACGACGTGCTGGAGCTGATCCAGTACAGGCCGATCACCGAGCAGGTACACGAACGCCCATTGCTCGTGGTGCCGCCACAGATCAACAAGTTCTACGTATTCGACCTGAGCCCGGACAAGAGTCTGGCGCGCTTCTGCCTGCGCAATAACGTGCAGACCTTCATCGTCAGCTGGCGCAACCCGACCAAGGCCCAGCGCGAGTGGGGCCTGTCGACCTACATCGATGCGCTCAAGGAAGCGGTCGACGTGGTCACAGCCATCACCGGCAGCAAAGACGTGAACATGCTCGGCGCCTGTTCCGGCGGTATCACCTGCACCGCGCTGCTCGGCCACTACGCCGCCCTCGGCCAGAACAAGGTCAACGCCCTGACCCTGCTGGTCAGCGTGCTCGACACCACCCTGGACAGCGACGTCGCCCTGTTCGTCGACGAACAGACGCTGGAAACCGCCAAGCGCCATTCGTATCAGGCCGGCGTGCTCGAAGGCAAAGACATGGCCAAGGTCTTCGCGTGGATGCGCCCCAACGACCTGATCTGGAACTACTGGGTCAACAACTACCTGCTCGGTAACGAGCCGCCGGTGTTCGACATCCTGTTCTGGAACAACGACACGACCCGGTTGCCGGCCGCGTTCCACGGCGACCTGATCGAGATGTTCAAAAACAACCCACTGATCCGCCCCAATGCACTGGAAGTGTGCGGCACGCCGATCGACCTCAAGCAGGTCACCGCCGATATCTTCTCGCTGGCCGGCACCAACGACCACATCACCCCGTGGAAGTCCTGCTACAAGTCGGCGCAGCTGTTTGGTGGCAAGGTCGAGTTCGTGCTGTCGAGCAGCGGGCACATCCAGAGCATCCTGAACCCGCCGGGCAACCCGAAATCGCGCTACATGACCAGCGAAGGCATGGCCGCCAATGCCGACGAATGGCAAGAGAACTCGACCAAGCACACTGATTCCTGGTGGCTGTACTGGCAGGCGTGGCAGGCCGAACGCTCGGGCAATCTGAAAAAGGCGCCACTGAAACTGGGCAACAAGGCGTATCCGGCAGGCGAGGCCTCGCCGGGCACCTACGTTCACGAGCGGTAACTGACACACCTCATCCCCCTGTGGGAGCGGGCTTGCTCGCGAAAGCGGTTGATCAGCCAACAACATTGGCGACTGACTCGACGCCTTCGCGAGCAAGCCCGCTCCCACAAGGGATTGGAGGTGATATTGAGATTGACCCACAGGGCCTGAAGCATGCCGCAACCGTTCATTTTCCGTACCGTCGATCTGGATGGGCAGACCCTCCGCACCGCGGTACGCCCCGGCAAGCCTCATTTGACGCCCTTGCTGATTTTCAACGGCATCGGCGCCAACCTGGAGCTGGTGTTTCCGTTTGTCGCGGCGCTGGACCCGGATCTGGAAGTGATCGCCTTCGACGTGCCCGGTGTCGGCGGCTCGTCGACGCCCAACCGGCCGTATCGCTTTCCCGGGCTGGCGAAGCTGACGGCGCGGATGCTCGATTACCTCGACTACGGTCAGGTCAATGTGATCGGCGTGTCCTGGGGCGGTGCGCTGGCGCAGCAATTCGCCCACGACTACCCCGAACGCTGCAAGAAACTGGTGCTGGCGGCGACTGCGGCCGGCGCCTTCATGGTGCCGGGCAAGCCGAAAGTGCTGTGGATGATGGCCAGCCCACGCCGTTACATTCAGCCATCGCACGTGATCCGCATTGCGCCGTTGATCTACGGCGGCTCGTTCCGCCGCGACCCGACCCTGGCCGCCAGCCATGCGGCGAAAGTGCGTTCGGCGGGCAAGCTCGGTTACTACTGGCAGTTGTTCGCCGGCCTCGGCTGGACCAGCATTCACTGGCTGCACAAGATCCATCAGCCGACCCTGGTGCTGGCCGGCGACGACGATCCACTGATCCCGCTGATCAACATGCGCATGCTCGCCTGGCGGATTCCCAACGCCCAACTGCACATCATCGACGACGGTCATCTGTTCCTGATCACCCGCGCCGAAGCCGTGGCGCCGATCATCATGAAATTCCTTGAGGAGGAGCGGCAGCGCGCCGTGATGCACCCGCACCCGACCCCGCTGGGCGGATAAATCACGGCGGCAGGCTTTATGCAGGGTTTTGAACAAAGTGCGCGGCAGGACGCCGCGCAGGCAGCAACCCGTAACAGCGACTATGGTGTTCTGGTTCGGTGAGTTTGTTTTTGACCTGAAGACGAAGGAGTGTTGAGTCATGCGCGACAAACCTGCGACGGGCGTAGTGCCCAGTCCCGCCGTGTTCATCAATGCACAAAGTGCAATGACCGGCCTGCGTGGGCGGGACCTGCTCTCGACCTTGCGCAGCGTCGCCGCCCACGGTCTGCGCAACCCGATTCACAGCGCGAAGCACGCCTTGAAACTCGGTGGCCAGCTCGGTCGCGTGCTGCTCGGTGAAACCCTGCACCCGACCAACCCGCAGGACGCGCGGTTCGCCGATCCGGCGTGGAGCCTCAATCCGTTCTACCGGCGCAGCCTGCAGGCGTATCTGGCCTGGCAGAAACAGGTCAAGAGCTGGATCGATGAAAGCAGCATGAGCGAGGACGACCGCGCCCGCGCGCACTTCGCGTTCACCTTGCTCAACGATGCCGTCGCGCCCTCCAACACCTTGCTCAATCCGCTGGCGGTAAAGGAACTGTTCAATTCCGGCGGCCAGAGCCTGGTGCGCGGCCTGAGCCATCTGTTCGATGATCTGCTGCACAACGATGGCCTGCCGCGACAGGTTACCAAGCAGGCATTCGAGGTCGGCAAGACCGTCGCCACCACCACCGGCGCAGTGGTGTTTCGCAACGAGATGCTGGAGCTGATCCAGTACAAGCCAATGAGCGAAAAACAGTACGCCAAGCCGCTGCTGGTGGTGCCACCGCAAATCAACAAGTACTACATTTTCGACCTCAGCCCGCAGAACAGCTTCGTCCAGTACGCGCTGAAGAACGGCCTGCAGACCTTCATGATCAGTTGGCGCAACCCGGACGTGCGCCATCGCGAATGGGGCCTGTCGACCTATGTCGAGGCGGTGGAAGAAGCGATGAATATCTGCCGGGCGATCACCGGCGCGCGCGAGGTCAACTTGATGGGCGCCTGCGCCGGCGGCCTGACCATCGCCGCGCTGCAGGGTCATCTGCAGGCCAAACGGCAACTGCGACGGATCTCCAGTGCGACCTATCTGGTCAGCCTGCTCGACAGCGAGATCGAGACCCCGACCACCCTGTTCGCCGACGAACAGACCATCGAGGCGGCCAAACGCCGCTCCTATCAGCGAGGCGTGCTCGACGGTCGCGACATGGCCAAGGTGTTTGCCTGGATGCGGCCCAACGATTTGATCTGGAGCTACTTCGTCAATAACTACCTGCTCGGCAAAGAGCCGCCGGCCTTCGACATTCTCTACTGGAACAACGACAACACCCGCCTGCCCGCCGCGTTCCACGGCGACCTGCTGGACTTCTTCAAGCACAACCCGCTGACCCACCCGGGCGGCCTGGAAGTCTGCGGCACGCCGATCGATCTGCAGAAAGTCACGGTCGACAGCTTCAGCGTGGCCGGCATGAACGACCACATCACGCCGTGGGACGCGGTGTATCGCTCGACCCTGCTGCTCGGCGGCGAGCGACGCTTCGTACTGTCCAACAGCGGCCACGTGCAAAGCATCCTCAACCCGCCGAGCAACCCGAAAGCCAATTACGTCGAGAACGGCAAGCTCAGCAGCGATCCGCGCGCCTGGTATTACGACGCCAAGCGCGTCGACGGCAGTTGGTGGCCGCAGTGGCTGGAGTGGATTCAGCAGCGCTCCGGCGCCCAGCGCGAAACCCTGATGACCCTCGGCAATCCGAACTATCCACCGATGGAGGCAGCACCCGGCACCTACGTGCATGTGCGCTGACGCTTAACCGAACTTTTCTAAGAAGACTGGATGAAAACCCGCGACCGGATTCTCGAATGTGCCCTGCAACTGTTCAACGAAAAGGGTGAGCCCAACGTCTCCACCATGGAAGTTGCCAACGAAATGGGGATCAGCCCCGGCAACCTCTACTACCACTTCCACGGCAAGGAGCCGATGATTCTCGGCCTGTTCGAGCGCTTCCAGAACGAACTGGCGCCGCTGCTCGATCCGCCATCGGATGCCGAACTGGCGCCGGAGGATTACTGGCTGTTTCTGCACCTGATCGTCGAGCGTCTGGCGCAGTACCGGTTTCTGTTCCAGGACCTGTCGAACCTCGCCGGGCGCCTGCCGAAACTGGCCAAGGGCATTCGCAACCTGCTCAACGCGCTCAAGCGCACGCTGGCATCCTTGCTGGCGCGGTTGAAGGCTTCGGGCCAACTGGTCAGTGACACCCAGGCGTTGGGGCAACTGGTGGAACAGATCACCATGACCCTGCTGTTCTCGCTGGACTATCAGCGGATTCTCGATCGCGAGGGCGAGGTCAAACTGGTGGTGTACCAGATCATGATGCTGGTGGCACCGCATCTGCTGCCGCCGGTGAAGGTGGCGACGGAGCGGATGGCCCTGCAATACCTCGAAGATCACGAATGAATGGGCTACACATTGCCACCCCCGGTGGGAGCGGGTTTGCTCGCGAAAGCGGTGGCTCAGCCTACATCAATGCTGAATGACACATCGCCTTCGCGAGCAAGCCCGCTCCCACAGGAGAATGGCGTTGTTCCTGCGATTCTCTGCACAAACAAAAACGCCCGACCTTCACAGGCCGGGCGTTTTGTTTTGCCCTGAAAAATCAGGACTGACTGGTTGGCGTCGACGGGGTCGATGCAGCAGTCGGGGTAGCTACCGGAGTCGGTGCAGCGGCGGAGTTCGACGCGCTGGCCGGGGTTGCCGGGGTGGCTGGCTTGGCTGCTGCGGGTGCAGCTGGCTTCGGCGCAGCGGCTTTCGGCGCGGCCGGTTTTTTCACTGCCGGTTTTTTCGCCGCAGCCGGTTTGGCCGCTGGCTTGGCAGCCGGTTTGGCGGCAGCGGTTTTCGCTGCTGGCTTGGCTGCTGGCTTCGCCGCGGTTTTAGCGGCAGGCTTCGCAGCTGCCTTGGCGGCTGCAACCGGCTTGGCCGCTGCTTTCGCAGCAGGTTTGGCGGCAGCCGTTTTCGCTACGGATTTAACGGCTGTTTTAGCCTTCGCCACCGGTTTGGCAGCCGCTTTGACCAATGGCTTGGCAGCAGTTTTGGCCGCCGGTTTTGCCGCTGCAGTTTTAGCGGCTGGTTTGGCCGCAGCGGTTTTCGCCGCTACCGGACGTGCCTTCTCGCCAGTGAGTTTCTCGATCTGCTTGGTCAGCGTTTCGACCTTGCTGTGCAGCGCTTTGACTTCATTGCGGCTAGGCACACCCAGGCGCGAAATCGCGCTGTTCAGGCGCTTGTCGAAAGCCCCTTCCAGCTCGTCCCACTTGCCCAGTGCGCGATCTTTCACGCCGCTGATGCGCGACTTGGCCGAAGAAGCGGAATCCTTGGCGGCATCGACTTTCTTGCCGACTGCAGACTTGGTGAGCTTCTCGGCTTTCTCGCCGTCTTTGACCAATGTATCGAAGAGCTTGCTGCCGTCAGTGTCGATCTTCGAGTACACGCCTAAACCAGCCAGCCAGATTTTGCGGGAGTAGTCTTCGACTTTCCCAATCCACGAGCTGCCTTCTTTATCGGTGTTCTTTTTACCAGCCATCCCGTTCTCCTTAAGATTTACGCGCGACGCGTTCGAGCAATGCCGTCAGCTCATCGAGCTTAGCAGAGAGTGTCTCAACGTCATGTTTAGACGGAATGCCGATACGATTCAAGGCGCTTGCTACACGGGAGTCGAACGCCTTCTCGACCTTGTCGAGCTGAACTTCGACGCGACCTTTGAATGAGCTGACTTCATCCCTGGCTTCATCGATCTCGGCGTTGGCCGCTTCGAGTTTTTCGGTGACGACTCTTTTGCCTTTCTTTTCAACAGTTTGACCAGCCTTGATCAACTCTTGAAAGTAGTCGCTGCCCTCCTGGCCGACCTTGGTGTAGGCACCCAGGCCTGCCAGCCAGATCTTGCGAGCATAGGATTTGACGTCGCTCAGAGCAGAAGTCGAAGCGTCGATTTTTTTCTTCAGAATGACTTTGGCCATGGTGCACCTCACGCGCAGAAGGTTTGAGGAACTGCCCGCAGATGTGTCGGGCTCAGGCACAAAGTAGGGAGAAAAATTAGAAACGGCACCCTAACAACTGACATAAACAGCAGGAGCGCCACAGAACAAATGTAGGAGTGAGCCTGCTCGCGATAGCGGTCTGTCAATCAACATTCCAGTGACTGACAGACCGCTATCGCGAGCAGGCTCACTCCTACAGGGGATCGTGTTTCAGACCAGGGCTTTGTCGAGGGCCTTCTCGATCTCGGCTTTGATCATGCCGCTCATGGCCGACATCATGATGCCCAGTTCCACGTCAACGCGGATCGAATCGTCAGCCACATGCACCGCGCCTTTGACGCCCGAGCGCTTGAGGTTCAGGGTGTCGCCCGACCACTGCGGCTCCAGGCCATATTGATCGGAGAGTTTCTGCGCCAGCTTGTCGGCCTTCTCGCGGGCGGCTTCCTTGCCCAGGCTGTGGGCACGCTCAACACTGATTTTGGCCATCGAATGACTCCTGCTTGATGAATAGGTGACGGTAAATCTTGACCGCGTCTGCGGCAAATCGTCCCGAAGGTCGCCCATCTTACCTTTAGCCATTCCAAGACAAAGCATGGCTTGGGGATTAGAATGTCGCGCATTCTCTTTTGGTGACAGCGATATGACTGATCAGCGCAAAGGCAGCGATGCCGAACCCACCACTCACTTCGGCTTCAAAAACGTTCCGGAAAGCCAGAAAGCGGAAAAAGTCGCTGAGGTGTTCCACTCCGTAGCCGCGAAGTACGACCTGATGAACGACCTTCTGTCGGGCGGCATGCACCGTCTGTGGAAGCGTTTCGCGATCGAACTGTCCGGTGTGCGTGCAGGCAACCGCGTGCTCGACATCGCCGGCGGCACCGGTGACCTGACCAAGAAATTCTCGCACCTGGTTGGCCCGACCGGCCAAGTGGTACTGGCCGACATCAACGAATCGATGCTCAAGGTCGGCCGTGACCGCCTGCTGGATCTGGGTGTGTCGGGCAACGTCGAATTCGTTCAGGCGGACGCGGAAAAACTGCCGTTCCCGGACAACCACTTTGACTGCGTGACCATCGCCTTCGGCCTGCGCAACGTGACGCACAAAGAAGACGCCCTGCGCTCGATGCTGCGCGTGCTCAAGCCCGGCGGCCGCCTGCTGGTGCTGGAATTTTCCAAGCCGACCAACGCGCTGATGTCGAAAGCCTACGACGCTTACTCGTTCGCCTTCATGCCGCTGATGGGCAAACTGATCACCAACGATTCGGAAAGCTATCGCTACCTGGCCGAATCGATCCGCATGCACCCGAATCAGGAAACCCTGAAGTCGATGATGGTCGACGCCGGTTTCGACCGCGTGACCTATCACAACATGACCGCAGGCATCGTCGCCCTGCACCGCGGCATCAAGCCCTGATGTTGCTCACCGGGCTGCTCGCCAGCGTCGAACTCGGCCTCAACCGGGTGTTGCGTCTCGACAGCACGGCGCTGCCGCGGCTGGCGCATCTGACCGGCAGAGTCATTGCCGTCGATTGCCGCAGCCCGGCGCTGCAACTGTTCATCCTGCCCAGCGATGAGGGCCTGATGCTCGCCTCGCAGTGGGAAACCGGCGTCGACTGCACCCTGCGCGCCCCGGCGTCGAGCCTGGTGAAACTGGCCGTGAGCAAAGACAAGACCGCGGTGCTGCATGCCCCGGAAGTCGAGCTCGACGGTGACAGCGGCGTGCTGCTGGAACTGGCCGGCGTGCTGCAGGACCTCGAGCTGGACTGGGAGTACGAACTCTCGCGCTGGCTCGGCCCGGTCGCCACGCAACTGATCGGTGGCCATCTGCGCAGCCGTGCACGCTGGTATCAACAAGGATTTGCCAGCCTCAACCAGAATCTCGCCGAATACCTCGCCGAAGAATCGCGCACCCTCGTCGGCCAGCGCGAAGCCGAAGCGCGGTTCAGCGAACTGGACCAGATCAAACTTGATCTGGAACGTCTCGAGGCGCGTTTCGAGCGCCTTTCCCGATCCCTCGACCCAAGCGATAACGCATGAAGCTGCTTGCCGTCCGCCGTCTGTTGCGCATCCAGCGCGTCGTGATCCGCTACCGCCTCGATGATCTGCTGTTCGAGCTGCCGCTGCCCTGGTTCCTCCTGGCGCTGCGCTACGTGCTGCCGTGGCGCTGGTTGCCGCGCAAGCCGCTGGAGCTGAGCCGTGGTGCGCGTCTGCGTCTTGCGTTGCAGGATCTGGGGCCGATCTTCATCAAGTTCGGGCAGATTCTCTCGACCCGCCGCGACCTGCTGCCGGAAGACATCGCCGATGAGCTGATGCTGCTGCAGGACCGCGTGCCGCCGTTCGATTCGCAGCTGTCGATCAAGCTGATCGAAGAACAGCTGGGCAAGAAAATCAGCGAAGTGTTCAGCCGTTTCGACGTCGAACCGCTGGCCTCGGCCTCGGTGGCACAGGTGCACGCCGCACAACTGAAGACCGGCGAAGAAGTGGTGGTCAAGGTGATCCGCCCGGGCCTGAAACCGGTGATCGCTCAGGATCTGGCGTGGCTGTTCGTTCTCGCCCGCGCCGCCGAAAAGGTCTCCGCCGACGCGCGTTTGCTGCACCCGGTCGACGTGGTGCAGGACTACGAAAAAACCATCTACGACGAGCTCGACCTGCTGCGCGAGGCGGCCAACGCCAGCCAGCTCAAGCGCAACTTCGAAGGCTCACCGCTGCTCTACGTGCCGCAAGTCTATTGGGACTGGTGCCGGCCGAAAGTGCTGGTGATGGAGCGTATCTACGGGATTCAGGTGACGGACCTGGCGACCCTCGCCGACCAGCGCACCGACATGAAAATGCTCGCCGAACGCGGTGTGGAGATCTTCTTCACCCAGGTGTTCCGCGACAGTTTCTTCCACGCCGACATGCACCCGGGCAACATCTTCGTCAGCACCGTCAACCCGTGGAGCCCGCAGTACATCGCGATCGACTGCGGTATCGTCGGCAGCCTGACCCCGGAAGACCAGGACTACCTGGCGCGCAACCTGTTCGCTTTCTTCAAGCGCGATTACCGCCGTGTGGCGCAGTTGCATATCGATTCGGGCTGGGTGCCGGCGGAAACCAAACTCAACGAATTCGAAGCGGCGATCCGCACCGTATGCGAACCGATCTTCGAAAAACCGTTAAAAGATATTTCATTTGGCCAGGTGCTGATGCGCCTGTTCCAGACTGCGCGGCGCTTCAACATGGAAGTCCAGCCGCAGTTGGTATTGCTGCAAAAGACCCTGCTGAACATCGAAGGCCTTGGCCGTCAGCTGTACCCGGATCTGGATCTGTGGAACACCGCGCAGCCGTTCCTCGAGCGCTGGATGCGCGAGCGCGTCAGCCCGAAAGCCTTGCTCGGCAACGTGCAGAGCCAGTTCGAGCAGCTGCCGCACCTGGCCAACATGGCCCGCGACCTGCTCGAACGCATGTCGCAACCGCACGCCTACGACCCGCCGCCACCGTGGCACAAACGCAAGGACGACTGGTTTCTGCGCCTGCTTGGCAGCGCACATCTGGCCGGCGGCACGATCCTCGCCGCCGGTGGCCCGCTGCACGAACTGGGGCATTGGCCGGCGGGCATCATGGTGGCCGTCGGCTTGTATCTGGTCGTTCGCCGATAGCCAGTTCGCTGATCGGCTGGCACACTGTTTCAACGCCTGAACCTGACTATTGAAGTGCGGGTTCGCTGTCGGAGTCGAAGATGAAAAACTGGCTGGACGAGATCAAGTGGGACGCTGACGGCCTGGTGCCGGCGATTGCCCAGGATCACAAGACCGGACGCGTGCTGATGATGGCCTGGATGAACCGCGAAGCGCTGGAACTGACCGCAGCGGAAAACCGTGCAATCTACTGGTCACGTTCCCGTGGCAAGCTGTGGCGCAAGGGCGAAGAGTCCGGCCACGTACAGACCCTGCATGAAATGCGCCTGGACTGTGACGCCGACGTGATCATCCTGATGGTCGAACAGATCGGCGACATCGCTTGCCATACCGGCCGTCAAAGCTGCTTTTACCGCGTCTACGAAAACGGCGACTGGAAAACGGTCGACCCGGTGCTCAAAGACCCGCACGCAATCTATTCCGCAGGACACAAACATGAGTGACACCCTGACCCGCCTGGCCGAAGTGCTTGAAGAGCGCAAAGGTGCAGCCGCCGACAGCTCGTATGTGGCCAGTCTGTATCACAAGGGTTTGAACAAGATTCTGGAGAAAGTCGGTGAAGAGTCGGTCGAAACCATTATTGCCGCCAAGGACGCCGCCATCAGCGGTGACTGCAGCGATGTGATCTACGAGACCGCCGACCTGTGGTTCCACAGCATGGTCATGCTTGCCCAACTGGGGCAGCATCCGCAGGCCGTGCTGGATGAACTGGATCGTCGCTTCGGTCTGTCCGGACATGTCGAGAAAGCCTCGCGTCCGTCCGCCTGAACAATTTTTAGAGAGGAACAGCAACATGGGCATTTTTGACTGGAAACACTGGATCGTCATTCTGGTAGTCGTGGTGCTGGTGTTCGGCACCAAGAAACTGAAAAACCTCGGCACCGACGTCGGCGAGTCGATCAAGGGCTTCCGCAAAGCCATGAACGATGACGAAAAGCCGGCCGCCGATCCGACCGTGACGCCTGCGCAGCCGGTACCACCGGTGCAGCCGCAAGCCACCGCTCAGGCCAACCCGCCGCACACCATCGACGTGCAGGCGCAGAAAGTCGAAGAGCCGATCCGCAAAGACGTGTGAGCACTGACTAATGTTTGGTATCAGCTTCTCTGAACTGCTGCTCGTCGGCCTCGTCGCCCTGCTGGTGCTGGGCCCCGAGCGTCTGCCGGGCGCTGCGCGCACCGCCGGCCTGTGGGTCGGCCGGCTGAAGCGCAGCTTCAACGCGATCAAACAGGAAGTTGAACGTGAAATCGGTGCCGACGAGATTCGTCGGCAACTGCACAACGAGCACATCTTGTCGCTGGAGCAAGAGGCGCGGAAGATTTTCAACCCGGTTCAGCAGGAGCCGACGCCGGTTGAACATGTGGGTCAGCAGACGATTCATGCGCCGACTGCACCCGTCGCGCCTGCTCCGACACCTGCACCTGCTGCCGTTGTAGCGCCGACAGAACCGACAGCCGTAGAAACCTCGGTTGAACACGTTGCGCCAAACGCCGCGCCGATCACACCAGCGCCTCACGACTCCACTCTGCCGCCGCGAGCCCCATGAGCGATCTCCCCGAAAACGACCAGCACATGCCGCTGGTTTCGCACCTCACCGAGTTGCGCACCCGCCTGCTGCGTTGTGTGGCGGCGATCTTCATCATCTTCGCCGGGTTGTTCGCCTTCACCCAGCAGATCTACACCTTCGTCTCGACGCCGCTGCGCCAGTACCTGCCGGTCGGCGCGACGATGATCGCCACTGATGTGTCGTCGCCGTTCCTGACGCCGCTGAAGCTGACGATGATGGTCTCGCTGTTCCTCGCGATCCCGGTGATCCTGCATCAGATCTGGGGCTTCATCGCGCCCGGCCTGTACAAGCATGAGAAGCGCATCGCCGTGCCGCTGCTGGTGTCGAGCATCCTGCTGTTCTACATCGGCATGGCGTTCGCCTATTACTTCGTGTTCCCGCTGATCTTCAAATTCTTCGCCGCCGCCACCCCGGCCGGCGTGGAAATGATGACCGACATCGCCAGCTACCTCGATTTCGTGATGACGCTGTTTTTCGCCTTCGGCGTGGCGTTCGAGATCCCGGTGGCCGTGGTGCTGCTGGTGTGGATCGGCGTGGTCGACGTCGCCTACCTGAAGAAAATCCGCCCGTACGTGATCATCGGCTGCTTCGTGGTCGGCATGATCCTCACGCCGCCGGACATCTTCTCGCAGACCCTGCTGGCGGTACCGATGTGGATGCTGTTTGAAATCGGCATTCTGTTCGGCGGTCTGATCAGCAAGCGCGAACGTCCGGACGAAACGCCGGCCGACGATCACAACGACCAGCCGCCAGCGACCCAGGCATGAACCTGCTGTTGCTCGAAGAGGCCGACTTCATCGCGGCCGACCGCGTCGTGCTGCGTGACCGGCGCCTGACCCACATGCAGGAAGTTCATCGTTCCGAAGTCGGTGACAGCCTGCGCGTGGGGCGGATCAATGGCTTGATGGGCTCCGCTGAGCTCCTGCGCCTTGAGGCCGGTGAAGCCGAGTTGCGTGTCACCCTCGATCAATCACCGCCGGCCAAGCTGCCCTTGACGCTGGTATTAGCCCTGCCGCGCCCGAAGATGCTGCGTCGGGTGTTCCAGACCGTGGCGACCATGGGCGTGTCGAAGGTGATTCTGGTCAACAGCTACCGCGTCGAGAAGAGCTTCTGGCAGACGCCGTTTCTGGAGCCGGAAGCGATTCGCGAGAATTTGATCCTCGGCCTCGAACAGGCCCGCGATACCGTGCTGCCGGACATCATCATCGAGAAGCGCTTCAAACCGTTCGTCGAAGACCGCCTGCCGGCGATCAGCGAAGGCACCCTCGGCCTGGTCGGCCATCCCGGCAATTACCCGGCGTGCCCACGAGCACTCAGCGAGCCGGTAACGCTGGCGATCGGCCCCGAAGGCGGCTGGATCCCCTACGAAGTCGACCTGCTGGGCAAGTCCGGTCTGCAACCGGTGCAACTGGGCGAACGCATCCTGCGCGTCGAAACCGCCGTCACCGCCCTGCTCGCCCGCCTGTTCTAAAAGTACTGTGGCGAGGGAGCTTGCTCCCGCTTGGGCGCGAAGCGGCCATTGCTCTTTCTTCAGATTAAAATGTGTTTGCCAGTTTTGCGACGGCTGCGCCGCCGGGCGGGAGCAAGCTCCCTCGCCACAATGTCGCTGCGCCCCGGGCAAATCAGGTTACAGATTGCCATCATCCAGCCGATACAGTCCCCATAAGTCCAATTAGCAAGTGGTCCGAGGGGAGTCGTCGCATGTACCGTTGGTTAGCCGAGAATCTTGGAAACGTCAGCGTCAAACGCAAACTGGGCATCGGTTTCGGCCTGGTGCTGTTGCTCACCCTGCTGATTACCTTTACCGGCTGGACCGGCATGAGCGGCATTATCAGCCGTGGCGATAAACTGGGCTTCATCTCCAGTCTCAATGAGCTGACCAAGGACTTGCGCCTGGCGCGCATGGACTACGACATGCGTCGCGGCGAGCAGGGACCGGGCGCCGTCAATGAATTGCTGGCCAAACTCGAAAGCGGCCTGCAATCGGCGCGCAGCATGATCGAACAACCCGCCGATGCAGCGATGGTCGACCAGCAACTGGCGGCCGTAGCCGCGTACAAGCGCGCGTTTGGGGAAATGACCCAGGCCACCGTGCAACGTGAGGACGCGCGCAACAAACTGGGTGCAAACGCAGACAATGCCGTGGCCAAGGTCAGCGAAGTCGAAAATGCACTGCTGCAGGGGGACAGCGTCGCGCAGTTCAATGCCGTGATTGAGCTGAGCAAACTGCTGCAGCAAGCGCGCTATCAGGTGCGCGGTTACACCTACAGCGGTAAGGCCGAGGCCGAACAACCGGCGCTGACGGCTATCGATAATGCGCTGAAAAACCTCGAAAGCCTGCCGACTCGGGTGCCGGAACAGCACATTGCCAACCTGCAACAAGCCACTGATTCGCTCAAGGCCTACCGCGCCGCAGTCAGCCAATTCCGTGATTCACAGGTGAAGAACGCCGCAGCGCTCGCCAGTATGGCGGCGCAGGGCGACATTTTGATCGCGGTCAGCAAGAAGCTCACCGAATCGCAGACAGTGGTTCGGGACACTGACGCCGCACGCGCCAAGAACCTGCTACTGATCGCCACCGCGCTGGCCTTGGCGTTCGGCTTGCTCGCCGCCTGGGCGATTACCCGGCAGATCATCATTCCGCTGAACCAGACCCTGAAAGTCGCCGAACAAGTGGCCGCTGGCGACCTGACCCACAATCTGGTCTCGCTGCGCCGCGACGAACTCGGTCAGTTGCAACGTTCGATGCAGAGCATGACCCAAGGCTTGCGCGAGTTGATCGGCGGCATCAGCGACGGCGTCACGCAGATCGCCAGCGCCGCCGAAGAGCTGTCGGCGGTCACCGAGCAGACCAGCGCCGGGGTCAACAATCAGAAAATCGAGACCGATCAGGTCGCCACCGCCATGAACGAAATGGCCGCCACCGTGCAGGAAGTCGCGCGCAACGCCGAGGAGGCTTCCGAAGCCGCCGTGGCCGCCGACCAGCAAGCCCGCGAAGGCGACAAGGTGGTTGGTGAAGCCATCGCGCAGATCGAGCGTCTGGCCGTCGAAGTCGGCCACTCCACCGAGGCCATGGGTGAACTCAAGCGCGAAAGCGACAAGATCGGCAGCGTGCTCGACGTGATCAAGTCGGTGGCCCAGCAAACCAACCTGCTGGCGCTCAACGCCGCGATCGAAGCGGCGCGTGCCGGTGAAGCCGGTCGTGGTTTTGCGGTGGTTGCCGATGAAGTACGCAGCCTCGCCCAGCGCACGCAGAAGTCCACCGAGGAGATCGAAGAGCTGATCGTCGGCCTGCAAACCGGCACCCAGCAAGTGGCAACGATCATGGACAACAGCCGCAGCCTGACCGACAGCAGCGTCGAACTGACCCGCCGTGCCGGTGGCTCACTGGAAAGCATCACCCGCACCGTGTCGGCGATTCAGGCGATGAACCAGCAGATTGCCGCAGCGGCCGAGCAGCAGAGCGCCGTGGCTGAGGAGATCAACCGTAGCGTGCTGAATGTGCGGGATGTGTCGGATCAGACCTCGGCAGCGAGTGAAGAGACGGCGGCTTCCAGCGTTGAGCTGGCGCGCCTTGGTACGCACCTGCAGACACTGGTGGGGCGGTTCAAGGTTTGAGGTGATTCATCCACCTCGGTTCGCTCTGAACCGAAGTGATGCATTCGCGAGCAAGCCCGCTCCCACAGTTGACCTGGTTGTCCATGCGGACGCGGTCTAATGTGGGAGCGGGCTTGCTCGCGAAAGCGGTAGGTCAGACGCTGAAATTAAAGGACCTGACGCAGAAAGGCCTGCGCCCGCGGATCCTTCGGCGCATCAAAAAACTCCGCTGGGGAGGCATCCTCCAGCAGTTTGCCGTGATCGAAGAACAGCACCCGATCCGCCACTTCCCGGGCGAAGCCCATTTCGTGGGTGACGCAGACCATGGTCATGCCTTCTACGGCCAGGTTCTTCATCACATCCAGCACTTCACCGACCATTTCCGGGTCGAGGGCCGAAGTCGGTTCGTCGAACAGCATCACTTTCGGGTCCATCGCCAGCGCCCGGGCAATCGCCACGCGCTGTTGCTGACCGCCGGACAGGCGTGACGGGTATTCGCGAGCCTTTTGCGCGATGCCAACCTTTTCCAGCAACGCCAGGGCCTTGGCCTCGCTTTCCTTCTGCCCACGCTTGCGCACCACTTTCTGTGCCAGGCAGAGGTTTTCCAGCACGGTCATGTGCGGGAACAGGTTGAAATGCTGGAAGACCATGCCGACTTCACGGCGGTAGGCGTTGACGTCGGTTTTCGGGTCGGCCAGTTGCAGGCCGTCGATGCTCACCGAACCCGAGTCGAATTCTTCCAGGCCATTGAGGCAGCGCAGGAAGGTCGATTTACCCGAGCCGGACGGGCCGATCACCACCAGCACTTCGCCCTTGGCGACAGACGTGGTGACGTTATCCACCGCCCGAACTACCTGGCCACGGGTGTCGAAGACTTTTACCAGATCGCGGACTTCAATCACTTTGCGCGAGCCTCCGCTCAAGACGGCTGGCGATTTTCGACAGCGGCAGGTTGATCAACAGGTACAGGCCGGCAACGCAGAACAGAATTTCGAACGGTGAGAACGAGGTGGTGATGACTTCACGGCCGCTTTTCAGCAGCTCGGTGATGGCGATCACCGACACCAGCGAGGTGTCCTTGACCAGACTGATGAACTGCCCGGCCAGCGGCGGCAGTACGCGTTTGAATGCTTGCGGCAGTACCACGTGGCGCATCGACTGGCCGGCGCTCAGACCGAGCGAACGCGCCGCTTCGTTCTGGCCACGGGCAATCGACTGCACCCCGGAACGGATGATCTCCGCGACATAGGCGCCAGTGAACAGCGACAGCGCGGCGATCCCGGCAAACTCCCGGGACAGGTTCATCACCGTGCCGATGAAGAAGTAGAAAATGAAGATCTGCACCAGCAGCGGCGTGCCACGCACCAGTTCGACGTAAATGCTCGACAGATCACGCAGGGTCGGGTTGCTCGACAGGCGGCACAACCCGGTGACCAGACCGATCAGCAGACCGAGTACGCCCGACACCACCGACAGCCACAGCGTCGTCCAAAGGCCCCACAGCAACGGCCCTGCCGCCCAGTGCCGGGTCACGCCCACGACGTCGCCTTCGGCCACATCGTCGCCCTGAGCGAATTGCAGGCTGTTCTCGTCGACAGTCAGGTGCTGCTCGTCACCGGCATCGTTGCGCAGAGTGACCTGCGCGCTGCCGCCCTTGCGCACCAGCTCGGTGACGGTGGAGATGTCGGTGGCTCGCTGGGATTCTTCGGCCTGATAAGCGAAGTACTGCGGCACGCGGTTCCAGCGCCATTCGTAGGACATCAGCGACGTGGCGTAATACAACGCGCCCGCCAGGCCGACCAGCACCAGCACGGTGAGGACGTGCCAGGGCCATTGGGCTTTTTTCTGTTTCATTGCAGGTTCCGGATTCTGTATCGCCTTGGAGGCCCCATCGCGAGCAGGCTCACTCCTACATTGGAATGCGCTCCCCTGTAGGAGTGAGCCTGCTCGCGATCGAGGCAACGCGGTCTATCTGACCGGGCTTATTCCATGTCCTTGAGCCACTCGGTGCTCTTGAACCACTTGTCATGGATGCGATCGTAGGTGCCGTCTTCGTGGATCTGGTGCAGGAAGTTGTTGATGAAGTTGATGCTGTCGTAATCACCCTTCTTCAGACCGAAGGCCAGCGGCTCGTAGGTGAACGGCTTGTCGAGGAACACCAGTTTGCCGGCGCCGACCTTGTTTACTGCGACCACGTTGTACGGCGCGTCGTAGATGAACGCGTCAGCCTTGCCGTTGACCACGTCGAGCACGGCTTCCTGCTCGTTGTCGTAGCCGTGGTACTTGGCCTTGGCGATCAGCTTCTTGGCGACCATTTCACCGGTGGTGCCGAGCTTGGAGGTGATGCGATAGTCGGCGGTGTTCAGGTCTTTATAGGACTTGATGGTGCCTTCCAGTTCCTTGCGGATCAGCAGTGTCTGGCCGACCACGATGAACGGTTCGCTGAAGTTCAGGCGCAGGTTGCGCTCCTGAGTCAGGGTCATGCCGCTGCCGATCATGTCGAATTTGTCGGTCATCAGGGCCGGGATGATCCCGTCGTAACCGGTGGACACCAACTCGAGCTTGACGCCCATGGCCTTGGTCATGGCTTTGAGGATGTCGACTTCGAAACCGATGATTTCGCCGCGCTTGTTGGTCATTTCGAACGGCATGTAGGTCGGATCCATACCGACTTTCAACGTGCCGCGCTTGACCGCGTCATCGATTGCGCCGGCCTGCGCCGCAGTGACTGCAACCAGTGCCGTGACGCCGACCAGCAGCATCGACAGATACTTCTTCATCTTCAAGTCCCCAAAACCATTGCGTTTGCGGCGCGAAAACCGACAGAAATGGACAAGATTGTCCGGGTGCGCCAATTCGGGGACGGATGCTAACGCACTCGTTCGTTTGCACAAGGTTTTTTGATCGATTGCAGATCAGCGCCCGCTGTCGTCAGGACAAAAAAAACCCCGCTTTCGCGGGGTTTCTTCATCAGGCCGGTTGCGCCTGCAGACTCACAGGCTTGAGCGGCAGCAGCGGCGCATGCGGATCGGCTTTCACCGAAGCGCGCCAGGCATCCAGCCACTCGTTGTGGCCTTCGGCCCAGACCAGTTCGTGCAGACGGGCCAGGGCCACCGGATCGCTCAGCAGTTGCAGACGATCATGGTTGTTCAGCCCGGCCGGGCCGACCTTGATCGCGTGACGCACACGCTCCTGACGCAGCCACTCGATCGGCTCGGCCTGACCGTGACGCGAGGTCGCCAGCGAGCACGCCAGGGCGTTTTGCTGCGGATCGACCACGGCGCGGATGAAGCCGTCGTTCAGCGCGTGCCAACGATTCTCGTGGGTGTACTGGTCAGTCGCCAGCAGCGCCTGTGGCGGATTGTATTCCTCGGGGATGAGGAACAGGCTCTCGTCACGGGATTTGAGGCCCAGACCGACACGGCTGGAAATCACCGACACCGGGATCGACAGCATCAGCGAACCGACGATCGGCACCAGCCACCACAGGAAGCTCGGGTTCAGCCAGATCACCAGCAGCGCCCAGCAGAAGCCCAGCAGGGTCTGCGGACCGTGGCGCTTGACCGCCTCGCTCCATGGCGTGGAGTCGTCGTCACGCTGTGGTGAGTTCCAGGTTGCGGCCCAGCCGAGGAACGCGGCGAGGACGAAACGGGTGTGGAAAATCATCCGCACCGGCGCCAGCAGCATGGAGAACAGCATCTCCAGCAGCATCGACAGGGTCACCTTGAACTTGCCGCCGAACTCTTTCGCGCCCTTGGCCCAGATGAGGATGATGCTCAAAAGCTTCGGCAGGAACAGCAGCACGATGGTGGTCGAGAACAGCGCGATCGCCTTGTCCGGGTGCCATTGTGGCCACAGCGGATAAAGCTGACGCGGTTCAAGAAAATACTGCGGCTCCATCAGTGTGTTCACCGCCAGCAGCGCGGTCGACAGCACCAGAAAGAAGAACCACAACGGCGCCGACAGGTACGACATCACGCCGGTGAGGAACACTGCGCGGTGCACCGGGTGCATGCCTTTGACCAGAAACAGGCGGAAGTTCATCAGGTTGCCGTGGCACCAGCGACGGTCACGCTTGAGCTCGTCGAGCAGGTTCGGCGGCAGTTCTTCGTAGCTGCCCGGCAGGTCGTAGGCAATCCACACGCCCCAACCGGCACGGCGCATCAGTGCAGCTTCAACGAAGTCGTGAGACAGGATTGCCCCGGAGAACGCACCTTTACCCGGCAACGGCGCCAGGGCGCAGTGGTCGATGAACGGCTTCATGCGGATGATCGCGTTGTGACCCCAATAGTGGGATTCACCCAACTGCCAGAAGTGCAGACCGGCGGTGAACAGCGGACCGTAAACGCGGGTAGCGAACTGCTGCATGCGCGCATACAGGGTATCCATGCCCGACGCACGCGGCGCGGTCTGGATGATCCCGGCGTCCGGCGTGGCTTCCATCAGGCGTACCAGACTGGTCAGGCACTCGCCGCTCATCACCGAGTCGGCGTCGAGCACGACCATGTACTTGTAGTCACCGCCCCAACGACGGCAGAAGTCGTCGAGGTTGCCGCTCTTGCGTTTCACACGGCGGCGACGGCGGCGGTAGAAGATCTTGCCAAAGCCCTTGGCTTCGCGGCAGACGTCCAGCCAGGCCTGTTGCTCGGCGACGCAGATATCGGTGTCGTTACTGTCGCTGAGGACGAAGAAGTCGAAGCGATCCAGATCACCGGTAGCGGCGACCGATTCGAAGGTGGCGCGCAGACCGGCGAATACCCGAGGCACGTCTTCGTTGCAGATCGGCATCACCAGCGCGGTACGGGCGTCTTTCGGAATCGGCTCGTTGCCGGCGCTTTTACCGGAGATGCGGTATTTATCGTGACCGGTGAGCAACTCGAGGAAGCCCATCAGCGCCGTCCAGAAACCGGCCGAGACCCAGCAGAACAGAATCCCGAACAGGATCAGGATGCTGGTTTGCAGCGCATACGGCAGCACTTGCGTGGCGGTTTGCAGCAGCGGCTGGTGCAGCACTTCGTCCAGATCGACGAACGACCAGCCCTGGTACGGCATGATGCCTTTCATGTACCAGCCGGCGACGATGGTCTGGCCGAGCATCAGCAGCAACAGAATGTAGCGGCGGATCGAACCGACCGTGCGCCAGCGCGCGGCCGGCAACACGTTCGCATCTTTCGGCGGCTGTGGCGGGTTGGTGCGCCCGGTCAGGCGGCGCCAGCCACGCACCAGAATATTGGTGCGCCATGGCTCCGGCACGACTTTGGTCCGACGGATGGGCGGCGTCGCCTTCATGCTGACCCGACCGCTGGCGTCGAGCACCAGCATTTCCGCCTCTTCCAGCTCCTCGGCGGTGCTCAGGGTCAGGCGCTTGCCCACCGAAGCCTGGGCGGCTTCGGCAGGGGCGTCGAACGTCGGCGACGACAGGCGTTGGTGCAGTTCGCTGAAGGACTGGCAGCCCGCGAGTTCCGCGCGCTGCTCGTCGGTCATCGGCAGATGCGCCAGATACTCGGACAGAGTCTCTGGCTGTACTTGAGAGTTACTCATCGGCAGGCAACTGATAGCTCCAGGTCTCGGTCAGGACTTCTTCAGTCGGTGCCGATTCCGGTGTGGCTGGGGCCGCGTTGGCAGCGGTTGGCTGCTTGGCGTCTTTGTTGGCCTTGTCCTTGGCATCTGCGGCTGGCTTGGCGTCGGCCTGTTTGGCCTCGGCTGCCTTGGTTTCCTTCTCGATCTTCTCTTGCTGCTTGGCCGCGACCTTGTCCGCCTTGGCCACCGACGAATTCGACGCCGGTACCGAAGACTTGGCCAGATCAGCGGTGACCACTGGCTGAACCAGGGCGGCACGCATCTCGGTGGACTTGCTCGCGTCCTTGATCTTCATCCGCAGGGTCAGGCGCCAGCCCTTGGTTTCCGGGTTGTAACGCACGCTGTTCTCGACCAGTTCGGCGTTGTCGCCAACGCTGACCTGACTGCGCACGTCGGCATCCGGGGCCAGAGCCGCCAACGACGGGCCTTCGAAGTCGACCAGGTAGGCGACGCTGCCATCCGGCTGACGGATCAGGTTCGACTGCTTGACGTCACCGGTCGAACGCAGGGTCTGCTTGACCCAGGCGCTGTCGGGGGCGTGAAGCGCTGCTTCGTCCATGGTCCAGTGCAGGCGGTAGGCGAAGTCCAGCGGCTTGCCTGGCTCCGGCATGGTTTCCGGGCTCCAGAACGCAACGATGTTGTCGTTGGTTTCGTCAGCGGTCGGAATCTCTACCAGATCAACGGTACCCTTGCCCCACTCGCCCTTCGGCTCGATCCAGGCGCTTGGGCGCTTGTCGTAACGGTCGTCGAGGTCTTCGTAGTGGCTGAAGTCGCGACCACGCTGCAGCAGACCGAAACCACGCGGGTTCTCGACGCTGAAGTTGCTCACGGCCAGGTGTTTCGGATTGTTCAGCGGACGCCAGATCCACTCGCCGTTGCCGGCATGGATCGACAGACCGCTGGAGTCGTGCAGTTCACGACGGTAGTTGAGGACTTTCGACGGCTGGTTGGCGCCGAACAGGAACATGCTGGTCAACGGTGCGATGCCCAGTTTGCCGACTTTGTCACGCAGGAACATCTGCGCCTTGACGTCGACAATGGTGTCGCTGCCCGGACGCAGGATCAGGCGGTAGGCACCGGTGGCGCGCGGCGAATCAAGCAGGGCGAAGATCACCAGATGCTTGTCGCCCGGCTTCGGCTGCTGAATCCAGAACTCGCGGAAACGCGGGAATTCTTCGCCCGACGGCAGTGCGGTGTCGATGGCCAGACCACGGGCCGACAGACCGTAAGTGTGCCCCTTGCCGACGACGCGGAAGTAACTCGCGCCGAGCATGGTCATGATTTCGTCTTGCTTGTCGGCCTTGTTGATCGGGTACAGCACACGGAAACCGGCGTAGCCCAGTTGTTCAGTGGCCTTCGGATCGAACTTGAGGTCGCCGAAATCGAAGCGGGTCGGATCGTATTTGATCTCTTCGACGGTGTTCGCCGTGATTTCGTTGATTTTCACCGGCGTGTCGAAGTGCATGCCCTGGTGATAGAAGGACAGCTTGAACGGTGTCTTCTGATCAGCCCACTCAGCCTTTTCGGTGAGGAAGCGGATTTTCTGATAATCCGCGAACTTCATGTCGCGGAATTCGTTCGGCAGGTTGCTGCGCGGGGCTTCGAACTTCTGCCCGGCCAGCTCTTTAGCCTTGGCTGATACATCGTCAAGATTGAACGCCCAAAGCTGGCCGGCGCTGAGCAGGCACAGGAGCGCCGAACCCGCTACCAGGGCACTTCGCATGCGTTTGGCAGACATTTTTGCTGCATTACAGGGACTAACAATCACGAGCAACCCTCGCCGAAAACAGATCAAAAAACCAACGGCCAGCTATCTATATGCCAGGTTGGCGAGCATTGTTCCGACTCCGCTGGGGCAAAATGATTCCCCAATCGGATCCAGACAAGTCTCTACCTAAGTCAAAAATGGAACAGCGAACGCTGATCCCCATAGCGCGCGATTATCTAGTAGCCCGCGTGACAACGCATCAGGGGTAACAAAGTATTTATCGCGAAAAACGCCTGTTTTCAGTCGAAAAGCCCTTGAAAAGATGTTTCAAGCGCTTTCATGTCTGTAACAGGAAGGTTACCGGGCCATCGTTGACCAGGTGCACCTGCATATCCGCGCCGAATCTACCTGATGCCACAGTGCCATGCATCTGTTTCGCTTTGCTCAATAGATAGTCGAACAATTCCTCGCCCAATGCCGGAGGGGCCGCGGTCGAGAAACTCGGACGCAGCCCGCTCTTGGTGTCGGCAGCGAGGGTGAACTGAGAGACCAGCAGCAACCCGCCGCCCACATCCGCCAGGGACAGATTCATCTTGCCCTCGGCGTCACTGAATACCCGATAGTTAAGCAGCTTATGCAGAAGTTTGTCGGCGCTGGTACGGGTGTCGTCGGGTTCGACCGCCACCAGCACCAGCAACCCCTGATCCACCGCGCCGACTATCTCTCCCGCGACTTCGACCCGTGCACCACGCACGCGCTGTAACAGCCCCTTCATGCTTCTTCGGGCGGCAGGTCGAGCAGGCGACGGGCCATGTTGCTCGCGGCACGCACCAGCGCATCGGTGATGCCCGGCTCGGAGGCGGCGTGACCGGCGTCGCGAATCACCTGCAGCTCGCTGTTCGGCCAGGCCTGATGCAGTTCCCAGGCGTTGTCCAGCGGGCAGATCACGTCGTAGCGACCGTGAATGATCACCCCTGGCAGATGGGCAATCTTGCCCATGTCGCGGATCAACTGATTCGGCTCAAGAAACGCATTATTGGTGAAGTAGTGACACTCGATCCGCGCGATCGACAGGGCGCGCTGCGGCTCGGAGAAACGGTCGACCACCAGCGGGTTCGGCCGCAGGGTCGCGGTGCGCCCTTCCCACGTCGACCAGGCTTTGGCCGCGTGCATCTGCGCGATCTGATCGTTACCGACCAGACGCTTGTGGAAGGCGCTGAGCAGATCGTCGCGCTCGTCCAGCGGAATCGGCGCGATGTAGTCCTGCCAGTAGTCGGGGAACAGACGGCTGGCACCTGCCTGATAGAACCACTCGATTTCCTGCGGGCGGCAGAGAAAGATCCCACGCAGGATCAGACCGTGTACGCGCTCCGGGTGGGTTTGCGCGTAGGCCAGCGCCAGGGTCGAACCCCACGAACCGCCAAACAGCACCCATTTGTCGATGCCCAAGTGCTTGCGGATACGCTCGAGGTCGGCGACCAGATCCCAGGTGGTGTTGTTTTCCAGGCTGGCGTGCGGGGTGGAGCGTCCGCAGCCGCGCTGGTCGAAGGTGACAATGCGATACAGGTTCGGGTCGAAATAGCGACGGCTCTGCGCGTCACAACCGGCACCCGGGCCGCCGTGGATGAACACCACTGGCAAGCCTTCCGGCGAACCGCTTTCGTCGACGTACAGCGTGTGGGTGTCATCGACAGCCAGATCGTGCCGGGCATGGGGTTTGATCTGCGGAAACAATGTCTGCATTGCGTGCTCCGTAAGGGGGCGAGGTCATCCCTGGGGGGACTTTCTATTATTCTGCCGTCCGGCATCATAAACCCGATTTACGTCAATGAGCATGCCCGTACGCAGTCACAATTTTTCTGCTGCATACAAAACCTGTGGGAGCGGGCTTGCTCGCGAAAGCGCTATGTCATTCAACGCATATGTTGCCTGACGCGCCGCCTTCGCGAGCAAGCCCGCTCCCACAGTGGGTTATGCGGAGTAGTGAGACTCTGCCCAGGCCAGATAGCCCTGCAGCAACTCCTTGAGCACCAGTCGCGTCGGCTCCGCCAGGTCGGCGCGGTAGCGGAACGGTTCGAACTCTTCCATGTAGGTGCTCTGGCACAGCTCCAGTTGCACGGCGTGGATGTTCTCGGCCGGGTTGCCGTAATGGCGGGTGATATGGCCGCCCTTGAAGCGTCCGTTGAGCACGTGGCTGTAATGGTCGTGACGGGCGCAGATGGCTTCCAGTTGCGTCGCCAATTGTGGATCGCAACTGGCGCCGTTGAAGGTGCCGAGATTGAAGTCCGGCAGTTTGCCGTCGAACAGGTGCGGAATGATCGAGCGGATCGAGTGCGCGTCGAACAGCAACGCGTAGCCGAACTCAGCCTTCAACCGCGCAAGCTCTTCCTGCAAGGTGCGGTGGTATGGCGTCCAGATCTGCTCCAGATAAGTCGCGCGCTCCTCTTTCGAAGGCTCTAGGCCTTCCTTGAACAATGGGATACCGTCAAACAGCGTCGCCGGGTACAGCCCGGTGGTGGCGCCGGCATACAACGGCTTGTCATCTGACGGACGGTTGAGGTCGATGACGAACCGCGAGTATTCGGCGGCCAACGTGCTGGCGCCCAACTCCTCGGCGAAATCATAGAGCTGCGGAATGTGCCAGTCGGTGTCCGGCAGGCTTTTCGCGTCGGCGATCAGCCCGGCTTCGACCGCAGGCGTCAGGCGCACGCCGGCATGCGGCATGCTGATCAGCAGCGGTACGCGACCTTGTTTGAAACTCAGAACCTTATCCACAACCGCTCTCCTACAGACTTGATTCGACGCCGTGACGCACGACGCGTTTGTCCAGATCACCACCGAGCCAATAGGCCAGATCCGCCGGACGATCGATGTGCCAGGCGACGAAGTCCGCGACCTTGCCGATTTCCAGCGAACCGTGGGTGTCAGCCATCCCCAACGCTTGAGCGGCATGAATGGTCGCGCCGGCCAGGGCTTCTTCCGGGGTCATGCGGAAACAGGTGCAGGCCATGTTCAGCATCAGACGCAGCGACAGCGCCGGCGAGGTGCCGGGGTTGAGGTCGCTGGCGATGGCGATCTTGACCTTGTGTTTGCGCAGGGCGTCCATCGGCGGCAACTGGGTTTCGCGCAGGAAGTAGAACGCCCCCGGTAGCAGTACCGCGACGGTGTCGGACTTGGCCATGGCGATGGCGTCGTCTTCATCCATGAACTCCAGATGGTCGGCGGACAACGCGTGATACCGCGCCGCCAGACTGGAGCCATGCAGTGACGACAATTGCTCGGCATGCAGCTTCACCGGCAGACCGAGTTTCTGTGCGGTGATGAACACCCGCTCGACCTGCTCCGGCGAGAACGCCAGGTACTCGCAGAACGCATCCACCGCATCGACCAGCCCTTCGGCGGCCAATGCCGGGAGCATCTCGGCGCAGATGTGCTCGATGTAGTCGTCAGCGCGATCCTTGTACTCCGGCGGCAGCGCGTGGGCGGCGAGGCAGGTGCTGCGCACGCTGATCGGCAGCTCCTTGGCCAGGCGACGGATGACCCGCAGGATCTTGCGTTCGCTGGCCAGGTCCAGACCGTAGCCGGACTTCATCTCGACCGTGGTCACGCCGTCGCGCATCAGGCTTTTCAGGCGCTTGGCGGCGCTGGCGAACAGCTCGTCTTCAGTCGCTTCACGGGTGGCGCGCACGGTGCTGGCAATGCCGCCGCCCTGCGCCGCGATCTCGGCATAGCTGACACCTTGCAGACGCTTCTCGAATTCGCCGCTGCGGTTGCCGCCGAACACCGTGTGGGTGTGGCAGTCGATCAGGCCCGGGGTCACCCACGCGCCTTGCAAATCGTTGACCGCCGGGTATTCGCCGGACGGCAGCAGATTGCGCGGACCGATCCACTCGATGTGCGCACCGGACGTCACAATGGCCGCATCCTCGATGATCGAGTAGACGCCCTGCGCCATGGTTGCGACGTGGCAGTGTTGCCAGAGGGTTTTCACTGTTGGCCTCCGTTGGAATTGGTTTGGTGGGGAGCCTTCAAAAGCCCCTCACCCTAGCCCTCTCCCGGAGGGAGAGGGGACTGACCGGGTTGTTCTGTCGAGATACATCGACCTGAGAATCTTGAGCCGAACTCCGGCTCTGAAAACAATGAAGATTGGTTCCCTTCCCCCTCTACCCCTTGGGGGAGAGGGCTGGGGTGAGGGGGATCGATTTCAGCAACAACAAAACTCCCCCTGAAAAAACACTTACAAACTAGGCAGCAATTTCGCCGGAACCAATTCGCTCAAGCAGCGCGACGCCAACAACTCAGTCGCCGCATTGATGTCCGGCGCAAAGAAGCGGTCCTTCTCATAGAACGGCACTTCGCGGCGCAGAATCGCCCGCGCCTGTTCCAGCTTGGCCGAGGTCTTCAGACCGTTGCGCAGGTCCAGCCCCTGCACCGCCGCCAACCATTCCACCGCGAGAATGCCGCGGGTGTTCTCGGCCATTTCCCACAGGCGCTTGCCGGCGGCCGGAGCCATTGACACGTGATCTTCCTGGTTGGCCGAGGTCGGCAGGCTGTCGACCGAATGCGGATGGGACAGCGCTTTATTCTCGCTGGCCAGTGCCGCGGCGGTCACCTGAGCGATCATGAAGCCAGAGTTCACCCCGCCATTGGCCACCAGAAACGGCGGCAGTTGCGACATGTGCTTGTCCATCATCAGCGAGATACGGCGTTCGCTCAGCGAGCCGATTTCAGCGATGGCCAAAGCCATGTTGTCGGCGGCCATGGCCACCGGCTCGGCGTGGAAGTTGCCACCGGAAATCACATCGCCTTCAGCGGCGAATACCAACGGGTTGTCGGAGACGGCGTTGGCTTCGACCACCAGCACTTCAGCGGCCTGACGGAACTGAGTCAGGCAGGCGCCCATGACCTGCGGCTGGCAACGCAAGGAGTACGGATCCTGAACCTTCTCGCAGTTCTGGTGCGAGTCGGAGACTTCACTGCGCTCGCCGAGCAGATCGCGATATGCGGCTGCAGCATCGATCTGACCTTTCTGACCGCGAGCGGCGTGAATACGTGCATCAAACGGCGAGCGCGAACCCAATACCGCTTCCACCGTCAGACCGCCCAGTGCGATTGCACCGGCAAACAGGTCTTCACCTTCAAACAGACCGCGCAGGGCAAATGCGGTGGACACCTGGGTGCCGTTGAGCAGCGCCAGACCTTCTTTCGCCGCCAGGGTCAGCGGGGTAAGACCGGCAACCTTCAGCGCTTCGGTGGCTTCCATCCACTCGCCCTTGTAGCGCGCCTTGCCTTCGCCCAGCAGCACCAGCGACATGTGCGCCAGCGGCGCGAGGTCGCCCGAGGCACCGACCGAACCTTTGAGCGGAATGTGCGGATAAACCTCGGCGTTGATCAACGCGATCAGCGCGTCGATCACCACGCGGCGGATGCCGGAAAAACCACGGCTGAGGCTGTTGACCTTGAGCACCATGATCAGGCGCACCAACTCATCGCTGATCGGCTGGCCGACACCAGCAGCGTGCGACAGCACCAGCGAACGCTGCAGGTTTTCCAGGTCTTCGCTGGCAATGCGGGTCGATGCCAGCAGGCCGAAACCGGTGTTGATGCCGTAGGCGGTGCGGTTCTCGGCAAGGATCTGCTCGACGCAAGCGACGCTGGCCTCGATCTGCGCCGCAGCGCTGTGGTCGAGGGTCAGCTTGACCGGTTGCTGATAGACGTCACGCAGTTGGGCCAGGCTCAGTTGGCCGGGAATCAGGTTCAGCGCAGTCATTAAAATGCTCCTTTTGAACATTGTTATTAACTACCAGTCGCTCCGGAGCATTCCGTTATCCGTCGCCTCTCGCCTTGTGGACGATCCGCGCCTTGGCACGCTGGTATGGGTAGTTGTCAGTGCAGATTCGTTAATACGTTGTGCAGCGCATTCGGTTTTTTCAGCACGCTGGCGGCGGCGGCGATATCCGGCGCCAGCCAGCGATCCTGATCGTAGGCCGGGACGGTTTCACGCAGCAGGCGCCACGCCCGGTCAGTGCCCGCGCCAAAGCGCTGCTCCTTGAGGAATTCAAAGGCCTGCGCCGCCAGCAAGTACTCGATGGCAAGGATCTGCGTGCAGTTTTCCAAGGCGCGGTGCAGCTTCAGCGCGGCGCTGGTGCCCATGCTCAGGTGGTCTTCCTGCAGGCCCGAGGTGACGTAGTTGTCGAGCACCGCCGGCTGCGCCAATTGGCGGTTCTCGGCACACAGCGAAGCGGCGACGTATTGCACGATCATCATCCCGGAGTTCACTCCAGGATTGGCCACCAGAAACGCCGGCAGACCGCTGACGTGCGGGTTGACCAGACGATCGAGACGGCGCTCGGCAATCGAGCCGATTTCAGCCATGGCAATCGCCAGCAGATCCGCCGCCATCGCCACTGACTGGCCGTGCGGGTTGGCCTGCGACATCACCCGGAAGTTGTCGGGCGTGCCCAGCAGCAACGGGTTGTCGGTGCAGCCGTTGAGTTCGGCTTCGACCTGTTTGATCGCATGTTCCAGTTGATCGCGCGCAGCGCCATGCACTTGCGGGATCGAGCGGATGCTCAGCGCATCCTGAGTGCGAATGCCTTTGCTCGTCGCGATCACTTCACTGCCATCGAGCAAGGCGCGCAGATTGCTACCGACCTGTTGCATGCCGGGGTGCGGCTTGAGCGCGATGATCTCGGCATCAAACGCGGCGATCTGCCCGCGCTGCGCTTCGAAACTCATGGCACCGATCACATCGGCCCATTGCACCAGGCGCATCGCGTCGGCAATCGCCAGGCAGCTGAGGCCGGTCATGCACGGCGTGCCGTTGACCAGGCACAAGCCGTCCTTCGCACCCAATTGCACCGGCTGCAAACCTTCTTCGGCCAGCACCTGTTGCGCCGAGGTGATCTGCCCGCGATAGCTGACATTGCCCACGCCCAGCAGCGCGATGCCGATGTGCGCCATGTGCGTCAGATAACCCACCGAACCTTGCGACGGAACCTGTGGAGTGATGCCGCGATTGAGCAGCGCCAGCAGCGCTTCGACCACGCGGCGATGAATGCCGGATTTGCCGTGGCTGAAGTTGTGAATCGCAGCGCAGATGATCGCGCGGGTTTGCTCATCAGGCAGTACCGGGCCGACGCCGCAGGCGTGACTGAGCAAGGTGTTGCGCGAGAGCTGGCTGAGTTGTTCGTCCTTCAGCGACACGTTGGACAGACCACCCAGACCGGTGTTGACGCCATAGGCACGCTCGCCGCTTTCGACGATGCGCTGGACGATGCCCTGAGCGTTTTCGATGCGCGCCCAGGTCTCGCTCGACAGTTCCAGTTGCGCGCCGTGACGGGCGACGGCGACCACGTCCTGCCAACGCAGGGGGCTGCCGGTGATGATGATTTTTTCAGCCTGGGACATCTAAAACCTCATGCCTATTCTATTGATACACCAACTGTGGCGAGGGAGCTTGCTCCCGCTGGACTGCGAAGCAGGCCCAAAATTTTTGCGACCGCTGCGCGCTTGAGCGGGAGCAAGCTCCCTCGCCACAAAAGCAGTCTCACCCTTAGTCCACTAAACCACCGCCGCCCGCCGCTGCACGAACCGGTCGACATATTCGTCCGCCGGCGAATGCAGGATCTCTCTTGGGGTGCCGACCTGAATCAGCTTGCCGTCCTTGAGGATCGCAATGCGATTGCCGATGCGCACGGCCTCATCGAGGTCGTGAGTGATGAAGACGATGGTCTTGTGCAGGGTCTTTTGCAGCTCCAGCAACTGATCCTGCATCTCGGCGCGGATCAGCGGATCCAGAGCACTGAACGCTTCGTCCATCAGGATGATGTCGGTGTCCGCCGCCAAGGCGCGGGCCAGGCCGACACGCTGACGCATGCCGCCGGAAAGCTGATGCGGGTATTTGTTTTCGTAGCCTTTGAGGCCCACGGTGTTGATCCAGTGCAACGCGCGCTCAGCGCACAGTTGCTTGCTCTCGCCGCGCACTTTCAGGCCATAGGCGACGTTCTCGATCACGGTCTTGTGCGGCAGCAGGCCAAAGCTCTGGAACACCATGCTGATCTTGTGCCGGCGAAATTCGCGCAGGGCTTCCATGTCGTATTGCAGGATGTCCACGCCGTCGACCAGGATCGCGCCGCTGGTGGGGTCGATCAGGCGATTGAAGTGGCGCACCAGCGTCGATTTGCCGGAGCCGGACAGGCCCATGATCACGAAGATCTCGCCAGTGCCGATGCTCAGCGACAGGTCGTTGACCCCGACCACGCAACCGGTTTCGTTCAGCACCTGGTCCTTGGTCTTGCCCTGGCCGACCATCGCCAGTGCGTCCTTGGCGCGGTTGCCGAAAATCTTGAAGACGTTTTTGACTTCGATCTTGCTCACGGTTGCGTTGCTCATTTGCTCACCTCATGCCGTGGCCGACCATACGCCTGAGTAATGCGGTCGATGACCACTGCGAGAATCACGATCGCCAGACCGGCTTCCAGGCCACGTCCGACGTTGAGGGTCTGAATGCCCACCAGCACATCTTCACCCAGGCCACGGGCGCCGATCATTGAGGCGATCACCACCATCGACAGGGCCATCATGGTGGTCTGGTTGATCCCGGCCATGATGCTCGGCAGGGCCAGCGGCAGTTGCACGCCGAACAGTTGCTGCCAGCGGTTGGCGCCGAAGGCGTTGATCGCTTCCATCACTTCACCGTCGACCTGGCGGATGCCCAGATCGGTCAGACGGATCAGCGGCGGCGCGGCGTAGATCACGGTGGCGAAAATAGCCGGCACCTTGCCCAGGCCGAACAGCATCAGCACCGGAATCAGGTACACGAAGCTGGGCATGGTCTGCATGATGTCGAGCAGCGGCATCAGCACCGAACGCAGGCGATTGCTGCGCGCCGAGAGAATCCCCAGCGGTACGCCGATCAGCACCGAAATGACCGTCGCCACCATCATCAGCGCGAGGGTCTGCATCAACTTGTCCCACAGACCGACAGCACCGACCAGGAACAACAGACCGACGATCACGGCGGTGGTCACGACTTTGCGCGTCGCATGCCAGGCCACGACGCCGACGATGGCCAGCATCAACCACCACGGCGCGGCGCGCAGCAGGCCTTCAAGATTGACGATGGCCCACAGCAGGGTGTCGGAGATATGGCGGAACACGTCGCCGTAGTTGGTGACCAGCGCATCGACCCAACCGTTGACCCAGTCGGCGATGGAAAAGGTAAAGCTTTCGGGAAACATAAGCGGCTCTCAATCAGGAAACTCAATCAAGCGATTGCGGCGAACACCCCGGCCAGCCTCTCGGTTGGCCGGGAGGAATTCGACCTACAGCGCCGCGTCGATTTTCTTGGCAGCGTCTTCACTGACCCACGCATGCCAGACTTCAGGATGTTCCTTGAGGAAGATTTTCGCCAGTTTTGGCGACTCGATACGCTCCTTCGCCATGCGGCCCAGGTTCTGGTTCAGCAGGTCGATCGGCAGATTGACCTTCTCCAGCACGGCCACCAGTTCCGGCGCTTGTTCGTGGAAGGTTTTGGACAGGCCGACCTTGATGCTCACGCTCTTGTCGACGCCCGGTTTTTCTTCCAGCTTGACCGCGTCGATCTGGCCCATCAGCGGGGTTGGTGACCAGTAGTAGAACAGGATCGGCTCGCCACGCTTGTAGCTCGACAGCACCGCCGCATCCAGGGCCGGACCGGTGCCCGGGCGGAAGTTGGTGTAGCTGTTTTCCAGGCCGTAGCTTTTGAGCATTTCGCTGTTGTCCAGCTCGCAGGTCCAGCCCGCCGGGCAGTTGTAGAAACGGCCCTTGGACGGCTCTTCGGCGTCTTTGAAAACGGCCGCGTATTTGCCCAGATCGGCGATGTTTTTCAGATCCGGGGCTTTTGCCTCGATCTTGCGTTTGGCGTCGCCTTCGATCACGTAGCGCGGCACGTACCAGCCTTCGATCGCGCCGACGATCGGGGCGCCGACTCCGACGACTTTGCCGGCCTTCTCGGCCTTGTTCCAGACTTCGCTGCGGCCGACCCATTCTTCGGCAAAAACTTGAATGTCGTTGCTGCTCAGGGCGTTCTCCATGGTGATGGAATTGCCCGGCAGGCTGTCGGTCTTGCAGTCGTAACCTTTCTCCAGCACCACTTGCAGCACGTCGGTCAGCAGCATGCCGCTTTCCCAGTTGAGGCCGGCGAACTTCACCGGTTTGCCGGACTCGCACCAGCCGGCTGCCTGAGTGGCACCGGCACTGGCCAACAGGCCCATGGACAACAGTGTGGTGAGCAGGGTCTTGTTCGATTTCATTGTAGCGACGCTCCTAATCATGAATTGGCTTACGGCAGTCAAGAGGCATCCAGCCCTGTCCACGTCCAATCAGGCCTGCGCCGCAGCGCGTCCGGCCCCACTTTTTTCAGGTGGTACAACGCTGTTCTGCTCGACCGGCAGAATCAGTTGATCAGGCACCGAGCCGTGCCATTTTTTTGCGCACACGTAGTAGAGGGCAGCAGGCAGCACCAGGCCGATGATCCAGGAGATATCCACATCACCGAGGGCAGCCACCAACGGGCCGGTGTAGAACTTGGTGGAGATGAACGGCAGCTGCACCAGCACGCCGAACACATAGACACTGATCCCGAGCAGGTTCCAGCGCCCGTAGCGACCGTTCGGATCGGCCAGCGCCGGCACGTCGTAGCGCTCACGGGTGATGCAGTAGTAGTCGACCAGATTGATCGCGCTCCATGGCGTGAAGAACGCCAGCAGGAACAGGATGAACGACTTGAACGCACCGAGGAACGAGTGCTGACCGAGCAAGGCGACCAGGGTTGCCGCGCCGACGATCACCAGCACGAACACGAGACGCTGCATGCGCGTAACGGTCAGGTGACCTTTGAAACCACTGATGATGGTCGCGATGCACATGAAGCTGCCGTAGGAGTTCAGCGTCGAGATGGTCACCTTGCCGAACGCGATGCTGAAGTACAGCAGCGCCGCCGTGGCACCGGTGCCGCCCAGCCCGACGATGTAGGCCACTTCGTGCCCGGCAAACTGGCCGTTGGCCGAAGCGGCCGCGAACACGCCGAGGACCATCGCCACCTGCGCACCGATGACCGAACCGGCGCCAGCGGCAAAGAAGGTTTTCACCGAGGAAATCTTGCTCGGCAGGTAGCGCGAATAGTCCGCCACATATGGGCCGAACGCGATCTGCCAGGACGCCGCGAGCGACACCGCCAGCAGGAAGCTGCTCCAGCTGAAGTGACGGATCTGCAACAGTGCGCCCACGTCCACCTGGCTCAGCAAACGGCTGAACAGATACACGAAGGCAATCACGCCGATGACACTGGCGACCCGGCCGATCCAGTGGATCACCCGATAACCCAGCACCGTGACCAGCACGATGACACTGGCGAACAGCAGGATGCCAACCGTGTCACTGACGCCAAACAGCTGGCCCAGCGCCTGACCGGAAAGCACTGTACCGGTGGCGGTGAACCCCAGGTACATCAGGCACACCAGCACGATCGGGATCGCCGCGCCGTACACGCCAAATTGCACGCGGCTGGAAATCATCTGCGGCAGGCCCAGTTTCGGCCCTTGCGCCGCGTGCAGCGCCATCACCCCGCCGCCCAGCAGTTGACCGAGCAACAGACCGATCAACGACCAGAACACATCACCGCCCAGCACCACGGCCAGCGCCCCGGTGACAATCGCGGTGATTTGCAGATTCGCACCCATCCACAGGGTGAACTGGCTCAACAGACGACCGTGTCTTTCCGCTTCCGGGATGTAGTCGATCGAACGCCTTTCGATCAACGGTTTGTTGCCTGCACGATCGGGGGTTACAGCCATGATTCAACCTCTGTGGATTGTTTTAATTGTTCACTGAGCTTCGGTAGGGCTGCTTTTCTGTGGGAGCGAGCTTGCTCGCGAATTGGCCAGCACATTCAACATCTGTGCTGGCTGACAGATTGCTTTCGCGAGCAAGCTCGCTCCCACATAAAGCCAAAGCGTGTTACTTGCCGCCGGTAATCATCGGCAGGTTCAGCCCCTGCTCCTTCGCACAATCGATAGCGATCTGGTAACCGGCATCGGCGTGACGCATGACGCCAGTGGCCGGGTCGTTGTGCAGCACGCGGGCAATACGCTCGGCCGCTTCGTCAGTGCCGTCGCAGACAATCACCATGCCCGAGTGCTGCGAGAAGCCCATGCCCACGCCGCCGCCGTGGTGCAGGGAAACCCAGGTCGCGCCGCTCGCGGTGTTCAGCAGAGCGTTGAGCAGTGGCCAGTCGGATACGGCGTCGGAACCGTCCTGCATCGATTCGGTTTCGCGATTCGGGCTGGCCACCGAGCCGGAGTCGAGGTGGTCGCGACCGATCACGATCGGTGCCGACAGCTCACCGCTGCGCACCATTTCGTTGAACGCCAGACCGAGCTTGGCGCGCAGGCCCAGACCGACCCAGCAGATACGTGCCGGCAGCCCCTGGAAGCTGATGCGCTCGCGGGCCATGTCCAGCCAGTTGTGCAGGTGCGCGTCGTCCGGGATCAGTTCTTTGACTTTGGCGTCGGTTTTGTAGATGTCCTGCGGATCACCCGACAGCGCCGCCCAGCGGAACGGGCCGATGCCACGGCAGAACAGTGGGCGGATGTAGGCAGGGACGAAGCCCGGGAAGTCGAACGCGTTTTCCACGCCTTCTTCCTGAGCCATCTGACGGATGTTGTTGCCGTAGTCGAAGGTCGGAATGCCTTGCTTCTGGAAGTCCAGCATCGCTTTGACGTGGACAGCCATCGACTGCTTGGCGGCCTTGATCACGGCAGCCGGCTCGGTCTTGGCGCGGGCGCGGTATTCGTCCCAGGTCCAGCCAGCCGGCAGGTAGCCGTTGAGTGGGTCGTGGGCGCTGGTCTGGTCGGTGACCATGTCCGGGCGCACACCGCGTTTGACCAGTTCCGGGAGGATTTCGGCGGCGTTGCCCAGCAGGGCAATGGAGATCGCTTTGCCTTCGGCGGTGTATTTGGCGATGCGCGCCAGGGCGTCGTCGAGGTCTTTGGCCTGCTCATCGACGTAACGGCTTTTCAGGCGGAAATCGATGCTCACCTGCTGGCACTCGATGTTCAGCGAGCAGGCGCCAGCCAGGGTTGCAGCGAGTGGCTGAGCACCGCCCATGCCGCCCAGACCCGCGGTCAGGACCCACTTGCCCTTGAGGTTGTCGTTGTAATGCTGGCGACCAGCTTCGACGAAGGTTTCGTAGGTGCCCTGGACGATGCCTTGGCTGCCGATGTAGATCCAGCTGCCGGCGGTCATCTGGCCGTACATGGCCAGGCCTTTGGCGTCGAGTTCGTTGAAGTGCTCCCAGCTCGCCCAGTGCGGCACCAGGTTGGAGTTGGCGATCAGTACGCGCGGGGCGTTGCTGTGGGTTTTGAACACGCCGACCGGCTTGCCGGATTGCACCAGCAGGGTCTCGTCGTCGTTCAGATTGGTCAGGCTTTCGACGATCTTGTCGTAGCACTCCCAGTTGCGCGCAGCGCGACCGATACCACCGTAAACCACCAGCTCTTTCGGGTTCTCGGCGACTTCCGGGTCGAGGTTGTTCATCAGCATGCGCAGCGGCGCTTCGGTCAGCCAGCTCTTGGCGGTCAGCTTGTTGCCGCGCGATGCACGGATTTCGACGTCACGTCTCTTTGTATAAACGGCAGTTGTAGGCTTATTGTCAGTCACGAAAAAGACTCCTCAGCGATCAATTCAAACCAACCCTGGCAGTGGGCAAGCAGCCTGTGCGCCTCAATGCGCGACAAGCGAATCAGTGGACGCTGCGGACTTATACGCATACGTCTTTACTTGTACATACAAGCATATGCAATCAAGCGGCCAACTTACTGGAGGGGCGTTCAAGAAAAATCGCGGACAGGGCTGCAGAGCGCCTGAGTCAAGGGTTGCGGCGTGAATGAAAATTTTTGCGGAGGTGTATGAGGGAAGTGTGCGGCTGTTACGAAAGCGTGGTTTTGCGCCACGCTGGGGCGTTCGGTAACAAGTTGGTGCGCCGAGGGAAACGGCCTGTAGAAATGCAATTGTGGCGAGGGAGCTTGCTCCCGCTGGAGGCCGAAGGACTCCCATTCCGGCATTTACCGAAATGGGGCCGCTTCGCAGCCCAGCGGGAGCAAGCTCCCTCGCCACATGTGTTTTATATGAGCAGAAGGATCAGCGCGCAGTCAGTTCGATCACGCAGCAGCCCGCATTGACCGCCACTTCAACCAGCCCGGTGTTACCGTCCAGTTGCAGACAATCATGCCGACCCAGTTGCGAAGTGCTGTCACCGACCTGCACTTGCAGCAGCTCACTGACACTGAACACCAGCACCGTCGATGCCGAGCTGAAGAACCGCTGCTCACCATCCAGCCACTGCAACCGCGCGCTGTACCGCTGCGGCGCGTAGATCAGGTTGAAATCGCGGATCGCGCCACCGAGCAAAGTGCAGGACACCTGGCTTTCGCCACTGAACGCAAACGGATCCAGCGGTAACAATGGGCGTGTGTCATCACCATCGACGCACAGGGTCATGCCGTCACCCTGCAGCACCGTAATCACTCGCTGGTAACCGGCGAATGTCGAGAAACCACCGGACTCGGCAATGTCGGCAATCGACAGACGCCAGCCGAAACCATCAAGGCCAGCGCCGGTGTCACGGGTTATTTCTTCGGTGCTGCCGCCGCCGTTTTTCCACGGCATGCGCGGGTAACCCTCGGCGCGTAAAACCTTCAAACCATTCATTTATGAAAGCGTCCTTCCAGACGATGACGGGAACCGGGGTGAATCAAACGCGCGGCGGTCACCGGCTGACGCCCCGACCACGTGCGGCGACGGATCAGCAGGCAAGGCTCGCCTTTTTCGATCTGCAGCAACTTGCACTCGGACGGCTCGGCGAGAATCGCCTCGACGACGTGCTCGCCTTCGGTCAGTGGCGCGACCTGATTGAGATAGGCGTAAGGCGTCTGCAGGGTGAAGTCCTGCTTGAGGTATTCCGGGGCGACCAGCGCGTTGACGAAACGGTCTTCGATTTGTACCGGAATGTCGTTTTCGTAATGCACGATCAGCGAGTGGAAGACCTTCTGCCCTTCGCGCATGTCCAGCGCCAGCGCGCGCTCGGAGCCCGCGGCCTCTTCTTCGAGGGTGATCACCTGGCAGGTGTGGCGATGGCCACGGGAGGCGATTTCGTCGGCGATGTTGTGCACTTCGAACAGCGCGGACTGGCTCTTCGGTTCGGCGACAAACGTACCGACACCTTGCATGCGCACCAACAGGCCGTCGGCGGTCATTTCGCGCAGCGCGCGGTTGATGGTCATGCGGCTGAAACCGAGCTGGCTGACCAGTTCGCTTTCCGAGGGTACGCGGTAATGCGGTGGCCAGTTACCGCTGTCGATCTGCTGGGTGATCATCTGTTTGACGCGGGCGTACAAGGGCGCCGGACTGTCGCCCATGTTCGCGGCCAACGGGGAGACTGGAGGCGGAGTCGGCACGGTTGATCCCTGTTCATTGGATGAAGGTTGCTAGCTTGCCGGAGTTTACCGGGCAGGCAAACGTCTGTATATGTATATACAAATAACACACGATGGGGTGCTGAACCATGTCCGCTTTCTTTGCCGAACGCGCGCTGCTGCCTAACGGATGGGCCAATAATGTACGTCTTGAGGTCAATGCCGATGGCGTGTTGACCCAAATCCTGGCCGATTCCACCGCAGACGGCGCCGAACGGCTGAGCGGTCCGCTGCTGCCGGGCATGCCCAATCTGCACTCCCACGCCTTCCAGCGCGCGATGGCCGGGCTGGCCGAAGTGGCCGGTAATCCCAACGACAGTTTCTGGACCTGGCGTGACCTGATGTATCGCCTCGTCGGAAAAATCAGCCCGGAGCAGCTCGGCGTGATCGCCCGTCAGCTGTACATCGAAATGCTCAAGGCCGGTTACACCTCAGTTGCTGAATTCCACTATGTGCACCACGACAACAACGGTCAGCCGTATGCCGATCCGGTCGAGTTGGCACTGCGCATCAGTCAGGCAGCGAGCGAAAGCGGTATCGGCCTGACTCTGTTGCCGGTGCTTTACAGCCATTCCGGATTCGGCGGCCAAACGCCCAATGATGGGCAGCGCCGCTTTATCAACAGCACCGAAAACTACCTGAAGCTGCAATCGCGCCTGCAACCGCTGCTGGCTCAGCAAAAGGCGCAATCGCTGGGTCTGTGCTTCCACTCGCTGCGCGCGGTCACCCCGCAGCAGATCAGTGAAGTTCTGGCGGCCAGCGACAAACAATGCCCGGTGCACATCCACATCGCCGAACAGCAGAAAGAGGTCGACGACTGCCTGAGCTGGAGCGGCCGTCGCCCGCTGCAATGGCTCTACGAAAACACCGAGGTCGATCAGCGCTGGTGCCTGGTTCACGCGACCCACGCCAACCCGGAAGAAGTCACGCTGATGGCCAAAAGTCGCGCCATCGCCGGCCTGTGCCTGACCACTGAAGCGAATCTGGGCGACGGGATTTTCCCGGCGGTGGATTTCCTCGCTCAGGGCGGGCGCATGGGCATCGGTTCCGACAGCCATGTCTCGCTCAGCGTGGTCGAGGAATTGCGTTGGCTGGAATACGGCCAGCGTCTGCGCGATCAGCGGCGTAACCGTTTGTATGGCGCGGATCAACCGATGGTAGGGCGCACGTTGTATGACGCGGCGCTGGACGGCGGCGCCCAGGCGCTGGGGCAGCCGATTGGTGCGCTGGAAGTCGGCAAGCGTGCGGACTGGATCGTGCTCGATGGCAATGATCCGTATCTGGCGACGGCCAGCGGTGACGGGATTCTGAATCGCTGGCTGTTTGCCGGTGGCGATCGTCAGGTGCGCGACGTGTTGGTCAATGGCCAGTGGGTGGTGCGCGATGGCCGACATGCGGGCGAAGAAGACAGTGCACGCGCCTTCACCCAGGTTCTGCGCGAACTTTTAGGCTGACACAAAACAAAATGTGGGAGCGGGCTTGCTCGCGAAAGCGGTGAATCAGTCAATATTTCCATCGACTGACACGCCCTCTTCGCGAGCAAGCTCGCTCCCACATTTGATTTGTGATGGCTTTAGTTCGAAGTCTTGGCCATCTGCCGATCCGACGCTCGCCAGATCAGTCGCGTGGTGTCGTAGCCCTGCTGACGCGCCTTGCTCAAAAGCTCTTCACGCACCACACCGTTGACGGTCGGCGTGCGCGACAGCAGCCACATGTACTTGCGACTCGGGTCGCCGACAATGGCGGTCTTGTAGTCGTCGCTGACGTACAACACCCAGTATTCGCCTTTCGCCACACCCGGAATCAAGCGCGAGAACCAGGTATCGAACTCGACCCACAACTTGTCGGTCTTGCCCGGCACCTGTGGGTAGGCCTTGCCTTTGGCTTCTTCCCATTGCCAGTCGGCGGTCAGGCAGCGATTGAGCACATCGACATTGCCGTCCGGTCTGAGCGAGTAATGGGCTTCGGACTGCGCGCAGTTACGCTGGAAGTACATCGGCAGGCGCGCCAGTTCATACCAGGTGCCCTGATAACGCTTGAGGTTGACACTATGAGCCGTCTTGGGCGCCAGCGGATCTTCACCGTGGGTGGCGCAGCCGGCCAGTACCAGGCCGGCAAAAAGGACGAACAATAACCGCTTCATTATTTTTCTCCCGTGGGCGCGTGGCCCCGGTTTACTTCAGGCCTTGGCCGGAAAACATCAGCACTTTGTCACCGGCGTACTGCACGCTGATAAAGCTGTTTTTGTCGCCCCAGGTGCAACTGGACATGCCGAGCGCACCCGAACAGTCGGTGGGTTTGCCGAGCAGCGTCTCAACCTCGGCCTTGGCCATGCCGGCCGAAAGCTTGGAATAGTTTTCCTGATTGACCTTGCTGCACGCGGCCAACAGCACGCAAAAAGTCAGAAGGGCGATAGATCGCAGCGACATGAAGTAACTCCTGGAGCGGAAGGGGGATGGCATGGTGCCAACCAGAAGCTTAGAAGAGAAAACCCTCATCTGGTTCCCTTCAGAAAGGCCTATTTATTGCTCCGCTCGTCTGGCATTTACCGGTAAATCAGACACTTTCTGCGGCTAATGAGCATTTCGTCGCATTTCATCCAAGACGCCTAATCTTTGGCGCGCTGCGGTCGAAATAAGAGCAGCGCAAAGCCCCCGAGTGTGGCAAATTGCCGCCCTTTCTCGACCAGCCCCTTCGCGGTAGTTCATTCGATGACCAGAAACATGAAATTCAGCCACAAGATTTTGTTGGCTGCCGCCCTCGTGGTGGCCGTTGCATTCGCCTGTTTCATTTTGTTCAACGACTATCGACAACGCGAAGCCCTGAGCAGCAGCACCGAAGCCTCGATGCAGGAACTGGGCAGCCTGACCACCAGCAACATCCAGACCTGGCTGGAAAGCCGTATTCAGTTGCTGCAATCGCTGTCGCAGCAGGTCGCCGCCGACGGCAGCGCCCCGGCCAGCCTGAAGCGCATCATCGACCTGCCCGCCTACACCGGCAATTTCCAGCTCAGCTACTTCGGCGGCGCTGACGGCGTGATGTTCTCGGTACCCGCCGGCAATCGCGCGCCGGACTACGACCCGCGCGCCCGCGGCTGGTACAAGGCTGCCAACAGCGCCCAACAGACCATTGTCACCGAACCCTACATCGCCGCTTCGTCGGGCAAACTGGTGATCACCGTCGCCACCCCAGTGCAACGTCAGGGCCAGATGATCGGTGTAGCCGGCGCGGATATCGACCTGACCAGCGTCAGCGCGATCATCAACTCGCTCAACTTTGGTGGCCACGGCCATGCGTTCATCGTCAGCGCCGATGGCAAGATCCTGATTCACCCGGACAGCAAACTGGTTCTGAAAACCCTCGCCGAGGCCTATCCGAACGGTGCACCGAAAGTCAGCCCGGGACTGAAAGAAGTCGAGTTCGACGGCAAGACGCAGTTGATCTCCTTCACCCGCGTCAACGGCGTGCCATCGGCCGACTGGTACGTGGCGCTGGTGCTGGACAAGGACACCGCGTTCTCGATGCTCAGCGAATTCCGCACCTCGGCGCTGATCGCCATGGTGATCGCCGTGGTGATCATCATCGCCCTGCTCGGCATGCTGATCCGCGTGCTGATGCAACCGCTGCTGACCATGGGCCGCGCGATGCACGACATCGCCGAAGGTGAAGGCGACCTGACCAAACGTCTGGTGATCCACGGCCACGACGAGTTCGGTGCGCTGGGCCTGTCGTTCAACCGCTTCGTCGAGCGTATTCACACCTCGATCCGCGAGGTGTCCTCGGCCACCGGCCAGGTCAACGAAGTCGCCCTGCGCGTGGTCGCCGCTTCGAACTCGTCGATGTACAACTCCGATCAGCAGGCCAGCCGCACCAACAGCGTGGCCGCGGCGATCAACCAGCTCGGCGCCGCCGCCCAGGAAATCGCCCAGAACGCGGCCCTCGCCTCGCAGCATTCCAGCGATGCGCGCAGCCTGGCGGTCGACGGTCAGCAGGTTGTGGATAAAACCATTCAAGCGATGCAGCAGCTGTCGGCAAAAATCAGCGACTCATGCGGCAACATCGAAACCCTGAACAGCAACACGGTGAACATCGGGCAGATTCTGGAAGTGATCACCAGCATCTCGCAGCAGACCAACCTGCTGGCGCTCAACGCCGCCATCGAAGCGGCCCGCGCCGGTGAGGCCGGCCGTGGTTTCGCGGTGGTTGCTGATGAAGTGCGCAATCTAGCGCACCGCACCCAGGATTCGGCGCAGCAAGTGCAGAAGATGATCGAAGAACTGCAAGTCGGCGCACGCCAGGCAGTGAGCATCATGACCGAGAGCCAGCGCGAGAGCGAAAGCAGCGTCGGCATCGCCAACCAGGCCGGCGAACGCCTGGGCAGCGTGACCCAGCGCATCGGCGAGATCGACGGCATGAATCAGTCGGTGGCTACCGCGACTGAGGAGCAGACGGCGGTGGTCGAGTCGATCAACGTCGACATCAACGAGATCAACACGCTGAACCAGGAAGGTGTCGAGAACCTGCAGGCAACCTTGCGCGCTTGCTCGGATCTGGAGCAACAGGCGGCGCGCTTGAAGCAACTGGTGGGCAGTTTCAGGATCTGAGGCGCGGCCACTGGCCTCTTCGCGAGCAAGCCCGCTCCCACAGGGATCTTCGGTGTTAACAGAATGTGTGTTCCACCATGAGGCACTGTGGGAGCGGGCTTGCTCGCGAAGGCGGCAGCAGCCTTAACGCAAGTTTAGAATCGGGAACCTGGCCCGGCGAGAAATTCAAGTTCTTCCGCCGTCGACTCCCGCCCCAACACCGCATTGCGATGCGGAAACCGTCCAAACCGCGCAATCACTTTCTGATGCCGCTCGGCATAGTCCAGATTGTCGGCAAACACCGCCCGCTCGGCTTCCGGCTGTTCAGCCAGCAGATCGATAAAGCGCGAAACGGCTTCGTTCTGCACCGCGAGGTTTTCGCAGTGTTCGAACACCAGATAAATGAATACCCGCTGAATCGGCTTCAATTGCCGATCGAAGTCCGCTGCAATGCCTTGAGCGACGAGTTTCTGCGCGCGCAGATCACCGGAAAACGCTTTGGGAGTGTCGCGAAAGATCATTCGCGGCAATTGATCGAGCAGCAACACCACCGCCAACCAACCTTCCGGACGTTGCGTCCACTCGGTCAATTCGCCGGCGAGGGCCTGATCGACAAAGACCCCGAAACGCTCACGCGCTTCGAGGTCCTGGCTGTCTTTCTTGCCGAACCACAACTTGCCCTTGTCAGCCGCAATCTCGTCCGGTGATTCGGCATGTCCGAACCACCAATCGAGCAACGGCTGCCAGGGCGCAGTCATGGTTTATTCCTTGTGGTAAGCCGTGGCGCGGGCGACTTCTTCTTTCGAGCCGAGGAACACCGCTACGCGCTGGTGCAGGCCTTCCGGCTGGATGTCGAGGATGCGTTGGTGACCGTCAGTGGACGCGCCGCCGGCCTGTTCCACCAGGAACGACATCGGGTTGGCTTCGTACATCAGACGCAGTTTGCCCGGCTTCGACGGCTCACGGCTGTCGCGTGGGTACATGAACAGACCGCCACGGGTCAGGATGCGGTGCACGTCGGCCACCATCGCCGCGACCCAGCGCATGTTGTAGTTCTTCTTCAGCGGGCCTTCTTCGCCGGCCAGCAGTTCGCTGACATAGCGTTGTACCGGGGCTTCCCAGTGACGCTGGTTGGACATGTTGATCGCGAATTCCTGGGTGGTTTCAGGAATGGTGATGTCTTCGTGAGTCAGCACGAAGCTGCCCATTTCGCGGTCCAGGGTGAAGCCTTTGACGCCATCGCCCAGGGTCAGCACCAGCATGGTCTGCGGGCCGTAGATCGCGTAACCGGCAGCAACCTGCTGGGTGCCTGGCTGCAGGAAGGCTTTTTCGTTCAGCGGCTCGTTCTGGCTCAGGTATTCGTTCGGGCAACGCAGTACCGAGAAGATGGTGCCGACCGGGGCGTTGATGTCGATGTTCGACGAGCCGTCCAGTGGGTCGAACACCAGCAGGTAGGCGCCTTTCGGGTATTTGCCCGGGATCTGGTAGGCATTGTCCATTTCTTCGGACGCCATGCCGGCCAGGTGACCGCCCCATTCGTTGGCTTCGAGCAGGATCTCGTTCGACAGCACGTCGAGTTTCTTCTGCACTTCGCCTTGGACGTTTTCAGTGCCCATGCTGCCCAGAACACCACCCAGGGCGCCTTTGGACACGGCGTGGCTGATCTCTTTGCAGGCACGCGCCACCACTTCGATCAGGAAGCGCAGATCGGCAGGAGTGTTATTGCTGCGGGTCTGCTCAATCAAATAGCGACTCAGGGTAACGCGGGACATGGACGGCTCCGGTGGAATGGGGGGCTAAAAACCCGCGCAGTTTACAGGGAGTCTGAAAACCTAGCGAGCGATGACGCCCGGTAACGTGCATTGGGGCGCAATTGCTTGTATCAGACGTGATCGGGTCGAGAGAGTTCAGGTGCCGGATTGAGCGTAGTTCGAAACGGGACGGGTGGTGCGTGGCGCAAACGTCCGGACAGAAATCTTTGTCGGCTGACCGGACGCCTTCGCGAGCAAGCCCGCTCCCACATTGATCGCGTCCATCAAGGCTACTCGGTCAACTGTGGGAGCTGGCTTGCCAGCGAATGGGGCGCAGCGCCAGCCATTCTCAGGAATTGGTTGGCGGCTTGCGCAACAGACTCGCCGCCATCATCCCCAGGAACACCACACTCACCAGCAACACCGCCCACAGGCCAATCTTCTTCCAGTTGGTCTCGGCTACCGCCGCCGTGGTTGCTGGTGCAGCCTGCGTGGCAACCACCTCACCCTGCACGGTCGCCTTGCCCAGCGTCGCGAGTTTTTCCGGCTTGAAATCCGGAATCAGCGTACTCAGCGGCAGGTTCGCGGTTTTCACCGTCGGATTGCCCAGTGCCAGGCTGTAAGGCCCGTCACCACGTGCGAGGAAAATCACCTGCGTCGCCCGCACCGCGTATTTCAGGCTCGGTGCCTGCTCACCCAGACCACCGCCACGCTCGTCCACGCTCAGTTTCAATTGCTGCACAGTCTGCCCGTACAACTGCAATTCATTTTGCACCACGTCCTGACCGTTCTGGGTCAGGCGATACAGCAAACCGTTACTCAGCGTCTGCCACGGCAGGCTGCTCTCGCGCCGACCCGCGAGCGTGACCGGAGCCAGACTGTTCGGTTGTTTCAGCTCGACCTGCACGCGCTCGACATTCAGGCCCATCGGCAACTGCCAGGTGTACTCGCCGGACTTGGTGCTACTGCCCACCAGCGCTTGCGACCAGACCAACGGCAGCGGCACGTTGCGTGGATCGCTGCTTTTCAGTTGCGCCGACGTGAGGATTGGTGCCGAGGTTGGCGCATCCCACAGCAGACGCAGATAGCGAGCGGATTGCCCCGGCAGCGTCACTTCGTGCTGTTCGATGCGTTCGTCGGAAAAGGTCAGCCGCGCGACCTGCCCCTCGCCCCACGCCTGCCAATGCTGCAAGTCATCACTGGCCTCAATGCTGAAACGCTGGAAGCCGTCGCGCTCGCTGGTCCAGTCGAGAATCAGCTGCTGAAGCGGCGCCTTGATCGCGCTGGCATCGAGCAGCCAGCCACGCAACACCTCTTCACCAGCCTCCAGCTGAGTCGACGGCTGCACTTCCACCAGGGTGCCGGTGGTGGTCGATTGCACGCGCACGTTCGGCGCCCGCTCGCTGGCATCGGCAGCGTTGTACAACGGAAACCACTTCACCTCATGCAACTGCCCGTCGTCGCGGGTCTGCGCCGATTCCCGGGCCAGGGCGTAGGCCTGCGGCTCGCCAGCAGCGTTGAACACGCGCAGATCACTGAGATCGGTCTGGCGAGCCTGCAATTGCGCGCTCAGCGGCAGGTCGAGGCGATACCACGGGCCGTTGCCGCTCACCGTCAGCGGCACCTGCGTGGCGAAGTCCGCCGGTTTTTCCTGGGCGCCGGCAGCCATCACCACGCCCAGCGCCAACCACCCCAGATTCAGCATGCGACTCAAGATGAAACTCCTTCGGTATCCGGCACGGGTTTGTCCGCCGCCGGTTCGGCTTCGACACGTTTAGGCGGCAGCGGCGCAAAGTAGCCCACCACCAACAGCAACACGCCGACCCCGATAAACGAGACGATCCGGGCGAGACCGCCACGATTGCTCAATTCGACAAAAATCAGTTTGGCCACCACCAGCGCAATCAGCGCCGCGCCGATCAGCCAGACTTCGCGCCGGTGACGCAGATGCCCGCCGATCATCAGACCCAATGCCATCAGGGTCCAGACGATGGACAACCCGGCCTGCACCAGCATCGATTCGAGCAGCAGATCCAGCTCGAACGGAATGTCCGCCCAATGGTGCGCAGCGCGGGTCACCAGCGCCGTACAGAAGGCGAACAGCGAGACCCCGGCGACCAGTTGCGTGGCGTACTCGGCGTAATCCTTGCGCAGGGCAAACTGCGTCACCGCATGATGCGACCACGCGTACACCCCGAACAGGGCGAACAGCAGGCCCAATTCCAGCGGGTTGATCAACGGCACGTACGGCAGCGGTTCGGCGTTACCGTCGCTGAAGCCGTTGGCCAGCCAGAACCACGCCAGCATCAGCACTGCCAAGGGCGCCGCGGCGTACAAACGATATTCGCGCGGGAATGCCAACACCGGCCACGGCCAGTTGCGCGGAGCGGCTGCCAGCAACAGATACAGGCTCGGCAGGATCGCCCAGCCCAGCCAGCGCCACGCGTTGTATTGCTCCGATAACAGCAGCAAGCCGAAGCGCAATTCCAGCGCCAGCACGCCAATCAGCAGCCAGCAACCCAGCACGTGCGCCGTGCTCAAGGCCCGCGCCGGCAGCATCGGCGCCAGACGCCGCAGGCTGAAGAAGTGCACGACGAACACCAATACCCACGCCAGCCAGCCGAAGTTCGCCGCCGGGTGATAACGCGCATGCCACGCAGCCAGCAGCACCAGCCCCGCCGCCGGAATCAACAAGGTGCAGAGCAGGCCCAGCGCCGGCCATTTCAGGCGCAGCGCCAACAGCGTCCACAACGCCACGCTCAGCGCAGCGACCAGCAGCAACAGCGTCGCCTGCAGATTCAGCGGCGCAAAACGCAGCACCTCACTGACCCACGCCAACGCCCGCCAACCGGCGCCCCACACCAGCAGCACTTCAGACAGGCGTTGCAAACTCAGCGCATCGAAGGCCGAGGCGTGATTGCCCAATTGCAGGCGCCAGGCACCGACCAGCGCGGCCAACCCCAGCACAAGCGGCGTCCAGAAGCCGCCATGGGCCAACGGCCGCAGACCTTCGCTGGACAGCGGCCCGAGCAACTCGGGGCCGGCCAACAAGAATGCCGCGCCACCGATCAACTGCAACAACAGGCCGAAAACAAAACTCACGCGCTGCTTGAGGTACAGGCTCAGCCAGATGATCAGCAGACCACTCGCCGCCCACACCGCACTCGCGGTTTGCCACGGCAGCACGAACAGCACCGCCAGATTGATCAGCACTAACCCCGCCAGCAACACCACCGACAAGCCACGCAGCAGCCGCACATCGCCGCGCACCATCTCGTCGCGCGCCGCCAGCAGCATCCCGCCGATCAATGCCAGACCGATCACGGATGCGCTGAGCAAACCGCTCCAGCCAGCGCTGAACACCGCCGCTGAATCCTCGCCCGCGCCTTGCAGGCGCAACAGGAACAGCGCACCACCGAGCAACTGCACAGTGAACGCGGTGAACAGGAACGTGCGCGATTGCAGGCGCAGGCCGACAAACAAGGTCAGCAGTCCGGCCAAGGCCCAACTGATCGCCGTCGCCTGAACCAGGAAAAACAGCGGCGCCAGCAGGTACAGGAACGTCAGGCCCAGCGCCGCCAGCACCGGCAAACCCTGGTGCTCCCACGGCGAAGCCTGTTCCGCCGAGGCTTTACGCAATTGATAGAAACTGAACAGCAGCGCGATGCCGAGCATCAACGCCCCCAGCGGTGCGCCGTCGAGCAGGCTGCTTTCGCCGACGCGCAACTGACTGAGAAAGGCCAGCGCCGACCCCAGTTGCAGCAGCAGGGCAAACGCTCGGGCGAACGGCCGCTGCTGACGCAGGCCGAGCCAGAAAATCCCCGCGCCCTCCACTGCCCACGCCGCTGAAGTCCAGCGCGCATCGAGGCCCAGCGGAATCGCCAGGCTGGCGAAAATCACCCCCAGCGCCAGACAGGTTTCGCCCAGCAACAAAGCGCGACCGCCCATCAACACCCGGGCCAGGCCCATGTAGATCACGCCCAGTGCGAGTGCGCTGAACGCGGCGGCGAACTCCAGGTGCTGCACCAGCGCAAACTGCAGACCGAAGCCCACGATCGGCGGGCCGAACAGCATCGTGCCGTCGACGTAATCGCCCTTGCGCGCCGACCAGTGCAGCAGCGCCTCGCGATCGGCGTCCGCCGGCGCATCGGGCATGTCGAGCAACTTGCGCCGGGCAAACAACAGGCCGATGCCCAGGTACATCAGGAAGAACAGAATCAGGAACGGTTCGGTACTCCACAGCAGCTCGGGCGCATACGAACGCAGGCCCCAAGCGAGACCGATGCCGAAGGTACCGACAAAACCGATCAGGTTAAGCAGGCGCCAGGCCTTGAACCAGGCAATGGCGAGGATGCCGGCATTGAGCAACGCGAAATAGCTGAACAGCGCGACATGGTTGCCGGCACCGGTCGAGGTCAGGATCGGCGCGGCGAAACCGCCGAGCGCAGCGGCGGCAGCCAGTCCAAGGGCATCCTGGGTGATGGCGAGAATCGCCGAGAACACCGTGACCGCCACCAGCAAACCCAGCGCGGCGGACGGATCGAGCAACGGATGCAGACGCATCGCCGCAAACACCGTCAGGTACAGCACCGCGATCCCGGTGCCCTGCAAGATCAGCGCATAACTGCTGTTGCGCGTACGCAGCCACCAACCCAGCGCCAGCAGGGCCAACGCCGCTGCCGCAACACCGGCGTAACGCAATTCGATCGGCACCACCATGCCTTCGGTGGCGTAGCGCAGCAGGAACGCCAGACCGAAAAACAGCAACACTACGCCGACCCGCAACACGGTGTTGCCGCCGAACAGCCAGTTACGCGCCGCACGGATGCCACGCTCGATCAGGTTCGGGCCACGGGGTTCGGCAGGTTGTGCCGGGGCTGCTGACTCGTCGGTGACTGCATCCAGACGCCAGACATCGGCCGGCAGCGGCTGACTGGTTTCGCTGGCGACGGCAGAGATCGGTTCGAGTTCGGGCGGCAGTTCCCAGACCAGATCCGGCGTGGGGGTGGATGATTGTTCGGCAACGATGACGGGGTCGACGATGGCGTCCGGGGTCGGAGCCACGCTGGGTGGTGTGGTGCGCACGTCGGCACCTTCCAGCAGAAACAGACGCTGCTCGACGGCTTGCAAGGCGACCTTGGCCTGTTCCAGTTGACGCTGTTGTTCGGTGGCCTGCGAGCCAAGACGGGCGATGCGCAGCGTTTGCCCGATCGCCAGCCCGAGCAGTGCACCAAGCAGCGCGGCACTGAACGACTCATCGAGCAGCCAGCCGAGCACCAGCCCGATCAACATGAACATCCATTGCATGGTCGATATCCCTAAGCAGCCCCGAGGCGGGGCGAGTCCGGCGATTGCTTCAGTCTAGGCACAAACCCTTGTAGGAGTGAGCCTGCTCGCGATAGCGATTTGTCAGTCAACGAAGCTGTTGAATGTGACGGCGCTATCGCGAGCAGGCTCACTCCTACATTGGATCAGTGGTGACTGAACAGCCCGGTAACCGGCGCTCAGTATATCGATCCGGCCCAACAAACGTTGGGCCTTACGCACATTTGTTGCAGAAAATCACTCCAGTGCCTTCCAGATATCCGTGGCGTACTCGCGAATCGTTCGATCAGACGAGAACCAGCCCATCCGCGCCGTGTTGAGCACCGCCGAACGCCACCAGTTGTTGGCGTCGTGCCAGTGCGCGTCGACGCGTTTTTGCGCTTCCCAGTAGGAATCGAAGTCGGCGCAGACCAGGAAGCGGTCGTAGTCCACCAGCGAGTCGATCAGTCCGGTGTAACGCGAGGTATCGTCCGGCGAGAACACACCACTGCGGATCGCTTGCAGCACATCGTTCAGACGATGAGACGCAGCGATGTCCGGCACGGCGCTGAACTCGTGGTTCTGTTTGCGCGCTTCAACCTGCTGCGCGCTGAGGCCGAAGATGAACATGTGCTCGGCACCGATGCGCTCGCACATTTCCACGTTGGCGCCGTCGAGGGTGCCGATGGTCAGCGCACCGTTGAGGCCGAACTTCATGTTGCTGGTGCCCGAGGCTTCGAAACCGGCGGTGGAAATCTGCTCGGACAAGTCCGCCGCCGGAATGATGCTTTCCGCCAGGCTGACGTTGTAGTTGGGCAGGAACACCACTTTGAGCAGGCCGCGCACTGTCGGGTCGTTGTTCACCACCCGGGCGATGTCGTTGGTCAGCTTGATGATCAATTTGGCCTGGTGATAACTGGCCGCCGCTTTACCGGCGAAGATTTTCACCCGGGGTACCCAGTCGACTTCCGGCTCGGCACGGATTGCCTGATACAGCGCCACGGTGTGCATCAGGTTGAGCAACTGGCGCTTGTATTCGTGGATCCGTTTGACCTGCACGTCGAACATTGCCGCCGGGTTGACCGCGATCCCCAGCCGCTCGTGAATCAGATAGGCCAGGGCCTTTTTGCTGTGCAGGCGCTGTTCGGCGAAGGCTTTGCGGAAGGCGGGTTTCTCGGCGAACGGTTCCAGATCGAGCAAGCGCTCTTCCGGGTTATCCAGCACCTCCGGGCCGAGGGAGTCGACCAGCATCGAGGTCAGTTCGGAGTTGGCCTGGAACAGCCAGCGGCGAAAGGTGATGCCGTTGGTTTTGTTGTTGATCCGCTCCGGGTAGAGCTTGTGCAGCTCGGCGAACACGGTCTTGCGCATCAACTGCGTGTGCAGCCCGGACACACCGTTGACGCTGTGCGAACCGAGGAACGCGAGGTTACCCATGCGCACCCGGCGACCGTTGTCCTCTTCGATCAACGACACCGCGCGCAGCACGTCGAAATCATGAATGCCTTTGGCGCGCAGCGAGTCGATGTGCTGCGCATTGATCAGATAAATGATCTGCATGTGCCGCGGCAGCATGCGTTCCATCAGGCCGACCGGCCAGGTTTCCAGCGCTTCGGGCAGCAGCGTGTGGTTGGTGTACGACAGCGTGTCGACGGTGACTTGCCACGCGGCATCCCAGGCCACGTCGTAGACGTCGACCAGTTGCCGCATCAGTTCGGCGACGGCAATCGAAGGGTGAGTGTCGTTGAGCTGGATCGCCGCGTGATCGCCCAGGGTCAGCACCGAGGTGTGCATGTTGCGATGGCGACGCAGCAAGTCCTGCAAGGACGCGGCAACGAAGAAGTATTCCTGACGCAGGCGCAGTTCCTGGCCCGCCTCGGTGCTGTCGGCCGGATAGAGAACCCGGGAGATACTTTCAGCCCGGGCCACTTCGGCGACGGCACCCAGGTGGTCACCGGCGTTGAAACGCTCCAGGTGCAGATCCTCCATGGCGCGCGCACGCCACAGGCGCAAGGTGTTGACGCTCGCCCCGCGCCAGCCGACCACCGGGGTGTCGTAGGCAATCGCCCGTACGGTTTCTGCTGGCGACCAGACCTGTTTGGTTTTTCCGCTGGCATCGGTGACGGTTTCGACACTGCCGCCGAAGCCGATGGTGTACACCACCTCCGGACGTTCAAATTCCCACGGGTTGCCGAAGTCCAGCCAGTGCTCGGTCTGCTCCTGCTGCCAGCCATCGACGATGGCCTGCCGGAACAGCCCGTGCTCGTAGCGAATGCCATAGCCGTGCCCGGCGATGCCGAGGGTCGACATGCTTTCCATGAAGCACGCCGCCAGGCGTCCGAGGCCGCCGTTGCCGAGAGCCGCATCGGGTTCGAGCAGACGGATGCGTTCCAGATCGACACCGAGTTCGGTCAGCGCTTCACGGGCGACATCGAGCAGGCCAAGGTTGCTCAGGCTGTCATAGAGCAAACGGCCGATGAGAAATTCCAGCGAGAGGTAATACACCCGCTTCTGGCCTTTGCGGTAGATCTGCCGGGTGTGGTCCATCCAGTGTTCGACCATGTGGTCGCGCGCAGCCAGGGCAATGGCTTCGAACCAGTCATGGTCGAAGGCGTGATCCGGGTCTTTGCCCACCGCGTAGGTGAGTTTGGTCAGGACGGCATCGCGGAATGCGGCCACCTCTGCTTCGCGAACTAGTGGTTCTTGAGTCATCGATAGGACCTCGAGCGAGCGGGGAATTGTCTGAGCCTAGACGGTCTGACCGACGGTAGAGGCGCAGGTTCGGCAGTTTTTCCGAAGACGTTGAGATAGCCCGGCATTACCTTGGCGAGTGGGCTAATGAATGCAGGGGCCGTGCCGGACTGAATGGCATTTGCGTGGCGTTTGCAAAAATCTGGCGAAAGGTTGTTCAAAAATCCACCAGTCCCGGTATGATCGCGCGCCCTGATGCACACACGCCTGGTAACCCCCGATGATGAAGCCCAACCTGATTGCCGCCGCCGAGATCGACCGTCTCGATACGTGGGCCAAATATTCGGCCCCGATGTGCGGCTCTTGTGTCTCCAGCTGCTGCACCCTGCCGGTCGAGGTCAAGATCAAGGACCTGGTACGCATCGGCGTGGTCGATGAGTTCGAGCTGGGCGATCCGCCGAAGAACATCGCCAAGCGCCTGCAAAAGGAAGGTCTGGTCGAGCGCTTCAATCAGAAGTCGGGGATCTTCACCCTGCAGCGCATGAGCAACAACGATTGCTACTACCTGGATCGTAAGAGCCGCCTGTGCACCATTTATGACAAGCGCCCGGACACCTGCCGCAACCACCCGAAGATCGGCCCGCGCCCAGGGTATTGCGCGTACAAGCCGAAAGAAGTCGAGCGGGTGCAGAATTCGCGGTCGATCGAGAAGTTTTGATCTTTCCTGAAATTTCCGGCGCCTGTTAGGCCGCCTTCGCGAGCAAGCCCGCTCCCACAGTAGATCCTTGGTGAACACAACTCTTGAGTACGCCATGGATTCCCTGTGGGAGCGGGCTTGCTCGCGAAGAGGCCAGCACCAACACCGCACAACCCTCAGTTGAACCCCAGACAAACAAAAACGCCCCCGGTCTCGCGACCGGGGGCGTTTTTTTCAAGCTCGGGCTAAATTACGCCTTGGCTTTCTTGGCAGCGCGGGTACGCTCGCTTTCGTCCAGGATCTTCTTGCGAAGACGGATGGACTTAGGAGTCACTTCGCACAGCTCGTCTTCCTGGATGTATTCCAGAGCCTGTTCCAGAGTGAAGCGAACAGGTGGTACCAGAGCGATGGTTTCGTCTTTACCCGAAGCACGCATGTTGTCGAGCTTCTTGCCTTTGGTTGGGTTCACACCCAGGTCGTTGTCGCGGCTGTTCTGACCAACGATCTGACCGTTGTAGATCTCCTGACCGTGTTCTACGAACAGCTTGCCACGAGCCTGCAGGGTTTCCAGCGAGTAGGTCAGTGCCTTGCCGGTTTCAACCGAAACCAGAACGCCGTTCTGACGGCCGGACATGTGGCCCGACTTCACTGGAGCGTAACGGTCGAAGATCGAGGTCAGGATGCCAGCACCGTTGGTCAGGGTCAGGAACTGGTTACGGAAACCGATCAGACCGCGAGCAGGGATGTTGTATTCCAGACGAACACGGCCCTTGCCATCCGGCACCATGTTGCTCAGGTCGCCCTTACGCAGACCCATCTCTTCCATGACCTTGCCCTGCGATTCTTCAGGGATGTCGATGGTGACGTTTTCGAACGGTTCCTGCTTCACGCCGTCAACTTCACGGATGATCACTTCAGGACGGCCCAGGGCCAGCTCGAAGCCTTCGCGACGCATGGTTTCGATCAGTACCGAGAGGTGCAGCTCACCACGGCCGGAAACCTTGAACTTGTCAGCCGAGTCGCCTTCTTCAACGCGCAGTGCAACGTTGTACAGCAGCTCTTTGTCCAGACGATCCTTGATGTTACGGGAGGTCACGAACTTGCCTTCTTTACCGCAGAATGGCGAGTCGTTTACCTGGAAGGTCATGGAAACGGTTGGCTCGTCAACGGTCAGCGGCTTCATCGCCTCGACGGTGTTGATGTCGCACAGGGTGTCGGAGATGAACAGCTCGTCGAAGCCGCTGATGCAGACGATGTCGCCGGCTGCTGCTTCTTCAACGTCAATGCGGTGCAGACCGTGGTGACCCATCAGCTTCAGGATACGACCATTGCGGCGCTTGCCGTCGGCGCTGATAGCGACAACCGGGGTGTTCGGCTTGACGCGGCCACGAGCGATACGGCCAACACCGATAACACCCAGGAAGCTGTTGTAGTCCAGAGCGGAGATCTGCATCTGGAACGGACCGTCACGGTCAACGGCCGGAGGCGGAACGTGGTCGACAACTGCCTGGTACAGCGCAGTCATGTCTTCGCCCATGGCGGTGTGATCCAGACCGGCGATGCCGTTCAGGGCCGAAGCGTAAACAACCTGGAAGTCCAGTTGTTCTTCGGTAGCACCGAGGTTGTCGAACAGATCGAAGATCTGGTCCAGAACCCAGTCCGGACGCGCGCCTGGACGGTCAACCTTGTTGATAACCACGATTGGACGCAGGCCGGCTTCGAACGCCTTCTTGGTCACGAAACGGGTTTGCGGCATAGGGCCGTCTTGAGCGTCAACCAGCAGCAGAACGGAGTCAACCATCGACATTACGCGTTCTACTTCACCGCCGAAGTCGGCGTGGCCCGGGGTGTCCACGATGTTGATGTGGTAGCCGTTCCAGTTGATGGCGGTGTTTTTCGCCAGAATGGTAATACCGCGCTCTTTTTCCTGGTCGTTGGAGTCCATCACGCGCTCGTCGTTGAGCTCGTTGCGCTCCAGGGTGCCGGATTGACGCAGGAGTTTGTCTACCAGGGTGGTCTTACCATGGTCAACGTGGGCAATGATGGCGATGTTACGTAGATTTTCGATCACTTGTGTATCTCGATCAGAGGATTCGGTTTGCTGACAAGTCTTGGCAGCGATTAACAGTAGTGTCCGGCATGGCCGTTACAGCTTGACGGCGGTGTCGGGGGGCCGGTGACGCAGGCCACAGGCAAACAGCCCCGGGCACTTAGCTCGGTCGATAAACGCGCACATTGGCATGCCCCTCACTGAGCAAATGGTGAGCATGCAGGCGACTCATCACGCCTTTGTCGCAATACAGCAGGTACTGGCGAGTCGGATCCAGCTCCTTGAAACGAGCGTTCACTGCGTAGAACGGCATCGTCTGTACTTCTATGCCGGCGAGTTCCAGCGGGTCATCCTCGGCCGCATCCGGGTGACGGATGTCGATAACGATCTGACCGGCCAGCGCTTCGCCGACTTCTTCGATCTGCAAGTCCTGACCCAATTCGTCGATCACTCGATCGATCGGCACCAGTTTGGCGTTTTCGAGCGCACGCTCGAGAACCGCCATGTCGAATTCTTTCTCTTCGTGCTCAACACGGTGGCGCTTGGCGGCGGTCTTCGGATTGACCGAGATGACCCCGCAGTACTCCGGCATGTGCCGGGCGAAATCGGCGGTGCCGATCTCGTTGGCCGTGTCGATGATGTCCTGCTTGTGCGCAACGATCAGCGGGCGCAGGACCAGTTTGTCGGTCACGCAGTCGATCACCGACAGGTTCGGCAGCGTCTGGCTCGATACCTGGGAGATCGCTTCGCCGGTGACCAGCGCATCGATGTGCAGCCGGTCGGCGATGGCCGACGATGCGCGCAACATCATACGCTTCAATACGACGCCCATATGACTGTTATCGACTTTGCCGAGAATTTCGCCCAACACTTCTTCGAACGGAACACTGACAAATAGCACGCGTTGCGAGCTGCCGTACTTCTTCCAGATGAAATGCGCGACTTCCATCACGCCCAATTCGTGGGCACGCCCGCCAAGATTGAAGAAGCAGAAATGCGCCATCAGGCCGCGACGCATGATCTGGTACGCGGCAACCGTCGAGTCAAAGCCGCCGGACATCAATACCAGCGTCTGCTCCAGGGCGCCGAGCGGGTAACCGCCGATGCCGTTGTGCTGGCTGTGGATGACAAACAACCGTTGGTCGCGAACTTCGATGCGAACTTCGATTTCCGGGTCTTTGAGGTCGATTCCGGCCGCACCGCACTCACGACGCAGCTTGCTGCCGACGTATTTTTCGACGTCCATCGAGCTGAACGGGTGCTTGCCGGCACGCTTGCAACGCACCGAGAAAATCTTCCCGGCCAGCACATCGCCGTAGTGCTGTTTGCACTTCTCGGTGATGTCGTCGAAGTCGCCCAGCGGGTACTCGTCGATCTGCAGAAAGTGCGCGACACCCGGGGTGCAGGTCAGGCGCTCACCCATCTCTTTCAAGGCTTTGGGGTCGGTAACGCGGGTTTCCAGCTCGAGATTGTCCCACACACCGTTCACCACCACGGCCGGGTCCAGATCGCGGAGCACGGCGCGGATGTTCTTGGCCAGCTGGCGGATGAAACGCATCCGGACAGGGCGGCTCTTGATGGTGATCTCGGGGAAGACTTTTACGATTAGTTTCATGAAAACAGCGCGCGCAGGGCCAGCCGAAAAAGGGGGGCGCGGATTATAGCGGAAATTGCTCAAGGTTTAACCAGTTAATATGCAGAAGGTTTCACATGCACCAAAACGGGTCATTTCTGATTTGAAGCGCTACATTAAGGGGCGAGATTTTCGCCTTTATGGCGCTTTGCAGTGCTGCAAGCGTGAATTTGGGGCAAAAAACCCATGCTGGGGCACTGGCATGCAATTTGCTCACTTGTGAGGCAGGTTGCCTTGGCAGAGTATCTGCGCCGGCATCACCCCTATTAAGGGCATCCACTACCAAGCCCTAAGCCACCCGGAGGACACTATGTCGAAGTCGGTTCAACTCATCAAAGATCATGACGTCAAGTGGATTGATCTGCGCTTCACGGACACCAAAGGCACTCAGCACCACGTGACCATGCCGGCTCGCGATGCGCTGGAAGACGACTTCTTCGAAGTCGGCAAGATGTTCGACGGTTCCTCCATCGCTGGCTGGAAAGGCATCGAAGCCTCCGACATGATCCTGCTGCCGGACGACGATACTGCCGTTCTCGACCCGTTCACCGAAGACGCGACCCTGATTCTGGTTTGCGACATCATCGAACCTTCGACCATGCAAGGTTACGATCGCGACCCGCGCGCCATCGCTCACCGTGCCGAGGAATACCTGAAGACCACCGGTATCGGTGACACCGTCTTCGCCGGTCCAGAACCAGAATTCTTCATCTTCGACGAAGTGAAGTTCAAGTCGGACATCTCCGGCTCGATGTTCAAGATCTACTCCGAACAAGGTTCGTGGATGTCCGACCAGGACATCGAAGGCGGCAACAAAGGTCACCGTCCAGGCGTCAAAGGTGGCTACTTCCCGGTTCCGCCGTTTGACCACGACCACGAAATCCGTACTGCCATGTGCAACGCACTGGAAGAAATGGGCCAGACCGTTGAAGTTCACCACCACGAAGTGGCGACTGCCGGTCAGAACGAAATCGGTGTCAAGTTCAACACCCTGGTGAAGAAAGCTGACGAAGTTCAGACTCTGAAATACGTTGTCCACAACGTAGCCGACGCTTACGGCCGCACCGCGACCTTCATGCCGAAGCCACTGTACGGCGACAACGGCTCGGGCATGCACGTGCACATGTCCATCGCCAAAGATGGCAAGAACACCTTCGCTGGCGAAGGCTATGCGGGTCTGTCCGAAACCGCCCTGTACTTCATCGGCGGTATCATCAAGCACGGTAAGGCCCTGAACGGCTTCACCAACCCGGCCACCAACTCCTACAAGCGTCTGGTGCCAGGTTTCGAAGCTCCGGTAATGCTGGCCTACTCGGCGCGCAACCGTTCCGCCTCGATCCGTATTCCTTACGTCAACAGCCCACGCGGCCGTCGTATCGAAGCCCGTTTCCCGGATCCGGCTGCCAACCCGTACCTGGCTTTCGCAGCACTGCTGATGGCCGGCCTGGACGGTATCCAGAACAAGATCCACCCAGGCGATGCCGCTGACAAAAACCTGTACGACCTGCCGCCTGAAGAGGCGAAAGAGATCCCGCAAGTTTGCGGCAGCCTGAAAGAAGCCCTGGAAGAGCTGGACAAGGGCCGTGCGTTCCTGACCAAGGGCGGCGTGTTCTCCGACGACTTCATCGACGCTTACATCGCGCTGAAATCCGAAGAAGAAATCAAGGTGCGCACCTTCGTACACCCACTGGAATATGAGCTGTACTACAGCTGCTGATCCGGTAGCGCCGCGCTACGCGGCGTGACAAAAAGAGGCCTCCTTCGGGAGGCCTTTTTTATTGCCCCCGATTTATGAAGCTACGCAAAACCCCTGTGGGAGCGGGCTTGCTCGCGAATGCGGCGTATCAGTCGCCATCTCTGTCAATGACCCACCGCATTCGCGAGCAAGCCCGCTCCCACAGAGAATTTTTGGCATCTGAATGATCTCCGGATATGTCCCGGGTTGGGCCAACCGCCGCACCTGGCCTATGCTGCACTCCATCGTTTTCTTTCCCGGTCGATTTCATGAGTCGCACCTTTCTCTACATCCTGCTGCTGATCGCCCTGCCCGCCGCTGCGCAGATCTACAAGTACACCGACGACGCCGGCAACACGGTTTACAGCGATCACTCGCCGGACGGTGTTCAGGCGCAGCCGGTCGAGTTGCCGCCACTCAACCGCGTCGAGCCACAGGCACCGAGCGCGCCAGCGCCCTCCAGCACCGACACACGCCCCGCGGCACGCAGTGCTTATGAAGTGCTGGAACTGACCGGCCTGCCCGACGAGGAAGCGCTGCGCGCCAACAACGGCACCTTCACTGTCAACGTGCTGATCAAGCCGCGCCTGCAGGCGCCGCACCAATTAAGGCTGGTCCTGGACGACGCGCCTTATGGCCAGCCGAGCAACGTGCCGATCCTGCAACTGGTGAATGTCGATCGCGGCGAGCATCGTCTAGCGGTACAGGTGATCGACGGCGAAACGATCATCCAGCAGAGCCCGGCAGTGGTGTTCACCGTACAGCGGGTGCACAAGCCATGAGAATTTTCTGGCTGATCCTGTGCCTGTTCGCCCTGCCCGTTTCAGCGGAGGTATTCACCTACGTCGATGCGCAGGGCAATCGCGTCTACACCGACCAGCCGCGCGGCAACGCCAAGCGTGTACCTGTTGCGACCAGCAATCGCATGTCGGCCAACCCCACATCTGCTGCACCGATCAGCGCTGCAAAAAAGGTCGCGGAACAACCGCTGTTCCACTACGACATGCTGCGCATCCTGATCCCCGAGCCGGATGCGACCCTTCGCAGCAGCGCGGGCGAGGTGATCGTCAGCGTCACCAGCGAGCCCGGCCTGCAGCAGGGCCATCGCTATCGCCTGCTGCTGGACGGCCAAGCCACTGGCGAGCCCGGCCTGAGTCCGGTATTCCCGCTAAGCAACATCGACCGCGGCAGTCACAACCTGTCGGTGGAAATCCTTGATGAACAGGGTCGCACTGTCGAGCGCACCGCCAACCAGCCATTCCACATGCTGCGCATCTCGCTGGCGCAGAAACGCCAGATCAAACCCTGCGTCAGCGAGGATTACGGCGTGCGCCCGGAATGCCCGCTGAAAGACAAACCCGCCGAAGAAAAAAATCCCTTCCTGCGCTTCTTCTAACGCCATTCAGCATTACGCACTATATTGGTGCAATAGGCTGCACCGTACCCAGATTCCAACCCATTTTGGTTCGAAACTTCCCGTTCGAGCTGGCACCCTGCCACTCAAACGAGCGTCAAACGCCTGTTTCACGGGTTGAACGCTTCTTTTCGGAGCCTTGGTTTGGTTTTTGCATTTTCCGTTTAACGACGCCTGCTTCTTGCGCACGCTCCGCCCCCAAAAGAGGCTCCGATGACTATTAGCGACGCAATCCACCGTTTGCTGCTCGACAACCTGACCACCGCCACCATTCTGCTCGACGCCGAACTGCGCCTTGAGTACATGAACCCGGCGGCCGAGATGCTGCTGGCCATCAGCGGTCAGCGCAGCCATGGACAGTTCATCAGCGAGTTGTTCACCGAGTCCACCGAGGCGCTCAACTCGCTGCGTCAGGCAGTCGAACAGGCACACCCGTTCACCAAGCGCGAAGCGATGCTCACCGCCCTCACCGGCCAGACCCTGACCGTGGACTACGCGGTGACGCCGATCCTCAGCAACGGCGCGACCATGCTCCTGCTGGAAGTGCACCCGCGTGACCGTCTGCTGCGGATCACCAAGGAAGAGGCGCAACTATCCAAGCAGGAAACCAGCAAAATGCTGGTGCGTGGTCTCGCTCACGAGATCAAGAATCCGCTCGGCGGGATCCGGGGCGCCGCGCAATTGCTGGCCCGCGAACTGCCGGAAGACAGCCTGCGCGATTACACCAACGTGATCATTGAAGAGGCCGACCGCCTGCGCAATCTGGTCGACCGCATGCTCGGGTCGAACAAGCTGCCGTCGCTGGCCATGTGTAACGTCCATGAAGTGCTCGAACGCGTCTGCCAACTGGTCGAAGCGGAAAGCCAGGGTTGCATCACCTTGGTGCGCGACTACGATCCGAGCATTCCCGACGTATTGATCGACCGCGAACAAATGATTCAGGCCGTGCTGAACATCGTGCGCAACGCGATGCAGGCGATCAGCAGCCAGAACGAGCTGCGCCTGGGCCGCATCAGCCTGCGCACCCGGACCATGCGCCAGTTCACCATTGGCCACGTCCGCCATCGTCTGGTGACCAAAATCGAGATCATCGACAACGGTCCGGGGATCCCTGCAGAACTTCAGGAAACCATTTTCTTTCCCATGGTCAGCGGCCGTCCGGACGGTACCGGGCTGGGGCTGGCCATTACCCAGAACATCATCAGCCAGCACCAGGGCCTGATCGAGTGTGACAGCCACCCCGGCCACACCACGTTCTCGATCTTTCTGCCACTGGAACAAGGAGCCACATCGACATGAGCCGTAGTGAAACCGTGTGGATCGTCGATGACGACCGTTCTATCCGTTGGGTTCTGGAAAAGGCCTTGCAGCAGGAAGGCATGACCACGCAGAGCTTCGACAGCGCCGATGGCGTGATGAGTCGTCTGGCCCGTCAGCAGCCTGATGTGATCATTTCCGACATCCGCATGCCGGGCGCCAGTGGCCTCGACCTGCTGGCGCGCATCCGCGAGCAACACCCACGGTTGCCGGTCATCATCATGACCGCTCACTCCGACCTGGACAGCGCCGTCGCGTCCTATCAGGGCGGCGCGTTCGAGTACCTGCCCAAGCCGTTCGACGTCGACGAGGCGGTATCGCTGGTCAAACGCGCCAATCAGCATGCGCAGGAACAGCAAGGCCTGGAAGTGGTGCCGGCGCTGACCCGCACCCCGGAAATCATCGGCGAAGCGCCGGCGATGCAGGAGGTGTTTCGCGCCATCGGCCGCTTGAGCCACTCCAACATCACCGTATTGATCAACGGCGAATCCGGCACCGGTAAAGAACTGGTCGCCCACGCCCTGCACCGCCACAGCCCACGCGCGGCCTCGCCGTTCATTGCGCTGAACATGGCGGCGATCCCCAAGGATCTGATGGAATCCGAACTGTTCGGCCACGAGAAAGGCGCGTTCACCGGCGCGGCCAACCTGCGTCGCGGCCGCTTCGAACAGGCGGACGGCGGCACGCTGTTCCTCGACGAAATCGGCGACATGCCGGCCGACACCCAGACCCGTTTGCTGCGCGTGCTGGCCGACGGCGAGTTCTATCGCGTCGGCGGGCATGTGCCGGTCAAGGTCGATGTGCGGATCATTGCCGCGACTCACCAGAATCTGGAAACCCTGGTGCACGCCGGGAAATTCCGTGAGGACTTGTTCCACCGCCTCAACGTGATCCGCATCCACATTCCGCGCCTGTCGGACCGTCGCGAAGACATCCCGACCCTGGCCAAGCACTTCCTCAGCCGCGCCGCGCAAGAACTGGCGGTGGAGCCGAAACTGCTGAAAAGCGAGACCGAGGAATACCTGAAGAACCTGCCATGGCCGGGCAACGTGCGGCAGCTGGAGAACACCTGCCGCTGGATCACCGTGATGGCCTCCGGGCGCGAAGTGCACATCAGTGACCTGCCACCGGAACTGCTGAGCCTGCCACAGGATTCGGCACCGGTGACCAACTGGGAGCAGGCACTGCGCCAGTGGGCCGATCAAGCGTTGGCCCGTGGCCAGTCGAGCCTGCTCGACAGCGCGGTGCCGGCGTTCGAGCGGATCATGATCGAGACTGCACTGAAGCACACGGCCGGTCGTCGTCGCGATGCGGCGGTATTGCTCGGCTGGGGGCGGAATACTCTGACGCGCAAGATCAAGGAATTGGGGATGAAAGTGGATGGCGGGGATGACGATGAGGGGGATGAGGGCTGATCAACGCCCCCTGTGGGAGTGGGCTTGCTCACGAAAGCGCTGTTCATGAAACATATCAGTGACTGACGCGACGCCTTCGCGAGCAAGCCCGCTCCCACAGTGGCCCCGCCGTGCACCAACCTAATGCACTTTGACCCGTGATCGGGCATCGCAGCCTGTGCAAAAACCATCCAGGCAAGACTGAAAAAACCAGCCAGTAAAAACACGAAAGCCCCGATTTACGGGGCTTTCGCGCATCTGAAGCTTTTTTCTGTTTCCAAATACTAAAACTGGCACGCCCCCTGCAATATTCCTCACAGGTGATTCGATTCACCACCCGTTTCGGGGACCTTGGTACAGGCAGGCCGGGGATTCCCCTCTTTACACCGGGTTCAAACCGCAACGCGGCGAACCCACCCTTTTGGGATCCTTGGTACAGGCAGGCCGGGGGTTCCCTCTTTACACCGGACCGACGCTCTCAGCGAAGTCCACCCGTTTTGGGAACCCTGGTACAGGCAGGCCGGGGATTCCCGCTTTTATTGCTCCCGGAGATGGATCTCCAGCCGCCAGCGGTCATCGACCTCGCTGCCGGCCCAGTCCCCCCGCAGCGGCCGCGCCGCCAGCACCGTCAGCAACAGCCCACCGTCACTCACTCGAGTACGCCAGTTCACATCCTTGCCATTGAGCTTGAGCTGGCCCTTTTGCGCGCGGCCTTCTGCCTGGAACAACAGGGCCACGGTGCCATCGATGATTTCGCCATGCAGCTTCGGCTCGTTGTTGAACCACACCACCAGGCCGTCATCGGTAACCTCGACCTGCTGCAGCACACTGGGGTCCGGTGTGGTCAGGCGACCGATCATCAAACCGACCATCAAGCCGACAATCGCCAGCGAACCGATCACCCGCGGGAATAGTTTCGAACGGTTGTCCACAGGCGGCGTAGAATGCCGCTCATCTTTACCTTCGGAGCCGTGCATGTTTCACGTCATCCTTTTTCAACCAGAAATTCCGCCGAACACCGGCAACGTTATCAGGCTGTGCGCCAACAGCGGCTGCCACCTGCATTTGATCGAACCGCTGGGTTTCGAGATGGACGACAAGCGCTTGCGCCGGGCCGGTCTCGACTACCACGAATATGCCACGTTGCAGCGCCACGCCGACCTCGCCAGTTGCCTGGAAAGCCTCGGCAACCCACGGTTGTTCGCCTTCACCACCAAGGGCTCGCGGCCGTTTCACGACGCCGCGTTCGTCCCGGGCGATGCGTTCATCTTCGGCCCGGAAAGCCGTGGCCTGCCGGCGGAAGTGCTCGACGCCCTGCCCGCCGAACAGCGCCTGCGCCTGCCGATGCGTGAAGGCTGCCGCAGCCTGAACCTGTCCAACACCGTGGCGGTGGCCGTTTACGAAGCGTGGCGGCAGAACGACTTCAAATAAAACCGGATAACAAATGTGGGAGCGGGCTTGCTCGCGAAGGCGTCGGATCAGATGACATTGATGTCGCCTGACACTGCGCTTTCGCGAGCAAGCCCGCTCCCACATTGGACTTGCGTCGTCGCTCAGATACTTACTGAACGGTCGGCGTCTCGCCCGCAGCCTGCATGCGCTGCAGCTCTTGCGCGTACAGGGCGTCGAAGTTCACCGGCGCCAGCATCAGGGCCGGGAACGAACCGCGGGTCACCAGGCTGTCCAGGGTTTCGCGCGCGTACGGGAACAGGATGTTCGGGCAGAACGCACCCAGAGTGTGGCTCATCGAAGCCGCGTCCAGGTTCTTGATCAGGAAGATACCGGCCTGTTGCACTTCAGCGATGAAGGCCACTTCGTCACCGTTTTTCACGGTCACCGACAGCGTCAGCACGACTTCGTAGAAATCGCCTTCCAGTTCTTTCTGGCGGGTGTTCAGGTCCAGACCGACGGTCGGGTCCCACTGCTGGCGGAAGATCGCCGGGCTTTTCGGGGCTTCGAAGGACAGATCGCGTACGTAGATGCGCTGCAAGGAGAATTGCGGTGCGGTTTCTTCTTCGCTGGCTGCAGTGTTCTGTTGGTCAGTCATCTCAGATCCTTTCTGATCTTGGGTCTTTTAGGGATTGCTGTACGTGGGTGCAGCCGTTCAGGCCTTGAGCAACGCGTCGAGCTTGCCGGCGCGCTCCAGGGCATACAAATCATCACAACCGCCGATGTGCTTTTCGCCGATCCAGATCTGCGGCACCGACGTGCGTCCGGCCTTCTGGCTCATGGCAGCACGAATCTGCGGCTTGCCATCGACCTTGATCTCTTCGAAGGCCACACCTTTGTTCGCGAGCAATTGCTTGGCTCGCATGCAATAAGGGCAGTAGTCGCTGGAGTAGACGATGACTTCGCTCATATCACTTCACCAGCGGCAGGTTGTCGCCTTTCCAGCTGGAGATCCCGCCGGACAGCTTGGCGGCGGTGAAGCCGGATTTCATCAGCTCGCGAGCGTGGGTGCCAGCGGTCTGGCCCAGGGCGTCGACCAGAATAATGGTCTTGGCCTTGTGCTTTTCCAGCTCGCCGACGCGCGCGGCCAGCTTGTCTTGAGGAATGTTGATCGCGCCAACGATATGACCGGCGGCGTAATCCTTCGCTGGACGGATGTCCACCACCACGCCTGCGTCCTTGTTGACCAGTGCGGTCAGCTCGCCGGTGCTCAGGCTTTTACCGCCGCCCTGCATCGTGTGCGCCAGCAGCAGAGCCAGCAGTACGACGAAGATACCGACAAGAATGTAGTGGTTAGTGGCAAATTCAATCAGGTGAGCAACCATCGAAGGAGGTTCCAGGGCGTTAAAATGTCGGCCAGTATACACAGCCACTATGGTGGGCCAAACCCCGTCCGGCGGTGACGCCGCAGGAACTTCGCTTTAAACTGCCACTCCCTTTTCCATCGCCCTCTTCTTTATTAGCCACGAGTGGATTCCATGACTACCACGCCTAAACCTTTGGTCCTGATGATTCTCGACGGCTTCGGTCACAGTGACAGCCACGAATCCAATGCCGTTTATGCGGCGAAGAAACCTGTGCTCGATCGTCTGTGGGCCACGGTGCCGAACGGCCTGATCTCGGGCAGCGGCATGGACGTCGGTTTGCCGGACGGCCAGATGGGCAACTCCGAAGTCGGCCACATGAACCTCGGCGCCGGGCGCGTGGTGTATCAGGACTTCACGCGCGTGACCAAAGCGATCCGCGACGGTGAGTTCTTCGACAACCCGACCATCTGCGCTGCCGTGGATAAAGCCGTGGCCGCCGGCAAAGCCGTGCATTTCATGGGTCTGCTGTCCGATGGCGGCGTGCACAGCCACCAGGATCACCTGATCGCCATGGCCGAACTGGCCTTCAAGCGCGGCGCCGAGAAAATCTACCTGCACGCTTTCCTCGATGGCCGCGACACGCCGCCGAAAAGCGCCGCTTCGTCGATCGAACTGCTCGACGCGACCTTCCAGGCGCTCGGCAAGGGCCGTATCGCCAGCATCGTCGGTCGCTACTACGCGATGGACCGTGACAACCGTTGGGACCGCGTATCCCAAGCCTATAACCTGATCGTCGACGGCAACGCCGAATTCAACGCGGCCACCGCCCAGGAAGGCCTCGACGCCGCCTACGCCCGTGGCGAGAGTGACGAATTCGTCAAAGCCACCACCATCGGCGAGCCGGTCAAGGTTGAAGACGGCGACGCCGTGGTGTTCATGAACTTCCGCGCCGACCGCGCCCGCGAGCTGACCCGCGTATTCGTCGAAGACGACTTCAAGGAATTCGAACGTGCGCGCCAGCCGAAACTGGCCGGTTTCGTCATGCTGACCCAGTACGCCGCCAGCATCCCTGCGCCATCGGCCTTCGCCGCCGGCAGCCTGGAAAACGTGCTCGGCGACTATCTGGCGAAAAACGGCAAGACCCAGCTGCGTATCGCTGAAACCGAAAAATATGCACACGTGACCTTCTTCTTCTCCGGTGGCCGTGAAGAACCGTTCCCGGGCGAAGAGCGCATCCTGATTCCGTCGCCGAAAGTCGCCACTTACGACCTGCAACCGGAAATGAGCGCGCCGGAAGTCACCGACCGCATCGTCGACGCCATCGAACACCAGCGTTACGACGTGATCGTGGTCAACTACGCCAACGGCGACATGGTCGGCCACAGCGGCGTGTTCGACGCTGCGGTGAAAGCCGTGGAATGCCTGGACACCTGCGTCGGGCGCATCGTCGAGGCGCTGGAAAAGGTGGGCGGCGAAGCGCTGATCACCGCCGACCACGGCAACGTCGAGCAGATGTCCGACGCCTCCACTGGCCAGGCGCACACCGCGCACACCACCGAGCCGGTGCCGTTCATCTATGTCGGCAAGCGCGACCTCAAGGTCCGTGAAGGCGGCGTGTTGGCGGACGTGGCACCGACCATGCTGATGCTGTTGGGCCTGGAAAAACCGGCGGAGATGACCGGTACCTCGATTCTGGTCTAATTCGCCAGATCAAACACCGCAAAACCCTGTAGGAGTGAGCCTGCTCGCGATAGCAATCTGACAGTCAACTACTCTGTTGAATGTGAGAACGCCATCGCGAGCAGGCTCACTCCTACATTTGTTTATGGTTGTTTCAAAGATTATTTGATGCTGCATCTCCAGCCAGTTATCACACAAGCCCAATTGGGCGTTTTTTTTGCAGCCCCGGGCGGGCATACTAGGCCGTCCATTACCCTGGTGCCGCCCGCCTCTATGCTCCGCGTCCTGATCGCCCTCGCTCTGACCTGCCTGCTCCAACCGGCCTTCGCTGACGAGCGCGCGCAAACCCAACAGCAGCTGGATGCCACGCGTCAGGACATTGCCGAGCTGAAAAAGCTGCTGGGCAAGCTGCAGGAAGAAAAATCCGGTGTGCAGAAAGAGCTCAAGGGCACTGAAACCGAGATGGGCAAGCTCGAGAAGCAGGTCGATGCCCTGCAGAAAGAGCTGAAGAAAAGCGAATCCGAGCTGCAGCGGCTCGATGCGGAGAAAAAAAAACTCCAGAGCGCGCGCACTGAACAGCAGCGACTGATCGCCATCCAGGCCCGCGCGGCCTACCAGAACGGCCGTCAGGAATACCTCAAGCTGCTGCTCAACCAGCAGAATCCCGAGAAGTTCGCCCGCACCCTCACCTATTACGATTACCTGAGCCAGGCCCGCCTGGAGCAGTTGAAGAACTTCAACGAAACCCTGCGCCAACTGGCCAATGTCGAAAAAGACATCGCCATGCAGCAGGCGCAATTGCTGGTACAGAAAAGCAGCCTCGACACCCAGCGCGACGAACTGGAAAAGGTCCGCAAGGAACGCCAGCAGGTTCTCGCCAAGCTCAACGATGACGTGAAAGCCCGCGACCAGAAACTGGCCGCCCGCGAGCAGGATCAGGCAGACCTGTCTAAAGTCCTTAAAACCATTGAAGAAACCTTGGCCCGTCAGGCCCGTGAGGCAGAAGAAGCGCGGCAGAAAGCGCTGATCGCCCAGCAGGAAGCGGAAAAAAAGCGTTTGCGTGAGGCGCAGGCTGACAACAGCGACGCCCCACGAAAACCCGTCAAATCAACCCCCGGCGCACTGGTGTCCAGCAGCGGCGAGACCTTCGGTGGCCCTTTTGCTGCAACACGGGGAAAACTTCCGTGGCCGGTTGATGGTCGATTGCTGGCACGCTTCGGTGAAAGCCGTGGCGACGATGCTCGCACCAAGTGGGATGGCGTGATGATCAGCGCCGCCGCCGGCAGCCAGGTGCATGCCGTGCACGGCGGGCGCGTGGTGTTCGCCGACTGGCTGCGTGGCGCCGGTCTGCTGGTGATCCTTGATCACGGCAATGGTTATCTGAGTCTTTACGGTCACAACCAGACGCTGCTCAAGTCGGCCGGCGACGTGGTAAAAGCCGGTGAGTCGATCTCCACTGTGGGTAACAGTGGCGGTCAGGACACACCAGCACTGTATTTCGCAATTCGTCAGCAGGGTCACCCGAGTGATCCGGCGCAATGGTGTCACGCGCAAGGATAAGCGCGTCGCCTAATTCAGGAGTTCGTTCGACATGCTGCATTTGTCCCGCCTTACCTCGCTGGCCCTGACGATCGCCCTGGTGATCGGCGCGCCTCTGGCGTTCGCCGCTCAACCGGCCCCGGCCGTCGCCCCGGCAGGCACTGCCGCGACCGCCAAGGCACCGTTGCCGCTGGAAGAGTTGCGCACCTTTGCCGAGGTCATGGACCGGATCAAGGCGGCGTATGTCGAGCCGGTGGATGACAAGACTCTGCTGGAAAACGCGATTAAGGGCATGCTCAGCAACCTCGATCCGCACTCCGCCTATCTCGGTCCTGAAGACTTCACCGAACTGCAGGAAAGCACCAGCGGCGAATTCGGCGGCCTGGGCATCGAAGTCGGCTCCGAAGACGGCTTCATCAAAGTCGTGTCGCCGATCGATGACACGCCAGCATCGAAGGCCGGCATCCAGGCCGGTGACTTCATCGTCAAGATCAACGGTGCGCCAACTCGCGGCCAGACCATGACCGAAGCCGTGGACAAGATGCGCGGCAAGATCGGCCAGAAGATCACCCTGACCCTGGTGCGCGACGGCGGCACGCCGTTCGACGTGACTCTGGCCCGCGCCGTGATTCAAGTGAAAAGCGTCAAGGCGCAGCTGCTGGAATCGGGCTATGGCTACATCCGCATCACCCAGTTCCAGGTCAAGACCGGCGAAGAGGTCTCCAAGGCTCTGGCCAAGTTGCGCAAGGACAACGGCAAGAAACTCAACGGCATCATCCTCGACCTGCGCAACAACCCGGGCGGCGTGTTGCAGGCGGCAGTGGAAGTGGTCGACCACTTCATCAAGAAAGGCCTGATCGTCTACACCAAAGGCCGGATCGCCAACTCCGAACTGCGCTTCTCCGCCACCGGCAAGGACGAAAGCGAAGCGGTGCCGATGGTCGTGCTGATCAACGGTGGCAGCGCCTCGGCTTCGGAAATCGTCGCCGGCGCCTTGCAGGATCAGAAACGCGCCGTGGTCATGGGCACCACCAGTTTCGGCAAAGGCTCGGTGCAGACCGTGCTGCCGCTGAACAACGACCGCGCGCTGAAGATCACCACGGCGCTGTACTTCACGCCGAACGGCCGCTCGATCCAGGCGCAGGGCATCGTCCCGGACATCGAAGTGCGCAAGGCCAAGATCACCAACGAAGCGGACGGCGACTACTTCAAGGAAGCCGACCTGCAAGGCCACCTGGGCAACGGCAACGGCGGCGCGGACAAGCCGACCGGTTCCGGCACCAAGGCCAAGGCCATGCCGCAGGATGACGATTACCAGTTGGCCCAGGCCCTGAGCCTGCTTAAGGGCTTGAGCATCACGTCCGGCCGTTGAGGATGTCGTTGCGTTTGCTCTTCGTCCTGCTGTGCTGTCTGGCGGGTGCTGCTCACGCAGAACCCGCCAGGACGCCACCGCCAAAAGCCTACCTGACGCTGATCATCGACGACCTGGGGCAGAACCTGCCCCGGGATCGCCGTGTGCTGGCCCTGCCCGGCCCGGTGACCACGGCGGTCATGCCCGACACCCCGCACGCCACCGAATTCGCCCGCGAAGCCCATCGCGCCGGCAAGATCGTGATCCTGCATATGCCCATGGACCCGGCCACCGGTCCGTACGCCTGGCACCCCGAACTGCCGCTCGAAGAGCTGCAAAAGCGCCTCGACGCCGCGTTCAAAATGGTCCCCTACACCGCCGGCATCAACAACCACATGGGCAGCCGCATGACCGCCCAGCCCGTGGCGATGGCGTGGCTGATGGGTGAGTTGCAGCGCCGGCACAAGTTCTTCGTCGACAGCCGCACCAGCGCGCAGACCGTGGCGGCGCAGCAGGCCCAGAAGATCGATCTGGCGAGTGTTTCGCGGGATGTTTTCCTCGATGACGAGCGCACCGAAGCCGCCATCTTCACCCAGCTACAGACGGCGATCAGCCTGGCGCGCAAGCAGGGTTCGGCGGTGATGATCGGCCACCCTTACCCGCAGACGCTGGCGGTGCTGGAACGTGAATTGCCCAAACTCAAGGCCCAAGGCATCGAGTGGATCGATATCAAGCAGATGATCAGTGTGCGCAGTAACAAGGCGACAGCTGCACACGGGAAAAATGGTATTTATCGTTAAACTATCAAGTCATTAAATTTTCATAAGCCCCTACAACCAAAAACAAGTAGCAATAACTTATGGAACCGACTCAAACCTAACTGTCTTATTCTGCGCCAGTCTTGCACCCCTATATTAGCCAAGGACTGGCCATGAACTTGAAATATATTCACCCAAGCTTTTTATTACTGACTTTATTCTCACTTCCTGCCTGTTCCAGCCCCGTCGATTACGGCAAGGGCGCTGAGAACTTCTCACCGTCGCAATACCTGACTAACAAAAATGGCGAAAATAACCACTGGATGGGAGTCGGCGAGTACAAAAGCCGCGAGCATGGCTCCTGCACCGCCTTCCTGATCGACACAAACAGCTCTCGCCCGTCCGATTCCGCCTATGCACTGACCAGTGCGCACTGCGTGGGCAAGGAAAACGGGGTCATGCGAATAGATGACCCTATCGAAGCCACCATTACCTTCAATGACTTCATCGATACGACTTCTGCCTCCTGGACTGTTCCTCTGAAGAACGTAGCCTGGAGCAGTATTCAGGGTGTCGACCTGGCTCTGTTGGAGCTTGGAGTGTCACAGGGCGAACTTCTGGCACAGGGCATCAAGCCCATGAAACTGGCCCGGCAGGCGCCGGCAGAAGATAGCGACATTCTGATTGTGCACAAACCCGTTGGTTCTCCATTACAAATGTCAGCTTGCACCCACATGCCCTCCCCGGCGATTTTCGAAAAGCCCTGGGTTTGGCGGCATACCGTCAGCAACCAATGCAAAGATATTGCTTCCGGAAGCTCGGGCAGTCCGGTCATCGTTCGAGCGAACAACGAGGTCTATGGCGTCCTTGGGACCTTGGCTCACCATCTGACGCCACTGCCTGGATACGGTCAGATGCCGAGCGGCAGTTACGGCAGCCCGACCTCGGTTTTCAACAATTGCTTTATCGATGGCAAACTCAATACGGATCCGCAGGTGTGCGAATTATTTCCGGCTGCCTCTATCAGACTGCCCGCCCAACTGCCAACGCATGCAAAGATCAGCGTAAGCGCTCAGGGCAACTACGTTTATCCAGAATGGAACTTCGAAATAACCGCCAGCACCCGGTTTATCCGGACCAAACGGACGTCTGACCCGGTCGACTGCGAAGTTCCGCAAGGCTACAGCCAGCCGATCAATACTGGCACTACTCCCACCCAGTTAAATATTCCAATGGGACCTGAAACCGGGCTTAACAACCTTTGTATCATCGCCACAAACAGTACTGAGGACATATTACCGGCAGGCACTTATCGAAATGCTGTGACTGTTCCCACTTATCTGATTGATGCGGGCCCGACGCCTGTTCCGACCATAGAGACTTCGTTTAACAAAGAAATAAACAGAGCGCAGATTCTTTGGCCAGAGCGCAGGAACGAGGGCCTTGATCGATACGAGGTAAAAGGCGGCCTTGCTGAAAAAGTCAGTTGCGAAGACCCGCAGGGTTATAGGCATGTGACCTCCAATTGGCTACGCCCGGAAAGCAACTTCCCCCTCAAGCTCTGCGTTTACGCTGTCGACCCCAACAATCAGCGCTCAGAATTGAAGGAATACATCCTGGATTGGGAGGCGCTCAAAAACAGCGCCCCCTGAGCTGATCAGTGACGTTGGCCTTGTGCTTCTGCATCAATAGTCAAAACAGGAGCGCAAGGCTGCCAATGGCAAGGAACGGTTTTTTGGAAATAACTGGTCACGACGTCATACATAGTTACCGCCAGAGGCCGGATGCGAATACCGATAGTGAAACCTGCAAAGGGTCGCGACTCCCTTGAGTCGCCGTTCAACTATCAGGAGTGACCATGACCATTCATGACCAGGCCGCAGCGCCATCCGGGCAAATCGAACCGATCAGACACGACAATCTGCTGATCCATTTCACCACGGAATTTCACCGGATCTGGGACAGCACCGGCTCACGGGCTAAACCCGCAGCCTTCTGGCGCCCGACTCCGGCTCCGGATGTATTGCCGGGCTATTTCCCGCTCGGCGACGTGTTCGTCGCCGGGCACGACAACATTAACGGCAGCACCGTGGTAGCTGTGGTTTGCGAAGGCGATGCACCCAGTGCAGATCCGGCCATGGGCCCGGCATTAAGGCGCCCGGACGATTTCGAGCTGATCTGGAAAGATTCCGGCTCAGGCTCGAAGAAAGACGGGGCCGTATGGCGACCGATCGCCCCGCAAGGTTATGTGGCCATGGGGGCGGTCTGCTCCAATGATCACGAAAAACCTTCACTCAACGCGGTTCGCTGTGTACGCGCCGATCTGGTGATCGCCTCGGACGTTGGCGAACTGATCTGGAATGACAGGGGCAGCGGTGCCAGACAGAGTTTCAGCGCCTGGAGCGTCACACCGACGAATGCGCCGCCGGGAGAGATTCATTTCGCGCCAGGTACGTTTGTTGCGACAAGCAGTTTCAACCGGCCAGAGGGCAATGTCGGTGCCTATTCACTACGGATGCAGATCGCGCCGCTGATCCAGTCATCACCACAGCTGCCGACGCTCTCCGCAGCGCAAGCCCCAGAAACCAAAGGCGCGGCCACGCTCTCCCAGGTCATCAAGCTGCCATGGTTCGTGGTCAAGGATGACTTGTCGCCAATTGAGCAATTACGCACCACGCCGTTTTATCGCCTGGAAAGAACCGACCAGTACTATTTGGTGGGGAGCGGACATAACACGGGCGAGGAGGCACGGGCTTTCAAGTGGACTGCGCAGCGGCTGCAGAATCCGAAGACGTTGCGTCTGTTCACTCAACTTACCGCGATCAGTTTTGTGAGTCCGTGGGCATCGAAGGCAGACGCTCCTCCGTCACTCCCATTCTCGGCAAGACTGGACAGCCAGTTCACTCACAGCGAGACGTCAACCAGTGGTTGGCAGACTCCATTTGTTACCCATGTGATCGCGATGGCCGGCAAAGGCAAATTCGTCGCGGTTTATCAGCTGGAGAGTTTCTACGAGCTGCGTCGTGCTGACGGCTCGCAGGCGGGGATCAATCTGGCTTACACCCAGAACGAAAACCTGAATCTGCTGCAGTATCCGCCGCAAGAATGCACCCACGATGCAGCGGACCAGTCGTTGCCGACGGCTACAGATAGCGCCCCATGATCTCGTCGACAACCCCGTCCTTGCGCATCTGATCCAGCGCCGCCTGCAGCCTGGCGACCGTTGCATCCGACACGTCCTTGTTCAGCGCCAGATATAACTCGGCGCTGTTGAAGCGCAACACGGTCTTGAGCCCGGTGACCCCGTCCTGCCGCGCCAGATAACGCCCGGCAGGATCACCCGTGGCCCACAGGTCGATCTGGCCGTTGACCAGTTTTTTCGCGTTGTCCTGATCGCGCAGCACGACCGTGGGTTTCAAACCCTGCTTGGTCAGCGTCTCGGCAATCGCGTCGCCCTTGTAGGCGCCGATCTTGTATTTGCGTGCATCGTTGAGGGTGTCGAGGGTGATCTTGCTGTCGGCCCTGGCCAACATGATCCAATCGTCCGGACCGATCGGGCCGACCCATTTGAAGAGTTTTTCGCGATCCGGCAGGCGGGCCATCACGAAGGCGCCGTAACCCGGGTTTTCCAGCGCCAGTTTGTAGACCCGTTCCCAGGGGAAGCGCAGCGTCAGGCTGTAGGTGAGCCCGGCGCGCTTGAACATTTCGCGCACGATGTCGGCGGCAATGCCGTTGATGTTCTCGCCCTTGGCGAAGTTCTTGCCGTCTTTCGCCATGTTGTAGGGCGGAAAGTTTTCGGTGAGGAGCACCAGATCGGTGTCGGGACTGTTTTCGGCCCGCGCCGTGTTGAGCAACAACACAGAGGCACTGGCGAGAACAAGAAGCAGGCGTTTGATCATGTCGGGCTACCGGAATCCATGGCGTGCCCAAGAGTGCCTTGGGTACGCCATGCTGTCCACTGGCCTGTACGGTTTAGCGCATCACGATGCCGCGTTTGGCCATATACGCTTTCGCTTCCTGCACGGTGTATTCGCCGAAGTGGAAAATACTCGCCGCCAGCACCGCACTGGCGTGGCCTTCGAGGATGCCGTCGGCCAGGTGCTGCAGGTTGCCGACGCCGCCGGAAGCGATCACCGGAATGCCCAGCGCATCGCTGATCGCGCGGGTCACGCCGAGGTCGAAGCCGTTTTTCATGCCGTCCTGATCCATGCTGGTCAGCAGGATCTCGCCGGCACCGAGGCCTTCCATTTTCTTCGCCCACTCGACCGCGTCGAGACCGGTCGGCTTGCGCCCGCCGTGGGTGAAGATCTCCCAGCGCGGGGTTTCGCCCGGGCCGGAGACTTTCTTCGCGTCGATGGCGACGACGATGCACTGCGAGCCGAAATGCTGCGCCGCTTCGCCAACGAATTCCGGGTTGAACACGGCAGCGGTGTTGATCGATACCTTGTCCGCACCGGCGTTGAGCAGGTTGCGAATGTCCTGCACGGTGCGCACGCCGCCGCCGACGGTCAGTGGAATGAACACCTGGCTGGCCATGCGCTCGACAGTATGCAGTGTGGTGTCGCGACCATCGACGCTGGCGGTGATGTCGAGAAAGGTAATCTCGTCGGCACCCTGCTCGTCATAACGACGGGCGATTTCCACCGGGTCGCCGGCATCGCGGATGTTCTCGAACTTCACACCTTTGACGACCCGGCCGTTGTCCACGTCCAGGCAAGGGATAATGCGTTTGGCCAGCGCCATGGTCAGTCCTCAGCCTTGGTACGAATCGCAGAAAGCTTGCGCTTCGGCGACGTCGAGGGTGCCTTCGTAGATCGCCCGGCCAGTGATTGCACCGATGATGCCCGGCGCCTTGGCGTCGAGCAGCGACTTGATGTCCCCCAGATTGTGGATACCGCCGGACGCGATCACCGGGATCTTCGTCGCTGCAGCCAGCGCAGCGGTGAACGGTACGTTGCAGCCCTGCATCATGCCGTCTTTGGCGATGTCGGTATAAACGATCGACGATACGCCGTCGGCTTCAAACTGCTTGGCCAGGTCGATGACCTGCACGGTGCTGATTTCAGCCCAGCCATCGGTGGCGACAAACCCGTCTTTGGCGTCCAGACCGACAATGATCTTACCCGGGAACGCGCGGCAGGCTTCAGCGACGAACGCCGGATCTTTAACAGCTTTGGTGCCGATGATCACGTAGCTCACGCCCGCCTTGACGTAGTGCTCGATGGTTTCCAGCGAGCGGATACCGCCGCCGATCTGGATCGGCAGGTTCGGGTAGCGCTTGGCGATCGCGGTAACCACTTCACCGTTGACCGGCTGACCTTCGAATGCGCCGTTCAGATCGACCAGATGCAGACGACGGCAACCGCCCTCCACCCACTTGGCAGCCATGCTCACCGGGTCATCGGAGAACACTGTGGAATCTTCCATGCGGCCCTGGCGCAGACGTACGCAGGCACCGTCTTTAAGATCGATAGCGGGAATAATCAGCATCTGGCAAACCTTCAAATTTGAATGTTCAGCTTGGCTCGGAAATCAGTTCTTCTCGAGCGCCCACAGGTCGCTTTCGATGCTTTCAAACCGCTCTTTGAGGTGGGTCTGCACATCGAAAATCGCCCTGTTGTAATAGTGCGGAGCAATTTCGCGGGTAAACAGCTCAAGAATTTCCGCCGCCTCGAACGAACCCAGGTCGAGTTCGAACCGATCCTCCATGAACCGCTGGATCTTGCGGTTGGCCTCGCTCTCCTGTTCGGGAGTGAGGGTCAGGATCGGCGGCTTGGACTTCTTGGCAACCATTTACCAGCGACCGTCCCACGCGGCGAAGTTCTGCAGCAATTGCAGGCCATGGGTATGGCTCTTCTCCGGGTGAAACTGCACGGCGAAACGCGAGCCTTCGGCCAGCGCTGCAGCGAAATCGACCCCGTAATGACCGCTACCGACCACCTGCCGCGCGTTGGCAGCGGCGATGTAATAGCTGTGCACGAAGTAGAAACGCGCCATGTCCGGAATGTCGTGCCACAGCGGGTGACTGACCTTCTGCTTCACCTCGTTCCAGCCCATGTGCGGGACTTTCAGGTGCTCGCCCTCTTCATGCAGGTCTTTGCCGAAGAACTTCACCGCGCCCGGGAACAGGCCGATGCAGTCGACGCCGTCGTTCTCTTCGCTGCTGTCGAGCAGGGCTTGCATGCCGACACAGATGCCGAGAAACGGACGATCCTGGCTGACTTCACGCACCAGCGAGTCGAACCCGAGGCGACGGATCTCCGCCATGCAATCGCGAATCGCACCTACGCCGGGGAATACCACACGGTCGGCTTCGCGGATCACGTCGGCATCGCTGGTGATCAGCACCTTGCCGGCGCCAACGTGCTCGAGGGCCTTGGCCACCGAGTGCAGGTTGCCCATGCCGTAGTCGATAACTGCAACCGTCTGCATTACAGAACGCCTTTGGTCGATGGCATTTGCCCGGCCATGCGCTCATCCAGCTCGACGGCCATGCGCAGCGCGCGGCCGAAAGCCTTGAACACGGTTTCAATCTGGTGGTGGGTGTTGGTGCCACGCAGGTTGTCGATGTGCAGGCTGACCAAGGCGTGGTTGACGAAACCCTGGAAGAATTCCTGGAACAGGTCGACGTCGAAGCCGCCCACGGTGGCGCGGGTGTACGGCACGTGCATCTGCAGGCCTGGACGGCCGGAGAAGTCGATCACCACGCGCGACAGCGCTTCATCGAGCGGCACGTAGGCGTGGCCGTAGCGACGGATGCCTTTCTTGTCGCCGATGGCTTTGGCGAAGGCCTGGCCGAGGGTGATACCGACGTCTTCCACGGTATGGTGGTCGTCGATATGCAGATCGCCCTTGCATTCAATATCCAGGTCGATCAACCCGTGACGGGCGATCTGATCCAGCATGTGCTCAAGAAAAGGAACACCGATATCGAATCGGGCCTTTCCGGTGCCATCAAGGTTGATCGAGGCTTTGATCTGGGTTTCCAGAGTGTCGCGCTCGACAGACGCCTTACGTTCGGCCATCACCAGCTCCGCAAAATCATTGGGCGAAAAAGGCAGCCATTATAGGCACGCGGGGCCGAAACAGAAACACGCGACGTGAGATGGCTGACGGACAGAACGCCCGGCTGTCGCGGGTAGACATGTCCATACAAGCCATTACAGGCACCCCGAAAACAACTGTAGGAGTGAGCCTGCTCGCGATGAGGGCGTGACAGCCAACATTTCCGTGACTGTCAGACCGCTATCGCGAGCAGGGCTCACTCCTACAGGGGTACTACGTTTTGTTTAGTGAAACAGTACCGCCGTCTTCTGCAGGGTCACCCACACACCCCACGCCAACGGAATACCCACCACCAGCCACGCGGCGATTGCCAGCGGCTTGCTGCCCGGTGCGGCTTTCCACTCCAGCACGGTGCTCGCATCAGCACCTTTGTCGTGGCCCAGCGCCTGTTCGGCGGCCAGTTCGGCGTCGGTCATGAAGTACTTGTCGGCCACCGGGCGCACCATCAGGTTGCACAGGAAACCCAGCACCAGCAGGCCGGCGAGGATGTACAGAGTGATGTCGTAAGCGGCAGCGCGTTCAACGCCGATGCTCAACTGATACTCACGCAGGTAGTTCACCAACACCGGACCGAGCACCCCGGCCGCAGCCCAGGCAGTCAGCAGGCGACCGTGGATCGCGCCAACCATCTGCGTACCGAACAGGTCGGCCAGATACGCCGGAACGGTCGCAAAACCGCCGCCGTACATCGACAGAATGATGCAGAACGCCGCCACGAACAGCGCAACGTTGCCCAGATGGCCCATGTTCGGGATCAGTGCGTACAGGGCAAAACCGAGGGCGAAGAACACGAAGTAGGTGTTTTTGCGACCCAGGTAGTCCGAGAACGAGGCCCAGAAGAAGCGGCCACCGATGTTGAACAGGCTCAGCAGACCGGTGAAGCCGGCAGCGATCGCGGCGATCGAAGCCAGTTGCCCGGCGTCCAGTTGACCGAACGGCACGTCAACGCCCAACAGCTTGCCGCCGAACACTTCCTGCAGCAATGGCGAAGCCATGCCGAGGATGCCGATACCGGCCGATACGTTCAGGCACAGCACCAGCCACACCAGACGGAACTGTGGCGTTTTCCACGCCACATTCACGTGCACGTGACGGTGGGTGATCATCGCGTTCGAGGCTTTCTTCGCCGGAGCAGTCCAGCCTTCAGGCTTCCAGCCGGTTGGCGGCACGCGGTAAGCCAGGGCGCCACCGATCATGAATACGAAGTAGATCGCGGCCATGGCCACGAAGCTCTGCCAGACGCCGACACCGGCAGGCGAAGCGAAGTGGCTCATCAGCGCAGTCGCCAACGGTGCACCGACCATCGCGCCGCCACCGAAACCCATGATCGCCATGCCGGTCGCCATGCCGCGCTTGTCCGGGAACCACTTGATCAGGGTCGATACCGGCGAGATATAGCCCAGGCCCAGACCGATACCACCGATCACGCCAGAGCCGATCCACATCAGCCAGATCTGGTGGGTATAAATCCCCAGTGCCGAAATCAGCAGACCGCCGCACCAGCACAGCGCCGATACCACACCGGCCTTGCGTGGCCCGGCGTGTTCCAGCCAGCCACCCCAGATCGCTGCGGAGCAGCCGAGGAAGATGAAGAACAGGGTGTAGATCCAGCCGAGCATGGAGATCGGCCAGTCGCATTGCGAAGAGAAGATCTGAGCGATGAAGCTCATGTCCGGTGCGCAAGCCACTGGTGCAGTGACGCCCAGCGCCTTGGACAACGGCAACCAGAACACCGAGAAGCCATAGGCCATGCCGATGCACAGGTGGATGGCCAGAGCGGCCGGTGGAACCAGCCAACGGTTGAAACCGGGCTTGGCGATGATGCGTTCCTTGGACAGGAACGCAGGCTGGTCGGCGCGAAGGCCGTCCGCCGTGATGCTCGTGCTCATTGTGTATCCCCCAATTATTAGTATGGTTCGCCAGCCACTGCTCACCCTCGGCCTTTATGCACGCAGGCATGACCGTTTTTTCGGGTGAAGCTCCTTGAAGGCGCGACGTTAAGTCGCAGAAGGACGGACGAACCGGCGAAGGTTACCATTTGCACGTGACAGAAAAACCAAACTGATATCACCTTTTTCATGTCATCTGATCCAGTCCCGTGCAGGAGCTGCGGAACGCTGCGATTTTTTGACCTTGTTTTGAAAGGCAAAATCAAAAGATCGCCGCCTGCGACAGCGCCTACAGGGGGCACTTTTGAGGAGGCACCAATGCCTGTCACCGTTCAAATGCTTGAAGACGCCAGTTACCAGGATCAACAGGATCTGCAAAAAATCTATCGTGACGCTCCGCAATGGCTGTTCGCACCGTATTCCGGGGACGCTCAACTGATCGAAAGCAGCCTGGCTGACAGCGCTTTGATTGCAGGACGTTTCAACGATCGCCTGCTCGGTGCAGCACGGCTGACACGGCACGACAAGGTTTGGTACTTGTCACATTTGTGTGTACGAAAAGTCACCCGGCGCCGTGGGGTAGCCGAGCGATTGGTGAACCAAGCACAGAAAATGGCGTCGCAAGCGGGTGCCCAACTGCGCCTGCTGGCACCGGCCGGACACCTTGAAACCCAGGCGCTGGCCGCCAGATTGCAATTGCCGCTGGACGTCATCGCGACATGACAGCGCCCCGAACCGGGCGGATGCAGCGCTATACTCCCCGGCTAAATTACGAATTCGACTAACTACAAGGACTCGCCCATGAAAGCGTTCGGCAAAATCCTGGGTCTGGTACTTCTCGGGCTGTTGCTGATCATTGTGGCGGCGGGCTTCGCCCTGACCCACCTGTTTGATCCCAACGACTACAAAGACGAGATTCGCCAGATAGCCCGCGACAAGGCCCACATCGAGCTGACGCTCAATGGCGATATCGGCTGGAGCCTGTTCCCGTGGCTCGGCCTGGAACTGCACGAGGCCAGCGTCGCCACTCTGATCAATCCGACTGAACCGTATGCCGACCTGCAGATGCTTGGACTGTCCGTGCGCGTGTTGCCTCTGTTGCGCCGCGAAGTGCAGATGAGCGATGTGCGCGTCGAAGGCCTGAACCTGCGCCTCAAACGCGACAAGAACGGCCACGGCAACTGGGAAGACATTGGCAAGCTGCCGACAGCCGCTGCACCTGCCGGCAGCTCGGCACCCGCCAGCGCACCTGCAGCAGAGGCCGCCGCCCAGCCGGAAAAACCGCCGCAGCCGATCCGCCTCGACATCGACAGCCTGACCGTCAACAACGCCCGCGTTGAATACAACGACGAGCAGACCGGCAAGCAGTACAGCGCCGAAAGCATCCAGCTGAGCACCGGTGCGGTACACGATTCGACCAACATTCCGCTGAAAGCCACGGCGTTCCTCAGCACCAATCAGCCTGTGCTGCGGGTGCGTACCGAACTCAACGGCGAGCTGCGCATCGAGCGCGCCTTGCAGCGCTACAAGTTCGAAGACATGAAATTGTCCGGCGAACTGACCGGCGATCCGCTGCAGGGCAAGGCCATGACCTTCTCCGCCCAAGGGCAGATCTTGCTGGACAAGGCGGCGAACGTCGCCGAATGGACCGGGATCAAGATCTCCGCCAACCAATTGCGCGCGCTCGGTGAGCTGAAGGCCAACGACCTCGACAAGACCCCGCAGATCACTGGCGGAATCTCGATCGCCCAGTTCGATCTGGCGAAATTTGTCGACAGCATCGGCCAAACGCTGCCAGCCATGGCGCCCGGCAGCCTGAGCAAAGTCGAACTGGTCAGCCGCGTGGCCGCCACGCCCACCAGCGTCGCCTTCGACAACATCAACCTGAAACTCGACGACAGCAGCTTCAGCGGGCGCATTGCCGTGGAAGATTTCGCCAAGCAGTCGCTGCGCGCGATCCTCAAGGCCGACACCTTCGACGTCGACCGCTACCTGCCGCCGAAGTCGGAAAAAGCCAATAACGCCACGCAAGTGCGCCAGGCCGAAGTCGCCAGCACCGAAGCCGATGCCATGGCCGGCGCCGGCAGCACACCGTTGCCGGACAAACCAAGCAAAAGCGCCTGGAGCACCGAGCGCCTGCTGCCGGTCGAGCGCCTGGCCAAACTCGACGTCGATGCCGACCTGACCTTCGGCCAACTGACCCTCGACAAACTGCCGATCCAGAACGCCGCGCTCAAAGCCACCGGCCAGGGCGGCCTGCTGACGTTGGAAAATCTGCGTGGTGGCCTGTACAACGGCGACTTCGAAGCCAAGGGCACCCTCGACGTACGCCCGAGTGCGCCGGTGCTGAACCTGCAAACCAGGATCAACCGCGTACCGGCCGAGAAAATCCTCGAAAGCCAAGGCAAGAATCCGCCGGTCAAAGGCCTGGTCACACTGACCAGCAGCCTCACCGGCAGCGGCAACAGCCAGCAGGCGCTGATTGAAACCCTCAACGGCAACGCCAGTTTCGTGATCAACAACGGCGTGCTGCTCAACGCCAACCTTGAACAGCAACTGTGCAAAGGCATCGCCACCCTCAACCGCAAAACCCTCAGCGGCGAGCCACGGGGCAAGGACACGCCGTTCCAGGAACTCAAGGGCAACCTGACCTTGCGCAACGGTATCGCCAGCAACCCGGACCTGAAAGTGCGCATCCCGGGCATGACCGTCAACGGCGATGGCGACATCGACCTGCGGGTACTGGGCATGGATTACCGCGTCGGCATCATCGTCGAAGGCGACACCAGCGCGATGCCGGATCCGGCCTGTCAGGTCGGCGAGAAATTCGTCGGCATCGAGTGGCCGCTGCGTTGCCGTGGCCCGCTGGAGCTGGGCGCCAAGGCCTGCCGTGTGGATAACGAACGTCTCGGCCAGGTCGCGACCAAAATGGCCGGTAACAAACTCAGCGAGAAGATCGATGAAAAACTCGGCGACAAGGTCAGCCCGGAATTGAAAAACGCATTGAAGGGGCTGTTCAAGCGATGAGAGCGGAGCAGTTTTCCACGGCGGTGCTGGAATGGTTCGACCGCCACGGCCGCCACGATTTGCCTTGGCAGCAAGACATCAACCCGTATCGGGTGTGGGTGTCGGAGATCATGTTGCAGCAGACCCAGGTCAGCACCGTGCTCAATTACTTCGACCGCTTCATGGCCGCGTTGCCAACGGTGCAAGCCCTGGCCGAAGCGCCGGAGGACGAAGTGCTGCACCTGTGGACCGGACTGGGTTACTACACCCGCGCGCGCAATCTGCAGAAGACCGCGAAGATCGTCGTCAGCCAGTACGGCGGCGAATTTCCGCGGGACGTCGAAAAACTGACGGATCTGCCGGGTATCGGCCTGTCCACCGCGGGGGCCATCGCCAGCATCAGCATGGGCCTGCGCGCACCGATCCTCGATGGCAACGTCAAACGCGTTCTCGCGCGTTTCACTGCGCAAGAGGGTTACCCGGGTGAACCGAAGGTCGCCAAACAGCTGTGGGCCAACGCAGAGCGTTTCACGCCGCACGATCGGGTCAACGCCTACACCCAGGCGATGATGGATCTCGGTGCCACGCTGTGTACGCGGAGCAAACCGAGCTGCCTGCTGTGTCCGCTGGAAAAGGGCTGCGAGGCGCACATGCTCGGCCTGGAGACACGCTACCCGATCCCCAAACCGCGCAAGGCGATCCCGCAAAAACGCACGCTGATGCCGCTGCTGGCCAATGGCGAAGGCGCGATTCTGCTTTATCGCCGCCCGTCCACAGGGCTGTGGGGCGGCTTATGGAGCCTGCCGGAACTCGACGATCTCGACGACCTGCAGCATCTGGCCGATCAGCACTCGCTGACCATGGGCGAGCAGCAAGCGCTGCCAAGCCTCGTCCACACCTTCAGCCACTTCCAGCTGTCCATCGAACCCTGGCTGGTTCAGGTGCGGGAGGCCGGTCACCACATGGCCGAGGCCGACTGGCTCTGGTATAACCTCGCCACCCCGCCGCGCCTGGGCCTTGCCGCCCCGGTCAAAACCTTGCTCGAACGCGCGGCCGCCGTATTGAACGCAGGAGAGTCGTCATGACCCGCACCATCATGTGCCGCAAGTACAAAGAAGAACTGCCCGCGCTGGACCGCGCTCCTTTCCCGGGCGCCAAAGGTCAGGATATTTTTGACCACGTCTCGGCCAAGGCCTGGGCTGACTGGCAGAAACACCAGACCCTGCTGATCAACGAAAAGCGTCTGAACATGATGAATGCCGAAGACCGCAAATATCTGCAGGGCGAAATGGACAAGTACTTCTCCGGCGAGGATTACGCCAAGGCTGAAGGCTACGTTCCGCCTGCTGAGTAAACCCGCAAAATCGGGGGGCGGATCGTAAGCGACGGAATTAATTTAAGAAATTTTAAAAAAGTCGTTGACGTAAATCCGAAAAACCCTTTTAATGCGCCCCGTTGCCCAGATAGCTCAGTCGGTAGAGCAGGGGATTGAAAATCCCCGTGTCGGCGGTTCGATTCCGTCTCTGGGCACCAAATACCGAAAACCCTGAATCGCAAGATTCAGGGTTTTTTTATGCCTGCGATTTGATGGCGGCTCTCTTGATCCTTTTTTCCGGGCTGCGCAAATGCGCGACGGGTTTCGAACAAAGGCGATCCGCGCTACTTTGGCCGCACCTTAAGGAAGAGGGTCATCCGCTCGATGAACCAGAAAAGAACCCGCGTCCCCCTGCCCCATCCGCCACCCTATCGTCAGAGCCGGGTGGCATTCTGGCTGACGGTGCTGGTCGGCGTACTGATCGCCTTCCTCATCGGTGCGTCGATTTACCTGATCGTCCACAGCTTGATCAGCGGCTCCATCACCACCTGGAACCGATCGGGCCCACGCCATACCTACACCCTCGCGCTGCAACCCCGAATGTTCTGGTTCGAGATCGTGTCGCAGTGCGTCGGCACGTTATTCCTGATAGCCGTCGGCTGGATCGGATTATGGATTCACCGAATGGCGCAAGAGCCCAGTGACAAGCAGAAGGCCAAGCGTACGCGCTAAATGAAGACCGGCCTCAGAGGGTGTTGACGTAGTCGACCGGCAACAAAACCGTGTCGAGCGCAGCGTCTACCGGCAGCGATACCACGGTAATCAGCGGGCAAACGATCATCATGTAGCAGATGACCGCTGAGGGCATGCCGTCGCCCCCTCTCACGCCAAGCAAGTGCAGGTTGCCGTCGACACCTTTGTAGTACGGCTCTGCTGAATCACCATTCAGGCGCCCCATCATCGTTCCACAACCGGCCAGCAGCAAAACCAGGCTCATCACTGAGCCAATACGCAAAATCCCTTTCAAACCAGTACTTCCTTGCATCACAAAACATAAGGCGCGGGATTGTACCCGCGCCTCGATTCTTCAATACACCCAACGTTATCCAGCGTCATTCCAGTGGAACACCAGATTGCGCGCAGTGCCGCTGCCAACGTCTGTCACGTCACGCCGTGTTTCGCCGTTGCGCGTGGCGACCACGGTGTACTTACCGGGTGGCAGTTGCACGTACACCAGCGGACCCGTTTGGGTGAGGGTCAGCACGGTTTGCCCCGGCGACTTTTCAATCATCACATCGACATCAGCGGTGTACTGGTCTTGCGCGCCCACCGCGAACGTCATGTGCAGGTTATAACCGGTGGATTGTTGAATGGCTTTTGACTCGTCCAGACCGATCCCGCCGGACAGGTAATTGATGCCGTTTTGCTGTTGTTGCTGAACTTGCACACCGGCACTGTCGATCGGGTCGAGGTTGGCCGCCTGCAACATCGCCGGAAAGACCAATGCAGCCACCGCCGCGATGGGAAGCAGGAATGAAAGAACGCGTTTCATGATGACAACTCCCGGGCTCTTGTAGAGCCCAATCGTTACTCCTTATTTGATCCGGCCAGGGAAGCACGTGTTTTAGAATGATTGGAACTTGGCCTGTGTCCGAAATGGACTACGCCGGCAGGACTGCATTGATTTTGTGACGCAGTGCGTCACGAATTCTCGAAAGCGCACTGCCTTCGGATCTGGAACGCAGCGCGTTCCGAATCGTTGCATTTACGCCTTGATGAAGCTCATGCTCAGGAGATCCCGCAAAGACCGAGTCCTTATGAACTCATGCAGCACTGCGCTCACCCACAGCGCCGTTATCGTCAATGAGCCCTTCCATGAGGCCGCGGCCGACGACTTTGTCCTTGGAGGCTTCACCTGGCGGCACACCCTGCCTGACCCGCAACGCCCGGTGGTCATCATCAACGCTGCCACCTCGGTACTCTGCCAACACTATTCGCGCTTCGCCGATTACCTGTTCGCCAACGGCTTCGACGTGATCACCTACAACTACCGAGGCATCGGCGAATCGCGCCCGGCCACCCTGAAAGGCCTTGAGGCCTCATGGACCGACTGGGGCGCGCTGGATTTCGAAGCGATGCTCAAACGCGCGCAACGGGAATTCCCCGGCCAGCCGATTGATGTGGTCGGCCACAGCTTCGGCGGTTGCGCGGCTGGGCTCGGCGAGTCCGGGCAGGTCATTCGTCGGCTGGTGACGGTCGGCGCGCAGTTCGCTTACTGGCGCGACTATGCGCCGGCACAGCGCTGGCGCATGTTTGGTCAATGGCATTTGCTGATGCCGCTGCTGACGCGGCTCTGTGGCTACTTCCCGGGCAAACGCCTCGGCTGGCTGGAGGACACGCCAACAGGCGTCGTACGCGACTGGAGCACGCCTGCCGCGCGCTACGAGCAGCGTCCCAGTGGCCGCCGACTGCTTAAGGCCAGCGGTCGCTTGCCCTTCGCCAATGTCCGCGCAAAGACCTTGGCGATCAGCATCAGCGACGACCCTTATGGCACGATCCCGGCCATCGAACGCCTGCTCGGCTACTTCAGCCATGCGCACAAAACCCACTTGCGCATCGCGCCACAAGACATCGGCGAACAACAAGTCGGACATTTCGCCTTTTTTCGTAGCGCATACCAAGCCACACTATGGCCCATCGCTCTGACCTGGCTGCAAACCGGCAAGCTGGCCCCCGCCACACCCGGGCGGCCAGTGGCACGCAGCCGAGCCCTTTCAACGCACGACGGAACACACCATGGCCTCCGCCAACAAGCAGCAAAAACGCGCCGCCCGGGCCAAGACCAAGGCCAAGCAGAACCGCACCAAACGCGCCGAGGCGCCGGTCGAACTGGACCCGAACGATGACCGCATCGACTTCGAGTCGGTGGACCTGACCGAGCTGTTCAAGAAAATGATCGACGCCGAGAAGATCAGCCAGCAAGCCATGTGCACCGCATTCCTCGAAGACCCGCTGCTGGAGCTGGTTTACGAGCAGGAAGGCGAAGAAGGCGCGATGGACTTCATCCTTGCCGCGCTGATCGAGTATCGCCAGTGGTCGCAGGAAACCGACGAAGCCGGCGCTCTGGCGTGGATCGAATCCCCGGCCTTCCAGGCCGACTATGTGGCGGCGTCCGACGCGATTGCCGCACAAACCCAACAGAAAAACTGAGTTCCCATGGCATCCCTGAACAAGCAACAGAAACGCGCCAAACGCGCCAAGGCCAAAGCCAAGCACATCCGCATGGTCGGCCGTAAGCCGCTGGACCAGGACGACAACCTCGGGCATCTGGACGAGCCGATCCCGGAATACACCCTGGCGATGTTCAGCAAAATGCGCGACGCCGAAGCCGTCAGCCGCAACGAAATGCTGCTGACCCTGCTACGCGAACTGGCGTTCATCATCGTTGACCATCCAGAACTGCTGGACATGGAAAACGCCGAGAACGAAGGCATGGCCGCCACTCACCTGGCCGCCGACATGCTGATCGACTACCGCATGTGGGCCGACGGCATGGACATCGAAACCGCCCAGGCCTGGCTGACCGAGCCACAGTTCATCACCGATTTCGGAATTGCGCTGGATACTTACGGCAAGTCGCTGGAGGACAGCGCCCCCAAAGCCGAGTAACTTTTTGCACCTGACATTCACGCACGATCAAAAAAGGAGGTCAGGTGAAGAAGACAGCTTCATGCAAGGATGGACAATTGCCGAAATCAGAAGACTCAGCTGCGACCCTCCAAAGCAAAACTGTTAAAACTCCCAAGGAAGCAACTTGGGATGAATGGTTCGACGAAGAGAAAGGCAGCTCAGACTTTATGTTCTTGCGAGAACAAAGCTGATTACGGATATGTGGCGATGTTTCGCCACCGGCAGCACAAACAAAAACGGCCGCTCGTCATCACTGACAGCGGCCGTTTTGCATTACGCGTTGCGGATCAGTTCAACACCACCGCACCACGGTTTTCCAGCTTGCGACGGCGTGCCACCAGCAGGCCGGCGGCAACGACCATGAGGCTCAGCAGGCCGGTTGCGAGGATTTCCACGCGATGGGCTTCCTGGAACAGCATGATGGTCAGGGCCGCGACGATGAAGATGATCACCGCGTAGGTCAGGCCCGGGAACAGCCACATGCTGAAGACGATTTTCTCGCCGCGGGCCATGCGTTGTTTGCGCATGCGCAGTTGCGAGAACGCGATCACCAGGTACACCAGCAGCGCGATGGCCCCGGAGCTGGCCAGCAGGAACTCGAACACGGCAGCCGGGGCCACGTAGTTGGCGAAGGTGCAGAGGAACGCCGCGCCGGTCGACAGCATGACTGCCCAGTAAGGCGTACCGCTTTTGTTGACCCGGGTCGACATCGCCGGTGCGTCACCGCGCTTGCCGAGGGAGAACAGCATGCGCGACGAGGTGTACAGCGCCGAGTTCAGGCAGCTGGTTACCGCGACCAGAACCACGATGTCGACGATCATTTTCGCGTTCGGAATGCCCATGCGCTCAAGCACGGTCTGGTAGGAACCGAGGCTGGCCAGCGCAGGATCGTTCCACGGCACCAGGGCCACAACGATGAAGATAGATACGAGGTAGAACAGGCCGATCCGCCAGATCACCGAGTTGGTGGCCTTGGAAATCTGCTTGCCCGGGTTCTTCGACTCCGCGGCCGCGATGGTCACGATCTCGGTACCCATGAACGAGAACATGGTGGTCAGGATTGCACCCAGTACCGCGCCCATGCCGTTTGGCAGGAAGCCGCCGGAATCAAACAGGTGCGAAACACCGCTGACCTGGCTGGTCGGCAGGAAGCCGAAAACGGCCGCAAGACCCAGCGCGATGAAGCCGATGATCGCCAGGACTTTGATCAGAGCAAACCAGAATTCGAATTCACCGTAGTTTTTCACGCTGAACAGGTTGGTGACCGTCAGCAGCATGGTGATGATCAGTGCAAACGCCCAGATCTCGATCCCTGGGAACCAGGCATGGAGGATGGTCGCGGCGGCGTTGGCTTCCAGTGGAATCACCAATACCCAGAACCACCAGTACAACCAGCCGATGGTGAAGCCGGCCCAGTGCCCGATGGCACGGTCGGCGTATGTCGAGAACGAGCCGGTGTCGGGCGAGGCGACAGCCATCTCACCGAGCATGCGCATCACCAGCACCACCAGGGTACCGGCGGCGGCGTAGGCCAGCAGCACGGCAGGGCCGGCGGCAGCGATCGCGTGGCCGGAGCCAACGAACAGACCGGCGCCGATAACACCGGCGATCGACAACATGGTCACATGACGCGGTTTGAGCCCCTGTTCGAGGCCATTGGAGCTTGGGGTACTGCTCATCGGAACTACCTTTGCGAGGAAAGCGATTGCGTCCGTCCTGTCTGGTATTTCCTTCTCGTAAAAAGAAACCAACAGGGCGTTCCAGATTCTGCACGCAATAAATGCGCCAAAATGTTTCAAACTCTTCTGGGCCGCGGTTTTCAGCGAGACCGGACAGTCATCGCAAGTCATTGGAATGAATGGCAATTCGCCAGAGCGTTACCCTGCGACTCACTTTTCAGACGATTCAGCGCACCAGAAACACACTGAAAAAGTGTGGGATGCACAATAAAAGGGCGATTCAGGAACGTTCGGCCGGATAGCGCTTCCAACACCCCGCCAAAGCTGGCAACATCGCGCCTTTTTTTACGCGACGCCCACGGGTTTGCACGATCAAACACCCGTTCGGTTGTTGATGGGGCGACAGTCTGCTGTGCCGATGCGACAACCTGCCACACGCCATCCGCTTACCGCTCGTAGCGCTGTTGGCTGCCATTGAAACGCTATGCTAGCTTGGCCGCCTCGCCAGGAAGGCCCGCCAACAGCAGGAGCGCAACATATATGAGGAACGCACATGGCTGAGGCCACGCCCGCGCTTGAAATCCGCAACTTGCACAAACGCTACGGACAGCTTGAGGTGCTCAAAGGTATCTCGCTGACCGCCCGCGACGGCGATGTGATCTCGATCCTCGGTTCCTCCGGTTCCGGCAAGTCCACGTTCCTGCGTTGCATCAACCTGTTGGAAAACCCGCACCAGGGTCAGATTCTGGTGGCCGGTGAAGAACTCAAGCTCAAGCCCGCCAAGAATGGCGAACTGGTTGCCGCTGATGGCAAACAGATCAACCGCCTGCGTTCCGAGATAGGTTTTGTATTTCAAAACTTTAATCTGTGGCCGCACATGAGCGTGCTCGACAACATCATCGAAGCCCCGCGCCGCGTGCTCGGCCAGAGCAAGGCCGAGGCGATCGAAGTCGCCGAAGCGCTGCTGGCCAAGGTCGGCATCGCCGACAAGCGCCACGCCTACCCGTCGCAACTGTCCGGTGGTCAGCAACAACGCGCGGCGATTGCCCGCACGCTGGCGATGCAGCCGAAGGTGATTCTGTTCGACGAGCCCACCTCCGCGCTTGACCCGGAAATGGTTCAGGAAGTACTTAGTGTCATCCGCGCACTGGCCGAAGAAGGCCGCACCATGCTGTTGGTGACCCACGAAATGGGCTTTGCCCGTCAGGTCTCCAGCGAAGTGGTGTTCCTCCACCAAGGGCTGGTGGAAGAGCAAGGATCGCCTCAGCAGGTGTTCGAAAACCCGCTTTCGGCGCGCTGCAAACAATTCATGTCCAGCAACCGCTAACGGAGCAACATGCATGCAGAATTTTAAGAAGGTCTTCCTGGCCGCCGCCGTCACCCTCGCGTTCAGCGCCGGTGCCATGGCCGAGACTCTGAAGATGGGCATCGAAGCGGCTTACCCGCCGTTCAACAACAAAGACGCCAGCGGCAACGTGGTCGGCTTCGACAAAGACATCGGCGACGCCCTGTGCGCCAAGATGAAAGTCGAGTGCAGCGTGGTTACCTCCGACTGGGACGGCATCATTCCTGCGCTGAACGCCAAGAAGTTCGACTTCCTGGTCTCCTCGCTGTCGATCACCGAAGAACGCAAGGGCGCGGTGGATTTCACTGACCCGTACTACTCGAACAAGCTGCAGTTCATCGCGCCGAAAGATAAAGACTTCAAAACCGACAAGGATTCGCTCAAAGGCAAGATCATCGGCACCCAGCGCGCCACCCTCGCTGGCACTTGGCTTGAGGACACCTACGGCAGCGATATCGAAGTCAAACTCTACGACACCCAGGAAAACGCCTACCTGGACCTGACCTCCGGTCGTGTCGACGCGATCCTCGCCGACAAGTACGCCAACTACGACTGGCTGAAAAGCGACGCCGGCAAGAACTACGAGTTCAAGGGCGATGCTGTCGTGGAAAGCGACAAAATCGGCATCGCCGTGCGCAAAGGCGATCCGTTGCGTGAGAAGCTGAACGCCGCACTGAAGGAAATCGTCGCTGACGGTACCTACAAGAAGATCAACGACAAGTACTTCCCGTTCAGCATCTATTGATCTGACCTGCGGGACTGGCGCCGTGATCCGACGGCGCCGGCTCCCGGCCTTGCCTGCCGCGATTTGAAAAGAAATCCATGATTATCGACCTCTACGGATTCGGCCCGGCCCTCGCCGCCGGTGCGCTGATGACCGTCAAACTGGCGCTGACGGCCCTGTGCCTGGGACTGGTGCTCGGCCTGCTCGGCGCCTTGGCCAAGACTTCCCCGTACAAGCCGCTGCAATGGCTTGGCGGCACTTATTCGACGCTGGTGCGTGGCGTCCCGGAATTGCTCTGGGTGCTGTTGATCTACTTCGGTACGGTCAACCTGATGCGCAGCCTCGGTGAGTTTTTCGGCAATCCCGACCTGCAACTCAGCGCCTTCGCCGCCGGCGTGATTGCGCTGGGCCTGTGCTTCGGCGCCTACGCCACGGAAGTGTTCCGCGGCGCGATCCTTGCCATTCCCAAAGGCCATCGCGAAGCGGGTGTGGCGCTGGGACTGTCGAAATGGCGGATCTTCACCAAGCTGATCATGCCGCAGATGTGGCGCATCGCCCTGCCCGGTCTGGGCAACCTGTTCATGATCCTGATGAAAGACACCGCGCTGGTGTCGGTGATCGGCCTGGAAGAAATCATGCGTCACGCGCAGATCGGCGTGACCGTGTCGAAACAACCGTTCACCTTCTATCTGGTGGCGGCGGTCATGTACCTGGGCCTGACGGTGCTGGCGATGACCGGCATGCACTTCCTGGAAAAACGCGCCGCTCGCGGCTTTGCGAGGAGCGCTTCATGAACTGGGAAGTGATCATCAAATGGCTGCCAAAACTGGCGCAGGGCGCGACCCTGACCCTGGAGTTGGTGGCGATTGCCGTGATTGCCGGCCTGCTGCTGGCAATTCCACTGGGCATCGCCCGCTCTTCGAAGCTGTGGTACGTGCGCGCTTTGCCCTACGCCTACATCTTCTTTTTCCGTGGCACGCCGCTGCTGGTGCAACTGTTCCTCGTCTATTACGGCCTGGCGCAGTTCGATGCAGTGCGTAACAGCGCGCTGTGGCCATACCTGCGCGATCCGTTCTGGTGTACCACCGCAACCATGACCCTGCACACGGCGGCGTACATCGCCGAGATCCTGCGCGGCGCGATCCAGGCCATTCCGCCCGGCGAGATCGAAGCGGCACGAGCGCTGGGCATGTCCAAGCCCAAGGCGATGTTCTACATCATGCTGCCGCGAGCGGCGCGCATCGGCCTGCCGGCCTACAGCAATGAAGTGATCCTGATGCTCAAGGCCAGCGCGCTGGCGAGCACCGTGACCCTGCTGGAACTGACCGGCATGGCCCGCACGATCATCGCCCGCACCTACCTGCCGGTGGAAATCTTCTTCGCCGCCGGCGTGTTCTATCTGCTGATGTCCTACGTGCTGGTGCGCGGCTTCAAGCTGCTGGAGCGCTGGCTGCGCGTCGATGCCTGCCAAGGGCGTTGATACTTCCCACGTGCTGACGGGCGAGGCCCTACTCGCCCGCTTCATCGCGCTGGATGCTTTTCTGATTGAGCATCAGGCGCTGTGGAAACCTCGTCCGTTCACCCATCTTTCGCTTCCATGGGAAACCGCCTACCCCGAATTGTCCAAGTGGCTACGCGGACGATCGCTGGAAGATGCAGAGCGGGCGCATAACCATCCTGCCGATCTCGTCGATGCCCCGGAGCCGTTCGCTGCATTGGCGGCGTTGTCGGCTGAGCTGAGCGCGGTCGTTGAGCTGCCGGAGCATGCGCTGGAAACCCCAGGCCACCGATTGAATGTCGATGTGCCGGGGCGCAAGTGGCAGCAGATCGAAGCCTTCGCCAGTCGCTTGTCTTTCGCCTCGCAGCCGACGCACTGGCTGGACTGGTGCTCCGGCAAGGGACATCTGGGCCGACGCCTGTTGAGTACCGGGCAACAACTGACTTGTGTCGAATACGATCCGGCGTTGGTCGCCAGTGGTCAGGCATTAAGTCAGCGCCATCGTTTGCACGCCCTGCATGTCGAGCAGGATGTACTGGCGGCAGACGCAGCGAGCGTTATAAGTGCTCAGCACACCCCGGTCGCCCTGCACGCCTGCGGCGATCTGCATGTGCGCCTGATGCAACTGGCAAGCGCTGCCGGATGTCAGCAGATGGCCATCGCCCCGTGCTGCTACAACCGGATCAAGCGCAACGAGTACCAGGCATTGTCCTCAGCGGGTTTGCGATCCGCCCTACAGCTCTCGCTCGAAGATCTGGCGCTGCCCATGAGCGAAACCGTCACCGCCGGTGCAAGAGTCCGACGTCAGCGCGACACCTCCATGGCCCGACGCCTGGCTTTCGATTTGCTGCAACGGCAAGTGCGCTGCGTCGACGAATACCTGCCCACCCCGTCCCTGCCCAGCGCCTGGCTGGACAAACCGTTCGCCGATTACTGCCGCGATCTGGCAGCACTGAAAGAGTTATCCACAATCGGCACGCCAGATTGGCAGGCACTGGAAACCGCCGGTTGGCAGCGGTTGGCCGAAGTTCGCAACCTGGAATTGCTCCGCGGATTGTTCCGACGACCGCTGGAGCTTTGGCTGAATCTTGATCGAGCCATTTTCCTCACCGAACAGGGATACGTCGTACGCCTCGGCACCTTTTGCGACGCACCGCTGAGTCCGCGTAATTTTCTGCTGCTGGCCGAGCGCGATTAAAATCTTTACAGCCTGTGGATAACTCTGTTGATGGTTTTCCCGTGGATCCAATATCTACGGCTATTGCATGGCAAAAACACCATTGGTCATTTTTTGTTCATATAGATAAAAAACCTGTAAAACAGGGCTTTGCGCGCAAAATGAGAACGTGTCCACAAAATCCCCTGCAACGCCACCGTAGCGCCCATCCGTTGTGCATAAGCTTCCAATCAAAACGACATAAACGGGTGAAATGGGTGCTTGAACGTTGCAGAAATCCTGCCCTCACGCTCATTCTGGCTTGATCGCGTAGCACCTCGGTTTTGCGGCTAAAAACTCGGCGACACCGCTCACGCCAAGCCTGATCCAGCGCCTGCGTAAAAATAGTCTGAATTCAGGGGTTTACAGAACCAACCCAATCGCTATAATCGTCGCCCACACGCCGGTATAGCTCAGTTGGTAGAGCAACTGACTTGTAATCAGTAGGTCCCGGGTTCGACTCCTGGTGCCGGCACCATACAAAACGAAGCCCCTGCAGAAATGCAGGGGCTTTGTTGTTTCTGGCGTTTGAATATGAAAAGCGCAACAGCTGAGTGTTCATGACTTTGACCCTGAAGTTATGAGCGCTCACCCTATCTAAAAGATCTTTGCTGTAGATCGCGGCAACCCACACAAGACCGCCTGACTTCATCAGCGCAAAAGGCCTCCCCATGGAGCAAAGCCAACAATCTGCAGACACGCCATTCAGCACCTTGTCAGCAGTTGAGATATCGAACTCCCCCACCGACAAAATTCAAATAAGCGAGCGCTGAAGGTCCGTCACAAGTTGATACGCGAAGTTGATTGTGACGCAGAGCTTTGCGCATAAACTCGCCGCCGACAACATGGAACAGGGAGTCAACTGATGTCTACATGCAAAAAAGCCTTGGAAATCCGCGAAGCATTTGAGGAGGCCGGAAACGCGCTCTCGTTATTCATCGATCTGTGCACATCTGATATTCAACTCACCCAACGCAGCATACTGGCCTTGTCGACTTATGGCAGAACCTGCATGAACACCTTTGAGGACGCCGAACGCTGGTTGCGCAGTCAAGACGAGGCACGAGCCAACTTCCTCCCTGAACAGGCCAAAGCAGGGAAATAAGGGAAATAAGGGAAATAAGGGAAATAAGGAGGAAATAAGGGACAGACCACTTTTTGAGCTGAGACTGTGGTCTGACTCTATTTTTCCCCACCTTATTTTGCTCGTGTCACTACGGAGCTTAGGTTGGCGAAAACGCTTTGAGAAACCCCGGCCTTCCTTTGCTCTTCAGTGGCCGCCGAGAGCGGCAGCAGCGTTACGCGCGAGGCCTTTCCAGCCATCATCTGACGTACAGATTCCATCACGTCCGTCTGAAATCGCCCTAGTTCATTTGCCATGCCTTTTCTTCGCCTTCAGCTATTTTCTCCAACGCACGCTTGCTGAACTTATGCAGCTTGAACCGAAAGCGAAATCCGCCTTCCAAGTTGCTGCAACGCACGCTCAACATTCTCGATTTTGGAGTGATGCAGAAAATCTACCAAGCGATCGACCTGGGGCCGTTGTACGCCGAGACGACGTGCCAACTCGGCCTTGCTTAAACCTGACTCCAAAAGCGTATTCCACAGAGCAACCTTTGCTGCAGTCAGCGCAGGCAGACGCAATACGACGTCACTTGCCTGTTCTCCTGCCTGCCCGGTCGGAATCAACCGGCGATCATCAACGTATATCGAGAGCGCCGTCTCGATTGCATCAATGGCGGTGTCCAACGCTTGCTCGAGGGTGTCGCCAACGGCGTGCATCTCAGGAATTTCTGCGCAGGACAACCAGACACTGTCCGGCTCTTCGTGAACTTCCAACGCATATTCGAACATCACGATTCCTCTCATGGGGTACAGCTGAGCCTCAATCCTTGAGGCCCAGCTGTTTGATTATCGATTTTCTCAACCCTTCGCCCATTTCCTTGGCTCCATGGTCGGGAAACACAGTTGATTTGCCATTCAAGGAAACCTTGAAGTGACTGCCCTTGCCGGTTTGAAACTCAACGCCTTGGGCTTTCAACCATCGCCGAAACTCGCTGTACTTCATGTGCATCACTCGCCGTTTCGGTAAAGCGAATGTGCAACATATTTGCTGCGCGCGCAACATAAGTGTTGCACTACACAGAGATGGCAACGGCCACCACCTGGCCACGATTGCGCATCCGTCCTCCGCAAGCTACCGTCAATCCCATCGCTGCCAATTCAGCGACCGGGCCTGAGAACCCGGGTAAGATACAGGCGCACCAGCGCCCCAAACCCATGATTGCCGGCGCTTTTTTTGCACCCGCACTCACGTGTAATGGCGGCTGTGCGTGGGAGACCTTCGGGTCTGCCGGGTTCCTGTATCTCCGGTTTCTCAGCCTGCGCATAGCTGCCACCCTTTCGCCTGAGAACGAAAAATGGCAGCTCTCATTTGATACAGGGAGTTCACAAATGAATGCCATCGATCCATCCGTAATCCGCCGCGCTGCCACACCGGTCACCTCACTTCACGCCATGGATACGGCAGGTGAAACGAAATGACCGACTACCTCGATTTGAAAACTCCAGGACTTACGCACTTTTCCTTCCAGGCCAATCAAGCGCTGTTCCGCACCAATCGTGGTGTGCCGGTAATAGCCGCCCTTTCTCACGCCTCCCACTTGCTTCACATCTCACGATTGCTCACTGCGGACACTTCAGTCTCGCGCGATCCGGATCTTCACGCTTATGCCTCTCAGTATCTGCAGGAGTTGAGCAAAGCACTGATCGACGATGTGGTGAAAGTACTTGATGCGCCAACAGCAAGCCATTGACGTAAACCGCCAAAAGAAAGCCCTCGCGGTACCGCGAGGGCTTTCTTGCGCTTCAAACCTGACTGATCTCAAACACAAACGAAATCCTGCGTTGACTCGCACTCCACACATAACGCAGATGTTTGCCCTGCTTCGGAATCGACACCGCTGGCGGCCGGAAAGCGGCGACACATTCGTGGCCCGGCAGGCGAACGCTGTTGTAGAGCATCCCCCACGATTCAGACTCACGCAGTTGTCGGGCAAACGCCTGGGATGGGCCATAGGCGTCTGGATCGGGTTGATGCAAATCGGGAAAGTCATCACGAACATCGTGCAGCGGCTTAACCACCCGATTGACGTAAGTACGCATGGTCAACTCAAGATCCGCTTCGTTGGTGGCCGCGAGGAAGCGTTCCTGGTGATAGCAAGTTTCGGCGATGGCCGCGGCCTGGCTGCTGGCGGCGTAGTAGACGCCGAAGGTGCCATCGGTGAAGCGGCTGCTTTTGCCGATATGGGTAAACGCCGCCATCACCGGGGTTGAACCGGGGCCGGAGAGTCGGTCTTCGTGGCGTACACGAGCGAGTACACCGGCCTGCTCGATCAGGCGATCGTTGGTCAGTGCTTCCAGCGCGTAGGCGATTTCCAGGTCTTCGGGGTCGAGCACGTCTTCGAACAACGCAATCGGCGGGAAGCTGCTGTTGACGATCCGGTAGGCCTTCGGCCATTGCGGCTCAGCCAGCGGCGGGGCCTTCAACCGCGCACCCCATCGAGGTAGCGGCGCACGTCGGCGATATCGACCACCCTCCCCGCGAGCATGTAATCCAGCGCCGTTCGACCATTGAATGGCGCAGCCGTGTTGGGGCTGCTGACCCACGTATAAGCACGCTCGCGGCTGTTGCTGAAGATGATGCTCAAGGCCTTGTGAATGCCCATCAGATACGAGATGCGCTCCAGCGTGTCGTGCGGCAGGCGAATGTTCGGCGGCAGGTGTTTGTACTTGTAGAACGTGGTGTTGCCGACGCCACCCAGCAAAGTGCGCTGCTGCTCGGCGTTGCAACCCCAGCGCTCCATGAGATTGAAGAAAAACTTCAGCGCGACGCGCCCGGCCTCGGGGACGTCGAGTTGTTCACGCGGGGTGAGGGCTGGGGATGAGGTAGGCATGGTCGTCCTTCTTGGCTGGTCCGCAAGCTGAGCGTAGTACACATATGAATTTTTACAAAAGATCTATTCGCATGCGAATAAGAACCTTGAAATTCCAAGCTTGACACCTCTATGTTCCGTGGCAGAGAATCTGGCGCAAGAGCGCGAAACCGACTGCCTTCAGGTGGCAATAGTCGGCGTTAGGAACCCCGTTGATGACCTGAAAATCAGCGTTCGGGTGAGACCTCTTCTCCCCTGCTTGAGGGAGCACAATATCAAGCAACATTATGTGAAGGGCAGCCTGAGAAGGCTGCCCTTTTTCGTTTGAGCTACCGGTAACGTTGATACAACAGCTCACCATGCCGATGCTTGTTCAGGCCTTTCTTGTCACAGTTCATAAAATTCCAGAGTACGTTGCCGCGTTCAACATGAACCACCACCAGCATCTGGTATCTCGCGTTGTAAGCACCGATGAAAGAGAGTCGAAACGAGGCGTCATCGTAAGAAACCCGCCATATCTCTAACGGCCTCGTCAGGGTATCTCGCGCAAATTCGGTGAACCGCTCACGGGCATTCGGGCGCTTTTCCACCGTATGAAGCAAATGCTCGCGCTTCACCAAAATCGGCACATATGGCGTTTCGATCAGAACAGCATCAAGACCATGATCAAGTCCGAAGCCTCTGGCAACCTGCTCCCACGCTGCATTAAGACTCAGTTCACCTGGCAGCTCTCTAACCGCAGAAATCAGAAGCCCGGGGTCAATATCGCGAATATCCGGCAGGCCCAGATCTTTCCAGTTTTTTTGATCGGGTAACGCCCTGCTCCCCTGCAAACTCATGGCATCGACTCGCTAGCTTCGCGGATGCCGGCATTGCCTGGAAATCCATGGCCTCGGACTAGAAGTCCCGAAAATAACTACCTGATATTTCAGCCACTTGTGCTTCGGCGGTAAATAAGCCCGTTCGCTCTTTTCTATAGGAGGCTTCCGACAACGGTGCAAAACAGTGGCGTTTCGGTGTGGGAAACATTCAAAAAAGCTGTAGTCCGAGGCGTAAAAAAAGTGCCCGACTCGTCCGAATCGGGCACTTTTCTTGACCCCAATCACCCCCACGTCATCAAAAATCCCGATCCTGTGTCAGCTTCCAGCCATCGGCGGGGACATCAATTCGCTACTAAACCCGCGACAACTATGCTCAGGTGCTGGAATATAGCCGGCATATGACGCCGGATCGGCAGTCTCGTAAACAACAATACCCAGCCCACTTCAGAGGGCATTACCCATGGATAGCAGAACCTTACGCAACCTCATGCGCATCGTGCAGACCGGCTCGTTGTCGGCCGCAGCCGAGCATTCGTGCCTGACTGTGCAGGCCCTGGCCGCGCAGTTGAACAAGGTCGAAGAGCAGTTCGGTTTCCGCTTGTTTCGACGTTCCAACAAAGGGCTGACGCTGACGCCGCAAGGCACTGAGCTGACGCCCTACATGGACAAAGTGCTGATTGCCACGCGACAGATGGAAGAAAAGGTCGAGGCGCTCAAGGTGCCGGGCCAGCGCACATTGAAGGTTGCGTTGAACAACACGTTGTCGTCTGACTTCAACCGGCGAATGATCGGACGCCTGATCGAGGTGTTTCCCGATTACCAGATGGAATTCAGCTACGCCGAGTCGATGGAGAACCTCAGCAAGCTGAAGAATGAAGACTTTGATCTTGCGGTGCTGATCGGCCCGCAGCGGCCGGGTCTGCCGAGTATCGTCCTGCCGGATGTGCAGGTGCAGGTGGTCGGTGCGCATTGCGGGCAGGAAAACGATCCACTGACGTTGCTAGGCAACAAGTTTCAGGTGCGTCCTGCGGAAGATTGTCCGTATTCCCACAGCTTCCTGCGTTTTCTCGACGCCGGACTGGGCAATCACGAGAACGGTCAGCGCATGGTCTATTCCTGCAGTGAAACTCTGACGCTGTCGTTGATCACGCAGATGGACGCAGTGGGCATGGTGTCTCGTGAGGCCGCGCAAAAGAACGGCCTGACGATTTTTCCCGGTTTTGAGGATTTCCTCGAAGTGCGTCTGGCGGTGAATAACCCGAACCTGTCGGGCCAGGCCCTGAACGACGTGGTCGATCTGCCGCTACATGATCGAGCCGAGCGCAATGTACGCAGCCGTCCCAACCGCCACACTGAGAAAGAGGTTTTTGCTGAAATACGCACATAACAACGTCGGAATGGCTGCATAAAATTCCGGGCGATCGAGCTGTATGTGCTGATCCTTGATCAACAAGGGTGTCAGGCTGATCGCAGCGACGATCGCCACCGGCAGGTACTCCAGCGCCCGCGCAACGAATGGCGGCCAGTGCTCGGTGTTGACCTGCAGCGGCAACGCGCGTGGCAGGAAGGTCACGGCCATCATCAGCGCGACCACCAGAATCAGGAACGTTTGGTCAGGCATACACCCACTCCGCAGCCCACAAACGTGGCGATGAATACGTTGAATGGCGAAGTACCGACCAGGCTCAGCGCGCCCATGCAGGCGACGGCAGCCGCGGCGGCGATGAGTTTGTTGCGGGTGTTGCACAGCGACACCAGCACATAGAGCATCATTGCGGTCAGTGCGTAGTCGAGCTGATATTTGATCAGGTGCGACGCGTATTGCGCGCACACAGCGCCCAGCAATCCTCCCAGCACCCAAGAGGTGTGGCAGAACAGGTTGAAGCCGATCAGGTAACGGATGTTGACCGGCGCGCCGGTGCCCAGTTTGACGCTGTGGAACGCAAAGGATTCGTCGGTCAGGCCACCGGCGTAGGCCCAGCGCTCCATGCGGCTGAGCCCCAGTGCGCGCAGGGCCTTGGCCATGTACACCGACATCAGCATGTGCCGCGCATTGATCAGGAAGGTGGTCAGCACGATGGTGGTCAGCGAAGCGCCACTGGAGATCAGCGCCAGCGCGGCAAATTGCGAAGCCCCGGCGTAGACGAACAGACACATCGCCACCGGCAGCCACATTGGCAGCCCGGCGTTCACCGCCATCAGCCCAAACACGAACGACACCGTGAAGTAACCGGCCACCACCGGGCTGGCTTCGGCAAACGTGCGCGATGGCTGATGAGCAGCCATCAGCGGCGCACTGCCGGACGTTTCATTCATAGATCCCTCTCAAATGTCCGCTCGCCGTGGGGTTCGCAAAAACCTTGGGCAGTCCAGAATCGCTTGCCCGCGAGGTTAGCATCGTCGACGAACAGAAACATCCGTAATACACCGACCCGTTTCATGTCGGATGACGCCGCTTCCACCAGCCGCTGGCCGACGCCCTGACTGCGATAGCGCGGGCTGACCGCGAGGTGGTTGATGGTGCCGCGACTGCCGAGCATGCCGCCGAGCACCGCACCGACGATTTCGCCTTCGACGTCGAAGGCCAGATAGGCCGTGGTGGTCTTCTGGATCAATACACCGCGCAGGCATTTGGCATCCTGCCATTCGCAGAACGACACTTCGTCGAACTGCCGGAAGAAGCGCTCCATGCGCTGCGCGTCCTTGGCGGTGGCGCGTCGCAGCACCACCGGCGTCGAGCACTCGACACCATCGATTGGGGTGATCTGATTAGCGAACAATGTCGAAAGCGGTCCCGGGCCGCGAGAAGGAAATCGCCAGAATCTGCCGATACGCCATGGCATGCGTGTGGGTGTTGCGCGCCGGGGTCACGTAGTGGCGCATGTCCCGATCAAGGAAGTAGGTGGTGTCGAGAATTTCCTGGTAGGTGGTCGACGCCAGTTGATGCTCGTGCACATCGTACAAACGGCTTTCCGCGCCCTCGACATTGTTGCGCCCCCAAAAGTGCACACCGCTGAACGGATAGCCGTCGCAGTGAATCCCTTCCGGGGTGATTTCCAGTTGTTTGCCGGGTTTGATCTCGATGCGGATCTGATGGATCTGGCACTGCCAGATCTCATCGTGCAATTCTTCCGGCAACACGCTTTTGTACACTTCGAAATCGGTGTCGATCAGGCTGCGCATTACCGGCGAAGTGATTACTTCATCGGAGAAGTCCTGAAAGTGCCGCACAACACCGCCCACATAGGCGTTGTTCTCTTTCGACTGCACGTACGCGCGATGCTCGAGTTGCTTCAATTCACGTGTTTTCGGGTTGTACTCGAAGTCGCTGTAACGACGGTAACGCATGCCGGCTTCGGCCTGACCGTAGTAACTGTCTGGCTCCATGTTTTCCCAACTTTTGGTCAGTCTGACGAAGTCGGCAAAATGACCGTAGAGATTGAAGTCACCACCCTGGACGTTGACATATTTGTCGCGCCGTAGCGATTCGCCCACTTCTCTGTTCAAAACGATCATTACCAAATTCTCCGCTGCGTTGAGCGGCCTAATCTATTAGGTGGAGAATTTGCGTCCATGAGAAAGAATTTCAGGCATTTAAAGCCCTGTTTGAAACGGTACTTGAAGACGCCTCAAAACAACTTTTACGTGACAAAAACACGGGTTTTTTACGGTTTACGCAGAAAAGACCTCGAAAAAAAACCCCGAGCCAGTCGGGGTTTTCTCATGTTTCTTACACCGCATCGTTCATCAGAAGATGTTGATCGGGTAGTCGACGAATACACGCACTTCGTTGCCGCTGACGTTGTACTCGCTGGATTTCTGCGACACACGCAGGATCGAGCTGCGCAATTTCACGCTCAGGTCTTTCGCCGGGCCACTTTGTACGACGTATTTGAACTGGTTGAAGATTTCGCGCTCGGTACCGCCGGTGCTGGTAGAAGTGGTGATGTTGTCGCCACGCACGTACGCGAAGTTGTAGCTCAGACCCGGTACGCCGAATGCGCCGAAGTCCAGGCCGTAGCCCAGCTGCCAGCTGCGCTCGTCTTCAGCGTTGAAGTCCGACCAGTAGGAGTTGGCCAGGTAGATGGTGTTGCCACCGTCGCCAATCCGCTGCTGATCTTTCTGATAACCGCCGTACGCGTAGCCCAGGTTGCTATCGCCGGTGGAGCGCTGGTGCGCTACGGTGAACGAGTGCGGGCCAGTGGCGAAAGTCGCTGCCAGGCTCCAGATCTTGTTGTCCTGACCGGTCACGATGCTCTTGCCCGGAACAGTGTTCTCACGAACGTAAGAACTGTCCAGCTTGGTGCGGTAGCCGTTGAAGTCCAGGGTCAGCGACTGATCCTTGTTGAACGGCAACACGTAGTTTGCGTTTACGTATTGTTTCTTCAACACGTCTTCAACGTCGGAAGCGTACAACGCGCCCTTGAAGTTTTCAGTGAACTGGTAGCTACCACCCAATACGTTGATCGACTTAAGGCCACCGCTGTCACGACCCTCATCACTCTTGCGCGATTCGGCGGTGAAGCGACCGGCATTCAGCTCCAGACCCTTGATCTCTTTGGAAGTGATCAAAGTACCGGTGTAGCTTTCCGGCAGCAGACGCGAGTTGTCGTAGTTCAGCACCGGCAGCGCCGGCATCTGGTCACCGTAAGTCAGCACGGTGTTGGAGAAGCGGAATTTTACCGCTGCGCCAGCCTTGGCCAGATCGCTGGAAGCATCGCCATGCTCGCCTGCAACGTTGCCGTTGTCTTGTTTGAAGAAGTCGATACCACCAGCGCCGCTACGGCCCTTGCCGCCATCCAGACGCAGTGCGTATAGACCGAAAGCATCAACACCCACACCAACGGTGCCTTGGGTGAAACCGGAAGAGAACGTACCGATGGCCGCCTGGCCCCACTCGGCTTTGTCTTCGTTACCATCTTTGTAATCACGATTGATGTAGGCATTGCGCAGCAGCACTTTCAGGCTGCTGTCTTCTACAAAACCCTTGGATTCGGCCTGGCCGTCAGCCATTGCCGAAGTGGCACTCAACATCCCCAGTGCGATCAGACTGATTCGCTTGTTCAACATTTTGTTTTCCTTATTACGGGTTGAAACGCGCTGTGTCGAACGGCTGAAACGGCGCTATTGCACTCTTTTTTCACCCCGAAACAAAAAGACCCGCCCACGACAAAGTCATGGCGGGCCTGCTTGTTATTCTTGAGTCATGGCGGTTGGCCACAGGCGTTGGGCCGAATCGTAGCCGCGCCCTCAATAATGTGTCAATTTCAAGAATCGTCTTTAAATAGGTAAAAATCGTCTAAGAATCGTAAATTTTGCGATAGCACATTGCTCGGAAATGCGCTCAGCCAGTGAATCCAGCGCAATTACGCGCAGCCGTCGAGGCCGCATTGCGCGGAGGATTGCCTCGGCTCATCAACCACCACCGCTTGCTCCAACCAGTCGGCGAAAGCCTGCGGTTTGCCTAGCCATGGGCTGATGTCGATCAAGGTGAACTGCCCATCCTGCTCCAGCGCCAACGTCGGAAAACCCTGCCCACCGAGTTGTGCCAGCAATCTGCGACTGGCTTTTACGTGCGCTGTCGTATCAACGGATTTAAACGCAGCCGCAAAGGTGTTCTCCGCGTAGCCCAAATCACTGGCGAGTTCGAAAAGTATGGATTCATTGGCAATCCGCCGTCCTTCAACGTAATGCGCCGTCTGCAAACGTCCGAGCATCTGCAAACCGCGACCGTCGATGGCCTCTGCCGCCATCACCGCCGCAATCGGCGGCGTCGAATCGAAAACCGCCGAGTGATCACGCAGCAGACCTTCGAAATACGCTTCGCCAAAGGGTTGTCCGGTGTATTCGGCAATGCGCCGATCGTGGGGCATGACGTAATCGCGCAGTTGCGGCGAAACTTGCTGGCGATTCGCGCCGCTCATCATTCCGCCCGCATGGGCAACGACCGGCAGTACATGTTGCGCCGCTTGCACCAGCGGTTTGGCGCCGTAGCACCAGCCGCACAATGGATCGTAAATGTAGTGAAGGATCATGAGAGAACTCCGGCAACAAAGTAGAAAAATTCGATGCCGGCAGACTATTCCTACGCGTGTTGGGGAAAAACGCCGGAATGGCTCTCAGACTGTTTCGAGAATCGGTCGAATGGATCGACTGATCAGGTTGTATCGAAATCGACATAAATTGAAACAATCTGACAGGGGAACTTCTCAGGAATAAATTACAGGAGTAAATGCAAAGCATTACCATTCGCGCGTTTGAATTTCCTTACCCTTTCGGATGCGCTTTTCCATGCCTGCCCCGTTCCGCCTCACGCCTGTCACCCTTGGATTGTCTGCCTTTCTGTCCAGCGGTTTTGCTTACTCCGCCACCGAACTGCCCGCCACCGCGATCAGCGCCGAAGAACAAGCCGAGGACCCGCGCGTCAAGATCAGCAACACTGCGACTCGCACCTCGACACCGGTGCGCTATGTGCCGCAGGCCATCGACTCGATCAAGACCTCAAACGTCGCCGACTACGGCACCAATGACATCGGCGACGCCCTGAGCGGGATTCCCAACGTCAGCAGCAGCGCCGACACGCGCTTCGACAGCCTGCGTATCCGCGGCTTCGACGCCAGCAACGACTTCTATCTGGATGGCATTCGCGATGACAGCCAGTACAAGCGCGACCTGCACAACATCGAGCGGGTCGAAGTGCTCAAAGGTCCGGCGGCAGTGCTCTACGGCCGTGGCAGCCAGGGCGGGATCGTCAACCGCGTGAGCAAGCTGCCCGAGTTCGGCCGTCGTTCGACCATCGAGGCCCAGGGCGGCAGCGAAGACCTGCGCAGCCTGTACGCCGACCTCAGCACCGACCCCAGCGAAAATTTAAGCCTGCGCCTGAACATGGGCAATATGGATGAAAACAGTTTCCGCGATGGCGTCAGCGGCAATCGCCAACTGTTCGCGCCATCGATGAGCTGGCAATTGACCCCAGACTTGAACTGGCTGGTGCAATACGAATACAGCCGCTACAACCGCACACCGGATCGCGGCATTCCCGGTGTGAATGGCCGCCCGGCGGATGTCGGTCGCGACACCACCTACGGCAACGATCACGATTTCATCGACGACAAGGCGCAGTCCCTGCGCTCGAAACTCACCTACGAGATCAACGACAACTGGCAGCTGCGCCAGACCTTGGGTGTGTTCAAGCTCGACAGCGATTTCGACAACACCTATCTCACTGGCTTCGATCCGAAGAACAACAAGGTCGCGCGCCAGCACTGGCAGCAGGATCTGACCACCCGCAACGTCTACAACAACCTCGAACTGGAAGGTGGTTTCGATACCTTTGGCCTTGAACATCGCCTGCTGACCGGCGTCGAGATCGGCAGCCAGCGCCGTGATCCGAAGTTGTACAACGCCGCGACTGGCAAGACCCCAGGCGCACAACCGGTGCCATCGCTCGACCTGTTCAACCCCAACCGCGAGCTCCGTCATACCGGCAGCATGCAGGTGTTCAGCGACAGCCACACCGAAGTCGAAAGCCGCGCGGTGTACGTGCAAGACCAGTTGCGCCTGAACGATCAATGGCAACTGCTGGCCGGCCTGCGTTACGACACCTTCGATATCGAGTCGACCAACCAGCTCAAGAACCTCACTGAAGATCGCGACAGCCACAGCACCAGTCCACGCTTCGGGATTGTCTGGACGCCGCTGCAGAATCATTCGTTCTATGCCTCGTGGTCGAAGACCTTCTCGCCCGTTGGCGGCGGCCTGATCGGCATCACCCCGGGGGCTGCCGGTAATAGCAACGACTTGAGTCCGGAGCTGACCAAACAGAAAGAAATCGGCGTGAAAAGCGACTGGCTGAATGATCGTCTGAGCACCACGCTGGCGGTCTACGACCTGGAGCTCTACAACCGCCGCACCAGTGATCCGAACGATCCGACCCTGACCGTCATGACCGGTCTTCAGCGCTCGCGCGGCATCGAACTGACCGCCACCGGCAAACTGGTCGGCAACTGGTACATGCGCGGTGGCGTCGGCGTGCAGGACACCACTATCGAAAAGGATAACAACGGCCTGGAAGGCAAGCGCGTCAACAACGTGGCCAAACACAACGGCAGCCTGTTCCTGACCTGGAAACCGGAAATGGGCTGGTACGGCGAAACCGGTCTGACCCTGGTTGGCCAGCGTTACGCCGACAACGCCAACACCACCGTGCTGCCGGGGTATGGCCGCTGGGATGCACTGGTCGGCTACCGCTTCAAGGACTGGGACTTGCGCGCGGCACTGAACAACATCACCGACCGCGAGTATTACGCCTCGGCCACCAGCCAATATCAGATCCAGCCAGGCGCACCGCGCAGCGTGGTGATGACCGGTACCTACAGTTTCTGAATGCACACAAATCCTGTGGGAGGGGGCTTGCTCCCGAAGGCGTCGCGTCAGGCAACACCATCGTCACTGACTGATTGCATTCGGGAGCAAGCCCCCTCCCACAGGTTCAATGTTCGCAATGGTTTCCATCGTGCATAAAAAAGCGCCGCCATCCCGGCAGCGCTTTTACCAATCCCTGTAGTTGTTCTTATCCTTCCATCACAGCCCATAACGCTTCCAGTTCGGCCTCGCTGAACAGGCCAGCGGGGTAGCGCTCGATCATCATCCGGCGCGGATCAGGTTCCCTGATCTGACGCGTTCCGTTGGATTTCAAAAAGTGCGCGACAATCTGGAGCGATTCGCCGTTAACGGCCATGGGATGCAAAGTCCGCTCGCTGACTACGTTCACTTCGGCGTTCATTTCAGCGCTCTCTCCCCGTTCGTGAGCGGCTACGTTATCCAAGGTATATGACAGAACTGTTGAAGTTCCCCCCTCTCCCTAGTGCACTTTGTCCGATACAAGAGCTATGCCAAGGTTTCCGATTTGTCGACAGGCGGATACAAACAAGCCCGCGGTCCAACAGGGCCGCGGGCTTGTTTGAATGTGTAGCAAGCTAATTGTTGCCTGGCCGATTTATGAATCAACTCAAGCTGTTACGTCTCAACTCACTCTTTGTGCGGGGCTGGCTGCTGTTGGGTAAGGCAGTGGATATTGCCGCCGCCCAGTAACAGTTCTCGGCCCGGCACCATTACCACTTCATGCTGCGGGAACAGCTTCTGCAGGATTTCCCGCGCAGGCGCGTCCATCGGATCGTCGAAGCTCGGCGCGATGATGCCGCCGTTGACGATCAGGAAGTTCACGTAGGAGCCGGCCAGGCGCACGGACGGATTGCGCTCCTGCGTACCGTCGACCGGATCGACACCGGCGCACTCTTCTTCGGTCGCATACAGCGGCCCCGGAATCGGCATCTTGTGCACCGTGAACGGGCGCCCCTTGGCGTCGGTGCTGCTTTGCAGCACGTTCATCGCCGCCTGGCAGCGCGGGTAGTTCGGATCCTGCGGATCGTCGGTCCACGCCAGCAGCACTTCGCCCGGGCGCACGTAGCAGCAGAAGTTATCCACATGACCGTCGGTTTCGTCGTTGAACAGACCATCCGGCAGCCAGATGATCTTATCCACAGACAGATTGTCACGCAGCACCGCTTCGATCTCTTCGCGGCCCAGGTGCGGGTTGCGGTTGTGATTGAGCAGGCACTCTTCAGTAGTGATCAGCGTGCCTTCGCCGTCGACGTGAATCGAACCGCCTTCAAGCACAAAACCTTCGGTGCGATAACGCGGGCTGCGCTCGATTTCAAGGATCTTGCCACCGACCTGCGAATCACGGTTCCACGGCGAATACAGACCGCCTTCAAAACCACCCCATGAGTTGAAGTCCCAGTTCACACCGCGCACTTCGCCGCTGTTGTTGATGACGAACGTCGGGCCGGTGTCCCGCACCCAGGCGTCATCGCTGGACATCTCGACCACACGGATATTCGGCACATCGAGGCGCGCACGGGCGTTTTCGTACTGGCCAGCCGACACGGCAACCGTCACCGGCTCAAAACGGGCGATGGCCTTGGCCACTGCAACGTGCGCGGCCTGCGCCGGCTTGCCACCCAGGCGCCAGTTGTCCGGGCGCTCGGGCCAGATCATCCAGGTCTGAGTCTGCGGCGCCCACTCGGCCGGCATGTAGAAGCCATCGTCACGCGGGGTACTTTTCAAAGTGGTCATCGGAACAGCACTCCAGGAAACCGTCGAAGGGTTGCAAAGCAATGGCGACTTTATAACCGATAAATATCGTATTTTAAATGCTTTAAAATGATGCCCGTCTAAAAAAAACAGTTAAATACCGATACAAATCGAATTATCACTGAACCATCTGGGAGCGGGCTTGCTCGCGAAGGCGCCACATTCGTCGATATCACCTTTGAATGAAAAACCGCCTTCGCGAGCAAGCCCGCTCCCACAAAAGCAGCGTTTACAGGCCTTCCTCGAGCACCCGATCCAGCATGTCGACAAAGAAGTCGACACTGCGCCGCGAGGTAACCATCGGCGGTTTGATCTTGAGAATGTTCAGGTCATCCCCGGTTGGCTGCATGAAGATCCCCAGCTCACGCAGGCGATCGCACAGCAAGGCGGTTTCCTCGGTGGCCGGCTCCAGGGTCTGGCGATTGCGGATCAGTTCCAGTCCCAGATAGAACCCGGAACCATGCACCGCGCCTACCAGTGGATGTTTATCGATCAATGCCTCCAGCCGCGCCTTGAAATGCCCGCCAACCACCTGGGCATTTTCCCAGAGCTTTTCTTCCTCCATCACATCCAGCACCGCCATACCGACCTGGCAGCTCACCGGACTGCCGCCGGCCGACGAGAAGAAATAGCCTTCCGCTTCCAGCGCCTCGGCGATTTCCCGACGCGTAATAACGGCGCCGAGCGGCTGGCCGTTGCCCATGCCCTTGGCCATGGTGATGATGTCCGGCACCACGCCCTGCTCTTCGAAGCCCCAGAAAAAGTGCCCCATGCGCCCGTAACCGACCTGGACTTCGTCGGCGATGCACACCCCGCCCTGGGCCCGCACCAATGCGTAAACCTGCTTCAGATAACCGGGCGGCAGGGAAATTCCGCCGGCGTTGCCGTACACCGGTTCACAGATGAAACCGGCCAATTGGCGCTCCTGCGCGGCGATATGCGCCAGTTGCGCTTCGACGCTGCGCACATAGTCCGGCGCCGAATCGAGGCCGCGAAACTCGCCACGGTAGGTATTCGGCGCGGTCACCGGGTGCACCCAGTCCGGGCGGCTTTCCAGCGCGCGCGGGTTGTCGGCAATCGAGGTCGACACCGCATCGGCGCCGACCGTCCAGCCGTGATAGGCCTCCAGCACGCTGAGCATGTCGCGGCCGCCGCTGTAGGCCCAGGCCAGGCGAATCGCCAGGTCGTTGGCCTCGCTGCCACTATTGACCAGAAACACCCGGTCCATGCCTTCCGGCGCCAGCTTCAGCAAGCGTTCGGAAAACTGCGCCACCGCCGCATAGTTGAAGCGCGAGTTGGTGTTGAGCAGCGACCACTGTCGCGCCGCCACCTGAGCCATGCGCGGATGACCATGGCCGAGCACTGCGACGTTGTTGAGCATATCGAGGTAGGAACGGCCCTGCATGTCGATCAGGTGATTGCGCCAGCCACGCTCAATACGTGGCGGATCGACGTAATAGTGTTTTTGCGTGCGGGCGAAACTGGCGTCGCGCCGTTCGAGCAAGGTTTTCGCGTCCAGCTCCGGCTCGGCATCGCAGGCCAGCCCCAGCAGCGCCGCTGGCGACGGGCACAACGCCTGCCACGCAGCCGCGCGCGAAGGGCTGCAGAACAACGGCGCATCCAGCGATGCAACGCGGCTCAACTGCACCTTCAACGGACCGTCGACCGAACCCAGCACCTGACCTTTGACCAGCGCCGCGCCGCTGTGCAGCGAGGCGTTCACGCCCCATAGGCGCACGCTGAGCTGTGGCCCGTCGAGTTGCAGCACACCACCTGCCGCGTGATGCAGCACACCGGCAAACGGCGCTTCCACGGCCGAACCCTGCGGCACGCGCAACTCAACGTGCAGCGGGAAAGTCTCCGGTTCGACCGCGCTGTCCACTCGGGTCTGCGACAAGCGGTATTGCCCGTAACGACTGGCCGCCAGGCCATGCGCGGCCGCGGCTTCAGTGAGCAGTCGTTGATCGATACCCTCCTGCTCCCAGTTGCCCGCCTCGAAATGCGGACTCAGGACGCCAAGGTCGATCAGCGCAAATGCCCGCCCGACCAGCTCGGGCAACAGCGGCGCAAATCCCTCGCTGCCGACCGTCGGCAGACGCTGGCCGACTGACGTGAGGATCGCCGCTTCCATCAGCGCCAGGGGTACAGAAGTGGCCACGTGGAAAATTTCCCATTCGTGGCCAAGGTTGTCGCGGCTATAGGTATTACCCGGATCGATACTGACCTGCTGCTCGCCACTGAGCACCAGCACCGCCGCCCGCGCCACGATCAACGGCCACAACGCCAGCAACTCCTCATGTTGCAGCGGATTGACCGCGTGATAGGCCTGCACCGCCGGCAGAATCACGAACGGATCACCACCGACATGGTGCAGCAGCGCCGCGCACGTCACCGACAGATCGGTGATGCGCCAGGTGCGCACCAGATCACCAAAGTCGATCACGCCCTGCAATTGCCAATGGCGCTTGGCATCGCGTTGCCAGACAGCGTTATCGTCGGTGATGTCCATGTGGATCGCCTGCACCGGCAGTTTGTCCTGCAACGGCTGCAAACGGCGCTCGGCCTGTTCGGCGGCGTCAGCGATCAGTGTGCGCTGGCGTTCATCCTTGATCACCGGTAGCAAATGGCTGATCAGTGCACTGGCATGCCGCGCGTCCCATTGCAACGTGCGATCAAGGCCCGGATGGTCGAAGCCGGCCAGCGCCAGGTCCATCTCGCCACACAGCTGACCGAAACCGGCCACCACGTCGTGGCCCAAGTAATCAAGATGAGTCAGCGGCTGGCCTTCGATGTAGTCCAGCAGCCGCACGTGCACCTGCTCGCCATTGGCTTGCAGCGACAACAGGTCCGCGCCGTTATTGGCCGGGATCACCTTGGGTACCTTTACCGACGAATGCTCGGCGAGGTACTTGAGACCGGCATGTTGGGCCTGCAACTCCACCAGCGCGTAATCGCCGCGGCAGATTTTCAGGACAAAGCGCCCGCGTTCGCTGTCGACCCGGTAATTGAGATCCTGCTGACTGCCCAGCGCCTGTAATGTGCCGCTGAGCCCGTAATGCTCGGCCAACCATTGCCGGGCCAGCGCCTCGGAGACCTGCGGGCTGGGCAGACTGGCGCGATGAATCAACGTGGCGAGCGGCATGGAACGACCCCTGAAATTTTATTAGGCGCCTATATCGCCATTGCCCCGAGGGATAATCAACCCCCGACCGGTGAACACACCCCAGCCCCTGTGCGAACCGGCAACGCCCGTGCGTCGAATATCCAGCAGCAAAACACAGCGCAGACAAAATAGCGGGGGCATCCCTCTTGCACCGTCCCTCACCTGCCGACAAGCTATGCTCCACTCGCTTTATCGTCTTACGGAAAAAGGCCAACCTGCATGCGTATTCTCATCACCGGTGGTGCCGGTTTCATTGGCTCCGCACTGGTTCGCCATCTGATTCGCAACACTGACCACGAGGTGCTTAACCTCGACAAACTGACCTATGCCGGCAATCTGGAGTCCCTGACCAGCATCGCCGACAACAGTCGTTACGAATTCGTCCAGGCCGACATCGTCGACCACCCAACGGTGAGCGCCATACTGCAGCGCTTCCAGCCTCATGCGATCATGCACCTGGCTGCCGAATCCCATGTCGACCGCTCCATTGACGGTCCGTCGGAATTCATCCAGACCAACATCGTCGGCACTTACAGCCTGCTGGAAGCGGCCCGAGCCTACTGGTCGGGGCTGAGCGAGCCGCAGAAAAGCGCTTTCCGCTTTCACCATATCTCCACCGACGAGGTCTATGGTGACCTGCATGGCGTCGATGATTTGTTCACCGAGACCACCCCCTACGCCCCAAGCTCCCCTTATTCAGCGAGCAAGGCCGCGTCCGACCATCTGGTCCGCGCCTGGCACCGAACCTACGGCTTACCGGTCCTGCTGACCAATTGCTCGAACAACTATGGGCCGTACCACTTCCCGGAAAAACTGATTCCGCTGGTGATCCTCAATGCTCTGGCAGGCAAACCGCTGCCGGTATACGGCAACGGCCAGCAAGTTCGGGATTGGCTGTTCGTCGACGATCACGCGCGGGCACTGCTCAAGGTGGTGACTGAAGGCGTGGTCGGCGAAACCTACAACATCGGCGGTCACAACGAGCAAAAGAACATCGATGTCGTACACGGCATCTGTACGTTGCTCGAAGAACTCGCGCCTCATAAACCTGAAAACGTCGCCCGGTTCGCCGACCTGATCACTTTCGTCGAGGATCGTCCCGGCCATGACCTGCGTTATGCGATCGACGCCGGCAAAATCGAACGCGACCTTGGCTGGGTGCCGGAAGAAACATTCGAGACCGGACTGCGCAAGACCGTCCAATGGTATCTGGACAACCTCGAATGGTGTGGTCGTGTCCAGGACGGCAGCTACCAGGGCGAACGCCTCGGTTCCACGTGTATCAAGGATCTTCACGCATGATGAAAGGAATAGTTCTGGCCGGTGGCTCCGGTACACGTTTGCATCCGATCACGCTGGGTGTATCGAAACAACTGTTGCCGGTCTATGACAAACCGATGATCTATTACCCGATCTCGGTACTGATGCTGGCCGGCATCAAGGACATCCTGGTGATTTCCACCCCACAGGATCTGCCGCAATATCGCAACCTGCTGGGCGACGGCAGCCAGTTCGGCGTGTCGTTCAGTTTTGCCGAACAACCGTCCCCGGACGGTCTCGCCCAAGCCTTTTTGATCGGCGAGCAGTTTATCGGTAACGATCCGGTCTGCCTGATCCTCGGTGACAACATTTTCCATGGCCAGTATTTCGGCGAGCAGTTGAAGAAGGCTGCCCAGCAAAAGGCTGGCGCAACCGTATTCGGCTACTGGGTCAAGGATCCGGAGCGCTTCGGCGTGATCGACTTCGACAGCGAAGGGCGCGCGCTGTCCATTGAAGAAAAACCGGCGAAGCCAAAGTCCAGCTACGCCGTCACCGGGCTGTATTTCTACGACAACGATGTGATCAGAATTGCCAAGGCAGTCAAACCCTCGCCCCGTGGCGAACTGGAAATCACCGATGTGAACAATGCCTATCTGCAGCGAGGCGATCTGCAGGTCGAGCGCTTCGGTCGTGGATTCGCATGGCTGGATACCGGTACGCATGACAGCCTGCTTGAGGCTTCTCAATACGTGCAGACAATCGAACACCGTCAGGGCCTGAAGGTCGCGTGTCTGGAAGAAATCGCCTATCAGAACGGCTGGATCACTCGCGATTATCTGCTCGAACGCGCTCAGTATTTCGGCAAGACCGGATACGGCCAGTACCTGTTCTCGATTGCCGGAGACAACCAATGAACGTGATTGAAACCGGCCTGCCGGGTGTCGTGATCATCGAACCGAAGGTATTCGGTGACGAGCGCGGTTTTTTCTATGAAAGCTTCAACGCCAGGGCATTCGCTGAAGCGACGGGAGTTCACGCACAGTTCGTCCAGGATAACCACTCGCGTTCGCAAAAAGGCGTGTTGCGTGGCCTGCACTATCAGTTGGAAAACACCCAGGGGAAACTGGTACGGGTAACCGTAGGGGAAGTCCTGGATGTAGCCGTGGATATCCGCCGCAGTTCGCCGAACTTTGGCAAATGGGTCGCCGTGCGCCTGTCCGCCGACAACCATCGTCAGTTATGGGTCCCGGAAGGCTTTGCCCACGGTTTCGTCGTGCTGAGCGAGGTGGCCGAGTTTCTCTACAAGACGACCGACTACTACACGCCGTCGGCCGAACGCAGCATTCGCTGGGATGACCCGACACTGGCCATTGACTGGCAACTGCAGCAAGCCCCGAAGCTGTCTGCCAAGGATCAGGACGGCAAAAGCCTGCAAGAGGCCGACCTGTTCCCATGAAAATCCTTATCTGTGGTCAGAATGGACAGGTCTCGCAGGCGTTGCAGGCGTGTCTGGCCGGTCTCGGCAGCCTCGTAGTACTGGGGCGCGACCGCCTCGACCTCGCGCAACCGGCGCAAATTCGCCAGCAAGTCAGGCAAGTCGCGCCCGACCTGATCATCAATGCAGCGGCATACACGGCCGTTGACCAGGCACAAAGCGAGCCAGAGCTGGCGTTCGCCATCAACGCAACCGGCCCCGGGGTACTGGCCGAAGCGGCCGCCCTGCTGGACGTTCCGCTGATCCATTACTCCACCGATTATGTGTTCGATGGCAACAAACACGCGCCTTACGTTGAATCTGACGCGACCAACCCGCTCGGGGTCTACGGCAAGAGCAAGCTGGCGGGTGAGCAGGCTGTCGCTGCCGCTCATGCGCAGCATTTGATCCTGCGCACCAGTTGGGTCTATTCAACCCATGGCCGCAACTTTCTGTTGACCATGCAGCGTCTGCTTCAGGAAAAACCCGAGTTGCGGGTTGTCGCTGACCAGATCGGTGCGCCGACCTGGGCCGGCAGCATTGCCCTCAGTACCCTCGAACTGATCAAGCGCTGGCAAGACAGGCAAGCGGGTGCCTGGGGTACCTACCACCTGACCGCGCAAGGTGAGACTTCCTGGTTCGGCTTTGCCCAGGCCATCGGTAGCGCGCTACTTGAACAGGGGAAGCCTTGCGCAACGCTATTGCCGATTCCCTCGAGCGACTATCCGACGCCTGCCGCCCGGCCATTGAATTCGCGACTCGACTGCAGTCGCTTGCAACGGGAATGGGGGGTCAGTCAACCTGACTGGCAAACTGCGCTGCATGAGTGTCTTGCCCGGCAAGCCTAGGCATAATGCGCCTGTCACCACAGGCGCATCCGGCTCATGAAACCTATCCTTCCCCGCAGACCTCGCTGGCGCAGCCTCGCGCTGCTGGCCCTGTGTCTGGCGCCGCTGCTGTGGCCGCTGGAGCATCTGGCCGAGCGCTATTACCGCAGTGAACTGGCCGGACAAAACCGCCAGACCCTCGACCTCTACGTCGCCAACCTGCTGGGCACCCTGCACCGTTATGAAGTGTTGCCGCAGATCCTCGGCGACCTGCCGGCCCTGCGCGCCGTGCTCGGCGCTCCGGACGACGGTGTCACCCAGGGCAACGCCAACCGCCTGTTGAAAAACATCGCAGCGCAGACCGGCGCCGAAGTCATGTACCTGATGGACACCAGCGGCCAGACCCTGGCGGCGTCGAACTGGGACAAACATGACAGCTTTGTCGGACGCAATTTCGCCTTCCGTCCGTATTTCAGCGAGGCCATGGCTGGACGCCTGGGGCGTTTCTTTGGTCTGGGCACCACCTCGGCCAAGCGCGGATATTTCTTCGCCGCAGCAGTGCGCAACGGCGAAAAAATCATCGGCGTGCTGGTGATCAAGGTCGACCTCGACCACACCGAAAGCCTCTGGGGCAAAACCCCGGAACAACTGTTGGTGACCGACCATAACGGCGTGGTGATTCTCACCTCGCGCCCGGAATGGCGTTTCCGTTCGACCCGCACCCTGAGCGATACCGAGCGCTCGGCAATCACCGCCATCCAGCCCTATCCGACCCGCGAGCCGCGCCCACTGAACCTCAGCGACAGCGCCTGGCTGACCCAAACCGTCGATATCGCCGAAACCGGCTGGAGCGTCAGCATCCTCGCTCCACGCACGCTGATCGACCGTCCGGTACGCACTGTGGTGGCGATCGGCGGCGCCACGCTGTTGGTGGTGATGCTGCTGCTGGGACTGATGATGCAGCGTCGCCGGCATTATCTGGAACGCATCGCCTTCGAAGCCAAGGCCCGGCGTGAACTGGAAGGCCGTGTGGCAGAACGCACAAGCGATCTGGAAGGCCTCAACCGCCGCCTGAAGCAGGAAGTGCTGGAGCGGGAACAGGCCCAGCAGGAGCTGGTGCGTGCCCAGGACGATCTGGTCCAGGCTGGCAAACTCTCGGCGCTGGGCACCATGTCGGCGAGCATCAGCCACGAACTCAATCAGCCGCTGGCGGCGATTCGCAGCTATGCGGAAAACGCCGAAGTGCTGCTCGATCATCAACGCACCGACGACGCCCGTGGCAACCTCAAACTGATCAGCGAGCTGACCGGGCGCATGGCCTCGATCATCGCGCACCTGCGTGCCTTCGCCCGCCGCGATCGCCACGCCCCGGAAAGCGTGGCTCTGCAACCGGCGCTGGACGATGCGCTGGCATTGCTCGCCAAACGGCGCCGCAGCATGGAAGTCGAGCTGATCCGCGACCTGCCCGCCGCCACGCTGTGGGTCGAGGCCGGGGAAACCCGTCTGCGCCAGGTGCTCGGCAATCTGCTGGCCAACGCCCTCGATGCGCTGACCGAAAAAGGCCCGCCGCGCAAACTGTGGCTGAGTGCCGAATCCACGGCCGAGGGCGTCAATCTGTACATTCGCGACAACGGCCCGGGCTTTTGCATGGAAGCCCTCGGCCGCGCCAGCGAGCCCTTCTACACCACCAAGACCCGCACTCAGGGCCTTGGCCTGGGGCTGGCGATCTGTGAAACCCTGATGCGCGCCTTCGGCGGTGAACTGTCGTTCGCCAACCACAAGCAAGGTGGCGCCTTGATCACCCTGCGGCTGCGCGCCGGCGCGCCCGGGGTCAGCCTGCAACCGTCCGAGGATCGAAGTGCATGACCATCGACAATCGCATTCAGGTGGTGTTGATCGACGACGATCCGCACCTGCGTCAGGCCCTCGGCCAGACTCTGGATCTGGCCGGGCTGAAAATCCTTCCGCTGTCCGAAGCCAAAGGTCTGGCCGGGCAACTGGAGCGTGACTGGCCCGGCGTGGTGGTCAGCGATATCCGCATGCCAGGTATGGACGGCCTGGAGCTGTTAAGCGAATTGCACGCGCAGGATCCGGAACTGCCAGTGCTGCTGATCACCGGCCACGGCGATGTGCCGCTGGCGGTGCAGGCGATGCGCGCAGGCGCCTATGATTTTCTGGAAAAACCGTTCGCCAGCGATGCCCTGCTCGACAGCGTGCGCCGCGCCCTGGCCCTGCGCCGGCTGGTGCTGGACAACCGCAGCCTGCGTCTGGCCCTGAGCGATCGCAACGAACTGAGCGCACGACTGGTCGGCCATTCGGCGCCGATGCTGCGCCTGCGCGAACAGATCGGTGCGCTGGCGGCGACCAAGGCCGACGTGTTGATCCTTGGTGAAACCGGCGCCGGCAAAGAGGTCGTGGCCCGTGCGCTGCACGATTTGTCGAGTCGGCGCAACGGCCCGTTCGTGGCGATCAACGCCGGGGCGCTGGCCGAATCGGTGGTCGAAAGCGAGCTGTTCGGGCATGAGCCGGGCGCGTTCACTGGCGCGCAGAAACGCCGGATCGGCAAATTCGAATTCGCCAACGGCGGCACGCTGTTCCTCGACGAAATCGAAAGCATGAGCATGGACGTGCAGGTGAAACTGCTGCGCATGCTGCAAGAGCGTGTGGTCGAACGTCTGGGTGGCAATCAGCTGATCCCACTGGACATCCGCGTCATCGCCGCGACCAAGGAAGACTTGCGTCAGGCCGCTGATCAAGGGCGTTTCCGCGCTGACTTGTACTACCGCCTGAACGTCGCACCATTGCGCATTCCGCCGCTGCGCGAACGCGGCGAAGATGCGCTGGTGCTGTTCCAGCATTACGCCGATGAAGCCAGCGCCCGCCATGGTTTGCCGCCGCATGAACTGCAGCCGGCGCAACGCGCCTTGCTCCTGCGCCACACCTGGCCGGGCAACGTGCGCGAACTGCAGAACGCCGCCGAGCGGTTCGCCTTGGGGCTGGAACTGGCGCTGGATAACAGTGGAAACGAAGGCGGCACCACCGTGGAAGTCGTCAGTGGCGGACTGAGCGAGCAGGTGGAAAACTTCGAGAAATCGTTGATCGCCGCTGAGCTGGCGCGCTCGCACAGTTCGGTGCGCAGCCTCGCCGAAGCCTTGGGTATTCCGCGCAAGACCCTGCATGACAAGCTGCGCAAGCACGGCTTGAATTTCGCCGACAGTAACGCCCATGGAGACGAAGCCGAATGAACCGCGACAGCCGCTATCTGGAATCGGTGCTGCATCACGACATTCCGCTGACCCGCGAGATGGGCCTCAAGGTCCTCGCCTGGCATGAGCAGCAGTTAAGCCTGCACTTGCCGCTGGAGCCGAACGTCAATCACAAGAGCACCATGTTCGGCGGCAGTCTCTACTGCGGCGCAGTGCTGGCGGGTTGGGGCTGGCTGCATCTGCGCCTGAAGGAAGAAGGCATCGATGACGGGCACATCGTGATTCAGGAAGGCCAGATCAGTTATCCGCTGCCCGTGACCAGTGATGCCACAGCGATTTGCCCGGCACCGGAAGCGTCGGTCTGGAAGAAGTTTCTGGCGATGTATCAGCGCTATGGACGCGCACGGTTGACGCTTAATACGCGGATCGTCAACGCCGGCAGCGATGAGGATGCAGTGACGTTCAGCGGGCAATACGTTCTGCACCGCTGAAGCAAAAGATCGCAGCCTTCGGCAGCTCCTACAGGGGGATGCGAAATCCTCTGTAGGAGCTGCCGCAGGCTGCGATCTTTTGATCTCAGGAGCGAGCCAGCTCCAACAGTCTTGAACGCCACGCCGCTTTCGCCGGCAGCGCCAGAAAGAACGCATTGAGCAGCGATTCCCGCGCCGGATAACAGAACGCTTCGCCCTGCAGATCCAGCACCTCGCCGCCGGCACCTTCGAGCACGCCCTGCGCCGCAGCGGTGTCCCATTGCGACGTCGGCGCCAGTCTTGGGTAGCAATCCGCCGCTCCTTCGGCCAGCAGACAAAACTTCAACGAACTGCCGATGTTTGCCAGTTGCAACTCGCCCAGGCTGGCGCTCAGACCGGCAAGCAGCCGCTCTTGCTCCGGACTCGAGTGGCGACGGCTCGCCACCACGGTGAACGCTTCACCGGGCGCGAGCGCGTCACGCACCTGAATCGCCACCGGCGAACCACCTTTGTCCCCACGCCACGCGCCGAGACCGGCACCGCCGACATAGAAGCGGCCATTGGTCGGCATCGACACCACGCCAAACACCACACGACCGTTTTCGATCAGGGCGATGTTGACGGTGAACTCTTCACTGCCGCTGATGAACTCCTTGGTGCCATCCAGCGGATCCACCAGCCACCAGCGCTGCCACCCGGCGCGCACGCTCTGCGGAATGTTGGCGTCCTCCTCCGACAGAATCGGAATACTGGAGTCCAGTGCGGTCAGCCCGGCGACGATTACATGGTGCGCGGCCATATCCGCTGCGGTCACCGGTGAATCATCGGACTTGGCGGTGACCTCCACGCCAGAGCGCCAGAACTGCAGAATCGCCTCGCCAGCCTGCAATGCCAGCTCAACCACCGGCGCCATCAACGGATGGGGAAAACTCATCGACATCTCACTCATGACTGAAAGAACCCGCGCTGCGTCAGCAGATCACGCGCCAGATACAGCGCCGCCAGGGCGCGGCCTTCGGTAAATTGCGGGTTCTGCGCCAGCGCCGCCAGTTCACGCAGGTTGACCTTGTCGACGCGCATCGGCTCGGGCTCGTCTCCCTCCAGACGCTCCTCGTAGAGATCGGTGGCCAGCACCACCTGGATCTTCTGGCTCATGTAACCGGGCGACAGCGACAACTCGGTCAGATGTTCCAGTTGGCGCGCACCGAAACCGGCCTCTTCCTTGAGCTCGCGCTCGGCCGCTGCCAGTACATCCTCGCCCGGCTCGATCAGGCCTTTGGGCAGGGACAGTTCGTACTCGTCAGTGCCGCCGCAGTATTCCTCGACCAGCACCGCGTGTTCGCTGTCGAACATCGCCACAATCATCACCGCGCCATAACCCGCGCCTTTGCCGACCAGACGCTCGTAGGTGCGCTCCACGCCATTGGAAAAACGCAACTTCAGTTCTTCGACGCAAAACAGACGACTGGTGGCGACAATCTCGCGGGCGAGTACAGTGGGTTTCTGGCGCATGCAAAGCTCCTTGGCGTGAACGCGCTACTATAACGCGGCTTTCCCGATTGTTTGTGTCGGATATCTTTCTACCGCTCGAGACGTTGCCATGCCTTCTTTACCGTGGTCTGACATCGATACCGTCCTGCTGGACATGGACGGTACGTTGCTGGATCTGCACTTCGACAACCATTTCTGGCTGGAACACCTGCCGCAACGCTACGCCGAACTGCACGGGGTGAGCCGGGCCATGGCCGATATGGAATTGCAGCCGCTGTTCGAGCGCCATGCCGGGCAACTGCAGTGGTACTGCCTGGATTTCTGGAGCACCGAACTGAAACTCTCGGTGCGTGAACTGAAACTGGAAACTGCGCACCTGATCGCGCTGCGCCCGGATGCCGACACCTTTCTGCAGGCGATCAAAAAGGCCGGCAAACGGGTGATCATGATCACCAACGCCCACCGCGATTCACTGTCGCTGAAACTGGAACGGATCGAACTGGCGCCGTATTTCGAACGGCTGATCAGCTCCCACGATTACGGTTTCCCCAAAGAGAATCCGCAGTTCTGGGATGCCTTGCAGGCGGATATCGGTTTCGATCCGGCACGCAGTCTGTTCATCGACGACACGTTGCCGATTCTGCGCAGTGCGCGGGAATTTGGTGTGACGCATTTGTTGGCGGTGAAAGAGCCGGACAGTCGCAAGGGGCCGAAGGACACGGCTGAGTTTGCGGCGGTTGAAGACTACCGCGATTTGATTCGGGGACTCTGATTCCTGTAGGAGCTGCCGAAGGCTGCGATCTTTTGACTTTGATTGTTTAAAAAACAAGATCAAAAGATCTCAGCCTTCGGCAGCTCCTACAGGAGTTTTGAGTTACTCAGGGATACGCAGGGTTTGGCCCGGGTAGATTTTGTTTACATCCTTGAGCATTGGTTTGTTGGCCTCAAAGATCTTGTTGTACTGATTGGCGTTGCCATACACCGCGAGGGAAATGGCACTGAGGGTGTCGCCTTTTTTCACCACGACAAAACGTGCCGCAGCCACAACCGGTCCGGTCACGGTGATCTGATCATCAACACTGCCCACGCCTTCGATGTTACCCACCGCCAGCAGAATTTTTTCCTTCTCCTCCTGGCTCGCTACCTCACCGGTAACGGTCACCTTGTCGCCGTCCACGGTTGCCTGAACATTGGGATTGCCCAACCCGACCTTGCTGATATGTTCCTTCAACTGCTCGCTGGCATTGGCATTACCTGGGGTCAGCAGGTCGATCAGCTTTTCACCAGCTTCTTTCACAAAGCTCAACAGACTCATAGCGCACACTCCTTGATTGGGATTCCAGACGTCCAAGCCTAGACCACACCAGACCAACCCGGTTCCGGGCCGACCAATGACCCGGCAGTCGCTTGATCGACGCCATCTATCAATAGATCGACAGTACCGATTAGACGCGACAAGTTGCCGCGCCTAGTCTTAGCGTTGATCAATCCGTCGGTGATGCCATGAACGCCAAGCGCCCAGCCTGCGCGGCGCCTGCACTCGAAACGCCCGCGCCCGCCGCCAGCCAGACCTACAGCTACAGCGATCTGCCCCTTGTGGAATCGGCCAGCACCGCGCTTGCCGAGGAAGTCGCGTTGGCGATTGCCTACAACGGCATCAGTCAGGCAGTGATGCTGGTGACGCCGACGGATCTGGAAGATTTCATCTTCGGTTTCAGCCTCGGCAGCGGCATCATCGAAGACGCCAGCGACATTTATGACCTGCAACTGACCGGTGCTGGCTCGGCGCAATACGCGCAGGTGACCATCGCCAACCGCGCATTCTGGAACCTCAAGCAACAGCGCCGGCAACTGGCCGGCACCAGCGGTTGCGGTCTGTGCGGCGTTGAAGCCGTCGAGCAAGCCTTGCCCGATCTGCAAGTCCTGCCCGGCGCACCGTTGCCGCCCGCCGCATGGCTCGACGGCCTGCGCCAGCGCATCGGCGCGTTCCAGCCGCTCGGCCAGCACTGCGGCGCGGTACACGCGGCGGTGTTCATGAACGCCAGCGGTGAATTGCTGCTGGGGCGCGAGGATATCGGCCGGCACAACGCCCTCGACAAACTGATCGGCGGCCTGATCCGCCAGAAGATATCCACAGAGGGTGGGCTGGCGATTGTCACCAGCCGTTGCAGTCTCGAATTGATCCAGAAAGTTTTACGCGCCGGCATCCAGACTCTGGTCAGCCTGTCCGCGCCCACGGGCCTTGCCGTGCAATGGGCCCGTCGCCACAACCTCAATCTCATCCACCTGCCGCAGAAGAATGCGCCGCGGGTTTACAGCCCAGCGATGGAGAATCAAGCGTGAGCCAACATCATCAAGCCGACCAGAAACCCGTCCCGCGCTACAAGCCTTACAAGGGCCCAGCCGGCGGCTGGGGTGCCCTGATCAGTGTGGCTCAGGCCTGGTTGACCAGCGACAACGCGCTGAAAAACCTGCGCATGATGCTCAAGACCAACCAGAACGGTGGCTTTGACTGCCCAGGCTGCGCCTGGGGCGATTCCCCGGAAAGCGGCATGGTCAAGTTCTGCGAGAACGGCGCCAAAGCAGTGAACTGGGAAGCAACCAAGCGCCGAGTGGACGGCAAGTTCTTCGCCAAACACAGCGTGACGTCGTTGCTGGAGCAGAGCGACTACTGGCTTGAATACCAGGGCCGCCTCACCGAGCCGATGGTCTACGACGCAGAGACCGATCGCTACAAACCCATTGCCTGGGACGACGCCTTCGCCCTGATCGGCAAGCACCTGCAAGCGCTGTCGAGCCCGGACCAGGCCGAGTTCTACACCTCGGGCCGTGCCAGCAACGAAGCGGCGTACCTGTATCAGTTGTTCGTGCGCGCCTACGGCACCAACAACTTCCCCGACTGCTCGAACATGTGCCACGAGGCCAGCGGTGTGGCGTTGGCGCAAAGTGTCGGCGTCGGTAAAGGCACGGTGACCTTCGACGACTTCGAACACGCCGACGCGATTTTCGTCTGGGGCCAGAACCCCGGCACCAACCATCCGCGGATGCTCGAACCACTGCGTGAAGCGGTGAAGCGCGGCGCACAAGTGGTGTGCATCAACCCGCTGAAAGAGCGCGGTCTGGAACGCTTCCAGCATCCACAACATCCGTTGGAAATGCTCACCAACGGCGATAAGCCGACCAACACCGCGTATTTCCGTCCGGCACTGGGCGGCGACATGGCAGTGCTGCGCGGTATGGCCAAATTCCTCTTGCAGTGGGAGCGCGACGCGCAGAAAGCAGGCGCTCCAGCCGTGTTCGACCATGACTTTCTCAATGCCCACAGCGCCAACGTGCTGGAATACCTCGGGGTTGTCGACGACACCTCATGGGAGCAGATCGTCGAGCAATCCGGCCTGACCCTGGTCGAGATCGAGCAAGCGGCGCGCATGTACGCCAAAGGCAAGAACGTGATCATGTGCTGGGCGATGGGCATCACTCAGCATCGCCATTCGGTGCCGACCATCCAGGAAATCGCCAACCTGATGCTGCTGCGCGGCAACGTCGGCAAACCCGGCGCCGGCCTGTGTCCAGTGCGCGGTCACAGTAACGTGCAGGGCGACCGCACCATGGGCATCAACGAGCGTCCGCCGGTGGCGTTCCTCGATTCCCTTGAGCGGCGTTTCCAGTTCAAGGTGCCGCGTGACAACGGGCACAACGTGGTCGAGGCGATTCACGCCATGGCCGAGGGCCGCGCCAAGGTCTTCATCGGTCTGGGCGGCAACTTCGCCCAGGCCACGCCGGACAGCCCGCGTACCTTCGCGGCGCTGAGCAATTGCGACCTGACCGTGCAGATCAGCACCAAGCTCAACCGCAGCCACCTGGCCCACGGTAAAGACGCACTGATCCTGCCGTGCCTGGGTCGAACCGACATCGATATCCAGGCCGAAGGCCCGCAAGCGGTCACCGTGGAAGACTCGTTCAGCATGGTTCACGCGTCCAACGGCCAGTTGCAGCCGCTGTCGAACCAGATGCGCTCGGAACCGGCGATCATCGCCGGCATCGCCGCCGCCACGCTGGGCAGCAAACCGGTGGACTGGAACTGGCTGGTGGCCGATTACCGGCGCATCCGCGACCTGATCGCCGATACCATTCCGGGCTTCAAGGACTTCAACGAGAAGGTCAAGAACCCGGGCGGTTTCTACCTCGGCAACAGTGCCGGTGCACGCAAGTGGAACACGCCGTCGGGCCGCGCCAATTTCCGCGCGAACATGTTGCCCAAGGACCTGGTGCATGAACGTACCCGTGCCACCGGACAACTGCCGGACCTGATCCTGCAATCGATGCGCTCCCACGATCAGTACAACACCACGATCTATGGTCTCGACGACCGTTACCGTGGGGTCAAGGGCCAGCGCGATGTGCTGTTCGCCAACGAGGCCGACATCATTCGCCTGGGCTTCCGCCCGGGGCAGAAGGCCGACATCGTGTCGATCTGGGATGATGGCCGTGAGCGTCGGGTGAAGGGCTTTACCTTGCTGGCGTTTGATATTCCTGCGGGGCAAGCGGCGGCTTATTACCCGGAAGTGAATCCGCTGGTGCCGCTGGAAAGCACCGGGGATGGCAGCCATACGCCGACGTCGAAGTTCATTGCGATCCGGCTGGAGGCTGCAAGCGAGACTGGGTTGATCATGGCCAAATCTGCGTAAAGCGTTGCCTGGACTGATCCCTTCGCGAGCAAGCCCGCTCCCACATTGGAATGCATTTCAATTGTGGGAGCGGGCTTGCTCGCGAAAGCGGTGGCACATTCAACAAAACTCTTTGTACCCTGCACCATTCCAACGCCCACAAAAAAGGCCGCTTTTTCACAAAAGCGGCCTGTCCGAAGTAGCTAAAGACCGGCGAAAATCGCTTAAGTTCCGCATACAAAACAGCAACTTGCATAATTGTATACAAGTCGTGTTATTCGTCGGATTTCGATTGTCAGCCGTGATACAGAGCCTCAGGATCGCGCCGTCATCCCTTTGAGGCTCCTCTATGAAGTTCTCCTCGATTCTCTTGTTGTCCCTTGGCCTGGTCAGTGGCTTCGCTTCTGCCGGAGGCACCACCGAAGCAGGTGTGGGCGGCGCATTGGGCGGGGTTCTTGGCTCGGTCGTCGGTCAGTCTTTAGGCGGCAGCACAGGTTCAACCATTGGCGCGGCCCTGGGCGGCGCGGGTGGTAGCGCGGTCGGCGCTAACAAACACAGCCGTGGCGAAGCGGCCATTGGCGGTGCGTTGGGCGCAGCTGGCGGTAACGTGGTCGGCCGCAGCATGGGCGGCACCACCGGCAGCCTGATCGGCGCCGCAGCAGGTGGCGGCGCCGGTGGCGCGCTGGGTAACTACATGGGTAACAAGAGCAATGACGATGATCGTCATTACGATCGCGGCCGTGACGACCGTCGCTACTACCGCGACCGTCACCCTGGCCGTGGCCACGCTTACGGCCATCGCAAGCATCACCGCTACTATCGCGACTAACCCGTTGCGTTAAGCGCGAAAGCAAAAATCGCAGCCCAAGGGCTGCGATTTTTTTTGCTCAGGTTCAAACCACCAGACGCTCCAGCGCATCACGCAATCTGCCTGGAATGGGCACCGGCTGATTGCTCGTCCGGTCCACGAATACATGGACGAAACGCCCCGCCGCACACGCCTCGCTTTCACCGACCTTGAACACCGCCAGTTCATATTGCACCGAACTGTTACCCAGCTTACCGACTCGCAGACCGATCTCGATCAGGTCCGGAAAAGCGATCGAGGCAAAATAATCGCAAGATGAACTCACGACAAAACCCACCACCTCGCCGTCGTGGATATCCAGGCCACCGACCTGAATCAGGTAAGTGTTCACGGCAGTATCGAAAAAGCTGTAGTAGGTGACGTTGTTGATGTGGCCATAAGCATCGTTGTCGTGCCAGCGGGTGGTGATCGGCTGGAAATGCGGGTAATCGGCGCGTTGCGCCATGGTGCTGGACATCGGTATCGACTCCTTGAGTTATCTGTCCAGTCTAAAGGTAAAAACCTTTGCCTCGCGCCGCCAGCTCGCCAATCAGTGGCGCCGGCCGCCATTGATCGCCCTGTCGCGTCTCCAGCGCCAGCAAGCGCTTGTGAATGTCCGCCAGCCCCTGATCGTCCGCCCAGGCCATCGGGCCGCCTCTGTCCGCCGGGAAGCCGTAGCCATTGATGTACACCTGATCGATGTCATGCGCCGATTCGGCAATGCCTTCCTGCAGAATTTTCGCACCCTCGTTGACCAGCGCCAGAAGGCAGCGCTCGAGGATTTCCTCGGACCCAATCTCGCGGCGCTGAAAGCCGAGGCCTTCGCTAACGCTCAATATCAGCGCATCGACCTCGGGATCATGCTCGGCCTGACGACTGCCCGGCTCGTAGTGGTAGTAACCGTTGCCGGACTTCTGCCCGAAACGCCCCAGTTCGCACAAACGGTTGTCGACCTGAACCTCTGGCGCATCCTGCCCCTCGCCGGCCAATTCGCGCGCGCGCCACTCCAGATCAATGCCGACCACGTCGTACATGCGAAACGGCCCCATGGCAAAACCGAAACCCTGCAACGCTGCATCGACCTGCTGTGGATAAGCGCCTTCGAGCAGCATCTTGCGCGCCTCAAGCACATACGGATGCAACATGCGATTGCCGATAAAACCGTGGCAGTTGCCCGACACCACACTGACCTTGCCCATGCGTTTGCCCAGCGCCAGCGCCGCTTCCAGCGTCGCCGGTGAAGTCTGTGCTCCGCGGACGATTTCCAGCAGTTTCATGATATGCGCCGGGCTGAAGAAATGCAGACCGAGCACTTGCGATGGGCGTCTGGTTGCAGCGGCAATCGCGTCGATATCCAGTGCCGAGGTGTTGCTCGCCAACAACGCCTCAGGCTTGAGCAGGCCATCCAGCTCGCGAAAGATCTTTTGCTTGAGCGCGAGGTTTTCGTACACCGCTTCGATCACCAGATCGACATTACGGATCGCCGGGTAATCCGCCGCCGCGCTGATCCGGGCAAGACGTGCATCCGCTTCGACCTGATCGAGCCGGCCCTGGCGCACGTTGTGTGCATAAGTCTGCGCCACTGCGTCCAGCGCCTGTTCAAGCATCTGTGTGTTGTTATCGACCCATTGCACGGCGATGCCGGCATTGGCCAGGCACATGACAATACCGCGGCCCATGGTGCCCGCGCCGATCACGGCAGCTTGCTGAATATCGAAGGATGTCTGGCTCATGTTGTTCTCTTGTTGGCGATCCGAAGACAGCCTTCACCATAGTCAGGCACCGGGCATTTTTGAAGTTTATTACCGTGATGAGCGACATTCAGCGCATGGATACAATCCGCCATGGCGCCACAATCCCCTGTGGGAGCGGGCTTGCTCGCGAAAACGGAGTGTCATGCATGGGAATTTCAACTGTCATGACGCCTTCGCGAGCAAGCCCGCTCCCACAGGATTTGTATTTACTCGAGCAGATGATTGTCAGCCCAACTGCGGACTTGCGCGTACGGATACTCCTCCAGCGCCGCATACCCCGAGATCGTCCGCGCCTTCAGCTTGGTAAACAGCGGCACACTTATCCCGCACAGAAAACGCGTCAGACGCTCCGCCGTCGGCATGCTGCCGGTGTGCTGTTCGTGCCTGTGGATAAAATCACCGCACAGCGCCGAGAAACTTTTATCCACAAGCGCTGGCAACTCGGGAGGTTCCGGCAGCCGCGCGACATTACCGTGGCACACCGAACAGTGTCCGCAGTGCTCGGGCGCATTGTGGTCGCCGAAGTATTCAGCCAGGCGATAACCCAGGCAGCGCTCAGTGGCGAACAGCTCAAGCATTGCGTGAATCCGCGCGACTTCAGCCTGCTCATGCCGGGTGAAGTACTGGTGCAACTCGGCGCTCAACACAGCGCTGTCGAAATCGCTGTGCAGCACGTTGTAGACCTCGGTCATCTGCTTGCTCTCAAGCTCGACCCAGCCCTTTTCCTGGAAGTAATCCAGCGCCGTCACCACCCGATTGCGCTCAGCTGAATATTGCGTGTACATCGCCTCGAAATTCACCGTGGCCCAGGTGCGTGCGCGACTGGAGGTGTGGATGATGGCCGCGACAAACTCCCTGCGCTCACCCTCGAAACGCTCAAGCAACGCGTCGGGTTCCAGCAGGTATTTGAAGCGGTACTCGGCGTAATAGGCATAGCGCGGCGCAATCAGGCCCCGCAGCTCCAGCTGCACCAGCAGCGTCTTGAGTGGCAGCGAGCGAATATTGCTCTGATCGGCCAGCGGTCCGAGCAGAAACTCCCACTGCCCTTCGGGCGCGGCAGCCTGCATTTCCTCCAGCACACAACGAATCCCCTCACGCTCCGGGGTATCGCCGTAGACGAAGTTTTCCAGCACGTTGAGGCTGTCGCGGTTGGCCAGTACCAGGCAATCCGAAGGCTGTCCATCGCGTCCGGCGCGACCGATTTCCTGACTGTAGTTTTCGATGGATTTGGGCAGGTCGAAATGCACCACGTTGCGGATGTCGCTCTTGTCGATGCCCATGCCGAAGGCAATAGTCGCGACAATGCAATTGGACTGCCCGGCCATGAAGCGCTTCTGTATCGCCTCGCGCTGATCGTTGGGTAAACCGGCGTGATAGGCCTCGGCCTGAATCCCGTTACGTCCCAGATGCTCGGCAATGTGTTCGGCGGTTTTCTGCAGGGTGACGTAGACAATGCTCGGTTGCCCCGCACGCTCGCTCATCCACTCCACCAGCCGCCGGCGCTTGTCCTGCCCGCGTACCGGCTCGACCAGCAGATTGAGGTTGGGCCGATAGAAACCGGTGGTCACCACATCCGCTTCGGCGATGGCGAATTTGGCCTGCATGTCGGCAATCACTTTCGGTGTGGCCGTGGCCGTCAGCAGCAGGGTTTGCGGGATGTTGAACTGACGCTGGTAGTCCGGCAGCTTCAGGTAGTCGGGGCGGAAGTTGTGCCCCCACTCCGAGATGCAGTGCGCCTCGTCGACCACCAGCAGCGAGATCGGCACCTGCTGCAAAAAGTTGCGGAAACGCTCGTTCTTCAGGCGCTCCACCGAGATCATCAGAATCTTCAATTCACCCGAACGGGCGCGGGCCATCACGTCATTGGCGTCATCGCGGCTTTGCGCCGAATCGATACTGCCGGCGCTGATGCCATGGCGTTTGAGGAACGCCAGTTGATCCTGCATCAACGCCAATAGCGGCGAGACCACCAGGGTCAGATGCGGCAGCAATAGTGCCGAAACCTGGTAGCAAAGCGACTTGCCGGAACCGGTGGGAAAAATCGCCGCCGCCGAGCGCCCCGCCAGCACGGCGCTGATCGCCGCTTCCTGTCCGGGTCGAAACTGTGGATAACCGAAAACCTGTTCCAGGGTGTTGTGCATGCGCTGTCACTCCGTTGACCGCTGTGATACCAACAGCCTAGTGGGCGATCGCAGCGAGTCGAGAAAAGGCCGGGGTCAATTCGATACGGGATGATACAGCCATTGGCGCAGACAACTCGGCCCACTGTAGGAGCGAGCCTGCTCGCGAAGAGGCCCGCAACAGCAATACAAACTTACCGGTTCAGGGTTGCAAAATTGCCACTCGCAGGTGCTCATTCAACACCTGCTCATGCACACCCAGGCTCTTGCTCGCCCACAACGCATGGGCCGGAGTGATGTCACCGGTAAAGGCCGCCGCCAATTGACGCAGCTGCGCGACACTGCGCACGCGAGGACAGAACGGTTGCCCGTCACAGTCCTGACTGGCGTTGCGATAGGTGCTCAGCAAGCGATCCCACAGACCGTCACGCACCTGCCTGACCGACTTGAGCTGCACATGCGACACACCCAGTCGCTGCTCAAGCCCCACCTCGTCCAGCGTTTCACTGGCGAGCAGGACTTTGCCGAACATCAACACCTCGGCGCGCGAGGCGGTATCGATGCTGGTCTGGCTGGAAAGCGCATCGGGCCAGCCAGTGCGCTCAGGGCCAGCAAACATCCAGCCGTTGTCGGCATCTGATGCCATGGCCAAACGCCAACCACTGGCCAACAGCACTGAAATCGAGGCCATACGTAGCCATTGCATACTCAATTCCCTTTAAGCGCGTATCGGACGTTTGCAAACGTCCTACAGATTCTGGCGCGCACCATACAGATGTTTGCTCAGAAGCGCCTGATATACCCGCAGGAAATTTCCCGACTAAGGGTTTTACCTTTAAAAGGATTTGAAAATACGTAGGGCAAATACCCGAACCCGGGGAAAACCCCTACGAATTCTGTCCATTGCGGCCGCCTTGTCCCACCGCGCAATGCCCTCCTATAGTGTCCGGCGCGACTTCTCAAAGGACAGCCTGACGCCATGAACTCACTCCACCCGCCGATCAACCGCTACCGCCGATTGAAATCCAGCTACAGCGAAAAACCGGTATTAGTCATCGACACAGACGCCTGCCGCGAAGATTTGCTGGATGCCGCTCAACAACGTCTGTGTGCCGCCAACAATCTACTGGAAACTCTCTACTGCATGTGTTTTCAACAGGCAGACGTCAAAGACATTCCAAACATCATTACTGCACTTTATTTACTGACTCAAGATGGCTGCGAACTACTGGAAATTGCAAAACTCAAAACCGCTCAGTAAAACCAAAAACACATGCCCAACAAATCCAGACACAAGACACTTCTTTGCCTTTTAAAATAACCCTATTACGTTGATCGCTCTTTCATTAAAAAGAGCAACAAACATGTCTGTTTTAACTATATTTTTTTGCGGCACAGGCTCCAACAAGTTTGATACCACCCATGAAAACTTCTGGAACGGAGAACTGATTTCCACCCTGGCTTCCAATCATTTGGGCCACGAGTTTGCCGAGTGGATCGTGGTAGATGGCCCCGGCAGCGGCAACTTGCAGGCCGATGATCTATTCACCAGGACCAAGGAATACGGCTTGAGCGGAACTCTGTTCGGCAAAGGCTGGGAAGAAAACGTGTTGCACGCGCTCAATATCATCAAGGGCAAGTGTGACTGGCAGCGCGAGCAGCTGACTGAAGCCGAATACAATCGCCTTAAAGCCGCCGGCATTCCGATCGAAGATGTAAAAGTCGAAGGATCCTGGTTCTGGCGCAAATATAATTACGGCGATCGCAGCATTACCCAGCAAAAGTTACAGGAACAAATCATCAAGACTTTCCGCAAGGATGGTGTTATTCCCACGCAAGTCAATCTGGTGGGTTGGAGCCGAGGCGGCATCAGTTGCCATATGCTGGCCAATGCAATGTTCAAGGACAGCCTGCTGAAAAACATTCCGGTCAATATCTTTGCGCTCGATCCCGTGCCGGGTATTGGTAACTTTCAGGAAGAGCGCGTCAAACTCGCGGCCAACGTCAAAGAGTATGTAGCCTTCTATGCTCGCGACGAACGCTCCAAAGGGTTCAGCTGCGTCATCCCACAGACTGCTACCGGCACTAAAACCTGCATCTATCCGATGGCAGGGCGCCACGCCACCATGGCCGGCAATGCCACCAGCAGCGGCGGCGTCCCGACCGATGCCAGCGATCTGAAAGTGCTGTTCGAGCCCGGACACATCGTGCGCCACCTCGCCGAAACCTGCCTCAAACGCTGGGGCGTGCAACTGCAAAAAAACCTGGATCTGACTCAGGCCGACCTGGAAAACCTCACCAACGGCATCGTACGCGATGAAGCCAAATACAAACTGATGCACAAATATTCCTACACCTATTTCACCGAACTGGACCAAGGCGAACGCTACGTTTCACTGGGCAGTAAAGGTGTGCCGTTCAGCAGCGTGAAAGGCGAGATCTACAAGCCGGCGACCGGCCTGGCAACCAGCTTGCTGGATATTTCGGCGTATCAGCATTTGCGTTGAAAAATGATGAAAGACCGGTAGGAACGTCCGATGAGATCTTCATCCCGTTCCTACATGCCAAGACTCTTTGTCGCCTATCGCGGCTTGAGGTCACAAATCTATAGTCGTGACTGTCGCTGGCAAATCAGCGGCTCGGGCTTGGTCACCCGGTGGGACACATAAATGCGTCCGTTGTATGCTGCCGGCAATTCAAATGTCTGCACGCTTAATGGTGGCTGTGTTTGGGACGCCTTTGAGCGTGCCGGACTTGTGTGTTCCTTCGGTTGACCAACCCGAACACAGTTCGCCTCCCATCGCTTGGTCACGGTGGGATGAATCCTCACGACATTTGGAATACACACTATGAAAGCATGGACCCCGCTTCCTCTCGATCGCTACCGCTCACTCGAATCCAGCCTCACCGACACCAAGCCCCTGATCATCGACACAACGGCCAACCCGCAAGACATCCTCGAATGCGCCGTCCAGCGCCTGCGTGCCTCCAGCGACCTGCTGAAAACCCTCTACTGCCTCAGTTTCAAACAAGCCGACGTCGAAGACATCCCCCATATCACCCACGCCCTCTATCTGCTGACGCAGGATGGCTGTGACCTGCTGCAGGTCGCGCAGCAGCAGATGCTCGGCTGGAAAGCACCGCTCTGAGGCTGACAGTCTTCCAGTCGCTCTCACGCCTAACCTGAGACAGATGAGCAACACTCGTGCAAGCATCGAAAATCCCAACCAATCCGTCCACACGATTGCGCTACACTGTAATCCTGCACCAAGAGGCCCATGCCATGAGCAAATTGACGTTCCAGCAAAAGCAGGCTTATTACGAAAAAGTACGTCGGTCTAACTACTTGGCGAGCCTGCGTCTAGAAGGGTTCGATACCAATCGTAGCGATGCTGAAAGACCGCTTCCATCACGGGAATCAGTCATCGAAAAATATCGTCAGAACACACGCTAATGGTGGACAAGTACGGGGTCGGGCAAGACCCCTACTGCTACCCTGGAAGTGATGTCCTGCGTAACTTGCTCAATATTCGCTGTGAAGAAGAACTGCAGAAAGCAGAGCGAGAACTATCAGAGATCGCTATCAGTCGATTTCGTCTTCTTCCCCCTCCATATGATCTAACCCTTTTTCAACATATCCATAGAACTCTGTTTTGCGATGTCTACGACTGGGCCGGGCAGCCGCGAACAGTCAACATTCAGAAGGGGGATACCTTTTTCTGCACCGCAGAAAGAATTCTCCCAGAGGCAGAGAAAATATTTCGCGCCATGGAACGTAATGCATGGTTCGTGGGGCTGAACAAAGAAGAGCTCGTCGTGGCTATCGCCGAAACCTATGGCGACTTGAATGTCATTCATCCTTTTCGCGAAGGTAACGGGCGTGCTCAGCGCATCCTTTTTGAGCAGATCATCATCAATGCGGGCTTTACGGTTGATTGGTGGCTGATCAAGGAAGACGCTTGGATTTCGGCAAATGTTGATGCGGTTGCATGTGACTATCGTGGACTTGAAGATATCTTCGAGAACTGTATTGGCGGGCCACTCCTCCCTTAAGTGGCATTATTCTGGCCGTTTACCCCAAATTCTGCGGGAATAATGGCAGTCAAGCCGATAACGACAGCTAAACCGTCACCCACAAAAAAGCCGCCCCTAGAGGCGGCTTTCTCATTACTGCAACCAATTTTACAACTTAGGACCCGCAGCCTTGATCGCGTCGCTCACTTCGAACTTCTTGAAGTTCTCGATGAACAGACCGGCCAGCGCCTTGGCCGCTTCGTCGTACGCAGCCTTGTCAGCCCAGGTGTTGCGTGGGTTGAGCAGGTTGGTTTCAACGCCCGGTACGGCCAGTGGCACGTCGAGGTTGATGGTGTCCAGGTGCTCGGTGGCGGCACCGATCAGCGCGCCGCTCTGGATCGCTGCGATCACCGCACGGGTGGTCGGGATGTTGAAGCGTTTGCCGACGCCGTAGCCACCGCCGGTCCAGCCGGTGTTGACCAGGTAGACCTTGGAGCCGAAGCCGCGGATGCGCTTGATCAGCAGTTCAGCGTATTCGCCAGCCGGACGCGGGAAGAACGGTGCGCCGAAGCAGGTGGAGAAGGTCGACTTGATGCCGCTGCCCGAACCCATTTCAGTCGAGCCCACCAGCGCGGTGTAGCCGGACAGGAAGTGATAGGCCGCTTGTTCTTCGTTGAGGATCGACACTGGCGGCAACACGCCGGTCAGGTCGCAGGTCAGGAAGATCACAGCGTTTGGCTCGCCGCCCAGGTTCTTCTCGGAACGCTTGGCAACGTGCTCCAGCGGGTAGGCCGCGCGGCTGTTCTGGGTCAGGCTGACATCGGCGTAGTCGGCGTGCTTGGCGTCGTCGATGACCACGTTTTCCAGCACAGCGCCGTGCTTGATGGCTTTCCAGATGACCGGCTCGTTCTTCTCGGACAGGTCGATGCACTTGGCATAGCAACCGCCTTCGATGTTGAACACCACGCCTTCGCCCCAGCCGTGTTCGTCGTCACCGATCAGGTAACGGCTTTCGTCAGCCGACAGGGTGGTTTTACCGGTGCCCGACAGACCGAAGAACAGGGTCACGTCGCCTTCTTCGCCGATGTTGGCAGCGCAGTGCATTGGCAGCACGTCAGCGGCCGGCAGCAGGAAGTTCTGCACGGAGAACATGGCTTTTTTCATTTCACCGGCATAACGCATGCCGGCGATCAGCACTTTCTTCTGCGCGAAGTTGATGATCACGCAACCGTCGGAGTTGGTGCCGTCACGCTCAGGCACGCACTCGAAGTTGGCCACGTTGAGCACTTGCCACTCGTCACGACCGGCCGGGTTGTACTGGGCCGGGTTGATGAACAGGCAACGACCGAACAGGTTCTGCCAGGCCGTCTGGGTGGTCATTTTCACGGCCAGGTAGTGATCTTCTGCCGCACCTACATGCACGTGGGAAACAAAGTGCTCTTGCGCGTTGTTGAACGCCTCGACACGAGCCCACAGCGCGTCGAACTTGTCGGCCGGGAACTTGCGGTTGATCGGGCCCCAGGCGATAGCGGCCTGGGTGGAAGGCTCTTCAACGATGAAACGATCGACTGGCGAACGACCGGTGCGATGACCGGTGCGAACGACCAGAGCGCCGGTATCGGCAAGCTCGCCCTCACCGCGTTGCAGGGCTTCTTTTACCAGATCATCAACACTCAGATCGGTGTACACGGCGTTATTGGCTTGCGTCATGAGGTTCCCCGTCGGCCAGTGGCCGAGTGTGCTCCAAACGTTTTGTAGTAGAAAGTCGTGCACTACTACCGCGAAAAAAGTGGGCCGGATTATGCCAGAAAAGCCCAAAAAGAGTAGGGTCCTCCCGTCGTAACGGCGAAATTCCGTCGTTACGCAGTGAATTTACCTGCGCTGAACCGTTTTAGTGCCGGGTATCTGACGGCGTGTCGACGCCTGCGCCAGCGAACAATTGAGCAATATCGGCCGCATCGAACAGGTAACGCTGGTTGCAGAACTGGCAATCGATCTCGACTTCGCCACCGCGCTCAGCCACCAGTGCCTGCGCATCTTCCAGACCCAGACTGACCAGCGCATTGCCTGAGCGTTCCCGCGAGCAGCTGCAACGGAAGCGCAGGTTCTGCACATCGAACAGGCGCACTTGCTCTTCGTGGTAGAGGCGATGCAGGACGGTTTCGTTGTCCAGGCTGAGCAATTCATCGGCGGTCAGGGTGCTGGCCAGGGCGGTGATGTGCTGCCAGCTGGCGGCGCGGTCTTCTTCGTCTTTCAGACGGTCGGCCGGCAGTTGCTGCAGCAGCATGCCACGGGCACGACGGCCGTCGGCGAACAGCTTGAAGCGCGTGCCGACCTGTTGCGACATGACGAAATAGTTGGTGAAACACTCGGACAGCGTTTCGCCGTTGAGATCGACGATGCCTTGATAACGCTGGCCAATCGTCGGGTCGACAGTCAGGGTCAGGTCACCGCCCGGCATCAGGTCGGCAAGGGTCGCGTCCGCGTCGATCTGCTCGGCGTTGTAACGCGCCAGGCCACGGATCTCGCGCTCGCTGGAGCATTCGATCATCAGCAGCGGAATCGGCCCTTCCGAGCGCGCCTGCAAAATCAGCAAGCCATCGAATTTCAGCGTGCCTACCAGCAACGACGCGGCCGCCATCAATTCGCCCAGCAATTGCGCGACCGGCTCCGGGTACGGGTGCTTGGCGAGGACTTCGGCGTAGCTGCGTTCAAGCGCAACCAGTTCGCCGCGCGTGTCGCTGTCATCGAAGATGAAACGTTGAGTGAAATCGGTATCCGCTAGGTCGGTCATAATTTTGGGTATCTGAATGTGGTGACAAAATGGTTACAAGACGTGAAAATTTGCGCTTCTTGGCACTCTTTTTGGTGCCGACTGCTCTGCCATTGGAGGCATTTTATGAACAATCCGGGTTTGTTCCAATCAAGGTGGAACCTCGGCCGGCTGGTTCTGTGCAACGTAGTGCCGTTGGCGCTACTGGCTTTCTGGTTATGGCCTACGGGCAACTCGCTGTGTGTGATTTTCGACGAGTGGCTGTTCCGCTCGCTCAATGCGCCACTGGCCAGCAACTCCATATGGCTCCACATCTGGACAATTGCAAGTCTGCGGCCGTTTGACATTGTCGTCGGACTGATCCTGCTGACGCTGCTGATCAAGGGCGACTGGGTGTTCAAGGCGATTGACGTGCGTCGCGCCTTTTTCGGTTTTTTCTCGATTCTGCTGCTGATGGTGGTAATCCGCGCGCTGTTTTCCAAATTCGCCGACTACATGGACTGGCAGCACAGCAGCCCATCCATGGTGCTGGAAGGCGCGGTGCACCTGAGTGACTACTTCCCGCATCTGGAAAAAGCCTGGGAGCTGAAGGATCGCTCGAGCCAGAGCTTCCCCGGTGATCACGCTTCGGTGCTGCTGATCTGGGCGCTGTTCATGGGCGTATTCAGCCGCACAGTCGGCCAGTTCCTGACGGTCTGGGGCCTGGCACTGCTGTTTATGCTGCCACGTCTGGTGGCCGGCGCGCATTGGGGTCAGGACGATTACATCGGCGGCATGCTGCTGGCGGTGTGGGCGTTGGGCTGGGGTTACTACACGCCGTTTGCCTATCACGCCGCCAACTTCTGGCTGAAGGTGACTGCGCCGGTTTTCGCTTTACTGGGCAAGCTGCCGCTGGTTTCGCGGATGAGTGTGGTGTCTGCCGCAAACTGACACTTTGCGCAAACCTGTGGCGAGGGAGCTTGCTCCCGCTTGGCTGCGTAGCAGTCACTGAACCAGTCGACTCGGTTGTACTTTGAAATACATGATCGACTGGATAGGGAGTCCTTCGGACTCCAGCGGGAGCAAGCTCCCTCGCCACAATGGTGTGCCGTGCCGGTCAATCGCTGTTGCTGTTCCCACGAAATTTAAACAGATCCCGCCGCTGCTTCTTGCTCGGCTTGCCATCAGTGCTCACGCCTAACGCTCCGGCCTTGCGCATCGCCGCTGCCGCTTCACGTTTGGCAATACTCGCCTCCGTCTCGGTATACAGCGTCTGCGCTTCGGGCGCGCCGCGACGCACGATCGACAAAGCCTCGACCCTCACCGTGCGTTCTTCAAAGCCGGTACGAATTTCGAACTCATCGCCAATGCGTGGCTCTTTGCCAGGCTTGCAGCGGTCGCCTCGGCAATGCACCTTGCCACTCTCGATGGCGGCTTTGGCCAAGGCCCGGGTTTTGTAAAAACGCGCCGCCCACAACCATTTATCGAGACGGACCTTGTCGTCCTCTTCGCTTTTTTGTGCCATGGAATTTCCTCATTCTGAAATATTGATGAACTGTACTACCGTTTCTGTCGTGCCATGAATGACCCCGTCCCGGATTACAATGCACACCAGCCGACACCTGCTTGAGGGGTCGGTGATCCGGGCCGTAGATATCTGTCGCCTTTTAACCCTTATTCTGCGTGAATACCGCGAATTCGGCCGTACGCGGCCCGAGCGGTTTCTGCCGGTTGAGTACCTTTGAAGACATTTGACCATTTGACCGTTGTCGGTCTGCGCGAGTGGGTGGCGCTCCCTGATCTGGGAGTCGCCGGCCTGCGGGCGAAAATCGACACCGGCGCCAGCACCTCCAGCCTGCATGCCACCGACATCGAGCCGTTCGAACGCGACGGCCAGAAGTGGGTGCGTTTTACCGCGCACCTGGGCACGGTGGTGCAGTTGCGTCACCGGCGCTGCGAAGCACCGCTGGTGACGCGCAAAACCATCAAAAGCTCCAACGGCCAGGCGCAGGTGCGTTATGTGATCAGCACCACCCTGGCCCTCGGTGATCGGGTCTGGGCAGTCGAGTTCACCCTCGCCTGTCGCAAGTCCATGCGCTATCGCCTGTTGCTCGGTTCCAAAGCCCTGATCGATGGCCAGCTGGTGGTCAATCCGGGCATCAAATATGTACAAGACAAGCCGGTGTTCCCGGTATCTACCTCCTCCACAGGTGTTGCATGAAGATCGCTGTGCTGTCGCGGAATCCGCGTCTGTATTCCACCCGTCGTCTGGTCGAGGCCGGCACCGAGCGCGGGCATGAAATGGTGGTGATCGACACCTTGCGCGCCTACATGAACATCGCCAGCCACAAGCCACAGATCCACTATCGCGGCAAGCCGCTGGAAGGCTTCGACGCGGTGATTCCGCGGATCGGTGCGTCGGTGACGTTCTATGGCTGCGCGGTATTGCGCCAGTTCGAAATGATGGGGGTGTTTCCGCTCAACGAATCGGTGGCCATCGCCCGCTCGCGGGATAAATTGCGTTCGCTGCAACTGCTGTCGCGTCGTGGCATCGGCCTGCCGGTCACCGGTTTCGCTCACTCGCCGGATGACATTCCCGACCTGATCGACATGGTCAACGGCGCGCCGCTGGTAATCAAGGTGCTGGAAGGCACCCAGGGTATCGGCGTAGTGCTGTGCGAAACCGCGACCGCAGCCGAGTCGGTGATCGAGGCGTTCATGGGCCTGAAGCAGAACATCATGGTCCAGGAATACATCAAGGAAGCCGGCGGTGCCGACATCCGCTGCTTCGTGGTCGGCGACAAGGTCATCGCAGCGATGAAGCGTCAGGCCAAGCCTGGGGAATTCCGCTCCAACCTGCACCGAGGCGGCAGCGCCAGCCTGATCAAGATCACCCCGGAAGAACGCATGACCGCGTTGCGCGCGGCCAAGGTCATGGGCCTGTCAGTAGCGGGTGTGGATATCCTGCGTTCCAATCACGGGCCGCTGGTGATGGAAGTGAACTCGTCGCCGGGCCTGGAAGGGATCGAGACCACCACCGGCAAGAACGTAGCGGGGATCATCATCGAACACCTTGAGAAGAATGGCGGGCCGAATATGACCCGGACCAAAGGCAAAGGTTGATCCGTTGGAAATGTGGCGGCTGACAGGCCGCCTTCGCGAGCAAGCCCGCTCCCACATTTTGGAATGCGTTCCCCTGTGGGAGCGGGCTTGCTCGCGAAGGGGCCATCAGCCCCGCTGAATATCCCGACTGTCAGACGGCATCCCGCGGCAACATCAGCCCCAACGGCAATCGAACGCGCGCTTCCAGTCCGCCCCCGGAGCGGTTACGCAATTCAACATTGCCGCCATGCATCGAAGCAATCCGCTTCACGATCGCCAACCCCAGCCCGGTGCCTTTGCCCCCCCGGGCACGGTCGCCACGGGTGAAAGGGTTGAAGATCGCCTCAAGCTCCGACGGATCGATCCCCGCGCCACGGTCCATCACGCTCAGCACCACATACGGCGCGCTGGTATCACCGGACACATAAGCCGCGACCTCGACGCCGCTGCCGGCATGGTTCAGGGCGTTGCCGATCAGGTTGTTCAGCAGGCGTTTCATCGACACCCGGCGCAACGGAAACGGCTGGATCGGTTCCAGACGCAGACGCACTTTCTCTTCGCTCTGGTTGTACGGCGCGGCCACTTCACGCACTAGATCGCTCAGATCGACTTCCTCCACCGACTCGTCACGACCGTCGCGAATGAACGCGAGGAACTGATCGAGAATCGCGTCCATGTCTTCGATGTCGCGCACCATGTCGTCGGTCAAATCGTTGCGATCGCCCATCAGTTCCAGCGACAGACGCAAGCGGGTCAACGGTGTGCGCAAGTCATGGGAGACCCCCGCCAGCATCAGCTCACGCTCGCGACCGGCCTGTTCGACGTCTTCGGCCATCTGGTTGAAGGCGCGATACACCTCGGTCATCTCGCTCGGTGTGTCGCTGATCGGCAGACGCACGCTGCGGCCCTGACCGAGTTGCCGCGCAGCGTACACCAGACGCTTCAATGGCTGGTTGAGCTGGCTGACGAAAATCCACGCCGAGGCGGTGGACAGCAAACCGATGGCGAGGAACCAGCCGAGTACGTTCCAGATTTTCTGGCCGCGCAATGGATGCGGGTACAGCGGCACTTTCAGCCAGCCGTCACCGAGGCTTGGCGCACGCACCCACAGCGCCGGCGGCGAGTGCATGCGCAAGCGCACTTCGGTGTCGGCGCCCAGCTCCGCCTGCATCTGCCGCTGATAGATTTCACTGTAGGGCCAATGCTGTTCGCCCTCCGGCACACCGGCACCGACCACCCTGATCAGGGTCGCGGCATCGGCGATCTTCGCGCGATTTTCTTCATCGGCCGCCCAATAGGCGCGCAGCGTCAGGGCGACGCCGTGGCTGTATTGGCGATCCACCAGCACGTCCTCGTTCATCAACAGATAAACCAGGGTCAGCGCCTTGGAAAACAGCACGACGATGAGCACCAGCCAAAGGGTGCGGGAGAAAAAACTTTGGGGGAACCAGACGGGGGTTTTCATCGATAACCGTTACACACTTGCAGGAGCGAGCCATGCTCGCATATTGCGGATTGCGAGTCTGCGTAGAGGGTCGATCAACCCGATCTGCGCAGACCCGCTCCTACAAATCGCCGATCACTTGGTGGCGGCGCCATCCGGTACGAACACGTAGCCCACGCCCCAGACCGTCTGGATGTAGCGCGGTTTCGACGGATCCGGTTCGATCATCCGGCGCAGACGGGAAATCTGCACGTCGATGGAGCGCTCCAGCGCATCCCACTCGCGGCCACGGGCCAGGTTCATCAGCTTGTCGCGGGTCAGCGGCTGACGCGCGTTCATCACCAGCGCCTTGAGTACCGCGAACTCCCCGGTGGTGAGCATATGCACTTCTTCGCCACGCTTCAGCTCGCGGGTGGCCAGCGACAGCACGTAATCGCCGAAGGTGACGTTTTCGTCTTCGCTGCCCGGCGCGCCCGGCACCGGCGCAGCCTGGCGACGCAGTACGGCTTTGACCCGAGCCATCAGCTCGTCCGGGTTGAACGGCTTGGCCAGGTAGTCATCGGCGCCCAGTTCCAGGCCCTTGATGCGGCTCATCTCATCGCCCTTGGCGGTGAGCATGATGATCGGAATCTGATTGTTCGCCGCCCGCAGGCGACGGCATGCGGTCAGGCCGTCTTCGCCCGGCAGCATCAGGTCGAGGACGACCAGATTGAACACTTCACGCGACAGCAGACGGTCCATTTGCTCGGTGTTCGGTACGGCACGGGCACGGTAGCCCTTGCTGACGAAAAAGCGTTCCAGCAGGCTGCTCAGCCCCGGATCGTCGTCAACAATAAGAATTTTTTCGCCTTCAGCATTGTTTGCAGTGCTGCTCATTGGATGCTCCTTTTAGCTCGGCGCGCATTATGGCGTAGCTGCCGTTATACGCACCGTGTGCATTGTTAGCAGATTTTTCCTTCACTGCCAGAAAACCGGGGTTTCTACCTACAGACTGCTACACCCCCGAATGACAGAACGCTGGTTATAATGCGCGGCGTTTTGTGCCAGGCAACGTCTGAATCGTTACCGCAGGTGGCCGCGATATTTTCCGGGCCTGCGCAGTAATTATTCGATTTCACGGGTCAATGGGGTGCCTTTTGACCCAGGCAGCGGCAATTTTCTAGCCGCTCAACCAGACTCCGGGCCTTTATTTCCGTGCCTGCGAGCCTGCTTTCACAATATGTCAGGTGGTTTTATGGACAGCATCAACAGCCGCATCGCCGAGGAACTCGGCGTACGCCCGCAACAGGTCGAAGCGGCCGTCGCGCTACTCGATGAAGGCTCTACCGTTCCCTTCATCGCCCGTTACCGGAAAGAAGTCACCGGCAGCCTCGATGACACCCAGTTGCGTCATCTGGAAGAGCGTCTGCGCTACCTGCGAGAACTCGACGAACGGCGCATCAGTATCCTCGCCAGCATCCAGGAGCAGGGCAAACTCACCCCTGCCCTCGAGCGCGACATCAAACTCGCCGACACCAAGACCCGCCTCGAAGACTTGTACCTGCCGTACAAGCAGAAGCGCCGCACCAAGGGCCAGATTGCCCTGGAAGCCGGCCTCGGCGAGCTGGCCGACGGACTGTTCAACGACCCGAACCTGACGCCAGAAACCGAAGCCGCACGCTTCGTCGACGCCGAAAAAGGCGTAGCCGACGTCAAGGCTGCGCTGGAAGGCGCCAAGTACATCCTGATGGAGCGCTTCGCCGAAGACGCTAGCCTGCTGGAAAAGCTGCGCGACTTCCTCAAGCAGGAAGCGACCATCAGCGCCCGCGTGATCGCCGGCAAGGAAGAAGAAGGCGCGAAGTTCCGCGACTACTTCGAACACGACGAACCGCTGAAAAGCATGCCGTCGCACCGTGCACTGGCGATTTTCCGTGGCCGCAACGAAGGCATCCTCAGCTCCGCGCTGAAAGTCGGCGACGAACTGCCGGGCACCATGCACCCGTGCGAGGGCATGATCGGCCAACAATTCGGCATCCAGAATCAGAACCGCCCGGCCGACAAATGGCTCGGTGAAGTGGTGCGCTGGACCTGGAAGGTCAAGCTCTACACCCACCTTGAAACGGATCTGCTCGGCGAGCTGCGCGACGGTGCCGAAACCGAGGCGATCAACGTCTTCGCCCACAACCTGCACGACCTGCTGCTGGCCGCGCCGGCCGGCCCGCGAGCCACCCTGGGCCTCGACCCGGGCCTGCGTACCGGCTGCAAGGTTGCGGTGGTCGACTCCACCGGCAAGCTGCTCGACCACGCCACGGTTTACCCGCACGTGCCGCACAACAAGTGGGATCAGACCATCGCGATTCTGGCCGCACTGTGCGCCAAGCACTCGGTTGACCTGATCGCCATCGGCAACGGCACCGCCAGCCGCGAAACCGACAAACTGGCGATCGAGCTGATCAAAAAATACCCGGCAATGAAGATGACCAAGGTCATGGTGTCCGAGGCCGGCGCCTCGGTGTACTCGGCATCGGAACTGGCGGCCAAGGAATTCCCGGATCTGGACGTGTCGATCCGTGGCGCGGTGTCGATTGCTCGCCGCTTGCAGGATCCGCTGGCCGAGCTGGTGAAGATCGATCCGAAATCCATCGGTGTCGGCCAGTACCAGCACGACGTATCACAACTGAAACTGGCGCGTGGTCTGGATGCGGTGGTCGAGGACTGCGTGAACGCCGTCGGCGTCGATGTGAACACCGCCTCGGTGGCCTTGCTGGCGCGGATCTCCGGCCTCAACGCGACTTTGGCGCAGAACATCGTTGCCCACCGTGACGAGCACGGTGCGTTCAAGACCCGTGCGGCGCTGAAGAAAGTCGCGCGTCTGGGCGAGAAAACCTTCGAACAGGCCGCAGGCTTCCTGCGCGTGATGAATGGCGACAACCCGCTGGATTCTTCCGCTGTTCACCCGGAAGCCTATCCGCTGGTACAGCGCATCGCCGCTGAAACCGACCGCGACATTCGCTCGCTGATCGGCGACGCCGCGTTCCTCAAGCGTCTGGATCCGAAGAAATTCACCGACGAAACCTTCGGTCTGCCAACCGTCACCGACATCCTGCAAGAACTGGAAAAACCCGGTCGCGACCCGCGTCCGGAGTTCAAGACCGCCGAGTTCCAGGAAGGCGTCGAAGACCTGAAAGACCTGCAACTGGGGATGATCCTCGAAGGCGTGGTGACCAACGTGACCGCGTTTGGCGCATTCGTCGACATCGGCGTGCATCAGGACGGTCTGGTGCACATCTCGGCGCTGTCGGAGAAGTTCATCAAAGACCCACGCGAAGCGGTGAAGGCCGGTGACGTGGTGAAAGTGAAGGTCATGGAAGTCGATATCCCGCGCAAACGCGTCGGTCTGTCGATGCGCATGAGCGACACCCCGGGCGAGAAGATCGACGGTGCCCGTGGTTCGCGTCCGGGCTCGGCACCGCGCCAGTCTTCGGGTAACGCGCCGCGCAAGGAGACGGCCACAGCCGCGCCGGTGAACAACGCCATGGCTTCGCTGTTCGCCAACGCCAAGCAGTTGAAGAAACGCTGATGGAAATTCCGGCCGGGCTCGTCGAGAGCGCGTTTTTCAAGCTGTTGGGCTGCCGCCTGCACAGCCTGGAAACCGGGGTGGCGCAAGTCGCCCTGGTGCTGGAACCGCAACTGCGCAATCGCGGCGGCAAATTGCACGGTGGCGCGCTGTTCAGTCTGGTCGATATCGCCATGGGCCTGGCCTGTTCCAGCACCCACGGCTTCGATCAGCAGAGCGCGACCATCGAGTGCAAGATCAACTACATCCGCGCCGTATCCGACGGCGAGGTGCTGTGCACGGCGCGGGTCATCCACCCGGGCCGCCGCACGCTGGTGGTCGAGGCCGACGTGATGCAAGGCGACAAACTGGTCGCAAAAGCGCAAGGCACGTTCGCTGTCCTGTAGATGTTGTTCATCATTTTGAGTTAATTTCGGCGCTGTGATCGCAGCGTCGAGCTTTTCTGTGGGAGCGGGCTTGCTCGCGAAGGCGGTGTGTCAGGCAAATTGATGTTGACTGACACGCCCTCTTCGCGAGCAAGCCCGCTCCCACAGGGATCGCATAATCTTCGCGTGCATCTGCCAGATTCAGGGACTGAAGTCGGCGGTTCGAAAGGGGCTTCGTGAGCCCGAAAAACCAGGCGATAACGCCAGTTTCAACTTCACCCTTGTAGACCGTCCTGCCCACCCCCATATTGGGGCGACTGACGCGTGAAGGAATCCAAATTGAGCGAACTTCTCAACCGCCGCCTGGCTCTGCTCGGCGAGCGCGCCAACCTCTCTCTGCTCGAACAGTGCCTCCACGGTATCGAACGTGAATGCCTGCGCGTGACCAGTGAAGGTCGTCTGGCGCAAACGCCGCACCCGGAAGCCTTGGGTTCCGCGCTGACCAATGAACAGGTCACCACCGACTATTCCGAGTCGCTGCTGGAATTCATCACCCCTGCCCTGCCCGATCCGGCTGACACCCTGGCGAGCCTGGACAAGATTCATCGCTTTGCCTACAGCAAGCTCGGCAACGAGTATCTGTGGAGTCCATCGATGCCGTGCCCGTTGCCGGCCGAGGAAGATATCCCGATCGCCTATTACGGCACCTCCAACATCGGTCAGCTCAAGTACGTCTACCGCAAAGGCCTGGCCCTGCGGTACGGCAAGACCATGCAGTGCATCGCCGGGATTCACTACAACTTTTCCCTGCCGGAAAAGCTCTGGCCGCTGCTGCGCGAAGCCGAAGGTTTCGTCGGCACCGACCGCGATTTCCAGTCGTCGTCCTACATCGCGCTGATCCGCAACTTCCGCCGCTACAGCTGGCTGCTGATGTACCTGTTCGGTGCTTCGCCAGCGCTGGACGCGGGCTTCCTGCGCGGCCGTTCGCACCAGTTGGAGCAACTGGATCCGGACACTCTGTACCTGCCGTACGCCACCAGCCTGCGCATGAGCGACCTCGGTTACCAGAGCAACGCCCAGGCCGGCCTGACGCCGTGCTACAACGATCTGGCGAGCTACACCGACAGCCTGCGCAAAGCCGTGGCCACACCGTACGCGCCGTACGTGGAAGTCGGCACGCACCAGGATGGCGAGTGGGTACAGCTCAACACCAACATCCTGCAGATCGAAAACGAGTACTACTCCAACATCCGTCCGAAACGCGTGACCTACACCGGCGAGCGGCCGATCCAGGCGCTGATGGCCCGCGGCATTCAGTACGTCGAAGTGCGTTGCCTGGACATCAACCCGTTCCTGCCGATGGGCATCGACGTCACCGAATCGCGCTTCCTCGATGCGTTCCTGCTGTACTGCGCGCTGAACGACAGTCCGCTGCTGACCAACACTTCGTGCGGCAATGCCACTTCGAACTTCCTCAGCGTGGTCAAGGAAGGTCGGCGTCCGGGCCTGCAATTGCAGCGTGACGGCGAAGCTGTCGAGTTGAAGGTTTGGGCAGCCGAGCTGCTGGAAAAAATCGCACCGCTGGCAGCGTTGCTCGATCAGAGCCATGGCGGCGACGCGCACAGCAAGGCGCTGGATGCGCAACTGGCCAAGGTCAAGGATTCGTCCCTGACCCCGTCGGCCCAAGTGCTGGCGGCCATGGCCGAGCACAAGGAAAGCTTCGCGCAATTCTCCCTGCGTCAGAGCCAGGCGCATGCCGAGTTCTTCCGCAGCGAGCCGTTGGCTGCTGAGGAACAGGCGAAGTTCGAGGAGCTGGCGCGTTCGTCGCTGGCGCAACAGGCGGAGCTGGAACAGAACGAGGTTGGCGATTTCGATGTGTTTGTCGGGTCGTATCAGGCGAGCATTCTGGCGATCAGTAACTAACCACTATTCCCTGTGGCGAGGGAGCTTGCTCCCGCTCGGCTGCGCAGCAGTCGCAATTTCAGTCCCCCGGTGCATAAGAAGCACCGTGATGAATTGATATTGGAGTCCTTCGGCCTCCAGCGGGAGCAAGCTCCCTCGCCACAATGACCTCACCAACAATCCCTCACGGCTTAGATTTTTCCGCTCATAAGCTAAGTCTAAAAAGTTATTTATTTTTAGATTCTTAGATCATTTAGTCTCCTTTCACGCCGATCGTCGGTCGCCTGATTTGGAGCACTCCCCATGAAACTGAATTTCCCGCTTCGCCTGCTGGCCGTGGCCTCGTTGGCTGCTGCGAGCTTTCTGGCGCAGGCCGCCGACCTCACCGTCGCCTACCAGACCACCGTTGACCCGGCGAAAGTCGCCCAAGCTGATGGTGCTTATGAAAAAGCCACCAAGGCCGACATCAGCTGGCGCAAGTTCGACAACGGCGCCGACATCATCGCCGCCATCGCCTCCGGTGACGTGCAGATCGGCTACCTCGGTTCCAGCCCGCTGACCGCTGCGATCACCCGCAAGGTTCCGGTGGAAACTTTCCTCATCGCCACCCAAATCGGCGCCGCCGAAGCACTGGTCGCCCGCGACGGTTCCGGAATCAAGAGCCCGCAGGATCTGGCCGGCAAGAAAATCGCCGTGCCGTTCGTGTCCACCGGTCACTACAGCCTGCTTGCGGCGCTGAAGCACTGGAACATCGATCCGTCGAAAGTCACCGTGCTCAACCTCGCCCCGCCAGCGATCATCGCGGCTTGGAAACGCGGTGATATCGACGCCACTTACGTGTGGGATCCGGCCCTCGGTGTGGCCAAGGAAACCGGCAAAGTGCTGATTACCTCCGGCGAACTGGCCAAGTTCGGCGCGCCGACCTTCGATGCCTGGATCGTGCGCAAGGACTTCGCCGAGAAGCACCCGGAAATCGTCACCGCGTTCGCCAAGGTCACCCTCGACGCCTACGCCGATTACCGCAAGGATCCACAAGCCTGGCTCGCCGACCAGTCAAACGTCGACAAGCTGGTGAAGCTCTCCGGCGCCAAGGCCAGCGACATTCCATTGCTGCTGCAAGGCAACGTCTACCCGCTGGCGGCTGATCAGGTGATCAGCCTCGGCGCGCCGACCACCAAAGCCATTACCGACACCGCCGCGTTCCTCAAGGAGCAAGGCAAGGTCGAAGCCGTACTGCCGGACTACGCGCCGTACGTCAGCGCCAAATACATCACCCACTGATCGGGAGTTGACTGCGATGGCCTTGCTACAGCTGGAGCGCATCAGCGCACAGTATCCCGGCAGCCCGGAACCGGTGCTGGCGGACATTTCCCTGACCCTCGGGCCGCAGCAATTGCTGGTCGCGCTCGGCCCGTCCGGCAGTGGCAAGACTTCGCTGTTGAACCTGATTGCCGGCTTCGTCGAACCCAGCGCCGGGCGCATCACCCTCGACGGCGTGCCGGTCAAAGGCCCGAGCGCCGAGCGCGGCGTGGTGTTCCAGGATGACGCGCTGCTGCCTTGGCAGGATGTGCTGGCTAACGTGGCTTTCGGTCTGGAGCTGGCCGGTGTTGCCAAGGACAAACGCGAACAGCGCGCCCGGGAAATGCTCGCGCTGGTCGACCTCACAGGCTTTGAAAGTCGCCGTATCTGGCAACTCTCCGGCGGCCAGAAACAGCGTGTCGGCCTGGCCCGCGCCCTCGCCGCTGACCCGCGTGTGCTGCTGATGGACGAGCCCTTCGGCGCCCTTGACGCATTCACCCGCGAGCAGATGCAGGAGCTGTTGCTGCAAGTCTGGCAGCGCACCGCCAAACCGGTATTCCTGATTACCCACGACATCGAAGAAGCGGTATTCCTCGCCACTGACCTGATTCTGCTGGCACCGAATCCGGGGCAGATCGTCGAGCGTCTGCCTCTGGATTTCGGTCAGCGTTACGCTGCCGGTGAATCGGCGCGGGCGATCAAATCCGACCCGCGTTTTATCGAAACCCGCGAGCACGTGCTGAGCAAAGTGTTCTCGCAACGCAGCGCCGTACAACGGCAGGAGCGCGCATGAGCAGTTACGACGTTTCCGCCCCGGCAGTGAAAACTCCATCAGTGGCGATTCCCGCACGGCGCAGCCTCAGCACCCGGTGGATCAGCCTGCTGACCCTGTTGACCTTGCTGGTGATCTGGTGGGCCGTGACTGCCAGCGGTTTGATCGAACCGCTGTTCCTGCCACCACCGTCCGCCGTGCTGCAAAAAGGCTGGTTGCTGGCGACCAGCGGTTACATGGATTCCACCCTGTGGCAGCACTTGGGCGCGAGCCTGAGCCGCATCGGTGTGGGTCTGGGCTTTGCGATTCTGACCGCAGTGCCGGTGGGCATCGCCATCGGCGCCAACCGTATTGCTCGTGGTGTGCTTGATCCGTTGATCGAGTTCTACCGGCCGATTCCGCCATTGGCTTATCTGCCGCTGATCGTGATCTGGTGTGGCATCGGCGAGTTGTCGAAAGTGCTGCTGATCTACCTGGCGATTTTTGCGCCGATCGCCATCGCAACAGCCACCGGTGTGCGCACTGTAGACCCGGCGAAATTGCGCGCTGCGCAGTCGCTCGGTGCCACTCGCGCACAACTGATCCGCCATGTGATTTTGCCGAGCGCCCTGCCGGACATTCTCACCGGTGTGCGCATTGGTCTGGGTGTTGGCTGGTCGACCCTGGTCGCCGCCGAACTGATCGCCGCCACCAGCGGTTTGGGTTTCATGGTGCAGTCGGCCGCGCAATTTCTGGTCACCGATGTGGTGGTGCTGGGGATTCTGGTGATCGCCCTGATCGCCTTCGCCATGGAAATGGGCCTGCGCGCCCTGCAGCGCAAACTGGTGCCGTGGCACGGCCAGGCGCACTGACATATTTGATGTGAATCCCCTGTAGGAGTGAGCCTGCTCGCGATTGCGGTGTGTCATTCACCCCAGCATTGACTGCCAGCCTGCAATCGCGAGCAGGCTCACTCCTACAAAAGCTCTATCCCCGAATTCGAAGAGTAAGACCATGAGCAGCCTGACCATCACCCCATTAAGCTCGGCTCTCGGCGCGCAGATCAGCGGCGTCGACGTCAGCCAGCCGTTGAACCTGGAACAGCGCGACGCCATCAAGCAGGCGCTGCTCAATTACCAGGTGCTGTTCTTCCGCAACCAGCCGATCGAACCTTCGCAGCAGGCACGTTTCGCCGCGTATTTCGGCGACCTGCACATTCACCCGATCTACCCGAACGTGCCCGAGCAGCCCGAAGTGCTGATCCTCGACACCGCCGTCACCGACGTGCGCGACAACGCGATCTGGCACACCGACGTGACCTTCCTGCCGACCCCGGCGATGGGGGCGGTGCTCAGCGCCAAGCTGTTGCCGGAATTTGGCGGCGACACCCTGTGGGCCAGCGGAATTGCCGCCTATGAAGCGCTTTCGGCACCGATGAAAAAGCTGCTCGAAGGGCTGACCGCGACTCACGATTTCACCCGTTCGTTTCCGCTGGAGCGCTACGGCAACACGCCGCAAGCCCTGGCACAGTGGGAAGAGGCACGACGCAAGAACCCACCGTTGTCACACCCGGTGATCCGCTCTCACCCAGTGAGCGGACGCCGTTCGTTGTTCGTCAATGAAGGCTTCACCTCGAAGATCAACGAGATGTCGGATACCGAGAGCGAGGCGATATTGAAGTTCCTGTTCGCCCACGCAACGCGGCCGGAATTCACCATTCGCTGGCGCTGGCAGCAGGACGACATTGCGTTCTGGGACAACCGCGTGACTCAGCATTACGCGGTGGATGATTACCGCCCGGCACGACGGGTGATGCAGCGGGCAACGGTGTTGGGGGATGTGCCGTTTTTCAAATAAGGCCTGATTGCTGTGTTGTTTTCAAAGGCCCCTTCGCGAGCAAGCCCGCTCCCACAGTTTGATCGTGTTTCTTCAGGAGGAACGCAATTACCTGTGGGAGCGGGCTTGCCCGCGAAAGCGTCAGAGCAGGCGCCGAATAATTCGGCGCCAGTGACTTATTCAGCAGTCGACGGTTTCTCCCACAGATTGATCCCGCCCTCCTGGGCGAACCGGTCGATCTCCGCCAGTTCCTCAGCACTGAAACTCAGATTCTTCAACGCCCCGACGTTCTCGATGATCTGCTCCGGCCGGCTCGCGCCGATCAGCGCCGAGGTCACTCGCGGATCACGCAGGGTCCAGGCCAGCGCCAGTTGCGCCAGACTCTGGCCGCGACGCTTGGCGATCTCGTTCAGTGCGCGCACATGCGCGATGTTGGCCTCGGACAGGTGCGAAGCCTGCAACGAACCACCGCCCGGACGATTGACCCGCGCATCCGCCGGCACGCCGTTGAGGTATTTGTCGGTCAGCAGACCTTGCGCCAGCGGGGTGAAGGCGATGACGCCAGTACCGAGCTCATCGGTGGTGTCGAGCAGGTCTTTTTCCACCCAGCGATTGAGCAGGTTGTATGCCGGCTGATGAATCAGCAGCGGCACCTTCCATTCCTTGAGCAGCGCGGCGATCTCGCGGGTTTTTACCCCGGAGTACGACGAGATGCCGATGTACAACGCCTTGCCCTGTTGCACGGCGGTGGCGAGGGCGCTGGCGGTTTCTTCCAGCGGGGTGTCCGGGTCGAAGCGGTGCGAGTAGAAGATATCCACATAGTCCAGACCGAGGCGCTGCAGGCTCTGGTCGAGGCTGGCCAGCACGTATTTGCGCGAGCCGCCGCCCTGGCCGTACGGGCCGGGCCACATGTCCCACCCGGCCTTGCTGGAGATGATCAACTCATCGCGGTACTGCTTGAAGTCTTCACGCAGCAGGCGACCGAAATTGGTCTCGGCGCTGCCGTACGGCGGGCCGTAGTTGTTGGCCAGGTCGAAGTGGTTGATGCCCAGGTCGAACGCGGTGCGCAGCAGGGCACGTTGCGTGTCGATCGGCGTGCTGTCGCCGAAGTTGTGCCACAGGCCCAGCGACAGCGCCGGCAGCACCAGACCGCTGCGACCGACGCGGCGGTAAGGGATGGAGTCGTAGCGGTTTTCGGCAGCGGTGTAAGTCATCGAATCCTCTCTTGTCTGTCTTGAAATGGGTGTCGACTTCTTCGCGAGCAAGCTCGCTCCCACAGATAAATGCATTCCAAATGTGGGAGCGAGCTTGCTCGCGAAGGGTGCTACACAAATCTATTGCCGGGTCGGGCAAGGCCCAGGTTTTCGCGCAAGGTCCGGCCCTCATACTCGGTTCTGAACAGCCCGCGCCGTTGCAGTTCCGGCACCACGCCATGGGCGAAGTCTTCGAGCCCGCCCGGCAGGTGCGGCACCAGCACGTTGAAGCCGTCCGCCGCGCGCTGTTCGAACCACTCCTGCAAGCGATCGGCGATCTGCGCCGGTGTGCCGACCAGACTGTAATGCCCGCGCCCACCGGCAATCTTGCGGCCCAATTCGGCGAGGGTCAGATTCTCCCGGCCCGCCAGTTCAGTCAGCAATTTCTGCCGGCTCTGCTGGCCGCTGTCGGTCAGTGGCAACTCCGGTAGCGGTCCGTCCAGCGGGTACTTCGACAAGTCGAAGTTGCCCAGCATACGCCCAAGCAACGCCACGCCAACCTCCGGTTCGACCAATTGCTGAAACGTTTCACATTTTTCCTGCGCTTCGGCCTCCGTCTGCCCGGCGACGACAAACACCCCGGGCATGATTTTCAGCGAGTCGGCACTGCGCCCGTACTTGGGCAGACGTCCCTTGAGGTCGGCGTAGAACGCCTGCGCGCCCGATAGCGAAGTCTGCGCGGTGAACACCACCTCAGCGGTCTGTGCCGCCAGTTCACGCCCGGTCTCCGATGAACCGGCCTGCACGATCACCGGTTGTCCCTGCGGCGAGCGTGCGACGTTCAGCGGGCCTTTCACCCGAAAGTGCTCGCCGACGTGATCCAGCACGTGCAGCTTCGACGGGTCGTAGTACGCGCCGCTGGCCTTGTCGCGGACAAAGGCGTCGTCCTCCCAGCTGTCCCACAGCCCGGTGACCACCTGATGAAACTCCCGCGCGCGGCTGTAGCGTTCGGCGTGGCCGATGTGTTCGTCGCGACCGAAATTCAGCGCCTCGGCGGCGTTGTCCGAGGTCACCAGATTCCACCCGGCGCGGCCGCCGGACAGATGATCGAGCGAAGCGAATTTGCGCGCCACGTGATACGGCTCGTTGTAGCTGGTAGTTGCCGTGGCGATCAGGCCGATGTGTTCGGTCACCGCGCTCAATGCCGAGAGCAAGGTCAGCGGTTCGAAGTGATCCGAACGCGCCATGCGGCTGGCGATATCCTGGGTCGGCGCGGCCACGCTGTCGGCGACGAACAGCATGTCGAACTTCGCCGCTTCGGCAATCTGCGCCAGACGCCTGTAGTGGGCGAAATCCAGACCGGCATTCGCCGGCACCTGCGGGTGCCGCCACGCGGCGACGTGGTGCCCGGTGGCCATGAGGAAGGCGCCGAGTTTCAGCTGTCTGCTCATCTCAGAAATCCTTGCGCAGTTGCACGCCGAAGTAGCGCTCGTCATCCCGTGGCACGGCGCGGTAGATGTAGCTGCCGCCACTGGCCAGCAACGGTGAGTAGGACTTGTCGGCGAGGTTCTTGCCCAGCAGCGCCACGCGCCAGCCGTTGTTGTAATCGGCGAGAGCGACGCTGGCATTCCAGATGCCGTAGGCACCTTGTTTGGTGTCGGCGTTCTGGCTGATGTCGTACTGCACTTCGCTCTGCCAGCTGTAGTCGGTGCCGAGCTCGATATCCAGACCGTTGTCCAGCGGGATGGTGTAGTCGGCGCGCACGTAGCTTTTCCAGTCCGGGCTGAACGGCAGCGGCTTGCCATTTACGTTGCACGAGGCCGCCGCGCCCGCCGGGCAACTGAATTGGTCGATGCGCGCGCGGGTATAGGCCAGTGCACCGGAGAACTTCAGTTGCTGGGTCGCCTGCAAGGCGTAATCGAGTTCGACGCCTTCGGTGCTGACGCTGCCGGCGTTGATCAGGCGCGTTACCACTTGCCCGGCGACGGTGTCGAAAAAATTCGCCTGGTAGTTGTCGTAATCGCTGTGGAACACGGCGAGGTTGGTGGTCAGCCGGTTGTTCCAGCTGGTGGCCTTGATCCCCGCCTCCCAAGTATTCGAGGTCTCCGGCTTCAGCGCTTCGGTGTCACGTGGCTGCATGTTGAAGAACACGTTGTAGGCCGGGCCTTTGTAGCCGCGCGAGTAGGTCAGGTACGTGGTGACTGCATCACTGAGGTCGTACTGCACGCCGAGCCGGCCGGACCAGCCGTCCTCGTCCACCGAACCGGAACTGCTGGTGGCCGGCTGGATGCCGCTGACTGTGGTCGCCGACGTGGAGACGCGGCGGTGATCGTATTCCAGATCATCGTGGGTGTAGCGCAGGCCAGCGATGCCACGAAAGTCCGAGGTGAAGTTCAGCGTGGCTTCGCCGAACGCGGCGTAGCTGTCGCTGGTGGTGCTGTAATCGGCGACGCCACGGTCGGTGCGCGTGGTGGTGGTCAAGGTGCGCTGATAGGTCTCGTCGTCCTTGCCATGCATGTAGAACAGGCCGCCAACGTATTCGAGGAACTCACCTTTCGGCGAGGCCAGGCGCAGCTCCTGCGAGTACTGATCGAAGGCCAGATCGCCCTTGTCGGCGGTGCCGGGGAACGCTGCGCTGATCGTGCTCAGCCGATCGCCATCCTGATACTGGGTGTTGTCCCAGCCGCGCCACGCGGTGATCGAGGTCAGGGTGTAATCGCCCAGTTGCCAGTCGAGCTGGCCGGACAGGCCCTTGTTGGTGTCCTCGACATGGCTGCGGGTGTCGGTGTTGATATCGCGGTTGTGGCCGCTGGCGTAGACCGGGCTCAACGCGTTGGCGAATGCCGGGGTCAGCGACTTGCTGACCACGCCGTTGGGGCCGTCGTCGTGGGACTGCATGTAGTCGGCGATCAGGGTGAAGGTCACGTCATCGTTCGGGGTGAACTCGAGTTTGCCGCGCACGCCGCGATGGTTGTAGCCGTTGACCTCCTGGCCGTTGTACTTGTTATCGACGTTGCCGTCGTAAGTGCCGAACAGGGTGCTGATCGAACCCTTGAGCGTGTCCGGAATCAGGCTGCCGCCAATGCCGAAGCGGGTGCGGCTTTCGTTGCCGCTGTAGTACGACTGGTCGATGTAACCGTGGGTCTCGTTAGTCGGCGCCTTGCTGGTGATGTTGAGCACACCAGCCGAGGCGTTCTTGCCGAACAGCGTGCCCTGCGGGCCGCGCAGCACTTCGACGCGCTCCAGATCCAGCAGATCAAGGGTCGATTGACCGGGACGCGCATAGACCACGCCATCGATCACCGTGGCCACTGTTGGCTCGACGCCGGGCGAGGTGGAAATCGTGCCGACGCCACGCACGAACAACGAGGTGTCCTTGTTCGACGCACCGGTACGGAAATTCAGCGACGGCACTTGCTGAACGATGCTCGCCACGCCGTTGCGGTTGTCGCGTTCCAGTTGTTCACCGTCGATCACCGAGACTGCCACCGGCACCTTCTGCAGCGACTCTTCACGGCGGGTGGCGGTGACTGTGACGGACTTGAGGGTCGGCTCTTGCTCGCTGCTGTCGGCGGCGAAAGCCGTGGGCAGCGGCAACGCCGCCAGCCCGGTAAAGATCCAGCCAGCGGCGCGAATCGACTGCGCCAGTTTGTGTGTCGCCCCAGGAATGTTGTGCATGGTTGCCCGCTCGAAATTGGCCCTGAACCGCTGCCGTTCTGCGACGACAGCGCCTGAATCGGTGTCTTGGGCATTCGCTCGAGCGAGTAGCAGACAATGCGCTTTGTTAGCGCTAACATCGCCAGTATTGGCAAGCTCGGCATAGAGCGTCCAATACTGAAAAATTACTTTTATATGCGTTTTGGTTTTTAAGAGGGAGCGAGCCTTGAGCCAGGAAAAGCCCCGCAAACGCCGTGGCGCCGGACGCGTGACCCTGAACGCGGTGGCGCGCGAGGCTGGCGTTTCGGCGATTACCGTGTCGCGCTATTTCAATCAGCCGGAATCGGTCTCGCCGGAGCGCCGCGAGCGCATTGCAGCAGTAGTCGCCGAGCTGGGTTACGTGCCGAATCTGGTGGCCGGCGGACTGGCGTCGGCGCGGGGCAAAATCGTCGGCATGGTGATTCCGAACATCTCCGGGCCGATCTTTGCCAACACCATTCAGGGCTTCAGCGACACCCTCAGCCGCCACGGTTATCAATTGCTGCTGGCGTCGAGTTACTTCAGCACCGAGCAGGAAGAAAACGCCGTGCGCGCGTTTCTCGGCTGGTCGCCGGCGGCGCTGGTGTTGACCAGCCACTTCCACAGTTCGGGCACGGAAAAGATGATCGCCGAAGCGGAGATTCCGGTGATCGAAACCTGGGATTACCAACCGGATCGCGAGCCGATGCAGATCGGCTTTTCGCACTATGAAGTCGGCGTGACCGCTGCACGTTATCTGTACGACAAAGGCTATCGCCGCATCGCCTTCGTGCAGAACAGCGCCGCCGGTGACCTCAGTGCACTGGAACGTCGCGACGGTTACGCCGCCACCCTGCGCGAATTCGGGCTGGAGCCGTGGGTGTTCGTCCCGGACGCCGACCGCGCACCGTTCGAGGCCGGCAAGCAAGCGATGGAAGCACTGATGAACGCCGCTGCCCGCCCCGAGGCGATCATCTTCGCCAACGACAACCTCGCCGCCGGCGGCCTGCTCGCCGGGCAACGCGCCGGCATCAAGATCCCCGAAGACTGCGCCGTGCTCGGCTTCGGCGATTACCCGTTCGCCGAGATGCTGTTGCCGAGCCTGAGCACGATCAACCCCCCGGCACTGGAGATTGGCGTGCTGGCGGCGACGCGGGTATTGGAAAGCCTTGGGGTGTTGCCGCGCGATGATGTGCAGCGGCTGAATCTGTTGCAGTGCGATGTGATCGAGCGCGAGAGCACCTGATCAAAATGGCCTAGGCTGGATTGGCTATGCTCCAAGTAACACCGAGGTGGCCCCTTCGCGAGCAAGCCCGCTCCCACAGGATTTTGGTTGTACGCAGAATCTGTGAATGACCGAGATCACTGTGGGAGCGGGCTTGCCCGCGAAGGCGTCCGATCAAGCACCGCATGACCCGCAGGCACGCCTATGCACACCGCCATCATCATCTTCTTCGGCCTGGTCCTGCTCGCCCTGATGCTCTACATCGGCGAGCGCGTTGGCTTCAGTCGGCAAACGTTGGCCTACAGCTTCACCGCGCTGTGGCTGGCGTTGACGGTGATCAATGGCGCGGTGGGGGTGGTGCATGCCGGGCAGCCGCTGGGATCGGAGATCGCGGTGGGCAGTGCGGTGTTCGGGGTGCCGATAGCGGCAATGGTGTTGTTCATGGCGCTGAGCGCCGGGTCGTGAAACGTCCCGGCGCTCAGTTGCCGATCAACGCACCAGATGCAGGAACTGCATGTGGCGTTCGTACTGGTCGAGGATGTCGTTGATGATCTGTTCCTTGGTGTAGCCGACCAGATCGTAGTCCTGACTGCCCTCGCTCAAGTGCACTTCAGCGCGGTAGTAGCGGCGGTTGTTGAGTTGCTTGGAACCCATGCCACCCCGAGCGAACGACGGTGTGAAGTAACCGCGCATCTGCACTTGGTAGATGAACGGATGCTGCTCACCGTGGCCGATTTCCAGGCTGATGTTGTCGTGCGCCGGGTCCGGCTGGGTGACCACGTTCAAGCCCTTCTCGACGAATACCGCCGTCACTTCTTCAATCGCCGGGCGTACCGTGGTGTCCATGAAACGGTACACCTCGTCGCGCGACGGGAAGTGCACCGCCTGGCTCAGACGCTGGCGCCAGCCGCCCGTGCCACGCCGCGAGCCGGAGACCGGTGCCAGCGAATGCAACTGCGCGATCTGTTTCTGCGACTCCAGATAGAACGCCTTGTGCAGGCCCCACATCATCAGCAGCAAAATCATCGAGAACGGCAACGAGGTCAGCACTACCGCCGATTTCAGCGCATCGATGCTGCCGGAAAACAGCAGCGCACTGGTGATCAACGCGGTCATCGCGCCCCAGAACACTCGCAGCCATTTCGGCCCGTCTTCGTCCGGGTTGCCGCCCTTGGCCGACAGGGTCGAAAGCACTACGGTACCGGAGTCGGCGGAAGTGACGAAGAACACGAAGCTGATGAACACCGTCACCGCGATGACGGTCTTGCTCCACGGGTAGGTCTCCAGCAGCAGGTAAAGGCTCATCGACGGATTGTCGAGGGCCGACATGCCCAGTGCCGACATCCCGTGGTTGAGCACCTGATCGATCGCGCTGTTGCCGAAGATCGACATCCACGCCAGGGTGAAACCGAGCGGAATCAGCAGTACGCCGAAGACGAATTCGCGGATGGTCCGACCACGGGAAATCCGCGCGATGAACAGGCCCACGAACGGCGACCATGCGATCCACCAGGCCCAGTAGAACACGGTCCAGCCGCCGAGCCAGTCGCTTGGCTTGTCGTAGGCGTAGAGGTCGAAACTCTTCATCGGCAAGGCGCCGAGGTAATCGCCGAGGTTCTGGATCAGGGTGTTGAGCAAGTGCTGGGTGGGCCCTGCGAACAACACGAACAGCAGCAGCGCACAGGCCAGCAGCATGTTGATGTCGGACATGACCCGTACGCCCTTATCCACACCCGACACGGCGACGATGATCGCCGCGCCCATCATCAGCGTGATCAGGCCGACCTGAATCCACTGGGTGTGTGCGATGCCGAACAGGTAGTCGAGACCGGAGTTGAGGTGCAATACGCCGAAGCCCATGTCGGCGCCCAGACCGAACACCGTGGCGATGATGCCGAAGCCGTCCACCGCGTAGCCGATGGGGCCGTTGATGCGCTTGCCGATCAGCGGGTACAGCGCCGAACGCAAGGCCAGCGGCAGGTTATGCCGGTAGGCGAAATAGGCCAGCGCCATTCCGACGAAGGCGAACACGCCCCAGCCGTGCAGGCCCCAGTGCAGAAACAGAATCTGCATCGCCTGCCGCGCCGCATCGGCGGTGCCGGCTTCGCCTTGTGGCGGTTGGGCCAGGTGCGTCAGTGGCTCGGATACGCAAAAGAAAAACAGCGTGATGCTGATCCCGGCGGCGAACAACATGCCGGCCCAGGACAGGTAACTGAACTCGGGTTCGTCGTGGTCGGCACCGAGTTTTATCTTGCCGTAGCCCGATAACGCGGTGACCACCACGAAGACCAGATACAGGGTCATCGCGAGCATGTAGTACCAGCCGACCGTATTGGCCGCCCAGTTTTGCGCAGCCAGCAACCAGGCTCCGGCCTGCTCCGGCATGGCGATGACAACCAGACCAAACAGCAGAATGACCGTCGCGGCGAAGTAGAACACCGGCGGATTCATGCGGACCAGGCCGCTGGTGGGAGTAGACGATGCACTCATGAAACGTGCACCTCGAGGGGTTGAAACGTGGCTGAAATGATCGGACTCAGCAAAGGCAAGCCTCCTGTTGTGAGCGGGCAGCGAACCACCGGTTTAACTTGAATGAACGTTCAAGTTAAACATGGATAGGGTGGTAAGGACTAATCGCAGGGCCAGGCGGTAGTTTTCCTACAGTAGCCCAAGGAGGGGTATGACGCGGGTTTGAGGGGATTCGTTCAATGGAGAATTGGCTGAATGCCATCAACCTGATTCGATGGGCAAATTGTGGCGAGGGAGCTTGCTCCCGCTGGACGGCGCAGCAGTCCCAATCCGGCGTCAGTCGCAATTGGGAGTCCTGCGGCCTCCAGCGGGAGCAAGCTCCCTCGCCACAAACGAACTGGAAATCTTACTTCTGCGTCCCGTCATCATGCTGCAGATTGGCCTGGGTCAGGTTGCTCCCCGCCGGCACGCTGCGCGTCAGCCACACATTACCGCCGATGGTCGAACCCTGGCCGATGGTGATCCGTCCCAGAATTGTCGCGCCGGCATAAATCACCACGTCGTCCTCGACAATCGGATGGCGTGGATGGCCCTTCTGCAACTGCCCGTCTTCATCCGCCGGGAAGCGCTTGGCGCCCAGAGTAACAGCCTGATAAATCCGCACCCGCTCGCCGATGATCGCGGTCTCACCGATCACCACACCCGTGCCGTGGTCGATGAAGAAACTGCGGCCGATCTGCGCGCCCGGGTGGATGTCGATGCCGGTGGCCGAGTGCGCAATCTCCGCGCTGATTCGCGCCAGCAACGGCAACCCGGCGCGATACAGATGGTGCGCCAGGCGATGGTGAATCACCGCCAGAATCCCCGGATAGCACAGCAACACTTCATCGACGCTGCGTGCCGCCGGATCGCCGTGATAGGCGGCCAGCACGTCGGTGTCGAGCAGGCTGCGCAGGCCCGGCAAGGCCAGGGCAAAATCCTGAATGATACGGATCGCCTGAGCTTCGACGTCGGCATCGCCTTGAGCGCTGTGCCGGGCGACATAACGCAATTCCAGCCGCGCTTGCGCCAGCAAGGCATTCAATGAGGTATCGAGGGTGTGGCCGACATAGAAATCCTCACTCTCTTCACGCAGATCCACCGGCCCCAGTCGCATCGGGAACAACGCACCACACAGCGCCTCGAGAATCTCGGCCATCGCGGCGCGGGACGGTAACTCGCGGCCACCCTGCTCGCCGCTGGCCCGGCCATTCTGGGTACGCCACTGATCCCGCGCGGTACGCAGTTGGCTGACGATGGTCTGCAATTGCCAATGGCTGGAACGCTCGCTCACGGTAAAGACTCCTCACGGGCGGCCGGACGGTCGGGCCGCGTCAACGGCGACTACTTTACGGCATGCCCGCGAGGGCGAATTAAGAACCGATAGTGCTGGACTAAGCACATTTGGCTATAAGCAATTCACGGTTGCCCCGCTAAAACGGCCTGCCTATAGTCCTGTCATCTTCCTCCGCCAGTACGGGCTCATGATCAAACAACAGCTGGATCGCTTTAACCGTCTCGACCTGCTCGGCCAACCCACGCCACTGGAAAAACTCGAACGCCTGTCCGCGTGGCTGGGCCGCGATGTGTACATCAAACGCGATGACCTGACGCCACTGGCCATGGGCGGCAACAAGCTGCGCAAACTCGAATACCTCGCCGCCGACGCCCTCGCCCAGGGCGCCGACACGCTGATCACCGCCGGCGCCCTGCAATCGAACCATGTGCGCCAGACCGCCGCATTGGCGGCCAAACTCGGCCTGGGTTGCGTGGCGCTGCTGGAGAATCCGCTGGGCACCGACGACAGCAACTACACCGGTAACGGCAACCGCCTGCTGCTCGACCTGTTCGACACCAAGGTCGAGCTGGTGGACAACCTCGATAACGCCGACGAACAACTGGCCGCACTCGCTGTGCGCCTGCGCAGCAATGGCAAAAAACCGTATCTGGTGCCGATCGGTGGCTCGAATGCCCTCGGTGCATTGGGCTACGTACGTGCCGGTCTCGAACTGGCGGAGCAGATCAAGGACACCGGCCTGGAATTCGCCGCCGTGGTGCTGGCCTCGGGCAGCGCCGGTACCCACAGCGGTCTGGCGCTGGCGTTGAGCGAAGCGCTGCCGCAATTGCCGGTGATCGGCGTGACCGTCTCGCGCAGCGAAGAAGATCAGCGCCCGAAAGTGCAGGGGCTGGCCGAGCGCACGGCGGAGCTGTTGGGCGTGAAATTGCCGGAGCACTTCAAGGTCGAGTTGTGGGACGAATACTTCGGCCCGCGTTACGGCGAGCCGAATGCCGGGACACTGGCGGCGGTGAAACTGTTGGCCAGTCAGGACGCGGTGCTGCTCGATCCGGTTTATACCGGCAAGGCCATGGCCGGCCTGCTCGACGGGATCGGCCGCCAGCGTTTCAACGAGGGCCCGATCATCTTCCTGCATACAGGTGGGGCGCCGGCGTTGTTTGCATATCGGGATTTTCTGTAACCGGTAGATCAAAAGATCGCAGCCTGCGGCAGCTCCTACAGGAGTACGCATTCCAAATGTAGGAGTTGCCGCAGGCTGCGATCTTTTTCGCGAACAGTAAATATTCCATAAAGGAATAACATTTCAAATATTAAGTATTTTCAAGTCTAAAGCAGACATCTTATAGTCTCGCCGCAGGCGAATTTCGGGCAAGACGCATAAGCTGCTTTAGGGCACGATAACGCAGTCGTTGAATTCCCGGATTCGCCAACTTTCCTTAAGCGTCTTCCATAAGAAAACACAGGGGCTTGTCATGAATTTTTCCGCACTACGTCGCAATCTGCTGGTAGGTTCGCTGGGCCTTGCACTGAGCGCCGGCCTGATCGGCCAGGCAACCGCCGGTGAGCAGCTGCAACAGATCAAGGACAAAGGCGTTATCAACGTCGGCCTGGAAGGCACTTATCCACCGTTCAGCTTCGTTGACGAGAACGGCAAACTGTCCGGTTTCGAAGTCGAACTCTCCGAAGCCCTGGCGCAAAAGCTGGGCGTCAAAGCCAAGATTCAACCGACCAAGTGGGACGGTATCCTCGCGGCGCTGGAATCCAAACGTCTGGACGTCGTGGTCAATCAGGTGACCATCTCCGACGAGCGCAAGAAGAAGTATGACTTCTCCGAGCCGTACACCGTTTCCGGGATTCAGGCGCTGGTGCTGAAGAGCAAAGAAGCCGCGCTGAACATCAAGACCGCCGCCGACCTGTCCGGCAAGAAAGTCGGTGTCGGCCTGGGCACCAACTACGAACAGTGGGTCCGCGCCAACGTGCCGGGCGCTGACGTGCGTACCTACGACGATGATCCGACCAAGTTCGCCGACCTGAACAACGGCCGCACCGACGCCATCCTGATCGACCGTCTGGCCGCGCTGGAATACGCCAAGAAAGCCCCGAAAACCGTGGCTGCCGGTGAAGCGTTCTCCCGTCAGGAATCCGGTATCGCACTGCGCAAAGGCGAGCCTGAGCTGCTGGCTGCGGTGAACAAGGCTCTCGACGAGCTGCGTGCCGACGGTACCCTTGAGAAGCTGTCGAAGAAATACTTCAACGCTGACGTCACCAAATAATGGAAGAAGCTTTCCAACTCGCACTGGACTCCGCGCCCTTTCTGCTCAAGGGCGCGTATTACACGGTCATCCTCAGCCTGGGCGGCATGTTCTTCGGCTTGCTGCTGGGCTTCGGCCTGGCCTTGATGCGCCTGTCGCGCTTCAAACTGGTGAGCTGGATCGCCCGCATCTACGTGTCGTTCTTTCGCGGCACGCCGTTGCTGGTGCAACTGTTCGTGATCTATTACGGCTTGCCGCAATTGGGCCTGGAACTGGATCCGCTGCCAGCGGCCTTGATCGGTTTCTCGCTGAACATGGCCGCCTACGCCTGTGAAATCCTCCGTGCGGCGATCGGTTCGATCGAGCGCGGCCAGTGGGAAGCCGCTGCGAGCATCGGCATGACCCGTGCGCAAACCCTGCGCCGGGCCATCCTGCCGCAAGCCATGCGCACGGCATTGCCGCCGCTGGGCAACAGCTTCATCTCGCTGGTCAAGGACACGGCACTGGCCGCCACCATTCAGGTGCCGGAACTGTTCCGTCAGGCGCAACTGATTACCGCCCGGACTTTCGAAGTCTTCACCATGTATCTTGCCGCCGCGCTGATCTACTGGATTCTGGCCACGGTGCTGTCGCACCTGCAGAACAAGCTGGAAGAACGGGCCAATCGGCATGACCAGGAGTCCTGACCCATGATTGTCGTGGAAAAACTGACAAAGCAGTTCAAGGGTCAAGAGGTGCTCAAGGGCATCGATCTTGAGGTGAAGGAAGGCGAGGTCGTGGCCATCATCGGCCCCAGCGGTTCGGGCAAGACCACGTTCCTGCGCTGCCTGAATTTCCTCGAGGAGCCCACCAGCGGCCGGATCAAGGTCGGCGACATCGAAATCGATACCCGCCGCCCGCTGAGCCAGCAACAGAGCCTGGTGCGCAACCTGCGCCAGCACGTGGGTTTCGTGTTCCAGAACTTCAACCTGTTCCCCCACCGCACTGCACTGGAAAACGTCATCGAAGGGCCGATCGTGGTCAAGAAGATGCCGCGCGAGCAAGCCGTTGCCCTGGGCATGAAGCTGCTGGCCAAGGTCGGTCTGGCCGGCAAGGAAGATGCGTATCCGCGTCGTCTGTCCGGTGGTCAGCAACAGCGCGTGGCGATTGCCCGGGCGCTGGCGATGGAGCCGGAAGTGATCCTGTTCGACGAGCCGACTTCGGCCCTCGACCCGGAACTGGTGGGCGAAGTACTGGCGACCATTCGCGGTCTCGCTGAAGAAAAACGCACCATGGTCATCGTCACCCACGAAATGGGTTTCGCCCGCGACGTGGCTAACCGTGTGGTGTTTTTCGACAAAGGCGTGATCGTCGAGCAAGGCGAAGCCAAGGCGTTGTTTGCCAACCCGAAAGAAGAACGCACCAGACAGTTTCTCAGCAAGTTCCTGAATCACGCCTGAGGTATTTATTACCTTGAATCATAACTTCCATGGACGGAAGTTTAATCTCCCCCACCTGAATAACTTTTAAATCCTTCCAGCTTAAAATCTGTCAAAACAATACATATATGTTCTGCAACAGATAAAAGTTATCTTCAGCGCGCTTCCGTGCCTGTGAAATGATCTAAACGGGCCAGCACAAAATCACAAAAATTCGCGAAAAACCGTAGTTCCATTCGCCATCACCGCTAGGCAGCATGCCTCATCAGCGTAGGACGCTTCTGATTAACCGGTAATTCACGGATTAACTAAGCCGCTCTATTGACACTCTTTCCGGCACGCTCTTATCTAGTCGCCAACCGGCACCCATTAGTTGAATCAATCCGTACTCAGCCCGAACAGAAGTTCACGGTTGTATTACCGATTCATCACGCCTTTTGTTGTTTCAAGAAACGGAATTCGCTGCAAGACTTCAAGGAGAGAACCCGATGACCCGCACTTCGCACGCCCCCGAACTGGCAGCGCCGAATCTGGCGTCCGCATCCAAAAACGCCATCAATCTGGCCGCTGCCGCGCATTTGCTGATCGATGTCCTGCCCTACTCCGGCATGGACGCCGGTGATCTGATCGAACTGTTCTGGAACAACTGCTACGTTGCCTCGCGAGTCTTGACCAGCGAAGACGTCGGCGCCTCAATCAGCCTGCGGGTGCCGGAAAGCTTTATCGCCAGTGGCACCGCACGGATTCACTATCGAGTGATGCAAGTCGGTCAGGGGCCGGCACTGTCGGCGGCCACGCGGGTCCAGGTCAAACTCGACTGCCCCGGCGGCCAGCCTTCGCCGCTGTGCGGTGACGAGAATCAGCAACTGGCGCCCGTCACGCTGCCCGACACCATCCGCCGCCAGGGCGTGAACCCCAATCAGATCAAACGCGGCGTGCCGCTGACCATCGAACCCTACCTGAACATGGCCGAGGACGACGCCATCACCCTGCGCTGGGGCGACGTACGCATGGACCTGGCACCGATCACCGCAGCGGATGTCGGCCTGCCGATTCAGGTCTGGGTGCCACCGGCAGTAATCGTCGAGGGCGGTGAGGATCTGCGCCTGGACGTGACCTACTGCGTCATCGACTGGGTGGGCAACAACTCACGCTGGGCACCGCCACGGACGCTGAAGATCGGTTGCGTGAATCCTTATCTGAAGGTGCCGCTGCGCCAAACGCTGAAGGCCGCTGAATCGCGCAAAGAAGAACGCTGAACTTTGTGGCGAGGGAGCTCGCTCCCGCTGGGGTGCGAAGCGCCCCCAGAACCTGCAGACTGCGTTTGTTCAATTGAAACGTGGATCAGGTTTCGCGACTGCTGCGCAGCCGAACGGGACGGTGCGACGAGTCGACAAGCTCCCTTGCCACAGACTTCAGTCGCCGAAACAAAAAAGTTGTTAACCAGCCGGGCCACTCACCCTTCTATACATATTCCTAAAAGTTAGTTTATTTAATATTTATACACGCTTAGGGTATATGAACCGGACCACCGGACATTCTTTCGTTCGCCGCACTTTTGCGGCGTTTTTCATGAGATGTGAGGTAGGTAGTATGGTCCGGAACACAATCACCCCAGTGCAGATCGCCAGGGCATTGCGTGCAGCCAAGGAGCGGCACTGATGTCCAGTCTGGCAGACGCAAACGTCCAGTCGGATCTGGACATCGCCCCGTTGTTGTTGCCCGCGCAGGTCTTGCGCAACGACGCCCAAGCCATCAAGGCTGCCCACGATCTGGCGCAAGTCGCCCGCGTGCAGGCCGCCAAACGTGATCGTCAGCGCAAGCTGCCATGGTCGGAAATCGAACAGTTCACCCGCAGCGGCCTCGGCAGCATTGCCATCCCGCGCGAATACGGCGGCCCACAGGTTTCGTTCGTCACGTTGGCCGAAGTGTTCGCGATCATTTCCGCGGCCGATCCTGCGTTGGGACAGATCCCGCAGAACCAGTTCGGCATCATCAATCTGGTGCTCGGCAGCGCCACCGAAGCGCAGAAAAAACAGCTGTTCCAGAGTGTTCTGGAAGGCTGGCGGATCGGCAATGCCGGCCCTGAACGCGGCACCAAAAACACCCTGGAATTGAAAGCTCGTATCACCGCCGACGGCGATGACTACGTGATCAATGGCCAGAAGTTCTACTCCACCGGCGCGCTGTTCGCGCACTGGGTGGCGGTCAAGGCGCTCAATGACGACGGCAAGCAGGTGCTGGCCTTCGTCCGCCGTGGCACCCCGGGCCTGCGCATCGTTGATGACTGGTCGGGCTTCGGGCAGCGCACCACCGCCAGCGGCACGATTCTGCTGAACAACGTGCGCGTCGAGTCGAGCCTGGTCGTCGATAACTGGAAGATCAACGAAAAGCCCAACACTCAAGGCGCCGTGTCACAGCTGATTCAGGCAGCCATCGACGCCGGCATCGCCCGTGGCGCCATCGACGACGCCATCGAATTCGTCAAAACCCGCGCGCGGCCATGGATCGACGCCAAGGTCGAACGCGCCAGCGATGACCTCTACGTGATCGCCGACATCGGCAAACTGAAAATCGAACTGCACGCGGCTGAAGCACTGTTGCGCAAGGCCGGCAAAGTGCTCGACCAAGTCCACGCCGCGCCGCTGACCGCCGAGTCCGCTGCCCGCGCTTCGATTGCGGTGGCCGAAGCCAAAGTGCTGACCACCGAGATCTCGCTGCAGGCCAGCGAAAAACTTTTCGAGCTGGCCGGCAGCCGCGCGACCCTCGCCGAATTCAACCTCGACCGCCACTGGCGCAACGCCCGCGTGCACACCCTGCACGATCCGGTGCGCTGGAAATATCACGCGGTTGGCGCCTATCGCCTGAACGGTACTTTGCCGGCCCGCCATTCCTGGATCTGACGACCAGACATCTGGAGAGAAACCTATGACTTTTTCCCACCCCGTCGCGGTCATCACCAGCGATGAGCAAGCCCTGATTGTCGCCAGCGACCTGGCCGAAGATTTCAAACGCGACAGTGCCGTGCGCGACCGTGAACGCCGCCTGCCACTGCCGGAACTCGACGTGTTTTCCCGCTCCGGCCTGTGGGGCATCAGCGTGCCCAAGGATTATGGCGGCGCCGGTGTGTCCAACGTGACCCTGGCCAAAGTCATCGCCCTGATCGCTCAGGCCGACGGCTCTCTTGGGCAGATTCCGCAGAACCATTTCTACGCCCTCGAAGTGCTGCGGGTGAACGGCAGCCACGAGCAGAAACAGCGGCTGTATGCCGAGGTGCTGGCCGGCCAGCGCTTCGGCAATGCTCTGGCGGAACTGGGTACCAAAACCGCTCACGACCGCGTCACCAGCCTCAAGCGTGACGGCGACGGCTACCGCATCAACGGGCGCAAGTTTTATGCGACCGGCGCGATCTACGCGCAGCGCATCCCGACGTCCGTGGTTGATGAAAATGGCGTGCAGCAACTGGCCTTCGTCCCGCGTGACAGCCAAGGCCTGACGGTGATCGACGACTGGAGTGGTTTCGGTCAGCGCACCACCGGCAGCGGTTCCGTGGTGTTCGAAGACGTCTACGTTGCCGCCGAGGACGTGATCCCGTTCCAGAGTGCCTTCGAGCGTCCGACCACGGTCGGCCCGCTGGCGCAGATCCTTCACGCCGCCATCGACACTGGCATCGCTCGCGCCGCTTACGAAGATGCCCTGCACTTCGTGCGCAGCAAGACCCGGCCGTGGATCGACTCCGGCAACGACAAAGCCACCGAAGACCCGCTGACCTTGAAGAGCTTCGGCCACTTGAGCATTCGTCTGCACGCCACCGAAGCACTGCTGGAACGCTCCGGCGAATTCCTCGACAAGGCCCAGGCCGAGACCAATGCCGAAACCGTCGCTGCCGCGTCGATTGCCGTCGCCGAAGCACGGGCGATCAGCACTGAAATTTCCCTGGCGGCCGGCAGCACCCTGTTCGAACTGGCCGGCAGTCAGGCGACCCTGATCGAGCACGGCCTCGACCGTCACTGGCGCAACGCCCGGGTGCACACCCTGCATGACCCGGTACGCTGGAAGTATCACGCGGTGGGCAACTACTACCTCAACGATGAAAACCCTCCGCTGCGAGGGACGATCTGATGAGCGCCGCAAAAAAGAAGATCCTGCTCAACGCGTTCAACATGAACTGCATCGGCCACATCAACCACGGGTTGTGGACGCATCCACGCGATACCTCGACGCGCTACAACACCATTGAATATTGGACCGAACTGGCACAGTTGCTGGAGCGCGGGCTGTTTGACGGGCTGTTCATCGCCGACATCGTCGGCGTGTACGACGTCTACCAGAACTCGGTGGACGTCACGCTCAAAGAGTCGATCCAGTTGCCGGTCAACGACCCGCTGCTGTTGGTGTCGGCGATGGCCGCCGTGACGAAAAACCTCGGCTTCGGTCTCACCGCCAACCTCACTTACGAGCCGCCCTATCTGTTCGCCCGCCGCATGTCGTCGCTCGATCATCTGAGCCGTGGTCGAGTCGGCTGGAACATCGTCACCGGTTATCTCGACAGCGCCGCCAAGGCCATGGGCCTGCGCGAACAGGTCGAGCATGACCGTCGCTACGATCAGGCCGACGAGTACCTCGAAGTGCTCTACAAACTCTGGGAGGGCAGTTGGGAAAACGGCGCGGTGCTCAATGACCGTGAGCAGCGCATCTACGCGCAGCCGGAGAAGGTGCACAAGGTCGAGCACCACGGCGAGTTCTATCAAGTCGAGGGTTATCACCTCTGCGAGCCGTCGCCGCAGCGCACACCGGTGCTGTTCCAGGCCGGCAGTTCCGATCGCGGTTTGCTGTTCGCCGGGCGTCACGCCGAGTGCGTGTTCATCAGTGGCCAGAACAAACCGTCGACCAAGGTGCAGGTGGACAAGGTCCGCGCCAGCGCGGTCGAAGCCGGACGCAATCCCGAGGACATCAAGGTGTTCATGGGCCTCAACGTGATCGTCGGCGCGACCGAAGAGGCCGCGTGGGCCAAGCACGCCGAGTACCTGAGTCATGCCAGCGCCGAGGCCGGCGTCGCGCATTTCTCGGCGTCCACCGGCATCGACTTTTCCCGGTATGAAATCGACGAACCGATCCAGTACGTCAAAAGCAACGCCATCCAGTCCGCGACCAAGAACCTGCAGAACAACGACTGGACCCGACGCAAATTGCTCGATCAGCACGCCCTCGGTGGCCGCTATATCACCGTGGTCGGTTCGCCTGAGCAAGTGGCGGATGAACTGGAAGCGTGGATCGCTGAAACCGGGCTCGACGGCTTCAACCTCACGCGCATCGTGACCCCGGAAAGCTATGTCGATTTCATCGAGCTGGTGATTCCGGAGTTGCAGCGGCGTGGGTCGTACAAGACTGCGTATGAGAGTGGCAGTTTGCGCGAAAAGCTGTTTCACGGTGAGGCACATTTGCCCGAGCAACACACCGGCTCTTCGTACCGCCGCTAAAAGCATCGCGAGCAGGCTCACTCCTACAGGGGAACGCATTCCAAATGTAGGAGTGAGCCTGCTCGCGATGAGGCCCGACCAGACACCACAAAATTCATGCACTGACTGGAAACCACACCATGATCAAGAAACGCCTGTCCCACCCAGTCAAAGCACTGGCCCTGGCCTTCGGCCTGTTCAGTTCGGCGGTGTTCGCCGCCGATGCACCCCTGAAAATCGGCACCACCGCCGCGTTCGCGATTCCGCTGGAAGCCGCCGTCGAAGAGGCCTCCAAACAAGGCCTGAAAGTCGAACTGGTGGAGTTCACCGACTGGATTGCACCGAATGTCAGCCTCGCCGCCGGCGACATCGATGTGAATTACTTCCAGCACATCCCGTTCCTCGAAAACGCCAAGGCCGCCTCCGGTTTTGACCTGGTGCCGTTCGCCCCGGGGATCATCAACAACGTCGGCCTCTATTCGAAAAAATACAAAAGCTTTGACGAGTTGCCTGAAGGCGCCAGCGTGGCCATCGCCAACGACCCGATCAACAGCGGTCGCGGTCTGCAACTGCTGGCCAAGGCTGGCCTGATCACCCTGAAACCGGGGGTCGGCTACAAGGCCACCGAAGACGACATCGTCGCCAACCCGAAGAAGATCAAGATCCTGCAAGTCGAAGCCGTGCAACTGGTGCGCGCCTACGATGACGCCGATCTGGTCCAGGGCTACCCGGCCTACATCCGTCTGGCGAAGACCTTCGACGCCGGCTCGGCGCTGCTGTTTGACGGCCTCGACCACAAGGAATACGTGATTCAGTTCGTGATCCAGCCGAAGAGCAAGGACGACCCGCGCCTGATCAAATTCGTCGACATCTACCAGCACTCGCCGGCCGTTCGCGCCGCGCTGGATAAGGCCCACGGCAAGCTTTATCAGGCCGGTTGGGAAAGCTGAACATGACAGCCGCGATCCAACGGCGACTGGAGATTCCAGAGCCAGAAAATGCTGAAAAAACCGAACTGCATCCCGAGCTGAATCGCGCCCATGTGCGCTTTATCGGCCTGGGTAAAACCTACGAGGGTCGGCAAGGCCCGGTCGCGGCCCTGCAAGGCATCGATCTGGCGATCCAGCGCGGCGAGGTGTTCGGCATCATCGGCCGCAGCGGCGCCGGCAAGTCGTCGCTGATCCGCACGATCAATCGTCTGGAACAACCGACTGCGGGGCGCGTACTGATCGATCAGGTCGACATCGGCGAGTTCGATGAGGATCGTCTGGTCACGCTGCGGCGGCGCATCGGCATGATCTTCCAGCACTTCAACCTGATGTCGGCCAAGACCGTGTGGCAGAACGTCGAACTGCCGCTGAAAGTCGCGGGTGTGCCGAAGCCGCAACGTGAGCAGAAGGTGCGTGAACTGCTCGAACTGGTCGGCTTGCAAGCCAAGCACAAGGCCTACCCGGCGCAGCTTTCCGGCGGGCAGAAGCAGCGTGTCGGCATCGCCCGCGCATTGGTGCATGACCCGGACATTTTGCTGTGCGACGAGGCCACTTCGGCGCTCGATCCCGAGACCACTCAGTCGATCCTCGGCCTGCTGCGCGAGATCAACCGACGCCTCGGCCTGACCATCGTGTTGATCACCCATGAAATGGCGGTGATCCGCGAAATCTGCGACCGCGTGGTGGTACTGGAACACGGGCGGATCGTCGAGCAAGGCCCGGTCTGGGAAGTGTTCGGCAATCCGCAGCACGAGGTCAGCCAGACCTTGCTCGCGCCGCTGCAACACGCCTTGCCGGCAGAACTGCAAAGCCGTCTGCATGCCTCGCCGCCCTCTTCAGAGGCAGCGGTAGTGCTGCGCTTGCAGTTCACCGGCAGTGCCAGTGACGAGCCGGATCTGGCGGCATTGTTCGCCGCTCTCGGCGGTCGAGTAAAACTGCTGCAGGGCGGCGTGGAGCGGATTCAAGGGCATGCGCTGGGGCAATTGCTGCTGGCCGTGAGCGGCTCGGCAGCGAGCGCCGGACAATTGCGCGAACGTGCCGGGCGGTGGGCGCAACGGGTGGAGGTGCTGGGTTATGTGGTTTGATCGTTTGCTCCAGGGATTCATCGACACCTTTCTGATGGTCGGCGTGTCGTCGCTGATCGCCTTGCTGGTGGGGATCCCGATGGCGGTGATTCTGGTCACCAGCGACAAGGGCGGGATCTATCAGGCGCCGCTGCTCAACCGGGCGTTGGGCGCGTTCGTGAATCTGTTCCGCTCGATCCCGTTTCTGATTCTGATGGTCGCGCTGATTCCATTTACCCGATTGATTGTCGGCACCACGTACGGGGTGTGGGCTGCGGTGGTGCCGCTGACGATTGCCGCGACGCCGTTCTTCGCCCGGATTGCCGAAGTGAGCCTGCGTGAGGTCGATCACGGCTTGATCGAGGCGGCGCAGGCCATGGGCTGCCGGCGCTGGCATATCGTCTGGCATGTGCTGTTGCCTGAAGCGCTGCCGGGGATCGTCGGCGGGTTCACGATTACGCTGGTGACGATGATCAACTCGTCAGCCATGGCCGGGGCGATTGGTGCCGGCGGTTTGGGCGATATCGCTTACCGCTACGGCTATCAGCGCTTTGACAGCCAGATCATGCTGACGGTGATTGTGTTGCTGGTGGCGTTGGTGGCGGTGATTCAGTTGGGTGGAGATCGTCTGGCGCGGGGCCTGAACAAGCGTTAAGGCATGCCGCGCCTCTGAAACCGCTATCGCGAGCAGGCTCACTCCTACAGGGGAACGCATTTCAAATGTAGGAGTGAGCCCGCTCGCGATGGGCTGCGCAGCGGCCCCGCTGGTTGGCGTATATTCGGCAAATCCCAACTGCCGCGCAGCCCTCGACCATGAAGCAAACCCCCACCGATCTGGAACAGATCACCGCCACCACCCTCGGCCACTACAACGCGGTGGCCGAAGACTTCCGCGAAGGCACCCGCGACCACGATGTCAGCCAGAACATCGACGCGCTGCTACGGCATATCCACGGCACTGCGCCGTTCACGATTCTCGATTTCGGCTGCGGCCCGGGACGCGACTTGCAGACGTTCACCCGCCTGGGCCATGTCGCGGTCGGCCTCGACGGCGCGGAAAAATTTGCGCAGATGGCCCGCGAAGACAGTGGCTGCGAGGTGTGGTGTCAGGACTTTCTGAAGCTCGATCTGCCGGCCGAGCGCTTCGACGGGATCTTCGCCAATGCGGTGCTGTTTCATGTGCCGTTGCAGGAATTGCCGAGAGTGCTCAAGCAGTTGCATGGCACGCTGAAGCCGGGTGGGGTGTTGTTCAGCTCCAATCCACGCGGGGATAACCGTGAGGGCTGGAATGGGCCACGCTACGGCTCATATCACGACCTGGACGCGTGGCGCGGGTTATTGGCGTCGGCGGGGTTTGTCGAGCTTGAGCATTACTACCGGCCGACGGGATTGCCGCGCGAGCAACAGCCTTGGCTGGCCAGCGTCTGGCGTAAATCTGCGTAGTCCATTCTGACGCCATCGCGAGCAGGCTCACTCCTACAGTTGGAATGCGCTCCCCTGTAGGAGTGAGCCTGCTCGCGATGAGTGCGCAGCACTCGCTTTTAAGCGGTCTCTTTCTGCGGCTCGCGAATCTTGTACCAGGCCACATACAGCGCCGGCAGAAACAGCAGCGTCAGCAACGTCGCTACCACTATCCCGCCAATCATCGCGTAGGCCATCGGCCCCCAGAACACTTCCCGGGCAATCGGAATCATGCCCATGCTCGCCGCCGCCGCGGTCAGCAGGATCGGCCGGCGCCGGTGCTCGGTCGCTTCCACCACCGCATCCCACGGCGCGGAGCCGTTGCGCTCGAACTCATCGATCTGCGTCACGAGGATTACCGAGTTGCGGATGATGATACCGATCAGCGCCAGAATCCCGAGGATCGCCACAAAGCCCATCGGCGTCCCGGTCGGCACCAGCGCCAGCACCACGCCGATCAGCCCCAGCGGCGCGACACTGGCCACCAGGAACATCTTCTGCACGCTGTGCAACTGGATCATCAGGAAGGTCGCCATCAGGAACAACATCAACGGCAAGACCTTGGCAATCGGCCCTTGGGCCTTGCCGCTTTCCTCGACCGTACCGCCGGTGGCGACCTTGTAGCCGACCGGCAGTTTTTCAGCGAACGCATCGATCGACGGTTTGAGCAATTTCACCAGGTCGGTCGGCTGGATCTCGTCACGCACCGAAGCCTTGATGGTGATGGTCGGCAAGCGATCGCGACGCCACACCAGCGGCTGCTCAAGCTCATAACGCACGGTGGCAAAGGCCAGCAGCGGGATCGACGTGCCGTTGGGTGTGACGATCTGCAGGTTCTGCAGGGTTTCCGGCGTGCCGCGTTCCGAGTTCACCGCCCGGCCGACCACGTTGATCAGGTAGATGTCGTCGTTGACCTGGGTCAGCGGCGCACCACTGACGATGCTGTTCATCAGTTTCGCCACATCTTCGGACGACAGCCCGAGCTGGCGCGCCTTGTCCTGGGCGATGTCGATGCGCAGGACTTTGCCCGGCTCGTTCCAGTCGTAAATGATCTCGCCGATGTGCTCGTTCTTGTCCAGCTCGGTCGCCAGATCGATGGCGTGCTTGCGCACCTGATCGATGTCCTTGCCGCTGACCCGGTACTGGATCGGACGTCCCACCGGCGGGCCCATTTCCAGCGCCTGCACGTAACTGCCGATGCCGACGAAGTCTTTGTGCAAGCGCTCGCGCAGGCGTTGGCTCAACGCCTCACGGGCCTCGAAATCCTTGCTGACGATCACCAGTTGCGCGTAGTACGGGTTCTGCAATTGCTGGTCGAGCGGCAGGTAGAAACGGATCGCACCCTGACCGATGTAGGTGCTCCAGCGCACGATGTCCGGGTCGCCCTTGAGCGTGGCTTCGAGCTTGTCCACGGCCTTGCGGGTTTCGTCGATCGAGGCGTTTTGCGGCAGGTTCAGGTCGACGAGAATTTCCGGGCGATCCGACGACGGGAAGAACTGGTTCTGCACAAAGCGCATGCAGAATACCGCCAGCACAAACAGCAGCACGGTGATGCCGATCGCCCACCAGCGATTGCGCATGCACCACAGCAAACCACCGTTGAACGCCCGACCGATGCGGCCCGGCTCGGCTTCATGGGGTTTCACGTTGGTGCTGAGGATGTGCACGCCGATCACCGGCGCAAAGAACACCGCCACCACCCACGACACCAGCATCGCCACCGCGATCACCGCAAACAGGGTGAAGGTGTACTCGCCGGCGGAGCTGGCGTTGAGGCCGATGGGCACGAAACCGGCGACGGTCACCAGCGTACCGGTGAGCATCGGGAACGCCGTGGAGGTGTAGGCGAACGTCGCCGCTTGTTCCTTGCTTTCGCCCATTTCCAGGCGCGTGACCATCATCTCCACGGTGATCATCGCGTCGTCCACCAGCAGGCCGAGGGCGATGATCAGCGCACCGAGGGAAATCCGCTGCATGGTGATGCCGCTGTATTCCATGAACACGAAGACCATTGCCAGCACCAGCGGAATCGAACAGGCCACCACCAGCCCGGCGCGCACGCCGAGGCTGATGAAGCTGACCACCAGCACGATCACCACCGCCTCGAACAGCGCACTGGTGAAACCGCCGACTGCCTCTTCCACCACCACGGCCTGATCGGACACCGTATGGACGCCGACGCCAACCGGCAAATCAGCGGTGATCTGGTCGATCCGCTGGTGCAGCGCCTTGCCGAATTCCTGGACGTTACCGCCCTTCTGCATGGCAATCGCCAGACCGATTGCCGGCCTGCCGTCGAAACGGAATTCCGGCGTGGCCGGGTCGACGTAACCGCGACTGATGTCGGCAACGTCTGCCAGGCGATAGAAGCGGTCATTGAGTTTGAGATTGACCTCGGCCAGGTCCTTCTCCGAAGCGAACTGCCCCGAGGTGCGCACCGAAATGCGCTCCGGGCCGGCCTCGATCACCCCCGCCGGGGTCACGGCGTTCTGCGATTGCAGGCTCTGCACCACCTGACGCTGGTCGATGCCCAGCGCGGCGAGTTTGCGGGTGGAGAAGTTCAGGTAAATCACTTCGTCCTGCTGGCCGATCATTTCGATCTTGCCCAGCCCCGGGACGTTGCGAATCTCGGCGCGGGCCTGCTCCACGTAGTCGCGCAACTGGCGCATGGTCAGGCCGTCGGCGGTAAACGCGTAGACCGAGCCGTACACATCGCCAAACTCGTCGTTGAACCCGGGGCCTTGAATGCCCTGGGGAAACTGGCCGCGAATGTCATCGATCTTCTTGCGCACCTGGTACCAGATCTCTGGAATGTCCTTGGCGCTGGTGGTGTCGCGCAGGTACACGTAAACCGTTGATTCGCCCGGGCGCGTGTAGCTTTTCACGTAGTCGAGGGAGTCGAGCTCTTCGAGTTTTTTCTCGATGCGGTCGGTGACCTGCTTGAGGGTTTCCTCCTGGGTCGCGCCCGGCCATTTGGTCTGGATGACCATGGTTTTGATGGTGAACGAAGGGTCTTCTTCGCGCCCCAGATTGAAGTACGAAAACACCCCCATCAGCAGCGCGACGAACATCAGATACCAGACGAACGACTGATGCTTGAGGGCCCATTCGGAGAGATTGAAAGAGCCTTTCATTGACTGTCCTCGTCGAGTTTCACGGCTTGTCCGGGTTTGAGACTGTTGACGCCTGCGGTGACCACTTGCTCGCCGGACTTGACCCCGCCGGCCAGCACCACCGTGGCGTCTGTACGGCTGATCACGCTGACGTCACGGGGCGCGACGGTTTTGCTTTGGGTGTCGATCACCCAGATGCGGGTCTTGCCGTCGGCTTCCTGCAGGGCGGTGGCGGGTAATTCGATGCGCGGCTTGATCGCCGAACTGAGGGTCACGCTGATCGCCGTGCCGAGACGGAAACCCTCCGGCGTGTTGGCCAGGGTCAGCCGCGCGCGGCGGGTGCGTGTGGCGCTTTGGGCCTGCGGTTCGATTTCGCGAATGGTTGCGGTGGTGTTGATGCTCGGGTCGAGTTGCCCGGCCACCAGAAACACCACGTCGGCAGGAATCTCATCGACCAGCGTGTCCGGCAGGTCGATCACCGCTTCCTTGATGTCCGGTTGCGCCAGGGTCACCACTTGCTGACCTGCTGTCACCACTTGCCCGGCCTCGGCATTCCACGCGGTGACCACGGCTTTGTGGTCGGCGCGCAGCTCGGTGTAAGCGAGTTGATCCTGGCTCTGGTTGACCGCCGCCCGCGCCTGATCGAGCGATGCCTGAGTGGTTTTCAGATCCGTAGTGGCGATGTCCAGTTGCGCCTGCGCGCCAACCCCGCGATCGAACAGCGCCTGCTGCCGGCGGGCATTGGCCTGGGCGTTGATCAGTTGCGCCTGAACCTTGGCCAGGTCGCCCTGGGCCGAGCGCAACTGGTTCTGCTGATCGGACGGGTCGAGGGTCGCCAGCAGCGTACCCTTTTGCACCTCGGCGCCGACATCGACGTTGCGACTGGCAATACGACCGCCGACACGGAACCCGGTGTTGCTCTCGTAACGTGCCTGAATGCTGCCGGCGAAACGCCCAAGGGTTTCCTCGTTCAGCGCCTGTACCTTGATCGACAATACCGGCCGCACCGGCTCCGGTGGCGGCTCGCTTTTCGAGCAGGCGGCCAGCAACACGCCGATGGACAACAGCCCCAGACGCTTCATGGCTGTGCTCCCGGTTGCAGACCTTCGTAGGTATTTTCGGCGATTTCGACTTTCATGCCCGGGTGTAGCAGTTGCCCACCCGCGACAATCACTTTCTCACCGCCCTTGAGGCCGTCGCTGATGATGACCTTGCCGATCAGGTAGCGGCTGACGGTGACGTTGTGCAGCTGCGCTTCGCCCTTGTCGTCAACCATCCACACCGCCGGATCGCTGATGTTTTTGGTCAGCGCCGACCACGGCAATTCCACCGCCGACTTGCCGCTGCCCTTGGCGGTGGCGCTGACCACCGAGCCGAGCTGCATGCCCTGCGGCAGGCTGTCGAGGGTGACTTTGACTTGCACCGTGCCAGACTGCGCCGACACTGCCGGGGTGATTTCACGCACCGTGCCGGTGGTTTTGATCGCGGGGTTGTCGAGCAGGCTGACGACAATCGAACGCTCCGCCGGGCGCTCAGCCAGTAACGACTCATAAACGTTGAACACCGCGTCACGATCGCCATCGCGGGCCAGTTTGAAAATCGGTGCGGTGGCCTGGACCACCTGGCCGACTTCGGCTTGGCGCTCGGTAATGATGCCGGGGGCGTCAGCGACCAGCGAGGTATAACTGAGTTGATCCTTGGCATTGGCCAGTTGCGCCTGCGCCGCGCTCAGGGCGCTCTGGCTGCTGCGCAAGGCGGCTTGTGCGGAATCGAATTCGCTCTGGCTGGTGTAGCCCTTGGGCAGCAGCTTCTGCTGACGCACGAACGCCGCCGCACTCTGCTTGACCCGCGCTTGTTCGGCGATGACCTGGGCTTGCGCGGAATCGACGTTGGTCTGCAAATCCTTGGGATCGAGTTTGGCCAGTACCTGCTTGGCGCTGACCCGGTCGCCGACATCGACCATGCGCTGGATGATCTTGCCACCGACCCGGAACGACAGTTCGGTCTGCACCCGCGCCTGCACGTCACCGGTGAGGGTCACGGCAGCGGCATAGTCCGCCGGTTTGACCTCTTGCACGAAGACCCGTGGCAAGTACTCCGCCGGGGCTTCTTTCTTGCCGCAAGCGGTCAGCAACGTGAGCAGGCTCAGCACGACAACTGTTTTCAATCCGGGACTCGCCATGCAGACTCCTTCCTGTGTACGAACGTGCAAGTGACGATACGACTGTGAGCTTAGAACAGGGTTCAACGTTCGCCTGCGTGATCTCCATATTTCCCCTGTAGGAGCTGCCGCAGGCTGCGATCTTTTGACTTTACAAAAGCAAGATCAAAAGATCGCAGCCTTCGGCAGCTCCTACAATGGTCGCCTCAAGAGAAGGATTTTCATGCTCAAGACCCTCGCGGTGGCCAATTACCGCTCGATAAACAAACTGGTGATTCCGCTGGGCCGGCTGAACCTGATCACCGGCCCCAACGGCAGCGGCAAGTCCAATCTCTATCGGGCCTTGCGCCTGCTGGCGGAGACCGCCCAGGGCGGCGTGGTCAATGCGCTGGCCCGCGAGGGCGGGCTGGATTCGACGTTCTGGGCCGGCCCGGAAACCATCAGCCGGCGCATGCGCAACGGCGAAGTGGCGATCGAGCCGACGGTGCGTCAGGGCGTCAAACGGCTGCGCCTGGGGTTTGCCGGCGAGGACTTCAGCTACTCGATCAGCCTCGGCTTGCCCGACTCCAACGGACATTTCATGCTGCCGGGGGACACTCGTCCCAGCCCCTCGCGCTTCAGCCTCGATCCGCAGATCAAGCGCGAATGCATCTGGGCCGGGCCGCTCTATCGCCCGGCCAGCCTGCTGGTGGATCGCAACGGCCCGATGATTCGCGCCCGCGAAGGGCGCAGCTGGGACGTGCTGGCGCAGCACACCCCGAATTTCGACAGCCTGTTCGATCAGATCGGCAGTCTGCGCAGTTCGCCGGAAGTGTTCCAGATGCGCGAATTCATTCGCCGCTGGCGCTTCTACGATCACTTTCGCAGCGACGCCGACGCCCCGGTGCGCCAACCGCAACTGGGTACGCGTACGCCGGTTCTGCACCACGACGGCCGCGACCTCGCAGCAGCCCTGCAGACCATCAATGAAATCGGCGACCCCGAGGCGTTGCAGGCGGCGATCAGCGACGCTTTTCCCGGCGCACGGCTGAACATCGCACCGCTGGCCGGCGGACGTTTTGCCATCGAGTTCTTTCAGGAGGGGTTGCTGCGGCCATTGTCGGCGGCGGAGCTGTCGGACGGCACGCTGCGTTATCTGTTGCTGATCGCCGCGCTGCTGACGCCACGCCCGCCGTCATTGATGGTGCTCAACGAACCGGAAACCAGTCTGCACCCGGATCTGTTGCCGGCGCTGGCGCGCTTGATCATTCGTGCTTCTCAGGCTTGTCAGGTGTGGGTGGTGTCCCATGCGCGACGGTTGATTTCGGCGTTGCAGCAAGACCCGGAGTGCAATTGCATTGTGCTGGAGAAGACGCTGGGGCAGAGCGGAATTGTCGGGCAGCGGGTGCTGGATGAGCCGGCGTGGAACTGGCCGGATTGAGCGGTGCCTGAACCACCGCTTTCGCGAGCAAGCCCGCTCCCACAGTTGGAATGCGTACCCATGTGGGAGCGAGCTTGCTCGCGAAGAGGACCTTCAGGTCGCCGCAGATTTAACGGCCAATCACCCCTGCCACTTGCCACCCTCGACAATCACACTCTCAGGCTGGGTGTCATCGCTCAGTTCTTTACGCACATATTGGTCGTACAGCTTGAGCAGGTATTTCTCTTCACCCAACTTGGCCAACTCGGTATTGACCCAGTCACGCAGCTCGACGTTGCCCTTCTTCACCGCCGGAGCAATCGGTGCTTCGGCGCCGAGTTTTTCGTCCAGCACGCGGTAACCCGGGTTCTGCTTGGCCCAGCTGAACAGCACCAGATTGTCCTGCGCGTAGGCATCGCCGCGACCGTTGGCCAGAGCTTGCAGCGACTCGGAGTTTTTCTCGAACTTCAGCAGTTTCCAGTCCGGATGATTCTTGGTCAGCCAGATGTCTGCAGTCGTGCCGGTGGTGACGATGGTGGTGCGGGTCGCCAAGTCATCGAGTTTTTTCACCGAGCTGCCTTGCGGCACCAGCGCCTGCACCGCGACCTTGAGGTTCGGGTTGGTGAATTCCACCGCTTCCTTGCGCTCCGGGGTCACGGTCATGTTGGCGAGGATCAGGTCGACCTTGTCGCTCTGCAGGAATGGAATGCGGCTCGCTGGCTCCACGGCCACGAACTCGACCTTGTTTTCATCACCCAGCAGATCCTTGGCGAAGCGCCGACCGATGTCGGTGTCGAAGCCGACGTAGCGCCCGGCCTCATCGACGAAACCGAACGGTGGCTTGTCGGTGAACACGCCGACAATCAGTTTGTCGCGGGCCTTGATCTTGTCCAGGTAACCGGCTGGCGCGGTGCTTTCGCTGGCGACTTTCGGCTTGGGCGGTTCTTCGGTTTTGCTGCAACCGGCAAGCAAGGCAAGGCTGAGCAGAGGCAGTAAAAAAGCGGCAGTTTTCATAACAGTTCCAGTTCCTTTATCGGATTCGTTTGAGGCAGTGTTGCAACGAAGGAGAACTTCTCCAGAAACTGCTGCGCGCGTGCGGTTTGCGGGTTCGTAAAGAAAATCTCGGGCGGGTTCTGCTCAAGGATGCGCCCGGCATCCATGAACACGATGCGGTCGGCCACCGCGCGGGCGAAGGCCATTTCGTGGGTGACGATCAGCAGGGTCATGCCCTCGCGGGCCAGGCCCTGAATCACTTGCAGCACTTCCTTGACCATCTCCGGATCAAGGGCGGCGGTGACTTCATCAAAGAGCATGACCCGTGGGTTCATGCACAACGAGCGGACGATGGCGATGCGTTGCTGCTGACCGCCAGAGAGCTGACGTGGAAACGCATCGCGCTTGTCCGCCAGGCCCACACGCTCGAGCAAGGCTTCGGCCTGCTGCTGCGCTTCACGGCGCTGACGCTTTTGCACCTTGAGCGGGCCGAGCAGCAAATTATCGAGCACGCTCATGTGCGGGAACAGGTGATAACTCTGGAACACCATGCCGATCTGCTGGCGGACTTCGCGCCAGTCGGTGGCCTTGTCCAGCAGCTCGCGCCCGGCAAATTTCAGGCTGCCGCTATGCGCGCTTTCCAGCCCGTTGAGGCAACGCAGCAACGTGCTTTTGCCACAACCGCTGGGGCCGAGGATGACGATCACTTCGCCGCTGCGCACTTGCAGGTCGATGCCCTTGAGCACCTGCTGCTCGCCGTAGAATTTGTTGAAACCCTGAAACTCGATCAATGCGCTCATGCTTGCGTCCAGCGCCGCTCCAGCACGCGCGAGGCGGCCGAGAGCGGGTAGCAGATGAAAAAGAAAAACAGAAACAGCGCGCCGTAGATCAGCACCGATTCGTAAGTGCGCTCGATGATCTGCTGGCCGACCTTGATCACATCGACCACGCCAATCAGCACCGCCAGCGAGCTGGTCTTGATGATTCGCGTGTAGACGTTGATGGTCGGCGGCGTCATGCGTTTCAGCGCCTGCGGCAGCAGCACGTAGCCGTACAGTTGCGCCGCATTGAGACCGATCGACAGCCCTGCTTCACGCTGCCCGCGCGGCAAAGAATGCAACGCACCGCGCGCCACTTCGCCGACCTCGCTGGCGCCCCACAGCGACAGCACCAGCACCGCGCACCAGAAGCTCGGCAGGCTCAGGCCGAAGAAAATCGGCAGGCCGAAAAACAGCAGGTACAACCAGACCAGCACCGGGATCGCCCGGAACAGTTCCAGATAGACCCGCAGGATCGCGTTCAGCCACGTCACGTTGAGCGTGCGCAGTACGCCGTAGAGCACCCCGCCAACGGTGCTGATAGCGATGCTCAGGAACGAGATCGACAGGGTTTGCCCGGCGCCTTTTGCCAGTTGCGGCAACGACACCCAGAGCAGTTCAAGACCCGAACTGGCCATGCTGGAGCCTCCTTTCCAGACGGCTGAGCAGCAGCGACAGCGGCAAGAACAGCAGCACGCAGATCAGCGTCAGCACGGCGAGCATTTCGTAGGTTTTGTAGTAGAGCGCGATGTAGCTCTTGGTGGTGTAGAGGATTTCCGGCACCGCCACCGCCGAGACCACGGTGGTTTCCTTGAGCAGGAAAATGAAATTGGCGAACAGCGAGGGCAGGCTGAGAATCCCCGCCTGCGGCAGGATCACGTAGCGCAGCAACTGGCCATGGGACAGGCCGATGGAGCGACCCGATTCCAGTTGCGCCTGCGGTACCGCATCGACGCCGGCGCGCAGCACCTCGGTGAGGTAGGCGCCGCCGAGAAAAGTCATGGTGATGATTGCCGCGGTAAATCCGGAAACCTGGATGCCGATGGCCGGCAAGGCGAAGTAGACGAAGAACAGTTGAATCAGCAACGGCGTGTTGCGCGCCAGTTCCACATACAGGCCCACCAGTTTTTGCAGGTATGGTGTGCGGAACACCAGGATCGTTGCGTTGAGCAGCGCCACCAGCAGCGACGTGCCGATCGCGATGAACCCGACTTGCAGCGTCACGCCCACGGCCTTGAGAAAGGCCGGCAGGGTACTGAGGATAAATGCGTAATCGAAAGTCATGAAGCATCCTGGACATCGCTCGGTAAGCGACGGTCATGCAGTCCATGGACAGCGGGTAACTGTCCGGCAGGCGCTGACTTTATAGGTATAAAAACAAGAATTTAAATACCGTTAAAGCATATTGATATCACGCAAAAAACTATTCTGTGGGTTTGCCGGGAAGGAATAAGAAGGCTATTTTCCCTTGCGCTGTAGGAAGGATCTTTTTTGCATGAAAGCCCTCCAAGGACGAACAGCTTTTGGCCAGACTCCCCCGGCCAAACCATTACAAGGAAGACAACATGGACGTAAAAGTGCCGCAGCGACTGGATCCGCAGGACATCGTGAAATTGCTCGTGGCGTTGCGCCGGGCGCTGAAGACTCAAGTGGCCTGAGTCAGCGAAAAAATCAAAAGATCGCAGCCTTCGGCAGCTCCTACAGGAGATCGCATTGCCCTGTAGGAGCTGCCGCAGGCTGCGATCTTTTGCTTCTGGCTTGTGATGTTATGGCCCCCAAAATCGAGCACAAAAAAACGCCGATGCCCATCACTGGCCATCGGCGTTTTCATACCTTGAAAGGGTGGTTCAGGCGTCGGATCAGAACGCCGGCAATACCGCGCCGTTGTACTTCTTCTCGATGAACGCTTTGACTTCCGGGCTGGTCAGGGCTTTGGCCAGTTTCTGGATCGCGTCGCTGTTCTTGTTGTCCTCACGGGCCACCAGGAAATTCACGTAAGGCGAGTCAGCGCCTTCGATCACCAGCGCATCCTTGGTCGGGTTCAGCTTGGCTTCTAGCGCGTAGTTGGTGTTGATCATGTCCAGATCAACTTCCTTCAGCACACGCGGCAGCAGGGCCGATTCCAGTTCCTTGAACTTGAAGTTGTGCGGGTTCTTGGCGATGTCTTTCGGGGTCGCCAGCGCGTTTTTCGGGTCTTTCAGCTCGATCAGGCCAGCCTTCTGCAGCAGGATCAGTGCGCGGCCGCTGTTGCTGCCTTCGTTCGGGATAGCGATGGTCGCGCCATCCGGCAGATCAGCCAGTTTCTTGTACTTGCTCGAGTAGCCACCGAACGGTTCAACGTGCACGCCTTGCACGGTCACCAGGTACTTGGATTTGTCGTCCTTGTATTTGCCGGCGTTGAAGCTGTCCAGGTAAGGCTTGGTCTGGAAGTAGTTGGCATCCAGACGCTTCTCGCCAACCTGCACGTTCGGCTGCACGTAGTCGGTGAAGACCTTGATTTCCAGATCCACGCCTTCTTTGGCCAGGGTCGGTTTGATCAGCTCGAGAATTTCCGCGTGCGGCACCGGAGTCGCCGCCACCACCAGTTTCTCGCCGGCCTGGGCCAGGGAAGCAGTCAGAGCAGCCGCCAATGCGGTAAACAACAGAACCTTTTTCATGCAGTGTCCTTATCGAGAATCACGGTCGCGAATGGCGACGGCTATTAATACGAGTGCCAGTGAAGTGCTATCTCTGGCGTGAAGCGGACAATACCGGGATTTTTTATTCCCTGACAATAACGTTTATTCACTTTGATATTCCATTTCGTTCATACGGAAGCAAACGGCTACAACTGCTGGCTCAAACCAATCAGCAGATCTTTCAAAGCCTTACGTTCGTCGACGCTACCGCCGATATTGATTTTTGCCACCAGTCGTTCGATCTGAAGCTTCGGCTCAGACACTGAGGGCAGGTTCAGGTGCTCCGGGAGAATTTCGTCACCGGTGCTGACCAGCAGCGCAAAGTGAATGACGTTTTCCAGCTCACGGGTGTTGCCCGGCCAACTGTGGCGCTCCAGCAGGTGCTGCGCCGCTTCGCTGATCAACGGCACCGGCAGATCAAGGCGCTGGCTGTAGATGCCGAGGAAATATTCCGCCAGCGACAGGATGTCGCCGATTCGCTCGCGCAGGGCTGGCAACTCCAGCTGACCTTCGCTGAGGTAGTGATAGAGCCGTTCGTGAAATTTCCCCGCGTCCACCGCTTGCGCCAGATCAATGCTGGTTGCCGCCACCAGCCGCACATCCACCGGGCTTGGCTGATGTGCGCCGACGCGGGTGACTTCGTGGTTTTCCAAGGCGGCGAGCAGTTTGATCTGGATCGGCAGCGGCAAGTCGCCAATCTCGTCCAGATACAAAGTGCCGCCATTGGCCGAACCGAACCAGCCGGCGCGACTACTCGCCGAACCGGTGTAACTGCCGGCGGCATAGCCGAACAGTTCGGCATCGGCGTAGGTCGGGCTGATCGCGCCGCAATTGACCGAGACGAACAGGCCGCTGCGATCACTGGCACGATGGATATGGCGCGCGAGCAGCTCTTTACCGGTGCCGGTCTCGCCACGAATCAACACCGAAATGGCTCGCGGCGCCAGGTGCTCCAGCTCCTCGCGCAACTGGCGGGACCGGGGATCGACGAACACCAGCGCCTTGGCGCGAATGCTCAGGGGACTTTTTTCCGCATCGGGAAAGGTCAGCAACGGCTGACCGAACGTTTCGAAACTCATGGCAGACTCCCGCCCAGAACCGCCGGCAGACGGGGGCGTTCAAAAAAGAAAAAGGTTCAAGCGCGACGCCGGGCGTGGTGTTCCATGCGATTCTGCAGGCGATACAGATAAGCGAAACCCTGCTCCCAACGCTGATGCCCGGACTTGACGTTGATATGCCCGGCTCCGGCAAGAATCCCCGCTTCGGCGCCCCAGTTGCGCGCCAGCTCGAGGGCGCGCGGGGCGCTGACGGCGGCGTCGTTGTCGGAACTGACCACCTGGCTCGGGAACGGCAGCAGGTCGGTCGGGATCGGGGCGAAATTGCGCAGTGCCGGCGCGCAGGCCGGACGCTCGACATCGGCCGGTGCGACCAGCAACGCACCGCGCACCTGACGCAGGTATTGCACGGGCGCGGTGGCAGCCCAATGCGCAACGGTGATGCAACCCAGACTGTGAGCGATCAGGATCACCGGTGTGCTGTCGGCGGCAATCGCTTCGGCCAGCGCCGCAACCCAGTCTTCACGGCGCGGTGTCAGCCAGTCGGCCTGTTCCACGCGTGCGCTGTTGGGCAGGCTGTGCTGCCAGTGGGTTTGCCAATGATCTTCTGGCGATCCTTGCCAGCCCGGCACAATCAGGTAGCGGATTGATTCGTTGCGCATGGGGGAGCTCTCCTGCGTCGTGTCTGTTCCTGATCGAGTATAGGGACGGGATTTATATTCGTTAAGGAATAAGAAGCTATTTATTAAGACTCGAAAAGAATATAAGAGATACACCTGTGGGAGCGGGCTTGCTCGCGAATGCGGTGTCTCAGTCAACATTGATGTCGATGCAGCTGACGCTTTCGCGAGCAAGCCGGCTCCCACAATGGGTCGGTGGTGAGGCTGGTTTTGCGGAATAAAAAAAGGGCCGCACCCTGCCAAGGAGACGGCCCCGGAAAAACGAAAATCTGGTTACCGCGCAGTGATCACCGACAACTTGGTAATTCCCGCCCGTTCAATCGAAGCCATGGCCCGCGCCACTTCGCCGTAGTTCACCCCATCGTCGGCCTGCAATTGCACGCGCACTTCCGGGTCCTTGGCCTTGGCCGACTTGAGGTTGAATTCCAGCAAATCCGGCTGAATTTCATCCTTGTTGATAAACAGTTTGCCGGCACCGTCGATGCTCACCACCAGCGGATCCTTTTGCTCGACCGGCGCCACCGCTTCGGTCTTCGGCAGGTTGATCGGGATCGCGTTGGTCAGCAGTGGCGCGGTGACGATAAACACCACCAGCAGCACCAGCATCACGTCCACCAGCGGCGTCACGTTGATCTCGCTCAGTACCTCGTCGCTGTCTTGCGTGGAGAAGGCCATATCAGGACGCCTCCTTCACTTTTGTCGCGTTGCCCGGTGCCGCGACCTTGTTCGCCGTCGGATGGATCAGCACGCGGAACGAGCTCTTTTGCGCCAAGCTGTAGAAGTCGTGGGCGAAGTCATCCAGATCCGCCGCCGTCAGTTTCAGACGACGCAAAAAATAGTTGTAAACCAGCACCGCCGGCACCGCGACGGCGATCCCCACACCGGTGGCGACCAGTGCCGCGCCAATCGGGCCGGCGACGGTTTCCAGGCTCGCCGAGCCGGCCGCGCTGATGCCTTTGAGCGCTTCCATGATTCCCCACACCGTGCCGAACAGACCAATGAACGGCGAGGTGCTGCCAATACTCGCGACCACTGCCAGACCGGTTTCCAGCGAACGGCGTTCACGGACGATCTGCTGACGCAGGGCACGCTCCAATCGATCCTGATGGTTGATCGCCTGACTCAGGTCATTGGCCTGCGGCGCTTCACCCACCTGAATCGCCGCGTAACCGGCTTGTGCCACCCGGGCCGCCGCGCCGGGTTGGGTTTCGCTCAACTCGGCGGCGGAGTCGAGACTCGACGCCGCCCAGAAACGTTTATGAAACTTGCGATCCTGCGCCTTCAGACGACCGAACTGCACAGCCTTGAGCAGCGCCAGTCCCCAGGTGGCAACGGAAAAAACCACCAGCAGCCAGATCACCGCGCTTTCGATGGATTCCAGTGGAGAGGCCAGTAACGTCATGATGTATTCCCTCGTGTAAACATTTAACGCGAATAGGTTTCGGTTTAATGAATCTTGAAATCGATGGGCACGCTGACCCAGCCGTCCTGGGCGACATCACCCTGCTTGGCCGGCACGAAGCTCCACTGTTTGACGGCATTGAGTGCCGCATCGTCGAGCTGTTGCCGACCACTGCTTTTCTGAATCTGGATCTCGCCCGGTTTGCCATTGGCCAATACGTGCACCCTTAACAACACCGTGCCTTCCCAGCCGCGACGCTGGGCCAGCGACGGATATTCCGGCGCCGGGTTCTTCAGGTACGCGGCGTTGGCCGAGGCCGGCGTCACGGGCGCCGGGGCCGGTGGTGCAGGTGGCGCCGGGGCGGCAACCGGAGCTGCCGGTTGTGGCGGCGCGGGTGGTTGTTCAACAGCTTTCGGTGCTGGTTTCGGAACCGGTTTGGCCACCGGTTTCGGCTTGGGCTTGGGAATCGGTTTGGGCGGCGGCTTTACGGCCAACTCGTCTTCAACCGGTGGTGGTGGCTCCACCACCGGTGCCGGTGGCGGCGGTTCGACCACCGGCGGCGCGGGTGGCGCCGGCCGCGAAAACTCGATGGTCATCGGCGGAATTTCCGGCGGCACGATTGGCAACGCCGGCGTCGGATGCTGGTTGATCCAATAGATCACCGCGCCGTGCACCAGCAGCGCCAGCACGCCGAGCAGAATGGTTTCACGGCGGCTCAGAATGCCCTTGGGCGCACGCTGCAAACGCAACTGCCCCAGCGGCACACGATGCGGCCGGCCGAGATCGACCAGTTCGCCACTCGGCGTCTGACGCCACAGCAATTCCTGTGCGCTGGCGGCGGTCTGGACATTGCCCATTGATTCACTCCCTGCGGTCTTTTTGCGAAGTACCCGACAGGTCGCCGCAAACATCCCCCGGGCGACCGGTCGTTGGGTGAATCATTGGAGCAATCGCTTATCTCCGAAAGTAACTTTTATCGATGTGTTTAGATTTTTTACGAATATATGTTTTCGTAGATTGTCGCAAAGCCACGGCCTGCAAGGCCTGGCGCCGAGGGCTGAATTTACAATGCTTTTCAAGCATGAAAAATATTCGGCGAAGGCATGCGAAACCCGCTCATTTCGCGCTTCTTCAGCGGTTTTGCCGGATGAATTCCAGGCCATTCAACCCGGTGTTGCCCATCATGTCCGCCGCGCTGCCCAGTGCCCGCAAGCGTGTGTAGGCCTGATCGGGCGAGAACATCACCCAGGCTTGCGCCGTGCCATCGGCCGTCAGCGTATTGAAAGAGATAGCGACCGGGCCTGTTGAAAAGCCATGCCTGAAATGAAAATTGCCAAATGCGATCGGGTAATCGGTGCCGGACACGGACAACGTGCCGGTGAAACTGCCGGTGCGGTCATCGCCCTCGGTCAGGGTCAAGGTTGTATCTGAAGGTTCATGACGATAAACGCCATTGATCGTGGACATGTGCAGCATCCTTGCTGGGTGTTTTGAAGGAGAAACCTGGCGCGGGCTGCGCCTCATGTATGGCGAACGAAGTCGCCCGGCAGGCTGCTGACCACGCCGTCATAGGTAACGCGCACGCAGTGCCCCTGCAGTTCATGAGTGCCGCGACTTGGCGAGAACAGGGTCAGGGCGAAATAACCGTGATCCTGGTTATTGGCAATCAGCGTGACCACGGTTGGCGGCTGGTAGCCGTTGAGGCTGGCGTAACGGCCATTGACGATGCCGTAGCTGATGCCTTGGTGATGCAACGTGCCGGCGAAGACCCCGGTGCGGTCATCGGAATCGACAATGGTCAGAGAGGGCCCATCGAGGGTGTTGGAATAAAGCGCGTTTTGCATGTAAGCGTCCTGCTCGAATGATTAAGTCACCGCGAGCTTAGAATCAGACGCCAGCAAACGCTGTCATCCACAGGAAGCACAACCAACATGAAAACGACTTATTTCATGTAAGAAAAAAGCCGCCAGGCTTCATTAGCAGGGCGGCTTTTTTGTGACACACAATTACTGTTTAACAAACTCTCCAGCCAGGTTAACAACATCACCATCAAAGTTGGTGCGCGAACCCGCAGCACGAACTTTTGAATAGTTGTGATCCGGCGAGAACAATGTCCAGGCCTGATAGCCTGTACCGTCATTCAACGCCGAGATCGTGATGATCGTCGGCTGCCCGGTACTGTTCTGGAAATGGTAATGCCCGTAAGCGATGTCGTAGTTCACGCCGTTCTGGTTCAACTTGCCGCTGAAACTGCCGTTGGAGTCGTTGCCATCGGTAATCGTCAGTTTGGCGCCAGCGTTAGCGTTTACATAAATTCCATTAATGCTCGACATAACGTGATTTCCTTTATCGTTGGATAAGTGTCTTCCACTGAGAGCAAGTTTCCTCCTGGAAACTCACGACACTCAGGATGGTTGGCCATTCACTTATTGTCCACGCGACTTTTCAACGAAATTGCAATAAGCACTATTCAAACCACACATAACTTATCGCCATTCCTTCGAGCATTAATTCCGTTTCAACTAACGACTGGCGCTGGTCTGCTGCACCGCCGATTTCGGGGCAATCACTGCAGTTTCGGAGCGTGGCGTACCCTTCGGCACCCAGTCGTAATTCACGGGCAACGCCCGATAGACCCAATTGCTGATCGCGTCGCTGCCCGGTGCTTTACCCAGATAAGGGCTGACGTATTCCCAGACGTTTTCGCCACTGGCCGTGACCTGGAAAAACCGCCCGTTCATGCCTTCGTCGATCAGCGTATTGCCGTTGGGCAAACGTCGCGCGCTGCTGATGAACGAGCTATAGAACGCCCACCCCGGCTGCTTCGAATTCGCCGCGCTGTACTGCCAGACGATTTCATTTTTCTGCGGGTCGATTTCCAGCACTCGCGAGCCGGAAATAAGCCCGAGGGTGACGTTCGGGTACCCCGCCGAACCCTGGTTGTCGAACACCAGCAGGTTGCCCGCGCCGGGCAGCCCGGCAGGGATGATGTGCGCGTCGTGCTGGCCGACAAATTGATCAACCGGACGCGGCAGTTTCTGCGCGGTTTTCGGGTTGATCAGCGGCAAGTTCGGGCCGAGGCGCCAGACCACTTTGCCGCTGTGTTTGTCGATGATTGCGATGAAGTTGGCGTTGCGCGAATCGAGCAACAGGTTGTCCGGATTGAAGCGTTTGTCCCCGGCATCGAACCACTTGTTCGGCCCGACCACGCTGAGGTTGTTGATGTGCAGGTAATCCGGGTTGTCGCTGGCGCGTACCAGTTTCAGTTGCTCCGGGGTGAAGCCGAATTCGTTGAGGTGTTCCGAGGCCAGCCACTGCCATTTCACCTGTCCGTCGGGGCTGACTTCGTAGATCGCATCGTCAATCACCTCGGGCACTTTGAAGCCTTTGACCTTGTGCACCTTGTTCGCCAGCACCACGGTGTTGCCGTTGCTCAGGCGCCGCTGATCATGGTGTTGCTGCGCTGCGCCACCGGGCGCCTTGTCGCCCCACTGCCAGATAACCTTGCCGTTCCAGTCCAGCTCGCCGACGCTTTGATTGCCGAGGCCGTTGCCGGCGGAGCCGAGCTTGCCCGGATCCTTGTCACTCAGTTGCAACAGCACATGCCCGCGCTCGCCGCCGACCAGTTGCGGGTCGATGATCGCTGATGGGAAGCCCGCGTGCGGCCAGGTCTTCACCTCATTGCCGTTCATGTCGATCAGGTGCGTTTGCTTGTCGGCGCCACTGAAAATCACGTATTGGTTGAACGCCTTGTCCGGGTCGTAACGGGTGACGCCGGTCGGGTACACGCTGGGGGCGGCGAACGCCCCGCTGCTTGAGACTGCGCCGGATAACAACAGGGCTAAAGCGGTTTTGCCTGGCAACATGATGCAGCTCCTTGAATGACAGATCAGAAGTCGTAGCGACCGGTAACGCCGAGGGTGCGCGGCGTGCCGAGCAGGCCTTCATAACCGCCGTTGCCGCCGGTCCACAGGGTCGTGTAGTAAGTCTTGTCGAAGGCGTTTTTCAGCCACAGCGAAACGTCCCACTGGCCCTGATTGAAATCGCCGCGCAGACCGGTGGACAGGTTGACCACCGCGTAGCTCGGGATCTGCCCGTAGTCGGAATCTTCGACCGTGCCCACCGCTTTGGAGCGGAACGCATAGCTGGCGGTGACGTAGGGTTCGAAGCCGTTGGCCAGATTCCATTTATATTCGCCGTTGGCATTGCCGATCCATTTCGACGCGCCGACCACTTGATGGCCGCTGAGGTCGCAGGAGGCCGGCGCGCCTGGTGCCTGGCTGACCTCCGGCGGGCACGGTGCATCTTTGTACGAGAGGTAGCTGACGTCGTTGTACGAGCCGTTGAAGTTCAGGGTTAGGCCGCGCAGCGGGACCACCGTGCTTTCAAACTCGACGCCGCGCGAGCGCACCGAACCGGCGTTGGTCAGGTACTGCACGCGGTTGACGTCGTCGTAGGCGTTGGTCTGGTAGGCGTTGACCTGAGTCCAGAAAACGTTGGCGTTGAGTTGCAGACGCCGATCCCACAGGGTGCTTTTGAAACCGAGTTCGGCGTTGTTGGCGCGCTCGGTGCCGATCAGCAGCGAGTCAGCGCCAGCGGTTGGAGCAGACCCCACCGCAAGGTTCACCCCACCGGATTTTTCCCCGTGAGACAGCGTGGCATAGCCGAGCAGATCATCGGTGATGCGATAGCTGAGGTTGAGCAACCCGGACGGGCTGGAACTGTACTGATTGAGATCGCCGGAATCGTAGGCGCCAGTGCGTCCGCGGCGTGCCGTGGCCGATGCACCGGTGACAGTGGCGCCACCGACCGGCGCATCGCGGGTGACCCAGGCGTTCTTCTCTTCATAGGTACCACGCACCCCGGCGGTGAAATCCAGGCGTTCGGTAAGGTGCCAGGTGCCTTGGGCGAACAGGGCGAAGCTGGCGGTCTTGATGTGGCCGTTGCCGACGCTGCCGACGTTGGCCAGCGCACCGCGTGGCGTGCCGTTCCAGATGTCGGCCTGCGGGCCGTAATAGGCGAAGGATTTGTTGTCCAGATCCGAGCCGAAGTAGTACGCGCCCACCACGTAATCGAAGAACTCGCCCTTGGGCGAGGCCAGGCGAAATTCCTGCGAGTACTGTTTGTCTTCGACCGAAACCCCGGCGTTGTAAGTCGCCGCGACGTTGAGACCATCGTCGTTGGCCGGAGTGAAATTCCAGAAGCGATACGAGCTGATCGAGGTCAGGGTGAAATCGCTCGGCAACGTCCAGTTGGCCTCCACCGACGTACCGCCCTGATGCACGGTGACGTGCTGGTCGTTGTCCAGATTGACCTTGCGGTGCGAGCCGTTTACCAGCGTCGCACCGGCGGCATTGGCCCGCGATTGGTAGAGATTGACGCCGTTGATGGTCGGCCCGGTGTTGTACAGCACGCGGGTGCCGGCGCTGGAATCCTCTTCGTTGTAATCGCCGATCCAGCGCAGGTTGAAGTCTTCGTTGGGCTTGAACAGCAACTGCGCACGGAAGCCATCGCGTGAGCCACCGTTCAGGTCATGGCCGTTGTATTCGTTCTTGATGTCGCCGTCGCTGCGGGTGCGATAGGCCGAGAAACGTCCGGCCAGTTGATCGTTGAGCGGCCCGGAAATCGTGCCCTTGGTCTGGAAGTAGCCGTCCTCGCCGAACGAGGTTTCGATGCTGCGCTCTGGGGTGAAGGTCGGCGCGCGGGTGCTGATGTTGATCACCCCGGCGGTGGTGTTCTTGCCGAACAGCGTGCCTTGCGGCCCGCGCAGGACTTCGAGCTGTTCGATGTCCATCAGGTCGAACACCGCCATCCCCGGACGGCCCAGATACACGTTGTCGATGTACAGACCGACACTGCCTTCGAGACCGTCGCTGGCCGGGTTGTTGCCCAGACCGCGAATCGACACGCTGGACTGACGCGCATGCATGTAGGCGACGTTGACGCTGGGCACCAGTTGCTGCAAATCCTGAATCCGGTAGACCCGCTGCGTCTCCAGATTCTGCCCGCTGACCACGCTCATCGGCGTCGGCACGTCTTGCGAACTTTCTTCGCGCCGGCGCGTGGTGACGGTCACGGTTTCCAGCTGCGAGCTGTTGGCCGTCGGTTTGCCGGCCGGCGCCGGTGGCGGTGCTTCGGCCTCGGCGGCGTAGCTGTGAGTCCAGCTGGCGCTCCCCGCCAGCAACAGGGCCAGAGGCAGGCGTTTGAGCCGTCGTGGCGTTAAGGGTGACGCAAGGTTCAACGGACTCATGGCGCGGCTCCTGGTCAAAAAACACACAGACATCTTCAGCGCTGCATATTCTTTTCAGTTATTTATTTATGGATTTACAAATATTTACTGCATAAGAGATTGCCTTTATAAGGAGTCGACCTAATGCATATCCAATGCATTTCCCGGATATTTTTTATGTGAAAAATGCATATCGACTTGCGCCAACTTCGTCACTTCATCGCCCTCGCCGAACAACGCAGCTTCGTCGCCGGCGCGCAGGCGGTGAACCTGTCGCAGTCGGCGTTCAGCCGCAGCATTCAGGCGCTGGAACACAGCGTTGGCTGTCAGTTGGTCGATCGCGGGCGTAAGGATCTGCCGCCGACCAAGCAGGGTCAGGTGCTGCTCGAACATGCACGGCGACTGGTCAGCGGCGCGCAGCAGATGGCCAACGAGATCAGTCAGTTCAATGGTCTGGAAGCCGGCGAGCTGCGCTTCGGTTGCGGCCCGGCGCCGGCAGCCGGATTGATCCCGCGCGCGATCGGCGCATTCATCGGCCGCTATCCGAAAGCGCGGGTGCAATTTCAGGTCAATGACTGGCAGAGCCTGAGCAAACGCCTGCTCAGCGAGGAGTTCGAGTTCTTCGTCGCCGACACCCGGCACTTCGAAGCCGATCCGGATTACCTGACGTATCGCTTGCGGCCGCGCAAATGGCATTTCTGTTGCCGTGCCGGGCATCCGTTAGCGGCACTTGAACGGGTTTCGGCCGAACAATTGATGAGCTATCCACTGGCGGTGAGCATTCGTCCGCCGAACCTGCGCAAGGTCATCATCGACCTCAGCGGCCGCCCGGACTTCACCCCCAATGTCGAATGCGAAAACAGCTCGAGCCTGCTCAGCGTGGTGCTGCGTTCGGATGCGATCGGCATTGTCGGGGCGTATTCCGATGCGTTGCATCAGGCCAAGGGTGAGCTGGTGTGTTTGCGGATCGACGGCCTGGCGGATGATCTGGAGGAACTGTACACGCGCTACGGGATTGTCAGCCGCGCGGGGTATCGGTTGTCGCCGTTGGCCGAGGCGATGATTGAGCAGATCAAGGCGATTGATGCGGTGGATGAGGAGGTGTGTTCGCTGGAGAATTTTGCAGTCTGATAAATCGATATCGCGAGCAGGCTCACTCCTACAATGGATCGCATTCCAATTGTAGGAGTGAGCCTGCTCGCGATGGCGCCAGCCCAGGCACCGATGCATCCACTGCATAAAATTCATTCCCCAAATGCACTTGCCGAACACCCCCGCCGAAAGCGAAAACCCTCGCCTGTCTTTCTGACCGGTGAATCTCATGTCCAACCCGCAAAACCCCGTGCGCAACGTGCTGTACATCATGTGCGATCAGCTGCGCCGCGATTACCTGTCCTGCTACGGCCATCCGCATCTGCACACGCCGAACATCGATCGCCTGGCCGCCGCCGGCGTGCGCTTCAGCCGCGCCTACACCCAGGGCACGATTTGCGGGCCGTCGCGGATGTCGGCCTACACCGGGCGCTACGTCAGCAGCCATCAGGTCGCGTGGAACGCTGTGCCGTTGCCGCTGGAAGAACTGACGATCGGCGATTACCTGCGCCCCCACGGCATCCGCACCGCGCTGGTCGGCAAGACCCACGCCACGGCCAATGTCGATGCCCTGCAGCGTCTAGCGATCAACCCGGACAGCGCGCAGGCCGAGGTGCTCAACGAGGTCGGCTTCGAACCCTATTTTCGCCACGACGGGATCTTCCCCGACGACCCACTGTTCGACGACAAACGCGAATCCGCGCCCTACACCCATTACCTGCGCGAGCAGGGCTTCGCCGGGCGCAACCCCTGGCACGACTGGGCCAACGCCGCCGAAGGCGAGAACGGCGAAATCCTCAGCGGCTGGCGGATGCGTCATGCGCATTTGCCAGCGCGAATTCCCGAGCAGTTCTCAGAGACTGTCTACACTACAAATCGAGCCATCGACTTCATCACCGAGCAAGGTGAGAAATCCTGGTGTTTACACCTTTCCTACATCAAACCGCACTGGCCCTACATCGTACCGGCGCCATACCACGCCTTGTACAGTACGAAATCGATTCTCGAACCGGTCCGCGCGACGCCCTCCGAAGCCAGCAAACACCCCGTATACACGGCTTTTCGCCAGCATGAGGAAAGCCTCAACTTCTCCCGTGACTCAGTACGATTGAATGTAATCCCCACCTACATGGGCCTGATCAAGCAAGTGGATGATCAGCTCGGGCGGCTGTTCGATTTTCTGCAGAGCAACGGACGTTGGGATGACACGTTGATCGTGTTCACCAGCGATCACGGCGACTTTCTCGGCGATCACTGGCTGGGCGAGAAGGAGTTTTTGCTGGAACAGGCAGTGGGCGTGCCCCTGATCGTGCGCGACCCGCGCGATGCGGCGGACATCACTCGGGGCACGGTGGATGAGCGGCTGGCAGAAACCATTGATGCGTTGCCGACGTTTCTCCATGCGCTGGGCCTGCCGAGCGCCGAGCATCGGTTGGAAGGACGCTCGCTGATCCCGCTTCTACACGGAGAAAATCCCGACTGGCGTCGCTACGCGATCAGCGAATACGACTACGCCTTCCAGGCCCCGGCACGCGAGCGACTTGGCCAGCCGATCGACCGTTGCCGCATGACCATGGTGCGCAGCGAGCGCTGGAAATACCTGGCGTACGACGGCTTCCGGCCGCAGTTGTTTGACCTGTTGAATGACCCGCAGGAGCTGCGCGATTTGGGTGAGGATCCGGCGTACGCGGCGGTGCGCGAGGAGCATGCGGGGTATCTGTTCGAGTGGGTGCGCGGGTTGAAGCGGCGGACCACGATCAGTCATCAGGAGATCGATTTGCGCGGGCAGCGATTTCGCTATGGCGAGCCGGAGACCGAGAAAGTCGTGCAGATCGGTGTGTGGTGAATCAAAAGCTTCGCGAGCAAGCCCGCTCCCACAGGGCCATATGTTGTTCACATCCATTGTGCTCAACACACCTCCACTGTGGGAGCGGGCTTGCTCGCGAAGAGGCCCGATCAGACGCCAACGAGCTCGGCACCTTTAATGGTCTGACTACGCTGCCCCGAAGCCCCGACCGGCACCTCACCCTTGAGCGTCACCCGCCGCACGATGCGATCCTGAGTTCCATAATCATCAATCGCATAATGCTGGGTCGAACGGTTATCCCAGATCGCCACATCACCCGCCTTCCAGCGCCAGCGTACGGTGTTTTCCTGACGGATCACATGGCTCTGCAACAGGCCGAACAGGTGCGCCGAATCGGCTTGCGAATAACCCTTGATGCGTTTGACGAAGTGCCCCAGCAACAAGCTCTTCTCGCCGCTGATCGGGTGCACACGCACCACCGGGTGCTCGGTCTCATAGACGGTAGAAGTGAAGACTTTGCGATAGCGCTCAAGCTTCTCCGCCGAGACGTCTGGCTTGGCTCCGGCGTAGTCGTATTCGTTGCTGTGCACGGCGACCAGTTTGTCCGCCAGTTCACGCAGCTCGCTCGGCAGTTCGTTGTAGGCAGTCGCGGTGTTGGCCCACAGGGTGTCACCACCGAAGGCCGGGGCCACCACCGAGCGCAGGATCGAGGCTTTCGGGTAGGCCTCGACGAAGGTCACGTCGGTGTGCCAGGAGTTGGCGCGCTGTCCCTCGGCGCCGTCCAGTTCCAGCAGATACCGCGTGCCCTCACGTACCGGTACGGTCGGATGCGCCACCGGCTCGCCAAGCAGATGGGCGAAGGCTTCCTGGCGCTGATCGTCGAGCTGAGTCTGCTCGCGGAAGAACACCACCTTGTACTGGATCAGCGCCTGCTGAATGGCTTCGACGGTAGCGGCGTCCAGTTCTCCGGACAGGTGCACGCCACGGATCTCGGCGCCGATACGGCCGGCCACCGGATGGATTTCCAGCGCGTGGACAGCGGGTTTTACAGCGAGTGCGGCATTGCTCATGGGTAGACCCTCATCGACTGCTTGCGGTTAGGCGGCAGCGAAACATCGCTCTATCTATATTCCATTTAAATCTAATAGATATTCTCATGCTTCGTTGACGGAATAAGAGCTTGCATTTAAAACCTCAAGCAACCCTCGTCGCAAATGCCTTCGAGCTATTTTTAGGATGCCGGAAAAGCATATGGATCTTCGCCAGTTGCGCTACTTCATCGCCCTCAACGAACACCGCAGTTTTGTCCGTGCGGCGGACGCGATGGGCATCACTCAACCGGCATTCAGCCGCAGCATTCAAGGGCTGGAGCAGGAGTTCGGCTGCGTGCTGGTGGATCGCGGCAACAAGGATCTGCGCCCGACGCCCGAAGGCCAGGTGGTACTGCAACACGCCCTGACCCTGGTGCAAGGCGCGGCGCTGCTCAGCGCGGAAGTGACGCAGATGACCAAGCTTGATGCCGGTGAACTGCACTTCGGCTGCGGCCCGGCCCCGGCGGTGAAACTGGTGCCGGATGCGGTGGCGCAATTCATCAACGCGCACCCGAAAGTGCGCACCTGTTTTCAAGTGGATAACTGGGAAAAACTCAGCCGTGCGCTGAGCCGCGAAGAAATCGAATTCTTCATTGCCGACATCCGTCATTTTGAGGCCGACCCGAATTTTCAGACCCAGGCCCTGACACCCAAGCGCGGGGTGTTCTTCTGCCGGCCCGGGCACCCGCTGCTGGCCAAGGAAAGCCTGTCGACCAACGACATGTTCGACTACCCGCTGGCGACCACGCTGATTCCGCCGGAGATTCGCAAACTGCTGGCGAACCTCAGCGGCCGGATCGACTTTTCGCCGACCATCGAGACCGAGCACTTCCCGGCGCTGGTGAAAGTGGTGCTGCAATCGAATGCCATCGGCATCGGTACGGAAGAAGCATTTTACGAGGACATTGCCCAAGGTTCACTGGCGCTGCTGCACTGGCGCAACCTGCCGCAGAATCTGGAGAGCATGAACGCGCGCTGCGGGATTGTCAGTCGCACAGGATTTCGCTTGTCGCCGGCAGCGAGAGCGATGATCGAGACGCTGGTGGCGGTGGATAAACAGGAGGTCAGCGTCGCGGTTTGAGGACGCCTTCGCGAGCAAGCCCGCTCCCACGGGGGATCGTTGTGAATACAAAATCTGTGTTCACTGAAGATCCCTGTGGGAGCGGGCTTGCTCGCGAAGAGGCCCGTCCAGACACTGGAGATTCAGAGCTTGGCCGCCGCCAGTTCAGGCGCCACCCAATCGCTGACCTTGAACGGCTTGCGAATCAGCTTCTGCTGCGCCGCCAGATCCACCGAGTCCTGTAACTTGCCGAGGAACACCGGGTCCAGCGTCGACGGGAACACCTCGCTGAGTTTCTGATCCGCCAGATCCTGGGTCAGGATCACCGGTGGATAACTCGCCAGCCCCGACACCAGTTGCACATAAGCGTCCTTGTTGCTGTCCTGGGTCAGCCACTCCACCGCCTGCTGCTGCGCCTTGAGCAGTTTGGCCACGATCTCCGGGTGCCCGTCGACAAACTTGCCGGTGCCGACCAGCACCGACTGCACACTACCGGCACCACCCAGATCCTTGGTGTTCAGCGGCAACTCAGCCAGCCCCTTGGCTTGCAGCGCCGTCAGCCCTGAGCTGCCCCACGAGGCGTCGATCTGTTTCGCCGCCAATGCCGCAACCGCCCCGCTGAAGTCGAGATTGATCACTTTCAGATCCTTCTCGCTCAAGCCCTGACTGGCTAACGCCGCATCAAACGACAACTGCGTGGCGGTGCCACGGAAGATCGCCACGCGCTTGCCTTTCAGATCCTGCAGGGTCTTGATCCCCGACCCCGGCACCACGCCCAGATATTGTTTCACCCCACGCGCACTGGCGCTGAGTAGCCGCGTGTCGAGGCCATTGGACTTGCCGATGATCGCCGCCAGGTCGCCCAGATACGCCAGATCGACCTGACCGTTGGCAAACGCCTCGTTGATCACCGGCCCGGCGCCCTTGAAGAAGCTCCACTGAATCTTGATGCCCTGATCGGCGAAGGCTTTTTCGAAGATCTGCTGATCACGCAGCACGTCCACCACACCGCCGCCGCTGTGCTGGGTGCCGGCGCTCAGGTCAGGCACGGCAATCCTGATTTCCTTGAGCTCGTCGGCCTGTGCGGTAAACGCCAGCAGGCCCGCCAGTGCCGGAATGGCAAACAGACTGAAGACTCGTTTGAAGGGAAGGTTCATGGGTGCGGCTCCTAGATCACGACAGGCGTTGAGGAGCCGAAAGTAGGCCGAAGCATGACCTTCGCTTAAATACTATAAATGCACATTTTTATAGCCTTTAGCGCTAAGCGTGAAATCACGCGGGCTGCAGCGGCGTATGCATTAACAGCATCGAAAATATTCTTCGAATGCATTGGATGCGCGTCGGGCTGCAGGCCTTAAATGGTCTGGCTTATCTCTCAATAGAATTGATTTGAATTTTTATAGATCTATTTTGCATACACGCTAGCCACTTGTGGGAGCGGGCTTGCTCGCGAAGAAGCCGCGTCATTCACCATCACCGGTGCCTGACACTCCGTCTTCGTGAGCAAGCCCACTCCCACACAGGCACAGCGGTTCGCCATGCAACCCGACAACGGAGGTCACCCATGGCCCGTGATTCCCTGCTCAGCCTGCCGCTGCCCGCGCCACCTCTGAAAAGCCGGCGCGCGTGGCCGAGCCTCAACCAACGTCTGTTGCCATGGCTGTTGCCGATCAGCCTGTTCGCTCTGTGGTGGCTGGCCGCACGCAATCAATGGATGAGCGAGCAGATCCTGCCGGCGCCATCGCTGGTGTGGAACAGCGCCATCGAGCTGTCCCAAGGCGAGTTGTGGAGTCATTTGTGGATCAGCCTGCAACGTCTGCTCTGGGGCTTGCTGGCAGGGATCTCAGCCGGTGCGCTGCTGGGTGCCGCGCTGGGCTTCAGCCGTCGCCTCGAACGCCTGGTCTTCCCGACGTTCGCCGGTCTGGCACAGGTACCGACGCTGGCGTGGATTCCGCTGTTCATGGTGTTTTTCAGCATCGGCGAAGTGCTGAAACTGGTGGTGCTGATCAAGGCCATCGTGGTGCCGGTCACCCTGCACACCCTGGTCGGCGTTCGTGATGCGCAACCGAAACTGCGCGAAGCCGCCGCCGTACTGCGCCTGCCGTCGTACTTGCTGATCCGGCGTCTGGTGTTGCCTGCCGCACTGCCGGCATTCATGGCCGGCGTGCGTCTGGCCCTGGCCGCCGGCTGGACTTCATTGCTGGCGGTGGAGCTGCTGGCCTCCAGCGAAGGCATCGGTTACCTGATGGTCTGGGCACGGCAACTATTCATGCTCGACATCGTGTTCGTGTGCATCGTGGTCATCGGTGTGCTGGGTGTAGCGATGGATCGCGGCATCGGTTTTCTCGACCGCAAACTGGTGCACTGGCCGCACCCGGCCACTGCGGAAATTCGCCGAGGCCCACGTTATCAAGGCTGGCAACGGCTGCAACCGTGGCTGTTGCCGCTGAGCCTGATCGGCGTCTGGCAAGTGGCGAGCGATCAGCAGTGGGTCGATGCGAACATTCTGGTCAGCCCGCTGGCGGTACTGGAAACGACCAGAAACGGTCTGCTCGACGGCACGCTGATCAGCGGCATGGCCTTGAGCCTCGGTCGTACCCTTGGCGGGTTGCTGCTCGGCGGCGGACTCGGTTTCGCCCTCGGCCTGCTGCTGGGGCTGTCGCGCACCAGCGAACGACTGCTCGGCCCGACCCTCGCCGCCATTCGCCAGATTGCGATTTTCGCCTGGGTGCCGCTGCTCACCGCGTGGTTCGGTTTGGGTGAATTGGCGAAGTGGGTGTTCGTCGCCCTCGCCGCATTTTTCCCGCTGTTCATCACCACCCAGCGCAGCGTCGCCAACCTCTCGCCACAACTCAACGAAGCCGCGCAGGTGCTGCGTCTGAGCCTCGGTCAGCGCCTGCGTCGTCTGGTGCTGCCGGGTGCGGCGCCGGGGATTTTCGCCGGGCTGCGTCTGAGCCTGATCTACGCCTGGCTCGGCACCATCGGCGCCGAATACTTCATGCCATCCAACGGCGGCATCGGCAGCCAGATGATCGGCGCCCAACAACTGCTGCGCATGGACCTGATCATGGCCGCGATGCTGCTGGTCGGCCTCACCGGCGCCCTGCTCAACCTCATCGGCCAACGCCTGGAAATTCGCGCCACTCGCTGGAGACACGCATGAACGCACCGATTGTCAGCTTCACCCACGTAGGCAAATCCTTCGACGTCGACGGTTTCGAACTGGAGGCGATTCGCGAATTCAACCTCGACATCGCCGAGGGCGAATTTGTCGCCATCGTCGGGTCCAGCGGTTGCGGCAAATCCACCTTGCTGCGTTTGCTGGTGGGTCTGGATACGCAGTTTCGCGGGCAGATCAGCGTCGATGGCAAAGCCGTCAGCGGCATCGGCGGCGAGCGCGGCATCGTGTTTCAGGAGCACCGTCTGTTCCCGTGGCTGACGGTGGCCGACAACATCGGTCTGGGCCTGGTCAACGAGCCGCTGAGCACCGCCGAAAAGCAGCAACGCATCAACGATTTCATCGATCTGGTCGGCCTGCGCGATTTCACCCGCGCCTATCCGCACCAGCTCTCCGGCGGCATGGCCCAGCGCGTGGCGATTGCTCGCGGGCTCGTCGCCAGCCCACGGATTCTGCTGCTCGACGAACCCTTCGGCGCACTCGATGCGCTGACCCGCCAGCAGATGCAGGACGAGCTACTGGCGATCCGCGACCGGGCAAAAATCACCACGATCCTCGTCACCCACGACGTCGAAGAAGCGATCTTTCTCGCCGACCGCGTGGTGGTGATGGAGCCGCGTCCGGGACGGATCAAGCAAGTGGTCGACATCGCCTTGCCGCACCCACGTCAGCGCAGCAGTTTCGACTTCCATCAGTTGCGTGAAGAGCTGTTGCACGAACTGACCAGTGACGACCATTACCAACCGAGCCTGCCGGTCCAGATCCGCGATCTGCCGCTGTCGTTCATTGCCTGCTGAGAGGAGCTTTTCGATGCCGCAACGCCCCAATTTTCTGGTGATTCTGGCCGACGATCTCGGCTTCTCCGACATCGGCGCTTTCGGTGGCGAAATCGCCACGCCGAACCTCGATGCCCTGGCCAACAACGGCCTGCGCCTGACCGATTTCCACACCGCACCGACCTGCTCGCCAACCCGCTCGATGCTGCTGACCGGCACCGACCACCACATCGCCGGCATCGGCACCATGGCCGAAGCGCTGACACCGGAGCTGATCGGCAAACCGGGTTACGAGGGCTATCTCAACGACCGCGTCGTCGCCCTGCCGGAGCTGCTGCGCGAGGCCGGTTATCAGACGTTGATGAGCGGCAAATGGCACCTCGGCCTCACCGCTGAACTGGCGCCACAGGCCCGCGGTTTCGAGCGTTCGTTCTCGCTGCTGCCGGGTGCGGCCAACCACTATGGCTTCGAGCCGACTTACGACGAACAGACCCCTGGCCTGCTGAAATCGACGCCAGCGCTGTATATCGAAGACGACACCTTTGTCGACGAGTTACCCAAGGATTTCTACTCGTCGGACGCCTTCGGCGACAAGCTGCTGCAATACCTCAAGGAGCGCGATCAGAGCCGGCCATTCTTCGCTTATCTGCCATTCTCCGCACCGCACTGGCCGTTGCAGGCACCGGCCGACATCGTCGAAAAATACCGTGGTCGCTACGACGCCGGTCCCGAAGTCTTGCGTCTGGAACGCCTGGAAAAACTCAAGGCGCTGGGGCTGATCGAGCCGGATGTCGAGCCGCATCCGCTGATTCAACTGAACACGCAATGGGCGGCGCTGAGCGATGAGCAACGGCAGATTTCCGCGCGGGCCATGGAGGTCTACGCGGCCATGGTCGAGCGTATGGACTGGAACATCGGCCGGGTGGTCGATTACCTGCGCCAGCAGGGCCAACTCGATAACACTTTCATCCTGTTCATGTCCGACAACGGTGCCGAGGGCGCGCTGCTGGAAGCGTTCCCCAAGTTCGGCCCGGAACTGCTGACTTACCTCAATCAGCATTACGACAACAGCCTCGACAACATCGGCCGCGCCAATTCCTACGTCTGGTACGGGCCGAGCTGGGCGCAGGTGGCGACCGCGCCGTCACGGCTGTTCAAAGCCTTCACCACCGAGGGCGGGATCCGCGTACCGGCGCTGCTGCACTATCCGCAATTGCCAATCAAAGGGCAGATCAGCCACGGCTTCGGCACGGTGATGGACATCACCCCGACGATTCTCGATCTGGCCGGCGTGCGCCATCCGGGCAAGCAATGGCACGGCAAACCGGTGGCGCCGCTGCGCGGTAAATCATGGCTGGGCTTTTTGTCCGGCGAGACGGCGCAGGTGCATGACGAGCACACCGTGACTGGCTGGGAGTTGTTTGGGCGGCGGGCAATTCGTCAGGGCTCGTGGAAAGCGGTGTGGATCCCCGGGCCGGTGGGGCCGGCGACCTGGCAGCTTTATGACTTGAGCAGCGATCCGGGGGAGATTCATGATCTGGCGTTGAGTCAGCCGGACAAGCTCAGCACCTTGATCGGGCATTGGCAGAAATATGTGGAGGAGACCGGGGTGATTTTGAGTGCTTCGCCGTTTCAGCCGGATTGAGGTTGCCTGATCCGACGCCTTCGCGAGCAAGCCCGCTCCCACAGTTGAAATGCGTTCCCCTGTGGGAGCGGGCTTGCTCGCGAAGCGGCCTGGGAACTCACCTGTCAAACCCGAGCCGTACGCGCCTCCTCCGCTACCAGCTCATCCCGACGAACAAACCGGTTAGCCCGCCCAAACGTGCCGAAATCATTGAACCGCACGCCCATCTCGCGCATCACCTTGTGCGCCACCGGCACGGTCATCTGCCGGATGTAGAACGGCTCCTTCACCACAAAATGGTGAATCCCGTGGCTGCTGCCGAAGTTGAAGCAGAACGCCTGCAGCGGCCACAACCACCAAGGGTTCAACACCTGGCATTGCTGCAGCACATTGCCCGCCTCGATGTCGCCGTAGTAATGCATGTTCGAGCTGATGAAGTGCAGGCAAAAGGTGCGCAGCACGTTCGGGCCGATGATCACCACCGCCGCGATGTCGATCACCTGCATCACCGACAGCGTGGTCGCCGACCATTCAATCGGCGAACCCATGAGGTAGGCAATGCCATTCGCCGCATGGAAGCCGAGAAACACGTACCACGCCCCCCAATGCACCAGCGCCAGTGGCGCATAGACCTTCAGCGTGCGTTTGATGATGTTGATTTTGTGCGCCCAGGTCTTGGCCCGCAGCATGCGGATGAACGCCGACATCACGTTGTCGCCGACCATCAGCAAACGCGCAAAACCCCAAGGCTCGCCGTTGGTGATCGCCCGCTCTTCCAGGTCGGTTTCGGTGCCGGAGACTTTATGGTGATTGAGGTGCAGATGACGACGGATCCACGGATTGATCGTGCTCGGCCGCGCCAGCCACACCAGGCCCATCATCAGGTTGTGCGGCAGCCGTTGTTTGCGGAAATACATGCTGTGGATCAGGTCGTGTTCCAGCTCATGGGTCAAGGAGGCGAAAAACGCATTCAGCAGCAGGCACACCCACCACGCCATATGGCCAGTGATGTACAGCGCCGCCGAGCCGATCATCCCGGCCAGGGCGAAGGCCAGAATGCCCGCGCCGAGGGCGTCCTGGTGCCGCAAAATCGGGTAGCGCTGACGCAACTCGACGCCCTTGGCCAGCACCACTTCGCGAATATGCGCTGATCGCTGGGCCGCATTGTGTCGTTGGGGACTTGCAGAAGTACCGTCCATGCTTCCATCCTCTGTTTATGGATGTTCGCATCGTGCCTCGTCAGGCCCTGTATCGCGGTAGCCGAGAACGCCAACCTGTTGACCGGAAGCGCCAATCAGCATGAAGGAACCGACCTCGCTCGCCAGCTGGACCCGTGCCTTGCGCAAGCAACTCGATGCGCTGGGGCTGGACAGTATCGGCCTGTGCCAACAGGCCGGGCTCGATCCGCAGTTGATGGACGACCCGAATGCGCGCTATCCGTTGTCCGGCACCACGCGCCTGTGGCAACTGGCGGTGCAGTTCAGCGGCGATCCGGCGATCGGTCTGCGAGTGTCGCGGTTCGTCAGCCCGACCACGTTCCATGCGCTCGGTTACGCGCTGGTGGCCAGCGGCAGCCTGCGTGAGGTGTTCGAGCGCATCGTGCGTTATCACCCGGTGGTCAGCGATGCGCTGGAACTGGAGCTGAGCCGCAGCGATGACCGCTATCTGTTTCGTCTGAAAATTCCGTCAGGCAATCCGGCGCCGGCGTTCGAAGCCATCGACGCGTTTGCCGCGATCTACGTACGCACCTGCCGTAATCGCCTCGGTCGCGACTACGCGCCGCTGGCGGTGTACCTGCGCCGCCCGGAACCGTCCGATGCGCATCAGTGGCACAAAGTGTTCCGCGCCCCGGTGCATTTTTCCTGCGCCGAAGATCGCCTGGAATTCGCCCTCGCCGACTTCGACAGCCACCTCGACGACGCCAACCCGGAACTGGCCGAACACAACGAAGCGGTGCTCAAGCGCACCCTGGCCCAGCTTCAGCCGTTGACCTGGGAGCGCAAGGTGCGCGACGCCATCGAAGAACAACTGCCCGAAGGCGAACCCAGCGCCGAGCGCATCGCCCAGGCCTTGCACCTGAGCCTGCGCAGCCTGCAACGGCATCTGGCTGATGAGGGCTGTCGCTTCGACACGCTGCTCAACGAAAGCCGCGAAAACCTCGCGCTGCTGCACCTGCGCGACCCGCAGTGTTCGTTGAGTGAAGTCAGTTATCTGCTGGGGTTTGCCGACACCAGCAGCTTCAGCCGCGCGTTCAAGCGCTGGACGGGAATGACGCCGGGGCAGTTTCGCGACGGGTTGCGCTGATCCAGAACCAGGTTGTCTGATCTGACGCCATCGCGAGCAGGCTCACTCCTACAGGGGAAACGCATTCCAAATTGTAGGAGTGAGCCTGCTCGCGATAGCGCCCTTCAATTCAAAGCAAAACCCAACTCAAACACAGTGCCACTCGCATCACTGCTCACCCGCACCCGCCCACCATGCAATTGCATGATCGACTGCACAATCGCCAGCCCCAGCCCACCGGAATCCCCAGGCTGCGCCCGTGAAGGGTCGACGCGATAGAAGCGGTCGAACAGTTTGCCCAGATGTTCTGGCGCAATCGCCGGGCCGTGGTTGTGTACCTGCAACCAGCACACACCCGGCTCATCGCGGCGGCGCAGGCTGATCAGCGTGCCTTCATCGGCGTGACGCACCGCGTTGGCCAGCAGATTACCGAGGGCGCGTTGCAGCAGTTGCTGGTCGGCCAGCAGTTCGCCGTGCAAGCGGTTTTCCAGGCGCAACTGGCGGTCATCGGCCAGGGCCTCGAAGTAATCGCACAGCTCGCTGCCGAGGCTGTGCAGATCCAGCGTGCGCAAGTCGAGCGCGCGCTCCGCCTGTTCGGCGCGGGCGAGGAACATCAGGTTCTCGGCCATGCGTTTGAGGCGTTCGAATTCTTCCATGTTCGACGCCAACAACTCTTGATACTCCGCCGTGCTGCGCGGGTGGTTCAGCGCCTGGCCGTTGCTGGCGAGCAAGGTGTGCAGCGGAGTGCGGATCTCGTGGGCCAGATCGGCAGAAAACTGCGACAGCCGCTGCACGCTGTCGTCCAGCCGCGCGAGCATGCCGTTGAGCGCCTGCACCGGTTCGAGCAGTTCGGCGGGGGTGCCACCGGCGGGCAGACGCTGGTCGAGGCTGCGCAGATCAATGCCGCGCACCGCCGCGCTTAACTGGCGTAGTGGTTGCAGACCACGGCGCAGCAGGACCAGTCCCAGCGCGAACGCCAGCAACGCGCCAAGCCCGACGGCCAGGTACAGGCGCATGCGATAACTGCCGAGCATCTGCTCACGCTCAGTGAGCACCTTGCCGGCGATCACCGTCAGCGGTTCGCCGTTCGGCCCTTGGGCGTCACCGGACAACAGCGCCAGCTCGGCACCGTCCGGCGCCTGCCAGGTCAACACGTCGTGACGCTGCGGCGTCTGCTCGCGGGGGATCGCGTTAAATGGCGGCAGCTCGCGCTGGCGCGGGTTGATCGCGATCACGTTCGAGCCATCGGCACGCCGCACCAGCAACAGGCTGTCGAGATTACCGAGCATGTTCTGGTACAACCGTGGCCGCGCCTGCAAGGCGCCGAGGCTGTCGCTGTCGGCAAGTAAGGCGCGCACCTGCTCCAGGCGGCCAAGCAACGCCAGATCATCCCGATAGGCGATCTCAGAGGCGAGCGAACGGTAGAGAAACACGCCAATCGCACTGAGCACCAACGCGCAGACCACGGCGAACGCCAGCGCCAGACGCCAGGCGATCGACCTAGACCGCATCGTCGGGCGCCTCCAGCTGATAGCCGACCCCGCGCACGGTGTGGATCAGTTTCGGCATGTACGGGTCATCGACTTTCGCCCGCAAGCGGCGCACCGCGACTTCGACCATGTTGGTGTCGCTGTCGAAATTCAGGTTCCACACCTGCGAGGCGATCAGCGTGCGTGACAACACTTCACCCTGACGGCTGGCGAGCAATTGCAGCAGGGCAAATTCCTTGTTGGTCAGGGCAATGCGCTGGCCGCCGCGACTGACCCGACGCCGCAGCACGTCGATTTCCAGATCGGCGATGCTGTAGGACTCGGCCTCGCGCAGCGGCCCGCGGCGCAGCAGGGTGCGCACTCGCGCGAGCAATTCGGCGAAGGCGAAGGGTTTGAGCAGGTAATCATCGGCGCCCAGTTCGAGGCCGCGCACGCGGTCTTCGATGGCGTCCTTGGCGGTGAGGAACAGCACCGGGGTGGCGCCGCGCTGGCGAATCAGTTGCAGCAGTTGCCAGCCATTGAGGCCCGGCAGCATCACGTCGAGGATGATCAAGTCGTATTCCTGCTGCTCGACGAAATAGCGCCCGTCGAGGCCATTGAGCGCCACGTCCACGGCAAATCCCGATTCGCCCAGGCCCTTGGCCAGGAAATTCGCGGTTTTGGCTTCATCTTCTACGACCAGCAAACGCATGGCACACCTCAATTGATCAAGCACACAGGCTAGGCGCCTTCGGCGGCGTTGCCCATTACAAACTTGTAATCCGACTGACGGGGTTCTGACGAAGAGCGGCGGCTAAGGTGATGTCCTTCGCTTTCGGAGCCTGTTCATGACCGTCAAATACCTTGCAGCCAGCCTCGCCCTGGGTCTCAGCGCCAGCGTTTTCGCCGCCCCTGAACTGCCGCGCCACGCTGACCTCGATCTGAAAACCGCACGCCTGCTGGCCGACACCGCGCTGAGCAATTGCACCGCCACGGTATCGGTGCTCGACCGGGGCGGCAACACGCTGGTGACCCTGCGCGGCGACGGCATCGGCCCGCACAACACCGTCGCCAGCCAGCGCAAGGCCTACACCGCGCTGTCGACGAAAACTCCGACCCGGCTGTTCGCCGAGCGCGCCCGCAGTAATCCGGAGACCGCCAACCTCAACACCCTCGATGAGCTGCTGTTGCTCGGCGGCGGGATTCCGTTGTTCGCCGCTGATGAACTGGTCGGCGCCATGGGCGTGGCCGGATCCGGCGGCGGCGAGCAGGACGAAAACTGTGCCATCAAGGCCGCCGAAAAAGCCGGCCTCACCATTACCCGTTCCCACTAAGGAGACTGACCATGACCACCCTGCGCATGACCTTCGCCGCACTCGGCCTGAGTGCCTTCTCCAGCCTGGCGCTGGCCGCCGGCAACCCGCTGAGCGTGCACGTGCTCAACCTGGAAAACGGCCTGCCCTCGCCGGGCGTCAACGTGACCCTGGAAAAACACGTCGGCCAGAACTGGCAGCCACTGGCCCAGGGCACCACCAACGAACAGGGGCGCATCGCCGAACTGTTCCCGGCCAAACAACCTTTCGAAGCGGGCGAATACCGGGTGGTGTTCAAGGCCGGCGAGTATTTCGAGAAGAACCAGCGCGAGACGTTTTTCCCGGAAATCCCGGTGATTTTCCAAGTGAAGCAGACTGACCAGCACTACCACATCCCGTTGCTGCTCAGCCCTTATGGTTTCTCGACCTATCGTGGCTCCTGACTACCGCACAAATGCCCTGTAGGAGTGAGCCTGCTCGCGATAGCGGTGTATCCGTTCATGATGTGTCGGCTGACACACCGCTATCGCGAGCAGGCTCACTCCTACAATGGATCGGTGTGAAGTTTTAGAGCGTGGCGAGGGCCCGCAATCGCTCGGCATCAAGAATCTCGATCTCGCCATATCCCAACCCGATAATCCCCTGCCCCTGCAAATCCTTGAGGATCTGGTTGGTGGTCTGCCGTGACAGCGACAGCATCGACGCCAACTGCTCTTGCGGCAGTTGCAGCACCCGACGTGGCGCATCGATTTCGCCGTAACCCTCGGCGATCATCAGCAAGCGATGCGCCAGGCGTGCCGGGGCCGGCAGCAGGCTCAACTGTTCGAGATTGATAAAGGTCAGGCGCAGTTTGTGGCTCATCAGCAATGCCAGATGGCGCCAGTACACCGGCTGTTCGTCGAGGATTTTCAGCAGCGTGGCCTGCGGGATATTCAGCAGGGTGCACGGCCCGAACGCATACGCATCGTGAGTGCGTGGCTGGCCGTCGAACAGGCAGATTTCGCCGAACCAGTGCGGCGCCTCGACCAGGCTCAGCAACGCCTCCTTGCCCTGCTCGCTCACCGCCCCGATCCGGATCGCCCCGTCGAGCACCGCGTACAACCCGCACGGCGCATCGCCGCGCTGGAATAAACGCTGCCCCGCCGTCAGCCGCCGCTCCCGGGCCGCCGCCAGCAGACTATCCTGAAAGGATACCGGCAGATGACTGAACCATTGCCCGGTCATCAGCCGTGAACGCTTATCCATGATCACTCCCAATTGTCGCCTGCCTGACAGAGCGAACGCCGAACCCGGGGCATGCTGCTCTCACCCTACAGGAGGAACAACAATGAAAAGCCTCGTCGACCATCTCAGTCAATATGCCGCCTACCACCGCGACCCGCGCAACATCGCCAGCCACTTTATCGGCATTCCGCTGATTGTGGTGGCAGTGGCGGTGCTGTTGTCGCGACCAGAATGGTCACTGGGCGGCTTGTGGATATCTCCGGCGGTGCTGCTGGCACTGGCGTCGGCGTGGTTTTACCTGCGCCTGGAACTGAAGCTGGGCGTGCTGATGAGCCTGTTGATGGGGCTGTCGGTCTGGGCCGGGCATGCGCTGGCGCAGCAGAGCACCATGGTCTGGCTGAGCAGCGGGCTGGCGATGTTTGTGATTGGCTGGGTGATCCAGTTTGTCGGACACCACTACGAGGGGCGCAAACCGGCGTTTGTCGATGACGTGAGCGGATTGATTGTCGGGCCGCTGTTTGTGGTGGCCGAGTTGGCGTTCATGTTGGGGATGCGTCATGAGTTGAAAGCGCAGATCGAGGCGCGAGCGGGGGTGGTGCGGGTCAATCCGAATGGCAAAGCGGCGGCTTAGGCCGCTTTTAAAAGATCGCAGCCTGCGGCAGCTCCTACAGGGGAAATGCATTCCATGTAGGAGCTGCCGCAGGCTGCGATCTTTTGATTTCAGAGGCCGGCGACTTTCTGCCAGACCTTCGGCTTGAAGAACAGGGTTTCACCCTTGGCCAGTCCGATCAGGCTGTCGTGATCCTTCACCACTTCGGCCTCGATCAGATCGGTCTGCCCTTCCACCTTCAACGTCACTCGCGTGGTCGCACCCAACGGGCGAATATCGCGCACTTCCGCGGCGTGGTGATCTTCCAGTTCATGCTTGGACAACGACACTTCGTGCGGACGGAACAGCACGTGGTTGTCGTCGCTGAGCAGCAAGCGGTTGGAGTCGCCGAGGAAGTGATAGACGAAATCGCTGGCCGGGTTCTCGTAGACGTCGCCCGGTGAGCCGATCTGCTCGATCACGCCCTTGTTCATCACCACGATGCGATCGGCGACTTCCATCGCTTCTTCCTGGTCGTGGGTCACGAACACCGAGGTCAGGTTGATGTCTTCGTGCAGGCGTGCGAGCCAGCGACGCAGCTCTTTACGCACTTTGGCGTCGAGGGCGCCGAACGGTTCGTCGAGCAGCAGCACCTTCGGTTCAACCGCCAGCGCGCGCGCCAAAGCGATACGCTGACGCTGGCCGCCGGAGAGTTGCTCCGGGTAGCGATCCGACAGCCAGTCCAGCTGCACCATGTTCAGCAGCTCGTGGACCTTGGTCGCGATCTGGCTCTCGCTCGGGCGCTGGTTTTTCGGTTTCATGCGCAGGCCGAACGCGACGTTGTCGAACACCGTCATGTGCCGGAACAAGGCGTAGTGCTGGAACACGAAACCGACGTTGCGATCACGCACATCGTGGCCGGAGACGTCTTCACCGTGAAACACGATGTTGCCCTGATCCGGGGTTTCCAGGCCGGCGATGATCCGCAGCAGCGTGGTCTTGCCGCAACCGGACGGGCCAAGCAGCGCCACCAGTTCACCGCTCTGGATGTCCAGGCTGATGTTGTCCAGCGCCTTGAACGCATTGAAATTCTTGCTGACGTTACGCACTTCGATCGACATGAATTATTCCTCCGCGGCGCTGGCGCGCAGGCGGTTGATACGGTTTTCGCTCCACTGCTTGAGCAGCAGGATGAAGAGCGCCAGGATCAGCAACAGGCTCGCCACGGCGAACGCGGCCACGTGGTTGTATTCGTTGTAGAGGATCTCGACGTGCAGCGGCAAGGTGTTGGTCACCCCGCGAATGTGCCCGGAAACCACCGACACCGCACCGAACTCACCCATGGCCCGCGCGGTACACAGCACCACGCCATAGATCAGGCCCCATTTGATGTTGGGGACGGTGACATGCCAGAACATCTGCCAGCCATTGGCGCCGAGCAGCCGCGCGGCTTCCTCTTCCTGCGTGCCTTGTTCCTGCATCAGCGGGATCAGCTCGCGCGCCACGAACGGCACGGTGACGAAGATCGTCGCCAGCACGATGCCCGGCAGGGCGAAGACGATCTGGATGTCGTGATCCTGCAGCCACGGCCCGAACAGGCCCTGAGCGCCGAACATCAGCACGTAGACCAGACCTGCGATCACCGGCGACACCGAGAACGGCAGGTCGATCAGCGTCACCAGCATGCTCTTGCCGCGGAACGAATACTTGCTCACGCACCACGCGGCGCTGACGCCGAACACCAGGTTCAGCGGCACCGAAATCAGCACGGCGATCACCGTGAGTTTCAGTGCCGACAAGGCGTCCGGTTCGAAGATCGCCGTGAAGAATGCGCCAAGGCCGTTCTTCAGACCCTGCGAGACCACGATGAACAGCGGCAGTACCAGAAACAGGAAAAAGATCAGCCAGCCGAGGCCGATCAGCACGCGCCGTGACGTAGCACTGCCACGCCGCGCAGCGTTGGCCGAGGACGCGGCCGCAATAGACGATTGGGACATGTTCGCGCCTCCTTATGGGGTTTCGATGCGCCGCTGCAACAGGTTGATCAGCAGCAACAGGACGAAGGAAACCACCAGCATCAGCACGCCGATGGAAGTGGCGCCGGTGTAATCGTACTGGTCGAGCTTGACCATGATCAGCAGCGGCAGGATCTCGGTTTTCATCGGCATGTTACCGGCGATGAAAATCACCGAGCCGTACTCGCCGACACCCCGGGCAAACGCGAGGGCAAAACCGGTCAGCCAGGCGGGCAACAGCGCTGGCAGGAGGATATGGCGGAACACCTGCAACGGTTTCGCGCCGAGGCAGGCGGCGGCTTCTTCGACTTCACGGGGAATGTCAGCCAGCACCGGCTGCACCGTGCGCACCACGAACGGCAGCGTGACGAAAGTCAGCGCCAGGGTGATACCCAAGGGGGTGTAGGCGATCTTGAAACCGAGGTCGGCGGCGAACTGTCCGACCAGACCGGTCGGGGTGTACAGCGCGGTCAGGGCGATACCGGCCACCGCCGTCGGCAGGGCGAACGGCAGGTCGATCATCGCGTCGATCACCTTGCGCCCGGGGAAGGTGTAGCGCACCAGCACCCAGGCCAATAGCGTACCGATGATGCCGTTGATGATCGCCGCACACAGCGCGGTGCCGAAGCTCAGCTTCAAGGCTGCCAGCACGCGTGGCGCGGTGATGATCGTCCAGAACTGATCCCAGGTGAGTTGGGCGGCGTGGACGAACATCGCCGCCAGCGGGATAAGCACAATCAGGCTGAGGTACACCAAGGTGTAACCCAGCGTCAGCCCGAAGCCGGGTATGACGGGGGAGATACGACGCGACATAAAAGTCCTTGGTTGAAAACGCATCAATGTGGGAGCAAGCCCTGTGGTGAGGGGATTTATCCCCGACCGACTGCGAAGCAGTCGCAAAAGCAGAGTTCGCGGTAGATTTGATTCACCGCAAAGGTCGGCATTGGGGCTGCTGCGCAACCCATCGGGGATGAATCCCCTCACCACAAAAGCTCACTCCCACATCTCAAGTGCCTAAACTTCAGGCTCATTGTGGGTCAGATTACTGCGCCTGATAGATCTGGTCGAACACGCCACCGTCGTTGAAGAATTTCGGCTGCGCGGTTTTCCAGCCGCCGAAGTCCTTGTCGATGGTCACCAGCTCCAGTTTCGGGAACTGCTGGGCGTACTTCGCCGCCACGTCCTTGTCGCGTGGACGGTAGAAGTTCTTCGCGGCGATCTCCTGACCGGCCGGGCTGTACAGGTGCTTGAGATAGGCTTCGGCGATCTGCTCGTTGCCCTTCTTCTCGGCGTTCTTGTCGACCACGGCGACCGGTGGTTCGGCAAGGATCGACAACGACGGCACAACGATGTCGAACTTGTCAGCGCCGCCGTCTTCTTTCAACGCCAGGAACGCTTCGTTTTCCCAGGCCAGCAACACGTCACCCTGACCGTTGTTGACGAAGGTGATGGTCGAGCCACGAGCGCCGGTGTCCAGTACCGGAACGTGCTTGAACAGGGTCTGCACGTACTCTTTGGCTTTTTCTTCGCTGCCGCCGTTGGCTTTCAGGCCGTAGGCCCACGCGGCAAGGAAGTTCCAGCGCGCACCGCCAGAGGTTTTCGGGTTCGGGGTGATTACCGAGACGTCGTTCTTGATCAGATCGCCCCAGTCCTTGATGCCTTTCGGGTTGCCCTTGCGCACCAGGAACACGATGGTCGAGGTGTACGGGGTGCTCGCGTCCGGCAGACGCTTCTGCCAGTCGGCCGGCAGGGTCTTGCCGAGCTTGGCGATTTCATCGATGTCGCCGGCCAGCGCCAGGGTTACGACGTCGGCGCGCAGACCGTCGATCACCGCGCGGCCCTGCTTGCCCGAACCGCCGTGGGATTGCTGGATTTTCACCGTGTCGCCGGCATGATCTTTCTGCCAGAACTTGATGAATTCGGCGTTGTAGTCCTGATACAGCTCGCGCGTCGGGTCATACGACACGTTGAGCAGTTCGTAATCCTTGGCAACCGCGGAACCGGCAAACACAGCGCTGGCCAGGGCGGCCAAAGCGTAACGGCGAATCGACGACATGGTGAAAGCTCCTGGAATTCTTGGTGGTGGCTTTTTCTTATGTATTTCGGGAATCGTGTTGCCGGTTCAAAGATCGCAGCCTTCGGCAGCTCCTACGTACAGCCCCCTGTAGGAGCTGCCGCAGGCTGCGATCTTTTAGTTCGGTTGTTTGCCCGGCTGCTGCAAACGGAACTTCTCTTTGCGTTCGATCTGCACGACCTGGGCGTTGTGCACAGTGATCTCCACCGCGCCGAAACGCAGATCGCGCAGGGCGCTCTGGATTTCACGCAAGATGGTGGTTTCGTCCTGACCGTCAACGCTGCGAAGGGATGCGCTCATGGTGCTGCTCCTTTGAATGGGATATGCCTGGCAGTGGGCGGCACTGCGTTCGGCGTGGGAGCAATATAAGAGAGGCGCAGATATTCTTAAAAAGACTATTTAAGAATGTTTATATAACTAGAAAACATTATCTGACGGGGCAAGGGTTTGCGCAGTGTTCACGGTACAAAAGAACACCGCAACCCCTGTGGCGAGGGAGCTTGCTCCCGCTCGAGTGCGAAGCGCTCGCCGTTTTTTTGGGCCTGCTACGCAGTCCAGCGGGAGCAAGCTCCCTCGCCACAGAATCGGGCTCAATCAATCAAAGGCGCATTGCCCCAATCAATCTCCCCCGCCGGCACTGGCCGCCCAAACCAGTAGCCCTGGCCCAGATCACATTCCTGCGCCAGCAGAAATGCCGCCTGCTCGGCCTGTTCGATCCCCTCGGCATGCACCTGCATGCCCATGCTGCGGGCCAGGGCGACGATCACCCGAACGATGGCTGCGTCATCCTCGTCCCACGGCAGTCCGGCGACAAAACCCTGATCGATCTTGAGCTTTTGTACCGGCAGGCGCTTGAGCCGCAGCAACGACGAGTACCCGGTGCCAAAGTCATCGATGGCCAGGCGAATACCCAACTCCCGCAAACGATGCATTTGCTCCAGCGCCACTTCCGGATCATCCATCACCGCGCTTTCGGTGACTTCCAGTTCCAGATACGCCGGATCCAGCCCGGTCTCGTGCAGCACCTGCGCCACCTGCTGATACAGCTCACGCCGGGCAAACAAGCGCGACGACACGTTCACCGCGACAAACGACAACTCAATCCCGGCCTGCTGCCACTGGCACATCTGCAAACACGCCTGGCGCATGACCCAGGCGTCGATTTCGGCGATCAGCCCGGTGCGTTCGGCAATCGGAATGAATTCCGCCGGCGACACCAGCCCGCGCTGCGGATGCTGCCAACGCACCAGCGCTTCGACACCGATCAGGCGACTGCTGCGCAAATCGTGAACCGGTTGGTAATAGACCCGCAGCTCCTGTTGCTCCAGCGCGCGACGCAGTTCGAAGGCGATCTCGACCCGTTGCTGCGCATGCGCGGTCAGCTCTTCGGTGTACAACGCGTAGCCGTTGCGCCCGCTGCTCTTGGCCTTGAACAGCGCGGCGTCGGCGTTGCGCAGCAATTGATCAGCGCTCAACGCATCACTGGGGAACAGGCTGATACCGATACTGGCGTTGATGAACAGCTGATGTTGTTCGATGCCGAACGGCTCCTTGAGCGCATCAAGAATGCGTTGCGCGAGCGCCGCTGCCTGAACCAGTTGTGGACAACTCTCTGCCAGCACCGCGAATTCGTCACCACCGAGCCGCGCCAGGGTGATCCCGGGGCCGAACAGTTCCTGCAGGCGCGCCGCCACCGCTTTGAGCAGGCGATCGCCGACGTTGTGCCCGAGGCTGTCGTTGATCATCTTGAAGTGGTCCAGATCGATCATCAGCAGGGCGCAGCCGCGCTTGTGAATCTGCGCCGACGCCAGCGCCTGCTCGGCGCGGTCGCTGAACAACAAGCGATTGGGCAAGTCGGTCAGCGGGTCGTGGTGGGCAAGGTGCTTGAGCTCGTGTTCGGAGTCCTTGATCGCACTGATGTCGGAAAAAACCGCCACGTAGTGACTGAGCCGACCCTGATCATCGTGAATCACGCGGATGGTCTGCCACTGTGGATAAATCTCGCCGCTCTTGCGCCGGTTCCAGATCTCACCGCTCCACTCGCCTTCGCTCTCCAGCGTGGCGAACATCGCCTGGTAAAAGCCTGGCGGATGGTGACCGGACTTGAACAGGCTCGGCTGATGGCCGAGAACTTCGTCGTACTGATAGCCGGTGATTTCCATGAACGCACGGTTGACGTGCACGATCAGGCCCTGACGGTTGGTGACCAGCACCCCTTCGCGGGTGCAATCGAACACGGCTGCTGCCTGACGCAGGCGCTCACGATCAGACTGACGCTCGCGTAACCGCGCTCCAATGCCGAGAAATTCGCACAATCTGGCCCGTGCCAGGAAAATCAGGCCAGCGCTGACGGCAGCCCAGACGTAACCGTTGATCAGTTGCCATCGCTGCAGATCGACAGACTCATCAAAGAAACTGTTCAATAAGTAACCAGTGCCCTGCAGCCAGACCACAGCAAGCAACAGGTAAAGCAGCGCTGCACGCAAGGCATCGCGATAAGTGGCAGACATTCGGCCGTCCATGTCCCTACAAAAAGGTTGGAATTATAGGTGAAGAAACATCCAGCGACTCTTATCTGAAAGGGCGACTGGTTTTATCTGTGTGCTTGGTGATAATGCAACGGCTGTTTTTATCTTTATCGAGGGCCCTATAGCCTATGTGGTACGAAGGTTTTCTTGGCTTGTCGGCCTGGTCTCTGGTCGCGGTCACCCTGCTGATGACCCACGTGACAATTGTCGCCGTCACGGTCTACCTGCACCGTTACTCGGCCCATCGCTCGCTTGAGCTGAATGCTGGCCTGAAACACTTTTTCCGCTTCTGGCTGTGGCTGACCACGGCGCAGAACACCCGCGAGTGGACCGCTATCCACCGCAAACACCACGCCAAATGCGAAACCGAAGATGACCCGCACAGCCCGGTCATCAAGGGTCTGTCCACCGTGCTGCGCAAAGGCGCCGAGCTGTATCGCGCCGAAGCCGAGAACCCGGAGACCCTGCGCATCTACGGCAAGAACTGCCCGGAAGACTGGATCGAGCGCAATCTCTACAGCCGCTACCCACTGCTGGGCGTGGCGATCATGGGCGTCATCGACCTGCTGCTGTTCGGCACCATCGGCATCACCATCTGGGCGATCCAGATGATGTGGATCCCGGTCTGGGCCGCTGGCGTGGTCAACGGTCTGGGCCATGCCATCGGCTACCGCAACTTCGAATGCCGCGACGCGGCGACCAATCTGGTGCCGTGGGGCATCCTGATCGGCGGCGAAGAACTGCACAACAACCATCACACCTACCCCAACTCGGCCAAGCTGTCGGTGAAGAAGTGGGAATTCGACCTCGGCTGGGCGTGGATCAAGGTCTTCAGCTTCTTCAGGCTGGCCAAGGTGCAGCGTGTGGCGCCGATCGCCCACCGCGTGGAAGGCAAGGGCAGTCTGGACATGGACACCGCCATGGCGATCCTCAACAACCGCTTCCAGATCATGGCCCAGTACCGCAAATTGGTCATCGGCCCGCTGGTCAAGCAGGAGCTGGACAAGGTCGATCATTCGGTACGCCATCAATTCCATCGGGCCAAACGCCTGTTGTCGCGGGAAACCAGCCTGCTGGAAGACCGTCATCACTTGCGCATCCAGAACATGCTCGAGCACAGCCAGGCGCTGAAGGTTATTTACGAAAAACGTCTGGCCCTGCAGCAGATCTGGGTCAAGACCAGCGCCAATGGCCACGACATGCTCGCCGCCATCAAGGAATGGGTGCACGAAGCCGAGGCCAGCGGCATCCAGTCCCTGCGTGAATTTGCCGACCAGTTGAAAACCTACTCTCTGCGCCCCGCCGCAGCCTGACCGCCATGAACGAATCCCCTGTTGCGAGGGGATTCATCCCCGATCGGTAGCGCAGCTACCGCAAATCTGACGACGCGTTCTCATTGCTGAAACGCGTCATCCCTACCGCCTGGCGGGAGCAAGCTCCCTCGCCACAAAAGCGCGGAACTTAGCACCGAAAGCCCTATCTCAAAGACACTTCGCCACCCCGGCGGGCTGTACTGTGGCCGTTGTCGAAATCGCGGCACGCCCTTTGAGATATGTGCCGATGGTCAACAACAATCAAAAAGACTCGTCCCTTGCGCAGTGGCCCGAGGCCGCGCAAACCCTGATGGCGCTGATGCACGCCCAGGGCGAAGTCGCCCGGCTGAGTGAGCGCGAACAGCTGTTCAGTTCATTGCTGGTGAGCGTCAACGCGGTGCTCTGGGCGTTCAATTGGGAAACTCGTCAGGTGCTGTATGTCAGCCCTGCCTACGAACGGATTTTCGGCCGCTCCGCAGGCCTGTTGCTGGCCGACTACAACCAATGGCGCGACAGCATCTACCCTGACGATCTGGATTACGCCGAACGCAGCCTTGCCGAAGTGCTGCACAAGGGCGCGGTGGAAGACCGCGAATACCGGATCATTGCCGCCGACGGTCAAGTGCGCTGGCTCAGCGACAAATGCTTCATCAACCGTCAGGACGAACCCGGACAACCGGTGATCATTGTCGGCATCGCCGAAGACATCACCGACAAGAAGCGCATGGAAACCGAACTGCATCGCCTGGCGACCACCGACGTGCTGACCCAGAGCAGCAACCGCCGACACTTCTTCGAATGCGCCCATCGCGAATTCGAGGAAGCACGCCTGCAAGGTGCCCCCCTGGCCTTTCTGCTGCTGGACATCGATGACTTCAAGCTGATCAACGACAGCTACGGCCACCCGGAAGGTGACAACGTGCTGCAGCGCATCGCCGAGTGCGGACGTGGGTCGTTACGCCGGGGCGATTTGTTCGGACGCATTGGCGGCGAGGAGTTCGCCGCGGTATTTCCCGGTTGCGCACCGGACATGGCGCTGCAAGTGGCCGAGCGGCTGCAGCAGGAGATTCAGCGCCTGAGTTTCAACCATGAGGGTCAGACGTTCGGCATCACCGTCAGCCAGGGCCTGACCAGCCTCAGGGATGGCGACGACAGTCTCGAGAGCCTGTTCGCCCGGGCGGATGCGGCAATGTATGAGGCCAAGCGTCAGGGCAAGAACCGGATCATCTCTGCCTGACTGCACATTTCAGCCACCCAGAAATCCAATGTGGGAGCGGGCTTGCTCGCGAAGGCGGTAGGTCATTCAGCATCTGTGTTGCCTGACACACCGCCTTCGCGAGCAAGCCCGCTCCCACAGGGGTTTGTGAAAAGTCAGGTTATTTACGCATCCGCATCAATTCCGGCAGCCCGATCTTCAGCAGCCGTGCCGTACGACTCCTGGCCAGCTCCTCAACACCCTCATGCTCGGTCAGGCGGGCCATTTGCGCCGCCATGTTCATCACCAACGCTTCACGGGAGTAAACCCCGCCACCGAGTTGATAGACCGACGCAATCAACTCTCGCAGCTCCAGCGGCAAGCGCCAGCGTGTACGCAACGCCGAACCGTAGGCCGCACCAAACTCCGCCAGCGCGTCACCGATTTCCTCCCACTCATCCAGCTCACCACCAGCCTGCTTCCACTCCTGCAAACAACGCAGCAACGCCAGATCGCCAAGCCGGTGCAGCATGCCCGCGCAGTAGCAGCGCTCCTGATCCAGATCGAGCAGGCGCGCCAGGGTGCGGGCGTATTCGGCGGTGTGCAGCGACAGGCCCCAATAGCGCTCGGCGTAGTCCGCCAGGCACGGGTCACTGAGTCTGGCGCTGCGTTTGAGCGCCAGGCCGAGGATCAGGTTCATGCTCTGTCCGGTGCCAAGGCGATGCAGCGCCTGCCCCAGGGTCTGCACCGCCGCACCATGATGCTGCGCCGCGCTGTTGGCGGCAGCGATCAGCACGGCGGTGATCTGCGGATCGGTGCGGATCTCTTCTTCGAGCAGCTTCAGGTCGAGGCCATTCGGGTTGAGGCTGCGTTTGACCGCCACTTGCACATCGGTCATCAACGGCGCGCCATCGGCTTGTTCGCGGCGCCGCTCAAGGAACACCGACAAGGTCATGCCCGGCGCCAGCGTCGGCACTTCGCAGAACACCTCTTCGCCGGCATCCAGCAGCAATCCTTGAAGGCGCTCGGTCAGGGTTTCCATGTTCAGGGGCTTGGTCAGATACGCCGTCGGCGCCAGCGGCAGAGCTTCGCGCACGCTGGCACTGTCAGCGCGACTGCTCATCAGAATGAACGGCAGGGGCGGATTACGTTTGCGCTGACGCACGCTGCGCAGCACGCTCAAGCCATCGATGCCCGGCAACTCCCAATCGACAATGGCCAGGTCATAGGGCACTTCGCTGAGTAACGACATGGCTTGCTGGCCATCGGCACACAGATCCAGCCGCGCGTCACAGCGCACATTGAGCAACACTTGTTTAAGCAGGTCACGAGACCATGGATCAGCCTCGGCAATCAGCACTCGGGGTACGGCGGGTAAATCAACGGCGGTCATGCGCGCTCTCCCTTGCAATGCCTGAACCTTAGCCAATGCTGGCCTTTCGATACAGCGCAAAAGGGTTTCCGAGGCATAAAAAAACCCGCCGAAGCGGGTTTTTCTCGATCAGATCACACAGTGCCCGGAATTACAGCTCCGAGAAGCACTCTTCGATGATCGCCAGACCTTTGTCCAGTTGCTCGTCCGGCGAGGTCAGCGGTACGAGGACGCGCAGCACGTTACCGTAGGTACCGCAGGACAGCAGGATCAGGCCCTTGTCACGCGCCTTGGCCACCACAGCCGCAACGGCGGTCGGGTTCGGCTTGTGGCTGTCGCCGTTTTCGAACAGCTCGACCGCGATCATCGCGCCCAAGGCACGCACTTCACCGATCACCGGATACTTGGCCTGGATGGCCTTCAGGCCGGTGACCAGACGCTCGCCGACAGCCTTGCAGCGGTCCAGCAGTTGCTCTTCTTCGAACACTTCCATCACGGCCAGGGCCGCAGCGCAAGCGATCGGGCTACCGGCGTAGGTGCCACCGAGGCCGCCTGGAGCGATGGCGTCCATGTATTCGGCCTTGCCGCAAACACCGGCCAGCGGGAAGCCGCCAGCGATGGATTTGGCGAAGGTGGTCAGGTCGGCAGCAACGCCCATCTGTTCCATGGCGAAGAAGGTGCCGGTACGGCCGGCGCCAGTCTGCACTTCGTCAGCGATCAGCAGGATGCCGTGCTGGTCGCACAAGGCACGCAGACGCTTCATGAATTCTTTCGGCGCGACGTAGAAACCACCTTCACCCTGCACAGGCTCGATGATGATCGCGGCGATGTCTTTCGGCTCGGCGTCGTTCTTGAAAATGCGTTCGATGGAAGCGATCGAGTCGTCGATGCTTACACCGTGCAGTTCGTTCGGGTACAGCGCGCGGAAGATGCCGCCTGGCATCAGGCCCATGCCAGCCGAGTAAGGCACGACCTTACCGGTCAGGCCCAGGGTCATCATGGTGCGACCGTGGTAAGCGCCGGTGAAGGCGATCACACCGGCACGGCCAGTGGCGGCGCGGGCGATTTTCACGGCGTTTTCCACGGCTTCGGAACCGGTGGTGACCAACAGGGTTTTCTTGGCGAAATCACCTGGCACCTTGGCGTTGATCTTTTCGCACAGCTCAACGTACGGCTCGTAGGCCAGTACCTGGAAGCAGGTGTGGGTCAGCTTGTTCAGCTGTTCGGTCACGGCGGCGATGATTTTCGGGTGCACGTGGCCGGTGTTCAGCACAGCGATACCGCCGGCGAAGTCGATGAATTCACGACCTTCAACGTCAGTCACGGTAGCGTTCTTGGCCGACTCAGCGAAGATCGGGTGAATCTGGCCAACACCACGTGGAACAGCTGCGGTGCGGCGGGCCATCAGTTCAGCGTTAGTCTTGCTCATTACAGTCCTCATTCACCGCTCATCGGGCGGCGTGGTTCAAGGATTAAGCGGGAGAAATCGGCGGTGGCAGCATGCGATGATCGACTGCCACGGCGTTCCTGGCCGCAGAGAAAATTCCGGTTTTGAAACGACGCAAAGGGACAGCGCTCTCGTGCCCTTTGCGTTTGCAGCGATCCCTTTCCCGGCTTAGATGCCCAGGCAGAGGTATTTGATTTCCAGGTAATCCTCGATGCCGTACTTGGAGCCTTCACGGCCCAGGCCCGAAGCCTTGATGCCGCCGAACGGCGCGACTTCGTTGGAGATCAGCCCGGTGTTGACGCCGACCATGCCGTATTCCAGGGCTTCCGCCACACGGAACACACGACCGAGGTCACGAGCGTAGAAGTAGGACGCCAGACCGAACTCGGTGTCGTTGGACATGGCGATCACTTCGGCTTCGTCTTTGAAGCGGAACAGCGGCGCCAGCGGGCCGAAGGTTTCTTCCTTGGCGACAGCGGCATCTTTCGGCACGTTGGTCAGGATGGTCGGCTCGAAGAAATTGCCTTCCATCGGTTTGCCACCGGCCAGCACGGTGGCGCCTTTGGCCACGGCGTCAGCGATGTGTTCTTGCACCTTGGCCACGGCTTTCTCGTCGATCAGCGGGCCAGTGGTGGTGCCTTCTTCCAGACCGTTGCCGATCTTCAGCTTGGCCACGGCGACTTTCAGCTTCTCGGCGAACGCGTCGTAGACCGAATCCTGAATGTACAGACGGTTGGCGCAGACGCAGGTCTGGCCGTTGTTGCGGTACTTGGAAATGATCGCGCCTTCGACGGCCTTATCCAGGTCCGCGTCGTCAAACACGATGAACGGCGCGTTGCCACCCAGTTCCAGCGAGACTTTCTTGATGTCCTTGGCGCATTCCGACATCAGCTGACGGCCGATTTCGGTCGAGCCGGTGAAGGACAGCTTGCGCACGATCGGGTTGCTGGTCAGTTCGCTGCCGATGTCGCCGGCGCTGCCGGAGACCACGCTGAACACACCTTTAGGGATGCCGGCACGCTGGGCCAGTTCAGCCAGTGCGAAGGCGGAGAATGGGGTTTGCGACGCCGGCTTGAGCACCATGGTGCAACCGGCGGCCAGCGCAGGGCCGGCTTTACGGGTGATCATCGCCGCCGGGAAGTTCCACGGGGTGATCGCTGCGGTCACGCCGATCGGCTGCTTGATCACGATCAGGCGCTTGTCCGGCTGGTGGCCCGGAATCACGTCGCCGTAGATACGCTTGGCTTCTTCGGCGAACCACTCGATGAACGAAGCGGCGTAAACGATTTCGCCCTTGGCTTCGGCCAGCGGCTTGCCTTGCTCGAGGGTCATCAGGCGCGCGAGGTCGTCCTGGTTCTCGATCATCAGTTCGAACCAGCGACGCAGCTTGCCTGCACGCTCCTTGGCGGTCAGTGCACGCCAGGCCGGCAGCGCTTTGTCAGCGGCTTCGATGGCGCGGCGGGTTTCGGCGGCGCCCATTTTCGGCACGGTGCCGAGGATTTCGCCGGTGGCCGGGTTGTTGACCTTGATCGTCTGACCGTTGTCCGCATCGACCCATGCGCCATCAATGAAGGCTTGCTGGCGGAACAACTGGGTATCTTTAAGCTGCATGTCGGCTTTCCTTAACAGCACCGCGGCCTGCGCGGAGCAAAATTATGATTGTAGAAAGGCGCCTCGCAAGGCTGCCGTCAGGGAAATCATCTACCGGGTGAGGCGCAGTGATCGTGCGTTATTCACAGCACCAGCGCTCCAACACCCCGTCAAAGAGCGTTTGAAATCTCAAACGGATCGTAGGATCAAAGGGGGTAAAGGACAATAGGTCGTTCGAAAAAAAGAACAAAAACCCAGCGTTTGCTGGTTTTTTCAGATCAACGAGCAAAAAAGCCCCGGCCGCAGCCAAACCATAGATCAGCCAGGAAAAAGCGCCAAGCGAGGGTTTTGCAGGACGTTACAGCTTTAAGGAATGCAGCGTTTCACACCGACACGCGCACTGACAAAACCCGCCAAAACCCGGCATGGACGCCCCGAGCCGACCTAGGTATGATGTCGCCCGCTGCACCAGTAGCTCAGCTGGATAGAGTACTGCCCTCCGAAGGCAGGGGTCGTGGGTTCGAATCCCGCCTGGTGCACCACTGATTTAAACGAGAAAGCCCTGGACTGTGATGGTCCGGGGCTTTTTTGTGGGCGCGGTGTTTCATGCGACGGCGGTCACTCCGTCGTCCAGTCAAACTCGTCGTAATCGTCGTCTTCCTCTTCTTCCCCAACCTCCTCAAAAACCTCGTCTTCTTCCACGACGTCTTCTTCCGACTGGTTCAGCAGAAACTCCTTGCGCGCCTCGGTAATCGCGCGCCGCATCTCCTCGCCCTTCTGCGGGCAATTGAGGAGTTGGGCGATGCGGTCGATTTTTGCTGCCACTTTGTTCTCCAGCGATTCAGCTATGGCCCGATAGTGCGCGTTTTTGCGGGGCAATGCCAAATGGCTGGGCGAACAGGGCGGTCAGTTCTTCTGGATTTTTTCCAGTCGGGCGTCGAGGTCGGCGTTGGGGTAGCGTTTGTGCAGGTTGTTGAACAGGGTGTCGGCCGCTTTTGATTGGCCGGATTCGCGCAGGCGCAGGACTTCGCGCAGTTGTTCGTCGAGGCCGTTGGCCGGGGCGGCGGCGCGTTTGCTGGTTTTGGCTTCATCGGCGCTGAACGCCTCGCTGTGCATTGGCGCGGCCATTTCTACAATCGGCGCGGGGGCGGACAATGCTTCGGGGGCTTGTTTGCGAGCCATTGGTGCGGCAGGTTTGGCCGCCGGGGCGAAGTCGAATTGCGGCTGCGGCTCGGGGGCGCGTTGCACCAGCGAGAGCATCAGTGCGACGCCGACGAGACTGGCGAACGCCACTTGCCAGCGCGGTTTGCGGCAGGCGTCGAGCCAGCGTTGCCACAGCCCTGGCTTCGGTGCCGGGACTTCGCGGTGGGCAGCCTTGAGGATGAACGCGTCGAGGTGCGCTGGCGGTTCAGCATTGTGCTGTTCGCGAACATGTTTGATCACTGGATCTTCGGATGTCTGGCGGGCGTCAGTCATGTCAGTACCTCCTCGGCCAGCAGCCGACGCAGTTTATGCTGGGCGTAGCGCAAGCGGCTCTTGACGGTTTCCAGCGGTGTTTCGGTGAGGCTGGCGATTTGCGCCAGGTCGAGGTCGCCGTGGGCACGCAGCAGGAACACTTCGCGCTGATCGGCAGGCAAGGTTTGCAGAGCGCTTTCCAGGCGCTGGCTGTCGCGGCTGAGTTTCAGCAATTGTTCGGGGTCATTGGTCTCGTCGCCAACCGCGTGCAGCTGTTCGTCGTAGCTGTCGTGCAGCGGCTGATGCACGCCGTGTTTGCGCCAGTGATCGATCAGCCGATTGCGCGCAATCTGGAACAACCATGTACGAAACGTCGCCCGTCCTTGTGGCTGACTGGTACTGCGGATCAGGCTCAGCCAGGTGTCCTGAAAGACTTCGTCGGCCAGTTCCGGTTTGCCGCTCAAGCCGAGCAAAAACCGGTACAAACCCTGACGATGGCGGGCGTACAAGATCTCGAACGCCGCGCCGTCGCCCTCGCGATAACGCGCCAGCAGCGTTTCATCGCTGCCGGCGGCCGGGCTGTCTGGTGAAGCAAACAGCTGACTGATGAAGCCTTTCAGACGACTCACTATTCAATCCGTCGCTCAGTGGGCAGCGTATTCGATGCGGTTGAGCTGCGCAGGCTCTGCGCCAGTTCGACCAGTTGCACGAACTCATTGCGCAGACCGAAACGGTCATCGCCACGAGCGCCCCGGGCCAGTGCTTCGGTGTCTTTCAGGCCGAAGTCGCCAGTGTAGCGAGCGTCCTTGAGCTGCTGGGAAAACGCCGCCACCGCCGCCGCGAAACGCAGATCCTCGCTGGCTGGTGCAACCTGATTGGCAATCGGCCGCTCGATCAGCAGACTTTTCCCACCTTCAGGCTGTTGATAACGCACACGCAGCATCGCCAACTCTCCATCCTTCGCAGCAACCACCTTCTCCGATTTACCGTAGCGCAGCGGTTCCAGCCAGCCCTTCTCACCTGCCGGAACAATTTCATACAGCGCGGTAACCGTGTGTCCTGCGCCGACTTCCCCGGCATCAACCTTGTCGTTGCTGAAATCCTCACGCTTAAGAGCGCGGTTTTCGTAGCCGAGCAGGCGATATTCACGGACCTGCGCCGGGTTGAATTCCACCTGCAATTTGACGTTTTTCGCCACCACCGCCAGGGTCGAACCAAGTTGATCCACCAGCACTTTGCGCGCCTCGCGCAGGTTGTCGATGTAGGCGTAGTTGCCGTCGCCGGCGTCGGCCAGTTGTTCCATCAAGTGTTCATTGTAGTTATCCACACCAAAGCCCAGGGTGGTCAGGGAAATCCCGGTTTTGCGTTTATCCACAGCCACTTGCTTGAGGCTATCGAAGTCGCTGATGCCGACGTTGAAGTCACCGTCAGTGGCCAACAGGATGCGGTTGATGCCTTTGGGGATGAACGCTTGTTGGGCCATTTGATAGGCCAGTTCGATACCCGACGCGCCAGCAGTTGAACCGCCTGCGGTCAATTGCTCGATAGCTGTGCGAATTTTCGCTTTCTCGCGTCCGGAGGTCGGCTCCAGCACCACGCGGGATTCGCCGGCATATACCACCAGAGAAACCCGATCCTGTTCGCGCAACTGATCAACTAACAGTTTCAGCGTGCTTTTGACCAGCGGCAGCCCTTCGCGGCGATCCATCGAACCGGACACATCCACCAGGAACACCAGATTCGCCGGGGCCAGTTCGGCCACAGCCCGATCGGAGGCCCTGATGCCGATCCGCAGCAGGCGGGTGTGCGGGTTCCACGGGGTGACGGCCAGTTCGGTGGTCACGCCGAACGGCGAGCCGTCGCTGGGCAGCGCGTAGTCATAGGGAAAGTAATTGACCATTTCCTCCAGTCGCACCGCACCTTCCGGTGGCAGGCGTCCCTGATTGAGCAAACGCCGGACGTTGGCGTAGGCGCCCGTATCGACATCGACGCTGAAGGTCGAGACCGGGGCCTCGGCCACGCTGTGAATCGGGTTGTCGGCCAGCGCCTGATATTGCTCGCGCTGCTCGTCGCGATAGCCTTGTGGATAACTTTCCGAAGCCGGCATCGCCGCGAAACTGGCAACCGGCGCTGGACGCGCACTGCGCTTGGCCAGCGCACTGTCGGCAACGATCGCTTCATGCTGAATCGATGGCTGAGGCTGGGCCGGAGCCGGAACGGCAGCCGATTCAGGATTGGAAGACACGCCGCAACCGGCGACGGTCAACAACACACCGACGGCAACGGGTCGCAGAAAAGGCAGGGAGCGGGACATGGGGGCTGACCTCGGGATGAAAGTGATCCATTCATCCACTGAGACGGGCAGCCCTTTCAGATCGGGTTAAACGCCGCTGAAAATATTTTCAGCGGTGATAACGCCGCACCACGCTGCTGTTACGCAGTACGTGGCCTTTGATTTTGTCCATCAGTTCGGCGCGGGTCAGGCCGGCGGGCAAGGCGTCCGGGGCCAGATCCAGAGCGTAGATCTGAATGATGTAGTGGTGCGCGCTGTCGCCAACCGGCGGGCACGGCCCGATGTAATGGGTGGTGCCTTTGCTGTTGGTACCGCCCATGCCTTCGAGACTGGATTTGGCGCCGACACCAGCAGGGATCTGCCGGGTAGTGGCCTTGATGCCGTAGTGAATCCAGTGATCGACGCCAGCACCTTTCTGGCCGTCCGGGTCGTGCATGACGATCGCGTAGCTCAGAGTGCCGGCAGGCCCCGCGTTCCAGGCCAGTGCCGGGGACTGGTTCTTGCCTCCGCAACCGGTCGCATCGCTCGCGGCGGCCGAGGTGAACAGGCGATTGTCCGAGACACCGGGGATGTCGAGGGTAAAGCGCTCGGCCGCCTGCGCCGGAAACTGCACGCAAAGGGCGACGGCGACGGCCGCCAGCCAAGGGTTGAGAGAGGTCAATCGTGTCATTCCTGGAGCACCTTGTGCGGTTGGGCCTTCGTCGGCCTGCAAACTATAGCTGTACCGTTCGTACCTTGGCAGTGGCAATTGGCTGAACCTCGCACTGCGGCGCAAACTCGTATGAGAAATGCCTGCGAGGAGCTCGAACATGAGCCTGCACCGTGTTGCATGTTTCGCCGATGTCCCCGAAGACCGTGGCCTGCAAGTGGAAATCGGCGAGCTCAAGATTGTCCTGCTCCACGCCAATGGCCAACTGCGCGCATTTCAAGGCGAATGCCCACACGCCGGCGCGCCATTGGCTGACGGCGCGCTGTGCAACGGACGCCTGATCTGCCCTTGGCACAAAGCCGCGTTTCGCACCGAGGATGGCGCGTTGTGCGAACCGCCGGCCCTCGACAGTCTCAAGCGTTATCCGCTGGAACTGCGCGGCGAGGAAGTCTGGGTCGATGATCAACCGCTGCCGGACGCGCACACGCCTCCGGCCGACGATCCGCGCACCTTTGTGATTGTCGGCGCAGGTGCAGCGGGCACGGCATGTGCGGCGGCTCTGCGGGAAAAAGGTTTCGGCGGCCGGATCATCATGCTCGACCGCGAAGCGGATGCCGGTTACGACCGCACGGTGCTGAGCAAATTTGTCCTCGCCGGCGAGATGTCGGCGCAGGAAACCCCGCCGCTGCGCGATGAAAGCTTTTATAAGGAGCAGCGCATCGAACGCCGGCAAGGCGAAATTTCGGCCCTCGACGCACCAACGAAAACCCTGCATTTGAAGGATGGCCAGACCCTTGGTTACGACGCCGCGGTGCTCGCCACCGGCGGCGAGCCCAATCCGCTGCAACTGCCCGGCGCCGATCTGCCGCAGGTGTTTGTTCTGCGCTCGAAAGCCCAGGCCGAACAAATCATGCGCGCGGCCAAACCCGAGCAGCGGGCGCTGATCATCGGCGACAGCTTTATCGCCCTCGAATGCGCCTCGGCCCTGTGCCAGTTCGGCCTCGACGTCACGGTCATCGCCCGCCATGCGATTCCGTTTGCCGCGCAATTTGGCGAAGCGGTGGGCAAGGCGATCCGTGCGCTGCATGAACAGCATGGGGTGAAATTCATCACTGATCACGAAGCCCGGGAAATCACCGGTGACGGCAAGGTCGAGGCGGTGCTGCTGGACAACGGTTTGCGCGTCTCGGCGGATCTGGTGCTGGCTGGGGTTGGTGTGCACCCAGCGACAGAAGCCTTCGCTTCGCTGCCAAGGGAGAAAGACCAATCACTGCGCGTCGATGCCGGTCTGCGGGTCTGCGAAGGCCTCTGGGCGATTGGCGATATCGCCACGTTCACCCTGAGCGGCCAGCCGCAGCGCATTGAGCATTGGCGCCTGGCCCAGCAACATGCGCGTATCGCTGCTGCCAACATGTTGGGCGCTGACGAGCATTATCTGGATGTGCCGTTTTTCTGGACCTGGCACTTCGGCAGGAATTACGACTACCTTGGCCACGCCAGCCAGTGGGATGAAATCGAGTTCAAGGGCGAACCCGAGCATCCGCCCTTTATCGGACTGTTCGGCCACAACGGCATAGTGGTTGCCGCCGTGGCTTGCGAGGAAGAGCGGGCCATGGCGATGTTGGCCGAACGGCTGAAACAACCGTTGGCGATGGAAGAGGCGTGGAAGCTGATTCGCAGCTGAATGCTGAACAATGTAGGAGCTGCCGCAGGCTGCGATCTTTTGATCTTCAAAAACAAAGTCAAAAGATCGCAGCCTTCGGCAGCTCCTACAGGAGAGTTGTCGCTCAGGTGGGGCGATTTACCGGGTTGCGATTGTCATCATCCTCGGCGTGCAGAAAGATCACTCGCGGGTGCTCCAGCGGCGCCAGTGGTGGTGGCAACTCCGCTGGTTGCAGCGGCCGGAAGTTCAGCACCACATGGCTGATATCTCCTTCCTGATCGTTGTGGATGGTCATCACCCCAGGCGTGCGCAGCTTCTGCAAACGGTCATCGCACAGGCGGAAACTCTTGGTCAGCCCTTCGTCATCGACCACCGGCGCCGGCAAGCGACGCTGGGCGAAGCTTCTGCTTTTGCGCTGCTGATAGCGCGCCCAACCAATCAGAATCACTGCGTTGACCAGCGCTACCCACAGGTAGATTTGCAAGGTGCCGAGGGCGTCGAACGCCGAGCTGTCGATGCGTGGCCCACCGGCGTGAGTCTCGATCAGCGGCCACAACCCGCGAATCAGCAGAAATAGCAGGCCGACCCAGGCCACGACCGTGAGGATCACGTCGATCACGACCAGAAACGGCCGCTGGCGGGTCCGGATGATTTTCATTTGATGACCTCCTCTTCGTCGTCGCCGACCGGCTTGATGCCGCGGTCAGGGCTGACCCAACGCGCACGCTTCTGGTGTTGACCAAACAGAACCTTGGGGAAACTGACCAATGTGGTGAGCAGGCTGACCAGCCAGAACGCGATCGGATACCAGACCACCCAGAACATGGTTCTGCCCAGACCCGGTTCGTAGCGCCGGTCGATAATGATGCTGACGGCGAACTGCACCAGGCAGACGATCGCCAGCAGCAATCCGGTGAACGCCGGCGGCATCAGGTGATGCACGGCAATCGACTCCGGCATGACCACGAACTTGCCGACGCCCCAGAAAATCACGGACAGCAGGAAGGTGAAGGCCCACCCGGTCGACAGGCAGTATTCGAACAGCAGCGGCCACAGATAACGATGGCGGTACTGCCAGATGCCGCGAATGTTCTTGAACAGTACCTCGGCACCGCCCTGGGCCCAGCGCAGGCGCTGCTTCCACAGACCGCGCAGGGTTTCCGGCATCAGGATCCAGCACAGCGCGCGCGGCTCGTAGAAGATGCTCCAGTGATCGAGTTGCAGCTTCCAGCTGATGTCGATGTCTTCGGTGATCATGTCCGGGCTCCAGTAGCCGACCCGGTTCAACGCGGTACGGCGGAACGCGACGATCACCCCGGACACGGTAAAGATCCGCCCGAACACCCGCTGCGTACGCTTGATCAGACCGATGATCGACGAGAACTCGCCGACCTGCACCCGCCCGACCAAGGTCGAACGTGTGCGGATGCGCGGGTTGCCGGTCACTGCGCCAAGCCGCGCGTTGTCGAGCATCGGCGCCACCAGATAGGCCGCCGTGTTCGGCGCCAGCAGCGCATCACCGTCAATGCACACCAGATATTCGCTGCGCGCAGCAATCGCGCCCATGCGCAGGGCCACGGCCTTGCCCTGGTTTTCCGCCAGATGCAGCACGCGCAGGCGTGGGTCTTCCTGAGCGAGCCGGTCGAGCACTTCGGCGGTGTTGTCCTTGGAGCCGTCGTTGATCGCAATGACTTCGATGTTCGGGTAGTGCTGGGCCAGCGCCGCGTGAATCGTATCGGCAGCGTTTTCGCCTTCGTTGTAGCAAGGGATCAGGATCGAGATCAGCGGCTCGCCTTCCAGTGGCGGCGGCAGGGTGTCGTCCTTCCACGGCCAGTGGCGTTCCCAGTGCAGCCAGAAATACAGGCCGCCGGCGATCCACAGACCGGACATGAACAGCGGGTAGAAGAACACGAAGTCCATCAGGAACTGCCCGGTGACCAGGAAGATCAACCCCAGCGGCACGCCGAGGACGAGCGCCAGAACAAGCAGGGCTAACAGTCTATCCAGCATGTCATGGGTTCCATTTGTTGGAGAGCGCAGGCCTTACGGTTTTCAGGTCCGGCAGGTTGTCGAGGAAGTTGTCCGGGTAGTAACCGAAACTGGTCGCACCCTGACGCTTGAGCCGGCCCATCCAGTCCGCCAGTTGGGCGCCATCGATGTCGGCCTGATCCTTTTTCGTCCAGTCGCGGGCCTGCAGTTCGAACACCGTGCGATCCAGTGCACCGGGGCGCTGTTTGATCTTCGCCACCAGTTGTTCGAGCCACGGGCCGGATTGCGCCTGGGTCTGTTTTTCCATCAGCGGCATGGCCATCGGCGCCGTCCAGTCGTAGGTCACGAGGAAGTCGTCGAGGTTCTGCGCAAACCAGGCTTCGCTTTCAGGATTGAGCACCGGTTCGGCGAAGATGTTGCGTGCGGTCAGCACCTGCGGGCCACGGATCGCACGCACCTTGGCAGTCAGTTCGTTGGTGAAATCGATCAAGTATTTGCTCTTGAAGCGCGTCCAGCGCTGCATCGCCGCCGGATCATCGCGCAGGGCGGCGATCGAACCCGGCAAACCCTGCGCCGTATAGGCTTTCAAGGCCTCCGGGCTGGCATCTTCGAAGTCCGAGAGCACCGCGTCGTCGTGATAAAGGATGCCGTCGACCGAGGTCAGGCGCGCCACGTCTTCGTAGATTTCACCGATGATCCGCCGTACTTGCGGATCGAATGGCGACAGGCGCCGATACTGATCCGGATCGACCGCGGTGGTGCCGGTCTGCGGATCCCAGCGCGTGACACGCGGCAACTTCGAATCCAGGCCGAAACTCAGGACCGGCATCCAGGCGAACACTTTCACGTGCGCCCGAGTGCGCAGTTGCCAGGCGACACGGTCAAAGATGTCGGCGCGCACCGGCAGGTGACGGTTGGGGAAGTACAGCGAGTGCACCAGTCCGTCGCCTTTCGGATCAGCGAAAGCCTGCAGGAACACAGTGTTGGCACCCATGTCGGCCATGCGCTGGATCAGCTTGCCGAGGTTGATTTCCTGCTGCGCCGGATCCGGGTCATAAACGTTGTCGAGATCGACGTGCACCACACGCATGGCGAAATCCGACTGCACGCCAACAATGCTGTTGGCGAAATGCTCGCCGTCAGGATCGGAGGCCACCAGGAAACGCGGGCTGCTCATCAGGTTGTCGAGGGCGTCGAGACCGTCGTCCAGGGTCAGGGCCATTTCGTAGCCCTGCTCGCCGACCACGGTCAGCGAAGTGCCGTCCGCCGTGCCGTACGGCCAGACCCAGACACGCGGTTTTTTTCCGGTGACCTTGCGGATTTTTTCCGAGATGGCCGCGACGTCATTGCGTATCCGGGCACGGAACTCCTCTTCGGATTCGTAGCGTTTGGTGAGCGGATCGTAGCGACGCGTCGCCGCCGCCGGCTGCAGGTTGCCCTGCGGGTTGGCAAGAACGCCTTTGTGGTTGGCGTCGGTGTGCGCGGCGATTTCCACCAGCCCCGATCGCGAAATCTCGCGCACCTGATCCCAGGTCAGGAAGTCGGAGCGTGCGCGGGGTGCACCGGCAAAATCCACCGGTTGATTGAGCGGGGTGTCGATCCAGGTGCCAACCGGTGCCAGCAAGGCGTGCCAGTTGTAGGCACGCAGCACCGGCAACACGCGGGTATAGAAGCTTGAATAACCGTCGTCGAAGCTGAGCAGGATCGCTTTGGCTGGCAGTTCCGGGCCGCCCTTGCGCGCGGCCATGATCTGGTCGACGGTGACCGGTTGATAGCCGTTCTCGCGTAGCCACGCGAGCTGCTCGATCATGCGCTCGGTGCGCACCGCCACCACGGCCTGATCGGGGTCACGGTCTTCGACATCGTGATAGGCGATGCCCAGCACGTGGTTTTTCGGCCACGGTTTTTCATTGGCCGCCACCGGACGTTGCGACGGCGGCGCGAAGGCCGGGGCTTGCTGGGCGCAGGCGCTGATCAGCAGCACTCCCAGCAGAAGGATGAAACGCGTCATCAAAGGCATCTTCAAACTCTTCTAGAAGCGGAAAGTGAGGTCGACGAGCAGACGCAGATCGGTCTCCCGATCACCGTCGTAGGGCCGGTTGATCACACTGAACAAGCCGCCCACCTCGAACACGTCGTTCCAGGCATAACGCTGACCGTAGCCGAGCATCGCCATGCCGCCGGTGCCGTGATCACGTTGGCTGTACGTACCCGCACCGGCCTGGAACTGCTGGCTCCACGAGGTTTCGTAGCGGTGGTAGAGCACATGGTTGACGTTGACCGTCGGCATCACGCTGAAGTCCGACTTCGGGTTGAAGTACGGCACGTCATCGGATTTCGAGTTGTGGCTGGTGCCGACTTCCAGACCGGCATCGACCTGCACGTTCGGCGCGCTGTAGACACCCTCGCGCCCGGTGAGCAAGGCCTCGAGGCGGTTGTTGCCATCACTGAAGTGCGACGGGCTGACCGACAGCCGCCACTCGCGGCTCTCGTTGGCGCGCCAGCGGATGAACGCGTTGCCGCCGTTGGCCTTGATGTCGCTGTTGAGCGCACGCAACGGCGTCTCGGCCGACAGGTATTCGAGGCTGCCGCCGTACTGCCAGTGGTCGTTGATGTCACGGGCGATCGCCAGACGTGCGCCCTGTTTGTCGCCAAAGCCATAATCATGATTGGAAACTTCGGCTTCAAGCGTCATGTCGCGGGTTCGACGTTCCAGACCGACACGTTGAAAACGGTGATGGCCGGTACCTTCGGCGAAGTCGCCGGTGGCATAACCCGCACCGGCAAATACGCGCCAGTCTTCATCGATCGGAGGGCTGTACAACGTAGTCTGAATGCCGAAGTCGCGACTGCCACTGACCGCGCCGGCATCACCGCTGCCACCGCCATTGGCTTTGCCGCCGTAGGCTTCGACGCGCAATTCGGACATGTCATGGACTTCACGCTCGCGGGCCAGACGCTGCACCTGCCGGTTGTCCGGGAAGCGCGCCACCACATCGTCGGTCAGCGCATCCATCTGCCGCCATTCCTGCAATTGCATGGCGGTGCGCGCCTGGGCGATTTCCAGGCCCATGTCGCGGGGGGCCATGCTCTCGGTTTCCTTGAGCTGGTTTTCGGCACGGCGTGGCCACTGTCGGGCCAGGTACAGATCGGCCTGGGCCAGACGCAAACCGAGGTTGCCCGGGGCCTGATCGACCAGTGTCTGCAGGTGTTCCTCGCCGTGCGGCAGATCGGAACCGTAGGTACCGGCCTGCGCCGCCAGTTGCTGCGCGTCCATCCATTCATCGTTGGGGTTGCCGATCGGCAGGCCCTTGAGTTCGACTCGCGGTTTCTGCGACTTGGCCAGATCGTCAGCGACCTTACGGGCCTCTTCGGCGCGATTACTTTCCAGCAGCGAGTAGTACAACGCGGTGGTGTCTTCGAGGCGATCACCGACATCGGCATCCGGTGCCGACAGCACCTGGCGATACAGGTCGGTGGCGATTTCCGGCTGACGCTGATCCAGGTACGACGCCGCCACCCAGCGCAAGGCGTAGGTCGGCATCTTCACGCCTTCGGCTTGCAGCTTCTGGTATTCGTTGATCACGTCGGCGGTGCGCGCCCGGGCCTTGAGTGCGCCCATGCGGTCGATGCGCCAGCGAATCACGTCATCGTGGGCGCTGGCGTCCGGGGTCCAGGTGGCGAGCAATTTGTCGTAATCGGCCAACGCGCGGTCGGCGATCACGTAGCGTTCTTTTTCGCTGCGGGTGGCGAGTTCGGCCAGACGCACCCGTTCGGCAGCCAGATCGCCTTCGAGACGGCGCAAGGTCACCGGGTCGATCAGCCCCGGACGTTGACTGGCCAGACGCAGCGCCGGTTCCGGCAGCCGCGCCTTTTGCAGGGCGACCACGTATTCACGGGCAACGTCCGGCTTGCTGCCGGCACGCATGAACGCCTGATCGTATTCAAACAGTGCGTCGTACTGCTTGCCGGCGCGGCTCAGGGCATAGCCCAGTGCGAGGCGGCGCGAGGGATCGTCGGGTTTGGCGGCAACCAGGGCCTTGGCGCGGGTCACGGCTTCGTCGGGTTTGCCCGCGTCAGCCTGGGTCAGGGCCAGCCCCAATTGCAGGTCAGCGTTGTCCGGCTCCAGCGCCAGCGCCTTGTTATAGACCTGGGTCGCCTGCTCCCAGCGCTTGAGGTTGCGATAGGCGCGTGCGGTGGCGGTCAGTGCCTGCACCGGCAGCATCCGGTCACGGCCCTGGGTTTCATAGACCTGCACCACTTCGGCGTCGAGGCCGGCCCAACTGGCGATCTGCAGGTGATCGCTGATCTGGCCAGTGGTCGACTGCCCCGGCGGCACCTGGCGCAGCACATTCAGCGCGGGCGTGGTCTGCCCGGCACGGGCATCACGCACCATCTGATCGTAGGGCGTATCGGCAAACGCCAGTGCCGGCCAGAGCAACTGGCTGCACAGCGCAACGCGAAACAACGGGCGTAAACCACGATGTAAAACAGGAACATCAATACGCGGCATTCGTCAGCATCCTTACATGGCCAGCCGGGTCGCAATGCCCCCCTTGCCCATTCGTAACGGAGACCGAGTCAAAACAGACCCAGCCAAGCTTAGTCAGGCAGTCTTGCATGCAAGCGTAGTCGAATATCCAGAACGCAATAATTGTTCAGAATCGTGGCGCCGGCTCAGACGAAAACCCGAACACCAGACAGCAAAACGCCCGGTGTCTGCGGGATACAGAGACCGGGCGTTGCTATTTAGTACGCAGTATTACTGCACTTGCGTGACGCCAGCGAACTTGCTCATCAGGAAGCCGACGAACTGCTCGACGGTCATTTTCTGGCCGTTGAACTCCACCTGATTGGCGGCGTAATGCAGCTTGGTCACGACATTGGTGCCATCGACGGTCGCCAACTGCGAACCCACCGCCATGCCGGAGAACATGTCGGCACCGGCGCTGGCCTGGTCGACGATGGCTTTGGCGTCAGTCTGACCGTCGAGCTGCGCTTGCACGCTGAGCAGATCGATCAGCATCGGCTTGGACACCTGAATATTCAGGTCCAGCAGCGCGATTAACTGTTTACCCAGTTGATCCGGCGGCAGATCCATCGACTGCGGCTTGGTCAGGTCTATCACCAGACTGGCACGGCTTTCACCGTTGGCGGTTTTCAGCGACAGGTTTTCCAGCGCGATCTGCGGACTGGCGGCCAGCAGTTTCTGCAGGTCAGCCTTGACCTGTGCCGACTCGGCTTCGGTCAGGTTCAGTTCCGGTGCCGGCAGGCCAGCTTCGGCAGCGGCCGCCGCTTCCTTCTCGTACGGCTGCAATTTGCTCTGGTAGATCTGCATCAGCGACATCGTCGACGGGATGTCGAGGTTCTTCAGGCTCATGGCCATATTGGCCGAACCGATTTTCTTGTCGTTGAGGGTGACTTCACCCACCTTGTAGTCAGCGCGGCCCGAGGCATTGCTGCCGCTCTCTTCGGTGAGGTTCTTCATTTCGAAGTTCTTCACACCGAGCACCGACTGCTTGGCACCGAAGGTGGTTTTGCTGTTGGTCAGCTCCAGGGTGTTTTCCCCGGTGTAGTAGCCGTAGCTGCTCTTGGCGAGGTTGCTGGCCAGGGTCAGACCGCTGAGTTCGACCTGCACCGGCGCCTGATCCTGCGACACGGTGACCAGTTTCAGGTTGTCCATGTAGCCGTCAGCCTTGACCTTCTGCGCCTGGGCACTGGCGGAGATGTTCATGGTCAGGCCGGAAAACTTCAGGCTCGACTGCTCGTCCAGCGCGGTTTCCAGCGGCAGCAACTCCAGGCTGCTGGTGGTGGATTCGTCGTAGCCGATGTTGGTCACGCCCTTAAGCGGCGCGGCGCCCTTGGTGGCGGCAAACCATTTTTCGGTGGCCGGGCTCTTTTCCAGCTCGTAATTGCTGGTGGCCATGACCGGCAGCCACTTCAACGACACCAGGCGCGAGAACGGCAGCGGGCCGTGCTCGATGTGGTCGACAAACAGCAGCTCGACCGGCTGGTCGCCGAACATCTCGCCCTCGCCCTTGAGGCGGTAGTGCGCGGTGCTGGTGAAAGTGTGACGCTCCAGCGACACCAGCTCCAGCGACGCGGTGCCATTGGAGCCGGACATCGCGGTCTGCAGCTCTTTGTTGGCGTTGCTGACGGCGTTGTTCAACACGCCTTCAATCTTGGTCCCGGTGTACCAGGCCCCGCCGGCGCTGATCGCACCGATGGCAACAACAATCCCGAGAAGCACGCCTGCTGATTTATTCATGAATGACCTGATCAATGTCCGTGGCTGAAAGTGTGGTCGTCTTCCCTGAACCCGTGACCGGGTTGCGGCTCGACTCCGCTGAAATTAGCGGTGGAGATTAGCACTGGCAGCGCGAGGCGGCCCAATGTTTAAAGGTTAAAGAGTGTCTATGGGGAGTGTGGACAGCTGACAGGCCGGGAGAGTTGCAGTGTTTTTGATGACGCTATCGCGAGCAGGCTCGCTCCTACAATTGAAATGCGTTCCCCTGTAGGAGTGAGCCTACTCGCGATAGGGCCACTGGATTCCCAGAAGATCAGGAATACTGAACCTCGATCTCATCGAGTTGATGATCAAAGCTCTTCAACCGCGCCGTCCAGGTATACACCAGCACTTCAAAATCCCGATCGATCACCGCCCCGCCCGGCCCGTCGGCCCGGGGATCGCAGAAATCCAGTTGATAGCGCTCACGAGCCATGGCCGTCGCGACGTCGGACAGTTCACGGGCATTGTTCAGCCAGTGCCAGCCCTCGCTGTCGATTTGCTTGTCCAGTTCCAGACACTGCTTCTTCAGCGCTTCGAGGCTTTTTTCCAGCGGGGTGCCGGTGAGTTCGCCCATGACTTCGGCGAAGGTGCGTCCCGGTTGCCAATAGCTGCCCCAGAAGTAACGGTCGAATACGGTTTCGACCTTGCGCAGGGCGACTTTGGTGTCCCAGATCAGCACCAGGGTTTTGCCTTGTTCGAGTTGGCGTTTCTTGACCCGCTGCACCTGGACCGAGGCCCAGGCCACGACAACGATGGCCATCACTGCAATCAGCGCGACGGCGCTGTCGAGGAAAACCATGGCCTTGTCGATCTGGTGGGCCAGCATGATGCCGTAGAAATAGGTGGCCGATAGCAGCACCAGCGCTACCAGGGCGCACCAGAAGCCGAGAGCGTAAGGGTTTTTCATTATTGGTTTCCCCTAGACCAGCGCTAGCAATGTGCGCTGAAAGGGTGCGTTGCACGTGGCACCCTTTCAACACTTCAAAGCATAGCAACGGGTTCAGGGTTTGCTGGCGCTTGAGGCTTGCGTTCGTCCGCTTTCCCAACCGCCACCAAGGGCGAGGAACAAATCGATCTGGCTCATGGCGACCTGGGTGTTGGCGGCGGCCAGTTGCGCGGTGACGTCGGTGTAGGTGCGGGTCGCCTGCAGGTCGGCGAGGAACGACTCGCGCCCGGCCTGGAAGAAGCGGTGGGTCTGGTCCGCCGCCAGTTTTGCCGATTGCTCGGCATCGGCCAGGGCGTCGCGGCGTTGCAGCAGCGCGCTGTACTGGGCCAGGCCAGTCTGGGTTTCGCGGATGGCGTTGAGCACCACGCCGTCGAAATGCGCCAGTGCGCCCTGGGCCGATGCTTCGGCTTCACGGATGCGCGCGCGGGCGCCGTTGGTCGGCACTTTCCAGCTCAGCGACGGGCCGAAACCCCAGCGATTGGTCGATGGATCACCCAAGTCGTCAATAAGACCGACGGTGCCGATGGTCGCGCCGATGCTGATGTCCGGGTACAGCTCGCCCGTGGCGACGCCGATGCCCGCTGTCGAGGCCGCCAAGCGACGTTCCGCCTGACGGATATCGGGACGACGCTTGAGCAGCGCAGCGCCATCACCCACCGGCACCAATTGGGCGATTTTCGGCAACTCGGCACAGGTGGCGGTGCCGGCCGGCAATTGCTCGACCGGTTTGGCCAGCAGCATCGACAGGCGGAACAACCCGGCCTGACGCGCTGCCTCATAGCGCGGCAGGTCGGCGCGCAACGACTTGAATTGGGTTTGCGAACGGGTGACCTGGGTTTCATCGCCACGCCCGGCATCGCGCAGACGCTGGATCAGCGTGGTGCTCTGCGATTGCAGGTCGAGGGAATGCTGGGCGATTTCCCGCTCTTCATTGGCGGCGCACACCTGGGTGTAGGCGCGAACCACGTCGGCCACCAAAGTGATGCGAGCGGTGTCAGCCGCCGCTTGCGTCGCATCGGCGTTAGCCTTCGCGCCTTCGATACCGCGTTGCAGAGTGCCCCACAGATCGAACTGATAAGACGCGCTGATGCCAATATCGCCGACGTTGTCGACCGGGACTTTTTCCGGCAGCAAGAACGCCTGACCGGATTCCTGCAAACGCTGCGCGCCCATCTTCACGCCTGCGCTCCAGCCACCCGCCGCTTCGGCCTCATCGACTTGCGCGCGAGCCCGTTGAAGGTTCGCCGCCGCCACGCGCAAATCAGTGTTGGACGCCATGGCTTGCTGCACCAGTTGATCCAGTCGCGGATCCTTATACAGCCGCCACCAGTCAGCCGGTACCGGCGCTGACACCACCGGCTTGCCTTCCACTGCCAGTTCGCCCTGAAAGTCCTTGCGCTGCATCGCGGCGTCAGCGGGCAGCTGATAGTCCGGCCCGACCATCTGACAGGCCGAGAGCATCACGCCCAACCCGGCGATCATCAGGGCCTTGTTCATTGCGCGGGCTCCTGCGTTTTGTCGTCGATGATCGACACGGTGGCGGTACGCCCGGCGATCATGCGGAAGTCTTCCGGCACCTCGTCAAAGGCGATGCGCACCGGAATCCGCTGCGCCAGCCGCACCCAGCTGAACGCCGGGTTGACGTTCGGCAGCAGGTTGTTGCCGCTGGTGCGGTCGCGGTCTTCGATACCGGCGACGATGCTTTCGACATGCCCGCGCAGCCTGGCTTTGTCGCCGATCACGCGGATATCCACCGACTGCCCGACATGGATGCCGTCGAGTTTGGTTTCTTCGAAATAGCCGTCGATGTGGAACGAGTTGCTGTCGACCACCGACAACACCGGTCGCCCTGCGGTAACGAACTCCTGCACTCGCGGCGCGCGGTCGTTGACGTAGCCGTCCACCGGGCTGCGGATCACCGAACGATCCAGGTTGAGCTGGGCGCTGTCCACCGCCACCAGCGCTTCGGCCAGCGCCGATTGCGCCCGGGCGACTTTCGACTGGCTTTCTTCCAGTTGTTCGGCCGGCACCAGGTTGCCCAGGCCACGGTTGCGCTTGGCTTCACGCTGCGCCTGGGCGAGGGTTTCTTCGCGATCGGCGACCGCGGCTTTAGCCTGACGCAGAGCCAGTTTGAAACGGTCCTGGTCGATGCTGAACAGCACCTGGCCGCGTTTGATCAACTGGTTGTCCTTGACCTCGACCTGCTGGATCAACCCGGACACGTCCGGGGCGATCTGGATGATGTCGGCACGGATGTGGCCGTCGCGGGTCCACGGCGCAAACATGTAATACATCACCATGCGCCAGACGAGGACGACGGCAAAAGTCACGATCAGCAGGGTCAGGACCACGCGACCGATAGTCAGAAACGGTTTTTTCATGTCATCAGGTATCGACTGAGTGAGTCCACGCCGTACAGCAGCACGGCGTAGAGCGCCACGTTGAACAATGCCCGGTGCCAGACCAGACGGTAAAAGTGCACACGCGTGAGCACGCCGTGCACCAGCAGAAACAACACATAGGTGATGCCCATCAGCACCAGCAGGGTCGGCAGGAAAATCCCGCTGATATCCAGATCACCGATCATAGGGGCGCTCCATCGGGCAGCGGTTCTTCGGCATCGCTGGTGCTGACGAATTCCACGCCGGGCAGCAGCGCCAGGCGCAAACCGCTCAGGGCATGCAACAGGTTTAGCCGGGTTTCTTCGTCGCCGTGGCCTTTGAGGGCGCGGCGCGCGCGGTCCATCGTCATCAATAAGGGACTCGGCGCCGGCAAGCGTTCGCCGGCCTTCAGACACGCGCGGAAATACTCGCCGACCTCAGCCACCACTTGCTGCAGTAGGGCCTTCGGCGCGCCGCTGACCCGTGGCGTGTAAGCCAGCAGATCGAGCAGGTTCAGGCCGACGCGCACTTCACGCATGGCAATCCCGGTGTCCTGGCCGGTCATGGCCAGACGCGGCAAGTGCTGCATCAGACGATCGAGCAACTGCACGCCCAGATGCCGATGTTCGGCCAGATTGGCCGGCTCGGTCATGCGCACGATGTCTTTCCAGCTGAAGCGGGTCAGACGTTTGGCGGCCAGCTCGACGCCGAACGGGCGGGCGATCAGGGTCCAGATAAACGCGAACAACAGGCCCAGAGGGCCGGCCAGGTTGGAGTTCACAAAGGCGAAGAAGTCCGCGTCGTACGCGCCCTGAATGCTGATGAACGACGAGGTGTTGACCAGCGTCAGGAGCATGCCGAGGAAGAACCGTGGCTGCACCGTCAGGGTACCGACACAAATGAACGGAACCGCAAACGCCAGTACCAGCATGGGGAAATCGTGCAGGTTCGGCAGAATCAGAAACAGATAGAGACTGGCGAACAGCACCGACATTCCGGTCCAGAAAAAGAACCGGTAGATCTGTGGCGCCGGGTCGTCCATCGAGGCGAAGAAACTGCACGCTACCGCTGCCAGAATCACCGCGCTGCCACCGTCCGGCCAGCCGAGCAGAATCCACAGCACCGAAGCGACGATGATCGCCAGAACGGTCGAGGCCACCGAATACAGCATCATCCCGCGGTCGAGAAACGGCGTCAGCCGCCCGAGGCGCCAGTGCCGGTAAACCGCACGCCAGCTGTCCTGGCGCTCGCAGAGAATCGCGTCCTGCAGACTGCGGCAGTCCTGCCACAGATCGATGAATTCACCGAGGCGATAAATCGCGTTGGAGAACAGCAATTGCTTGCGATCTTCCAGCGCCTCGCAGCTTGGCTGCAGGGCCTGAAGTTGATCCTTGAGCGCCTGCCACCGATCAAGATCGGCGTCGTTATGGCCGAGCCATTGCTGGGTCGCGGTCAGCAGCGGGGCAAACTTTTCCACCAGTTCCGGCGTGCGCCGTTCGAGGGCGTAGAGCGAGTCTTCCAAAGCGTCGATCACCGGCAACAGGTGGATCATCCGCCCGCGCAGTTCCTTGGTGTTGCGCACGGTTTGCGGTCGCGCGCCTTCGTGGGGCAACTGGCCGATCATCAATTCGAGACTGTTGAAATTGGCGACCATGGCCATGCGCAGCGCGGCGATCTGTTCCGGCTGCACGTCGCGGCTGAGAAACTTCAGGCTGTAGGTGGTGGCGTCAGCGAACCACTTGCCCACCGCGTCGTTGAACACCGGCGCCAAGCGACGCGGCCAGAACATCGCGCCGACCACCGCCGCCACGGCGATGCCGAGAAAAATCTCTTCGGTGCGCGCCTCCGCCACGTCCCACACCGCCAGCGGATTATCCACCGTCGGCAAGGCAATCAGCGGCAAGGTGTAGCCGGCCAGCATCAGTGCGTAGCTATTGGCGGTACGCAGGTGCAGCGACAGGAACAGCAAAATCCCCGTCCACAAGGCAATCACCACCACCAGCACATAGGGACTCTGCACGAACATCGGCACGAACAGCACCGCCGCCGCTGCCCCGAGAAAGGTACCGATGGCGCGGTACAGCGCCTTGGAGCTGGTCGGCCCGAGAAACGGGCTGGAGACGATGTACACCGTGGCCATCGCCCAATACGGACGCGGCATTTGCATGAGCAAGGCGATGTACAGCGCAATCATCGACGCTGCAAAGGTACGAACCCCGTAGAACCAGTCACGGGCAGGCGGGATGCCAGAGAAAAAACCGTTCAAGAATTGATCACCACAGGCGGATTGGCCGCCTCAAAAGCTCGCAGTACCCGAAGCGTAGCCTCCAGATCACTCTGGTCGATGCCTTCGAGCACTTCATGACGCAGACGTACCAGCTCGCTTTCCACCGCTTGCACCAGCTCACGGCCGGTGTCGGTCAGGCTCAGGCACTTGGCCCGGCGATCCTGCGCATCTGCGGTGCGGCAGACATAGCCGGCGTGGCACAACTGATCGAGCAGACGCACCAGCGACGGACTCTCCATCCCGGCTGCCTGCGCCACCTGCACCTGACGCACACCCTCGCCCAACCGCCCGATCATCAACAACGGCACGGCGCAGGCTTCGGAGATTCCATAGTTGACCAGCGTGGTCTGGCAGATCTTCCGCCAATGCCTGGCGGCCACCACCATGGCACTGCTGATGTTCATCTGGAGAGCGTCGAGGGAATTCGGCACGGAAAAATGCACACTGTTAGTTTGCTAACTATCAATATCGCATTGGCGGGGAATTTCAGTCAAGTTTTGAAACAAATAGGTTGTCAGGGAAGAAAAAAACGCCGAGGTCTGGACGACTCAGCGTTTTTTGGCTTTCTCATAGACACTGCTGCGCTCGCGTTTTCCCACAGCGACTACCGAAACGACGATTCGCTCATCTATCACTTGATAGACCAGACGGTAACCAGAAGCCTTCAGTTTGATTTTGTAGCAGTCAGGCATTCCATGAAGCGCATCAGCCGATACCCTTGGTAGCGATAACCTTTCAGCGAGCTTTTTCTTGAATTGATCTCGCAACGTATGACCCAGCTTGTTCCACTCCTTATGAGCAGATGGCAGAAATTCGAGCTTATAGGTCATCCAGGCTTACCGAAATGGGTGTTTCATTACTGCGGGAACGGACGATCTCGGCCAGTTCCAAATCATCAAGCCGCTCCATCATGGCTTCGTAAACATCGGCTGGCACCATGTAACCCATGACGCGATTATGGTTCAGCACAGCAACAGCACCACCATGTGCGCCACTCAACACTGCTGACGGATTTTTCTTCAATTCGGAAACACTGACCGCCATATCGGCAAGAACACTTTGCATAATAAAAGACCTCAATTGAGGTCGTTATATTGGTCTATTTAGAACTTTCAGACAACCGCAAAAACGATCAGCCGCTAAATGGTTGCCAAATAGTCATCCCTCCCGCCCCTTGCGCAACAACACATCCAGCTGATCCACCACCTCCGCCCAGTCCGCATCATCGAGAATCTCATCCCGCAAAAAATCCGCCTGGCTCTTGCTCCAGAAAAACGCGTCCGCCAGGTGCAGCTCGGGTTTGAGTGGTGAATGGGTGGCGATGAATTGGTCGATGCTGGTCGGGTCGTTGTCCAGTCCCAATTGTTTGAACAGGGACGGCAGGCTGTGGGTGGGCTGTTCCATGGAGGACTCCTTCAAGAATGCGGTGGGTGGGAGATCATTCGCGAGCAAGCCCGCTCCCACAGGGGAACGCGATCAACCTGTGGGAGCGAGCTTGCTCGCGAAGGCGCCGGCGAAAGCGCTACAAAACTTAATGACTCAACTCCCGCACCTCGGCATGCGGCACCATTTTCAGAAACTCGGGCATGCTCATGTGCAGCAGGTAGTTGTGGTTGCCAGCTTCCAGGTAGATGTCTTTCTGGCGGGTCAGCAGCGGGTCGATGACCATGTCCAGGCCATAGGAATCACCCAGCGGCGGCACCGCACCGCGTTCGCAGTCATCGAAGATGTGCGCCAGGTTGCTCTCCCGGGTGATCTGCCATTCACCGCGAATGCGCACTTTACTCAAGTCCAGATGCCGACTGGCCGGCAGCACGGCCATCAGGTAATGCCCGTGGTGGTCGTCGAGGATCACCGACTTGGCCACACGTTCGGCGGGCACCCCGGAAACCCGCGCGGTTTCGAGGCTGCTGGCCGAGTGGCGGTGGGCCACGACGTCATATTCGCAGTGCGCCCGATTCAGGCTGCTCTGCACTTTTTTTGCCATACGCATGCTGCACCTCGGTGTCACGCTGAACGTTGTGCCTGTTCTGCTGAGTCTAGTCCGGCAAGGCGTTGGCGAAGGGAAATCCGCTCACTGGACACATCTGCTCATTGAGCAGAATTCATCCAGCGCCAGGCTCAACTAGACTTAAGGAAACACCCCCATGACTCTCCCGGAGGGTCACGTGAACAGCCGATGTTGCACGTTTTTCCTGATACTGCTGGCCAGCGGCTCGGCCCTCGCGGCTGATGTCCTGCCGACGGCGGTCAATCCGGTCGGCCTATGGCTGATCACCCTCGGGATTGCCTTTCTGATCGCCGAAGCCGCGCTGCCCAACTACGGGGTGATCGGCCTCGGGGGGATCATCATGTTCGTCATCGGCGCGCTGATTCTGGGCAACGCCGAGTTGCCGGTGCCGATGATCATCGGCCTTGGCCTGCTCAGCGCCCTGCTGCTGATCGCGTTGATCGTCCGCGCCTTGAAAACCCGCCCACGCCACGCCGTCAGCGGCGATGCCGGGCTGGTCGGCAGCGTGACGGCGGTGACCACCGTGCAAGCGCAAAACGCCTGCAACGGCTGGGTGCAATTGCAGGGTGAACATTGGCAAGTGCACAGCACGACACCGCTGCACGCCGGGCAATCGGTGCGCGTGGTCGGGCGAAATGGCTTATTGCTGAAAGTCGCCGCGACTGACGCGGTGAGACACGGAGAGTGATCATGGGTCTGCAAATCGGTTTCGTTGCACTGCTGCTGTTGGTGATCGCCCTCGCCGGGTCGACCTTCCGCATCCTGCGTGAGTACGAGCGCGGCGTGGTGTTCCAGCTCGGGCGCTTCTGGCAGGTCAAGGGCCCGGGGCTGATCCTGCTGATTCCGGTGGTGCAGCAAATGGTCCGGGTCGACCTGCGCACCGTGGTGCTCGACGTGCCGCCACAGGATGTCATCACCCGCGACAACGTCTCGGTAAAGGTCAACGCGGTGCTGTACTTCCGCGTGCTCGACCCGCAGAAGGCGATCATTCAGGTCGAAGACTTTCTTTCGGCTACCAGCCAACTGGCGCAGACCACCCTGCGCGCGGTGCTCGGCAAACATGAGCTGGATGAACTGCTGGCCGAACGCGAGCAGTTGAACATCGACATTCAGCAGGTGCTCGACGCTCAGACCGATGCCTGGGGCATCAAGGTGGCCAACGTCGAGATCAAGCACGTTGATCTCAATGAATCGATGGTGCGTGCGATTGCCAAACAGGCCGAAGCCGAACGCGAACGCCGGGCCAAGGTGATCCACGCCGAAGGCGAACTGCAGGCTTCGGAAAAACTCATGCAAGCCGCCGAAATGCTCGGCCGCCAGCCCGGCGCCATGCAGTTGCGCTACATGCAGACCTTGAGTTCGATTGCCGGCGACAAGAGCTCGACGATCGTCTTTCCGTTGCCGATCGAGTTGCTCAAGGGGATGGCGGATTTGTCGGGCAAATCCTGAGCCCGCGATCACCCGCCCGTCTTATCGGCGCTCGGCTCCTTCACGTACAAACGTGCAAAAGCGCCGCCTGCATGGACATCGCTCTGCCGCTGCCAGCCTTCAGGCAACGCCGCAAACTCATTGGGCTCATCCAGCGTGCCGATCAACCATATCCGCCTGCTGCCCTTGGACACGTCGCCAAGCTGATCGAGGAAAACCTCTTCGCCGACCAATGTGCCAAATCCGTAGGCATTGGGACGCGTGGAACGCCCATCCGCCGCTGGTGGCGTATACAGACGGACCTGCGCGTCGGTGCGGTTGTAATAGATGTAGCTGAGGTACCACATCATGTCGCTGGTAACGATCCGGTCACCCTCGGTGAAGTGTCGATTGACGTAGTCGACCAGCACGCTGAACTGATCATTGCTGTCGACCGTGGCGTTGTTCTTCACACCCACCAGCTCGACACCCGCAAAAAGCGCCAGAATCGCCAGCGCCAGAACGCGAGAGCCTGTGTAAAGCCGATCGACCGCCAGCGCCACCAGCATCGGCAACCCCAACGCATAGGCCGTCAAATACCGCTCGATGAACACCGGCGAGATGAACGACACGCCAAACACCAGCAGAATCGGCACCACGCTGTAAGACAGCAGCAACAGGCTGCCGCGAAACACACTGCGATCACGTCGCAACGCGACGCCGATCACCCCCACTAATGCCAGTGGCAGCAGCCAGAACAGCCACGCCGGCAAGGACAAACCGTCGTCCTGAATCAGCAACGACCAGACCATCGACGGCAACGAAACGAGGGTCACCGGATCTTCCCAGCCGATGTCATTGCTGGCCTTGAGTTCCGGGATGTGCTGCAGCAGATCAAGCAGGTTGGGCACCCACGGCATGTACAGCAACGCGATGCTCAAGTTGGCCAGCCACCAGGCCGGACGCTGAATATGCCGCAGCCGATACCCCGGCTGCACGCGCACCGCTGTCAGATACAGCCAGTGGCTGATCACGCACAGAACGGTGAAGTAGTGGGTGTAGAACGCTGCCGTCATCAGCAGCGCATAAGCCACCAGAAAACGATGCCGCCGCGGCTGCCGGACCCAGTAGACCAGCGCGATCGTCGCGCCGATCAGCCACATGCCGAGCAGCGCATACATGCGCACTTCCTGGCTATAGCGCACGGCCGTGGGCAACAGCGCCAGCAACAACCCGGCCAACAGCGCGGCACGACGGGTGGCAAGCAGATCCACCAGCCACACACCGAGGCCGACGGTAATGATCCCCGGCACAGCGCTCATCAGGCGAATCGACAGGATGCCGTCACCGAACAACCCGATCCAGCCGTGCAGCAACATGAAATACAGCGGCGGGTGCACGTCATGGGCCGCATGCCCCCAAATCTCAGGCAGGGAAAACCGGCTGAGCAGAACACTGGAGCCTTCATCGAACCAGATCGACGCGGCCGTCAGGTCGTAGAAACGCACCGCCGCCGCCAGCAGCATGATCGGTAACAGCCAGTGTTCCCGGGCCCAACGAATCAGGCGCAAGGCAACCAACCATGCTCCGGGGACAGCACGTGGATCCTGCGTGTCGCCGACCGGCGTTTCTCTGTGTGCCGCCATTGCGTCCTCTTGCTGTGCCGGAATATCGCGAACGGATGGAGCAGAGCCTGTCCGTCACTTTAGGTCAGCCACGGGAGGGTCGTCGATGGCGGTGTGCGCTTTCACGACATCCGGCACCCCGGCCCATGCAAAAACTGCCATCGGCATTTTCAGTTCACGACATCAGCGTTGCGCCATCCCCTCCGCCGGATACACCGACTCCCAGCCCCCGCCCAACGCCCGGTACAACCCGACCATCGCCAGCGACACCCCGGTCGAACTTTCCACCCACTGCTCCTGCGTAGTGAGCAACGCGCTCTGCACGGTGAGAACGTTGACGAAATCGACCACGCCTTCGACGTATTGCTGTTGCGCGGTGCGCAGGGCGATCTGGTTCTGCCGCACGGCTTCGGCGAGGCTGTCGCGGCGGCGTTGGCTGGCGTTGTAGGCCGTCAACTGGTCGTCGATTTCATGCCAGGCGCGCAGCACGGTCTGCTGGTAGGCGATGGCCGCTTCCTGTTGCTGGGCTTCGCGCAGTTGCAGCATGCCGCGCAGGCGTCCGCCGTCGAACAGCGGCAGGCTGAATTGCGGGCCGATGCCGAACGCGCGCGAGCCCCAGGAGCCGAAATCGCTCAGTTGCATCGCTTGCGATCCGAGGTTGCCGGACAGGGTGATGCGTGGATAGAAATCACCCTTGGCCACGCCGATGTTGGCGGTGGCGGCATGCAGACGCGCCTCGGCCTGTCGGATGTCCGGACGGCGTTCAGCCAGTTGCGACGGCAGGCCGATGGCGACTTGCAGCGGTGACTGCGGCACCGCAGCGTCTGTGGATAACTCCTTGGCCAGGGCTTGCGGTGGCTCGCCCATCAACAGACTGATCGCGTTGATCAGTTGCGACTGACGCTGCTCAAGGGCCGGCAGGCGCGATTCGATGGCGGAAACCTGCGCGGCAGCTTCGGCGACATCCAGATCGGTCGCTACACCGTCGTTGAGGCGTAGTTGCGAGAGCTTGAGGCTGTGCCGGGCGACGTCGAGGTTCTGCTCGGTGACCGCGCGGGTGTTCTGCACGCCGCGCAGCTGGATGTAGTTCTGCGCGGTGTCGGCCAGCACTGCCAGCAGCACACCGCGTCGGTCATTTTCGGCGACTTCGAGGTTGGCATCGGCGGCTTCGGTTTCGCGGCGCACGCGGCCCCAGAAATCCAGTTCCCAGGAGGCGGAGAAACCGGCGTCCCACAGGTTGAAAGCGGAATCGCCGTTGTGTCCGGACGGGTCGTTCAGGCCTTCGCCACTGTTGCGTTTACGCGCGTAGCTGCCGGTAGCGGCGGTGTTCGGGTAGCGATCCGCGGTGATCACCTGGCGCGCGGCACGGCTTTGTTGCAGACGGCTGCTGGCCCGTTGCAGATCGAGATTGCTGTTCATCGCCCGCTGGGTCAGGGCCGAGAGTTGCGGGTCGTGGAAAACCTCCCACCAGCGTTCGTTCAGCGGTTCGCTGACGGCTTGGCTGGGGGCGGACTTGGCGGGTTTGGCCCAGTCGGTGATTTGCATGGCTTCAGGCTTGTGGAAGTCGGGGCCGACGGTGCAGGCGCTGAGGCCAATAGCGAGCAATGCACCGAGGGTGAGTTGCTGCCACTGGCCTCTTCGCGAGCAAGCCCGCTCCCACGGGTGATTGGCAGGTTGCTGGAGATCTTTGTTCCAAACAGAGATCCCTGTGGGAGCGGGCTTGCTCGCGAAGGCGTCAGCTCTATCAACGCTGTTCATCGCTGAGTCACCTCGCGCTCCGCCGCCGAGCTGCGAGTGTCGATACTCGCCTCCACCGACATGCCCACACGCAAACGCTCGGCCAATGGCTGACCCGGCTCAAGCACGATTTTCACCGGAATCCGCTGCACGACCTTGGTGAAGTTACCCGTGGCGTTATCCGGTTTCACCGCGGCGAAGGTCACGCCGGTGGCCGGAGCGATGCTTTCGACGCGACCGCTCAAGGCCTCGCCGCCGAGGCTGTCGACGCGTACCTGCACGTGCTGCCCCGGCTGCACGTCGGTGAGTTGGGTTTCCTGGAAGTTGGCAACCACATACGCCTGCTGCAACGGCACCACCGCCAGCAGCTTGCTGCCCGGCGTCACATAGGCGCCGACGCGCACCGCGCGCTCGCCGATCATGCCGTCCTGCGGCGCGGTAATGCGTGTATACGACAGCTCGAAACTGGCGATTTCCAGCGCCGCTTGCGCATGCTTCAGATTGCCTTCGGCAGCATCGCGCTGCGCAGTGAGAATCTCTACCTGCTTGCGCTCAGCCGCCAGTTTCGCGCTGGCGGTGTCGAGCCGAGCGCTCGCCTGATCGATGCGCGTACGGGCCTGTTGCGCATTCTGCACCGTGCCGGCACCGACGCCAGCGAGGTGGTTGTAGCGATTGAGTTCCTGCTGGGCGAACGCCATTTCTGCCTTGGCCGAGACCACCGAAGCTTGCGCCTGAGCAATCACCGAGGTCTGCCGCTCCAGCGTGGCCTTGGCATTTTGCAACTGAGCGCGGGCGACCAGGGTTTGCGCATCGGCCGCTTCAGCGGCGGCGCGCAAATCACGATCATCGATCAACGCCAGCAGTTGCCCGGCCTTGACCCGCTGGTTATCTTCCACCAGCACTTCCTTGATGAACCCCGCCACGCGCGGCACCACCAGAGTGAAGTCGGCGGAAACGAACGCGTCGTTGGTATTTTGCTGGGTACGCTTGCCGAACAGTCCCGGCACCGCCAGGTACAGCAACACGCCAACGGCCAGTGCGGCCGCCACAGCCACCGCGAGTTTTTGCTTTGCTTGAGTCGTCATAAAAACCTTCTGTTTCAGTACAGCCATCAGGTCGGCGCGCGCGGTGGAAAGATCCGCGTCGGCAGCCAGAAAATCAGCAGAATCAGCGCCACCGCGACGCCGGCCATGCACACATAGAGATCGGACGAAGTCAGCACCACGGCCTGTTCATGCAGGCGATGGGCGAGCCCCGGATCGCTGCGATCGGCCAGCGGTGAGTTGCCGAGGTTGTCGATCAACATGGTGGAATGGAAATGCAGGCGCGCGGTGGTCAGCGCCTCGATGACTCCGGTGGCGATCACCGCCGCCAGGCCTTTCACCGTGTTGAACCACGCGGAGGCGAACGGCCCGTCCTGCGGCTGGATGCTGCCGGTCGAGAGCATCAACAGCGGCAGCACCGACATTGGCTGACCGAAAATCTGCAGCCATTGCAGGACGTAGAAATTGTCGCGGATCCACTCCGAGGTCAGCAGCGAGCCACCCAGGCAGGACAGGGTCAACATGCTCAAGCCGATGCCAAGCACCCAGCGACAATCGACCCAGCGCAGGTTGCACAGCGCCGCCACCAGCGGCAGCGCGATCAACTGCGGCAACGCGGCGATCAGCATGATTGGCGCGGTCTGCACCGGGCGATAACCCTGGACCTGCGCCAGATAGCTCGACGGAATCAGCACCACCGCCTGCAATACCACCAGCACCCCGGCCAAGGTCATCAACGCGAACGCCAGGTTGCGGATGCCGAGCATCTGCAACTTGAAAAACGGAATCGGCTGCGACCATTCATTGATCAGAAACGCCACCAGCAACAGCGAGCCGGCGCCGAGCAAAGCGCAGATCAGGCTCGACTCGAACCAGTCCAGTCGGTTGCCCTGGAGCAAGCCGATCACCAGCATGCAGATCGCCGGAAAGCCCAGCAGCAGGCCTTTCCAGTTGAATGTCTTGAGGCGCTCCAGGCGCAGCGGATCCTGCGGAATGCCCCAGGCCACCATCGCCATGGCGATCAGGCACGGCACGATGATTTGCCAGAACGTCCATTGCCAGCCGACGTACTCGCTCCACAACCCGGCCAGCGGCGTGCCAAGACCGGGGCCGAAAGTCGCGGTCAGCGCATAACCGGCCAGGCCGTAGAGTTTGAAATTGGCCGGTAGAAAACGCAGGGCGACGGTCATCAGCATCGGCGGCAACGCGCCGCCGGCCAGCCCTTGCAGGGTGCGCATCAGCAGCAGGCTTTCGTAGTTGGGGGCGAACGGGCACAGCACGCCGAGCAGCGTGAACAGGCTGATCGCGCAGAGGGTGAAACGGCGCAGCGAAAAGGTCACCGAGCACCAGGGCGCGAACGCCATCGCCGCCACCGAGGTCGCGGCGTAGCAGGACACCAGCCAGGTGCCTTCGTCATAACCGATGTTCAGCGCGCCGCGGATGTCGGCCAGCGCGACTTTGGTCACCATCTCGTTGAGGCCCGAGACCAGCACGGCGAGCAGCACTCCGACCAGGCCGGTGATGATCCGCGCGCCGAACACCGGTGGCGCAGCCGCCGTCGCCGGACTGGCCGCAGCGATGGGCGCCGGGACCGTCAGGGATGTCATGGATACACACTCCGGAAGAAAAAATACCGGAGCATTTTAGTAAGGCTTACTGCTGACGAAAATTGACTTATTGGAAGGTTATAAGTGCGCTCAGCGCAGCAATGAAGATCCAGTGTGGGAGCGGGCTTGCTCGCGAAAGCGGTGGGTCATTCACCCTATGCATGACCTGACACGACGCCTTCGGGAGCAAGCCCCCTCCCACAGTGATTCGGTGTGTATCAGGGCTGCGCGGCCAGCCACGTCTCGTCGCAACACGCCTTGAGCGTTTCGCGCAGCCAGCGGTGCGCCGGATCCTTGTCGAAGCGCGGGTGCCAGGCCTGGGTCAGCATCAGCGTCGGCAACGGGATCGGCAGGTTGAACGAGCGCAGTTTCAAGCCGAGTCGGCGCACGCTGAGCAACGCTTCCTTGGGCACCGGCAGGATCAGGTCGGAATCGGGCAAGGCAAACATCGCCGCATGGAAACTCGGAGCGATCACCGCCACCCGCCGCTCCAGGCCCAGGGCGTTCAGTGCAGTGTCGATAGGCCCGCGAGCAATGCCACGACGGGACATGCTGATATGCGAGTAGCCGGCATAGCGCTCGGCGGTGATCTCGCCGTCGAGCAACGGATGATCCTCACGCACCAGACCGACGAAATGCGTGGAGAACAGGTTCTGCACTTTGACTTCCGGGGTTACCGGACGGGTGTTGCTGACGCTCAGATCAATCCGCGCTTCACGCAGCGCTTCATCGTCGCCATCACCCTCGGGAACGAAGCGCAATTCGCAGTGCGGCGCTTGCTGGTCGAGGGTATCGAACAGCTTGCCGCCGTACACACCGACGAAAAAGTCGTTGGCGCGGATGCTGAAACGCCGGCGCAGGGTGCCAAGTTCCACATGGTCGGCAGAGCGGAACAGCAGCGCCGCCTGCTCCACCACATCGCGCACCTGCTCGCGCAGCTCGAGGGCTTTGGGAGTTGGCACCAGGCCGCGACCGGCGCGTACCAGGATCGGGTCGCCGATCGCCTCGCGAATGCGCGTCAAGGTGCGGCTCATGGCGGCTGGGCTGAGGTTCATTCGCCGCGCGGCGCCGACCACACTGCCCTCGTCGAGCAGGGCGTCGAGGGCGACTAGGAGGTTCATATCCGGGAGTTGCATGCAGAACACTCGTGGCTGATCTGGATTGACCCGGGTGCAATGCTAGCAGAGCTACATGCACGAAAATCAACGCGAGGGCTTTATCTCAAAGTGTATTTCGTCAATACGATCTGCAACGGGATCAGGCGAAACCGTGCTGATTGGCAGGCAATCGCGAAGCTCAAGACTTCTTTTGTCAGGCAGCGTGACGTTCTGAAGGAGTCTAGGAGGTCGCTTGCCAAAGAAAAGAATGGTCTCCGGAATAATGGGCGCTACCGAGATACGGCGCTGTTCAGGTCCTACAAACAGAACCTGGAATTTTTCGGGGTCAACACCGGCGCAATTGAACTTGGAACTGAAATCTGTCATGTGCGCGACCCTGTACAAAATTTGTTCGCGCCGGGCTGCGTCTGAAAACCACTGGTGAACACAAAACGCACTTATGCATGTCATCACGCAGATTACGAAAGCCCCAATAGCACCCTCAGGCTCGCTGCCCCGCATGGCACCGATGCAATAGATAGCGCTTACACATGAGCCTATAACCAACGGCCAAAACAGAAAGTACGCAAGATGAAACGCTATACCGGCTGACAGTGTCATTGGCAACGCCGATGCATCGAATGCAAAGATGTTGTTTATGTCACTTAACGCGTTTCTTCTGGCGAAGAAGGTTGCAACTCCAATCAAAACTATCCAGAAAATAGCAGCGGACGCGTAATTGAGTAGTGGTCGCAGAATTGTTTGCTCAATCAGGAGAGCAATAGCAAAAAGCGCTGTGCCCATGGAGAGGCACATCACAGACAAAAACCATTCTGGTGTTAGCCCATCGCTGTTGGCGATCATAATTGCGATTATGAGAAGTGCCACCGACAGAGCTAGAACCCAGCCTACAACGCCTGATTGCGGCTCTTTACCTTTGGATCGACCCACTGAAAAATCCCTTTGAATTGTCGTCTTTGATGCCGATTTAACGGCCACAAGGGATCAAACTTTACGACCTGAAAAGACCTCTTGAAACATTTCCGGCCAGTGATTTGGCTCAGCGCTGCATGCCCCAACGCTTCACCGTCACCCGCTCCAGCGTATCGAACACCAGATTCTCCACCAGCAACCCGATCAGGATCACCACCGCCAACCCGGCAAACACCTTGTCGGTGTACAGCTCGTTACGATTCTGGAAGATGTACCAGCCCAACCCGCCCTTACCGCTGGTGGCACCGAATACCAGTTCGGCGGCGATCAGCGTGCGCCAGGCAAACGCCCAGCCGATTTTCAGCCCGGCAAGAATCGACGGCAGCGCTGCCGGGATCAGGATGAACAGCACAAAACGCATGCCCTTCAGCCCATAGTTGCGCCCGGCCATGCGCAGGGTTTCCGAGACACCGAGAAAACCGGCATAGGTGTTCAACGCCAGCGCCCACAGCACCGAATGCACCAGCACGAAAATCAGGCTGTTCTGCCCCAGCCCGAACCAGAGCAAGGCCAGCGGCAGCAAGGCAATTGCCGGCAGCGGGTTGAACATCGAGGTCAGGGTGCTCAGCAGATCGCGACCAAACTGCGTCGACACCGCCAGCGTGGTCAGGGCGAATGCCAGCACGATGCCGATCAGGTAACCCTTGATCAGCACCACCAGCGATATCCACACCTTGCCCAGCAACTCACCGCTGAGCAGGCCGTCGTACAACGCATGACTGGTCTGCAGAAAACCTGGCAGCAGCAGGTCGTTGTTTTGCACCCGGGCGATCACCTCCCAAAGGATCGCCAGCAGAATCAGGATCAGGCTTTTGCGCAGCCAGCCCTGTTGCCACAGGCGTTGGCCCAGCGGCAATTCGCGCTCGAGCGGCACGCTGGTCAGTGGCTCAAGGACCGTTTCAAACTCTTGTCGTACAGACGATGGTTGGCTCATCGGGCAATCCTCCAGAACGCTCAATAAGCGATACGAATGTCGTTGAAGTCATGGTCACGCTCGGTTTCCGGCGACTGGCCTTCATCGAACAGCAAACGGTGAATGCGCCGCGCCGATTCCTGAAACGCCACGCCGCCGAGGCTTTGCAGATCGTATTGATGGCTGTGCACCTCAGCGCGTACCCGCCCCGGATGTGGCGACAGCAGCAGGATGCGATTGCCAACCACCAGCGCCTCTTCGATCGAGTGGGTGACGAACAGCAAGGTGAAGCGCACCTCCTCCCAGAGCAGCAGCAACTCTTCCTGCATCTTGCGCCGGGTCAGTGCGTCCAGCGCGGCGAACGGCTCATCCATCAAAAGGATTTTCGGCTGCATCGCCAGCGCCCGGGCAATCGCCACCCGCGCCTTCATGCCGCCGGACAGGGTGTGGGGATAGGCATCGGCGAACGCCGCCAGCCCGACCTTTTCCAGATAGTGCAACGCGCGTTGTTCGGCGTCTTTTTTGTTCAAGGTTCGCGAGGCCAGCAGCGGAAACATCACGTTCTGTTTCACGGTTTTCCACGGCGGCAGTTGATCGAACTCCTGGAACACCACGATCCGGTCCGGACCGGGTCCATCAACCCGCTGACCTTGCAGGCGAATCTCGCCTTCACTCGGGGCAATGAACCCGGCGGCTGCTTTAAGCAAAGTCGACTTGCCGCAGCCGGACGGGCCGAGCAGGACGAAGCGGTCCGCCGGATCGATTTCGAAACTGACCTGATGCGTGGCCCGCACCACCCGTTGCGGGGTGCGGTATTCGAGGCTGACGTTATCCACCGCCAGCAGCGCTTGCGTACTGGCGATCGGGTTGCTGGCCGCGTGGCCTTGCAGCAAAGGGGCATTCATCTCGATCAGCTCCCTTGCAGCGGTTTGGCGTCCTGGAAGAAGTAGTCCTTCCACGACTCCGGTTTGTTTTTGATCGCACCGACGCGGTAGAGGAATTCGGCCAGTGGATAAGTATTTTTCGGCGTGACGCTGAATTCGAATTGCGGGTTGTCGATGATCTTCAGCAGCTCGGCGCGGTCGATCCTGGCCTTGGTCACGCGGATGTAGGTGTCCGCCGCCGCGCCCTTATCGTTCTGGGCAAATTGCGCGGCTTCGGTCAGCGCTTCGACGAAGGCTTTGTAGGTTTTCGGGTTGTCGTTGCGGAATTTCTCGGTGGCAAACAGCACCGTCGGCGAGTTCGGGCCGAGAATGTCGTAGGAGTTGAGCACCACGTGCACGTTCGGGTTCTGCAGCGCCTGATCCTGGAACGGCGGGTTAGAGAAATGCCCGGACAGCTCGGTGCCGCCGGCGATCAACGCAGCGGTCGCATCCGGGTGCGGAACGGCGATGGTGTACTTGTCGAGGCGATTGAACTCCTTGTCACCCCACTGCTTGGCCGCGGCGTATTGCAGGAAGCGCGACTGCACCGACACGCCCACCGCCGGCACCGCAATGCGGTCCTTCTCGGTGAAATCGGCAATGGTTTTGACCTTGGGATTGTTGCTGACCAGGTAGTACGGGAAGTTGCCGAGCGAGGCGACGGCTTTGACGTTCTGCTTGCCGTGGGTGCGATCCCAGATGGTCAGCAACGGGCCGACGCCGGCGCCGGCAATGTCGATAGAGCCGGACAGCAGCGCATCGTTGACCGCCGCGCCGCCCGAGAGCTGCGTCCAGTCGACCTTGATGTCGATGCCTTGCTGCTTGCCGTACTTCTCGATCAGACCCTGATCGCGCACCACGTTGAGCAATAAATAGACAATCCCGAACTGTTCGGCGATGCGGATTTCACCTTCGGCGTGGGCCACGGTCGGCGCCACCAGGCTGCCGGCAAGCAGGCTGAAACCCAGGCCGATGGCCGCCGCCAGCGGTGCAAATGGAAGACGTTTGGACATGATCGAATCTCCGGCAAATCAGAAAGGCGCGTCGCCCTGAATGGTCGTGCGATACAGCTTGCGGCGTAGGTGCGCGGGGCAGCCGGCGGCGAGGTGGATCAGCGAACGGTTGTCCCAGAACACAATGTCGTGAGGCTGCCACTGATGGCGGTAGATGTTTTGCGGCAGCACGCTATGGGCGTAGAGCTCGGCGAGCAGTTGCTTGCTCTCGTCTTCCGGCAGGCCGACGATGCGGGTGGTGAAGCCTTCGCTGACGAACAACGCCTTGCGGCCGTTTTCCGGATGGGTACGGACGATCGGGTGCACCACTTCGGCGACCTGGGCCAGTTGTTCCGGGGTCAGGGTCGGGCGCCAGTTGCCTTCGAATTTGGTCTCGCTGTAACGCGCGGTGTAGGAGTGCGCAGCGGAGCGCCCTTCTACGGCTTTACGCAGCGCTTCGGGCAGATTGTCCCAGGCTTTGTGCATGTCGGCGAACAGCGTGTCGCCGCCCTCGGACGGCAACTCCTGGGCATGCAGCATCGAGCCGAGACTCGGCAGCTCTTTATAGGAAAGGTCGGAGTGCCAGAACTTGCCGGCATCGCCGAGACCGATGTTCTGGCCGTTCTCGACAATGTTGGAAACGATGAGGATTTCCGGGTGATTGGCCAGCAGGAACTGCTTGAGCACGTGAGTCTGCAACACGCCGAAACGACGGCTGAAATCGATCTGCTGTTGCGGGGTGATGCGCTGGTCGCGGAAGACCACGACGTGGTGATCCAGATGCGCGCGATGAATGCGTGCGAAGTCCTGGTCGTTCACTGGTCGGGTCAGATCCAGGCCGATGATCTCGGCACCGACGGCACCGCTGAACGGACGAATTTCAAAGCTTTGCGGCGCGGCGGTCGCGGCGCTTGGGGTGGCAGTAGCTGCGGACATCTTTCAATCTCCCACGCACGGCGCGCTCACAGGCGCGCACGTCGATCAGACACTCACGCTGGATTGCGTGTCGGTTCAGGTCGTGCGGCGCGCCGATTGGTCGGCAGGTACGCAGGTGGATGACTTTAAAGCTATAAGAACTGGAAATTAAATACCGTTAATGAATAACGATATGGCGGATGGTGAGGAATGGACTGGATGGTGAGTGACGATTTGTGTCACTTACTGACAGGAGTGTGGTGATGGGTCTGGCCCCTTCGCGGGCAAGCCCGCTCCCACATTTGGTCTCCAGTGGACGCAAGTTCTGTGTCCGACCGAAATCCACTGTGGGAGCGGGCTTGCTCGCGAAGAGGCCAGCCGCCGCGCTGAAGATCTAGCGCTCGTGCAACGCCTCGGCCCGCGCCCGAATGATCGGCTTGAGCAGATAGCTCAACACCGATTTCTTGCCGGTGATGATATCCACCGACGCGACCATCCCCGGAATGATCAGCAACGGCTTTTCATCAGTGCCCAGGTGGCTGCGCTCGGTGCGCACCTTGATGATGTAATAGGTGGTTTTCTTGTCTTCGTCGGTGATGGTGTCGGCGCCGATCTGCTCCAGTTTGGCTTTCAGCCCGCCATAAATGGTGTAGTCGTACGCGGTGAATTTGACAATCGCTTCCTGCCCCGGATGGAGGAACGCAATGTCCTGCGGACGAATCTTGGCTTCGACCAGCAAGGTGTCATCCAGCGGCACGATTTCCACCATGTCGCTGCCCGGCTGGATCACGCCACCGATGGTGTTGACCAGCAACTTGTTGACGATACCGCGCACCGGCGAGGTGACCAGTGTCCGGCTGACCCGGTCTTCCAAGGCCTTGCCGGTGGCCTGGGCCTTGTTCAGGTCGGTGCGGGCTTCATTGAGCTGAGTCAGCGCTTCGCTGCGGAATTTACCGCGAGTCTCGTCGATCTTGCGCTGGACTTCCTTGATTGCCGATTCGGCGCGCGGGATCGCCAATGTGGTGGCGTCGAGCTGACCACGGGTTTCGACTTCGGCACGCTTGAGTCGCAGCACTTCAACAGGTGACACCGCGCCCTGCGCCACCAGCGGCTCGGACATGTTGATTTCCTGACGTTGCAGGCCCAGTTGCTGGCGGTATTGCGCCTGTTTGGAGCTGAACTCGCGCAGCTCCTGCTGACGCTGGATCAACTGTTCCTGCAAACCACCGATCTCGTCGTGCAGTTGCTGACGCCGGCTGATGTACAACGATTCTTCGCTTTTCGCCTGACCCGGCACAGCTTTGAGCACGTCTTCCGGGAAATTCAGCGGACGGTCATCGACCTCGGCGCTCAGGCGTTCGACGCGCAACAGCATCGACAGTCGATCAGCTTCGGTTTCGCCGACGTTGGAAGCAAACCGCGTGTCGTCCAGGCGAATCAGCGGTGCGCCGGCCTCGACGATCTGACCTTCCTTGACGAACATTTCCGAGACGATCCCGCCCTCAAGGTTCTGGATTTTCTGGATCTTCGACGACGGAATTGCCTTGCCGTCGCCCTTGGTCACCTCGTCGATAACCGCGAAGTTGGCCCACAGCAGCAAGAACAGGAAGAAGCCGATGATTGCCCAGATGGTCAGGCGCACGACGCGCGGGGCGTCCTCGATCAGCGCCTTGTTGACCTCCGGCAGCGGCTGGCCCTGCAGCGAGGCAGAACCCTTGAAGTAGCGACGGATCGACTCTTTGACACCCGACTTAAGCAACACTGATCTGCCCCTTCTTCAACGCTTCCATCACGGCGGCTTTCGGGCCATCGGCGAGAATCTGTCCACGGTCGACCACCAGCAGGCGGTCGACCAGCGACAGCAGCGAGGCCCGGTGCGTCACCAGCACCACGGTCTTGTTTTCAACCACGGCAGCCAGGCGTTGCTTGAGGCGTTCTTCGCCGGTGTTGTCCATGGCGCTGGTCGGTTCGTCGAGCAGCAGGATCGGCGGGTTGAGCAGCAGCGCCCGCGCCAGTGCAACGTTCTGCCGCTGGCCGCCGGACAGGTTCTGCCCGCGCTCGCCGACTTGCAGTTCATAGCCTTGCGGGTGCAGACGGGCGAATTCGTGCACGCCCGCGAGTTCTGCGGCTTGCAGCACCAACTCGTCTTCGACATAACGTGCGCCGGAGACCAGATTGTCGCGCAGGGTACCGGCCAGCAGCTGGATATCCTGCGGCACGTAGCCGATGTTGTAGCGCAGTTCGCTGACGTCGATCTGGCGGATGTCCACGCCGTCCACCAGCAATGCGCCGTCGTCCGGTTGGTACAGGCCGACCAGCAGTTTCGCCAACGAACTCTTGCCCGAGCCGCTGCGGCCGATGATGCCGATCTTCTCGCCGGGACGGATCACCAGGTTGATGTTCTTCAGCGCCGGGTTCTGCTGTTCCGGGTAGGTGAAGTTCAACTGACGGCACTCGATCGCGCCCTGCAACACCTTGCGGCTCAGCGGACGCTCTTCGAAATTGCGCTCCTGCGGCAGCTCCATCATCTGGTCGACGGAAGTCATGGTTACCCGTGCCTGCTGGTAGCGGGTCAACAGACCGGACAGCGACGCCAGCGGGCTGAGCGCGCGGCCACTGAGCATGTAGCAGGCAATCAGACCGCCCATGCTCAGATTGCCGGCGATGATCTGGTACACGCCGAAGACGATCATGATCACCCCGGCCAGTTGCTGGATCAGCAGGGTGATGTTCATCGCCAGACCGGAGAGCATTTTCACTCGCAGCTCGAGGCGGCTAAGGGTGCCGATGGTCTGTTCCCACTGGTATTGGCGTTCGCTTTCGGCGTTGTTGACCTTCACCGCATCGAGGCCGGCGAGGGTTTCGATCAGGCTCGACTGACGCTCGGCGCCGAGGGCCATGGTGCGCTCCATGGTCGCGACCAGCGGTTTCTGCAACGCGTAGCCGATCAACAGCGCGATCGGGAACGCCAGCACCGGAATCCACACCAGATGCCCGCCGAGAATCGCGATGACGATGAAGATCAGGATGGTGAACGGCAGGTCGATCAGGCTGGTCAGGGTCAGCGAGGCGAGGAAGTCGCGCAGGCTCTGAAACTCATGGATGTTCTGCGCGAAGCTGCCGACCCGCGCCGGGCGGTACTTCATGGCCATGCCGACGATGCGCTCGAACAGCGTCGCGGAGATGATCAGGTCGGTTTTCTTGCCGGCCAGGTCCAGGCACAGGCTGCGCAGGCTTTTGAGGATCAGGTCGAAGATGTAGGCACCGGTGATGCCCAGCGCCAGCACCCACAGGGTCGCTTCGGCCTGGTTCGGCACCACGCGGTCGTAGACGTTCATCACGAACAACGGCGCGGCCATGGCGATGATGTTGATCAGGAAACTCGCGGCGATCGCATCGGCATACAGCCAGCGTGAACGCTTGAGGGTGTCGCGAAACCAAGAGCGTGCACGCGGGATCAACGTGCCGTGGTTGACGTCGAATTTGTGCTGCGGCTGAGCGAAGAACACTTTGCCGGTGTAGTCGTCGGCCAACAGTTCGCGGCTGACCACCGATTCGCCGCCATCGCTTTCGCTGAGCAGCACCCGGGCTTCGTTGTCGCCTTGCCAGCCGAGCAGAACAGCACTGCGGCCATCCTTGAGCAGCAACAGCGCCGGCATGGCAATCGCCGGAATCTCTTCCAGCTTGCGTTGCAGCACCCGCCCCTGCAGCCCGGCGCGAGCCGCTGCGCGGGGCAGCAACTCGATACTCAGGCGCTGCTTGGGCAGCGGCAAGCCAGTGGTGAGCATCGCCGCACTGGCGGGTTTCTGGTGCAGCATGCACAGAGCGAGCAGGCCATCCAGTAACGGATCGTCGTGCATCGCGCGCGGATCATGAATGAGTTGAACTCGACTGACTTCTGATTCCACGCTCGGCACTCTTGGCTAACAATTGAACAATGAAGGTTCTGCTCAATTCATACCGGGCAGTTGAACCTTCGGCTTCACATCGTTCTGCACGACGGATGCCAATGGTGCGACCACTCCCTGGCTCTTGAGCAACTCGCCCATGGTCGCCTTGATTCGATACTGAGTAAATAACTGAATGTTCTTGATTTCGGCCAAACGGCGCGAAGCGGTGAACAACTCGTTTTCGCTGTCGAGCAAATCGAGCAGGGTGCGCTCGCCGAGGCTGAACTGACGCTGGTAGGCGGTGCGCACGGAGGTGCTGTGATCAACGTACTGCTGAGCAATCGGCACCTGCGCATTGGCGTTGTTCAGGGCGTTCCAGGCCAGACCCAGCTCTTCGTTCAATTGACGCAGGGCGTTGTTGCGGATGTCCAGCGCCTGGTTCGACAGGTACGACTTGGATTCAAGGTCAGCCTTGTTGCTGCCGCCGGAGTACAGGTTGAAGCGCATGCGCAGCATCGCCTGCCACTCGTTGTTGTGGCCGTTCTGACCGTCGAGATCGTTGTCGGCGGTACGCCCCAGCTCGGCGTCGAAACGTGGGTAGAACGTCGACTTGGCGGTTTCGTACTGCTTCTCGGCCGCAGCGATGTCGGACTCGGCCGAGCGCAGGATCGGACTGTTTTCCAGCATCTGCTGGCGCGCTTCATTGAGGTTGGCCGGCATCATCGCCATGAACGGCGCCGGACGCTCCAGCTGGTCTGGCATCTGGCCGACGGCACTGAGGAAGTTGGTCTCGGAGTCGGCGAGGTTGGTCTGTTCGGTGATCAGGTTGTTGCGCGCCTGAGCCATCCGCGCTTCGGCCTGATCGAGGTCGGCACCACTGCCGACGCCGCGCTGGGTGCGCAACTGGATCTGGTCGTAAATGCGCTGGTGGCTCTTGAGGTTTTCTTCGGCCAGACGCACGAATTCGCGGCGGGTCAGCACGTCCAGGTACACCTGGGCGACGGTCAGCGCGGTGCGCTCGGAAGTGCCGAGCAGCGAGTAGGCGCGTGAGTTGACGGTGGCTTGTTGACGCCCGACTTCGCTCGACGTCGCAAAACCGTCAAAAACCATTTGCGAGAGACGTAAACTTGACTCGCTGCGGTTCAAGGTTTGCCAGTGGTTGCCGCCACCGTTGGCGCGGGTGGTCACGCTGTCGGTGCCCTCACGACCATAACCGCCCAGCAGATCGACCTTGGGCAGGTATCCCCCTTTCGCTGCCTTTAACTGATAATCCGCGGCCAAACGACTGTTGACCCCTGCCTGGATTTCCGGATGGACATCCAGTGCCTGCTGCATGGCTTCTGGTAAGGATTGTGCTTGTACAAATGAGGCGGCGAGGGCGAACGGTAGAGCCTTGAACAGGTGCAAACGCATGGTAAAGATTTCCCAGGACTTCTTGTCTTGAATCACAGCAAAACGTGCTGCTGCGTCGGATGATTGGCAACCGGAATGACCGTATGTCGGAAAGTTCAAAATAGGAACTGGATCACACGCTAAGGGACAGGTCGCCGCGGAAATATCAATGTGACATTAGTGGGGCGATTGTTTAGGATGGCACCCAGAAGGTCAATAGTTTGGCATAAAGTTAATAGCGAAAGAATCTAGCCAAAATATTGACGAAAAGCAGCGTCAAACTTGATTCGCAAATTTTAAAAGTACGTCCAGACTGAATCGGCGCCGAAGCCATCAGGCTATGGAAGTCAACTGAACGTGACACCCGGAGAGTCTTCAATGAGCAGTGTTGTTGCCATCGTCAAAAGCATTGTCGGTCAGGTATTCGTGGTCTCCCCTGAGGGTGTACGCCGCGTGCTCGTTGAAGGCGATCGCCTGTTCGTCGGCGACCAGATCGATACCGGCCTCTCCGGCGCCGTGTCGCTGGAACTGGCGGATGGCCGCACCCTGGACCTGGGCCGTGAAACCCAGTGGAGCGCCAACGCGCCCGACTCCAGCACTGACCTGGCCGAGGCCACCGCGCAGGCCGCGCCTTCTGTAGCCGAGCTGCAGCAGGCCATTGCCGCCGGCGCCGACCCGACCACCGCCCTTGAAGCCACCGCTGCCGGCGCTACCGCCGCAGGCACTGGCGGTGCGGCGGGCGGCGGCCACAGCTTCGTGATGCTCGATGCCACCGCCGGCCGCGTCGATCCGACCATCGGCTTCCCGACCGCGGGCATCAACTCCGGCGCACAAGTGGCGCAGAACATCACCGGTGGCCAGACCACCGACACCACCACCAACGCCCTGCGTGAGTCGACCCTGAGCCTCAGCGCCACGCCGACCATCACCGAAGCCGGCGGCGTGCTGGTGTACACCGCGACCCTGACCCAGGCGCCGCTGACCGACCTGACCATCACTCTGTCCAACGGCTCGGTGATCGTGATTCCGGCCGGCTCCACCACCGGCACCGTCAACGTGCCGCTGGCACCGAACGACACCGTTTATAACGACCCGACCCAGATCGATGTGACCGTCACCGGCACCACCGGCGGCAACGGCATTACCGTGACCCCGCCGACCACCCCGGCCACGACCCAGGTCACCGACACCATCGATACCACCACCGTCACCCTGACCGCTGGCAACAGCGTCACCGAAGGCGGTCAGATCACTTACACCGCGACACTGACCAACCCGGCGCAGACGCCGGTGACCGTCACCCTGTCCAACGGCTCGACCATCACCATCGAAGCCGGCCAGACCACCGGCACCGTCAACGTGCCGACCGCGCCGAATGACGTTTACAACAACGGTAGTACCGTCAGCACCACCATCACTGGTGCCACCGGCGGCAACTTCGAGAACCTGGTGCCGAACACGACGCCAGTCGTGACGAACATCGTCGATTCGCGCGACACCACCGGCTTGACCCTGACCGCCACCGGCAGCGTGGTCGAAGGTGGCCAGATCACCTACACGGCGACCCTGACCAACCCGGCGCAGACGCCGGTCACCGTCACCCTGTCCAACGGCTCGACCATCACCATCGAAGCCGGCCAGACCACTGGCACGGTCAACGTGCCGACCGCGCCGAACGACGTCTACAACAACGGCGGCACCGTCAGTACCACGATTACCGGCGCGACCGGCGGCAACTTCGAGAATCTGGTGCCGAACACGACGCCGGCGACCACCACCGTCACCGACTCCATCGACACCACCAACCTGTCGCTGAGTGCCACCGGCACCGTCGCTGAAGGCGGCTCGATCGTTTACACCGCGACCCTGACCAATCCGGCGGGCACCCCGGTGACCGTGACGTTGAGCAACGGCTCCGTCATCACCATCGACGCCGGCAAAACCACTGGCACCGTGACCGTTCCCGCGCCTGCCGATGACGTCTATAAAGATGCCGGCCAAGTCGAAGTCAGCATCACCGGCACCACCGGCGGCAATTTCGAGAACCTGGTGCCGAGCACCGTTCCGGCTGTGACCGAAGTCACCGACACCATCGATACCTCGACCGTCAAACTGACCGCCGATCCTTCGGTCGCTGAGGGCGGCACCGTCACTTACACCGCCACCGTAGGCGCGCCTGTCACCGGTTCACCAGTGACCGTGACCCTGGCCAACGGTCAGATCATTACCATCGAAGTCGGCAAAACCACCGGCACCGTGACCACCACCGCGCCGAACGATGCGTTGACCGGCAACCCACCGCTGACCAACGCCATCACCAACGTCAGTGGCGGTAACTACGAGAACCTCGTCGCCGACCAAACTCCGGTTTCGACCACCGTTACCGACACCGTAGACACCACCAATCTGTCGCTGAGTGCGACCGGCACCGTGGCCGAGGGTGGCTCGATCGTCTACACCGCGACCCTGACCAACGCTGCCGGCTCGCCCGTCACCGTGACCCTGAGCAACGGCGCGGTGATCACCATCGAAGCGGGTAAAACCACCGGCACCGTGACGGTTCCGGCGCCTGCCGATGACGTTTACAAAGACGCCGGCAAAGTCGAAGTCACCATCAACGGTGCAACCGGCGGCAACTTCGAAAATCTGGTGCCAAGCACTGTCCCTGCGGTCACCGAAGTGACCGATACCATCGACACTTCGACGGTCAAACTGTCCGCTGACACCTCGGTCGCCGAGGGCGGCACCGTTACTTACACCGCCACCGTCGGTGCGCCCGTGACCGGTTCGCCAGTTGTCGTGACCCTGGCCAACGGTCAGTCCATCACCATCGAAGTGGGCAAAACCACCGGCACCGTGACCACCACCGCACCGAACGACGTGCTGAACGGCCAGGCGCCGCTGAGCAATTCGATCACTGGCGTGAGCGGTGGCAACTACGAAAATCTGGTCGCCGACAAGACGCCGGTCAGCACCACCGTGACCGACACCGTCGACACCACCAACCTGTCGCTGAGTGCCACCGGCACCGTCGCTGAAGGCGGTTCGATCGTCTACACCGCGACCCTGACCAATCCGGCCGGCACGCCGGTGACCGTGACCCTGAGCAATGGCTCCGTCATCACCATCGAAGCCGGTAAGACCACCGGTACCGTGACCGTTCCAGCGCCTGCCGATGACGTTTACAAAGATGCCGGCAAGGTTGAAGTCAGCATTACCGGTACAACCGGCGGCAATTTCGAGAATCTGGTGCCGAGCACCGTCCCTGCGGTCACTGAAGTCACCGACACCATCGACACCTCGACCGTCAAACTGACCGCCGATACCTCGGTGGCCGAGGGCGGCACCGTCACCTACACCGCGACTGTCGGGGCCCCGGTAACCGGTTCGCCAGTGACCGTCACGTTGGCAAACGGCCAGACCATCACCATCGAAGTGGGTAAAACCACCGGCACCGTCACCACTACTGCGCCGAACGATGCGCTGAACGGTCATGAGCCACTGACCAACGCGATCACTGACGTGAGCGGCGGCAACTACGAGAATCTCGTAGCGGATAAAACCCCGGTTTCGACCAACGTCACCGACACCGTCGACACCACCAACCTGTCGCTGACTGCGACCGGCACCGTGGCGGAAGGCGGTTCGATTGTCTACACCGCAACCCTGAGCAATCCGGCCGGTACTCCGGTGACCGTGACCTTGAGCAATGGCTCGGTCATCACCATCGAGGCCGGCAAAACCATTGGCACCGTAACGGTTCCAGCACCTGCCGATGACGTCTACAAAGACGCCGGCAAAGTGGAAGTCAGCATTACCGGAACAACCGGCGGCAACTTCGAGAATCTGGTGCCGAGCACCGTCCCTGCGGTCACTGAAGTCACCGACACCATCGACACCTCGACCGTCAAACTGACCGCCGATACTTCGGTGGCTGAAGGTGGCACCGTCACTTACACCGCCACTGTCGGTGCGCCGGTGACTGGCTCGCCGGTTGTTGTGACCCTGGCCAACGGCCAGACCATCACCATCGAAGTGGGCAAAACCACTGGCACTGTGACCACCACCGCACCGAACGATGCGTTGACCGGTCACGAGCCACTGACCAACGCGATCACTGAAGTGAGCGGTGGCAACTACGAAAACCTGGTCGCTGACAAAACCCCGGTTTCGACCAACGTCACCGACACCGTCGACACCACCAACTTGACCCTGAGCGCCACCGGCACCGTGGCGGAAGGCGGTTCGATCGTCTACACCGCGACCCTGACCAATCCGGCCGGTACTCCGGTGACCGTGACCTTGTCCAACGGCTCGGTGATCACCATCGAAGCGGGTAAAACCACCGGCACCGTGACCGTTCCAGCTCCAGCCGATGACGTCTACAAGGACGCCGGCAAAGTCGAAGTCACGATCAAGGATGCGTCCGGCGGCAACTTCGAGAACCTGGTGCCAAGCACCATCCCGGCTGTTACCGAAGTTACCGATACCATCGATACGTCGACGGTCAAACTCACCGCCGACACTTCGGTAGCTGAAGGCGGTACTGTCACTTACACCGCCACCGTCGGCGCACCTGTCACTGGCTCGCCGGTGACCGTGACCCTGGCGAACGGCCAGACCATCACCATCGAAGTGGGTAAAACCACCGGCACTGTCACCACCACCGCGCCAAACGATGCGCTGAATGGTCACGAACCACTGACCAACTCGATCACCGGCGTCACCGGTGGCAACTACGAGAATCTGGTTGCCGACCAAACCCCGGTCAGCACCACCGTCACTGACACCGTAGACACGACGAATCTGTCGCTCAGCGCCACCAACTCGGTCGCCGAGGGCGGCTCGATCACGTACACCGCGACCCTGACCAACGCTGCTGGCTCGCCAGTCACCGTGACCCTGTCCAACGGTTCGGTGATCACCATCGAAGCGGGCAAAACCACTGGCACCGTGACCGTTCCGGCCCCTGCCGATGACGTCTACAAAGATGCCGGCAAAGTCGAAGTCACCATCAACGGTGCAACCGGCGGCAACTTCGAGAACCTCGTTCCGAGCACTGTTCCAGCCGTCACTGAAGTCACTGACACCATTGATACCACCACGGTCAAACTGACCGCGACCGAGTCCGCCGCTGAAGGTGGCACGGTCACCTACACCGCTACCGTTGGCGCACCCGTTACTGGTTCGCCAGTCGTGGTGACCCTGGCCAATGGTCAGAACATCACCATCGAAGTCGGCAAGACCACCGGCACCGTGACCACCACCGCACCGAACGATGCGTTGAATGGTCATGCACCACTGACCAACGCGATCACTGGCGTCAGCGGCGGCAATTACGAGAATCTGGTGGCCGACAATACCCCGGTCAGCACCACCGTCACTGACACCGTGGACACAACGAATCTGTCGCTCAGCGCCACCAACTCGGTTGCCGAGGGCGGCTCGATCACGTACACCGCGACCCTGACCAACGCTGCTGGCTCGCCAGTCACCGTGACCCTGTCCAACGGTTCGGTGATTACCATCGAGGCCGGCAAGACCACTGGCACCGTGACCGTTCCGGCGCCTGCCGATGACGTCTACAAAGACGCCGGCAAAGTCGAAGTCACCATCAACGGTGCAACCGGCGGCAACTTCGAGAACCTCGTTCCGAGCACTGTTCCGGCGGTGACTGAAGTCACTGACACCATTGACACAACCACGGTCAAACTGACCGCGACCGAGTCCGCCGCTGAAGGTGGCACGGTCACCTACACCGCTACCGTTGGCGCACCCGTTACTGGTTCGCCAGTCGTGGTGACCCTGGCCAATGGTCAGAACATCACCATCGAAGTCGGCAAGACCACCGGCACCGTGACCACCACCGCACCGAACGATGCGTTGAATGGTCATGCACCACTGACCAACGCGATCACTGGCGTCAGCGGCGGCAATTACGAGAATCTGGTGGCCGACCAAACCCCGGTCAGCACCACCGTGACCGACACTGTCGACACCACCAACCTGTCGCTGAGTGCGACCGGCACCGTGGCCGAGGGTGGCTCGATCGTCTACACCGCCACGCTGACCAATGCCGCTGGCTCGCCAGTCACCGTGACCCTGTCGAACGGCTCGGTGATCACCATCGAAGCCGGTAAAACCACCGGCACCGTGACTGTTCCAGCGCCAGCCGATGACGTCTACAAAGACGCCGGCAAGGTCGAAGTCACGATCAAGGATGCTGCAGGCGGCAACTTCGAGAACCTGGTGCCAAGCACCGTTCCGGCCGTTACCGAAGTCACCGACACCATCGATACCTCGACCGTGAAGCTGAGCGCCGATACTTCGGTGGCTGAAGGCGGTACTGTCACTTACACCGCGACCGTCGGCGCTCCAGTGACTGGCGCGCCTGTTGTTGTGACCCTGGCCAACGGTCAGACCATCACCATCGACATCGGCAAAACCACCGGCACCGTCACCACCACCGCACCGAACGATGCGCTGACCGGTCACGAACCGCTGAACAACTCGATCACGGATGTCAGCGGCGGCAACTACGAAAACCTCGTCGCCGACAAGACACCGGTCAGCACTACCGTGACCGACACTGTCGACACCACCAACCTGTCGCTGAGCGCGACTCCGACGGTGAACGAAGGCGGCCAGATCACCTACACCGCCACCCTGACCAACGCCGCCGGCACCCCGGTGACCGTGACCTTGAGCAATGGCGCGGTGATCACCATCGACGCCGGCAAAACTTCCGGCACCGTGACCGTCGATGCGCCGAAGGATGACGTCTACAAGGACGCCGGCACCGTTGAAGCGACCATCAAGGGCGCGACCGGTGGCGACTTCGAAAACCTGGTCACCAGCAACACGCCGGCCGTGACCACCGTCAACGACACCATCGACACCTCCACCGTGTCGCTGACCGCTACCGCCAACGTCGCCGAAGGCGAAACCGTGGTCTACACCGCGAGCGTGACCGCACCGGTAACCGGCTCGCCAGTCGTCGTGACCCTGTCCAACGGCCAGACCATCACCATCGCCGTCGGTGAGACCACCGGCAGCGTGAATTTCGTTGCGCCGAACAGCCCATTGGCGGGCGGCAGCTCGCTGAGCGTCGCCATCGACAAGGTTGCCGGCGGCAACTATGAGAACCTGGTGGCCGACAAGACACCGGCGAACACCTCGGTGTCGGACACCGTCGACACCACCAACCTGAACCTGACCGCCAGCGATTCGGTGGCCGAGGGTGGTTCGATTGTTTACACCGCGACCCTGACCAATCCGGCCGGTACTCCGGTGACCGTGACGCTGTCCAACGGCGCGGTGATCACCATCGAAGCCGGTAAAACCACGGGCACCGTGACCGTTCCGGCACCTGCCGATGACGTGTACAAAGACGCCGGTAAAGTCGAAGCGACCATTTCCAGCGCTACCGGTGGCAACTTCGAGAATCTGGTGCCGAGCACCGTTCCGGCGGTCACCAACGTGACCGACACCATCGATACCACCACGGTGAAACTGACCGCGACTGAGTCCGCCGCTGAAGGCGGTACCGTCACCTACACCGCGACCGTTGGTGCACCGGTAACTGGTTCGCCAGTGACCGTCACTCTCGCCAACGGCCAGAACATCACCATCGAAGTGGGTAAAACCTCTGGTACCGTCACCACCACCGCGCCGAACGATGCGTTGACCGGTCATGCTCCTCTGACCAACGCGATCACCGGCGTGACTGGCGGTAATTTCGAGAATCTGGTCGCGGACAAGACGCCGGTTTCGACCACCGTTACTGACACCGTCGACACCACCAACCTGTCGCTCAGTGCGACCGGCACCGTGGCCGAGGGTGGCTCGATCGTTTACACCGCCACCCTGACCAACGCCGCTGGCTCGCCAGTCACCGTGACCCTGAGCAACGGTGCAGTCATCACCATCGAAGCCGGTAAAACCACGGGCACCGTGACCGTTCCGGCACCTGCCGATGACGTTTACAAAGACGCCGGTAAAGTCGAAGCGACCATTTCCAGCGCTACCGGTGGCAACTTCGAGAACCTGGTACCGAGTACCGTTCCTGCGGTCACTAACGTCACCGATACCATCGACACCACCACGGTGAAACTGACCGCGACTGAGTCCGCCGCTGAAGGCGGTACCGTCACCTACACCGCGACAGTTGGTGCACCGGTAACTGGTTCGCCAGTGACCGTCACTCTCGCCAACGGCCAGAACATCACCATCGAAGTGGGTAAAACCACTGGTACCGTCACCACCACCGCGCCGAACGATGCGTTGACCGGTCATGCACCGCTGACCAACGCCATCACTGACGTGACTGGTGGTAACTACGAAAACCTCGTGGCGGATAAAACGCCGGTTTCGACCAAGGTCACCGACACCGTCGACACCACCAATCTGTCGCTGAGTGCGACCGGCACCGTGGCCGAGGGTGGCTCGATCGTCTACACCGCGACGCTGACCAACGCTGCAGGCTCGCCGGTTACCGTGACGTTGAGCAACGGCGCCGTGATCACCATCGACGCCGGTAAAACCACCGGCACCGTGACCGTTCCGGCGCCTGCCGATGACGTGTACAAGGACGCTGGCAAAGTCGAAGCAACCATTTCCAGCGCCACCGGTGGCAACTTCGAGAACCTCGTCCCAAGCACTGTTCCTGCAGTGACCGAAGTCACCGACACCATCGACACCTCCACCGTGAAGCTCAGCGCCGATACTTCGGTGGCTGAAGGCGGCACCGTGACTTACACCGCGACCGTCGGTGCGCCGGTCACCGGTTCGCCGGTTGTCGTGACCTTGGCCAACGGGCAGAACATCACCATCGAAGTCGGCAAGACCACTGGCACCGTGACCACCACAGCACCGAACGATGCGCTGACCGGGCATGCACCACTGACCAACTCGATTACCGGCGTGACCGGTGGCAATTACGAGAAACTGGTCGCCGACAAAACGCCGGTTTCGACCACCGTTACTGACACCGTCGACACCACCAACCTGTCGCTCAGTGCGACCGGCACCGTGGCCGAAGGTGGCTCGATCGTTTACACCGCGACCTTGACCAATGCCGCTGGCTCGCCAGTCACCGTGACTCTTTCGAACGGCGCAGTGATCACCATCGAAGCCGGTAAAACCACTGGCACCGTAACCGTTCCTGCGCCGGCGGACGACGTTTACAAAGACGCCGGTAAAGTCGAAGCAACCATTTCCACTGCTACCGGTGGCAACTTCGAGAATCTGGTGCCTAGCACCGTTCCGGCGGTCACGAACGTCACCGATACCATCGACACCACCACGGTGAAACTGACCGCGACTGAGTCCGCCGCTGAAGGTGGCACTTTCACTTACACCGCGACTGTCGGCGCACCAGTGACCGGCTCGCCGGTCGTAGTGACGTTGGCCAACGGCCAGAACATCACCATCGAAGTGGGTAAAACCACCGGCACCGTCACAACCACCGCGCCGAACGATGCGTTGACCGGTCATGCTCCTCTGACCAACGCGATCACGGGCGTGACCGGCGGTAATTACGAGAGTCTGGTGGCTGACAAAACGCCAGTCAGCACCACTGTGACCGACACTGTCGATACGACCAACCTGTCCCTGAGCGCTACCAACTCGGTTGCCGAGGGTGGTTCGATCATCTACACAGCGACCCTGACCAACCCGGCTGGCTCGCCAGTGACCGTGACCCTGTCCAACGGCGCCGTGATCACCATCGAAGCGGGCAAAACCACTGGCAACGTGACCGTTCCGGCACCAGCGGACGACGTCTACAAAGACGCCGGCACCGTTCAGGCAACGATCACCAATGCCACCGGTGGCAACTTCGAAAACCTGGTGCCGAGCACCGTTCCGGCCGTCACCAACGTCACCGACACCATTGATACCACCACGGTCAAACTGACCGCGACCGAGTCTGCTGCTGAAGGCGGTACCGTCACCTACACCGCAACCGTCGGTGCACCAGTCACCGGTTCGCCGGTTGTGGTGACCTTGGCCAACGGTCAGAACATCACCATCGAAGTGGGTAAAACCACCGGCACCGTCACTACCACCGCACCGAACGATGCGCTGGCCGGTCATGCACCGCTGACCAACGCGATCACCAACGTCAGCGGCGGCAACTACGAGAACCTCGTTGCCGACAAGACCCCGGTCAACACCACGGTTACTGACACCGTCGACACCACCAACCTGTCGCTGTCCGCGACCGGCACCGTGGCCGAGGGTGGCTCGATCGTTTACACCGCGACGCTGACCAACGCTGCCGGCTCGCCGGTTACCGTGACGTTGAGCAACGGCGCAGTGATCACCATCGACGCCGGTAAAACCACCGGCACCGTGACCGTTCCGGCGCCTGCCGATGACGTGTACAAGGACGCTGGCAAAGTCGAAGCGACCATTTCGACTGCTACCGGTGGCAACTTCGAGAACCTGGTGCCGAGCACTGTTCCTGCAGTCACCAATGTCACTGACACCATCGACACCACCACGGTCAAACTGACCGCGACCGAGTCTGCTGCTGAAGGCGGTACCGTCACCTACACCGCGACCGTTGGTGCACCGGTAACCGGTTCGCCAGTGACCGTCACTCTGGCCAATGGTCAGAACATCACCATCGAAGTGGGTAAAACCACCGGTACTGTCACCACTACTGCGCCGAATGACGTGTTGGCCGGTCATGCACCGTTGACCAACGCAATCACCAACGTCAGCGGCGGCAACTTCGAAAACCTCGTAGCCGACAAGACCCCGGTGAGCACCACCGTGACCGACACTGTCGATACGACCAACCTGTCGCTCAGCGCTACAGGTACCGTGGCCGAAGGTGGCTCGATCGTTTACACCGCGACCCTGACCAACGCTGCTGGCTCGCCAGTCACCGTGACCCTGAGCAACGGCGCAGTCATCACTATCGACGCCGGTAAAACCACTGGCACCGTGACCGTTCCTGCCCCAGCCGATGACGTCTACAAAGACGCCGGCACCGTGCAGGCAACCATCACCAACGCCAGCGGTGGCAACTTCGAAAACCTGGTGCCGAGCACCACGCCAGCCGTGACCAGCGTCACCGACACCATCGACACCACGGGCGTGAAACTCACCGCCACTGGCACCGTGGCCGAAGGTGGTACCGTCACCTACACCGCCACCGTCGGTGCGCCTGTGACTGGTTCGCCAGTGACCGTAAGCCTGTCCAACGGCCAAACGATCACCATCGACATCGGCAAAACCACCGGCACCGTGACCACCACTGCGCCGAACGACGTGTTGACCGGCCACGCACCGTTGACCAATGCGATCACCAACGTCAGCGGCGGCAACTTCGAAAATCTGGTGGCCGACAAGACACCGGTCAGCACCACTGTGACCGACACTGTCGATACGACCAACCTGACCCTGAGCGCCACCAACACGGTCGCCGAAGGCGGTTCGATCATCTACACCGCGACCTTGACCAACGCGGCTGGTTCGCCGGTCACTGTGACTCTGTCCAACGGCGCGGTGATCACCATCGACGCGGGTAAAACCACTGGCACCGTGACCGTTCCGGCTCCGGCTGACGATGTCTACAAAGACGCCGGCACCGTGCAGGCAACCATCACTAACGCCAGCGGCGGCAGCTTCGAAAACCTGGTACCAAGCACCGTACCGGCCGTGACCAGCGTCACCGACACCATCGACACCACTACCGTGAAGTTGTCTGCCACCAGTACAGCGGCTGAAGGCGGCAACGTCGTCTACACCGCCACCGTCGGTGCGCCAGTCACAGGTTCGCCAGTCGTGGTGAATCTGGCCAACGGCCAGACCATCACCATCGACATCGGCAAGACCACCGGCACCGTGACCACCACCGCACCGAACGATGCGTTGACCGGCCATGCGCCGTTGACCAATGCGATCACCAACGTCAGCGGCGGCAACTACGAAAACCTCGTAGCCGACAAGACCCCGGTCAGCACCACCGTGACCGACACTGTCGACACCACCAACCTGTCGCTCAGTGCGACCGGCACCGTGGCCGAAGGTGGCTCGATCGTTTACACCGCGACCCTGAGCAACGCCGCTGGCTCGCCAGTCACCGTGACCCTGAGCAACGGTGCCGTGATCACTATCGACGCCGGTAAAACCACTGGCACCGTGACCGTTCCTGCCCCGGCTGATGACGTCTACAAAGACGCCGGCACCGTGCAGGCAACCATCACCAATGCCAGCGGTGGCAACTTCGAAAACCTGGTGCCGAGCACCACGCCAGCCGTGACCAGCGTCACCGACACCATCGACACCACGGGCGTGAAACTCACCGCCACTGGCACCGTGGCCGAAGGTGGTACCGTCACCTACACCGCCACCGTCGGTGCGCCTGTGACTGGTTCGCCAGTGACCGTAAGCCTGTCCAACGGCCAGACGATCACCATCGACATCGGCAAAACCACCGGCACTGTCACCACCACTGCGCCGAATGACGTGTTGACCGGCCACGCACCGTTGACCAATGCGATCACCAACGTCAGCGGCGGCAACTACGAAAATCTGGTAGCCGACAAGACCCCGGTCAGCACCACCGTGACCGACACCGTCGACACCACCAGCCTGTCGCTGAGCGCGACCCCGGCGGTGAACGAGGGTGGCCAGATCACCTACACCGCGACCCTGAGCAACGCCGCCGGCTCGCCGGTGACCGTGACCCTGAGCAACGGTTCGGTGATCACCATCGACGCCGGCAAAACCACTGGCACCGTGACCGTTCCCGCTCCGGCTGACGACGTCTACAAAGACGCCGGCAGCGTGCAGGCGACCATCACCAACGCCAGCGGTGGCAACTTCGAGAACCTGGTACCGAGCACGACACCGGCCGTGACCAACGTCGCCGATACCATCGACACCACCACCGTCAGCATCACCGGCAGCACCTCGGTGACCGAAGGCCAGACCGCCAGCTACACCGTCAGCCTGACCCACCCGGCGCAAACCGACGTGACCCTGAAAATCGTCTACAGCGGCACCGCCGCCGACGGTTCGGACTTCACTGGCGTGTACACCGTGAAGATCCCGGCAGGCGCCAGCAGCGCGCAGTTCAACGTCGCGACCATCGATGACAAGATCACCGAAGGCACCGAGAACTTCGTGGTCAAGATCGACTCGGCCACCGGCGGCAACTTCGAGAACCTGGCCGTCAGCAGCACCAACGGCAGCGTCAGCACCTCGATCATCGACAACGATGCGCCACCGGTCATCGACCTCGATGCCAACAACTCCAGCGGCGCCACCGGTGCCGACTACAAGGTCACGTTCACCGAAAACACCCCGGGCGCCGGCGTGTCGATTGCCGACACTGACCTGACGATCACCGATCCGGACAGCACCATGCTGACCGGTGCGACCATCGTGTTGACCAACCGTCAGGACGGTGACGCACTGAACCTGGGCAACAGCGTCAACGGCATCACCATCAATGCCAACAGCACCAACGGCACTGTGACCTTGACCCTGTCGGGTAACGCGACGCTCGCCGACTACATGCAGGCGATCAAGAACATCAGTTTCACCAACAGCAGTGAAAACCCGAGCACCGTGCCACGGATCATCACCGTGACCGTGACCGATGGCGGCAACTACTCCAACACCGCGACCACCACGGTCAACGTGGTGGCGGTCAACGATGCTCCGGTGGCAGCGCCAAGCAACGTCACCGGCACCGAAGACACGCCGCTGATCCTCGGCTGGTCGACCTTCGGTGTGACCGACGTCGACAGCCCGGCCAGCAGCCTGGGCATCAAAATCACCCAGCTGCCGGGCGAAGGCAAACTGCAATACCTGGACGGTTCGACCTGGAAAGACGTCGCCAACAACCAGACCTTCAGCAAGGCTGACATCGACGCCGGCAAGCTGCGCTTCATGCCGGATGCCAACGAATCGGGCGTCAACGGTTACGGCGGCACCGGCATGGGCAACAACCAGGCCGACTACGCACAGATCAAGTTCCAGCCAACCGACGGCCAGTTGCTGGGCAACACCGGCACCGTGAAGATCGACATCACGCCGGTGGCGGATGCACCGACCGTGAGCGTGGCCGACAACAGCGTGAAGTCCACCGGACTGGTCAAGGAAGTCTGGACCGGCCTGCCGGGCCTGGGCACCAACGGCAACGGCGCTGACTCGACCACGTTGAAAAACGTGATCGACGGCGCCGGCACCCCGAACTCCAGCACCAACGTGAATAACGTGCAGTCCGACGGCAGTGTGACCGCCGGCACCGCGTCGAAGACTTCGGGCCTGATCTATCTGGAAGCCGGCAAGACCTACAGCTTCAGCGGCGTGGCTGACGACAGCCTGCTGATCACCATTGGCGGCAAGAGCGTGGCGTCGGGTACCTGGGGCGCGGGTGGCGCGATCAGTGGTTCGTTCACCCCGACCACCAGCGGCTACTACACCCTGGACATCTACCACCACAACCAGAGCGGCCCGGGCAGCTATGACGTGAACCTTTCGGTCAACGGCAGCACGCCGATCGACCTGAGCAGCGCTGGCGTGCCGATCTACACCGGCGTGCAGGATCTGGTGAATGCCGGCGTAACCGTCTCCGACCTGCATGGCAGCAACGGCGAAGGCTATTACGACGGCTACAAGCTCAACACCGGCGCCGAAGGCACCACGGTGAAACTGTCGGCGATCAACACCGCGCTGGCCGACACCGACGGCTCGGAAACCCTGAGCGTGAAAATCAGCGGCGCGCCGGTCGGCTCGGTCCTTTCCGACGGTAATGGCCACAGCTTCACCGTCACCGCAAGCAACGGCGAAGCCAACGTTACCGGCTGGAACCTCGGCAGCCTGACCGTGACCCCGCCGACCTACTACAACGGCCAGTTCAACCTGACCGTGACCTCGACCTCCACCGAGATGGTCGGCGGCTCGGCCAGCAGCACCGCGACCATCCCGGTCACCGTGGTGCCGGCGGTGTACAACGCGGTGGTCGGTACTTCTGGCGATGACACCTTCAACGGCACCGATGGCAACGACATCATGGTCGCCGACATCGGCGGTCTGACCGTAGTGCCGGGCACCAACTACAACATCGCATTCATGGTCGACAGCTCGGGCAGCATGAGCGCCTCGTCGCTCAACGCAGCCAAAGACTCGCTGACCTCGGTGTTCAACAGTCTCAAGCAGAGCCTGGGCGGCAGCAATTCGGGGACGGTAAACATTTTCCTGGTGGACTTCGATACCCAGGTCAACAAGTCGGTGTCGGTGAACCTCAACGACCCGAACGCGCTGACGCAACTCAAAGCCGTATTGGACTCGATGGCCTCCGGCGGCGGCACCAACTACGAGGACGTCTTCAAGACCACGGCCAACTGGTTCCAGAGCGCTGACGCGGTGGCCAACACCGGCGCGAAGAACCTCACGTACTTCATCACCGACGGCCAGCCGACCTACTACCAGAGCGGCGAACAGACCAACCCGACGCTGTACGGCAACGTGAAGCTCGACGACGTGGTGAAAACCAGCAACTACAAGCCGGGCGACACCTTCAGCACCTACATCGACAATACCCACGCGTTGACGATCAACAGCGCCGGCACCGTGACCCTGCAAACCTACAATTCGTGGTGGGGCTGGAGCAGCTCTAATCTGGGCACCATCCACGCGCAGGGCGACGGCACTTATGAGTTGTCGAATCTGGCGGGTACCGGTAACAGCACCAACTCGTCAACGACCAGTAACTCGACCAGTGGCTTTGCCCTGCTCAGCGGTCTGTCGAACGTCGAGGCTATCGGACTGAACAACGATGTCAGCCTCAACGACCTGAAACCTTACGACTCGGACAAGACGCCACAGACCAACATCGATCCGAAGGATCTGGCCAACTCGATCATCGGTCACACTGAAGCGACGATGCCGGGCAATGACACCGTCAGCGGTGGCGACGGTAACGACATCCTGTTCGGCGACCTGGTGAGCTTCAACGGCATTGCCGGTGAGGGTTATCAGGCGATGCAGGCGTTCGTGGCCAAGGAGACCGGGGTCGACGTCAGCAAAGTCACCACCAGCAACGTGCACCAGTACATCACCGAGCACTATCAGGCGTTCGATGTGTCCGGTGCACATGACGGTAACGACACGCTGTTGGGCGGCGCAGGTAACGACATCCTGTTTGGCTCGGGCGGCAACGACCTGCTCGACGGCGGCAAGGGCAATGACATCCTGCTCGGCGGCACCGGCAACGACACGCTGATCGGCGGTAAGGGCAACGACATCCTGATCGGCGGTTCCGGTGCCGACACCTTCGTCTGGAAGGCGGGCGACACCGGCAACGATGTGATCAAGGACTTCAAGGCCAGTGAAGGCGACCGCATCGACCTGCGTGATCTGTTGCAAGGCGAAACCGGCAGCACCATCGACAACTTCCTGAAGATCACCACGGTTGATGGCACGTCGTCGCTGCAAGTCAGCTCGGCGGGCAAGTTCAACTCCGGCGATGCGGCAGCCGCCACACCGGACGTGACGATCAGACTGGAAGGCAACAACTGGTCGAGTGCCAACATTCACAACCTGATTGCCGGCAGCGATCCGACCATCAAGGTCGACCACAACAACAGCTGATGCGTGAACAAAACGGCCGCCCCTTGGGGCGGCCGTCACGTTTGCGGCTAACTCGGCGGTGACGATTTCGTCGCCGCACCGCATACTCGCGCGCAGTTGGCCTATGCTGCTGACAGCATGACGCTGGATCTTTTCTGAGGGATGCTCAATGTTTTACGTGCAACGCGATGCGCAAGGTCTGTTGATTCGCGTGGAAGCCGCGGCCTACGCCGAGGCCACGGAAACGCTGCCGGCCGACAGCCATGAAATCCAGGCCTGGTTCGCCAATGAAGTGGTGGAAACCAGCCTGAAACAGCTCAAGCAGAGCGACCTGGAAATGATTCGGGTACTCGACGACCTGATTCAGGTGCTGACCCAGAAAGGCGTGATCCGGGTCACCGACCTGCCGCCGGCAGCACAGGCCAAGCTGATGGACCGGACCCAGGCGCGTGAGGCGCTGGGCGGGTTGAGCCACCTGATCGATGAAGATGAAGGCGGGCTGATCTGATCCGCGATCTTCGGCGACTGAACTGGCCCCTTCGCGAGCAAGCCCGCTCCCACACTTGAAATGCATTCCAATGTGGGAGCGGGCTTGCTCGCGAAGGCGGCATCACTGTCACCGCCTTAACAAGATTTACTTCCAGGGCTTGGGCTCACCCAACAACTGCCCCTGCACCCCATACAAGCCCATCTCGCGAATCACCGACAACTCGCCTTCGGTCTCCACCCGCTCGGCAATCAACGGCAGATCGATGCTGTGCGCCGCCCGCTGGATCGCTTCGATGAACAGACGCTTGTCGCTCTCCTGATCGATCGCGCGGATGTAGCTGCCATCGATCTTCAGGTACGCCAGCCCCAGCCGCGCCAGGTTGCCGATCATGCTGAAGCGTCCACCAAAGCGCTGCAGGCTCAGGGAGAAACCGAGTTCACGCAGGCGCCGGGTCAACTGCTCCAGCACCGCTTGCTCCGGCAACTGTTCCTCACCGATCTCCAGCGTCAGGCGCTCGCCCAGATCAGAGTGCGCCCGCAGAATCTCGAACACCTTGTTCAAGGCCTGCGGATCGGCCAGGGTCGCCGACGACAGGTTCAGCGCCAGCGAATCCTCATGCGCCTTCATTTGCTCCAACACGCGCTCAAGCATCAGCCGATCGAGTCGCGCGGTCCAGCCGAAACGCTCGAGCCACGGCAAGAAACGTCCGGCCGGAATGGTCTGACCCTGCTCATCCAGCAACCGCGAGAGCACTTTGTAATGCAGCACCAATTGCGTGTCCTGAGCGGCCACCACCGGTTGGAAGTACAGCTCGAAACGCTGCTGATTCAGCGCCTGATCGAGCAAGCGATGCCAGGCGTGGTGATCGTCACCGACGTCCGCCACCAGACTCTGATCGATGCACGCCCAGTTCTGCTCGCCTTGCCCCTCGGCCTGCGCCAGCGCCTGATCGCCCAGGGTCAGTACTGCTTGCGGTGAATCACCGTGGGCAAACGGCGCGAGGCCAATGGAGGCCACGGCCGGCACATCAGTGGCACCGGTGGCATGCAGGCTGCTCAATGCGCTGTCGAGGTTCTGCGCCAGTTGCAGCGCTTCTTCGCGCACCAGCCCCGGTGCCAGCACGGCGAACTCGCCACCGCGTATGCGGGTGACGAGGTTCTGGGTTTCCGGGTATTTGGCGCATTCGCGCGATAGCTGCTGGCCCACCGCTTTCAACAGTTCGTCGGTGCGCTGCCCGCCCAGGCGCTGGTTGAGCCCGGCCAGATCCTTGACCCGCAACAGCAGCAGGTAACCGGAACTGGCCTGCTCCGGGTTGCTCACGCGGTTGTGCAGTTGCATCTCGAAATAGCGCCGGTTGGCCAGCCCCGTGAGGTTGTCCTGATAGGACTCGGCACGCAGTTTTTCACTGCGCTCGGCCTGCTCCTGAAACAGCGCCTTGAGCTTCTCGACCATCTGGTTCATCGCCTGCACCACGCGCCGCAGTTCCGGGGTACGCGGCAGATCCGGCAGGCTGAGGAACTCGCGGCGGGCAATGGCGTGCGATTGTTTGACCATGTAATCGAGCGGGCGCAATTGCCGGCGCAACAGCAGCGCGCCGAGCACCGCACTGACCGCACCGCACAGCAGCAACCAGCCGAGGCTGCCCAACGCGCTCTGCCACAACTTGGCCACGGCAAACATCGGGTGGCTGACCACCTCGACCCGCGCCGCCTGCTCCCAGCCACGGCTGACCAGCGCGTCGCCACCGGCAGGTTCGAGGCCGATCAGGTTGACGAACCAGTCAGGCACATTGCTGACTGTCGGAATTCCGCTGCGCTCGACGATGGTCTGGTCGGTTTTCAGATCAACGACGCGGATGCTCGCGTAATAGCCGCTGTCGAAAATCGAGCTGACCAGCAGCTCGACCATCGCCGGGTCGTCGATATTCGGCGTCAGCGACAACGCCAGCGCCGTGGCCGCGTCCTGAGCGTGGGAGCGCAGCTGGTTGACGTACTGCGTGCGCGAGCTCTCCAGACTGACCATGAAGCTGCCGGTGAAGGCGACCACCAGGAACAGACAGATAGCGATCAACAGCTGTTTGAACAAAGACATCTGAGCGCGTGCTCCTAGTTAGTCGTTTCGACCGGGAAACCTTCGGCCTGCATTTTCTTCAGCACATCCTGCCAGCGCGACAGGCGTTTGGTGTCACCGACCTTCTTGTTGCCCTTGGCTCCCGGCAGGTACAGACCTTCTGCATTGAAAGAGTAGACCGGCAGCAAATCGGTTCGCTGGGACGCCGGCTGAATCGGATCGATCAGGCTGTCGAGCACCAGCGGCATGGCATCGGGGGTGGCATAGTAAGTCAGTACCATGTGCGCGCGATTCTGGCGCAGTGCCTTGACGTAGGTGATGCGCAGCTTGTCACTGGAGACCCCGAGATGGCGCAGGCTGAAATACTTGGCGATCGCGTAGTCTTCGCAATCGCCGGCACCTTTCCACAGGGCTTCGATGGGCGTCTCCCAATAATCGACCTGCCGCCACAGATCGATATCTTCTACATAACGCACCTGTTTGTTGAAAAACAGGTTCACCACCTTGAGCTTGTCCATCTCGCTGACCTGTTTCTGCGTGGCCAGCAGGTTTTGCCAGGCATCGATCCGCTGCTGCCCGGCGCCCAGCGGCCCGTACAGCGCCGTGGCTTTGCGGCTGATCGCGGAAAAATCCCAATCGGCATGCAGGCCGCCCAGCATGACGCCGGCCAGCAACAGTGCGCAGCCGAGCCAGCGCAGAGTCCGGGGGATCGCGAAACGTACCGCCACAGCAGGTTTCCAGGAGGCAGGAAGGAAAGCGTTTGATGGTGAAGCTTAGCCCGGCAAAAAACAATGGCACCATGAGATCATCACCATCGCGCTAAACTTCACGCAGGACAGCAAGCCTTTACATGGTTTGACAACCTGTAGAGCAATCACTAGTGTCTTTGGATCCAAATTCCGTCGTCATTCAGGGTGAGTAGTTGTGACACAGAAGCCCAAACCGCTGCACAGCATCAAAGTCGATGGGCCGATTCCTGCACACCTTGCCCGCTCGATCATCGAAGAGACCCTGCGCTCGGCGATCCTTGACGGTCGCTTGCCGTGCGGCACCGCCCTGCGCCAGCAGGATCTGGCCGACCTGTTCGGGGTCAGCCGGATGCCGGTGCGCGAGGCTCTGCGCCAGCTCGAAGCGCAGGAACTGCTGAGCGTCACCACCCACAAGGGCGCCGTGGTTGCGCCGCTGATTCAGGGTGACGCCACCGAAACCTACGAGTTGCGGATCCTCCTGGAGTCCGAGGCCATGCGCCAGTCGATCCCGTTGCTGACCAGCGCCGATCACGCGCTTGCCGCCAGATATATCGAAGAACTCGAAATCCAGCACGACTACAGCGAAATCGGTCGGCTCAATCGTCTGTTCCACATGGCTTTGTACAGTAAGGCACCGAATCGGCGTTTGCTGCGATTGGTCGAAGACGGCCTCAACGAGGAAGAGCGCTTCCTGCGGTTCAATCTCGAAGCCATGGGACTGGGCAAACTCTCCCAGGAAGATCACCGCGCCATGCTCCAGGCCGTGATCGCGCGCGATGTCGAGCTGTCGGTGAAGTTGCTCACACATCACCTCAACCGTGGCGTCGAGGTCATCACCCGCTATCTCGCCAGCCCCGCCGGACAAAACCGCAAGGCTGCACGCTGACACCCTCCACGCCGGTCTCTGGCCTTCGCGCCTGACCGGCGAATAACCCGCTTACAAATCCTCTCCCCCGATCCCCCGCAAACCTGGTGGCGGATCCGCCTGTTCGCTCTACCCTCCCAGCGCTCGCAAGCCCGTCATTGCGGCTCGGCGCGGACGAATCGGTCATAGCCGTCCCGCCAATTTACCCGCACTCTTTAACGGCCACCCCATGAAGAACGGGCGACGCGCCGCACTGCCGGCGCAGTCCCCGCACCAGGAACCTACGGAAGGAGCCTTGCCACGGGAAAAAGGGAAGTTACGGCGCCGTTTCCGGCCCACTTTCATTCCTATACATCACATAAATCCCCGCTTTTTAAAGTTGCTTTGAGTGAGGCATTCACTCTTGTTTTCAATTTTGGCCTTTATTTGCCGAAAGGAGCAACTACGCCCAAATAAAACTCAAATAAACAGTTTTATCGGGCCAACTCATATTCAAAAAACAGACAACTAAAAATAATTAAAAATAAACTTGTTAAGTTATTTAACGATGTATTAGCTTTTTATTGCCGAGCAGGGTTCACCCCGCAAACACGGCGCAGCTCCATAGTCAGGCTGCAGTCTTGGCAGATAAGCGCCAGGCTTCTGCTCAGAGCCTTCCATGCACTTCGCAAACTTTCACCGATCCGAATGAGGCCAGCGTTCGCCAATAGAAAACGTTTCAGATTTATTGAGTCCGCGTTAAAGCACAGAACGAGCAACTTCCTCTATTCCAATAACACCGAGGTTCGCCATGATGCCAACTAAAGAACAACTCGCCCTGAAAAAAGCGCAATTGAGCGTTCACCCGATCTTCACCGAGATCGATTCGTTATCGGTACTGCGCCGGTTCATGGAGTCCCACGTCTTCGCCGTGTGGGATTTCATGTCGCTGACCAAGCGCCTGCAGCAGGAACTGACCTGCACGCGGCTGCCCTGGTTGCCGCCACGAGACCCGCATGCCGCACGCCTGATCAATGAAATCGTGCTCGGTGAGGAGTCGGATGATCGTCCCGCTCACGGCCATTACAGCCATTTCGAGCTGTACCTGGACGCCATGCGCGAAGTCGGTGCGAGCACCACGGCGGTCGAGCGGTTTGTCGCGCTGCAGCAGGAAGGCGTGAGTTACGACGTGGCCCTGCAAAGCGTCGAAGTGGATCCGGCAGCAGCAAAATTTGTGCGCGAGACGCTGAACACCGCGCTGCACGCACCGGGCCACAGCGTCGCCGCGGCGTTCCTGCATGGCCGCGAGAGCGTAATCCCGCCGATGTTCCAGCGCATCCTCGATGACTGGGAGATCGGCATCGAACAGGCGCCGACCTTTCGCTATTACCTGGAGCGCCACATCGAGGTCGATTCGGAAGATCACGGCCCGGCGGCGGAGCGCCTGCTCGATCGCCTGGTCGATGGCGATCCGCAACGCGAAGCCGAGGTCTACGCCAGCGCCATCGCAGCGGTGGAAAGCCGCATCGCCCTGTGGGACGGCCTGCGTCTGAGCATGCGCGAGACTTTGGTGGAGGTGGCCCAATGAACGCCGCCGACTACCAATCCTTCGCCGACGCCTGGGAAACCCGCGCCACCATCCGCACCCGACCACGGCGTGTGCTCGAAGACGATGAACGCCTGATCTACCCGCTGAGCCGCCAACCCCTGGTGCTCAGCGAAGCTTTCCTGCGCGAATGCCCGCAACAACGGGATTTCGCCCTGGTGCAGACGCTGTACAAATTCATCAACGACGTGGTGATTTTCGAGACCGAGATCGTCGACAAGACCGCGCGCAGCATCGCCAAGAATCGCTTCGCCGTGGCCTTCCCGTTCGCCTGTCGCTACGACGCCATGACCGTGGTGGTGGACGAGGATTACCACGCGCTGGTGGCGATGGATTTCATGCAGCAGACCGTGGCCATGACCGGCATCGAGCCGATCGAACTGCCCACTGAAATCGAACTGAGTCGGGCGATTCCTGCCGCTGTGGCACTGGCGCCCGAGCACCTGCGCAGCGCGGTGGAACTGATCTGCGTGGCCATCGCCGAGAACACCGTGACCGGCGACGTTGCGGCTTTCGCCCGGGACGACACGGTCAAGCCGTCGATCAAAGGGCTGATGGCCGATCACTTGCTCGACGAGGGCCGCCACTCCAGCTTCTGGGCGCGCATGGTGCGTATCTATTGGCACACCGCCAATGACGCGGATCGGGCAACCATCGCGCAGATCCTGCCGGTGTTCATCGGCCATTACCTGACCAACGACATCCAGAAGTCCTTCGATCTGCGGCTGATCGACGCCCTGCCGGTCAGCGAGGCAGTGCGTCGCTCGCTCAAGGACGAGATGGCCGGGCTGGCGTTTCCGATCAATCGCCACCATCCGCTGGTGGGCAACATCGTGCGTTTTTTCCACAGCAGCTCGCTGCTCGACACGCCGTGCGTGCAGCACGCCCTGCGTGACTATCTGGTTTGATGAGGAGGCCGACATGAGACGTCTCGACATTTTGCTGATTGGCGCCAGCCAGGCCATGACCGACCTGGCGCAGGAACTCGAACAACACGGTCACACTTTACGGCGCAGCGGCGCGGCGCAATCGCCGGTGGATCTGATCATCGACGACGGCTTCATCGGCGCCGGCGATTTCTGCGCCATCCCGCACCTGCATCTGCGCCTGGGTATCGGGTCGCCGAGCCTTGGCGGTTTACCGACGCTCGACCTGCTGTGCTTCCTCGGCTCGTCACTGATCAGCCGTGTGCCGATTGGCGATGAGCCGTCCGGCAATGGTCAGGCACTGCGCCAGCGAGTGCTGACGCATGTGGTCGACGAAGTCGCGTTGCTGGTCAGCCGTTTCTCCCGCGATGCCGAGTATTTGCAGCAGGCAGTACCGGCCACGGCGCCGGACTTTGAACAGGTGGAGGACCTGTCGTTTCTCGACAGCTTGGCCTACGTCCATCGCCTCAACGCAACGGCGCATCCGGAATTGTTGCGACAGGCGCAGACGCCGCTGATCGAACGCCTGCAGCAGAGCCTGATCGCGCACGCCGAGCGACCGGCGTTGCACCTGGCCGAGCAGTCACTCAGCTATCGCCAGTTGCACGCGCACAGCCGTGCGATCCAGCAACGTCTGCAACCGTTGCTCGAGCAACATCCGCAGCCGTGGGTCGTGGGCATTTGCCAGCCGAAAAGCCCGGCGCTGTTCGCCTCGATTCTGGCGGTGCTCGGCAGTGGCGCGGTGTATCTGCCGCTGGAGCCGAGCCATCCGGTGCAGCGTCAGCAATACATCCTGCAAAACGCCGGCGCAGTGTTGTTGCTGCACGACGGCGAGCATCCGCTGGGTGAGTCGATGCCCGGACTGGATGTCAGTCGTATCGACAGTGCCGACGCCGATCTCGACCTGCCGTTGATGCGTCAGCGGCCGACGCTTGAAGCACCGTGCATGGCGCTCTACACCTCCGGCACCACCGGCCATCCGAAGGGCGTGCTGCTGAGCCAGGCGAACCTTGCGCACTTCACCGCGTGGTACGCCGATTACGCGCAGTTGCACGCCGAAAGTCGGGTGTTGCAGTTCTCTTCGCTGAGTTTCGATTCTTCGCTGATCGATATCTTTCCGACGCTGCTGCAAGGCGCTGAACTGGTAGTACCGGATGACACCCAGCGCCGCGATCCGCTGCAACTGGTGGCGCTTATCCGCCGCCGGCAACTGACCCACGCGTTCCTGCCGCCGGCGCTGCTGAGCATCCTGCCATTGGAGCAACTGCAAGGCGTCGAAGTGATGACCGGCGGCGACGTCTGCGAGCCCTTCGTCATCGAGCAACTGACCCGTCAGGGCAAGCTGCACAACCTCTACGGCCCGACCGAAGCGACGGTGCTGATTACCGCTCGCCAGCTCAAACCGGGTGACAGCAACCGCACTCTTGGCGCACCGATTGCCAACAGTCAGGTGCTGATTCTCGATGACGATCTGCAACCGGTGCCGGATAACACCGTCGGCGAATTGTTCATCGTCGGCCCCGGCGTTTGCCTCGGTTATCTGAACAATGCGCAGCAGACCGCCGAGCGCTATCTGACCCTGCAACTGCCGCACGGTGAGACCTTGCGCGCCTACCGCAGCGGCGACATGGCCAAGTGGGGCGAACACGGCATCGAGCTGTGTGGACGGCGCGACAATCAGGTGAAGATCCGTGGTTTCCGGGTCGAGCCGGAAGAGATCGAGCGCTGCCTGCGCGAGAGCCAGTTGTACCGCCAGATGGCGGTGGTGATCGACAGTCAGCGGCGGATTCTGGCGTTCCTTGCGCAGCCGCAATCGGACGCCGCTCGTGATGCATTGAAGGCGTATGCGCAGCAGTTTCTGCCGGACTACATGCAACCGGTGGCGTGGACTGAACTGGCGCAGATGCCATTCGCCAGCAACGGCAAGGTCGACCGCAAGGCGTTGCTGGAGCTGCCGGTGAGCGTGCAGGACAGCGGCCCGAAATGCCTGCCGGCAAGTGCCGACGAAGCGTTGCTGCTGGAGATCTGGGCGGAACTGCTGGAGCTGCCGAGCAGCGATATTTCCACCGACGAAAGCTTCTTCAATCTCGGTGGTCATTCGATTCTGCTGTCGCGGATGTTGCTGCGCTTGCGTGAGGAATTCGGGCGCAGCATCTCGATCAACCGCTTCATCGAACTGCCGACCATCATCAAGCTCGCGACGCTGGTGCGCGGTACCGATGACAGCGCGGTGCTCAGCGCCCAGGCCATGGCCGACGCCGAGCGTCCGCTGAACATCGAACCGCTGCCGATCAGTCGCCTGGGCGATGTGCACAAGGTGATCGTCACCGGCGCCAACAGCTTTGTCGGCGTGCACATCGTCGAAGCGCTGCTTGGTTGGGGCGCCAGCGAAGTGGCGTGTCTGGTGCGCGACGGGGGCGGGCAAACGGCGGCGCAGCGTTTTGCTCAGGCGCTGCGCGAGAACCGTCTCGAACATCTCGATTTGAGCCGGGTGCGAATCTACTCCGCGGACCTCACCCGCCCGCAACTGGGTCTGGCCGCTGACGATTATCAGCGCCTGGATCGCGAGTTCGGCGCGCTGGTGCACAACGCCGCCAACGTCAATCACGTGCTCGATTACGAGTCGCTGGCAGCGGATAACGTCGAGCCGATTTTCGAGCTGCTGCGCCTGTGTGAAGGGCGTAGCAAAAAGGTCTTCAACTTTGTCTCGACGCTGTCCGCTTCCAGCACCGTCGACGGCGAAGGCCGAGTGCTCGAATTGCCCGCCGCGCCGACCCCGCCGATCTACATTCGCAACGGCTACAACCTGTCGAAATGGGTCGGCGAACGCATCCTCGAACGGGCCCGCGAGCGCGGGGTGTGGGTCAACCTGTATCGCCCCGGCAACATCAGCTTCAACAGCCTGAGCGGCGTCTGCCAGCCGCACAAAAACCGTTTGATGCTGATGCTCAAAGGTTCGATCCAGCTCGGTCAGGTGCCGGCCTTCGCGCTGAATTTCGACCTGATGCCGGTGGACTTTCTCGCCCGCTTCATCGCCTTCCACGCCTGCCGTTATTCGACCGAGCGTGCGGTGTTCAACCTGCACAACCCCGAGCCGCTGAGTTGGGATGCCTACGTCGCCTCGTTCCGCGAAACCGGCAGCGAGTTCTCGCTGGTCAGCGTCGCCGACTGGCAGCAGCAACTGGGCCGGGTCGACGCCGACAACGCGCTGTTCGGTGTGCTCGGTTTCTACCTCAACGGCTTCGAGGAAGACATCGGCGACATCTCCCTGATCGGCCATGCCAACGCCAAGGCCGGCGTGCGGCAGATGGGCGCGCAGTACCCGGAAAAATCCCCGGCGCTGCTACGTCGCGGCTGCGATTACCTGAAACAGATCAACTTCATCTAGTTCATCAAAAAGGAGCAACACCATGAGCAATCTGCAACCCGACACCCTGATCAAAAACCCGCACGGCTGCCACGTTGTGTCGTCGGTGGAAGTGCCGGCGGACGCGGCGCAGGTCTGGGCGGTGGTCGGCAATTTCGCTGGCTTCGACCGTTTCATTCCAGCGCTGTCGCACATCGAAATGACCGGCGAAGGCGTGTCGTCGCTGCGCAAGAAATTCTTCAAGGACGGCAATGTGGTAGTCGAGCAACTCAACTCACACGATGAGCAGGCGCGCGCCATGACCTGGACCACGATTTACAACACTTTGGGTGTGGCGAATTTGTGGGCGGCGATGAATGTGGAATCACTGGGGGCGGGGAAGTCGCGGGCGACCTGGACGATCATTGCCGAGCCGGCTTCAGGTGGGGAGGAAGCGCTGCCGGGGTTCAAGGATTTCGTGCAGGGGTTTGCCGATGATGCGATGGGGAATGTGCTGAAGCTGTTTGTGTAAGGCTTCAGTTTGGCGGTGACTGAACTACCGCCTTCGCGAGCAAGCCCGCTCCCACATTTTGATCGCACTCCTTCTGTAGGAACGCGTTCAATTTGTGGGAGCGAGCCTGCTCGCGAAGAACGATAACGCGGTCTCGAATCTGAAAGTCAGATCTTGAAGCTGTCGACCAACTGCTTCAACCGATTCGCCTGCTGCGACAACGCATCACAATCCTTCAACGTTTCATTGAGGTTGGCGACGCTCTGCTGGTTCAGCAGGTTGATCTGGTTGACGTCGACGTTGAGGGTTTCCACCACCGCGGTCTGCTCTTCGGTCGCGGCAGCCACCGACTGGTTCATGCCGTCGATTTCGCCGATGCGCTGGGTCACGCTGACCAGGCGCAGGCCGGCCTGGTTGGCCACTTCAACGCTTTCTTCGCTGGACGCCTGACTGGCGTTCATGGTGGTCACCGCTTCACGCGAACCGACCTGCAGGGAGGTGATCATCTTGTGGATCTCTTCCGCCGATTCCTGAGTGCGATGGGCGAGGTTGCGCACTTCGTCCGCCACCACCGCAAAACCGCGTCCGGCTTCACCGGCACGGGCCGCTTCGATGGCCGCGTTGAGCGCCAGCAGGTTGGTCTGCTGCGAGATGCCTTTGATCACATCGAGGATGTGGCCGATGTTGTCGGTGCTGGCATTCAGGGTTTCGATCTGGGTGCATGACAGGCTGATCTTCTGCGACAACTCGGTCATCGCCTGAATGGTCTGCTCGACCACCTGACGACCGTCATCGGCCTGCTCGCTCGCGCCGCTGGCGTGCTGCGAAGCATCGGCGGCATTTCGGGCGATTTCCTGAGTGGCGGCGCCCAACTGGTTGATCGCGGCAGCCACGCTGTTGGTGCGGGCACTTTGTTCGTCGGAACCGATGATCGAGGCGTTGGACGACGCCATCACCCGTTGCGACAGGTCGTGTACATGACGGGTGGCCGACGACACTTCGGAAATCGACGCGTGAATACGCTCGACGAACTGGTTGAACGAGCTGCCCAGTTCGGCGAACTCATCCTTGCCTGCCACGACCAGACGCCGGGTCAGGTCGCCTTCACCCTGGGCGATGTCCTGCATCGCGCGGCCCATGGTGGTCAGCGGACGCATCAGGACGTTGATCAGCAGGCTCAGCAGCAGCGCAATCGCAGCGACCGCGACGAACATCGCAATCAGCGCCGAAGTCCGGAACTGGCTGAGGGCAGCGTAGGCCTTGTCACGATCGATCGACAGACCGATGTACCAGTCGGCATTCGGCAAACCGCTGACCGGGGTGAACGACAGGATGCGTTCCTGACCGTTGAGCACCACGTTCTGGTTGCCCTTCTCGATGCGCACGCCGGAATTCGGGTAGATGTCCTTGAGGTTCTTCATCACCTGATCTTTGTCCGGGCTGACGATCACTTGACCGTCACCGCTGACCAGGAATGCGTGGCCAAGGCCACCGAAGTCCACCGAGTTGATGATCTTCACCAGGGTTTCCAGGCTCAGGTCACCGCCGACCACACCCAGCAGTTCGCCATTCTTTTTCACCGGCATGGCGATGGTCACCACCAGACCACCGACCGCCGCCATGTACGGCGGGGTCAGCATGGTTTTGTCGGCGACCACGGCCTGCTTGTACCAAGGGCGCTGACGCGGGTCGTAGCCGTCGGGCATCTTCGCGTCAGGGCGCTGAGTGAACACCCCGTTGGCCTGACCGACGTAGGTGAACTGGAAATTCGAGGTGAAGGCCGGTTGATCGACCAGCCCCGGGAAGTCGGCGTCCTTGCCCTGATGGGCAACGTTTTGCGCGAGGTTTTCCAGCACCAGAATTCGCCCGCTCATCCAGTTCTGCACGCTGCTGGCGGTCAGATCGCCGGCCTGCTGCACGGACGACTGAAGGTTCTGGCGAATGGTGTTGCGCTGCAGATAGTCGTTGTAGAGGGTGAACAAAGCGAAAGCCAGGACCACGACGCCCGAGGCGGCCAACAGGATTTTATGGCTGAACTTGAGATTCATTTCATGGGACTTCTTATGCAAAAGTGGGGATGCGTTCCGGGATGCAACATTCCATGTACAGCGCAGGCGGCGTTCTGACGGCCGCTCTACTTTGGTGCACGCATGTCTCACCAGTCTGTCGGCACCGTTCGCGGAAAACTTAGGGCGTTGTGGGAAATGTGCGGCATTTCTGTCAGATTCCCGCCGAACGGCGTGCCAGAGCGTTTGCCTTCAGTTTTTTAAGACGGTTATTCGTGCGGAGGTTGCAAAATTCTCAGCCCTTGATAAAAATGCGACTAATTATCATTTGTGACGTTCGGGCTGTCGCGTTCATGTCCTCACCTGAGTTTGCAGTGCAGGCGCTTTACAGGAGTCATCACGGCTGGCTCAACGCCTGGCTGCGAGCGCGGCTGGGCAATGCCGCAGATGCCGCGGACCTGGCCCAGGACACCTTCGTCCGTCTGTTGCAACGCAGCGAACGTCTGGAGCTCAAGGCGCCTCGCGCATTTTTACGCACCATCGCCCGTGGCCTGGTGATCGACCATTGGCGTCGTGAAGAAATCGAACGCGCCTATCTCGAAACCATCGCCCACTTGCCCGAAGCCGAAACCCCAAGCGCTGAAGCTCGCGCGTTGGTGATCGAGTTGCTCGAGAGTGTGGCGCGCATGCTCGAAGGCTTGCGGCCGAAAGTGCGTCAGGCGTTTCTGCTGGCGCAGTGCGAAGGTTTGACCCACAAGCAGATCGCCGCGCAGATGGGCTTGTCACTGCGCTCCGTCGAACGTTACGTCGCCGATGCGCTGTATCACTGTTACATGTTGCGGTACGAAGCCTGATGCCTGTGGACAACAACTCAGTCGGGCGCCGCGCCGAGCCGCAACAACAGGTGGTCAAGCAAGCCATTCACTGGTTGCTGCGGCTGCGCAACAACCATGGCAATGCGCGCCTGAGTCATCAGTGCGACGCGTGGCGCGCCGAACATCATGAACATGAACTGGCGTGGCAACGTGTGCAGTCGTTGCAGGCGGAATTGAGCCATAACCTGCGCGCCGTGCCCGGTGCGCACGTGGCGCTGAATACGCTGGAAAACAGTGCGCAAGGACTCGGACGGCGACAGGCCTTGAAGTTGCTGTCCGGCACGGTACTGATGGCCTCCGCGGCGTGGCTGGCCAAGGACACGACCGTCTGGCAGCAGTGGCGCGCCGATTATGCAACGGCGACCGGCGAACGCCGCGGCTTCCAGTTGCCCGACGGCACGCGGATCGAGCTGAACACTGCAAGTGCTGTGGATCTGGATTACACCGCGCAGCAACGGCTGATCAAACTCACTCGCGGGGAAATCATCGTTACCTGCGGCGGTAACGATGAAGGCGCGACGTTCAACCGGCCACTTCGCGTGCAAAGTCGTCATGGCATTTATGAGCCGATAAAAGCCCGCTTCATCCTGCGTCAGGACACCGATTGCACGCGGCTCACCGTCAGCTCAGGGAGCGTCGCCATTCGCAGCGGCGCAACCTCCGTCGAGGCGCTCGCCGGGCAGACCTATCTGATCGATCACCATCAGGTGCGCCCGGCCCCGCCACTGGATATGGACGTGGGCGCTTGGGCCGATGGTTTGATTGTGACCCGCAACATGCGCCTGGGCGATTTCCTCAATGAAGTCGGGCGTTACCGTCAGGGCTTTGTGACGTGCGCGCCGCAGGTGGCGGACTTGCGCCTGTCCGGGGTGTTCCGTCTGGAGGATACCGACACGCTGCTGGCCATCATGCCGCAGACCCTGCCGGTGCAATTGCGTTATCGCACTCGTTGGTGGGTCACGCTGGAACCGGTGGCATGAAATTATTTTGGCGGGTTTTCGCAACGAGTCCGGCTTGGTCAGTAAGCACTTCAACTCAGCCTTTGCGACTTGCCACGGAAACCGACAATGACTGTCCGCCTCACCTGTAAGAAACCGCTGAATTTCACTGCCGAATCGGGCCTGCTGCGCCACGCCGTTCGCGCCGCCCTGCTGTCCACCGTTCTGGGTGCCGGTGTGCTGCCCGGCCTGAGCCTCGCCGCCAATGTCAGTGAGGCGAGCAGTCATCGCTACAGCATCGCCGCCGGCCCGCTGGGCGAGGCGCTGAACCAGTTTGCCCGTCAGGCGGGCATTACCTTGTCGATGACCCCCCAGCAAACGCAGGGACAACAGTCTCCGGGCGTACAGGGCGAATATTCAACCGATCAGGCGTTGAGCCATTTGCTCAGCGGTTCGGGTCTGGAAGCGGTCAGCCAGGACGGCAGCAGCTACGTCCTGCGTCCAGTCAGTGAAACCGATGCGCTGGCTCTGCCAACCACCGATATCAAAGGTTTCGCCCTCGGCAACGCACTCGGCAGTATGGAAGGCTACAACGCCACCCACAGCCAGATCGCCACCAAGACCAGTACTGCGTTGCTGGAAACTTCGCAAAGCGTATCGGTGGTGACCCGCGAGCAAATGGATGATCAAGGCTCGCAGACCGTCTCTCAGGCGATGCGCTATACCCCCGGCGTGCTGACCAACCCTTACGGGGCGACCCATCGCTACGACTATGTGGCGATGCGCGGCTTCAACGACGGTTCCGTGGACAATATTTACCTCGACGGTCTCAAGTCGATGGGCGACAGCGGCACCTACAGCACCATGCAGGTCGATCCGTATTTTCTTGAGCGCGTGGATATTCTCAAAGGTCCATCGTCAGTGTTGTACGGCCGCAGTTCGCCCGGTGGCCTCGTGGCACTGACCAGCAAAAAGCCGTTGTACGAGGCCTATCATCAGGTTCAGGCCACGGTCGGTACCCAAGGTCAGCGCGGAGTCGGGTTTGACTTCAGTGGCCCGGTCGATGATGACAAGCGCATTGCCTATCGTCTGACCGGTTTGACGGATCAGTCCGACACACAATTCGACCACAACAAGGAAAAACGCTTCGCCCTCGCCCCGACCCTGAGCATTGATTTCACTGAAGACACCTCGCTGACGCTGCAGGCGTATCTGCAGCACGATCCGGATGGCGGCTACCACGGTGGCGTGCCGGCGGACGGGACGATTCATCAGCGCAACGGCAACCGCATCTCGCCGCACTTCTTCGAGGGCGAGCCGGGGATTGATGGCTACTCGCGGGATCAGCAATCGTTCGGCTATCAGTTCGAACATCGCTTCAACGATGTCTTCACGGCGCGGCAGAACTTCCGTTACCTCGACTCCAAAGTGAACATGGATCAGGTCTACGCCTATGGCTGGACGACACCAACCAGCAACGAACTGAACCGCTATTACACCGGCGGCGATGAACGTCTGCATGCGTTCATCGTCGACAACATGCTGCAGGCCGAATTCTTCACCGGGGCCACCAAGCACACCGTGTTGATGGGCGCAGATTATCAACGGCGCAAGACGGTGGTCGACTGGACCAGTGGTGGTCTGGCGCCGATCAATGCGTTCAACCCGGTCTACGGCAATTCGGCGATCGACATGTACGGCGACACCAGTTACCTGCGGCGCCTGGAGCAGACCGGGGTCTACCTGCAAGACCTGATCGAGATGGACCAGTGGCGCTTCTCGCTGGGCTTGCGTCAGGACTGGGTCGAGACCTCCGATGAGAACCGTATCGCCGAAGCGGGTCGGCCAGTGGGCACCGAAATCAACGACCGCCGTACCAAACTGACCGGCCGCGCCGGCGCGTTGTATCTGTTCGATAACGGTCTGGCGCCGTACATCAGCTACTCCGAGTCGTTTAACCCGAACTCGTATGCCGACAGCGCCGGTAATCCTCTGCCGCCAACTGACGGTACGCAATGGGAAGTCGGCCTGAAGTACCAGCCGCCGGGCACCGACAATCTGTTCACCGCCTCGCTGTTCCGCATTGATCAGGAGAACCTCGCGACCAAGTTGCCACAGGAAAACTTCTACCGAGCAGTCGGCGCTGTGCGCTCGCAAGGTCTGGAGCTGGAAGCGCACATGCAGTTGACCGACAACCTGAAAGTGCTCGGCAGCTACACCTTCACCGATATCGAGTACTCGAAGTCGATGGTCAGCACCTTGAGCACGCCGACCGACGTGATTGAGAACAAAGGCAACTCGCCAACTCAGGCGCCGCGGCACATGGCCTCGTTGTGGGCCGACTACAAGTTCGACAGCGCGGTACTCGATGGCCTGCGTCTGGGCGGTGGTGTGCGTTATGTCGGTTATAGCTGGGCGGACGCGGAAAACACGCTGAAGGTGCCTTCCTACACCTTGTTCGACGCCTCGATCGGTTATGACCTGGGCAAGGTCGGCTTGAAGGGCGTCGACGTGCGCTTGAATGCGAACAACCTGACCAATGAGTCCTACGTGGCCTCCTGCGCCAGCCTGAACTTCTGCTACATGGGCGAAGAGCGCAACGTCGCCGCCACGGTCAGCTACCAGTTCTAAGCCTTTGCCTTGTGCATAAAAAAGCCAGCCGCTGATTTCTCAGGGGCTGGCTTTGTCGTCTTTGTGGGGAAATCTTCATGCGCGCATTGTTGGTGTTGTTGCATCGCTATATCGGCCTGGCGACGGCGGTGTTTTTGCTGTTGGCCGGGATTACCGGAAGCATTCTGGCGTTTAATCATGAGCTGGATGAGTGGCTGAATCCGCAATTCTATGCGGCCTCCGCCGAGGGTCAGCGATTGCCTCCAGGGGCGTTGGTCGAGGCTGTGCAAACCACCCATCCGAAGCTGCAGGTCTGGTACATGGAGTATCCGGACGAGTTGGGGCATACCGCGCTATTGGCAGCTGTTCCACGTAACGATCCGGCGACGGGCAAACCGTTTGATGAGCGCAATCAGGTGTTCTACCTGGACCCGGTGAGTGCCGAGCAGAAAGGGCAACGTTACTGGGGCGAGTGCTGCTTTTCCCGGGAGAACTTCATTCCGTTCATTCTCGAGTTTCATTACAACCTGACGCTGCCCGGAAACTGGGGCTTGTGGTTGATGGGTCTGGTTGCGTGCGCCTGGGTGATCGATTGCTTTATCGCCTTGTGGCTGACATTTCCTCGTGGCAAGCCGTTCTGGAGAAAGTGGTCGACGGCCTGGAAGATCAAGGGCGGGCACGCTTACCGGCTCAACTTCGACCTGCATCGTGCGGGGGGATTGTGGCTGTGGTTGTTGTTGCTGCCGATTGCGGTCAGCAGTGTCGCGATGAATTTGCCGAGTCAGGTGTTCAAACCGGCAGTGTCGTGGTTTTCGCCGATTGAACCGAGCGTTTATGAGGCTCGAGGGCGAATGCCTCCCTCGGAGTTGGGGGTGACACAGTTGAGTTATCAACAGGCGTATGAAAGGGCAGTGCAGGAGGGAAAAAGGTTAGGACTGACAGCGGCGATCGGGGAGTTGTATTACAGCTTTGAGTACAACTTCTACGGTGCAGGATTTGGACAACATGACACTCAAGCGCATGGAAAATCCTGGTTGTTCTTTCACGGCACGGACGGACGATTATTAGGGCAGGAAATCGCTGGAGAAGGGACATTGGGGGAGCGGTTTTATCGATTGCAGTTACCGATACATGGCGGGCGGATCATAGGCTTTACCGGGCAGGTGCTGATCGCAGTATTGGGTGTTGTGATTGCGGGACTGTCAGGGACTGGCGTTTACATCTGGTGGCGTAAGTGGCAAGCCCGACGTATCAGCAAGGCTCGCAAAGCGGCCTGATGTTCGGAAGCCCTGAAACGACAAAACCCCTGTCTGCGTTAGCAGACAGGGGTTCTGGAATTTAATCTTGACGATGACCTACTCTCACATGGGGAAACCCCACACTACCATCGGCGATGCATCGTTTCACTTCTGAGTTCGGGATGGGATCAGGTGGTTCCAACGCTCTATGGTCGTCAAGAAATTCTGTATCTGGCCCGTCAACACGGTAACGTGCCAGCAAAATCGGTGACTTCTACTAAAACAAAACCCCAACTGCTTTCGCAATTGGGGTTTCGGAATTTAATCTTGACGATGACCTACTCTCACATGGGGAAACCCCACACTACCATCGGCGATGCATCGTTTCACTTCTGAGTTCGGGATGGGATCAGGTGGTTCCAACGCTCTATGGTCGTCAAGAAATTCGGGTACTGACTCGTGGCACGTTGGCCTCGCTTCAGCAAATCGGGTATGTGATACAGGTGTCTTGTGAGCATCGCAAACTTTCGGTTCATTGCGTCTTCACACACCGCAATCTGGTCTCTTTCGAGCATTCAGATTGCTTGGGTGTTATATGGTCAAGCCTCACGGGCAATTAGTATTGGTTAGCTCAACGCCTCACAGCGCTTACACACCCAACCTATCAACGTCGTAGTCTTCGACGGCCCTTCAGGGAACTCAAGGTTCCAGTGAGATCTCATCTTGAGGCAAGTTTCCCGCTTAGATGCTTTCAGCGGTTATCTTTCCCGAACATAGCTACCCGGCAATGCCACTGGCGTGACAACCGGAACACCAGAGGTTCGTCCACTCCGGTCCTCTCGTACTAGGAGCAGCCCCTCTCAAATCTCAAACGTCCACGGCAGATAGGGACCGAACTGTCTCACGACGTTCTAAACCCAGCTCGCGTACCACTTTAAATGGCGAACAGCCATACCCTTGGGACCGGCTTCAGCCCCAGGATGTGATGAGCCGACATCGAGGTGCCAAACACCGCCGTCGATATGAACTCTTGGGCGGTATCAGCCTGTTATCCCCGGAGTACCTTTTATCCGTTGAGCGATGGCCCTTCCATACAGAACCACCGGATCACTAAGACCTACTTTCGTACCTGCTCGACGTGTCTGTCTCGCAGTCAAGCGCGCTTTTGCCTTTATACTCTACGACCGATTTCCGACCGGTCTGAGCGCACCTTCGTACTCCTCCGTTACTCTTTAGGAGGAGACCGCCCCAGTCAAACTACCCACCATACACTGTCCTCGATCCGGATAACGGACCTGAGTTAGAACCTCAAAGTTGCCAGGGTGGTATTTCAAGGATGGCTCCACGCGAACTGGCGTCCACGCTTCAAAGCCTCCCACCTATCCTACACAAGCAAATTCAAAGTCCAGTGCAAAGCTATAGTAAAGGTTCACGGGGTCTTTCCGTCTAGCCGCGGATACACTGCATCTTCACAGCGATTTCAATTTCACTGAGTCTCGGGTGGAGACAGCGCCGCCATCGTTACGCCATTCGTGCAGGTCGGAACTTACCCGACAAGGAATTTCGCTACCTTAGGACCGTTATAGTTACGGCCGCCGTTTACCGGGGCTTCGATCAAGAGCTTCGCGTTAGCTAACCCCATCAATTAACCTTCCGGCACCGGGCAGGCGTCACACCCTATACGTCCACTTTCGTGTTTGCAGAGTGCTGTGTTTTTAATAAACAGTCGCAGCGGCCTGGTATCTTCGACCGGCATGAGCTTACGGAGCAAGTCCTTCACCCTCACCGGCGCACCTTCTCCCGAAGTTACGGTGCCATTTTGCCTAGTTCCTTCACCCGAGTTCTCTCAAGCGCCTTGGTATTCTCTACCCAACCACCTGTGTCGGTTTGGGGTACGGTTCCTGGTTACCTGAAGCTTAGAAGCTTTTCTTGGAAGCATGGCATCAACCACTTCGTCACCCAAAGGGTAACTCGTCATCAGCTCTCGGCCTTAAGATCCCGGATTTACCTAAGATCTCAGCCTACCACCTTAAACTTGGACAACCAACGCCAAGCTGGCCTAGCCTTCTCCGTCCCTCCATCGCAATAACCAGAAGTACAGGAATATTAACCTGTTTTCCATCGACTACGCTTTTCAGCCTCGCCTTAGGGACCGACTAACCCTGCGTCGATTAACGTTGCGCAGGAAACCTTGGTCTTTCGGCGTGGGTGTTTTTCACACCCATTGTCGTTACTCATGTCAGCATTCGCACTTCTGATACCTCCAGCAAGCTTCTCAACTCACCTTCACAGGCTTACAGAACGCTCCTCTACCGCATCACTTGCGTGATACCCGTAGCTTCGGTGTATGGTTTGAGCCCCGTTACATCTTCCGCGCAGGCCGACTCGACTAGTGAGCTATTACGCTTTCTTTAAAGGGTGGCTGCTTCTAAGCCAACCTCCTAGCTGTCTAAGCCTTCCCACATCGTTTCCCACTTAACCATAACTTTGGGACCTTAGCTGACGGTCTGGGTTGTTTCCCTTTTCACGACGGACGTTAGCACCCGCCGTGTGTCTCCCATGCTCGGCACTTGTAGGTATTCGGAGTTTGCATCGGTTTGGTAAGTCGGGATGACCCCCTAGCCGAAACAGTGCTCTACCCCCTACAGTGATACATGAGGCGCTACCTAAATAGCTTTCGAGGAGAACCAGCTATCTCCGAGCTTGATTAGCCTTTCACTCCGATCCACAGGTCATCCGCTAACTTTTCAACGGTAGTCGGTTCGGTCCTCCAGTCAGTGTTACCTAACCTTCAACCTGCCCATGGATAGATCGCCCGGTTTCGGGTCTATTCCCAGCGACTAGACGCCCTATTAAGACTCGCTTTCGCTACGCCTCCCCTATTCGGTTAAGCTCGCCACTGAAAATAAGTCGCTGACCCATTATACAAAAGGTACGCAGTCACCCAACAAAGTGGGCTCCCACTGCTTGTACGCATACGGTTTCAGGATCTATTTCACTCCCCTCTCCGGGGTTCTTTTCGCCTTTCCCTCACGGTACTAGTTCACTATCGGTCAGTCAGTAGTATTTAGCCTTGGAGGATGGTCCCCCCATATTCAGACAAAGTTTCTCGTGCTCCGTCCTACTCGATTTCATGACTAAGAGATTTTCGCGTACAGGGCTATCACCCACTATGGCCGCACTTTCCAGAGCGTTCCGCTAATCTCAAAGCCACTTAAGGGCTAGTCCCCGTTCGCTCGCCACTACTAAGGGAATCTCGGTTGATTTCTTTTCCTCAGGGTACTTAGATGTTTCAGTTCCCCTGGTTCGCCTCTTGCACCTATGTATTCAGTACAAGATAACCATCTTATGATGGCTGGGTTCCCCCATTCAGACATCTCCGGATCAAAGTCTGTTTGCCGACTCCCCGAAGCTTTTCGCAGGCTACCACGTCTTTCATCGCCTCTGACTGCCAAGGCATCCACCGTATGCGCTTCTTCACTTGACCATATAACCCCAAGCAATCTGGTTATACTGTGAAGACGACATTCGCCGAAAATTCGCAAAACTCTTAAGAGTCACTCACAAATTTTACCTTAGCCTGATCCGTTACCAGTGAAAGTAACGTTCAGTCTATCTTTCTATCACATACCCAAATTTTTAAAGAACGATCTAATCAAAAGACTAGAAATCAGCATTCACCATCACAGCGATGGAATGCTCATTTCTAAGCTTTCAAACTTCAGAAGCAGTGGTGGTGGAGCCAAGCGGGATCGAACCGCTGACCTCCTGCGTGCAAGGCAGGCGCTCTCCCAGCTGAGCTATGGCCCCGTATTTCTACAGGTTTCCCACACAAAAATTGGTGGGTCTGGGCAGATTCGAACTGCCGACCTCACCCTTATCAGGGGTGCGCTCTAACCAACTGAGCTACAGACCCAATTTCGGGCTGCTTCTATCGTCTTCTTCAATGAATCAAGCAATTCGTGTGGGAACTTATGGAGCAGCTGATGTCGTCGATTAAGGAGGTGATCCAGCCGCAGGTTCCCCTACGGCTACCTTGTTACGACTTCACCCCAGTCATGAATCACACCGTGGTAACCGTCCTCCCGAAGGTTAGACTAGCTACTTCTGGTGCAACCCACTCCCATGGTGTGACGGGCGGTGTGTACAAGGCCCGGGAACGTATTCACCGCGACATTCTGATTCGCGATTACTAGCGATTCCGACTTCACGCAGTCGAGTTGCAGACTGCGATCCGGACTACGATCGGTTTTGTGGGATTAGCTCCACCTCGCGGCTTGGCAACCCTCTGTACCGACCATTGTAGCACGTGTGTAGCCCAGGCCGTAAGGGCCATGATGACTTGACGTCATCCCCACCTTCCTCCGGTTTGTCACCGGCAGTCTCCTTAGAGTGCCCACCATTACGTGCTGGTAACTAAGGACAAGGGTTGCGCTCGTTACGGGACTTAACCCAACATCTCACGACACGAGCTGACGACAGCCATGCAGCACCTGTCTCAATGTTCCCGAAGGCACCAATCCATCTCTGGAAAGTTCATTGGATGTCAAGGCCTGGTAAGGTTCTTCGCGTTGCTTCGAATTAAACCACATGCTCCACCGCTTGTGCGGGCCCCCGTCAATTCATTTGAGTTTTAACCTTGCGGCCGTACTCCCCAGGCGGTCAACTTAATGCGTTAGCTGCGCCACTAAGAGCTCAAGGCTCCCAACGGCTAGTTGACATCGTTTACGGCGTGGACTACCAGGGTATCTAATCCTGTTTGCTCCCCACGCTTTCGCACCTCAGTGTCAGTATCAGTCCAGGTGGTCGCCTTCGCCACTGGTGTTCCTTCCTATATCTACGCATTTCACCGCTACACAGGAAATTCCACCACCCTCTACCATACTCTAGCTTGCCAGTTTTGGATGCAGTTCCCAGGTTGAGCCCGGGGATTTCACATCCAACTTAACAAACCACCTACGCGCGCTTTACGCCCAGTAATTCCGATTAACGCTTGCACCCTCTGTATTACCGCGGCTGCTGGCACAGAGTTAGCCGGTGCTTATTCTGTCGGTAACGTCAAAATTGCAGAGTATTAATCTACAACCCTTCCTCCCAACTTAAAGTGCTTTACAATCCGAAGACCTTCTTCACACACGCGGCATGGCTGGATCAGGCTTTCGCCCATTGTCCAATATTCCCCACTGCTGCCTCCCGTAGGAGTCTGGACCGTGTCTCAGTTCCAGTGTGACTGATCATCCTCTCAGACCAGTTACGGATCGTCGCCTTGGTGAGCCATTACCTCACCAACTAGCTAATCCGACCTAGGCTCATCTGATAGCGCAAGGCCCGAAGGTCCCCTGCTTTCTCCCGTAGGACGTATGCGGTATTAGCGTTCCTTTCGAAACGTTGTCCCCCACTACCAGGCAGATTCCTAGGCATTACTCACCCGTCCGCCGCTGAATCCAGGAGCAAGCTCCTTTCATCCGCTCGACTTGCATGTGTTAGGCCTGCCGCCAGCGTTCAATCTGAGCCATGATCAAACTCTTCAGTTCAAACATCTTTGGGTTTTTAAGAAACCCTAAACTTGGCTCAGCAATCGTTGGTTACATCTTTGATTTCTCGCGGAGTAACTTGTGATGCTGATAATCTTGTTGACTATCAGTCTGACTCCACAAGCACCCACACGAATTGCTTGATTCAGTTGTTAAAGAGCGGTTGGTTAAGATCTTTCGTCTCAACCGAGGCGCGCATTCTACAGCAGCCTCATTTGCTGTCAAGTGATTATTTTCAGAAGTTTTCGAAGAATTCTTCAATAACTTCAACCACTTGCGCTTCCGATCTCTCGTCAGCGGGAGGCGAATTCTACAGCGTTACACGCTGCTGTCAACACCTCTTTTTCAACTTCCTTTTGGCTTCGATGAACTGAAGCAACTCGCTATCGAAACCTACATAACTCATTGAATCTCAAGGAGTTTTCCGTTTCGACTGCGCCGGAAGTGGGGCGAATTATAGACCTCCTGAATCTGCCGTCAACCGTTAATTTCACTTTTCTTTCAACGACTTACAGATCGGTCAAAAAACACACAGCGACACTTATATATAGGCTGGGAAACGACTCCTCTATATAGAGGGGCACTCAAAGCACCCCATCAGCCCTGAGCGCCTCCACCGCGCCAGCGCCCAGACCAAGCACCCGCTGCAGAACCTCCAACGTATGCTCGCCCAATAAAGGAGGCGCACGACGGTACTCGACAGGCGTCTGCGACAGCCGGATCGGACTCGCTACCTGCGGAACCATCCCGGCCAGTGCATGCGGGAGCTCTATCGCCAACCCACGCGCTTTCACCTGCGGATCGTCAAACACCTGGGACAGATCGTTGATCGGCCCACACGGCACCCCAGCCTGCTCCAACTGCGCCACCCATTCGGCAGTGGTCTTGAAGACCGTCGCCTGACGGATCAGCGGAATCAACACCGCGCGATTAGCCACCCGCAGCTTGTTAGTCGCGAAACGCGGATCGTCCGCCCACTGCGGCTGCCCCGCCACCTCGGCAAACTTGCGGAACTGGCCGTCATTGCCAACGGTAAGAATGAAATCGCCATCAGCCGTCGGGAAGTCCTGATAGGGCACGATGTTCGGATGTGCATTACCCAGACGTTTCGGCGCATTGCCGGTAGTCAGATAGTTCATCGCCTGGTTCGCCAGGCATGCGACCTGCACATCCAGCAAAGCCATATCGATGTGCTGCCCGCCACCGTCGTGATCACGATGAGCCAACGCCGCCAGAATCGCCACGGTCGAATACAGCCCCGTAAGAATGTCCGTCAGCGCCACTCCCACCTTCACCGGCCCGGCGCCTTCATCACCTTCAGGGCGACCGGTCAGGCTCATCAGCCCGCCCAGCCCCTGGATCATGAAGTCATAACCGGCACGCTTGGCATATGGCCCGGTTTGACCGAAGCCGGTGATCGAGCAATAGATCAGATCCGGATTGATCGCTTTGAGCGACTCATAGTCCAGCCCATAAGCGGCCAGCCCTCCAACCTTGAAGTTCTCGATCAGGATGTCCGACTTCTCCGCGAGGTCCCGTACAAGCTGCTGCCCTTCAGGTCGAGTGAAGTCGATCGTCACCGATTGCTTGTTGCGGTTGGCCGACAGGTAATAAGCCGCTTCGCTGGTGTTCTCACCATAAGCGTCCTTAAGGAAGGGTGGCCCCCAGGCGCGCGTGTCATCGCCATTGCCCGGGCGCTCGACCTTGATCACCTCGGCGCCAAGGTCGGCGAGAATCTGCCCAGCCCAAGGCCCGGCCAGCACGCGCGATAAATCCAGTACCCGCAAATGCGACAGCGCGCCCATGGTCGCTCTCCTGTTAATAGAACGCCTGCAGACCGGTTTGTGCGCGACCGAGGATCAGCGCATGAACGTCGTGAGTACCTTCATAGGTATTCACCACTTCCAGGTTGACCAGGTGACGAGCCACTCCGAACTCATCGGAGATACCGTTGCCGCCCAACATGTCACGAGCCATGCGCGCGATATCCAGCGACTTGCCACAGGAGTTGCGTTTCATGATCGAGGTAATTTCGACCGCAGCAGTGCCTTCATCCTTCATGCGGCCCAGGCGCAGGCAACCTTGCAGCGCCAGAGTGATCTCGGTCTGCATGTCAGCCAGCTTCTTCTGGATCAATTGGGTAGCGGCCAATGGACGCCCGAACTGCTGACGATCGAGGGTGTACTGGCGAGCGGTGTGCCAGCAGAACTCGGCAGCACCCAACGCGCCCCAGGAGATGCCGTAACGTGCGGAGTTGAGGCAGGTGAACGGGCCTTTCAGACCGCGCACGTCCGGGAAGATGTTCTCTTCCGGGACAAACACGTTGTCCATGACGATTTCGCCGGTGATCGAAGCACGCAGACCGACCTTGCCGTGAATCGCCGGTGCACTCAGGCCCTTCCAGCCTTTCTCCAGCACGAAACCACGGATGTCGCCGGCATCGTCCTTGGCCCAGACCACGAACACATCGGCGATCGGGCTGTTGGTGATCCACATCTTGGCGCCGGTCAGACTGTAGCCGCCGTCGACTTTGCGCGCACGGGTGATCATCGCGCCCGGGTCGGAACCATGGTTTGGCTCGGTCAGACCGAAGCAGCCGATCCATTCACCGGAGGCCAGTTTCGGCAGGTACTTCTGTTTCTGGGCTTCTGTGCCGAATTCGTTGATTGGCACCATCACCAGCGAGGACTGCACGCTCATCATCGAACGGTAGCCGGAGTCGACACGCTCCACTTCACGGGCGATCAGGCCGTAGCTGACGTAGTTCAGGCCGCTGCCACCGTATTGCTCAGGGATGGTCGCACCGAGCAGACCGACTTCGCCCATTTCGCGGAAGATTGCCGGATCGGTTTTCTCATGGCGGAACGCTTCAAGCACGCGTGGCGCCAGGCTCTGCTGAGCGAACTGGGCGGCGGTGTCGCGGATCATGCGCTCTTCTTCGGTGAGCTGTTGATCCAGCAGCAGGGGATCGATCCAGTTGAAGCTAGCTTTACCGCCCATGAGTGTGTCCTCGCAAATCGGTGAATTAACGTGGCATTGATCCTAGGCCCGCTTTGCCAGCGCGGCAAACGAGGATTTCGCATCCTGTTGTGCTAATTTCTCACTCCGACACGTCGCTGAATGCCTTTTATGCGGCGCATTAGTGAGGTAGACGTACATGCGCAGGAAGATCCCCAGCACCACGGCCCTGATCAGCTTCGAAGCCGCCGCTCGCCACGAAAGCTTTACCAAGGCTGCCGAAGAACTTTCCCTCACTCAGGGCGCCATTTGCCGACAGATCGCCAGCCTTGAGGACTTCCTCAGCGTGGAACTGTTCCGACGCTCGCGACGCGGAGTCAAACTGACGGAAGCGGGCCTTTCCTACAGCCGTCGGGTGGCCACGCAACTGGACGCCGTCGAGCGCGACACACTCTCGGTGATGGGCCAGCAGGGTACCAACGTGATCGAACTGGCGGTGGTGCCGACCTTCGGCACCCAATGGCTGCTACCACGGCTCAAGGACTTCCAGCTCAAGCACCCGGAAGTGACGGTCAACCTGACCAACCGCACCCGCCCGTTCCTGTTTGCCGACACTGATTTCGACGCGGCGATCTACTTTGGCGACGCCGATTGGTCGGGTACTGAATCCCATAGGTTGATGGGAGAAAATCCCATGCCGGTGTGCAGCCCCGCCCTACTCGGCAGCAGGACACATCTGACACCTGACAAGATCGCCGAGCTGCCTCTGCTGCAGCAAACCACACGCCCCTACGCCTGGCGCCAGTGGTTCAACTCACAGCACCTGAACATCCCCCGCGACATGACAGGCCCGCGCTACGAGCTATTCTCCATGCTGGCCCAGGCGGCCATGCACGACATGGGGATCGCGCTGATTCCACCGTTTCTGATTCAGCGCGAACTGGCAGAGAAACGCCTGGTGATCGCCAACCCGAATGCCCTCTCCAGCATCAAGGCGTATTACCTGATGATTCCAGAGCGAAAGGTCGAATCGGCATCACTCAAGGCTTTTCGCGATTGGCTGGTCAACCAGGCACACAGCTACAGCCTAGAAGAATAAAGGCTTACAACGATTACTAACCCGGTAGTCAGGAAATTCAAAGCCCTACAGATATAAGTATTTGTCGCAAAATCGCAGACTGTATCCGAAAGTCGTACAGACGTCCCACAAGCGCCTGCCGACGTGGCTTTGAGCCTCCATCCACGACTCATTACGGCCTATTCACGCCACCGATGAGAAATTTTTTCAAATTCAGCCAGAATCCTTGCAAGGCACGGCCTGTAAGGGATTCAACTGGCCATCTGCGACATTCGGTCACGGGATGACTTGTAGTTAATTTTCCGTCACCCGTCATAATCCCTTGAAGGGCATAAAGTTCGCCTGCAAAATGCCGCGCCCCGCCCTGATTTGGCGGGATCGTGCTGATCGGCCGCCCCAGTCGCACCATCCGCAGTGCCTGGGTTTACTCAATAAGATCACGCAGGAGATTTGACGTGCACATTGGTGTTCCTCTCGAAACCCAGACCGGTGAAACACGGGTTGCTGCAACCCCGGAAATCATTAAAAAGCTGATCAGCCAAGGTCATAAGGTCACTGTGCAAACCGGCGCCGGCGTAAAAGCCAGTGTTGTCGACAGTGCCTATGAAGCGGCGGGCGCAACCATTGGCAGTGCCAACGATGCGTTCGCTGCCGAGCTGATTCTCAAAGTGGTCGCCCCCAGCGACGCCGAACTGGCGCTGATCAAGCGCGGCACGGTGCTGGTTGGCATGCTCAACCCCTTCAATAACGAAACCATCGCGAAAATGGCCGAGTGCGGGATTACTGCATTCGCCCTGGAAGCGGCGCCGCGTACGTCTCGGGCGCAGAGTCTCGATGTGTTGTCGTCGCAAGCGAACATCGCCGGCTACAAGGCGGTATTGCTGGCCGCGCACTACTATCCACGCTTCATGCCGATGCTGATGACCGCTGCGGGCACCGTGAAAGCGGCGCGCGTGCTGATTCTGGGCGCCGGTGTGGCCGGGTTGCAGGCGATTGCCACAGCGAAACGTCTGGGTGCGGTGATCGAAGCGTCTGACGTGCGTCCGGCGGTGAAGGAACAGATCGAATCCCTCGGCGCCAAGTTCGTCGATGTGCCTTACGAGACTGACGAAGAGCGTGAATGCGCGGTCGGTGTCGGCGGTTACGCTCGCCCGATGCCGGCGAGCTGGATGCAACGTCAGGCCCAGGCTGTGCACGAACGCGCCAAGCAGGCCGACATCGTCATCACCACCGCACTGATCCCGGGCCGCAAGGCGCCGACACTGTTGAGCGCAGACACCGTTGCGCAGATGAAACCCGGCTCGGTGGTCATCGACCTCGCAGCGGCCCAGGGTGGCAACTGCCCGCTGACCGTGGCCGATCAGGTTGTGGTCGAGAACGGCGTGACCATCGTCGGCCCGACCAACCTCGCCGGTGAAGTCGCTGCAGACGCCTCGGCGCTGTACGCCCGCAACCTGCTGGACTTCCTCAAGCTGGTGTTCACCAAAGAAGGCCAGTTCGACGTCAACCTCGAAGACGACATCGTCGCCGCGTGCCTGATGTGCCGCGACGGCCAAGTCATCCGCAAAAACGCCTAAGCAGGGATTCAGACGATGGAAGAGCTTATCTCCCCCGGTATCTACAACCTGATCATCTTCGTGCTGGCGATTTATGTCGGTTATCACGTGGTCTGGAACGTTACACCTGCGCTGCACACGCCGTTGATGGCGGTGACCAACGCCATTTCGGCGATCGTGATCGTCGGCGCCATGCTTGCCGCTGCGCTGACCGTCACGCCGCTGGGCAAGACCATGGGCACCCTCGCCGTGGCGCTGGCTGCGGTCAACGTGTTTGGTGGCTTCCTGGTCACCCGCCGCATGCTTGAGATGTTCAAGAAGAAAGCCCCGAAAGCAAAAGAAGAGGCGCCGAAGTAATGAGCATGAATCTCGTCACGACGCTCTACCTGATCGCGTCGATCTGCTTTATCCAGGCCCTCAAAGGCCTGTCGCACCCGACCACATCGCGGCGCGGCAACCTGTTCGGCATGCTCGGCATGGCGCTGGCCATCCTCACCACTGTCGGCCTCATCTATAAGCTTGGGGCTGAGCTGGCGACTGCGGGTATCGGTTACGTGATCGTCGGCCTGCTGATCGGCGGCACCGCCGGTTCGATCATGGCCAAGCGCGTTGAAATGACCAAGATGCCGGAGCTGGTCGCGTTCATGCACAGCATGATCGGTCTGGCGGCGGTGTTCATCGCCATTGCCGCGGTGGTCGAGCCGCAATCGCTGGGCATCGTCAAGCAACTGGGCGACTCGATCCCGGCGGGCAACCGTCTGGAGCTGTTCCTCGGAGCGGCGATCGGTGCAATCACCTTCTCCGGTTCGGTGATCGCCTTCGGCAAGCTGTCGGGCAAGTACAAGTTCCGTCTGTTCCAGGGTGCGCCGGTACAGTTCGCCGGTCAGCACAAGCTCAACGCAGTACTGGGTCTGGCGACACTGGTGCTGGGCGTGACCTTCATGCTCACCGGCAACCTCGCAGCGTTCGCGCTGATGCTGGCGCTGGCGTTCGTGATGGGCGTGCTGATCATCATCCCGATCGGCGGCGCCGACATGCCGGTGGTGGTGTCGATGCTCAACAGTTACTCGGGCTGGGCTGCAGCGGGTATCGGCTTCTCGCTGAACAACTCGATGCTGATCATCGCCGGTTCGCTGGTGGGTTCGAGCGGTGCGATCCTTTCGTACATCATGTGCAAGGCGATGAACCGTTCCTTCTTTAATGTCCTGCTCGGTGGTTTCGGCAACACGGCCGACGCAGGACCTGCCGGTGCGAAAGAAGCCCGTCCGGTGAAATCCGGTTCGGCTGACGACGCAACCTTCCTGCTGACCAACGCCGACACCGTGATCATCGTTCCGGGTTACGGCCTGGCGGTGGCGCGCGCGCAACACGCCTTGAAAGAGCTGACCGAGAAACTGACCCACCGTGGCGTGACCGTGAAGTACGCGATCCACCCGGTGGCCGGTCGCATGCCCGGGCACATGAACGTCCTGCTCGCCGAGGCCGAAGTGCCTTACGACCAGGTGTTCGAGATGGAAGACATCAACTCCGAGTTCGGCCAGGCCGACGTGGTGCTGGTGCTCGGCGCCAACGACGTGGTCAACCCGGCCGCCAAGAACGATCCGAAATCGCCGATTGCCGGCATGCCGATTCTCGAAGCGTTCAAGGCCAAGACCATCATCGTCAACAAACGCTCGATGGCCAGCGGCTATGCCGGTCTGGACAACGAACTGTTCTACCTGGACAAGACCATGATGGTCTTCGGCGACGCGAAGAAAGTCATCGAAGATATGGTCAAAGCGGTCGAGTAATTCCCCGCTGCAATACCAGACGCCCCGACTTGTCGGGGCGTTTTTGTTTGCGCAAAGCGTCGGACAATTTGCCACGTTGTTGCAGATCCAGTAACGGTGTTTTACTTGAAACCCGCTAAATAGACGCCTCGTTTGCGACCTTGGTAGCGGGACAGGCGCCCGCGAAATTCACTAGACTGCGCATCCTGCTACTCGCTTCCCGAGAAAATAATCCATGTACCGTGACCGTATTCGCCTGCCTTCGTTGTTGGATAAAGTGATGAGCGCCGCCGACGCCGCCGCGCTGATTGAAGACGGCATGACCGTCGGCATGAGCGGCTTCACCCGCGCAGGCGAAGCCAAAGCCGTCCCTCACGCACTGGCCGAGCGAGCCAAGGTCACGCCGCTGAAGATCAGCCTGATGACCGGCGCCAGCCTGGGCAACGACCTCGACAAGCAACTGACCGAGGCCGGCGTGCTGTCGCGGCGTATGCCGTTCCAGGTTGACAGCACCTTGCGCAAGGCAATCAACGCCGGCGAAGTGATGTTCATCGACCAGCACTTGTCGGAAACCGTCGAGCAACTGCGCAACCAGCAACTGAAGCTGCCGGATATCGCGGTGATCGAAGCCGTGGCCATCACCGAACAGGGTCACATCGTGCCGACCACTTCGGTGGGCAACTCGGCCAGCTTCGCGATTTTCGCCAAGCAGGTAATTGTCGAGATCAACCTGGCGCACAACGCCAACCTCGAAGGCCTGCATGACATCTATATCCCGACCTATCGTCCGACGCGCACGCCAATCCCGCTGGTGAAAGTCGACGACCGCATCGGCAGCACCGCGATCCCGATCCCGCCGGAGAAGATTGTCGCCATCGTCATCACCCAGCAGGCGGATTCGCCGTCCACGGTATCAACCCCGGATGTCGACACCAACGCTATCGCCGAACACCTGATCACCTTCTTCAAGCAGGAAGTCGATGCCGGGCGCATGACCAACAAGCTCGGCCCGTTGCAGGCCGGGATCGGCAACATCGCCAACGCGGTGATGTGCGGTCTGATCGATTCGCCGTTCGAAGACCTGACCATGTACTCCGAAGTGTTGCAGGACTCGACCTTCGACCTGATTGATGCAGGCAAGCTGAGTTTCGCCTCGGGCAGCTCGATCACCCTGTCGGAGCGGCGCAACAGCGACGTGTTCGGCAACCTGGAGAAGTACAAGGACAAACTGGTGCTGCGTCCGCAGGAGATCTCCAATCACCCGGAAGTAGTCCGGCGCCTGGGTATCATCGGCATCAACACCGCGCTGGAGTTCGACATCTACGGCAACGTCAACTCCACCCACGTCTGCGGCACGCGGATGATGAATGGCATTGGTGGCTCGGGCGACTTTGCGCGCAACGCGCACCTGGCAGTGTTCGTGACCAAGTCGATCGCCAAGGGCGGGGCGATTTCCAGCGTGGTGCCGATGGTCAGCCACGTTGACCACACCGAGCATGACGTCGACATTCTGGTGACTGAGGTGGGTCTGGCGGACTTGCGTGGCCTGGCCCCGCGCGAACGCGCCCGGGTGATCATCGACAATTGTGTGCATCCCGATTACCGCCAGGCGCTGAATGACTACTTCACCGCTGCCTGCGCCATCGGTGGTCATACCCCGCACATTCTGCGTGACGCTTTGAGCTGGCACATGAACCTGGAAGAAACCGGGCACATGCTGGCGGTGTAATTCACACAGTCAAACCGCTGATGCAAACACAGTTTGTATCAGCGGTTTTATTCACCAGCCTCTTCTGGAAAAAACTGTACTACTGTACCGGTGCTTTCCTACACCTTTTTCCTACTATTTCCCTCGAACAGACTTAAAATGCACCAGTTAAGTGCAGACAGGTACAGTTTGCTCAATTTTGACCCGTACACCCCCTATAAACAGTTAACTGGTCACTCACAATACAGTTGAACTGTATCTAGAGAGACTAGGCAAACGAGAGGATCATGGGCACCAGTCAAACCACTACCTGATCCCGCCACAAGCGGAAGGATGTCAACCATGGAACGTACACTCAGTTCCGAACTGTTCTTCGAAGACAAAGCTGCAAAAACCCAGGCTTCCCTGCCTCTGCGCGTTATCGCCAACCTGATGTTGTGGCAGCGCCGCATCTCCAGCCGCCACCAACTGGCTCGTCTGGATTCGCGTCTGCTGGCTGACGCCGGTATCAGCGAAGCACAGCGCTACGAAGAGCTGAGCAAGCCGTTCTGGCGCTAAGTAGCGTCGCTGGCTCTGGTCGTTAGACCCACCGCCAGCAACCCGAATTGAAAAAACAAGACCCGTCGCGGGAAACCGCGACGGGTTTTGTCGTTTCGGGGTTCGAAAACGTCCCGAGAAGCGAGTCACAGGGGTAACAAGTACAGTTTAAAAAAACAAATATTTGCACCAGTACAATTTTGCGTCTGTGTATTTGCCTGGCTATCTGCATCGGGCATCGCCGGGCTTCAATCCATCCCGGCTTAAAGAAAACACCATGAAAAACTTACAGGATGTTTCCGCAATTCCGATCCAGCCGCTCGTTCGTCCGCACTTGCTGCGTGGCTTTGACAAGGGATGGAGCACGCCGCAACACCACGCCTGCTGGCTCAGCTGAATCACCGCGATCTCGCGGATCAGGGCCTCGGCCATGCCGATCGACTGAATGAACCAGAGAGACCCTGCTGGCGCTAGCATTCTGCCCACTGTCCGAACGCCGCATACAGGCCTAATATCCACACCGGAACGTGGCGAATCTTCTGTTACCCGCGTCTGACACATCAGACACAAGCCACCTCTCAAAACGGTTTACTTTCAGGAGATACCCCATGTCCCGTCTTCGCCTGCTCAGCGCTGCCGCCTTGCTCGCCGTGGCTGCCAACGCCAGCGCCTCCAGCTTCATCGTGACCACCGACGCTGTGGTTGGCGCGCTGAAGTCTTCTTCGGATGCCACCTCCGACGTCAGCTCTTCGCTGCGTGACAACAAAGTCGTGATTGCTGCCCGTGACGACGCTGCCAGCTTCGTCGCCAGCGAAGGCCAGATTCGTGGCGTGAAACTGGAAAGTGCCCTGGACCTGATCCGCCATCAGGCACCGCAACTGAACGCTACTGACTTCCAACTGGCGCAAGCCATCCTCGCGATCTGATCCGCCGCTGTCAGACGGGACACGCCAGTCGTGTCCCGATGTTTCGCCGCTGGCTCTGGCCCGGGCATTTGCGCTAGCCTTGAGGTTCGTTAACCGTTACCGAGTCTCATGCGTTTATTCAAACTGCTTTTCCCTTCTGTGCTGATCAGCGCCTTCTGGGCGACCTCGGTCGATGCCTTTGATATCTCCACGCAAAACACCGTAGTCAGCGTTTGGGCAACTGGGATGGTGTCTTCCGCACCATTCGACCGTAAACTGATCGTCGCCGCTCACGATGACGCGGCGGTGTTTGTTGCCAGTGACGGTCAATTGCGCGGCGCGCAGCTCGAATCCGCACTGCATTACCTGCGCAAATCCCGACCAAAACTTCATGTCAGCGACCTTGAACTGGCACAGGCAATTCTCGTCCAATAGTTATCCTGATCCCTTCGTTATCATTGCCCTCCGGAGTCGTTCCATGCGTAGCCCGCTGATTGCTGCCGCCCTTGGCCTGTTTTTGTTGGCCGACGTGGCCCAGGCGCACACCCTGGTAGCCACCAGTAACATCATCGTTCGTGCCTCCCAGCGCACCATCGATTTCACCTCCGATACCACCACGTCGATTCGCGATTCGAAAATCATCCGCGAAGCCCACGACGATGCCGCCAGCTTCGTTGCCACCAACGGCGATATCCGTGGTGCGCACCTGGAAGCTGCGCTCAATACCTTGCGCACGCGCGTGCCGGAAGCCCGCGACGCCAGTGATCAGGTGCTCGCCGAAGCCATCCTCGCACTGTGAAGTCACTCGGCACCTGGCTGCTGGCCGGGGCGTTGTTGCTGCTTGGCAACAGCGCCCACGCCAGCCTGCAATTGCGGCTCAAGACCGACGGTCTGAGCCCCGCTCAACAGCAGGCCAGCCAGGCGCTGCTTGATGAAGCGATGCAAAAACTGCCGCCCAGCTTCGTCGAACAGCTGGATCGGCGCATCGACGTCGGCTGGACCGACGACATGCCCGGTAACGCCTACGGCCAGGCGACCCTGGTCGCGGAACTCGACCTGAATCGCAAACTGCTCGCCGGCCTCACCGACGGTAGCGCAGCAAAAGAGAAAACCAATCGCCCCCACGGCACGGTACGCCAGGAACTGCTGGCAACGGTGCTGCACGAACTCACCCACATTTATGACCGCGCGCGCCTGTGGCCCGCCGCCGAGCGCACGCTGATCCAGCGCTGCAGCCGACGCTTCAACAGCGCCGGGCTGATTGGTATTCCCGATGAGTGTCGCGGTCAGACAGAGCGGCGCTTCACCCTAAGCGATGACCCGCGCCTGCTCGACCTCGCCGGCTGGCAGCAATATGTCGGCCGCCGTGGTGAACGCGAACAGCACAACCGACAGATCGCGCGCAGCCCGGACCTGTACGAGATCTCCAGCCCGAAAGAGTTTGTCGCGGTCAACATGGAGTATTTCCTCCTCGACCCGAGCTATGCCTGTCGGCGGCCAGCGCTCTATCGCTACTACAAGGAGCATTTCGGCTGGGCACCACCGGTCAAGGACACCTGCAGCAACACCTTCGCCTTTCTCAACGCCGGCAACGACTTCGCCAAGCAACCCTTGGGTCAGGTCGACCCGGAGCGGGTGTATGCCGTCGACTATTTGCTGGCCGAAGCCAACCAGAACTGGGTCAGCCGCTGGGGTCACAGCATGTTGCGCCTGGTGATCTGCGCACCGGGTCGCCCGCGTGGGCCGGATTGCCGGCTCGACCTTGATCAACATCTGGTGCTGTCCTACCGCGCCTTTGTCGGCGACGTGCAGCTGTCGAGCTGGGACGGACTGGTCGGCAAATATCCGTCACGCCTGTTCGTCCTGCCGCTTGCACAGGTCATCGACGAATACACCAAGACTGAATTGCGCAGCCTCGCCTCGGTGCCATTGAACCTGTCACGCGACGAGATCGAAGGCGTGGTCGAACACGCTGCCGAAATGCACTGGAGCTATGACGGCAACTACTTCTTCCTGTCGAACAACTGCGCGGTGGAAGGCCTGAAACTGCTACGCAGCGGCAGCAACAACAAGCAACTTGTCGGTCTGGACAGCATCATGCCCAACGGCTTGCTCGAAGTGCTCAAAGGCCGGGGGCTGGCCGACACCAGCGTACTCGACAATCCCAAGGAAGCCCTGCGCCTGGGTTATCGCTTCGACTCGTTCCGCGATCGCTATCAGGCGATGTTCGATGTGCTGAAGAAGCAGTTGCCGATCAAGCAGAACACTGTTGAGGAATGGCTTTCGCTGACAGCCGAAGAACGCCGTGAGTGGTTCGAACGCGCCGACTTGCGTACCAGCGCCGCATTGCTGCTGCTGGAACAGGCCAGTTATCGCCGCCAGTTGCTGCTGGCCCAGGACGAGGTCAAGCAGCGTTACCTCGGCGCCCGGGAGCTGGAAAACGGTGGCATGGACAAGGCCAACGCGACCCTGCAGGAAATTCTCGCCAACAGTGGCTTCCTCAGTCGCCCGGCGGAACTGCTCGACAGCCGCGGCTACGGTCTGCCGCAACCGAGCGAGTTCAAGCGCCTGCAGGACGAAAGCGCCCAACGCCAGAAACAACTGCTGGCGCTGAGCGGCGATCTGGACAAGGAGGTGCGCAAGTTGCTGGAGCCCCAACGCGCGGCCGAAATTGCCGCCAGCGAAGCCAACGTGAAGCAGATCGGCGAGCATCTGCGCAAACTGCACAAGGCGTCCGGCGGACTGGAGCTGCCCTGAGACAGAAGACTGGAACTGAGTCTTGTGGCGAGAGAGCTTGCTCCCGCTCGGCTGCGCAGCAGTCGTAAATCGGTTGAATGCCGAATTTTCAGGGCCGCTCCGCGCCCCAGCGGGAGCAAGCTCCCTCGCCACAGATGATCGTGCCAAATCAGTACAAAACACCATCCAGAATTTCGTAAACGATCCCGGTACCCACCGCGATCAGCACAATGTCACCACCGGCCCGGCGCCATTCATAACCCGGATACACCGGCAAACGACTCAGTGCCCGACCGTCCAGCCGCTCGCCGTAATAACCGTGCGGCAACGGCCGGCCACGTTCCAGACGAATGCCCGGCGGTGGCGGTGCACCGCGCACGAAGTAGCCATGATTGTCACGTATGGTCTGGCGCACCGGCCCGAAGTCACGCGGCGGCGGGCCGCCACGGTGATCGTTCTGCGGGCCACGGTGGTCGTCACCGTGATTGTCGCCACGGTTGTCGTAATGGCCCTGCTGCGGGCCGCCGTGGTCGTGATCATCGCGCGGGTCGGCGCTGGCCAGCAGCGGCGTCGCGCTGAGCATCAGCACGCCCAGTCCGGCAATCAGACGTTTCGGCATTTTCATCAGATCTTTCCTCACTGCACCAACAGCAAAAAGGGATTCAGAACGTGGTTCTGAATCCCTCGGTCTTGCTCGATTAGGTTGCGTTGTGAGGCGCTAATTCCTCTGTATCAGGAACTTTACCTTTAGCTGACGCGGGCCTTACGCACGCCTTCGGACAGCGCCTTGCACAGGCCCAGCACACCATCGACAGCCTGGGCCGGCGTGGTCGCATTGGCGATGTGATCGATCAGTGCCGAACCCACCACCACACCGTCCGCCAAGCGGGCGATGGAAGCGGCCCGCTCCGGAGTACGGATACCGAAACCGATGCTGATCGGCAGGTCAGTGTGTCGACGCAGACGAGTCACCGCTTCCTCGACGTGTTCCAGGGTGGCCGCACCGGCACCGGTCACACCGGCCACCGACACGTAGTAAACGAAGCCCGAACTGCCATTGAGCACTTTCGGCAGACGCGCATCATCAGTGGTCGGGGTGGTCAGGCGGATGAAGTCCAGACCCGCAGCCTGTGCCGGGTCGCACAGTTCATTATTGTGCTCTGGCGGCATATCGACCACGATCAGACCGTCGACGCCCGCTTCCTTGGCATCAGCGATAAAACGCTCAACGCCATACATGTGGATCGGATTGAAGTAGCCCATCAGCACCAGCGGCGTGTCGCTGTTGCCTTCGCGGAACTCACGCACCATCTGCAGGGTTTTCGCCAGATTCTGCTTGGCGCCCAAGGCACGGATGTTCGCCAGTTGAATCGCCGGACCATCGGCCATCGGATCGGTGAACGGCATGCCCAGCTCGATCACGTCGGCGCCAGCGCCCGGCAACCCTTTGAGGATCGCCAGCGAGGTGTCGTAGTCCGGATCACCGGCGGTGACGAAGGTCACCAGCGCGGCGCGGTTCTGTTGCTTGAGGTCGGCAAAACGGGTTTGCAGGCGGCTCATCAGTGTTTCTCCTGCTTCGACTGTTCCATGTGATGCATGACGGTCTGCATGTCTTTGTCGCCACGGCCGGAGAGGTTGACCACCATCAGGTGATCCTTCGGCAGTTTCGGTGCGCGCTTGAACACTTCAGCCAGCGCGTGGGCGCTTTCCAGTGCCGGGATGATGCCTTCGAGGCGGCAGCACTGGTGGAACGCAGCGAGGGCTTCGTCGTCGGTGACCGAGGTGTATTGAACGCGGCCGATGTCATGCAACCAGGCATGCTCAGGGCCGATGCCCGGATAGTCGAGGCCGGCGGAAATCGAGTGGGCGTCGATGATTTGGCCATCGTCGTCCTGCAGCAGAAACGTGCGGTTGCCGTGCAGCACACCCGGTACGCCGCCATTGAGGCTCGCCGCGTGCTTGCCGGTTTCGATGCCGTAACCGGCCGCTTCGACGCCGATGATCTCGACGCTCTGGTCGTCGAGGAACGGGTGGAACAGACCCATGGCGTTGGAACCGCCACCGATGCACGCCACCAGGCTGTCCGGCAGACGACCTTCCTGAGCTTGCAGCTGCTCGCGGGTCTCCTTGCCGATCACCGCCTGGAAGTCGCGCACCATGGCTGGGTACGGGTGCGGGCCGGCCACGGTGCCGATCAGGTAGAAGGTGCTGTCGACGTTGGTCACCCAGTCACGCAGCGCTTCGTTCATCGCGTCTTTCAGGGTGCCGGTGCCGGCCACCACCGGAATCACTTCGGCGCCCAGCAGCTTCATGCGGAACACGTTGGCCTGCTGACGCTCGATGTCAGTGGTGCCCATGTAGATTACGCAGTCCAGACCGAAACGTGCGGCCACGGTAGCAGTCGCCACGCCGTGCATGCCGGCGCCGGTCTCGGCGATGATGCGTTTCTTGCCCATGCGCCGCGCCAGCAGGATCTGGCCGATGCAGTTGTTGATCTTGTGCGCGCCGGTGTGGTTCAGCTCTTCGCGCTTGAGGTAGATCTTCGCACCACCGCAGAACTCGGTCAGACGCTCGGCGAAATACAGTGGGCTAGGACGTCCGACGTAGTCACGCTGGAAGTAGGCCAGCTCTTCCTTGAACGCCGGATCTTCCTTGGCCGCCTCGTATTCGCGGGCCAGATCGAGGATCAACGGCATCAGGGTTTCCGCCACGTAGCGGCCGCCGAACGCGCCGAACAGGCCGTTATCGTCAGGGCCGCTGCGCAGATTGGAGGTGTTCGAAGTCTGGGTCATGATTTGCTCCAGGTGAATTCGGGTCAGAAGACAATGACGCCACTCTACCCCTGACCTTCCAGACTGAAAACCGATAAGATCGCTACAACCTGTCAGGAAAACTCACAGATACCATGAGCCACGACCTTCCCCCGCTGAACGCCTTGCGCGCGTTCGAAGCCACCGCCCGGCTGAACAGCGTCAGTCAGGCGGCCGAACAGCTGCACGTCACCCACGGGGCGGTCAGCCGTCAGCTGAAAGTGCTAGAGGAGCATCTGGGCGTAAGCCTGTTCGCCAAGGACGGTCGCGGCTTGAAACTCACAGATGCCGGTGTTCGTCTGCGAGATGCCAGCGGTGAGGCCTTCGATCGCTTGCGCAGTGTGTGCGCCGAGCTGACGCAGAGCACCGCTGACGCGCCGTTCGTGCTCGGCTGCTCGGGAAGCCTGCTGGCACGCTGGTTCATCCCACGCCTGGGGCGGCTCAACGCAGATTTGCCGGACTTGCGACTGCATCTGTCCGCCGGTGAAGGTGATCTCGATCCACGGCGTCCCGGACTTGACGCCTTGCTGCTGTTCGCCGAGCCGCCATGGCCGGCAGATATGCAGGTCTACGAATTGGCCGCAGAACGCATCGGCCCGGTACTGAGTCCACTGTTCAGCGGGAATCAACGCCTGCAAGCAGCGCCCGCTTCAGCCTTGCTCAGTGAACCGCTGCTGCACACAACCTCCCGCCCACAAGCCTGGCCGAGCTGGGCACGGCAAAACCACCTCGACGCTAATGCGTTGAAGCTCGGGCAGGGTTTCGAGCACTTGTATTATTTGCTGGAGGCCGCAGTGGCCGGACTCGGCGTGGCGATCGCGCCAGAACCGCTGGTGACCGAAGATTTGAAAGCCGGTCGCCTGGTTGCGCCGTGGGGCTTCTGCGAAACCCCGGCGCAACTGGCGTTGTGGCTACCCAAGCGCGCCGCAGATGGACGCGCCCGGCAACTGGCGCAGTGGCTCAAGAACGAGCTGCGCCAAACGGATCACTCGCCGCGCTTGAACAGCAAGTAAGCGGCCAGCAGACCGATTGCACCGACCGCCACACCAGCGGTGGTCCAAGGGTGTTCCTGAGCGTAATCGCGGGTGGCGATGCCGGTCTCGCGGGTTTTCACTTTGACTTCTTCATAGGCATCGCTGAGCAGGCTGCGCGAATGTTTCAGCGCGCTTTCGGCGTTGCTTTTGAGCGCCTTGAGGGTCTTGCGCGACTCGTCGGATGCGTCGTCCTTCAGGCTTTCCAACGATTTGAGCAGACTCTCGATCTCGGCTTCCATGCTTTGCAACGAGGCTTTACGTAAAGAGGTGTTGGCCATGGTGGCTCTCCTGCATTGGTGATGAGTGGCGTGTGTTGGTTGGGACTTCAGCGGTTTGAGAAAGTGCAGAAAATCTGAACTTAGCTTGCGCCGCGGCACCGAAATCCACAGAGCAGATTGACTGCTAGTCTCAATTCCACACGTCAATTGCAAACGCCAAGGAGATCGCCATGAGTGACCATCACACGTACAAGAAAGTCGAGCTGGTTGGCTCGTCCACCAGCAGCATCGAGGACGCCATCAACAACGCGCTGGCCGAAGCGAACAAAAGCATCAAGCATCTGGAGTGGTTTGAAGTGGTCGAGACCCGTGGCCACATCAAGGACGGCAAGGCTGCGCATTTCCAGGTAACACTCAAAGTCGGCTTCCGCATTGCCAGCAGCTGAGTTTGGGCTACGCTTCTGAACTTGCGCGCTGGCCGAGTGCCATAGGAATGGCAAAGCGCTACAAGGTGAGTGCATCGGCACAGCCGGTGCCCGCCTCTTTTAATCCGACCAGGGAGTGCGACCGATGAAGAAGTTCATATTGGCAGTAGGTTTGTTGAGCCTTGCGGGTGGCGCGTTGGCTGCTGGCAAGCCTTGTGAAGAGTTGAAAAGCGAGATTGCGGCGAAGCTGGATGCCAAGGGCGTTTCCGGGTATTCGCTGGAGGTTGTCGATAAGGGTGCAGCGGCTGACGGCAAAGTCGTCGGAACTTGCGAAGGTGGCGCCAAGGAAATCGTCTACAAACGCGGTTGATCGCACCTGAAATGCAAAAGCCGACGCGAAGGCGTCGGCTTTTTTGTGGACCACTGGTTCCCAATGTGGGAGCGGGCTTGCTCGCGAAAGCGTTATGTCAGCCGACATCCTGGGTGTCTGACACTCCGTCTTCGCGAGCAAGCCCGCTCCCACAGAAGCCGTATTCCAGAGTCAGCCCTTCATGACTTGAGCCAGCAACTCATAGGAATGCAGGCGATCGGCATGCTCATACAGATCGCAGGTGAAGATCAGCTCATCGGCCTGGGTCTGCTCGACCAGCACCTCCAGCTTCGCGCGGATCTTCTGCGGGCTGCCGACCATCGCCAGACCGAGGAAATCCCCCACCGCCTCGCGCTCATGGGGCAGCCACAGGCCGTCCATGGTTTTCACCGGCGGACGCTGCACCAGACTCTGCCCACGCATCAGCGCGAGAATTCGCTGGTACACCGAGGTCGCCAGGTAGTCGGCCTGCTCGTCGGTATCGGCCGCCACCAGCGGCACCCCAAGCATCACGTACGGTTTGTCGAGCACTGCCGACGGCTTGAAGTGGTTGCGATAGACGCGAATCGCCTCATGCATGAAGCGCGGAGCGAAGTGCGAGGCGAAGGCGTAGGGCAACCCGCGCTCACCGGCCAGTTGCGCACTGAACAGGCTGGAACCGAGCAACCAGATCGGCACATTGGTGCCGGTGCCGGGCATGGCGATCACCCGCTGATCCGGGGTGCGCGGGCCGAGGAAGCGCGCCAGCTCGGCGACATCTTCCGGGAAATCATCGGCACTGCCGGAGCGTTCGCGGCGCAGGGCGCGGGCGGTCATCTGGTCGGAGCCGGGCGCACGGCCCAGACCCAGATCGATGCGTCCCGGATAGAGGCTTTCGAGGGTACCGAACTGCTCGGCGATCACCAGCGGCGCATGATTGGGCAGCATCACCCCGCCGGAGCCGACGCGAATCGTCGAGGTGCCACCGGCCAGATACCCCAGCAGCACCGACGTGGCGGAGCTGGCGATGCCGTCCATGTTGTGGTGTTCGGCGACCCAGAAACGGGTGTAGCCAAGCTTCTCGACATGCTGTGCCAGATCCAGCGAGTTGCGCAGCGATTGCGCCGGGCTGCCGTTCTCGCGCACGGGCACCAGGTCGAGGGTGGAAAACTTTACGTCGGACAGTTGCTTCATAAACCTGCGTCTCCGAATGAGGAGGCAGGTTTTTCTTGCGAACGAAAACCTGCCCAATCCATAAGCGTGTTTTATGCAATGAGGGCATATACCCGAGTTTCAATAGCCGCGATGAAATTTCCTACTAAAAAAGTCAACGATTCAGCCGGGCTGAACTTTGTCCGGGCGTCTATCCTCAGAAGCCTTGCAAGTAAAAACCACGACGGCGCGGCGTTTCCGCGCCAGATCTTGAGGAGGCAGCATGGCTATCGTGAAGAAAGCATCCGCGCATTGGGCAGGCGATCTGAAAACCGGCATCGGCTCGATCTCCACTGAAACCGGTGTCCTCAGAGAAGCCCCCTACGGCTTCAAGGCTCGCTTCGAGGGCGGTAAGGGCACTAACCCGGAAGAACTGATCGGCGCCGCGCATGCCGGCTGTTTTTCCATGGCGTTTTCGATGATTCTGGGCGATGCGGGCCTGAAGGCCGACAGCATTGATACTCAGGCTGAAGTCACGCTGGATCAGGTAGATGGCGGCTTCGCAATCACGGCGGTGAAGCTGATCCTCAAGGCGAAAATCCCGGGAGCGACTCAGGCACAGTTTGAAGAACTGAGCAACAAGGCCAAGGAAGGGTGCCCGGTGTCCAAGGTGTTGAACGCGAAGATTACGCTTGAGGCTTCGCTGGTCAGCTGATCAGGCGTTAACTGTACTGGCGCCATCGCGAGCAGGCTCACTCCTACATTCGATCTCCAGCGGACACATCAATTGTGAACAATCGGGATTCCCTGTAGGAGTGAGCCTGCTCGCGATGGCAATCTAACAATTACCGCAATCCCGGAAGATGTGAGCGAAGTCAGAACCCACGCTGCAAAAATATGGTCGAATACCTGACAGCAGCTTCAGCGCACGCCCGTGCGCGCTGCCCTATGGAGCTTCAAAATGAAACGTATTGGCTTGGCGATCCTCTGCAGTGCACTGGCCACCTCGGTTTTTGCGGCACCGAAAGACTGCGAAGAACTCAGGAAAGAGATCGAAATCAAGATTCAGGCTAAAGCAGTGCCGTCCTACACACTGGAAATCGTCAGCAAGGAAGAAGCCGCAAAACACGACATCGCCATGGTGGTCGGTTCATGTGAGAACGGCAGCAAAGCGATCATCTATCAGAAGAACGACAGCTGAGTCGTCTCAGTTAATGCAGTTGTAGTCGCGATCCTCGGCGACGATTTCACGTTTGGCGTTGTACAGCCGGGCACTCGGGGTGAACCCTAGCGAACGACCTTCCAGCAGATAACGCTGGCCGGCTTCGAAATGGTCGTAGCGGATGTACAGATAGCACAGCCGCTCGACAGGGCCGGTCATTAGCGCACCGCCGCCGCCAAACACCTCGAAGTCAAACCGCACCCGCAGCTCGTGGCTGCCAGGCGTGACCTGAAAGAAACGCCCATCGGTCAGCCGTTGATTGTCCAGGCGCTCGGCCATAAGCAGTTTGCCGCCAGGGGTCGGAGTCGAGAAGTCGACCCAGGCCATTTGCGGATCGACCGGCGGTAACGGGGTCTGGCAACCGGCGACAACGCCGACCGCGAGCAACAACATCAACTTGCGCATGAGGGATGTCCAGGGATTCAGACCTCCAGCATAGCGCCGATCACGTGCGCTGGCAGCCTGCCGGGGTTCCTTGGCCGACCACATTGCGCTGCTCGTCATAGAGCTTCGCCCATGGCCGGAACCCGATGCTGCCGGCTTGCAATTGATAACGCTGTCCGGCGTTGAATTCCTTGAATGTCAGCTTCAACTGGCAGTCGCGCCACAGTGGCTCGGCGTCGGGGCCGATGTTGGTGGCTTCGACCGGAAACTGATAACGCACCTTCAGCTCATGGCTGCCGGGCTGGACTTCGAAATAACGTTTGTCGACCGTGGCCCGGCTATCGACCTGCAGCGCTTGCAGCGCCGTGTCCTGTTGCCGGGCATCGAGATCGATCCAGGCTTGCGAGGGGTCAGGGTCGGGCATTCCGAATCCGGCACAACCGGCCAGCGTCAGCAGGCCTCCTGTCAGCAACAACATGCGCATAGCGAAGCTCCAAATGGCGGGATAGTCTTGCGGGCAGACTTTCCAAAGGATTTTTATTTTGAGCAGGCCGCTTCCAAGCCATGGGTTACTTGATCGCGTTTTTCGGATTTTGTTTCCGGGTGTGATGTTTTTGTTGCTCAACGGTTGTTCCAGCGTCAGCTATTACAGCCAGTTGGCCAGCGGTCAGTTGCAATTGTTGCGCGCGCGCGAGCCGGTGGCCAAGGTGATTGCCGACCCGAGCCGCGACGCTCAGCTGCGCACGCACCTGATCCAGTCGCAAAAGGCTCGGGCCTTCGCCAGTGAACGGCTGCACCTGCCGGATAACCAGAGCTATCGGCTGTACGCCGACATTGGTCGGCCGTATGTGGTGTGGAACGTGTTCGCCACCCCGGAGTTTTCCCTGACCCCGCAAAACCATTGCTTCCCGATCGCCGGTTGCGTGGCCTATCGCGGCTACTACAGCCAGAGCGCCGCGCGCGGCGAAGCGGCGATCCAGCGCCTGCAAGGCATGGACGTGGCGATTGGCGGCGTCGAGGCCTATTCGACCCTCGGCTGGTTCAATGACCCGATCCTCAATTCGATGATGGGCTGGGGCGATGAGCGTCTGGCCACGCTGATCTTTCATGAACTGGCGCATCAGCGCTTCTATGTGAAGGACGACACCGAGTTCAACGAGTCGTTTGCCACGTTTGTCGAACAGGAAGGTACGCGGCAGTGGCGGGCGTTTCGCGGGTTGCCGGCGGATACCGATGCCAGGCTCAAGCAGCGCGATCAGTTCATCGAACTGGTGCTGGAAACGCGCGCGCGCCTGGAACAACTCTACGCCCAGCCGCTGCCGGCCGAGCAGATGCGCGAGCGCAAAACGGCGACGTTCGAGCAGTTTCGTCGCGAATATCGATTGATGCGCGACCGCCAGTGGGCCGGGGACAAGCGCTACGATGCGTGGGTGAACATGCCGCTAAACAATGCGCGGCTGTTGCCGTTCGGGCTGTATGACCAGTGGGTGCCGGCGTTTGCGGCATTGTTCAGGCAAGTTGGGGGGGATTGGGTGCGGTTTTATGCCGAGGTTGAGAAGCTAGGCGGGTTACCTGACGAGAAACGCAAGGCGGCTTTGAAAGCTTTGGCAGAGGCTTGAATCCAGACCGGCTGAACTCGCCTCTTCGCGAGCAAGCCCGCTCCCACAGTTGACATGCATACCTCCTGTGGGAGCTGGCTTGCTCGCGAAGACTGACTGATCAGCGCCGCAAAAACGCCTGATGCAACTCGGCCAAAGTCTCAAAATGATAAGCCGGCGCCTCGGCACTCAACTCTTCAAAACTGCCAAAGCCATAACCCACCGCCGCCGCATCGATACCGTTGCTGCGCGCGCCGATCAGGTCATGTTTGCGGTCGCCGATCATCAGCGTGCTGGCCGGATCCAGCCCTTCTTCAGCAATCAGGTGCGCAATCAGCTCGACCTTGTTGGTCCGCGTGCCATCTAGCTCACTGCCGTAGATCACCTTGAAGTGCCGGGCAAAATCAAAGTGCCGGGCAATCTCGCGAGCAAATTCCCACGGCTTCGAAGTGGCGATATACAGCTGCCGTCCCTGCCCGCTCAGGGTTTCCAATAAAGGCGTAACACCATCAAACACGCGGTTTTCATACAGGCCGGTGACCTTGAATCGTTCGCGATAAAAATTCACCGCCTGCCACGCCTTGGCTTCATCAAAATCGTAAAACTGCATGAACGCCTGCAACAGCGGTGGGCCGATGAAGTGTTCGAGTTTGCTCAGATCCGGCTCGTCGATGCCGAGTTTGCTCAAAGCGAACTGGATGGAACGGGTGATGCCCTCACGCGGGTCGGTCAGGGTGCCATCAAGGTCGAACAGTACGGTCTGGTAATGCATGAGAAATCCCGAGCAGGTGTAGGTCGATTCAGAGCTGGTCGTAGCCTTCGGCCAGATGCAGGTTCTTGAGCTTCACGTAGTTCGCCGCGCTGTAGGTGAAGAAGGCGCGCTCCTTGTCGGTCAACGAGCGGACTTGTTTCACCGGGCTGCCCACGTACAGGAAACCGCTTTCCAGGCGCTTACCCGGCGGCACCAGGCTGCCGGCGCCGATGATCACATCGTCCTCGACTACCGCGCCGTCCATGACGATGCTGCCCATGCCGATCAACACGCGGCTGCCAACGCTGCAGCCATGCAGCATGACCTTGTGGGCAATGGTCACGTCATCGCCGATCAGCAACGGAAACCCGTCTGGGTTGAACGGCCCGGCGTGAGTGATGTGCAGCACGCAACCGTCCTGCACGCTGGTGCGCGCACCGATGCGGATACGGTGCATGTCGCCACGGATCACGGTCAGCGGCCAGACGGAGCTGTCTTCACCGATTTCGACGTCGCCGATTACCACCGCCGAGGCGTCGACAAACGCGCCTTTGCCGAGTTGCGGGGTGTGATTCTGGTACTTGCGAACGGACACGATAAGTTCTCTCTCTGTCGCCGATAGCTGCGGTGAGTGTCGATTGTAATTAAGATGGGTGCATGTTTCTTCCAGCCAAGGTGCCAACCGTGAGCGTGAACAACCCTCTTCTGCAGTCCTACGACCTGCCGCCGTTCTCCACGATCCGTGCCGAACACGTGCTGCCAGCCATCGAAACGATCCTGGCGGACAACCGCGCCGCCATCGCCGAAATTCTCAAGACCCAAGGCCAGAATCCGACCTGGGCCGGCCTGGTATTGGCGATGGACGAACTCAACGATCGCCTCGGCGCTGCCTGGAGCCCGGTCAGCCACCTCAACGCCGTGTGCAACAGCGCTGAACTGCGCGAAGCCTACGAGTCGTGCCTGCCGGCCCTGAGCGCCTACTCCACCGAGATGGGCCAGAACCGCGAACTGTTCCAGGCCTATGAAGCGCTGGCCAGCAGCCCGGAAGCCGCCGGTTTCGATGTGGCGCAAAAAACCATTCTGGAACACGCCCTGCGTGATTTCCGTCTGTCGGGTATCGACCTGCCGGAAGCCGAACAGAAGCGTTACGCCGAAGTGCAAAGCAAACTGTCCGAGCTGGGCAGCCGCTTCTCCAACCAGTTGCTCGACGCCACGCAAGCCTGGACCAAACACATCGCCGACGAAGCTGCCCTCGCCGGCCTGACCGATTCGGCCAAGGCGCAAATGGCTGCCGCCGCCCAGGCCAAAGGCCTCGATGGCTGGCTGATCACCCTGGAATTCCCGAGCTACTACGCGGTGATGACCTACGCCCAGGACCGCGCGCTGCGTGAAGAAGTCTATGCCGCCTACTGCACCCGCGCGTCGGATCAAGGCCCGAATGCCGGGCAGAACGACAACGGCCCGGTCATGGAAGAGATCCTCGACCTGCGTCAGGAACTGGCCAGACTGTTGGGTTTCGCCAGTTTCTCCGAGCTGAGTCTGGCGACGAAAATGGCCGAGTCCAGCGATCAGGTGCTGAGCTTCCTGCGCGACCTGGCCAAGCGCAGCAAGCCGTTCGCTGCGCAGGACTTGCAGCAGCTGCGCGCTTACGCCGCCGAACAGGGCTGCGCCGATCTGCAAAGCTGGGACAGCGGTTTCTACGGGGAAAAACTCCGCGAGCAGCGCTACAGCGTCGCTCAGGAAACCCTTCGCGCCTACTTCCCGATCGATAAAGTCCTCGGTGGTCTGTTCGCTATCGTTCAGCGTCTGTACGGCATCGAAATCGCCGAACTGAAAGGCTTCGACACCTGGCACCCGGACGTGCGCCTGTTCGAAATCAAGGAAAACGGCCAGCACGTCGGGCGCTTCTTCTTCGACCTCTACGCCCGCGCCAACAAGCGTGGCGGTGCGTGGATGGACGGCGCCCGCGACCGCCGCCGTACCGCTGACGGCGTGCTGCAAAGCCCAGTGGCCAACCTGGTGTGCAACTTCACCCCGGCCGACAGCGGCAAGCCTGCGCTGCTGACCCACGATGAAGTGACCACCCTGTTCCACGAATTCGGTCACGGCCTGCATCACCTGCTGACCCGCGTTGATCACGCCGGTGTCTCGGGGATCAACGGCGTGGCGTGGGATGCGGTCGAGCTGCCAAGCCAGTTCATGGAAAACTGGTGCTGGGAGCCGGAAGGCCTGGCGCTGATCTCCGGTCACTACGAAACCGGCGAGCCGCTGCCGCAAGACCTGCTGGAGAAAATGCTCGCGGCGAAGAACTTCCAGTCCGGCCTGATGATGGTGCGGCAGTTGGAATTCTCGCTGTTCGACTTCGAACTGCACGCCACCCATGGTGACGGCCGCAGCGTGGCGCAAGTACTGGAAGGCGTGCGCGATGAGGTGTCGGTGATGCGTCCACCGGCGTACAACCGCTTCCCCAACAGCTTCGCGCACATCTTCGCCGGCGGTTACGCGGCGGGCTATTACAGCTACAAGTGGGCGGAAGTGCTGTCGGCGGATGCCTTCTCCAGGTTCGAAGAAGACGGCGTGCTCAATGCCGAGACCGGCCGCGCGTTCCGCGAAGCAATTCTCGCGCGTGGCGGTTCGCAGGCACCGATGGTGCTGTTCGTCGACTTCCGTGGCCGTGAGCCATCGATTGACGCACTCTTGCGCCATAGCGGCCTGAGTGAGGACGCGGCAGCATGAGTGAGGCACCTGTGATTACCAAGAAGCGCTTTATCGCCGGGGCTGTCTGCCCGGCGTGCAGCGAACCGGACAAGTTGATGATGTGGAACGAGGACAGCGTGCCGCACCGTGAGTGCGTGGCCTGCGGATACTCGGATACGCTGAACGAGCAAGGGCTGTCGGTTCCCAAGGAACTGGGCACGCGGGTCAATACCAGCGCGCTCAAGCCGGCGCCGGACAAAACCGTCCAGGCTGTGCAGTTCTTTCCGAATCCGAAGCTGAAGAAAAAGTCCGAAGACTGAGCCGGCGAATGACCCTCCACGGTGCAATGCCGTGGAGGGTGCGGCCTACTTGAGGTTGACCGACTGGAACCAACTCTTCATCGAGCAGGTGGCAAAGGCACTGGTGCTGCAGTCGCCGTTGGCCAGTGCGGTGCGCAGTTTGTCGACATCAGCCTGCATCACATAACGCACGCCATCCTTGAAATGGCCGCTTTCACCAAAACCACCCTGAGTCATTTCGTTCAGCGCGTCTTCCTTGCTCCAGCCCTGCACCACGATCCGGTACATCGCCGCCATCAGGCCGGTGCGGTCGGAACCATGTTTGCAGTGCATCAGCACCGGGCCATTGGCTTCGGCAGCCTGAATCACGCGTAACGTTTTGAGCACATCGGCGTCATCGACATGGTTGGTGTGATAAGGCAATTGCACTTGATTGATGTCGGGCTCAGACAGCCAACGGCTATCGGCTTCCGGCAGGAAGTTGATCACCGTCGCCACTTTCAGGTTCTTCAGCAACGGCACCACACCGCCATCGGGCAAGGCGCTGCGGTACAGCGTTGGCGACATCTGGAACAGGTTGTATTGCTCTTGCACCGGTTGCGCCCACTCCGGAGGACGCGAGGGTGCAGTAGCGTCAGCCTGGGCCGGAATCAGGTGCAGCAGCGCAACAATCGACAAACACAAAGCAGGGAAAAGGCGCACTCGAGACATGCTGGCTGACCGTATCGGAATTCATAACGAAAGGCCTCGCAGCTTGTGCGTCTCACGGTCAAAGCCCTGTGAGGCACTTGTCAAAGAATTGTGAATCCGTGCGATTTCATTGAGACACGCATAAAAACCGGCGGCTTTTTTCCGCTGAATCGGTTTATCCCGATGCATAGCCTGCTACCATTTGTCACACGATGTTGCAGGCGTCCCCCTTTTCCCGGTCAAACGGGCCTCACGCCGCGACGAAAAAATGCTCAAGCCGTTCGCAGAAACGGACAACCATCAATGCCTGATGAGGTGCACCCCATGTCTGATGCAGATCGAGACAACCCGCGGCGTGAGTTCTTGCGCAAATCCCTGACCCTGATTCCTGTGGTCACCCTTGCCGGTACCGGCTTGGGCAGCAGCGTGTTGCAAGCGGCGCCCGAGGCGGCCCCGGCGACGCCCGCAGCATCCCCTGCCAAGGCGGATGCCAGCGCTTACCAACCAAGCTATTTCACCGCCGAGGAATGGGCTTTCATCAACGCTGCCGTAGCGCACTTGATCCCCAACGACGAGCAAGGCCCGGGTGCCCTGGAAGCCGGCGTGCCGGAATACATCGACCGCCAGATGAACACCCCGTATGCCGCCGGTGCCCTCTGGTACATGCAAGGCCCGTTCAACGCCGACGCTGCGCCGGAGATGGGCTGGCAGAGCAAACTGGTGCCAAAAGAGATCTATCGCCTGGGCATCGCTGCCACGGATCAGTGGGCAAAATCGCTCAACGGTAAAACATTTGCCGAGCAAGACAGCGCTACCCGAGAGAATTTGCTCAAGCAGCTCGAAGCCGGAAAACCGCAGTTCGATGCGGTTCCAGCGAAGATTTTCTTCAATCTGCTGCTGCAAAACACCAAGGAAGGGTTCTTCTGCGACCCGATCCACGGTGGCAATAAAGGCATGGTCGGCTGGACCATGATCGGCTTTCCCGGCGCCCGCGCCGATTTCATGGATTGGGTAGAACGCAACGAGCAATACCCCTTCCCGGCAGTGTCGATTCGCGGCGAGAGGGCTTGAGCATGGCAACCGTAATGAAGAAGGTCGACGCCGTGATCGTCGGTTTTGGCTGGACTGGCGCGATCATGGCCAAGGAGCTGACCGAGGCCGGGCTCAACGTGCTGGCGCTGGAGCGCGGGCCGATGCAGGACACCTACCCCGACGGCAACTATCCACAGGTGATCGACGAACTCACCTACAGCGTGCGCAAAAAACTCTTTCAGGACATCTCGAAAGAAACCGTCACTATCCGCCACAGCGTCAACGACATCGCCCTGCCGAATCGCCAGTTGGGTGCGTTCCTGCCGGGCAATGGTGTCGGCGGCGCCGGTCTGCACTGGTCGGGCGTGCACTTTCGCGTCGATCCGATCGAACTGCGTATGCGCAGCCACTACGAAGAGCGTTACGGCAAGAGCTTCATCCCCAAGGACATGACCATCCAGGACTTCGGCGTCAGCTATGAAGAGCTGGAGCCGTTCTTCGATTTCGCCGAAAAAGTCTTCGGCACCTCCGGCCAGGCCTGGACCGTGAAGGGCCAACTGGTCGGTCAGGGCAAGGGCGGTAACCCTTACGCACCGGATCGCTCTAATCCGTTCCCGTTGGAAGCGCAGAAAAACACCGTTTCCGCACAGCTGTTCGGCAAAGCGGCGACAGAGGTCGGTTACAAACCCTACAACCTGCCGTCGGCGAATACTTCAGGTCCGTACACCAATCCCTACGGCGCACAGATGGGCCCATGCAACTTCTGCGGGTTCTGCAGCGGCTACGTTTGCTACATGTACTCCAAGGCCTCGCCGAACGTGAACATTCTGCCAGCGCTCAAGCCCCTGCCGAATTTCGAGCTGCGGCCCAACTCGCATGTGCTGCGCGTCAACCTCGACAGCACCAAGTCCAAGGCCACCGGCGTGACTTACATCGACGGCCAGGGCCGCGAGATCGAGCAACCGGCGGATCTGGTGATCCTCGGCGCCTTCCAGCTGCACAACGTGCGGCTGATGCTGCTGTCGGGCATCGGCAAACCGTACGACCCGATCAGCGGCGAAGGCGTGGTCGGGCGTAACTTCGCCTACCAGAACATGGCGACCATCAAGGCGTTCTTCGACAAGGACACCCACACCAACAACTTCATCGGTGCCGGCGGCAACGGCGTGGCGCTGGACGATTTCAACGCCGACAACTTTGACCACGGCCCGCACGGCTTCGTCGGTGGCTCGCCAATGTGGGTCAACCAGGCGGGCAGCCGACCGATTGCCGGCACCTCGAACCCGCCCGGCACCCCGGCCTGGGGTAGCCAGTGGAAGCGCGCGACCGCCGATTACTACACCCACCAGGTGTCGATGGACGCCCACGGCGCGCACCAGTCCTACCGTGGCAACTACCTCGATCTGGATCCGGTGTACCGCGATGCCTACGGCTTGCCGCTGCTGCGCATGACCTTCGACTGGCAGGAAAACGACATCAAGATGAACCGCTTCATGGTCGAGAAAATGGGCAAGGTCGCTCAAGCCATGGGCCCGAAAGCCATCGCGGTGATCGGCAAGCAGGTCGGTGATCACTTCAACACCGCGGCCTACCAGACCACCCACCTCAACGGCGGCGCAATCATGGGCACCGATCCGAAGAAGAGCGCGCTGAACCGTTACCTGCAGAGCTGGGACGTGCACAACGTTTTCGTACCGGGCGCGTCGGCGTTCCCGCAAGGCTTGGGTTACAACCCGACCGGGCTGGTGGCGGCATTGACCTACTGGTCGGCCAAGGCAATCCGCGAGCAGTACCTGAAAAACCCCGGCCCGCTGGTTCAGGCATAAGGAGCGATGACCATGAAGAATATCGTTATCGCGACCCTGGCCCTGCTCGGCAGCACGGCTGTACACGCCGCCGACGTCGATCAGGCGTTGATCAAACAAGGCGAATACCTCGCCCGCGCGGGTGACTGCGTGGCCTGCCACACCGCCAAGGGCGGCAGACCGTTCGCTGGCGGCCTGCCAATGGAAACCCCGATCGGCACGATCTATTCGACCAACATCACCCCGGACAAAACCGGCGTCGGTGATTACAGCTTCGAGGACTTCGACAAAGCGGTGCGCCACGGCGTCGCCAAAAACGGTAGTACGTTGTACCCGGCGATGCCGTATCCGTCCTACGCCCGGGTCAGCGAAACCGACATGCAGGCGCTGTACGCCTACTTCATGCACGGTGTCGAACCGGTGGCGCAGCAGAACAAGGCCAGCGACATCCCATGGCCGCTGAGCATGCGCTGGCCGCTGATGGGCTGGCGCTGGCTGTTCGCGCCGAAGGTCGAGGACTACAAGGCCACCTCGGATGATCCGGTGATTGATCGCGGCGCCTACCTGGTCGAAGGCCTCGGCCATTGCGGCGCCTGCCATACGCCACGGGCCCTGACCATGCAGGAAAAATCCCTGAGGGCAGCGGACGGCAAGGACTTCCTCGCCGGCAGTGCACCGCTGGAAGGCTGGATCGCCAAGAGCCTGCGCGGTGATCACAAGGATGGCCTGGGCAGCTGGAGCGAAGCGCAACTGGTGCAGTTCCTCAAGACCGGCCGCAGCGACCGCAGTGCAGTCTTCGGTGGCATGAGCGATGTGGTCACCCACAGCATGCAGTACATGACCGACGCCGACCTCACTGCGATCGCCCGCTACCTCAAGTCGCTGCCCGCAACTGATCCGAACGATCAGCCGCATCAGTACGACGAGAAAGCGGCCAAAGCCCTGTGGAACGGCGACGACAGTCAGCGCGGCGCAGCGGTGTACATCGACAACTGCGCGGCCTGCCACCGTACCGACGGCCATGGCTACACTCGGGTGTTCCCGGCATTGGCCGGTAACCCGGTGCTGCAATCGGAGGATCCGACCTCGCTGATCCACATCGTGCTCAAGGGCGGCACCCTGCCGGCCACTCACACGGCGCCATCAACCTTCACCATGCCGGGCTTCGCCTGGCGCTTGTCGGATCAGGAAGTGGCGGATGTGGTGAGCTTTATCCGTGGCAGCTGGGGCAATAAAGGGACGCCGGTGAAAGCCGCTGACGTTGCCGAGCTACGCAAGGAGGATATGAAGCACACCTCCGGCGATGACCTCGGTCAGGTTACACAGCACAACTGACCAGTCGCCCGACGGCACTAGCCAGATGAGCAACGCCCCGATACTGTGTGCATATACAGTATCGGGGCGTTTTCATGTCTACTCCATTGCCACCACGGGGTCGCGGCACCGCGACCAACCCGCACAACCGCTTTGCACCGAACCGTTCGGTAGCCGAGGACGACGGCTGGCATCAGGAAGTGCCGGAGACGCAGAACACCGAGGTGATGATCGAGACCGCGAAAACCATCATCACCCGCAACACCTCGCCAGACCTGCCCTTCGACCGGTCGATCAATCCTTATCGCGGCTGCGAGCACGGTTGCATCTATTGCTATGCGCGACCGAGCCATGCCTATTGGGACATGTCGCCGGGGCTGGATTTCGAAACCCGGCTGATCGCCAAGACCAACGCCGCCCAGGTGCTGGAACAACAGTTGAACAAACGCGGTTACCAATGCGCGCCAATCAACCTTGGCTCCAACACCGATCCGTATCAGCCCATCGAACGCGAGCACAAGATCACCCGTCAGACCCTTGAAGTGCTGCTGCGCTACCGGCACCCGGTGACCATTGTCACCAAGGGTTCGCTGATTCTGCGCGACCTCGACCTGCTCACCGAGCTGGCGCAGCAACGGCTGGTGGCGGTGATGATCAGCCTGACCACCCTCGACGACGAACTCAAACGCATCCTCGAACCGCGAGCCGCTGCGCCGAAAGCACGGCTGCGGGCGATCCGGGTGATGCGCGAAGCGGGCATTCCGGTGGGGGTGCTGTGTTCGCCGATGATTCCGATGATCAACGACAGCGAAATCGAGAGCCTGCTGACCGAAGCCCATGCGGCTGGTGCGCAAAGCGCCGCGTACATGATGCTGCGCCTGCCGCTGGAAGTGGCGCCGTTGTTCGAGGAATGGTTGCAGGCGCACTATCCGCAGCGCGCGGCTCATGTCCTGAGCCTGATCCGCCAGAGCCGAGGCGGCGAACTCTACGACAGCCGTTTCGGCGCGAGAATGCGCGGCGAGGGACCGTTCGCCGACCTGCTGGCGCAACGTTTCGCCAAAGCCATTAAACGTCTCGGTTTAAACCATCGTGAGGGCTATAACCTCGACTGCACGGCCTTCTGTCCGCCAGGGGCACAAATGGCTCTGCTGTAGGCAGAGCGCAAAACAATAAAAAATCGCCTGATGGAGTCTGGCTCCATCAAGCGATTACTTAGAACTACTGGCTTCGGAGAAGCTGTTACTTGAACCAGTTACTGATCCAGTCGACGATGCGTCGGGCGGTATCTTTGATGTTTTCCAAAGCGTTTTTCACCCACTCGACAAACTGCTCAACAATATTGCTGACCCAGAAATAGATCTCGTTGTATAACTTGCTGAAAAACGCCATGATCTGGTCCGACACAGAAAGGATTGCCCCCTGAGTCGCCGGATACTTTTCACCAATATCAATAGCCTTATCGAACATATCATCGATCATTTTGTTGGAAGATTCTTTCTGCGCTGCACGCTTCTCCTCCATACGCTTCCTGAACTCCTCGCTGGCAGCGTCACCACCACCGCTTTCCTTGAGCCGCTCGGTGTCCGCGGTGATCTGATTCTGAATTTCATTGGTGTTAACGGCACCGTTTCTTTGCGAATCTTCTTTCAAGCCTTCAACTGCCGCGGTTTCTTCCGGTGTCAGCGAAGTGAGCGCAGAAACCGTTGGATAAACCGGTTTGACCAGAGCTTGGCGGCGCGCCCCAGGCGTATGATCGCAACTTGCCTTATGAAATTCGCGCAATGCATTCATGGTAGTAACAAAAGTAGTTTGAGTTGTCATTTTTTCAATCCCTGAATAATTAATTAGACGGACACACTAATCATGCCCGCCAAAAAACTATAGGAATAAAACGATTGAGCCACAACAACCTAGTCATTTCAAAATAATAAACCCGACCACAAATAGATCAACTAACATGAGACTCAAGCCAACTAATACTAACTTCCTACCCATTATCAAATTAAAAAATTCTTCAGCTTGATCGCGCGGCCTTCTGTCCGCCGGGTCGCCACATGTCGTTGATTTAGCGACAATCAGCTTATGGTTGAGGGTTGGAATCCTTGCGTCGAAACACGCCAGTCACGTTTTTTGTGACCTGGAACACACGTTCTAGAGCGCTTGATTCAGTTTGAGTTAAGTTTCGGCGGCTACCTTGTTCATCGAGTGACTGATGGGTCGGGATGGCCCGGATGTTTTAAACAGCCACTGGCTTCATACCGGAATACACGGGAACGACTCCCCGAATCCGCCAAAGAGGATGAATCATGAGTGACAAGGATAAACAGCCGTTGGCTGCGTCGGCGCAAGCCGTCCCTGGGGCGGAATCCGCCGATGCAGCGCTGCGAACCATCGTTGACGGCTTTTTGCATTTTCATCATGAGGTCTTTCCCCAGCAGGAAGAACTCTTCAAGAAACTCGCCACGGCGCAATCGCCGCGGGCGATGTTCATCACCTGTGCCGACTCGCGCATCGTGCCCGAGCTGATCACCCAGAGTTCGCCGGGCGATCTGTTCGTGACCCGTAACGTCGGCAACGTCGTACCGCCTTACGGCCAGATGAACGGTGGCGTTTCCACCGCCATCGAATACGCGGTGCTGGCGCTGGGCGTGCAGCACATCATCATCTGCGGCCACTCCGATTGCGGCGCCATGCGCGCGGTGCTCAATCCGGACAGCCTGGAAAAAATGCCGACGGTCAAAGCCTGGCTGCGCCACGCCGAAGTGGCAAAAACCATGGTCCACGAAAACTGTAACTGCGCCGACGAAAAAGAAAGCATGCCGATCCTCACCGAGGAGAACGTCATCGCCCAACTGCAGCACTTGCGTACCCATCCTTCAGTAGCCTCACGCATGGCGAACGGTCAGCTGTTCATCCATGGCTGGGTCTACAACATCGAAACCAGTGAAATCAAAGCTTACGACGCGGATCAGGGATGCTTCCTGCCGCTCGACGGCAGCCATCCGATTCCGGTGGCGACGCCCAAAGCGCGCTTCTAAATCCTCCTAAAAATCTGTGTGGCATGACGCCGGCCGCTGTTCAGCGGCCCGGCTTCGCCACGCCTGAAGAAAGCTTCGGGAGAGTCATCATGCGTGCTGCTCAATTGAAAGCGGTGTTGCCACGGGAGCTGCTGGCTTCGGTGGTTGTGTTTCTGGTCGCGTTGCCGCTGTGCATGGGCATTGCGATCGCTTCCGGGTTGCCGCCGGCCAAAGGTCTGATCACCGGGATCATCGGCGGTCTGGTGGTGGGTTGGCTGGCGGGCTCGCCGTTGCAGGTCAGCGGGCCGGCTGCCGGTCTGGCGGTGTTGGTGTTCGAGCTGGTGCGCCAGCACGGGATCGAGATGCTCGGGCCGATTCTGTTGCTCGCCGGTTTCCTGCAACTGGTGGCCGGGCGCCTGAAGCTCGGGTGCTGGTTTCGGGTGACGGCCCCAGCGGTGGTCTACGGCATGCTCGCCGGGATTGGTGTGCTGATCGTGCTCTCACAAATCCATGTGATGCTCGATGCCAAACCGCAACCGTCCGGGCTGGATAACCTCACGGCGTTCCCCGGCGCAGTGGCGCAAGCCTTGCCGTCGTTCGGCTGGCAGGCCGGATTGCTCGGCCTGGCGACCATTGCGGTGATGTGGCTGTGGGAGAAGTTTCGCCCGCATTCGCTGCGTTTCATTCCCGGTGCGCTGCTCGGCGTCGGTCTGGCCACGGGCGCCAGTCTGCTGCTGGCGTTGCAGGTGAAACGGGTCGAAGTGCCGGAGAACCTGGCCGAAGCCATCGACTGGCTGAAACCGGCGGACTTGCTCAGCCTCGCTGATCCAACCCTGCTGATTGCGGCTTTTGCCGTGGCGTTCATTGCCAGCGCCGAAACCCTGTTGTCTGCAGCGGCTGTAGACCGCATGCACAGCGGTGTGCGCTCGGACTTCGACCGTGAGCTGTCGGCGCAAGGTGTCGGCAACATGCTCTGCGGTCTGGTCGGTGCGTTGCCGATGACCGGGGTGATCGTGCGCAGCTCGGCCAACGTCCAGGCCGGTGCGACCACCCGATACTCGACGATCTTCCATGGTCTGTGGCTGCTGGCGTTCGTGCTGTTGCTGTCGAGCGTGCTGCAAAGCATTCCGGTGGCGAGTCTGGCAGGCGTGTTGGTGTACACCGGGTTCAAACTGGTCGATCTCAAAGCGTTTCGAGGCCTGGGTCGTTATGGACGGATGCCGATGTTCACCTACGCCGCCACGGCGCTGGCGATCATCTTCACCGACCTGCTGACCGGTGTGCTGATCGGTTTCGGTCTGACGATGTTGAAATTGGCGTTCAAGGCTTCGCGGCTGAAGATCAGCCTGATCGATCTGCCGCAGGACGGCGAGATGGAATTGCGTCTGGTGGGCGCGGCGACGTTCCTCAAGGTGCCGGCGCTGACCCAGGTGCTGGGCAGTATTCCGCAGGGCACGACAGTGCATGTGCCGCTCAATAACCTGAGCTACATCGACCATTCATGTCTGGAATTGCTGGAAGAGTGGGGCCGGGCGAATGCGGCCAAGGGGTCGAAACTGGTGATCGAGTCGCGCGGGTTGAAGCGACGGCTTGAGGGACGGATTCGGACCAATACCGGGATCGGTGCGGCTGGTTAAACCTGATCTTGAAATACCCCTGTGGGAGGGGGCTTGCTCCCGAAGGCGGTGGGTCAGTCGACATTGATAGTGACTGATCCACCGCCTTCGGGAGCAAGCCCCCTCCCACAATCGGCATTTGTACCGGGCTTTGAATCAGGCGGCAGGCTGATCCAGCTCCAGGCCCACGCCCAGGCGGCGGCCCATGCATGGCCAGCGCTTCCAGGCCGCGCCGGTGTCCGGGCTGCTCAGTTTATCGCGGTAGGCTTCTACCGATTCCAGCGCAAAACTCTCGTCGTTGAGCATCTCGTCGATGGCGTGATGCACGGCTTCGTCCAGTTGATTGGCAAATTCCTCACCGATCAGTTGGTGAGCAATCAGATTGGCGACCGTCATGTCCAAGGGGATCAGTGGCTGGCCTAAATGCTTGATGTACAGGTCGTTGACCTCTTCGACAAAGCGGTGCGCCAGATAGGCTTCGTCCAGCAGGCTGTCCAGACCGACATGCCCGGACATGATGGCCGGCGGCTGGAGGAAATACTGCTCGGCGATTTTCAGCACCGGTTTGATCTGCGATTCGATCCCCGCTTCCTTGGCGACTTCGTTGGCTGCATCCAGCAGGTCTGGTACTTCATCGATATAGGCGGCGACAAAACGCGTCAGCACGCCGTTGGCGTCGGCTTCCGGCAACTGGATCGCCGGGTGTAAATGAGGCAGTTTGCTTTCCAGCTGACGGGTCAGCAGGCCGGTTTCCTTCTCGTGTTTTTGGGCTTTTTGGATCTGCTCGCGCAATGCGGCGGTGTTCATGAAAACTCCAGGGAACAAGGCAATGAAATAGGGAAGACATAAGTTAGCTGGCTTACGAAAAATGCTAAGACGCATTTGTCATAATTATTTCATCCTTGATGCAGCAGCGTTATATCGGTTCGCCACCACTCGTCTGCATCCTTCTCCATTCGTACCCTTGAGCGCAAGCCCCGGCTGTTTCAGATCATTTACTCCTCAACATTGCAATTCCCGATGGCTGTCTATACTCGCCATTGAATGGAGTTAGCTGATGACGCCCGACTGCACCCGCAGCAAGGCCCGGCGATTCAAGTTCGTAGTCTGATGCAGCCGCTCCCTTGCCGCAGGCGTTACGCCTCCGGGATAACAAGAACGATAAGGGGAACCCGCAATGATGCGACATCCACACGTCTGGATGGGCCTCCTGTTGTGGTCGATTTTCAGCCCGGCGCATGCGGCCTGGACTGTGAATATGGCGCCTGGAGCGACTGAAATCAGTCACGCAGTATTCGACCTGCACATGACCATTTTCTGGATATGTGTGGTGATCGGGATCATCGTCTTCGGCGCCATGTTCTGGTCGATGATCGTGCATCGTCGCTCGACCGGGCAGGTCGCCGCAAAATTCCACGAAAGTACCACCGTCGAAATTCTCTGGACTGTCGTGCCGCTGCTGATCCTGGTGGCGATGGCGGTCCCGGCGACCGCCACCCTGATCCGCATGTACGACACCAGTGAGCCGGATATCGATATCCAGATCACCGGTTACCAGTGGAAGTGGCACTACAAATACCTGGGACAGGACGTCGAGTTCTTCAGCAACCTGGCCACCCCCGCCGAACAGATCCACAACAAGGAAGCCAAGGGCGAGCACTACCTGCTCGAAGTCGACAAGCCGCTGGTGCTGCCGGTCGGCGCCAAGGTGCGCTTCCTCGTGACCTCCGCCGACGTTATCCACTCCTGGTGGGTGCCGGCCTTCGCGGTCAAACGCGATGCGATCCCGGGGTTCGTCAATGAAGCCTGGACGCGCGTCGACAAGCCCGGCCTCTACCGTGGCCAGTGCGCTGAATTGTGCGGCAAGGATCACGGTTTCATGCCGATCGTGGTCGAGGTCAAGGACAAGGCCGACTACGAGACATGGCTCGCCGAGCGCAAAGCCGAGGCCGCGCAGCTTAAAGAGCTGACCAGCAAGGAATGGACCCTCGACGAACTCAAGGAGCGCGGCGACAAGGTCTATCACACCACCTGCGTGGCCTGTCACCAGGCCGAAGGTCAGGGCCTGCCGCCAATGTTCCCGGCACTCAAAGGTTCGAAAATAGCCACCGGGCCGATCAAGGATCACTTGAGCATTGTCTTCCACGGCAAGCCCGGCACCGCCATGGCTGCGTTCGGCAAGCAGCTGTCGGAGGTCGATATCGCCGCGGTCGTGACCTACGAACGTAACGCCTGGGGCAACAACAAGGGCGACATGGTCACGCCAAAAGAAGTGCTGGAGCTCAAACAGGCGCAAAGCAAATGAGCCGGTCTATCGCGTACTTCGTGAACCGGCCGGGGCAACGCGCCCCGGCCCGCCCCGTCCACTCACGTAAAGGAGACCGGCCATGAGCGCTGTAATCGATGACCACGGTCATGCCGACCACGCCCACGGCCCCGCCAAAGGCCTGATGCGCTGGGTGCTGACCACCAACCACAAGGACATCGGCACGCTGTACCTGTGGTTCGCGTTCTGCATGTTCCTGCTCGGCGGCACGTTCGCCATGGTGATCCGCGCCGAGCTGTTCCAGCCCGGGCTGCAGATCGTCGAACCGGCGTTCTTCAACCAGATGACCACCATGCACGGTCTGGTGATGGTCTTCGGGGCGGTGATGCCGGCGTTCGTCGGCCTCGCCAACTGGATGATCCCGTTGATGATCGGCGCGCCGGACATGGCCCTGCCACGGATGAACAACTTCAGTTTCTGGCTGCTGCCGGCGGCATTCCTGCTGCTGGTCTCGACCCTGTTCACCGCCGGTGGCGGGCCGAACTTCGGCTGGACGTTCTATGCGCCGCTGTCGACGACTTACGCGCCGGAAAGCGTGACGTTTTTTATCTTCGCCATCCACTTGATGGGGATCAGTTCGATCATGGGCGCGATCAACGTGGTCGCGACCATCCTCAACCTGCGCGCCCCCGGCATGACCCTGATGAAAATGCCGCTGTTCGTCTGGACCTGGCTGATCACCGCGTTTCTGCTGATCGCAGTGATGCCGGTACTGGCCGGGTGCGTGACGATGATGCTGATGGACATCCACTTCGGCACCAGTTTCTTCAGTGCCGCCGGTGGCGGTGACCCGGTGTTGTTCCAGCATGTGTTCTGGTTCTTCGGCCACCCCGAGGTGTACATCATGATCCTGCCGGCCTTCGGCGCCGTCAGCCAGATCATCCCGACCTTCTCGCGCAAGCCGCTGTTCGGCTACACCTCGATGGTCTATGCGACGGCGAGCATCGCGTTCCTGTCGTTCATCGTGTGGGCGCACCACATGTTCGTGGTCGGCATCCCGCTGGTGGGCGAGTTGTTCTTCATGTACGCGACCATGCTCATCGCCGTGCCCACCGGGGTGAAGGTGTTCAACTGGGCCAGCACCATGTGGCAGGGCTCGCTGACTTTCGAGACGCCGATGCTGTTTGCCGTGGCGTTTGTAATCCTGTTTTCCATCGGCGGTTTCTCCGGTCTGATGCTGGCCATCGCCCCGGCGGACTTCCAGTACCAGGACACCTACTTCGTGGTCGCGCACTTCCACTACGTGCTGGTGCCGGGGGCGATCTTCGGGATCTTCGCCTCGGCCTATTACTGGCTGCCGAAGTGGACCGGGCACATGTACGACGAAACCCTCGGCAAGCTGCACTTCTGGCTGTCGTTCGTCGGCATGAACCTGACCTTCTTCCCGATGCACTTTGTGGGGTTGGCGGGGATGCCACGGCGGATTCCGGACTACAACCTGCAGTTCGCCGACTTCAACATGGTCTCCTCGATCGGCGCGTTCATGTTCGGCGCCACGCAGATCTTCTTCCTGTTCATCGTGATCAAGACCATTCGCGGCGGCGCGCCGGCCCCGGCCAAGCCGTGGGATGGCGCCGAAGGCCTGGAGTGGAGCGTGCCGTCGCCGGCGCCGTATCACACCTTTACCACGCCGCCGGAAGTGAAATGAAACGCCTGGCCTTTGTGGGAGGGGGCTTGCTCCCGAATGCCTCAGATCATTCAACTCATGTGTTGAATGATGAATGGCATTCGCGAGCAAGCCCGCTCCCACAGGGGGTCTCGGTGGAGGCTGACAATCATGGCTGACTCGATCTCGCTGAAAAAACTGGTCACCCGGCTGCTGGGAGTCGTGGTCGCAATGTTTGTCTTCGGCTTTGCCCTGGTGCCGATCTACGACGTGATGTGCAAGGCCTTCGGCATCAATGGCAAGACTGGAGGGCAGTACGAGGGTGAGCAGGTGGTTGATACCTCTCGCCAGGTGCGCGTGCAGTTTCTCTCGACCAACACCGCCGACATGCCGTGGGACTTCTATCCCAAACACGATGAGTTGACCGCCAACCCCGGCGCGGTCAACGAGATGATTTTCATCGCGCGCAATCCCACCGACAAACCGATGAGTGCGCAAGCTGTGCCGAGCATCGCGCCGAGCAACGCTGCGGCGTATTTCCACAAGACCGAATGCTTTTGCTTTACCCAGCAGGTGCTGCAGCCGGGTCAGCAGATCGAGATGCCGGTGCGTTTCATCGTTGACCGCGACATGCCCAAGGACGTGAAGCACCTGACGCTGTCCTACACGCTGTTCGATATCACCGCCCGACATCCTCCGGTGGCTGTAAACACTGGCGGTTAAGCGTGCCCGATAAGGAGAACAATAAATGGCAACTCATGAGCATTATTTCGTTCCGGCCCAGAGCAAGTGGCCGATCATTGCCACGATCGGCATGCTCGTCACCGTGTACGGCCTGGCCGTCTGGTTCAACGATCTGAAGGCCGCGCGCCCGGAATCTCACGGCCCGCTGATCTTTTTCATCGGTGGCCTGCTGGTGGCGTACATGCTGTTCGGCTGGTTCGGCACGGTGATCAAGGAAAGCCGCGCGGGACTTTACAGCGCACAGCTGGATCGCTCGTTCCGCTGGGGCATGAGCTGGTTCATCTTCTCCGAGGTGATGTTCTTCGTCGCCTTCTTCGGTGCGCTGTTCTACGTGCGGCACATTTCCGGCCCGGCGCTGGGTGGCGAAGGCCCGAAAGGCATCGCCCACATGCTCTGGCCGAACTTCCAGTTCACCTGGCCGTTGCTGCACACCCCGGACCCGAAACTGTTCCCGCCGCCCAAGGAAGTCATCAGCCCGTGGGGCCTGCCGCTGATCAACACGATTCTGCTGGTCAGCTCCAGCGTCACCATCACCATCGCCCACCATGCCTTGAAGAAGGGCCATCGCGGGGCGCTGAAAATCTGGCTGGCGATCACCGTGCTATTGGGCTGTGCGTTCCTCGGTTTCCAGGCGGAGGAATACATTCACGCTTATCACGAACTGGGCCTGACCCTGGGTTCGGGCATCTACGGCGCAACGTTCTTCATGCTCACCGGTTTCCACGGCGCCCACGTGACCATCGGCACGATCATTCTGTTCGTGATGCTGATGCGCATCATGAAGGGCCACTTCGACAACGAGCACCAGTTCGGTTTCGAAGCGGCGAGCTGGTATTGGCACTTCGTCGACGTGGTGTGGATCGGCCTCTTTATCTTCGTTTACGTAATCTGAGGATCTGCATTACCAAGGCGCATGCGACACCAGTTGGCCGCTGTAAAAGCCCCAGGCAATCAAGCCGACGGTGGCAGCGGCCAGTGCCACCCGAACACTCAAGGCGATCACCAGGCGATTCGAACTGCTGTCGTCCTTGACCAGGAAAAACAGGCCGCTGAACAGGCTGATCACCGTGGCAATCAGCAGCAGGACGATGGCTGCTTTGAGCATGGGAAGACTCCGGGGGACAGGCGATGCAGTTGAGTATAGCGATCGCGACGACTGACTTTATGGCGCGGCCATGAAGCGCTTTCGCCCGGGCGTGATACCGACCGTGGTGGTGGCGCTGTTGCTGCCACTGCTGGTGTCGCTGGGTTTCTGGCAACTGGGCCGCGGCGCGGAGAAAACCGCCCTGCTCGCCACTTACGCCGAGCGCCGCGCGGCTGACCCGATGGCCAGCAGCGAATTGCTGCATAGCATCGACCCGGCTTATCGCCGTGTGCATCTGCACGGCCAGTTCGATGCCGCGCACAGTCTGTTGCTCGACAACCGCCAACGCGACGGCAAGGTCGGCGTCGAGTTGCTGCAACCGTTTCAGGATCAACGCAGCGGCCAGTGGCTGCTAGTCAATCGCGGCTGGTTGCCGTGGCCGGATCGCCGCGTGCCGCCGCAATTCACCACACCTTCCGACGCATTGACTGTCGACGCCTGGGCCTACGTTGCCCCCGGTGCGACCTTCCAGTTGCACGCCGACCCGGCCAGCAGCACCTGGCCGCAAACCATCACCGCCGTCGAGCCGGCCAGGCTGTGGAAAACCCTCGAACGTGACGGCTTCGCCTACGAACTTCGCGCCGAACCCGGCCCCGCCAGCTATGAGGCCGACTGGCCGGTAGTGGCCATGGGCCCGGAAAAACACCTCGGTTACGCCGTGCAGTGGTTCGCGATGGCCACCGCCCTGCTCGGTCTCTATCTCTACCTTGGATTGCACAACGCAAAGGAGAACCACCATGGGAACGGCCATGAATCCACCCAGCATGTCTGAGGCGAAAACCCCGGCCACCCGCCGTCGCGGGCGGATCCAGCTGTTGCTGATTGTGCTCGGCGTGGTCGGCCCGATGCTGCTCGCCACCGGCATGTACAAATTGCAGTTCTGGGTACCGGAGGGTCGCAGCTATCACGGCGAGCTGATCGGCAACGGCCAGACCCGCGGCGACCTCGGTGTGCAGGCCGACGAGCAACGCTGGCAGATGCTGGTGACCGCGCCGAAGGATTGCGCGGTGGACTGTCAGCAACTGGTGTACCTCGCCCGGCAGATCCAGATCGGTCTCGGCCGCGACGCCGGACGCGCCAGCCATGCCCTTGCCGCTGCCCAACCGCTGGGCTCCGAGTACGAAGCCAAGCTGAGCCGCGAATACCCGCAGCTGCAACGCTATCCGCTGGACAGCGCAGCGTTGAGCAAGGCCAACGGCGACAAGGCCACGCCGCAGCTGTGGATCATCGACCCCCACGGCAACCTCGTACTGCGCTACGACCCGAGCGTGAAGGGTAAGGATCTGCTCAACGACCTGCGTCATCTGCTGAAACTGTCGAACATCGGATAAGGGCATCGTCATGGCCAAACCTGGATTTCGCCTCGCGCTGTTTGCCACCCTGCTGGCACTGATCGTCGTGCTGCTCGGCGCCTACACCCGCCTGACCCACGCAGGCCTCGGCTGTCCGGACTGGCCGGGCTGCTACGGCTTTATCAGCGTGCCGAAAAGCGAAGCCCAACTGGCCCATGCCGAATTGCACTATCCCGACTCGCCAGTAGTGGCGCACAAGGGCTGGAACGAGATGATCCACCGTTACTTCGCGGGCACTCTCGGCCTGCTGATTGCGATTCTGGCCGGGCGCGCCTGGGTTAATCGTGGTCATCCGGGTCAGCCACTGAAACTGCCGCTGTTTCTGCTGGCGGTGGTGTTCGCCCAGGCAGCGTTCGGCATGTGGACGGTGACGCTCAAGCTCTGGCCGCAAGTGGTCACCGGGCATTTGCTCGGCGGCTTTGCGACCTTGAGTCTGTTGTTTTTGCTGACGTTGCGATTGTCCGGGGTGCTGCCGGCGCTTACCGTGCCCAAGCGTTTGCAATATTGGGCGACCGCAGGATTGTTGTTGGTAATCGGCCAGATCGCACTGGGTGGTTGGGTCAGTTCCAACTACGCGGCGGTAGCCTGCGTCGACTTCCCGACCTGTCACGGCCAATGGCTGCCACCGGCAGACTTTGCCAACGGTTTTCACCTGACGCAGCACATCGGCCCCAATTACCTCGGCGGACAACTCGACAGCGACGCGCGCACGGCGATTCACCTGACTCATCGCATCGGCGCGCTGCTGGTGACGATCGTCCTGCTCGGTCTGGCCTGGCAACTCAGGGCCGTCGGCATGACCCGGCTCGCCGGGCTGGTGCTGGTCGCCCTCGGCGCACAGATCACGCTCGGCATCAGCAACGTGCTGTTCCATCTGCCGCTGCCAGTGGCCGTGGCGCACAACGCCGGTGGCGCCGCGCTGCTGCTGAGCATGGTGCTGGTCAATTACCACGCGCGCACCAGTCTGGTCCGGGTCAAACAGCCGGTGCTCGCGCGCTGGCGCCTCAGCCCGCGTAAACACGTGGCGGCGCCCATCACTATTAAAGGAGAAACGCCGTGGCGATTCTGATTGGCGAACGCCCGCATCAGGCGATCTGGCGTGACTATCTGGAGCTGACCAAGCCGAAAGTGGTGGTGCTGATGCTGATCACCTCGCTGGTCGGCATGTTCCTCGCGACCCGCGCCGGGGTGCCGTGGACGGTGCTGGTGTTCGGTAATCTGGGGATCGCGCTATGTGCCGGCGGCGCGGCGGTGGTCAATCATGTGGTGGATCGGCGCATCGATGCAGTGATGGCGCGCACCCATAAACGGCCATTGGCCGAGGGCCGGGTTTCGCCGGCAGCGGCGCTGACTTTTGCGCTGGTGCTGGCGCTGCTCGGGCAGGCGATGCTGCTGACCTTCACCAATCCGCTGACCGCCTGGCTGACGCTGGCTTCGCTGCTCGGTTACGCAGTGATCTACACCGGCTTCCTCAAACGCGCGACGCCACAGAATATCGTCATTGGCGGTCTCGCCGGTGCCGCCCCACCGTTGCTCGGCTGGACCGCCGCCACCGGCCATGTCAGCGCCGAACCGTTGTTGCTGGTGCTGATCATCTTCGCCTGGACCCCGCCGCACTTCTGGGCGCTGGCGATTCATCGCAAGGAGGAATATGCCAAAGCCGACATCCCGATGCTGCCGGTGACCCACGGCGAGCACTACACCAAAGTGCACATTCTGCTGTACACCTTCGCCCTGCTGGCGGTGAGCCTGTTGCCGTACGTGATCCATATGAGCGGCCTGCTGTATCTAGTTTGCGCGCTGGCGCTGGGCGCAAGGTTTCTGCAATGGGCCGTGGTGCTGTACCGTGGCACTCGGCCGCACGCGGCGATCAACACCTTCAAGTACTCTATTTGGTACTTGTTCCTGTTGTTCATCGCCCTGCTCGTAGACCACTACTTACTGTTGAACCTATGACTCGAACCCAGAAAACCGTCTTCATCCTCGTCGCCGTGATCGCGCTGATCCTGGGACTGACCGTCAACAAAGTGCTGAGTGGCAAGGGCCAGGGCGACCCCACCGCGCTGATCGACGCCGGTATCATCCTGCTGCCGCAGAGCCGCACGTTGCCGGGCGTGACCATGACCAATCAGGACGGCCAACCGGTCGCCATCGACGAGTTGAAAGGCAAGTGGAGCCTGCTGTTCTTCGGCTACACCTTCTGCCCGGACATCTGCCCGACCACCCTCGCGCAGCTGCGCCAGATCAAGAGCGAGTTGCCCAAAGATGCTGTGGATAAGTTGCAGATCGTGCTGGTCAGCGTCGACCCGAATCGCGACAACCCGCAGCAGTTGAAGCAGTATCTGGGCTACTTTGATCCACAGTTCGTGGGCCTGACACCGAAGTCGATTGAAGAGCTGCAGAAGGTGGCGAATGCCGTGAGCATTCCGTTCATTCCAGCCGATACCAGCAAGCCGAACTACACGGTGGATCACAGCGGCAACCTGGCGGTGATCGGCCCGGACGGCACGCAGCGCGGGTTCATCCGTGCGCCGCTGAACAACGCCAAACTGGTTGCGCAGCTGCCGGTGATGCTTAACCGCAAGTAGCAACACCACTGAACCAGTGTGGGAGCGGGCTTGCTCGCGAATGCAGTGGGTCAGATAAAGAAATGTTGGCTGACACACCGCATTCGCGAGCAAGCCCGCTCCCACAGGGACGGTGTTCCGGGCACAAAAAAGGGGGCGCTCATGGCGCCCCCTTTTCGTTGCAGCTGTCCCGTCCTGAATAAGGTTTACACCTTCTGATCTGTTTTTCAGGAGGACGTAATGGAATCAGCAAAAAGGCGTAGTCAGCGAGACTACACGCTGACCTTTAAATTGTCGGTCGTCGATCAGGTCGAAAAAGGCGAGCTGAGTTATAAAGAGGCTCAGGAGCGCTACGGGATTCAAGGCAAAACGACCGTTCTGACGTGGTTACGCAAGCACGGTCGGCAGGATTGGAGCCCAGGCAGATACATTGGCTCGCCGAGGATGGGGTCTATGCCCGACAAAAACCGACCATTAACGCCAGAGCAACGCATCAAAGAGCTTGAAGAGCAGTTAGCTCTGTCCAATCAGAAAGCGCAGTTTTTCGAGGCGGTCGTGGATGTCTTGAAGAATGACTACGGTCTCTCTGTCGTAAAAAAGCGTCCCGGCAAGTCCTCGCGCAAAAACGAATCAAAAACCTGAGCATCAGCAGGGCTTGCCAGTTCATGGGGATAAGCCGACAGGCTTACTACAAACGCAATCGCGCCGATGCTGCTCGTCTGGGGCTGGATCAGAAGGTTGCCGATTTCGTTCAGCAAAAACGTCAGCGGCAGCCGCGTTTGGGCACCCGAAAGCTGCATTACTTGCTGCATTGCCAGCCCCAACTTGAACTGCAAGTGGGTCGAGATCGGCTGTTTTCGATTCTGCGGGAAAGACGTTTATTGGTAGCTCGCAAGCGGTCTTATCACAAGACGACCAATAGTCATCATCGCTTTCACCGCCACCCGAACCTGCTCAAGCCAGGTCCTGATCAGGTTGTTCCAAGCGGCCCGGAACAAGTCTGGGTGGCTGACATCACCTATTTGCCCACTCAGGACGGTGTGGCCTATCTGAGCCTGGTAACGGATGCTTTTTCGCGAAAGATCGTGGGCTATCACGTCCATGAAAGCCTTCACACCGAGTCGGTAGCACAGGCACTGCGCCGGGCGGTAAAGCACCGTCGGACAGAGCAGCCGTTGGTGCATCATTCAGATAGAGGTATCCAATATTGCTCGGGGATGTACCAAGCGTTGCACGCGAAGTACGGTATTCGATGCTCAATGACGGACGGCTATGACTGCTACCAAAATGCCTTGGCAGAGCGGGTCAACGGGATATTAAAGACAGAGCTTATGCTCCAGCGACCACAGGATTTAACGCAGGCGAAGAAGATGGTGAGTGAGTCGGTATCGATCTACAACGGTGAGCGTCCGCACCTGTCTTTGAAATACAAAACGCCCGATGCGGTGCATCGGGCGTCAGGGTGAAACAGGTGTAAACCTATTTCAGGACTAGACAAGCAATCTAAATCAGAACGCCGGCAATACCGCGCCTTTGTACTTCTCGGTAATGAATTTCTTCACTTCCGGGCTGTGCAGCGCAGCCGCCAGTTTCTGCATCGCGGCGCTGTCCTTGTTGTCCGCACGAGACACCAGGATGTTCACGTACGGCGAGTCGTTGCCTTCGATCACCAGCGCATCCTTGGACGGATCGAGCTTGGCTTCCAGCGCGTAGTTGGTGTTGATCAGCGCCAGATCGACCTGGGTCAGCACGCGCGGGATGGTCGCGGCCTCCAGTTCACGGATTTTCAGGTCTTTCGGGTTCTGCGCGATGTCCTTCGGGGTCGACAGAATGTTGGTCGGATCCTTCAGGGTGATCAGGCCAGCCTTGGCCAGCAGCAACAGCGCACGGCCACCGTTGGTGGCGTCGTTCGGGATCACCACGTTGGCGCCGCTTGGCAGGTCCTTCAGATCCTTGATCTTGTTCGAGTAGGCGCCCAGTGGTTCCAGATGCACGCCGGTCACCGCCACCAGGCTGGTGCCCTTGGCCTTGTTGAACTCATCGAGGTATGGCTGGTGCTGGAAGAAGTTGGCGTCCAGGCGCTTCTCGGCCACCTGCACGTTCGGCTGAATGTAGTCGGTGAAGACCTTGACCTTCAGATCCACGCCTTCTTTGGCCAGGGCAGGCTTCACGAATTCGAGGATTTCCGCGTGTGGCACCGGGGTGGCGGCGACAGTCAGGGTTTCGGCGTGGGCCGAAAAAGCGGCTACGGCAGCGAAAGCAGCGATCAGTTTTTTCATTCAGCTAACTCCTTATGAGGCGCCCGTCTGGCGCCTGCCAGCGAATGGCCGGCTCATTTCTTGATTACAAAAACCGGTTATTTGCGCGAGAAATGCACGACCAGTCGATCACCTACCATTTGCAGCACTTGCACCAGAATCAGCAGCAACACCACGGTGACGATCATCACGTCAGTCTGGAAACGCTGATAGCCGAAACGGATCGCCAGGTCACCCAGACCACCGGCACCGACCACACCGGCCATCGCCGTGTAGGACACCAGTGTAATCGCGGTCACCGTAATCGCCGCGAAGATGCCCGGACGGGCCTCCGGCAGCAAGGCGTTCATGATGATCTGCCGGGTGGTCGCGCCCATCGACTGGGTGGCTTCAATGATGCCGCGATCGACTTCACGCAGGGCGGTTTCCACCAGACGCGCAAAGAACGGGGTCGCACCTACCACCAACGGCGGAATCGCACCGGCCACGCCCAGCGAAGTGCCGGTGATCAGCACGGTGAACGGGATCATCACGATCAACAGAATGATGAACGGCAACGAACGCAGGATGTTCACCGCCAACGACATGAAGGCGTAGAGGCCTCGGTTTTCCAGCAACTGACGCGGGCTGCAGAGAAACAGCAGCACGCCCAGCGGCAGACCGAGCAATACGGTGAACAGCAGCGAACCACCGAGCATCAGCATGGTGTCGCCAGTGGCCAGCCAGATTTCCAGCCAATCGATGTTCTCGAAGAAAGCCTTGAGCATTTCCATTAACGCAGCACCTCCATATGAACGTCAGCGGCGGTGAAGCGGGCGAACGCCGCTTCCATGTCGCCACCGGTGACGGCGAGGGTCAATTGCCCGTAAGGAATGTCTTTGATGCGGTCGATGCGACCGGCGAGGATGCTGTAGTCGACCCCGGTTTCCCGGGCAACGGTACCGAGCAACGGCGCGTAGGTCGCTTCGCCCTGGAAGGTCAGACGCACGATGCGACCCGGCACGTGAGCGAAGTCATCGCGTTGTTCGCTTTCGTCGATCTGCTCGCTTTCCTGAACGAAACGCTTGGTAGTCGGGTGCTGCGGATGCAGGAACACATCGGCCACCGAACCCTGCTCGACGATCACCCCGGCGTCCATCACCGCGACTTGATCGCAGACGCGACGGATCACGTCCATCTCGTGGGTGATCAGGACGATGGTCAGCTTCAGTTCACGATTGATCTCGGCCAGCAGTTGCAGAACCGACGCGGTGGTCTGCGGGTCGAGGGCGCTGGTGGCCTCGTCGCACAGCAGAATTTTCGGCTTGGTCGCCAGGGCGCGGGCGATGCCGACGCGCTGCTTCTGGCCGCCGGACAGCTGCGCCGGATACTTCTTGGCGTGATCCGACAGACCGACCCGCGCCAGCAATTCGGCGACGCGCTGATTGATCTCGCTGCTCGACAGTTCGCCGGCCAGGGTCAGCGGCAGCGCGACGTTGTCGGCCACGGTCTTGGAGGCGAGCAGGTTGAAGTGCTGGAAGATCATCCCGACTTGCTGGCGGAAACGGCGCAGGCCGTTGGCGTCCAGCGCGGTGACTTCTTCGCCGTCGACGATGATCTTGCCGCCGCTGGAGTCTTCCAGGCGATTGATCAGACGCAGCAGGGTACTTTTTCCCGCACCGGAATGGCCGATCAGGCCGAAGACCTGACCGTTTTCAATTGAAAGACTGGTCGGGTGCAGGGCGGGGATGTCCTTACCGGCGACGCGGTAAGTTTTGTGGACGTTTTGAAACTCGATCACGTAGCGAACCTTGTGGGGCGCGTTAGAAAAGGATCAGCGGTTAGCCGGGCGCGCATTTTAGCCTGTCCGTATAGAGGTTCTTAGCATTTATTTCGCAATTAACCTTCAATTTGGCAATAACAAGATCAAAGGTCATAAAAAAGGAACGCCCGTTCCCGCTCATTGGTCACTAGTTAAGCGACTTGAAACCCTGGGTAACCGTGCCCGGAAACGCTCAAGAGTCCCCGTCGAAACGGGGTCAACCGAGGAGTTTACGTCTGATGAGCAGCAAGAAACCTACGACCGACAAAAGCCAGCTGGCCGGAACCGATACCAAGGATCGCGCCAACACCAACGCCAAACTCGACAGCCTGGAGAAATTTCGCTCCGACGCTACCGGCCAGGCCCTGCGCACCAACCAAGGGGTAAAGGTCGCCGATAACCAGAACACGCTCAAAGCCGGCCCGCGCGGGCCGTCGTTGCTGGAAGACTTCATCATGCGTGAGAAAATCACGCACTTTGACCACGAACGCATTCCGGAGCGCATCGTTCACGCGCGCGGCACCGGCGCCCATGGTTTCTTCCAGGCCTACGAGAACCATTCGACACTGACCAAGGCCGGCTTCCTGCAAGACCCGGGGAAAAAGACCCCGGTATTCGTGCGTTTTTCCACGGTGCAGGGGCCACGCGGTTCCGGTGACACCGTGCGCGACGTGCGCGGTTTCGCGGTGAAGTTCTTCACCGATGAGGGCAACTTCGATCTGGTCGGCAACAACATGCCGGTGTTCTTCATTCAGGACGCGATCAAGTTCCCCGACTTCGTCCACGCGGTGAAGCCCGAGCCACACAATGAGATCCCCACTGGCGGCTCGGCCCACGACACCTTCTGGGACTTCGTCTCGCTGGTGCCGGAATCGGCGCACATGGTGATCTGGGCGATGTCCGACCGGGCGATCCCGAAAAGCCTGCGCAGCATGCAGGGCTTTGGCGTGCACACCTTCCGCCTGATCAACGCCGAGGGCAAATCGCGCTTCGTCAAATTCCACTGGCGCCCGACCGCCGGCACCTGCTCGCTGGTGTGGGACGAGGCGCAGAAGCTCGCCGGTAAAGACACCGATTACCACCGTCGCGATCTCTGGGAAGCCATCGAGATGGGCGACTACCCGGAATGGGAGCTGGGCGTGCAGATCATCGAGGAGGAAAACGAACATGACTTCGATTTTGACATCCTCGACCCGACCAAGCTGATCCCCGAAGAAATCGTGCCGATCACCCCGCTGGGCAAGATGACCCTCAACCGCAACCCGGACAACTTCTTTGCAGAGACCGAGCAGGTCGCGTTCTGCCCCGGCCACATCGTGCCCGGCATCGACTTCTCCAATGACCCGCTGCTGCAAGGTCGGCTGTTTTCCTACACCGACACGCAAATCAGCCGACTGGGTGGGCCGAACTTTCATGAGCTGCCGATCAACCGCCCGGTGGCACCGTTCCACAACGGCCAGCGCGACGCCCAGCACCGCACAGTGATCGACAAGGGGCGCGCGTCCTACGAGCCGAACTCGATCGATGGCGGCTGGCCGAAAGAAACCCCGCCAGCCGCGCAGGACGGCGGCTTCGAGAGTTACCCGGAACGCATCGATGCGAACAAGATCCGCCAGCGCAGCGAGTCGTTCAGCGACCATTTCTCGCAGGCGCGGCTGTTCTTCAACAGCATGAGTGAGCACGAGAAGGAGCACATCATCGCCGCGTACAGCTTCGAGCTGGGCAAGGTCGAACGTGAGTTCATCCGTGCGCGGCAGGTGAACGAGATTCTCGCCAACATCGACCTGGAACTGGCTAAACGCGTGGCGGCCAACCTCGGATTGCCAGCGCCAGGCAAAGGCACGGTCGAGGTGCGTAAAACCTCGTTCGATCATTCGCCGGCGCTGAGTCAGGCCAACCTGCTGCCAGAGGACATCAAAACCCGAAAAGTGGCGATTCTTGCCGCTAACGGCGTCGATGGTGCAGCGATTGATGCGATGAAAAAGGCCTTGGAAGCAGAAGGTGCGCACGCCAAGCTGCTCGGCCCGACTTCGGCACCGGTGAAGACTGCCGACGGCAAAGCCCTGCCGGTGGACGCGTCCATGGAGGGCATGCCATCGGTAATCTTCGATGCGGTGTTCGTGCCAGGTGGCGCGGCGTCGATCAAGGCGTTGAGTGGCGACGGCGTGGCGCTGCATTACCTGCTGGAGGCCTACAAGCACCTGAAGGCGATTGCGCTGCACGGCGAGGCCAAGCAATTGCAGGATCTGCTGAAGCTCGAGGCGGATGCGGGGTTGCTGCAGGGCAAGGATGTACCGGGGTTGACCAAGCCGTTCTTCACGGCGATCGGGCAGCATCGGGTTTGGGCGCGGGAGCCTAAGGCCAAGGCTATTCCAGCTTAAGTTCTTGGCTGGCTGAGAGGACGCCTTCGCGAGCAAGCCCGCTCCCACAGGGTTCACGCTGTACCTGTGGGAGCGGGCTTGCTCGCGAAGCTTTTAGGGTTTGGCTGGAATCAGAACCATCTGCGCCGGCACCGTACGCAGAATCTGTTTCTCGATCCGCAGCTCGAAATCCGGATTCAGTTTCTTCACACGCTTTTTCAGCAACGTCGCCAGCCAAGGGTAGTCCTGAGTGCGCGGCGCCTGAATGCTCACGGCACACTCGTAATTCACCACATCGGCGGCGATCGCGTCGAGTTGCCGGCGAAGTTTGCGACTATCGTTGATGTTCAGCGCCACCGTGGTGCTTTCGGCAGTCGGATCGATGACCTTGGCTTTCGGTTTGGCTTCGGCCGCCAGCAGCGCCGCTTCGGCTTTCTCCAGCTCGGCTTTGCGCGCTTCGGTGATGGCGCCATTGACGCCACCGGTCAGCGCCGGGGCTTTGGGCATCAGGGCACGGGCACGGCTCAGCGCGGTGGCTGCGGCGTTCACATCGCCTTTCTGCAATACGATCTGGCTGCGGCGCAGGTAGGCCTCGGCCAACTGGCGCTGATATTGCTCGAGGGACTGATCGTTGGGGTTTTGTGCCTGCAACGCGGCCAACTGGTCTTCAGCGGTGGCCAGTTCGCTACTGGCCAGGCTTTGCTCCAGCTGTGCGATGGCCGTGGCCCGCGCGTCGGGGGCTTCGGCCACCGGCGGCGTGCTTTGGCAGGCGCCCAGCAGCACGGAAAATGCGACAAGGAGCAGATAACGGGAGGCGAACGGCTTCATTCCTGCGACTCTCTAATTGCGCAAAAAGCGAGCAAGTCTACACCCCTCGACGGGGCAGAACAAAACTCAGCAGAAACAGTGCGGCCGCCGTCACAACGATCGACGGCCCCGCCGGGGTGTCCTTGAACCATGACAGCGCCAGCCCGCCACACACCGCGAGCATGCCCAGCAGGCTCGCGCCCAGCGCCATCTGCTCCGGCGAACGGGCGTGACGCTGTGCCGCAGCCGCCGGAATGATCAACAGCGAAGTAATCAGCAACACCCCGACGATTTTCATCGCCACCGCGATCACCACTGCAATCAACAACATCAGCGCCATGCGCAGGCCCGCCACCGGCAGACCTTCGACCTTGGCCAATTCCTCATGCACAGTGATCGCCAGCAGCGGCCGCCACAGCGTGACGAGCAATATCAGCACTGCCGCGCTGCCGCCGAGGATCCACGCCAGATCGGTCGGGCTGATCGCCAGCAGGTCACCGAACAGATAGGCCATCAGGTCGATCCGCACTTCATGCATGAAGCTTAGTACCACCAGCCCGAGAGAGAGCGTGCTCGGTGCGAGAATTCCCAACAACGTGTCGGAGGCCAGCGGCTGGCGCTGTTGCAAGGTCACCAGCAGCACCGCCAGCAACAGGCAGCCGACGGTCACCGCGACCGTCGGGCTGACATCCAGCAGAAAGCCCAGGGCCACGCCAAGCAGCGCAGCGTGTGACAGGGTATCGCCGAAATAGGCCATGCGCCGCCAGACCACGAACGAACCCAATGGCCCGGCCACCAGCGCCAGCGCCAGACCTGCAAGCAGGGCATACAACAGAAAATCAGCCATGCTTGCAGTGGTCTCCGTGAACGTGGGTGTGGCCCGCATCGGGCGCCTTGACCACCGAACCGTGCAGGTCGTGGGCGTGGTCGTGATGGTGGTGATAGATCGCCAGGCTCGGCGCATTCTTGCCGAACAGCTCGACAAACGCCGGATCGCCGCTGACCTGCTCGGGATGCCCGGAGCAACAGACGTGGCGATTCAGACAAACCACCTGATCGGTGGTGCTCATCACCAGATGCAAATCGTGGGACACCATCAGCACGCCGCAGCCGTGACGGTCACGCAGGCGGGTGATCAGGCTGTACAGCTCGGCCTGCCCGGCGACATCGACGCCCTGCACCGGCTCATCCAGCACCAACAGCTCCGGCTCGCGCAGCAGCGCCCGGGCCAGCAGCACGCGCTGCATTTCACCGCCGGACACGCTTTGCACCGGGCTGTCGATGACGTGTTCGGCGCCGACTTCCTTGAGCGCTGCCAGCGCACGCGGACGATCTACGCCGGGCACCAAGCGCAGGAAGCGCAGAACCGACAGCGGCAGGGTCGGATCGACGTGCAGTTTCTGCGGCATGTAGCCGACGCGCAGTTTCGGCTTGCGCCAGACGCTGCCGCTGTCCGGTTTCAGCAGCCCGAGCACGGCCCGCACCAGAGTGGTCTTGCCGGCGCCATTGGGGCCGATCAGGGTGACGATCTGCCCCGGCTCGACGCTCAGCTCGATGTTGTCCAGCACGGTCTGCCCGGCAAAAGTGACGGCGACCTGCTCAAGACGGATCAACGGGTTGCTCATCAAGCCCCCTGGCAACCGGAGCACAGGCCGACCACTTCGACGGTCTGCGCTTCGACGATGAAACCGACATCCTTGGCGCTGTGGATGATCGCGTCGCTGATGGCTTTCTGTTCCAGCTCGATGGCAGCGTGGCACTCGCGGCAGATCAGGAACTGGCCCTGATGCGCATGCTCGGGATGCACGCAACCGACGAAGGCGTTGAGCGAGGAGATGCGGTGCACCAGGCCGTTTTCCAGCAGGAAATCCAGCGCGCGGTACACGGTCGGCGGCGCGGCGCGGCGACCGTCCTGCTCGCTCAGTACCGCGAGAATGTCGTAGGCGCCCAGTGGCTTGTGGCTCTGCCACACCAGTTCCAGCACGCGCCGGCGCAGCGCAGTCAGGCGCAGGCCTTTCTGGGCGCACAAAGTATCGGCCTCGGTCAGTGCGCTGTGCACGCAATGAGAGTGGTCGTGGGGACGGCTGGCAATCGGTGTAATAGGCATGGGCGGCGACGAGTTTTGATAGAGACGTTATTATGTTACCCGTTCTCGCCTCATTGAGTGGTCATCGTGTCCCGACTTTTTTCTGTTTTTGTGGCTTTTATCGCCAGTTTTCTGCTGATCGGTTCGGCTCAGGCCGAGGTCAGGGTCCTCACTAGCATCAAACCGCTGCAGTTGATTGCCGCGGCGGTGCAGGACGGGATCGCCATTCCGGAAGTGCTGCTGCCACCGGGTGCCTCGCCGCACAACTACGCGCTGCGCCCGTCCGACGTACGGAAGGTGCAATCGGTGGACCTGCTGTACTGGATCGGCCCGGACATGGAAGGATTCCTGCCCCGCGTGCTGAACGGTCGCACGCTGCCGAGCGTGGCCGTGCAGGATCTGCCGGGCATGAAACTGCGCCGCTTTGCCGAAGACAGCCACTCCCACGCCGAAGACGCCGACGAGCATGATCACGATCATCGCCCGGGCACCCTGGACGCGCACTTGTGGTTATCGCCGGTCAACGCGCGGGTGATTGCCGACAGGATGGCGGCTGATTTGAGCGCTGCGGACCCGGCGAATGCCGAGCGTTATCAGAGCAATGCCAAGGCCTTCGATGAGCGCCTCGATGCGCTGGATGCACGTTTGAAGCAACGTCTGGCCGGCATTGAGGGCAAGCCCTACTTTGTCTTCCACGAGGCGTTTGATTACTTTGAAGAGGCTTACGGCCTGAAGCACACCGGCGTGTTCAGTGTGGCGGCGGAAGTGCAGCCCGGCGCGCAGCATGTGGCGGCAATGCGCAAACGCCTGCAGGAAGTCGGCAAGACCTGTGTGTTCAGCGAACCACCGTTGCGTCCACGCCTGGCGGAGACGCTGGTAGCGGGTCTGCCGGTGAAACTGGCGGAGTTGGATGCGCTGGGCGGCTATACGCCGGCGACGGCTCAGGGGTATGAGCAGGTGCTGGAGAAGCTGGGCAACGATCTGGCCGGGTGCCTGGAATCGTTGTAACAACGCAAAACCTGTGGCGAGGGAGCTTGCTCCCGCTTGAGTGCGCAGCACTCACAAAAATCAGGCTGACTGCCAGAATTTTGGGGCCGCTTCGCAACCCAGCGCGAGCAAGCTCGCTCGCCACAATTTAAAGCGCGAACGGCAGAGGGGTGCTGACCTGCTGCCGCTGCGCCAAGCGCTGCTCGAACTCCTGCGGATCGTGAATCAGCACGTCCTGCCCGGCAAATTGCTCGGCGGCGATCAACCGTGACAGCCAGAACCGCACACACGCCACGCGCAACATGGTCGGCCATAGCTCCGCTTCGGCGGCAGTGAACGGACGCAGCGCCGCATACGCGCCAAGGAATGCGCGGGCGCGCGGCCCGTCAATCAAGCCTTCCTCGTCCGAACACCAGTCATTCAAGGCAATCGCCACGTCATAGAGCATCGGCCCCGAACAGGCGTTGTAGAAGTCGATCAACCCGGTCAGGTGCGTCCCTTCGAACATCGCGTTATCACGGAACAGGTCGGCGTGAATGTTGGCCCGTGGCAGCGCGAGGATTCTGTCTTTCTGCGCCGTGATTTCCTCCAGCGCCTTGTGCAGCAGCGCACGCGGCTCGTCGCTCAGGTGCGAGAGAAACTCGCTGCCCTCTTCCAGCATCCAGTCCAGGCCACGATCGGTCTTGCGCTTGATCATGCGCTCGCCCTGGGTCGCCAGGTGCAGATGCGCCTGCAACTCGCCGACCTGCGCGCAATGCTGAGCGTTGGCGACTTTGATGTGTTTGCCGGACAGCCGCGGTTGCAGCAGCGCCGGTTTGCCCTTGAGCTCACGCAACGCCACGCCGTCGGTGGTGCGCAGTGCGTAAGGCACCGGCAGATCGGCCTCGTGCAGCACGTCGAGCAGGTCGATGAAGAACGGCATCTCCTGCACCGGGCCACGCTCGACCAGGGTCAGGACGAATTCGCCCTGCTCAAGGCTGATAAAGAAATTGGTGTTTTCGCTGCCGGCGGCGATCCCCTGGAAATCGAGCAGACGGCCGAGCCCGTAAGGGGCGAGAAAGGTTTCCAGCTCGGGCCGAGCCAGGGGGGTGAACACAGACATGTTTTAACTGCCAGTACGGGCACCGCCAATCGCGGCACCGGGTGAATTAAAAATCTACTTCCATTCGAAAATTTTCCACGACGGAATCAGCATATCCGGCTGATCCGAGCGGATGAAGTTTGCATCCGTCCCGTCTGCGCGCACCAGAAAGTAAGGTGGCGCGCCCTTCGGCGTGACTTTGATCGCGTACAGGAACCCGTTTTGACGATATTCCTGAATCGTCTTGTCGCCTTCCGTGCGAATGGTGACTTCAGGATCTCCCGACGGCGCATCATCCGCCGCGATCGCGGCCAATGGTGAGGCAGCAATCAAACCGACCAGCAGCAAGCGATTTAACGTACGCATGATAACCTTGTCCCTTTGTCGTCAACGGTCCCGCTATTCTAGCGCCGGGCCCGCCGAAAAGGTTGATTCTGCTCATGAGCCAAGCCCCCCTCGTCCTGGTGGACGGTTCGTCTTACCTGTACCGCGCTTTCCATGCCCTGCCACCGCTGACCACCTCCAAAGGCCTGCCGACCGGCGCGGTCAAAGGTGTGCTGAACATGCTCAAGAGTCTGCGCAAGCAGTATCCGGACAGTCCGTTCGCCGTGGTCTTCGACGCCAAGGGCGGGACGTTTCGCGACGAGATGTACGCCGAATACAAGGCCAACCGTCCGAGCATGCCCGACGACATGCGCGTGCAGATCGAACCGCTGCACCAGAGCGTGATCGCCCTCGGTTTCCCGCTGCTGTGCGTGGAAGGCGTCGAGGCCGACGACGTGATCGGCACCTTGGCGCGCAGCAGCGCAGCGGCAGATCGCCCGGTGATTATCTCCACCGGCGACAAGGACATGGCGCAACTGGTCGACGGCCACATTACCTTGGTCAACACCATGTCCGGTAGCTCGATGGACGTGGAGGGCGTGAAGGAGAAATTCGGCGTCGCTCCCGAGCAGATCATCGATTATCTGGCGCTGATGGGCGATTCTTCCGACAACATTCCGGGTGTTCCCGGCATCGGTCCGAAGACCGCTTCCGGCCTGCTGGTCGGCGTCAACGGCGGCCTGACCGAGCTGTACGCGAATCTCGACATCGTGCCGACCCTGCCGATTCGTGGGGCCAAGACCCTGCCGGCCAAGCTCGAAGAGCACAAGGAGATGGCCTTCCTCTCCTATCAACTGGCGACCATCAAGGTCGACGTGCCGCTGGACATCGGCCTCGATGACCTGCAAATGGGCGCGGAAGACCCGGCCAAGCTCTACGAGTTGTACACCCTGCTGGAATTCAAAAGCTGGATCAATGATCTGGATCGCGATGCCAAGCGCCAGGAACTGAGTGCCGCTACCGAGCCTGCGCCGGCTGGCGATCTGTTCAGCGCGCCGCCAGCCGAAGTGCCCGCCGCCCCTGCCGAAGCTACTTACGAAACCATCCTCGATCAGGCGCGCTTCGATGTCTGGCTGGAGAAACTGAACAACGCCAAGCTGTTCGCTTTCGACACCGAAACCACCGGCATCGACGCGCAACAGGCGCAACTGGTCGGCCTGTCGTTCGCGGTGCAGGCCAACGAAGCGGCGTACATCCCGCTGACCCACTCCTACATCGGCGTGCCCGAGCAACTGGATCGCGACACAGTGCTGCGCGCGCTGAAGCCGATTCTGGAAGACCCGAACAAGCTCAAGGTCGGCCAGCACGCCAAGTTCGACATGAACATTCTGGCCAACTGCGCCATCGGCGGTGATCAGAACGAAGGCATCACCGTGCGCGGCATCGCTTTCGACACCATGCTTGAGTCCTACGTGCTCAATTCCACCGCCACCCGCCACGACATGGACAGCCTCGCGCAGAAGTACCTGGATCACACCACCGTGAGCTTCCAGGACATCGCCGGCAAAGGCGCCAAGCAGCTGACCTTCGACCAGATCGCTCTGGAGCAGGCCGGCCCTTACGCCGCCGAGGACGCCGACATCACCCTGCGTCTGCACCAGACCCTGTTCGAAAAACTCAGCGCGATCCCAAGCCTGGCCAGCGTCCTGGCCGACATCGAGATCCCGCTGGTGCCGGTGCTGGCGCGCATCGAGCGTCAGGGCGCGTTCGTCGATGCCGAACTGCTCGGCATCCAGAGCATCGAACTGGGCAACAAGATGGTCGCGCTGGAGCGCGAAGCGTTCGAAATCGCCGGCGAAGAATTCAACCTCGGCTCGCCCAAGCAGCTGGGCGTGATTCTCTACGAAAAACTCGGCCTGCCGGTGCTGAAGAAAACCGCCAAGGGCCAGCCATCGACAGCCGAGGAAGTGCTGGCGAAACTGGCCGAGGATGATCACCGCCTGCCGAAAGTGCTGATGGAACACCGTTCCATGAGCAAGCTGAAAAGCACCTACACCGATCGCCTGCCGGAGCAGATCAACCCGCGCACCGGGCGTATCCACACCTCGTACCACCAGGCCGTGGCATCGACCGGGCGCTTGTCTTCCAGTGATCCGAACCTGCAGAACATTCCGGTGCGTACCGCCGAAGGCCGCCGTATCCGTCAGGCATTCGTCGCGCCCAAAGGCTACAAACTGCTGGCGGCGGACTATTCGCAGATCGAACTGCGGATCATGGCCCACTTGTCCAAGGACGAAGGCCTGATGAATGCCTTCCGCAACAATCTGGACGTGCACACCGCGACCGCCGCTGAAGTGTTCAAGGTCGAGCTGAACGAAGTGACTTCCGACCAGCGCCGTAGCGCCAAGGCGATCAACTTCGGCCTGATCTACGGCATGGGCGCGCAGAAACTCGGCAAGGACATCGGCGTCGACACCAAGACCGCCAAGGCCTACATCGACACCTACTTCGCCCGCTACCCGGGTGTGCGCGAATACATGGAGCGCACCCGCAAGCAGGCAGCGGATCAGGGTTACGTCGAGACCTTCTTCGGTCGTCGTCTGTACCTGCCAGAAATCAACTCCAACAAGCCGCAGGAACGCGCTGCCGCCGAACGCACGGCGATCAACGCGCCAATGCAGGGCACCGCAGCGGACATCATCAAGAAAGCCATGGTGGCGGTGGATAACTGGCTGGCATCGTCCGGGCTGGACGCCAAAGTCATCCTTCAGGTGCACGACGAACTGGTACTGGAGGTTCGCGAGGATCTGGTCGATCAGGTGAGTCAGGAAATCCGCCTGCACATGAGCGAAGCGGCGAAACTGGACGTGCCGTTGCTGGTGGAAGTCGGCGTCGGCAACAACTGGGATGAGGCGCACTGAGGCGTCTAGCTTGGGCGTTTGCCGTGACACACTGTCGCGGCAAACGCCCGAAACGCGCTTATTTCCAAACGCGCTTGGGGTTATTCCAAAGCTTTTTGAAAAAAATCTGAACTAATCTGACGACTCACTACTCAGAGATACTGAATGGCTGGTGAAGCCCTTCGATGCTCCTATGTTGTGTTAAGTGTTGGCAGATATCTGAACCCCGCCCTAGCGGTTCGGAACTTGAACCCCGGAACTTCTCCCTCCCCATATGAAGTCCGGGGCTTTTTTTGCCTCAAAATCGGCTGTAGCGCAGTCATGCTGCGTTAAAAGCGCTAGTCAAAATGCTCATTCAGGTTCCCTAAACTGCGCTTTTTACCAGCACTTTTGCCTTGCCTGGCAGCACCACAGAGAGTTTTGAAATTCCCCTATTCTGCCTCGGCCGCCGCTTCGGCGCCTTTGTCTGCCAGCTCCATCCAGCCTGCCAACACAGTGTAGGCCTCTTCCAGGCCCATGCGTTTTGGCGCCGAGAACAGCTGGATCGTCACCAGATCACCCCAGCCCTTGCGGATTTCCGCCTGCACTTTCAGCAGCGTGTTCTTGGCGGCGCCGTAGGTCAGCTTGTCGGCCTTGGTCAGCAGGATGTGCATCGGCATGCCGGCCGCAACGGCCCAGTCGAGCATCAACAGGTCGAAGTCGGTCATTGGATGACGGATGTCCATCATCAGAATCAAACCCTTCAAACTCTCGCGGCCACCGAGGTAAGCCTCGAGGTGACGCTGCCAGTGTTGCTTGAGCGGGATCGGGACTTTTGCATAACCGTAGCCCGGCAGGTCGACCAGACGCCGTTCATCGTCTAGCTTGAAGAAGTTCAACAGCTGTGTGCGACCCGGGGTTTTCGAGGTGCGCGCCAGGCTGGCGTGAGTCAGGGTATTCAGTGCGCTGGATTTACCGGCGTTGGAACGACCGGCGAACGCCACTTCAAAACCTTCGTCGTCAGGGCATTGATCGACTTTGGCGGCACTGAGCATGAACGTGGACTGTTGGCACAGGCCGAGGATGGGATTCTTGAGTTGCATGGGATTTCCGATGTGGGCGGCGCCGGGATTGGGCGCGGAACGCGGTGTCGCTTCCGTTTCAGTGACGCCAGTATATAATGCCGCAGATTTTGTGTGTGCTTTGTCCCAGCGAAGGATGAAGTTCACGAGAGCCAAAGACCTTGATTGCGCATCAGAACGCAGAACGCTCTCAACCCTGAAAAGGTCGTTTTATGACGAAATGGCTGCTGGCTGCCGGAGTCCTGATACCGCTTTGCGGCGCACAGGCTACACAGGAACCGGAAGCCGTGTACAACCGTGTTTGTGGTGCCTGTCATTCCGGCCAACTACCCATGGCGCCCGAAAGAGGCGATCAGGCAGCTTGGACGCCGAGGTTGGCGAAAGGTATGGAGACGCTGGTGCAACACGTGACCCAGGGTTTCAAGGCGATGCCGCCGCGTGGTTTGTGCATGGACTGCAGTGCCGAGGATTACCAGGCCATCATCCTTTGGATGAGCGAGAGTAAACCCGGTCCATAACTCTTAACCCTTAGCCGTAGTTGGATTAGCTGATGAACAAATTGATCGTGAGTCTGCTGTTGACCGTGGGAATTTCAGGCTTCGCCCATGCTGCCGGTGATGCCGCCGCCGGCCAGGCAAAAGCTGCCGTATGCGGAGCCTGCCATGGCCCGGACGGCAACAGCATGGCACCCAACTTTCCCAAACTGGCCGGTCAGGGTGAACGCTACCTGACCAAGCAACTGCACGACATCAAGTCGGGCAAGCGCACCGTTCTGGAAATGACTGGCCTGCTGACCAACCTGAGCGATCAGGATCTGGCCGACATGGCCGCGTACTTCGCCAGTCAGAAAGGTAGCGTCGGCGCCGCCGATCCGAAGCTCGTCGCGCGCGGTGAAGCGCTGTTCCGCGGCGGAAACCTGACCAAGGGCCTGCCAGCCTGCACCGGCTGCCACTCGCCGAATGGCGCCGGCAACGCCGCCGCCGGCTTCCCGCATCTGGGTGGTCAACACGCTCAATACATCGCCAAGCAACTGACCGATTTCCGCAAGGAAGAAGGCGGCCGCAACAACGACGGCGACACCATGACCATGCAGACAATCGCCAAGCGTCTGAGCGACGAAGACATTGCCGCAGTCTCCAGCTACATCCAGGGCCTGCACTAACCGCCCTGAATCGAGCGTTTGCGGCGATGGACATCTCCTGCAACGTTAACGCTCGATTAATCCGTCGCAGCAAGTATAAAAAGGGTGGCTTTGGCCGCCCTTTTTTGTGGCCGCTGCCGTTACACTACAGAACTCATGCCCGCCAGGACCTGTCTGAAAACAGGTCGCGCGAGGCGACCAAAATTGTCCAGGAGTAAAGCATGCGTAATCTGATCATCAGCGCCGCTCTCGTCGCTGCCAGCCTGTTCGGCGTGACCGCCCAGGCCGCTGAAGCCCCTGCCGCACCTTATGTCGAACTGGCTAACCCGGTGCCAGTGGCAGAACCAGGCAAGATCGAGGTAGTGGAGCTGTTCTGGTACGGCTGCCCGCACTGCTACGCATTCGAGCCGGTGATCAACCCATGGGTCGAGAAGCTGCCCAAGGACGTCAACTTCGTGCGCATTCCTGCGATGTTCGGCGGCCCATGGGACGCTCACGGTCAGATGTTCCTGACCCTGGAAGCGATGGGTGTCGAGCACAAGGTTCACAACGCGGTGTTCAACGCTATCCAGAAAGAACACAAGAAGCTGACCGACCCACAAGACATGGCTGAATTTCTGGCCACCCAAGGCGTCGACAAGGACAAGTTCCTGGCAACTTTCAACTCCTTCGCCATCAAAGGTCAGATCGTAAAAGCCAAGGAACTGGCCAAGAAGTACGAGATCACTGGCGTTCCAACCATGATCGTCAACGGCAAGTACCGCTTCGACATCGGCTCTGCCGGTGGTGCCGAACAGGCTCTGCAACTGGCCGATCAACTGGTCGCCAAAGAGCGAGCGGCTAACAAGGCTGCTGCCAACTAAGCGCGGCAACCGCCATGCGCCGCTGGAAGACCGAACGCACCGTTGGCCTGCACGATCCGCAGGTCAACGAGCACCACCTGGCATCCACGGGCCTGCCAGCGGACCAGCGTCTGCGCTTGCTCAGTTTCAATATCCAGGTCGGCATCAGCACCGAGCGCTATCGGCATTACCTGACCCGCAGCTGGCAGCACCTGCTGCCGCACACCGGGCGCTCAGGCAATCTGCAAAAGATCGGCGACCTGCTCGGCGACTTCGATCTGGTCGCCCTGCAGGAAGCCGATGGCGGCAGCCTGCGTTCGGGCTACGTCAATCAAGTCGAACATCTGGCCCATCTCGGCGCCTTCCCCTACTGGTATCAACAGCTCAATCGCAACCTTGGCCGACTGGCCCAGCACAGCAATGGCGTGCTCAGTCGCCTGAAGCCGTGGGCGATCGAAGATCATCCGCTGCCCGGCCCGAAAGGTCGCGGCGCAATCCTCCTGCGTTTCGGCGAAGGCCCGGAAGCGCTGGTGGTGGTGATGATGCACCTGGCCCTCGGCGCCCGGGTCCGCAGCCTGCAACTGGCCTATATTCGCGATCTGATCAGTGGCTACAAGCACCAGATATTGATGGGCGACATGAACACCCATGCCAGTGATCTGCTACAACAGTCACCGTTACGCGATCTCGGCCTGCTGGCCCCGCAGATGCAAGCCACGTTTCCCAGCTGGCGGCCGCAGCGATGCCTTGATCATATTTTGCTCAGCCCGACCCTGACCCTGGAAAAGGTCGAAGTGCTGGCCCAACCCATTTCCGATCACCTGCCGGTCGCGGTAGAGATTCGTCTGCCGGGTTCGCTCACGGCCGATGCATTGCCCGCGTTGAGTCCTGCCCCTCGCGGAACCCCTGAATGAGCGACGACGCCCAGCGCTGGAAAGAGAAGTACCTCAAAAGCATCGAACAACAGGACAAGCTCGAACGTCGCTGGGCCGCCCGGCTCGACTTGCTGCGCCGCGGCCTGGTGCGCAGCACGCTGGCCGCTGAAGGTACCGACAAGGTCGTTGATCAGTGCATGAAAGAGATGCGCGACGTAGTGCGCACCGACGACATGGACGCCGGCCTCGCTGCTCTGCTGCCGCGCCTGGAAAAAGCCGTACTGGACTCGGAGCAGCGCCGCGAGACCCGGATCGATCAGGTCAGCACCGCGCTGACCGCGCTGGTCACCCAACTGCAAGCGTTGCCGCTGCCACGGGAAGTCGCGCAACCGCTGAAGAAATTCGCCAAGCAACTCGACAGTCGGGTCGGCCAGGCGCGGGAAATGCCGTTGCTGCTGAGCGAACTCAGTGGCCTGCAGGGTAAGGCGCTGAGCCAGCTGGAAACGCCGCCCGAGCCGGAGCGGCCGGGCTTTTTGCAGCGCCTGTTTGGCAGTCGAGACAGTGAAGGGGTGCCAGAGGCACCGGAACAGGCTCAGCCTCAGACGCCAACGCCGAACAACGCTGAAACTGCGCCAGAGCCGGTCCCCCCACCAACCCCGGCGGTCGAGCCAATTCCGGCAGCAACCGTCACCGCAGCAGCCATCGCGCAACCACCAGAGGCCGAGCATAAGCAAACGCCAGCAGTGCAGCCCGAGGCCGAATCAGCTGTGGTCGCGTTCGCGCCACCGGTCATTGCTGCAGAGCCGATCAGCGCACCGGTTGCTGCACCTGCACTACCAGTAACCGAACCTGAAGCGAAACAGCCGAACACCCCTATTACAGCGCCACCGCCTGCTGCCACGTTCAACCCCGACGAGTTGATCCACCCGGGTGACATCCCGGCACCGTTACTCCTCGACAGCCTGCCCCTGCCCGAACCGATTGCCCAGGCCTTGGCCGCCATCGATCCGGAGCAACCCGAGCAGGACATTCTGTATGCCCTGCCCGACTCGCCGGAGCCGTCTTACAGCTCGGTGGCCAAACACATCGAAGACACGCTGATCGGGCTGCTCGACGACCTGACCTTGCCCGAGCGCCATCGCCCGCAGGCCGAGGCGATGCGTGATCGGTTGAAAAATGGTTTGAACTGGTACGAACTGCTACCGATCCTCGACGATCTGGCGACGTTGATGCTGGCGATCACCGACAGCGGCCAGCACGAATTCGAAGCCTATCTGCAGCAGCTCAACGAGCGCCTCGAAGCGTTCCAGAGCAATCTGCAGGCCGCCAGCGAGGGCCACGCTGACAACAGCTCGGCGGCGCGGGCGATGGACACGCAGATTCGCGAGCAAGTCGACGGCTTGCAGACCAGCGTGCAGGAAGCGGCCGATCTGGATGATCTCAAGCAGGTGCTGGAGAACCATCTCGAAGGCCTGCTTGGCACCATGGACCAGCACCAGAAACAACGCGATGCCCGCGAGCAGGAAGTGGCGGCACGCCTTAAGGGTCTGGCCGAGCGTGTCGCGCACATGGAGCAGGAAGCTCTGGGCTTCCGCGAGCACCTGGAAGAACAGCGGCAGAAAGCCCTGATCGATCCGCTGACCGGCCTGCCCAACCGCGCTGCCTGGAGCGAGCGGCTGGAGCACGAGATCAAGCAGTGGCAGCAACACGGCAACACCTTGAGTCTGGCGATGCTCGACCTCGATCATTTCAAGCGCATCAACGACAACTACGGCCATCTGGCCGGCGACAAGGTGCTGAAGATCATCGCCACAGTGCTGCGCAAACGCCTGCGTGCTGCGGATTTCATTGCCCGTTTTGGCGGTGAGGAATTCGTTCTGCTGCTGCCGGCCACCACGCCTGCGGTGGGCGCCAAACTGCTGGAGACACTGCGCGCAGCGATCGAAGCCTGCCCGTTTCACTTCAAGGGCGAACGGGTGACGATCACCATTTCCATGGGCCTGGCGTCGTTCCGCCCGGGAGAACACAGCGATCTGGTGCTTAAAAGAGCCGATCAGGCGTTGTACCGCGCTAAAAACGGCGGACGCAACCGGGTCGAACTGGGCTGAGTAATTGTTCCATTTTGTTTAAATCAGCCCATTGGCCGTCGATACGCAAAGCAGTACGTTACACTGTTGCATTACTGTCTTGCGTGTACTGCCCCCTGCCATGAAATTTTTTACCCTCCTCGCGTCGCTGCTCGTTCTGGCCGGTTGTGCCAGCGGCCCGCGTTACGACACCAGCCATCCATCGGCCAATCACGACAGCCGCGTGCAGTTCGTGATCGTGCATTACACCTCGGCGTCGCTCGCGCGTTCGCTGCAACTGCTGACCCACGGCGAAGTCAGCAGCCACTACCTGATCGGCGACGACACGAGCGCCACCATCTACAAGCTGATGGATGAAAACCAACGCGCCTGGCATGCCGGCGAAAGCCAATGGCAGGGCCGCACCTGGCTCAACTCAAGCTCGATCGGCATCGAAATCGTCAATCCAGGTTTCAAGGACACGCCGACCGGGCGCCTCTGGTACCCGTACAGCGAAGCGCAGATTCAATCGCTGATCGTCCTGCTCAAGGACATCAGCCAGCGCCAAGGCATCAGCCCGCGTCATATCATCGGCCACAGCGACATCGCGCCCCTGCGCAAACTGGACCCCGGCCCGCTGTTCCCATGGAAACGTCTGGCCGCCGAAGGCCTGGGCGTATGGCCCAACGAACAAGCGGTGGCGCGGCAGCAGCTGCAGTTCAACGCCGAACTGCCGAGCATCAGCTGGTTCCAGGCGCAACTGGCGCGCGTCGGTTATGACACCCCGCAGACCGGCGAGCTGGACGTAGCGACCCGCCATGTACTGGCAGCCTTCCAGATGCACTTCCGCCCTTCCCGTTTCGACGGTACGCCGGACGCACAAACGGCGGCGTTGTTGCTGGTACTCAATCAGACAAAATAATGACGCCCGCCCGACGGTCAGGGCGAAATCGAAATCAGCAGCTATAACTCATTGGTAATTCTTCGGATATTCCATGATGGTTGCTACCCGAGCGACGCTGCGTAGCTGGTTTTATCGCCCGTGGTTTTTGGCGATGATCGCGGCTGTCCTCAGTGCAAGCCTGCTGATCGCCGGCGGAATGTTCGTCGCCATGCGCCAGATCGAACAGAACGAAAGCCAGGAGATGAACGCCCAGGGCGAGCGCTTTCTGGCCCGGCTCGAGCAATTGTTCGGGCAATTGCGCGAAAGTCTCGATGACCTGGAGGCGCAGCCGTTGCGCAGTTGCGATGACGAAATGATCGCAACCCTGCAACAAGTCACTTTCAACTATCGCTTCGTCTATGAAGCGGCCTACATGGACGGCTCGCGGATCTGCTCCAACCGCCCCCGCCAGGAAGGACTGTCGGTGGTCCGCGCGCCGGACATCAAAGGGCCGACCTATAGCTACTGGCTCAACACCACCACCGAACCCGATGAAAACCGCGCAGCGCTGATGCTCGGGCGCGGCAACTTCCGTGTGGCGACATCGCGCGGGCATTTGACCGACATGGTCGACCTGCCACCAGACAGCAGCCTGCTGGTGGTACTCGACCACGGCAGGCGAGCGATTCCGGTACTCGGCACCGCGCAGACCTGGCCACCGAGCGAAACCTGGCCACCCAAGAGCCGCGAGGCCCTGCAAGTCACCCAGTCACGCCTGATCTACCGCATGCCAACCAATAATCCGGAATACCAGTTAGTGCTGATCACCCCGCGCACTGGCATGCACATTCCCGCGGTCTGGTGGTGGATGGTGCCGGCCTGCCTGCTGCTGGGGGCGTTTGCCGGCTTCTTCGTGTTTCTGCTGGTGCGTCAGCGCCAGTCACTGGACGCCGAGCTGCAGGGTGCGATTCGGCGTGGCGAGCTGCAAGTGCTGTATCAACCGATCTTCGACCTCGACAGCCGCAATTGCGTGGGCGCCGAAGCCCTGCTGCGCTGGCGTCGTCCGGACGGCACCCTGACCAGCCCTGACCTGTTCATTCCATTGGCAGAAAACACCGGGCAGATTCGGCAGATGACCGATTTCGTCCTGCAGCGGCTGCTGGAACAATTGGGGCCGGTGCTGCGCGCGAATCCGCAGCTGTACATCTCGGTCAACCTCGCGGCGTGCGACGTGATGGTGCCGCGCATCGGTCAGGTCATGGCCAGACTGTTGACCCTGCACCGGGTCGCGGCGCGGCAGATTGCCTTCGAAGTTACCGAACGCGGGCTGATCGACGTGGTGGTCGCGCGGGAAAACCTGCAAGCCTTGCGCGATGTCGGCCATCAGGTGCTGATCGACGATTTCGGCACCGGTTATTGCAGCCTCGCCTACCTGCAAACGTTGCCGGTGGATTGCCTGAAAATCGACAAGGCCTTCATCGACGCACTCGGTCATGACGCGGCCAGCAGCGGCGTTGCTCCGCACATCATTCACATGGCGCAGGCACTTGATCTGAAAGTGATTGCCGAGGGCATCGAGCATGAAGCGCAAGCCGTGTTTCTCAGCAGTGAGGGAGTCAAGTTCGGTCAGGGCTGGCTGTTCGCCCAGGCCTTGAGTGCGGTGCAGTTCATCGAACTGATCACCCGTGGACGGCGCCTCGCCGGGCGCCGACTGGATGACGAAGCCTAGACCGCCAGCGCCATGTAGAACTGCGTGCCCTGCCCCGGCCGCGAATAGACGCCCATGCGCCCGCCATGCAACTGCACAATTTCCTTGCACAACGCCAAACCGAGCCCGGCGCCGCCCTTCTTGCGCCCGACCTGCACGAACGGTTCGAAAATCCGCCCTTGCTGCCCGTAGGCAATGCCTTCGCCGTTGTCTTCGACGCTGATGATCACCCGCTCGCCATGTCGACGCGCTTGCAGGCGGATCTGCCCGTCGCGGGCAGTGTGGCGCAGAGCATTATCGATCAGGTTATCCAATACCCGGTCGAGTTGCGCCTGATCGGCCTGCAGGCGCGGCAACGGCCCCTGCACTTCGACGTTCAAGGCAATGCCTTTGGCCGCCGCCGCATCCGCAAAGCGCGATTGCGCCTGCTCCAGCAAGTCTTCGATGGAGCACGGCGCCAGGGTGAGCTTCTGCAAACCGTTCTGATAGCGCGAGAAATTGAGCAAGTCGTTGATCAACTGCATCAGGCGCTGCATTTCTTCGTTGACCGTATCGAGCAGGTCCGCCTCGCGTGACTCCGGGGGAAACTTCGCCCGTTCGCGAAACAGGCCGAACGCCATGTGCATGCCTGTGACCGGCGTGCGCAGCTCGTGGGAGGCGCGCAGTACAAACTCGCTGCGCACCCGCTCGAAAGCCCGCTGCTCGGTGACGTCGTGCAGCACCATCACCGCGCCAAGAATATGCCCCTGGGTGTGGCTGACCGGCGTCAGGCTGTAAGTCAGCAAGCGTGATTCGCCATCGACCTCGATGCTCAAATCTTCCGGGGCGCGCTCAAGGGTGCCACCGCGCAGCACCAGTTGCAGTTGTGCGTCGAGCTCGGGGCGCTCCAGCGCACTGCCGAGACCCTGGCCGAGACGATCACTGTCCCAGCCCAACTGGCGCTGGGCCACTGGATTGAGGTGCTCCAGATGCCCTTCGCGGTCGATCATCAGCAAGCCGTCGTCGATACTGTCGAGCACCGCCTGCAGACGCTGCTGACCGGCCAACAGCTCATCGACGTTGGTCGCCTGATGCTCGCGCAGCGCCTCGGCCATCAGCCCGAAGCGCTTGGTCAGCTGGTTCATTTCCATCGCCGAGGAAATCGGCAGCGTCACCTCGAAATTGCCTTGGCCGATGTTGTCCGCCGCTTGCGCCAGCGCCTCGATTGGCGCGCCAAAACGCCGGGCAATCGCATGGGCCGTGACAAAACCGATGATCAACACCGCCAGTCCCACCAACCCGAGCAGCCCGGAGACCAGCAGTGCTCTTTCCCGGGCGTCATGCTGCACCGCGTTGATGTTGTCCAGCGCATGCTTGTGCTCGGTAATCAAACCGTTGCGCAAGATGTTGAAGCGTTCTCTGAGGTCGCTGTTGCCACTGAGCACATTGCCCGGGTCACGCGACATCTCGAACGCCTGCAGGAAACGCAGGTAATCGGCCTTGGCCTGGGTAAACCCGTACTGCCGGCCATCGTCCTCCACCTGCTGCGAAATGCCTTCATCCAGCAATTGCAGGTAATGCTGCTTCGACGCTTCGAACGCGGCGGGATCGGGCTTTTCGGCCAGCATCAGCACCAGTTGATCGCCGAGGGTCTGGCGCAATTTAAGCCCCAGGTCGAGGGTCACGAAGTTGCTGCGGATCGTTGCTTCCTGCGTACCGGCCATCTGCATCACGCTGACCAGCCCGAGCAACAGCCCGAGCAGGGCGACGGTGATCAGCGCAGAAATACTCAGGAACAAGCGAGTGCGCAACTTCATCGCCAGTTTCATCGTCGCGCGCTCACAGGTTGTACTGCTTGCGCTTGCGATACAGGGTCGACGCGTCGATGCCGAGGGTTTTCGCTGCCTGATCCAGAGTGCCTGCCGTCGCCAGCACCGCGCCAATGTGAGCTTTTTCCAGCTCATCGAGACTCAGCGCCGCGCCGACCCGTGGCGCGTTGTTCGCCGGTTGCTCGGCCATGCCGAGGTGACTGATTTCCACGCGCTCCTGCGGGCATATGATGCTCGCCCGCTCCACCACGTTACGCAGCTCACGAATATTGCCCGGCCAGCGATAACCCAGCAGTGCTTCGCGCGCCTCGTCACTGAAGCCCCGCGCCGGACGCGCGTATTCCTTGACGAAGCGCGCGAGGAAGCGGTCGGCCAGGGTCAGGATGTCTTCGGCACGCTCGCGCAGCGGCGGCAAATGCAGGGTGATGACGTTGAGGCGATACAACAGGTCTTCACGGAAGCGCCCGTCGCGCACCATGTCTTCAAGATTGAGGTTGGTCGCGGCGAGAATCCGCACATCGGCACGGCGAGTGACTGGATCCCCTACCCGCTCGTATTCCTTGTCTTGAATGAACCGCAGCAACTTGGGTTGCAATGTCAGTGGAAAATCGCCGATCTCGTCGAGAAACAGGGTGCCACCGTCTGCTTGGTTGACTCGGCCCAAGGTGCTCTCACTGGCGCCGGTAAACGCACCACGACTATGACCGAACAGCTCGCTTTCCATCAGCTCGGCGGTCAACGACGGGCAGTTGATGGTCACGCAGGATTTCTTCTCGCGCTTGCTCCAGCCATGAATGGCCCGGGCCAGTTCCCCTTTACCCGTGCCGGACTCGCCGAGGATAAGGATGTTGGCGTCGGTACCGGCGACCTGCCGAGCGGTTTCCAGCACGACTTTCATCGCCGGGCTGTGGGAGTCGAGGCCGTCCTTGGGTTTGCGGATCTCGCCTTCGAGGGCTTCCAGACGCGCCGAGAGCTGGCGCACTTCCAGTTGCTTGGCGGTGGCCAGACGCAACTGGTCGGGGCTGCACGGTTTGACCAGATAGTCGGCGGCGCCTGCCTGAATCGCGTCCACCGCGGTATCGACAGCCGAGTGTGCGGTGACGATCACCACGCGCATCCATGGCGCCTGAACGCGCATCTGCGCCAGTACATCGAGACCGTTGTCTTCACCCAGACGCAAATCAAGGAAGCACAGGTCGAATACCTGACGTTGCAACAATGCCTCGGCCTGAGCCGCGCTGTTGGCGGTGGCCACCGTATAACCTTCGTCTTCGAGGCAGTAACGAAAGGTTCGCAGGATGGCGGACTCGTCGTCCACCAGCAGAATGCGGCCTTGATGCTCAGTGGCAGATTCCATTTTTCCTACGCTCCATAGTGATTGATCTTGGGTTAGTCCCGGAAAAATCGGGCAAGTTGCATGGTTGATTCTGAACGATGCGAGCCATAGGAGGGTAGCTCTCTCCTGCCTTCACGGCCAATCCGTTGATTTTGTTGAGTTTTTAAACAATCACCGAGTTGCAGGGAGTTTCCTGCGTACTTTTCTGACATCCGGGACGTGCTCTCAATTCCATAAGAATGAAATCTCCTACGAAATAATCATGCATTTCGCACGACCGCAGATGACCCATCGTGCAGGATGCGTCCATCTCTGAATTTTCGACACTTATAACTCATTGATTTTATTGAATATTTTTCAAATAAAAAACTGGCATGCAGCCTGCAATACCTCATTCAGCCCGGGCAGATTCCACTGCCCCAACCGAATAAGAGTGAGGAACCCAGGATGACTCGCCAACGTGCCGCCCAAGTGCGTATCTCGCCACTGCATATTCAGCAAGGCCTGTTTGGCGTACTTGCGCTGTTGATCACCCTGATCGCCTGCCAGCAATACCTGAGCTGGGAAAACAGCCAGAAGCCTGAGCCACTGATCTCGATTCAACACAGCACGCAGACGCACTTCAGCGCTGTCAGCAGCAGTCAGGCAGAAAGCGCCTCGATGCGCATGATGGATGTCGATCAGCCACAGCCGCTGGATCAACTGCCACGTGAAGAGCGTTGGGTTTTCTGACAAACCGAAGAATTCGGGCGCTTGGCGCCGGAACACGCAATATCCCTAAATAGAGAAGTAAGGAGAATCACCATGTTGAGCTGGGCAATTACATTCTTGATCATTGCCATCATCGCCGCCGTACTGGGCTTCGGTGGTATCGCGGGCACCGCCACGGGTATCGCCAAGATTCTCTTTGTCGTGTTCCTGGTGATGTTCATCGCTTCCTTCTTCTTTGGCCGTCGCGGCCGAGGTTAACGATGATTGCTCTAAAGACACTGGCAGCCGCCCTGCTTCTGGGCGGTAGTGCCATGGCAATGGCGGCCAATGATGGCCAGGCGCGGGTCAATGAGCTGCTCAGCTCCGACCCGCAATACCGCGAAACCTGGCAAGGCGTTGTAAAGAACGAAGAACGCCTGCCGGAATGGGTGATGAACCTGTCCGGCACTTCCGAACAGCAGATGAACGCGGTGGTAGAAGATGGCGACAAGTATCTGGTTGGCCCGCTCTGCGAAAATGCAGACAAGTGCCTCAACCATCGCTTGATCGTCGCGTTCAGCTTCGACAAGGACGATGCCTACGGCATGCTGGTTGATGTGCCCGAAGGCCTGCCGTCCGACAAGTCGCCAACGCGACATGCCACGTACAGGTTCTTCGGCAAGCCCGATCAGGGCATGCAGGATCTGCTGATGGAAACCCTGAAGAAAGATCCGAAGTGGTACTGAGTTTGAACATGAAGGCAGCGGCCTCGCTGCCTTCCATTGCGCCCACCCGAGGAAGGTCGGCGCATGACCAGGGGGCCGGGACGTTCTGACTGTTACAGGGTCGGAGTGACCTACGGGTACAGGGAGTGCCTGCGCGAGGGCCGGGTCAGGGTAAAAGCTGCGACGCAGGTTCGCCGACCCTCAGTGGCTCGACGGACTTGCGCTGAGCTTTATCCGATGCAAAAAACATTGATCCAGAGCGTCCTGCTCGTCTTTGAATGCCTCACACTGCGTGCGAAAACATTACGCGGTGTTTCCTGGCGACCGTATATCGAGAAAGAATCCCTTTAAACAGTGGGACATATAGTCTGCAAACGTAGGCTTTTTCTTAAAATTTCCGTCGAAATTTCTCGTTTAAAAAATAACCAATCTACGCTGTGATGGCCGGTTCACGGCACTTATGCCGGCTGAAATGTCGTAATCGAACCGGTTGGGACGCCAGTTTCATTTAAAAAAGCTCATGCCGATTCGGCATAGGGTAGGCGTTTACGGCATTAGACGGCGCAACCTTGCATCGGAATAGTTGCGCCTTTTTTCGCCTGCCGAAGAGCCGTAAATACGCGCTTCGGGGCACCTTATACGGAGGCAGATGCACAGACTTTTCCGCTGACAGAGCGTTCCAGTTCCTGCATGTGCCTGAGTCAAACGCAAGTAAGGGTAAAGATAATGAAGAAGGCAAAACTCAGCCTCGCCTGGCAGATCCTCATCGGTCTGGTTTTAGGGATTGCAATTGGTGCGTTGCTCAACCACTTCAGTGCCGAAAAAGCCTGGTGGATCAGCAACGTCCTGCAACCGGCAGGCGATATCTTTATCCGTCTGATCAAGATGATCGTGATCCCGATCGTCATCTCCTCCCTGATCGTCGGCATTGCCGGCGTGGGCGACGCCAAGAAACTCGGGCGTATCGGCCTGAAGACCATCATCTATTTCGAAATCGTCACCACCATCGCGATCCTTGTCGGTCTGGTGCTGGCGAACGTGTTCCACCCGGGCGCCGGCATCGACATGAGCACCCTGGGCACGGTGGATATCTCCAAGTACCAGGCGACCGCCGCCGAAGTGCAGCATGAACACGCGTTCATCGAGACCATCCTCAATCTGATCCCGTCGAACATCTTCGCGGCCATGGCCCGCGGCGAAATGCTGCCGATCATCTTCTTCTCCGTGCTGTTTGGTCTCGGTTTGTCGAGCCTGCAGTCGGACCTGCGCGAGCCGCTGGTGAAGATGTTCCAGGGCGTCTCGGAAAGCATGTTCAAAGTCACCCACATGATCATGAACTACGCGCCGATCGGCGTGTTCGCCCTGATCGCGGTGACCGTCGCCAACTTCGGCTTCGCCTCGCTGCTGCCGCTGGCCAAACTGGTGATCCTGGTTTACGTCGCCATCGCCTTCTTCGCCTTCGTGGTGCTGGGCCTGATCGCCAAGCTGTTCGGCTTCTCGGTGATCAAGCTGATGCGCATCTTCAAGGATGAGCTGGTGCTGGCTTACTCCACCGCCTCCTCGGAAACCGTGCTGCCACGCGTCATCGAGAAGATGGAAGCCTACGGCGCACCGAAAGCCATCTGCAGCTTCGTGGTACCGACCGGTTACTCGTTCAACCTCGACGGTTCGACCCTGTACCAGTCGATCGCCGCAATATTCATTGCGCAGCTGTACGGCATCGACCTGTCGATCAGCCAGCAATTGCTGCTGGTGCTGACCCTGATGGTCACCTCCAAAGGCATCGCCGGCGTACCGGGCGTGTCCTTCGTGGTGCTGCTGGCCACTCTGGGCAGCGTCGGTATCCCGCTGGAAGGCCTGGCGTTCATCGCCGGTGTCGACCGCATCATGGACATGGCGCGTACCGCACTGAACGTGATCGGCAACGCTCTGGCAGTCCTGGTTATCGCGCGTTGGGAAGGCATGTACGACGACGCCAAGGGCGAGCGCTACTGGAACTCCCTGCCGCACTGGCGCAGCAAGGAAAAACTGCCGGCTGGCGAGATCTCGAAGCCATAATGCAAACACCCTTGTGGGAGCGGGCTTGCTCGCGAAGAGGCCGGTACATTCAACATCTCCGTTGATTGACACACCGCTTTCGCGAGCAAGCCCGCTCCCACATTGGATCGGCGCATGCCGAACAGACAAACCCCGGAGCAATCCGGGGTTTGTCGTTTCTGACGACCCCGCTATCATTCGCCGCATCTTCCGGGGGATTTGACTGATGCTTAATGGCCTGTGGCTTGGCTTCTTCGTCGTGGCGGCAATATCTGCGCTGGTGCAGTGGCTGGTCGGTGGCAACGCCGGGATTTTCGCGGCGATGGTGGAAAGCATTTTCGCCATGGCCAAACTCTCGGTCGAGGTCATGGTGCTGCTGTTCGGCACGCTGACCCTGTGGCTGGGCTTCCTGCGCATCGCCGAGAAGGCCGGGATCGTCGAATGGCTGGCGAAAGTGCTGGGCCCGCTGTTCCTGCGGCTGATGCCGGAAGTCCCGGCGGGGCACCCGGCGCTCGGTCTGATCACCCTGAACTTCGCCGCCAACGGCCTGGGCCTGGACAACGCCGCCACGCCAATCGGCCTCAAGGCGATGAAAGCGCTGCAGGAGCTCAACCCCAGCGCGACCATCGCCAGCAACGCGCAGATCCTGTTCCTGGTGCTCAACGCCTCGTCGCTGACCCTGCTGCCGGTGACGATCTTCATGTACCGCGCCCAGCAAGGCGCACCGGATCCGACCCTGGTATTCCTGCCGATTCTGCTGGCGACCAGTTGCTCGACCATCGTCGGCTTCCTTTCGGTGGCGTTCATGCAGCGCCTGCGTATCTGGGACCCGGTGGTGCTGGCCTATCTGATTCCTGGCGCACTGATCCTCGGCGGCTTCATGGCGCTGCTGGCGACAATGTCGGCCACGGCGCTGGCCGGGCTGTCGTCGATCCTTGGCAACCTGACGCTGTTCGGCCTGATCATGCTGTTCCTGGTGATCGGCGCGATACGCAAGGTGAAGGTCTACGAGGCGTTCGTCGAGGGCGCCAAAGAGGGCTTCGATGTCGCCAAGAACCTGCTGCCGTATCTGGTGGCGATGCTCTGCGCCATCGGTGTGCTACGGGCTTCCGGGGCGCTGGACTTTGGTCTGGACGGCATTCGTCATCTGATCGAATGGGCCGGTTGGGACACAAGGTTTGTCGATGCATTGCCGACGGCGATGGTCAAACCGTTTTCCGGCAGCGCCGCACGGGCGATGCTAATCGAAACCATGAAGACCTCCGGTGTCGACAGCTTTCCGGCGCTGGTGGCGGCGACGATTCAGGGCAGTACCGAAACCACGTTCTATGTGCTGGCGGTGTATTTCGGCGCGGTGGGGATTCAGCGCGCAAGGCACGCGGTGGGCTGTGCGTTGCTGGCGGAGCTGGCCGGCGTGCTCGGCGCCATCTGGGTCTGCTACTGGTTCTTCGGCTAACCACAAATCCCCATTGTGGGAGCGGGCTTGCTCGCGAAGAGGGTGTGTCAGTCAACGTATGTATTGCCTGACACACCGCTTTCGCGAGCAAGCCCGCTCCCACAGGGGTTATGTATAAGGTTCAAGGTCTGGGTTGTTGGGCGAACTGCTGCCCTTGCTGAACAGCCCATGCGACGACCTTTGCAGTGAGACGATCACTGGCCTGTCCAAACTCCGCAACCACCGCCGGCACCTGCACATCATTCAAAGGCTGGCGCTCTTCAAAGCGGCGGCTGGCGAGGATCTTCTGGTCATAGCCGCGCACCAGCAGCGCATCGACGCGCACCACGACGCTGGCCTGATTGCCCTGATACTCGGTCTGAAACGCCTGCAAACTGCCGCCCAGTTCCAGATCTGCAGCGAAGTTGCTGTCATCGGTACTGAGCAGCGTCACCCGACCATCGCGGGCAAAGCCATCGAGCAGCCGATTACGCACCAGCACCGGCGCCGGATCGCTCCAGCGCGAGGCCTTGTAGCTGCTGATCACATCACCCTGTGGAATCACCGCAATGTTCGGCCGGTTCAGCGCTTCGCTGGCCTGCAACTTGTTCAGGCGCAGCGACCACTGCTGGGTCGCCGCTGAACTGGACGAGGCGGGTGCTTGCGTGGCGGGCAGGCGATAGACATCTGACGGCTCGGCCTTGGGCAGGATCGAGCATGCCGAGAGCAGAGTGAAACTGGCGAGGAGGGCGAAGTGAGTCAGCTTCATGGGGTGAATTCCTTGTTCTTGTCGCTGCCCAGCAGGTAGCCGCTGGGGTTGGCCTCCAGGCGTTGGGAAATGCCGCGCAGCGAGGTCAGGGTTTCGCGCAGTTCGCGGATCGCCGGCGCCAGGCCATTGAGGCCCTGCAGGCTGTTGTCGAGGGAGTTCTGGTTCTTGCTCAACAGGCCGTTGATGGTGGCGCTGCTTTGCTCCAGCGACTTCATCGCCTGCTCGGCACTGCCCAGCGCCTGCTTGCCCTGATCGTTGAGCAGGCCGTTGGCGTTGCGCATCAACGCCGAAGTTTGCTCGAGCATGCTGCCGGCCTGCTTGCCGACGCTCGCCAGTTGCTGCATGGCCTGACGCAGGTCGCCGCGCTGATCGTTGATCGAACCGGTGGTCTGCTCCAGATGCGCCAGGGTGTTGCTGACACGCTCGACGTTCTGCGGGGAGAACATCTGGTTGGCATTGCTCAGCAGCGCGGTGATGCCGGTCATCAGGTCGTTGCTGTCGTTGAGCAGCCGGGAAATGGGCGAGGGCGAGGCGACGATGGTCGGCAGATCGCCGTCATGCCCACGCAGCTTCGGGCTCTGCGGGGTGCCGCCGCTGAGCTGAATGATCGAGGTCCCGGTGATCCCGGCCAGTGCCAGTTTGGCCTCGGTGTCTTCCTTGACCGGGGTGTCACCGCCCAGACGAATCCGCGCCAACACCCGGCGTGGGTCTTTCGGGTCGAGACGCAAGTTGACCACATCACCGACCTTGATCCCGCTGTACTGCACCGGGCTGCCCTTGGACAGGCCGCTGACCGCCTCGTTGAAGACCACTTCATAATCCTTGAACTCGCTGTCGACGCTGGACTTGGCCAGCCACAGGCCGAAGAGCAGGGCGCCTGCAACCACTATCACCGAGAACAGGCCGATCAACACATGATGGGCTCGGGTTTCCATGTCAGACCTCGTTAAGCAATTTGGCGGCGTCCAGCGCCGAGCGGCCACGCGGGCCGTGGAAGTATTCGTGAATCCACGCGTCATCGGTTTCCGACACCACATCGATCGGGCCGGCCACCAGCACCTTCTTCTGCGCCAGCACCGCCACACGGTCGGTGATGGTGTAGAGCGTGTCGAGGTCGTGGGTCACCAGAAACACGCTCAGGCCCAGCGCATCGCGCAAGGTCAGGATCAGTTGATCGAACTGCGCCGCGCCAATCGGATCGAGGCCGGCGGTGGGTTCGTCGAGAAACAGGATGTCCGGATCCAGCGCCAGGGCCCGCGCCAGCGCGGCGCGCTTGATCATGCCGCCGGACAGCGAGGCCGGGTATTTGTCCGCCGCCGACAGCGGCAGCCCGGCCAGCGCCAGCTTCACCGCCGCCAGATGCTCGGCGTCGTTGCGGCTCAATCCCGCGTGTTCGATCAGCGGCAGGGCGACGTTCTCGGTCACCGTCAGCGAGGAGAACAGCGCACCTTTCTGGAACAGCACGCCAAAGCGCCGCTCGACCAGCGAACGCTCATGCTCGGACAGGCTCGGCAGATTCTGCCCGAACACCTTCACGTTGCCTTCGCTGGGCCGGCGCAGGCCGACAATGCTGCGCAACAGCACCGATTTACCGCTGCCGGAACCGCCGACCACGGCGAGGATTTCGCCTTTGTACAAATCCAGATCGAGATTCTCGTGCACGCTCTGGCTGCCAAAGCGATTGCACAGGCCACGGACTTCGATCACCGCCTCCGAGGGCGCGCGGGGTAGACGACTCACCAGCCCATCTCCATAAAGAACAGCGCAGCCACCGCATCGAGCACGATCACCACGAAAATCGACTGCACCACGGCAGACGTGGTGTGCGCACCGACCGATTCGGCGCTGCCGCTGACCTTGAAGCCTTCCAGGCAACCGATCGTGGCAATCAGGAAGGCAAAGACCGGCGCTTTCACCAGGCCGACCAGAAAGTGCTGAATACCGATGTCGCTCTGCAGCAGCGAGAGAAACATCGCCGGCGAAATCCCCAGCGACACTGCACACACCACGCCTCCGCCGATGATCCCGCAGAGCATCGCCAGAAAGGTCAGCATCGGCAGCGCCACCAGCATCGCCAACACGCGCGGCACCACCAGCAGCTCCATCGGGTCGAGGCCGAGGGTGCGGATCGCGTCGATCTCCTCGTTGGCCTTCATCGAGCCGATCTGCGCGGTGAACGCACTGGCGGTGCGCCCGGCCATCAGGATCGCCGTGAGCAACACACCGAACTCACGCAGGAAGGAAAAGCCCACCAGATCCACGGTAAAGATCGTCGCGCCGAAACTGGCCAGCACCGTGGCGCCGAGAAACGCCACCACCGCGCCGACCAGAAAGGTCAGCAGCGCCACAATCGGCGCGGCGTCGAGGCCGGTCTGTTCGATGTGGGCGACGACGGGGGTGATGCGCCAACGCTTGGGCCGCAGCAGGTTGCGGGCGATGGTTTCGAGGATCAGGCCGATGAAACCCAGCACTTGCAGGGTGTCCTGCCAGACCGTTTCCACGGCGCGCCCGATGCGGGTCAGCAGTTGCACGCTGACGCTGACTTCCGGCTCTTTGACCGGCACACAGAAATCAGTCAGCGAGCGATACACAGTCTGCAGCAGCGCGCGGTCAGCCTGGGAAATCGTGCAGTCGGGGTGTTCGGCGGATTTGCCGAGGCGCTCGGAACCGAGCAGCTCCACCAGCAACGAAGCGCCCGCAGTGTCGAGGGCACCGAGGCTGTTGAGGTCGACCACGGTATCGGCGTCGTACTGGCCGGTCAGTTTTTCGGTCAGGTGCTTGAGGTCGGCGTAATGGGCAAGCGTCCAGTCCCCGGAAACCCGCAGGCGGGCAGGGCTGATTGACGTGTCCAGCTGGGCATTACCGCTCATTGAGCTGCTGATCATAAGCTCCGTGCTTGTCCGGCTATTAAGCGAACTAACGTAATAGCACGAACCGGATTACTTTTCTTTGATCGCTGTGCTGTCTGTCACTTCGAAACGCAGCACGCCGATCACCTGACCGTCTTCAGTCAGCACCCGCACCTGCCACTTGCCCGCCGGGTTGCCGGGGAAGTTCTGCTTGTGCGTCCACGCCCGGTAGCCTTCCTTGCGCCCGCCGTGGATATCGAGGGCGATGCGGTCGACCTCTTTGCCGTCGAACTGCCACACGTGGTAGATCCGCTCATCCAGCCCGCGCGGCGCGTTGATTGCGGTGTAGGCGTAGAGGCCGCCATTGCGGATCTGCTCGGCGCTGACTTGGTCGAGGCTGGCGCCGGGGGTGCGATCCTGCAACTGGGTGCTGATCGCCACGTCGGTCATCCACAGCGTCGCCGGTGGCACCCACGAGCGCAGCGTCCAGCCGACCGCGCCGATGCCGAAGGTGATGCACAGAATCGCCAGCGCGTTGCGCACCGTGCGGATCGGGAAGATCGACGCCAGACTCGGGAACGACAACACCACCGCCGTGCCCAGCGCCCATTTGAAACTCTGCGCGGTGGTCAGGTGCATGATCACCGGCAGCGCGGTGAGCAGGGCGGCGAACAGGGTCAGGGTGTGCAACGCAAGAAATGCCCAACGCCGTGGCGCCAGCCATTTGTAATAGAGCGGATCGACAATCGAGATCAACGCGGCGATGCACAGCAGGCCGGTGAAGATCAGTTGGCCGCTGTTCCAGGTGGTGGTGATGAAGAAGAACGGCAGGACGAAAAACAGGCTTTCCTGGTGGATCATCTGCGTCGCGTAACGCAGCAGCGGTTGGGGGATTTCCCGCTTGAAGATGCGCGTGAACAGGCCGGTCAGGGTGTTTTCCAGCATCAGCCAGATCCAGCTCAGCAGCATGATGACGGTGATCCAGCTCGCCAGCCCCTGCTGGCGATCAACCAGAATGAAACTGCCGACCCCGGAGATGAAACCGCCAAGCGCAATCACCCCGGGGTAGCGCTTCATCAGCTCGAGAATGCGCTGGATCAGGAGGGGGATTTTCTGCATGGTGGCGGTTCACGACTGGATAGGGAAAAACCTCGACAGAGTACCGCCCGCCGGGCGACGTGGCGAGGCTCCCGGTCAGTAAAATCAGCACGGATCCCTGTGGGAGCGGGCTTGCTCGCGAAGGCGGTGTGTCATTCAGCAATGATGTCGACTGACACGGCCCCTTCGCGAGCAAGCCCGCTCCCACCGGTTTAGTGTTCGGCTGGCTTACGGCGGTGCAAGCGCCAACCCGTCAGGATGAGTAGCAAAACACCCAGACCACCGGCAATCAGCCACAACACCTGATCATCACTGAGCAACGGCTTCTCGATCCGCAGATACCCCGGCTGCAACAGCAATTCACGCATGGCCTTGTTCGCCGTCTCCAGCGTCACGCCTTGCAGCTCCCGGGCCGGGTTGGCAAAGCGCCCGTCCTCGTAATCGCCCAGCGCGCTCCAGTAGTAGTCGGCCATCGCGCTGTTGCCTTGTACGGCCCAGGCCTGATGGGCGATGGCCGCCTGTTTGATCCGGGCGAAGGTGTCCGGGTCGAGGCCGTTTTTCAGCAGATCGGCCTTGAGGTCTTCCAGCACTTGCCGGGCTTCGTCGACATCATCGCGATCGACGTCGGCATTGAGACTCATGAAGCCGACCCCGCCAAACACTTCGCGCTCGGCCCATGGCCCGTAGGACAAGCCGTGATTCAGGCGAATCTGCCGGTACAGCGCCCAGTCGAGGTAGTCCTTGAGGATGTCGAAGGTCTCGTCGTACTGATCGTCGAGCATCGGCTCCGGCACCAGCCAGTGCAACTTGACGCTGTCGCCGATGAAGCTGCGGGTGAGGGTGCGTTCATGGGCGGCGCTGGTGCGGATGTCCGGCAGCTCACGGTGCTCGGCCGGCTCCACCGCTTCGAGCGCGCCCCAGGTGCGTTCCAGATAGGCCGGCAGCAGTTTGTCGAGTTCACCGACGACGATCAGGGTCATGTTGTTCGGCGCGTACCAGGTCTTGCGCACCTTCTCCAGTTGCGTCTGGGTCAGATGACCGACCTCGGCGCGTTGCGGGCATTTCAGGCCCAATTCCACGGCCAGTTGATTGCTCGCGGTGTGACCCAGATCCTGGCGGTCGAGAAAGCGTTGCAGGCGCGTGTAGTGGCCGCCGTCCTCGCGCTCGACCACACGCTTGGCGGCGTTGATCGCGTTGTCGTCGATGCGGGTCTGGGTCAAAAGGTCGAGCAGCAGGTCGAGGACCTTGCGCTGGTTCTTCGCCGGGGCTTCGATGACGAATGTGGTGTCGGCATTGCTGGTGAATGCGTTCCACTCACCGCCCAGCGCCTGCATGCGCTCCTCGAGACCACCTTCGCCAGTGGCGTCGACACCGCTGAACAGCAGATGCTCGAGCAGGTGTGGCAGCTCTTTTTCATCGCAGTCGAAATCGTCGAGACCGACGCCCACCACCAGACGAATCGCCACATGCCCGCGCTCGGTGCCGGGCTTGAGCAACAGCTGCAAACCGTTGGGCAACGCATAGCCTTCGACCTGAAAGCGATCAACGGCGAAGGCGGGCAGGGAACCGAGCAACAGACAGGCGAACAACAGGCAACGCATAACAGGCTTCCATACGGCTGATTTGGAGATCCGTGTCGCTATTCAGGCCGGCATTCGCGAGCAAGCTCGCTCCCACAGGGGAATACATTTCAAATGTGGGAGCGAGCTTGCTCGCGAAGGTCTTAAGGCTGAATCAATGTTACTGACTGACCCCAGCCCCAGACGTTCAAGGCGAATGCGTAATGTCGGCAATATCATCCGCTTCCAGCGCCCCGGTGTCGGCCGTTTCCAGCACTACATAAGCACTGCTGCAAAACAGCGAGTTCAAGCGCTTCATATCGGCAATCAGCTCCAAGTGCAGCGAACTGGTTTCCAGACTCTGCACGATCTTACGTTGCAAACGGCTGACATGGGCATGGGCCAGACGCCGTTCCTGCGCGCGAAAGCGACGTTTCTCGCGCAACAGCTGACGAGCGCTTTCCTTGTCGCCACTGAGAAACACTGACAGGCCCAGGCGCAGGTTGGCGATCAGTTGCTGATGCAGACCGGCCAGATCCTCCAGGCCTTCTTCGGAAAACGACCGACGCTGCGAAGTCTTCTGCTGCTGCACCTTGCGCAGCATGCGTTCGATCAGGTCGCTGGCCAGTTTCAGGTTGATCGCCAATTCGATGGTCTCCGCCCAGCGCCGACTGTCCTGTTCGCCGAGATCCTCGCGGGGCATTTGCGCCAGATACAGTTTGATCGCGCTGTACAGCGCTTCGACGTCATCGGTCAGTCGGCGCATTTCCTGGGTGATGGCGGTCTGCTTGCCGCGCAGCACGTCGAGCATCGCGTCGAGCATGTTGTCGATCAGGTCGCCCATGCGCAGGGTCTCGCGGGCGGCGTTGGCCAGCGCCAGGCTCGGGGTGACCAGCGCTGTCGCATCGAGATGCCGCGGCTTGGCGGTGCCGTTGACCTCCGGGCGCTCCGGCAGCAGCCAGGCGCAAAGGCGTGCCATCGGCGAGACGCTGGGCAGCAGGATCAGGCAGCGCGCAGTGTTGTAGAGCAAGTGGAAACCAATGACCATTTCCTGCGGGCTGAAATCCAGGCCGTCCATCCAGTGCACCAGCGGGTCGAGCACCGGGATGATCAGCAGCAGGCCGATCAGTTTGTACAGCAGGCTGCCCAACGCCACTTGCCGCCCGGCCGCGTTCTGCATACTGGTGCTCATGAACGCCAGCACGCCGCTGCCGATGTTGGCGCCGATCACCAGACCGATCGCCACTGGCAGGCTGATCACCGCCGCGCCGGCCAGCGTCGCGGTCAGCAGCACGGCGGCGAGGCTGGAGTAGGAAATCATCGCGAACAATGCGCCGACCAAGGCGTCGAGCAGGATGTCGCCGGTCAGCGAAGCAAAGATCACCTTCACCCCTTGGGCGTGGGTAATCGGTGCGGCGGCTTCGACGATCAGTTGCAGCGCGAGAATGATCAACCCCAGACCGATGCTGACCCGGCCCATCTGCCCGAGCCGCGTCTGTTTGCGCGACAGAAAGAAAATCACCCCGAGGAAAATCAGCAGCGGCGACAGCCACGACAGGTCGAACGTCAGCACCCGCGCCATCAGCGCGGTACCGACGTCGGCGCCAAGCATGGTCGCCAGCGCCGGGGTCAGCGCCATCAAGCCCTGACCAACGAAGGAGGTGACGAGCATGGCCGTGGCGTTGCTGCTCTGCACCATCGCAGTCACGACGATGCCGGCGACGAACGCGAGCCAGCGCTTGGACATGTTCTGACCGATCACATGGCGCAGATTGGTGCCGTACACCCGCAGAATGCCGGTTCGGACGATGTGCGTGCCCCAGATCAGCAGGGCCACGGCAGAAAGCAAATTGAGCAGGGTGAGCATGCAGACCCCCTGTAGTAGCAGCGCCCCAGAGGGGCAAGTTGACGGTACCGCGCGGTTTCTACGTTTTTGATACTTAAGCTGTAGTTGGCTAACGGACTGGACGCCAGCATTGCACAGCTAAAGTGCGGATTGAAACAAAAGTGTCATGAAAGCAGGTTCATCCACCCTATCTGAAATCTACGCGCTCCCCTGTAGGAGTGAGCCTGCTCGCGATAGGGCGACCAGCTTCAACATCGTTGCTGACTGACGGACCGCTATCGCGAGCAGGCTCACTCCTCCAGGTATTGCGGCTGCCCCGGATTCTTCAGTAGCCCTAAACAACTGTGGGAGCGGGCTTGCTCGCGAAAGCGCTGGGTCAGCCAACATCATCGTTGACTGACACGCCGCCTTCGCGAGCAAGCCCGCTCCCACAGGGTTTACGGCTTTGCAGGGTCAATCACTGTAGAAACCATTCCAGCGCTCACGTCGATCAAATACTTCGCAGTGGTCAGGTGAGCAAATTTCCAATGAACAAACCCCATAGTCTCGAACAGGGTGGGCGGCAGAGTGAAAGCATGCTCTGGAAAACCCTGCTCCGCGCCGGCATCGACTGCGCCACGTGCAGCAATTCTCATGTTCCGCTTCGATCCCGACCCACGCTGATATCGATCAAATATTTCGCAGTCGCCGGATCTTGCTTGTCACAACTTGCATAGCACTTGATCAACAGCAGCAAGCTGTACTTTCCCGGTACATACAAATCAATGCCAACAGCCTGATCAAAGAGTTTGGTCTTTAGCCGCTCACGTTCTGGACCAGAATCGGCATTGAACCAGTCATTGTGTTCCAAAGGTTCAAGCTTCCACCCTCGTGATTTGAGGTTGCTTTGCGTAGCAACCAACCGTTCCAGAGCCTCTGAAAATGGCAAGGTTTCCGTCATCGGCGATGTCGTCAGTGTCGAAACTTTCTGACTTGCATACGTAACGGCACCGAATACTGTCGAGGGAAGTTTGAAGCCATAAACAGGGTCATCAAACTCAATGATGGTCGGGCTGCTAATCCATGTAGAGCCAGGACGCGCGGGATCCTCAGGATCATTAGGATCACCTGGATAGATAGCCGTTTTATCCTCAACCGGGAATGTTGAGTCCTTGATAACCAGTTCGTAGGGTTTTCCGATATGAACGGATAGGGTCTTGGTACTCCATGCACAGGCCATGACACTTGCCAGCAGAATCGTAGAGCCGCCCAGCGATACCCGATGCTTACCTGCCAAGGTCGCTGATTTGCCCCAAGACGATTTAAAACGGTCAATCACTGAAATGGTCTTCACCAAAACCTACATCAATCAAATATTTGGCCGTTTCGGGATTTCGCTCGTCGCAACGTGCATAGCATTTGATGTGGAGAAACAGGCTGTACTTATGGGGGATCAACAGAATGACACCATCCAATTGATCAAAAAGTTTGGCCTGGAGATGCGTCTTGTCTTCTTGGGTTTCAGTCTTGAGCCAATCATTCCCTTCAACAGCTTCTGGCGACCAACCTGCCTTTTTGAACATCTGCTGCAGCTTACCCAGCAGATTCACTGCTTGATCGAACGGCAACGTCTCCAGCATTGGTGACGTAGAAAGGGTGATTGCTTTGAAGTCAGACCAGCCAATTGCACCAAATTTTGTGATGGGCAGCGTAAACCCGTGTTGTTCGTCATCGAAAGTGATAATTACTGGGCTACTGATCCAAGTCGAACTCGGGTGAGGGGGATCACTAGGATAGATGGCAGTTTTATCTGTTACAGGAAATGATGAGTCGCGCACGACATCGTCATATGTTTTTCCAATGTGGAAGGAAATTTGTTGCGGACCTCTTCCGAAATAGAGTGTTAGCGCGACAGCTCCTAATACGACGACAGCAGCAACGTAAAAACTGCGCTTACGCATCACTTTACCCCCCCGCCAGCTGCAATCTCACGGATGGATTGCTCAAGTTTTGCGCGAGAAGACGGCAGTTTAAGCAGTTCGTTGAATTGAGTAGCAGCGCGCAGAACAAATTCCATTCGCTGATCCTTATCGGCAAGGTTAGCCAGCGGATTGCTGCCAAAAGCGACTTTTCGATTGTCAGGCGCTTTACATTGACTAGCGAGAGTGAGCTGGATCTCTTCGGCAGCCCCCGGCAACAATCCAGTCACAACCGAAATTACGTCCCCCCCATGCGTCCCTCGCATCAACAGGGCAAAGTGGGTTTCGTCGTACATCGCTGGCTGAAGAATGTTGACTTGCTCATGGAGCGCCATTTGTTCAACGCTACCTGAGATGTTTCCTTGATCAATGGCTTTAAAGGTCGCATAAATCTCAGGATTATCAGCGCCAAACTCTACCTTCTTCGCAATCGGCCAAATCACATCTTTCGCGATCTCGCGCCGGCTCTTCAGACACTTCTCCATTTCCTTATACCCCCGCACCATAAAAAACCGGTGCAACGGATAAACGTCCAGAAACAGCGATGTATTACCTAGCGCCAACATCTCATACACATAATCCAGCTGCTGCTGAACCACTGAGCGTGGGTTGTCGCCGAAGGTGATGTCCTCGGTCGGCATCGGGTTTGCCGCTCGGGCTTTCTCAAGTTCATGTTCAACCTCAGGATTGGTTTTGCTGAACTTGAATCCGAAGCCTTCGAACAAGGTTTCCGATGGGGCGGTGCGCAGCTTTTCCAGCGCTGCTTTCTGCGCAGCAATGGCAGTTTGCAGTTTGGTGGCGTGGATCAAGCCACACCCCACCTGCTTCGATGCAAACGCCGCCAGCCCCGCCCACTGAAATCGGTTATCCGCCAGCCACAACTGCGCGTACGCGGCGTTGATTTTGCGGTTGCGTGCCTGAGGGTCGGCGATGAGGACGCCGCCGGGGGCGACCCAGTCTTCGGCTTCTTTCTGGAAGCGCCGCCATAGGCAGTTGCAGGTCAGCAGCGGGACTTCGACGCGGGTTTTCGGATTGGGGCCGGCGGTGCTGGTTTCGCGTTTGCAGGTGGGCAGCTCACAGGTGCTGTCCCAGAGCTTCTTCATGTCCAGGTCGTCTGGAGCGATGCATTGTCCGGTCATGGTTCTTCCTTGAAAGTCAGGCTGTCCAGCGCACGATGGCCAGGTCCGGCTGGCGCGTGGCGACGCTTTGGGTCATGCCTTTTTCGTTGGTCTGGCCTTTGACGATGCGGCCTTCGGCGGTTTCGATTTCGTAGCCTTGTGCGGCGATGGGTTCGCCGTTGCCGGCGCTGACGGCTTTGAATTCGATCAGCGGCTGGCCAACGATCGGCAGCGGCGGAATGAACGGTGCGGGAGTGTGCGAGCTGCCGATGATGACGTCACCGGAGCCACCGATCACAACGCCGCCATGGCTGGCCGTGCTGTCGAGAGTCATGGCGTTTTTGCCGTTGATAAATACCGTCGCGGAAAAGGCGCCATTGAGGGCTTGGCCGCAGGTGCAGGTGTCACCGAGGCGAGCGGCGAAGGCCGTTGAAAAAGACGTCGCCGGAGCCACTGGCAATCGGGTTGGTACCATGGCCGGGAAGCGGGCAGGTGGTCGGGTCCGTGACGCGTGCGGCAGGTTTTCCAGACATGAACACTCCTTGTTTGTCGTTTGAGGCGAGCGGGGAAGCTAACGAGCGAAGCTTGGGGCGTCAACCTTTGAATCCCGTCTCAAAGAGTTGCGATGTGCCACTGTGGGAGCGAGCCTGCTCGCGAATGCGATGGGTCAGGCGGGCTATTTTTTAACTGAGATGACGCCTTCGCGAGCAGGCTCGCTCCCACAGATTTTGGGGCGGATTTGAAAAGGTTAAACGCGGATTGTGCAGGGTGTTTATGCACATGCCGTGTTACGTCCGGAAGGCTACAAAACCTTGCGCCGTTGCCTACGGCTACGCCAGAATCCGCCGGCTTGTGCGCCTTGGGGCCGGTCTCTATCGTTTGCTTGCCACTGCTCATCAGTGGTCGGGATTAGTAGCCCGGGTTGCTAGTGTTGTGCACAAGTACTGTTCAGTCAGGTTTCGCTTTCCTGCACTCGATGGTGGTTGTGCGCAGGGCACCCTCGGGTGCGCCGGTAAAGCTAGCTCCCCGGTCTACTAACCTGCGCACAGCCGCCTCCATTCTTTTAGTAGAGAACGATGGCGGCTTCATTTGAGGAGCTAGTCAATATGTTCAAAGTGACACCCAACCCACCGGACACCGATCCGGCTACCAATACACAAAAAATGAAAGAGGCGGCCGACCGTGCCATCGATTTCTACCTCGACCCCACGCTCAAGAAAGTCTGTGAGCCGGTGCGCAAACCCAGCACGATTTTCCTCATCGACCCCGCCGTCGATAACGAAACCCTTTTGGTACATGCCTGCGAATCCCTGGCGTCGGCGAGCATCATGGCCAGTGATCTGGCCGGGTTCATCGACGGGCCGCAGCGCAATTCCCTGCTCGGCATTCAGCAGGTAATCATGCTCGGCGAACTGGCGGTGAACCGGGTGCTGCATAACCTCGTCCCCCCTGCCTGAATGCAGAAACAACTGTGGGAGCGGGCTTGCTCGCGAAAGCGCTGGGTCAGCCAACATCATCGTTGACTGACACGCCGCCTTCGCGAGCAAGCCCGCTCCCACAAGGGATGTTGCGTGTTGCTGGACTGCCGGGTTACTGCCCCGGCACGTCCTTGCGCAGTTTCACCGGATCCTGCTGCTGTTTCTTCTTGGCCATCGCGCCGCGCAGTTTGATGTTGATCGCTTCCACCGCCAGCGAGAACGCCATGGCGAAGTAGACGTAGCCCTTCGGTACGTGCACGTCGAACGACTCGGCGATCAGTACGGTACCGACCACCAGCAGGAACGACAGCGCCAGCATCTTCAGCGACGGGTGCTTGTCGATGAACTCGCTGATTTTGCCCGAGGCCGCCATCATCACCAGCACGGCGACGACGATTGCCGCGACCATCACCGGCACATGGGAGACCATGCCGACGGCGGTGATTACCGAGTCCAGCGAGAACACGATGTCGATGATCGCGATCTGGATGATGGTGTAGAGGAAGTTGCCGCCCTTGCCCGAAGGCTCGTCGCCTGTTTCGTCTTCGCCTTCGAGCGCGTGGTACATCTCTTGCGAGCTCTTCCACAGCAGGAACAGGCCACCGAAGAACAGGATCAGGTCGCGGCCGGAAATGCCCTGGCCGAACACCACGAACAGGTCGGCGGTGAGGCGCATGACCCAGGTGATCGACAGCAGCAACAGGATCCGCGTGATCATCGCCAGGCCCAGGCCGAAGATCCGCGTGCGCTGCTGCATGTGCTTGGGCATGCGGCTGACCAGGATCGAAATCATGATGATGTTATCGATGCCCAGAACGATTTCCAGGGCGGTCAGGGTTAAGAAGGCAACCCAGATTTCGGGGTTGGTCAGCCAATCCATGTGTATTCCTTTGAGCGAGTGTTAAACCATGACGCCAGCAAGCAGCTGGCGTCATGGTGAGTGAATGCCGTTACAACGTGCTGAACAGCGGGAACGTCCCCAGCAGCAAGGCGGCCACCAGTATGCACAGGCAGACCAGCACTGCCCACTTCAGAGTGAAACGCTGGTGGTCACCGAACTCGATACCGGCCAGCGCCACCAGCAGGTACGTCGACGGTACCAGCGGGCTGAGCAAGTGGACGGGCTGACCGACGATCGAGGCACGGGCCATTTCCACTGCGGTGATGCCGTAATGGCTGGCCGCTTCGGAAAGCACCGGCAACACGCCGTAGTAGAACGCGTCGTTCGACATGAAGAACGTGAACGGCATGCTCACCAGCGCCGTGATCACCGCCAGGTACGGGCCGAGGAAATCCGGAATTACTGCCAGCAGACTTTTCGACATGGCGTCGACCATGCCGGTTCCGGACAGGATACCGGTGAAGATACCCGCAGCGAAAATCAGACTGACCACCGACAGCACGCTGCCGGCGTGGGCCGCAACGCGGTCCTTCTGCATTTGCAGGCATGGGTAGTTGACGATCATCGCGATACTGAACGCCACCATGAACAGCACCGGCAGCGGCAGCAGGCCGGCGATCAGGGTGCACATCAGCGCCAGGGTCAGCAGGCCGTTGAACCAGATCAGCTTCGGACGACGGGCATCGGGGAACTGCGAGACGCTGATTTCACTGTGGTCGATCTCGTCGCCGATCAGGTGCAGCTCGCCCAGACGCGCACGCTCACGTTTGCCGTAGAAGTAGGCAATGATCAGGATCGCCACCACACCGGCGGCCATCGCCGGGATCATCGGCACGAAGATGTCCGACGGGTCGACATGCAGCGCACTGGCGGCACGGGCAGTCGGGCCGCCCCACGGGGTCATGTTCATCACACCGCCGGCGAGGATGATCAGACCGGCCATGATCCGCGGGCTCATGCCGATGCGGCTGTACAGCGGCAGCATGGCGGCCACGCAGATCATGTAAGTGGTCGCGCCGTCACCATCAAGGGAGACGACGAGCGCCAGCACGGCGGTACCGACCGAAACTTTCAGCGGGTCGCCCTTGACCAGTTTGAGGATCTTGCGCACGGCCGGGTCGAACAGGCCGGAGTCGATCATCAGGGCGAAGTACAGAATGGCGAACATCAGCATCACGCCGGTCGGCGCAAGCTTGGTAATGCCTTCGAGCATCATCGGGCCGATCTTCGGCGCGAAGCCGCCGAACAGGGCGAACAGGATCGGGATGATGATCAGGGCGATCAGCGCAGACAGGCGCTTGGTCATGATCAGGAACATGAACGTGATGACCATGGCGAAGCCAAGGAAAGTCAGCATGAGATTACTCCAGGCGTAGCGCGGCTAATTGAGTGAGCGGATCGGAGGGATCAGCGCAGAACGGGAAGCACGAGACGTACGGACGGAGTGACAGCTAGGGGGCGGGCTACAGAGGACATCAGAATCACCATTGTTGTTGTTAATTGGGCCTGACGTGCGAGCGATCACACGCGCTGGCCAACCGGTCTGGTGCCGGTAGTGGCCGCGATCCTAATCGGGCAACCTTTCAGCTACCTTTCGCTGACGAAAGCTTCGGGCGAATCGCCAACCGGTTGTCGGATGCGGCTAGAGTCAACAAATTCTGGGACGGGAGGGCAGGGACATGGAAGAAGTGCACAGTGGTGGCTGCCATTGCGGACATATCCGCTATCAGTTCAGCGGGCCATTGCACGACATTGCCCACTGCCACTGCTCGATCTGCCGCAAGGTCAGCGGCGGGATCGTCACTACGTGGATCACGGTTCCGGCGGCCGGCTTCCGATGGCTGAGCGGCACGCCATCGCGCTACGACTCGTCGAGCAGTTGCGCGCGGTACTTCTGTGCGCAGTGCGGCGCGCAGCTGGCATTGGTGACCCAGCTCAGTCCCGAGAGTATCGATGTGACGATCGCCACGCTGGATCACCCGGAGTTGGCACCAGCCGAGCGGCATATCTGGACCGACAGCCAATTGCCCTGGCTGCACCTCGACGAGCATCTTCCGGGCGAGCCCGAAGAAACCCTTTGATCAGAAAATAGACAGGTCCAGCGGCCGCATCGCGCCCATCCAGATGGCGTGCTCGGTGTGATCGAGCAAGTCATCGCCAGTGTCCGGGTGGAGGAACACCACCAGACCTTTGCGATTGAGCGCCAGCCACGGCAACACCTCACCGATCAGCTCCGGGCCGAAGGCCAACTGGCAGCTCCAGTCCGGATGCGGGCCGACCGGACGTTCATGGACGCGGCCCATCTTCAATGGAAACAACTGCGCGGCCTGCTCACACAACGCGCGCGCCTGGTCGATGGTGTCGGCGTCGAAATAGACGTGGGCGTGGTAACCCTTGATCGCTTGCATCTGAAACCCTCGGAAATCGGTTCGAACCCTCGGCGTTGCCCGTATGTCACACGCCATACAAGGGATAACAAAAAGGATCAGCCATGAAAAATGCCGAAACCCCAACGGTGAAAGTGGTGCTCTATGGTGCCATGGCCAGCCTGGGCGGTGCGTTGATGGCTGAATTGCTGCGTCGCCAGCATGAAGTCATCGCCCTTCTCGACGATTTGACGGCACTCGCGCCGCGACCGGGTTTGCGCACTAAAAGTGGAGATCTGTTCGACGCTGAACGGGTCAACCAGAGCGTAGCCGGCAGTTCCGTGGTGATTTGCCTGCTTGACGCGCCGGGCTTGCCGTTCAACAGCGACCATGTGGAAAGGTCAGTGGTACTCGGGCCGGTGGAACAGGTTTTGGCGGTCGATGCATTGATCGACGGCCTGCAAATGGCCAAAGTCTCGCGGCTGTTTCTGGTGGGGGATTTTGCCGTGCTCGACGAGCCGGATCTGGGCGATCCACTGCAACGCCACGCCGCCGAAGAAATCCGCGAAGCCCTGCAAAGCAGCCCGCTGCACTGGACGCTGGTCAACGCGCCCCGCGGTGTGGCGGGGCTGACGATTGAGCATTTCAGTCAGGTGGGCGGCAATCTTGAGCCAGGGCTGGCTGAGCCGCTGGAACGGCTGAACCGGGTCGCGGTGGGGATTGCCGATGAGCTGCGGTTGAATCTGCATGTGGGGCAGCATGTGAATTTTGTGGCGACGTCAGATACGTAAAAAGATCGCAGCCTGCGGCAGCTCCTGCATTTGTAACGCGGCTGCGATCTTTTGCTCTTCAAACCGCAATCGAAGGCAGCGCCATTCCCGTCAGGGATTCGGCGCTACTCGCCTGCTCGGCCATCAACCAGTCGACAAACTGCTGAATCAATGCGCCTCGGCGTTTGCGTTGCGGCAGCACCACGTAATAACCCAAGCGCGACAACGTGGTCTCGGCGATCGGCCGACACAGCAAGCCTTGGCTCAGCAAGTTATCCACAAGGTGGCGCCAGCCGATGGCAACACCCTGGCCGCCAATCGCCGCTTGAATCAACAGGGTGTAATTGTCGAAACGCAATTGTCCCGGCGCTGGCGGGGTGCTGATGCCCAATTCGCGAAACAGCCCGCTCCAGTCAAACCAGTTGCTGCTGTTTTCCCCGCGCAAGTGCAGCAGTGGCAGCTCCAGCAACGCCTGGGTGGGCAAGGGCAGGGGCCGCTCCTTGAGCAATTGCGGACTGCACACCGGAAACACTTCCTCGCTGAAGAGCCAATGGCTTTCGCCCTGTTTAAAGCGCCCGTCGCCGAACAAAATCGCTACATCGATATCGGTGCGCAGCATGTTGTGGCTGCGCTCGCTGGTGACCAGGCTGACATCGACGTTCGGGTTGGCTTCGTGGAAGCGATGAAGGCGTGGCATCAGCCAGTACGCAGCGAAGGCGAAATCGGTAGCGACCTGCAACACCTCGTGTTGTTGCTGCGTACTGATCGCACTCAATCCTGCGTCGATATTCTGTAATCCGAGCTGAACCTGCTCAAACAGGATTGTCCCGCCCTCGGTCAGTTCGATGCCACGGTAGATCCGGTCAAACAGCCGCGCGCCCAGTTGTTCTTCCAGCCGCTTGATCTGCTGGCTGATCGCCGGCTGCGTGGTGCCCAGCTCCACCGCCGCAGCGGTAAAGCTGCGATGACGCGCCGCTGCTTCGAAGGCGCGCAACAGGTCGAGAGACAGATTGCCGAGGGCTTCATACATAAGCTGTGCTTATCCTAGTCATTGTCCGGCGCGGGCTTTACCGGACAGAGCATGGACTCCATGCTCGATCGCAGCAATGTCGCATAAATATTCACTATGGAATGCCGCGATCACATGAAGCGCAAGAACATTCTTTTCATCATGGCCGATCAAATGGCTGCGCCAATGTTGCCGATCTACGAGCCGTCGCCGATCAAACTGCCGAATCTTTCGCGCCTCGCCGCTCAGGGCGTGGTTTTCGATGCCGCTTACTGCAACAGTCCGCTGTGCGCGCCGTCGCGCTTCACCCTGGTCAGTGGCCAACTGCCGAGCAAGATCGGCGCCTACGACAACGCCGCCGATTTCCCCGCCGACATTCCGACCTACGCCCACTACCTGCGCCGCCTCGGCTACCGCACCGCGCTGTCGGGCAAGATGCATTTCTGCGGCCCGGATCAATTGCACGGCTACGAAGAGCGCCTGACCAGCGACATCTACCCGGCCGACTACGGCTGGGCGGTGAATTGGGACGAGCCGGACGTGCGCCCGAGCTGGTATCACAACATGTCGTCGGTGCTGCAGGCCGGGCCATGCGTGCGCACCAACCAGCTCGACTTCGATGAAGAGGTGGTGTTCAAGGCCCAGCAATACCTGTTCGACCATATTCGCGAGGACGGCGACCAGCCGTTCTGCCTGACCGTGTCGATGACGCACCCACACGACCCGTACACAATTCCCAAGGCATTTTGGGATTTGTACGACGATAGCGACATCCCGTTACCGACAACCCCCGAACAACACTCCCTCGATCCGCACTCACAACGCCTGCTCAAGGTCTACGACCTGTGGGACAAGCCGCTGCCTGTGGATAAGATCCGCGATGCACGCCGGGCCTACTTCGGCGCGTGCAGCTATATCGACGACAACGTCGGCAAACTTCTGAAAACCCTCGAAGAAACCGGATTGATCGATGACACCGTCATTGTGTTCTCCGGCGATCACGGCGACATGCTTGGCGAGAAGGGTCTCTGGTACAAAATGCACTGGTTCGAGATGTCCGCACGGGTGCCGCTGCTGATCAGTGCGCCGGGACAATTCACTGCCGGCCGGGTCAGCGCCGCGGTGTCCACCGCCGACCTGTTGCCGACCTTCGTCGAACTGGCCGGCGGCACCCTGGAACCGGGTCTGCCGCTAGATGGCCGCTCGCTGCTGGCGCACCTGCAAGGGCAGGGCGGGCATGACGAAGTGTTCGGCGAATACATGGCCGAAGGCACGGTCAGCCCGTTGATGATGATCCGGCGCGGCGCGTACAAATTTATCTACAGTGAAAGCGACCCGTGCCTACTCTTCGATGTGCACAACGATCCGCGTGAACTCGAAGAACTCAGCCAGTCGCCGCAACATCGCCAGTTGTTCGACGATTTTCTCGCCGAAGCGCGCGCCAAATGGGACATCCCGGCGATTCACCGCGAAGTGCTCGCCAGCCAGCGCCGCCGTCGTTTTGTTGCCGATGCTCTGACCATCGGCAAGCTGAAGAGCTGGGATCACCAGCCGCTGGTGGACGCCAGTCAGCAGTACATGCGCAACCACATCGACCTCGACGATCTGGAGCGCAAGGCCCGTTATCCACAACCCTGCCAAAACCAATAATGTAAGGGGAAGTCCATGCGCAAGTTATCCACAGCACTGACGATTGGCCTGCTGGCTCTGCGCAGCGCCTCGGCATTCGCCGAGCAAAGCTGCGAAACGGTGAAAATGGCCGACCCGGGCTGGAGCGACATCGCCGCGACCAACGCCATCACCGGGTTTCTGCTGGATGGCATGGGCTACAAGGCCAAGGTTGACACCCTCGCGGTGCCGATCACTTTCGGCGGTTTAAAGGATGGTCAGGTGGATGTCTTTCTCGGCAACTGGATGCCGGCGCAGCAGGGCTTCTACGACAAGTTCGTCGCCACCGGTGACGTCACGCAATTGGCGAAGAACCTCGACGGCACCGAGTTCACCCTGGCGGTGCCGGATTATGTGTGGGACGCCGGTGTGCATAACTTTGCCGACCTGAACAAATACGCCGACAAATTCGAGAAGAAAATCTACGGCATCGGTTCCGGCGCACCCGCGAACATCTCGCTGCAGGAAATCATCAAGAAAAACGACTTCGACCTTGGCCAGTGGAAGCTGATCGAATCCAGCGAACAGGCGATGCTCGCCGAAGTCTCGCGGGCAGTGAAGAAGCAGAAGTTCGTCACCTTCCTCGGCTGGACTCCGCACCCGATGAACGTGCAGTTGAAGATGCATTACCTCAAGGGCGGCGAGAAGTATTTCGGCGACACTGGCAGCGTCTACACCCTGACGCGCAAAGGCTACGCCGAGGCCTGCCCGAATGTGGGCAAGTTGCTGACCAACCTGACGTTCACTCAGGAAATGGAGAACAGCATCATGGCTGAGGTGGTGAACAAGAAAGTCAGCAATGCCGATGCGGTGAAGGCATGGATCAAGGCCAATCCGGCGGTGCTGGACAAGTGGCTGGAGGGGGTGAAGACCGTGGATGGCAAGGATGCGTTGCCTGCGGTGAAGGCCAAACTCTAACGCATTCTTGTGGCGAGGGAGCTCGCTCCCGCTGGAGTGCGCAGCGCTCCCAATCGGACTGACTGGGTTTTCGCAGACAAACCGAGTGGTCTGGTTTTCGACTGCTTCGCAGTCGAGCGGGAGCAAGCTCCCTCGCCACAGTGATTGGCGCGTCCTGATAACCTTGCATAAACCCACACACCGCGAGGACCCATGGCCCTGCCCAGCCGCCGCTCACTCTTTCCCTTCCTGACCTGGCTGCCCCGGCAAACCCGCGCCAGCGTCGGCCGGGATCTGATCGTCGGCCTCAGCGGTGCGATTCTCGCGTTACCCCAGTCGATTGCCTACGCTCTGATCGCCGGTCTCCCACCTGAATACGGCCTCTATGCCGCAATCATCCCGGTGCTGATCGCCTGCCTGTGGGGTTCGTCGTGGCACCTTATCTGCGGCCCGACTGCAGCGATTTCGATTGTGCTGTATGCCAGCGTCAGTCCCTTGGCCGTGCCGGCGTCGCAGGACTACATCACGCTGATCCTGCTGTTGAGCTTTCTGGCCGGGATTTTCCAGTGGCTGCTCGGCCTGCTGCGCTTCGGCGCACTGGTGAATTTCGTCTCGCATTCCGTGGTGCTTGGCTTCACCCTCGGCGCGGCGGTGGTGATCGCCATCGGCCAGTTGCCGAATTTGCTGGGGCTGGATCTGCCGGCGAAAGCCACGGCACTGGCCAGTCTGATGGACCTGCTGCAGCACCTGCGGGCTGTGGATAAACCTTCACTGGTATTGGGTGTGGCCACGGTGCTGGTCGGTTTCGTGCTCAGACAACTGCTGCCGCGCTGGCCGACCCTGTTGATAACTCTGGTGCTGGGCAGCGCGGTGGTGTGGTTATGGCCGTCGATGTTCGGCCATGTGCATCTGGTCAGCGCCTTTGTCGGGCGTTTGCCGCCGTTCAGTGCGCTGCCGCTGGATCTGGATCTGATTCTGCGTTTGCTGCCGAGCGCCGTGGCGGTGGGCATGCTCGGGCTGGTGACGAGTCTGTCGATTGCCCGTTCGATTGCTGCACGTTCGCAGCAGTTGCTCGACGCCAATCAGGAAGTCCGCGCACAGGGTTTGTCGAACATCGTCGGGGCGTTCTTTTCCGGCTCGCTTTCCGCCGGTTCGTTCACCCGCTCAGGCCTGAGTTACGAGGCGGGTGCCTGTTCGCCGCTGGCCGGGGTGTTTTCGGCGATCTGGGTCGCGCTGTTCGCGATTTTTGGCGCCGGGCTGATTTCACACATTCCGATTCCGGCGATGGCCGGGAGCATTCTGCTGATCGCCTGGGGGCTGGTGGATCATCGCGGGATTCGTTCGTTGCTGCGGGTCAGCCGTGCCGAGTTCGTGGTCATGGCGCTGACCTGCCTCGCCACGCTGCTGCTGGAGTTGCAGACGGCGATTTATGCCGGGGTGCTGGCCTCGCTGTTCTTCTACCTCAAACGCACTTCGCAACCGCGGGTGCAGCATTCGCGCGAAGGTGAGGAGGACGTGCTGCGGGTCGGCGGCTCGATCTTCTTCGGCGCCAGCCATTACCTGCAAGTGCGCCTGCAACGGCTGCACGGTACGCGGGTGGTGATCGAGGCGCAGCAGATCAACTTCATCGATTATTCGGGGGTGGAGATGCTGCATCAGGAAGCGCGGCGCCTGCTGCGTCAGGATCGCAGCCTGACCCTGCGCCGGGCGCGGCCGCAGGTGGTCGAGGAGTTGCGGAAGCTGGAAGGGCCGGAAAAGTGTCCGATCCGGTTTGAGGATTGATCCAGGATCGGCGGTGCGGCCATTCGCGAGCAAGCCCGCTCCCACATTTGATCGCATTCCAATGTGGGAGCGGGCTTGCTCGCGAAGCTTTTAAAGGGCCAACTGCCGTCGTAGTTCGGCGAGCACCGGCGCCGTATCCGGACGCACCCCGCGCCACAGGTAAAACGCCTCGGCCGCCTGTTCAGCCAGCATCCCCAGACCATCCATCGACACTGCCGCGCCATGCTCGCTGGCCCAACGGCAGAACGCAGTCGGTTCCTTGCCGTACATCATGTCGTAGCACAGAGTCTGGCCCGGCTCGATCAGGCTCGCGGCAATCGGTGGCACGTCGCCGGTGAGGCTGGCGGAGGTGGCGTTGATGATCACGTCCACCGGCTCCTGCAACCAGTCGAAACCACTGGCCGACACCGGCCCCAGATCACAGAACAGCTCGGCCAGCAGCTCGGCCTTGTCCACCGTGCGGTTGGCGATGATCACCGATGCCGGTTTTTCCGCCAGCAACGGCTCCAGCGCGCCACGCACCGCACCGCCAGCACCGAGCAACAGGATGCGTTTACCGGTCAGGCTGAACCCGGCATTCACCGTCAGGTCGCGCACCAGTCCGGCGCCGTCGGTGTTGTCACCCAGCAGCGAACCGTCAGCCAGTTTGCTCAAGGTGTTCACCGCACCAGCGCGTTGCGCGCGAGCGGTCAGGCTGTTCGCCAAGCGAAAGGCTTCTTCCTTGAACGGCACAGTGACGTTGGCGCCGCGACCGTCCTGGAAGAACGCCATGGCGCAGGCGCTGAAGTCGTCAAGCGGCGCCAGCAGGGTGCTGTAGTCGAGGCGCTGACCGGTCTGCTCGGCGAACAGTTTATGAATCATCGGCGACTTGCTGTGGCCGATCGGGTTACCGAAAACGACGTAACGATCCATCAGCAGTCCTCAGGCCTGGGCCAGCCAGTCACGGTCTTGCAGGAAGTAGTCGGTCAGGCGCGCTTCTTCGCTGCCGGGCTCGGCCTTGAAGTCATAGGCCCAGCGCACTTGCGGCGGCAACGACATGAGGATCGACTCGGTACGCCCGCCCGATTGCAGGCCGAACAAGGTGCCACGGTCGTAAACCAGGTTGAACTCGACGTAGCGGCCACGGCGGAATTCCTGGAATTCACGCTGTTTGGCGGTGAACGCCTCGTGTTTGCGGCGCTGCACGATCGGCAGGTAAGCGTCGATGTAGGCATCACCGATGGCGCGCATAAAGGCGAAACTGGTGTCGAAGTCCCACTCGTTCAGGTCATCGAAAAACAGGCCACCGATGCCACGCGGTTCGTGGCGATGCTTGATGTGGAAGTAGGTGTCGCACCAGGCCTTGTAACGCGGATAGACGTCCGGCCCGAACGGCGCGCAGGCCTGCTCGGCGACGCGGTGCCAGTGGATGCAGTCTTCTTCGTTGCCGTAATACGGGGTCAGGTCGAAGCCGCCGCCGAACCACCAGACCGGTTCTTCACCTTCCTTCTCGGCGATGAAAAAGCGCACGTTGGCGTGGGACGTCGGCACATGCGGGTTGTGCGGATGGATCACCAGCGACACGCCGAGGGCTTCGAAACCGCGACCGGCCAGCTCCGGACGATGGGCGCTGGCCGACGGCGGCAGACCACTGCCGAACACGTGGGAGAAATTGACGCCGCCCTTTTCGATCACCGTACCGTTTTCGATCACGCGGGTACGACCGCCACCACCGGCAGGCCGGGTCCAGGCGTCTTCGACGAAGCGCGTGCCGCCGTCCTCGGTTTCCAGCGCGGCGCAGATGCGGTCTTGCAGGTCGAGCAGATAGGCCTTTACGGCGTCGGTGCGGGTCGTCATGGCTTCACCTTGAATCGGGCATAACTACGCGGGCGCCCCGCAGGCAGGGGGCGGCGCAAATGGGCGCGTAGCATAACACCGCAAACCTGCGCGCCGCAGTTGACGAAGATCAAGCAGGGGAGTTGGATAGGGGGCTTACAAACGACCCAAGGAGAGCAGGCAGATGGCAAAGCGTATCCAGTTCCGCGCCCACGGCGGTCCCGAAGTGCTCGAGTTTGTTGACTATGAACCCGCCGCGCCCGGCCCGAATCAAGTACGGGTGACGAACAAGGCGATCGGCCTGAACTTCATCGACACCTATTTCCGCAGCGGTCTGTATGCCCCGCCAGCCTTGCCGTCCGGCCTCGGCGCGGAAGGCGCCGGCATCGTCGATGCGGTGGGCAGCGACGTCACCCGGTTCAAGGTCGGTGATCGCGTGGCATATGGCAGCGGCCCGCTGGGTGCCTACAGCCAGTTGCACACCCTGCCCGAAGCCAATCTGGTGAAGCTGCCGGACGAAATCAGCTTCGAGACCGCTGCCGGGGTCATGCTCAAGGGCCTCACCGTGCAGTACCTGCTGCGCCAGACCTATGAACTCAAGGGCGGCGAAACCATTCTGTTCCACGCCGCTGCCGGGGGTGTCGGTTCGCTGGCCTGTCAATGGGCCAAGGCACTGGGCGTGAAGCTGATCGGCACGGTCAGCTCGAAGGAAAAAGCCGAACTGGCCAAAGCCAACGGCGCCTGGGCAACCATCGATTACAGCCACGAAAACGTGGCACAGCGGGTGCTGGAGCTGACTGACGGCAAGAAAGTCCCGGTGGTCTATGACGGCGTCGGCAAGGACACCTGGCTGACCTCGCTCGACAGCGTCTCGCCGCGTGGTCTGGTGGTTAGTTTCGGCAACGCCTCCGGTGCGGTGGACGGGGTGAATCTGGGGATTCTTTCGGCCAAGGGCTCGCTGTACGTGACCCGCCCGACCCTGGCCACCTACGCCAACAACGCCGAGAACCTGCAGCGCATGGCCGACGAGCTGTTCGAGATGATCATCAGTGGCAAGCTCAAGGTCGACATCAGCCAGCGCTATCCACTGGCTGAAGCGGCGAAAGCGCAGACCGAACTGTCGGCACGACGCACCACCGGCTCGACCATCCTGTTGCCCTGACCAACCTTCGACGTCTTGCCAGTCAGGGTTGCAAACCCACGGCTGGCAAGTCGGTTCTAACGCGCTCAGCACCTCGGCAGATGACACTCCAGCGGTTTTTGCACCACGTGGCCAACTGCCGGATCAGGCTGTTGGACCGCCGCGAGAATTTGCCGCCACTCGGCTGACAACACCCAGTAATCGCCGCGTGCGCGCTGGTCGATATGCAGGGCATTGGAAGCGATCGGCATCAGGCCGAAGCGCTGGTAGAAGCGCAGCTGTTGCGATCTGCACAACGCGGTTACCCCGTTATAACCGCGTTTAATGGCCCACTCGGTAGCGGCCGCCAGCAGACCGTTGACCGCGATGGGCAACTGATTGGGCGTGTACGAGATCAAGCGACTGAATTCGACATGGCGCGACAGCGCCACCGTGGGTGAAACATGTTGCTGCGCCAGCGATACCCACTCGAACGGTGCCGGAGTCGCTCTCAATACCGCCAACAGTTGATCGTGTCGATACAGCAGAAAATGGGTACTGCGCGACTTTATCGCCAGTCTGGTTTCGAGCATCCGCGCCCGTGAAGTCAGCATGTAATGCTGCAACCGAAGCCGAAATTGCCGATCGATAAACCGGTCGAACTCCTGAGTATCCGCCCCTGCCTCAAGCATCACGATGCGACAACCCTCATGGTGACTCTTCAACGTCACCTGAAGCGCCTGCAGGTAATCCGTGAGTTGCAAATTGGTAGTGTCCATTCTTTCTCCGCAGACCTTAACTTATCGAAGTGTTTCGAGTGCAGAGAAAGGATGGTTGCTTTTGCCGATTCCGCCACGCCAGAAAGTCTGATAATCAGGTGGGAAAAGTCAATGAATCCGGGTAGTTGGCGACTTTTCCGACGCTGAGACTGGCGTCATTGCAGGATAAATCGCAGGCAGACGTAGTCCTCCTCCCCATCAAGGCGAGGAAGACCCACGTTAAAGGTTTTCGAAAGCGGATCAGTCGGGGCGAATGACCTTGCCGGTTGCCAGATCGCGGATCACGCTGGGGTTCTTGCGCCCACCCAGTTGCCCGCCAAGGATCAGGTCGATCTGCCCACGGAAATACTGCTCGACGCGCAACCGCGTGCGCGCCGCCGGACGCCCCTGCGGGTTGGCCGAGGTGGAAATCAGCGGCCCGACCATCGAGCACAGATCCCGCACCTGCGGGTGATCGCTGACCCGCAGCGCCACCGTGTCATGCACGCCCGTCACCCATTCCGGCAACAGGTTCTGATGCGGCACCAGCCAGGTGTTCGGCCCCGGCCAGGTGCTGGCCATGCGGTCGATCCACTCTTGCGGGAAGTCTTCGAACAGAAAATCGAACTGGCGGATATTGTCGGCGACCAGGATCAGCCCCTTGTCCACCGAACGGTTTTTGATCGCCAGCAGACGATCCACTGCCTCTTCGTTCCACGGGTCGCAACCCAGCCCCCAGACGGCTTCGGTTGGATAGGCAATCACCGCCCCGGCGCGAATCTCTCGTGCGGCTTGTTGCACACGCCAACTGTTGACCATGAAAAAACTCTCCGCAAACAGGTTTTGCGCAGTTTACCGATCTTCCCTGTAAAACCTAGCGTGTCCTCGCCAGCCAGCGACCGTTTTCGCACACGGCCGAGCCATCCATTTCCAGCTCGGTGAGCGCCGCGAGGACTTTGGGCAGCGCCCAGCCGCTGCTGTCGGCCAACGCTTCACTGGTGTGCGGCGCGGCATGCAGCAGGTTCAACAGCGGATGATCGCTGCGCGGCGTGTCTGTGGATAACGGCAGATGCTGCCAGCCGCGCAAGGCTTCGAGGATGTGCTCGATGGTTTCCACCAACACCGCACCGTCGCGGATCAACTGATGGCAGCCGCGTGCGCCGGGGTGATGGATCGAGCCGGGAATCGCATACACCTCGCGGCCCTGTTCCGCCGCCAGCCGAGCGGTGATCAGTGAACCGCTGGCGACACTCGCCTCGACCACCAGCACACCGAGAGACAAACCGCTGATGATCCGGTTGCGCCTGGGGAAGTTGCTCGCCGTCGGGCCGGCGTCCAGTGGAAACTCCGAAAGCACGGCGCTGCCCGAGGCAATCATCGCGTCGGCGAGTCGGCGATTGCGCTGTGGATAAAACTTTTCCAGGCCGGTGCCGAGTACGCCGACGGTTTGCCCGCCGACGTCCAGAGCCGCTTGATGGGCAGCCGCATCGATACCCAGCGCCAGCCCACTGGTGATCACGAAACCGGCCCCGGCGAGGCTACGGGAAAACGCTGCGGCGGTGTCCATTCCCGGACGTGAAGCACTGCGACTGCCGACCATCGCCAGTTGCGGCTTTTCCAGAATCAGCGGATCGCCAGCGACGAATAACAGCGGTGGCGGGTCAGGGATTTGCGCCAGCAGTGCCGGATAATCCGCCTGGTCCAACATCAATAAATGCTGGCCGGGCCGCTCTAGCCAGCGCAATGCATGGCTGGCGCCATCGCGTACTTCGGGGCTGCGCCGAGCCTCGGCCGACGCCGCCGGCAAACCCAGCGCACGCCAGGCACTGGCCGGTGCGCTGATGGCTTTTGACGCCGAGCCGAAGGCTTCAAGCAGTTTGGCAAAACGTTTTGGGCCGATTTCCGGCAAGCGGTGCAGGCGCAAACGCGCTTCCAGTTCCGCAGGGGAAACCGGCGTATGGGCAGACAGCATGGTGGATCATCCTTGATCGTTATAAGCCCCGAACCATTCGGAACAAGCTGTGGATAACTCTGTTGGTAACTTGTTAAGCGTGCTAAGGATTTCGCACCTTGTCGAGCACCGCCAGCGAGCGCGATGCGTTGAGTACCAGGCCGTAACTGAGCTTGTCGTAGGTGCGGAACACCATCAGCAGACCGGCCCGTTCATCGGGGATTTTCAGCGGCTGGCCGGTGACCCGATCGCGCACGGTTTCCCCGGTTTTCATCACCACCAGCACATTGCCTTCGGCCAGACCGTCGCGCTTGCCCTTGTTCAGGGTGACCACATCCATCACGCCGATCTGCGTGACGCCGCGCGGCACGTCGATGATCAGGCCGTTGATGTCGGTGCTCGGGGCGCTGGGAATGAAGGTAGAATTGATCGAGCGTTCTTCGCCGCTGAACAGGCGATCGCCCAGACGTACTTCCTGGGTGGTGCGTTGCAGGGCGAGGGTGGCGACGTCGCCTTCGGTGGCGACGATTTCACCGCCACCGATGTCGTCGGCGTTGATCCCGAGAAACTCCTTGGTCTGCGGGTCGGTGTAGACCTTGCCCTGGCGGAAGATGCCGTACACCGGTTGATTCGGATCGAAGTGGCCCCGGGCGAAGATCCGGTCGCCGGTGCCGCTCAACACGCGCTCGGCGTCGCCGGCGACGATGTACGGCGCCTTGTCGAAGTCCTCGACCTTGTCGACGATGCGGTTGCTCAGCAGAAAGCTGTTGATCGATTTCAGCGGAATGCTCGGAATCGCCTCGGCCACCGGACTGGTGCGGATGCGCGGCGACAGCTTGATCGTGCCCCGTGACTCGCCGCGATTGAGGGTCAGTTGCGGCTGGCCGTTGACGTAACTGAGCGTCAGCGTGTCGCCCGGGTAGATCAGATTGGGGTTTTCGATTTGCGGATTGGCCCGCCACAGCTGTGGCCATTGCCAGGGCTCGCGCAGGTATTTGCCGGAAATGTCCCAGAGGGTGTCTCCCGAAACCACCGTGTATTGCTGTGGAAAACCATCCCTGAGTTGCACTTGCCCTTGTGCTGCCGCGGCCGAAGCCAGAAGCAGCAGGGCGAGTAGTGTTTTCCTCATGCAGCGAATCCCTTTATCATGTGTGTTCGCGTGAACCGTCAGAGCCCCCGTGGCTCGCTACTGCAAATTGCATTAGCTACGCTTCACAACGGTAGCCTGCATCTTCGGACCTGCCAGGCCATCGACCCGACTTTACTCAATACGTGCAGCAATCAGCCTATGGCCATTTTAAACATCCTCGAATTTCCGGACCCGCGTCTGCGTACTATCGCCAAGCCTGTGGCAGTAGTGGACGACGAAGTGCGTCAGTTGGTCGATGACATGTTTGAAACAATGTATGAAGCGCCGGGCATCGGCCTCGCCGCGACCCAGGTCAACGTGCACAAACGTATCGTCGTGATGGACCTTTCCGAAGACCGCACCGAACCCCGGGTGTTCATCAACCCCGAGTTCGAATCGCTGACCGACGAGATGGATCAGTACCAGGAAGGCTGCCTCTCGGTGCCGGGTTTCTACGAAAACGTCGACCGCCCGCAGAAGGTCAAAATCAAGGCGCTGGACCGCGACGGCCAGCCTTACGAACTGATCGCCGAAGGCCTGCTCGCGGTGTGCATCCAGCACGAATGCGACCACCTCAACGGCAAGTTGTTCGTCGATTACCTGTCCACGCTCAAACGCGACCGGATCAAGAAGAAACTGGAAAAGCTGCATCGCCAGAACGCTTGATGCCCTCCTTCAAAGGCTTGCTGCGGCAAGCCTTTTTCTTTTTATGAGACGCCCTTCATGACTGAGCCACTGCGCATCGTTTTTGCCGGCACCCCGGAATTCGCCGCCGAACACCTAAAGGCCCTGCTGAACAGCCCTTACGAGATCGTTGCGGTCTACACCCAACCGGATCGTCCGGCCGGTCGCGGGCAAAAACTGATGCCGAGCCCGGTCAAACAGTTGGCTCTGGAAAATAATATCCAGGTGTTGCAGCCGCCGACCCTGCGCAACGCCGATGCTCAAGCCGAGCTGGCCGCGCTGAAACCGGACTTGATGGTGGTGGTCGCCTACGGCCTGATCCTGCCGCAAGCTGTGCTGGATATTCCGCGTCTGGGCTGCATCAACAGTCACGCCTCGCTGCTGCCACGCTGGCGCGGTGCGGCGCCGATCCAGCGCGCCGTGGAACACGGTGATGCCGAAAGCGGCGTGACCGTGATGCGCATGGAAGCCGGCCTCGACACCGGGCCGATGCTGCTCAAGGTCGTGACCCCGATCAGCGCCGACGACACGGGCGGCACGCTGCACGACCGCCTCGCCGAAATGGGCCCGCCCGCCGTGGTCCAGGCAATTGCCGGTCTGGCCGCCGGAACCCTCGAAGGCGAAGTGCAGAACGACGAACTCGCCACCTACGCCCACAAACTCAACAAGGACGAAGCGCGCCTCGACTGGAGCCGTCCGGCAGTCGAGCTGGAGCGTCTGGTGCGCGCCTTCAATCCATGGCCGATTACCCACAGCACCCTCAATGGCGAAGCGCTGAAGGTATTGGCCGCGACGCTGGCTGACGGCAAAGGCGCACCGGGAGAAATCCTCAGCGCCAGCAAGGACGGCCTGATCGTCGCCTGCGGTGAACAGGCGCTGTGCCTGACCCGCCTGCAACTGCCCGGCGGCAAGGCGCTGAACTTCAGCGACCTGTTCAACAGCCGTCGCGAGAAATTCGCCGTCGGCACCGTGCTCGGCGCCGTGGTGGCCGCGCAATGAACCCGCGTCTGGCCGCCGCCAAGGCTCTCGCCGCCGTGCTCAGCGGCAAGGCTTCGCTGAACAGCTCCCTGCCGACGCAACTGGACAAGGTCGAGGACCGCGATCGCGGCTTCACCCAGGATCTGGCGTTCGGCACCGCGCGCTGGCAGCCACGGCTGTCGGCGCTGGCGGAAAAGCTTTTGCAGAAACCGTTCAAGGCTGCCGACGCCGATGTCGAGGCGTTGCTGCTGGTCGGTCTCTATCAACTGCTCTACACCCGCGTGCCGCCGCACGCGGCCATCGGCGAAACCGTCGGTTGCGCGGACAAGCTGAAAAAGCCGTGGGCCAAGGGTTTGCTCAACGCCGTGCTGCGCAATGCCCAGCGCGAAAGCGAGACGATTTTCGCCGAGCTGGAGCGCGACCCAGTGGTACGCACCGCCCACCCGCGCTGGCTGCAAAAATCTTTGAAAGCCTTCTGGCCGGAACAATGGGAAGCGATCTGCGCGGCGAATAACGCGCACCCGCCGATGATCCTGCGGGTCAACCGTCGGCACCACAGCCGCGACGCCTACCTCGGCTTGCTCAGCGACGCCGGCATCGCTGCCACGCCGTGCGTTTACAGCCGCGACGGCATCGTTCTTGAAGCCGCCGCCGACGTGCGCAGCCTGCCGGGTTTTGCCGAAGGCTGGATCAGCGTGCAGGACGAAGCCGCGCAACTGGCTGCCGATCTGCTCGATCTGGCCCCGGGCCAACGGGTGCTCGACGCCTGCTGCGCCCCCGGCGGCAAGACCTGCCACATCCTCGAAGCCGAACCGGCGCTGGCCGGCGTGGTGGCGGTGGATCTGGAAGCCAAGCGTCTGGTGCGGGTGAAGGAAAACCTTGAGCGGCTGGGCCTGAGCGCCGACCTGATCGCTGCCGACGGCCGCGACACCGCAGCATGGTGGGACGGCAAGCCGTTCCAGCGCATCCTGCTCGACGCGCCGTGCTCGGCCACCGGGGTGATCCGCCGCCATCCGGACATCAAGCTGACCCGTCAGCCGGACGACATCGCTGCCCTCGCGCAACTGCAAGGCGAGCTGCTCGACGCCCTGTGGAAAACTCTCGACGTCGGCGGCATCCTGCTCTACGCCACGTGCTCGACCTTGCCGACCGAGAACACCGAAGTCATCGCCGCGTTTCTTGAGCGCACGCCCGGTGCCCGCGAACTCGACCTGGCCACCACGGCCGGGATCAAACAGCCCCATGGTCGCCAATTGCTGGCCCAGCAGGGCGGGCATGATGGGTTCTACTACGCCAAGCTGATCAAGATCGCTGCCGCGCGCGGCTAAATGGATTGAATGGAGTGACTGGATGAAAATCATCATCCTCGGTGCGGGGCAGGTCGGCGGTTCGCTGGCTGAACACCTGGCGAGCGAAGCCAACGACATCACCGTGGTCGACACCGACGGCGAACGCCTGCGCGACCTCGGCGACCGTCTCGACATCCGCACCATTCAGGGCCGCGGCTCGCTGCCGTCGGTGCTGCGTCAGGCCGGCGCCGACGATGCCGACATGCTGGTGGCGGTGACCAACAGTGACGAGACCAACATGGTCGCCTGTCAGGTCGCGCACACGCTGTTCCACACCCCGACCAAAATCGCCCGGGTGCGCGAAGCGTCCTACCTCAATCGCGAAGAACAGCTGTTCCAGAACGAAGCGATTCCGGTCGACGTGCTGATCAGCCCCGAGCAGGTGGTGACCAACTACATCAAGCGTCTGATTCAGCATCCGGGCGCGCTGCAAGTGATCGACTTCGCCGAAGGTCAGGCACAACTGGTGGCGGTGCGCGCCTATTACGGCGGGCCGCTGGTGGGTCAGCAATTGCGCCAGTTGCGCGAGCACATGCCGAACGTCGAAACCCGGGTCGCGGCGATTTTCCGCCGCGACCGACCGATCCTGCCGCAGGGCGATACGGTGATCGAGGCCGATGACGAAGTCTTCTTCATCGCCGCCCGTGAGAATATTCGCGCGGTGATGAGCGAAATGCGCCGTCTCGACGAAACCTACAAGCGCATCGTGATTGCCGGTGGCGGGCAGATCGGCGAGCGCCTGGCCGAGGCCATCGAAAGCCGCTACCAGGTGAAGATCATCGAGATGAGCCCGGCGCGCTGCCGCTATCTCTCCGACACCCTCGACAGCACCGTGGTGCTGCAGGGCAGCGCGTCGGACCGTGATCTGCTGCTGGAAGAGAACATTGCCGACGCCGACATCTTCCTCGCCCTGACCAACGATGACGAAGCCAACATCATGTCGTCGTTGCTGGCCAAACGGCTGGGGGCGAAGAAGGTGATGACGATCATCAACAACCCGGCTTACGTCGACCTGATCCAGGGCGGCGACATCGACATCGCTATCAGCCCGCAACTGGCGACCATCGGCACCTTGCTGGCTCACGTACGGCGGGGCGATATCGTCAGCGTGCACTCATTGCGCCGGGGCGCGGCGGAAGCCATCGAAGCGATTGCCCACGGTGATGCGAAGTCGAGCAAGGTCATCGGCCGGCCGATCGAGAAAATCGGCCTGCCACCGGGCAGCACGATTGGCGCGATCATCCGCAACGAAGAAGTGATCATCGCGCACGACGATACGGTGATCGAAACGGGCGACCATGTGATTCTGTTCCTTGTGGATAAAAAGCATATTCGTGATGTGGAGAAGCTGTTTCATGTGGGTCTGAGCTTCTTCTGATCCAGAAATATCGTCGGTTGTAATGGCCTCTTCGCGAGCAAGCCCGCTCCCACATTTGGAATGCATTCCCCTGTGGGAGCGGGCTTGCTCGCGAAAGCGGTGTAACTGACACCGATCTACGCCTGACACTCCACAGAAAAGGACTCCATCGATGCTCGAATCCCTGGAAAAAATGCTCGCCAAGGGTGTGGATAACTCACTGCTGCGCTTCGGTCTCGGCAAGGGTTATCTGGATCTGGGGGAGAACGCCAAGGCTGTCGAGCATTTCCAGCGCTGTGTCGGTTTCGATCCGAAGTATTCGGCGGCGTGGAAGCTATTGGGCAAGGCGCAACTCGCACTCGGCGATCACGCCGCCGCACGTCAGGCGTGGGAACAGGGTCTGGAAGCCGCCCGCGCCCATGGCGACAAGCAGGCCGAAAAGGAAATGACGGTGTTTCTGAAGAAACTCGACCGACAGGCGCAATAGGCTAGAGATAGCGCAGGCCGATGCCCTCGGCATCCACCGTCACCACTTCCATTCGCACCCGTGGCGCGCCGGTGGGTAAATCCTGCACTTGGCCATAAACCACCGCGCCTTTGGGCAGTGAAGCCAAGCGCGGATGCTGCACATACACGCCGGTGGCCGACAGGTTGCGCGTCTGCCCGAGGCATTCGCCGAAGCTGTCGTGGGTGATTTTGATGCGGAAGGATTTGCGCTGTTCGGACATCTTGTTGCGCCCTTTGATGAACGGTTGTGGATAACTGAAGGAGCAAGATCAAAAGATCGCAGCCTGCGGCAGCTCCTACAGTTTATCCACAGAGTGTGCCAACTTGTTCAGTACCAGCGCGCTTCGCCCGGTGGACGTTTCTTGAAGCGCTTCATGCTCCACATGTACTGGCTCGGATACGCCGCGACATAACGCTCGACCACTTTGCTCATGGCCGCGCAGGACTCCTCGGTATCGGTGCTGTACATGGCTTCTGGCGCTGCTTCGAGAATCACTTTGTAGCCCGAACCGTCCGGCAGGCGCAGAGCGTGGAGGAACACCCCGACCGCTTTGCCGCCGGCGAGCATGTTCGGCACGAATTTGCTGGTCAGCGCCTGGGTGGCGAAGAACGGCACGAAGATCCCCGCGGATTCGGCCGGTTCCGGGTCAGCCGGAATGCCCACTGCACCACCTTTGCGCACTTCCTTGATGACGCTGAGGATGCCTTCCTTGGTGGAGGCAGCGACCTTGTTGCCCAGTTGCACGCGTTGCTTGCGCAGCAATTCATCCACAGCCTTGAGCTTTGGCGGACGGTAGAAAATGATCGGTTTGCACTGGCTGCAATAGAAGTGGTTGAGCACTTCCCAGTTGCCCAGGTGGCTGGTGATGCCAACCACCCCTTTGCCCGAGGCCAGCGCCTCCTTGAGGATGTCGAGGCCTTCGACTTCGCGCACCAGATCGATCGAACGCTGCGCCGGCCAGATCCAGGCGCAGGCGCTTTCGGTCAGGGATTTGCCGATGTCTTTCAGGCTCTGGCCGACCAGACGCTCGCGCTCGGCCGGGTCCATCTGTGGAAAACATTTGGAAAGGTTGATCCGCACCACGTCGCGGGAACGGTTGGGGGTTTTCCACATGATCCAGCCGATCGCCGAACCCACGGCCTGCACGGCCCGCCATGGCAGCAGGGCAAACAGCCGCAGAGCGCCTACCAGCAAGGCGCCTTTAAACTTTTCCACAGGTCACTCCTGATTTTGTGCTGTGCGCGAGGCGGCCATTCTAACCGCCGTTGACCAGCTGCGCGTAGCGGTCACAGTCCTGAGTGTGATCCATGACCATGCCCGAGGCCTGCATCAGTGCGTAGCAAATGGTCGGGCCGACGAAGGTGAAGCCAGCCTTTTTCAGGGCTTTGCTCATCGCCACGGCTTCGGGGGTGATCGCCGGGACTTCGCTGCGATCCTTGAAATGATTGATGATCGGTTGGCCACCGACGAACGACCAGAGAAACGCCACCGGGTCTTCCAGCGCCAGCCAGGCCTGGGCATTGCGCCGCGCGGCATTGAGTTTGAGGCGGTTGCGGATGATCCCCGGATCGAGCATCAGTTCGTCGATTTCGGCGTCGCTCATCTGCGCCACACGCTGCACGTCGAAGCCGTACAACACCTCGCGGTAGCGCTCGCGTTTGCGCAGCACGGTGATCCACGACAGCCCGGCCTGGAACCCTTCGAGCAAAAGCAACTCGAACAAACCCTGCGCATCGCGTAGCGGCGTGCCCCACTCCTGATCGTGATAAGCCATGTACAGCGGATCTTCGGTACACCAAAAGCAGCGTGGCATAAGGCTCCAGGGGGCGTGCGCAGCAACGAATCGGGTATACTCCCGCTCTTTAAATCGCAGCCCAAGAAACAGGTGAATTTCGTGAGCCAGCCTACGCCAGCCGTGCGTACCTTCCAAGACTTGATCCTCGCGCTCCAGCAATACTGGGCCGAGCAAGGTTGTGTGGTACTTCAGCCCTACGATATGGAAGTAGGCGCCGGCACTTTCCACACCGCGACCTTCCTGCGCGCCATCGGCCCGGAAACCTGGAACGCCGCGTACGTGCAGCCAAGCCGCCGTCCGACTGACGGCCGCTACGGGGAAAACCCGAATCGTCTGCAGCACTACTATCAGTTCCAGGTCGTCCTGAAGCCGAACCCGGACAACTTCCAGGAACTGTACCTGGGCTCGCTCAAGCATGTCGGCCTGGACCCGCTGGTCCACGACATCCGCTTCGTCGAAGACAACTGGGAATCGCCGACCCTCGGCGCCTGGGGTCTGGGCTGGGAAGTCTGGCTCAACGGCATGGAAGTGACTCAGTTCACCTACTTCCAGCAGGCCGGCGGCATCGAGTGCTACCCGGTGACCGGCGAGATCACTTACGGTCTGGAGCGTCTGGCCATGTACCTGCAGGGCGTGGATTCGGTCTACGACCTGGTCTGGGCTGACGGTCCGTTCGGCAAGGTGACCTACGGCGACGTGTTCCACCAGAACGAAGTGGAGCAGTCCACCTACAACTTCGAACACGCCAACGTCGACAAGCTGTTCGAACTCTTCGACTTCTATGAAAGCGAAGCCAAGCGCCTGATCGAACTCGACCAGCCGCTGCCGTTGCCGAGCTACGAAATGGTCCTGAAGGCCTCGCACACCTTCAACCTGCTGGATGCGCGCCGGGCGATCTCGGTGACCGCGCGTCAGCAATACATCCTGCGCGTACGCACTCTGGCGCGTTCCGTTGCGCAAGCCTACCTGCTGGCTCGCGCCAAGCTGGGCTTCCCGATGGCAACCCCGGACCTGCGTGACGAAGTACTGGCCAAGCTGGAGGCTGCACAATGAGTGCTCAAGATTTTCTGGTTGAACTGGGCACCGAAGAACTGCCACCCAAAGCCCTGAACACCCTGGCTGAAGCGTTCCTCGCCGGTATCGACAAGGGCCTGCAAGCTGCCGGCCTGAGCTACGAAAGCAAAACCGTCTACGCCGCACCGCGGCGTCTGGCCGTGCTGATCACTGCGCTGGCCACCCAGCAGCCGGATCGCAGCATCAACCTCGACGGCCCGCCACGTCAGGCCGCATTCGACGCTGAAGGCAACCCGACTCAGGCAGCGCTGGGCTTTGCCAAGAAGTGCGGCGTCGAGCTGAGCGAAATCGACCAGAGCGGCCCGAAACTGCGTTACAGCCAGAACATCGCCGGCAAGCCGACCGCGAGCCTGCTGCCGACCATCGTCGAAGATTCGCTGAACGACCTGCCGATCCCGAAACGCATGCGTTGGGGTGCGCGCAAGGAAGAGTTCGTGCGTCCGACTCAGTGGCTGGTGATGCTGCTCGGTGACCAGGTCATCGACTGCACCATCCTTGCGCAGAAGGCTGGTCGTGATTCCCGCGGTCACCGCTTCCACCACCCGCAAAGCGTGCGCATCGGTTCGCCGTCGAGCTACCTGGCCGACCTGCGTGCCGCTTATGTTCTGGCCGATGCCAACGAGCGTCGCGAGATCATCAGCAAGCGCACCGAAGAACTGGCGACCCGTCAGGAAGGCACTGCGATCGTGCCGCCGGCGCTGCTGGATGAAGTGACCGCGCTGGTCGAGTGGCCGGTGCCGCTGGTGTGCTCGTTCGAGGAACGCTTCCTCGACGTGCCGCAGGAAGCACTGATCACCACCATGCAGGACAACCAGAAGTACTTCTGCCTGCTGGATGCCGACGGCAAGTTGCTGCCACGGTTCATCACCGTCGCCAACATCGAAAGCAAGGACCCACAGCAGATCATCGCCGGTAACGAGAAAGTGGTTCGTCCACGTCTGACCGACGCCGAGTTCTTCTTCAAGCAAGACAAGAAGCAGAAACTCGAAGCCTTCAATGATCGCCTGAAGAACGTGGTGTTCCAGGAAAAACTCGGCAGCGTCTACGACAAGGCCGAGCGCGTATCGAAACTGGCCGCATACATCGCGGCACGCATTGGCGGCAACGCTTCCTGGGCGGCCCGTGCCGGCCTGCTGTCGAAGTGCGACCTGGCCACCGAAATGGTCGGCGAGTTCCCGGAGATGCAAGGTGTCGCCGGTTACTACTACGCCCTCAATGACGGCGAGCCGGAAGACGTCGCGCTGGCGCTGAACGAGCAGTACATGCCACGCGGTGCCGGTGCTGAACTGCCGGCGACCCTGACCGGTGCCGCTGTCGCGATCGCCGACAAGCTCGACACCCTGGTCGGTATCTTCGGTATCGGCATGCTGCCAACCGGCAGCAAAGACCCGTATGCCCTGCGCCGTGCGGCCCTCGGCGTGCTGCGTATCCTGATCGAGAAAAAACTCGACCTCGATCTGAACGACGCCGTGGCTTTCGCCGTGGCGGCGTTCGGGACCAAGGTCAAGGCTGCCGGTCTGAACGACGCGGTGCTGGAATTCATCTTCGACCGTCTGCGTGCGCGTTACGAAGACGAAGGCGTCGATGTCGCCACCTACCTGTCGGTTCGTGCCCTGAAGCCGGGTTCGGCGCTGGACTTCGACCAGCGTGTGCAAGCGGTTCAGGCCTTCCGCAAGCTGCCGGAAGCGGCAGCGCTGGCGGCGGTGAACAAGCGTGTATCGAACCTGTTGAGCAAGGTTGAAGGCTCGGTGCCGACCGTGGTCGAGGCCAAGTACTTCGACAACGCCAACGAGTTCTCGCTGTACTCGGCGATCCAGCAAGCGGATCAGGCGGTGCAGCCAATGGCCGCAGCGCGTCAGTACAACGAATCGCTGGCGCGTCTGGCTGCATTGCGTGAGCCGGTGGATGCGTTCTTCGACGCCGTGATGGTCAATGCCGACGACGCCAATGTGCGGGCCAACCGCTATGCGTTGCTGGCGCGTCTGCGTGGCCTGTTCCTGGGCGTTGCCGACATCTCGCTGCTGGGTTGAGGGATTGCTGTTGAAACTGCTGATTCTCGATCGGGATGGAGTGATCAATTACGACTCCGACGCTTACATCAAGTCGGTGGAGGAGTGGATTCCACTGCCCGGCTCGATCGAGGCGATTGCGCAGTTGAGCAAGGCCGGCTGGACGGTGGCGGTCGCTACCAACCAGTCGGGCATTGCTCGCGGCTATTACGACCTCGCCACCCTCGACGCCATGCACGCGCGCTTGCGCACGCTCGTGGCGGAGCAGGGCGGTGAAGTCGGGCTGATCGTGTACTGCCCGCACGGGCCGGACGAGGGTTGCGATTGCCGCAAGCCGAAACCCGGCATGTTGAAAACTATCGCGGCGCACTACAACGTGGCGCTGACGAATGTCTGGTTCGTCGGCGACAGCCTTGGTGACCTGGAGGCCGCCAAAGCCGTCGATTCACAGCCCGTTTTGGTAAAGACCGGGAAAGGCGAAAAAACTCTGGGCAAGACCCTTCCGGTCGGCACCCTGATTTTTGACGATCTGGCGGCGATTGCCGCAGAACTTATCCACAACTAGAGTGCTTCTGAAGTTCCTGACCAGGGATTGATCGGGAGTGCGCTTGAACAGTCGGGCATCGCCCGTAACGGTAAACGTCGCCATGTCGATACTGCAGGCCATCAGAATTTTTCTCTTTTACCTGCTGCTGGGCACCACTGCCTTGCTGTGGTGCAGCCTGAGCTTTTTTATCGCGCCCTTTCTGCCGTTCAAGGCGCGTTATCGTTTCATCAACGTGTACTGGTGCCGTTGCGCCTTGTGGTTGACCAAGGTGTTTCTCGGCATTCGTTACGAGATCAAAGGCGCGGAAAACGTGCCAGACCGGCCCTGCGTGATTCAGTCGAACCACCAGAGCACTTGGGAGACGTTCTTTCTCTCTGCTTATTTCTCGCCCTTGAGCCAGGTGCTCAAGCGTGAATTGCTCTACGTGCCGTTCTTCGGTTGGGCCATGGCCATGCTGCGGCCGATCGCGATCGACCGCGACAACCCGAAAGCGGCGCTCAAACAAGTCGCGGCCAAGGGCGATGAACTGCTCAAGGATAACGTCTGGGTGTTGATCTTCCCTGAAGGTACCCGCGTTCCTTATGGCACCGTCGGCAAGTTTTCGCGCAGTGGCAGCGCGTTGGCGGTAAATGCGGCGCTTCCGGTGCTGCCGATTGCACACAATGCCGGCAAATTCTGGCCGAAAATCGGCTGGGGCAAGCAGCCGGGCGTGATCACCGTAATCATCGGCGAGCCGATGTATGCCGAAGGCACTGGCCCGCGCGCCATCGCCGAGCTAAACGACCGGGTACAGGCGTGGAACGAACAGACTCAGCGCGAAATGGGTTCTCTGCCACCGGCACCGCAGGCACCTGCGGCGAGTGATCAGGTGGCTGTCTGATTTTTGTGGATAACCTGTGTACGGTTTTGTTGAAAAATCCTGAATATAGAAAGTAACCGATTGATTTACCTATATATTTCTCAAGCTCATAAAACACTGTAAAAGGTGCATAAGTTTTTTTCGGAAGTAAAAAAACCGGCTGATATAGCCGGTTTTTTTGTGCCTGTTCACTCGGCAATCAACGGCAGCTGGAGTCTGAACGTCGTGCCCTGATCAACGACGCTGTGACATTCGATACTGCCGCCATGATGATCGACCACGGCCTTGACCATCGACAACCCCAGGCCGACACCATCGATGCCCTGCGCCGATGAAAACCGGCGATATTGAGTGAACAGATCCGGCAGTTCATCGGCAGCGATGCCTTTGCCCTGATCGGTCAATTCACAGCACAGCCACTCGCCATGACAACTGGCGCGCAACTGAATCGTGGTGCCCGCAGGACTGTACTTGATCGCATTTTCCAGCAGGTTGAACAAAGCTCGGGTCAGCAGGCCCTGGTCGGCGTTGATCAGGCGCTCCTGGGATGGCTCATCCATGTCATGCAGCAACTGGATGCATTTCTGTTGGGCGATGGGCAAGGCCTGATCCAGCACGTCCAGTACCAGCATCGCGAACAGACTGGGCTGGAACTGATAAGCCTCGGATTCCGCTCGCGCCAGCAACACGAAACCATCGGTCAAATCCAGCGCGCGGCGTACCTGACGCTCGATCTGCTCGAACAGCGGAGAATCCGCTCCGGCCTGATGACGGTGCACATCCAGCAGGGCAAGGATCGCCGAGTGCGGGGCGCGCAGATCGTGGGAAAGAAACCGCAGCAAGACCCCGCGCTGTTCTTCGGCAGCGCGTTCGGCGCTCAGGTCGGTGAGGCTCAGTAGCCAGCCGATCGGCGTATCGCCGTCCACCGGCAACAGTGCCGCACGCTCCAGACGCAAGCTGCGTTCCTTGTGATCGCGAAACTCCAGCAAGGGCAGGACTGATAAGGCCGGACGTGGTGCTGTGGATAATTCCGGATAACCGAGGCGGGCCAATTGCTCAAGAACGTCGTCGCCCACCAAGGGGTGATCGAACAATACCCGGGCCTTGCGGTTACCCAACAGAATCTGCCCTTTGGGATCGCTGATCAGTGTAGCCACCGGCAGGTATTCCAGACCGTCGGCAATGAAGCGCCGGGTATCGCGCGTGCGGCTCATGGCTTGTTCCAGCGCCATGATCTGTCCCTGTAACTGGTCTGCGCTGGTAAATTTTGCACGGCGCCGTTCGGGGAACACTTTCGGCTCGCGGTCCAGCCGCGCCAGCTCCCAGCCAAAGTACGTCAACACCACACTCAAGCGCCGCCAGTTCCAGATCAGGTAGCCGAACAACATGCCGAGCGCCGCCGGAGTCGGTGACCACCAGTGCCGGGTTTCCGCCAGCCCGGCGCTGGTCAGCAGCACACAAGCCACACCGCCCAATGTCACCCAGATCGCCCAGCGCGGGCGCCACAGCAGCAATCCGAGTACGCAGGCTACCAGCCCTACCGAAAGCAGCGTGCTCCGCATCGGTACCACGTCGTGCAGGTTGATCTGCGCGCGATACGACAACAAGGCAGTCAGCGGCAACAGCACTAGACTTATCCACAACCACTCGCGCACCAGCCGCCGAAACAGGCGCTGGACCTGACTCGGCTCGCGGCTTTCACGCCGGCGCGGGTTATTCATGGCGAACAGTGCAGGGGGCAGTGAATGGTTTCATGGGCCACAGGTCTGAGGATGTAGATCCGAAGAATCATAGCGGACGTCGACAACGGCGGACGGCTTACTTTCACCGTACAGGCCAAGCCGTTATGGTGGCTAGCCACTGCCCAAGCAACAAGGAGCCCACGCGTATGCGCGTTGCGATACTGGACGATGAACCCGCCGAACTGCGTCGGGTCGAGCAAACCCTGCAGCAGATGGCGGCCGTAGGCGACCAGCCTTGGTCACTGCACAGCTTTGAACGGGGCGAGGATCTGTTGCGCCAATTGCGCCGGGACACCTTTGACCTGCTGATCCTCGACTGGCAATTGCCCGACCTGACCGGCCTGGCGCTGCTGCGCTGGACCCGTGAGCACATGGAGTCGCCGCCCGCCGCGATCATGCTGACCAGCCGCGACGGCGAGAGCGATATCGTCCAGGCGCTGAACGCCGGGGCCGACGATTACGTCAGCAAACCGTTCCGCCCCAACGAGCTGAAAGCCCGAGTCGCCGCCGTGCTGCGGCGGCACAGCCAGCAACGCAGTAGCGCTGCCGAAGTCCTGAGCTTCAATGACCTGACCTTCGACGATGCTGAACTGACCGTCACCCGCGAGGGTAAGGCCGTGGTCATGACCGAGCGTGAATATCGCCTGGCGCGCTGCCTGTTCAGTAACCTGGGTCGGCCGTTGTCGCGCGAGTATCTTTACGAACGCTTCTGGCCCCACGAAGAAGTCGCGTCGTCACGGCCGCTGGATACGCACATCTATCGCCTGCGCAACAAGCTGGGGCTGACGGCGGATCGGGGTTGGCAGTTGCTGACGATTTATGGGTATGGGTATCGGTTGGAGAGTGTGCCTGCAACAGCTGGTGATACCACGATGCAGTCGTAACGTGAATCGACGAGTCAAGCTGGTCGATACCTGGCAGCCAGCGAGTGTCAGTTGACCAAAGGTGCACGCCAGTCATCTGAACCCGTCGTGCCGCAAATTTCATGCGTCCAGATGATTTTACGATACGTGAAATGTACGTCTTCCAACTGCGTGAAATGCGCCATGTTCATATCTTGGCAATTCGGCATTCTGGAGTTCACTTCCACAATAACGGCGTCTACCAATTCAATACTGAAAAAATGTTCTTGTGTACCTGCAGCGGAAGTTCGATACCAGGCAATATGACAATTGTCCAAGACTTCGCCACTGGTCAAAGCGCTGTATATCAACGGGGATGCCTTGTCGAAAACCTTGGTGACCATGAGAGGCTTATGCACCCGCTGACCGGTGGGTTGGCCGGATTGAGGGTCACGTGGAATGATGATTTGATGGCTGAAAGCCTGTACCAAAATCTGATCTTCGTGCCCTTCCTGGTAGGTATTACCCACTGAGTCTGCTGTAAAAGCCCCGGCACTGATCAAACCTTGTCGATTACCATTAATCGTTAAATATGCAGGTGTAGGCATAACTAAGTTCCCTGTTCGATTCTAGACACTGACAACGCTCCACTTATGCCGTAGGGCAGTTAGCGAAGCGGCTGTAAGATAAATAGAACCGATCGAGATATATGTAGGAAGAGTCTCTCCTCAACGAAGGGATAGTCTTAAAATTTGCAGGATTTAATCCAAAAAAAGAACCGAAAAAAAACCAGCGCATAGCGCTGGTTTTTTATTCGTGCATTAGCGATGGGGAGATGGATCAGAAATCCAGGTTCGAAACCGCCAGCGCATTGCTCTCGATGAAGTCACGGCGAGGTTCGACCGCATCACCCATCAGGGTGTTGAAGATCTGGTCTGCGCCAATGGCGTCTTCGATGGTGACTTTCAGCATACGGCGCACGCTTGGGTCCATGGTGGTTTCCCACAGCTGATCCGGGTTCATTTCGCCCAGACCTTTGTAGCGCTGGATGGTGTGGCGCTTGGTGCTTTCGGCCATCAGCCAGTCGAGGGCTTCCTTGAACTCGGTAACCGCTTTCTTGCGCTCGCCACGCTGGATGTACGCGCCTTCGTCGAGCAGGGTGCTCAGTTGAGCGCCGAGGGTGACGACGGTCTTGTAGTCGTTGCTGCCGAAGAAGTCGCGGTTGAAGGTGACGTAGTTCGACAGGCCGTGGGAGATCAGCTCGACCTCTGGCAGCCAAACGCCACGTTCACGATCTTCACGCAGGCTGGCCTTGTACACCAGGCCCGACTTCTCGACGGTGCGCAGACGCACTTCGTACTGAGCCAGCCAGTCCTGCATCTTGGCGTGGTCGCCGAGCATTTCCAGGCTCACGGCCGGCAGGTAGATGAAGTGCTCGGTCAGCTCCTGCGGGTACAGGCGCGACAGACGTTTGAGGGTCTTCATCACCATGCGGAAGTCGTTCACCAGACGCTCGAGCGCTTCACCGGAAATGCCCGGGGCCTCTTCGTTCAGGTGCAGGCTCGCATCTTCCAGGGCCGACTGCGTCATGTACTCTTCCATGGCTTCGTCGTCTTTGATGTATTGCTCTTGCTTGCCTTTCTTGACCTTGTACAGCGGCGGCTGGGCGATGTAGATGTAGCCGCGCTCGATCAGCTCCGGCAACTGACGGAAGAAGAAGGTCAGCAGCAGGGTACGGATGTGCGAACCGTCGACGTCAGCATCGGTCATGATGATGATGTTGTGATAGCGCAGCTTGTCGATGTTGTACTCTTCGCGACCGATACCGCAGCCGAGCGCGGTGATCAGCGTGCCCACTTCCTGGGACGAGATCATCTTGTCGAAGCGTGCTTTCTCGACGTTGAGGATCTTGCCCTTCAGCGGCAGAATCGCCTGGGTCTTGCGGTTACGTCCCTGCTTGGCAGAGCCGCCCGCGGAGTCACCTTCCACGAGGTACAGTTCGGACAGCGCCGGGTCTTTTTCCTGGCAGTCAGCGAGCTTGCCCGGCAGACCGGCGATGTCCAGCGCGCCTTTACGGCGGGTCATCTCACGGGCCTTGCGCGCCGCTTCACGGGCACGGGCCGCGTCGATCATCTTGCCGACGACCAGCTTGGCTTCGTTCGGGTTTTCCAGCAGGAAGTCGGAGAAGTACTTGCCCATCTCCTGCTCGACCGCGGTCTTCACTTCGGAAGATACCAGCTTATCTTTGGTCTGCGAGCTGAACTTCGGATCCGGCACTTTCACCGAGATGATCGCGGTCAGGCCTTCGCGGGCATCGTCACCGGTGGTCGCGACTTTGTGCTTCTTCGCCAGACCTTCCTGCTCGATGTAGTTGTTCAGGTTACGCGTCAGTGCGGAACGGAAACCCACCAGGTGAGTACCGCCGTCGCGCTGTGGAATGTTGTTGGTGAAGCACAACAGGTTCTCGTTGAAGCTGTCGTTCCACTGCAGGGCGATTTCCACGCCTATGCCGTCTTCACGCTGGATGTTGAAGTGGAACACCTGGTTGACCGCAGTCTTGTTGGTGTTCAGGTATTCAACGAATGCACGCAGGCCGCCTTCGTACTTGAACAGCTCTTCCTTGCCGCTGCGCTCGTCCTTGAGGACGATGCCGACACCGGAGTTGAGGAAGGACAGTTCACGAATGCGCTTGGCCAGGATGTCCCAGCTGAAGTGAATATTCTTGAAGGTTTCGCTGGAGGCCTTGAAGTGGATCTGGGTACCGGTGGTTTCGCTGTCGCCAACGATCGCCATCGGTGCCTGAGGCACGCCGTGGACGTAGGTCTGTTCCCAGATCTTGCCGCTGCGGCGTACGGTCAGTACCAGCTCTTCGGACAGTGCGTTCACTACCGATACACCTACACCGTGCAGACCGCCGGATACCTTGTAGGAGTTATCGTCGAACTTACCGCCAGCGTGGAGGACGGTCATGATGACCTCGGCGGCGGAAACGCCTTCCTCTTTGTGCACGTCTACCGGGATGCCACGGCCGTTGTCTTTAACGGTGATGGACTCATCCGGGTGGATGATGATGCTGATGTCGTCGCAGTGGCCGGCGAGGGCTTCGTCGATCGAGTTGTCGACCACCTCGAACACCATGTGGTGCAGACCGCTGCCATCGTCGGTGTCACCAATGTACATACCGGGACGTTTGCGTACGGCATCCAGGCCTTTCAGCACTTTAATGCTCGTTGAGTCGTACGTATTTTCTTCGCTCAATGCCTTCACTCCCGATGGTCGTGGGTCTGGGTGATACGGCCCTGTTCCACGTGGAACAGAGCGACTGGCGTTTCCGTCTGCCAGCCTTCCCTCAATAATTCGTGATCTACACAGGTGATGAAAACCTGGCAGCGTAAGTCTTCCAGCAAGCGGCACAGCGCGCGGCGGTGGCTTTCGTCCAGCTCGGACGGCAAGTCATCCACCAGATAAATACACTGACCGCGTCGAGCCTGGCTCACCAGATGCCCCTGGGCAATTCGCAAGGCACAGACCACCAGCTTCTGCTGACCCCGTGACAAGATGTCCGCGGCATTGTGCGCGCCCAATCTAAGACGCAAATCAGCACGTTGTGGTCCGGCCTGGGTATGCCCCATCTGCTGATCCCTTTGCACGGAACCAGCCAGTACGGCACTCAATTCCCGGTCCTTGTCCCAGCCTCGGTAATAGCTGAGCGTCAAACCCTCAAGTTCAACCAGCTCGCTCAAGGTTTGTTCAAAGACTGGTTTCAAGGCTTTGATGTAAGCGCGGCGGTATTCATCGATTTCAGCGCTGGCCTGGCACAGTTCCCTGTCCCAAACCGCTTGCGAAACGGCGTCAAGTGTACCATGCCGCAGCCAGGAGTTTCTCTGGCGCAAGGCCTTCTGCAAACGCTGCCAGGTCGCCATGAAACGCGGTTCGACATGGAACACACCCCAATCGAGAAACTGCCGGCGAATCTTCGGCGCACCTTCGAGCAGGCGGAAGCTGTCGGGGTTGATCAACTGCAGCGGCAGAATTTCTGCCAGCTGCGCAGCACTACGGGCATTCTGCCCGTCGATGCGGATCTGGAACTCGCCCTGACGGTCGCGAGATATCCCCAACGCACTGTGGCCACCCTCGGCCAATTCGACCTGACCGAACACGGTGCAGGCGAGTTGCTCGTACTGGATGACCGGTAACAGCCGCGTGCTACGAAACGAACGGGCAAGCCCCAGCAGATGAATGGCTTCCAGAACACTGGTTTTGCCGCTGCCGTTGGCGCCGTAAAGAATGTTGATGCGGGGGGAGGGGGAGAAGGTCACCGGGTGCAGATTGCGCACCGCGGTGACCGAAACACGACTTAAGGACATCCAGGATCAGCTGATTACAGACGCATCGGCATGACAACATAAGCCGAGTCGTCATTGTCGGACTCTTGCACCAGCGCACTGCTGTTGGAGTCGGACAGGATCAGGCGAACCTGTTCGGTGGTCATCACGCCCAGCACGTCGAGCAGGTAGCTCACGTTGAAGCCGATTTCCAGCGAACCGCCGTTGTATTCAACGCCCACTTCTTCTTCCGCTTCTTCCTGCTCCGGGTTGTTGGCCTGGATCTTCAACTGACCGTTGGCCAGTTGCAGACGGATGCCGCGGTACTTCTCGTTGGACAGAATCGCGGTACGGCTGAACGCTTCACGCAGAGCCTGACGATCGCCCAGTACCAGCTTGTCGCCACCCTTCGGCAGAACGCGCTCGTAGTCCGGGAACTTGCCGTCGACCAGCTTCGAGGTGAAGGTAAATTCGCCGGTGGTGGCACGGATGTGGTGCTGGCCCAGAACGATGCTGACGTTGCCATCCGGCTCGGTGAGCAGACGCGCCAGTTCCAGAATGCCTTTGCGCGGCACGATCACCTGATGGCGATCCGGCTGACCGATATCGGCCTGCATCGAGCACATGGCCAGCCGGTGACCGTCGGTGGCCACAGCGCGGATCACACCGGCCGAGACTTCCAGCAGCATACCGTTGAGGTAGTAGCGCACGTCCTGCTGGGCCATGGCGAAGCTGGTGCGTTCGATCAGGCGACGCAGTTTGCTCTGCTCCAGGCTGCAGGTCAGCGAACCCGGGCCTTCTTCAACCGTCGGGAAATCGTTGGCCGGCAGGGTCGACAGGGTGAAACGGCTGCGGCCGGCCTTCACGACCAGCTTCTGCTCGTCGACCTTGATGTCGATCAGCGCGTCGTTGGGCAGGCTTTTGCAGATATCCATCAGCTTGCGCGCAGGCACGGTAATGGAACCGGTTTCGGCCGGCTCTTCGAGTTGCACGCGACCGACCAGCTCGACTTCCAGGTCGGTACCGGTCAGCGACAGTTGCTGGCCATCGACGACCAACAGCACGTTGGACAGTACCGGCAAGGTCTGTCGGCGCTCGACGACGCCTGCGACCAGTTGCAGGGGTTTCAACAGGGCTTCGCGTTGAATGGTGAAATGCATGGTCTAGTCCCTTGCCTTAATAAGCTGCGCTGGTGTTCATCAAGTAGTCAGTGTACGCAGCAGGTTCTTGTAGTCCTCGCGGATGTCCGCGTCGGATTCCTTAAGTTCGTTGATCTTGCGGCAGGCGTGCAGCACCGTCGTGTGGTCGCGACCACCAAACACATCGCCGATTTCCGGCAGGCTGTGGTTGGTCAGTTCCTTGGACAGCGCCATGGCCACCTGACGCGGACGTGCCACCGAGCGCGAACGGCGCTTGGACAGCAGGTCGGAGATCTTGATCTTGTAGTACTCGGCGACGGTGCGCTGAATGTTATCCACAGAGACCAGTTTGTCCTGCAATGCCAACAAGTCTTTCAGGGATTCGCGAATCAACTCGATGGTGATGTCACGGCCCATGAAGTGCGAGTGGGCGATCACGCGTTTCAGCGCGCCTTCCAGCTCACGGACGTTGGAACGAATTCGTTGGGCGATGAAGAACGCCGCATCGTGAGGCAACTCGACTTTGGCCTGGTCGGCCTTCTTCATCAAGATCGCCACGCGGGTTTCCAGCTCCGGCGGCTCGACGGCAACCGTCAGGCCCCAGCCAAAGCGGGATTTGAGGCGCTCTTCAAGGCCTTCGATTTCTTTCGGGTAGCGGTCACTGGTCAGAATGACCTGCTGGCCACCTTCAAGCAGGGCGTTGAAGGTGTGGAAAAACTCTTCCTGGGAACGCTCTTTGCGGGCGAAGAACTGAATGTCGTCGATCAGCAGAGCGTCCACCGAACGGTAGAAACGCTTGAACTCGTTGATCGCGTTCAGTTGCAGCGCCTTGACCATGTCGGCCACGAAGCGCTCGGAATGCAGGTACACGACCTTGGCATTCGGGTTCTTCTTTAATAGATGGTTACCCACAGCGTGCATCAAGTGGGTTTTACCCAGGCCGACGCCGCCATAAAGGAACAGCGGGTTGTAACCATGCTTGGGATTGTCCGCCACCTGCCAGGCCGCCGCGCGGGCGAGCTGGTTGGACTTGCCTTCGACGAAATTCTCGAAGGTGAAGGTGCGGTTCAGGTAACTGGTGTGCTTGAGCGCGCCTTCGACCTGCACCGTGCGCTGTTCGGCGCGAACCGGGGCCTGTTGCGAGGCCGCACCGGCCATCGGATCGAAGCTGTCGCGGGACGGCTCTTCACTGACTTCCTCGGTTTTCTGCGTCGAGCGCTTGGCCGGGGCTGCACTTGGTGCAGGTGCTGGTGCACTGGCCGGCACGGTATTGGCCTGAGCCTGGGACACCTGCGCAGCGGCCAACGGCGCGTTCGGCGCGGCACGCGGTACCGAGCTGCGTTTGCTGCCTATTAATAAGGAAAGCGCTGGCGCCATGCCGTTGCCGTGCTCATCCAGCAGTTCAAGGACGCGACCGAGGTACTTTTCGTTGACCCAGTCCAGCACAAAACGGTTCGGTGCGTAGACGCGCAACTCGTCGCCTTCGGCTTCGACCTGTAGTGGACGGATCCAGGTGTTGAATTGTTGGGCAGGCAGCTCCTCGCGCAAAAGCTCCACGCACTGCTGCCAAAGTTCCACTGACACGGATATCCCCTAAGTTGAAAGCCGGTGAGGCAAAAACAAGCGGCCATTGTAGCGGCGAGCCGTCCACTTATCCACATGCAGGTTGTGTGGTGACCATGATTAATCAATGCGTTAACCGGTAAAAAGGCGACCAACGGTGTGTGTATAAGCTCTGTGGATAACCGCCTCTGAGGGCACTGGACAACTGGGGGTGGAACTCGGTGGATAACCAGCCTGTGGATAACTGGCCATTCCACACACAGGTTATCCGACAGCGCAGCACAGGCTGAACACGGTTTTCCACTGTAGTTGTCATTCTCTGTACATCAAGCTGTACAAGGGCTGAAGATGGTTATCCACAGAAGATGGCTGCCCTAGCTTTTACAAGCTTTACAGAAAAGCTTTAAATAATTCCCTTCTTTATTTTTATGTCTGGCAAACAGGATTCCGGTTCCGTGAGCTCCAGAGATCTATTTATAAGGAAACGCTGGTTGGAAATTGACCTGAAGGCTTGCTTTCTCTAGAATCCCCGGTCTCTTAAAACGGGGGCCATTCCGGCCCGTTGTGGACGAACCAGGTAACACGACATGAAACGTACTTTCCAACCAAGCACTATCAAACGCGCTCGTACCCACGGTTTCCGTGCTCGCATGGCTACCAAGAACGGTCGTGCCGTCCTGTCGCGTCGCCGCGCCAAAGGTCGTGCGCGTCTGGCAGTTTGATAATCCGGCACTGGAGGTGAGTCAGGACTTCAGTCGGGAAAAGCGTCTGCTTACCCCCCGGCATTTCAAGGCAGTCTTTGACTCCCCTACCGGCAAGGTTCCGGGGAAAAATCTCCTGCTCCTTGCGCGCAACAACGACCTTGATCACCCCCGTCTCGGGCTGGTTATCGGGAAAAAGAGCGTAAAGCTCTCCGTTGAGCGCAATCGCCTCAAACGTCTGATGCGCGAATCGTTCCGTCTGCACCAGGATTCTCTGGTCGGCTGGGACATCGTAATCGTCGCGCGCAAAGGTTTGGGCGACGTAGAAAACCCCGAATTGATTCAGCATTTCGGCAAACTCTGGAAGCGCCTGGCCCGTAACAAGCCAGTTCCAGCAGTCAAAACCGAAACTGTAGGGGTAGACAGTCCAGATGCGTAAACTGGCACTCGTTCCGATCCAGTTTTATCGCTACGCCATTAGTCCTTTGATGGCCAGTCACTGTCGTTTCTACCCCAGTTGTTCTTGCTACGCGTATGAAGCCATCGAAAATCATGGCCTTCTGCGCGGTGGCTGGCTGACCTTTCGTCGTTTAGGTCGCTGTCATCCGTGGAATCCCGGTGGTTATGACCCGGTTCCACCTATCCCTACCTCCCGTTCTTCTTCGATGGCCGAGTAATCATGGATATCAAACGCACGATCCTGATCGTCGCCCTGGCAATCGTGTCCTACGTTATGGTTCTTAAATGGAACCAGGACTATGGCCAGGCTGCCCTGCCGACTCAGAATGTTGCTTCCAGTACGACTGCATCCGGTTTGCCGGACACCGTTCCTGGCAATAACGCTTCCGCCAGTGACGATATTCCGCGTGCCGCGAGCGATACCAGCGCACCTGTGGAAACTCCAGTCGCTGCCAGCAAGGATCTGATCCAGGTCAAAACCGACGTGCTCGATCTCGCGATCGATCCACAAGGTGGCGACGTTGCTCAACTGACCTTGCCTCTGTATCCACGTCGTCAGGATCGTCCGGACGTTCCGTTTCAGCTGTTCGATAACGGCGGCGAGCGTGTTTATCTGGCGCAAAGCGGTCTGATCGGCACCAACGGCCCGGACGCAAATCCGGCTGGTCGCCCGGTCTACTCCTCGGAGAAGAAGACTTATCAACTGGCTGACGGTCAGGACCAACTGGTCGTGGACCTGAAGTTCAGCAAGGACGGCGTCAATTACATCAAGCGTTTCACCCTGAAACGCGGCCTGTATGACGTTGCCGTTTCCTACATTGTGGATAACCAGAGCGCTCAGCCCTGGAACGGCGCGATGTTCGCCCAGTTGAAGCGCGATAGCAGCGCAGATCCTTCGTCCACAACCGCTACGGGTACCGCCACTTACCTGGGTGCCGCCCTGTGGACAAGTTCGGAGCCGTACAAGAAAGTGTCCATGAAGGACATGGACAAGGCGCAGTTGAAAGAAACCGTCACCGGTGGCTGGGTAGCCTGGCTGCAACACTACTTCGTGACCGCGTGGATTCCGGCCAAGGGCGAAAACAACATCGTCCAGACCCGTAAAGACAGCAAAGGCAACTACATCATCGGTTACACCGGTCCTACTCTGACCGCTGCACCGGGTGCCAAAGTTGAAACCAGCGCTGTGCTGTACGCCGGTCCGAAAAGCCAGGCGGTGCTGAAAGAGTTGTCCCCAGGTCTGGAACTGACTGTCGACTACGGCATTCTGTGGTTCATTGCCCAGCCAATCTTCTGGCTGCTGCAACATATCCACGCCATTGTCGGTAACTGGGGCTGGTCGATCATCTTCCTGACCATGCTGATCAAGGGTATTTTCTTCCCGCTGTCGGCTGCCAGCTACAAATCGATGGCGCGCATGCGTGCCGTTGCGCCGAAACTGGCTGCACTGAAAGAGCAACATGGCGATGACCGGCAGAAAATGTCGCAAGCCATGATGGAGCTGTACAAGAAAGAGAAGATCAACCCGCTGGGCGGCTGCTTGCCGATCCTCGTGCAGATGCCGGTTTTCCTTTCGCTGTACTGGGTTCTGCTCGAAAGCGTGGAAATGCGCCAGGCGCCGTTCATGCTGTGGATCACTGACCTGTCGATCAAGGATCCGTTCTTCATTCTGCCGATCATCATGGGCGCAACCATGTTCATCCAGCAGCAGTTGAACCCGACTCCGCCGGATCCGATGCAGGCGAAGGTCATGAAAATGATGCCAATCATCTTCACCTTCTTCTTCCTGTGGTTCCCTGCAGGTCTGGTGCTGTACTGGGTTGTTAACAACTGCCTGTCGATTGCACAACAGTGGTACATCACGCGTAAGATCGAAGCGGCGACGAAAAAAGCCGAGGCGTAACTTGCACTGTGGATAACACCACTCAAAACGCCCCCTAGTGGGGCGTTTTGCTATCTGCCACTTTTGTCTGGATTCCGGTTTATGAGCGCACCTCGTGAAACCATCGCCGCCGTCGCCACCGCTCAAGGTCGTGGTGGTGTCGGCATCGTCCGTATTTCCGGGCCGTTGGCCAGTGTTGCGGCCAAAGCCATCAGCGGCCGCGAACTGAAACCGCGTTACGCGCATTACGGTGCGTTTTTCAGTGATGATCAGCAGGTGCTGGACGAAGGCCTGGCCCTTTATTTCCCGGGACCAAACTCATTCACCGGCGAAGACGTGCTGGAACTGCAGGGACACGGTGGCCCGATCGTTCTCGACATGCTGCTCAAGCGTTGCCTGGAACTGGGTTGCCGTCTGGCCCGCCCGGGTGAATTCAGCGAGCGCGCGTTCCTCAACGACAAACTCGACCTGGCTCAGGCCGAGGCGATCGCCGACCTGATCGAAGCCAGTTCGGCACAGGCTGCGCGCAATGCACTGCGCTCCTTGCAGGGGGCGTTTTCCCAGCGTGTGCATAACCTCACCGAACAACTGATTGGCCTGCGCATCTACGTCGAAGCCGCCATCGATTTCCCGGAAGAGGAAATCGACTTCCTGGCCGATGGCCACGTACTGAGCATGCTCGACAAGGTACGTGAAGAGTTATCCACCGTACTGCGTGAGGCCGGGCAGGGTGCCTTGTTACGTGATGGCATGACGGTGGTGATCGCCGGTCGTCCGAATGCCGGCAAGTCCAGCCTGTTGAATGCCCTGGCCGGCCGCGAAGCGGCGATCGTGACTGAAATTGCCGGCACGACCCGGGATATCTTGCGCGAACATATCCACATCGACGGCATGCCATTGCACGTGGTGGACACTGCAGGTCTGCGCGACACCGATGATCAGGTGGAAAAGATCGGCGTCGAGCGTGCGTTGAAAGCGATCACTGAAGCGGATCGGGTGCTGCTGGTAGTCGATGCCACCGCGCCGGAAGCTGCAGACCCGTTCGCCCTATGGCCGGAATTCCTCGAAACCCGGCCAGATCCGGCTAAAGTTACCTTGATCCGCAACAAGGCTGACCTGACAGCTGAAGCGATTGCTTTGGAAGTCAGCGACGATGGCCACGTAACCATCAGCCTCAGCGCCAAAGCCGCCGGCGAAGGTCTGGAATTGCTGCGCGAACATCTCAAGGCCTGCATGGGCTATGAGCAAACCTCGGAAAGCAGCTTCAGTGCCCGTCGGCGGCATCTGGAGGCTCTGCGCCACGCCAGTGCAGCGCTGGAACATGGTCGCGCACAGCTGACGTTGGCCGGTGCCGGCGAGCTGCTGGCCGAAGATTTGCGTCAGGCACAGCACTCTCTCGGGGAAATCACCGGGGCATTCAGTTCCGATGACCTGCTTGGCCGGATCTTCTCCAGCTTCTGCATCGGTAAATAACCCTTCTGCTCTCCACAGACAGGCCCGTTCGCGGCCTGTCTGCACTCTTCATTTCTCGATTCCTTTCTCCAATGCCGGGCAGATTCTCTCTTCCTGAACGGATTTCCGCTGCCCGCCAATCACTCATCAACCTGATTTCTGTGGATTAAGCCCTGTGAATAACTGCCTCTGAGGTCAGTTGATAACAGGGCCTGAAAACTGGATATAACTGCCTCTGTGGATAACCACCCCATTCATCCACAGGCTTAAAGCGGTTATCCAAGGGCCTCATTGTCACCTGATAACAGGGTTTTGAAACTCTGTACACATTGAATAATGAGGCCTGTAGCAATCTATCCACAGAAAGGTCGCTCAGTAAGAATAAGCATTAAAACAAAGGTTTTATAAATTTCTCTCTTTTTTATTCTTTTAACCTCGAGTTCTCCACAGCTGGTTAATTTTTGTGCAAAGGGTTCTTTAGGAAGGGCGAAGTCCCTATACTTGTCGACCAGGTTCAGAAACCTGATCTCAAACTATTCCTGAATGACCTACTTAAGCAGGCACGAGGTGCGTGGTGGATTTCCCTTCCCGTTTTGAAGTGATCGTCATCGGCGGCGGTCATGCCGGTACCGAGGCAGCACTGGCCTCAGCACGTATGGGGGCGAAAACCCTGTTGCTGACGCATAACGTGGAAACCCTCGGTGCCATGAGCTGCAACCCGGCCATCGGTGGTATTGGCAAAAGCCATCTGGTCAAGGAAATCGACGCCCTCGGCGGCGCGATGGCCATGGCTACCGATCTGGGCGGCATCCAGTTTCGCGTATTGAACAGCCGCAAAGGTCCGGCCGTACGGGCGACCCGTGCGCAAGCCGACCGCATTCTGTACAAGGCCGCTGTCCGCGAAATTCTGGAAAACCAGCCGAACCTGTGGATATTTCAACAGGCCGCTGATGATCTGATCGTCGAGCAGGAACAGGTGCGCGGTGTTGTCACGCAGATGGGTCTGCGGTTTTTCGCCGATTCCGTGGTGTTGACCACTGGTACCTTCCTCGGTGGACTTATCCACATCGGTTTGCAGAATTTCTCCGGCGGTCGCGCCGGTGATCCGCCGTCGATTGCCCTGGCACATCGTCTGCGTGAACTGCCGCTGCGTGTTGGTCGCCTGAAAACCGGTACGCCGCCGCGCATTGACGGCAAGTCTGTGGATTTCTCGGTGATGACCGAGCAACCGGGCGATACGCCGATTCCGGTGATGTCGTTCATGGGCAACAAGGAACAGCATCCACGCCAAGTCAGTTGCTGGATTACCCACACCAACGCCCGCACCCACGAAATCATCGCGGCGAACCTCGATCGTTCGCCGATGTATTCCGCTGCCGGCGAAATCGAGGGCATCGGTCCGCGCTACTGCCCGTCGATCGAAGACAAGATCCATCGCTTTGCCGACAAGGAAAGCCATCAGGTGTTCATCGAGCCGGAAGGCCTGACCACCCATGAGCTGTACCCTAACGGGATATCCACAAGCTTGCCGTTTGACGTGCAATTGCAGATCGTGCAATCGATCCGCGGCATGGAAAACGCGCACATCGTGCGTCCGGGTTATGCGATCGAGTACGACTACTTCGACCCGCGTGACCTGAAATACAGCCTTGAAACCAAAGTTATCGGCGGGCTGTTCTTCGCTGGTCAGATCAACGGCACCACCGGTTACGAAGAAGCCGGTGCGCAAGGTTTGCTCGCCGGGACCAACGCTGCGCTGCGCGCGAAGGGCAAAGAAGCCTGGTGCCCGCGTCGCGACGAGGCGTACATCGGCGTGCTGGTCGACGACCTGATCACTCTCGGTACCCAAGAGCCGTACCGCATGTTCACTTCCCGTGCCGAGTACCGCCTGATCCTGCGTGAAGACAACGCCGACCTGCGTCTGACCGAAAAAGGTCGCGAACTGGGTCTGGTCGATGACGCGCGTTGGGCGGCCTTCTGCAAGAAACGCGAAAGCATCGAACTCGAAGAGCAGCGCCTGAAGAGCACCTGGGTTCGCCCGGGCACGCAGCAGGGCGATGCGATTGCCGAAAAATTCGGCACGCCGCTGACTCACGAATACAACTTGCTCAACCTCTTGAGCCGTCCGGAAATCGACTACGCTGGTCTGGTCGAAGTAACCGGGCAGGGCGCCGAAGACCCACAGGTCGCCGAACAGGTTGAGATCAAGACCAAATACGCCGGTTACATCGACCGTCAACAGGACGAAATCGCCCGTCTGCGCGCCAGTGAAGACACGAAACTGCCTGTGGATATCGATTACACCAACATTTCCGGTCTCTCCAAGGAGATCCAGAGCAAGCTCGGTGCGACGCGTCCGGAGACGCTCGGTCAGGCTTCGCGGATCCCGGGCGTGACCCCGGCAGCGATTTCGCTGTTGATGATTCATTTGAAAAAACGCGGCGCGGGCCGTCAGTTGGAGCAAAGCGCTTGAGTTCTAAGGTCACTTCGCAACACGCCGAAGAGTTATCCACAGGAGCCCGCGAGCTCGGTGTCAATCTCAGCGCAGCTCAGCACGAATTGTTGCTGGGCTACCTGGCCCTGTTGATCAAATGGAACCAGGCCTACAACTTGACTGCAGTTCGCGATCCCGACGAAATGGTTTCGCGGCATCTGCTCGATAGCCTGAGCGTGATGTCGTTCATCGAAAACGGCCGCTGGCTCGACGTCGGCAGCGGCGGCGGCATGCCGGGGATCCCGTTGGCGATCCTGTATCCGGATTCGCAAGTGACCTGTCTGGACAGCAACGGCAAGAAAACCCGCTTCCTGACTCAGGTCAAACTCGAACTCAAACTGGATAACCTGCAAGTTATCCACAGTCGCGTTGAAGCGTTCCAGCCTGCCCAGCCATTCAACGGGATCATTTCCCGGGCATTCAGCAGCATGGAGAACTTCACCAACTGGACTCGCCACCTCGGCGATGCCGACACGCGCTGGCTGGCAATGAAGGGCGTTCATCCGGCCGATGAGCTGGTAGCATTGCCGGCAGACTTCAAACTCGATAGCGAACACGCCCTGGCCGTACCCGGTTGCCAAGGCCAACGCCATCTGCTGATACTGCGCCGCACGGCATGATTGGGAACACAAGCAAGAATGGCTAAGGTATTCGCGATAGCGAACCAGAAGGGTGGTGTGGGCAAGACCACCACCTGCATCAACCTCGCAGCATCCCTGGTCGCGACCAAGCGCCGGGTGCTGTTGATCGATCTCGATCCACAGGGCAACGCCACCATGGGTAGCGGTGTGGATAAACATGGCCTGGAAAACTCGGTCTACGACCTGCTGATCGGCGAATGCGATCTGGCCCAGGCCATGCACTACTCCGAGCACGGCGGTTATCAACTGCTGCCGGCCAACCGCGACCTGACCGCGGCCGAAGTGGTTCTGCTGGAAATGCAGATGAAGGAAAGCCGTCTGCGCAGTGCGCTGGCGCCAATCCGTGAGAACTACGATTACATTCTGATCGACTGCCCGCCGTCGCTGTCGATGCTCACCCTGAACGCATTGGTTGCCGCCGATGGGGTCATTATCCCCATGCAATGCGAGTACTTTGCGCTCGAAGGTTTGAGCGACCTTGTGGATAACATCAAGCGTATCGCCGAACTGCTCAATCCGAACCTGAAAGTCGAAGGCCTGCTGCGCACCATGTACGACCCGCGTCTGAGCCTGATGAACGATGTTTCGGCGCAGCTCAAGGAACACTTTGGCGAACAGCTGTACGACACGGTGATCCCGCGCAACATCCGTCTGGCCGAAGCGCCGAGTTACGGGATGCCGGCATTGGCCTACGACAAGCAATCGCGCGGCGCGCTGGCCTACCTGGCCCTGGCGGGCGAGATGGTTCGCCGTCAGCGCAAAAATTCACGCATCGCCGCTGCCCAGCCAACTTAAGGAATCCCCATGGCCGTCAAGAAACGAGGTCTCGGACGTGGACTGGATGCACTGCTGAGTGGTCCGACCGTCAGCGCGCTGGAAGAACAGGCGGCGCAGGCCGATACCCGTGAGCTGCAACACCTGCCGCTGGACCTGCTGCAGCGTGGCAAATACCAGCCACGCCGCGACATGGATCCGCAGGCGCTGGAAGAGCTGGCGCAGTCGATCAAGGCGCAAGGCGTGATGCAGCCGATCGTGGTTCGCCCGATTGGCGGTGGCCGCTTCGAAATCATCGCCGGTGAACGCCGCTGGCGCGCCAGCCAGCAGGCCGGCCAGGAAACCATCCCGGCGATGGTCCGGGATGTGCCGGATGAGACCGCGATAGCCATTGCGCTGATCGAGAACATCCAGCGTGAAGACCTGAACCCGATTGAAGAAGCCGTCGCCTTGCAGCGTCTGCAGCAGGAATTCCAGCTCACTCAGCAACAGGTTGCCGAGGCTGTGGGTAAGTCCCGCGTGACTGTGGCTAACCTGTTGCGACTTATTGCACTGCCGGAAGTCATCAAAACCATGCTGTCCCACGGCGACCTGGAAATGGGTCATGCCCGTGCTTTGCTCGGTCTGCCGGACAATCAACAGGTGGAAGGGGCGCGACATGTTGTCGCACGCGGCCTGACTGTGCGCCAAACCGAGGCACTGGTTCGCCAGTGGTTGAGTGGCAAACCGGAGCCTGTGGAAGCGGCCAAACCCGACCCGGATATCGCCCGGCTCGAACAGCGTCTGGCCGAGCGCCTAGGCTCTGCGGTGCAGATTCGCCACGGGAAGAAGGGAAAAGGCCAACTGGTGATTGGTTACAACTCACTCGATGAGCTTCAAGGTGTGCTCGCACACATCCGCTGAAACATTTCCTCATGTAGCGCGCAGTCGGAAATCACTACCTGACAGTTGAATAGGGGCAGAACCGCCCCTATACTCTGCGCGCATTTTGTCGGCACAAATTATGCCAAGTTATTGAATTCTGGCAGCCGACCATTGGAGAGCGAACGTGATGGAAACCCGCAAGCCAAACCGCCTGCCGTTCCATCGCCTGGCGGTTTTTCCGGTGTTGATGGCTCAATTTGTCATTTTGCTCATTGCCGCTTTGGCGCTCTGGCAATGGCATGGAGTCGTTGCCGGATACTCGGGACTTTGCGGAGGCCTGATAGCCTTGCTGCCCAATGTTTATTTCGCTCACAAGGCATTTCGGTTTTCCGGCGCCCGAGCAGCCCAGTCCATCGTCCGGTCATTTTATGCCGGCGAGGCAGGCAAACTGATTTTGACGGCAGTGCTGTTTGCACTGGTGTTTGCAGGTGTGAAGCCATTGGCGCCGATCGCAGTATTCGGCGCTTTCGTGCTGACTCAGTCGGTCAGCTGGTTCGCTCCCCTGCTGATGAGAACAAGACTTTCGAGACCTTAGGGCGTTTGAGGCAACCATGGCAGAAACAACCGCTTCGGGCTATATCCAGCACCACTTGCAGAACCTGACCTTCGGTCAGCTACCTAACGGCGGCTGGGGCTTTGCCCATACCGCAGCAGAAGCCAAGGAAATGGGCTTCTGGGCTTTCCACGTCGATACCCTCGGCTGGTCGGTCGCGCTGGGTCTGATCTTCGTTTTCCTTTTCCGCATGGCGGCAAAGAAAGCGACTTCGGGTCAGCCAGGTGCTTTGCAGAACTTCGTTGAAGTATTGGTCGAATTCGTCGATGGCAGCGTGAAAGACAGCTTCCATGGCCGTAGCCCGGTGATTGCACCGCTGGCACTGACCATCTTCGTCTGGGTGTTCCTGATGAACGCCGTCGACCTGGTACCGGTCGACTGGATTCCTCAGCTGGCCATCCTGATCACCGGCGACCACCACATCCCGTTCCGTGCCGTGTCGACTACCGACCCGAACGCGACTCTGGGCATGGCGTTCTCGGTTTTCGCACTGATCATTTTCTATAGCATCAAGGTCAAGGGCATCGGCGGCTTCATCGGCGAACTGACCCTGCACCCGTTCGGCAGCAAGAACATCTTCGTTCAGGCCCTGCTGATCCCGGTGAACTTCCTGCTGGAATTCGTGACCCTGATCGCCAAGCCGATCTCTCTGGCTCTGCGTCTGTTCGGCAACATGTATGCCGGCGAGCTGGTGTTCATTCTGATCGCTGTGATGTTCGGCAGCGGCCTGCTCTGGCTGAGCGGCCTGGGCGTTGTTCTGCAGTGGGCGTGGGCTGTGTTCCACATCCTGATCATCACACTGCAGGCGTTCATCTTCATGATGCTGACCATCGTCTACCTGTCGATGGCGCACGAAGAAAACCATTAAGACCAGTCTCGACTAGTCTGATGTCCTTCCCGGTCAAACGGGAAGGGGCTCTTCACAGGGCACCTGAAACGATTTGTTTTACCGCTTTAATCTAAAAAACCTAAACCATACGACGTAAAAGTCGGGAGGAAAGATGGAAACTGTAGTTGGTCTAACCGCTATCGCTGTTGCACTGTTGATCGGCCTGGGCGCACTGGGTACCGCAATTGGTTTCGGCCTGCTGGGCGGCAAGTTCCTGGAAGGCGCAGCGCGTCAGCCAGAAATGGTTCCAATGCTGCAAGTTAAAATGTTCATCGTTGCCGGTCTGCTCGACGCCGTAACCATGATCGGTGTTGGTATCGCTCTGTTCTTCACCTTTGCGAACCCGTTCGTTGGTCAGATCGCTGGCTAATTACCCGGATTCTTCCGAGTAATTTGGTGTGATGGACAACGTAACTGCGAGGTGTTGGCGTGAACATTAATGCGACCCTGATTGGCCAGTCCGTTGCGTTCCTGATTTTTGTACTGTTCTGCATGAAGTTCGTATGGCCTCCGGTCATCGCGGCACTGCACGAACGTCAAAAGAAGATCGCTGATGGTCTGGACGCTGCCAGCCGTGCAGCTCGCGACCTGGAGTTGGCCCAAGAGAAAGCGGGTCAGCAACTGCGCGAAGCGAAAGCTCAGGCAGCTGAAATCATCGAGCAAGCCAAGAAACGCGGTAACCAGATCGTTGAAGAGGCTGTTGAAAAAGCCCGTATCGACGCTGACCGTGTGAAGGTTCAGGCTCAAGCCGAGATCGAACAGGAACTGAACAGTGTCAAAGACAAGCTGCGTGCCCAAGTGGGCTTGCTGGCTGTCGGCGGCGCCGAGAAGATCCTGGGTGCCACAATCGATCAAAACGCGCACGCAGAGCTGGTTAACCAACTGGCTGCTGAAATCTAAGCGAGGGCGATCATGGCAGAACTGACCACGTTGGCCCGACCTTACGCTAAGGCGGCCTTCGAGCACGCTCAGGCCCACCAGCAACTGGCCAATTGGTCAGCCATGCTCGGCCTGGCTGCAGCGGTGTCACAAGATGACACCATGCAGCGCGTGCTCAAGGCCCCGCGACTGACGAGCGCAGAAAAGGCCGCCACGTTCATTGACGTGTGCGGCGACAAGTTTGATGCCAAGGCACAGAACTTCATCAATGTCGTTGCCGAAAACGACCGTCTCCCGCTTCTGCCGGAGATCGCCGCTCTGTTCGACCTGTACAAGGCCGAACAAGAGAAGTCGGTAGACGTTGAAGTGACCAGTGCTTTCGCATTGAACCAAGAACAGCAAGACAAACTCGCCAAGGTTCTCAGTGCACGACTCAACCGGGAAGTGCGCCTGCAAGTTGCGGAGGATGCTGCCCTTATAGGTGGTGTCGTTATCCGCGCCGGCGACCTGGTTATCGATGGCTCGATTCGCGGCAAAATCGCGAAACTTGCCGAAGCATTGAAATCTTGAGTTTGAAGGGGCAGCAGAGCAATGCAGCAACTCAATCCTTCCGAAATAAGTGAAATTATCAAGGGCCGCATCGACAAGCTCGATGTGACCTCCCAAGCCCGTAACGAAGGCACTGTCGTCAGCGTATCTGACGGCATCGTGCGGATTCACGGTCTGGCCGACGTCATGTACGGCGAGATGATCGAGTTTCCGGGCGGCGTCTACGGTATGGCCCTCAACCTGGAGCAAGACTCCGTAGGTGCCGTTGTACTGGGCGCATACACCAGTCTGGCTGAAGGCATGAGCGCCAAGTGCACCGGCCGCATCCTCGAAGTTCCGGTTGGTAAGGAACTGTTGGGTCGCGTAGTCGACGCACTGGGTAACCCTGTTGACGGCAAAGGTCCACTGGGCAACACCTTGACCGACGCGGTCGAGAAAGTTGCACCGGGCGTGATCTGGCGTAAGTCGGTAGACCAGCCTGTACAGACTGGCTACAAGGCTGTCGATGCCATGATCCCTGTCGGCCGTGGCCAGCGTGAGCTGATCATCGGTGACCGTCAGATCGGTAAAACCGCTCTGGCGATCGACGCGATCATCAACCAGAAAGACAGCGGCATTTTCTGCGTCTACGTAGCCATCGGTCAGAAGCAATCGACCATCGCCAACGTGGTTCGCAAGCTGGAAGAAAACGGCGCCCTGGCCAACACGATCATCGTGGCTGCCAGTGCTTCGGAATCTCCTGCGCTGCAATTCCTGGCACCGTACTCCGGTTGCACCATGGGTGAATTCTTCCGCGACCGCGGTGAAGACGCGCTGATCGTTTATGACGATCTGTCCAAGCAAGCAGTGGCTTACCGCCAGATTTCCCTGCTGCTGCGCCGTCCACCAGGCCGTGAAGCTTACCCAGGCGACGTGTTCTATCTCCACTCCCGTCTGCTGGAGCGCGCATCCCGCGTTTCGGAAGAATACGTAGAGAAGTTCACCAACGGCGCAGTGACCGGCAAAACCGGTTCCCTGACCGCACTGCCGATCATCGAAACCCAGGCTGGCGACGTTTCCGCGTTCGTTCCGACCAACGTGATTTCCATCACCGACGGTCAGATCTTCCTGGAATCGGCCATGTTCAACTCGGGCATCCGCCCTGCAGTGAACGCCGGTGTTTCGGTATCCCGTGTGGGTGGTGCCGCTCAGACCAAGATCATCAAGAAGCTGTCCGGTGGTATCCGTACCGCTCTGGCTCAGTACCGTGAACTGGCGGCATTCGCCCAGTTCGCTTCTGACCTGGACGAAGCGACCCGTAAGCAACTTGAGCATGGTCAGCGCGTTACCGAGCTGATGAAGCAGAAGCAATACGCACCAATGTCGATCGCTGACATGGCGCTGTCGCTGTATGCCGCTGAGCGTGGGTTCCTGACTGACATTGAAATCGCCAAGATCGGCAGCTTCGAACAAGCGCTGATTGCTTTCTTCAACCGCGATCACGCCGATTTGATGGCCAAGATCAACGTTAAAGGTGACTTCAATGACGAAATCGACGCTGGCATGAAAGCCGGTATCGAGAAGTTCAAGGCCACCCAAACCTGGTAAGCCGCAGCGGGAGCCGCAAGGCTCCCGCTTGCTAACCTGATAGGTGTTACATGGCAGGCGCAAAAGAGATTCGCAGTAAGATTGCGAGCATCAAAAGCACGCAAAAAATTACCAGCGCCATGGAAAAAGTGGCGGTGAGCAAAATGCGCAAGGCACAAATGCGCATGGCAGCCAGCCGTCCTTATGCGGAGCGTATCCGCCAGGTAATTGGGCATCTGGCCAACGCCAACCCGGAATACCGCCACCCGTTCATGATCGACCGTGAAGTAAAGCGCGTTGGTTATGTCGTGGTGAGCAGTGACCGTGGTCTGTGCGGCGGCTTGAACACCAACCTGTTCAAGGCCCTGGTCAAGGACATGGCGGTAAACCGCGAAAACGGCGTCGAGATTGATCTGTGTGTAGTCGGTAGCAAGGGTGCGGCCTTTTTCCGCAACTTCGGCGGTAACGTCGTTGCAGCTATCAGCCACCTGGGTGAAGAGCCGTCGATCAATGACTTGATCGGCAGCGTCAAGGTGATGCTGGATGCCTACCTGGAGGGCCGTATCGATCGCCTGTCCGTGGTATCCAACAAGTTCATCAACACCATGACACAACAGCCTACCGTGGAGCAGTTGATTCCACTGGTGGCAACCCCGGATCAAGAACTCAAGCACCACTGGGACTACCTCTACGAACCAGACGCCAAAGAGCTGCTTGACGGCTTGATGGTGCGCTACGTGGAGTCGCAGGTGTACCAGGCGGTGGTCGAGAACAACGCGGCTGAACAAGCTGCGCGGATGATCGCGATGAAGAACGCTACCGACAACGCCGGTGATTTGATCAGCGATTTGCAGCTGATCTACAACAAGGCGCGTCAGGCTGCGATCACCCAAGAGATCTCGGAAATCGTCGGCGGCGCTGCCGCGGTTTAACGGTTCAAATATTCAGAGGATCCAGCTATGAGTAGCGGACGTATCGTTCAAATCATCGGCGCCGTTATCGACGTGGAATTTCCACGCGACAGCGTACCGAGCATCTACAACGCGCTGAAAGTAGTGAGCGCGGCCGAAACCACTCTGGAAGTTCAGCAGCAGCTGGGCGACGGCGTGGTTCGCACCATTGCGATGGGTTCCACCGAGGGCTTGAAGCGCGGTCTGGAAGTTACCGATTCTGGCGCAGCCATCTCCGTACCGGTCGGTAAAGCGACCCTGGGCCGGATCATGGACGTTCTGGGTAACCCGATCGACGAAGCCGGTCCGATCGCCACCGAAGAGCGCTGGGGCATTCACCGCGCAGCACCTTCGTTCGCTGAACAGGCAGGCGGCAACGACCTGCTGGAAACCGGCATCAAGGTTATCGACCTGGTTTGCCCGTTCGCCAAAGGCGGTAAAGTCGGTCTGTTCGGTGGTGCCGGTGTAGGCAAAACCGTAAACATGATGGAACTGATCCGTAACATCGCCATCGAGCACAGCGGTTATTCCGTGTTCGCCGGTGTGGGTGAGCGTACTCGTGAGGGTAACGACTTCTACCACGAGATGAAGGACTCCAACGTTCTGGACAAAGTGGCACTGGTTTACGGTCAGATGAACGAGCCGCCGGGAAACCGTCTGCGCGTAGCCCTGACCGGCCTGACCATGGCCGAGAAGTTCCGTGACGAAGGTAACGACGTTCTGCTGTTCGTCGACAACATCTATCGTTACACCCTGGCCGGTACTGAAGTATCCGCACTGCTGGGCCGTATGCCTTCGGCAGTAGGTTACCAGCCGACTCTGGCCGAAGAGATGGGCGTTCTGCAAGAACGTATCACTTCGACCAAAGAAGGTTCGATCACCTCGATCCAAGCGGTATACGTACCTGCGGACGACTTGACCGACCCGTCGCCAGCGACCACCTTCGCCCACTTGGACGCCACCGTCGTTCTGTCCCGTGACATCGCCTCCCTGGGTATCTACCCAGCGGTAGATCCACTGGATTCGACCTCGCGCCAGCTGGATCCGAACGTAATCGGCCAGGACCACTACGACACCGCTCGCGGCGTTCAGTACGTTCTGCAACGTTACAAAGAGCTGAAAGACATCATCGCGATTCTGGGTATGGACGAGCTGTCGGAAGCCGACAAACAGTTGGTTAACCGTGCTCGTAAGATCCAGCGCTTCTTGTCGCAGCCGTTCTTCGTGGCTGAAGTCTTCACCGGTGCTTCGGGTAAATACGTTTCCCTGAAAGACACCATTGCTGGCTTCAAAGGCATCCTCAACGGTGACTACGACCACCTGCCAGAACAAGCGTTCTACATGGTTGGCGGCATCGAAGAAGCGATCGAGAAAGCCAAGAAACTGTAATCCCGGCGCCCGGCAACGGGCGCTAATTTAGGTTGAGGCAATCAGATGGCTATGACAGTCCATTGCGATATCGTCAGTGCGGAAGGGGAAATCTTTTCCGGCCTGGTCGAGATGGTGATTGCGCACGGTGCACTGGGTGATCTTGGTATCGCTCTGGGTCACGCGCCGCTGATCACTAATCTGAAGCCAGGTCCGATCCGCCTGATCAAGCAAGGCGGGGAAGCCGAGGTGTTCTACATCTCCGGTGGTTTCCTCGAGGTTCAGCCGAACATGGTCAAGGTTCTTGCCGACACTGTGCAACGTGCCGCCGACCTGGATGAAGCTCAGGCTCAAGCAGCTCTCAAGGCTGCCGAGGCTGCTCTGCACGAGAAGAGCGCAGATTTCGATTACGGAGCTGCGTCCGCACGTCTGGCCGAGGCTGCAGCTCAGCTGCGCACCGTCCAGCAGATCCGCAAGAAGTTTGGCGGTTAATCCGTCAGCCACTTGTTGTGCGATTGATAAAAAAGGGTAGCCTCGGCTACCCTTTTTCTTTTCCGATTTTTACAACCCGGTCGCAGTTGCTGACCACCCAGGATTGGTAGCCAGTCATGTCTCTCGAAATCGTTATCCTCGCGGCCGGTCAAGGCACCCGTATGCGCTCGGCATTGCCGAAGGTGTTGCACCCGGTCGCCGGCAATTCCATGCTTGGTCATGTTATCCACAGCGCGCGGCAACTTGATCCGCAGCGCATCCATGTGGTCATTGGCCATGGTGCCGATGTGGTGCGTGAGCGCCTGGCGGCTGATGATCTGAATTTCGTATTGCAGGACAAACAGCTTGGTACCGGTCATGCCACCGCTCAGGCTGTGCCGTTCATCAACGCCGACACCGTGCTGATTCTCTACGGCGATGTGCCATTGATCGAAGTCGAAACCCTGCAGCGCCTGCTCAAGCACGTCGTTCCGGGCCAGATGGGCCTGTTGACCGTCGAGCTGGAAGACCCGACCGGTTACGGTCGCATCGTACGCAACGCTGACGGTAAGGTCGCTGCCATTGTTGAGCATAAAGATGCCAGTGAAGCCCAGCGCGCAATCACCGAAGGCAACACCGGCATCCTCGCCGTCCCGGCCAATCGTCTCGCCGACTGGATGAGCCGCCTGTCGAACAACAACGCGCAAGGCGAGTACTACCTGACCGACGTAATCGAGATGGCGGTTAATGACGGCTTGGTGGTGGCTACCGAGCAACCGCACGACCCGATGGAAGTGCAGGGCGCCAATGATCGTAAGCAACTCTCCGAGCTGGAGCGGCATTACCAGTTGCGTGCTGGTCGCCGGCTGATGACGCAAGGCGTGACCCTGCGTGATCCGGCGCGTTTCGATGTGCGTGGCGAAGTCACCGTCGGTCGCGATGTGCTGATCGACGTCAACGTGATCCTCGAAGGCAATGTTGTCATCGAAGACGACGTGGTGATCGGTCCGAACTGCGTGATCAAGGACAGCACCTTGCGCAAAGGCGTGGTGATCAAGGCCAACAGCCACATCGAAGGCGCAATTCTTGGTGAAGGCAGTGATGCCGGTCCATTTGCCCGTCTGCGTCCGGGCACAGTGCTAGACGCGCGCGCGCATGTGGGTAACTTTGTCGAACTGAAAAACGCGCGCATGGGTGAGGGCGCCAAGGCCGGGCATCTGACCTATCTCGGCGACGCGGAAATCGGCGCCCGCACCAACATTGGCGCGGGCACCATTACCTGCAACTACGATGGCGCCAACAAGTGGAAAACCGTGTTGGGCGAAGATGTGTTCATCGGCTCCAATAACTCGTTGGTCGCCCCTGTGGATATCTCTTCCGGGGCAACCACCGCGGCTGGTTCGACCATCACCCAGAATGTGGATAACGCCCAGTTGGCCGTTGGTCGGGCGCGGCAAAAGAATATCGATGGCTGGAAGCGGCCGGAGAAGATCAAGAAGAGCTGAGTTATCCACAGCTGCACTTAATGCTTGAATCCAAATGTGGGAGCGGGCTTGCTCGCGAATGCGGTGTTTCAGTTTCACATTTAAGTGACTGACCCTCCGCATTCGCGAGCAAGTCCGCTCCCACATTCGTCTGTGTCGTTTCTAAAATTTTCGATCTGTCGCTTGACGATTTATGGCCGATAGGTTTTGATTGCTTCCGTTATCTTTCGAATCGAAACTTAGACCGTCATGTCGAAACGCAACACGCCCCAACGCCGACACAATATCCTCGCCTTGCTGAATGAGCAGGGCGAAGTCAGTGTGGATGAACTGGCCAAGCGCTTCGAAACTTCTGAGGTTACGATTCGCAAGGATTTGGCCGCACTGGAAAGCCATGGTCTGTTGCTGCGCCGTTACGGCGGGGCGATCACCATGCCGCAGGAACTGGTCGCGGAACCAGGCCAAAGCGTTTCAAAGTACAAACAGGCGATTGCCCGTGCTGCCGTCAAACGCATCCGCGAGCATGCCCGCATCATCATTGACAGCGGCAGCACCACCGCCGCCATGATCCCCGAGCTTGGCCAGCAGCCGGGTCTGGTCGTCATGACCAATTCCCTGCATGTCGCCAACGCCCTGAGCGAACTCGAACACGAGCCGGTGCTGCTGATGACCGGCGGCACCTGGGATCCGCATTCGGAGTCCTTCCAGGGCCAGGTGGCTGAGCAGGTACTACGCTCTTACGACTTTGACCAGTTGTTTATCGGCGCCGATGGTATCGATCTGGTGCGCGGCACCACCACGTTCAACGAGTTGCTCGGTCTGAGCCGGGTGATGGCCGACGTGGCGCGGGAAGTGATCGTGATGGTCGAGGCCGACAAGATCGGCCGCAAGATTCCCAACCTGGAGCTGCCGTGGAGCAGTGTCCATACCCTCATTACCGATGATCGCCTGCCACAAGAGGCCCGCGATCAGATTCAGGCCCGCGGTATCACCTTGATTTGCGCGGCTGTCAGTCAGGAGAAATAAGCATGTGTGGAATTGTCGGCGCAGTAGCTGAACGTAATATCACCGCTATCTTGCTCGAAGGCCTCAAGCGCCTTGAATACCGCGGCTATGACAGCGCCGGTGTGGCGGTCTACACCAACGAGCAGACGCTTGAGCGCATGCGTCGTCCGGGCAAGGTCAGCGAACTGGAAGCAGCATTGGCTGCACAGCCGCTGGTTGGCCGTCTCGGTATCGCCCACACCCGTTGGGCGACGCATGGTGCACCTTGCGAGCGTAACGCGCACCCGCATTTCTCCGGTGATATTGCCGTGGTGCACAACGGCATCATCGAGAACCACGAAGCCCTGCGTGAGCAACTGAAGGCGCTGGGTTACGTGTTTACCTCGGACACCGATACCGAAGTCATCGCGCACCTGCTGAGCCACAAACTCAAGGATCAACCTGACCTGACCGTAGCGTTGAAAGCCACCGTCAAGGAATTGCACGGTGCCTACGGTCTGGCGGTGATCAATGCACAACAACCGGATCGTCTGGTAGCCGCGCGCAGTGGCAGCCCGCTGGTGATCGGTCTGGGCCTGGGCGAGAACTTCCTCGCGTCCGACCAGTTGGCCCTGCGCCAGGTCACTGACCGCTTCATGTATCTGGAAGAGGGCGATATCGCCGAAATTCGCCGCGACAGCGTGCAGATCTGGGATGTAAATGGTCAAACCGTCGAGCGCCAGACCGTGCAGTACAGCGATGGTGCCGAAGCCGCCGACAAGGGTGAGTTCCGCCACTACATGCTCAAGGAAATCCATGAGCAACCCTCCGTTGTGCAACGCACCCTGGAGGGCCGTCTGAGTCCGAACCAGGTACTGGTGCAGGCCTTCGGTCCACAGGCTGCCGAACTGTTCGCCAAAGTGCGCAACGTGCAGATCGTTGCCTGCGGTACCAGTTACCACGCCGGTATGGTCGCGCGTTACTGGCTCGAAGAACTGGCCGGTATTCCGTGCCAGGTCGAAGTCGCCAGTGAGTTCCGCTACCGCAAAGTGGTAGTGCAGCCGGACACCCTGTTCGTCACCATTTCCCAGTCCGGCGAAACCGCCGACACCCTGGCCGCGCTGCGTAATGCCAAGGAACTGGGCTTCCTCGCCAGTCTGGCGATCTGCAACGTCGGCATCAGTTCGCTGGTGCGTGAGTCCGACCTGACGCTGTTGACCCAGGCTGGTCGCGAAATCGGTGTGGCTTCGACCAAGGCGTTCACCACGCAACTGGTCGGCCTGCTGCTGCTGACCCTGTCGCTGGGTCAGGTACTCGGCACGCTCGGCAAAGACGTTGAAGCCACGCTGGTGGAAGAATTGCGTCGTCTGCCGACCCGTCTGGGCGAAGCGCTGGCGATGGACAGCACCGTGGAAAAAATCGCCGAGCTGTTCGCCGAGAAGAACCACACCCTGTTCCTCGGCCGTGGCGCGCAATTCCCGGTCGCAATGGAGGGTGCCTTGAAGCTCAAGGAAATCTCCTACATCCACGCCGAAGCCTATCCGGCCGGTGAGTTGAAGCACGGCCCTCTGGCGCTTGTGGATAACGACATGCCAGTGGTCACCGTGGCGCCGAACAACGAACTGTTGGAGAAGCTCAAGTCCAACCTGCAGGAAGTCCGCGCCCGTGGCGGTGAACTGATCGTGTTCGCCGACGAGAAGGCCGGGATGTCCAACGGCGAAGGCACCCACGTGGTGCAGATGCCGCATATCCACGACATCCTCTCGCCGATCCTCTACACCATCCCGCTGCAGTTGCTGTCGTACTACGTCGCCGTACTCAAAGGCACCGACGTCGACCAGCCACGCAACCTGGCGAAGTCGGTGACGGTGGAATAAGTTATCCACAGCTGACATTGATCCGCAAAAATCGAGGCCGTCCATGGACCGTTTCCAGGAAATGCAGATCTTCGCCACCGTGGCTCAGGAGCAAGGCTTCTCGGCAGCGGCGCGACGTCTTGGCTTGTCCGCTGCCAGTGTCACCCGGGCGGTGGCGGCGCTGGAGCAGCGCATCGGTACGCAGTTGTTGATTCGTACCACGCGCACTGTGCATCTGAGCGAGGCCGGTCAGCGTTATCTGGAAGACTGTCGGAGAATTCTTGCCGAGGTGCAGGAAGCCGAGGATTCGGCGGCGGGCAGTCATGCCCAGCCTCGTGGGCAATTGACGGTAACGGCGCCAGTGTTGTTCGGTGACTTGTTTGTGACGCCGGTGATGGCGCGTTATCTCGCGCAGTATCCAGACGTCACGATCAACGCGGTACTGGTCGATCGGATCGTCAACATGGTCGAGGAGGGCATCGATGTTGCGGTGCGCATTGGTGATCTGCCGGACAGCAACCAGCATGCGATTCGCGTGGGTGAGGTGCGTCGGGTCATTTGCGGCTCTCCCGAATATTTTGCCGAGTATGGCCGCCCGGTTCATCCTCACGCGTTGTCGGGTGCGCCTGTGGTGGCGACTTCGGCCATTGGCCAGCAACGCAGTTGGCCGTTTCTCGACGCTGGCGAACCGCTCAGCGTGCGTCCTGAGCCGCGTCTGATCGTGACCGCCAATCAGGCAGCGATTACCGCAGCCTGCATGGGGCTGGGCTTGACCCGGGTGCTGTCTTATCAGGTCGCCAGCAAAATCGCGACCGGTGAGCTGGAAATCGTCCTCGCCGAATTTGAACTGCCGCCGCTGCCGATCCATGTGGTGTATCAGGGCGGGCGCAAAGCGCCAGCGCGGATTCGCAGTTTTGTCGATTTCACCGCCGAGGCTTTGCGCGAACACCCTGCTTTGAAAGGTGCCGCGTTATTGCGCTCAATGAAATAATCGATTGCAGTTACTGGTGATTCTGTTCTTTTCGCGATAAGGGGAAGATGGCCTCCATCGGCGCTCTCATTCCCGCAGCGGCGCCCCTGTTCAGCGGAGTCGACCATGCAAGCGATCAAACTCTACAACTTCCCGCGTTCCGGCCACGCCCATCGGGTGGAGCTGATGTTGTCCCTGCTGCAGCTGCCGACTGAACTGATTCTGGTCGATCTGGCAAAGGGTGAGCACAAGCAGGCGCCGTATCTGGCAATCAACAGTTTCGGCCAGGTACCGGCGATTGACGACGGCGGCGTGGTGCTGGCCGACTCCAACGCGATTCTGGTGTACCTGGCGCTCAAGTACGGCAATGGCCGCTGGCTGCCGACCGATCCGCTGGGTGCGGCACGGGTGCAGCGCTGGTTGTCCGCCGCTGCCGGGCCGATTGCTTTCGGACCTGCTGCTGCACGATTGGTGACGGTATTTGGCGCGCAGTTGAATGCTGAAGAAGCGATTACCCGTGCGCACAACCTGCTCAAGGTGATGGAGGTGGACCTGGGCAAGACCCCGTACCTGGCCGGCAGCGAGCCGACCATCGCCGACGTGTCCGCCTACAGCTACATCGCCCATGCGCCGGAAGGCAACGTGTCGCTGGACGACTACGCCAACGTGCGTGCCTGGCTGGCGCGTGTCGAAGCCTTGCCCGGTTTTGTCGGCATGCCGCGCACGGTCGCCGGTCTGCAAAAGACCGCCTGAGGGTCTGGCCCGATCTGATCGAGTTATCCACAATGCGCCGGCGGCGCGGGGAGATGCGTGATGGAACGTTCACCGTGGCACGCTGGCGAGCAACAACTGCAGGCCCATGTCGGCGTTGCCGAGCGCATGGAGGCCTTCGGTCGAAAAGTGATTCGCGACTGGATGCCGGATCAGCACCGGGCATTTTATGAGCAGTTACCGTTCATGTTGTACGGCGCGGTCGATGCCGAGGGGCGTCCATGGGCCAGCGTGATCGAAGGCGCGCCGGGGTTTGCTCGTTCGCCTGATCCCGAGCATCTGCATTTCGCCAGCCAACCCGCTGCCGATGATCCTGCGCAATTGCGCAATGGCGAGCCGATCGGGTTGCTCGGCATTGAATTGCATACTCGCCGCCGCAATCGCCTCAACGGTCATGTCGACAATCTGACCGTGCAGGGTTTCGAGGTGAGCGTGGATCAGGCTTTCGGCAACTGTCCGCAATACATTCAGCTACGCCAGTTTCAGCGCGTGCCGCTGACCGATCCGCAGACGCGACCAGCGCAGCACGGCGACGGTCTTGATGATGCGGCCAGAGTCATGATCGAGAGCGCCGATACCTTCTTTGTCGCCAGTTACGTCGATGCGGAGGGACAACGTGCGGTGGATGTTTCCCATCGTGGCGGGCAGGCCGGGTTTGTCCGGGTTGAAGGTAATCGCCTGACCATCCCGGATTTTGCCGGCAACCTGCACTTCAACACGCTCGGCAACCTGCTGCTTAATCCCAAGGCTGGCCTGCTGTTCATCGACTTTTCCACAGGTGATGTGCTGCAACTGAGCGGGCGAACCGAGATCATCCTCGACGGGCCGCAGATCGAAGCGTTCCAGGGCGCCGAGCGCCTGTGGACATTCGAGGTGGAGAAACTGGTGCGGCGTCCGGCGGCACTGGCCTTGCGCTGGCGCTTCGACGGCATGTCACCCACCAGCCTGCTGACCGGCACCTGGGCCCAGGCCGATGCACGCTTGCAGGCCAAAGCGCTGGGTGACCGCTGGCGGCCGCTGCGGGTGACCCGCATCGAAAGGGAGAGCCAGCACATTCGTTCGATCTATCTGCAACCGGACGATGGCGCAGGAATGCCGGTGTTTCAGGCTGGGCAACACCTGCCGCTGCGCTTCACTCTGGGCGGTGAAACGCATATCCGCACCTACAGCCTGTCGAGTGCGCCATCGGATGATTTCCTGCGCATCAGTGTGAAACGCGAAGGCCTGGTTTCAGGCCATTTGCACCAGCAGATCCGGGTCGGCGATGTCCTTGAGGCGCGGGCACCACAGGGGCACTTTACCGTGGCACCGCTGGAACACCGGCCGCTGGTGCTGCTGGCGGCGGGGGTTGGTATCACGCCGTTGCTGTCGATGCTGCGTGAGGTGGTGTACCAAGGCCTGCGCACGCGGCGGATTCGGCCGACGTGGTTGCTGCAGAGTTCACGCAGCCTGGCCGATCAGCCGTTTCGCGAAGAAATCGATCGCTTGCTGGAAAGTGCTGGCGACGCGGTACGGGTGATTCGCCTGCTCAGCCAGCCGGAAGCCGATGTGCACGAGGGCGAAGATTTCGACCGCCATGGGCGCATTGATGGGGCACTGCTGCGCGATCTGCTGGAGGTCGAGGATTACGACCAGATCGATTTTGCTGTCTGTGGCCCCGGCGCTTTTACCCAAAGTGTCTACGACAGCCTGCGCGAGCTGGACATTCGCGACGCGCGGATCCACGCCGAAACCTTCGGCCCCTCGACGCTCAAGCGCCAGCCGGACCCGGATGCGCTGGTCATTGAGCAACCACCGGCCGCCTCCACCTCAGTGCCGGTGATGTTCGAGCGTTCTGCCAAAGAGGCGCGCTGGCAGCCGGATGGCGGCAGTCTGCTGGAGCTCGCAGAAAGCCGGGGACTGCGCCCCGAGTTCAGTTGCCGGGGAGGTTCGTGCGGCACCTGCAAGACACGTCTGGTCAGTGGCTCGGTGAATTATCCACAGGCACCGGCAGACATGCCGGAAGCGGGGCACGTGCTGATTTGTTGCGCGGTGCCGGCGCAGAGTGAGCAATTGCTGGTGCTGGATCTCTGACGGCTCATCTGAAATCACTACCACCCCTCCTGTGGGAGCGGGCTTGCTCGCGAAGGCGTCAGATCAGTCGACATCATTGTTTACTGAAAGACCGCTTTCGCGAGCAAGCCCGCTCCCACAGGGGAGGCGTTTCAGCAAAGGATCAGGCGTAAGACAGGTCTTTCTCTTCCAGCAGCTCCTGATACAACTCGGTCCACTTGCGGCCCATCTCGTCGGCGGTGAACAGCTGCCGGTAGCGTGCTTCGGCCTTGACGCCCATGGCCGCCGCGCGTTCGGGGTTTTCCCAGAGGGTGCGCATCGCCTCGCGAAACGCCAGTGGATTGCTCGGCGGCACCACCAGCCCGGTTTCGTTGTGGATATTGATGTAGCTGGTACCGGTACCGATTTCGCTGGAGATCATCGGTTTGCCGTACATCGCGCCTTCGAGCAGCGAAATGCCGAACGCTTCGGAACGCAGGTGCGACGGGAAGACGATGGCGTAGCTCAGTTGCAACAGGGCGACCTTGTCTTCATCGCCCAGGCGCCCGAGGAAGTGGATGTTACGCAGGCCCAGCGCCGCAGCCTGGGCGTGCAATTCCAGTTCCAGCGGTCCGGCACCGACGATGACCACTGGATAGTCCACGTCCTTCAAGGCATCGAGGAGGATGTGCAAGCCCTTGTAATAACGCATGACCCCGACAAACAGGAAAAACTTATCCCCAAGCTGCTGGCGCCAGCGATTCATCCGTTCGCTGTCAGCCTGTGGATAACCGGCCTTGTTCAAACCGTATGGAATCACTCGGGTCTTGTCCTGGAACTGCTGCAACACGTCACTGGTGTGCAGATAGTTGGGCGAGGCCGCGACAATCCGGTCGGCGCTGGCGAGAAAACGGTTCATCAGCGGCCGGTAGAGTTTGAGCAGATGCTTCTGGCGAATGATGTCCGAGTGATAGGTCACCACGCTCGGTTTGTTCATGCCGCTGGCGAAATGCACCAGGTCCATGAACGGCCACGGGAAGTGGTAGTTGACCACGTCGGCTTCGGCGGCAAGCTCGCGAAACTGTTTCAACACGCTCCAGGAAAACCCGGTTGAGGCGAACTGGATGTCGAGTCTGGCGCGATGCACTTCATGTTGGCCCAGTTGCACCACGGGCGGGGTCGGGTCGGCGCTGAGGGTCAGCACCTGGCCGTCGATGCCGTGATGCGCGCCGCTTTCGCAGAGCTGGAAGATGACTTGTTCGATGCCGCCGACCGAATCTGGCAGGTACGTCTTGAAGAAATGAAGAACTCGCATTCAGCCTCCCATGGCCTCGCGGTAGGCACCGGCGGTGGCCTGTGCGCAACGTTCCCAGGAAAAAAGCCGCGTCCGGTGCAATCCGGCTTCTCGGCAGGCCTGCCAATGCGCTTGATCGTCGATCAGGCGGTTGAGCGCGTCGCGCAAGCCGTGTGCATCGTCAGGTTCAATATAGTTGCCTGCCGCGCCGGCGACCTCCGGCATGGCTGAAGAACGGGTGAGAATCACCGGGGTGCCACTGGCCATGGCTTCCAGTACCGGCAAACCGAAGCCTTCATACCGCGACGGAAACACCAGCGCACGGGCGCCGGCGAGCAGTTGTGCGACCTGTTCATCCGGCAGATAACCGAGCAGGCAAACGTGCCCTGAGGCCAGGGCCTGACGCAGTTCATCGCTGAACTGCGCCTGTTGCCAACCGGCCATGCCGACGATCAGAAGAGGAAAACGCTGGCGCACGGCCTCCGGTAGCAGAGCGTGGGCACGCAGCGCCAGGCTCAGATTCTTGCGCGGTTCCAGGGTGCCGACACACAGGAAATACTCACGCGGGGCAACGGCATGCGCCTTGAGCACCGCGTCGATGGTGTCCGGTTCTCGTGGGTGGAAGCGTTCGGCCACACCCAGTGGCGCCACCACGAAGCGTTCGGCCGGCAGACCGAACCAGGCTTGGGCCTCGTCGGCAATCGCCTGCGAGTCGGTGATGATCCGTTGCGCCTGTTGCACGCCAACGGTCAGGCGCCGTTCGATTTCCTTGAGGCGCGCCGCCGGTTGGGTGTCAGGAAAATGCAGATGGGTCAGGTCATGCAGGGTGATCACGGTCGGGCCGTCGAAGGCCAGCGGCCACAGGCTCGGCTCGTGATACAGATCGATGCCTTGCGCACGCCCCTGATCGAAGCGTTTCTGCTCCAGCCAGCGCCGCGCCTGATAGGCCCCGGGGATCTGCCGCAGCAGTGGCGTCAGGCGCGAGTAGCCGGGCATGGCCGCTTCCGGCAGCGCCGAGCTCCAGCCCCAGCCGTGGAACAACGCCACTTCGATATCGGTTGTGTCGCGCAAGGCGCGGACCAGTTCGGCGACGTAATGGCCGATGCCGGTGCGTGGCGCCTGAAGAATCCGCGCGTTAAGAGCAATGCGCATGCTGGCCTTCGGGTGCGGGCAGTGGATGGTTCAGGTTGCGCTCGATGCGCTGCACCAGTTGCGCGCTTGCTTCGCGCCAGCTCAGCCAGCGCCATTGATCCAGGCTCATGGGCGCCGGAAATTCCCCCGAGCGCTCCATCCCGAGCACCAGGTCGGTAAGGCTCTGCGGGTTGTGCAGATCGAAATACGCCATGTAATCGCCGCCGATTTCGCGGAACACCGGGATGTCGCTGGCCATCGCCGGCAGCCCGCGTTGCATGGCTTCCACCAAAGGCAGGCCGAAACCCTCGACGTGCGACGGGAACACCAGTGCGGTGGCGTGGGAGTAGGCGTGCTCGAGGCTCTTGTCCGACAGCGAGTTGAACATGAACAGGCGACGGTTCAGTTGTGGATGCTGGCGGATCCGCTCGATCAGCGCCTCGCACTTCCAGCCGATTTTCCCGGCAATGCACAAGCGCGCCGTGGAGCCGGCAGCCCAGGCCTGTTCGAAGGCATCGAGCAGGTAGGCGTGGTTCTTGCGCGGCTCGATGGTGCTGACCATCAGGAATACTGGCTCCGGGGTCTTGAACAGGTTCAGCAGGTGGCGATCGACCTCCGCTGCGGCGTCGCTAAGGTCCAGTTCGGAACCGAGGTGGAAATAATCGAACCAGCGCTGCTGCACCTGTTGCGTGCCGACTCGGCGCAGCATCTCCTGGCGCACCTGATCGCGGATGGTGGTCGAGATCGCGACATAGCCGTCAGCGGTGCGCGCGATCCAGTCGAACCAGTCGTTGAACACCTTGACCAGACCCGCGTCGCAAAACTGCGGATGGGTCAGCGGGATCAGGTCGTAGATCACTGAAACGATACCGACGCCATCGCGTTTGAGTTGTTCGGCCAAGGGGAAAAAGTTGGCGTGCCAGGAGGAGTCGAGCAACACCAGTTGATCGCCGGCCCGATGTTGCAATGGCACGCAACGCTTCGGAATCGCTTTGCCCTTGAGCAGGCGCCCGAGCACACGCATCGGCAGGCTGAAACAGGCGAACGCGGTGAGCCGGCAGAGCACGTACAACACCCGCCGGGCGAAATGCGACTGGCTGAAAGGCCGGCGTCGTTCGAGCGCGCGATGGCGCAGCCAGAAGCCGTTGGCCCACTGTTCCAGCTTCACCCGCAGGCTGGTCAGGTTGATTGTCGGGGTTTTGATCGGCGCCAGGCTTTTCACCTGATACAAGGCACCGTCAAGCATTACCACCGGGATGCATTCGCGCTCGGCGTTGGCCTCGGGCAACTGTTGAATAACGTTGCGCACCACCCGTTGAATCCCCGAATTGGCGGACGGGTGTTCGAAAACGTAGGTGCACTCCATCAACAGTCGTGTCATCGCGAGATCTCCCTGTCCGGCTGCTGCGCGGTAGTTTCAATGGAACGGCTGATCTCGGTTCGGGCCTGTAGCCACGAGCAGCCGACGAAGTCTTCCTGACGGTTGTTGATGACGTGGAAGACCAGACCGTAATCGCGCCATTCGAAGTTGCGGTCCAGGTGCGAATCCAGGCGCGACAGGCTCAGCGCCACCGAATAGCTGCCCTTGCCCAGGCGCATGTCGAAGGCGAAGCGGAACGTCACCTGTTCACCCGCGCTCAGGTCGTTGATCGCCTGATCCTGCCGGTGGGTATTGATGCCGTAGATCGCCTGGCCGAGGCGATCCTTGATCAGAAAGCCCAGCACCAGCCGTTCGATGTCCTTCCGCACTTCGGTCTGCACTTCCAGCATCACGGGCTGGCCGACTTCCGCGACTTCCAGACTGCGCCCTTGAGCGTCGAGCAGGCGCACGCTGACAATCCCCGCTTCACCGGTGCCGGAAATGGTCTGCACCTGGCCGTTGGCGAGCATTTCCTGGCGCACGATCTGGCCTTCGCGCTGGGCCAGCATGGCGTTGTAGTAGTCCATGACTTCTTCGGGCTTGCCGCGCATGGCCAGGCGGCCGTTTTCCAGCAGGATCGCGGTGTCGCAGATCGACTGAATCGCAGAGCGGTCGTGGGACACGATCAGCAGCGTGGTGCCGGCCTTGCGGAAGTTGCGGATGCGCTCGAAGCTTTTGTGCTGGAAGTAGGCGTCGCCCACCGACAGTGCTTCATCGACGATCAGGATGTCCGGACGCCGGGCGGTGGCAACACTGAAGGCCAGGCGCATCTGCATGCCGCTGGAATAGGTGCGCACCGGGTGATCGATGGCTTCACCGATTTCGGCAAAGCTCTCGATTTGCGGCATCAGCGCTTCGATCTCTTCGACCTGCATACCCAGCAACTGGCCGGCCATGAACGCGTTCTGGCGGCCGGTGAAGTCCGGGTGAAAGCCCATCCCCAGTTCCAGCAGCGCGGCGACGCGGCCTTGCAGTTGAATCTGCCCGCAGCTGGGTTGCGTGGTGCCGGTGATCATCTTCAGCAGCGTGCTTTTGCCCGCGCCGTTGACCCCGACGATGCCGACCGCTTCACCGGGTTGAATCTCGAAATCGATGTCCTGCAGGACCCAGTGCAAGTGGTGCCGGATGCCGGAAAACGGCACCAGCCACTCGAACAGCCGGCTCCAGCGATTGGGGTATTGCTTGTAGGCCTTGCCCAGGCCACTGACGCGTATATGCCCCATCAGAGTTCATCCACCATTTCGCCGACACGTTGCCGGAACAGGCGCAGGGCCATGGCGCAGAACAGCAGGCCGATGATCAGCAACGGCAGCAACGATGGCCAGTTCGGCCACTGGTTGTAGAGGAACAGGTTCTGGTAGCTGGTCATCAGCGCCGTCATCGGGTTGAGGCTGATCAGGTGCTGGATGCCCGGCGGCAGGATCGACAGCGGGTAAACGATCGGTGTCAGCCAGAACCAGAATTGCAGGCAGATGCCGAACATCTGCCCGACATCGCGAAAGAATACGTTGAGGATGCCGAGGATCATCCCCAGCCCGGCGGCAAAGATCACCTGCACCAGCAACAGTGGAATCAGCGCCAGCAAGGCCATGCCGGGAAGGCGTCCGCTGATCAGCAGAAAACCGAAGAACAGCGCCAGGATGATCGCGAAGTTGATCCCGGCGTTGAGCAGCGCAATCACCGGCAGGCAGATGCGCGGGAAGCTGATTTTCTTCAGCAGGTTGGCGTTTTCCAGAAACATGCTCTGGCTGCGCGAGGTGATTTCCGCGAACAGCCCCCAGGTCAGCAGGCCGGCGCACAGGTACACGCTGTAGGCCAGGCCGTCATCTACGCCCGGCAGGCGCGCGCGCATGATCTGGGAAAAGATCACCGTGTACACGACGATCATCGACAACGGATTGAGCACGGTCCACAGCGCGCCGAACAGCGAATTGCGATAACGCGCCTGAAACTCCCGCTTGACGCTGCCGAGGATGAATCCGCGGTAGCTGCGCAGCGAGCGATACAGGGAAAGCAGCATCAAACCGTCCTGCCGTATTGGTCTTCGAAGCGCACGATGTCGTCTTCACCCAGGTATTCGCCGCTTTGCACCTCGATGATCACCAGGTCGATCACCCCGGGGTTTTCCAGACGATGCCGGTGTCCGGCGGCAATGAACGTCGATTCGTTCTTGGCCACCAGATGCGTGCCGCTGCCGTTGTTGGTGACCTTGGCCATGCCTTCGACCACCACCCAGTGTTCGTTGCGGTGATGGTGCATCTGCAGCGACAGCTTGCCGCCGGGCTTGACCACGATGCGCTTGATCTTGAAGCGCGGGCCTTCCTCGAGCACGGTGTAGGTGCCCCACGGACGACTCACCGTGCGATGCAGGCGGTAGGCTTCGTGGGATTTGTCCTTGAGCTGCCGGGCGACGCGCCGCACATCCTGGGCACGGTCGGCATGCGCCACCAGCACCGCGTCGGCGGTGTCGACGATGATCAGGTTATCCACACCCACGGCGGCCACCAGTCGGCCTTCGCTCTGCACGAAGTTGTTGTGGCTGTCGATGAACACCGCTTCGCCGCTGGCGCGATTATTGTCGGCATCGGCGGGTACCAGCGCTGCCACGGCGCCCCACGAACCGATGTCGCTCCAGTCGAAACCGGCGGGCACCACCACGACTTTATCGGAGCGTTCCATCAACGCGTAATCGATGGAGATGTCGGTGATCTCAGCAAACAGTGTCGGTGACAGTTCCTGCTGCAGGCAGCCGACGGTTTCCACCGCGGCGCTGGCCTCCATGCAGGCGCGGGTCTGTTCCAGCAGCTCTGGCGCGTGCAATTGCAGTTCGTTGATCAGGGTCGCGGTGGTGAAGCAGAACATCCCCGAATTCCACAGGAAGTTGCCGCTTTCCAGGTAATGCGTGGCCGTTTGCAGGTCGGGCTTTTCCACGAAGCGCTGCACTTTCGCCGCGCCTTTGGCGTCGAGGGGCGCGCCGGTTTCGATGTAGCCGAAGCCGGTTTCCGGGGCGGTCGGCAGCACGCCGAAGGTCACCAGATAACCGTCCTTCGCCAGGTTGACCGCGTGTTCGACGGCACTCTTGAGGGCTTGCTGATTAACGATCAGATGATCGGCGGGCATCACCACCATGATCGCATCGTCGCCGTGCAGCGCCTGCAGCGACAGGGCGGCCGCAGCAATCGCCGGGGCGGTGTTGCGCCCGGTCGGCTCCAGCAGGAAATGCCCGCGATGGCGCGACACATGAGCGGCGCAATAGTGATCCTTGCTCTGGAAGTAGTACTCGCGGTTGGTCACCGTGACGATGTCGCCCCAGCCGTCCAGCAATGCGGCGGCACGCTGATAGGTCTTGCCCAGCAGCGACTGGCCGTCGGGCAGGGTCATGAACGGCTTGGGATGGCCCTCGCGGGACACCGGCCACAGACGAGTACCGGCACCGCCGGACAGAATCACGGGGATCAGCATGGCCTACTCCTTGGCGACGCGTTTCATGTCCGCATCCATCATCATGCGGATCAGGGTGTCGAGGTCGGTTTTCGGCTTCCAGCCCAGTACACGCTGCGCCTTGGCCGGGTTGCCGAGCAGCACTTCGACTTCGGCCGGGCGGAAGAACGCCGGGTCGATCTTTACGTAATCGCGGTAGTTCAAACCGACGTGATCGAAGGCGATGCGGCACATTTCGCGCACGGTGGTGGTGACGCCAGTGGCGACCACGAAATCGTCAGGCTTGTCCTGTTGCAGCATCAGCCACATGGCTTCGACGTAATCGCCGGCAAAGCCCCAGTCGCGTTTGGCGTCGATATTGCCCAAGGCCAGTTCGTGCTGCTTGCCCTGCTTGATACGGGCGGCGGCGTCGGTGACCTTGCGGGTGACGAATTCGATGCCGCGCAGTGGTGATTCATGGTTGAACAGAATGCCGCTGCTGGCGTGCAGGTCGAAACTTTCGCGGTAGTTGACGGTGATCCAGTGGCCGTAGAGTTTGGCCACGCCGTAGGGGCTGCGCGGGTAGAACGGGGTGTTCTCGTCCTGCTGCTCAGCCTGGATCAGGCCGAACATTTCGCTGGTCGAGGCCTGATAGAAACGCGTGTGCGGGCTGAACTGGCGGATCGCTTCGAGCAGGTGGGTCACGCCCAGGCCATCGACGATACCGGTGGTCACCGGCTGATTCCAGGAAGCGGCGACAAAGCTTTGCGCAGCCAGGTTGTAGACTTCGTCCGGCGCCGACTTGATCACCGCGCGCTGCACTGAACAGGCATCGGCCATGTCACCGTCCAGGTAGACAATGTCACCTTCGACGCCCATCTCGCGCAGGCGCCAGCGTGAATCGCTGCTGCGCCGTGCGACCAGACCGTGAACCTTGTAGCCCTTGTCGAGCAACAGTCTGGCCAGATAAGCGCCGTCCTGGCCGGTGATCCCTGTGATCAGTGCACTTTTCATTCTTGTCGTACTCGCTGCTCCCAGTCGGACAGGATCGCCCGCAGGGATTGTTGTGTTGTAATTTCCGGCGTCCATCCCGTGGTCTGGGCCAGCCTTGCGTGACTGCCGCAAACGCGACGCTGATCCGCACGGCGCAGACGCGCCGGATCCTGCACCAGTTGCAGGTCGACCTCGGCCAGGTCGCCCAGCTGTTCGATCAGGCTGCGGATGCTTTGCTCGCGGCCCGAGCAAATGTTGTAGACCTGCCCCGGCGTGCCCTTTTCGAGCAGAGCGAAATACGCCGAGATCACATCGCCGACATCGAGGAAATCGCGCGTGACGTCGATGTCGCCGACTTCCAGTTGCGGGGCTTGCAGGCCCTGTTTGATGCGGTTGATCTGGCGTGCAGCACTGGCAATGACAAAGTTGTCTTTCTGCCCGCTGCCGATATGGTTGAACGGCCGCGCTACAAGCACCGGCCAGCCTTCGCTCAGGCCCCATTGCAGGCTGAGAAACTCCGCCGACAGTTTGCTCACCGCGTACGGATTGCGCGGGCAGGGCGGTTGCAGTTCGGTGATGGGCAGGGCGCTTTCGGCAACCTGACCATAGACGTCGCCGGAACTGACATACAGGAAGGTCCCCTGAAATCCGCGGGCCTTGAGCGCCTGCAACAGATTGAGGGTGCCGAGCAGATTGATTTCGAGCGTGCGGGCCGGATCGCGGAAGGCTTCGGGAACGAAGGTCTGGCCGGCCAGATGAATCACCGCGTCGGGCAATTGTGGCCACAGGTCGACGAGGCTGGCAGGTGCCGTGAGATCGTAAGGTGCAGCGGCAGGCAGCAGTTCCCATGTCGAGTCAGGCTGAGCCAGACGCGACTGGAGATGTTGTCCCACGAATCCACTGAGGCCCGTGATGAACAGACGCTTTTTCAAACAGCGACCCCTTGGTCTTTAACTTTCGCCACTTTCCCACAGGCTTTGAGGAGAAGTCTGTCAGGCCGGATGAAAAAGACCGACATGACACCAGGCGAAGTCGTTGTTGTAGTTGTTTGTTACCAATCTGTGCCAATTGCTCGGCAATTTCAACAGCGCAAACCGTGACCGGTCAGTTCTCATCAGCGTAGCCCGATTTATTCTCGTCGGGCGGTTCCCGGGCTCGCGACGGATGTGTTTAGAATGGCCCTCGTCGCCATCTCCCCAGGTTCGCCGGGGTCGTTGCGCAACAGGGTGAAACCAGCCACTAAAACAAGAACGAAGACGAGTTCCAGGACGAAGGACGAGCAGCGGTGATCCCGACTCGATTCGGCGCTTGGCCGTCATAGCGTGAAACTTCCGGGATGGTGGTTTCACCGTGGGATGCCATGAATTTCATTCTTTACTCGGACGTCAACGACCGCTCCATCAGCCAGAGTCTGGGACGTCCGGAATACAGCTATTACTTCGTGCTCAAGGCCTACCGTCCTGTGCTGGAAAGCCTTGGGCAAGTGCACGTGGTGGCGTCGGCGGCCGAAGTCGACCCGTTGTACCGACAGTTACAACTGGCCGGTCAGGACAGCCTCTTCCTTTCGTTCGCTCCGCCGCATAAAACCCCGACCGACCTGCAATGCCCCGTGGTCTGCGTGATCGCGTGGGAGTACGACTCGATCCCGGTCGCCCCTCGCGAAGAAGACGCTCACCCTGACTGGAGCCGGATTCTCGCGCGCCACGGTCGGGCGATCACCTTGTCCAGTCACACGGCGCAAGCCATTCGCCGGACCATGGGTGAAGACTTCCCTGTGCTGGTATTGCCGACCCCGTTGTGGGAAGGCTTCGCCGCAGTGCGCCAGCAATACCCTGCTGCGCCGGTGAACCCGGGCGCGGTGTTGCAGATCAACGGCTGCATCATCGACAGCCGAGCCCTAGGCTTGTCCGCCGATGGGTTGATTGCACCTACGCCCAACGAGCAGGCAGTGGAGGCCTGCGAGCCGGTCGACATCGCTGCGCCGTCCGAACCTGTCCCACCACCACCGGAACTGACCCTGCGCCGGCGCGCGTTCATCACCAAGCATTACTTGCGCGAAGGTTGGCGAGCGACAACGGCCTCCAACGAACACCCACGGCTGTTTCTGCTCAAGCACAACTTGCTGCTGTGGTACCGCGAAGCCGTGCGCGATTTGCTGCCGGTCCCTCTGCGCCGCCAGCTCTTCCGGTTGCGTACGCCAGCCTCCGAACCATTGCCGCCAACGGTCAGTGTCGAAGCACCGACGGTGGCCGAGCATCCACAGGCCTGCCTGCCGGACACCAGCGCCACGCTGCAGACCGAGGTCAGCGGCGTGGTGTATGTGAGCGTGTTCAACCCCGAAGACGGGCGCAAGAACTGGCATCACCTGATCACAGCCTTCTGCTGGGCCATGCGCGACGTCGAAGATGCCACGCTGGTGCTGAAGATGACGCAGAACGATCTGGCGACCTACTACGTGCACCTGATCACCTTGTTGTCGCAGCTGTCGCCATTCGCCTGCCGGGTAGTGGTCATGCACGGCTATCTGGAGGACGAAGAGTTCGCCAGGCTTTACGGTGCGGCCAGTTTCTACGTCAATGCGTCGCGCTGCGAAGGTCTGTGCCTGCCGCTGATGGAGTTCATGTCCTGCGCGCGTCCGGTGATTGCCCCGGACCATACGGCGATGCACGACTACATCGATGAACGCGTCGGTTTCATCGTCAAGTCCAGCCGTGAGCCGACCATCTGGCCGGATGATGTGCGGATCCTCTACCGCACTCTGCGCCATCGCCCGGACTGGGGCTCGTTGAAAAAGGCCTATGAGGACAGCTACGCCATGGCCAAGAACGATCCGGTGGCCTATCAGGCCATGGCCCTGGCGGCCAATGAGCGCATGCGCGAGTACTGCAGTTTTGCTCCGGTGCAACAGCGTCTGGCGCAGTTTTTTCAACTGACGCCGAGTGCAAGCCCAGAGCTGATCGCCGAGGCGGGGGCTGCATCATGCTGATCATCATTCATTCCGAAACCAACAAGAGCAATATCCAGCAGAACCTCGGCCGGCCTGAATACAGCTACTACTTTGTCCTCAAGGAATTCCGCCCGGTGCTGGAGCGCATCGGGCAAGTGATTGAAGTAAGCAACCCGGACGAGTTGGTCGATCGCCTGTACTTCGATTGCCTGAGTCGCGGCGAGGCGTGCGTGTTTCTGTCGTTCTCGCCGCCGCATCGCACGCCGATTGATTACGCCTGCCCGACCATCCCGGTATTTGCCTGGGAGTTCAGCACCATCCCCACCGAGAGCTGGCACGGCGAGCCGCGTCACGACTGGCGCGTGGTGTTGAACGCCTGCGGCATGGCGATTACCCATTCGAGTTTCACGGTGAACGCGGTCTGCGACGTGATGGGCGCGGACTACCCGATCTGCGCGATTCCCGCGCCAGTGTGGGATCGCTTCGCCGCACGCGGTGCGCAGTTGCGCAAGCAGCCAGTGGTCGAAGCGGTGCAGTTGAAGTTGCGCGGCCTGTTGCTCGACAGTCGCACGGTGGATCTGCGCGCGTACGGTCCGCCGGGGTTGTGCGAAGGCACGCCGCTGTCGTTTGCCGGGCCGCCGCAGGACTGCCAGTTGCAACTGGACGGCGTGGTCTACACCTCGGTGTTCAACCCGTACGACGGGCGCAAGAACTGGCAGGACATGATCAGTGCCTTCTGCACCACGTTTCGTGATGTCACCGATGCGACCCTGGTGCTGAAACTCACGCACCATGACATCGCCAATGCCCTGAATGACATGCTGCATCACCTGTACAAGAACCAGTCCTACCAGTGCCGGATCGTGCTGATCCACGGTTATCTGGCGGACGCCGATTATGAAGCGCTGGTGCAGGCCACCAGCTACGTGGTCAACAGTTCCTATGGCGAAGGGCAGTGCCTGCCGCTGATGGAGTTCATGTCCTGTGGCAAACCGGCGATTGCGCCGCTGAACACAGCGATGGCTGACTATGTCGACAGCGACAACGCGTTCATCGTCGACTCCACCGACGAACTCACAGCCTGGCCCCACGACCCACGAGCCGCCTACCGCACCCTGCGCTATATGACCGATTGGGACTCGCTGTGCGCGGCGTATCGCGACAGCTACGCGGTGGCGAACAACGATGTCGAACGCTATGCGCGGATGTCCGGGCATGCGGTGCACAACCTGCAGAAATTCTGCAGTCAGGCGAGCGCTGAAGAGCGTCTGCGGAGCTTTTTTGCCCAGCGTGCGCAAGCCATCAAACCGTCGTCCGTGGAAGCCGCGAGCGCATGATCCGGCGCCTGCTCGCACGCTTGCGCCCGGTGCCCTTGCCTGTTGCGCCTGAGCCGCCCGGCCAGGTTTCGCCACGGGACGTGGGTTTGCATGATGCGATTCTCGACGGCTGGTTTTTGCAGGGCAGCGGCGAGTTGCTCAAGGGCTTCGCGATCACGGCTGACGACACCTTGCTCGACGTCGGTTGTGGCGAAGGCGTGGCGACGTTATTTGCCGTGCGGCAGGGCGCCTCGGTAATTTTCACTGACAGCGAACATGACAAGGTTCGCGATCTGGCCCGGCAGGTTGAGGCGCAGAGTAACAAGCCGAATCTGGGACTGGTCAGCAACAGCCTGCCATTGCCGCTGGCCGCTGGTTGCGCGAGCAAAGTGGTGTGCATGGAAGTGCTGGAGCACATCGACCAGCCCGAACCGTTCATGGCCGAACTGGTGCGCATGGGCCGCCCGGGCGCGCAGTACCTGCTGAGTGTTCCGGCACCGGTAGGCGAGCACCTGCAACAGGGCATCGCCCCGGCCAGTTATTACCAGACGCCCAATCATGTGCAGATTTTCACCGAGCAGCGCTTTGCCGAACTGGTGGAGAACGCCGGACTGGTGATCGAGCATCGACAGGCCAGCGGGTTCTTCTGGGTGATGGGCATGATCTTTTTCTGGGCCAGCGAGCGTGCCGCCGGCCGTGACCTCGGTGGCGCGGTACGTGACCGGATTCAGGCGCCGTATCCGCCGCTGATGGAGAGCTGGGCGCGCACCTGGCAAGACCTGCTGGCGCAGCCCGACGGTTTGGCGATCAAGCAGATGCTCGACCGCTTCATGCCCAAGAGCCAGGTGATCATCGCCCGCAAACCGCAGGCTGGCGAAGCCCGGAGTCAGCCATGAGCGCCAGGCGGATCATGGACATCGAGGTACTGCGCGCCATCGCCGTCCTCGGCGTGCTGTTCCATCACCTGCAGGGCAGCCTGTTCACCGATACGGTGCCGCTGCTGGAAAACATCCACGCCTGGGCGCAACCGTGGTGGGGCGTCGATCTGTTTTTCGCGATCTCCGGCTTCGTCATCGCGCGCAGCCTGATCCCCGCGCTGCAAGGCTGCACGACGCGTCAGGAGTATTGGCAGCAGACGCGCAATTTCTGGCTGCGGCGGGTGTTTCGCCTGTTGCCGTCGGCCTGGCTGTGGCTGGCGCTGATCCTCCTCGCGTGCGTGTTTCTTAACCGCTCCGGTGCCTTTGGCAGCTTGCACGCCAACCTGCAGGCGACGCTGGCGGGGGTGTTGCAGTACGCCAATTTCCGTTTTGCCGACAGCTTCTTTCATTACGAATACGGCAGCAGTTTCGTCTACTGGAGCCTGGCGCTGGAGGAGCAGTTTTACCTGCTGTTCCCGCTGCTGATTGTGCTGTGCCGCAAGCATCTGGTCTGGGCCTTGCTGGCGCTGGTCGCGGTGCAACTGTTCACCCTGCGCACGCCGTTGCTGATGGTGGTGCGCACTGATGCGCTGGCGCTCGGCGTGCTGCTGGCGCTGTGGAGTGCGCAACCGTCTTACCAGCGCTGGCAGCCGACGTTTCTGCGGCGCCCGTGGGCCGGGATATCAGTGCTGATCGGCGTGGCGCTGCTGATGAGTTTCATGGCCACCGACCGTTTTACCTTCGCGCCTTACCGCATCGGCTCGATTGCCGTGCTCGGCGCGCTGCTGGTGTGGATCGCCTCGTACAACAGTGATTACCTCCTGCCGGCAGGCCGCCTGCAACGGTTGATGGCGTGGATCGGCAGTCGTTCCTACGGCATTTACCTGATTCATATCCCGGCCTATCTGCTGGTGCGTGAGCTGATCTTCCGTTTGCAGGCTGCCGGTTTGCCGAGCCCGGCCGGGCACCCGATTCTCACCTTGCTGATCGCCTTCGGCCTGATCGTGCTGCTCAGCGAGCTGAACTACCGCTTCATCGAAATGCCGATGCGCAATCGCGGCGCTGCCCTGGTACGGCGCCTCGATATATCCCGAACCGCCGTTTCAACCCCCGGAGCCACCTCATGCTGAGCCTCTTGAAAAAACTCACGGCGGCGACGCCTGCACCGGCCCCCGCGCAACCCGTCGCCCCGGTGGTGGACAAGGTCGATCCGTACATGCTCGGCCTCTACGATGCCAAGCTCAGCGGCTGGTTCAACCAGGAGACCGGCGAGCTGTTCAAGGGCTTTGCGGTGACCGCCGATGACACTTTGCTCGATGTCGGCTGTGGTGACGGCGGCAACGTGCATTTCTGCGGCATGCGCGGGGCGAAGATCATCATTGCCGACATCGACGGGGCCAAGGTCGAAGCCACTCGCCAGCGTCTGAGCGACACCCCGGCGCGCAGCGTCGAATGCCACGTCACCGACTGCAATCCGTTGCCGATTGCCGACGGCACCGCTACTCGTGTGGTGTCCACCGAAGTCATCGAGCACGTCGACGACCCGGCGCAGTTTCTTGCCGAACTGGTGCGGGTCGGCCAGTCCGGTGCGCTGTACCTGCTGAGCGTGCCGCACCCAAGCTCAGAAGATTTGCAGAAGGACATTGCGGCGCCGGAGTATTTCCAGAAGCCCAACCACATTCGCATCATCAGCGAAGAGCAGTTCAAGACCATGGTCAGCAACGCCGGGCTGGAGATCATCAGCCACAGCCAGTACGGTTTTTACTGGTCGATGTGGATGCTGCTGTTCTGGGAAGCCAAGGTCGATTTCAGCAACCCGGATCACCCGTTACTCGAGCATTGGGCCAACACCTGGCAAGCGGTGCTCGATTCGCCCCGGGGTGCGCAGATCAAGCAGGCGCTGGATGCAGTGGTGGCGAAGAGTCAGGTGATCATTGCCCGCAAGCCTTGAGTCGCTCTCCCTGTAGGAGTGAGCCTGCTCGCGATGGCGCACTAACAGTCGATATCGATGTTGCCTGCTACTCCGTCATCGCGAGCAGGCTCACTCCTACAGGGATTTGTGTACCCTGCATTTTTGCATCGGCAGGGAATAGGCATTTCATGCGGTTCGGCTTTTCGATTTTGATCGCGGCAATGCTGCTCGCTGCTTGTGAGCGGCATGACGCCCCCGCCCTCGATCAACAACTGTATATCTGGCAACGCCAATGGACCCCGGCCCATGATGCTGCCCTGCGCGATAGCCGCGAGAGCTTCTCGACACTGCGTGTGCTGGCCTTGCAGGCATTCCCCAATGACGGCTGGCATCGGGCGCGTATCGATGCGCCGTTGCTCAAGCACGATGGCCGGCCTCTGATCGCGGTGATTCGCCTCGACGGTCAGCTCAAGGCGCTCGATCAGCAGCAGGTGAGCGCACAGATCCTTCAAATGCTGGCTGACTGGCAAGCGCAGGGGCTGACGGTGAGCGGGGTCGAGATCGATCATGACGCCGGTAATGCGCGTCTGCCGGCCTATACCGATTTCCTTGTGAATCTGCGTGGCGCATTGCCGGCCAACCTGCCGCTGAGCATCACTGCGTTGCCGGCCTGGCTCGACAGTCCGCAACTGCCGGCGCTGCTGGCCAGCGTCGACAGCAGTGTGCTGCAGGTGCACGCGGTCAGCGATCCGCGTCGTGGTCTGTTCGACCCCGAGCAGGCGCGGCGCTGGGCCAAGGCCTGGGGGCAGGTGACCGACAAACCGTTTTATCTGGCGCTGCCGGCCTATGGCGTGGCGCTGCTGCCGGATGCCGATGGAGCCCCGGTGGTGGAAAGTGAAGTGCCACTCGAGCGCGACGGGCAACGTCGTGAACTGCTCGCCGATCCGCAGCAACTGAGCGGACTGGCCAAAGACCTGCGCGAGGAGCGCCCGGAACATCTGGCCGGGCTGATCTGGTTTCGCCTGCCGCTGGCCAATGATCGTCGGGCCTGGAGCCTGACCACGTTGCGCGCCGTGGCCCGCGGCGATGCCTTGAGCAGCCAACTCGGCCTGACGTTCAACGACCACGATGGCCTGCAGGACATCACCCTGCGCAATGCCGGTAACCTCGACAGTGCCTGGCCCACGCGTATCACCGTCAAGGCCAGCGCTTGCGAAGGCGCCGATGCACTCGCCGGTTACTCGTTGCAACAGAGCGCCGATCTGCTTACCTTCACCCGCCTGCGCGACGGTCGTCTGCCGGCGGGCGGACAACGCGCCATCGGTTGGGCGCGCTGTGCATTTATTGATCAAGGAGGTTCGCATGTTGACCCGTAACTGGCCCCGCCATCTGCTCTGCCTGAGCCTCAGCCTGCCGCTGGGTTCGGCGTTGGCCTGCGGCCCGGACTTCCCGATGCGCCTGCTCGACAATCGCGGGCAAAGCCTGGCCGAACTGCCGGAGGGCAACTTCAACTTCGAGATCAGCCGCCTCGGCAAGACCATTGCCGGGCTGAAGAATGTCACAGCGGCGACGCACAATCCCGACGATATCTACGGCGACGCAAGCGAGCCTGCTGCGCTGCGCGAAAAAGCCGAGCAGGTCGGTCTGAGCGCCGAGCAACAGGCGCTGGTCAAGCAACTGCGTGGCCTGAGCGATGCGCGTCAGGTCGAGGCGCAGGGCGCCAGTCTGCCGGCGGAAATCCGTTTGTACGTGGCCGGTGCGGTGGCGTTTGCCACTGGCGATCATCCGCTGGCGATCGAATATTTCAACAAAGTGCTGGCGCTGCCGGCCGATCAGCGTCCGCTGCGCAGCACCTGGGCGGCTTATTCCCTGGGCCGTGCCTGGTTTGCCATGAGTGCCGAGGCGGGCGATGTCATTGAAGTGCTGGAGGATGCGCGCGCGGCCTTCCGTCAGACTCGACAACTGAGCATCGATGGCTTCAGCGACCCGCTGGAGCTGGGGGTGGCCAGCCTCGGTGAAGAGGCGCGGGTGCTGCGCAACGCCGGTGACTGGAACGGCGCCATCGAACTGTACGAAGCGCAGAACCTGCACGGCTCGGCCGTGGGTTACACCTCGCTGAAACAACTGATGAATGAGCTGGCCGAACTGCCCGAACCGCAACTGGCCAAGTTGCTGGAGCGCAAAGCCGTGCAGCAACTGGTTACCGCTTCGTTGATCAGCCGCATGGGTTGGTCATTCGACGAGCAACCGCCGAACGAGAAGAAACTCATCAAGCTGCTGCAGAACAGCACCCGTGGCAGCCTGGAAAACGCTGATCGACTGGCGGCGATGAACTACCAACAGGGTGATTACGCCAGCGCCAAGGCCTTCCTTGAAAACGCCGGTGACGGCGGACTGGCGTGGTGGCTGCGGGCCAAGCTGGCAGTGCGTGACGGCGATAAAAATGCCGCGGCTGCCGCCTATGCGAAAGCTGCGCAGGCTTTCCCGCAGAGCGAGGATTGGGGCTACCGGCGTACTCCGGACTGGGACTTCGAAACCGTCCAGCCGAAATGTCGGGTCGAGGGCGAAAGCGCGATTCTCGCGCTGCAACGCGGCGAGTACCTGCAAGCGTTCGTGCAATTGTATCGCAGCAACAGCCTTTACTGGTTTGACGCGGCGACGGTGGCCGAGCGCGTGCTGACGGTCGAGGAACTCAAGCGCTATGTCGATGACAACGTGCCGGCGCCGCCGGCGCTGACCCAGCAGCAGCGCGACAACTACGTGCCGCTACCGGTTGCCGCCAGCCTGCGCAATCTGCTGGGGCGGCGCTTGCTGCGTGAAGGGCATTACGAGGAAGCGGTCGGCTATTTCGACAATCCCGATCTGCAGCACAAGGCCCGTCTGTACGGCGAGCAACGGATGAAGGCTGACGCTGCGTGGTGGCCGAGCAAACGCGCCAGCGCCTTGTACAACGCGGCGTGGACCGCGCGCGAATGGGGCATGGACATTCTCGGCTATGAGATGGCGCCGGACTACGCCACGTTTGGCGGCAACTACAGTCTGGAAAACACTGAGCTGAAAGTCGGGCCGCTGGTGGCCGAGGCTGAAGTGCAGCGCCAGAAGGCCAGCCAGGCGCAGCCGGACGAGCGTTATCACTACCGTTTTGTCGCCACCGCGCTGGCCAGCCGGGCCGCCGATAATTTGCCGCACACCAGCCAGGCCTTTGCTGCGGTGTTGTGCAATGCCGCCGGTTTCAACAGCAGCCTCGAAGAGCAGAGCGCGCTCTATCGGCGTTACGTCAACGAAGGGCCGTACGTGCCGTGGGCGGTGGACTTTGGCAATCAGTGCCCGTACCCGGATTTCGAAAACGCCGACAAGCGTTACGTCACCCAAGTGACCGATGCCGCGCGCACGGCCCTGCGGCCTTACAAATGGCCGGTACAGATCGGCGCGATCGTGCTGGGGGTCGGCGTTGCATTGGCCCTGATCAGCCGGCGCCAACGCAAGTCCCGCAAACCCTAGGCCTGCTGGATAAACGTCAGGCGTACGGCGAAGCCGATCAGCAGGCTGCCGAACAGCCATTGCTGAACGCGTTGGGCGGTTGGACTGTGTTGCAGCCAACGGCCCAGCGCCGCGCCGGTCAGGGCGTAGGCGCTGTCGAACAGCAGCCCGACTGCTACCAGCAACACGCCGAGGGTGGCAAATTGGGTCAGTACCGCTGCGCCGTCATTGACGATGAATTGCGGCAACAGCACCGAGCAGAACAGCAAGGCCTTGGGGTTGAGCAGATTGGTCAGCAGGCCACGGCGAATCGCTTCGCGCCATTGTCCTTGGGTGTCAGTCACGGCAGTCGTATCCAGGTTCGGCAGCAAGCTGCTGCGCAGGCATTGAATGCCAATCCACAGCAGGTACGCCGCACCGGCAAGGCGCACCAGATCAAACGTCCACGGCGCTGCCTTGAACAGCGCCGCCAGACCCAATGCCGCCAATGCCACGTGACAGCCTCGGGCTATCGCCAGGCCCACGGCGGTCGCCAGTGCCGCGCCACGACCTTGGCGAGCGCCGGTTTGCAATAGCAGGATCATGTCCGGGCCGGGCAGCAGGAAGACCACCGCCAATGCCAGAAAAAACATCCAGATACTCGCCATGTCGCAGCCCTTTCGTTGTCGATTCGGTGAGCAAAGTCTATGGCCGAAGGGCGGGGCAGGTGCTTGCGAAGTCAGCTTCAAAAAGCTTCGTTATTGGCATAACCTGCTTTCTTTTTGCGCCTTCACCATCGGGATCTGCCAAACATGAAACTCGACGCTTTCGATCGCAAAATTCTCGCCGCGCTGCAGCGCAACGGCCGGCTGAGCAATGTCGAACTGGCAGACGAGATCGGCCTGTCGGCGTCTCCTTGCCTGCGCCGGGTGCGGATGCTGGAGGAAGCCGGGGTGATTCGTGGCTATCAGGCCAACCTCGATCGCGATGAAGTGGGGCTGGGGCTGACGGTGTTTGTCGGGGTCAAGGTCGAGCGCCACAACGACGAACAGGCCGAAGCCTTTTACGCGGCGGTCACAGCGCTGCCGGAAGTGATCTCGGCGTTTCTGGTGTCGGGGGAGTCGGACTTTCTGTTGCAGGTGGTGGTGCCGGATCTGCGCGCGTATGACCGCTTTCTCAGCAGCTGCCTGCTGAAGCTGCCGGGGGTAAGCGACATTCGCAGCAACTTTGCGATTCACACGGTGAAGACCCCGGGGGCGTTGCCGTTGGGGCATCTGCCGCTGTAGACCGAGTCGTCTTGATCGCGAGCAGGCTCACTCCTACATTTGGGCGCATCCCCCCTGTAGGAGTGAGCCTGCTCGCGATAGCGGTCGTCCGGTCACCCAAACCTTTGCTGACTACATCTGCGTCGCCATCCCCTCGACATTCATCGCCGCCTGACGCAGCGCTTCGGAGCGGGTCGGGTGCGGATGGCAGGTCAGCGCGATGTCTTCGGCCGAGGCGCTGAACTCCATGGCCACGCAGTATTCACTGATCATTTCACTGACGCTCGGGCCGACCAGGTGCACGCCGAGGATTTCGTCCGTGCGTTCGTCGGCGAGAACCTTGGCGAAGCCTTCGGTCTCATGGTTGATCTTCGCCCGGCTGTTGGCGGTGAACGGAAACTTGCCGACCTTGTAGGCGCGACCTTCGGCCTTCAGTTGCTCCTCGGTCTTGCCGACGCTGGCCAGTTCCGGCCGGGTGTAGATGACGTTGGGGATCAAGTCGTAATTGACCTCGCCGGCCTTGCCGACGATCTGTTCCACGCAGGCCATCGCTTCGTCTTCGGCCTTGTGCGCGAGCATCGGCCCGGACGTTACGTCACCGATTACCCAAACGCCGGGGGCCTCGGTGCGGTGCTGGCGGTTGGTGAGCATGCCGCGCTTGTCGGTGCTCAGGCCGACGTTCTCCAGGCCCAGGCCTTTGGTGTACGGGCGCCGGCCGATCGCGACCAGCACGTAGTCGGCTTCGAGCAATTCAGCATTGCCACCGGCGGCGGGTTCAACGCTCAGTTGCACGCCGTTGGCCGAGGTGGTGGCGCTGGTGACCTTCGAGCTCAATTTGAAGCTGATGCCTTGTTTGCTCAGCGAACGCTGCAAGGTTTTGCCGGCCTCGCCATCAACACCGGGGCAGATGCGGTCGAGGTATTCGACCACCGTCACCTGGGCGCCGAGGCGGCGCCAGACCGAACCCAGCTCCAGGCCGATCACCCCGGCGCCGATCACCACCAGATGCTTGGGTACTTCACTCAGCGACAGCGCGCCGGTGGAGTCGAGGATACGCTGGTTGTCGATCTCGACGCCGGGCAGGGGCGTAGGCTCGGAGCCGGTGGCGATGATGATGTCCTTGGCGCTTAGCTCGGTTTTGTTGCCCTGCTCGTCGGTCACGCTGACTTTGCCCGGGCCATCGATGTGGCCCCAGCCCTTGATCCAGTCGACCTTGTTCTTGCGAAACAGAAACTCGATGCCTTTGGTCAGGCCGCTCACGCTTTCGTCTTTCTGTTTCATCATTTGCGCGAGGTTGAGCGTGGGTTTGACCTCAATGCCGAGGTTGGCGAATTCCGCACCCATGGCCGCCTCGTACAGCTCCGAGGCGTGCAACAAGGCTTTGGACGGCATGCAACCGACATTCAGGCAGGTGCCGCCGAGAGTGGCGCGACCTTCCACGCATGCCGCCGTCAGGCCCAACTGGCCGGCGCGGATCGCCGCGTTATAACCAGCGGGGCCTCCGCCCAGAATGACCACGTCGTAGTTGCTCATGCTGTTGCTCCTCGTTGGGGATGCGGATCGCTAAAAGTAGTCGGTCGATAAAATTACGAGCGTAATATGTGCGTTTCCGGACATTTCGGTCAAGGCTTCAGGCAAGCGACAGGTTGCGCATCTTTAGATAAGCGTATTTGTGTACAAATATTTCACGTTTTTCGTTATATCGTAACGATTAGACCGGTGAATCAATGGCTTTGAGGTGATATGCAAGTCGATCTGGATGTCGATGGCACGCAAGTGACCGGGTTGCCGCGCTTTCAACAAGCGGCCACACAGGGACGGCGCTTGCGTCGTCTGGCCATCGGCCTCGGCGGATTGGCCGGGGCAGGGTGGGTGCTGGCGCTGTTTGTCGAGCTGTTTGCCGCGCAATCGATATGGCCGGCACTGCTGGTGAATCTGGGCGCGGCGTTACTGGTGCTGGTCGCCGGTTTGCAGTCGGCGTGGTGGGTGACGCAATGGCGCGCACGGGTCATGTACCCAATGGCGCAGGAACCGCTGAACGAGGTCGAGCAAGCCGCACCTGATGGCTGGTACGAACGGTTGCTCGAGCGTTTGAGTCAGCGCGGTTTGCACCTGCTCGGTCAGATTGGTGCGGCCACGTTGTGGCTGGGCGGCTGGTCAGTGCTGGTGGTGCTCAGCATCGGGCAGGTGTGGAACCTGACGTTGCCGGCCGCTGCCGTCGGGTTGTCGGCCACGGTGGGCGCGGCGCTGATGTTGCTGCTGGGTTTCGGCTTGCTGGTGCTGGAGCGGCAACTGGCTCAGGAAAACCCGGCGCAATGGCCGGAAGCCGGATCCCTCGCGCAACTGGCGCGGGTGGCGATCATCAGTCTGGTGCTGGGCGCGTTGTGCCTGCTGTTCGCCAGCGAGGCTTCGGTGTGGCCAGTAAGGCTTACGGTGTTGATCGGGATCTTGCCGGGATTGGTTGCGATCGAGTTGCTATTGCGCGCAGTTCTGTCGGTGTTCAGCCCTCGACTCGAGCAGCTCGAACCGACCCTGCTGGCGCGCAGTTTTGTTGCCGATATGCTGCGTTGGCCACCGCAGCCGTTGCTCGCCTTGCAGCACGAATTGCACAACCGTTTCGGCATCGATCTGCGCCAGATCTGGGCGTTCAGCTATATGCGCCGGGCCTTTCTGCCGGTGCTGGCGCTGGTTGCTGCGGTCGGTTGGCTGCTGACCGGAGTCCACGAAATCCCGCTGCAAGGGCGCGGTATCTACGAGCGCTTCGGCAAACCGGTGCAAGTGTTCGGCCCCGGACTGCATGCCGGTTTGCCGTGGCCATTGGGCCGTGTATTGAGCGTCGAGAATGGCGTGGTGCACGAGTTGGCAACCAGTGTCGGCGATGCTCCCGCGCCAACCCAGGCTGAGCCTGCCGAAGGCCCGGCGCCGATGACCGCCAACCGCTTGTGGGATGCCAGCCACGTCAACGACAAATCCCAAGTGATCGCCAGCAGCCGTGGCGATCAGCAGAGCTTTCAGATCGTTAACATGGACGTGCGCTTCGTCTATCGCATCGGCCTGCGGGATCAGGACGCCTTGGCGGCAACCTACAACAATGCCGATGTGCCGACGCTGATCCGCAGTACCGCGAGCCGGATTCTGGTGCACGATTTTGCCTCGCGCACCCTCGACGGTTTGCTCGGTGCTGACCGGGTAGGGCTGGGCGAAGAAATCGGTCGTGCGGTGCAAGGTGATCTACAGAAACTCGACAGCGGTGTGGAGATTCTGGCCACCGTGGTCGAAGCAATTCATCCACCCGCCGGCGCCGCCAATGCTTATCACGGCGTGCAAGCCGCGCAGATCGGCGCGCAGGCGTTGATCTCCCGTGAGCGCGGCGCTGCGGCAGAAGCCAGTAATCAGGCGCAATTGCAGGCCAGTCTCGCCCGCGATCAGGCGCGTGCCAGCGCTCGTGAAATCAATGCGACGGCGCAGGCGGCAGATCTGAAGTTCAGCGCTGAGCAGAAAGCCTATGCCAACGCCGGCCAGGCGTTCGTGCTCGAGCAATATCTGAGTCAGCTCAGCCTCGGCCTGAGCAAGGCCAAATTGTTGGTACTCGACCACCGTTTAGGCGGCAGCAGCAATGCGCCGACCATCGATCTGCGTACATTCACGCTGCCGGCTGATCCGACGCCCGCGCGCGCCACCGCTCAACCAGGAGTTGCCCCTTGAGCCAATCGCACACTCACGATTCGCATGACCACAGCGGTCACGATCACGGCCACGCCGGGCATCACCATCATCATGGGCATCACCACCACGGTGCGCCGGAGGAGGCGGGGCCGTTCCCGTGGCGGCGCATGGGTTGGGCGCTGTTGCTGGTGGGGTTTGCCATCGCGGCGGCAAGCCTGGTCCAGGTGCGTTCGGGCGAGGCCACGGTCATCACCCGTTTCGGTAATCCGTCTCGAGTGTTGCTTGAGCCGGGTTTGAGCTGGCGCTGGCCGGCGCCGTTCGAAGCGGCGATCCCGGTGGATCTGCGCCTGCGTACCACCTCCAGCGGATTGCAGGATGTCGGCACCCGCGACGGTTTGCGCATCATCGTTCAGGCTTATGTGGCGTGGCAGGTGCAGGGTGACCCGGACAATGTGCAGCGTTTCATGCGCGCGGTGCAGAACCAGCCGGACGAAGCGGCGCGACAGATTCGCACCTTTGTCGGCTCGGCGCTGGAAACCACCGCCAGCAGTTTCGACCTGGCGGATCTGGTGAATACTGATGCCAGCAAAGTGCGTATCGCCGATTTCGAAGCGCAATTGCGTCAGCAGATCGACCAGCAGTTGCTGGCCACCTACGGCGTGCGCGTGGTGCAAATGGGGATCGAACGGCTGACCTTGCCGTCGGTGACGCTCACGGCCACGGTCGACCGGATGCGCGCCGAGCGTGAAACAATTGCCACCGAACGCACCGCCATCGGCAAGCGAGAAGCCGCGCAGATCCGTTCTGCGGCCGAGCGCGATGCGCGAATTGTCCAGGCCGATGCCACGGTGAAGGCCGCAGAAATCGAAGCACAATCGCGGGTCGAAGCCGCACAAATCTATGGTCGTGCGTACGCTGGCTCACCGCAGCTGTACAACCTGCTGCGCTCACTGGATACCCTTGGCACCATCGTGACGCCGGACACCAAGCTGATCCTGCGCACCGACGCCGCGCCATTCCGGGTGCTGGTGGACGGCCCGCCGACGGTTGAAAACAAATCCGGATCGCAGCCATGAGTGATGAAGTTCCACGTGGAACACATTCGTTGAGCAGTCCGTGGATTCAGGCCGGACGCTTGGCTTTTTTCGCCTTGTACGCAGTGACGGTTTTGGCTGCGTTGGCGTGGGCGTTTTCCAATGTGCGGCAGATTGATCCACAGAATCGCGCGGTGGTGTTGCACTTCGGCGCACTGCAGCGCATCCAGAACGCCGGTCTATTACTGGCCTGGCCGCAGCCGTTCGAGCAGGTGGTTTTGCTACCGGCAGCTGATCGGGTCATCGAGCGCCGAGTGGAAAACCTGCTGCGCAGCAGTGAGGCGATCAAGGCTGATCGTGTGGCGACCTTCGCCACACCGCTGAGTGATGCGCTGGCCGGTTCCGGCTATTTGCTCACCGGCGACGCCGGCGTAGTGCAACTGGATGTGCGGGTGTTCTACAAAGTCAGCGATCCCTATGACTTCGTGCTGCAGGGTGATCATGTGCTGCCAGCACTGGATCGGCTGGTCACCCGCAGCGCCGTGGCCCTGACCGCCGCCCGGGATCTGGACACGATTCTGGTTGCCCGCCCGGAGTTGATCGGTGCCGATAATCAGGCAGCCGAACGACGCGAGCGTCTGCGCGGTGATCTGGTGCAAGGCATTAACAAGCGCTTGGCTGAATTGAAGACGAGCGGGCAGGGCATCGGCATCGAAGTGGCGCGGGTCGACGTGCAGTCGAGTCTGCCGGATCCGGCGGTCAGTGCCTTTAATGCGGTGTTGACCGCCAGTCAGCAGTCCGACAAAGCCGTCGCCAATGCACGCACCGAAGCGGAAAAACTCACCCAGACCGCGAATGAGCAAGCCGACCGTACCCTGCAAGTGGCCCATGCTCAGGCCGGCGAACGGCTGGCTAAAGCCTCTGCCGACACCGCCACGGTAATGAGCCTGGCCAAGGCGCAACAACAGGGTACCGATCCACAGATGCTCCTGCGGCTGTACCGCGAACGCATGCCGAAGATTCTTGGTCAGGCTGGTTCAGTGACCACGGTCGATCCGAAAGACGATTCCCGCCTGATCATTCAGGGAGCTAGTAAATGACTGCGACCACTGCTGCACCGAGCCTGTTGTCCTCGGCCGAACAGCGCCGCGCCGCACGGCAATTGACCCTGGCGATGCTTGCCCTTGGCTTGCTCGGCCTAGGTCTGATCTGGCGCTGGCTGGTGCCGGAGCAAACCGGGGTCAGTCAGTTGCTGCTGGGTTTCGCTTCTTTATTGGTGGCGGTGCCGGTGATGCGTTCGGCGTGGTTCAGCCTGCGTTATCCGAGTCTGCACGGCATTACTGATCAACTGATTGCCCTGGCGATGCTCGGCGCATGGGCGACCGGCGATCTGCTGACCGCTGCGTTGCTGCCGATCATCATGATCTTCGGCCACGTGCTGGAAGAGCGCAGTGTGATCGGCTCGCAGGAAGCGATTCACGCTCTCGGCCAATTGACTCGCAGTCACGCCCGCAAGATTCAGGCGGACGGCTCGATCATCGAAGTCGATAACGGCACGCTGAAACCCGGTGACACTGTAGAGGTTCGCGCAGGCGATCGGGTGCCGGCGGATGGCCGGGTGTTGTTCGGTCAGGCCAGCCTCGACACCGCGTCGATCACCGGCGAGTCGGTGCCAGTGGAAACGGCGGTGGGCATGACGGTGTTTGGTGGCGCGATCAACCTCGACGGTTTGCTGCGTATTGAGGTGACCCGCACCGGTGATCAATCGACGCTGGGCAAAGTCATCGCGCTGATGCAGAACGCCGAACGCTCGAAGCCGCCGATCACCCGTCTGCTTGAACGCTATGCCGGCAGCTACATGGTGCTGGTGTTGCTGTTGGCGGCGGTGACGTGGTTTGTCACCAATGACGCGCAAGCGATGCTCGCGGTGCTGGTTGCGGCCTGTCCGTGCGCCTTGGTGCTGTCGGCACCGGCCACGGCGATTGCCGGAGTGGCGGTGGCGGCGCGCCACGGCATTCTGATTCGCAGCTCGGCGTTTCTTGAGGAGTTGGCAGATCTCACTTCACTGGTGGTCGACAAGACCGGCACCCTGACTTACGGCACCTTGCGTTTGCAATCGATCAGCAGCCCGCGTCTGGATCAGGCTTCGGTGATGGCATTGGCGGCCAGTCTCGGTGCGGCCAGCAGTCACCCGGTCAGCCGGGCGTTGGCGGGGTTGGTCAATCAGGAGCAGAGCCTGCCGCTGACTGATATCCACGAGCGTCAGGGGCTCGGGGTGGTCGCCATGACCGGACAGGGCGAGGCGGCACTGGGCCGTCCTGAACTGTTCGCGCAACTGGGCATTGTCACCACCACCGTTCCCGAGCACGACGGGCCGATTGCCGGATTGGCACTAAACGGCGAATTTGTCGCCTGGTTGCTGCTGGCCGATAGCGTCAAACCGGAAGCACGCTTTGCCCTCGCTGAATTGCGCGAACTCGGCCTGGGTCGCCAATTGCTGCTGACCGGTGACCGCCAGAGTGTCGCGCAGACCCTTGCCCGTGAGGTCGGCCTGCAAGAGCTGCAAGCGCAGGCGCTGCCCGAGGACAAACTCAACCGCGTGCTCAAGGAAATCGACAACGGCTTCCGGCCGATGGTGGTGGGCGACGGCATCAATGATTCGCTGGCGCTCAAGGCTGGTGTGGTCGGTGTCGCGATGGGCGCCGGCGGTGCTGACATCGCGCTGGCCTCGGCGGACATCGTGCTGATCGGCAGCGATCTGCGTCGCCTCGGCACCTGTGTGCGACTCAGTCGCCAGTGCCGTCGAACCTTGCAGGTCAACGTGATCATCGGCCTGGGCTGGACCCTGGCGATCGTGGTGTTTGCGGCATTCGGCTGGCTCGGCGCGGCCGGGGCGATGATCGCCGCGCTGCTGCACAACCTCAGCACGCTGCTGGTGTTGGGCAATGCCGGACGGCTGCTGCGGTTTCAGGAGCCATTGCTCAAGCTCAAGGATGATCGCTGAAGTGTGGTTCAGCGAACTGTGCGCCGAATAGGCAGTCATCTATATAGAGGGCGCACACTTCATTGCCGTTACCCGGGCTTAAACAGTGGGTGCATGACGGCATGATGGAGCGTCTGGAACGATAGTCTCGGCTAATTAAATCGATAGCCTGCTATTTTTCAAGGATGGTCTACCCTCAGATCTGACGTCTGAAACAAGGGGGGATTTTCCATGCTCGCGCAACTTCCACCGGCCTTACAGAATCTGCAGCTTCCGCTTCGCTTGCGACTCTGGGATGGCCATGAGTTCAATCTGGGGCCGACGCCCAGCGTCACCATCGTGGTCAAGGACCCGACAATGGTCAGCCAGTTCACCCATCCAAGTCTCGACGCGCTGGGGGCGGCGTTTGTCGAAGGCAGGCTGGAACTGGAGGGCTCGATCAGCGAGGTCATCCGGGTCTGCGACGAATTGAGCAGCGCCTTGCTCGATGACGATGAGGACGCTCAGCCGGTGCGTTCGGTGCACGACAAGGAAACCGACGCCAAAGCCATTTCCTATCACTACGACCTGTCCAACGCGTTCTACCAGCTGTGGCTGGACAGCGACATGGCGTATTCCTGCGCGTATTTCGAAACCGGCAGCGAAACCCTGGAACAGGCGCAGCAAGCCAAGTTCCGCCATCTGTGTCGCAAACTACGTTTGCAGCCCGGTGATTATCTGCTGGATGTCGGTTGTGGCTGGGGTGGTCTGGCGCGTTACGCGGCGCGTGAATTCGGCGCCAAAGTGTTCGGCATCACCCTGAGTAAAGAACAGCTGGAACTGGCCCGCGAGCGGGTCAAGGCCGAGGGGCTGGAAGATCAGGTTGAGCTGCAATTGCTCGACTACCGCGATCTGCCGCAGGACGGGCGTTTCGACAAGGTAGTCAGCGTCGGCATGTTCGAACACGTTGGCCACGCTAACCTCGCCGAGTACTGCAAGGTTTTGTTCGGCGCGGTGAAGGAGGGCGGTCTGGTGATGAACCACGGCATCACCGCCAAACACACCGACGGCCGTCCGGTAGGCCGCGGTGCCGGCGACTTCATCGAGAAATACGTGTTCCCCAACGGTGAGCTGCCGCACTTGGCGATGATCTCAGCCGAGATCAGCGAAGCCGGGCTGGAGATCGTCGACGTCGAAAGCCTGCGCCTGCATTACGCGCGCACGCTGGATCACTGGAGCGAGCGTCTTGAGGACAATCTCGAAGCGGCCGGAAAACTGGTGCCGGATCAGGCGCTGCGCATCTGGCGCCTGTATCTGGCCGGGTGTGCCTATGCGTTCGCCCGGGGCTGGATCAATCTGCATCAGATTCTGGCGGTGAAAGCGCATCCGGATGGCAGCCATGAACTGCCCTGGACCCGCGACGACATTTATCACCCCTGAGGCCTGACGACCGTTCGCTCATTCGAGCGAGCGGTCAGTCAAAGAATCGGCGAAATAAGCCGGGCGATCCGCATGCCGAGCTGTTGCAGGCGGTGGATCTCCCGGCTTTCTTCTTTGGCGACTTCATAAGCCTGCTCGAAATCATCGTTGAGCATGTGTTCCACGTGCGCGGCGAATTCGCTATCAACGGTCAGCAGCATCACTTCGAAATTCAGCCGAAACGAGCGGTTGTCCAGATTGGCGCTACCGATGGCGCTGATTTCGCTGTCGATCAGCACCACTTTCTGGTGCAGGAACCCCGGTTCGTAGCGGAACACCCGCACGCCGGCACGCACCGCTTCAAACGCATACAGGCTGGACGCGGCGTAGACGATGCGGTGATCCGGACGCGATGGCAGCAGCAGGCGTACGTCGACGCCGCGCAGCACCGCCAGGCGCAACGCGGCGAACACGGCTTCATCGGGAATGAAGTACGGGCTGGTGATCCACACCCGCTCGGTTGCGGCATGGATCGCTTCGACAAAGAACAGCGAACAGGTTTCGTAGGCATCGGCCGGGCCGCTCGCCAGCAACTGGCAGAGCACGCCGTCCTCCGGGTAAACATCCGGCAGGATCAGTGGCGGCAACGTCCGTGCGGCCCAGAACCAATCCTCGGCAAACGACTCCTGCATGCAGGCCACTACCGGCCCGCGCACCTGCACGTGGGTATCGCGCCAGGGCGCCAGCGGCGGTTTCTCGCCCAGGTATTCATCACCGACGTTGTGCCCGCCGACAAAGCCGAGCACGCCATCGACCACGACGATTTTGCGGTGGTTGCGGAAATTCACCTGGAAGCGATTGAGCCAGCCACTGCGTGTGGCGAAGGCTTTGACCTCGACACCGCCATCGCGCAACGCCTGCACGTAACTGTGGGGCAGGGCGTGGCTGCCGATGCGGTCGTAGAGCAGATGAATCGCCACGCCTTCGGCGGCTTTCTTCAGCAACAGGTCGCGCAGGCGCTGACCGAGGCGGTCGTCATGGATGATGAAAAACTGCACCAGTACAGCTTCGCGCGCTTGATCAATAGCCTGGAAAATCGCCTCGAAGGTCGCGTGGCCATTCACCAGCAGTTGCACCTGGTTGTTCGCCAGGCACGGCATCCGCCCCAGTTTGGGCATGGCGCGCAGCGAGGCGTAGGCCTTCGAGGCGCGGGCGGTGAGGGCTTCTTCGACCCACGGGCGCCAGTTCAACTCGGAGATCGCCTGGCGCATCTGTTCGTTGGCCTGACGGCGCGCCTTGATATAGCCGTCGAAGGTGCTGCGACCGAAAACCAGATAAGGGATGAGCGTCAGGTAGGGAATGAAAATAAGCGACAATGCCCAGGCGATCGAGCCTTGGGCGGTGCGTACGGTCAGCACCGCGTGGATCGCGGCGATCAAGCCGAGGCTATGTATCAGGGCGATCAGATAACCGAAAATGTGCGGTCCAAAATAATCCATGGGGCAGCCTTGCTCCTGAAGACTCAATGCGTAACAGACCATGTTCCGAGGTGAATGTCGCTATTTAATTGGTGCATGAACCGAAGCAATCGGCCGACGTCTAACGGCCACTACTGATCAGGAGTTTTTCGATGAACGTTCCTCTGCTGGGTTTGGCGCTGGGCCTGGGTTTGGCAATGCCGGTGGTTGCGCAGGCGCAAATGCTGCAGCCGGGGCTGTGGGAAATGACCTCGAGCAACGTCAAGGTCGATGACCAGCCCATGGATGTGCAATCGATCCTCGGCCAGTTGCAAGGTCAGATGACCCCGCAGCAGCGTGCGGCGCTGGAGAAAAACGGGATCAACATCGGCGGTAAAGGCATTCGTGCCTGCCTGACGCCGCAGCAGGTGGCGACCAATGATATTCCGCTGGCCGATCCGCAGTCGGGCTGCAAACAGCAGATCACCGAGCGCACCGGCAACCAGTGGAAATTCCGCTTCAGTTGCCCGAAAGCGCAAGGCACGGGTGTCGCGACGTTCCTGAGTGATCGTGAGTTCACCACTGTGGCCAACGGCACGTTCAACGCCATCGGCATCAACCAGAAGGGCAGTCTGGAAACCCGTGCGGTGTGGTTGGGTCAGGATTGCGGTACCGTGAAGCCAAGAGCTTAAAAGCTTCGCGAGCAAGCCCGCTCCCACAGGCACAAGGTGATTCCTGTGGGAGCGGGCTTGCTCGCGAAGGCGTCTTGGTTGTCACCGCATGAATCGCAGCGCCAGCCCCTGACATCCTTCGTTGATACGCTGTTCCCGCCAGGCAATCTGCCCCGACACCAACGTGGTATTCACCCGATAGCGAAAAGTCCTGTCAGCAAAAGGCGTCCATCTGCACTGCGACAGAATCGGTTGCCGCGACACTTCTAACGCCGCTGGCTCAACCAGCACCAGATCCGCCCAATACCCCTCGCGCAAATAACCCCGATCCGGAATCGCAAACAGATCCGCCACCCGATGGCTGGTCTTTGCCACCAAGGTGGTGATCGGCAGCACGCCATCGGCGACCAGCTCCAGCAGTGCCGGCAAGGCGTGTTGCACCAGCGGCAAACCGGACGGCGCCTCGGCGTACGGGCGCTGTTTTTCCGCCCAGGTATGCGGTGCGTGATCGCTGCCGATCACATCCAGTCGATTGCTCAGTAACGCTGCGCGCAAGGCGTCACGGTCGGTTTGGGTCTTGATCGCCGGATTGCACTTGATCAGGTTGCCGAGGGCTGGATAGTCGCGGTCATCAAACAGCAGATGATGCAGGCAGACTTCAGCGCTGATGTGTTTCTGGGCGAGCGGCTTGTCCTCGAACAACTCGAGTTCGCGAGCGGTGGTCAGGTGCAAGACATGCAGGCGGGTACCGTGACGTTTCGCCAGTTCCACTGCCAGCGAAGAGGAGCGGTAGCAAGCCTCGGCATCGCGAATCAGTGCATGGATATTCGCCGGCAAGTGTTCGCCGAGGCGTTCGCGCAGGCGTGCTGCATTGGCCTCGATGCTCGGCGTGTGTTCGCAATGCGCCAGCAGTATCGTCGGCACCTCGGCAAATAAACGCTCGAGCGTTCTCGGATCGTCTACCAACATGTTGCCGGTGGACGCACCCATGAACACTTTGACCCCGGCCACTTCGCAGGGGTTGAGCGCGGCGACGGTGTCGAGGTTGTCCTGGCTCACGCCAAAGTGAAAGCCGTAGTTGGCCACGGAGTTAATCGCCGCCCGACGCTTTTTATCCGCCAGCGCTTCGAGGGTGAGGGTGGCCGGCTGGGTGTTGGGCATGTCCATGAAACTGGTGATGCCGCCTGCCACCGCCGCACGCGACTCGGTGTGGATGCAGCCCTTGGCCGGCGCTCCCGGTTCGCGAAAATGCACCTGATCATCAATCATCCCCGGCAACAACCATTGGCCATTGGCGTCGATCTCCACGCGGGCATTTTCACCGTCGATGCTGCGCGCGATCTTGACGATGCGGCCATGGCTGACCAGCAGATCACCGTCGAACTCGCGACCTTCGTTGACCAGTCTGGCGTTGCGAATCAGCACGCTGCTCATGGTTCAGAACTCGTTCTGCAAGGCTTTGTAGCCGCGCACCAGATCGACGTTGGTGCGGGCCACGTCTTCGGAAAATTCCGAGGCGCTGACACTCACTGGCGGGAACTGCGAAAGGTCGGTGTGGGGGCCGATACGGGTGGTGGAGGGCACGTAGAACGCGTCCGGCAAATCGCGGCCATCGACCACCGAGTTGTGCCGCACCACGCAGCCATCACCGACCACGCAATTGAACAGCACGCTGTTGAAGCCGATGAACACCCGGTCGCCGACCACGCACGGGCCATGCACGATCGAGCGGTGAGCGATCGAGGTGAACTCACCGATGGTTACCGCCGCGCCGGATTTGGAGTGGATTACCACGCCGTCTTGGATGTTCGAATTGGCGCCGATGGTGATCGGCTCCATCGTGCCCGAAGCGTCTACCTCATCGGCGCGTATCACCGCGTAGGGGCCGACGAAGACGTTCTCGCCAATGACCACCTTGCCACAGATGATCGCGGTTTTATCGACGTAGGCCGACTCGGCAATGTGCGGCAGATCGCCGGAAGGATTTTTGCGGATCATGGCTGGCTCAGTGCGTCATAAAGGGTGTTGAGGTTGTATGCGAACAGTCCGGTAAAGGTGCTGGCCGGGCCACTGGCGGCGAGGGCATCGGAGTACAGGGTGCCGCCGATGTGTGCGCCGCTTTCCTCGGCGATCTGCTTGAGCAGGCGTGCGTCCTTGATGTTTTCCATGAACACCGCTTTGACCTTGGCCTGACGGATCTGAGTAATCAGTGCGGCGACTTCGGCAGCCGAAGGTTCACGCTCGGTGGACAGACCTTGCGGTGCCATGAAGTCGATGCCGTAGGCCTGGCCGAGATAACCGAAAGCATCGTGGCTGGTGACGATCTTGCGATTGCCCGGTGGCAGCGAGCCGAGCTTGGCCTTGGCTTCGGCGAGCAGGGTGTAGATCTGTTTCAGGTAGGTCTGGCTGTTGCGTTGGTAATCGGCCTTGTTCGCCGGATCGGCGGCGATCAGCGCCTTGGTGATGTTGGCGATGTACAGCTCGGTGTTTGCCAGGTTGTGCCAGGCGTGCGGGTCGGGAGTGGTCTCGCCGTCTTCCTCCAGCGAGCGTGGTATCACGCCATGACTGGCGCTGATGACGGGGGATTTGGTCTCGGTGCTGGTCACCAGGCGATCGAGCCAAGGCTCGAAACCGAGGCCGTTCTTGATGATCAGTTTGGCTTTGAGCAGCGCTTTCGCGTCGTCCGGTGTCGGTTCATAGGTGTGCGCGTCGGCGCCCGGGCCCACCATGTTGGTGATCTGTACATGCTCGCCACCCACCTGGTGAACCATGTCGGCGAGGATGCTGAAGCTGGTGACCACCGGTAATTTTTCCGCCGCCGACAACGACATCGACAGCATCAGGCTGAACAACACGAGTAGAGCGCGCATCGGGAAACACCTCATTGGGATGTGAGCAAAGGCGGGCGGCGTAGCAAACCGTGTACCGGTCCGAACACCACGGACAGCAGATAACCGATCCCCGCGACCAGCACGATCGCCGGACCACTGGGCAGCGAGTAGTAGAACGAGATCAGCAATCCGCACCACACCGAGAGGCAGCCGATCAGCGCCGAGATGGCAATCAGGCTCGGCAGACGACGACTCCAGAACCGTGAAGCGGCGGCGGGCAGCATCATCAGACCAACCACCATCAAGGCGCCGATGGCCTGGAAACCGATCACCAGATTGAGCACCACCAAGGTCAGGAACACGCCGTGAGCGAGAGGGCCGAGGCGGCTGACGGTTTGCAGGAATAACGGGTCGAGGGTGTCGAGCAGCAGCGGTTTGTAGATGAGCGCCATGGCAATCATGCTGAAGGCCGAGACCCATAACATGCCGTTGAGGGTCGGGCCGTCGACGGCGAGCGCCGAGCCGAACAATAAGTGCAGCAAGTCGAGTCGCTTGCCGGCGATGCCAAGAATCAGCACGCCACTGGCGAGTGAGATCGGGTAGATCGCTGCGAGACTGGCGTCTTCGCGCAGACCGGTGCGACGGGTAATCCAGGCGGCTATTCCGGCCATGCTCAGGCCGGCACCCAGACCACCGAGGGTCAGCGCAGGCAGACTCAGACCGGCGAACCAGAAGCCCAGCGCCGCCCCGGGGAGGATGCCGTGGGCGACGGCGTCACCGATGAGGCTCATGCGCCGCAGGATCAGAAACACCCCGAGCGGCGCTGTGCTACAGGCCAATACCAATCCGCCGAGCAGCGCTCGGCGCATGAACACGAACTCGCTGAACGGGTGCCAGAGGTGGGCGACGGTGAGCATCAGGCCACCTGCATATTGGGTGTTTGCTGGATCAGTTCGGCACTGAGGCCGAACACGCATTCGCGGTTTTTGATCAGCAGTGTCTGCGGGATGTGTTGGCGGACGGCGGTGAGGTCATGGCAGACCATCAGTAGTGTTCGTCCTTCGGAGTGCCAGGCATGGATGTGTTGCCAGAGTAACTGCTGGCCCAGTTCATCGAGTGCGGCGTGGGGTTCATCGAGCAGCAGCAATGGGGCGTCGGTCAGACTCAAGCGGGCGAGCAGCGCGCGTTGCAATTCGCCACCGGAAAGGGCCATCAGCGAACGTTTTTCCAGTCCGCTCAAGTGCCAGTTTTCCAGTGCGTTGGCCAGCCGTTTTGCGCGCAGTTGGGTCGACAATCGACGACCCCAGAAACCAGCGGCCACCAGTTCTTCAAGGTTGATGGGGAACTGGCGGTCAAGGTGTTGCTGTTGCGGCAGGAATGCCAGGCCGCCCTGACGTGGAACACCCAGTGCGAGTTTTCCCGATAACGGTTTCTGCAATCCGGCGATGACTTTCAGCAGGCTGCTTTTACCGCAGCCGTTGGCGCCGATGATGGCGCTGAGGCTGCCGTTTTCCAGCGAGAGGGTCAGTGGCGAAGTCAGTGGTTGGCCGGGTGCGCCCCAACTCAGGGTGTGGCAACGGATCATGTGAGTTCTCGGTGCCAGTGGCTTTCAGCGACAGCGTCGTGGGCGTGCAGGCTTTCGGCGTGGATCACTCGCAGGTGGAAGCCACTGACCCCGGGGGAGCGACGCAGGGCCAGATTAAGTCGTCGCGCAGCGTCTTCGCAGAACATCAGGTTCTGTCCATTGGCCAGAGCGAAGGCTTGTTCGTCGGCGCGTTTCACAGCGGTTTGTACGGCGGTGCCGAGCGCCGCTTCGGCGTCATTGATGATTACGCTCAGCGGTAGCTCATCGATGAATCCGTCGAGATGCATATGCAATTGCGCGGTGCTGCGTTGGCTGTGCGGGGTGGCGATAATGCCTTGGCTTGATCCTAGCCAGGCCAAAACTTCGGCATGTTGCAGTGGCTTGTTGGCGAAATCATCGATGAATTGCTGTTGAATCAACTGCCGCGCCAACGCTGCTGAGCAAGGGCAAGTTGAGGAGTAGGGCACTTCTATTTTCAGTTCCACGTGGAACACTTTGTTTTTCAGGCTCGCAGAAATGCTCACTGGGTAGCTCTTCCAACCAGCCAGAGGGCTGACTAACGCGGGCCTTTTCAGCAACACTTCGCAGTGAATATTCAGGTAGGCGCTGTTGGATAAGCCGTCATGGCTGGCCAGAAAGTCCTCGAGTACTTCGCGCAATCTGGCAGGTGAGAGGTTGTGCCGTTCCAGTGCTGCCAGTGCCAAATACAGACGTGACATGTGGATGCCGCGCGCCTCGCCATCGTCGAGGCTGACGCCCGCATCAGCCTTCGCATTCAGGCGTTGGCCCTCCAGTAAAACGGGTAACGCAATGCCGCGCATTCCCACCCACTCGAGCGGCAGTGCTTGTCGAGCGGCTTGCGTGGCGATATCCGGAAGTGTCAGCGAATTCATGTTCGGGACCATCGTGTTGATTAAATTGAATGTTACATTATAACAATTCAAATCTCGATGCCTTTTTCATGAACGGGTTTTCATATGCACCGACGTCATCTGCTCAACCTACTTCTGGCCAGCACGGCTTTGGCTTTTCCCTTCACTGTTTCGGCTACGCAAATTCGCAATGCGCGCCTCTGGCGTTCGGATGACAAACTGAGATTGGTGTTCGACCTCAGCGGTCCGGTGCGCTACAAAACCTTTTCGCTGAGCGCTCCAGAACGTTTGATCATCGATCTTTCCGGAGCTGGTTTGAGTGGCGATTTCAGTCAATTGGCGCTGGCTGATACCGCGATTCGTGCCATTCGATCAGGGCACTTTGGTCAGGGTGACACACGGATCGTTCTTGATCTGAACAATCCAGTGTTATTCAACAGCTTTCTTTTGGCGCCTCAAGATGGCCAAGGACACCGCTTGGTGCTTGATCTGGTAAACGCCAAACCGGTATCTAGCCAAGCAATGGTTCCACGTGAAACACCTTCGAATCTGGCTCACCCCAAGCGCGACATCATCGTTGTCGTTGATCCCGGACACGGCGGGAAAGACCCAGGTGCAGTCGGCGCCAAGGGTGAGCGGGAAAAGGATGTGGTGCTCTCCATCGCGCAATTGCTCGCCAAACGCCTGAAAAAGGAGAAAGGCTTCGACGTCAAACTGGTGCGCAATGACGACTTCTTCGTGCCGCTTCGCAAGCGTGTGGACATCGCTCGCCAGCACAAGGCCGACATGTTTATCTCGGTGCACGCCGACGCGGCACCGCGTCTGACGGCGTCGGGAGCCTCTGTGTATTGCTTGTCCGAAGGTGGTGCGACGTCAGCGACTGCACGCTTCATGGCGCAGCGGGAGAACGGCGCGGATCTGCTGGGTGCGACCAGTCTGCTTAATCTCAAGGACAAGGATCCGATGCTCGCCGGGGTGATCCTCGACATGTCGATGAACGCTACCATCGCCGCCAGTTTGCAACTCGGCAGTACCGTTCTCGGCAGTCTGGCAGGCATTACCACACTGCATCAAAAGCGCGTGGAACAGGCAGGATTTGCCGTGTTGAAGTCGCCGGACGTGCCGTCGATTCTGGTGGAAACCGGCTTCATTTCCAACGCCCGCGACAGCCAGCGACTGGTCACGCCTCGACATCAGCAAGCCGTGGCGGATGGTTTGTTCGAAGGGCTGCAGCGTTACTTTCAGAAGAATCCACCGGTCGACAGCTACATCGCCTGGCAGCAGGGGCAGCAAAAAGCACGGGTTTAGCAGCCGGTGATCCGACTGCAGGTGAACTTGGCGCTACTGCCGCCAGAGCTGGAAAAGCGATTGATCGTCGTCCAGCCGACGCGACGGGTGTAACCAACCCAGGCTTCCCCGTCAGAGGCGATCCCGGTGAAGAACGTCAGTTGGCCGAAGCGACTGTTGGTCTGTGCCCAGTAGCGCTTGCCGTCTTTTTCAAAGCCACGCAGGTAAATCGTGTTGCCCACGGTGTTCACGCTGTAGGCATTGCCATGTGCATCAATGCAGGCCAGCAGATTGGCACTGCGTGTGCAGTTGGCGAGCGCGGGAATTTGCCCCCAGGCGTTGGCGCCCGACAGCAACGCGAGACTCAGCAGCGAGCATTTCAGGGCATCTTTCATCGCGGTTCCCGATGGGCGGACTGCGTACAGCTTCCTGCTCTTTATCATTTCGGACAAGAGCGGGACTGGCTTATTCACATTGTTATACTATAACATAAAATTGAATTGAGCCTGAGCTCGCCGATTTCAAGCGTCTGCTTCTGCCATATCGCTGTTTTGAAGCTCTAGAACGCGGTGCGCTACGCCAAACCAGGCAAAAGCGTACATCGGCCACCATCTGATGAGGATTATCCAATGTCACGCCAGCTTCCAGTGACCGTTCTTTCGGGCTTTCTCGGCGCCGGAAAAAGTACACTTATGAATTACGTACTACGTAATCGAGAAGGCTTGCGCGTTGCTGTCATCGTTAACGATATGAGCGAGATCAATATTGATGGCAGCGAAGTCCAGCGCGATGTCAGCCTTAACCGTGCGGAAGAAAAACTGGTGGAGATGAGCAACGGTTGTATTTGCTGTACGTTACGGGAGGATCTGCTCGAAGAAGTCAGCAAACTCGCCCGCGAAGGTAGATTCGATTACCTGCTCATCGAATCCACCGGCATTTCCGAGCCGCTACCGGTCGCTGAAACGTTTACCTTCCGCGATGAACACGGTCAGAGCCTGGCTGACGTCGCGCGGCTCGACACCATGATCACGGTAGTCGACGGTGTGAATTTCCTCCTCGACTATCAGGCTGCCGAGAGCCTCGCGTCCCGCGGCGAGACTCTGGGCGATGAAGATGAACGCTCGATCACCGATCTGCTGATCGAACAAATCGAGTTCGCCGACGTACTGCTGATCAGCAAGATCGACCTCATCAGCCGCCAGGAGCGCGAAGAGCTGATGGCAATCCTCAAACGCCTCAACGCCGAGGCGGAGATCATCCCGATGGTGATGGGCGAGGTGCCGCTGGAGAAAATCCTCAACACCGGGCGTTTCGATTTCGAGAAAGCCGCTCAGGCCCCGGGCTGGTTGCAGGAATTGCGCGGTGAGCACGTGCCCGAAACCATGGAATACGGCATCGACTCGACGGCCTACCGCGCACGCCGCCCGTTCCATCCGCAGCGCTTTTTCGACTTCATCGATCGCCCATGGCCGAACGGCAAACTGCTGCGCTCCAAAGGCTTCTTCTGGCTCGCGAGCAAACCCTGCGACGCAGGCAGTTGGTCGCAGGCCGGCGGTTTGATGCGCCATGGTTTCGCGGGTCGCTGGTGGCGTTTCGTGCCGAAAAATCAATGGCCGCAGGATCAGGAAAGTACTGCAGCAATCATGGAAAACTGGACACCGAGCGTCGGAGATTGTCGTCAGGAGCTGGTATTCATTGGCCAGAACATCGACTTCGTACAGCTCAAGTCGGAGCTCGATGCCTGCCTGCTGACTGACGAAGAAATGGCCGATGGCGTAGACGGTTGGCGCAGACTGCCGGACCCGTTCGGCCCTTGGCACGAAGAGGCCGCCTGATGCTTGCGCTCAAACTGCAGCAAAACCGGGCGTGCCATCAGCATCAGGGGACGACGCCGAAAACGCTGACGCGGATCCTCGAAGACGACGTCAATCTCGCGGTCTGGCAGCGTCAACTGCCGCTGCACATCGCCGATTTCGCAGAGTTGCTGCTGTCGCTCAACGAGCCTTTGGCGGAAGCGCTGTGCATCGAATTGCCGAATGAGGACGCCGACCCTGATCTGCAAGGATTGGCCGCCGGGTTCCGTGATCTGCAAGGCTACGAAGGCTTCATCGCTGACCTGCAATGGCTGGTGAGTGCCTTCGCCTGTCTATTGGGGGCACGGCGTATCGGCCTGCGCCTGCGGGTGTTGGACAAGGCCATGTGCCCACGCTTCCATGTCGATCATGTGCCGGTGCGCTTGATCACCACCTATGCCGGGATTGGCAGCCAATGGCTCAAAGAGGGCGTGATGGATCGCGAGCAGTTGGGCCAGGCCAACGCCGAGCCACACGGCATGAGCCAAATCCAGCAACTCAAGCGTGGTGATGTGGCGCTATTGAAAGGCGAGAAGTGGCACGGCAACGAAGGCTTCGGCCTGATTCATCGCTCCCCGCAACCGGCGCCGGGTGAGCGACGGCTGCTGTTGACCCTCGACTGGCTCGGCTGACGGCTCAAGGCTTGAGCCACTTGCCCTGGCTCTGGCCTTCGCAGTACGGCTGTAAATACGCTGCGTCGGAGGCGACGCCGTAATAGTGGATATCCTGGCGATAGGGCATATTGGCGACTTGCGCGTTGCTGCACGCGCCGAACGCGCCGCTCGGGCATTGATCGACGTACTGCACCTCGACTTTCTGCCCGGCCAGGGTCGGTTGGCAGAAGCCGTCGCTGAACAGCTTCTCGGGAATATTGCGGTTCTGCTGGCAGACTTTAACGTCGAGCCGCTCACCCTGGCTGTGCACCACGCAAGCCTGGGCCCATGCTTCGCTCGACAGCAGCATCAACAGCAACGACCATCCCATCCAACGCATGTCCAATCCCCTCAGAAAACGCCCAGTCATGTTGCAGAACATTCCTACTCATGTCATCGCCGGCCCTTTGGGCGCAGGCAAGACCAGCCTGATTCGCCAGCTCATGGCCCAACGGCCGGAAGGCGAGCGCTGGGCGGTGCTGATCAACGAGTTCGGTCAGATCGGCCTCGATGCTGCGTTGCTGACCCGCGACGCCGATGGTATCGCACTGGGCGAAGTCGCCGGAGGGTGTCTGTGTTGCGTGAATGGTGCGCCGTTTCAGATCGGCCTCGGCCGTTTGCTGCGCAAGGCCAGGCCGGATCGGCTGTTCATTGAGCCGTCCGGGCTGGGCCATCCGGCGCAGTTGCTCAAGCAGTTAAGCGAAGCGCCGTGGTTGGGTGTGCTGGCGCTGCAGCCCTGTGTGTTAGTGCTGGATGCCCAGGCGCTGGCCGCCGGGAAAGCGTTGCCGCCCGCTCAGCAGGAGGCTTTGGGTAGCGCCGGTCTACTGTTGCTGAACAAGGCAGAAAGTCTGGATGAGGCCGCGCGGCAGACCATCGCCGAGCGTTTGCCGGCAGTCAAACTGATCTGGACGCAGCAGGCGCAACTGCCTTTACGCGAGTTGCCGGGTGTGGCGGCGCAAGCAATGGCGGGTGTGGATAACCTCGTCGTACCGCAGGGGGCGGGATCGATTCCAGCGATCTGGAGCGATCCGGCCGTGCCGATCTGCCTGAGTCAGGCACAGGAGGGCGGTTGGAGCATCGGCTGGCGTTGGCACCCGGGACAGACGTTCGATACGCAACGTCTGAACCAATGGCTGAGGAGCCTGGATTGGCGGCGGGCCAAACTGGTTATCCACAGCGCACAGGGTTGGGTGTCGGCCAATGCCGTGGATAACACTGAACTGGATTGGCAACCCAGCGAGTGGCGGCGGGATTCACGTATAGAACTGATCTTTGCCGATGCGCAACGTATCGATGATTTGCAGTCAGGCATGGCGCAATGCCGGATACCGGCGGGTTAGCTCAAGGCTTCCACTTGGTGTGTTCCTGACGCCACTGGCTCAGTTCGATCACTTCGGCCCGCGGACGAGTGACCTCGACCACCGGCGGCGTGTCGTCGAACGGCGCCGGGTAGGGCGCCAGCTCGATCTGCGCACTGTGCGCGCCAAACTGGGTGATGGTGCCGTTGTGTCGGGTTTCGCCGGTCACGGTGAACTCGAAGTTATAGACCCGGGCCAGGCGCCGCCGTCCGCTCGCATCCTTGATCAGACCGATTTTTTTCAATGCGACGTTACCGTCCAGCAGTTCGACGCCGACGTTGATGCAATGCTGCTTGACCCGCTCCAGCGCCCGCTCGCGCAAGCCGTGGTTGTGCCATAACCATGCGCCGGCAGCGGCGAACAGCATCAGCACGAAGATGTTTTCGAGGGTCAGCATCAACAGGAAACTCCAAAAGATAAGCTCAGCTTAACTGCGTCGCCGGTCTGTCGTACAGGCTGTGTTTCGTCGCATACTGCGCGGCTTGAATTTCAATCGTTTTACGGAATAACCCGAATGAAACGTACGCCTCATCTGCTCGCCATTCAGTCCCATGTGGTCTTCGGCCACGCCGGCAACAGCGCCGCCGTGTTTCCGATGCAGCGGGTCGGGGTGAATGTCTGGCCGCTCAACACCGTGCAGTTTTCCAATCACACCCAGTACGGGCAGTGGGCCGGTGAGGTGCTGGCGCCGCACCAGATCCCCGAACTGGTCGAAGGCATTGCCGCCATTGGCGAACTGGGCAACTGCGACGCCGTGCTTTCCGGTTATCTGGGTAGCGCGGCGCAGGGCCGGGCGATTCTCAGTGGCGTCGAACGCATCAAATCGGTCAATCCAAAGGCGTTGTACCTGTGCGACCCGGTGATGGGCCATCCGGAGAAGGGCTGCAGTGTGCCGGCCGAAGTCAGTGATTTCCTCTTGGAGGAAGCAGCTGCGGTGGCGGACATCATGTGCCCTAACCAACTGGAGCTGGACAGTTTTTCCGGGCGCAAGCCGCAGTCGCTGTTCGACTGCCTGGCGATGGCTCGGGCGTTGCTGGCGCGCGGGCCGAAAGCGGTGTTGGTCAAGCATCTGGATTATCCGGGCAAGCCGGCGGATGGTTTCGAGATGTTGTTGGTGACCGCTGATGAAAGCTGGCACCTGCGCCGTCCGCTGCTGGCGTTTCCGCGTCAGCCGGTGGGCGTGGGCGATCTGACGTCCGGTTTGTTCCTGGCGCGGGTGCTGCTCGGCGACAGTCTGGTAGCGGCGTTTGAGTTCACCGCCGCGGCGGTGCATGAAGTGCTGCTGGAGACCCAGGCCTGCGCCAGTTATGAGCTGCAACTGGTGCGTGCGCAGGACCGGATTGCGCATCCGCGGGTGAAGTTCGAGGCAACGGCGATCAGCCTGTAAGACTACATTACGTCCATTCGCGAGCAAGCCCGCTCCCACGTTCGACTGCATTCCCATGGGAGGACTGCGATTCAATGTGGGAGCGGGCTTGCTCGCGAAGGCGATCTGTAAAGCAACATCATTCCAAAGGTCAGGCGTCGCCCTTGATCTCCTGATAACGCTTTTCCAACTCCTGACGAATCTGCCGACGCTGCTGGGCCTGCATATAGCGACGCTTGTCTTCACTGTTCTGCGGTTGCAGCGGCGGCACGGGGGCCGGTTTGCGCTGGTCATCCACCGCGACCATGGTGAAGAAGCAGCTGTTGGTGTGGCGCACCGAGCGCTCGCGGATGTTTTCGGTCACCACTTTGATACCGACTTCCATCGAGGTGTTGCCGGTGTAGTTGACCGACGCGAGGAAGGTCACCAGTTCGCCGACATGGATCGGCTCGCGGAAAATCACCTGATCCACCGACAGCGTTACCACGTAGCGGCCGGCATAGCGGCTCGCGCAGGCGTAGGCCACTTCGTCGAGGTATTTGAGCAGGGTACCGCCGTGGACATTGCCAGAGAAGTTGGCCATGTCGGGGGTCATCAATACCGTCATCGACAGTTGGGCGTTTCCGGGTTCCATAACGTTCTCACGGATCAAGGCTGGATGGCTGGACGCACCTCTGCGGGTGCCTGGTGGCTTTTTCAAAAGCACCGTTATCGGGACGCCAGACGACTGTCTGCCGTCACGCCGGCGCCGATCTGTTTCCTTATATTGCACCGCCTTCCAGCCGGAAGTCGCGGTGTTAACCTGCAAAAGGCCCTGTCCAAGGGCAATTCCTACACGAAAAGCGGATTTTTACTCAACTCGCTCAGACCTATCTGAAGTCTGACGGCGGGTCACGTCATACAAGGAGCCCACACCATGCATGCCATCAGCTTTATTCAGGACCTGGCAGTGATCATGTTGGTCGCAGGTGTGGTCACCGTGCTGTTTCACCGTTTCAAGCAGCCGGTGGTGCTCGGCTACATCGTCGCCGGTTTCATCATTGGCCCGCACACACCGCCGTTCGGCCTGATCCACGACGAAGAAACCATCAAGACCCTCGCCGAACTGGGGGTGATCTTCCTGATGTTCTGTCTCGGCCTGGAATTCAGTCTGCGCAAGTTGTTCAAGGTCGGGGCCACGGCGTTTATTGCGGCGTTCCTCGAAATCGTCCTGATGATCTGGATCGGCTATGAAATCGGCCGTTGGTTCGACTGGAACACCATGGACTCGCTGTTCCTCGGCGCGATTCTGGCCATCTCCTCAACCACCATCATCGTCAAGGCGCTCAACGACCTGAAGATGAAGAACGAGCGCTTCGCGCAGCTGATCTTCGGCGTACTGATCGTCGAGGACATCCTCGGCATTGGCATTATTGCCCTGCTGTCGAGCATCGCGGTCAGCGGCACGGTCAGCTCGGGCGAAGTGTTTTCCACGGTCGGCAAGCTCTCGCTGTTCATGATCGTCGCCCTGGTGGTGGGCATTCTGCTGGTACCGCGTCTGTTGGCGTATGTCGCCAAATTCGAAAGCAACGAGATGCTGCTGATCACCGTGCTCGGTCTGTGCTTCGGCTTCTGCCTGCTGGTGGTCAAGCTCGAATACAGCATGGTGCTCGGCGCCTTCCTGATCGGCGCGATCATGGCCGAGTCGCGGCAGTTGCTGAAGATCGAACGCCTGATCGAGCCGGTACGCGATCTGTTCAGTGCAATCTTCTTCGTCGCCATCGGCCTGATGCTCGATCCGATGATCCTGTTGCAATATGCCTGGCCAATCGCGGTAATCACCGTGGCTGTGGTGCTCGGCAAGATGTTGTCTTGTGGCCTCGGCGCCTTTATCGCTGGCAATGACGGACGCACCTCACTGCGTGTCGGGATGGGGCTGTCACAGATTGGCGAATTTTCCTTCATCATCGCTGCGCTCGGGATGACACTGCAGGTCACCAGCAACTTTCTCTATCCCGTTGCAGTGGCGGTGTCGGTGATCACCACTCTGCTGACGCCGTACCTGATCCGCGCGGCCGATCCGCTGTCGATCAAGCTCTCGGCGGCGGTGCCCAAGCGTCTGGGCCGGGTGTTCGGCATGTATGGCGAATGGCTGCGCAGCATTCAGCCGCAAGGCGAGGGCGCGATGCTGGCGGCGATGATCCGACGGATCCTGTTGCAGGTCGGGGTCAATCTGGCGCTGGTGATCGCGATCTTCTTCAGCGGTGCGTTCTTCGCCGGGCGGCTGTCAGTGTGGATGCAGGACTGGATCGCTGATCCGAGCTGGCAGAAGGCATTGATCTGGGGCGGGGCACTGCTGCTGTCGCTGCCGTTCCTGATCGCCGCGTATCGCAAGCTCAAGGCGCTGTCGATGCTGCTGGCGGAGATGGGCGTGAAGCCGGAGATGGCCGGGCGGCACACGCAGCGAGTGCGTCGGGTGATCTCCGAAGTGATCCCGATTCTCTCGCTGCTGGTGATTTTCCTGCTGCTGGCAGCCTTGTCGGCCAGTATTCTGCCGACCAACAAGTTGCTGGTGCTGGTCGCCGTGGTCGCGGCCGCCGTGGCGGCGCTGCTCTGGCGGTGGTTCATCCGCGTGCACACGCGGATGCAGGTGGCCCTGCTGGAAACCCTCGACAATCACAAGGAATCGTCGGGGCACTGACCGGCCGGGGCGTCTGGCGAATCAGCTTTCCAGCCAGACGTCCCGCGCCCAGTGCCACACGGATTCCCAGGTTTCTTCGGCCAGCAGCTCTTCTTCCGCCTGCCACAGCACCACGGTGCCATCTTCTTCGACACAGTAGTAATCGTCGCCGTCCTGACAGATCGGGATCAGACTGCGATCCACACCGACGTCCCAGGCATTGGCGGCAACATCCGGCAAGTAGGTGTGGGATTGTGGATCGGTAACGGTTACCGGTTCGAGGCTGCCGTACACCACATCGCTGACGGTCAGCAAAAACTCTTTGAAGACAAACGGAATGTCGATGAACAGTTGTTCTTCGATTTCGACCAGCAAGTCTTCGTCAGGCAACTCCAGTGGAACCGGTACGGGTTCGTTGGCTTCGCGCAGTTGTTCGATGATTTCTTCCACGTCCGGGATCCTCTTGCTTGAATGGCGCGGTTTATATGGGCCGGTTTATACAGTAGCTCGCTATAGATGCAACCGCGAAATAGAAAACCCCAGCCGAGGCTGGGGTTTTTATTACTGCATGCGTAGCGCAGAGGGATCAGCCGTTCTGGCGGATACCGGCAACCAGCCAAGGCTGGTTCTCGCCCTGTGGACGTTCCATGTTCCAGCTTTCGCTGAACACTTCGCCCTGGTCGAAACGCGAGGTCTTCGACACACCGCTGAAGGTCAGGGTGGCGATGGTCTTGTCGGCACGATCATCCACGCCGTCCAGTTGTACCTGCAGATTGTCGATGTAGGTCGACTGGAAGCCTTCGCCCAGATCCGCACGCTCACGCTTGAGGAAGTCGAGCATCTGCGGGGTCACGAACTCGGCGATCTTGTCCATTTCGTTGGCGTCCCAGTGCTGCTGCAGCGACTGGAAGTGGCTGCGCGCAGCTTCAAGGAAGTTCTGCTCGTTGAACCACGCCGGCGCATTGATCACCGGACGAGCGGCAACCGGCGCGGCCGAACCACCGAAGATCGAACCCATGGCAGCAGGTTTCTGTTCGAACGCTTCACGCTGCATCGGCGCGCCGGCCGGAGCCAGATGCTCCTGCTGCTTGCGTCGACGAGCGGCGATGAAGCGGAAGATCACGAACGCGATCACGGCCATGATCAGAATGTCGAAGATCTGCATGCCCTGGAAGCCGCCGCCCATGAACATGGAAGCGAGCAGGCCACCGGCGGCGATACCGGCCAGAGGGCCGAGCCATTTCGAAGCGCCACCGGCCTTGGCCGCGGCACCGGCAGCGCCGGCTGCACCAGCGGTCGCTGCGGCGCCGCCCATGCCTGGGGAAGAAGGAGCCATCTGGCTGGTCTGGTGCGTCGGCGCAGCGCCGGCACTTTTGCCACCACCAAAGCGCTTGGCGTTGGCGTCGAGGCTCATCGTCAGGCCGATGCACAACGCCATGGCGATGCTAAGAAAACGTTTCATAAAGGGAATTCCCGTTTGTGGAGACACGCGCGCCATGTTGCACAGCTGAAGTGTTACTGGCTAGCGAGAGAGTGTTTCGGGCTTTTGCCTGACAGGTTACGTTCAGCTCCGTCGAAGCAATAAGGCCATGTACTTTTGTCTGTAGGAAAATGCGATAGGTTCAGCGGGAAACAAGCCGACACAAATCCTGTGGGAGCGGGCTTGCTCGCGAATGCGGTACTTCAGTGACATTTATGCCGACTGACAACACGCCTTCGCGAGCAAGCCCGCTCCCACATTGGTCCTGCGTTAAATTGCTTCCAGTTTGGCGTACCCCAGCATCAGCCACTTGCTGCCTTCGCTGAAGTTCACCTGCACCCGCGCCTGCGCGCCTGAACCCTCGAAGTTGAGGATTACACCGTCACCGAAGATCGAGTGGCGCACGGCCTGACCGAGGCTGAAGCCGGTCTCCGGAATCTCACTGCCGCTGAACAGGTTGCTGCCGCTCATTGATTGGTTGCCGCCGAACGGTCGGCTGACGCTGTTCGACAGGCGCACTTCCTGAATCAGACCCTTCGGCACTTCACGGACGAAACGCGAGACCTTGTTGTAGGTTTCGCTGCCGTACAGGCGCCGGGTTTCAGCATAGGTCATCACCAGATTCTGCATGGCTCGGGTGATGCCGACGTAGGCGAGGCGGCGTTCTTCTTCCAGACGACCCGGTTCTTCCAGGCTCATCTTGTGCGGGAACAGGCCTTCTTCCATGCCCACCAGGAACACGTAAGGGAATTCCAGGCCTTTGGCGCTGTGCAAGGTCATCAGCTGAATGCTGTCTTCGTGCTCGTCGGCTTGAGTGTCGCCGGCTTCCAGCGACGCGTGGCCGAGGAATGCCGCCAGTGGCGTCAGCTCTTCGTCTTCTTCGGTGGTTTCGAAGTTGCGCGCGGCGCTGACCAGTTCCTCAAGGTTTTCCACCCGGGCCTGGCCTTTCTCGCCTTTTTCCGCTTCGTGATAGGCGATAAGCCCCGATTGCTCGATGACGGTCTGCGTCATCAAGTGCAGTGGCATCTCCATGCACTTGGCGGCAAGGTTCTCGATCAGCTCGATAAATGCACCCAGCGCACCGGCAGCACGACCGGTCAGGCCTTTATTGGCGACCAGTTGGCGCATCGCTTCCCACATCGACACATCGCTGTGGCGAGCATGGTCGCGGATCGCTTCGACGGTTTTCTCACCAATGCCACGGGCCGGGACGTTGATTACCCGCTCCAGCGCAGCGTCGTTGCCACGGCCTTCGAGCAAGCGCAAGTAAGCCATGGCGTTCTTGATTTCCGCGCGCTCGAAGAAGCGCTGGCCGCCATAGATGCGGTACGGAATGCGCTCACGGAGCAAGGCTTCTTCGAGAACGCGCGATTGGGCGTTGGAGCGGTAGAGAATCGCGATATCGCTCCGAGCCAGGCCGGTTTTCAGCGCGCTTTCGATGGTTTCGACAACGTAGCGTGCTTCGTCGTGTTCGTTGAACGCGGCGTACAGGTTGATTGCTTCGCCGTCGCCGCCGTCGGTCCACAGCTCTTTGCCGAGGCGTCCAGTGTTGTTGGCGATCAGGGCGTTGGCCGCCTTGAGGATGCCGGCAGTGGAGCGGTAGTTCTGCTCCAGACGAATGGTCACCGAATCCGGGAAGTCGGAGGAGTACTGATGAATGTTCTCGATTTTCGCCCCGCGCCAGCCGTAGATCGACTGGTCGTCGTCGCCGACCACCATCAGGCTGTCGCCGCCCTTGCCGAGCAGGCGCAACCAGGCGTACTGCACGGCGTTGGTGTCCTGGAACTCGTCGACGAGGATGTGGCGGAAGCGCTTCTGATAGTGCGCCAGTAGACCCGGATGATCGCGCCACAGGTCGAGGGCGCGCAGCAGCAGTTCGGAGAAGTCGATGACGCCGGCGCGCTGGCAGGCTGCCTCGTAAGCTTCGTAAATGCCGCGCATGGTCGCCAGGTACAGGTCGCCGCTGGCCTGAATGTGTTGCGGGCGCAGACCTTCGTCTTTCTGCCCGTTGATGAACCACTGGGCCTGACGGGCCGGCCAGCGTTGCTCGTCCAGCCCCAGCTCGCGGATCACCCGCTTGACCAGCCGCTGCTGGTCGTCGCTGTCGAGAATCTGGAACGTCTGACTCAACCCGGCTTCCTGCCAGTGCGCCCGCAGCAAGCGGTGCGCCAGGCCGTGGAAGGTGCCGACCCACATGCCGGCCGGGTTGATACCCAGCAACTGCTCGATGCGATGACGCATCTCGGCAGCGGCCTTGTTGGTGAAGGTCACCGACAGGATTGAGTGAGGCGAGGCGTTTTCGACCTGGATCAACCAGGCGATACGGTGCACCAGCACTCGGGTTTTACCGGAACCGGCACCGGCCAGGACCAACTGACGGCCAACGGGGGCTGCTACGGCCTGGCGTTGGGCATCGTTGAGGGAGTTCAGCAGAAGGGAGAGATCATCGCGCATCGGGGCATTCTAGGGTGCGCCGCAGGCCCGGGCAAACCGAGCTTTGCATTAGCCGATGAAAGTGCCGCCGATGACGACCGGTTGGTCACTGCCTGCAGGCTTCAGCCCGTCTCGCTCTGCGGGTTTTGCCGGTGATCGGGCGGGGGGAAGTTTCGTTCAAATTATGATCTGGGGCAGTTTGGCAACGAGGTTGGCTTGTGTATGCTCCGTCCACGTTTCGGGCCCATGCTCACTCTTATAAGAACAACAACATTGCACAAGACCCTCAGCTCAGACCTGTCGGGCCCCTCTGTGGAACCCCGGGTCATCCGCAAGCATTACGCCGTCGAAATGGCGGTCGAACGCACGCGCCTGCTGTATCAGGGCTCGCTGCTGCCGACGATGTTCATGTTACTCAATGGTCTGGTCTGCGCCGCTTTGCTCTGGAGCCCGCAGCGCTATTTCGTGGTCAGCATCTGGCTGGTCTGGTTGTTGTCGCTGGTGGCGCTGCGGGTGATTCAGGTCGCGGCGTTCGATTCGGCGATCCCGGACCGCCAGGCCCAGCCGATCTGGTTCCGCATGTTCCTGCTCGGCTCGACCATGACCGGCCTGACCCTGGCTGGTGCCGGCATCGCCCTGGTGCCCGCCGACAACTTCATGCAGCAAGCCTGGGTGTTCGGCCTGATCGGTGCCGCGACGTTATCGGCCAGCGTTGCCTACGCCGTCAGCCTGCCGGCGTTTCTGTCCTTTACCTTGCCGTGCCTGCTGCCGGCGATCGGCTACCTGTTCTGGGGCGGTGATGAGCAAGCGCGCGGTTGGGGCTGGCTCGGGCTGATTCTGCTCGGTTCGCTAAGCGTGGTCGCCTGGCAGGTCAATCGGCTGATTGATCGCGGCTTGTTGCGACGCTTTCAAAATCAGCACCTGATCGAACACCTGCAGCAAGCGCAGAACCGCAGCGAGCAGCTCAATCAGGCACTGGCCAAGGAGATTGAACAGCGGCGCTGTGCCGAGGGCCAATTGCGTGAAGCGCAGATCGAGCTGGAAGATCGTGTGGCCCAGCGTAGCCGCGAGCTGGACGTGGCCAATCAGGCGCTGAGCAAAAGCGAAGCTCGTCTGGCCCTGGCGTTGAAGGCCAGTGAACTGGGGTTGTGGGACTGGAACCTGCAAACCGACGAAGTCCACCACACGCAGATCCAGGAACTGTTCGGCCTCGCGCCCGAGTACGTCACGGCGATCCTGCGTGACCTCAAGCCACGTTTGCACCCTGAAGATGTGCCCGGGCTCAAGCAGGCGCTGATCGAGCACCTGAAGGGCCGCACCGAGGACTATCAGATCGAATACCGCGTGCGTCACGGCGACGGCCATTGGGTGTGGATCGAGGATCGCGGGCGCGCCGTGGAGCGCAGTGACGCTGGCCGGGTGATCCGCATGGTTGGCACCCGGCGCGACATCAGCGTCAGTAAAAGCCTCGAAGAACAGCAGCGACTGGCGGCCACGGTGTTCGAAGCGGCCAGCGAAGGCATCGTCATTCTTGATCCGAACTACGCCTTGATCGCGATCAATCAGGCGTTCAGCCGCGTCACCGGTTATGACATTGAAGACATGCTCGGGCGTAATGTCGTCGAGCTGCCGTGCAGTCGTGATGCCCGTCGTCATTACGTTGCAATCCGCCACGCGCTGGAGCAGCACGGCAGTTGGCAGGGCGAACTGGTGGAAACCCGCAAGAACGGCGAGCTGTATCCGCAGTGGCTGCAACTCAACGCGGTGCGCGACAGTCGGGGAAATGTCAGCCATATCGTCGGCTTCTTCGCCGATCTGTCGGCGCGGCGCGAATCCGAGGAGCGCATGCGCTTTCTGACGCACTACGATGAACTGACCGGGCTGGCCAACCGCTCGCTGTTCCGCGAACGCCTGCACGAAGCCCATCAGCGCGTGCGTCAGGGCGGGCGCCGCAGTCTGGCGTTGCTGCATATCAACCTGGATCGCTTCAAATTGCTCAACGACAGCCTCGGCCATGAGGTGGCGGATCAGTTGCTGCAGAAAATGGCCCGTCGCTTAGTCAATGCGTTGCCGGAGGCCGACACCATCGCCCGACTGTCCGGTGACGAGTTTGCCGTACTGTTCGATGCCTACGGCAACCTGTCGAGCCTGGCGCGGGTCGCGACGCGGCTGTCGAGCAAGCTGCGCCTGCCGTTGACGGTCGAAGGGCATGAACTGGTGGTCAGCGCCTCGATGGGCATCAGCATGCTGCCGGACAACGCCCGGGAAATCTCGGCGCTGGTCAGTCAGTCGAACATGGCCATGCAACACGCCAAGCATCTGGGCGGCAACAATTTCCAGTTCTACACCGACAGCCTGCAGGCCAGCACCCTTGAGCGCCTGCAACTGGAAAACCAGCTGCGCAAAGCCATCGAAGACAAGCAGCTCAAGGTTTTCTACCAGCCGAAGCTGTGCCTGCAAACCGGACGCCTGAATGCGGCGGAAGCGCTGGTGCGCTGGGATCATCCAGGCATGGGCCGGGTACCGCCGGGGGATTTCATTGGCCTGGCCGAGGAAACCGGACTGATCGGTCCGATCGGCGAATTCGTGCTACGCCAGGCCTGCTGGCAGGCGTGCGAGTGGCAGCGTCAGGGGCTGGAGCCGATTCGGGTATCGGTGAACCTGTCGGTACATCAACTGCGTCAGGGCAAACTGGTCAGTCTGGTGCGGCAGGTGCTGGAGGAAACCGGCCTGGCGCCGCACTACCTCGAACTCGAACTCACCGAGAGTCAACTGCTCGACAGCGTCGAACACATCATCGCGACCTTCCAGCAGTTGCGCGACTTGGGAGTGAAGCTGGCGATCGATGACTTCGGCACCGGCTATTCGTCGCTGAGTTACCTCAAGCGGATTCCGGTGGATTACGTGAAGATCGATCAGGCGTTCATTCGCGGATTGGGGCAGGGCAGTGAGGATGCGGCGATTACCCGGGCAATCATCGCCATGGCTCACGGGCTGTCGTTGAAAGTGGTGGCAGAAGGTGTCGAGCGGCAGGAGCAGCTGGAGTTTTTACGTGCTGAACGCTGCGACGAAGTTCAGGGGTACCTGATCAGTCGCCCTGTGGAGGCTGAGCGTCTGGCCGGGCTTTTGCGTGAACAGGGAAATCCGCTTTAAGGGCTACATGCACTCTATCGTGCCTGATATGGGGACATGGAGTTACGCATTGAGCAGGCAAAAAGCTAATTCATGTAGTATAACTACAAGCGTGCTACATCCTTGCCCATAAGAAGAGTCCAGCCCCTTGAATCTGCTGCAACACATCGCCCAGTCACGTCACCTGTTACGCAAGTCGGAGCTCAAGGTCGCCGACCACGTGCTGCTTGACCCTGCGGCGGTGATGCACAGTTCCATGGCCGACCTGGCCCACAGCGTCGGCATCAGCGAGCCGACCATCGTGCGTTTCTGCCGGGCCATCGGCTGCTCCGGGTTTCAGGATCTCAAGCTCAAACTGGCGCAAAGCCTTGCCGCCGGTGCCAGTTTCGGTCAGTTCGCGATCCATGAAGACGACTCGGTCGCCGACTACAGCCTGAAAATTTTCGACACCACGTTGCACACCCTGATGGAGGTTCGCGAGAAGCTCGATCCGGTGGAATTGCAGCGCGCGGTGACGCTGATGTCTCAGGCGCAGCGTGTCGAGTTCTACGGCTTTGGCGCGTCGGGCGCGGTGGCGGCGGATGCGCAGCACAAGTTCTTCCGTTTGCTGCTGACGGCGGCGGCGTACTCCGACCCGCACATGCAGGCGATGTCGGCGGTGACGTTGAAGCCGACCGATGTGGCGATCTGCATTTCCCAGTCCGGGCGCTCCAAGGATCTGCTGATCACCGCCAACCTCGTTCGCGAGAGCGGCGCTTCACTGATTACCTTGTGCCCGAGCCAGACGCCGCTGGCTGAGCTGTCGACCGTCAACCTGGCGATCGATGTGCACGAAGACACCGAAATCTATACGCCACTGACCTCGCGTATCGCCCATCTGGTGGTGATCGACGTGCTGGCGATGGGCGTGGCCATGGCGCGCGGACCGAGCCTGGTCAACCACCTTAAGAGCGTGAAGCGCAGTCTGCGCAGCTTGCGGCTCTCACCCAAGGCCGTGAAAGCGCTGGACGATTAAAGCAAGGTCGTTCCGACCTTATTCGCGAGCAAGCCCGCTCCCACAGGGGATCTCTGGTAACCACAGATTTTGCGTCATACCGAGATCAAATGTGGGAGCGGGCTTGCTCGCGAAAGCGTCCTCAATAGCACCGCAATTTGCAAAGTTTCATCGCACTGTCATCCCCGCGCAGCCAAACCGTCATCCCTCCCGCCTATCGTGAAACTCCCGTACTCGCCTTGGGAGACTCGAAATGGCTCAGCCCTACGAAGAACGCAACAGCGCCGCGAAAACCCGTCGTCAGCAGGAAGACCAGCGTCGCATGGAATTCCGTCGCGCGATCGAAGATCGCTTCGAACTCCGTCAGCTTCAGGCTGAAATCGGTGGTTTTCCCGAGGAACTCGAACTTAATCACTGGCAGGCAGCGCCCGCAGCTTCCCGTCGAAGCGTTCAACCAGCGCGCTGATCTGCATCCGCTCGCTGCGGATAAACGCCAGGAAGGCGTGCGCTACCGGTGACAGCCGTTTGGCTTTGGCTTGCACCAGACACCAGCTGCGAAACAGCGGCAACTCTTCGACCGGCAGCTCGACCAGGCCGCCGGTCGCCAGCTCCAGGTTCAGGGCGTGGCGCGTCAACAGCGCCAGGCCCAGTCCCGCCACCACGCACTCTCGCTGGGCTTCGGCCGAGGCCACTTCCTGCGTCTGGGTGAAGTGCACGCGCTTCTCTTTGAAATACTCTTCGCAGGCCAGTCGCGTGCCCGAACCCGGTTCGCGTATCAGCAGCGTGTAAGGCTCGAGATCCTGCAAGCGCAGCGGCCCCATGTGCGCCAGCGGATGATCCGGGCGCGCCACGGCGACAATCGGATTGTTCAGGAACGGTAGAAATTCCAGGCCCATGTCCTGCGGCACCATCGACATGATCACCAGATCATCGCGGTTGTCCGAGAGGCGGCGGATCACCTGACCGCGGTTGACCACGGTCAATTGCAGGTTCACTTCCGGATGCTGACGCTTGAACGCGGCGAACAGGTGCGGCACGAAGTATTTGGCGCTGGATTCCACGGCCAGTTTCAACTGGCCCTGCAGCGAACCCTGCATGTCCGACAACTGCATATCGAGGTTTTCCAAGCGGCCGAAAATATCCCGGCTGGCGCGCTGCAGGGCTTCGGCAGCCTCGGTCATGTAGAGTTTTTTGCCGACGTAATCGAATAATGGCTGGCCGATCAGCTCTTCAAGCTGACGAATCTGTAGGCTGACGGCCGGTTGTGTCAGAGACATTTCATCGGCGGCGCGGCTGTAGGAGCGTAAATCACACACTTCGTTGAAGATCTGCAATTGGCGTAATGTCATACGCATCAAGGACTTACGCATTTTTTATAGGCTCTGACGGCAGGCTGATGGTTTAACTATAAGTCTTTGCTTATGCCTGACCCAATTTTTATTCATTTTTGTTAATCCCTTGCGAGGGCTAGTGTGGGGGCGCGACCAGATTGAAACATTTGGTCACGCGTCGACCTGGGTCTAGCAGGTCGTGGTGCCACCGGCTCAAGGGAATTTCCAAGTGATAAAAAAGATCCTGATCGCCAACCGTGGTGAGATTGCCGTACGAATCGTGCGGGCCTGCGCCGAGATGGGCATTCGCTCGGTTGCGATTTTTTCCGACGCCGACCGGCATGCCTTGCATGTGAAGCGCGCGGACGAAGCCCACAGCATCGGTGCCGAGCCACTGGCCGGCTACCTCAACCCGCGCAAGCTGGTGAACCTGGCGGTGGAAACCGGTTGCGATGCCTTGCATCCCGGTTACGGCTTCCTTTCGGAAAACGCTGAGCTGGCAGACATCTGCGCCGAACGCGGAATCAAATTCATTGGCCCGTCGGCAGAAGTCATTCGCCGCATGGGCGACAAGACCGAAGCCCGGCGCAGCATGATCAAGGCCGGCGTACCGGTTACCCCGGGCACCGAAGGCAACGTGTCGGGCATCGAAGAAGCCCTGACCGAAGGCGACCGCATCGGTTACCCGGTGATGCTCAAGGCCACCTCCGGTGGTGGCGGTCGCGGCATCCGTCGCTGCAACAGCCGCGAAGAGCTCGAACAGAATTTCCCTCGGGTGATTTCCGAAGCGACCAAGGCCTTCGGTTCTGCAGAAGTGTTCCTGGAAAAATGCATCGTCAATCCCAAGCACATCGAAGCGCAGATCCTCGGCGACAGCTTCGGCAACGTGGTGCACCTGTTCGAGCGTGACTGCTCGATCCAGCGCCGCAACCAGAAGCTGATCGAGATCGCCCCGAGCCCGCAACTGACCCCGGAACAGCGCGCCTACATCGGCGACCTGTCGGTGCGTGCGGCCAAGGCCGTGGGTTACGAGAACGCCGGCACCGTGGAGTTCCTGCTCGCTGAGGGCGAGGTGTACTTCATGGAGATGAACACCCGGGTGCAGGTGGAGCACACCATCACCGAAGAAATCACCGGGATCGACATCGTTCGCGAGCAGATCCGCATTGCCTCGGGCCTGCCGCTGTCGGTGAAGCAGGAAGACATTCAGCACCGTGGTTTTGCGTTGCAGTTCCGCATCAACGCCGAAGACCCGAAAAACAACTTCCTGCCGAGCTTCGGCAAGATCACCCGTTACTACGCCCCCGGCGGCCCGGGCGTGCGCACTGATACAGCGATCTACACCGGTTACACCATTCCGCCGTTCTACGACTCGATGTGCCTGAAACTGGTGGTCTGGGCGTTGACCTGGGAAGAGGCGATGGACCGGGGCCTGCGCGCCCTCGACGACATGCGTCTGCAAGGCGTGAAAACCACCGCCGCGTACTACCAGGAAATCCTGCGCAACCCGGAATTCCGTAGCGGCCAGTTCAATACCAGCTTCGTGGAAAGCCACCCTGAACTGACCAACTACTCGATCAAGCGCAAACCCGAAGAGCTGGCCCTGGCCATCGCCGCCGCCATCGCCGCCCACGCAGGCCTGTGAGGAATACAACAATGTCCAAGAAGATTTTTGTCACCGATACCATCCTGCGCGACGCTCACCAATCGCTGCTCGCCACCCGCATGCGCACCGAAGACATGCTGCCGATCTGCGACAAGCTCGACAAAGTCGGCTACTGGTCGCTGGAGTGCTGGGGCGGTGCGACGTTCGACGCCTGCGTGCGCTTTCTGAAAGAAGACCCGTGGGAACGCCTGCGCCAACTGCGTGCCGCGCTGCCTAACACCCGCCTGCAAATGCTCCTGCGCGGCCAGAACCTGCTCGGCTATCGCCACTACAGCGACGACGTGGTCAAAGCCTTCGTCGCCAAGGCAGCGGTCAACGGCATCGACGTGTTCCGCATCTTCGACGCGATGAACGACGTGCGTAACCTGCGCGTGGCCATCGAAGCAGTGAAGGCTGCGGGTAAGCACGCACAGGGCACCATCGCTTACACCACCAGCCCGGTGCACACCATCGACGCGTTCGTGGCGCAGGCCAAGCAGATGGAAGCCATGGGTTGCGACTCGGTGGCGATCAAGGACATGGCCGGTTTGCTCACCCCGTACGCCACCGGTGAACTGGTTCGTGCGTTGAAAGCCGAGCAGTCGCTGCCGGTGTTCATCCATTCGCATGACACGGCCGGTCTGGCGGCGATGTGCCAATTGAAAGCCATCGAAAACGGCGCCGACCACATCGACACCGCGATCTCCAGTTTCGCCTCGGGCACTAGCCATCCGGGCACCGAGTCAATGGTCGCTGCGCTCAAGGGCACCGAGTACGACACCGGTCTGAACCTGGAACTGCTGCAGGAAATCGGTCTGTACTTCTACGCCGTGCGCAAGAAGTACCACCAGTTCGAAAGCGAGTTCACCGCCGTCGACACCCGTGTGCAAGTCAACCAGGTACCCGGCGGGATGATCTCCAACCTCGCCAACCAGTTGAAAGAGCAGGGCGCGCTGAACCGCATGGGCGAAGTACTGGCGGAAATCCCGCGTGTACGGGAAGACCTCGGTTTCCCGCCGCTGGTGACTCCGACTTCGCAGATCGTCGGCACCCAGGCGTTCTTCAACGTGCTGGCCGGCGAGCGTTACAAGACTATCACCAACGAAGTCAAGCTTTACCTGCAAGGTGGCTATGGCAAGGCGCCGGGCGTGGTTAACGAAAAACTGCGTCGTCAGGCCATCGGCAGCGAAGAGGTGATCGACGTACGCCCGGCCGATCTGCTCAAGCCGGAAATGACCAAGCTGCGTGCCGACATCGGTGCGCTGGCCAAGTCCGAAGAAGACGTGCTGACCTTCGCCATGTTCCCGGACATCGGCCGCAAGTTCCTTGAGGAGCGTGCCGCCGGCACCCTGGTTCCGGAAGTGCTGTTGCCGATCCCTGAGGCCGGTGGTGTGGCGAAGGCCGGCGGCGAAGGCGTGCCGACCGAGTTCGTCATCGACGTCCACGGCGAAACCTACCGCGTCGACATCACCGGTGTCGGCGTGAAGGCCGAAGGCAAGCGTCACTTCTACCTGTCCATCGACGGCATGCCGGAAGAAGTGGTGTTCGAACCGCTCAACGAATTCGTCGGCGGTGGCAGCAGCAAACGCAAACAAGCGTCGGCACCTGGCCACGTCAGCACCACCATGCCGGGCAACATTGTCGATGTGCTGGTCAAGGAGGGCGACAGCGTCAAGGCTGGCCAGTCGGTGCTGATCACCGAAGCGATGAAGATGGAAACCGAAGTCCAGGCAGCGATTGCCGGCAAGGTCACCGCCATCCATGTGGCCAAGGGCGACCGGGTGAATCCTGGCGAAATCCTGATCGAGATCGAAGGCTGAGATAACTGCCGCGATTCAACGTTTTAAACCTCGGGGGGGCATGTGCTCCCCTTTTTTTTCGCCTGCAATATGCCGTTCTCTGTAGGAGCTGCCGCAGGCTCGGGCCGCGATCGGACGATCTTTTGACTTTGCTCTTGAAGATCAAAAGATAGTCCGATCGCGGCCCGAGCCTGCGGCAGCTTTTACACGTAGAGTTGTGTCAGAACGCCATACGCCACTGGCCCGTCACGCCGTAACTGCGGCTGTCGCTTCCGGTCTCGCCGGTGAGGCCGATGCCCAGAGTGTTACTGGCGGACAAGGTCAGATCAAGACCGGCGTCCAGCGTGAAGCTGTTGCGATCCATCTCGGCCCCGGCGACTTCAAAGCTTTTGCCACCCTTGACCAGCTGCTGGCGCGTTTCGTTATCGAGCTCGCCATAGGTGTGTTTCACGCTGGCGCTGAGACGCGGCGTCAACTGCATGCCGTTGGCCAAGTGACTGGTTTTCGCCAGGCGCAGGCCGACGGTGCTGCTCGGGTTCGCCCGGATTTGCCCCTGAACCTTGAGCGCCGCATCGCCACCTTTCTCGGTGTAACCATCACGCTGGTAGCGTTGATAGCCGACGCTGGCGAACGGTTCGAAGCTGACGTTGCCACGCCCCAGGTCGTAGCCGACTTCGGCAAACACCTGCTGGGTGCTGGCGTCATAGCTGCTCTTGAGGCGATCACTGAAACCATTGAAGGCAACGTGACGTTTGCCGCTGCTGTCATGATTGCCGTACGAGGCCCCCAGACGCAGGGCGAACGGGCCGTCCTGACGCAGCGCGTAGGCGCCGAGGTACCAACTGTCGAGATCGCCGTCGAACTGTTGGGCATCGAGCCGGGTTTGCGCTTTCGCCCCCATCAGGCCGACATGCCACTGTTCGTCGAATTGCCAGTCGGCTCCCAGGACCAAACCGTGGGTGGAGTGTTTGAGGGCACCGTCGTAATCACGATCGACCTTGCCGCCGTGTCCCAGAGCTTGCAGCCAGACACGCCCGGAACCGGCACCATCAGCAGCCGGGCGCGGCTCACTACCCAGGCTTTTTGCACCTGCGTTGCCCCCCAGTTGATGCATCGCCGAGAGCATGCTGGCGCTGATCGGGTTGACGCTGTTCAGGGTGGCTTTGGCAAGGTTGGCGTTGCTGCCAGCGGCAAGTTGTTCAAGGGCCACGCTGGCCGTTGCGTTGCTGGCACCCAGCAGGGATGTGGCCGCCTGGTTGGTAGCAGCGGATGAACCAAGGGCTATCGCAGACTCGCCGGAGGGCTCAGGCTCTTCAGGTTGCTGAGGTTGCTGAGGTTGCTGAGGTTGCTGAGGTTGCTGAGGTTGCTGAGGTTGCTGAGGTTGCTGAGGTTGCTGAGATTGGGAGGGTGTCTCGTCAATGCTCTGGGCGAGCGCCTGACTATTCTGCGTGGTGGCAAGGCTTTCAAGCGGCACATCGTTACGGGCATAGAGCAAGCCCACTCGTTGTGCTTCGTAGTGCAGCGTCGGGGTCATGAAGGCCAGATCGTTTTCAACGGTGCCAAACTGTCCCTCAATCTTTCCCGCTTGCAGAATGGTGTGCTGACTGCTTTGCGGATAGTCGCCAGTGGTGACGAGTTTCAGGGTGGCGTCACCCAAATGAGCGGTTCCTTTCACGACCACCGTCTGACTGTTGCCGGAAGCATCCACGGCATAGGCCAGTACGGCAGAACGTGCCAGGCGCAGGTCTCCCGCGATCTTGGGTGCGCCGTACACATCGTCGACGGTCATGCGTCCGTGCACGTTCAAATGATTAACCGCACCATTCCCGGCTATATGGGCGTTTTCCTGAACATCCACCATGCCGTCAATCAGGCCCTGGTTGGTCAGGTCGCCGCCAGACACGACAGTGGCGCCGCCATTGATCGCCCCTTTGTTGATCAAGATGCCCTCGGTCACTGCCGTACCCAGAATTTGCCCTTCATTGACCAGCAATGCCTTTGGATGAACCAGTACACCGAGGCTGAAATCACCCGGTCCGCTACGGGTCCAGCTCCCGCGCCTGACCTCCAGCCCACTGAAGTTACGGGTTTCACCCAGCACTCCTTTCCTGTTCGCGTCGAGTTGCAGCAGGTTGTCGCCCCCGCCAGCGTCGACCAGGCCGGCGAAACTGCCTCGAGATTGCACGGTGACAAGGTCATTGCGCGCATCGAGCGCGAGCGCCACACCTTCCTGTGCCGGATAGGCTTTGCTGACCTTCAGCTGGACGGTTTCCGGATGATTAGCGAAAGCGTTGATCGCTGATTTGAATGCTTCAGGGGAGGCGGGAGAGATGCCTTGAGTGTCGGGCGGTGCGTCCTGAGCCATGGACAGATCGACACATCCCATGGCTAAAGCAATGGCTAGTGTCAGGTGTTTTGGTCGAAAGTGGAATTGAACGGGCATCGAGTTCAGCCTCTCGTGGCAGGAGGCAAAACTCTAAGTTGGAGCCGGCAGGCGCCGATGTCAGCCGGATCGCTCGGTGCTGCGGGCTGCGTCTGTTTGATCTTCGGAAAAGGGCGTCTCGACAAAGATTGGCGGATTGCATCGTGCCGTCGCGTCGCCTTTTCCTACAAATTGAATTGCAATTAGCCGCTTGTAATGATCAGAAACTTATCTGCCACTGCCCAATTAACCCGAGGTTGCGACTTTTGCTGCCAATCTCGCCGCTGCAGGGCGAGAAAGGCATGGATGGGGGGCCTTTTGTTATTAGCGGGCCGTCCGTATATCGAGGGGTTCTTACAGAATGAAGTCGGAGGATGACCTGCATTATTTTGCGTTCAGATGATCTTAAGCTCAGTCGTATCTGCATTTTGTTGCATATTGCAACGCCCCATCATCCGTCGAAATGCACTATATTGCATCTACGGGCAATAAACCCCCTGTTTAAATGCAATTAAATGCAGGTGTTGAGACATGTACGACCTGACATTACAGATATTCAGTGCTGGAAAATGGCACGACGCAATGATTCTAAGGTTCGACAAGCCTGAAAAGGGGTTCGAAAGTCGCTGCAGTTTCGGCTACGAGACGCCATACCTTGTCGAAAATGTTGAAGCCATAGGCTCTCCGTTTTCCAAGGCCGTCAGTGCGTTGTATCCATTGGATTGGGAAGGGCGACGCTCCAGTACGCCCGCATTTGTCTATGACATTGCCCCCGCAGGGGCGGCCAAAAGATTTCTACTTGCGCGTCTGGGGCAGGAGAAACCGGCGCATATCGGTGCCGATCTGTATCTGCTCGGCCAGAGCACTCCAGCCCCCATTGGCAATATGCGCGTAAAAGAGTCGGCCGAGGCTGTCGATGAGCGTGAGCCCATCGGATTCAAGCGTGAGGATGTTGTTCACCGCGACAGTCGCTTTCTGGAATATGCCTATGAGCAAGGCGCGGCAATTGGTGGTGCTACAGGGGCAGGCGGTGAAGCACCGAAGCTATTGTTGGCTGAAAACAAGGCCGGCCTTTTGTACCCCGATGCGGTATTGGGCGATCAAGAGGTCAGGCAGCATTGGTTTATAAAATTTGCCAGAAACAAAGGAAGTCTGGTCGATCAAGATATCCTGCGCAGCGAGTTCCATTACTACAAGGCGCTTCAGAAACTCGGCATTGAAACGATCGCGGTAGAAGGTTTGGCATTAGAAGAAGCGAGTAAGCCGAGCTTGTGGATGCAGCGCTTTGATCGAGAAGTAACGAACGGTGAAGTCAGTCGTTTTGCTGTCGAGTCGATTTACTCGCTGGCTGAAGTAACGGCGCCGGGAAGTGCAATGAACCATATGGATGTCATCCGCATGCTCGCCGGGCTCTGGCGAAAAGCAGGGCAGGCCAGTCAGATCCCCGCACTGGTGACGGATTACTTACGTCGGGATCTGATCAACAAGATCCTCGGTAACTCGGATAACCATGGTCGTAACACCGCGATAATTCGCCAGGAAGGCTCGTTTCGTCTGGCGCCGATCTATGACTTGGCCCCGATGGTCATGGATGACGAGGGTGTGACCCGGACAACCAAATGGCCAAAAGATCTGGAGAGGGCGGGAGAGGTCGATTGGCGGGGAGTGTGCCGCGTATTGGCTGATATCACCGATCCCAAAGACCCTTTGGCAGGCTTGACCGACGCATCAGATCCTTTCGAACGCTTGCGTGAAGATGCCCAGCGTCTGGCGGCGCTCCCCGACATATTGACGGCGAGTGGTTTGCCCGACAGAACGATGAACCACCCGGGAATCCATCTGAAAAATCTGGAGCAACGCTTGAAAGAGTGGGATCTGAAATGAGCATGACGGTAGCCGAGCGCACGGTGCTCATCGAAAACATTCAAGAGGCGCTGGCACAAGGGACACTGGAGATCGGTGAAGCGGTTCGTCGTCTACGCGTGGAAGTGACCGGTCTGCATCAAACCCAGTTTGCCAGGATGTGCAAAATATCGGTTCGCACGCTGGTGCATATCGAGCATGGCGAGGGCAATCAGACGTTGAAATCGTTGAATGCGGTGTTTCGCCCATTTGGACTGAAAATGGGCGTGGTGCGGATCCGACGAGAGATCAATTAAAACCCGACGCTGGCGCAAGGTGCTGATTACCCTAGCTACGCCGCACATAAGCCTTGCCGTAATGCCGCTCCATCCGCGCCTGAATCAACTCCAGCCCAATCGACATCAGCCAGTAAATGATCGCCGCCGTGGTCAGCATCTCGATGTAACGGTAGCTCGAGCGTCCGTAGGACTGCGCCAGAAACATCACTTCCCAGACGCCCATCACCGAGATCAGTGACGAATCCTTGAGCATCGAGATGAACTGGTTGGTGGTCGGCGGGATGATCGTGCGCATCGCCTGGGGCAGGGTGATGCGCCAGAAGATCACGCTCTCGCGCATGCCCAGCGCCAGCGAAGCTTCGCGTTGGCCATAGGGCACGCCGAGGATACCGGCGCGGAAAATTTCGCTGAGGTAGGCGCCGTAGTTAAGTGACAGGGCAATGATCCCGGCTACCACTGCGCCGGGTACGACACCCAGTTGCGGCAGGCCGAGGTAGATCAACAGGATCTGGATCAGCAGCGGCGTGCCGCGAAAGAACGAGGTGTAGAAACTGGCGATCCCGAACGCCACGGCGCTTTTCGACAGGCGCGCCAGAGCGGTGACGAAGCCCAGCAAGGACGAGGCGACGATTGCGCAGGCGCAGAGAAACAGGGTCAGTGCCGCACCCTGCAGAAAGCCGTTGGGCGCCAGGTGCACGCCGAGCAGATTCGGCAGCTTGTCGAGGATGATCGAGAGCTTCAGATCGAAGCTGAGGAAAAACCCGGCGAACAGGCTGAACATCGCCGCCCAGGTCAGGTACAGGCGCGTGCGGAAACCGAACAGCCGTTGCAGGCGCGATTCAGCCACCGGTTGCGGCGGCTGTGGAGGTGTCGGGAAGGCAGTCATTGGCTGATATCGGCACCGATCCATTTCTGCGACAGCTTGCTCAGCGTGCCGTCCTGTTTGAGTTGCGCAAACACCTCGCGCACTTTGGCGTCCCACTCGGCGTCACCCTTTTCGATGGCCACCGAGTTCGGCTCCGAGTACAGCGGCGCGCCCGCCAGTTTGAAACGCTGGTCCTGATTCAGGCGCGGCTGCGCGGTCACCAGGTTGGTGAGGATGGCGTCCAGGCGCACACCGGCGCCCAGACCCAGATCCTGGAAGGCGACGTTGTCGGTATCGTACGGAGCGATCTGCACATCCTCGAACGGGTACTCAAGGTGCGTGTCTTCGGCGCCTTCGATGACCAGATTCTTGTTCAGATAACTTTCGTAGCTGCTGGCGCTGGTCAGGCCGACCTTTTTCCCGCTCAGGTCCTTGGCGCCGTGGATGCGATCGTCCTTGGCGTTGACCACGATTACGGCGGGCGAGGCGTAGTACTCGACCGGGAAATCGAACACTTCGGCGCGGGCCTTGCTCGGAGTCATGGAGCAGATGCAGATGTCATAGCGCCCGCTCCAGCGGCCGGCAGCGATCACGTCCCAGGATGGCGTTTCGAGGCGCAGCTTGACCCCCAGCTTGTCGGCGACGGCTTTGGCGACGTCGACGTCGAAGCCGTCGAGCTGGTTCTGCTCATTGAGAAACGAGAAGGGTGGGTAGCTTTCCATCAGCACGCCGACCAGTTGTTTTTTCTGTTCGACGCGATCGAGTGTGGCGCCGCCGAAGGCTTGAGTGGACGCGGCCAGAATCGTCAGGCCCAAGGCCAGTAGCGGTTGAAGTTTCACAGTCGACACCTGAAAAAAAGGGGTTGTTATTAACCGAATGGTGCGTATTAAATAGTTATAAGAACTACTCTGGTAGTGAGTAATTTTCATAAGCATATGAGCGAAAAGCATATGGGCACAGCAAGCACGGTAATTCTCGATGGCGGCATGGGCCGTGAGTTGCAACGCGCCGGGGCGCCGTTTCGGCAGCCCGAGTGGTCGGCGCTGGCCCTGATCGAAGCGCCGCAGGCGGTCGAAGCGGTGCACGCGGCCTACATCGCCAGCGGCGCCAATGTGATCACCAGCAACAGTTATGCGGTCGTGCCGTTTCATATTGGCGAGGCGCGGTTTGCCGCTGAAGGTCAGGCACTGGCGGCGTTGGCCGGAGAACTGGCACAGCGTGCGGTGCGGGCATCGGGTAAAGCGGTGCGAGTGGCCGGTTCGTTGCCGCCGCTGTTCGGCTCCTATCGCCCGGATTTGTTCGAAGCGGCGCGAGTGAACGAATTGCTGACGCCACTGGTGACCGGCCTGGCACCACATGTCGACCTGTGGCTCGCGGAAACCCAGAGCTCGATCATCGAGGCGCGTTCCATCCGTGCCGGTCTGCCGCAGGACGGCAAACCGTTCTGGCTGTCGTTTACTTTGAAGGATGAAGACACCGACGAGGTGCCGCGTCTGCGTTCCGGCGAACCGGTGGCCGAAGCTGCGGCGGTGGCGGCGGAGTTGGGCGTGGAGACGCTGCTGTTCAACTGCAGCCAGCCGGAAGTGATCGGCGCGGCGATTGATGCGGCGCGCGATACCTTTGAGCGTTTGGGTGTGCAGATTCACATCGGCGCGTATGCCAATGCGTTTCCACCGCAACCGAAAGAGGCGACGGCCAACGACGGCCTCGATCCGCTGCGCGACGATCTGGATCCTCCGGGCTATCTGCACTGGGCGAAGGATTGGCAGCAGCGTGGTGCCAGTCACCTGGGCGGTTGCTGCGGGATCGGGCCGGAACACATTGCGGTGCTGGCGCAGAAACTGGGGTAAACAACAGATCAAAAGATCGCAGCCTGCGGCAGCTCCTACATGGGATTGATGTTCTTCCTGTAGGAGCTGCCGCAGGCTGCGATCTTTCGCTTTGACGATTTAACTACGGCACTCGACCAAACCTTTGAGCTGCCCGTTCGGCGTCTGGTTGGCATCGCTCAACCACTGCTCGAATCCTGCCGCAATCGCCGGCCACTCCGAATCCACAATCGAATACCACGCGGTATCGCGGTTCTGGCCCTTGACCACCATGTGCTGGCGGAACACGCCTTCGAAGCTGAAGCCCAGGCGTTCGGCGGCGTATTTGGAGCGGGCGTTGCCGTTGTTGCACTTCCATTCCAGGCGCCGGTAGCCCTGTTCGAAGGCGTATTTGGCCAACAGGTAAACCGCTTCGGTACTCTTCGGTGAACGTTGCATTGGCGCACCGAAGGTGACGTGGCCGATCTCGATGCGCCCCTGCGCCGGGACGATCGACATCAGGCTCAGAATGCCTTGCACCTGGCCCGTGACGCGGTCGATCACGCTGAAGAAATACGGATCGCTGCTGGCCGCATGGTTGTTCAGCCAGTCATTGAAAACGCTGCGTTGCGGGAACGGCCCATACGGCAAGTAATCCCACAGCTTCGGGTCGGCGCCGGGGCCTTCGAGCGCGTTGAACAGATCATCGGCGTGGCGCGCCGGGTCGAGGCGTTCCAGGCGGATGAAGTGGCCTTCGAGCAAGGTCGCAGTGGGGGCGGGGACGCCTTTCCAGTCGGCAAGTGAAGTGGTCATGTACGCGGCTCCTTAAATGGCTTTGCGAAACTGGATGAATCCCGGGCGCTCGGCGATGCGCTCGTAGAGCTGGATCGCGGTGGCATTGGTTTCGTGGGTCAACCAATGCACTTTGCAGCAACCGTCGGCCCTGGCGGTGGCGTAGACGTGTTCGATCAGCAAGCGACCGACGCCGGTGCCACGGGTCTCCGGCGCCACCAGCAGATCCTGCAGGTAGCAGGAGTTTTCGATGCTCCAATTGGAGCGGTGATAGATGAAATGCACCATGCCCACCGCCTTGTCGTCGGCCCAGGCGAGGGCGGCGTGGGTCGGTTCGCTCGGGGCGAGGAAGCGCTGCCAGGTGCTGTGCGTGACGGCGTCCGGCAACTCGCTGTTGTAGAAGCGCAGGTAAGCCTGCCACAACGGCAACCAGGCGGCGTGATCACCGGCAGTCACCGGGCGGATCTGGATCTGACTCATGCTGATTTCCTTAACGCATCAAGTGGGCGAGGGTTCGGTCGGCGATGTCGGGGCTGGCAGTCAGGCCTTCGCGCACGCCGGCAATGTCTTCGGCGCTGCGGTTCTGGCTGAGCTTGCGCTTGCCTTCGAGGCGGTCGATGGGAATGGCGAAACCGACGATGGCCTTGAGCATGCCGTCGATATAGTCGGCCGGTGCGTCGTCGACCTTCCACGGTTGCGCGCGACCGGCTTCATGGCGATCGGTCAGGGTACTGACGATGTCGAGCAGGCGCCCGCCGTCGCTGAAGGTTTCGGCGTGGCCATAGGCGTGCACGGCGACGTAGTTCCAGGTCGGCACGACTTTGCCGTGCTCGGCCTTGCTCGGGTAAAACCCCGGGCTGACGTAGGCGTCGGGGCCGGCAAAAATCAGCATCGCTTCAGCGCCGTCACGCAGGTCTTTCCACTGCGGATTGGCTTTGGCCAGGTGCCCGTACAGCGTGCCGTTCTGGCCCTGTTCGCGGTGCAGCAGCACTGGCACATGGCTGGCCTGCAAGCCGTTTTCACCATGACTCACCAGAATCGCGAGACGGGTGGCGAGGATCAGTTCGTGCAGTTGCGATAGTTCGTCGATGGCAAAGGCGCGGGGCGTGTACATGGAGAGATTTTCCTTGGCGAATGCCTGCATCCTAGGCAGGCTATTGGTCTGTTGTAAGAGCCATTGAAGACCAATTTCATAGGTCCATTGTCATGCCCGAATCGCCCACGCTGTCCATGCCGTTCAATCCGGCCGGTATCGAGCTCGACCGCCGTCAGGGTTTGAGCCGCCAGCTCTATCAGGCGCTGCGTCTGCGGGTGCTGGACGGGCGGCTGGCCAGTGGCACGCGGCTGCCGGCCAGCCGTGATCTGGCGGCGGCATTGGCGATTTCCCGCAACAGCGTGGTGCGCGCCTACGATCAGTTGTACGCCGAAGGCTTCATCGAAGGCCGCGTCGGGGACGGCACGTATGTGGCGCAATTGCCGCAAAGCGCATTGCCCACGAAAAAACTATCCACAAAAGTATCCACAGGGTTTTCAACAGGCTTACCCACAACCTTATCCACAAATTGGCTGGATTTACCTGTGGTTCCATCCAGTAAAGTTATCCACAGCGACGCGTTGCAGCGGGTTGAAAACAATCATCTGTCCCTGCCGCCCAGTGGTCCGCCGCGTGCTTTTCGGGTCGGCGTTCCAGCCTTCGATCTGTTCCCGTTTGACGTCTGGGCCAAGCTGAACGCGGCTTTCTGGCGCAAGCCGGATTTGCAGCAGCTGTGTTACGGCGACCCGGCGGGCGATGTGCGGTTGCGCGGGATGATCGCGGCCTATTTGCGCAGCTCCCGGGGCATGCAGTGCACGGCTGAGCAAATTGTGATCACCAGTGGCGCACAGCAGGGCATTAGCCTTTGTGCACAGTTGCTGGTAGAGCCGGGCGACGGCGTAGCGATTGAAAATCCCGGGTATCGAGCGGCCGGTCATGCCTTCGCTGTGGCCGGTGCCCGGCTGCACGGGGTGGCGGTGGACAGTGAGGGTATCGACTGCCAGCAACTGGCGGGACTGACCGATTGCCGCCTCACCTATGTCACGCCCTCCCACCAGTACCCCACGGGGGTGGTGATGAGTCTGGCCCGCCGCCTCGAATTGCTGGCCTGGGCCGAGCGCTCGCAGGGCTGGATCGTCGAGGATGATTACGATGGCGAGTATCGCTACAGCGGCGCTCCGCTGGCGCCTTTGGCCGCCCTTGATCGACAGGGGCGAGTGCTGTATGTCGGCACGTTTGGCAAGGTCGCGTTCCCGGCATTGCGCCTGGGGTATCTGGTGCTGCCGCCGGGGCTGGTGGAGGCTTTTGCCCGAAGGCGTGCGGTGGATGTGCGTCATTCCGAGGTCAGTACCCAGGCGGTGATGGCCGAGTTCATGGCCGCCGGGCATTTCCAGCGGCACATCCGACGCATGCGCCGCGCGGCGCTGAGCCGACGCAATGTCCTGCTCGGCGGCTGGCCGCAGAATGTTCCAGGCGTCGGCCAGTTGCCCGGCGTTGCCGCCGGGCTGCACCTGACCGTGCCGGTTGCCAGTGTGGCGCGTGAAAGCCAACTGATCGAACTGGCGCGTAGCGTCGACGTCGAGATCAATGGTCTGAGCAGTTATTGGCTGCCTGACTCCACGACCCCGGTCGACCAACGCGCCGGACTGGTGCTGGGCTTTGCCGCGGTGCCTGAGCGCGCAATCGAAGCGGCGCTCGAGCGTTTGCGAACCGTGTGGCACACCCTCTGAAGCGGGCGCAGATCGATGCGCCCGACGGTGGTATCACGGTTATGTTTCGAGTTGCAGGAACAGGCTCGGATCGCCAATCCGCCGCAGCACGTAGTCGATGGGTGTCAGAGCAGTCAGGGCTTGTCGACGTTCTGCGCTGAGGGTCTTCAAATGCGCATCGGCGATTTTCAGGTGCGCCGCGGTGAATTGTTCCGGTGCGGCTTCGGGCGAGTCGTAGTGAAAATGCGCGAGCCATAACGGCTGATCATGCTGGGTGCTGTCGAGTATCTGATACTCCTGAAAGTAATCCTGGCGCTTTTTGGTCTTGATCCGGCCTTTGGTGTTCCTGACGATCCGTACCTGATGATTGTCCAGCAACCATTGCAAATAGGCTTGTCGAGGCTGGCGATCCTTGAGCAGACTGGCGCGCACGGCGATGCCTTGAGCGCGTAACCGGATCGCCGCACTGTTGAGTTCCGCACTCAAGTTGCCCACCGGCAACCGCGTGCCGCCGGAGGCGACAATGCGTGCCTGCGCCTGTTCGACGCTGACCGCAATCTGTTCCAGTCGCCGCGCCTGCTGATCGAACAGATCCTGCATGTCTGCCGGTATACGGTTGGGCCTCAGAGCGTCACGACGGGTCCGGTCAATGAACGCCTGCACTCGCTCATTCTGGGTCAGGGCATCGGCAATGAACTCGATGTCGCCCACGTGCGTCGTCGGGGAGGCGGAGGGTCTGATGGGAAGCATTTCTTCCAGAGGCGATTCGCTGGCGGCTGCAGGTTTGGCGGGCGCAGGGTCACGAGGCCGGCTCTTGGTGACCTTGCCAACCGGCCGGGACGATCCTGCGACAGAGGGGCCTGGTGTGACCGGCGTGCTGCTTGCTCCGGTTTCCGGCAGCAGTTCGCTCAGTTGCTCCTGCGCCAGTTGTCTGAATTCGCCGAGCAGGCTCCTTAGCCGCGCCAGTTCTGCCGCGACCACCATGCCCGGGTATTCGCCTGGCAAGTCCCCCAGACGCTGATCGGCATCGACATAGACATCAATCAGTCGGCTCAGACGATCAATGCGCAGCGCAGTGCTGTCGCCGTTGTCGGGTTTCCTGATCAGGGCAGCGTGGCGATGTGTGGCGGTGGCGGCTTCGATTATCAGCCAACCGGTGGCTTCCCGCGCCGCTTCGGTGGCAGTTTCCTGCATGCACAACTCGTGAGACATGCCGATGGCATTGGACTTCAGATCCCACTGATTAAACGTCGGGAGCAGTTGGCGCAAGCGTTGTGCGGTGGTCATGCCTGCGCTGCCGATGGTGTCGAGAGTTTCCAAGGAGGTACGGGACAGCTGCAGGCGGGCGATCATGTCCTGGCTCAACGCCAGGGCCTGGTGCAGTTCCTCGTTGTAACTTTGCAGCGCGGCCGGGGTATCGATGACCGTGTGCCGAGCCAATTTACGGGTCAATACCGCGTATGCGTTGCGTTTGAGAACGAACCAGAGGCTGAGGTTTTTTTGCAGCAAAGTGGTCATGCGCTGCAATTCGACGAAATAGCCATCGCTCCCACCCTTGAGGCGCCATTGGCCAAGTATTTTCAAGGCCTCGTCGTAATCCCCGATCAGCTTTTCGACCTGTTCAAGGTAACGCCGGGTCGCCTCTTGGTGGGCTTCTCCGGAGGCGCCAAGCATGGCTGACTGGGCTTGCTCCAGAGCTGCGTTGCCGACGGCTTCCTGATTTCTGAATGCTTCCAGAGCCGCCCCGAGCTGGTTCCTCTGGATTTCCTTTTCCTTGCGCTGGGCCTTGAGCTGACTTTGCAGGCTGGTGCCGCCGGCGCCACCGCGCAGGCGCAGTCGGGTATCCACGAACCATTGGCCTTGCTGGTTGTGAATCAGCAGCGGACCGGTTTTTGACGGTGTCTGCGGATCAACGATTTGCACCTGCTGGTCATCGTTTTCAATCACGCGGAACCAGCGATCGCCCGCCTGCGCATAGGTGCTGGTAGCGAGGCGATACAGGGTCGCCTTGCCGCGCAGCAGGGTTTCCACGGCGGCTGCCGTGAGGTCGGGAGCCGGCACGGCCAGAGTATTCAGAAACGTTGCCAAGGCACCGGGCGAGCGACGGGGCACCGAGCCGTAGGCTTCAAGCGAGGAGTAATGGCTGGCCGGGAGTTGGTCACTCAACAGCGCGGTGACGTGTGTAACCGTGGGTAGGACAGGCGTTTGTACAGGGGGGGCCTGGATCCGGGGCAGTCCTTCGCTTTCGATTTCGCTTGCGCCTTCGCTGCGCAACGCTGTGCGGGGGCCGGTTGTGCGTTGTGTGGCCGCATGATGGGCCAGGATCATGCCCAGGTTCAGCAACATATCGGCGACGGCGCTCCACTGCGCGTGGGTATCGCCACGATTGTGGGCATCCACGACCTGATCGATTTCGCTGATGCTTTGCCAGACCCAGATCGCCGCGCCTGCCGGACCGCAGAGAAAGTTCGCGGCAACGTTGAACAACGCCCACCCACTGTCTCGCAGCAAGGCCCAGCGGCGTTGCGCATTGGACAACGACTGTCGGTCAGCGAGTTCGGCCATCGCCAGTGCATGGGTCTTGAACAGCACCGGGAACACCTCGCCAGTCAGTGCCGTGGAGGCAAGCCCGACCGGCCCGGCCCACTTGACGCTGGTCCAGGGTTCGGCGAGCAATTGCGCGCCCAGCCACGGACTGGGCAGACCGATGGGGAAGGTGTATTGGGCATATTTGAAACTGGTTTGCGAATCCGCCAGCCACGCGAGCACCGAATCCCTCAATTCGCCTGGCTGATGGATGGCGTACAGCAGGTTTTGCGTTGAAGGGAATTGCAGCAATGGCTGCTCAAGCAACGGACGATACAGCAGGCATGGCCCGGCTCCAGGCAGGCGCGGGGCAATGATGAACATGTCGGTGACAACATCGCCAGCAGTCTCCCCGGCATGGATAAACGTCAGCGGACGAATGAACACAGTGTGTGGATGACCGGGTGTCGGTTTGAGCCACTCCTGAACGCAGCGATAACCTTGCTCATCCACGCCGCCGAGGCGTCGCAGCTTGGATTCCAGTGCAATCAGCGGCAGCACTGCGTGCAACTGGCGGATGTAAAAGCGCTGCTGCAGGGGGGCCTGCAGCGGATCGTTGATCAGTCTGTCCCTGATCAAGCCGGGGTAGACCTCACCCATGTCGATCTTGTTTGCCATCTTCGTCAGGTAGGCGACAGTCAGCCACTGCGGCAGCGCTTGCGGCGGGTCGAATTGCAGCGTCGCCAGATACGGCGTGCGGTTTTGCAAGGCGTACTCGCCCAGGGTTTCGATATGGGTGTCATGCGGATCGGGCAGTGTCACGCCTCCCGATTCGAAGCTGTTGGTGATGCGGATTTGCAATTTGTCCAAAGGCAGCCCGGCCGCCGATGGCTGATCGGCAATGATCGCCTCACGCATGCAATTGTGCGCATACGTATCGATCGGCGGGATTGGCATCAGCGCCTTGTCTGCCTGCCGGTACAACTGGCCCAGCGCATTGATCGATTGGCTGTATTGGTCGAGCTCGGCAGCCGAAGCGTCGAGCAGCCAGTCGGGTATCGAGTCATCGAGGTCGATGAGGGTGTTTTTCTGCGGTTCGCTGGCTTGCTCGATCAGGGGCAGAAGGGAGGAGCCGTCCTCGGTCTCCTCGTCGAGACTCTGCCGGGTGATCGCCCGAATGGCATCGAGCTGGTTGGCAATCAGGACCCAGGCCATGTGGTCGAAAAAATTGCCTTCGGGCTCGAACAACTGCCACTGCAGACTCTCTCCGGCCGGTAACAGTTCGATACGCTGCGGCAGTGATTCACCCAGTTGCTGCAGAGAATCGAATGTCTCGTAACCATCTTCCACGGTGTACATCATGACCAGATCGCGCAGGCCATAGCGGCCGAAAATCACCGCGGCGCCGCCCAGAATCAGGTGACCGGTATTGCCTTGAGTATTAACGGAATCGATGTCGATCAGGCACACGCGGATGTCCGACAGTGTTTTGTCGTGACGCTGGCGCTCCTGTTTGTCCGGGCGCCGCGAAACCGCCCGGGCGACCAGACACTGCTCATCGTCCCAGCCCTCGGCGTTATGGACGTTCAGGGCGTCGCGCAGGGCATCGGACAGCTCTTGCCAGCGCGGCAATTGGCGTCGGGTGCTGTTCCAGTAATCCAGCTGTCGCTCGGCGAAGGCGACAAACAACAGAGGCGAATAATCGTTGAGCAGATCGGCAATGGCCTCGATATCGACATCCATATGCACCACTGGCGTGGCTCGGTGGTTCAAGGTCAGAAAGTGTTCACCCTCGAGATAGTTGGCGCTGGAGCCGTTGAAAAATTGCCGGATGAGTGCCTCTGTCAGTGATTCAAATCGGGTCGGCAAGGCCACCCGCTCAGCGTTCAGCCATTGCCATTGTGGCGTGCCGATCATGGCCTGCTCGGGATCGATATCTTGTTGTGGATACAGCGCTTCGAGCGCCTGGCGCAGCACTGCGCTGGCGACTTCATCGACCGTGGGACCGCGACTGGTCTGATGGACGATCTGGCTCTTTTGCAGCAATGCATGGGTTTCGGTGTTCGCTGAATGCTCAGTCATTGTCATTGTCCTTTTTGACGTTTGGGGCTTATGAGAAAAACAGCGAACGCGCCAGCTGCGGGCCGATCGCGCTGCGATAGATAGCGATGATTTGCGGGCTGCTGGTGGCTGAGTCCAGGTCGAAGGCGCCGGCCATCCGTCGTTGCTCCTGCAGTTTCAAATGGGCGGCGGTGAAGGCGTCGGCCGGCGCATCGAGGCTGTTGTAATGGAAGTGCGCGTACCACAACGCCTTGCCGGTGCGCCGCTCGCGAATTTCGTACTCCTGCAGATAATCCCTGCGCGGGCCTTTGAGGCGACGCCGGGCACCGCCAGACACAATGTCGATCTCATCCTTGTGCAATAACCATTCGACCCGGGCAGCGGTTGGCGGTTGTTGCTTGGTCATCTCGACCCGTATCCGGTAGCCCTCGGCGTACAGGCGTTCACCCGCCTGGTTCAATTGGGCGATCAGGGCTGGCGGCTCCTCGGTGCTGTTCGCCCGCAGCCGGGCCTGTTCAAGGCTTTTCGCGCTTTCGTCGAGCTGTTCGGCCTTGCGCTGGAACTGCTCTTCGATCTCGACGGGAATCCGACCAGGTTTTTTGGCATGGGCTTCGGTTTGCCGAATGAAGCTTTCCACGCCATCGAGCAGCGTCTGGCCCTGGCTGATCTGGGTGGCGAGATCCTGCGCCGGAGCTGGCGGGCGGCGCCGTCCGGGCTGAATGCGTTCGACCCAGACTCCGGGCGTTTTCTCGTGAAAGGTGGCGATGACGTTCCCGGTCATGGGCGCTTTCACGTCCAGCAGGACTGGTTGCCCTGGCGCCGAGGAGCGCAACTCGCCGACCACTGTGCCCTTGAAGCGGGTTTTGATAATCCGTTTACGTGAGGCTGGCGCCGGCCTTGAAGGACCGGGCCGAGGCTCCACCGGCCGGTGTTCGAGGAGCAATTGCGCCAGGTGCTCTTCGGTCTGGCGCTGAAACTCGTTGATTCGTTTACGCGTATGGCTGAAGGGCTCGTCGAGCAGCACATCCTTGTGGTTGAGGGCGAAATCCTCTAACGACTGATCGATGGCGGCAAACTGTTCGAGCATGCCGTTGAGGCCTTCGATCCGCTCGTTGGCCCCCAGGCTGGTGTGGTCGAGCAGCAGTTCCTGTGAGGTCTGAATCACCAGGTTGGTTGTGTCGAGCAGGCGTACCAGATCGCCTTGCGCCTGAGTCAGCGCTGGCGAAGCCTGCTCTTTCAGGCAGATGTCGCGAGCCAGCGACACCTGCAGTGCCTTGAGATCATTGAGACTGAACACAGGCAGCTTTGCGCGATAGGTATTGGCGACTTCAGCGGCACGTTTGCCCAGTCGGCTCAACTCCTGGAAACGTGACTGGGCAAACTCGATCTTGCTGATCATGCCCTCGGTCAAATCGTACATTCTGCGGTAGGTGACGGGGTCACCGGTGCCTGCGGCCGTTTCTTCGGCCTCGAGCAGCACCAGGGTTTCCTTGAGGGTTCTGGCGAAGAGAGGATCACGTTGAGCGAGCCATGTCTGGTTGAAGAACAACTGGGTACCGAGCATCTCGGTCATGGCGGTGCGGAAATGGGGCACGGTCTCGAGCAGGTTCAACGATTTCAGCTGGTCGATGGGCGCCGCGTATTCCTCGGTGCGGCGTTCAAGTGCTGCAAGAAACATTGTCTGTTGCGCCACCAGGGTGTCGTCGCTGGCCGCAGTCATGGCGGTGTGAGCGGCTGTCAGCTCTGCGCGGGCCTGCTCGCGCGTGTTATCGAACTCGGTCAGTTGTTTCTTGAGTTCTGCGATGCGTTCATTGTTTTCCCGTCGTTTGGCCTTGCGCCGACTCGACAGACCACCACCGCGCAGACGCAGGCGAGTGTCGACGAACCACTCGCCCCGTCGATTGCGGATCAACCCCGGCCCCTCACGTCCGGGCTGTCGCTGCGAATTGATGATCGAAACCTCACCGGTGTCGGCGACCGCGACTTCGAACCAGCGCTCACCCACCGGTGCGTAGTATCCGCTGGCATGTCGATAGAGGTGACGATAACGGCCGGCGTCGCTGGCGAGCGGGGTGAGTGCATCGGGGCGCGTAACGGCAAAGCGATCCAGGGTTTGGGTCAGGCTCAGGGCGGTGTCGGTCATCAGCGAAGTCTGGTGTTGCGCCGGATATTCACCGATTACATCAGGGCGTTGCACGATGTTCACTGGCGTTGGTGGCACCGGCTCCTTGGGCTCGGTCTCGACGGTCACCGGCGTCTTTTCAGTGATGTCCCGAGGCGTCGCATTACGGGTGCTGGCGTGATGGGCGAGCACCATGGCCAGGGTCAGCAACAGATCGGTCATCGCGGTTTTCTGCTGCCCGGTGTCGCCTGTGGCAGCGGCATCGAAGGTTTGTTGCAGATCGTCCAGCACCTGCCAGATCCAGGCGGCGGTACCGACGGTTCGACCGAAAAACGGCAGTGCGGCGCTGAGGATCATCCAGCTCGCATGCTTGAAGCTCTCCCAGCGACTTTCGCTATTGGACACCGATTGCCGATTCGCCAGTTCGACCATTGCACTGACGTTGGCCTTGAACAGAAAAGCCAGGTAATCGGTAGCGATGACTGCTGTTCCCAAGGTCAGCGTGCCGCTCATCTGCAAGGAAGTCAGTGGATCGGCGAGCAGTTGTGAGAGCGACCATACCGAGGGTCGATCATCGCTGAATACGTAATTGGCATAGTTGGCGCGCGCACTGTCCGGCAACCAGGCGAGGACCGACTGACGCAATGTCGGTGAATGCTTGATGGCGTACACCAGGTTGGCCGGCGACGGGTACTGGAGCAAGGCATGATCGGACAGGGGCCGGTACAGCAGGCAGGGGCCCTTGTCCATCTGTCGGGGGCCGATCACGAACATGTTGGCCACTTCATCGGTGGTCGCCCCCGGGCGCCACGCGGGATTGAAGGCCAGCGGTCGAATGACGATCTCCTGACCGTCCACCCGGCGATTGTCGTCCAGCAATTGAACCACGGCCGCGACATAGCGATAGCCCGCCTCGTCGACCCCGCCCTGTGCGCGAATCTTCTGCTGCAAGGCCAGTAACGGCAATTCGACACGCAGCCGGCTGGTGAACAGGTTCTGCCGTCGCAGGCTTTCCAGCGGGTCATCGCGCAGTTTTTGCCTGATCAGCGCAGGATAGGTCTGGCCGATGTCGACATTGACGATCAATCTCTCCAGATAATCAGCCGTCATCCATGCCGGCACCGCAGTGCTGCCGATACTGCTCACGGTCTTGTTGCCGAGCGGCAGGGCAATCAGATTCTGCAGCGCCAGATCGACCAGGCTGAAGGTGCTGCGTTCGGGCTCCAGCAACGGAGTGAAACTGCCCCACACCACCACACTGTCGACCACGATGCGAATCTCGGCCAGATTCAGTTCAGTGGCTTCGGGATGCTCCTTGAGCAGGGCCGCCTCCAGTTGCTCCAGCGCGAACTCGCGAATCGGTTTGATGCCGTCGTCAAAGGACTGCTCGGCGTTCTGACTTTGCACCTGCGCCAGATCCATCAGATGACGGCTGTAGGCGGTCAGGTCGCTGGGCGAGGCGTCGACCATCCACTCTGGCAACGCTTGCTCGACCAGGTTGAAGCGTGAAGACGACTGCTTGTCCGTGGGATCGAGTTCGTTGGTCGTGCGGCTGACGTGGGGCGTCAGATTGGTTGTCGCCGGTTCGTTTGCCAGCGCGCCAATCGCGTCGGCCTGCAGGGCGATCAGATTGCACGCCAGATGATCGAAGTAGTTGCCGTCAGGTTCGATCAGCCGCCATTGCAAGGTTGCAGGCGGCGGTCCCTCTGTCTGGGTCTGCAGTGAGGCACCCAGTTCCTGCAGGGTATCGAAGGCCTGGAAACCACGAGTGATGGTGTGGGTGAGAATCAGTGTGCGGCTGCCGAGCGTGCCGATCAGTACGGCCATGTCGAGGACGTGCAGGTGAGTGGAAGTGCCATCGCGCGTGGTGTCCAGATCGATCAGGCAGGCGCGGGACTGATAGCGATCATCGGTACTGCGGCTAGTTTTTTGCGGATGGTCGAAAAGACTCTGAGCCATGGCGCGCTGGTCGTCGTCCCACGCCGGGTTCGTCCCGACGTTCCACAGTTCGCGCAGGGACCTGGACAGTCCCTGCCAGCGCGGGGCGGAGGCGCGGGTGAACTGGTTCCAGTAATCGACCTGTTGTTCCTCGAAGGCAACAAACAGCAGCGGCGCCAGTTCATTGAGCAGCCTGGCGATGGCCTCGATGTTGACGGGCAGTTGTACCGGCGTCTCGTGCGCAGGATGCAAAGTGAGGTAGTGCTCGCCATCCAGGTAGGTCACTGGCTTGTTGGCGACGCCATGACGCACCAGCGCATCGGTCAGCGATTCGAAGTGTCGCGGCCCGGGGACGACACGCTGGTCACGCAAGGTCCAGCCAGGTGTCACCACCATTGCCAGGCGCGGGTCGATCTGTAACTTGGGGTATAGCGTCTTCAGTGCCGGTTGCAGGGCGCGGGTGGCGACTTCCCTGATTGAGGGGCCGGCGACCAGTTGGGTAAGCAGGGCGTCTTGATCGTCCGGCAGCTTGTGGTCGGCGGGAGAGTTGAGGGTTTCTGGCATGGTCACATCCTTGGTCAGAACAGCAGGCACCGCGAAAGAGGCGGTGGGCGATGCGTTGCAAGGTAGTGACGGGCTGAGCGCCGAGGGTGGTAGATAGATATCGCAGACAAAAAAAGACCCGCACGGCGGCGGGTCTTGTCGTCAGCGTCGGCTCAGGTTCCGGACTTGATCTTGGTCCAGGCCCGGGTGCGTGCCCGCTCGGCATCCCGCGGCAGTGGTTGCAGGGTGTAGAGCGTGCCCATTGCCGCATCGGTCGGGTACAGGTTGGGGTTGTTGCGGATCGCCGGATCGACCAGTTGCGTGGCGTCCTTGTTCGGGTTCGGATACCCGACGAAGTCGCTGACCGGCGCGATCACCGCCGGTTGCAGCAGGTAGTTGATGAAGGTGTAGGCGTCCTCGGTGTTCTTCGCGCCCTTGGGAATGGCGAGCATGTCGAACCAGATCGGTGCGCCTTCCTTGGGCAGGCGCATGTCGACCACCACACCGTTCTTCGCTTCCTTGGCGCGATTGGCCGCTTGCGAGAAGCTGCCGGAATAACCGACCGCGACGCAGATGTCACCGTTGGCGATGTCGGCCATGTACTTGGACGAATGGAAGTAGGTCACGTACGGCCGGATCTTCATCAGCAGCGCTTCGGCCTTGGCATAGTCCGCCGGATTTTTGCTGTTGGGGTCCAGGCCCAGGTGCTGCAGGGCCAGCGGCAGAATCTCCGACGGCGAGTCGAGCAGGGCGACGCCGCACTGCTTGAGCTTGCTGATGTTCTCCTCCTTGAAGATCAGGTCCCAGCTGTCCACCGGCGCGTTATCCCCCAGCGCGGCTTTGACCTTGGCCGGATTGAAGCCGATCAGGATCGTGCCGTACATGTACGGCACGGCAAATTTGTTGCCCGGGTCGTTGGCCTCGATCAGCTCCATCAGTTTCGGATCGAGGTGATTCCAGTTCGGCAGCTTGCTGCGATCCAGCGGCTGGAACACCCCGGCCTCGATTTGCTTGGCGAGGAACACGTTTGACGGCACCACCACGTCATAGCCGGAGTTGCCGGTCAGCAGCTTGGCTTCCAGCGCTTCGTTGGTGTCGAAGATGTCGTAGACCAGTCTGGTCTGGGTGTTCTGTGCCTTGAAGTCTTCCAGCGCCTTGGGCGTGATGTAGTCGAACCAGTTGTAGACGCGCAGGGTGCGTTCTTTGGCGTGGGCGCCGACGCTGAGCAGCGCGGCGCACACGGCTGGCGCAATGCAGTGCTTGAGTCGGTTCATTGTTCGAACCCTTCGAGCACGTTTACTGCGTTGATGCCGATTTCCTCCACCGCGTAGCCACCTTCCATGACGAACAGCGTCGGTTTGCCGAGGGCGGCGATGCGTTTGCCCATGGCCAGGTAATCCGGACTGTCGAGCTTGAACTGCGAGATCGGATCGTCCTTGAAGGTGTCGACGCCCAGCGACACGACGATGACGTCGGCGCCGTAGCTGTCGATCTCGTTGCAGGCCTGTTCCAGCGCCGCGCTCCACACATCCCAGCCGGAACCGGCCGGCAGCGGATAGTTGAAATTGAAGCCTTCACCCGCGCCTTCACCGCGTTCATCCTCGTAGCCGAGGAAGAATGGAAACTCGGCTTCCGGGTGGCCGTGGATCGAAGTGAACAGCACGTCGCTGCGCTCGTAGAAAATCGACTGGGTGCCGTTGCCGTGGTGATAGTCGACGTCGAGGATCGCGACTTTCCTGTGGCCGGCATCGAGGAATGCCTGAGCGGCGATGGCGGCGTTGTTGAGGTAGCAATAACCGCCCATCAAGTCGCCGGCGGCGTGGTGTCCCGGTGGCCGGCACAGGGCGAAGGCGCTGTGCGCGCCGCGCTGGATTTCCGCCTGCGCAGTCAGCGCCACTTGCGCTGCGCTGTAGGCTGCTTGCCAGGTGCCGGCGGTGATCGGCGCGCCGCCGTCGAAGCTGTAGTAACCGAGCTGGCCGTGCAGGCTGGTCGGTTTGATTTGCCGCAGAGTGCGGGCGGGCCAGGTGTAGGGCAGCAGGTCGCCGTCGGTGTTGAATTCAGTCCAGCGCTGCCACGCACCCTTGAAGAAGTCGAGGTAGTCGCGGCTGTGGATGCGCGCGATCGGTTCGAGGCCAAAATCCTTTGGCGCTTCTACCGGGCCGAGGTTCTGGTGCTGTACCCGTTGCAGCACATGGTCGGCACGCGAAGGCATCTCGAAGCACGGCTTGAGCTGGCCGTCGATGAGTTCGCAGCGGCCGTGGTGCAGGTGGTGATCGTCCGAGTAGATCGTCAGCATTTGTTGTTCTCCGCAGGGGGCTGATTCGGTTGCTCCCAGTGTTGCGGCGCGCGACGAATCGGAGAACGGCAGGAAAGGCCAAAAGGGGATCGATATGGCCAAAAACTCTGACCGCAATTCGCCCCTCTTTTCAGTACAGCCTTGCTTAGATTCAGGCATGCAATGCATTCCGGTGGGAGCGGGCTTGCTCGCGAATGCGCAGTGTCAATCGCGATCAATTTATCTGACATACCGTATTCGCGAGCAAGCCCGCTCCCACACTTAAAGCTCAGGAAATTATGCGCGGTTAATCATGATTGATAATTTAGAGATGATCTTGATGTTTAAGTTTAAACAGTGTTTAAGAACTTTTTAAGTTGGTCTGCTTTTGGTTTTATTATTGTTTTTAATTGGCTCAAGGCATGGTGCATGCCAATTTTAAAGTTGGAAACAGGCGCTGTCTACTGTCAGAAATTACAGGTTTTTCTCGAATTTAATACCGTTTGTCGCATGCTTTTATTTATATATTAGTTTTTTGACAGCCTGATAAGTTGGGTCTAGGTTGCCAAAGGCTTACCTCTGGTTGTTTGAGGAAGAGGCTGGCTATCCCTATTAGCTTTGATGATTTGCAAAAGGAGATTTGTATGAGTACTTCGAAATTTGAAAAATATTCGCCGGAGTTCTTTCGAGGCATCAAAAAGGCAACCGAAGGTCAATTCAAAATTAAAGTTGACGGTAAAGACTATACCTTTCCGGTCAGTCGCGCTGAAGTCCGCGAAAAGGACATTGTTCTTGAATTCGATATGAGTGAAGGGGATCCTAGTGTTAGCCACTTTATTGCAATAATTATTGAGAAAAAGTATTTGAATGAAAAAGTGGAGTTTACCGAGGGGGGGGAGCCCGTTTATTTCCTGTTTCAAAATGCCAAGCAAGAGTGGTTGGCGGAAAAAGGCTGGATTCATGTGTACTGGCAAGAGAACAGCAAGAAAATCAGCGGGTTGGTGGGCAATGTGGAAAGCGGCCAGCCTGGTGACTCCAAACTGGAGGGCGGGAAATTCGAGGTCACCTTAGCTTGATTGTTAAACCTTCCTGCGTCAGTTCTGCAGGAAGGTTTATTTATGCTCCGAATCGCATTTTCCAGTTTTTATCAGTTCAATTCGCCACACAGGTCGAGTTCGATCAGTCGGCGCACGTCAGCCGACTTCAGGCTGGGAGCTGCCCAAGGCTGCGATCTTTTGATCTTCAGGGTCTGAACTGGCTCGGCGCCACCCCGCTCCAGCGCACGAACGCATGGCGGAAACTCGCGGTCTCGCTGAAGCCCAGGGTCTCGGCGATGCGGTAGATCGGCAACTGATCCTCACACAGCATCTGCTTGGCGCGCTCGAAGCGCAGTTCGTCGAGCAGTTCCTGATAGCTGCTGCCCATGTCCTTGAGATGGCGACGCAAGGTGCGCGGCGAGCACTTCATCTGCTGGGCCAGTCCCTCCAGCCCCGGTGCTGCATTGAGCTGGGCACTGAGCAACTGGCGAATTCGCCCCAGCCACGCCTGGCGTCCGGTGAACTCGATGTTCTGTTTGCGGCAGCGTTCGGCCATGGCCTGGTGGGTGATGCTGTCGGCCAATGGCAGCGGCTGATCGAGCCAGCGCCGGTCGAAGGCGAAAGCGTTGTCCTTGGCGGCGAAGTGCAGCGGGCTGGCGAAGTGTTCGGCGTAGCTGTCGCGATAATCCGGCGCGGCATGTTCAAAGCGTGTCGCCAGCAATGGCAGCGGATGTCCGAGCAGGTCGTCGCAGATGACCTTCAATGACACCAGGCAGAATTCCGCGTTGAACACCGCCATCTCCGGGCTCTCGCGGTAATCGGCAGCGACAAACCAGACCCGTTCGCCGTCGTCTTCCAGACTCAGTTCGAAAAGTGTTCCCAGCAGCGCTGGATAGCGTATCGCCAGGCGCAAAGCGTCACCTAAGGTGGCACTGGTGAGCAGGGCGTAACCGAGGATGCCGTAGCAGGAAACGTGCATCCGCCGGCCCAGTTCCAGGCCGATGTCATGCTTGAGCGCGACCGCATTGGCGCAGACCTGCATTTCCTGATTGGTGGTGATGCGTGTGTCGGCACGGGCCAGATCCGCTGCACTGATGCCGCTGCCGGCCAGCAGCGCTTCGCTCGACAGGCCTTCGGTCTTGAAGGTGTTGAGCACCAGTGAGACGGCATTGAGCGTCGTGAGGTGGGAGTGGAGCATAAGATCTTCCAGCCTTGGGGGTGCTGGAAACGGCAGCAAGTTATATGCCGGGTGAAGATCAAACGGTGTGAACGCAGTTGTGGCGAGGGAGCTTGCTCCCGCTGGGGCGCATAGCGGCCCCAAAACACTGCGACTGCTGCGCAGTCGAGCGGGAGCAAGCTCCCTCGCCACAGGGGCTCACTCCTGCAAGGGTTCGGGTGGTATCAGATCAGCTCGCCACACAGGTCGAGTTCGATCAGGCGTCGTACTTCGGCGTTGTCCAGTCCCGCACCGAGCAAGCCGTGCAGCTTGCCGAACGCTGCTTCGCGGGTCATGCCGCCGCCGGACAACACGCCAACACCACGCAGCCGGCTGCCGGCCTCGTAAACGTCCAGCTCGACCCCGCCTTCATGGCACTGCGTGACCGCAACCACCACCACACCGTTGTCCCGCGCGCGGCCAAGGCTGGCGAGAAATTCGCTATCGTCGCTCGGCCCGGTGCCGCTGCCGTAGCATTCCAGCACCAGCCCCTGAATGCCGCTGGCCAGCAGACCGTCGACAATCCCGGCACCGATGCCGGGGAACAGTGGCAGTACCGCGACGTTGACCAGTTGTTTTGGCTGGCTGTAGTTCAACGCGGCTGGAATCGACGGTGCTTTCACTCCGCCGCCCTGACGTTCGAGGCGCTTGAACGGATGCCGGCCGAAGCTGCGCACTTTCGCGCAGCGCGTCGGCGCCAGCAGCTCGCCGTGGAAGTACAGGTGCACGCCCGGCGCCAGACCCTGACCCAAGGCAACCAGTGCGCCGCCGAGGTTTTCCCAGGCATCGCTGTCGGCGACGCCGGCCGGCAGCATCGAGCCGGTGAAACACACACGGGCATGCAGGCCGAGCAACTGAAAGCTCATCGCCGCGGCGCTGTAGGCGAGGGTGTCGGTGCCGTGCAGGATCAGCACGCTGTCGCAGCCTTGCACGTCCACGGCATCGACTACCGCTTCACGCAGTTGCTGCCAGTAGGCCGGGGTCATGTTGGCGCTGTCGATCAGCGGCGACATTTCCCGGAAGCGCCACTGCGGCACCACCAGTTCGGGCTGGCTGTGCAGGTACTCGCGCATCCGCGCTTCGAAACCGGAGGCCGGGGCAAGGCCATTGGCGCTGGCCTGCATGCCGATGGTGCCACCGGTGTAGAGCACCATGACGTGTTGGGCGGCGGGATAAGTCGAAGGGTTCATAGGATTCTCCGAAACGGTGAGTTCCTGTGGGAGCGGGCTTGCTCGCGAATGCGGTGGGTCAGATACAGGAATCTCGACTGATCCGCCGCTTTCGCGAGCAAGCTCGCTCCCACAGGTATTGCATCACAATAACTGACGGGCGCAGGGGATGCGCCCGTCATTCACCTGTCAGCGTTGCGCTGCAGGAACGCCTTGCGGCTCGACTGCGGTCTTGTCGGCGGCTGGCGCCTCGGTCGGCCAGGCCTTCAGGTCCAGATCCAGATCGGCAAATTTGCTGGAGTCGAACACCGGCTGCTTGATGCCGGCGCGGCGCTGCTCGTCGTAGTCGCGCATCACGCGCATGCCGACCTTGAACAGCATGGCCAGGGCCATCAGGTTGACGAAGGCCAGGCAGGTCATGGTGATGTCGGCGAAGGCGAACACGGTCGACAGATCCTGCATCGAACCCCATACCACCAGCGCCAGGACCAGACCGCGGAACACCATCAGCAACGCGCGGTTGCGGCTGAGGAACTGCAGGCTGTTTTCGCCCAGGTAGTAGTTGTAGAGGATGCAGGTGAAGACGAACAGCGACAGCGCAACGCTGACGAAGATGCGACCCCAGTCACCGACCACGGCGGCCAGCGAGTTCTGGGTCAGGACGATGCCGTCACCTTCGAAGCCCGGGGTGTAGAAGCCCGACAACAGGATCAGCAGCGCGGTGCAGGTGCAGATCACGAAGGTGTCGAGGAACACGCTGAAGGCCTGAACCACGCCCTGAGCGCCCGGGTGTTTCACCGAGGCCACGGCGGCGACGTTCGGCGCACTGCCCAGGCCCGCTTCGTTGGCGAACACGCCACGCTTCACGCCCATGACGATGGCGCTGCCGAGCAGGCCGCCGAAGGCCGGGTCGAGACCGAAGGCGCTCTTGAAGATGGTTTCCAGCATGGCTGGCACGTGTTCGATCTGGGTGCCGATCACGTACAGGGTCACGCCGATGTAGGCCAGGGTCTTGACCGGTACCAGCAGATCGGACACTGCAGCGATGCGCTTGATGCCGCCGATGAAGGTGATGGCCAGCAGCACCGCCAGGACGATCCCGGTGTGGCTTGGGTCGAAGGCGAAGGCGTTCTGCAGCGAGTGGGTCACGGTGTAGGACTGCAGGCCGATGAAGGCGAAGCCGTAGGTGACCAGCAGCAGGACCGAGAACACCACTGCCATGCCTTTCAACTTCAGGCCGTGCTGGATGTAGTAGGCCGGGCCGCCACGGTACAGGCCGTCGCCATCGGCGCGCTTGTAGACCTGAGCCAGGGTGCATTCGAAGAAGCTGCTGGACATGCCGACCAGTGCGGTCACCCACATCCAGAACACCGCACCCGGACCACCCAGGGTCACGGCGATGCCGACACCGGCGATGTTGCCTGCACCAACGCGGCCGGCAAGGCTGAGCATCAGGGCCTGGAACGAGCTGAGTTGGCCGCCGCTGCTTTTCAGGCTGTCGCGGAATACCGCGAACATGTGGAAGAAGTGCCGCAATTGAACGAAACGCGAGCGAATCGTGAAGTAGCTACCGAGCCCGACAATGAGCACGATCAGTACTTTCCCTGAGAGGAAGTCGTTGATGACTTCGAGCATGGATTTTTCCTCGCTGTTTTTTGTTTAAGCAAATGCTGGATGTTCAGAAACATCGCGTTACACCGGTTTGCGCGCGGCACGACAGGTGAGGCGAAGGTTTCGTCCCGGTCCATTTCGCGGGTTTGTTATTAGTTCGGGTTTCGCATGGGTTATGGCCTCGTTACCGACGACCGCTCACGCGAAGAGGGGCGGCACTATACCGATCAGTGCGGCGCCCGTCTGCACGCTCGTGGTGCAAGCGACGAAACGAAGCGTTGAAACACCCGGCGTTACTGGCGCCGGGCTTGTGCGGGAACTGCTCTTTTGTGGGAGCGGGCTTGCTCGCGAATGCGGTGTGTCAGGTTCATTCTGGTCGACTGACACGACGCCTTCGCGAGCAAGCCCGCTCCCACATGAAGCAGTCCCCAGACATACGGGTCTCAGGATCAGAAAGTTAAAAAAAAGGGCTTGGGGACTGATCCCCAAGCCCTCAAAAGGTGAGAGGTGTCTAGTCCCTCGACCTGGTGAGCGGTGCTACAAATAACGCGTCGGCTCAGGCTTTGAGCGGAACCAGACGCGGGGCAATCATGTTTTCCGGGCGCAGGATGTCGGCGAGCATGGCTTCGTCGAGCAGACCTTCTTCGCGCACCAGTTCCAGCACGCCGCGGCCGCTTTCAAGAGCAATACGGGCGATGCGGGTGGCGTTTTTGTAGCCGATGTACGGGTTCAGCGCGGTGACCAGACCGATCGAGTGCTCGACCAGTTCGCGGCAGCGGGCTTCGTTGGCGGTAATGCCGACGATGCAGTGCTCGCGCAGCATGTCCATGGCGCGTTGCAACAGACGGATCGAGTCGAGGATCTTGAACGCGATCAGCGGCTCCATCACGTTCAGCTGCAGTTGGCCGCCTTCGGCTGCCATGGTCAGCGCCAGATCGTTACCGATGACCTGGAAGGCCACCTGGTTGACGGCTTCCGGGATTACCGGGTTGACCTTGCCGGGCATGATCGAGCTGCCTGGCTGACGCGCCGGCAGGTTGATCTCGTTGATGCCGGTGCGTGGGCCGCTGGACAGCAGGCGCAGGTCGTTGCAGATCTTCGACAGCTTGACCGCGGTGCGCTTGAGCATGCCGGAGAACAGCACGAAGGCGCCCATGTCGGAGGTGGCTTCGATCAGGTCGGCGGCGGGCACCAGCGGCTGACCGCTGATCAGTGCCAGGCGTTGTACGGCCAGCGCTTGATAGCGCGGGTCGGCGTTGATGCCGGTACCGATCGCGGTGCCGCCCAGGTTCACTTCAGTCAGCAGTTCCGGGGCCAGCGTCTTCAGACGGGCCAGGTCTTCGCCCATGGTGGTGGCGAAAGCACGGAATTCTTGACCCAGGGTCATCGGCACGGCGTCTTGCAGCTGGGTACGACCCATCTTCAGCACGTGGTTGAATTCTTCACCTTTGGCCGCGAATGCCTGAATCAGGCTGTCGAGGCTGGCCAGCAGCGCGTCGTGACCCAGCAGCAGACCCAAGCGGATCGCGGTCGGGTAGGCGTCGTTGGTCGACTGCGCCATATTGACGTCGTCGTTCGGGTGCAGGTACTGGTACTCGCCTTTCTGGTGACCCATTGCTTCGAGCGCAATGTTGGCGATCACTTCGTTGGCGTTCATGTTGGTGGAAGTACCGGCGCCACCTTGAATCATGTCGACCACGAACTCTTCGTGGAAATCACCGCGGATCAATCGGGCACAGGCTTCGCTGATGGCAGCGTGCTTGGCTTCGCTCAGATGACCCAACTCACGGTTGGCGTCAGCGGCGGCCTGTTTGACCATCGCCAGACCGACAACCAGTTTCGGGTAATGCGAAATCGGAACGCCGGAGAGACGGAAGTTGTTCACCGCTCGCAGGGTCTGGATGCCGTAATACGCTTGAGCCGGTACTTCGAGGGCGCCAAGCAGGTCGTTTTCTGTGCGGAAAGATGCAGCGGAGGACATGATAGAAATCATCTCGATATGGACCCGGTCTGTGCCGGAACGCTGCGAATGCTAGGCTTGTGGGATTTTTTGGGCCAATGCTGTTAAACACTGGCCTATGCACATTCGGCATAATGCCCGTGTGACGCCGCGTGCGCGGCAGACGTGTGACCTGTTTTGGTGCGTTCCCGGGAGGGCGTGATGAATCTGGAAAGCAAATGGCTTGAGGACTTCAGTGCTCTGGCCGCCACCCGCAGCTTCTCGCAGGCGGCCGAACGGCGCTTCGTGACCCAGCCGGCGTTCAGTCGGCGGATTCGCAGCCTGGAAGCGGCGCTTGGGCTGACGCTGGTCAACCGCTCGCGCACGCCGATCGAGCTGACGGCAGCGGGACAGCTGTTTCTGGTGACCGCGCGCACCGTGGTCGAACAGCTCGGCGAAGTGCTGCGCCACCTGCATCACCTGGAAGGCGGGCAGGGCGAAGTGATGCAAGTCGCCGCCGCCCACTCTTTGGCGCTGGGCTTCTTTCCGCGCTGGATTGCGCAACTGCGCAACGAAGGGCTGAACATCGCCACGCGATTGGTGGCAACCAACGTCGGCGACGCGGTGCATGCGTTGCGCGAAGGCGGCTGCGACCTGATGCTGGCGTTCTACGACCCGGACGCGGCGATGCAGATGGACCCGGAAATCTTCCCGTCGCTGCACCTGGGCCAGACCGAAATGCTGCCGGTGTGCGCGGCGGATGCCGAGGGCAAGCCGCTGTTCGATCTGGAGGGCGACGCCAGCGTACCGCTGCTGGCGTACAGCGCCGGGGCGTTTCTCGGGCGTTCGGTGAATGGATTATTGCGCCAGCGTCAGCTGCGCTTTACCACTATTTACGAAACCGCGATGGCTGACAGCTTGAAGAGCATGGCGCTGGAAGGCCTGGGGATTGCCTGGGTACCGCAACTGAGCGTACGTGCCGAGCTGGCTCGTGGCGAGCTCGTCGTCTGCGGTGGCCCGCAATGGCACGTGCCGCTGGAGATTCGTCTGTATCGCTGCGCATTGGTGCGTAAAGCCAACGTGCGGCTGTTGTGGCGCAAGCTTGAAGGCGGCGCCGCGCAGACTTCCTGAACTTGCGCGGAGCCCTTGTAGGAGTGAGCCTGCTCGCGATAGCGTCTGTACATTCACTGATGATGTGACTGATACACCGCCATCGCGAGCAGGCTCACTCCCACAGGGGGGATTTGTGGTGTTTGTCGGCTGACCTTCAAGTCAATAAAACCGGGCCTTTCGCTGATTTGACGGATGGTCGTTTCGGGGGCTGTTTATTGCTTTCTTTGCGGTATACTGCGCGGCCTTCGGCCGGTACGTCCGGCCATTTTTCGTACAATCAAGCCACGCAATCCTGCGTGGCTTGTTGTTTTTGACGCGCCTGCGGGCGCCCAGAGAGAAGAGGCGCGACGATGAGTGCACTGGTTGGCGTGATCATGGGCTCCAAGTCCGATTGGTCCACCCTTAGCCACACCGCCGATATGCTGGAAAAGCTCGGCATCCCGTACGAGGTCAAGGTGGTTTCTGCCCACCGCACCCCGGATCTGCTGTTCCAGTACGCCGAAGAGGCTGAGGGCCGTGGCATCGAGGTGATCATCGCCGGTGCCGGTGGCGCAGCCCACCTGCCAGGCATGTGTGCGGCCAAGACCCACCTGCCGGTACTGGGCGTTCCGGTGCAGTCGTCGATGCTCTCGGGCGTCGATTCGCTGCTGTCGATCGTGCAGATGCCGGCGGGCATTCCGGTTGCCACCCTGGCCATCGGCAAGGCCGGCGCGATCAACGCCGCGCTGCTCTCGGCGAGCATCCTTGGTGCCAAGCATCCACAGTTCCACGCGGTACTGAAAACCTTCCGTGCCGAGCAGACAGACAGCGTTCTGGACAATCCAGACCCACGTATTGCCTGAGGTTGTTGAGATGAAGATCGGTGTAATCGGTGGCGGCCAGTTGGGCCGCATGTTGGCGCTGGCGGGCACTCCGCTGGGCATGAACTTCGCTTTCCTCGACCCGGCGCCGGACGCTTGCGCCGCGGCACTGGGCGAACACCTGCGGGCCGATTACGGCGATCAGGATCACCTGCGCCAACTGGCCGATGAGGTCGATCTGGTGACCTTCGAGTTCGAAAGCGTTCCGGCGGAAACCGTGGCGTTCCTCTCGCAATTCGTTCCGGTCTATCCGAGCGCTGAAGCCCTGCGCATCGCTCGCGACCGCTGGTTCGAGAAGAGCATGTTCAAGGACCTGGGCATCCCGACCCCGGCCTTCGCCGACATTCAATCGCAAGCCGACCTGGATGCCGCCGTGGCGTCCATCGGTCTGCCGGCCGTGTTGAAAACCCGCACCCTGGGTTACGACGGCAAGGGCCAGAAAGTCCTGCGCAAGCCGGAAGACGTGGTCGGTACGTTCGCCGAGCTGGGCAGCGTTGCCTGCCTGCTGGAAGGTTTCGTGCCGTTCACTGGCGAAGTTTCGCTGATTGCCGTGCGTGCCCGTGATGGCGAAACGAAGTTCTACCCGTTGGTGCACAACACCCACGACAGCGGCATCCTCAAGCTGTCGGTGGCCAGCACCGATCACCCGCTGCAGGCGTTGGCTGAAGATTACTCCAGCCGTGTGCTCAAGCAACTGGATTATGTCGGTGTGATGGCGTTCGAGTTCTTTGAAGTCGACGGTGGCCTCAAGGCCAACGAAATCGCCCCGCGTGTGCACAACTCCGGGCACTGGACCACCGAAGGCGCCGAGTGCAGTCAGTTCGAAAACCACCTGCGCGCCGTTGCCGGCCTGCCGCTGGGTTCGACGGCCAAGGTCGGCGAGAGCGCCATGCTCAACTTCATCGGCGTGGTTCCGCCGGTCGAGAAAGTCATCGCCATCGAAGACTGCCATCTGCATCACTACGGCAAAGCCTTCAAGGCCGGGCGCAAGGTCGGTCACGCCAACCTGCGCTGCGCCGACATGGCCACGCTGCAGGCGCAGATCGTCAAGGTCGAAGCGCTGATCGCCGAGTAACGACAGTTTCATGTGGCAGCGGCGGAACCATTCAGGGCTCGCCGTTCTCTGATGGCAGGATGCCAAAGTCTGGCTAGGCTTTGGCATATCTACTATTCAGCGTCAGAGGGAAATGCCATGGGAATTATCGGAACCATCTTTATCGGCTTGATCGTCGGCCTGCTGGCACGCTTCCTGAAACCGGGCGATGACAGCATGGGCTGGATCATGACCATCCTGCTCGGTATCGGCGGTTCGCTGGCAGCCACCTACGGCGGCCAGGCCCTGGGCATCTATCAGGCAGGTCAGGGCGCAGGCTTCATCGGCGCACTGGTCGGCGCGATCGTACTGCTGGTGATCTACGGCCTGATCAAAAAGAACTGATCCAAAGCGACAAAGCCCTCTCTGCCAAAGTGGCCGGGAGGGCTAGAATGCTCGGCGATTTACTGTTCCTTCCTTTCTATACCGAGCTCCTTCATGCGCCGTCTTCTGTTGACTCTTCTTTTGCTGGGCAGCGGTCTGGCCCACGCCGGCGAACTGCCGGAAACCGACTGGCTGGAACTGATGCCCAAGTCGGACCAGAAAGCCCTCGAGGCGATGCCCGAAATCGACCACAACTCCCCGGAAGCTACTGGCACCTTCACCGAGAAGGGCGGGATGAAACAGGCCAAGGGCCTGCCGGCGGTGATGTATTCGACCAAGACCGTGGCGTCGATGAACGACAAGCACATCCGCATCGGTGGCTACCCGGTGCCGCTGGAATCCGACGCCAAGGGCCGCAGCACGCTGTTCTTCCTCGTGCCGTACCCGGGCGCCTGCATCCACGTGCCGCCGCCACCACCGAATCAACTGGTGCTGGTGCGTTATCCCAAAGGCTTGAAGCTGGATGACATCTACACGCCGCTGTGGGTCACCGGCACGCTGAAGGTCGAGAAGGTCAGCAATGATCTGGCTGACGCGGCGTATGCGCTGCAGGCGGACAAAGTGCGGGTGGTGCAGGAATCGGATCTCTAAGACCTGCACATAACAAATGTGGGAGGGGGCTTGCTCCCGAAAGCGGTGTGTCAGTCAAATTAATGTATCTGACACACCGCTTTCGGGAGCGAGCCCCCTCCCACAGTTTGTTTTGCGGTGTTTGTTAGAGCGGCTTGCTGGCGACACTAACGCCCATGGTGTGGCTAGCGCCCGGCGCCAAAGTCACCACGTCGTCCATCACATTCGCCGTCTCGATGCACAGCATGCGCTGCCAGCCATCGTTGTCCATGTCGGCCAGCGCTGCCGCGCGGTCGATCCACGGGTTCCAGATCACTGCCGTGCGCGAACCGGTAGCGGTCAGCACGATGCGTCGTTCCCAGGTCGGGTCGACGATACTCAGTTGTGGCGGCGCATCGAGATAGATGCGGTCGGTTTCGCCAGCGAAATGCAACTCACCTTGCTGGCTGTGGGTTTTCCACTCATCCAGCGTCTCGATGTACTTCAAGCCGGCCACGCCATCAACGTGCACATTGCGCACATCACTGACGGCGAAATAAGTGTGTAGCGCCTGACTCAGGCTGACGGTGTCACTGCCACGGTTATGGCTGGTCAGGCTGAAGCTCAGTTGTTCGGACAAATGCAGGGTCAGGGTCAGGTCGACCTGATGCGGCCAACCTGGCAAGCCACCTTCGGGGTAGGGCAGCCTGAATTCCACCTTGACGCCATCGGCCTCTGATTCGATGCCGCCCAGCTCCCAATCCATCGCCCGCACCAGACCGTGCGCGGGTGCCGGTTGCTCACCGGTGTACATGGCCTGCACGCTCTGCGGGTTGCGTTCGAACTTGCCGAACCACGGCCAGCACACCGGAACACCGGCGCGGATGCTCTTGCCGGTCTTGAACTCGGCCTTGTCGTTGAGCCAGATGATCGGCGGCTGGCCGTCGATCTGGTAACTGAGGATGTGCGCGCCTTGCTGGGCCACCAGCACTTCGGCCTGACCGTGGCGGATGCGCCAGCAGTTCAGTTCATCCAGTTTCACTGCTTCAACGTTGGGCGTGTTCATGGGGCAACTCTCGATCAGACACTTGGGACGACTATCGACCGCAAAACCGCGGCGATGTTTAACGCGCGCGCGGTGGCACCGAGCGAGTACGACCGCTGCCGTCGATGGCGACGAAGACGAACACCGCCTCGGTCACTTTACGCCACTCGCTGGACAGCGGATCGTCGCTCCACACCTCGACCATCATCTGGATCGAGCTGCGGCCGATTTCCAGGGTCTGGGTATAAAAGGACAATTGCGCGCCCACCGCGACCGGCACCAGAAAGGCCATGCGGTCGATGGCCACGGTTGCCACACGGCCACCGGCCACGCGGCTGGCCATTGCGGTACCCGCCAGGTCCATCTGCGCCACCAGCCAGCCGCCGAAAATATCGCCAAAGCCGTTGGTTTCGCGGGGGAGTGCGGTAATTTGCAGGGCCAGGTCGCCTTGCGGGATCGGATCTTCTTGTTCGAGCTCTATCATGCCGGGGGTGCCTCTGACCCGTGACTCTTCGTTGGTATTGCTGGTGGTAGCCGTCTTCAGGAAAAACGATTCAGCACCGAACATACTGCGTTCGTCACGTTTTCCATAGGCGTCTAAAGGGGAAACTCTGCGAAACCGGCTGATCCCGTTCAAAGGCCGGGCCAACGACGTTTTCGCACAGCAACCCCCTACAAACCGGAGCAAGGTTGCGAGTATATCGGTCGGTAGACTCCGCGACGACCATCGGGTTCTGATTTTGACCGGCAAATACGCGCCTCTATGTGCTTTTTCGAACAATTTGCTATGGTGCCGAACCTGCCCAAGCCACAGCCAGCGTTGTTGTGGCGGTAGATCCGCCTATAAGAGAAGCCCTTGCCATGACCACAGCGCCTTCGAGCCTCGCGCAGCCCGAGCAACCTGCACGCCCCCTGACCCGCAATGACTACAAGACTCTGTCGCTATCGGCCCTGGGCGGTGCGCTGGAGTTTTACGATTTCATCATCTTCGTGTTCTTCGCCACCGTGGTCGGCAAGCTGTTCTTCCCGGCCGACATGCCCGAGTGGCTGCGCCTGATGCAGACTTTCGGCATTTTCGCCGCCGGTTACCTCGCGCGGCCGCTGGGCGGCATCGTCATGGCGCACTTTGGCGACCTGCTGGGGCGCAAGAAAATGTTCACCCTGAGCATTTTCATGATGGCCGTGCCGACCCTGATCATGGGCCTGCTGCCGACCTACGCGCAGATCGGTATGTGGGCGCCGATCCTGCTGTTGCTGATGCGAGTGATCCAGGGCGCGGCGATTGGCGGGGAAGTGCCGGGGGCGTGGGTCTTCGTTTCCGAACACGTACCGCAAAAGCACGTCGGCTACGCCTGCGGGACGCTGACCAGCGGGTTGACCGCCGGCATCCTGCTCGGCTCGCTGGTCGCCACGGCAATCAACAGCATTTATACGCCGGGGGAAGTCGCGGATTACGCCTGGCGAGTTCCGTTCCTGCTCGGTGGCGTGTTCGGTCTGTTCTCGGTGTATCTGCGCCGCTGGCTGCACGAAACCCCGGTGTTCGCCGAGCTGCAACTGCGCAAGGCCTTGGCCGAAGAAGTGCCGCTGCGTGCGGTACTGCGTGACCATCGCGGGGCGATTGCGATCTCGATGCTGCTGACCTGGCTGCTGTCCGCCGGGATCGTCGTGTTGATTCTGATGACCCCGACCGTGCTGCAGACGGTCTATCACTTCTCGCCAACGGTGGCGCTGCAATCGAACAGCCTGGCCATCGTGTTTCTGAGCTTTGGCTGCATCATCTCCGGCGCCCTGGCCGACCGCTTCGGCGCCGGCCGGGTGTTTGTCTTCGGTTGCCTGGGCTTGCTGATCAGCTCCTGGACCTTCTATCACAGCCTCGCCGATCACCCGAACTGGTTGTTCCCGCTGTATGCGCTGACCGGCTTGCTGGTCGGCACCATCGGTGCGGTGCCATACGTGATGGTCAAGGCGTTCCCGCCGGTGGTGCGCTTCAGCGGGCTGTCGTTCTCGTACAACGTGGCGTACGCGATCTTCGGTGGCCTGACGCCGATGGTGGTCAGCCTTCTGCTGAAAGAAAGCGCGATGGGCCCGGCTTACTATGTGGCGGTGCTGTGCACGATGGGGATTCTGGTGGGGGCGTGGCTCTGGAAGAAGGGGCGCTGATCCGGAATTTCCTCCAGTAGTACCGGCCCCTTCGCGAGCAAGCCCGCTCCCACATTTGGAATGCATTTCAAATTGTGGGAGCGGGCTTGCTCGCGAATGGGCGCACCACGAATTATCCAGTAAAACCTCAATGCTGGCCTTTCATCCAATTGTCACATTTCAGCCATAGAGTGTTCACACGGCCTGCTGATACTTGGCCCCGACTTAACACACCCTATCTGCTAGGAGTAAGGCATGAAACTGAAGCGTTTGATGGCGGCAATGACTTTTGTCGCTGCTGGCGTTGCGACTGCCAACGCGGTTGCCGCTGTTGACCCTGCTATCCCGAGCTACACCAAAACCACTGGTGTGTCGGGCAACCTGTCCAGCGTCGGCTCCGATACCCTGGCTAACCTCATGACCCTGTGGGCTGAGAACTACAAGAAAGAATACCCGAACGTAAACATCCAGATTCAGGCCGCTGGCTCCGCCACCGCGCCACCTGCGCTGACTGAAGGCACCTCCAACCTGGGCCCGATGAGCCGTAAGATGAAGGACACCGAACTGGCGGCCTTCGAGCAGAAGTACGGCTACAAGCCAACCGCTATCCCGGTTGCCGTGGATGCCCTGGCGGTGTTCGTGCACAAGGACAACCCGATTCAGCACCTGACCATGGAACAGGTTGACGCGATCTTCTCGTCGACCCGTCTGTGCGGCGCCAAAGCCGACGTGAAAACCTGGGGTGAGCTGGGCGTGACCGGCGACCTGGCCAACAAGCCGGTTCAGCTGTTCGGTCGTAACTCGGTATCCGGCACCTACGGCTACTTCAAAGAAGAAGCCCTGTGCAAAGGTGACTACAAGCCAAACGTCAACGAACAACCAGGCTCGGCTTCGGTCGTGCAGTCGATCAGCTCCTCGCTGAACGGCATCGGTTACTCGGGCATCGGCTACAAAACCGCTAGCGTGAAGACTGTGCCTCTGGCCAAGAAAGGCAGTACGGACTTCATCGAAGACACCGAAGAAAACGCCCTGAACGGCAAGTACCCGCTGTCGCGCTTCCTCTACGTTTACGTCAACAAAGCCCCGAACAAGCCTCTGGCCCCGCTGGAAGCCGAGTTCGTGAAACTGGTTCTGTCCAAACAGGGCCAGGAAGTCGTAGTCAAGGACGGTTACATCCCGTTGCCAGCCAAAGTCGCTGCCAAAGCACTGGCTGATCTGGGCTTGCAAGAAGGCGCTGCAGTCGTAAAGAAGTAACAAATTGAGTCCGAAATAAACACCTTCGGACTCCGGTGTGGGAGCGGGCTTGCTCGCGAAGAGGCCTTCAGATTCAGCATCTTCATTGACTGAATCACCGCTTTCGCGAGCAAGCCCGCTCCCACACAACCCTCGAATTTTCGATCCTCCTCCAGTATCCCGCTGGCGGTGGATTTGCTGCGTCACTGCACTGTCATCTTTCTGTCATACAGGATCGCTAGGGTGAGCGCATGAATGATCTGGCCAATTCCCAAATGACTACTAATCCTCCCAAGCGCATTGATTTCAATACGCCTGAGCTGCAACGCAAGCGCCGCATTCGCGCGCTCAAGGATCGCTTCACCCGTTGGTACGTCCTCGTTGGCGGTCTGGCGGTGCTGGCAGCCATCACCCTGATCTTCTTCTTCCTCGCCTACGTCGTTGCACCGTTGTTCCAGGGTGCCAGCCTGACCGCGAAAGATGCCATTACCCCAGCCTGGATGCAGGACGCCGGCAAGCCGCTGATGATTTCGCTCGAAGAGCAGAATCAGGTGGCGATGCGCGTTTCCGACAAGGGCCAGGCGTTGTTCTTTGACATCGACAGTGGCGCTGAACTGAAGCGCGTCGATCTGCCATTGCCTGCCGGCGCCAGCGTAACCTCCATCGGGGAAGACCAGCCTGGTCATCCACTGGTAGCGGTAGGCCTGTCCAACGGCCAGGCGCTGGTGTTCCGTCACACCTATAAAGTCAGCTACCCCGATGGCAAGAAAACCATCACCCCGGCTATCGAATACCCGTACGGCGAAGCGCCGATCGCAGTGAACGAGGGCGGCGGGGCACTGGAGCACGTCAGCCTCAACGCGACCGATTCGACCCTGATGCTGGTGGGTTCGACCGGTTCGCAGCTCAATGTGCTGGCGCTGACCAGCGAAGAAAACATGATGACCGGTGAAGTCACCAACGAGCAGAAGCGTATCGAGCTGCCGCAGATGACTGAACCGGTGAAAAACATCTTCGTCGACCCGCGCCAGCAATGGCTGTACGTGGTCAACGGGCGTGCCCAGGCCGATGTGTTCAGCCTGCGCGACAAGAGCCTCAACGGTCGCTACAAACTGCTGGAAAACGCCGACGCCGAAGTTACCGCGACCACGCAACTGGTCGGGGGTATCTCGCTGATCGTCGGTGATTCCAAGGGTGGTCTGGCTCAGTGGTTCATGGCTCGTGATACCGACGGCGAGCTGCGTCTCAAGCAGATCCGCACCTTCCAGATGGGCACCACGCCGATCGTTGAAATCAGCGCCGAAGAGCGTCGCAAGGGCTTCGTTGCCCTTGATGCCAGCGGCAAGCTCGGCGTGTTCCACAGCACCGCGCACCGCACCCTGCTGGTCGAGCCGGTAGCCGAAGGCCAGGGCCTGTTCGGTCTGTCGCCGCGCGCCAACCGGGTGATCGTCGAGGCCGGCGGCAAGCTGCAACCGCTGCTGCTCGACAACCCGCACCCGGAAGTGTCGTGGAGCGCGTTGTGGAGCAAGGTCTGGTACGAGAACTACGACGAGCCTAAATACGTCTGGCAATCGACCGCCGCCAATACCGATTTCGAACCGAAACTGAGCCTCTCGCCACTGACCTTCGGCACCCTGAAAGCGGCGTTCTACGCGATGCTGCTGGCTGCACCGTTGGCCGTTGCTGCGGCGATCTACACCGCGTATTTCATGGCTCCGGGCATGCGCCGCAAGGTCAAGCCGGTGATCGAACTGATGGAAGCGATGCCGACGGTGATCCTCGGTTTCTTCGCCGGTCTGTTCCTCGCCCCCTATGTGGAAGGTCATCTTCCGGGCATCTTCAGCCTGCTGATGCTGCTGCCGATCGGCATTCTGGTTGCCGGTTTCACCTTCAGCCGTCTGCCTGAGTCGATCCGCCTGAAAGTCCCGGACGGCTGGGAAAGTGCGCTGCTGATTCCGGTGATTCTGTTTGTAGGCTGGTTGTCGCTGTACATGAGTCCGTTCATGGAGAACTGGTTCTTCGGCGGTGACATGCGCATGTGGATCTCCCACGACCTGGGCATCACCTACGACCAGCGCAACGCTCTGGTAGTCGGTCTGGCGATGGGTTTTGCGGTGATCCCGAACATCTACTCGATTGCCGAAGATGCCGTGTTCAGCGTGCCGCGTGGCCTGACCCTCGGTTCTCTGGCGCTCGGTGCCACGCCGTGGCAGACCATGACGCGTGTGGTGATCCTCACCGCCAGCCCGGGGATTTTCTCGGCGCTGATGATCGGCATGGGCCGTGCGGTCGGCGAAACCATGATCGTGCTGATGGCCACCGGTAACACCCCGGTCATGGAAATGAACCTGTTCGAAGGCCTGCGCACCCTGGCTGCCAACGTCGCGGTGGAAATGCCGGAGTCGGAAGTCGGCGGCAGCCACTACCGCGTGCTGTTCCTCTCGGCGCTGGTGCTGCTGATGTTCACCTTCGTCATGAACACCCTGGCAGAACTGATTCGTCAGCGTCTGCGCAAGAAATACTCGTCGCTTTAAGCAAAGGTAGAAGTCTGTGAAACAGAACTCCCTGAAAGGATGGTTCAAGAGCGGCGCCCCGGGCGTCTGGATCAGCGGTGGCGCGGTGTCCATCGCGGTCATCATGACCATTGGCCTGCTGGCGGTGATTGCCGTGCGCGGTCTGGGTCACTTCTGGCCGGCGGACCTGATCCACGCCAGCTACGACGTGCCGGGCCAGGCCCAGCACCTTGTGGTCGGCGAAGTGGTACAGAAAGAAGAAGTGCCCCGTGCCCGCCTGAAAAGCGCTGGCCTGCCGGTGCCGGACCAAGGCCCGGAATTCATGACCCGCGAGCTGATCAAGGTCGGCAACCGTGACCTGAACGGCAACGACTTCACCTGGATCGTCGGCGATTGGCTGACCAACCAGAAGACGCCGCCGGAGCTGATGGCGCTGGAGCGTCGCGAGTGGGGCAACTTCTACGGCTACCTGGTCAACGTCAAGCAGGACGGCAAGGTCATCGCCGAAGGCGAAGCCGCATGGCCTGAGCTGCAAGCGCGGATCGACCGCGTGAACGGCCTCGCTGCGCAGCTCAAGACCTTGGAAAAAGTCGATATCGGCGCGATCAACGCAGGGCTGGAGCGCATCCGTCTGCACGGTCGCAAGCTGGAACTGGAAGGCAAGCTCGACGCCACCGCGCAAGCGGACATGGAGTCCGAGCGTGCCGAACTGAACGCCCGTTATCAGGACATCGAAGCACGTCTGGCCGACCTGCATGCGCAGTTCAACCGCGATGCGCTGACGGCTCGCGATGCCAACGGCAAAGAGATCGAAATCGGTCTGGGTAAAGTGGTTCACGCCTACCAGCCGAACGCCATGAGCACCTTCACCAAGATCGGTTTCTACTTCAGCAAGATCTGGGAGTTCCTCTCCGACGATCCGCGTGAAGCCAACACCGAAGGCGGGATCTTCCCGGCGATTTTCGGCACCGTGATGATGACCCTGATCATGGCGATGATCGTCACCCCGTTCGGCGTACTGGCGGCGGTGTACCTGCGTGAATACGCCAAGCAGAACACCCTGACGCGGATCATCCGTATCGCGGTGAACAACCTGGCGGGCGTTCCGGCGATCGTTTACGGCGTGTTTGGTCTGGGCTTCTTTGTGTACGTGTTGGGTGGTTCGGTCGACCGCTTGTTCTTCCCCGAAGCACTGCCGGCGCCAACCTTCGGTACACCGGGTCTGCTCTGGGCATCGCTGACCCTGGCGCTGCTGGCGGTGCCGGTGGTGATCGTGGCCACTGAAGAAGGTCTGGCGCGTATCCCGCGCACCATACGCGAAGGCTCGTTGGCCCTTGGCGCGACCAAGGCTGAAACCTTGTGGAAGATCGTGATCCCGATGGCCAGCCCGGCCATGATGACCGGCATGATCCTCGCCGTGGCCCGCGCCGCCGGTGAAGTGGCGCCGCTGATGCTGGTAGGTGTGGTGAAACTGGCGCCGTCGCTGCCGGTGGACGGCAACTACCCGTACCTGCACCTGGACCAGAAGATCATGCACCTGGGCTTCCACATCTACGACGTCGGCTTCCAGAGCCCGAACGTCGAAGCGGCACGCCCGCTGGTGTACGCCACGGCGCTGCTGTTGGTGCTGGTGATCGCCACATTGAACCTGTCGGCCGTGTGGATTCGTAACCACCTGCGCGAAAAATACAAAGCTTTGGACAGTTGATATTCCTGTGGGAGCGGGCTTGCTCGCGAAGGCGGTGGGTCAGGCGACATTGATGTTGAATGTGCCGACCTCTTCGCGAGCAAGCCCGCTCCCACCCTAGATTGAGTACAGCCGCACCAAGCGGCTAACCGAACCGAATTTGTCAGCACAGGGAGCCTCCCATGCAGCACGAAACCCATACCCACGGCATCAATATGTCTGCCTTGGGCCGCGACAAGCAGAGCCTGAATCTTGAACAGGAAACCGTGGCCATTGAGGTCCCGGGCCTGAACCTGTTCTACGGCGATAAACAAGCGCTGTACGACGTCAGCCTGAACATCCCGAAACAGCGCGTGACCGCCTTCATCGGCCCGTCCGGCTGCGGCAAGTCTACGCTGCTGCGTACGTTCAACCGCATGAACGACCTGGTTGACGGCTGCCGTGTCGAAGGTGCGATCAACCTGTATGGCAACAACATCTATCGCAAAGGCGAAGACGTCGCCGAACTGCGTCGCCGCGTCGGCATGGTGTTCCAGAAGCCCAACCCGTTCCCCAAGACCATCTACGAAAACGTGGTCTACGGCCTGCGCATCCAGGGCATCAACAAGAAGCGCATTCTCGACGAAGCCGTCGAGTGGGCGTTGAAAGGCGCGGCACTGTGGGACGAAGTCAAAGACCGTCTGCACGACTCGGCACTCGGCCTGTCCGGTGGTCAACAGCAGCGTCTGGTGATCGCGCGCACCATCGCCGTTGAACCGGAAGTGTTGCTGCTCGACGAACCGTGCTCGGCCCTCGACCCGATCTCGACCCTGAAAGTCGAAGAGCTGATCTACGAGCTGAAGTCCAAGTTCACCATTGTCATCGTGACCCACAACATGCAGCAGGCAGCTCGGGTTTCCGACTACACGGCGTTCATGTACATGGGCAAACTGGTGGAATTCGGCGACACCGACACCCTGTTCACCAATCCGGCGAAGAAGCAGACCGAAGACTACATTACCGGTCGTTATGGCTGACAGTTGCGGTTATTCACAGAATTGACGCTGCGGCCCACCGCACCTTACCGGACGCTCCAAGGACGCCACCATGATTAGTAAAGAAGGCCTTACCCACCACATCTCCGCGCAGTTCAACGCCGAGCTTGAGGAAGTGCGCAGCCACCTCCTGGCCATGGGCGGGCTGGTCGAGAAGCAGGTCAACGACGCGGTCACCGCGCTGATCGAGGCCGATTCCGGTCTGGCTCAGCAGGTGCGCGAGATCGACGACCAGATCAACCAGATGGAACGCAACATCGACGAAGAATGCCTGCGCATTCTTGCCCGTCGTCAGCCGGCGGCGTCCGACCTGCGGCTGATCATCAGCATCTCCAAGTCGGTGATCGATCTGGAGCGCATCGGCGACGAAGCGACCAAGATCGCCCGTCGCGCCATTCAGCTGTGCGAAGAAGGTGAAGCGCCGCGTGGTTACGTCGAGGTCCGTCACATCGGCGATCAGGTGCGCAACATGGTTCGCGATGCGCTGGACGCGTTTGCCCGCTTCGATGCCGATCTGGCCCTGTCGGTGGCGCAATACGACAAGGTCATCGACCGCGAATACAAGACCGCCCTGCGCGAGCTGGCGACCTACATGATGGAAGACCCGCGCTCTATCTCGCGGGTTCTGAGCATCATCTGGGTGCTGCGTTCGCTGGAGCGGATCGGCGACCACGCGCGTAACATCTCGGAACTGGTGATCTACCTGGTGCGCGGCACCGACGTGCGTCACCTGGGCCTCAAACGCATGAAAGAAGAAGTTGAAGGCACAAGCGGCGAAACCGCTAATGTTCCGGGCAATGCTGACGATAAGTAAGATTGCCTGAGAAAAGCGCCCGGCCCTTTGGCCGGGCGTTTTTGTTTAGGGCGCCTGTATCAGGAAATCGAATTAAAAAGCAGCACCCGCGAACGAAAAGTCCCGGCGTGACTGAAGATTGTTGGCAATGTGCCATCAGTAAAAGCGGTATGCTTGCCGGGATTTTTATAGGGGTGTTGGATGAGCAAGATCAGTGTGTTGGTCGTGGACGACGCTTCGTTCATTCGCGACCTGGTGAAAAAGTGCCTGCGTAATTACTTCCCGGGGATCCGCACCGAGGACGCCGTCAACGGTAAAAAGGCTCAGGCCATGCTGGCCAGGGAAGCGTTCGACCTGGTGCTGTGCGACTGGGAAATGCCGGAAATGTCCGGCCTCGAACTGCTGACCTGGTGCCGCGAGCAGGACAATCTCAAGACCATGCCGTTCGTCATGGTCACCAGCCGTGGCGACAAGGAAAACGTGGTGCAGGCGATTCAGGCCGGCGTTTCCGGCTACGTCAGCAAGCCGTTCACCAACGAGCAACTGCTGACCAAGGTCAAACAGGCGCTGAACAAGGTTGGCAAGCTCGACACCTTGATGAACAGCGCACCGACCAAGATGAATTCGGCGTTCGGCAACGATTCCCTGAGCGCATTGACCGGCGGCAAGCCTGCCGTGGTCGGTGGCGCGCCGGCAGCCGCTGCGGTCAATCCGTTCGCCAAGCCAGCCGCTGCTGCTCCGGCGCCTGCTGCTGCGCCGTCGCGTGGTTTGCTCAACAGCCCGCCGGTCCAGGCCCCGGCTGCCTCGAAAGCACCGGCCGGTGGCCGTGGTCAGGGTCAGTTGCGCCTGCCGAGCGGCACCCAGCAATGCGTGATCAAGGCCCTGAGCATCAAGGAAGCGCTGTTGGTGGTGAAACGCACCGACACCCTGCCGCAGATCCTCGACAGCGCCGTGCTTGACCTGGAGCAGGGCGATAACGCCGAAATCGCCCGCCTCAACGGCTACCTGCACGCCATCGTTGCCCACGAGCAGAAAGCCGACAGCGACTGGCTGCAACTGACTTTCCGTTTCGTCGACCAGGACGCGCAGAAGCTCGACTACATCTCCCGCCTGATCGCCCGCGGCACGGCGCAGAAGCACTTCGTTCCGGGCGCCTGATCCTCGTCGCCTGATACACCGCTTTCGCGAGCAAGCCCGCTCCCACCTTGAAACGCATTTCAAAGGTGGGAGCGGGCTTGCTCGCGAAGGGGCCATCACTTACGACATCGATTTCCCAGACCGCCCAATTTGAAACATCTGTCGACTAGCCTGGTCTGCTTCACCTGCTAGGCTCATTTCCAGGCCTTCCTTCGACAGACTTTTGCCCATGCTCGCGCGCCTGCTGTTTTTCTGTGGTCTTTTCCTGGCCTCCACCTCGACTGTGGCCATGACCATCTACAAATCCACCGATGCCAACGGCGTGGTCTCGTACAGCGACCGGCCGAGCAAAGGCTCACAGGTGTTCGTGTTTCAGGACCGCATGGTCGAGCACCTTGAGCGCCAGGTGTATCTCGATATCAAGAAGCAGAAGGGCACCGACGTGGTGTTCGTACGCAACGATCTGTATGCGCCGGTGGAGATTGCGCTGGCGTTTACCGGCCTGAGCAATGTGCGTGGTGCTCCGGCGCAGACGATTCGTCGGGTGCTGCCGGCGCGCAGCAATACGCGGTTGGCGCTGCTGACGGCGATCAACCGTGGTCAGCCGCTGGTGTATTCACCGCAATTCCAGTATTCGCTGGGTGATCCCGCTGGCGCCGCGCAGAGCTATCGCTATCCGCTACCCTGGCGGGGCGGGCCGTTCCGTCTGAGTCAGGGCGCAAACGGGCAGTACAGCCACTATGGGCCGAAGAATCGGTATGCGATGGACATCGCCATGCCGGTCGGCACGCCGATCATTGCCGCACGGGCCGGGGTCGTGGTGAAAACCGAAAACTCACAGAGCGGGCGCGGCAATGATGCGTCCGGCAACTTCGTCCGGGTGCTGCATGACGACGGCACGATGGGCGTGTATCTGCACCTCAAGCAAGGTTCGGTGAGCGTGCGCGAGGGGCAGCGGGTGAAGGTCGGCAGCCCGCTGGCGCTGTCGGGCAATACCGGCAACAGCAGCGGCCCGCACCTGCACTTTGTGGTGCAGCGCAATACGGGGCAGGGGCTGGTGTCGATTCCGTATCAGTTCAACCAGCCGCTGGGGGCGTTGCCCAACTTTGCGTTGGGCAAGCAATAAATCCAGTGGAACTCAACTGTGGCGAGGGAGCTTGCTCCCGCTGGGCTGCGAAGCGGCCCAAACCCTGAAACCGCGTTCGATCAGATACAACCTGCACACGGCTCTGCGACTGCTGCGCAGCCGAGCGGGAGCAAGCTCCCTCGCCACAAAAGCCGTCCTGCAATCGCGATCAATCCAGCATCAACACCTTCGCCAGCACAATCTTCGGCCCTTTCATCTTCTTGATGATGATCCGCAGGCCTTCGACTTCCAGCACCTCTTCCTCCTCCGGTACCCGTTTCAGGGTCTCGTAGACTAGGCCGGCGAGGGTTTCGGCTTCGATGTGATCCAGGTCGATGCCGAGCAGGCGTTCAACCTTGAACAGCGGCGTATCACCACGCACCAGCAGCTTGCCCGGCTGATACGCGAGGATCCCGCGCTCGGCCTTGCGGTGTTCGTCCTGGATGTCGCCGACCAGCACTTCCAGCACGTCTTCCATGGTCAGGTAGCCGATGATATTGCCGTCGGCCTCTTCAACCACGGCGAAGTGCGAGCCGCCTTTGCGGAACTGCTCCAGCAGCTGCGACAGCGGCATGTGCCGCGATACGCGCTCCAGCGGGCGGGTCAGCTCAGCCAGGTTGAACGACTCGGGAATGTGGTCCAGTGCCGCCAGCTCCAGCAGCAGGTCCTTGATGTGCAGCAGGCCGACGAACTCCTGGCGCTCGCTGTCGTACACCGGGTAACGGCTGAACTTGTGGCGACGAAACATCGCCAGGATTTCTTTCAGCGGTGCGTTGAATTCGAGGGTGATCAGGTCTTCGCGGGAGTTGGCCCAGTCGACCACTTCCAGTTCGCCCATCTCCACTGCCGAGGCCAGCACGCGCATGCCTTGGTCGCTCGGGTCCTGACCACGGCTGGAGTGCAGGATCAGTTTCAGTTCTTCGCGGCTGTAATGGTGTTCGTGGTGCGGGCCGGGCTCGCCTTGGCCGGCGATCCGCAGAATCGCGTTGGCGCTGGCGTTGAGCAGGTAGATCGCCGGGTACATCGCCCAGTAGAACAGGTACAGCGGCACCGCCGTCCACAGCGACAGCAGCTCGGGTTTGCGGATCGCCCACGACTTGGGCGCCAGCTCGCCAACCACAATGTGCAGGTAGGAAATGATGAAGAACGCGGTAAAGAACGAAATGCCTTTGACCACTTCCGGCGACTGCACGCCGACCGCGCTCAGCAGCGGCTCGAGAAGGTGCGCGAACGCCGGCTCACCGACCCAGCCCAGACCGAGGGAGGCAAGGGTGATACCGAGCTGACACGCCGAGAGGTACGCATCGAGCTGACTGTGTACGGTGCGCAGAATATGCCCGCGCCAGCCGTTCTTGTCGGCGATGGCCTCGACCCGGGTCGAGCGCAGTTTGACCATGGCGAATTCCGCCGCAACGAAGAAGCCGTTGAGCAAAACCAGGATCAGAGCGAAAAGAATCATGCCGAAATCGGCGAAAATCGTAGCGAGGGACAAGCCAGGGGAAGGGTCCATGATGGAGTTTTGCGGGTTCCGTGTGATTCAAAAGAGAGAAAAGTCGCGCCTGAAGGGCAGGCACAAGTCAGCCAATGTAGCGGCTGACCTGGCGATTGCCTAGTGCGACATTACTCAGCGGTGCTGATCGCCCGTGCGCTGGCCACTTGCGCCGGAGCGAAATGACAGGTGAATGTGCTGCCGTGACCGGGCACGCTGCTGATCTCCATGCGCGCGCGATGGCGCAGCAACACATGCTTGACGATTGCCAGACCCAGGCCGGTGCCGCCGGTGTTGGAGTTGCGGCTGGAGTCGACGCGGTAGAAGCGTTCGGTCAGGCGCGGCAGGTGCTTGCTGTCGATGCCGATCCCGGAATCCTGCACGCTCAGGTGCGCGCCTTGCTCGTCGCCCCACCAGCGAATGCGGATGTTGCCTTCGGCCGGGGTGTATTTCACCGCGTTGAACACCAGGTTGGAGAAGGCACTGCGCAGCTCCGCCTCGCTGCCCTTGAGCAGGATCTTGCCGTCGGCTTCGAGGGTGATTTTCTGGTTTTTCTGCCCGGACAACTGCTGGGCGTCGCTCTTGATCGATTGCAGCAGGGTATCGATCTGCACCGGCTGGTTATCTGACGGGTAGTCGGTGGCTTCCAGCTTCGCCAGCAGCAGCAGGTCATTGAGCAGCGTCTGCATGCGCCCGCCCTGTTGCTGCATCTGCTGCAGCGCGCGGCTCCAGCGCGGGTTCACCTCCTCGACGTTGTCGAGCAGGGTTTCCAGGTAGCCGCAGATCACCGTCAGCGGCGTGCGCAGTTCGTGGGAGACGTTGGCGATGAAGTCTTTGCGCATCTGTTCCAGTTGATGGATGCGCGTGACGTCGCGCACCAGCATCAAGTGCTCGTTGTTGCCGTAGCGGGTCAGATACAGCTGAATGCGCACCCGATCATTGGTCGGCGAGGGGATTTCCAGCGGTTCGGCGTAGCTGTCCTGCTCGAAGTACTCCTTGAAGCGCGGATGGCGTACCAGGTTGGTCACTGGTTGGCCGCTGTCCTGCGGGGTCTTGAGGCCGAGCAGGGTTTCGGCGGCGCGGTTCCACCATTCCAGGTTGCCGTCGCTGTCGAGCATGATCACCGCGTCTTTCAGCGCAGCGGTGGACTCCTGCACCCGGTCGATCACCGCTTGCAGACGTCCGCGTACCCGTTGGTCGCGGCGTTGCAGGTGGTAGATGCTGTCGAACACCTCGCCCCACAGGCCATAGCCGTCGGGCGGTGCTTCATCGGGTTGGTGCAGGCGCAGCCATTCGTGCAGACGCAGCAGTTGCTTGAGCGTCCAGGCCAGGTAAATACCCAGGCCGGCAGCGAGGCTCCAGCCGTAGTAGCCGGTGATCAGGCCAATCACCAGACACGCTGTGACCAGCAACAGCATGTGGCGAATCAGGGTGCCATGCCAGTTTTGATTCACGGAAAATACGGTCCTTGTCAGCGAGTCTGGCGGTCGGATCAGGCCTTGGTGGAAAACCGGTAGCCGGTGCCGCGCACGGTTTGTACCAGATTTTCGTAGGCATCGCCGAGGGCCTTGCGCAGGCGGCGGATGTGCACGTCGACGGTGCGCTCTTCAACATAGACGTTGCCGCCCCAGACCTGATCCAGCAACTGCCCGCGAGTGTAGGCGCGCTCTTGGTGGGTCATGAAGAACTGCAGCAGACGGTATTCGGTCGGGCCCATTTCGGCCGGACGGCCGTCGATGGTCACGCGGTGGCTGATCGGATCGAGCAACAGGCCGCCGACTTCGATCGGCGCTTCGCCATCGGTCGGGCCGGCGCGGCGCAGCACGGCTTTGAGGCGTGCGACCAGTTCGCGTGGGGAAAACGGTTTGGTGATGTAGTCGTCGGCGCCAACTTCAAGACCCTGGATCTTGTTGTCCTCTTCGCCCTTGGCGGTGAGCATGATGATCGGGATGTCCCCGGTCAGCTCATCACGTTTGAGGCGGCGTGCCAGTTCAATGCCGGAGGTGCCTGGCAGCATCCAGTCAAGCAGGATCAGGTCCGGTTTGCGGTCAACAATGATGGCGTGTGCCTGCTGCGAGTTCTCCGCCTCGAGGCAGTCATAGCCGGCCATTTCCAACGCAACGGCGATCATTTCGCGAATGGGCGCTTCGTCGTCGACGATCAGAATGCTCCTGCCAACCATGCCTTAATCCTCTTGTCATTTAACTGTCTTGCGCCGCATTAGATAACGGAATTATTGCAGTCGTGTGACAGTATTTTAGTCGCCCGGCGGTTGGCCTGATCCTGGACTAAGCTCTAAGTCCGAATCCTGACAACCACAAAAGAAGGTTTCCATGACTCAAATGACTGCTTCTTTGAAAGCACTGCTGATGGCTGCGGCCCTGACTCTGCCTGGCTTTGCGCTGGCTGCTGATCCTGCGATGGAGAAGGACGGCATGTACACCGACCACAAGGGCATGACCCTGTATACCTTCGCCAAGGACTCGGGCGGCAAGTCGATGTGCAACGACAAATGCGCAACGAACTGGCCGCCGTTGATGGCGACCGCGGGTGACAAGTCGGTGGGTGACTGGACTGTCATCAAACGCGACGACGGCACGATGCAATGGGCCTACCAAGGCATGCCGCTGTACACCTTCGTGATGGACAAGAAGGCCGGTGACATGACCGGTGACGGCAAAATGGACGGTGCCTGGAAAGTCGCCAAGGCCAAGTAAGCACAAATCCCCTGTGGGAGCGGGCTTGCTCGCGAAAGCGGTGTGTCAGTTGACGAAGAGACCAACTGGCACACCGCTTTCGCGAGCAAGCCCGCTCCCACAGGTTCTAATCTTCAGCGCATTGCATAATCCAGCACTATCCCGACAAAAATCGCCAACCCCGCCCAGTGGTTGTGCAGAAACGCCTTGAAGCAACGCATGCGGTCGCGATCACGGGTGTACCAGAATTCCCACGCGTAGCATCCAGCGGCCACCAGCAGGCCGAGATGGAACCACACGCCCAGCTCGAACTTCGACCCGGCCAGCAACAGGCAGCCCAATGACAGCGCCTGCAACGTCAGGATGATCACCCGATCCGCCTCGCCAAACAGAATCGCCGTGGATTTCACGCCGATCTTCAAGTCGTCGTCACGATCGGTCATCGCGTAATAGGTGTCATAACCCACCGTCCACAGCAGGTTGGCGATCCACAGCAGCCACGCGGCGGCGGGCAGTTCACCGGTTTCAGCGGTGAACGCCATCGGCATGCCCCATGAGAACGCTGCGCCGAGCACCACTTGCGGGTAATAGGTGTAACGCTTCATGAACGGGTAGGTGAACGCCAGTGCCAGACCACCCAGCGACAACCAGATGGTCGGCGCATTGGTGCACAGCACCAGCAGGAAACTCACACCCATCAGCAGCGCGAAGAACACCAGCGCCTCTTTCGAACTGATCTTGCCGCTGGCCAGCGGTCGTTGCGCGGTGCGTTTGACGTGGCCGTCGACCTTGCGGTCGGCCCAGTCGTTGATCACGCAGCCACCGGCACGGGTCAGTACCACGCCGAGGACAAAAATCACGATATTGGCCAGCGAAGGCGAGCCCTTACCGGCAATCCACAACGCCCACAGCGTCGGCCACAGCAGCAAGTAAATGCCGATCGGCTTGTCCATGCGCGTGAGCTGAATGAAATCCCAGGCGCGTGGGTTCAAGCGGTTCAGGGACTTGAGCAGGCTCTGGTACATCAGCAGATCTCCGGATGGGCGCGGGCGGCAATCCACAGGCTTGGCAGGAAGATTTCCGCGACCAATACGCTCAGTGCGCCACGGTCGAAACGCGAACGTCGGCCCCACAGCTCGGGCGCTTTCACGTCTGGCGGCAACCATTGTTCAGGGTAGTGACAAACTTCGAGGGCGCGACGCTGGAAGGCCTGGTCGCAAAACAGCAGTTCGCCCAGCGAGCGGCTGCCCAGTTCGTCCATGTGCAGACCATCGCCCTGCAGGGCGGCGCGCGACGCCACGCTACGGGCAAACACCCAGGCCTCGCCATGACCGCGCAGATACACCTCGCGCACCCAGCCTTCGCTGCCTTCGGCCAGATCCAGCGCCGCGCATTCGTCGCTGCGCAGGGTGTCCCAGCCTTCAAACAGCGGCGTGACGCTGAAGCCGTCATTCGACAGCCGCGTCAGGCGGCGGGTCAGCGAGCCTTCGTCGAACAACCAGTTCAGGGTCAACGAATCGGGAAGGGGCGTCAGTCGGCTTTGAGTCAGCCAGAGCGGGGCCGGGCAGGCATTTGAATGTTGCACAATGAGTCATTATTGGCCGCAAATGAGGCGGCGAGCTTAACATGGCGTGCTGCGAATTTGATTGATCGGGGTCGCCGTTGCGCCGAACAGGCTTGCATCTGCCCGGCACCATCAGTACAAAACGCCCTGAGCCGGACGGCAGCGCAACCACCATCGACCGTCCGCGCCGACAAAAGCCTGAATCCTGAGGAAGTACCTGAATGAAAAAGTGGCAATGCATCGTCTGCGGCCTGATCTACAACGAAGCCGACGGTTGGCCGGACGACGGCATCGCGCCAGGCACCGCTTGGCAGGACGTGCCGGAAGACTGGCTGTGCCCGGACTGCGGCGTGGGCAAGATGGACTTCGAAATGATCGAAATCAACTAAGCACAAACAAGGAGTAAGGCATGAACGCACCTGTCGTAATCGTCGGCACCGGGCTTGCGGGCTACAACCTGGCCCGCGAGTTTCGCAAACTCGATGGCGAAACCCCGCTGCTGCTGATTACCGCCGATGACGGGCGCTCTTACTCCAAACCGATGCTCTCCACCGGTTTCGGCAAGAACAAGGATGCCGATGGCCTGAGCATGGCCGAACCGGGCGCGATGGCCGAGCAATTGAAGGCCGAAGTGCGCACCCACACGCGCATCAGCGGCATCGACGCCGGCCACAAGCGTCTGTGGATCGGCGAAGAAGCGGTGTACTACCGCGACCTGATCCTCGCCTGGGGCGCGGAAACCGTGCGGGTGCCGATCGAAGGCGATGGCGCGGATTTGGTGTTCCCGATCAACGATCTTGAAGACTACGCGCGCTTTCGTGCAGCCGCCGCGGGCAAGCGCCGCGTATTGCTGCTCGGTGCGGGTCTGATCGGCTGTGAATTCGCCAACGACCTGATCCTTGGCGGCTACGAGGTGCAACTGGTTGCACCGTGCGAGCAAGTGATGCCAATGCTGCTGCATCCGGCCGCTGCGGCCGCCGTGCAAGCCGGGCTGGAAAGCCTGGGCGCGCGTTTCCACCTCGGCCCGGTGCTGACTCGCCTGCAGATGGTTGCTGACGGGCTGGAAGCGCATCTGTCCGACGGTCAGGTGATTGCCTGCGATGTAGTGGTCTCGGCCATCGGCCTGCGCCCGCGCATCGATCTGGCGGCGGCTGCGGGCGTGCAGGTCAATCGCGGTGTCGTAGTCGACCGCTACCTGAAGACTTCCCACGCCAATATCTACGCCCTGGGCGACTGCGCCGAGGTCGATGGGCTGAATCTGTTGTACGTGATGCCCCTCATGAGCTGTGCGCGTGCGCTGGCACAAACCCTGGCCGGCAATCCGACGACCGTGAGCTACGGCGCGATGCCGATCACGGTGAAAACCCCGGTGTGCCCGTTGGTCGTTTCGCCACCGCCACGGGGCAGCGAAGGCGTCTGGACTGTCGAAGGGCAGGGCGCCGACATCAAGGCTCTGTGTCACAGCGCCGATGGTCAGTTGCTCGGATATGCCCTGACTGGCGCGGCCGTCACGGAAAAACTCGCCCTGAACAAACAGCTTCCGGCCCTGCTGGCGTAAATACCGGTCGTTCTGTCGGAATCACCCCGCTTTTGCCCCCACAAAGGTCGCGGGGAGACTGGCGCCGCCGGTATCCGCGTGCCATTCTCACTCCCGTCTGCCGCAGAGTAGAGCCTGCGGCGCCTTGGGCGCTGTTCCAACGAGAACAGCACGGACATAACAACAAAAAACCGTCAAAGGGGCTTCACTAATGCGTAAACCAGAACTCGCCGCTGCAATCGCTGAAAAAGCGGATCTGACCAAAGAACAGGCCAACCGCGTTCTCAACGCCGTCCTCGAAGAAATCACCGGCGCTCTGCACCGCAAGGACAGCGTCACGCTGGTGGGCTTCGGCACCTTCCTGCAACGCCACCGCGGCGCCCGCACCGGCAAGAACCCGCAAACCGGTGAGCCGGTGAAAATCAAGGCCAGCAACACCGTGGCATTCAAGCCAGGCAAGTCGTTGAAAGACAGCGTCAATCCTTAAATTGCGGCGAACTCCCTGAGTAGCGGGGAGAACTGCAATAAAAAATGGGCACACCGATTGCGGTCGGGTGCCCATTTTTTGTGGTTGAAAATCGGCTTGTTAACGCCGGAAGCAGGCCTTGCCGTTGCCGAAATCCACCGCCAGGCAGTTCGGTTCGATCGCCAGTTGCAGATCCTGGAACAGGCCGGACAAATCGCTGTCCGACGCCGGTTTGGTTTCGCTCTTCAGCGTCACGGTGTTGTTTTCCACCCGCCAGGTGCCCTTGGCAAAGCCATCTGCGCTGCCATACGACACGCCCGCGTCAAATGTGCCGTCCTTGCGCAGCAGCAATTCGGCGCCCATTTCCATTGCACCGGTCAGATAGTAATGACCGTCCAGTGGTGGAGTATCTGCAGAGGCCTGAGTGACGGGTAGCCACATGAGTGCTGCGAACAACAGGGGTTTCAATTCCATGAGGTAAAGCTCCTTACCAGCCTTAGTAAAGGGTGCCGAATTTTTGGCATTGGATTCTGGCATAGCCAAGGTTTGCCCGCGCGCTGTTTAGCCACTACACAATCGAATCGATATCCAGCTGAAACGGCGCGCCGACGGCATGCCCTCTGGTCATTGCCGCGATCGCTGCATCGTGGTCCTGGGCGGCGGGGGGAATCATCGCCAGTTGTTCCTGAACGAGGTTTTCCGGGTGGGCGTTCCAGCGCAGCAGGTTTTCCTGCACCCATTCAGGCTGGTCGGCATAGCTGCCGTAGACGTCGGCTTCTGTGACTCGCTGGCCGTGCAGGGCGACCAGTCGAGCGTGGGTCATTTCTATTTTGCTGATTTCTCTGTCGAGCACCGCCGTCTTGTGGGTTCTTTCCTCGTGCCGGACATAAGCACTTGGGTGGTCTCGGAGATTGCGCTTCAAGGCACTCAGTTGGTCTTTGAGATTCTTCAAGGCGCCGCTAACCCATTCGAACTCCCGGTAAGTCACCAAAGAGCGTTGGAATTGCTGCGCCTCTTGCCAGCGGCGCAGGCTGGCCCAGCAGCCGGGGATGTAGCTGCCAACCATCGAGTGATCGCCTGCCGCGAAGATCTGCTCCAGAAAAGAGCCGCGCTTGGGCGAGCCATTGATATTTCGCAAGGCTTCGGCGCAACCGTGGTCGTTGATGATGCTGCAGCCCGGTTGCCAGAGAATGGATGATTTGTGTTCCTTGCCGAACACCACTGGCATGAAGTGGCGCAACGCCCCGTGATGCCCGTAATTGTCACCCAGGAAATTGCTCATCCCCCAGACCAGCAAAGCAAAGCCGGCGACCGGATTAAGGGCCAGTACCACTCCGTTTGCGGTATACATCGGCTTGGGTCTGGCATAGGTGTTCATCCAGGTGGCGGGCACGCTCGGTACAGGGTCGTTCTGGTTGACGATGCGGTGGTGGATCAGTGGTTGGGCACTGTTGATGAAGGTCGTGTCGCCGGCGCGCGGGGCGCCGTAGGTGTAGAGCACGATATCTGGCTGATAGCGCTGATTCCGGCGCAACATTTCGGACAAGATCAGTGCTATCGCCCCGCCCAGACTGTGTCCGGTAATCAGCAGCTTTTGCCCACTGTAGAACCTCTCCAGGTAGCTCACGACAAACGGGAAAACCGCTTGTGCACCCCCGTAGAATCCACGGTGCACCTTGCCTTCTCCTTCTTGAAAAGGAACCTGATAGGCGTCTCCATCACGCAAACCATCGGGTAACGTTTCACTGGTTCCCCGGACACTGATCAATATCAACTCGTCGTGATGCGTAATGAAGGCTTGGGTGTCTGTACTGTCGGCTTGTTTGCGATCATCGAAAAAGTGCAGCCTGGCCGGATGTTCCTGTTGATCCCCCAGTGCCGGATCATTCACCTCGGGATAGAGCTGTGGATCGAACGGCACTACCTCCAGCCGTTTCGAGTAAGGCACTTCTTCATACAACGGGTAGTACTTCTGCGTTTGCGACGCATCGACTTTCCACAACTCATCAAATAGCGGCAGTGCATGGCCGAACCAATTGCCGCTGCTGGGCTGCACGGGGAAACTCACACGGTCGGTCTTGACCGGTTGCGTGTTCGGCTCCTGACCGAAGTCGGTGTAACTCAGGGTCGCCATCAACGACAGTTGATAGAGGTTAAGTGCGCAGAACTCGTTGCCGGTCGACAACATTGGGCGTAGCGCCCGCATGGGGCGCACTTCCAGCACATGGTGCTTGTTCGGCAACAGGGCAATGCCCTTGGGTTTGGGCGGTGGCGGGGAGAAACCCAGTTCCACTGTGGCCATGCTGGCCTGAGTGAAAATCGCCCCCATTCCTCCGTCCGGAACACTGGTATCAATCTGCGCGAACGTTCGGGTTTGGGGCGTGGATCGCATTAGTCTGTGCACCACCATATTCGGTGGATCACGGCGCTCTGCCAGAGGCGGCAAGTGCGCTACATGTTTGACCAGCTCGCTCACTTCAACTTGGTAATAGGCGTTGCTCTCGGCAAGGTCTTTTGCTGGGTTGGCCTGGGTACGCACACCTGATTTGCTGAAGAAGCGGGTTTTCTCGGCACGAACCTGGAGTTCGGTGATGGGGAGGGGGTAGTGCTCCCTTGTCCTTAAATCTTTATAGAGTGTTTCTATTCCTTTAAAGGGCTGGTTGAACTTGAGTACTACCGGACCGCAGTAATGGTTGATCAGGTTGCCAGAGCCCGTGGTATCCAGTTTGCCCGTGTAAACGGTGTCCTCATAATCGATAATTTCGTACGTCAACCCAGCATAGGGTTTGCCATCACCAAACTCGTCCACTAGTTGAAAGCTCGTCGAATGTCCGCGCATTGGGCAGGCGTGGATGTTGCCTTGCATAAATACTGCGACGCTCGGATCCAACGGTTCAATACTCATGGGGTCTCGTCCTTGTTTTCCGTGCAGCCCGGATAAATGGTGCAAACTCGCTCATCCACCATCCTGAAGGTGCTGAAGTCTTTGTAGTTTCCATTGCAATACCCACGCTGATCTTCGAGACCTTCACCCATACAGCGCTTCCAGCCGCCGGGAACCTGGACCCAGGTGTCACCCCAGCCGGGCCTTTCTTCATCTGCCAACTTGATCTTCAATTTCACCGTTTTTCCCGGCAGTTGCGTCAGCGTGTATGCCGTGGAAGGGCGGCTTCGACCGACATTGCCCTGCTCGTCCATTTTTTTGCATCTCAACATTTTTATGAGGTAACGCTTGGGGCTGACCGTGCGGAAAAACCACATGCATTCACCGAAGAACTCACCTGTGCCTTCTTCGTCGAAAGTACCCATGTGTCGCTCCAACAACTCTGGACGCACGGCAAATGACGCATAGTCATAACTGCTATCACTTCGCTCTGGGCCAAAAACGCCGATGATCTTGACCTCCACATGATTCAGCGCCAGTGGGCAGTTGCTCACGGTTCTGTAAAGCGGGATTCGGGAAGTAGGCTCGTAGACCATGTTGGTTTTATTGAATCCAAGCTGCGTATCTTTGCCGCCCGGCACCGAGCATGTTTGATCCTTGGCGGGCACGTAGGTGGCCGTCAGGTCGTATTTGAAGTTGGGCGGAAAGTCGGGAACAAAGGTGAAAGTGTTCGGTTTACTGACGGCTGAACAACCCAAGGTCAAAGCAAGGCAAATATTCAACGTCAGACACTGGGCTATATGTCTGATGTGCGGAAAGTCCCCGCGCGGATAGGTCGCTTTCTGATCTGTCATGGGGTCTCGTCCTTGTTTTCCGTGCAGCCGGGGTAAATGGTGCAGATCCGTTCATCCACCATTCTGAAAGTGCTGAAGTCTTTGTAATTTCCGAAACAGAACGCATCCTGGTCCTCAAAGCCTTTCCCCATACAGCGCTTCCAGCCGTCAGTTACTTTGACCCAGGTGTCACCAAAGGCCGGCTTTTCCTGTTCGGACAATCTGATCCTCAGCTTTATGGTTTTCTCCGAGAGCTGGGTCAGCGTGTAAGCCGTGAACGGACGACTTCGGCCGACATTGCCCTGCGCGTCCATTTTTTTGCAGGTGAGCAGTTTGATCAGGTAGCGCTTTGGCCCGACGGTACGAAAAGACCACATGCACTCGCCGAAGAACTCACCTGTACCGTCTTCGTCGAAAGTCCCCATGTGCCGCTCCAACAACTCTGGACGAACGGCAAATGACGCATAGTCATAGCTGCTGTTACTGCGTCCCGGGCCAAAAACGCCGATGATCTTGATTTCCACTTTGTTCAAGGACAGCGGGCAGTCGCCCGCTGTTTTGTACAGCTCAATTTCCGCAGTGCTGACGTATTCCATATTGGGTTTATTAAAGCTGACCCAGAAATCCGGCTTTCCCGCCACTCGGCACGTTTCGCCTTCGAGGGGCAGGTAGATGGCTTTCAGTTCGTATTTGAAATTGGGTGGCAAGTCGGGAACAAAGGTGAAAGTGTTCGACTTGCCCGCAACAGAACACCCCAAGTTCAGGACGGCGCAACCGCCAAGCGCCAGACATCGAAATACGTTTGTCATAAGGCCCCGTTCTCCTGCAGATACAAGGTCTGTTGATACACCCGCTCAAAGTGCGCCGCCGGGTCTTCCCCGGTTTTGGGCAGCCAGGTTTTCGGTGGTAGAAATCCCGGTGCCTTCAGGCTTTGGGTCAGCAGAAAATGTACCTGTTGCGGCTGTTGCCAGCCCCACAGCTGGCTCAGTTGCACCTGCCCCCAGACCCAGTCATCCACATCGAACTGCCCGGCAAGCACCGCCATCGCTTCAGTGTGTTCGCCGACTAGATAGCGTCGGGCGTTATCGAACAACACGTTGGCGTAAATCTGTTCCGGGATCGGGGTGTGCAGCCACGGCGGATCTGCCGGCAGCGGATGCTCACCCGGGTCAGGGTTGTCGGTGACCGTCCATTGGCCCGCGTGCCAGTAACAGACGCTGGCCATCGGCCCGAGCAAGAGCGCGTGTTGCTCCGGTGGCAGATGCGCAAGCGCGCGACCGATTACGCGATTGTCGTGCACGCGATACACCGCCTGATTCGGTGGCTCGCCAGTGACTATGCGTGCGCGCCAGTGCGCGGACAGCGTATCGAGGTCAACGTGGCTGGCGCTGCCCAGCCAGCCCCAATGCCGCTCGGGCGCGTTCAGCAGCACCTGGATCAGCGGATGCCTGACTGTGCCGATGTGAAAAAGAAACGGGCCGCTTTGTGCCAGCGAATTCGCTGCGGTGCCGCCATACAGACTGCGGTAGTGAGCGGCACCCATTTCGTTGCTCAGCGCGATGCGTTCTTCGAGGTGATCAAGCGAGTCGAGCATCAGCAACAGATCTCGACTCGATCGCGCTTGCTCGTACAACCATTGTTCGAGTGTGTTCATGCGACCTCTCCGATGCTGCACTGACCGGCGCGACAGGCTTCGCACAGCGGGCAGTAGTCCGCAGCCTGGTGGCGGGCGCCGGCGACGATGGATGCGGGGCTGGCGATGTCTGCCACGGGTTGGCCGGGCGGGGCTTGCAGTGCCTGCAGCGGCGCTATACCCGCCAGCGGCGCGCCGCCCTGAACGATCGGCACGCTGCTGAAGATCCCGCTGGCGTCGATCACGATGTGATGACCTCCCGCCGTCAGTGTCAGGCTGGAACTGGCGTCGATCACGACATTGTTGGCAGTGATGCGCGCCTGTTGGCCCGCCTGTATCACCAGCGAACCTGCGGACAGGCTGCTGGTACCGCTGATCGTGAGCAGATCATCGGCATTGATCACCGTGCTGCGCACGCCGTGTTGGGTGCGCAGCTCTTTGCCTTCGATCAGGGTGGTACTGTCATTGCCCACCTGCTCAAAACGGTCGTGGCTGATCTGGCTGCGGCTGTCATTGAGGATCAGTTGCTCAATGTCGCGCTGGGCGCGCAGGTAGATTTTTTCCTGCCCGGCGCGGTCTTCGATCGACAGTTCGTTGTAGCCGCCGCTGCGTGGTGAACTCTGACTGCGCAGAACCGTTCGGGTTTTTTGCGCCGGTAATGGATGGGCGGGGGAGGTGAGTTTGTTGGGCACGCAGCCGGTAATCAGTGGTTGATCCGGGTCACCTTCCTGGAAGGTCACGACCACTTCCATGCCGACGCGCGGAATGGACATCGCGCCGAAACCTTCACCCGCCCAACTGGAGGCAACCCGTATCCAGCAACTGCTCTTGTCGCTGCCGAGTTCTGCTCGATCCCAGGGAAACTCGACGCGAACCCGACCGTACTCATCGCAAAAGATCTCTTCACCGGGCGGCCCGGTAACGCATGCGGTCTGGCAGACCAGCAAGGGCTTTTGTGCGGGCAGTCGAGGTCGGTAGATCACGTCCGCGGGTGTGGCGCTGAAGGTATTGCGATAGCCCTGAGTGAAACCATCGATGGGTGTTGTAGGGGGGGCGGCGGCTTCCTCAAGGACCTGTGGCTGTTTCCCGTAATGTTGCAGGCTCACCAGCAACCACATGTCGTTGCAGTCCTTGCGCGGATGCTCGGTCAGGTCGAACAAGTAGCCGCTGCGCAGCGTCGGCTGATTGCTGGCACCCTCGACCCGCTGGTAGTCGCTGCGATGCCGCTCCAGAGCCTGGCGCACGAGCTGTTTGCCCTGCTTCTCGCTCTTCATCAAGAGTGGGTAACGGTAGTCTTCCAGCTCGGGCGTGAACTCGGCAGTGAAGCGACTTTCGAGCAACTGGCTGGGACGTTTCAGGTCATAGTCGCGACGGGTGACAGTACTGGTGCGGGTCTTGAAGGCCAAGGTAAAACGATCAATGACCGGGTGCTCGGCGACCATGCCGGAGCCTTGTCGATAAGTTGTCGGCCCAAGCCTGGGGAAAAACACCTGATCGTCGGTGAACACCAGCATGTGTTGTTCGGGCGAGTGCTGGTGATGCCAGGCAATGCCGTCCTCGGCGCACAAACGCTGGATGAAGTCGAAGTCGGATTGCCCATACTGCACGCAGTATTCACGTACGGCGCTGGTGCTGACATGGAAGGTGAAGACGTCGGTCTGGATGCCATGACGCCGGAGAACCTGCGTGATGATTTGCGGGACGGTCAGATTCTGGAAAATCCGCTGGTCATGACTGAACTGCAGATAATGCAACGCAGGCACCAGCGTCAGCTCATAGTGGGTCAGGCGTTTTCCGCTTTCACCCACCCGCACATCTTCAATGCGCCCGTGAATACCTTCGTGGTTGAACCCGAATTGCAGAAATGCCGGCTGACTGAGCAGGCCTTCCAGATCGATATCTGCTCGCTCGCTGACCAGCTCGACCCGGATCGCGTAAAGGCAGCTGATGGCTTCAGCGCCATCAAATGCGAGCACCTTGAAGTCGTGGAGAACGCTGGGGATTTGCAGGATAAAAGGCGCGCAACTGCCTGTGCTGAACATACGCTTGTCCTTAAGCAGGTGAGTCGATGCGCGGTGTTCGATCGTCCCTGATCGCCACGCGAAAAGAATTTGCCCAAGCAAGCTAGCGATGCGGGAAATAAATTGATGTAAGAAGTATCCCTGACATTTGTCAGAGTATTCCGGGCGTGAAAGTGTTGTGTGGATTGAAGGAAATGACTGTAGGAAGTCACTTCGATAATTATTGAGTTAGCACTGAAGTGCAGCATTCACGAGCTGGATAAAGTTTCAGAAAAATGAAATGCCATCAAATTGATGGCACTTTTGTTGTTGAGTGTTGTCGCCGGTAAATCGTTTTGTAAAATTCAATGGATTTTCGGAAGTGTCCTACTTCTATTTTTTTCGCGAGTTGTCATGCTTGCCGCCGTGGAATGGGACGAAGGTTCGGGTCCGTGCGCTCAGGCGGGATCGGGCCGCTCTGGATCAAGGGTTCTGTGGGGGCAGAGCAAATGCGGGCAATATAATTCGCCATCAGGGATTCCCCTGCCACATATAGGGCGATCTCCTACACAGCCCAATGAACACTTCGTCTTGTTGTTTAATCAGATGCTTGCTAGTGGCCATCATAGTGATTACGATGCGCCCACTTGAAAGAGCACATCTCAATTGGATGAGTCGCTTCACTGCTCTTCGATACTGTCCCGCGCCGCGGCAACTCCAATAGGCGCATGACTGTAATCCTAATTAAAGGCCATGGATGTCCTACTCAAGCAAACTTTCCGCCCATTACCTCGAACTCGCAAAAGTCTCTGTTTCCAAAGAGAATTTCGCGGGCGAAGACGTTCGTTTTTCGAGCGAATTCGAGGCGCTGGAAAGCGAGCTGGCCAAAGCCTCGTCGATGCACGAAAGCGGGCAGATCGACTGGCTGAAAATCCGTGAAAACAGCGAAAATCTGCTGCGTACCCAATCCAAGGATTTGCGTGTCGGCGCCTGGCTGACCTGGTCGCTGTACCAGCGTGAATCCTTCCCCGGGCTGCTGGCCGGCCTCGGTCTGCTGCACCATCTGTCGGAAAACCACTGGGCCGACGTTCACCCGCTCAAACCGCGCACCCGTGCCGCCGCCATCGGCTGGCTGGTGCCGCGCCTGGAGCAGGTGCTCACTGAAAACATCGCGATCAAGGAACAGCTGCCGATGTTCCGGCAACTGTCCGAGCATCTGGCCGGCCTCGATGCCGCATGCACCGAGCACCTGGGCGATGACGCACCGCTGCTGCTGCCGCTCTCGCGTCGCCTGAAAACCATGATCCAGCGTGCCGCCGACAATCAGCCGGCCCCCGGTGTGGTGGGCGCAGCGGTGGCGCAGGTCAAGCAGGCCGCTAGCCAGCTAATGGCCCCCGGCGCGCCGATCGATAACGAAAAAGACGCTTACAAGGCCCTGCGCGCCCAGCAGGAAAGCGCGCGTCCGTTGTGTGCCTGGTGGCTCAAGCAGAAGGCCACTGACCTGCGCGCCTTGCGTCTGAACCGCACTTTGCTGTGGCTGCCGATCGACGCGGTGCCCGAGCGCAACGCAGAGCAGATCACCGTGCTGCGCGGCCTGCCGGTGGACAAACTCAAGCAGTATCAGGATCGCTTCGATCAGGGCAAATACGCCGACCTGCTGGTGGAACTGGAGGCGAGCCTGGCGAAGGCGCCGTTCTGGTTCGATGGCCAGAGGATGGTCTGGGAATGTCTCCAGAACCTCAACGCCGAGATGGCAATGCGCGAAGTGGAAATCCACTTCGCGCTTTTGGTTCAACGCCTGCCCGGCATCATCGAATGTCGTTTCCATGACGGCGCGCCGTTTGCCGATCCGTCCACCCGGGCGTGGATCGCCGGCAATGTCATGCCGCACCTGCAGAGCGCCAGTGCGCCGCGCAAGGTCGAAACCGACGACGTCGAAACCCAGCCCGCCTGGGAAAAGGCCCTTCAGGACGTGCTGCCGATGCTGCGCAAGGAAGGCCTGAAGCCTGCCGTGCAGACGCTCAAGCAAGGGCTGCAATCGGCTCACGGTGGACGTGAGCGGTTCTTCTGGCAGTTCGCCCTTGCCCGGCTGTGCTTCATGGCCAAGAAGTACGAACTGGCCAAGAACCAGCTCGAAACCCTCGATCAGACATTACAGGACTCAGGCCTGCACGCCTGGGAGCCCGATCTTGCATTGGAAGTGCTGCATTTACTGCATAGCTGCTGCGAGTTGTTGCCGCAGAACCATGCCGTACGTGAACGCAAGGAAGAGATTTATCGCAGGCTGTGCCACCTCGACCTCGAAGTGGTACTCGAATAGGCCCCAGGGCCACAACCGCAAGGAGAAAAGCCATGGCCAAAGAAGGCTCGGTAGCCCCCAAGGAACGCATCAACGTCACCTTCAAACCCGCCACCGGCGGTGCTCAGGAAGAGATTGAACTGCCGCTGAAGCTGCTGGCAATCGGTGACTACACCCACCGCAAGGACGATCGCAAAATCGAAGATCGCAAGCCGATCAGCATCGACAAGATGACCTTCGACGAAGTGTTGGCCAAGCAAGAGCTGGGTCTGACGCTGAGCGTGCCGAACCGTCTGCAGGAAGATGGCGAGGCCGACGAGCTGGCTGTGCAACTGCGCGTCAATTCGATGAAGGACTTCAACCCGGCCAGCCTGGTCGAGCAAGTGCCTGAGCTGAAAAAACTGATGGAACTGCGCGATGCGCTGGTGGCCCTCAAAGGCCCGCTGGGTAACGCACCTGCGTTCCGTAAAGCGATCGAAGGCGTGCTCGCCGACGACGAATCCCGCGGTCGCGTACTCGGTGAGCTGGGCCTGAACGCCGCAGCCCCGGACGCCTGAGACTCCAGCCAAGGAAGCCAACACAATGAGCACTAGCGCAGCACAAGAGAAGAGCGCCGAAAGCGGCGAGTACAGCATTCTCGACAGCATCATCGCCGAAACCCGTCTGACTCCGGACGACGAAGCCTATGACATCGCCAAGCGTGGCGTTTCGGCGTTCATCGAAGAACTGCTCAAGCCGCAGAACAACGGTGAGCCGGTCAAGAAGGCCATGGTTGACCGCATGATCGCCGAGATCGATGCCAAGCTCAGCCGTCAGATGGACGAAATCCTGCACCACCCGGACTTCCAGGCTCTGGAATCGTCGTGGCGTGGCCTGCAGTTGCTGGTCGACCGCACCAACTTCCGCGAAAACATCAAGATCGAAATCCTCAACGTCTCCAAAGAAGACCTGCTGGACGATTTCGAAGACTCGCCGGAAGTCATGCAGTCGGGCCTGTACAAGCACATCTACACCGCTGAATACGGCCAGTTCGGTGGTCAGCCGGTGGGCGCGATCATCGCCAACTACTTCATGTCCCCAAGCTCGCCGGACGTGAAACTGATGCAGTACGTGGCCAGCGTTTCCTGCATGTCCCACGCGCCGTTCATCGCCGCCGCCGGCCCGAAATTCTTCGGTCTGGAAAGCTTCACCGGCCTGCCGGATCTGAAAGATCTGAAGGACCACTTCGAAGGCCCGCAATTCGCCAAATGGCAGAGCTTCCGTACTTCGGAAGACTCCCGCTACGTTGGCCTGACCGTGCCGCGTTTCCTGCTGCGTAACCCGTACGATCCGGAAGAAAACCCGGTGAAATCGTTCGTGTACAAGGAAACCGTTGCCAACAGCCACGAGCACTACCTGTGGGGCAACACCGCGTTCGCGTTCGGCACCAAGCTGACCGACAGCTTCGCCAAATTCCGCTGGTGCCCGAACATTATCGGCCCACAGAGCGGTGGCGCGGTTGAAGATCTGCCGTTGCATCACTTCGAAAGCATGGGCGAAATCGAAACCAAGATCCCGACCGAGGTTCTGGTTTCCGATCGTCGTGAATACGAACTGGCCGAGGAAGGCTTCATCTCCCTGACCATGCGCAAAGGCTCCGACAACGCGGCGTTCTTCTCCGCCAGCTCGGTGCAGAAGCCGAAGTTCTTCGGCATCAGCGCAGAAGGCAAGGCGGCAGAGCTGAACTACAAGCTCGGCACCCAACTGCCGTACATGATGATCGTCAACCGCCTGGCTCACTACTTGAAAGTGCTGCAGCGCGAGCAACTCGGTTCGTGGAAAGAACGCACCGACCTCGAGCTGGAACTGAACAAGTGGATCCGCCAGTACGTGGCCGACCAGGAAAACCCGAGCGCCGAAGTGCGTGGCCGTCGTCCGCTGCGTGCTGCGCAAGTGATCGTCAGCGACGTTGAAGGCGAGCCGGGCTGGTACCGCGTCAGCTTGAACGTGCGTCCGCACTTCAAGTACATGGGTGCCGATTTCACCCTGTCGCTGGTTGGCAAGCTGGACAAAGAGTAAGAGCGACTCATGGACGGATACGGCAGCCTGTTCGAGCGCCTCAACGGCGACGCGCAACTACGCAAGGGCAACAGCCTCGAGGCTTGTGCCATGGCGTCAGTGGCTGCCCATCTGGCCAAAATGCTTAGCACCCGGGCCGGCAGCGTGCAAACGCTGGCCGACTACGGGTTGCCCGATCTCAATGACATGCGTCTGAGCCTGCACGACTCTCTGAGTCAGGCCCGTCTGGCCATCGAAAACTTCATCGAAGCCTACGAGCCGCGCCTGAGCAATGTGCGTGTCATTTCCCTGCCGCGTGACCACGACCAGCTGCGGCTGGCCTTCAGCATCGAAGGCCTGCTGGAAGTCGAGGGTTTCAAGCGTCAGGTCAGTTTTTCCGCGCGCCTGGATGGCAGCGGTCAAGTGAAGGTCACCTAAGGAGATTCCCGATGTCTGGCAAACCCGCAGCACGCGTATCCGACCCCACCGCTTGCCCACTTCCTGGCCACGGTACCAACCCGATCGCCGCCGGTTCCGGCGACGTGTTCTTCGACGGCCTCGCGGCCGCCCGCCAAGGCGATGCCTCGGCGTGTGGTGGTGCGTTGGTTGGCGATCTGGCGACCACGGTTTTGATCAATGGCAAACCTGCCGCCACGGTTGATTCAGTGGGGGCCCATGGCAACAAAGTCACGGCGGGTTCCGGGACGGTGATTATCGGTAATTCGCATTCGCCGGCGCCGTTTGTGCCGCCAGTTCCAATGCCTGGCTACTTCAATGATTTTTTTGTTTTGCGGGATGAAGAGGGTAATCCAGTAGCAAATTATGGCTACCGATTGGAGACCGAGTCAGGTGAAGTTTATGAGGGTGTGACAGACGCGAACGGGCATACCAAAGCCGTTAGTACTGGCAAAGCTTCCCAAGTACTGAAAGTTTCTCTGCTTACTCCTGCAGGAGTCGCAAATGTCTAACGCAACGCCTTTGGCGCAGGCTCCTTCCACGCCTTCTACCAATCTTGAAGGGCAGGTAGCGATCGTAAAGCTAGCAAAGTTATCAACTTATGAGTTCAATATAAGATCGTTTCATCCGGGTAAAACATTTGGGTGGAGCGGCTTTAACTTTGAAGGCGATGCGCGTGGTTTTTCGTTAAAGCCGAGCGGCCTCTCTGGTGTTCAAGGTACGCTAATAACTTCACGGGTATGGCATAAGTTCTTTGTTAAGCTTCTATCAAATGAAGTCACAGATACCCAGACGGAGTCGAACGATTCCGGGAAGGCTGGCGCGGAGCACACCCACTACGATGCAGAACTAAAGCCGAAAGGTGGAAGTTGGCCATCAATCAAAACGGAAAAAGGCGCAGTCACTACTGTTTGGGTAGAGGGCGGATATGCTGGTGAGAATCACGCGTTTCCAATGTCTGCGATGACAAAAAAACTCACGGGCCTTACGTTTGTACCAAGTCTGGATGTCAGTTACAAAATAATAATGACACTAGATCGAGTTGCAAAGCATCTGGATGTTGTTACTTATATTTCCGGTGATGGCTTTCCAAACTGCGAGGCATTTATTTCTGATCCGACTGGGAAGTCGATTTTTCTTGGAGTGCACGTACGCAAAGGGGCCGCTGCCGTTTCTTTATTTGGTGATAAAAAATATCCAATGATCTCTTCGGCTATTCGTATTGAAGTGGATGATGAAGGGAACTTTAAGGATCAGCTGGGAAACGAGATGAGAAGAAGGAAACTCAAAAAGGAGCAGCTTGAAATGCGCCCGATTACAGAGTGGAACGATTTCTTTATCAATCTTAGCCCCAATGATGGCCGCTGGATGGGCATTTGGGAGGAACCTATGCCGGATTCTAATACAGAGTCGACGTTGAAATGACATATGCAAGTTATTTCAAGGTGGCTGTTTGGATGCCCGCAATTTTGTTGCCGATTCTGTTGGCAGTGGACGCATTCTATTTTTCCAGACCACTAAGCGATGGAGTAGAGCAATTTGTTCTCGTTTACGTTCTTGGTTTCGGATTGGCGGCGTACATTTTATTTGCGGCATTTTCGTCTCATGTGATTTCTACAAAAACTGAGGCTGAAATAATAAGGCTTGCTTGGTGGGCGCCGTTAATTTTTATCCCGTTTTATGGTGCGCCTTGGGTTTTGTATGGTGTCGGGTGTTTGTTAGCTGGCAGGTCTGCTGGTTTTGGAATGATATTTATGTGGCTGGCCTATATACCCTATTTTTTGTTTTTTGGTGTGCTGGCGTCCATTGTTGCCATTTCTCTTTTCAAGTTAATGAGTAAGTTTTCTCTGTTCTCTGGCAGGGGAAGATGATTGTGGAGGGTTTCTCTATGAAAAAAGGGACTGTCCCTGATATTAATAAGCGCAGGAAGGCAGCTTTCTGTGTGGCTGTATTGTTTGTGGTGTTTTCTGTTTCATTATTTTTTGTTGTATTTGCCATGCGGAATTATCCTGCTAGTTCGACGGTAATCAGCCCTTCCGGTCGATACGTTATGGAAAACGTACGGGTTGGAAAAATTCTTACCCTCGGTGGAATGGCCTATTTGAGAGTTATTGACAGGCAAAATCCGCAAGAAGTTTATCGTACCCCATTGTATGACACTCAGTCGTTGGACATGAGGGCGTCAGAGAATGAGTCAACTGTCGGTATTGCATGGATATATTTTAATAAGAGTAAGAAAACTTTCGAGATAGCGATGCCTCAATGGGAAAGCCATTGGTTGAATATGTTCATCAGTAATACACCCTACGAGATTCTGGAAAATTGATAGCAGTATGAACAGCTACGTTCGTCTCGCCCTATGCTTATTAATCCACGCCCTTGGATGCGTGGCTTATGCATTTTTGAATGACGCGGTTGTGCATGCTTATAAGCTTTTTAACGGCGGATTCACCAGCCGTGGTGTCGCCATCGGCATTGCGACTTACGCACTGTTTTACATTTTTCTGGGCGTCAACCTGATCGTTGCGCTGATTCCAGGTCTGGTCGCCAAGCTGGCCATCCTTTTTCTGATGGTGGGCTTCATCCTGCTTTGGATGCTACCCGACAACCCGTTAAGAGCCCTGTTTTACGGCGTAGCTCAAGGCTGCGTCACGTTGCTGGCGATCCTCACCACTCAAGTCATCGAGTTGCGTTGGGCTTTGCGAAACATCGCAGGTCGCATTCAGCCAAGTCAGCCTGCAGGTGCAATCCAATGATCAGGTCGGACATCAAGCGTAATCCGCAGGACAGTTATTCCATGAGTTCCACTACCAGGCAGGTAACCCGTGTCCTTTAACCACTACTACCAAAGCGAACTCACCGCACTGCGCCAACTCGGTCGCCGTTTCGCCGAGCGTAGTCCGGCGTTGGCGCCGTTCCTGGGCCAGGCCGGGCGGGATCCGGATGTGGAGCGGTTGCTGGAAGGTTTTGCGTTCCTCACCGGGCGGCTGCGGCAGAAGCTCGATGACGAGCTGCCCGAGCTCAGCCATTCGCTGATGCAACTGCTGTGGCCGAACTACATGCGCCCGCTGCCGGCGTTCAGCATTCTGCAGTTTGATCCGCTGAAGCGTTCGGGGCCGGCGCTGGTGGTCGAGCGCGATACGCCGATCGAAAGCAAACCGATCGAAGACGTGCGTTGCCGCTTCCGCACCTGCTATCCGACTGAAGTCTTGCCGCTGGATCTGGCCGCGCTGAACTATTCGGTAAAGGGCGACGGTTCGCTGCTCAGCCTGCGTCTGGAAATGAGCGCCGACGGCCACCTCGGTGAGCTGGAACTGAGCAAACTGCGCCTGCATTTTGCCGGCGAGCGCTACATCAGCCAGATGCTCTACCTGAGTCTGCTGCGCAACCTGGAAGGCATCGAGCTGATCCCGCTCGACGGCGCCGGCAAGCCGATCGATGGCGTGGCGGGCAAGCCGATGGCGTTCAAGATTCCCGGTGACCGGGTCAAGCCAGTGGGCTTTGCCGAAGAAGAAGCGTTGATCCCGTATCCGCTGAACACCTTCCGCGGCTATCGCTACCTGCAGGAATACTTCGCCTTCCAGGACAAGTTCCTGTTCGTCGACGTCAACGGTCTGGACATCCTCAAGGCGCTGCCGGAAGACACGCTCAAGCAGATGCGCGGCCTGGAGTTGCGTTTCGATATCCGCAAGAGCGGGATCATGCGCATGCGTCCGACCCTGGATAACGTGAAGCTGTTCTGCACGCCGATTGCCAACCTGTTCGCCCACGACGCCCTGCCGATCCGCCTCGATGGCAAACAGGATGAATACCTGCTGCTGCCGGCGGAATACGATCTGGAAAACTGCGGCGTGTTTTCGGTGGAAACCGTCACCGGCTGGAAGCCCGGCGGCCTCGGTTATCAAGAGTACGTGCCGTTCGAATCGTTCGAGCACGACCCGAGTTTCGACGTGCCCAACAGCCGTCCGCATTACAGCATCCGCCAGCGTTCGTCCTTGCTGCATGACGGCCTCGACACCTACCTGAGCTTCGGCATCCGCCATACCGAAGCCCACGAAACCCTGTCGATCGAGCTGATCTGCACCAACCAGAACCTGCCGCGCAAGCTCAAGCTCGGCGACATCTGCATGGCCTGCGAAGAGACGCCCGAGTTCTTGAGTTTCCGCAACATCACCCCGGCCACTTCCAGCTTCGCGCCGCCGCTGAACCGTGACTTCCTGTGGAAGCTGATCAGCAACATGTCGCTCAACTATCTGTCGCTGGCCGACGTCAACGCGTTGAAGGTGATTCTCGAAACCTACGACCTGCCGCGCTACTACGACCAGCACGCGGAGAAGGTCAGCAAACGCCTGCTCGGCGGCCTCAAGCACATCAAGCACCACCACGTCGACCGGCTGCACCGTGGCTTGCCGGTGCGCGGTCTGCGCACCGAACTGACCATCGACCCGGAAGGGTATATCGGCGAAGGCGATCTGTTCGTTTTCGCCTCGGTTCTTAACGAGTTTTTCGCGCTTTACGCCAGTCTCAATTCGTACCACGAGCTGCGGGTAAAAAGCACACAGGGAGAGGTGTACCAATGGACACCACGTATGGGCCTGCAGCCCCTGCTTTAAGCGGGCTGACCAAGGTAATACGCGAGTACTCGCTGTTTCAGGCCGTGCTGCTGGTGATCGACCGGCTGCGCGAGGCGCACCCGTACCTGAGCGAAGACGATCTGTACGATCAGGTGGAGTTTCAGGCCAACCCGAGCCTGGGCTTTCCGCGCAGCGACGTTGATCGCGTGGAGTTTTTCGAAGAGCACGGGCAAATGCGCGCGCGCATGCGTTTCAACCTGATCGGCCTGGTCGGCTCCGGTTCGCCGCTGCCGGCGTTCTATGGCGAGCAAGCGTTGGGCGACAGCGAGGACGGCAACCCGACGCGTAACTTCCTCGACCTGTTCCACCATCGCCTGCAACGGCTGATGCTGCCGATCTGGCGCAAATACCGTTATCGCGCCAGTTTCCAGAGCGGCGCGATCGACCCGTTCTCCTCGCAGCTGTTCGCGCTGATCGGTCTGGGTGGCGACGAGATCCGCAAGGCCAAGGAACTGAACTGGAAGCGCCTGCTGCCATACCTCGGGCTGCTCAGCTTGCGTGCGCACTCGGCGGCGCTGATCGAAGCCGTGCTGCGTTACTACTTCAAGCACGAAGACCTGGTCATCGAGCAGTGCATCGAGCGCCGCGTGGAGATCCTCGACGAGCAGCGCAACCGCCTCGGTCGCGCCAACAGCCTGCTCGGTGAAGACCTGGTGCTGGGCGAGCGGGTGCGCGACCGCAGCGGCAAATTCCGCATTCACATCACCGAACTCGACTGGGAGCGATTCCACGAATTCCTGCCGATCGGTTTCGGTTACCAGCCGCTGTGCGCGCTGGTGCGGTTCACCTTGCGTGACCCGCTCGATTACGACATTCGCCTGGTGCTGCGCCCGGAAGAAATCCGCGAACTGCGCATTGGTGAGAAGAACGACTGTCGCCTGGGATGGACCAGTTGGCTGGGCTGCGAAAAAGCAGACGGCGTGGTCACCCTGGGCAGCAAAATTCATTAAGGACGTGAGCCATGATCAACGTAGACCTGCAACAACTCATCCAGGCGCTGGACGCCGAAACCCGTCGTGACCTGGAACGTTCGGCCGAACGTTGCGTGGCCCGTGGCGGCAGCAAGATCCTCGTCGAAGACCTGCTGCTGGGTCTGCTGGAGCGTCCGAACGGCTTGCTGTCGCGCGCGCTGCAGGATGCGGATGTCGACGCCGGTGAACTGAGCGCCGCACTGCAATCTCGCGTTGAACACAGCGCCTCGCGCAACCCGGTGTTCGCCCCGGAACTGGTGCAGTGGCTGCAAGACGCGCTGCTGGTGGCGAACCTCGAACTGGGCCAGACCCAGGTCGAAGACGCTGCGCTGATCCTCGCGCTGCTGCGCAACCCGATGCGCTACGCCGGCAGCCGTTATCAGCCGCTGCTCGCCAAGTTGAACATCGATCGCCTGAAGGAATTTGCCCTGTCGCAACAGGAGCAACCTGCGGCCAACGGCAAGCCAGCGGCGCAGGGCGAATCGCTGTTGCAGCGCTTCACCCACAACCTGACCCAGCAGGCGCGCGAGGGCAAACTCGACCCGGTGCTGTGCCGCGATGGCGCGATTCGGCAGATGGTCGACATCCTCGCCCGTCGCCGCAAGAACAACCCGATCGTGGTCGGCGAGGCTGGCGTGGGTAAGACCGCCATCGTCGAAGGCCTGGCCTCGCGCATCGCTGCCGGTGAAGTGCCGCAGGTGCTCAAGGGCGTCGAGCTGCTGTCGCTGGACATGGGCCTGCTGCAGGCTGGCGCCAGCGTCAAAGGTGAATTCGAGCGTCGCCTCAAAGGCGTGATCGACGAAGTCAAAGCCTCGCCGAAACCGATCATCCTGTTCATCGACGAAGCCCACACCCTGATCGGCGCGGGCGGCAATGCCGGTGGTTCCGACGCGGCCAACCTGCTGAAACCGGCGCTGGCCCGTGGTGAACTGCGCACCATCGCCGCCACCACCTGGGCCGAGTACAAGAAATACTTCGAGAAGGACCCGGCGCTGGCCCGTCGTTTCCAACCGGTGCAGTTGCACGAACCGACCGTCAGCGAAGCGGTGACCATTCTCCGTGGTCTGGCGCAGGTCTACGAGAAGAGCCACGGCATCTACCTGCGGGATGACGCGGTGGTCTCGGCGGCGGAATTGTCCGCGCGCTATCTGGCCGGTCGCCAGCTGCCGGACAAAGCCGTCGACGTACTCGACACCGCATGTGCCCGTGTGCGCATCAGCCTCGCCGCTGCCCCGGAAAGCCTCGAACGCCTGCGTGGCGAACTGGCCGAAGGTGGCCGTCAACGTCAGGCTCTGCGCCGCGATGCCGAAGCCGGTCTGCTGATCGACCACGAAGCGCTGGATGCGCTGGAAGCGCGGCTCGACGAAGCCGAAAGCGAAATGGTCGCACTGGAAAGTCTGTGGACCGAACAGAAGCAGTTGGCCGAGCGCCTGCTGGAACTGCGTCAGCAACTGGCCAAGGCCCGTGAAGCTGCTGCCGTAGAGCCGGCCGTCAGCGTTGAAGAAGACGTCGAAGGCACGGTGATCGAAACCATCGCCGCCGAGGTCGAGGAAGGCCAGAGCGTTGAAGCGCTGGAAGCCGAACTGCACCAGACCCACAGCGCTCTGACCGCTGCTCAAGTCAAAGAACGTCTGGTCAGCTTCGAAGTCTGCCCGCGTCTGGTGGCCGAAGTGATCAGCGCCTGGACCGGCGTGCCGCTGGCGCAACTGGCCCGCGAACACAACGCCAAAGTCGCGAGTTTCGCCACCGACCTGCGCACGCGCATCCGGGGTCAGGAACAAGCCGTGCACGCACTGGATCGCTCGATGCGCGCCACTGCCGCCGGCCTGAACAAGCCTGACGCACCGGTCGGCGTGTTCCTGCTGGTCGGCCCAAGCGGCGTCGGCAAGACCGAAACCGCGCTGGCCCTGGCTGACCTGCTGTACGGCGGCGACCGTTTCATCACCACCATCAACATGTCCGAATTCCAGGAGAAGCACACCGTCTCGCGTCTGATCGGTGCGCCACCGGGCTACGTCGGTTATGGCGAGGGCGGCATGCTCACCGAGGCGGTGCGCCAGAAGCCGTACTCGGTGGTGCTGCTCGATGAAGTCGAAAAGGCCGATCCGGACGTGCTTAACCTGTTCTACCAGATCTTCGACAAGGGCGTGGCCAACGACGGCGAAGGTCGCGAGATCGACTTCCGCAACACCTTGATCCTGATGACCTCGAACCTCGGTAGCGACAAGATCAGCGACCTCTGCGAAGACGGCGCCCGCCCGACCGCCGAGCTGCTCGAAGAGACCATTCGCCCGGTGCTGAGCAAACACTTCAAACCGGCGCTGCTGGCGCGGATGAAAGTGGTGCCGTACTACCCGGTGGGCGGCCCGGTGCTGCGCGAGCTGATCGAGATCAAACTTGGTCGTCTGGGCGAGCGTCTCAACCGTCGTCAGCTGGATTTCAGCTGGTGCCAGAACCTCGTCGATCATCTGTCCGAGCGCTGCACGCAAAGCGAAAGCGGTGCGCGTCTGATCGACCATCTGCTCGATCAGCACGTGCTGCCGCTGGTGGCCGACCGCTTGCTCGATGCGATGGCCACCGGTGAAAGCCTCAAGCGTGTGCATGCCACGCTCGACGGCAACGCCAGCGTGACGTGCGAGTTCGCCTGAGGTGGGTGTGATGTTCACTCAAGTGCCGCAGCCACTGGTCTATGCCGAAGCCTTGCTGGCGCAGTTCGCCAGCCTGTCGCGCGCGGCGGACGGTGCTGCGCTGCTGGGTGACTTCGTGCGTGGGCTGGCCGAACTGAGCGGTTGCGAACTGACCCAGCTGTACCTGCTCGACGCCACCCACACCTGTCTGGGGATGAACGCCGAATGCCTCGACGGCGCGCTGCAACCGCGCGCCGCCACCAGCCTGCCGGCGGACTACAACGGTGAACAACTGCTGCAGTTCGCCCTGTGCCAGAACCGCGTGGTGTGCCTCGATGATCTGGGCGCCAGCCTGCACGAAACCAGTTTCCTGCCGGCCACCACCGGCCGCTGGCAATCGCTGCTGTGCGTGCCGCTGGTCAATCAGCAGAAGGCGGTTGAAGGCCTGCTGCTGTGCGCCAGTCGCCGTCACGTCGACCTGCAGGGTTTTGCTGATTCCCTTGGCCAGCTCGGCTCGTTTGTTCTTGGTCAGCTGCACTTGCTGCAGCGTCTGCGCCAGCCGCCGGCAGAATCGACCACGGTGGCGCGCAGTGTGCCAAGCATCAACGGCTATGGCCTGATCGGCAAAAGCGCCGCCATGCGCCAGACCCACTCGCTGATCAGCAAAGTCCTGCACAGCCCGTACACCGTGCTGCTGCGTGGCGAGACCGGCACCGGCAAGGAAGTTGTGGCCCGGGCGATTCACGATTGCGGCCCGCGCCGCTCTCAGGCGTTCATCGTGCAGAACTGCGCGGCCGTCCCGGAAAACCTGCTGGAAAGCGAGCTGTTCGGCTATCGCAAGGGTGCGTTCACCGGCGCTGACCGTGACCGCGCGGGGCTGTTCGATGCGGCTAACGGCGGCACGCTGTTGCTCGACGAGATCGGCGACATGCCGCTGTCGTTGCAAGCGAAGATTCTGCGGGTGTTGCAGGAGGGCGAGATTCGCCCGCTGGGTTCCAACGACACGCACAAGATCGACGTGCGCATCATCGCCGCGACGCACCGCGATCTGTCGACGCTGGTCAGCGAAGGCAAATTCCGCGAGGACTTGTATTACCGCCTCGCACAATTCCCGATCGAGCTGCCGGCCCTGCGTCAGCGCGAAGGTGACATCCTCGAACTGGCTCAGCACTTTGCCGAGAAGACCTGCGCGTATTTGCAGCGTGATCCGGTGCGCTGGTCGAGCGCGGCGCTGGAACACCTGTCCGGTTACACCTTCCCCGGCAACGTGCGCGAACTCAAGGCACTGGTCGAACGCGCAGTGTTGTTGTGCGAGGGCGGCGAGTTGCTGGCCGAGCATTTCTCCCTGCGCATGGAGCCGATGCCCGAAGACCACAGCGGCCTGAATCTGCGCGAGCGCCTGGAGAAAGTCGAACGCACGCTGTTGCTCGATTGCCTGCGCAAGAACGACGGCAACCAGACCCTCGCCGCCCGCGAACTGGGCCTGCCGCGCCGCACGCTGCTGTACCGCCTCGGGCGGTTGAATATCAATTTGGGTGACTTCGATGGCTGACCTGAAATTGATCGCTGCGTCGAGCCGTATTCCTGTGGCCAATGATTTGCTTGGGGCTGGCAGATTACCTGTGGCGAGGGAGCTTGCTCCCGCTCGGCTGCGCAGCAGTCGCAACCCGCAGAGCCCGGTTTCCCTGATGCAGCGCAGCGTCTGGTTTCGGGGCCGCTTCGCAGCCCGGCGGGAGCAAGCTCCCTCGCCACAGAGGATCGGTATATCCCTTGTGATGGCTCGAAGGCCCCGATGTAGAGCCTTCGAGACTACCCAAAGAATTAATTTCAGCGCCGCCCGCAAGGGTCGGCGCTTTGTGCTTTGTCTACCCCTGGAGACCCTCTGATGTCTGTTCGTCACTGGCACGCTGTCCTGCTGACCCTCGTCGTTCTATGCGGCCTTGGCGGCTGTAGCGGCAATTACAAATTCAACGACAACGACTATCGCCCGTTGGGTGACCCGCAAGCGGTCAATCGCGGCAAGTGACCGCAAGGAGCATCAAACATGGAATTGGTTTTCGAAATGCTGAACACCAAGCAGTTCGTGCCCACCGAGTTGTGCCAGAAGACCTTCAAACAGGCCGGCGGCGTAATCGGGCGGGGCGAGGACTGCGACTGGATCATTCCTGACCGCAAGCGGCATCTGTCCAATCACCACGCGATTGTCAGCTACCGCGAAGGCACGTTTTTCCTCACCGACACCAGCAGCAACGGGGTCCAGGACGGCGACAGCGGCGCACGCCTGCACAAGGGCGAACCGGTGCGTATCGAGCACGGCAGTACCTACGTGCTCGGCGACTTCGAGATTCGTGCGCGGCTGGTGCGTGACCCGGCAACCTTCGACGGTGAAGTCGGCCGTCCGCGTGCCGCCGGCAGCATCATTCCGGACGATGCGTTTCTCGACCTTGATCCGTTGAACGCGATCGAACAGCAAGAGCGCGTCTATTCGGAAATCGACGAACTGTTGGCCCCGACCGCCAAGCCCGAGGATTCCCGTCAGCGCGCCGACTATGCGCGTATCGACATGGAAAGCCTGATGGTGCCGGAGCTTATTGCCCCGGTTGAACCCGAGCCTGCTCCGGCCCCGAAGGTCGTCGAGCGTCAGAGCGAGGGTTTCTGGGAGCATTTCGGCGCAGCGCTAGGCGTGGATCTCAAAGGCCTCGATCACGACGCCCGCGAAGCCTTGGCACTCAACGCCGCGCGTCTGCTGCGGCAGAGCATCGGCGGATTGCAGCAGAGCCTGCGCACTCGTTCGGAGCTGAAAAACGAACTGCGTCTGGCCCAGACCACCGTGCAAGGCACCAACAAGAACCCGCTGAAATTCGCCGTCGATCCGAGCGAAGCGCTGGAGATTCTGTTGCAGCCGCACAAGCCCGGTCATCTCCCGGCCGAGCAGGCGATCTCCCGCGCGTTCCGCGATCTGCAGGCGCACCAGGTGGCCTTGCTGACCGCCAGCCGCGCCGCCGTGCGCGGCACGCTGGAGCACTTCTCGCCGGAACAGCTGACCCTGCGTTTCGAGCGCGACAACAAGCCGTTGATCGCCACCTCGGGCGGGCGCTGGAGAGCGTTCGGCCGGTACCACCAGGCCCTGCGTCAGGACGATGACTGGAGCGAGCGTCTGCTGGCCCGCGACTTCGCCCAGGCCTACGAAGAACAGATCCGCCTGATCTCCACCCTCCACACCGACCACCAAGGATGATGCGCATGTCTCGCCGCTCGACCGCTTTTTTCAAGACGCTGACTGCGCTCACCGTGCTGGTGCTGCTCGCCGGTTGCTCGTCGCTGTCGCCGTACTCGAAAGTGACCAAGATCAACCTGAAGCTGACCGGCAGCGATCAGCTCAACCCGGACCTCAACGGCCGTCCTTCGCCGATCGTGGTGCGCCTGTTCGAGCTCAAGCACCCGGTGACCTTCGAGAACGCTGATTTCTTCAGCCTCTACGAGCGCGCCAAGGAATCCCTCAACCCGGATCTGGTGGCCAGCGAAGAACTCGAACTGCGCCCGGGTGAAACCGTGGAAATGAAACTCAGCGTGGAGGAGGGCAGCCGCTACGTCGGCGTCCTCGCTGCGTACCGCGATCTGCCGGAAACCAAGTGGCGCTACACCGTTCAGGTCACCCCGCTGGAGCTGACCGAAGCCGATCTGACCCTGGATCAGGCCGGGATCCGCAACACCCATGAAGCGCTCGCCAAGGCGGATGACTGAACATGAATACCCATAAAGTCATTTGGCAGGAAGGCATGTTGCTGCGGCCGCAGCACTTCCAGCACAACGATCGCTACTACGATCACCAGATGAAAACCCGCACCCAGTTGCTGGGTGGCTACACCTGGGGTTTTCTCAATCTGGAGATCGACCTGCAGTTCCTCAACATGGGCAAACTGGTGATCAGTGCCGCCTCGGGGATCCTGCCGGACGGCAGCCTGTTCGAACTCGGCGGCAACACCGAGCCGCTGGCGCTGGACGTACCGCCGAACACCGGTAACACGCCGATTTACCTGGCGCTGCCGTTGGTCACCGGTAACCACATCGAGGCGCGCCGTCCGGAGCAGTCCGACGTGCTCGCGCGGTACACCGCGTACGACGCCGAAGTGGCCGACTCCAACGCCGGCGATGATTCCGCCAGCCAGGTCAGCTGTGGTCGCCCGGATTTCAAACTGTTGCTCGGCGAGCAGCAGAGCGATCAGGCCTACGTGAAGCTGAAGATCTGCGACGTACTCGACACCACGCCTGATGGCGTGATCAGCCTCGACCCGGATTTCGTGCCGACCTACATCCAGGCCCATGCGTCCAGCTATCTGCTGTCGTGCCTCAAAGAAGTCATCAGCATGCTCAACCACCGTGGCGACACGATTGCCGAGCGGATTCGCTCCAACGGCAAGGTCGGCGGTGCGGAAGTCGGCGACTTCATGATGCTGCAACTGATCAACCGTACCGAACTGCTGCTGCGCCACTACCTCGGTCTGGAGCAGGTGCACCCGGAAGAGTTGTACCGCACGCTGCTGACCATGCTCGGCGATCTGGCGACCTTCTCCAGCGACAGCAAGCGCCCGCGTCTGGACAGCCGCTATTCCCACGCCGATCAGGGCGCGAGCTTCCGCAAACTGATGGAAGCGATTCGTCAGGTGCTGTCGATGGTGCTCGAACAGCACGCCATCGAGCTGATCCTGCAGGCGCGTCAGTACGGCATCATCGTGTCGCCGTTGCACGACCACAAACTGCTCGGCTCGGCGTCGTTCGTGCTGGCGGCAAGTGCCAACTGCGACTCCGAAGAACTGCGCCACCGCTTGCCGGCGCACCTCAAGGTCGGCCCGGTGGAGCGCATCCGCCAACTGGTCAACCTGCACCTGCCGGGGATCAAGGTCAAACCGTTGCCGGTGGCCCCGCGGCAGATCGCGTTCCACTCGAACAAAACCTACTTCATCCTCGAACTCAGTTCCGAAGACCTGGCGCAACTCGAGCGCTCCGGCGGCTTCGCGTTCCACGTGTCCGGCGAATTCGCCGAGCTTGAACTGAAATTCTGGGCCATCAGGAACTGACCGCCATGATCAAGGAAACGGATTACAACCAGGACGACAAAACCGTCCTGCTCGATCGTCAGGGCCACGGACCGGCAGCCAGTCCGCTGACCGACTTCGCCGCGCCGCCGCGCTTCGAGCAACTGGAAGAACGGATGATCTACGCCGCGCGCCTGCGTCCTGCGGAAGCGTTCAACATCAGCCTGAATTCGCTGGTGGCGGCGTCGTCCGAACTGCTCTCGGAAGTGGTGCGCCTCAAGCACAGCGAAACCCGCGAAGATTTGTACGCGCTCAACGAGCGCCTGACCGCCGGGCTCAAGCTGTTTGAAGTGCGCGCCCTGCACAACGGCGCCGAAAGCAGCCAGGTGATGGCCGCGCGTTACGTGCTCTGCACCGTGGTCGACGAAGCCGTCGTGACCACGCCGTGGGGCAACGAAAGCGAGTGGTCGCAGATGAGCCTGCTCAGCAGCTTCCACAACGAAACCTTCGGTGGCGAGAAGTTCTTCCAACTGCTTGATCGGTTGTCGAAGAACCCGGTCAAGCACCTGCCGATGCTTGAGCTGATGTACCTGTGCCTGTCCCTCGGTTTCGAGGGCAAGTACCGCGTGCAGGCGCGTGGCATGCTTGAGCTTGAAGGCATCCGCGACGCCCTGTACCGGCAGATCCGTCAGTTGCGTGGCGACGTGCCGCGCGAGTTGTCGCCGCACTGGGAAGGCCTCAACGATCAGCGCCGCAACCTGGTGCGCATCGTGCCGGCGTGGATGGTGGTGCTGTTCACGTTGGTCTGCCTGGTGGTGATGTATTCGGGCTTCGCCTGGGTCCTGGGCGAACAGCGCGACACCGTTCTGCAACCTTATCAGCCGCTTGATCCGGCCGCGGTTCAACCGCAGTCGCAGCCGTAACAGGGACGTGTGATGAAAAAGTTTTTCAAGAAAGTCGGCGCTTTCCTGCGCCAGACCTGGGTCTGGACCCTGCTGCTGGTGCTGTTCGTGGCATTGCTGGTGTGGTTCGTCGGCCCGTTGTTGGCGGTGGATGACTACAAGTTCTGGGAAAGCGCGACCTCGCGTCTGCTGACCATCAGCGTGCTGTTCCTGATCTGGGGCCTGACCATGGTCTTCGTCAGCTGGCGCGCGGGCATCCGCAAGAAAGCCATCGAAGAAACCGAGGACGGTCAGGATCGCATCCGTCGCGACGAACTGATCGAAGAAGAGCAGAAAGAGTTGAAGGCGCGCTTCAAGGACGCGCTGAAAACCCTGAAGACTTCGAGCCTGTATCGCGGCCGCAGCGAACGCTGGCGCAACGACTTGCCGTGGTACCTGCTGATCGGTCCGCAGGCTTCCGGCAAGACCAGTCTGCTGGACTTCTCCGGGCTGGAATTCCCGATCAACAAGATCGACCGCAAGCTGACCCGTGACACCCTCGGCACCCGTCATTGCGACTGGTACTTCGCCGACCACGGTGTGCTGATCGACACCGCCGGGCGTTACACCACCCAGCCGGACGCAGAAGTCGACGGCAGTGCCTGGACCACCTTGCTCGAACTGCTGCGCAAGCGTCGTCGCGGGCGTCCGTTGAACGGTGTGCTGGTGACCATTCCGGTGGAATCCCTGATCGGTGGCAGCGAGCAGGACATCGACACCCTGGCGCGCCAGGTGCGCGGTCGTCTGCAAGACGTCTATCAGAAACTGCACGTCGACGTGCCGGTGTATCTGGTGCTGAGCAAGGCTGACAAGCTGCTCGGTTTCGACGAGTTCTTCGATCAACTGACTCGCGAAGAAAGCGATCAGGTGCTGGGCACCAGTTTCCGCAAGGATCAGGTCGGCACCGACGTCGCGGTACTGCGCGGCGAATTCGAAGAGCTGCTGCGGCGCCTGAACAATCAGGTGATCATGCGCATGCACTCCGAGCGCGATACCCAGCGCCGTGGCCGCATCCTCGACTTCCCGCATCAACTGGGACAGATCGGCGAGCGTCTGTGCCTGTTCGTCGACATGGCGTTCACTGGCAACCGCTACCAGCGCGCGTCGCTGCTGCGTGGTTTCTACCTGACCAGTGCTCCGCACCTGACGCAGGAAATGGACGCGACCACCGCCGGCATCGGCGCCAACCTCGGCATGAATGCCGGTGTGCTGCCGACCCTGCGCAGTGGCCGTTCGCGCTTCATCCATCATCTGTTCAGTCGGGTGATTTTCCCCGAGTCGGATCTGGCCGGCCTCGACAAACGCGAGCGCAGCCGCATCCATTGGGGCCAGCGTGCGCTGTACGTCGGTGCACTGGCGGCACTGGCGCTGTTCGGCATGCTCTGGGCCGGTGGTTTCTCGGCCAACTATGAGCGTCTGGAAAACCTGCGCACACTGGCGCAGAACTGGACTCAGCAGCGTTCGGCGCTGACCCCGCGCGATGATGCGATGGGCGTGCTGAAAACCCTCGATACAAGCTACGCCGCGACTCAGGTGTTCCCGAAGAAGGGCGACGTCTCGTACCACGAGCGTGGCGGTCTGTATCAGGGCGAAGACGTCAACCCGGTGGTCAAGCAAGCCTACGAGCATGAGCTCGAAGCGCAGTTGCTGCCACGGGTCGCGACGATGCTCGAAGGGCAGATCCGCGCCAACATGAAGGACCGCGACAAGCTGCTCAACAGCCTGCGTGCGTACCTGATGCTGAACATGAAAGACCGTCGTGACGCCGTGTGGCTCAAGGACTGGGTCGCCACTGACTGGTCGCAGCGCTACACCGGCAACACTGCGGTCCAGAACGGTCTGAACACCCACCTCGAACGCCTGCTGAAGCAGCCGTTCATCTACCCGCTGAACGATCAACTGGTGACTCAGGCACGTCAGATGCTGCGCGCCGAATCGCTGGCCACCGTGGTGTACCGCATGCTCCGCGAGCAGGCGCGCAACCTGCCGGAATACCGTTTCAGCCAACACCTCGGCCCGCAGGGTTCGCTGTTCATCGGCACCGAATACGTGATCCCGGGGTTCTACACCCAACAGGGTTATCAGCAGTATTTCTCGGTGCAGGGTTCGGCGCTGGTCACCGACATCCTGCGTGACAACTGGGTGCTGGGCGAAGGCGCGGGCATCAGCGACATGGACTTGCGTCGCCTGATGGTCGAGCTGGAGCAACTGTACTTCCGTGACTACGCCAACTACTGGAGCGAAGCCGTTGGTCAGGTGGCCTTGCCGCCGATCAGCGACGCCGGTGAAGGCGCCGAGCAACTGGCGGGCCTGACTTCGGCCAACTCGCCGGTGCTGGCATTGCTCACGGAAGTGCGCGAGAACACGCGCTTCCCGGCCGCCGCCGATCCGGTGGATGAAGCCGGTGACGCTGCCGATGCACTGGCAGGGCAGAAGGGCAAACTGGGCAAGGTCGGCAAACTGGCGTCTGCCGTGGCGGACAAGGCTTCGGCGATGGCCGTGGCGAAGAGCCTGCCGGACACCGCGAAGAAGTCGCTGCAACGCCGCTTCGAGCCGCTGCACCGTTTGCTGGATGACAACAACGGCCCGGCCGCTGACCTGACCCCGGCCATCAGCGCGCTCAACGACCTGCAACTGCAACTGTCCGGTCTGGCCCGTTCCAGCACGCCGGAACAAGCCGCGTTCGAAATGGCGAAAACCCGCATGAGCGGCCAGCGTGATGCGCTGACCAACCTGCGTGCGGCCTCGGGTCGCCTGCCGCGTCCGCTGAGCGTGTGGTTCAACGTGCTGGCCGAAGACTCGTGGCGCCTGGTGCTCAACGATGCTTACCAATACCTGAACGGCCGTTATCAGAACGAGCTGTACAGCGTGTATGGCAAGACCATCAGCAAGCGTTATCCGTTCAGCGCCAGCAGCACCAGCGACGTGGCGATCAGCGACTTCCGCGAGTTCTTCCGGGCTCAAGGTACCGTCGACCGCTTCTTCGACAGCTACATGCGTCCGTTCGTCAGCGGTGATCCGGGCAACTACCGGATGCGCAGCGTCGACGGTCACAGCCTGCCGGTCTCGAAGATGTATCTCGACCAGATGGCAGCAGCCCTGACCATTCGTCAGAGCTTCTTCTCGATCAACCCGGCCGAGCCGACCGTGCAGTTCAAACTGGAGCCGTACACCCTCGATCCGGCCGTCAGCCGTTCCGAGTTCAAGTTCGGCGACAAGACCATGGAGTACCGCCACGGTCCGATCCTGCCAATGACGTTCAAGTGGCCGACCGACGCTGAAGACGGTCGCACCAGCCTGGTGATGGACAAGATGGCCGGGCGTCCGATCGGTATCGAGAAGAACTCCGGCCCATGGTCGCTGTTCCGTCTGTTCGACCTGATGCAGACCGAGTACCTGACCGGTCGCGACGTGCTGGTGCTGAAAGCCGACGTGGGTGGCCTGCGTGCCAACTACCTGCTGACCAGCCAGCGCACGCCGAACCCGTTCGACATGGGCGTGCTGCGTACCTTCCGTATGCCGGTGCAGCTCTGATGCTGGTGGCCAGTCCCTGGCGCAGCGCGGCGCGTACCGACCCGGGCAAGGTGCGGGCGCGCAACGAAGATGCCTTCCTCGACTCGCCACAGCAGGGGCTGTGGGTGGTCGCGGACGGCATGGGCGGTCATCAGGGTGGCGACATCGCCAGCCAGTTGATCGTCGCCAGCCTGGCTGAACTGCCGCAACACGAGGACTTCGACGAACGCCTCAAAGCCATCCGCCAGTGCCTGCACTGGCTGAACCGGCGTTTGGGGCAGGAGTTGACGGTCACCGCCGGGCGTCACGACAGCATCATGGGCAGCACCGTTGTGGCGCTGCTGGTGGAAGGCAATCGCGCGGCCTGCATCTGGGCCGGCGACAGCCGTTGCTATATGTGGCGCGGGCAGCGGCTGTATCAGCTGTCCAAGGATCATTCGCTGCAGCAGCAACTGATCGACGAACAACAGATGAGCGTCGAACAGGCGGCAGCGCACCCGGCGGCTCAAGCCTTGACCCGAGCCGTCGGCGCCGCCGAACAGCTGACCCTGGATGTCCTCGAACTCGAGGTCTATCCGGGCGATGCGTTTTTGTTGTGCAGCGATGGTTTGTACCAAGGACTGAGCAGCGATGCCCTCGGCAACGCCCTCAGCCTCAGCGCGCCGCACGTGGCGCTGGAACGTCTGTTCGACGGCGCCCTGCGTGGCGCCGCCCGGGACAACCTGACTGCCGTGGTGATCCGCCAATGACTGAAATCGAATCCTCAGTCGATGACTTGCTGATGAGCGAAGAGCAGGCCAGCAACCTGACCTACTTCGCCTTCGCCAAGGCAAACAACGCCGAGCCGTTGCTGGCGCCGACCAAGGCCAGCATCGGTGCATTGCCGGACGTACTCGCCGGCCGCTACCACCTCGAGCGTCTGCTCGGGGCGGGCGGTATGGGTGCGGTCTACCGGGCGCGAGATCTGCTGCACGAGCAGTTCGGCGATCCCGATCCTTACATTGCGCTGAAAATTCTCAGCGAAGAATTTGCCGAATCGCCGGACGCCAGTGCCTTGCTTTACAGCGAGTTTGCCCTGACCCGACGCCTGCGCCACGACAACGTCGTGCGTGCGCACACTTTTGAAGTCGATACCGATTGCCAGCGGGCCTTCATCACCATGGAATACATGCGTGGCCTGACCCTGGACAAATTGCTCTGCGAGCGGCCCCTCGGCCTGCCGTGGAAAGAAACGCGTGACATCGCGCTGCCGCTGCTCGATACGCTGGCCTACGCCCACCGTCGCGGCGTGCTGCACGGTGACATGAAACCGAGCAACGTCATGCTCAGCGAAGACGGGCTGCGCCTGTTCGACTTCGGTCTCGGCCAGGCAGACGAGGGCGTGTTGCCCGGCCTGCCGCACCTGAGCCGCGAGCGTTTCAACGCCTGGACCCCGGGCTACGCCGCCCCCGAACTGCTTGAGGGCCAACCGTTGTCGGCCAGCGCGGACGTGTACGGCGTGGCCTGCGTGATCTATGAACTGGCGAGCGGCAAACACCCGTTCCGCCGCTTGCCCTCGACCCAGGCCCGCGACGAGCACCTGGAGCGCGAGCTGCAAGCCCCGGCGAACTTACCGAAACACGGCTGGCCAGCGCTGCGAACCGCGCTGAGCTTCAACGCGGCAGAACGCACCATCACTGCCGACCAATTGCGTGACGCCTTGGGCGCCACTTCGTCCTGGCTGCAACGGTTGCGACTTCGGGCGTAACGGACGACATTCGAACAGGGAGCGCTTTATGTTCAACCCAGCTAACGAAACCCACTTCAGCCTCAAGGTCGAAGACTACATGGGCGACCTGCAAGTGCTGTCGTTCACCGGCACCGAAGGCATCAGCCAGCCGTATCGCTTCGACCTCGAACTGGTCAGCGAAAACCCCGATCTGGACCTGGAAAAACTCCTGCACAAGCAGGCGTTTCTCGCATTCGATCCACAAGGGTCAGGCATTCACGGGCAGATCTACCGCGTCGCTCAGGGCGATGCCGGCAAGCGCCTGACTCGCTACAAAGTCTCGCTGGTGCCGCAACTGCAATACCTGCATCACCGCACCAACCAGCGTATCTACCAGCAGATGTCGGCGCCGAAAATCATCGCGCTGATCCTCGACGAACACGGGATCAAGGGCAACGCCTACAGCTTCCAGCTGAGCCAGCCGTGCCCGGATCGCGACTACTGCGTGCAGTACGACGAAACCGATCTGCACTTCGTCCAGCGCCTGTGCGAGGAGGAGGGTATTCACTACCACTTCCAGCACAGCGAAAAGGCTCACCTGCTGGTGTTCGGTGATGACCAGACCGTGTTTCCCGACCTCGGCCAGCCGACTGCCTACATACAGGGCAGCGGCATGGTCGCCGAAGAACCGGTGATCAAAGGCTTCAAACTGCGCCTGGAAACCCGCACCAGCCGCACCACGCGCCGCGATTACGACTTCGAAAAACCGCGCCTGCAAATGGAAGCGGCGTACAAACCGGATGGCGAGAGCACTGAACCGGATCTGGAAGACTACGACTACCCGGGCCGCTTCATCGACCGTGCGCGCGGCAAGTTCCTCAGCCAGCGCGCCCTCGAACGCCACCGCGCCGACTACCGCCAGGCCGAAGGTCGCGGCGACCAGACCAAACTGGTCAGCGGCCACTTCATGGCCATGTCCGACCACCCGCGCAGCGAGTGGAACGACCTGTGGCTGCTCACCGAAATCTTCCACGAAGGCAAACAGCCGCAAGTCCTCGAAGAAGGCGTGACCAGCGACACCACCGACAACAAGGACGACTTCCACCAGGGCTACCGCAACACCTTCCTCGCCACCCCGTGGGACGTGTTCTACCGCCCGGCCCTCGAACACCCGAAACCGCGCGTGCTCGGCAGCCAGACCGCCATGGTCACCGGCCCCAAAGGCGAAGAAATCCACTGCGACCAGTACGGCCGCATCAAAGTCCAGTTCCACTGGGACCGCGAAGGCCTGGCCGACGACAAAACCAGCTGCTGGCTACGCGTCTCCAGCTCCTGGGCCGGCGACCGCTACGGTGCGATCAGCATCCCGCGCATCGGCATGGAAGTCCTCGTCACCTTCCTAGAAGGCGACCCCGACCAACCCCTCGTCACCGGCTGCCTGTACCACAAGGAAAACCCGGTGCCGTACGCCCTGCCGGCAAACAAAACCCGAAGCGTCTTCAAAACCCTCAGCTCCCCGGGCGGCGGCGGGTACAACGAACTGCGCATCGAAGACAAAAAAGGCGCGGAGCAAATCTACATCCACGCCCAGCGCGACTGGGATGAAAACATCGAGCACGACCAGAAGATTCGTGTCGGTAATGAACGTCATGACACGGTGGTGAAGAACACCTACACCGAACTCAAGGCTGAAGAACACCGCACCACGATTTCCGACCGCAAGGTTGAAGCGAAGCTGGATGATCACCTGACAGTTGGGCAGAACCAGCATGTGAAGCTGGGCACGGCGCAGCTCACCAGCGTGGGGAAAGAGATTCACCTTAAGGCTGGGGACAAGATTGTTATCGAGGCGGGGACGGAGCTGACCATCCTGGGGGGTGGGAGCTTTATCAAGCTTGATGGTGGTGGTGTGACCGTGGTTGGGCCGGTGGTGAAGATTAATGCCGGGGGCTCGCCGGGGAATGGCACCGGGATCGGGATTAAACCGCCGGTGCTGCCGGGGGCGGCGGATAAGGATAAGGCGGGGAGTTTGATGGATCAGGCGTTGGGGAATGCGGTGCCTGAGAAGGTTAAGCCGAAGGCTTTTTTTGTGTTTTCTGAGTGATGAGTTCGTGATGACAAAGAACAATCGAGTGCGTCAATTCAAGCTGCAATGTCTGGTGCTTTTGGCGTTTGGGTTTTGTTCAGACGCCTTTGCGGCACAATCTAGCACCGTGCAATGCCCGAGCGACAACTTCGCAGATTTCGTAAAAGAGTTCTCGTCCAAGCCTGAGGTGCAGCAAGCGTTTATCGCCTCGCCCGTGATCGAGCAAAAGGTAGTCTCCACCGAGTCAAAGCCGCGAGTGGTGGAGCGAAAGTCGAGGGTGTTGGACCTTCAATCGCTGGTGATGCTTGCTCCTGCCAACATCGCGAAGTCTGGGCTGAGCATGCAAGTCCAGCTGCCAAACAATGTGATTGTTCGCGATTCAAACGGTGAAGTACTTAAGATCTTCACTTTCAAACATAACGACTGTTGGATATTGAGCCGTGCTGAAGACTGGTCGCTTGAGTCTGCACTTGATGCTCAATACCCGAAGTTAAAGGCTTCACCGGCTGAGCGCGCACTAAAAAGAGGGGCGATGTATAACCAACTGGCTATCGATATCGAATCCTCCTCTTCCAGCCAGTTGTACATTTCTGCTCTGAACAGTTATTTGCATGGGGCAGACCAAGGCTCCGCGGAGGCGGCTTTCGCAGCAGCGGGTATCAGCCTTTCAGGTCAAGCGCCGCGGTTGGAAAATGCCAAGATTCTTCAGCTTCTGGAGTCAGCCGCCAAGAGCGTACCTGAGGCAGGGATCGCCCTTGCCGAATTCTATTGCGACGAAGGCAATTACGAAGAAAAGCGAGCCTGTGTCAGTCCAGAAAAATCATTGAGCGCTCTCGTCACATCTGCCCAGCTCGGTTCCCCGGATGCACTGATTCAACTAGGCGGCGCCTATGAAACCGGCGCAATCATCCCTAGTGATTTGGTCCGGGCAATGGCGTGTTATCAGGAGGCCGACAAGAAAGGCAATGAGGCAGGTGCGAGAGGCGTCGAACGACTAAGTACCCAAGGCATTACCGCAAATAATTCAATTCATTGCCTTTAAAGCAGGATGCTATCGATGAGCACGGGTCTACTTGAACAGCGCGCCAAATACCCTTACAGCGGATACGAATACGGCTATGGTAAGGGCGGATCTGCGGACGAAAACGGTAACGGTCGGAAGGAAATTGATTGTTCTCACTTACTAAACCTAATGCTCCGTGATGCGGGGTATGACATCCCCTACCGCACTACAAGTCAACTTGCGACAGACACCACGCATTTCGAGTTCATTGCCCTCAACAGCGTTCAGCCAGGTGATATCGCGCTATGGACAGGTATGCACCATACCGGCGTGATCGAGGACATGGACGTTAACCGGGTCAAGGGGAATTTTTTCGGCTCACAGAGTTCGACCGGGCCAAAGTCCGCAAAGTACGGTGAGGGCAGCGGCTATTGGCCAATGCCGAACAAGTACCTACGGCCGAAGGCGGAGTATAGGAGCGGTGCGCAACCGACGCCTGCTCCTGCTCCGGCGCCTGCAGCGACCCCGGCTCCGGCAGGATCACCGCTCATGAGTTTTCAATACCCGTTCCGAAAGGCGGACGGGAAGCAATTCGAGAGTGCCGACGAAATATATAAAGCGTTAGAAAAAGAAACGTCGGGTCACTATCTCTTGGGCAGTAATAAGTTCTGGCATGGTGGTATTCACATTAGCAATGCCAGTGCCCCTCAATGCATCTTGAACGAACCGATCCGCTGCATGGCTGACGGCGAGGTTGTGGCCTATCGGCTTAACGAAGACTATCTAGAATCTACGTTCGGCGAAAATCAGAAAAAACTGCAGTATTCCAACTCGTTTTGTTTGGTGCGACATGAGTACAAATCTGCGCCAAACCCAGAAGAAGGACCGAATAAAGGCAAGCAAAATAAGCTGAATTTCTACAGCTTGTACATGCACCTTCTGCCCTTCAAGCGTTATCCGCTGACTGAGGAAGAAACTCCGAAGCCTCAAGTGACCATGAAAGTAAGTGACTTCAACGCTTACGACGATTTCCCTGAATCCAGTAGCGTTCAGAACGTTGGCAAGCTCGTTGCGGGGACCAAACTTGAGATATTGGATCAAAAGGACTTAGGCAACGTTACCTACGCGAAAGGAAAAATCCTGTCAGGTAGCGTTAAAAAGAGTGGCCACAAAGTTCGCGAGGCTGGCAAAGAGGTCTGGTTCGCATACTTGAAAGATGGAGACCCCTACAAAAACTCCAAGCCCGCACGTATATGGCTGGCAGATCCGATCCCGGAGCGTTTAAAGCCCAAATATTGGCAAGGCAAGGTGAAGGGGACCGCGTTGAAGAGATTGGATCTGTATCAGGATCCCGTCTCTGCCCAAAATGGGCAGGCTGCCGGTGCGAAGATGGGCTCGTTGCAGCTTACCCCTCAAAGCACGGTGGAATTTGAAAGCAAAGAGGTACTGAATCTCAATGTTTCAGGGACAATTCGTCGAATGGCGAAATGTACCAGCAGCGGTAGCCTGGCTGGGACGGGAAGCCTTCCTTCCAGCTTCTGGGCGATTGTGGAAAACGACTACGTTGCCTGGGATGTAATCCCGAGTAGTTTCAATTCTGTAGAGCCTGCAAGTACCGGAATCAAGGCGGGAGACCCGATTGGCTATCTGGGATTGACTGAGAACCTTACCGGCGAAGATGGCGGCGTAGCGAGTAAGTATCAGGTACACGTCGAGATATTTACTGCCGAAGCCGACGTAAAAGACTTCCTGAAGAATACGGCTGGGCTGAAGATCGGCAAGCAATACCTGTATTTGCCGACCGAAAGTGAGCTGAAGAAAAAAGCACCTGCTACAGGCAGTACGGTACTGAAAGCGGAACATGCGGTTGATTTGAACAAGACTCCAATCGTCAAAGTGGGCGCCGACGATTACTACGATGTGACCGTTACTGACAATGCTCAGGCGGTCAGCGGCCTGGTCAAGAAAGCCGGTGCACAAATCATCACTCAGCATGATTGGGAAAAGCTGGGGTTTCAGATCGTCGAAGAAACCAATGCGACAGCGGACGGTTTTCTTGATCCTAATGACATGCCCGTGTTTTTTCAGGACATGCTTACGAAGATTGATAAAGACGAAAGCGGGGATGTCGATCCGGCTGAGCTGGCCGAGGCCTTGAAAAACCCCGATACGCGGTCGCAGTGGTCCAGGCTGGTGGCCCATCATCCGACCGAGTGGAAAGCGAAAGCAGATGCTCCCAAATGGAGTCGGCTTGATACTGAGCTCAAGCATGCACCGAAAACACTGCAGCATGAAAAGGAGAGGATCAGCAGCTATGTGTTTTGGGATGATCTGAAAGAAAAGGCTGCCATCAGTACCGATTTGATATGGCATTTTCATTCGATTGCATTTGTAGCGAACGCGCTGTCGGCTGCTTGTATCCCACTCAACAAGGCCAAAGAAATCGCCCTATTGGTTTCCTCTGGATACGAAGGAAAGAGCGAGCTGGATTATGAGGCACTGGCGGGTAACTTCGATGGTCAAGGTATGTCTTTCGGTGTTATTCAGTGGAACTTCGGGCAAGGCACGTTGGGACCGGTTCTACTGGAAATGCGTGCAGCAGATCAAACCACGTTTGATGGATGTTTTGGCTCTAACATGAATTTTCAGACACTGATAAATTCGTTGAATTCAGCCGATACCGCTGCCCAGAAAAATTGGGCGTTGGGAGTAATTGCTAACAATAATGCAGGGTGGAAGTCGGCTTTCAAGAAACTTGGTGAAGTTGAGGCGTTTCAGAAAATTCAGCTGAATTGTGCGGCGAAATATAATGATAATATAGCGTCTTGTATCAAGCTGATGCGAGAGTTAGCGCCGAATCTGATGGTTAAGATTCAGTTGCGGACTTATTGTGCGCTATACGACCTGTGTGTTCAGCAAAACCATCTTGCGAAGGCGGAACAACTTATTAGAGATGAGTTTCCTAGCGCTAACATTACAACCCAAAAAGAGTTACTTATTTTTGTTTGTAAGAAGCGAGCCGAAAAAGCTTCGACGGCCTACAGGGCAGACGCGTTCAGTCGCCGGATGGGGATTATTCAGGGACAAAAATATACCGCTACAATGAGTGGTAACACCGCCACTAAAGAAAACGGCAATTTCGGAATGATCGTTGAGGGTGACATCTGTGAGCTTTAAATTCCGTTGGTTTATTACTTTGATTTTGCTTTCGTCTCCAGCGTGGAGTGAAGGAAAAAAGCTGGCGTGCGATCCTGATACCAATGTTTGTTCAGTGGCTATTTCGGAGAACTTCTGTGGTTCTGATGGCGTTCCAAAGGCGAAGTTTGATATCAGGAGCCAGAGTTATATATTGAGCTGTGAATGTGACTGTAGCTCTCAGGAAAACACCTTCTGGATTTTGAGTGCTGACGGAAAAGTGCAAACACTTGATGCGAGCAAGATCGTAAGTGGCGTGGATATTATCAAGAATAAATCCGGAGTACCTGACGCTTTCGGTGTGGTTCCTTATTGCCAACCAATTAATGCAAGTGGTGAAAGTCTGGTGTATCTACAGAAAGGTCCTGGCTCTGCGGGGCAACCACAACCATATTGCTATTCAGTGCTTGAACATGATGAACCGCAGAAATGTGAAAGCGCTGAATGTCTGAGTAAGATAGAAATGGTCTCTGGTGTTGAGAAAAATATAAAAGAAGAACTTTTGGTCGAGTTCAAAAACGCCACGTCGCGCCTTTATAAGGATAAAGCAAGATTTTCTAGCTTTCCGAAACGTGATTTTATTGAACGCTACATTGGTGAGTATGGTTACTCTTCTGCCAGCCAACAAGTTTTCAATGACGTAGCATTTTTTTGGCAGCAAGCAGGCTTCAATACCGACGCAATTTGGCTCTTGAAAAAAGTTATTTCAGAAAATCCGAAGCGGACAGTTGCCTATCTTAATCTCGCAGATGCTTATTGGGAGGCGGGTGATAAAGCATCCGCAGGAAAGAACTATAAGGTATACACCGATCTCATGAGCGAGAATGGCAAGCAAGCCAAGGTTCCTGATCGGGTTAGGCAGCGTGCTACAACGCAGTAATAGAAGAAGTTGCAGACTACTCTCCTTCTGTTAAGGCTCACGGGTCATGACTAGGCCTTGGAAACTTTATTGTTTGATGGGACGTTTGCTACGGGGCTTTAATGGATCTGTTCTGGTAAAGGAGCCGGATTTATTTTTTGCGCTCGACCGCTTTGAATTTGGTTGAGAACTTAAATAGATCTGGCCCGTTTGTCGGTTCTGACTCTATTTTCTGTCGCAAACCCGTTCAGAATTGAACGGGTCACTGACTTTTTTACGGACGCCAAGGAATGCAGATTTTCAGATTCAGTCTCATTATTTTACTTTCAATACTGTCGCCTGTGGTCATGGCTGAGGGCACGATGATTGCCACCATCCTTCAGGCCGACTTTTCCAAGGATCCGGAAGTCCGGTTGCTTGTCAGAGTCGTTGATGTGGGTGGCGGTTCGGATAGCCCTTCCATGGCGGTTCGTAATCAATGCCTGGAGAGGAAGGCGTCCGCAGAACGTCCTGGGCCGGATCCGTGCTTTTCGATAGAGATTACTGAGAGCAAAAAGCAACGGGCCATTGTTCGGCAAACGCTATTGAATGATCCTCAGCGAACAACCGACCCTATCTATTTGGAAATTGTTTATCGCTCGGAGGTCAGCGAGAGTGATCCGACGAATCACCATCAGCGATCCGCCACACTGAAGATCGAAGAAAACGGCCTCTACAATTGGAACAATGAAAGCGAACAGGCATTGGCGGACGTTGAGTGGTTTCCCTTGGGAAATGGTGTTCTTGATCTGATGGTTCCTGACGCGGATGCATTGTTGAACTCTGTATATCGGGATCGTATGAGTCGGCTGGACGAAAGCGGTCAGAAAGCACTGAGGGAAACTCAAAGAGCCTGGATGAAATTTCGAGATGCGGAGTGCCAGGCCGACCCGAAATCGCATAAATCTGTTTTCGGTGAGTGGTCCGATGCCTGCCTAATTCGCGCGACGATAGAGCGTGCTCGCCAATTGGCTTTGGCACCGGACAAGAGCAGACGTTGAAACGGACAAGCCAGAGCATTCGCGCGAAAGCGACGACTTGGATGAGCATGCATAAACTTTTCTTTCTCTTTTTTGCGCTATTTCCTTTAGGCGCTCAAAGCGCAGTCACCACCGAATCACTTTGCTTCGAACTATCCCAATCGAGCCCGGTAAAGTTCGAACTCCGTACCTACTATGACGAAGCCAGCAAATGGTCCGGTGGTTTTGTGAAGTACGCCAAATCCAGCGAGCCTATTTCCATTGTGTTGACGGATTCTCAGAATGAAATCCTCGATCCGGACGCGCCTTGGCAGCACACCAGAACTTGGTCCGAAGTCATCAACGGCGAGGTCACGGGCACTTATGAGTTGATGACACAAGGCTCGCAGATCGTCTCGATGTCTTACACAAAGCAGTCCAACGGCAAGGTGTACAGCTTCGGAATCAATACCAGCATCGACTCCTCTCCGGAGTCCGGATGCAAGTGGGAATAGGGCGAGTACATGCATTTCAAAACTTTAGCGTTATCACTGCTGGGCCTGCTGTGGACGATCCCGTCGCTAGCCGAAACCGCTACGTTCAGCCCAACCCAAGGCGTTGAAACAACGCTGGTTCTCAAAGGCTCCACGCTGAACGTCGCGGTTAAAGGCGAAACGCATAACGAGTCGCGGACGGTCGATTTTGAAGCCGTAAACGAACTCCACATGCAGTTCGACGATTTCAATTATGACGGCGCCCAGGATTTCGCGATCTGGCAGCTTGATGACGGCATGGGTACTTACGACTACTACCGGGTGTTCATTTACCAAGCCAGAACCGGCACCTTCGAAGAATTGCAGCCGGATTGCGGCGATGGATTCGTTAATTTGCGCGTCGACAAAAAGCGTAAAGTGTTGCTCAGCACCTACTGGGAAATGAACATACCCAAGCAATGCGTCACCCGGTTCTCCAAACGCAAAGCCTGAATGACTCAAGGAAGAACACAGTGAAACGGTTTGTTGTGGCGAGCTTAGAACGAAGGATATGTCTCGGGCGTTAGCCTGTTATCAAATGGCGGCTGACAAAGGTAATCAGTTGGGCCTCTTCATCGTGGGGCGATTGGGATCGTCAGGCGCCGCGCCGATTGAGGCTTGCCACTGCATTTGAATTTTGGGGCATGTTTGATGCGCTTTCGCACGCGCTGAGCCTGAATCCCTCACGCTAAAACGTTTAATGCTTGAGCATCTGACGACTGCGATTTTCCTTTAAACTCCCCACCCCCAAGGAATGCGCTCAGGACACGGAATGCCAGCCCCCTCGAACTCCCTTCGCCCTGCGCTAGTGCTCTGGCTATACGCCGCCGCAATCGTGCACATTCTCGCCGGTCTCACGTTGACCTGGGCCGGTCATTCCGGATTACTCGACGGCTATCTTCACACCCTCGAACTCGCACTCTGGGGCGCCGATACGGTTCCTGCTGCCGGCCACGAGCAGCAGGTGTGGTGGCTCGCACTGTTCGGCGCGACGTTGCAAAGTTATTCGCTGTACATGCTCGCGCTGGTGCATTTGGGCAATCGCCTGAAATCGCCAAGTGTATGGGGCTGGTTGATGGCGGGCATCCTGTTATGGGCGCCGCAGGACATGTGGCTCTCGGCGCAAAAACAGGTCTGGTCGCATCTGTGGCTCGACGGTTTTGCGCTGCTGGTGTTGTTGCCGCCGCTGATCTGGTTGCTGCGCCATGATCGTCGGAAATCTCTGCCAGAAAGGATCGTGAGCAAGTCCAACCCCTTTGTCGGCGGCGCCTACAAGCGCGTGCTAATCACCGGGGGCACCGGGTTTATCGGTGAAGCCGTGGTCAATCAGTTACTCGACGCCGGCCACACGGTCAGCGTGTTGGCGCGGGATCCGTTGAAAGCGGCGAACCTGTTCGACGGTCGCGTTCGCTGTGTGCGGTCGTTGAGCGAACTCGGCTGCGACGAACCCTTTGACTTGGTGATCAACCTCGCCGGCGCACCGGTTGCCGGGCCTCGCTGGAGCCCCGCGCGTCAGGCGCAACTACTCGCCAGTCGGGTCGATACCACCGAAGCCTTGATGACCTGGCTGAAGCACACAAGCCACAAACCGGCGCTGTGGATTCAGGCCTCGGCCATCGGTTTCTACGGCGTGCGCGATGCCAGCGAAAGCCTCGATGAACACGCCAGCAAGGGCGACGGTTTCATGGCCGAACTCTGCGCGCGTTGGGAAGCCGCCGCGCAACCGGCCACTGAGTTTGGCGTGCGTCAGGTGGTGCTGCGTCTTGGCGTGGTCTTCGGCCCGGGCGGCGCGTTGACGCCGTTGCTGCTGCCGTTCCGCCTGGGCTTCGGCGGGCGCATGGGCGACGGTCAGCAGATCATGAGCTGGGTGCATCGCGACGATGTGATTCAGGTGATCGCTCGATCCTTCCACGATGAAAATTTGCGCGGTACCTACAACATGGTGGCGCCGGAAACGGTCAGTCAGGCAGCGTTCGCCGAGCAGGCCGGCAAGGTCCTCAAGCGTCCGGTGTGGTTCCATATTCCCGCCGCGCCAGTGCGTGCGCTGGCAGGGGAGATGGCGCAGTTGTTCTTTGACGGTCAGCGCGTGGTGCCGCAGCGTTTGACCGAGGCTGGCTACACGTTCCGTTATCCAACCCTCGACGCCGCTCTGCGCGACCTGACCTGAGGATCGCTCATGAGCAAGCCCTTGATGTACCTGTTGGCCGGCAACGGCAGCGCCGCCGATTGGTGGGATGACGCGCTGCCGCACTTCCAGCGCTACGACGTGGTACCGCTGGAGTTGCCAGGCTTCGGCGCCAACCCGCAGCCACCCTGCGAAGATCTGGCGGACTACGCGCAGACCTTGCTGGCGATGACGCAGAAGGGCAGCGCGATCATGGCGGTGGGGGTCAATGCCTTGCTTGTATTGCATGCGTTGCAGCGTCGGCCCGGACACTTCTCCCGCAGCGTTTTGTTGGCGCCAGTCGGTGCGTTTCTATGGCAGCGGCGGTTGCCGGCGCTGATGTCGCCGCTGCCGATTCGCAAGACCATTCACTGGCTGCTGTCGAACAAACCCGCGCTGTTCGCCCGCAAGTTCTCCAACCAGACCTGGACCCCCGCGCAATACCAGCGCATGGGCGCCGGTTATGCGCGCTGCCGTGCGTTCGTTCCGCATTGGGATCTGATTCGTGCCGACACTGCGCTGCCGCTGCTGGAGTGGATCACCGATCCGGTCGAGCTGGTCTGGGGCGATCAGGACGCTGTGCTCGGCATCGAGCAAGCGGCGGCGTGGTCGGCGATTCTCGCTCGCGCTGATCTGACTATCAGCCTCAAACCCGGTTGGGGCCATTACCCGTGGATCGACTCGCCTGCGCAGTTCGCGCAGTGGCTGGAGTCGGGCGAGCGCGGGTTTGTCGCGCACACCAAGGGCGGGCGTTTGCGCTTGGCTGAACTGGCCCGGCAAGCGGTGCCGGCGGCGCTGACCCTCAACGATTGCAATGATCCGCGTCTGCCAGCATTTCTCGCTGCCCAACCCGACGTGACCTGGGCGGTGCGCTCCTCCAGTTATGGCGAGGATCAGGCCGATTCGGCAAATGCCGGTTTGAGCACAACCTATCTGCGCGAGCCGACCGCCAATGTGTCGAAACGCATCGCCGAACTGACGGCCGAAGGCGTCGAGGAAGTGGTGGTGCAGCGCTTCATCACGCCGGTAGTTTCCGGGATCGCGTTCGTGCGCCATCTCTCGGTAGAGCTGGAGTGGGTTGAAGGCCATCTCGAAACGCTGGCCGACGGTCACGTCAGCCCCTCACAAGCAACGCTTTCGCGGCTTGGTGATGCCTGGCGCAGCGGCACGTTCACGCCGTCCCACGGCTTGACCGAAGACCTGCTGTGGCGCTTTCTGCAAGACGTGTTGCGCGTGTTTCACTACGTGCCCGGCGACGTCGAATGGGCCTGGGACGGCTCGCAACTGTGGCTGCTGCAATACCGGCCGATCAGCGATTATGGCTGGCGCCGGCACCTGACCGCCGCCAACATCGCCGAGATCCTGCCGCCGCAACCGAGCGTGCTGGTCGAGTACGCCCAGCGCCGCGCGGCAGCGAGTATCCCGGCGATCATGGCGCGCTGGGATGCGCGAGTGTTGCAGGACAACGAGCCATTCACTGCTGTGTTCGGCGGTGCTTCCTACATCAACAATGATCTGTTTCTTGCCCGGTTGGCCGACTGGGGCATCAGCGCCGCTAACTACGCCGGTGAAGTTGGCGGAGCGACGCCGCATCTGCCGTGGCAACCGCTGAAGATGCTGCGTTCTTTGCCGCTGTTTTTACGTATGCAACGCAAGGCTCGCGGCCATTTGCTGAATCTTGAAAACGGCTTGCAGCGCTTCGATCGGGAACTGGCCGAACTCGTCGCCCAAGCTGCCGATGGTCAGCAATTGGCGGACTGGTTCACACGGTTTTACGTGTTCGTCGTGCAAGGCAATCTGTGCATTGCCACGGCGCTGGCGAGCAGTGGCGGCGACTGGCTGGGCCGCCCGCCGACCGCGTACGACAACCTGGAAAACTGTCCGCACCGATTGCCGTGGGAAACCGATCCGGCCACCCCGCGACCCGCGTCGAGCGAGCTGCCGCTACAGCCATTCCCGCAATGGTCCGGGCTGGTCCGCCTCGCGCATTCGACCGGCCTGCCGGGCCTGCGCGGTTACTACCTGCAAGTACGCGAGTGGTACCGCGACAACCTGATGCGCATCTTCTTCCGGCTTCATCACGCCATGCCGATGGCGGATCGCGAGCACTGGTTTGCGCCGCATCCCGACGTGCGCACCCGTGACGGCAGCTTCTGGCAGGACGGTCGCGAAGGTGCGGAGCAGGCCACCGGTTTCATGATTTATCCGGGGCACGTGCAAGGCATTCTCGGCGAGGACATCTTGTTGGAGGACACCCTCGATCCGGGGCGGCATGCGCACTATCAAGCAGCACGAGCGGTGATTGCGCGGATGGGTGGGCGGCTGTCGCATGGTTCGACGTTGTTGCGGGAATTGCGCAAGCCCTCGGCGGTGATGCCGCAGGTTGATCCGGCGTGGATGGGGTGTGAGGTGTTGTATCGGGATGGTGCACTGGAATTGATGAATTCGAAGGATACGAAGTGAAACGACGGTTGTTGATGTGTTTGGCCTGGTTGCCGATGGTGAGCATGGCGACGGATCTGTGCAATTCGGAGACCGATACGAAGAATTTTCTCTCGCAATGGGTGGAAAGACCCGATTACATCCTGGATATACATTCAAGTTTTCAACCTGATGGATTCAGTCTGGAGGAGGGCAAGGTGGTGTATCACGGCGATCTTAATGACGACGGCCAGGAAGATTTCATTTTCACCTCCTACTCAAGCCGTGGTTCAGCGGGTGACTCGACCTTCGCCTTCCTCATCCAGTGCCACGGTTACTTGAAGCATGTCGGGGGCGATTATTTCGCCGAGGTCAAAGTTCTGGACGGTACGCCCAAGAACGGCGGCGATGTAAAAGACATCGAGATCTACTCCTACATTCGCGATAAGCGCGGCCAGATCCGCTACAAGGGCAAAGAGGCCATGACCCGGCCACATCTGTGGCGATTCAATCCGCACACACAGCTTTATGAAGGGCAGTCTGAGTGAGCCGACGGTCCCCACTGCATTTACGGAGTTACTACGTGAAAGGATTTTCGATTGTTCTCGGCAGCTTGATATTGGCTGCCGCGTCCATGGCATTCGCTGCCGACCCAACCTTCAAGGATTACACCGTCACGCCAGTGTTCACCGGCCCCAACCATAAGTTGGTGCTGCAAGAAAACAGCAGCTCAATGATGGATCAGGCACGGGTGCAAGCCTTGCAAGGCAAGGTCAACTTCGCCGGCCATTACATCCTGCACAGACTAGGTTGTGGCGGCAGCGCCATTTGCGGCGAAGTGCTGGATGCCCAGACCGGTGAGGTTGTTGGCGGTCTGCCGAATGCTTACGACGGCAGCACCTTCGGCATGGTTTACCAGCCCGATAGTCGTTTGATCATCGTCTCCGGCATCACGCTCGACGGTGAAGAGGACGCCCAAGGGAATGCGTTGGAAAGCGGCAACCGGGATCGTTACTACGAGTTTGTGAATAACGAATTCCGGCTGCTGAGCATGACCGACGTGGAATCGTCGCCGATGGATGAGGAGTGAGTCGATGAACCGGTTTTTCATTCGGCCTGTGCTGATTGCGCTTTCGCTCTTATCTCATTCACTGCCCGCGACTGCCAGCGAAGGGAGTTGCTACGGCTACCTTACTGAGCTTGTCAGGAGCAGCGATTTTCCGTTTCGTTATGTCGGCAAGGACAAGGTCAATTTGCTGATCGATGAGGATGACGGTGAAGTAGTGCGCGCTCAGCTGTTTTTCGACACCGACGGCACCGGCACGATTGGCTGGATCAAATACACCCCGGCTACCCGTGTATTGCTCAATAGCTCGACGGAGTTGGAGGAGCCAGTGGCATTGTCATTCGATGCCAAGTTTGCGGACGGCTATGCGAAGTGCTTGGCGGAACAACAGGCTGGTTAACGGCGAAAAGGATTTCTTAATGAATCAGTTTTTGTTTTTCGGGGGGCTGGCATGGTTGTTCTCTTCCCCAGCCTTCGCCGCGCCGACGGATGCTTACACCCAACGCGATGTCATGCAGTGCGGCGGTGTTGAAGTGGTGTTGGTGTCGTCTTGCCGATCGGTGACGGTGGATGATGCGGAAACCCACGTTATCCCGGTTTGCTCCGACCAGACCATCAACATCGGTAGCAAGGTGCTTCGACGCGATATCAGCAAAGTTTCACAACTCACTTCCGACGGTGCGAAGACGAAGATGTTGAGCAATGTCGTTGTGGCGATGGATTGCGTGGAAGGCACCCAGGGCAGCCTTGTTTCGATAGGCGGATATGGCGGTTGTGGTGCCTGCGCGGAGTGGCATGGGTATTACTCGACAGCAGGGCTATTGGAGCAATACAGCTTCGATAATAACCAACGCTCTTTTGGCTCGAAGGGATCTCGGGAAGAGCTGATCAAGGCCTATGGCGTTACGAAGAGACAGCTAATGTCAGAAAGCCCGGCGGTGAAGAGGATCGTCTATGGCCAGCCTTAAGTGGGTGTTGATGATCAACTGCCTTCTTGCCGCCACAAGTGCCCTTGCCGAGGACCCGCCCATAGTCGGTATCGACGGACACACGGTTACGTTTCGAGCGACAAAGTGGACTATGCCCGGCGTTGAGTCGGGGACCGCATGGTTCACCGCCAACGGCAAAACCTTCCCGCTTTTCGGCGCCGACATTGGCGCCGATGGGCATTCCAATATGCTCAGTCCTGACAAGAAAACTCTGCTGCTCGATCCAGTGATCTTCGGGATGTTGTCGCTCGAGAATGGTGAAGAAAAACTGGAGTCGCAACAGCATTGCGTTGTGATCTCCATGGAGACCGGTTGCGTGCTGGCTGATCGTTGGGCCACTTTTTGTGTCGGTCAGTGGAAGGGCAATCAGTGGATTTCCGCAGACGGTGATGTGCTCACTCCTGCCTTGGAGACGAAGTCCCCAAAGGACTTGCTGAAATATGTTTCAAGTATGGAGCCGGCGCAATCCCGCGCAGAGTCCATCGAATGGGGCCTGAACTTTTTAAGCCCCGAGTCCTACATGGCGTGCCATCCCCCGGCGCAAAATGTTCAGGCGTACAACGACCTGGGTTTTTATCTAGCCGAGGGCGGTAGAGATGAGCTGGCGCTGAAGTTTTATCGCGGCGTTGAAGCCGTTGGTAAACGCACGGTACTGATGTTGAACATTGCCGACTCGCTCTGGCGCCTTGATCGCAAAGATGAAGCGCAGCGCTATTACATCCAGTACCGCGACGCGATGAGTGCCGACGGCAAGGCGCAGAAAATACCTCAACGCGTAGTTGAGCGATCCGCAATTCAGGGAATGAAAAATTGAACATGTTTGTGCGTTTTATCGCTTTGTCCTTTGGATGCCTGTTTGCCTCTTTTGCGATGGCCGAGGACGACTGCAAAGAAATCACCGTTAGCGCCCAGGTCGATCGGTGTGCGGAGGCAGCCCGCAAGGAAGCCGACACGCAACTCAATGCCAGCTACAAGAAACTGCTGGGACGGTTTGAGTCTCAACAACGGCGTGACCCTGAGCAGGGTAAGGCGCTGGTCGCCATGGCCAGAGAGTCCCAGCGCGCCTGGATCAAGCTACGCGACACCACATGCCCGCTAGAAGCCACGGAAATCGAGCCTGGGATGGCAGCGCATGTTACGACTATCAACAACTGCATGGCCAGAATGAGTCTGGAGCGTGCGGCTTACCTGGACACAATCGTCGCTGATGAGCCGGTTAATATGGTCGATCTCAACAAAGTGTCCAGAACCGACGCCCATCGATTTGGGGATGTCGTCGCGCGCTATGTCAGCACCTTTGGCAGCCCATGCCTGACAGTCCAGATATTGGCGCCCAATGGCGGATGGAGAGTGCTGTCCTCCAAGCGGTTCTGCAGTTTCGAAGGCAAGGCATTTTGGACGGAATATGCCGATGCCGGGTTTGAGGATCATGTGTTTGCCGAGGATGGGTTGCACGTGACGCTCAGTTTGACGGAGCTTCGTGGACTTGGAGAGAAGCGCCTTGCCTGTGTGATTCCGATTCAGAATGAGCAAATCAAAGAACTGAAATGCGGTTCGTTTGAGCCCGGTGCTTAAACGGGCAAGATCTATTGGGCGTATTTGGACATCATTTGATTGAATCAAGGATTGAAGAAAGTGAAACGCGTATTGCAGAGCGTTCTCTGCGCTCTAACTTGTTGTGTCGCTGTACCGGGTTCTCCCGCGCTTGCTGCGCCCCAAGTTCTCAAGGAAATCCCGGCAAACTTATTAGGCGATGAATCTCGGCAAAACGTCTTTGTGCTGGCGGGCGATACGGACGAGGTCTCCAACCGGTTGTTGATTGCGCCGGTACAGGCACGTGATGAGAACATCTTGCTCGATTCGTCGAAGGCGCTGCCTCTGATCAAGAGTCAGTACTCGTCTGCGCTTCAGGGTGTCTTCAGCGTCCATGTACTCAAAGGTCGCCCTGGAGCCATGACTGTCATTGATCCGCAGGCGGAGGAAGCTGTGGTCAAGCAGCCGTTCGTTGAGGCTGGGGATTACATAGCGCTGGTAACCAGTGAGGAAGACAACGCGATTTATAACTTCAACCTGTTGTTCGCCTTCAACAGAGGTTCAAAGCAGTTTGAGCTGAAAGCTCTGCTGGAAGTGGCGAACAACGACTCCTGTGATCGGTCGCTTGTCAGCGTAGTGGAGTTGCCGGTGCAGACATTGGGCCCAATCACTCTCGCTTCTTTCGATGGGCGTGAAGTGCTGCAGAAGTTGCAGGTTGCTCGTACTGGCAGTATTGAGGGCGTTAGAAAGAAATTGATGACCGTCGATTCAGCTGATCTGCTGGATATGGCGCTGGCAGCCTACCGAAAGGGTGATGACTCTTCCTTCAAGGATACGATGAGCTACGCGTTGATGGGTGGTGGTTCACATGACACTTGTCCCCCGGATAGCTATATCGCCGCAAAGTACTACTACCCGCAGCGTCCCGGCTGGTCCAGCGACTTCGGTTTTCTGCTCGGCGAGGCGGGTTACTACGCAGAGTCCATTGAGCTGTCGAATGCGGTGATTGCACACAACCCAGCGCGGACGGTGGCTTACCTGAATCTCGCAGATAGCTATTGGGCTATGAACGATAAAGAGCGAGCGGTATCGGCGTACAAGCAATATGCGTCGCGTATGTCGGACGCGGGAAAGGCTTTGAAAATTCCTGCTCGGGTAGCTGAGCGCAGTGGCGGAGTATCCGGGTCATGATCAAACTCAAGGCGCTCTGTAGACTGGTCGCGGGTGTTTCTTTTGCTGCTTTGCTGATTCCTGCGCATGCCCAGGAAGTCTGTAATCCCGACAGTTTTTCCAATCCCGATTTGATCATTTGTGGTCAGCAGACTTTCGAGAAAGTCGATGCAGTGTTGAATGAGCAATATAAGAAAGTCTTGGTCAGTTTGGCGCCTGCTGACAAGAATCAGCTGACCGATGTGCAGAAGAAATGGGTGCGTTTCAAAGAGTCGTTTTGCGAGGATATCTATCAGTCGGCTTTGCCCGGTGCAGAGGCACCCATCGAAAGGCTCGCGTGTCTCGTGCAAACAACCAATGCTCGGTTGGGGGAGTTGGTTGCTCTGCAGACGGGCTTACCGCTAGATGGCTTTTACAAAGCGGCATCTGCGATTGTGGGGAAGGATCGTGAGAGAAATTTAGCGGCCGCCATTGAGCGACTGGGAGGGGATGAGTTCGATGATCCGCTTTGGAAGCAATATGCGGATGGGCACTGCGAAATGAGCGAGCGTTTGTTCCGTGAGGATTTCGCGAATTGCAGCGTGCGGATGCGCTTTCAGTTACCTCTGAACCGTTGAAGGAATGATCGGTTTGAAATCAATCCGGATGTTATCTGTTGCGTTGTCGTTCCTCTTTCCTCTTGTGGCTCACAGCGAGGTCAAAACGGAGATCTATTGCTTCCGTTCACAAGAGGGTAAGAGCAGCAATTTTGAATTGCGGACGTATCACGACTCGAGCGCCAAATGGCAAGTTGCGAGCGTTAGGTACAGTAAGTCGAAAGAGGCGCTTACTCTCGTCTATGGAGGCTCGGAAGAAGAGTTTCCGAACCCTAATCGGCCCCCCGAAATCACGACGAAGTGGGTGGAGGTGTCTGGAGGCCTTGTGACTGGTGATTATGTAATGGCGAGCCAGGATCCCTTCGTTTACGGAATCGTTTACACAAACCGTAAGTCCGGAAAGAAGTACATATTCGAACACGATAGCAACATGAATGCTTTGCCTGAAACAGGCTGTCAGTGGTGACTCACGTACTTGAGAAAGGGGACTTAAAGTCCCCTTTTTTAATCCGCAAATCCCGCTACGACTTGGCTGCCAGGTTCCGCACTTCAATATGATCAAGCGTCCCTTCCACCATCAATCGCACCCCATCCGCCATTCTGCGTAAGCGTCTAGCGAACACACCTTCAGAATCTCGCCCTTATAGCTGGAGTCGGGTAGGTGACTTTGTTGGCCGGATACTTTTTGATTGCACGTCCTTACACTTAGGGGACTGCGGCGCAGTGATGCGCTGCTGTTACCCGACGAAGGTGCAATTAAGCCCTGCACCTTTTTGCCCCCATTGACCGGCACCGAGGACGATCTCTTGGATGCAATGAATACACGCGAGCTCGCAGAGCGCCTGTTAGAAGAAGGATGCAACCCGTCCATGTATGCCATCGGCTCCCGTGGCGGGGCGTCAGACGCCTTTTGCCTAAGCCACAGGGACGCGCAGTGGCAGGTCTGTTATACGGAGAGGGGTCTAGATTCACCGCCAATCTATGCCTCAGGCAGTGAGTCCCAAGCATGCGAGTTCTTCTTTAAGTACATCATGGCTATGCGTCATGACCACTGTGTTGGCTTCTTTAAGTCCCAAGACAACGCCGTGGCCCTGGAGCACGAGCTCAGAGAGCTAGGGGTAATTAGTTGGTCTGATCAAATCCCCTACGGTGGTAAACACGATCCTCGGTACCGAGTCTTTGTCACCGGTAAGGAGATATTCGTGGCCAGAGAAGCCCTTGGCGAATTACCGCGACGCGACACTGGTGCTTAATCGGTGAGCAATGGAACAGTGCGACCTGAAGTCATACGTCCGAGCATCAAGCTTTGCGTGATTAGACCGGCTGCCACCTATGCGGCAGCAACTCGGAAATTTCACACGCCCGCTGCGTCGGCAGGCGTGTGAGGACGTCCTTCAAATAAGCATACGGATCATGCCCATTGAGGCGCGCCGATTGGATCAAACTCATGATCGCCGCCGCCCTTTTGCCGCTGCGCAATGATCCTGCGAAGAGCCAGTTCTTGCGACCTAACGCCCACGGCCGCATCTGGTTCTCTGCCCAATTATTGTCAATGGGTACGGCCCCATCATCAAGGTAGCGCGACAGCGCTTTCCGGCGTTTTAAACTGTAATCCAGAGCTTTACTGATAGCCGAGCCATCATGCACAAGATGGCGCTGGGCGATCATCCAGACATGCATGGCGTCCATCACTGGCACCGCTTTTTCTTGCCGTATTCGGCGTCGTACATCCGGCTCTAGGTCGCGGACTTCACGCTCGATTTCGTACAGCAACTGGATGTATCTCAAGGCTTGCTCGGCAAGATGGCTCTTGTTGGTGGCGTGCAGTTCGAAGAACTTACGCCGCGCATGAGCCATGCAGCCGATTTCGGTAACGCCGAGTTCAAAGCTGGCCTTGTACCCGCCAAAATCATCGCAGACCAACTTGCCCTTCCAGCCTTGCAGGAAGTTACGTGCGTGCTCTCCGGCGCGGCTGGGGCTGAAGTCGTAAACGACCGCCGCCAATTTCGAGAACTGGCTGGTGGCGTAGGCCCAGACATACGCTCGATGAGTTTTCTTTGCGCCCGGCGTCAGCATTTGTACCGGCGTTTCATCGGCATGGATTACTTCATGTTCGAGCACAGCATCGCGCAGGGCATCGACCAGCGGCTGCAACTGCACACCACAATTGCCGACCCATTGCGCCAGGGTCGAACGGGCGATGGCGAAACCGGCTCGACCAAAAATCGACTCTTGGCGATAGAGCGGTAAATGGTCAGCGAACTTCGCGATCATGACGTGGGCCAGCAGCCCTGCGGTCGGGATGCCTTTGTCGATGACCTGAGCCGGAACTGGTGCTTGGATCAGGGTTTCGCACTCATCACAGACCCACTTGCCACGGATGTGCCGCTCGACGGTGAACACGCCCGGCGTGTAGTCGAGTTTCTCGCTGACATCCTCGCCAATGCGCTTGAGGGCGCAGCCGCACTGGCAGTGACTGTAGTCCGGTTCGTGGTGGATCAGGGTACGCGGAAACTGCGACGGCAAGGCAGTACGCTTGGGTTTTTGCCGAGTCTCGGTCGAAACAGGAGCGGGCTGTAGCGCTTCAAGTTCGGCTTCCATGGCTGCGATGTCGGTGTCGATCAGGTCATCAAGCAGGCTGGTCTGATCCGGGCTCAGTTGCTCGCTGCGCTTGGCAAATTTGAAGCGCTTGAGCTGCGCGATCTCGTGGGCCAGTTTCTCGTTGACCGTTTTGTGAAGATGGATTTGCTTACCCATCGTCTCGACTCTTTGATCGAGACTCTCGACACGCTGCATCAACTGCGCCGCCAGAGCGCGCAGTTGTTCAGGGCTAAAGTGGTCGAGATTAGGAAGCGAAGTCATGCCACCAATTTTGCCAGAACAGTCTGAACGCAACGATAGGCCCATCGGACAATTGCACGGCCTAGCTGGTCGTGGCGGGCGTTATATGATGGAAATCGCGCCGCCTGGGCCGACTCTTTGCCAAGGCAAACCCAGCACCAGGGCATGTAGTTGTTCGGCACCCAACTCCATCTGTGAGCCGTGCCGAGAACCCGGCCAGAAGAACTTGCCTTGATGTAGGCGGCGCGCTGCCAGCCAGATACCCATTCCGTCGTGCACCAGCACTTTCATGCGATTGGCCCGACGGTTGGCGAACAGATAAGCACAGTGCGGCTGCGCAGCACCGAACACGGCGACCACACGCGCCAGAGCGGTTTCTGTGCCGGCGCGCATGTCCATGGGCTCAGTGGCGAGCCAGATGGAGTCGATGCGGATCATCGCAACAGGTCTCGCAAAAAAGTCGCGCAGTCAGCCGCACTATCGGTCGGCCAGTTCACTTTGACAGTGCCACGCGGGTGCTGGATTTCAACGCAGATATTCGAGGATGCAGCCTGCGAATTTGCTCCGGCGAGTGGCATGGGTAACGGAATAAACGTAGGTTGCAGCTCAGTGTTTTTATGCGTTTGGATTCGAATCCATTTGTGGACGAGGTTCGCGTTCAAGCTATGGCTCAGCGCGACGCTGGCAATCGAGGCACCGGGCTGGGCGCACTCTTGAATCACTTGGACTTTGAAGGATTTGGAGTAAGAACGGCGTTGTGGCTGCATGGAAAACCCGCTTAAAAGGCTAGAAATGGTGCCCACTTAAATTTAAGTGCACACCATGTCTTGGCTTTGCAGGGCTGGGTAGATGACTTGGCCGGACGGATACCATTCTGCTCAGGGCCAGTGCTACCGAGCGGCGGGAGCCGTGGAGGTCGTCGGCGAGGTCGCAGGCGATGGCGCTGATGGACAGGAGGTCTTCGGAGGCGTTGGCCATGAGGGCTTCGGCGTCGGTGCCGGGGGTGAGGCTGAAGAGGCCAGTTTCGCGTTTGGGTTGGGATTCGGTGCGCGGTTTGAAGTGATGGTCGAGGGCGCGTTCGGCGGCTTCGTGGAATTTCTTGGATTCCAGCGATTCGTAGGGCGATATGTCTGGGGTTTCGGGGGGATTGGGTGTTGGTTTGATCATTCGGTCTTACTCCAGTTTCAGGAGCCGACACCGTTTCGCTCGCACTTCGAAAGTGGTGGCAGCTGTGCATAGGTGTGCAAGACCGGTGGAGTCACCCGGCAGACCCTAAGGCCTCCCATACACAGCAGCCATAACGATCCGCGAGCATAGGAAAACGCTCGGCGAATTGCCATAACCAATGTGGACTCCCGCCGGACTTGCACGTCCGTATCACCAATTCGTGGTGACCTATTGAGGCTATCGATGAACCCTCATCCTGCCTAGTTCACGCACAACACCACGCTTTGCAGGAAATTTCCCATAGGTTTGCAGGCCGGAAGATCAAAAGATCGCAGCCTTCGGCAGCTCCTACAGGGATGTGTTTCAACAGGTGTAGGACGGTGGGTGCCGAGTTGTGACTTGGCGGTCATCGTGCGGGAAATGGTCTGCATCATCTTCCAATAGCGGCCGATAGTGGCGTTATCGTCTGAATCCCTTACACTGCCCCGGCCGTTCATTTTCCTTTTGAGGCTGTGCGCATGAAATTTCGTTTTCTTCTGTGGATGATGGGTTTGTTGATGGGTAAGGCCAGCCGGACAAATCCTGCGTTCCAGCAGCAGTTGGGTGACAAGGATCTGGTGTTTCAGCTGCAGACGCTGGACGGGAAGGTGGCGCGGCATTTCGTGGTGAAGAATCAGCGCGTTACCAGCAAGTCTGGCGTGGTGGCGGAGCCGGCGTTTGCGATTGCGTTCAAGGATGCGGGTTATGCCTTTGCCACGATGCAGGCGAAGAACAAGCAGCTGGCGTTCATGCAGGGGATTCAGGACAAGTCGATTCAGCTCAAGGGCAACCCGGCGCTGGTGATGTGGTTTCAGGGGTTGATGAAGTATTTGAAGCCGAGGAAGGCCAAGCCCAAGGCCTGATTGGGGGCCAGTGAGCGAGTCGGACTCATCGCAATCGAACTCGCCCGCAGAGATTCCAACGTCGATAACCCGATCCTGGTCCAGCACAAAATCCCGTAGCAACAACGCCTCGCCCTCGAAGCTTGCGCTCTACTGATTAGCTCGCAAGTCCTCTGTAGCACTCCTTAAGTCCTTTGCGCACCTGTCAGGTCTGACAGGTGCGCCCATTTCTGATTGGTGCTCCACTGTCAGCGGTGTCGATTGGTGGGCAGCATTGGCAAATCAAAAGGAGTGCGATCATGAGTGATATCGAAAAAACAACGGCAAGCGAAGGGCTCGATCCTGCTTTTGCTTCAGGCGGCAAGCTTGAACTGCCTTTTGAAGGCGTTGTGGGCAGGTTCCCTGAATCTGTCGCCTCGTTACCTGGCAATAAAATGCTATTGCTATTCAGCGCTTCATCCTCGGAGAAATCCCTGCCCAAAGTTGCAAGGTTGTTAGAGGACGGCACATTAGATTCAACTTTTGGGAAACAGGGGATTGTCGAGATTCCTTCTCGGGCAGGCGCTGTTTTTTCTGCGCGTCATTTGCGCCTCCTCGACAACGGTGGATGGCTGGTCACGGGGACGGTGGAACACTCGAACGGTTCCATTGATCTCGCGGTCGTTCGTCAATTGGCTGATGGCCAGATGGACACGTCCTTCGGTCCTGAAAAGGACGGCATGGTCACTGTCAATGTGTACGACCTCATCGAATCACGCAGCCATCCGGATGCAAATTTTCTCACCCGTCGCCATGACGACAAAAACGTTGAGAAGTCATCCGCAGAGGCGGGTGGCTTTGGAATGCTTGGTGTAGGGCTGCTCGATGGAAAGATTGTTCTTAGCAGTACTGTCTTTTTCGCTTTTGACTATTTGAGAGGGCTTGTTCTGAGACTTGATGCGGATGGCTCGCTGGACAAGACTTTCAATGAGAAAGGCTTTGTGCTGGTGGAGCTTCCTGATATCGCTCACCGCTGGAATTACGCTTCAGGTTTGGCTGTTCAGCCCGATGGAAAAGTGCTGGTCTGCGGTGATTTCAGCAGAGCGACTTCCGATGAGTTGCCTGACGCTTATGTGATTCGCTACGACCAGCATGGCAAGGTCGATGCGAGCTATGGCGACAATAAGAATGGTGTCGTAACCATCACCGACAGTAGCCAATGGCTTGACCTTGTTTCGATGGTGTTAAAACCAGACGGTGGCCTGTTAGCGACGGGAGCCGCAAGTCTTGAGTCGCGTCGTGATGGGCTGATTGTCGCGCTGAACTCGAGCGGCAGTTTCAATCTTGTTTTCAACAACGGCAAACCACTGTTTTCCCGTTTCACGGAGCACGGAGTTGCCTGGGAGCACTGCGTTTTGCAGACCGATGGCAAGCTGGTTGTCAGTGGACAGGGAGGGGCGGCGTTTCTTGATGAAAAGAGTTCCGTTGTCACTGCGCGCTATAACCTGAGCGGCTCTCTTGATACGGCATTCGTGGGCAAAGGATGGGCAGTCTTTAACCATGAAAACGGGGTTGATATATTCAGAGGGTGCACAGTAACGGACGACCGCCGGATCGTTGTTTGCGCTTATACAGCGTTTGGCACCCCGCCTTATCCGGGTTATGTGCTGCGTTATCTGGCTTGATAGTGAGTTTGCGTCGCGGGCCAGGCTTGTTCTGCAGAAGCAAGACTTGCCCGCGATGCGTTTCAGGCCTGGCTGAATTGCGAGGCCAGTTCGCGCAGTAGGACTTCGGCTTCGAGGACTTTACTGACTACGTCGTTGGCTTTGTCGCGAGTCAGGCCGACACGTTCGAGCAGGGCGTCGGGGATGTCTTCGTCGGGGCCGGAGCCGATGCCGCGGCTGCGCAGCAGGCGTACGGCCAGGCAGACGAGGTTCGGGTATTCGGCGTAGGCGCCGTCGTAGCTCGGGTCGTGCTGGAAGCGCAGGGCGGTGGCCAGTTCATCGGGCATGTCCCAGTAGCGCATCAGCCACGAGCCGATCTGTTCGCGGCTGATGCCCAGCAGGTGCTGCTCGATGTAGCTGTGGCACAGGTGCGGGTTGACCTCGAGGTGACGGCAGATCAGCGAGAAGTGCGGCGGGAACACGTGGGCCAGCAGCAGGTAGCCGAAGTTGTGCAGCAGACCGGCCAGATAGGTCAGGCCGGCTTCCGGGCGCTGGGCGCGCGGCATGGCGCGGGTCAGGCCTTCGATGACGGCGGCGGTATAGATCGATTGCTGCCAGTACGGCGTGGTGTGTTGCGGATGGTCTTTCGGCAGGCTCAGGGTCTTGCCGAGGGCCAGGCCCAGGGCGAGGTTGATCACCAGATCGAAACCGAGCACGCGAACGATCGCGTCTTCCACCGAACGGATCTTGCCCGGCGAAGCGTAGTACGGCGACGCCGCCCAGCTCACCACTTGTGCAGCCAGCGCCGGGTCGGTTTCGACCACGCCGGTGATGTCGTCGATGGTGGCATTGGGGTCGACGCGCAACTTGATGATTTTTTGCGCCGTCTCGGCCAGCGGTGGAATCTCGATGGTCGCTTCCAGACGCTGCTGGATCCGGCGTGCGGTGAATGCCTGCACGGCCTGGGTGATTTCCTCGCGGTCATCGTCCGGGCGGTCGAGGTTCGGGCGGATGCTGCTCAGGGCTTCGCCGAAATTGGCGGCACTGGCCTTGGTCAGCATGCTCTTGAAGGCTTCGCTGGTGATTTCCAGCAGCAGGCCCGGCTCGCCGGAGTTGATCAGCAGCTTGGGTTCACGCAGCAGGCTTTCTTCATAGAGGCACGGCGAACTAGTGAGTGCCGGCAGGCCCGGCAGCAGGCTCAGGCTGTGTTTGCCGAGCATCTTTTCCAGGCGCTCGGTGGACACGGCGGTCAGGCGCCGGCCAGTCAGTTCGGCGAGGCGGTTGAGGTCGAGCAACTGGCTCTGCGGAAACAGCACCATCAGCGCGCCCACAGCATCGTCCAGCAACACGGCTTGTACCTTGCGCGAAGCGTTGAGGCCGTGGTGGTCGAGCACTTCTTCGTAGGCGATCCCCAGCTTGCCGAGCAGCAGCCGAATTACAGACGGCGCGTGCGGGAGTTCGGGGGCGAGAGCTGCGTCAGTCATGGTGTGTATCCGTTTTTGAAACAATGGCAGGAGTATAACCAGCTCTGTAGGAACGATCCTGCACAAACTGCGACGGTGCTCACACTTGGCCGTATTGCTGCCCGTGACGCAGCCAGCGGTCGAGCAATGGGCTGACGTGCGTCGGCCAGCGTTCCAGCAGCGCTTGCGCAGCATCGCGCACGGCGGGCAGCAGATCGGCGTCGCGCATCAGGTCGGCGACCTTGAATTGCAGCAGACCGGTCTGGCGGGTGCCGAGCATTTCGCCGGGGCCGCGCAGTTCGAGGTCTTTTTCGGCGATGACGAAACCGTCGTTGGTCTCGCGCATGATGCCCAGGCGCTGGCGGCCGATCTGCGACAGCGGCGGATGGTAGAGCAGCACGCAATGGCTGACGGCGCTGCCCCGGCCGACGCGACCGCGCAACTGATGCAGTTGCGCGAGGCCGAGGCGTTCGGGGTTTTCGATGATCATCAGGCTGGCGTTGGGCACGTCGACGCCGACTTCGATCACCGTGGTGGCGACCAGCAGTTGCAGGTTGCCGGCCTTGAATTCAGCCATGACGGCGGCTTTCTCGGCGGGTTTCATGCGGCCGTGGATCAGCCCGACTTTCAGCTCGCCGAGGGCGGCGGTGAGGTCTTCAAAAGTGGTTTCGGCGGCCTGACAGGTCAGCTCTTCCGACTCTTCGATCAGCGTGCATACCCAATAGGCCTGACGGCCCTCGGCGCAGGCGCTGCGCACGCGTTCGATGACTTCGACGCGGCGGGTGTCGGTGACCAGCACAGTGTTGACCGGGGTTCGACCGGGCGGCAGTTCGTCGAGGATCGAGGTGTCGAGGTCGGCGTAGGCGCTCATCGCCAGGGTGCGTGGAATCGGCGTGGCGGTCATGATCAGTTGATGCGGACACATGCGCCCGCCGACGCCTTTCTGCCGCAGCGCCAGACGCTGCTGCACGCCGAAGCGGTGTTGTTCGTCGATGATCACCAGCGCGAGGTTCTTGAACTGCACTTCGTCCTGGAACAGCGCGTGAGTGCCGACCACCATCGGCGTGCCGCTGGCGATCTGTTCCAGCGCGGCGACGCGATTCTTGCCCTTGAGCTTGCCGGCCAGCCACGCGACGTCGATGCCCAGCGGTTCGAGCCAGCGCTTGAAGGTGATGAAGTGTTGCTCTGCGAGGATCTCGGTCGGCGCCATCAGCGCAACCTGATAACCGGCCTCCAGCGCTTGCAGTGCCGCGAGAGCCGCGACCACGGTTTTACCCGCGCCGACGTCGCCCTGAATCAGCCGCAGCATCGGTTCGTGCTGGCTGAGGTCGTAGGCGATTTCGTTGCCGACCCGTTGCTGCGCACCGGTCGGGTTGAAACCGAGGTTGGCGAGGTATTTCGGTGGCAGCTTTTTCGCCTTCGGCATCGCCGGCGCGCGCAGTGAACGCATGCTCTCGCGCAGACGTTGTTGCGACAGTTGATGGGTCAGCAGTTCTTCGAAGGCCAGCCGATGCTGGGCCCAGTGATGACCGAGGGCCAGCTCATCGACATCGGCGTCGGCGGGCGGGTTGTGCAGGTAGCGTATCGCATCGGCCAGCGGCGCCAGTTGGTAGTCGCGGGCCAGTTCGGTCGGCAACCAGTCGGGCAGGGTGTTCGGCTTGAGCAGGGTCAGGGTCTGCATGCACAACTGGCGCAGGCGCTGTTGGGTCAGGCCCTCGGTGAGTGGGTAAACCGGGGTCAGGGTTTCATCCACGGGCGGCGGTTCGTCACCGGTGATGGCGCGGTATTCCGGGTGATAGATTTCCAGTCCCGAAGCGCCGGGCCGGACTTCGCCGTAGCAGCGAATCCGCGTGCCGCGCTTGAGGCCTTCTTTCTGCGCGTTGCTGAAATGGTAGAAGCGCAGGCTCAGGCCGCCGGTGCCGTCCTGCATGCGCACCACCAGGCTGCGACGCCGGCCCATGACCACGTCGGCACCGCTGACGGTGCCTTCGACCACCGCGTCCTGGCCCGGGCGCAAGTGGCCGATCGGCACCACGCGGGTGCGATCCTGATAACGCAGCGGCAGGTGAAACAGCACGTCCTGGAGGTTTTCCAGGCCGACCTTGGCCAGTTTCTCGGCCATGGCTTCGCCGACACCCTTGAGTGCCGTCACCGACACTTGCGACAGCTCGGTCATGACCCTGGCTAACCGGCCGTGACCGGTGCGGCGGGCTTGGCCACCGAGCACAGGCGAACGGAGTCGGCGAGGATCTCAATGGCTTTCGGCCGCGGGAAGCTTGCACGCCAGGCAATCGCCACGGTACGGAACGGCACCGGCGCCGACAGTGGGCGCACTTCGATCACGCCCGGGGCGTAGTGGTGGCTGTCCACCGCCGACAGCGGCAGGATCGAGATGCCCAGACCGGACGCGACCATGTGGCGGATGGTCTCCAGCGAGCTGGATTCCACCGTGGTGTGTTTGGCGCCGTCGTTGCCCTTGGTCAGGGTCGGGCAGGCTTCGAGCACCTGATCGCGGAAGCAGTGGCCTTCGCCGAGCAGCAGCAGGCTCTTGTCGTTGAGCAGGGCGGCGTCGATGGATTCTTTTTGCGTCCACGGGTGCTGGGCCGGCATCAGGACGTAGAACGGCTCGTCGTACAGCGGCAGGGTCAGCACGTCGGCTTCGTTGAACGGCAGGGCGATGATGATTGCGTCGAGCTCGCCGTTGCGCAGTTTGTCGCGCAGCACGTGGGTGAAGTTTTCTTCGATGTACAACGGCATCTGCGGGGCGACCCGGTGCAGTTGTGGAATCAGGTGCGGGAACAGGTACGGCCCGACGGTGTAGATCGCGCCGACTTTCAGTGGGGCGGTCAGCTGGTTCTTGCCGGCCTGGGCCAGTTCACGGATGCCTTGCGCCTGCTCGAGGACTTTCTGTGCTTGGGCGACGATGCCTTCGCCGACCGGAGTCAGGCGCACGGCGCTTTTGCTGCGCTCGAAAATCAGCACACCGAGTTCGTCTTCAAGTTTTTTCACGCCCACCGACAGGGTCGGCTGACTGACGTGGCAACGCTCGGCGGCGTGGCCGAAGTGCTGCTCTTGGGCGAGGGTAACGATGTAGCGTAATTCTGTGAGAGTCATAGCGAGCGTCCATGAAGTTGCGGGCCAAGCATAACGGCTGCAATCGATAGACGCACGTTATCAGACTGAGTGAGGAATGCGACACCGGGCAATGTGAGTTTGCCGTTGCCAGATAGGCAAAAGGCACCTTTCGGTGCCTTTTCGATCTCACTGTCGACCCTGTGGGAGCGGGCTTGCTCGCGAATGCGGTGTGTCAGATACATGGATGTCGACTGACACGACGCTTTCGCGAGCACGCCCGCTCCCACAATGGATCAGCGGCGTTTATCCAGCGAGTACACAAACGGCGCGACAATTTCGATCGAGCCGTTGTTCAGCATGTCGGCCGGTGGCTTGGGCAGCGGTTGTGCGCGGCGGATCATTTCCAGGGTGGCCCGGTCCAGATCGGCGTTGCCCGAGCGGCCCACCAGTTCGAACGACAACACATTGCCTTCAGCGTCGACGACGAAACGCAGACGGTTCAAGCCTTCCTTGCCGCGAGCCTGCGCACTGGCCGGGTACTTCTTGTACTTGCCCAAGTGCGCGAGCAGGGTGTTTTGCCAGCTGGCCTTGGCGGCCATTTGTGCGGGCGACGGTCCCGGTGCCGGCTGTGCGGATTTCTCCGTCGGTGCCTGGGTCGGCTGTGTCTCCGCCGGTTTTTCCTCGGAAGGTTTTTCCTTCACCGGCTCCGGTTTTTTCTCCACCGGTTTGGGCGGCTGCGGTTTCGGCTTTGGCTTGGGTTTGGGCTTCGGTACGGCAATCTCGGCCTTGGGTGCTTCAGCCAGTTTCGGAATCGGCAACTCTTCGACCGGAGCCGGTGGCTGCGGCGGTGTGACGACTTTCGGCGGAGCAGGCGGTGGCGGGGTCGGAACCGGTGCCAGCTCGACCATCATTGCCTGCGGCGGCAGTTCGATGGGCGGGCGGGCGGTCCAGTTCAGCGCCAGCGCGATGGCCAGCGCGTGAACGCCCAGCACCACGGCCAGGCTACCGCTGTAACGCGTCAGCTTATGGCGCGTCGTGATCATTTCTTGGCTGCCGTCTCAAGTCCGACCAGACCGACCTTCAGATAACCGGCCGAGCGCAATTTATCCATCACGCTCATCAGGTCGCCGTAGTCCACGCCCTTGTCGGCCTGGAAGAAGATGGTGGTGTCTTTCTTGCCCTGGGTCTTGGCGTCGAGCACGGCGCCAAGGGTTTCGGCTTTCACTTCATCGTCGCCGATGTACAGGCGCTGGTCAGCCTTGACGCTGAGAAACACCGGTTTCTCTGGGCGCGGCGCCGGTTTGGCGGTCGAGGCCGGCAGGTCGACTTTGATGTCCACGGTAGCCAGCGGCGCGGCCACCATGAAGATGATCAGCAGTACCAGCATCACGTCGATGAACGGCGTGACGTTGATTTCGTGGTTCTCGGCCAGATCGTCGTCTGCGCCTTCTTTCAAATGCAGGCCCATGGCCGATTACCCCACTTTCACCATGTGTGGTTGCGAGCTGCTGCGCTCAGGCTGGTGATCGAGGTCACGGCTGACCAGCAACAGGACCTGCGCCGAAGCGTCGGACACCTGCGCCTTGTAGCCGGCGATGGAGCGGGCGAACACGTTGTAGATCACCACTGCAGGAATCGCAGCAACCAGACCCAGCGCGGTGGCCAGCAGCGCTTCGGCGATGCCCGGCGCCACGACGGCAAGGTTGGTGGTCTGAGTCTTGGCGATGCCGATGAAGCTGTTCATGATGCCCCACACGGTACCGAACAGGCCGACGAACGGAGCGGTGGAGCCGATAGTGGCGAGGACGCCGGTACCGCTGCTCATGTTGCGGCCACAGGCAGCGACCAGACGCTCAAGACGGAAGCTGACGCGCTCCTTGATGCCTTCTTTCTCGCGGCTGTTGACCGACAGGCGCATCTCTTCGAGCGCGTCGTGCACCAGCAGGTTGGCGAGGGTGCCTTCCTTCGCCGCAGTGGCGCTGGCTTCCTTGAGGGTCGCGGCTTTTTTCAGCGCAGCTATTTCACCGCGCAGACGACGCTTGGCGCCCATCAGCTCGAAGCCTTTGGCGATCCAGATGGTCCAGGTGATGATGGAAGCGATGGCCAGACCGATCATCACGATTTTCACGATGATGTCGGCGTTCTGGTACATGCCCCATGGCGACAGGTCGTGGGCCATGCCCAGGCTGTTGTCGGGTTCGAGCACTTCAGGCGCGTCGGCCGGGCTGGCGTCGACCGCCTGCATCGGATCGGTGGTGGCTGGCGCGGCGGCGGCAGGTGCGTGTTGTTCGGTGGCAGCCGGGGCGGCTGGCGCCTGGGCATCGGCGAAGGCGGCGGTCGGCGCCAGCATCAGGCTGAGCAGCAGGGCCGCCACCGCGCTGAAGGCGCGAGGTCGTTTGGTTGGCGAAGCGGGGTTTTGATTACGTGTCATGCTGGCCGGACCTGAAGTAGAAAACGGTTGATGCTCTTCCAGGCCTCGAGAGGCCGAGAACAAAAGTGGGGTGCATTATTGCAAGTAATTCTTGTTAACAGAAGTAATAGAGTATCTTTTTTTCCTCGATTGCTAGCCGTTCGTCCTTTGTGAGGGCTAGTCTGTTCCTTTCGTTTGGGAGTTTTTTGATGTCCGCACCTTCTGTTTTGATTGCCGGTTGTGGTGATGTCGGCAGTCGTCTGGCTAAGCAATTGCTGGCTGCCGGCTGGGAGGTGCATGGTCTGCGCCGTGATGTTTCGCGCTTGCCGGACGGCGTCATCGGCGTGGCCGGTGACCTGTTCAAGGAAGATTGCCCGGAGACCTGGCCGGTCGGAGCGGTGGATTACCTGGTGTATTGCGCGGCGGCGACCGATCACGATGAAGCCGGTTATCGTGCGGCTTACGTGCAGGGTTTGCAGAATGTACTGAGCTGGCTGGACGACTACGGGCAGACGCCTGATCGGCTTCTGTTCGTTTCCAGCAGCAGCGTGTACGGCCAGCAGGAAGGGGAGTGGGTCGACGAGCATTCAGCGACCGTCGCCAGCGGCTATTCAGGGCGAGTGATGCTTGAGGCTGAGCAAGTGGCGCTGAAAAGCGGTATCCCGGCGAGCATCGTGCGCCTGACCGGTATTTACGGCCCAGGTCGTGAATGGCTGTTGACCCAGGTGCGTCGCGGCTATCGGGTGGCGGTCGAGCCGCCGCTGTACGGCAATCGCATTCATGCTGATGACGCGGCGGGGCTGATGGCGTTTCTGCTACAGGCGGCTGATCGGGGCGAGACGTTGCAGGATGTTTATATCGGTGTGGACGATGCACCGGCACCTCTTGCCGAAGTGGTCGCCTGGCTGCGCGAGTATCTGGGTGTCACCGATTGGGCGGAAGACGCCAGCGTACGCCGCACCGGCAGCAAGCGCTGCAGCAATGCCCGGGCGAAGGCGTTGGGGTGGACGCCGACGTATCCCAGTTATCGCGAAGGTTATGCGGCGATTCTTGAAGGCAAATGCTGACTTCCAGACACCACAAACCACTGTGGGAGCGGGCTTGCTCGCGAAGAGGGTGTGTCAGGCAACATTGATGTCGACTGACACATCCCCTTCGCGAGCAAGCCCGCTCCCACAGGGTTATGGGTTGCTCTCAGGTGTGGTTACTGCTTCTCAAGCAACCACTTGCGCTCACCCGGAGTGAACTGCGGCATTTCATCCGCCAGTGCGCTGTTCACTGCCTGGAAGATCTCCAGCGCCTTGCCTTTGCGGGCAAAGATCCAGTTGTTGCCTTGGCCATTGAGTTGCAGCCACATGCTGTCGTGGTCGCTGTTCATCGAGGCGCAGTCGCCTGCCAGGCACAGGGCATAGCGGTCGGCACCGGGCAGACCGGAGACCTGGCCGTCAGCCTGGAATTGCACGGTGTTGCCTTCGCCGTCGCCGCTGGCAATCTTCCAGCTGCCGCCCAGGTAGGCCGAATACAGTGCGCGCTCGAAGCTGGCGCCAATTGGCGCGCCTTCCGGTACGGGGATTTGTGCGCGGTCGAACAACTGATCCGGCTCGTTCTCGGTGGCGGCTTGTTTCATCCGGCCACCGTCGCGTTTCAGCTCACTGCCGGAGCTGCCATAGAAGTCGACTTTCCAGGCGCCGGACTCTTCGCCCTGCAGCCGTCCTTCGACGTTCTCGAAACCATTGGTGTAGCGGGCCTGACCGGCCTTGGTGTTGACGTCCCACTCCAGGTTCGGGCCATAGGCCTGAAGCGCTTCGCGCAGGGGGCCGCCCTTGGCAGCAGCGTCGATCGCCACCTGGTTGATCCAGGTGCCGCTGATGTCACGGTCGGCGGGGTCGCTGGCACAGCCGCCGAGGAAAATGGCGAGCAGCGAGAGAGCAAGCGCTTTGCGCATGGTGGAATCCTTTCAAAACCTTTTCTTTACCGCAGAGCAGTCGGCGCAGCGTTTGAAAGCTGCGCCGTGTGCATTACTCGATGACCAGGATGGCATCCATTTCGACTTGCGAACCCTTCGGCAGGGCAGCAACGCCGATGGCGGCGCGCGCTGGGTACGGCTGATCGAAGTACTTGCCCATGATCTCGTTGACCTTGGCGAAGTGGCTCAGGTCGGTGAGGAAGATGTTCAGCTTGACGATGTCCTTGAACGAACCGCCAGCGGCTTCAGCCACGGCTTTGAGGTTCTCGAACACCTGGACGGTCTGGGCTTCGAAGCCTTCAACCAGTTCCATGGTTTTTGGGTCCAGAGGAATCTGGCCCGACATGTAGACAGTGTTGCCGGCCTTGATCGCCTGGGAGTAGGTACCGATGGCGGCTGGGGCCTTGTCGCTGGTGATAACAGTCTTGGTCATGTATGACTCCTTGTTAGGTGTGAATTAGGCACGCATGCGGGTGATGCGGATGACCCCGGTCAGGGCGCGCAGTTTCTTGATCACGCGGGCCAGGTGCACACGGTCGTGGACGCTGACCACCAGTTGGACGACGCTGATGCGACCATCGCGCTCGTCCATGCTGATTTTCTCGATATTGCCGTCGGCGGCGTTGACGCTGCTGGCCAGCAGGGCGATCAGGCCACGCTGGTGCTCCAGCTCGACGCGCAGCTCGACGTTGAATTCGCCAGTGACATCCTTGGCCCACGAAAGCTGGATGCATTTTTCCGGGTTGTGCCGGATTTCGCTGATGTTGCGGCAGTTGTCCAGGTGCACGACCATGCCTTTGCCCGCCGACAGGTGCCCGACAATCGGGTCGCCCGGGATCGGCGTGCAGCACTTGGCGTAACTGAGCACCAGGCCTTCGGTACCGCGAATCGCCAGCGGCCCCTCCGGGCTCGGCAGCTGTTCGCCTTCGCCGAGCAGACGGCGCGCCACGACATAGGCCATGCGGTTGCCCAGGCCAATGTCTTCGAGCAAATCTTCAATCAGTTCGAGGCGATACTCGCTGAGCATCGCCTTGACGCGCTCGGCCGGGATCTTCTCCAGCGAGCTGTCGAAACCGTTGAGCACTTTGTTCAGCAAGCGTTCGCCGAGGCTGATGGACTCGGAGCGGCGCTGCAGTTTCAGCGCATGGCGGATGTGCGTACGTGCCTTGCCGGTGACCACGAAGTTGAGCCACGCCGGGTTCGGCCGCGCGCCAGGGGCGCTGACGATCTCGACCGTGGAGCCGCTTTGCAGCGGTTCGGACAGCGGTGCGAGTCGGCGGTTGATCCGGCAGGCGATGCAGCTGTTGCCGACGTCGGTGTGCACCGCGTAGGCAAAGTCGACCGCCGTGGAGCCTTTGGGCAGCTCCATGATCCGGCCTTTGGGCGTGAACACGTAGACCTCGTCCGGGAACAGGTCGATCTTCACGCTCTCGATGAATTCCAGCGAGTTGCCGGCACGTTGCTGCATTTCCAGCACGCCTTTGACCCACTGGCGGGCGCGGGCATGGGTGCCTTTCGGCTGCTCGTCACCGCTGGATTTGTACAGCCAGTGTGCGGCAATGCCGTTGTTGGCCATCTCTTCCATTTCTCGGGTGCGGATCTGGATCTCGATCGGTACGCCGTGCATGCCGAACAGCGTGGTGTGCAGCGACTGATAGCCGTTGGCCTTAGGGATCGCGATGTAATCCTTGAAGCGCCCCGGCAACGGTTTGTACAAATTATGCACGGCACCCAGCACGCGGTAGCAGGTATCGACCTTGTCGACGATGATCCGGAACGCATAGACGTCCATGATCTCGTTGAAGGCCCGACGCTTGCCGCGCATTTTCTTGTAGATGCCGTAGAGGTGTTTCTGGCGACCGCTGACTTCGCCCTGGATGCCGTCGATCGCGAGGCAATGGCCGAGGGACTCTTCGATCTTGTTGACGATTTCCTTGCGGTTGCCCCGGGCGCGCTTGACCGCCTGGTAGATCCGCGCGGAACGCATCGGGTGCATGGCTTTGAAGCCGAGGTCTTCGAACTCGATACGAATGGCGTGCATGCCCAGCCGGTTGGCGATGGGCGCGTAGATTTCGAGGGTTTCCTTGGCGATCCGGCGACGTTTTTCCCCGGACAGCACTTCCAGCGTGCGCATGTTGTGCAGGCGGTCGGCGAGTTTGACCAGGATCACGCGAATGTCGCGCGCCATGGCCATGGCCATTTTCTGGAAGTTTTCGGCCTGGGCTTCGGCCTTGGTCTCGAAGTTCATCTGGGTCAGTTTGCTGACCCCGTCGACCAGTTCGGCCACGGTTTCACCAAACTGCGCTTGCAGCGCTTCTTTGGCGATACCGGTGTCTTCGATCACGTCATGCAGCATCGCGGCCATCAGGCTCTGATGGTCCATGTGCATGTCGGCAAGAATATTCGCCACCGCAAGAGGATGCGTGACGTACGCCTCGCCGCTGCGACGGCGTTGACCGTCATGGGCTTGTTCGGCGTAGAAATACGCTCGGCGGACCAGGTTGACCTGGTCGTTGCCGAGGTAGGTCGATAAGCGATCGGCGAGGGCGTCTATGCTCGGCATGATGACTCCTGCCGTAGGCTGTGTTCCCGCGCCGTGCTACGTCGACCAGGCATAGGCTTAGACGGCCTCGTTGGACTCGTCCTCGAACGCAGCGAAGACCGGGTCTTCGTGGACGATTTCCTGCTCGGCGATGAACTCGTAGCTCATCAGGCCTTCTGCGATTTCACGCAGGGCGACAACGGTCGGCTTGTCGTTTTCCCACTGGACCAGTGGCTCTTTGCCGCCGGTGGCCAGTTGACGGGCACGCTTGGTAGAGAGCATGACCAGCTCAAAGCGGTTTTCCACGTGTTCTAGGCAGTCTTCAACGGTTACGCGGGCCATGGTATTCCTCGGAGCGAATGCAATATGCGCGCTGCCCGGTTGGGCGAGCGGACTGAGCAGTTTAAAAAATCACCAGCGATTAGGGAAGCGCTGATTTTTTGACCAGACCCTTCAACGCGCTGCAAGCACCAATGTAAAGCGCTTGCAGCGGTTTTGGGAAGTGCTGATTAACCGAGCAGTTCGGCCAGTAATTTGCCGAAACGTACCTGCTGGCGTTTCTGTTGCAGCTGATTGGCGCGGAAAATCGCCTTCAGATCGTCCAGTGCATGGGCGAAATCGTCGTTGATGATCAGGTAGTCGTACTCGACATAGTGGCTCATCTCGCTGACGGCTTCGCGCATCCGCCCGTCAATGATCTCGTCACTGTCCTGGCCGCGGTTGGTCAGACGCTGGTGCAAGGCCTGCAGCGACGGCGGCAAAATGAAGATCGAGCGTGCCTGCGGCATCAGCTTGCGCACTTGCTCGGCGCCTTGCCAGTCGATTTCCAGAATCAGGTCGTGACCTTCGTCCAGCGTCTGCTGCAGGCGGCTTTGCGAGGTGCCATAGAAGTTGCCGAAGACTTCGGCGCGCTCGAGGAAATCGCCGTGCTCGCCCATCCTCACGAACTCTTCGCGAGTCACGAAGTGATAGTTCACGCCGTCCACTTCACCCGGACGCATGGCGCGGGTGGTGTGGGAGATCGAGACGCGGATCTCCGGATTGGCATCGGTCAAAGCCTTGACCAGGCTGCTCTTGCCTGCGCCCGATGGCGCGGAAATGATGTACAGGGTGCCGGTGCTGTGGGTCATGTCTGTTGCCTTACTCAATATTCTGCACTTGTTCGCGCATCTGCTCGATCAACACCTTGAGGTTGACGGCGGCCTGGGTGCTGCGCGGGTCGAAGGCCTTGGAGCCCAGTGTGTTGGCTTCGCGGTTGAGCTCCTGCATCAGGAAGTCCAGGCGCCGACCGGCGGCACCGCCGGACTTGAGCACCCGGCGAACTTCGATGATGTGGGTGCTCAAGCGATCCAGTTCTTCGGCCACATCGCTCTTTTGCGCGAGCATGACCATTTCCTGTTCCAGGCGCTGCGGATCCAGCTCGGCCTTCATGTCGGCGAAGCGGTCGAGGACTTTCTGACGCTGGGTCGCGAGCATCTGCGGCACCAGTTCACGCAAGGTCACGACGTCCTCTTCAATGGCGGTCAGACGCTCGTTGATCAGGCGTGCCAGCTCCGCGCCTTCGCGCTCGCGGCCGGCCTTGAGTTCCTTGAGACCTTGATTGAACAGCGCCAGCGCATCGGCGTTCAGCGCTTGTGGATCAGTGGCGTCGGCCACCAGCACGCCGGGCCAGGCCAGCACTTCCAGCGGGTTCAGTGCTGCCGGGTTCTTGATCAGGCCAGCAACGGTTTCAGCGGCGGCGACCAGTTGCGCGGCGCGCTCGCGGTCGACTTGCAGCGGCTTGCCGGTGCTTTCTTCAGTGAAACGCAGGGTGCATTCCAGTTTGCCCCGCGAAAGGCCCTGGCGCAGGGCTTCACGCACGGCACCTTCAAGGTCGCGGAATGACTCCGGCAGGCGCAGATGCGGTTCCAGATAGCGGCTGTTGACCGAGCGCAGCTCCCAGCTCAGGGTGCCCTGGACGCCGGCTTTCTCGACGCGGGCGAAGGCGGTCATGCTGTGCACCATGGCGGTGACCTCGCAATGCAGATCGGCGCAGAAGGGATGTTCCGCAGGCTCGATATCAATGAATTTAAGCCGACTGGCAGCAAAGGCGCAGGATTGTAGCGCAGTGCGGCGGATGCGCCCAAACACACGGTGTGACAAAGGGCTGCAGGCCGTCGGTTATGCACGTTTCAGGGCTCTGGGTCGACGGCCGGAATTTTTAACCCGTGCCCAGGCGCGGTGCAGCGCTCTATAATGCTCGGCAGTTTTCCGTCCCCAGTACAGGTATTCCCTATGAAACGTCCAAGTGGTCGCGCTGCCGATCAGCTTCGCTCGATCCGCATTACCCGCAACTACACCAAACACGCCGAGGGATCCGTACTGGTCGAATTCGGTGATACCAAGGTCATCTGCACCGTCAGCGTCGAAAACGGCGTGCCGCGTTTCCTCAAAGGCCAGGGCCAGGGCTGGTTGACTGCCGAATACGGCATGCTGCCGCGCGCCACTGGCGAGCGTAATCAGCGTGAAGCGAGCCGTGGCAAGCAGGGCGGTCGCACCCTGGAAATCCAGCGCCTGATCGGCCGTTCGCTGCGCGCTGCGCTGGACATGTCCAAGCTGGGCGACGTGACGCTGTACGTCGACTGCGACGTGATCCAGGCTGACGGCGGCACCCGCACCGCCTCTATCACCGGCGCCATGGTGGCCCTGGTCGATGCACTGAAAGTGATCAAGAAGCGCGGCGGCCTGAAAGGCGGCGACCCGCTCAAGCAAATGATCGGCGCAGTGTCGGTCGGCATGTATCAGGGCGAGCCGGTGCTGGATCTGGACTATCTTGAAGATTCCGCCGCCGAGACCGACCTCAACGTGGTGATGACCAGCACCGGTGGCTTCATTGAGGTTCAGGGCACCGCCGAAGGCGCGCCGTTCCAGCCTGAAGATCTGAACGCCATGCTTGAACTGGCGAAGAAAGGCATGAACGAAATCTTCGAACTGCAAAAGGCTGCACTGGCCGACTGAGCAGGTTCGTAACCCGCAAGGAGGACACGATGAGTGATGAGCAAGAGTTGCTGCCCAAGCCGAGCCAGGAGGTTCGCCAGTGGGCAATGTTTTGTCACTTGTCCGCCTTGCTGGGGATCTGGATTCCGTTCGGCAACCTGATCGGGCCTCTGATCCTGTGGCAGATGAAGCGTGAGACCGATCCGTTCATCGATGCCCAGGGCAAGGAAGCGCTGAACTTTCAGATCACCGTGGCGATTGCTGCCGCAATCTGTCTGCTGCTGATGGTGTTGATCATTGGCTTCTTCTTGCTGGGCCTGCTGGCCATCGGGGCGCTGGTGTTGACGATCATTGCCGGGGTGAAGGCGAACGAAGGCTTTCCCTACCGTTATCCGTTCACCTGGCGACTGATCAAATAGCGATCAATGCAAGGCCTCCATGACGCGCAACGTTTTAATATAAATGCCCTGACTTGTCAGGGCATTTGCGTTTTTGCAACTTGAATAATTACTCTTTCGTGTAGGAATAGTTCTATCTGCGACAAGCGGTAGCCGAAATTTTTCATATATTTAACTCCTACACTTTTAGTCACAACTGCAATGCTTTAGCGCGATCCCAATCCTTGGCAACAGGACTTGGCGATTGTTAAGGTTACTCCGCGTAACGTCGCTTCAGAAATATCTCGATATATTCAAGCCATCGAAGGTCTTTGAATTCCAAATCAATCAGTGTTGAGACAATCAGCCGATTCAATAGGCGTGCGCGGAAAAAGTGCGCCTGATGAATACATAGCCAAGAATAATCCCAATGATTCAGCTCGATTTTTATGGAACGCTCGTGGCCGCCTCTCTGGTGCTTTTACTGGGGCGCGGACTTATTGCACGAGTCGGTTTTCTGCGTAATTACAATATCCCTGAACCCGTCGCCGGTGGACTGGTGGTTGCGCTGGGTTTATTGATTTTGCGAACTTTTGATATAGAAATCAGATTTGATACTTCATTGCAAACGCCTTTGATGTTGGCATTCTTTGCCACAATCGGTTTGAGTGCAGACTTTGCCAGCCTGAAGAAAGGTGGTCGCGTAGTCGGCATATTTCTACTGGCGGTTACCGGGCTTCTGGTGGTTCAGAACGCATTGGGCATTGGCCTTGCCAAAACACTGGGTCTTGATCCGTTGATGGGGCTCCTGACGGGTTCGATCACGCTTGCGGGCGGTCACGGTACGGGTGCGGCGTGGGGCACGGTATTCAGTGAAAAGTACGGCCTCGCCTCGGCCTCCGAGCTTGCAATTGCGTCGGCGACTTTCGGCCTGGTCCTGGGTGGTTTGATTGGTGGGCCGGTGGCTCGCCTGCTCATCAAGCGCGTTGCGGTGCCCGATTGCCAGCCTCAACAAGCGCTACGGATGCCAAAGGGTTTCGAGCAGCCGAACAAAGAGCGTTCGATTACGCCCTTTTCGTTTATCGAGACACTGGCTTTGATTGCGGTCAGTTTATTGGCTGGCAATCTTCTGAATGGCTTTCTGCACGGAACCGCACTCGAGTTGCCGACGTTTGTCTGCGTTTTGTTCGTGGGGGTGGTGCTACGTAATGGGCTATCGGCGCTGGGCCTGTACCAGGTATTCGAGCGCGAAGTGTCGGTGCTGGGTAATGTCAGCCTGTCGCTGTTCCTGGCAATTGCCTTGATGTCTCTCAAACTCTGGGATCTGGCAGCGTTGGCACTGCCGATATTCATCATCCTGGCTGCGCAAACGTTGGTCATGGCGCTGTTTGCGATTTTCGTGACATTCAGAGTGATGGGCAGTAACTACGACGCAGCGGTTCTGGCGGCAGGCCATTGCGGCTTTGGGTTGGGTGCGACACCAACGGCGATCGCCAACATGCAGGCGGTTACCCAGCGTTTCGGGCCTTCGCAGATTGCGTTTCTGGTGGTGCCGATGGTTGGTGCATTCTTCATCGACATCATTAACGTCATCGTCATCAAGCTTTACCTGGCCTTGCCGTTTTTCGTCGCAGTCTGAGGTTCAGACTGCGGCATAAAAAATGCCCGTATCTCGCGATACGGGCATTTTTTAACGACGAGTCGACGCTTAAATGGTCAGCGTCCAGTCGTAGTCGACGATCAGCGGCGCGTGCTGCGAGAACCGTGGCTGACGCGGCAGGCGTGCGCTGCGCACAAAGCGCCGCAGGCCCGGGGTCAGCAGCTGGTAGTCGAAGCGCCAGCCCAGATTGAGCATCTCGGCCTGCTCGTTGTCCGGCCACCAGCTGTACTGGTCGCCTTCGCGGCTGACTTCGCGCAGGGCATCGACGTAGCCCATGTTGCCGACAATCTCGTCCATCCAGGCGCGTTCTGGCGCCAGGAAGCCCGGGGATTGCTGGCTGTCGCGCCAGTTCTTGATGTCGAGCTTCTGCTGCGCCACGTACAGCGAGCCACAATAAATGTACTCGCGACGTTTACGCCGCTGTTTGTCCAGATACTTGCCGAAGTCGTCCATGAGCTTGAACTTCTGGTTCAAGTCCTCATCGCCGTTCATCCCCGAAGGAAGCAGCAAGGTGGCAATACTTACTTTGTCGAAATCTGCTTGCAGGTAGCGCCCGTAGCGGTCGGCCGTCTCGAAACCGAGACCGCTGATGACAGCCTTCGGTTGCAACCGCGAATACAAAGCCACGCCACCTTGGGCAGGGACTTCAGCATCGCAGGCATAAAGGAAGTAGCCGTCCAGTTGGAAGGCTGGGTCATCCAGTTCAAAGGCGGAGGCACGGGTGTCCTGCAGGCAGATGACGTCGGCATTCTGTGCTTGCAGCCAACTGAGCAAACCGCGCTCGACTGCAGCCTGAATACCATTGACGTTCACACTGATGATCCGCATAAATGGCCCCAAAAATCGCGTGCGTGTATGATACACGGCGTCAAGCTAATTAGCTAAATCCGTGGTATTTGGGGTTTTTTTCATGCAAGCGTATCAGCGCGATTTCATTCGTTTTGCCATCGATCGCGGCGTTTTGCGCTTCGGTGAGTTCACCCTGAAGTCCGGGCGCACCAGTCCTTACTTCTTCAATGCCGGCCTGTTCAACTCCGGTTCGGCCCTGGCCCAGCTGGGGCGTTTCTACGCGGCAGCCATTGCCGAAAGCGGCATTCCGTTCGACGTGCTGTTTGGCCCGGCCTATAAAGGCATCCCGCTGGCAGCGACCACCGCTGTCGCGCTGGCCGAGCATCACGGCCGTGACCTGCCATGGTGCTTCAACCGCAAGGAAGCCAAGGCTCACGGCGAAGGCGGCAGCCTGATCGGCGCACCGCTGACCGGCGACGTGCTGATCATCGACGACGTGATCACCGCCGGCACCGCGATCCGCGAAGTGATGCAGATCATCGCTTCGCAGGACGGCGCCAAGGCCGCCGGCGTGCTGATCGCCCTGAACCGTCAGGAGCGTGGCAACGGTGAATTGTCAGCGATCCAGGAAGTCGAGCGTGACTTCGGTATTCCGGTGATCAGCATCGTTTCGCTGAACCAGGTGCTGGAATTCCTCGCCGATGATCCGCAGCTCAAGCAGCACTTGCCTGCCGTGGAAGCGTACCGGGCCCAGTTCGGCGTCTGACTGCGGTCAGCTTTTGTGGGAGCGGGCTTGCTCGCGAATGCAGTTGTTCATTCAGCATTGATGTCGACTGATACGACGCATTCGCGAGCAAGCCCGCCCCCACAGGGGATGTTCGGTGATAAGAAGACCCCGTTCATTCAGGATGAACGGGGTCTTTTGGTTTACGGTTAACGTAAGTTTCGCCATTTCTTCAGCAGTCTCAGGGTCAATCCCGCGTTGATCAGCGCGAATGCCAGCAACGCCACAACCACCATCACGTATAGCGTGCGATCAACCTCAAAATCCCATAGATCCACTGTGCTGCTGCCGATAATGCCCACGGCGGCTGGCAGGTTGACGTAAAACAGCGCTGCAAAGGCGCCGGTCAGCGGCAGCGCACGCCAATAAACAGCATTCTTGATCTTCTCGCGGCTGCGTTTTTTGATCTGCGGACCTGTTTGGTATTCATCCAGCGCCAACGCCTCATGGAGCGTCGGCCAAGCCAGATTGAACATGAAGGTGGTCAAGGTCAGCAGCAAGCCGCTGACCGCGACGATGTCACTGAACGGCATTGAGACCCAGCGTCGCGCACAGTAAATCGTGAGAGTCCTCACTGATCTCGAACTGCCCGGCGCTGCCTTTGCGTTTGGTGATGGGTTTGAACGTCGGCTCATTCTGGGTGATCAGCATGTTCAGCTCGTCACGAATCACGTCCGAGCTGATGACCACCAGATACACGGTTTGCGCATACTCTGCAGACGCCACGACTGCCCGCATGCTGTGCTGCAGGATGTCATCGAGCTGATTGCGAAAGCGCGACACAGTGTTTTTCAGCAGGGTTTTGCTCTGGCTTTGGGTCAGCTGGAAGATCGTCGAGATCTGTGACTCGGTCGGCAGTGTGTGCCCGAAGTAGCTTTGAATCAGGTACAGCAGGCGATCCTGCTTAGCCTCATCGGCCCGGCTGGGCATGCCGCCCTCAACCAGCATTTTCAGATATTCGGTCAGACTGGCCTTGGCGATGCGTTGAAGGGCGTTGGCAATTTCCGCGTCGCCGATACGCAGGGTTTTTTTGACCGGTTCCTTTTGTTCCTGCTCGAAAGCGTCGGCGTCGATATTGAAAGATATTTGCATGGCTCGTCTCCCCTGGTTATTTGGAAGACTGACCCGGATACGGATCGGCAGCAGCGTCGCCCTGGCCCGTCAGGATGTTCCAGCCATTGAGCACATGAGTGCCGGGTTGGTAGTCAGGGCAGGGCGGCAGTGAGGTTTTCGACTGGTTGGAATACTCGCGTCCGCAATCTGCACATTCGTAGGTGCCTGCGGAAACATCGCTGCCGTACGGTACGTGGTCTTTTTGCATGGGGAAGATCTCCTGTGGGTTCAGGGAAGATCCTAGGGCGATTTATTCTGAGGAGATGTCGGACGTTTCGCTGAATGGAGTCAGACGTTTCTTGCAGGCATAAAAAAGATCGCAGACTTCGTCAGCTCCTACAGAAATTTCGTACGCACGAAATTTGCTTTTGTAGGAGCTGCCGCAGGCTGCGATCTTTTGCGTTTCAGCGATCAGTGACGCTTGCGATTGCTGATCAGAGTGCCCACACCGGTGTCGGTGAAGATTTCCAGCAGGATCGCGTTCGGTACGCGGCCATCGATGATCAGCGAGCTGCCGACACCGCCCTGAACCGCTTCCAGCGCACAGCGGATCTTCGGCAGCATGCCGCCGTAGATGGTGCCATCGGCGATCAGGTCGTCGACCTGCTGAGTGCTCAGGCCGGTCAACACGGTGCCAGACTTGTCCATCAGGCCGGCGATGTTGGTCAGCAGCATCAGCTTCTCGGCTTTCAGCGCTTCGGCGACTTTACCGGCCACCAGGTCGGCGTTGATGTTGTACGACTCGCCGTTTTCACCCACGCCGATTGGCGCGATCACCGGAATGAAGTTGCCTTTGACCAGCAGATTCAGCAGTTCGGTGTTTATCCCGACCACTTCACCGACCTGACCGATGTCGATGATTTCCGGCTGAGTCATCTCCGGGGTCTGGCGGGTGACGGTCAGTTTCTTCGCACGAATCAGCCCGGCGTCTTTACCGGTCAGGCCGATGGCGCTGCCGCCGTGACGGTTGATCAGGTTGACGATGCTTTTGTTGACCTGACCGCCGAGAACCATTTCCACCACGTCCATGGTCGCGGCGTCGGTAACGCGCATGCCATCGACGAAGTGGCTTTCGATCGACAGGCGCTTGAGCAGATCACCGATCTGCGGGCCGCCGCCGTGAACCACCACCGGGTTGATGCCCACGGCTTTCATCAAGACGATGTCGCGGGCGAAGCCGGTTTTCAGCTCCTCGCTTTCCATCGCGTTGCCGCCGTATTTGATCACCAGGGTCTTGCCGACATAACGTCGGATGTAAGGCAACGCTTCGGACAGAACCTGGGCGGTGTGGGCGGCGGCTTCGCGTTCGAGGGTCATTCAGGGCTCCGGGTGGATCAGAACGGTAGTTGGAGATCAGGTGCAACGCGTTTCAGTTGGGCGTGGAATACATCCTTGATGCGTTGCAGTTCAGCCTCGTCATCGGCCTCGAAACGCAGCACCAGCACCGGTGTGGTGTTGGACGCGCGCACCAGGCCCCAGCCTTTGGCGTAATCGACTCGCACGCCGTCGATGGTGGTCAGGTCAGCGCCTGGGCCCCACTGTGCGTCGTGCAGTGCATCAATGATGCTGAATTTGCTCTCTTCGGTCACATGGATATTGATTTCCGGCGTAGAAATATCGTTCGGGAAGGTCGCAAACAGCTCTTCTGCGGTGGATTTTTCCTTGCTGAGGATCTCCAGCAGCCGTGCGGCGCTGTAGATCCCGTCGTCGAAACCGAACCAGCGCTCCTTGAAGAAGATGTGCCCGCTCATTTCGCCGGCCAATAGAGCACCGGATTGTTTCATTTTCTTTTTGATCAACGAGTGACCAGTCTTCCACATTAGCGGGCGACCACCGTATTCCTTGATCAGCGGCACCAGACGACGGGTGCATTTGACGTCGAAAATGATCTCCGCGTCGGGGTTGCGCGCCACCACATCGCGGGCGAACAGCATCAGCAGACGATCCGGGTAGACGATGCTGCCAGTGTTGGTCACCACGCCGACGCGGTCGCCGTCGCCATCGAAGGCCAGGCCGAGATCGGCGTTGGTTTCCTTGACCTTGGCGATCAGGTCGACGAGGTTTTCGGGCTTGCCCGGATCCGGGTGATGGTTGGGGAAGTTGCCGTCGACTTCGCAGAACAGCGGGATGACCTCGCAGTTCAGCGCTTCGATCAGTTGCGGGGCGATCACGCCAGCCGCGCCGTTGCCGCAGTCGACCACGACTTTCAGGCGTCGGGCCAGTTTGACGTCCTTGACGATTTCGGTGGTGTAGCGGTCAAGGATTTCGACCTGGGTCACGCTGCCCTGACCGCTGGTCAGGTCATTGGTCTTGATGCGCTCGTGCAGCACCTGGATCTGCTCGTTGGCCAGGGTGTCGCCGGCGATCACGATCTTGAAGCCATTGTAGTTCGACGGGTTATGGCTGCCGGTGAGCATCACCCCCGACTTGCCGGCCAGCACGTTGGCCGCATAATACAGCGCAGGCGTCGGGACCAGGCCGACGTCACTGACGTGGCAGCCGCTCTCGGCAATACCGCGGATCAGTTCTGCAACCAGCTCCGGGCCGGACAGGCGACCGTCGCGACCGACGGAAACGTTCGGCTCGCCCTGGGCCAGGCTCTGCGAGCCGATGGCGCGGCCGATCCAGTAGGCGGTTTCGGCATTGAGGAATTCCGGCACGGTGCCGCGAATGTCATAGGCGCGGAAGATGCTGTCGGGAAGCTTCGGGGCGATCTTGGCGGGGGTGCTCATCTGCACAAATGCTCCATCTCGAAAGTGGCGGGACACACCGACGATTCACTCGGCGGCAGGCTCAAACTGAAGGGTATGACGGCGTTTTCCACAGAGAGTTCGTGGTGTGAAAGGGCCATGACGCCTCGGCTGGCGTGGCTTGTGGCCGGCAAAACCTTGATTTACGGTGTTAAAACCTGCTGCCGATGTAGCGCATTTTTTGTGGCGAGGGAGCTTGCTCCCGCTTGGGTGCGCAGCGCCCACAAGATTTTGGGTCTGCTGCGCAGCCCAGCGGGAGCAAGCTCCCTCGCCACAATGATGTATATCCGGTTATTTGGTGCCGGTATGGCCAAATCCGCCCGCGCCGCGCTCGGTTTCGACGAACTCTTCAACCATTTCGAAATGCGCCTGCACCACCGGAACCAGCACCAATTGCGCCAGACGCTCGCCGACGGTCATGGTGAAGTCGTTCTGGCCACGGTTCCAGCACGACACCATCAACGGGCCCTGGTAATCCGAGTCGATCAGGCCAACGAGGTTGCCCAGCACGATGCCGTGCTTATGGCCCATGCCCGAGCGCGGCAGGATCAGTGCGGCGAGGTTCGGGTCGCCGATGTACACCGACAGACCGGTAGGGATCAGCACGGTTTCACCCGGCTTGATGACGATGTCCTGCTCCAGCATGGCGCGCAGGTCGAGGCCGGCGGAGCCCGGGGTGGCGTATTGCGGCAGCGGAAATTCAGTACCGATGCGGGGGTCGAGGATCTTGGCTTGCAAAGCGTGCATGTAAATTAAACCTGGTTCAGACGTTCGGCGATAAAAGTGACCAGTTGGCGAGCGATCTTGCTCTTGCTGGTCTGGGCGAAAACGGTGGCGTGAAGCCCACGATCGATCACGCTGCAGGCGTTTTCTTCGCTGTTGAAACCGATGCTCGGGTTGGCGACGTCGTTGGCGACGATCAGATCGAGATTCTTGTCTTTCAGCTTGCGTGCAGCGTAGTCGAGCAGGTGTTCGGTCTCGGCGGCAAAGCCGACACTGAACGGACGGTCGGGACGGGTCGCGATGGTGGCCAGGATGTCCGGGTTGCGCACCATTTGCAGGACGAAGCCGTCGCCGCTTGTAGGGTCTTTCTTGAGTTTTTGCGGGGCAACGACTTCCGGACGGTAGTCCGCCACCGCCGCCGACGAGATGAACACGTCACATGGAATGGCCGATTCGCACGCTGCGAGCATGTCGCGGGCACTGACCACGTCGATGCGCGTGACGCGATCCGGCGTCGGCAGGTGCACCGGGCCGCTGATCAGGGTCACGCGGGCGCCGGCTTCCACCGCAGCTTCGGCCAGAGCGAAGCCCATTTTCCCGGAGCTGTGGTTGGTGATGTAGCGCACCGGGTCGATGTTTTCCTGGGTCGGGCCGGCGGTGATCACCACATGCTTGCCGGTCAGCGCCTGTCGCTGGAAGCAGTCCGCCGCGCACTGCGCCAGATCGGTGGCTTCCATCATCCGGCCCATGCCGACGTCGCCGCAGGCCTGGCTGCCAGAGGCCGGGCCGAAAGTCTTCAGGCCGCGACTTTCAAGGAGTTGCAGGTTGGCTTGGGTTGCCGGATCGCGCCACATCGCCTGATTCATTGCTGGCGCGACGGCCACCACGGCGTCGGTGGCCAGCACCAGGGTGGTCAGCAGATCGTTGGCGATGCCTTGGGCCAGACGGGCGATCAGGTCAGCGGTGGCCGGGGCGATCAGCACCAGATCGGCCCATTTGGCCAGTTCGATGTGGCCCATCGCCGCTTCGGCGGCCGGGTCGAGCAGATCCAGGTGAACCGGGTGCCCGGACAGCGCTTGCATGGTCAGCGGGGTGATGAACTCGGCGCCGCCATGGGTCATGACCACGCGCACTTCGGCGCCCTGGTCGATCAGGCGACGAACCAGATCGGCGCTCTTGTAGGCCGCAATGCCGCCGCCGACGCCCAGAACGATGCGTTTCCGATACAGCCGCTGCATAGGTCTGCCTTTACATTTCGTGGGTGACATACGTGGCGAAACCCCCTCCCCAGGGTGAATTCGCCCGCAAAAAAGATGGGCTACGATATCACAGCGACCGCTATGGAACAGCGGTGCCCACAGACAAGGAAGGTGTATGAGTATTCGCGATTGGCCGGCGGCGGAACGGCCGCGGGAGAAGCTGCTTGAACAGGGCTCGGGAAGTCTTTCGGACGCCGAGTTGCTGGCGATTTTTCTTCGTACCGGGGTCACGGGAAAGAGCGCGGTGGATCTGGCGCGACACCTGTTGACGCAATTCGGCAGCCTGCGCGCATTACTGGAGGCCGATCTCGCGGCGTTCAGCGGGCAGTTGGGATTGGGGCCTGCGAAATTCGCGCAGTTGCAGGCGGTGCTGGAAATGGGGCGGAGACATCTGGCCGAGTGCATGCGTAAAAAGCCGGCGCTGGAAAATCCGCAGGCAGTTCGGGACTATCTGAAATCCATGCTGCGCCATGAGCCCCACGAGGTGTTCGGCTGCCTGTTTCTCGACTCCAAGCATCAAGTACTGACGTTCGAGGCACTGTTTCGCGGCTCGATCGACAATACCAGCGTGCATCCCCGGGAAGTGGTGAAACGCTCATTGGCCAACAACGCGGCGGCGGTGATTCTCTGCCATAACCACCCGTCGGGGAACAGCGATCCGAGTCAAGCGGATCGGCAACTGACCAAGCGTTTGCAGAAGGCTCTGGACCTGATTGATGTGCGGGTGCTGGATCACTTCATCATTGGCGACGGCGAGCCGCTGTCGATGGCGGAGTGTGGCTGGATGTAGCTTTCTACAACAAACGCCAACCCCTGTGGGAGCGGGCTTGCTCGCGAAGGCGGTGGGTCAGTCACTAAAAATGTTGGCTGATCCGACGCCTTCGCGAGCAAGCCCGCTCCCACAGGGGGGCTGTGTTGTGGAAGGTTATTTCAGGTTGACCTTGGAGTAGTCCTGGCGGCCGAACGGGCTCACTGCGTAACCCTGCACATCCTTGCGCGTCAGCGCATAAGCGGTCGGGTGTGCCAGCGGCAACCAGAGTGCCTGCTGCTGAATCTGCGCCTGCGCCTGTTCGTACAGCTTGGTGCGCACGCCTTGCTCGCTGGTGGTCTTGCCGGCGCTGATCAGCTTGTCCAGGTCGGCATTGCAGTAGCGGGCGAAGTTGGTGCCGGACTTGACCGCCGCGCAGGAAAACTGCGGCGTGAGGAAGTTGTCCGGATCGCCGTTGTCGCCGGCCCAGCCCATGAACAGCAGGTCATGCTCACCAGCCTTGGCGCGGCGAATCAGTTCGCCCCACTCGATCACGCGGATTTCCGCCTGAATGCCGATTTCCGCCAGATCCGACTGCAGCAATTGCGCGCCCAGACTCGGGTTCGGGTTGAGCAGGCTGCCGGATGGACGCGTCCAGATGGTGGTCTGGAAGCCGTCCTTGAGTCCGGCCTTGGCCAGCAGAGCCTTGGCCTTCGCCACGTCGTGTGGATAGCCCGGCAGGTTCTTCGCGTAGCTCCAGGTGTTCGGCGGGTAAGGGCCATTGGCGGGTTCGGCGGTGTCTTCGAACACGGCTTTGACGTAGTTGGCTTTGTCGAAAGCGAGGTTGATCGCCTGGCGCACTTCCGGTTTGTCGAGCGGTGGATGCTGGCTGTTGATGCCGACGAAAGCGGTCATGAACGCGTCAGTCTTTTCCACTTTCAGGGTCGGCTCTTCCTGCGCGGCCTTCACGTCCAGCGGTTTTGGCGACAGGGCGATCTGGCACTCGTTGCGCCGCAGCTTTTGCAGGCGCACGTTGGCGTCCGGGGTGATGGCGAAGATCAGCGGGTCGACCGCAGGCTTGCCGCCGAAGTAGTCCGGGTTGGCCTTGTAGCGCACAGAGGCGTCTTTCTGGAAGCGCGTGAAGATGAACGGACCGGTGCCGATCGGCTGGCTGTTGAGCTTATCGGTGGCGTCGGCCTTGAGCAGTTTGTCGGCGTATTCGGCGGAATAGATGGAGGCGAAGCCCATGCTCAGGGTCGCGAGGAACGTCGAGTCCGGGTGATCGAGAGTAAAGCGCACGGTCAACGGGTCAAGCGCGTCGATTTTCTTGATCAGTGCCGGCAACTGCATGGACTGGGCGTGCGGGAAGCCGCTTTGCGCCACTTTGTGCCATGGGTTGGCCGGATCGAGCATGCGGTCGAAGCTGAATTTGACGTCTTCGGCGCTCAGGGTACGGGTCGGCTTGAAATAGTCAGTGCTGTGAAACTTCACCTGCGGGTGCAGCTTGAACACATAAGTCAGGCCGTCGGTGCTGATTTCCCAGCTGTCGGCCAGGCTCGGCACGACTTTGCCGCTGGTGGTATCGAAGTCGACCAGACGGTTCATCAGCACATCGGCCGAAGCGTTGGTGGTGGTCAACGAGTTGTATTGCACCACGTCGAACCCCTCGGGGCTGGCCTCGGTGCACACGCTCAGGGCGGCAGCCTGGGCCAGGGGACTCAGCAGAAGCGGGGCGAGTAACAGGGGTAGGGCAGCGAGGCGCATGGTCGGCTTCCTTTACAGATCGAAGGCCATCTGCAGGTGCAGTCTGGAAAAGGGTTACCCTAGAGGGCTGGATTGCAAATGACTATCCCCTTTTTGCATTTTTCGGGCCGGGGCAGTGGCGTTTTTCAGACCACGGTGCACGAGGAAAAGTCGAAAACCTCTGTTAGAGCGGTTTTCTGCGACGAGTGGTCGAAACTCGCCTCAGCCTTTATCCAAAGCGTCCGCAGCCGGAAAAAGCGCCTTTTTACCGCTTGATTGCACATCCATTGTTGTTGCACCCCGGTCTTTCTGGTATAAAGCAGCGCTCTTTTCTAGGGGCCCGGTTCCTTCACTGTAGGTGTAGCCGGTAAGACCTCTAAAGAAACGCGGCGCCTGGCGCCAAATGACTGAGAGATTAAGCGGCCAACCCATGCCGGGTTGGGCATGTGGTTTTAGAGGGCTGAGGCATGTCGAGAGTATGTCAAGTTACCGGTAAGGGTCCGGTAACCGGGAATAACATTTCCCACGCAAACAACAAAACCCGTCGTCGTTTCCTGCCGAACCTGCAGCATCACCGCTTCTGGGTTGAAGAAGAGAAACGTTTTGTGCGTCTGCGCGTATCTGCCAAAGGCATGCGCATCATCGACAAGCGTGGCATCAGTGTCGTGCTCGCCGAACTTCGCCGCGATGGCAAGATTTAAGGGAGCTAATCATGCGTGAATTGATTCGTTTGATCTCGAGCGCCGGTACTGGTCACTTCTACACTACCGACAAGAACAAGCGTACTACCCCGGACAAAATCGAGATCAAGAAATATGATCCGGTTGTTCGCAAGCACGTGATCTACAAGGAAGGCAAAATCAAGTAATTGATTTTTCCCGACTTACAAAAAAGGCCCGTATCTCACGATACGGGCCTTTTTTGTTGTCTCGGATTTCTGCGGTGTCTGGCCGGACCTCTTCGCGAGCAAGCCCGCTCCCACAGTAATTGCGCGATGACGCAAATATTGTGTTCACAGAGATCAAATGTGGGAGCGGGCTTGCTCGCGAAGAGGCCGGATCAGCCAGCGAAAATCCTCAAGCCTTCTGTTCAAAGATCACATAGATCTTGCGGCAAGCCTCCAAGACTTCCCAAGTACCACGGAAACCGGCCGGAATCACAAAGCGGTCGCCAACACGCAAGGTCTTGGCATTGCCATCGCTGTCACGCAGCACCGAAACCCCCTGCAGGATTTCGCAATATTCGTGCTCGGTGTAGTTCACCGTCCACTGCCCAACCGCGCCTTCCCACACGCCAACACCCATTTGCCCACAAGGGCTGTCGTACTGGTTGAACACTGCTTGCTCGGGATCGCCCTTGAGCACTTTGGCCGGGTCCGGGCGATAGCGTTCGGCTTCGCTGCTGGTCAGGCTGATATCGACGACGTTCTGGATGTTCATTGTTGTTTTCTCCCGTGATGACGGCGCGGTGGCTTGAATGGGCCAAAGTCTATGTTTATTAAAATGAACACCGCAAGGGCGTATGGCGCGCTTATGTCAAATATATTGAAACAACCCCGGCCGCTGGTTTAGGGTGGCGGGTGCCTTGGGCCGAAAAGCAGGCTGGCCGGGCAGCATTCCTGAAGACGTCCGCGAAGACGCGGCGCTCTATTCAACAAGAGGAGGACACTCGAATGACCACCCTGACTCGTGCCGATTGGGAACAACGTGCTCGCGACCTGAAGATCGAAGGCCGCGCCTACCTCAACGGTGAATACACCGACGCCGTCTCCGGCGAGACTTTCGAGTGCATCAGCCCGGTCGATGGCCGTCTGCTGGGCAAAATCGCCAGCTGTGACGCCGCCGACGCCCAGCGCGCCGTGGAAAACGCCCGCGCCACCTTCAATTCCGGCGTCTGGTCGCGCCTGGCGCCGACCAAACGCAAAGCCACCATGATTCGTTTCGCCAACCTGCTCAAGCAGCACGCTGAAGAACTGGCACTGCTCGAAACTCTCGACATGGGCAAACCGATCAGCGACTCGCTGTACATTGACGTCCCGGGCGCGGCGCAAGCGCTGAGCTGGAGCGGTGAGGCGATCGACAAGATCTACGACGAAGTCGCCGCCACCCCGCATGATCAACTGGGTCTGGTGACCCGCGAGCCGGTGGGCGTGGTCGGCGCCATCGTGCCGTGGAACTTCCCGCTGATGATGGCCTGCTGGAAACTCGGCCCGGCGCTGTCGACCGGTAACTCGGTGATCCTCAAACCGTCGGAAAAATCTCCGCTGACCGCCATCCGCATCGCTGCGCTGGCAGTGGAAGCCGGTATTCCAAAAGGCGTGCTCAACGTGCTGCCGGGCTATGGCCACACCGTCGGCAAGGCGCTGGCGCTGCACAATGATGTCGACACGCTGGTGTTCACCGGTTCGACCAAGATCGCCAAGCAACTGATGATCTACTCCGGCGAATCGAACATGAAGCGCGTGTGGCTGGAAGCCGGCGGCAAGAGCCCGAACATCGTCTTCGCCGATGCGCCGGATCTGCAAGCCGCTGCCGAATCCGCCGCCAGCGCCATCGCCTTCAACCAGGGCGAAGTCTGCACCGCCGGTTCGCGTCTGCTGGTCGAGCGTTCGATCAAGGACAAATTCCTGCCGATGGTGATCGAGGCGCTGAAAGCCTGGAAGCCAGGCAATCCGCTGGACCCGGCGACCAACGTCGGTGCGCTGGTCGATACCCAGCAGATGAACACCGTGCTGTCGTACATCGAATCCGGTCACAGCGACGGCGCCAAACTGGTGGCCGGCGGCAAGCGCATCCTTCAGGAAACCGGTGGCACTTACGTCGAACCGACGATTTTCGACGGCGTGAGCAATGCGATGAAGATCGCTCAGGAAGAGATCTTCGGCCCGGTGCTATCGGTCATCGCCTTCGATACCGCCGAAGAAGCGATCCAGATCGCCAACGACACTCCGTACGGCCTGGCCGCTGCAGTCTGGACGCAAGACATTTCCAAGGCGCATCTGACGGCCAAAGCGTTGCGGGCCGGCAGCGTGTGGGTCAACCAGTACGATGGCGGCGACATGACCGCGCCGTTCGGTGGCTTCAAGCAGTCGGGCAACGGTCGCGACAAGTCGCTGCACGCGTTCGACAAGTACACCGAGCTGAAGGCGACGTGGATCAAGCTGTAAGCCTTTAGCGCAAGCCTGACTCGTTCAGGCTTGCGAACATACAGAGATCCCCTGTGGGAGCGGGCTTGCTCGCGAAAGCGGTGTATCAGTCAGCACATCTGCTGAATGTGAAACCGTTTTCGCGAGCAAGCCCGCTCCCACAGTGGTTTTGTAATGAACATAAAAATATCCACAGGAGCGTGGACCATGCGTTGGGCGACGTATTTCGCCGTGTTGGCGTCTGTCTTGAGTGTCGGTCTGGCCCTGGGGGTCAGCATGCCGCTGGTGTCGTTGCGTCTGGAGAGTTGGGGCTATGGGTCCTTCGCCATCGGCGTGATGGCGGCGATGCCGGCGCTTGGCGTATTGCTGGGCGCGAAGATTTCCAGTCATCTGGCGGCACGTCTCGGCACCGCGAACCTGATGCGCCTGTGCCTGTGGGCCGGCGCATTGTCGATCGGCTTGCTGGCGCTGCTGCCGAGTTATCCGGTCTGGCTGGTGCTGCGCCTGATGATCGGGGTGATCCTGACCATCGTATTCATCCTCGGCGAAAGCTGGATCAATCAACTGGTGGTGGAGAACTGGCGCGGTCGTCTGGTCGCTCTGTATGGCAGCAGCTATGCGCTGAGCCAACTGTCTGGTCCGCTGCTGTTGGGGGCGCTGGGTACTGAGCATGATTATGGATTCTGGGTCGGCGTCGGGTTGCTGACGGTTTCGCCTTTGCTGTTGATGGGCCGCAGCGGTGCGCCGAGCAGTGAAGCCAGCAGCGTGACCTTCGGCGACCTGTGGGGGTTTGCCCGCGAGTTGCCGGCGATTGCCTGGGCAGTGTCACTGTTCGCCGCGTTCGAGGCGATGATCCTCACGCTGCTGCCGGTGTATTGCCTGCAACAGGGCTTCACTGCCGAGATTGCGCTGGCGATGGTCAGCACCGTGGTGGTCGGCGACGCACTGTTGCAACTGCCGATCGGCGCGCTGGCGGATTACCTGTCGCGACGCACGTTGTTCGCCGGTTGCGCAGTGATCCTGATGCTGTCGAGTCTGGCGATTCCGCTGTTGATCGACACGCTGCTGATCTGGCCGTTGTGGGTGTTGTTCGGCGCCAGTGCCGGTGGCCTGTTCACTTTGTCACTGATTCTGATTGGCGAGCGTTATCGCGACGATGCTCTGGTGCGCGCCAATGCGCACATTGCGCAGCTGTGGGGTGTGGGCTGTCTGATCGGGCCGTTGCTGGCGGGGGCGGGCAGTCAGTGGATCAGCGGGCATGCGTTGCCTTTGTTGATGGCGGCGGGGGCGTTTGGATTGGTGATTCTGCTGATGCGTCAGGGGGCATTCGGGACGGTGCAGACGGCTTAAGGTCAAAAGATCGCAGCCTGCGGCAGCTCCTACAGGGAAACCGCATTCCAGTGTAGGAGCTGCCGCAGGCTGCGATCTTTTGCTTTTTAAAGCATCCGCTCCAGACCGACAGTGGTGCTGAACCACGCATTGAAGCGCCGCCACCAGCTCCCCGGTTCCTTGGTCAGGGTGTGCATCTGACCATTATCCTCGGTTACCCAGACGATCTCGCCATCCTGCAGTTTCGCTTCATAACTCAGGGCCGGCGCCATGCCTTGCAGCGCCAGTTCGCGCACGTGTTCGGCTAGTTCCGGGCTGTCCACCAGAACCCCGACTTCGGTGTTCCACAGCACTGAGCGCGGATCGAAGTTGAACGAGCCGATAAATGCTTTCTGCCGATCGAAAATCATTGCCTTGCTATGCAGGCTGGAATCCGAACCACGGAAAGACTTGCTGTAGAAAAGATGCGGGCCGCTGCCATAGTTATCCCCAGGCTGACGGCGCAGTTCATACAGTTTCACCCCGTGCTCCAGCAGCGCCTTGCGATACGGTGCGTAACCGCCGTGCACCGCCGGCACATCGGTAGCTTCCAGCGAGTTGGTCAGCAGGCTCACCGAGACCCCGGCGTCGGCCCGCCCGGTCAGGTATACCAGCCCCGGCTGGCCGGGCACGAAGTACGCCGAGATCATGATCAGCTCTTTGCTGACGCCGCGCAGTTCCGGCGCCAGTTGAGTGGTCAGCAACAGTTGCGGGTCCGGTTCGTCCTTGGCCAGCACTTTGCTCGGCGCATCCCACAGCGCCTGGTTCCAGGCCCAGATCAGTTCCTTGCGCCAGATGTCCATGCGTGGCGCGGTCTTGAACGTCATCAACTGTTGATACAGCGCGTGATTCTGTTTGCGGGTTTCATCCAGCGACTCTTCCAGGCGCGTGCGGGTGTTCTGCAGGTCTTTGGCGCTTGGTTTGCTGGAGAGGAATTCGTCGATCGGCTTGCTCAGCGCGCTGTTCCAGTACTGATCGAAACTGTGCCCGAGTTGCTCGGCCACCGGGCCGACGCTGAGCATGTCGATGTCGGTGAAATTCAGATTCGGCTCGGCATCGAAATACTCGTCGCCCAGATTGCGCCCGCCGACGATGGCCACGCTGTTGTCCGCCAGCCACAACTTGTTGTGCATGCGCCGGTGTTGCAGCGACAGGTTGAACAGGCGTCCGGCGGCGCGGGTCACGCCGGTGCTGCGACCCAAGTGCAGCGGGTTGAACAGGCGGATGTGGATCTGCGGATGCGCCGCCAGTGTGGCGATGATCGTGTCGAGGCCATCACTGGTGGTGTCGTCGAGCAGGACGCGCACGCGCACGCCCCGGTCTGCGGCCTTGAGCAGTTCCTCCACCAGCATCCGCGTGCTGACGCCGTCATGGACGATGTAGTACTGCAAGTCGAGGCTGGTTTGTGCGTTGCGAATCAGCTCGGCGCGGGCGGTGAACGCCTCGGTGCTGTTGGACAGCAAGCGGAAGCCGGAGCGGCCCTGATAGGGCGCGGCCTGGGTCTGAATCGAGCGACCGAATGCGGAGCCCGCGGCCGGCAACGCCTGGCTGGGTTCGCGCGGCGCATCGAGGGTGGCGCAACCACTGGCCAACGAGCACAACACACAGACAGCGAGCAATTTTTTTCCGGGTCGCACGTTGGTTTCTCGGCTGGAGGCAGGGGGTGACGGAGTATGGCACGCAGAGGATTTCAAAGACCGCTTACGGCGGATCCTCGCCACACTGTGTAAACAATTAGTCGTTCAAAAGTAGGAATGAGTTCGCCTGTGGTTTTGGACTATTTGTTTTGTTGTTTTTTCAGCTCCTGGTCGGCGCCGATTCCTACATACGGATCCTGCAAAAAACGAAATCATCGCCCCGGTGTTCAGCGTCTTGTGAAGGCAATGCGCTGAACAACGGCCATTGATCAATAACCGATGAAGTAGGGACTGATGAAAAAAACAACATGGATGGCAGCCGTCGCGGCTGCAGTATTACCCACCCTGGTGGTCGCCGAGAGCGTGGATCTGAGCGTGATCGGAACCATTATTCCGACGTCGTGCATCCCCGCGTTTGCCGGTGGTGGCACGGTAGATTTGCGCAAGATATCCGCAGCCACCCTGAACAAGACCACGCAGACGGTGCTGCCGACCCACGATATTTCGCTGCACATCAATTGCGATGCAGAGGCATCGGTCGAGGTGTCGGTCAGAGACAATCGCACAGCCACCAAATTGCCGGGCATCAACGATGGCGCCGGTAACAGCGATCCGGCTTTGTTCTATGGCCTGGGTGAAATCAACGGCATCCGTATCGGTGGATTTGCGCTGCGTCACGGTCTTCCGGAAGCCGACGGTGCCCCGCAGACCCTGATGACACGCACTCTGGCAGCGCCGGCCTGGCAACTGCCTGCTTCGCCGCTGGTGAGTAATGCGCCGGCGCTCTACTCATGGGGTTCCGGCGTGGCAGCTGGCCCGGTCGCGGCACGTCACCACGGGTTTCCGATGAGCCTGTTGCCGATCATCGGCCCGAGCAACGCGCTGCCGATCACCAGCGAGATTCCGCTCGATGGCTCGGTGACCTTCGACATGTACTACCTCTGATCGTCAGAGCCCGGTCATTACCGGGTTCTTTCAGGTTCTTTCAGGTTCATTCAGCGCGCCCCTCGACGGGTGCGCTGCCCCCTGCGGAGCAATACCGATGCCGATTTCCATGTGCCGCCCAGGCTTGCGGGCGCTGCCACTGTGCCTGCTCGCCTTGATTTTGATGCCCGGGGCCCACGCTGCCGGAATGGTGCCGCAAACCCCTGTGCTGGTGGTGGATGAGGGTATCGGTGAAGCGACGATGAATGTGCGAAACACCGAAACGCGTCCGGCCCTGCTGCACACCACAGTCGAAAATATCGAGCCGCATGATCAACTGCTGTTGCTGTTCAGTCCGCCGATTGCCCGTGTCGAAGCCGGGGCGGTGCAGCAGGTACGGTTCATGTTGCAGAGCGCCGAACCGTTGCAGACCGAGCATCTGAAACGGGTGATTTTTGAGGGGATCAATCCTGTCGCAGGTGTCGACGGCGCCCGGGTCAATCTGGGGGTTCGGCAAAACCTGCCGGTGATCCTGCGCCCCGCCGGCCTGCCGGTGGAGCGCGAGCCATGGAAACGCCTGAGCTGGTCAGCCACGGCTGAAGGCTTGCTGGTCAGTAATCCCAGTCCTTACGTGGTGCGCCTGGCTAAAGCGATTGTTCCGCTGCCGGGCACACAGGCGGTGGATCTGCCGCGTACCTGGATTCTGCCGGGAGAGCGCCTGTCTGTCGGGCTGCCGATGAGCGTGACAGTGCGGGCAATGGAGGTACGGATCTTTCCGGCGACCACGTATGGCTTTGCGGTCGGCCATTTCGATGCCCCGGTAACGCGATGATGTCCTGTAGGGCCCGGCGGGGACTGGCACTGCTGATGGCGAATGCGATCGGCATGACGATGGCCAGTGAAGGGGTGGAGTTCGATGCGCAGATGCTTCGCGAGCGTGGACTCGACCCCGCACTGGCTGCGTATTTTCGCCAGGCGCCGCGTTTCCCCCAAGGCACATGGCTGGTCGCGCTTGAGGTCAATGGACAGCCACGGGGGCGGGTGTTCGTGACATTCAATGAAGAGGGTGAGCCGTGCCTGCAACCGGCCTTGCTCAAGGCTGCTGGCGTGCGCTCGCAAGCGGCTTTGACCCGCGCGGAACCGCAGCAGTGCCTGACGCTGGGTGAAGGTCTGCCGGCGGCAACCGTTGCATTGCATCCCGGCAAGGAACAGATCGACCTGCTGCTACCGACGGACCTGTTGGCATTGCCGGAATTCCAGCCACGCAGCTTCGCCAATGGCGGAGTGGGCGGCGTGTTCAACTACGATGTTTTGGTCATGGGCAGCCAGCACGAGGGGCAACGTAGTGACTTTCGCAGACTGGGTTCGGAGTTCGGCCTGAATGCCGGCAACTGGGTCTTGCGCAGTCGCCAGTCCTATACGCAATTGCCCGATAGCACTCGCTTCGAGCATCTGTATGCCTACGGCACGCGCACCCTAGAAGCCTACGAAGCCAACGTGCAGATCGGCCAATTGAACCTGCAGTCGCCATTGTTTGCCGGCGAATCGTTCAGTGGTGTGCAGGTTCTGCCGGAAGGTGCGTTCGCGCAAATGCGCGCAGCACAGGAGGGCGCACGCGGCGAGGTCGAGGGCATTGCCTGGTCGCCATCGCGAATCGAAGTCCGGCAGAACGGCGTGCTGATCTACACCACACTGGTGCCTGGCGGCCCCTTCACGTTGCGCGCGCTGCCGTTGTTGAGCAACCAGCTCGACCTCGAGGTCAGCGTGCACGAGCAGGAAGGGCAAGTGCGGCGTTTTCGCGTCCCGGCAGCCAGCCTGCAGGATCCACAATTCGATCGCGCCGACGGCTTCAATCTGGCGCTTGGCACGGTGCGCCGCCAGGGCTCGGATGATCGTCAGGCGCCGTCGTTTGCCACCCTTGGCCGGGAGTGGAGTCTGTCGCGCGCGCTGCGCATGAGCGGCGGGCTCCTCGGTGGGGCGGACTATCTGTCGGCAGGCTGGGGGCTGCAGCTTCAATGGCCGGGCAATCTGACCACCAGTGTGCGCCAGGTGCTGTCCAGCGATCGAGACACAGGCATTGCAGGTCATGAGGTGCAAATGACCGTCAGTGCCGTGTTGTCGCCGAATCTGTCTACCAGTGTGGTTGCGGTGCGCCGTGGCCAGGGCTTTCGCACCCTGTCGGACACCGGCTGGAGCCAGCAGCAGGGACGGGCCGAAGCCCCCGGGCGCGATCACTGGACATTTTCGCTCAACGGTACTGTCGAGCGCTGGGGGGCATTCGGCATGACCTGGTCGCGCTACACCAGCGTGGACGAGCCACCCAACATGCGCCTGGGATTGTCTTGGTCGCAGACGCTGCCCGCTCGGATCAGCCTGTCGTTGAGTCTGGAGCGGGGGATCGGCGATGCCGACGCGAGGCACCGGGGCACCTCGGTCTATCTGACGGCCGGGATGCCATTGGGCGATCAGCGCAGGGTTCGTAGCTATCTGCGCAGCGATCCGCGATCCGGGATGCGCAGTGGCGTGTCGATGAGCGAAGTGCTCAGTGAAACCCTGGCCTATAGCGCCCGTGCCGAACAGCGTGAAGCCGCGGCGCCATCGCTGGGTTTGCGGGTCAACGCACTGGCGCATTACACCAGTCTGGATCTGGGCCTGAACCAGCGAGCCGGGGCAAGCGAATTCGACCTGGGGCTGCGCGGCGGCATGGCGTTGCATCGCGACGGTGTGACGCTGTCGCCGTATCCACTGCGCGAGACCTTTGCCGTGCTCAAGGCTGGCGACCGTGCGGGTCTGAAGCTGTACACGCCGCAAGGCCCGGTGTGGACGGATGGATTGGGCCGGGCGGTGGTGGCGAGTTTGCCGGCCTATTCCACAGCCCGGCTGGAAGTCGATCCGTTGAGTTTGCCGCGCAACGTCGAGGTGCTCGACGGTTATCAGGAGGTCGAGGCCGGGCGTGGCTCGGTTCAGCATATGGATTTTTCCATCACCCGCGTGCGGCGTGTGCTGTTGAAGGCCAGGACGCTTGACCGGCAATGGCTGCCCAGTGGCCTCGCCGTACGGAACGGGCAAGGCGAATACGTGACCACGGTGCTTGAGGCCGGGGCGATCTTTCTGCCGGATATCAAGCCCGGGCAGCCGCTGCGGGTGCAGCTGTCGGATAGCGCGCACTGCGACCTGCAATTCAATCTGGCTGAATCGCCGGACGAGCACGCACTGATCGAGCCCGTCGACGCGCTCTGTCAGCCTTTGAACCTCACATGACCGGGTTATTGCGCATGCATCGATGGATGATCCCGATCACGCTGGCATCGTTGGCATCGACCTCGGTCATGGCCAGCGAAGCCTGCCGAATGACGCTCTCGCCGAGCACTGTGGACTACGGCGTTTCGACGCGGGCAGAGCTCCTCGCCCGGCCATCGGGCAATGACGGCAGTTTTGGTGTGCGCACTGTTCAGCTACGGATTCAATGTCCGGCTGCGCGCGCGATCAGGTGGTCCTTTGCTGCGCCGAGCAGCGACGCGCTGCATTTCCGCTGGGCACCGGGACGGTTGCAGATACGAATTGTGGCAGCGCGTCTGGATGGCGCGCCGGTGCAATGGCAGCGCGACGAAGGCGAGGCGGGCCTGTTGCAGCCTGGCGATCACATCACCGCCTGGCGCTCTGGCAGCCTCGCCGCCGGGCGCCATCTGGAGGTGGAGCTGGAAATCGAAGCCCGCGTCAGCGATGCCTCAAGCCGTGTCGCCGACCTTCAGCGATTTGAGGGGCTCGGCACCTTTCAGCTCGAATGATCAGGTTTCAGTCAGCAGTTTGATCGCCGCCGCGCCGACCTTGCGCACCGCTTCTTCGATCTGCGGTGTCGGTTTCGCCGCGTAGTTCATCCGCAGACAATTGCGGTACTTGCCCGAGGCGGAAAAGATGCTGCCGACGGCAATCTGTACGCCTTGGTCATGCAGTGCGCGATTGAGTTTCAGCGTATCGAAACCCTCCGGCAATTCGACCCACAGCATAAAGCTGCCTTGCGGACGACTGGCGCGAGTGCCGGCCGGGAAATAGCGCGTGACCCAATCGATCATTACGTCGCGATTGCGCTGGTATTGCGTGCGCATTCTCCGCAAGTGCGGTTCGAAGTACCCACCCTTGAGAAATTCGGCAATGGCAATCTGCGGCTGCGGCGCGGTGGAACCGGTGCTGATGTATTTCATGTGCAGCACCCGTTCCAGATACCGTCCCGGCGCAACCCAACCGATGCGCAGGCCCGGGGCCAGGGTCTTGGAAAACGAACTGCACAGCAATACGCGGCCATCTTCGTCGAAGGACTTGATCGTGCGAGGACGCGGGTAGGTGTAGGCCAGTTCGCCATACACGTCGTCCTCGATGATCGCCACGTCGAAACGCTGCGCCAGCGTCAACAACGCGCGTTTGCGCGACTCCGGCATGATGTAGCCGAGCGGGTTGTTGCAGTTGGGGGTGATCTGGATGACCTTGATCGGCCACTGCTCCAGCGCCAATTCCAGCGCTTCGAGGCTGATGCCGGTCAGCGGATCGGTGGGGATCTCCAGAGCTTTCATGCCCAGCCCTTTGAGGGTTTGCATGGCGCCGTGAAAGCTTGGCGAATCCACCGCGACGATATCGCCCGGCTCGCAAATGGCGTGGATGCTGGTGGACAGCGCTTCGTGGCAACCGGTGGTGATCACCAGGTCGCTGGCGCTCAACTGACAGCCGGAATCGAGCATCAACCGGGCGATCTGTTCGCGCAGTTCGAGGGTGCCGTGGATGTTGTCGTAATACAGACCGGGCATGTCCTGGCGGCGGCTGATCCGCGCCAGTCCGCGCAACAGCGGTTTCATCGTTGGCGTGGTCACGTCGGGCATGCCGCGACCCAGTTGCACCACGTCCTTGCGCGGCACCGCGCGAATCAGCTCCAGCACCTGATCCCACTGCGAAATCTCCACCGGCCGCTGCGCCGGACGCCCGACTGCGGGCAGCTCCGGCAGCTCGCGGCCCACCGGCACGAAGTAGCCCGACTTGGGTTTCGGCGTGGCCAGACCGCTGTCTTCGAGCATGCGATAGGCCTGCTGCACCGTGCTCAGGCTGACCCCGTGTTCTACGCTCAAGGCGCGCACCGAAGGCAGGCGATCGCCAGGACGGTAGAAGCCTTGTTCGATGCGGGTGCCGAGCAGCTCGGCGAGGTTCACATACAGGGTCATGGCACTGCCTCGATGCAGGTGATTCGTTAAACCAGTACAGATGCAGCAAAAATCGGTGATTCAGACACAGAAACGGCAAATCTGTATGGAGTTAATACAGATGCTTTGAATCTGTAATGCTTTTGCTGACCCGCGCATCATGGAATCTCTGGCTACCCAAGTAAACAGGAGCGACAAAAATGAACGGCTTGAGTGATGTGCGGCTGACGTTACACAGTCAGGAACTGGCGACAGGGCAGGAGGACAGTGCATGGAATAGCGCCATGCGCAACGCGCCGTCCGGCCTGAGTCGCTGGGGCTTGTTCTGGCATCGTCTGCACACGCGCAAGGCGTTGCTCAACCTGACGCCGGAGCAGCTCAAAGATATTGGGCTGACCCGGGAGCAGGCGCAGGAGGAGGGGTTGAAGCCGTTCTGGCGGATCTGAACGGTGTAGCGCCTGTTTCGGCCCCTTCGCGAGCAAGCCCGCTCCCACATTCGACCGTGTACTCAAGGTGGAGCGCGGTCACTTGTGGGAGCGGGCTTGCTCGCGAAGGCGTATTCAGGGCTTCAAAAAAACATCAGACCAACTCTTTAAGGCGGTGCCACAACATCCCCAGCGCCAGCAGCGGCGAACGCAAATGCTTGCCGCCGGGGAAGGTGATGTGCGGCACTTTGGCGAACAGATCAAAGCCACCGCTGTGCTGCCCGCTGATCGCCTCGGCGAGCAGCTTGCCGGCCAAGTGCGTGGCATTCACCCCGTGCCCGGAATAGGCCTGGGCGTAATACACGTTCGGCTGATCATTGAGCCTGCCGATCTGTGGCAGACGGTTGGCGCCGATGCCGATCATCCCGCCCCATTGATAGTCGATCTTCACGCCTGCCAGTTGCGGAAACACTTCGAGCATCTTCGGCTGCATGTACGCGCCGATGTCCTTCGGATCACGCCCCGAATAATGGCAGGCACCGCCGAACAACAGGCGACGATCCGCCGAGAGCCGATAGTAGTCCAGCGCCACGCGCTGGTCGCAGACCGCCATGTTTTGCGGCAGCAGGCTGTGCGCCAGTTCTGTGGAAAGCGGTTCGGTCGCGATGATGTAGCTGCCGGCCGGGAGCACTTTGCCGCTGAGTTGCGGATTGAGGTCGTTGAGGTAAGCGTTGCAGCCCAGCACCAGAGTCTTCGCCCGTACCGAGCCTTGAGCTGTGTGGACGCGAACTTCCGGGCCGTAGTCGATGCGCGTGACACCCGACTGTTCAAACAGTTTGACGCCCATTTGTTGCGCAGCAGCGGCTTCGCCCAGCGCCAGATTCAGCGGATGCAGATGCCCGGAACCCATGTCGATCAAGCCGCCGACGTAGCGTTTGGAGCCAACCACGGTGTGCATTTCATCGGCTTGCAGCAGACGGGTTTCGTAGCGATAGCCAAGGCTGCGCAGCTCTTCGGCGTCTTCGGCAAAGCCTTCGAGATCGGCCGGTTTGTTGGCGAGGTCGCAGTAGCCCCAGGTCAGATCGCACGGGATCTGGAACCGTTCGACGCGCTGGCGGACGATTTCCACCGCTTCCAAGCCCATCAGTTTCATCTGGCGAACGCCGTCGGTGCCGATGACGTTGCTGAACTGGTCGAGGCCGTGGCCGACCCCGCGAATCAACTGCCCGCCGTTGCGGCCGCTGGCGCCCCAGCCGATCCGGTGCGCTTCCAGCAACACCACACTGAGGCCGCGTTCTGCCAGTTCCAGCGCGGTGTTCAACCCGGAAAAGCCGCCGCCGACCACACACACGTCTGCGCTCAGCTCGCCCTGCAGCACAGGATAGTCGGGCTGCGGCAGACTGCTGGCGGCGTAATAGGAGGCAACGTGGGGTTGGCTCGCGAAGGTTCGGGCGCGGGCATTCATGGGCATCATCCAACGGCTGGGTGTCGAGAAAATTTGACGGAGCATAAGCCGCACGGCCGAAGACCGGCAACACTGGTCGGCCGTTGCTGTCTGGATCACGGCTTTTGCGGCACAATCACCGCCTATTTCATGTGGGTTACCGTTTTCATGAGTTGCAACCGCCAGACCATTCGCGACCTGCGTCAGCAGATCCCTACGTTCGACTGTGTGCCCGGTTGCCACGATTGCTGCGGGCCGGTGACCACCTCGCCGGAAGAAATGTCACGTCTGCCGCGCAAGTCCCGCGCCGAGCAGGATGCGGCGATGGAAGAACTGAACTGTGTGCACCTGGGGCCGGATGGCTGCACGGTGTATGGCGAGCGACCACTGATCTGCCGGTTGTTCGGTACCACCAAAACCCTGCCATGCCCGAACGGGCGGGGGCCGGTGGAGCTGATTCATCCGCGGGTGGAAAAGCAGATCTTCGAGTACATGGCGGCGAATCGGCAGGTGCTGGTCTGAAAAGATCGCAGCCTTCGGCAGCTCCTACATGGAAATGCGTTCTCCTGTAGGAGCTGCCGAAGGCTGCGATCTTGTGATCTTCCAAATCTCAGTCTGGAATCGGCAGGCTCAGACTCTCCTTCACCTCTTCCATCACGATATAGCTCTTCGACTCACGCACATGCGGCAGCTTCAACAGAATGTCGCCCAGCAGTTTGCGGTACGAAGCCATCTCGGAAATCCGCGCCTTCACCAGATAGTCGAAATCCCCTGACACCAGGTGGCATTCCAGCACGTGCGGCAGTTTCAGCACTGCGCGGCGGAACTCTTCGAAGGTGTCGCCGGATTTGTAGTCGAGGCTGATCTCGACGAACACCAGCAGGCTACCCTTCAGATGCTGCGGGTTGAGCCGGGCGTTGTAGCCCATGATGATCCCTTCGCGCTCCAGCCGCCGCACCCGTTCCGTACATGGCGTGGTGGACAGGCCGACCTTCTCCCCGAGTTCGGTAAACGATATGCGCCCGTCCGCCTGCAGGATCCGCAAGATGTTGCGGTCGATCTTGTCCAGCTCACGTTTGGTCTGAGTGTTGGTACGCATAGGGGATGCGCCTCCGTGAAAAGGGTTTTTGCCGAGAATTGTCGCCAAATATAGGCGCTTATATAGTGAAATGCACTGGCCATTCTTTTTTACACTGCGCGCATCATTGCTCTAACAACAGACGTACGCGGCCCCGCCGCGATGAGGGATACAAAAATGCGCGTAATGGTCTTGGGTAGCGGCGTCATCGGTACCGCCAGTGCTTACTATCTGGCTCGTGCCGGGTTTGAAGTGGTGGTGGTCGACCGGCAGCCAGCCGTGGCCATGGAGACCAGTTTCGCCAACGCCGGCCAGGTGTCGCCGGGTTATGCCTCGCCGTGGGCCGCGCCGGGTGTGCCGCTCAAGGCCATCAAGTGGTTGCTGCAGCGCCACGCGCCGCTGGCGATCAAGGCCACCGCCGACATCGACCAGTACCTGTGGATGGCGCAGATGCTGCGCAACTGCACCGCCAGCCGTTACGCGGTGAACAAGGAGCGCATGGTGCGTCTGTCCGAGTACAGCCGCGACTGCCTCGACGAACTGCGCGCCGAAACCGGCATCGCCTACGAAGGCCGCAGCCTCGGTACCACGCAACTGTTCCGCACCCAGGCGCAGCTCGATGGTGCCGCCAAAGACATCGCCGTGCTGAAAGAGTCCGGCGTGCCGTTTGAAGTCCTCGACCGCGCCGGCATTGCCCGCGTGGAGCCGGCCTTGGCCAATGTCACCGACATCCTCGCCGGTGCTCTGCGTCTGCCCAACGACCAGACGGGCGACTGCCAGATGTTCACTACGCGTCTGGCGGAAATGGCCGTGAAACTCGGTGTGGAGTTCCGCTTCGGCCAGGACATCCAGCGCCTCGACTATGCCGGTGATCGCATCAACGGTGTATGGATCGACGGCAAGCTGGAAACCGCCGACCGCTACGTGCTGGCCCTCGGCAGCTACTCGCCGCAACTGCTCAAGCCGCTGGGCATCAAAGCCCCGGTGTACCCGCTCAAGGGCTACTCGCTGACCGTGCCGATCACCAACCCGGCCATGGCTCCGACCTCGACCATTCTCGACGAGACTTACAAGGTCGCAATTACCCGTTTCGATAACCGCATCCGCGTCGGCGGCATGGCGGAAATCGCCGGTTTTGACCTGTCGCTGAACCCGCGTCGGCGCGAAACCCTGGAGATGATCGTCAACGACCTTTATCCTCAGGGCGGCAATCTGGCGGAGGCGAGCTTCTGGACCGGTCTGCGTCCGACTACCCCGGACGGCACGCCGATCGTTGGCGCCACGCCGTTCAAGAACCTGTTCCTCAACACCGGTCATGGCACCCTGGGTTGGACCATGGCATGTGGTTCCGGTCGTTTGCTGGCCGATCTGATGGCGAAGAAAAAGCCGCAGATCAGCGCCGAAGGTCTCGATATTTCCCGTTACGGCAATAAGCCTCAGGAGTCCGCAAAACATGGCAATCCAGCGCCAGCTCACCAATGAGCGCATGAGTCAGATCGTCACCCACAACGGCACCGTGTATCTGGCCGGGCAGGTCGGCGACGACTTCAACGCCGGGGTTGAGCAGCAGACCCGCGAGGTGCTCGGCAATATCGAGCGCCTGCTCGATCTGGCCGGGACTGACAAGCAGCATCTGCTGTCGGCGACGATCTACCTGAATGACATCGAGGCGCACTTTGCCGGCATGAACTCAGTGTGGGACCAGTGGCTGCCCAAGGGCGCCGCACCGGCCCGCGCCACCGTTGAAGCGAAGATGGCCAAGCCGAGCATCCTGGTCGAGATTTCCATCGTCGCCGCGTTGCCGTAACCGTTTCAAAGATCCCTCTCCCGGCGCTGTTGGCGGTTCACGTCGTCAGTCGGCGCCGGTTTTTCTTCCCATGACCGCCTAGAAGTCTGCCGCCATGCGTCCTGCCCGTGCCCTGATCGACCTAGAAGCCCTGCGCCACAACTACCGAATTGCCCGCGAAGTCACCGGCGCCAAGGCGCTGGCGGTGATCAAGGCCGATGCCTACGGTCACGGCGCGGTGCGTTGCGCCCAGGCGCTGGAAGCTGAAGCCGACGGGTTTGCCGTTGCCTGCATCGAAGAAGCGCTGGAGCTGCGCGCGGCCGGCATCAAGGCCCCGGTGCTGTTGCTCGAAGGGATCTTCGAAGCCGATGAACTGGCGCTGATCGTCGAGCATGATTTCTGGACCGTGGTGCATTCACTGTGGCAGCTCGAAGCCATCGAGCAGGCGGCACTGAGCAAACCGATCACCGTATGGCTCAAACTCGACTCGGGCATGCACCGTGTGGGCCTGCATCCGAAGGACTACGCGGCGGCCTATCAGCGCCTGCTGGCCAGCGGCAAAGTGGCGAAGATCGTGCTGATGAGCCACTTCGCCCGTGCCGATGAGTTGCACGAGCAGAGCAGCGCCGATCAGGTCGCGGTGTTCGAAGCGGCGCGTCAGGGCCTCGCCGCCGAAGTCAGCCTGCGCAACTCGCCGGCTGTACTTGGTTGGCCGCAGATTCACAGCGACTGGGTACGCCCGGGCATCATGCTCTTCGGCGCCACGCCGTTCGAAGAAGCCAACGCCTTGGCCGAGCGCCTGCAACCGGTGATGACCCTCGAATCGAAAGTCATCTGCGTGCGCGAACTGCCCGCCGGCGAGCCGATTGGCTATGGCGCTAAATTCATCACCGACAAGCCGATGCGCATCGGCGTGGTTGCCATGGGCTATGCCGATGGCTACCCGCGTCATGCCCCGACCGGCACGCCGGTGCTGGTCGCCGGCAAACGCAGTCGCCTGCTTGGCCGCGTGTCGATGGACATGCTCTGCATCGACCTCACCGATGTGCCGGAAGCGGACCTCGGTTCGACCGTCGAGCTGTGGGGCAAAAACATCCTCGCCAGCGAAGTGGCGCAGTGGGCGGACACCATTCCGTATCAGATCTTCTGCAACCTGCGTCGCGTGCCAAGGCTCTATTCCGAGGGTTGAGGCCAGCGCGGGGGCCAAGTGTTGTAAATACTGAACGCTGTCGCCATGATAACGCTCAATATTCTTACAACATCAGGAGGCTCCCGCCTTGGACGTCGGTGAACGACTGCAATCGATCCGCAAGCTCAAAGGGCTTTCCCAGCGTGAACTCGCCAAACGTGCGGGCGTCACCAACAGCACCATTTCGATGATCGAAAAGAACAGCGTCAGCCCTTCGATCAGTTCGCTGAGAAAGGTTCTGGGCGGGATTCCCATGTCCATGGTCGAGTTCTTTTCCGAAGAAATCCTGCAGGAAGTCCCGACCCAGATCGTCTACAAGGCCAACGAGCTGATCGACATCTCCGACGGCGCCGTGACCATGAAACTGGTCGGTCGCGCGCACCCGAGCCGGGCCATCGCGTTCCTCAATGAAATCTACCCGCCGGGCGCCGATACTGGCGAAGAAATGCTCACCCATGAAGGCGAGGAAACCGGGATTCTGGTGGAAGGTCGTCTGGAACTGGTGGTGGGGCTGGAAACTTTTATTCTCGAAGCCGGCGACAGCTACTATTTTGAAAGTACCAAGCCGCATCGTTTCCGTAATCCGTTCGACGCGCCTGCGCGACTAATCAGCGCAGCCACGCCGGCGAATTTTTAAACATAGAGGCGCCAAGCCATGACGGCGAAGGCATCCACAGAGTTTTTCCACAGCGCGGTATAACCCCTTCGACTATGGGGTTGTTTCAGTGTGGCGGGCTACCCGCTATACTTGCGCCCGCCTGCGAACCGTGGCCGCAGGCGTGAATAGCCACCATTGAGGGTGAACGCGTGAACCTAATTATGAAAATGCTGGCCGCACCAGCAACCGTACTGGCCCTCTGGGCTGTCAGCGCTCAAGCTGCGACGAATGACGACATTGCCAAACGCCTCGAGCCGGTCGGCCAGGTGTGCGTTCAGGGGCAGGAATGCAAAGGAATGGAAGTCGCGGCCTCCGCTGGCGGCGGTGGTGGGGCGAAGACGCCGGATGAAGTGATTGCAAAACATTGCAATGCTTGCCACGGCACGGGTCTGCTGGGCGCACCAAAAATCGGTGACGCGGCTGCCTGGGGCGAGCGCTCCAAGAAGGAAGGTGGCGTTGACGGCCTGCTCGCAAAAGCCATCTCCGGCATCAACGCCATGCCGCCAAAAGGCACCTGCGCCGACTGCTCCGATCCTGAGCTGAAGGGCGCAATCGAGAAGATGTCCGGCCTGAAATAAGACGCTTCTGACGAAAAAAACCGTCTTCGGACGGTTTTTTTGTGCCTGCGATTCAAGCCTTGGGCTGTCCTTTGCAGCAAAGTCGAGGCAAGCTCGGTCTACCTCTATTCACGGAACGGGCGGGAGGCTTCAGATGGTGCAGTTGTGTTCGATCGAACAGGCGGTGGACGACGTGCTCGCACGCTTGCCGGCGCATATCCACATGGGCATGCCGCTGGGGCTGGGCAAGCCCAATCACTTCGTCAACGCGCTGTACCGGCGGATCAAGGATCTTCCCGATCGGCAACTGACGATGTACACCGCGCTATGCCTGGGGCGGCCGACGCTGGGCGACGGTCTGCAGAAGCGCTTCATTGAACCCTTCGTCGAGCGCGTCTTCGGTGATTACCCCGAATTTGATTTCCTCGCCGACCTGCAGCATGACAGCCTGCCCGCCAACATCCGCATCCAGCAGTTCTTCATGCAGCCCGGCAGCCTGCTCAACAGCGCGCCGGCCCAGCAGGATTACGTCAGCAGCAACTACAGCCATGCCGCCCGCGACATCAACGCCGCCGGCCTCAATCTGGTGGCGCAATTGCTTGCCAGCAGCAGCGAACATCCTGATCGCCTGAGCCTGAGCTGCAACCCGGACATCACTCTCGACCTGTTGCCGATGATCGCCAGGCGCCGCGAAGCCGGGGAGACCATTCTGCTGGTTGGCCAGGTGCACACCGATCTGCCGTACATGCCCGGCGATGCCGAAGTCGATATCGACACCTTCGACCTGCTGATCGACGCGAAGGACAGCAGCACGCTGTTTTCCACGCCGAACATGCCGGTGGGCTTTCAGGATCACTTCATCGGCTTGCACGCCAGTACGCTGGTGCGCGACGGCGGTACGTTGCAGATCGGCATCGGCTCGATGGGCGATGCACTGACCGCCGCACTGCTTGCGCGGCAGGCAGATAACGCCGGTTACCAAGCGTTGCTCGATGACATCAATCTCAGTCAGTGGGCGCAACTGATCGAGCGCGAGGGCGGTACCGCGCCGTTCGCCAAAGGCCTGTATGGCTGCAGTGAAATGTTCGTCAACGGTCTGCTGGTGCTGGCCGATGCCGGGATCATCCGGCGCAAGGTCTACCCCGACGTGCACACTCAGGAGCAGGCCAACGCGGGCACTCTCGATGAGTCGGCGCAAACCGATGGCATCTCGGTGCACGGCGGCTTCTTCCTCGGTCCGCGCAGTTTCTACGAGCGCCTGCGTGAGTTGCCGCAGAGCAAGCGCCTCGAATTCAACATGACCCGCATCAGCTACATCAACGAGCTGTACGGGCAGGAAGAGCTCAAGCGCTTGCAGCGCCTCGATGCACGCTTCATCAACACCGTGTTCACCATGACGCTGTTGGGCGCGGGTGTGGCCGATCAACTGGAAGACGGGCGGGTGCTCAGCGGTGTCGGCGGGCAGTACAACTTCGTCGCCCAAGGCCACGCGCTGCACGATGCGCGCTCGATTCTGATCCTGCGCAGCTGGCGCGAGTCCGGCGGCGAGGTCAGTTCGAACATCGTCTGGGAATACGGCCACTGCACGATTCCAAGGCACCTGCGCGACATCGTGGTCACCGAATACGGCATTGCCGATCTGCGCGGCAAAACCGACGCGGCGGTGATCGAGTCGTTGCTGAACATCAGCGATTCACGCTTTCAGCCGGGGCTGATCGAACAGGCGCAGAAGGTCGGCAAGCTGCCGAAGGACTTCCGCCTCGATCCGCGATTTGCCGACAACACCCCGCAACGCTTGCAGGCGATCGCCGCAAAGCATCCGAATCTGTTCCCGGAGTATCCGCTGGGTTGTGATTTCACCGCGATCGAGCGCGATCTGCTGCGGGCGCTGAACTGGCTGAAGAGCAAGTTCAAGCTGAGCGAGATACTGGAGCTGGGCAAGGCAGCGCTGGATGCGCCAGAGGCTTCGACGTTCCCCGAACACCTTGAACGTATGCAACTGACCAACCCGGAAGGCCTGAAAGAAGACCTGTTCCAGCGCCTGCTGCTCACCGGCCTCAAAGCCACCGCGCAGTAACGGCTCACCCCAAAACCAACTGTGGGAGAGGGCTTGCTCGCGAAGGCGGTGTGTCAGTCAAAGAATAGGTCGACTGACACGACGCCTTCGCGAGCAAGCCCGCTCCCACAGGGGGTAATGCGGTGTGGCTTATTCGATGAAGGTGACGACGCCATCCTTCAGCGATTTCACGCGGGCCAGCGATTCAACGCGGTAGCCCTGCGAATCCAGTTCGGCGCGGCCGCCCTGGAACGACTTCTCGATGACGATACCCAGACCGGCAACGGTCGCGCCGGCCTGTTTGATGATCGAGATCAGCGCTTGCGACGCCTTACCGTTGGCCAGAAAGTCGTCGATGATCAGCACGCGGTCGCTGCTGGTCAGGTGGCGCGGGGAGATGGCCACGGTGCTTTCGGTCTTTTTGGTGAACGAGTAAACGGTCGCCGACAGCAGGTTTTCGGTCAGGGTCAGGGACTGCTGCTTGCGGGCGAAGATCACCGGCACGCCGAGGTTCAGACCGGTCATGATCGCCGGGGCAATGCCCGAGGCTTCGATGGTGACGATCTTGGTAATGCCCGAATCCTTGAACAGCGTGGCGAATTCGTCGCCGATCAGCTTCATCAGGGCCGGGTCGATCTGGTGGTTCAGGAAGGCGTCGACTTTCAGGACCTGGTCGGAAAGCACGATGCCTTGTTCGCGGATTTTCTGCTGCAATGCTTCCATGAAGCTGTCCTCGTTCAGCGCTTGTGCGCCCTAAGCTTTAAAAAAGTGGTCAATTCTAGCGCTTTAACATCGCGCGTATATCAGCCAATGCGCTATTGCCGCGCACGGCTTTGACTTCGGTCGGTGTGTCGTCGTTGCCTTCCCACGCCAGGTCGTCCGGCGGCAGCTCATCAAGGAAGCGACTGGGCGCGCAATCGATGATCTCGCCGTACTGTTTACGCTTGGCGGCGAAGGTGAACGCCAGGGTCTGACGCGCGCGGGTGATGCCCACGTAGGCCAGGCGGCGTTCCTCTTCGATGGTGTCGGCTTCGATGCTGGAGCGGTGCGGGAGGATTTCCTCTTCCATGCCCATGATGAACACGTAAGGGAATTCCAGACCCTTGGACGCATGCAGGGTCATCATCTGCACGCCTTCGGCGCCGTCCTCTTCTTCCTGCTGACGCTCGAGCATGTCGCGCAGGACCAGTTTGCCGATGGCGTCCTCGACGGTCATCTCGCCGTCTTCGTCTTTTTCCAAGGTGTTCTTCAAGGCCTCAATCAGGAACCAGACGTTGCTCATCCGGTAGTCCGCAGCCTTGTCGCTGGAACTGTTGGTGCGCAGCCAGTTCTCGTAGTCGATGTCCATGACCATGCTGCGCAGCGCCGAAATCGGGTCCTCGCCGGCACACTGCTCGCGCACCTTGTCCATGAAGCGCTTGAAGCGCGACAGACGATCGGTGAAGCGGCTGTCGAGATGCTCGCCCAGACCGATTTCATCGGTGGCGGCGTACATCGAGATCTTGCGTTCGGTGGCGTAGTTGCCGAGTTTTTCCAGGGTGGTCGAGCCGATTTCCCGGCGCGGCACGTTGATCACTCGCAGGAAGGCGTTGTCGTCGTCCGGATTGACGATCAGGCGGAAGTAGGCCATCAGGTCCTTCACTTCCTGACGCCCGAAGAAGCTGTTGCCGCCGCTCAGGCGGTACGGCACCTGGTGGTGCTGCAACTTCAGTTCGATTAGCTTGGCCTGGTAGTTGCCGCGATAGAGGATCGCGAAATCGCTGTACGGGCGGTCGGTGCGCAAGTGCAGGCTGAGGATTTCCATGGCCACGCGCTCGGCTTCGGCGTCCTCGTTGCGGCAGCGGATCACGCGGATCTCGTCACCGTGGCCCATCTCACTCCACAGCTGTTTTTCGAATTCGTGCGGGTTGTTCGAGATCAGCACGTTGGCGCAGCGCAGGATGCGGCTGGTGGAGCGGTAGTTCTGCTCGAGCATCACCACTTTCAGCGACGGATAATCGTCCTTGAGCAGCATCAGGTTTTCCGGCCGTGCACCACGCCAGGCATAGATCGACTGGTCGTCGTCGCCCACCACGGTGAACTGGTTACGCTTGCCGATCAGCATCTTCACCAGCAGGTACTGGCTGGCGTTGGTGTCCTGGTACTCGTCGACCAGCAGGTAGCGCACCTTGTTCTGCCACTTTTCGAGAATGTCGGCGTGCTCTTCGAAGAGCTTTACCGGCAGCAGGATCAGGTCGTCGAAGTCCACCGCGTTGAACGCCTTGAGCGTGCGCTGATAGTGGGTGTAGACGATCGCGGCAGTCTGTTCTTTCGGATTGCGCGCGTTCTCCAGCGCTTGCGGCGGCAGGATCAGGTCGTTTTTCCAGGCGCCGATCATGTTCTTGATCTCGTCGACGCCGTCGTCGCCTGCGTATTCCTTCTGCATGATGTCGGTCATCAGGGCTTTTACATCGGTCTCGTCGAAGATCGAGAAACCGGGTTTGTAGCCCAGCCGCGCATGCTCCTTGCGGATGATGTTCAGACCGAGGTTGTGGAAGGTGCAGACCGTCAGGCCGCGACCTTCGCCGGCACGCAGCAGAGTGCCGACCCGCTCCTTCATCTCGCGCGCAGCCTTGTTGGTAAAGGTCATGGCGACGATGTACTGCGCACGGATGCCACAGTTCTGGATCAGGTGCGCGATTTTGCGGGTGATCACGCTGGTCTTGCCGGAGCCAGCGCCGGCGAGCACCAATAGAGGGCCGCCGACGTAGTTCACGGCTTCTTGCTGCCGGGGATTGAGTCGGGACATACGAAAATTCGGGAGTCGTTGACGAAATGGGCCGGCATTTTAACAGGCTCAGCGATTTGTGCTGCTCTGTCCGACTTGTGACGTACCACGCGATTCAAATTTGCCGGTTTTGTTACTTTCGCGGAGGATGCACGGTGATTTTGCGGCTAATGTTCTCATTCGTGACACAAAATAACGTTTTGATAACCGTTGTCATTTGGTCATTGAACATCGCAACGGCATAATGCCCCGCCCACATCATTGCAGAGTCTAGGGAGCTAGCTTGTCTACGCCTGTCGAACCCTTGCGTTTGCTGCTACTGGCCGAAGAGCCAGCGTGGACAGCGTTATTGCGCGAGTGTCTGGCTCCGATGGGGAGCGCGGCGGTGCTGATCAGTGCGCCGAGCTGGGATTCGGTCAGCAGTTTGTTCGAAGACAATCGCCACGCGGTGCTGTTGACCCTTCCCGCATTGCAGCCAGCCCCCGGCCGTTGCAGCCTGCCGACGGTGTTGCTGCTGGATCACGAGCCGGCCACCGCCCCCGTTGGCGTCAGCGACTGGCTGGTGTTCGACGCCCTCGACGCCGGCATGCTCCGCCGTTGTCTGCGCCATGTGCGTGAACGCGGCGTCCTCGAAAACACCCTGCAACGCCTGGCCGAACAGGACCCGCTGACCGGCATCGCCAACCGCCAGGGTTTCCAGACTCTGCTCGCGGCGCGCCTGGCGGAAAACGACGGCCGTGGTCTGGCCCTCGGGCATCTCGATCTGGACAACTTCCGTCACGCCAACGACGCCCTCGGCCATCAGGCCGGCGACCGCTTGATCCTGCAAGTCGTCGCGCGGCTGAAGAGTCAGCTTGAGGCCGGGGATCAACTGGCGCGGCTGGGCAGCGACGAATTTGCCTTGCTGATCGACACCCGCCGCGCGCCGCAACGCGCCGAGTGGATGGCCGAACGCATTACTGAGGCCCTGGCGGAACCGTATTGGGTCGATGGCGAAAGCCTGTTGATCGGCTCCAGCCTCGGTATCGCCCATGCCCGTGCGCAGGGTGGCGCCGACCCGCTGATGTGGCACGCGCACATCGCCATGCAGCAGGCCAAGAGCACTCAGGGCTGCACGTTCCATATCTTCAATGAACGCATCAACCGCAACGCCCGGAGCATGGCCGACCTCGAAAGTGAGCTGCGCCGGGCTTTGCGCCGCGATGAGCTGGAGCTGCACTATCAGCCACGGCTGAATCTTGCAGACGGGCAGATCGTCGGTCTCGAAGCCCTGGTGCGCTGGCGCCATGGCGAACGCGGTTTGCTGCCGCCGAGCGAATTCGTGCCATTGGCCGAGCAGAGCGGGCTGATCGTGCCGTTGGGCTACTGGGTGATTTCCCGGGCCCTGCGCGACATGCAGGCGCTGCGCGAACACGGGCTGCCGGCGCTGCACATGGCGATCAACCTGTCGTTCCGCCAGTTTCAGGACAGCCAGTTGTTACCGACGCTCAGCCGACTGATTGCCGAACGTGGCGTCGAGGCGCAATGGCTGGAATTCGAGCTGACCGAAACCGCCGTCATGCGCCGCAGCGATCTGGTCAAACAAACCATGGACGCCCTCGGCCGTCTCGGTGTGCGTTTCTCGCTGGATGACTTCGGCACCGGGTTCTCTTCGTTCGTGCATCTGAACAGCCTGCCGATCACCTTGCTGAAGATCGACAAGAGCTTCGTCGGCGGCATGGAGCAGCGCGAAGAGAACCGCAAACTGGTGCACGCGATGATCAACCTCGCGCATAACCTGCATCTGGAAGTGGTGGCGGAAGGGGTGGAAACGCCTGAACAACTGGAGTTATTGCGCGGGTTTGGCTGTGATCAGGTGCAGGGTTATCTGATCAGCCGGCCGTTGCCGTTGGCCGAGCTGGTGGAGTACCTGACCTTCGGCTCCAGCCAGCAGCCAGCCCTCGAAATCGTCAGTTGAACGCAATCTCCGGGTTAGGCATGAATCTCTGTGGGAGCGGGCTTGCTCGCGAAGGCGTCGTGTCAGTCAAAGCATAGCCTGCCTGACCCACCGCTTTCGCGAGCAAGCCCGCTCCCACAACTGAATCTCAGTCTGCCTGAGCGACTGTGTACTGGTTTGATGACAGAGGTTCGCGCTGAATCATCCGCTTCATCTTCCATTCAAACGCCAGCGTCAAACTCACCGCCGCACAGGCCAGCCCCAGCGCCAGACCCCACCAGACGCCAGTCGGCCCCCAGTTCAAATGGAACGCCATCCACCACGCCGCCGGTGCGCCAATCAGCCAATAACAAGCGAGGCCGACCAAAAAGGTGGTTTTTGCGTCCTTGAGTCCACGGATGCAGCCCATGGCGATGGTCTGCGTACCGTCAAACAGCTCGAACCACGCCGCCACCGCCAACAGACTCACGGCCAGACGAATCACTTCGGCAAAGGCCGGATCGTTGTGATCGAGGAACAACCCGACCAACTGGTTCGGCAACAGCCAGAACACCATGGCGAAACCCAGCATCACCACCGCACCAAAGACGATGCCGACCCGGCCGGACATCCGCGCATCGCTCAGTTGCCCGGCGCCGTAGTGCTGGCCGACGCGCATGGTGATCGCGTAGGACATTCCCGCCGGCACCATGAACGCCACCGAAACGATCTGCAGGGCGATCTGGTGTGCGCCCAGTTGCGTGCTGCCCATGGTGCCCATGCACAGCGCCGCGAAGGCAAACAGGCCGACTTCCACCGCGTAGGTGCCACCAATCGGCAGACCGAGGCGCCACAGTTCTTTCAGGTACTGACGATTTGGCCGCGACAAGCCGGCGCGCAGCGGGTAAGCGTCGTAGGCCCGATGCCGGCGAATGTGCCAGGCCAGCGCCAGCGCCATGCAGTTGGCAACGATTGCCGTGACCAGGCCGATGCCGGTCAACCCCAGTTTCGGCAGCCCGAACATGCCGGTGATCAATGCGTAATTGAGCAGGAAGTTGGCCACGGTGCCGCCGAGGCTGATGACCATCACCGGGGTTGCCCGGCCGATCGCACTGGTAAAGCCGCGCAGGGCCATGAAGCTCAGGTAGCCGGGCAGGGCGAAGGGCAGAGCGATCAAAAATTGTCCAGCAGCGCTAACGTTGGTTTCGGTCTGGCCGAACAGCAGCAATACCGGCTTCAGATTCCACAGCAGCAGCCCGGCCCCCAGCGCCATCAGCCACGCCAGCCACAACCCGGCCTGAGTCAGGCGGGCCGCGCCGATGATGTCGCCGGCGCCCTGACGGATCGCCACCAGCGTGCCGACCGCGGCGATCACGCCGATGCAGAAAATCGACACGAACGAATAACTCGCTGCACCCAGCCCGCCGCCCGCCAGGGCTTCGGGGCTGAGGCGCGCCATCATCAGGGTGTCGGTCAGCACCATCAACATGTGCGCCAACTGTGAGGCGATCAACGGCCCCGCCAGCCGCAGGATGGCCCAGAGTTCGGTACGCACAGGATGCTGCATGGTCATCACCACCCATCAATCAGAGGGAACAAGAGACCGTCGATTCTCGGCGCTTGGCAGGGTTTGCACAAAAGGATAAAAAGGATGGGTGGCATGATTAAAACTCATCATGAGTAAACCTCGCCGGGGTGGCCGGATGCCGCCAAAGGAGCTTTGTGTATGTCCCGTCGTCTTCCTCCCTTGTATGCCCTGCGCGCATTCGAAGCGGCGGCGCGGCACAGCTCGTTCACCCGGGCGGCCGAGGAATTGTCGATCACCCAGAGTGCAGTCAGCCGGCACATCAAGACACTGGAGGAACACTTTGCCTGCAAGCTGTTTCACCGCAGCGGACGCAACCTGCAACTCACCGAGTCGGCGCGGCTGCTGTTGCCGGGGATTCGCGATGGTTTTGCGGCCCTGGAGCGCGCCTGCAACACCTTGCGCGCCGAAGACGACATTCTGCGCATGAAAGCGCCGTCGACCCTGACCATGCGCTGGCTGCTGGCCCGGCTCAGCCGTTTTCGTCACCTACAGCCCGGCAACGAAGTGCAACTGACCAGTGCCTGGATGGACGTGGATTCGGTGGACTTCAACAACGAGCCCTTCGACTGCGCGGTGCTGCTGAGCGATGGGCACTTCCCGCCGGATTGGGAGGCCAGCCTGCTGTTTCCCGAGGAATTGATTCCTGTCGGCGCGCCGAACCTGCTGAACGATCAACCCTGGGATGTGACGCGGTTGGCCTCCACCGAGTTGCTGCACCCGACCCCGGACCGGCGCGACTGGCGCAGTTGGCTGGAACATATGGGGCTGTCCGATCAGGTTTCGCTCAAGGGCGGACAGGTGTTCGATACCCTGGAGCTGGGCATGATTGCCGCGGCGCGTGGTTACGGGGTATCGATGGGCGATTTGCTGATGGTCGCCGAGGATGTGGCGCAAGGAAGACTGAGCCTGCCGTGGCCGACTGCCGTCGCCAGCGGCCTGAATTACTACCTGGTGTGGCCGAAAACCCGTCCCGGGGGTGAACGTTTGCGCCGTCTCAGCGACTTCCTGCAAGGCGAAGTGCGGGCCATGGCGCTGCCGGATGTAACACGCTTGAGCTGAAACGTTAGAGCCGCCACAATGCCGGCCTTGTGCCATAACCCTGCTGTTCGCTCAAGTATTCGGCTTTACCGCCGAATACGTGCATGTGGAACCGTCGTGCAGGTATCCACGATTCACCCCCATTAGAAAATTATCCGAGCTGCGATCAAGGAGGATCGGCAAGTTCGGCCAGGAGCTGTCCATGTCTCAACCTCGCGCTCGGATCGCCTCGCAGCTGGGCCTCGCGCTCGCCGTGATACTGGCGATTGTCATCAGCGGCAGTACTGTCTTTGCTCTGCGTTCGCTGGATACCGCCAACCTCGCCACCCGTGAAGAACACCTCGCCAGTGAAGCGCGGCTGCTGGCCGACCAGTTGAGCACCTTCCACGGCACGTTGCGTGAAAGCACCCAGCGCCTGAGCGGGCTGTTCGAGAAGCGCTTCAGCGCCGGTCTGAGCATTCACCCGGATGCACCGGTGGCGGTGGCCGGTACCCAGACTCCTGGCCTGCACCTGGGCAGCGAAGTGCTGAACAACAACTTCAAGGAAGTCGACGAGTTCAAGCAAATGACCGCTGGGGTTGCCACGTTGTTCGTACGCAGCGGCGAAGACTTCGTGCGGGTCAGCACCTCGCTGACCAAACAGGACGGCACGCGCGCCATCGGCACTTTGCTCGATCATGCGCACCCGGCTTATGCGAAGTTGATGGCCGGGCAAGGCTACGTCGGCCGCGCGTTGCTGTTTGATCGCTCCTACATGACCCAATACACCCCGGTGCGCGACAGCAGCGGCAAGGTGATTGCGGTGTTGTTCGTTGGTTTTGACTACACCGACGCGCAGAACGCCCAGTTCGACAACCTCAAGCGCTTCCGCATTGGCCAGACCGGTTCGCTGGCGCTGCTGGATGAGCAGAACAAATGGCTGGTGGCGCCGGCGGGTGTCCAGGCACTGGATCAGGCGGTCACGGTGATCGGCGGCCTGGCCAAAACCCCGGGCAAGGGGCAGTTCTGGAGCGACAAGAACGAAGATTTTTACAGCGTTTCCGTGCCATTCGACGGTGGTCCGTGGGCGGTTGTGGCGAGCATGCCTAAAGCCGAAATTCGCGCGGTGACCTGGAGCGTCGGCACGCAACTGGCTATCGGCAGTCTGCTGGCCATGCTGCTGGCCGTCGGTTCGGTGGTGTGGTTGCTGCGCAGCAAACTGGCGCCGCTGAGTGATCTGGTGCGCCAGGCCGAAGCCCTCGGTGCCGGTGATCTGAGCGTGCGCCTGAACGTGTCGAGCAATGACGAGATCGGCCAGCTGTCCCGCGCGTTCAACCAGATGAGCCAGGCCCTGTCGACCATGGTCGAGCACATCCGCCGCGCCTCGGAAGAGGTCAACAGCCGCGCCCAGGCGCTGTCTGGTTTGTCCGGCGGTGCGTACGAAGGCATGGAGCAGCAGTCTGGAGAAATCACCAGCATGGCTGGCGCGGTGGAAGAGTTCAGCGCCACTTCGCTGAACATCGCCGACAACATGGGTGCGACTCAGCGTCTGGCGCAGGAAAATGCCCAGCAGACGCAAATCGGTCGTAGCTCGATGGAAGAAGCCTCGTCCTCGCTGGAGCAGATCGCAGGTGCACTGAACACCACCGCGACCGTGATCAACACCCTCGGTCAGCGCTCCCAGGAAATCGGCGGCATTGTCAGCGTGATCACCTCGATCGCCGAACAGACCAACCTGCTGGCGCTCAACGCGGCCATCGAAGCGGCCCGCGCCGGTGAACAGGGCCGTGGTTTTGCCGTGGTCGCCGATGAGGTACGCAACCTGGCTTCGCGCACCCGTCAGGCCACCGATGAAATTTCCGGGATGATCCACAGCATCCAGCAGGAAACCGGCAACGCGATCAGCACCATGGAGCAGGGCAATGTGCTGATGCAGGAAGGCCTGTCGCGTAACGCCAATGTCGCTTCGGCGCTGGCGCGGATCGATGAGCAGAGCCGTTCGGCAGGGCAGCAGTTCGCGGCGATCACCACCGCGACCCAGGAGCAGAGCAGCACCGCGACGTTGCTCAGCAGTAACCTGCAGAGCATTGCGCTGGCCAACAGTGAGCAGCGTGAGGTTGTTTCTAACTTGGCCGTGACCGCCAAAGAGCTTGAGAAACTGGCGGCGGACTTGCGCTCCGAGGTTGATCGCTTTCGTTGATACAGCCTTGATATAGCCTTCGCGAGCAAGCTCGCTCCCACAGTTTCCGGCGTGAATCACGATTTCTGTGAACACCCGAGATCCCTGTGGGAGCGAGCTTGCTCGCGAATGGATCCCCGCCAATTCTTGGTAAATCACACGATCGCAAGCTCCAACGCACTTGCTGAAACGTTTCCGCAGCGCTATAAAAATGGCACAACTCCAATAAAGGCTGCTGCCATGACCCCGCTCAAACTCGCCGTTGCACTCGGCGCACTCTCTGCTGCTTCCCACGCCATGGCCTGGGATTACGTACTTCTCGATACCAACAAGCCCGCGCAAAACTGGAGCATCACCAGTGAGCAGCTCGGGGTGAAAGCCGACAAGCCGTTCTCCGTGAGTCTGCGAACCTTGCACGGCGGACGACAGGAAGGTGTCAGCATCGTCGATATCGATAACGGCTCGATGAAACTCTCGGTGGTGCCGACCCGTGGCATGAATGTCCTGCAGGCGTCTGTAGGAAATGTGCGCATGGGCTGGGATTCGCCGGTCAAGGAAGTGGTCAACCCGGCCTTCATCGAACTCAACGGGCGCGGCGGGCTGGGTTGGCTGGAAGGCTTCAACGAGCTGGTGACCCGCTGCGGGTACGAATGGGTCGGCCATCCCGGCATGGACAATGGCGAGTTGCTGACTCTGCACGGGCGCGCCGCCAACATCCCGGCCAGCAGCGTTACCCTGCACATTGATGAGAAGCCGCCGTACGCCATCAGCCTGCGCGGCGAACTGAAGGAGCAGGCCTTCAAGAAAGTAGACTTCTCGGTCGTCACCGAGCTGGTCACCGAGCCGGGCAGCGTGCGCTTTGCCCTCAACGATACGCTGACCAACAACGGCGATTATCCGAAGGAATACCAGGCGCTGTATCACAGCAACTTCAGCACGCCGTTCCTCGAGCAGGGCGCCCGTTTTGCTGCGCCGGTAAAACAGGTCTCGCCATTCAACGACAAGGCCAAGGGCGACTTGCCCGACTGGCAGACCTACCGCGCACCGACCAAGGACTACGACGAAACCGTCTACAACGTCGTGCCCTATGCCGACGCCAAAGGCGAAACCCTGACCGTTTTGCACAACAAGGCCGGCAGCCTCGGTGTCTCCGTTGGCTTCAACACTCAGCAGTTGCCGGTGTTTTCCCTGTGGAAAAACACTGACACCCAAGGGCAGGGCTATGTCACTGGGCTTGAGCCGGGCACCAGTTTTTCTTACAACCGCCGCTATCAGCGTCCGCTGAATCTGGTGCCGACCATTGCGCCAAAGGCCAGCCAACAGTTTCAGATCAGCTACAGCCTGCTCGCAAACAAAGGCGCTGTGGATAACGCCTTGAAGCGCGTGACCGAGATTCAGGCCGGGCGTGAAACCGAAGTGCGGCAGACGCCGCTGGTTGATCTGACCGAGCATTAAGGCGTCGCTGGCCGGTATTGCAACGCCTCGGCCAGATGTTCGCGCTTGATTGCATCGACTTGCTCAAGGTCTGCCAGGGTTCTGGCGACTTTGAGCAAACGATGGGCTGAGCGCAGCGACAAGGTCAGCCGCTCACAGGCTGATTCCAGCCATTTCTCATCGGCTGTGGATAACTTGCAGTGCCGCTTCAGGCCTGGCAGATCGAGAAACGCATTGGCACAACGCTGACGCTTTTGCTGTCGTTCGCGTGCCTCGGCCACCACGGCTGCCGCACTGGCGCTGTCCTCGCCTGGCTTCACTGCCGGATTCAACGCCGTCGCTTCCCGCGCCACCGTCAGGTGCAGATCGATCCGATCCAGCAACGGCCCCGATAGCTTGTTGCGGTAGCGCTGCACCATGTCCGGTGTACACGAGCACTTGCCGCTCGGCTCGCCAAGATATCCACAGGGACAAGGATTCATTGCCGCCACCAACTGGAAACGCGCGGGAAAGCGTACGCGATCCTTGGCTCGGGCAATCACGATATGCCCGGATTCCAGCGGTTCGCGCAGCACCTCCAGCACCTTGCGATCAAACTCCGGCAGCTCATCGAGAAACAGTACGCCGTGGTGGGCGAGGGTGATCTCGCCGGGTTGCGGTTTCGAGCTGCCACCGACCAGTGCCGGCCCGGAGGCCGAGTGGTGCGGCTGGCGAAAGGGCCGCTGTGGCCAATGGGTCAGTGGCACGCCGCTGGCGACCGATTGAATCGCCGCCACTTCCAGCGCCTCGCATTCGGACAGCGGCGGCAGCAGCCCGGGCAAGCGACTTGCCAACAAGGTCTTGCCGGTTCCCGGTGGCCCACTGAACAACAGGTTGTGCGCGCCTGCCGCCGCAATCAGCAGCGCCCGTTTCGCGGCCATCTGCCCTTGTACTTCGTTGAGGTCGGGATAAGGTTTCGCCGCATGGATCAGCCCGTCCGAGACATAAGGCTCGACCGGCGTATGCCCGTTGAAATGCGCCACCGCTTCCAGCAGATGATCCACCGCAAACACCTTCAAACCCGAGGCCAGGCAAGCTTCTTCGGCATTCGCCCGCGGCACCACCAATGCCCGCCCGGCCTTGCGCGCCGCCAGTGCCGCCGGCAACACCCCGCGCACCGGCCGCACGGCACCGGACAACGCCAGCTCACCGAGGCATTCCACCTCATCCAGCGTCAGACACGGCACCTGCACACTCGCCGACAGAATCCCCAGGGCAATCGCCAGATCAAAGCGCCCGCCATCCTTGGGCAGATCCGCCGGCGCCAGATTCAGGGTGATCCGCCGCGCCGGAAACTGCAGCCCGGAATTGATGATCGCGCTGCGCACCCGATCCTTGCTCTCCTTCACCGCCGCTTCGGGCAGGCCAACCATGGTCAGCGACGGCAGACCGTTGGCCAGATGGACTTCGACGGTAACGGCGGGAGCATCCACGCCAATCTGGGCGCGACTGTGGACGATGGAGAGGGACATGGTCGTTCCTTGAGCTGAATCGGGGAGCCGCTTCCTGCGGCTTTTTGAAGGGTAGTTGGGGAAGGGCGATCAGGCGGGGGCGAACTTTCACTGGATGTTGCGGGAAAGTGGTCAACAAATTTCGAGGCGAAAAAAAAACCGCCTTGAGGAGACGGTTTTCATTTTGCAGGCTTCGGTGAGGCCAAGGCCTGCGTATCCTTTGCGGACACACTCACGTGCGGTCAGGTTATGCATGTTTGCTCATTGGCGCAAGTATCAGATGGGCTTGAAAGGGGGCAACGGTCCTGTTGCTAGCGCCTCCTAACGACTTGATACAAGTTGTTTAAATCGCTTTCTAAGGGCGGTCATAAAATCCGCAATGACGATGCCCACTCATGAAGTATTCGCGAAGTGTGGCCGGGAGCGTAAAGACTTCATGTTCCTCGACACGGTGTGAGACCCGTGCCGGTGTTGTATTCGGGGAACCCACACCCGGCCGCCTTAGCGGACATACTCACGTGTAGTCCCGAAGGTGTTCGTACGCCGGAAAGTGCATCGGAGGTTTGGCCCCACGCAAGAAGGGCCAAAGTATGTCTAAGTTTCTTAAACATATGTGGCGCCTCGTCAGAATCGCGTTATGGGCTTTTCGCCTGTACGAGTTTCTGCGAGACCGTTGGAATAATTCGTTGTAGAGGATTGATCTGACGGAAACCGCTCCTGCCTCGGCAGGAGCGGTTTAATTTCTTTTCGCAAACTTCAAGGCATTTTGGCTCAGGGTCTGCAGTCTTACTCGGCCGGCGGCGTCAGCTTCGCTTCCAGCTCGGCCACTTTCGCCTCAAGGCTTTCGAGGCGAGCGCGAGTACGCGCCAACACAACCATCTGACTATCAAACTCTTCACGGCTCACCAAATCGAGTTTGCTGAACGCACTCTGCAGCAGCATCTTGAACTGGCTTTCGATTTCGGCTTTCGGCAGCGGGGTGTCGCCGCTGAACAGGCGGGAGGCGGTGCCACTCAGGGCGTCGAGGAAGTCTTTGGGCGCGAGCATGGGAAGTGTCCTGTAAACAATGGCCGGCAGTGTATCACGCAGTGTCTATAGTCAATCTCGAAGTCAGGGATGCACGCTTTTCGCGCAGGCGGACGGACGGCAGCGCACCGTTGTTGTGCGTAACCGTCGGGCGTTTTTCGCGCAAACGCCTGTTGCAGCGGCCAAGGGATTGAAATCAGAGGAATTTGGCGAGATGGCAAGCTTTCTGCTTAGTCGGTAGTGACCCATGCACTGATGCAGTCGCTGTGACGAATGCAGTGCGGCAGGCGGGACGGGGAGTTTCGTCGGCAGCGGTTAGCTGGCGTCAGTCGGGCAGGTAAGGCCGACGATGCGTTACAAAGCCAGGCACTGCGCTTAGACTTGAGTCGGGTTTGTTTTCCTGGGGCAAGTCCACCAATTCGGGAGAGAGTTTCATGAAGCTAGTCACTGCCATCATCAAGCCGTTCAAGTTGGACGACGTGCGCGAGTCGCTGTCCGAAATCGGCGTGCAGGGCATTACCGTTACTGAAGTCAAAGGCTTCGGCCGGCAGAAGGGTCACACCGAGCTGTATCGCGGCGCGGAATATGTGGTCGATTTTCTGCCCAAGGTGAAAATCGACGTGGCCATCGACGACAAGGATCTGGATCGGGTTATCGAGGCGATAACCAAGGCTGCCAACACCGGCAAGATCGGTGACGGCAAGATCTTCGTGGTCAATCTGGAACAGGCGATCCGCATCCGTACCGGCGAAACCGATACCGACGCGATTTAAGCCGCCACAAACCCCAACGCCCCAGGAGAAAACAATATGACTCTGCGTAAATTCGCAGGGCTAGGAGCCCTGTTGTCCATCGTAATGCCCGGCCTTGCAATGGCGGCAGACGAAGTGGCGGCCCCGGTCCTCAATTCCGGCGACACCGCCTGGATGCTCACCTCGACCGCCCTCGTGCTGTTCATGACCATCCCGGGCCTGGCGCTGTTTTACGGCGGCATGGTTCGCTCGAAAAACATTCTTTCCGTGATGATGCAGTGCTTCGCCATTACCGGTCTGATCAGCATCCTGTGGGTCATTTATGGCTACAGCATTGCGTTCGACACCACCGGCATGGAGCAGGGCGTCGTCAACTTCAACTCGTTCTTCGGCGGCATGGGCAAGGCATTCCTCGCCGGTGTCACGCCTTCGAGCCTGACCGGCCCTGCGGCGCTGTTTCCTGAGGCGGTGTTCATCACCTTCCAGATGACCTTCGCGATCATCACCCCGGCGCTGATTGTCGGTGCGTTCGCCGAGCGGATGAAGTTCTCCGCGATGCTGATTTTCATGGGCATCTGGTTCACCCTCGTCTATGCACCGATCGCGCACATGGTCTGGTCCGGTAACGGCGGCCTGATGTGGGACTGGGGCGTACTCGACTTCGCGGGCGGCACCGTGGTGCACATCAACGCCGGTGTGGCCGGTCTGATTGCCTGCCTGGTATTGGGCAAGCGCAAAGGCTTCCCGACCACCCCGATGGCTCCGCACAACCTTGGTTACACCCTGATGGGCGCGGCGATGCTGTGGGTCGGCTGGTTCGGCTTCAACGCCGGTTCCGCTGCTGCGGCCAATGGCACCGCCGGTATGGCGATGCTGGTCACTCAGATTGCTACCGCTGCGGCTGCACTGGGCTGGATGTTTGCCGAGTGGATCACCCACGGCAAGCCAAGTGCACTGGGCATTGCCTCGGGTGTGGTTGCCGGTCTGGTGGCGATCACTCCGGCTGCCGGTACCGTGGGCCCGATGGGCGCACTGGTGATCGGTCTGGCGGCGGGCGTGGTGTGCTTCTTCTGCGCCACCACCCTGAAACGCAAACTCGGTTATGACGATTCCCTCGACGCATTTGGCGTACACGGTATCGGCGGTATCCTCGGCGCAATCCTCACCGGTGTGTTCGCTGCACCTGCTTTGGGTGGTTTCGGCACCGTTACCGATATCGGCGCGCAAGTCTGGATTCAGGTCAAAGGCGTTGGCTTCACGGTGATCTACACCGCGATCGTCACCTTCATCATCCTCAAGGTCCTGGACGCCGTGATGGGTCTGCGCGTGACAGAGGAAGAAGAGTCGGTGGGTCTCGATCTGGCACAACACAACGAACGCGGCTACAACCTGTAAGTACGCGCATTAAAAACTTGCCCGGTTCGCCGGGCATTTTTTTGCCTGGAATTTGTCATTGAAAGGAAGGCTGAAAGGATTTTTCGTACGGCTTTGGTCGTGTTTACGACGGGCATTTTTCTGCGGCCAATCGCTTACATCATTGCAGGAATATTAGGGCCTTTGTTTTTTCCCAGAGCGCGCTAGAATGCGCCCCGAACGTGCGGAGAACTGTATGTGGCAACAGACTCTGATAACCCTGCGGGCACGGCCCCGGGGCTTTCATCTGGTAACGGACGAGTTACTCGCCGGCCTGCCTGAACTCAAGGCGTGCCGGGTCGGTCTGTTGCATTTGTGGCTGCAGCATACCTCGGCGTCGTTGACCATCAACGAGAACGCCGATCCGGCGGTTCGTCGCGACTTCGAACGATTTTTCAATCGTCTGATCCCACAAGGAACAGACGGCTATGAGCATAACGACGAAGGCCTGGACGACCTCCCGGCGCACTTCAAGGCCAGCGTACTTGGCTGCCAGATCAGTCTGCCGGTTTCGGCAGGGCGACTGGCACTGGGCACCTGGCAAGGTGTTTATCTGGGCGAGCACCGTGATCATGGCGGTGCCCGTAAAGTCCTCGCCACCTTGCACGGTGAAGGGGCGTAAACCGTTGGTCACCAATGGTTACCGATTTTTTTCCGGCGGCTTTCGACAGTCGCCAAAGCTGGTCTATAACTAATCTGCTTTTCGCAAGTCATGAGGTAGAACATGAGCGACGATGATCTGGAAAACGACGACCTCGAAGTAGGCGACGAAGACGAGGCCGAGGAAGAACTGGGAGCAGCAGCGGAAGACGTTGCTGAAGACGATGGCGGTGATGATACGCCGGCCCCGGCTGCCAAAGGCAAAGCCAAGGCTGCGGTGTCGGTAGACGAGTTGCCGAGCATCGAAGCCAAGAACAAGGAGCGCGACGCCCTGGCCAAAGCCATGGAAGAATTCCTTGCCCGCGGCGGCAAGGTGCAGGAAGTGGAGGCCAACGTGGTCGCCGATCCGCCCAAGAAGCCGGACAACAAGTACGGCAGCCGCCCTATCTGAGGCGTGCCGCTTGCTTGCTGAAGAAGCCCGCCGTCGCTGCGGGCTTTTTCATGCCTGAAACAAAGAGGTCATGGATACACGCAATCCCCTGTGGGAGCGGGCTTGCTCGCGAAAGCGGTGTGTCATTCAAATTGTGTGTCGACTGACACGGCCTCTTCGCGAGCAAGCCCGCTCCCTCAGGGGATAGTGGATCAGTTCGAGAGGGCATTCCAGCGTGCGAGCACCGCTGGCAAGTCGGTCAGGCTACGGATTTCAGCATCCGGCAGTCGCTCCGCTTCCCAGACCTTGCCCGCCGGGTTGAACCAGACCGCGCGCATGCCCGCTTGCTGCGCCCCGGCAATATCATCGCCCGGATGATCGCCAATGTGCACGGCCGCTTCCGCACTCACACCACCGCGTTGCAACGCTTCGTGGAACAGTCGCGCATCCGGTTTGGCGATGCCGATATCTTCGGCGCACAGCGCAAACTTGAAGTAGTCCGCCAGGCCCAGCCGACGCACGTCGGCGTTGCCGTTGGTGACCACGCCGAGGGCGTAATGGTTGGCAAGGATTTCCAGGGTCGGTTCGACCTCCGGGAACACCTCGATCTGATGCCGCGCATGCAGGAATACTTCAAAGCTTTTGTCGGCCAGATCCGCAGCTTCGCCGTGGGCGTACCCGGCTTCTTCCAGCGCGTGGAACAGCACGCGCCTGCGCAACGCACTGATGCGGTGCTTGAGGCCCGGTTCGCTGGCCAGTACCCGCTCACGAATCCCCCACAAATGCTCCACCGGCACTGCGCCCAGGTTCGGTGCGTGTTCGCTCAGCCATTCGCGCAATACCGCTTCGGCACTGACGATCACCGGGGCGGTGTCCCACAGGGTGTCGTCGAGGTCGAAGGTGATCAACTGGATGCTCATGAATCGTCGCCTTTGCTGCGTTTGGCCCGTGGGTGGGCGCTGTCGTAGACCGCCGCCAGGTGCTGGAAGTCCAGGTGGGTGTAGATCTGCGTGGTCTTGATGTCCGAGTGGCCGAGCAGTTCCTGCACCGCGCGCAGGTCCTGCGAGGATTCCAGCAAGTGGCTGGCGAAGGAGTGCCGCAGCATGTGCGGGTGCAGGTTCTGCCCCAGTTCGCGTTCGCCGGCCAGTTTCACTCGCACCTGAATCGCCCGTGGGCCGAGGCGCCGACCTTGCTGGCTGACGAACACGGCGTCGTCGGCCGGGTTGGTCATGGCCCGCAGCGGCAGCCATTGCTCCAGTGCTTCGCGCGCCTTTTTTCCGACCGGCAGCAGGCGGGTCTTGCTGCCCTTGCCGAGCACCTGAACCATGCCGTCGGCCAGATCCAGCTGATCGAGATTGAGCCCGGTCAGCTCGGACAAGCGCAGGCCCGAGGAATAGAACAATTCGAGAATCGCCTGATCGCGACGGGCAAGAAAGTCGTCCTCGACCGCACCTTCCAGCAGTTGCAATGCACGGTCGGTGTCGAGGGTTTTCGGCAAGCGCCGTTCGCCTTTCGGCGGCGCCAGACCCGTCGCCGGGTCGTGATCGCACAGACCTTCGCGATTCAGATAGTGATAGAGCCCGCGCACCGCCGAAAGCAATCGGGCGAGACTGCGTGACGACTGCCCCTGCGCATGCAGGCGGGCGATCAGGCTGCGCAGGCGCTGAATATCCAGCGCCGCCCAACTGCCAATGTTCTGCTTGAGGCACCAGCCGAGGACTTTATCGAGGTCGCGGCGATAGGCCGACAGGGTGTGCGGCGACACCTGTCGCTCACTGCGCAGGTGTTCGCAGTAAGCGTCCAGTTGTCGTTCCATGCTCAGCGTACCGAGCGCAGGGAGCTGTTGACCCGTGGCAGCACGCGGCCCATGACTTCGGCGATGTAGCTGAGGAACAGCGTGCCCACCGAACTCTTGTAGTGCTGCGGATCACGGCTGGCGATCGCCAGAATGCCGTGGATGCCTTGATGGCTGACCGCGACTACCGCGGTGGAGCCGATCTGCTTGCGCTGTTCTTCGCCGAACAGGAAGTCCAGCTCATGTTCCCGCAGAGTGCCGCTGACGCTCTTGCCTTCGGTGAGCAGACCGCCGATCGCGGTTTGCGCGTCGGCATGAGTCACCCAGCGGCCAACCGGTGCCGGGTTGTCGCCGAGCAGGATCAGGCTGACAAAAGGCACCTGAAAATCCTGGCGCAGGCTGTCTTCGACGCTGATCACCACGTCTTCCAGGCTGGCGGCGTCCATCAGGGACAGGATCAGGCGGCGGGTCTTGTCGAAAAGGCGATCGTTGTCGCGGGCGACGTCCATCAACTGCGAGAGGCGATGGCGCATCTCGATGTTGCGGTCGCGCAGGATGCTCATCTGCCGTTCGACCAGCGATACGGTGTCGCCGCGCTGGTGGGGAATGCGCATGGCGGGCAGCAGTTCTTCGTGCTCGACGAAGAAGTCCGGATGAGCCTCCAGGTATGCGGCAACCGCTGCCGCCTCCAGGCTCTCGGACGCTGATTCGTCGGACTGTCGGGCGGGTACCTGAGGCTTATCGGTCATGGCTTCTGCTCACTCAAAGACGCACTTGTCCTTCGTATACACGCACTGCCGGGCCGGTCATCAGCACCGGGTGGCCAGGGCCTGCCCATTCAATGGACAGACGCCCGCCAGGCAGGTCGATCAACAGCGGCGAATCCATCCACCCCTGACTGATTGCCGCGACAGCCGCGGCGCAAGCACCGGTGCCGCAGGCCTGGGTTTCCCCGGCCCCGCGTTCCCAGACGCGCAGCTGCGCGCGGTTGCGATCGATGACCTGAATGAAACCGACGTTGACCCGCGCCGGGAAGCGCGGGTGGTGTTCGATTTTCGGCCCCAGTTCATGCACCGGTGCATTGTTGATGTCCTGTACGCGCAGCACCGCATGGGGGTTGCCCATTGACACAGCGGCCAGTTCGACCGTGGTGCCGTCGACTTCCAGCTGATAGCTGCTGGCCTGCGCCGGTGCGTCGAACGGAATATCCGCCGGCACCAGACGCGGCGCGCCCATGTTCACCCCGATCTGGCCGTCGTTACGCACGTCCAGCTCGATGATGCCGCCCTTGGTCTCGACGCGAATCTGCCGCTTGGCCGTCAGACGTTTGTCGAGCACGAAGCGCGCGAAGCAGCGTGCACCGTTGCCACACTGTTCCACTTCCGAGCCATCGGAGTTGAAGATCCGGTAACGGAAATCCACGTCCGGGTTGCTCGGCGCTTCGACGATCAGCAACTGGTCGAAACCGATACCGGTGTGCCGGTCGCCCCATTGCTTGGCGTGCTTGGGCTGAATATGCGCGTGCTGGCTGACCAGGTCGAGAACCATGAAGTCATTGCCCAGGCCGTGCATTTTGGTAAAACGCAGCAGCATGGGTTACTCCGGCAGCAGGCTTTCGCCGGCAAACAGCTCGGCCACGGTTTCGCGGCGGCGCACTTCAAAAACCTGATCACCGTCTACCAACACTTCAGCGGCACGGCCACGGGTGTTGTAGTTGGAACTCATCACGAAGCCGTAGGCACCGGCCGAATGCACGGCCAGCAGGTCGCCTTCTTCCAGCGCCAGCTCACGATCCTTGGCGAGGAAGTCGCCGGTTTCGCAGATCGGGCCGACCACGTCGTACTGGCGTGCGGCGGTGTTGCGCGGCTTGACCGCAGTGACGTCCATCCAGGCCTGATAAAGCGCCGGGCGGATCAGGTCGTTCATCGCCGCGTCGACGATGGCGAAATCCTTGTGTTCGGTGTGCTTGAGGTACTCGACCTGGGTCAGCAACACGCCGGCGTTGGCGACGATGAAGCGGCCCGGTTCGAACACCAGCGCCAGGTCACGGCCGTCCAGACGCTCGCGCACGGCCTTGATGTAGTCGCCTGCCAGCGGCGGCTCTTCATCGCGATAACGCACGCCCAGGCCACCACCGAGATCGATGTGGCGCAGGTGGATGCCGCAATCGCCGAGGCGGTCGACCAGATCCAGCAGGCGGTCGAGGGCATCGAGGAACGGCGGCAGGGTGGTCAGTTGCGAGCCGATGTGGCAGTCGACACCGATCACTTCCAGGTTCGGCAGGTGCGCGGCACGCACGTACACGTCTTCGGCGTCGGCAATGGCGATGCCGAACTTGTTCTCTTTGAGACCGGTGGAAATGTATGGATGGGTGCCGGCGTCGACGTCCGGGTTCACGCGCAGCGAGACCGGTGCGCGAACACCCAGCTCGGCGGCGACCACTTGCAAGCGCTCGAGCTCGTCGGTGGATTCGACGTTGAAGCAGTGCACGCCGACTTCCAGCGCGCGACGCATGTCGTCACGGGTCTTGCCGACGCCGGAGAACACGATCTTGTCGGCGCTGCCGCCAGCGGCCAGCACACGCTCCAGCTCGCCACGGGAAACGATGTCGAAACCGGCGCCGAGACGGGCCAGGACATTCAGCACCCCGAGGTTGGAGTTGGCCTTGACTGCGTAGCAGACCAGGTGCGGCATGCCGGCCAGCGCGTCGGCGTACGCCAGATATTGAGCTTCGATGTGCGCACGCGAGTAGACATAGGTGGGCGTGCCGAAGCGGTCGGCGATGGCGGACAGCGCCACACCTTCCGCGAACAGCTCCCCGCCACGGTAGTTAAAAGCGTCCATGGCGATCCCTTATTGGTAAACGTCGTGCTTGTGTGCTTTGGACGGCTGCTTCTGCGAAGACTGGGCTTGCTCGGCCGGGTCCTGATCGTCATCCGGCAGGTACAGCGGGCCTTTTTGACCACAGGCCGAAACGAGGCAGGCAACCGCGACGAGCGCAGCAAGGGAAGAGATCAGGCGCTTCATGGCGAAATCCTTGAAAATGCGTTAATTGCGCCGGAGTATACCGGCCACCCGGCAGCTTGCCTATGTGATGGCCCTCCCGTCTGGCGGGGCTAGTTATAGGCGCACCAAGCCCTGTGGGAGCGGGCTTGCTCGCGAAAGCGGTGGTTCTGCAGGCAGAATTGCTGGATGTGCCGGCCTCTTCGCGAGCAAGCCCGCTCCCACCGGTACAGTGTTTACAGTGCTATTGAGGTGCTTGGTCGTTAATCTTTGCAATCGGCCGGCAGCGTCCGTATCTTGCGGCGCTTGAGCCTGATCAGAACATTTTTTGAGGTTGCCACAATGAGTTTGTCCGAAGCGCGTTTCCATGATCTGGTCGATGAAACCCAGGAAAAACTGGAAGACATCTTTGATGAAAGTGACCTGGATATCGACCTGGAAAGCTCGGCAGGTGTCTTGACCGTCAAGTTCGAAAACGGCTCGCAACTGATCTTCAGTCGTCAGGAACCCCTGCGTCAGCTGTGGCTGGCGGCGGTGTCCGGTGGTTTCCACTTCGACTACGACGAAGAGAGCGAACGCTGGATGTGCGACAAGAGCGAAGAGCAACTGGGCGAAATGCTCGAGCGCATCGTCAAGCAGCAGGCCGGCGTCGAATTCGACTTCGAAGGTCTGTGATTTCGTGACTGATACCGCTCCCGTCCGGCCTCCGAAGCCGCTCTACAGCAACGTCAGCCCGGCGGTGCCGTCGCCGTGCAGCGGCGTGTGCCGGCTGGATGAACAGAAGGTTTGCCTCGGCTGCTTCCGCCATGTCGAGGATATTCGCGAATGGCGTTCGGCCGATGATGAGCGGCGGCGGGTGATCGTCAGCCAAGCCCGACAACGCCGAACTCAGGCCTGACTCGGCCCTGTAGTGAGGGGATTTATCCCCGATGGGTTGCGCAGCGGCCCCAGGCTTTGAGACTGCTGCGCAGTCTATCGGGGATAAATCCCCTCACCACAACGTTTCCCTCAGGGCTGAGTGGGGGTTGCCGGGCGGTGACTTGTATATTTTTTGAGCTGTGATAGTGTCCGAGCACGCCTCAACCCATCGAGGCCTGGTGAAAACCCCGTCTTTTTTGGCGGGGTTTTGCTTTTTTTGTGTGCAGAAGAAAGGAGTCTGCCCGGATCATGACCGCACCTTCCATCACCCTTACCCGTCTGGACGTACAACGTCTGGAGCGCTTGATCGACAACCTGAATGAGAAAGACCAGGCTGCGCCGGGCGTGATCGCGCTGCAAACCGAACTGGACCGCGCCGATACACTGGTCGGCCACGATGAAGTGCCCGCTGATGTCGTGACGATGAATTCCCGCGTGCACTGCCGCGAAGAAGGCAGTGGCAAGGACTATCACCTGACGCTGGTCTATCCCAAGGATGCCAACGCCGACGAAGGCAAGATCTCGATCCTCGCGCCGGTCGGCAGCGCGTTGCTGGGCCTGAAAGTCGGTCAGCACATTGACTGGCCGGCTCCGGGTGGCAAGACCCTGAAACTGACCTTGCTGGAAGTCGAATCACAGCCTGCCAACGGCGGTGAATTCCGCGAGTGACCCCGCCTCAGACCTGTTCGAGCGCCTCGTTCAGGGCGCGCTCCAGGTCGGCCTTGTAGCGCAGATACAAATTGCTTGAACTCTGACCATCACCGAGCAGGCCCGAGAGGTCCAGGTCGGTGATGTAGCAGCGATAGCGCTCGGTCTCGCGGCGCTGTTCGACGATCTCCCGGGCGACCACGCGGAACAGCTGGTCGCCATGTTCCAGCTCGCTGAATTCCCGTTGATTGCAATACAAGGTGACTTGCACCTCGCCCGGTGCGGCTTTGCCGACGATCGCCTGAACGTCGTAGAACGGTTTGTTGACCGGTGTCTGCGGCGCCGGTCGTGCTTCGACCCGGCGCGCGCGCCCGGGGCCGGAAGGCAATAGCTGGTAATACAAGGTTTCGAGGCCGACCGCCGGGCTGCCATCCATTGGTAACAGCGCATCACGCCGATACTGGATCGATTGCAGGAAGCGCTGCAGCGGCACCAGCAGGCTCTGTTCGTCGTGATACGGCAAATGCTGTTGCCACAACGCGTTGAACTCATCCAGCACGTACAGTTCGGCCTGTTGTTCGCTGATCCGGTAAAACACCTGAATCGATTCGGGCTGACCCATCGGCAGGATCAGCGCGAGGTCGTGATCCTCCAGTGCCATCGGATCCAGGTGCAGCGGGCTGTAGCGCGGCTGTTCCTCGCCCAGATAATCGAGCAGCGCCGGCAGGGTGGCGAGGGCGACATGGTTGACCTGGCCCGGCACCAGCTCCAGCACGTGATAGTGCTGTTGCACCTGAATCAGGTAGCGGTGATTGAGCTCGCTGAGCAGCAGGGTTTGCGCCGTATCGATGACTTCCTCAACGCGGCGGGCAATGAACTGTGCACGGTTGTGGCAGAAGCAGCGCACCTTCAATGATGGCTGTTGCGGGCCGCGCGGCAGGTTGTTGAGATAGTCGCGCAGGCAATCGAGCAGTGCGTGGGGGCCATCGAAGCGGTTGACCAGCACTTCGTTCCAGCTGTTGAGCGTGACCTGATCGAGGGTCAGCACGAGGTTTTCGCGCACCCCGGCGTAACTCAGCGAGTCAGTACGCTCGGTGGTCATCAGGATGTTCAGGTCGCGGTGGTGCTTGAGCGGATCGACACCGACGTTGACCAGCATCAGCACTTCGCTCGGCACCGCAGCGCGCAGCAGTGGTTCTTCAGCGACGGTCGGCAGGGGCAGGGCGATGCACTGCTGCAGGCTGCCGAGCAGGTTGAACAACTCGAACTCGCTCATGTCACTGGTGCCGGGGTGCAGCGCCAGGCGCGTACTGCTGTCGATCACGCCGTTGCGATGGCACCAGGTCAGCAGTTCGAGCAGCTCGCGGCTGCGCTTGATTGGCGCGAAGTGCTCCCATTCCAGGGCATTCAGACTGCCGTTGTACAAGCCCCACTGGGTTTGCCCAGGCTCTTTTTTATTCGGTGATTGCACCAGCGTCAGGGTGTCTTCGGCCAGATCCGGGGCGATGCCGGGATTGATGAATTCGACCTTGTCGGCCTTGCGCTCGAACGCGGCGTACAGGCGACGACCGAGCACATTCAGGTCGCGCTTGTTGATCAGGCTGACGGTCTGTTCGGTGCGGGCGAACTGCGTCAGGAAGCGGTAGCTGTAATTCAGTTCATTGACCAGCGCGCGGCGTTCGGCGCTGACCTGGCGGACTTTCCACTGGCTGCGGCTGTCGAGCAAGGCCAGTTGCCGCTGATCCCAATGCCATTCGTGCGCCAGGCGTTCCAGCAGCGAGCGCTGCCAGCTCTGGGTGCGGCTGTTGCCGGTGAGCTTGCGGTTGACCTTGAGGTACAGCGCGCGTCGCACCAGCTCCAGCCGTTCAGGTTCGTTGCGGGCGCTGAGGTATTCCTCGATGCGTCGGTACACGACCATGTACGGATCCAGCTCATCCAGATCCAGCTGATTGGCGAACACGGCCCGCTTGTAGCGCAGGCTCAGACACTGCACGTTCGGGTGTTCGCTGGCGTAAACCTCGGTCAGCAACAGCTTGAGCACCGACTTGTAGGGCGACTCGATGCCCTTGAACAACTGCCACAGGCCGGCGCCGATGAACTCGCCCGGCGGAATCGTTGCCAAGTGGCCAAGGTCGAGAGTTTCGTCGGCGCGAATGAAGCGCTTTGACAGCAGAGTGTGGGTATACAGGTCGTAAGCGCTTTCTTCGTAGACCGGCACCAGCCACCAGATCGGCGTGCGCCCGGCCAGCCAGATTGCCGTGCGATAAAACTCGTCCAGCAGCAGATAGTGCTGCGTGCTGCCGCAGTTTTCGGAGCTGAGCTGGGTGTCGCGTTCGCCTTTGACGAAACGCACCGGGTCGATCAGAAAGAAATGCGCCTCGGCGCCTTGGGTCGCGGCCCAGGTTTCGAGGAGCTGGCATTTTTTGCGCAGCTCGGCGAGTTCGTTGTCGCTCAGGTCCGGCGCATGGCAGACCCACACATCCATGTCGCTCTGATCGGCCTGAGCCAGGGTGCCGAGGCTGCCCATCAGGAACAGACCGTGAATCGGTCGTGGCGGGTTGCTGCCGTGGCGCGGCTTGTAGGAAAACGAGCGAGTCAGGCGCTGTGCTTCGGCGAGGGCGGTGGCGTCCGGTTCATAGTTGGACAGCCCGGCTGGCGTGCTGCCGGAAACATAACCCGGCAACAGCGGGTGATTGACGTGGAAGAACAGCGGCAGCAGGGTCAGTACGCTTTGCTGGCGTGTCGACAACCCTTCAAGGGCACGCCCGAGGCGACCTTCATTGAGTTTGAGAAAGCGCGCGCGCAACTGGCTGAGCACCTTGCGGTCGATGCCTTCGTCCAGATCGGGGCGGATTTCATGGGTGCGCGTCATGTCAGCTCAAACCGGCTCGCAGGCTCGGACGAAGAGGGTCTCGGAATGGGAGGCAGTTTAGCCTCTGCGCAGCGGGACTTTTAAGCTGAATTTGTTTTTTGACGTCAGATTTTTAGCGGAGAGCGATCAGGTGGGCCCGCGGAAATCCCGTGGCAGGAGTTCCCGTGGGCAAGGACGGGAATAATCAGGCTGTTTCTTGCTCTTTCAGAATGGTCAGCACGGTCTGCACATTTTGTGCAGCATCGCGACCGAGGCTGGTCAGATACCCGCCATCTGGCTGGTCGGTGAGTTCTTTTTCGAAGAGGCGTTTGGCAGCGGCAATGTGTTTCGGGGCAGCGGTCTGATGAATTTTCAAACCTTCCTGGGAACTGTCCAGGGGAAAGAGTGCGAGGACTTCCAGTTCGGCAACCAACTCAGGGGTAAGCGACATAAGGACTCCAGACTTTCTAGGAATTGGACGACAGCGTCCCTAAGGTGAACCCGCTTTTGCGGCATGTCCAGTGCTCAGATCAGGGATTTTGTCTTGAGGCGGATTCCAGTGTAGTCGGGGCCGGAGAGATGGCTGGATGGATACGTTACAAACCTTGTGGGAGCGGGCTTGCTCGCGAAGGCGTTGGGTCAGTCGCCCTGTTCGTCGATTGATCCACCGCCTTCGCGAGCAAGCCCGCTCCCACAGGGGAAATGTGCAGTTACTGCTTTTCGGGTGGTAACTCGGGCAGTGCACGCAGTGCGGTTTCATACCACTCGGTATCGAACGGGCGGTCTTCATCGAGCATCGCGTCAATCTCGTAAGCCAGCACATGCGCCATCAGGTTGAGGATTTCTTCGCGCTCAACACCCACCAGGGTCAACTTGTTGAACGTCGCTTTGGCCGCTGGCGGGTTGTCGCTTTCGATCTGGTTCTCGATGGCTTCGATCAACGTCGCCTCGGTGAACTCTTCTTCGTCGTTGTCGATGTCTGTCGGCTCGCTCATGGCAGGCTCCTCATGGAAAGGCGCCAGTTTACCCGCATTCAGCGGGGTGATGCTGCTGGCAGGATCGTGACGGGCGATCTATAAACAGTGCCTGCCCACCCCGCACGGCCTGGAGGCTATGTGATGTTCAAGCTCTACGGATTCTCAGTCAGCAACTACTACAACATGGTCAAACTGGCGCTGCTGGAAAAAGGCCTGCCGTTCGAAGAGGTCACGTTCTATCCGGCGCAGACACCGGAATCTCTGGCCATCAGCCCGCGCGGCAAGGTCCCGGTGCTCGGCGTAGACGCCGGTTTCATCAACGAAACCGCGATCATCCTCGAATACCTCGAACAGACCCAGAAGGGCACGCCGCTGCTGCCGAGCGATCCGTTCGAGCGCGCGCAGGTGTTGGCGATTGCCAAGGAAATCGAGCTGTACATCGAACTGCCGGGCCGCGCCTGCTATGGCGAGGCGTTCTTCGGCTCACCGGTGCCGGAGGCGATCAAGGAGAAAACCAAAGCCGAGCTGCTGCTGGGATTCGCGGCGCTGGGTCGACACGGCAAATTCGCCCCGTACGTGGCGGGCGACAGCCTGAGCATTGCGGATTTGTATTTTCTCTACAGTGTGCCGCTGGCCTGTGCGGTCGGGCAGAAGTTGTTCGGGATCGATTGGCTGGCAGAGATGCCGAAGGCCAAGGCGCTGCTGGAGCGGCTTGAGCAGAATCCGCATGTGCAGAAGATTGCGGCGGACAAAGAATTAGCGATGCCGGCGTTTTTGGCGATGATCGCTGCCAAGAAGTGAGTTTTTTGGCGTTCTGAAGGCCGCATTCGCGAGCAAGCCCGCTCCCACAGGAAATTTTTGTTGGTCACACAATGTTGTGTTCAACATCAATCCAAATGTGGGAGCGGGCTTGCTCGCGAAGCTTTTGAGCTTTAGCGGCTGGCGATGAGGGCCTGACCGCGAACCACGGCTGCCTTGACCTGCGCTGGCGCAGTCCCGCCGATATGGTCACGGGCATTCACCGAGCCTTCCAGGGTTAGCACGGCGAACACGTCCTGCTCGATCTGGTCGCTGAACTGACGCAGTTCCTCCAGGCTCATCTCGGCCAGATCCTTGCCAGTGTCTACGCCATATTTCACCGCGTGACCGACGATTTCGTGGCAGTCACGGAACGGCAGGCCACGGCGTACCAGGTAGTCCGCCAGATCGGTAGCGGTGGAGAAACCACGCAGCGCCGCTTCACGCATGATCGCGTGTTTCGGCTTGATCGCCGGGATCATGTCGGCAAACGCGCGCAGCGAATCGCGCAGGGTGTCGGCGGCGTCGAACAGCGGCTCCTTGTCTTCCTGGTTGTCCTTGTTGTAGGCCAGAGGCTGGCCTTTCATCAGGGTCAGCAGGCCCATCAGTGCGCCGAACACGCGGCCGGTCTTGCCGCGTACCAGCTCCGGCACGTCCGGGTTTTTCTTTTGCGGCATGATCGAGCTGCCGGTGCAGAACCGATCCGGCAGATCGATGAACTGGAACTGCGCGCTGGTCCACAGCACCAGCTCTTCGGAGAAGCGCGACAGGTGCATCATCGCGATGCTCGCGGCCGAGCAGAATTCGATGGCGAAATCGCGATCGGAAACGTTGTCCAGCGAGTTGCCGCCCACGGCGTCGAAGCCCAGCAGTTGCGCGGTGTATTCGCGGTCGATCGGATAGGTGGTGCCGGCCAGCGCGGCGCTGCCCAGCGGCATGCGGTTGGTGCGCTTGCGGCAGTCGACCAGACGCTCGTAGTCGCGGCTGAGCATTTCGAACCACGCCAGCATGTGGTGGCCGAAGGTCACCGGTTGTGCGGTCTGCAGGTGAGTAAAGCCGGGCATGATGCTCTCGGCTTCGCGCTCGGCTTGCTCCAGCAGGCCTTTTTGCAGGCGGGTGATCTCGGCCAGGATCAAGTCGATCTCGTCGCGCAGCCACAGACGGATGTCGGTGGCGACCTGATCGTTACGGCTGCGCCCGGTGTGCAGTTTCTTGCCAGTGATGCCGATGCGATCGGTCAGGCGCGCTTCGATGTTCATGTGCACGTCTTCGAGGTCGACGCGCCAGTCGAACTGGCCGGCCTCGATTTCGCCCTGAATGGTCTTCAGGCCGTCGATGATGCTGTCGCGCTCGGCATCGGTCAGCACGCCGACCTTGGCCAGCATGGTGGCGTGGGCGATCGAGCCCATGATGTCGTGGCGATACAGGCGCTGGTCGAAGGTGACGGAGGCGGTGAAGCGGGCGACGAAGGCGTCGACGGGTTCACTGAAGCGGCCGCCCCAGGACTGATTGGTCTTGTCAGTGCTCATGAATTCGCTCGTATCGGCTTGAAGAAAGAAGGCGTGAAACGCTGGCGCGGATAATAACAGGGTTGCCAATCCTGTCGCTGACACCGGTCGATACGTTTTTTTCTCATGTGCTCATTCATAGTCGGCGCCGTCTGCAGCGGATTTGCGCAAGGATATTTTTCGATTGAGCAATATCGGCCCGGCAAGCGTCTACAGTTGGACATAAGGGTCGGCGCGACTGCGGATCGCACAAAGGTCCGGACGCCGACTATAAGAAGAGGGGGCGGGTGGATTTGTCCTTTGGCATACCCCGTGAAAAACGCAGGAAACAGCGGGCTTTGAGCAGTACGACCCGGACACTGGCAAATATTGCTGGCCGACGTACGGCACTTTTTGGCGCTCGGGCTAGTCTTAGCGTGGATCGCGGTGACGGACGTCACTTCACCTGTCTACGCTATCCTTGTGCGAGACTCACGCAGGAATCCAGCGCAATATGAATGTCCTGATCGTTGATGACGAACCACTGGCTCGCGAGCGCCTAAGCCGAATGGTAAGCGAGCTCGAGGGTTATACAGTCCTGGAGCCCAGCGCCACGAATGGCGAAGAGGCGTTGGCGCTGATCGACAGCCACAAGCCGGATATCGTGCTGCTCGATATCCGTATGCCAGGCCTCGATGGCCTGCAGGTCGCTGCCCGTCTGTGCGAGCGCGAAACGCCACCGGCCGTGGTGTTTTGCACCGGCCCCGATGAATTTGCCGTGGAAGCCCTGCAGGCCAGCGCCGTGGGCTATGTGGTGAAACCCGTGCGAACCGAACATCTGCATGACGCCCTGAAACGGGCTGAACGTCCCAACCGGGCCCAACTCTCGGCCCTGACCCGTCCCGCCGCCGAAAGCGGTAATGGCCCGCGCAGTCACATCAGCGCCCGCACCCGCAAAGGCATCGAGCTGATCCCGCTGGATCAGGTGGTCTATTTCATTGCCGATCACAAGTACGTGACCTTGCGCCATGAGAGCGGTGAAGTGCTGCTGGACGAGCCGCTGAAAGCCCTCGAAGACGAATTCGGCGAGCGTTTCGTGCGCATCCACCGCAACGCGCTGGTCGCCCGCGACCGCATCGAGCGTCTGCAACGCACACCGCTGGGGCATTTTCAGCTGTTCCTCAAAGGCCTCAATGGTGATGCGCTGATCGTCAGCCGTCGGCATGTGGCCGGTGTGCGCAAGATGATGCAGGGCCTCTGAATCGGCCTTCGCGCACAGTTTCACTTTCTTCTACCGGGCATTGCAGGCCAGGGAGGCCACGCCGTTTCTGATTCAAGTCAAAGTGGATTTGGCTGAGCTGTTATTATCCGCCGTATCTATTCAGTACGGATTGATCCATGTCCTCTCGCGAAATCCGCATCGCCACCCGTAAAAGTGCGCTGGCCCTCTGGCAGGCCGAATACGTCAAATCCCGTCTGGAAGCGGCCCATCCGGGTCTGCTGGTGACGTTGGTGCCCATGGTCAGTCGCGGCGACAAGCTGCTCGACTCGCCGCTGTCGAAAATCGGCGGCAAGGGTCTGTTCGTCAAGGAACTGGAAACCGCGCTGCTGGAAAACGAAGCCGACATTGCCGTGCATTCGATGAAAGACGTGCCGATGGACTTCCCCGAAGGTCTTGGCCTGTTCTGTATCTGCGAACGCGAAGACCCGCGCGATGCTTTCGTTTCCAATACTTATGCCAGCCTCGATGCGCTGCCTGCCGGCGCCATCGTTGGCACCTCCAGCCTGCGGCGTCAGGCGCAACTGTTGACCCGTCGTCCTGATCTGGAAATCCGCTTCCTGCGCGGCAACGTCAATACTCGCCTGGCAAAGCTCGATGCCGGTGAGTACGACGCGATCATCCTCGCGGCGGCCGGCCTGATCCGCCTCGGTTTCGAAGAGCGCATCACTTCTGCGATCAGCGTCGACGACAGTCTGCCGGCCGGTGGCCAGGGCGCTGTCGGCATCGAATGCCGCAGTGCCGACACGCAAATCCACGCCTTGCTCGCGCCGTTGCACCACGCCGATACCGCTTCGCGCGTGACCGCTGAACGTGCCCTCAACAAACACTTGAATGGCGGCTGCCAGGTGCCGATCGCCTGCTACGCCGTGCTCGAAGGTGAACAGCTATGGTTGCGTGGTCTGGTGGGCGAGCCGAGCGGTGGCAAGCTGCTCAGCGCCGAAGCGCGTGCGCCGCGTGCCAATGCCGAAGCGTTGGGCGTGCAGGTCGCTGAAGCCTTGCTCGCACAGGGTGCCGACGACATTCTCAAAGCGGTGTATGGCGAGGCAGGTCACGAGTGACTGGCTGGCGCCTGCTGTTGACGCGCCCTGCGGATGACTGCGCGGCGCTGGCCGAGGTATTGGCCGGGCAGGGGATTTTCAGCAGTTGCCTGCCGCTTCTGGACATCGTGCCGCTGCCGGTCTCTGAGAAAATACGTCAGGCGCTGAAGCAGCTTTCGGGTTGCAGCGCGGTCATCGTGGTCAGCAAGCCGGCGGCGCGGATTGCGCTTGATCTGCTGGACGCTCATGGGCTTCAGTCGCTGTCGATGCCGTGGTTCAGCGTCGGTGCGGCGACCGCGCAGATTCTTCGCGATTACGGTCTCGACGTACACTTTCCCGCCGACGGCGATGACAGTGAAGCCCTGCTGCAATTGCCGCGTCTGCGCGAGGCGGTCACAAGGGCCGACGCGCAGGTGCTGATCCTGCGTGGCGAGGGTGGTCGCGAGCTACTCGCCGAGCGCCTGCGCGCGCTTGGTGCTAGTGTCGAGTATCTGGAGTTGTATCGGCGTGACCTGCCGGCCTACCCGCCGCAAGAGCTGCCCCGGCGCATCGCAGCGGAACGCTTGAACGGGCTGGTGGTCAGCAGTGGACAGGGTTTCGAGCACTTGCGCCAGATGGCCGGCGATGCCTGGCCGTCAATTGCGCAGTTGCCGTTGTTTGTGCCAAGCCCAAGGGTCGCCGAGCTGGCACGTGCCGCCGGGGCCCGAACAGTTGTGGATTGCCGCGGCGCGAGTGCCGCGGCTTTGCTGACGGCGTTACGGGAGCATCCCGTGCCCGTTCTCTAATGCAAAGGATGGATACGTGAGCGAAACAGCCTTGCCTAAAGATGATGTCCAGCCTGTGATCGATGCCCAGGTTGAAACTCCACCGCCGGCCAAAGAGCCGCGCCGAGGCAACGGACTGGCCATTGTCGCCCTGTTGCTCGGCGCTGCCGGCGTGGCGATCGGTGGCTGGGGTGTCTGGCAGGTGCGTCACCTGCAGACCAACACCGCACAACAGTCAGGCCAGGTGCAGGCACTGAACGATCAGGCGCAGAGCCTCAAGCTCAACGAACAGCGCCTGACCGAGCGCCTCGCGCAATTGCCCGGTGCCGACGAACTTGCCGAGCGCCAGCGTCTGGTGACGCAACTGCAAGGTGATCAGCAGCGCCTCAATCAACGTCTGGAAACCGTTCTCGGCGCCAGCCGCAAGGACTGGCGTCTGGCCGAGGCCGAGCATCTGCTGCGTCTGGCCAGCCTGCGTCTGTCGGCCTTGCAGGACATCAGCAGCGCCCAGGCGCTGGTGCAGGGTGCCGACGAAATTCTGCGTGAACAGAACGATCCCGGCTCGTTCGCCGCCCGTGAGCAAGTGGCGAAAACCCTCGTCGCCCTGCGCAGCACCGAGCAGCCGGATCGCACCGGTTTGTTCCTGCGCATTGGTGCCTTGCGTGATCAGGTCATCGAACTGACCGAGCTGGCGCCGGAGTACAAGGATCGCGGCGAATCGCTGCTGGGTCTTACCGCTGACGGCGATGGCGCCAGTCGCTGGGCGCAGTGGTGGGACCAGGTGTCGCGCTACATCCGCATCGATTTCAATGCCGACAAGAACGTGAAGCCACTGCTGGCCGGGCAAAGTCTGAGCCAGGTGCGCCTGGCCCTGAGCCTCGCACTGGAGCAGGCGCAATGGGCGGCGCTCAATGGCCAGGCACCGGTCTACACCCAGGCACTGACCGAAGCGCGGGATGTGCTCACGGGCAATTTCAACCCGGACAATCCGCAGAGCAAAATCATGCTCGAACAGGTTGTCGAGTTGAGCAAGCAACCGGTCACGGTCAAGACGCCGGACCTGACCGGCACGCTGAGTGCGGTGCAGGCTTATCTGGAGCGACGTAACGTCAACGCTGAGGAGTCGGTCAAACCGTTCGCCAAACCTGCCGCCAACACCGCGCAGGAGGCCACGCCATGAAACGCCTGTATGTGATCGTGTTTCTGGTGATCGCGGCGACGGCGGCGCTGGGCCTGGCAATTGCCCAGCACTCGGGTTACGTGCTGATTGCCTACAAGAGCTTTCGCTATGAATCGAGTCTGTGGGCGACACTGGCGGTAATTGCGGTGTTGTGGCTGCTGATCTGGGGCATCAAGGCCTTGGTCGAGCTGGTCATGACCTCTAGTGGCGTGGTCAACCCGTGGTCGCGGCGCAACCGCAGCCGTCGGGTGCAAGTGGCGATCGAACACGGTCAGCTGGATCTGGCCGAAGGTCGCTGGGCCAGCGCGCAACGCCACCTGTATCGCGCCGCCGAAGCCGAGCGCCAGCCGCTGTTGTATTACCTCGGCGCGGCACGCGCGGCCAACGAACAAGGCAAGTACGAAGAGTGTGATCACCTGCTTGAGCGTGCGCTGGAGCGCCAGCCGCAGGCCGAGTTGGCGATTGCCTTGAGTCATGCGCAGTTGCAGACCGATCGTGGTGACACCGACGGCGCTCTGGTGACCCTGCAGGCGATGCACGAACGGCATCCGCATAACGTGCAGACCCTGCGTCAGTTGCAGCGTCTGCATCAGCAGCGCGGCGATTGGTCGGCGGTGATTCGCCTGTTGCCGGAGCTGCGCAAGGACAAGGCTTTGCCTGCGGCCGAACTGGCTGAACTGGAGCGGCGTGCCTGGGGCAACAACCTGTCTCTGGCAGCGCACCGTGACGAGGACGGCAAGGTCGGTCTGCAGTCACTCACCCGTGCCTGGGAGCAGCTGACTTCTGCGCAGCGTCAGGAGCCGGCGCTGGTGCTGGCATACGCCGAGCAACTGCGTCAGTTGGGTGCTCAGGTCGAAGCTGAAGAAATCCTGCGCAGTGCCCTCAAGCGCAAGTACGACAGCCATCTCGCGCGTCTTTATGGCCTGGTGCGCGGCAGCGATCCGGCGCGCCAGTTGCAGACCGCCGAAGGTTGGCTCAAGGAACATCCTGCTGACCCGAGCTTGTTGCTGACCCTTGGTCGTCTCTGTCTGCAAGCCAGCTTGTGGGGCAAGGCACGGGATTACCTGGAAAGCAGTCTGCGAGTGCAGCGTAACCCTGAAGCCTGCGCCGAGCTGGCGCGTCTGCTTGCGCAACTGGGTGACACCGAGCGCAGTAACCAGCTGTTCCAGGAAGGTCTCGGATTGCTGGATGAACGTCTGCTGGCCGCGCCGTTGCCGGTGCCGGTTCACGCCTGATAACGCGAGGGAGCATGCTCCCTCGTTAACGTTCAGTGAGCGAAAAATTACCTGTGGCGGGCGTCTTGGGCAAAGTCCTACAACGGACTACACCTATTCCTCTCGCACCTGTCGGGTTTTCCCTACACTTCTGGTGAACTGTCGCCAATGCCCCGCCTTGAAAGGCTGACAAGCTTTCCTCTACCGTAACTGCCTGTCTCCACTGTTACGGAAAAGCCATGTCGTTGGCCTGTTCACGCTCCTTGTTTTTCACGGCTTTCACTGCAGGGGCCATGGCCCTGGGAGCTTCCTATTATCTCGAATATGCGGTCGGGCTGACGCCCTGCAGCCTGTGCCTGGCGCAAAGGTTTTTCATGGCGTTGCTGACGTTCTGTTGCGGGTTGGCGGCGGTCCACGGCCCACGGCGTGTCGGCCTGTCGCTGTACTGGGTCGCCGCGCTTGGCCTGAGCCTGGGCGGGACTACGGCGGCCTGGCGACAGGTGTTGTTGCAGAGTGACCCATTGATGCAGATGACGCGTTGCGCGCCTGATGCCGAAGCGTTGTTCAGCAACCTGCCGTGGTTGTGTGCAACGTTGCGAATGCTTAGGGGCGGTGTAGATTGCGCAGAAATTTCCTGGACGCTGTTCGATTTGAGCATCCCGGAATGGAGCCTGCTGTTCTTTGTGGCGATGTCGATCCTGGCGGTCTATCAATTGCTGCGGCTGGTCTGGAGCGCTCTGCAGCGACCGCTCAGCGGCGAAGCGTCGCACCACACGCTGGTCAGGGATTAAACACTTGTATGAACTTTATCTCCTGCGTACCTTGAAGCCATAGGCGTGCGGGCATAATCTGGCCCGCACGTGTCATTGGATTTATGTTGCTCGATGACGCTCTGCCCGGTCGGCCTCCAAGCGATAACAGCCAGAAGAGGGGCGCGGGTGTAGAGCAGCATGACCCACAAGGGAAGAGAGATCGCCATGCTCGAAAGTTGTCAGAATGCTCAGGAACGCTGGGGTGGAGTTCATCTGCTGATCGACCGCTGGTTGCAAGAGCGTGAAGAACTGATCGGTGCCTACGACAAGTTGGGTGACAAACCACAGGCTCTGTCCGAGAACCGTAAACCCTTGCTGGAGTTCTGCGGCGTGCTGGTCGATTACGTTTCGGCCGGGCACTTCGAGATCTACGAACAACTGACCGGCGAAGCCAAGGCGTTCGGTGACACGCGCGGTCTGGAACTGGCCGAAACGCTCTACCCGCGCATCGACGTCATCACCGAAAAACTCCTCGCGTTCAACGACCTTTGCGATGAAGGCAAATGCGTCGCCGAGAAGTTCAAGGAGCTGGGTGGCCTGCTGCACGAACGCTTCGAACTGGAAGACTGCCTGATCGAAGTGCTGCACACGGCACACAAGCAGGAAGATCCGGTTCAGGCCTGACAGGTTTCTCGCAGGTTTAAAAAAACGCGGTGCGCCGAAAGCGCTCCGCGTTTTTTTGTGCCTGCGAATCGGCTGCGATCAGCTTGTTGCACCGCGCAACTCGACCTCAAACACCAGCGGGGTAAACGGCGCGATCAGATCTCCAGCCCCGTCGGCGCCATAGGCTTGATCCGATGGAATCACCAGTCGCCACTTCGCGCCAACCGGCATGTTCTGCAGTGCGGTACGCCAGCCGGCAATCACGCTGTCGAGGCTGAACCATTGTGGCACCGTGTTCTGGTCGAACACGGTGCCGTCCGGTAGGCGACCGACATACAGCACCTGCACTTTCCCATCCGGGCCGGCCTTGGCACCAGCGCCCGGTGTCAGCTCGGTCAGCAGGATGCCGTCGGCCAGTTCCTTAACGCCCGGTTTGGCTTTTTCGGCGGTGAGAAAACGCTGTTCGTTTTCCATCGCGGCATCGCTCGAAGGCCGCGAAGCGTGTTCGGCGTTCTGCGATTCATGATCGGCGAGGATCTGCTCGATCCGCGCTTCGCTCAGAGCCAGCGGCTTGCCTTGATAGGCCTGCTGCAAACCGTCGACCAATGCCTGAATCTGCAATTGCGGCACCTCTTGGCGCAGCCGCTCACCGAGGCTGGCGCCGAGGCTGTAGGCCAGATCGTGAGCGTCGTTCGCGGTGGTTTTTTCCTCGGCGTGGGCGGCGGAAAAAATCATCCAGAGGGATAAAAAAAGGTAGCGCGACATGGGCACTCTCCGTCCTGAGATGCGGGCGATTATGCCAGCGCGAACGTCTGCAACGGTGAACTGCTTTTGTCTTTGCGCAGAACATTTTCGCTTCGTTGCAACGCAACGGTTTCGTTACTGTCAAGATGACCTAGCGGCGGTAACTGCAGAGGTCTAGTATGAGCCGCACTCACGTCAGCCAGGAGGTAAACCATGTCGGCCACCAAGAAGCCTGTAAACACTCCGTTGCACTTACTCCAACAACTCTCGGGCAGCTTGCTCGAGCATTTGGAAAACGCTTGCTCCCAAGCCTTGGCTGATGCTGAAAAACTGCTCGCCAAACTGGAAAAGCAACGCGGCAAGGCGCAAGAAAAACTGCACAAATCCCGCACCAAATTGCAGGACGCCGCTGCTGCCGGTAAAGCCAAGGCACAGAACAAGGCCAAGGCTGCCGTCAAAGAACTTGAAGACCTGCTCGATGCGCTGAAGGATCGTCAGTCCGACACTCGCGGCTACATTCTGCAACTCAAGCGCGATGCCCAGGAAAGCCTGAAACTGGCCCAGGGTGTTGGCCGTGTGCAAGAGGCTGCTGGCAAGGCGCTGTCCTCCCGCGCTGCCAAACCTGCCGCAGCTCCAGCGAAAAAAACGGCAGCCAAACCAACTGCGGCAAAAGCCCCGGCGAAAACCGCAGCAGCCAAACCAGCGGCAAAACCAGCAGCCAAGGCACCGGCTAAAACAGCCGCCAAACCTGCTGCAAAAACCGCAGTGAAAAAACCGGCTGCGGCGAGCGCTGCGAAACCGGCCGCACGTACTGCCGCTGCCAAACCTGCAGCGACAAAACCGGCTGCCAAGCCAGCGGCCAAACCTGCTGCGCGCAAAGTCGCTCCGGCAAAAACCGCCGCAGCAAAACCTGCTGCCAAGGTAGCGGTAAAACCGGCTGCCAAACCGGCTGCGAAAACTGCTGCGGCAAAACCGGCAGTCAAGACTGCGGCCAAACCGGTCGCGGCAAAACCTGCTGCCAAGGTTGCTGCCAAGGTTGCTGCCAAACCAGCGGCCAAGCCTGCCGCTAAAACCGCTGCCAAACCAGCTAGCAAACCTGCAGCAGCAAAACCTGCAGCTGCTGCGGCCAAGCCTGCTGCCAAACCAGTAGCCGCCAAGCCAGCCGCTAAACCAACTGCCAAGCCGGCCGCGAAAAAACCGGACGCTGCCAAACCCGCTGCCGCTAAACCTGCGACTGCACCGGCTGCCAAGCCGGCCGCTCCAGCGCCGGCCGCCGCACCTGCTCCAGCCGCTTCCACCTCGACCACTACGACGGCGCCAACGCCAGCCGCTGCGTCGAGCGTCAGCAGCAACCCGACCAGCGCTTCCTAAGCGCCGGTTGCCGCGACGCGCAGCACATGCAGCGCGTCGCGGTTCGGGCTGGCGGTCGATCCCGCCAGACTCTCCAGCCATTGCCCCGACGCTGAGGCGTCATCGCGCGGCCAGTCCTGCGCAACCTGTTCCAGTTGCCACAGCAGGTGCCGTTCGGCTTCCAGCTCCAGCGCTTTCATTTGTTCTCGCAGACCCTTGAGTACCGGATCTTCCTCGGACAGGGTTTTCCATTGAGTGCGCAATGCACGCAGTGGCTGCACCACCTCCGCATCCCAAGGCCTCACCAGCGTTTTCAACTGCTTCAGGCGTTGTTCGTCGAAGGCCACGCCACGTTGTTCCAACCACAGACCGCACAGCAGCAGGCAGACATTGGCCCCCGCCGCTTGCAGTTGCAGGCAGGCAGGTTCCACGCCCGGTCGGGCGTAGGTGGCAAGGGAAAAGCTCCACAGGTCAGAGGACATCGTGCTACTCGCGCCAGTTGTGAGCGAAGCTGGTAGACTCCGCCGCCATTATGATCCGACTTCAGAACCTGACTTTACAGCGTGGTCCGCAACGTCTTCTAGAAGACGCCGAGCTGACCCTGCACGCCGGCCACAAAGCCGGCCTCATCGGTGCCAACGGCGCCGGCAAATCCAGCCTGTTCGCCTTGCTGCGCGGCGAGTTGCACCCGGACTCGGGCGATTGCCTGCTGCCGGCCGACTGGCGAATCGCGCACATGCGCCAGGAGGTCGACACCCTCGAGCGCCTGGCGGTCGACTATGTGCTCGATGGCGACCTGCGTCTGCGCGAGGTGCAACGTGACCTCGCGGCGGCCGAAGCGGCCCACGATGGCACGGCTCTGGCCCGTCTGCACGCCGAACTCGACAGCGCCGACGGCTATACCGCCGACGCTCGCGCCCGCAAACTGTTGGCAGGCCTCGGGTTCACCAACGAGCAGATGGATCGTCAGGTAGGAGATTTCTCCGGTGGCTGGCGGATGCGTCTGAACCTGGCGCAGGCCTTGATGTGTCCGTCGGACCTGTTGTTGCTCGACGAACCGACCAACCACCTGGATCTCGACGCGATCATCTGGCTCGAAGAGTGGCTGAAAAGTTACCCGGGCACCTTGCTGCTGATTTCCCACGACCGCGACTTCCTCGATGAAGTGGTTGACCACGTGGCCCACGTCGATCAACGCAAACTGACCCTCTACCGGGGCGGCTATACCGCGTTCGAACGTGCCCGTGCCGAACGTCTGGCCCAGCAGCAACAGGCCTACGAGAAGCAGCAGGCGCAACGTGCGCACATGGAAAGCTACATCGCCCGCTTCAAGGCCCAGGCCACCAAGGCCCGTCAGGCGCAGAGCCGGATCAAGGCCCTGGAACGCATGGAAGAGCTGTCGGCGGCGCATGTCGATTCGCCATTCGACTTCGTGTTCCGCGAGTCGACCAAGATCTCCAGTCCACTGATCGACCTGTCCGATGCGCGCCTGGGTTACGGCGACAAAACCATCCTGGAGAAGGTCAAGCTGCAACTGACCCCGGGTGCGCGGATCGGTCTGCTCGGGCCGAACGGTGCCGGTAAATCGACCCTGATCAAGAACCTCGCCGGTGAGCTCGAACCGCTGGCCGGGCGTCTGACCCGAGGCGAGAACACCGTGGTCGGCTACTTTGCCCAGCATCAGCTCGACTCGCTGGATGCCAAGGCCAGCCCGTTGCTGCACTTGCAGCGTCTGGCGCCGACCGAACGCGAGCAGACCCTGCGCGACTTCCTCGGTGGTTTCGACTTCCGTGGTGCACGCATCGACGAGCCGGTGCTGAATTTCTCCGGTGGCGAGAAAGCGCGTCTGGCGCTGGCATTGATCGCCTGGGAACGACCGAACCTGTTGCTGCTCGACGAACCGACCAACCACCTCGACCTGGAAATGCGCCTGGCGCTGACCATGGCGCTGCAGGAATTCAGCGGCGCGGTATTGGTGGTGTCTCACGATCGGCACTTGCTCAAGAGCACCACCGACAACTTCTACCTGGTCGCTGACGGCAAGGTCGAAGAGTTCGATGGCGACCTCGAAGACTACGCGCGCTGGCTGGTGGAATACCGTCAGCGTAACGCCCCGGTCAGCAACACCCCGGTCAACCCGGACAAGACCGACAAGAAGGCCCAGCGCCAGGCCGCCGCCGCGTTGCGTCAGCAGCTGGCGCCGCACAAGCGTGAAGCCGACAAGCTCGAAGCCGAGTTGGGCAAACTCCACGAAAAACTCGCCAAGGTCGACGCCAGCCTCGGTGACAGCGACATCTACGAGCCGGCGCGCAAGAACGAGTTGCGTGATCTGCTGGCCGAGCAGGCCAAATTGAAAGTGCGCGAAGCCGAACTGGAAGAAGCCTGGATGGAAGCGCTCGAGACGCTGGAAAGCATGCAGGCGGAGCTGGAGGCGTTGTCTTGATGGAGGCTTTCAAGCTGCCATTGCCGGCGGTGTGGGTCGAGCCGCTCTGGCTCGGTGCGCAGATTCTGCTGATCCTGTTGGCCGGTTACTTCGCCCAGCGCGTCGTCGCCCGATTCCTCACTCGTCTGGGTGAGCGTTATCCGTTTCCGCCGCAGTTGCTGATGCCGCTGCGAGGTGTCCTGCGCTGGCTGATCATGGGTAGCGCGGTGATTTTTGTGCTGGAGCGCCTCGGCGTATCGGCCACGGTGCTGTGGACGGCACTGTCGGGTTTCGTCGCGGTGGCGGCGGTGGCGTTCTTCGCGATGTGGAGTGTGCTGTCGAACCTGCTCTGCGCGATTCTGATCTTCACCGTCGGCCCGTTCCGCCTGGGCGATGTGGTCGAGCTGGTGGATACCACCGACAAGCCCGGCGTCAAAGGCCGGGTGGTGGCGATCAATCTGCTCTACACCACGTTGATCGAGGCTGAAGAGCTCGGGACGGGCAGCGCCATGGTGCAAGTGCCGAACAGCCTGTTCTTCCAGCGTTCGGTGCGGCGCTGGCGTGGCAGCGATGTGTTTCCTTCCAGCGGTTTCGAGAAGTAGTCCGCGGGCGTCTGATCTGACGCCTTCGCGAGCAAGCCCGCTCCCACACTGGATCTGTGATCGACACAAATCCAATGTGGGAGCGGGCTTGCTCGCGAAGAGGCCCTCAACCGCGCCACAACCATCCAGCAAAAAACGGTAGTCATTCGCCCCAAACAGCATTAGCTTTGACGTCTTGTCACGAGCATGAGTCGAGGTGTGCGATGGAGCTTCAAACATGGCTGGCATTCTTTGCCGCCTGCTGGGTGATCAGTCTGTCCCCGGGTGCTGGCGCCATTGCGTCGATGTCCAGCGGCCTGCAATACGGTTTCTGGCGCGGTTACTGGAACGCCCTCGGCCTGCAGATCGGCCTGGCGGTGCAGATCGCGATTGTCGGCGCCGGTGTCGGCGCGATCCTGACCGCCTCGGCCACCGCGTTCCATGCGATCAAATGGTTCGGTGTGGCGTATCTGGTCTATCTGGCGATCAAGCAATGGCGTGCGTTGCCCATGGACATGAGCGATGACGCGGCGGTACGGCCGATCGGCAAACCGCTGGCGCTGGTGTTTCGTGGCTTCCTGGTCAACATCAGCAACCCCAAGGCACTGGTGTTCATGCTGGCGGTACTGCCGCAGTTCATCAATCCCCACGCACCGTTGCTGATTCAGTATGTGGTGATCGGTGCGACCATGATCTGCGTGGATCTGATTGTCATGGCCGGCTACACCGGACTGGCGTCGAAGGTGCTGCGCCTGTTGCGTACACCGCAGCAGCAGAAACGCATGAACCGCACGTTTGCCGGGCTGTTCATCGGTGCGGCGGCGTTCATGGCGACGTTGCGTAAAGCGGCGGTGTAAAACCTGCCGGCACAAAAAAGGCGACCTGATGAGGTCGCCTTTTTTTATCCGCCAAGACTTTGGAGTGCCGCTCAATTGTGGCGAGGGAGCTTGCTCCCGCTTGAGTGCGCAGCGCTCACAAGCTTTTGGGTCTGCTTCGCAGCCCAGCGGGAGCAAGCTCCCTCGCCACAGAACGCGTTCAGCCAAGAGTCAGCGCAAGATCACCGGCGCAGTATCACGCGGCAAGTTGTTGCGCTGCGGCGCTTCGCGCGGCTGCTCGTACCCGCCGCCACCGAGCTGCTGGCTCAGCTGCCCGGCAACGTCCTCACCCAAAGCCTTGGACACTTCACGCACCACCCGCGGGCGATTCAGCGAGATCTTGATGTCGCGGCCATTCACCAGTTTGGTGTCCTGCGCTTCGCCCATCGCCGTGAAGGCCGAGGTGATCTCGTAGGTCTTGGTGTTGATCAGGCTGAAATCCGCCACCAGCGTCAGGCCCAGCACCGCCGAATAGCTGTCGGTGTGCGCCAGCTCGTTCATGTCCTGGGTGAAGTCGATGTCCGACACGGTGCCGAACAGCACGTAGTCGGCGCCCTTGAAGCTGCCGGCCTTGATCCGCTTGATCACGTCGTAGACGTCACCCTTGGACGACGCGGTGTACGGCGTGCCCTGCACCAGCTGGAACATCCCGGTGCGCAGGATCTCGCCCTTGATGTCGCCGGTGAATTTACGCAGTTCACCCTGTTCGATGTAGCTGGTGGTCGCTTCCAGCTCGTTGTAGCTCGAGGAACCACTGGAGCTGTAGTAACCCTCGCGGTAATTGTTCTGCGCCGAAACGATGTGGATGTACTGCTCCACACGCTCCTGATACGCCAGATCCGTAACCGCGACTTTCGGGGCTGCTTGCACGCTGAACGCGCAAGCCAGGGCCATCATGCCAATCCATGCGCGCATTGCTCAACGCTCCGTGGTTTTGCGGATCTCTTTTTCGTCCATCCACTCGGCCAGACCGCTTTCGACGTCGATCAGTTGCAGGCTGAATTTGTAGAAGACGTCCTTGTAGTCGCTGCTGCGCTTGACGATCGAGCTGATCGAGCCTTCCAGACGGTATTTGGCGGCGATCATGTTGCCAGTCTTGGCCACGGTGCTCTTCTTGTACAGGCCGCTCTGGTTTTGCAGCTTGAGCTGATCGACCTGGCTCTGCATAGCGGTGTTGTCGCTGGCGAAGCGGGCGGTGCCGGACTTCATCAGCTGAGTCTTGATGCTGGTGGTGATTTCGCGGGTATCGATGTACTCGCTGGTCTTGTTCTTCACGTCGTAGACCTGCACCACCGGGCGGCCCTGCAGAATGCCGGACTGGGCCAGCGAGCGGGTCATCGATTCGGCGATCATTTGCAGGTCGGTCGAGCCGAATTCGTTGGTCACGGTTTCAACCGCTTTGGTGTCGCCGTAGCTGATGTTCTTGCTGCCCAGGGTCGGCGAGGTGTTGGCGCAACCGGAAGCCAGCAGGGCGAGGACAGCGATCAGGGAAAAGCGTGCAAACATGGGAATGCTCTCTAAAACAGGAATAGGGGGGCGGGCTTAAGGCGTCTTGATTTCCAGACGGAAATCCACGGCTTTCGGGGTCGGGGCGATGCCCTGGATGAAGCTGGTCTGCGCGCCGTACATCATCTGGCTTTTCCAGACTTCTTCTTCCGCGACCGGGAAGCCTTCAGGGCCGAGCCAGGCGAAGCGGTAGTAGAAAATCTTGTTGCTGTTGAGGGTGTTGCTCAACTGCACGTTGACCGTCATGAAGCCGTTTTCGCGAGCGACGCGCATGGCGCCGACGACGATGTGCTTTTGCGGGCCCATGGCCACGACCTTGCTCGCGGCGCTGCCCGGCTCAGGAGGTGGCGGGGTGGCGCAGCCGCTGGCCAGCACGGCGAGGGCGGCGATGGCGATGAGTTTGAAGCGCATGCAAAGACTCCGTTCTTAAGGTTGTTTGAGGCTGGCGACGTTGGTCGCAGCAGCGCTCGGGATCACGTGGGCGGCGAGACCGCCAGCGAACACCTGATTGCCTACGGCGCGCAGGCTGATCACCTGATAACGCTGATCGACGGTGACCTTGACCAGCGAACCGCCGACGGCGCTCGGCAGACTGACTTGGTGCTCGCCTTTCTTCAAGCGCAGACGCACCACTTGGGTGTTGTCCGGCAGGGTGCGCCACGTACGGGTATCGGCACCTTCCAGCACAGCTGAAGAAATACCCACGGCCAGTCCGGCCAGCGGATTGGTTTCGTTGATCTGCTTCTGCGCCACGCCTTTGGTGATCGCGCGTACGGTGGTGCGCAGGATGATCCCCGGCATGTCATCGCGCAGAGCGCGGCGGGACATGGCAGTAGTGCTGTTGAGGGCGGTCAGGTTGACTTGCTGGCCATCGACGCCAATCTGCGCGAACGGCGCGGTGGAGGTGTCAGGCTTGATGATCGGGAACGACAGCGGAGTGATCACCACGTTGTTGGAGATCGGCAATGGCAGCGGCACGCGGATCGAGTCACGCGAGGGTGCCAGACCGCTTTGCACCACGATCAGAATATCGCTGTCGTCGGACTTGCTCGGCTTGTCGAGGTTGACCAGCGCCTGTTCCAGCAGCGGGGTATTCGGGCGCAGTTCGGCCGCCTTGCGGTAGCCCGGTGCAGCCAGGTCTTTCTCGCCCAGGGCTTCGTAGACGAAACCGGCCAGGTAATGGCTGAACGCACTCTGGTAGCTATTTTTCAGGCTGACCACTTCCGGCGCGTCGAGGCTGGCGACCGGGTAGCCTTGCAGATCCTTGTACTGAGTCTTGATGCCTTCTTTCTCGGCTTCTTCCTCACTCTTGAGGTATTCCTTGTCGCGCAGGTCGGCGATCACCGCTTCACGTTCGTGAGTTTTCTTGATCGCGGTGCGGGCGCCGTCGAAGTCATTGACCGCCAGCAGGTTGAGGGCCATCTGCGTGGTCAGCATGACTTTTTCGTAGTCGTAGCCTTCGTAGCGACGCACCTTGTCGTTGACCAGGAAGCTGCCGAACTGAGCCAGGTATTTACCGGTGTCGAGCTTGACCGAATCTTCCCACTGGCCAACCACTTGGTCGGCGCTGGTCCAGGCGTTCTGGCTGCCGGACAGGTCGCCCTTGGCGCGCAGCAACTCACCTTTCTCGAAGTAATAGAGCAGGTCTTTGTCGGGGCCGGTGTTGTTCTTTTCCAGCAGGGTCAGCGCGGCGTCGACGTTGCCGGTGGCCAGTTGCTGGTTGGTCTGGGCCAGTTCCGAGTCGTAGTTGCGAAACGCCGAACAGCCGGACAGCAAAGTGACAGCGCTGAGCGCGATCAAGGTGGGAGTGCGCAATGCCATGGGGTACTTCTTCCCTGAGCTAGTAACTGCATCAGCCGCCGATGCTGGTCGGGCTGGTGTGACCCATCGACAGTGGCGCTGGCCTCCTGCCAATTCCTCATAACCAGAGGAGCTTTTATGCCGCATCGCGATAGCGCGGGCGCGGCATTATAAGCGGGCGATGCTGGCCATGTAATAGCTTTTTAATCGCACTTGTTAGTTTGGTGCCATTACTCTCTGCTTTATCGGAAACCCTTTGTTCATGGCGTTTCGGGCAGGACCAGTGCCGATCCCACGTAATAGTTCTGGCCCATGAATACCCTCAGGTTGAACACTTGATGGCTGCGGTCGACGCGTACCGTGAACCCGTCTTCTGCACGAAAATACGGAAAGCGCACCCGGTGCAGGCCTTTTTTCAGGCGCAGACGGGCGACCAGGGTTTTGTCCGGCAGCGTGCGCCAGGTTCGGGTGTCAGCCTCTTCAAAAGGATCAGGATCGGTCACTACCAACGACGCCTTGGACGGATCGCGTTCGTTCTTTTGCGCCTGGCTGATGGCGGCCATGTTGGCGCGGAACATGGCGCGAGAGATGATCGCCGGCATGTCATCGCGCAAGGTGCGGATGGCCATGTCAGAGACGCTGTTGATCATGATCAATGGGTGCTGTTTACCGTCGACGAGGACCTGGGTCACGGCAGGGGTGAGGGTGTCGGGCACCATCACCGGAAACGAGATCGGGGCAACAATCGTCAGGTTTTCGTTCAGCCGCACCGGGATCGGTACTTGTACCGAACTGCGTGCCGGGGCGAAACCGGCCTGGACCACGATCAGGATCTCGCTTTCATCGGCTGCCGGGCCGGGTTTGTCCAGGTTGCGCAAAGCGTTTTCGAGCAGCGGCAAGCCCGGGCGCAACTCGATCGCCTGTCGATACCCCGGCGCTGCGAGCGCGCGTTCGCCCAGCGCTTCATAAGTGAAGCCGGCCAGATAATGGCTGAACGCACTCTGATAGCCGTTCTTCAGCTCAAGCACTTGCGGGGCATCAAGGATGGCCACCGGATAGCCTTCCAGATCCTTGTAATGCAGGGTGATGCCCTGATGCCTGGCCTGTTCTTGCGCGTCTTCGTATTGCTGCTCCCGCTGGCGGGCGATCAGGGTTTCGCGCTCGTGGGTTTTCTTGATGTCGGCGCGGGCCCCGTCGAAATCGTTTTCCGCCAGTTGGTTGAGGGCCATCTCGGTGGTCAGCATGACTTTTTCGTAGTCGTAGCCCTCGTAACGCTGCAGCTTGTCGTTGACCAGCATGGTGCCCATTTCATTGCCGAAACGGGTCAGCAACTTCATGCCCGCGGAGGGCACGGCTTCTTCGCGCTGAAAAATCATCCGGTCGGCACTGCGCCAGGCTTCCTGGCTTTTTGGCAGGTTGGTGCCGGCGCTGAGGATCGCGCCGCGCTCCATGAAATACAGCAGATCCTTGTTTTCCCAAGGATTGTGCAGCTCCATCAGATAGAGCGCTTCGTTGAGATTGCCTTGCGCCATCTGATCGATGGTCTGCTGCATTTCCTGATCGTAATTGCGGTAAGCGGCGCACCCGCTCAGTTGCATGATGAGGCTAAGCAGCAGGCAGAACGGCAGACAATGGCGCATGGAAACGGGTTCTTCCTTGAACGGCAAAAGCACGGAGGTGACGCATTATAGGGGCGCTTTGCTGCTGCCGGGTGGGCAAGGATTGCGCTAGGCTTGCGCGCTCAGCGCTCAACAGATCCGGGGCTTTAATGAATCAACTGCAAGCCATGCGCGCGTTTCGCTGCATCGTCGAATGTCGCGGGTTCAGCGCCGCCGCCGATCGCCTCGACACCACTCACTCAACGATCTCCCGCCAGTTGCAGCAACTGGAAAGCGAACTGGGCACGCGGCTGATCAACCGCAACACCCGGGGTTTCAACCTGACCACGGCGGGGCAGCAGTATTACGCGGCGTGCGTGGACATCCTCGAACGCCTCGATCAAGCCGCGCTGGCGGTGGGGCAGGCCCATGAAAGCCCCAGCGGTGTGCTGCGCATCAGCGCGCCAATGGTGATTGGTACGCTGGAACTGGCGAGCTGGCTGCCGGCGTTTCAGCAGCGCTATCCCGAGATTGAGGTGGACCTGTCCTGCGATGACCGTTTTGTCGATCTGATCGCCGAGGGTTTCGATGTGGCCCTGCGCATCTGTGGGCCGTTGGCCGACTCATCCATGGTGGCGCGGTTGCTGACTGTCTCGGATATGTTGCTGGTGGCTTCGCCTGTGTATGTGGCGCGCAATGGTCTGGTGCGACAGGTGCGTGAACTCGCCGAGCATCAGTTGCTGGCATTTGCCGGTGGCAGCGACTGGGCACTGACCGATGCACGCGGGGCAACTACGTCGGTGCGGGCTCATGGGCGGTTCAAGGCCGATGCGATCAGTTCGCTGCACGCCGCCGCGCTGGCCGGAGTCGGCATCGCCGCGTTCACTCGGGCCACGGTGCAGGACGATCTGCTCAGTGGCCGACTGGTACAGATCCTGCCCAATTGCAGCCTCGGCCAGCGCCACTATTACGCGCTGTATCCGCATGCCCGGCATGTGGCGCTCAACGTCCGGGTCTTTGTCGAATTCATGCTCGAACACTACTGCCAGGCATCGGCGCCCCTGCGCTAAACCGGTTCTACGTCGACAAAGCTTGAGTGAAAGGCGTTCGAAGTGAACAATGTGTAACTTCGCATTTCCATTTGAGACTCATTCATGACTGCCGCGTCCCGATTCCTGGCCTGGCTGGTGTTCCCTCTGTTCGCCCTGAGCAGTTTCAACCTGCTGGCCGACACCGTGGAAGGCGCGCCGCAGGCGCTGCACCTGCTTGATTACATCAGCGCCGACTATCCGCCGACGGTCGCGGCGGGCAAGGTCGTCGATGACGGCGAGTACCGTGAGCAACTGGAATTCACCCAAGTGCTGCAAGGGCTGATCGCAGCTCTGCCGGCCAAACCGGAGAAGGCTGCGCTGGAGCAGGGCGTCGCAGCGCTGCACGCCGCCATCACCGCGAAACAGGACGGCGCTGAAGTCGCGCGTCAGGCCCGGCAACTGGGGGCGAAACTGGCGGTGGCGTATGAAGTCAGCCAGGCGCCGATCATCACTCCCGATCCGGCCCGGGGCGCGCCGCTGTACGCGCAGAACTGCTCGGTATGCCACGGTGAAACCGGCGCCGGTGACGGCCCGGCAGGCCTCGGCATGACGCCGCCACCGGCCAACCTGCGCGATGCCGCACGCATCGACCATCTGAGTCTGTACGCGATCTACAGCACCCTCGGCCAAGGCGTCGAAGGCACCGACATGCCGGCCTTCGCCGATCAACTCGACGACCGTCAGCGTTGGGATCTGGCGACCTACATCGCCGGTTTCAGTGCCGACCCGGCCGCAGCCAAGGCCGACAAGACCTTCAACATCGCAGATCTGGCGCGCCAGACGCCGGCGGAAGTGCAGGCCGCCGAAGGCCCGCAGGTCGCCGCAAGCTTCCGTGCCCAGCGCGCGCAACCGCCGCAAGTCAAACGTGGCCCGGCGCAGTTGCTCGATTACACCGCCACCACGCTGGACAAGAGCTTGGCCGCGTACCGTGCCGGTGATCACGATCAGGCTTACGACCTGTCGGTGGCGGCGTATCTGGAAGGTTTCGAACTGGTCGAAAGCTCGCTGGATAACGTCGACGCCAACGTGCGCAAGGACACCGAAAAATCGCTGATGGCCTACCGTCAGTCGTTGCAGGACGGCTTGCCTGTGGCGCAGGCCGAACAGCGTCTGGACGTAGCCAAGGGCAAGTTGAAAGAATCTGCCGAACTGCTCGGCAGCGATGGCCTGAGCTGGTCGCTGAGCTTTATCTCCGGCCTGCTGATTCTGCTGCGTGAAGGCCTCGAAGCGATTCTGGTGCTGGCGGCGATCCTCGCGTTTCTGCGCAACACCGGCCAGCAGTCGGCGGTGCGCAGCGTCAACATCGGTTGGGGCCTGGCGTTGCTCGCCGGCCTCGGCACCTGGGCGCTGGCGGCGTATGTGATCGACGTCAGCGGCTCGCAGCGTGAACTGCTTGAGGGCGCGACGGCGCTGTTCGCCAGCGTCATGGTGCTGTGGCTCGGCGTGTGGATGCACGACCGGCGCCACGCGGCGGCCTGGCAGGATTACATCAAGCAGAGTCTGGTGGGCGGCGGCGGACGTTTCGGCTTTGCGATCCTCGCGTTTTTCTCGGTGTACCGCGAGCTGTTCGAAGTGATCCTGTTCTACGAAACCCTGTGGCTGCAGGCGGGCCCCGCCGGGCATGACGCAGTGCTGGCCGGCGGAGCGACGGCGCTGGTGCTGCTGATCGGTCTGGCCTGGGTGATCCTGCGCGGCTCTGCGAAACTGCCGCTGACGCTGTTCTTCAGCATCAACGCCGGTCTGCTCTGTGCGTTGTCGGTGGTGTTCGCCGGGCATGGCGTGAAAGCGTTGCAGGAAGCCGGGATCTTCGGCACACGGCCGGTGGCGTTCTTTGACTTCGACTGGCTGGGGATCCATGCCGATGCCTATTCGCTGACGGCGCAGGCGGTGGCGATTCTGGCGATTGTTGTGCTGTACGGGCGTAGCCGGATGGCCGAGAAGAAGCGGGTCACTGCTTAACTGCATTCGCTGCGCTCACATTCGCGGGCAAGCCACGCTCCCACAGGTTTAGCGTTAACCTTGTGGGAGCGTGGCTTGCCCGCGATGCTTTTAGAAGAGGAAAAAATGATGCGTGTATGGATCGATGCCGACGCCTGCCCCCGGGCCGCCAAGGAACTGGTGGTGAAGTTTGCCCTCAAGCGCCAGTTCGAAGTGGTGCTGGTGGCCGGGCAGCCACAGACCAAGCCAGGGCTGGCCATCGTCAAACTGATTGTGGTGCCCAGCGGCCCGGATGCGGCGGACGATTATCTGGTCGAGCACGCGGTGCCCGGTGAGCTGGTGATCTGCAGCGATATTCCGCTGGCCGATCGTCTGGTGAAGAAGGGGGTGGCAGCGCTGGACCCGCGCGGCAAGGAGTTCGATGCGCAGAACATGGGCGAGCGTCTGGCGGTGCGCAACCTGTTCACCGACCTGCGTGAACAGGGCCAGATCAGCGGCGGCCCGGCGCCGTTCGGCGAGCGGGAGAAGCAGGCGTTTGCCAATGCGCTGGACCGGATCCTGACGCGCCTGACCCGCAAACCCTGAAATAATCACCATTCCCTTGTGGGAGCGGGCTTGCTCGCGAAGGCGTCGAATCAGACAACATTGATTTGAATGACACACCGCTTTCGCGAGCAAGCCCGCTCCCACATCTCGCTCCGCATGCGGTCAGAGATCAAACATCGTTTTCGTGGGTCAGTTCGAGAACGCGATCCACCAGTTTGTTGATCCCCGAAGCCGCTTCACTGATGTTCTGCGCCAGCATGTAAGCCGGAGTCGTTACCAGTTTGCGTGCCTTGTCTTCGATGATGTCGGTCACCGCGCAGTCTTCGTGGGTGGCGCCCATCTTGTTCATCGCGGTGGCGGTGTCGGCATCGTTGCCAATGGTGCAGGTCACGCCCGGGCCGTAGATCTTCGCCGCCAGCGCCGGAGAGATGCACATCAGGCCCACCGGTTTGCCCGCTTCGGCGAACGCTTCCGCCAAGGCCAGCACTTCAGGCTGCACCGTGCAGCCGGCGCCTTCAACGGCGAAGTTCGAGAGGTTTTTCGCGGCACCGAAACCGCCGGGCACGATCAGCGCGTCGAAGTCTTCGACGTCGGCCTCGCGGATGTCCTTGATGTTGCCGCGGGCAATGCGCGCCGACTCCACCAGTACGTTGCGCGTCTCGGGCATTTCTTCACCGGTCAGGTGATTGATCACATGCAATTGCGCGACGTTCGGGGCGAAGCACTGCACTTGCGCGCCGCGTTGATCCAGGCGCAGCAGGGTGATGACGCTCTCGTGGATCTCGGCGCCGTCGTACACGCCACTGCCGGACAGGATCACTGCAACTTTTTTGCTCATGGGTTTCTCTCCAGATTCATGGCGCTAAATGTCCACTAATTTATCGCGCGTTGCCATAGGCCCAAGTGGTGGCTGCACCTGCATGGAGCGCTTTCTACATGGATCGCAACAACGGCGGGGTGTTCATTATTTGCGGTTGCCTGCCGCGTAACGAGCGGGAGATTTTTGGCGTGAGAACGCCGCTGGCGAACGGGAGTCCGCTGGCGCAGAGGGGATAAATGACTAAAAGAGCCGGCCAGCCCGGGCTTTGCGCAGGGCTGTACGCCAGGCGCCAGCGAGTTATTCGGCTGGCGTCTTCGGTTCGGCAGGTTTGGCCACTTCGGCTTGATTCAGCAATGCAGCTTTTGCTGCTTGCTCGTCGGCGTAAACCTGTTTGGCCAGCCGCGCATTCTTGAAGCGGCGGCGCAGCCACAGACCCACGCCAAGAATCAGCAGCGCGCCGAGCACCCACAGCTCGTACTTCTTGATGCTGCCGAGCATGCCTTCGAGCACCGCACCGAAGTGGTAGGCGGCGGCCGCCAGGGCGGTGGCCCAGATTGCCGCGCCGATGCCGTTCAGCAGCAGGTAACGTCCCGGCGGGTAACCCGACAGGCCGATCGCCACCGGCATCACCGTGCGCAGGCCATAAACGAAGCGGAAACTCAGGACCCAGATGTCCGGATGTTTGCGGATATGTTCCAGCGCGCGGTCGCCCATCATCTGCCAGCGCGGTTTGCGCGCGAGCAATTTGCGCCCGTGCTTGCGCCCCAGGAAGTACCACAGCTGATCGCCGGCATAGCTGCCGAAGAACGCCACGACCACCACCAGGTTGATGTCCATGTATCCACGGAACGCGAGGAAGCCTGCGAGCACCAGGATGGTTTCGCCTTCGAAGAACGTGCCGAGGAACAAGGCAAAGTAGCCAAAGTCATGCAGAAATTGTTGGAGCATTGTCTGGGTGCTGGCGAAATGAACGCGCAGCCTAACCCTTCGGACACATTCATGAAAGTGTCCAAATGTGTCTCGACGTGAACAATTCCTACGCTAACAATGGAATGCGGCTACATGTCACGGGGTACGCACAACTGTAATCTGTTGGTCATAATGGCCGTCTATAACTGTCACGCTCGCCCGTTTGCGCGGGCTCAGGAGTCCGCCGTGAGCTTTACCCCTGCCAATCGTCTGTTCCCTGCCACTCGCCTGCGTCGCAACCGTCGTGATGATTTTTCGCGTCGGCTGGTGCGGGAAAACGTGCTGACGGTCGATGACCTGATCTTGCCGGTGTTCGTGCTCGATGGTGTAAACCGTCGCGAAGCCGTGGCCTCGATGCCCGGTGTCGAGCGCCTGACCATCGACCTGCTGCTTGAAGAAGCGGCGAAATGGGTCGAACTGGGAATCCCGGCGCTGGCGCTGTTCCCGGTCACGCCTGTCGAACTGAAATCCCTCGATGCTGCCGAAGCCTGGAACCCTGAAGGCATTGCCCAGCGCGCCACTCGCGCGTTGCGTGAGCGTTTTCCGGAACTGGGTGTGATCACTGACGTCGCCCTCGATCCGTTCACCACCCACGGGCAGGACGGCATTCTCGACGAAGAAGGCTACGTGCAGAACGACATCACTGTCGACGCACTGGTCAAACAGGCTTTGTCCCACGCCGAAGCCGGCGCTCAGGTCGTGGCGCCGTCGGACATGATGGACGGCCGCATCCAGGCGATCCGCGAAGCACTGGAGATTGCCGGTCACGTCAACGTGCGGATCATGGCCTACTCGGCCAAGTACGCCAGCGCCTATTACGGGCCGTTCCGCGATGCCGTGGGTTCGGCGGCGAATCTGGGCAAGGCCAACAAGGCCTCGTATCAGATGGACCCGGCCAACAGCGACGAAGCGCTGCACGAAGTCGGCGCGGACTTGTCTGAAGGCGCGGACATGGTCATGGTCAAACCCGGCATGCCGTACCTGGACATTCTTTTGCGGGTAAAAGATGCCTTCAAAGTGCCGACCTTCGTCTATCAGGTTAGCGGCGAATACGCCATGCACATGGCGGCGATCCAGAATGGCTGGTTGAGCGAGGCGGTAATTCTTGAATCACTGACCGCCTTTAAACGTGCCGGCGCTGATGGCATCCTGACTTACTTTGCTGTCCGTGCCGCTCAATTGTTACGAGAGCAGAAATAGCCCTCCCAGGAACATTCGATGAATACCGAAGGACTCACTGAAGTTGCAGTAAAAGAAGCTCAACCGGTGGTGGAGCAAATCACCGAAACCCCGCCGGAACTCGAGCCTGCGCCACCCGCGCCGGTCACCGAAGCCGTCGCGGCGGCGCCAGTGATTGCGATCCCGGGCCTGGATGACAGCAGCCTGTACATCCACCGCGAGCTCTCGCAACTGCAGTTCAATATCCGCGTGCTGGAACAGGCGCTGGACGAGTCCTATCCGTTGCTGGAGCGGTTGAAGTTCCTGCTGATTTTCTCCAGCAACCTCGACGAATTCTTTGAAATCCGCGTCGCTGGTCTGAAAAAGCAGATCACCTTCGCTCGTGAACAGGCCGGTGCCGACGGTCTGCAACCGCACCAGGCGCTGGCGCGGATCAGCGAGCTGGTGCACGGTCACGTTGACCGCCAGTACGCGATCCTCAACGACATCCTGCTGCCGGAGCTGGAAAAGCATCAGGTGCGCTTTATCCGTCGCCGTCACTGGACGACCAAGATCAAGACCTGGGTGCGCCGCTACTTCCGCGACGAGATCGCACCGATCATCACCCCGATCGGCCTCGACCCGACACACCCGTTCCCGTTGCTGGTGAACAAGAGCCTGAACTTCATCGTCGAACTGGAAGGCATCGACGCCTTCGGTCGCGATTCCGGTCTGGCGATCATCCCGGCACCGCGCCTGCTGCCACGGATCATCAAGGTCCCGGAAGAAGTCGGCGGCCCGGGCGACAACTATGTGTTCCTGTCGTCGATGATCCACGCCCACGCCGATGACCTGTTCCAGGGCATGAAGGTCAAGGGCTGCTACCAGTTCCGCCTGACCCGAAACGCCGACCTGGCGCTCGACTCCGAAGATGTCGAAGACCTTGCGCGCGCCCTGCGTGGCGAGCTGTTCTCTCGGCGTTACGGCGATGCAGTGCGCCTGGAAGTCGCCGACACTTGCCCGAAACACCTGTCGGACTACCTGCTCAAGCAGTTCAACCTGAGCGAGACCGAGCTGTATCAGGTCAACGGCCCGGTCAACCTGACCCGTCTGTTCAGCATCACTGGTCTGGACAGCCACCCGGAGCTGCAATACACGCCGTTCACCCCGCAGATCCCGAAACTGCTGCAGAACAGCGAAAACATTTTCAGCGTGGTGAGCAAGCAGGACATCCTGCTGCTGCACCCGTTCGAGTCGTTCACCCCGGTGGTCGACCTGCTGCGTCAGGCGGCGAAAGACCCGCATGTTCTGGCCGTGCGCCAGACCCTGTATCGCTCCGGTGCCAACTCGGAAATCGTCGATGCGCTGGTGGACGCCGCGCGTAACGGCAAGGAAGTGACCGCGGTCATCGAACTGCGCGCCCGCTTCGACGAAGAGTCCAACCTGCAACTGGCCAGCCGTCTGCAAGCGGCCGGTGCGGTGGTGATTTACGGCGTGGTCGGTTTCAAGACTCACGCCAAGATGATGCTGATCCTGCGTCGCGAGGCCGGCGAGATCGTGCGTTACGCGCACCTCGGCACCGGTAACTACCACGCCGGCAACGCCCGTTTGTACACCGACTACAGCCTGCTGACTTCCGACGACGCCTTGTGCGAAGACGTCGGAAAACTGTTCAGTCAGTTGATCGGCATGGGTAAAACCCTGCGCATGAAAAAGCTGCTGCATGCGCCGTTCACCCTGAAGAAGGGCATGCTCGACATGATTGCCCGGGAAACCCAGTTCGCCGTCGAAGGCAAACCGGCGCACATCATCGCCAAGTTCAACTCGCTGACCGATCCGAAGATCATTCGTGCGCTGTACAAGGCCAGCCAGTCCGGCGTGCGCATTGATCTGGTGGTGCGTGGCATGTGCTGCCTGCGTCCGGGCATCGCCGGGGTTTCGCACAACATCCATGTGCGCTCGATCATCGGTCGCTTCCTTGAACACACCCGAGTGTTCTACTTCCTCAACGGCGGCGAGGAGCAGATGTTCCTCTCCAGCGCCGACTGGATGGAGCGCAACCTCGACAAGCGCGTCGAGACTTGCTTCCCGGTGGAAGGCAAGAAGCTGCTGACCCGCGTCAAGAAAGAGCTGGAGCTGTATCTGACTGACAACACTCACAGCTGGAGCCTGCAGTCGGATGGCCGTTACATCCGCAACACGCCAACCGGCAACCAGAACCCACGCAGCGCGCAGGCGACGTTGCTGGAACGCCTGGGCAGCCCGATTCTGCCGGTGAGCAGCTGACCTTCAGCCCAATAAAAAGGCGATCCCATGGGATCGCCTTTTTTGTGCCTGTCGTTCACCCACCTGTGGCGAGGGAGCTTGCTCCCGCTGGGGCGCGAAGCGGCCCTTCCTTTGAAAGCATAGGCCTGCTGCGCAGTCCAGCGGGAGCAAGCTCCCTCGCCACAAGGTTATCAGTGGACTGTTAGCACGATGCCCACCCGCGTCAGCCAGTCGGCTTCGAGGCCAAAGTCGGCCTGAGTCAGCTGATTCTCATCCAGCCAGTTCTCCGGGAATTCCACATCGAGGGTGTTGCCCTTGGCATGCAGCGTCACTTGCGGCATCGCCTGGGTGCCACGGATGTGGTGGAACAGGATCGCGAAGCGCAGCAGCACGCACAGGCGGATCAGCTTGTCGCCGTCGTCACCGAACTCGGCGAACTTGTCCTTGGGGATGTTGCGGCGATGGCCGCGCACCAGCAGGGCGAGCATTTGCTGGTCTTCGCGGGAGAACCCGGCGAGGTCCGAGTGCTCGATCAGGTAGGCGCCGTGCTTGTGATAGTGGTAGTGCGCGATGTCGAGGCCGACTTCGTGGACTTTCGCCGCCCAGCCCAGCAGTTCACGCCAGATGCCATCGTCCAGCTCCCAGTCTTTGGCGACCTGATCGAAGGCGTGCAGGGCTTTGCGTTCTACCCGCGCCGCTTGCTCCAGATCGACGTGATAGCGCTCCATCAGCGAAGTCAGGGTGCGTTCACGCACGTCTTCGTGATGATGGCGGCCGAGCAGGTCGTAGAGCACGCCTTCACGCAGCGCGCCTTCGCAGTGATCCATGCGTTGCAGTTCGAGGGCGTCGAAGATCGCTTCGAGAATCGCCAGGCCCGCCGGGAAAATCGCCCGACGGTCAGGCTTGATGCCTTCGAAGTCGATCTTGTCGACGTCACCCAGTTTGAACAGGCGACGTTTGAGCCAGGCCAGACCTTCGGCGTTGACTTCGCCGGTGCCATGCCCGCCGGCTTTCAGCGCCAGACCGATGGCGCGGATGGTGCCCGAGGAGCCGATGGCTTCATCCCAGGTCAGGCGGTGCAGGGCGTGCTCGATGCTCATGATCTCCAGCCGCGCCGCGGTGTAGGCCTGGGCGTAACGGGCCGGGGTGATCTTGCCGTCCTTGAAGTAGCGCTGGGTGAAGCTGACGCAGCCCATTTGCAGGCTTTCGCGCAGCAGCGGTTCAAAACGCTGGCCGATGATGAATTCGGTACTGCCGCCGCCGATGTCGGCCACCAGACGCTTGCCCGGGGTGTCGGCGAGGGTGTGCGAAACGCCCAGATAAATCAGGCGCGCTTCTTCACGGCCGGAGATGACTTCCACCGGGTGACCGAGAATTTCTTCGGCGCGGTGGATGAATTCCAGGCGATTGCGCGCTTCACGCAGGGCGTTGGTGCCGACGATCCGCACGGCGCCCAGCGGCATGCCGTTGATCAGTTGGGCAAAACGCTTGAGGCAGTCGAGGCCGCGCTGCATCGATTCTTCGTTGAGATGGCGCTCATCGTCGATGCCGGCGGCGAGCTGCACTTTCTCTCCGAGGCGCTCCAGGATGCGGATTTCACCGTTCTGGGCCTTGGCCACGACCATGTGGAAGCTGTTGGAGCCCAGGTCGATTGCGGCGATCAGGGACAGATTCTTGGCTTTGGATTGCGGCATGGTCAGGGGGTCTCGGTCGATAACCCCGCCATCGTGCCACGATCAAACGCTGACGCCAACGCGCATGGTTCAAACCGTTGATCCTGCGCATAAAAGCTTGAGACCGCGGCGCGGTCAATCGCGGGCAAGCCCGCTCCCACAGGTTTTGCGGCGAGCACACAATCATGTTCCGCCGCAGAACCCTGTGGGAGCGGGCTTGCCCGCGAAGGGGCCGCTAAAGTCCCTGAATAACCTTCAGGCTGTCGCTTCAACCGTACCAATGAAATTCGCCAGCTCCGCCGTCTGCGGATTGGCAAACAACACCTTCGGATCCCCCACCTCATGCACCTTGCCATGGTGCATGAACACCAGTTTGTCGCCGACTTCCCGGGCAAAGCGCATTTCGTGGGTGACCATGATCAGCGTCATGCCTTCCTTGGCCAGTTGCCTGACCACGGCGAGCACTTCGTTGACCAGTTCCGGATCCAGCGCCGAGGTGATTTCATCGCACAGCAACACTTTCGGCGACATCGCCAGCGCGCGGGCAATCGCTACCCGCTGTTGCTGCCCGCCAGACAACCGATCCGGGAAGGCATCGAACTTCTCCCCCAGCCCGACGCGCTCCAACATCTTGCGCGCCAGTTCGGCCGCTTTGGTCTTCGGTACTTTCTGCACCACTTGTGGCGCGAGCATCACGTTCTCGCCGACGGTCAGGTGCGGGAACAGGTTGAACTGCTGGAACACCATGCCGACTTTCTGCCGCAGACTGCGCAGGTCGGCGCGGGCGGCGTCGAGGTATTCGCCGTCGACTTCGATCACCCCATCGTTGATCGACTCCAGGCCGTTGAGCGTGCGCAGCAGGGTGGATTTGCCCGAGCCGCTGCGGCCGATGATCGCCACTACCTGGCCTTCCTCGACGCTCAGGTCGATGCCTTTGAGCACATGATGGTCGCCGTAGTATTTATGCAGGGCGGAAATTCTAAGCAGAGGCATGCAGTCTCCTTTCCAGGTAGCGCGCACTGAGCGACAAGGGGTAGCAGAGCAGGAAATAGCCGAGGGCGACGAGGCCGTAGACCATGAACGGTTCGAAAGTGGCGTTGGCGAGCATGCCGCCGGTCTTGGTCAGCTCGGTGAAACCGATGATCGAGGTCACCGCAGTGCCCTTGACCACCTGCACCGAGAAGCCCACGGTCGGCGCCACAGCGATGCGCAGCGCTTGCGGCAGGATCACGTAGCGCAGTTGCTCCAGCGGATTCAGCGCCAGACTCGACGAGGCTTCCCATTGGCCATTGGGGATCGCTTCGACGCAACCGCGCCAGATCTCCGCCAGATAGGCGCTGGTGAACAATGTCAGGGCAATGGCTGCCGCCATCCACGGCGAGATCTCGATTCCGGCCAGCGCCACGCCGAAGAACACCAGAAACAGCTGCATCAGCAGCGGTGTGCCCTGGAACAGCTCGATCCAGGTGCGGGCGATATTGCTCGGCAACGGGTTTTTCGAGATGCGCATGATCAGAATCAGCAGCCCGACGATCCCGCCGCCAATGAACGCCACCAGCGACAACGCCAGCGTCCATTGCAGGCCGGTGAGCAGGTTGCGCAGGATGTCCCAGAAGGTGAAGTCGCTCATCGGCTGCTCCTCGCGATATAGCGGCGGCCGATCCAGTTCAGCAATTGGCGGATCAGCAGCGCCATGCACAGGTAGATCAGCGTGGTCAGCGCATAGGTTTCAAAGGCGCGGAAGTTGCGCGACTGAATGAAGTTGGCAGCGAAGCTCAGCTCCTCGGTGGCGATCTGCGAACACACCGCCGAGCCGAGCATGACGATGATGATCTGGCTGCTCAGGGCCGGCCAGACCTTGCCCAGGGCCGGCAACAGAATCACGTGGCGGAACGCTTCGAAACGGCTCATCGCCAGTGCGGCAGCAGCCTCCAGTTGCCCGCGCGGAATCGCCTGGATGCCGGCGCGGATGATCTCGGTCGAATACGCACCGAGGTTGATCACCATCGCTAGCACCGCTGCCTGCCACTCGGAAATCTGCACCCCAAGCGACGGCAGGCCGAAGAAGATGAAGAACAACTGCACCAGGAACGGCGTGTTGCGGATCAACTCGACGTAGACGCCGAAGAGTGCCGAGAACGGGCGGATGTTCCACGCCCTTACCAGCGCGCCGACGATGCCCACGCCGACTCCGAGCACTGCGCCAATGGCCGTCAGTTCCAGGGTGAACAGGGCGCCGCGCAGCAACAGGTCGGTGTTTTGCACCACCGGCATGAAATCGAATTGATAAGCCATGAAGGTCTCCCGCGCAGTCGATCAGAGATCGGCCGGCAGCGGCTCTTTGAGCCAGGTCTGCGAGTTTTTCTCCAGCGCGCCGTCGGCCTTGGCGGTGGCGAGGATCTCGTTGACCTTGCCCAGCAGCGCCGGCTCGTTCTTGTTCACGCCGACGTAGACCGGCGAATCCTTGAGCTTCACTTTCAGCGCCGGCACGCGTTTCGGGTTCTTCTCGCTGATCGCGACCATCACCACGTTGCCGCTGGCGATCAGATCGACTTGCCCTGCGAGGTAGGCGGCGATGGTGGAGTTGTTGTCCTCGAAGCGTTTGATGGTCACGCCTTCGGGGGCGACTTTGCTCAGCTCGATGTCTTCGATCGCGCCACGGGTGACGCTGATGGTTTTGCCCTTGAGGTCGTCGAGCGTGGTGATGGCGGCATCAGGCGGCCCGAACACCGCGAGATAGAACGGTGCGTAGGCGTGGGAGAAGTCGATGACTTTCTCGCGATCCGGGTTTTTGCCGAGGCTGGAGATCACCAGATCGACCTTGCCGGTGGTGAGGAACGGGATGCGGTTGGTGCTGTTGACCGGCGTCAGCTCAAGTTTGACCTTGAGCTGGTCAGCCAGCAGTTTTGCCGTATCGATGTCCAGGCCACGAGGTTTCATGTCCGGGCCGACCGAGCCGAATGGCGGGAAGTCCTGAGGCACGGCGACTTTCAGTGTGCCGCGTTTGACCACGTCTTCCAGGCCATCGGCGTGGGCGGGGATCTGGCTCAGCATCAGGCTGGAAAACAGAGCGGCGAGGAGGGCTCGGTAACGCAGGGTCATGGCAAATCTCCGGATCGACGGGAAGTGATTTCTGCGATCGGACAGAGCACGGGCCGTGCCAATACCCGGATTTATCCCCGGCAGGCCGCGGGTTTGCCGGGTTTATTCGGTCTTACTGGTCTGAACAGTCAGGTTGTTTTTCGCACCCCGATGGCGCACCGGCAGCGGGCGCCGAACCCCGCTGGGGCACGACTTGCCGGATCCGGCGAATAGCTTTACAACTAGCCGCACCTTGGCCTGGCTCGTCTGAAAAACCATGAACTCGATCTCCCGCGCCGTACCCGAAGTGGCGCTGCAAGCCATACGCAAACTGATCACCGAACAGGGTTTTGGTGCGGGTGATGCGTTGCCGTCGCAACGGGATCTGGCGGTGCAACTGGGGGTCAGTCGGGCGTCATTGCGTGAGGCGTTGTCGTCGCTCAGTGCGCTGGGTGTGGTCAGCATCCAGCCAGGCAAAGGCGTGTTCGTACAGGCGCCGGTGGAAATTGCGCAGGGTGACAATGCACAGGGCTGGCCGTTCGCAGCGCAGGCCTCGCCGCTCGACATCTTTCAGTTGCGCTATGCGCTGGAGGGCTTTGCCGCCGGGCTGGCAGCGGTGACCTTGAGCACGTTCGATCTGGATGCGCTGGAGGACAACGTCGCGGCGATGCGTGAGCAATTGAAGGCCGGCGACTTCGAGGCCGCGGCGAAACTCGACTTCGAATTCCACCGGCGCATTCTGCTGGCCAGCGGCAATCAGGCGATGCTGAGCATCCTCACCGCCAGTGCCGAGATCTTTCTGGAGAGCCAGAAGCTACCGTTCATCCGCGCCGAACGGGCGATGGAAACCTGGCAGGAACACCGCAAGATCCTTCGTGCCCTCGCGCGCCGGGCGTCCGCTGCGGCCCAGAAGGCCATGCAGGAACACGTGCGCAACGCCGCCCTGCGCACCGGAATTTCCTTCATTGCCCCCGCCACGGCGTGACTTGGGCTATACCCAGACTCATCGAGTGCCATAGCAAGACTCAATCAACTGCGGCTTCCTGAACAGGGGAAGGGCGGCTATGATGGGCCACGTTTTTTTGCTTACAACCTGGAGAATTCCATGAGCAGCGATCTGATCAAACACGTTAGCGACGCCAGCTTCGAAGCCGACGTACTCAAGGCCGAAGGCGCTGTACTGGTCGACTACTGGGCTGAATGGTGCGGCCCTTGCAAAATGATCGCTCCGGTTCTGGACGAGATTGCCGAGACTTACAAAGGCAAGCTGACCGTCGCCAAACTGAACATCGACGAAAACCAGGAAACCCCGGCCAAGCACGGCGTGCGTGGTATCCCGACCCTGATGCTGTTCAAGAACGGCAACGTTGAAGCGACCAAGGTCGGCGCCCTGTCGAAGTCGCAACTGGCTGCTTTCCTCGACGCCAACATCTAAGCGTCGCAGTAAATCGCCGAAAAAAAGCCTCGCAATTTGCGGGGCTTTTTGCGTATTCAGGGCTAGACGCTCCGAAACTCAGGTGGTACATTCGGCCCCGCACTGGTTTCTCCACTGCCCCCTGCTAGCCGTCGCCGACGCACTCCTTTTCGAACAAGTTCGCGATCCTGTCGCCTTCTCCGCGGCGCGGCCTCATTAAGCCAAAAGCTTAATTTCCCCCCTCCATAAATGATTACGTCATTCCTATATGAATCTGACTGAACTCAAGCAAAAGCCGATTACCGAACTGCTCGAATTGGCCGAACAGATGGGCATAGAAAATATGGCCCGTTCGCGCAAGCAGGACGTGATTTTCTCCCTGCTGAAAAAGCACGCGAAAAGCGGCGAGGAAATCTCCGGTGATGGCGTGCTGGAGATTCTCCAGGACGGCTTCGGCTTCCTGCGCTCCGCTGACGCTTCCTACCTCGCCGGCCCGGACGATATCTACGTCTCGCCGAGCCAGATCCGTCGTTTCAACTTGCGCACCGGTGACACCATCGTTGGCAAGATCCGCCCTCCGAAGGAAGGCGAGCGTTACTTCGCTCTGCTCAAGGTCGACACGATCAACTTCGATCGTCCGGAGAACGCGAAGAACAAGATTCTCTTCGAGAACCTGACCCCGCTGTTCCCGACCGTGCGCATGAAGATGGAAGCCGGTAACGGTTCCACCGAAGACTTGACCGGTCGTGTGATCGACCTGTGCGCCCCGATCGGCAAAGGCCAGCGCGGTCTGATCGTTGCACCGCCGAAAGCCGGTAAAACGATCATGCTGCAGAACATCGCGGCGAACATCGCGCGTAACAACCCTGAAGTTCACCTGATCGTGCTGTTGATCGACGAACGTCCGGAAGAAGTGACCGAAATGCAGCGCACCGTGCGCGGCGAAGTGGTTGCCTCGACCTTCGACGAGCCGCCGACCCGTCACGTGCAGGTTGCCGAGATGGTGATCGAGAAGGCCAAGCGCCTGGTCGAACACAAGAAGGACGTGGTGATCCTGCTCGACTCCATCACCCGTCTGGCCCGTGCCTACAACACCGTGATTCCGAGCTCCGGCAAGGTGCTGACCGGTGGTGTCGATGCTCACGCCCTGGAGAAACCGAAGCGTTTCTTCGGTGCTGCACGAAACATCGAAGAAGGCGGCTCGCTGACCATTATCGCCACCGCGCTGGTTGAAACCGGCTCGAAGATGGACGAAGTGATCTACGAAGAGTTCAAGGGTACCGGCAACATGGAACTGCCTCTGGATCGCAAGATCGCCGAGAAGCGTGTGTTCCCGGCCATCAACATCAACCGCTCCGGCACCCGCCGCGAAGAGTTGCTGACCGCCGACGACGAACTGCAGCGCATGTGGATCCTGCGCAAGCTGCTGCACCCGATGGATGAAGTGGCTGCCATCGAGTTCCTGGTCGACAAGTTGAAAACGACCAAGACCAACGACGAGTTCTTCCTGTCGATGAAGCGCAAGTAACATCGCCGGTTGATCCGATAAAAATGGCGTCCCGTGCGGGGCGCCATTTTTTTGCCTGAATTTTGTCCGGATTATGGGAGGTTCCCGATCTGGTAAGGTCTGTGATCGGGCAATACAACCCGCAGCGTTTGCGAGCCTTTCGACTCGGGCTCGCGCTGTATAAAAAACCACCACCTGATTGGCATTAAAGATTTTATGAGCACACTCGCTTATCGAAGGGATATCGACGGCCTGCGCGCAGTCGCGGTGATCGCCGTGGTGCTGTTCCACTTTGGCGTCCCGGGGTTTACCGGCGGTTTTGTCGGCGTTGACGTGTTCTTCGTGATTTCCGGCTACCTCATCACCTCGATCATCTGGAACCAGCGTCAGGCCGGGCGTTTCAGCTTCGTCGAGTTCTGGGCGCGGCGTGCGCGGCGGATTCTGCCGGCGCTGTTTGCGATGATCATTGCGGTGCTGGCGGTGGGCTGGTTCCTGCTGGCGCCTAAGGACTATGAAGAGCTGGGGCGCTCGGTGCGCTATCAGGTGATGTTCGTCTCGAACATCCTGTTCATGCGCCAGGACGGCTATTTCGACGTCGCCTCTGACCTGAAACCGTTGCTGCATACATGGTCGCTGGCAGTGGAGGAGCAGTTCTACATCATCTTCCCACTGCTGCTGACGTTGCTCTCGAACCGCTTGAAACACTGGCGGCTGGCGCTGTTCGGCGTGCTGCTGGTGTCGTTCGGGCTGAGTGTGTGGGCGATCCAGCATCATCCGGAAAAGGCTTTCTTCCTGTTGCCGATGCGCGCCTGGGAATTGCTCGCCGGGGCGATGCTGGCGGTCGCGCCGAAACACGCGTGGCGCTTGAAACCGATGGCTGCCCAGGCCTTGAGCCTGCTCGGCATGGGTTTGATCCTGCTGGCGGTGTTTGTCTACGACAAGTCGACGCCGTTTCCGGGGGCCACCGCGTTGTTGCCAGTGCTGGGCGTGGTGCTGCTGATTCTGGCCAACGGTCATCGCGAAACGCTGGTTGGTCAATTGTTGAGCAGCCGGGTGATGGTCGGCCTCGGTCTGATTTCCTATTCCTGGTATTTGTGGCATTGGCCGGTGTTCGTATTTTCCAGCTACGCCAGTGTCGATGAGCCGGGCGCGCTCGACACGGCCGGGTTGATCCTGCTGACCCTGGTGCTGGGTTATCTGTCGTGGAAGTTCGTCGAAACGCCGTTCCGTGAGCGGCGCTTGCTCGCCGGTCGTCGGCAGATTCTGTTGGCCGGTTTCTGCGGGATTCTGCTGCTCGGTCTGGCCGGGCAATCGCTGCGCTGGACCGATGGCCTGCCATGGCGCCTGTCCGAGCAGGCACTGCAATACGCCAAGGGTCGCGAATGGCGGCCGGAGCTGATGGCCTGTCTGGCGGATGACAAGACCCCGGACGACAAGCTGTTCTGCCATTACGGCATGACGGATCTGCCGACCCGTGCGATGGTCTGGGGCGACAGTCACGCCACGGCGCTGATCCCGGTGTTCGATGACGGTGCCAAAGCTCACGGTGTCAGCGTGATTCTGGCCAGTTCTCCGGGCTGTATTCCGGTCGACGGGCTGGAGCATGACGGTGTCTGTGCGCGCTTCAACAAGCGGGTCGAGCAGGGGCTGAAAACCCAATCGGTGAGCGATGTGGTGCTGGTCGCACGCTGGAGCCTGTATCTGTACGGCGACGCCAAAGGCGATCTCGGCCATGTATTGAGAACGCCTGACGGCCGCTACGACCGCGCCGACGCCGAACGACGTCTGGCTGAAGGCCTGCGCACTCGCGTGGCGCAATTGCGGGCGGCCGGGCATCGCGTATGGCTGGTGAAAGAGGCGCCGTTGCAGGCGTTCAGCCCGCCGTATCGGCTGACGCGGCTGGCGATGCTCGATCGCCCGGTGGATGACGTCGGGCTGGACGTCGAAGCCCACCACAAACGTCAGGTGTTCATCAGTCAGTTGTTCGCGCAACTGGCGCAGGAGGATCCGGCGGTGCGCGTGGTCGATCCGGCGCCGCGGCTGTGTGATGACAAAGGCCTGTGCCACGCCGAACTGGGCGGATACTCGCTGTACACCGATGACAACCACCTGTCCGAAGTCGGTGCGCGGTTTGTGGCGCCGATCCTCGAGCCGCTGTTTATCGGCCTGCAAGCCCGGGAAAACCGTGGAAAAACGCAGACCAATGCAGCCAAGTAAGCAGCGACAGGCTGCCACAGGCCGGCATAGCAGGTAGGATGTACGCCTATTTTGAGGGTGCCATCGTCAATGAAATTCAAGGATCTTCGGGATTTCGTGCAGCAGCTTGAGCAGCGCGGAGAGTTGAAACGCATCCAGATTCCCGTCTCGCCGGTGCTGGAGATGACCGAGGTGTGCGACCGCACACTGCGGGCCAAGGGCCCGGCGCTGCTGTTCGAGAAACCCACCGGCTACGACATTCCGGTGCTCGGCAACCTGTTCGGCACCCCCGAGCGGGTGGCCATGGGCATGGGCGCCGAGTCGGTCAGCGAACTGCGCGAGATCGGCAAGCTGCTGGCCTTCCTTAAGGAGCCGGAGCCGCCGAAGGGCTTGAAGGATGCGTGGTCGAAGCTGCCGATCTTCCGCAAGATCATCTCGATGGCGCCCAAAGTCGTCAAAGACGCGGTGTGCCAGGAAGTGGTCATCGAAGGCGACGACGTCGACCTGGCGATGCTGCCGGTGCAGACCTGCTGGCCCGGCGACGTCGGCCCGCTGATCACCTGGGGCCTGACCGTCACCAAAGGCCCGAACAAGGATCGCCAGAACCTCGGTATCTACCGTCAGCAAGTGATCGGCCGCAACAAGGTGATCATGCGCTGGCTCAGCCATCGTGGCGGTGCGCTGGACTTCCGCGAGTGGTGCGAGAAGCACCCGGGCCAGCCGTTCCCGGTCTCCGTGGCGCTGGGCGCCGACCCTGCGACCATCCTCGGCGCCGTGACGCCGGTGCCGGACAGCCTCTCCGAATACGCCTTTGCCGGCCTGCTGCGCGGTAATCGCACCGAGCTGGTCAAATGCCGTGGCAACGACCTGCAAGTGCCGGCCACTGCCGAGATCATCCTCGAAGGCGTGATCCATCCGGGCGAAATGGCCGACGAAGGCCCGTACGGCGACCACACCGGTTACTACAACGAAGTCGACAGCTTCCCGGTGTTCACCGTCGAGCGCATCACCCACCGGGTCAAACCGATCTACCACAGCACCTACACCGGCCGACCGCCGGATGAGCCGGCGATCCTCGGCGTGGCGTTGAACGAAGTGTTCGTGCCGATCCTGCAGAAGCAGTTCCCGGAAATCACCGACTTCTACCTGCCGCCGGAAGGCTGCTCGTACCGCATGGCCGTGGTGACGATGAAGAAGTCGTATCCGGGGCATGCCAAGCGCGTGATGCTCGGTGTCTGGTCGTTTTTACGACAGTTCATGTACACCAAGTTCGTTATCGTCACTGACGACGATATCAACGCCCGGGACTGGAACGACGTGATCTGGGCCATCACCACGCGCATGGACCCCAAGCGCGACACGGTGATGATCGACAACACGCCGATCGACTACCTCGACTTCGCCTCGCCGGTGTCCGGCCTGGGCTCGAAAATGGGCCTGGATGCCACCCACAAATGGCCGGGCGAAACCACTCGCGAGTGGGGCCGCGTAATCGTCAAGGACGACGCCGTCACCCAGCGGATCGATGCCATCTGGAATCAGTTAGGAATAGATTGATGCGTGTAACCCTGCAGCCCTCCGGAGCGGTGCTTGAGATACGGCCCGGCGAGCGGATTCTCGATGGTGCGCGGCGCCTGGGCTACGACTGCCCGCAAAGCTGCCGCAACGGCAATTGCCATGTGTGTGCGGCGCTATTGGTGGAAGGCCGGGTCGAGCAGGCCGGCAAGGTGCATGACCACGGCGAGTTCTACACTTGCATAGCCGAGCCGCTGGAAGACTGCGTCCTGCTGTGGGATGGCGTGCTCGCGCTGGGAGAACTGCCGGTGCGCAGCCTGTCGTGTCAGGTCATCGAATGCCGGGATGTCGGCGGCGACACCTGGCGCGTACGCCTGCGTGCGCCGGCCGGCAAGCCGCCGCGTTATCACGCCGGGCAGTACCTGATGATCGAGCGTGAGAACGGCGAGAAGTCGGCGTTCTCCATGGCCTCGGCGCCGCACGGCGGGCGTGATCTGGAAATCCATGTGCTGGCGCGCGAAGCCAGTGCACTGAGCCTGATCGAGCAGTTGCAACGCAACGCGATGGTGCGCGTCGAGCTGCCATTCGGCGACACCCACCTCGCCGAGTTGCCTGACGGGCCGCTGGTACTGATCGCCGCCGGTACCGGCATGGGCCAGATCCACAGCCTGATCGAACATTGCCGCGCCAACGGTTTCAAACACCCGGTGCATCTGTACTGGGGCGTACGCCGTCCGGAAGATTTCTACGACATCGAGCATTGGGACGAATGGTTGAAGTTGCCCAACCTGTTCCTGCACAAAGTCGTCAGCGATCAGTGCGGTTGGGAAGGCCGCTGCGGGATGTTGCACCAGGCCGTGTGCGAAGACTTCGCCGATCTGAAGCCCCTGCACGTCTATGCCAGCGGTTCGCCGGCCATGGTCTATGGCACGCTGGATGCGCTGGTTGACGCGGGGATGGATGCCCATCAAATGCGCGCAGACGTATTCGCTTACGCTCCCCGTTCCTGATTCTTTATAACTCGCCATATAGCCGATCGGTATTTATGTAATTGCATAAATACCGCTAGGTTATATATCCAACAGGCAATCAATTAAGAATTGTGCCATGGCACTCAAATTGCCTTAAAACCTATGTGCCTTATTGTTACAGCGGTGCGTTCTATTAAGTAATTCTTTACCCGCGGGGAGCTGAACGCTATTCGCCATGAGCGCCATTGAAAACGCTTTTCTGAATTTGAATTACCCTCCGCGGCTCGATCTTGGGCCGCAGCTGACTCACGAACAACTTCTCGCTTCCATGCAATCGACCATGGCGCGCCACAAGGGCGGCCCGGTGTGGCTGTTCGCCTACGGTTCGCTGATCTGGCGCCCGGAATGTACGGCTGTGGAGCGGGTGCGCGGGCGAGTCCATGGCTACCATCGTGGCTTGTACCTGTGGTCGCACGAACACCGCGGAACGCCGGAAATGCCCGGGCTGGTATTTGGTCTGGATCGTGGCGGTTCGTGCAGCGGCTTCGCTTATCGGCTGCCGGAAGACAACCTCGACAGTGCGCTGTATGCGCTGTGGAAACGCGAGATGCCGTTCCCGTCCTATCGCCCGCACTGGCTCAACTGCCGGCTCGAAGATGGCAGTCAGGTTCAGGCGTTAGGATTTGTTTTGGAGCGACACCTGCCCAGCTATGCCGGCAACTTGCCGGATCACGTGCTGAGTCAGGTGTTCGAAAGCGCTTGCGGGCGTTACGGCACCACTCGCGATTATGTCGAGCAGACCGCCCACGCCCTGCGCAGCCACGCCATGCCAGACCGCAATCTGGAGGCGCGGCTCAAGCGCTGTAAATCACAAAGCGATCAAGCGACCGCTTCGCGGCTCTGACTGGCGACTTGCTTGTGCCATAGCGTCGGGGCCAGGAAGGCCATCGACAGCAGGCAAGCGCCCACCAGCAGGACAAAACCGCCGTCCCAGCCGAAGTGGTCAACGGTGTAGCCCATCGCTGCACTTGCCGCGACCGAACCACCCAGGTAACCGAACAGACCGGTGAAGCCCGCAGCCGTGCCGGCGGCTTTCTTCGGTGCCAGTTCCAGCGCCTGCAGGCCGATCAGCATCACCGGGCCGTAGATCAGGAAGCCGATCGAGAACAGCGCGATCATGTCCACGGTCGGGTTGCCAGCCGGATTCAGCCAGTAAACCAGGGTCGCCACGGTCACCAGCGCCATGAACACCATGCCGGTCAGGCCACGGTTGCCACGGAAGATCTTGTCCGACATCCAGCCGCACAGCAGAGTGCCCGGAATACCTGCCCACTCGTAGAAGAAATAGGCCCACGAGGTTTTATCCACGGTGAAACCCTTGGCTTCTTTCAGGTAGGTCGGCGCCCAGTCCAGTACGCCGTAGCGCAGCAGGTAGACGAAGACGTTGGCCATAGCGATGTACCAGAGCATTTTGTTGCGCAGCACGTATTTGACGAAGATTTCCTTGGCGCTGAATTCGTCTTCGTGGCTGGCGTCGTAGCCTTCCGGGTAATCGTTCTTGTACTTCTCGATCGGCGGCAGGCCAACCGATTGCGGGGTGTCGCGCATGGTGATGAAGGCAAACACCGCCACGCCCAGCGCTACCGCTGCCGGTACGTAGAACGCCGCGTGCCAGTCGTTGAACAGGCCCATGCCGAGCAGAAACAGCGGGCCGATCAGGCCGCCGCCGACGTTATGCGCCACGTTCCACACCGAGACCACGCCGCCACGTTCCTTCTGCGACCACCAGTGCACCATGGTGCGTCCGCTCGGCGGCCAGCCCATGCCCTGGGCCCAGCCGTTGATGAACAGCAGGATGAACATCATGGTCACGCTGGACGTCGCCCACGGCGCAAAACCGAAAATGAACATCACCCCGGCCGACACCAGCAGGCCGAATGGCAGGAAGTAGCGCGGGTTGGAACGGTCGGACACCAGGCCCATCAGGAACTTTGACAGACCGTAGGCAATGGCGATGGCCGACATCGCCAGACCCAGATCGCCACGGCTGTAGCCCTCGTCGATCAGGTACGGCATGGCCAGCGAGAAGTTTTTGCGCAGCAGGTAGTAACCCGCGTAGCCAAAGAAAATACCGGCGAAGATCTGCCAGCGCAGGCGTCGGTAAGTGCTGTCTATTTTTTCTTCAGGCAATGGAGCCTGATGTGCGGCGGGACGAAAGAAAGCAAACATTCAAGAGCTCCAGATTTCTTGTTTTGACTGCGGATGCGAATGTTACAGTTTCGTTACCGAAAATAGCACCGGTTCGCATCGACCAAATAGCGGAAATGTTGGAAGTCGCGCGTTCCTTTACGAACCTGTCGCTCAGCTGTAAGAACAGGGCGTTTTCACTACGTATGAGCATGAGGTGACTTAGACTCGCGGCCCGTTCAACCGATTGATCAGCCGAGATAAGAAATGTCACTGAAGGTTCGCATGTTGGTGCCAAGATTTTTGGCGGCAGCGGGACTTGCCGTCGTGTTGCTGACATTGATCGTCACCGATCATCCCGCCCATTCCGGTTTGCGCAACGCCACGGTGCTGATCATTCGGCATGCGGAAAAACCGGATACGGGATCGGCGCTTAATACCCGAGGCGAACAGCGAGCGGCCGCCTACGTCGACTATTTCAATCCGCTGAAACTCGACGGCCAGACACTCACGCCCCAGCGTTTGATCGCTGCCGGCGACACCCCGCAGAGCTCGCGCTCGCGCCTGACCCTGACCCCGCTGGCCCAGCGCCTGAACCTTGCGATTGAGCAGCCCTACGCCAATGGCGACTTGCATCAACTGGTCAAACTGTTGCGTAAGAGCAATCAGGCGCAGACGGTGCTGATCGCCTGGCACCACGGCCATATCAATAAACTGCTCAAAGCCTTTGGCGGTGACCCCACAGCGCTGATGGGCCAGGAAAAATGGCCGGATGATGTCTTCGACTGGCTGATCGTCCTGCGCTTTGATGACAAGGGCCGGCTGATTCCGTCTCGCAGTCTGAAGGTGCAGGAGCATCTGTTGCCGGGCGATTTTGCAGGGCCGAACGGCGGCTAAACGTCCGTCAGAAAATTTACCTGCTGCCATTTGCCCAACGGTTTCGTCAGATTTCTCATCGGGATCAGGAAATGTCCTGCATCCAAAAGCGAAGCTGCGCCATTCAGTTAAATGGCAGTGCTCCGTAACCTTTCTGTTGTTGCCGGACAGGCATCTCAATAGGGAAGGGGCGCGATCATGCGGTGGTTTTTTGCGGGGCTTTTATTGACGATCTTCAGTCTGGCACTGGCGGCAGAAGGATTACTCATACCTGAAAACAATCCTCAGCCGATTTACCCGAAGAGGTTGGCCAGGGCAGGGGTCGGAGGCGAGGTCAGGGTCAGCTTTATCGTCAAGGCCGATGGCTCGGTCAGCGCTATCGACATCGTGCAAAGTGATCACCCCGATCTGGCTGAGGCGGTCAAAGACGCCATAACACAGTGGCGCTTCAGGCCCTGGACGGTTGAAGACGGTCGGCCTGCGGAACAGCCCGTCGTGGCGCCGATGCTCTTTCGATTGGCCAGGGACCAGCCGATCAACATCAACCAGTGGCTGAGGTCAGTAAAGTGTCGCGTCATCAATGACAGTTTCAGGAACATGCCTGAGCACGCGTGGGTCGACGCAGAAGTGTTTAATTACACCCGTGCTTACGTTTCCAACGTGATTCTCAAGAGTCAGTTGGCCGATGAACAACGTCTGGCAATCATCGCCAAGATGAACCGGCGCGTACCGATGATCGTCAGAGGCTGCCGGGAAGCCCCTATGCGTAGCTACATGAGTTTTCTGTCGGGAGAGGTTCGTGAGTTGCTTTGATAGCCAGCGACGCCGTGTTGCTGCCTGGCGCGAATCAGGCCGGCTCCGAGAGGTCACCGGCCGTAATAAACTCAGCGCACCTGCACCACCACCTTGCCCACCGCCTTGCGCTGCCCCAGATCGTTGATCGCCTGCGCCGCGTTGCTCAGCGGATACACCTGCGACACCAGCGGTTTCAACTTGCCTTCGGCGAACCAGCCGAACAGTTGCTGGAAGTTCTCCGCGTTGTCCTGCGGCTGGCGCTGGGCGAAGGAGCCCCAGAACACGCCGAGTACCGCGGCGCCCTTGAGCAGCGCGAGGTTGACCGGCAGTTCCGGGATGCGTCCGCTGGCGAAGCCGACCACCAGCAGCCGGCCGTTCCAGGCGATGGCGCGGATGGCCTGGTCAAACAGGTCGCCACCGACCGGGTCGTAGATCACGTCGGCGCCCTGGCCGTCGGTGAGGCGTTTGATTTCGTCCTTGAGGCTGGTTTCGCTGTAGTTGATCACCTCATCGGCGCCGGCGGCCTTGGCCACCGCGAGTTTCTCCGCACTGCTGGCGGCGGCGATGACCCGGGCACCCATGGCTTTGCCGATTTCCACCGCCGCCAGGCCGACGCCCCCGGACGCGCCGAGCACCAACAGGGTTTCGCCCGGTTGCAGGTTGGCCCGTTGCTTGAGAGCGTGCATCGAGGTGCCGTAGGTCATGCTGAACGCGGCGGCGGTGTTGAAATCCATCGACGGCGGGATCGGCAGCACGTTGTAACCCGGCACCGCGACCTGTTCGGCGAAGCTGCCCCAGCCGGTCAGGGCCATGACCCGGTCGCCGACTTTCAGATGACTGACCTTTTCACCGACGGCGCTGACCACGCCGGCCGCTTCGCCCCCCGGCGAAAACGGGAAGGGCGGCTTGAACTGATACTTGCCCTCGATGATCAGCGTGTCCGGGAAGTTGACCCCGGCGGCGTGCACCTCCAGCAGGATTTCGTTCTTCTTCGCGACAGGACTGGCGACGTCTTCCAGCACCAGCGATTCGGCAGGGCCGAAGGCTTTGCACAGCACGGCTTTCATCAGGGCTATTCCTTTGGGAGTGATGGCCGATAAGTGTAGGTGTGTCAGTCAACGGGTCAACGAGCATGCCCGGCCCTGATAGTCAGCCATAAGCTTGTGCTTGCGCGGCGGGTCGTTATGCTAGGCCGCAAACCGGATAAGGAGCGAATTGTGAAAGCGTGGATCATGTTGTTGCTGGCCCTGTCTCTGCCTGTGGCAGCGCTGGCCGAAGAAGCCAAAGAAGGCGAGGCGCCGAAGGTCAACTACATCACCCTGAGCCCGCCGTTCGTGGGCAACTACGGGCTGGACGGCACGCCGAAGCTGAAGGTCTACAAGGCCGACGTGGCGCTGCGTGTAACGGGCGAAGAGGCGACCAAACTGGTCAAGGCCAACGAGCCGCTGATCCGCAATCAACTGGTGGCGCTGTTCACTCAGCAGACGACCGAGGCGATGGGCAGCATCGAAGGCAAGGAAAAGCTGCGTCAGGAAGCCCTGAAGCAGACCCAGCAAGTGATGAATGACGAGACTGGCAAGCCGGTGGTTGAAGATCTGTTGTTCAACAACCTGATCATTCAGTAACCACGCTGGCCGCTGTTCAGGACGCCAGGCTCTTGCGAAAGCGCGCCAAGGCGATAACGAAGAACAGCAGGCCGATAGCCGTCAGCGCCAGCAAGTCCGGCCAGACCACGCTCAGCCCGGCGTCGCGAAACAGAATCGCGGCGCTGAGGCTGACAAAGTGCGTGGACGGCGAGCCCTGCATGACCCATTGCAGCCATTGCGGCATGCTGTCCAGTGGCGTGCTGCCGCCCGACAGCAGCAACATCGGGATGATCACCGGAATCGCCAGCAGGCCGAACTGCGGGGTCGAACGCGCGAGCGTCGCCAGAAAGATGCCCAGCGCGGTACTGGCAAACAGATAAACCGCAGTCACCAGCAAAAACAGGCTCATCGAGCCGGCCAACGGCACACCCAAAAGGCCTTTGACCACCACCTCCAGCGACAGCCAGGTGCACAGCACCACCACCAGCAGGTTGCTCCAGATTTTCGCCAGCATGATTTCCAGCGCCGTCAGCGGCAGCACCAGCAAATGGTCGAGCGTGCCGTGTTCGCGTTCGCGCAGCAGCGCCGTGCCGGTGAGGATGATCGCCAGAATGGTGATGTTGTTGACGATCTGAATCACCGCCAGAAACCAGCCTCCCTCCAGATTGGTGTTGAACAGGGCCCGGGTGGTCAGTAGCACGGGCGCCTTGGCGGCTGCATTGCCCTGACCGGCATAGTCGAGCAGTTCGCGCTGGAAGATCCGGCTGATGTAGCCGGCGCCCATGAACGCCTGGCTCATGGCCGTGGCATCGACGTTGACCTGAATTGCCGGTTGCCGTGCCGCCAGCAGGTCGGTTTGAAAGCCCGCCGGAATGTTGATGACGAAGGTGTACTGGCCGCTGTCCATCACTTGGTCCAGCTGCGCATAAGGCAACAGCACCGGAGTCTGGAATTCCGGCGGCTGCAGGGCCTGGGCCAACTGGCGCGAGAGGGCGCTGTGGTCTTCGTCGACGATCGCCACGCTGGCGTTGTGCACGCCGATCACCGAACCGGCGGCGGGCATGTAGATCGCTACGCTGAAGGCGTAGAACAGGAACAGCAGCAAAACGCTGTCATGGCGCAGGCTGGTCAGTTCCTTGAGTCCCAGGCGCAGGATGTGCGCGAACTTGTGCATCAGGCCTCCTGCTTTTTCAGCATGATCAGGCTCAGCCCGGTGAACCCGACAAAGAACCCGAACAGCGCCAGGCACTGCGGCCACAGCTGACGCAAGTCCAGCGCTTTGGTGAACGTACCCACCGCGATGTCGAGGAAGTGCCCCGCCGGAAACAGCATGCCCATCACTGCTGCCGCACCTTCAAGCGAAGAGCGCGGCACGATCAGCCCGGAGAACTGGATGGTCGGCAGGCTGGTGATGATCATGGTGCCGAGGATCGCGGCAATTTGCGTGCGGGTGAACGCCGAGATCAGCAGGCCCATGCTGGTGGTCGCCAACACGTACAGCAGGCCGCCGAACGCCAGCGTCAGCAGGCTGCCCTTGAACGGCACGCCGAACAGCCAGCGATTCATCGCCACCAGCAACGCGAGATTGACCAGGCTGATCAGCAGATACGGCGCCTGTTTGCCCAGCAGAAACTCGAGGCGGGTCAGGGGCGTGGCGTAGAAGTTGGTGATCGAGCCCAGCTCCTTTTCGCGGACGATGCCGAGCGCCGTGAGCATCGCCGGAATGAACGCCAGAATCAGCGCCATGACCCCGGGGCCGATGGCGTTGACGCTGACCACGTCCTGGTTGTAGCGAAAGCGGGTTTCCAGGCTGGCCGCCGCCGGGTGGGCCAGCGCCGGGCTACTTTGTTCGGCCAACTGTTGCAGATTGCCCAGGTGCACGGCTTCAACATAGTTGCGGCTGGTTTCGGCGCGAAACGGCATGCCGCCATCCAGCCACGCCGCCACAGCGGGTTGGCGCCCGGCGTACAGATCGCGGCCGAATCCGGGGGGAATCTCCAGCGCCAGTTTGATTTCCGAGCGTTGCAGGCGCCGGTGCAGTTCCTGCGGGTCGTGAATGGCCGGCTGTTCGTCGAAGTACCGGGAGCCGCGAAACGCCTCCAGATAAGCCCGGCTCTGCGGCGTCTGATCCTGGTCGTACACGGCAAACGCGAGGTTTTCCACGTCCAGCGAGATGCCGAAACCGAAGATCACCATCATGAAAATCGCCCCGGCCAAGGCGAACGCCATGCGCACTTTGTCGCGCAGCAGCTCCTTGCCTTCGCGACTGGCCACGGCCAACAGGCGACCGAGACTGAAACCGTGGCGGGGCAGCGGTGTTGTCGCTGCGCTCGGCGGCGCCATTTGCGGCTCGGCCACAGGCGCTGATGGCTGAGCGCCCTGAGCCTGTTCCAGGCAAGTGACGAAGGCCGCTTCCAGCGTCTCTCCGGCGAACTGACGTTGCAGCGCCGCCGGGGTGTCGCAGGCGAGGACCTTGCCCGCGTGCATCAGCGAGATGCGGTCGCAGCGCTGCGCTTCGTTCATGAAATGCGTGGAGAGAAAGATCGTCACGCCCTGTTCGCGGGATAACTCGATCAACAGCCGCCAGAAGTCATCGCGAGCTGCCGGGTCGACGCCGGAGGTCGGCTCATCGAGGATCAGCACTTCCGGGCGGTGCAGCACCGCCACCGCCAGTGACAGACGCTGGCGCAGCCCCAATGGCAATGCCCCGGACGGCTGGTCGGCGACCGCGAGCAGATTGAAGCGCTGAATCAATGCCTCGATGCGTTGCGCGCTCTCGGTTTTGGGCAGGTCGAACAGCCGCGCGTGCAGCTCGAGGTTCTGCCGCACACTGAGTTCGCCATACAGCGAAAAACTCTGCGACATGAAGCCGACCCGCTTGCGCGTGGCCAGATCCTTGGCGTTCACCGGGTTGCCGAGCAGAGTTGCACTGCCTTCGCTGGCCGGCATCAAACCGGTCAGGACTTTCATGGTGGTGGTCTTGCCGCAGCCGTTGGAGCCAAGAAAGCCGAAAATCTCGCCACGCCCAATGGCAAAACTGACGTGATCCACAGCGGTGAAATCGCCGAAGCGCAGCGTCAGGTCGTGGGCTTCGATGGCGATGTCACTGCTGTTGCCGGCGCGCGGTGGAATCACCAACGGCTGAGCGTCATGCTGGCTGTCGCCCTGGAAATGAGTGAAGGCGTCATCGAGTTTGCCGCTGGGGGTGACGGTCGCCAGTTCACGACTCAGGCCGGTGGCGATCAACTGGCCGGCGTCGAGCATCAGACAATGCTCGAACTGCTCGGCTTCTTCCATATACGCCGTGGCGACCAGCAGCGTCAGTTGCGGGCGCTGGCGTCGCACATCGTCGACCAATTCCCAAAAGCGCCGACGCGAGAGCGGGTCGACGCCGGTGGTCGGCTCATCGAGGATCAGCAGATCCGGTTCATGAATCAGCGCGCAGCACAGCCCGAGTTTCTGCTTCATGCCGCCGGACAATTTACCGGCGGGGCGCTCGGCGAATTTCAGCAGATCCGTGGCGAGCAACAGGCTGTGCATGCGCTGCTCGCTTTCAGCCTTGGACAGGCCGAACAGCGTCGAAAAGAACTGGATGTTCTCGCGGATCGACAGCTCCGGGTACAGATTGCCGCCCAGCCCTTGCGGCATGAAGGCGATGCGCGCATAGAGTGTGTCGCGATGCCGGCGATCCTCGATCGCACCACCGAGCACGTCCAGTTGTCCTTGTTGCAGGGTCTTCACGCCGGCAATCAATCCCAGCAGGCTGGACTTGCCCGCACCATCAGGGCCGATCAGCCCGCAGCGAGTGCCGGCGGGCAGGCTGAAGGCGATGTCGCTCAGCGCTTGCTGTTTGCCGTAGCGGTGGGCGATACCGGTCGCTTGAACCGCAAGGCCGCTCATTGCAGATTGGCCGGCCATTCGACGGGGGCGATCCGCACGTAACCTGCCCCGGGCATGCCGGGTTTGGCCTGCGGCACGGCGCTGGGCTGGAGCAGGCGCAGCTTGACGCGGAACACCAGTTTTTGCCGCTCGTCGCGGGTCTCGACCTCTTTGGGGGTGAACTGCGATTTGGCCGCGACGAAGCTGATTTTTGCCGGCAGCGGTTTATCGGGCAAGGCATCGAGCAACACTCGCGCGTCATCGCCCACCGCCAGGCGCCCGGCCACTGCGGCTGACAGATAGAGGTTCATGTACTGGTCGTTGGGATCGATCAGCAACAGCACGCGACCACCGGCCCCCAGCACTTCGCCGGGTTCGGCCATGCGCAGCTGGATCACGCCATCAATTGGCGCGCGCAGACTGCTGTCGTCAATTTCACTGGTCAACTGCGCGACTTGAGCCTGTGCCGCGCCAATCGCCGCACTGACAGCAGACACCTGAGCCCGGGCGGCGACGACGGCAGCGTTACCGGTGCCGATACGTGACTGCAGCTGATCGATGATCTGCGCGCTGACGTAACCGTGCTTGAACAGTGATTGCGAGCGGCCGAGCTCCTGCTGGGCCAGCAGCAGTTCACTCTGGCGCAATTGCACGTTGGCCTGAGCGGCGTTGAGATTCTCCCGGGCGCGCAACACTTCGGCTTCGGCCTGATTGCGCTGGGCTTCGAGGGTGCGGGTGTCCATGCGTGCCAGCAGTTGCCCTTTGCTGACCTTGTCGCCTTCATCGACCAGTACCTCGGCGAGGCGCCCGGGGGTCTTGCTGGCGATCTGCACTTCGGTGGCTTCCAGCCGCCCGTTGCCCATCGACAGTCCTTCGACCAGCCGGCTGCTGATCGAGATCCAGTAACCGAGGCCGCCAGCGACGGCGAGTAATACCAGGAGCGAACCGGCGTATAGAAGTGAAGAACGGCTGTGCGTCGACATGGGGGCATCCTGCGGCTGTGGCTTCCAGTCTGACTGTTCAAGCGTTCCATTCGCTTGATGTCAGTCAAATGAGCGCCAAGCCTAGCCCCTTTTGCCGGTAAAAACCGTGACTGGCGAGTTCTCAGCGCAAACCAAGCACTGCGGCCCACTGTTCGGCCGTCACCGGCATCACCGACAGGCGACTGCCTTTTTGCACCAGCGGCATTTCGGCCAGCGCGGTCTGCTGTTTCAGGTAATCGAGCTTCAGCACCCGGGCAAACGTCTCGACGTGTGCAACATCGATCGCACTCCAGGCGTTTTTCTCGGGTGTGGCTTTCGGGTCGAAGTAATGGCTTTCGGGTTCCAGTGCGGTGGGATCCGGGTACGCCGCCTGAATAATCCTGCCGATTCCGGCAATCCCCGGCTCCGGGCAGCTGGAGTGGTAGAAAAAAAACTCATCGCCCACCGCCATCGCCCTTAGGAAATTGCGCGCCTGATAGTTGCGAACCCCGTCCCAGCGCGCTTTGCCGAGTTTCTCCAGATCTTTGATCGAGAGTTCGTCAGGCTCGGATTTCATCAGCCAATAGGCCATGTCTTTTGCTCCTCGAGCGGTGATTGGGCAGGTTGTCGGGCAATTTTATGACAAACCGACGGTCGGTTGACGTCAGCATTTGCGCCCGGGTTCACGTTGTCGCAAAATGCCGGCCTTTAAAGCTTGACGCTGCTGCACGGCCTACGAACGGAAACCGCTGCTGTCATCGTGATGATGTGCCTTGAGGGGGGCAATCGATGAAACGCAAACCGGATTTGCTATGGACTTTGGTTATTTTGTTCGGCCTTGGCGTCGTAACCACCGGTTACGCGCAAAGTTTGTGGACGAGCAAGACCGATGCTCCGGTTGAAGTCGCCCAACAGGTTCAACAGTCGACCGCCTTCAAGCGCTGAAACTGCCTTCCCGACGCCGCTGATCTGCGCGGCGTCTACCCTGCGAAATACCACGCCTTATCGGTGACCGTGCCCTGCAACGGTACATCCCAGCTGGCCTGCGCCAGGCGTTCGACCTTCTGACATTCATGGGCCAGGCCCAGCAACGTCGGCTTGCGCCAGTTCTTGCGCCGGGCCAGGTACGCCAGGCTGCGATCATAGAAACCGCCGCCCATTCCCAGGCGTCCGCCAACGTCGTCAAACCCAACCAGTGGCAACAGCACCAGATCCAGGGTCCAGATCTTGCGCTGATGGGCCAGATTGGCCCGCGGTTCGAGGATGCGGAAGCGATTGGGCTTGAGCTTGTCGCCGGGGCGAATCCGCTGGAACACCATTTTGGTTCGTGGCCAGGCGCTGAGCACCGGCAGATACGTGGCTTTGCCTCGGCGCTGAGCTTCACGCAGCAGCAGGCGCGGGTCGATTTCACCGTCGGTGGGCAGATACAGCGAGATATGTCGGGCCCGGCGAAAGTGCGGGTCTTGCGCCAGTTGGCGGAACAGGCCTTTGGCAGCCTGCCGTTGTTCAGCGGGTGTCAGTGAGCGACGCGCCTTGCGCAGCAGGCGGCGGAGTTGCGGGCGGGGCAGCAGCGCAGGTTCGGTCATGGTTCGGCTTCGGCAGGTGAGGGCGAAAACGCACGCATAAAAAATCCGATGCCGGCAAAAACCGGCATCGGATTCGAATCAGGCTCCCCGGATGAACCGCTGTCAACTTAGCCCTTGAACCCGAAAGTTCAAGGTGGAGGATGCAGTAGACTTTAAGGCTTTCCGTCTGGCGGACATGCACACCAGCCCAACGTGCAACCTCCAGGGTAGTGCAAATCGGCTCAGGGACATCGTCAACTGGCAAGCACCCCAGGGAGTGCCGCGAGTATACCTCAAGCAGCCAGGCGAATCAGCCCTTGGTGACGTCCGGATCGGTCGCCAGCACCAGATCGACACGATCGAGCAAGTCGCGCACCTGTTCACGGGTCGAGCCGCTGGCCTGGATGTCCGGGCGCTCTTCTTTGTGCAAGAGGTCGTGGGTGATGTTCAGCGCGGCCATCACCGCAATACGGTCGGCGCCGATGACTTTGCCGCTGCTGCGGATCTCGCGCATCTTGCCGTCCAGGTAGCGGGCGGCGCTGACCAGATTGCTGCGTTCTTCCTGGGGGCAGATGATCGAATATTCTTTGTCGAGGATCTGCACGGTAACGCTATTGCTTGAACTCATGAGTCTTGCTCCAGGGCCTTGAGGCGCGAAATCATCGATTCGACCTTACGCCGGGCGATTTCGTTTTTTTCAATGAGGTGAGCGCGTTCCTCGCGCCAGGTCTTTTCCTGAGCTAGTAAGAGTGCGTTTTGACTCTTAAGTTGCTCGACTCGGGTAATCAGCAGTTCGAGTCTGGCCATCAGCGCTTGCAGGTCGGTGTCTTCCATTGTGTCCACTGGGTCGGAGTCTGTCTGATGGGATAGCTGGCGGACAGCCTTTAATAGTCTTGGCGAGTCTGTCGATGTAGGATACAAGGCCTTCATTCTAGACATAGCGCCGTCTGGCGCCTAGCTGCCCATGACCATTGCGAATTCCCCGTACCAAGCCTTTGCCACCCTGCTGACCACCAGCGGCCACAACGTCTCGCCTGCCGAACTGCATGGCCTGCTGCTCGGCCGCAGCTGCGCCGGTGCCGGCTTCGATAACGAAGGCTGGTTGATCGACGCCGCCGAACTGCTCGAAGGCGACATCCAGGACAACGTCCGCAACGCCCTGATCGGCCTGCAAGAGATGGTCAAGGGCGAGCTGACCGGCAGCGACGTCACCGTCGTTCTGCTGCTGCCAACCGATGATGCTCCGCTGGCCGACCGCGCCGCCGCACTGGGCCAATGGTGCCAGGGCTTCCTCAGCGGTTTCGGTCTGAACTGCCGCGACAGCAGCATGCTCAGCACTGAAGCCACCGAAGTGCTGCAGGATCTGGCCGCGATTTCCCAGGTGCAAGACGCTCTGGAAGAATCCGAAGACGGCGAGACCGACTACATGGAAGTCATGGAGTACCTGCGCGTCGCGCCGCTGCTGCTGTTCTCGGAAACCAAAAAAGCCGACGTGCCGCCAGCCGCCAAGCCGTCGCTGCATTAATCGCGTGCCAGGGAAAGCCATCTGCCCATGACCCATATCCCCAAAGCGGAATACAGCCGTCGCCGCAAGGCCCTGATGGCGCAGATGGAACCCAACAGCATCGCGATTCTGCCCGCCGCCGCGGTGGCCATTCGCAACCGCGACGTCGAGCACGTCTACCGCCAGGACAGCGACTTCCAGTACCTCAGCGGTTTTCCCGAGCCACAGGCGGTCATCGTCCTGATGCCCGGCCGCGAGCATGGCGAGTACGTGCTGTTCTGCCGTGAGCGCAATGCCGAGCGCGAGTTATGGGACGGCCTGCGCGCCGGGCAGGAAGGCGCGATCCGTGATTACGGCGCCGACGACGCGTTCCCGATCACCGACATCGACGACATCCTCCCGGGCCTGATCGAAGGCCGTGATCGGGTGTATTCGGCGATGGGCAGCAACCCGGAATTCGATCGGCACCTGATGGACTGGATCAATGTGATCCGCTCCAAGGCGCACCTCGGCGCCCAGCCACCGAACGAATTCGTTGCCCTGGATCATCTGTTGCACGACATGCGCCTGTATAAATCGGCGGCAGAAGTGAAAGTGATGCGCGAAGCCGCACGGATCTCCGCTCAGGCGCATATCCGCGCGATGCAGGCCAGCCGGCCGGGACTGTATGAATACAGCCTCGAAGCCGAGCTCGATTACGAATTCCGCAAGGGCGGGGCGAAGATGCCGGCCTACGGTTCGATCGTCGCCGCCGGGCGCAATAGCTGCATCCTGCATTACCAGCAGAATGACGCGCTGCTCAAGGACGGCGATCTGGTGTTGATCGACGCCGGTTGCGAGATCGACTGCTACGCCAGCGACATCACGCGCACCTGGCCGGTCAACGGCAAGTTTTCCGCCGAGCAGAAGGCGATCTACGAGCTGGTGCTGGCCTCGCAGGAAGCCGCGTTCGCTGAAATCGCCCCGAACAAGCATTGGAATCAGGCGCACGAAGCCACGGTTCGGGTGATCACCACGGGGTTGGTGAAACTTGGATTGCTGCAAGGCGAGGTCGATGAGCTGATCGCGACCGAAGCCTATAAAGCGTTTTATATGCATCGTGCCGGCCACTGGCTGGGTATGGATGTACACGACGTCGGCGAGTACAAGGTCGGCGGCGAATGGCGCGTGCTGGAGGTCGGCATGGCGCTGACCGTGGAGCCGGGCATCTACATCGCCCCGGACAACCAGAACGTAGCGAAGAAATGGCGCGGCATTGGCGTGCGCATCGAGGATGACGTGGTAGTGACCAAGACCGGTTGTGAAATATTGACCAGCGGCGTACCGAAAACCGTCGCCGAGATCGAAGCGCTGATGGCGCAAGCACGGACACACGCGGCATGAGTCGAGTCAATCTGGCAATCATCGGTGGCGGCCTGGTCGGCGCCAGCCTGGCGTTGGCTTTGCAAGCCGGGGCCAAGGCGCGTGGCTGGAAAATTGTCCTGATCGAACCGTTCGCCCCCGGCGACAGCTGGCAGCCGAGCTACGACGCGCGTTCGTCGGCGCTGTCCTTCGGTTCGCGGCAGATCTATCAACGGCTGGGCGTATGGCAGGAGATTTCCCGCCGCGCCGAGCCGATCAAACAGATTCACGTCTCCGACCGTGGTCGCTTCTCTACCGCCCGTCTGTCGGCGATGGAAGAGGGCGTGCCGGCGCTCGGTTATGTGGTGGAAAACGCCTGGCTCGGTCAATGCTTGTGGCAGCACCTCGACAAAGACGTGATCAGCTGGCGCTGCCCGGCGGAAGTCACGCGCATGGAGCCGCTGCCCGACGGCTATCGCCTGACCCTCAACGATGAAACCACCGTCGAGTGCGATCTGGCGGTGCTGGCCGATGGCGGCCGTTCCGGTTTGCGCGAGCAACTGGGCATCAACGTGCGCAAGCGTCCGTACAACCAGAGCGCGCTGATCGCCAACATCACCCCGAGTGAAGCGCACAACGGCATGGCCTTCGAGCGTTTCACCGACGAAGGCCCGATGGCCTTGCTGCCGCTGCCGGACAACCGTTGCGCACTGGTCTGGACCCGCCTGGGCATGGACGCGCAGCGTCTGGCAGACTTGAGTGAGCGCGATTTCCTCAGTGAATTGCAGGGCGTGTTCGGCTACCGCCTCGGTACCTTGAAGCAGGTCGGTGCGCGGCATCTGTATCCGTTGTCGCTGGTCGAGGCCGAAGAGCAAGTGCGCTCGCATCTGGCTGTGCTGGGCAATGCCGCGCACAGCCTGCACCCGATTGCCGGGCAGGGTTTCAACCTCTCCCTGCGTGATGCCGATGCATTGGCCGCGGCGCTGCTTGCGAGCGATAAACCGTTGGGCGACATCGCTACATTGCAGGCCTATCGCGAGCGGCAACGCCTGGATCAAGAGCTCACCGTGGGCTTCTCCGATCAGGTCACGCGACTGTTCGGTAGCACCCAGCCGCTGGTCTCGCTGGGACGCAACATCGGCCTGCTCGGCCTCGATCTGCTGCCACCGGCCAAGCGCTGGTTTGCCCGTCAGGCCATGGGGCTGGGGACGCGGCCGGATGCTTGAGCGGCGGGTCGGCACTTTCACTTTCAGCAGCGCGCCGCTAACTGGCGTGCTCGCTAGAACCCTTTACGGGCGGCGCATGCCGCCAGCGAGACAGGCTTAAAGCATGGAAATGCGCGCAGATCTGCTGATTGTCGGAGCCGGAATGGTCGGCAGCGCCCTTGCGTTGGCGTTGCAGGACAGCGGCCTGGAAGTGTTGCTGCTCGACGGTAGCCCGCTGAGCGTCAAACCGTTCGACGCCGACGCGCCGTTCGAGCCGCGGGTGAGCGCCTTGTCGGCGGCCAGCCAGCGGATACTCGAACGCCTTGGTGTCTGGGACGGCATCGCCAAACGCCGCAGCAGCCCGTACACCGACATGCATGTGTGGGACGGCAGCGGCACCGGACAGATTCATTTCTCGGCGAGCAGTGTGCATGCCGAAGTGCTCGGACATATCGTCGAAAACCGCGTGGTGCAGGATGCCTTGCTCGATCGCTTGCACGATTGCGATCTGGGCATGCTGGCCAACGCACGGCTGGAACAGATGCGTCGCTCCGGCGACGACTGGCTGCTGACCCTGGCCGATGGTCGGCAGTTGCGTGCGCCGCTGGTGATTGCGGCGGACGGCGCCAACTCGGCGGTGCGCCGCCTGACTGGCGTCGCCACCCGCGAGTGGGATTATCTGCACCACGCCATCGTTACCAGTGTGCGCAGCAGCAAACCGCACCGGATGACCGCGTGGCAGCGTTTCACCGATCACGGGCCGCTGGCGTTTCTGCCACTGGAGCGTGACGGGCAGCACGACTGGTGCTCGATCGTCTGGTCGACCACGCCAAGTGAAGCCGAACGCCTGATGGCGCTGGATGAAGCGGCGTTCTGCGGTGAGCTGGAGCGGGCGTTCGAAGGTTGCCTGGGCGAAGTCGTCAGTGCTGATCCACGGCTGTGCGTGCCGTTGCGTCAACGCCACGCCAAACGCTATGTAGCCGAAGGCCTGGCATTGATCGGCGACGCCGCTCACACCATTCACCCGTTGGCCGGGCAGGGGGTGAACCTGGGTTTCCTCGATGCGGCGGTGCTGGCTGAAGTGCTGTTGCAGGCGGCGGAGCGCGGCGAACGGCTGGCGGACGTGAAGGTGCTGAGCCGTTACGAGCGTCGGCGCATGCCGCACAACCTGGCATTGATGGCGGCGATGGAGGGCTTCGAGCGTCTGTTCCAGGCTGACCCGTTGCCAGTGCGCTGGTTGCGCAACGCCGGATTGAAGCTGGTGGAGCAGATGCCGGAGGCCAAGGCGTTGTTTGTGCGTGAGGCGCTGGGGTTGACCGGGGATCTGCCGGCACTGGCCAAACCCTGAGATCTTTATTGAGGCTGATGGCCTCTTCGCGAGCAAGCCCGCTCCCACATTGGAATGCATTTCAAGGGTGGGAGCGGGCTTGCTCGCGAAGGGGCCAGAACCGACGCCATGAATTTCAGCTTGTGCAACATCTGGTAACGCCTTGCCCAAGTGATCGATTGAGCTGGTAAATGTGAGTCCTTATCATTTGGCCCACATTTCCCGACCGAGAGATCACTCCCATGTTGGCACCCAAGCGTCTCCTGACCGCAATGGCCCTGACCCTGATCGGCAGCACCGCCGCCCAGGCCGCCGACGAGGTGGTGGTCTACTCCTCGCGTATCGATGAGTTGATCAAACCGGTTTTCGACGCCTACACCGCGAAAACCGGGGTGAAGATCAAGTTCATCACCGACAAGGAAGCGCCGCTGATGCAGCGGATCAAGGCCGAAGGCGCAAACGCCACCGCCGACCTGCTGCTCACCGTCGATGCCGGCAACCTCTGGCAGGCCGAGCAGATGGGCATCCTGCAGCCGTTTACCTCGAAGACCATCGACGCCAACATTCCCGCGCAATACCGCTCCTCCAGCCACGCCTGGACCGGCCTGAGCCTGCGCGCGCGGACCATCGCCTATTCCACCGAGCGGGTGAAACCGGGCGAACTGACCACTTACGAAGCGCTGGCCGACAAGAACTGGGAAGGGCGCCTGTGCCTGCGCACGGCGAAGAAGGTCTACAACCAGTCGCTGACCGCGACCATGATTGAAGTGCACGGCGCCGAGAAGACCGAGAAAATCCTCAAGGGCTGGGTCAACAACCTTTCCACCGATGTGTTCTCCGACGACGTTGCGGTGCTGGAGGCGATCAACGCCGGGCAGTGCGATGTTGGCATCGTCAACACCTACTACTACGGTCGCCTGCACAAGCAGAAGCCGGATTTGCCAGTGAAACTGTTCTGGCCGAATCAGGCCGATCGCGGCGTGCACGTGAACCTGTCGGGCATCGGCCTGACCAAACATGCACCGCACCCGGAAGCGGCCAAGGCGCTGGTCGAGTGGATGACCACGCCTGAAGCGCAGAAGATCTTCGCCGACGTCAACCAGGAGTTCCCGGCCAACCCGGCAGTGAAGCCTTCGGAAGAAGTGGCGGCGTGGGGCCAGTTCGTCGCTGATACCTTGCCGGTGGAAGTGGCGGGCAAGCGTCAGGCCGAGGCGATCCGGATGATGGATCGGGCGGGTTGGAACTGAGCCGGCCATCACGGCGAGCCCTCTGTGGCGAGGGAGCTTGCTCCCGCTGGGTCGCGAAGCGACCCCATGGCGCCCTTGCGTCTGGCGTGAATTGAACTGTTAATCTCCTGCGGCTGCTTCGCAGCCGAGCGGGAGCAAGCTCCCTCGCCACAACATGTGGTCGACGTCGAATGGGCGTTGGCCCTCTTGCAGAGAACCCCCTTGGCCCACCCCGCCCAACGCCGCTGGTACCCCATCGTCCTCGCCATTGCCGCGCTGGTGCTGTTGCCCCTGAGTGTTCTGCTGCTGTCGTGGCAGACCATCGATCAGCAGATCTGGTCGCACCTGTGGGAAACCCAGATGCCGCGCCTGCTGGGCAACACCCTGACGCTGGTGATCGGCGTTGGCGTCGGTGTGACGCTGCTCGGTGTCAGTCTGGCGTGGCTGACCAGCCTCTGCGAGTTTCCCGGACGGCGCTGGCTCGACTGGGCGCTGATGTTGCCATTCGCCATTCCGGCCTATGTGCTGGCGTTCGTCTTCGTTGGTCTGCTGGATTTCGCCGGCCCGGTGCAAAGTCTGTTGCGTGAGTGGTTCGGCAGCGGCCTGCGCCTGCCGCGCGTGCGCTCCACCGGCGGGGTGATTGTGGTGCTGGTGCTGGTGTTTTATCCCTACGTCTACCTGCTGGCGCGCACCGCGTTTCTCGCGCAGGGCAAAGGACTGATGGAAGCGGCGCGGGTACTCGGGCAATCGCCCTGGCAGGCATTCTGGCGGGTGGCGTTGCCGATGGCGCGTCCGGCGATTGGCGCCGGTGTCGCACTGGCGCTGATGGAAACGTTGGCGGATTTCGGCGCGGTGTCGGTGTTCAATTTCGACACCTTCACCACCGCCATCTACAAGACCTGGTACGGCTTCTTCAGCCTGCCGAGCGCGGCGCAACTGGCGAGCCTGTTGCTGCTGGTCGTGATGCTGGTGCTCTATGGCGAGCGGCGTGCGCGCGGCGCCAACCGGGCGAGCAACGAGCGCCCTCGGGTCAAGGCGCTGTATCAACTGCGCGGGTTCAAGGCGTTCGCGGCGACAGGTTGGTGCTCGTTGGTGTTCGCTTGCGCGTTCGTGATTCCGCTGCTGCAGTTGATCGTCTGGTTCTGGCAGCGCGGGCGCTTCGATCTCGATGAGCGTTATGCCGGGCTGATCCTGCACACCCTGTATCTGGGCGGCATGGCGGCGCTGATCACCGTCAGCGTCGCGTTGCTGTTGGCCTTCGCCCGACGTCTGGCGCCGACCCGGGCGATCCGTTCCGGTGTCAGCCTGGCCAATCTCGGTTATGCACTGCCGGGTTCGGTCTTGGCTGTGTCGATCATGCTGGCGTTCAGTTATCTCGACCGCGAACTGGTGATTCCGCTGTCGGGCTGGCTCGGCGGCGCCGGCAAGCCGCTGCTGCTGGGCAGTCTGGCGGCGTTGCTGATGGCCTATCTGGTGCGCTTTATCGCGGTGGCCTATGGGCCGCTGGAAAACAGTCTTGCACGTATACGGCCGTCTTTGCCCGAAGCGGCACGTAGCCTCGGTGTCAGTGGGCCGCGACTGTTTTTCAAAGTGTATCTGCCGCTGCTGCTGCCCGGCACGCTGAGCGCGGCATTGCTGGTGTTCGTCGATGTGCTCAAGGAAATGCCCGCGACCCTGCTGATGCGCCCGTTTGGCTGGGACACGCTGGCGGTGCGGATCTTTGAAATGACCAGCGAGGGCGAGTGGGCGCGGGCGTCGCTGCCGGCGCTGACCTTGGTATTGGTCGGTCTGTTGCCGGTCATTGGCCTGATCCGCCGCTCCGCGCACCGAAACACTTAGTAGTGAGTCCTGAATCATGCGGCTACAATGCGCGGCATTCGGTGCGGTTCGTCTGATAGACCCGTTCGCTGAAATCGGCTGAAAGCCTTCTATTTCGCGGCTTTCACCCCGTACAGCGGCTGTCCGCACCTTCGCCACGCCCGGAAGGAGAAACCCATGGGACAGCGTACGCCTCTGTATGACCTGCATCTCGCCCTCGGCGCGAAGATGGTCGATTTTGGCGGTTGGGACATGCCACTGCATTACGGCTCGCAGGTCGAGGAACACCACGAGGTGCGCCGCGATTGCGGGGTGTTCGATGTTTCCCATATGACCGTTATCGATGTTGATGGCCCACAGGCCAAGGCCTGGCTGCAGCATTTGCTGGCCAATGACGTCGAGCGCCTGCACCGCCCCGGCCGCGCGCTCTACAGCACGATGCTCAACGAGCGTGGCGGCATCGTCGACGACATGATCGTCTATCGCCTCGAAGACCGTTATCGCCTGGTGTTCAACGCCTCCACCCGCGATCAGGATCTGGCCTGGATGCAGGCGCAAATGGCCGGGTTCGACGTGCAGCTGCACGAGCGCCCCGAGCTGGCAATGCTCGCCATTCAAGGCCCGCAGGCCCGGCACAAGATCGCCGAACTGGTAACCCAGTCCCGCGCGGCACTGATCCATCACCTCAAACCGTTTGAAGCCGAAGTCGATGGCGACTGGTTTATTGCGCGTACTGGTTACACCGGTGAGGACGGCCTGGAAATCGCCATGCCGGCCGATCAGGCCCCGGGGTTCTTCTACGATCTGGTCGGTGCCGGCATTTCGCCGATCGGCCTCGGTGCCCGCGACACCCTGCGGGTCGAAGCCGGGATGAACCTCTATGGCCAGGACATTCATCAGGATGTCTCGCCGCTGGCGTCCAATATGGCCTGGAGCATCGCCTGGGAACCGGCCTCGCGCCAGTTCATCGGTCGGGCGGCGCTGGAAGCGGAGAAAGCCGCTGGCGTTGCGCACAAACTGGTGGGCCTGGTGCTTGAGGAACGGGGTGTTTTACGTGCTCATCAGGTGGTTCGTATCGCCGATGTTGGCGAAGGAGAGATCACCAGTGGTAGTTTCTCTCCTACGCTAAGCAAATCGATTGCCCTGGCGCGTGTACCGATGGCCACCGCCGACCGCGCCGAAGTGGAAATCCGTGGCAAGTGGTATCCGGTACGAGTGGTCAAACCGACCTTCGTGCGCCATGGCAAAACCTTGATCTAACCTTTTCCGGCGGGCCTGACCGCTGACAATTTTCTTGAGGACACCGAGCATGAGCAATATCCCCGCCGAACTGCGTTTTGCCGAAAGTCATGAGTGGGCGCGTCTGGAAGCCGACGGCACCGTTACCGTGGGCATCAGCGATCACGCACAGGAAGCGCTGGGCGATGTGGTGTTCGTCGAGCTGACTGAAGTGGGCAAGGTGTTCGCTGCTGAAGATCAGGCTGGCGTCGTTGAATCGGTGAAAGCCGCTTCCGACATCTACGCCCCGATCGGCGGTGAGGTGATTGCCGTCAACGACGAGCTGGGTGGTTCGCCTGAACTGCTGAACTCCGACCCGTACGGTGCGTGGATCTTCAAGCTCAAGCCAACCGACAAGGCTGAGCTGGACAAGCTGCTCGATGCCGCTGCCTACAAGGCTGTCATTGGCGAGTAAGCTCTGATCAATACCCCAAAGCCCCGACTCGTCGGGGCTTTTTTGAATCAAAAGATCGCAGCCTTCGGCAGCTCCTACAGAATGCACACCATTGCTCTGTAGGAGCTGCCGAAGGCTGCGATCTTTTGATCTTCAAGGGCACTGCTATGCTGGTTTGACCGTGTTGCATTGACGCCGAGCGCCAGCCAAGAGAGAGCCCGTCATGTCCCAGTTGCCATCCTTGAGCCAGTTACGCGACCCCGAAGCCTTCCTGCGCCGCCATTTGGGGCCCGACGCCGCTGAACAGCAGGCGATGCTCGACAGCCTCGGTCTCGGTAGCCGGATCGAACTGATCGAGCAGACGGTGCCGCCGGGCATTCGCCTGAACCGGGCGCTGGATTTGCCACCGGCCCTTGATGAGCAGGCGGCGCTGGCCAAGCTGCGCGGTTATGCCGAGCACAACCAGGTGTGGACCAGCCTGATCGGCATGGGTTACCACGGCACGTTGACGCCAACCGTCATCCTGCGCAACGTGCTGGAAAATCCCGGTTGGTACACCGCCTACACCCCTTATCAACCGGAGATCGCCCAAGGCCGTCTCGAAGCGCTGCTGAATTTCCAGCAACTGACCATCGACCTCACCGGACTTGAACTGGCCAACGCCTCGTTGCTCGACGAAGCCACCGCCGCTGCGGAGGCCATGGCGCTGGCCAAACGCGTGGCGAAATCCAGGAGCAACCTGTTTTTCGTCGACGAGAACTGTCATCCACAAACCATCTCCGTGGTGCAGACCCGTGCCGAAGGCTTCGGCTTCGAGCTGATCATCGACGCGGTGGATAACTTGAAGCAGCATCAGGTGTTCGGCGCACTGCTGCAGTATCCCGACACCCACGGCGAGATCCGTGACTTGCGTCCGGTCATCGATCAGTTGCACGCACAGCAGGCGCTGGCCTGCGTCGCTACGGATTTGTTGAGCCTGTTGCTGCTGACGCCGCCGGGTGAACTGGGCGCGGACGTGGCGTTCGGTTCGTCCCAGCGCTTTGGCGTGCCGATGGGCTACGGTGGCCCGCACGCAGCGTTTTTTGCCAGCCGTGAGGAGTACAAACGGGCGATTCCGGGGCGGATCATCGGCGTGTCGAAAGACGCCCGCGGCAACGTTGCATTGCGCATGGCGCTGCAAACCCGCGAACAACACATTCGCCGCGAGAAGGCCAACTCGAACATCTGCACCGCGCAGGTGCTGTTGGCCAACATCGCCAGTTTCTACGCGGTGTACCACGGGCCGCAAGGCTTGAAGCGGATCGCCCAGCGGGTGCACCGCTTGACCTGCATTCTGGCGGCGGGCCTTGAGCGCCATGGTATTGCGCGGGTCAACCGGCAGTTTTTCGACACCCTGACCCTCGACGTAGGAGGCGCGCATAGCGCGATCATCGACAGCGCCAAGGCCGCGCAGATCAATCTGCGGATTCTCGGACGCGGTCGCGTCGGGCTGAGCCTCGATGAGACCAGCGATGAAAACACGGTGGCCAGGCTGTTTGATGTGCTGCTGGGTGCCGATCATGGGTTTAACGTCGACGAAATTGATGCAGAAGTCCTGGTTTCCGGCATTCCCGACCCCCTGCAGCGCAACACACCGTACCTGCGCCATCCGGTGTTCAACGCGCATCACAGCGAAACCGAAATGCTGCGCTACCTCAAGCAACTGGAGAACAAGGATCTGGCGCTCAACCAGTCGATGATCCCGCTGGGCTCCTGCACCATGAAACTCAACGCCACCAGCGAGATGATCCCGATCACCTGGCCGCAGTTCGCCAATCTGCACCCGTTCGCGCCGCGGGAACAGGCGCTCGGTTACACCTTGATGATCGAAGAACTGGAGCGTTGGTTGTGCGCGATCACCGGATTCGATGCGATCTGCATGCAGCCCAACTCCGGCGCTCAGGGCGAGTACGCCGGGCTGCTGGCGATTCGCAAATACCACGAGAGCCGGCAGCAGGGCGCGCGGGATATCTGCCTGATCCCGTCCTCGGCCCACGGCACCAACCCGGCCTCGGCGCAGATGGCCGGGATGCGCGTGGTGATCGTCGAGTGCGACGAAGCCGGCAACGTCGATCTTGACGACCTGAAGACCAAGGCGGCCGAGGCGGGGGACAAGTTGTCGTGCCTGATGGCGACCTATCCATCGACTCACGGCGTGTACGAGGAGGGCATCAGCGAAATCTGCGAAGTTATCCACAAACACGGCGGGCAGGTGTACATGGATGGCGCCAACCTCAATGCACAGGTCGGGCTGGCGCGGCCGGCGGACATTGGCGCCGACGTGTCGCACATGAACCTGCACAAGACGTTCTGCATCCCCCATGGTGGCGGCGGGCCGGGCATGGGGCCGATTGGCATACGCGCGCATCTGGCGCCGTTCGTCGCCAATCATCCGGTGGTGCCGATTGACGGCCCACTGCCGCAGAACGGCGCGGTCAGCGCAGCGCCGTGGGGCAGCGCGAGCATTTTGCCGATCAGCTGGATGTACATTGCGATGATGGGGCCGCAACTGGCGGATGCCAGCGAAGTGGCGATCCTCGCGGCGAACTATCTGGCGCAGCATTTATCCGGTGCATTCCCGGTGCTGTACACCGGGCGCAACGGGCGGGTGGCCCATGAATGCATTCTCGATTTGCGGCCGCTGAAGGCGCAGACCGGGATCAGCGAAGAAGATGTCGCCAAGCGTCTGATGGACTACGGCTTCCATGCGCCGACCATGTCATTCCCGGTGCCGGGGACGCTGATGGTCGAGCCTACCGAGAGCGAATCGAAGGCCGAGCTGGATCGGTTTATCGGCGCCATGCTGAGTATCCGTGCGGAAATCACCGAAGTGCAGAACGGCAACTGGCCGGCGGAAGACAATCCGCTTAAACGCGCACCGCATACCCTGGCGGATGTCACCGGAGTCTGGGAGCGGCCTTACAGCATCGAACAGGGCATCACCCCGGATGCGCACACCAAGGCGCACAAGTATTGGCCGGCGGTGAATCGGGTGGATAACGTTTATGGGGATCGCAATCTGTTTTGTGCCTGCGTTCCAGTGGACGATTACCGCTGATCTTCAGGCAACACGCAGAGCCATTGTGGGAGCGGGCTTGCTCGCGAAGGCGGTGGTTCAGGCACATGTATTTTTTCTGACACGACGCCTTCGCGAGCAAGCCGGCTCCCACAGGGTGGTGTGGTGAATTCGAAATTATGGGCAAAAAAATGCCGCTCGATCGAGCGGCATTTTTGTTGGCGGCAATCTTACTCGGATGCCACTGCATTCTTCGCCAGAATCGCATTCGCCAGTTCCATGTCCGTGGCCTGCAGGCCCGGGTTGTCGGCACGGACTTTCTGCATGGCTGCTTCCAGGTATGGCCCACGGATGCCGCCATCGCTGGCAACGAAGCTGCCGGCATCGTCCTGTGCGGCAACGATCAGCTTGTGATCCTTGAAGGTCAGATAGGTCGAACCGGTGGTGGCGCCGGACGAAATGACGTTACGCCAAAAGCTGTCAGCCATCGCTGAACCAACGGGAAGGGACAGCAAGGCAAGGGTGGCGACAGCAAGTTTGAGACGCATGATTGAGTGACTCCTGGGGGTTAACTACGGCGTTGGATAACGATTCGCCAATCCGGTTCCGTAGTGGCCTATTTCTGCTCGCTCTGCGGGGTCACCCGCAGCACTTCTTCAAGGGTGGTCAGCCCCGCCGCGACCTTCTGCGCACCCGACAGGCGCAGGCTGCGCATGCCTTCCTTGAAGGCCTGGCGACGGATGGCAGTGAGGTCGGTGTCCGGGGTGATGAGGGCTTTGAGGCTGTCGCTCAACTGCATGATTTCGTAGACCCCGGCGCGCCCGCGATAACCGGTATCGCGACACTCCAGACAACCAATGGCCCGTTGCGCATTGCCCGGCAGCGGTGCTTGCCACGGGCGGGTCAGGGTCTGCCAGTCTTCCTCTTCCAGGGTCAGCGGCGCCTTGCAGTGCGGGCACAGGGTGCGCACCAGGCGCTGGGCCATGACCCCGAGCACCGTGGCCTTGATCAGATAGTGCGGCACGCCGAGTTCCAGCAGCCGGCTGATCGCGCTGGGGGCATCGTTGGTGTGCAGGGTCGACAGCACCAGATGGCCGGTGAGTGCGGCCTGAATCGCCATTTCCGCGGTCTCCAGGTCACGGATCTCGCCGATCATGATGATGTCCGGGTCTTGCCGCATCAGCGCACGCACGCCGGCGGCGAAACTCAGGTCGATGTTGTGCTGCACCTGCATCTGGTTGAATGCCGGCTCGACCATTTCGATCGGGTCTTCGATGGTGCAGAGGTTGATCTCCGGCGTCGCCAGTTTCTTCAGCGTGGTGTAGAGCGTGGTGGTCTTGCCCGAACCGGTCGGCCCGGTGACCAGAATGATGCCGTTGGGCTGGCGGGTCATGTCCTGCCAGCGGCGGAGGTCGTCGGCGGAAAAGCCCAACTGATCGAAGTCTTTGAGCAGCACTTCCGGGTCAAAAATCCGCATGACCATTTTTTCGCCAAACGCGGTGGGCAGCGTTGAGAGCCGCAGTTCCACCTCGCCGCCGTCTGGGGTCTTGGTCTTGACCCGGCCGTCCTGGGGTTTGCGTTTCTCGGCGACGTTCATCCGCCCGAGGCTTTTCAGGCGGCTGACGATTGCCATGGTCACCTGCGGCGGGAATTGATAGACATTGTGCAACACGCCATCAATGCGGAAACGCACGGTGCCCTGTTCGCGGCGCGGTTCGATGTGGATATCACTGGCGCGCTGCTGGAAGGCGTACTGGAACAGCCAGTCGACAATGTTGACGATGTGCGCGTCATTGGCGTCCGGCTCCTGATCGCTGGCGCCGAGGTTGAGCAGTTGTTCGAAGTTGCCGAGGTTGCCGCTCTGCGCGTCGGCATTGCTGGCGCCGCTGACCGATTTGGCGAGGCGGAAGAACTCGACGCTGAAACGCTGGATGTCCACCGGGTTGGCGACCACCCGTTTGATCGGCAACTTCAGCACGTGAGTCAGGTCAGCCTCCCAGCCAGTGACGTAGGGCTGGGCGCTGGCGACGACCACGGCGTCGCGGTCGACCGCTACCGCAAGAATCTTGTGGCGCTGGGCAAAGGCGTAGGACATCAGCGGGGTGATCGCCGCAACGTTGATCTTCAACGGGTCGATGCGCATGTACGGCTGACCGGCCTGCTGCGCCAGCCACAGGGTCAGGCTTTCCAGGTCCAGATGTTTGCCCGGACGGCTGAGGTCATCCAGTTGCTGGCTGGCGATGAACTCCAGCGGATGTTGCTGGCCGTGGGTCGTGTGGCGGCGCCGGGCGTTGAGCGCCAGCTCTGCCGAATCCTGGCTGATAAAGCCTTGGGCAACCAGCTCACGCAACACATCGTTGAGATCCAGCCAGCGGTCCTGAGTGGCGAGTTGAACGGACATGCGGGCTCCTTTTGAACGACTGTGCGCAAAGGATAGTCGTGGCCCCGCAGTCCGTTGGGCCACTACCCGACAATGCCGTTGCCGGATTTGTCAGCCGACCGCCTGGGCCGAAGCAGACCACGCCGTGTCGGCGTCTTGCAGGTTCACCGAGCAGACGCTGATCAGGTTACGAAGTTTTTCCGCAATCACTTGGGCGCGATGCCAGCTCAGTCCGTCAATGGTGATATCGATCGACAGCAGGTCGTCCAGACGCTCGACGTTGACCTGGACTGGCGTCAGAAATTGCAGCGCAAACAGGTTCAGCACCCGCACCAACAGATCCGGCTCTGCTTCGGCGAGCAGCTGATAACGCGCGCAGCAGTGCGCGTTGTTGACGTTCCACACATCGGCGCGGGGCGCGGGGGTATTCACGGCTTCGAGGTGAGGCATGTCCGGTCTCCAGAGTCAGTGGAGGAATTTTTACATTCGATGCCGGGCATTTCTTGTCTAAGATGAGCGGATTCGCGGATTGCTCGACTAGAACGATTCGAAAAATGATCACTTTGAGGATTGATTATGCATAGCGAGCTGGACAGCTACGACCGGCGGATTCTCGCCTTGCTGCAAGAGGACGCTTCGCTGTCCAGCGCGCAGATCGCCGAGCAGGTGGGACTGTCGCAGTCGCCGTGCTGGCGGCGGATTCAGCGGATGAAGGAGGAGGGGATCATTCGCGGTCAGGTGACCTTGCTCGATCGCAAAAAAATCGGCCTGAACACGCAGATCTTCGCCGAAATCAAACTCAACGCCCACGGACGGTCGAACTTCACCGAATTCACCGAGGCGATTCGCGGTTTTCCGGAAGTGCTGGAGTGTTATGTGCTGATGGGCGCGGTAGATTTTCTGTTGCGGATTGTCGCGGCGGACATCGAGGCGTATGAGCGGTTCTTCTTCGAGAAGCTGTCGCTGGTGCCGGGGATTCAGGAAGTGAACTCGATTGTGGCGCTATCGGAGATCAAGTCGACGACCAGCCTGCCAGTTTTGCGCTGATGCCTCTGTGGCGAGGGAGCTTGCTCCCGCTGGGCTGCGAAGCGGCCCCAAAATCTGCACTTGCAGGAATTGGGAGTCCTTCGGCCTCCAGCGGGAGCAAGCTCCCTCGCCACAGTTTTCAGGTGTTGCTGAGCATCACATGCGCAGCAGCATTTTCCACGCACGATTCTGATAAACCGCAATCGCCTGCTGCTTGCGCGCATCGAGCAGTTCGTCAGTGATGGTCGGTTCGTTGGCCAGTTGCGCCAGTTTGTTCAGCTCGCCGTACAGGCGATCCATTTCCGCGACCTCCAGCACGTTACGCGCGTGGTGCAGCCAGACCTGGATGCGTTCGATGCGCGGCAGTTGCTCGGCCAGATCTTCCGGCTGCTGCTGATAGCGCTGCAATTGCAGGGACGTGGCTTCTTCGCCCAGCATGCGCGGCAGCCAGCTGTGCAGTTGCGCGGCGCCCTGGCGATTGCCGCGGGTGTTGCGCTCGGCGGCCCAGGTGCGGGCCAGCAGCCAGCGCGAGACAGTCAGCGAGAACAGGCCCCAGCGCGGGTCTTCCAGCTCTTCGAGGAATTGCTCCGGCGCCGCCTTGCGCACGTCTTCGTCTTCGATGCCGACCTGAACCAGTGGGCGCCAGTCTTCCAGCAGTGCATCCAGCGCCACGCGCAAGTCGTGAGTGGCCGGACGCGGTGCCGCCTGGCCGAGGCTGCTGAGCAGGGCGCGCATTTCCGCGAGGTTCTCGACCCAGTCCTGCAGCAGTCGCCAGTGGCCGTTGAAGCGATATTGTTCGGCCAGACGCTGGCTGCTGCCGAGCAAGTGCCAGGCCAGTGCGGCGAAGGCGTCGTCGAGTTGGGTTTCCGGGGTCAGTTGCGGCGCTGGCAGGCTCAGCGAGTAGCTGTTGGCGTCGTACAGACGGTAGCCGCGCTCGGCCTTGCTGATGTCGCACGGCATCAGGGCCAGGGTTTCGGCCAGTTCGGCGGCCAGTTCCAGCAGCGCGGCAGGCTCGCCTTCGCGCAGTTCCAGTTCCAGCTCGCAGATTTCTTCTTTCTGCTTGCCGACCACCACGTGACCGAGGTCCAGCGCGGCTTCGATGACCACTTTGGCCTTGCCACGGCCCCAGGCGATTTCCGCGCGCTCGCGGACGAAATCGGTGGTGAAGATCGGCTTCAGGGTTTTCTTGTCCAGCTCGGCCAGCGACTCGGGCCAGCATTCACCGTCGAGTTTCTTCACGTCGAGCTTGGCTTTGGGCAACTTCCAGTCGTACTCGTTACGCTCGGACAGACCGGCAACACTCTGGCCGCGGGTCTTGAGGGTCTGAATCACTTCGTCACCGTCCTTGCGCAGGCGCAGGGCGACTTTGGCCTGGGCCAGATCGCGCTCGGGGGTATCGAAGTACTGGTTCATCAACTCACGGCGTTCCCAGCCATTTTTGTTGCGTTTTTTCAGTAGCGGGTGCTCGCGCAGGGCAGCGAGGGTTTCGCGGCTGACGCGGAGTTTGATTTCGGTTTCTTTCTGCATGGCCGGAAAATCCAGGATCGGGAGCGCAGCCGGGGGAATGTGTGGCTGCCAAGGCCGTGCAGTGTACAGGACTCAAACTTCCTACGCCCTGCGGCGGTTTATTCCGAGCGCCGGATGGCTCTATGATGGACTTCAAATCGGGAGTTGGAGTCAGCGATGCCTTTGCCATCCATGCAAGACCAGTTCGCGGCACTGATCGCCGCACCATCGGTCAGTTGCACCCAACCGAACCTGGATCAGTCCAACCGGGCGGTGATCGATTTGCTCGCCGGTTGGTTGGGGGATCTGGGCTTCAGCTGCGATATCCAGCAGGTCAGCCCCGGTAAATTCAACCTGCTCGCCAGTTTTGGCAGTGGCCCCGGCGGCCTGGTGCTGGCCGGGCATAGCGATACTGTGCCTTATGACGATGCGCTGTGGCAGACCGATCCGCTGAAACTCACCGAGGTCGATGGTCGCTGGGTCGGGCTGGGCAGTTGCGACATGAAGGGCTTTTTCGCCCTGATCATCGAAGCCGTGCAGCCGCTGCTCGAGCAGCCGTTCAAGCAACCGCTGCTGATCCTCGCCACCTGTGATGAAGAAAGCTCGATGTCCGGTGCCCGCGCACTGGCCGAGGCCGGCAAGCCGTTGGGCCGTGCAGCGGTGATCGGCGAGCCGACCGGGCTCAAACCGATCCGCATGCACAAGGGCATCATGATGGAGCGCATCGATATCCTCGGGCAGAGCGGCCATTCGTCGGATCCGCGCCTGGGTCACAGCGCCCTCGAAGCGATGCACGATGCCATCGGCGAACTGCGCGGTTTGCGCCTGCTATGGCAGCGTGAATTCAACAACCCGCAGTTCAGTGTGCCGCAACCGACCATGAACTTCGGCTGTATTCATGGCGGCGACAATCCGAATCGCATCTGCGGCCAGTGTTCGCTGGAGTTCGATCTGCGCCCGTTGCCGGGCATGGACCCGAAAGTCCTGCGTGCGGAGATTCTGCGCAAGCTCAACCCGGTGGCTGAGCGGCATCAGGTGAAGATCGACTACCAGCCATTGTTCCCGGAAGTGCCGTCGTTTGAGCAGGCCGAAGACGCTGAATTGGTGCGCATCGCTGAAAAGCTCACCGGTCATAGTGCCGAAGCAGTAGCGTTCGGCACCGAAGCGCCTTATCTTCAGCGCCTTGGCTGCGAAACCATTGTGCTCGGCCCCGGCGACATTGCGTGTGCGCACCAGCCGGGCGAATACCTTGAAATGTCACGTTTGCAGCCTACCGTGCAACTATTGCGGCAGTTGATTGAACATTACTGCCTGAGCCCGGACAAACGATGATGTCCACCTGTGGGAGCGGGCTTGCTCGCGAGAGCGGTGTATCAGGTACATCGATGTCGACTGACTCACCGCTTTCGCGAGCAAGCTCGCTCCCACAGGGATTGTGTTTTGCCTGATCAAACGCTGTAAATTGCCAGCACCCCAACCCGTATTCATGAGGAGAGCGCGCGTGTCGCCAAGCCTGTTCCGACGATAACCATCAGCCCGCTGTGCGTTTTCCGTTTCGCCCTTATTTCCGGCTGCTATTTATTACAGGCCCAGGTTCATGCCCGAATACGTCAATTGGCTTCGTCACGCGTCCCCTTACATCAATGCCCACCGCGACTGCACCTTCGTCGTCATGCTGCCCGGCGACGGCGTGGAGCATCCGAATTTCGGCAACATCGTCCACGACCTGGTGCTGTTGCACAGCCTCGGTGTGCGTCTGGTGCTGGTCCACGGTTCGCGCCCGCAGATTGAAACCCGCCTCGCCGCTCGCGGCCTGACCCCGCACTACCACCACGGCATGCGCATCACTGATGCGGCGACGCTGGAGTGCGTGATCGACGCGGTCGGTCAGCTGCGTATCGCTATCGAAGCGCGGCTGTCGATGGACATGGCCTCGTCGCCGATGCAGGGCTCGCGCTTGCGGGTGGCCAGCGGCAACCTTGTGACCGCGCGGCCGATCGGCGTACTCGAAGGCGTCGACTATCACCACACCGGCGAAGTGCGTCGGGTCGATCGCAAAGGCATCAATCGTCTGCTCGACGAGCGTTCGATCGTACTGCTGTCGCCGCTGGGCTACTCGCCGACCGGGGAAATCTTCAACCTCGCCTGCGAAGACGTCGCCACCCGCGCCGCCATCGACCTCGGTGCCGACAAGCTGCTGCTGTTCGGCGCTGACCTCGGTCTGATCGACGAGAACGGCAAACTGGTGCGCGAACTGCGTCCGCAACAGGTGCCTGCGCATCTGGCGCGTCTGGGCAGCAACTATCAGGCGGAACTGCTGGATGCCGCCGCCGAGGCCTGCCGTGGTGGCGTGGCGCGCAGCCATATTGTCAGCTATGCCGAAGATGGCGCGCTGCTGACCGAACTGTTCACCCGCGACGGTGGCGGTACGCTGGTCGCTCAGGAGCAATTCGAACTGGTGCGCGAGGCGGCGATTGAAGACGTCGGCGGTTTGCTCGACCTGATCAGTCCGCTGGAAGAGCAAGGGATTCTGGTGCGTCGCTCGCGCGAAGTGCTGGAGCGCGAGATCGAGCAGTTCAGCGTGGTCGAGCGTGAAGGCATGATCATCGCCTGTGCGGCGCTGTACCAGATTGCCGATTCGGACGCTGGTGAACTGGCGTGCCTGGCGGTGAATCCGGAGTATCGCCATGGCGGTCGCGGCGATGAGTTGCTGGAGCGCATCGAAACTCGCGCGCGGGCACAAGGGCTGAAAACCCTGTTCGTCCTTACCACCCGTACCGCGCACTGGTTCCGCGAACGTGGCTTCGAGCCTAGCAGCGTCGAGCGTCTGCCGGCGGCACGGGCCTCGCTGTACAACTATCAGCGTAACTCGAAGATCTTCGAAAAGACCCTCTGATTCATTGGGTTGTGGGGAGCAGGTGCAGACTGCTTCCCGCCTCAATCGTTTTGCTTTTGCAGTTCTTCTCCTGATTCACCCTCACTGAAGTCACGGGCGGCGTCGAGCCGAGTCATTCCGGCAGGAACGGCGGCTTCGTCGTGCGTGAAACAAATATTCTGATACACAAACTGTAACAATTGATCCGGATAGTGCGCTGGGTTGGCGGTTGTTGTGATGGATTTGTTTCCGGATTGCTTCAGCGAAAATCGCTCTGGGCAGGGCGATTCAATACTTTTCAGAAATTGACCGACACGTTGGTGTGGGTAGCGCTACAGCGTGCAAATACGGGGTTTCAATTCCTAAAGGGTATTAGAAAAGAAGGTGTCTATTCTTTTCAGCTTCATGACAAATTCATGAAACTGCATGGACCAAAAAACCGGAGATTAGACCATGGTCGTAGACACACAAGGTTACGATTGACTTGTGAGTCACGCTCTGGCGCTAATCGCTAACCTTTGGGACTCGGGCGTCGATCCGGGCCAGGCAAACAAGAATTAGAAACGAGAGGAGCTTAACAATGAATAAGTCCACCTTGGCTGTGGCTGTGGCGTTTGGGGTATTGGCGCAACAGGCAGGTGCCGCGGGTTTCATCGAAGACAGCAAGGCTTCTGTCAGTTCCCGCACCATGTATTTCAACAACGACAACCGTGATGGCGGTGCCGATCAGAGAGAAACCGCACAGGGACTGAAGTTCGATTATCTGTCGGGTTTTACTCAAGGTACCGTCGGTTTCGGTTTTGATGCGCAGGCACTGGTGGGGATTCACCTTGATGGTGGCAAGGGGCATCACCCGGACTCCAACACATTCTTCCCGAGCGACAGCGACGGTTCGGCCGTAGACGAGTGGAGCCGTGTAGCAGGCAACGTCAAGGCGCGCTTCTCGAAGACCGAAGCCCACTACGGTGGTGCCTTGCAGCCGAACATGCCGATTCTCGTTGCCAACGACAGCCGTCTGCTGCCACAAACGTTCGAAGGCGGAACCATCACGTCGAAGGAAATCGATAACGTCACCTTCAACGCAGGTCAATTGGAACACGCCGCAGGTCGCGCTTCGTCCAATACCACCGGCCTGGCGGTAGCGGGTGGTACCGAGGACAGCAACCAGTTCCGTTATGCCGGTGCAGACTGGAAAGTCACTAAAGACCTGACGCTGCAGTACTACTACGCGAACCTGGAAGACTACTACAAGCAGAATTTCCTTGGTCTGGTACACGTCTTCCCGATCAGCTCGAACCAGTCGTTCAAGACCGACATCCGCTATTTCGACAGCAGCTCCGATGGCAAGAACGGGGACGCAGGCTACCGCTTCAATAACAACGGTGGTTATGCCAAGAACCCGGGCGAGGTCGACAACAAGACCTGGAGCGCCATGTTCACTTACACCTTGGGTGGTAACGCGTTCTTGCTCGGCCATCAACGTGTCAACGATGACGGTGGCTTCGTCTACTTGAACCAAGGCAACGTGGTCGATGGCAACGGTCGCCCTGAAGGGGCCGGTGGCGCCAGTTTCTATCTGTTCACCGACTCCATGATTAACGGTTTCGTCCGTGCCGGTGAAAACACTACCTTTGGTCAATACTCCTATGATTTTGCAGCGCTGGGCGTACCGGGCCTCAAAGCCTCGGTCGCTTACCTGCATGGCGACAACATCAAGGCAACGAACGGTTCCGGTAGCGATATGTCCGAGTGGGAGCGAGACATGCGTATCGATTACACCGTTCAACAGGGCACACTCAAAGGTTTCGGTGTGACGCTGCGTAATGGTGTTTATCGTGGCAGCGAAATCAATATTGCCGATCAGGATCAGACCCGCCTGATCTTCAACTACACCTACAGCTTCCTGTAACGAGTTCCGATAAAAAACCTTGCCGATGGCAAGGTTTTTTTTGCGTGTTTTTCTATATTCCCAAATACAAGTCTATTGTCGTTTTTTATTCTTTTTATGTTCTGTGACGAAAGCCTAAAGTAGACCCGTCCAGCGTTCAAAAGACGCTGCGGTGTTTTGGCATTTTTGTCCCTCGACAATCTGAAGGGTTCAGGAATCGGTGTTGAAGCCGATACATCCGGTCTGCGCGGCCTTTATATATGCCTCGACGCTCTGAAAAAGAGTGAAACAATTCTTTTAAAGACTATGCCGGGGTATCCTTTCGCGCCTTTGACTGGGGGTAACGGTCGGTCGCGATTAAACATTCAGGATTTCGGGCAATAGATCCGGAACCGACAGTAAAAAAGCAAAAAATTAGAAACGAGAGGAGCGATACATGAACAAGTCCACCTTGGCCCTGGCTGTGGCCGTAGGGGTTATGGCGCAGCAGGCAGGCGCCGCCGGTTTCATCGAAGACAGCAAAGCTACTTTGGGGCTGCGTAACTTCTACATCAACAACGATAACCGTGACTCCGGCACAAAAGCCGCTGGTGCTCAGAAGAAGAACGAAGAATGGGGCCAAGGCTTCGATCTGCGCTTCATCTCTGGTTACACCCAAGGCACTGTAGGTTTCGGTATCGACGCCATCGGCCTGCTGGGTGTGCGTCTGGATTCGGGTAGTGGCACCAACGGTATTGGTAACTACGGCGGTACCGTTTTCCCAAGCGAACGCAATGGTGACGCTGTCGACAGCTTCTCCAGTCTGGGTCTGACTGCCAAAGCCAAGATCTCTCAGACCGAACTGAAGTTGGGCACCCTGCAGCCAAAACTGCCAGTGATCGTGACCAACGACGGTCGTCTGTTGCCGCAAACCTGGCAGGGTGGCCAGATCACTTCCGGCGAGATCAAGGACCTGACTCTGGTCGGCGGTCAGATCGAAGCCGTGAAAGGGCGTAACTCCAGCAACAACGAGAACATGTCCATTGGTGGTGCAACTGCACGTATTACTAACAGCAACAAGTTCATCTACGGCGGTGGTGACTACAAAATCACCAAGGACCTGACTGCTCAGTACTACTACGGCAACCTGGAAGATTTCTACAAGCAGCATTTCCTTGGGCTTGTCCACAACTGGGCAATTGGCCCTGGCGTGTTGAAATCGGACTTCCGTTACTTCAACAGCTCGGATGATGGTGCCAACTCCAACACTCCGGCTTACTACAGCAATGGCAACTACACCGGTCAGCCAAGCGGTAAAGGTAAGGTCGACAACAATCTGTACAGCGGCCTGTTCCTGTATACCGTTGCCGGTCACACCTTCGGCGGCGGCTACCAGGTTTCCAACGGTAGCAGCGACTTCCCTTGGTTGAACCAAGGCGACGGTTCGTCGAACTACACCATCACCGACATGCAAATCCAGAAGTTCGGCCGTGCCGGCGAGCGCACCTGGCAAGCACGCTACTCGTATGACTTCGCTAAAGTCGGCGTGCCGGGCTTGACTGCCGGTGTGGTTTACCTGCGTGGCGACAACATCGACACTGTGGGTAGAAACGGCGTTGAAAACGGTAATGGCCGTTCCGAGTGGGAACGCGACCTGACCATCGGTTACGTCGTGCCAGAAGGCCCGCTGAAAAACGTTGGCGTAATGTGGAAAAACGCCATGTGGCGCAACGACATCCCAGGTCAGCGTGACCAGGATGAAAACCGCCTGATCGTCAGCTACTCGATCCCGCTGCTGTAATAGCGCGCCTCGATTCGCTGATGTAAAAAAGCCCCGTCCGGCATCGCGCCGGACGGGGCTTTTGCGTTTTCGGGTCAGGCTCACCCCCGTAAGCCCTTCCCGAGATTTCCTTCTTTTGCAGCTACTCAAGGCCTTCTCGAACCTTGAGGACGATGTTCGTCGCGATGACGGCGAGCGTCCAGTGAACGATGTTTAATATTCAATTAGATTCTAAATATCTACTTATTTATTCTTTTTCATGATGTTGAATCCCGAGCTACAGTTGAGTTCTCCAACAACTCATCAGGAGCAGCACCATGAGCCTCAGACTCGGCGACATCGCCCCCGACTTCGAACAGGATTCCAGCGCCGGCAAGATTCGTTTCCACGAATGGCTGGGCGATAGCTGGGGCGTGCTGTTCTCCCACCCGGCCGACTTCACCCCGGTGTGCACCACCGAGCTGGGCTTCACCGCCAAGCTCAAGGATGAGTTCGCCAAGCGTGGCGTCAAAGCCATCGCGCTGTCGGTCGATCCGGTGGACTCGCACCACAAGTGGATCGAAGACATCAACGAAACCCAGAACACCATCGTCAACTTCCCGATCCTGGCCGACGCCGATCGCAAGGTTTCCGATCTGTACGACCTGATCCACCCGAACGCCAACGACACCCTGACCGTGCGCTCGCTGTTCGTGATCGATCCGAACAAGAAGATCCGCCTGACCATCACTTACCCGGCGAGCACCGGGCGCAACTTCCACGAGATCCTGCGGGTGATCGATTCGCTGCAACTCACCGACAACTACAAGGTGGCCACCCCGGCCAACTGGCAGGACGGTGAAGAGGTGGTGATCGTGCCGTCGCTCAAGGACGAAGACGAGATCAAGCGGCGCTTCCCCAAAGGTTATCGCGCGGTGAAGCCATACCTGCGTCTGACGCCGCAACCGAACAAGTGAATCAGTGAGATTGGCGGTGTAGCCACCACCGTCATCGCGAGCAGGCTCACTCCTACATTTGAAATGCGTTCCCCTGTGGGAGCGGGCTTGCTCGCGAAGGCGTCAGTCCAGGCAACACACAATTGAGAATTCAGAACCACAAAGCAGGGGATTTCAGGCCGTTTTCACGGCCTGTTTTTTTGCCCGCAACAAAGCAAATCGCATATCTCTTAAAGGCATAACCAAATGAATAAATATGATTTATGGATATATAAATCAGCTGGTAAGGTCACTCCATCGAAGCGAGATCGCAACCCGCGAATTGCCTGTAACACGCAAGGAATCGTCTGAATGCTGGTCGTCTCACTCGGTGGCAGTCCTAGCCAACGCTCCCGCTCAGGAGTGTTGCTCGAGCGCTCGCAACGCTGGTTGCAGGAGCAAGGCGTGGAAGTGGTGAGTTATCAGGTGCGGGACTTCCCGGCCGAAGACCTGCTCCACGCCCGCTTCGACAGCCCAAAGGTGCTCGACCTGCTGGCGCAGATTGAAAACGCCGATGGCTTGCTGATCGCCACGCCGGTGTACAAGGCCTCGTTTTCCGGTGCGCTGAAAACCGTACTGGATCTGCTGCCGGAACGCGCCCTGAACCACAAGATCGTTTTACCGATGGCTACGGGCGGCAGCATCGCCCACATGCTGGTAGTCGATTACGCGCTCAAGCCAGTGCTATCGGCGTTGAAGGCCCAGGAAATGCTCCAGGGCATTTTCGCCGAGGATAGCCAGATCGCTTACGGCGAAGGCAGTGCCCAGGCGCAACTGGCACCGGCATTGGAACAGCGTCTGTACGAAGCGCTGGATCAGTTTGTCAGTGCCATGGCCCGCCGGCCGAAACCACTGGAGCCGGGCCTGTTGAATGAACGTTTATTGAGTGCTCGCTGGAGCATTTGAGCTTCACCCGAATTTGCTCCACTCACCTTACTCAGCCGCTAACGGCCAAGCAGGTGCAGCCAAAACCCAACTGCAAAAAGGAGAGCGCTATGCGCCCTGTATTTTTGCGTCGTGGTCTGGTCGCTCTGTTTGCTGCGGCTGTCACCTTCGGCGCCATCACTCAAGCTCAGGCCGAGACTCTACGGATCGGTTATCAAAAATACGGCACGCTGGTGCTGCTCAAAGCCAAAGGCACTCTGGAAAAGCGTCTGGCCGCACAAGGCGTGGACGTGCAATGGACTGAATTCCCCGGCGGCCCGCAGCTGCTGGAAGGCCTGAACGTTGGCTCGATCGACTTCGGCGTGACCGGCGAAACCCCTCCGGTATTCGCTCAGGCTGCCGGCGCTGATCTGCTCTACGTCGCCTACGAACCGCCAGCGCCGAACAGCGAAGCGATCCTCGTACCGAAAGACTCGCCGATAAAATCGGTGGCGGATCTGAAGGGCAAGAAAGTCGCCCTGAACAAAGGCTCCAATGTGCACTACCTGCTGGTGCGCGCACTGGAAGACGCCGGCCTCAAATACTCCGATATCCAGACCGTGTTCCTGCCGCCGGCCGATGCTCGCGCCGCGTTCGAGCGTGGCAGTGTCGATGCCTGGGTGATCTGGGATCCGTACCAGGCCGCTGCCGAGAAACAGCTGCAAGCGCACACTCTTCGTGACGGCAAAGGCATCGTCGACAACCATCAGTTTTACCTCGCGACCAAACCTTACGCGCAGAAAAATCCCGAGGTGATCAAGACCCTCGTCGAAGAAGTGCGCGCCGTCGGCGAGTGGTCCAAAGCCAACCCTGAAGACGTGACCCAACAGGTCGCGCCACTGCTCGGCCTGCCGGCGGACATCACCCTGACCTCGGTGAAACGCCAGGGCTACGGTGCGCTGTTCCTGACCCCGGAAGTGGTCGCCGCACAACAGAAAATCGCCGACACCTTCTACCAGCTCAAGCTGATTCCCAAGCCGTTGAGCATCAAGGATGTGATCTGGACACCACCGGCCGCTGTGGCCCAAAGCTCGGTTACCCAAGCCCAGTAAATCGAATCCCCAAGGAGACCACTCCATGAGCCTCAACATCTTCTGGTTCCTGCCTACCCACGGTGACGGCCATTACCTTGGCACCGCCGAAGGCGCTCGCGCCGTTGACCACGGTTATCTGCAACAGGTCGCGCAAGCGGCGGATCGTCTGGGCTTTGGCGGCGTGCTGATTCCCACCGGCCGTTCCTGCGAAGACTCGTGGCTGGTCGCCGCGTCGCTGATCCCGGTGACCCAGCGTCTGAAATTCCTTGTCGCCCTGCGCCCCGGGATCATTTCCCCGACGGTGGCGGCGCGGCAGGCAGCGACGCTGGATCGTCTGTCCGGCGGTCGTGCGCTGTTCAACCTGGTGACCGGTGGCGACCCGGAAGAGTTGGCCGGTGATGGTCTGTTCCTCAACCACGAAGAGCGTTATCAGGCCTCGGTGGAATTCACCCGCATCTGGCGTCGGGTACTGGAAGGTGAAACCGTCGATTACGACGGCGAACACATCAGCGTGAAGGGCGCCAAACTGCTTTATCCACCAATTCAGCAACCGCGTCCGCCGCTGTACTTCGGCGGCTCCTCGGAAGCGGCGCAGGATCTCGCTGCCGAACAGGTCGAGATGGTGTTGACCTGGGGCGAGCCGCCAGCCGCCGTCGCCGAAAAGATCGAACAAGTGCGCGCTAAAGCCGCCAGGCTCGGACGCACCGTGCGCTTCGGCATTCGTCTGCATGTGATCGTGCGCGAAACCAACGCCGAAGCCTGGCAAGCGGCAGACCGGCTGATCTCGCATCTGGACGATGACACCATCAAACGTGCGCAAGCATCGCTGGCGCGCTTCGACTCGGTCGGTCAACAACGCATGGCCGCGCTGCACGGCGGCAGTCGCGACAACCTCGAAGTCAGCCCCAACCTGTGGGCCGGCGTCGGCCTGGTGCGTGGCGGTGCCGGTACCGCGCTGGTCGGCGATGGCCCGACTGTGGCGGCGCGCGTGAAGGAGTACGCGGATCTGGGCATCGACACCTTCATCTTCTCCGGCTATCCACACCTCGAAGAGTCGTACCGCGTCGCTGAACTGCTGTTCCCGCACCTCGACATCGAGCGTCCGGAACTGCCGAAAAGCGCCGGTTATGTCAGCCCGTTCGGCGAGATGGTGGCCAACGACATTCTTCCCAAAGCCGCGTCGCAGAGCTGAGGCGCGCCATGAAGAAAATCATTCACAGCCTCGCGCCCTGGGCGTTGCCGGTGCTCTTGCTGGCGGTGTGGCAGTTGTCGGTGTCGGCCGGCTGGTTGTCGACGCGGATCCTGCCGGCACCGGTGGCGGTGATCGAGGCCGGCGTCAGTCTGGTGCGCAGCGGCGAGATCTGGACGCACTTGGCAATCAGTGGCTGGCGCGCGGCGTTGGGCTTCACCATCGGCGGCAGCATCGGTCTGGTGCTGGGCTTCATCACCGGCTTGTCGAAATGGGGTGAACGCCTGCTCGACAGCTCGGTGCAGATGATTCGCAACGTGCCGCACCTGGCGCTGATTCCGCTGGTGATCCTGTGGTTCGGCATCGACGAGTCGGCGAAGATTTTCCTGGTGGCGTTGGGCACGTTGTTCCCGATCTACCTCAACACCTACCACGGCATCCGCAACGTCGATCCGGCGCTGGTGGAGATGGCGCGCAGTTATGGCTTGAGCGGTTTCAGCCTGTTCTGGCAGGTGATCCTGCCGGGTGCGTTGCCTTCGATTCTGGTCGGTGTGCGCTTTGCGCTGGGCTTCATGTGGCTGACGCTGATCGTTGCCGAAACCATCTCCGCCAGCTCCGGCATCGGCTATCTGGCGATGAATGCCCGCGAGTTTTTGCAGACCGATGTGGTGGTGCTGGCGATCCTGCTTTACGCGGTACTCGGCAAACTCGCCGACCTCGCGGCCCGTGGACTTGAGCGTGTGTGGCTGCGTTGGCATCCGGCCTATCAGGTTGCCAAGGGAGGTGCGGCATGACCGCTCAACAACCTCCACGCTTGCTGCGCGGGATTCCGCTGGTGGTGCGCAACCTGCAGAAAACCTTTGGCGCGCGGCAGGTGTTGCGCGACATCGACCTGCACATTCCGGCGGGGCAATTCGTCGCCGTGGTCGGGCGCAGCGGGTGCGGCAAGAGCACCTTCCTGCGCTTGCTCGCCGGCCTCGATCAACCGACTGGCGGCGACCTGCTGGCCGGTGCTGCACCGCTGAGCGATGCGCGGGAAGACACCCGGCTGATGTTCCAGGAAGCCCGGCTGCTGCCGTGGAAAAAGATCATCGACAACGTCGGCCTCGGCCTTAAAGGCAACTGGCGCCCGCAAGCTCTGGAGGCGCTGGAAGCGGTGGGGCTGGCCGATCGCGCCAACGAGTGGCCAGCCGCCTTGTCCGGCGGGCAAAAGCAGCGTGTGGCGCTGGCCCGGGCGTTGATTCACCAGCCGCGCCTGTTGCTGCTCGACGAGCCGCTGGGTGCGCTGGATGCCCTGACCCGGATCGAGATGCAGCAACTGATCGAACGCCTCTGGCAAAAGCATGGGTTCACCGTGCTGCTGGTGACCCATGACGTCAGCGAAGCGGTGGCGATTGCCGACCGGGTGATTCTGATCGAGGACGGCGAAGTCGGTCTCGATCTGCAAGTGGAGTTGCTGCGTCCGCGAGTGCGCGGATCGCATCGACTGGCGGCGCTGGAAACCGAAGTGCTCAACCGTGTTCTGTCCCTGCCCGGCGAGCCGCCGGAGCCGGAACCTGTTTCACCACTGCCTACGCAATTGCGTTGGGCGCAATAACTCAAGTTACATCCAACGACAGGAATCAAAGCCATGACTATCAAAGCCATCAACGTGCGCAACCAGTTCAAAGGCTCGATCAAGGAGATCGTTCTCGGCGACGTGCTGTCGGAAATCGACGTGCAGACCGCTTCCGGTATCGTCACTTCAGTGATCACCACCCGCTCGGTCAAGGAGCTGGAACTGGCGGTGGGCAGCGAAGTGATCGCCTTCGTGAAATCCACCGAGGTGTCGATCGCCAAGTTGTAAGCCAGTGGTAAAAAACAACCCCGAAAGGCGTGAGCCCTTCGGGGTTTTTTGTGCCTGATCTGAAAACTGCGGTGCGGCCTTCGCGAGCAGGCTCGCTCCCACAGGGGATCACATTCCAAATGTGGGAGCGGGCTTGCTCGCGAAGAGGCCGGTGAACTCGCTAGAGAACTCTTTTGGGTAGATACGGCGGCAGATATAGCCCGATATAGGCATCAAACACCCGCATCCCTTCCTCGGCCATGCGCGGCGTGATCTGCCCATGCTGCTGCACCGAACGCGCATACACGCGGTCGCCCAGTTCCATCGCCAGCGCGAACACATCGACATCGCTCGGCAGTCGCGGCAATTCGAAGTGATGGTCGAACAGCTTGTGCATCAGGTCGCCGAGTTCGATGTCGTGCTGGCGGTCAGCCTGGGTCACTTCGGTCAGGCCGTGCTGGGCGAGGATCAACTGGCGGGCCGCCGCGTCTTCGTCGTAGATCTCCAGCATCCGCTCTTCGACCAGTCGCGACAGGTCACGCCAGTCGCGCAGGGCGTCGTGGTCGATCGGCGCTTGCAGGCAGGCGCGAAACGCCGCATGCACGTCGGCGGTCAGCGCTTCGAGCAGCGCCGGCACGCTGGCGAAGAAGTGGTACACGGAGGAGGGTGGAATCTGCGCGCGTTCGGCGACGCTGTAGATCGACAGACTGGCCACACCCTCGGCGGCCAGCAGCGTACGCGCGGCGTCGAGTATCGAGTCGATGCGCGCCTGGCTGCGGGCGCGGGGTTTGCGGACGGGGGCGGGACGCGTCATGGAAGTCTCCTGCGGGGCAGCGGGCATTGTACGAGCCGAGCCGTGTGTTGTCTGCCAGGATGCCTTCGGGAGCAAGCCCCCTCCCACAGTTGATCTTCTGCGTACAAAAGATCCCCATTCGCTGAGATCCCCCGTGGGAGGGAGCTTGCTCCCGAACCGCCGCAGGCGGCCATTCAGATCAAAATCGGGCCTTAAAAAAAACGCCGTGGGCTACGACAGCCGACGGCGTTTTATCTGATCGCAATCCGTTTACACGGTATGCAGATACCAGTTGTACTCAAGGTCGGAGATGGAGTGTTCGAACTCCTCCAGCTCGCTTTCCTTGCAGGCGACGAAGATATCGATGTATTTCGGATCGATGTACTTGGCCATCACCTCGCTGTCGTCCAGCTCGCGCAGGGCATCGCGCAAGTTGTTCGGCAGGCTTTGTTCGTTCTGCTCGTAGCTGTTGCCTTCGACCGGAGCGCCCGGTTCGATCTTGTTCACCAGACCGTGATGCACACCGGCCAGGACCGAAGCCATCAGCAGGTACGGGTTGGCGTCGGCACCGGCTACGCGATGCTCGATACGCACGGCATCGGCTGAGCCGGTCGGTACGCGGATCGCCACGGTGCGGTTGTCCAGGCCCCAGCACGGCGAGTTCGGCACATAGAACTGCGCGCCGAAGCGACGGTACGAGTTGACGTTCGGGCAGAGGAAAGCCATCTGCGCCGGCAGGGTCTCGAGCACACCGCCGATCGCGTGACGCAGCGCGGCGTTCTGCTCGGGATCCTCGCTGGCAAAGATATTCTTGCCGGCTTTGTCCAGGATCGAAATGTGTACGTGCAAACCATTGCCTGCCTGGCCCGGATACGGCTTGGCCATGAAGGTGGTGTCCATTTCATGGTCGTAGGCGATGTTCTTGATCAGACGCTTGAGCAGTACCGCGTAGTCGCAGGCCTTGATCGGGTCGGCGACGTGGTGCAGGTTCACTTCGAACTGCGCCGGGGCACTTTCCTTGACGATGGCGTCGGCCGGGATGCCTTGCTCTTTGGCGCCTTCCAGAATGTCCTGGAGGCAGTCGACGTATTCGTCGAGGTCGTCGATCAGGTAGACCTGAGTCGAGTGCGGGCGTTTGCCGGAGATCGGTGAGCGTGGCGGCTGAGGGCGGCCGTTCACGTTTTCCTGGTCGATCAGGTAGAACTCCAGCTCGAAGGCTGCGCAGATGGTCAGGCCCAGCTCGTCAAACTTTGCAACAACTTGACGGAGCACTTCGCGCGGATCGGCGAAGAACGGGTCGCCTTCGAGTTCGTGCATGGTCATCAACAGTTGCGCGGTAGGGCGCTTCTGCCATGGCTCGTTGCACAGGGTATCGGGGATTGGATAGCAGATCCGGTCGGCGTCGCCGATGTCCAGACCCAGGCCGGTGCTTTCCACCGTGGAACCATTGATATCCAGAGCAAATAGAGAGGCCGGCAGGTTGATGCCTTTCTCGTAAACCTTGTGGAGGCTGGTGCGTTCGATGCGCTTGCCGCGCACCACACCATTCATATCCGCAATCAGAAGGTCAACGTACAGAACCTCAGGATGTTCCTTAAGGAACGCGTTCGCTTCGTTAAGCTGAACGGCACGCGGGGGTACCGACATGATGCAACACCTTTGTTGTTAAAAATATCAATCATTGATCTTTTCTGGTTTCAGTCAACCCGAACGGCCTGCCGAAGTCAAGCGAGGCCTTTTTTGCCCTAAAAAAGCGCTGCAAGGGCATTTATGGGGCACTTTGGGGCAGTTTTTTGTCCTTGAAACACTTGGCACCCGCGGGCTTGAGCAGGCCGTGTTGTATTTTTTACGGGGGTGTTGTGTAAAAAAATGAACAAGGCTAAGCTCCGACCAAACCCATAACAGCAATAATACCGGGGTGCTTCATGTCTCGCCTGCCGTTAATCGGCATCACCGACTGCTCGCAACAGTCCGGTCTGCATGCTCATCACATCAGTGGCGACAAATCCGTCCGTAGCGCAGCCAGCATGGTTCGCGGTCTGTTGACGATGTTCTCGGCGACAATAGCCAGAACGCCAGCGTCCGTTATTCTGGACGTACGGCAAAGCACTCTGTTTATGGCGTCCTCTTCCAATATAGATCTCTTTGAGTCCCAAAGCCTGTGCCGCTCCCCGAGCCGTGCTCATGATTCTGCACGCCTTGAATGTGCACAGGAAATGCAACGCCAGCGTAAAGGGCAGGTAAGCTCCTCTTTCATTGTCTATGCGCGGTGCCAGGCGTAAGCCGGCACTGCGCGCAAGCAAGCCCCCTTTAACGCGACGCCACGGCGTCAAACTTTGCCTGACACGATGTCAGGAGACTCAGCCCAGAGGCATTTATGAGTAACAACCTCGACCAGCTCACCGATTGGTTGAAAGACCACAAGATCACAGAAGTCGAATGCATGATCGGCGACTTGACCGGTATCACCCGGGGCAAGATCTCGCCGACCAACAAGTTCATCGCCGAAAAGGGCATGCGCCTGCCGGAAAGCGTTCTGTTGCAGACCGTGACCGGCGACTACGTCGAAGACGACATCTATTACGAACTGCTCGACCCGGCCGACATCGACATGATTTGCCGTCCCGACCAGAACGCCGTGTACCTGGTGCCATGGGCCATCGAGCCGACTGCCCAGGTGATCCACGACACCTACGACAAGCAAGGCAACCCGATCGAGCTGTCGCCGCGCAACGTCCTCAAGAAAGTCCTCAAGCTCTATTCCGACAAGGGCTGGCAGCCGATCGTGGCGCCGGAAATGGAGTTCTACCTGACCAAACGCAGTGACGACCCCGACTATCCGCTGCAGCCGCCGATCGGCCGTTCGGGCCGTCCGGAAATCGGGCGTCAGTCGTTCTCGATCGAAGCGGCGAACGAATTCGACCCGCTGTTCGAAGACGTCTACGACTGGTGCGAACTGCAGGAGCTGGACCTCGACACGCTGATCCACGAAGACGGCACGGCGCAGATGGAAATCAACTTCCGTCACGGTGACGCACTGTCTCTGGCCGATCAGATTCTGGTGTTCAAGCGCACCATGCGCGAAGCCGCGCTCAAGCATGACGTGGCCGCAACCTTTATGGCCAAGCCGATGACCGGCGAGCCGGGCAGTGCGATGCACTTGCACCAGAGCATCATCGACATCGAGACCGGCAAGAACGTGTTCTCCAATGAAGACGGGACCATGAGCCAGCTGTTCCTGCACCACATCGGTGGCCTGCAGAAACTGATTCCGGAATTGCTCCCGCTGTTCGCGCCGAACGTCAACTCGTTCCGCCGCTTCCTGCCGGACACCTCGGCGCCGGTGAACGTGGAGTGGGGCGAAGAGAACCGCACCGTGGGCCTGCGCGTACCGGATGCCGGCCCGCAGAACCGCCGCGTGGAAAACCGTCTGCCGGGCGCCGACGCCAACCCGTACCTGGCGATTGCCGCGAGCCTGCTCTGCGGTTACATCGGCATGGTCGAGGGGTTGAATCCGAGCGCGCCAGTCGTCGGACGTGGCTATGAACGCCGCAACCTGCGTCTGCCGCTGACCATCGAAGACGCGCTGGAGCGTATGGAAAACAGCGCGACCATCGAGAAATACCTGGGCAAGACCTTCATCACCGGCTACGTCGCGGTCAAGCGGGCCGAGCATGAAAACTTCAAGCGCGTGATCAGTTCCTGGGAGCGTGAGTACCTGCTCTTCGCCGTCTGATACGCCGGGCGCGGCTGGCAGCAGCCGCGCCTTCACCGATAACAAGGAGAATTGGCATGACCAGCAACAACCCGCAAACCCGTGAGTGGCAAGCCCTGAGCAGCGATCACCACCTGGCCCCGTTCAGCGACTTCAAGCAGCTGAAAGAGAAGGGGCCACGGATCATCACCAACGCCAAGGGCGTGTACCTGTGGGACAGCGAGGGCAACAAGATCCTCGATGGCATGGCGGGTCTGTGGTGCGTGGCGATCGGTTATGGCCGCGATGAACTGGCCGACGCGGCCGCGAAGCAGATGCGCGAACTGCCTTACTACAACCTGTTCTTCCAGACCGCGCACCCGCCGGCACTGGAACTGGCCAAGGCCATCGCCGACGTCGCGCCTGAGGGCATGAATCACGTGTTCTTCACCGGTTCCGGCTCCGAAGGCAACGACACCATGCTGCGCATGGTTCGCCATTACTGGGCGATCAAGGGCCAGCCGAACAAGAAAGTCATCATCAGCCGCAAGAACGGCTATCACGGTTCGACCGTGGCCGGCGCGAGCCTGGGTGGCATGACGTATATGCACGAACAGGGCGACTTGCCGATCCCGGGCATCGTCCATATCGCGCAGCCGTACTGGTTTGCCGAGGGTGGCGACATGTCGCCGGAAGAGTTCGGCATCTGGGCGGCCAATCAGTTGGAAGAGAAGATTCTCGAAGTCGGCGTCGACAACGTCGGTGCGTTCATCGCCGAGCCGATCCAGGGCGCCGGCGGCGTGATCATTCCGCCAGACACCTACTGGCCGCGCATCAAGGAAATCCTCGCCAAGTACGACATCCTGTTCGTGGCGGACGAAGTGATCTGCGGTTTCGGCCGTACCGGCCAATGGTTCGGTTCGGATTTCTATGACCTGAAACCGGACATGATGACCATCGCCAAAGGCCTGACCTCCGGCTACATCCCGATGGGTGGCCTGATCGTTCGCGACGAAGTGGTGAAGGTGCTCAACGAAGGCGGCGACTTCAACCACGGATTCACCTACTCCGGGCACCCGGTGGCGGCAGCGGTGGGTCTGGAAAATATCCGGATCCTGCGCGACGAAAAAATTATCGAGAACGCGCACAACGAAACGGCACCGTATTTGCAGAAACGTCTGCGCGAACTCAACGATCACCCGTTGGTGGGCGAAGTACGCGGGGTCGGTTTGCTGGGGGCGATCGAACTGGTGCAGGACAAGGCCACTCGCAAGCGTTACGAAGGCCGGGGCGTGGGCATGATCTGCCGGCAGTTCTGCTTCGATAACGGCCTGATCATGCGCGCCGTGGGCGACACCATGATCATTGCGCCGCCGCTGGTGATCAGCAAGGCAGAAATCGATGAGCTGGTGACCAAGGCGCGCAAGTGTCTGGACCTCACCCTCAGTGCGTTGCAGGCCTAAGTGCTAGGCTTCGAGCGGGGGAGCTGCGGCGCTCGCGCTCGAAGGTGTCAGAAAGGTTGGCCTTTTCTTGAAAGACCGCCTCCGATCTTGCCAGACTAGCCGCGGTTCCAGTTGTCCGGGTTCGGCCGCTGAACAAAGTGGTTCAAAAAAGAAAAATTTGGAGCATGACGCATGAAGGCATTAGGTAAAAAGCTCGCTGGCAAGACTCTTCTCGCGCTGTCCGTAGCGGGCATGATGGCGGGCGCGGTTCACGCGGACGACAAGGTACTGCACGTCTACAACTGGTCGGACTACATCGCGCCGGACACGGTCGCCAACTTCGAGAAGGCCACCGGGATCAAAGTCGTCTACGACGTATTCGACAGCAACGAAACCCTGGAAGCCAAGCTGCTGGCCGGTAAATCCGGTTACGACATCGTGGTGCCTTCCAACAACTTTCTCGCCAAGCAGATCAAGGCCGGTGTTTACCAGGAGCTGGACAAGTCCAAGCTGCCGAACTGGAAGAACCTCGACGAAGACCTGCTCAAGGCCGTTGGCGATGCCAGCGACCAGGGCAACAAGCACGCGTTCCCGTACATGTGGGGCTCCATCGGGATCGGCTACAACCCGGCGAAGGTCAAGGCTGCGCTGGGCATCGACAAGATCGATTCCTGGGACATCGTGTTCAAGCCCGAGAACATCGAGAAGCTGAAAAGCTGTGGCGTAAGCTTCCTCGACGCCCCGACCGAAATGATTCCGGCGGCGCTGCACTATCTGGGCAAGCCGACCAACAGCAAGGACAAGGCTGACCTGAAGGCTGCCGAAGACCTGTTCCTGAAGATTCGTCCTTCGGTTGCCTACTTCCATTCCTCCAAGTACATCTCGGACCTGGCCAACGGCAACATCTGCGTCGCCGTCGGTTACTCGGGTGACCTGGAACAATCCAAGACCCGCGCCCAGGAAGCCGGTGACAAGGTCAAGCTGGCCTACACCATTCCAAAAGAAGGTGCTGGCACGTTCTACGACATGGTCGCCATTCCCAAGGATGCCGAAAACGTCGAAGCCGCCTACAAGTTCATGAACTACCTGCTTGAGCCAGAAGTGATGGCCGGGATCACCAACGCCGTACGCTTCCCGAACGGCAACAAGGCTGCCACGCCGCTGGTGGACAAAGACATCACCAGCGATCCGAGCATCTATCCGTCGGCTGAAGTGAAGAAACAGCTCTACGCGATCAGCGATCTGGATGCCGCCACCCTGCGCCTGATCACCCGCAGCTGGACCAAGATCAAATCCGGTAAATAAGCCGGTTTGACGCAGCAACCGCTGGCCGTCGTCCCCGCGAGGGCGGCCAGCGGGATAATTAAATGACAGAAAGTTTTGCTGGAACGGTTTTTCGAGGGTAAGTTGCGCGCCGGTTTGATTGCCGGGCAGCCACGGCTGTCATGTAACGCGGGGCAACTTGGGCCCAACTAATTTAGAGGACCTGCACTTGCCTATTTTTTCTTCTTTGCGCAAAGCCCTGCTGGCCACTGCCGGCCTGACGATCGCTGTCGGAGCCCAGGCCGCCGGTACGGTGCATATTTATAACTGGTCGGATTACATCGGCGAGACCACCCTGGCCGACTTCGAGAAAGCCACCGGGATCAAACCGGTGTACGACGTGTTCGACTCCAACGAAACCCTGGAAGGCAAGCTGCTGGCCGGGCGTACCGGTTACGACGTGGTCGTGCCGTCGAACCACTTCCTCGGCAAGCAGATCAAGGCGGGCGCGTTCCAGAAGCTCGACCGGTCGCAGCTGCCGAACTATGCGAATCTCGATCCGGTGCTGCTCAAGCGCCTGGAACAGAACGACCCGGGCAACCAGTACGCCGTGCCGTACCTGTGGGGCACCAACGGCATCGGCTACAACGTCGACAAGGTCAAGGCCGCGCTCGGTGTCGACAAGATCGACTCCTGGAGCGTGCTGTTCGAACCGGAGAACATCAAGAAGCTGCACAGCTGTGGTGTCGCGTTCCTCGACTCGGCGGATGAAATGATGCCGACCGTGCTCAACTACATGGGCCTGAACGCCAACAGCACCAATCCGAAGGACTACGCCAAAGCCACCGACAAATTGCTCGCCGTGCGCCCCTACGTAACCTACTTCCACTCCTCGAAATACATCGGTGATCTGGCCAACGGCGACATCTGCGTGGCCATCGGTTTCTCCGGCGACATCTTCCAGGCGAAGAACCGTGCCGAAGAAGCCAAGAAGGGCGTGAACATCGCCTACTCGATTCCGAAAGAGGGCGGCGCGCTGTGGTTCGACATGCTGGCGATTCCGAAGGACTCGTCCAACGTCAAGGAGGCGCACGCTTTCATCAACTATTTGCTGAAACCTGAGGTGATCGCTCAGGTCAGTGATTACGTCGGTTACGCCAACCCTAACCCCGGGTCGGACAAGCTGATGGAACAGTCCATCCGCACCGATGAAGCGGTTTATCCACCGCAAGCAGTCCTCGACAAGACTTACGTGTCGGTCGAGTTGCCACCCAATATTCAGCGTTTGATGACCCGTAGCTGGACCAAGGTCAAGTCGGGCAAGTAAGGCACAAAGTATCCTGGGTTCGTCCGCATCGGGCGAACTGCACTCTTTATTTTCTGGGAGTTTCGTAAATGGCAGTTGCCTCCGGCGCCTATAAGAAAGCCCTCGAGGGCGACCAGACACCTAAGCAGGTGTTGGTCAAAATCGACCGGGTCACGAAGAAGTTCGACGAGACGATTGCCGTGGACGATGTGTCCCTGGAAATCAAGAAAGGCGAGATCTTCGCCCTGCTCGGCGGTTCGGGATCGGGCAAATCCACTCTGCTGCGGATGCTGGCAGGGTTCGAACGGCCCACGGAGGGGCGCATTTTCCTCGACGGCGTCGACATCACCGACATGCCGCCGTACGAGCGCCCGATCAACATGATGTTCCAGTCGTACGCCTTGTTCCCGCACATGACCGTGGCGCAGAACATCGCCTTCGGCCTCAAGCAGGACAAGATCCCGAACGCCGAGATCGACGCCCGTGTGGCCGAAATGCTCAAACTGGTGCAGATGAGCCAGTACGCCAAGCGCAAGCCGCATCAACTGTCCGGCGGTCAGCGTCAGCGTGTGGCCCTGGCGCGCTCGCTGGCCAAGCGGCCGAAACTGCTGCTGCTCGACGAACCGATGGGCGCACTGGACAAGAAACTGCGTTCGCAGATGCAGCTGGAACTGGTAGAGATTATCGAGCGCGTCGGCGTGACCTGCGTGATGGTGACCCACGACCAGGAAGAGGCCATGACCATGGCCGAACGCATCGCGATCATGCACCTGGGCTGGATCGCGCAGATCGGCAGTCCGATCGACATCTACGAAACCCCGACCAGCCGTCTGGTCTGCGAATTCATTGGCAACGTGAACATCTTCGAAGGTGAAGTGATCGACGACGCCGAAGGCCACGCGACCATCACCTGCAAAGACCTCGACCGGCAGATCTACGTCGGCCACGGCATCAGCACTTCGGTGCAGGACAAATCCGTGACCTACGCGATTCGTCCGGAGAAGCTGCTGGTCACCGCCGATCAACCGACCTGCGAATACAACTGGTCGAGCGGCAAGGTGCATGACATCGCCTACCTCGGCGGTCACTCGGTGTTCTACGTCGAATTGCCGAGTGGCAAGCTGGTGCAGTCCTTTGTTGCCAACGCCGAACGCCGTGGCGCTCGTCCGACCTGGGGCGATCAGGTTTACGTGTGGTGGGAAGACGACAGCGGCGTGGTACTTCGCTCATGAACATGCGCAAGTTCAAACGACGGCTCAACCGAATAATTCCCAATGGCCGGCAACTGGTCATCGGGGTTCCGTTCATCTGGCTGTTCCTGTTCTTCATGCTGCCGTTCTTCATCGTCCTGAAGATCAGCTTCGCTGAAGCCGATGTGGCCATCCCGCCGTACACCGAGATTTACACCTACGCCGAACAGAAGCTGCAATTGCTGCTGAACCTCGGTAACTACGCGATGCTCGGCGATGACGAGTTGTACATCGCCGCCTACCTCGGCTCGCTGAAGATGGCGTTCTTCAGCACGCTGCTGTGCCTGCTGATCGGTTACCCGATGGCCTACGCCATCGCCAGCGCGCGCAAAGAGCTGCAGACGGTGCTGGTGCTGCTGATCATGATGCCGACCTGGACCGCGATCCTGATCCGCGTTTACGCGTGGATGGGCATCCTCAGCAACAACGGCCTGCTCAACGGCTTCCTGATGAGCATGGGCCTGATCGACGAGCCGCTGCAGATTCTCAACACCAACCTCGCGGTTTACATCGGCGTGGTCTATTCGTATCTGCCGTTCATGATCCTGCCGCTGTACGCCAACCTGGTGAAACACGATCAGAGCCTGCTGGAAGCGGCTTCCGACCTCGGTTCGAGCACCTTCAACAGCTTCTGGAAAATCACTATTCCACTGTCCAAGAACGGGATCATTGCCGGCTGCATGCTGGTGTTCATCCCGGTGGTCGGTGAGTTCGTGATCCCGGAACTGCTTGGCGGCCCGGAAACCCTGATGATCGGTAAAGTGCTCTGGCAAGAGTTCTTCAACAACCGTGACTGGCCGGTGGCGTCTGCGCTGGCGGTGGTGATGCTGGCGATCCTGATTGTGCCGATCATCCTGTTCAACCGCAGTCAGGCCAAGGAAATGGAGGGCAAAGAATGAAGAACTTCCGTTTCTCCAGCCTGATGCTGGTACTGGGTCTGTTGTTCATCTACGCGCCGATGCTGATCCTGGTGATCTACTCGTTCAACGCCTCGAAACTGGTGACGGTGTGGGGCGGCTGGTCGATCAAGTGGTACGTCGGCTTGCTCGACAATACGCAACTGATGGGCTCGGTGCTGCGCTCGCTGGAAATCGCCTGCTACACCGCGGTTGCCGCGGTAGCGCTGGGTACGCTGGCGGCCTTCGTGCTGACCCGCATCACCCACTTCAAGGGCCGCACGCTGTTCGGTGGCCTGGTCACCGCGCCGTTGGTGATGCCGGAAGTGATCACCGGTCTGTCGCTGTTGCTGCTGTTCGTGGCGATGGCGCAGATGATCGGCTGGCCGCAGGAGCGTGGCATCGTCACCATCTGGATCGCCCACACGACGTTCTGTGCGGCGTACGTGGCGGTGGTGGTGTCGGCGCGTCTGCGTGAGCTGGACTTGTCGATCGAAGAGGCCGCCATGGATCTCGGCGCACGGCCGTGGAAGGTGTTCTTCCTGATCACCATCCCGATGATCGCGCCGTCGCTGGCCGCAGGCGGCATGATGTCGTTCGCCCTGTCGCTGGATGACCTGGTGCTGGCGAGCTTCGTTTCCGGCCCGGGTTCGACCACCCTGCCGATGGAAGTGTTCTCGGCGGTGCGTCTGGGCGTGAAGCCGGAGATCAACGCCGTGGCCAGTCTGATCCTGCTGGCGGTATCGCTGGTGACATTCCTGGTGTGGTTCTTCAGCCGCCGTGCCGAAGAAGCGCGCAAGAAAGCCATCCAGCAAGCCATCGAAGAAGGCGCCGCCGATTCGTGGAAGCAACCGGACGTGCGCCGCGCGCCGGCGCCGGAAGCGGCTTAAAGCAAAGTCGGGTTGGCCCCTTTATCAAGGCCAACCCAAATCCAACTGTGGGAGCGGGCTTGCTCGCGAAGAGGACGTGTCAGTCGACTGAAATGTTGTCTGATCGAACGCATTCGCGAGCAAGCCCGCTCCCACATTGGGTATTAGGCAGTCCAGGGAGATTTACGGATGACCTCAACAAAGTTCATCGGTTTGAACCCGGGCTCCTGATCCACCAGCACATCGGTCTTCACGTTGCCAAACGTGGTCTGCGGACGATGGCGCAAGCCGTCGGCAAACGCGCAGATGATGCATTCCTTGAAACCTTCCCCGCGTGGATGCGCATGCACTACCGCCTCGCGCTGGGTGTTGCTGAACGCCGCGTAATCCATGCCCAACACGTCCATCTCGACACCCGCCGTCACCAGCGCCACGGTCGGACGCAGATGCTTAGGCACCCCCGGTGTGGTGTGCAGGGCAATCGACAGCCAGACCTGTTCGATGTCGTCATCGCTCAGCCCGTACGGCTTGAGAAACGCCGCAGCCGCGTTGGCGCCATCCACTTCGAAACGCTCGTCGGCACTGCGATAACCTTCGACCAGACCGAGGTCGTGGAACATCGCGCCGACATACAGCAGCTCCGGGTTGTAGGTCAGTTGTTGGCGTTCGCCGCTCAACGCACCGAACAGAAACACCCGGCGCGAGTGATGGTAGAGCAGGTCGGATTCGATGTCGCGAATGTACTCGGTGGTGGCCCGGGCCAACGCACTGTCAGGAATTTTGATGCCGGCAATGGTGGTGCTCATGGGAGGTTTCCTCATTGAAACGCCGTCGTGGCGCCGATGGACAAAGTCTGTTCCCCGAGGCACTAAACGGACAATCAACGCATGGCTGCGATCCTTGCCAATCGACCTGCGAATCGTGCCAACCTCGCTTGTTGAATCTGGATTGGCTAGGGTTGGCTCAATCAGCAAGGCAGGCACGGCCCATGTGGGAGCGGGCTTGCTCGCGAAAGGGCGCTCACATTCAACTTGCCTGTTGAATGACACACCGCTTTCGCGAGCAAGCTCGCTCCCACAGGGATTTGTGTTTGCCACTGCATTGAGGACATTGGAGGCTTATGAACAAAACCATCGCCATCGTGGTGTTCCCCGGCGTGCAGGCACTGGATGTCAGCGGGCCGATGGATGTGTTCGCCGAGGCCAATCGTTTTTTGTCGCCTGAGGATCACTATCAACTGGAGGTGATCGGCCTCGAACGCGGGCCGATGGCTTGTTCCAATGGCCTGAGCATCAGCGCTCACCGGCACTTCAGCGAAGCGCTGGACGCTTGTGATTTGTTGCTGGTCGCTGGCGGGCCGCAGTTGCCGTTCCTGGATTTCGGCAAGAGCTTCGACACCTGGCTGCGTGAGGCCTGCGCCCGTGCCCGGCGCTTCGGCTCGATCTGCAACGGCGCGTTCATGCTGGCGCGGGCGGGGTTGCTGGAAGGGCGCACCGTGACCACCCACTGGAACGATGCCGAAGCCTTGGCACAGTTGTGTCCATCGACCCAAGTCGAGGCCGATCGCCTGTACGTCGAAGACGGTGCGCTCTACACCTCAGCCGGGGTCACGGCGGGGATCGATCTGTCGCTGTACCTGCTGGCCCGCGACCATGGCGCAGAAGTAGCGCTGAGCGTGGCCAAGCGGCTGGTGGTGTTCACCCAGCGCGCGGGCGGGCAATCGCAGTTCAGCCCGTTCCTTACGCCGCATGCGGAGCCGACGTCGGCAGTGGCGATGGTGCAGTTGTATGTGCTGGCCAATCTCACCGGCGATCTGACGATTGCCGATCTGGCGAATGCGGCGAACATGAGCGCGCGCAACTTTTCCCGGGTGTTCGCCCGCGAGGCTCGGGTCACTCCGGCGGAGTTCGTCGAAAGTGCGCGAGTGGATGCGGCGCGGGTGCTGCTGGAAAGCACCACGGCACCGCTGAAGACCGTGGCGTATCAGTGCGGGTTTCGCGATGCGCAGCACATGCGCAGTGTGTTCAATCGGCGGTTGGGGGTGACGCCGCAGCAGTTTCGGCTGAATTTTGCGTTGATGCTCTGAGAGATGTGTTGAGTTGGCGGGCCCCATCGCGAGCAGGCTCACTCCTACAATTGGAATGCGTTCCCCTGTAGGAGTGAGCCTGCTCGCGATAGGGCCCGTCCGGCTAACCGAGAACTATTGCGCAGCCCGCGCCGGCAACAGCTTCAAGGTACTGCGCGTATTGGCCGTCACCTCTTCCTCGCTGAAGTGCGCCTGCACGTACATCCCCTCAACGTACTCTTCGGCCTGATCGTCATAGTGGCTGTCGAACGGCACGCCGCTCTGGCCGACCGGGTTGATGGTCAAACTGTGCGCCGGGTCGGAGAAGTCCACCAGACGCCGCGTCGAAGGCCCATAGGTCACCGGCCATGGCGCCGGGCCGAGCTTGGCCGAGAGATTGTTCGGCACTTCATGACTGCCCGGCGCAGCGAACGGCCCGACATTGACGATCCGGTCCAGCGGCTTCTGCTGACCCAACGGATGACCGTGGGTCAGGGTGTGCGCCGTGCCCCATTGCCAGTCCGACGGATTGTCGCCGAGGGTCTGTTTCAGGTGCGTCATGCTCGCCTGCCACGCCGCTTTGACAACGTCGGCGCGAGTCTCCTTGTTCGGCGTGTCGCGGTTGTCCCACCACGGCGAATCGGCATTCGCCGCCAGGCGCGGCAGGGCGGCGTCGATCACCCGGGTCGAGAGCAGCGTTTCGAAGAAGTCGTTGCCCAGCTCATCGCGCATCGCCGCATCGGCGAGGTCGTAGAGGAACTGGTTGAACAGCGTGGCGCTGACCGAATCCAGCGGATAGTCGCCCGGCCACTGCGCCAGTTGCTCGACCAATTTCAGTTGCGCCGGATCACTCACCACTTCACGCAACACCGGCAGCAATGGCGCGAGGGTGCGCGGGCCGTAGGCGGTAGTGCTGCCCAGTTGCAGTTTCTGGTTGGCTTCGTTGCTCCATTTCACGCTCTTGTCGCTGAGCTGGCGGTTGAGCTGCTGGCCGCGATCGGCGAGGTTGTAGTAACCGGGAATCTCCATCCCGGTCGGCGACAGCGGCTGAAAGTTGGCCGAGACGATGTAGCCGCGCGCCGGGTTTTCTTCCTGCGGGTTGGCGCTGAACGGGTAGTAGCCGTCCTTGTCCGCCTGATTGCTGCTGCCGTCGAGGATGAACTCGGGCTTCACCCCGGCCGGGCGTTTCGGCAGCAGCGCCGAGGCCCACCAGGCGATGTCGCCCTTGGCGTTGGCGTAGATAATGTTCAGCCCCGGCGCCTGCACTTTGGCCGCTGCCGCACGGGCCTTGGCCAGGGTGTCGGCACGGTTGAGCTGGTAGAAACCTTCGAGAATCGGGTTCGGCGTTTCGAGGAACGCCCACCACATGGCGATCGGGGTCTTGCCGGCAGCAGTGCCGAGGGCGTCGTTGACGATCGGGCCGTGGGGCGACTGGCGCAAGGTCAGCGTCACCGGTGCCTGGCCCTTTACCGCGATCTGCTGCTCGGTGCTCACCAGATCGGTCCACTGGCCGCGATACCAGACTTGATTCGGATTATCCGGGTTGACCTTCTCGGCGATCAGATCCAGATCGTCGTTCTGGAACATGGTCAGGCTCCAGCCGAAATCGAGGTTGTGCCCCAGGAATGCGAACGGCACCAGCGCCTGATGATGGCCGTAGAGCTCAAAGCCCGGTGCCGACAGTTGCGCCTCGTACCACACCGACGGCACCGAGAAGCGAATGTGCGGGTCACCGGCCAGCAGCGGTTTGCCGCTCTGGCTGCGGCTGCCGGCAATCACCCAGGCGTTGCTGCCTTCGAATTGCGGCAGGCCGTTTTCAATCAGCGCCTGCTCGCTGAGGCGGGCGAGGGCGTTGAGGTCTTGCCAGTCGCCGGCAGCGAGGGCCGGCGTCGGATGAGCGCGATCTTTGGCGAGCACGCCCTTGGGCTGCCAGTCGAGGTCGAAGACGTTGAGGTAATCGGCGCCGAGTTGATCGCGCACGTAGGTCAGCAGCGGCTCGGTGCGAAACGCGGCGGCAAAGCTGTAGGCCATGTAACCGGCGACGCTGATGCTGTCTTCGGCGGTGAACGGCCGCTTGGGGATGCCCAGCACGTCGAACTCGACCGGCGCGGCGTGGCTGTCCTGATATTGGTTGATACCGTCCAGATAGGCTTGCAGGGCCTTCCACGCGGGTGACTGCTTATCGAGACTGGCGACATAGCTGGCAGCGCGTTCATGGATGCGCAGGCTGCGGAACAGTTTGTCGGTGTCGAGCAGCTTCGGCCCGAGCACTTCGGCCAGTTCGCCACGGGCGAGGCGGCGCATGGCTTCCATCTGGAACAGTCGGTCTTGGGCATGCACGTAGCCGAGGGCGCGATACAGGTCGGTTTCGTTTTCGGCACGAATATGCGGCACCCCGCGTTCGTCGTAACGCACGGTCACCGAACCTTGCAGATTGCGCAGCTCCACCTGGCCCTGACGCGTCGGTTGCTTGCTGTAGACGTACCCGCCGACGCCAGCGAGCAGGACAACGATGAGCAAGGCAAGAACGGTGAACACGCGTTTCATGGTGACTCCTTGTGCATGCGGGATTGCCGCCCGTCGGGCTGCAAACAATTAGCACAGACCTTCCGTGCCGTGCATCGCTGTCCTCGAAAAGTCCGGAATGCCTTACTGCGCCACCACCGGCCACGGGCAATAACAACCGACCGCCAGGGTGTGCGTGGCGCTGACCGGGCGATCATCGGTCAGGGCATTGAGGATCGGTTCGATAAAACTGTTGCTGGAGTTGCAGGTCAGCCCTTCGCTATACGGCCCGAAGTACGCGAGTTTGCCGCTGCGGTCCCAGATCGCTACGGCGGGGCTGGCCGGTACCTGCTCGGAACCGGGCAATACCGCAATGGTTTTCAGATTGCTCAGGGTGGCGGGCAACTGGCCGTGGCTGCCGCCACGCTGCACCGCAAAGAACTCCACACCGCGCGGGCCGAACTGTTCGACCATTTCCGTCAGGTGCTGTTGGTTGCCGACGTTGCACGGGCAGGCCGGGTCCCAGAAATGCACGAGACGGATTTTTCCGGGGCCGGCCAACTCTTCCGGCAGACGCAACGGATCCCCGGAAAACACGGCGGTGTGCTGACTGAACGCGCGCAGATAGCGCCCTTGAAACCAGTCGTACGCCGCCCACAGCACCCCGGCACACACAAGCGCGAGCAGGCTGGCAAACAGTGCGGTGCGGTAGGGCGAGCGCATGGTTTTTCGATCCTCGAAGGGGGGCTAGCTTGCCATGCTTGCCGCAACAGATGAATATCGCAGGCCGATAAAGTCTGTTTACCGCTTTGGAATACCCGCATGCCTGACACTTTCGATGCCGATCATTTACGCGCCAGCCTCAAGCCTTTGGCCCAGTGGCAGCCGTTGTCGGACGAGGCCAAGGCGTATCAGCGGTTCTATCAGACCGACTTCCCCGAGCGCGATGTCTGGCGCGGCATGGGCCGCTTTGAAGTGGACGGTTATGAGTTGGTCAGCCATTGCTGGTGGCCGGAGAAGGTCAAGGGCACGCTGTTTCTGCTGCACGGTTTTTACGACCACACCGGGCTGTATCGGCATGTCATCGAGTGGGCACTGGATCAGGACTTTGCGGTGATCGCCTGCGACTTGCCAGGCCATGGGTTGTCGAGTGGAGCGCGGGCGAGCATCCGTGATTTCTCCGAATATCAGGACGCCTTGCAGGCGTTGTTCGCTGAAGCCAGTTCGATAGCCCTGCCGCAGCCCTGGCACCTGTGCGGACAAAGCACCGGCGGCGCGATTGTCGTCGATCATGTGCTTAATCATGGCGAGAACAGTCCGGCGCAGGGTCAGCTGATTCTGCTGGCGCCGCTGGTGCGTCCGCGCGCCTGGGGCTGGTCGCAGCTCAGTTATTACCTGCTCAGACCTTTCGTGCGGGGCATCGCCCGGCGCTTCAGCGAGAACTCCAACGACCCGGATTTCCTGCCGTTTCTGCAGGCCGATCCGTTACAGCCCAAACGCTTGCCGACCGCGTGGGTCGGTGCGCTGTCGCGCTGGATCATCCGCGTCGAACACGCGAAAAAAAGTCCGCGACGGCCGTTGATCATTCAGGGGCAGGCGGACATGACCGTGGACTGGCAGCACAACTTGCAGGTGCTGAAGTGGAAGTTCGACCGGCCGCAGATTCTGCTGCTGCCGCAGGCGCGGCATCATCTGGCGAACGAGACGCTGGAGATGCGCGAGGAGTATTTCGAGTTTCTGAACAAGCGGATCAGAGGGCGGAATCTTCAGTGATTCCGAGGGCCTCATCGCGAGCAGGCTCACTCCTACATTTGATCGCGGTCTCCTGTAGGAGTGAGCCTGCTCGCGATGGCGGTCTGAAAGGCGATAAAGCTTACTGGCTGAGGTTCGAAGAGCTTTGCCCCACCGCCAACCCAGCTCGGATCGCTGCCAGCGCCGCCTGGTAATACGCCTTGCCTTCGGTGGATTCGGCAAAGGTCGCGAACTGCTCCAGTTCGTCATCCGACAAATCGCGATAAACGTAGAGCAGCGTGTTGTTCAAGTCGGCGCCGATCTGCTCCATCAGGCGCTGGCGCTGACCGTTCAGCATGCCTTGCGCCTGACCGCCGCCGAGCAGACCGGGAATCATCGAACTCAAACTGTCCGCCGCCACGCCGGCAATCGCCAGACTGACTTCGGCGCCGGCTTCGCGCGCCGGCAGCGCTTGCGCCAGGTGGCTGATGATCAGCAGACGGCTGTCGCTGACCTGCATCTTCGGCAAACCCTTGGCGTTTTTTGCCAACTGATCGCGACGGGTGGCGAGCAATTCAGCGGCGACGATTTTCTTGCCCAGCGGCGACTGAAAGAAGGCCAGTGCCGGTTGCGGATCAGCCAGGTGCTGGCGCAGTTGCGCTTCGGCACGCTGATCCATTGCCTGGGGGGCGAAGCGCTGGTTGCTGTTGTTGACCAGGGCTTGAAACACCGCCGGCGGCAGGTTGTTCTGGTAGCGCTGCTGCGCGGCACTCAGGGCATCATTGAAATGCGCACGTTGATCTGGCCAGCCGGCGATCTTGTACAACTGATCGTGGCCGTCCGCCCAGGCGGGCAAAACGCAGAACATCAACAGTGAAAAAAGCAAACGGCGCATAGGGACTCCTGTCAGCAGCGGACTATTCTCCGTGCGGTGCCGGTACTTGTCGAGAATTCGTAGCAAGCCGCTGCGTGGCTCTGTCGGATTTCTTGCCGCCGGCATACTATGCGCGCCATGCAAATATCCTCCGAACACCCGCTGCTGTTACGTATCGTCGACGACCTGGCCGAACACGGCTGGTCGCAGCAGAACATTTTCCTGCCCGCAGGTTTGACCCGCGAGCTGGCGGCCGAGTGCCGTAAACGTGAGGCCGAGGGAGAACTGGCGCCGGCGGCGGTGGGCCGTGGGCCGTTTTCGGAGATTCGTGAGGGCATTCGCGGCGACCACATCCAGTGGATCGACCCGGGCCAGGCCGAAGCCAGCGACCGTTATCTGAACCTGATGAACAGCCTGCGCGAGGCACTCAATCGCGGGCTGTTCCTCGGGCTGGAGGATTTCGAGTGCCACTTCGCCCTGTATCCGCCGGGCGCGTTCTACCGCAAGCACGTCGACCGTTTTCGCGACGATGACCGGCGCATGGTTTCGGCGGTGGTCTACCTCAATGACGCTTGGCTGCCGGAAGACGGCGGTCAGTTGCGCATGTATCTGGGCGAAGACCGGGTGCACGACGTGCAACCCACCGGCGGCTGTCTGGTGGTGTTCCTCTCCGGCGAAGTACCGCATGAAGTGTTGCCGGCGCACCGCGAACGCCTGTCGCTGACCGGCTGGTTCCGCCGCCGTGGCAACGAGCCGTTCTGAGATGCAGAAGATTCTGGTCAGCCGCTGCCTGTTGGGCCACCGCGTGCGTTACGACGGCGGGGCCAGCGGGCCGTTCGATCTGCTCGAACAGTGGATCGCTGAAGGGCGTGTGGTGCCGCTGTGTCCGGAAGTGGCTGGCGGTTTGCCGACGCCGCGGGCAGCGGCGGAGATACCGGGCGGGCAGGGTGGTGAAGTGCTCGATGGCGTCGCGGCAGTGATCACCACTGACGGCGAGGATGTCAGTGCGCAGTTTCTCGATGGTGCGCGGCAGGCGCTGGCACTGGTGCAGAGGCACGGGATTCGTGTGGCGGTGCTCAAGGCCAACAGTCCATCTTGCGGGAATCTGCTGACCTATGACGGGACGTTCAGCGGAGTGAAAGTCTCCGGCGAAGGCGTAACGGCCGCGTTGCTCAAACGCCATGGTGTGCAGGTTTTCAGCGAACTGCAGCTGCCTGAAGCCGAAATGGCCCTGACCCAGCTCGACTGAAAGCCCACCGCAGCCCCCCTGTAGGAGTGAGCCTGCTCGCGATAGCTGTCTATCAGCACATGAGTGAATGACTGACAGACCGCTATCGCGAGCAGGCTCACTCCTACAGGGTTTGTGTGTTCATTTGGGTTCGGCGAACCACTTTTGCGACAATGCCGCCAATCGCCCATCCGCCTTGATCCGCTGCAACGCACCCGCAAGGCTCGCCTGAAACGCCGGGTTACCCTTCTGAAACGGAATCGCCAACTCCACCGGGGTCGCCTTCGGCTTCTCCTCGGTCAGCGCCTGTACCAGCACCATCGGGCGTGGTTGCTCATCTTTTTTCGCCAGCAACTGCGCATCGACCTTGCCGTAAGACTCGCTGACGTCGAAACGATCCTTGAGTTCGGGTGTCAGTGCTATGTGATTGAGCGCAACGTCGTACTTGCCGCTTTCAACGCCCTGGAGCAGGTCGGCTTCGTCGGTGACGATGAAGTCGGCGCGCACATCCAGCTCGTTGGCCAGCAGTTGCCCAAGCTCGACCTCGAACCCCGTGAGCGTGTCGCCATCCTTGAAATTGAAGGGCGGCGTATTAGCCTCAAGGGCAATGCGCAACTCGCCACGGTCGTTGACGTCATCAATCAGTTCGGCGTGAGCCAGAGGGCTCAGAAGGGGTAGCAGGCAGATCAGGCCAGGCAGAAAGCGCATGGTCACTCCTTTGAAATCATTATTGCGATGCTCTGAGTCAGGCTCGCTTTGCTATGGTTGTCGAGTGCCTTCGACAACGAATGGTCATGAAGTTGTCATGACCGCGCGGATTTTACGGAAAAACTGGAGAAGAGAATGAAAACATTCATGTCACGTGCAGCTTTGGCGGGTTTGCTGATGGGCGTTTCGGTGCTGGCCAGTGCGGCCACTCCGGCACCCAAGGGCGCCGAAGTGTTCATCGTTTCTCCCGAGGATGGGGCCACGGTGTCTCAGGAGTTCAAGGTCAAGTTCGGAGTCAAGGACATCGCGCTGGCGCCGGCCGGTGACGTCACCAAAAACACCGGTCACCACCACCTGCTGATCGATGCCAAGGAAATCGTTCCGGCCGGTTCCGTCGTGCCGACCGATGCCAACCATATGCACTTCGGCAAAGCGCAGACCGAGGCCACGATCAAACTGGCCCCGGGCAAGCACACCTTGCAACTGGAGCTGGGTGACAGCGGCCACATGGCGTTCGATCCGCCGATTGTCTCGAAGAAAATCACCGTCAACGTCAAATAAATTTCCGGCGTTGCATGAAAAAGGGAGCCCGAAGGCTCCCTTTTTTGTTGCTCAACGCTTGATCAGAACAGCACGCGGCTACGGATGGTGCCGTTGACGTGTTGCAGCTTCTCTTGCGCCAGCTCCGAGTACTCGGCGTCGACATCGATCACCACGTAACCGACTTTCTCGTTGGTCTGCAGGAACTGACCGGAGATGTTGATACCGTTTTCGGCGAAGACCTTGTTGATCTCGCTCATCACACCCGGGATGTTCTCGTGGATGTGCAGCAAGCGGTGCTTGCCAGGGTGAGCCGGCAGGGCCACTTCCGGGAAGTTCACCGACGACACCGAAGTACCGTTGTCGCTGTACTTGACCAGTTTCTCCGCCACTTCCAGACCGATGTTGGCTTGCGCTTCGGCAGTCGAGCCACCGATGTGCGGGGTCAGGATCACGTTGTCCAGACCGCGCAGCGGGCTCTCGAACTCTTCGTCGTTGGAGCGTGGTTCCACCGGGAATACGTCGATGGCCGCGCCGATCAGGTGCTTGTCCTTGATCGCGTCCGCCAGGGCGTCCAGCTCGACCACGGTGCCGCGCGCGGCGTTGATCAGGATGCCGCCCTTCTTGATGGCGCGGATTTCCTTCTCGCCGATCATCCACTGGGTCGCCGCGGTTTCCGGAACGTGCAGGGTGACGATGTCGGACATGCCCAGCAGCTCGTGCAGGTTGCCGACCTGAGTGGCGTTGCCCAGCGGCAGCTTGGTCACGGTGTCGTAGAAGAACACCTGCATGCCCAGACCTTCAGCCAGAACCGACAGCTGCGTACCGATCGAGCCGTAGCCGACGATGCCGAGTTTCTTGCCACGGATCTCGAAGGAGTTGGCTGCGGACTTGATCCAGCCGCCACGGTGGCAGGAAGCGTTTTTCTCAGGGATGCCGCGCAGCAGCAGGATCGCTTCGGCCAGCACCAGTTCGGCGACGGAACGGGTGTTGGAGTACGGCGCGTTGAACACGGCGATACCGCGCTCGCGGGCAGCACTCAGGTCAACCTGGTTGGTGCCGATGCAGAAACAGCCGACCGCGACCAGCTTCTTTGCGTGATCGAAGATTTCTTCGGTCAGCTGGGTGCGCGAACGAATGCCGATGAAGTGAGCGTCAGCGATCTTTTCCTTGAGCTGGGCTTCCGGCAAGGAGCCTGTCAGGTATTCGATGCTGGTGTAGCCCGCCGCCTTGAGGACGTCGACAGCCGATTGGTGGACGCCTTCGAGAAGAAGGAACTTGATCTTGCTCTTATCGAGAGAAGTCTTGCTCATCTGCGTAAACCTGTATCCCGGAGAAAAATGGCAGGAAATGGTCAACAGACATTGACCTGGACGACAAGAAAGCCGTCACCGCAGAACTGGCCTTGGGCACTGGCCTGCGGGGTCGGTATGCTAGCATAGCCACCCCGCTAAACACTCATTCCTGCGACGTGAAGCGTCTTCAGGATGACCATGAATTGTTCGAGAGTTCTGTCGATGACCAATCCTGCCCTGATTGATGAACTGAAGACCCTGGTCGAGCCTGGCAAGGTCCTGACCGACGCCGACTCCCTGAATGCGTACGGCAAGGATTGGACCAAGCACTTCGCGCCCGCGCCGTGCGCCATTGTGTTCCCCAAGACCATCGAACAGGTGCAGGCCATTGTCCGTTGGGCCAACACCCACAAAGTGGCGCTGGTGCCGTCGGGCGGGCGCACCGGGCTGTCCGCCGCCGCCGTGGCCGCGAATGGCGAAGTGGTGGTGTCGTTCGACTACATGAACCAGATTCTCGACGTGAACCTCACTGACCGCACCGCCGTGTGTCAGCCGGGCGTGGTCACCGAGCAGTTGCAGAACGTCGCCGAAGAAAACGGCCTGTACTACCCGGTGGACTTCGCGTCGGCCGGTTCCAGCCAGATTGGCGGCAATATCGGCACCAATGCTGGCGGGATCAAGGTGATTCGCTACGGCATGACCCGTAACTGGGTCGCCGGCATGAAGGTCGTCACCGGCAAGGGCGATGTGCTCGAACTGAACAAAGACCTGATCAAGAACGCCACCGGTTACGACCTGCGCCAGTTGTTCATCGGCGCCGAAGGTACCCTCGGTTTCGTGGTCGAGGCGACCATGCGTCTGGATCGCGCGCCGAAAAACCTCACCGCGATGGTGCTCGGCACCGCCGACTTCGACTCGATCATGCCGGTGCTGCACGCCTTCCAGGGCAAACTCGATCTGACCGCGTTCGAATTCTTCTCCGACAAGGCCCTGGCCAAAGTACTGGGCCGTGGCGATGTGCCGGCGCCGTTCGACACCGAGTGCCCGTTCTACGCGCTGCTGGAATTCGAGGCGACCAGCGAAGAAGTGGCCAACACGGCGCTGGAAACCTTCGAACACTGCGTCGAGCAGGGCTGGGTGCTGGACGGCGTGATGAGCCAGAGCGAAACCCAGCTGCAGAATCTGTGGAAGCTGCGCGAGTACATCTCCGAGACCATCTCGCACTGGACACCGTACAAGAACGACATCTCGGTCACCGTGTCAAAAGTGCCAGCGTTCTTGCAGGAAATCGACGCCATCGTCGGTGAACACTACCCGGATTTTGAAATCGTCTGGTTCGGCCACATCGGCGACGGCAACCTGCACCTGAACATTCTCAAGCCGGATAACCTGAGCAAGGACGAGTTCTTCGCCAAGTGCGCGACCGTCAACAAGTGGGTGTTCGAAACCGTCGAGAAGTACAACGGTTCGATTTCCGCCGAGCACGGCGTGGGCATGACCAAGCGCGACTACTTGACCTACAGCCGTTCTCCGGTCGAAATCGAATACATGAAAGCGGTCAAAGCGGTGTTCGACCCGAACGGCATCATGAACCCGGGCAAGATCTTCGCGGTTTGATTGGCAATCCCTGATGAATCAATGAAGGCAGGAGTCGGTAAATGAGCTATCAGCACCAGTACGTCGACGGCACGCGCATTCACTTCCCGATCGGGAAAGTGGTGTGCATTGGCCGTAATTACGCCGAACACGCCAAGGAACTGGACAACCCGGTGCCTACCGAGCCGTTGCTGTTCATCAAGCCGGGCAGTTGCGTGGTGCCGCTGGAAGGCGGGTTCAGTATTCCGACCGAGCGCGGTTCGGTGCACTACGAAGCGGAAATCGCCGTGTTGATCGGCAAGCCGCTGTCGACCAAGCCGAGCCGTGAAGAAGTGCTGGACGCGATCTCCGGTTTCGCTCCGGCGCTGGATTTGACCCTGCGCGACAAGCAGGCCGAGCTCAAGTCCAAGGGCCTGCCGTGGGAAATCGCCAAGTCGTTCGACGGCGCGGCGGTGATTGCCCCGTTCGTGGTCGGCAGCACCTTCGCCGACCTGACCGACATCGGCATCCGCCTGACCATCAACGGTGAGGTGCGTCAGGATGGCAACAGCAGCGCGATGCTCAACCCGATCGTGCCGATGATCCAGCACATGGCCGGCTGCTTCTCGCTGCAGGCCGGCGACGTGATCCTTACCGGCACACCAGTGGGCGTCGGCCCGCTGAATGTCGGCGACGACATCGTGCTGGAACTGGTTGGCGCGAGCAGCTTCACCAGCAGCGTGCGCTGACCGAACGCATCCTCCCTTTAGGGATACGCATAAGCTGTGGCGAGGGAGCTTGCTCCCGCTGGACTGCGCAGCAGGCCCTCGCTTTTTGAAGCGAAAAGCAGGGTCGCTTCGCGCCCCAGCGGGAGCAAGCTCCCTCGCCACAATAAATCCCCTCACAACAGGGCTCACTCCCACACTGGTTATGTGTTGCGGCTCGCAAACGCACACGACAATCCCGCCATTTGCCGTTTTTTTCACATTCTGTACGGATAATTCCTCTCATTCTGGCGTCTGAGCCGGCCTCTTTGTGCTATTACCCTTAGCCTGAATTTTCGGAACGCGTCCCTGATGTCAGCTCACACTCAGCTCAATCCTCCACGCCGCTCACGTTTCGCCCTGCGCTGGTATGTCTGGCTGTTGCTGGTGATCGCCGCCGCTTACGGTCTGGCGTTTGCCATGCATTGGGACGACCGTGGTCTGCTGTGGATGCGCGAGCGTCTCGAGAGTCAGACCGAGCAGAAGGCAAGCATCTGGCTGCCGGACTATCGGGCGGTGATCGACGGCAAGCTGCTGCCGGGCATGGAGAAGGACGAGGCCTCGGACCTGTCCTACAACCCGCAGACCAAAACCCTGTTTTCGGTGATGGGCAAGAATCCGTTTCTGGTCGAACTGAGCCTGCAGGGTGATGTGCTGCGCAAGATGCCGCTGGTGGGCTGGAGCAATCCGGAGGGCCTGAGCGTGATGGAAAACGGTCTGATGGCGATTGTCGATGAGCGCGAGCACCTGCTGAGCATCGTCAGGGTCGATGCCAATACCCGCGAACTGAATATCGCCGACTTCCCGAAATATGACCTCGGCCCGTCGGAAAACCAGAACAAGGCATTCGAGGCAATCACCTGGGATCCGCACAATCAGCAGCTGCTGCTGGGCGAGGAGCGGCCGCCGGCGCTGTTCACCTGGAAAAGCGATGGCAGTCAGATTCTCAAGGGCGATAAGCAAAAGCTTGCCAGTGATGAGCTGGATATCCGCAACCTTTCGGCGCTGGCCATCGACCCGCGCACCGGCCACACCCTGGTGCTGTCCGCCGACTCGCACCTGCTGCTGGAGCTGGACGAGAAGGGTGAGCAGGTCAGCTTCATGACCCTGCTTGGCGGCTTCAACGGTTTGAAGGACACCATTCCCCGCGCCGAAGGCGTGACCATGGACGACGCCGGTACGCTGTACATGGTCAGCGAGCCGAACCTGTTCTACCGTTTCGAAAAGCAGAAGTAAGCCGATAGCGGTCGACTTGTGGTCGCAGGCAAGTGGCCATTAAGCTTCAGTTCAGACAGGCGTGATATTTCATCGGCCTGTTTTGATCCCGAGCCTGCCTGAATGCGTCGACTTGCCCGCCCCAAACCGCTGATTGTCATCTTGTCGGTGATTGCCCTGATCGTGTTGATCGCGATCGGCCAATACCTGCGCCTGTTCGAGCGTGCCTGGTTCAACCTGCACACTCTGTGGCAGCCGTTGAGCAGCGAGGCCATTGGCCTGGATCAATACCGGGTCGAAGTCGAAGCCAGGGTCATCGACGGGCTGAACGACGATGTTTCAGCGCTGACCTATGATCCGGTGCGCAACAGTCTGTTCACCGTGACCAACAAGAATGCCGAACTGGTCGAGTTGTCGCTCGAAGGCAAAATCCTGCGGCGCATCGCGCTGATCGGCTTCGGCGATCCTGAAGCGGTGGAGTTCATCAGCGCCGACACCTACGTGATCACCGACGAGCGCCAGCAACGCCTGATCAAAGTCCATTTGGAGCAGGACACCACGTTCCTCGATGCGGCGGACGCCGAACAGATGACCCTTGGTGTGCACATGAGCGGCAACAAGGGCTTCGAAGGCCTGGCGTACGACTCGGTGGGCAAGCGCCTGTTCGTCGCCAAGGAGCGTGACCCGATGCTGATTTATGAGGTGCACGGTTTTCCGCACTTCAATCCGGAAAAGTCCTACGCGGTACACGTGATCAACAACCCCAAACGCGATGCGGGGATGTTCGTGCGCGATCTGTCGAGCCTGCAATACGACGAGCGCAGCGGCCATTTGCTGGCGCTGTCCGACGAGTCGGGGCTGATTCTGGAGCTGGACGTGGACGGGCGGCCGCTGAGCACCTTGTCGCTGAACAAGGGGCGCCAAGGCCTACAGAAAAGCGTGCCGCAGGCTGAAGGGATCGCGATGGACGACGACGGGACGCTGTATCTTGTGAGTGAGCCGAACCTGTTTTACGTCTTCAAAAAGCCTGCGCCAAACTGACTGACACCCCAAAAAACCAAATGTGGGAGCGGGCTTGCTCGCGAATGCGGTGTATCAGACAAATTAATGTATCTGACACACCGCATTCGCGAGCAAGCCCGCTCCCACAGGGGGGAATGCATTTGCCTGCAAGAGTGTGGGCAGTCTCGGTTTACTCAGCCTTCAGGGTCTTCACACCTTCGCTGGTACCCAACAACAGCAGATCCGCCGGGCGCGCCGCGAACAGGCCGTTGGTGACCACGCCGACGATCGCATTGATCTGCGCTTCCAGCTCCACCGGATTGGTAATCTGCAGGTTGTACACGTCGAGGATGATGTTGCCGTTGTCGGTCAGCACCCCCTCGCGGTAGACCGGGTCGCCGCCCAGTTTTACCAATTGGCGGGCGACGTGGCTGCGGGCCATCGGGATCACTTCGACCGGCAGCGGGAATTCACCCAGCACCGGCACCAGTTTGCTGGCGTCGGCGATGCAAATGAAGGTCTTGGCCACCGCCGCGACGATCTTCTCGCGGGTCAGGGCCGCGCCGCCGCCCTTGATCAGGTTCAGGTGCGCGTCGCTCTCATCGGCGCCGTCGACGTAGAACTCCAGGTCGCTGACGGTGTTCAGCTCATACACCGGAATCCCGTGGCCCTTGAGGCGCGCGGCAGTGGCTTCGGAACTGGCGACCGCGCCATCGAACGCGCCCTTGTGCTGGGCCAGCGCATCGATGAAGCAGTTGGCGGTGGAGCCGGTGCCGACCCCGACGATGCTCTTGTCGTCGAGTTTCGGAAGGATGAAGTCGACGGCGGCCTGAGCCACTGCCTGTTTGAGTTGATCCTGGGTCATGCGGGCTCCGGAAGCGGGCAAGGGGAGAACGGAAAGGCCGGCATTATAGGCCTCGGGGTGGTGCAGGGGGAAACACCCTGTGGCGAGGGAGCTTGCTCCCGCTGGAGCGCGAAGCGGTCCTTTGCATTTTTTCAGACAAATCGAATGTTCTGATTTACGACTGCTGCGCAGCCGAGCGGGAGCAAGCTCCCTCGCCACAATGGCTATTCACACCCTAAAGCCACCTGTTCAGTGTGGTCGTGCGGCTGAAAGCCGGGTTAGACTCGTCGGTCCCGCCCAATCGCCAGTGATGCTTTCCGATGCTCGAACAGTACGTCAAAAAGATCCTCACCTCGCGCGTTTATGACGTTGCCGTAGAAACCCCGCTGCAGAACGCTCGCCAGCTCTCCGAGCGGCTGGGCAATGACATCTGGCTCAAGCGCGAAGACTTGCAGCCGGTGTTCTCGTTCAAGATTCGCGGCGCGTACAACAAGTTGACCCAACTGACCGACGAAGAGCGCGCCCGTGGCGTGGTCACCGCGTCGGCGGGCAACCATGCGCAGGGTCTGGCGCTGGCGGCGAAAGTGCTGGGCGTGAAAGCGACCATCGTGATGCCCAAGACTACTCCGGAGATCAAGGTCGAGGGCGTGCGTTCGCGCGGCGGCAAAGTGGTGCTGCACGGTGATTCGTTCCCGGAGGCCCTGGCTTACTCGCTGAAGCTGGTCGATGAAAAGGGCTACGTTTACATCCACCCGTACGACGATCCGCACACCATTGCCGGGCAGGGCACCGTGGCGATGGAAATTCTGCGCCAGCACCCGCAACCGCTGGACGCGATCTTCGTGCCGGTCGGCGGCGGCGGTCTGATCGCCGGTATTGCGGCGTACGTGAAATACCTGCGTCCGGACATCAAAGTCATCGGCGTCGAACCGGACGACTCCAACTGCCTGCAAGCGGCCATGGCCGCCGGCGAGCGCGTGGTGCTGCCGACCGTGGGCATCTTCGCCGACGGCGTGGCGGTGGCGCAGATCGGCCAGCACACTTTCGACATCTGCAAGGATTACGTCGACGAAGTGATCACCGTCAGCACTGACGAGATTTGCGCGGCGATCAAGGATATCTACGACGATACCCGCTCGATCACCGAACCTGCCGGCGCCTTGGGCGTGGCCGGGATCAAGAAGTACGTCGAGTTGCGCGGCGTCAGTGGCCAGACCTTCGTCGCCATCGACTCCGGGGCCAACGTCAACTTTGACCGTCTGCGCCACGTCGCTGAGCGCGCCGAGCTGGGCGAGGGCCGCGAAGCGATCATCGCCGTGACCATCCCCGAAAAGGCCGGCAGCTTCAAGGCCTTCTGCGAAGCGATCGGCAAGCGGCAGATCACCGAATTCAACTACCGCTACAACACCGGCAGCGAAGCGCACATCTTCGTCGGCGTGCAGACTCACCCGGAAAACGACCCGCGCAGTGCATTACTGGCGAGCCTGACCGAGCAGGGCTTCCCGGTACTCGACCTGACCGACAACGAACTGGCCAAGTTGCACATCCGCCACATGGTCGGCGGCCACGCGGCGCACGTGATCGACGAAGTGGTGTTCCGCTTCGAATTCCCGGAACGTCCGGGCGCGCTGTTCAACTTTCTCAACAAGCTCGGCGGGCGCTGGAACATCTCGATGTTCCACTACCGCAACCATGGTGCGGCGGATGGTCGTGTCGTCGCAGGCCTGCAAGTACCGCATGACGAGCGTCATCTGGTGCCGGCGGCGCTTGAAGAAATCGGCTACCCGTACTGGGATGAAAGCGAAAACCCGGCCTATCAGCTGTTTCTTGGCTGAACGGCTACGCTGATGGGCAGGCCCTGAGGAAATCGAACAATGGAAACGTTAACTGCCCTGAAAACTGCGCACATGGTCGCGACCGTGGTGTTGCTGGCCAGTGCGCTGGGGCTGGGGATCTGGGTTTTTCTGGCGCGTCGCAAAGGTGATGCAACGGCTGGCAGCCGCACCCTGCAACGGCCACGGGTGTTCATCTGGCTGTTGATGAGCCTGGCGTTGCTGAGCATGCCGTTTACCGGCTGGGGCATGGTGCATCTGGTCGGCTGGCCGCTGGGGCAGACCTGGCTGCTTGCTTCCAGCGTGCTGTACACCGTCGCCGCGCTGGCGTGGTTCTGGTTGCTGGTGCGGTTGAATCGGTTGCGCAAGGCGCCGGGTGGCGTTGGCAGGTTCACTTTTGCCTTGGCGTTGTTCAGCTTTGTCTGCTTTATCGCGATTGCCGGGTTGATGGGCGCCAAGCCTGTTTAAGGCTTGAGAACGCGTCGAGCCCATTCGGGAGCAAGCCCCCTCCCACATTGGATTTGTGTTGTGAACACCATCCCCTGTGGGAGCGGGCTTGCTCGCGAAGGCGTCCTCAGTCGCGCAACGAGATAACTGGCCATCCACGCTTCTCGGCCTCAGCGCGCAGATTCGGATCCGGATCCACTGCCACCGGGTTCGCCACCTGCTCCAGCAGCGGCAGGTCATTCATCGAATCGCTATAGAAATAGCTGTCATCCAGCGAATACCCGGTTTCTTCGAGCCAGCGATTCAGGCGCGTCACCTTGCCTTCGCGGAAGCACGGAATGTCGGTGCTGCGTCCGGTGTAGCGGCCATCGACCATCTCGCATTCGGTGGCGATCAGGGTTTCAACGCCCAGGCGCACCGCAATCGGTGCGGTGACGAAGCGGTTGGTGGCGGTGATGATCACCAGTTTGTCGCCGGCGTCGCGGTGTTTTTTCAGCAGCTCCAGCGCCTTGGGCAGCACGATCGGCTCGATGCAGTCGCGCATGTAATCATTGTGCCACTGCTCAAGCACGGCCATTTCGGTGCGGCCGAGGATTTCCAGGCAGAAGTTCAGGTACGCGGCGTTATCCAGCTTGCCGGCCAGGTAATCCTGGTAGAACTCGTCGTTGCGCGCCTTGTACGCCACCGGGTCGAGGAAACCGCGTTCGCACAGATAGTCGCCCCAAGCGTGATCGCTGTCGCCGCCCAGAAGGGTGTTGTCCAAATCGAATAGAGCCAGGCGCATTGCAGTTACCCGCTGAAAAGTCAGTAAAAAGGCGACAAGAATACGGTCTTTTCACAAGAGTGCACATAAGGTAGGAACCTTCGTTGCCGCCTTATCAAGCTTTGTGGAACAATGCGGCGACATGCGTTTGCGAGGTTGTTGCCGTGATCGACCCCGATGGTTTCCGCCCCAATGTCGGGATCATTCTGACGAATGACGCCGGCCAGGTGCTATGGGCTCGCCGTATCAATCAAGATGCCTGGCAGTTTCCGCAGGGGGGAATCAACCCCGAGGAGACGCCGGAAGACGCCTTGTACCGCGAGCTGAACGAAGAAGTTGGCCTGGAACGTGAAGATGTTGAAATACTGGCCTGTACCCGGGGCTGGTTGCGCTATCGTTTGCCGCAACGTCTGGTGCGTACCCACAGCCAACCGCTGTGCATCGGCCAGAAACAGAAATGGTTTCTCCTGCGCCTGATCTCCAACGAGCAGCGGGTGCGGATGGATTTGACCGGTAAACCGGAGTTCGATGGCTGGCGCTGGGTCAGTTATTGGTATCCGTTGGGCCAGGTGGTGACATTCAAGCGCGAGGTGTATCGACGCGCCCTCAAAGAGCTTGCCCCGCGCCTTTTAGCGCGCGACTGACGACGGAGTTCGACCCCGAGCCATGCTCAATACGCTGCGCAAGATCGTCCAGGAAGTTAACTCCGCCAAGGATCTCAAGGCGGCGTTGGGGATTATTGTGTTGCGCGTCAAAGAGGCCATGGGCAGCCAGGTCTGCTCGGTCTACCTGCTTGATCCCGAGACCAACCGCTTCGTCCTGATGGCCACCGAGGGCTTGAACAAGCGCTCGATCGGCAAGGTCAGCATGGCACCCAACGAAGGTCTGGTGGGTCTGGTCGGCACGCGTGAAGAACCCCTGAACCTCGAAAACGCCGCGGATCACCCGCGCTACCGCTACTTCGCCGAGACCGGCGAGGAGCGCTACGCCTCCTTCCTCGGGGCGCCGATCATTCACCACCGCCGCGTCGTCGGCGTGTTGGTCATCCAGCAGAAAGAACGCCGCCAGTTCGATGAAGGTGAAGAAGCCTTCCTCGTGACCATGAGCGCGCAGCTCGCCGGCGTTATCGCCCACGCTGAGGCCACCGGTTCGATCCGTGGCCTGGGCCGCCAGGGCAAGGGCATTCAGGAAGCCAAGTTCGTCGGCGTACCGGGTTCGCCGGGTGCCGCCGTCGGTACCGCCGTGGTCATGCTGCCGCCGGCGGATCTGGACGTTGTTCCAGATAAAACCATCACCGACATCAACGCCGAACTGGCGCTGTTCAAGACCGCCATCGAAGGCGTGCGCGCCGATATGCGCGCGTTGTCCGCCAAGCTCGCGACCCAGTTGCGCCCGGAAGAACGTGCGCTGTTCGACGTTTACCTGATGATGCTCGACGATGCCTCGCTGGGCAGCGAAATCACCACCGTGATCAAGACCGGCCAGTGGGCTCAGGGCGCGCTGCGTCAGGTGGTCACTGAGCACGTCAACCGTTTCGAACTGATGGACGACGCCTACCTGCGCGAGCGTGCGTCGGACGTCAAAGACCTCGGCCGCCGCCTGCTGGCGTATTTGCAGGAAGAGCGTCAGCAGAACCTGGTCTACCCGGAAAAAACCATTCTGGTCAGCGAAGAGCTAACGCCGGCGATGCTCGGCGAGGTGCCGGAAGGCACGCTGGTCGGTCTAGTTTCGGTACTCGGTTCGGGTAACTCCCACGTCGCGATCCTGGCCCGGGCCATGGGCATTCCGACGGTGATGGGTCTGGTTGACCTGCCATACGCCAAGGTTGACGGCATCGAGGTGATCGTCGACGGCACCCGCGGCGAGGTCTACACCAACCCCAGCGATGTGTTGCGCAAGCAGTTCGCCGAGGTGGTCGAAGAAGAGAAACAACTGGCGCTGGGCCTCGACACCCTGCGTGATCTGCCGTGCGTGACCCTCGACGGCCACCGCATGCCGTTGTGGGTCAACACCGGCCTGCTGGCCGATGTGGCGCGGGCGCAGAAGCGCGGCGCCGAAGGTGTCGGTCTGTACCGCACCGAAGTGCCGTTCATGATCAACCAGCGCTTCCCGAGCGAAAAGGAACAGCTGGCGATCTACCGCGAGCAACTCGCAGCGTTCCACCCGCAACCGGTGACCATGCGCAGCCTCGACATCGGCGGTGACAAGTCACTGTCGTACTTCCCGATCAAGGAAGACAACCCGTTCCTCGGCTGGCGCGGGATTCGCGTCACCCTCGACCACCCGGAAATCTTCCTGGTGCAGACCCGCGCGATGCTCAAGGCCAGCGAAGGCCTGAACAACCTGCGGATCCTGCTGCCGATGATCTCCGGCACCCACGAACTCGAAGAAGCCCTGCACCTGATCCACCGGGCCTGGGGTGAAGTGCGCGACGAAGGCACCGACGTGCCGATGCCGCCCATTGGCGTAATGATCGAGATTCCGGCCGCGGTTTATCAGACCAAGGAACTGGCGCGGCAGGTGGACTTCCTGTCGGTCGGCTCCAACGACCTGACTCAGTACCTGCTGGCGGTCGATCGCAACAACCCGCGAGTGGCCGATCTCTACGACTACCTGCACCCGGCGGTGCTGCAAGCCCTGCAGACCGTGGTGCGCGACGCGCATGCCGAAGGCAAACCGGTGAGCATCTGCGGCGAGATGGCCGGTGACCCGGCAGCGGCGGTGCTGTTGATGGCGATGGGCTTCGACAGCCTGTCGATGAATGCCACCAACCTGCCGAAAGTGAAGTGGATGCTGCGCCAGATCAACCTGAGCAAGGCCAAGGATCTGCTGGCGGAGCTGATGAAGATCGATAACCCGCAAGTGATCCACAGCTCGCTGCAACTGGCGCTGAAGAATCTCGGGCTGTCGAAGATGAATCCGCCGGCGGTCAACAAGGCCCTCTGAAAGGCTGATGGCCCTGTGGCGAGGGAGCTTGCTCCCGCTGGAGTGCGGAGCGCTCCCAATTCGGTCAATGAGATTCTTCTGAGAGATCGCATTGGCTGGGTTGCGGCTGCTTCGCACCCGAGCGGGAGCAAGCTCCCTCGCCACAATGGTTGCTCACTTTGCGGTATTGATCTCCACCTCACCCAAATGCCCGCCATACGGCCCGAAACTGCGCTCGACCATCCTTCGCGTGCCATCCGCTTGCACGATCAACGCCGTACTCGCCCGCGTGCCATAACTCTGGCTGGCAATGAACACACTCGACAGCAGTGATTCAGTGGCCAGCCCGACCCCGGTGTCCGGCAATTCGTTAAACGGCGCGGTCTGCGCATCGCTCAGCAACCCCAGCAACCGCGCAGGTTGTGGATCATCCAATACCGCATTCAGGGCAGCCTTGGCCTTGAGCAACTTCGGCCATGGCGTATCCAGCCCGGCATTCGACAGACCGTAAACGCCGGGTTGGAGCATCACCGGTTCAGATGCCCGCGCATTGAAGTGCCACAGCTCATGGGCATTGCCCAGCAGCAGGTTGAACCCGGCGTATTCCGGCGAGCGAGCGACCACATCGCGCAAATAATCATCAATTGACGCATCACCCGCGAGAAACCGCGCTACCAGTTCGCCCCGCGAGTTGCGTGCCGGCGGCTGGTGCGGATCGCGGATATTGGTCAATGCGGCGAAGCGCCCATTGGCGCCGATCCCCAGCCAAGTGCCGCCAGCCTCAAGATCGCGCCCGGCATGCACGTGCGGCGCGTCGGCCCATGGCGCCAGCGGCAGGCTGGGCCGGGCATAGAATTCGTCACGGTTGGCCGCGACGATCAGCGGCTGGGCATGGCCCGGGCGCCAGGCGAAAACAATCAGGCACATAAGGTGGTCCTTGTGTGTTTTCTGCTCACTCTACGCAGTCGGCGTCCGTGCATCCATCGTCAGTGGAGCCGGAGGGCATGCATCCGTTACCATGCCGCTCCGGTTTGGGGGATGCGTCTGGGAGACGGTCATGGAATTTCTGCTCTATCTGGCGTTGGGCGCCTGTGCGGGCGTGCTGGCCGGGCTGTTCGGGGTGGGCGGCGGGATCATTATTGTCCCGGTGCTGGTGTTCAGTTTTACCTTGCAGGGATTCGATCAGTCGATCCTCACGCATCTGGCGGTAGGGACATCGCTGGCGACGATCATATTCACTTCGGTCAATGCCGTGCGTGAACACCATCGACGTGGTGCGGTGCGCTGGCCGATCTTCATGTGGATGACCGTCGGCATTCTGCTCGGCGCCGGTTTTGGGGCGCTGACGGCCGAGGCGATTTCCGGGCCGAACCTGCAGAAGATCATCGGCGTGTTCGCCCTGGTGATTGCTGTGCAACTGGCGTTGGAAGTCAAACCCAAGGCCAGTCGAACGGTGCCGGGCAAACTCGGTCTGACCGTGGCCGGCAGTGTGATCGGCTGGGCCTCGGCGATTTTCGGAATCGGCGGCGGTTCGCTGACCGTGCCGTTCCTGACCTGGCGCAGCGTGCCGATGCAGCAGGCGGTGGCAACGTCGTCGGCCTGTGGCTTGCCGATTGCTGTGGCCAGTGCGTTAAGTTTCATGATTCTGGGCTGGCATGATCCGCTGTTGCCGCCGCATAGTCTCGGTTTTGTCTATTTGCCGGCGCTGCTGGGCATTGCCCTGACCAGCATGGTGTTCGCCCGTCTCGGCGCGCGCCTGGCACACAGATTGTCGCCGCGCTTGCTGAAACGGCTGTTCGCCGCTTTGCTGTTCTGCGTGGGCCTGAATTTCCTGCTCTGACCCGCTGGGTCAGAGCAGGCCGCAATCCTGGCTTAATCCTGAGGTGGCAGCGTCGCCCGGGAATTTTGGTTTCAACTCTAACGAGGAGTCGCAATGCTGCCTTACCCGCAGATCGACCCGGTGGCCTTGGCCATCGGTCCGCTGAAAATCCACTGGTACGGCCTGATGTACCTCGTCGGCATCGGCGGCGCATGGCTGCTGGCGTCGAGCCGGCTCAACCGTTTCGACCCGACCTGGACCAAGGAGAAGCTCTCCGATCTGGTGTTCTGGCTGTCGATGGGCGTAATCGTCGGCGGACGTCTGGGTTACGTGCTGTTCTATGACCTGAGCGCTTATCTGGCCAACCCGACGCTGATTTTCGAAGTGTGGAAGGGTGGCATGTCGTTCCACGGCGGATTCATCGGGGTAATGCTCGCCGCGCTGTGGTTCGGCAAGCGTAATGGCAAGTCGTTCTTCCAGCTGATGGACTTCGTCGCACCGATGGTGCCGATCGGTCTGGGTGCCGGGCGAATCGGCAACTTCATCAATGCCGAGTTGTGGGGCAAGGCCACCGATGTGCCGTGGGCCATGGTCTTCCCGCCGTTCAGCGATCCGGCGCAACTGCCGCGTCACCCGTCGCAGCTGTATCAGTTCGCGCTTGAAGGCGTCGCGCTGTTCCTGATCCTGTGGCTGTTCTCGCGCAAGCCGCGTCCGACCATGGCGGTATCGGGCATGTTCGCGCTTTTTTACGGCATTTTCCGTTTCATCGTCGAGTTCGTCCGCGTACCGGATGCGCAACTGGGCTACCTGGCCTGGAACTGGCTGACCATGGGCCAAGTGCTGTGCGTGCCGATGATTGTCGGCGGGCTGTTCCTGATCTGGCTGGCCTATCGTCGTGCGCCGGCAGCGCCGCTCGCGCCGACCGCTTAAACTACGAACCCCGGCGCGCGACGCCGGGGCTCAAAGGACACAGGTAACTCATGAAGCAATATCTCGAACTGGTCTCGCACGTCATTCAGAGCGGCACCAAACAGGCCAACCGCACCGGCATCAACACCATCAGCTTCCCGGGTGCGATGCTGCGTTTCGATCTGCAGGAAGGCTTTCCGGCGATCACCACCCGCAAGATGGCCTTCAAATCGGCCATCGGCGAGATGTGCGGTTTTCTGCGTGGCGTGAACAACGCTGCTGAATTCCGCGCGCTGGGTTGCAAGGTCTGGGACCAGAACGCCAACGAAAACGCGCAGTGGCTGGCCAACCCGTTCCGTCAGGGCGAAGACGACCTCGGCGAAATCTACGGCGTGCAATGGCGTAAATGGCCGGCGTACAAGCAGATCCCGCTGAGCAACACCGCCGCCATCGAACAAACCCTGAGCAATGGCTACAAGCAGATCGCCCAGGGCGAAGAAGACGGCCAGGCCTACGTGGTGCTGTACAAAGCCATCGATCAGGTGCGCCAGTGCGTCGACACGATCATCAAGGACCCGGGCAGCCGCCGCATCCTGTTCCACGGCTGGAACGTCGCCCAACTCGATGAGATGGCCCTGCCGCCATGCCATCTGCTGTACCAGTTCCACCCGAACGTCGAGACCAAAGAAATCTCCCTGACCCTGTACATCCGCTCCAACGATCTGGGCCTGGGCACGCCGTTCAACCTCACCGAAGGCGCTGCGCTGCTGAGCCTGATCGGGCGCCTGACCGGCTACACGCCGCGCTGGTTCACCTATTTCATCGGTGATGCGCACGTCTACGAGAACCACTTGGACATGCTCAACGAACAGCTCAAGCGCGAGCCGTTCGCCATGCCGAAACTGAAGATCTCCGACCGCGTGCCGGAGTTTGCCAAGACCGGTGTGTACCAACCGGAGTGGCTGGAGCGGGTGGAACCGAGCGATTTCTCGCTGGAAGGCTACGAGCACCACGCGCCAATGACCGCGCCAATGGCGGTCTAGAAACTTCACGCAATACCCTGTGGGAGCGGGCTTGCTCGCGAAAGCGGTCTATCAGTTAACGATGATGTCGACTGACACTCCGCCTTCGCGAGCAAGCCCGCTCCCACATTGGGTTCTGTGTAAGTCTCAATGGCCGTGACTACGGCCTACGTGGGAGTGTTCGACCTCCGTCGCCACAACCCCGCCACTCACCTCCAGCCGCTGCAAGATCCCGCACTGATCCGCCCCCGGCCCTTCGCCACAGCGTTGGCGCAGGTCGAGCAGTTGTGTCTGCAAGGCCAGCAAGCCGTCAATTCGCGCCTTGACGTGCTGGATGTGCTCGTCGATCAGCGTATTGACGCTTGCACACTGATCCTGCGGGCTGTCACGCATCGCCAGCAGGCTGCGGATTTCTTCGAGGGTCATGTCGAGGGTGCGACAGTTGCGGATGAAGGTCAGGCGTTCGGCATGGGCCTGGGTGTAGACGCGATAGTTACCGTCGCTGCGTGCCGGTTCCGGCAGCAGGTTTTCGCGCTCGTAGTAGCGGATGGTTTCCACGGCGCAGTCGGTGAGTTTCGCCAGTTCTCCGATCTTCATGACGGCAATCTCCAAAAGGGTGCTTGACCCTATAGTGGCTACAGGGTCTTTACTTGACAACAGGCACCTTCATGGACGCGACCCGATGAGCGATCCCCAGCACACCCACAAGCCCGACGACGGGCACGATCATAGCCACAGCCATAAATTGCAGCCTGTGCATAAGCACGAACATGGCGGCGATTCCTGCTGCGGGTCGAAAGCCGCAGCACCGGCACCGGTTCATTCGCACGAAGATTCTTGCTGCTCCTCGACAGTCGCCGCGCCTGCGTTGGTGCAACTGAGCGAGAAAACCAGCGCTGACGCCCGACTGAGCAGTTTCCGCATCGAAGCGATGGACTGCCCGACCGAGCAGACGCTGATCCAGAACAAACTCGGCAAACTGGCCGGCGTGCAGCAGCTGGAGTTCAACCTGATCAACCGCGTGCTCGGCGTGACCCACAATCTGCCGGACACCGCGCCGATCACCGAGGCGATCACCTCGCTGGGCATGCACGCCGAGCCATTGGAGGCGGGCGTCGAAGCCCCGACCGCGGCGCCGGTAAAAAAACACTGGTGGCCCCTGGCGCTGTCCGGCGTCGGTGCGCTGGCGGCCGAAGTGATCCATTTCACCAACGCTGCGCCAACCTGGGTGGTGGCGATCATTGCGCTGATCTCGATCCTCAGCGGCGGCCTGACCACCTATAAAAAGGGCTGGATCGCCCTGAAGAACCGCAGCCTCAACATCAACGCGCTGATGAGCATCGCGGTGACCGGTGCGGTGCTGATCGGGCAGTGGCCGGAAGCGGCGATGGTGATGTTCCTGTTCACCGTGGCCGAGCTGATCGAGGCGCGCTCGCTGGATCGTGCGCGCAATGCCATCAGCGGCCTGATGCAGATGACCCCGGAACAGGCCACGGTGCAGCAAGCCGACGGCAACTGGATCGAACAAGAGGTTAAAAGCGTCGAACTCGGCGCCCGTGTGCGGGTAAAACCCGGCGAGCGTATCGCGCTGGACGGCGAAGTGGTCAGCGGCAGTTCGACCATCGATCAGGCGCCGATCACCGGCGAAAGCCTGCCGGTGGAGAAAACCGTGGGCGATAAGGTTTTCGCCGGCACCATCAATCAGGCCGGCTCGCTGGAATATATGGTGACTGCGGCGGCGAGCAACTCGACCCTGGCGCGGATCATCCACGCCGTCGAACAGGCTCAGGGGGCGCGGGCGCCGACGCAGCGCTTCGTCGATCAATTCTCGAAAATCTACACCCCGGTGGTGTTCGTGCTGGCGCTGGCCGTGGCGATCATTCCGCCGCTGTTCATGGGCGCGGTGTGGTTCGACTGGATCTACCGTGCGCTGGTGCTACTGGTGGTCGCTTGCCCATGTGCCTTGGTGATTTCGACGCCGGTGACCATCGTCAGCGGCCTCGCGGCGGCGGCGCGCAAAGGCATTCTGGTCAAGGGTGGCGTGTACCTGGAGGGCGGCTTCAAGCTCGACTATCTGGCGCTGGACAAGACCGGCACCATCACCCACGGCAAACCGGTGCAGACCGATTACCTGTCGCTCGACCCGACCGCCGACGCCAGCGCTCCGGCAGTCGCCGCCGCGCTGGCCGGGCGCTCCGATCACCCGGTTTCGCTGGCGATCGCCAATGCGGCTGTGGATAAAAACCTCGCCGTGCTGACTGTGGATAACTTCGAAGCGCTGGCCGGTCGTGGCGTGAAGGGCCAGGTCAACGGCCAGACCTATCACTTGGGCAACCATCGTCTGGTCGAGGAGCTGGGCCTGTGCTCGCCGCAACTTGAAGAGAAGCTGTTTGCGCTGGAGAAACAAGGCAAATCCGTGGTGCTGCTGCTCGACAATTCCGGCCCGCTGGCGCTGTTCGCCGTGGCCGACACGGTCAAGGAAACCAGCCGCGAAGCCATCCGCCAGTTGCACGCCCTCGGGGTGAAAACCCTGATGCTCACTGGCGACAACGTGCACACCGCGCAAGCCATCGCAGCGCAGGTCGGTATCGATCAGGCCAAAGGCGACTTGCTGCCGACCGACAAACTGCAAGCCATCGAAGCACTTTATGCACAGGGTCATCGGGTGGGCATGGTCGGCGACGGCATCAACGATGCGCCGGCACTGGCCCGCGCCGAGATCGGTTTTGCCATGGCCGCTGCGGGTACCGACACCGCGATTGAAACCGCTGATGTCGCCCTGATGGACGACGATCTGCGCAAGATTCCCGCGTTCATCAGCCTGTCGCGTGACACCGCGAGCATCCTGAAACAGAACATCGCCTTGGCACTGGTGATCAAGGCGATCTTTCTTGGGGTAACCTTCGCCGGACTCGCCACCATGTGGATGGCGGTGTTTGCCGACATGGGCGTGAGCCTGTTGGTGGTGTTCAACGGTTTGCGCTTGCTGCGCAAATAAACGAGAGGGACGGTTGTGCTGAGTGCCGAGCTGAAAGCGTTTTACATGGTCGCCCGCCTGGGCAGTATTACGCTGGCGGCGAAAAAGCTCGGCCTCAGCCAACCCACCGTGACCACGCAGATCCGCAATCTGGAAAGCCAGTATTCGGTGGAGTTGTTCTACCGTGGCGGCCGGCGCCTGAGCGTCAGCGACGAAGGCGCGCGGTTGCTGCCGATGGTCAAGGCGCTGTTGCAGCAAGAGGCCGACATCGAGTTCTTCCTGCGCAACAGCGGTCAGGTGCAGGGCACGTTGCGCATCGCTGCCACTGCGCCGTATTACATCCTCGATCTGGTGAAGACCTTCCGCGAGCGTCTGCCGCAGGTCGAGGTGTCGGTGGAAATCGGCAACTCGCAGCAGGTGCTCGAAGCGCTGGAGGATTACCGGGTCGATGTCGCCGCGTCGTCGCAGTTGCTTGAGGATGCGCGGTTGATTCGCCGGGTATTGGGTAGCGATCCGCTGGTGCTGGCGGTGCATCGCAACCATCCGCTGGCGGCGCAGGAGCATGTGGCGTTGAGTGCGCTGGCCGGGCATACCTTGCTGATGCGCGAGTCGGGTTCGACCACCCGCCGTTTGACCGAGGAGTTGCTGCAAAGCGCTGGGGTCAGTTTCGGGCCGCTGCTGGAAATTGGCAGCCGCGAGTCGATCCGCGAGGCGGTGCTGCGCAATATCGGCATCAGCATCATTGCCCGCCAGGAAGTCCCGCACGATCCGCAATTGCGGGTGCTGACCATCGAGAATGCGCCGCAGATTCCCGAGTACCTTTACTGCTTGAAAGAAAGGAAGGGCGCGCGGTTGCCGGCGGCATTTCTTGGCCTGGCCCAAGAGATGTCCCCGGCCTGAGATCTCCATCTATCTTGCTGGCCTCATCGCGAGCAGGCTCACTCCTACAATGGAATGCGTTCCCCTGTAGGAGTGAGCCTGCTCGCGATGGCGCCAGTCCAGACACCGAATGACCTGAACTAAAATCCCCGAATACCACTATCAGCCGTTTTTGCCCTACTGCCACATGACGGACGCATTACAACTCTAGGATTGGCCCCATCAGCTTGATGAGGTCTGTCCATGAATCCTGCAATCGCAACTGCCCTGACCAACCCCGGTGCGCCGATGAAAGTGCGCGGCGTGCAGAAGCGCTTCGGCGCCTTCACCGCACTGGACAATGTCTCGCTCGATGTCGCGGCCGGTGAGCTGGTGTGCCTGCTCGGCCCCTCGGGCTGCGGCAAGACCACCCTGTTGCGCTGCATCGCCGGTCTGGAAAAACAGGACAGCGGCGAGTTGTACCTCGGCGATCGCGATGTTTCGCACCTTGCGCCGCAGGCCCGGGATTACGGCATTCTGTTCCAGTCCTACGCGCTGTTCCCCAATCTGACCGTCGAAGCGAACATTGCCTACGGCCTCGCCGGCAGCGGTCGCGACGAAGTACGCCGTCGCGTCGGGCAGATGCTGGAGCTGGTCGGCCTCACCGGCAGTGAGAAGAAGTACCCGGGCCAGTTGTCCGGCGGTCAGCAACAGCGAGTCGCCCTGGCGCGCGCCTTGGCCCCGGCGCCGTCGCTGCTGTTGCTCGACGAACCGATGTCGGCCCTTGATGCCCGAGTGCGCGAGCATCTGTGCACCGAACTGCGCCAACTGCAGCGCAACCTCGGCATCACCACCCTGATGGTCACGCACAATCAGGACGAAGCCATGCTGATGGCCGACCGCATCGCCGTGATGAACAACGGCCGGGTCGAGCAGTACGCCACCCCGCAGGAAATCTACAACCGCCCGGCCACGCCATTTGTCGCCGAGTTTGTCGGGCAGGGCAACTGGCTGCCGTTCCAGCGCAGCAGCGCCAGCCATGCGCGAGTTGGCGGGATGGATGTGCGTCTGGCCGATGGTAGCGTCAGCGGCGCCTCGGGCCGACTGTTCTGCCGTCCGGAAGCAATCAGCGTCAATCCGTTGGTGCACGAAGAAAACCTGTTCCCGGCGAAAGTCCGTGAGATCACCTTTCTCGGTAATCGCTGCCGCATGAGCTTCGAACTCGACCAATTGCCGGGCCACGCGTTGCTTGCTGAACTGGCGCCGGAAGCCATGCCACGCCTTGGCGCCCAGCAGATCATGGTCGCCTTGCCACCGCGCAGCCTGCAGGTGTTCGCCTGATGAGCGCGAACATCGCACTGCCGCTACCGCACAAGCAGGCGCGGCGAGTGTCCGGGGCCGAGGTCGGTGACCGGATCTTCGTCCTCGGCGGCAAACTTCTGCTGCTGTTGCTGCTCGGTATCGCCGTGCTGCTGCCGTTGCTGGCGATCTTCTGGCGCGGCTTCAGCAGCGAGGCCGGGCAGGGCGGTGGCTGGCTCGCCGCCAAGGAGTTGGTCAGCAGCGAGAATTTCCACTGGCTGCTCGGCAACAGCCTGAAAGTTTCCCTCAGCGTCGCGGCCATCGTCGTACCGCTGGCCTACCTGTTTGCCTACGCCCTGCAACGCACGATGATTCCGGCCAAGGGCCTCTGGCGTGGAATTTCTCTGCTGCCATTGATGGCGCCGTCGATGCTGCCGGGGATTGCACTGGTTTATCTGTTCGGTAACCAGGGCATGTTGCGCGGGCTGCTCTCGGACAATATCTACGGTTTCTGGGGCATTGTGCTGGGTGAGGTGATCTACACCTTTCCCCATGCGCTGATGATTCTGCTGTCGGCGTTGTCGCTGGCCGACGCGCGGCTGTTCGATGCGGCGTCGAGCATGGGTGCCAGTCCGGCGAAAGCCTTTCGCAGCATCACCTGGCCGGCGACGCGCCAAGCGGTATTCGCCGCGTTCTGTCTGGTGTTCACCCTGACCATCACCGATTTCGGCGTGCCGGTGGTGGTCGGTGGCGACTATCAAGTGCTGGCACTGGAAGCCTACAAAGCCGTGGTCGGCCAACAGCAATTCGGTCGCGGGGCGTTGATCGGCATGGTGCTGTTGCTGCCGGCGCTGTTCAGCTTCGGCGTCGATGCCTGGTTGCGTCGGCGTCATGGCGACTCCATGAGTGGCCGTGCACAGGTGTTCAAACCAGCGCCGTCGAAATTGCGTGATGGCTGCTATCTGGCGATTGTCCTGTTGATCAGCGCGGCGTTGCTGCTGGTGTTCGGCATGGCGGTGTTTTCCTCGCTGGTGAAATTCTGGCCGTACAACCTGTCGCTGTCGCTCAACCACTACCAGTTCAACGAAACCGCCGGCGGTGGCTGGCTGGCCTACGGCAACAGCTTGAAGATGGCGCTGGGCACGGCGCTGATCGGCAGCGTGCTGATCTTCACTGGCGCTTACCTGATGGAGAAAACCCGCAGCCAACGCGGCCTCAATCTCGCGTTGCGCATGCTCAGTTTCATCCCGATGGCAGTGCCGGGGCTGGTGCTCGGTCTGGGCTACGTCTTCTTCTTCAACCTCACCGGCAACCCACTGCACGTGCTGTACGGCACGATGACCCTGCTGATCGTCTGCACCATTGCGCACTATTTGACCACTGCGCAAATGACCGCGACCACCGCGCTGCGTCAGCTCGACGCCGAGTTCGAAGCCGCCGCGCTGTCGCTCAAGACGCCGCTGTACCGCCACTACCTGCGCGTCACCGTGCCGATCTGCCTGCCGGCGCTGCTGGACATCGTGCGCTACCTGTTCGTCTCGGCGATGACCACGGTGTCGGCGGCGATCTTCCTCTACAGCCCCGACACCATCCTCGCGGCGGTGGCGGTGCTGAACATGGATGACGCCGGCAACGTCGGCGGTGCGGCGGCGATGTCGACCCTGATTCTGTTCACCTCGGCAGGCGTGTCCTTGCTGCTGGCGTGGGCTTCGCGCGGCTTGCTGCGCCGTTCCCAGGCCTGGCGGCAAACCGCGCCCGGTCACTGATTGACGACTTATCCCTACAGCCTCAACTCACCGACAGGAAAACGATCATGTTCAAGCCTATGGCCCTGGCCGCTGCTGTGCTCGCGACTTTCAGCCTGAATGCCTTCGCGGCAAAAACCGAGTTGACGGTGTACACCGCCCTCGAAGCCGAGCAATTGAAGTCCTATAAAGAAGCCTTCGAAAAGGCTAACCCGGACGTCGAGATCAAGTGGGTGCGTGACTCCACCGGGATCATCACCGCCAAACTGCTGGCCGAGAAGGACCGCCCGCAGGCTGACGCGGTGTGGGGGCTGGCCGCTTCGAGCCTGGCAATCCTCGATCAGCAGGGCATGCTGCAAAGCTACGCACCGAAGGATCTGGGCAAGATCGGCGCGAACTACCGCGATGCTGCCAACCCGCCAGCCTGGGTCGGCATGGACGTGTGGGCCGCGACCATTTGCTTCAACACCGTCGAAGCCGAGAAGCAGGGCCTGAGCAAACCGGTGAGCTGGCAGGATCTGACCAAGCCTGAGTACAAGGGCAAGATCGTCATGCCGAACCCGGCGTCGTCCGGCACCGGTTTCCTCGACGTCAGCGCCTGGCTGCAAACCTTCGGCGAGAAACAGGGCTGGGCCTACATGGACGGTCTGCACCAGAACATCGGCCAGTACGTTCATTCCGGTTCCAAGCCTTGCAAACTGGCGGCGGCGGGCGAGTTCCCGATCGGCATTTCCTTCGAATACCCGGCCGTACAGCTGAAACGCCAGGGCGCGCCGCTGGACATTATTCTGCCGAAGGAAGGCCTGGGCTGGGAGATCGAAGCGACGGCCGTGATCAAAGGCACGCCGCATGAAGAGGCGGCGAAGAAACTCGCGGACTTCTCCGCCAGCGCCGAGGCGATGGATCTGTACAAGGAGAACTTCGCGGTTCTTGCGCAGCCGGGCATCGCCAAGCCACAGACCGAACTGCCGGCCGACTACGAGCAGCGCCTGATCAAGAACGACTTTGCCTGGGCCTCGAAGAACCGCGACGAGATCCTCACCGAGTGGCGCAAGCGGTATGACGGCAAGTCCGAGAAAGTCGTCGCCAAGTAAGATCTTTATCGACTGACAGGGCCTCATCGCGAGCAGGCTCACTCCTACAGGGGAACGCATTCCAACTGTAGGAGTGAGCCTGCTCGCGATAGCGGTCTCTCATTCAGGACACCTCTAAATGACCCAACACAAAGACCTGCTGATCGTCGGCGCCGGCATCCTCGGCCTGTCCCACGCCTACGCCGCCGCCAAACGCGGCCTCAAGGTCAGCGTTTTCGAGCGCACCGCCACGCCCCTCGGTGCTTCGGTGCGCAACTTCGGTCAGGCGCTGGTCACCGGGCAGCCACCGGGGCCGATGCTCGAACTGGCCAGGGCCAGCCGCGAGATCTGGGGCGACTGGGCGCAACTCGCCGGTCTGCAGATCAAGCGTAACGGCTCGTACCTGTTCGCCCGCAGCGAAGCTGAAGAACAATTGCTCGAAGCTTTCTGCAACGGCCGCGCCGTGGAGCACGGTTACAACGTAGCCTTGCTGCGCGGCGCCGCCCTGCGTGATCTGTATCACGGTCAGTTCAGCCACCACCGGGCGGCGTTGCACGGCATGGACGATCAACAGCTGTACTCGCGGGAAGCGATCCCGGCGCTGATCGACTATCTGCGCCGCGACCTCGGCGTCGAGTTTCACTTCAATACGTTGGTGCGCGACGTCGAACCGGGGCACCTGCACAGCACCGCCGGCAGCTTCACGGCGAAGCAGATCATCGTCTGCTCCGGCCACGATTATCAGACCCTGTTGGCCGAGCCGATTGCCGCGCTCGATCCGCAGATCTGCCGCCTGCAAATGCTCCGCGCCAAACCGCAGGTCGAGCTCAACCTGCAACACGCCTTGCTCACCGGTCTGAGCTGCGTGCACTACGGCGCCTTCGCCGATCTGCCGCAAGCGGCAGCGGTGCAGGCGCAGATCCTGCGCGAACAACCACATCTGCATGACAACGGTATACACCTGCTGATCAGCCCGACGCCGTACGGCGAACTGATCATCGGCGACTCGCACCATTACGGCAGCGATCCGTCGCCGTTCAACGCCGAGCAGGTCGACAACTGGATGCTGGAGCTGGCCGAACAGACGCTGGGCTGCAAGGTGCAAGTGGTCGAGCGCTGGCAGGGCGTCTACGGTGCCCGTGGGCCGGGGCCGTTTTCGTTGCTGCGCCCGGCACCGGGGCTGAGTGTGGCGTTGATGCACACTGGCGTCGGCATGAGCGTCGGCCCGGCACTGGCCGAGCGCAATGTCGCGCAATTGCTGGAGGAAACCTGATGGGGGAGCAGCAACAGGTCGTCGACCGGGTATTCGCCTTGTACGAGCGCTTTGGCACCCGCGATTACATCGGCGAGCCGGTGTCGCAGATCGAGCACATGTCCCAAGCTGCTGAACTGGCGATCGCCGAAGGCTTTGATGACGAAGTGGTGCTGGCGGCGTTCTTTCATGACATCGGTCATTTGTGTGTCGAAGGCGCCGAGAACATGGGCGGTTATGGCGTGGTCAGCCATGAGCGGCTGGGGGCGAACTATTTGCGTGAGGCCGGTTTCAGTGAGCGCCTGGCGCGGCTGGTGGAATATCACGTGCAGGCCAAACGTTATCTGACCTTGTGCGAGCCTGGGTATTTCGAGCGGTTGAGTGAAGCGAGTCGTCGCACGCTGGAGTATCAGGGCGGACTAATGACCGAGGCCGAGGCGGATGCGTTTGAGCGCGATCCGCTGTGTGCGGTCAGCTTGCGCATGCGCCAGTGGGACGAACTGGCCAAGGAGAGGGCGGTGCCGGTGATGGATCTTCGGGTGTTGAAGGAGAAAGCGGTGCGGCTACTGGTTGCGTAATCCATGTCACCGAGTCGCGCCATTCGCGAGCAAGCCCACTCCCACATTCGACCGAGTTCCACCGGAGCCCGCCAATCAATCTGCTCCCACATTCGACCGGGTTCCACCGGAAGGAATGCGATCAAACTGTGGGAGCGGGCTTGCTCGCGAAGAGGCCGGCTCAAGCGCTATAAATCTGCAGCCAGAGTATCAATCTGCTCCTGCTGCTGCGCCTGATTCAACTTCGCATGCGGATTCAGCGAAAACCACAGCGGATGCGCCCGCGCTTTTCGCAACAATTCTGGCGACTACCTCTCGCCACTATGTCCTTGCAAGGTTGAGTACAGCTTTCAAGGAACCGTCATACGGAACAAAGGGATTAGTCTTACAGAGAATGGATGAAGTCTGCTCTAGCTTGGGCGCTCCTTTGTCCATGAGATTGACCTGTATGCGTTATCTGAAAGTCACGGCCCAAGACCGAAGTTCGAACAACCGGGCCGATACCGTGTTGCTGCATTTCTTCGAGGAAAGCAGCGCAGATGAAGATACCCTTATTCATCGAGCATTCGCGCTGGATATCACCGCCGATGGCAAAGTCGATTTCCAGGCGGGTGATGCCAACAACGATGGCAAGCAGGACCTGAGCGACGAGCTTCTGCTGAAGTCTTTTGCAGACACCTATCTGAAGTTCAACTGGTTCAATCAAGGTAAAAATTCGGCACGCTATCTGAAGATCTTCACGCAGGATTGTCATCAGGACGGCTCACCCGATACGGTGCGTCTGCACTTTCATGAAGGAACCGGTAAACCGAACGACCAAAGCATCGTTTACACCGCCTCCAGCTACGACACCAACAACGACGGCAAGCTCGATTGGACAATCAGCTTCGATGTAGATAACGACGGCGATCAGGATGCGGTGGACCAAAAACTGGTCGCGCACCTGAGCACCATTTACGTGAAGTTCAAGTGGCGCTGAAGATCGGTTGAGTCAGAGCTGCTGCGACAACGCCTCAATCTGCTCCTGCCGCTCCGCCTGATTCAACTTCGCCTGCGGATTGAGTGAAGACCACTGCGGATGCGCCCGCGCCTTGCTCAGCGCATCCGGCAACTTGCCCTCGCGCCAGGTTTTGTCCTGCGGTGTGGCGACCTGGACCGCGTCCATCGCCGCATGTCCGCGCTTATCGAGGGCCAGCAACAGTTGCCGCTGACGCAACGCCAGCAGCCGCAGCACCCCATCATCCACGGTCAACTCTCGCTGGCCCTTGATCTTGCCGAGCAGACGGCTGCCATACCTGCGCGCCGTTTGCAGCGCGCCACCGGCAATCGCACCGGCCAATGCTGCAGCACCGAGGGTGATCCCGCCCACCAGCAAGTCCACGCCTGCACCGGCCGCCGCACCGGCCGCAATCCCTCCGCCCACCCGCACGCCGAGTTGCTTCAATGTTTCCGGGTTGAACAAGTCATCGCCCCAACGCCCGTCGAGCAACGGCAAATCACTGGCCGCCGCGTCTTGCGGGCGAAACGCATAGAGCTTGAGCAACGCCTCGACGCACCTCTGTTCACGCTGACGCACGGCTTTGCGCAGTTCGCTGACTGCTTGCTGCTCCTGCTCGGCGTCGCTGACCACACTGCGCCGGCACGCTGCACAATCGATCAGCAGCTCAGCGATCAAGCGCGCCGCACTTTGCTGGCGCGCCAGGCGCTGGGCCTGTTGATCGGCGATCAAGCGTTCCAGTTGCGGACGGGCATTTTCCAGCAGCAGCGCGAGGCTTTCGTACAGGCGCCGCTCGCCATCTTCCGGCGGCGCAACGCTGTCGAACCGCACCAACGCATGCAGGCCGAGCCGCGCCAACGCTTCGCGCCAGTCCGGCTCGCGATGATTGGCGCTGCTGACGAAGTTCAGCACCGGCAGCAGTGGTTTGCCGCAACTGGCGAGTACTTCGAGTTCGTCGCGGTACTTGGCCAGCACCGGTTCGCGGGCGTCGATCACATAGAGACCGGCATCGGAGGCGAGCAGTTGCCGCAGCACTTTTGCCTCTTGTTCGAAACGCTGGCGCGCTTCGCTGCCGTCGAGAAACCGCGCCAGTCGCGCCGGGCCGTCGAGACGTTCGCCGGGGCGCTCCAGACGTTCGAGGAAATCCAGCAGGGCGATGGCATCTTCCAGCCCCGGCGTGTCGTAAAGATCGAGCAGCGGCTCGCCGTCCACCGACAGCCGCGCCCCCTCGACATGTCGGGTGGTGCTCGGTCGGTGCGAGACTTCGCCGAAACCGACGTCGCGGGTCAGGGTGCGCAGCAGCGAAGTCTTGCCGACGTTGGTGTGGCCAACCACCGCGAGTTTCAGTGGGGCTTTGCGGGCATCAGTCATGACCGTTCTCCAGCCAATTCATTGGCGCGCAATCGGCGAACGGCAGCTCCAGTTGTTGCAGCGCGACGTGCCAGTCGCCGAGGCGGGCGCTGTCCAGCGCCTCGCCGGGCGGTGCTTGCAGCAGCCAGACGCGGGTGGCGCTGGCGTTACGCGCCAGTTCGGCGATCAGCGCGAGGCTGCCGCGATCCGGCGAACGCCGTGGATCGCAGGCAATCAGCAGGCGCGCCGGGGGGAAGCGGCTGAGTTGTTCGAGCAGTCTGTGCCGTGATTCGCGGCTGTCGAGGATCCCGGCGTTGCTCACGGTTTTCGGCAACGCTGGCGGCCATGGGCGCTGGTCGTCGAGTTCGATGGCGACCAACAAGGCGCCCTCGCTGGCCTGTTCGCTGACGCTGCTTTCGACCCGATGCAGTTGCGCAGGCTCAGGGTCGTTGACGCCGAGACGTTCGCTGGTCGGCATCAGCCGTTCGCGCAACTCGGCGTAGCCGGGCAGGTTCAAGTCCAGGGTCAGCGCGGCTTTGCCGCGACTCCAGCACCAGAAGCACAACAGTGCCAGCAGCAGACGCGGCAGTACGCCGTAGACCACCAGCACCCCGACCAGCCAGGTCGCCCAGGCCTGGCGTGCGCTTTCGATATCCAGCGCGGCACCGCCGCTGGCGCGGATCATCTCCACCGTTGGTACGTTGAAACCGAGCAGCGCCGGCAGCGCGCCGAGGGCTTGAGTCAGGTTGATGAACGTGTCGGCGCCGAGAATGGTGGTTTCCCAGACGAAGCCGTAGCGCCGGGTCGCCATCAGTGTCAGCAGCAACAACAGGGCGCTGAGCATCGCCAGCAACCACAGGCCATTGACCAATGTGCCGAGGGCCCAGCGATTGAGTTTCTTGCGTTGCAGCATCAGCAGCAGGGCCGGCGCCAGTTGCGCGGCTTTGGCATCGCGAGCGAGTTTTTCACTGAGCCACAGCCACAAGCGGCCGAGGGTGGCGCCGTGTTCACCGGCGAAGATCAGCCCCAGCGCCCAGCTCAGCAGCAGAAGAAGGTTCAGCCCGAGCAGACTGCCCAATGCCCAGAAAACATTGACCGGTGTCTGGCTCAGCGCGGCGAAGGCCAGGCCGGCGCCGCTCAGCAGCGCGAAAATCACCAGCAGTACCAGCGCCAGACGCGCGCCTTGCAGCCAGTGCCTGAGTGCTGCGCTCAGCCCGTCGCGCTCGGCCAGCCACACGGCGCGGCGCTGAATACGGCCCGGCAGATCGCCGCCGGCCGCGCGGGCCAGACGATTGGCTTCCAGATCTTCCAGGGATCCTGCGTGTTCTTCGCGCAGGCGGATGGTTTCAGTCAGCCAGAGGGTTTGCAGTGGAGTCAGTTCAGTCACGCGCCATTCCGTTGCTCAATTGAGCAGAGAGCATAACCGCTGTGGCGCTTATCGGGTCAAGCGAGGCTCTGGTATCCTCACCGACATGACTAAATCACTCCCCCTCAGCCTGATCGCAGCCCTCGGTGAAAACCGTGTGATCGGCGTCGACAACAGCATGCCCTGGCACCTGCCGGGGGACTTCAAATACTTCAAGGCCACGACCCTCGGCAAGCCGATCATCATGGGTCGCAAGACCTGGGACTCCCTCGGTCGGCCGCTGCCGGGCCGCTTGAACATCGTGGTCAGCCGTCAGCCAGATCTGCTGCTGGAAGGTGCGGAGGTTTATCCGTCGCTGGAAGCTGCAGTGGTTCGCGCCGAGGAATGGGCAAAAGAGCAGGGCGTCGATGAGTTGATGCTGATTGGCGGCGCGCAGTTGTATGCGCAAGGGCTGGCGCAGGCCGATCGTCTGTATCTGACCCGAGTGGCGCTGAGCCCGGAAGGCGATGCGTGGTTTCCGGAGTTTGACCTGAACCAGTGGAAACTGGTGTCGAATGTGCCGAATCCGGCTGAGGGCGACAAGCCCGCTTACAACTTCGAGGTCTGGGAAAAGGCTTAAGCGCTTCGCGAGCAAGCCCGCTCCCACATTGGATTTGTGTCGATCACAGATCCAATGTGGGAGCGGGCTTGCTCGCGAAGAGGGCAGGTCAGGCAAAGAAGAATTTAAGCCTGAGCAAGCTCCGCATGCTCATCGGTATCCAGCAGCGCTTTATCCGTCTGCTGCATCACCTGACTGGTAATCGCACCGGCGGTGATCGAACCACTCACGTTCAACGCCGTACGACCCATGTCGATCAGCGGCTCAACCGAAATCAGCAGCGCCACCAGTGACACCGGCAAGCCCATCGCCGGCAGCACGATCAGTGCCGCGAACGTCGCGCCGCCGCCAACACCGGCCACACCGGCCGAGCTCAGCGTGACAATCGCCACCAGTGTCGCGATCCACAGCGGATCCAGCGGGTTGATGCCTACGGTTGGCGCAACCATCACCGCCAACATCGCCGGGTACAGACCGGCGCAACCGTTCTGGCCGATGGTCGCACCGAACGAGGCGGCGAAACTGGCGATCGATTGCGGAATACCCAGACGACGGGTCTGCGCTTCGATGCTCAGCGGAATGCTCGCCGCGCTGGAGCGGCTGGTGAACGCGAACGTCAGCACCGGCCAGATCTTGCGGAAGAAGCGCAGCGGATTGATCCCGGCCGCCGACACCAGCAGGCCGTGCACCACGAACATCAGGCCCAGGCCGAGGTACGAGACCACGACGAAACTGCCGAGCTTGATGATGTCCTGCAGGTTGGAACCGGCCACCACTTTGGTCATCAGCGCCAATACGCCGTAGGGGGTCAGCTTCATCACCAGACGCACCAGACGCATCACCCAGGCTTGCAGGGTGTCGATGGCGTTGATCACTTTCTGACCCTTTGCGACGTCATCCTTGAGCAGTTGCAGCGCTGCGACACCCAGGAATGCAGCGAAGATCACCACGCTGATGATCGAAGTCGGCTTGGCCCGCGCCAGGTCGGCGAACGGGTTCTGCGGGATGAATGACAGCAGCAACTGCGGCACATTCAGGTCGGCGACCTTGCCGGCGTAGTCGGTCTGAATGGTTTGCAGGCGGGCCATTTCCTGAGTACCGGCCACCAGGCCTTCGGCGGTGAGGCCGAACAGGTTGGTCAGGCCAATGCCGATCAGCGCCGCAATCGCGGTGGTGAACAGCAGGGTGCCGATGGTCAGGAAACTGATCTTGCCCAGCGACGAGGCGTTGTGCAGACGCGCGACCGCGCTGAGGATCGAGGCGAACACCAGCGGGATCACGATCATTTGCAGCAACTGCACGTAGCCGTTGCCGACCAGATCGAACCAGCCGATCGAGGCTTTCAGTACCGGGTTGCCGGCACCGTAAACGGTGTGCAGCGCAACACCGAAGGCTACGCCGAGCACCAGCGCGAGCAGGACTTTTTTCGCCAGGCTCCAAGTGGTGTGGCGGGTTTGCGCCAGACCGAAGAGCAGGGCGAGGAACACCAGCAGATTGAGGATCAGCGGCAGATTCATGAAGACTCCGATAAGACTTGTGCCAGTCGCCTTCTGGGGCAACTGCGAACCGGCAAGCCTAACAGTTTGATTTCCAATGAATTAATACCGAAATCGCAGGTCGTCCGTCGTTTTTGGAATAAGCGCTTGTCGCTCTCGGCAATGCAACTGGCGTTGAGGAGACGTAAGCGGTCGCTGACAGACGAGGAGTGTCACACTTATTTGTTAGCGTCGATGTCTTTCAGTCAGGGAGAAAACGCCGATGAAATTCGCACCGAAAATGCTCGCTGTGGTTCTTGGATTGGGCTTGGCCGCTCAGGCATTCGCCACCGACCTGAAGCACTGGCCGGCGGATCAGGCCAAGGCACTGGACGCGATGATCGCGGCCAATGCCAACAAGGGTAACTACGCCGTGTTTGACATGGACAACACCAGTTACCGCTACGACCTCGAAGAGTCCTTGCTGCCGTTCATGGAAAACAAGGGCCTGATCACCCGCGACAAGCTCGATCCCTCCCTGAAACTGATGCCGTTCAAGGACACCGCTGACCATAAGGAAAGCCTGTTCAGTTACTACTATCGCCTGTGCGAAGTCGACGACATGGTCTGCTACCCGTGGGTGGCGCAAGTGTTCTCCGGCTTTACCCTCAAGGAACTCAAGGGCTACGTCGATGAGCTGATGGCGTCGGGCAAACCGGTGCCGGCGACCTACTACGAAGGCGATGTGGTGAAGAAACTCGACGTCAACCCGCCGAAGATCTTCACCGGCCAGCAAGAGCTGTACAACAAGCTGATGGAGAACGGCATCGAGGTCTACGTGATGACCGCCGCTTCAGAAGAACTGGTGCGCATGGTCGCGGCTGATCCGAAGTACGGCTACAACGTCAAACCGCAGAATGTGATCGGCGTGTCGCTGTTGCTCAAGGATCCGAAGACTGGCGAACTGACCACCGCGCGCAAGCAGATCACCGCCGGCAAATATGACGAGAAGGCCAACCTCGGTCTGGAGTTGACGCCGTACCTGTGGACCCCGGCAACCTGGATGGCCGGCAAGCATGCGGCGATCCTGACCTACATCGATGAGTGGAAAAAACCGGTTCTGGTCGGTGGCGACACCCCAACCAGTGATGGCTACATGCTGTTCCACGATGTCGACGTGGCCAAGGGCGGTATTCACTTGTGGATCAACCGCAAGGACAAGTACATGACCCAGCTCAACGGCATGATGGCCAAGCACGCGGCAGCGCAGGCCAAGGAAGGTTTGCCGGTGACGGCGGACAAGAACTGGGTGATCGTTAAACCCGAGGAAATCCAGTAAGCCCCCAATCCTTGTGGGAGCGCAGATTCTGGATGCACTGACAGCCCCCTGTGGGAGCGGGCTTGCTCGCGAAGAGGGAGTGTCAGGCGAGAGATTTTTTGACCGGTAGACCGCTTTCGCGAGCAAGCCCGCTCCCACAGTTTTGATCTTCATTGTTTTTGGATCAGGCAAAAAAATGCCCCGCACTTGGCGGGGCATTTTTATTCGGCGGCTAAAACTTACAGCCCGTCGAGCATTGCCTTGTTACGCACCGCACCCTTGTCGGCGCTGGTCGCCAGCAAAGCGTAGGCCTTCAGGGCGGTGGTCACTTTGCGTGGACGCTGCTCGACCGGTTTCCAGCCTTTCTTGTCCTGCTCGACCCGGCGTGCAGCCAGTTCTTCATCGCTGACCAACAGGTTGATCGAGCGGTTCGGAATGTCGATCAGCACTTTGTCGCCGTCCTGCACCAGACCGATCGCGCCACCGGCCGCAGCCTCTGGCGAAGCGTGGCCGATCGACAGGCCGGAAGTACCGCCGGAGAAACGACCGTCGGTGAGCAGCGCACAGGCTTTGCCCAGACCTTTGGACTTCAGGTACGACGTCGGGTAGAGCATTTCCTGCATACCCGGGCCGCCTTTCGGGCCTTCGTAGCGAATGATGACGATGTCGCCTTCCTTCACTTCATCGGCGAGGATGCCGCGCACCGCACTGTCCTGGCTTTCGAAGATCTTCGCGTTGCCTTCGAAGACGTGGATCGACTCGTCGACGCCGGCGGTTTTCACCACGCAGCCGTCGAGGGCGATGTTGCCGTACAGCACGGCCAGGCCGCCTTCTTTCGAATAGGCGTGCTCGAAGCTGCGGATGCAGCCGTTTTCACGGTCGTCGTCGAGGGTTTCCCAACGGGTCGACTGGCTGAACGCGGTCTGGGTCGGGATGCCCGCCGGGCCGGCCTTGAAGAAGTGATGCACGGCTTCGTCGGTCGTCTGGGTGATGTCCCACTTGGCGATGGCTTCTTCCATGCTGCGGCTGTGCACGGTCGGCAGGTCGGTGTGCAGCAGGCCGCCACGGGCAAGGGAACCGAGGATGCTGAAGATGCCGCCAGCGCGGTGCACGTCTTCCATGTGGTACTTCTGGATGTTCGGCGCGACCTTGCACAGTTGCGGCACGCTGCGCGAGAGACGGTCGATGTCGCGCAGGTCGAAATCGATCTCGGCTTCCTGGGCGGCAGCCAGCAAGTGCAGGATGGTGTTGGTCGAACCGCCCATGGCGATGTCGAGCATCATCGCGTTCTCGAACGCCTTGAAGTTGGCGATGTTGCGCGGCAGCACGGATTCGTCGTTCTCGCCGTAGTAACGCTTGCACAGCTCGACGATGGTGCGGCCGGCCTGCAGGAACAGTTGTTCGCGGTCGCTGTGGGTGGCGAGGGTCGAACCGTTGCCCGGCAGTGCGAGACCGAGGGCTTCAGTCAGGCAGTTCATCGAGTTGGCGGTGAACATGCCGGAGCACGAACCGCAGGTCGGACAGGCGCTGCGCTCGTACTCGGCAACCTTCTCGTCAGAAGCGCTGGAGTCGGCGGCGATCACCATGGCGTCGACGAGGTCGAGGCCGTGGGAAGCGAGTTTGGTCTTGCCGGCTTCCATCGGGCCGCCGGAAACGAAGATCACCGGAATGTTCAGGCGCAGAGCGGCCATCAACATGCCCGGGGTGATCTTGTCGCAGTTGGAGATGCAGACGATGGCGTCGGCGCAGTGGGCGTTGACCATGTACTCGACGGAGTCGGCGATGATCTCGCGGCTCGGCAGCGAGTACAGCATGCCGTCGTGACCCATGGCGATGCCGTCGTCCACGGCGATGGTGTTGAATTCTTTCGCTACGCCACCGGCGCGTTCGATTTCCCGGGCAACCAGTTGACCGAGGTCTTTGAGGTGCACGTGGCCCGGCACGAACTGGGTGAAAGAGTTGGCAATGGCGATGATCGGCTTCTTGAAGTCGTCATCTTTCATCCCGGTGGCGCGCCACAGTGCGCGGGCGCCGGCCATGTTGCGGCCGTGGGTGGATGTTTTCGAGCGGTAATCTGGCATGGAGCACTCCGGGCGGCTAATCAGGTATCAAAAGGGAGTGAGCTTCTATTGACGTCTGGAACACTCAGAAATGGCCGTGTGTCCTGGATGTTGCCGATGACTTTGCGGGATCGCCGCTTGCCTCAGCCTGAGCTCATAAACCCGCCGGGGGATGAATGGCGATGAATCAGCCGATTCTACACCGCTGGCGTCTGGAGGGAATGGCGCAAAGCGTTGTTCCAGTGCCGACGGTGCTTATGGCATGACGATCGGCAGGCTCAATCGCTGCCAGAGGGCGTGACTGCGCCATTCTCGATGAAGCTGGCGCGGCGGCTGATCCGTTTGTTCAACGCCAGTGCGATGCCGCTGAGCAGGACAAAACAGTAACCGAGCGTGGCCTGTAGATTGCCTGGACTCAGGCTGATCAGCGCACTGATCAACCCGCCGCAAATGAAGATGATCGTGCTACCGGCCGAGGCCGAAGTACCGGCGTTCTCCGGGAACATGCCCATGGCGCGTGAGGTGGCGGCCGGGCGCGCAATGGTGGTGCCGGCGGTGCAGATCAGCATCGGGATCAGTACCGTGGCGGGCGAGAGCGCGAAGTACTGCGACAGGAGTAGCATCACCAGCCCCGCCAGCAGGATCAGGCTCAGCCCGACCACCATTTGCTGTCCGGGCGAGATTCGCCGGCTCAGCAGTGTGGCGACGATCCCGCCAGCGACATACGCCGCACCGTAGATCAGCAGGATCAGCGAGAAGTCGTAGGCTGACAGCTGCAATTGATCCATGAAGATCAACGGCGAAATGACGATGAACGAGAAGTGGCAGGCGAACGCGAAAGCCGAAATCAGCCAGTAGCCGACGAACTCGAAATCCCCCAGCACCCGTCGATAGGCGCTGAGAAAGTTGAGCGGTGTAGCCTTGACGGCTGGCCGACCACCCTCCAGAAACAGCCAGGCTTTGAGCAACACCACTGCCGCCAAAACGATGAAAAGCCAGAAGCTGCCGCGCCAGCCCAGGGTCGCTTGCAGAAAGGTGCCGGCCAGCGGTGATATGGAGATGAAGATCCCGGTGGCGGTCACCATCAGTATCCGCAGGCGATCGCGCTCTTTGCCTTCGAACAGATCCTGCACCAGTGCCTGTGACAGGACGAAACAGCCACAGCCGATGGCCTGCACGATGCGAAAGGCCATGAACAGCGTGTAGTCACTGGTCATTACGCAACCGATGGCGCCGAGGATCGAGACAGCCATGCCAGCGAGCAACAAGCCCTTGCGCCCGATAACATCGGACAACGGCCCGATCAGCAGTTGGGCAAAGGCAATGCCCACCGCGAACAGGCTGATCGACAGCGCGATGTCAGTCGGGGTGCTGGCGAAGTGTTCGGCCAGCGCCGGGAATGACGGCAGCAGGACATCCAGCGGAAACACTCCCAGCAGCACCATGGCCAAAAGCAGACTTACCGCCCCGCGTCGTTGTCGGGTAGTTGCCACCGTTCTTCCTTCAAGCATCGATCAGTCCTGCCTTGGCGAAAAGTTTGCGGTTATTGGGTAGCGCGAAAAATCCGGCTCTTTCGAGTGCGGCAAGCGTGGCCGTGGCTCCGGATCGGGCACGCTGGCGGCTGGCCTGTTCGTTGGTCAGGCTGTCGAGGATTTCCCTGATCGCGCCTTCGCCAATGCCGGCGCGGCGCAGGCTTTGGTGCAGCCATTGCTCGTCAACCTCGAAGAAGGTTGCCAGGGTCTCCAGCAAGGTTCTGGCCGCGAAGGCGCGCTGGCGGCTGCTCAGGGTCAACCAGAGGTAGTGGAAGACTTCGGAAAAAAACCGGCTGTGGCGCGCTTCGTCAGCGAGGTGGTCGCGCAACATGTCGTTAACGCTGCTGACCAGCGTTTCCCGACACACATCCAGCAACTCCCGGGCGATGATGGTTTCCGAGACAAAGCCGAGCAGAAACCATGCCAGTGGGCGCTTGCTCTCCGGCGTTCGGGCGATCTGACCGGTCAGCCGGGTGATGCGCAGCGGCATCTGTGGACGACCGGTGAAACCATGCAGTTCGGCGATCTGTTCAGCCAGATGATGGGAGAACAGTGCGTGATAACCCTCGTCGGTATAGAGCTGCAGCGCGGCGGTTTTCATCCGTGAAGGAATGTACGCGGGCAACTCGCCGTGGACGATGGTTTCCACGGCGCGGTTGACGATACGGTGTTCAAGCAGCGTGGTGTAGTCGAGAAAGTGCACTAGGTGGTTGGCAGCCAGCCGATGCATGACCCTCCTGCCTGCGGCTTCGATGGCCGGGTGGGACAGATACGGCAGGAATGCCGGCGGAAACCAGAAGCGGGTTTGCAGTTGCAATTGCAGGTCTGCCGGCAACTGGTAGTCGTGCCGGCTGGTGCGTACCGAAGCGTGGTTGTTCCAGTCGCCGAGGGTGAATCGAAGCGCCCAGGACTCTGGCGCTTCGGGTTGATCCACGGTTGAAGCGCTCATTTGCGCGTCTCCTGCAACAGGTCGCGCATTTCCTGACACATCGCCTGACCGTCGCTGGCGCCGCAGCCGACAAAGAACAACGGTTGTTCAGCGCTGCCTTCGAGTTTGAGCAGGGCTTCGACCTGGCGGTCGGCGAATGCCCCGGTCAGCCACGTTCCCAGGCCCAACGCCGTGGCCACCAGTTGAAAGGTCTGCGACAGGTGGCCCGCCTCGACGAACGCCATGCGATAAGCGCGCGAGTGTTCATACTTCCACCAGAGCTTGTCGAAACGAGCGGTGATGAACAGGCCCAGCGGCAGGTTGTTGATGAAGTGCTGACCCGCCAGCAAATGGCCGAGCGCGGGTTCGGGCAATGGATTGACCCGGCTGAGTGCATGTTCTGCCGGGTGATAGGCATAAATGCCCGGTTCCAGGCCCTCGATATTGCGTGCCAGGAGAAACCCTTCACAGGCATTCAACCCGCCACCCGATGGACTGCTGCGACGGGCGGCGAGGCCTTCGGCGATGCTCTCGTCGCGGTCATTGTCGCGATGGCGAAGAAAACCCAGCGAGAGATACATCAACGTGCCGACGTCGCCGAGCGTGATCGCTGCGCCAGTGAAGGAGCGACAGGTTTTTCTCAGACGCAGGACATTGCCCAGGCTGGCGACGGTCAGGGCCGCAGAGGCGGGCAGGGCGATTCGAGGTTCGTCTTGAGGTGTCGGCCGATCTTGTGTGGGTGCCGGCGTGGTCAGCACGGCGCTGCAATGGTTCAGGTATTGCCTGGACCACTCGTGAATATTCTGGGGTGTCTGTTCACAGGGAATGTTCTGGGTGCCGATATGATAAATCTTCGATAATTCATCCCAGCCCCATGGCGGACTGTCTATTTTTGCAACGGTTAATATGCCTGCATTCAGAAGTTGTGAGTCTATGATGTTGCGTCTGTCGAACTGTTCCGGATTATTGATAAGTTGTGCGAGTCTACAAGAGTAAGTCAGGTCCAGTTCATGCTGAGTGTGATCTTTATAGTTCCAGACTATTTGTCCGGGTGTGCGCGGCAATATGAATAAATAGGGATTGATATGCATGTTGTATTCATCGCTCTGGAAATAGTCGAAAGAACGCTGGGGTGCCGGCACTCCCCAGCGTTCTGGCTCACTTAGCGGGCTTTAGGCGCAACCAGGAAGGCCAGGTTTGCGATTTTGTTGGTTTCCAGAGTAATTGCTTTCATAAGTATGAACTCCTTGTTCATTGAGAGTGAATGTCACCGTCGTGGTGACAACTTAATAATAGGTTGTAATGAATTATTGGCAAGCGATACTTGGGTAGGAAATTTCTATTAATTTTGTCGGAGTGGGCGTGCTGCAAAGGCGGGTTTGTAAGTATTAATTCTTGAAATGTAATGGGCAGGGAAATGTCCTGCATACATGTAGGAAGTTAGTTGTAGGAAAGCAGCAGGGAATTCGACGACATTGCATCGCCGTAAAGCCAACGGGAAGCCCGCAGGCTCCCCGTTTCATGGGCCGATCAGCTGTTAGGCAGCAGGCGGCAGGTGATGCTCTTGATGTAGCGAGTCTCGGCGATGGCCGGGTGTACCGGGTGATCCGGGCCCTGACCGCCGCGCTCAAGCATCTGGATGTTGCGGTCCAGGTGACGGGCGCTGGTCAGCAGGATGTTCTGCAGGTCGTCCTCTGGCAGGTGCATGGAGCACGAAGCGCTGACCAGAATGCCGTCCTTGGTCAGCAGGCGCATGGCTTGCTCGTTCAGGCGACGGTAGGCGCCTTCACCGTTCTTCATGTCTTTCTTGCGCTTGATGAACGCTGGCGGGTCGGCAACGATCACGTCGAAACGTTCTTCGCTGGCCTTGAGCTCTTTCAAGGCTTCGAAGACGTCGCCTTCGATGCAGGTCATCTTGTCGGCGAAGCCGTTCAGCGCGGCGTTACGCTCGACGCCGTCGAGGGCGAAGCCCGATGCGTCGACGCAGAAGACTTCGCTGGCGCCGAACGCCGCAGCCTGCACGCCCCAGCCACCGATGTAACTATAGAGGTCGAGGACGCGTTTGCCTTTGGCGTAGGGGGCCAGACGGGCGCGGTTCATGCGGTGGTCGTAGAACCAGCCGGTTTTCTGGCCGCCAATGACCGGTGCTTCGAATTTCACGCCGTTCTCTTCCAGGGCGACCCACTCCGGCACCAGGCCGAACACGGTTTCGACGTAACGGTTGAGGCCTTCGGCATCACGAGCGGCGGAATCGTTCTTGAACAGAATGCCGCTTGGCTTGAGCACTTGGGTCAGTGCAGCGATCACGTCATCTTTATGCGCTTCCATGGTCGCCGAGGCGATCTGCACCACAAGGATGTCGCCGAAACGGTCGACCACCAGACCCGGCAGCAGATCGGAGTCGCCGTAGACCAGGCGGTAGAACGGTTTGTCGAACAGGCGCTCGCGCAGCGACAGGGCCACGTTGAGACGGTGCACCAGCAGCGACTTGTCCAGCGCCAGCTTGATGTCGCGCGACAACAGGCGTGCGCAGATCAGGTTGTTCGGGCTCATCGCGACGATGCCCAGCGGCTTGCCGCCGGCGGCTTCGAGGATCGCCTGATCGCCGGCCTTGAAGCCGTGCAGTGGCGTGGCGGCCACATCGATTTCGTTGCTGTAGACCCACAAGTGGCCGTTGCGCAGGCGACGGTCGGCGTTGGCTTTGAGGCGCAGGCTAGGCAGGGACATGACGTCGCTCCGGAAAAAAGAGCGGGATTATACCGTGTTGATGCGTGTGCAGGTTCAGCGCTGGACATGTGGCGAGGGAGCTTGCTCCCGCCGGGCTGCGAAGCGGCCCCAATTCATGCCACTCGATTCATCAGGAAGAACCGGTTGGCAGGGCTTGCGACTGCTGCGCAGCCGAGCGGGAGCAAGCTCCCTCGCCACAGAGGCGCGTCAGGCCGACAGCGCGTCGATCAGTTCTTTGTTGAACGCCGGAATATCGTCCGGCTGACGGCTGCTGATCAGGTGACCGTCCTTGACCACTTCTTTATCCACCCAGTTGGCGCCGGCATTCACCAGGTCATCCTTGAGGGTCTTGAAACTGGTCATGGTCTTGCCGTTGACCAGCCCGGCGGAAATCAGCAACCAGCCGCCATGGCAGATCACTGCAATCGGTTTGCCGGCCGAAGCGCCGGTCTTGACCAGATGCTGGGCGTCCTGGTCGATGCGGATGGTGTCGGAGTTCTGCACGCCGCCCGGCAAGACGATCGCGTCGTACTGCTCGCTACTGGCGCCTTGAAAAGTCTGGTCGACCTTGAAGTCATCCGCCGGTTTGTCGTGGTTCCAGCCTTTGACCTTGCCGGCCTCGGCCGAAAGGATGTCGACCTGGGCGCCGGCCTGCTCCAGTGCTTGCTTGGGGCCGGTCAATTCGACCTGTTCGAAACCGTCTGTAACCAAAATGGCGACGCGTTTGCCGTTGAGAATAGTGGCCATCGCTAAGCTCCTGAGTCTGTGGACGTTTGCCGCCGCACGGGAGCTGAGTCATCCCATGGGCATTACAGATTCCGAAGCCTGAGCGTGAATGAAAGTTCCTGACAATTGCCCACTGGTGTGTCGTCCCGCGGTTTTTAGAGGTTAGAATCGCCGCCTGTCCCAGAGTGTGTACTTATGTCCCAAGAGCTGACCACCGAACAGATTCAACAATCCCTGCAAGGCATCAGCGTGCCCGCGCAGCCGCAGATCATGGTGGATCTGCAGATGGAGCAGTACATGCCCGACCCGGATCTGGAGGTGATCGCCAAGCTGATCGCCCAGGATCCCGGCCTGTCCGGTTCTCTGCTGAAAATCGTCAATTCGCCGTATTACGGCCTGAGCAACAAGATCACTTCGATCCAGCGTGCGGTGAACCTGTTGGGCAGTCGTTCGATCATCAACCTGATCAACGCGCAGTCGATCAAGGGCGAGATGAACGACGACACCATCGTCACCCTCAACCGTTTCTGGGACACCGCCCAAGACGTGGCGATGACGTGCCTGACCCTGGCCAAGCGCATCGGCACTCAGGCCGGCGACGAAGCCTATGCCTTGGGGCTGTTCCACGACTGCGGCGTGCCGTTGATGCTGCAGCGCTTCCCCAACTACATGTCGGTACTGGAAAAGGCTTACGCCAATGCCAGCGCCGAATGCCGGGTGGTGGACACCGAGAACGCCGAGTTCAACACCAACCATGCCGTGGTCGGCTACTACACCGCCAAGTCGTGGCGCCTGCCGGAACACGTCAGCACGGCGATCGCCAATCACCACAATGCGCTGGCGATTTTCAGCGACGAGTCCTCGCGCAACAGCCAGATGAAAAATCTGCTGGCGATCCTGAAGATGGCCGAGCACATCTGTGCGTCTTATCGGGTGCTGGGTAATCAGACCGAAGACCACGAGTGGAACAGCATTGGCCCGCTGATTCTCGATTACGTGGGCTTGTCGGACTACGATTTCGAAACCCTCAAACAGACGATCCGCGACCTCGGCGCGCATTGATTCGAGAACGCCATGCCTGAATTGCCGGAAGTCGAAACCACCCGCCGGGGCATTGCTCCGCACCTGGAAGGCCAGCGCGTCAGCCGGGTGATCGTGCGTGATCGCCGGCTGCGCTGGCCGATCCCCGAAGACCTCGATGTGCGCCTGTCCGGGCAGCGTATCGTGCTGGTCGAGCGGCGGGCCAAGTATTTGTTGATCAACGCCGAAGTTGGCACTTTGATCAGCCACTTGGGCATGTCGGGCAACTTGCGGCTGGTGGAAGTCGGGTTGCCGGCGCTCAAGCATGAGCATGTCGATATCGAGCTGGAATCCGGTCTGGCGCTGCGCTACACCGATCCACGCCGCTTCGGAGCGATGCTCTGGAGTTCCGATCCGCTCAATCACGAACTGCTGATTCGCCTCGGGCCGGAGCCGTTGACCGATCTGTTCGACGGCGAGCGCCTGTTCCAGCTGTCGCGCGGGCGTTCGATGGCGGTCAAGCCGTTCATCATGGATAACGCGGTGGTGGTTGGCGTCGGCAACATTTACGCGACCGAAGCGCTGTTCGCCGCCGGGATCGATCCGCGCCGCGAAGCCAAGAGCATCTCCCGGGCGCGGTATTTGAAGCTGGCGATCGAGATCAAGCGCATCCTCGCAGCGGCCATCGAGCGCGGCGGCACCACGTTGCGTGATTTCATCGGCGGTGACGGGCAGCCGGGGTACTTCCAGCAGGAGCTCTTCGTTTATGGCCGTGGCGGTGAGCACTGCAAGGTCTGCGGTACTGGCCTGCGGGAAGTGAAGCTGGGGCAACGGGCCAGTGTGTTCTGTCCGCGCTGCCAGACCTGAGGCAAAAATCTGAAAAAGTCCTACGGTCTATAGTGAGTGATCTCACAGTTCAGCCCGAAGGATCGTGCCATGAAATCCTTGCAAGTCCTGTTTGCCGCACTGCTGCTGTGTTCCAGCCTGGCCGTTCAGGCCGCGGAGTACGGCAGCGGTGATCCGCGCTACACCATCCAGAACCCTCCCGCCTACGCCATGATTGGTGATTTGCTGATTGCCCGACCTTTATTGGTGGTGGCAACGGTGCTGGGTGCGGGGGTGTTTGTAGTGTCATTGCCGTTTACCGCGCTGGGTGGCGGGGTGGGCGATGCGGGGCAGGCGCTGGTGGGGGATCCGGCGAAAGCGGCGTTTATGCGGTGTCTGGGGTGTACAGGGGAGGGGTTTGAGCAGCGCGAGTGAGCTGATCAGGGTTTTGCGCTGTTGCTGATGGCCCTTTCGCGAGCAAGCCCGCTCCCACAGTGAAATGCATTCCAACTGTGGGAGCGGGCTTGCTCGCGAAAGGGCCCGGAAGAGCGCTACAAAACGTTCAGATCAGGCCTTGCCGGTGATCTTGCGGTATTTCTCCATCAACTGTTCTTCAGTCTCCGGATGCGCCTCGTCCAGTGGGATGCAATCCACCGGGCAGACCTGCTGGCACTGCGGCTCGTCGTAGTGGCCGACGCACTGGGTGCACAGGTTCGGGTCGATCACATAGATCTCTTCGCCTTGGGAAATCGCGGCGTTCGGGCACTCGGGTTCGCAGACGTCGCAGTTGATGCAATCGTCGGTGATGATCAGGGACATGCTAACTCCAGCCGGGGCGGCAGGCCCGGGCGCTATAAATCAATGCGCGCAATTGTGCCGCATTGGCGAGCGCAGTGCACGCGGCTGCGATCAAGGGCTGAAATCAAAAGCCAAGATCGCAGCCTGCGGCAGCTCCTACTTTTTGAAGCGTAGGGTCAGGGCATCGGCCACGGCCGGGTGCACGAACTTGCTGATATCGCCGCCCAGCGCGGCGATTTCCCGCACCAGCGTCGAGGAAATGAACGAATAACGCTCGGACGGGGTGAGGAACAGGCTCTCGACGTCCGGGGCCAACTGGCGGTTCATATTGGCCAGCTGAAATTCGTATTCGAAGTCCGACACCGCACGCAGGCCACGCAGGAACACGTTGGCGTTCTGCTCCTTGGCGAAATGCGCCAGCAGCGTCGAGAAGCCGACCACTTCGACGTTGGGCAGGTGTTTGGTGACCTCGCGAGCCAGTTCAACCCGTTGCTCCAGCGGGAACAGCGGGTTTTTCTTGGGGCTGGCGGCGACCGCAATGATCACGTGATCGAACAGGCGCGAGGCGCGTTCGACCAGATCGCCATGGCCCTTGGTAATAGGGTCGAAGGTACCTGGGTACAACACTCGGTTCATCGCGTCGTCCTGGCGGGAGTCCGTTGGGGAGTCGGATGGTATCGCAGCCGTCCCGGTCGGCCAAGTCGCCTGTTGGGTAAGAAAGCACTATAGACGACGCGATAAACCGGTTTTTTCACGGATTTCTCAGCCGATCGGCGAGGGCAGTCGCCAGTTGTGCGGTCAGCCCGTACACCGACAATTGCGGGTTGGCACCAATGCTGGTGGGGAACAACGAGCCGTCGTGAATCGACAGATTGCTCAGTTGATGATGCCGGCCAAGGCTGTCGGTGACTGCGCTTTTCGGTTCCTCGCCCATCGCACAACCGCCCATCACGTGGGCACTGCCCAAACGCGTGCGATACAGCTCCAGGTTCAAACCATCGATCAGCGTGCGGGCTTCGGCCAGGCTGTTCACGTAACGCGCATCGGCGTGCATCGGCATCACCGCTTTCGCACCGCCGGCGAACTGGATCTCGGCCATGCTGTGAAAGGCGCGGCGCAAGCCTTCCCAGGCGTAAGGCGAGACTTGATAGTCGAGCACAGGCGAGCCATCGCCGCGCAATTCGACACTGCCACCGGGGCTGTCCGGGTGGAAACCGTCGCGCAGCAACGCGAGCATCGCGTTTGTGTGCGGCAGATCAGCCATATGTTCGGCGTTCTGCTGGCCGAAACCGCCCAAGAGCGTTGCCGCAAGCGCCGGGTGCAGCGGTGGCACTTCGAGTTTGTAGCCCATCGGCCCGCTGGTGCCGTCCTTCCATTGAAAATGATCCGAGTAGATCGACTGCGGCGCGCCGTAGAACGGGTTGATCACCTCGTCGAAACGCCCGGCGGACATGTTCACCAGGTGCAGGAAGGTGCGTTTGCCGAGGCGCTGATGCGGATCCGGTGCATCCGAACGCAGCAGCAGGGCCGGGCTGTTGATGCCGCCGCCCGCCAGCACGTAATGCCGCGCCTTGATCGTGATTTTGCGTCCGGTCGGCGCGACGCAACGCTCGTCCATCGCCACGCATTGCAGGCCGGTGATCTTGTCGCTGTTGATCAGCAGTTTTTCCGCGCGGGCCAGGTACAGCAACTCGCCGCCCTTTTCCAGGGTCGCCGGAATGGTGGTAACCAGCATCGACTGCTTGGCGTTGGTCGGGCAGCCCATGCCGCAGTAGCCGATGTTCCAGCAGCCACGCACGTTGCGCGGGATCACGTGCCAGCTGTAGCCAAGTTGCTCGCAGCCCTTGCGGATCACGTCGTTGTTGGCATTGGGCGGGACCATCCACGGCGCGACGCCGAGGCGCTGTTCCATTTTTTCGAACCACGGCGCCATCTCGGCCGGGCTGTGACCTTTGACGTTGTGCTCCCTGGCCCAATGCTCGAGCGTCGGCTCCGGGGTGCGGAAACTCGACGTCCAGTTGATCAGCGTTGTACCGCCTACCGCACGGCCCTGGAGGATGGTGATTGCGCCGTCCTTGCTCATGCGGCCGATGCCTTCCTGATAGAGGCTGCTGTAGGCCGGGTCTTCGAGCATCTTGAAGTCGGAACTGGTCTTGAGCGGGCCTTCTTCGATCAGCAGCACTTTGTAACCGGCGGCGCTGAGGATTTCCGCCGTGGTGCCGCCACCGGCGCCGCTGCCGATGATCGCCACGTCGGCTTGCAGCGTCAGGTCATCGGTCAGTTGTGCGCCGTTGTAGGTTTTCCAGCCACGGGCGATGCCTTCGCGGAACGGGTCGGGTACGGGCATTGGTCAGGTTCTCTTTATTATTCTGGGTACGGTGGTGTGCCGGCTGGCGCCTTCGCGAGCAAGCCCGCTCCCACATTGAAATGCATTCCCTTGTGGGAGCGAGCTTGCTCGCGAAAGGCGCGACTCGATTTCAGACCTTGGGCGGGCCGGGGTAGCCGCAATGCGCCCAGGACTCGGCCCGGGTGTACCAGGCCATCATCACCATCTGCTGCAATGAGCTATGGCCCATGCGCAGCAGGCTCAACGAACTGTTCTGCCAGCGGTCGAGGAAGTGACGCATCGCCTCGGGGCTGGCGTTTTCCCAACTGCCCCAGATCCCGGTGAGCGGGCCACGGGTGACTGCCATGCCGAGCACATCGAACAATTGCCGGGTGAGTTTGAGCATCTCCGGCGATAGATGATCGAGGCTGTAATCCAGCGACTTGAGGGTGCCATCGATGGCACCGGGCATTTTTTCGCTCGCCACGGCGCCGTCGAGCATCACCGGAATCAGTGCGTGCAGAAACAGCAGGTCGCCGTCGCGCAAAGTGACGAAGCCATTGGCCGCGACACTCGATGAACAACCACTGAGACTGGCGCCGAGGCCGGCGGTGGCGAGAAATGCTGTGGCGCCGAGGCTGAATTTCAGCAGGCCACGGCGCGACAGAGCAGGTGTTTCGGTCAGGCTTGGGTGCATTGTTGTTATTACCCGGCGGTGACGACGATTAGCGGATGAACAGCTTCTGAATCAGTTTCTGGATCGATTTGCCGTAGGGCGGGTAAATCAGCCTGGCGGCATTGAAGCGCTGTTTGATCAGCACGCCCTTGGCCTTGCTGAAGGTCAGGAAGCCTTCGTGGCCGTGATAGTGGCCCATGCCCGAAGGGCCGATGCCGCCGAACGGCATGTCGTCCTGCGCCACGTGCAGCAGGGTGTCGTTCAGGCACACGCCGCCGGAGTGGGTTTCGTGCAGCACGCGGTTTTGCTCACGCTTGTCGTAGCCAAAGTAGTAAAGCGCCAGAGGACGCGGGCGCTGATTGATGTAGGCAAACGCCTGGTCGAGATCCTGATACGGCACGATCGGCAGCAACGGGCCGAAGATTTCGTCCTGCATCACGGTCATCTCGTCAGTGACATTGAGCAGCAGGCTGTGCGGCATGCGCCGGCCCTGGCCCTGTTCGAACAGCGGGATCAGCAGCGCGCCCTTGCTCGTGGCGTCGCTGACATAACCGTTCAGCCGGGCCAGTTGGCGCTCGTTGATGATCGCGGTGTAGTCCGGGTTGTCGGCGAGGGTTGGATAGAAATTGTTGACCACCTGGCGATAGGTTTCGACGAACGCTCCGACGCGGTCTTGCGGCACCAGCACGTAATCGGGGGCGACGCAGGTCTGGCCGGCGTTGAGGGTTTTACCGAAGGCGATGCGTTCGGCGGCGTCCTTGAGCGGCACGTCGCGAGAGACGATGGCCGGGGACTTGCCGCCCAGTTCGAGGGTCACCGGGGTCAGGTTTTCCGCTGCGGCGCGCATCACCTGTTTGCCGATGCTGGTGGCGCCGGTGAACAGCAGGTGATCAAAGCGCAGACGGGAAAACGCCACGCCGACATCGGCCTCGCCGAGCACCACGCAGACCAGATCTTCGGGAAAAATCCGCCCCAGCAGCGTCTTGAGCAACTGGCCGGTGGCGGGGGTCGATTCGCTGAGCTTGAGCATCACCCGGTTGCCCGCCGCGAGTGCGCCGACCAGCGGGCCGATGGCCAGATACAGCGGGTAGTTCCACGGGACGATGATGCCGACAACGCCGAGCGGCTGGTACACGACTTTTGCTGACGCTGGTTGAAAGGCCATGCCGACTTTGCGCCGCGAGGACTTCATCCAGCCCTTGAGGTGGCGGCTGGCGTAATGGATGCCGTGCAGGCTGGGCATCAGTTCGGCGAGCAGGGTTTCATCGGCGCTGCGATGACTGAAATCTGCGCTGATGGCTTCAACGAGCGCCTGCCGCTCATCGCTGAGCAAGTCGCGCAACGCCTTGAGCCACTGCTGGCGCTGGTCTGCCGCTGGCATCGGGTTGGCGGCATAGGCGGCGCGCTGTGCCGCGAACAGCCGATCCAGCTCTTCCAGGGGCTGTTGCAGCGTTTGCAGATATGCAATGTCGGCAGTCATCGTGGGCTCCGGATTTATTGTAGTGATGACTTTCTAGAGTCTATGCTCTAGAAAGTCAAATGACTTCCCGACACAGCTTTGTTTTATCCAGTTCCGGTTAGGTCGTAAGATGCCCCTCACCGCACTCTGAATTAAAGCTCAAGCCATGGCCCCACGAATAAAAACCAGCGAGCGCATCGTGCAGAACAGCCTCGAGCTGTTCAATCAGCAGGGCGAACGCAGCATCAGCACCAATCACATCGCCGCGCACATGGAGATTTCTCCGGGCAATCTGTACTACCACTTCCCCAACAAGCAGGCGATCATCGCCGTGCTGTTCAGTGAGTACGAAAGCCTGGTGGACAGCTTTCTGCGCCCGCCGCAGGGGCGTGCCGCCACCGTCGAAGACAAGCGCTATTACCTCAAGGAGCTGCTGTCGGCGATGTGGGGCTACCGCTTTCTGCATCGGGATCTGGAACACTTGCTCGACAGCGACCCGGACCTGGCCGCTCGCTACCGGCGTTTTTCCCAGCGCTGCGTGATCCAGGGCATGGCGATCTACGAAGGCTTCGTCGCCGCCGGCATTCTCAAGATGGATCGGGTGCAGATCGAATCCCTGACGATCAATGCCTGGATCATCCTCACCTCGTGGGTGCGTTTTCTGTGCACCACCCGGGAAAACTCCAACCACCTCAGCGAGCAGGCCATCAAGCGTGGCGTGTATCAGGTGCTGGTGCTGGAAGCCGGGTTCGTCACCGATCAGGCCCGCGAAGAGGTCAATGCCTTGTTCGACGAGTTTTACGTGCCGCTGGCCCAGGCCCTCGAGGAAGGGCGGTAACCCATTTCGAAGTCGCTCACAGGAGTCCGTTATGCCGATTGCGCAACTGCTCAGCCCGAATGCACTGGATGCCCGCAAGGAGCAGCCGGGGCTGGTGATTCTCGATTGTCGTTTTGCCCTCGAAGACCCCGACTACGGGCAGCGCAGCTATGCCGAAGGGCACATCGCCGGGGCCAGCTTCGCCGACCTTGAGCGCGATCTCAGTGGCAAGGTGATCAAAGGCGTGACCGGGCGTCACCCTTTGCCCGAGCCGGCGGCATTGATCGAACGTCTGCAAGCCTGGGGCATCAATGCCGACAGCGATGTGGTTCTCTACGACGACGGCCCCGGTGCCTATGCGGCTCGGGCCTGGTGGCTGCTGGCGTGGCTGGGCAAGCGCGATGGCGTGTTCATTCTCGACGGCGGGCTGAAGGCCTGGCACGCGGCGGGTCTGCCGCTGAGCCTGGATGCGCCATCGGTCAGCCGGGGCAATTTCAGCGGTCAGCCGGACATGAAACTGCTGCTGAGCGCCGAACAATTGCAGAAGCGGCTTGATCAGCCATCGCTGACGTTGCTCGACGCCCGGGCCTTGCCGCGCTTCAAGGGTGAGGTCGAGCCGATCGATCCGATTGCCGGGCACATTCCCGGCGCGCAATGTGCGACGTTTACCGAAAACCTCGGCAGCGACGGACGCTTCCTGCCGGCGGAGCAGCTCAAGCAGCGCTTTGCGGCGAAACTCGGCGAGCGTTCGCCTTCGGAACTGGTCGCTTACTGCGGCTCCGGGGTGACGGCGTGTCACAACCTGTTTGCGTTGTGCCTGGCGGGATATCCGCTGGGTTCGTTGTATGCCGGGTCGTGGAGTGAGTGGATCAACGAGCCTTCCCGAGGCATCGCCACGGGCGAATAAACTCACCATGCCCCCAATGTCGGAGCGGGCTTGCTCGCGAAAGCGGTGTGTCAGTCGACAGTGATGTCTGCTGAGACACCGCTTTCGCGAGCAAGCCCGCTCCCACAGGGGTTAATCGCCGCTGACAGGTTGTCGGGCACGGCGATACGCCGCCGGCCCCACGCCATACACCTGCTTGAACTGTCGGCTCAGATGACTCTGGTCGGCAAAGCCCAGTTGCATCGCGACTTCCACTGGCAGACAACCTTGCTGCAATAAACCTCGAGCCGTGGCGGTGCGTTGCTGCATCAGCCAGGTATGCGGTGGCATGCCGGTGGCGCGGCGGAACACCCGGGCGAAGTGGAAGGGCGACAGATTCACTGCGGCCGCCAGTTCTTCCAGCGACGGCGGCGCGGCGAGCCGGGCATGCAGCAGCTCCTTGGCCATCACCACCGCTCGATGCTCCTTGCCCGGTTTGCCGTTGATCTGCACCGCCGCATGACGCTGCAACAGCAGCAGCATCATTTCGCGCCACATCGTCTGCTGTTGCAGCGCGGTGGCCGGGCTTTCCAGCAAGCGATGCAACTGACAGAAACCATTGACCAGATCCGGGTCGCGGTACAGCGTCGCGCCAAACGCCGGCATCGGTGCGGTGGGCAGTTCCAGTTCTTCGAGCAGTGAAACGATCTTTCCGGTGTCGGGATAAAACGCCCGGTACAACCAGCCGTTTTCGGTGCCCTTGTGCCCGGTGTGCAATTCGTCCGGGTTGATCAGCACCAGAGTGCCGCTGCCTGCAAGGTGTTCGGCACCGCGATAGCGATAACGCTGGGCACCGGCCATGATCATGCCGATCACATAGCCGTCGTGCACGTGCGGGGCGAAGCGATGCTCGATGTAGCGCGCCGACAACAACTCGACCCCGGCCAGCGGTGCGGTTTGCCAGAATCGGATCGACTCGCCCTGATCGCTCATGACGTCACACGGGCCAGCCATTGCGGGATGCGCCGTTCCAGGTAGTAACCGGGCTGGCGCAACGTGCCATCGACGAAGCCGACATGCCCACCCTTGGCCTGCAGCTCGAACCGGGTGCTGGCGGAGAGTTCTTCGGCCGTCGGCAGGCTGTGGGGGAACACGAACGGATCGTCAGCGGCCTGAATGATCAGGGTCGGGGTGCGGATTTCACCGAGAAAGTAGCGGCTCGATGCCTGGCGATAGTAATCCTCGGCATCGGTAAAACCATGCAACGGCGCAGTGATCCGGCCATCGAAGTCCCAGAAGGTGCGCATGTTCTCCAGCGAACCGAGCGCCGCCAGAGCCGCCAGGCCATCCTCGCGTCCGTCATGCTGGAACTGGCGTTGCTTGTTCCTGATGTAGGCGACCATCTCGCGCATGAAGTGCGCCTGATAAACCTTGGAAAATCCCTGGCCAATGCGGTCTGCACACTGGTCAAGACGAAACGGCACCGACACCGCCACTGCACCGAGCACGCCGCTGTCGCTGCCGGTCTCGCCCAGATGCTTGAGCAACACATTGCCGCCGAGGGAATAACCGACCGCATACAGCGGCGCCAGTGGCCGCTTGGCGCGCAGGTGTCTGATGGCTTCGGCGAGGTCTTCGCTGGCACCGGAGTGGTAACTGCGCGGCAGCAGGTTGGGTTCGCCGGAGCAGCCGCGCCAGTTCAGCGCGACACTGGCCCAGCCTTGCGCGGCGAGGGCGGCCTGGATCCCGGCGACGTAGGGTGAATTTGAAGAGCCGGTCAGCCCATGCAGCACCAGCACCAGCGGCGCCTCGGCGCTGTGCGGGCCATGCCAGTCGAGATCGAGGAAATCCCCGTCGTCCAGCCACAAGCGTTCACGCTCGCGATCAAGGTGCACGGTTTTGCGCCACAGCGGCCCCCACAAGGTTTGCAGGTGCGGATTGCCGAGGCCGAAGGCGGGGGTGAAGCGTTCAGTTTCCAGAGGGCACACACCTTTTGTGGCGAGGGAGCTTGCTCCCGCTGGGACGCGAAGCGGCCCTTTTTTGGGACTGCTGCGCAGTCCAGCGGGAGCAAGCTCCCTCGCCACAGGGTTGTTCAATATGTTCAGTTAGCTGCCATACGTTGCCACAACGCGTAGTACACCCGCCCGGATTTCTGCTCGCGGTGCAGGCGCCAGTTGCCCGGCAGGCCCAGCGTCGAAGGCGCGGTCTCGCTTTCAGTGTAGATCCACGAATCCGCTGCCAGCCATTGACGCTCTTCCAACAGGGTGCAGACCGCCGGCAGCAGGTTCTGGTTGAACGGCGGATCGAGGAACACCAGATCAAACGGCGTGGCCACCTGGGTTTCCAGATAACGCAGCGCGTCCGCGGTTTGCACCTGACCATTGGTGCAGCGCAGGGTGCCGAGGTGTTCTTTCAGGCTCGACACCGCTACGTGGCTGGCATCCAGCGCCTGACCCATGGACGCGCCACGGGACAGTGCTTCAAGAAACAGCGCGCCGCTGCCGGCGAACGGGTCCAGCACCTTGGCCCCGGCCACATACGGCGCGAGCCAGTTGAACAGGGTTTCGCGCACGCGATCCGGTGTCGGTCGCAGGCCCGGCGCATCGGGGAAGCTCAGTTTGCGGCTGCGCCATTCGCCGCCGATGATGCGCAGCTGGTTCACACCGTTGTGAACGTTCTGCGCAGGTTTTTTAGGACGAGTAGCCATTAATGCTCCGGAACCCCGAGCGGTTGCTCGGCAGGTTTATCAGATGGGGCCGGTAACGGCTTTTGCGGCACGGTCGGGCCAGCGCTGACGATGACCAGTTTGTCCGTGCTCAGGTGTTTGTTCATCGCGTCTTTGACCTGCTCGACAGTCAGGCTCTGGGACTGACGCATGAAGTCATCCAGATAGCTCAACGGCAGATTATAGAAGCCCATGGCGCCCAGCTGGCCGACGATATCGGCGTTGCTCGCGGTGGACAGCGGGAAGCTGCCGGCCAGTTCGCGTTTGGCGTCGTCGAGTTCTTTCTGGGTCGGGCCGCTCTTCAGATAATCGGCGAGCACGTCCTGCACCAGTTTCAGGGTGCCTTCGCTCATTTCCGCGCGGGTCTGCAGGTTGATCATGAACGGGCCGCGAGCCTGCATCGGGCTGAAACCCGAGTACACGCCGTAGGTCAGGCCGCGCTTCTCGCGTACTTCGCTCATCAGGCGGGTGCCGAAACCGCCGCCACCGAGGATCTGGTTGCCCATCGACAGCGCCGCGTAATCCGGGTCGTCACGGTCGATGCCCAGTTGCGCGAGCAACAGGTTGGTCTGCTTCGACGGGAACTCGATGTGATTGACGCTGGCTTTCGGTTCCTGCGGCTGGGCGATTTTCGCCAGCGCCAGGCCTTTCGGCAGGGCGCCAGAGACTTGATTGGCAATTGCCTCGGCTTCTGCGCGCGACAGGTCACCGACCAGTGCGATTACCACGTTCCCCGCCGCGTAGGCCTTGGCGTGGAACTCACGCAACTGTGCCAGTGTGATCTTTGGCACGCTCTGCGGGTTGCCGTCGCTGGAATGCGCATACGGGTGGTCGCCGTACAAGCGCTTCATCAGCTCGAGGCTGGCGAGTTTGCCGGGGTTCTGTTTCTGGTATTCGAAACCGGCGAGCATCTGGTTCTTGATGCGCGCGAAGGAGTCGGCCGGGAAGGTCGGTTTGCCCACCACTTCGGAGAACAGCTTGAGCGCCGGCTCACGTTGCTCGGCAGCACTCAGACTGCGCAGCGAAGCCAGCGCCATGTCCTTGTAGGCACCGTTGCCGAAATCCGCACCGAGGCTTTCGAAGCCTTGGGCGATGGCGCTGACGTCCTTGCCCGCCACACCCTCGTTGAGCATGGCATTGGTCAGGACTGCCAGGCCCGGTGCATTGCCGTCCTGACTGCTGCCGGCGGCGAAGATCAGGCGCATGTCGAACATCGGCAGCTCATGGGCTTCGACGAACAGCACCTTGGCGCCTTCGGCGGTGTTCCAGGTCTGCACGTCGAGCTTGCGGCTGGCCGGGGCCTTGCCGTCGAGTTCGGCCAGCGATTGCAGCTTCTGGCTGGTCTTGGCGTTGTCCAGTGCTTCGCTGGCGTCGGTTTTGACACCGGGCATCAGATAGAACGCGGCGGAGCCGATGACCGCCACGGCGATCAGGCCAAGCAACAGGCGTGGGGATTTGCGCTCACTCATGAGTCGTCTCCAGTGGCAGGACATGGGCGACGCTGAGACGTTCGCGGGTGAAATACAGCTTGGCGGCGTTCTGGATGTCTTGCGGGGTCACGCTTTCCAGGTCGGCAAGTTCGGTGTCCATCAACTTCCACGACAGACCGACCGTTTCCAGTTGACCAATGGCGGTGGCCTGACTGGTGATCGAGTCACGTTCGAATACCAGGCCGGCGATGACCTGTGCCCGCACGCGCTCGAGTTCTTCGGCGGACGGTGCGGTGGTTTTCAGCTGTTCCAGCAGTTTCCACAGACCGGCTTCAGCTTGCGCCATGGTCTTTTTCTTCTGCGTGTTCGGCGTCGCCGACAGGGTGAACAGGCTGTCGCCACGGGTGTAGGCGTCGTAGCTCGACGAACCGCCGGAAACCAGCTCTTCGCCGCGCTCCAGTTGCGTCGGGATGCGCCCGCTGTAGCCGCCGTCGAGCAGCGCCGAGATCAGGCGCAGGGCGTTGACCGAGCGCTTGTCTTCAGCGGTGGCGATGCTGGGTACGTTGAAACCGAGCATCAGGCTCGGCAGTTGGGTCTGCACGTGCAAGGTGATCTGGCGCTCACCCGGCTCGGCCAGCTCCAGCGGTTTTTTTGCCGGTGGCACGTCGCGCTTGGCAATCGGCCCGAAGTAGCGCTGGGCGAGGGTCTTCACTTCATCAGGAGTGACGTCGCCGACCACCACCAGCGTGGCGTTGTTCGGCACATACCAGGACTGATACCAATGCCGCAGCTCCTCGACTTTCATCCGGTCCAGATCCGCCATCCAGCCGATGGTCGGCGTGTGGTAGCCGCTGGCCGGGTAAGCCATCGCCTTGTAGCGCTCGTAAGCCTTGGACATCGGCTTGTCGTCGGTGCGCAGGCGGCGCTCTTCCTTGATGACTTCGATTTCCTTGGCGAACTCGTCAGCCGGCAGGCGCAGATTGGCCATGCGGTCGGCTTCCAGTTCGAAGGCCACGCCCAGACGATCGCGGGCCAGCACCTGGTAATAGGCGGTGAAATCGTCGCTGGTGAAGGCGTTTTCTTCGGCGCCAAGGTCGCGCAGGATCAGCGAGGCTTCGCCGGGGCCGACCTTTTCGCTGCCCTTGAACATCATGTGCTCGAGTGCGTGGGACAGACCGGTCTGGCCCGGAGTTTCGTAGCTGGAACCGACCTTGTACCAGACCTGCGACACCACCACCGGCGCGCGATGGTCTTCGCGCACGACGACCTTCAGGCCGTTGTCGAGGGTGAATTCGTGGGTCGGTTGCGGGTCGGCCGCCAGGGCCGAAAGGGGCAGACAGACTGTGCTGAGCAGCAGGCCTGCAGCGCGGCGGGCTAGAGCATTCATTCGTTTTTTAACCTGTTGGGCTGCCCGCTTGGTCTTAGCGTCGGCGGGCGAGAGGGTGCTAGGATACTGATCCGTTTTACCGGCGACCACGCCTATCAGGTTTTCAGGCCTGATGCGGTTGTATAGGTTGGCGGCAGAAAGCTGCGGTTTATCGACTAGACTTCGCTTTTTCGCCGATTTTGCCGGTTTAGTCCTTCGTTAATACGAATCTTTGGGGTGCCGCTGGCGCCTCGACAAAATGTTGCGCGTGAACAAGCTGGATGAAACACAGTCTGTTCTGCATCGAATATTTATTTGCCGGGGCGCCCTTATGGCGCGTCGCTACCGTGAGATAGCCGTCCTCCATGTTTGGTTCCAACGACGACAAGAAGACCCCAGCTGCGGCTGGCGAGAAGAAAAGCCTGTTCGGATGGCTGCGTAAGAAACCGCAGGAACCCGTCGTCGAACAGCCGCCCGCGATTCCTGAACCGGCTCCGACGCCAGCGCCTGCTATAGAAGAAGAGCCGGCGCCGATCGTGCTGCCCATTGCCGAGCCGGTGCTGCAACCGGTCGAGCCCGAGCCAGAACCTGAAACCCCGGTGGCGGCCGAGCTGCCACTGACTCCGGCGGCCGAGCCGTGGCTGACCTTGCCGGTGGCGGAAGAGCCGGTGGCCTTGGTCGAAGAGGCCGCGCCGCATGTGACGCCGCCGATTCCTGCACCTGCCGCGTTCGTCCCTGAAGTCGCTCCGGCGCCTGTGGTTGAGCCCGTTGTCGAGCCTGCTCCGGTTGTTCCCGAGCCAGTGGCCCCGGTGTTCGTTGCCCCTGTTGCGCCGGTCGTTCAGCAGCCCGAGCCTGCACCTGCACCTGCACCTGCACCTGCACCTGCACCTGCACCTGCACCGGTCGTCGCTGCTCCGGTGGTGCCGGCAGAAGTGGTTGCTGAAGCGCCAGTGGAAGCCCCGCGCAGCGAAGAAACCAAAGTCGGCTTCTTCGCCCGCCTCAAGCAAGGCCTGTCGAAAACCAGCGCCAGCATCGGCGAGGGCATGGCCAGCCTGTTTCTCGGCCGTAAAACCATTGATGACGATCTGCTCGATGAACTGGAAACCCGTCTGCTCACCGCCGACGTCGGTGTCGAAGCCACCACGCAGATCATCCAGCGTCTGACCCAGAAGGTCGCCCGCAAAGAGCTGGCCGACGCCGACGCGCTGTACAAATCGTTGCAGGCCGAGCTGGCCGCGATGCTCAAGCCGGTCGAGCAGCCGCTGAAAATCGCCTCGCAGAGCAAGCCGTTCGTGATTCTGGTGGTCGGCGTCAACGGCGCCGGCAAGACCACCACCATCGGCAAACTGGCGAAGAAGCTGCAGCTGGAGGGCAAGAAAGTCATGCTCGCCGCCGGCGACACCTTCCGCGCCGCTGCCGTTGAGCAGTTGCAGGTCTGGGGCGAGCGCAACAAGATCCCGGTGATTGCCCAGCACACTGGCGCCGACTCGGCGTCGGTGATCTTTGACGCCGTGCAGGCCGCCAAGGCCCGTGGCATCGACGTGCTGATCGCCGACACCGCCGGTCGTCTGCACACCAAAGACAACCTGATGGAAGAGCTGAAGAAAGTTCGTCGGGTAATCGGCAAACTCGACGCCGACGCGCCGCACGAAGTGCTGCTGGTGCTCGACGCCGGTACCGGTCAGAACGCCATCAACCAGGCCAAGCAATTCAACCAGACCGTCGAACTGACCGGCCTGGCGCTGACCAAGCTCGATGGCACCGCCAAGGGCGGGGTGATATTCGCCCTGGCCAAGCAGTTTGGCCTGCCGATCCGCTACATCGGCGTCGGTGAAGGCATCGACGACCTGCGTACCTTTGAAGCCGAACCCTTTGTCCAGGCACTGTTTGCCGAGCGGGAGCGTTCATGATTCGTTTCGAACAGGTCGGTAAACGCTACCCGAACGGTCACGTCGGCTTGCATGAGCTGAGCTTTCGAGTCCGTCGTGGCGAGTTTCTGTTTGTCACCGGTCACTCCGGTGCCGGTAAGTCCACGCTGTTGCGCCTGCTGCTGGCGATGGAGCGGCCGACCAGCGGCAAACTGCTGCTGGCCGGGCAGGACCTGAGCACCATCAGCAACGCGCAGATTCCATTCCTGCGTCGGCAGATCGGCGTGGTGTTTCAGAACCACCAGTTGCTGTTTGATCGCACGGTGTTCAACAACGTCGCGCTGCCGCTGCAGATTCTCGGGCTGTCCAAGGCCGAGATCGCCAAGCGCGTCGATTCGGCGCTGGAACGCGTGGCGCTGTCGGATAAAACCGATCTATATCCAGGCGACCTGTCCACCGGTCAGCAACAGCGCGTCGGCATCGCCCGCGCCATCGTCCACCGTCCGGCCCTGCTGCTGGCGGACGAACCGACCGGTAACCTCGACCCGCGTCTGGCGGCCGAAATCATGGGCGTGTTCGAAGACATCAACCGCTTGGGCACCAGTGTGCTGATCGCCAGTCACGACCTGGCCCTGATTGCGCGCATGCGTCACCGCATGCTGACCTTGCAGCGCGGCCGATTGATCGGCGACGGGGAGGCCGGCGTATGAGTGCGACACGCAGTCCCAAGGTTTCCGAACGCGTGGCCCCGAAGGCCGCCGATCCGCAGCCGCCAAAGAAGAAAAAACACGACGATGACGACGGCCCGGACTTTTCCACGCTGTTGCATTCGTGGATCGAAAGTCACCGCGCCAGCCTGCTCGACAGCCTGCGGCGCCTCGGCAAACAGCCGATCGGCAGCTTCTTCACCTGCATGGTGATGGCCGTGGCGTTGAGCTTGCCGATGGGCCTGTCGCTGCTGATCAACAACGTTGAACGTCTGGGTGGTTCGTGGCAGCGTGCGGCGCAGATTTCGCTGTACCTGCAACTGGATGCCACGCCCGCGCAGGGCGAATCGTTGCGCGAACAGATCAAAGGCATGCCTGGCGTCGCTGAGGCCGAATATGTCGGTCGCGATCAGGCGCTGGAAGAATTTCAGCAGCAGTCCGGTCTGGGCGAAGCCCTGCGCGAGCTGCCGGAAAACCCGCTGCCGGGCGTGGTGCTGGTGACTCCGAACGAGGTCGACAAGCCGACCCTGGAAGCATTAAGACAAAAACTTTCCGAGCTGCCCAAGGTACAACAGGCGCAACTTGATCTAGTCTGGGTCGAGCGTCTGGCCGCCATCCTCAAGCTCGGTGACCGCTTTGTCTTCGGTCTGACGGTGCTTTTGGTGTCTGCATTACTTTTGGTGATAGGCAATACCATTCGTCTTCATATTGAAAACCGCCGCACAGAGATAGAAGTGATTAAACTCGTCGGCGGCACTGACAGTTATGTGCGTCGTCCTTTCCTTTATATGGGCGCGTTGTATGGCTTCGGTGCAGGTGTCTTGTCCTGGGGTGTGCTGGCGTTCGGCCTGAACTGGCTGAACGACGCGGTGGTTGGGCTGGCCGGCTTGTACGGCAGTGATTTCGCGCTGGCCGGAGTGCCAGTTGCCGACGGTCTGTCGCTCTTGCTTGGCGCGGTGCTGTTGGGTTATATCGGTGCATGGATTGCAGTCGCACGTCATCTCAGGGAGCTGGCGCCGAAGTAGAATCTTTTTTGCGCGTGATTGACCTTGCGGTTTTTTTGGGAACTTGTACTTGAATTCCCGGTCAATTTTTCGCAGTGCCGAGAGGCACGAGTATGTAAGTGGGAGGTTTTTTCGCATGACCAATTCTTTGCAACCTGCGTACGCGTTGGTTCCGGGTGCAAACCTGGAAGCCTATGTGCACACCGTCAACAGCATTCCATTGCTGACGCCGGAGCAGGAGCGTGAACTGGCCGAGAGTCTCTACTATGAGCAGGATTTGGGGGCGGCTCGGCAGATGGTGCTCGCCCACCTGCGATTTGTCGTACACATCGCCCGTAGCTATTCCGGCTACGGTCTGGCTCAGGCTGACCTGATCCAGGAAGGCAACGTCGGCCTGATGAAGGCGGTAAAACGCTTCAACCCGGAAATGGGTGTGCGTCTGGTGTCGTTCGCCGTGCACTGGATCAAGGCGGAAATTCACGAGTTCATCCTGCGCAACTGGCGTATTGTGAAGGTCGCGACCACCAAGGCTCAGCGCAAGCTGTTCTTCAACCTGCGCAGCCAGAAGAAACGTCTGGCGTGGCTGAACAACGAGGAAGTCCACCGTGTGGCGGAAAGCCTCGGCGTCGAACCACGTGAAGTGCGCGAGATGGAAAGTCGCCTGACCGGCCATGACATGGCCTTCGACCCGGCTGCAGAAGCTGACGACGACAGTGCTTTCCAGTCGCCGGCCAACTATCTGGAAGACCACCGGTACGACCCGGCGCGTCAACTGGAAGATGCCGACTGGAGCGACAACTCCAACCACAACCTGCACGAAGCGCTGGAAGTGCTGGACGAACGTAGCCGCGACATCCTCTACCAGCGCTGGCTGGCAGAAGAGAAAGCCACGCTGCACGACCTGGCGCAGAAGTACAACGTGTCGGCCGAGCGGATCCGTCAGCTCGAGAAGAGCGCGATGAACAAGCTCAAGTTGTCGATCGCCGCATAACCGGTGCTCAGGCAACAAAAAACGCCCCGATCAGTGATGATCGGGGCGTTTTCATTTCTGTTCCAACACAAATCCCTGTGGGAGCGGGCTTGCTCGCGAAAGCGTCGTATCAGTCACCTACAATGCTGGCTGACCCACCGCCTTCGCGAGCAAGCCCGCTCCCACAGTGATTGATGGTGTCTGAATGATTGAATGTGGTTATTGGGCCCACGGCGCCCGACGCGAATCATCAAGCCCCAGCAAATAACTGGTTCCGCCCAACTGGCTCATCTGCTGCCGAATCCACCCGGCCCGGCGCGAAACATAAGCCGTCGGATGGCTGGCGCTCCACACTCGCGGGTTAGGCAGCACCGCCGCCAGATAACTCGCCTGCTGCCGCGACAGTGATTTGGCGCTCACGCCAAAGTGATGGCGTGCCGCCGCTTCGGCACCAAACACCCCGTCATCCCACTCGACGCTGTTCAGATAAACCTCAAGAATTCGCTGCTTGGGCCAGAACACCTCGATCAGTGCGGTAAACCAAGCTTCCAGGCCTTTGCGCAGATAGCTGCGACCGGACCACAGAAACAGGTTCTTCGACACCTGCTGGCTCAAGGTGCTGGCGCCGCGAATCGAGCCGCCGAGTTCGTTGTGGGCCAGTGCAGCCTGGATCGCGCCGAAGTCAAAGCCCCAGTGCTCGGGAAATTTCTGGTCTTCGCCGGCCATGACCGCGACTTTGAGATCGTCGGAGATCTCGTCCCACGGTTTCCAGGTGCGCTGCAGGTCAATCGGCTCGCCGTCGACCCAGGATTCGACCTTGCGCTCGACCATCAACGCCGTGCCCGGCGGCGGCACGAAGCGAAACAGCAACACCAGCAATACACTGCCACCTGCGAACCAGAGCAGGGCCTTCGTGAGACGACGCAAAAGTGAACGCAGCATAGAGATGGCTTGGCCGAACCGATAGAGCGGGCCATTATACAGACCCTGCCGAACGAGTCTGACTGGAGTTCCACATGCTGCGTGGCTTTCTGATGCTGGCCGCTTTCTTTGGTTTTACCGGTGTGGGCCTGGGCGCCTTCGCCGCGCATGGCCTGAAAAGCCGCCTGACCCCCGAGTATCTGGCGATTTTCCACACTGGCGTGACCTATCAACTGGTGCACACCCTGGCGCTGTTCGGCGTGGCGCTGCTGGCCACGCAGATTCAGGGGCGACTAGTGACCTGGGCCGGCATTTCGTTCGCTGTCGGCATTCTATTGTTCTCCGGCAGTTTGTACGTGCTGACCACCACCGGCATCAGCAAGCTCGGCATCATCACCCCGTTCGGCGGTCTGGCGTTTCTGGTCGGCTGGCTGTGCCTTGGACTTGCCGCCTGGCGCCTGCAGTAAACCGCTTGACGCTTGGTACTGACCTTTAGGTCATGATCGGGCTAGAATGCCACCCCCTAAAAATGATGGCGGCCTGGCGCATGCGCATTCAGTTGAACGGCGAATCCCTTGAACTGCCCGACGGCGAGACCGTTGCGGCCCTGATCACCCGTCTGGAACTGACAGGACGCCGGGTGGCAGTCGAACTCAATCTGGATATCGTCCCGCGCAGCCAGCATGCCGACACCATCCTCAACGACGGCGACAACGTCGAAGTGGTGCACGCCATCGGCGGCGGCTGATCGCCAGGCCCGCAAGGGCATAGAATTCTGCAAGACCCTCACCCCTAAAGAGGATTCCCCATGAGCATCGTTCGCAGCGACAAGCCTTTTGTTCTGGCCGGTCGTACTTACCAGTCGCGTTTGCTGGTCGGTACCGGCAAGTACCGTGACATGGAAGAAACCCGCCAGGCCATCGAAGCCTCGGGTGCCGAGATCGTCACCTTCGCCGTGCGCCGCACCAACCTGGGCCAGATCGAAGGCGAGCCGAACCTGCTCGACGTGCTGTCGCCGGATCGCTACACCTTCCTGCCGAACACCGCCGGTTGCTACGACGCCATCGAAGCCGTGCGCACCTGCCGCCTGGCCCGTGAGCTGCTCGATGGTCACAACCTGGTGAAGCTGGAAGTGCTGGCTGACCAGAAAACCCTGTTCCCCAACGTGATCGAAACCCTCAAGGCCGCGGAAACGCTGGTCAAGGAAGGCTTCGACGTGATGGTTTACACCAGTGATGACCCGATCATCGCTCGCCAACTGGCGGAAATCGGCTGCATCGCGGTCATGCCGCTGGCCGGTCTGATCGGTTCCGGTCTGGGGATCTGCAACCCGTACAACCTGCAGATCATCCTCGAAGAAGCGAAAATTCCGGTGCTGGTGGATGCCGGTGTCGGTACCGCTTCCGACGCCACCATCGCCATGGAACTGGGCTGTGACGCGGTGCTGATGAACTCGGCCATCGCTCACGCCCAACAACCGGTGATGATGGCCCAAGCCATGCAACACGCGATCGTCGCAGGCCGTCTGGCCTACCTCGCCGGCCGCATGCCGAAAAAACTCTATGCCAGCGCCTCTTCGCCGCTGGATGGTCTGATCAAGTAAGAGCCATTGATGACTGAATCGAACGACACGCCTATCCAGACGGAAGAGGGCGACGAGCGCCAACACCGCCGCATCAAGAGTTTCGTGATGCGCGCCGGGCGCATGACCGAAGGCCAGCAGCGCGGTCTGGACCAGGGCGCGCCGCTGTACGTGCTGCCGCTGGCCGACGCGCCGGTGGATTACGATCAGGTGTTCGGCCGTTCGGCGCCGCGCTCGCTGGAGATCGGTTTCGGCATGGGCCACTCGCTGCTGGAAATGGCCGCAGCGGCGCCGGATCAGGACTTCATCGGTGTGGAGGTACACCGTCCGGGTGTTGGCGCGCTGCTCAACGGCGTGCTGACTCAGGGCCTGACCAACCTGCGGGTCTACGATTGCGACGCGATCGAAGTGCTCAACCGTTGCATCGCCGATAACAGCCTCGATCGCCTGATGCTGTTCTTCCCGGATCCTTGGCACAAGAGCCGTCACCACAAGCGTCGCATCGTTCAGGCGTCCTTCGCCGAGCTGGTGCGCAGCAAGCTGAAGGTTGGCGGCATCCTGCACATGGCCACCGACTGGGAACCGTACGCCGAGTACATGCTGGAAGTGATGAACGTCGCCCCGGGCTACCGCAACCTCGCCGAAGACGGCAAATGCGTACCGCGCCCGGCCGAACGCCCGATCACCAAGTTCGAACGCCGCGGCGAACGTCTTGGGCATGGCGTGTGGGATCTGAAGTTCGAAAAAATCGCTTAAGCATCACGCAAAACCCAATGTGGGAGCGGGCTTGCTCGCGAAAGCGGTGAATCATTCAACGTTGATGTTGACTGATACGACGCCTTCGCGAGCAAGCCCGCTCCCACAGTTGTTTTGTGTGCTCAGAAATTACACGGTGGAGAGAAAGCGCGCCGGCACCTGTTCTGTCAGCCAGACGCCGTTTTCGGCCTGATAGAACTTGAAACCCTGTTCTTCCATCTGCCGTGCGGCGACTTTCAGAATCACCACGGTGCCATAGCGCTGCCCGACCGCCGAAGCGGTGTCGATGTCTTGGGAAAGATGCACGTGATGGCGTGACCCCGGGATCAGGCCTTGTTCTTTGATTGACTCAAGAAAGCGCGTCGCTGTGCCGTGATACAGCGTTTGCGGTGGCTGTTTCTGCTCGAACTGCAGATCTACGCTTTTCGTTGAGTGACCTTGGACCGCACGAATCAGTTGGCCGTCCTCGGATATCGAGAAGCGCTTCTTGTCGCTACTTGTAACGACCGCTTCAATCAGTTCGTGATCCAGTTTACGACCGTCACGCGCGGCGCCGCTGATCAGCGCGTCGATATTTGCCCAGCCTTCAGAATCCAGCGTCAGACCAATCGCCTGAGGTTCGTGTCGCAGTACGAAGCTGAGAAATTTGCTTGTCTCGTCCAACAGTTTTTTGCTCATGAACTTCCCTGTCATTGCGATCAACTGTGGGAGCGGGCTTGCTCGCGCAAGCGGTGAATCATTCAACGTTGATGTTGACTGATACGACGCCTTCGCGAGCAAGCCCGCTCCCACAGTTGTTTTTGGTGATGGCTGAAAGTCAGCGGCGGTCGGCGACTACGCCGATAAGGACGAGCACCACCAGCAACACCGGCGCCAGGCTGTAGTTGTTGAACTGGCTCAGGCCCTTGACCACCCACGGCGTCGCATAGATCAGCGCAGCGCCGCTGCCGATCACGCAAAGCAGGGCCATCAGCGGTACGCGCAGGGCGCCGGCGATGCTGCCCAGGCGTTGCTCGACCCAGCCCTTGAAGTCGGCGCCGAACAGCACCAGCAGGCAGCCCACCAGGGCCAGGGCGATTTCCGAGAGGTTGCTGCGGCTCCAGCGGGACACGGTGGCGAGCAGGTCGAGTATCAAATCCATGCGGTTTTCCTTAGGGCAGCCGTTTGAGGTGGGCTCAGCTCAGAAATTTCTGCAGCAGGTCGTTGAGAAACAGTTGTCCGCGCTCGGTGGCCGCCAGACGTGACGGTTCGACCTGCATCAGGCCGCTTTGTTCGGCCTCGCGGCGGTGTTCGGCGAGACTTTCCAGTGGCAGGCCGGTGCGCTCGGGATACAGGTGCGATTCCACCCCGGCCGTCAGGCGCAGGGCGTTCATCAGGAACTCGAACGGCATCTCATCGTTGCTCAGAGCTTTCTCGCCAGCCTGGAAGCTCTTGGCCGGGTTGAGATAGTCCTTCGGCAGGCGTGTTTTCCAGGTGCGCACAATGCGCCCGTCCGGATGACTGAGCTTGCCATGCGCGCCGGCGCCGATGCCGATGAAGTCGCCGAAACTCCAGTAATTGAGGTTATGCCGCGCCGGACGCCCGGGCTGGGCATAGGCCGACACTTCGTATTGCGCGTAACCGTGCGCGGCCAGCAGCGCTTGTCCGGCTTCTTGAATGTCCCACAGCGTGTCGTCTTCCGGCAGCACCGGCGGCTGGTTCCAGAACACCGTGTTCGGCTCCAGTGTCAGCTGATACCAGGAAATATGCGTCGGCTGCAGTTCGATGGCCTGACGCAGGTCGCTCAAGGCATCTTCCAGCGACTGATCGGGCAAGCCGTGCATCAAGTCGAGGTTGAAGTTATCGAACCCGGCCTGACGCGCCATACCGGCCGCGCGCACCGCTTCGTCGCCGTTGTGGATACGTCCGAGGGCTTCAAGTTTCTGCTGCTGGAAGCTCTGGATGCCGATCGACAGGCGATTGATCCCCAGCTTGCGATACGCGACGAACTTCTCTTGCTCGAAGGTGCCGGGGTTGGCTTCCAGGGTGATCTCGATGTCGTGAGCAAACGGGATACGCTGCTCGACGCCTTTGAGCAAGCGCCCGAGGGCTTGCGCGCTGAACAGGCTCGGCGTGCCGCCACCGAAGAAGATCGAACTGATTTCACGGCCATACACCGCGTGCAGGTCCTGATCGAGATCGGCCAGCAAGGCGTCGACGTATTCCTCTTCTGGCAGCACCGGGCTGGCAGTGTGCGAGTTGAAATCGCAATACGGACATTTGCGCACACACCACGGAATGTGGATGTACAGCGCCAGAGGCGGCAGCGTAGGCAGCGGCGCCCGAGGCGAAGAGGCGGCGCCGCCGATGATCAGCGACGACGCGGGGTGGCTATCGGTCATTTCAGGCCCAGACGCTGGCGCAGCAGATCCATTGCACGGGCGCGGTGGCTGATCTGGTTCTTGTCGGCAGGCGTCAGTTCGGCGCTGGACACGTCACGCTCCGGCACCCAGAACAGCGGGTCGTAGCCGAAACCGTGCTCGCCGCTGGCAGCGGTCAGGATGCGTCCGTGCCACAGGCCTTCGCAGAGAATCGGCAGCGGATCATCGGCATGTCGCACCAGTGCCAGCACGCAGACGAACTGAGCGCCGCGCTCGGCTTCAGGCACGTCTTTGAGGGCGTCGAGCAGTTTGGCGTTGTTCGCCGCATCGCCCTTGCCATCGGCATAGCGCGCCGAGTAGATGCCCGGTGCACCGCCGAGGAAATCCACCGCCAGACCCGAGTCGTCGGCCAGCGCCGGCAGGCCGGAGATGCGCGCGGCATTGCGCGCCTTGAGGATCGCGTTCTCGACGAACGACAGACCGGTTTCCTCCGGTTCGACCTTGCTCCATTCGCCGATCGAGCGCAGTTGCACCGAGTCGCCGAGCATGGCCTGGAGTTCCTTGAGTTTGCCGGCGTTATGGCTGGCCAGTACGAGTTGCGTGAGGTTCATCATTCGCCGGGAAAGAGTTCTTGGTTGAAGTTGATGGTGTTGATCTTGTCACCGTTCTGCACCTTGATTTCAAAGGTGCGGGTTTCCTGCTGCTCCACCGGGTACTGGGCGATGTAGTAGATCGCGCCCTGTTCGGTGACCTGGCGGAAGTTCAGCGGCACGCTTTGGCTGGTCAGGTCTTTGACCGTGCCGGTGACGTTGGCGATCAGCGGTTTGCCGTCCTTGATCACCGAGACGTTGATCACGCCCTGGTTCTTGCTGCGGATCAGCTCGGCAGCCTTGGCGATGTCCGGTGTCAGGAAAGTGGAGTTGAAGGTGTTGTAGTGCACGGTGACATCACCGAACACTTCCTTGCGCTCGCCCTTGATGACATCGGCGGCCATCGCGCCGGCGCTCAGGCAGGCAGTGACTAACAACAACGCTAAACGACCCATGATCATCCTCCTCGAAATGTCGTGGTTCAGACCGCGACCCGATGATCTGCAAGCACCGGGCTGCTGACGCGGTAGATACCAATCTCACCTAACAGATTAGGCCATAGCTTACTGGCCCACCCGTGGCGGTGCTGTTGATCCACGGCAAGCCGATCAATGACCTTCGCATCACGTTCGCGACAAAGTTCTTCAAAGTCTTCGAAGGTGCAGAAGTGAATGTTAGGCGTGTTGTACCAGGTGTACGGCAGAAATTCCGACACCGGCATCCGGCCCTTGCTCGCCAGGTACCAGCGGCAGCGCCAGTGACCGAAGTTGGGGAAGGTGATGATGCACTGACGACCGACCCGCAGCATCTCGTCGAGGATCTTGTCCGGGTAATGCACGGCTTGCAGGGCCTGGGTCATGACGACGATGTCGAAACTGTTGCTGGCGAAGTTGCCCAGCCCCTTGTCCAGGTCCTGCTCGATGACGTTGATGCCCTTGGCCACGCACTCGGCGATGTTGTCGGCGTCGTTTTCCAGGCCATAACCGGTGACGTTCTTGTTGTCGCGCAGCCAGGTCAGCAGTTCGCCGTCGCCGCAACCGAGGTCGAGCACGCGGCTGCCGGCGGGGATCCATTCCTGGATGATTTCCAGATCAGCTCTCATGGCTTGTTCACACCGTAATTCGGTTCATGTAATTGCCGAACGCCTGCAAATAGCGCGGGATCGGAATCAGGAAGGCGTCGTGGCCCTGAGGTGCGTCGATTTCCAGATAGCTGACGTCTTTGCGTGCTGCCATCAGCGCGTCCACCAGTTCTCGCGAGCGAGCCGGGGAGAAGCGCCAGTCGGTGGTGAATGACATCACGCAGAACTTGGCGGTGGCGTTCTCGAAGGTTTTCGCCAGGTTATCGTCGAAGTTCGCCGCCGGATCGAAGTAGTCCAGCGCCTTGGTCATCAACAGATAGGTGTTGGCATCGAAACGCCCGGAGAACTCTTCACCCTGATAGCGCAGGTAGCTCTCGACCTGGAACTCGACGCTGTGGAAGTCGTAGTTGAGCTTTTCACTCTTCAGGCCACGGCCGAATTTCTCGCCCATGGAGTCGTCGGACAGGTAGGTGATGTGCCCGACCATCCGCGCCAGCATCAGCCCGCGCTTGGGGATCACACCTTGTTCCTGGAACGAACCACCGTGGAACTCCGGATCGGTAAGGATCGCCTGGCGCGCCACTTCGTTGAAAGCGATGTTTTGTGCCGAAAGTTTGGGCGCCGAGGCGATGGCCAGGCAGTGCCGCACGCGATCCGGGTAGGTGATGGTCCACTGCAAGGCCTGCATGCCGCCGAGGCTGCCGCCGATCACGGCGGCGAACTGACGAATGCCGAGTAGATCGGCCAGGCGCGCCTGACTGTGCACCCAGTCTTCGACGGTGAGCACCGGGAAGTCGGCGCCGAACGGCTTGCCGGTCTCCGGGTTGATACTGCTCGGGCCAGTGGAGCCGTTGCAGCCGCCCAGATTGTTCAGGCTGACCACGAAGAACTTGTTGGTGTCGATCGGTTTGCCCGGGCCGATGCAGCTGTCCCACCAACCGGGCTTGCGGTCGTCTGCGCTGTGATAGCCGGCGGCATGGTGATGCCCGGACAGGGCGTGGCAGATCAGCACGGCGTTGCTCGCCTGCGCGTTCAGAGTGCCGTAGGTTTCGTAGATCAGGTCGTAGGCGGGCAGCGAACGGCCACAGGCCAAGGCCAGAGGTTCACTGAAGTGCGCCGTTTGCGGCGTCACCAGACCAACAGAATCGGGGGGAAAGGCAGCTGGCATCGACCCTGCTCTCGTTGAAATGAGGCGTAAGTCTAAAGACCGGGGGGGTTAGCGGCAAGCGGCCCTCACCCTAGCCCTCTCCCAGAGGTAGAGGGGACCGACCGAGGTGTTCTTTTGAGCTACACCGACCTGATCTATCCGGGCTGAACTCAGTTTCTGAAAACACCCTGGATCGGCTCCCTCTCCAGGGGGAGAGGGCTGGGGTGAGGGGTACAGACGCCGCAAAACTCAAGACAAGCGCCCAACCAACCCTGGCAACTCCGGCAGCTTCTTCGGCGCACAGATCTTCACCCGTTTCTGCCGGTTCAACTCGCCGCTGAGCAAACTGACCTGGCTCTTGGAGACCCCAAACGCCTTGGCCAGAAAGCCCATCAGATAGGCGTTGGCCTTGCCCTCGACCGGCGGTGCGGTGAGGCGGATCTTCAGACGGTCACCGTGCAGCCCGGCGAAATCATCGCTGCGGGCTGCCGGTTGCAGATGACATTCGAGGATCAGGTTGTCCCCGTCCCAACGGAACCAGCTCACATCAGCAGGCGCAGGATTTCCGGCATCATGGTCATCGCCGCGAGGTTGTTGATCACCAGCATGTCGATCAGCTTCAGCGCGAGGAAGGCGAAGATCGGCGACAGGTCCAGGCCACCGAGGTTTGGCAGAATCTTGCGGAACGGTGCCAGCGCCGGCTCGCAGATCTGGTTCACCAGTTCAGCGCCCGGGTTGTGGCTGCCCGGAGCGACCCACGACAGGATCACGCTGATGATCAGGGCGAAGAAGAAAATCTTCAGGAACAGCGCGGTCACGCCGATGATCGACCAGATGAACAGCTGCAGCGGGTTGCCGGTGGTGCCATAGGTCAGCAGCAGGGTCAGGGCCATCAGGGCCAGTTGCACCAGAATCGCCAGCACCAGCGACGACATGTCCAGACCGAATACGCTCGGGATAATCCGGCGCAGTGGTTTGAGCAGCGGCTGGGTAGCCTTGACCACGAATTGGCACAGCGGGTTGTAGAAGTTCGCGCGCACCAGTTGCAAAACGAAGCGCAACAGCACGATCAGCAGGTACAGACTGCCGAGGGTTTGCAGCACGTAAACCGCTGCAGTGTTCAATCCAATCATGTAAGGCTCCTTATTTGCCCAGTTGTTCGGCCATTTCGGCCGAGCGGTGCGCGGCGGCGCCGAGTGCTTTTTCTACCAGGGCTTCGAAGCCATCAGCCTGGAATGATTTGATTGCGGCCTCAGTAGTGCCATTTGGCGACGTCACGCGGCGGCGCAGTTCGGCAGCGTCGACATCGCTGGATACCGCCATGTGCGCGGCGCCCAGAGCCGTTTGCAGGGTCAGTTGCTCGGCCATTTCCTTTGGCAGACCGAGTTTGACGCCAGCGGCGGTCATCGCTTCGATCAGCAGGAAAAAGTACGCCGGGCCGGAACCGGAGACGGCGGTCACCGCATCGAGTTGCTGTTCTTCGTTCAGCCACAGCGCGATGCCGACGGCGGACAGCAGCTCTTCAGCCTGCTGACGCTGTTCGGCAGTCACTTCGCTGGTGGCGTACAGGCCGCTGACGCCCTGACGCAGCAGTGCCGGGGTGTTCGGCATGCAGCGCACGATCGGCTGCTTGCCAAGCCATGCGGTCATGCTCGCGCAGGTGATGCCGGCGGCGATCGACACCACCAGTTGCTGCGGCTTCAGGCTTGGGCGGATGGCTTCGCACACGGCTTTCATCGCCTGTGGCTTGACCGCCAGTACGATCACGTCGACGCCGTCGATGGCCTGCGCGTTGTCGGCGAAGGTTTCGATGCCGTGCTCGGCGCTGACGCGTTGGCGGGTCTCTTCGCCCGGATCGCTGGCGCGAATGTGGCTGGCTTGCAGACCCTTGGCCCGCAGGCCGCCGATCAGGCTGGCGGCCATGTTGCCGGCACCGATAAAGGCAATGCGTGTGTTGCTCATGTCAGGTCCTTTTTCAGATGGCTGTCGGTCATTGCTGACCGTAATCTCTGGCGCCAAACAGGGCGGTACCGATCCGCACCCAGGTGGCGCCTTGGGCGATGGCCGCCTCGAGGTCGTGGCTCATGCCCATGGAAAGTGTGTCGAGCGGCAGATTCAGGCTGGCCTGCAAACGTTGCACGGCAGCAAAAGCGGCATCTTGTTCGGCGCGATCTTCGGTCGGCTCGGGAATCGCCATCAGTCCGCGCAGTTTCAACCGGGGCAGGGCGCTGATGGCCTCGGCCAGCGCCGGCAGGTCGGCCGGAGTGCAGCCAGACTTGCTGGCCTCACCACTGACGTTGACCTGAATGCAGATGTTCAGCGGCGGCAACTCGGCCGGGCGCTGCTCGGACAGGCGTTGGGCGATTTTCAGGCGATCCACAGAGTGCACCCAGTCGAAATGCTCGGCGATGGCGCGAGTCTTGTTCGATTGAATGGGGCCGATGAAGTGCCAGATCAAGGGCAGGTCGGCCAGTTCGAGCTGTTTGCCCAAGGCTTCCTGCAGATAATTCTCACCGAAGTCACGCAGGCCGGCGGCATGGGCTTCACGCAGGTCTTGTGCGGGTTTGGTCTTGCTGACCGCCAGCAACTGCACGCTGTTTTCACTGCGCCCGGTCGCTGCGGTGGCAGCCTGGATGCGCGAACTAACCAGTTGGATGTTGTCTGCTATCGTGGACATCAAGAGGCGCCGGCGGTCTGAAGGTTCGCGGCATTCTACTGGAATTGAGGGACGCTATGGATATCACTGAACTGCTGGCGTTCAGCGCCAAACAGGGCGCTTCCGACCTGCACTTGTCGGCCGGTCTGCCGCCGATGATCCGCGTCGATGGCGATGTGCGGCGGATCAATCTGCCGGCGCTGGATCACAAGCAAGTGCACGAATTGATCTACGACATCATGAACGACACCCAGCGGGTCGACTTCGAGAAACACCTGGAAACGGATTTCTCGTTCGAAGTCCCCGGCGTGGCGCGCTTTCGGGTCAATGCGTTTAACCAGAACCGCGGCGCCGGCGCGGTCTTCCGCACCATTCCCTCGAAAGTGCTGAGCATGGAAGACCTCGGCATGGGCGACGTCTTTCGCAAGATCACCGATGCGCCGCGCGGGCTGGTGCTGGTGACCGGGCCGACCGGGTCCGGCAAGTCGACCACGCTGGCGGCGATGATTGATTACCTCAACACCCATCGCCATCACCACATCCTCACCATCGAGGACCCGATCGAGTTTGTCCACGAATCGCGCAAATGCCTGATCAATCAGCGCGAAGTCCATCGCGATACCCGCAGCTTCGCCACGGCGCTGCGCTCGGCACTGCGTGAAGACCCGGACGTGATTCTGGTGGGCGAGATGCGCGACCTGGAAACCATTCGCCTGGCCCTGACCGCTGCCGAGACCGGGCATCTGGTGTTCGGCACGCTGCACACAACGTCAGCCGCCAAGACCATCGACCGTGTTGTCGATGTGTTCCCGGGCGACGAGAAGTCCATGGTGCGCTCGATGCTGTCGGAGTCGTTGCTGGCCGTGGTGTCGCAGACGCTGATCAAGAAAGTCGGCGGCGGACGGGTGGCCGCGCACGAGATCATGCTGGGAACGTCGGCGATCCGGAACCTGATCCGCGAGGACAAGGTGGCGCAGATGTATTCGGCGATTCAGACCGGCGGTTCGTTGGGGATGCAGACACTCGACATGTGCCTGAAGGAGCTGGTGACCAAGGGCTTGATCAGCCGCGAGCATGCGCGGGAGAAGGCGCGTACGCCGGATAATTTCTAAGAGAGGCTTGTGTTGCTTTCACTGGCCTCTTCGCGAGCAAGCCCGCTCCCACACTGAAATGCATTTCCATGTGGGAGCGGGCTTGCTCGCGAAGGGGTCAATACTGCTTGAACAGATTCTGGATCAGTCAGCTCAGCGCTGAACCACACGCATCTGCTTGCCAGCCGGTTCTTTCGGCAACACACGCTTGGCAACCACGTAATGCTGCTGCCAGTACGGCTTGTTCAGCGTATCGATGCTCACCGCTTTGCCACGGCGTGGTGCGTGGATGAAGCGGTCGTTGCCCAGGTAGATGGCAACGTGGTTGACCCGACGGCTCTTGATGTTGAAGAAAATCAGGTCGCCCGGTTTCAGATCCTTGCGTTCGACTTTCTCGCCATGCCCGCTGGCCATCGCGTTGGAAGTGCGTGGCAGGTCGAACGTGGCGTCGTTGAACGCATATTTCACCAGTCCGCTGCAGTCGAAGCCTTTACTTGGGCTGCTGCCGCCCCAACGGTATGGAGTACCGAGGACGTTCACCGCACGGCTCAGGACGTTGCTGCTTTCCTTGTTGGCCATCGGTGGCACCAGCTTGCCGTTATTCTTGCTGGCGAGCGTGGTGTGTTTCGTTTGTTTGCTGCTCTTGCTCGAAGGAGCCGAAGCATGGGATTTAGGGGTGAAACCGTTCACGTTGGGAAGACGTTGCTCACGATTGGTGGCGTGGGCGGCCAGTGGCATTAATAGGCAAATAGTTAGCCATGTCTTGAAAAATGGTCGCATTAGGCGTGGCTCTTATGTGTTAGCGCGCAACTTTATAACAGCTTTTTTGTCCCTTCCGAGGCCGTTGGTCGATTCCATCGGAGGTCAACGGAACCAAACAAGCGGCAAACGGACGCAATTGTCGGACAGAAGTCCGGTGCTATAAGGCTTTGACGGACGACACGGTAACATTTGCCGTACGTCGGCTACATGTAAAAAAGTCACAAAGAATTAAAGAAAATTTATCTATCGTGTGAATCGAGGTCTTCATGAACCGCTATCAGCAGGTTGCTGCACCGCAGGATACGCACAGCAAAATCATCGGTTATCTGCTGTGGATTTTTGGTTTCACCGGCGCTCACCGCTTCTATTACGGCAAGCCGGTGACCGGGACGATCTGGTTCTTCACCTTCGGTCTGCTGGGCATTGGCTGGCTGATCGACGTGTTCCTGATCCCGGCAATGGATCGCGAGGCGGATCTGCGCTTCACCGCAGGGCCGATCGAATACAACGTGGCGTGGATTCTGCTGACGTTCCTGGGCGTATTCGGCGTGCACCGGATGTACCAGGGCAAGTGGATCAGCGGATTGCTGTATCTGCTGACTGGCGGGTTGTTCTTTCTGGGGGTGCTGTATGACTTCTGGACGCTGAATGATCAGGTTTCGGTGCGCAACGCGCAGAATCGCGGCGCCTTCCAGTAAATGAAAAGAGGGGCAGGCCGCGGGCGCAGTTCGTGCGCTGGCAGGCCCCTCGAATTCCGGTATTGCATCTGTGTTATTTCAAATGAGCGAAGGTTTGCATTTGAAAAACGACAAACGTAAGAGCAGTGACACCATAAAGTATTGCAATGATGGCGTGATGGGGCATGGACCAGTACACAATCCGGTCAACCAAAATCATCAGCGATACTGTTGAAATCAAGTAGGCTGATATTTTCAATAACAGACTTGCGAATGATTTAGTGTGTGCCCAGCGTAATAAGAGAACCTGCAGTAGGTGCGTAAGCGTCAGCGTAAGAAAAATAATCAGTGTTACACCAATGGGCAGGCCGATTGAATCCTGATTAACACCATAAGTTTCTGTTTCGAGGTTCTTTACTAGTATGAGTGCTCCTGCGCCAGATGTAAGTGCGAGAGTGGTCAGGTATATATGGCTTGAAAGCTTGTAAGTTCTGCTCATTCGCTCTCCGTTGCGCAGGTGTCTATAAAAATATTTATGTTTATGGGGTGGGATTAAACCCGGTTCCGCTTAGCCTTATTTTATGGTCGCCGAAGATTTCGATCTCATAATGCGTTCCGGAAAATACCCTGCCTGCTGTCGTTAATAACTCAAGGGCAGTTGATCTGTTGCTTGCGTCGAAGTCGTAAGTATCAGTGTAGGCTCTGATGACACCATCGAAAACCCATGATCCTGCATTGTCCCGGGTGAAATTTCCTTCCATTTTTAACGTTATTCTTCCTAGATAAGCTCCCGTGACGCTGCTGTCATTGATAGTGGCGTAAGGAATCTTGGGGTCAGATAAGTAATAAGTACCAGCCTCTCGGGTGCTTGCGATAGAGCCTGCCAATAATGGAAGTTCATTGGCCCTGACATTCAGACCGATATTATTGATGTTAACCCTCATCCTTTCACCATTACCCCAAAGATAATGAGCGAAAGCTTTGATCGGGCTAAAGGTGCCTCCTGAGAGCTCTGTTGTGAGTGTTTCGTAATTCAGGTTGTACGGGGCAGTGGCTGAGACTTTGATCAACGCTTCTATGGGGCTTAGTTTTTGCTGTGCCGCGAATGAATCAGCCAGGCTGAAGTTGATGACTTTGTTCTTGAAGTAACCATGGCTGATAATGGTGGAGCTGTTTAGTAAGTAGTTGTCGCTTTCTGTGATTCTCCAAAGTTCTCGAATTCCACCCAAGGTGTCGTTATTAATTGCCTTGCTGACCATTTGCAGTTCATAGGTGAAGGCTTTGATTCCGGATTTCATTTCAAGCCAAGCATGAAACATATCCATTTCTGCTGAGGTTATTACGGGGCCAGTGCTCATTGGTAGTGAGTAGGTTTGGCCGTTATTTGTAATGATGGCTTCTCCGGCGCCTTGCCAGTCTGCTACTGCGTAGGTTCCCCAGCTGAATCCGGTGTCGACTGTAAAGCCGCCAGAGTTTCCTGTTGTACCTCTGGTGAAAATAGGGGGAAGCGTAAGTCCATTTTTCATATGTTCATCCTTGTGGGTATTGGTTGTCCTTCTGACGGTTTGATATTAATGGCTGTGCGTATATGTCGCCTACAGTAACTTTGTAGGCTGTTTCTGATTGTGTCGAAGCTGTTTTTTTACAGGAGGGTAAAGCGTTGGATATTTCTTTACGACGGGCGGCCGCTTTCCTACGCCACTTGGTGTAGGCCTATCGGCGGGAGTGGCGGGAAGGAGATGTCTGTTGCGGGCAATGATTTTGAGGGAAGCTTATTCATAAAAATGTTTGTCGCAAATCAAATGAAACTCAAGAGATAGCAGGCCATTGCAGCCTGCTATCTCTTGTCTTCAGGCCTGGTGACTGATCCGCCCGTCCACCAGTGTGTAACGCACCAGACCCGGAAGGGTGTGACCGAGGAACGGGCAGTTCTCGCCCTTCGACAGCCAGCCTTCACCAGCCACGGTGGATGCTTTCGGATCGAACAGCACGATATCCGCCGCACCGCCCACCGCCAGTTTGCCCGCCGGCAGACGCAGCGCGTCCGCAGGCCCTGCGCTCAGGCGCGCCAGCAGTGTTGGCAGATCCAGCAAGCCATCCTCAACCAGCGTCATCGCCAGCGGCAGCAGCAATTCGACGCTGCTGATGCCCGGCTCGGTCGCACCGAACGGCGCCAGTTTGGCATCGCGCTCGTGCGGCTGGTGATGGCTGGAGATCGCCGAAATCACCCCGGATTTCACTGCTTCACGCAGGCCATCGCGGTCGGCGCGGGTGCGCAGCGGCGGTTGTACGTGATACAGGCTGCTGAAGTCGATCAGCGCTTCATCGGTGAGGATTAGCTGATACAGAGCGACATCGGCGGTGACTTTCAAGCCACGGGCCTGCGCCTGAGCGATCAGGGCCACGCCGCGCGCGCTGGTCAGTTGGCTGAAGTGCGCGCGCACGCCGGTCTGCTCGACCAGCAGCAGATCGCGGGCCAAAGCCACGGTTTCCGCGGTTTCCGGGATCCCCGGCAGGCCGAGGAAACTGGCGACCGCGCCTTCATGGGCCAGACCGCCATCGGCCAGGTCGTGATCCTGCGAATTGAAAATCACCGTCAGGTCGAAGGTCGCCGCGTAGTCCAGCGCCCGGCACAGGGTGCGGGTGTTGCGGAAACTCTCCAGACCATTGCCGAACGCCACGCACCCGGCGTCGCGCAGCGCCACCAGCTCTGCAAGCTGTTCGCCGTCCAGCCCTTTGCTCAGCGCGCCGATCGGGAACACCTTGGTGTTGCCGGCTTCGCGGGCGCGGTCGAGGATCAGTTCGGCCACGGCCGAGGTGTCGAGTACAGGTTTGGTCTTCGGCGGGCAGCACAGACTGGTCACGCCACCGGCCGCTGCGGCGCGGGTTTCGCTGGCGATCGTGCCTTTGCGGCTGTAACCCGGCTCGCGCAGGGCCACGTTCAGGTCGACCAGGCCCGGTGCTGCAACCAGACCGTTGGCGTCGATGGTTTCCACTGCGGTGAAACCGGCCGGTGCGGCGCCGAGGGCGACGATCTTGCAGGCTTCAACGTGAATGTCGGTGATTTGATCCAGGCCGCTGCTTGGATCGATGACGCGGGCGCCGAGAATGCTGAGCTTCACTGGGCGTTCTCCTGCTCGAATTGACGTTGCGCTGTTTGCCCGCTCATGGCCATGGACAACACGGCCATGCGGGTGGCGATGCCGTAGGTCACTTGATTGAGGATCACTGAGTGCGGGCCGTCGGCCACCGCGGACTCGATTTCCACGCCACGGTTGATCGGCCCCGGGTGCATGACGATGCAATCGGGTTTGGCCCCGGCCAGGCGCGCGGTGGTCAGGCCGAACAGGCGATAGAACTCGCCTTCGCTCGGCAGCAGGCCGCCGGTCATGCGCTCACGCTGAAGGCGCAGCATGATCACCACGTCGACGTCCTTCAGGCCTTCGTTCATGTCGGTGTAGACCTTGACGCCGTACTGCTCGATGCCGATCGGCAGCAGAGTCTTCGGCGCGATCACGCGGATGTCCGGGCAGCCGAGGGTCTTCAGCGCGAGCATGTTCGAGCGCGCCACCCGCGAGTGCAGGATGTCGCCGACGATCGCCACCGAGAGGTTTTCGAAACCGCCCTTGTGCCGACGGATGGTGAGCATGTCGAGCATGCCCTGGGTCGGGTGCGCGTGACGGCCGTCGCCGCCGTTGATGATTGCCACCTGCGGGCAGACGTGTTCGGCGATGAAGTGTGCGGCGCCGGAGTCACCGTGGCGCACGACGAACATGTCGGCGGCCATGGCTTCGAGGTTGCGCAGGGTGTCGAGCAGGGTTTCACCTTTACTGGCCGACGAGGTCGACACGTTCAGGGTGATCACGTCCGCCGACAGCCGCTGGGCCGCCAGTTCGAAGGTGGTGCGGGTGCGGGTGGAGTTTTCGAAGAACACGTTGCACACGGTCTTGCCGCGCAGCAAAGGGACCTTCTTCACCGCCCGGGCACCAACTTCGAGGAACGAGTCGGCAGTGTCGAGGATTTCCGTCAGCAACTCGCGGCGCAGGCCGTCGAGCGAGAGGAAGTGGCGCAGCTGGCCCTGATCATTGAGCTGCAGCGGGCGCTTGGTATCTAGAGGCGTCATCGCGAGGGGGACTCTCAATAAGGGCGGGTTAGGAATTCAGGTCTTGCAGTTCGAGCGTCAGCGGCTCCGGGCCGGACAGCTTGACCCGCTCATTGGCAGCCAGCGACAGGGTCGCACCCACCACGTTCGGACGGATCGGCAGCTCGCCGGCGTCCAGGTCGAGCAGGCAGACCAGGGTCACGCTGGCTGGGCGGCCGTAGTCGAACAGTTCGTTCATGGCGGCGCGGATGGTGCGGCCGCTCATCAGTACGTCATCGATCAGCACCAGATGCTGGCCTTCGATTTCGAAGGGCAGGGCCGACGGGCGCACTTGCGGGTGCAGGCCGTTCTGGCTGAAGTCGTCGCGGTAGAAGGAAACATCCAGCGTGCCCAGCGGCGCATCGCTGGCCAATTCCTTGAGCAAGGCCTGCGCGACCCAGATGCCGCCGGTGCGAATACCGATGTAACGCGGTTCGCTGATATCACGCTGTGCAAGGTGCGCCTTGAGGCGGGTCGCCATCTGGCTGATCAGATCGGCGGGATTGGGCAGGCTCATGGTTGCTCCTTCGTGATTCCGAGCCGCGTCCTGCCGGACGTGGCTGGGTTTATAACCAAAAGAAAAGCGCCGAAGCGCTTGTCAGGATTCAAACAATGCAGTGTTTTCATCGAGCCAGCCCTGCAACAGCAGGGCGGCGGCGATGGCATCCACCGGGTTGTCGCGGTAACTGCCTTTCTGCCCGCCACGCACCAGTCGCTCACCCTTGGCTTCAAAGGTGGTCAGGCGTTCGTCGTGGGTATAGAAGGGCACATTGAAGCGGCCATTGAGGCGCCGGGCGAATTTCTCCGCGCGCAGGCACATCTCGCTGGGCGTACCGTCCATGTTCAGCGGCAGGCCGACCACCACGGCGTCGGGTTTCCATTCCTTGAACAGCGCTTCGACCTGATTCCAGTCGGGTACGCCGTTCTGCGCTTTCAGGGTGCACAGCTCACGGGCCTGGCCGGTAATCACCTGGCCGACCGCAACGCCGATCTGTTTGGTGCCGTAGTCGAAGCCGAGAATCAGGCGCAGGGCCATCAGGCGTGCCCCGCCTGGCTGGTCAGCAGGCTGAGGTTGATCCCCAGATGCCGTGCCGCCGCTTCCAGACGCAGCTCGCTGCTGGTGTTGAACAGGATGTCGGCGTCGTACGGGCAGGTCAGCCAGGCGTTGTCGGCCAGTTCGGCCTCCAGTTGCCCGGCTTCCCAACCGGCATAACCGAGGGCGATTACGCTTTTCGCCGGGCCTACGCCGTCGGCGATGGCGAACAGCACGTCCTGCGAGGTGGACAGCGCCAGATCACCTTCGAGCTCGACGGTGGCCTGAAAGGTCTTGCCCGCCGGGTGCAGGACGAAACCGCGATCGGTCTGCACCGGGCCGCCAATGAAGATCGGCACATGCTGGCACAGCGCCGGCGGATCAATGTCCGGGCGCAGTTGCTCGAGAATGTCAGCCAGATTCAGCTCTTGCGGTCGATTGACCACCAGCCCCATGGCGCCATTGGCCGTGTGCTCGACGATGTAGGTCAAGGTGTGGGCAAAGTTCGGGTCGGCCATGTGCGGCATGGCGATCAGGAAGTGATGCTTGAGGTAGCTGGGGCTGACGTTTTTCATGAGCGATAGTGTGGCGTTCAAGGGGCGAACTGACAAGCTGAGGATCAGAGAACAACGCAGATCAAAGGGTGGGAGCGGGCTTGCTCGCGAAGAGGGCGTGTCAGGCAAAGTCAATGTAGCTGACCCACCGCATTCGCGAGCAAGCCCGCTCCCACAGGGGTTTTGCAGTGTTCTTAATTGCTCGAGAGCTTGTCGCCCCGGGCAAATTTCCAGGTGCGGATGATTTCCAGTCGGTCGATATCCGACAGATCACCGGTAAACGGCGCAAACGGTGCCGCCAGCCGGACGATGCGCTGCGCCGCCTGATCCAGCAGCGGCTGACCGGAGGATTCCAGCACCAGCACTTCATACAGCGAGCCATCGCGGTTGATCGAGACCATCAGCCGCAGGTTGCCGTAAATCTGCTTGCGCCGCGCTTCCTCCGGGTAATTGAGGTTGCCGATGCGCTCGACCTTCTTGCGCCAGTCATCCTTGTACCAGGCGCCCTTGTCGCGCATGGTCGAGGCCGCGCTCAAGCGGTGAATCCGCGGGCGCTTGGCGTACAGCTGTTGTTCGTTGGCCAGTTCCGCTTCAAGGCTGGCGATGTCGCTGGACAGCTGCGAGCTGTCGAACGTCGGCGCGTTGACCGCAGGTTTGGTCTCGGTCCTGGTTTCTTCTTTCTTGGTCGGCGCCTTTTGCTGTTTCGGCGCCACCGTGGTCACCGCAGCCTTGGGCGCGGCCTCGCGTACTTCCGGTTTGGCGGCCGGAGGCGGGGTGACCTTCTTGACTTGATTGTCCTGGAACGGTGCGACCTCGGTGGTCTTGGGGATCGCCTTCTTGTCGAGGGTGCCGCTGCCTTCCTGGTTTTCCTGAGCGAGAAAATCGGCCTTCTCAGGCTTCTTTTCACTTTTGAAGGTGGCGAGGGTGATTTCCAGGGTTTTGCTGATCTGCTTGGGCTCGACCATGGTGAAGCCAACGCCAAGCAGCAGCGCCAAATGAATCAGCGCCGCGAGAAACAGGGTAAATCCGAGGCGATCGGCCGGGCGCACGCCACGATGGGCGAGTTCTGCGGGCAGATCGGACGGGAGGGTCATGACAAGAAAACCAACATCGCATTTTTCAGAGGCTGCGCATGATAACGCAATGTTGGTTTCGCGCCTTGGGCTTCACGCTTCAAGCGACAAGCTGCATGTGACACACGTCAAGCTTGCGGCTTTTTGCCGGCGGCTTGCAGCTTCTTGTCGATGGCATCCATCAGCATGCCGCCAATGTCGGTACCGAAAGCGTTGTCGATTTCGCGGATGCAGGTCGGGCTGGTGACGTTGATTTCGGTGAGGTTTTCACCGATCACGTCCAGACCGACGAACAGCAGGCCTTTCTCGCGCAAAGTCGGGCCGACCTGGGCGGCGATCCAGCGATCCTTGTCGGTCAACGGCCGTGCTTCACCACGACCACCGGCCGCGAGGTTGCCACGGGTTTCGCCCTGGGCCGGAATCCGTGCCAGGCAGTAATCCACCGGCTCGCCGTCGATCATCAGGATGCGCTTGTCACCGTCCTTGATCGCCGGCAGGTAGGCCTGGCCCATGATCTGCTGATTGCCGAGGGCGGTCAGGGTTTCCAGAATCACCGACAGGTTCGGGTCGCCGGCGCGGTGACGGAAAATCGAAGTGCCACCCATGCCGTCCAGCGGCTTGAGAATCACGTCACCGTGTTTGGCAGCGAATTCACGCAGCACATCGGCGCGACGGCTGACGATGGTTGGCGGCGTGCACTGCGGGAACAGCGTGGCGAACAGTTTTTCGTTGCAGTCGCGCAGGCTCTGCGGCTTGTTGACCACCAGCACGCCAGCGGTTTCGGCCTGTTCCAGCAAGTAGGTGGAGTAAACGAACTCCATGTCGAACGGCGGATCCTTGCGCATCAGGATCACGTCGAGGTCGCTCAGCAGGTTGTCCTGCTCGGCGTCCAGTTCGAACCATTTTTCCGGGTTGGCGAAGACTTTCAGCGGCTTCATGCGCGCCCGGGCCTGACCTTCGGCCTGATACAGGTCGCGCTGCTCCATGTAGAACAGTTCCCAGCCACGTTTCTGCGCGGCCAGCAGCATGGCCAGCGAGCTATCCTTTTTATAGGAAATGCTGGCGATAGGGTCCATGACAATCCCGACGCGAACGCTCATTGGGTTTTCCTCGAAAATTGGCTACCGGATCGGTATTGAAAAAGTGCCGCCAGAGTGGCGCTGGCAGGGTTTTCGGTCAAGGAAAAACCCGTCGATAGATTGCATCTGGAGACTGTGCTAAAAAGGCTGGCATAGCGTGCTGGCCCTTGAGCATCAAGGGTTTCCAGCCATTACTCATCGCAAAACGGACAATTTGATTCGCAAAGGCGACGGTAGAGCCCTCTTATGGAACAGCAGTCCAGCGCCTTGAAGGTCATGGTGATCGATGACTCGAAAACGATTCGTCGCACCGCCGAAACGCTGTTGAAAAATGTGGGCTGCGAAGTCATCACGGCCATCGACGGTTTCGACGCGTTGGCGAAGATCGCCGACAACCACCCCGGAATCATTTTTGTCGACATCATGATGCCGCGTCTGGATGGTTATCAGACCTGCGCTTTAATCAAGAACAACAGTGCGTTCAAGGCCACGCCGGTGATCATGCTGTCGTCGCGTGACGGGCTGTTCGACAAGGCCAAGGGGCGGATTGTCGGTTCTGATCAATTTTTGACCAAGCCTTTCAGCAAGGAAGAACTGCTCGACGCGATTCAGGCCCATGTTCCGGGCTTCGCCGCCGTTTTGCCGCAGTAAGACACGTACAGTGACGCTCGGCCAGCGGGCCGGGTGTCGACAAGAAAAATGGGGAAGACCATGGCACGTATCCTGATCGTCGATGATTCGCCGACTGAAATGTACAAACTCACCGGCATGCTGGAAAAGCACGGCCATGAAGTGCTCAAGGCCGAAAACGGCGCCGACGGCGTGGCCCTGGCCCGTCAGGAAAAACCCGACGCGGTATTGATGGACATCGTCATGCCCGGCCTCAACGGCTTCCAGGCTACCCGGCAACTGACCAAGGATGCCGAAACCAGCCACATTCCGGTGATCATCATCACCACCAAGGATCAGGAAACCGACAAGGTCTGGGGCACACGCCAGGGCGCGAAGGATTACCTGACCAAACCGGTCGAAGAAGACATGCTGATCAAGACCCTGAACAACGTGCTGGCCGGTTGATCGCGCGGCCATGAACCAGTCGCTGACCGCGTTCGAGCTGCTGTGGCAGATCGACCAGCGCTGCCGCCTGTTGGCGGCGGATCTGCCGTCGCAGCCCGGCCGTCAGGATCGCTGGAGCGGCATCGGCTTTCGCCTTGGCGAGCATTGGTACGTGACGCCGATGGGCGAAGTCAGCGAAGTGCTGCACGAACCGCGCTGCACTCAGTTGCCCGGGGTCAAGCCGTGGGTCAAAGGGGTGGCTAACCTGCGTGGGCGCTTGCTGCCGATCATGGACCTGTGCGGCTTCTTCGGTCACGAGCTGTCGCCATTGCGCAAACAGCGGCGGGTATTGGTGGTGGAGCACAACGATGTGTTCGCCGGGCTGCTGGTCGATGAGGTGTTCGGTTTGCAGCACTTCGCGCAGGACAGCTTCGAACCGATCTCGATCAGCAAGCGCCAGGGCTCCAAGGCCGAGTTTGTCAAAGGCTATTTCCGGCGCGAGCAGAACTGGCGGGTGTTCAGCCTGTTTGCGCTGGCCAAATCGCCGGTGTTCATGAGTGTCGCGATTTAGCCGTAACAACAAAGATCCCTTGTAGGAGTGAGCCTGCTCGCGATTCAGGCACCGCGGTGTATCAAGTACACCGCGTTATCGTTCAATCGCGAGCAGGCTCACTCCTACAGGTTCTACGGTGAGCTTCAAACAGGCGAGGACCGATGACAAAAGCAAAAACAGGCAAGTCGGCAGAAGGGTCGCGCAGTCGCTCGCAGATCATCGTGCTGTTCATCGCACTGATCGTGTTCATCATGCTGCTGTTCGCCAACTTCGCGTACCTCAACACCCAGGCCAACTATGACAAGCAGTACATCGGTCATGCCGGTGAACTGCGCGTGCTGTCACAACGCATCGCCAAGAACGCCACCGAAGCCGCCGCCGGCAAGGCTGCTGCGTTCAAGCTGCTGAGTGATGCACGTAACGATTTTGCCCAGCGCTGGGGTTACCTGAAGAAAGGTGACCCGGCCACCGGCCTGCCGCCCGCGCCGGCCACCGTGCGCCCGGAAATGCGCGCGGTGCAGCTGGATTGGGAACGCCTGCTGAAAAACACCGATGCGATTCTCTCCAGCGAACAGACCGTGCTCTCGCTGCATCAGGTCGCCGCGACCCTGGCCGAAACCGTGCCGCAATTGCAGATCGAGTACGAAAAAGTCGTCGAGATCCTCCTGCAACGTGGCGCCCCGGCAGCGCAAGTCGCGATGGCCCAACGTCAATCGCTGCTGGCTGAACGCATCCTCGGCGCGGTTAACACCGTGCTCGCTGGCGACGAGAACTCGCAGCAAGCCGCCGACGCTTTCGGCCGCGATGCCACCCGTTTCGGCCAGGTGCTCAACGGCATGTTGCAGGGCAACCCGGCGCTGAAAGTCAGCCAAGTCGAAGACCGTGATGCCCGCGCCCGTTTGAGTGAAATCTCCGAGCTGTTCCAGTTCGTCTCCGGCTCCGTGGATGAAATCCTCGAAACCTCGCCGGAACTGTTCAAGGTCCGGGAGTCGGCGAGCAACATTTTCAGCCTGTCGCAGACCCTGCTCGACGAAGCCTCGCACCTCGCCAGCGGTTTCGAAAACCTCGCCGGCGGGCGCAACACCGACACCATCGGCGGCTACGTGCTGGGCTTGCTGGCGCTGGCCTCGATCATCCTGATCGGTCTGGTCATGGTTCGTGAAACCAACCGCCAGTTGCGCGAGACCGCCGAGAAGAACGAACGCAACCAGAACGCGATCATGCGTCTGCTCGACGAGATTGAAGACCTCGCCGACGGCGACCTGACGGTGACCGCCTCGGTAACCGAAGACTTCACCGGGACCATCGCCGACTCGATCAACTACTCGGTTGATCAACTGCGCGATCTGGTCGCCACCATCAACCTCACCGCCGGCCAGGTGGCTGCCGCCGTGCAGGAAACCCAGGCCACCGCGATGCACCTGGCCCAGGCTTCGGAACATCAGGCGCAGCAGATTTCCGAAGCCTCGACCGCGATCAGCGACATGGCTCAGTCGATCGATCAGGTCTCGGCCAACGCTGCCGAATCCTCGGCGGTGGCCGAGCGTTCGGTGGAAATCGCCAACAAGGGCAACGAGGTGGTGCACAACACCATCCACGGTATGGACAACATTCGCGAACAGATTCAGGACACCGCCAAGCGCATCAAGCGTCTGGGCGAGTCGTCGCAGGAGATCGGCGACATCGTCAGCCTGATCGACGACATTGCCGACCAGACCAACATCCTCGCGCTCAACGCGGCGATTCAGGCCTCGATGGCCGGGGATGCCGGGCGCGGCTTTGCCGTGGTTGCCGACGAAGTGCAGCGACTGGCCGAACGTTCGTCCGCCGCCACCCGGCAGATCGAAACCCTGGTGCGGGCGATTCAGACCGACACCAACGAAGCGGTGATCTCCATGGAACAGACCACCACCGAGGTGGTGCGCGGCGCGCGGCTGGCGCAGGATGCCGGTGTGGCCCTGGAAGAAATCGAAGGCGTATCGAAGACCCTCGCCGCGCTGATCCAGAGCATCTCCAACGCGGCGCAGCAGCAGACCTCGTCGGCCGGGCAGATCTCGCTGACGATGAACGTGATCCAGCAGATCACCACGCAGACCTCGTCCGGCTCGACCGCCACCGCCGAGAGCATCGGCAACCTGGCGAAAATGGCCAGTCAGCTGCGCCGTTCGGTATCCGGTTTCACCTTGCCGTCGGCGTCCGCGACGGATAAGGCGTGAGTGGAGTGGTTATGGGTGACCGGCACGACTACGTGGCCCTCGAATGGGTCAAGGGTGAAATTGCCGAAACGCTGAAACAGGCGCATCAGGCGATTGAAACCGTGCTCGATGACCCGCAGGCCACGCCGGGGCTGGATGAGTGCCTGGCGTATATCCATCAGGTGCACGGCAGTTTGCAGATGGTCGAGTTCTACGGCGCGGCGTTGCTTGCCGAAGAAATGGAGCATCTGGTCGAAGCCTTGCAGCACGGGCGCGTCGCCCATCGCGACGAAGCCCTGCACCTGCTGCTGCAAGCCCTTGGGCAATTGCCGATCTACCTCGATCGGGTGCAGAGTGCGCGCCGCGACTTGCCGCTGGTGGTGCTGCCGCTGATCAACGACCTGCGCAGTGCGCGCGGCGACAGCCTGCTCTCGGAAACCAGCCTGTTCAGCCCGCCACTGCCGGACTTGCCGCCGTTGAGCGCAGAAGCGCTGGCCGCGCTGGAGCCGGCCGAGTGGCCCAACATGCTGCGCAAGTTGCGCCAGATGCTGCAGATGGCGCTGGTCGGTTTGCTGCGCGAGCAGGATGACCAGACCCACCTCGAATACCTGGCGAAAGTCTTCCAGCGTCTCGAAGCGCTCAGCGCGGATGCGCCGTTGAGCCCGCTGTGGCAGGTCGCTTCCGCGCTGGTCGAAGGCATGCGCGAAGGCGCCATCGCCAACAGCCCGGCGCTGCGCAGCCTGTTCAAGGACGCCGACAAGGAACTCAAACGCCTGCTCGAACAAGGCCCACGCGGCCTCAATCAGCCGCCCCCGCCGGAGCTGCTGAAAAGCCTGCTGTTCTATATTGCCAAAGCCGAACATCCCACCGGGCAGATGCTGACCATGAAAGATCGCTACTCCCTGGACGACGCGTTGCCCGACAGCGCGATGGTCGACGAAGAACGTGCGCGTCTGGCCGGCCCCGACCGCGATGCGATGCGCTCGGTGCTGGCGGCGCTGTGCGAAGAGCTGGTGCGGGTCAAGGAGCGCCTCGACCTGTTCGTGCGTAGCGACCGTCAGCACACCTCCGACCTGGAGAGCCTGCTCGCGCCGTTGCGGCAGATCGCCGATACCCTCGCGGTGCTCGGTTTCGGCCAGCCGCGCAAAGTCATCATCGATCAACTGGCGGTGGTGCTCAGCCTCGCCCAGGGCCAGCGCGAACCGAATGACGCGACCCTGATGGACGTTGCCGGCGCGCTGCTTTACGTCGAAGCCAACCTCGCCGGAATGGTCGGTACCGTAGAGCCGGAAAGTCCCGAAGACGCGCGCCTGCCGACCACCGACCTGACGCAGATCCATCAGATCGTGATCAAGGAAGCACGCATCTGCCTGCAACAGGCCAAGGACATGATCGTCGATTACATCGACGCCGACTGGGATCGCCAGCAACTGCAACCGTTGCCGGAACTGCTGACCCAGGTGCGCGGCGCGCTGGCGATGATTCCGTTGAGCCGCGCGGCGAGTCTGGTCGAGGCCTGTAACAGCTTCATTCGCGAACACTTGCTGCTCGATCCGCACCAGCCGGGCTGGCAGCAACTGGATAATCTGGCCGACGTCATCACCAGCCTCGAGTATTACCTCGAACGCCTGAGCGACGACCCGCAAGCGCCGAATGAACAACTGCTGGATGTCGCACAAAAGAGCCTCGCCAGCCTCGGTTTCTTTCCACACGAACAGCACGTGCCGCTGCTCGACGATGTGCTCAGCCCCAGCGAAGCGCTGGTGATGCAGGACCTGCAAGCGCTGGATGACCCCGAGACCGTGCAGTCGCTGGCCGACGTGCTGGCCAGCCCCGTGTCGGCGGTCAACCCGCCGGCCTTGATCACGCCCGGCAGCCTGATGCCACCACCGGCCGATGAAGAACCGGTGGACGACGAACTGCGCGAAGTGTTCCTCGAAGAGACCGACGAAGTCCTCGAAGTCCTGCACGAATATCTGCCGCGCTGGTCGGCGGACACCCATGACCGCGCCGCCCTGACCGAGCTGCGCCGCGCCTTTCACACCTTGAAGGGCAGCGGGCGCATGGTTCGTGCGCTGATCCTTGGCGAGTTGGCCTGGGCGGTGGAAAACCTGCTCAACCGCGTGCTGGAACACAGCGTCGAACCCGGCGCGCAGGTGCAGCAGTTGCTCACCGACACCGTGTTGCTGCTGCCGGAACTGATCAGCGAATTCGCCACGCAGCGCCAGCGTCAGCGCAGCGATGTCGATCAACTGGCGGCCCGCGCGCATGCGCTGGCCAAAGGCGTCGAGCCGCTGGCGGCCGAAGACGTCGCCGACGTGGCGGCCCTCGATCCGCTGTTGCTGGAAATCTTCCGCAACGAGGCCGAAACCCACCTCGCCAGCCTTAACCGCTTCCTCGATCAGGCTGCCGAGCATGTGCCGCTGCCGGCCAGCGACGAATTGCAGCGCGCCTTGCACACGCTCAAGGGCAGTGCGTCGATGGCCGGCGTGTTGCCGATTGCCGAACTGGCGGCGCCGCTGGATAAACTGGCGCGCGAATTCAAGGCGCATCAGTTGCCGCTGGATCTCGATGAAGTGGAATTGCTCCTTGAAGCCGAAGGCCTGTTCCGCGTCGGTCTGCGCCAGCTCAAGCACGATCCGCTGGCACCGATTGTCGGTGCGCAGTCGCTGATCAAACGCACCGAAACGCTGCTGGCCGAACGCCTGGAAGCGATCCTCAACGCGCCGAACACCGGCCTGCGGATCAAGCGCGATCCGCAACTGATCAACAACTTCCTCGCTCAAGGCATGGACATCCTGCTCGACGCCGAAAGCCTGTTGCAACGCTGGCAGCAACACCCCGGCGAGCGCCAGGAACTCAGCGCGCTGCTGGACGAACTCACTACTCTGGGCGAAGGCGCACACCTCGCCGATCTGCTGCCGGTGGACGTGCTCTGCGAAGCCTTGCTCGACCTCTATGGCGCCGTCGAAGAAAGCAGCCTGGCGGTCAGCGACAGGTTTTTCCACGAAGCGCAGAACGCTCACGAAGCGCTGATCAACATGCTCGACGAACTGGCCGCCGGCCAGGAAATCACCCCACAGCCGCAGCGCATTCGCGCCCTGCACGAACTGCTCGATGAAAGCCTCGACCCGGCAGCGATGGGGCTGATTCGCAGCGACGGCAGCCGCACCTTGAGCATCAGCGAACTGGGCGCCGCGACCGCCGAACTCGCCCACGCCAATGCCGAGACCGCACCGGACGACGAGATCGTCGAGATCTTCCTCGAAGAAGCGGTGGATATTCTCGACAGTGCCGGGCAAGCCCTGCAGCGCTGGTTGAGCGACCCGGACAACGCTGCGCCGCTGTCGTCGTTGCAGCGCGATCTGCACACCCTCAAGGGTGGCGCACGGATGGCCGAGGTCGACGCCATCGGCGATCTGGCACATGAGCTGGAAAGTCTCTACGAAGGTCTGGTGGATCGTCGCCACAGCTACAGCGAGCTGCTCGGACGCTTGCTGCACAAGAGCCACGACCGCTTGGCGCAGTTGCTCGAACAGTTGCACAACCATCAGCCGCTGACCCCGGCGCTAGACCTGATCGAGTCGATCCGCCAGTTCCGTCAGGGCCAGTCCGGCAGTTCCGAACCGGTGCAGCCGACGGCTGTACCCGACAGCGCAGCGCATGATCCGGAGCTGCTGGAAATCTTCCTCGAAGAAGGTTTCGACATCATCGAAAGCTCCGGCGCGGCGCTGCTGCGCTGGCAGGCGGAGCCGGGCAATCGCCAGGAAGTGGAAACCCTGCTGCGCGATCTGCACACCCTCAAAGGCGGCGCGCGGATGGTCGAGATCGGCCCGATCGGCGACCTCGCCCATGAGTTGGAATACCTTTATGAAAGTCTCGCCACCGGCGTACTGCAACCGTCCGCCGAACTGTTCGCGCTGGTGCAGCGCGGGCATGACCGGCTGGCGCAGATGCTCGACGGCGTGCGCGCCGGGCAGCCTTGCCCACCGGCGGATCGGCTGATCAATGCGATCCAGAATTTCAGCCACCCGGCGACTCCGGACATACCGCCGCCGTTGCCGCTTGCGGCCAAGACCGAGCCTGCTGCACCGGCCGCCGATGCTGGCGCGGACATGGTCAAGGTCTCTGCCGAACTGCTCGATGAGCTGGTCAATCTGGCCGGCGAAACCTCGATTTTCCGTGGGCGTATCGAGCAGCAAGTCAGCGATGCGCAAACCGCGCTGAACGAGATGGAAACCACCATCGAGCGCATGCGCGATCAATTGCGCCGGCTCGACACTGAAACCCAGGGACGGATTCTCAGCCGTCAGCAAGTCGATGCCGAACGCCTCGGTTACGAAGAATTCGACCCGCTGGAAATGGACCGCCATTCGCAGTTGCAGCAACTGTCGCGGGCACTGTTCGAATCCGCCTCCGACTTGCTCGACCTGAAGGAAACCCTCGAGCGCCGCAATCACGACGCCGAGAACCTGTTGCAGCAACAGGGGCGGATCAATACCGAATTGCAGGAAGGCCTGATGCGCACGCGCATGGTGCCGTTCGAGCGGATGCTGCCGCGCCTGAAACGCATCGTGCGGCAGGTCGCCGAAGAGCTGAACAAAGACGTCGCGTTCATCATCGGCAACGCCGAAGGCGAGATGGATCGCAACGTGCTGGAGCGCATGGCCGCGCCGCTGGAGCACATGCTGCGCAACGCCGTCGACCATGGTCTGGAGTCGGCCGAAGTGCGGCTGGCGGCGGGCAAACCGGCGCAAGGCACGATCACCCTCGACCTGACCCGCGAGGGCGGCGACATCGTTTTCGATATTCGCGACGACGGCGCCGGGGTGCCGCTGGAAGCGGTGCGGCGCAAAGCGATCAAGCGCGGCCTGCTCGCACCGGACGCCGAAATCAGCGACCGCGACGTGCTGCAGTTCATCCTGCAGCCGGGCTTCTCCACGGCGGAAAAGATCACCCAGATTTCCGGGCGCGGCGTCGGCATGGACGTGGTTCACGAAGAAGTCCGTCAGCTCGGCGGCACCATGAGCATCGACTCGGTGCCGGGGCAGGGCGTGCATTTCCGCATTCGCTTGCCGTTCACCGTGTCGGTCAACCGTGCGCTGATGGTGCAGTGCGGCGAGGATCAATACGCGATTCCGCTGAACACCATCGAAGGCATCGTGCGCGTGTTGCCGAATGATCTGGAAGCGCACTACCGCAACGATCCGCCGAGCTACCACTACGCCGGCCAGCGTTACGAATTGTGCTATCTGGGCGAGCTGCTGAAAACCGCGCCGCGGCCGAAACTGCTCGGCCAGAGCCTGCCATTGCCGGTGCTGCTGGTGCAGTGCAATGACCGGCACATCGCGGTGCAGGTCGATGCGATGGCCGGCACCCGCGAGATCGTGGTCAAGAGCCTCGGCCCGCAGTTCGCGGCGGTGCAGGGCGTGTCCGGGGCGACGATTCTCGGCGATGGCCGGGTGGTGCTGATTCTTGACTTGCTCGCGCCGATCCGCGCGATGCAGGCGCGGGTTGCACAGCGTCCGGCGCAGGCGGAAATCGACAGCGAACCGCAGAAGCCACTGCTGGTGCTGGTGGTCGATGACTCGGTGACCGTGCGCAAGGTCACCAGCCGATTGCTCGAACGTCACGGCATGAACGTGCTGACCGCCAAGGACGGTGTCGATGCCATGTTGTTGCTCGAAGAGCACATGCCCGACCTGATGCTGCTCGACATCGAAATGCCGCGCATGGACGGCTTCGAAGTCGCCACCCAGGTACGCAACGATGAGCGCCTGCAACACCTGCCGATCATCATGATCACCTCGCGCACCGGGCAGAAACACCGCGACCGCGCGATGGCCATCGGCGTCAACGACTACCTCGGCAAGCCGTATCAGGAATCGGTGCTGCTCGAAAGCATTGCCCACTGGAGCAAGAAACATGCATGAGCGCCGCCACAACGCGCGCACCAGCCAACTCACCGGCCTGCTGCTGCCGTTGGCCGATCGCAACCTGATCCTGCCCAACGTCGCCGTGGCCGAGCTGATTGACTACCAGGCCAGCGCCTTCGATCTGGACACCCCGCCGTGGTACCTGGGGCGGGTGAGCTGGCGTGAACGGCAGATTCCGCTGCTGAGTTTCGAGTCGGCCTGCGGACAGAAAGTCGTCATCGGCGAACGCGCACGGATCGTCATCCTCAATGCTCTCGGTGGGTTGCCGCAGCTGAAATTCATTGCGTTGCTGGTGCAGGGAATTCCGCGTTCGTACAAGCTCGACAGCCAGTTGAGTTATGTCGATGTGCCGTTGTGTGCCCTGGAACAGGCGGCGGTGCAGGTCGGGGATCAGGTGGCCAAGGTCCCGGACTTGTTGGGGTTGGAGCAGTTGTTGGTGGAGGCTGGGCTGGTTCACTGATCCGGAATCTTCAGGGGCCTGACTGGCCTCTTCGCGAGCAAGCCCGCTCCCACAGTGGGTCTTCAGTGGATGCAGATTCTATGTACGACACAAATCCCCTGTGGGAGCGGGCTTGCTCGCGAAGGCGCCAGTCGCCTCACCCCAATCCGACAGACAAATCCCCAATCTCTACAGCACAATAAACGCCAAGCAGTACAGCTGTTTAAAGACACTCAGTGTTACGCCTCACCAGCCTACAAATCCTTGCGCCGCTGCCTACGCATGCACCAGAATCCGCCGGCTTGTGCGCCCTCGGCAGGCTGCGTAACTTAATTGCGTCACTGATTCCCAGTGATCGGGTTTAGCAGCCCATGGTTAATCTAAGGGTGCACATACATCATCGTCAGGCTCAGTGCCTGCATTCGATGGCGGCTGTGCGCAGGGCGCTTCGGCGCGCCGGCTTCCTTAGGTTCCCCGGTCTGCTAACCTGCGTTCAGCTGCCACCCCTTCTTTTAGCAGAGAAGCGGTTCCAGCTTTATTTCGGAACCTGAGAATGATTAAACCAACACCAAGTCCGCCGCCAACAGATGCGGCATCCCCCTACGAAGCCCCCGAATCAAAGAAATTCCACGAAGCCGCCGAACGCGCCCTCGACCATTACCTCGGCCCGCCAAAACCCGACCTCATGGCCACGCCCTACACCCCCAACACGCTGTACATGGCCAACCCCGACGCCGACAGCGAATCCCTGCTGGCCGACGCCAGTGAATCCCTCGGCTCGGCCACGGTCATGCTCAACAACCATGCGGCGCTGGTGCAAGGCACGCACCGCAAGACGCTGCAGGGCATTGCTCAGGTGGTGATGGTGGCGGAGATGGCGGTGAATCGGGTGTTGGATAAGTTGGTGCCGACTGGCTGAGTCATGCGCTGAATGCTCTGGCCCCTTCGCGAGCAAGCCCGCTCCCACAGGGGGATCTCCAGTGGATGCGGATCTTGTGTACGACACAAATCCCCTGTGGGAGCGGGCTTGCTCGCGAAGGCGTCGGCGAACGTTACGCTCAGCGTAATGATTCACCACTGCGCTTGATTGATGCCCCCAATCCACACGCCTAACGTAGCTCCACGACAGCGAACCCCGTGGAGTGAGCATGACAACAACAATTTCCCCCGGCTCGCGCTGGACGCGGCGGCGTGACGAGAAGCAGCGGCGTCTCGACAAGGTGCGCGGGCTGGCCGACGGTGTGGTGTTGCCCAGCAACAAGATCGTCGCCGCGCTCGAAGCGTTGATCCATCCCGGCGACCGTGTGGTGCTGGAGGGCAACAACCAGAAGCAGGCGGATTTCCTTTCCCGTTCGCTGGCCAAAGCCGATCCGGCCAAGCTGCATGATCTGCACATGATCATGCCGAGCGTCGGTCGCTCCGAGCACCTCGATCTGTTCGAACGCGGCATCGCCCGCAAGCTCGATTTCTCATTCGCCGGCACCCAGAGCCTGCGCATCAGCCAGTTGCTCGAAGACGGCCTGCTGGAAATCGGCGCGATCCACACCTACATCGAACTCTACGCGCGGCTGGTGGTGGACCTGATCCCCAACGTCGTGCTTTCGGCCGGGTTCATGGCCGACCGCGCCGGTAACATCTACACCGGCCCGAGCACCGAAGACACCCCGGCACTGATTGAACCGGCGGCGTTCAGCGATGGCATCGTCATCGTCCAGGTCAACCAATTGGTCGACGATGTCAGCGAACTGCCTCGCGTGGATATTCCGGCGTCATGGGTGGATTTCGTGGTGGTGGCCGACAAGCCGTTCTACATCGAGCCGCTGTTTACCCGCGACCCACGGCACATCAAACCGGTGCACGTATTGATGGCGATGATGGCGATTCGCGGGATCTACGAAAAACACAACGTGCAGTCGCTCAACCACGGCATCGGTTTCAACACCGCCGCCATTGAGCTGATCCTGCCGACCTACGGCGAATCCCTCGGCCTCAAAGGCAAGATCTGCCGCAACTGGACGCTCAACCCGCACCCGACGCTGATCCCGGCGATCGAGAGCGGCTGGGTCGAAAGCGTGCATTGCTTCGGCACCGAACTGGGGATGGAAAACTATATCGCCGCCCGTCCCGACGTGTTCTTCACCGGCCGCGACGGTTCGCTGCGCTCCAACCGGATGTTCTGCCAACTGGCGGGGCAGTACGCGGTGGATCTGTTTATCGGCGCGACGTTGCAGGTCGATGGCGACGGCCATTCCTCGACCGTCACCCGTGGCCGTCTCGCCGGTTTCGGCGGTGCGCCGAACATGGGCCACGACCCGCGTGGTCGGCGTCACGGCACCCCGGCGTGGCTCGACATGCGCCACGACGACGCGCAGCAACCGATGCTCGAACGCGGCAAGAAACTCGTGGTGCAAATGGTCGAGACGTTCCAGGAGGGCGGCAAACCGACCTTCGTCGAAACCCTCGACGCGGTGGAAGTGGCGAAGAAAAGCGGCATGCCGCTGGCGCCGATCATGATCTACGGCGACGACGTCACTCACCTGCTCACCGAAGAAGGCATCGCCTACCTGTACAAGGCGCGCTCACTGGAAGAGCGTCAGGCGATGATCGCCGCGGTGGCCGGCGTCACCGCCATCGGTCTGCGCCACAACCCGAAAGACACCGAACGCATGCGCCGCGAAGGCCTGATCGCCTTGCCCGAAGACCTCGGCATCCGCCGCACCGACGCCACCCGCGAACTGCTCGCGGCGAAAAGCGTGGCCGATCTGGTCGAGTGGTCCGGCGGCCTGTACAACCCGCCCGCCAAGTTCAGGAGCTGGTAATGCACGCACTTAACCTGCAAGCGAAACCCCTCAGTCTGAGCGAACGCCTGGCCGATCTGGCGGTGGATGCACTGATCGACGAAGCTGATCTGTCGCCGAAACCGGCGCTGGTCGACCGACGTGGTAATGGCGCGCACACCGATCTGCACTTGGGCCTGATGCACGCTTCGGCGTTGTCGTTGTGGCCGGCGTTCAAGGAAATGGCCGAGGCCGCCAGCGCGATGGGCGAAGTCGGTTTGCCGTTACGCGAAGCGATTGGTCGCATCGGTCGCGAAGGCGAGCAAGCGATGCTCGCCACCACCAACGGGGTGAATACTCATCGCGGGGCAATTTGGGCACTGGGATTACTGGTGACCGCCGCTGCGCTGGTACCGAAATCCTCAAGTGCCAACGCCGTCTCTGTTCGCGCCGCACGTCTGGCATTACTTGATGACCGCTACGCACCAAAACCGCTGAGCCACGGCGCGCAAGTCGCCCTGCGTTACGGCGCACGCGGTGCCCGTGAGGAAGCGCAACTCGGCTTTCCGTCCGTGCTGCAACGCGGCTTGCCGCAACTCAAACGCAGCCGCGCCAGCGGCCACGGCGAACAGAACGCCCGGCTCGATGCGCTGCTGGCGATCATGACCGATCTGGCCGACACCTGCGTGCTCTACCGCGCCGGTGAACAAGGCCTGCAGGCCATGCAGCAGGGCGCGCAAGCGGTGCTCGACGCCGGCGGCAGCGCCAGCCTCGGCGGGCGTCGGCGCCTGCACGAACTGGATCAACAACTCATCGCATTGAATGCCTCGCCCGGTGGCGCCGCCGACTTGCTCGCCGCCACGCTGCTGCTCGATCGAATCGAGCGCGACGGCATCCTTCAGGGAGCGTTTTGATGGAAACCCTATCGTTTGAATTCCCCGCGGGGCAGCCGCCACGCGGGCGCACGCTGGTCGGTTGTGTCGGCTCGGGCGATCTGGAAGTGCTGATCGAACCGGGGCTGGCCGGCAAGCTGACGATTAATGTGCAGACCTCGGTCAACGGCGCGCAACAGCGCTGGCAGCATCTGTTTGCGCGGATGTTCGACGGCACCACGCCACCGGCGATGGCCATCGATATCCACGATTTCGGCGCTACGCCGGGTGTGGTGCGTTTGCGTCTGGAACAAGGTTTCGAGGAGATCGGCCATGACTGACAGCGCAGCGCTGTTGCACAAGCACAGCTTCGTCGAACTCGGGGCGCGGCAACGGGCGAAAGCCTTGCTCGATGCCGGGACCTTCCGCGAATTGCTCGACCCGTTTCAACGGGTCATGTCGCCGTGGCTCGAACGCCAGGGCGTGGTGCCGCAAGCCGATGACGGCGTGGTGATTGCCAAAGGCAGCCTCGACGGCTTGCCGGTGGTGATCGCCGCCATCGAAGGCGCGTTCCAGGGCGGCAGCCTCGGCGAAGTCGGCGGGGCGAAGATTGCCGGTGCGCTGGAACTGGCCGCCGAAGACAACCGCAAAGGCATCCCGACTCGCGCCATTCTGCTGCTGGAAACCGGTGGCGTGCGTTTGCAGGAAGCCAACCTCGGGCTGGCGGCGATTGCCGATATTCATGCAGCGATTGTCGACTTGCAGCAGTACCAACCGGTGGTCGGTGTGGTCGCGGGCAGCGTCGGTTGCTTCGGTGGTATGTCGATTGCCGCTGCGTTGTGCAGCTATTTGCTGGTGACCCAGGAAGCGCGCCTCGGCCTCAACGGCCCGCAAGTGATCGAGCAGGAAGCCGGGATCGAGGAATACGACTCCCGCGACCGGCCCTTCATCTGGAGCCTGACCGGTGGCGAGCAGCGTTTCGCCAGTGGTCTGGTGGATCGTTATGTCGCCGATGATGTGGCGCAGATTCGTCAGCAGGTCGGCGAATTACTGCAGCAAGGATTGCCGCCGCAACCGCGCAGTCAGCGTGCCGAGTGGTTCCTGCAACGTCTGGCCAGCCTCGACACTGACAAGCAAATCGAGCCTTCCGTGGTTCGCGATCTGTATCAAGGAGAGCGCTCATGAGTAGCTATTCCGTGCGCGGTTTGAACTGGTTTAACGCGTTGAGCGCTGGCGCTGTAGAGGTTGAAGGTTTGCCGCCATCGTTGAAGGTCGCCGATGGCGAACTTGGACGCTTTATTGCGGTGGTCGCTGACCCCGACAACCGTTTCCCACGCGCTCGCAACGGCGAAGTCGGATTGCTCGAAGGCTGGGGGCTGGCCAAGGCTGTGGATGACGCGATCACGGCTGATCGCGATAAAGCGCAGAAGCGCCCGATCATCGCCATCGTCGACGTCCCGAGCCAGGCTTACGGTCGTCGCGAAGAAGCCCTCGGCATTCATCAGGCCCTGGCCGGTGCGGCGGACAGTTATGCCCGCGCCCGTCTGGCCGGGCATCCGGTGATTGCGCTGCTGGTGGGCAAGGCCATGTCCGGTGCGTTTCTCGCTCACGGTTATCAGGCCAACCGCTTGATTGCCCTGCGCGATCCCGGGGTGATGGTGCATGCGATGGGCAAGGCCTCGGCGGCGCGAGTGACGCTGCGCAGTGTCGAAGAACTGGAAGCACTGGCCGCCAGCGTGCCGCCAATGGCCTACGACATCGACAGCTATGCCAGCCTCGGATTGCTCTGGGAAACCTTGTCGGTGCAGCAGATCGAGCAGCCGACTGTAGAAGATCTGGCGCGGGTGACCGAATGCCTGAAACAGGCCATCGACGATATCTCCAGCACTGACTTGAGCAACCGTCTCGGCGCGAAAAACCGTGAGGCATCCAGCCGCGTGCGTGAACTGCTGAGGGCGCAGTGGTGAACCTGCCACTGGCCCACGACCTGCTGTGGGGCATGACCCCGGCGCAGCTGCCGGCGGATGCGCCGCAGTGGGCGATCGAGTCGCTGGCTGCCGGGCAACCGGTGGTGGTGCGGCGGGCGGTGAGCGCTGAAGGTTTGGTCGCGGTGGGCGTGCGCGGTGTGGTGCGTGAGCAGCGGCTGGCGGCGTTCATGGCGCTTGAGGCGGTTGTGCGTCGGATCAGTCCGGAAGCGCTTTGTCATGTCGAGTGCGAGCGCGATTTACCGGTGATGCAGGCACTCAAAAAACTGCGGCCAATGCTTGATGACTGCGGTTGGGTCTGGGGTATCAGCGGCAGTGTCGGGTTTGAGTTGGCCAGTGGTTTTAGAGCGATGCACGCGGCCAGCGATCTCGATCTGATTCTGCGTGCCCCGCAACTGATCACCCGTAATCAGGCACGCAAACTGGTCGAGCTCTTTGATCAAGCTGTGTGCCGGGTCGACATGCAGTTGCAGACGCCGTTCGGTGCAGTGGCTTTGCGCGAATGGGCTAGCGGGTCTGCACGGGTGCTGCTGAAAAACGCCCATCAAGCGTGTCTGGTCGCTGACCCGTGGAACCCGCAGGAGCAGGCAGCGTGAGCAGCCTGTTGGTGTTTCCCGGCCAGGGCGCGCAGCAACCGGGCATGCTCCAGCGTTTGCCTCGGGCAACCTTGACCGAGGCCAGCGACGTGCTCGGTGAAGATGTCGCATTGCTCGATTCTGCCGATGCGTTGCGCAGCACCCGGGCGGTTCAGCTGTGCCTGTTGATCGCCGGGGTCGCTGCTTCGCGGCAGTTGCTGCAGGACGGACTCACGGCAGATTACGTCGCCGGCCTGTCCATCGGTGCGTACCCGGCAGCGGTGGTCGCCGGGGCCTTGAGCTTCAGCGATGCGCTGCATCTGGTCAGCCTGCGTGGCGAGTTGATGCAGCAGGCTTATCCACAGGGCTATGGCATGACCGCGATCATCGGTCTGCAATTATCCACCGTCGAAACGCTGCTGGCGCAGGTGCACAGCGCGGAGTCGCCGGTGTACCTGGCCAACATCAATGCCGATAACCAGGTGGTGATTGCCGGCAGCGACAAGGCGATGCAAGCGGTGGCAGAACTGGCGCGCAGTCGTGGCGCCGGTCTGGCGAAACGCCTGGCGGTGAGCGTGCCGTCGCACTGCCCGTTGCTGGAGGCACCGGCGCGAACCCTCGCCGAGGCCTTCGCCAAGGTTGAACTGAAGACTCCGAAAATCGCTTACCTGAGTGGCAGCCGCGCGCGTCCGCTGATCAAGCCTGAAGCCTTGCGTGATGACCTCGCTTTCAACATGTGCCGCGTGGTGGACTGGCGCGGCACCGTGCAAAGCGCTTACGAGCGCGGCGTACGTTTACAAATCGAACTGCCGCCCGGTGCGGTGCTGACCGGGCTGGCGCGCCGGGTGTTCGAATCGGGCACGGTCACTGCCTTCGATAGTGCGCGTCTGGACACCTTGCAGGCGCTATTGCGAGAGGAGGGTGGCCGCCGACCCTAAACCGCCGCGACTCAGGCTTCGAACAACAAAAACAACATTCGACGATGCACTTTGAGGACTACAACAATGATTATTTACGGTGTGGCGCTGTTGGCGATCTGTACGCTGGCAGGGGTGATCATGGGTGACATGCTTGGCGTGTTGCTGGGTGTCAAATCCAACGTCGGCGGGGTCGGCATCGCCATGATCCTGTTGATCTGCGCGCGGTTGTGGATGCAGAAACGCGGCGGCATGACCAAGGATTGCGAGATGGGCGTCGGCTTCTGGGGCGCAATGTACATTCCGGTGGTGGTGGCGATGGCCGCGCAACAGAACGTCGTCACCGCCCTGCACGGCGGCCCGGTGGCGGTACTTGCGGCGATTGGTTCGGTGGTGATTTGTGGCTGCACGATTGCCTTGATCAGCCGTACCCACAAGGGCGAGCCCTTGCCCGATGAGCCGGCGGAAATCTCCCCGGTCGGCACCCCGGTAGGAGGTCGCTGATATGTGGGATCTCATTGAAAAAGGTCTGGAACACAACGGCCTGATCACCGCGTTCGCTTTCGTCGGTGTGATCATGTGGGTGTCGGTGGTGCTCTCCAAGCGCTTGACGTTCGGGCGCATTCACGGCTCGGCGATTGCCATCGTCATCGGTCTGGTGCTGGCCTGGGTCGGCGGCACCATGACGGGCGGCCAGAAAGGCCTGGCGGATCTGACGCTGTTCTCCGGCATCGGCCTGATGGGCGGGGCGATGCTGCGTGATTTTGCGATCGTCGCCACCGCGTTCGAAGTGCAGGCGACCGAGGCGAAGAAGGCCGGGATGATTGGTGTGATTGCGCTGCTGCTGGGCACAATCCTGCCGTTTATTGTCGGCGCGAGCATGGCCTGGGCCTTCGGCTATCGCGATGCGGTGAGCATGACCACCATCGGCGCGGGCGCGGTGACCTACATCGTCGGCCCAGTGACTGGCGCAGCGATTGGCGCGACTTCGGATGTGATGGCGCTGTCGATTGCCACCGGGTTGATCAAGGCGATTCTGGTGATGGTCGGCACGCCGGTCGCGGCGCGCTGGATGGGCCTGGATAACCCGCGTTCGGCGATGGTGTTTGGCGGCCTGGCCGGGACGGTGAGTGGGGTGACCGCAGGGCTGGCGGCGACGGATCGGCGGTTGGTGCCTTACGGGGCGTTGACCGCTACGTTCCACACCGGGCTTGGCTGTTTGCTCGGGCCTTCGCTGTTGTTCTTCATTGTTCGCGGGATTGTTGGTTAGGTCCGGAATTTGAGTTGTCTGGGCTGACGCTTTCGCGAGCAAGCCCGCTCCCACATTTGGAATGCGTTCCCCTGTGGGAGCGGGCTTGCTCGCGAAGGGCGCAACTCGGTCTCAAGCCTGGCGATTGGCATACATCCGACACTCCGCCAGCAACGCCAGCAGATTCGGATCACGCTCCTTGGCCTTCAGGAACACCACGCCAATGTGCTGCTGCAACCGGTACTTCTCCTGCAACGGAATCAGCTTCACCCGGTTCTCGTACACCGCCGCAATCCGCCCCGGCAGCAACGCATAACCGACCCCCGAGCTGACCATGCTCAGCAGGGTGAAGATGTCGTTGACCTGCATCGCCACCTTCGGCTCGAACCCCGCCTGCTTGAACACCCGGATGCCGTCCTGATGGGTGGCGAAGCCTTGGGTCAGGGTAATGAACGTTTCGTCGCGCACTTCAGCCAGATCGACTTCCTGACGCTGGGCGAATCTTGAATCTGCCGGCGTGGCGAGGAAAATGTCGTCGGAAAACAGCGGGATCTGCTCGCAGTCCGGGTCGCTGACCGTGTCGTCCAGCGACACCAGAATCGCGTCGACTTCCATGTTCTTCAGCTTGTAGAGCAGGTCGATGTTCGAGCCGAGGATCAGGTCGATGTTGAGTTCGCTGCGGCGGATCTTCAGGCCCATGATCAGTTGCGGTACGGTTTTCACTGTCAGCGAATACAGCGAGCCGAGTTTGAAGCGTTCAGCGGAGAACCCGGCGGCTTCGCGAGTCAGGCGCACGCTTTCGACCACGTCGTTGATCAACTTCTGTGCGCGTTCTTCGAGCACGTAGGCGCTTTCCAGTGGCGTCAGGTTGCGCCCTTCGTGCTTGAACAGCGGGCAGCGCAGGGCGCTTTCCAGCGAATGGATCGCCCGGTGCACGCTGACATTGCTGGTCTGCAACTCGGCAGCGGCGCGCGCCAGATTGCCGGTGCGCATGAAAGCGAGGAACACCTCGAGTTTTTTCAGGGTCAATTCTTCGTCGATCAGCATGGCGCGGACTCTTTTTAGAATGCGTCGATTGTGCCTTGAAGATCAAAAGATCGCAGCCTTCGGCAGCTCCTACCTGTGGAATGCGATCTTCCTGTAGGAGCTGCCGCAGGCTGCGATCTTTTGATCCTGGCTTTGAACAGAAACATTGCGCTTTTACGCTCAAGGCCCGAGCCTTGCGCGCTGCGGTAACGAATAACGAGGTGAGCGACACATGTATCACGGGGAAAAACTCAACGCCTGGACGCATCTGGTCGGGGCAGTGGCAGCGTTTATCGGCGGCGTGTGGATGCTGGTGATTGCCAGTCTCGACGGCAGTCCGTGGAAAATTGTCAGCGTGGCGATCTACGCCTTTACCTTGCTGGTGCTCTACAGCGCCTCGACCGTGTACCACAGCGTGCGCGGGCGCAAGAAAGCGATCATGAAGAAGGTCGATCACTTTTCGATCTACCTGCTGATCGCCGGCAGCTACACACCATTCTGTCTGGTGACGCTGCGCGGGCCGTGGGGCTGGACGCTGTTCGGGATTGTCTGGGGGCTGGCGTTGATCGGCATTTTGCAGGAGATCAAGCCACGCTCCGAAGCGCGAATCCTGTCAATCGTGATCTATGCGGTGATGGGCTGGATCGTGCTGGTGGCGGTCAAACCGTTGATTGCGGCGCTGGGCACCACCGGTTTCGCCTGGCTGGCCACGGGCGGGGTTTTGTACACCGTGGGGATCATCTTTTTTGCCCTTGATCACCGGTTGCGCCATGCGCACGGGATCTGGCATCTGTTCGTGATCGCCGGGAGTCTGCTGCACTTTGTGGCGATTCTGTTTTATGTCCTCTGAACACGGTTCTGGTGGGAGGGGGCTTGCTCCCGAAGGCGTCAGGTCAGCCAACATCTTTGTTTAATGACACTCCGCATTCGCGAGCAAGCCCGCTCCCACATTGGATTTACAGTGAACACAAATTCTGTGTACACCCAAGAACTACTGTGGGAGCGGGCTTGCTCGCGAAGAGGCCCTAGAAGTCACCCCAAAGCTGCTGAGCCACCGCCAGTGCAACCACCGGCGCAGTTTCAGTGCGCAACACCCGTGGCCCAAGCCGAGCTGCATGGAAGCCGTTGCCCTTGGCCTGCTCAACCTCGGCATCCGACAAACCGCCCTCCGGCCCGATCAGGAACGCCAGCGTCGCCGGTTTGGCATGGCTCACCAGCGGCTCCGCCACCGGGTGCAGCGCCAGTTTCAACTCGGCCTGGGTTTGCTTCAGCCAGTCGGCCAACAACACAGGCGGATGAATCACCGGCACCCGCGAGCGCCCGCACTGCTCGCAGGCGCTGATCGCCACCTGACGCCAGTGCAGCAGGCGTTTGTCGGCGCGTTCGTCCTTCAGGCGCACTTCGCAGCGGTCGCTGAAGATCGGGGTGATTTCGCTCACGCCCAGCTCGGTGGCTTTCTGGATCGCCCAGTCCATGCGCTCGCCCCGGGACAGGCCCTGACCGAGGTGGATCTGCAGCGGCGATTCGATCTGCCCGGCTAGCTGTTCGTCGATCTGCACCACCACGCGTTTCTTGCCGACTTCCACCAGCGAACCACGAAACTCATGGCCGGAGCCGTCGAACAACTGCACCGCATCGCCCTCGGCCATGCGCAGCACGCGGCTGATGTAATGCGCCTGGGCTTCCGGCAGTTCGTGTTCGCCGGTGCTCAGGGGGGCGTCGATAAAGAAGCGGGACAGTCTCATTTCGGGTCTCTGGAAAGATGTGAATCAGTTGGATCGGTGTCGACTTCATTCGCGAGCAAGCTCGCTCCCACATTTAGAATGCATTTCCCTGTGGGAGCGAGCTTGCTCGCGAAAGCGGCAGTTCAGGCGCCACAAATTTTGAATCAGCCCGGATCACGGAACCCCGGGTGGAAATCCTTCGGCACCGCCACGCTGACGCTGTCCCGGGTGGCGATGTCGATGCCTTCGCTGGCGACTTCGGCGAGGAAGTCGATCTGCTCCGGGGTAATCACGTACGGCGGCAGGAAATACACCACACTGCCCAGCGGCCGCAGCAGCGCGCCGCGCTCCAGCGCATGCTGGAACACCTTCAGACCACGGCGTTCCTGCCAAGGGTAGGCCTCTTTGGTGGCTTTATCCTTGACCATTTCGATCGCCAGCACCATGCCGGTCTGGCGCACTTCGCTGACATTCGGGTGATCGACCAGATGCGCAGTGGCCGAGGCCATGCGCCGGGCCAGGGTCTGGTTGTTCTCGATGACGTTGTCCTGTTCGAAGATATCCAGCGTCGCCAACGCGGCTGCACAGGCCAGCGGGTTGCCGGTGTAGCTGTGCGAATGCAGGAAGGCGCGCAGGGTGGGGTAGTCGTCGTAGAACGCGCTATAGACCTCGTCGGTGGTCAGGCACGCCGCCAGTGGCAGGTAGCCGCCGGTCAGGGCCTTGGACAGGCAGAGGAAGTCCGGGCGGATGCCGGCCTGCTCACAGGCAAACATGGTGCCGGTGCGGCCGAAGCCGACGGCGATTTCGTCGTGGATCAGGTGCACGCCGTAGCGGTCGCAGGCCTCGCGCAGCAGCTTGAGGTACACCGGGTGATACATGCGCATGCCGCCGGCGCCCTGAATCAACGGCTCGACGATCACCGCTGCAACGCTGTCATGATGCTCAGCCAACGTCTGTTCCATGGCCGCGAACATGTTGCGCGAGTGTTCTTCCCAGCTCATGCCTTGCGGGCGCAGGTAGCAATCCGGGCTGGGCACCTTGATGGTGTCCATCAGCAGCGCTTTGTAGGTCTCGGTGAACAGCGGCACGTCGCCGACCGCCATCGCTGCCATGGTTTCGCCGTGGTAGCTGTTGGTCAGGGTGACGAAGCGCTTTTTGTTTGGCTGGCCGCGATTGAGCCAGTAGTGAAAGCTCATTTTCAGCGCGACTTCGATGCAGGACGAACCGTTATCGGCGTAGAACACCCGGTTCAGGCCTGCCGGAGTCATCTTCACCAGACGTTCGGACAGCTCGATCACCGGTTGATGGCTGAAGCCGGCGAGAATCACGTGTTCCAGCTGATCGACCTGATCCTTGATGCGCTGGTTGATGCGCGGGTTGGCGTGGCCGAACACGTTGACCCACCAGGAGCTGACCGCATCGAGGTAGCGCTTGCCTTCGAAGTCTTCAAGCCAGACGCCTTCACCGCGCTTGATCGGGATCAGCGGCAGCTGTTCGTGGTCTTTCATCTGGGTGCAGGGATGCCACAGCACCGCGAGGTCGCGTTGCATCCACTGGTTATTCAGGCCCATTTACAGTCTCCTCGAGGCGGCTCGCGTCAGGCGCGGGCAAACAATCGCGCAAGCCTATGCAATGCATCGCGTCGGGACAACCCATTGCGTCGATTGAGCTACTTTGTATGGGCCGATAGACGTCGCTGGCGGCGTTTTGATGGCTGACGTATTCTTCGCGGTTCTTTGGGTCGTCTGACCCGCAAAACTGCTTTTTTCCTACGTGTATTTCCGGAGTTCGCTGAATGTCTGTCGGTTGGCTGCGCGCCTGTGCGCTGGTGATGTTGGGGCTGTTCAGCGTTACGGCGCTGGCCAAGGATAAAACCGCAATCGTGATCGGCGGCGGCCTGTCGGGCCTGACCGCGGCTTACGAGCTGCAGAACAAGGGCTGGCAGGTCACCCTGCTGGAAGCCAAGCCGAGCCTCGGCGGTCGCTCGGGCATGGCCACCAGCGAATGGATCGGCAACGACAAGACCCAGCCGGTGCTGAACAAGTACGTCTCGACCTTCAAGCTGGGCACCACGCCAGCCCCTGAATTCGTGCGTACTCCGGGTTATCTGATCGACGGCGAGTACTTCTCCGCAGCCGATCTGGCGACCAAGCAGCCAGCTACCGCCGACGCCTTGAAGCGCTACCAGAAAACCCTCGACGATCTGGCGCGCTCGATCGACGACCCGCAGAACCCGGCCGCGACCAACACCCTGCATGCGCTGGACCAGATCAACGTCTCGAGCTGGCTCGACAAGCAGAACCTGCCGGCCACCGCGCGGCAGTTGATCAACCAGGACATCCGCACCCACTACGATGAGCCGTCGCGTCTGTCGCTGCTGTATTTCGCCCAGCAGAACCGCGTGTATCGCGGCGTTTCTGATCGCGACCTGCGCGCCTCGCGTCTGGTCGGCGGCAGCCAGGTACTGGCCCAGGCGTTCGTCAAACAGATCAAGACCATCAAGACCAACTCGCCGGTTTCCGCGATCACTCAGGACAAGGACGGCGTGACCGTCAAGGTCGGCAGTGTTGGCTATCAGGCTGACTACGTGGTGCTGGCCGTGCCGCTGCGTGCGCTGAACAAGATTGCGCTGACCCCGGCGCTGGACGCTCAACACCTGGCCGCGATCAAGGGCACCAACTACGGCTGGCGCGACCAGATCATGCTCAAGTTCAAGACGCCGGTGTGGGAAAGCAAGGCGCGCATGTCCGGCGAGATCTACAGCAACACCGGCCTCGGCATGCTCTGGATCGAGCCGGCGCTGAAGGGCGGCGCCAACGTGGTGATCAACCTGTCCGGCGACAATGCCCGCGTGATGCAAGCGTTCGGCGACAAGCAGATGGTCGATCAGGTGCTGATCCGTCTGCACGCGTTTTATCCACAGGCTCGTGGCTCGTTCACCGGTTATGAAATCCGTCGCTACAGCACCGACCCGTCGATGGGCGGCGCCTACCTGGCTTACGGCCCGGGCCAGATCAGCAAGTTCTGGCGCATGTGGGAGCGCCCACTGCAACGCGTAGCGTTTGCCGGCGAGCACACCGACACCCTGTACCCGGGCACCCTGGAAGGCGCGCTGCGCACCGGCCAGCGTGCGGCCAGTCAGGTTGAAGACCTGGCAGCCGGCAAATCGTTTGAACCGGTCAAAGTGGTTCCGGCCGCAGCAGCGGCAGGCGCGGCGGGTGCCGTGGCGGCGAAGAAGGGCAATTTCTTCAGCAACTTGTTTGGCGGTTCGGATGACGAGAAGAAGCCAGAACCTGTGAAGGCGCCTGAGCCAACTCCAGCGCCAGCGGCACCAGCGCCTGCACCGGCTCCAGTCCCTGCACCTGCTCCGGTGGAAGCGCCGAAACCCGCCGCTCCGGTGAAAACCGAGCCGGCGAAGAAAGCGCCAGCCAAGCCTGCGGCGAAGAAGCCTGCGGCCAAAACCGAGGCGAAAAAGGCCCCGGCCAAGCCAGCGGCGAAAAAGACTGAACCGGCGAAGAAGCCAGCGGCCAAGCCTGCGGCGGCTCCGGCGGCAGCGACTGACACCAAGGCGCAGTAAACCTTGCGGTGAATGAAAAGCGCGGCTCTCATGCCGCGCTTTTTTTTGGCCTGTAAGACCGCTATCGCGAGCAGGCTCACTCCTACAGGGGATCGCATTTCTCCAGTTGGAATACGGTCACTGTAGGAGTGAGCCTGCTCGCGATAGGGGCGGCTCAGACAACGCAATCCCATTGTCCGGCAACAACACCCCGCGACACTTTTGCCTTTAATCTTTCCTTAACAAGCCACTTACAGACTCTTGATCGTATTTCTCGATATTTCAAAGCAAAATTTTCCGCTTTAATTCGATAGATAACTCGCTAGTCTTGGTTCGCAGTTCTCACAGGATTTGGGCAATGCAGCTACGTAACTCTGCTTCACGCTATGGTTGGGTCAGCATCTTCATGCACTGGGGCGTGGCGCTGGCGGTCTTCGGGCTGTTCGCGCTGGGTTTGTGGATGGTGGGGCTGGATTACTACAGCAGCTGGCGCAAAGACGCGCCGGATCTGCACAAGAGCATCGGTCTGGTGTTGTTGGGTGTGATGGTGTTGCGGGTGTTGTGGCGCTTTATCAGCCCACCGCCACCGACGCTGCAAAGCTACAGCCGCATGACCCGCATCGGCGCCAAATTCGGCCACGGGTTTCTGTACCTTGGGCTGTTCGCTGTGATGCTTGCCGGTTACCTGATTTCCACCGCAGACGGTGTCGGGATCCCGGTGTTTGGCCTGTTTGAAGTTCCTGCACTGGTTTCCGGGCTACCGGATCAGGCAGACACCGCCGGGGTGATTCATCTCTGGCTGGCATGGGCGCTGGTAATTTTTTCCGGTCTCCATGCGTTGGCAGCATTGAAGCACCACTTTATCGATCGTGATGCGACCCTCATTCGAATGCTCGGTCGCAAAGCCTGAAGTTCAACCTCGACTCAAAGGAAAAGAAAGCATGTTGAAAAAGACTCTGGCCGCTCTGGCAATCGGTTCTGCACTGCTCTCGGCTGGTCAGGCCATGGCTGCGGATTACAAAATCGACAAGGAAGGCCAACACGCCTTCGTTGACTGGAAAATCAGCCACCTGGGTTACAGCTTCATCCACGGTACTTTCAAAGATTTCGACGGTACGTTCTCGTGGGATTCGGCCAAGCCTGAAGCCAGCAAAATCTCGGTTGATGTGAAAACCGCCAGCCTGTGGTCGAACCACGCTGAACGTGACAAGCACATCGCCAGCAAAGACTTCCTCGACGTGGGCAAGTTTGCTGATGCCAAGTTCGTCTCCACCGCCGTCAAATCGACCGGTGAAAAGACCGCTGACGTGACTGGCGACCTGACCCTGCACGGTGTGACCAAGCCAGTGACCTTCAAGGCTACGTTCAACGGCGAAGGCAAGGATCCATGGGGCGGCGAGCGTGCTGGCTTCAACGCCAAAACCACCCTTAATCTGAACGATTTCGGGATCAAGGGCCCAGGCCCAACCTCGCAAACTGCGGATCTGGACATCTCGCTGGAAGGTGTGAAAGTCAAATAACTTTCGTCCGCCACATAAAAACGCCCCCGGTCGCAAGGCCGGGGGCGTTTTTTATTGCCTGACACACTGCAGAGCCATTGTGGGAGCGGGCTTGCTCGCGAATGCGGCGGGTCAGTCGATACTTCCGTTACAGACCTACCGAATTCGCGAGCAAGCCCGCTCCCACAGTTGATGTGGTGATTCAGGGATATTGGCTTGCTCATAAAAAATGCCCCGGCTCTTTCGAACCGGGGCATTTTTCATTGCCGCGATAACTCAGCGATTGCGGGTCAGCAAGGCTGGTTTTTCGCCGCGCGGACGGGTCGGCAGTTGATCGAGCTGCTCAGGTGTCGGGAAGCGGTCAGCCTTGGACTCCTTGTGCATGATCTTCGGCCCGGTGCTGCGCGGGTTCTGCACGGCCGGTTCGGCGCGTTGCTGATCGTCGCGAGCCGGACGGCGGTTGCGCGAGGACTCGTCACGACGACCCTGGCCATCACGCGGAGCACCGTTGCGCGGGCCGTTGCGTTTGCCCGGCGGAGTGCCGGTGCTCGAACCGTTGCTGTTGCGCGGGCCGTTCTGGCGACCTTGCGACTGACCGCCGCGTGGAGCGCCTGCGCCTGCACCTTGTGCCGGAGCACCCGGACGACGGCCGCGGCCACCGGCAGGGGCAGCTTTCGGCACGTAATCCACGCGGTTACCGAAGTTATCGATATCGTCGTCGAGGAACTCGTCCGGTGCACGATCAGCCGCAGCGCGTGGTGGCTGGCTCGGACGCTGTTCGCGGGCCGGGGTGCCTTCACGTGGCTTCTGCTGACGGGCAGGGCGCTCGCCGCGTTCGCCGGCGGGTTTTTCCTTGCCCTTGTCTTTGCCTTTGTCCTTGCGACCGCCGCCACCACCGCCGCCATTCGGACCGTCGCCACGCGGGCCACGGGAGTTGCGCGGGTTGCGCATGTCCGGACGCTCACGGGCTTCCGGCTTCTCGGCTTCAATAGTGCTCGAATCGAAGCCCATCAGGTCGCCGTCGGCGATTTTCTGCTTGGTCATGCGTTCGATGCTTTTCAGCAGTTTTTCTTCGTCCGGGGCCACCAGCGAGATCGCTTCGCCCGAACGCCCGGCGCGGCCAGTACGGCCGATACGGTGCACGTAGTCTTCATCGACGTTTGGCAGCTCGAAGTTGACCACGTGTGGCAACTGGTCGATGTCCAGACCGCGAGCAGCGATGTCGGTCGCTACCAGAATGCGCACTTCACCGGCCTTGAAGTCGGCCAGGGCTTTGGTGCGGGCGTTCTGGCTCTTGTTGCCGTGGATCGCCACAGCCGGCAGGCCGTGTTTGTCCAGGTACTCGGCCAGACGGTTGGCGCCGTGCTTGGTGCGGGTGAACACCAGTACCTGTTCCCAGGCGCCGGCGGTGATCAGGTGCGCCAGCAGGGCACGCTTGTGGCTGGCTGGCAGACGGAACACGCGTTGTTCGATGCGCTCGACCGTGGTGTTCGGCGGCGTGACTTCGATGCGTTCGGGGTTGTGCAGCAGCTTGCCGGCAAGATCGGTGATGTCTTTGGAGAAGGTCGCCGAGAACAGCAGGTTCTGACGCTTGGCCGGCAGACGTGCGAGGACTTTCTTCACGTCGTGGACGAAGCCCATGTCGAGCATGCGGTCGGCTTCGTCGAGCACGAGGATTTCGACGTGGGACAGATCGACGCTGCCCTGGCCGGCGAGGTCGAGCAGACGACCCGGGCACGCGACGAGCACGTCAACGCCACGGGACATGGCCTGGACCTGCGGATTCATGCCGACGCCGCCGAAGATGCAGGCGCTGACGAATTTCAGGTCACGGGCGTAGATCTTGAAGCTCTCGTGTACCTGGGCCGCGAGTTCGCGGGTCGGGGTCAGGACCAGTACGCGCGGTTGGCGCGGGCCATGACGCTGGGATTTGTCCGGGTGACCGTTGGGGAACAACCGCTCCAGGATCGGAAGGGCGAAACCGCCGGTTTTACCGGTACCTGTCTGTGCCGCAACCATCAGGTCGCGACCTTGCAACACGGCGGGAATGGCCCGCTGTTGCACCGGAGTAGGCTCGGTATAGCCCGCATCTTCGATGGCACGGACTAAAGCCTCGGAGAGACCGAGGGAAGCAAAGGACATGAGTAATCCTGTTTTAGTTAGGGCTTGGCCCAATGGGAGTCTTGCCTGGCGCGAATCGCGTTTAAGAGGACGCGATCCCGTCCGGTCCTGCTGCGGTTCCGAAGGCACGTCAGGAGCGCTCGCGCGGGCTGAAAGCTGCGCTGTAGCGGGTCGAGAGGCCTGTTACGGTTCCGGGCGTCCGGGCGTGAGCCTGGCGGGAACGCCGGAGTATAACAGAGCAATCACTGCGCGCTGCTTTCCTGCTGCTCAACGGTTTTGCGGCTGGCCGAAGCATTGCCCAGTGGCACTGCATCGACCGGGGCTGCGCCATAGCGTGCGCTGAGCTCGGCGTAGGCCGGTTCACGCTTGAAACGCTTGAGCTCGGCGCCAAAACGCGCCACCAGCAGATCCATGCCGGCATTGCGTCGAACCGCCAGATATTGGCTCTGACGGCTAATGACTACAGGGTTTTCGGTGATTTGATCGCGAATATTCAGCTGATCGAGCAAGTGCTGGCCCACGCGGCGATCGGTGATCAGCAAGTCGATGCGTCCGCGCAGCAGTTTGCCGAAGTTGGCCTCGTGGGTCGGTGCCGGCTCGCGGGTGAACAGTGTCGACTGGCTGAAGTCCGGGCTATACAGATAGCCCGGCGAAGTGCCGATGGTCAGACCTTTGAGGTCTTCGAGCTGGCGGAACGGATGGGGACGGTCATTGGCATAGAACATCACGAACTCGACGTCCGACAGCGGTTCGATGGGATAGAGAAGGGTGGCGTCACGCTCGTCGCTATGAAAGATGTCCAGCGCGCCGTCAGCCTGGCCGGTTTCGAGCATCGACAGGCAGCGTTTCCACGGCAAGAACTGCCACTCGACTTCGATTCCCAGACGCTTGAACACGATGGCGGTGGTTTCGTAATCCAGCCCGAGGTTCTTGCCATCCTCTTCGTAGACGTAAGGTGCCCACGGCTCGGTGACAATACGCAGCTTCTCGCCCCGAGCGGCAAAGCTCAGGCAAGCAAAAACCAGCACGGTGAGTAACTGCGCGAAAAAAGGCATGGCTTGAGATTACGACGAGAAACGCGAAAGAGCCAGAAAGTGCCTGCACAAGCTCTAATTCGGGGATTCAAAAGCAAAAAATCGCAGCAACGACACCCCTGTAGGAGCTGCCGAAGGCTGCGATCTTTTGATCTTTCTTTTAGTGCTTAGCGCGGCAACTTCAGGTTATTCCAGATCGCCAGACTAGGTTCAGCCTGGTTCATGGAATAGAAGTGCAGCCCCGGTGCGCCACCCTGCAGCAGGCGTTCGCACATTTCGCTGACAACTTGCTCGCCGAAGCGCTGAATGCTCTGGCTGTCATCGCCGTAGGCTTCCAGTTGCTTGCGGATCCAGCGCGGGATTTCCGCACCGCAGGCATCGGAGAAACGTGCCAGCTTGCTGTAGTTGGTGATCGGCATGATCCCCGGCACCACCGGAATATCCACGCCCAGCGCCTGCAAACGGTCGACGAAGTAGAAGTAGCTGTCGGCGTTGAAGAAGTACTGGGTGATCGCGCTGTCGGCACCGGCACGGGCCTTGCGCACGAAGTTGGCGAGATCGTCTTCGTAATTGCGCGCTTGCGGATGCATCTCCGGGTAAGCGGCAACTTCGATGTGGAAATGATCGCCGGTTTCTTCACGAATGAACTCAACCAGTTCATTGGCGTGACGCAGCTCGCCGCTGGTCATGCCCATGCCGGATGGCAAGTCACCACGCAGGGCAACGATGCGCTTGATGCCGGCAGCCTTGTACTCGTTCAGCAGGCCGCGCAGGTCGTCCTTGCTGTCGCCGACGCAGGACAGGTGCGGTGCGGCCGGTACTTTGACTTCGCTTTCCAGTTGCAGAACGGTGTTGAGGGTGCGATCACGGGTCGAACCACCAGCGCCATAGGTGCAGGAGAAGAAGTCGGGATTGTACGTTGCCAACTGGCGGGCAACGTTGAGCAGCTTTTCATGCCCAGCATCGGTCTTGGTCGGGAAGAACTCGAAGCTGTAGCGACGGTCTTGGGACATGGGAAATACCCTTGGAAACACGAAGCCTGTGAGGCTTGCACGACCCATGTGGGAGCGGGCTTGCTCGCGAAAGCGCCGGGTCAGACAACATCAATGCTGAATGACATACCGCTTTCGCGAGCAAGCCCGCTCCCACAGGGAGAGCAGGCCGCCGCGTCAATCAGTAGCGGTAAGCGTGCGGCTTGAACGGGCCTTCGACGGTGACGCCGATGTAGTCAGCCTGTTGCTTGGTCAGTTGAGTGACCACGCCACCGAAGCCGCGCACCATTTCCAGGGCCACTTCTTCGTCGAGTTTCTTCGGCAGTACTTCAACGGTCAGACGCTTGGCTTTCTCGGCTGGCGACAGGTCGGCGTACTTCTGGCCGAACAGGAAGATCTGTGCCAGTACCTGGTTGGCGAACGAACCGTCCATGATGCGGCTCGGGTGACCGGTGGCGTTGCCCAGGTTCACCAGACGGCCTTCGGCCAGCAGGATCAGGTAGTCGTCGTTCTGTGCGTCGAAAGCGCCCGGGCCGGTACGGTGGATCTTGTGTACCTGTGGCTTCACTTCTTCCCATGCCCAGTTCTTGCGCATGAAAGCGGTGTCGATTTCGTTGTCGAAGTGGCCGATGTTGCAGACAACAGCGCGCTTCTTCAGGGCTTTGAGCATGTTCGCGTCGCAAACATTGACGTTACCGGTGGTGGTCACGATCAGGTCGATCTTGCCCAGCAGCGCTTTGTCGATGCTCGCTTCGGTGCCGTCGTTGATCCCGTCGATGAACGGCGAAACCAGTTCGAAACCGTCCATGCAGGCCTGCATCGCGCAGATCGGGTCAACTTCGGAAACCTTGACGATCATGCCTTCCTGACGCAGGGACTGGGCCGAACCCTTGCCCACGTCACCGTAACCGATGACCAGCGCTTGCTTGCCGGACAGCAGGTGGTCGGTACCACGCTTGATTGCATCGTTCAGGCTGTGACGGCAGCCGTACTTGTTGTCGTTCTTGGACTTGGTCACCGAGTCGTTGACGTTGATCGCAGGAATCTTCAGCTCGCCCTTGGCCAGCATGTCCAGCAGGCGGTGAACGCCGGTGGTGGTTTCTTCGGTCACGCCGTGAACGCGATCCAGTACTTGTGGGTACTTGTCGTGCAGCAGCTGAGTCAGGTCGCCGCCGTCGTCGAGGATCATGTTGGCGTCCCATGGCTGGCCATCTTTCAGGATGGTCTGCTCCAGGCACCACTCGTACTCTTCTTCAGTCTCGCCTTTCCAGGCGAAAACCGGGATGCCGGCAGCGGCGATGGACGCAGCAGCCTGATCCTGAGTCGAGAAGATGTTGCAGGACGACCAGCGTACTTCGGCACCCAGGGCAACCAGGGTTTCGATCAGCACGGCAGTCTGAATGGTCATGTGGATGCAGCCGAGGATTTTCGCGCCCTTGAGCGGCTGCTCGGAGGCGTACTTGCGGCGCAGACCCATCAGGGCCGGCATTTCCGACTCGGCGATGATGGTTTCGCGACGGCCCCAGGCAGCCAGGGACATGTCGGCAACTTTGTAATCGTTAAAATCTGCAGGCGTGATAACAGCGCTCATGAAGAGCCTCCATTCGTAATGTATGCGAATGGGCGCCGTTGTGCGTTTAGTGTCCGGCCGTGGCCAGTCAACGCCCCATCCGAGCCTGACAGGTTGAACCTGCTGCAGCGCCCCTCGGACAGGTGGCGGGAAAACGGTAGCAAGTGAAGGTTACCGTTTTGAAACGGGGGCGATTATAGCCGTCTAGACTGATCTTCCAAAGGGTTTCTGTCGGCCAGATGAAGATCGTTAATAGCGACCATAGTAGAAGGCTCATGGAGCCTGACCGCCCGGTCTGCCAAGATGGCGCCATCTTTCGGCAATCGCTCAGGAGTGAACATGAATTTCCACACCCGCAAATGGGTAAAACCCGAAGACCTGAACCCCAACGGCACCCTGTTCGGCGGCAGCCTGCTGCGCTGGATCGACGAAGAAGCGGCGATTTACGCGATCGTCCAGTTGGGCAATCAGCGCGTGGTGACCAAGTACATTTCTGAAATCAACTTCGTCAGCGCCTCGCGCCAGGGCGACATCATCGAGCTGGGCATCACCGCTACCGAGTTCGGCCGTACCTCGATCACCCTGACCTGCGAAGTGCGCAACAAGATCACCCGCAAGAGCATCCTCACTGTCGAGAAGATGGTTTTCGTCAACCTCGGCGAAGACGGGTTGCCGGCGCCGCACGGGCGCACCGAGATCAAGTACGTCAAAGACCAGTTCAAGGAAGATGAACTGGTCAGCAACTAACACCGGCGGCGCGCCCTTCGCGAGCAAGCCCGCTCCCACATGGATTGCTTTGTACCTGTGGGAGCGGGCTTGCTCGCGAAGGCGGTTGTTCAGTCAGCGAAGAATCATCTGGCCACTGAACAGCCATGAACCGCCGGGGTCGTAGGTAAACACCACCCCCCACGGTTCCCACGCCATGACCACCCCGACAGACGGCAAGACCCCCAACCTCTCGACCGATGAAAAACATGAAGTCGAGAAAAACCAGCCGCCCCGCGCGGCGGTTCTGCATGAAATCATCCGCACTCAGGGCGATCAGGAACTGGAGCGCAGCATCGCTGCGTTGTGGTGGTCGGCGCTCGCCGCCGGGCTGACCATGGGCCTGTCGCTGATGGGCATGGGCCTGCTCAGTTCGCGTCTGCCCGACGGCGATGAGTTCAAGGTCATCTCCAGTTTCGGCTACTGCGCCGGTTTCCTCGCGGTGATTCTCGCCCGCCAGCAACTGTTCACTGAAAACACCCTGACCGCCGTTCTGCCGGTGATGACCAAACCGACCCTGGCCAATTTCGGCCGGCTGATGCGCCTGTGGGGCGTGGTCCTGTTCGGTAACTTGTGCGGGACGATTCTGGTGGCTTACGTGATGCTCGAATTGCCGATCTTCGACACCAGGACCGATCACGCCTTCCTCGAAATCGGCCGCAAGGTCATGGAAAACCACGCCAGCCAGATGTTCGCCAAGGGCATCGTCTCCGGCTGGATGATCGCCACCATGGTCTGGATGATCCCGTCCATGGAGAGCGCGAAGATGTGGATCATCATCCTCATCACCTACCTGATGGCGCTGGGCGACTTCACCCACATCGTGGTCGGTTCGGCGGAAGTGTCGTATCTGGTGTTTGCCGGCGAGCTGCCGTGGAGTGATTTCTGGATGGTGTTTGCAGGTCCCACCCTGGCGGGGAACATCATCGGCGGCAGTTTCATTTTCGCCCTGATCAGCCATGCGCAGATCCGCAGCGAGAGCGGGGCGCCCAAGACGGATAAACCAGACTCCGGCAAACCCCGCGAAGATGAGTCCGACAGCAAGATCCGATAGTTTCAGGCCTTGAACGGCGGGCTGACCGGTTTTGTCATCGGCTCGCCCTCAGGTGCCTTGAGCTGTCCCTCCCAGCGCGCTATGACCAGCGGTGCCAGTGCATTGCCCGACACGTTGAGCGCGGTGACCGGCATGTCCATCAGGCGGTAGACGCCGGCGATGATTGCCACGCCTTCCACTGGCAGACCGGCGGTGGTCAGGGTCGCTGTGAGGATGATGAACATGAAGCCCGGCACTCCCGCCGCGCCCTTTGACGTCAACACCATGATCAGCACCAGCATGGCCTGATCCGCCAGACCCAGATCAATCCCGTACGCCTGAGCGATAAACAGCGTGCCCAGTCCCGCGAACAGCGAGGCGCCATCAAGGTTGAACGAGTAACCCAGTGGAATGACCATGCTGGTGATCGGACGCGGAGCGCCATACTTCTCCATTTTCTCGATCAGTTGTGGCATCACCGTGGCCGACGCAGCACTGCTGTAAGCCAGGATCAATTCACTGCGTATTTCCCGAATCAGGTGGAAAAAGCGAATGCCGGCCATCCGCGCCACCAGGCCCAGCACGCCCAACGCGAAGAGCAACACCGCGACGTAAGTGATGCCGATCAGCTTGGCCAGCGGCAGCAACGCACTGAGGCCGAAGCTGGCCACGGTGACCCCGATCAGGCCGAAGATGCCGATGGGTGAATAGTGCATGACCAGATGCGTGACCTTGAACATGGTGTCCGATACCGCCTGTATCACGGCGATCAATGGCGCCTTCTGCGGCTCGGGCAGCATCGACAGGGCACAGCCGAACAGGATGGCGAAAAACAGCACTGAGAGCAGCTTGCCCTGGGACATGGCCAGGACGATGTTGTCCGGCACGATGTTCACCAGGGTTCGGCCCAGGTTCTGTGTGTCCCCCGTATTCGCCAGACCAATGGCCGGTGATTGCAGGGTGCTGCTGAAGTCCGCGCCGGCGCCGGGCTGAAAAACATTGCCGACGATCAGTCCGAAGACGATGGCGATGCTGGTGATGGTAAAGAAATAAACCAGCGTCTTTATTCCGACCCGGCCCAGTGCCTTGGTGCTGCCTGCCCCGGCGATGCCGACGACCATGCACGCAAAGACCAACGGTACGACGATCATTTTCATCAGCCTGATGAACAGGTCCCCTGCCGGTTGCAGCAGATTGTCGATGAACCAGATCTTGTGTTCGGGAAACTGGTTGAGAAGGATGCCGACGATTATTCCGGCTGCCAGCCCGATCATGATGCGGGTGACCAGACTGGTGGGTTTCTTGGTAGTCATGATGTGCCCCTTTTGTTGTTGTGTTTGTTGGGGTGAAGCTCAGTGTGCGAAGAGACCGTCGAAGTCCTTGAAACCCTTGACCTCGATCGGATTGCCGCTGGGATCGAGAAAGAACATCGTGCGCTGCTCGCCGGGTTCGCCGGCGAAGCGGATCACCGGAGGGATTTCAAACGTTGTGCCGAGGCGGCTCAGACGATCGGCCAGCTCCAGCCACTCCTCCAGCGGCAGGACGACGCCAATGTGCGGCATCAATACTTTGTGGTCGCCAACCTGGCCGGTACGGGTAGTGGTGAAGGGCGTGCCCAAATGAAGCGAGAGCTGATTGCCGAAAAAGTCGAAGTCGACCCATGTCTCGGTACTGCGGCCTTCGGTGCAGCCCAACACATCTCGATAAAAAGTCCGCGCCTGTTGCAGGTCGCAAACATGGTATGCAGCGTGAAAAGGTCTGTTCATGCGATGTCCCCAAGTGAAGGAGCGCTCAGGGTAAACAGACCGTGCGGCGGGGCATAACGACTTCGCCTTGTTCTGAGCGAAAGGAAAACTTATGGATGTACGGTTTCTGAAAAGCCTGGTGGCCGTGGTCGAGACCGGTTCGATTGCGGCAGCGGCACGGCGCGAGAGTCGCACTGCGGCAGCTATCAGTCAGCGCGTTCAGGCGCTCGAGAGATTGCTGGGTTGCACGTTACTGCTGCGTACCGCGCACGCAGCCAGACCCTCGGACCAATGCCTGCTGATTCTGCCGAAGATCAGGGCGATCATCGAATTGGCACAGGATCTACAGAGCGATCTGCATCCCGATGGGGTGGCCGGTGAACTGACAATCGGTGCAATTTCCACAGCGCTGACCGGCGTGTTACCCACCTTGATCGAGCGATTGGCGCTTACAGCACCTGATTTGAAGCTGAAGATCACCCCGGGTGACTCGAAAAGTCTTTACGAGAAGGTGCTTGCAGGGGAGTTGGACGCGGCGATTCTGGTCAGGCCACCGTTCCAGCCGCCCAAGGCATTGGGCCTGGTCGTGCTCAAGGTCGAGCCGCTGATTCTGGTGGCTCCTGCGGCGTACGCCGGGCAGTCGCTGGAAACGCTGTTGCGCGTTCATCCGTTCATTCGTTACGACGCACGCTCGTGGGGTGGGCAGATTGCTCAGCGCTACCTCGATGAGCAGGCCATCGAACCCAACGTGCTGTGCGAACTGGATGCGCTGGAAACGATCGTCATGCTGGTCGCGCAGGGGATGGGGGTATCGCTGGTGCCGCAGTGGGCCGGGATGATGCTGGAAGGGATGTACGTGTTACCGGTCGAGGACGGGCAGCGTCATGCGCGCGAGTTGGTGGTGATGCATGGCTCGACGCCGCACCGCCCATTGGCGATGCGGCATCTGCTTGATTTGCTGTGCGGTGCGTCGTGAAGGGCTTCACAACGGCGCTGCGGTAATACATCAGTGTGCGGGTTCAGCCACGGTCGACGGCTCGTCACGGGTGGCGTGCTTGACCAGTTTGCCGATGGTCAGGCCCTGCAACAGGATCGACGACAGCACCACGATGTAGGTGATGCTCAGCAGCAGATCGCGCTCCGGACCCAGCGGCAGGGCCAGCGCCAGTGCCACCGAGACCCCGCCGCGCAAACCGCCCCAGGTCAGGATGCGGATGGTGCCGCGCGGCACTGTGCGCCAGCGCCGCAGCAGGACAATGGCCGGGGCCACGGTGAGCAGGCGCGACAGCAGAATCGCCAGCGCCAGCAAACTGGCCGCCGCCACGTGCGCCCAGTTGAACGGCAGCAGCAACAGCTCCATGCCGATCAGCGCGAACAGCAGCGCATTGAGCATGTCATCGAGCAGCTCCCAGAAGCCGTCGAGGTACTTGCGGGTCATGTCGTTCATCGCCAGGTTGCGCCCCAGGTTGCCGATGATCAGACCGGCCACCACCATCGCAATCGGCGCCGAGACGTGCAGCTCGGTAGCCATCGCCGAACCGCCGATCACCAGTGCCAGGGTCAGCATCACCGTGATCTGATGCTGTTGGACGCTTTTGATCATCCGGTACACCCCATAACCGATCAGTCCGCCGAACAGCACGCCGCCAAGGGCTTCGTGCACGAACAGCATGGCCGTGGCGCTGATGGTCGGCGTCTCACCCAGTTGGGCGATGCCCAGCAACACGGTAAACACCACCACCGCAGTGCCGTCGTTGAACAGCGACTCGCCGACGATGGTGGTTTTCAGTGGTTTGGAGGCATTGGCGGTACGCAGTACGCCGAGCACTGCGATCGGGTCGGTTGGCGAAATCAACGCGCCGAACAGCAGGCAGTAGAGGAAGCTCACGTGCCAGCCGAACAGGGCAAAAATGTAATAGGCGAGGCTGCCAATCACCGCGGTGGCAATCAGCACACCGAACGTTGCCAGCAGGCCGATCGGCCAGCGATAGCTGCGCAGGTCGTTGAGGTTGACGTGCAGGGCGCCGGCGAACAGCAGGAACGACAGCATCCAGTTCATCAGCAGATCGCCGAAGTCGATCTGGCCGATCAGTTGTTGCACGCGTTCTTCCAGGCCGGGATAGCCGAGCACGCTCAGGCCTTGCAGCAACAGGGAAAACATCAGCGCGGTGACCATCACGCCGATGGTCGGCGGCAGGCCGATGAAGCGGTAATTGACGAAGGTGAGGAGGGTGGTGAGGCAGATAAAAGCGGCGACAAGTTCTAGCATCCGGGCTCCATTGGATGGGGGTGGAAAGACAGCGCCCCGATTCTTCGGTGCAAAGGTTGGATGGGCTGTTTCGGGGTGGGGACACAATCATGCCCCCTCGGTTGGTCAGCCGCAGACATTGGTGTAGGGTCAACAAAAAAATCAAGGAGTGGGACGTGGCGGCGACAGTTCTGGTGTTAATGGCGGCGCTGTTGCATGCGACGTGGAATACCCTGATCAAGTTCAGTGCCGAACGGCTGCTGGTGGTGGCGTGCATGGACACGGTGGCGCTGCTGTTCGTGGCGCTGGCGTTGCCCTTCATCAGTCTGCCGCCGCTGGACATCTGGCCGTGGATTCTGGCTTCCGCGGCGTTCGAGTTGCTGTATCGCTATCTGCTGATTCAAGCCTATCGGGTCGGCGACCTCGGGTTGGTCTATCCGCTGATGCGTGGCTTGTCGCCACTGGTGGTGCTGGCGCTGACCCTGATCTTCGCCGGCGAAGTGCTCACTGCGCAGCAGATCTTCGGGATCATGCTGATTCCGTTGGGCATGGTCTGCCTGCTCTGGCAGGGCGGCGGCGGCAAGCATCTGCCGTGGTCGATGCTGCCGGTGGTGGCGCTGATCGGCTTGTGTATCGGTTGTTATACCTACATCGATGGTCAGGCCTTGCGGCGCTGGTCGCATCCACTGGATTACCTGGTCTGGGTCACGTTGCTCAGCGCCTGGCCGTTTCCGTTGCTGGCGTGGGTGGCGAAACGCCCGGCATTTCTGGTGTTCTGGCGCGAGCAGTGGAAGCTGGGTCTGGCGGTCGGGTTCTGCGTGTTGTTCAGCTACGCTCTGGTGCTGTGGGCGATGCAATTGGGCTCGATTGCCGAAGCGGCGGCCTTGCGTGAGATCAGCGTGATTCTGGTGGTGCTGTTCGGCATGCGCTACCTGAAAGAACCTTTCGGCAGGCCGCGGCTCTTAGCCTGTGGGCTGGTGCTGATCGGCATGCTGGTGATGAAGTTCTGACCGCTCGCAATTTCCAACACTCGAAAAAAGGACGGCGTTATGACGGTGGCTCTGTGGTGTGTATTGATCGCGATTTTCCTGCCGTATGTGTGCACGATCGTGGCCAAGGTCTCGGGCGGTTTCAGGCTCAGTGACAATCATGATCCTCGGGATTTTCTCGACAGCGTAGGCGGCGTCGCCCGACGGGCGCATGCGGCGCAGTTGAACAGCTTCGAGGTGATGCCGGCATTTGCTGCCGCAGTGATTGTTGCGCATCTGGTGGGCACGGCGGAACTGGTGACGGTGAATGTGCTGGCGGTGCTGTTTATCACCAGTCGCCTGCTGTACATCATCTGCTACCTGGCGGACTGGGCGGTTCTGCGGTCGCTGGTGTGGTTTGTCGGGATGGGGCTGATTGCTGCGTTCTTCTTTGTGTCGGTCTGAATCTGGGGGGCTGCTGCCGGCCTCTTCGCGAGCAAGCCCGCTCCCACAGGTATCAATGGCGAGCACAAATCCTGTGTACACCAAAGAACCCTGTGGGAGTGGGCTTGCTCGCGAAGGGCGATAGCTCACACGCCGAGGCGCTTAAGGTTTGTCCTTCAGCGTATCGGCGACCTGGGGCACTTGCGGCAACGCCGCGCCTTTAGGCCAGAGCATCCAGATCTGCCCCTGCTGCTTCATGTCGCCGGCCAGTTGTCCGGCAGCATCGCCGGTACCCCAGAACAGATCCGCACGCACCTCACCGGCAATCGCGCCACCGGTGTCCTGCGCCGCGACCGGGCGAACCAAAGCGGTTCCATCCGGGCGCGTGGTCGACAGCCACAGCAGGCTGCCCAACGGAATCACCTTGCGATCCACCGCTGCGCTGTAACCCGCAGTCAGCGGCACGTTCAGCGAACCGCGTGGGCCTTCGTTGCTGTCCGGGTTGCGGGTGAAGAACACGTAGCTCGGGTTGCTGCCCAGCAGTTCCGGGATGCGCGACGGGTTAGCCTTGGCCCAGTTGCTGATCGCGCTCATGGTCACGTCTTCTTTCTTCAGCTCGCCTTGCTCGACCAGCCAGCGACCGATCGGCCGGTAAGGGTGGCCGTTCTGGTCGGCGTAGGCGATGCGCAGTTGTTTGCCGTCCGGTGTCTGAATCCGCCCGGAACCCTGAATCTGCAAAAACTGCAGGTTCATCGGATCGGTCAGGTACGCCACTACCGGCGCTTTGACGCCTTTGGATTCGATGGTCGCCGCGTCGTCGTAAGGCTTCAGTACCCGGCCTTCGAGGCGGCCACGCAGGCGCTTGCCCTTCAGTTCCGGGTAAATGCTGTCCAGCGAGACGATGATCATGTCTTCCGGCACGCCGTACACCGGCACGTTCGCCACGTCGGTGGGTGTCAGGCTGCCGGGGTAGACCGGTTCGTAGTAACCGGTGATCAAGCCGTTGGGGTTATCGTTCTCGGCCCGCAGACCGAACACATCGAGGTTCTGCTTGAGGAACGCGCGAATCTCGTTGGCGCTCTGCGGCACATTGGCGGCTGCCGCGCAGGTGCCGCCCCAGACCGGATCAGCCTTGAGTCGGGTGCAGGCGCTGCGCCATGAGTCGAAACCGGCGACCAGGTCGCTGTCGGACACCGCCGGCAGGGCTTCCCAGGTGGCGCTGGAATAAGTGGCCAAGGCGTGGGTTTTCGGTTTGGCCGTGTCGCCGCCCGTGCAGCCGGCAAGGATTGCCAGTAACGGCAGGGTTGCGATCAGGGGGTGACGCAAAGCCTTGAAACGGCTGTTCATGGAGTGATTCCTGTGCCGGTTGCCCAAGTGCTCCATGCGCTCCGGCAACCCGTATTTTTAATAGGGCTATTGGTGTTTGTCGGCGACGCGAGGATACTGGCCGCCGAATTCCGTGACCTGAAGCCACTATGACTCTTAAACGCATTTCTGTTGTATTGCTGGCCTGTCTGGCCTTGTCCGCCTGTGGCGGCGTCGATCCGAATTCTCCGCTGGGGCAACGCAAGGCGATCTTCAAGCAGATGCTCAAGACCGGCGAAGACCTGGGCGGCATGTTGCGCGGACGCATTCCGTTCGACGGGCCGAAATTCGCCGAAGGCGCGGTCAAACTCGATGCGTTGTCGCATGAACCGTGGAAGCATTTCCCGCAGGTGCGTGAAGAAGATCACACCAGCGCCAAAGACGATGTCTGGCTGCGTCAGGCCCGCTTTCAGGAAATGGCCCGTAACCTTGAGGCAGCCACCGGTGAACTGGTGATCGCCAGCAAGGTTCAGCCGTACAAGGCCAGCAACCTGGGGCCTGCGGTGCAGAAAGTTGAAGATGCCTGCAGCGCTTGCCATAAAGAGTTTCGGGATCATTGATTGTTGGAGACTGCCGGACGACTGTGGCGAGGGAGCTTGCTCCCGCTCGGCGGCGCAGCCGTCGTAAACCCATTCAACCAAGTTGAGTCTGGTACAGCGCGATTGAATGGAGTTGGGGCCGCTTCGCGGCCCAGCGGGAGCAAGCTCCCTCGCCACAGGACATCTCATTCAACACTGGTTACTTGTCGATCTGGTCCAGCGCATCCTGCAGCTCTTTGCGCGACTCGGCGAGCTTGTTCTTGCGCTTGTCGATCTTCTCCGGATCGCCTTTTTTCATCGCCTTGTCGAGATCAGCCTGGCGCTTGCTGACTTCGTGCTTGGCTTCCAGCACCTTGTTTTCGCGTTCTTTCTTCAGGCCGGCATCGGTGCAGTTCTTCGTCACTTCATCCAGCGCGGTTTGCAGACCAGCCTGCTGGTCGGTGTTGCCGCGGGATTTGGCCTGTTCGATCTGGTTGATGATGCCCTGCTTCTTCGCAGCGCAACCGGTCAGGCCCGGTGCGTCTTCGTCGGCCATGGCAGGCGCGGCCAGGACGCCACAGAGAGTCAGCAAGGCGAGCGGTGCAAGAAATTTCATAAAAGCTCCATGTGCAAAGGCAGTCGGGTCGGGGGCACTGCGCTGTTTGAGCGTCTGACGGCCCTTGGGTTCCCGGCTGCCGGGGGACTGCGTGATCAGAAACCGTCGATTCCGGCGGCGTGTAATGTGTCACTCAAGGCCAGCACCTGCGGGTCGCGGAAGAATGCGCTCAATTGCGCCGCGCGGCCCGGGCCGATTCCGGCTTCTGCCTGCCATTGTTCGGTGTCGCGTTGTGCCAGCGCCTGCCACGAGTCGGCCAGCTGTGCCTGACCGGTTGGCGGTAAACCCAATGCTTTGAGCCACTGCGTGAACGGCCGTTGGCGGGCGCTGTGAAAACTGTTGATCAGTCGTGCGCTGCTGCGCTCGCCGAAGCCGGCAATGTTAGCAAGCTCTGGCTCGTCGAGGGTCAACCAATCCAGCAGGTTGTTCAGGCGGCCTGTTTCCAGAAGTTTCTCCCAGGTACCGCGCCCGACATTCTGCAGCGCCAGCCCTTGCTTGCCACTGAGCCAGGTCAGGCGCGCGAGAAACTGGCTCTCACAACCGGGTGTCGGCTGCCAGCAGCTCAAGGCGTGGAAATCGCGCGTGTCGGGAATCTCGAGGGCGGCCCGCTCGGTGGCGCGCAATACCACACTGTCGAGTCGTGGAATGGTCAGCCCGGCCAGGCTGATTGCCACTTGATCACCGGGGCGGATATCCAGCGCCTGCCAGCGCTTGAGTGAACCGGCACTAACCCGTTTGATCTCGCGGTCATCGAGCCTCACTGGCGACAACTCCAATACCGGCGTGATGCGTCCGCTGCGACCTACTTTGAAGTTCACTTTGCGCACCTCGGCCAGCGCCCGGGCAAACGGGTATTTCCAGGCGACGGCCCAGTAGGGCGCGCTCGCCTGCCAACGCTCAGCCGGTGGGCGCTGGCTCTGGCGCAGGACAATGCCGTCAGTGGCGAAGGGCAGGGGTGATCGATACCAGTGCTCACGCCACTGCTGCGCCTCTTCAAGGTTGGCGATGGCCTGACTGAATGGCGCCGTCGTGGCGAAACCCAATGTCGCCAGTGCCGCTGTTCTTTCGGGCAGATTCGCCGGCCCCTGCGGCCAGTCCCAGACGAACAGGCCGATCCCGGACGCCTGTTCTGTGCTCAAGGATTTACGGCTCATCAGTCCGGCAACGGTGGCGCGGGCGTTGACGCTGCCGGCGCTGGCCTGCACATGTTGATTCAGGCGCCAGTAGAGTTCGCCCTGCACCAGCAGGTCCAGCGGTTGGGTCAATTGTTGCGGAATGGCGGCGATCCTTTGCGCCGATGCCGTCCAGTCCTGGCCGCTGATACCGTCGCCGCGACTGATCGCTTGCTGCAACAGGCCGCGACGGTAAATCAGCGTGACCGCCACACCATCGATCTTGGGTTGCACCCAGACATCCTGACGATCCTTTAACCATGCTTGAACGGCAGCCGCTTGGTGAAGCTTGTCCAGACCGGTGTGGGCGATCGGATGCGCGATGGAACCAGGCGCGCTGCGCAAGTGCTCGGGCGCTGCGGGCTGCTGGAAGCACTGGCGCCATTCGGTGAGCCGCAGGCGCGATTGATCGTAGAGTTCGTCGGCAATCAGCGAGCGGCCTTCGCGGTGGTAGGCGTCGTCCCATTGGTCGATTTGCTGTTGCAGGGCCGAGACTTCAATTTGCGCCTTGTCGGTTGACCAGTCGGGGCAGGCTGCATAGGCGATCAGAGGGGTGAAACTCAGCAGAACAAATGAAAACAGGCGCAGCGTGGCAAGCATTTTGAGCGTCCTTGCTCAGGGGGAGTGCTTCAAGGCTAGGCGAGGATTCAGAGAGGCACCGGGTGGGTGTTTTGCATCGTGTTTCCATGCCCAAACTCGGGTCGCCAGCATTGGCCTCTTCGCGAGCAAGCCCGCTCCCACAGGGTTCTTTATTGAGATCGGAAGGGTATTTCAGGCATGAAAAAACCCCGCACGGCGCGAACCGTGCGGGGCTTTTTTGCAGCCGGGGAGGGCTTACAGACCAGCAGCGGAACGCAGAGCGTCGGCGCGGTCGGTTTTTTCCCAGGTGAAGGTGGTGAAGGTGTCTTCGCCAACAGTCTTGGTCTGCGGAGCACGACCGAAGTGGCCGTAGGCTGCAGTTTCCTGGTACATCGGGTGCAGCAGGTCGAGCATGGTGGTGATTGCGTATGGACGTAGGTCGAACACTTCACGCACCAGCTTGATGATCTTGTCATCGCTGATCTTGCCGGTACCGAAGGTGTTCAGCGAGATCGAAGTCGGCTGAGCCACGCCGATGGCGTAGGACACCTGGATCTCGCAACGCTCGGCCAGGCCGGCAGCGACGATGTTCTTGGCAACGTAACGGCCAGCGTAGGCCGCCGAACGGTCAACCTTCGATGGATCTTTACCGGAGAATGCGCCGCCGCCGTGACGGGCCATGCCGCCGTAGCTGTCGACGATGATCTTGCGACCGGTCAGGCCGCAGTCACCTACCGGGCCGCCAATGATGAACTGGCCGGTCGGGTTGATGTGGAACTGGGTGTCTTTGCTCAGCAGTTCGGCAGGCAGTACGTGCTTGACGATCAGCTCCATCACGCCTTCGCGCAGGTCTTTGTACGACACTTCAGGGTTGTGCTGGGTCGACAGTACAACAGCGTCGATACCGACAACCTTGCCGCCTTCGTAACGGCAAGTCACTTGCGACTTGGCGTCCGGACGCAGCCAAGGCAGCAGACCCGATTTACGGGCTTCGGCCTGACGCTGCACCAGTTGGTGCGAGAAGGTGATCGGCGCTGGCATCAGCACGTCGGTTTCGTTGCTGGCGTAGCCGAACATCAGGCCCTGGTCGCCAGCACCCTGATCTTCGGGCTTGGCACGGTCAACACCCTGGTTGATGTCTGGGGATTGCTTGCCGATGATGTTCATCACGCCGCAGGTAGCGCCGTCGAAGCCGACTTCGGAGCTGGTGTAGCCGATGTCGCAGATCACGTCACGAACGATCTGCTCCAGGTCGACCCAGGCGCTGGTGGTCACTTCACCGGCAACGATGGCAACGCCGGTCTTGACCAGAGTTTCCACGGCCACGCGTGCGTGTTTGTCCTGGGCAATAATGGCGTCCAGCACCGCATCGGAAATCTGGTCGGCGATTTTGTCCGGATGTCCTTCAGACACGGACTCGGAGGTGAAGAGGGAGTATTCGCTCATCTCGATGTTTTCCTGAATTTACCGATGGTGAGTGTCGCCAGCCGGTCGCTGAAAGTGGCGAACCTGGATCTGGAAACCATTACGTAAGCCTACATAGAGGCTTTCCCCGGGAGCGAGTCCCGCAGCGGTGGCCCAACGGGCCAAATCGTCCTGTTCAAACCCCAACCACAGATCACCGCAGGCCTCCCTGGCCCAACTCTGGTTGTGGCTACATAACTCTGTCACGAGCAGGCTACCGCCCGGTTGCAGCAGGCCGGCCATGTGCTTGAGCGCTTCGGCCGGCGCGGCGAAATGGTGCAGCACCATGTTCAGTACCACGCAATCGGCCTGAAGGCTGGTGCCATTCAATGCATCGGCCAATTGCAGGCTGACGTTAGCCAGCCGTTCACGTTCACATACCTGACGCGCCAGTTCGAGCATCGCCGGGCTGTTGTCCAGCGCGGTTACGGTGCCGAAGCGGCGGGCCAGTTCCGGCAGGAAAGCACCATCACCGGGGCCGACTTCAATGGCCGTGGCAGCACCATTGAAGTTCAGTTTGTCGAGCAGGGCCAGCACGCTGTCGCGGTATTGCGGCAGGCCTGCGATCAAGTCTTGCTGGGCGCGGAATTTCTCCGCGACCCGGGCGAAAAAGTCCTGGCTGGCCGCTTCACGTTGTCCGTGGACTTGAGTGATGCGCGCCTGCACGTCGTCCGGCAGCGCCAGATTGTCGACTTCTTCTAACAATGCGGCGTGCAACTTGCCGCCCAGCAATTCGGTGTGAGGCAGGGCGCGACGATAGAAAATCGCGTTGCCTTCACGGCGCGTTGCTACCAGATCGGCCTGGGCCAGCACCTTGAGGTGGTGGCTCATGCCGGACTGGCCGATACCGAAAATCTGCGCCAGTTCCAGTACGCCGAACGAATCGTTGGCCAGCGCGCGCAATACATTCAGGCGTAGCGGATCGCCACCGGCCTTGCACAGGGCCGCCAGCTCGTCGCAATCGTCATGGCGAATGGAAGGCACGCGTAAGTTCATGGGGCAGCAGTCTAGTGACGGTGGGAAATCGCTGCAAGGGCAATATCAAAAAGTTTTGATATTGCTCGATAGATGGCACTTCTCACTGGCTGGTTAACTCTACAAACGAACAGCGGAAAGGTTTCACCAGACGAAACCGCCGTCCAGCACGGGAAAAACGCCTTCGGATGACTATCTGTCATTGCCCCGAGGCGCTCCGGTGAGGGAAAATGCCCTCCTTTTTTCCGTTTCAATCTATTCACACCCAGGAGATCAGCGATGCCTAGCCGTCGTGAGCGTGCCAACGCCATTCGTGCCCTCAGCATGGATGCCGTGCAAAAAGCCAACAGCGGCCATCCCGGTGCCCCTATGGGTATGGCAGATATCGCCGAAGTACTTTGGCGCGACTACCTCAAGCACAACCCGAGCAACCCATCGTTCGCCGACCGTGACCGCTTCGTGCTGTCCAACGGCCACGGCTCGATGTTGATCTACTCGCTGCTGCACCTGACCGGTTACGACCTGTCGATCGACGACCTCAAGCAGTTCCGTCAACTGCACAGCCGCACCCCGGGTCACCCGGAATTCGGCTACACCCCGGGCGTCGAAACCACCACCGGCCCGCTGGGTCAGGGTCTGGCCAACGCCGTCGGCTTCGCCCTGGCAGAAAAAGTCCTGGGCGCGCAGTTCAACCGTCCTGGCCACGACATCGTTGATCACCACACCTACGTGTTCCTCGGTGATGGCTGCATGATGGAAGGCATTTCCCACGAAGTCGCGTCCCTGGCCGGTACGCTGGGCCTGGGCAAGCTGATCGCCTTCTACGATGACAACGGCATCTCCATCGACGGCGAAGTCGAAGGCTGGTTCACCGATGACACCCCGAAGCGTTTCGAATCCTACAACTGGCAGGTGATCCGCAACGTCGACGGTCACGATCCGGAAGAGATCAAGACCGCTATCGAAACCGCGCGCAAGAGCCCGCTGCCGACCCTGATCTGCTGCAAGACCACCATCGGTTTCGGTTCGCCGAACAAGCAGGGCAAGGAAGACTGCCACGGCGCCCCACTGGGTGACGCGGAAATCGCTCTGACCCGTCAGGCGCTGAACTGGAGCCACGGCCCGTTCGAAATCCCGGCCGACATTTATGCCGAGTGGGATGCCAAGGAAAAAGGTCGCGCTGCCGAAGCCGAGTGGGATCAGCGTTTCGCTGCCTACTCCGCGGCGTTCCCGACCGAAGCCAACGAGCTGATCCGTCGTCTGAGCGGTGAACTGCCGGCTGACTTCGCGGAAAAAGCCTCGGCCTACATCGCTGAAGTGGCGGCCAAAGGCGAAACCATCGCCAGCCGTAAAGCCAGCCAGAACACCCTGAACGCGTTCGGCCCGCTGCTGCCGGAACTGCTCGGCGGTTCGGCTGACCTGGCCGGCTCCAACCTGACCCTGTGGAAAGGTTGCAAAGGCGTCAGCGCTGAAGATGCCAGCGGCAACTACATGTACTACGGCGTGCGCGAGTTCGGCATGACCGCAATCATGAACGGCGTGACCCTGCACGGCGGCCTGGTGCCTTACGGCGCGACCTTCCTGATGTTCATGGAATATGCGCGCAACGCGGTGCGCATGTCGGCGCTGATGAAGAAGCGCGTGATCCACGTCTACACCCACGACTCTATCGGTCTGGGCGAAGACGGCCCGACGCACCAGCCGATCGAACAATTGACCAGCCTGCGTACCACGCCGAACCTCGACACCTGGCGTCCAGCCGATGCCGTTGAATCGGCGGTGGCCTGGAAAAACGCGCTGGAGCGTAAAGACGGCCCTTCGGCGCTGATCTTCTCGCGGCAGAACCTGCAGCACCAGGAACGCGATGCCGGCCAGATCGCCGACATCAGCCGCGGTGGCTACGTGTTGAAGGACTGCGCAGGCGAGCCTGAGCTGATCCTGATTGCGACCGGTTCGGAAGTCGGTCTGGCCGTTCAGGCCTACGACAAACTGACCGGGCAGGGCCGCAAGGTGCGCGTGGTTTCCATGCCTTGCACCAGCGTGTTCGACGCTCAGGACGCCGGCTACAAGCAATCGGTTCTGCCGTTGCAGGTCAGCGCACGTATCGCGATCGAAGCGGCTCACGCCGACTTCTGGTTCAAGTACGTCGGTCTGGAAGGTCGTGTGATCGGCATGACCACCTACGGCGAATCGGCTCCGGCTTCGGCACTGTTCGAAGAGTTCGGCTTCACCCTGGAAAACATCCTGGGTCAGGCTGAAGAGCTGCTGGAAGACTGATCCAGAAGTTGCGTCGTCTGGACTGACGCCTTCGCGAGCAAGCCCGCTCCCACAGGGGGATTTGTTGTGTGACACACACAGTGTTCACAACCCTGATCCAATGTGGGAGCGGGCTTGCTCGCGAAATCGGTGGTTCAGACACCATTGCAATAACGGAATCAAACGGTAATCGAGAACCCAATGCCTCAACCGCGTCCCTACAAAGTTGCACTCAACGGCTACGGCCGGATTGGTCGTTGCGTCTTGCGTGCGTTGTTCGAGCGAGGCGAGAAGGCCGGGTTTGAAATTGTCGCGATCAACGATCTGGCGGACATGGCCAGCATCGAATACCTGACACGCTTCGACTCCACTCACGGCCGCTTTCCCGGCGAAGTGCGAGTAGACGGCGATTGTCTGCATATTAATGGCGACTGCGTGAAGGTTCTGCGCAGTCCCACCCCCGAAGGCATCGACTGGGCGGCGCTGGGCGTCGACCTGGTGCTTGAATGCTCCGGCGCTTACCACACCCGCGAAGACGGCCAGCGTTTCCTCAACGCCGGCGCGCCTCGCGTGCTGTTCTCGCAACCGATGGCCAGCGAGGCGGATGTCGACGCCACCATTGTCTACGGCGTCAATCAGGATTGCCTGACTGGCGATGAGCTGCTGGTGTCCAACGCGTCCTGTACCACCAACTGCGGCGTGCCGCTGTTGCGTCTGCTGGACAAGGCGATCGGCCTGGATTACGTGTCGATCACCACGATTCACTCGGCGATGAACGATCAGCCGGTGATCGACGCCTATCACCACGAAGACCTGCGCCGCACTCGTTCGGCGTTCCAGTCGGTGATCCCGGTGTCCACTGGTCTGGCGCGTGGCATCGAGCGCCTGCTGCCGGAACTTGCCGGGCGAATTCAGGCCAAAGCCGTACGCGTGCCGACGGTCAACGTGTCCTGCCTCGACATCACGATGCAGACCGCCACCGCGACCGATGCCAACGAGGTCAACCGGATCCTGCGCGAGGCCGCCACCAACGGCCCGCTCAAAGGCCTGCTGGCTTACACCGAGTTGCCGCACGCAAGCTGTGATTTCAACCATGACCCACATTCGGCCATCGTCGATGCCAGTCAGACCCGTGTTTCCGGCCCCAAACTGGTGAACATCCTGGCCTGGTTCGACAACGAATGGGGTTTTGCCAACCGAATGCTGGACGTTGCAGACCACTATCTGCAAACAGCGATTTCAAAAAAACCTGCTCTCTAAGAACAGCTACTCAGGAAGTGCGACCCATGACCGTGTTGAAGATGTCCGACCTCGATCTGCAAGGTAAGCGCGTATTGATCCGCGAAGACCTCAACGTCCCAGTCAAGGACGGTGTTGTCACCAGCGATGCGCGTATCCTGGCTTCGCTGCCGACCATCAAGCTGGCCCTGGAAAAAGGTGCGGCGGTGATGGTGTGTTCGCACCTGGGCCGTCCGACCGAAGGCGAGTTCTCCGCCGAGAACAGCCTCAAGCCAGTCGCCGACTACCTGAGCAAGGCCCTGGGCCGCGAAGTGCCGCTGGTGGCCGATTACCTGGGCGGTGTTGACGTCAAGGCCGGCGACATCGTGCTGTTCGAAAACGTGCGCTTCAACAAGGGCGAGAAAAAGAACGCCGACGAACTGGCCCAGCAATACGCCGCCCTGTGCGACGTGTTCGTGATGGACGCTTTCGGCACCGCGCACCGTGCCGAAGGTTCGACCCACGGCGTGGCCAAGTTTGCCAAAGTCGCGGCGGCTGGCCCGCTGCTGGCCGCTGAACTGGATGCGCTGGGCAAGGCGCTGGGCGCACCGGCCAAGCCAATGGCTGCGATTGTTGCCGGCTCCAAGGTCTCGACCAAACTCGACGTCCTCAACAGCCTGAGCCAGATCTGCGATCAACTGATCGTCGGCGGCGGTATTGCCAACACCTTCCTGGCTGCCGCCGGTCACCCGGTCGGCAAGTCGCTGTACGAGCCGGACCTGCTGGACACCGCGCGCGCCATCGCCGCCAAGGTCAGCGTGCCGCTGCCGGTGGACGTGGTGGTTGCCAAGGAATTTGCTGAAAGCGCCGAAGCCACCGTCAAGCTGATCGCTGACGTTGCCGCTGACGACATGATTCTGGACATCGGCCCGCAAACCGCGGCCAACTTCGCCGAACTGCTGAAGTCGTCGAAAACCATCCTGTGGAACGGCCCGGTCGGCGTGTTCGAATTCGACCAGTTCGGCAACGGCACCAAAGTGCTGGCCCAGGCCATCGCTGACAGCGCCGCGTTCTCCATTGCCGGCGGTGGCGACACCCTGGCGGCCATCGATAAATATGGCGTGGCCGAGCAAATCTCCTACATTTCCACCGGTGGTGGCGCGTTCCTCGAATTCGTCGAAGGCAAGGTGCTGCCGGCCGTTGAAGTCCTGGAAAGCCGGGCCAAGGCCTGAGGCCGCCCGTTTGGCCAGGCAAAGGAGTGTTCACATGGTCAAGTCGTTAGCGCTGTTGTTGCTGACCGGTACGCTGGCGGCCTGCGGGAGTAACCCGAAGGCCGAGGCAACGCCTGCGCCGGATGCGGCGCGCAAAGGCTGCTACCAGGCCGACTGGCAGGCCGAAACCAACCCGGTGCTGAACAAGCGCTCGGGGCCGGACGGTCTGGACAAATACGAGACGCAAACCCCGGCCAAGGAACATGGTTGTCCTTGACCGGTCTGACTCTTTAACTCAGGGCTGGCGGCGTTGCTGTCAGTCGAGGAACACGGATGAAAGGCTTGATCGCCATTGCGGCGTTGGCATTGTTGGGCGGTTGCGCGCAGATGAACCTGTTTCAGTCGTCCGCACCTGCGGACAGTTGGGCCACCTGGACCTGCGACAGCCAGGCCAAAGTGCTGTGGCGCTACGCCGATGCCGGCCAGAAGGAAGTCGATGTTCGACTGGGCGGCGGTGATCAGGTCTACCGCCTGAAAGAAGAGCCGGGCGCCTCGGGCGTGCTGTACAGCGACGGCATGCTGGCGTTTCACGTCAAGGGTGACGAAGGCCTGGTGTACTGGGTCGCCACCAATGACCTGATCGGCCGCGGCTGCAAGGCCGAGTAAGACGATTGAATTGATTCACATAGATCCAAAATGTGGGAGCGGGCTTGCTCGCGAAGGCGGTGGATCAGCTTGCATCAATGTTGAATGTTAATCCGCATTCGCGAGCAAGCTCGCTCCCACAGGGGTTCTCTGTTGTTCACAAGATTTTGGTAACACCGAATCACCAGACCGGGCTTCGACCCCCGATCTGCAATCACTTGAATAGCCGCCGCCGCTCCGGCAGGCTGGCACGATTAACGACCCTCAACCGGGAGAGACACACACAATGGCACTTATCAGCATGCGCCAGATGCTGGACCACGCAGCCGAGTTCGGCTACGGCGTTCCAGCCTTCAACGTCAACAACCTTGAGCAGATGCGCGCCATCATGGAAGCCGCTGACAAGACTGACTCCCCGGTGATCGTCCAGGCTTCGGCCGGCGCTCGCAAATACGCTGGCGCGCCGTTCCTGCGTCATCTGATCCTGGCCGCGATCGAAGAATTCCCGCACATCCCGGTGTGCATGCACCAGGACCACGGCACCAGCCCTGACGTCTGCCAGCGCTCCATTCAACTGGGCTTCAGCTCGGTAATGATGGACGGTTCCCTGGGCGAAGACGGCAAGACTCCGACCGACTACGAATACAACGTCCGCGTTACCCAACAAACTGTTGCCATGGCTCACGCCTGCGGCGTTTCGGTTGAAGGCGAGCTGGGCTGCCTGGGTTCGCTGGAAACCGGCATGGCCGGTGAAGAAGACGGAATCGGCGCCGAAGGCGTTCTGGATCACAGCCAGATGCTGACCGACCCGGAAGAAGCCGCTGACTTTGTCAAGAAGACCCAGGTCGATGCCTTGGCCATCGCCATCGGCACCAGCCACGGCGCCTACAAGTTCACCAAGCCACCTACCGGCGACGTGCTGGCGATCGACCGCATCAAGGAAATCCACAAGCGCATCCCGAACACCCACTTGGTGATGCACGGTTCCTCGTCGGTTCCACAAGAGTGGCTGGCGATCATCAACCAGTACGGCGGCGACATCAAAGAAACCTACGGCGTGCCGGTTGAAGAAATCGTCGAAGGCATCAAATACGGCGTACGCAAGGTCAACATCGACACCGACCTGCGCCTGGCATCCACCGGCGCAATGCGTCGCCTGATGGCCACCAACCCGAGCGAATTCGACCCACGTAAATTCTTCGGCGCGACCGTGACGGCGATGCGTGATGTGTGTATCGCTCGTTATGAAGCGTTCGGTACCGCCGGTAATGCTTCGAAGATCAAGCCGATCTCGTTGGAAGCGATGTTCCAGCGTTATCTGAAGGGTGAGTTGAACGCCAAGGTGAACTAAGCCTGGGCGTTTGATCGCGTAAATGAAAAACCCGCCGAGTGGCGGGTTTTTTTGTGTGAGTTTTTCATTGTGAACAAATTAACGGCTGGCGGCTAAAAATGTCGTTAAAAAAGATTTTTAAAATTTCTTTCGATAAGCCCGATATGTGTGACATTTTCCCCGCACTTGATGTGGCCGAAGGCATAGTTATTGTTGAGAGAAAAATAAATTTCGTTAACGACTGCGTAAATTGTATTGCTTATTTCGAAATCGCATAAAGAACTGTCATTTCTGACAGGTGATTTAAAATTCATTGCAGCCTATCGTCTCAATGCAATCAGAAAGGAAGTAACGATAAACATATTTATCCCTCCCTTTACTGATTTTGTTCCTTCTATGTAATGGAGAGATTGATATGTCAAGCATTGATGTCCGTGAGAAATTTAAAAAGCATGAGCTCAGTGGCGAGGTCAGCTGTATCTTGTACGGCAAGGATGGCGAAAGTGGCGAAGAGAGAGCTGAGTATAAATCTACCCATCTTTATGGAGATTACTCTGACAACATTTATGTGCATACAAGTAGCCATACTGAACATCATTCAGAAGATATTTTATTTTTATTCTCCAAGGATCTTATTCCAGGTACATATCACTATTTTCCCGACTTCCCCAATGTAATTGATTTTGTATGCGACGCGCGATATGCCCCTGCATGGAGGCCTCAATCTGGATTATTCGTATTGGAAAAAAATAGCTCTGGAGTTATTAAAGGAAAGTTTAGGTTTCATAAGGAGCCAGGGAATAAGGGGTTCGCAGTTTCGGATGGTGAGTTTTTTGTAAATTTCCCTACTTCTGTTTCGTAGGAAAGGGCGGGATAGGAGAATCCAAGTGTCTAGTCCTGAAATAGGTTTAAACCATTTCAAGACTAGACCCCCCTTGATATTCATCACGCTATTGATCCCCTGTTGATCCCCTGTGGGAGCGGGCTTGCTCGCGAATACGGTGGGTCAGCAACATTGATGTTGAATGACACTCCGCATTCGCGAGCAAGCCCGCTCCTACAGGAATTTGTGTAAGTATCGAGGCCGCCGATGTCACTTGTTGTGATCAATATCCAGCTTGGTAAACGTCACCTGCCCACCCTCACTGGTATACCCGGTGTTGTCCTGCACATACACCCCAGCCTTGAAGTACAGCGGCTTGTTGCGCCACGTCGCGCTGATTTGTGAATCCCACTGATAACCCGCTGCGCTCACGCCCAGTGCACCGCCGGGGCTGAGGTGGATCAGGTAGTTGAATTCGCGGTCGAGTTTGATGCCGGTGGCGAGGGTGATAACGCGGCTTTCCGCATCGTCGGGGTGCATGCGTACTTTGATGACGAGGTTGCCGGTTTCGGTCTTGGTCTTGTACTGGTATTCAAGCTTGACCATCGGCTTCTGGCTTTCATACGCGTGGATCTGGCCGATGACGATCTTGCCCGAGCTGGGCACCTTGTTCACCGCGAGAGTTGCGCGCAGGGTGTTGTCGGCGTCCGGGTAATACCAGTTGCGCAGGGTGCCGTTGCTGAAGGTTTCGCGCAGTTCGGTGCGCGGGTAGATGGCGTTTTCGGTTTTTGACCCGGTCACCGGTGACCAGAAAAACAGCGTGCCGGTGTCGGAATGGAAGTACTGATCCTTGAAGCCATTCACCAGTTTGGAGGTTTCGACGGTGTACGGCGGACTGCCGACGGGAACGCTGAGGTTCCAGGTTGCGAGATCGATCATGTCGGTTTTCCACTCAATTCATCCTGAACGCGAGTGCCAGAAGCTCTAGCCCGCGCCTTTTCGGGCGGCAGTTATAAGCGTAGAGGAGTTTTTTGTTAACGCCCGTTTGGCAGATGATTGGCGTCAACATCCTGTCGAAATGCCATCTGTGCCGGTTTTCGGGGGCTGCAGGGGTGACCGTTAGTCGGTTTATCGCAGCTTTGGCTAAATGATGGCGGCGTGACAGCTTCTGCTTTCACAGATCCGGGACTAGAGTGATGGCTCAGTAACTGTACGGTTTTCCCAGGAAACCGGCCGATAGTCCGACAAGAGATGTCCCGACAAGAGAAGCAGCATGGAATGCGCGCAACCCCAGCCAGGTGAAGGCAGCTCTGTCCTTTTGATCGTTGATGATTACCCTGAAAACCTGATCAGCATGCGCGCGTTGCTGCAGCGTCAGGATTGGCACGTCATGACCGCTGCCTCCGGCTTCGAGGCACTCAATCTGCTGCTCGAACATGACGTCGATCTGGTGCTGCTGGATGTGCAGATGCCAGGCATGGACGGTTTTGAAGTCGCGCGGCTGATGCGCGGCAGCCAGCGCACACGTCTCACGCCAATCATTTTCCTCACCGCCAACGAACAGTCGCAGGACGCCGTGATCAAGGGCTATGCCAGTGGCGCGGTGGATTACCTGTTCAAGCCATTTGATCCGCAGATTCTCAAGCCGAAAGTCCAGGCATTGCTCGAACACCAGCGCAACCGCCGCGCCTTGCAGCGTCTTAGTCATGATCTGGAGGTCGCGCGGGCCTTCAATGCCTCGGTGCTGGATAACGCGGCGGAAGGCATTCTGGTGCTCGGCGAGGACGGTTTGATCCGCTTCGCCAACCCGGCGATTTCGCGGCTGCTGAATGCGCCGGTGAAGGAGCTGGCGGGCAAGGAGTTTCTCGATTACCTGCAGAAACCGCACATCCCGCTGTGGGCCGATTCCGAGTTGTTGGCCGGATATAAACGCGGTGAGACCTTGCGTCTGCACGATGCGTTGTTGCGCACGGCACCGGGGCAACAGGTGCCGGTAGCGTTGTCCTGCGCGCCGTTGCCCGCCGAGCAACACGCGATGGTGGTGACGGTGCTGGACATGTCGGTGGTGCGTCACCTGCATCAGCAGCTGGAATTTCAAGCGGTCACCGATCCGTTGACCGGTCTGCTCAATCGCCGAGGTTTCTATCAGACGGTGGAAAACCTGCTGCTGCGTGGTGAACGCAGCGACAGCAGTTGGGTGCTGCTGTATCTGGATCTCGATGGCTTCAAACGGGTCAATGATTCCCTTGGGCATGATGCCGGCGACCGGGTGCTGCGCTGGGTCTCCGAGCAATTGAAGGCCTGTCTGCGGTCGTTCGATATTCTCGCGCGCATGGGGGGTGACGAGTTCACTGCGCTGCTCGATCTGGAGTTCCCCGAGCAGGCGGCGAAGATTGCCGAGAAACTCATCGAACGGGTGTCGATCTGTCAGCAGATCGAGGGATTGGATATTGCCCTCGGCGCGAGCATCGGCATCGCCACCTACCCGGACTGCGGCTCGAACCTCGATGGCTTGCTGCGCGCCTCCGACATTGCCATGTACGAAGCCAAGCGCGCCGGGCGTCAGCAATATCGCTTTTATGATCACGAAATGAACGGCCGCGCGCGCTCGCGGCTGATGCTCGAAGAGAGCGTGCGCAACGCCATCGAGAACCGTGATTTCAATCTGGTGTATCAGCCGCAGGTGGCGATCGACAGCGGGCAGATCCGCGGTTTCGAGGCGTTGTTGCGCTGGCAGCATCCGAGCGTCGGCGATGTGCCGCCGGGGCTGTTCCTGCCGTTGCTGGAAGAGGCACGGTTGATCAGCCGGCTCGGCAGCTGGATCTATCATCGCGGCGCCGGCCAGCGCAAAGCCTGGGAAACGTTGTTTGCCGAGGATCTGGTGCTCGGCGTGAGTTTGAGCAACACCCAGTTCGGTCTGCCGAATCTGGTCACCGAGTTGCGCCAGGTGCTGGAGCGGCACGCGCTGCAGCCACGGCAACTGGAGGTCGAAGTCACCGAAGACGCGCTGATGCACAACCCCGACGAGACCCGCAAACAGTTGCGCCTGCTGCGTAATCTCGGGGTGCGGGTGGCTTTGGATGATTTTGGTTCGGGGCCGTGTTCGCTGGCGCATCTGCGTGATCTGGAGCTGGATACGCTCAAGCTTGATCGACACCTGATTGCGCGACTGCCGGAGTCGACGCGCGACGCGGCGCTGGTCAGCAACGTGATCAATCTGTGTAAACAGTACGGTTTGCTGGTGATCGCCGAAGGTGTGGAAACCATCGAACAGTATCAATGGCTGCAAGCGCATGGCTGCGAATATGTGCAGGGTTTCCTGGTGGCGCACCCGCTGACCTCCGAAGCTGCCGCGAGCTTCGCCGAGCCCTTTGACTGGAGCGCGCTACCGGTTTGAATTCGCTACACTGGCGCTCTTTTCGAACCGTGTTGCCGTGTCCATGACTGCGTTGAAATACCTCCAGGCCTATCCCGCGCAATTGCAGGATCAGGTGCGCCAACTGATCGCCGAACAGCGTCTGGGTGACTACCTGAGCCAGCGCTATCCAGGGCGTCACGATGTGCAGAGCGACAAGGCGCTGTACAGCTACGCGCTGGACCTGAAGCAGGAATACCTGCGCAACGCACCGGCCATCGACAAGGTGCTGTTCGACAACCGCCTCGACCTGACGCACCGCGCGCTGGGCCTGCATACCACGGTGTCAAGGGTGCAGGGCGGCAAGCTCAAGGCCAAGAAAGAGATTCGCATCGCCTCGCTGTTCAAGGAGGCGGCGCCCGAGTTCCTGAAAATGATCGTCGTGCATGAACTGGCGCACTTCAAGGAGTCGGATCACAACAAGGCCTTCTATAAATTGTGTGAACACATGCTGCCGGGGTATCACCAGGTCGAGTTCGATCTGCGGGTGTACCTGACGTGGCGCGATATGCAATGAAGATCAAAAGATCGCAGCCTGCGGCAGCTCCTACAGTTGGGCTGCGATCTCTTGTAGGAGCTGCCGCAGGCTGCGATCTTTTAACGTTGGGAGTGTTTAGATGGACGTAAGCAAGACCAAAAGCAGCTTTTACCGGCGCCTGTACGTGGCCTACCTGATCGACAGTGGCCTGGCGCCAAGCGTCCCGGCGCTGACCGAAGTGACCGGCATGCCCCGGCGCACGGCGCAGGACACGATCGCCGCGCTGGCGGATCTGGATATCGTCTGTGAATTCGAGCAGGAAGAGGGCGCGCGCAATCATGCCGGGCGCTATCGGATTCGCGAGTGGGGGGCGATTGATCGCGGGTGGATCGAGCGTAATCTGCGGCAGATCAAGGCTGTGCTGGAGTATCCCTGAGTTTTGCAGTGGCTGAGCTGACGCCTTCGCGAGCAAGCCCGCTCCCACAGTAGACCGAGTTCCTTCAGATGGAATGCGATCAAAATGTGGGAGCGGGCTTGCTCGCGAAGGGGCCCTCAAAGACGACGCATGCCTATGTGCGGAATGTCATCCTCCAGATACTCCTCACCCGCCACCACAAACCCGTACCTGCCGTAGTACCCCTGCAAATGCGCCTGCGCCGACAGATAGATCGGTACCTGCGGCCAGTGCTTCCCGGCCTGTTTCAGCGCGTGTTCCATCATCACATGCCCCAGCCCTTTACCACGGCCCTGCGGCGCAATGATCACGCGGCCGATCACCACGTCACCGCCCTGGGACTGGGGGTCGAGCAGGCGCAGATAAGCGATCAACTGATCGTCTTCCCAGCCCATCAAGTGATGGGTATCGCCATTCAGATCCTGGCCATCGAGGTCCGGGTAGGCGCATTTCTGTTCGACCACAAATACGTCCGAGCGCAGTTTCAGCAGCGCGTACAACTGCTCTTTGCCCAGATCGCGGTGATGCTTGCAGATCCACTCGATTGTCATCTTCCGACTCCTTGAACTCCGTCGCCCGATACTAAGGGCACAGGCGCTGGATGTCTGTATGGCGGAAGAGTCTGTGACAAAGGTCAAAATGCCATCATTCCTTTCTCGCGACCGTCTCGGCTTTGTGTAATCTGCTGGAAAGCGCTGTGCACTGGCTTCAATGAGCTACTGTTAGGGCCTGGGTTTCGCCGGTATGGGGCCTTGGGGTTTTGACTGAAAACACGCCGGGCAGCCCGCCCGCTAAGGATTTTCAAGCATGCCGCGACTGCATCGAGCCTTTGCGTTGATCGGATTGCTCTTGCTGGCCCAAACCGCCTCAGCGCAGAAGTTGCGACTGGTGTTTGATATCTGGCCGCCCTTTACCGACGACACGCTGGTCAACGGTGGCCTGGCCACCGACATCGTCAGCACCGCGCTGGCGCGGGCCGGTTATGCCAGCGAGTATGAACAGGTACCTTGGGCGCGGGCGCTGCTGGGCGTTGGCGAAGGGCGTTACGACGTACTGGTCAACGCCTGGTACAACGACGAGCGGAAAAAAATCGGCCAGTTCTCTGGCGAATACCTGCTCAACCGCATCCGCTTTCTCAAGCGCAAGGACACGCCGCTGGAGTACGGCAGCCTGGAACAACTGCACACCTACCCGGTGGCGGTGGTGCGCGGTTATGCCTACTCGCAGGCCTTCGATGCCGATACCGCACTGGAGAAAGTCCCTGTGCATAACTTCGCCATGGCCGTGCGCATGCTGGCGGCGGACCGGGTCAAGCTGACCCTGGAGGATGAATACGTCGCGCGCTATTACCTGGCGCGCGAGTCACCGAAAGTGCGCAACTCGGTGGAGTTTCTGCCCAAGCCGTTGAGCGAGAACAGCCTGCATATTCTGGTGAGTCTGAAGAATCCGCAGCATGAGCAGATTGTGGCCGGGTTCGATAAGGCGATTGCGGCGATGAAAGCGGATGGGAGTTATGACAAGTTGCTGAGGCAGCATGGGATGTAGAAGCTGATCCGGAATTTGTTAAGTGGCTGATGGCCCTATCGCGAGCAGGCTCACTCCTACAGTTTGAAATGCGTTCCCTTGTAGGAGTGAGCCTGCTCGCGATGGCGTCTGATCAGCCGCCGCTGACCTCACTGGTGTCCTTGATCAGGTGCGCCGCCAACGTCCGCAACGGCCCCAACTGCCGGCAGATCAGCGCCAGTTGCGTCTGCACCAGTCGCTGTCCTTCATCGATCTCGTCCGGCATCTGCTCCAGCTCATTGGCCAGCGCTTCCTCTTCGTCACTCTGAATCGCCACCGGCTGCTTGTTCGCCAGGCCCTGGGCGATTTCGTCGATACTCATCGCCAGCTTCACCCCGGCACCTTCAATCAAATGCTCACGCACATCGGCTGGCAATTGGGTTTCCCTGTGTGCGCCAAGCCCTGACAGGTAACTCAACAAGGTGTGCGACAGCACCAGAAAACGGAAACCGACGTCCGCTTCCTTACGGAAATGCCCCGGCTCCATCAGCATGTTCGCCAGCGTTGTCGACAGCGCCGCATCGGCGTTGTGCGCGTTGCGTCGGGCCAGGCGATAGGCGAGGTCGTCGCTCTTGCCGGCGGCATATTGCTGCATGATCTGGCGCAGGTAGATGCTGTTGCAGGTCAGGGTGTTGGCCAGCACTTTGTTCAGGCGTCGGCCCTGCCAGTCCGGCAGGAACAGGAACACCGTCAGGCCGGCGATCAGGCTGCCGAGCAGGGTATCGAACAGGCGCGGCAGGAACAGCCCGTAGCCATCGCCGATCTGGTTGAAGCAGAACAGCACCATGATCGTGATGGCGGCGGTCGCCAGGGTGTAGCGTGTGGTGCGGTTGGTAAAGAACACCACCCCGGCGGCGATCGCGAAGCACGACTGCACCAGCGGGCTGGGGAACAGATCGAACAGCGCCCACGCCACTGTCAGGCCGATGGCGGTGCCGAGAATCCGCTGCCCGAGTTTGCGCCGGGTCGCGCCGTAGTTCGGCTGGCAGACGAACAGGGTGGTGAGGATGATCCAGTAACCCTGCGACGGGTGAATCAGGTGCACCATGCCATAGCCGATACTCAGCGCCAGCGGCAGACGCAGGGCATGACGGAACAGCAACGAGGTCGGTGTCAGCTGCGTGCGCAGGCGAATCCATACGTCCTTGAGGTTGCGCGGCGAGCGGTCGAGCAGGCTGCTGTCGGTGGCGTCCGCCAAGGCGTCGGGGTTGCTGGCATCGCTGAGCAAACGGTCGAGGGTGCCGAGGTTGGCTGCCAGTGCGCGCAGCGAACGGAGCAAGCCGCGCCACGCCGGGTTGCTCTGGATGCGCAGGTGTTCAAGGGAGGCATCGAGGTCGGTCAGGGCTTCGGCAAAACTGGCGTCGTAGACGAACGGCTGGCGCATCTGGATCGATTCGGCCAGCGCGCGGCAGGCCTTGCCCTGCTGGCGCAACAAACGCTGGCAGCGGAACAGCACGTCGCTGTGGAAGAACGCATCGGCCAGCGCGTTATACGGATAGTGCGAGGAGCTGGCGCGCTCGTGGATGTCCTGAGCGAGGAAATACAGCTTCAGATAACGACTGACTTTCGAGCCCGGGCGCCCGTTGCCGACCCGGTGCAGAATGATTTCCTTGGCACTGTTCAGCGCTGCGACCACGCGGCCATTCTGCTGCGCCAGTTCCAGGCGCCGTCCTTCGACATCCAGTTGGCGGATCGGCTCGAACAGCGAGGCTTTGAGCTTCAGGTAGAAACCCAGTTCACGGAACAGCCGCGCCAGACTCTGCTGCACCGGCTGGTTGGAAAACATCGCTTGCCACAGCACCGACAGCAGGCCATACCACGCGGCCCCCGCCACCAGCAGCATCGGTTCGTGCCAGAAATCGGTGACCGCACCGCCGCGCTGATCCACGCCGATCATGGTGTAGACCGACAGAATCAAGGTCGCCGAGGCAATCGCGCCATAACGCTCGCCGAGCGCGCCGAGCATGGTCAGGCCGAAACTGGCCAAGGCCAGGGCAATGGCGAACACGATGGGGTAGGGGAAGAGCAGTTCCACCGACAGCGCGGCGATACTGAAACACACCAGTGTTACTGCCAGTGCGTTGAGGCGACCCTGCCAACTGTCGTCGGTCTCGGCCAGGGCGCTGGCGATAATCCCCAGGAACAACGGGATCAGCAGGCCCATTTCATCCTGATACCAACACAGCGCCATGCTGCCGGTCAGGGCGATGAACACCCGCACGCTGTAGCTGAATTTATCCAGCGCCCACAGGCGCCGCAAAGACTGACGAAACGAGGTCGAGGACATGAAGTGCGAAGGCCTTCCGAGGCGATGCCGCTAAATTGAGCCAGTAATGACGCCGACGCAATGGCGCCGATCACATCTGACAGCAAAAAGTGTTCCTTACTGCATCACGCATAACAACTGTGGGAGGGGGCTTGCTCCCGAAAGCGGTGTGTCATTCAACATGTATGTCGACTGATCCAGCGCATTCGCGAGCAAGCCCGCTCCCACAGTTTTTGATTTGTGTTGGATCAGACGTACTGCGCGGCCGCGTACCCCGAAGCCCATGCCCACTGGAAGTTGAAACCGCCCAGATGCCCGGTGACGTCGAGCACTTCGCCAACGAAATAAAGCCCCGGGCTTTTCAGCGATTCCATGGTCTTGGACGACACCTCGCGGGTATCGACGCCACCCAGCGTGACCTCGGCGGTGCGATAGCCTTCGGTGCCGGCCGGGACGACTTTCCAGTTGCCGAGTTTTTCGGCGATCTGCGCCAGTTCGGCGTGGGTGTACTGCTTCATCGGTTTGGACACGAACCAGTTGTCCGCCAGCAGGTTGGCCATCTTCTTGGTGAAGATCTCGCCGAGCAGGGTTTTCAGTTCACTGTTCGGGCGCTCGGCCACTTGCTGTTGCAGCCACGCGGCGGTGTCGTAATCCGGCAGCAGGTTGATCTCCACGGTGTCGCCCGGCTCCCAGAACGACGAGATCTGCAGAATCGCCGGGCCGCTGAGGCCGCGGTGAGTGAACAGGATGTTCTCGCGAAAGCTCTGGTCATTGCAGCTGACCAGGCAATCCACCGAAGTACCGGACAGCTCGGTGCACAATTCCTTGAGCTGATCGGTGATGGTGAACGGCACCAGTCCGGCGCGGGTCGGCAGCAGTTCATGGCCGAACTGTTTGGCCACCTGATAACCGAAACCGGTGGCGCCCAGCGTCGGGATCGACAGCCCGCCGGTGGCGATCACCAGCGACTGGCACTGCAGCTGGCCGAGGGTGGTGTCGAGCAGGTAGCCGCTTTCGACCTTCTCGATGGTCTGGATCGAGGTGTCGAGGTGCAGTTCGACGCCGACCTGATCGCACTCGTCGAGCAGCATGCCGAGGATGTCGCTGGATTTGTTATCGCAGAACAGCTGACCGAGTTTCTTCTCGTGGTACGGCACGCCGTGCTTGGCGACCATGCCGATGAAATCCCACTGGGTGTAGCGCGCCAGTGCCGATTTGCAGAAATGCGGGTTACCCGAGAGGAAATTGCCCGGCTCGGTGTACATGTTGGTGAAATTGCAGCGGCCGCCGCCGGACATCAGGATTTTCTTGCCGGCCTTGTTCGCATGATCGAGCAGCAACACCTGACGCCCACGCCCGGCGGCGGTCAGTGCACACATCAACCCTGCGGCGCCAGCGCCAATGATCACGACTTCGGTAGAGCGCAAAACGGTGTCCTCTTGGTAGGTCGCTACAAAACAAACTGTGGGAGCGGGCTTGCTCGCGAAAGCGGTATGTCAGTTGACACATAAGTCGCCTGATACACCGCATTCGCGAGCAAGCCCGCTCCCACAGGGGATCTTCTTTGCTTGGAAGATCGCTTACAAAACCCGCACGCGCAGCGAACGGCCCTTGATCTTGCCGTTGTTCAAGCGCTGCAGCGCCTGCATGACCACGGTGCGTTCAACGGCGACATACGACTGGAAGTCGAAGATCGCGATCTTGCCCACCTGCGCGCCGGGGATGCCGGCGTCGCCAGTCAGTGCGCCGAGGATGTCGCCCGGACGGACCTTGTCCTTGCGCCCGCCAGCGATGCACAGCGTGCTCATCGGTGGCTGCAGCGGGGCGCCGCCCTGGGACTTGAGGTTGTCCACCTGATCCCAGTTCAGCGGAGCTTTCTGCAGCTGTTCGATGGCTTGCGCGCGATGCGCTTCGGACGGCGCAACGAGGCTGACCGCGATGCCTTTCTCGCCAGCACGACCGGTACGGCCAACGCGGTGGATGTGGATTTCCGAATCGCGGGCCAGCTCGACGTTGATCACCATGTCCAGCGCATCGATGTCCAGACCACGGGCGGCGACGTCGGTGGCGACCAGAACCGAAGTACTGCGGTTGGCGAACATCGCCAGCACTTGATCGCGATCACGCTGTTCCAGATCGCCGTGCAGGCCGACGGCGGAAATGCCTTTGGAGGTCAGGTGGTCAACGGTTTCCTGCACTTGCTGTTTGGTGAAGCAGAACGCCACGCAGGAGGCCGGGCGGAAGTGGTGCAGGACTTTGGTCACGGCGCTCATGCGCTCTTCCGGAGAAATCTCGTAGAAACGCTGCTCGATCTGCGTGTCGTCGTGGAACGCCTCGGCTTTCACCGTTTGCGGATCGCGCATGAATTTCGACGCCAGTTGCTTGATGCCCACCGGATACGTGGCGGAGAACAGCAGGGTCTGACGGCGTGCCGGGGTCTTTTCGATGATGTCTTCGATGGCGTCGTAAAAGCCCATGTCGAGCATGCGGTCGGCTTCGTCGAGGATCAGCGTGTTCAGGCCGTCGAGCACCAGCGAACCCTTGCGCAGGTGTTGCTGGATACGCCCCGGGGTGCCGACGATGATGTGCGCGCCGTGTTCCAGCGAAGCGATCTGCGGGCCGAACGACACGCCGCCGCACAGGGTCAGGACCTTGATGTTGTCTTCGGCACGGGCCAGACGGCGGACTTCCTTGGCGACCTGGTCGGCCAGCTCACGGGTCGGGCAGATCACCAGCGCCTGGCAACCGAAGTAACGCGGGTTGATCGGGTTGAGCAGGCCGATGCCGAACGCGGCGGTCTTGCCGCTGCCGGTCTTGGCCTGGGCGATCAGGTCCATCCCCTTGAGGATCACCGGCAAGCTCTGCGCCTGGATCGGCGTCATCTGGGCATAACCGAGGGATTCGAGGTTAGCCAGCATGGCGGCGGACAGCGGCAGAGTATTAAAAGCGGTGGCGATGGTGGTCACGGGACTGGCCTGCAAAACAAAATGTCGCGCAGTGTAGCAGCCCCGTGCCACTTTCCTCGAAAGTTCTGGACGAACAGTGCCTGAAACCCATGAGAAGGGATTCAACTGTGGCGAGGGAGCTTGCTCCCGCTGGGGCGCGAAGCGGCCCCGCTCTTCAGCTCATAAAGCGGGGGACTGCTGCGCAGTCCAGCGGGAGCAAGCTCCCTCGCCACAAAAGCATTCACTGTTTGTTCAGTGTTCAATGTGCTCATCCGGATGTTCATCCGGGCGTTTGACCCGGCGGCCGTCCTCTTTCGACAGTTGCGAGAAGATCGTCGCCGCCAGCATCGCCATGATCCCCACCGTGACAAACGTCAGCTGGAACGCGCCCAGTACGGTCTCGACGCCATCGTTGCCGATCTCCGCCGTGAAGCCACCAAGCAACGCACCGGCACAGGCCACGCCCAGACTCAGCGACAATTGCGCCACCACCGACAGCAAACTGTTGCCGCTGCTGGCGCTGGCGTCGTCGAGGTCGATCAGGGTTACGGTATTCATCGCGGTGAATTGCAGCGAGTTGATCGCGCCGAGAACCGCCAGCAGGCACAGCAGCAGCCAGTATGGCGTCTGCTCGCTGACCAGGCCCATGCTCGCCAGCATGATCCCCAGTGCCAGGGTGTTGCCGGTGAGCACGATGCGATAGCCAAGGCGTTCGATCAGCGGCCGCGCCATCCACTTGGCAAACATCGCCGCAGCGGCCAGCGGCAGCATGCTCATCCCGGCTTGCGACGGCGAGTAACCCAGCGCCACCTGCAGCAGCAACGGCACCAGAAACGGCAGGGCGCCGCTGCCCAGGCGGGCGAACAGGTTGCCGATAATTCCGACCGCGAAGGTTCGCGTCTTGAACAACGACGGGGCGAACAGCGGATTCTCGATACGCCCGGCACGCAGCCAGTACGCCGCCAGACAGGCGAGACCGCCGAACAGCAGCAACATCACCCGCAGGTGCGGCAAGTGCAATTCGCCCAGACCTTCCATGGCGATGGTGATCAGGATCATCGCCGCGCCAAACAGCAGGAAACCGAGGCTATCGAAGCGCGTGCGTTCAGTACCGCGCAGGTCGGGGATGAATTTCCACACCGCGTAGCAGCCGAGAACACCGACCGGCAGGTTGATCAAAAAGATCCAGTGCCACGTCAGGTATTGCACCATCCAGCCGCCCATGGTCGGGCCGATCAGCGGGCCGAGCAGGCCGGGAATGGTGATGAAACCCATGATCCGCACTAGCTCCGAACGCGGATAGGCGCGCAGCACCACCAGCCGTCCGACCGGCAGCATCAACGCACCGCCCAGGCCCTGGATCACCCGCGCGCCGACCAGCATGCTCAGGCTGCTGGATAACGCGCAGAGCAGCGAGCCGAAACTGAACAGCAGGATCGCGCCGAAGAAAATCTTCTTGGTGCCGAAGCGATCGGCGATCCAGCCCGAAGCCGGAATCAGCAAGGCCACGGTGAGCATGTAGGCGATGACCACGCCTTGCATGCGCAACGGGTCTTCGGCCAGATCCCGGGCCATGGCCGGCAGGGCGGTGTTGAGGATGGTCCCGTCGAGGGACTGCATGAAGAACGCAATGGCGACGACCCACGGCAACCAGCGGGCGGTGATGGCGTCGAGAGGCGGGCGAGTGGGCATGGAACCTCTTGTGGTTGGGCGTTGATGCACAGGCTTTTGGTGGGAGCGGGTTTGCTCGCGAATGCATTGTGTCATTCAATATTTATTGTGGCTGACACACCGCTTTCGCGAGCAAGTCGAATCGTCGCACCGCCGCTCCCACAGTAGATCTCCAGTGTTTTGGAGATCCTGGTGTTACAGGGTCAAGGTCAGTCGGCTCACCAGCGCCCCCGGCAACAACGCCGACGAGGTATTGCGCTGGCTATACGTGCTCGCCGACAGCAGCAACTCGCGCTCGGCGGTCAACGCTTCCAGCTGCGAACCCAGCAGGCTGTAGGCGCTGTCGTCGAAGCGCATGGTGCTGACCGGCGCCTGAATCTCGCCGTTCTCGACCCAGAAAGTTGCGAAGCGGGTCATGCCGGTCAGACGCGCCGCCGGTTGATCCGAGTAGTTCAGGTACCACAGATTGCTAATGTACAGCCCGGTGCCCAACTGCTTGAGGATCTCTGCCTGTGACAGATCACCGGCCGCCATGTTCAGTGCACTTGGCATTTCACCGCCGCCGGCGCCGTTGGCGGTCAGGCCGTATTCGGCGGCACTGCGCGAACCGACCAGTTGATCGCCAGCCTTGCCTTCGACGATCAGCCGCAGATCGCTGCGCGGATAACCCTCGCCGGAGAACGCCGGGCTCAACGAACCGCTGACTTGCTCATCCAGTGAGACCAGCGGACTGAACGTCTGATCGCCGACATACAGCTTCTGCAACGGACTGCTCTTGCTGGCAATCGATTGCGCCGAGAAACCGCCCCAACTGAGCATGCCCATGATTTCCTCCAGCGCGGCCGGCGCCAGGTACGCGCGGTATTGCCCCGGTGGCAGAGTGCGCAACGGTCGACCGAGGAACGCCAGTTGCTCGCGCGCCTGCTGGAAGCGGCGGGCGAAGCCTTCGCTGCTCCATTCGTGCCCGGCGTAGCTGGCTTTCACTGCTTCGCCGTTGTCGTGGAACAGGCTGAAGTCGAAGTTGAAGCTGTTGGCCTGATGCCAGCCAAACGCCCCCGATGAACTGGCGAACCCACGGCTGATAGGGCCGGCAGCATAGAAACCGACCAGATCCAGACCTTCAGCAGCGCTGCAGATTTCCTCGACCACCTGTTCGGTGTCCGGCAGCGGATGTTCCTGCACGTTGTTGCTCTGCCAGCCGTTGTGGTTGAGCAGCAGGTACGGATCCTGTGGCAGCAGCGGCAGGGTTTCGCGCAGTTGTTGCAGGCCTTCGGCGAGGCGTTGCAGGTCGGCTTCCTGATCACCGGACAGGGTGATATGCAGGTCGGCATGGCGCCCGTCGTTGATCAGCTTCAGCCCGACGTCGGCTTGCTGCACCTGGCCGGCCTGACGCACCTTGGCGTGATTGAAGCGCACGAACGCCGAGGATTCGGCGGCGTAGCTGAGGGTGAATTGTTCCGGCTCGCGCACACTGTCGCGCAGCCAATTGACCATGACCTTGAAGGCGTCGGACTGACTCTTCGAAATGCTCATCAGGCGTCTCCCCCAAACACATCAACGTTGCTGAATACGCAGGCCGGCGAAGCGTGGCCGACGCGGATCACCTGGTTTGGCTCGCCCTTGCCGCAGTTTGGCGTGCCCAGCACCTTACGGGTGCCGGCATTGCCAACCGCGCGCAGACTCTTCCAGAAGTGCGCGGAAATGCCCCGGTAGTTCGGATTTTTCACCACACCTTTAAGTTCACCGTTCTCGATCAACTGACCCCACTCGCAACCGAACTGGAATTTGTTGCGCGCATCGTCAATCGACCACGAACGGTTGGTGCTCATCAGAATGCCGTGCTCGATGCCGCTGATCAGTTGCGTCAGCGACTGATCGCCCGGCTCGATGTTGAGGTTGGCCATGCGGTCGATCGGCGGCCGGTTCCAGCCGCAGGCGCGGCTGTTGGCAACCCCGTCGAGACCGGCACGGAACTGTGACAGCGCCCCGCCGAGTGGCCGCAACAACAAGCCTTCGCGAATCAGGAATTGTTTGCTGGCCTTGCTGCCGTCGTCATCGTGGCCGTAACTGGCCAGCTCTTCGGGAACGTCCGGATCGAAGGTCACGTTGAGCAGCTTCGAACCGTATTGCAGGCTGCCGAAGTCGCTGGTTTTGACGAAGCTGGTGCCGGCGTAGTTGCGCTCGTCACCGAGAATCCGGTCCAGCTCCAGCGGGTGCCCGATGGATTCGTGGATCTGCAGCATCATCTGGTCAGGCATCAGCAACAGATCGCGCGGCCCTTGCGGGGTGTTCGGCGCGAGCAGCAGTTGCAGGGCCTGATCGGCCACCTTCGGGCCGGCGCCGACCAGGCCGCAACGGCTGATCACGTCGGCGCCGCCCTGCTGGCCGAAGTTTTCGCGGCCGAGGGAGCGGGTCTGGCTGTCGTTGCCGTCGTAGGCAGTGACGTCGAGACTTGGATAAACGAAGCGTTGGGCCTGGCGTAATTCGGCACCGGCGCTGCTCAGGTAGATCTGCTCGACGTAGGTGATGCCGATGCTCGCCTGCCAATTCACCAGGCGCTCATCCTTTGGCACCGAGGCGGACTCCGCGCCGAGCAGTTCGAAGCATTCGCTCAGGGACGGGAAGGGTTGTTCGAGGTTGGGCGACAAGTAATCAGCGCGATCGCTCGACACTGGCTGATCGCGCAGATCGAGCAAGGCGTGCGGCTTGAGTCGCCGGGCCTGCTGTTCGGCGCGTTCGAGGGCGGCTTGCAGGCCTTGCTGCGACAGGTCGTTGGTCGCCGCATAGGCTTCAACGCCGTTGACCCGCACAGTAAGCATCGCGCCTTCGTCACGGCTCAGGCTCGGCGGTTCGGCGACGTTCTTGCGCACCGACAGGTACTGGCCGGACTCGCGCACATACCGCAGGGAAAAAAACTCGGCGCCCGTGCGCAAGGCAGCGAAGCGCTGCTTGAGCTGGGGGTGAAAATCGAACATTCGGGAACCTCCTTGTTATGGAGTTGCGGGGTGAAGCGATTCGGCGGGGAGGGGTGAAACGATTGCGCGAGGTCTAGAGTAGGCCTGCGTGGGGGTAGGATCAAGTGAAGAGGGGGTGTAGGAGGATTTACTGTGCAGCAGGGGGGAGGGGTATTGAATTGCAGGGCCTCATCGCGAGCAGGCTCACTCCTACAGTTAATCTCCAGTGTCCACATAATGTGTGGTCGCTGGAGATCCTTGTAGGAGTGAGCCTGCTCGCGATTAGCCGTGACGCGGTATTACGTCTTACTGAGCAGCCGGGGTGATATCACGCATCGGCTTGCCCTTCACCGGCGCACCGCCAGCCACGTAGTAGGCAGCATTGCTGCGCGGCAGTGGCTTGCGGCCACGGATCTTGTCGGCGATTTTCTCGGCGATCATGATCGTCGGCGCGTTCAGGTTACCGGTGGTGATGATCGGCATGATCGAAGCATCGACCACACGCAGGCTCTGCATGCCGTGCACGCGACCTTCGCCATCCACTACGGCCATCTCGTCGGTGCCCATCTTGCACGAGCAGGACGGGTGGAACGCGGTTTCGGCGTGCTCACGAATGAACTTGTCCAGCTGCTCATCGGTTTGCACTTCGATGCCCGGGCTGATTTCGCGGCCACGGAAGGCGTCCAGTGCAGGCTGTTGCATGATTTCGCGGGTCAGGCGGATGCCGTCACGGAATTCCTGCCAGTCCTGCTCGGTGGCCATGTAGTTGAACAGGATGCTCGGGTGCTGGCGCGGATCCTTGGATTTGAGCTGGATGCGGCCACGGCTCGGCGAGCGCATGGAACCCATGTGCGCCTGGAAGCCGTGCTCTTTCACACCGTTACTGCCGTTGTAGTTAATCGCTACTGGCAGGAAGTGGTACTGGATGTTCGGCCACTCGAATTCTGGACGCGAACGGATGAAACCGCCGGCTTCGAACTGGTTGCTGGCGCCGATGCCGGTGCCATTGAACAGCCACTCGGCACCGATGGCTGGCTGGTTGTACCAGAGCAGCGACGGGTACAGCGAGACCGGTTGGGTGCAAGCGTATTGCAGGTACAGCTCAAGGTGATCCTGCAGGTTTTCACCGACGCCCGGCAGGTCGTGGACGACCGGGATGTCGAGGCTTTCCAGCAGTTTTGCCGGGCCGACACCGGAGCGCTGCAGAATCTGCGGCGAAGCGATGGCGCCGGAGCACAGCAGGACTTCTTTGCGTGCCTTGGCTTCAACGCGCTCTTCCGCCGAACCGACCAGGTAACGCACGCCGACCGCACGCTTGCCTTCGAACAGAATCTTGTCGGTCAGGGCGTGGGTGACGATGGTCAGGGTCGAACGCTTTTTCGCGACGTCGAGGTAGCCACGGGCGGTGGAAGCACGACGGCCGTTCGGCGTCACGGTGCGATCCATCGGGCCGAAGCCTTCCTGCTGGTAGCCGTTCAAGTCTTCGGTACGCGGGTAACCGGCCTGCACGCCGGCTTCAACCATGGCGTGGAACAGCGGGTTGTTGCCCGCCTTCGGCGTGGTCACGCTGACCGGGCCGTCGCCACCGTGGTAGTCGTTCGGGCCGATGTCGCGGGTTTCCGCTTTACGGAAGTACGGCAGGCAGTCGAGGTACGACCAGTCTTCCAGACCTGGCAGCTTCGCCCAGCCGTCGTAGTCCATCGCATTGCCACGGATGTAGCACATGCCGTTGATCAGCGAGGAGCCGCCGAGGCCCTTGCCGCGACCGCACTCCATCCGGCGACCGTCCATGTGTGGCTCCGGATCGGTTTCATACGCCCAGTTGTAGCGACGACCTTGCAGCGGGAATGCCAGCGCGGCCGGCATTTGTGTGCGGAAGTCAAAACGGTAGTCCGGGCCGCCTGCTTCGAGCAGCAGCACGGTGACGCCTTCGTCTTCAGTCAGACGGGTCGCCAGGGTGTTACCGGCCGAGCCGGCACCGATGATGATGTAATCGAATTCTTGGGACATTGAATGCACCCTCTTTAGATGTGGTCAGGCTGCCGAGTGGCCACTTTCTGTGGCGAGGGAGCTTGCTCCCGCTCGACTGCGAAGCAGTCGCAGAACCTGCGACCGAGCTCTGTCTGGATGAGCGCGGTGTCTGCAGTTGGGGCCGCTGCGCAGCCCAGCGGGAGCAAGCTCCCTCGCCACAAGTGCCCCAACTTCAGAGTTGCGTCAGATCAGAACACCGAGACGTAATCGCCCAGCTCGACCTGTACCGATTTGATGCGTGTGTAGTTGGTCAGCGAGCTGATGCCGTTTTCACGACCCACGCCCGACTGCTTGTAACCGCCAACCGGCATCTTCGCGTCGGACTCGCCCCAGGCGTTGATCCAGCAGATACCGGCTTCCAGTTGATGAATCACGCGGTGTGCGCGGTTCAGGTCTTTGGTAACGATACCGGCGGCCAGGCCGAAGTCGGTGTCGTTGGCGCGGCGGATTACTTCCTCTTCGGTCTCGTAGGACAGGATCGCCATCACCGGGCCAAAGATTTCTTCACGGACGATGGTCATCTCGTCGGTGCAGTCGGTGAACACGGTCGGCGCGACAAATGCACCTTTGGCGAATTCGCCGTCGGTCAGACGCTCGCCGCCGCACAGCACGCGGGCGCCTTCTTCTTTACCCTTGGCGATGTAACCCAGCACGCTTTCCATGTGGGCGAAGCTGACCAGCGGGCCGAAGTTGGTGTTTTCGTCTTCCGGGTTGCCGATGCGGATGCGCGCTACGCGCTCGACGATCTTGGCTTCGAAAGCGGCTTTCAGGTGGCTCGGCACGAATACGCGAGTACCGTTGGTGCAGACCTGACCGGAGCTGTAGAAGTTGGCCATCATCGCGGTGTCGGCGGCGCGATCGAGGTCGGCGTCGTCGCAGATGATCAGCGGCGACTTGCCGCCCAGTTCCATAGTCACGTCTTTCAGCGAGGAAGCCGAAGCGCTGGCCATGACTTTCTTGCCGGTGTCGGTGCCGCCGGTGAAGGAGACTTTTTCGATGCGCGGGTGCTCGGTCAGCCAGGTACCGACTTCACGGCCGCTGCCGGTCAGTACGTTGAAAACGCCGTTTGGCAGGCCGGCTTCGGTGTAGATCTCGGCCAGTTTCAGGGTGGTCAGCGAGGTGACTTCGCTTGGCTTGAAGATCATTGCGTTACCGGCGGCCAGAGCCGGTGCGGATTTCCACAGCGCGATCTGGATCGGGTAGTTCCACGCGCCGATACCGGCAACCACGCCCAGTGGCTCGCGACGGGTGTAGACGAAGGAAGTGTCGCGCAGCGGAATCTGCTCGCCTTCGATCGCCGGTACCAGGCCTGCGTAGTATTCCAGCACGTCGGCGCCGGTGACGATGTCGACGTATTTGGTTTCGGAGAAGGCTTTACCGGTGTCCAGGGTTTCCAGAGCAGCCAGCTCATCGTTGCGCTCGCGCAGGATGTCGACGGCGCGACGCAGGATGCGCGAACGCTCCATGGCGGTCATCGCGGCCCAGATTTTCTGGCCCTTTTCAGCGCTGACCACGGCACGCTCGACGTCTTCCTTGGTCGCGCGTTGCACTTGGGCGAGGACTTCACCGTTCGCCGGGTTGATGGCTTCGAAAGTGGCATCGCTGCCAGCGTCGGAGTACGCGCCATCGATGTAGAGTTTTTGCAGTTCGAAACGGGCCATAGTGTCCTCGCAAGTGCATTGGTTGGTTGGCGTTGACCATCGCGGTGGTGCTGCGATGGCGGTTCAGGGGCCGAGCGTTTTCTGTGTGCTCTAACTCACCTGCTTGGCCAATTGGAAATCCATGTATTCGTAAGCGATCTGTTGCGCCTGCACCGTGTCGAAAGCGTCTCCCGACAGCGCGCCGCGCAACCACAAGCCGTCAATCAACGCTGCCAGTCCACGCGCGGCGCTGCGCGCATCTTCGAGCGGCAGCACACGGCGGAACTCGCAGCACAGGTTGGAATACAGACGGTGATCGTTGATCCGCTGCAACCTGTGCAAAGACGGCTGGTGCATGCTGGTGGCCCAGAAGGCCAGCCAGGTTTTCATTGCCGGGCCATTGACCTGGCTGGCGTCGAAGTTGCCTTCGATGATCACCTGCAGATGCGCCCGTGGGCTGCTGTCTGCCAGCGCCTGACGGCGCGCGGTGACGTTCTCGCTGAGGACATTCATCAGATACCGCATCGTGGCGGCGATCAGGCCGTTCTTGTCCTGAAAGTAGTGACTGATGATGCCATTCGAGACACCGGCCAAACGGGCGATCAGCGCAATGCTGGCGTCCCCCATACCGACCTGATCGACCGCTTGCAACGTGGCTTCGATCAGTTGTTGGCGGCGGATGGGTTGCATACCGACCTTGGGCATCTTGCACATCTCCTTAGGCCTTCCAACGGGCGATAAACGCCTATCGGATTGAGGGCCAGTCTATTTTGTTTTGATTGAACGTTCAATCAACAAAGAATAAGATCTGCGACAAATCGTCGCTGCCTACAGATTTTTTCTGCTTGTAAATGGCGATAAAACGACATCCGAAAATGCTTGAAACCTGCGTGGGGCATGGCGCGGTTCGCTGTTCGATGGACGTGTTGAATGGGCAAGACGCTCGGGGCCAGGTTTCGGATGAACGTCCGCACAGCTTTGGCCACGAAAGCGATTCGCAACGCCATTTCGGCAGGTTCGGGCTTTTTTCGGGGTGTCTTTATATCACCCGCCGGTCGGCTGCCAACTAACCGATTGGTCGGGTTCCGTGTTGCCTTGTGTTCTTCTCTCGCACTGCCTGGAGCATTTGTGCCATGAGTTCTGCCTCGCTAATAAAGACCCCGCCCGAGAAGGTGACGGTCAACGGTTGGGTGTTTTACACCTCTACCGCGTTGATTCTGTTGTTGACCGCCATTCTGATCATCGCCCCGCAAGAGGCCGGCAGAATGTTGGGTATGGCTCAGGCCTGGTTGTCGCGCAGCTTCGGCTGGTACTACATGGTGGTGATCGCCGCGTACCTGGTGTTTGTGGTGGGCCTGGCGTTTTCCTCGTACGGCAAACTCAAACTGGGCAGCAAGGACGACACCCCGGATTTCAGTTACGGCGCCTGGGCGGGGATGCTGTTCTCGTCGGGTATCGGTATTTCGCTGCTGTACTTCGGTGCATCCGAGCCGCTGGATCACTATTTCAATCCGCCGGAAGGCGCAGCGGCCACCAACATGGCTGCGCGTCAGGCGGTGCAACTGACTTTCCTGCACTGGGGCCTGCACGGCTGGGCGATCTATGCGCTGGTCGGTCTGGCCGTGGCGTACTTCGCTTACCGTCATAACCAGCCATTGGCATTGCGCTCGGCGCTGTATCCACTGGTCGGCGAGCGTTGGGTCAAAGGCGCGGCCGGTCACGCGGTGGACGGCTTCGGCATGTTCGTGACCCTGCTGGGCCTGGTGACCAACCTGGGGATCGGCTCGCTGCAGGTGTCCTCCGGCCTGGAAAACCTGTTCGGCATGGAGCACAGCAACACCAACCTGCTGATCGTGATCATCGTGATGAGCACCGTGGCGACCATCGCTGCCGTGTCCGGTGTGGAAAACGGCATCCGTCGTCTGTCCAACCTGAACATCGTGCTGTTCAGCGGCCTGCTGATTTTCGTCCTGTTGTTTGGCCCGACCCTGCACCTGCTCAACGGCTTCGTGCAGAACATCGGCGACTACCTTAACGGCGTGGTGCTGAAGACCTTCGACCTGTACGTCTACGAAGGCGATAACGCCAAGTCCGACCGCTGGCTGGGCCTGTGGACGCTGTTCTACTGGGCGTGGTGGATTTCCTGGGCGCCATTCGTCGGCATGTTCATCGCGCGTATTTCCCGTGGTCGTACCGTGCGTGAACTGGTGGCCGGTGTGCTGCTGATTCCTCTGGGCTTCACCTTGGCCTGGTTGTCGATCTTCGGTAACTCGGCACTGGATCTGGTGATGAACCAGGGGGCGGTGGAGCTTGGCAAGACGGCGCTGGAACAACCGTCGATGGCGATCTACCAGTTGCTGGAACACTACCCGGCGTCGAAAGTCGTCATCGGTGTGTCGATCTTCGTGGGTTTCGTGCTGTTCCTGACCCCGGCCGACTCCGGCGCGGTGATGATGGCGAATCTGTCCTGCAAGGGCGGCAACGTTGATGAAGATGCGCCGCACTGGCTGCGGATCTTCTGGTCGGTGGTGATCACGCTGGTGACCATCGGTCTGCTGTTCGCCGGTAACTTCGAAGCCATGCAAACCATGGTGGTGCTGGCCGGTCTGCCGTTCTCGGTGGTGCTGGTGTTCTTCATGTTCGGTCTGCACAAGGCCATGCGCCAGGACGTGCAGATCGAACAGGAGCAGGCGCAACTGGCTGAGCGCGGTCGTCGTGGTTTCAGCGAGCGTCTGACGCAACTGGACCTGCAACCGAGCCAATCGGTGGTGCAGCGTTTCATGGACAAGCAGGTCAGCCCGGCGCTGGAAGACGCTGCTGCACAAATGCGTGCACAGGGCCTGGAAGTGCAGACGCTGTTGGGCAAATCCAAGCGTTGCATGGGCGTGCGCATCGAGATGGAAGAGGGCAACCCTTTCGTCTACGAAGTGAGCCTGGACGGCTACCTGGCGAACCCGACCGAATCGGCCCAGTCCGATGAAGCGCGCCAGCGTTACTACCGCGCCGAGGTGTATCTGCACAACGGCAGCCAGGACTACGACCTGATGGGCTTCACTCAGGATCAGATCACACGCGATGTGCTCGATCAGTTTGAAAGCCATCGGCAGCTCCTTGGCCGGGTGTATAGCTAAGTTGCAGGTGGTGCGGTGTTTCTGTCTGATGCACCGCGCCGCATTCTTCGCGAGCAAGCCCGCTCCCACATTTGATCGCATTCCCCTGTCTTGACTCGGTCACCTGTGGGAGCGGGCTTGCTCGCGAAGGGGCCATCAGCCCCAACGCTGAACGCCCTGTATACCAACAAACAAAAACGCCGCGATCCTCTCGCGGCGTTTTTGTGTCTGCGGTTCTTACCCCAGGTTCTTGCCCAGCAACGCGTGATACAGCTCGCTGTCGCCAAGAATCCCCACCACATGGTTGTTGTCGTGCAGCACCAGTTTGTTACCGGTCTGGTAGCGAATCTGCAGCGCATCGCGCATGCCGATGTTCGAGTCCACCAGGGTCGGCTTGCGCTCCAAGGCTTCCACCGCTTGCCCCGGTGCCCAGTTCTGCAGGTTCAGCACCGAACCGTTCTGCCGCGCACCCTTGATCGTGTTGCCTTCGGCCAGGTCCAGCCACGAATCGCCACCCGGGTCGAGGCACACCGAACCGTTGATGCGTTTGCAGTTGTCCAGCGTGCGCATCAGACTGCGGCCACACAGGACGTTGAGCGGATTGGTGTGAGCGACGAAGGTGCGCACATAGTCGTCCGCCGGATTGAGCACGATTTCTTCCGGCACGCTGTACTGGATGATCCGGCCGTCCTTCATGATCGCAATGCGACTACCCAGTTTGAGCGCTTCGTCGAGGTCGTGACTCACGAACACGATGGTCTTGCTCAGCTTGCGTTGCAGTTCCAGCAGTTCATCCTGCAGACCCTGACGGATCAGCGGGTCGAGTGCCGAGAACGGTTCGTCCATCAGCAGAATGTCGGCGTCCATCGCCAGCGCCCGGGCCAGGCCCACACGCTGCTGCATGCCGCCGGAGAGTTCATCGGGCTTCTTGTTGCGCCATTGGGTCAGACCCACCAGTTCGAGCTTGTCGTCGACCAGCTTACGGCGTTCCTTTTCCGGTCGGCCCTGCATTTCCAAGCCGAAACTGATGTTCTCGCGCACCGTCAGCCACGGCATCAGGGCGAACTTCTGGAACACCATGGCGATGCGTTTGGTGCGCATCATTTTCAGTTCGGCCGGCGTGCAGGACGCGATATCGATCTGCTTGCCTTCGTGCTCGACGAACAGCTTGCCGCGACTCACGGTGTTGAGGCCGTTGATACAACGCAGCAGGCTCGACTTGCCGGAGCCGGACAGGCCCATCAGTACGCAGATCTCGCCTTTGTTGATGTCCAGGCTGGCCTTTTCCACGCCGACGATCTGCCCGGTTTTTTTCAGGATCTCGCTGCGGGTCAAGCCTTGATCGAGAAGTTTCAGTGCTTCGCGCGGATCCTTGGTGAAGATCACGTCAACGTTATCGAAGCGAATTATGCTCATGCGTCACCCCCTACTTTGGCGTCGGGTTGTTTGCAGATACGGTCGAGCATGATCGCCAGCAGTACGATCGCCAGGCCCGCTTCGAAGCCCAGGGCGATATCAGCAGTGTTCAGTGCGTTGACCACCGGTTTGCCGAGTCCGTCGGCGCCTACCAGTGCTGCGATCACCACCATCGACAGCGACAGCATGATGCACTGGGTGATGCCGGCAGCAATGCTCGGCATGGCGTGAGGCAGTTCGATCCGTGATAGCAATTGGCGACGCGAGCAGCCGAAGGCCTTGCCGGCGTCCATCAGTTCTTGCGGGACATCGCGGATGCCCAGATAGGTCAGGCGGATCGGCGCAGCGATGGCGAACACCACCGTGGAGATCAGGCCCGGCACCACACCCAGCCCGAAGAGGGTCAGGGTAGGAATGAGGTAAACGAAGGTCGGTACGGTCTGCATCAGATCGAGTACCGGGCGCATCACCGTGTAGAACATCGGCTTGTGCGCGGCGACGATGCCCAGCGGCACGCCGATGACCACGCAGACCAGGGTTGCGAACATCACCTGGGCGAGGGTTTCCATGGTCTCCTGCCAGTACCCCAGATTGAGGATCAGCAGAAAGGAGGCGACCACAAACGCGGTCAGGCCCCACTTGCGTTGAATCAGATGGGCGATGATTGCAATCAGGCCAATCAAGACCAGTGGGTTGAACCAGGTCAGCGCAAACGTCACGCCGTGGATCATCGTTTCCAGTGTCACGGCGATTGCGTCGAAGGTGTTGGCGCCGTGTTGCGTCAACCATTCAACGAAGCCCGCGATGTACTGGCCTAAAGGGATTTTCTGATCAATCAGCATGGTAGTGAACGTCCGCATGCAAGGAATAAACAGCCCGGGCGAGCGAACTCGCCCGGCGTAAGGCAATTACTGTGCGAGCTTGGCTTTCACGGCCTCCAGGCCTGGTTTACCGTCAATGGTGGTCACGCCAGCGAGCCAGGTATCGAGCACCTGTGGGTTCTTTTTCAGCCAGGCCTTGGCGGCCGCTTCAGGCTTCATCTTGTCGTCGAGGATGTTGCCCATCAGGATACTTTCCATGTCGACGGTGAACTCCAGGTTTTTCAGCAACTGACCGACGTTGCTGCATTCGGTGGTGTAACCCTTGCGGGTGTTGGTCGCCACCGTTGCAGCACCGAAATCGGGGCCGAAGAAGTCATCGCCGCCGGTCAGGTATTGAATCTTGAAGCGCTTGTTCATCGGGTGCGGCGCCCAGCCGAGGAAGACCACGGCGGTGTCGCGTTTCTGCGCACGGTCGACCTGCGAGAGCATGCCCGCTTCGGACGATTCGACGACTTTGAAACCCGCGTCCTTGAGGCCGAAAGCGTTCTTGTCGATCATGCTCTGGATCAGGCGGTTGCCGTCGTTGCCAGGCTCGATGCCGTAGATCTTGCCATCGAGCTCTTTCTTGAATTTGGCGATGTCGGCGAAGTCATGCAGCCCCTTGTCGTACAGGGCTTGCGGTACGGCGAGGGTGTATTTGGCACCCTTGAGGTTGGTGCGTACCACTTCGACGGTGCCGGCATCGCGGTAGGCCTTGATGTCGTTTTCCATGGTCGGCATCCAGTTACCGAGGAACACGTCCATGTTCTTGCCGTCGGCCAGCGACTTGTACGTCACGGGCACGGAAATCATGGTGGTCTTGGTCTTGTAGCCGAGGGCGTTGAGCACCACCGAGGTGGTGGCGGTTGTTGCAGTGATGTCGGTCCAGCCGACATCGGAGAAGTTGACGGTACTGCACTGCGCCGGTTCTGCGGCTTGAGCCAGTAACGGCAGACTCAGCATGGCGGCCAACAACAACGACGGGGAACCTTTCATGGATGGACTCCTTGGTGTTTTTTTTGGCAGTGTTCCGACTGAGGACCACCGCACTTATAGGTTGCGGTTGGATGGCGTTCTGGAGACAGCTCTACCACGGCGCCTTGCAATCGAGTCATAACGATCATGTACCAGTGAAAATCTGACGCCTACAGGGTGGGTCGTATCCAGTACAGGGATGGTCGCATCCAGTGTCAGTGACGTCGTTTACAGCTTTTTTCTACCCGGTTTGGCCATCTGAACCGCATAAAAACGGCGAAAACACGGGAGGAAACCGGCACGGCGTTGGTGGGCATGAGTGCGTCGGTGTCAGACGCCGAGCGACCTGACAAAAGCCTGATGATGCGGGCATTCCGGCGGATCGCAGCTTGAGCGTAGCAGCTCCGCCAGCGGGCGCTTAACGCCCGGGAACGGCATCCTCAGGAGCTCTGCAGCAATGGCTATCAGCGTTTTCGACCTGTTCAAAATCGGCATCGGCCCGTCCAGTTCCCACACCGTCGGCCCGATGCGCGCCGCCGCTCTGTTTGTCGATGCGCTGCGCGACCGGCACCTGCTGGAGCAGGTACGGCGTATAGAAGTGCAACTGTTCGGCTCGCTGTCGGCTACCGGTATCGGCCACGGCAGCGACAATGCAGTGATCATGGGCTTGATGGGCGAGTGGCCGGACGCAATCGACCCGTCGCAGATCGGCCCGCGTATTCAGGCGCTGCGCGAAACTCACACGCTGTTATTGGATGGTCGTCTGTCGGTGCCGTTTGTCTGGGCCCGCGACATGCGCCTGATCGACGAAAACCTGCCGTTCCACCCCAACGCGATGACTCTGGTTGCCGAAGGCGATCACGGCGAGATTCATCGCGACACCTACTATTCGGTCGGTGGCGGTTTTGTCGTGGATCAGGCGCAGGCATCCAGCGGTGTGGTCGATCTGGATCGCACCGAATTGCCTTATGACTTTTCCAGCGCGGTGGAGCTGCTGCAGCTGTGCCAAAAGAACAACCTGCGCGTCGCCGAACTGATGATGGCCAACGAAAAGGTCTGGCGCAGCGAAGAGGAAATCCGTGCCGGGCTGATGAAGCTGTGGCGGGCGATGCAGGATTGCGTCGAGCAGGGCCTCAAGCATGAAGGCATCCTCCCCGGTGGCCTCAATGTACGGCGGCGTGCGGCCAAGTTGCATCGCAGCCTGCAGGAATTGAACAAGCCCAACGTGATCGGCTCGACCCTCAGTGCCATGGAGTGGGTCAACCTGTTTGCCCTCGCGGTCAATGAAGAAAACGCGGCCGGCGGGCGCATGGTCACGGCGCCGACCAATGGCGCGGCGGGGATCATCCCGGCGGTGTTGCACTACTTTATGAAGTTCAGCGAAGCGGTCACCGACGCCAACGTCGTCGACTACTTCCTGGGCGCGGCGGCGGTGGGCATTCTGTGCAAGAAGAACGCCTCGATCTCGGGTGCCGAAGTCGGTTGCCAGGGCGAAGTCGGCTCGGCCTGCGCGATGGCAGCCGCAGGGCTGGCGGAGATTCTCGGCGCGACGCCGGAGCAATTGTGCAACGCGGCGGAAATCGGCCTGGAACACAACCTCGGCCTGACCTGCGATCCGGTGGGTGGGCTGGTGCAGGTGCCGTGCATCGAGCGCAATGCGATTGCTGCGGTGAAAGCGATCAACGCGGCGCAGATGGCCCTGCGCGGCGATGGCCAGCACTTCATCTCGCTGGACCGGGTGATCCGCACCATGCGTGATACCGGCGCGGATATGCATGACAAATATAAAGAGACCTCGCGGGGTGGGTTGGCGGTTAGTGCGGTTGAGTGCTGAATCAGCAATACCGAGTGGAATTCTTCGCGAGCAAGCCCGCTCCCACATTGGAACCGGGTGTTCACAAATTCTGTGTTCACTGGAGATTCACTGTGGGAGCGGGCTTGCTCGCGAAGGGGCCAGACCAGTCAAAACTGCTCACCAAGTGCACACGCTAATCAGATCACGCCACCTTTTAGCGCGTCGCAATCAGATAAGAGCCTTTCCCACTCGCAGTACGCCATTCGCACCCCCTACCGTCCGTCACCCGTGCTTGCGGTGACACTCTGAAACAACTGCGCGCAAGCCCGTTCCCACAAGTGCTACCGATCTGCTCACAGGCAGCGGGGCAGGGCTCTCGGCGCCGCTGATGGCACTTCGAAACACCCTGTGTCCGACGTCTTGAATAGACACGTCGCGACGTCGTTTTCAGGAGTTATTGAACAGCCATTCAATTTTAGGCATGGCAATTGCTCTGTCATAACAAAGCCCGTCTCTCACGCGAGAACGCCGGCAATAACAAGAGCCTCCGCCTGAGGCCATCACCCGCTTTGTGTGAGGAGATACCGCGATGACGTCGTTCAACTCCGGGGCCCAACCCCAGAACCGTGCGCCTCAATCCATCGGCTTTCTGCTGCTGGACAATTTCACGCTGATTTCTCTGGCCTCCGCAGTCGAGCCCCTGCGCATGGCCAACCAATTGTCCGGTCGTGAGCTGTATCGCTGGAGCACTCTTACCGTCGATGGCGGCCAGGTGTGGGCCAGTGACGGTCTGCAAATCACCCCCGATGCCTCCATGCACAAAGCCCCACCCCTGGACACCGTGATCGTCTGCGGCGGTATCGGCATTCAACGCACCGTGACCCGTGAGCACGTCTCATGGCTGCAGAGCCAGGCCCGTCAGTCCAAGCGTCTGGGCGCCGTGTGCACCGGCAGCTGGGCTTTGGCTTGCGCCGGTCTGCTCGACGGTTTCGATTGCAGCGTGCACTGGGAATGTCTGGCGGCGATGCAGGAAGCTTTCCCGCGTGTGGCCATGAGCACCCGACTGTTCACCCTCGACCGTAACCGTTTCACCAGCTCCGGCGGCACCGCGCCATTGGACATGATGCTGCACCTGATCAGTCGCGATCACGGCCGTGAACTGTCTGCCGCGATCTCGGAAATGTTCGTCTACGAGCGCATCCGCAACGAGCAGGATCACCAGCGCGTGCCGCTCAAGCACATGCTCGGCACCAATCAGCCGAAACTGCAGGAAATCGTCGCGCTGATGGAAGCCAACCTAGAAGAGCCGATCGACCTCGACGAACTGGCGGTGTATGTCGCCGTGTCGCGTCGCCAGCTGGAGCGGCTGTTCCAGAAATATCTGCACTGCTCACCGTCGCGCTACTACCTTAAGCTGCGCCTGATCCGCGCGCGGCAACTGCTCAAGCAGACGCCGATGTCGATCATCGAAGTTGCGTCGGTGTGCGGTTTCGTCTCGACGCCACACTTCTCCAAGTGCTACCGCGAATACTTCGGCATTCCGCCGCGTGACGAGCGCGTCGGCTCTAACACCACGCAGCAAGTGGCGATGCTGCCGCTGCCGCAGGCGATCGTGATGTCGCCGCTGTCTGGGCCGATGTCGGCGTTGAGTCAGGCGCGTAATGAGTCGACGTTTGCCAGCGTAAGGCTGTAAGGCAAAAGATCGCAGCCTGCGGCAGCTCCTACAGGGGATTGCATTTCAACTGTAGGAGCTGCCGCAGGCTGCGATCTTTTGATCTTCTGTCAGGCGCTATGGCTTTGCTGGTAATCCGCCAACGCCGGCAACAACTGCTTGTCGATCGCCTGGCGCACTGCAGGCTGGATACTGGCGCCGCTGGTGTACATGTCCTTGACCATCTTGCGCAATTCAAACGCGCGAACATTGTCCAGACCACGCACCGCACACTCACAGGCCTGCTCGGCGGTCGAACCGCTCGGCACCTGAAACCCCAACGCCTTAAGCTGGCCCAACAAGTCTTCCTGATCGATCAAATCGGCATACATCATGGCGCGCTTCCTTCTTCGGCAACGGAGGTCGTGACTCGATTCTGGTGGGCATGTGGAGGCACGGCAAGGGCGATTTGTCGCAGTGGCCGCGACGGCTATGAACAGGTCGTTTTCGGCTAACTCAGTACAAAGGGGAGTCGGCACACTGACCTCAGCTCGCTACAGACGGTTTGGTCACCCTCGACTGGCAGCTCCTCAACAGTACCCTCTGCCCCGATCCTGTCACGGCTTGTATCGGGGCTTTTTTTGGTCTGTGAATCCGGGAGCGATGTGTGGTTGGCTCTGACGCCTTCGCGAGCAAGCCCGCTCCCACATTTGAAATGCGTTCCAGTGTGGGAGCGAGCCTGCTCGCGAAGAACGATGACGCGGTTTACCTTTGCAACACCAGAATCCGCGACAACAACTCATCCCGGTCGATATAGCAGCCCTGAAAATGCCGCGCCCCGGTCGCCGGGTCAAACGCATTGCGCGCATGCAGCGTACGGCGATTATCGAAGCACCACAGCTCCTCCGGATTGAGTCGCTGCATCAGCCGAAATCGTGGCTCGCGGGTCATCGCAATCAAGCGTCGATAGGCGCGATACAGCAGCGGCATCTGCTCCACCGATGTATCGAATGCGCCTCGCAAAAAATTCGCCATGCGAACCTCGGCGACTCGCCCCAACGCGTCCAGCGCAATGATCGGCGCCAGGCTGCGATAGTCGCTGTGGCGATCCTTGTTGCGGAATTCCACGGGGATTTCGCACAGCGCCTGGAACAGCTCGGGTGCTTCCTGACGCAAAGCATCGGCAATCGCAAAACCGTCGACGAAAATACTCTCGCCACCCTCGGCATCATTCACCAGGCAATGCAGAAATTGCAGTCCCGGTTGCAGCTCGCGAGTCGGCAAGTCGGTGTGCAACGGCAGGTTGAAAGCGGTGTAGGCGTTGCTGTCGGCATCGGCTTTGGACTGCACGTTGAACAGCACGCCGAAGTTGCTCTCGCGGATGAACGAAATGCGCTGGGCGATCAGCTTCAGCGAACCCGGTTCGGTGGGCACGCCGCGTACCTGAGTCAGGCCGATATCGCGCACCGCAATCAGCCATTGCAGCAGTGCGCCGTTGTCGTTCATCAACGCTGAATATTCGAATACCGGTAGCTGCAATTCGCTGCGCCACAGGTAAGCCTTGGGTTTGGCCGCCAGACGTTCGGCGCGGGACTCGTCGTCATAGGCGTGCGCACGCAGCCAGCCCGGATCGAAGCGACTGCGATGGCCATCCTGCCAGTCGATCAGCAGACAGCCGTCGCTGTCGATGTGCGCGTGGGCGGGGACGAGATCCGGGGTAGCATCGACGATCTCGAATACCTGCTCGCGGGTGACGTTGTAGACGCACTGCTCGCACGGGCAGTTGTCCCGCAACCAGACATGATGAAACGGACTGATGCGGCCATCGGCCCAGGCAAGCGAAACGCGATCCGTCAGGTTCTGCACGCCGCTCAGCGCGCTGATCAACGGATAAGTACGGAAATCGGCAACAGCAGCAGCGGTGTGCATGGCGGCTCCTTGCGTGGGAGAAATTAGCGGGCGGGTGGCAGGGCGATGACACGGCCGATGTAAACCGGGGCGGGCAGGTCGACTTGCTCGGCAACGATGGTTTGCAGGCGGCTCAAGGTGTCCGGGGTGAACGGCGCGGAACGTGGGCCGGCGAGGTCGACGTGCAGCAGCATCTGTTCGTTGCCGGCCAGTTCCTTGTCGTCGCCCGCCAGGTGCAGGCTGTGATAGAGGTGCAGGCGTTTGCTGTCGTGGCCGATGATCTGCGTGCGCACTTCGACCTCGGCGTCGAGCTTCACTTCGTGCAGGTAATTCAGGTGCAGTTCAAGGGTAAACAGCGAGTGGCCGCTGGCTTCGCGGTTGTTGCTGTCCATGCCGAGACGGTCCATCAGGGCGTCGGTGGCGTAACTGAAGATCAGCAGGTAGAAGGCGTCGCGCAGGTGACCGTTGTAGTCGACCCAGTCGGGGATGATTCTGGTTTGGTAGGTGGTGAGAGTGGGCATGGTGTCAGATCCAACATTAATAGTGACTGGGCTGCCGTCTTCGCGAGCAAGCCCGCTCCCACATTGGAATGCGGTCACCTGTGGGAGCGGGATTGCTCGCGAAGGGGCCGGAACTGCTGAGCAAGGATTACTCGCTGAAACTCATCCCGTGCTTTTCCTTGGTGGTCTTCACCGCTTCCAGCACCGCCAGCAGGCAGTCATCACGATAGCGCTCCAGCGCCGAAATGCTGTGGCGGCCGAGCTGATCACTGGTGCCATCGACCACATCGTCGATCAGCTTGTCGGTCAATTCCGGCGCGGGCAGATAAGTCCACGGCAACTGCAACGCCGGGCCGAACTGCGACATGAAGTGGCGCATCCCGGCATCACCACCGGCCAGCGTATAGGTCAGGAACGTGCCCATGAATGACCAGCGCAGCCCGGCGCCAAAACGGATCGCGTCGTCGATCTCGCCAGTGGTCGCCACCCCGTCATTGACCAGGTGCAGCGCCTCGCGCCACAGCGCTTCGAGCAGACGGTCGGCAATGAACCCCGGCACTTCCTTGCGCACATGCAACGGGCGCATGCCGAGTGATTCGTAGACTTTCATTGCCGCTTGCACAGCTTGCGGCGCAGTGTTCTTGCCGCCGACCACTTCCACCAGCGGCAGCAGGTAAACCGGGTTGAACGGGTGACCGACCACACAGCGTTCAGGGTGGGTCGAACTCTCGTAGAACTCGCTCGGCAGCAGCCCGGAAGTGCTCGATCCGATCAAGGCATTGGGCTTGGCCGCTGCGCTGATTTTGCTGTGCAGATCGAGTTTCAGCTCGAGGCGTTCCGGGGCGCTCTCCTGGATGAAATCGGCGTCGCGCACGCATTCTTCGATGGTCGCGACAAAGCGCAGACGATCCTGCGAAGCACCGGGCGCCAGACCGTTTTTCTCCAGCGCGCCCCAGGCATTCGCCACGCGTTTGCGCAGCGCGGCTTCGGCGCCAGGTGCCGGGTCCCAGGCCACCACGTCGAGGCCATGGGCGAGGGCGCGAGCGACCCAGCCGCTGCCGATGACACCGCTGCCGAGGGCGGCGAAGGTTTTGATCTCGGTGATAAAGCTCATGGTGATTTCCTGAATTTGGCACAAAAAACTGTGGGAGCGGGCTTGCTCGCGAAGAGGCCGGTACATCCGACGCATCTTTATGGGCAGAGCCAGCGCCTTCGCGAGCAAGCCCGCTCCCACAGGGGGAAATGAGTGCTGGGTCAGCCGCGCTGGGTCAGGCCCATCTTTTTGCGCCCCTCAGCCGGGGTCAGCACGCGGGCGCCGAGGCGGCCGAGGATCTCGGTGGCGCGTTCGACCAGTTGGCCGTTGGTGGCCAGCACACCCTTGTCCAGCCACAGGTTGTCCTCCAGGCCGACCCGCACGTTGCCGCCGAGCAGCACCGCTTGCGCGGCCATCGGCATCTGCATCCGGCCGATGCCGAACCCGGCCCACACCGCATCGGCGGGCAGGTTGTCGACCATGGCTTTCATGGTGGTGGTGTCGGCCGGCGCACCCCACGGGATGCCCAGGCACAGCTGGAACAACGGGTTGTCGAGCAAGCCCTCCTTGATCATCTGCTTGGCGAACCACAGGTGGCCGGTGTCGAAAATTTCCAGTTCGGCCTTCACCCCTAGCTCGGTGATGCGCCTGGCGCCGGCGCGCAGTTGCGCCGGGGTCGAGACGTAAATGGTGTCGCCGTCGCCGAAGTTCAGCGTGCCGCAATCGAGGGTGCAGATTTCCGGCAGCAGTTCTTCAACGTGAGCCAGACGGGTCAGCGGGCCGACCAGATCGGTGTTCGGGCCGAACTCCATCGGGTGCTCGCCGGCACCGATTTCCAGGTCGCCGCCCATCCCGGCGGTGAGGTTGACGATGATGTCGACGTCGGCCTCACGGATGCGCTCCATCACTTCGCGGTACAGCGCCACGTCACGGCTGAACTTGCCGGTCTGCGGGTCGCGCACATGGCAATGGACGACGGTGGCGCCGGCCTTGGCCGCTTCTACCGCAGCCGCTGCAATCTGTTTCGGAGTGACCGGCACGTGGGGGCTCTTGGCGGTCGTGTCGCCAGCACCGGTGAGTGCGCAGGTGATGATGACGTCGTGGTTCATGGTGCGGTTTCCTTCAGGCGTGTTGAGTCTGTTCGCAGCCCTTTCTCGGGCTGCGAAGCGTGTGTTCGGACTTGGGTTATTTGCTGGTCAGTTGCAGGTTTTCAGCGGCCGGTTTGCCGTCGAAAGTGGTTACACCTTCCAGCCAGCGCTGCTTGTCTTCGGGATGATCCTTGAGCCACTGTTTGGCGGATTCGAAGGCGTCCTTGTGATCGAGCAGCGGTTGCATCATCCGGCTCTCGTCTTCGGCGGTGAACGTCAGGTTGCTCAGCAGGCGGCCGACGTTCGGACACTGTTCGGCGTATTTCGGCGCGGTGACCGTCCACACCGTGGCCATGCCTTCGTTCGGGCCGAGGGCGTCGTCGCTGCCGGTGAGGTAAGTCATCTTGACGTTGACGTTCATCGGGTGCGGCGCCCAGCCGAAGAACACCACGGCTTCCTTGCGGCGTACGGCGCGGTCAACGGCGGCGAGCATCCCGGCTTCGCTGGACTCGACCAGCTGGAATTTGCCGAGGCCGAACTGGTTCTTGGCGATCATCGCCTTGATCTGCGTGTTGGCGCCCGAACCCGGTTCGATCCCGTAGATCTTGCCGCCCAGTTCCTTTTCGAACTTGGCAATGTCGGCAAAAGTCTTCAGACCCTTGTCCGCCAGATAGGTCGGCACGGCGAGGGTCGCGCGGGCATCCTTCAGGTTCGGTGCTTCCAGGACTTTGACCTGGTTGGCGTCGACGAATGGAGTGATGGTCTGGGTCATCAGCGGGTTCCAGTAGCCGAGGAACAGGTCCAGCCGCTGATCGCGGATCCCGGCGAAGATGATTTGCTGGGACGCGCTGGTCTGTTTGGTGTTGTAGCCGAGGCCATCGAGCAGCACTTGGGTCATGGCACTGGTGGCGATGACGTCAGTCCAGTTGACGACGCCCATGCGCACGTTCTGGCACGAGGCGGGTTCGGCCGCCATGACGCTGGCGCTCAAGAAAGCGGTACCGCTGAGTGCAAGAACACAGCTGCTGATCAGTCGTTTCATGTCGGGTTCCTCGGCAGGTCGTTTATTGTGAGTTCCGGCATCTGGCGTGCCGGTGATGCAAAGTTACGCAGCAATGCCCCGGTGAAAGCGCACTGCGGCGACTGGCTCTTGCACTGTAGCGACCTGTGCGCTTGAACGCCGACGACAATCGGCGTATCAACGATCCACGCTACCCGCTAACCGAGTGCGCACATGTCCCAGGATTTCTACTTTCTGCTGATGCCGGGGTTTTCCGCCATCGGCTTTATCTCCGCGATCGAACCGCTGCGGGTGGCCAACCGCTTTCGCGGCGAGCTGTACCGCTGGCACGTGCTCAGTGCCGATGGCGGGGCGGTGCTGGCGAGCAATGGCATGTCGGTCAACGCCGACGCGGCGCTGGAGCCGCTGAGGAAAGGCGCGACGCTGTTGGTGGTGGCCGGATTCGAACCGCTGAAGTTCGCCACGCCAACCCTTGAGCACTGGCTGCGCCGGCTGGACAACGAAGGCGTGACCCTCGGCGCCATCGACACCGGCAGCTTCGTCCTCGCTGAAGCCGGTTTGCTCGACGGCCATCGCCTGACGCTACACTGGGAAGCCATCGATGCGTTCAAGGAATCTTATCCACAGCTCAGCGTGACTCAGGAACTGTTCGAGATTGACCGGCGGCGCATCACCTCGGCGGGCGGCACGGCGTCCATCGACTTGATGCTCGATCTGATCGCCCAGGCCCACGGCCCGCAACTGGCAATCCAGGTCAGCGAGCAGTTCGTGCTGGGACGGATCCGCCCACGAAAGGACCACCAGCGCATGGAAGTCGCCACGCGCTACGGCATCAGCAACAAGAAGCTGGTGCAGGTGATTGGCGAGATGGAACAACACAGCGAACCACCGCTGACCACGCTGCAACTGGCGGAATCGATCAAGGTGACGCGGCGGCAACTGGAGCGCCTGTTTCGGCTGCACCTGAACGATACGCCGAGCAATTTTTATCTGCGGTTAAGGTTGGAGAAGGCCCGGCAGCTGTTGCGCCAGACGGATATGAGCGTGCTGGAAGTCAGCATCGCTTGCGGGTTTGAATCGCCGTCGTACTTCACCCGCAGCTACCGCGCAAAATTCGCCCGCTGTCCCCGCGAAGACCGCCGTACCGCCCAAGCTTGAATGGATGCACACAAAACCAATGTGGGAGCGGGCTTGCTCGCGAAAGCGGAGTGTCAGTCGAAACATGAGTTGACTGATCCACCGCATTCGCGAGCAAGCCCGCTCCCACATTTTTGATCATCAGTGTCTGAAGAGAAGGTTACTTCTTCACCAGCGCCGAACACGCCGCCTTATAGGCCTCGTGCTGATACTTGTTCAACGTCCCCGGCAGCTCAAAGTTGTGCTTCTTGGCCTGCGCATTGATCGTCTGCGGCGACAACAACGTCACCTCACACCCATCCAGCAACTGAAACACACCCTCGATCTTGAACGTGGTCGGCCCACCGGCAAACTCACCCTTCTTGCTGCGCTTCTTGATCGCAATCCGGTCAATCGAATGCTCGCGCACAAACGAAGCGACCTGCGCCGCGAAGCGTTTGACGTTGGCCGCCTCGTCATCATCGTCGAGGGCGATTTTCTTGGTGTTCAGCGCCACGTGGCTCAGCGTTGCCCCGTCAAGGGAGGCCACGGCGATGATCGCTTCGCTGCCTTTGATTTCGATGCCGCAGATGTTCATGAGTGTCCCTTGAATGGCTATATGAGGTGCAGCTTACAGCGCAGATCCTCACTCCTGCCCAATCGACTCCAAAAACTCCGACCGTTCGTCACTCATCCGTGCCACACAGTCATTCTGCGCAATCTTGAACGCCTTGCTGCCTTCGGTGGCGGGGAAGGCTTCCACGGCGCAATCGGCGTCGCGGGTTTTCAGCCATTGTTGTTGGGCGGTTTTCAGTTTGGCGGTGATGTCGGCCAGTTGCGCGGCGTTTTTGCCGTAGGTGGTCTGCATGCGCTCGTTGAGGCTGGCGTAGTTGTCCTTGAGCAGGTCTTCGGCGGTGCTGCGGCTGTAGGTCGAGCATTCCAGGGTCTGGACGTCGTTTTCCACCGCGTCGCACGGGTTGTCGTCGGTCTCTTCGGCGGCGTGTACGCCGGTCGCAATCAGTGCCAGGGCCAGGAAGATCGATCTCATGGTTGTCGCCGCTCTAATCCAGTGATGTATGCAAGATGCGCAAGATTCTGGCTCAAGCGCGCGGGCTTGAACAGGTAGCTGATCGGAGCGCCTGATGACCCTTTGTCGCGGATTGACGCTTTCGGCAATTCCCCTGTCGTTTTTGCACCCGGTCGCCCCGGCACCGAGGCATATGCTGGCCCCAAAGCGCCGGCAGACGATTCGGCGCATGAATCGCCAATAAGGGGACGCCTGATGAGCCCAGCCGAATTACACGCCGACAGCATCGTTATCGACGGTCTGATCATTGCCAAATGGAACCGCGAGCTGTTCGAAGACATGCGCAAGGGCGGTCTGACGGCGGCCAACTGCACTGTGTCGGTGTGGGAAGGCTTTCAGGCGACCGTGAACAATATCGCCGCCAGCCAGAAGCTGATCCGCGAAAACAGCGACCTGGTGATGCCGGTGCGCACCACCGCCGACATCCGTCGTGCCAAGGAGCAGGGCAAGACCGGCATCCTCTTCGGCTTCCAGAACGCCCACGCGTTTGAAGACCAGATCGGCTATGTCGAGGTGTTCAAGCAGCTCGGCGTCGGCATCGTGCAGATGTGCTACAACACCCAGAACCTGGTCGGCACCGGTTGCTACGAGCGTGACGGCGGCCTGTCGGGCTTCGGTCGCGAAATCGTCGCCGAGATGAACCGCGTCGGCGTCATGTGCGACCTGTCCCACGTTGGCTCCAAGACTTCCGAAGAAGTCATCCTCGAATCGAAAAAACCGGTCTGCTATTCCCACTGCCTGCCGTCGGGTCTGAAAGAGCACCCGCGCAACAAGTCCGATGAAGAACTGAAGTTCATTGCCGACCATGGCGGTTTTGTCGGCGTGACCATGTTCGCGCCGTTCCTCGCAAAAGGCATCGATTCGACCATCGACGATTACGCCGAAGCCATCGAATACACCATGAACATCGTTGGTGAAGACGCCATCGGCATCGGCACCGACTTCACCCAGGGTCACGGCCAGGACTTCTTCGAATACCTGACCCACGACAAGGGCTACGCCCGTCGTCTGACCAGCTTCGGCAAGATCATCAACCCGCTGGGCATCCGCACTGTCGGCGAGTTCCCGAACCTGACCGAAACCCTGCTCAAGCGCGGCCACTCCGAGCGTGTGGTGCGCAAGATCATGGGCGAGAACTGGGTCAACGTCCTCAAAGACGTCTGGGGCGAGTAACGCTTACTCAAGACCGCCGCCGATCTGCCCCCTCTCCCTCGGGGAGAGGGCTGGGGTGAGGGCTGCGGCCAACACTGAATCTAAATTTTTCTGGAGTTAAGTTTCCATGGCCAAGATCGCCCCGCAATTGCCAATCGAAGTCGACAGCGAGACCGGTGTCTGGACCTCCGACGCCCTGCCGATGCTTTACGTGCCGCGTCACTTCTTCGTCAACAACCACATGGGCATCGAGGAAGTGCTGGGCGCTGAAGCCTATGCCGAGATCCTCTACAAGGCCGGCTACAAGTCCGCCTGGCACTGGTGTGAAAAAGAAGCCGAATGCCACGGCCTGGAAGGCGTCGCGGTGTTCGAGCACTACATGAAGCGTCTGTCGCAACGCGGTTGGGGCCTGTTCAAGATTCAGGACATCGACCTCGACAAAGGCACCGCCAGCGTCAAGCTCGAACACTCGGCGTTCGTCTATGTGTACGGCAAGGTCGGGCGCAAGGTCGACTACATGTTCACCGGCTGGTTTGCCGGGGCCATGGATCAGATTCTTGAGGCGCGCGGCAGCAAGATTCGTACGGTTGCCGAGCAAGTCTACGGTGGCTCCGAAGAAGGCCACGACGACGGCCTGTTCACCGTCAAGCCGTTGTAAGTCGAGGAACCCGCCATGGCTTTCGAAGCAATGTTCCAGCCGATCCAGATCGGCAAACTGACCATCCGCAACCGCGTGCTCAGCACCGCGCACGCTGAGGTCTACGCGACTGACGGTGGCATGACCACTGAACGCTACGTCAAATACTACGAAGAGAAAGCCAAGGGCGGCATTGGCCTGGCGATCTGCGGCGGCTCGTCGGTGGTCGCCATCGACAGCCCGCAGCAATGGTGGAGTTCGGTCAACCTGTCCACCGACCGGATCATTCCGCACTTCCAGAATCTGGCCGACGCCATGCACAAGCACGGCGCCAAGATCATGATCCAGATTACCCACATGGGCCGTCGCTCACGTTGGGATGGTTTCCACTGGCCGACCTTGATGTCGCCGTCGGGCATCCGTGAACCGGTGCACCGTGCGACCTGCAAGACCATCGAACCGGAAGAGATCTGGCGAGTGATCGGCAACTACGCGCAAGCCGCGCGTCGCGCCAAGGCCGGTGGCCTGGACGGCGTCGAGTTGTCTGCCGTGCACCAGCACATGATCGACCAGTTCTGGAGCCCGCGCGTCAACAAGCGTACCGATGAATGGGGTGGCAGCTTCGAAGGCCGGATGAAGTTTGGTCTGGAAGTGTTGAAAGCCGTGCGTGCCGAGGTCGGCGACGACTTCTGCGTGGGCATGCGTATCTGCGGTGACGAGTTCCACCCGGATGGTCTGTCGCACGAGGACATGAAGCAGATCGCCAAATATTACGACGACACCGGCATGCTCGATTTCATCGGCGTGGTCGGCTCGGGTTGCGACACCCATAACACCCTGGCCAACGTGATTCCGAACATGAGCTATCCGCCGGAGCCGTTCCTGCACCTGGCGGCCGGAATCAAGGAAGTGGTCAAGGTTCCGGTGCTGCACGCACAGAACATCAAAGACCCGAACCAGGCCACGCGCATCCTTGAAGGCGGTTATGTCGACATGGTCGGCATGACCCGCGCGCACATCGCCGACCCGCACCTGATCGCCAAGATCAAGATGGGCCAGATCGACCAGATCAAACAGTGCGTCGGTGCCAACTATTGCATCGACCGTCAGTATCAAGGTCTGGACGTGCTGTGCATCCAGAACGCCGCGACCTCCCGTGAATACATGGGCGTGCCGCACATCATCGAGAAGTCCACAGGCGTCAAACGCAAAGTGGTGATCGTTGGTGCCGGCCCGGCCGGGATGGAAGCAGCACGCGTCTCTGCCGAGCGTGGCCACGACGTGACCCTGTTCGAGAAGAAAGAATTCATCGGCGGGCAGATCACTACCGCGTCGAAAGCACCGCAACGTGACCAGATCGCCGGCATCACCCGCTGGTTCCAGCTGGAACTGGCGCGGCTGAAAGTCGACCTGCGTCTGGGCACTGCGGCCGATGCGGCAACCATTATGGATCTGCGTCCGGACGTGGTGGTGCTGGCGGTCGGTGGGCATCCATTCCTTGAGCAGAACGAACACTGGGGCGCTGCCGAAGGGCTGGTGGTCAGCAGCTGGGACGTGCTCGACGGCAAGGTTGCGCCGGGCAAGAACGTGCTGGTCTACGACACCATTTGCGAGTTTACCGGGATGTCGGTGGCCGACTTCCTCGCCGACAAGGGCAGCCAGGTCGAGATCGTCACCGACGACATCAAACCGGGCGTGGCCATCGGCGGTACGTCGTTCCCGACCTACTACCGCAGCATGTACCCGAAAGAAGTGATCATGACCGGCGACATGATGCTGGAAAAGGTCTACCGCGAAGGCGACAAGCTGGTGGCGGTGCTGGAGAACGAATACACCGGCGCCAAAGAGGAGCGGGTGGTCGATCAGGTGGTGGTGGAGAACGGCGTGCGTCCGGACGAGGAAATCTACTACGCGCTCAAAGAGGGTTCGCGCAACAAGGGTCAGATCGACGTCGAAGCGTTGTTCGCGATCCAGCCGCAGCCATCGTTGAGCACCACCGGTGACGGCTACTTGCTGTTCCGTATCGGCGACTGCGTGGCGCAGCGTAATACCCACGCCGCCATCTACGACGCGTTGCGGTTGTGCAAAGACTTCTAAGGACTTGCACATGACCCCTGTGGGAGCGGGCTTGCTCGCGAATGCATTCTGTCAGTTGTGCATGAGCTGACTGATCCAGCGCTTTCGCGAGCAAGCCCGCTCCCACAGTAATGCAGACCGTGTTTCTCCAGGCTGTACTGGTGGGAGCTTCACCATGTTGAACACCCTTCTTCCAATCCTGTTGTTCGCAGCCCTGGCCCTTGCGGTGCTGGGGGCGTTGCGGCGGGTGACCATGTGGCGTCGGGGCCGGGCCTCGAAGGTCGATCTGATCGGCGGCCTGTTCGCCATGCCCAAGCGCTACATGGTCGACTTGCACCACGTGGTGGCGCGGGACAAATACATCGCCAACACCCACGTCGCCACGGCGGGCGGTGCGGTGGCGTCGATCGTGCTGGCGATTCTGGTGCACGGTTTCGGCCTGCATAACCGCATCCTCGGCTATGCGCTGCTGTTGATGACGGCGGTGATGTTCGTCGGTGCGCTCTTCGTTTATCGGCGCCGGCTCAACCCGCCGGCACGGTTGTCGAAGGGCCCGTGGATGCGCCTGCCGAAAAGCCTGCTGGCGTTCTCCGCCTCGTTCTTTCTGGTGACCCTGCCGGTGGCCGGGATCCTCCCGGAGAACTTCGGCGGCTGGCTGCTGGCGGCGATTCTCGGGCTCGGCGTGCTGTGGGGCGTGTCGGAATTGTTCTTCGGCATGACCTGGGGCGGGCCGATGAAACATGCCTTCGCCGGTGCCCTGCACCTGGCCTGGCACCGCCGCGCCGAGCGCTTTGGCGGCGGTCGTTCCACCGGTTTGAAACCGCTGGATCTGAACGATCCCTCTGCGCCACTGGGCGTGGAAAAACCCAAGGATTTCACCTGGAACCAGTTGCTCGGTTTCGACGCCTGCGTGCAGTGCGGCAAGTGCGAAGCCGCCTGCCCGGCCTTCGCTGCCGGCCAGCCGCTGAACCCGAAAAAGCTGATTCAGGACATGGTCGTCGGCCTGGCTGGCGGCACTGACGCGAAGTTTGCCGGTAGCCCTTATCCGGGCAAGCCAATCGGTGAGCACAGCGGCAATCCGCACCAGCCGATCGTCAACGGTCTGGTCGATGCCGAAACCCTGTGGTCGTGCACCACCTGCCGCGCTTGCGTCGAGGAATGCCCGATGATGATCGAGCACGTCGACGCCATCGTCGACATGCGCCGCCATCTGACGCTGGAAAAAGGCGCGACCCCGAACAAGGGTGCCGAGGTCCTGGAAAACCTGATCGCCACTGACAACCCCGGCGGTTTCGCTCCGGGCGGGCGGATGAACTGGGCGGCGGATCTGAACCTCACTCTGCTTAGCGAAAAGAAATCCACCGACGTGCTGTTCTGGGTCGGCGACGGTGCCTTCGACATGCGTAACCAGCGCACCTTGCGTGCGTTCGTCAAAGTGCTGAAAGCCGCGAAGGTCGACTTCGCCGTACTCGGCCTCGAAGAACGTGACAGCGGTGACGTGGCCCGGCGTTTAGGCGACGAAGCGACCTTCCAGCTGCTCGCCAAACGCAATATCCAGACCTTGGCCAAATACAGCTTCAACCGCATCGTCACCTGCGATCCGCATAGCTTCCATGTGCTGAAAAACGAGTACGGCGCGTTCGACGGCAACTACCTGGTGCAGCACCACAGCACCTACATGGCGGAAATCATCCAGGCCGGTGCGCTGAACCTCGGTCAGCACAAAGGCAACAGCGTGACCTACCACGACCCGTGCTACCTCGGCCGCTACAACGGCGAGTACGAGGCGCCGCGCGAAGTGCTGCGCGCCCTCGGCATCGAGGTCAAAGAGATGCAACGTTCCGGCTTCCGTTCGCGCTGCTGCGGCGGCGGTGGCGGCGCGCCGATCACCGACATTCCGGGCAAGCAGCGGATTCCTGACATGCGCATGGACGACATCCGCGAGACCGGCGCCGAGCTGGTGGCCGTGGGTTGTCCACAATGCACGGCGATGCTCGAAGGCGTGGTCGAACCGCGTCCGCTGATCAAGGACATCGCCGAACTGGTGGCCGACGCGCTGCTCGAAGACGCCGCGCCGAACAAGCCTGCCACCCCGGCCAAACGTGAACCTGCGGAGGCCCACTGATGAGCGACATTATCCGCCGCGACCCGCGCGCCGAATGGATTGCGCGTAACCGCCTGCACCCTTTGCACGCGGCGATGCAACCGGCGCAACACAGCTGGATGGGCCCCAATGGTGTCATCCGCAAGAACCTGCACGGCATCGGCTTCATCGGCCCCAACGGCATCAAGCGAATCGACCGCAGCGGCGCGCAACAGGGCGGGGCGGTCAAGCGCTCGGCCACGGTTGAAGTGCAGTTGCCGCTGCATCAGGTACCGGCCCCTGCGTTTTACATCAGCGTGGTGCCGGACATGGTTGGCGGTCGCCTGAGCAGCCACGACCGCGACTTGCTCGGCCTGGCTCATCAACTGGCCGGCAACGACGGCGCGGTGCTGGCGGTGGTGTTTGGCGATCACAAAGAGAGCGCCTTCGCCACGGCCGGCGTCGATCGCTTGCTGGTATTGGAGGGCGACCAATTCAGCGGTTATGCACCGGAACAACGAGTGCAGGGCCTGCGGGCTGTGGATAACCAGTTCAATCCGCGCCACTGGCTGCTGCCGGACAGCCGCAGCGGTGGTGGTGAACTCGGTCGGCGTTTTGCCGCGGCACTGGGCGAACGTCCGGCGACGCGGGTCTGGCAGGTCAAGGATCAGGAGTGCATAGGTCGCGCTGGCGCAGGCCTGCAAGACCTGGCGCGACCGGTCGCACGCTTGATTCTGGCCGCAGCCGAATGCGCCGAACCGGTCAGCGAAACCCGTCATGAGGCACTGCCGGTGGAGTTATCCACAACGGTGGCGCGCAGCCTGTCGCGGATCGAGGATCTTGGCGCGGTCGCGGTGGACCCGGCGGCGATTCCGATGGCCGAAGCCGAGTTCATTTTCTCTGGCGGCAACGGGGTCAAGGACTGGGCGCTGTTCCACCAGACCGCTGCGGCGCTCGGCGCCACCGAAGGCGCCTCGCGGGTCGCGGTGGACGATGGCTTCATGGCCCGTGATCGGCAGGTCGGCGCGTCCGGCACTTGGGTCACCGCGCGGGTTTACGTGGCTGTGGGTATCTCCGGGGCGATCCAGCACCTGCAGGGCATCGGTGCCTGTGACAAGGTGGTGGCGATCAACCTCGACCCCGGTTGCGACATGATCAAACGCGCCGACCTGTCGGTGATTGGCGAGAGCGCGGAAATTCTTCAGGCGTTGATCGCGGCGGTAGCGGCTTACCGCAACGAAGCCAAGCGCGATGCGGCTTAAGGAACGGGTTATGAGCACAAAGATCATCAGTCTGGTTTCCATCGGTGCCCACCCGACCTCGGGCCGGCCACGCCGCGCCGAACAGGACGCGCGCGCCGTGGAACTGGGCCTGCAACTGGCTGGGGATAACCTGCAAGTGCTGCACGCCGGGGACGTTGCGGAACCGGCGCTGCGCGCCTATCTGGGCATGGGCCTGGAACAGCTGCATGTGCTGGAACAACCCGCTGGTGCCGACGCCTTGCCAGCGCTGACCGCGTATCTGCGGGATGCCGGCGCCCAAGTGGTGCTGACCGGCAGTCAGGCGGAAACCGGCGAAGGCTCGGGCATGTTGCCGTTTTTGCTGGCCGAAGGGCTGGGCTGGCCGCTGGTGGTGGGACTGGCGCAGGTCGAGTCGATCACCGACGGTTCGGCGCTGGTGCTGCAAGCGTTGCCCCGTGGGCAGCGGCGCCGGTTGAAAGTGAAGCTGCCGTTTCTGGCGACTGTGGATAACGCCGCGCCGAAACCTCGGCAGAGTGCCTATGGACCGGCGCGACGCGGAGTTTTGCAGGCTGAAGACATCGAAGTGGTGGACGATGAGTTGCTCGCGATTGCCACCTTGCAACCGGCCAAGCCACGGCCGAAACGCTTGAAGGTGATCAAGGCCAAAAGCGGTGCCGACCGCATGAAAGCGGCGACGGCCAAGGCCAGTGGCGGCGGTGGACAAGTGCTCAAGGGCGTCACCGCGCAGGCCGGGGCGGAAGCGATCCTCAAACTCCTGATCGAAGAAGGCGTCGTTCGCTAGCCACGATCCTCCAGACACTGAACACTCCCTGTGGGAGCGGGCTTGCTCGCGAAAGCGTCGTTTCAGCTGCATCAAAGTTGAATGACCCACCGCTTTCGCGAGCAAGCCCGCTCCCACATTGGTTAAGGGGCAGCAGATCTCGGTGTGTTTACCCACAATCCCTGTTGGCGGATCTGTGGATAACGTGTTCGCCCATCCCTGCACCCCACGCCAATCAAGCCCTCCAGGCCTCAGCTCAAAAAACAACCAGCCTAAGTCACCGTTTTTCCGGGCTTTTTCTCCTGCATAACGCCAAGAGTTGCCCCCAATCTCTGTTGGCGCTTCTGTGGACAAGATGTTCGCTGTCCGCTGCAAGCCATATAAAACGTGGCCTGTAGAGAATTGATCAATAAGTGATCGATTAAGCTTTTAAAGCTGATAATCCCCGTGTAAACCGCGATTTCACACAGCCCTCAGTACTTTTCCACAGCTGCCGCAAAGTTACCCCCGATCTCTGTTGGCGCTTCTGTGGATAACGTGTTCGCCATCCTCTACGACCCATATGAAACGTGACTTGTAGAGATTTGATCAAAAAACAGTCAATCCCTCCTGCAAACCATCCTTCTGGATAAGTCACGATTTTTCTTCACAAATCAGCCAGTTATTTTTCCGTTCATCCACAGTTACCCCCATTTGCTGTGCATGGCTATGTGGATAACTTGTTCGCTGAACTTCATAAGCCCCGGCCGGCTTAGTCCAAACGGCAATTGATCAGATTTCATACAGTTCTAAAGCGTTGCCTTGACTTCGATTCCAGCGCTGTCTTCACTGCAATGGCACAAGGACAGCCGTCACTTATCCACATCAGGTTCTGGGAGAACGCATGATGGATAGCCGCCCACACCGCCATCCCCCCTCGCCACGCAAGCGCACGTTACGTCGTGCGGCCAATCAACGCGCTCGTCTGTAGCGACCTCCTGCTTTAACCGCTGTGCTGTCGCCGGGCTCGCCCCGGAGGCCAGGTGCCCGTTCGCCCATTGACTGCAGGCAACCGCAGAGTTGCCCCATCTGCCTGAGAGAGGAACACCCTCATGACACGCATCGCAACGCCCATCAGCGAGATCAAGGAACACTACGACGTGATCGTCATCGGCTCCGGCTATGGCGGCGGCATTGCTGCGTCGCGCCTGTCCCGGGCCGGCAAGCAGGTGTGCCTGCTCGAACGCGGGCGGGAAATCCAGCCCGGTGAATACCCCAACACCATGATCGCCGCGACCGAAGAGTTGCAGGTGCATGACCCGGACGGCCACATTGGCTCGCGCACCGGGCTGTTCGATCTGCACGTCAACGCCCAACAGAACGTGGTGGTCGGCTGCGGCCTCGGCGGTACATCGCTGATCAACGCCAATGTTTCCCTGGAGCCGGAACCCGGGGTGTTCGAGGATCCACGCTGGCCGCAAGCGGTACGCGATCATCGCGATACGCTGCTCAAGGACGGTTACGCCCGCGCCCGGGAAATGCTCAAGCCCAATCCGTACCCGAATACCGCGCCAAACCTGCCCAAGCTCGACGCCAACAAAAAGTCTGCGGACTACCTCAAGCAGGGCGCGCATTTCTACAAGCCACCGATCAACGTCAACTTCGACAAACTGCCGAACAACCTCAACCACGTCGGCGTCGAACAACTGCCGTGCAACCAGTGCGGCGACTGCGTCTCGGGCTGTAACAACAAGGCCAAAAACACCACGCTGATGAACTATCTGCCGGACGCCTGGAACCATGGCGCGGAGATTTTCTGCCAAGCCGAAGTGCGGCATCTGGAGCGCGACGGCGATGGCTGGATCGTGCACTTCCAGTACCTGGACAGCGGCCGCGAGAAATTCGACGCGCCAACGTTGTTTGTGAAGGCCGATATCGTCGTGGTCTCCGCCGGCACCCTCGGCTCTACCGAGATCCTTCTGCGTTCGCGGGACAAGGGGCTGGTGATGTCCGGTCAGCTCGGCGAGAACATGAGCGGCAATGGTGACATCCTCGGTTTCGGCCACAACTGCGAGCAGACCATCAACGGCATCGGCTTCGGCGCGCATTCGGCCAAGGAGCTGCACCCGGTCGGCCCGTGCATCACCTCGATCATCGACATGCGCACCGAAGGTGACTGGCGCAGCCGTATGGTCATCGAGGAGGGCTCGATCCCCGGCGCGCTCGGCCGGCCGATGGTGCCGGCGATGGCCGGGTTCGCCGAAATGATCGGCGTGGCCACGGACGACAGTTTCAGCGCCAGGCTCGGCTACAAGGAGCGCGAGGCCGAAAGCTTCCTGCGCGGCCCCTATTACGGCGCGCTGCACAACATGCAGACCTACCTGATCATGAGCCACGACAGTGGCCAGGGCCGGATGATTCTCGACAACAAGGACCAGTTGCGCATCGACTGGCCGGGTGTCGGTGAGCAGGAAAACTTCAAGCTCGGCAACGAACGTTTGTACCAGAGCACCAAGGCACTGGGCGGGGTCTGGGTCGAGAATCCGATCTGGACCCAACTGCTCAAGCACAGCATCGTCTCGGTGCATCCGCTGGGCGGTTGCGTGATGGGCGAAGACGCGACGCAAGGCGTGGTCAATCACAAGGGCCAGGTGTTCAGCGGCGCGGCCGGCACCGATGTTTACCCCAGCCTGTACGTGACCGATGGCGCGGTGATCCCGACCTCGCTGGCGGTCAATCCGCTGCTGACCATCTCCGCCGTGAGCGAGCGCAACATGGGCCTGCTCGCCGCCGACCGCGGTTGGCAGATCGACTACACGTTGCCGTCGGCACCGCGTAAACAGGTAGCGCCGCCGACACTCGGCGTACAGTTCACCGAAACCATGAAGGGCTATTTCTCCCGGGCCTTCACTGCCGCGCAAAGCACCGATCTGAAAGTCTATGAAGCCGCGGCCAAACGTGGCGAGGCGGACAATTCGCCGATCGACTTCACCCTGACCATCACCGCCAACGACCTCAACCGGATGATCAAGGAACCGGAGCACGCCGCGACCATTGTCGGTACGGTCAATGCCCCGGCGCTGTCGCCGCAACCGCTGACCGCCAGCAATGGCGTGTTCAACCTGTTCGAGCAATTCGAGCAGCAGGTCGACACGCGGCACATGAAATACGACATGAAACTGACCGCCGAGGACGGCAGCGACTATTTCTTCAGCGCTTTCAAAACCGTGCCGGAAGACAACGGTGTGCTGAACATCTGGCACGACACCAGCACCCTGTACGTGACGCTGTACCGCGGGCCGGACAAGTCGGGCGAGGTGATCGGCTCCGGGGTGATGCACATTCATCCAACCGATTTCGCCAAGCAGATGACCACCATGAAAGTGCTCAACGCGCGTAACGAGCGGGAGCGCATCGAAGGCCTGGCGCGCTTCGGCAAGTTCTTCGCCGGGATCCTCTGGGAAAGTTACGGCGGGGTGTTTGCCGGTGACAAATACTTCAACCCCGATGCGCCGCCACGGCTGAAACGGCCGCTGGATGCGCCGACCCCGGCGGTGCATTTCTTCCCCACCGAGGACGGCGTCGAGCTGCGCCTGACTCGTTACCAGGCCGGCAGCAAAGGCCCGGTGATGCTGGTGCATGGCCTGGGCGTCGGTTCAAATATCTTCTCCACCGACACCATCCAGACCAACCTGCTGGAGTACCTGTGCAAGCACGACTATGACGTGTGGCTGCTGGATTTCCGGGTGAGCATTCTGCTGCCGGCGAGCAAGAAAGAGTGGAATGGCGACCAGATCGCCCAGTACGACTTCAAGGCTGCCATTGCGCAAATTCAGCAGGAGACGCAGGCCAAAGACGTGCAGTGCGTGGTGCATTGCTACGGCGCGACCACGTTCTTCATGTCGTTGCTGGCAGGGCTGCAGGGTGTGCGTTCGGTGGTCTGCTCGCAGATTGCCGCTGACACTGTGGTCGCCACGGCCACTGGATTGAAGGCTGGTCTGCACTTGCCGGGCATGCTCGATGCGATCGGTATCAAATCGATGACGGCTTACGCCGACAGCAAGGAAAACTGGTTCAACCGCCTCTACGACAAGGCCCTCAACGGTTACGCGCGGATTGAGGCGCAGGGTTATTGCACCAACCCGGTGTGCCATCGCATCACCTTCATGTACGCCTCGCTGTACCGCCACGACACCCTCAACGAAACCCTTCACGACAACCTGCACGAGCTGTTCGGCGAGTCGAACATCGAGACCTTTGAGCACCTGGCGCTGATCGTGCGCAAAGGGCATCTGGTGGATTTCAAAGGCAACGATGTGTACATGCCGCACTTCGAGCGGCTGACGATGCCGATCTGCTTTATCAGCGGCGCAGAAAACCAGTGTTACCTGCCGGAAAGCACGCTCAAGACCTACCAGCGAGTCTGCGAAGTCCACGGGCCGGAGCGCTACAGCCGGCATGTGGTGCCGGGCTATGGCCACATCGACTGCATGTTCGGCAAGAACGCGGTGGTGGATGTGTATCCGCTCATCCTTGAGCACCTGGAGAAAACTGCCCTCGGTTGATGAGGTTTTCCTGTGGCGAGGGAGTTTGCTCCCGCTGGGCTGCGAAGCGGCCCCAAAACCTGAGAGTGCGGTTTTCCTGAACCACCGCATCTGCCGGGTTTACGACGGCTTCGCCGCCGAGCGGGAGCAAGCTCCCTCGCCACAAAAGCTCATCACACAGAGGGACTCTCCTAAGGTCTGCACAAGGAAATGGATGACATGGATACCTACATCCGCTGGTTTCAACGCTTCATCTGGATCGGCATTGCGATGAACATGGTGTTCGCGATCCCGGCGCTGTTTGCGCCGGGGTTGCTGACATCGGTGGTCGGGCTGCCGCCGCAACTCTCCGACCCGTGGCTGGAAAACGCCGGGATGCTGCTGGTGGGCATCAGCGTGTTTTACATGCCGTCGGGCTTCAACGCGCCGCGCTATGTGGTGCATTCCTGGCTGTGCGTGCTGACGCGGCTGATCGCCGTGGTGTTCTGGATTTACCTGATCAACACCAGCATTCAAGGCTCGGTGTTCGTGCCGATGCTGATGGGCGATCTGAGCTTCTTCCTGATCCTCGGCATTCTGCTGTACCTCGGCACCACGCCCGCGAACCGGCCATGGGCGCTGCTGTGCGACGGCTGGCGCGAGTGGCGCGCGGCCTGGGCGCGGCAATGGCAGAGCCATACCTTCAAGGTGGGTACCTTGGTCGTACTGGCGCTGCTCGGTTTCATTGGGTACCAGACCTGGTACCAGATGCTGCGGGTGGTGCCGGAGCAGGAGTACGCCTCCGACGAAGATCACTACAAATACGCCGCCATCGGCCTGGGCATCGAAGCGCGGATCCCGTATTACCTGTTCGCCGTGCTGCCGCAGATGTGCCCGGAAAAACTGCCCAAACCCGGCGGCTGGGAGATCTTCGGCTTTCTCTATGAAAACGGCAAGGACCTGCCGATCGGCATGGCCAAGCGGCAGATCGGTTACCCGACCGTGGAACCGAACTGCGCGCTGTGTCACACCGGCTCCTACCGGGCCAATGCCAGCGACGTTGCGGTCAACGTGCCTAGCGCGCCGGCCAACACCCTGCAACTGCAGGCCTTCCAGTGGTTCGCCTACGATTGCGCCAGCGACCCGAAATTCACCACCGACGCGGTGATGGCGGCGATCAACGGCAAATTCCAGCTGGGCTTTTTCGAGAAGCTCTATAACCGCTACCTGATCATCCCGATGGCGAAAAGCGCTTTGCTCAAGCAGAAGCAGGCCTACGCCTGGCAGAAGCTGCGTCCGCAACAGGGCCCGGGCCGCACCGACACCTTCAACCCGACGAAAATGGTGGTGTTCGGCTTCCCGGATGACTCGACCATCGGCACCGTCGATCTGCCGCAAGTGTGGAACCAGAAACCGCGGGAATCGATGTACCTGCATTGGGACGGCAATAACAACAAGATCCACGAACGCAACTACGCCGCCGCGATGGCCGTGGGCGCGACCCCGGAATCGGTGCTGCCGCCGAGCTTCAACCGGGTGACCAACTGGCTGCTCGGGCACAAGGCGCCGGCGTGGCCGTGGGCGCTGGATCAGGCGAAAGTCGCGCAAGGCAAGCCGATCTGGGATGCCAATTGCGCCGCGTGCCACGACTTCGGGCGCGCCGATACCGGGCAGGTCACCACCAACATCGATCAACTGGGCACCGATCCACATCGGCTCGACTCGTTCACCACCGGTCTGGTGACGGCGTTCCACACCTTTAAGAAACCGCCGTTCGACTTCGGCGCGTATCGCAAGACCCAGAGCTACAGCAACACGCCGACTGACGGCATCTGGCTGCGCGCGCCGTACCTGCACAACGGTTCGGTGCCGACCCTGTGGGATCTGCTGCAACCGCCGGAAAAACGTCCGGTGGTGTTCATCACCGGCTCCGACGTCTACGACCCGGTCAACGTCGGTTTTGTCACCACGGGCGCTCAGGCCAAAGCCTCGGCGGATTTCAAATACGACACCCGACTGGAGGGCAACCACAACAGCGGTCACCTGTATGGCACCACGCTGTCGGACGACGACAAACGTGCGTTGATCGAATTCATGAAAACCCTGTGAGCCCTTACGGATAGAGGATTACGCCATGTCACTGGTCAGTCATTGGGAACACGAGTACGACAAGGTCAAACTGCGCATTCACGGTTTGTTCACGCGCATGGAAATGGCCTGGATGAAGCTCATCAGCGAGCTGGAACCGCAGGAGTTTCAGGCGATCATCAAGCTGCTGCAGCGCGGTCACGATCAGGCGCAGTACGTGCTGAAAAACGGTGAGTTGCCGGGCGATGAGCCGGCGGTGCCATGGGAGTTGTCCCACGGGTTGTCGATCCTGCGTATCGGCAATGCCACGCCGCTGCCGCAATCGCCGGATCAACTGGCAACCCGCGTGTTGCAGGACGGCAGCCTGCTCGGCTGTCGCAAGTGGGAGTTGCTTGATCTGCTGTGGAGCGAGGCATTGCTCAAGTGGATTGAAAACCTGCGCCATCACGCGACCTTCGGCACTGACCCGGCGGTGGTGCAGATGGAGCGTGACGTGACCCTGGCGATTGCCGGCGACTGGGGCACCGGCCCCTTTAACAGTCATGCACCGGCGGTTTCAGTGGCCAACCAGATGCAACTGGCCCAGGCCGATTTCACCATCCATCTGGGCGACGTCTACTACGCCGGCAGCCATTCGCAGGAAGACGTCGACATGGCCGGTTGGCCGATGGGCAGCCACGGCTCGTTCACCCTCAACTCCAATCACGAGATGTACAGCGGCGCCCACGGCTATTTCAAGGAACTGGCCAAGCGCTTTCCGGGGCAGCAGGGCACCAGTTATTTCGCCTTGATCAACGACGACTGGCTGGTGGTCGGGCTGGATTCGGCGTATGCCTCGGACGCGATGAACCTGTACATGGACGGCACGCTCAACGAGCCGCAGATCACCTGGATGAAAGCCCTGCCGAAACGCAAAAAGATCATGGTGCTCAGTCATCACCAAGGCTTCGATATTTCCGGACATCACCAGACCGCGCTGTATCAACCGGTGTGCGATGCCCTTGGGCGCGAGCCGGATTATTGGTACTGGGGGCATCTGCACAACGGCATCGTTTACGCACAGCAGGGCGGTTTGCACGCGCGCTGCGCCGGACACGGGGCGATTCCCTATGGCAATGCCAGCGAGCTGAACGGGCATTCGCGGGTGTTGTGGTCGGAGACGCAGGATGCCAACGACCCGGCGTATCCGCTGCGGGTGTTGAATGGCTACGCGAAAATCAGGTTGGTGGGGGAGGATATTTTTGAGGAGTTTATTGGTGAGGATGGCAGTGTGAGGTGGTCATCCAAGTAACGCGGTGAATGTGATGACGTCATCGCGAGCAGGCTCACTCCTACAATTGGAATGCGTTCCCCTGTAGGAGTGAGCCTGCTCGCGAAGCTTTTGCCTTTGATCTTAGCCCTGGACTGGTACGCCCTTGAGGTACGGCGCAGGTTCCGCCCCAAGGTTGCTCAGCATCCGCTCGCTGTACCAGTCGACAAAGTTGACCACGCCAAACTCGTAAGTCTTGGAGTACGGCCCAGGCTGATAAGCCGTGGAGTTGATCCCGCGCTGGTTTTCTTCGGCCAGACGCCGGTCCTGATCGTTGGTCGCGTCCCACACCTGGCGCATGCGTTCGACGTCGTAATCCACGCCTTCGACGGCGTCCTTGTGCACCAGCCATTTGGTGGTGACCATGGTTTCCTGGGCGCTGATCGGCCACACGGTGAACACGATGATGTGGTCGCCCATGCAGTGGTTCCACGAATGCGGCAGGTGCAGGATGCGCATCGAGCCGAGATCGGGGTTCTTGATCCGGCCCATCAGTTTGGCGCAGCCCTGTTTGCCGTCCAGGGTCATCGACACAGTGCCTTTGAGCAGCGGCATGCGCACGATGCGGTTGCGCAGGCCGAAACTGGCGTGGGCGTAAGGGATCTTCTCGGCTTCCCAGGCAGCGGCGGAGGCGGCGACGTGATCCTTGAACGCCTGATCGGCGCGCGGGTCGGTGACGTCGTCCCATTCCAGCAGGGTTTTCAGCAGTTCCGGGTGCGACGCGTTGCAGTGGTAGCACTCGCGGTTGTTTTCCAGCACCAGTTTCCAGTTGGCCTTTTCCATCAAGGTGGTGGTGATCGCCACCTTGGTGTTCTCCATGTCGTACGGTTCCATGTAGTGGTTCAGCGTCGACAGGAAGTCATCGATGGCCGGCGGATTCTCTGCGAGGCTGATGAAGATGTAGCCGCCGGCAGTCTTCACGTTCACCGGTTTGAGGCCGTACTGCTTCATGTCGAAGTCGGCGCCCATCTCGGTGCCGGCGAACAGCAGGCGCCCGTCCAGTTCGTAGGTCCACTGGTGATAGTGGCAGACCAGTTTGGCGACCTTGCCCTTTTCACTGGTGCACAGGCGCGAGCCACGGTGGCGGCAGACGTTATGGAAGGCATGCACCACACCTTCGGCGCCACGAATGACGATGATCGGGTTCTTGCCGACCTGCAGGGTCAGGTAGTTGCCCTTGGCCGGGATCTCGCAGGTCATGCCGGCGATCAACCACTCTTTCTGGAAGATCTCCTGCATGTCGATATCGAACAGGCGTTCGTCGCTGTAGAACGGCTGCGGCAGCGAAAAGGTGCGCTCGCGCTCCTGCAGCATCTGTGCGGTGGCCTTGCGTGCGGGTTCCAGCGGATCGCCCAGGCTGATTTTTGCGGTGACGTCCATCGATGTATTCCTCAAGGCCATCTGCGTGGCCGCGAAAGTGGCTGATCAGGGTTGCTACGCAAGGTGTAAAGAATTCGTCTTGGTGTGGGGCGAGTGTGGGGCCGGCGCTGCCCGGAACCTTATCCATGGGCGACATGGTGCAATCTGTTCCCGACGCGCAACCCCCGGCGGTTGGGGGCTGGTCGCGATAAGTATGCCGATGTCGCGGATAGGTAAACGGGCGGTTCACGCTATACGCAGAATCGCCACATGAAGGCCGACAGTCGGCCGTGGAGAACAGCATGTCCAACAGCTTCCTGAATCCGGTCACCACCCAGACCTGGGCCAATGGCCGACACATCGTCCGTTGCGTCAAAGTCATCCAGGAAACCTGGGATGTGCGCACCTTCTGTTTCATGGCCGATCAGCCGATCCTGTTCTTCTTCAAGCCCGGGCAGTTCGTGACCCTGGAGCTGGAAATCGACGGCCAGCCGATCATGCGCTCGTACACCATTTCCAGTTCGCCGTCGGTGCCTTACAGCTTCTCGGTGACCATCAAGCGCGTGCCGGGCGGCAAGGTGTCCAACTGGCTGCACGACACTCTGCATGAAGGCCAGGAGCTAGCGGTGCACGGCCCGGTCGGGCTGTTCAACGCCATCGACTTCCCGAGCCCGAAAGTCCTGTATCTCAGTGGCGGCGTGGGGATCACCCCGTGCATGTCGATGGCGCGCTGGTTCTACGATACCAACGCCAACGTCGACATGACCTTTATCCACAGCGCGCGCTCGCCGAAAGACATCATTTACCACCGCGAGCTGGAACACATGGCGTCGCGGATCGACAACTTCAGCCTGCACCTGATCTGCGAGAAACACGGGCTGGGCGAGCCGTGGGCCGGTTATCGCGGCTACCTCAATCACAAGATGCTCGAACTGATGGTGCCGGACTTCCTCGAGCGCGAAGTGTTCTGCTGCGGCCCGACGCCGTACATGAACGCGGTCAAGCGCCTGCTGGAAGTGGCCGGTTACGACATGTCGCGTTATCACGAGGAGTCCTTCGGTGCCACGCCGCCGGAAGCTCGTGCCGATGCGGTGGAGCAAGCCGAGCAGGCAGCCGATGCGCCGGAAATCGATGCGGCGGATCTGCATCAGGTCGAATTCACCGCCTCCGGCAAGAGCATTCGCGTGGCCCCGGGCGAAACCGTGCACGCAGCGGCGGCCAAGCTTGGCCTGATGATTCCGAAAGCCTGCGGCATGGGGATTTGCGGGACGTGCAAGGTGATGAAACTGGGGGGCGAGGTGGAGATGGAGCACAACGGCGGGATTACCGAGGACGACGAGGCCGAGGGTTACATTCTGTCGTGCTGCAGCGTGCCGAAGGGCGACGTGCGTATCGAGTTCTAAGGCTTTGCACAGGCCCAAATGTGGGAGCGGGCTTGCTCGCGAAAGCGCCGGATCAGTCGGCATATGTGTTGAATGACACACCGCTTTCGCGAGCAAGCCCGCTCCCACAGGGGGAATGTATTTCAGTCGATAAACAGGTCGGGCATCAACGCCGCGTCGCTTTCTCGATCAAAGCGATATTGACCGAACTCAGTCACACCGCTCTCGCGCAAAATTTCCTCATCAATCAACAACCGCCCGCTGATCTTCCGTCCGCTGCTGCTCAGAATCACATGCGCCGCATCCGCCATGATCGCCGGCGTGCGCGCCTGCTTGAACGACTCGCGGTTGCCCAGCTGAAATTCGATGGCGGCGGTGGCGATCATCGTCTGCGGCCACAGTGAGTTGACGCTGATGCCGTAACTGGCGAACTCCTCGCTCATCCCGATCGTCAGCATGCTCATACCGTACTTGGTCACGGTGTAGGGGCTGAACTGGGCGAACCACTTGTTCGCCAGGTTCAGTGGCGGAGACAGATTGAGGATGTGTCCGGCGGATTTCTTCAGATAGGGCAGAGCGGCCTGGCTGCACAGCAGCACCGCGCGGGTGTTGATCTGGTGCATCAGGTCGAAACGCTTGAGTTCGATGTGCTGCACACCGGTGAGCTTGATCGCCCCGGCGTTATTGACCAGCGCATCAATGCCGCCGAAATGTTCGTTGGCTTTGGCCAGCGCACTGCGCACCGCGTCTTCATCACGCACATCGACTTGCAGGGCCAATGCCTTGCCGCCAGCGGCTTCGACTTCCTTGGCTACGCTGTGGATGGTGCCGGGCAGTTTGGGATGGGCTTCGGCGCTTTTGGCCGCAATCACGATATTGGCCCCGTCTTTCGCGGCCCGCAGCGCAATCTCACGCCCGATGCCACGGCTGGCGCCAGTGATGAACAGGGTTTTGCCTTGTAGCGACATGCCGATGCTCCTGCTTATTGTTATGTGAGCGGAGGCTCGACAAACAATGTAGACCAAGCAGCTGTCGCGATAGGGGCGGCGAAGTAAACTTGTGGCGAGGGAGCTTGCTCCCGCTCGGCTGCGCAGCAGTCGTAAACCCAGGCAATGCGGTTTGTCTGACGAACCGCCTACTCAGGTTTTGGGGGCTGCTACGCAGCCCAGCGGGAGCAAGCTCCCTCGCCACAGGGAAGCAACTCGTTACAGGAGTTCATTTGCCAAGGAATCAGGCGGACATGACTTCGCGAATGTCGCGGGCCAGTTCGCGTACGCGTTCTTCTTCGGTGTCCCACGAGCACATGAAGCGTGCGCCGCCCTTGCCGATGAAGGTGTAGAAGCGCCAGTTTTTCGCGGTCAGCGCGGCGATGGCCGGTTCCGAGAGTTGCAGGAACACGCCGTTGGCCTGCACCGGGAACATCAGTTCCACGCCGGGGATGTCGCTGACCAGTTCGGCCAGCAGTTGTGCGCAGTGGTTGGCGTGGCGGGCGTATTTGAGCCAGGCGTCGTTTTCGAGGATGCCGACCCACGGTGCCGAGAGGAAGCGCATTTTCGACGCCAGTTGCCCGGCCTGTTTGCAGCGGTAATCGAAGTCTTCGGCCAGTTTGTGGTTGAAGAACAGGATCGCTTCACCCACCGCCATGCCGTTCTTGGTGCCGCCGAAGCACAGCACATCGACGCCGGCCTTCCAGGTCAGATCGGCCGGCGAGCAGCCAAGGAATGCGCAGGCGTTGGAGAAACGCGCGCCGTCCATGTGCAGGTGCAGGCCCAGCTCTTTGCAGGTGGCGCTGATGGCGCGGACTTCTTCCGGGGTGTAGACGCTGCCGACCTCAGTGGCCTGGGTCAGGGTCACCACGCGCGGTTTCGGGTAGTGGATGTCCTGGCGCTTGAGCGCGACTTCGCGGATCGACTGCGGGGTGATCTTGCCGTTTTCGGTGCCGGCGATCAGCAGTTTCGAGCCGTTGGAGAAGAATTCCGGGGCGCCGCATTCGTCGGTTTCGACGTGGGCGGTTTCCGAGCAGATCACGCTGTGGTAACTCTGGCACAGCGACGACAACGCCAGCGAGTTGGCGGCGGTGCCGTTGAAGGCGAAAAACACTTCGCAGTCGGTTTCGAACAGCTTGCGGAAATGATCGGCCGCGCGTGCGGTCCATTCATCGTCGCCATAGGCGCGCTGGTGGCCGTGGTTGGCCTGTTCCATGGCGGCCCAGGCTTCAGGGCAGATACCGGAGTAGTTGTCGCTGGCGAATTGTTGGCTCTTGTCGGTCATGGCCGGCTTCCGTGGTCGAGACTCTTGTGAAGGCTCGTGGTCAATGAGGGTGCGCACTTTACCGAAGATCTTCCGGGGAGCACACGGGATGTCGCTGTCAGAAAATTACCAGTTTGTTACCCGATTATGCACGTGACTAAACGCGACGGCGCGCTGGATCTGCTCAAGTGGCTGGCGCTGCTGAGCATGCTGCTCGATCACCTGCGATATGTCGGGATCAGCGCCGATTGGCTGTATGTGCCGGGGCGTCTGGCGTTCCCGTGGTTCTGTCTGGCGATGGCGGCGAACCTGTCCCGGGCCGGTGCGCAGAAGACCGAGTGGCGCTATCTGGGCTGGCTGCTGTTGTTCAGTGCGGTCAGTGAGATTCCGTACCGTTTGTACATTCCTGATCCCGACACCTTGAACGTGATGCCCACCCTGGCGCTGGGGTTGCTGGTGGTGCGGGGGTGGCAGGATTCCTCGATCACGTCGCGATTACTGGGTGTCGCTGCGCTGGTGCTGGCCGCTGTTTTTCCGGAGCGACTGATGTTCGGGTTCTTCGGCGTTCTGTTGCCGCTGGCGCTGCTGTTGGTGTTTCGCCGTCCGTGGTATTTCAGCCTGCTGCCGGGGCTGGTGTGTCTGGCGGGCAATCAGTGGCAGGTGCTGTATGAGTCGGCGAGGTTCGGCAGTAGCGTGGCCATACTTGGCATTGCCACCTGCCTGTTTGCGCCAATGCTCGGAATGTTCCTGTTGCGACATGGGCGACATCTCCAGCCACCGCCAATGCGGCGCTGGGCTTACGCCCTCTACCCCGCGCATTTCCTCCTATTGCTCGCCGTCCGCACGGCATACACCTGAGCCCTGTGGGAGCGGGCTTGCTCGCGAAAGCGGTGTGTCAGGCGGCATTGATGTCGACTGACACGGCCTCTTCGCGAGCAAGCCCGCTCCCACAGAGGATCTCCGCAGTTTTGGATGATGTGTCCGACCAGCCTTTTCCGGCCATGTCGTAAACGCACCTTTGCGTGGCGTCCGTAGGCATTTGAGCTGTCTGTACCGGTCATACCATCGCATCAAAGGGCACTGCCTTGATTGCCAGTGCCTTACCGAGACGAATGGCGCACAGATGCCGCTGGGAGAGACGCGATGTTCAGCAAGCAAGACCAGATCCAGGGTTACGACGATGCACTGCTGGCGGCGATGAATGCCGAGGAGCAACGTCAGGAAGATCACATCGAACTGATCGCGTCGGAGAACTACACCAGCAAGCGCGTCATGCAAGCGCAAGGCAGCGGCCTGACCAACAAATACGCCGAAGGTTATCCGGGCAAGCGCTACTACGGCGGCTGCGAGCATGTGGATAAAGTCGAAGCACTGGCCATCGAACGCGCCAAGCAACTGTTCGGTGCCGATTACGCCAACGTCCAGCCGCACTCCGGTTCCTCGGCCAACAGCGCGGTGTACCTGGCGCTGATCCAGCCGGGCGATACCATCCTCGGCATGAGCCTGGCCCACGGCGGTCACCTGACCCACGGTGCCAAAGTGTCGTCCTCGGGCAAGCTGTACAACGCGGTGCAGTACGGGATCAACACCGACACTGGGCTGATCGATTACGACGAAGTCGAGCGTCTCGCCGTCGAGTGCAAGCCGAAGATGATCGTTGCCGGGTTCTCCGCTTACTCCAAAACTCTGGACTTCCCGCGTTTCCGCCAGATCGCCGACAAGGTTGGCGCGCTGCTGTTTGTCGACATGGCTCACGTGGCCGGTCTGGTCGCTGCTGGCCTGTACCCGAATCCGCTGCCGTACGCCGACGTGGTCACCACCACCACCCACAAAACCCTGCGCGGTCCACGTGGCGGCCTGATCCTGGCCAAGTCCAACGAAGAGATCGAGAAGAAGCTCAACGCTGCCGTATTCCCCGGCGCTCAGGGTGGCCCGCTGATGCACGTCATCGCCGGTAAAGCCGTGTGCTTCAAGGAAGCGCTGGAGCCCGGCTTCAAGGCCTATCAGCAACAAGTGATCGACAACGCTCAAGCGATGGCCAGCGTGTTTATCAAACGTGGCTACGATGTAGTGTCCGGCGGTACCGACAACCACCTGTTCTTGGTCAGCCTGATCCGTCAGGGCCTGACCGGCAAAGATGCTGACGCTGCCCTTGGCCGTGCGCACATCACCGTCAACAAGAACGCCGTGCCGAACGACCCGCAGTCGCCGTTCGTGACCTCGGGCCTGCGCATCGGCACCCCGGCCGTCACCACGCGTGGCTTCAAGGTCGCCCAGTGCGAAGTGCTGGCCGGCTGGATCTGCGACATCCTCGACAACCTCGGTGACGCCGACGTTGAAGCGAATGTGGCCAAGAACGTCGCGGCACTGTGCGCCGACTACCCGGTTTATCGCTGAGCGGTTTGGAGTAAATGACTATGCAACGCTATTCGGGCTTCGGCCTCTTCAAACACTCCCTCAGCCACCACGAAAACTGGCAGCGCATGTGGCGCACGCCGACGCCGAAGAAGGTCTACGACGTGGTCATCGTTGGCGGCGGCGGGCACGGTCTGGCGACCGCCTACTATCTGGCGAAAGAGCACGGCATCACCAACGTGGCCGTGGTCGAAAAGGGCTGGCTGGGCGGCGGCAACACCGCGCGCAACACCACCATCGTGCGTTCCAACTACCTGTGGGACGAGTCGGCGCACCTGTACGAACACGCGATGAAATTGTGGGAAGGCCTGTCGCAGGATCTCAACTACAACGTGATGTTCTCCCAGCGCGGTGTCTACAACCTGTGCCACACCCTGCAGGACATCCGTGATTCCGAGCGTCGGGTCAGTGCCAACCGCCTCAATGGCGTTGATGGCGAACTGCTCAACGCCAAGCAAGTGGCCGACGAGATTCCGTACCTCGACTGCTCGAAAAACACCCGCTACCCGGTGATGGGCGCGACTGTTCAGCGTCGTGGTGGCGTCGCTCGTCACGATGCCGTGGCCTGGGGCTTTGCCCGTGCCGCCGATGCCTTGGGCGTGGACTTGATCCAGCAGACCGAAGTGATCGGTTTCCGCAAGGAAAACGGCGTGTGCATCGGCGTCGAAACCAACAAGGGTTTCATCGGTGCCAAGCGTGTCGGTGTGGTCACCGCCGGTAACTCCGGGCACATGGCCAAGCTCGCCGGTTTCCGTCTGCCGATCGAGTCTCACCCGCTGCAAGCGCTGGTGTCCGAGCCGATCAAACCGATTATCGACAGCGTGATCATGTCCAACGCCGTGCACGGATACATCAGCCAGTCCGACAAGGGCGACCTGGTGATCGGTGCCGGTATCGACGGCTACAACGGCTACGGCCAGCGCGGTTCGTACCCGGTGATCGAGCACACCATTCAAGCGATCGTCGAGATGTTCCCGGTGCTGTCGCGGGTGCGCATGAACCGCCAGTGGGGCGGCATCGTCGACACCACGCCGGACGCCTGCCCGATCATTTCGAAAACCCCGGTACCGAACATGTTCTTCAACTGCGGTTGGGGTACTGGTGGCTTCAAGGCGACTCCTGGCTCGGGCAACGTGTTTGCCGCGAGTCTGGCCAAGGGTGAAATGCACCCATTGGCTGCACCTTTCTCCATCGACCGTTTCCACAACGGTGCGTTGATCGATGAACACGGCGCTGCTGCGGTTGCCCACTAACAGGAGAAATCCCCATGTTGCATATCTTCTGTCCTCACTGCGGCGAACTGCGCTCCGAAGAGGAATTCCACGCATCCGGGCAGGCGCACATCCCGCGTCCGCTGGATCCGAACGCCTGCACCGATGAAGAGTGGGGCGATTACATGTTCTTCCGCGACAACCCGCGTGGTCTGCACCACGAGCTGTGGGATCACGTCGCCGGTTGCCGCCAGTACTTCAACGTCACCCGCGACACCGTGACCTACGAGATTCTCGAAACCTACAAGATCGGCACCAAGCCGCAATTCACCGACAAGGCTGATGGCGCGAAAACAGCCACGACGGCGCTGGGAGAGAAGGTATGAGCCAGACCAATCGCCTGTCCAACGGTGGACGGATCGACCGCAACAAAGTGCTGAGCTTCACCTTCAACGGTCAGAGCTACAAAGGCTTCGAGGGCGACTCGCTGGCCTCGGCACTGATCGCCAACGGCGTCGACATCATCGGCCGCAGCTTCAAGTATTCGCGTCCTCGCGGGATCTTCGCCGCCGGTGCCGAAGAGCCGAACGCCGTGCTGCAGATCGGTGCCACTGAAGCCACGCAAATCCCCAACGTGCGCGCCACGCAACAGGCGCTCTACCAAGGCCTGGTCGCCACCAGCACCAACGGCTGGCCGAGCGTCAACAACGACATGATGGGGATTCTCGGCAAGGTCGGCGGCAAGCTGATGCCGCCGGGTTTCTACTACAAAACCTTCATGTACCCGCAATCGTTCTGGATGACGTACGAGAAGTACATTCGCAAGGCTGCCGGCCTCGGCCGTTCGCCGACCGAAGTCGATCCGGACACCTACGACTACATGAACCAGCACTGTGACGTGCTGATCGTCGGCGCCGGCCCTGCCGGTCTGGCGGCTGCCCTGGCGGCTGCGCGCAGCGGTGCGCGGGTGATCCTCGCCGATGAGCAGGAAGAGTTCGGCGGCAGCCTGCTCGATTCCCGCGAAAGCCTCGACGGCAAACCGGCGATGGAGTGGGTGGCCAGCGTCATTGCTGAACTGAAGAACACTCCGGACGTGCTGCTGTTGCCGCGCGCCACGGTCAACGGTTACCACGACCACAACTTCCTGACCATTCACGAACGCCTCACCGATCACCTCGGTGACCGTGCGCCAATCGGTCAGGTGCGTCAGCGCATCCACCGGGTTCGCGCCAAGCGTGTAGTGCTGGCGACCGGCGCCCATGAGCGTCCGCTGGTCTACGGCAACAACGACGTGCCGGGCAACATGCTTGCCGGTGCGGTCTCGACTTACGTGCGCCGTTATGGCGTGGCGCCGGGCAAAAAACTTGTCCTGACCACCAACAACGATCACGCCTACCGCGTGGCGCTGGACTGGCTCGACGCCAGCCTGCACGTGGTGGCCATCGCCGATGCACGGAGCAATCCGCGTGGTGCGCTGGTGGAAGAAGCCCGCGCCAAAGGCATTCGCATCCTCACCGGCAGCGCCGTGATCGAGGCCCGTGGCAGCAAGCGCGTCACCGCTGCCCGCGTCGCCGCGATCGATGTCAAAGCGCACACCGTGACCAGCCCGGGCGAATGGCTCGACTGCGACGTGATCGCCAGTTCCGGCGGTTACAGCCCTGTCGTGCACCTGGCTTCGCACCTCGGTGGCAAGCCGATCTGGCGCGAAGACATCCTCGGTTTCGTACCGGGCGAAGCACCGCAGAAACGTGTGTGCGTAGGTGGCATCAACGGTGTTTACGGTCTCGGTGATTCGCTGGCCGATGGTTTTGAAGGTGGCGCACGCGCTGCCAGTGAAGCCGGTTTCGCGGTGGTCGAAGGCACGCTGCCAAAAGCGCTGAGCCGTCTCGAAGAAGCGACCCTGGCGCTGTTCCAGGTGCCGCACGAGAAGGGCACCTCGCGTGCGCCGAAGCAATTCGTCGACCTGCAGAACGACGTCACCGCCGCCGCCATCGAACTGGCGACCCGCGAAGGTTTCGAGTCGGTCGAACACGTCAAACGCTACACCGCGCTGGGCTTCGGCACCGATCAGGGCAAGCTCGGCAACGTCAACGGCCTGGCCATCGCCGCCCGTTCGCTGAACGTGACCATCCCGCAGATGGGTACCACGATGTTCCGTCCCAACTACACGCCGGTAACGTTCGGCGCCGTGGCCGGTCGTCACTGCGGGCACATCTTCGAGCCGGTGCGCTACACCGCGCTGCATCAATGGCACCTGAAAAACGGCGCCGAGTTTGAAGACGTCGGCCAGTGGAAACGTCCATGGTACTTCCCGAAAAACGGTGAAGACATGCACGCTGCGGTGAAGCGTGAATGCAAAGCCGTGCGCGACAGCGTCGGCCTGCTCGACGCCTCGACCCTGGGCAAGATCGACATTCAAGGCCCGGATGCCCGCGAGTTCCTCAACCGCGTGTACACCAACGCCTGGACCAAGCTCGACGTGGGCAAGGCGCGTTATGGCTTGATGTGCAAAGAAGACGGCATGGTCTTCGACGACGGTGTGACGGCGTGTCTGGCGGACAACCATTTCGTCATGACCACCACCACTGGCGGCGCGGCGCGCGTGCTGCAATGGCTGGAGCTGTACCACCAGACCGAATGGCCAGAGATGAAGGTCTACTTCACCTCGGTCACCGACCACTGGGCGACCATGACCCTGTCCGGGCCGAACAGCCGCAAGCTGCTGAGCGCCGTGACTGACATTGATCTGAGCAACGAAGCCTTCCCGTTCATGACCTGGAAAGAAGGTCTGGTCGGCGACGTGCCGGCGCGGGTGTTCCGCATCTCGTTCACCGGTGAGCTGTCGTACGAAGTCAACGTGCAGGCCGACTACGCGATGGGCGTGCTGGAGAAAATCGTCGAGGCCGGCAAGCAGTACAACCTGACGCCGTACGGCACTGAAACCATGCACGTCCTGCGCGCCGAGAAAGGTTTCATCATCGTCGGTCAGGACACTGACGGCTCGATGACCCCGGACGACCTGAACATGGGCTGGTGCGTCGGTCGCACCAAACCGTTCTCGTGGATCGGCCAGCGCGGCATGAACCGTGAAGACTGCGTGAAGGATCAGCGCAAGCAACTGGTGGGCCTGAAGCCGATCGATCCGAACGTCTGGCTGCCGGAAGGTGCGCAACTGGTGTTCAACACCAAGCAGGCGATCCCGATGACCATGGTCGGCCACGTGACCTCCAGCTACGCGCACAACTCCCTCGGCTATTCGTTTGCCATGGGCGTGGTCAAGGGCGGTCTGAAGCGCATGGGCGAGCGGGTGTTTGCACCGCTGGCCGATGGCAGCGTGATCGAGGCGGAGATTGTTTCTTCGGTGTTCTTCGATCCGAAGGGGGATCGGCAGAACATTTGATGGTTCGGCTCCTGTGGAGTGCAGTCGCACCGCGGTGACTTCATCGCGAGCAAGCTCACTCCTACAGGTGATCGCGTACCCCTTGTAGGAGTGAGCCTGCTCGCGATAGCGGTAGATCTGCTTGCAAAGGGCTCAAGTCAGAATTCAGGAAGGTGCTTTATGACCACAGCCAATGTTTACCAGCAACGCCCGACCACCGGGGCCCGTGCCGAGTCGTCGCTGCACCATGCCGACCTCGCCAGCCTGGTCGGCAAGGGTCGCAAGAACGCCGGCGTCATCGTGCGTGAAAAGAAACTTCTCGGTCACCTGACCATTCGTGGTGATGGCCATGACGCCGCGTTTGCCGCCGGCGTACACAAGGCTCTCGGTATCGAATTGCCGGGCGCCCTGAGCGTGATCGTCAAAGGTGAAACCAGCCTGCAATGGATGGGGCCGGACGAGTGGCTGCTGATCGTGCCAAGCGGTGAAGAATTCGCTGCCGAGCAGAAACTGCGCGAAGCGCTGGGCGACCTGCACATCGCGATCGTCAACGTCAGCGGCGGCCAGCAAGTGCTCGAACTGAGCGGGCCGAACGTGCGTCAGGTGCTGATGAAATCCACCAGCTACGACGTGCACCCCAACAACTTCCCGGTCGGCAAAGCGGTGGGCACGGTATTCGCCAAGTCGCAGCTGATGATCCGCCACACCGCCGAAGACACCTGGGAACTGCTGATCCGTCGCAGCTTTTCGGACTACTGGTGGTTGTGGTTGCAGGATGCGTCGGCCGAGTACGGCCTCAGCGTTCAGGCGTAACACTAAGTGGTTGCCGCGATTGCTTCTTGTGGCGAGGGAGCTTGCTCCCGCTCGGCTGCGAAGCAGTCGCAAAAAACTGCGAGCGCATTCGTTCTGGAAGAACGCGGTTGCTGATTTTAGGGTCGCTTCGCAACCCAGCGGGAGCAAGCTCCCTCGCCACAGAACTCATTCGCCACAGAGTTCACTCTGCTCACAGATGTTGAAACAGGAGTCACCGCACCATGAGCCGCGCCCCAGACACATGGATTCTGACCGCCGACTGCCCCAGCGTACTCGGCACGGTGGACGCGGTGACGCGTTTTCTGTTCGAGCAGGGTTGCTACGTCACCGAGCACCACTCGTTCGATGACCGGCTCTCGGGTCGTTTCTTCATTCGCGTGGAATTCCGTCAGCCCGACGGCTTCGACGAACAGTCCTTCCGCGCCGGCCTCGCCGAGCGCGGAGAGGCATTCGGCATGGTCTTCGAGCTGACCGCGCCGAACTACCGGCCGAAAGTGGTGATCATGGTCTCCAAGGCCGATCACTGCCTCAACGATTTGCTCTACCGCCAGCGCATCGGCCAGTTGTCGATGGACGTGGCGGCGGTGGTGTCCAACCATCCGGACCTCAAGCCGCTGGCCGACTGGCACCAGATTCCCTACTACCATTTCCCCCTCGACCCCAACGACAAGCCGGCGCAAGAGCGTCAGGTGTGGCAGGTGATCGAGGAGGCCGGCGCCGAACTGGTGATCCTCGCCCGCTACATGCAGGTGTTGTCGCCGGAGCTGTGCCGCAAGCTCGATGGCAAGGCGATCAACATTCATCACTCGCTGCTGCCGGGGTTCAAGGGCGCCAAGCCGTATCACCAGGCCTACAACAAGGGCGTAAAGCTGGTCGGCGCCACGGCGCATTACATCAACAACGATCTCGATGAGGGGCCGATTATTGCCCAGGGTGTCGAGGCGGTGGATCACAGTCACTATCCGGAAGACCTGATCGCCAAGGGGCGGGATATCGAAGGGCTGACCCTGGCCCGGGCGGTTGGTTATCACATCGAAAGAAGGGTGTTTTTGAACGCCAATCGCACGGTCGTTCTTTAGATCGCTTTCGCGAGCAAGCCCGCTCCCACAAGGGATTTGTGTTGAAACACAGGTCTCTGTCACACCCAAGATCAACTGTGGGAGCGGGCTTGCTCGCGAAGAGGCCATAACTGACAACGCAAAACCAACAAGCAATAACCCGAGCACTTAACGCGCTGCCTGCCTGGGCAACGCGGTTCCATAAAAACAACAGCGAGGTGAAAGCATGTCTGGCAATCGTGGTGTGGTGTATCTCGGCGCTGGCAAGGTCGAAGTACAGAAAATCGACTATCCGAAAATGCAGGACCCGCGCGGCAGGAAGATCGAGCATGGGGTGATCCTGCGTGTGGTGTCCACCAACATCTGTGGCTCCGACCAGCACATGGTGCGCGGCCGCACCACGGCGCAGACCGGTCTGGTGCTGGGCCACGAAATCACCGGCGAAGTGATCGAAAAGGGTTCCGACGTCGAGAACCTGAAGATCGGCGACCTGGTTTCCGTACCGTTCAACGTGGCTTGCGGGCGCTGCCGTTCCTGCAAGGAGCAGCACACCGGCGTCTGCCTGACCGTCAACCCGGCTCGTGCCGGCGGTGCCTACGGTTATGTCGACATGGGTGACTGGACCGGCGGCCAGGCAGAGTACGTGCTGGTGCCGTACGCCGACTTCAACCTGCTGAAGCTGCCGGATCGCGACAAGGCCATGGAGAAAATCCGCGACCTGACCTGCCTTTCCGACATTCTGCCGACCGGCTATCACGGCGCAGTGACGGCGGGCGTTGGCCCGGGCAGTACCGTCTACATCGCTGGCGCCGGCCCGGTCGGTCTGGCCGCTGCGGCCTCGGCGCGTCTGCTGGGGGCGGCGGTGGTGATCATCGGCGACGTCAACACCATCCGCCTGGCGCACGCCAAGGCCCAGGGTTTTGAAGTGGTCGACCTGTCCAAGGACACGCCGCTGCACGAACAGATCGCCGCGCTGCTGGGCGAACCGGAAGTCGATTGCGCGGTGGACTGCGTGGGCTTCGAAGCGCGCGGCCACGGCCATGACGGGGTGAAAGCCGAAGCCCCGGCTACCGTGCTCAACTCGCTGATGGGCGTGGTGCGTGTGGCCGGCAAGATCGGTATTCCGGGCTTGTACGTGACCGAGGATCCAGGTGCCGTGGACGCCGCCGCGAAAATGGGCAGCCTGAGCATCCGCTTCGGCCTGGGCTGGGCCAAATCCCACAGCTTCCACACCGGCCAGACCCCGGTGATGAAGTACAACCGCCAACTGATGCAGGCGATCATGTGGGATCGCATCAACATCGCCGAAGTGGTCGGCGTGCAAGTCATCAGCCTCGACCAGGCGCCGGAAGGCTACGGCGAGTTCGATGCCGGTGTGCCGAAGAAGTTTGTGATCGATCCGCATCGGTTGTTCAGTGCGGCGTAAGTAAAATAAGGGCGACCCAAGGGTCGCCCTTCTTACGTCAAAAGATCAAAAGATCGCAGCCTTCGGCAGCTCCTGCAGGGATCGGTGTAGGAACTGCCGAAGGCTGCGATCTTTTGGCTCTGGCAATTAGAGGGCTGCCACAGCACCCTGATAAAGACTAAATGGATGCGCCGGCGAGGAACATGCCGGCCGAAACCCGGTCAAACCGGCAGTTTTGCCGCTCATCGTCGGGCGGTTACCACAGTGCAAGAGGATGTCTGAATGAAGATTTCACGCGGTATTGCCTTGGCTTCACTGATGACCCTTGCAGCGAGCCCGGTGTTTGCCGGCTTCAGTCTGGATGATGTGACCAAAGCGGCTGCAAGCATGCAGGGCGGTAACGCCGCGACCGCTGCCGCGCCGACCTCGGAAACAGCTGGTTTGCTGCAAGCCGTGACCGGTCTCGGTGTGACGCCTCAGCAAGCCGTCGGTGGTACCAGCGCCATGCTCGGCCTGGCCAAGAACCAGTTGAGCGGCACCGATTATTCGCAGTTGGCCAAGGAAGTGCCGGGCATCGACAAGCTGTCGGGCGGCGCTGGCAACCTGGCGGCGCTGAGTGGTTTGCTGGGCTCGTCGGGCAAGTCGGCCGGGCTGGAAAACGCCCTGGGCAACGTCAAGGACACCAACGACCTGAACAATGCCTTCGGCGCTTTGGGCATGGACAGCGGCATGGTCGGTCAGTTTGCCCCGGTGCTGCTCAAGTACCTGGGTGACCAAGGCGTCGGCGGCCCGCTGCTGCAGAGCCTGGGCAGCATCTGGGGCGCCGGCACCGGTAGCTGATTCAGCTGCGCTCGCCGCGCAGTTCGCTGAGGCGCTGATCCTTCTCGGTCCAGAGCTGGTTGACCCAGTTCTGGACCTGCTGGCGAAATACCGGATCGTTCTCGTAATCGCCCTGCGACAGCGCCGGGTCGAGTTCGCGGGTCTGGATGTCGACAATCACCCGCGGCACGCTACCGCTGATCAGATCCCAGAATCCCGGAATCTTCTGCTGTGGATAAACCACAGTCACGTCGAGCAGCGCATCCAGCTGTTCTCCCATCGCCGCCAGAACAAACGCCACGCCACCTGCCTTGGGTTTGAGCAGATGCTTGAACGGTGACTGCTGCTGCGCGCTTTTCGCGGCGGTGTAGCGGGTGCCTTCCAGATAATTGACCACCGTCACCGGCTGGCGCTTGAACAGCTCGCAGGCCTGTCGGGTGATTTCCAGATCTTTGCCCGCCAGCTCCGGGTGCCTGGCCAGGAACGCTTTGCTGTAGCGCTTCATGAACGGGTAATCCAGCGCCCACCACGCCAGACCGAGGAAAGGCACCCAGATCAGTTCTTTCTTGAGGAAGAACTTGAAGAACGGTGTGCGCCGGTTGAGGGTCTGGATCAGCGCCGGGATGTCGACCCACGACTGGTGGTTGCTGATCACCAGATACGAGGTGTCACCACGCAGGTCTGCGCCGCCGCGAATATCCCATTGGGTAGGAATGCACAGACGAAAGATCAGCTTGTCGATCTCGGCCCAGGTCTCGGCGATCCACATCACTGCCCCCGATGCGTAATCACGCCAGCGCCCCGGTGCGACCAGTTTGAGCAGGGCAAAGACCAGCAACGGCCCGATCAGGATCAGGGTGTTGAGCAACAGCAGCAGGGTGACGAAACAGCCGGTGAGCAGGCGGCGCATAAGCAACTCTATGACGTTGGATGGGCGCGCCATGATAAGTGGCTTCGGGCGACAGGCCAAATCGATGGTGACGAATGTTTCACCTTTGGCTGGCTATGCTGGAGCTGATTACCGTGTTGGCAGGGCTGGCCTCTTCGCGAGCAAGCCCGCTCCCACAGTGGATCTTCAGTGTGCATGCCATCTCCAACAGATCCCGGATCCCCTGTGGGAGCGGGCTTGCTCGCGAAGGCGGACTCAAGCGAACCAATTGCTCGCCGGCTGTCTAAAATCTCGCGTCTGACGCCCTCATTTTCCAAGGAAGCCCCTTACGTGAAATCCCTCCTTGCACTGTTTGCCCTCGTCGCCCTGCCGGTCATGGCCGCCGAGCCGACCCTGTACGGGCGTTATGAATACATCGCACTGCCGGAAATCGGTGGTGAGGTGCTCAAGGCCAAGATGGACACCGGCGCGCTGACCGCCTCGCTGTCGGCCAAGGACATCGAGACCTTCACCCGCGACGGCGAAAACTGGGTGCGTTTCCGCCTCGGCACCAAGGACGCCAGCAACAAGGTCTACGAGCACAAGATCGCGCGGATCAGCAAGATCAAAAGCCGCTCGGATGAAGAAGACGAGGGCGATAGCACCGAAGTCGCCAAGCGCCCGGTGGTCGATCTGGAGCTGTGCCTGGGCAACGTCAAGCGCACCGTTGAGGTCAACCTGACCGACCGCAGCAACTTCAACTACCCGCTGCTGATCGGTGCCAAAGCCCTGCGCGAGTTCGGCGCGGCAGTGAACCCGGCGCGGCGTTTCACCGCCGACAAGCCGGACTGCTAAGTGGTCTCATTGACGTAACGTCAGGCTTGGGGCACCGTTCGCGCACTTAACCCACGGGCTCGGACGCCATGCCTCATATCCTGATTGTCGAAGACGAAGCGGCGATTGCCGACACGCTGATTTTTGCCCTGCAGGGCGAGGGGTTCGCTACCACGTGGCTGAGCCTCGGCGCGGCGGCGCTGGAGTTTCAACGGCAGACCCCGGCTGACTTGATCATTCTCGATATCGGCCTGCCGGACATCAGCGGTTTCGAAACCTGCAAACAGCTGCGGCGCTTCAGTGAAGTGCCGGTGCTGTTCCTCAGTGCCCGGGACGCCGAGATCGACCGGGTGGTGGGGCTGGAGATCGGCGCCGACGATTACGTGGTCAAGCCGTTCAGCCCACGGGAAGTTGCGGCGCGGGTACGGGCGATTCTCAAGCGTATGGCGCCACGACCTGTGGTTGAAGCGTCCTCGGCACTGTTTCGCATCGACCCCGAGCGCGTGCTGATCACCTACCGCGGCCAGCCATTGAGCCTGACCCGCCACGAATTCCGTCTGCTGCAATGCCTGCTCGAACAACCGCAGCGAGTCTTCAGTCGCGAGCAATTGCTCGACGCACTGGGGGTGGCCGCCGACGCCGGCTACGAGCGCAGCATCGACAGCCACATCAAAAGCGTGCGCGCCAAACTGCGCCTGGTGCGGGCCGACGCCGAGCCGATCCAGACCCATCGCGGCCTCGGCTACAGCTACAGCCCGGGGCACAGCTGATGTCGCTGGGGCTGCGGATTTTTCTGGTGTATGTGCTGTTTGTCGGCCTGACCGGTTACTTCGTGCTCAACACGGTGATGGAAGAAATCCGCCCGGGCGTGCGCCAGTCCACCGAAGAAACCCTGGTCGACACCGCCAACCTGATGGCGGAAATCCTGCGTGATGATTTCAAGGCCGGCACGCTCAGCGAGAACCGCTGGCCCGAATTGCTGCGCGCGTATGGCGAGCGCCAGCCGCAGGCGACGATCTGGGGCTTGCCGAAAAATCAGGTCAACCACCGCATCTATGTCACCGACGCCAAAGGCATCGTGGTGCTGGACTCCAGCGGCGTGGCGGTGGGGCAGGATTACTCGCGCTGGAACGACGTTTACCTGACCTTGCGAGGTGAGTACGGCGCTCGTTCGAGCCGCAGCGATCCGAATGATGCGAACTCCTCGGTGATGCACGTTGGCGCGCCGATCCGCGACAACGGCCGGATCATCGGCGTGGTCACCGTGGCCAAACCCAACAGCTCCTTGCAGCCTTATGTCGATCGCACCGAGCGGCGCTTGCTGTTTTACGGCGCCGGACTGATCGGCCTCGGTCTGCTGTTCGGCGCTTTGCTGTCGTGGTGGCTGAGTCGTGCGCTGCACCGTTTGACCGGTTATGCGCAAGCGGTGAGCGAGGGGCGGCGGGTTGAAGTGCCGCACTACCGTGGCGGCGAACTGGAACAACTGGCCACAGCGGTGGAGCAGATGCGCACTCAACTGGAAGGTAAGGCCTACGTCGAGCGCTATGTGCACACCCTGACCCATGAATTGAAGAGTCCGCTGGCGGCAATTCGCGGTGCGGCGGAGTTGCTGCAGGGTGACATGCCAGCGATCCAGCGCCTGCGCTTTGTCGGCAACATCGACAGTGAAAGCGCGCGGATGCAGCAACTGATCGAGCGCCTGTTGAATCTGGCGCAAGTCGAGCAGCGCCAAGGTCTTGAGGAGCGCGTGGCGGTACCGCTGGCGACATTGGTTGATGAATTGTTGCGGGCGCAGGCCGCGCGCATCGAAGGCCGGCGGCTCAAGGTCGAGCAGACGATTGCGCCAGATCTTCTGCTGATCGGCGAGCCGTTTCTGCTGCGCCAGGCGTTGGGCAATCTGCTGGAGAATGCGCTGGATTTCACCCCGGTCGCCGGGTTGCTGCGCTTCAGTGCCGAACGTGTGGGGGAGCAGGTCGAGTTGCGCTTGTTCAACGAAGCGTCGGCGATTCCCGATTACGCCTTGCCACGCTTGAGTGAACGGTTCTACTCGCTGCCGCGCCCGGACAGTGGGCGCAAGAGCACCGGGCTGGGGCTGAACTTTGTTGAAGAAGTGGTGAAGTTGCATGGTGGGTCGATGCAGATTCGCAATGTCGAGAGCGGTGTGGAAGTGATATTGCGCCTGCCTTGAGACCGAGTCGCCGCCTTCGCGAGCAAGCTCGCTCCCACAAGGAGATTGTGTTGAAACACAGGTCTCTGTCACACCAAAGATCAACTGTGGGAGCGGGCTTGCTCGCGAAGGGGCCGGTGCAGTCTCCACACAATCTCCATATTCCCCCCACATTCCCCTCATACATCAACACCAGACTCTGCCCATCCAAACAGGGAGAGTCCCATGAACAAGAATCTGACCATAAAGCTCGGGGCGATTGCCCTGTTGATCCTGCTGTTGCTGATACCGCTGCTGATGATCGACGGCATCATCGATGAGCGCCAACAACTGCGCGACGGCGTGCTCGAAGACATTGCCCGCAGCTCCAGCTACAGCCAGCAACTGAGCGGGCCGGTGATGGTGGTGCCGTACCGCAAGGTGGTGCGTACCTGGAAGACCAACGAGAAAACCAATAAGCGCTATGAAGAGCTCGGCGAAGAGCGCGGTCGTTTGTACTTTCTGCCGGAGCGTTTCGAACTCGACGGCCAGGTGCAGACCGAGCTGCGCAATCGCGGTATTTACGAAGCGCGACTGTTCCATGCCGACAATCGCATCAACGGGCATTTCTCGTTGCCGGCGCAGCTGGGGATCAAGGAAGATTTTGCCGATTACCAGTTCGATGCGCCGTTTCTGGCGGTGGGCATCAGCGATATTCGCGGCATCGAAAACGCGCTGAAACTGGAACTCGATGGCCAGCGTCTGGATTTCGTCCCCGGCACTCAGGTCGGCTGGCTCGGCGAGGGTGTGCGGGTCACGTTGCCAGCACTGGACACTCGCAACGCCACCGAGCTGACCTTCGGTTTCGACCTGCGCCTGCAAGGTACCGGTTCGCTGCAGGTGCTGCCGGTGGGTAAAACCAGCCAAGTCAGCCTCGCTGCCAACTGGCCGCACCCAAGCTTCGTCGGCAACTTCCTGCCGGGCAAACGCGAGATCAGCGACCAGGGTTTCAGCGCCGATTGGCAGACCACGTTTTTCTCCACCAACCTGCAGGAAGCGATGAACCGCTGCGTGCTGGGCAATGACTGCGAGGCGTTCAACGGGCGCAGCTTCGGCGTGAGTTTCATCGATCCGGTGGATCAATATCTGAAGAGCGATCGGGCGATCAAATATGCGCTGTTGTTTATCGTTCTGACGTTCGCCGGTTTCTTCCTGTTTGAAGTGCTCAAGAGTCTGGCAGTACACCCGGTGCAATACGCGTTGGTCGGGGTGGCGCTGGCGTTCTTCTACTTGTTGCTGCTGTCGCTGTCGGAGCACATCGGCTTTGCCCTGGCGTATCTGTTGTCGGCCAGTGGCTGTGTGTTGCTGATCGGGTTTTATGTCTGCCACGTGCTGCACAGCGTGCGTCACGGTCTGAGTTTCTCCGCGGGATTGGCGGCGTTGTATGGCCTGCTGTATAGCCTGCTGAGCGCCGAGGATTACGCGTTGCTGATGGGCTCGCTGCTGTTGTTCGGCCTGCTCGGGGTGTTCATGGTGCTGACGCGCAAACTCGACTGGTACGGGATCGGGCAGAAGCCGGCCAAGCCGCTGGAGTTTGATGTGGGGGCGATGCAATGAGCGGGCTGCGTGAGGATCAGCGGCAGGTCGAGGTTTTGCTGACGCTGATTGTTGCAGCGCTGCCGCCGGAACCCAGGTGGTGCCATCGCGAGCAGGCTCACTCCTACAGGGGAATGCGGTCAACTGTAGGAGTGAGCCTGCTCGCGATGAGGCCAGAACAGGCTCCGCCGATTTAAGGCTTGGGCATGGTGGCAACCATGGACGGTCGCTGGCTCACCTCGAAATACCAGTTGGCCAGTTGCGGATTGGCGCTGCGCCAGTCCAGATCCGGATGGCGCAGATCGATGTAACCCAGTGCGCAGGCGACGCTGATCGCCGCGACGTCGAAATGGCTGGTCAGCTCGGCGATGGCGTCACTTTCCAGATAGGCCAGGGCGCGCCGGATCTTCTCGCGCTGGGCATCGAGCCATTCGTCCCAGTGTTTTTCCGGGGCGCGCAGCACCAGTTCGTAACGCACCACCACCGAGGCATCCATGATCCCGTCGGCCAGCGAGGCCAGGGTCAGGCGCCGCCAGCGGGCTGCGCCTTCGCGGGGGATCAGCGGATTGCCGACGTGTTGCTGGTCGAGGTATTCGAGGATCACGCGGCTGTCATGGATCACGTTACCGTCCGCCAGACGCAGCGCCGGGATCTTGCCCAGCGGGTTGTCGGCGTTGAGCGCGGTGTCCGGGCTGACCGGCGTGAGGACGCAGTCTTGCAGGGCGACGCGATCCTGCTGACCAGTCTCGTGCAACAGCACCATCACTTTGCGCACGAACGGGGAAAGCGTGTTGTGGAACAGGGTCATGCTGGGGGCGGACATTGGCAAACCTCGGTGGTCATCGAAGAGCAGGAGATTAGCCTAGTCAGATACAGAGCGGCTGGCGAGGGATTTGCTGGTGTTCATCAGGCCGCCTTCGCGAGCAAGCCCGCTCCCACATTGGATCTGTTTCGTTCACAAATCCCCTGCGGGAGCGGGCTTGCTCGCGAAGAGGCCTTGTCAGGCGACACGGAAATCACCCGCGTCGCAGCAACCCCTTGATCGCCAGAAATGCCGGAACACCCAACCCGACCCAGCTCAACGCATCCCAGATCCCGTCCCCCAGCAACGCCGAAAATAATCCCGCCGCACTCAGCAGCGCAATCACCAGCGGGGTGCTGAAGACCTTCCAGAAATTGCTCTGACGCGGCTTCATGCAACAGCCTCCGCTGGCAGTGGTTTCGCCGCTTTACGCCGTACCACCCACAGATACACGCCGCTGCCGAGGACGATGATGGTCAGCATGTCGAGGGTCGCCCAGAGGATCTTCATCGGCATGCCGCCGTAGTCGCCGAAGTGCAGCGGCTGCGACATGCCCATGGCGTCCATGTACCACGGGCGCTCGGCCACAGCGGTGACTTGCAGAGTGCTGGCGTCGATCAGCACCGGCGTCAGCAGGTGCGAGGTCAGGTGTGTGCCGCCCTTCATGAACACCGCATAGTGATGCTCGCTGGAAAACCGCGTGCCGGGGAAGGCGATGAAGTCCGGGTTCATCCCCGGCGCCACGTCGCGGGCGATGTCGAGCAGGCGAGTGGCCGGTGCCAGGCGGATCAGCGGCGGGGCATCGCGATAGGGCGCGACCATGGCGGTCAGCGTGTCATTGCGCCACGCGGCGATGAGCAGGTCAGCGCAGGCGCTGATCACTCCGGTAACGCCGACCACCAAGGCCCAGGTCAGGGTGACGACGCCGATCAGGTTGTGCAGGTCGAGCCAGCGCAGGCGGGTGGACTTGTCCTGACGCACGGTGCCGAACTGCAAGCGGCGCATGAACGGCAGGTACAGCACCGTGCCGGAAATGATCGCGACCACGAACAGCAGACCCATGAACGCCAGCAGCAACTTGCCCGGCAGCCCGGCAAACATGTCGACGTGCAGGCGCAGGATGAACAACATCAGGCCACCGTTGGCCGACGGGGTTTCCAGCGCTTCACCGGTGCGCGCATCGAGCATGAAGGTGTGCGACGAGTTCGGTTCGGTGCCGGCAGTTTTCGCCATGATCGTCAGCACGGCGTTGGGCTCGTCGTCTTCAAAACCGAAGTACTGCACCACTTCGCCGGGGCGATGTTGTTCTGCGGCCTCGACCAGTTGCGCCAGATTCAGGCGCGGCGTGTCGGCGGGCATCTCGCGCACTTGCGGTGCATCACCGAGCAGATGCTCGATCTCATGATGGAAAATCAGCGGCAGACCGGTCAGTGCCAACATCAGCAAGAACACAGTGCAGATCAGGCTGGTCCAGGTGTGGATGAACGACCAGCGGCGAATTGTTTTACTTTTCATCTCATGACCTTCAAAAACACCGAAGCCGTCCACGGGGGACGGCCTGGTGACAGAACCTGTTTCAGCTCACGCGCTTACCACTTGTAAGTGGCGCTGGCGACGACGCTGCGCTGGTCACCGTAGTAGCAGTAGTAGCCGTCGCAAGTGGAGATGTAGTCCTTGTCGAACAGGTTGGTGGCGTTAACTGCCAGCGACGCACCCTTGAGGCCGTTGTCCAGGCGGCCGAGGTCGTAATGCACCGAGGCGTCGAACACGGTGTAGGCGTCCGCCTTGCCCAGCCAGGTGTTGGCCTTGTCGCCATAGGTGTTGCCGGTGTAACGCACGCCACCGCCGATGCCGAAACCGTCGAGTACGCCGCTGTGCCAGGTGTAGTCGGTCCACAGCGAAGCTTGCTGGTTGGGCATCAGTTGCAGGCGATTGCCCTTGTCCACGCCTTTCTGCACTTCGGATTTGGCCAGGGTGTAGGCGGCGATGACTTTCAGGTTATCGGTGACGTCCGAAACCGCTTCCAGCTCCAGGCCTTTGACTTTCACCTCACCGGTCTGGCTGGTGATGGTCACGTTGTTGACGATGCTGTTGACCGCGACGTTCTTCTGGGTCAGGTCATACACCGCAGCGCTGAGCAAGGTTTTGCTGCCCGGCGGCTGGTACTTGATGCCCAGTTCCCATTGCTTGCCTTCGGTCGGCTTGAGCGAACCGGTGGAGGTGGCGTCGGCGCCGCTGGTTGGCTGGAAGGATTCGGCGTACGACAGGTACGGCACGAAGCCTGAGTCGAACACATAGCTGAGCGCCGCGTTGCCACTGAACGCCTTGTCGCGCTGGGTGTTGGTGGCGTCCCCTTTGTTGATGAACTGCGTGCTGGTGTGCACCCAGTCTTCACGCCCGCCGAGGGTCAGGCGCCACTGGTCGAGGGCCATCTGGTCCTGTACGTACAGGCCGGTCTGGTAGGTCTTCTGGTCGTAGTCATAGAACGCCGAAGAGCGCGGCGGACGGGAGATCGGCTGACCGTAGATCGGGTTGTTGACGTTAATGTCCGGCGCGGTGCCGAAGATCGACGTGTAGTTGGTGTTGCTGCGCTGGTGATCCAGACCAAGCAACAGCGTATGGCGGATGTCGCCGGTGGCGAAGTCGGCCTGGAAGTTGTTGTCCACGGCGAACTGGCTGATGTCTTCATCAACGTTGGTGGTGCCGCGCCCGACATTGCCCTGGTCGTCAACCGTATACCCGGCGTACTCCGTGTTGTAGCTGTTGACGGTCACGGTCTGGAACGACAGGTCCGACTTGGTATAGCGCAGGTTCTGCTTGAACTGCCAGACGTCGTTGAGGCGATGCTCGAAGGCATAACCGAGCGCGTAGTAGGTGCGGTCGTAGAAATCGTAGTCCGGATCACCGAGGTTCTTGTGATGGGAAATCTTGCCGAACGGCATGTCGATCTTGGTGCCCTGGATCGGGTAGAACTGGCTGGTGACACCGGTATCGTCGCGGGTGAACTGGGTCAGCAGGGTGAATTTGGTGTCGTCGTCGATGTTCCAGGTCAGGCTCGGTGCGATGTTGTAGCGCTTGTTTTCGATGTGATCGATTTGCGTGTCGCTGTCGCGCACCACACCGCTGATGCCGTAGAGAAACTGCCCGGCCTCGTCGATCTTGCCGGTGCTGGCGAAGTTGATCTGACGATGGTTGTCGCTGCCGTACTGCAACTGGATTTCGCTGCTGGCGTCGCTGCTCGGACGCCGGCTGACCATGTCCAGCAGGCCGCCCGGCGGGGTCTGGCCGTAGACGGAAGAGGCCGGGCCGCGCAGCAGCGCGAGGCGGTCGAGGTTCCAGGTTTCAGGCTTTGGGTTGGCGTATACGCCTCTTGGCAGCGGCAGGCCGTCGAGGAACTGAGTCGGCTCGAAACCGCGCACCCGCAGCCAGTCGATACGGGTGTCGCTGCCGTAGCTGCTGGCGGTGATGCCCGGCATATAGCGCACGGCGTCATCGAGGCTGTGCACGCTGCGATCGTCCATTTGCTGACGGGTGGCGACGGAGATCGAGCGCGGCGCCTCGACCAGCGCGGTGTCGGTCTTGCTGCCGGCGGCGGTGCGGGTAGCGGTGTAGCCTTCGACCGGGCCCCAGGCCGTTTCCAGGTTTTCCACGCCGATCACTGCGGTTTCCGGCAGCGCCAGTGTCCCTTCCGGCACTGCAACCAGGGTGTAGGTGCCGGTGCTGCTTTGTTCCAGTTGCAGACCGGTGCCTTGCAGCGCCGCGCGCAGAGCACCAGCGGCGTCGTACTGACCGTTGACCGGCGCTGAGGTCTTGCCGGCGGCCAGCGACGGGTTCAGCGACAACGCGAGGCCGCCCTGGCTGGCGATCTGGTTCAGCGTGGTCGACAGCGGCGCCGCCGGCAGGTTGTAGGCGCGCACGCCGGACGCCTGTTCAGCGGCGAGCAACGGGCTGCTGAGCAGCGGCGCGCTGAGGGCAATGGCGATGGCCAACAGACTGGGGCGCAACAAGGTGTCTAGCGAACGGGACATGCGAAGGCTCCTGAATGGAAATATTTCTCAATTGCCTGTGTGCCGGACGAGAATTGAAAAGTGATAGGGCTGGATGAAAATAATTTCGATTAACTTGGAAAGGGGCGGCCGCTTCGGAATTTTCGAGTGTGGCGGGTGGCCCTATCGCGAGCAGGCTCACTCCTACAGGGGGAACGCATTCCAGTTGTAGGAGTGAGCCTGCTCGCGATAGCTATTTCCCTGACAACGAATTTTTTAAGGCTTGTTATCAGCCTTCGCCACTGTGACCCAATACGGCGTATGCCGCTCGATCTGCACCGGCAGGGTCGGCAGCAGGGCGCTCAGGGCCTTGTCGGTATCGTGCAGCGGGAAGCTGCCGGTGATGCGCAGGTTGGCGACTTCCGGCGTCACGCCCAGATGCCCTCGGCGATAACGACCCAATTCATGCACCAGATCTTCCAGCCGCGCGTTGTCCACCACCAGCATGCCGCGGGTCCAGGCATCGGCGCCGGGCGTGAGCGCGGCGACCGCGTCGAGGCCGTCGTTGCGGATCAGCACTTGCTGGCCTTCACGCAGGATCTGTTCTTCAGGATGACTTTGCGGATGCGCCGCCACCGCCGACTGCAGCACGCTCAAGCGTGTGCCTTGGTCTTCACGCTTGACCAGAAACCGCGTGCCCAACGCGCGCATGCTGCCTTCGCGGGTCTCGACGATGAACGGCCGCGCATCACCGTGACCGGTTTCGACCATGATCTCGCCTTCCTGCAATACGATCAGCCGCTGCCGGGCATCGAAGCGCACATCCACCGCGCTGTGGGTGTTGAGATTGAGCACGGTGCCATCGGCCAGACGCACCGTGCGCTGCTCACCGGTGGCGGTGCGTTGATCGGCGAGCCAGTAATCCAGCGGCAAGTAGCGATCGCCGGCAAACAGCGCCAGACCGACTACCGCCACCACGCTGGCCAATCCGCTGCCGAGCTTGCGCACACGGCGTCGAATGCCTTCGCGCGATTGCAGCAAGGCCGCGCGGGCCGGGCCATTGGCGACGCTGAACCGCTGATCGAGCATGCCCAACTGGCGCCAGGCGCGGGCGTGTTCTTCATGGGCCGCATGCCACTTGGCGAACTCCTCGCGCTCCAGCGGACTGCCGGAATCCAGCGACAACTGCCAGGCAATTGCCGCGTCCAGCACCTGGGCCGAGACCGGTTTGGAGCTGGCCGGATTCATGTCGGCTCACCGTACAGGGCGATGTAGCACTGGCGAATGCCTTGCGCGAGATACTGCCGCACGCGCGGCACTGAGACTCCAAGCTTTTCGGCGATTTCGCCATGGCTGAGGCCGTCGAGGCGGTTATAAAGGAAAGCAGCGCGGGCCTTGGTCGACAGTTTACCGAGCAGGCGGTCGATGGCCTTGAGGTCCTCGAGGATCAGTTGCTGTTCTTCCACCGAAGGTTGTTCGCCTTCGGGGATCAGCATCAATTCAGTGAGGTAGGCCTGTTCCAGCGCGGCGCGGCGGAAGTAATCGAACAACAGGCCCTTGGCGATCGCCACCAAAAACGCCCGAGGCTCACGCGGCGTCAGCAGTTGCTCGCGACCGAGCAGCCGCACGAAGGTGTCCTGGCTCAGGTCTTCGGCCCGCTGCGGGCACGCCACGTTGCGCCGCAACCAGCTCAGCAGCCAACCGCGATGGTCGCGATACAACGCACCGACGAGTTCACTGTGAGGGCTTGGGACTGACGACACCAGACGCACCGATTGGGAAATGTTAACCAACGAGAATTGTTCGCGATTCTCGCAGAGGTGGGAATGGTTAGCAATTGGCCACTGGTCGGGTGGTATCAGGAAGACCGCATCATCGTTCTTCGCGAGCAAGCCCGCTCCCACAGGGGGAATGCATCCCAGTGTGGGAGCGGGCTTGCTCGCGAAGAGGCCAGTACCGGCACCGAAGATTTAGAAGGAAGGCGCCTGCTGACGGCGTTTCCACTGACTCAAACGCTGTTGCAGGTTCAACGGACTATGAATCTGCTGCTGCCGCGCCCGGCTGAACAGGATCAACGCCAGTTCCGCCGTGGCCAGCGCATCGGCACTCGCGTTGTGCCGCTCGAACACCTCAAGCTTGAACCAGTCGATCCACTCATCCAGGCCGGCCTCGCGAATATTCGCCTGTGGGCACAACAATGGCGCCATGTCCGCGACATCCAGAAACACATTCTGCAGCTTGTAACCCAAGTGTTCCTTCAATGCGCGTCCGAGCATGTGTTGATCGAAGGGCGCATGAAACGCCAGCACCGGGCTGTCGCCGATGAACTCCATGAACTCCAGCAACGCCTCGGCCGGGTCGCTGCCGGCGGCAATCGCATTCGGCCCCAGGCCATGAATCAATACGCTGGGGCTGAGCTTCAGCTCCCGACATTGCAGGGTGCGCTCGAACTGCTGACTGAAGTCGATTGCGCCGTCTTCGATCACCACCGCGCCGATCGACAGCACGCGATCTTTGTTCAGGTTCAGCCCGGTGGTTTCCAGATCGAGCACCACCCAGCGCTGTTCGCGCAGGCTGCATTCTTTCAGTTCGCCGATGGTTGGCAGTTGTGCCAGACGTTGTTGCAGGTCTGCCGACAGCAGAGGGCTGGTCGGCCGCAGCCACGAGAACAGGCTCATAGCTGATACCGCAGGGCCAGGCTGCTTTGCAGACGCTGGGCCTGGCGCAGGGATTCACGCAGAATGCGCCGATCCAGATGATTGAGGCTGTCGGGATCGACCCGGTTCGACCAGGGCAGATTCTCACGGGTCTGGATCTGGTGCTGCTGCATGCGCGTCTGCTGGATGAAGTGATACGCCTCTTCATACGCCGCGCCATCGAGCCGTTCGATGACTTCTTTTTCGACCAGCTGACGCAAGCGCTCCAGAGTGTTGTTGGTTTCGATGCCATGCGCCAGCGCCAACAGGCGTGCGCCGTCGACGAAGGGCGTCAGGCCCTGAACCTTGAGGTCGAGGGTGGCTTTCTCGCCGTTCTTGCGTGCCAGCACAAATTCGCGGAAACGCCCCACGGGCGGACGATTGCGCAGCGCGTTCTCGGCCAGCATGCGCTGGAACAAACGGTTGTCGCCGACCTGATCGAGAATCCCCCGGCGCAGTTGCGCGCAGCCTTTCTCGTCGCCCCAGACCACCCGCAGATCGAAATAAATGCTCGATCCCAGCAGGTTCTCCGGCGTCGCCTCGCGAATGAACGCCGCAAAGCGCCGCGCCCATTCCGCCCGCGACAGGCACAGCTCCGGGTTGCCGGCCATGATGTTGCCCTTGCACAGGCTGAAGCCGCACTGCGCCAGGCTCTGGTTGATCTGCTGGGCCAGTGGCAGCAGCTTGCCGCGAATCTCCGCCGCGTGTGCCGCATCCCGCGCCTCGAACAGAATGCCGTTGTCCTGATCGGTGTGCAGCGTCTGTTCGCGCCGGCCCTCGCTGCCGAAACACAGCCAGCTGAACGGCACGCCGGGGTCGCCTCTTTCGGCGAGGGTCAGTTCGATCACCCGGCACACAGTGTGGTCGTTGAGCAGGGTGATGATGTGGGTGATCTGCGTCGAAGACGCACCGTGAGCGAGCATGCGTTCGACCAGTTGGCCGATCTCGCCGCGCAGGCTCACCAGTTGTTCGAGGCGCTGGGCACTGCGGATGGTGCGGGCCAGGTGCACCAGATCGACCCGTTGCAGCGAGAACAGATCGCGCTCGGAAACCACGCCGCACAGGCGCTGATCCTTGACCAGACAGACGTGGGCGATGTGCCGTTCGGTCATGGCAATCGCCGCGTCGAAGGCGCTGTGATCGGGCGACAGAAAGAACGGCGAACAGGTCATGTGCCGCTCGATGGTTTCGCTGAAATCACCGCTGCCATTGGCGACCACTTCGCGCAGGTCACGCAGGGTGAAAATCCCCAGCGGCGCCTTGTGCTCATCCACCGCGACGATGCTGCCGACCTGTTGCTCGTGCATCAGCTTCACCGCTTCGCGCAGTGGCGTGTCCGGGCTGCAGGTGACCGGATGGCGCATCGCCAATTCGCCGAGGCGGGTGTTGAGCGAATACTGGGTGCCGAGGGTTTCCACGGCTTTTTGCTGGACTTGCTGGTTGACCTGATCGAGCAGGCTGCTGACCCCGCGCAAAGCGAAATCACGGAAGCTGTTGGACAGGGCGAACAGCTTGATGAACGCCGGTTTGTTCAGTTGCAGGCAGAAGGTGTCTTCGCTGGCCAGATGTTCAGTGCGGGTCGCCCGTTCGCCAATCAGCGCGGCCAGCGGGAAGCATTCGCCGGTGGTGATCTCGAAGGTGGTTTCGGTGCCAGGCCGGGTTATGTGCTGGCGTTCGCCGACTACTCGGCCCTGTTTGACGATGTAGAAATATTCAACCGGCCCGTCGGCGGGCTTGATGATGCTTTCGCCCTGGCCGTAAAAACGCAGCTGACATTGTTCCACCAGAAAAGCCAGGTGGGCGTGTTCCATCTGATTGAAGGGCGGGAAGCGCTGGAGGAATTGCAGGGTGCCCTGAATGTTCTGCAATACCGCGGTTTTCCCTGCCTGGGTGAAGGCGTCCGCTTTACTCATAACCATTACCGCAGTCTTTTTCGAATTGTTGTTGTCGGATCGTTGCAGCCATGGTCGGCCCCTGCGCGCGGGGTGCCCATTGGACGTAAGTCTAGGTTTGGGCTGCCGTTCGGCACATTTAGGAAGTGCCCTACAAAAACAGTCGGAAATTCCTCCGCCAGCCACTTGGAAAAAAATCCGACGAAGTGCACATTGAAGCTCTGCTTAGCGATGTCTGACGACTGTGCCAGGTGACTGAATTGAAAACGTAGAGAATGCCATGTCCGACCACGATATTTTGAGCGACGCCGAGCGTGAAGCGCTCAGCGCTGTAATGCTCGAACCCGACTTGCCGCCGCAACGTGTATTGATCGTCGATGACGACAAGGACGCCCGGGAGCTGTTGTCGGAGATCCTCGCGTTGGATGGCATTCGTTGCATGACCGCGGCCAGCGGCGAAACCGCGCTGAAGATGCTCGACGAAAAACCTTCGATCGGGCTGGTGATCACTGATTTGCGCATGGGCAATGTTGGTGGGCTGGATTTGATTCGGCAGGTGCGTGAGTCGGAGCGGGCGGCGTTGCCGATCATCATTGTTTCCGGCGATGCCGATGTGAAAGACGCCATTGCCGCGATGCACCTGAGCGTGGTGGATTTTCTGCTCAAGCCGATTGATACGGCGAAGTTGCTGGGGCTGGTCAAACACGAGTTAGGCATCGAGCCCTGAATCGCCCTCCCTGTGGGAGCGGGCTTGCTCGCGAATGCGTCCTTTCCGTCGAAATTAATGTTGAATGTGAGTCCGTCTTCGCGAGCAAGCCCGCTCCCACAATGGATCTCCAGTGGTCGGGAGAATTTCCGGCCAACAAAAAAGCCCTGATCGCAAGATCAGGGCTTTTTCATGTCCGTCATTCAGCGCAAATTTACAGGCCGTTGGCTTTCTTGAACTCGCGACGACGACGGTGCAGTACCGGCTCGGTGTAGCCGTTCGGCTGTTTGGTGCCTTCGATCACCAGTTCGACCGCCGCCTGGAAGGCGATGTTGCTGTCGAAGTTCGGTGCTAGCGGACGGTACAGCGGGTCGTTGGCGTTCTGCCGATCGACCACTGGCGCCATGCGCTTGAGGCTTTCCATCACTTGCGCTTCGGTGACGATACCGTGGCGCAGCCAGTTGGCGATGTGCTGGCTGGAGATGCGCAGCGTCGCACGGTCTTCCATCAGGCCGACGTCATTGATGTCCGGCACTTTCGAACAACCCACGCCCTGGTCGATCCAGCGCACCACGTAACCGAGAATGCCCTGGGCGTTGTTGTCCAGTTCGTTCTTGATCTGCTCCGGGGTCCAGCTCGGGTTGACTGCCAGCGGGATGGTCAGGATGTCGTCTACCGAAGCACGGGCACGCTTGGCCAGTTCGGCCTGACGGGCGAACACGTCAACCTTGTGGTAGTGCAGCGCGTGCAGCGCAGCAGCGGTCGGCGATGGTACCCAAGCGGTGTTGGCGCCGGCCAGCGGGTGAGCGATTTTCTGTTCGAGCATCGCCGCCATCAGGTCGGGCATCGCCCACATGCCTTTACCGATTTGCGCACGACCTTGCAGGCCGGTGCTCAGACCGATATCGACGTTCCAGTTCTCGTAGGCGCCGATCCACTTCTCGGCCTTCATGTCGGCCTTGCGCACCATCGGGCCGGCTTCCATGGAGGTGTGGATTTCGTCGCCGGTACGGTCGAGGAAACCGGTGTTGATGAACACCACGCGCTCGCTGGCCGCCTTGATGCAGGCCTTGAGGTTGACCGTGGTGCGGCGCTCCTCGTCCATGATCCCGACTTTCAGCGTGTTGCGTTTCAGACCCAGCACATCTTCGATGCGGCCGAACAGCTCGTTGGTGAACGCCGCTTCTTCCGGGCCGTGCATCTTCGGTTTGACGATGTAGACCGAGCCGGTGCGGGTGTTCTTGCGCGAGGTGTTGCCGTTGAGGTTGTGCATCGCCGCCAGGCAGGTCACCAGACCGTCGAGGATGCCTTCCGGCACTTCATTGCCGTGTTTGTCGAGGATCGCGTCGATGGTCATCAGGTGACCGACGTTACGCACGAACAGCAGCGAGCGACCGTGCAGGGTCAGTTCACTGCCATCGACCTTGGTGTAGGTGCGATCCGGGTTCATGGTGCGGGTGAAAGTCTGGCCGCCCTTGGCGACTTCTTCGGACAGGTCGCCCTTCATCAGGCCGAGCCAGTTGCGGTAGATCACCACTTTGTCGTCGGCATCGACGGCAGCTACGGAGTCTTCGCAGTCCATGATGGTGGTCAGTGCCGCTTCCATCAGGATGTCTTTGACGCCGGCGGCATCGGTCTGGCCGACCGGGGTGCTGGCGTCGATCTGGATTTCGAAATGCAGGCCGTGGTTCTTCAGCAGGATCGCGATCGGCGCGTCTGCCGGGCCCTGGAAGCCGATCAGTTGAGCGTCGTTGCGCAGGCCGGTGTTGCTGCCGCCCTTGAGGGTGACCAGCAGTTTGCCGTCAGCGATCTTGTAACCGGTGGAATCGACGTGGGAGCCGGCAGCCAGTGGCGCCGCTTCGTCGAGGAACGCGCGGGCGAAGGCGATGACTTTGTCGCCACGCACCTTGTTGTAGCCTTTGCCTTTTTCCGCGCCACCGTCTTCGCTGATGGCGTCGGTGCCGTAGAGGGCGTCGTACAGCGAACCCCAGCGGGCGTTCGAAGCGTTGAGGGCGAAGCGGGCGTTCATCACCGGCACCACGAGTTGCGGGCCGGCGGTACGGGCGATTTCATCATCGACGTTTTGCGTCGTTGCCTGGAAATCAGCCGCTTCTGGCAGCAGATAACCGATTTCTTGCAGGAAGGCTTTATAGGCCACGGCGTCGTGCGCCTGACCAGCACGCTCCTGATGCCAGGCATCAAGACGAGCCTGGAAGTCATCGCGTTTGGCGAGTAGGGCTTTGTTCTTCGGCGCCAGGTCATGAATGACCTTGTCGGCACCTTCCCAGAATTTTTCGGCGGTGAGGCCGGTACCGGGAATGGCTTCGTTGTTCACGAAGTCGAACAGGACTTTGGCGACCTGCAGGCCACCGACTTGAACGTGTTCAGTCATTGCTTGCCTCACTCTGCTCAGCTATTTCGCTTTTCAGCTCTTCAATTTTGACAATGAAGCCTCTGGCCATTTAAACCACAAACCTTCCGACCAGTACATGCCATTGCTGGCGGCTGGGCTGGGACCAATCAACGGCTTGGGGGCCTTGCTGACGGGGCTTTCAGGGTTGCGAACGTGCCTTGGGCAGACATCGATCCAGCGTTATGTAGTGCGCGCCGAGGCATACTACATGATGCGTTGCGCTTGTGAAAATCAGACTAATAACGTCGTTCTGCGACCTCATGACGCATTGCAGTCACGTCGCGGAACAGGATGTTCTCAAAAAACCATCGGATTGTTCCAGCTAAATATAAAAAGTTGTACACATAAATACTGTGTGGCTTCCATTCAGCTTTGATGAGCCCGCGTTTGTGGCGAGGGAGCTTGCTCCCGCTCGGGTGCGAAGCATCCGCGAAAGATATTACTGACTGAAGAGGGCGTCCTGCGGCCGCCAGCGGGAGCAAGCTCCCTCGCCACAAGTGTTGTTCACTTGAGCATGGCGGCTGAATGTCGGTGCTTGCCTATACTTGCCTTTCTATAACAAAAGTCATGACAAGAGGGCGGCGCCATGGACCATCTCGTACTCACTGTGTTTGCTCCGGACAAGCCCGGGCAGGTCGAGCGCATCGCCCAATGCATCGCCGAGCATGGCGGTAACTGGCTGGAAAGCCGCATGTCACGGATGGCCGGGCAGTTCGCCGGGATTCTGCGGGTGGGCGTACCGGCGGAGGCTTACGACGAATTAGTCGATTCCTTACAAGCGCTGTCGGCTCATGGCATTCGCGTGCTGATTGCCGAGAGCGGTATCGAGCAGTCCTGCACCTGGAAACCGATCGCCATGGAACTGGTGGGCAATGATCGGCCGGGCATCGTGCGCGACATAACCCGTTTGCTCAGCGAGCAGGGGGTGAACCTCGAACGGTTGGTGACCGAAGTGCGCCCGGCGCCGATGAGCAGCGAGCCGCTATTCCACGCCGAAGCGATCCTCGCGGTGCCGCTGACCCTGTCGCTGGACGTGCTGCAATCGCGCCTGGAAACCCTGGCCGATGATCTGATGGTCGAACTGGTGTTACGCACAGACGTTTAAGCGGCGCCGGGTTATCCAGTTTTAACGTGCACCTGCCTGTGGATAACCTGTAGAGACCGGGCGCAGCGCCACGTCGGCCGTGGCCTGCAGCGAACTGATCAAAAAATCGACAACATTCAGTGACTTGCGCACAAACGGCGGGGATCACGCTGTGGATAACCTTGGGAAGGAACGTTGCAGGCCACGAGAACCGTGGCCTGCGAAGCTTTGTGCGTTTTTTGATCAGCTGCGCCGACGCAAACTGATCACCGCATCGACGCTATAAACGGCCAGACCGGCCCAGATGAAGATGAACGCGATCAGCGTACTCGACGACAGGTGTTCACCAAACAGCAGCACCGCCTGCAGCAGCACCAGGGTTGGCGCGGTGTACTGGAGGAAGCCGATGGTGGTGTAGGGCAGATGACGGGTAGCGGCGTTGAAGCATACCAGCGGGATGAGCGTCACCGGCCCCGCCGCGACCAGCCACCAGGCTTGGGAGGTGGTCCAGAACTCGGGTTGTGCGCTGGTGGCGGTCTGATTGAACAGCAGCCAGGCCACGGCAATCGGCACCAGCATCCAGGTTTCCACCACCAGCCCCGGCAAGGCCTTGACCGGCGCCTGTTTGCGGATCAAACCGTAAAAGCCGAAGGTCAGTGCCAGCACCAGCGACACCCACGGCAGACTGCCGACCTGCCACACCTGCTGCGCCACGCCGACGGCTGCAAGCCCTACTGCGATCCACTGCATGCGCCGCAGGCGTTCGCCGAGAATCAGCATCCCCAACAGCACGTTCACGAGCGGGTTGATGTAGTAACCGAGGCTCGCTTCGAGCATGCGCCCGTTGTTCACCGACCACACGTAGGTCAGCCAGTTGGCCGCGATCAGGGTGCCGCTCAGGGCCAGAATCGCGAGGCGCTTGGGGTTGTCGAGCAACTCGCGCAACCAGCCCGGATGCTTCCACACCATCAGCAACAGGGCACCGAACAGCGCTGACCACAACACGCGGTGAATGATGATCTCGACAGCGGGGACTTCGGCGATGGCTTTGAAGTAGATCGGGAACAGGCCCCAGATGATGTAGGCACTCAGGCCCAGAATGTACCCGCGACGCGGGTTGGCGGCTTGCATGCAGAATCCTTGCTTAGGCAGCTGACAAAGCAGGGATTGTAAGGAGATTTGTTGGCAAATGAGTTTTGAATTTGTGAACACTGCCAAATGTGGGAGCGGGCTTGCTCGCGAATGCGGTGTATCAGCAGCAGAATAATTGCCTGACACACCGCCTTAGGGAGCAAGCCCCCTCCCACAAAGGTTTGTGGTGAATCAGAAGAGTTTCAGTGGCTCCTCATTCAGCGCGGACAGCTGTTCACGCAACGCCAGCACCTGATTACCCCAATACCGTTCCGTACCAAACCACGGAAAGCTGTGCGGGAACGCCGGGTCGTCCCAGCGTCGTGCCAGCCAGGCGCTGTAGTGCATCAGGCGCAGGGCGCGCAGCGGTTCGATCAGCGCCAGTTCGCGGGGGTCGAAGTCATGGAATTCGTTGTAGCCGTCCATCAGTTCCGAGAGCTGGCCGAGGCATTCCTGACGATCGCCGGCGAGCATCATCCAGATGTCCTGCACGGCCGGGCCCATGCGGCAGTCGTCGAGGTCGACGATGTGGAACATTTCATCGCGGCACATCATGTTGCCGGGGTGACAGTCGCCATGCATGCGAATGTTCTGGTGCGGCGTGGCGGCGTAGACGTCTTCGACCCGCTTGAGCAGGTCGCGGGCCACTGACTCGTAGGCCGGCAGCAGGCTCTTGGGGATGAAGTTGCCTTCAAGCAACGTCGCCAGCGAGGCATGGCCGAAGTTCTGCACGCCCAGTGCTTCACGGTGTTCGAACGGCTTGGTCGCGCCGACCGCATGAATCCGCCCGAGCAACTGGCCGAGACGATACAGCTGATCGAGATTGCCCGGCTCCGGCGCCCGCCCGCCGCGACGCGGAAACAGGGTGAAACGGAAACCGGCGTGTTCGTGCAGGGTCTGGCCGTTGTGGATCAGCGGCGCCACCACCGGGATTTCGACGTCGGCCAGTTCGAAGGTGAACTGGTGTTCTTCGAGGATGGCTTCGTTGGTCCAGCGCTGCGGACGGTAGAACTTGGCGATCAGCGGTTCGGAGTCTTCGATGCCGACCTGATAGACGCGGTTCTCGTAGCTGTTGAGCGCCAGAATGCGCGCATCACTGAGAAACCCGATGCTTTCAACGGCATCGAGCACGAGATCGGGTGTGAGGGTTTCAAACGGGTGGGCCATGCTGACTCCTGCGCGCAGCAGGCTGCCGCGTCCGGCCCAGCATGGTAGCGCAGACTGTGGGAGTTGAGGGTTTTGCCTTGAATAGTGGGCTGCCTGGAAGGGCCTCTTCGGGAGCAAGCCCCCTCCCACAGTGGATATCCGGTGTGCCGACCATCTCATGCACTCAGCCGATCCAATGTGGGAGCGGGCTTGCTCGCGAAAGCGATTTATCAGGCCCCGACGATCCCGCCATCCTCACGGGTAATCGCCATCACCGAAGACCGTGGCTTGCCATTCGGCAGATGCTCGGGGAAGGTCGAACCACCGTTCTCGCCCGGATGCTGGATCCCGACAAACAGGGTTTTCTGGTCCGGCGAGAAGCTGATCCCGGTGACTTCGCAACCGATCGGCCCGACCATGAAGCGGCGAATCTCACCGGTCTTCGGGTCGGCACAGAGCATCTGGTTGTTGCCCATCCCGGCAAAGTCCCCGGCGTTGCTCGAATCGCCATCGGTGAGAATCCACAAACGCCCAGCCTTGTCGAAGCCCAGACCATCAGGGCTATTGAACATGTTCTGCGGGGTGATGTTCGACGAGCCGCCCTTCGGCGTACCGGCGTGTACACCCGGGTTGCCGGCAACCACGAACAGATCCCAAGCAAAGGTTTTCGCCGCATGATCGTCGCGGTCGGTGCGCCAGCGCAGGATCTGCCCGTAGACGTTCTTCTCGCGCGGGTTCGGCCCGCCCACTGGCTGGCCGTCTTCGCCGCGCTTGGCGTTGTTGGTCAGGGTGCAATACACCTGGCCGTCCTTCGGACTGACGACGATCCACTCCGGGCGGTCCATGCGCGTGGCGCCGACCACACTGGCGGCGAGGCGGGCGTGGATCAGCACTTCGGCCTGATCGGCGAAACCGCTGCTGGCGTCGATGCCGTTCTTGCCGTGGGTCAGTTCGATCCACTGGCCCTGGCCCTTCGGGTGATCCGGGTTGCCGTCGCCGGCGTCGAACTTGGCCACATACAGCGTGCCGTGGTCGAGGATGTCGCGGTTGGCTTTCGCATTGCGATGGTTGATGCGGTCGCGGCTGACGAACTTGTAGATGAACTCGCCACGCTCGTCGTCGCCCATGTACACCACGGCGCGACCGTCATCGGTCTCGGCCAGCGCGGCGTTTTCATGCTTGAAGCGACCGAGCGCGGTGCGTTTGACCGGGGTCGATTGCGGATCGAACGGATCGATCTCGACCACCCAGCCGTGACGGTTGAGTTCGTTGGGATTCTTCGCCATGTCGAAGCGCGGGTCGAACGGGTGCCAGTTGATCTCGCGGCTGGCGGCCGACACGCCATAGCGCTTTTGCGCCGGATCGAACTGCTGCTGGGCGTTGCTGCTGCCGAAGCAGTCGGTGAAGTTTTCTTCGCAGGTCAGGTAGGTGCCCCACGGAGTTTTACCGTTGGCGCAGTTCTGGAAGGTACCGAGGACTTTTTTGCCGTGCTTGTCGGTGGCAGTCTTCATCAACTCGTGACCGGCCGCCGGGCCGCTGATGCGCAGCGGCGAGTTGCCGTGAATCCGGCGGTTGTAACGCGAGCCCTGGACGAACTGCCATTGGCCGTTCCTGCGCTGCACTTCGATCACCGACACACCTTCGCAGGCCAGCGCCTTGCGCACGTCTTCGGCCGACTGCGGCATGCCGCCGTGCGGGTAGAGGTAGCGGTAATTGGTGTATTCGTTGTTGATCGCCATCAACGCACGGTTTCGGTCGTCGGGGAATTCGAACAGGCTCATGCCGTCGTTGTTGTCGCCGAACTGCACTTCCTGAGCGGCGGCGGTGCCATTGCCGCTCGGGTCGAAGGCCGGGCCGTTCTTGTGCAATGGCTGACCCCAGCTGATCAGCACCGAGGACTTGTAGCCCTTTGGCAGACTGATGACATCGGTGGTTGCGGCGGGAATGCTCTCGAAACCGAGCAGGCGGCTGTTGCCGGCGCTGATGCCGGTGGCCAGCGCGCTGCGGCTGAGCAGGTTCCCGCCGAGGAACATGGCGGCACCGCACAGCGCGCCGGCGCTGATGAAGCCGCGACGGCTGAGGCCGACCATCTTTTCCAGGTCAGTCGATTGGTTTTCTTCTAATAGGCTCACATCAGGCTCCCTGCTTGGTTTTGGCAGCCACCTTAATGAGCGTCGATTACGCTTTCGTTGCAGCGCCTGATTAGAGTGGTGTGCCGATCAGCACATTGGACGGCGAGAACTGCACCTGCACCGATTGCTCGACACTCAGCCCGCGGCTGCGAAGCTGCAGCGGCTCAGCCAAGGCGCAGAGCGTCTGGCCGTTGGGCAGGGCGATGCGCACTTCGCTGGGGCCGTCTTCGGCATCGAAGATCGCTTCGATGATGCCGCTTAGAAGATTGTGTCCAGATGTTGCAGCTTGCTCCGCCGCCAGCACTTCAAGCCAGCCGGCCTTGATCAGTGCCACCACTTCGGTGCCCGGCTGCAGCTCCAGGTGCACGGTGCTGTCGTGGGTGATCTGCGCATTGATCCACAAGCCTTCGGCCAGTTCGAGGCGGATCAGGTCGTTACGCCCTTGGCCTTCAATGGCCATGACTTTGCCGTGCAGCTGGTTGCGCGCGCTGGTTCTGAGCATCAACCGCCCGAGCAGATCCAGATCGCTGGCGTCTTCGGCGGCCTCCAGCACCTGGGCCTGCAAAGCTTGCAGCTTTTGATACAGACGCAATACCCGTTCGCCTTCGCTGGACAACCTGGCGCCGCCGCCGCCCTTGCCGCCGACCGCGCGCTCCACCAGCGGTTTCTGCGCCAGGTTGTTCAGCTCATCGATCGCATCCCACGCCGCTTTGTAACTCAGTCCGGCGCTTTTCGCGGCGCGGGTAATCGAGCCCTGTTCGGCAATGTGTTGCAGCAGGGCAATGCGCTGCGGACGGCGAACGATGTGCTGGGAGAGCAGGGTGGGCAGGGACATGGAAGTGGCGGCTTTTTCGCAGTGGCGGTGGGGAGTGAAGTTGGCGGCTTGCGACGCATCAGTCAAGCCAAACACAGTGCTCTTGTAGGAGTGAGCCTGCTCGCGATGGCGGTGGAACAGTCAGCATCAATGTTGGCAGTAATTGCGCTATCGCGAGCAGGCTCACTCCTACAAGGGATTGTGTCGGTTTCAGCTTCCGGGTTTTGGCGTGCGCGCCAGGCAATACACGTCAACCCGTGCTGCACCGGCATCTTTTAACAGTCGCGCCAGTGCCTGGGCCGTGGCGCCGGTGGTCAGCACGTCATCAATCAGTGCGAAGTGCCGACCTTTCACTTCTGCGCCAGGAGCCAGAGCGAAGGCGTGACGCAAGTTGCGCTTGCGCGCCTTGGCGTCGAGATCCTGCTGGGCGCTGGTGTCGTGGACCCGCCGTAGAGCATGTTCCTCAAAAGGCAGATCCAGCTGTTGGCTCAACCATCGGCCCAGCATCGCCGCTTGATTGAACCCGCGTTGACGCAGACGTTTGCTCGCCAGTGGCACCGGCAGCAACACGTCGGGTCGTGGCAATCCCTCATCGAAGCGATGTTGCAGGTATTGTCCGGCAACATCGGCGAGCAAGTGGCCAAACGGCCATTTCGCGTTGTGTTTAAAACGCGTAATCAAACTGTCCACCGGGAAGTCATAGCGCCACGGCACGACCACCTGTTCGAACGCCGGCGGCTCTAGCAGGCACCCGCCGCAAGTCAGTCCAGCGCCGGTCAGCGGCAGGGCGCAGGTCTGGCAGTGGTCACCGAGCCAGGGCAGATCGGTTTCGCAGGCGTCGCAAATTGGCAATTCTGCTTCTGCGGGTTCATCGCACAGCAAGCAGGTCTGTACGTTTTTTAAACAGATGTAAACCTGTGCTTCGCCTCGTGGTTGACAGCGCATGACTCTTCCTTAAATATGCCGAACATCCGTGTCGCGCCTGTGGGTATTCCGTTCCCGCAGCCGCCAGCCAAGCATAACCAAGGAACTGCCCATGAGCGCCAGCACCTCTGCCACCCTGCGTCACGACTGGTCTTTAGCTGAAGTCAAAGCGCTCTTCGTACAGCCATTCAACGACTTGCTGTTCCAGGCGCAGACGGTGCACCGCGCACATTTCAACGCCAACCGCGTGCAGGTTTCCACGCTGCTGTCGATCAAGACCGGCGCCTGCCCGGAAGACTGCAAGTACTGCCCGCAGTCCGGTCACTACAACACTGGCCTGGAAAAAGAAAAGCTGATGGAAGTGCAGAAAGTCCTCGAAGAGGCTGCCCGCGCCAAAGCCATCGGCTCCACGCGTTTCTGCATGGGGGCTGCGTGGAAGCACCCGTCGGCCAAAGACATGCCGTACGTGCTGAAGATGGTCGAAGGCGTGAAAGCCATGGGTCTGGAAACCTGCATGACTCTCGGTCGTCTCGATCAGGAACAGACCGAAGCGCTGGCCAAGGCTGGTCTCGATTACTACAACCACAACCTCGACACCTCGCCGGAGTTCTACGGCAGCATCATCACCACCCGTACTTACAGCGAGCGCCTGCAAACCCTGGCCTACGTGCGTGAGTCGGGGATGAAGATCTGCTCCGGCGGCATTCTCGGCATGGGCGAGTCGCTGGACGACCGCGCCAACCTGCTGATCCAGTTGGCCAACTTGCCGGAGCATCCGGAATCGGTGCCGATCAACATGCTGGTGAAAGTCGCCGGCACGCCGCTGGAAAATGCCGAAGACATCGACCCGTTCGACTTCATCCGCATGCTCGCTGTCGCGCGCATCCTCATGCCGCAATCCCACGTGCGCCTGTCCGCCGGCCGTGAAGCGATGAACGAGCAGATGCAGGCGTTGGCGTTCTTCGCCGGTGCCAACTCGATTTTCTACGGCGACAAACTGCTGACCACTGCCAACCCGCAGGCCGACAAGGACATGCAACTGTTCGCGCGCCTGGGCATTCAGCCGGAAGCGCGCGAAGAGCATGCCGATGAAGTGCATCAGGCCGCGATCGAGCAGGCGCTGGTGGAGCAGAAGAGCAGCGAGCAGTTCTATAACGCGGCGGTCTAAACCTGCGCGGATTTCTCTGAAGGAATGCAAAACCCCTGTGGGAGCGGGCTTGCTCGCGAAAGCGTCAGTGCAGTCGACATTACCGTTGAATGTCAGACCGCCTTCGCGAGCAAGCCCGCTCCCACAGGGAATCTGTGTCACTTGAAAGTCGAGGCCTGCATGTCTTTCGATCTCGCCGCACGCCTTGCTGCCCGCCGTGCCGAAAATCTCTATCGCCAGCGTCCGCTGCTCGAGTCCCCACAGGGACCTGAAGTGGTGGTCGACGGTCAGCCGTTGCTGGCGTTCTGCAACAACGACTACCTGGGCCTGGCCAATCACCCGCAGGTGATCGAAGCCTGGCGCGCCGGAGCCGAGCGCTGGGGTGTCGGTGGTGGCGCGTCGCATCTGGTGATCGGCCACAGCGGCCCGCATCACGCACTGGAAGAAGCCCTCGCCGATCTCACTGGCCGGCCGCGTGCGCTGCTGTTCACCACCGGTTACATGGCCAATCTCGGCGCGGTCACGGCGCTGGTCGGGCAGGGCGATACGGTGCTGGAAGATCGCCTTAACCACGCGTCGTTGCTGGATGCTGGTCTATTGTCCGGCGCGCGTTTCAATCGTTATCTGCACAACGACGCCGACAGCCTGGCCAAGCGCCTGGAGAAAGCCACCGGCAACACGCTGGTGGTCACCGACGGCGTGTTCAGCATGGACGGCGATCTCGCCGATCTGCCGGCGCTGGCGCGCGAGGCCAAGGCCAAAGGCGCGTGGCTGATGGTCGACGATGCCCATGGCTTCGGCCCGCTCGGTGCCAATGGCGGCGGGATCGTCGAGCATTTCGGCTTGAGTCAGGACGATGTGCCGGTGCTGGTCGGCACCCTCGGCAAGGCATTCGGCACCGCCGGCGCGTTTGTCGCCGGCAGTGAAGAGCTGATCGAAAGCCTGATCCAGTTCGCCCGGCCTTACATCTACACCACCAGCCAGCCACCCGCGCTGGCCTGTGCGACGCTGAAAAGTCTGGAGTTGCTGCGCACGGAACACTGGCGTCGTGAACATTTGCAGACGCTGATCCGCCAGTTCCGCCACGGCGCCGAGCAGATCGGTCTGCAACTGATGGACAGTTTCACCCCGATCCAGCCGATCCTGATCGGCGATGCCGGTCGCGCCGTGCGCCTGTCGCAGATGCTGCGTGAACGCGGACTGATGGTCACCGCGATTCGTCCGCCGACCGTGCCTGCCGGCAGCGCTCGGCTACGCGTGACCCTGACCGCTGCCCACAGCGAGGCGCAGGTGCAGCTATTGTTAGAAGGACTGGCCGATTGCTTTGCCCAACTGCCGCCGGAGCCAAGCCATGCGTGATCGCCTGATTCTGCTGCCCGGCTGGGGCCTCGGTGTTTCGCCACTGGAGCCTCTGGCCGCGGCATTGCAGGGGCTCGACGAGCATCTGCATGTCGAGATCGAGCCGCTGCCGGAACTGGATTCCAGCGACCTGCAAGACTGGCTCGATGAACTCGATGAACGTATTCCGCAGGACGTGTGGCTGGGCGGTTGGTCGCTTGGCGGCATGCTTGCCTCCGAGTTGGCAGCGCGGCGCGGCGAGCGTTGCTGCGGCCTGCTGACGCTGGCGAGCAATCCTTCGTTTGTCGCCCATGAGCAATGGCCGAGTGCGATGCCGGTCGAAACGTTTGATGCATTTCTCGCCGGCTGCCAGGCCGACCCGCGACTAACCCTCAAACGGTTCTCGTTGTTGTGTGCTCAGGGCGCGCAAGACCCGCGCGGCATGTCGCGGCTGCTGCTGGGTGGCGCGCCGAATGTGGCACCCGAGACATTAATGGCCGGGCTGGAATTACTCGCACAACTGGATACCCGCGAAGCGTTGCAGGCATTTCGCGGCCCCCAGTTTCACCTCTTCGCCGGGCAGGACGGTTTAGTGCCTGCGGAAGCGGCGGGAGCGTTGTTCGCGCTGTTGCCGGATATCGAAATTGGTCTGATCGAACAGGCCAGTCATGCGTTTCTTCTGGAAGACCCCCATGGCGTGGCGGGTGCGATCCAGGCTTTTCTACACGAGTGCGGTGATGACTGATTTGTCTCTTGTTGCGCTGCCCGGCGGCTTGCCCGACAAGCGCCAGGTCGCGGCCTCTTTTTCTCGTGCGGCGGCCAGCTACGACAGCGTTGCCGAGTTGCAGCGCGACGTCGGTTCACAGTTGCTGCAGCGTTTGCCGGCGAGTTTTCTGCCGTCAACCTGGCTGGATCTGGGCTGCGGCACCGGCTATTTCACTCGCGCATTGGCCGAGCGATATGTCGAGGGTCAGGGGCTGGCACTGGATATCGCCGAGGGCATGCTCAATCACGCACGGCCATTGGGCGGCGCGCAGCATTTCATCGCCGGTGATGCGGAGCGTCTGCCGTTGCAGGATTCCACCTGCGAGCTGATCTTCTCCAGCCTCGCCGTGCAGTGGTGTGCGGACTTCGAGTCGGTGCTCAGCGAAGCCTTTCGCGTGCTCAAGCCGGGCGGGATTTTCGCGTTTGCTAGTCTTTGTGTAGGGACCTTGTACGAGTTGCGCGACAGCTGGCGGCAGGTCGATGGGCTGGTGCACGTCAATCGCTTCCGTGAGTTCTCCCGGTATGAGCAGTTGTGTGCCGCCAGCGGCTTGCGTACGGTGAGTCTGCAGAATCAGGCGCATGTGCTGCACTACCCGGATGTGCGCAGCCTGACCCACGAGCTCAAGGCACTCGGCGCGCACAATCTGAATCCCGGGCGGCCGGGTGGCTTGACCGGACGCGCACGGATTCTCGGCCTGGTCGAGGCTTACGAGCAGTTCCGTCAGGCACAGGGATTGCCGGCGACTTATCAGGTGGTCTACGCCGTGTTGGAGAAACCCTTATGAGCGCAGCCTATTTCATCACTGGCACTGACACCGATGTCGGCAAGACCACCGTGGCTGCCGGGTTGCTGCATGCGGCGCGCTCGGCCGGGCTGAGTACGGCGGCGGGGAAACCCGTGGCTTCGGGTTGCGAAGTAACGCCCAAGGGCTTGCGTAATGCCGATGCGCTGGTGCTGCTGACCGAATGCTCGGTGCCGCTGACTTATCAACAGGTCAATCCGGTGGCATTCGAGCCGGCCATCGCGCCGCATCTGGCGGCACGTGAGGCCGGTGTCGCGCTGACTGTGCAATCGCTGTTGGCGCCGATGCGCGACATTCTGGCGCTGAATGCCGATTTCACTTTGATCGAAGGGGCGGGTGGCTGGCGGGTGCCGTTGGCGGATCAGGACAATCTGTCGGATCTGGCTATCGCGTTGAAGCTGCCGGTGATTCTGGTGGTGGGCGTACGGCTGGGCTGTATCAGTCATGCACTGCTGACGGCCGAGGCGATTGCCCGTGATGGTCTGCAACTGGCCGGGTGGGTGGCCAATATCATTGATCCGAAGACTTCACGGCTGGAAGAGAATCTGGCGACGCTGGCCGAGCGGATTCCGGCGCCGTGTCTGGGGCGCGTGCCGAAACTCAAGAGTTTGAGTGCCGAAGCGGTGGCGGATCATTTGCAACTGGATCTGCTCGACTAAGCTTTTCTCTATGGGCAGGCACTGTGCCATTAGTGTTTTTGACGGGTGTTTTTCTGGCGCCTCTGGTTCAATGGCGCCATTGATCCTTCCCAAGGATGAGAACTGTTATGGAAATCTCCGGTAACACAGCTTTTTACGCAGGTCTGAGCTCGATTCAGAGCGGGCAGAATCGCGTCGATCAGGCCGCCAGCCAGATTGCCAACAACACCATTGAGCGTTCGGTCACCAGTCAGTCTTCCGAAGTGCAAGTCGAGCGTTTGCGCGGCGTGGATCGTGCACAGCAATCGGATCTGGCCAGCAATATGGTCGAGATGTCCCAAGGCAAGATTCAGGCTGAACTGGGTGTGAAAGTCGCCAAGGCTTCCGACGAAATGCTCGGTACGATCATCGACACGTTCGCCTGATTTTCCGCCATCTGCACGTTGAACGCCGCGCTTTGTCGCGGCGTTTTTCGTTGTAAGTCCTTCTCTCTCAACTAATCTTTTTTCATTGCCCGTGGCTCTGTGCAGTCCATGGCGTTTTGCTGCGTCCGGCGTTTGAAAAAAGTCATGACGAACGGCAAAAGATCGACGCTTGACAAGATTTCGGCGTAAACGTATGTTTCAAACAACTGTTTGACCGTCACAACAAATCAACACGGTCGTTCATTCCCGGTTACATCAGCAGAGGTTTATCGCTATGCCTGACTACAAGGCCCCCTTGCGTGATATTCGCTTCGTTCGTGACGAACTGCTCGGCTACGAAGCGCACTATCAGAGCCTTCCAGCTTGCTCCGAAGCAACGCCGGACATGGTTGACGCCATTCTCGAAGAAGGCGCCAAGTTTTGTGAGCAGGTATTGGCACCGCTGAACCGCGTGGGCGACCTCGAAGGCTGCACCTGGAGCGAGTCCGGTGTGAAAACCCCGACTGGCTTCAAAGAAGCCTACAAGCAATTCGTCGAAGGCGGCTGGCCAAGCCTGGCGCACGACGTTGAGCATGGCGGTCAAGGCCTGCCGGAGTCGCTGGGTCTGGCTGTGAGCGAAATGGTCGGTGAAGCCAACTGGTCGTGGGGCATGTACCCAGGCTTGTCGCACGGCGCGATGAACACCATCTCCGAGCACGGCACCCCTGAGCAGCAAGAAGCCTATTTGACCAAACTGGTTTCCGGCGAGTGGACCGGCACCATGTGCCTGACCGAACCGCACTGCGGCACCGACCTGGGCATGCTGCGCACCAAGGCCGAGCCTCAGGCTGATGGTTCTTACAAAGTTTCCGGCACCAAGATCTTCATCTCGGCCGGTGAACACGACATGGCCGACAACATCGTCCACATCGTATTGGCCCGTCTGCCGGATGCTCCGGCTGGCACCAAAGGCATTTCCCTGTTCATCGTTCCCAAGTTCCTGCCGAACGCCGATGGCACCATCGGTGCGCGCAACGCCGTGAGCTGCGGTTCGCTGGAACACAAGATGGGCATCCACGGCAACGCCACTTGCGTGATGAACTTCGACGGCGCCACTGGTTTCCTGATCGGCCCGGCGAACAAAGGCCTGAACTGCATGTTCACTTTCATGAACACCGCACGTCTGGGTACCGCGCTGCAAGGTCTGGCCCACGCAGAGATCGGCTTCCAGGGTGGCCTGAAATACGCTCGCGATCGTCTGCAAATGCGTTCCCTGACTGGCCCGAAAGCGCCGGACAAGGCCGCTGACCCAATCATCGTGCACCCTGACGTACGTCGCATGCTGCTGACCATGAAGGCCTTCGCCGAAGGCAACCGCGCGATGGTGTACTTCACCGCCAAGCAGGTCGACATCGTCAAATACGGCGTGGACGAAGAAGAGAAGAAGAAAGCCGACGCACTGCTGGCGTTCATGACGCCAATCGCCAAGGCGTTCATGACCGAAGTCGGTTTCGAAGCGGCCAACCACGGCGTACAGATCTACGGCGGCCACGGCTTCATCGCCGAGTGGGGCATGGAGCAGAACGTTCGCGACAGCCGCATTTCGATGCTGTACGAAGGCACCACCGGCATCCAGGCACTCGACCTGCTGGGCCGTAAAGTGCTGATGACCCAAGGCGAGGCTCTGAAAGGCTTCACCAAGATCGTCCACAAGTTCTGCCAGAACAACGAAGGCAACGAAGCCGTCAAAGAATTCGTTGCACCGCTGGCTGCACTGAACAAGGAATGGGGCGAGCTGACCATGAAGGTCGGTATGGCTGCCATGAAGGATCGCGAAGAAGTTGGCGCGGCCTCCGTGGACTACCTGATGTACTCCGGTTACGCCTGCCTGGCCTACTTCTGGGCCGACATGGCACGTCTGGCCGCCGAGAAGCTGGCAGAAGGCACCGGCGACGCCGCGTTCTACACCGCCAAGCTGCAAACCGCGCGCTTCTACTTCCAGCGCATCCTGCCACGTACCCGTACCCACGTGGCCACCATGCTGTCGGGCGCCAACAACCTGATGGACATGAAAGAAGAAGACTTCGCACTGGGCTACTAAGCCTCAACGCGGTCTGACGAAAACCGCTGCTCCTTCGGGGGCAGCGGTTTTTTTGTTTCTGAATCGCTCAGCAACCCGGGTTTTCTGCCGTTACAGAGACTGCATGTGATCTGGATCACATTGTGTGTGCTTAACTGGCCACATTGCAGGCACAATGCCATCTCTTTGATATGACGGGTCGGAGCTTTACCCTTGCCGCGTTCTTCCGCTGTACGTTTCAGTCATTTCCTACCTTCACTGCTGTTGTTGCTTGCGGGGTTGGCGGCTGCGTACGTCAAAGACCTCAGCGTTTTCTTCACTTCGCTGTTCAACGTGTTGCCAACCCTGGTGCTGCTGTTGGGCGGCGCTTACTGTGCGGTTTACCGACGTCAACGCGAACTGTTTCTGATGCTCACGGTGTACATCGCCTACTTTCTGCTCGACACCCAGACCGACTATTACCGCGACAATGGCAAAGTGCGCGATGACGCTGCGGTGGTGTTCCACCTGGTCTGTCTGCTGCTGCCGTTGCTGTTCGGGCTGTTCGCCGCGTGGCAGGAACGTACCCATCTGTTCCAGGACATGGTCGCGCGGTTCGCCGTGTTGCTGGCCTTTGGCAGCGTCGCTCTGGGTCTGGAACAAAGTTATCCCCAGGCGTTGCTGATGTGGCTATCGGAAATTCGCTGGCCGGCGCTGCACGGCGCGTGGATGAGCCTGATCCAGATGTCTTATCCGGTGTTTCTTTCGGCGTTCCTGTTGCTGGCCTGGCAATACTGGCGCAATCCGCGTCCACTGCACGCGGCGCAATTGGTCGGCCTGCTCGGGGTGTTCTGGATGCTGCCGAAAACCTTCATCCTGCCGTTCACCCTGAACATCATGTGCAGCCAGGTCATGTTGATGATTGCCGCTGCCGTGGCGCATGAGGCCTATCAAATGGCCTTCCGCGATGAACTCACCGGTCTGCCGGGGCGGCGCGCGCTCAATGAGCGAATGCAGCGCCTGGGCCGCAATTATGTGCTGGCGATGAGCGACGTCGATCACTTCAAGAAATTCAACGACACCCACGGTCACGACGTCGGTGACCAAGTACTGCGGCTGGTCGCCAGCAAGCTGTCGAAAATCAGCGGTGGCGGTAGGGCATATCGCTATGGTGGTGAGGAATTCGCCTTGGTGTTTGCGGGCAAAACCCTCGAGGAGTGCATGCCGCACCTGGAAGTCATTCGCGAGTCGATTGCCTCCTACAACATCCAGTTGCGCAACCAGGAGAGCCGTCCGCAGGACGACCAGCAAGGTCGCCAGCGTCGTAGCGGCAGCGGTGCTTCCAGTGTGTCGGTCACGGTCAGTATCGGCGTCGCCGAGCGCGTCGAACAGCGCACCCCGGAAGAAGTCCTCAAGTCTGCCGACCAGGCGTTGTACAGCGCCAAGGGCGCCGGGCGTAACTGCGTCATGGCGTTTGGACAGAACCGTCGCGGTGCGGTGCGGATGGACAGCGCCGCTGGCTGACTCAAGCCACGCGTCATCACTCAAAAGCCCGCTGATTGCGGGCTTTGTTTTATCTCTGAATGTCAGTGACCAAAATTAACAAATCAGTCACCGGTTGACCCTATGTGTCGCAAAAGTTGTTGAGGTACACTCGGCCTCAACGAAAACACTCTTCCACGAATCACCTGTTTAGATCTTGCGAGGTTTGCCATGGCTGACTACAAAGCGCCGCTGCGCGATATGCGCTTCGTCCTCAATGAAGTATTCGAAGTCGCCAAACTCTGGGCCGAACTGCCGGCCTTGGCCGAGACTGTCGATGCAGAAACCGTAGAAGCCATTCTCGAAGAAGCCGGCAAGGTCACCAGCAAAAGCATCGCGCCACTGAGCCGTGCGGCCGACGAAGAAGGCTGCCACTGGAAGGACGGTGCCGTCAGCACCCCGGCCGGTTTCCCACAGGCCTATCAGACTTACGCCGAAGGCGGTTGGGTCGGTGTCGGCGGCGATCCGGCCTACGGCGGCATGGGCATGCCCAAGGCCGTTTCGGCTCAAGTAGAAGAGATGGTCAACTCTGCCAGCCTGTCGTTCGGTCTGTATCCGATGCTGACCGCCGGCGCCTGTCTGTCGATCAACGCCCACGCCAGCGAAGAGCTGAAAGCCGCGTACTTGCCGAACATGTACGCCGGCATCTGGGCCGGTTCGATGTGCCTGACCGAGCCGCACGCCGGCACCGACCTGGGCATCATCCGCACCAAGGCCGAACCGCAGGCTGACGGTTCCTACAAGGTCAGCGGCACCAAGATCTTCATCACCGGCGGTGAGCACGATCTGACCGAGAACATCATCCACCTGGTGCTGGCGAAACTGCCCGACGCACCGGCCGGACCGAAAGGCATCTCGCTGTTCCTGGTGCCGAAGTTCATGGTCAACGCCGATGGCAGCCTGGGCGCGCGCAACCCGGCCAACTGCGGTTCGATCGAACACAAGATGGGCATCCAGGCGTCCGCGACCTGCGTGATGAACTTCGACGAAGCCGTGGGCTATCTGGTCGGCGAGCCGAACAAGGGCCTGGCGGCGATGTTCACCATGATGAACTACGAGCGTCTGGGCGTCGGCATTCAAGGCCTGGCCAGCGGCGAGCGTTCCTACCAAAACGCCGTCGAATATGCGCGCGATCGTCTGCAGAGCCGTTCGCCGACCGGCGCGCAAAACAAGGACAAGGTTGCCGACCCGATCATCGTTCACCCGGACGTGCGTCGCATGCTGCTGACCATGAAAGCCTCGAACGAGGGCGGTCGCGCCTTCTCCACTTACGTGGCGATGCAACTCGACACCGCCAAGTTCAGCGAAGACGCCACCACCCGCAAACGCGCGGAAGATCTGGTCGCGCTGCTGACCCCGGTGGCCAAGGCGTTCCTCACCGACCTGGGTCTGGAAACCACCGTCCACGGCCAGCAGATTTTCGGCGGCCACGGCTACATTCGCGAGTGGGGTCAGGAGCAACTGGTGCGTGACGTGCGCATCACCCAGATCTACGAAGGTACCAACGGCATTCAGGCGCTGGACCTGGTCGGGCGCAAGATCGTCGGTAGCGGTGGCGCGTTCTACAAGCTGTTCGCAGACGAGATCCGCCACTTCACCGCGACCGCCAGCGCTGACCTCGGCGAATTCATCAAGCCGCTGAACGATGCCGTCAGCACCCTCGACGAGCTGACGGCGTGGCTGCTGGATCGGGCGAAAACCAATCCGAACGAAATCGGCGCGGCCTCGGTCGAATATCTGCAAGCGTTTGGCTACACCGCTTATGCCTACATGTGGGCACTGATGGCGAAAGCTGCGCTGGGCAAAGAAGCGCAGGACGATTTCTACGCCAGCAAGCTGGGCACCGCGCGCTTCTATTTCGCCCGTCTGCTGCCGCGTATCCACTCGTTGAGCGCGTCGGTGAAGGCGGGTAGCGAGTCGCTGTTCCTGCTGAATGCTGAGCAGTTCTGATGATGTAACGTCATGTAAGCATTCTCTTACATGACGTGCTGCTGTTCTCCCATAGGCGTAGATTGGATCCACAGCTAATCTACAACTCATGGACGTCGCGCAGGAAGCGCAAAGCAACAACACGGACACGTAGGATTCTGCCAGGGTGGCGGAGTGAAATGGATGTCAGGGAAACAGTCTGCAAAGCCCCGCTTCGGCGGGGTTTTCTTTTGCCTGCAGAAAAGTTTTCAGGCCAGCGGATCCAGTGGTGGCGCGGCTTTCAGCGGTTTTTCTTCACGCTGAATCACTTCTTCCAGCAACGTGCGCAGCAACGCCAGAGACGCCTGCTGACGCTGCACGTCGCGGCACACCAGCCCAACCTTCAGCGGCACCCGTGGTTCGCTCAACGGCTTCCACAGCAGATCCTGCTCGTCGTATTCCCGCTGTGAGCGCCCGGGCAGCACCGTCGCCAGTCTGGTGTGCGGCAAACTGTCGAGAATCCCCAGCATATTGTTCAGCTCGGCCTGCACTTGCGGGCGCCGACCCAGGCTGGTCAGTTGCGCCTGCCAGATCTGCCGGATCTGAAACTCTTCGCCCAGCAGCAACATTGGCAATTCCGCTGCCTGCCGCATCGAGACCTTTTTGAATTCACGCAGTGGGTGATCCGCCGGGATGACCAGCGTCAGCTCATCTTCATACAGCATCACGCCATGCAGCCCCGGTTGGCGCGGCGGCAAGTAGCTGATGCCGATGTCCAGCGAGCCGTTGAGCAAACGGCGCTCGATCTCCAGCCCCGTCAGTTCATAGATCTGCACCACAAGATGCGGCTGCGCCTTGCGCACCCGTTCGAGCATTTGCGGCACGAGGCTGGTGTGCACGGTTTGCAGTACGCCGATCGCCAGCGTACGCAAGGCCTGCCCCTTGAAGTTGCCCAGCGCTTCCCGCGCCCGCTGCAAACCGTCGAGCAGCGGCACGGCGTGGTTGTACAGCGTGTGCGCGGCAAGGGTTGGCAACAGGCGTTTGCTGCTGCGCTCGAACAGCGTGACGTCGAGGTTCTGTTCGAGCTGGCGAATCTGCTGCGACAGCGCCGGTTGCGAGATCGACAGGCGTTCGGCGGCCCGACCGACATGGCCCTCTTCGTAGACCGCGACGAAATAACGCAGTTGTTTGAAATCCATAAGTAACACTTATCGAAAATGCTGGTAAATCGAAATGGCCCGAAGCCGTCAGTGAGCCTAGTCTAACCGCAATCACAAGGCTTGCAGGGCCAGAGAGCGCGATGAATAGCGTTTGCTTCGATAAGGTTTGCATAGGCGGTTCAAAAAACCTCAAGCGAGGTTTTTTGCAATGAATCTGTTCAGTTTGCGGCGCCAGGCGCCGAGTCTTGATGACCTCGCATTCGAGGCCAATCCTGCTGATGCGGGCGAAAGCCTGAATGCCGAGCGGCTGATGCCCAGCGTCGAACGCCCGCAACAGGTGTTCGTTCGCGGTCAGGGCTCATGGCTGTGGGACAGCAACGACCGCGCTTATCTCGACTTCTCTCAGGCCGGCGGCGCCAACAGCCTCGGCCACAGCCCTTCGGCACTGGTCAAAGCCATCGCCAGTCAGGCTCAGGCGCTGATCAATCCCGGTTTCAATGTGCATAATCGCGGCATGCTCAGCCTTGCCGAGCGGTTGTGCGCCAGCACTTGCAGCGATCAGGCTTACCTGCTCAACAGCGGCAGTGAGGCCTGTGAAGCGGCGATCAAACTGGCGCGCAAATGGGGTCAACTGCATCGTGGCGGCGCGTCGCGGATCATCGTGGCCAAGCAAGGCTGTCACGGACGTAGTCTGGCGACGATTTCCGCGTCGGACAGTTGCAACCTGCACAACCGCTTCGCCCCGTCGCTGCCTGGTTTCGATTTGGTGCCGTTCAACGATTTGCCGGCGCTGCACGCAGCTGTCGACGCGCAAACCGTGGCAATCATGCTCGAACCGATCCAGAGCGATGCCGGGGTGATTCCGGCCACCGAGCATTACCTCAAGGGCGTCGAGCGCCTGTGCCGTGAGCTGGGCATTCTGCTGATCCTTGACGAGGTTCAGACCGGCATCGGCCGCTGCGGCACTTTGCTCGCCGAACAGTCCTACGGCGTGCGCGCCGATATCGTCGTGCTCGGCAAGGGCCTCGGCGGCGGCGTTCCTCTGGCGGCCCTGCTGGCCCGAGGCAAGGCCTGCTGTTTTGACGCCGGTGAGCTGGGCGGCACCCATCACGGCAACGCGCTGATGACAGCGGCCGGTCTGGTGGTGCTCGACAGCGTGCAGGACCGGGCGTTTCTGCAGCAGGTCAACGACCACGGCCAGCACTTGCGCGAAGGCCTCGCGCGACTGGCGCACCGTTACGGTCACGGTGAGCTGCGTGGGCAAGGTCTGTTCTGGGGACTGAGACTGTCAGAGGATTGCGCCGATGCTGTAGTCAAAGCCGCCTTGCATGAGGGCCTGCTGCTCAACGCGCCGCAAGCCAACTGCCTGCGTTTCACCCCGGCACTCACCGTCAGCAAGGCCAACATCGACGAAATGCTCCTGCGCCTGGCCCGCGCCTTCTCGCGAGTGCGTACCGCGCAACTGCAATGCCGCAAAGGGATTGCCGTCTGAGCTGAAGTTTCCTGCCCGATTTGAAGAACCGTCTCGCGGTATAACGCACGCCTCACGCCTGATTCTTTTGGCGTGGGGCGTTTTTTTGTGCCCGATGGTGGCGATCAAATGGCGTTTGCACTGAACCCTGACGAACGGCGCAGGTCGATTAGCTTGTATGGCTCATGTGAGCCAACCCCCATTCAGGAGCTGACCCATGGATTTCATTCGTATCATCATCGCCATTCTGTTGCCGCCACTGGGCGTGTTTCTGCAGGTCGGGTTCGGCGGCGCGTTCTGGCTGAATATTCTGCTGACCCTGTGCGGCTATATCCCGGGGATCGTGCATGCGGTGTACATCATCGCCAAGCGCTGAGTATTGCTGAGGCAGATAAACAGCTATCGCGAGCAGGCTCACTCCTACAGGGGATGCGTGTTGTGAATACGGTCAACTGTAGGAGTGAGCCTGGTCGCGATAGGGGCACCGCTATTTTGAAATGTAAATGCGATGCTCAGTCCACCAACCCAATCACCCGCCGATAAAACCGCCACTCCTGCTCCAGCGCATGCGCCTGATTCACCGCCCGGCGAAAGCCATGGCGTTCCTCGGCGTAGTAATGCGCCTCGACCGGAATGCCGTTTTGCTCCAGCGCCGCGACCATGTCGCGGGTTTGTTGCGGGACGACGACGGCATCCAGCTCACCCTGAAAGAAAATCACCGGCACCTGGATGTTGCTCGCGTGCAGTAGCGGCGTGCGGGCGGCATAGCGCTCGGCGTCCTGCTCAGGATCACCGATCAGCCAGTCCAGATAATCGCCTTCGAACTTGTGGGTCGCCCGGGCCAGTGCCACCGGGTCGCTGACGCCATAGAGGCTGGCGCCCGCGCGGAACACCTGCTGAAACGCCAACGCGCACAAAGTGGTGTAACCCCCGGCGCTGCCGCCGCGGATGAAGGCGCGCTCGCCGTCGATCAGGCCCTGCTCGGCCAGATACGTCACCACTGCGCAGGCGTCTTCAATATCCACCTCGCCCCAGCTCAGATGCAGCGCCTGACGGTATTCGCGGCCATAACCGCTGCTGCCGCGATAGTTGAGATCGGCGACGGCGAAGCCGCGTTGCGTCCAGTATTGAATGCGCGGGTCGAGCATCGGATAACAGGCCGAGGTCGGGCCACCGTGGATGAACACCACCAGCGGTGGCTTGGCTTCGTCGTTCATCGCCGGATAAAAGAACCCGTGAGCCTCACCGCTGCCGCTCGGGTAGCGCAAGGTCTGCGGACGGCTGATGCGCTCCGCCGGCAGAGGTGCCACACCGCCAGCCAGCACTTGCACTGAGTGGGTGGTGCGATCAATAGCGATCACGGTCGAAGGACTGATCGGCGAGGCGGCGATGCAGTAGATGAATTGCCGATCCAGCGCCAGATGCCGGAAGCGGCTGTAATTGCCGGTGAAGTCTTCACCGTTGAGCGCCAGGCGACCAAAACCACCTTCGCTCCAACTCGCCAGAAACGAATCGCCCACCGGCAACCAGGTGCAGCCACCCATTTGCCACGGGGCGGGCGCATGATCGGCCTCGGCGCAGGGCAGTCGCTGCAAACCGTCGGGCGTTTCGCTCCAGGGCTGCCAGAAACCGCCGCGGTCAGTCAGGCACAACAAGCGTCCTTTTGCGTCGAACCGGGGTTGCTGGATCGACTCTTCAAGGTCAGCCCCCGCCACGCAATGCGGTGCGCCGAAGCCACCCTCAGCCAGACGCTCGGCAACCATCAATCGGGTGGATGTCCACGGCTGGTGCGGCCGACTCCATTCGATCCAGGCCAGTCGCGAACCGTCCGGGCTGATGGTCGGCGCAGCGTAAAAGTCAGCACCTTCCGCCAGCAAATGCCGCGTGCCATCAGCCAGATCAATCGCTACCAGCCGATGCTGGTCGCGCAGCTCCTCAACCGCCAGCACCTGGCCGAAAGCAAAATGCAGATCGCCATAACGACACTCGCCAGAAGTCAGCACCTCGGGCGCGCCATCCAACGTCTGCCGATACAACTGCTGATCCGCCTCATTGACGAAAACCACTCCACTTGGCGTCAGACAAAACGCACCACCGCCATATTCGTACACCCGGCTACGCACGCTGAAGCCATTCGGCGTCAGGCATTTCGCTACGCCGTCGCGCCAGTGCCAGATCCGGCACGCGGCATCTTCGGGGCGATATTCGTTCCAGAACAAACCCTGGGCACCGAATTGCAGTTCGGCGAAGTCCATGCCGGCGGCGACGGCCTGGGCGGCGCTGAAAGGCTCAGCCCTTGGCGATGAGGCGTGAGTTTCGTTCATTACGGAAGGCCAGTTGTTCGATGGTCTGGGTGGCGGTCTCGGCTTCTTCGCGGGCCTTGAGAATCACGCCGTGATGTTCGGACTTGCTGCACACCGGATCGGCATTGCTCGCGTCACCCGTAAGCATGAACGCCTGACAGCGGCAGCCGCCGAAGTCCTGTTCCTTTTCGTCGCAAGAGCGGCACGGCTCGGGCATCCAGTCGTAACCGCGAAAGCGATTGAAGCCGAACGAGTCGTACCAGATGTGCTGCATGCTGTGGTCGCGCACGTTGGGAAATTGTACCGGCAGCTGTCGGGCACCATGACAGGGCAGGGCGGTTCCGTCCGGAGTAACGGTCAGAAAGATGCTGCCCCAGCCGTTCATGCAGGCTTTCGGGCGTTCTTCATAGTAGTCCGGAGTGACGAAAATCAACTTGCACGGATGCCCTTCGGCTTCCAGTTTGGCGCGGTATTCGTTGGTGATGCGTTCGGCACGCACCAGTTGTTCCTTGGTCGGCAACAGGCCGACACGGTTGAGCTGTGCCCAGCCGTAGAACTGGCAGGTGGCGAGCTCGACGAAGTCCGCTTCGAGCGCGATGCACAACTCAATGATGCGGTCGATCTTGTCGATGTTGTGCCGATGGGTGACGAAGTTCAGCACCATCGGATAGCCGTGGGCCTTCACCGCGCGAGCCATTTCCAGTTTTTGCGCGAAGGCTTTTTTCGAGCCAGCGAGCAGGTTGTTCACTTGCTCGTCACTGGCCTGGAAACTGATCTGGATGTGATCGAGGCCGGCCTTCTTGAAGTCGCTGATCTTCTGCTCGGTCAGACCGATGCCGGAAGTGATCAGGTTGGTGTAGAACCCCAGCTGCCGCGCTTCGTGGATCAGCTCGGCGAGGTCCTGACGCACCAGCGGTTCGCCACCGGAAAAGCCCAGTTGCGCCGCACCCATCTCCCGCGCCTCGCGGAAGACCTTGATCCACTGCTCGGTACTCAGTTCTTTGCCCTGCTCGGCGAAATCCAGTGGATTGGAGCAGTACGGGCATTGCAGCGGGCAGCGGTAGGTCAGCTCGGCGAGCAGCCACAGCGGCAGGCCGACTTCAGGTTTTGGCGGTACTTGCACCGATGCCTCAGGCAAGTTCGATCCAGTGCTGCGCACGGGCAACCTCCATGAATTGCTCGATGTCGTCACCGAGCTCGGGCACGCCGGGGAACTGCTCGTCGAGTTTGGCGATGATCGCCGCGACATCACGTTCACCGTCGATCAAACCACCGATCAGTGCGGCGCTCTCGTTGAGTTTGATCATGCCCTCGGGGTAGAGCAGCACGTGGCCTTTTTGCGCCGGCTCGTACTGGAAACGGTAGCCGGGACGCCAGGTCGGGATCTTGCTGCGATCAAAACTCATAGGGTGATTCCTTTGTGCCAGACCCGCTGCTCGGTGACGCTGTGATACGGCGGGCGGTTCAGTTCGTAAGCCATGCTCATGGCATCGAGCATGCTCCAAAGAATGTCCAGTTTGAACTGGAGAATTTCCAGCATGCGCTCCTGGCCTTCGCGGGTCTTGTAGTGCTCAAGCGTGATCGCCAGACCGTGCTCGACATCGCGCCGCGCCTGACCGAGGCGGGTGCGGAAATATTCGTAACCGGCCGGGTCGATCCACGGGTAATGCTGCGGCCAACTGTCGAGACGCGATTGGTGGATCTGCGGCGCGAACAGTTCGGTCAGCGAGCTGCTGGCGGCTTCCTGCCAACTGGCGCGGCGGGCGAAGTTGACGTAGGCGTCGACGGCGAAACGTACGCCGGGCAATACCAGCTCCTGGGAGCGCAATTGATCCGGGTCGAGACCGACGGCCTGACCGAGGCGCAGCCAGGCCTCGATCCCGCCGTCTTCACCGGGGGCGCCGTCGTGGTCGAGCAGGCGTTGAATCCACTCGCGACGAATCTCGCGATCGGGGCAATTGGCGAGGATCGCTGCGTCTTTCAGGGGGATGTTCACCTGATAGTAGAAGCGGTTGGCGACCCAGCCCTGAATCTGCTGGCGGGTGGCACGGCCTTCGTACATCGCCACGTGATACGGGTGGTAGATGTGGTAATAGGCGCCTTTGGCGCGCAGGGCCGCTTCGAATTCGGCGGGGGACAGCGGGGTGTCGCTCATTGCGGTTCTCCGGGGAACAACCGTTAAAATCCTGGGTGTCTGTGCGGACGTCTTCGCGAGCAAGCTCGCTCCCACAGGGTTTGTGAACGCCACAGATCCAATGTGGGAGCGAGCTTGCTCGCGAAGAGGCCGGTTGCTACAGCACAATACTCATGCCGTCATAGGCCACTTCAACATTACGCCGCGCCAGCTCCGCGCGCTCCGGCGAATCTTCATCGAGAATCGGGTTGGTGTTGTTGATGTGGATAAGCACCTTGCGTTGCTCGGGAAGCTGTTCCAGCACTTCGAGCATGCCGCCGGGGCCGTTCTGTGCCAGGTGGCCCATCTCGCGACCGGTGCGGGTGCCGACGCCACGGCGCTGCATTTCATCGTCATCCCACAGCGTGCCGTCCACCAGCAGGCAATCACTGCCGGTCATGATTTCCAGCAGCGGTGCGTCGACCTTGCCCAGGCCCGGGGCGTAAAACAGTTTGCCGCCCGTGTTGAGGTCTTCGACGATCAGGCCGATGTTGTCGCCCGGGTGCGGGTCGAAACGGTGCGGCGAATACGGTGGCGCCGCGCTGCGCAACGGCAGCGGGGTGAAGCGCAGGTTCGGGCAGGCCGCAACGGTGAAGCTCTGGTCGAGCTCGATGCGGTTCCAGTTCAGCCCGCCGTTCCAGTGGGTCAGCATCTTGAACAGCGGGAAACCGGTGCTCAAATCTTCGTGAACCATGTCCGTGCACCAGACCTGATGCGGGCAGCCTTCGCGCAGGCTGAGCAGGCCGGTGGTGTGGTCGATCTGGCTGTCCATCAGGATGATCGCGCTGATGCCGGTGTCGCGCAGGGCGCGGCCCGGTTGCATCGGGGCGAAGCTCTGCAGTTGCGCGCGGATGTCCGGCGAAGCGTTGCACAGCACCCAGTTCACGCCGTCATCGGAAATCGCGATGGATGATTGGGTGCGGGCCTTGGCATTCAGGCTGCCGTCGCGAAAGCCTGCGCAATTGACGCAGTTGCAGTTCCACTGCGGAAATCCGCCACCGGCGGCCGAACCCAGAATCTGGACGAACATGAACGCTCCCATCTTTCAACGCTGAAAATAAAACGCCCCGGCGAGCCGAGGCGTTGCACTGCAAGTCTGCGTAGGCAGAACTCAGCGGCTGGCGAAGTACATGGTGACTTCGAAGCCGATACGCAGGTCGGTGTAAGCCGGTTTTGTCCAGGACATGGGTGTCTCCTTCAGGGTGGGTGGGATAGCGCTGTCCATAGTTATAGTCCACGGCAGCGCAGGGATGTTCCAAATAGTTAGGCTGCTATGTTACTCAAAATTTCAACGGTATTGCCCGTGAATCTTTGAGAAAGCTCCTTGCAGCCTGAGTAATGATCATTTTTTCCCTTGCCACGGGGCGCCGGGTGCCACGCTGCTCGCGAGACAGTGCCAGCCTGCTTCGCTGATCAAGCGTTGCGCGGCCGCCAGCATCGCCGGACGCTGCAGTTGCGCGATGGCCGTGATCAGTTGCGTCAGATAATCCGACGAGTGGCTGGCGAGCCTGGAATGCCACAGTAGTTCGGCGGCATCCTTGGGGGACAGATTGCTCTCGTCGAATTGCTCCGCAAGTGACTGGCGCAACTGGTTGAAGCTGTCGTCATCCAGACGTTCGATCAGCCCGGGAATGCTGGCGAGAAACTGTTGAATATGCCCAAGCAGCACCGCTGGTGTGGCGCTGGGCGATTGCACGCCAAACAGCAATCCGGTCTGGCCGTGCACCTGCCGCAAGGCGCTGAACACCGCGTAGCCCAATTGCAATTCGACCCGCAGGCGCTGATAGAAAGGTGTCCGGCACAGCTGCGCGAGCAAGCGCCAGGCGGCTTCGTCGGCGATCTCGCGACTGGCGCTCGGGCAGAACAGCAGCAAAGCATGTTCGCTGGACGCCGTATCGATGTGGCACCACAGATGTTGCGTATTGAGCGTCGACGCTGCCGGCAATTGATTGTCCGGTGTGCCGGGGATGCGGCTCAGGGCCAGGCCCATGGCCGATTGCGTCTGTGCGTTAAGGCCAAGGGCCAGTCCGTCCCAGCGCGAAGTTGTCCACAGCTGTCTGGCGTCGTTCGACTCGACGGTCGATGGCAGGCAATGTTCAGGCAATGCCTTGAGCAACTGGCGGATCGGTATCAGCGGCGCTTCTGGCTCTGCGCTCGCTGAATCGGCGTCAATTTGCGTCAGACATTTCAGCGCGTGTTCGAGGACACTGGGCATCGGCTCCTGCAAGCCGGTCAGTTTCAGCAGCCACTGTGTGCCGGTGGCGCTGAACGCCAACTCGACGCCGGCCTGCTGCGCGTCTTCCCGCGTTTCCCGCAGACTGCGCTGCAGTTTGCCTTGCAAATCGGTGCCAGCGGCCGCCTCCGTTTGCCAACGCAGGTAAATCGCGCCGTGATCGCTATGATCGGGCAATGCCTGGCTGAATTGCATCGGCGAACGCTCACGCCGCCCGCGCGAGCGATCCTGAGCGAAAGTCCGCAATCCACGATGGGCGCTGGTCTGGCCGCGAATCAGACCGGCGTTGGCCAGCGGTTCGCTGGAGCGCAGGAAAGGGTTGGCGGCAGGCAGGTGCCAATGGTCGCCGAAGTTATCCACAACACCGATGTCGCGCAGGATCTGTTTGAGCGCAACCACGCCGTTTTCCGACAGACCGTTTTCGCGTTGTTCACTGTCGAGCCGCGCCAGTTGCAGGGCGCCGCTGATTTGCTGCTGACGCTCAAGCAGCCTGGCGTATTCCTCGCGCAACGCGGCCCAGTCCTGTTGCGCGGCAAAGAAGCTCAACCAGTCCAGCAGCTGTTCACGAATGGCGCTGAGGGATTCGGCGGGGGCGCTGAATTGCAGATGCAGCAGCGCTTGCCCGGCGAACTGATACAGCGGCACGGCTTTCAAACTGTCCGCGAGACGTTGTTGCTGCAGATGGGCGAGCAAACTGCCGGGCTTGGCGCTGTTCAGCCAATGGCAGAGAAACGCCAGCGCTTCGGCGGACGAGTCGGGCAGTGCTTCGAAAGCGAACAGCAGATTGCTGCTTCGCTCGCCGACCTGTTGATAACTTTTTACCGCCAATGGCAGTGGCGCTGCTTGCTCGACGTTATCCCCAACCGGCAACGCGGCGGCGAACCGCTGCGCCAGTACGCGCAGCTCCTCAATGCTCTGCGGCCCGACCAGGCTTAGCGTCATTTGCCCGGTGCGATAAAACTGCTGATGGAAATCCTTCAGCGCCTGTTGAAATGTTGGCAACTCAACTTTCAGGCTGTTGCGATTTCCCGCATGAAACCCGCGCAACGGATGTGTAGCGGGCAACCCTTCGTACAACGCCCGTTCCTGCTGAGCCGCAGGATCTTGCGACCACGCGACAAATTCCGCGTCCAGCACTTCCCGTTCGCGCAATTGATCGTCCGGATTCATACGCGGGTGCGCGAGCATGTCTGACAGACGCTCAAGCCCGGCGCTGAAGGCCGAGGTTGGCAATTCGAAGAAGAAGTCTGTGGTGCGTTCACGAGTGCTGGCGTTTACTTGCCCACCGTGACTTTGCACGTAGGCCATCAGCGCCTGATCGGTAGGAAAACGCTCAGTGCCGAGAAACAGCAGATGCTCAAGAAAATGCGCCAGCCCCGGCCACTCCAGTGGCACGTCATGGCTACCGGCAGCTACCCGCAACGCAGCGGCACTGCGCTTCAGGCCGGGCGCCTGACGCAGGGTCACGCGCAAGCCGTTTGGCAGGGTTTCAGTGTGGGGGCGGGGGTGAGTCGGCGCAGGCATGGGCACTTCCAGAACAGTGAAGTGCCAATGCTAGCGGATTGCGTGGGGTCAGCGCTTGTTCAACGCGTGGTAAAGCTCGGGGCGACGGTCGTTGAGGTAGCGATTGGCAGCGCGCGAGTCGGCCATCAACTGGCGATCCAGTTCCCCGACGATCAATGCTTCATCAAGGCCAGCCTGGGCGATGCGGCTGCCGTCCGGTGCGGCGATGCTGCTTTGCCCGCAATAGTGGATCTCGCCTTCATGCCCGCAATAGTTGGCGTAAGCCACGTAACACTGGTTTTCGAAGGCGCGGGAACGCACGGTGACGTCAGCGACGAAATCGAACGGAATCATGTTTGCCGTCGGCACCAGAATCAGCTCGGCACCGGCCAGCGCCAGACGCCGCGCGTTCTCGGGAAACTCCAGGTCGTAGCAGATCAGGAAACCGAGCTTCCAGCCGTTGAGTTCAACAACCGGAAAATCATCTTCGCCGGCGCTGAACATTGACCGATCCAGGTCGCCGAACAGATGGGTCTTGCGGTAGTTGCACAGGCGCTCGCCGTGCGCGTCGATCAACTGCACGGCGTTGTAAATCTGCCCGTTGGCCGTGCGCTCTGGGTAACCGTAAGCAATCGCCAGCCCGGCGGCTTTGGCGATTCGACCGATCTGCTGCGCCCATTCACCGTTGTAGACCTCGGCCAAGGTGCTGACCGCTTCCTTGCCGATGTTGTAGCCGGTCAGGAACATTTCCGGCAGCACCAGCAGGTCGGCACCCTTGGCCTCCATCACCAGTTGCTGCAAGCGATGCAGGTTGGCGGCGGGTTCCAGGGGCAGCGGTGGACATTGGTAAAGGGCTACACGCATCGGGGATTCCTCTTACTCGGGCAGGGCGATAGGGCCGATGTCTTTGAACACATCACCCGGGCCCGGGTTCTCTTTATGTGTCGACCCGCCGAAATGCTTCATGATGCCCCACACTGCGTTGAGCGAAGTCTGCACCGCGCCCTCGACCCACGCCGGGGTCCACGACACGTCGTCACCGGCAATGAAAATCCCGCGTTGCTCGGCTGGCATGTCGTCCTGCATGAAGTGCGCGTACATGCGCTGGTTGTAGCGATAGTGGCCGGGCAGGGCGCCTTTGAACGCACCGAGGAAGTACGGGTCGGCTTCCCACGAAACCGTGATCGGATCACCGATGATCCGCGCGGCGATGTCGACTTTCGGGTAGATTTTCTTCAGCGCGTTCAACGCCAGCTCTACGCGTTTTTCCACCGGGTGCGGCAGCATCTTCAGCGCGTCGCTCATCCACGAGTACGACAGGCAGATCACCCCCGGCTTATCGTCACCGTTGTCGAACAGATAGGTGCCGCGGGTCAGGCGATCGGTGAGGGTCATGCTCATCAGGTCGCGGCCGGTTTCTGGATCCTTGTCCTTCCAGAATGGCCGGTCGACCATTACGAAGGTCTTCGACGATTGCATGTAGCGCGTGCGGTCCAGCGCCATCCACATTTTCTGCGAGAACAGGGTTTCGTCGCATTCGATCTGGGTGGTCAGCAGCCAGCTCTGGCAGGTGGTCAGCACGGCGGCGTACTCGCGGGTGTCGCCGTTGTTGTCGGTGACGGCAAAGCGGCCATCCGGGGCGTGAGCGATTTTCTTCACACCGGAACGCGGCGCGCCACGGTGCAGGGATTTCAGGCTGGTGCCTTCTGGCCAGTGCACGCAGCGCTCCGGCACATGGCGCCAGATGCCTTGCGGCACTTGCTCCACACCGCCAACCACCAGGTGCTGGTGATCGTCGCAGTTGGTCATGACTACACGGAAGATTTCCAGCATCGAGTTGGGAAAGTCCGAGTCCCAGCCACCGGTACCGAAACCGACCTGACCGAATACTTCGCGGTGATGGAACGAGAGTTTGGCGAAGGCTTTGGAAGTGGCCACGAAGTCGTAGAACGTGCGGTCGTCCCACAGCGGTACGAGTTTGTTCCACAGCTCTTTGAGGCGTGGCACATCGCGGTCGCGGATCGCTTGCTGAATATCGGCGAACTGCGAGCCGGCCTCCAGCGCATCCGCCCAGGCGTCAGCCACTTCCTGGAACAGTGCAGGAAGATCCTTCAGGCTTTGTGCGTAATGGGTTTTGCCTTCGAGGTCGATCACGGTGCTGCCGGAGGCCGGCGTCAGCGGGTTCGGGAAAGGTTTGGTCTCGAGACCGAGCTTGTCGACGTAGTGATAGAACGCGGTGGAGGACACCGGGAAGCGCATGCCGCCCAGTTCCGCGACGATGCCATCGGTGCCGTTGAACGCTTGCGAGCGCAGGCGGCCACCCAGTTTCGAGGCCTCGTACACCACTGGTTTCAAGCCGAGCTTCATCAGTTCGTAGGCGGCAACCAGACCTGCAATACCGGCGCCGACAATCGCCACCTCAGCGCCATGGTTATGTTCAGGAATGCTGCCGAGACCGGCCGGGTGTTCGATCCAGTCGTCGAAGGCAAACGGGAAGTCAGGGCCGAAAATGGTGACGGGTTTCTTACCGTCTGCAGGATGGCGATTGTTCTTGTTCATGGCTGACCTTGCTGGCGACCCGACGCAGGGTGCGCGTCTGAGTATAGGAAAAGATGCCAGCCATTCTAGGGAGCGTAGAACACGTTAATAAGACGCAAAGTGTCGTCGTTTTGCCATTCTATTGATCAAAGTGACAATCTTTTACTGCACTTCGATCATTGTGCGGGTGGGCTTGCTCGCGAAGGCAATGTTCCCGCCACCAAGGAAGGTGTCTGACAGACCGCTTTCGCGAGCAAGCCCGCTCCCACAGTGGGTGTTGTGTCTGACGCAGATTCTGCGCTCAACCCGGTCAAACGTGGGAGCGGGCTTGCTCGCGAAGAGGCCCTATTTGCCAATCGGAAGGTTATTGCCATTACTCAAACCGGCTGCCCCCGATCTATCTTGCTACTCAAAATGATCGACGTCGTAGTCTTCTCCACCCCATCCACACTGCCGATCTGATCCAGCAACTGATCGAGCTGCTCCGGCGAATCGGTGCGCAACCACGCCACATAATCAAACTCGCCACTCACCGCACACAACTGCTGCACCTGCGCCATCGCGCTCAACCGACGCAGCACTTCCTTGCCGGAACGCGGCTGCACCTTGATCCCGACATACGCCTGCAAACCGCCATCGACCACGCGCTGCCCCAGCCGCACGCCATACCCGGTGATTACCTTGGCCTTCTCCAGCCGCGCCAGCCGCGATGTGACGGTGGTGCGCGCAATACCCAACTGCCGGGCAAGCATGGCCACGCTTTCGCGGGCGTTGATCTGCAGGGCGGCGATCAGCTGACGGTCGATTTCGTCGAGGGCGGGGGGGCGGGTGTCGGGCAAGGGTTGCGCTCCATAGGGCGTGGATCCTGGAGCGAGCATGTTACAGGCTCGACCGAAGAGACGCTTGTGGCCGGTAATCGAATTGTTGGCCAATGGGCGCGAAGAGTGGAAACGAAAAATCCGCGTAACTGCGCGGATTTTTATCTGTTGGATTGGCCGTTATCTGGCCATTCTGCGTAAGGCTTGATCGATAAGCTCGATCTGGAAGCGATATCGGAGATTTACACGTTTGAGCAATACCGCTCCTATGGAAAGACCGAGTACCAAGGCAATGATCATCAACAAGGCGCTATTACCCCAGTTCCCGCTCACAGGCCCGGCCAACAAGGTCTTACTGATCCAGGGAAAACCGCCGAATTTTTCAGCGCAGACGTAGGCCGTTCCCAGCAGAGCAAGGGCTGCAGCTTTTTCTCCAAAAAACAGGGCGACACGTGCTTCTGCTCGGTTGATTCTGAGTTCGAGCCAATGCTTGGCATCCAGAAGTGCCACTTCCGGATGAGGTTGAAGCGAATCCACTAACGCATTTTCGTGTCTGAAATCGGCAATCATGCTTTTCAAGGTGATGGTCTCCCATCGGAAGAGCGCATAGATCAGTGCCAGCATGGGTGTAAGCAGCGACAGCAAAGTGGATATTGTCGAGAAGAGCACAAGATAGAGAGCCAGATACTTGGCCCCTTCCGGCAGCGGAGTCTGCGACGTATGCCAGTAGGCCATGCAGGCAGCGACGGCCATCCCGGCACCGCCGACAACGAGACACCAATTGGCAAATTTCTCCGCATTCAATTCGAGTCTGCTACGCCTTGCAGATGCCTTCAGGGGTCTGCACGTACTCAAATGTTCAAGAATTTTGATGATGTCGTCGATGTGTATTTCTGGAAGTTCCTTTTCCATTGCGCTCACTGCGTGCTCCCTTGCGATTTGATCTTACGTATTCCCCGCATGCACCATTCACATCCAGGTGGACGGGTTCAGCTGATTGGCTGACGAGACACAAAAAAAGACCTATGCCATCAAGCATAAGCCTTTGTTTGTTTGGTGGGCCCACACGGACTTGAACCGTGGACCAAAGGATTATGAGTCCTCTGCTCTAACCAACTGAGCTATAGGCCCTCAGTAGGCCGCGGATTATAGCGACGGTTTGGCGGCTGTGCTATCCGAATAATCCGATACGGTTACACGGAGAAACGTCGCGGCGAATTCTTCCGGGGGCAGCGGCAGGCTGACGATGTAGCCCTGGATCTGTTCGCAACCTTCGGCGGCGAGGAATTGCTGCTGGGCCTGGGTCTCGACGCCTTCGGCGATCACGGTGAATTGCATGCTCCGGCCCAGAGCGATGATCGCGCGGACAATCGCCGCGTCGTGCGGGTCATCGGGCAGTCCGCGAACAAAGGACTGGTCAATCTTCAGGATGTCCAGCGGCAGGCGTTTGAGGTAACTGAGCGAAGAATAACCGGTGCCGAAGTCGTCGATCGCCAGTTGTACGCCCAAGTGTTTGAGCTGGTGCAGCACCGCCAAAGCCTCTTCGGCCTGGCTCATGATGAAGTTTTCGGTAATTTCCAGTTGCAGTAAATCAGGCTGCAAACGGTTGTCTCTGAGCAGTTGTTCGATGCGCCCGAGCAGGTTCGGCTGGCGTAGTTGCGCACCGGCGAGGTTGACCGACAGCGGGCCGAGGCTGTCGTAGATCTGGTGCCACTCGAACATCTGCCGGCAGGCGGTTTCGAGCACCCAGTCACCGATCTGCAGGATCATGCCGTTCTCTTCGGCCAGCGGGATGAAGTGCTCCGGCGGCACTTCGCCGAAGGTCGGGTGGCGCCAGCGGATCAGTGCTTCGGCGCCGACCAGGCGATGGTCGTCGAGGCTGATTTTCGGTTGGTAGTAGAGGAACAACTCTTCGCGCTCGATGGCCCGGCGCAGTTCGTGCTCCAGCGCCACACGTTCGCTGGCCTGGGCAGTGAGGTCGCGGGTGTAGCTTTCGACGCGGTTGCGGCCCTTGGCCTTGGAGCGGTACATCGCCGCGTCGGCGTTTTTCACCAGTGTGGCGACGTCGCAGCCGTCGCGTGGATAGAGGCTGGTACCGATGCTGGCGCTGATGAAAAACTCGTGCTCACCAGCCTGAAACGGTGCGCCGAAGCAGTTGAGCAGTTTGATTGCGATGTTATCGGCATCGCTGGCTTGTTGCAGGCCCGGCAGCAGAATGATGAATTCATCACCGCCCAGGCGCGCGACGGTGTCGATATCGCGCAGTTGTTCTTTCAAACGTACGGCAATGCCCTTGAGCAGCAGGTCGCCGACAGGGTGGCCGAGGCTGTCGTTGATGTGTTTGAAACGGTCGAGATCGAGGAACAACACGGCGCCCTGACCGCCATTTTCCTGCTGACTGTTCAGTGCAGTGAGCAGGCGACTTTCGAACAGGGTGCGATTGGGCAGGCCGGTGAGCGGGTCATGGTGCGCCTGATAATCGAGCTTGGCCTGCGCGTGTTTAAGGCTGGAGATATCGGCGAACACCGCGACGAAGTGGGTGATGAATTTGTCGCGATTGCGCACGGCGCTGATGGTCAGCCAGCTCGGATACAACTCGCCGTTCTTGCGCCGGTTGGAAATCTCGCCCTGCCAGTGACCCTCGTCGGTCAATTGGTGCCACATCGCCGCATAAAACGCGCTGTCGTGCAGTCCCGAGGCGAGCAGGCGCGGGGTATGGCCAAGGGCTTCGCTTTCGCTGTAGCCGGTGATTTCGGTGAAGGCACGGTTGACCGCGCTGATGTGCTGCTGGGTGTCGGTGATCAACACGCCTTCGGCGGTGCTTTCGAAAACGGTGGCGGCCTGCTGCAGTTTTTCCTGCATCAAGTGGCGCTCGGTGATGTCCCGGGCGATGGTCAGCATGCAGTCTTCTTCGCCGATCGGCAGTGGACGGCTGGACACTTCGCACAGGCGGATCTGCCCGTCGCTGCGCCGGATATGGCAGGTGAAATCGCGCACGAAGCCATCTCTGTGCAGCAGGTCGAGCATCTGCTTGCGTTCGTTGAGGTTGACCCAGATCCCCAGATCCAGCGCCGAGCGATCCACCGACATAGCGCTGTTGAATCCGGTGATGCGACTGAAACCCTCGTTGACCTCCAGCAGCAAGCCATCGCTCTGGCGTGACAGCAGCAAGCCGTCCGGCGAGGCGTGAAAGGCCTTGGCGAACTTCTCTTCGGAGGTTTGCAGTTGCTGTTGGGTTTCCTTGAGCTGGGTGATGTCGCGCACGACCACCACCAGCGCCGGAGTGGTGTCGAGGTCGAAAGGTTCGGCCGAGATCAGCCCGGTAAACACCTGGCCATTGTTGCGGCGAAAGGGCATCTCCAGGTTACGGATACTGCCGGCCTGCAAGCGCTGTAACAGCCCGGGCCCGACCCCGGGGATGCCCCAGATATTCAGTTCAGTGGCTGTCTGGCCAACCACATCTTCCGCCTTCAGGCCAATCTGCGCTTCAAAGGCTTCGTTGACCTCCAGCAGGCAGCCGTCGGACAACCGCGCGATCACCAGAATGTCCGGGCATTGCTGGAACACCGACGCGAATTTCTGCTCCGAAAGCCGCAGTGCTTCCTCGGTGCGCTTGGTTTCGCTGATGTCGATCATCAGCCCACGCATCACCGGCTCATGGCCATGTTCAATCAGACTGACAATGTCACGCACCCACAGGCAGCGCCCGTCAGCAGTAATCACCCGATAGTCGAGAGTATGATCACGCCCTTCGCGTACCGCATCATCGCAAATGGCCTGGGCACGGGTCAGGTCGGCAGGGTGGATGATGTTGCGCCAGAAGCCCGGAATCAGCCAATGCGCCTGTGGATAACCGAGCAGATCTTCGGCATGCGGCGACACATAACTGTAGGTGAAGTCGCTCATGCGCGCTTCCCAGGCGATGGCCGACAGACTTTCCACCAGTCCGCGGTAGTGATATTCGCTGCTGCGCAACTCCTGTTCGAGGTCGACACGTCGGGCGATTTCCGAGCTCAAGCGGCGATTGATGCGAATCACCACCGCCAGAATGCTGACCAGTAGCAACAGGCCCGGAAGGCCATAGATCAGAAGATCCGACCAGAATGTCCGATGGTCCAGAACATTACCGACCCAATGTTCCTGAATGCTGCTGATTTCCTCGGGGCTCATGTCCGCCAGGACTTTGTCCAGAATGCCCACCAGCATTTTGTTGTCACGAGGTACGCCCATCGCCAACTGGTAGCGATACGGGGTTTCGCCGCTGACGTACAAACCGTCGAGCTTGAGCTGGCGCAGACTCCATACGCTGGAGGCAAGATCGCCGACCACGGCGTCTACCTCATCGGTAGCCAGAGCCTGCAAGGCCGAGCTGACATTGGGCATGGCTACCAGATTCAGATCCGGATGCTGGGTGCGCAGTAATTCGTGAGGGGCGTAGTTCTCGACCACGGCGATCTTCAGGCCATACAGGTCTTCCAGTTTGCGCGGTTGCGCACCGCCGATGTGCGCGAGGATGACGATCGGGAAGTCGAGATAGGGCCGGGTAAACGACAGGTAATTCTGGCGTTCCGGGGTGGACATGATACCCGGCAGCAGGTCGATCTTGCCGGTCTTCACCTGCGCCAGCACTTCGGTCCAGCTCGAGGGCTCGACCGGATTGAGTTTGATCGACAGGCGCTGGCGGATCACGTCGATATAGTCGGCGGCCAGGCCCTGATAGCGATTCTGTTCATCGCGGAATTCGAACGGCGGCCACGACGCATCGACACCCAGGCGCAAGTCCGGGTGAGCCGCCAGCCAGCTACGTTCTTCATCGGTCAGAGTCAGCGCGTCAGCCGTTGCGGTCCAGATCATCAGTGACAGCAAGAAAAGCACGGGCGCCAGTCTGGGCATAACCGTCTCGTTATGGCACGGGATTCATTGTTTCGAGTGTAGACGGGGTATGCCGGGGAGGGGCGGTGCGAGGGATTTAATCTGCTGCATAAACAAAACCCCCGGCCTGGGCCGGGGGTTCTGGTATCACTCGTCGAGGAAGGAGCGCAGATGCTCGCTTCGCGTCGGGTGGCGCAGCTTGCGCAGCGCCTTGGCTTCGATCTGACGGATCCGCTCACGCGTTACGTCAAACTGTTTGCCCACTTCTTCGAGTGTGTGGTCGGTGTTCATGTCGATACCGAAGCGCATGCGCAGTACCTTGGCTTCACGGGCAGTGAGGCCGGACAGCACTTCGCGAGTCGCTTCTTTCAGGCTTTCAACGGTTGCGACATCGATTGGCGACTGCATGGTCGAGTCTTCGATGAAGTCACCCAGATGAGAGTCTTCGTCATCACCGATCGGGGTTTCCATGGAGATCGGCTCTTTAGCGATCTTCAATACCTTGCGGATCTTGTCCTCAGGCATTTCCATGCGTTCGCCCAGCTCTTCCGGGGTCGGTTCGCGACCCATTTCCTGCAGCATCTGGCGGGAAATGCGGTTGAGCTTGTTGATCGTCTCGATCATGTGCACCGGAATACGGATGGTGCGAGCCTGGTCGGCGATCGAGCGAGTGATCGCCTGACGGATCCACCAGGTGGCATAAGTCGAGAACTTGTAACCACGACGGTATTCGAACTTGTCCACCGCTTTCATCAGACCGATGTTGCCTTCCTGGATCAGATCGAGGAATTGCAGACCGCGGTTGGTGTACTTCTTGGCGATCGAGATCACCAGACGCAAGTTGGCTTCAACCATCTCTTTCTTCGCGCGGCGGGCCTTGGCCTCACCGATCGACATGCGACGGTTGATGTCCTTGATTTCAGCGATGGTCAGGCCGGTCTCGGTTTCCAGCGCAATCAGTTTCTGCTGGCAACGGATGATGTCCGGCTGTACGCGACCAATGGCTTCGGCGTATTTGCTCTTGCCTTTGGCCAGGGCGTCGGACCAGCTTTCGTCGACTTCATTGCCCGGGAACTGACGCAGGAAATCGGCGCGTGGCATACGTGCATCACGTACGCACAGTTGCATGATCGCGCGCTCTTGCTGACGCAGACGATCCAGGGCACTGCGAACACGCTCGACCAGGGCTTCGAATTGCTTCGGCACCAGTTTGATCGGCATGAACAGCTCGGCCAGGGCCAGCAACTCGGCAATCGCTGCCTTGTTGTGACGGCCGTGCTTTTTCAGGGCCTTGCGGGTGATTTCCATCTGATCGGACACAGCGCCAAAACGCTGGGCAGCGATGACCGGATCCGGACCGCTTTCGGCTTCTTCTTCGTCATCCGAAGATTCAGCTTCATCGTCGTCGGTGTCGTCGTCAGCCTTGGCGGCTTTCGCGTCGATCGGCGGCGGAACTTCGGCGGCCGGCGGCGCAATGCCGTCGTCCGGGTCGATGTAACCGCTCAGAACGTCGGACAGGCGACCACCCTCGGTGGTGACGCGAGTGTACTCGGAGAGAATGTGGTCAACCGTGCCAGGGAAGTGCGCGATCGCGCTCATCACTTCACGGATGCCTTCTTCGATACGTTTGGCGATTTCGATTTCGCCTTCACGAGTCAGAAGCTCGACCGTACCCATTTCACGCATGTACATGCGCACCGGGTCAGTGGTGCGACCGATATCGGTCTCCACCGCTGCCAACGCAGCGGCTGCTTCTTCCGCAGCGGCCTCGTCGGTATCGGCGTCGGCCAACATAAGGGCGTCCGCATCCGGAGCACTCTCGTGTACGGGGATCCCCATGTCGTTAATCATGCGGATGATGTCTTCCACCTGCTCCGGATCTGAAATATCCTCGGGCAGGTGGTCGTTGACCTCGGCGTAAGTCAGATACTTCTGCTCACGACCCAGTTTGATCAACTCAATAATACGAGACTGCTGTTGCGCTTTTCCGGACATAACACCCTATCCACTGAAGGTCTTGGCGGGCAAAAAACAAGCCGAGGATTATACCTGAGCTATGACCTCACGCGCCAGTTGAGGTCGGGTTTGATGCGGAAACATTGCGACTTAGAAGGTCGCGCAGTTGATTTTTCTCTTCGGCGCTCAGTTCGCTTTGACGCGCTTTCCTGAGCAACTGTTCCAGATTTCGCTCGCGTTGGCGGGCTGACAAGCTAGTAATGGTGTCGAAAAACTGTTGTTCAAGGTTTTCTCCGTCAATCAGCCACTCCTTTTCCGCCAGTGCCTTGAGCAGGCGACCCTGTTCAGTGCCGTGCCATCGCGCGATCAACTGAAATGAGTTTAGCTTGGGATTCTTCTGTACGGCCTCTAGCAGCGCCACAAGCAACTGGGCGTTGGTCTGATTTTCGTCCGCAATGTGCCCGGCGTCTTCGACGCGCTTGGCCAGTTGCGGGTGATGCAGCAAGGTACGCAAGGCGGTCAGGGTTGGCGATTCGACGCCAATCGGCGTGCGCGGGCGTTGTTGATCGCGATCGCCGCCACGTTTGCCGTTCTTGTCCCAGGGTTTCTTGTCCCATTTTTTGCCGCCGGCGCCGGATTTCTTCGGCGTCCACTCCTGCTGCGGCACATACATGTCTTGTGCCTGCGGCTGATGGTAGTCGCTGTAATCCGGCATTGCGTCGTAATCGATGCCCGGATCGTAGGCGGGCGGCGCTTCCTGCGGCGCGCTTTGCGCCAGCTGACTGACGGTTTCGCTGCTCAGGCCGGTAATTTCGGTCAGGCGCTGACGCATCAGAATGCGCAGGTTGGCGCCCGGCACTTTATCGATCAACGGTGCGGCGAGGGTGGCCATATGGGCCTTGCCTTCGAGCGAGCGTGGATCGGCTTCCTCGGTCAGTTGCTGGAAGAAATAGTCCGCCAGCGGCTGCGCATGCTGATTGATCCGCGCCTTGAAGGCGTCAGTGCCTTCGGCGCGAACCAGGGTGTCCGGGTCCTCGCCTTCGGGCAGAAACAGAAAGCGCGCGCGGCGCCCGTCCTGCAGGCACGGCAATGTTGCTTCCAGTGCGCGCCAGGCGGCGTTGCGGCCGGCCTGGTCACCGTCGAAGCAGAACAAAACGTTCGGCACTACCCGAAACAGACGCTTGAGGTGTTCTTCGCTGGTCGCGGTGCCCAGGGTGGCGACGGCATTGCGCAAACCTTGCTGGGCGAGGGCGATGACGTCCATGTAACCCTCGACGACGATGATTTCGTCGAGGTTGCGGTTGTTCTTGCGTGCTTCATAGAGGCCGTAGAGTTCCTGGCCTTTATGGAAGACCGGGGTTTCCGGTGAGTTCAGGTATTTCGGCTTGTCGTCGCCGAGTACCCGGCCACCGAAAGCGATGATGCGGCCGCGGGTATCACGAATCGGGAACATCACGCGATCGCGGAAGCGGTCATAGCGTTTACCGGTTTCGGCGTTCTCGATCAGCAGGCCGGCGTCGATCATGGCCTTCTGCTGCAAAGTGTCGCTGCTCAAGTGCTTAAACAGATTGTCCCAGCCCGGCGGCGCGAAACCGAGACCGAAGTCCCGGGCGATCTCGCCGGTCAGTCCGCGGCCCTTGAGGTAATCCACGGCGGCTTTGCGCGCCGGATGGCTCTTGAGTGCCTGGCGGTAGAAGTCGGCGGCGGCGGTGAGCAGCGGGTACAGCGGCGAATCGGTTGGCTGTCGCGGTTTGTGCGGGCGGCCACTTTCTTCGCGGGGGATTTCCATCCCGGCGGCTTTGGCCAGATCCTCGACGGCCTGGGGGAAGTCCAGGTTGTCGTGGTCCATGAGAAAGCCGAGGGCGTTGCCGCCGGCGCCGCAGCCGAAGCAGTAATAGAACTGCTTGTCCGGGCTGACGCTGAACGACGGGGTTTTCTCTTTATGGAACGGGCAGCAGGCGGTGTAGTTCTTGCCGGCCTTTTTCAGTTGCACGCGCGAGCTGACCACGTCGACGATGTCGGTGCGGTTCAGGAGGTCGTCAATAAAGCTCTGGGGAATCAGCCCGGCCATGGCGTTCTCGTCTGCGCTGTAATGAGTCCGATGCGAAGGGCGGCCGGACACAGGTCTTGAGTGAAGCGCACAAAATGTACGGCTCGACCGGGTTCGGTTGCGTGATCGCTGTCGGGAAGTGTATCTGCCGAAAAACCACTGACGTTAGTACTCATCAGTTTTCGACTATTTGAAAGTGTTGCGCTGAATCCGCTGGCGGCCGATAAATGGCCTCGGATAGCTCAATAAAGCGGGCACGCATTCAGGTGCCTTGGGCTGATCGTCGTAAGAGGAATCAGTGGGTGTGCTCGTCAGTAGCCTTGAAAGGCTCGTCAGAAAAGACGTGCACCGCTGGCAAAAGAGCCAGGTCTGACGCGTGAAGCAGGTTTGTCTCGGTCGCATGTGCGGCTTCGACGGTGAAGCATCAAGCGTTTTACGCAAATGCCATTAGCCCGGCTGAGGGCCGGGCTTAGGCAAGAAGCTTGCTACGATCGTCTGTGTATTAGTACAGACGAACGGCGCGGCGCTGTTCGCGCTGAACTTTCTTGGCGTGACGCTTAACAGCGGCTGCTGCTTTGCGCTTACGCTCAGAAGTTGGCTTCTCGTAAAATTCGCGGCTACGAACTTCAGCCAGTACACCGGCTTTTTCGCAGGAGCGCTTGAAACGACGCAGAGCTACGTCGAAGGGTTCGTTCTCTTTAACTTTGACGGCTGGCATCCAGAGCTACCTTCATTCATTACCGGGGTCAACATCCTCGCGGCAAAAGAGCACTTGAAGACGTCGGTTTTTAAGGGTTGCGGATGTTAACCCCTCATCGCTCGGAATGCAAAGCCTCTGATCGAAAACCGCTAGTCGGGGCATCGCATGGCGACTATTATGCGCGCCTTCGAATTCAGCCTAAACAAGGCGCAAACCCATGCTAGTACTGGGATTAGAAACCTCCTGCGACGAAACCGGCGTCGCATTATACGACAGTGAGCGCGGCCTGCTGGCCGACGCGCTGTTCAGTCAGATCGACCTGCACCGCGTCTATGGTGGCGTGGTGCCGGAGCTGGCCTCGCGTGACCATGTCAAACGCATGCTGCCCTTGATTCGTCAGGTGTTGGCCGAGGCTGACTGCGTGCCGACCGAGATCGATGCGATCGCCTACACCGCAGGCCCAGGTCTGGTCGGGGCGCTGCTGGTCGGTGCTTCGTGCGCTCAGGCGCTGGCGTTTGCCTGGGGCATTCCGGCACTCGGTGTGCACCACATGGAGGGCCACTTGCTGGCGCCGATGCTGGAGCCAAAACCGCCGGAATTCCCGTTCGTCGCTTTGTTGGTCTCCGGTGGGCATACGCAGCTGGTTCAGGTCGATGGCATTGGCCAATACAGCCTGCTTGGCGAGACCCTCGACGATGCCGCCGGCGAAGCGTTCGACAAAACCGCGAAAATGATGGGCCTCAATTATCCGGGGGGGCCGGAAATCGCCAAACTGGCCGAGAAGGGCGTTGCAGGACGTTTCACCTTCCCGCGTCCGATGTGTGATCGCCCGGGTCTGGATTTCAGCTTCAGCGGCTTGAAGACCTTTGCTCTCAACACCTGGCAGCAATGCGTCAGCGCCGGGGACGACAGCGAGCAAGCCCGTTGCGACATCGCGCTGGCGTTCCAGCAGGCCGTGGTGGAGACTTTGACCATCAAGTGCAAACGTGCCCTGAAACAGGCGGGCATGAAGCGTCTGGTGATCGCTGGCGGCGTCAGTGCCAACAAGGCGTTGCGTGTTTCTCTTGAGAAAATGCTCGGTGACATGCAGGGCGATGTGTTCTACGCCCGTCCCGAGTTCTGCACCGACAATGGAGCGATGATCGCGTTTGCCGGTTGCCAGCGTTTGCAGGCCGGCCAGCAGGAAAGTCTGGCCATCAGCGTGCAGGCGCGCTGGCCGATGGAGCAGTTGTCGGCACTGTGATTGGCGGTGCGATTGGCGGTGTGGCTGAGCGGTATTTAAAAATGCCGTTCGCGCCCGGCAAACAGGTCGCGTAGATTGCCGCGGTGGCGCCAGACGATCAGCAATGTCAATGCGCTCATCGGCAGCAGCGCCTCCGGTTCTTGCCACGCAAGTAAGGGCAGGGTCAGGGGCGTGGCGATCAGCGCCGCCAGCGAGCTGGTACGGGTCAGGTAGAACGTCAGCAGCCAGGCGCACACCGCCAGCAGCGCGGCGGGTGGATACAGGCCCAGCAGCATGCCGGCAGCGGTGGCGACACCTTTGCCGCCGCGAAAACGGAAGTACAGCGGGAACAGGTGACCGATCACGGCGCACACGCCGATCCAGGCCTGATCCTGCAGCGAAAGGCCAGCGGCCGCTGCGATCAGCACCGGCAGCAGGCCTTTGCACAGATCACCGAGCAGGGTCAGGATCGCCAGTTTGCGACCGGCCAGGCGCAGCATGTTGGTGGCGCCGGCATTACCCGAGCCACTCATTCGCGGATCCGGATTTCCGGTCAGGCGGCTGAGCAAAATGGCGAAGGACAGAGAGCCGAGCAGGTAGGCGAAGGTCGCCAGTAACCAAAACATGCTAACCATTCCGGGCGAGGACGCCCTGATTCTAACGGCGCATTGCGCCCTTGTCGTGCAGCGGAGAAAAGTGCTTGGACAGAGTGTTTATCGAGGGCCTGGAAGTCGACACCGTGATCGGTGCCTACGATTGGGAGCGCGGCATTCGCCAGTGCCTGCGTCTTGATCTGAGCTTCGCCTGGGACAATCGCCCGGCTGCGGCCGGTGACGACCTGACCAAGGCGCTCGATTACGCCAGTGTTTCCACGCGCATCCAGGCGTTTGCCGAGCAAGCGCAATATCAACTGGTCGAGACCTTTGCCGAGCGTCTGGTCGAAGTGCTGATGGCCGAATTCAAGATCACCTGGGTTCGCCTCAAGCTGACCAAGCCGGGCGCCGTGCCGGCCGCCAAGGGTGGCGTGGGTGTGGAGATCGAGCGCGGATGTCGCTGACTCAGGTGTACCTCGGGCTCGGTAGCAATATCGAGCGCGAAACCCATTTGCGCGCCGGACTCGACGCTTTGGCGACATTCCTGGTGGATATCCGCTGTTCGGCGGTGTTTGAGAGTCAGCCGGTGGGGATCAAGAGCGGGCCGTTCTACAACTTCGTGGTCTCGGCACTGACCGATCTGCCGTTGACGGAACTGGACCGTCGTCTGAAGTTCATCGAGGCAGATAACGGGCGTTACGCCCCTGATCGCAAGGGGTTGCCGCTGGATATCGACGTGCTGTTGTACGGCGATCTGACGGGTAATTTCGACGGTTTGATCCTGCCGCGTGCCGAAATCCTGAAAAATGCCTTTGTGTTGTGGCCGCTGTCGCTGATTGCGCCGGATCGGGTGCATCCGGGTGTGGGAAAAAGCTTCGCGACGTTGTGGGCCGAGGCGCAGATTGATCAGGTGTTGGCGCCGGTCGGGTTTGAGTGGCGTGGACAGCAGCTCACGTCTTCGGATTTGCGTTGAATTAGCTGCCGCTTTCGCGAGCAAGCCCGCTCCCACATTTGGAATGCATTCTCCTTGGGGGAGCAGGCTTGCTCGCGAAGCTTTTCAGGCTGAAGCCTGGTCTTTGTAGGCTTTTAGCGCCTTCAGTCGTTCTCGCTTCAGCGCCTCGCCCAGCTCCGGCCCCTTGAATCCCTTCTCCAGCAACGGCTGCACCGCGACTTCTCGTGCAGCCTTGGCAGCGCCACGTAAATATTCCGCCTGTGGATAACTTCTTTGCTCCAGCCCTTTGCGGCCTCGGGCGTCCATTTCGCAGGCGGCGATAAACTCTTCAAACCGTTGCGGTCGTCGATACACATCAAAGTTCTGCAACAACTCCAGCAACGTCGAGGCCTTCAGCTCCAGCGCCCGGTGACTGTGGGTGTGGTACTTGCCGACAAGCAAGGCCAACTCCTGACAGTCCTTCGGCGCCTTGAAGCGTTCGTTGACCGCTTTGATCAGCTTCAACCCGGTGTGTTCATGGGCGATATGTCGTGGCCACTCTTCTTCCGGGGTCAGGCCTTTGCCGAGGTCATGCAGCAGACAAGCCCAGCGTACCGTCAGCGGTTGTTTGTGCAGCGCTGATTGCTCCAGAACGCTGAGCGTGTGCAGGCCGGTGTCGATTTCCGGGTGATGCGCTTCCGGTTGTGGCACGCCAAAAAGCGCGTCGACTTCCGGCATCAACACTTTCAGTGCGCCGCAATCGCGCAGCACCTGGATGAACATCTGTGGCTGATCTTCCATCAATGCGCGGGAGATTTCCTTCCAGCTGCGTTCGGCGGTCAGGGCTTGCAGCTCGCCGGACTCGCTGAGCTGGCGCATCAGCTCAAGGGTCTCCGGGGCGACGGTAAAGCCTAGACCGGCATAGCGGGCGGCGAAGCGCGCAACGCGCAGCACCCGAAGCGGATCTTCGGCAAACGCCGGGGAAACGTGACGCAGCACGCGTGCTTCGAGATCACGCTGGCCATGATACGGATCGGTGAGGTTCTGCTGGTCGTCCTCGGCCATCGCATTGATGGTCAGGTCGCGGCGGATCAGGTCTTCTTCCAGAGTGACTTCGGGGCTTGCGTGAAAAGTGAACCCACCATAACCACGACCGCTTTTGCGTTCGGTACGGGCAAGAGCGTATTCCTCGCCGGTTTTCGGGTGAAGGAATACCGGAAAATCCGCACCCACGGGGCGAAAGCCCTGGGCGAGCATTTGCTCAGTGGTCGCGCCCACCACCACCCGATCAACGTCGGTGACCGGTATACCCAGCAAGCGATCGCGTACCGCACCGCCAACCTTGAAAATCTGCATAAAAAACCTCCGTTAGCCCGACAGGATAACCCTTGCATCGGACTTTCGGAGGTCAGATCCGCATCTAGAGATGAATCACGGCCAGGTCGAGCCGACCGTAATCGCCTTCGCTGTGTTCACTGCGCGGCGGTACGTGGTGAGTTTTCATGATCTGGTCACCCTGCAGGGTTTCCAGATGAATGTCGAAGCCCCATAACCGGTGCAGATGTTTCAGCACCTCGTCGGTGGAGTCGCCCAAGGGTTTGCGGTCATGTTGCTGATGACGCAGGGTCAGCGAGCGGTCGCCGCGCCGGTCAATGCTGTAGATCTGCACGTTCGGCTCGCGGTTGCCGAGGTTGTACTGCGCGGCCAGGGTTTCGCGGATGATCCGGTAACCGGTTTCGTCGTGGATCGCCGGTACCAGCAAATCGTCCTTCTGATCGTCATCAAGGATGCTGAACAGCTTCAGGTCACGGATCACCTTCGGTGACAGATACTGCAGGATGAAACTCTCGTCCTTGAAGCTGCTCATGGCGAACTTGATGCTCGACAGCCAGTCGGAGCCGGCGATGTCCGGGAACCAGCGCCGGTCTTCCTCGGTGGGGTTTTCGCACATGCGGCGGATGTCGCGATACATCGCAAAACCCAATGCGTAGGGGTTGATCCCGTTGTAGTAAGGACTGTCGAAGCCCGGCTGGAAAACCACGCTGGTGTGCGAGGTGAGGAATTCCATCATGAACCCGTCGGTCACCAGGCCCTCGTCGTACAGGTCGTTCATCAGGGTGTAGTGCCAGAACGTGGCCCAGCCTTCGTTCATCACCTGAGTCTGACGCTGTGGATAAAAATACTGGGCGATCTTGCGCACGATCCGCACGATCTCCCGTTGCCACGGCTCCAGCAACGGCGCGTGCTTCTCGATGAAATACAGGATGTTTTCCTGCGGCTCGGCCGGGAAACGGGCGTTGTCCTTGTCGCTGTACTTGTCCGCGCCTTTGGGGATGGTGCGCCACAGATCGTTGATCTGTTTCTGCAGGTGCTCTTCGCGATCCTTCTGCCGGCGGCGTTCTTCCTCGGCGGAAATCGGATACGGACGTTTGTAGCGGTCGACCCCGTAGTTCATCAGCGCATGGCAGGAGTCGAGCAAGTCCTCCACCGCGTCGATACCGTGGCGCTCTTCGCATTGCATGATGTACTGCTTGGCGAACACCAGGTAATCGATGATCGAGCTGGCGTCAGTCCAAGTGCGGAACAGGTAGTTGCCCTTGAAGAAACTGTTGTGGCCATAGCACGCGTGCGCCACCACTAGCGCCTGCATGCAGATGGTGTTTTCTTCCATCAGGTAGGCGATGCACGGATCCGAGTTGATCACGATCTCGTAGGCCAGCCCCATCTGCCCGCGGCTGTAGGATTTCTCGGTGCTGAGGAAGTGCTTGCCGTAGGACCAGTGGTGATAGCCCAGTGGCATGCCGACCGAGGCATAGGCGTCCATCATCTGCTCGGCGGTGATCACTTCGATCTGGTTGGGATAAGTATCCAGGGCATAGCCGGCCGCAATCCGGGCGATTTCGCGGTCGTAGGCCTGAATCAGCTCGAACGTCCATTCGGAGCCGGTGGAAATAGGTTGGCGTTTCTGCTCTTTGGCGGTCATGTCACTAACCTGCGCTGGAAGAGTTCACGGAAGACCGGATAGATATCCCCGGCCGAGACCAGTTGCTGCTGGGCAAACGTGTCGGAAAAGGCTTCGGCGATGCGTTCGTATTCGTACCAGAGGGCCTGGTGTTCGCGCGGGGTGATCTCCACATAAGTGTAGTACTGCACAAACGGCATGATCTGGTTGATCAGGATGTCACGGCAGATCGGCGAGTCATCGTTCCAGTTGTCGCCGTCGGAGGCTTGCGCGGCGTAGATATTCCACTCGTTGCTTGGATAACGCTCGGCCATGATCTCCTGCATCAGCTTCAGGGCGCTGGAGACGATGGTGCCGCCAGTTTCCCGCGAGTAGAAGAACTCTTCCTCGTCCACTTCCCGGGCACTGGTGTGATGGCGGATGAATACCACGTCGATCTTGTCGTAGTTCCGCTTGAGGAACAGGTACAGCAGGATGAAAAAGCGTTTGGCGATGTCCTTGGTGGCCTGGGTCATCGAACCGGAAACGTCCATCAGGCAGAACATCACCGCTTTGGAGCTGGGGTTGGGTTGCTTGACCAACAGGTTGTATTTCAAGTCGAAAGTATCGAGGAACGGCACGCGGTGAATGCGCGCGCTGAGTTTCTCGATTTCTGCCTCCAGTTCCTGAATATCGCCGAAGTTGTCTGGCTCTTCGCGCTTCAGTCGCGCCAGTTCCTCTTTGGCCTCGCGTAGCTTGGCGCGGCTGCTGCCGGACAGCGCAATGCGCCGGGCGTGGGCTGAGCGCAGGGTGCGGATGATGTTGATCCGCGAAGGGTTGCCCTCGTTGCTGATCCCGGCGCGCACGGTTTTGAACGTGTCGGTACCACTGAGGTTGCGTTTCACCAAGTTCGGCAGTTCGAGGTCTTCGAACATGAATTCGAGGAATTCTTCCTGGGTGATCTGGAAGACGAATTCGTCCATGCCCTCGCCGGAATTGCCAGCCTTGCCGGGACCGCGTCCACCGCCGCCCCCCGGAGGCCTGGCGATGTGTTCGCCGGCAGTGAATTCCTTGTTGCCGGGATGAACCACGGTCTGCTTGCCGCCGCGACCGTGGTGAAGCACCGGTTCGTCGATGTCGCGACCGGGAATGCTGATCTGTTCGCCGTGTTCCATGTCGGTAATGGAACGGCGGCTGACCGCCTCTTCGACAGCCTTCTTGATGTGATCACGGTAACGCCGCAGGAAGCGCTGGCGGTTCACCGTGCTCTTGTTCTTGCCATTGAGACGTCGGTCGATCACATAGCTCATAGACCCCTCCGGGGAGCTTCAAGTCATAAGCTTCAAGCTGCAAGAGAAAGCACACGCCGTTCGCGAGACCGGTCTTCGCTGTTCTCTTGCAGCCCGTCGCCAGAAGCTTGCAGCTGCTTTACTGCGATTTGCGGACCCGTAGGTACCATTCGGAAAGTAGCCGTACCTGTTTGTCGGTGTAGCCGCGTTCGACCATTCGAGTAACGAAGTCGTTGTGTTTCTGTTGATCCTCTTTGCTCGCCTTGGCATTGAAACTGATGACTGGCAGCAGGTCTTCGGTGTTCGAGAACATTTTCTTCTCGATGACCACCCGCAGTTTTTCGTAGCTGAGCCAGGTCGGGTTCTTGCCGTTGTTGTTGGCCCGGGCGCGCAACACGAAGTTGACGATTTCGTTGCGGAAATCCTTCGGATTGCTGATGCCCGCCGGTTTCTCGATTTTCTCCAGCTCTTCGTTCAGAGCGACACGGTTGAGAATCTCGCCGGTTTCCGGATCGCGGTACTCCTGATCCTGAATCCAGAAGTCCGCATACAGCACGTATCGGTCGAAGATGTTTTGCCCGTACTCGCTGTAAGACTCCAGATAAGCGGTCTGGATCTCCTTGCCGATGAACTCGATATAACGCGGCGCCAAATACTCCTTGAGGTAGCGCAGGTAGCGTTCGCGAGTCTCGGCCTGGAACTGTTCCTGCTCGATCTGCTGCTCCAGCACATACAACAGGTGCACCGGGTTGGCGGCGATTTCATGTGGATCGAAGTTGAACACCTTGGATAGGATCTTGAAGGCGAAGCGGGTCGAGAGACCGTTCATGCCTTCGTCGACGCCCGCCGAATCGCGGTATTCCTGAATCGACTTGGCCTTCGGATCGGTGTCCTTGAGGTTTTCCCCATCGTAGACGCGCATCTTCGAATAGATGTTGGAGTTTTCCGGCTCCTTGAGGCGCGACAGCACGGTGAACTGCGCGAGCATCTTCAGGGTGTCGGGTGCGCAGTGGGCCTTCGCCAGAGAGCTGTTGAACAGCAACTTGTCGTAGATCTTCACTTCGTCGCTGACCCGCAGGCAGTACGGCACTTTGACGATGTAGATCCGGTCGATGAACGCTTCGTTGTTCTTGTTGTTGCGGAAGGTGTGCCACTCCGATTCGTTGGAGTGCGCGAGCAGGATCCCGGTGAACGGAATCGCGCCGAGGCCTTCGGTACTGTTGTAGTTGCCTTCCTGGGTGGCGGTCAGCAATGGGTGCAGCACCTTGATCGGTGCCTTGAACATCTCGACGAACTCCATCAGGCCCTGGTTGGCCCGGCACAGCGCACCGGAGTAGCTGTAGGCGTCGGCGTCGTTCTGTGGGTATTCCTCGAGCTTGCGGATGTCGACCTTGCCCACCAGCGCGGAGATGTCCTGGTTGTTCTCGTCACCCGGTTCCGTTTTGGCCACCGCGATCTGGTTGAGGATCGACGGGTACAGTTTGACCACGCGGAACTGACTGATGTCGCCGCCGAATTCGGCCAGGCGTTTGGTCGCCCACGGCGACATGATGGTGTTCAGGTAGCGCCGCGGGATGCCGAAGTCTTCCTCGAGGATCGCGCCATCTTCGGTGGCGTTGAACAGACCCAGAGGCGATTCGAATACCGGCGAGCCCTTGATCGCGTAGAAGGGCACTTTTTCCATCAGTTGTTTCAGCTTCTCGGCCAGCGACGATTTACCGCCACCGACGGGGCCGAGCAGGTAGAGGATCTGTTTCTTCTCTTCCAGGCCTTGGGCGGCATGGCGGAAATACGAGACGATCTGGTCGATGCATTCTTCCATCCCGTGGAAGTCTTCAAAGGCCGGATAGCGGCGAATCACCTTGTTGGAGAAGATCCGCGACAGCCGCGAGTTGGTCGACGTGTCGAGCAGCTCGGGTTCGCCGATGGCCATCAATAGACGCTCGGCGGCGGAAACGTAAGCGCTGCGGTCCTTTTTGCACAGCTCCAGGTACTCCTGCAGCGAGAGTTCTTCCTGGCGTGTGGACTCGAAGCGTTGTTGGAAGTGGCTAAAGATACTCATGACGTCACCTCGCTCGATACGTGGAGCCGACGCCGGGTCACTCAGTCGATGCTGGCAAGCAGCCGCGGTGGCCGCTTGTTTACCCCCCAGAACACTTTCGCGGTCGACAACCTTGAAAGTCACTCCCGATGACCCGTGCGCCGGTGTACCGGCTCTCCCCTGTTTTGGATGGCCTGGGCTTAAGGATAGTTGGGAATTCGAGAGGTAAAGGCGAGATACGTAATTAGTTGTGGCAGACCGTTCGTCTGCCGCGCGCAGGCCCACGGCAGCCGGGGCCTGCACGTGACAAAAAAATTATTCGGCGGTGCCTTGCGCGGTTTCCGACGGATAAGTCGCACGCCACAGCTCGAAGCCGCCGTCCATGCTGTAGACGTCGGAGAAGCCTTGGCTGACCAGATAGGCAGCAGCGCCCTGACTGGAATTGCCGTGATAGCAGACGACAACGGTCGGTGCATCGAGGTCGGCGCCTTGAATGAAGGCGTGCAGGGAGTGATTGTCCAGATGCTTCGAACCGCTGATATGCAGGGCAGCGAAAGTGGCAGGATCACGTACATCGACCACCACGGCGCCTTGCTCGCGCAGGGCCTGGGCCTGTTCCGGGGGGATTCGTTTGAATTCGCTCATAGCGGGTTCCTGTAGCTCGGCAGAATGCGCAGTCTAACGCGGCGCGCTGACTGGCGAAGTTTCGGGGATAAGTGGTGCGACGGTCGGTGCAAGCCCGCCGTGTTCATCGCATTTGCACGACACACGCTCGCCGCTATCGACGTTCATCAAAGTCAGGCTGCCGCCCCAGACACAACCGGTGTCCAGCGCCGAGATGCCCGGTTCACGGACATCGCCTTCCAGCGCGGCCCAGTGGCCGAAAATGATGCGCAGACCGCGGGTCTTGCGTTCTTTGTGCTGGAACCATGGCTTGTAGCCCGGCGGGGCCGTATCCAGGCCTTCCTTGCTTTTGAGATCGAGCTTGCCGTCGGCGGTGCAGAAGCGCATGCGGGTGAAATAGTTGGTGATGACGCGCAGGCGGGTCACGCCGGTGAGATCGCTGTCCCACTTTGCCGGCTCGTTGCCGTACATGCCATCGAGGTACAGCGGAAACAGGTTGTCGTCACGCAGCGCGGCTTCGGCTTCGGCGGCGTACTTCAAGGCCTTGCGCAAGGACCACTGCGGTGGGATGCCTGCGTGCACCATGGCCACTTCGCGTTGTTCGTCGTAGTGCATGAGCTTTTGTTGGCGCAGCCACTCGAGCAGATCGGCTGCGTCGGGGGCTTCAACGATCTCGCGCAGGGTATCGGACTTCTTCAGGCGCTCAATGTTGTTGGCCGCAGCGAGCAGGTGCAGGTCATGGTTACCCAGTACGCAAACCAGCGAATCGCGCATGCCGTAGAGAAAGCGCAGGGTCTCGAGCGACTGAGGGCCACGGTTGACCAGATCGCCGACCAGCCACAGCCGATCAAGCTTCGGATCGAAAGCCACTTGCTTGAGCAGACATTTGAGCGGATCGAGGCAGCCTTGCAGGTCGCCGACGGCGTACGTCGTCATCAGTGCAGGGCTCCGGGGACGGCGAGGCGGAAAGGTTTGATGATCGCGTCGAAATGCTTGCCGTCGGTAGCGACCATTTCGTAAGTGCCCTGCATGGTGCCGACTTTGGTGGTCATCACCGTGCCGCTGCTATAGGTGTGGCTTTTGCCTGCGTCGATCAGCGGTTGCTCGCCGACAACGCCTGCGCCGCGAACCTCTTCGACATGCCCGTCGCCGTCGGTGATCACCCAGTGCCGCGACAACAGACGGGCAGGCTGTTCGCCATTGTTCTGCACGGTGATGGTGTAGGCGAAGGCGAAGCGGTTGTGCTCGGGTTGCGATTGTTCTGCCAGGTAGCGGGTAACGACACTGACGTCGACCTGATAACGAGAATCGGACATGCAAAAGGGCCTTAAGCAAAGCGGAACGCGAGGCGTAGCTGATGGGGAATCAGTCTAGGCAAGTATCGGGCAGTAAACCAGAGTGGCGGCCTGCCCGATAGCGTTCATCGCCAGTCAGTGGGCGGTGGGGGCGGGGGCTTGCTCGCTAAGCTTGTCGGCCAGGCGTACGAATGCGGCCAGGTCCAGTTGCTCGGGGCGCAGGCTGCCATCGACGCCGGCGGCTTCGATCTCGGCGGCGGTCATCAATTGCTTGAGGGTGTTGCGCAGGGTCTTGCGACGCTGGTTGAAGGCTTCGCGAACGACACGCTCGAGCAGGCGATGATCCTTGGCCGGGTGCGGCAGTACCGCATGCGGCACCAGGCGGACGATGGCCGAGTCGACCTTCGGCGGCGGGTTGAACGCGCCCGGGCCGACGTTGAACAGGTGTTCCACACGGCAGTGATACTGAACCATGATCGACAGACGACCCCAGTCGCCGCCACCCGGGCCTGCGGCCAGCCGCTCGACCACTTCCTTCTGCAGCATGAAGTGCATGTCGCGAATAATGCCGGCGTTGTTCAGCAGGTGGAAAATCAGCGGCGTCGAGATGTTGTACGGCAGGTTGCCGACCACGCGCAGGCTGTTCGGCGCAGCGTTGAGGGTGTTGAAGTCGAACTTCAGCGCATCGCCCTGATGCAGGTTGAAGTTGCTCTTGCCGGCGAACTGCTGATTGAGGATCGGGATCAGGTCCTTGTCCAGTTCCACCACGTCGAGTTGCGCACCGGAGCTGAGCAGGCCTGCGGTCAGTGCGCCCTGGCCCGGACCGATTTCCAGCATGCGGTCGTCAGGTTTGGCGCTGATGGAACGCAGGATGCGGTCGATGACGCCGGCGTCGTGCAGGAAGTTCTGGCCAAAGCGTTTGCGCGCCTTGTGTTGGTATTGCTCGGTCATAAACGGGTCTCGGCCATCTGGTAGGCGGTTTCCAGGGCGACCTGCAGGCTGCCGGTGTCGATCTTGCCGCTGCCGGCCAGATCCAGGGCGGTGCCGTGGTCAACCGAGGTGCGGATGATCGGCAGGCCGAGGGTCACGTTGACCGCCGCGCCGAAGCCTTTGTACTTCAGCACGGGCAGGCCCTGGTCGTGGTACATCGCCAGCACTGCGTCGCAGTGCTCCAGATATTTGGGGGTAAACAGAGTGTCGGCAGGCAGCGGGCCACGAAGGTCCATGCCCTCGCCGCGCAGGCGCTCTAATGTCGGTTCGATGATGTCGATTTCTTCATGGCCCAGGTGTCCGCCTTCACCAGCGTGCGGGTTAAGCCCGCAGACCAGGATGCGTGGCCGGGCGATGCCGAATTTGTCTTGCAGGTCGGCGTGCAGAATCCGCGTGACCCGCTCCAGCCGTTCCGGCGTGATCGCATCGGCGATCTCGCGCAAGGGCAGGTGGGTGGTGACCAGTGCGACGCGCAAGCCGCGAGTGGCGAGCATCATCACCACTTGGGCGCTATGGGTCAGGTCTGCGAGGAACTCCGTATGCCCGGAGAACGGGATGCCGGATTCGTTGATCACGCCTTTATGTACAGGGGCGGTGATCATCCCGGCGAAGTCGCCGTTCAGGCAGCCGTTGCCGGCGCGGGTCAGGGTTTCGAGGACAAACGCGGCGTTGGCCTTGTCCAGTTGCCCGGCAACCACGGGGGCGCTGAGCGGGGTGTCCCAGACGTACAGGCTGCCGGCTGCTGCCGGCGCGTCCGGCCATTGACCGGGCGCCACTTCCAGCAAAGTGACGGCCAGCCCCAGCTGCGCGGCCCGCTCGGTGAGCAGGTCGCGGCTGGTGATGGCAATCAGGGGGTGTGGCTGGGCTTGCGAGGCGAGCAGCAGGCACAGGTCGGGACCGATGCCGGCTGGTTCGCCGGGTGTCAGCGCGAAACGCTTGGGTTTCACTGCGCTGCCTGGTCTGCACCAGGGAGTTTGATTTCTACGTAGGCTTCTTCACGAATCTGACGCAGCCAGTTTTGCAGCTCTTCATCGTATTTCTTGTTACGCAGAACAGTCATTGCCTGTTGCTCGCGTGCCGACTCGGTGCTGTCGGTGGCGCGGCGGCCCAGGACTTCCAGCACGTGCCAGCCGTACTGGGTCTGGAATGGCTTGGACAGCTGACCTTGTGGGGTCTTGGCCATCACTTCGCGGAATTCCGGTACCAGTGCGTTCGGGTCGATCCAGTTCAGATCGCCACCGTTGAGCGCCGAACCCGGATCCTCGGAGTAGTTTTTCGCCAGTTCAGCGAAGTCTTCACCGGCCACGATGCGGTCATACAGCGATTGCACCAGGGCTTCGGTCTTGGCTTCGTCACGAATCGGGCTTGGCTTGACCAGGATGTGGCGTACATGCACCTCATCGCGCATCTGGGTTTCGCCACCACGTTTTGCCAGCAGTTTGAGGATGATGAAACCACCCGGCGTGCGTGCAGGTTGAGTGATGTCGCCGACGGCCATGCTGCTCAGCTCTCGGTCGAACGGCGGTGGCAGTTGCGCTGCTTTGCGCCAGCCCATGTCGCCGCCTTCCAGGGCATTGTCGCTGCCGGATTTGGCAACGGCCATTTGACCGAAGTCGGCGCCTTGCTTGAGCTTCTGGTAAACGTCCATCGCCTGACGGTAAGCGCTCTGAATCGCATCAGAGCTGGCGCTTTCCGGCGTAGGGATCAGGATGTTGGCCAGGTGCAGTTCTTCGGACAGCTGCATCTTGCCCAGGTCGGAGGCGAGGAAGTTCTTCACTTCCTGCTCGGAGACCTGGATGCGCTCTGCCACGCGACGCTGACGCACACGGCTGATGATCATCTCGCGCTTGATCTGGTCACGGGCGTCGTCATAGTTCAGACCGTCGCGAGCCAGGGCGGCGCGGAATTGATCCACGGTCATGTTGTTGCGCTGGGCAATGGTGCCAACCGCCTGGTTCAGTTCTTCGTCGGTGATGCGGATGCCGGAGCGCTCGCCGATCTGCAGTTGCAGGTTTTCGACGATCAGGCGCTCAAGCACCTGCTGATCCAGCACGCCGGGCGGCGGCAAGCCGCCGCCACGCTTGGCGATGGTCTGCTGAACTTCGTGGACGCGCTGGTCCAGTTGGCTCTGCATGACCACATCGTTATCAACGATCGCCACCACTTTATCGATGGACTGAACTGCGGCGTTGGCCGCAGTACCCAGGAACAGCGCGCCCAGCATCAGCGGGCGCAGACAATCAGAAAGCTTGGTCTTCACGTTGACGATAACCTTGGATGCCTTTGTCGAGGAAGCTCTCGGTTTTGGCGCCGGTGAGGCCGCCGAGTCCCTTCAGAACAATTTGGAGGAAGACGCCGTGGTCGCCTTTTTCGTTTTGCGGAGCTTCCTGACTGAATTCGTCGTAGGAAACCCAGTAACGGTTGATCAGGCGCATTTTCCAGCAGCAGTTGTCGTACTCGAAACCACCGAAGGCTTCCAGCGTGCGATTGCGGTTGTAGTCGTACTGCCAGCGGCTGATTGCGCTCCATTGTGGAACGATCGGCCAGATGATCGAGAAATCATGCTGCTGGATCTTGTAGTAGTCCTTCACGTAGCCAGGCTGGCCCGGGGTGCCGTAGTCGCCACCGCCGACAGTCCATTTACCGGTGTTCTGGTCGTAACGAACCTGGTCGTTGCGATAGCGATAGCCGGCGTTGATGACTTTGTTCGGGTTGTCTTCAGGCTGGTAGTGGAACATCGCACTGCCGGAACGCGGGCTGCGGCTGTCCGGGTCCCAGTTGTAATCGGCAGTGGTGCGCCAGTCGCGGTTCCAGCGGTATTCGTATTCCAGCGCGTAAGGCGACACATTGGCATGTGCATCGTCACGGGTTTTGGCATCGATACCTGGCAGTTGTACTTCACGATCCTTGAAGTACAGCGCCTGGCCGACACTGATGCGCTGACGTTCGAAACCGTCGTCCTCGATCCAGCGGTTGGTCACGCCCAGCGACAGTTTGTTCTCGTCGCCGACACGGTCGGAGCCGGTGAAGCGGTTGTCACGGAACAGCGAGGAGTAGTTGAACGTGGTTTCACTGGTATCGAACACTGGAATGTCCGACTGGTCCTTCTCCGGTACATAGAGGTAGAACAGGCGCGGTTCCAGGGTCTGGGTATAGCCTTTGCCGAACCAGGATGTCTTGCGGTCGAAGTACAGGCCGCTGTCGATGCTGGCGATCGGGATGGCACGGCTCTGGTTGGTGCCAAAGGTACCCAGCAGCTTGTCGGCGTCAGGACCCTGCGTCGCGATCTGGCTCTTGCCTCTGTTATCCAGATCCAGTTGGTACTGGGTGTATTGATACTTGAGCGATGGCTTGATGAAGCCATAGGTCCAGTTCAGCGGCAGGCTGACAGTCGGCGCAAGATTCAGGCGATCACCGGTGGCGCGCGCCAGGCCGAAGACGTTGGTGTCCAGGCGCGGCGTGCCGACCGAGCCGTCGGCGTTGAATGGCCCGCCATCCTCATCGGTATAGTTGCCGGTTTTCAGGTCTCGATCGAAACGAACCAATTCGGTTTCATAGTCGAAGTTCAGACCTTGCGGGTGGTACGGCAGCCGGCCATTGAAGGTGAGCTGTGGCAGGCGGTCATACGGCGTAATGTTCGACACGGAAGCCAGTTGATACGCCTGGGCGTTCAGTCGAGCGATGTAGCTATCGCCGCGATAAGAGATCGAGCCCTGCTGGTTCACGTAGTCGGCGGATTTCACCCCGATCTGGTCGGTCTGCAGATCCTGGAAGTAGTACGGATCGCTGATCTTGGTGTAGTCGACCTGCGTAAGCACGCGGGAATCCAGGCCACCCGTGTGTTGCCAGTTGTACATGTAACGGGTTTTCTTGGAGTCGGTCTGCTTGTCGCGTTCGTCGCTCTCGTCGTTCAGGTACGCCGCACCGAATTGGCCTTCGCTGGACTTGGTCAGGTAGCGGAATTCGCCTTCCATCAGCAAGCCATGCTTTTCCATGTAGCGCGGGTACAACGTGGCATCGTAGTTCGGCGCCAGGTTGAAGTAGTACGGGGTCACCAGCATGAAGCCGGTATCGCTGCCGGTGCCGATGGTCGGCGGCAGGAAGCCCGATTGGCGACGATCGTCGATCGGGAAGTAGATGTACGGCGTGTACAGGATCGGAATGTCCTTGACCCGCAGTGTCACGTTGGTCGCGGTACCGAAGCCGGTGGCAGGGTTCAGGGTGATGTTGTTGCCCTTGAGCTGCCAGGCGTTGCTGTTCGGTTCGCACGTGGTGTACGTGCCGTCCTTGAGACGGATGATCGCGTTCTCGGCACGCTTGGCGTACAGCGCGTTACCGCGGATGCGCGATTTGTGCATCACGTATTCGGCGTTGTCGACCTTGGCTTCACCGGTGTCGAGCTGCACATCGGCATGGTCGCCGACGATCAGTGCGCCGTTGTCGCGAATGCGCACGTCGCCATTGAGTTCGGCGCGGCTCTCGGCCTGATACAGGCTGGCCTCGTCGGACTCGACCTGCATGCTGCCCTGACGCAGGATCACGTCGCCGGCCAGCGTACCCACCTGATCTTCGGTATTGTAGCGCGAGGCCTTGGCGCCGATAAAGGTCGGTGCGTCACTTTTATTCGTCTTGTCATTCATGCCAGGACGAATCGGTTCGATATAGGAACCAGAGCAGTAAGGACCGGTCTCGGCCAATTGAGCGGCGGTGAGCTTCTCGCGCGGAACCCAGTCGAGGTGACTGTAGTCTTCGCTACGGGATTTCAGGCCGCGGCCTTTGGCTTCTGTGACCAGCACAGGCTTGGCGCCGGTGTCGGATGTGGAACCGTTCTGGCTCGGGGCTTCGCCGGCGGCGCTGACGGCACTGCCGTCATGCACCGGACGCGGCGGCAATGCAGCTGCCGGCGTCTTGGGCGCACACGCCCAGCCACCCGTTGCCGAGACGGCGCAGTCATACTGCTCGGCGGCAACAACGAATTGACTGGCCAGAGGTTGCATAGCCAGCAGACTGCCGGTTACCAACAACGGAAATTTTTTACGAAACGCGGGGGATTTCAATGCCATCTTATTAGTCCGGGCTTCCTGCGTGCCATCTGCCCGCGGTGTGGGCCGCACGCCTCTCGATGGTCTGAAAAAGATGCTGGATAATAAAGCATGACCCGCTTGACGGCTAGCGCCGTCGGAGACCCTTGCAATGCCTGACCAAGATGTACGCTTGCAACACCTGAAAGTTTGGCTCGATGAGCAGTTGGCAATCCTGTTTACAGATCAGGGCTGGGGCGCCGTGCCCCCGGCCACGTTGACCGCGGCCAGCAGCGACGCGAGTTTCCGGCGATATTTCCGTTGGGAAGGAGAGGGGCGCAGCTTCGTCGTGATGGACGCGCCGCCACCCCAGGAAAACTGCAAACCGTTCGTGGATATCGCCTTTTTGCTGGCGAAATCCGGAATTAACGTGCCGAAAGTTTATGCAGAAGACCTCGAACGCGGATTTCTTTTGCTCAATGACCTGGGCAACGAGACCTATCTCGACGTAATCGACGGCGAAAATGCCGACGTTTTGTTCAGCGATGCCCTGAAGGCGCTATTGGCTTTTCAGCAATTGCCGATGGTTGCACCGCTGCCGAGTTACGACGTGGCACTGCTGCGCCGCGAGCTGGAACTGTTCCCCGAGTGGTACGTGAAACGCGAACTCGGCATCGAGTTCGACGCGGCACAGCAGCAGCAATGGCAAGCCGTCAGCGATCTGCTGATCGACAGCGCCCTGGCTCAGCCGAAAGTGCTGGTGCACCGCGACTACATGCCGCGCAACCTGATGCTCAGCGAGCCGAATCCCGGCGTGCTCGACTTTCAGGATGCGGTCTACGGCCCGGTCACCTACGACGTCACCTGCCTGTTCAAGGACGCCTTCCTCAGTTGGCCTGAAGAACGCGTGCGTGGCTGGCTGGAAAGTTACTGGCAGCAAGCCTCGGCGCTGGACATCCCGGTGCAGGCCGATTTCGAAGACTTCCTGCGTGCCAGCGACTTGATGGGCGTACAACGCCACCTGAAAGTCATCGGCATCTTCGCCCGCATCTGCCATCGCGATGGCAAACCGCGCTACCTGGCCGATGTGCCGCGGTTCTTCGCCTATATAGAAGCGGTGATTGCGCGTCGTCCTGAACTGGCGGATCTGCAGGCGTTGCTCGCCAGTCTGCGTGGCGGAGTGACTGCATGAAGGCGATGATTCTGGCGGCAGGCAAGGGCGAGCGCATGCGCCCGCTGACCCTGACCACCCCCAAACCGCTAGTGCGCGCCGGCGGCGTGCCGTTGATCGAGTATCACCTGCGCGCGCTGGCGGCGGCCGGTTTCAGTGAAATCGTGATCAATCACGCCTGGCTCGGTCAGCAGATCGAGGATTACCTGGGCGATGGTTCGCAGTTCGGCGTGAGCATCCGGTATTCGCCGGAAGGCGAGCCGCTGGAAACCGGCGGCGGGATTTTCCGCGCCTTGCCGTTGCTCGGTGACGATGCGTTCCTGGTAGTCAACGGTGACATCTGGACCGATTACGACTTCAGCGTGCTGCATCAACCGATCAATGGTCTGGCGCATCTCGTACTGGCTGACAATCCGGCCCATCATCCGGCAGGCGATTTCACCCTGACTGACGGTCAGGTGCTTGATGGTCAACCCGGTGGGCAAACCCTGACCTACAGCGGCATTGCAGTCCTGCATCCGCAGTTGTTCGATGGTTGCGCGGAGGGCGCATTCAAGCTCGCACCGTTGTTGCGCAAAGCCATGGCCGATGGGCAGGTCAGCGGTGAGCGTCTGAAAGGCCATTGGGTGGATGTCGGAACGCATGAGCGTCTGGCCGAAGCTGAAGCATTGATAGAAGCGAGTCGTTGATATGTTGTGGCCAGGGACTCTGATTGGAGCCGGAGCGGGTTTTGCGATCGCCAGCATTCCGGGGGCCATGCTTGGGGCATTGTTGGGACAGGCGCTGGATCGGCGCCTGCACTTGCAAAGCTGGGGACACTTGGGGGAAAAGCTCGGCGGCCGGCCGATGTTGCGTAACGACGAATTGCTGTTCGTGTTGCTCGGGCGTCTGGCGAAAAGTGACGGGCGAGTGACGGACGGTCACATCCAGCAGGCGCGCAATGAAATGAACGCCCTGGAAATGAGCGAACCGGCACGGCGGCGTGCGATTGCTGCGTTCAATCGCGGCAAGGCCGGTGGTGATCACTTGCGCGGTTACCTGCGGCGCCTGAGTGCTCAGCCGCATGCCGCTGAAGGCGTGTTGCGCGCCTGCTGGCGGATGGTCTGGGCCGACGGTCGCGCGGGCGTCAGTGAGCGTGAATTGTTGGCGCAGTGGGGCAAGTGGCTGGGTTGGACAACCCACCAGATCCAGGCGCTGGCCAGTGATTACGAGCCGAACAAACGGCCGATTGTCAGTGCGGCGGTGAGTTATCAGGAAGCGATGCGCCTGCTCGGGGTGTCGGCGACCAGCGAACCGGCGCAGATCAAGCGCGCCTATCGACGGCTGCTCAGCCGTCATCACCCGGACAAGATCGCCGGCAGCGGCGCAACGCCGGAGCAGGTGCGTGACGCAACCGAGAAAACCCGCGAGCTGCACAACGCGTTTACGCTGATTCGGGCGCGACGGGATTTTCGCTGATCGTTACAGGTGAGTTGTTGTGAGGGCCTCTTCGCGAGCAAGCCCGCTCCCACCCTGATCGCATTCCAACTGAAGGAACGCGCTCAGGGTGGGAGCGGGCTTGCTCGCGAATGGGGCAACTCGGTCTGTCAGTCGGTTTTCTGCGGATTCAGCCAGCCACGCACCCGCCGGAACAGCTGTTCCTGCTCAGCCTTTTTATCCGGTAACGCCTTGAGCGCCACTTGGCTGAAGGTCGACGTCTTCAGGCGCTTGCTGGCCTGCATGCGCTCGAGCGCCGCGTTGCGATCCAGCGCCTTGTCCATGTAGAAAATGTCGGCGGTCGGCAACTTCAGGGTCGGCGTCAGCTCGGCCAGTTGCGGCTTGGCTTTGCTCGGCGTTTGCGCATCGACCATCACCAGTTTCTCCACCTGCGAACTCTGCCGCTCGCTGAGGAAACGCGCCGCCCAGTAGGCGCCCGTGCCGTGACCGAGCACCACGACCCGACGTGCGCTTTGTTGCTCGGCGTAGGCAATCGCCGCGTCGATCCGCGCAAAAATTCGCTCGGCATCAGCCTTGGATTGTTCTTCAGTGGTTTCGGCGACCACCTGATCCGCCACTTCCGCTTCACCGCCCGCCGCCTGTTCGATCGGTTGCGCGGTGGTGGAATCCTTGCTGCCACTTTCCGGGGCTTTCGGCGCGGCGGCGGGCGCAATCACCCGCGGTGCGATGGCATCGCTTTGCAGATCCGGCAGGGTGATACTCAGGCTGCTCCACTCGACGTCGGGCAATTTGCTGCGCAGCGGGCCGATCACTTGCGGCCAGTCAGCGGTTTCGCCGGCGCCGGGGACGATAATCACCGCACCTTTGGGCTCGGCGGTGTTGGCCGGTTTCCACAGGGCGAGGAAAGTGTCGGCGCCGGCCTGCAGTTGCTGCTGTTCTTGTGCCGGGACTTTGCGTTCGAGTGCCGCGGCTTCTTCCTGACTACGCTCAAGCAATGGCTGGCGTTCGGCGGGTTTTTCGGTGGCCGGTTGCTCGGCGGTGGAGGCGGGCGCCGGATCGGCGGCTTCGACGGAAAACGCACAAGGCAGGATCAGCGACAGGCACAATGCTGGCATTGCCAGGCGGTAGACAGAGGGCATCGGTTATTCCAGGCCAGAAAAGTATCCCGGCAGCCTAATGGGTTGGTCAGAATTTGTCAGTGTACGAGACTTCAATGATGCGTTTTTGCTGCCTGTGGGTTATCGGCTGGTTGTGTTTTCCCTTGATGGGCTGGGCGGCGTCTGCGCCGGCGGCACATGCAGCGCTGTTGACGCCCGGCCAGCAGGAATGGCTGGCGCAACACCGCGAGCTGCGCGTCGGTCTGGTATTGCAGGCGCCGTACGCGCAATACGACCGGCGCTTGCAGCGCTTGTCCGGGGCCAACGTCGAATTGATGAAGGCGCTGGCCAAGACCCTGAACGTCGAGCTGAGCTGGCGCAACTTTCAGGATCTGGCGCAACTGGAGGAGGCCGCCCGTGAAGGCGAAATCGACATCGCCCCGGGCCTGACCCAGACCCCGGGTGCGCTGCGCCTGTGGCTGTTTTCCGATCCCTACATGCGTGTGCCGCAACTGGTGGTCAGCGACCAGAAGAGCGGCGGCGTGGTCGAGCTGGAAAAACTCGACAGCCTGTCTCGCGTCGCCGTGCGCATGCCCAGCGTGACGGCGGACTATTTGCGCAGCACCTATCCCCATCTGAATCTGCAAGGCGTGCCGCTGGAGCGTCAGGCACTGCAACTGTTGCTGACCCAGCAGGCGTCCTACGCCGTGGTGGATGAGGCGCAGCTCGGGCGGTTGTCCGCCGAACCCGAGTTCGCCGGGTTGGTGGTGGTCGGCGATATCGGCTTGCCACAGCTGTTGCGGGTCGCCACGCGGCGCGACTGGCCGCAATTGGCCGGGATCATCGAAAGCGCCTTGCGAGCAATCCCGGCCAAGGATCTGGAGCGCCTGCACAACCAATGGCTGCAACCCAAGTACCCACGGCTCACGGAATCGCCGGGGTTCTGGCAGAACCTCAGCCTGTTGTTTGCGGTGTTACTGCTCAGTTGTGTGGCCATCGTGGTCTGGCAACGACGCCAGCAACACAGCCTCGAACAGCGCCTGCTGGCCGCCCGGGAAGACATCGCCCTGCGCGCGGCCAGCGAAGAAGCCTTGCGCCTGACCCAGTTTTCCATCGATCAAAGCACCGTCGGCATTCTCTGGGTCAACTGGGACAGCCATGTGCGCTACGCCAACCGCGCGGCGGAAAGCATGCTCGGTTATCCACAGGGCGCGCTGATCGAACGGCCGCTGATCGACTTCGAACCTGGCCTGCACATGGACCGTTGGCTCAACCTGTGGAAACGCGCGCGGGCCAGTGAAGAAGGGCCGCTGAGTTTTGAAACCAGTTGCGTACGCGCCGATGGCAGCATCCTGCCGGCGGACGTCTCGCTGAGTTTTCTGCGTTTTCGCGACAGCGAGTATCTGGTGGTTTACCTGACTGACGTCACGGAGCGTCGCCGCGCCCTGGCCGCGTTGCAGGAAAGTGAAGCGCGCCTGCAAGGCATCGCCGCCAACGTACCGGGGCTGGTGTTTCGCCTGGAGCGGGCGCCGGTGACCGGGCAGATCGATTTCGCCTACATCAGCGAGGGCAGCGAAAGTCTGGTCGGCTACGCGCCGGCCGCCATCGCCCACCGCGACATGGGCTTGCGCAGTCTGGTGCATCCGGACGACAAGGCCAGTTATCACCAGACCCAGGATCAGGCGCTGGACACTGACAGTGACTGGTCGTGGCAAGGGCGGATTCTTACTCGTCAGGGTGAGCAGCGCTGGGCCGAGATCAAGGCAATCACCCGACAGCTGGAGGATGGCGCCTATGTCTGGGACGGCATCGTCTGGGACATCAGCGAAAGCAAACGTATCGAGTTGGAGCTTGCCGCCTCCCGCGAACAACTGCGCGAATTGTCGGCGCACCTGGAAAGCGTGCGCGAAGAAGAGAAGGCGCGCATCGCCCGGGAGGTGCACGATGAGCTGGGGCAGATGCTCACGGTGCTGAAGCTGGAAACCTCGATGTGCGAGCTGGCTTATGCGCAGCTTGACCCGGGACTGCATGAGCGCTTGAACAGCATGAAACGCCTGATCGCCCAGTTGTTCCAGCTGGTGCGTGATGTGGCGACGGCGTTGCGCCCGCCGATTCTCGATGCCGGGATTGCCTCGGCGATTGAATGGCAGGCACGGCGGTTCGAGGCGCGCACGCAGATTCCGTGTCTGGTGCAGGTGCCGGACAATCTGCCGGTGCTCAGCGACGCCAAGGCGATTGGCCTGTTCCGCATCCTGCAGGAGGCGCTGACCAACGTCATGCGCCATGCTCAGGCGCATACTGTGGAGCTGACACTGGCGCTGCAAGGCGACGAGTTGTGTCTGACGGTCAGCGACGATGGCGTAGGCTTTGTCGCTGCGGCGGATCGGCCGACGTCCTTTGGCCTGGTTGGTATGCGCGAGCGGGTGCTGATCATGGGCGGGCGCTTAATGCTTGAGAGTGAGCCGGGGGAGGGCACCAGTCTGAATGTGTGGGTGCCTTTGGATCGCTAAAGATCGCAGCCTGCGGCAGCTCCTACATTGGTCGCATATCCCTGTAGGAGCTGCCGAAGGCTGCGATCTTTTAGCGTCAATGCAAATATCGAGGAGAGGCAAGTGATCCGCGTACTGGTAGCCGAAGACCACACCATCGTCCGTGAAGGCATCAAGCAACTGATCGGCCTGGCCAAGGACCTGCAAGTGGTGGGGGAGGCGAGCAATGGCGAGCAGCTCCTTGAAACCCTGCGCAGCGTGCCGTGTGAAGTGGTGTTGCTGGACATCTCGATGCCTGGGGTCAACGGGCTGGAGGCGATCCCGCGGATTCGCGCGCTGAACAATCCGCCGGCAATTCTGGTGCTGTCGATGCACGACGAGGCGCAAATGGCCGCCCGTGCGCTCAAGGTCGGCGCCGCGGGCTACGCGACCAAGGACAGCGATCCGGCGCTATTGCTGACGGCGATTCGCAAAGTGGCGGCCGGCGGGCGCTACATCGACCCGGAACTGGCAGACCGCATGGTCTTCGAGGTCGGCCTGACCGACACGCGTCCATTGCATTCGCTGCTGTCCGAGCGCGAGTTCTCGGTGTTCGAACGCCTGGCCCAGGGCGCCAACGTCAACGATATCGCCCAGCAACTGGCCCTGAGCAGCAAGACCATCAGCACGCACAAGGCGCGGCTGATGCAGAAGCTCAACATCACCTCGCTGGCCGAGCTGGTGAAATACGCGATGGAGCACAAACTTCTCTGAGAACGCCGTATTTCTAATGTGGGAGCGGGCTTGCTCGCGAATGCGGTGGGTCATCCAATCATTCATTGACTGACACACCGCATTCGCGAGCAAGCCCGCTCCCACAGGGAATCTCCATCTGGCCTGCCATTGCGGGCATATCCATTAGCGACAGGCGCTTTTGCTTGTTCTTGCAGCTCGCAGCCCATCGCTTGCCGCTGCGTTTGCCAAAACGCGCCATCCTTGTAGGGCAATCCCTACCCCCAACCTTCCATCCGGCTGAGGCGATTCTCTCCTGCGCCCCGATTTGCGTGACTGGCGCCAGCCACTAGGCTTAATCCACAGCAGTTACCAATAACAAAGGTGTGGGTATGAGCCAGGTCGATTCAAACGCAGGGGCCAGTGACGTGCTGGTCAGCTTTCGTGGAGTGCAGAAGAGCTACGACGGCGAGAACCTGATCGTCAAAGACCTCAACCTGGACATTCGCAAAGGCGAGTTCCTGACCCTGCTCGGGCCGTCCGGCTCGGGCAAGACCACCAGCCTGATGATGCTCGCCGGGTTCGAAACCCCGACCGCCGGTGAAATCCTCCTCGCCGGCCGTGCAATCAACAACGTGCCGCCGCACAAGCGTGACATCGGCATGGTGTTCCAGAATTACGCGCTGTTCCCGCACATGACCGTGGCCGAGAACCTCGCCTTTCCGCTGACCGTACGTGGCCTGAACAAGAGCGACGTCAGCGACAAGGTCAAGAAAGTCCTGAGCATGGTCCAGCTCGACGCCTTCGCTTCGCGTTATCCGGCGCAACTCTCCGGCGGTCAGCAACAGCGTGTGGCACTGGCCCGCGCACTGGTGTTCGAGCCGCAACTGGTGCTGATGGACGAACCGCTGGGCGCCCTCGACAAGCAATTGCGCGAACACATGCAGATGGAGATCAAGCACCTGCACCAGCGCCTCGGCGTGACCGTGGTCTACGTGACTCACGACCAGGGTGAAGCCCTGACCATGTCCGACCGCGTCGCCGTGTTCCATCAGGGCGAAATCCAGCAGATTGCCCCGCCGCGTACCCTCTACGAAGAACCAAAAAACACCTTCGTCGCCAACTTCATCGGCGAGAACAACCGCCTCAATGGCCGTCTGCTCAGCCAGAGCGGCGAGCGGTGCGTGGTCGAGCTGGGTCGGGGCGAGAAGGTCGAGGCGCTGGCGGTCAACGTGGGCCAGGCCGGCGAACCGGTGACCCTGTCGATTCGTCCGGAGCGCGTCAGCCTCAACGGCTCTAGCGACCAATGCGTCAACCGCTTCTCAGGGAGGGTGGCGGAATTCATCTATCTGGGCGACCACGTCCGGGTGCGCCTGGAAGTCTGCGGCAAGACCGACTTCTTCGTGAAACAGCCGATTGCCGAGCTCGATCCAGCGCTCGCGGTCGGCGACGTGGTTCCGCTTGGCTGGCAGGTCGAGCACGTTCGCGCACTCGATCCTCTTCTAGAGGCGCACTAAGCGCCCCGGCAATACCAACACCAACCCTGCACGTGGAGAGAACAATAAATGTTGAGATCCCTGAAGTTCACCGCCCTGACTCTGGGCCTGATGGGTGCGACCGGCGCAATGGCCGCCGGCCCGGACTTGACCGTGGTGTCGTTTGGCGGGGCGAACAAGGCGGCGCAAGTCAAAGCCTTTTATGCACCGTGGGAAGCGGCGGGTAACGGCAAGATCGTTGCCGGCGAGTACAACGGCGAAATGGCCAAGGTCAAAGCCATGGTCGACACCAAGAGCGTGTCGTGGGATCTGGTGGAAGTTGAATCGCCAGAGCTGTCCCGTGGTTGTGATGAAGACATGTTCGAACAGCTCGACCCGGCACTGTTCGGCAAGACCGAAGACTACGTCAAAGGTGCGATTCAGCCGTGCGGCGTGGGCTTCTTCGTCTGGTCGACCGTGCTCGCCTACAACGCCGACAAGCTGAAAACCGCGCCAACCAGTTGGGCCGATTTCTGGGATACCAAGAAATTCCCGGGCAAGCGGGGCCTGCGCAAAGGCGCCAAGTACACCCTGGAATTCGCGCTGATGGCCGACGGTGTTGCACCGAAAGACGTCTACAAAGAGCTGGCGAGCAAGGGAGGGCAGGATCGCGCGTTCAAGAAGCTCGATGAGCTCAAGCCAAGCATCCAGTGGTGGGAGGCTGGTGCCCAGCCGCCGCAATACCTCGCTTCCGGTGACGTGGTCATGAGTTCGGCCTACAACGGTCGCATCGCCGCCGTGCAGAAAGAATCCAACCTGAAAGTGGTGTGGAATGGCGGCATCTACGACTTCGACGCGTGGGCTATCCCGAAAGGTCTGGACGCCAAGCGCGCCGAAGCGGCGAAGAAATTCATCGCCTACTCGGTGCAGCCGCAGCAGCAGAGGACCTATTCGGAAAACATCGCTTACGGCCCGGCCAACACTCAAGCCGTACCGCTGCTGGCCAAGGAAGTCTTGAAAGACATGCCGACCACCCCGGAAAACATCGCCAACCAGGTGCAGATCGATGTCAGCTTCTGGGCTGACAACGGTGAGCAGCTGGAACAGCGCTTCAATTCCTGGGCTGCGAAATAGCCCGAGAGCTTGCTCTCCTGTGGGAGCGGGCTTGCTCGCGAAAGCATCAGCACATTCAACATTGATGTCGACTGATGCGCCGCCTTCGCGAGCAAGCCCGCTCCCACATTTGGATTTGTGTGCACCAATCGATCGAGGTGGTTCGCCACCTCTGTAACGATCAAAGATTTGCGGAGTACGTCATGGCCATCGCCGTTCCCCTGAACGAGGGCGCCAGCCCCACCTTGAAGCAGAAGCTCAAGCGCGCCGAGCGGGTCAACCGCTGGAAGGCCCAGGCGTTGATTGCGCCGCTGGTGCTGTTTCTGTTGCTGGTGTTCCTGGTGCCGATCGTGGCGCTGCTCTACAAAAGCGTCGGCAACCCGGAAGTGGTCGGCGGCATGCCGCGCACCGTGGCGGCCATCGCCAGTTGGGACGGCCGCGGCCTGCCGGCTGAACCGGTATACAAAGCGGCCGGCGAAGACCTCGCCGAAGCCCGCAAAAACCAGACGCTGGGCGATCTGTCCAAGCGCTTGAACATGGAGTTGGCCGGCTATCGCAGCCTGCTGACCAAAACGGCCCGGGCGCTGCCCTTCGCCAGCGAACCGGCGTCCTATAAAGAGGCCCTCGAAGCGCTCGACGAGCGTTGGGGCGATCCGGCGTACTGGCAAGCGGTCAAACGCAACACCAGCAGTATCACGCCTTACTACTTGCTGGCGGCGGTCGATCACCGTATCGATGATCTCGGCGAACTGGCCCCGGCCACCCCGGACCAGGCGATCTACCTCGATATCTTCGCCCGCACGTTCTGGATGGGCCTGGTCATCACCGTGATCTGTCTGGTTCTCGCTTATCCATTGGCCTACCTGCTGGCCAACCTGCCATCGCGGCAGAGCAACCTGCTGATGATTCTGGTGCTGTTGCCGTTCTGGACCTCGATTCTGGTGCGGGTCGCGGCGTGGATCGTGTTGCTGCAATCGGGCGGATTGATCAACAGCGCGCTGCTGGCCATGGGCATTATCGATAAGCCGCTGGAGCTGGTGTTCAACCGCACCGGCGTCTACATCTCGATGGTGCACATCCTGCTGCCGTTCATGATCCTGCCGATCTACAGCGTGATGAAAGGCATCTCGCCGACCTACATGCGCGCCGCCATCTCGCTGGGCTGCCACCCGTTCGCCAGTTTCTGGCGGGTGTATTTCCCGCAGACCTACGCCGGTGTCGGCGCCGGTTGCCTGTTGGTGTTCATCCTCGCCATCGGCTACTACATCACCCCGGCGCTGCTCGGCAGCCCGAACGATCAAATGGTCAGCTACTTCGTCGCGTTCTACACCAACACCAGCATCAACTGGGGCATGGCCACTGCGCTGGGCGGCTTGTTGCTGCTGGCGACCGTGGTGCTTTATCTGATCTACAGCTGGCTGGTGGGCGCCAGTCGCCTGCGCCTGAGCTAAGGGGAGTTTGAAATGCTGAGTCCTTACATGTCACCCATCGAACGGGTGTGGTTCTACAGCTTGCGGATCCTCTGCGGCCTGATTCTGCTGTTCCTGATTCTGCCGGTGCTGGTGATCGTGCCACTGTCGTTCAACTCCGGCAGTTTCCTGGTGTATCCGCTGCAGGGCTTTTCGCTGCAGTGGTATCACGACTTCTTCGCTTCGGCGGAGTGGATGCGCGCGCTGAAGAACAGCATCATCGTCGCCCCGGCGGCCACGGTGCTGGCGATGGTCTTCGGCACGCTGGCGGCGATTGGCCTGACCCGTGGCGACTTCCCCGGCAAATCCCTGGTGATGGCGCTGGTGATTTCGCCGATGGTGGTGCCGGTGGTGATCATTGGTGTGGCGAGTTATCTGTTCTTCGCGCCGCTGGGGCTGGGCAACAGCTTCTTCTCGTTGATCGTGGTGCACGCGGTGCTCGGTGTGCCGTTCGTGATCATCACCGTGTCGGCGACGTTGCAGGGGTTCAACCACAATCTGGTACGCGCTGCGGCGAGTCTTGGTGCATCGCCACTGACGGCGTTCCGCCGGGTAACCTTGCCGCTGATTGCACCGGGGGTGATTTCCGGGGCGCTGTTTGCCTTCGCGACGTCGTTCGATGAGGTGGTAGTGACGCTGTTCCTCGCCGGCCCCGAGCAAGCGACTCTGCCACGGCAGATGTTCAGCGGGATCCGCGAGAACCTCAGCCCGACGATTGCGGCGGCGGCCACCTTGCTGATCGCCTTCTCGGTGATCCTGCTGCTGACCCTGGAATGGCTGCGTGGCCGCAGCGAAAAACTGCGTACCGCGCAGGTCTGACGCCCAGATCAAAAGCCACCCCTCACCCCAGCCCTCTCCCCCAAGGGGGCGAGGGGGAAAGGGGGCAGATCTTCATGCTGTTCAGAATCTGAGTTCGACTCGGTATTGCACGTCGATGGACTTCGAGAGTGCAGCTCGGTCAGTCCCCTCTCCCTACGGGAGAGGGTTAGGGTGAGGGGCTTTTGCTCCTGATTATTCACCAACTGAATACCAGACAACCCCAAACCCTCAGCTACGCTTGTGCTCAGCTCCCACATCTATAAGAGGCTGCGCACAATGAGTCTGTCCCAGTTCAAAATCGCTCACAAACTGATCACCGGCGCCGGGGCCATCGAGCAACTGGCCGCCGAACTCACCCGCCTCGACATCGACAACCCGCTGATTGTCACCGACGCCGCGCTGGTCAAGTCCGGCACCGTGGAGCTGGCGCTGTGTCAATTGGGCGGGCGCGAGTACGAGATTTTTGACCGGGTGCTGCCGGATCCGGAAATCGCCATCGTCGAAGATTGCATGCGCGTGTATCGCGAGGGCGGGCATGACGGCTTGATCGGTCTCGGCGGCGGCAGTGCCATCGACATCGCCAAGAGTGTCGCCGCGTATGCCGGATACCACGGCGAGCTGGAAGATCTGTTCGGCGTCGACCAGGTGCCACGCAAAGGTCCGCCACTGATCGCTATCCCGACCACTGCTGGCACCGGTTCGGAAGTGACCAACGTGGCGATTCTTTCCGACAAGGTCGCGCAACTGAAGAAAGGCATCGTCAGCGATTTTCTGTTGCCGGACGTGGCGCTGGTCAGCCCGCAGATGACCCTGACCTGCCCGCGCAGCGTCACCGCCGCCAGCGGCGTCGATGCGCTGGTGCATGCCATCGAATCCTATCTGTCGGTCAATGCTTCGCCGATCACCGACTCGCTGGCGCTCGGTGCAATCAAGTTGATCGCCAGGTCGCTGCCCAAGGCCTATGCCAATGGCGCCAATCTGCAGGCTCGTGAAGACATGGCCACCGCCAGCCTGATGGCCGGCATGGCGTTCGGCAACGCCGGGGTCGGCGCGGTGCATGCGTTGGCCTATCCACTGGGCGGGCGCTTCAACATTGCCCACGGCGTCAGTAATGCCTTGCTGCTGCCGTATGTCATGACCTGGAACAAGATGGCCTGCGTCGAGCGCATGCAGGATATCGCCGAAGCCATGGGGGTGAAGACCGCGCATCTGAGCGCCACTGAGGCGGCGGACAAAGCCGTGCAGGCGATGGCCGAGCTGTGCGTGGCGGTGGAAATTCCGGCCGGGCTGCGCAGTTTCGGTGTGCCCGAGGAGGCGATCCCGGCCATGGCCGTGGAGGCCGCGGGAATCGAGCGTCTGATGCGCAACAACCCGCGCAAGCTCAGCGCTGCGGATATCGAGAAGATCTACCGAGCGGCGTACTGATCATCGCGGTCACGGTGCGCGCACGGAAACTTGAGGTATACAATGCGCGCCATCGTGATTTAGCTCAGAAAAGGTGCGTCATGCAGCCCTTCGTAATTGCTCCGTCGATTCTCTCCGCCGACTTCGCCCGCCTCGGCGAAGAAGTGGACAACGTTCTGGCCGCCGGTGCCGACTTCGTCCACTTCGATGTCATGGACAACCACTACGTGCCGAACCTGACCATTGGCCCGATGGTTTGCGCGGCACTGCGCAAGTACGGCATCACCGCGCCGATCGACGCGCACCTGATGGTCAGCCCGGTGGATCGCATCGTCGGCGACTTCATCGAGGCTGGCGCGACCTACATCACCTTCCACCCGGAAGCCACGCTGCACGTCGATCGTTCGCTGCAACTGATCCGTGAAGGCGGCTGCAAATCCGGTCTGGTGTTCAACCCGGCGACCCCGCTGGACGTGCTCAAGTACGTGATCGACAAGGTCGACATGGTCTTGCTGATGAGCGTCAACCCGGGCTTCGGCGGGCAGAAGTTCATCCCCGGCACCCTCGACAAACTGCGCGAAGCGCGGGCGATCATCGATGCTTCGGGGCGTGACATCCGTCTGGAAATCGACGGTGGCGTCAACGTCAACAATATCCGTGAAATCGCCGCGGCCGGTGCTGACACCTTCGTCGCCGGCTCGGCGATCTTCAATGCGCCGAACTATCAGGAAGTCATCGACAAGATGCGTTCCGAACTGGCGCTGGCGCGCCCATGAGCGGTTTTGAGCAGCTGTTCCCCGGGCAACTGCCACGGTTGGTGATGTTCGATCTGGATGGCACGCTGATCGACTCGGTTCCCGACCTGGCGGCAGCGGTGGACACCATGCTGCTCTCCCTCGGTCGCAAGCCCGCCGGCATCGAGGCGGTGCGCGAGTGGGTCGGCAATGGCGCACCGGTGCTGGTGCGCCGGGCGCTGGCCGGTGGCATCGATCATTCGGCGGTGGATGACGTCGAAGCCGAGCACGCACTGGAAGTGTTCATGGAGGCCTACGGCGCCAGCCATGAGCTGACCGTGGTCTATCCCGGCGTGCGCGACACCCTCAAGTGGCTGCACAAGCAGGGCGTGGCGATGGCGCTGATCACCAACAAGCCCGAGCGTTTCGTCGCGCCGCTGCTGGATCAGATGAAGATCGGCCGCTACTTCAAGTGGATCATCGGTGGCGACACTCTGCCGCAGAAGAAACCCGACCCGGCGGCACTGTTCTTCGTGATGAAGATGGCCAATATCCCGGCCTCGCAATCGTTGTTCGTCGGCGATTCGCGCAGCGACGTGCTGGCGGCGAAAGCAGCGGGGGTCAAGTGCGTGGCGCTGAGCTACGGCTACAACCACGGTCGCCCGATTGCCGAAGAATCCCCGGCACTGGTGATCGACGATCTGCGCAAGCTAATTCCCGGTTGCCTCGGTACTGCCGCTGAGATAACGTTGCCCGACACTTCTCAATCCCATTCTGGAAACGCCATCGTGGTGGTCACCCGCAAACTCTGGATGAAAGTCATCAAGGCCCTGGCCCGCTGGCGTTGGCGCGCCTGACTGGTTCCTGGCCGGCTTGCCGGCGCGTTTGCACACCTGACTGTTAGCACCTCACACCACGAGGCACCTCATGATCCGCGAAGAATTCCTGCGCTTGGCCGCTGACGGCTACAACCGCATTCCGTTGGCCTGCGAAACCCTGGCCGACTTCGATACGCCGCTGTCGATCTATCTGAAACTGGCTGACCAGCCCAACTCCTACCTGCTCGAATCGGTGCAGGGCGGCGAAAAATGGGGCCGTTACTCGATCATCGGCCTGCCGTGCCGCACCGTGCTGCGGGTGCATGACCATCACGTGAGCATCACCGTCGATGGCGTCGAGACCGAAAGCCATGACGTCGAAGACCCGCTGGCTTTCGTCGAAACCTTCAAGGCCCGTTACAACGTGCCGACCATCGCCGGTCTGCCGCGTTTCAACGGTGGCCTGGTCGGTTACTTCGGTTACGACTGCGTGCGCTACGTGGAGAAGCGTCTGGGCAAATGCCCGAACCCGGATCCGCTGGGCGTGCCGGACATTCTGCTGATGGTCTCCGATGCGGTAGTGGTGTTCGACAACCTCGCCGGCAAGATGCATGCAATCGTGTTGGCCGACCCGGCGCAAGCCGATGCTTACGAACAGGGCCAGGCGCAATTGCTGGGACTGCTGGAGAAACTGCGCCAGCCGATCACCCCGCGCCGTGGCCTGGATTTCAGCAAGCAGCAAGCGGCTGACCCGGTATTCCGCTCCAGTTTTACTCAGGACGATTACGAAAAAGCCGTCGACACCATCAAGGAATACATCCTCGCGGGCGATTGCATGCAGGTCGTGCCGTCGCAGCGCATGTCGATCGACTTCAAGGCTGCGCCGATCGATCTGTATCGTGCCCTGCGTTGCTTCAACCCGACGCCGTACATGTACTTCTTCAACTTTGGCGATTTCCACGTCGTCGGCAGTTCGCCGGAAGTGCTGGTGCGGGTCGAAGACAACCTGATCACCGTGCGCCCGATTGCCGGTACGCGTCCACGTGGCGCCACCGAAGAAGCGGATCTGGCGCTGGAAGAAGACCTGCTGTCGGACGACAAGGAGATCGCCGAGCACTTGATGCTGATCGATCTGGGTCGTAACGACACTGGCCGGGTTTCGGAAATCGGTTCGGTGAAGCTCACCGAGAAAATGGTCATCGAGCGTTATTCCAACGTGATGCACATCGTCTCCAACGTCACCGGCCAATTGAAGGCCGGGCTGACCGCGATGGACGCGCTGCGGGCGATTCTGCCGGCGGGCACCTTGTCTGGCGCACCGAAGATCCGCGCGATGGAAATCATCGACGAACTGGAACCGGTCAAGCGTGGCGTGTATGGCGGCGCGGTCGGTTACTTCGCCTGGAACGGCAACATGGACACCGCGATTGCGATTCGTACCGCGGTGATCAAGAACGGCGAACTGCACGTGCAGGCCGGTGGCGGCATCGTTGCCGATTCGGTGCCGGCGCTGGAATGGGAAGAAACCCTGAACAAGCGTCGGGCGATGTTCCGTGCCGTGGCCCTGGCTGAGCAAACCCCGGAAAGCTGAGTCCACACAGTCTCCCAGTGGGAGCGGGCTTGCTCGCGAATACGGACTGGCATTCAAAATTGATGTCGGCTGATACACCGCTTTCGCGAGCAAGGCCGCTCCCACATTGGATTGTGGTCTGGCATAAAAAAACGCGGCGCCTGTGAGGGCGCCGCGTTTTTATGCCTACAGATCAGAAATCGAGACTGACCCCGACGTTCACCCCCTGCTGGGTAAAGTCATCATCCTTGCGCACGTTGTAGCTGGCGCGCAACGCCAAATCCTGCGTGAGCTTGTGGCTCACACCCAGGTTCAGGCGATTGAGGTTGGTCTGCGGCTCGTAGCCTTCGAGGGTGAATCGGTTGCCCGGCAGGCTATTGAGGTTGATGGTCAGATCCTGGCGGTCGTCGTTGTACTCACGCTCGTGGGCGAATTCGCCGAACACTTCGGTTTGTGCGGTGATCTGGTACTTGCCCTGGATCCCCACGCCCAGACGCCGCGAGTTGCGCGACTGGTCATCGAAGGTCAGCGCTGTGGAGTCCGCGCCTTTTTCCGAGTAACCGTCGACCTCGACCTTGCCAAAATCGGCGCTGACGAACGGCGACAGGTGCCACGGGCTGCTGGCCTGTTGCGCGATGTCGTAACCGATACGGCCACTGATCGCCAGCACGTAACCGTCGGTATCGCCTTTCTCTCCTCGCTCGTTGACCCCGAGCTGGAATTTACGCTTGAGGCTGTCGTAGTCGAGTTTGCCCGCGGTCATCGCCAGATCGCCCCACCAGCGGTTTTGCTGATACTGGGCGAATGCGGTGCCCATGTAGGAGTTGAGTTTGTATTCCGAATCGGCGTCGCCGGCTTCGAGTTTCTGGTTATAGAAACCTGCGGCCAGACCGACGCGCCAGGCTTCGTTGACGCGATAGCTGCCGCCGATGTTCAGGTTGTAGCCGTTGCCATCGGCACTGGCGGCGCTGTGCTGGCCGTCGAAGTCCTGATGTTGCCCGCCACCGGCAACGATGGCGCGCCATTGGCCCACGGCTTGCCAGTTTTCCCAATCGGCCAGCCATTGGTTACGCAGTTCATCCTGATGCGCGCGCAGCGAACCTTGGGCCATTTCCGGCAGCAGGGTCAGTTCCCAAGGAGCGGCCAGCAGCGAATAGGCGTAGTCGGCAATCAAGCGCTGGCCGGCCTCGGTGGGGTGCACCGAGTCGTTGTAGATCAACTTGGTCGGATCCGGTGTGGCGCTGTTGATGCCATATCGGGCGTTCTCGGTACAGCTGTTGCCGCTGAAACAGGTGGCCGTCAGGTTCTGGTCGGTCGCGAGGCCGAACTGCGCCGGGTTGGCGAAGGCTTCTTTGAGCAGCACCGGAATGTTCAGCGGGATGATTTCGGCGTTGATGCCCTGCAGTTGGCTGACCAGTTCGGTGTTGAACTGGGCGCTGAGCTGCGAGGTGAAACCCTGCAGCGGCGAGCCGTTGATGGCCGGGGTCAGGCCGATGTCCGGCAGCAGCCAGACCATGATGTATTTGGCGCCGGCGCCTTGCAGCGTGCGGGCGCTGTCGGCCAGGCGATCGGCTGCGGCGCTGGCCTGATCGAGACTGAGCACGCGGCCTTGAAGGAAATCGTTGCCGCCCCCGGACAGGTAATACAGCGCGTTCGGGTCGGCACGGAAGCCATTCGACGGCAGATAACCGCTGCGGGTGCGTTCACCGGTGGCGGACTGCGTGGTGATCGAGTCGAGAATCTGGTCGGTCCGGTAGCCGCCCACCGCCCAGTTGTTGCCATCGGCCAGACCTTCACCGGCACGCACGGCCGATGACGAGGAGGCGGTCTGATCCGGGCTGAAGCCCAGTTTGCCGCCGATGATCTGGGTGGCGTTGAGGTCGCGGTTTTCCCCGGTGCCATCTTTGTACAGCGGGCCGGTGCGGTTGGTGTAGCGCTGCGTGGCGCCGGCCGGACCGCCGCTGTCCCTGAAGGTCCCGGCATCGTTCAGGCTGTCACCGAAGACGATGAATTTGGAATAGGGCGCGGGTGCTGCGTACGCCTGGGCGCAAGCCATGGCGAGCAGGCAACCGGCAAGCGGTACAAACAACGTCTGTTTGATCATGAGCAAGTCCGTTTATTTATTGTTGTAGGTGAACGAAACGACAGTACCAAAAACTCCCGGCGTTTTGCCATCGGTCGCGAAGCCTCCCTTAGTTTTGTCCCCCTTCAGCCCCACCATATTGCACGCTCTGCCCAGCTAAGTTACTGTGCCGGAACGTATGAACGAGACCTTCCCCGTGTTGATCGTCAGCAAACTTCTGGATCAAGTCATCAAGGCACACGCCCGTTGGCGTTGGCGCGCCTGAATCTTTTCTGCCGGCCCCGCCGGATCTGTATCGCTTTGCCTTCCTTGCCCGTTTGAAATGCCGCTGTGCCGACGCCCTCTGCGCGTCCGACATCGTGCAGCGCCCTGCGGGCAAGTCATCTGAAGGCTGTCTTCAAGTCAGAATTCAAGAGGTTCGAAACGCCATGTTGCTGATGATCGACAACTACGACTCCTTTACTTACAACGTTGTGCAGTACCTCGGCGAGCTGGGTGCCGAGGTCAAAGTCGTGCGCAACGACGAACTGACCATCGCCGAAATCGAAGCGCTCAACCCGGAACGCATCGTGGTTTCCCCAGGCCCGTGTACGCCGACTGAAGCCGGCATCTCCATCGAAGCCATCAAACACTTCGCCGGCAAACTGCCGATCCTCGGCGTGTGCCTGGGCCATCAGTCCATCGGTCAGGCCTTTGGCGGCGATGTAGTGCGTGCCCGTCAGGTGATGCACGGTAAGACTAGCCCGGTATTCCATGAGGACAAGGGCGTTTTCGCCGGTCTGAATCATCCGCTGACGGTTACCCGCTACCACTCGCTGATCGTCAAGCACGATACTTTGCCCGAGTGCCTGGAGCTGACCGCATGGACCCAGCACGACGACGGCTCGGTCGACGAAATCATGGGCCTGCGGCACAAGACCCTGAACATTGAGGGCGTACAGTTCCACCCTGAGTCGATCCTGACCGAACAGGGCCATGAACTGTTTGCCAACTTCCTCAAACAAACCGGCGGCACGCGCTAAGGACTCCCATGAATATCAAGACAGCCCTGAGCCGTATCGTCGAACACCTCGACCTCAGCACCGAAGAAATGCGCGACGTGATGCGCGAAATCATGACCGGTCAATGCACCGAAGCGCAGATCGGCGCGTTCATGATGGCCATGCGCATGAAGAGCGAGAGCATCGACGAAATCGTCGGTGCCGTTTCGGTGATGCGTGAGCTGGCCGATCAGGTCGAACTCAAGACCCTCGACGGCGTGGTCGACGTGGTCGGTACCGGCGGTGACGGTGCGAACATTTTCAACGTGTCGACGGCATCCGCGTTTGTCGTCGCGGCAGCCGGTTGCACCGTGGCCAAGCACGGCAACCGTGCGGTGTCGGGCAAGAGCGGCAGCGCCGACTTGCTGGAAGCCGCCGGTATCTATCTGAACCTGACGCCGGTGCAGGTGGCCCGTTGCATCGACAACGTCGGCATCGGTTTCATGTTTGCCCAGACCCACCACAAAGCCATGAAGTACGCCGCCGGCCCGCGCCGCGATCTCGGCTTGCGTACGCTGTTCAACATGCTCGGCCCGCTTACGAATCCGGCCGGTGTCAAACATCAGGTGGTGGGCGTGTTTACCCCTGCGCTGTGCCGGCCATTGGCCGAAGTCTTGCAGCGCCTGGGCAGCAAACATGTGCTGGTGGTGCATTCGAAGGACGGTCTGGACGAGTTCAGTCTTGCCGCGCCGACCTTCGTCGCTGAGCTGAAGAACGACGAGATCACTGAGTATTGGGTCGAGCCGGAAGACCTGGGCATGAAGAGTCAGAGCCTGCACGGTCTCTCGGTCGAAGGCCCGGAAGCGTCGCTGGCGCTGATCCGCGATGCACTGGGCAAGCGCAAGACCGAAAACGGCCAGAAAGCCGCTGAAATGATTGTGCTCAATGCCGGTGCAGCGCTCTACGCCGCCGACCTGGCGACCAGTCTCAAAGAAGGCGTGGCGCTTGCGCATGATGCTCTGCACACCGGTCTTGCTCGGGAAAAACTCGAGGAGTTGGGTGCCTTTACCGCGGTATTCAAAGTGGAGAATGAGGGATGAGTGTACCGACGGTTCTGGAAAACATTCTGGCGCGCAAAGTTCAGGAAGTCGCCGAGCGCAGCGCTCGCGTCAGCCTGAACGAGCTGGAGAGTCTGGCCAAGGCGGCCGATGCACCCCGTGGTTTTGCCCAGGCACTGCTGGCTCAGGCCAAGAAGAAACAACCGGCGGTGATTGCTGAAATCAAGAAGGCTTCGCCGAGCAAAGGTGTGATTCGCGAGAATTTCGTGCCTGCCGATATCGCCAAGAGCTACGAGAAGGGCGGTGCGACCTGTCTTTCCGTGTTGACCGATATCGACTACTTCCAGGGCGCCGATGCCTACCTGCAACAGGCCCGCGCCGCGTGCAAATTGCCGGTGATCCGCAAGGACTTCATGATCGATCCGTACCAGATCGTCGAAGCCCGCGCTCTGGGCGCCGACTGCGTGCTGTTGATCGTTTCCGCACTGGACGACGTGAAAATGGCTGAGCTGGCCTCGGTCGCCAAAGACGTCGGTCTCGACGTGCTGGTGGAAGTGCATGACGGCGATGAGCTGGAACGCGCGCTGAAAACTCTCGACACGCCACTGGTCGGGGTGAACAACCGCAACCTGCACACCTTCGACGTCAGCCTGGAAACCACCCTTGACCTGCTGCCGCGCATCCCGCGCGATCGTCTGGTCATCACCGAGAGCGGCATCCTCAACCGTGCCGATGTCGAGCTGATGGAAATCAGCGACGTTTATGCGTTCCTGGTGGGCGAAGCGTTCATGCGCGCGGAAAGCCCGGGCACCGAACTGCAGCGCCTGTTCTTCCCGGAGCGTGGCGTTCCGGTCAGCGGTTCGACCCTCGACTGATTGCCGTTAGACCGAGTCGCCCCCTTCGCGAGCAAGCCCGCTCCCACATTTGGAATGCATTTCCCCCTGTGGGAGCGGGCTTGCTCGCGAAAGGGCCTTCAAATTTCCCGAAGATTTACGATCTGCCGGAGTTCTCCATGTCGCTGCCAAGCCCCCTGACCATCGAAGCTGGCCTCATGGCCGAGCAAGACTTGCTGGCCTCTGTCTGCGCCGGCGACGCCGAATTCGGTCTGCTGTTCTGGCAACCCAGCGATCGCGCTCTGGTCATGCCACGCCGGCTCAATCGTCTGCCCGGTTTTGATCACGCCTGCGAAGTCTCCGCCGCCGCTGGTTGGCCAGTCTTGCTGCGGGAAACCGGCGGTGAACCGGTCCCGCAATCTGCTTCAACCATCAACATCGCGTTGGTCTACGCCCCGCCCCGCAGTGAAGGTGATCTGAATCGCATCGAAACCGGTTACCGGCGTCTGTGCGATCCGATCTGTGAGTTGCTGGATGAACTGGGCGGTGTGTCGTCGTTGGGCGAAATCGACGGCGCGTTCTGCGACGGTCGTTTCAACGTCAATCTCGACGGCCGCAAGATGGTCGGCACCGCTCAGCGCTGGCGCCAGAGTCAGGGCGGTCAGCGTCCGGTGGGGCTGGTGCACGGGGCGATGCTGATGGATAACGAGCGCGAGTCGATGGTTGCAGCGGTCAATCGCTTCAACGAGGCTTGCGGTCTGGAGCAGCGAGTGCGGGCCGAAAGCCACATCGCCCTGCATGAGAAGTTCGCCGCGCCAACGGCATTGGCGCGTCTGGATGAGCTGTTTCGTCTGATGCTGGCGCAGGTCTACAGCACCTGATTTTGCGCGCTTAGCGCGTGCCGAAGACCACCATGGTCTTGCCTTTCACATCGACCAGGTTGCGTTCTTCAAGATCCTTGAGCACGCGACCGACCATCTCCCGCGAACAACCGACAATTCGGCCGATTTCCTGACGGGTTACCTTGATCTGCATGCCGTCCGGGTGAGTCATAGCGTCGGGCTGCTTGCACAGCTCCAGCAGGCAGCGGGCCACACGACCGGTGACGTCGAAAAACGCCAGATCGCCGACCTTGCGCGTGGTATTGCGCAGACGTTGGGCGATTTGTCCGCTGAGGACGTAAAGAATGTCGGGATCCTGCTGCGACAGTTCGCGGAACTTCACGTAGCTGATTTCGGCGATTTCACATTCAACCTTGGCCCGCACCCAGGCGCTGCGCTGCTGTTCCTGGCCTGCCTGCTCGAACAAACCCAGCTCGCCGAAGAAGTCCCCGGCATTGAGGTAGGCGATGATCATTTCGCGGCCGTCGTCATCTTCGATCAGGATGGTGACCGAACCTTTGATGATGAAGTACAGCGTGTCCGAGCGATCGCCGGCGCAGATGATGTTGCTCTTGGCCGCATGGCGACGACGCTGGCAGTGCATCAACAGCTTGTCGAGGTTCTTGATTTTGGGTGTGGGGGTAATAGCAACCATGGTTGTATCCCGAAAAGACTGCACGGTGATGTTTGATTTTTTTATGAGGCGCTGAAGGCGGTCGCTACACAGGCTGACAATTGGCGCCAGCGAATTGGCGCCAGCTTACCAGACACTTCGTCGAAAATTCGAGAAATTACCTACGCAGCAAAGGCATCCGTCCTAGGAACGCCGGGCGCTGTCAGAACAAAGGCCTGTGCTAAGCTGGCGACCCTTTTTTCTACAGTGGAGTCTTGGCGATGAAGGCACGCATCCAATGGGCTGGCGAAGCCATGTTCCTCGGCGAATCCGGTAGCGGTCATGTTGTGGTCATGGACGGTCCGCCTGACGCTGGTGGTCGTAATCTGGGTGTCCGCCCGATGGAAATGCTCCTGCTGGGCGTTGGCGGTTGCAGCAACTTCGACGTGGTCAGCATCCTGAAGAAGTCGCGTCAGGCGGTTGAAAGCTGCGAAGCGTTCCTCGAAGCCGAGCGGGCGACCGAAGATCCGAAGGTGTTCACCAAGATCCACATGCATTTCGTGGTCAAGGGCCGGGGCCTGAAAGAAGCCCAGGTCAAGCGCGCCATCGAACTGTCTGCCGAGAAGTATTGCTCGGCTTCGATCATGCTCGGCGCGGCCGGTGTGGCGATCACTCACGATTATGAAATCGTCGAACTCGGTTGAACCGACATTCAACTATCATAAAAGCAGTGCAGACTCTGGCGATCCCTCGCTGACGTCTGCATAATGCGCCACTTTTTTCAGGGCAGTGATCGGTCAACTGACGGATCGTCCGCCTGAACAGATAACCAAAATCGCCATCGCGAAGAGGTGTTAACCGTCCTACGCAGGTGCGTTGTTCGCACTTGACGGGCATGCTTGATCACGCGGCTGCGCCGCATACATAGAGAGTTTTTAACGGTGAAAAGCAAACTCAAGCTCCACGGGTTCAATAACCTGACAAAGACCTTGAGCTTCAACATCTATGACATCTGCTACGCGGAAACCCCGCAAGACCAGCAGGCTTACGTCGAGTACATCAATCAAGAGTACAACGCCGAACGCCTGACGCAGATCCTCACGGAAGTTGTCGAAATCATTGGTGCCAACATTCTGAACATCGCGAGTCAGAACTATGAGCCTCAGGGTGCCAGCGTCACGATTCTGATCTCGGAAGAGCCGGTGACCCCGACAGACAGCCAGATCGAAGAGTCCCCGGGTCCATTGCCCGAAATCATCCTTGCCCACCTCGACAAGAGTCACATCACGGTGCATACCTATCCGGAAATCCATCCGGACGCCGGTATTGCGACGTTCCGTGTGGACATCGACGTGTCGACCTGTGGTGTCATTTCACCGCTTAAAGCGCTCAACTTCCTCATTCACCAGTTCGATTCGGACATCGTGACTGTGGATTACCGTGTGCGCGGCTTCACCCGTGACGTTGAAGGCAACAAGCACTTCATCGACCACGAGATCAACTCGATCCAGAACTACCTTTCCGAAGACACTCGCGACGCGTACCAGATGACCGACGTGAACGTGTACCAGGAAAATCTGTTCCACACCAAAATGCTGCTGAAGAACTTCGAACTGGATAACTACCTGTTCGGCGACGCCACCAGCAACCTGTCTTCCGAGCAGCGTGCTCAGGTGACCGAGCGTGTGAAACACGAAATGCTGGAAATCTTCTACGCGCGCAACATGCCCGCGTAAGATTCCCGGACACAAAAAAGGCGACTACCGTGCGGTAGTCGCCTTTTTTATTACCGAAAAACAGAACCCTGTGGGAGCGGGCTTGCTCGCGAAGAGGCCCTTTGTGGCAATACAGATCTCAGATCCGATAAGTACTCTTGGTCATCACCTTCGCCAACAGACTCATCCCGAACTTCACCGGCGCCGGAAAACGGAAACCGCCCGCATCCAGTGCGCTCTCTGCATGATGCTCTTCATCAATGCGCATCTGCTCCAGAATCGCCCGGGACTTCTCGTCCTCGGCCGGCAATTGTTCCAGGTGCTCGTTCAGGTGCTTGCACACCTGATGCTCGGTGGCCGCGACGAAGCCAAGGCTGACCTTGTCACTGATCAGGCCGGCCACGGCACCAATACCGAACGACATGCCGTAGAACAGTGGATTGAGCACACTGGTATGGCTGCCCAGTTGATGGATGCGCTGTTCGCACCACACCAGATGGTCGATTTCCTCTTCGGCGGCGTGCTCCATGGCTGCACGCACCTGCGGCAACTTGGCGGTCAGCGCCTGCCCCTGGTACAGCGCCTGGGCGCAGACCTCACCGGTGTGGTTGATGCGCATCAGGCCGGCGACGTGGCGGGTGTCTTCGTCGCTCATTTGCACATCCGGCTGCACAATGGCTGGCGACGGACGGTACGGCTGGCCGCTGAAAGGCAGCAGCGTGCGCATCGCGGCGTCGGCTTGCAGCAGAAGACGGTCAATCGGCGAGTAGTGACGTTGGGTAGTCATGCTGACCTCCGGGAAAAATCTCGACCGCCAGTTTAACTGAATCGGCCGGGGAAGGTTTGCGCTGGGTCATTTGCCACGCGGTCATGCTTTTTGTGGGAGCGGGCTTGCTCGCGAAGACGTCGGCACCTTCAGAGTATCAGTGCCAGACAATCCGCTTTCGCGAGCAAGCTCGCTCCCACAGGGACGGATGCAGTGAATCAGCCCGGCGGCCAGTTCATCTGACGCTGACCGAGTACATGCATATGAATGTGATAGACGGTCTGCCCACCTTTTTCATTGCAGTTCATCACCACCCGGAAGCCTTCCTCGCAGCCCAGCTCCAGCGCCAGACGCTGGGCAGTGAACAGAATGTGCCCGGCTAATGCCTTGTCGTCTTCGGTCAGGTCGTTGAGGGTGCGTACCGGTTTCTTCGGGATCACCAGAAAATGCACCGGTGCCTGAGGTGCGATGTCGTGGAACGCCAGAACCTGGTCGTCCTCGTAAATGATATTGGCCGGGATATCCCGGTTGATGATCTTGGTGAACAGAGTATCCACTGCTGTTTTCTCCGTTGTGGGGGCTGGCCTGAGTGTACTCATGGGAAATGACCCCGCCCAGTGTTTTGCCGTAGGACAGTTCAGCGCGGGCAGTAAGCCTTGTTGACCATGCCGACGATGGTGCGATTGAGCCAGCGCGAGCCGAGGCGTGGCAGGAAGGCCAGCCAGCGGTTGCGCCGTCCCGGAATGATGATGGCGCGGTTTTTCTCCAGCGCACGCACGGTGTACAGCGCGACTTCCTCGGGACTCATCAGCAGTTTGCTGTCCTTGAGTTTGTCGCTATTGAGCTGCGCGGTGCGGAAAAAAGCGGTGCGGGTCGGGCCGGGGCAAAGTACCGAGACTTTGACCGCGCTCTGTTTCAGTTCAACTCTCAGCGCTTCGGAGAAGTGCAGAACGTAAGCCTTGCTGGCGTAGTAAGTGCTCATCCACGGGCCGGGATTGAACGCCGCCACCGAGGCGACGTTGAGGATCTGCCCGCCGCCCTGCAGCGCCATGCTGTTGCCGATGGCGTGGCACAGGCGGGTGAGAGCGAGGATGTTGACTTCAATCAGATCCTGCTCGGTCATCCAGTCTTGGGCGAGGAACGGGCCGCAGGTGCCGATGCCGGCGCAATTGACCAGCAGATCAATCTGCCGGTCGCCTTCTTCCAGTTCCAGCAGGAAGCCGGACAAGCGCAATGGCTCGCCCAGATCGCAGGCGCGGAACAACACCTCCACGCCAAAGCGCTGGGTCAGTTCGATCGCGATACTTTCCAGCTGATCACGCTGGCGGGCCACCAGAATCAGGCTGCGGCCGCGCCGGGCCAAAGCTTCAGCCATGGCCAGGCCGATGCCGCTGGAGGCGCCGGTGATCAGAGCGTAACGGGTCATGCAATTCTCCATCGCAACAGCTCCGCGCCAGCGACGCAGGTGTCACGGCGGGGAGCGTTGTTCATTCTTTCGCAGAGTCTACAGGGGCCGGGGCCGCTTCGGCTGCATCGTCCACGGAATTCGCCGGTTCAGTCTCGACCTCGACTTCATCGGTGGTGACCGAGCCGCTTTCGTAGCTGCTCTCAAGGTTGCTTTCGTATTCCTGCTGAATCGCCGAGATACCGCCGAGCATGCCGCCGGCAAATACCAGGGCGAAGAACACGATCCACAACGAGCACAGCACTTTGACCGCAGTGCTGTTAGGCGGTGGCGGCGGGCCGTAGCGATTGGCCCCGGTGTTGCCCGGCACGACCATGATCACCAGCGGGAAGAAGCTGCCCACGAACGGCACCAGGTTCAGCAGCCAGAGCCAGCCAGACCAGCCGATGTCGTGCAGGCGCTGCACGCTGAACAGAATGCTGACAATGATGAAGCCGAGGAACAGGAAGAACGCGAATAGCCCGCCGATGATCAGGCCGGTGGTGGAGTCGCCACTGACCAGCCCCAGACCGATAAATGCAAATATCGCCACGATCGGCAGGGTCACCAGGCTCAGCACCATGGTCCAGGCCAGAAACCGCAGGCGTCCGATCCGGCCCTCGACGCTAAAGGGTTTGAGCTCGGCAAAGGCTGGTAGGTTCTCGCCAACGTTGGCGCGCGGTGGTGCGTAGGGCGAGACTGGTTCGGCAAGAGCGGGTTGATGTTCGTGCACGTCCGCCAGATTCAGCTCGATTGCCGTCTCCGCCTCGATCCGCGCATCGATCCCGGTCTTGCTCAGTGCTTGCAGATAGGTCTGCGCATCGCTGTGGGGCAGGTCGCGTTTGAGGGCGACGGTGCTGCCGTTGAACAGGCGTTCAATGGCGGCAACATCGCTTTTGAACAGGGCCGCCAGATTGAGCTTGGCGGTGGTGAGATCGACACCGGGCTGTAGAGCACCGTCGAAAACGATCTTGTAACGAGGTTCGCTCATGGCCGAGGCATCCTTGTCGCGAGTGAATTGTAGGTCAGCAAGTGTAAGGCCAGTCGGTGGATGACTGGCCTGATTTTTCTCAGCGCGGCCAGCGTTTCGGCAATTGCGCCGCGCGTTCCAGCGCCTGACGATATTCCGCATCGAGCCGGGCGATCAACTGATCCACACTCGGCAGGTCGCCAATCTGGCCTACGCCCTGGCCGGCTGACCACACGGTCTTCCAGGCCTTGGCTTCGTCGTTGATCGGTTTGAGTTTGTCACCGAAATTGACTTCGCCCTTGCCCTGCAGCGCGACCATGTCAAAACCCGCCGCCTCCAGGCTTTGGCGCATGAAGCTGGCCGGTACTCCGGAGACTGCAGGAGTATGAATGATGTCCGCCGCCTTGGCCGTCAGCAGCATGTCCTTATAGGCGTCAGGCGCATGACTTTCGGTGGTGCCGATAAATCGCGTACCGAAGTAGGCCAGATCCGCGCCGAGCAGCTGCGCGGCCAAAATCTCATGGCCGTGGTTAAGACATCCGGCAAGCAGCAGGGTTTTATCGAAGAACTCGCGGATCTCGGCGATCAGGGCAAATGGGCTCCAGGTGCCGGCATGACCCCCGGCGCCCGCCGCGACCGCGATCAAGCCGTCGACTCCGGCTTCGGCGGCTTTCTCGGCATGCCGGCGCGTGGTCACATCGTGGAATACCAGGCCGCCATAGCTGTGCACGGCATCGACCAGTTCCTTCACTGCGCCGAGGCTGGTGATGACAATCGGCACCTTGTGCTCGACGCAGATATTCAGATCCGCCTGCAAGCGCGGATTGCTGTTATGCACGATCAGGTTCACCGCATACGGCGCGGGGTCGTCCAATGTCGCCAGGCCCGCTTCAATCTGCTCCAGCCAGGCCTTGAAGCCGCTGCTTTCACGCTGGTTCAGCGCCGGAAAACTGCCAACCACGCCGTTACGGCAGCAGGCGAGCACCAGCTCCGGGTTGGAGATCAGGAACATCGGCGCCGCCACTACCGGCAAGCGCAGACGTTGTTCGAGCAAAGCGGGCAGCGACATTGGAAATCCCCCGAGGTGTGATGCCTGTTATGAAATTAGAACGGCTTGACCACGACCAGAATTACGATAGCCAGCAATATCAGAACCGGCACTTCATTGAACCAGCGATAAAAGACATGGCTGCGGGTGTTCTCGCCACGGGCGAAGCGTTTTACCTGCGCACCGCACATGTGGTGGTAGCCGATCAGCAAGACCACCAGGGTCAGCTTGGCGTGAATCCAGCCGCCCATGCTGAAGATGCCCGGATTGAGGTAGATCAGCCAGCCGCCGAAAATCAGCGTGGCGATCATCGCCGGGCCCATGATGCCGCGATACAGTTTGCGCTCCATGAGGCTGAAGCGTTCTTTGCTGATCGCGTCTTCACTTTGCGCGTGATAAACGAACAGCCGCGGCAAGTAGAACAGCCCGGCAAACCAGCAGACGACGCTGACGATGTGAAACGCTTTGATCCATAGATAGAGCATTTTTAGTTATTCCCAGGTTCACGGTAGCCGGGATAGTAGAGGCTTGAGCGTCCGCACGTCACCTTGATGGTTGTCGCAGGGGCGCGTGGCCCCTATTATCGACGGCTTTCCAGTGGGTTCGTTGAGGGCAGGTTTATGGTCAAGGTCGGTATCGTCGGCGGCACGGGTTACACCGGTGTCGAACTGCTGCGTCTGTTGGCACAGCATCCGCAGGCAGAAGTGGTGGTGATTACTTCCCGATCCGAGGCCGGTCTGGCCGTGGCTGACATGTACCCGAACCTGCGCGGTCACTACGACGGTCTGGCGTTCAGCGTGCCGGACATCAAAACCCTGGGTGCTTGCGACGTTGTGTTCTTCGCCACCCCGCACGGCGTTGCCCATGCGTTGGCCGGTGAACTGCTGGCTGCGGGCACCAAGGTCATCGACCTGTCCGCGGACTTCCGTCTGCAGGACGCTGAAGAATGGGCCAAGTGGTATGGCCAGCCACACGGTGCGCCGGAGTTGCTGGACGAAGCGGTCTATGGTCTGCCGGAAGTCAATCGCGAGCAGATCAAGAAGGCGCGTCTGATAGCCGTACCGGGTTGCTATCCAACCGCCACACAATTGGGTTTCCTGCCGCTGCTTGAAGCGGGTCTGGCTGACACTTCGCGTCTGATCGCCGACTGCAAATCCGGCGTCAGCGGTGCCGGTCGTGGAGCGGCTGTAGGCTCGCTGTACTCCGAAACGTCGGAAAGCATGAAGGCTTACGCGGTGAAAGGTCACCGTCATCTGCCGGAAATTCGCCAGGGTCTGCGTCGCGCTGCCGGTAAGGATGTCGGTTTGACGTTCGTGCCGCACCTGACGCCTATGATCCGTGGTATTCACTCCACGCTCTACGCGACCGTGGTCGATCGTTCGGTGGATCTGCAGGCACTGTTCGAAAAGCGTTATGCCAACGAGCCGTTCGTCGACGTGATGCCGGCCGGCAGCCATCCGGAAACTCGCAGCGTGCGTGGCGCCAACGTCTGCCGCATCGCTGTGCATCGTCCGCAGGATGGTGATCTGGTGGTGGTGCTGTCGGTGATCGACAACCTGGTCAAAGGCGCGTCGGGTCAGGCGGTGCAGAACATGAATATCCTGTTCGGGCTGGATGAGCGCTTCGGTCTGTCCCACGCCGGCATGCTGCCGTAACACTTTCGGCAACACAGCAAAAAGGCCCGTCAAACGGGCCTTTTTGCATTCTGGGCAGTTGGTCGGGTTTATTGATATACCGTAACAATAGTTGACCGATTTTCTAGGACAAGCGGATAATGCGCGTCATCACGCATTATGGCGGCGTAACGCCGGGAGATAGTCAGCATGAGCGTCGAATCCTTCACCCCCACGGCTTTGCAATTCACTCAGGGTGCTGCGCACAAGGTGAAGAGCCTGGTCGATGAAGAGGGGAATGATCGCTTGAAGCTGCGCGTATTCGTTACGGGCGGCGGTTGTTCGGGGTTTCAGTACGGCTTCACCTTCGATGAGGATGTGGCCGAGGACGATACCATCGTCGAACGCGAAGGCGTGAGTCTGGTGGTTGATCCGATGAGTTTCCAGTACCTGGCGGGTGCCGAAGTGGACTATCAGGAAGGTCTGGAAGGTTCGCGCTTCGTGATCAAGAACCCGAACGCCACCACGACCTGTGGTTGCGGCTCTTCGTTCTCGATCTGATCGCACCTCGCTGCACACAACAAAACGCCGCAGAGCCTTACGGTTCTGCGGCGTTTTTTGTTGCGGGCGTTTTATTCAGTTGGGATAGATGGCGCCGAGTACCCGCAGGCCTTTGGCGCCGGTGACGCTCGGGCGATTGGCGGCAATGCCTTCTAGGCAGCAATGAGCAAGCCAGGCGAAGGCCATTGCCTCGACCCAGTCCGGATCGACACCGTGAGTCGCGGTGCTGGCGACGGTAGCGTTTGGCAGCAGCTCGGCAAGACGTTTCATCAGCGTAGCGTTGTGAGCGCCGCCGCCGCAGACCAGCATTTCCCGAGTATCGGATTGAGCGCTTTGCAGCGACTCGACGATGGTCAGCGCCGTCAGTTCGAGCAGCGTTGCCTGAACGTTTTCAGCAGCGAAGCTCGGCAAACTTGAGATGTGGCGCTCCAGCCACGGCAGGTTGAACACTTCCCGGCCTGTGCTCTTCGGGCCTTTGGTCACGAAGAACGGGTCGCCCAGCAGAGCTTTCAGCAAGACTGGCTCGACCGTGCCGGTGGCTGCCCACTGGCCGTTGCGATCGTAGTTCTCGCCGCGTTGCTGATGAATCCAGGCATCCATCAGCACATTCCCAGGGCCGCAGTCGAAACCGGCTACAGGCCGGGTCGGCTCTATCAGACTCAGATTGCTGAAACCGCCGACATTCAAGACTGCACGGTTGCCGCTACGCTCTTCGAACAAAGCTTCATGGAAGGCTGGCACCAGTGGGGCGCCTTGGCCGCCAGCTGCCACATCGCGGCTGCGGAAATCGCTGATCACGGTGATGCCGGTCAGCTCTGTCAGGAGCGCGGGATTGCCGATCTGCACGGTGAAGCCGCGAGCGGGCTCATGACGAATGGTCTGGCCATGACTGCCGATTGCTCGAATGGCTTCAGGCTTCAGCTGCTGCTGATCGAGGAGGGTATGGATGCCCTGGGCCGCTAGTTTTACCCAGTGCTGCTGGGCGATCGCCGAGCGGGCGATCTCGTCGGGGCCACTGGCGCACAAGCCAAGCAGCTCGGCGCGCAGGGATTCAGGCATGGGGATGTAGTGCGTGGCGATCAGTTTGATCGCCGAGGTCTGCTCGATCAGGGCGATGTCCAGCCCATCGAGACTGGTGCCGGACATCACGCCGATATAAAGAGCCATGGCTTAGCGCTTGCTCGAAGCCAGCATGGTGGCCTTCTCTTGATCCATGCGCGCCATCAACGGCTGGCTCTGCGCAAGGAAGCGTGCGCGCTCGGACTTGGCGATCGGATCCGCCATCGGTAGCTTCTGACCCAGTGGGTCGACGTGAACACCGTTGACCTGGAACTCATAGTGCAAGTGCGGTCCAGTGGACAGGCCGGTGGTACCAATGTAGCCGATCACCTGGCCCTGCTTGACGCTGCCGCCGGTTTTCACGCCTTTGGCAAAGCCTTGCATGTGGCCATACAGCGTGCGGTAGGTGTTGCCGTGCTGGATGATCACCGTGTTGCCGTAGCCACCGCGGCGACCGGCCAGCAGCACTTTACCGTCGCCGGCAGCCTTGATCGGCGTGCCGCGTGGTGCTGCGTAATCGACACCTTTGTGGGCGCGGATCTTGTTGAGGATCGGGTGTTTGCGGCCCATGGAGAATTTCGAGCTGATGCGGGCGAAGTCCACCGGGGTGCGGATGAACGCCTTACGCATGCTGTTGCCATCAGCGGTGTAATAGCTGCTGTTGCCTTGTTTGTTGGTGTAACGCACGGCGGTGTAGGTCTTGCCGCGGTTGGTGAAGCGCGCAGACAGAATCGGGCCGGTACCGACGGCTTTGCCGTTGACCACTTTCTGCTCATAGATCACGTCGAATTCATCGCCCTGACGGATGTCCTGAGCGAAGTCGACGTCGTAGCCGAAGACGCTGGCCATATCCATGGTCAGGCTATGAGACAGTCCTGCGCGGGCAGCGGATTGTGACAGGGAGCTATTGATCACGCCGTGCACGTAAGCAGTGCGAACGGTCGGCTTGGCTGTTACGCGGTTGAATGCGTAGCCCTTGTCGTTCTTGGTCAGGGTAATGGTTTCGACGTCGCTGACCTTGCTGTGCAGGCTGGTCAGTTGGCCTTCCGGGTTCAATTCGAACTCCAGCTTCTGGCCGTGCTTGAGCTGGCTGAACTGTTTGGCCTGTTTGTCGCTGGCCAGAACTTCGTGCACGGCAGCGGCTGGCAGACCGACTTTCTCGAACAGTGTAGAGAGCGTATCGCCCTTGGAGACGACAACTTCGCGGTGTCCTGGCGCTTTTGGTTTCTCGGCGATCGGGGCTGGCGCAGGTTCGGCCTCAGCGGTTTTCGGAGTGTCTTCGGTGCTGTTTTCGATCTGGGCGAAAGGTGAGGCTACTGGCTCATTTGTGGCTTGAACCGCGTCAGCAGCGTCTTGATCTTGTGTCAGTTGTTCAGCAGGACTTTCCAGTTCAAGGCTCAGGGTTGTCTTTTTGGCTTCAACATCACTGGAAGGAAATACCAGGAGCGCCAGGCTGAGAAGGGCGGCGATTCCACTTGCGGCGAGCAGGTGGGTCTTCGGGTAAAGCGGTGGCGCTTTAGACGGTTCAGTGGTCATAAGTAATTTTGACTTTGAAAAAAGATGAATTGGAAAAGATGAATGACATGATGAAGATGAAATAACTGTATAAAATATAACCAAATCATCCCCGAAGCAAGTCTACAGACACCCTGTCTGCAGATTGGTGTCCGTGCGCCGGGCAAAACTTGTAATTGGTGCACGATCTTGTATGGTTGGTTCCCTTTGAATCTGAGCCTTGCGGGTCTGTTATGAAGTCGGTTGAAGAGCAGCTAGCGCTGATTAAACGTGGTGCGGAAGAACTATTGGTCGAGTCCGAGCTGATCGAGAAGCTCAAGCGCGGCCAGCCGCTGCGTATCAAGGCTGGTTTCGATCCAACTGCCCCGGATCTGCACTTGGGTCACACCGTGCTTATTAATAAGCTGCGCCAGTTCCAGGAATTGGGGCATCAGGTGATCTTCCTTATTGGTGACTTCACCGGGATGATCGGTGATCCAAGCGGCAAGAGTGCAACTCGTCCTCCTTTGACTCGCGAGCAGGTTCTGGAAAACGCCGAGACGTACAAGACTCAAGTGTTCAAGATTCTTGATCCGGCGAAGACCGAAGTTGCGTTCAACTCCACCTGGATGGATCAGATGGGGCCGGCGGACTTCATTCGGCTGACTTCGCAATACACTGTCGCTCGCATGCTTGAGCGTGATGACTTCGACAAGCGTTACACCACCAACCAGCCGATCGCAATTCACGAGTTTCTCTATCCGCTGGTTCAGGGATATGACTCGGTTGCTCTGCGCGCGGATGTTGAGTTGGGCGGTACCGATCAGAAGTTCAACCTGCTGATGGGGCGTGAGCTGCAGCGTGGGTATGGCCAGGAAGCTCAATGCATTCTGACCATGCCGTTGCTCGAAGGTCTGGATGGCGTGAAGAAGATGTCCAAGTCGTTGGGCAATTACGTTGGTATCCAGGAAGCACCGGGTGTCATGTACGGCAAGTTGGTTTCTATTCCGGATGCGCTGATGTGGCGTTACTTTGAGCTGCTCAGCTTCCGTTCGATGGATGAGATCAATGCCTTCCGTGCAGATGTTGAGGCTGGAGCTAACCCGCGCGACATCAAGATCAAGTTGGCGGAAGAGATTGTTGCGCGCTTTCATGGTGAGGAGGCTGCGGCCAATGCTCATCGCGCTGCCGGTAACCGTATGAAGGATGGCGAGCTGCCGGATGATCTGCCGGAGATCGAGTTGGCTTCTGCTGAGGATATGCCGATTGCCGCCGTCCTTAATAAGGCAGGCTTGGTGAAGAACTCGGCGGCGGCGCGTGATCTGTTGGCT
>NZ_CM132642.1:0-4137500 GCF_053851495.1 Pseudomonas sp. JQ36 | reverse complement strand
AGTGGTACGCGAGCTGGGTTTAGAACGTCGTGAGACAGTTCGGTCCCTATCTGCCGTGGACGTTTGAGATTTGAGAGGGGCTGCTCCTAGTACGAGAGGACCGGAGTGGACGAACCTCTGGTGTTCCGGTTGTCACGCCAGTGGCATTGCCGGGTAGCTATGTTCGGGAAAGATAACCGCTGAAAGCATCTAAGCGGGAAACTTGCCTCAAGATGAGATCTCACTGGAACCTTGAGTTCCCTGAAGGGCCGTCGAAGACTACGACGTTGATAGGTTGGGTGTGTAAGCGCTGTGAGGCGTTGAGCTAACCAATACTAATTGCCCGTGAGGCTTGACCATATAACACCCAAGCAATCTGAATGCTCGAAAGAGACCAGATTGCGGTGTGTGAAGACGCAATGAACCGAAAGTTCGCGATGCTCACAAACACCTGTATCACATACCCGATTTGCTGAAGCGAGGCCAACGTGCCACGAGTCAGTACCCGAATTTCTTGACGACCATAGAGCGTTGGAACCACCTGATCCCATCCCGAACTCAGAAGTGAAACGATGCATCGCCGATGGTAGTGTGGGGTTTCCCCATGTGAGAGTAGGTCATCGTCAAGATTAAATTCCGAAACCCCAATTGCGAAAGCAGTTGGGGTTTTGTTTTGCCCGCAAGAAAGTGGTGTGCTTGATTTCTATGCAATCGCCCGCCTCATGGCTATTATTCGGGCCTCATTGTGAGGCGAGACCTGCATGCTGACGTTGTTGAATCTATTAAAGGATGGTCGATTCCATTCCGGCGAGGCTCTGGGGGTTGCCCTGGGAATCAGTCGAAGTGCGGTGTGGAAACAGCTTCAGCATCTTGAGGCTGAACTCGGATTATCCATTAACAAAGTCCGGGGCAGAGGCTATCAACTGGCCGCGCCCTTGACGCTGCTCGACCCCCTCAAGATTGGTGCCTTGACGCCGGTTTGGCCGATGTCAGTCTTTGATTCCATTGATTCCACCAATGCAGAGGCGCTGCGCGCGATCGGTCAAGGTCGAGCAGCGCCGTTTCTGGTATTGGCGGAGCGACAGATTTCCGGTCGCGGTCGCCGGGGGCGCAAGTGGGTAAGCCCTTTCGCTGAAAATCTGTATTACAGCCTGGTCTTGCGCATCGAGGGTGGCATGCGCCAGCTTGAGGGCTTGAGTCTAGTGGTTGGTTTGGCGGTTATGCATGCCCTGCGAAAGCAGGGATTGTCGAGCGCTGGATTGAAGTGGCCCAACGATGTGCTAGTCGGAAACAAGAAAATCGCCGGTATCCTTCTTGAGTTAGTAGGGGATCCGGCAGATGTTTGCCATGTGGTGCTTGGTATAGGCATTAATGTGAACATGCAGGTTGCTGAGGAAGTTGACCAGCAATGGACGTCGATTCGGCTCGAGACGGGCAAAAACTGCGATCGCAACATCTTGGTGGCTGAGCTGAGCGAGCAACTGCGGGGCTACATCCAACGTCATCAGGTCCATGGATTCTCTGCGTTCCAGGAGGAGTGGGAAAAGGATCACATGTGGCAAGGTCGCCCGGTTTCTTTGGTTGCGGGCGTTAGTCATATAGAAGGCGTAGTGCTTGGCATTGATAGCCAGGGTGCGCTGCGCTTGAAGGTGGACGGTGTGGAAAGGGTATTTAGTGGTGGTGAGCTCAGCCTGAGGTTGCGTGATGATTCTTGAGCTCGACTGTGGGAATAGCTTTATCAAGTGGCGTGTATTGAATACGGCTGCTGGCGGTCTTTTCGCTGAAGGTGTTGTCGACTCGGATCAGGCTCTGGTGGATAGCTTGTGCGCATTTGACAGCCTGTCGTTGCGTAAATGTCGGTTGGTCAGCGTAAGAACAAGCGAAGAAACTGCTGCGCTCACCCGAATTCTCGAGCAGACGTTCGGCGTCTCGGTCGTGTGCGCCAAATCGGCCAGTGAAATGTCTGGCGTCAGGAATGGCTATGACGACTATGAACGCTTGGGGCTGGATCGCTGGTTGGCGATGCTTGGTGGTTTTCATTTGGCTGCAGGCGCCTGCCTGATTCTGGATTTCGGCACTGCTGTGACGGCCGATTTTATTAATGCCGAAGGAGAGCACCTTGGAGGATTCATTTGCCCAGGGATGCCCTTGATGCGTAACCAGTTACGTACACATACCCGGAAAATCCGTTATGGGGATTTGGCTGCCGAAAAAGCGCTGACGAGCCATGCTCCGGGGCGCAGTACAGTCGAGGCGGTGGAGCGAGGGTGCTCTTTAATGTTGAGAGGTTTCGTTCTGACCCAGATGGAAATGGCTCGATCCTATTGGGGGGAGCGCTTTGCTGTCTTTATTACCGGTGGCGATGCTGGATTGGTGGCGGACGTCGTGCCCGATGCACGGGTCGTCCCTGACCTGGTATTTGTAGGGTTGGCGATGGCGTGTCCTTTGACTTGAGGTTTGTATGCGTTGGTTGTTCCTGCTGCTCGTTGTTCTCAATGTTTTCTATTACGTCTGGCATCAGCAGGAAGCGCCTTTGCGTGCAAAAGATGTCACGCCCCTCAGTATGTACCGCGGGGCCCAGCAAGATATTCGCTTATTGAGTGAGGCGACTGGTGACTCTGGAGGAGGGCAGGGCGCGCGCCGTGCCGGACAGGAGTGTCTGTTTTTGGGTGGTTTGCCTCAAGAAAGCAGCATTTCCGAGCTACAGATGCGTCTAGCGGCAATGAGTGTGAAGGTTCAGGCAACACAAAAGGATCTTCCCGAACCTGGTTATTGGTTGCGCATTGCGCCCGAGAGCCAGCGTTTATTGGGGGATGTGCAGTTGCAGAACCTTTCCAAGGAATTCAATGAGTTAAAACATAAAATAATGCTGTGTGAGGGGGTTGCACCGCTGGAATAGTTTGCATAGAATGGCGCCCGCTCCACAGCGAACACCTAAACAGGTTGTCAAAGTGGAGCGGTGTCAACGCAGCTAACCTCAGGTTTTTAATGAGAAAATGCTTGACAGAAGGTCGGCATAGTATAGAATGCCGGCTCGCTTAGGAGGGGTTCCCGAGCGGCCAAAGGGATCAGACTGTAAATCTGACGTCTACGACTTCGAAGGTTCGAATCCTTCCCCCTCCACCATTTTTAGCGTGAGCTGCAAGCTCCGCGGGTATAGTTTAGTGGTAGAACCTCAGCCTTCCAAGCTGATGATGCGGGTTCGATTCCCGCTACCCGCTCCAAGTTTGCAGGTTGTGCAAAGTGTTTCGCTCTTGTAGCTCAGTTGGTAGAGCACACCCTTGGTAAGGGTGAGGTCAGCGGTTCAAATCCGCTCAAGAGCTCCATATAACAAGGCAGATATGAAAATATCTGCCTTTGTTTTAATGGTAGATATCGTTCGTCTAATTCTTCTGTTGAGGGTGTTATCGATGGCTAAGGAAAAATTTGATCGTTCCCTGCCCCACGTCAACGTAGGGACCATTGGTCACGTTGACCACGGTAAAACCACTCTGACCGCTGCTCTGACTCGCGTCTGCTCCGAAGTTTTCGGTTCGGCCGTAGTTGAATTCGACAAGATCGACAGCGCTCCAGAAGAAAAAGCTCGCGGTATCACCATCAACACCGCTCACGTTGAGTACAACTCGACTATTCGTCACTACGCTCACGTTGACTGCCCAGGTCACGCTGACTACGTGAAGAACATGATCACCGGTGCTGCCCAGATGGATGGCGCGATCCTGGTTTGCTCGGCCGCTGATGGTCCGATGCCACAAACCCGTGAGCACATCCTGCTGTCCCGTCAGGTAGGCGTTCCGTACATCGTGGTTTTCCTGAACAAGGCTGACCTGGTAGACGACGCTGAGCTGCTGGAACTGGTTGAGATGGAAGTTCGCGACCTGCTGTCCACCTATGACTTCCCGGGCGACGACACTCCGATCATCATCGGTTCGGCTCGTATGGCGCTGGAAGGCAAAGACGACAACGAAATGGGCACCACTGCCGTTCGTAAACTGGTTGAAACTCTGGATACCTACATCCCAGAGCCAGTTCGTATGATCGACAAGCCATTCCTGATGCCAATCGAAGACGTATTCTCGATCTCGGGTCGCGGTACTGTTGTGACTGGTCGTATCGAGCGCGGTATCGTTCGCGTTCAAGATGCACTGGAAATCGTTGGTCTGCGTGACACCACCACCACCACCTGCACCGGTGTTGAGATGTTCCGCAAGCTGCTCGACGAAGGTCGTGCTGGCGAGAACTGCGGCGTTCTGCTGCGTGGTACCAAGCGTGACGACGTTGAGCGTGGTCAGGTTCTGGTTAAGCCAGGTTCGGTTAAGCCGCACACCAAGTTCACCGCAGAAGTTTACGTTCTGAGCAAGGAAGAAGGCGGTCGTCACACTCCGTTCTTCAAAGGCTACCGTCCACAGTTCTACTTCCGTACTACTGACGTGACTGGTAACTGCGAGCTGCCAGAAGGCGTTGAAATGGTAATGCCAGGTGACAACATTCAGATGACTGTTACCCTGATCAAAACCATCGCGATGGAAGACGGTCTGCGTTTCGCTATCCGTGAAGGCGGTCGTACCGTCGGCGCTGGCGTCGTAGCCAAAATCATCGAATAAGCGGTTGTAATGTATTTTTCGGGCCGGCATAATGGTCGGCCTGATTTTGTTTTAGGTCAGTAGCTCAATTGGCAGAGCGACGGTCTCCAAAACCGTAGGTTGGGGGTTCGATTCCCTCCTGACCTGCCAGATTCACTCGGTGTGTCTGGCTTTCTTTTCACAGGATCTTCATAGATGACTCCTAAGGCTGAAGCTCAAGGCTCTCGCTTCGATCTGCTCAAGTGGCTTGTGGTAGCCGCTTTGGTGATTGTCGGCGTTGTTGGCAATCAGTATTACGCTGCTTCGCCGATCCTGTACCGTGTACTCGCTTTGCTCGTAATTGCTGCTGTAGCTGCCTTTGTAGGCCTGCAGACTGCAAAGGGCAAGTCGTTCTTTGTACTGGTTAAGGAAGCTCGCACCGAGATTCGTAAAGTCGTATGGCCAACTCGCCAGGAAACCACGCAAACAACGTTGATTGTTGTTGCTGTGGTTATCGTTATGGCGTTGCTGTTGTGGGGTGTTGATTCCCTGCTCGGCTGGCTTGTTTCCTTGATTGTCGGCTAAGGGTGTCCCGTGGCTAAGCGTTGGTACGTTGTGCATGCTTACTCGGGTTACGAGAAGCATGTCATGCGCTCGCTGATTGAGCGCGTAAAGCTGGCAGGCATGGAAGATGGCTTCGGCGAAATTCTGGTTCCCACTGAAGAAGTGGTTGAAATGCGTAATGGCCAGAAGCGCAAAAGCGAACGTAAGTTCTTCCCAGGCTATGTGCTGGTACAGATGGATATGAACGAGGGTACTTGGCACTTGGTCAAGGATACTCCTCGGGTGATGGGCTTCATTGGCGGTACCGCCGACAAGCCTGCTCCAATCACCGACAAAGAGGCGGAAGCCATTCTGCGTCGAGTGGCTGATGGTAGCGACAAGCCGAAGCCGAAGACTCTGTTTGAGCCGGGTGAGGTGGTTCGTGTTACTGACGGTCCATTCGCTGATTTTAACGGCACTGTCGAAGAAGTTAACTACGAAAAGAGCCGTGTCCAGGTGGCAGTGCTTATTTTCGGACGCTCTACCCCGGTAGAGTTGGAGTTCAGTCAGGTCGAAAAGGTCTAACTGAACAAGCATCCCAACCCCGCAGCCCTAGGCTGTGGGGTTTTGTCGTCACTGGGATAAACGCGCAAGTAACCGGGGAGCCTTTCGAGGCGTTCGAACCCGTAATTGGAGTGCCTCATGGCCAAGAAGATTACCGCTTACATCAAGCTGCAAGTGAAGGCCGCTCAGGCTAACCCAAGCCCACCTGTTGGTCCTGCTCTGGGTCAGCACGGCGTGAACATCATGGAGTTCTGCAAGGCTTTCAACGCCCGTACTCAGGGTCTTGAAGCAGGTCTGCCGACTCCAGTGATCATCACTGTCTACAGCGACCGTAGCTTCACTTTCGAAACCAAATCCACCCCTGCTTCGGTTCTGCTGAAGAAGGCGGCCGGTCTGACCAGCGGTTCCGCTCGTCCGAACACCGTTAAGGTTGGCACTGTTACCCGTGCTCAGCTGGAAGAAATCGCGAAAACCAAAAACGCGGATCTGACTGCAGCTGATATGGATGCAGCCGTGCGTACTATCGCCGGTTCTGCTCGTAGCATGGGCCTTAACGTGGAGGGTGTGTAATGGCTAAGCTGACCAAGCGTCAAAAGGCTATCGCCGGCAAAATCGAAGCAGGCAAGGCCTACAACATTGTAGATGCTGCTGCTCTGCTGGCTGAGCTGTCGACTGTCAAGTTCAGCGAGTCGTTCGACGTTGCTGTAAACCTGGGTGTAGACCCGCGTAAATCCGACCAGGTTGTTCGTAGCGCCACTGTGCTGCCACACGGCACTGGCAAGACCGTTCGCGTTGCTGTGTTCACCCAGGGTCCAGCTGCTGAGGCCGCTCTGGCTGCCGGCGCTGACCGTGTAGGTATGGACGACCTGGCTGCCGAAATGAAAGGCGGCGACCTGAACTATGACGTAGTGATCGCATCCCCGGATGCCATGCGCGTTGTAGGTCAACTGGGTCAGATCCTCGGTCCACGTGGCCTGATGCCTAACCCGAAAGTCGGCACCGTAACTCCAGACGTAGCTACCGCGGTTAAAAACGCCAAGGCTGGTCAGGTCCGTTATCGCACCGACAAAAACGGCATCATTCACACTTCCGTTGGCAAGATCGGTTTCGATGCCGTCAAGCTGAAGGAAAACGTTGAAGCTCTGATCGCTGATCTGAAGCGTATCAAGCCAGCTTCTTCGAAAGGTATCTACGTCAAGCGCGTTACCCTGAGCACCACTATGGGCCCAGGTCTGGTTATCGACCAGAGCTCGCTGGACGCGTAAGACAAAGGTTGGCGCGATTATTCGCGCCAATTGAAAGATTGGGGTCCCTGCCTGGCGGGGGCTATCCAAGACCGTAGGCGGCGCAAGCCTTAAACCACAAGCCTACGCAGATGGTGCTCCCGGTTCCTTACCGAATCAGACACCAAAACGACATTCGGTTTCGACCGAGTGAAACGGTAACAAGCAGGAGTTAAACCCGTGGCAATTAATCTCGAAGACAAGAAGGCCATCGTCGCTGAAGTCAACGAGGCTGCCAAAGTCGCTCTGTCCGCTGTCGTGGTTGATGCCCGTGGCGTAACAGTAGGCGCAATGACCGGACTCCGTAAAGAGGCTCGTGAAGCTGGCGTTTACGTACGTGTTGTACGTAACACCCTGCTCAAGCGCGCAGTTGCTGACACTGAATACAGTGTCCTCAACGACGTGTTCACCGGCCCGACCCTGATTGCATTCTCGAACGAACATCCGGGCGCTGCTGCCCGTATCTTCAAAGAGTTTGCCAAGGGTCAGGACAAGTTCGAGATCAAGGCAGCTGCGTTCGAGGGCAAGTTCCTCGCAGCTAATCAGATCGACGTACTGGCAACTCTGCCGACCCGTGACGAAGCAATTTCTCAGCTGATGAGCGTGATTCAAGGCGCTACCAGCAAATTGGCTCGTACTCTGGCGGCAATTCGCGACCAGAAAGAAGCTGCCGCAGCCTAAGGCTCGTCAACTTCTCGCGTTTTTTGTTTATTTCGATGGTCGCGTAGGCCGTCCCCCAATTCAGGAATTGAGTCATGTCTCTGACTAACGAACAAATCATCGAAGCAATCGGCCAGAAATCCGTAGTGGAAATCGTTGAGCTGATCAAAGCGATGGAAGAAACCTTCGGTGTTACCGCTGCTGCCGCTTCGGCTGGCCCAGCTGTAGCTGCTGCTGCTGTTGAAGAGCAAACCGAGTTCAACGTTGTTCTGCTGGAAGCTGGCGAGAAGAAGGTTAACGTGATCAAGGCAGTTCGTGAACTGACCGGTCTGGGCCTGAAAGAAGCCAAAGAGAAAGTAGACGGCGCTCCTCAGGTTGTAGCTGAAGGCGTTTCGAAAGAAGCTGCTGAAGACGCTAAGAAGAAGCTGGAAGAAGCAGGCGCTAAAGTCGAGCTGAAATAAGTATCGACTTTGCTCCTCCAGCCCGAGCGTCAAGCGACAGGCTGATGGCTGGTGGCTCTTGCCACCGGCCTTTTTCCGTTATTGGCAGCCGACTGGGTCGGTGCTGATAAAGGCGCTGTAACCACCCGATGCGGTGGCGCAAACCATGGGGTTTGCACGATTTTCTGGCTGCTCCCGTCGGGAGGGGCCAAACAAGCAGGTGACCAAGCTGGGGAACGCTGATGGCTTACTCATATACTGAGAAAAAACGTATCCGCAAGGACTTTAGCAAGTTGCCGGACGTCATGGATGTGCCGTACCTCCTGGCCATCCAGCTGGATTCGTATCGTGAATTCTTGCAAGCGGGAGCGACTAAAGATCAGTTCCGCGACGTGGGCCTGCATGCGGCCTTCAAATCCGTTTTCCCGATCATCAGCTACTCCGGCAATGCTGCGCTGGAGTACGTCGGTTATCGCCTGGGCGAGCCGGCATTTGATGTCAAAGAATGCGTATTGCGCGGTGTAACTTTCGCCGTACCTTTGCGGGTAAAAGTGCGCCTGATCATTTTCGACAAAGAATCGTCGAACAAAGCGATCAAGGACATCAAAGAGCAAGAAGTCTACATGGGCGAAATCCCATTGATGACTGAGAACGGTACCTTCGTAATCAACGGTACCGAGCGTGTTATCGTTTCCCAGCTGCACCGTTCCCCGGGCGTGTTCTTCGACCACGACCGCGGTAAGACGCACAGTTCCGGTAAACTGCTGTACTCCGCGCGCATCATCCCTTACCGCGGTTCGTGGTTGGACTTCGAGTTCGACCCGAAAGACTGCGTATTCGTGCGTATCGACCGTCGTCGCAAACTGCCGGCCTCGGTACTGCTGCGCGCACTCGGCTACACCACCGAAGAAGTGCTGGACGCTTTCTACACCACCAACGTATTCCACGTTAAAGGCGAAGGCCTGAGCCTGGAACTGGTGCCTCAGCGTCTGCGCGGTGAAGTAGCTGTCCTCGATATTCAGGACGATAAAGGCAAGGTGATTGTCGAGCAGGGCCGTCGTATCACTGCCCGCCACATCAACCAGCTGGAAAAAGCCGGGATCAAAGAGCTGGACGTGCCTCTGGACTACGTCCTGGGTCGCACCACCGCCAAGGTCATCGTGCATCCGGCTACCGGCGAAATCCTGGCAGAGTGCAACACCGAGCTGTCGACCGAAGTCCTGGCGAAAATCGCCAAGGCCGGCGTTGTTCGCATCGAAACTCTGTACACCAACGACATCGACTGTGGTCCGTTCATCTCCGACACGCTGAAGATCGACTCCACCAGCAACCAATTGGAAGCGCTGGTCGAGATCTATCGCATGATGCGTCCAGGCGAGCCGCCGACCAAAGACGCTGCCGAGACCCTGTTCAACAACCTGTTCTTCAGCCCTGAGCGCTATGACCTGTCTGCGGTCGGCCGGATGAAGTTCAACCGTCGTATCGGTCGTACCGAGATCGAAGGTTCGGGCGTGCTGTGCAAGGAAGATATCGTCGCGGTACTGAAGACTCTGGTCGACATCCGTAACGGTAAAGGCATCGTCGATGACATCGACCACTTGGGTAACCGTCGTGTTCGCTGCGTGGGCGAAATGGCTGAAAACCAGTTCCGCGTTGGCCTGGTACGTGTCGAGCGTGCGGTCAAAGAGCGTCTGTCGATGGCTGAAAGCGAAGGCCTGATGCCGCAAGACCTGATCAACGCCAAGCCAGTGGCGGCGGCGGTGAAAGAGTTCTTCGGTTCCAGCCAGCTCTCGCAGTTCATGGACCAGAACAACCCGCTGTCCGAGATCACCCACAAGCGTCGTGTCTCTGCACTCGGCCCTGGCGGTCTGACTCGTGAGCGCGCAGGCTTTGAAGTCCGTGACGTACACCCGACTCACTACGGTCGTGTCTGCCCGATTGAAACGCCGGAAGGTCCGAACATCGGTCTGATCAACTCCCTGGCTGCTTACGCCCGCACCAACCAGTATGGCTTCCTGGAAAGCCCGTACCGTGTGGTGAAAGAAGGTGTGGTCACCGACGAGATCGTGTTCCTGTCCGCCATTGAAGAGGCCGATCACGTGATCGCGCAGGCTTCGGCGACCATGAACGAGCAGAAAGTCCTGATCGACGAACTGGTAGCCGTACGTCACCTGAACGAATTCACCGTCAAGGCGCCGGAAGACGTCACCCTGATGGACGTTTCGCCGAAGCAGGTAGTTTCGGTTGCAGCGTCGCTGATTCCGTTCCTCGAGCACGACGACGCCAACCGTGCGTTGATGGGTTCGAACATGCAGCGTCAAGCTGTACCAACCCTGCGCGCTGACAAGCCGCTGGTAGGTACGGGCATGGAGCGTAACGTGGCTCGCGACTCCGGCGTTTGCGTCGTGGCTCGTCGTGGCGGCGTGATCGACTCCGTTGATGCCAGCCGTATCGTGGTTCGTGTTGCTGATGACGAAGTTGAAACCGGTGAAGCTGGTGTCGACATCTACAACCTGACCAAATACACCCGCTCGAACCAGAACACCTGCATCAACCAGCGTCCGTTGGTGAGCAAGGGTGATCGTGTTCAGCGTAGCGACATCATGGCCGACGGCCCGTCCACCGACATGGGTGAACTGGCACTGGGTCAGAACATGCGCATCGCGTTCATGGCATGGAACGGCTTCAACTTCGAAGACTCCATCTGCCTGTCCGAGCGTGTGGTTCAGGAAGACCGCTTCACCACGATCCACATTCAGGAACTGACCTGTGTGGCCCGTGACACCAAGCTTGGCCCAGAGGAAATCACTGCGGACATCCCGAACGTGGGTGAAGCTGCACTGAACAAGCTGGACGAAGCCGGTATCGTTTACGTAGGTGCTGAAGTAGGCGCTGGCGACATCCTGGTGGGCAAGGTCACTCCGAAAGGCGAGACCCAACTGACTCCGGAAGAAAAACTGCTGCGTGCGATCTTCGGTGAAAAAGCCAGCGACGTTAAAGACACCTCCCTGCGCGTGCCAACCGGCACCAAAGGTACTGTCATCGACGTACAGGTCTTCACCCGCGACGGCGTTGAGCGTGATGCTCGTGCTCTGTCGATCGAGAAGTCCCAGCTGGACGAGATCCGCAAGGATCTGAACGAAGAGTTCCGTATCGTTGAAGGCGCGACCTTCGAACGTCTGCGCTCCGCTCTGGTAGGCCACAAGGCTGAAGGCGGCGCCGGTCTGAAGAAAGGTCAGGACATCACCGACGAAGTTCTCGACGGTCTTGAGCATGGTCAGTGGTTCAAACTGCGCATGGCTGAAGATGCTCTGAACGAGCAGCTCGAGAAGGCTCAGGCCTACATCGTTGATCGCCGCCGTCTGCTGGACGACAAGTTCGAAGACAAGAAGCGCAAACTGCAGCAGGGCGATGACCTGGCTCCAGGCGTGCTGAAAATCGTCAAGGTTTACCTGGCAATCCGTCGTCGCATTCAGCCGGGCGACAAGATGGCCGGTCGTCACGGTAACAAAGGTGTGGTCTCCGTGATCATGCCGGTTGAAGACATGCCGCACGATGCCAATGGCACCCCGGTCGACGTCGTCCTCAACCCGTTGGGCGTACCTTCGCGTATGAACGTTGGTCAGATCCTTGAAACCCACCTGGGCCTCGCGGCCAAAGGTCTGGGCGAGAAGATCAACCGGATGGTCGAAGAGCAGCGTAAAGTCGCTGAACTGCGTACCTTCCTGGACGAGATCTACAACCAGATCGGCGGTCGTAACGAAGATCTGGACAGCTTCTCCGATCAGGAAATCCTGGATCTGGCGAAAAACCTGCGTGGCGGCGTTCCAATGGCCACTCCAGTGTTCGACGGCGCCAAGGAAAGCGAAATCAAGGCCATGCTGAAACTGGCAGACCTGCCGGAAAGCGGCCAGATGCAGCTGACTGACGGCCGTACCGGCAACAAGTTCGAGCGTCCAGTTACCGTTGGCTACATGTACATGCTGAAGCTGAACCACTTGGTAGACGACAAGATGCACGCGCGTTCTACCGGTTCGTACAGCCTGGTTACCCAGCAGCCGCTGGGTGGTAAGGCACAGTTCGGTGGTCAGCGTTTCGGGGAGATGGAGGTCTGGGCACTGGAAGCATACGGTGCCGCTTACACTCTGCAAGAAATGCTCACAGTGAAGTCGGACGATGTGAACGGCCGTACCAAGATGTACAAAAACATCGTGGATGGCGATCACCGTATGGAGCCGGGCATGCCCGAGTCCTTCAACGTGTTGATCAAGGAAATTCGTTCCCTCGGCATCGATATCGATCTGGAAACCGAATAACACGTGACGCGATCGAGAGCGGGGCAGGACTGCCCGCTCTCTGCTCCGCCAGGAGGAAAGGCCTTGAAAGACCTACTGAATTTGCTGAAAAACCAGGGTCAAGTCGAAGAGTTCGACGCCATCCGTATCGGATTGGCCTCGCCTGAGATGATCCGCTCGTGGTCGTTCGGCGAAGTTAAAAAGCCGGAAACCATCAACTACCGTACGTTCAAACCTGAGCGTGACGGTCTGTTCTGCGCCAAGATCTTTGGCCCGGTAAAGGATTACGAGTGCCTGTGCGGTAAGTACAAGCGCTTGAAGCACCGTGGTGTGATCTGCGAGAAGTGCGGCGTTGAAGTTGCACTGGCCAAGGTTCGTCGTGAGCGCATGGCGCACATCGAACTGGCTTCGCCGGTTGCCCATATCTGGTTCCTGAAATCGCTGCCGTCCCGTATCGGCTTGCTGATGGATATGACCCTGCGTGATATCGAACGCGTTCTCTACTTCGAGAGCTACGTCGTTATCGATCCGGGCATGACCACCCTTGAAAAGGGTCAGCTGCTGAACGACGAGCAGTACTTCGAAGCGCTGGAAGAGTTTGGTGATGACTTCGACGCCCGCATGGGTGCAGAAGCTGTCCGTGAACTGCTGCACGCTATCGACCTGGAGCACGAGATTGGCCGTCTGCGCGAAGAAATTCCGCAAACCAACTCGGAAACCAAGATCAAGAAGCTGTCCAAGCGTCTGAAGTTGATGGAAGCCTTCCAGGGTTCCGGCAACCTGCCAGAGTGGATGGTGCTGACCGTTCTGCCGGTTTTGCCGCCAGATCTGCGTCCACTGGTCCCGCTGGATGGCGGTCGTTTCGCGACTTCCGACCTCAACGATCTGTATCGTCGAGTGATCAACCGTAACAACCGTTTGAAGCGCCTGCTGGATCTGTCCGCTCCGGACATCATCGTGCGCAACGAAAAGCGTATGTTGCAGGAAGCTGTCGATGCACTGCTCGACAACGGTCGTCGTGGCCGCGCTATCACCGGTTCGAACAAGCGTCCTCTGAAATCCCTGGCTGACATGATCAAGGGTAAGCAGGGTCGTTTCCGTCAGAACTTGCTCGGTAAGCGTGTTGACTACTCCGGTCGTTCGGTAATTACCGTAGGTCCGACCCTGCGTCTGCACCAGTGCGGTCTGCCGAAGAAGATGGCTCTCGAGCTGTTCAAACCGTTCATTTTCGGCAAGCTGGAAATGCGTGGTCTCGCGACCACCATCAAAGCGGCCAAGAAAATGGTCGAGCGCGAACTGCCAGAGGTTTGGGACGTTCTCGCTGAAGTGATTCGCGAACACCCGGTTCTTCTCAACCGTGCACCGACCCTTCACCGTCTGGGTATCCAGGCGTTTGAACCGGTACTGATCGAAGGTAAGGCTATCCAGCTGCACCCGCTGGTCTGCGCCGCGTACAACGCCGACTTCGACGGCGACCAAATGGCCGTGCACGTACCGCTGACGCTGGAAGCCCAGCTCGAAGCGCGTGCGTTGATGATGTCGACCAACAACATTCTGTCGCCAGCCAACGGTGAGCCAATCATCGTTCCGTCGCAGGACGTTGTATTGGGTCTCTACTACATGACTCGTGAAGCGATCAACGCCAAGGGCGAAGGTCGTGTGTTCGCGGATCTGCAGGAAGTTGACCGTGTGTTCCGTGCCGGCGAAGCCGCACTGCACGCCAAGGTCAAGGTTCGTATCAACGAAACCGTCAACGACCGTGACGGCAACAGCGTGAGCAACACTCGTATCGTCGACACCACTGTTGGCCGTGCGCTGCTGTTCCAGGTTGTGCCAAAAGGTCTGTCGTACGATGTCGTCAACTTGCCAATGAAGAAAAAGGCGATCTCCAAGCTGATCAACCAGTGCTACCGCGTGGTTGGTCTGAAAGAGACCGTGATCTTCGCTGACCAGTTGATGTACACCGGTTTCGCTTACTCGACCATCTCCGGCGTTTCCATCGGTGTTAACGACTTCGTTATCCCGGACGAAAAAGCCCGCATCATCGGTGCAGCCACCGACGAAGTGAAAGAGATCGAGAGCCAGTACGCCTCCGGCCTGGTAACCCAGGGCGAGAAGTACAACAAAGTGATCGACCTTTGGTCGAAGGCGAACGACGAAGTTTCCAAGGCGATGATGGCCAACCTCTCGAAAGAGAAAGTCATCGACCGTCACGGTGATGAAGTCGACCAAGAGTCCTTCAACTCGATGTACATGATGGCCGACTCGGGTGCGCGGGGTTCCGCAGCACAGATTCGTCAGCTGGCCGGTATGCGTGGTCTGATGGCCAAGCCGGACGGTTCCATCATTGAAACGCCGATTACTGCGAACTTCCGTGAAGGTCTGAGCGTACTTCAGTACTTCATCTCGACTCACGGTGCTCGTAAAGGTCTGGCGGATACCGCGTTGAAAACTGCGAACTCCGGTTACCTGACTCGTCGTCTGGTAGACGTGGCGCAGGATCTGGTTGTAACCGAGATCGATTGCGGCACCGAACACGGTCTGCTGATGACTCCGCACATTGAAGGCGGTGACGTTGTAGAGCCGTTGGGTGAGCGCGTACTGGGTCGTGTTATTGCCCGTGACGTATTCAAGCCAGGCACCGAGGACGTCATCGTTCCTGCCGGTACCCTGGTAGACGAGAAGTGGGTCGAGTTCATCGAGCTGAACAGCATCGACGAAGTGATCGTGCGTTCGCCGATCAGCTGCGAAACCCGCTACGGTATTTGCGCCAAGTGCTACGGCCGTGATCTGGCTCGTGGTCACCAGGTGAACATCGGTGAAGCGGTCGGCGTTATCGCTGCCCAGTCCATCGGTGAGCCGGGTACCCAGCTGACGATGCGTACGTTCCACATCGGTGGTGCGGCAAGCCGTACTTCCGCAGCCGACAGCGTTCAGGTGAAGAATGGCGGTACTGTCCGTCTGCACAACCTGAAGCACGTTGAGCGTGTGGATGGCCACTTGGTTGCTGTGTCCCGCTCCGGTGAGCTGGCCATCGCTGATGACTTCGGTCGTGAGCGTGAGCGTTACAAGCTGCCGTACGGTGCTGTGATTTCGGTTAAAGAAGGTGACAAGGTCGACGCTGGCGCAATCGTGGCCAAGTGGGATCCGCACACTCACCCGATCGTTACCGAAATGAAAGGTACCGTGACCTACGTGGGCATGGAAGAAGGCATCACGATCAAGCGTCAGACTGACGAATTGACCGGTATGACCAACATTGAAGTACTCGACGCGAAAGATCGTCCAGCTGCCGGTAAGGAAATCCGTCCTGCAGTGAAGATGGTCGACGACAACGGCAAGGATCTGTTGCTGCCAGGCACTGACGTTATCGCTCAGTACTTCCTGCCAGCCAACGCTCTGGTCGGTGTTGCGGACGGTGCGAAGATCGCGATCGGTGATGTTATCGCTCGTATCCCGCAAGAAACTTCGAAGACCCGTGACATCACCGGTGGTCTGCCGCGTGTTGCCGACTTGTTCGAAGCTCGTCGTCCGAAAGAAGCGTCGATTCTGGCTGAAGTCAGCGGCACCATCGCGTTCGGTAAAGAGACCAAAGGCAAGCGCCGTCTGGTCATTACCCCGAACGACGGTAGCGATCCGTACGAAGAGCTGATTCCGAAGTGGCGTCACCTGAACGTGTTCGAAGGCGAACAGGTAAACCGCGGCGAAGTTATCTCCGACGGTCCAAGCGATCCGCACGACATCCTGCGTCTGCTGGGTGTGAGCGCGCTGGCCAAGTACATCGTGAACGAGATCCAGGACGTTTACCGTCTGCAAGGCGTGAAGATCAACGACAAGCACATCGAGACCATCCTGCGTCAGATGCTGCGTAAAGTTGAGATCTCCGAGTCCGGCGATTCCAGCTTCATCAAGGGCGACCAGATGGAACTGACTCACGTGCTGGTAGAGAACGAGCGTCTGAGCGCGGAAGACAAGTTTGTCTCCAAGTTCACTCGCGTTCTGCTGGGTATCACCAAGGCGTCGTTGTCCACCGAATCGTTCATCTCGGCGGCTTCCTTCCAGGAAACCACTCGCGTACTGACCGAAGCGGCAGTCACCGGCAAGCGCGACTATCTGCGCGGCCTGAAAGAAAACGTGGTTGTGGGTCGTCTGATCCCGGCCGGTACCGGTCTGGCATATCACAGCGAGCGCAAGCGTCGTCGTGATGCAGACAAGCCGTTGCGCGTAAGCGCCAGTGAAGTGGAAGCTGCACTGACCGAAGCGCTGAACTCGAGCGGTAACTGAGTTCTGCGGTAACTAAGCTGAGGCCCTGATCGCTCCGTTCGTCGAGTCGAGACAAATTGTCAAGGTTCGACGGGCGGGGAGGTCGGGGCCTTGCCTTGACTGGGGACAAGATCCTCTTTAGACTCTTGATCCCCTAAATTTGGCGGGAATCCGTTCCTGTCATTTTGCTTTTCTTGCAAGACAATAGCGTCGCAAGACAACAGTGGAGCTAGTAGATGGCAACTATCAACCAGCTGGTACGTCAGCCGCGTAAGCGTATCGTCGAGAAATCCGACGTGCCTGCGCTGCAGAACTGCCCGCAACGTCGTGGCGTGTGCACCCGTGTGTACACCACTACGCCGAAAAAACCTAACTCGGCACTGCGTAAAGTATGCCGTGTGCGTCTGACCAACGGTTTCGAGGTTTCCTCGTACATCGGTGGTGAAGGCCACAACCTGCAAGAGCACAGCGTGGTACTGATCCGCGGCGGTCGTGTAAAAGACTTGCCAGGTGTTCGTTACCACACCGTTCGCGGCTCCTTGGATACTTCCGGCGTTAAAGGCCGTAACCAGGGTCGTTCGAAGTACGGTACCAAGCGTCCGAAGTAATCGGTCGTTTTGCAGATTTTCATTTTATTGAGTCGATAAGAGTAAGGTCGGGCTTGCATCCAATGGATCTGTCCCGAACTAACCTGAAGACCGCTTGAGGGCTTATCATGCCAAGACGTCGCGTAGCAGCAAAGCGTGAGATTCTGGACGATCCGAAATACGGAAGCCAGATCCTCGCCAAATTCATGAACCACGTTATGGAAAGCGGCAAGAAAGCCGTTGCCGAGCGTATCGTTTATGGTGCCCTGGAAACCGTGAAGGCTCGTAAGGCCGGCACCGATCCCCTGGAACTCTTCGAAAAAGCACTCGACGCCATCGCTCCGCTGGTCGAAGTGAAGTCGCGCCGCGTTGGTGGTGCTACTTACCAGGTTCCGGTCGAGGTTCGTCCTTCCCGCCGTAACGCTCTGGCAATGCGCTGGTTGGTAGACTTCGCCCGTAAGCGTGGCGAGAAGTCTATGGCTCTGCGTTTGGCTGGCGAACTGCTGGATGCTGCTGAAGGTAAAGGTGCTGCTGTTAAGAAGCGTGAAGACGTGCACCGTATGGCCGAAGCCAACAAAGCTTTCTCGCACTACCGCTTCTAATTTTAGCTTCACTAATTTTGCGAGGGCTTTATGGCTCGTACTACTCCGATTAGTCGCTACCGTAACATCGGTATCGTCGCTCACGTGGATGCTGGTAAAACCACCACCACCGAGCGCGTCCTTTTTTACACTGGCAAAAGTCACAAAATGGGCGAGGTGCATGACGGCGCCGCGACCACAGACTGGATGGTTCAGGAGCAGGAGCGTGGTATTACCATTACTTCTGCTGCCATTACCGCCTTCTGGAAAGGTTCCGAGAAGCAGTATCCTCACGAACACCGCTTCAACGTCATCGATACCCCGGGCCACGTAGACTTCACCATTGAAGTTGAACGTTCCCTGCGCGTACTCGACGGCGCTGTCGTTGTATTCTGCGGTACTTCGGGTGTTGAGCCGCAGTCGGAAACCGTATGGCGTCAGGCCAACAAATACGGCGTTCCACGTCTTGTTTACGTAAACAAGATGGACCGTGCCGGTGCCAACTTCCTGCGCGTGATCGGTCAGATCAAGCAGCGTCTGGGTCACACTCCGGTGCCGATTCAGCTCGCTATCGGTTCGGAAGACAACTTCCAGGGCCAGATCGACCTGATCAACATGCAGGCTGTTTACTGGAACGACTCTGACAAGGGTATGGTTCCTGTTCGCAAGGAAATCCCTGCGGACATGCTCGAGCTGGCTACTGAGTGGCGCAGCAACATGGTTGAGGCTGCGGCCGAAGCCAGTGAAGAGCTGATGAACAAGTACCTGGAAGGCGAAGAGCTGTCGATCGAAGAGATCAAGGCTGCTCTGCGTCAGCGTACTATCGCTGGCGAAATCGTTCTGGCTGTGTGCGGTTCGTCGTTCAAGAACAAGGGCGTTCCCCTGGTTCTCGACGCCGTTATCGACTTCCTGCCTGCTCCAACCGACATTCCAGCTATCAAGGGCTCGAACCCTGATAACGAGGAAGAGGAAATGGAGCGTCACGCAAGTGACGACGAGCCGTTCGCGGCACTGGCGTTCAAAATCGCTACCGACCCATTCGTGGGTACTTTGACCTTCGTCCGTGTTTACTCGGGCGTGTTGAACTCCGGCGACGGCGTGATCAACTCGGTTAAAGGCAAGAAAGAGCGCGTGGGCCGTATGGTGCAAATGCACGCAAACGCCCGTGAAGAGATCAAGGAAGTACGCGCTGGCGACATCGCGGCCCTGATCGGCATGAAGGACGTCACCACTGGTGAAACCCTCTGCAACGCTGACAAGCCAATCATCCTGGTTCGCATGGACTTCCCGGAGCCGGTTATTTCGGTTGCCGTAGAGCCCAAGACCAAGGATGACCAGGAAAAAATGGGTATCGCACTGGGCAAGCTGGCTCAGGAAGACCCGTCTTTCCGCGTTAAAACTGATGAAGAGACTGGTCAAACGATCATCTCCGGCATGGGCGAGCTGCACCTGGACATCCTGGTTGACCGGATGCGCCGTGAGTTCAACGTCGAAGCCAACATCGGCAAGCCTCAGGTTTCGTATCGTGAGCGCATCACGAAGAACTGTGAAATCGAAGGCAAGTTCGTTCGTCAGTCCGGTGGTCGCGGCCAGTTCGGTCACTGCTGGATCCGTTTTGCTCCTGCTGACGAAGGTCAGGAAGGTCTGCAATTCGTGAACGAAGTTGTAGGTGGTGTGGTTCCTAAGGAATACATCCCGGCTATCCAGAAGGGTATCGAAGAGCAGATGAAGAACGGCGTTGTTGCCGGCTATCCGCTGATCGGCCTGAAGGCTACCGTGTTCGATGGTTCTTACCACGACGTCGACTCCAACGAGATGGCGTTTAAAGTGGCTGCTTCCATGGCGACCAAGCAACTGGCCCAGAAGGGCGGTGGTGAGTTGCTCGAGCCGATCATGGCGGTAGAGGTTGTTACGCCTGAAGACTATATGGGTGATGTAATGGGCGACCTTAACCGTCGTCGCGGCATGATCCAGGGTATGGAAGACACAGTGTCCGGCAAGGTTATCCGTGCCGAGGTTCCACTGGGTGAGATGTTCGGTTATGCGACCGACGTTCGTTCCATGTCCCAGGGTCGCGCAAGCTACTCTATGGAATTCAAAAAATACGATACGGCTCCGTCGCACATCGTCGAATCCGTAACCAAAAAACAAGGCTGATTCAGCCCCTTTAGGCTAGGAGTTAATTGTCGTGGCTAAAGAAAAATTTGATCGTTCCCTACCGCACGTCAACGTTGGCACCATCGGTCACGTTGACCACGGTAAAACCACTCTGACCGCTGCTCTGACTCGCGTCTGCTCCGAAGTTTTCGGTTCGGCCGTAGTTGAATTCGACAAGATCGATAGCGCTCCAGAAGAAAAAGCTCGCGGTATCACCATCAACACCGCTCACGTTGAGTACAACTCGACTATTCGTCACTACGCTCACGTTGACTGCCCAGGTCACGCTGACTACGTGAAGAACATGATCACCGGTGCTGCCCAGATGGACGGCGCGATCCTGGTTTGCTCGGCCGCTGATGGTCCGATGCCACAAACCCGTGAGCACATCCTGCTGTCCCGTCAGGTAGGCGTTCCGTACATCGTGGTTTTCCTGAACAAGGCTGACCTGGTAGACGACGCTGAGCTGCTGGAACTGGTTGAGATGGAAGTTCGCGACCTGCTGTCCACCTATGACTTCCCAGGCGACGACACTCCGATCATCATCGGTTCGGCTCGTATGGCGCTGGAAGGCAAAGACGACAACGAAATGGGCACCACTGCCGTTCGTAAACTGGTTGAAACTCTGGATACCTACATCCCAGAACCAGTTCGTATGATCGACAAGCCATTCCTGATGCCAATCGAAGACGTATTCTCGATCTCGGGTCGCGGTACTGTTGTGACTGGTCGTATCGAGCGCGGTATCGTTCGCGTTCAAGATGCACTGGAAATCGTTGGTCTGCGTGACACCACTACCACCACCTGCACCGGTGTTGAGATGTTCCGCAAGCTGCTCGACGAAGGTCGTGCTGGCGAGAACTGCGGCGTTCTGCTGCGTGGTACCAAGCGTGACGACGTTGAGCGTGGTCAGGTTCTGGTTAAGCCAGGTTCGGTTAAGCCGCACACCAAGTTCACCGCAGAAGTTTACGTTCTGAGCAAGGAAGAAGGCGGTCGTCACACTCCGTTCTTCAAAGGCTACCGTCCACAGTTCTACTTCCGTACTACTGACGTGACTGGTAACTGCGAGCTGCCAGAAGGCGTTGAAATGGTAATGCCAGGTGACAACATTCAGATGACTGTTACCCTGATCAAAACCATCGCGATGGAAGACGGTCTGCGTTTCGCTATCCGTGAAGGCGGTCGTACCGTCGGCGCTGGCGTCGTAGCCAAAATCATCGAGTAATTCTCTTTTATAGAGTCTGCTTGATGAAGTGAAAAAGCCCCCGCTCAGCGGGGGCTTTTTTATTGGGTTGACACCTATCTGGGGCGTCTATAGAATTGCGCCTCCTTTTAACGGGCGTATTGCGCCCGGTGGGAATAGCAGCCGGAGTCTGAAATCCAATGCAAAATCAGCAAATCCGTATCAGGTTGAAGGCTTTCGACCATCGCCTGATCGACCAATCAACCCAGGAAATCGTGGAAACCGCGAAACGTACTGGTGCTCAAGTGCGTGGTCCAATTCCACTGCCTACCCGTAAAGAGCGGTTCACCGTTCTGGTTTCCCCGCACGTCAACAAAGACGCGCGTGACCAGTACGAAATCCGCACTCATAAGCGCGTTCTGGACATCGTCCAGCCAACGGATAAAACCGTTGATGCTCTTATGAAGCTTGATCTTGCGGCCGGTGTGGAAGTGCAGATCAGCCTCGGCTAAGACTCGGTCTTGGTCGTGTAACGCTCTGAAATGGGCGGCCATAGCGGGTGAAAGCCCCGTACACTCATGAGGTTTACAACATGACTATTGGTGTAGTCGGTCGTAAATGCGGTATGACCCGTATTTTCACCGAAGAAGGTGTCTCCATTCCGGTCACGGTCATTGAGATCGAGCCGAATCGCGTCACCCAGTTCAAAACTGAAGAGACCGATGGCTATCGTGCAGTGCAAGTCACTGTCGGCGAGCGTCGTGCTTCGCGTGTAACAGCAGCTCAAGCTGGTCACTTCGCCAAGGCGAACGTAGCCGCTGGTCGCACCACCATGGAATTCCGTCTTGAAGAAGGCGAGTACCAGGCTGGCGATCTGATCAACGCTGAAATCTTCGCCGCTGGTCAACTGGTTGATGTAACCGGTCAGTCCAAGGGTAAAGGCTTCCAGGGTACGATCAAGCGTTGGAATTTCCGCGGGCAAGATAACACCCACGGTAACTCCGTATCCCACCGCGTCCCAGGCTCTATCGGCCAGTGCCAGACTCCTGGTCGTGTATTCAAGGGCAAAAAAATGTCCGGTCATATGGGCGCTGAGCGCGTGACCGTGCAGTCCCTGGAAGTAGTGCGCGTGGACGCTGAACGCAATCTGTTGTTGGTCAAGGGCGCTGTTCCTGGCGCTACTGGCGGCAACCTGGTTGTACGTCCAGCAGCCAAGGCTCGCGGTTAAGGGGAAGCTGACATGCAATTAAATGTAAATGACGCTCAAGCGATCGAAGTTTCCGAACTGACATTTGGCGGCGAGTTCAACGAGACGCTGGTTCACCAAGCAGTCGTGGCCTACATGGCCGGCGGCCGTCAAGGTAGCAAGCAGCAAAAGACCCGTTCCGACGTTCGTGGTGGCGGCAAGCGCCCATGGCGTCAGAAAGGTACTGGCCGTGCTCGTGCCGGTACTATCCGTAGCCCAATCTGGCGTGGCGGCGGTACCACTTTCGCAGCTCGTCCACAGGATCATTCCCAGAAGCTGAACAAGAAGATGTATCGCGCAGCAATGCGTTCCATCCTTGCTGAGCTAGTGCGTACTGATCGTCTGGTCGTGGTTCAGGATTTCGCTGTTGAAACTCCGAAAACCAAAGATCTGCTGGGCAAGCTGAACAACATGAGCCTGACCGATGTTCTCATCGTGTCGGACGCTGTTGATCAGAACCTGTACCTGGCTGCTCGTAACCTGCCACACGTAGATGTACGTGACGTGCAAGGTTCCGATCCAGTTAGTCTGATCGCATACGACAAGGTGTTGATCACCGTGTCGGCCGTGAAGAAATTCGAGGAGCTGCTGGGATGAACCAGGAACGCGTATTTAAAGTTCTGCTTGGCCCGCACGTTTCCGAGAAGGCTACGGTTCTGGCAGACAAGAAAGGCCAGTTCGTTTTCAAGGTTGCTACTGATGCAACCAAGCTGGAAATCAAGAAGGCCGTCGAAAGCCTGTTCAGCGTGAAAGTAGAGCGCGTCACTACCCTGAACGTTCTGGGTAAGAGCAAGCGCACTGCTCGCGGTCTGGGCAAGCGTAATGACTGGAAGAAGGCAGTTATCTCCCTTCAGCCAGGCCAAGATCTCGATTTCAGCAGCAGTGCTGAGTAAGGAAGGGGTGCATCATGGCAATCGTTAAATGCAAACCGACTTCCCCTGGCCGCCGTTTTGTGGTCAAGGTGGTCAACCAGGAGCTGCATAAAGGCGCTCCTCACGCACCGCTGCTCGAGAAAAAATCGAAGACTGGTGGTCGTAACAACAATGGCCGTATTACCACTCGTCACATCGGTGGTGGTCATAAGCAGCATTACCGTATGGTCGATTTCCGTCGCAACGACAAAGATGGCATCGTCGCCACTGTCGAGCGTATCGAATACGATCCAAACCGTACTGCTCACATCGCACTGCTCTGCTACGCAGACGGCGAGCGTCGCTACATCATCGCCCCTAAAGGCGTGAGTGCTGGCGACCAGCTGATCGCAGGCGCTCTGGCTCCAATCAAGCCAGGCAACGCTCTGCAACTGCGCAACATTCCAGTCGGTTCTACCGTACACGGCATCGAACTGAAGCCAGGTAAAGGCGCACAGATCGCTCGTTCCGCTGGTGCTTCGGCTCAGCTGATCGCTCGTGAAGGCGTGTACGTTACCCTGCGTCTGCGTTCCGGTGAAATGCGTAAAGTCCTGGCTGAATGCCGTGCGACCCTGGGCGAAGTCTCGAACTCCGAGCATAGCCTGCGTTCGCTGGGTAAAGCTGGTGCCAAACGCTGGCGTGGCGTTCGCCCAACCGTTCGTGGTGTTGCCATGAACCCGGTTGACCACCCACATGGTGGTGGTGAAGGTCGTACCTCTGGTGGTCGTCATCCGGTATCGCCATGGGGCTTCCCGACTAAGGGCGCGAAGACTCGTGGTAATAAGCGTACCGACAAAATGATCGTCCGTCGTCGCAAGTAAATAGAGGGATACGACAGTGCCACGTTCTCTGAAAAAAGGTCCTTTTATTGATCTTCACCTACTGAAGAAGATCGAAGTGGCGGCGGAAAAGAACGATCGCAAACCAATTAAGACTTGGTCGCGTCGTTCGATGATCCTGCCACAAATGGTCGGTCTGACCATCGCAGTACACAACGGCCGTCAGCACGTCCCAGTTCTCGTGAACGAAGACATGGTTGGCCATAAACTGGGCGAGTTCGCCGGTACCCGCACTTATCGTGGGCACGTGGCTGACAAGAAAGCCAAGCGTTAAGGGGTAAGGAAATGGAAGTAGCCGCTAAGTTGTCGGGCGCTCGAATCTCCGCCCAGAAAGCCCGCTTGGTCGCCGACCAGATCCGCGGGAAGAAGGTGGGCGAAGCGCTCAACCTGTTGGCTTTCAGCAGTAAGAAAGCCGCCGAGATCATGAAGAAAGTGCTGGAGTCGGCCGTAGCCAACGCCGAGCATAACGAAGGCGCAGACGTTGATGACCTGAAGGTCAGCACCGTTTTCGTCAACGAAGGGCGTTCGCTGAAGCGCATCATGCCACGTGCCAAAGGCCGTGCTGATCGCATCGTCAAGCGGTCTTGCCATATCACTGTCAAGGTTGCTGACAAGTAACGGAGTCGAAGAGATGGGTCAGAAAGTACATCCCATTGGCATTCGCCTGGGAATCGTCAAGGAGCACACCTCCGTCTGGTACGCAGACGGTCGGACTTATGCGGACTACTTGTTCGCAGATCTGAAAGTGCGTGAGTATCTCCAAGACAAACTAAAAAGCGCGTCCGTAAGCCGTATCGATATCCATCGTCCGGCCCAAACTGCACGCATCACCATCCACACCGCTCGCCCAGGTATCGTTATCGGGAAGAAAGGTGAAGATGTTGAGAAACTGCGTCAGGACCTGACCAAGCAAATGGGTGTGCCTGTGCACATCAATATCGAAGAGATCCGCAAGCCGGAGCTCGACGGTATGCTGGTTGCGCAGAGCGTAGCTCAGCAGCTGGAGCGTCGTGTAATGTTCCGTCGCGCGATGAAGCGCGCAGTACAGAACGCCATGCGCATTGGTGCCAAAGGCATCAAAATCCAAGTGAGCGGTCGTCTCGGCGGTGCTGAAATCGCACGTACTGAATGGTATCGCGAAGGTCGTGTGCCACTGCACACCCTGCGTGCCGACATCGACTATGCCAACTACGAAGCTCACACCACTTACGGTGTGATCGGTGTAAAGGTTTGGATCTTCAAAGGCGAAGTAATTGGTGGTCGCCAAGAAGAGCTGAAGCCACAAGCACCAGCGCCTCGTAAAAAAGCTGCTAAGTAAGGGGTACGCCAAATGTTGCAACCAAAGCGTACGAAGTTCCGCAAGCAGATGACCGGCCACAACCGTGGTCTGGCACTGCGCGGTAGCAAAGTCAGCTTCGGCGAGTTCGCGCTGAAGTCTGTTGCTCGTGGTCGTCTCACCGCTCGTCAGATCGAGTCAGCACGTCGTGCTCTCACCCGTCACGTAAAACGTGGCGGCAAGATCTGGATCCGTGTATTCCCGGACAAGCCGATCTCCAAAAAACCTCTCGAGGTTCGTATGGGTAAAGGTAAGGGTAACGTGGAGTACTGGGTTGCCCAGATTCAGCCAGGCAAAGTCCTGTATGAAATCGAGGGTGTTTCTGAAGAGCTGGCGCGTGAGGCTTTCGCCCTGGCTGCTGCAAAGCTGCCGCTCGCCACCTCCTTTGTTAAACGGACGGTGATGTGATGAAAGCGAATGAACTTCGTGAAAAATCCGCACAGCAGCTGAACGAGCAACTGCTCGGCTTGCTGCGCGACCAGTTCAATCTGCGCATGCAGAAAGCAACTGGCCAGTTGGGGCAGTCTCATCTGCTCTCGCAAGTTAAGCGTGACATCGCTCGCGTGAAGACTGTGCTCAACCAGCAGGCAGGTAAGTGATCATGGCTGAAGCCGAAAAAACTGTCCGTACGCTGACTGGCCGTGTTGTCAGCGACAAGATGGACAAAACCATCACCGTTCTGATCGAGCGTCGCGTTAAGCACCCGATCTACGGTAAATACGTTAAGCGTTCGACTAAGCTGCACGCGCACGACGAAACCAATCAGTGCCACATCGGCGACAAAGTCACTATTCGTGAAACTCGTCCGATGGCCAAGACCAAGTCTTGGGCGCTGGTTGATGTTCTCGAACGCGCTGTGGAAGTCTAAGGGCTAGGGGTCGGAGAAATTATATGATTCAGACTCAATCCATGCTCGATGTGGCCGATAACAGCGGCGCTCGCCGCGTTATGTGCATCAAGGTGCTGGGTGGCTCCCATCGTCGTTACGCTGGTATCGGTGACATCATCAAAGTTACCGTGAAGGAAGCAATTCCTCGCGGTAAAGTGAAAAAAGGCCAAGTGATGACTGCTGTTGTAGTCCGCACTCGTCACGGCGTACGTCGTGCTGATGGCTCCATTATCCGCTTTGATGGCAACGCTGCTGTTCTTCTGAACAACAAGCAAGAGCCGATCGGCACCCGTATCTTTGGGCCAGTGACCCGTGAACTTCGTACTGAGAAGTTCATGAAGATCGTCTCGCTCGCCCCAGAAGTGCTGTAAGGAGATCCGACATGCAAAAGATTCGTCGTGACGACGAGATCATCGTGATCGCCGGCAAAGACAAAGGTAAGCGCGGTAAGGTGCTGAAGGTTCTTGCTGACAACCGTCTGGTTGTTGGTGGTCTGAACCTGGTCAAGCGTCATACCAAGCCTAACCCGATGTCGGGCGTACAGGGCGGTATCGTCGAGAAAGAAGCGCCACTGCACGCTTCCAACGTCGCCATCTTCAACGGCGAAACCAACAAGGCTGACCGCGTTGGTTTCAAAGTAGAAGACGGTAAGAAAATTCGTGTCTTCAAGTCGACCCAAAAAGCGGTTGATGCTTGAACACTGCTAGGTAGAAGACCATGGCACGACTAAAAGAGATTTACCGGAAGGAAATCGCTCCGAAACTTAAGGAAGAACTTAAGCTTTCGAACGTGATGGAAGTTCCGCGCGTTACCAAAATCACCCTGAACATGGGTCTGGGCGAAGCGATCGGCGACAAAAAAGTCATCGAGCACGCTGTTGCTGACCTGGAAAAGATCACCGGCCAAAAAGTCGTTGTGACCTACGCTCGTAAATCCATCGCTGGCTTTAAAGTCCGTGAAGGATGGCCGATCGGCGTCAAAGTGACTCTGCGCCGTGAGCGTATGTACGAGTTCCTGGATCGTCTGCTGTCGATCTCCCTGCCTCGGGTTCGCGACTTCCGCGGCCTGAATGCCAAGTCCTTTGATGGTCGTGGCAACTACAGCATGGGCGTGAAAGAGCAGATCATTTTCCCGGAAATCGACTACGACAAGATCGATGCTCTCCGCGGTCTGGACATTACCCTGACCACCACTGCCAAGAACGATGATGAAGGCCGCGCTCTGCTGCGTGCTTTCAAATTCCCGTTCCGCAACTGATTGGAGTAGGAAAATGGCCAAGAAGAGCATGAAAAACCGTGAGCTGAAGCGTCAGCTTACTGTTGCCAAGTACGCCACCAAGCGTGCAGCGCTGAAAGCTATCATCGTTGATCTGAACGCAAGTCCAGAAGCGCGTTGGGAAGCTACCGTAGCTCTGCAGAAGCAACCACGTGACGCAAGCGCTTCGCGCATGCGTAACCGTTGCCGCCTGACTGGTCGTCCGCACGGCGTTTACCGCAAGTTCGGCCTGGGCCGTAACAAACTGCGTGAAGCGGCAATGCGTGGTGACGTTCCAGGTCTGGTTAAAGCCAGCTGGTAATCGCTGTCAAAGCCTTGATGGTCGGGGTCGCAAGAACCTGACCATCGGTGGCCTTGAATCTGAATCAAGCCCCTTTTGGGGCTTGATTCATTTCTGGGGTGTGTCTAGAATGACCGGCTCGCCTGAGCCCGTGTTTTTCATGCCCGGAGTTTCTCGGCGACATGTAGTAGCCGCAAGGCTAATTTTTCTGTATTAGGAGCGTCTAGCCCATGAGTATGCAGGACCCGTTAGCGGACATGCTAACTCGAATCCGTAATGCCCAGATGGCTGAAAAGTCTGTCGTAAGCATGCCGTCTTCCACGTTGAAGGTGGCTGTAGCAAAAGTCCTGAAGGACGAAGGTTACATCGCGGATTTTCAGATCACCACCGACGCTAAGCCGTCGTTGTCCATCTCGCTGAAATACTTCGAAGGCCGTCCGGTCATCGAGGAAGTGAAGCGCGTTAGTCGTCCAGGCCTGCGTCAGTACAAGTCCGTTGAAGATCTGCCGAAAGTTCGTGGCGGTCTTGGCGTGTCTATCGTCTCCACCAACAAAGGTGTGATGACGGATCGTGCTGCGCGCGCTGCCGGTGTCGGCGGCGAAGTTCTTTGCACTGTGTTCTAAGGGGGGATAAGCATGTCTCGCGTCGCTAAGAACCCCGTTAAGCTGCCAGCCGGTGTCGAAGTAAAATTCGCAGGCCAACAGCTTTCGGTGAAGGGTGCCAAGGGTACTCTTGAACTGAACATCCATTCGTCCGTTGAGATCGTTGAGGAAGCTGGTGAGCTGCGTTTCGCTGCTCGCAATGGCGATCAACAGACTCGCGCAATGGCCGGTACCACGCGTGCGTTGGTAAACAACATGGTCCAAGGCGTAAGCCAAGGCTTCGAGCGTAAGCTCCAGCTGGTCGGTGTTGGTTACAAGGCGCAAGCAAAAGGTCAGGTGCTGAACCTGGCTCTTGGCTTCTCGCACCCAGTGGATTACGAACTGCCGCAAGGCATCACCGCTGAGACTCCTAGCCAGACCGATATCCTGATCAAGGGCATCGATAAACAGCTGGTAGGTCAAGTGGCCGCTGAGATCCGCGACTTCCGTCCACCAGAGCCGTACAAAGGCAAAGGTGTGCGCTACGCGGACGAAGTCGTCCGTCGTAAAGAAGCCAAGAAGAAGTAGGGCATAGCAAATGACCGACAAAAAAGTTACTCGACTGCGTCGCGCTCGCAAAGCACGCCTGAAAATGCACGAACTCGAAGTCGTGCGTCTCTGCGTGTTCCGCTCGTCGCAGCACATCTACGCCCAGGTCATCTCGGCCGACGGCAACAAAGTCCTGGCAAGCGCCTCGACTTTGGATAAAGAACTGCGTGATGGCGCCACTGGCAACATCGACGCGGCCACAAAGGTTGGCCAGCTGGTCGCTACGCGTGCTAAGGCCGCTGGCGTCTCGCAAGTGGCTTTCGACCGCTCTGGCTTCAAGTACCATGGCCGCGTTAAAGCGCTGGCTGATGCTGCTCGTGAAGCTGGGCTGGAGTTCTAAGTTATGTCAAATAACGACCAAAAGCGCGACGAAGGCTACATTGAGAAGCTGGTTCAAGTTAACCGCGTAGCCAAAACCGTTAAAGGCGGCCGTATCTTCACTTTCACCGCGTTGACCGTGGTTGGTGATGGTAAAGGGCGTGTTGGCTTCGGCCGTGGCAAGTCGCGTGAAGTGCCTGCTGCGATCCAGAAGGCAATGGAAGCTGCTCGCCGCAACATGATTCAAGTTGACCTGAACGGCACTACCCTGCAGTACGCAATGAAGTCCGCTCACGGCGCTTCGAAGGTGTACATGCAGCCTGCTTCTGAAGGTACCGGTATCATCGCTGGCGGCGCTATGCGTGCTGTCCTCGAAGTTGCTGGCGTTCAGAACGTTCTGGCCAAGTGCTACGGCTCGACTAACCCGGTAAACGTGGTTCACGCCACTTTCAAAGGTCTGAAAGCCATGCAATCTCCTGAGTCCATCGCTGCAAAGCGTGGCCTGACTGTCAAGGAGATCTTCTGATCATGGCTACCGTTAAAGTTACGCTGATCAAAAGCATGACCGGCCGCATCCCTAACCACAAACTGTGCGTTAAGGGTCTGGGTCTGCGTCGCATCGGTCACACTGTAGAAGTCCAGGATACTCCCGAGAATCGCGGGATGATCAACAAGGCTTACTACATGCTGCGTGTCGAGGGTTAATCGATGAAACTCAATGATCTGAGTCCAGCGCCGGGTTCCCGTCGCGAAAAGCATCGTCCGGGCCGTGGTATCGGTAGCGGTTTGGGTAAGACTGGTGGCCGTGGTCACAAAGGTCAAACCTCCCGCTCCGGTGGCACTATTGCTCCAGGCTTTGAAGGCGGTCAACAGCCGCTGCATCGTCGCCTGCCGAAGTTCGGTTTCGTTTCCCTGAAAGCCATGGACCGCGCAGAAGTGCGTCTGTCCGAGCTGGCTAAAGTGGAAGGCGACATCGTCACCGTGCAGTCCCTGAAAGATGCCAACGTGATCAACGTCAACGTACAGCGTGTGAAAATCATGCTGTCCGGTGAAGTGACTCGCGCTGTCACTATCGGCAAGGGAATCGGCGCCACCAAAGGTGCGCGTGCGGCTATCGAAGCAGCTGGCGGCAAGTTCGAGGAATAAATGGCTAAGCAAGGTGCTCTCTCTGCGCTCGGCAAAGGCGGTATGTCTGAACTCTGGGCTCGTCTGCGTTTTCTGTTCCTGGCGATTATCGTCTACCGAATAGGCGCACACATCCCGGTTCCAGGTATCAACCCGGACCGACTCGCAGACCTGTTTCGACAGAATGAGGGGACCATTCTTAGCTTGTTCAACATGTTCTCCGGCGGCGCGCTGGAACGGATGAGCATCTTTGCATTGGGGATCATGCCGTACATTTCGGCATCGATCATCATGCAGCTGATGACCGCCGTCAGCCCGCAGCTGGAGCAGTTGAAGAAGGAAGGTGAAGCTGGCCGTCGCAAGATCAGCCAGTACACCCGCTACGGCACCGTCGTCCTCGCTCTCGTTCAGGCTATTGGCATGTCCATTGGTCTGGCGGGGCAGGGCGTTGCGTTCACTGGTGACTTTGGCTTCCATTTCGTCGCGGTATCCACTTTTGTGGCTGGCGCGATGTTCATGATGTGGCTGGGTGAGCAGATTACTGAGCGTGGTGTAGGTAACGGTATCTCGATGTTGATTTTTTCGGGTATCGTCGCCGGTCTTCCGAGAGCAATCGGGCAGTCTTTCGAGTCTGCGCGTCAGGGTGATATCAATATTTTCGCCTTGGTTGCCATCGGTTTGCTGGCAGTAGCGATTATCGGTTTCGTGGTGTTCATTGAGCGTGGCCAGCGTCGTATCGCTGTTCACTACGCCAAGCGTCAGCAGGGCCGCAAGGTTTTTGCTGCGCAGACAAGCCACTTGCCGCTGAAGGTGAACATGGCCGGTGTTATTCCGGCTATTTTCGCGAGCAGCATTTTGCTGTTCCCGGCTTCGTTGGGTGCCTGGTTTGGTCAGTCTGAAGGTATGGGCTGGTTGCAGGACATCTCGCAGTCGATCGCTCCTGGTCAGCCGTTGAATATTCTGCTGTTTAGTGCAGGGATTATTTTCTTCTGCTTCTTCTATACGGCGTTGATGTTCAATCCGAAAGACGTAGCGGAAAACCTGAAGAAGTCCGGTGCCTTTATTCCGGGCATCCGTCCAGGTGAGCAGTCTGCACGCTATATTGATGGCGTTTTGACTCGCTTGACCATGTTCGGTGCTCTTTACATGACGGCCGTGTGCCTGTTGCCCCAGTTCCTGGTGGTTGCAGCCAACGTTCCGTTCTACCTTGGCGGGACCTCGTTGCTGATCGTGGTCGTGGTTGTGATGGACTTCATGTCCCAAGTACAATCGCACCTCGTTTCGCACCAGTACGAATCCCTGATGAAGAAAGCCAACCTGAAGGGTTACGGCAGCGGAATGTTGCGCTGAGTACCCATAAGGTTCGAGGAGTTGGTGATGAAAGTTCGTGCATCGGTGAAAAAGCTGTGCCGTAACTGCAAGATTATTCGCCGCGAAGGTGTTGTTCGAGTAATTTGCAGCGCGGAACCGCGTCACAAACAGCGCCAAGGCTGAGTGTGATTGTGCTTCAAGCCCGGCAGCTAGTGCGCTGCCGGGTTGATTATTTGTTATTACAGCGATATTATCTCGCGCCCTATTTCTTGGCTTCCGGGGCGTAGGTAGCTGTCAATTGGAGTCCCACTGAATGGCCCGTATTGCAGGCGTTAACATTCCAGATAACAAGCATACTGTTATCTCGCTGACCTACATCTATGGTGTCGGTCGCACTACTGCGCAGAAAATCTGTGCAGACACTGGGGTAAACCCAGCAGCAAAGATCAAAGATCTGAGCGACGAGCAAATTGAACAGCTGCGTGGCGAAGTGGCGAAGTTCACCACTGAAGGTGACCTGCGTCGCGAAATCAACATGAAAATCAAGCGCTTGATGGACCTCGGTTGCTATCGCGGTCTGCGTCATCGTCGCGGTCTTCCAGTACGCGGTCAGCGTACCAAGACCAACGCGCGTACCCGTAAAGGTCCGCGTAAGCCGATCCGCAAGTAATCGCCCCAGCGAATCGACAGGAATTTAATCATGGCAAAACCTGCTGCTCGTCCTCGTAAAAAAGTTAAAAAGACAGTGGTTGATGGCATCGCCCACATCCATGCTTCTTTTAACAACACCATCGTGACCATTACCGACCGTCAAGGTAACGCTCTTTCCTGGGCTACCTCCGGTGGTTCGGGTTTCCGCGGTTCCCGCAAGTCCACCCCGTTCGCTGCTCAAGTAGCTGCTGAGCGTGCTGGTCAAGCTGCGCTGGAATACGGCCTGAAAAACCTCGACGTTAACGTCAAGGGTCCAGGTCCAGGTCGTGAATCCGCAGTCCGCGCTTTGAACGGCTGTGGCTACAAGATCGCCAGCATCACCGACGTGACGCCAATCCCGCACAACGGGTGCCGTCCGCCGAAGAAGCGCCGCGTGTAATCCAGGAGATTGTAAAGAATGGCTCGTTACATTGGTCCAAAATGCAAACTCGCTCGTCGCGAAGGCACCGATCTCTTCCTGAAGAGCGGCGTGCGCGCGATCGAATCGAAGTGCAACATTGAAGCAGCACCTGGTATCCACGGCCAACGCCGCGGTCGCCAGTCCGATTACGGCACCCAACTGCGTGAAAAGCAGAAGGTCCGTCGTATCTACGGCGTTCTCGAGCGTCAGTTCAGCGGCTACTACAAAGAAGCTGCTGGCAAGAAAGGTGCAACCGGTGAAAACCTGCTGCAACTGCTCGAATGCCGTCTGGACAACGTTGTATACCGTATGGGCTTTGGTTCGACTCGTGCCGAATCCCGTCAGCTGGTATCGCACAAGTCGATCAGCGTTAACGGTCAGACCGTAAACGTTCCGTCGTATCAGGTTCGTGCTGGTGACGTGGTCGCAGTTCGCGAGAAAGCAAAAAACCAACTTCGCATTGTCCAAGCTCTCGATCTGTGTGCCCAACGTGGCCGCGTAGAATGGGTAGAAGTAGACACTGAGAAGAAGTCGGGCGTTTTCAAGAACGTTCCTGCTCGCAGTGATCTGTCCGCCGACATCAACGAAAGCCTGATTGTCGAGCTCTACTCCAAGTAAGGGCTAGAAAATAGGTGCATCCATGCAGATTTCGGTAAATGAGTTCCTGACACCCCGCCACATTGATGTGCAGGTTGTCAGTCCAACCCGCGCCAAGATCACTCTCGAGCCTCTCGAGCGTGGTTTTGGCCACACCCTGGGCAACGCGCTGCGCCGCATCCTGTTGTCCTCAATGCCCGGCTGCGCAGTAGTCGAGGCCGAGATTGACGGTGTGCTCCACGAGTACAGCGCCATCGAAGGTGTACAGGAAGACGTAATTGAAATCCTGTTGAACCTTAAAGGTCTGGCCATCAAGCTGCACGGTCGTGACGAAGTTACGCTGACCTTGTCGAAGAAGGGTTCGGGGGTGGTTACCGCTGCCGATATTCAGCTGGATCATGATGTCGAGATCGTTAACCCCGATCACGTAATCGCTAACCTGGCGTCTAACGGCGCCCTGAACATGAAGCTCACCGTAGCTCGTGGTCGTGGTTATGAACCAGCCGACTCGCGTCAGAGCGATGAAGACGAAAGCCGCAGCATTGGTCGCTTGCAGCTCGACTCTTCGTTCAGCCCGGTTCGCCGTATCGCATACGTGGTGGAAAACGCCCGTGTCGAGCAGCGTACCAACCTGGACAAGCTGGTTATTGATCTGGAAACCAACGGTACTCTGGATCCTGAAGAGGCTATCCGCCGCGCTGCAACCATCCTGCAACAGCAGTTGGCTGCGTTCGTCGACCTCAAAGGTGACAGTGAGCCAGTGGTTGTCGAGCAGGAAGACGAGATCGATCCGATCCTGCTTCGCCCGGTTGACGATCTGGAACTGACTGTACGTTCGGCTAACTGCCTTAAGGCGGAAAACATCTACTACATCGGCGACCTGATTCAGCGTACCGAAGTAGAGCTGTTGAAGACTCCGAACCTGGGCAAGAAATCCTTGACTGAAATCAAGGACGTTCTGGCCTCCCGCGGTCTGTCCCTCGGCATGCGCCTCGACAACTGGCCGCCTGCAAGTCTTAAGAAGGACGACAAGGCGACTGCCTGATCGTCGTAATCACCGAACGTAGTGTTTGGTAAGGAATGAACCATGCGTCATCGTAAAAGTGGGCGTCACCTGAGCCGCACCAGCTCGCACCGCAAGGCCATGTTCCAAAACATGGCGGTGTCGTTGTTCGAGCACGAGCTGATCAAGACTACTCTGCCAAAAGCCAAAGAACTGCGCCGCGTTGCCGAGCCGCTGATCACTCTGGCCAAGACAGACAGCCTGGCTAACCGCCGTCTGGCTTTCGACCGTACTCGTTCGAAAGCTATCGTTGGTAAGCTCTTCAACGACCTGGGCAAGCGTTACGCTACCCGTGAGGGTGGCTACCTGCGCATCCTCAAGTGCGGTTTCCGCGCTGGCGACAACGCGCCTATGGCGTACGTCGAGTTGGTTGATCGTGCTACTGCTGGCGAAGCTGTATCCGCCGAGTAAGACGTCAGTCTGAAACGAAAAACCGGGCCTAGTGCCCGGTTTTTTGTGCCCGCAAGAAATGCGCTGTTCGTACAAGCTTCTGACATTGTTCTGTTGTCACTATGTGCCGGGAAGCATAATTAGTAATTATCTATCGGTGACTACAAGTTAATGAATTTGTAGGTGTCATATCGATGATCAATACTTCCCAGCAAGCCGATTAGCCGGCAGTTTCAAGACTGACAGAGGAAGAAGACCGTATGAGCCAGATCAAAACGCTTACGACCGCCAGTGGCGCACCTGTCGCCGATAACCAGAATTCTCGCTCCGCCGGTCCTCGTGGGCCGCTACTGCTCGACGATTTTCATCTGATCGAGAAGCTTGCCCATTTCAACCGTGAAAACATTCCTGAGCGCCGCGTGCACGCCAAAGGCTCGGGTGCTTACGGTACGTTCACCGTGACCCGTGATATCACCGAGTACACCAGCGCCAAACTGTTTGAGGCCGTCGGCAAACAAACCCCGACGTTCCTGCGCTTCTCCACTGTAGGCGGCGAACGTGGCTCGGCTGACACCGAGCGAGATCCACGCGGTTTCGCTCTGAAGTTCTACACCGAGGAAGGCAACTGGGACATCGTTGGCAACAACACTCCTGTGTTCTTCATCCGTGACCCGTTGAAGTTTCCCGACTTTATCCACACCCAGAAACGCCTCCCGCAGAGCAACCTGAAAAGCGCGCAGATGATGTGGGACTTCTGGTCGCATTCGCCGGAAGCACTGCACCAGGTGACCATTCTGTTTTCGGATCGCGGCATTCCCGATGGCTACCGTCACATGCACGGCTTCGGCAGCCACACCTACAGCCTGATCAATGCCAAAGGTGAGCGTCACTGGGTGAAGTGGCACTACAAAACCAAGCAGGGCATCAAGAACCTGGCACCGGCCGATGCTGCGCGCCTGGCGGGTACCGATCCGGATTACGCTCAGCGTGATCTGTTCGAAGCCATCGAGCGTGGCGATTTCCCGAAATGGCGCGTATGCATTCAGATCATGACCGAGGCTCAGGCTGCAGCGCACTACGAGAACCCGTTCGACGTGACCAAGACCTGGTCGCAAAAGGAGTTTCCGCTGATCGAAGTCGGCGAACTGGAGCTGAACCGCAACCCGCTGAACTACTTTGCCGAGGTCGAGCAAGCCGCATTCGGTCCGAGCAACATGGTGCCAGGTGTCGGTCTGTCGCCGGATCGCATGCTGCAAGGCCGCGTGTTCGCCTACGCCGATGCACATCGCTATCGCGTGGGCACAAACCACCAACAATTACCGGTGAATGCGCCGCGCAGCCCGGTGAATACGTACCAGCGCGACGGCTCGATGGCCTTCGGCAGCAATGGTGGTGCAGCACCTAACTACGAACCGAACAGCTACATCGAATCGCCGAAGCAAGCGCCGCACTACGCCGAGCCTGCGCTGGCCTTGAGCGGTGCTGCTGACCGTTACGATCATCGCGAAGACACCGATTACTACAGCCACGCCGGTGCGCTGTTCCGTCTGATGAGCGACGAGCAGAAAGCTTTGCTGGTCAGCAATATCGCTGGCGCCATGAGCGGTGTTTCACCTGATGTGGTTGATCGTCAGTTGCAGCATTTCTACAAGGCCGATCCGGCGTATGGAGAAGCAATCGCAAAGCTGCTCGACGTACAGCTTAACGAAGTCTAAACGAGAAGCAGAACCGCCCTCATTAGGGCGGTTTTTGCGTTATTTAGGCCGCTTTTCTCAGAATATCTTCGCTTTTATTGCGCGAAACGGGGTGACCTTCTGGTCAGCTTGGTTCAAACTACAGACTTTCAAGCAGGGAGATGTAGGGCGATGCAAGGCCACCCAGACGTTATCGATTACCTCAACACGTTGCTGACCGGCGAACTGGCCGCGCGTGACCAATATTTTGTTCACTCGCGGATGTATGAGGACTGGGGTTTCACCAAGCTCTACGAACGAATCAACCACGAGATGGAAGAAGAAGCCGGCCACGCCGATGCACTGATGCGGCGGATCCTGATGCTTGAAGGCACTCCGCGTATGCGTCCGGATGATCTGGATGTCGGCACCACCGTGCCGGAGATGCTCGAAGCCGATCTGCGTCTGGAGTACAAAGTCCGCGCCGCACTGTGCAAAGGCATTGAACTGTGCGAGCAGCACAGGGATTACGTCAGCCGCGAGATCCTGCGGGTTCAGCTCAACGACACCGAAGAAGATCACACCTACTGGCTGGAAAAGCAGTTGGGCCTGATCAAGCTGATCGGTCTTGAGAATTACCTGCAATCCCACACCTGATTGCCAGATACAAAAAAAGCCCCTGTCACTGATGAAGTGACAGGGGTTTTTTCATGCCCGGCGATTAAGCACGATCGCGAATCAGCAACGGTTTGAGGTAGTGACCGGTGTGAGACTGCTTCATCTCGGCTACTTCCTCCGGGGTGCCGGTGGCGATGATCTGCCCACCCTTGGAGCCGCCCTCCGGCCCCAGATCCACCAGCCAGTCGGCAGTCTTGATCACGTCCAGATTGTGCTCGATCACCACCACCGTGTTGCCGTGGTCGCGCAGGCGATGCAGCACGTCGAGCAGTTGCTGAATATCCGCGAAGTGCAGTCCGGTGGTCGGCTCATCGAGGATATACAGAGTTTTGCCGGTGTCGCGCTTGGACAGCTCGCGTGACAGTTTGACCCGCTGCGCTTCACCACCGGACAGCGTGGTTGCCGATTGCCCGAGCTTGATATACGAGAGGCCCACATCCATTAACGTTTGCAGCTTGCGCGCCAGCGCCGGTACCGCGTCGAAGAATTCCCGGGCTTCCTCAATGGTCATCTCGAGGGTTTCATGGATGCTCTTGCCCTTGTATTTGATCTCAAGGGTTTCGCGGTTGTAGCGCTTGCTCTTGCACACATCGCACGGCACGTAGATGTCTGGCAGGAAGTGCATTTCGACCTTGATCAGGCCGTCGCCCTGGCACGCCTCGCAACGACCGCCCTTGACGTTGAACGAGAAACGGCCCGGGCCGTAACCACGGGAGCGCGACTCAGGCACGCCGGCAAACAGTTCGCGGATCGGCGTGAACAGCCCTGTGTAGGTCGCCGGGTTGGAGCGCGGCGTACGGCCGATCGGGCTCTGATCGATATCGACGACCTTGTCGAGATGCTCCAGGCCCTTGATGCTGTCATGTGCGGCCGCTTCCAGCGTGGTCGCACCATTGAGTGCAGTAGCGCTCAACGGGAACAGCGTGTTGTTGATCAGCGTCGATTTGCCCGAGCCGGAAACACCAGTCACGCAGGTCAGCAGGCCGATCGGGATTTCCAGATCGACGTTGCGCAGGTTGTTGCCGCGCGCACCTTTGAGCGACAGCGTCAGCTTCTTGTTGCGTGGTGTGCGTTTGGCCGGCACTTCGATCTTCACCCGGCCCGACAGGTATTTGCCGGTCAGTGAGTCCGGGTGCGCCATGACTTCGGCCGGCGTACCTTCAGCCACGATCTGCCCGCCGTGCACCCCGGCGCCCGGCCCGATATCCACCACATAGTCGGCCAGACGGATCGCGTCTTCGTCGTGCTCGACCACGATCACAGTGTTGCCGATATCGCGCAGGTGCTTGAGGGTGCCGAGCAAACGGTCGTTATCGCGCTGATGCAGGCCAATGGACGGCTCGTCAAGGATGTACAGCACCCCGACCAGGCCGGCGCCGATCTGGCTCGCCAGGCGGATGCGCTGTGCTTCGCCACCGGACAGGGTGTCGGCGCTGCGATCCAGCGACAGATAGTCGAGGCCGACGTTGACCAGGAATTGCAGACGCTCGCGGATTTCCTTGAGGATCTTGTCGGCGATTTCGCCACGCCGCCCGGTCATCTTCAGTTCGCCGAAGTACACGCAGGCATCGCCGATCGGCAGGTTGGTCACCGCCGGCAGGGTTTTCTCGCCAACCCACACGTGCCGCGCCTCACGACGCAGACGAGTGCCGCGGCAATCCGGGCAAGCCTGGGTGCTGAGGAACTTGGCCAGCTCTTCGCGCACGCTGGCCGATTCGGTTTCGCGGTAGCGACGCTCAAGGTTCGGCACGATGCCTTCGAACGGGTGCGAACGTTTGACGATATCGCCGCGGTCGTTGAGGTACTTGAAGTCGACATTCTGTGAGCCGCTGCCGTGCAGGATCTGCTTCTGCTGTTCGGCGGTCAGTTCGTTGAATGGCTTCTCCAGGCTGAACTTGTAGTGCGACGCCAGTGAGCCGAGCATCTGGAAGTAATAGACGTTGCGCCGGTCCCAGCCGCGAATCGCGCCTTCGGCCAGGGTCAGTTCACCATTGACCAGACGCTTGATGTCGAAGAACTGCTTCACACCCAGACCATCACAAGTCGGGCAGGCACCGGCCGGGTTGTTGAAGGAGAACAGCTTGGGTTCCAGCTCGCTGATCGCGTGGCCGCAGATCGGGCAGGCGAAGCGCGCGGAGAAGATCATCTCTTCACCCGGCTCATCATCCATCGGCGCGACCAGGGCAATGCCGTCCGCCAGTTTCAACGCGGTCTCGAAAGATTCGGCCAGACGTTGCTGCAGATCGGCGCGAACCTTGAAGCGGTCGACGATGACATCGATCGAATGCTTCTTCTGTTTATCCAGTTTCGGCAGTTCATCGAGTTCGCAGATCCGCCCGTTGACCCGGGCGCGGACGAAGCCTTGGGCGCGCAGCTCTTCGAACACTGACAAGTGCTCGCCCTTGCGCTCGCGGATCACCGGCGCCAGCAGCATCAGTTTGCTGCCCTCCGGTTGCGCCAGCACCAGGTCGACCATCTGGCTGACGGTCTGCGCTTCCAGCGGGATGTCGTGATCCGGGCAGCGCGGCGTACCGACGCGTGCATACAGCAGACGCAGGTAGTCGTAGATTTCGGTGATGGTGCCGACCGTGGAGCGCGGGTTGTGCGAGGTCGACTTCTGTTCGATGGAGATCGCCGGCGACAAGCCTTCAATGGTGTCGACGTCGGGCTTTTCCATCATCGACAGGAACTGTCGGGCGTAGGCCGACAGGGATTCGACATAGCGGCGCTGACCTTCGGCGTACAACGTGTCGAAGGCCAGGGACGACTTGCCGGATCCGGACAGGCCGGTGATGACGATCAGTTTGTCCCGTGGCAGGGTCAGGTCGATGTTCTTCAGGTTGTGGGTACGGGCCCCACGTATCAGGATCTTGTCCAAAGTGGCCTCGCTCGGCGGGCGTCGAAAACGTAGGAGTATACGGGCAAATACTGGATGGATGCACACTATCAAACGAAGGGTTTTTTACCTTGCATGAAGAGAGTTTCATCTATACGCGTCATAGCGTCGCGATATACCCCGTCTTTCGATGGGACTGGTAGAATCGCCGCCGGTTCACACGAGGTTTTTCCATGCACGATCCCCACAGCGAACGCATGAGTGGCAGCGAGACCCGCGCAGCGAGCGGTCTGGCCCTGGTGTTCGCCTTCCGTATGCTTGGCATGTTCATGGTGTTGCCGGTACTGGCGACCTACGGCATGGACCTGGCGGGAGCGACCCCGGCCCTGATCGGGCTGGCGATTGGCGCTTACGGCCTGACCCAGGCGATTTTCCAGATTCCGTTCGGGATCATTTCCGACCGCATCGGCCGGCGTCCGGTGATTTTCCTCGGGCTGGTGGTCTTCGCTCTCGGCAGTGTGCTGGCGGCTCAGTCCGATTCGATCTGGGGCGTGATTGCCGGACGCATCCTGCAAGGCGCCGGGGCGATTTCCGCTGCGGTCATGGCACTGCTTTCCGACCTGACCCGTGAACAACACCGTACCAAAGCCATGGCCATGATCGGCATGACCATCGGTCTGTCGTTCGCCGTGGCCATGGTGGTCGGGCCGTTGCTGACCCGCGCGTTTGGCCTGTCCGGGCTGTTCCTCGCCACTGGCGGTATGGCCCTGTTCGGGATCGTCATCGTGATGTTCATGGTGCCGAAATCCACCGGGCCGTTGAGCCATCGAGAATCCGGCGTGGCGCGTCAGGCTCTGATGCCGACACTCAAACACCCGGATCTGCTGCGCCTGGATCTGGGCATTTTCGTGCTGCACGCGATGCTGATGTCGAGCTTCGTCGCCCTGCCGTTGGCCCTTGTGGAAAAGGCTGGTTTGCCCAAGGAGCAGCACTGGTGGGTTTACCTGACCGCACTGCTGATTTCGTTCTTCGCCATGATCCCGTTCATCATCTACGGCGAGAAGAAACGCAAAATGAAACGAATTTTGCTCGGCGCCGTCCTGACGCTGATGCTCACTGAGCTATTCTTCTGGCAGTTCGGTGACAGCTTGCGGGCTCTGGTGATCGGCACGGTGGTGTTCTTCACCGCGTTCAATCTGCTGGAAGCTTCGTTGCCGTCGCTGATCAGCAAGGTTTCACCGGCAGGCGGGAAGGGCACGGCGATGGGCGTGTATTCCACCAGCCAGTTCCTCGGTTCGGCACTTGGCGGGATACTCGGCGGCTGGCTGTTTCAGCATGGCGGTCTGTCGGTTGTGTTCCTTGGATGTGCGGGTCTGGCTGCCATCTGGCTGGCCTTTGCTGTTACCATGCGCGAACCTCCCTACGTGACGAGCCTGCGCTTGCCGTTGTCGCCCGAGGCGATCCGCGAAGCGGGTCTGGTCGAGCGCCTCAAGGCCCTCGTAGGGGTAACAGATGCAGTGATAGTTGCTGATGAAGCGGCTGTTTACATCAAACTGGACAAAGAATTAGTGGATCGCGACACCCTCGAACGCCTGGTGAACAACCCGGCCGGGGCTGCTTGCGAAGCCTAGGAGAACGTTATGGCCCGTGGGGTTAACAAAGTCATATTGGTCGGCACTTGCGGCCAGGATCCCGAAGTTCGCTACCTGCCTAACGGTAACGCCGTGACCAACCTGAGTCTGGCAACCAGCGAACAGTGGACCGACAAGCAAACCGGTCAAAAGGTCGAGAAGACCGAATGGCACCGTGTTTCGATGTTCGGCAAGGTTGCCGAAATCGCCGGCGAATACCTGCGTAAGGGTTCGCAGGTGTACATCGAAGGCAAGCTGCAGACCCGCGAGTGGGAAAAAGACGGTATCAAGCGTTACACCACCGAAATCGTGGTCGACATGCAAGGCACCATGCAACTGCTCGGCGGCCGTCCACAACAGGGCGACCAACAAGGCGGTGGCAATAACTACCAGCAGCAGGCGCCACGTCAACAGGCTCCGCGTCCGCAACAGTCGGCTCCGCAACAGCGTCCAGCCCCGGCTCCACAGCAGGCTGCACCGCAACCGGCTCCGGATTTCGACAGCTTTGATGACGACATTCCGTTCTGATTCGTTGCTGCATCCGCGCTGAATAAAAAAGGCCCGTCGTTCAAAACGACGGGCCTTTTTTGTGGCGCAAGGTCCGCGATTACCACTGATCTCTCCTGCGGGAGCGGGCTTGCTCGCGAAGGCGTCGGGTCAGTCAAAGCATTTGTTGAATGGCAGTCCGCATTCGCGAGCAAGCCCGCTCCCACAAATGCGGATGTGTGGTTCAGTCGAGGATCAGGTGCGGTAGAAACCGGCTGGAATCCTTGGTGATCAGACTGTTGTCTTCCCGCACGCCGATCCCCGCCGCCTGATCACCAATCACCCACGAGCCGACCAGCGTGTAGCTGTCGTCGAACTTCGGCAATGGCGCAAATTCCTGCAAGATGAATGGCGCATCGGTGTAGGGCCCGTCTTCTTTGACGATCAGACCTTCTGCCGTTTGCAGCTCGATATTCGCGCCTTCGCGGGAAAAGTACGGTTTGCGTACCCACCCCTTGGGCACCGCACTGGCCGGGTTCGGATCAAGATGCGCTGCCAGCAGATTCGGATGGCCCTTGTGCAATTCCCACAGCAGCGGCAGCGCGCCTTTGTTCGACAGGATCGACTTCCACGCCGGTTCGAAAAACTGCGTATCGCTTTCCGCAATCGCTGCGCCGAACGGCTCGTGGAAAATGAATTCCCAGGCATGCAGCTTGAACAGGTGCGGGATCCAGCGATCCTGCAGATCGACGAAGCGACCCTCGGCGGTCAGGCCGATGTCTTCGATGTCGATGTGCCTGGATTCGATCCCGACCTTTTCCGCGATCAGGCGCAGGTAGTCGGTGGTGCCCTTGTCTTCGACCGAGTCTTTCATCGAAGCAAAGTAGAACGGCCGCTTGAGCTGCAACTCGGCAAACGCCTGGTGCAGCTTGGTATCGATGCTGTTGAACTGGTCGGCATGGCGCGGCAGCATCCCGCGCTCGATGCACTGCTCCAGCCAACCCCACTGAAACGCCGCCGCCTCATAGAGGCTGGTCGGCGTGTCGTAGTTGAGCTCCAGCAGCTTGGCCGGGCCGTTGCCGTTGTAGGAAAAGTCCATACGCCCATACAGATGCGGATGACCTTCCAGCCAGGACGTGCGGATCATGTCGTAGTACGGCGCCGGGATGCTCAGGCGATCCAGCAGCTCTTCGCTGTGCACCACGCGGTCGACCAGGTCCATGCACATCTCGTGCAGTTCGGTGGTCGGATCCTCCAGATCGTTTTCAATCTGCGCGAGCGTGAACTGGTAGTAGGCGCTTTCGTCCCAGTACGGCTCGTCGTCGATGGTGTGGAACAGAAAGCCGAGGCTTTCGGCAGTCTGTTTCCAGTCGGGGCGCTCGGCGCAGTGGATCTTCTTCATGGTCAGCTGCTCGAACTGCCCCAGCCGCCCCAACCGCTGCGCGCGGAAGACTGGCTGCCGAAGCCGCCGCGGGACGTCGACGAAGCGACGTTGACCGGTTTGCTCCGGGTGCTGTCGTAGCGGGTGTCGGTGCGGGTAGCCGGTGCCGATTCGATTTTGCGGTACTGCGTCGAGGTGTTGTAGGTCTGGCGCGTATCGCGATCGCGATAGACCGTGCGATTGGCGTTGTTGCTCATCGCATTGCCGATCAGCCAGCCCGTCAGCCAACCGTTGCCGCCGCCGGACGAGTGAGAAGTACTTTGTGCGTTCTGCGCGGCGGCGGCTTCACCGGCAGGCATCTGCGCATTGGCAAGCGCATTCAGGTCCTGTGGCGCCTCGCCGTTCTGCGGCACCTTGAAACCGCCAAGTTTGGGCACGAAGCGGCCATCGGAGTTTTTCTGGCACCAGTCGGCGGCAAAGTCGGCGTCGCACTTGGCCTTGTCATCGTAGGCCGGTGCAATGCGTCGGTGTTCGGTCAGAGCCGCGACGTAGGCATTGGAGCAGACATCGGCGGCCACTTCGGCGCCGACGCACTCCTCGACAGATTGGAAGCGTTGCTGCTCCTGCGCGGTAACCTCGCCGGAGATCGCCAGCGCCACCGACGCGGCGAGGGACAGTTGAACGTACTTGCTGCGTTTCATCGAAGGCTTCCTGCCGATCAGTTGGACGGGGTCATGCACGCGGCGTTGAGCATGCCGACGCTGATAGCCACCGCGGCCACGTAGATTCCCGAGGCGATTTCACCGTTGGCGATACGCTGCGACGTGCCCTTGAGCACCAGGCTTGTGGCGAGGAATGCCAGCAATTGCACCACGGCAGCAATCACCGCCCACAGCACAAAATCGAGGACGTTGACCGAAAACGCGATGACATTGCTGGCCGGAATCGCGAAGCCGATGATCGCGCCCGCCAGAGCGATGGCGGCAGCGATGTTGCCGGAGCGAATCAGCTCGAACTCTTTGTGTGGCGTGATACGGGTGTAGACGAACTGGAACAGCATGAACAGCAACACGGCGCCGATCAGGTAGACGACGAAACCGACCAGTGCGGTCTTGTTCAGGGAAACGGCCAGCACTTCCAGCATGGAAAACTTCCTTATTTAAATGGTGCTCAAATCAGTCGTGTACAGCGAAATGCCCAGCGAGGTGCTCAGGCTGACGGTGCCTTCCTCGTCCTGTTCGACGGAGAACAGCAGCAATTCGCGGCGATCGGTCAGGCCGGTCTCGCGCGCGTAAAGCATGGAGTGGTGTTCGATGGTGTAGCTCTCGTCCGGGTTGACCACGTGTTCGGTCATCGGAACGAGTTCGGTCTGGCCCTGCTCGGTGCCCCATTCGCGGCTGTACTGGACGCCGTCGTGGGTGTAGATCGGCAGGCCGATCGGGCTTGCGGGGCCGGCGAGGCGCTGCAGCTCGGCGTCACTGTTGACGGTCACGTAGCTGAGGTAGTTGAACAGGGTGACCGACTCGATCTGGTCGTCACCGGTGACGTGGATCTGCAGCCAGAAGTCTTCGTTATTGAGGTAGTAGCGATGCAGCTTGTTGGATTGGCCGAGGTCGATCCAGCCGGCGCTCCAGATTGCCTCTGCAGCCGGAACCTGTACCGAGGTGCTGCCATCAAGCAGCAAGGCCAGGGTCGAATCGAATCGCACGCCTTTGCCTTGTGCCATCCCGAGTGGGCCACTGGCAACGGTTGGCGTTGGCGCAGCGGTCTGCCAGTTGCTGGTGCCCAGCAAGTCTTTGAACCATCCCATGGGTACATTCCTTGAGGCGGGTGGAGGTGTTCGTCGTAAAAAGCGCCGCCAGTGTACCGGGCCGGGCGACGAACGACACGCCGTAAACCATGTGGGAGCGGGCTTGCTCGCGAAGGCGGAGTGTCAGGCAGCTAAAGTAATGACTGACAAATCGCTTTCGCGAGCAAGCCCGCTCCCACAGGTTTTTGTGCAAACGCTTACTGAGCGGACTTCTGCTTCAGACGCTCGAGAATCGCATTGGCGCTGCCTTCGTTCGGCGTGATGCCGGCGTCGCGCAGTTTGCGTTCCAGGTCATTGCCGGTCGAAGCGTCAGCCAGTTCATCGGCGGCACTCAGCTCGGCAGCACGTTGCTGCTGCTTGGCCTGCAGACGGTTCAGCGTGCCGACAGCGGTTTCCAGCTTGCCGTTGGCACCGCCGCTGGCGATGGACGCGCTGACCTGCGCCTTTTGCACGCTTTCACGGGCCTTGGCCATGTCCACTTGCTGGCGCAGGCTCTTGATCCGCGACTCGGCCTTGCTGATGTCCTTGCGCATGTTTTCGGCGTAGGTGCCGAACTCGTCGCTCTGGGCTTTCTCGGCGGTCAGGTCGTTGGTCAGGGTCGAAATCGCTTCGGCCACTTCCATGGCCAGGTCTTCGCGGCCGGCGTTCAGTGCGGAAACCGCCTTGGCTTCCAGATCCTTGATCTTGGCGTCGTACTCGCTCACGCGATCGGCGGCCAGCTTGTGCTTGGCCATGATGGTGACCAGCTCACGGCGGGCATTCGACAGCGCGGTGTCGGCGTCGCGGATTTCCTGATCGAGGATGCGCAGGGCCTGTTGGTCGACGATCGCTTCGCCGACTTCATTGGCGCCGCCGCGCAGAGCGGTGAACAACTTGCTCCAGATGGACTGAGTCATTGGATATTCCCTGTTGATTACTTGAAGAAGTGTTCGAAGGCTTCGCTCGCGCGCTGCACGTTGTCGACCAGGGTTTTCACCTCGGTGACGACGTTGGTCAGGCTCGAGTCGGCGCTGAGGGCGCCAAACATGTTGTAAACGGTCTGGCCGTTGGGCATCGACTCGATGCCGATCGACGACAGCGGGAACATTTCCCGGCTGCGCAGCACGGCGTCGTTGAAGGCGTGCACGTCAGTGATCGAATCGATATCCACCAGCACGGTGTCAACGATGATCTGCTGACCAGCCAAGGCGATGTGAATCGGCAGACCGCCGAATTCGTTCATTTCCAGCCTGATGCTGGGTTCGGAGCTCTGGATCAGAGACAGCGTGATCTCCTGCGAAGCCACCTCGTCCAGTGCCTTGAGGGCGTTGAAGAGGCTATCGATGTTCCAGTTGTTGCCTGCGCTCATGTAATTCTCCGACATGAATGAGCCAGCCAGAATCGGTTGGCGTAGCTGTTGCTCCATCTGCTTGAGCAAGCTTCGGTTTTCCGGAAGTACCCAAGTTTCGTGTTTCACATAACCGGCGGCAGCCAGGCCCGCGCGCATCTGCTTCATGTAGAAGCTCGACGGTTTTTTCGCGGACGGTTTCGAGCGCTCTCCCTGTGGGCTCTCTGATGCAACGGTGGGGGAGCGACTTTTCATGGCAATGACTCCGTTATGAACATCTCACGCGTGAGCCACACTACAACCAATTCAAAATGCCATCAATGGCTCACGCGTGAGATTTTTTCAGCCTGTCGAAATCGCTGAGAGGTGGTGGTTGCGAGCGTTGACCTTGGGTGATGAGGGGGGGCCGATTAATTGCTGATGTTTATTGTCTGGAAGGCGAATTTATTTTCAATTCTCCCGATATGATTTTTTGCTGTTTAAATATTGAAGATAATTCCTACATTGTTTTTGTATGTTTCCGTAAGAGGTAATTGCGGCACTTGGCGAGGGTGTAGGAAGTGTGTTTGGTGTGAGTAATATTAAGAAACAAGCTCGGTTCGCAACCACTGAAAACTTATTCTAGTTTTGGGGTGTGCACACCTTCACCCCGGTGGAAAAACAGCTTGGACCACCGGCCCTTCAACTTTTGAGGAAATCATAATGACTTTCGAAAAAGCATCTTCCGCTGGCGATTCTCAGATCGGCTGATCTGATCAGTAAGAACCGGGGCCTTCGCGGCCCTGGTTCTTTTACTAACTTGTTTTAATAGCGATCGAGGCTCGAATATGAAGCTTTGTCTTAAACCGACGATTATTCCGTTCAAACTTGATGGTCAGGTAGTTCTGCGTTTTAACGGTCAATACGCAAAAATCCCCGACCTGCACGGTGCTGTCTGGGAGTTCATCAAGGCACTTGATGGCCGTACACCCTATGAGGAGTTGATTACCCAGGTGGCAGACCGTTATCCCGGGGTGGGTCAGGACGAAATCCGTAGCGTTGCGCAAGATCTGATCAAATACCGGCTGGTCGAAAGTCCGGATGCCTTTGAAACGACTTCACTTTCGGATCATGATCGCATCAGATTTTCCCGCAACATCGACTTTTTCGGGTCGATGGCGGCTGTGGGCGAGAACAAGTTCACCCCCCAGGAAAAACTGCGCGCGGCCAGGGTCTGCGTACTGGGCTGCGGTGGTCTGGGCACCCATATCCTGTTCGACCTGGTGGCGCTGGGCGTCCACCACTTGACGATCCTCGATTTTGACACGATCGAGATGAGCAATTTGAACCGGCAGATCCTTTACAAGGAAACTGACGTTGGCATGCCAAAGGTTGCAACGGCCAGGCGCAGGTTGCTTGAATTCAACAGTCACCTCGACATTACTGCTCACGAAACCCGCCTCCAGTCGGCGCAAGACGTCGCCGGCATCGTACGCGGTCACGATATTGTGATTTGTGTCGCCGATAAACCCGCGAACTACATGGCCGACTGGCTGAATGAGGCCTGTGTTGAACAGGGCGTACCCTTCATTTCAGGCGGGCTTGATGTACGCCGCTCGGTGTTTTATTCGGTGGTGCCTGGCTCCTCGGGCTGCGGTGCTTGCTGGCTGACGTCGGCGCGGAACAAGAGCAGCCTGGTGAACAGCGTTTCGACCATGGCCAAACAGCACGACATCACTTATGAGCATCCCGGCCCGGCTCTTGTGACTTTGGTGGCCGTCACCGCTGGGATGATGGTCAGCGAAACGGTCAAGATCATCACCGGCTGCCAACCGCCACAATTGACCAACAAGCTCAAGGAATTCACATTCGACGACCTGGACGTCAGCGTTGCTGAAGTCTGGCAACAGAATCCGGACTGCACGGTGTGTGGACATCTCGCGAACGCGCAACGGTCGCGTCAGGCGGAGATCGTCTAGATGTTCAAACTCCTGGCGTCCTATGCCATCACGTCCATCTGTTCATGGGCCATCGCGTTTCTGATCCCGCTTTATGTTTATGAGCAGACAGGCTCCCCAGTCTGGACGTCGCTGGCTTTTTTCGCCGCGATGGCGCCCTACATACTGGTCACGCCCTTCGCCGGTGTATGGAGTGATCGCTACAGCAAACGGCGTTTTCTGATCGGTGGTGATCTGATCAACATCGTCGCCGGCTGCCTTATATATGCTGCCGTGAATACGCTGTCCGGGAACAGCTTGAGTATCACCCTGTTACTGCTGAGCTTTCTGTTGGCAAGCGTCGGCGCCACCCACCACCCGGTCTTCCAGAGTATTGCGCCCGCACTGATCGAAGGGGCCAAGCTCCACCGGTTCAATGCAATCGTCAATGCCAGTGACAACATCATTCGCATCGTTGCACCAATCGGCGTTGCAGCCTTGCTGGCCTTCAGTACCAAGGAGCAGTTGCTGATTGGCAGCATTGTCGGATTTGCGCTATCCCTGCCGCTTTGCTTCTTGCTGAAAGAGCAGGGTAAGCCTGCGCCTGCCACCACGCGGGTATTCACGGAAATCAAAGCCGGACTGCTGTATGTCATCCAGCAGCGAGAACTGTGTTCGTTTGTCATGCTGTTCTTTTTCTGCAATTTCGGTTTTGCCTTGATCGGTGCCAGCCTTGTCTATGTCTACACCACGCTACTGGCCGTGCCATTGAGTGATGTCGGCTATTACTACGGGCTCATTGGTGCGGGTGCTGTCGCCGGATCGGCTATGGGTGCGTTTCTGGTGAAGAGATATCCGGCCGGCATTCTTATCCGTCGAAGCTGTTTGCTGGCCGGAGTGTTCACGCTGATGGGGGCGATGGCCAACGATCCGTGGTCACTTTCGGCACTGTGGGCGCTTTCTACCGGTTGCCAATCCGTGGTGGTCATCGCTTTTTTCACCTATCGCCAGCAAGTGGTTCCGCAAACCATTCTTGGGCGAACGGTAGGAGTTACACGGCTCATTGCTTACCTCGCGATTCCGCCGGCGAGCCTGCTGAGTGGATGGCTGTTACTGCATTTCTCAAGCAGCGCTGTGATTCTTGCGTCAGGCGGTCTGTGCATCATTTTCGCCTCTCTATGTGCTTACTTTCTGGCCAGGTTTGAGCGCCCGGTCATTTACAGCGACGCACAATGAATACGGTTTTGTAAGTTTTTCGGTGTTTCGGAATAACTGGAAAGTTTCGATCGGCTGGATGGCTGATAAAGAATTAAAAGGAATTTAAAGTTGGATGAAGACAAAGAGTTGAATGGCGGCGATAGGGCGAAGGTCATTAAATTCATAACCGGAGGCACATTATGGGACGAATGGCTGGACGCTGATGCGTTAGATGAATTGGTTAATCATGAACTGTTGCTGGCAATGCAAGACGGTCATGTTTCGCTGCAGGGGATGCGTTACTTTCTGATCCAGCATCATTACTACTCGCGAAACTTTACCCGCTTTCTGTGTGCGATCATCAATCGCCTCGAATCCCTTGACGACATCAAATTGCTGATGGAAAACATGCAGGAGGAAATGGGCATTGATGGTGACAACAAGCTCACACATGCCGAGCTGTTTCAAAGGTCGCTACGGATCCTGGGCACCCATCCCTTGGCTGAATTGCCTTTACCTCAGACCGTGGATTTCACCCAATGCATCATGCAGCTTTGCCGCAGTGAAAATCCTGTCGAGGGCCTCGCGGCACTCTGCCTGGGAGCCGAAGCCATTGTGCCGCTGATTTACCGACCGATTCTGCTGGCGCTGGAGGGACTGAACATCAGTGAGGAAGGCCTGGAGTTCTTTCGCTTGCACATCGAAGAGGATGAGGATCATGCGATTACCATGTTGGGAATTCTGCAGCGACTGACTCACCAGATTCCTGAGGCCAAGCGGCTTGCGATTCAAACCGGGCGTCAGGCTATGCTCAAACGTTGTGTCATGTTCGATGCCATCTGGAAGGAAGTCAGTCAGCGGTAGCTGGCGACCCGTTTCGTGCAAATTGCCGCGGATTCGCTGGCAGTCGTGCAGATTGAAACAGGCCTGATGCCACCACCCTATGCTCAAGCGATTGATTCATAGGGTATTTCTGGCCCCAGGCGATTGGCCTGATCTCTGCACTTCTCTCATTACATTCATCAAGTAGCTTGAAGGGGGACGCATGACCCCGATGTCGAGCAGGAAAGTGGTCGTCGCCCATTCGGTTCGTGCCGGGGCGCCGCAACATGAAGTGCAGACCAACAAGGCGCTGGCCCGCTGGCTGGCGCAAATTCTGGGGCTCAGCTTCGGCGGGAGTTTTGATCCGCAGAAGCATCGCGGTCGCGATTTGTATTGGCTGCCGACCCAGACCATTGTCGGCGCGGCCAGCGCGCGCAATCTGGGTATCAAGGGCCCCGGCGATTTGTGGGGCGGGTACGTCGAACACGATTTCATTTGCACCAAAGCCATCAGCCACGGCTTGCGCAGTCATCTGGCTCACGCGCCACAGGGCTGGGCGCCGCAATTCGCCGAGCGCGTGCGCGATGTGGTGCTCGATGGCCTGAGCGTGTTTGCACTGGAAGATGCACGGCCCGCCGCCGAGCACTTGCTGTACAGCGGGCCGGTCCGCCTGAAGCCGATTCACGCTTGTGCCGGTCGTGGCCAGGAAGTTATCAACAGCCTCGATGCGTTCGATGAAGTACTGGCCCGGGCAGAAGCGAAAGTGTTGTTCCGCGATGGTGTGGTGCTCGAACAGGACTTGAGCAAGGTCTTTACCCACAGCGTCGGCCAGTCATTCATCGGCGACAAAGTGCTGAGCTACTGCGGTGATCAATACTTGACCAAGGATGCCCATGGCGAAGATGTCTATGGCGGTTCGAATCTGCTGGTAGTGCAGGGCGGCTACGAAAATCTGCTGGCGCTGGATTTGCCGGACGATGTGCGACTGGCCATCCAGCAGGCACAGATCTTCGATCGGGCGGCAGACGAGGCATACCCGGGTTTCTACGCCTCACGTCGCAACTACGACATTGCGCAAGGGCTGGACAGCAATGGCAAACCCCGCAGCGGGGTGCTCGAACAATCCTGGCGCATGGGCGGTGCCAGCAGCGCTGAATTGGCCGCGTTGCAGAGCTTCGTCAATGATCCGCAGATGCCGGCGATCCGCGTGTCGACCGTAGAAACCTATAGCGATCAAAGCCTGCCGGCGGACGCCATCGAAATCTATCGCGGGCCAGCGGAGAACAGTGAATTCCTTCTCAAATACGTAACGGTCAAATCCTATGACGGCTAGAAGCGAAAGCATTCAGATCGACATTGATGACGAACAGATGAGTGGGACGTTTCTCAGTCCAAAATCGAAAGTCCCCGGCGTGTTGTTTGTGCACGGTTGGGGCGGTAGCCAGGAACGTGATCTTGAGCGCGCCAAGGGCATCGCCGGTCTCGGTTGTGTCTGCCTGACCTTCGACCTGCGCGGGCACACCGGTGGCACCGGCATTCCGCTGACGCGGGTGACGCGCGAAGACAACCTGCGTGACTTGCTCGCAGCTTACGACCGCCTGCTCGCGCACCCGGCGCTCGACACCTCGGCGATTGCGGTGGTCGGCACCAGTTACGGCGGTTATCTGGCTTCGATCCTCACCTCGTTGCGTCCGGTGCGCTGGCTGGCGCTGCGGGTGCCGGCGCTGTATCGCGACGAGCAATGGCACACGCCCAAGCGTGAACTGGACAAGGCCGACCTGCGCGACTATCGGGCGACGTTGGTCCGTGCAGACAGCAACCGTGCGCTGCACGCCTGTTCGCAGTTCACCGGGGATGTGTTGCTGGTGGAATCGGAAACCGATGACTACGTGCCCCACGCGACGATCATGAGTTACCGCGCCGCCTGTCAGCAGACGCATTCGCTGACGCACCGGATCATCGACGGCGCCGACCATGCCTTGAGCGAGCCGGTTTCGCAGCAGGCTTACACCTCGATTCTGGTGGACTGGATTACCGAGATGGTGGTCGGTGAGCGATTGAGCATTATTCAGTCCACATGAGTTGTGGTGTCTCTTCGGACGCCTTCGCGAGCAAGCCCGCTCCCACATTTGGAATGCTTTCTACCTGTGGGAGCGGGCTTGCTCGCGAAGGGGCCATCAGCCATAACCAAAAACTCAGGAGGGCGTCTTCTCGATTCGCAACGCCTTGGCCTTGGCCTCGACCAACAAATACATCACCACCGTAATCAACAACGGCAGCAGAAAATAAATCGCCCGATACGCCAGTAACCCCGCCACCAGACTGCCCCGCGAAGCCTCGTGCTGCAGCAGCGCGACGAACACCGCTTCCAGCACCCCGAGCCCCGCCGGAATGTGGGTGATGACCCCGGCAATCGCGCTGATCAGCAGCACGCCGAGCACCAATGGGTAATCCAGTTTGCTCGGCAGCAGAGTGAAAATCACCGCCGCCATCAACGACCAGTTCAGCGCACCGAGCAGCAATTGCAGGGCGGCCATGCGCAGGGATGGCAGGTTGATTTCCACCCCGCGAATCGACCACTCGCGGCGCTTGGAAAACTGGCAAGCGGCGAGGTAACCGGCACTCACCAGCAACAGCAACACACCGATGCCCTGCAATGCGCCACTGCTGATTTTCCAGCCCGGTGGCATGCTCACCAGGCCGCTGCTGAACACCACGCCGGCAATTGTCATGTAGCCGAACCAGTTGGTGGCCAGGCTCAGACCGAGAATCTTGGCGATGTTGCTTTTGCTCACCCCCAGGCGCGAATACAGCCGATAGCGCATGGCAATCCCGCCGACCCAGGCGCTGAGATTGAGGTTGAACGCATAGCTGATGATCCCCACCGGAAGGATCTGTTTCCAGGTCAGGTCCTGGCGAATGTAGGTGCGGCCGATCAGGTCGAAACTGGCGTAGGTGAGAAAGCTCAACAAGGTCAGGCTGGCGGCGATGATCAGCGTGCGCACCTTGAAGTCGGCCAGGGTTTGCAGGACTTCCGCCCATTCGATACGCGTGGCGAACATCGTCAGCAACACGATCAACGCAAGGAAAAACAGCAGCGTCAGCGGACGTTTCCAGCGACTCCATCGAGAGTGAGTCGCTGGCGCCGAGTGTGCGTGGGAGTGGCTCATGACGTGCGCCCTCGAAACGGCTTGAGCCGCGGTTTATGCGCCGGCAGCCAACCGGCCATCGCCGGAAAATGCCGCAGGAAGTGGAACACCAGAAACCCCACGGTCATGTGCCAGATCCGCCCGCGCGGGGACATGCTGGCATCCATCGCCTTGCAGTGGTTCTGGCTCAGGTCTTCGAGGCGCTGGAACAGATGCTGATTGAACGCGCGATCACGGATCAGCACGTTGGCTTCCAGATTCAGTGACAGGCTCAGCGGGTCGAGATTGCTCGAGCCGACGGTGCTCCATTCCTCGTCCACCAGCGCGACTTTGCCGTGCAGCGGGCGCTGGCAATATTCGTGGATCTGCACGCCGGCCTTGAGCAGGTAGTCGTAGGTCATGCGCGCGGCCAGTTTCGCCACCAGCATGTCCGGCTGGCCTTGCAGGATCAGTCGCACCTCGACGCCACGGCGCGCGGCATTGCGGATCTCGCGCAGCAGGCGGTAGCCGGGGAAGAAGTAGGCGTTGGCGATTACCACCCGGCGTTTGGCCCGGCGCAATGCGTGCAAGTACACGTCCTCGATATCGGTGTGGTGCTGATCGTTGTCACGAAACACCAGACGCACCTGACCGTCGTGGTCGCTGAAAGCCATGTCTGCCCGGCGCTGGCGCCGACGCTGCCACCAGAAGCGTGCGCGCCCCGGGCGACCACTTTGCAGCAGGGCGAAGTGATGAATGTCAGCGACCGCCGGCCCTTGAACCTGCACCGCGTAATCCTGTTTTGCTTCAGGGCCGAAATCGGCCAGGTGATCGCCGGAGAAATTGATCCCGCCAATGAACGCGATCAGTCCGTCGACCACCACGATCTTGCGGTGCAGACGGCGGAACCAGTTGGTGCGAAAACCCAAGTGTTTGGGCGCCGGGTCAAATATCTGCAGGTGCACGCCGGCGTCGCTCAGTGCCGCGAGATAAGCGGTGGTCAACTCACCACAACCAAAACCGTCAAGGCTGACGGTGGTGCGCACGCCACGCCGAGCGGCGTCGATCAAAATCTGCTGCAACTCTGCGCCGACCTTGTCTTCGAAAACGATGAAGGTCTCCAGCAGAATTTCACTCTTCGCCGCACGCATGGCGTCGAACACCCGGGGGAAATACTCCTCGCCGTTTTCCAGTAACTCGACGCGGTTGTTGCCCTGCCAGCCGTACTCGACATCGACATGCCCGGGCTCGCGTACCGGCGGGTTGATGCTGATCGGTTCCACGGCGGATTTCTCCAGCGGTGCGCTGCTCATAGTTCGATCTCCACCGATAACGGGACGTGGTCGGAAAGGTGTGACCAGGGCCGGTTGGCCAGGACTTTCGGTTGGCTGGCCTTGAGGTTGCGTACATAAATACGATCGAGCCGCAGCGTCGGCAGACGCGCCGGAAAGCTGCGCGCCGGTTTGCCGTGATGCTCGGCGAACACCTCGCGCAGGCCGCAGGGTTCAAGCAACGCGTCGGCGCGCTGGCGCCAGTCGTTGAAGTCACCGGCGACGATCACCGGCGCGTCAACCGGCAGCTCCGCCAGACGCTCACCGAGCAGTTTCAATTGCGCATTGCGATGGCTTTCGCGCAGGCCCAGATGTACGCAGATCGCATGCACTTCGACGCCATCGCCCGGCATGCGCAGCACGCAATGCAGCAGACCACGGTTCTCGTGGCCGCTGATCGACACGTCGAGGTTATCGTGGCGGATGATCTGGAATTTCGACAGCAACGCGTTGCCGTGATCACCCTCTGGGTACACCGCGTTGCGCCCGTAGGCGAATTGCGGCCAGAGGCTGTCGGCGAGGAACTCGTACTGCGGCATCGTCGGCCAGTTGCTGTAGCGCTTGGGATGATGTTCGTGGGTGCCGTGAACTTCCTGCAGGAACACCACGTCGGCGGCCACGCTGCGCACCGCTTCGCGCAACTCCGGGAGGATGAAACGTCGATTGAGCGCGGTGAAGCCTTTGTGCGTGTTGACCGTCAGTACGGTGAAACGGCGCACCGACACTTCAACGCTGGTCTGCTCGTCGGTGAACCCGACCGGCTCTGGAATACTCATGCCAGCACCCCTTCGGCAACCGGTTCGCCGGGGGTGGTGGTGAGCGTTCTGTCCAGCTCGAATCGGTGGAGCAAGCTGCGCGCGTCGTAGGGCGCGCGGACTTTGATGTCGTTGTCGAAATAGCAGAATACTTCGCGGGATTTGCGCGCCCGCGGCTTGAGGCGCGGCGCGATCAGATGCGCATCGCCGGGCTGCTGGCCGTGGTGCCAGGCGTCGATGCGTTCAGCCCAGTTGTTCAACGCGGCGTCGGTGTAACCGCTGGCATAAAGCGCCTCGGCACCGTGCAGGCGCAGGTAGACAAAGTCACTGGTGAGGTCTTCACGGTACGGCCATTTGCCGGCGGTGTCGGCGATCACCAGAGCAGTGTTGTAGCGTTTCAACAGCCGCACAAAGTCGGGATCGATGAAGGTGTCGTTGCGGATCTCCACCGCATGACGCAGCGGTTTTTTGCGCCAGGCTTTGAGGCTGGCGTGGCCGTGCAGATGCGAGTCGTGCTGGCGGGCGAGTGCGGCAGCGGCTTCGGTATCGTGGGGCAACAATGAGAGGAAGTGTTCGAAGCGCTCGGGATCGAATTTGAAGTTCGGCGGAAACTGCCAGAGGATCGGCCCGAGCTTTTCCTTGAGCTCCAACACCCCGGAGGCGAAGAAATTCGCCAGCGGCTTTTCGATCTCGCGCAAGCGCCGGACGTGGGTGATGAAGCGTGGCGCCTTGACGCTGAATACGAAGTCGTCCGGCGTTTCGTCGTACCACTGCGCGTAACGTTCGGGTCGTTGCAGCGCGTAGAACGATCCATTGATTTCGATGCTGTTGACCGCCCGCGAAGCGAATTGCAGTTCGCGCTTCTGCGCCAGTCCTTTCGGATAGAAATCCCCGCGCCACGGAACGTAGCGCCAGCCGGAAATACCGATGTGAATCGTTGCCATGCCGCCCTCCCGTTGTCAGTCCTCGTACAGCCTGTGTCTGCTGATGACTGCGGGCGGTTCGGGAAAGTTTCGGTGGCTTTACGGACGGTACATCCCTGAGAGCAACACAAAGCTAATGTGGGAGGGGGCTTGCTCCCGAAGGCGGTGGTTCGGTCAACATCGATGGCGACTGATACACCGCTTTCGGGAGCAAGCCCCCTCCCACAGGGTTACTCAATGACCCGTGAATACTCGGCCTTCAGCCGGCTCGGCATAGGTCGGACCGAGGCGATCCAGTCGCCCGCTCCACGCGGTCAGCGCCAACGCCAGCAACACCACCAGGCCACCGATCCATGCTGTGTGAATCAGCCCCAAATGCTCGACGATCAACCCGCCGCCCCACGCACCACCGGCAATCCCCAGGTTGAACGCAGCAATGTTCAGCCCCGATGCCACATCCACCGCCTGTGGCGTGTGATGTTCAGCCTGGCGCACCACATACACCTGCAACCCCGGCACGTTGCCGAACGCCACCGCGCCCCACACCAGTACCGTGGCCAGCGCCAGCCATGGATTGGCGGCGGTGAAGGTCAGCACGAACAACACGGCCGCGAGCAGGGCGAAGATGATTTTCAGGGCGCTGATCGGCCCGCGTTTGTCCGCCAGTTTGCCGCCCCAGATGTTGCCGACCGCCACCGACACGCCGTACACCAGCAACACCAGGCTGACGGTGCCGGCGCTGAAACCGGAGAGGTCCTGCAGGATCGGCGCGAGGAAGGTGAAGGCAATGAACGAGCCGCCGTAACCGATTGCGGTCATCGCGTACACCAGCAGCAGACGCGGTTGTTTCAGCACTTGCAGTTGCTGTAGCAAGGACGCCGGTTTGCTGTGGGCAATGTTGTTCGGCACATACAGCAGACTGCCGATGAAGGCGATCACACCCAGCGCCGAGACGGCGAGGAAGGTTTCGCGCCAGCCGAAATGCTGACCGATGAACGTGCCCAGCGGCACGCCTGTGACCAAGGCCACGGTGAGGCCGGTGAACATGATCGCGATCGCGCTGGCGGCTTTTTCCTTGGGCACCAGACTGGTGGCGATGGTCGAGCCGATAGAGAAGAACACCCCATGTGCCAGACCCGTGACGATCCGCGCCAGCACCAGCGATTCATAACTCGGCGCCAGCCACGCCAGCAGGTTGCCGAGGGTGAAGAGCACCATCAGCGATAGCAGCAACAGTTTGCGCGGGACTTTGCCGGTGAGGGCGGTCAGCACCGGGGCGCCAATGGCAACGCCCAGTGCATACAGACTGACCAGCAGCCCGGCGGACGGCAGGCTGACGCCGAGATCGGTGCCGATGGTGGGTAACAGGCCGACGATGACGAACTCGGTCGTCCCGATGGCGAATGCGCTGAGGGTCAGCGCGAGCAAGGCGATGGGCATGACTGCACTCCGGTAGAGGTTGAATGGAGCGCAGTGTCGGGGTTTGGGTTTTGCGGAAAAATACAGGGTTGGGCATTTGATATTTGCCTTGGACGCAAAGGTCAAAAGCGCTCCCCCTCACCCCAACCCTCTCCCCCAAAGGGGCGAGGGGGAAGGGAGCTGATCTCGGTTGCACTCAATATTGAGTTCGGCTGGATATTTCAGGTCGATGTAGCTCGAGAGCACAACTCGGTCGGCTCCCTCTCCCTCGGGGAGAGGGCTGGGGTGAGGGTGCTCTTGAACTTGCCAGACAATTACCGATCAGTTCCTTACAGGTTCAGCCAAGAGGGATCGGAGTTTTGATCAAGTTCAGGATCGCCATTGTGCTGGGAGCGCTGCTGTTTCTCGGCACCAGCGAACTCGAAGCCGCCACGCTGCCGGGCGTTCCGGCCGCTGCTGAAGAAGCGGCCAAACCCGAGCCCATCGTGCAGGGCGGTCTGCTCGGTGCAATCAGTTCGAGCATCGACGATGTACAAGACAAACTCGATCTCAACGAGCATCTGGTCGACGCCTGGCGTCTGCGTGCCGACCGTGCGGCGGACGAAGTCGACAAACTGGTCAACCAGCCGTCGAACCGATCCGGCTGGAGCGTCGCCGGAGATTTCCTGATGCTGTCCGGCGTGTGGCTTGGCGCCTTCGCGTTGCTTACGGTGCTCGGCAGCCTGCTGGCCAAGCGGCTGAGTCAGGGCCGTTGGCTGCGTACACGCCAACGCAGTCAGGATCTGGCGGGTTACCTGCTGCCGTACACCGTGCCGGCGCTGATCTGCCTGCCGCTGACGCTGTACGTCAGCCACTTTCTGCAAGCCTCGGTGGGTCGGGCGCTGGCGTTGTGTCTGGCGTATGCCACCAGCAGCGGGATTTTCTCCACCTCGATGCTGTTGTGCGTGGTGGTGATGTTCAACGTCGGCCACAAACGACCAGCCGCGCGGATCATCCGCGACTACTGCCCGAAACCGCTGTTCCTGATCGGCTTTCTCGCCGCCCTCAGTGATGCGTTGACCAGCCCACAGATCGCCCGTCAGTTGGGCGGCAATATCACCAGCAGCGTCGCGGTGTTTACCGGGCTGATCGCTTCGATCATCTTCGGTCTGCTGGTGATTCGCCTGCGTCGGCCAGTGGCGCATCTGATTCGTAACCGACCGCTGGCGCAACGTCTGAAACAGCCGTCGCTGCAGGAGTCGCTGCGGATTTTTTCCGGGCTCTGGTACTGGCCGATCGTGCTGATGGTGCTGGTTTCGGCGGTCAATCTGATCGGCATCGGTGAGGACAATCAGAAGGCCCTGCGCTGTGCGCTGTTCACCACGGTGCTGCTGATCGGCACGGTGTTCCTCAGCACCATCCTCCAGCACCTGTTCAAGTCGCGAAAGGCCGAAGCGATCCAGCGCAGCAGCGCCTACAAGGAACGCTTTCTCAGCCTGTTGCACGCGTTGCTGCGGATCGTTATTGCGATTGCCTTCATCGATATTCTCGGGCGGATCTGGGGCGTTTCATTGCTCGATTTCGCCCAGAGCAGCACGATCGGCCGGGCGATCAGCAACGCGTTGAGCAGCATCGGTCTGATCTTCCTCGTCACGTGGCTGTTGTGGGTGGTGCTCGACACGGCGATTCAGGAAGCGTTGAAGCCACCGGTCAGCAAACGCTCGTCGCGCCAGCCCAGCACCCGGGTGAAAACCATCCTGCCGCTGCTGCGCAACGCGATCAAAATCATCCTGGTGGTGATCTGCGCGATCACCACCATGGCCAACCTCGGCATCAATGTTGCGCCACTGTTGGCCGGTGCCGGGGTGGTCGGTCTCGCGATCGGTTTCGGTTCGCAGCAACTGGTGCAGGACGTGATCACCGGGCTGTTCATCATCATCGAGGACACCCTGTCGATCGGCGATTGGGTGGTGCTCGACTCCGGGCACGCCGGTACCGTCGAAGGCCTGACCATCCGCACCCTGCGTCTGCGTGACGGCAAGGGGTTTGTGCATTCGGTGCCGTTCGGCCAGATCAAGGCAGTGACCAATCAATCACGGCAGTTTGCCTACGCGTTTTTCTCGGTGCAGTTCACCTACGACACCGACGTCGACAAGGCCATCGAGCTGATCCGCGAGACTGGCGATTCGATCCGCGAAGACCCGTTCCTCAAGTACAACCTGCAAGGGCCGCTGGATGTGTTCGGGGTGGACCGGATGGACTTGAACGGTGTGGTGCTGACTGCGCAATTCCGTACCGTGTCGGGTGGGCAATATGCAGTGAGCCGGGCGTTCAACCAACGTTTGAAAAAGCTTGTGGATAACAGCCCTGAGGTGCACTTCGCGCAGACTTATCCACAGCAGGTTTTGTTGCCCAAGCGGCAGGGTGAGGGGGAGTTGGTGGCGAACGAGGTGCCGCAAAAGTCGAGTACTTGATTGCCGATTTTGCAGCGGGATTGCCGGCCTCTTCGCGAGCAAGCCCGCTCCCACATTGAATGTGTGAACGCCGCAGATCCCCTGTGGGAGCGAGCTTGCTCGCGAAAGGGCCGGAGCTGTCGATATCAATGCCGGATCAGCTTGCTACGCACCTGCTCCATGGCCACCTGATCCCGCTCAGTCCAGAAAACCTGTTTGCCAGCAATCTCGGCAGCAACCGGCACGCCATCGCGATACACCAACCGATTGCTCGCCAATGCCGGCACCTTTGCCCCTGGCAACAACGTTCCGGCCAGATTCAACGGATCCACCCCGCACACCGCGATCAAATTGCCGTCATGCGCCCGCCGCCGAACCTCCCGCAGCAACGGAATCGCCTCCGGCAAGGCAAACTGTTCCCCCGCCAGCCCACTGACAAACCGCCCGCCGCGAATCTCGCCACGGGCCTCCAGCCGATGAAATGTGCGCAGCAATTCGCGCCAGCTCGGCAGCCAATCCGCCTCGCGCTCCAGCAGACGCCAGAACACCACGCCGTAGCGGCGCAGCAACGTCATCGCAACGTGTTCCAGCGTCTCGCTGTTGTCCACAGCCGCCCCGCGCCGCAACAACGCCCAGCGCCCGGCATCGTCCATGCCGCCGATAAACGCTCCACGTCCGCGACGACTGCTGCGTTGCTGGCGCTTGCTCGCCGGGGTAATCAGGGCGCGCAAACCGGCGAAGCTGTCGGCATTCACCAGGCCAGCGCCAACCAGTTCCTGCAAGGCGATTTCCAGCTCGGTGCGCAGCAGGTGCGCCTCGTGAATCAACTCATCGAAAAACAGCGCGCCTTGCAGACTCAGCGCCTCATGGACCTTTTGCGTTTTTGGCGACAGTTCACAGACCGGCGTCTGTTCGGCCAGCGCACTCCACAACCCGACCTTACTGCGCGGCAACAGCACAATCGGCGTACTGCGCAACGCCGTGCCGCTGACTTTCTGCCGGGCACTGAGCCGCGTCCACACCAGTTTGCCGTTGCGGCACAGGTCATCCAGCCAGCTCGGCGAATAGTCCTTCAGGCGTGCGGGGAGGATGTCGCTGTCCCACGCCGAAGCCGCTGCCGGGTAACCTTCAAACTGGCCGACAATCGCCGGCAACACCGCGCTGCCCTGACCGCGCGTAGCGGGGGACAGGTGCTGCCAGTCGAACAGAAAACGCGTGAAATCCTGCAGTGCTACCGGCTCGATTTCCCTACGCAAACGCTTGACGGTGTAGCGATGAATGCGCGCCAGCAGATGCCGCTCGCACCATTCCTCAACAGCTACACCCAGGGTGAAATGCCCGCGCAGCACATAGCCTTCGCGCTCCAGTTGCGCGAGGGCTTGTGCGACTTGTGCAGTGGGCAATGCCAGCGGTTCGGCAATCGCCGGTAGCGGCAGCGGGCCGAACGCACCGAGCCGTGCTCGGATCACTTCGACCAACGCTTGTTCGAACGTCCACGGCTCGTTGAATCCGGGTAGAGCTTCCTGCAGCGGTCGCAGCGTGGCCTGTGGATAAAGCGCCAACAGGCACGTCAGGCGTTCACGCGCCAACCACAACGAATGTTGAGGATTAATCATCAGGCGGCAGGCTCGACCACTGGCAGTCAATCTATCCAGCCATCCACGCCAATCCTCGTTGGCCTCAACTTCAGCCTCGTCGACGCACGCCAGGCTCATCAGCGCCTCGTGCATTTCATCGACGTTGGCCGGCGTCGGCCATGCTTCCTCGCGCACCGCGTCGATGGCGTCGGCGTCCAGTGCACCGAGATCATCGGTGGACTGCGGATCGCTCCAGCGCCGGTTGAGCACCGCTTGGGTGCGGCGTTCCTCCAACGGTGCATCGTCGAGAAAGGCGTACGGCCGCGCGCTGAGAATTTCTGCCGCCAGCGGTGACGGAGCCGGCAGATCGCGGCTGATCAACCGCACCTCGCCGCGCTCCATGCGCCGCAGCAGGTTGAGCCAGCCGTCGCTGTCCATGGCCTCGTGCAGGCAGTCGTCGAGGGTTTGTTCCACCAGCGGATGTTCAGGGACTTCCCGCTCGCCGGCGAGGTTTTCCAGGCAGGCGATCTGATCAGGGAACACGCTGGCAATCAGGTCTTCGCTTTTCATCCGCTGCAACTGCGGCGCAACTTTGCGCCCGCCGGTAAAACGCGGCAACGCCAGCGCGACCCCGGCATTCCAGCGCCAGCGCACGCCGAACAACGGCGCGTCGAGAATTGCCTGAATCAGGATGTGCTCCGCGCTGTTGCTGTGCAGGTACCGCCAGACATCATCCAGTTCGAAACTGTGACTGGTGGACAGCGACAACACGATCGCATCCTCGCTGGCGGCAGCTTGCAGTTCGAAGTTGAAGGTGCGGCAGAAACGCTTGCGCAGGGCCAGGCCCCAGGCGCGGTTGATGCGGCTGCCGAAGGGTGAATGGATGATCAACTGGGTGCCGCCGGACTCGTCGAAAAACCGTTCCATCAACAGCGTGTCCTGCGAGGGCAGGGCGCCAAGGGTCAGGCGAGCGCGGGCGAGATAGTCCACCAGTTGTTCGGCGCTGGCGCGGTTCAGGCCGAGGGTTGCGGTCAGCCAGTCGAGCGCCGGTTGCAGATCGCCGGGGCTGGCTGCGAGCAGTTCGTCGAGGGTCGCTTGCAGGCGCGCCACCGCCGCAGACAATTCATCGCTGCGCCCCGGGGCTTCGCCGAGCCAGAACGGAATGGTCGGCGGCTGGCCTTGGGCATCCTCGACCCGCACCTTGCCGGTTTCCACCCGCAGGATTCGGTAGGAGGTGTTGCCGAGCTGGAACACATCACCCGCGATGCTCTCCACGGCAAAGTCTTCGTTGACGCTGCCGATGCTCAGACCCTGCGGTTCCAGCAGCACGCTGTAGTCGGCGTTGTCGGGGATGGTGCCGCCGCTGGTCACGGCGGTCAGTTGCGCGCCGCGACGGCCGCGCAGAGTGCGGCTGACGGCGTCGCGGTGCAGGTAAGCGCTGCGGATGCCCTGACGACCGTTATAGCCTTCAGCGAGCATCGCCAGCAGCGCTTGATAGTGTTTTTCGTCGAGATCGCGGTAGGGCGAGGCTTTGCGGAAGAGTGCCAGCAGCGCATCTTCCGCCCATTCCCGGCAACTGACTTCGGCGATGATCTGCTGCGCCAGTACATCCAGCGGCGCTTGGGGAATGTGCAGGGTGTCGAGTTCGCCACGGCGCACGCAGTCGAGCAGGGCGGCGCATTCGATCAGGTCGTCGCGGGTGGTGGCGAACAAGCGGCCCTTGGGCGTACCGCCGACCTGGTGCCCGGAGCGCCCGACTCTTTGCAGAAACCCGGCAATCGAACGCGGCGAGGCGATCTGACAGACCAGATCGACTTCACCGATATCGATGCCCAATTCCAGTGAGGCCGTGGCGATCAGCACTTGCAGTTCGCCGCGCTTGAGCCGCTGTTCGGCGTCGAGGCGGAATTCCTTGGCCAGACTGCCGTGGTGCGCGGCGACTGCGTGCTTGCCGAGGCGCTCGCTGAGGTGGCGGCTAAGGCGTTCCGCCAAGCGCCGGGTATTGACGAAAATCAGCGTGGTGCGGTGCTCGCGGGCCAGTTCGGCGAGGCGGTCGTAGACCAGTTCCCAGACATCGTTGGCCATCACTGCCGACAACGGCACCGGCGGCACTTCGATGCCCAGATCCCGTGGCCGGGCGTGGCCGATGTCGATGATCTCGCACGGGCGATCGGTGCCGACCAGAAACCGTGCCACGGCATCGATCGGCTTTTGCGTGGCGGACAAGCCGATGCGGGTCAAGGGTTCGGCACACAGTGCCTGCAGGCGTTCTAGGCTCAGCGCCAGGTGACTGCCGCGTTTGCCGGCAGCGATGGCGTGGATCTCGTCGATGATCACCGTGCGTGTGTTGCCGAGCATTTTGCGCCCGGACTCGGAGCCGAGCAGCACGTACAGTGATTCCGGGGTGGTCACCAGAATGTGCGGCGCACTTTTGCGCATGGCTGCGCGGTCTTTTTGCGGGGTGTCGCCGGTGCGCACTGCCGTGGTGATCTGCAATTCGGGCAGGCCCATCTGGCGCAGTTGCTCGGTGATTCCGGCCAGCGGAGTTTGCAGGTTGATGCGGATGTCGTTGGACAGCGCCTTGAGCGGCGAAACGTAAACCACCAGGGTTTCGTCGGGCAGGCCTTCGGGATTTTCCAGGCCACGGTGGACGAGGTCGTCAAGCACGGCGAGGAACGCGGTAAGGGTTTTACCAGAGCCGGTGGGCGCGGCGATCAGCGTCGAGCGGCGCTGGCGGATCAACGGCCATGCGCGGGCCTGGGCGGCGGTGACCGTCGGGAAGGTACTGCTGAACCAGGCGCTGACGGCGGGGTGAAAGCCTGCCAGGGCGGCGTCCTTGGGGATGGGCAGATTCATGGCTCAAGTTATGCGGGTGGGGGCGGCAAGATGCAAGTACCGCTGGGATCTTCAGCGTTTGGCCGGGCCTCTTCGCGAGCCAGCCCGTTCCCACAGGGGAATGCGGTCAACTGTGGGAGCGGGCTGGCTCGCGAAGAGGCCCGCTGCAACGCCACAAATGCCAGGGATCTATACTTTACGGGTGACGGTTGCGCACTAAACCCGCAAAATGCAACGATTCCGGCAATTATCGACGACGGGTGTCACAAGCACCGTCGCTAAAGCCATCGTTCCAATCAGACTGGGCCTGCTGACTCTATGCGAATGCGCCTTATGTTACTGGGCGGCGGAAATGCCCTTGGGCAGGCGCTGATTCGCCTCGGTGCGGAAGAAGACATCGGTTTCCTCGCCCCCCGCCCGCCAGAAGACGGCTGGGATGCCGCGAGCCTGACGCAACTGCTCGACGATACCCGTCCGGATGCGTTGATCAACCTCGCCTACTATTTCGACTGGTTCCAGGCCGAGACCGTCAGCGAAATCCGACTGGCCGGGCAAGAACGCGCCATCGAGCGGCTGGCCGAGCTGTGCCAGCACCACAACATCATCCTCGTGCAGCCTTCCAGCTATCGGGTGTTCGACGGTTCGCGGGCGACCGCCTACAGCGAAAAAGACGAACCGGTGCCGCTGGGCCTGCGCGGTCAGGCACTGTGGCGCATCGAGCAAAGTGTCCGCGCCACTTGCCCGCAACACGTGTTGCTGCGCTTCGGCTGGCTGCTTGATGACAGCCCTGAAGGCACCCTCGGGCGCTTCCTCGCCCGCGCCGAACAACCGGACGAATTGCTCATGGCCGATGACCGCCGGGGCAATCCGACTCCGGTCGATGACGCGGCACGGGTGATTATTTCGGTGCTCAAGCAGCTCGATTGCGCGGCGCCGCTGTGGGGCACTTACCATTACGCCGGCCACGAGGCGACCACGCCGCTGGCGCTCGGTCAGGCGATTCTGACCGAGGCGCGCAGCCTGCATCAGTTGGCAATCGAAGCACCGACCGCTCAGGCCCACGCCGCGCGGCCGGACGCCGCCGAGGAACCGCAGCACGCGGTACTCGCCTGCAAGAAAATTCTGCACACTTTCGGGATCAAGCCCCGCGCCTGGCGCGCCGCACTCCCGGCTTTACTGGATAGGTTTTATCGTCATGGCTGAAGGCCCTGTTTTAATCACCGGCGGCGCCGGTTTCATCGGCTCGCACCTGACGGATGCATTGCTCGCTGCGGGCCACTCGGTGCGGATTCTCGATGATCTGTCGACCGGCAAACGTGCCAACCTGCCGCTGGACAACCCGCAGGTCGAACTGATCGTCGGTGACGTCGCCGATGCCGCGCTGGTCGCGCAGGCCATGCAAGGCTGCAGCGCCGTCGCCCACCTGGCGGCGGTGGCTTCGGTGCAGGCGTCGGTGGACGACCCGGTGAAAACCCACCAGAGCAATTTCATTGGCACCCTGAATGTCTGCGAAGCCATGCGCCAGGCCGGGGTCAAGCGTGTGCTCTACGCGTCGAGCGCAGCGGTGTACGGCAACAATGGTGAAGGCGAGTCGATCGACGAAGACACACCAAAAGCCCCGCTGACCCCGTATGCCTCGGACAAACTGGCCGGCGAGCACTACTTCGATTTCTACCGTCGCCAGCATGGCCTGGAGCCGGTGATCTTCCGCTTCTTCAACATCTTCGGCCCACGCCAGGATCCGTCCTCGCCGTACTCCGGGGTCATCAGCATCTTCAGCGAGCGGGCGCAGAAAGGCCTGCCGATCACCGTGTTCGGCGATGGCGAGCAAACCCGCGATTTCCTCTATGTCGAGGATCTGGTCGATGTGCTGGTGCAGGCAATCGACAAGCCTGAAGTGGAAGTGGGCGCGATGAACGTCGGCTGGAATCAGGCGATGAACCTCAAGCAGATGCTGCAAGCGCTGCAGGAAGTGGTCGGCGAGCTGCCGCCGGTCAGCTACGGCCCGGCGCGCTCCGGCGACATCCGTCATTCGCGGGCGAACAACACGCGTTTGCTGCAACGCTTCAAGCTGCCGGAGCCGACGCCGATGCGCGTGGGGCTGGCGCGGTTGCTGGGACGCTAAATCGAAAAAACAAAAAAGGCGCCTTTGCAGGCGCCTTTTTTGTGGGCGGGGTATCGCTTTGACGCTCGGTGCAATCCCTGTGGCGAGGGAGCTTGCTCCCGCTCGACTGCGCAGCAGTCGCAAATTCAGTCAACGCGGTTTTTCTGAAGCACCGCTTTTGCCTTGTTCAGGGCTGCTTCGCAGCCCAGCGGGAGCAAGCTCCCTCGCCACATTAGCCCGCATTCACCACCACGCGAATGTTCGAATGTTGATTAGAACTTGTAGCCCAGACCCACCATGTACACAAACGGATCGACATCAACATTCACCTTGGCACGAGTGCCCGGTGCCACCGCGTTGTTCTCGACGGTGGCGCGGGTGTCGATGTCGATGTAGCGCACCTGGGCGTTGAGCATGATGTTGTCGGTCAGCATGTAGTCAGCGCCGACCTGCCAGGCCAGGCCCCAGGAGTTTTTCGCCTTGAAGTTGCTGAAGCCGTTGGACTGGGCTTCGCTGCCGACATGCTCGTCGTAGATCCAGGTGTAGTTGATGCCGCCGCCGATGTAGGGCTGGAACGGCGATTTCGCATCCAGCGGGTAGTACACGACGCTGAGGGTGGGCGGCAGGTGTTTCAGGGTGCCGAGTTTGCCGTTGGCGGCTGGCAGCGCGGTGCCTTTGATTTTTACGTCATGCTCGAACGGCGAGGCCGCCAGCAACTCGATCCCGATGTTGTTGGTCAGCATGTAGGCGAAGTTCAGACCCAATTGGGTGTCGCTGCTCATGGTCGCCTTGCCGCCCAGGTTGGTGCCGCTCAACGGACCCTGATCGACCTTGACATTGGAGCTGTCGGCCTTCGGGTTGACGGTGATCGCACCGGCGCGAACGATGATGTCGCCGGCTTCGTGGGCGTGGGCGAGCGGGGCTGCGAGCGCGAGGGCAAACAGCGAGGCGCTGAGCAAGGACTTGTTCATGGGGGCTCCAAAAGGACGTTAAAAGTTTCTGATGTCCTATGGTATGAAGCCAACTGATACGGTCTTTTGACTCAGCTCAATGAAACAGTGATGCCGCGGTTTTTTGTGGAACCTTGGCCGGCCCCTTCGCGAGCAAGCCCGCTCCCACTTTGGAACGCGGTCACCTGTGGGAGCGGGCTTGCTCGCGAAGAGGCCGGATCAAACAATACAAAAACTACCGGGATTCACTCCGGCAGCTCATACACATAAATCTTGTCCGCCGCCATCTGATACCCGGCATCGGCCAGTTCGCTGGTGGACGCCTTGACCTGCAACGGTCCCTCGACCCAGTACGGCTGATACAGCTCGTCGAGCTTCACGCCCAGCTCGCTTTTCACATGCACGATCTGGTTCGACGGCGGTGGCGGCACGTGGATGCAGGCGCCGAAGTACGGCACCAGCAGGAAGTCGGTGGTGCGTCCTTCTTCATTGACTTCCAGCGGCACGATGTAGCCCGGCAGGCGGATGTTCTGCCCGTCGAGACTCTGCACCACCGGCGCGTTGGGCATGTCCTGCTTGGCGGCTGGCGCCGACTCGGCGGACAGCGCATCACTCATCTTCGACAGGTCGTGCAACGGCGTCATGTTCGGCACTTCCGGCGCGGCGTCCGGCGGGATCATCTCCGACCAGGTCAGGTCTTTCGGCGCCGCTGCCCACACAGGCAGGGCAACCAGCAACAGCAGCGCGAGCACGGCGCGGGGCATGGTGAATATCCTCATAAACGGATCGACAGGCCATCGGCCAAAGATTGGCGATACGCGCGCCAGGCCGGCACGCTGCCCATCAGCAGCGCGGCCGCCAGAATGCCACCGAGCAGCGTCCATTCATACTCGCTCGGCCACGCCAGCGGCAGATACAAACCGTAATTGGCCTGCACATAACCCTGCGCGGCGGCGATGCCGATGTACAGCAAGGCCAGCCCGGCGATTACGCCGGTCAGCGCCAGGGCGAAGGCTTCCAGCACCAGTAGGCTCGCGATGTGCCACGGCCGCGCACCGACCGAACGCAGAATCGCCATTTCGCGGCGACGCTCGTTAAGGCTGGTAAGAATCGCCGTGAGCATGCCGATCAACCCGGTCAGCACCACGAACAGCGAGACCACGAACAGCGCCTTTTCAGCGGTGCTCATCAGGCTCCACAATTCCTGCAAGGCCACGCCCGGCAGGATCGCCAGCATCGGCTCGCCGCGGTATTCGTTGATTTCGCGTTGCAGGGCGAAGGTGGAAATCTTGCTGTTGAGACCGAGCATGAACGCGGTGATCGCCTGTGGCGTCAGGTCCATGTTGCGCGCCTGGTCCGCCGTGATGCGCCCGTTGCCCCGGGCCGGCACGCCGTTGTGCCAGTCGATGTGAATCGCTTCCATGCCGCCGAGGCTGATGTGCAACGTGCGGTCCACCGGGGTGCCGGTGCGTTTGAGAATGCCGACCACGGTGAACGGTTTGTCGTCGTGCTTGACCAGACTGATCGCTGCCACGCCGTGGGCCAGCACCAGTTGGTCGCCGAGCTTGTAATGCAGCGCTTCGGCGACTTCGGCGCCGAGCACCACTTCGAACGGATCGGTGGCAAACGCCCGGCCGTCAGCCAGTTGCAGATGCTGCTGGCGCCCGTACTGGTAATGCTCGAAATAGGCTTCGGTGGTGCCCATCACCCGGTAGCCGCGATGGGAGTCGCCGAGGGACATCGGGATTGCCCATTTTACTTTCGGGTTGCTGGCGAAGTGTTCGAAGCTGTCCCAGCGGATGTTGTTGGTGGCGTTGCCGATGCGGAACACCGAGTACAGCAGCAGGTTCACCGAACCGGAGCGGGCGCCGACGATCAGGTCGGTGCCGCTGATGGTGCTGGCGAAACTGGCCTTGGCCTCGGTGCGCACGCGCTCGACGGCAAGTAACAGGCACACCGACAGAGCAATGGCGAACGCGGTGAGCAGGGCGGTAAAGCGGCGGTTGGCCAGACTGGCCATGGCCAGACGAAACAGATACATCTCAGACCTCGGCAGACGTGGCGGCGCGATTAAGCTCGGCCAGGGACAGGTGACGGTCGAACAGCGGCGCCAGGCTCTGGTCGTGGCTGACGAACAACAGGCTCGATCCGGCTTCGCGGCATTCGGCGAATAGCAGACGAATGAAGTTTTCCCGAGCGTCGTAATCCAGCGCCGAGGTCGGTTCGTCGGCGATCACCAGTTCCGGTTGGCCGATCAACGCACGAGCGGCGGCGACCCGTTGCTGTTGACCGATCGACAGCGAATCGGCGCGACGACCGAGGATACTTTCATCTTTCAAGCCCAAGTGGGCGAGCAGGGTGGCTGCAGCCTGATCGACGCTGCCGTGACGCTGTTTCGCCCGCTCGGCACGCAGTTTGGAGAAGTGGCAGGGCAACTCGACGTTTTCGCGCACTGAGAGAAACGGCAGCAGGTTGAACTGCTGGAAGATGTAGCCGGTGTGGTCGACACGAAAGCGATCGCGGGCGCCGGCACCGAGTTCGGTCAGTTCCTGGCCGAGCAGACGAATGCTGCCGCGCCCGGGTTTCTGCACGCCACCGAGCAGGCCGAGCAGGGTGGTCTTGCCACTGCCGCTGGGGCCTTTGAGGAACAGGGTTTCGCCCGGCTCCAGGCGAAACGCCGGGATGTCCAGCAGCGGCGGGTGACCGGGCCAGTTGAAGCCCAGGTCGGACAGTTCGATGAGTGCTTGGGTCATGGCACCAGATTCATGGAGTGAACACATAACCCTGTGGGAGCGGGCTTGCTCGCGAATGCGGTGGATCAGCCAAATCTATGTTGACTGACACACCGCATTCGCGAGCAAGCCCGCTCCCACAGGGGATTTTCGGTGTGATCAGAAATTCAGGGCAGCCGCCTTGGCCGTCACTTCGGTACCTTGCTGACCGCTCGGGCCGATCAGTTGTACCTGAATTTTCTGGGTGGCCGGGAAGGTATTGAAGATGTTCGCCAGATCCAGCGTCTTCAGAGCACCCGGGGCCGCGCAGGTAAATTGATAGTGCGCGTGGATTTCGCTGTGATCGTGATGATGCGCTTCACCGCCCTTGGCATCTTCGTCGTGGTCATCATCGTCATGCTCGTCGGCAGCCGGCTTGTCGCCGAACAGCGGGCTTTCCAGTTCCTGGCTGGTGACTTTACAACCGGCGGCGGCTGGCAGGCTGAACAGCGCCAGCGGGTTTTCCAGTTTGGCGCGGGCGGCGACGACTTTGGCCTTGTCGGCGTCGCTGGTGGCGGCGTGTTCGAAGCCCACCAGGTTCATCGCCGGGCTTTCCAGTTCCAGCTCCAGGGTCTGGCCGTCGAGTGCAGCGTTCAGTCGGCCGACGCCATGTTCGTGGGCACCGAGGCTGCCGTGCTCGTGCTCGTGGTCATGATCGTGCTCATCGGCGGCGTGGGCGATGGCCAGCGGCAACAGGGCAAACGGCAAAGCGAGCAGCAGACGACGCATGGCGGTCTCCGGGAAGTAAAGTGAAGAGTTTGTTATGTAATCTTATAACGAAAGTCCGCAGAGTTTGCCCGTGCGCTTGGCGATGCACAAGTCCCGTGGGAGCATGCAGGTCAGAAATGTGCAGGAGCGAAGCAGATGTTGCGGATACGCGGAACCGTCGGCGCGATGCCGGTGGATTTGACGGTGGAACTGGATGACAGCGATTGGGCGAAGCTTGGTGCAGCCCTTGGCGCGCAGCCGCAGGGCGATCAGCCTGAAGCGGCATTGAGCACGCCGGCAGCGAAACCATTGAACCAGGATGATGCGTTGTGGCAGGTCGCGCAGGATCTGTTGCGCAAGGCCGGGCAGCTCAGCGGGCCGGATTTGCTGGAGCAGCTTGAGGGATTGACCGGCAGCGCGGCCGCAGGCAAACGCCTGCTGGTGCGCTTGCGCCACAGTTCACAGGTGAAAGTGGCGAGCGGCGGGGATACGCCGCTTTACAGCTGGATCGAGTGAAACGCAAAAGATCGCTGCCTGCGGCAGCTCCTACAGTTTCAGCGTTCGTCCGCAAACACGGGTGAACACGATCAAATGTAGGAGCTGCCGCAGGCTGCGATCTTTTGATCTTAATAAAGCGCAGCGAACACCTTGCGCCGGTAAGCGGTCACCAGCGGGTGATCATTGCCCAGCAGTTCGAACACCTGCAGCAAGGTCTTGTGCGGCAACCCTTCGCCGTAGCTGCGGTTGCGGATGAACAGCTTGAGCAAGGCCTCCAGCGCCGCTTCGTATTGCTGACGCGCCAATTGCTGGATCGCCAGTTGATACACCGCTTCGTCGTCCTGCGGATCTTTGGCCAGACGCGCCTTGAGGTCGGCGGCATCCGGCAGATCGCGGGCCAGGCCGAGGAACTTGATCTGCGCCTTGGCCCCGGCCAGTGCAGCCTTGTGCTCATCGCTCTTGACTGCGTCGAGCACGGTTTGCGCTTCGCCCAGTTCGCCGCGCTCGGTCAGGCAGCGGGCGTAGAGGATCAGCGCCTTGGCGTTGCTGTTGTCTTCGTTGAGCATCACCACCAGTGCCGCTTCGGCATCGGCGTAACGGCCATCGTCAAACAGCGCTTGCGCCTGTTCGAACGGGTCGGCGGCGGCCGGCGGCGGCATCTGCACATGCGGTTCGAGCAGGGCGCGCACCGCGGATTCCGGCTGCGCACCGGCAAAGCCGTCCACTGGCTGACCGTCCTTGAACAGCACCACGGTCGGCAGGCTGCGGATACCGAAGCGGGCGACGATGTCCTGTTCGATGTCGCAGTTGACCTTGGCCAGCAGCAGTTCGCCCTGATAGCTCTCGGCAATGCCTTGCAGCATCGGCATCAACGCCTTGCATGGCGCACACCACTCGGCCCAGAAATCCACCAGCACCGGTTTGTTGAAGGAAGCTTCGATCACCGACTGGTCGAAATCGGCAGTCGTGGCGTCGAAGATGTACGGCGTTTGCTGACTCATGGGGGATCTCGTAAAAGCGTGGATGGGGCAACTATACGGCTTGGCGGGGTGTGGCCGGAAGCGGGACAGGTTTTAGAGTTGTGTCGCCCGGCAGGACGCTTTCGCGAGCAAGCCCGCTCCCACATTTGGAATGCGTTACCCCTGTGGGAGCGGGCTTGCTCGCGAAGCTTTTAACTAGCGACGCGCGTGGTACAGGCTCACATGCCGAAATTCTTCCGGCTCCGCCAGATCCGGTAGTGTCATCGCCTCAAGCATTTCGATCCGCTCATACAACGGATGACGAAAATCCCGAACCCGCGAATCTGCCACCAGCGCCTCGCGGCCACGGCTTAGAAACGCGTCGAGCAGCGGCAGGTTCTCGCGGTCGTAGAGCACATCCGCCACCAGAATCAGATCGAAGCGATCAGCCTCGGCAAAGAAGTCCGTCGAATAACTCATCTGTACATCATTGAGTTCAGCATTGGCCCGGCACGCGGCAATCGCCAGCGGATCGAGGTCGCAGGCCACCACTTCCAGCGCCCCGGCCTTCACGGCGGCGATCCCGGCAATGCCCGAGCCGGCGCCGAAATCCAGCACGCGCTTGCCGCGCACCCATTCCGGGAACTCGGCCAGATAGCGCGCCACCGCCAGACCGCTGGCCCAGCAGAAGCTCCAATAGGGCGGTTCGTGGAGGATGCGCCGGGTTTCATCCGGGCTGAACTCGCGGTGCATGTTGTCACCGTCGATCAGCCACAGCTGCAAATCGGTATCCGGTAATGCGCAGGCCTTGAGCCGCGCATCACCGAGCAATTCCCCCAGCGCCTGTTGCAGGTCGAGCGGTGCCGTCATGGTGCTTTGACAAATTGCAGCTGGCCCATTGCCTGAGTGGTCGGCTGGGTGATGGTTTGCGACGGCAGGTGCAGGATCAACTGGCCCGACTGCGTGGCACGACCGCGCAGCTCAACCCGTGCGCCGGCCGGAAATGACTCCGGATTGAAGCGCAGGCGAAACGGCAGGATCTGGTTGTTGCCGATCAGGCTGGAACTGGCGAGCAGTTGTTGCGGGCGCGATTTTTCATCGATCACCAGCAGCGCCAGCTCGACTTCAGCCCCGGCCGGCACGCCTTGCAGGGTGCCGCTCAGTTCCCGTTGATAGGCCGGCAGCGGGCCGAGGTCGGCGGCCTCTTTGGCTTTTTTCTGCGCCTGTTGCGGCGCAGGGCCTGGTGTCGGCGGCTGCGGCTTGGGTTTATCGCTGCCGCAGGCCACCAGCAGGGCGAAAAGACTGAGCAAAACGAGCGGTCGTAGCGGCATTGGCAGCTCCAGCAAAATGAAATCCATGGATCAAACGATCATGCCAGTCTGTATACCGCAAACCCTATGGCTTGTCTTGCCACGGGGATGCGCTACCATGGCCCTCCCTTTTTTTGTTGCCAGCCACCATGCACTGTCCCTTCTGCGGTGCCAACGACACCAAGGTCATCGACTCGCGTCTGGTCGCCGAGGGCGAACAGGTGCGCCGCCGGCGTGAATGCCTGGCCTGCGGCGAACGTTTCACGACATTCGAGACGGCCGAACTGGTGTTGCCGCGCCTGATCAAAACCGACGGCAGCCGCCAACCGTTCGACGAAGAAAAACTCCGCGCCGGCATGCAACGCGCGCTGGAGAAACGTCCAGTGAGCGTCGAGCGCCTTGAATCCTCTCTGGTCCACATCAAACACAAGCTGCGCGCCACCGGCGAGCGGGAGGTCAAATCCCTCGTGGTCGGCGAACTGGTGATGGCCGAGCTGCAAAAGCTCGATGAAGTGGCCTACATCCGTTTCGCTTCGGTCTACCGGCGTTTTCAGGACCTCAACGAGTTCCGCGAAGAGATCGACCGCCTCGCCCGCGAACCGGTGAAGGAATGACCAGCGCCGCCGAGCAGGCGATCCTCGACACCCACTTCATGGCACGCGCGCTGGAACTGGCGCGCAAGGGCCACTACACCACCCATCCCAATCCCCGGGTTGGCTGTGTGATCGTGCGTGACGGGCAGATTGTCGGCGAAGGCTTTCATGAGCGCGCCGGCGAACCCCACGCTGAAGTCCACGCCCTGCGCGCTGCCGGTGAACGGGCCCGAGGCGCCACGGCTTACGTGACCCTTGAGCCGTGCAGCCACCATGGCCGCACACCGCCTTGCGCCGATGCGTTGGTGACTGCCGGGGTCGCTCGGGTGGTCGCCGCGATGCGCGATCCGAATCCACAGGTTGCCGGGCGTGGCTTGCAGCGTCTGGCTGATGCCGGCATCGCCACCGAAAGCGGCGTGCTGGAAACCGAGGCGCGCCAGCTCAATCAAGGTTTCCTCAAACGCATGGAACACGGCTTGCCGTTCGTGCGGGTCAAGCTGGCGATGAGTCTGGACGGTCGCACGGCGATGGAAAGCGGCGAGAGCCAGTGGATCACCGGCCCGGCTGCACGTTCCGCCGTGCAGCGTTTGCGCGCGCAGGCCGCCGTGGTGCTGACCGGCGCCGACACCGTACTGGCCGACGGCGCACGCCTGACCGTGCGCGCCGACGAACTGGGTCTGGATGCCGAGCAAACCGCACTGGCCATCAGCCGTCCGCCGCTGCGGGTGCTGATCGACGGGCGCTTGCGGGTGCCGTTGGATGCGCCGTTCTTCAAGGCCGGCCCGGCGCTGGTCGCCACCTGCATGGCGGTCGAAGAGCAATATGCCAATGGCCCTGAATGTTTGATCGTGCCGGGTGACGACGGTCAGGTCGATCTGCATCAACTGCTGATCGAACTGGCCAACCGTGGCGTCAACGAAGTGCTGGTCGAGGCCGGCCCGCGTCTGGCCGGCGCGTTTGCCCAACTCGGTCTGGTCGACGAGTTCGTGATCTTCATCGCCGGCAAGTTCCTCGGCTCCACGGCGCGGCCGCTGCTGGACTGGCCGCTGGCCTATATGAAGGAGGCCCCCGAGCTGAAAATCACTGAAATCCGCGCGGTTGGCGATGACTGGCGAGTCACTGCGACGCCAGTCGTTTCGGCGAGCGTATAATTCCCGGCCATCGCCTTAGCGCTGGCTTCGTTCTCAAGGAGAACCCCATGTTTACCGGCATCATCGAATCCATCGGCAGTATCCGCGCACTGACCCCCAAGGGCGGTGATGTGCGGGTGCACGTCGAAACCGGCAAGCTCGACCTGAGCGACGTCAAACTCGGCGACAGCATCGCCGTCAACGGTGTGTGCCTGACGGCGGTTGAGCTGCCGGGCAACGGTTTTGCCGCTGACGTCAGCCGCGAAACCCTCGACTGCACCGCGATGAATGACCTGAAAAGCGGCAGCCCGGTCAATCTGGAAAAAGCCCTGACCCCGACCACCCGTCTCGGTGGGCATCTGGTCAGCGGTCACGTCGACGGTGTCGGCGAAGTGGTGTCGCGCAGCGACAATGCCCGCGCCGTGGAATTTCGCATTCGCGCGCCGAAAGAACTGGCCAAGTACATCGCCCATAAAGGTTCGATCACCGTCGACGGCACCAGCCTGACCGTGAACGCGGTCGATGGCGCCGAATTCCTGCTGACGATCATTCCGCACACCCTGAGCGAAACCATCATGGCTTCCTACAAGCCGGGTCGCCGGGTAAATCTGGAAGTCGACTTGCTGGCGCGCTACCTGGAGCGTCTGCTCCTCGGCGACAAGGCTGCTGAGCCAAGCGCTGGCGGCATTACCGAAAGCTTTCTGGCCGCCAACGGCTACCTCAAATCCTGACTGAAGGGGGTGCCTTGTGGCGCTCAATAGCATCGAAGAACTGGTTGAAGACATCCGCCAAGGCAAGATGGTCATCCTCATGGATGACGAAGACCGCGAGAACGAAGGCGACCTGATCATGGCCGCCGAATGCTGCAAGGCCGAGCACATCAACTTCATGGCCAAGCACGCCCGTGGCCTGATCTGCATGCCGATGAGCCGCGAGCGCTGCGAGCTGTTGAAGCTGCCACTGATGGCCCCGCGCAACGGTTCCGGTTTCGGCACCAAGTTCACCGTATCGATCGAAGCTGCCGAAGGCGTCACCACCGGTATCTCCGCCGCCGACCGTGCGCGCACCGTGCAAGCGGCTGCGGCAAAAGACGCCAAGGCTGAAGACATCGTCAGCCCGGGCCACATCTTCCCGCTGATGGCCCAGGCCGGCGGCACCCTGGCCCGCGCCGGTCACACCGAAGCCGCCTGCGACCTGGCACGCATGGCCGGTTTCGAACCAAGTGGCGTGATCTGCGAAGTGATGAACGACGACGGCACCATGTCCCGTCGCGCCGAGCTGGAAGCGTTCGCCGCCGAACACAACATCAAGATCGGCACCATCGCCGACCTGATTCACTACCGGATGATCCACGAACGTACCGTTCAGCGGATTGCCGAGCAGCCGCTGGACAGCGAACTGGGCCAATTCAACCTGGTGACCTATCGTGATTCGGTGGAAGGCGACGTGCACATGGCCCTGACACTGGGCACCGTTTGCGCCGAGGAACCGACTCTGGTTCGTGTGCACAACATGGACCCGCTGCGCGACCTGCTGATGGTCAAGCAACCGGGCCGCTGGAGCCTGCGCGCCGCGATGGCTGCGGTGGCCGAGGCCGGCAGCGGTGTGGTGCTGTTGCTCGGCCACCCGCTGGACGGCGATGTGCTGCTGGCGCATATCCGCGAAACCGGTGAGCAGGCGGCGGTGAAAAAACCGACCACTTACAGCATCGTCGGTGCCGGCTCGCAGATCCTGCGTGACCTCGGCGTACGCAAAATGCGCCTGATGTCTGCGCCAATGAAATTTAATGCGATATCCGGTTTCGATCTGGAAGTTGTAGAATACGTGCCCTCCGAATAAGACGCCGGGTTTTGGCCTCGTTGTTCGCTCAAGGCATATTTGATTTATTGTGGCGAGGGAGCTTGCTCCCGCTGGGCTGCGGAGCGGCCCCTGTTGTGGGCGCTGCGCACCCAAGCGGGAGCAAGCTCCCTCGCCACAAAGATGTGCAAGTGAACACCGAGTGCGATTTCCGACGCTGTATTCGCGGTTCAAATATCACTGAGGGATGCGTACGAAACGCGTCCCGGCTCTTTAAGAGATCTGACGAATGACCCTGAAGACCATCGAAGGTACCTTCATCGCCCCTAAAGGCCGCTACGCTCTGGTAGTGGGCCGTTTCAACAGTTTCGTGGTTGAAAGCCTGGTCAGCGGTGCAGTTGATGCCCTGGTTCGCCACGGCGTGAGCGAAAGCGACATCACCATCATCCGCGCGCCTGGCGCCTTCGAAATCCCGCTGGTTGCGCAGAAAGTCGCCCAGAAAGGCGAGTTCGCAGCCATCATCGCCCTCGGCGCGGTCATTCGTGGCGGCACTCCGCACTTCGAATACGTAGCAGGCGAGTGCACCAAGGGTCTGGCCCAGGTGTCCATGGAGTTCGGCGTACCGGTCGCGTTCGGCGTCCTGACCGTTGATTCAATCGAGCAAGCCATCGAACGTTCCGGCACCAAGGCCGGCAACAAAGGTGCTGAAGCTGCCCTGTCCGCTCTGGAAATGGTCAGCCTGCTGGCGCAGTTGGAGGCCAAGTGATTAGCGACGATAGCGATCGTTTCAACCCGCGCGATCCGAAACCTGCGGATGCCGGCAAGCCGTCGAAAAGCGCCAAGCGTCGCGAAGCTCGTCAGCTCGCCACTCAGGCCCTGTATCAATGGCACATGGCCAAGCAGTCACTGAACGAGATCGAAGCGCAGTTCCGCGTTGATAACGATTTCATCGATGTCGATGGCGCTTACTTCCGCGAGATCCTGCACGGGGTTCCGCAGTTCAAGAGCGAAATCGACACCGCCCTGGCGCCTTGCCTGGATCTGCCGATCGAAGAGCTGGACCCGGTTGAACTGGCCGTGCTGCGCCTGTCCACCTGGGAGCTGCTCAAGCGCGTCGACGTGCCGTACCGCGTTGTGATCAACGAAGGTATCGAGTTGGCCAAAGTCTTCGGTTCGACCGACGGCCACAAGTTCGTCAACGGCGTTCTCGACAAGCTGGCTCCGCGCCTGCGTGAAGCTGAAGTGAAGGCGTTCAAGCGCTGATACGCGCTTGAGACCTCATGGGCGAGTTTGAGCTGATCCGCAATTTCTTCGCTGCCGCGCCTTGTGCGCAGGGCGGCGAGGGCGTTGCTCTGGGGATCGGCGACGACTGCGCCTTGCTGGCGGTTCCCCACGGGGAACAGCTGGCGATCTCCACCGATACGCTGGTGGCCGGTGTGCATTTCGCCGATCCCTGCGATCCGTTTCTGCTCGGTCAGCGCTCGCTGGCCGTCGCGGTCAGCGACCTGGCCGCCATGGGCGCCACGCCCGTTGCCTTTACCCTTGCCCTGACTGTGCCGACGGTGACCGCCGATTGGCTGCAAGCTTACGCTCGCGGTTTGAACCGCATGGCGCAGGGCTGCGGTGTAGCGTTGGTCGGCGGCGATACCACGCGCGGGCCGTTGAGCCTGACGGTCACGGTGTTCGGTCGGGTTCCGGCCGGGCAGGCCTTGACCCGTAGCGGCGCGCAACCGGGCGATCTGCTCTGTGTCGGCGGCGAGTTGGGCAATGCCGCTGGTGCCTTGCCGCTGGTGCTTGGCCAGCGTGAAGCCGATCCGCAGATCGCCCAACCGTTGCTCGATCATTACTGGTCGCCCCAGCCGCAACTGGCTCTTGGTCAGGCGCTGCGTGGCAAGGCCACTGCGGCTCTCGATATCTCCGACGGCCTGCTCGCCGACTGCGGGCATATCGCTCTGGCTTCGCAGGTTCGACTCGAAGTTGAACGTGAGCGCGTACCGTTGTCCGATGCTTTAGTGGCGTTTCTCGGCCAGCGCGGCGCGGAACGGGCGGCGTTGAGCGGCGGCGATGACTATGTGCTGGCCTTCACGCTACCGTCCGTCGAGTTGCCGGCGCTGCTGGCCGATGGCTGGCCGATCCATGTGATCGGGCGTGTGGTGCAGGGTCAGGGCGTGGCGCTGCTGGATCGCGAAGGACACGACATCACCCCGCAAATCCGGGGTTATCAACATTTTCAGGAGACACCGTGACAGATCACCCGAAACAGGTTCCGGCCGAATTCGTTCCGCCGTCGGTCTGGCGCAATCCCTGGCATTTTCTCGCGTTCGGCTTCGGCTCCGGCACCCTGCCGAAAGCGCCGGGCACGTGGGGTTCGTTAGTTGCGCTACCCTTTATCCCGTTGTGGCAGATGCTGCCCGACTGGGGTTACTGGCTGATGCTCGGGATCACCATGCTGTTCGGCTTCTGGCTGTGCGGCAAGGTCGCCGATGATCTGCGGGTCCACGACCACGAAGGCATCGTCTGGGACGAAATGGTCGGGATGTGGATCACTCTTTGGCTGGTGCCGGAAGGCTGGTACTGGTTGCTGGCGGGTTTTCTGGTGTTCCGCTTCTTCGACATTCTCAAGCCATGGCCGATCCGCTGGATCGACCGGCATGTTCACGGCGGCGTCGGTATCATGCTCGACGACGTGCTGGCCGGCGTGTTCGCCTGGCTGGCGATGCAGGGGCTGGTGTGGATTTTCGCCTGATCCGCAGCAGCCGGGTTCAGTGAGGAGACCAGGGATGGCTCGATGCTGGCTGGCGCTGGTGTTTCTGACTTTGCTGGGCACTGTCGCCAGTGCGCAGGAAGTCGCGCACGCGCCGTCGGTCATCCACCTGGCCAGCGAGGACTGGGAAGATTACACCGCCGCCGACGGTCATGGCCTGGGCTGGGACGTGCTGCGCAAGGTGTTCGAACCGGCCGGGGTGAAACTCGACATTCGCAGCGAACCGTACACCCGCTCGGTCGGGCTGGCAGAGCGCGGCGAAGTCGACGCCTGTGTCGGCTCCTATCATGACGAGGACAGTGAGCTGCTGTATCCGCGCTGGAATTTCGACACCGACCACATCTACGCCCTGGGCCTTGCGAGCAATCCGCCGGCGAGCCTGGACACCCTTGGCAACTATCGACTGGCTTGGGTTCGCGGTTACGACTATCAGAAATACCTGCCCAATGTACGTAACTACAATGAAGTCATCCGGCGTACCGGGATCCTGTCGATGCTCACCCACAACCGCGCCGACTATTACATCGATGCCTTGACCGAAATCGATTACGTGCTTGGCCGGGCCAGGGATCCGACGCAGTTTCGCAAGACGCATATCGCCGAATTGCCGCTGTACCTGTGCTTCGCCAACACACCGCAGGCCCGAACCCTGATGGCGCTGTTCGACAGGCGTATGGAGCAGTTGGTAAAAAGTGGCGAGCTTAAGCCGATTTTCGAGCGGTGGAAGCAACCGTATCCATTCGAGCCGAACTGACAGCAACGTCCCCCCTGTGGGAGCGGGCTTGCTCGCGAATGCGGTGGCTCAGCCAGCCTATTGATCGACTGACACGATGCCTTCGCGAGCAAGCCCGCTCCCACGGGGGATCCACGCAAACCGGGTGTCATCAAACTTTTTGATCGTTATGCCCGATAATTCAGCCTAAGCGTCTGCAGGAACCTGCTGTTACAATGCCGGCCTGCGAATCTTCAGACTTTTTAGATCAGGAGCACACCGGTGCCTGTCGTTTTTGTCGCCGCTTCCAAGCTGCCAACGCCTTTTGCGCAATTCACCATGCACGGTTTTCTCGATGAGGCCACCGGCCGCGAGCACGTTGTGCTGAGCCTGGGTGATTTCGCCGACGGTGCCCCGGTTCTCGGCCGGTTGCACTCCGAGTGCCTGACCGGTGACGCCCTGTTCAGCCAGCGCTGCGACTGCGGTTCGCAACTGGAAGGCGCCCTTAAAGCCATTGCCCGTGAAGGCCGTGGCGTGCTGCTGTACCTGCGTCAGGAAGGTCGCGGCATCGGTCTGTTGAACAAGATCCGCGCCTATGAATTGCAGGACGGCGGCGCCGACACCGTAGAAGCCAACGAGCGCCTGGGCTTCGCCGCCGATCAGCGCGACTACGCCATGTGCCTGCCGATGCTCGAGCATCTGGGTGTGAAGTCGCTGCGCCTGATGACCAACAACCCGCGCAAGGTCAAAGCCCTGACCGACATGGGCATCGTCGTCGCCGAGCGCGTGCCGCTGCACACCGGGCACAACCCGCACAACAAACTGTACCTGGCGACCAAGGCCAGCAAGCTCGACCACATGATGGGCAACGAGCATCAGGGCGAGGTCGACCGCGCGTGACCCGCGGTCAGGTGCGACGCCGCCTGGCGGTCGACTGGTGGAAATACCTGGCGCTGGCGCTGGTACCGCTGTTTGTCCTCAATGGCCTGTTCGGCCAAGGCGAAGGCATTCTGCCGGTGCTGGCCATGCCGTTGTTCATTGCCGGCGTGGCCTCGATGTTTGTCAGCCTGAAGTTTTTCGGCCGCTACAAGCACGCGCTGATCGCCACGCAAAAAGCCCTTGATACCCCCGACGAACCTGCGGCCTGGATTGCCTTGGCGGCCCGGCGTCGCAGTGCATTTCTCGCGGCCGCATTGCCGGCATGGATCGGCGCGCTGGCGGTGTTCGTCGGCCTTGAAGCCGTACCGCTGATGCTGCTGGCGTTGTCCACGGCGGTGCTGTTCTACCTCTATCGCATCCCGCGTCAACTCGGCTGATGCGCCGTCTGTGGCTGGCGGTTCTGCTGCTGGCCTGCGCCGGCCCGGTGCTGGCGAACCTGCGAGTGGTCAGTCTCGCGCCTTCTCTGTCTGAAATCGTTGTTGAGCTGGGCTCGGCCGATCTGCTGGTTGGTGTGCTCGATGCCGGCGAGCGTCCGGCTGCCGTTGCCGATGTTCCCTCGGTGGGGCGTTATGGCCAACTCGACATGGAGCGCCTGCTCAGTCTCAAGCCGGATTTGCTGCTGTTGTGGCCCGGCAGTGTCGGCCCGGCGCAACGCGATCAGCTCAAACGCCTGAACATCCCGACTTACGTCGCCGAACCGCACAATCTCGAACAATTGTCTGCACAGATCGAAGCGATTGCCGCGCAACTGGGGCGACCTGAGCGTGGGACGAAACTGGCGGCGGATTTACGCAGGAAGCTCGATGACCTGCGCCAGCGCTATCGTCGGGACACGCCGCTGAAGGTGTTCTATCAAGTCTGGGACAAGCCCCTGTACACCGTCGGTGGCGGGCAGATCATCAGCGATGCGCTCGAAATCTGCGGCGCACGCAATGTGTTTGCCGATCTGAGTTTGCCGGCGCCGCAGGTCAGCATAGAAGCGGTGTTGCAGCGCAATCCGCAGGTGATTCTGGCGGGAGATCAGGGCCAGCTCGATGCGTGGAAGGCCTGGCCGCAGGTGAGTGCGGTGGCACATGGTCAGTTGCTGCTGATCAGCGACAAAGGCCTGGAGCGCCCAAGCGGCCAGATGATCGAAGCGACCGCCAAGCTCTGCCATTTGATTGCGCCTGAGCGCTGAGACCGAGGTGAGTTCTTCGCGAGCAAGCCCGCTCCCACAGTTGGAATGCGTTCCCCCTGTGGGAGCGGGCTTGCTCGCGAAGAGGCCAGTCGAAGCAGCGAAAATTCCGGATCAGAGCTCCGGTGTCCAGGTCACCCCAAACACCCACACCCGACCTTCCTCGCGATAGCCATACTGGCTGCCGTCATAGCTGTACAGCGCACGGCTGTAGCCTTTGTCCAGCAGGTTCTCGACCTTCATATCCAGTTTGATCTCGCGATTCAGCGCCCAACTGCTGCGCAGTCCGATCAAGCCGTAGCCGCCCAGTGAGTGGGTGTTGTCCTTGTCGTCGTAACTGCCGCTGACCAATTGCCAACTGGCGCCCAGCCCCAACCGGTCGAACTGGCGATCCAGATCCCAACTGGCTGTGCGCCGCGCACGACGCGCCAGGGTGTGCCCGGTATCACGATCACGCGGATCGATAAACGCCACACCGAGGCTGCTCTGCCAGCCGAACAGCTCCTGTTTCAGCGCCGCTTCAAAGCCATTGATCCGCGCCGAGGCCACGTTCTCCGGGCGTGAGTTGCTGCCGAAGATGATCGCGTCTTGCAGATCCGTGCGGTAAATCGACGTCTCCAGTCGACTGCTATCGCTCAACTGACTGCGCCATTGCAGCTCGTAGCTTTTCGAGGTTTCCGGCTTCAGGTCAGGGTTGCTGAAGTCCGGGTAGTACAGGTCGTTGAAGGTCGGCGCGCGGAAACCTTCGCTGTAGCTCAGCAGCAGATCGTTGTCCGGGTTCAGCGGCAGTGTGAAGGTGCCGCTCCAGGTGTTCTGGCTGCCGAATTGCTGGTTGTCGTCGTGGCGCAGACCCAGCTCCGTGGAGAAGCTGTCGGCCTGATAGCGATGCTGGATGAACGCGGCACGGTTCCAGCGGCTGTCCTCGTTGAATGCGGTGCTGCTGTTGACCCGGTCTTGGTACCAGTCGCCGCCGAGGATCAGGCTGTTGCGCGCATCCAGAGTCAGGTCGTTCTGCCAGTTCACCGAATCGCGATAGGTATTGAACACCGTGCGCTCGTCGCTGAGCTTGTCGAAGGTTTTTTCGCGATTCTCGCTGTGGCCGAATTCGACGCGGGTTTTCCAGGTTTCGTTGACACGGGCATCGACGTAGCTGCTGACACTGCTGACGTTGAAGTCGCTGTAAGGCTGCTGTTGCACCGACTCGAAAGTGGTCGTATCAAAGCGGCCGAACGGGTTATCGAACTCGCTCTTGCCACGGTTATCCAGCAGGTTGGCGCCGACTTCGATGTCGTCGGTCAGCGCATGGCTGAGACTCAGGCTGACGGATTTATTGCGATAGGCATCGTGATCGCTGTCGCTCGGGTAAGACTCGTGAGTCCGGTCGAGGCCAGCGGTGTCATCGAGGCTGGCACCCAGGTTGAAGCGGGTCTTGTCATCGCCACCGGACAGGCCGAGGCTGCGTTCCCTGGTCTGGTTGCTGCCGAAGCCGACGTGCAAGCGCGGCTGCAGGCCTTGCTCGGTGCCGCGCCGGGTGAAGATCTGGATCACCCCGCCAATCGCATCGCTGCCGTAAATCACCGAACGCGAACCGCGCAACACTTCCACGCGTTCGATCTGGTCGATGTTCAGGTGCTGCAGGTTGCTGTCGCCGGAGGTCGAACTGCCGATGCGCTGACCGTCGACCAGCACCAGACTCTGCGCCGATTGCGTGCCGCGAATGTAGATCCCCGGCAGACTGCCGCGTCCGCCAGCCTGCGCCACTTGCACGCCCGGCACCCGTTGCAGCAGATCGGTGACGCTGCCCGGTTGCAGGCGGTCGATGTCTTCGCGGGTGAACACGGTGTTGGCGGCGCTGCTGTCGTTGCGCGCTTCGACCTGGCGGTTGGCGCTGATCAGCGTATCCGGCAGCTTCAGCGCTTCGTCGCGTTCGAAGGTGTCGGCGAGAGCGCTGGCGGCTGGCAGCAGGAGGAGGGGCAGGGCGAGGCGCGAGAGGTTCATCGGTGTTCCCGTGGGTATTTCTGATGTACACAAATCAAATGTGGGAGCGGGCTTGCTCGCGAAGACGGTGTATCAGTCAACTCATCATCGACTGATCCGACGCCTTCGCGAGCAAGCCCGCTCCCACATGGGTATTGCGTGTTACTTGTTGAGCAGTTCCAGACGCTCGCGAATCGACGCTTCGATCCCCGCTTCATCCAGCCCGCACTCGGCCAGCATCTGCGCCGGTTTGGCGTGCTCGACGTAGATGTCCGGCAAGCCCAGGTGCAGCATCGACTTGAGAATGTTCTCGCGCGCCAGGAACTCGCTGACCGCGCCACCGGCGCCGCCCATGATCGCGTTCTCTTCGATGGTCACCAGCAACTCGTGGCTGCCGGCGATCTCGCGCACCAACGCTTCATCCAGCGGCTTGACGAAACGCATGTCGACCACGGTCGCATCGAGCTTCTCGGCGACTTTCAGTGCTTCGGTCAGTTGCACGCCGAACACCAGCAGAGCGACTTTGCTGCCCTGGCGGCGGACGATGCCCTTGCCGATTTCGATCGGTTCGAGATCCTTGTCGATGGTCGCGTTCGGGCCGGTGCCGCGCGGGTAGCGCACCGCCGCCGGGCCGTTATACAGGTGGCCGGTGGTGAGCATTTTGCGCAGTTCGTTTTCGTCGCTCGGGGTCATGATGACCATGCCCGGGATGCAGCGCAGGTAGGACAGATCGAAGCTGCCGGCGTGAGTCGGGCCGTCTTCACCCACCAGACCGGCGCGGTCGATGGCGAACAGTACGTCGAGGTTCTGCACCGCGACGTCATGTACCAACTGGTCGTAACCGCGTTGCAGGAACGTCGAGTAGATCGCCACCACCGGTTTCGCGCCTTCGCAGGCCATGCCGGCAGCGAACGTCACCGCGTGTTGCTCGGCAATCGCCACATCGAAGTAGCGCAGCGGGAAACGTTCGCTGAACTCCACCAGGTCCGAGCCTTCTTTCATTGCCGGTGTGATGCCGACTAGACGCGGATCAGATGCAGCCATGTCGCACAGCCATTCGCCAAACACCGCCGAATACTTCGGCCCGCCCGCTTTTTTCGGTGCAGCGGCCGGAGCGTCGACAGGTTCCAGTTTGGTGATCGCGTGGTAACCGATCGGGTCGACTTCCGCCGGGGCGAAGCCTTTGCCTTTCTTGGTGACGATGTGCAGGAACTGCGGGCCCTTCAGATCGCGCATGTTGCGCAGGGTGGCGATCAGGGTCGGCAGGTCGTGGCCATCGATCGGGCCGATGTAGTTCCAGCCCAGCTCTTCGAACAGGGTGCCGGGAACCAGCATACCCTTGGCGTATTCTTCGGTGCGACGGGCGATTTCCCAGGCGCCGGGCAGGCGCGACAGGACTTTCTTGCTGCCTTCACGCATGCTCGCGTAAGTGCGGCTGGAAAGGATCTTCGCCAGATAGTTGGACAAACCGCCAACGTTGCGCGAGATCGACATGTCGTTGTCATTGAGGATCACCAACATGTTGGCGTTGACTTCCGGCGCATGGTTCAGCGCCTCGAAGGCCATGCCGGCGGTCAGCGCGCCGTCACCGATCACCGCAATCGCCTTGCGATCGCTGTCTTGCAGGCGGGCGGCAATCGCCATGCCCAGCGCTGCGCTGATCGAGGTGCTGGAGTGGCCGACGCCAAAGGTGTCGTACTCGCTCTCGGCGCGGCGCGGGAAGGCAGCGATGCCGTCCTTCTGGCGCAGGGTTTCCATGCGCTGGCGGCGACCGGTGAGGATCTTGTGCGGATACGCCTGATGACCCACGTCCCACACCAGCCGGTCATCCGGGGTGTCGAAGACGTAATGCAGCGCGATGGTCAGCTCGATGACGCCCAGGCCGGCACCGAAATGCCCACCGGTCTGGCCGACCGTGTAGAGCAATTCCAGGCGCAACTCATCGGCCAGGGTTTCCAGCTCGGCTTCGCCTAACCGGCGCAGGCCGTCCGGCGTGTTCGCGCGGTCGAGCAGGGGCGTGGTCGGGCGCTTGCGGGGAATCTCATGAAACGTCGTGGGCATCAGGCGAATCGTTATAGGTATAGAAGAGGCGGCAGTTTACCTGATGCTTCGCCCCCTGCCCACGCGTTGCTCTTTTTTGGCAGGTTGGCGTTCAGTTACGCCGCTCGACGATATACCGGGCCAGGTCGCGCAAAGGCTCGGCTGCCGCGTCAAACGGTCGCAGCGCCTGCAGGGCCTGATCGCGCAGTTCAAGAGCATAGCGCTTGGCCGCGTCCAGCCCCAGCAGGGCCGGGTAGGTCGGCTTGTCGCGGGCGATGTCGGCGCCTTGGCGTTTGCCAAGGGTTTCGGTATCGCTTTCGACGTCGAGAATGTCGTCCTGCACCTGGAAGGCCAGACCAATGGCCTGTGCATAAATCTGCAGAGCCTTGAGTTCATCCTGCTCGGCACGGCCGCTGGCCAGGGCGCCGAGCTTGACGCTGACTTCAATCAGCGCGCCGGTCTTGTGTCGGTGCATCTGCTCCAGCGCTTGCTGATCCAGCTTCAGACCGACCGAACCGAGGTCGATGGCCTGACCGCCGACCATACCTGCCGGGCCTGCCGCGTGCGCCAGCGCCGTGACCTGTTGCAGGCGAATCTCGGCGTCGAGATTGCTCAGACGCGTGTCGAGCAGAGCGCTGAAGGCCAGGCTCTGCAAGCCGTCGCCGGCGAGGATCGCGCAGGCTTCGTCGAATTTTTTATGAGTCGTTGGCTGGCCGCGACGCAGATCGTCGTCGTCCATCGCCGGCAAATCGTCGTGAACCAGCGAATAAGCGTGGATCAGCTCCACCGCGCAGGCCGCGCCGTTGGCTTGCTCAGTCTTGCCGCCCAGCGCTTCGCATGCGGCGTAGGCCAGCAGCGGACGCACGCGCTTGCCGCCGATCATCACGCTGTAGTGCATCGCCTCATACAGGCGCGACAGCTCCGGCAGCGGAGCCTTGAAGAGGATTTCCAGTGCCGCATTGACCCGCGCCTGGCTGGTCGCCGAATACGCCGCAATCATTCTGGCTGTTCCGCGTCGAAGGGTTCCTCGGCGAGTTCGCCATCACGCTCCAGCAGCACTTGCACCTTCTGCTCGGCCTGGGCCAGCGCTGCCTGGCAGTCACGGGTCAGACCGATGCCCTGCTCGAAAGCGGTCAGCGAGTCTTCCAGCGACAATTCACCGTTCTCCAGACGCTCGACCAGTGTTTGCAGGTCGGCGAGGGACTGTTCGAAATCCAGTGCAGCTTTTTTGCGGGCCATGGCGGCGATTTCCGGTTGACGTTAAACCGGCGCGACACTAGCAGATAGGGGGTTTATGGGCAAATGAGCGGGGCTTTCGCGAGCCCTCGCCACAGGGGCAGCGGTTCAATTCGAGGAATTGTCCGGGTAATTGATTTTGTATCGCGTGCTCCGTCCGCCTCCGGGCATACGCTGCAGACAACCCTTTTCCAGCAGTTCCGCCAGATGTCGCGTCGCCGTGGCTTTGGAAACCTTGGCCACCGCCTGATACTGCGCCGCGCTGATACCGTGTTCGAACCCGCGCTCTCCACCGTCAAGCAAACGATTGAGCACTTTACTCTGTTCCACCGACAGTTCGGATTCACGGTGTGCCTGCCAGAAGCGGGTTTTACCCAGCACACTTTCGATACGCGCGATGGCTTGCTGCAGACTGCGTAAAAGCGTCTGCAGAAACCACGTGAGCCATTGGGTGATATCCAGTGTGGCTTTTTGACTGGCCTCAAGCACTCGGTAATAGCCGCTACGGTCATCGAGGATGCTGGCCGACATGGCGTAAAACCGGATGGCCTGTGCTTCGCCTTGCGCCAGCGCCAGATCGGTGATGGTCCGAGTCAGTCGACCGTTGCCGTCATCAAACGGATGCAGCGTGACAAACCAGAAATGCGCGATGCCGGCCCGTAGCAGCGGATCCAGCGCTGTTTGATGCTGGCTGGCTTCGAACCAGGCAAGAAATCTGGCGAGCTGCCGCTCCAGTCCTTGGCGCGGTGGCGCCTCGAAATGCACGGTCGGGCGGTCGAGACGACCGGAAACTACCTGCATCGGCTCGTCACCGCGAAGCGCACCGACATGCATCGATCTCGCGGTGAAGTCGCTTTCCTGGTCCGGAAACAGCCACCGGTGCCATTCCAGCAATCGCTCAAGCGTCAGGGGTTCAGCGAAGCGTCGGGTGGCGTCGAGCATCAGTTGCGCCAGGCCTTCGCTGCGTTGGCTGACTTTATCGCCGTCGGGCAATTCCAGCCCCAGGCGTCGAGCCAATGACGAACGCACTGAGCCGACATTCAACTGCTCGCCTTCAATCGCCGAGGAGGTCACGATGTTTTGCAGCAGTGCGTCGAGTTCGGTCTGAGCGCTGAGGGAGTTGCCAACAGAACCGGCCATGCCCATCAACTGGCCCTGAGCCTGGACGCACTCGCGCAACAGCGGTGCGAGACGTTCTGCTTGCCAGTTGAAATCGGGCCAGTCAGGTTGTTGCCAGATCCATTGAGTCGTCATCGTAAATTGCCTGTGATAAGGGCGTGAGCCGAATAGAAATGCTATTCGGCTCATTTAGTGAGCCGAATATGACGGCTATTCGGCTCACCGTCCACTTTACGGCGTGATTCCCACCGCAAATCCAGATGTATCCGATTGTTAAAAAACTGCCGAATCGCTAATCTTCGCGCCTTCTACGACCCATATTCACGGGGTCTTTCAGACGAAACGCAGTTTTCACCGCTGTGAAGTACCGAGGATCGGGTGCAAGGTTTCGTTCAGGCATGGCAGGAGGCAATACATGCGTTCATTTCTTTGGCTGCTGATCGGCCTGGCTTGCGCGCCTGCGCTGCTGGCGGCGCCGAGCGCTGAACTGTCGGAACCGTCCGGCGGCTGGCGTTATCACGGTCTGCTCGACCGCAGTGAAAACCCGCAAGTCGCCTACCCCACGCCGCCGATCGATCGCGGCATTCAGCGCAATCGCACGATGATTCAGGGCCAGCTCAAGGCCATCGGCAATCAGCGCGGGCCGCATACGCTGGCGGTCAACGGCAATCCATTGAATCTGTACACCGACGATGACGGGCAGTTCGCCCGGCCGTATGCGTTTGGCGCCGGTTCCAACAGTGTCGAAGTGCGCAGCGCCGAGGGTCAGTCGCTCAAGCGCGTGCAGTTCTATGAAGCGAACAACCTGCGCACCCCGGCGAAGATTCGTGTGGTGCTCGGCTGGGACGACCCCAAGGCCGAACTCGACCTGCACATCATTACCCCGGACGGCCAGCACGCGTTCTTCGCCCATACGGCGCTGACCAACGGCGGTGGTCTGGACCCGGACGGTGTCGATGGCCCCGGCCCGGAAATGTTCACCATGACCGCGCCGCTGCATGGCACCTATCTGGTTTACGTCAACTATTGGGGCAACTTCGGCGACGGCGGCTATAACTTCGAGGAGGCCAGCAATCAGAACGAGGTGATCACCTCGCAAATCACGCTGGTGCTCAACGAAAACACGGTCGACGAAAGACGTGAAACGTTCATCGTGCCCCTGCGGGCGATCGGTGATCTGCTGCTGGTCAAGACTTTCAACTATTAAGCATCCCGCACCACGGATGAACTTCGGGTTTTGTGAACATGAGTGATAACGCTGCTTCTCCGGCCGTCCCGACAGCTGCCGGCCAACCTTCCCGGCGCTGGCCGGCGCTGCTGATCGGCCTGGTTCTAGTGGCCGGGGTGGCCGGTGGTCTTGGCTGGATGCTGCACAAACCCAAGGTGCCGGCGGCCATACTTGCCAGTGACAAACTCGGCCTGAGTCGTCCGGATGCGCTGCTGGAAACCCGCTCCCTGAGCCAGTTGCCCAAGGACCTGCTGACGGTGCCGTTCCTCAAGGCCACGCTCACCGAGGATTTCGTCTTCTATTACGAAACCCACGCCGACCGCCTGGGGTTGATCGGCAGCCTGCGCCGGATCATTTACGAACACGACCTGAAGCTGCAGGACAGCCTGATCGAACAGCTTTTCGATCAACCGGCAGATGTGGCGTTGTGGCGCGGTGCGGATGGCCGGCTCAAGGATTTTCTGCTGGTGATGGACCGCGGCGGGCTGGCGAAACTGCTCGAACCGCTGGCGAAAGTGGCGCTGGACGATTCGCAGCTCAGTGTCTTCGGCAGCCTCAAGGTCGGCAGCGACGAAGTGCCGCTGTACCAACTCAGCTACAACGCCAGCAAGTCGCTGCTGTTCGCGTCGCGCGGCGACAAACTGGTGGTGCTGTCCAACCCGAACAAATATTACGACCCGGCCAACGGCGAGTCCGAGGAGTCGGGACATGTCTCGCCGCAAGCGCTGGCGGCCTTGCTCAATGGCGACAAACTGTTCCCCGAGGCCTTCGGGTTGCCAGCCAAGGCGCCGGAGATCAAACAGCGTCTGTCGGTCAATTCCAGCGTCCTTGCGATGGGCTATCAGCGCTTCATCCCGAACTTCGCCGGGCTGCGCTTTGATATGGACGACAAGGGCTGGCACAGCTACCTGGCCATGGACGAACTGGAAAACCAGCCGGACTTCGATTTCAAACCGGTGTGGCAAGCCATGCCGCTGGGCGCCAGTGCCTGCGTGACCTTGCCGGTGGCGGCCGAGCCGCAGAAACCGCTGCTGGTGAAACTCGGCGCCGACGAAGCCGTGGCGCAGAAACTCACCGAGCATGTGGCCGGTGCGGCGGGCCTGTGCTGGTACGCCGATTCGCGGTTGTACACGCCGTTGCTGGTCGCCAGTCTGAAGGATGAGGACAGCAGCAAGCTCGATGGCGACCTGGGCACATTGTTCGGTTCGATGGTGGGCGCCTATGAGTCGAATGTCGCCGAACACGCGTTCCCGGTAGTCGAGAAACAGGAAGGGCAGAGCCATGTCTGGCAGCGTCAGGTCAGCTCGAACTTCGGCCCGTACGCCGCCAAGACTGCCGAGAACCCGGCCGCGATCAGCGGGCGCGCGTTCATGAAAGTCAGCCTCGCCCGCCATGGTTCGACGCTGCTGTTTTCCCTCGACGACAAACTGCTCGACAAGGCTCTCGGTACCCTCGACAAACGCTTCCCGCCGATGGCCGACGTGCTGCCGAAAGATGTGCTGATGCCGATCTACTTCGGCCCGGATTCGATGGCGCAACTGATGCAGCAGGAAACCCTCGACAGCCTGCCGCAGGACATGGAGCCGGTGTTCTACAACGCCGCGCAAACCTACCTGATTCCGAAACTGCGCACCCTCGGCGGCTACGGCAAATACGCGTTGACCTTGCCTGAAGGCAGCGAGCCTGACGGCCACTGGCAATGGCTGCCGCTGGAATGGAAAGCGCTGTGACTGGATTGATCCGTAGCCTCGGCTTGCTCGCGCTGTTTTTGAGCGCGGGCGTGCGAGCCGTCGAATCCCCAGCGCTTGATCCGGCGCAATCCCAGGTGTTCCGCGCCTGGTTCGTGCGCATCGCTCAGGAGCAACTGAGCCAGGGCCCGAGCCCGCGCTGGTATCAGCAGGACTGCGCCGGGCTGGTGCGTTTCGCCGCCAACGAAGCGCTGAAAGTCCACGACGACAAATGGCTGCGCAGCAATGGCCTGTCCAATCGCTACCTGCCGCCGGAGCTGACGCTCAGCGACGAGCAGCGCAAGCTTGCCCAGCAATGGCAGCAGGGCGGCGGCAAGGTCGGGCCGTACGTCAACGCGATCAAACTGATTCAGTTCAACAGCCATCTGGTCAGCCGCGACGTGTCCCAGGCACGCCCCGGCGACCTGATGTTTTTCGATCAGGGCGACGACCAGCACCTGATGATCTGGATGGGCCGTTACATCGCCTATCACACCGGCACGACCACCCCCACTGACAACGGCATGCGTTCGGCAAGCCTGCAGCAACTCATGACATGGAAGGACACCCGATGGATACCCGACGCAGCCAACCCCAACTTCATCGGCGTCTATCGACTGAACTTTCTCTCCCAATGACCGGTGCCCGCATGCTGCGACTCTGCGCTCGAATTCCTCTGCTGCTGGCGCTGTTGCTGCCATTGGCGACCGTCAACGCTGAAGACTCGGTGGAACCGAGCGGCTACACGCCGGTCGCCGGTGAAAGCTTCTTCCTGCTGGCCGACAGCAGTTTCGCCGCCGACGAGCAGGCGATGGTCCGTCTCGAAGCGCCGGGCCGGGACTATCGTCGTTTCCGCATGGAGCCTTACGGCGGCGCCGACATTCGCGTGTATCGCATCGACAAGCCGCTGGACTTCCTCAAACGCCAGAAGAACCTGCACCGCGTGGTCAGCGACGGTCAGTTCAAGGGCGAAGGACTGTCCAACACCCTCGCGTACCTGTGGGACAACTGGTACCGCAAATCGCGGCGGGTGATGCAGCGTGCGTTCTCTTACGAGTCGCGCAAGCAGGTCACCGAGGAAGTGCCGGAGCTGAAGATGGGCAACACCATCGCCGCGCCAACCCCGTACGACGCGCAGCCGCAATTCGCGCTGATTCCGGGTCTGCCGGTGGTCAGCCAGTTCCGCTATCCGCTGTGGCAGGCCAAACCGATCCAGCCGCCGGCCAGGGTCAATCTGGCCGGTTCTTCCAGCGAGTTCGTCAGCGTTGCACCGGGTAACGTGTACATCCCGCTGGGCAACCTGAAGCCGGGCCTGTACCTGGTCGAAGCGCTGATCGGCAAGTACCGCGCGACCACCATGGTGTTCGTTTCCAACACCGTGGCGGTGAGCAAGATTGCCGGTGACGAATTGCTGGTCTGGGCCGCACGCAAACACGAAGGCAGTTCGGTGCCGAAGGTCAATGTGCTGTGGACCGACGGCCTCGGCGTGATGAGCAGCGGCGCCACCGATGCTGATGGTTTGCTGCGTCTGAAACACGTCAGCCCCGAACGTTCGTTCGTCATTGGCGAGGACGAGGAGGGCGGTGTATTCGTTTCCGAAAACTTCTATTACGACAGCGAAATCTACGACACCAAACTCTATGCGTTCACTGATCGACCGCTGTATCGCCCGGGGGATTGGGTGTCACTGAAGATCGTCGGTCGCGAGTTCAAGAATGCGCGGGATTCGGTGCTGCCGGGCGCTGCTGACGTCAACGTCAGTGTGCTTGATGCCACCGGCACCGAGCTGCAACGCCTCGACCTGAAACTCGATTCCAAGGCTGGCACTCAGGGGCGTTTCCAGTTGCCGGACAACGCCGTGGCCGGTGGTTACGAGATCCGTTTCAACTACAAGGATCAGGCCTACAGCAGCGCCTTCCGTGTGGCCGAGTACATCAAGCCGCACTTCGAGATTTCGCTGAATCTGGCCAAGCAGGATTACCGCACCGGCGAGCCGGTGAAGGGCAGTCTGGTGCTGCTCTACCCGGACGGCAAACCGGTGGCCAACGCCAAACTGAGCCTGAGCCTGCGTGCCCAGCAACTGTCGATGGTCGACAACGAGCTGCAATACCTCGGGCAATTCCCGGTGGAGTTGACCAGCACCGAACTGACCACTGACAGCAAGGGCAACGCGACCCTCGACCTGCCGGCCGCCGACAAACCGAGCCGTTACATGCTCACCGTGTTTGCCAGCGATGGCGCGGCGTATCGGGTCAAGACCACCAAGGAAATCCTCATCGACCGTGGTGCCGCGAGCTTCCGCCTGAGCGCGCCGCAACGCTTCAGCTCGGTCAACGATAAGGTCGCGTTCAGCTACGCCAACGAAGGTGGCAGCGAGCAGAGCAAAGCCGTGACCCCGAGCAGCTACAGCTGGGTGCGCCTGGAAGACCAGAGCACTGGCGAAGGCAAACTCGCGGCGACTGACAAAGGCTTTAGTCTGGCCTTCGAACGTCCGGGTACTTACAACCTGACGCTGAAAGATCAACACGGTCGCGTCCTCGGCGCCACCGGCCATTCGGTCACCGGCGACGGCGTCAAAGCGGTACCGGGCACTGTGGAAATCGTCCTCGACAAGCCAGAGTACAAAGCTGGCGATGAAGCACTGGCGCTGATCACATTCCCGGAGCCGGTCAGCGATGCACTGCTGTCGCTGGAGCGCGACAAGGTCGAAGCCACCGCGCTTCTGGCCAAGGGCGGCGACTGGCTGAAACTGGAAAAACTCAGCGACACCCAATACCGCGCGCGCATCCCGGTGAAGGACAGTTTTGCGCCAAACCTGACCTTCTCCGTGCTGTACACCAAAGGCGGGCAGTACAGCTTCCAGAACGCCGGGATCAAGGTGATCGCGCCGCAAATCGACGTGGCGATCAGCACCGACAAAGCGGTGTATCTGCCGGGTGATACCGTGACCGTTGACCTGACCACGCAGTTCGCCGGCAAAGCGGTACCGGCGCACCTGACCGTCAGCGTCGTCGATGAAATGGTCTACGCGCTGCAACCGGAAGTCGCACCGACCATCGACCAGTTTTTCTATCACCCACGGCGTAACAACGTGCGCACCAGCGCCAGCCTGTCGTTCATCAGCTATGACGTGGCGTTGCCGGGCAGCCCCGGCGCGCCGGGCAAGGCCAATCGCAGCGAACGTGGCGTGAAAGTGCTGGAGCGTCCGCGTCGTGAAGACGTCGACACCGCCGCATGGCAGCCAGAGTTGTTGACCGGTGCTGACGGCAAAACCCGCTTCACCTTCAAGATGCCGGACTCGCTGACCCGCTGGCGCATCACCGCGCGGGCCATTGCCGATGACGGTCAGGTCGGGCAGAAGAAGCAGTTCGTCCGTTCGGAAAAACCGCTGTATCTGAAGTGGAGTGGGCCGAGCAAATTTCGCAAAGGCGATCAGCCGCAACTCGGTGTGTTTGCGTTCAGTCAGGCCGAGAAGCCGGTCAAGGCTGAACTGATCACGCATTACGCTGGCGCCGAACAACGCCTGCCGGTGACCCTGAACAACGGCATCAACCACGTGCCGCTGCCAGCGTTCGCCCTGGCCTCGGGTGAGTGGACCGCCGAGCTGGTGCAGGACGGCAAAACCGCTGACGCCCTCGCCGTGCGCCTGAGCGCGACCGGTGACGGTTGGCAAGTCACGCAAACCCAGAGCCTCGACGTGGCCAGCGGCGATACACCGTTGAGCCTGCCGGCCGACGCCACCGACATTCGTCTGCGTCTGGATGACACTCCGCAAGCGCTGTTCCGTTCCGCGCTCGACGATCTGCTGAGCTACCCGTACGGCGGCGTCGAGCAGACGGCCAGCCGTTTGCTGCCGCTGAGCATCGCTTATCCGTCGCTGGCGTCGAGCCCGCAGATCCGTGATCGCCTGCGCCTGATCATGCAGAACAGCCGTCTGCGTCTGGTGCAAATGGCCGGGCCGTCGGCGAGCTTCACCTGGTGGGGCTTCGACGGTGAACCGGACGCCTTCCTCACCGCTTACGCCTACTACGCCGACTGGAACGCCAGTCAGGTGCTGGAACTGACCCTGCCGCCGGAGCATTGGCAACGAGTGCTGGAGGTTTACGCCAAGCAGGCGCCGCATACGCCGCTGCTGCAGCGAGCGCTGATCCTGTCGTTCGCCAAGCAGATGCATCTGCCGGTGAACACCTTGCTCAGCGGTTTGATGGACGATCTGGCCAAGGCTGGTGAGGGCAACGCCGAAACCCTGATGGACGACGGCGAAGACAGTCTGGTGATGAGCGATCCGGATTCGGCGCTCGGTCTGGCCGCAGCGCGAGTGTTGACCGCAGCGCTGGCGACCCAGTCGAAAGTCGCGTTGCCGGACGCATTCAATCGTCAGGTCGGCGCTGCGCAACAGCGTCTGGCGGTCAGTTCGCAGCCGTTTGCCGAAGCGCTGAACCTGTCGCTGCAAGCGTTCGATCAGACCCGCGCGACGGCGTTGCTGCAACGTCTGTTGCCGCAGCAATCGACCCTCGAACGCGCCCTGGCGCTGAGCTGGTTGCAACGCAGCATCGCTCAGGCGTCGCCGACCATCGCGCTGCTGCCGGGTGAAGGCTGGAAGAAAAACTACGGCGCGACCGGCGAGATGTTCTGGACCTGGCAGGGGGCGACACCAGTGCCGAGCGTGTTGTCGGTGTCCGGTACTCAGGAGCGTCCGCTGCGGGCGGCGCTGAGCTTCCAGACCCAGCAACCGGCGGTCGATCCAATGGCCGTGACCATCACCCGGCGTCTGTCGCGACTGGTGCCGGGCGATGAAGCGTTCACCTTCAAACTGGAGCCGGTCGGTAGCAAACCGCTGTCCAGCGACAGCCTGTATCTAGATGAGGTGATCCTCACCAGCAAGGCACCGAAACCGTTGCGCTACGGCATGCTCGAAGTGCCGCTGCCACCGGGCGCCGATGTCGAGCGCACCACCTGGGGCATCAAGTTGCAGGGCAAGGACGGCACCGAGCCGACCGCGCTGGAAAAGGCACGCTTCGAGCCGGGGCAATTGGCTTACGCGGTGCCGGTGGATGCGCTGAGCGGCGAACTGCGTCTGCGCCATCTGGTGCGCTTCTCGCAGAAGGGCCAGTTCAACTTGCCGCCGGTGCGTTTCACTCAGGTCTACGCGCCGCAGCATCAGGCCCAAGAAGCGAAAGCCGCCCTCGGTCAGGTCACGGTCAACTGACATGACCCGGCCGCTGCTGTGGCTGCTGATGTGTGTGATGCCTGCGCTGGCGACGGCGCAGGATGAGCCGTTGCGGCTGGCGTACAAGGGCGAGTTGTTGTCGTTGAATCAGACGCAACTGATCGCTCGCGAGCCATTGCCGCCGACGCTGGATACGCCGCTGGGCAGTCTGTGGAAATTGTTCGTCTATGCGTGGCTGGTGGATACCGGCGCGCACGAGCCGGCGTATGAATGTCGCGGGCAGTCCAAGGAAGAGGTTTATTGCTGTTCGGCGGGCGGCAAGATCGAGCGTGATCAGGCGTTGGTCAAATCCTGCGGCTTGTACTTTGAACCGGCGCGGTTGGGCATTGCTGCTGCCGATTGGCGCACGTATTGGCAGGCGCGGCAGGCGCCGGCGTGGCTGCTGGATTTGCCGTCCGTGCAACCGACTACCCGGGTTTCCGTGGCTGATTTGCTGAAGGTGTTGTCGTTGCTGCCAGCGCAGGAGCAGATGCGCCGCGTGTTGCTCGACGTCGTGCTGAATGCGGCAGACGGCAATGTGGTTGGTGAGCTCGGTGGGCGCCTGCGGGTGAAAACCTGGAGCTGGCTCGGTGATCAGGATCGGCAATCGCGGCAGGGTGGTTTCGCCGGTTGGACGGCGGACGGCTCGCCTGTTTGGGCCGGCGGGCGGGGCACCAGTCAAATGGTCTTGCGCCATTACGGGCAGGCGTTGGCGACGGTGTTGCCTTCATCCTGGCCGGCGGAAGCGGGGCGTTGTGTTGAGGTCGGACTGTTCTCGCGTTATCCACTTTCGCGAGTCCTGTCGGGTGAGCGCGTTGCTGGCTCCGGGCCTTTGCGGGGCGACTACCGCGTCGAATTCGCCAACGGCAACGTGCTGGATATCCACAGCGGCGGCGAACTGTTTCTGCTCAACGACAAACTCGTCGCACGGCTCGATCGTGAAGAATACGTTGCCCGCGTCCTTGAACGTGAAGCCAGACCCGAACCCGCCGAAGCCGCCAAAGCGCTGGCCGTGGCGATCCGCACCTATCTGCTGCAAAACGCCACGCGCAACGGCGAGTGCCTGAGCATCGACGACAGCAGCAACCGTCAGCGCGTCGCCCCGCGTCCTGCTTCCGCCGAGTCGCGCAACATCGCGGCGTGGACCGCGGATCTGGTGCTGGCCGGCAGCACCGTCACCTATCACTCCGATCAACCCGGCCCGGACAAACTCGCCTGGCAACAAGCCGTCGAACAGGCCAACGCCGGCCAGCGTTATGACGCGATTCTGCTGCACGCTTATCCGCGCGCCAGCCTCAGCCGTTGGGACAACCCGGTCGCCTCCTGCGAAGCGTTGCCCGCCGCGCAAGACTGGCTGCAAAAGCAGCGTCGCGGCTGGCGTCCGACGCTGGAAAGCGAAACCGGCTACAACGAAGTCAGCACCTTTGCCGTGTGCAAACTGGCGTTCGGCCGCCCGTTTGTCGATCGCGAGCGCCAGCGCATCTACGTGCGCGGCGTGCTGACCCTGCAGGATCGCCTCGACCTGACTCACGAATATCTGCACCTGGCCTTTGAAGCACATCCCAATGGCCAGGATGAAACCTACATCGAAGGGCTCGCCCGTCACCTCTTGCTGGAATAGACCATGACACTCCGTTATCCACAGGTCTTGCTGCTGCTCTGCGCATTCAATGCATGGCCGATGGCAATGGCCGCCGACAGCGTCAAACTCGACACCCCGGTCGGCGGCTGGCGCACCGGCGCGCCCGAGGGCGAAGGCGAGAGCTTCCGCCAGACCGTCAATTACCCGGCCTCCTCGGTCAACACCCCGCTCGGCCAGGCCAACACCGCGCGCATCAGCGGTGAAATCAAAGCCACCCCCAAGAGCAAGGAACCCGGCCGGCTGATCGTCAACGGCGTCAGCATGCCGCTGAAAATCGACGACAGCGGCCGCTTCGACCGCCCGTTCTCCTTCCCTAATGGCAGCAACAGCGTCGAAGTGCGCAGCCCCAACGGCCAGCAACGGCACCGCACGCAGTTCCTCAACGCCAGCGGCGGCGCCACCCCGGCCAAACTGCGCGTGCTGCTCTCCTGGGACAGCGACGGCACCGACCTCGACCTGCACCTGATCACCCCCGACGGCGCGCACATCTGGTACGGCGACCGCGTCGCACCCAACGGCGCCGCGCTCGACGTCGACGTCACCACCGGCTATGGCCCGGAAATCTTCGCCATGCCGGCGCCGATCAAGGGCCAATATCTGGTGTATGTGAACTACTTCGGCGGAGGTTATCGGGGGGATGATGAAGGCGGGGAGGAGGCGGTGCAGCCGCTGACCACGGCGCAGGTGACGGTGATTACCGAGGAAGGCACGCCAAGCGAGAAAATGGAGACGTTTGTGGTGCCGATGCGAGCGGTGGGTGAACTGACGCTTGTGAAGTCGTTCAGCTATCCCTGAGCAGCTGCCTGCTCAGGGCTGCACTAAAAACCGGGCGGAATGTAACCAGGCACGAACGGCACGTTGATGCACTTGCCGTGAATGATCTTTCCGTCTTCGATCCTGAACAGCACGATCTTTTTCGCCTTGTTGACGGTGGCTTCGAGTTTGCAATCGGAACTGTGACCGACCGTCTCGTAGTACTCGGTGTAAACCATGCCGTTGCCGGTGTGATTCATTGAGGTACCGGCCGCTTCCGTGGTGGTCCAGCTCGACGATTTGTACCAGGTGAGCACAGCCAGATTCTCGCCGTTGGCCCCGGTCTGTTTTTTCATCGAGTCGGGTTTGCCAAACAGATCGAGCGCTTCCTGCACATCGCGTCCCTCCCAGCGCGACTGGGCAATCAAGTGGCAACCATTGATCAGCAAAACAGCGGGCGTTATCAGCAGCGCCAATAACGTTTTAGTCCATGGGTTCATCGTGATTCCCGCCGCTTACTTGTTGCCCAGGATCGAGTCGAGGTTGTCCATCATCTGGCCTTTCTCCTGAATCGGCGCCAGCTTGAAGAACATCTGCTGCAGACCCTGAATCATCTGCAGATACTCCATCTTGCCCAACGCGATCATGTCCTTTTTGGCAGGTGAGCAAACGAACTCGCTGGTGCGCTGCACCCAGAACTCCTTCGGCTGCTGCCATTGGTCATTAACTTTCAGGTTGCGCATCATGTAGGCGATGCGATCTACGGACTGGCCGTTGAGAATTCGGACCTTGTTCGTCGAACACTGAACTTCGAGGTTATAGGCATCGATCATCGGTTTGCCGGGTTCCTCATACACCAGCGTCACGGCCACCAACTTGGCCCCCTTGGTTTGCTTCGACGGCACGACTGAAGTGCTGTCGGCGACATACATGATGTTCTTGTGGGGTATGCCATTGCCGTAAATGATCCACCAGTCACCGACGAGCTTCGGCTCCTCTGCCAAGGCCGAACTGGTAGCGGTCAGGAGTGCGGTCAGTAGAACAACGGATTGATTGAGTTTGAAAAACGACGACATGGTGTTGCTCCATTCCTTGGCGCTTTTGTAATGCACAAAAACAGAATGGAAATTTAGTGGTGAGGTTGGGCGCGGGGCAATTAGGGCGGATGTGCTAATGGCCTATTGCGATGCCTGAATGGCGGGCGCTGCCCGGTTAATCTTGCGAAAGGCTCAGGTATAAAGAACGCAGGGTTTGCAATAGGAGCAGGTCAATTCCATAAGGTCCCATGAGGACTCAATACCGTAATCCGGTCGAAGGATGAGGATAGAAAACACTGGGATTTGAGTTTGGCGGGATTTAGCACTCTGGGTCTTCGAGGTTACAGGTCATCCAGGCTTATCTTGATCCTTTGCGGAGCTACAAGACGTTTGATGACTGCAGCTATTAGAGCCTTATCCTCTACAAAATTCAATTCTGTTTTGAGCGGTGACTGATACTGATCAGCGAAGCGCTGCTTCAGATCGTCGTCAGTAGAGGGTTTAGAAAATGCCACGATGGAAAACCGTAATGAAGTTTGTCTTTATTACGATAACAAGGGGGCCTTCCTGGCGGTAGGCTTGGCTTTGTTTCAGGCATTAAAAAGCCGGCTTGTGGCCGGCTTCTCGGGGACTGGCTTGGTTTATTTTTGGTAAACCGCGTCAGCCTTCAAAACGTACACCCGGATCTGCGTCCGGCTGTGGGACTTGGCCAGACTTTGGTCTGCCGCGTCGGGCGTCATCTGAGCCGCGGGAGCGGGGCGATGCGCAAATGTGGGGCGCAGGATACTGAGTTTTGTTGGGGATTCCCAGCCTCAACTGCGGAATAGAGCCACCACGGGGGGCAAAATTCGTAATTTGTACTGATTTTCGGGGCCTCTTCGCGAGCAGTCTCGCTCCCACAGGGTTTGGTGCAGGATCGAAGATCCGTATCCGATCAGAGAAACGGCACCACCGGCCGGCGTTTGCCCAGGGTCGACCACCAGAATACCCAGCCCAGAATATGGATCCGCTGCTCATCGATCTGCGCTGCGCGGAAAATTTCGTCCGGGTATTCGGCGCTGTTGTGGCTGCGCAGGCGCAGGGCGTTGCCGGGCATGCGGTGCAGGTATTTGATGCGCAGCATGCCGTCGTGTTCGATGGCGTAGATTTCGCCGTCGACCACCTGGGTCAGGCCGCGGTCGATGCCGACGATGGAGCCGTCTTCGATGCGCTCGGCCATGCTGTTGCCGATCATGTGCGCGCAAATGGCGTCGCCGGGACGGATTTCCAGTTGGGCGAGGTGGGCGCGGGGCAGGCGGACGGTTTGCTCGGGGTCGAGGATGACGTGAGTTTTGTCGGCGCCGGCGCTGAGCGGTGTTTCCTTGAAAAACGGCAGTTCGATGTCGTTGGGGTTGATGATGGAATAGACGCCGTTGACGGACTGCGCGTCAAAGGTGTCGCCGTTGCTGGCAGGCGTTTGCAGGCGGGGTGATTCTTTGCTGCCTTCGCCGGTTTTCAGCCACTCGCTGTTGACCGAGAGCAGGCGTGAGACTTCCTCCATGCGATACGCCGGGACGCCCCGGGTGTACCAGTTATGAATGTTTTGGGCTTCCGTGCCCCAGAACTTTGCGAATCCCGTGGTGGTGATGTTCGCTGCTTCCAGGAGTGCCTTGAATCTTGGACCGCTAGTGTTCTTTCTCATAAACACCGAGTCTACGGCCGTGCCAGAGCGGTTTGAATAAACCGGCTGTTCAAAAAAAGCCTGTATTTTGCGACTGGATGTAAGACGTGCTTGTGGGAAATCACTCACTTCGAAACTTTTCTGTAGTCCGCGATAAACACATTGTTTAAAGCGGCGTTTTTCAGGCACAAAAAACCCCGGATCAACCGGGGTTTTCTTCGAGCGTCATGCAGCCAGCCGGCGCTTAGCCCTTGTAGGCAGCAACCGACTTGGTGATCGCGTCGCGAGCGGCATCAGCGCCAGCCCAGCCTTCGATCTTGACCCACTTGCCTTTTTCGAGATCTTTGTAGTTCGCGAAGAAGTGCTCGATCTGCTGGATCAGCAGCGGTGGCAGGTCGGTGTATTCCTTCACGTCGACGTACAGCTGGGACAGCTTGTCGTGTGGGACTGCGATGACTTTGGCATCGCCGCCGCCGTCGTCGGTCATGTTCAGGATGCCGACTGGACGCGCACGGATCACCGAGCCTGGAGCAACCGGGTAAGGGGTCACAACCAGCACGTCGAGGGGATCACCGTCGTCAGCCAGGGTGTTCGGGATGTAACCGTAGTTGGCCGGGTAGAACATTGGGGTGGCCATGAAACGGTCAACGAACAGGCAATCGCTGTCTTTGTCGATTTCGTATTTGATCGGCGCGTGGTTGGCCGGGATCTCGATCGCGACGTAGATGTCGTTCGGCAGGTCTTTGCCAGCCGGAATCTTGCTGTAGCTCATTGGGCGTTGCCCCCGTAGTTGACCAAAAACACTTGGCCGGATTGACCAAAAAGTGGCGGCGATTATAGGCATATTCCTACGCCGACGCCACGTACCAGAAGTCGTGCAGCGCTTACTCGTGCGCCTGATAGACCGGGTCTGTGGCCTGAAGTTGCCGCAGCCTGCCCAACGGATCCTGCCGGTAGAAAAGCTGCAGTTGCAAGTAGACCTGTGGATAAGCCGCGTGCAGCAGATCCGGAGCGCTGAAGAAGTATTCGCTGGTGACCGCGAAGAACTCCGCCGGGTTTTCCGCGGCGTAGGGGTCGATGGCGGTTTCGGCATCGGGGTTGTGGTCGAGCTGGCGGTTGAGGTCGTCGTAGGCGTGCTGCATGACTTCGGCCCAGTCGCTGACGCGCATGTCGGTGTGCAGCGGCGGCAAGCCATTGGCGTCGCCGTTGAGCATGTCGAGTTTGTGCGCCAGTTCGTGGATCACCAGGTTGTAGCCTTCCCAGCCACCACTGGCCATCACCCCCGGCCAGGCGAGGATGACCGGGCCCTGTTGCCAGGCTTCGCCGCTGTGCTCGCCGTCCCACTCGTGCTCGACGCCGCTGGCATCGCGATGGCGTTGCGGGCTGAGGAAGTCGTCGGGATAAAGGACGATTTCGTGGAATCCCTGATACCAGTTCAAGTCGCCCAGACTGAGCAACGGCAACTGGGCCTGAGCGGCGAGCAGCAGGCGTTGTTCCTGATGCAGTTCGACGCCAGGCAGGGCAGTCAGGTGTTTTTCTTCGAGAAACAGCACACTGGCTTCACGCAGCCACTGGTCTTCAGCGGCACTGATGCCGTCGAGAAAGCTCAGGTGATGGCGCACCCGTTGCCACATATCGTCGGCAATCGGGTGTCTGGCCAGGATGCGCCGGCGACGCCAGGCGCTCAACGACCACATCGGCTTAGTGCGATTGGGCTTTGGTGCCGCCAAAGCGGCTGCGCACCACACCGATGATCATCGGTATCAGCGACAGCAGGATGATGCCGACCACCAGCAGCGACAGGTTCTTCTTGATGAACGGTACATTGCCAAAGAAGTAACCCAGGGTCACCAGGCCGCCGACCCACAGGACGGTGCCGAACACGCTGAATGCGAAGAAGCGCGGATAAGGCATTTTCCCCACACCCGCGACGAACGGTGCAAACGTACGGATGATCGGCAGGAAACGCGCCAGGGTTACGGTCTTGCCGCCGTGCCTGTCGTAGAAATCGTGGGTTTTCTGCAGGTAATCGCGACGGAAAATTTTCGAGTTAGGGTTGCTGAAGAGTTTTTCGCCCGCCGTTCGGCCAATCACATAGTTGGTGCTGTCGCCGAGGATCGCCGCGAGCATCAGCAGACCGCCCAACAGCACCGGATCCATACCACCGCCCGCTGCCACGGCACCGGCGATGAACAGCAGCGAATCACCCGGCAGGAACGGCATCACCACCAGACCGGTTTCACAGAATATGACAGCGAACAGAATCGCGTAGATCCACGGCCCGTAGTTGGTTACCAGCAAATCGAGATAGACGTCGAGATGCAGGACAAGGTCGAGCGGGTTGAAATCCATGGGGGCACCTGTGGTGACGGCCCGACTCGGCAGGCCTGTGCGGATGGTTCGGGTGTAAGCCTACAGCGGGATGTAGTTTTTCTTACAAGCCGGAAAGCACGGGATTATACGGTCTGAGAGGTGAAAAGCGCGTTGGTTTTGTAGCGAGGGATGTCGGGGTGTGATGAATTGTCAGGAATAACGGGAGGGGCCAAAAGATCGCAGCCTTCGGCAGCTCCTACGTGCGTTGCCCTGTAGGAGCTGCCGAAGGCTGCGATCTTTTGAGTTCAGAGCTCGTCGCTGATCGGCAGCACGTAGTTCTTGAACTCAGTGTCTTCCTTGAAGCCGATCGATTCGTAGGTTTTCTGCGCCACTTCGTTGTCGGCACTGGTGGAAACGCGCATGCGCACGGCCTGGGTTTCCTTGGCCATTTTCTTCGCGGTGCGGATCAGGTTGTCGGCCACCAGTTGGCGGCGGGCGTCTTCGGCGACGTAAATGTCGTTGAGGATCCACACGCGCTTGAGCGACAGCGAGGAGAAGCTTGGGTAGAGCTGGCAGAAACCCATCAGTTTCTTGTCGTCATCATCGGCCAGGGCCAGATAAATCACCGACTCCTTGCGACGCAGGCGTTTTTCGAGAAACGCGCGGGAGGAATCCGGGTAAGGCAGGGAACCGTAGAACTCGCGATATTTGACGAACAACGGGGTCAGCAAATCCAGGTGTTCGAGGGTCGCTTGAATAATCCGCATGATAGGTCTCGTCTTCAAGTGGCTGTCTTCAACTGCTCTGACGGCGATGGGAAACCCTGCGGCCGTGCGTCGATCCTGCCTGAAAGCAGCGCAGAAACGCAATGCGGAAACGGTTCAGGTTGTGGGTGGATCGAGCAGGAAGTTTCCCTTCATGTCCGCACCGGCGTCCGACTCCAGCGTCTGAACCTGTGCTTCGTCCTTCAGGTTGACCCCCGACAGCTGTCGCCGACAGGCTTCGCGCATCAGATACAGCAAGCGATGCGCCGCCATGCCGTAGCTCAAGCCCTCAAGCCGCACGTTAGAGATGCAATTGCGGTAGGCATCGGTCAGCCCGACTTTTGGATTGTAGGTGAAATATAAACCGAGGCTGTCGGGCGAGCTTAGGCCCGGGCGTTCTCCGATCAGCATCACGAGCATTTTTGCACCAAGCAACTGACCAATCTCGTCACCGATGGCGACCCGGCCCTGTTCCACCAGCACTACCGGGGCAAGCGACCAGCCGTCGGCGCTCATCTGCTCCTCCAGGCGGGTCAGAAGCGGCAAGGTATGCCGATGCACCGCCAGTGCCGACAGGCCGTCCGCCACTACGATCGCCAGATCGAACCCGCCAGGGTGCGCAGAAGCGTAATCACGCAGGGTCTGCGCCGAGGCGTCGCTGAGCTTGCGCCCCAGATCCGGGCGTTGCAGGTAACTGTTGCGATCGGTCGCCGCGCTGTGCAGCAACAAGGTCTCGCGCCCGCGCTCGCTCAGTTGCGCGCTGAGCCCGGCATGATCGAACGGCAGATGCACCGCATCTCGCGCCTGAGCGTGGGCGAACTGGAAATCCAGCTGGGCGCTGGTCGGCAGGCTGGTGCCGGTGCGGCCGAGGGCGATGCGCGCCGGGGTCAGGCGGCGCAGCTCCAGCCACGGGTTTTGCGGGTCGACAGGCGGTTTTTCCATCACACTCATCCCAGTTGCGCCAGTGCCTGGCGGAAGGCCGGCGGCAGGTTGTTGCCAAAGCGAACCTTGCCGTCCGCCTGGGTGAAAATGCCCATGTTCGCCAGCCATTGCTCGAACTCCGGCGCCGGTTTCAGGCCCAGAGTCTGGCGCGCGTAGAGCGCGTCGTGGAACGAGGTGGTCTGGTAGTTGAGCATGATGTCGTCGGAGCCGGGGATGCCCATGATGAAGTTGATCCCCGCCACACCGAGCAGGGTCAGCAGGGTGTCCATGTCGTCCTGATCGGCTTCGGCGTGGTTGGTGTAGCAAATGTCGCAACCCATCGGCACGCCGAGCAACTTGCCGCAGAAATGGTCTTCGAGGCCGGCGCGGATGATCTGTTTGCCGTTATAGAGGTATTCCGGGCCGATGAAGCCGACCACGGTATTCACCAGAAACGGCTTGAAATGCCGCGCCACCGCGTAGGCTCGGGTCTCGCAGGTCTGCTGGTCGACGCCGTGGTGGGCGTTGGCCGAGAGCGCGCTGCCCTGACCGGTTTCGAAATACATCAGGTTCTGTCCGAGGGTGCCGCGTTTGAGGCTCAGCCCGGCGTCATAGCCTTCCTGCAATACGTTGAGGTTGATGCCGAAACTGGCGTTGGCCGCTTCGGTGCCGGCAATCGACTGGAACACCAGATCCAGCGGCACACCCCGGTTGATCGCCTCGATCGAGGTGGTGACGTGGGTCAGTACGCACGCCTGGGTCGGGATGTCGTAGCGCTGGATGATCGCGTCGAGCATCTCCAGCATCGCGCAGATCGAGGCGATGCTGTCGGTGGCCGGGTTGATCCCGATCATCGCGTCGCCGTTGCCGTATAGCAGGCCGTCGAGAATGCTCGCGGCGATGCCGGACGGCTCGTCGGTCGGATGATTTGGTTGCAACCGGGTCGACAAGCGCCCGCGCAGGCCGAGGGTGCCGCGAAACTTCGTCACTACGCGGATCTTCTGTGCCACCAGCACCAGATCCTGCACGCGCATGATCTTCGACACGGCGGCGACCATTTCCGGGGTCAGGCCGGGGGCGAGGTTGTGCAGGCTGGTTTCGTCGGCCGCATCGCTGAGCAGCCAGTCGCGGAAACCACCGACGGTGAGGTGGCTGACCACGGTAAAGGCTTGTTTGTCGTGGGTGTCGATGATCAGTCGGGTGACTTCATCGCTTTCGTAGGGAATCAGCGCTTCCTGCAAAAAATGCGTGAGCGGGATGTCGGCCAGCGCCATTTGTGCGGCTACGCGCTCGCCGTCATTGAGCGCGGCAACGCCGGCCAGGAAGTCCCCGGAGCGCGCGGGGCTGGCCTTGGCCATGACGTCCTTGAGGCTGTCGAAGCGGTAAGTCTGGGCGCCGACCGTGTGAGCGAAACTCGCCATACAGAAATCTCCGTGACGGCGCAGGCCAGGCCCGCGCCGTGGTTTTCGACCGTCAGTGCAGGGCTTGTTCGGCCTTCTGAATCGCCGCAAATTCTTCTTCCGGCGTACCTGCTACCAAGTGATGTCGACTGTAGAAAGCAAAGTAAGCAATTAACACTCCATAGATGATAGCGGCGCCGATCACGACCCGTGGATCGACGAGGAACCCCGCGATCACGGCGATGCAGGCCAATACCAGCGCCACACCCGAGGTGAAGATGCCCCCGGGCGTACGGTACGGGCGATCCATTTTGGGGCGGCGGATGCGCAGCGTGATGTGCGCGGCCATCATCAGTACGTAGGAAATGGTCGCGCCAAACACCGCCACCAGAATCAGCAGGTCGCCCTGGCCGGTCAGCGACAGCCCGAAACCGATGACTCCGGGGATCACCAGCGCAAGTACCGGGGCCTTGCTTTTATTGGTCTCGGATAATTTGCGCGGCAGGTAGCCTGCGCGGGACAAGGCGAAAATCTGCCGCGAATAGGCGTAGATGATCGAGAAGAAACTGGCGATCAGCCCGGCCAGGCCCACGAGGTTGACGAAACCGCCCATCCAGGTCGAGCCGCCGTAGGCTTTGCTCAACGCTTCAACCAGCGGGTTGCCCGACGTCAACAGCGAGTTTGCACCTGCGCCGCCGGGCCCGACGATCAAAATCAGCAGGGCAAACGCCAGCAGCACCAACATGGCGCCGATGAGCCCGCGTGGCAGGTCGCGTTTCGGATTTTTGGTTTCTTCAGCGGCCAGCGGCACACCTTCCACCGCGAGGAAAAACCAGATCGCGTAAGGAATTGCCGCCCACACGCCGACGTAGCCGAACGGCAGGAAAGGGCTGGCGCCGGTAGCGCTGGTCACTGGGATGTCGAGCAAATTGGCGACGTCAAAGTGCGGCACCATGGCCACCAGAAATACACCGAGCGCCAGAGCGGCGATGGCCGTGATGACGAACATCAGCTTCAACGCTTCGCCAACCCCGAAAATGTGGATGGCGATAAAAATGATGTAGAACGCCAGATAAATCATCCAGCCGCCGATGCCAAACAACGATTCGCAGTAAGCGCCGATGAACACGGCAATCGCGGCAGGAGCGATGGCGTATTCGATCAGGATCGCGGTTCCGGTCAGGAAGCCGCCCCACGGGCCGAAGGCACTACGGGCAAACCCGTAACCGCCCCCCGCCGTGGGAATCATCGAGGACAGTTCGGCCAGGGAAAAGCACATGCACAAATACATGGTGGCCATCAGCAGTGTCGCGAGGAACATGCCGCCCCACCCGCCCTGAGCCAGGCCAAAGTTCCAGCCTGCGTAGTCGCCGGAGATCACATAAGCGACCCCAAGCCCCACCAGCAGCACCCAGCCGGCGGCGCCTTTTTTCAATTCGCGTTGTTGGAAATAGTCCGAACCGACTTTTTCGAAGTCGACGGAAGAGCCGGTCGCCGGAGCGCCAGCAGGGGATTCGCCAGGCATAGGGTTCACCATTTTTATTGTTGTATTGGCCCGGCTGTTCCGTCAGGAACTATCGGGTTGAATGGCACGCAGCTTTCGCGAGCAAGCTCGCTCCCACAGATTTCCGTGGTTAGCTCAACATTGAGATCTGATACAGATCCCTGTGGGAGCGAGCTTGCTCGCGAAAGCGGACGAGAGGGCGACACAGAAATATCTGTGTCGCCCAAGGGCTTTAGAAGAAACCCAACGGATTGATGTCGTAGCTCACCAGCAGGTTTTTGGTCTGCTGATAGTGATCGAGCATCATCTTGTGGGTTTCACGGCCGACGCCGGACTTCTTGTACCCGCCGAACGCGGCGTGCGCCGGGTACAGGTGGTAGCAGTTGGTCCACACGCGACCGGCCTTGATCGCGCGGCCCATGCGGTAGGCGCGGTTGATGTCGCGGGTCCACAGGCCGGCGCCGAGGCCGAACTCGGTGTCGTTGGCGATCGCCAGGGCTTCGGCTTCGTCCTTGAAGGTGGTGATGCTCACCACCGGGCCGAAGATTTCTTCCTGGAACACGCGCATTTTGTTGGTGCCCTTGAGCAGGGTCGGCTGGATGTAATAGCCGGTCGCCAGATTGCCCTCGAGTTTTTCCACCTTGCCGCCGGTCAGCAGCTCGGCGCCTTCGCCCTTGGCGATTTCCAGGTACGACAGGATCTTGTCGAATTGCTGCTCGGACGCCTGCGCGCCGACCATGGTGTCGGTGTCGAGCGGGTCGCCACGTTTGATCTGCAGGACTTTCTTCATCACCACTTGCATGAATTCGTCGTAGATCGACTCCTGAACCAGCGCGCGGGACGGGCAGGTGCAGACTTCGCCCTGGTTGAAGAACGCCAGCACCAGACCTTCGGCGGCTTTTTCAATGAAAGTCGGCTCGGCCTGCATGATGTCTTCGAAGAAGATGTTCGGCGACTTGCCGCCCAATTCCACGGTGGACGGAATGATGTTCTCGGCCGCGCATTTCATGATGTGCGAGCCGACCGGGGTCGAGCCGGTGAAGGCGATCTTGGCGATGCGCTTGCTGGTGGCCAGCGCTTCGCCGGCTTCTTTGCCGAAACCTTGCACCACGTTGAGCACGCCCGGTGGCAGCAGATCACCGATCAGCTCCATCAGCACGCAGATGCCCAGCGGAGTCTGCTCGGCCGGCTTGAGTACCACGCAGTTGCCGGCGGCCAGTGCCGGGGCGAGTTTCCACGCGGCCATCAGCAGCGGGAAGTTCCACGGGATGATCTGCCCGACCACGCCCAGCGGTTCATGGATGTGATAGGCCACGGTGTTGCCGTCGATTTCGGCAGCGCTGCCTTCCTGGGCGCGCAGGCAGCCGGCGAAGTAGCGGAAGTGGTCAGCGGCCAGCGGGATGTCGGCGTTGAGGGTTTCGCGGATGGCTTTGCCGTTGTCCCAGGTTTCGGTGATCGCCAGCAGTTCGAGGTTCTGTTCGATACGGTCGGCGATTTTCAGCAGGATCAGCGAGCGCGCCTGCACCGAGGTCGCGCCCCACGCATCGGCTGCGGCGTGGGCGGCGTCCAGTGCCTTGTCGATGTCTTCGGCAGTGGAGCGGGGGAATTCGGCGATCGGTTGGCCATTCACTGGCGAGGTATTGGTGAAGTACTGACCTTTGACAGGCGCGACGAACTCGCCGCCGATGTAGTTACCGTACTTGCTCTTGAACGAGACTTTGGCGCCTTCAGTACCGGGGTGAGCGTAACGCATGATGTTGTTCTCCTTGGCTTTGTACTTATTAGAGAAACGCGCAAGTGCGCTTGCTATAAGCGTAGAGCAAAGGTCGGGCCACTGCCGTGCAGCTCAGGCAAATCAAGGCCTTGCGTATTTTTTGTCGGACGGGCGGGCGGCGCCTGTGATGGTTTCGGTACAGAGGGGGTGACAGTTTGTACCGCTTTTGGCACAGCCTGTGACCGGGTGGTCTTGCCAGCATTGCAATGCCGGCCTGCCTGGAGGATCCTCAGCCAACAGAAACCCTGTAGGAGCTGCCGCAGGCTGCGATCTTTTGATCTTGATCCTCAAAAACAAGATCAAAAGATCGCAGCCTGCGGCAGCTCCTACATGAGGTTTGCGTCGACCTTTCGGGGAGAATAATAAGAAATGCACGACAACCATTTGAGTCGCCATGCCCAGCAGGTTCTCACCGTCAGTCAGGGCAAACCGCACCTGCACGGGCCCGGTGCCGATCCGTCGATTGCCCGCTCGTGGCTGCGCTGTCTTGAGGACTATCACCTCGATCCGGCCCTGACCATGGCGCCCACCGTGCTCGAACACGGGCGCGTGCTTGAAAGCCGCGAACGCCTGCAACAGGTGTTGCAGATCGCCGGTAATGAAATGAGCAGCCTGCATCAACAACTGTCCGGCGCCGGCCACGCGGTGCTGTTGACCGACGCGCGCGGGGTGATCCTCAACTGCGTCACCGCGCCGGCCGAGCGCAAGATTTTCGAACGCGCCGGCCTCTGGCTCGGCGCCGACTGGAGCGAAGCCTGCGAAGGCACCAATGGCATCGGCACCTGCCTGGTCGAGCGCCAGGCGCTGACCATCCATCAGGACGAACACTTTCGCGGCCGCCACACCGGCCTGACCTGCTCGGCGAGCCCGGTGTTCGACCCGCACGGCGAATTGCTTGCGGTGCTCGACGTGTCCTCGGCGCGCCAGGACGTTTCGCGGCAGAGCCAGTTCCACACCATGGCGCTGGTCAATCTGTCGGCGAAGATGATCGAGAGCTGCTATTTCCTGCGCTGCTTCGATAACCAATGGCTGCTGCGTTTCCATCTTCAGGCCGAATCCGTCGGCTTGTTCAGCGAAGGGCTGCTGGCGTTTGACGGGGAAGGGCGGATCAGCGCGGTCAACCAGAGCGCGCTGAACCTGCTCGGACATATTCGCGGTGGTTTGCTCGGCAAGCCAGTGGAAGCGTTTTTCGATTGCTCGCTGGACGAGTTGCTCGGTCGTGCCAGCGCCAATGCCAGCGCCAGTTGGCCACTGCGCACCCGCGACGGCCGGCATCTGTTTGCTTTGTTGCGCGGCGAATCGCGCAAACCGGCGCCGGTCCTGCCGGCCCCGGTCGCGGCCAAGCCTCAACCGCTGACGAACATTTGCCTCGGCGACGCGGCGCTGCAAGCGGATTTCCGCAAGGCGCTGCGGGTGTTCGAGCGCGACGTGCCGCTGCTGATTAACGGCGAAACCGGCTCTGGCAAGGAAGCCTTCGCCAAGGCTGTGCATCACGCCAGTCAGCGCGCCAACAAAGCTTTTGTCGCGCTCAATTGCGCGGCGATTCCCGAGAGCCTGATCGAGAGCGAACTGTTCGGTTATCGCGGCGGCAGTTTCACCGGCGCGCGCAAGGACGGCATGCGCGGCAAGCTGCAGCAGGCCGATGGCGGCACGCTGTTTCTCGATGAGATCGGTGACATGCCGTTGGCACTGCAGACCCGTTTGTTGCGGGTGCTGGAAGACCGGCAGGTGGTGCCGATTGGTGGCGAGCCGGAGGCGGTCAACGTGCGGATCATCAGCGCCACGCACCGCAATCTGCTGGAGCGCGTGGCGGACGGCAGTTTCCGCGAAGATCTGTATTACCGGCTCAATGGCCTCGAGGTTGCGTTACCGGCGTTGCGCGAACGCAGTGATAAGTCGCAGTTGCTGGATTTCCTGCTGGCCGAGGAGGCCGGCGGCGAAACAATCGTGATCGACGAACCGGCGCGCCAGGCTTTATTGGCCTTCAACTGGCCGGGCAACGTGCGGCAGTTGCGCAATGTCTTGCGCACATTGGCGGCATTGTGTGATGAAGGGCGGATCGGGCTGGAGGATTTGCCGGCGATGATTCGGCAGGGGCGGCCAACGCTGGAGCTGAAGTCGGTTGAGTCCGAGCATCCGCTGGAAGACGCCGAACGTCTGGCGTTGCTCAATGTGCTGGAACAAACGCGCTGGCACATGACCCAGACCGCGCAGCAGCTCGGGGTCAGCCGCAATACCCTCTATAGAAAGCTGCGTAAACACGCGATCTCCCGTTAAACCGCGTCGCGCCATTCGCGAGCAAGCCCGCTCCCACAGGATCAGCGCCAACCTTGTAGGAGCGGGCTTGCTCGCGAAGGCGTCGTCGCAGGCGAAACACCAGGTGCGATTTCCCCCTCCCTGCGCTAACCTGCGGCCATGTTTTACGAGGTCGACTATGCACATTCATATTCTGGGTATCTGCGGGACTTTCATGGGCTCGATGGCGGTTTTGGCCAAAGAGCTGGGCCACCACGTTACCGGTTCCGACGCCAACGTCTATCCGCCGATGAGCACGCAGCTTGAGGCCCAGGGCATTCAACTGACCCAGGGCTACGACCCGGCCCAGCTCGATCCGGCACCGGATCTGGTGGTGATCGGCAACGCCATGTCCCGTGGCAACCCGGCGGTGGAATATGTGCTGAACAAAGGCCTGCCGTACGTCTCCGGCCCACAATGGCTGGCGGATCACGTGCTGCAAGGGCGCTGGGTGTTGGCGGTTGCCGGTACGCACGGCAAGACCACCACCAGCAGCATGCTCGCCTGGGTGCTGGAACACGCCGGCATGAGCCCGGGGTTCCTGATTGGCGGCGTGCCGCAGAACTTCTCGGTGTCCGCGCGTCTGGGCGGCACGCCGTTCTTCGTGATCGAGGCGGACGAGTACGACAGCGCGTTCTTCGACAAGCGTTCGAAGTTTGTCCACTACCGCCCGCGCACCGCGATCCTCAACAACCTTGAGTTCGATCACGCCGACATCTTCCCCGATCTGCCGGCCATCGAGCGGCAGTTCCACCATTTGGTGCGGACTATTCCGAGCGAAGGTCTGGTGATTCACCCAACCACCGAACCGGCCTTGCAGCGCGTGATCGAAATGGGCTGCTGGACTCCGGTGCAAACCACCGGCGTCGGCGGGCAGTGGCAGGTCAAGTTGCTCAAAGACGATGGCTCGGCGTTCGAAGTGATGTTCGAAGGCGTGTCCCAAGGCACCGTCGAGTGGGAGCTGACCGGTCAGCACAACGTCGCCAACGCCCTGGCTGCGCTGGCAGCGGCGCGACATGTCGGTGTGGTGCCTTCGATGGGCATCGCCGGCTTGAGCGCATTCAAGAACGTCAAACGCCGCATGGAGAAAGTCGCGGAAGTGCGCGGCATCACCATCTACGACGACTTCGCCCACCACCCGACTGCGATCGCCACCACCCTCGATGGCTTGCGCAAGCGCATCGGCGACGCACCGCTGATCGCGATCATCGAACCGCGCTCCAACTCGATGAAGCTCGGTGCGCACCGCGACGGCTTGCCGGACAGCGTGGTCGATGCCGATCAGGTGATCTGGTACGCCCCGGCCAACCTCGGTTGGGATCTGGCAGCCACTGCGGCACTGTGCAGCGTGCCGTCGATTGTCAGCGATTCGCTGGAAGGCATCATCGAACGCGTGAAGAGCCAGGCGCAGCCCGGTACTCACGTGGTGATCATGAGCAACGGCGGCTTCGGCGGCCTGCACGGCAAACTCGCCGAGGCGCTGCAATGAACACTTTCGCCCAGAGCGGCGGCCCGGAACGCATCACGCTGGCGATGACCGGCGCGTCCGGCGCGCAGTACGGTTTGCGCCTGCTCGATTGTCTGGTGCGGGAAGATCGTGAAGTGCACTTCCTGATTTCCAAGGCTGCGCAACTGGTGATGGCCACCGAGACCGATGTCACGCTGCCGCCCAAGCCGCAGATGATGCAGGCGTTCCTCACCGAGTACACCGGGGCGGCCGCCGGGCAGATCCGCGTGTACGGCAAGGAAGACTGGATGTCGCCGGTGGCCTCGGGCTCCGGCGCGCCAGCGGCGATGGTGGTGGTGCCGTGTTCCACCGGGACCTTGTCGGCGATTGCCACCGGTGCCTGCAACAACCTGATCGAGCGCGCAGCGGACGTCACCTTGAAGGAGCGTCGCCAATTGATTCTGGTGCCGCGCGAGGCGCCGTATTCGAGTATCCATCTGGAGCACATGCTGAAGCTGTCGAACATGGGCGTGACCATCCTGCCGGCCTCGCCGGGCTTCTATCACCAGCCGCAGACCATCGACGACCTGATCGATTTCGTCGTCGCGCGGATTCTCAATCTGTTGGGCATTCCTCAGGACATGCTGCCGCGTTGGGGCGAGCATCATCTGAGCAGCGATGAATAAGCTGCTGACGATTGTGCTGGCGCTGCAACTGGCCGGCTGCGCCACCGCGCGCACGCTGGATGCCGCCAAACCGGGGGCGCCGGTGGTGTATTCCGGGACGCGCCTGGATTTGTACGCGATGAATGGCGGTTGTTGTGCGATGGATCGCTTCGGGGCCGAGGCGCCGAGTTATCCGGGGGTGGACCTGCCGGCGAGTGCGTTGCTTGATACGCTGCTGTTGCCGTTGTCTTTGCTGACCGTGATTGGCGTTGGGTTTCAGGCGACTGGCGGATTGTAGGGGAGTGCTGCGCACTCCTGTGGCGAGGGAGCTTGCTCCCGCTGGGCTGCGAAGCGGCCCCAAACCCCACGACTAAATCCTTCAGATACACCGCATTATTCAGGGCTGGCGACTGCTGCGCAGTCGAGCGGGAGCAAGCTCCCTCGCCACAAAGTCCCGCTGTTATTTGCCGAGCTTGCGTAATTCATCCGACTCGACGATCCGCACGCCATCCTGTTCTTCCAGCGCCAGGCGCCACATCGCCCGGGCCAGTTGGCAGGCTTCGATGCCGCGATATTTGCCGGGAATCAGTTTGGAGAACGGCGCCGCCAGTTGTTCGCCCAGGCGCGGCTCGGTGCGATCTCCCAGCAATAGCGATGGTCGGCAGATGGTCAGCTGCGGCCAGTCCTGCGCGCGCAATGCCTGCTCCATCTCGCCTTTGACCCGGTTGTAGAAAATCGACGATTTCGGATCGGCGCCCAGCGCGCTGATCACGATCAGGTGCCGTGCGCCCATCTCCCGCGCGCGTTTGGCGAACGCCACCACCATGTCCAGATCCACCGCGCGGAACGCGGCTTCGGAGCCGGCCTGTTTGATGGTGGTGCCGAGGCAGCAGTAGGCGATATCGACGCGACCACTGAGTTGCGGCAGAAACGCCTGTGGGTCGCCCACCGGATTTTCCAGGTGCGGATGCTCCGCCAATGGCCGACGGGACGGGGCGAGCACGCGGGTGATCGTCGGCTCGTTGAGCAAACGGTCGAGCAGATGTTCACCGGTCAGTCCGGTGGCTCCGGCAAGCAATACGTGCTGAGGCGTCAAGTACATAGTGTTTCTCCCTTGATACTGTTCAGCTTAGTTGCTGTTTGTTGCTCCGTCGTTCAATGCAGCACTCTGCAACGCTTTTCTCGCTTGCTGTTTGCGCAGCAGTTGCCAGTGCGACAGCACGGTTTTCGGTGCCCAGATCTGCGGTTCCGAGGCTTCGAAGTTGTCTGCCAGTTCGCGCTCGGCGACGGTGGCCTTGGCCAGTTTGAAGGCCTGCTCCAGATCGTCGGTCTGGTTCAGGGCCTGAGCGAACAAGGCATCGCCGAAGTAGGTGAAGTTGGCTTCTTCCGAGCAACCGAACGACACGCGATCGGCACGCGAGGCGGTCATGATCAGGGTGCGCTCATCTTTCAGCGCAGGGATGAAACCGCCGGAATAGCACGATGAAATCACGATCACCTTGTCGCGGTTTTTCAGTGGCGCGAGCACGGCGGCGAGTTCGTCGGCGGGCAGGTCGGCGAGCTCCATGCGCGGCTGGTCGAGTACCAGCTCGTGTTCGGCAGTGCCGTGGCTGGTCAGGTAGATGAAGATCAGGTCTTCCGGGCCGCTGCGTTCAGCGAGGGTCTGCGCGGCGCGGCGCAGGTTTTCGCGGGTGGCCATCGGCCGGTCGGCGAGATGCTCGCGGTGGTTGACCAGACGAATCTGGCCATAAGCGCCGAAACGCGTAGTGAGCATGTTGGCGACGTAATCGGACTCGCGCAGGAACACGCTTTGCTTGCCGTCGCCGCCGAGGGTCAGGGTGTACAGCTCGACTGCTGGCGTCGACGCAGGCACGGCGGCCAGTGCGTCATCGAGCAGACGCCCTTGGGCCAGCAAGCCGAGTTCGAGGGTGTCGGGCAACAGCTTGCCGTCGGCGTCACGTACGCGCTGGCCGTTGATCCAGGTGCCGCTGAGCACGGTGCCGTCGGTCAGCACCAAAGTGCCGCGTCCGGCGTAGCTGTCGCCGTCGAACCCGCCGATGTAGAAGCTGCCGTCAGACAGGTTCAAGCGGCCCTGACCGCTGAAGCGCCAGTCGTTGAAGTAGCCGATGTAGTGGCTGCCGTCGGCACCGATCAATTCGCCCTTGCCGGTCAGCGCGCCTTCCTTGAACTGGCCGAGCCACACGTCGCCGTCGGCGTTCTCGTAGCGGCCCTTGCCGTGCAGTTGGCTGTTCTTGAAACCGCCGACATAGATGTCGCCATCGGCACTGTTGAACGTGCCATTGCCTTCGAGCTGGCCGTTGACGAAGTGGCCGCTGAACGTATTGCCGCTGGAGTCGCCGCGCTGGCCTTCGCCGTTGGGTTTGCCGTGGGCGAACTGGCCCTGATAGGAACTGCCGTCGTCCATTTCCAGACGACCCAGCCCGGAATACTGGTCAGCCTTGAACTCGCCACGGTAGGTCATGGCGTTTTCCTTGAGGGTGCCTTCGCCGTCGCGTCGGCCCTGCTTGAAACCGCCGGTGTAACTGCTGGCGTTGGTGGTCAGGCTGCCTTGGCCATCGAACAGGCCCTGCTGGAACTGGCCACGATAGACCTCGCCGTTGCTGCCGTGCCACTCGCCCTGGCCATGCCATTGGCCCTTGTCGAACTGCCCGGCATACCAGCTGCCGTTAGGGTAGTCGACGCGGCCCTGGCCTTGCAGCAAGCCGTTGACCAGTTCACCGCGATAGCGTCCGCCGTCCGGCAGCCGTGCATCCGGGGGCAACAGCGATTCGCCGTCGCCGCACGCGGTGAGCATCAGGGTCAGGGCAAGGGGTGCAAGAGAAGCGAGTGGGCGCATAGCGGGATCCGGGCAATTAGGCGACCGAGTATGCCGCAGCTATGTGACCTTATACAGCCGGTAAAAACAGCGCTGATGCGAAACAGCGTGCGCTGTTTCGCATCCCGTGACTTAAACGAAGCAGAGCGACAGCGGTTCGGCGATATAGGCCGGTTTGTCCGAGCCTTCTATCTCAAGCGTCGCGGTGGCCTTGAGCAGCCATTGACCGGGTTTTTTCTCGGTCACTTCGGCCAGATCGACCTTCAGGCGCACTTTTGAGTTGACCTTCACCGGCTGGATGAAACGCACGCTGTCCAGACCGTAATTGACCACCATCTTCAGGCCTTGCGGCAGCACGAGGATGTCTTCCATCAGTTTCGGGATCAGCGACAGTGACAGGAAACCGTGGGCAATGGTGCTGCCAAATGGCGTTTGCGCGGCTTTGACCGGGTCGACATGGATGAACTGATAATCCCCGGTGGCTTCGGCGAACAGGTTGATGCGCTCCTGATCGATGGTGAGCCATTCGGAACGTCCGAGTTCCTTGCCGACATAATCTTTGAGCTCTGCAACGGGAACATAGGGCATTGAGACTCTCCTTGGGTTCATCGGTTTTATAGTTTTTCAGGTGGGGGATTTGACCGCCCTGCGAACCACTGTAGATCAACATGGCGATTTGCTCCGGTCAACCGACCATGCTTTTGGCGAATGCCGATCCATAGCGCAGCCGTGCTTATAATGCCGAGGACTTGCGGGGGGAGATGTCTGATGTTGTTACGTGGCCTGACCATGCTGGTGCTGTTCCAATTGCTCGGCACGGCACTCAACCATTTGCTGTTGCCGGTGTTGCCGGGGCCGATCATCGGCTTGCTGCTGTTGCTGGTGTTCCTGATCATTCGTGGTGAAGTCGGCGAGCCGCTGAACCTCGCGGCCGGCAGCCTGCTGCGTTATCTGCCATTGCTGCTGGTGCCGCCGGCGGTGGGTGTGATGGTTTATGCGAGCGATATTGCCGCCGATTTCTGGGCGATTGTCGGCGCGCTGGTGCTGTCGTTGATCCTGTCGATGGCCTTCGCCGGGGTGCTGATGCAACGCCTGGTCAAGCGTCACGCGCCGCACTCGGAGGAGTCCTGATGCTTTTCGACTGGCAAGGTGCCTGGGCCTCGGTCATCCATCATCCGCTGTTCGGCATCGGCATCACTCTCGGTGCCTATCAACTGGTGCTGGCGGCGTTCGAGAAAACCCGCTGGATCTTTCTGCAACCGGTGCTGGTCTCGATGCTATTAGTGATTGGCGTGCTGGTCGGCTGCGGCCTGACCTACGCCGAGTACCGCAAGAGCACCGAGATCCTCAGCATTCTGCTGGGGCCAGCGACGGTGGCGCTGGCGGTGCCGCTGTATCTCAACCTCAAGCGCATCCGCCAATTGTTCTGGCCGATTTTTACTACGCTGGTGATAGGCGGGGTCGTCGCCACGGGCATGGGCGTATTGCTGGGCTGGTGGTTCGGTGCCGAGCACATGATCCTGATGACCATGGCGCCGAAGTCGGTGACCTCGCCGATTGCCATGCTGGTGGCCGAGCAGATCGGTGGTGTCGCGGCGCTGGCGGCGGTGTTCGTGCTGATCACCGGGGTGATCGGCGCGATCTTCGGCCCGGCGTTGCTGACCCGCCTCGGCGTGCACAGCCCTGAAGCGCGCGGCATGGCGCTGGGCATGACCGCGCACGCGGTCGGCACTTCGGTGGCGCTGCAGGAAAGCGATGAGTGCGGCGCCTTCGCGGCGCTGGCGATGAGTCTGATGGGCGTGGCCACGGCGGTGTTCCTGCCGTTGGCGGTGTCGATGGTGGTGTAAGGAAATGTCTATGAGTCTGCCGCTTTTTCCGCTGAACACAGTGCTGTTTCCCGGCTGCAACCTCGACTTGCAGATCTTCGAGGCGCGCTACCTGGACATGATCGGCCGCTGCATGAAACAGGGTGGCGGTTTCGGCGTGGTGTGCATCCTCGACGGCCACGAAGTCGGCGTTGCGCCAGAAGGCTTTGCCCTGGTCGGCTGCGAAGCGCGGATCACCGATTTCCAGCAACAGGATAACGGTCTGCTCGGGATCCGGGTGCAGGGCGGGCGGCGTTTTCAGGTATTGCGCACTGAGGTGCAGCGCGATCAGTTGATCCTCGCCGACGTCGAGTGGCTGGACGATGAGCCGGAGCAACCGCTGCAGGACGAAGACGCCGATCTGGTGGCGCTGCTCAAGGCCTTGGCCGAGCACCCGATGGTCGAGGCGTTGAACATGGGCAGCGAAGCGCTGGGGCAGCAGTCGCTGGCCAACCAGCTGGCGTATCTGCTGCCGTTCGCCGAAGAAGACAAGATCGACCTGCTGCAACTCGACGATCCGCAGCAGCGACTGGATGCGATCCAGGCGCTGCTTGATGAGTTGCAGGGCGAGCTGTTCGCCTGAGCGTCAGTAGGCGTAACGCAGCATCGTTTGCGGCAGATGTCTGAAGACAAACAGGCTGAACAGCAACAGCAGCGCCGGCAGAATCAGCCACCAGACCTTGAACGGCATGGCATTGAGCGGCGTCTGACGCTGGCTCAGCCACAGACCCGCCGCACACACGCATGCCGCCAGCATTGCGCCGGCCAGAATATCCGTCGGCCAATGCGCACCGAGGTACACCCGTGACAGGGCAATCGACAGCGCTGGAATACAGCCGAGCAGCAGCCAGGTCAGGCGCATGCGTGGCGGTTGGCCGCGACCGGCGAGAACCGCCAGCACCAGAAACAGCGCGAAAGCCCCCGACGCATGGCCGCTGGGCATGCTGTAACTGGTCAGCGGATCGGTCAGCACCTCCGGGCGGACCCGGGCGAAAAACTGTTTGGTGACGGTATTGAGCAGTGCGGTGCACAGCAGCACGCCACCGGCAAAGATTGCCTGGCGCCATTGCCGGCACAGCAGCAACAGGCCGGTAAGCAGGGCGCTGAACATCAGCATGTTGCGAAATTCACCGATCAGGGTGAACGTCACCGCGATCTCGTCCAGCATCGGTTGGCGATGTTCCTGCACCAGAGTCATCACGCCTTGGTCGAGGGCGTGCAGATACGGATAGCCAGTAAACAGGCCGATCAGAATCAACAGGCTCATGCTGCTGATCCAGATCGTCGCCCGGCGATGCTGGCGCAAGCTGCTGTTGACGCTCATGCCGACCATCACCGCAATACTGGCGGCAACGATGCCGGCCTGCAGCCAGAAACCTTCCGGCAGCGGCAAGCGGATCGCCGCGCCGGTGGCCCAACCCGGCAACAGGTAGGCGACGCTCCAGCCGGCGGCGGCCAGCAGGCTGACGGCGGCGAAACGCGGGAAGGGCATGTCGCACATCCCGGCGACCATCGGCAGCATCGGCCGCAACGGCCCGATGAAGCGCCCGACCAGCAGGCTGGCAATGCCGTAACGCTGGAAGTAGGTTTCGGCCCCGGCCATCCATTCCGGATGGTGGCGCAGCCCTGGCAAACGGCGGATATTCTGGTGGAAATGGCGGCCGAGGAAGTATGAGATCACGTCGCCGAGAATCCCGCCGAGAAAGCCCAGCAGCAGCGTTTCGCTCAGTGACAGCGCGCCACTGCCGGCCAGTACCGCGACGGCAAACAGCAACACCGTGCCGGGCACGATCAGCCCGGCAATTGCCAGGCACTCCACGCAAGCGACGATAAATACCGCAGCCGCCAGCCACTGCGGATTGGCGGCGAGCCACCCGGTCACGCTATCGAGCCATGGGCCCATACCAAAAACTCCATCAAATCTTCAAATTGATCCTTGTAGGAGTGAGCCTGCTCGCGATGGCGCCTGGTCAGTCGACTTCTTCGTTGACTGATGCACCGCTATCGCGAGCAGGCTCACTCCTACAGTGAATTCCTTTTACTTCAGCCCTGCCTCTAACCCCGGCAGCAAAAAATAATCGCGACCTTCGACCTGACCCCGGCGCAGCGGGTTCCGCGTACACCATTGCGCATAGCTGGCGTCGACGAAGCGGTACATCAGGTGTTCGTCGCGGCCCTGGGGGATGCCCAGGCGGGTGGTCTGGATAATCTGGGTCGGCGCCGGCCCGGTGTCTTCCACCAGCATCAGCTCATGATCGAAACGCTTGGCGTCCCACATCGGCACCTTCAACCCCAGCGCCTTGCACAGCAGCGTCTGCCCGGCGCAAAGCTTTTGCGAAGGACGCGGCCGGCCCTGGGCATCGGGATTGTTCAGCAGCATCTGCGCCAGACTCGCCGGCCCGCTGATTTCATCGACCCACGGGTAGGCGGACTTGATCAGCACCGCATTGCCGGGGCCCTGAGCGCTGAAGTTCAGCGAATCACCACCCCGTGCGTAATACATATAGATGTGTCCGCCATCCAGAAACAAAGCCTTACGCTTTTCCGTGTAGCCGAGCGATGCATGACTGCCTTTCTCCGCGCAGTAATAGGCTTCGGTTTCGATGATCCGGGCACTGAGCCACAGATCGCCGACCCGGTGGCGGATGACTTTGCCAAGCAGATCGCGGGCCAGCACTTGTGCGTCACGGTCGAAAAAAGCGTCCGGAAGGCCCAGAGGCAGGCGCTCGTCGGTGGCGCGAACGGTCAGGTTGGACATGGCAAACGGTAGTTATCCAGGCGAAGGAGGTCGTGATGATAACAATCCGCGGCTTAATTACGGCTGAACGTCGGCAAATTGCAGTCCATTTCGACCATCCGCCTGTCACCGCTGTTAGTCCCGGGACGCGACAGCTATAATCTGCCGCTTTCCTCTTTGCCAAGACCCCAGCAGACCATGACTGAGTCCGTTCTTGACTACATGACCCGATTGGGTCGCGCCGCCCGCGAAGCTTCCCGGGTCATCGGCCGTGCCAGCACCGCGCAGAAGAACCGCGCCCTGCAGGCTGCTGCCAATGCGCTGGACGCTGCTCGCGCCGAGCTGGCCGCAGCCAATGAACAGGATCTGGCCGCCGGTCGCGCCAATGGCCTGGAGCCGGCCCTGCTGGAGCGTCTGGAGCTGACTCCGGCGCGCATCGACGGCATGATCGTCGGCCTGCGTCAGGTGGCAGCATTGCCCGACCCGGTCGGTGCGATCCGTGACATGAGCTTCCGCCCGTCCGGGATTCAGGTCGGCAAGATGCGCGTGCCGCTGGGGGTGATCGGGATCATCTACGAATCCCGGCCCAATGTGACCATCGATGCCGCCAGTCTGTGCCTGAAGTCCGGCAACGCGACCATCCTGCGCGGTGGCTCCGAGGCGATTCATTCCAACCGCGCGATTGCCGCGTGCATCCAGCGCGGTCTGGCCGAGGCCGAATTGCCGGCAGCCGTGGTGCAAGTGGTCGAAACCACTGACCGTGCCGCCGTCGGCGCGATGATCACCATGCCCGAGTACGTCGACGTGATCGTGCCGCGCGGTGGCCGTGGCCTGATTGAACGAATCAGCCGCGATGCCCGGGTGCCGGTGATCAAGCATCTGGACGGCATCTGCCACGTATTTGTCAGCGAGCACGCCGATCTGGCGAAAGCCCAGCGCATCGCCTTCAATGCCAAGACTTATCGTTATGGCATCTGCGGGGCGATGGAGACTTTGCTCGTCGATCAAAGTGTTGCCAAGGATTTCCTGCCGTCGATGGCTGCCCAGTTCCGCGAGAAAGGCGTCGAGCTGCGTGGCTGCGAACGCACCCGGGCGATCATCGACGCGGTACCGGCCAGCGAAGACGACTGGAGCACCGAGTATCTGGCGCCGATCCTGTCGATCCGGGTGGTCGACGGACTGGACCAAGCCATCGAACACATTAACCATTACGGCTCGCATCACACCGACTCGATCGTCAGCGAAAACCTCGCCGACACCCGGCGTTTCGTCGCGGAAGTCGACTCGGCGTCGGTGATGATCAACACCCCCACGTGCTTCGCCGATGGATTCGAGTACGGATTGGGTGCCGAGATCGGCATTTCTACTGATAAGCTGCACGCCCGCGGCCCGGTGGGTCTCGAAGGACTGACCTGCGAGAAGTACATCGTGGTCGGTGATGGCCAGTTGCGCGGCCAGGCGACGGTCTGACTTGACCGACCTCGACCTGACAGCGCCGCTGCCTGACGGCGAACTCCGACCCCGGCGCATCGGCGTACTGGGCGGCACGTTCGATCCAGTGCACATCGGCCATTTGCGCGGTGCGCTGGAAGTCGCCGAAGCGCTGCTGCTCGACGAGCTGCGCATGATGCCCAGCGCCCGGCCGCCGCACCGCGATACGCCGCAGGTGTCGGCGCAGGATCGGTTGGCAATGGTTGAGTGCGCGGTGGCCGGAGTGCCGCCGCTGGTGGTGGACGCCCGCGAATTGCAGCGGGACAAGCCGTCCTACACCATTGATACCCTGGAGTTGATGCGTGCCGAAATGGCCGCCGAGACCCAGGTTTTTCTGCTTTTGGGCTGGGACGCATTTTGCGGCCTGCCCACTTGGCACCGCTGGGAAGAGTTGCTCCAGCATTGCCACATCCTGGTGCTACAGCGCCCGGACGCCGACAGCGAACCGCCGGATGCCTTGCGCAACCTGCTGGCAGCGCGTTCGGTGAGCGACCCGCTGGCCCTGAAAGGGCCGAGCGGACAGATTGCATTCGTCTGGCAGACTCCGCTCGCGGTTTCCGCCACCCAGATCCGTCAACTGCTGGCCAGCGGTAAGTCGGTACGTTTCCTGGTGCCCGACGCGGTCCTGGCCTACATCGATGCGCACGGTCTGTACCGTGCGTCGAACTGAACAAGGCGTGCTTCACTGATACGAATCCACGTATCGCCAAGCCGCCGAATACATGAGCAAAACGAGTTTTATATGACCGACAAAGATGTAAGCAAAGTTAAGCGCAAAGGCACCTTCAAGAGCGCGCCGCTGCCGGAAGTCGCCAACACCAATGAGCCGCTCAAGGGCGACGAGCTGGTCAAGGTTGCCGTGGCAGCCCTGGAAGACGTCAAGGCGCAAGACATCCAGATCATCGATGTGCGTGACAAGCAGAGCATCACCGACTACATGATCATCGCCACCGGTACTTCCAATCGCCAGATCAACGCGATGCTGGACAAGGTCCGTGAAGAAGTCAAAAAGCAGGGCGCCAAGCCGCTGGGCGAAGAAGGCAAGGGCGACAGCGACTGGGTTCTGCTCGACCTCGACCTGGTGATCGTGCACATGATGACCGCCTCGGCGCGTCAGTTCTACGACCTGGAACGCCTGTGGGCCGGCGCCGAGCAAAGCCGTGCGGCAGACGCCAAGCACCACAGCCCGGAAAACACCCACGAGCATTTCACCAAGCTCAACAAAGACCAGTTGTAAGGGATTGCTGTGCGACTGCGACTGATCGCCGTCGGTTCACGCATGCCCAAGTGGGTGGAAGAAGGCTGGCATGAATATGCCAAGCGTCTTCCGTCCGAGCTGGCGCTGGAACTGGTGGAAATTCCGCTCAATACCCGTGGCAAGAACGCCGACGTGGCCCGTTTCATCCGCCAGGAAGGCGAAGCCATGCTGGCCAAGGTCGGGCCGAACGAGCGGATTGTCACGCTGGAAGTCCACGGCAAGCCCTGGAGTACCGAGCAACTGGCGGTCGAACTCGACCGTTGGCGGCTGGATTCGCGCACGGTCAATTTCATGGTCGGCGGCCCCGAAGGGCTGGCGCCGGAAGTCTGCGCCCGCGCCGATCAGCGCTGGTCGTTGTCGCCGCTGACCTTGCCGCACCCGCTGGTGCGGATCCTGATCGGCGAACAGCTGTACCGTGCCTGGACCGTGCTGTCCGGTCACCCTTACCACAAGTAGTCCTGCCCTCATGTCTCAGCCGATCCGCATCAAGGACCACGAAAAGGACGCCCGCCTGGTGCGTAGCCGCGTCGTGTTCGGGGCTGTGGCGATCATGCTGTTGATCGGCGTGCTGATTGCGCGGCTGTACTACTTGCAGGTGATCCAGTACGAGTACCACTCGACGCTCTCGGAAAACAACCGGGTCCACGTGCAGCCGATTCCGCCGACCCGCGGGTTGATCTTCGACCGCAACGGCGTGGTGGTGGCGGACAACCGCCCCAGCTTCAGCCTGAGCATGACTCGCGAGCGCTCCGGCGACTGGCAGCAAGTGCTCGACGTGATCGTCGAAGTGCTGCAGCTGACGCCCGAGGACCGGGTGATCTTCGAGAAGCGCATGCGTCAGGGGCGCCGGCCGTTCGAGCCGGTGCCGATCCTGTTCGAGCTGACCGAAGAGCAGATCGCCCGGATCGCGGTGAACCAGTTCCGCCTGCCTGGGGTGGAAGTGGTTGCGCAGCTGGTGCGCCACTACCCGCAGGGCGCTCACTTTGCGCACTCGGTCGGTTACATGGGGCGGATCAACGAGAAAGAGCTGAAGACCCTCGACCCGGTCAACTACAGCGGCACTCACCACATCGGCAAGACCGGCATCGAGCGTTTCTACGAGCCGGAACTGCACGGCCAGGTGGGTTACGAGGAAGTCGAGACCAACGCCCGGGGCCGCGTATTGCGCGTGCTCAAGCGGACCGATCCGATTCCCGGCAAGGACATCGTCCTGAGTCTGGACATCAAACTGCAGGAAGCAGCCGAAGCCGCGCTGGGCGGGCGGCGCGGCGCGGTGGTTGCGCTCGATCCGAACACCGGCGAAGTGCTGGCGATGGTCAGTCAGCCGAGTTTCGACCCGAACCTGTTTGTCACCGGCATCAGCTTCAAGGCCTATGCCGAGCTGCGCGATTCCATCGACCGGCCGCTGTTCAACCGGGTGCTGCGCGGTCTGTATCCCCCGGGTTCGACGATCAAGCCGGCGGTGGCAATTGCCGGTCTTGATGCCGGAGTGGTGACGGCGTCGAGCCGGGTGTTCGACCCCGGTTACTACATGCTGCCCAACTACGATCACAAATACCGCAACTGGAACCGCACCGGTGACGGCTTCGTCGACCTCGACACGGCGATCATGCGTTCCAACGACACCTACTTCTATGACCTGGCGCACAAGCTGGGCATCGATCGGCTGTCGGCCTACATGAACAAGTTCGGCATCGGCCAGAAAGTCTCGCTGGACATGTTCGAAGAATCCCCTGGCCTGATGCCGTCCCGCGAGTGGAAGCGGGCGACGCGCAAGCAGGCGTGGTTCCCGGGCGAAACCCTGATTCTGGGGATCGGCCAGGGTTATATGCAGTCCACACCGTTGCAACTGGCGCAGGCCACGGCGCTGGTCGCCAACAAAGGCATCTGGAACCGCCCGCACCTGGCCAAGACCATCGAAGGCGCAAAACCTGTGGATGAGAACCCGATGCCGAACATCGTCCTGCGCGATCCGTCGGACTGGACCAAGGTCAACCACGGCATGCAGCAGGTGATGCACGGCGCCCGGGGTACCGCGCGCAAGGCGGCGATCGGTGCGCAATATCGAATTGCCGGCAAGTCGGGTACGGCTCAGGTCGTCGCGATCAAGCAAGGCGAGAAATACGACCGTTCCAAGGTTCAGGAGCGCCACCGCGACCACGCCTTGTTCGTCGGATTCGCCCCGGCCGACAACCCGAAAATAGTCGTTTCGGTGATGGTCGAGAACGGTGAGTCCGGTTCCGGAGTCGCCGCGCCAGTGGTGCGTCAGGTCATGGATGCCTGGCTTCTGGATCAGGATGGTCGGTTGAAGGCCGAATACGCCGGTCCTATCAGTGCGGAGGCTACGGCCCGTGATGAATAATTTTGATCGCATGCTCTCCAGCGAGGATGTGATGCGTCGCCGGGCGACGCTGCTGCAACGTCTGCATATCGATGGTCCGCTGTTGATCCTGCTGCTGATCCTCGCCGCAGGCAGTCTGTTCGTGCTGTATTCGGCCAGTGGCAAGAGCTGGGATCTGCTGGGTAAACAGGCCACCTCGTTCGGCATCGGTCTGGTGTCGATGATCGTCATTGCCCAGTTCGAACCGCGCTTCATGGCGCGTTGGGTGCCGCTCGGTTACGTGATCGGCGTGGTGCTGCTGTTGGTGGTGGACATCATGGGCCACAACGCCATGGGCGCGACGCGCTGGATCAACATCCCCGGGGTGATCCGCTTCCAGCCTTCGGAGTTCATGAAGATTCTGATGCCGGCGACGATTGCCTGGTATCTGTCCAAGCGCACGCTGCCGCCGCAGCTCAAGCACGTCGGCATCAGCCTGATGCTGATCGGTGTGCCGTTCATTCTGATCGTGCGCCAGCCTGACCTCGGGACTTCGCTGCTGATTCTGGCCGGCGGTGCGTTCGTGCTGTTCATGGGCGGCCTGCGCTGGCGCTGGATCCTCAGCGTGCTGGCTGCCGCCGTGCCGGTGGCGATCGCCATGTGGTTCTTCATCATGCACGACTACCAGAAGCAGCGGATCCTCACGTTCCTCGACCCGGAAAGCGATCCGCTCGGCACCGGCTGGAACATCATCCAGTCGAAAGCCGCGATCGGTTCCGGCGGTGTTTTCGGCAAGGGCTGGCTGCTGGGCACCCAGTCGCACCTGGACTTTTTGCCGGAAAGCCACACCGACTTCATCATCGCCGTACTGGGCGAAGAGTTCGGTCTGGTGGGCATCTGCGCGCTGCTGCTGATCTATCTGTTGCTGATCGGTCGCGGCCTGGTGATTACCGCCCAGGCGCAGACGCTGTTCGGCAAACTGCTCGCCGGCGCGCTGACCATGACGTTTTTTGTTTATGTTTTCGTCAACATCGGTATGGTCAGTGGCCTGTTGCCGGTGGTGGGGGTGCCGTTGCCCTTCATTAGCTACGGAGGAACTTCGCTGGTGACACTGCTGTCAGCGTTTGGGGTTTTGATGTCGATTCATACGCATCGCAAGTGGATCGCACAGGTTTGAATAAGGTGAAGAGTTCAATGCAAGTCATGCGCAGCTGGGCGACTCGTTACGCGCCGTGGGTCGGCCTGGTCGGCATCCTTGGCAGCGCGCAGGAAGCGCTGGCCGGCGATTACGAAGGTTCACCGCAGGTGGCCGAATTCGTCGGTGAAATGACCCGCGACTACGGTTTTGCCGGCGAGCAACTGATGGCGGTGTTCCGCGAGGCCCAGCGCAAGCAGGCGATTCTCGACGCGATCTCCAAACCCGCCGAGCGGGTCAAACAGTGGAAAGAATATCGCCCGATGTTCATCACCGACGCGCGCATCGCCCGTGGTGTGGACTTCTGGCGCCAGCACGAGGCCGTACTGGCCCGTGCCGAGCAGGAATATGGCGTACCGGCACAAGTCATCGTGTCGATCATCGGCGTCGAGACCTTTTTCGGACGTAATACCGGCAATTACCGGGTGATTGATGCGTTGTCCACGCTCGGTTTCGACTATCCTCCCCGTGCCGAATTTTTCCGCAAGGAATTGCGTGAGTTCCTGCTGCTGGCCCGCGAAGAACAGGTCGATCCGTTGACCCTCAAGGGCTCGTACGCCGGGGCGATGGGCTTGCCGCAGTTCATGCCGAGCAGCTTTCGCGCCTATGCGGTGGATTTCGACGGTGACGGTCACATCAATATCTGGACCAATCCGGACGATGCGATCGGCAGCGTGGCCAGTTACTTCAAGCGGCATGGCTGGGTCGCCGGGGAACCGGTGGTCAGCCGCGCCGACGTGCGCGGCGAACAGGTCGATGAAGGCCTGACCACCGGCATCGAGCCGACGAAAACGGTCGGAGAGTTGCGAGCGCTGGGCTGGTCAAGTCATGATGCGCTGCGCGATGATATGCCGGTTACTGCATTTCGCCTCGAAGGCGACAACGGCCCTGAATACTGGATGGGCCTGAAGAATTTCTACGCGATCACGCGTTATAACCGCAGCGTGATGTACGCCATGGCTGTACATCAACTGTCTGAAGAGCTGGTAAAAGCACGGGGCGTCAAGTAATGCGGGCATTGCCTATCAATAAACCCCTGAAGCTGGTGGCATTCGCTGCGTTGGCGGTGCTGGTCGCCAGCTGTTCGACCAGCCGCGCGCCGACCCAGAAGACCCCGTCCACTGCCGTGCGTGCACAGCCGGGGCTGGACATCAACCGCGCGCACAAAGACGGCGCGCCGTGGTGGGATGTCGATGTTTCGCGAATCCCGGACGCCACGCCGACCCTGCACACCGGTCCGTACAAGGCCAACCCGTACACCGTGCTGGGCAAGACCTATTTCCCGCTGCAGGAATCCAAGACCTACGTCGCCTCGGGCACGGCGTCCTGGTACGGCACCAAGTTCCACGGGCAGAACACCGCCAACGGCGAAGTGTATGACCTGTACGGCATGAGTGCCGCCCACAAGACTCTGCCACTGCCAAGTTACGTTCGGGTGACCAATCTGGACAACAACAAGAGCGTGATCCTGCGGGTCAACGATCGCGGGCCGTTCTATTCGGACCGGATCATCGACTTGTCCTACGCGGCCGCGAAGAAGCTCGGTTATGCCGAAACCGGCACCGCGCGGGTCAAGGTCGAGGGCATCGATCCGCAGCAATGGTGGGCCGCCAAGGGCCGTCCGGCGCCGCTGATGCTCAACGAGCCGCGAGTCGCGCAGAATAGCGCCCCGGTGATCACGGCGTCGGCCGGTACCATCGAGCAGTGGACTCCGCCGCCGCAGCAACATGCCTCTGACACTGTCCCTGTACAGATCAGCGCAAAAAAAAACGCTTCTGCACCAGCGTCTGGCCAGTATCTGCAGGTGGGCGCGTTCGCCAACCCGGACGCTGCAGAACTCCTGAGGTCGAAGCTCAGCGGGATGGTGAGCGCTCCGGTGTTCATCAGCTCGATCGTGCGCAATCAGCAGACCCTGCACCGGGTACGCCTGGGGCCGATCGGTTCGCCGGGTGAAATCGCCCAGGTGCAGAACAGTGTGCGCCTGGCCAATCTCGGCTCGCCGAGCGTGGTCACAGAGTAAGAAACGTAGCACTTGATTGACGGTTCACCTGCGGTTTTGGGGGGTGAACCAGGTTGTTGGCTCGTCGAAGAACAAAAGCCCGGCAAGGGTGACTGGAGTGAGCAACTGAACACGCGATGGCCCGTTAAAAGGCTGTCTGAATAGTTTTGCCCTCGGGCAAGTTTCCATTAGCGATTTCGAGAGACGGATGAACATCACCACCTTTGCCAAACGCCTGTGTCTGCTAGTCCCGCTGCTCCTCTCGCCAGCCGCCTTCGCGGCCGAGATGATGCCGTCGCCACCTCAACTGGCTGCAAAAGCCTACGTGCTCATGGACGCCAGCAGCGGCAACGTGCTGGTGGAGAACAACGGTGACCAGCGTCTGCCGCCAGCCAGCCTGACCAAACTGATGACCGCGTACATCGCTACGCTGGAAATCCGTCGTGGCCAGATCGGTGAGAACGACCCGGTGACCGTCAGCGAAAACGCCTGGCGTACCGGCGGTTCGCGGATGTTCATCAAAGTCGGCTCGCAAGTGACCGTCAGCGACCTGCTGCACGGCATCATCATCCAGTCCGGCAACGATGCCAGCGTGGCGCTGTCCGAGCACATCGCCGGCAGCGAAGACGCGTTCGCCGACCTGATGAACAAGACGGTCACCGATCTGGGCATGACCAACTCGCACTTCATGAACCCGACCGGTCTGCCAAACCCTGAGCACTACTCGTCGGCTCACGACATGGCGATCCTGGCGCGCGCGATCATCCACGAAGACCCGGCTCACTACGCGATCTACTCGCAGAAAGAGTTCTTCTGGAACGGCATCAAGCAGCCTAACCGCAACCTGCTGCTGTGGCGCGACAAGACCGTTGACGGTCTGAAAACCGGTCATACCGACGAAGCCGGCTACTGCATGGTGTCCTCGGCTGTCCGTGACGGCCAGCGTCTGATCGCCGTGGTGTTCGGCACCAACAGTGAAGTGGCGCGCGCCGCTGAAACCCAGAAACTGCTGACCTACGGCTTCCGTTTCTTCGAAACCCAGACCTTCTACCAGAAGGGCACCGAACTGGCTCAGGCCCCGGTGTGGAAAGGCACCACCAGTCAAGTCAAGGCCGGCCTGGCTCAAGACCTGACCATGACCCTGCCAAAAGGCCAGCTGAAAAAGCTCGCTGCCAGCATGACCATGAACCCGCAACTGATCGCGCCAATCGCCAAGGGCGATGTGATCGGTAAAGTCGAAGTGAAACTGGACGACAAGGTAGTGCACAGCGCCGACCTGATCGCTCTGGACGCTGTCGAGGAGGGTGGTATCTTCCGCCGCATGTGGGATAGCATCCGTCTATTCTTCTACGGCTTGTTCAACTGATTGAGTGTTGACCTGCATGGCCCCGTTCCTGTCCGGTTCGGGGCCATGTGCGTTACCACGGCTTACGCTTACGAGGCCGTTACGCCATGACCGATACCGAAGTAAAGGCGCCAAAGATCGAATTCCCCGCTAAGGACTACCCGATTAAAGTGATCGGTGAGACAGGTGTTGGGAACAAGGACAAGATCGTCGCAATCGTTGAGAAGCATGCGGACATCAATCATAGCCTTGATGTCGAACGCCAAAGCACCAACGGCAAGTACACCACCATCCAGTTGCACATCGTCGCGACCGATCAGGATCAGCTGTACAACATCAACAGCGAACTGCGGGCGACCGGTTTCGTGCACATGGTGTTGTGATGCCGGGCACGCTGGGCTTTCGCGAACTTGGCCAGATGGCTTATGAGCCGGTCTGGCATGCCATGCAACGCTTCACCAACGAACGTGGCAGCAATGCCGCCGACGAAATCTGGCTGGTCGAGCACCCTCCAGTGTTCACCCAGGGCCAGGCCGGCAAAGCCGAACATCTGTTGCTGCCGGGCGATATCCCGGTCGTACAGGTCGATCGCGGCGGGCAGGTGACTTATCATGGCCCGGGCCAGTTGGTCGCCTACCTGTTGCTGGACGTACGCAAGCTCGGTTTCGGCGTACGTGATCTGGTCACGCGCATGGAACAGTGCCTGATCGAACTGCTGGCCAGCTACGGCGTCACCGCCGCCGCCAAGCCAGATGCTCCCGGCGTCTACGTCGATGGAGCGAAAATCGCTTCTCTGGGTTTGCGGATTCGCCACGGTTGCTCCTTTCATGGCCTGGCCTTGAACGTGGATATGAACCTGGAGCCGTTTCGACGGATTAATCCCTGCGGCTATGCCGGGCTGGCGATGACCCAGCTGAGCGATCACGCAGGATCGATTGAATTTGCCGAGGTAAGTGCCCGGCTGCGCGCGCAGCTCGTCAAACACCTCGACTATGCTGAGCAGACGACCCTGACGGGCGGAATCGACTGATATGACTACTGATGCAGTGCAAACCATGATCCCGACGCTCGACGTGACCGAGCGCCCGGCCCCGCGTCCCAAGGTTGAAGCCGGCGTCAAGCTGCGCGGCGCCGAGAAGGTTGCACGCATCCCGGTAAAGATCATTCCGACCACCGAACTGCCGAAGAAACCCGACTGGATTCGCGTGCGCATCCCGGTTTCGCCGGAAGTCGACCGGATCAAGAGTCTGCTGCGCAAGCACAAGCTGCACAGCGTCTGCGAAGAAGCCTCCTGCCCGAACCTGGGCGAGTGCTTCTCCGGCGGCACCGCGACCTTCATGATCATGGGCGACATCTGCACCCGTCGTTGCCCGTTCTGCGACGTTGGCCACGGTCGTCCGAAGCCACTGGACGTCAACGAGCCGGAAAGCCTGGCGATCGCCATTGCCGACCTCAAGCTCAAGTACGTGGTGATCACCTCGGTTGACCGCGACGACCTGCGCGACGGCGGTGCCCAGCACTTTGCCGACTGCATCCGCGAGATCCGCAAGCTGTCGCCGAACGTGCAGCTGGAAACCCTGGTTCCGGACTACCGTGGCCGCATGGACATCGCCCTGGAAATCACCGCCGCCGAGCCGCCGGATGTGTTCAACCACAACCTGGAAACCGTGCCGCGTCTGTACAAGGCTGCGCGTCCGGGTTCTGACTACCAGTGGTCGCTGACCCTGCTGCAACGCTTCAAGCAGATGATGCCGCACATTCCGACCAAGTCCGGCCTGATGCTGGGTCTGGGCGAGACCGACGAAGAAGTCATCGAAGTCATGAAGCGCATGCGCGAACACGACATCGACATGCTGACCCTCGGCCAGTACCTGCAACCGTCGCGCAGCCACTTGCCGGTGCAGCGTTTCGTGCACCCGGACACCTTCGCCTGGTTCGCCGAGGAAGGTTACAAGATGGGCTTCAAGAACGTCGCTTCCGGCCCGCTGGTACGTTCCTCGTACCACGCCGACGAGCAGGCGAAACTGGTCAAGGCCGAGCTGCTCGGTTCCTGATCCGGCGCTGATAGCCTCGAAAAATACCCGCTTCGGCGGGTATTTTTGTTTGGGCCTGTCAAAACCTGTGGCGAGGGAGCTTGCTCCCGCCAGGGTGCGACGCAGTCCCAAAAATCTTGGGGTCGCTGCGCAACCCAGCGGGAGCAAGCTCCATCGCCACGGGTTATTGGGTAGTTTCACCTCTTTTGTTTATTTCCGTTCCTGACTACTGTGTCTGCAAGACTTCACACAGGGAGACCCATGGATGACCGTTCGACCGACCCACACCCTTTTTCCGCACAAACCCGTACCGGCGCTGCCGTCCGAAGGGCTGATCGGTGTGATCGCCCCTGCTGGCCCCGGTGCGCTGGACACGGAAAAGGCTGTGCAGTGGATGCGCGCCCGCGGATATGCGCTGAAAGTGTTCCCCGGTGTCTACGAGAAGGACGGCTATCTGGCCGGCAGCGACGACGTACGCCTCAATGACCTGCACGCCGCATTCGCTGACCCCGATGTCGACGCGATCATTTGCCTGCGCGGCGGCTACGGCACACCGCGGCTGCTGGACCGGATTGATTACGATCTGCTGAGCCGTCACGCCAAGCCGTTTGTCGGCTACAGCGACATCACCGCACTGCATCTGGCGATCAGTCGCTACACCGGTTTTGTGACCTTCCACGGCCCGCTGCTCAATGCCGATTTGCTGGGCGACAAGGAGCCGCCGACCGTCACCTCATTCTTCGCCATGCTGCGCGGTCAGTTGAAGGCGGGCAGTGTGCTGAGTCATCCGGTGGCTTATCCGTTGACCACGGTCGAACCGGGCATCGCGCATGGGCGCTTGCTTGGCGGCAATCTGGCGATGATTGCTTCGACGCTGGGCACGCCTTATGAAATCGACGTGGAAGGGGTGATCCTGCTGATCGAGGACGTCAACGAGCCGTTGTACAGGATCGATCGTTTGCTCACGCAGATGCGTCTGGCCGGCAAACTGGCCCGATTGCGTGGGGTGCTGGTTGGTGATGTGGCCGGGGTCGATATCGAGGCGCTGAATCGCTTGCTCAAGCAGACGTTCGAACCATTACGGATTCCGGTGCTGTCGGGGTGGCGCAGCGGGCATTGCGACCCGAACCTGACGCTGCCGATGGGGGCGCTGGTTCGCTTGGATGCCGGGAAGAAGGAATTGATGTTGGAACAGGATGTAGTGATCAAACGCTAGGGTTTGGTTGCCAGTGAGTCAGTCTTCGGGAGCAAGCCCCCTCCCACATTTGATTCGCGTCGTACACAGAACCAATGTGGGAGCGGGCTTGCTCGCGAAGCGGCATCAGCCAGACGACTATCTTTCTATTGAGTACGCAGGCTCTCAAGCAACTTATGCGTCGGATAACCATCCGCCGGCCAACCCAGCGCCTGCTGGGCGCTGCGAATCGCTTTACGCGTATTGGCGCCGATAATCCCGTCCGCCGTGCCTGCATCGTAGTTACGCGCGCTCAGCAGCGTCTGTAATTCGATACGCTCGGTACGGCTCAATGGCAGGTCATCTTTCGGCCAGGTGCCGTTGATCAGGCCTGCGCCGTTGAAGCGCTCGGACAACAGGCTCACCGCCAGCGCATAGGACGACGAGTTGTTGTACTTGAGGATTGCCCGGAAGTTGTCGAGGATCAGGAACGCCGGGCCACGGTAACCGGCCGGCAGCAGCAGGGCCGCGGACAGCTGTTCCGAACCGGCCGGGGCCTGACCGCCATTGGGCAGGATTACTCCCAGTTGCCGCCATTCGGCGACGGTCTTGCGAATCGCGCCATCGGCCAGGGTGTAGTTGAAGCTGCTCGGCAATTGCACTTCGAAGCCCCATGGCTGACCACGTTGCCAGCCGGAGCTTTGCAGGTAATGCGCGGTGGAGGCCAGGGCGTCGGCCGGGCTGCCCCAGATGTCGCGGCGCCCGTCACCGTCGAAATCCACGGCGTGGGTGTTGTAGGTGGTCGGAATGAACTGGGTCTGGCCCATCGCCCCGGCCCACGAGCCGAGCATCTTCTCAGGGGTGATATCGCCCTGTTGCAGAATCTGCAGGGCTGCGATCAGTTGCGCATGAGCAAAGCCCGGGCGGCGGCCTTCATAGGCCAGGGTCGCCAACGAGTTGATCACCGATTTGCTGCCCTGGAACTGGCCGAAATTGCTTTCCATGCCCCACACCGACACCAGTGCCTGGCGATCCACGCCATAACGCTGCTCGATGCTTTGCAGGATGTCGGCGTACTGGCTGATCAGCGCCTGACCCTTGCGCACCCGCAGCGGCGACAGGGCGCCGTCGAGGTATTCCCAGACCGGACGGGAGAACTCTGGTTGACTGCGGTCGGCTTTGATCACACTGGCATCGAAGCTGACATTGGCAAAGGCGCGATCAAACAGATCGGCGCGGATCCCGGCGGCGAGGGCGTCCTTGCGGAAACCCGCCTGCCATTCGGCAAACGTCTGGGTTGGCTGAAGATCAAGCGGGTCAGCGGACGGCACTACCGGCGGGATGATCGCTGGGGCTGTGGCGACTGGGGCGGCTTGCAGGGGTTGCGCATCGGCGGCGGTAGGTTTTTCCGCGCAGGCGACAAGCAGAATGAAGCTGGAGGCAGCGATCAGTTGGCGAACGGGCCAACGACGGGAAAGACTGAAGGGCATGCACGGTTCCAGAGGATACGAATCAGGTGCAGACCTTAACATGACCGGGGGGTGGTGTGCTTCAGGCAGCCAGAAAGTAAGAAGCCTCCCAGTTGTCAGACTGGAAGGCTTCGCGGCGGTAGCTGCCTTTACCCTTGGCTGGTCGTTCCTGGCGGCTGCGGAACAGGGGTTGGGCGATGATGGACTTGGCCTTGTTCGGGCCATGTTTCGATGGCTTTTTGCTCATGATGATTCTCTCGGTAGGTGGGTGCTGCGGGGCGAATAATCTGCCGAAGCCGCGCGTCTGTCCAGCCTCTATTGCGTAGGAATATTCTGACGCCTTCGCGAGCAAGCCCGCTCCCGCAGTCGATCGCATTCACCTGATAGAACTCGGTCGACTGTGGGAGCGGGCTTGCTCGCGAAGGGGGGATGCGGTTGAACGTCTTACTCGGCGGGCAGTGAAAGGCGTTGGCCGGACATCAACAGCGCTAACCGGCTCAGGCTCATCCAGGGTGAGCCGGCGGCCTGCCCCTTGATCTGCGCATCGATGCGTTGCGCTTCGAGCAACAACTGCGCCCAGCGTTGCGCCGAGTAGCGTTGCAGGGCTTTGCTCATCAGGGGTTTGCGCTTGTCCCAGACTGGCGGTTTCGCCTGGCTGAAGCACTTGTCCAGCGGCGTGCCCTGGCTGTACTGCAGCGAGATATTGGCCAGCAGGCGCAACTCCCGCGCCAGTGCCCAGAGAATCACCGGTGGCTCGACGCCTTCACCGCGCAGGCCTTCAAGCATGCGCAAGGCGTGTGCCGGTTCGCCGTTGAGCACGGCGTCAGTCAGACCAAACACGTCGAAGCGCGCACTGTCGGCCACTGCGGCCTGCACGGTTTCGACGGTGATCTGCCCACCTTCGGCCATCAGTTTGAGCTTTTCGATTTCCTGCGCGGCGGCGAGCAGGTTGCCCTCCACGCGTGCGGCAATCAGTTCGACTGCGTCCTGGCTGGCCGATAAACCGGCTTGCGACAGACGCTGGCGGATCCAGCTCGGTAGCTGATTGGCATCCACCGGCCAGATCTGGATGAACTGGGTCTGCTGGCCTTCGACCAGCGCCTTGCCCCACTTGGTCTTCTGCGCACTGCCATCGAGCTTGGGCAGGCTGATCAGCAGCACCGTGTCTTCGGCGGGGCGCGAGCAGTATTCGATCAGCGCTGCAGCGCCCTTGTCACCGGGTTTGCCTGACGGCAAGCGCAGTTCCAGCAGGCGCTTTTCAGCGAACAGGGACATGCTGGCGCCGGCCTGCAACAAGGTACCCCAATCGAAATTGGCGTCGGCGGCGAACACCTGGCGCTCGTCGAAACCTTGCTGGCGGGCAGCACTGCGGATAGCGTCGGCGGCTTCCTGGCACAACAGCGGGTCATCGCCGCTGATGATATAGACGGGCGCAAGCGCGCTTTGCAGGTGTTTGCCGAGTTGAGCGGGAGCGAGCTTCATAAGAGACGGCGAACGGGGCGCCTGAGCGCCCCGTACGTCTTACTGCTGCGGCAGTTCGAGCGGCGACTGGCGCGGGGTTTCCGCTTCAGCTTTCTGTGCCGCCTTCAGCGCGTCGGCTTCAGCCCGGGCACGGTCGTTGGCCGCTTGCTGCAATTGCTGCAGTTGGCCCGGCGTCAGCTGTTGCAGGCGCAGCATCATGCGTTGAACCAGTTCGCGACGGGTTTCGCGACGGGCGTCGTTGGCTTCCTGATCGGAGCCGACGAGGTTGTTGCCGTCGTGGATGAACACTTTCTGCACTTCAAGCTTGTCGCTCAACAGGTTCAGGTTGTGTTCGCCGACGATGTCGTAGTTCAGCACGGTACTGACTTGATATTCGCCAGTACGGCCCGCGCCAGCGTAGCTGAGGATGCGCTGGCTTTCCTGCTCGTCAGCCAGATACAGCTTGTACGGCGCACCGCTGTAGACTTTGACGCCGCTGGCCTCCAGCACTTGACGCAGTTGGGTGACGGTCTCGCCATAAGCGTTGCGGGCGCTCAGATCGAGCTCCTTGATCGTCAGTTCGTTGGTGCCGGTGCCACGCAGCTGGAAACCGCAGGCGCTCAGCAGAACGGCGAGGCCCATCACCAGCAGATTGCGTTTGATCATTGTGTTGCTCCCCTTGAAACCATGTGGGCCGACCCTGCGGCCCGAAAGGTTTTACAGTGCGTCAGGCGAACCTGACGCCCAATCCAATTTAGCTGGCGACGATGTTGACCAGTTTCCCCGGTACAACGATCACTTTGCGAATGGTCAGACCGTCGACGAAACGCAGCACGTTTTCGTTGGCACGGGCCGCCGCTTCGACTTCTTCGCGGGTGGCGCTGGCCGGCATTTCGATCTGGCCACGCAGCTTGCCGTTCACTTGAATGACCAGTTGCAGGCTGTCCTGTACCAGTGCGCTTTCATCGACCGCAGGCCAGCCGGCATCGATCACCGGGTCAGCGTGGCCCAGTTGATTCCACAGCTCATGGCTGATGTGCGGCGTGATCGGAGCCAGCAGCAAGGTCACGGCTTCCAGACCTTCGTGAACCAGCGCGCGATCCTGTTCGGTGCCTTGCGCGGCTTTTTCCAGCACGTTCATCAGCGTCATCACCTGAGCGATGGCGGTGTTGAATTTGTGGTTCTGGCCGACGTCATGGCTGGCCTGTTTGATGGCCAGGTGGATGGCGCGGCGCACGGCTTTCTGCTCGTCGTTCAGGCCGGCGACGTCCAGCTTGCCCGGCAGGCCCTGGGTGACGTGGGCCTGCGCCAGACGCCAGACGCGCTTGAGGAAGCGGTGCGAGCCTTCAACGCCGGAGTCCGACCATTCGGCGCTCATGTCAGGCGGCGAAGCGAACATCATGAACAGGCGGCAGGTGTCGGCGCCGAACTGGTCGATCATCGACTGTGGGTCGACGCCGTTGTTCTTGGACTTGGCCATTTTCTCGGTGCCACCGATTTCCACCGGCAGGCCGTCGGATTTCAGTTTGGCGCTGATGACCTTGGCTTTGCTGTCACGCTCCAGTTCCACGTCCGCCGGGTTGAACCAGGTGTAGGCACCATTGGCTTCGCGACGATAGTAAGTCTCGGCGATTACCATGCCCTGGGTCAGCAGGTTCTTGAACGGCTCGTTGGAACTGACCAGACCTTCGTCACGCATCAGCTTGTGGAAGAAGCGCGCGTACAGCAGGTGAAGAATGGCGTGTTCGATACCGCCGATGTACTGATCCACCGGCAACCAGTGGTCGGCCGCGGATTTTTCCACCAGGCCACCTTCAAAGTGCGGCGAGGCGTAACGGGCGTAGTACCACGAGGACTCGACGAAGGTGTCCATGGTGTCGGTTTCACGCTTGGCAGGCTGGCCGCATTTCGGGCAGCTGCATTCGTAAAACTCAGGCATGCGCGCCAACGGCGAACCGGCGCCGTCCGGCACCACGTCTTCCGGGAGAACTACCGGCAACTGGTCTTCCGGCACCGGCACGTCACCGCAGGTGGCGCAGTGGATGATCGGGATCGGGCAGCCCCAGTAGCGCTGACGGCTGATGCCCCAGTCGCGCAGGCGGAACTGGGTGCGCGAGGCGCCGAGGTTTTTCTTGATCAGGGCGACTTCCATGGCGTCGAACGCGCCGGTGAAGTCCAGGCCGTCGAACTCGCCGGAGTTGATCAGCGTGCCGTGCTCGCCGTAGGCGTCTTGCCACGGAGCCGGGTTGGTGTCACCGGAGCTGGTGCGCACCACCGATTTGACCGGCAGGTTGTACTTGTGGGCGAATTCGAAGTCGCGCTCGTCGTGCGCCGGTACCGCCATCACGGCGCCGTCGCCGTAGTGCATCAACACGTAGTTGGCGACCCATACCGGGAGTTTCTCACCGGTCAGCGGGTGCTCGACGAACAGGCCGGTCGGCAGGCCTTTTTTCTCTTGAGTGGCGACGTCGGCTTCAGCCACGCTGCCGCCCTTGCATTCAGCGATGAACGCTTGCAGCTCAGGGTTGTTCTGCGCGGCCTGGGTGGCCAGCGGGTGCTCGGCAGCCACGGCAACGTAGGTCGCGCCCATCAGGGTGTCCGGACGGGTGGTGAAGACCTTGAGGGTGCCGGCTTCGCCGATCGAGTCGACGTTGTACGGGAACTGCACTTCCATACCGCGGGATTTGCCGATCCAGTTGCGCTGCATGGTCTTGACCTGTTCCGGCCAGCCAGTCAGTTCGTCGAGGCTCTCCAGCAGCTCATCCGCGTAAGCGGTGATCTTGAAGTAGTACATCGGGATTTCGCGCTTTTCGATCAGCGCGCCGGAACGCCAGCCGCGACCGTCGATCACCTGTTCGTTGGCCAGAACAGTCTGGTCGACCGGGTCCCAGTTCACGGTACCGTTCTTGCGGTAGATCACGCCTTTTTCGAACAGGCGAGTGAACAGCCATTGTTCCCAGCGGTAGTAATCCGGTTTGCAGGTGGTCACTTCACGGGACCAGTCCACCGCCAGGCCCAGGCTGCGCAGCTGGGACTTCATGTAGGCGATGTTTTCGTAGGTCCACTTGGCGGGCGCCACGTTGTTCTTCATCGCGGCGTTTTCCGCCGGCATGCCGAACGCGTCCCAACCCATTGGTTGCAGAACGTTCTTGCCTTGCATGCGCTGGTAGCGGGAGATCACGTCGCCGATGGTGTAGTTGCGCACGTGCCCCATGTGTAGCTTGCCGCTGGGGTAAGGGAACATCGACAGGCAGTAGTAAGTTTCCTTGCCTGGCTGTTCACTGACTTCAAAGGACTTTTGCTCGTCCCAGAACGACTGGGCGGCGGCTTCGATTTCACGGGGCTGATATTGTTCGTGCATGGCTACTTTTGTACTGGATAGGGGTGGCCTAATCCTCTTCAACGCGCCCTCCGGGGGATGCTCCGGACAGGCTGGAAGTGGAATGACAGGAAGCGCCGTAGCATACATGACCGCGCTTGGCCTAGGGAAACCCTGATTACAGCTGTCTGGCCCCGGAAAACCTTGGCGAGGGCCGTTGGTCGCGGCGTTCAGCCGGTTTGTGCAGCGAAGCTAAGCTCTTATTGGGGAGTGAGTCTTATCTTCAATGAGGTGAGGGATGGTGGAGCAACGGCAAAAAAACGTGACGAAACCCGAGTTGTACGAACGGTTGATGGATCGTCTGGGCATGGCCCTCGACGCTGCCAAAACCGCTGGCCGGCTGCGCGACGAGCGCCCCGTGGAACTGGAATTGCGTGGCTTGAGCCCCGCCGAGTTCAAACTGGTCAAGGCCTATCTGGATCGCAGTGAGCGTGAATCGCATGGATACCTGTCGCAGGCAGTGAAACAGCTCGATGCAGGACATTCAGCCAAGGTCATCTGGCTCAAGGACAAGGCGCCCGGCAGAGACGCCGTCAAGGTTCGTTCTGTGCAGGCCAAGTAAACGCATGGCAGGTCAAATAACGGATCTTTTCCAACAGGATCCTACCTATCGGTTGTAACGTTTCATTAACACTCTTAGGCTTCGGGCATCTCTGGAGATGCCCCGATGCCTTTTCGTTATTTCATCAAACAACTGCTCTTGCCGCCCGGCATTCTTCTACTGCTGTTGCTGGTCGCCTGGTGGCTGCGTCGTTCCCGGCCACGGCTGGCCGGCCTGTGTTTTGCCCTTGGCTTGGGTGGTTTCTGGTTGATGAGCCTGCCGGTGGTGGTGCAGTGGGGCGCCAAGGCGCTGGAGCGTGAGCCGCCGCTGCCCCGTGACGCGTGGTCGATGTTGGCGCAGCGCGCCGATGCGATTGTGGTGCTGGGTTCCGGGCGTGAGCGCGGCGATCTGGCCTGGGGCGAGGATCAGCCAACTGGCGTGGGGCTGGAGCGTCAGCGCTATGCGGCGCGATTGGCCAAGGCCTCCGGGCTGCCGATTCTGACCAGTGGTGGCCTGCATTACGGCACGCCGCCGACCGAGGCGAAGCTGATGGCCGATTCGCTGCGCGATGATTTCGGCGTGACCACGCGCTGGCAGGAAGGCGAGAGCCGTACCACTTGGGAAAACGCCAAATTCAGCGCCGACCTCTTGTTGCCGCAAGGCATCAAGCGCGTCGTGGTGGTGACGCAGGCCTGGCACATGCCGCGCGCCGTGTGGTGTTTCCAGCAGGCAGGATTCGAAGTGGTGCCGGCGCCCGTCGGGTTTCTCGGGACCGATAATGCGCGCCCGTTTGGTGGCTGGCTGCCGGAGTTCAAGTCGATCTGGCAGAGCGGGCAATTGCTCAACGAGGCGGTGGGACAGGTGGGGTATTCGCTTTTTTACCGCTGAAGATCAAAAGATCGCAGCCTGCGGCAGCTCCTACAGGGAAAACACAAATCCCCATGTAGGAGCTGCCGCAGGCTGCGATCTTTTGCTTTAAAGGGTTTTCGACATCCGGCTCGCCATCAGCGCCCAGCCAAACAGCAGCACACAGAGGATGATCAGCGGCCACGAACGCCATTGCAGGTACGGCGTCAGGTTGTGCATCGGCACCACTTCGCCATACAGAATGCCCTGTTCGAACTGCGGAATCTGCTCGGTGATCTGCCCGAACGGGTTGATCAGCCCAGTCACGCCGTTGTTCGTAGCACGGATCATCCAGCGGCCGGCCTCAAGCGCGCGCATCTGCGCCATTTGCAGGTGTTGCAGCGGGCCGATCGAGGTGCCGAACCAGGTGTCGTTGCTGATCGTCAGCAGCAGATCGCTGCGGGCTGACAGGCCAGCGGCGAATTCCGGGTACACCACTTCATAGCAGATGAACGGCGCAATCTGATAACCCTTGGCTTGCAGCAGCGGCTGATCCGCCGGGCCGCGAGCGAAGTCGGACATCGGCAAGTCAAAGAATGCGATCAAGCCGCGCAGCAGATCCTGCAGCGGCACGTACTCACCGAACGGCACCAGTTTCTGCTTGAGGTAGGTGCCATCGCCTTCGCCGACCACGGTAATGCCGTTGAAGAAGCGTTTTTCGTGGCGAACCGTTTCGCGGATCGGCACCCCGGTGATCAGCGCCGATTTACGCTCGGCGGCGAAGTTGCCCATCATGTTCAGGTAGCCCTCGGCGGACTCCTTGAGCACCGGTACTGCGGTTTCCGGCCAGATCAGCAGGTCCACCGGTTTTGAGCGGAAACTCAGGTCGCGATAGAGCGCCAGTTGCGCGTTAAGCTGCGCCGGATCCCATTTCATGCTTTGTTCGACGTTGCCCTGAATCGCAGCGACGCTCAGTGCCGGACCGGACGGACTGGTCCAGGCGTGGCCCTTGAGCGCAATACCCGCCACCCACGGCCCGACCAGCAGCAGCAAACCGGCCGCGATAAAGCCTTTACGACCGGTTTGCAGCAGGCGCGGTGCGTTGTAGATCAGCGCCGCAGTCAGCGCCAGAACGAACGACACCAGCCACATGCCGCCCACCGGCGCGAGCCCGGCCAATGGGCCGTCGAGCTGGCTGTAGCCGGAGTAGAGCCACGGAAAACCAGTGAGGAACCAGCCACGAAACGCTTCCTGGCCGACCCACAGTGCGGCAAACGCCAGCGCATCGGCCAGCGGTGCTTCATTTCGGCGCAACCAGCGTGCCCAGACCCAGGCGGGCAGGGCGAAGAAAAACGCGATCGCTGCGGTGAACAGCAGCATCAGGAACCCGGCCAGCAGCACCGACGCGCCACCGAAATGGTGGATGCTGTAGTAAATCCAGCTGGTACCGGCGCCGAACAGGCCGAAACCGAAGCACCAGCCACGGCCCAGTGCCTGACGCGGTTTCAGCTCGCGCAGGCCGGCGTAGAACAGGCTGACCGCGAGCAAAGCCAGCGGCCAGATGTTGAACGGGGCGAGGGCGAAGGTGGTGATTGCACCGGCCGCCACGGCCAGCAGGTTACCGGGCCAGCCGGGGCGGGTTGTCCAGCGCAGGGGGTATGTCATCAGCTATTTCCTGTATCGCGCCGGGTCTGCTGTTACGCAGGGCAAGGCGCGAGGAGTGAAGTTTGGTTTTTCAAATGAACGACGAGCAACGCAGCCCTGCGTAACAGCAGGCCCGGCCCTCCGGGTTACGCCTGAAAGCGGACCATGCTGCGTTGCAGTCCTTGGAAAGGGAATGCCATTCCCTGCGGACTGCGCCTTGCCTGGCCCGCTTTCAGGCGCAACGCGATGCAGGAAATAGCTGATGACATACCCCAATCCTTAATGATTACCGGGCGATGGGTGTCAGTCGCAGCAAATGAATCCGACGGCTGTCGGCGTTCAGGATGCGGAAACGATAGGCGCCGATTTCAGTGATTTCGTTGCGTTTTGGCAAGTGCCCGAACGCGCTCATCACCAGACCGCCGACGGTGTCGAATTCGTCGTCGGAGAATTCGCTGTCGAAAAACTCGTTGAAGTTCTCGATAGGTGTCAGGGCCTTGATCAGGAAGTCCCCGCTGGGCAGCGGCTTGATGTAGCTGTCTTCTTCGACGTCGTGCTCGTCTTCGATGTCGCCGACGATCTGTTCCAGCACGTCTTCAATTGTCACCAGCCCGGCGACGCCGCCGTATTCGTCGATGACGATGGCCATGTGGTTGTGGTTGGCGCGGAATTCACGCAGCAACACGTTCAGACGCTTGGACTCCGGCACGAAAGTGGCCGGGCGCAGCAGGTCCTTGATGTTGAAGCTGTCGCCGTTCTCCTTGAGGATCAGCGGCAGCAGATCCTTGGCCAGCAGCACGCCCATCACGTCGTCATGGCTTTCACCGATGACCGGATAGCGCGAGTGCGCCGAGTCGACCACGGCCGGGAGGAATTCACGGGGTGTCTGGTTCGCCTTGATGCTGATCATCTGCGAACGCGGCACCATGATGTCGCGTACTTGCAGGTCAGCCACCTGAATGGCGCCTTCGACGATGGCCAGCGCTTCGCTGTCCAACAGTTTGTTCTGATGTGCATCACGCAGCAGCTCAAGCAGCTCCTGACGGTTCTTCGGCTCGTGGGCAAAAGCCTGGGTCAGTTTACCCAGCCATGACTTCTGCCCGTTGCTCGATCGATCTTCGCTCATAGCGATTACTCTGAATCCTTTGTTGTAACGATAGGGGAGGTTTCGGGTTCGTCGTCCGCGTACGGATCGGGGTAGCCCAGTTCGGCAAGCAACTCGCGTTCCAGTGCTTCCATTTCTTCGGCTTCGTCGTCATCTATATGGTCGTAACCGAGCAGATGCAAGCAGCCGTGAATGACTAGATGTGCCCAATGGGCCTGGAGTTCCTTGCCTTGTTCGGCAGCTTCGCGCTCGACCACCGCTACGCAGATCACCAGATCGCCGAGCAGCGGGATGTCGAGAAACTCGTCCGGGACTTCGGCCGGGAACGACAGGACGTTGGTCGCGTAATCCTTGTGGCGCCAGGTGTGATTCAGCTCACGACCTTCTTCCTCGTCAACCAGACGGATGGTCATTTCCGAGTCGGCGCTGCGCTGGCGCAGGGCCAGTTCGCACCATTTGCGGAAGTCGGCTTCACTCGGGGCATTCGCTTCGGTAGCGATTTGCAGATCCAGCTCAAGCATCGCGCGAGGTTTCCTTGGCGGCTTCGGCACGGGTCTCGAAGCGCTCGTAGGCCTCGACGATCCGCTGCACCAACGGGTGACGCACGACGTCTTTGGGCTGGAAGTGCGTGAAGCTGATGCCAGGAACGTCCTTGAGCACTTCGATCACGTGGTGCAGCCCGGACTTGGTGCCGCGCGGCAGGTCGACCTGGGTGATGTCGCCAGTGATGACGGCGGTGGAGCCGAAGCCGATCCGGGTCAGGAACATCTTCATCTGCTCGACGGTGGTGTTCTGGCTTTCGTCGAGAATGATGAAGCTGTTGTTCAGCGTACGACCGCGCATGTAGGCCAGCGGCGCGACTTCGATCACCTGGCGCTCGATCAGCTTGGCCACGTATTCGAAGCCGAGCATTTCGTAGAGGGCGTCGTACAGCGGGCGCAGGTACGGGTCGATCTTCTGGGCGAGGTCGCCGGGCAGGAAGCCGAGCTTTTCACCGGCTTCAACCGCCGGACGCACCAGCAGGATGCGGCGGATCTGCTCGCGCTCCAGGGCATCGACGGCGCAAGCCACGGCCAGATAGGTCTTGCCGGTACCGGCCGGACCAATGCCGAAGTTGATGTCGTTGCCGAGGATTTCCTTCACGTAGCGCAGTTGATTCAGGCCGCGTGGGCGAATCATGCCTTTCTTGGTGCGCAGGGCGACGGAGGCTTCGGCGGGGGCGTGGTTGTCCAGCTCGACCACAGCCGACTCCTGGAGGAACAGGTGCACCATGTCCGGCGACAGCTCGGTACCCTTGGTTTCGCGGTACAGGCGGCGCAGCAGGTTTTCCGCAGACGTGGTGTGCTTGGGGTCGCCGATCAGTTCGAACTGGTTTCCGCGGTTGCGGATCTCGATGGCCAGGCGCTGTTCGATCAAGCGCAGATGCTCGTCGAATTGCCCGCACAGATTGGCGAAGCGGCGAGCCTCAAAGGGCTCGAGGATAAAACGATGTGGTTCTATGGGTGCGTTCAAGGTCGTATTTAGCCGCCCTGGGGCAATTAAGATGAAATCAAGGATAACGCCAGTGGCGTGGGTGCGAAAGCTCTTAAAACGGTCTCACTGGATTACTGTGGCGAGGGAGCTTGCTCCCGCTGGAGTGCGAAGCGCTCCCAACTCCTCCAGCCTTGATCATTCAGGATGATCGAGGTGTCTGGTTTGCGGCTGCTTCGCAACCGAGCGGGAGCAAGCTCCCTCGCCACAGAGGCACTTTGACGCCTTACGTTTACTGCACCAGCGAGCCGCGCAGCGAGTGCGGTTGCGCCGCGTCGATGTGCACGTCGGCGAACTGGCCGATCAGGGTCGGATTATCGCAGCGGAAGTTGACGATACGATTATTCTCGGTACGCCCTTGCAGCTCGCCCGGGTCTTTCTTCGAGTAGTCGGTGACCAGAATGCGCTGGATCGAGCCGACCATTTGTCGGCTGATCTCGAACCCTTGCTGATTCAAACGATGCTGCAGGACGTTCAAGCGTTCTTTCTTCAGCTCTTCCGGGGTGTCGTCGGCCAGATCGGCCGCCGGGGTGCCCGGGCGCTGGCTGTAGACGAACGAGTAGGAGAAGTCGAAACCGACGTCGGCAATCAGCTTCATGGTCTGTTCGAAGTCTTTCTCGGTCTCGCCCGGGAAGCCGACGATGAAGTCCGAACTGATGCAGATCCCCGGTACCGCAGCGCGCAGTTTGCGCAGCTTGGATTTGTACTCCAGCGTGGTGTGGTTGCGCTTCATCGCCGCGAGGATCCGGTCGGAACCCGACTGCACCGGCAAGTGCAGGTGTTTGACCAGCTCCGGCACTTCGGCGTGGGCCTGGATCAGGCTGTCGGAGAACTCCAACGGGTGCGAAGTGGTGTAGCGAATGCGGTCGATGCCATCGACGGCGGCGACCACGCGGATCAGCTCGGCCAGATCGGCCAGACGACCGTCATGAGTCGTACCGCGATAACCGTTGACGTTCTGCCCGAGCAAGGTCACTTCACGCACGCCGTTTTCGGCGAGGTGGATGATCTCGGCGATTACGTCATCGAACGGCCGGCTGACTTCTTCACCACGGGTGTAAGGCACCACGCAGAACGTGCAGTACTTGCTGCAGCCTTCCATCACCGACACGTAGGCGCTCGGGCCGTCGATGCGCGGCTCGGGCAAGTGGTCGAATTTTTCGATTTCCGGGAACGAGACGTCGACCTGCGGCAACTTGCTGCTGCGCGCGGCGTCGATCATTTCCGGCAGGCGGTGCAGGGTCTGCGGGCCGAAGACCACGTCGACATACGGGGCGCGATCACGGATCGCCGCGCCTTCCTGACTGGCGACGCAACCGCCGACGGCGATCACCATGTCCGGGTTGGCCAGCTTCAGTTCGCGCCAGCGGCCCAACTGTGAGTACACCCGGTCCTGTGCACGTTCGCGGATCGAGCAGGTGTTGAGCAGAATCACGTCGGCGTCTTCTGCACGGGCGGTGACTTCCAGGGCCTGATGTTCGCCCAGCAGATCGACCATGCGCGAGCTGTCGTACTCGTTCATCTGGCAACCGTGGGTTTCGATGTAAAGCTTCTTGGCCATGGATTTTGGTCGTCACGTGATTCAAAGAACCGCGCATTATAGGGAACAAGCCCTCAGGTTCCTACCGCTGTGCGTCCGGTGGCTATGCTATAGTTTGCGCCCTCATTTTTATCCCCGATGTTATCCCCCGCCATGACCAAACGCGAAGCTCCAATCTATAAGGTGATTTTCCTCAACCAGGGCCAGGTGTTCGAAATGTACGCCAAGCAGATCTATCAAAGTGATCTGTGGGGTTTTCTGGAAGTGGAAGAGTTCGTCTTTGGCGAGCGCACGCAAGTGGTGGTCGATCCGAGCGAAGAGAAGCTCAAGGCGCAGTTCGAAGGCGTGGTGCGCAGCTTCGTGCCGATGCATTCGATCGTGCGCATCGACGAGGTGGAACGTCTGGGCACCCCGAAAATCAGCGAAGCCCGTGGCGCGGTCGGCAATGTGATGCCGTTTCCGATGCCGATGCCTGAGAAGTAGGGCTCAGAACCGCGTCGCCCCCTTCGCGAGCAGGCTCGCTCCCACAGGGATCACCTGCACACTGAAGATCACCTGTAGGAGTGAGCCTGCTCGCGATGGGGCCAGAAATCAGGGAAGCGGCGAAAACGGCGTACGCCCATCGGCGCTCTGCAGTTCCATCAGGTATTTACGGAAAATTTGCCCGAGCACCTGGGTCGCTGTTTCGAGGTCTTCGCGGGACATTTTTTCGGAGACTTCGTCGGCGGTGTCCAGCGCATCTTCGGCGCCGTTGACCGCGGCCATCTTCAGCACGATGTACGCCTGAATGTTGTTGGCCTGGACGCCTTCACCGTGGAAGAACATGGTACCGAGCTTGAACTGCGCCTGAGCGTGGCCTTGCAACGAGGCCTTTTCGAAATAGCTCAGGGCTTGATTGAGATCGCGTGGCGCATTCTTGCCGCCGTAGTAGAACTCACCCAACTCGTATTGCGCTTGCGCATCCCCTTCGTCCGCCGCTTTCTGGCAGGCGGCCAGTGCCTGCGTGACGTCTTGCGGCTGAGTGTTGAGGGTGCAACGACCCATCGCCGGGATCAACAACGAGTTGCCGCCTGCTTGTGCATGCGCGAGCAGGGGCTGAAGGAGCAACAGGCAGCCCAAGGCAAGGGTGCGGCCGGTGCGGTTCATGGGAATCGACTTACCTCTGAAGGGCACGCGGACCCATCGAGGGATCCAATAAGCGCGCATTATGAAATAAGCAGGGCCAACCTTACAAAGTCTTTACTCGTTTTTCTGCTGCGCGGGGAATTTATCGGCCACTTTCTGCTGGATTTTTAGCAGAGGCGTGGGAAAAACGGCGTGAGTCTAGGTGAAAGCTGACGCTGGCCATGGCCAACGTCAGCGGTACGGCGATTACTTCAGTGCAGCAAAGGCGCGCTCGGCAGCGTCCAGGGTGATTTTCAGCTCGGCTTCGCCGTGGGCGATCGAGGTGAAACCGGCTTCGAATGCGCTCGGCGCCAGGTACACGCCACCTTCGAGCATCAGGTGGAAGAAGCGACCGAACAGCGCAGCGTCGCTGGCCATCACGTCTTCAAAGGTGACGATGTCGTCGGCACCGCTGAAGTACAGGCCGAACATGCCACCCGCTTGCGTGGTCACGAACGGAATGCCCGCCGCATCGGCGCGTTGTTGCAGGCCGTCGAGCAGGCGCGTGGTGTAGTCGGTCAGCTCGGCGTGGAACCCTGGACGGCTGATCAGGCGCAGCGTGGTCAGACCGGCGGCCATCGCCAGCGGGTTACCCGACAGGGTGCCGGCCTGGTATACCGGACCCAGCGGCGCGATGCGCTCCATGATTTCACGCTTGCCGCCGAAGCAGCCGACCGGCATGCCGCCGCCGATGATCTTGCCGAAGGTGGTCAGATCCGGGGTTACGCCGTAGTACGCCTGGGCACCGCCGAGAGCGACGCGGAAACCGGTCATCACTTCGTCGAAAATCAGCACCACGCCATGCTTGTCGCACAGCGAACGCAGGCCTTCGAGGAAACCTGGTGCCGGCGGCACGCAGTTCATGTTGCCAGCGACTGGCTCGACGATGATGCAGGCGACGTCCTGACCGACTTCAGCCAGCATCTTCTCCACGGCGTCGATGTCGTTGAACGGCAGGGTCAGGGTGTGTTTGGCGAACGCTGCCGGTACACCGGCGGAGCTTGGTACACCCTGGGTCAGCGCGCCGGAACCGGCCTTGACCAGCAGGCTGTCGGAGTGACCGTGGTAGCAGCCTTCGAACTTGATGATGCTGTCACGACCGGTGTAGCCACGGGCCAGACGAATCGCACTCATGGTCGCTTCGGTGCCGGAGCTGACCATGCGCACCATGTCCATCGACGGCACCAGCGAGCAGACCAGATCGGCCATCTCGGTTTCCATCGCGGTCGGCGCGCCGTAGGACAGGCCGTGTTGCAGTTGATTGCGCACCGCGTCGAGCACGTCCGGGTGGCTGTGGCCGAGAATCATCGGACCCCACGAACCGACGTAATCCACATAACGCTTGTCGTCTTCGTCAGTGACGTAGGCGCCTTCGGCATGCTTGAAGAACAGCGGCGTGCCGCCCACGCTCTTGAACGCGCGAACCGGCGAGTTGACGCCACCGGGAATGTGTTTCTGGGCATTGGCAAACAGGGTTTCGGAACGAGACATGTTCGGGCTCTCAAATCAGATTTTCAGAAGTTCGTTGAAGGCGCGGGCGCGGCGGGTCACTTCGGCGGTGCTTTCGGCACCGAACAAGCCGTGGACCACCGCCAGCAGGTCGACCCCGTGGGCCACCAGCGGCGCGGCGTTGTCGAGGGTGATGCCGCCAATCGCGCAAACCGGCAGATGCAGCTTGCGTTTGGCCTCGTCGAGCAGATCGAGGCTGCAGCTTGGCGCGCCGGGTTTGGTGCTGGAATTGAAGAAGCGACCGAAGGCGACATAACTCGCGCCTTCTTTGGCGGCCTGTTCAGCCAGTTCGAGTTGCGCGTGGCAGGTCGAACCGATGATGGCTTTGGAGCCGAGCAGGGCGCGGGTCGGCGACAGCGGGCCGTCGGTCTGCCCTAGGTGCACGCCGACGTTGAGGCGCGCAGCCAGTTCGGCGTCATCGTTGATGATCAGTTGCGTCTTGTAGCGCTCGCACAGATTGCGCAGGGCTTCGGCCTCGCGCAGACGGCGGGCCTCGTCGCTGCTTTTGTCGCGGTATTGCAGCAGGGTGACGCCGCCTTCCAGCGCCGCCTCCACGTACGACAGAAACTTGCCCGCCAGCAATTGGCTGTCGGTGATGGCGTACAGGCCACGTAGTTTCATCAGGCAGACCTCAAGACGTTACGAGCAAAAATCCAGCGGCAGGCGACGCGGCACGAACTGGCCTTTGCCCAGTTGTTCGGCATCGCGCAGGGTGCGCCAGGTGTAATCCAGTGCCGTACGCACGGCGCTGGCGAGGTTTTCACCCTGGGCCAGCCGACCGGCGAGGGCGCTGGCCAATGTGCAGCCGGAACCGTGGTAACTGCCCGGCAAACGCTGGCAATAGAAGGTTTCACGCAGGCCGTCACGGCTGTACAGGCGATTGTGGATTTCAGTTTCGTCGCCATGGCCGCCGGTGATCAGCAGGTTTTTGACGAACGGCAGGAGTTTTTCCGCGCACTCGTCCGCAGTGCCTTCGGGCAGTTCGGCGAGAATCCGCGCTTCGGGAAGGTTGGGGGTGGCAATGATCGACAGCGGCAGCAGACGCTCGCGCATCGCATAGCCGACCTCGTCCTTGCCCAGACGTCCGCCGCCGCCGGCACGCAGCACCGGGTCGCAGACCACCGGCAGATGCGGGTGCGCGGAAAGCAGTTCGACCACGGTGTCGACCATTTCCAGCGAACCGAGCATGCCCAGTTTGACCGCTGCGACTTCGGAGTCGTTGAGCACGGCATTGGCTTGCGCCAGCACCCACTCACGGTCGAGGACGCGGAAGTCAGTGACGTTGACGGTGTCTTGCACGGTCAGGGCGGTGACGGCCGGAGCCGCATGGCAACCCTGCGCGAGCAGAGCTTCGATATCTGCCTGCAAGCCGGCGCCACCACTGGGGTCGTGGCCGGAGAGACAGAGGACAACGGGGCGGGAGCTGTAGATATTCATGGTGCGCGAGCTTACCACCAAAGCTGATTTTCGGGTTCAGTCCTGACGGTGTTTGCGAGCAGATTGTCGGACAACACTGCAGCTACCATTGTGGCGAGGGAGCTTGCTCCCGCTGGGTTGCGAAGCAGCTCTCTGCATTTATTCAGGCACAGCGCATTTACAGGTTTCACGACTGCTGCGCAGCCGAGCGGGAGCAAGCTCCCTCGCCACAAAAGCGGATCGCAATGACTGAGTTGACCAACTCAACAGCTCTAGTCCGCCGCTTTGCTCTGAAACGCCCGTTCTAGAGCCTTTGTAGGAAAAATTTCGATGGTGCTCAATGGCCATCAACGGCTATGCTAGTCTGGATCCAAACCAATAACAGGTAATACCGGTTTTACGTCTACTCAAAGGGAATGGGGGGCTTCCTGACACAACCGGACGAGCCACGCTGGGGCTTCAATGCGCTATTTGCTGATGTTGCTGTTCTGCTTGCCCCTCCTCGCAAGCGCCGTCGAGTTCGACGAAAATACCCAGAGCCTTCCCCTGGGCCGCTCCTTGCAAGTGTTCGAAGACCCGAGCGGTCAGGCGAACATCGCCGACGTTCGCGCTCAAGCGGCGGCGGGCAATTTCAAACCCCACGACAAAGCCACGCTCAATGCCGGTTACTCGCGCTCGGCGTTCTGGCTGAAGATCGACCTGCATTACCGTCCGAACAACCCGGCCGCGCAGCGCACCTGGCTGCTGGAGCTGGCATATCCGCCGCTCGATCACCTCGACCTTTATATGGCCGATGCCAATGGCGACTACCGGCTGATCCGGCAGACCGGCGACGCCTTGCCGTTCGCCAGCCGCGAGATCCGGCAGAACAATTACCTGTTCGACCTGACCTTCGCCCCTGATCAGCAAAAAACCGTGTACCTGCGCCTGGCCAGTGAAGGCTCGATCCAGGCTCCGGTGACGTTATGGTCGAGCACCGCCTACCTGGAAGATCAACCGGTGCGCCTGTATGTGCTGGGGATCATTTATGGCGTGCTGCTGGGGATGCTGGTCTACAACCTGTTCATTTACCTGAGCGTGCGCGACACCAGCTACCTCTATTACATCTTCTACATCGCCTCGTTCGGCCTTTATCAACTGTCGGTGAACGGCGCGGCGGTCGAGTATTTCTGGCCGGACAATCCGTGGTGGGCCAACGCCGCCACGCCGTTTTTCATCGGTTGCGCCGGGCTGTTCGGTAGCCAGTTCGCCCGCAGTTTCCTGCAGACCAGAATCCACAGCCGCTGGCTCGACTATCTGCTGATCGCTCTGATCGCGTTCGGCGCGCTGGTGGTCGGGCTGTCGCTGATGACCAGTTACGCATTGTCGCTGCGCCTGGCGACCTTGTTGGCGCTGGTGTTCACCGTGGTGATCTTCGCCGCCGGGATTCTCGCCTGGTGGCGTGGCCTGCGGGTGGCGCGTTATTTCATTATTGCCTGGTCGGCGTTCCTGCTCGGCGGCATCGTCAATACGCTGATGGTGCTGGGCCTGCTGCCGAACGTGTTCCTGACCATGTACGCCAGCCAGATCGGCTCGGCGATCGAAGTCGCGCTGCTGTCGCTGGCGCTGGCCGATCGCATCAACGCCATGCGCGAGCAACAGGCGCAAACCCTGTTCGATGCCGGGCAGAAACTCGAAGTGCTCAACCAGCAACTGGCCCACAGCAACAAGCTCAAGGATGAATTCCTCGCAACCCTGACCCATGAGTTGCGCACGCCGATGAACGGGGTGATCGGATCGCTGGAGCTGATGCAGACCGTCGAGCTGGAGCCTGAACTGGAGCAATACCAGCAAACCGCCGCCGGTTCCGCGCGGGACATGATGCGCATGGTCAACGGCATCCTCACCCTCACCGAACTGCAGGCCGGCAAGCTCAAGGCGACGCCGGGCAGTTTCAGCCTGCGCGCGGTGGTCGAGGCCTTGCGCGTGCAGTTCGACGGCAACGCGGCGAGCAAGTCGCTGGACTTCAAGGTCGAGGTGCTGCCGACCCTGCCGGATCGCTTGCACGGCGACAGCGCAAAACTGGCGCAGTGCCTGGAGTGCCTGCTGGACAACGCGATCAAGTTCACCCGGGTCGGCGGTCTGGCGCTGCGGGTCACTGGCAAACCGGCGACGGACAACCGCCTGGCGCTGTCGTTTGCGGTCATCGACACCGGCATCGGTTTCACCGATCTGGGCGAGGCGACGATGTATCAGCGCTTCTTCCAGCTCGACGGCTCGATGACCCGCGAATACGGCGGCCTGGGCGTGGGGCTGGCGATCTGTCGGCAACTGGTGGAACTGCTCGGCGGCAAGCTGACTCATCGCTCCCAGCCTGGCAGCGGCAGCCGTTTTCAACTGGATGTCGAGTTCGAGCTACCGCAGCTCGAAGCGGCGCCAACTCCGGAAGCGCTGCACGAGCGCAGCCGTGCACCGCAGGACTGCACGGTGTTGCTGGTGGATGACAACAGCGTCAACCAACTGGTGATGCGCGGCATGCTGCTCAAACTGGGGTTTCGCGTACGTACTGCGGACAACGGCGCGGCGGCGCTGGACTGTCTGCAACGGGAAACCTTCGATGCGGTGCTGATTGATTGCCAGTTGCCCAATCATGAAAGTGCGTCGTTGTGCTGCCAGATTCATACGTTGCCCGGCTGCGCCAATCTGCCGGTGTTCATGCTGGCGCTGGGCACGGATCGCGAGCACTGCGCGCCGGGTACACGCATCGATTACCTGAACAAACCGGTGAAATTCGAAGACCTGCAGACGGCGCTGGAGCGTCGGGTGCTCAGCGCGTAATAGGGTGAAAGCGCCGACAGTTCGGCGCATATGACACTTTGATCAGCCACGGGCCGGTGCTTAACTGAATCCCTTGGCTGACCAAAGGAGCCCCGTCATGAACCTGCATCAGTTCGCCGAAACCCACGAAGTCACCAACCAGCCACCGTCGCTGGACGGTGCCAACCTGTACCGCATCGACCTGCCATTGCAGGAGTGGTCGCGCCGCTTTGGCGCCGGGTGGGCCGAGTCGCGGATCGATGCCTACGGTGCGCTGGCCGGCGGGCCGTTGATGGAGGCCGGTTTCCTTGCCAATCAGAACAAACCGGTGTTCGTCAGCCATGACCGCTACGGCCATCGCATCGATCTGGTGGAATTCCATCCCGCTTATCACGAGCTGATGCGCACCGCGATCGAACATGGCCTGACTTCATTGCCATGGGCCCATCCGCAGGACGGCGCGCATGTCGCCCGCGCCTCGATGAGCTATCTGCATAGCCAGGCCGAGGCGGGCAGCGGTTGCCCGTTGACCATGACTTTCGCCAGCGTCCCGGCCATGCGCTTGCAGCCGGATCTGGCCGAACAGTGGTTGCCGAAAATCCTCGCCACCGAATACGACCCGCGCAACGTCGGCATGGCGCACAAGGCCGGCGTGACCATCGGCATGGCGATGACCGAGAAACAGGGCGGCACCGATGTGCGGGCCAACACCACCAAGGCCTATCCGGTGGGCGCCAGTGGCCCGGGGCAGGCCTATGAACTGGTCGGGCACAAGTGGTTCTGCTCGGCGCCGATGTGCGATGCGTTCCTGACGCTGGCGCAGACCGACAAGGGCCTGACCTGCTTCCTGTTGCCGCGCCATCGCCCGGACGATACGCGCAATCAGTTCTACATCCAGCGCCTGAAAAACAAACTCGGCAATCAGTCCAACGCTTCCAGCGAAGTTGAATTCCGTGGCGCGCTGGCGTGGATGGTCGGCGAAGAAGGGCGCGGTGTGCCGACCATCATCGAGATGGTGGCGATGACCCGTTTCGATTGCATGGTCGGTTCCAGCTCGCTGATGCGTCAGGCGCTGACCCAGGCCAGCCACCACTGCGCGCACCGCAAGGTCGGCGTCAAACTGCTCAGCGAACAGCCGTTGATGCAGAACGTGCTGGCCGATCTGGCGCTGGAAAGCGAGGCTGCACTGGCCCTGAGCCTGCGTATGGGCAAGGCGCTGGATCATCTGGATGATCGCCACGAAGCACAATTCGCCCGGCTGGTGACGGCGGTGGGCAAGTACTGGATCTGCAAACGCGCCCCCGGAATGATCAACGAAGCCGCCGAATGCATGGGCGGCGCCGGGTATGTCGAGGAGAGCATCCTGCCACGGCTGTATCGCGAGGCGCCGGTCAACTCGACGTGGGAAGGCTCGGGGAATGTGCAGTGCCTCGACGTGTTGCGCGCACTGTCGAAAGAACCGGGTGTGCTCGATGTGTTGTTCAGTGAGTTGGGCGACGGCCATGGCGACAAACGCCTGGCCGCGCATATCCAGCAGTTGCAGGCGCAGTTCAAGGACACCAGCGACATTCAGTATCGGGCGCGCCAACTCACCGAAGACATCGCGCTCGGTTTGCAGGCCAAGCTATTGCTGGAAGCCGGCAACTCGGCGGTCAGCGACGCGTTCATTGCCAGCCGCCTGAGCGGTGGCGGCCGCGTCTACGGCGCCTTGCCGCGTGGGCTGGACGTTGAAGCCATCGTCGCCCGCTCGACCCCCCAGGGTTTCTGACCCAACACAAATCCCTTTGTGGGAGCGGGCTTGCTCGCGAATGCGGTGTGTCAGTCAGTGGATAGGTCGACTGACACAGCGCATTCGCGAGCAAGCCCGCTCCCACAGGGGGATCTCCATTGACAGGGAGATTTGGGTACACCCACAACGCCACTGTTCCCGTGAGACCACGATGCAGGCAAGATGAAGCCCTGCAAGTCAGAACACAGGAAGCTGATCGTGACCGAAGCGTTTATTGTCGTTCAAACCGCCGAACAAGCCGTGGATCGTCTGGCCGAGCTGCATGAGCGGGCCACCACTGCGCTGAACTCGGCGCTCAAGCGTTACCTCAAGGATCGCGTCGAGCCTGACGCCGAACAGCGTGCTCTGTTTCGTTACCCCGAACTGCGTCTGACCTACCTGTGTCAGGGCGAAGTCCCGCAGACCACCCGCGCCTACGCCAAGGTGCAACTGCCGGGCACCTACAGCGTCACCGTCACCCACCCCAAGGCGTTCCGCAAATACCTGCTGGAACAGCTGGTGCCGTTGATGCATGACTTCACGGTGACCGTGGAAGTCGGTGTCAGCCAACAGAACATTCCGTACCCGTACGTAGTCGAGCAGGGTGATGAACTGGCCGGCTCCGGCGTCACCGCTGCGGTGCTGGCGCGGGTGTTTCCGAGTACCGACCTGTCCGCCGCCACCGATGGCATCGCCGACGGCCTCTACGATTGGGAAAACACTGATCCGCTGCCACTGGCGCTGTTCGACGCCGCACGGGTCGACTTCTCCCTGCGCCGTCTGGTGCACTACACCGGCAGCGACTGGCGCCATGTGCAGCCGTGGATTCTGCTGACCAACTACCACCGCTATGTCGACCAGTTCATCGTCCATGGCCTGGAGCAACTGCGCAACGACCCGCGTTTCGTGCGCATGGTCCTGCCGGGCAACGTGATCATCGAGAAGGGCATGGATCACGGTGAAGCCTCGGCGATTGCCGCTGGCGTGGTCTGGCACCGCTACCAGATGCCGGCCTATCACCTGATCGCCAATGACGGCCATGGCGTGACCCTGGTCAACATCGGCGTCGGCCCGTCCAACGCCAAGAACATCACCGACCACCTGGCGGTGCTGCGTCCGCATTGCTGGCTGATGATCGGTCACTGCGGCGGTCTGCGTCAGTCGCAGACCATCGGCGATTACGTGCTGGCCCACGCCTACATGCGTCGTGACGGGATTCTCGACCGCGTGGTGCCGCCGAACATTCCGATCCCGGCGCTGGCCGAAGTGCAACTGGCGCTGCAGCAAGCAGCCGCCAATATCACCGGCGAGAAGGGCGAAGAGCTGAAAAAACGTCTGCGCACCGGCACCGTGCTGACCTACGACGACCGTAACTGGGAACTGCGCTGGGCGCAGGAACGTCCGCTGATCAACCTGTCCCGCGCCGTGGCCGTGGACATGGAAAGCGGCACCATCGCTGCCCAGGGTTATCGCCTGCGGGTGCCTTACGGCACGTTGCTGTGCGTTTCGGACAAACCGCTGCACAGCGAAATCAAGCTGCCGGGTTCGGCCAACGCGTTCTACGAGCGTGCGGTCAGCCAGCACTTGAAGATCGGCATCGCGGCGGTGGATCTGCTGCGCACCGAACTCAACTCGTTGCATTCGCGCAAACTGCGCAGCTTCGACGAGCCGCCGTTCCGCTAACGGTTAGTCGTGGTCATTTGGCGGTCGGGGCACTAGCATTAGCAGCCCTGATCGCTAAATGTCTGTTCTCTTATGTCCCGTCCCCCGCGTCCACCTTCCCGCCGTCATGGCGCGAAGCCGTCCTCTTCAGCTCCACGTCGTGTCGCCAAGGCGCCGCCGGCCGAGCCGAAGCTGATCCTGTTCAACAAACCGTTCGATGTGTTGACGCAGTTCAGCGACGAAGGCGGGCGGGCAACGCTCAAGGATTTTATCGATTTGCCAGGCATCTATCCGGCCGGACGCCTTGATCGCGACAGCGAAGGTTTGCTGCTGCTGACCAACGACGGCCAGTTGCAGGCGCGGATTGCCGACCCGAAACACAAACTGGCAAAGACCTATTGGGTGCAGGTCGAAGGCGTGCCCACGGTCGAGCAATTGCAGCGTTTGCGTGATGGCGTCGAACTGAATGACGGCATGACCCTGCCCGCCGAGGCGCGGCAACTGGAGGAACCTGAACTGTGGCCACGCAATCCGCCGGTACGCTTTCGCAAAAGCGTGCCGACCCGTTGGCTGGAGTTGGTGATTCGTGAAGGGCGCAACCGTCAGGTGCGGCGGATGACCGCTGCGGTGGGGCTGCCGACGTTGCGGCTGGTGCGGGTGCGGATTGGCGACTGGACGCTCGAAGGGCTCGATCAGGGCCAATGGAAAGAAGTACCGGCGCGGTTATAGAGCGCCGGATTCGATCAGGCCGATCACCACACTCTTGATGATGAACGCGGCCACGCCCAGGCCCAGCACGAAGAACAGAATGAACGAGCCGAAACGCCCGGCCTTGGACTTCTTCGCCAGATCCCAGACGATGAAACCCATGAAAATGATCAGGATGCTGACCAGGCCAGTCATCATCCATTCTTCGAATACTGCTGGATCCATCGGGCATCTCCGGCGCGCACAGGGCTGAAAAAGGGCTGGGCGATTATACGCCGAGGGTGACGGAGGCCGCATTGATCTGCGTCGGTGTGCCGCATTTATGGGGTGCCTGTACCGGCCTCTTCGCGAGCAAGCCCGCTCCCACAGTGGAACTCGGTTGAACACAAATTGTGTGCTTGACGAAGCTCAACTGTGGGGTGCCTGTACCGGCCTCTTCGCGAGCAAGCTCGCTCCCACAGGGGATCTCGGTTGAACACAGATAGTGCGCTTGACGAAGCTCAACTGTGGGGTGCCTGTACCGGCCTCTTCGCGAGCAAGCCCGCTCCCACAGTGAATCTCGGTTGAACACAAGTTGTGTGCTTGACGAAGCTCAACTGTGGGGTGCCTGTACCGGCCTCTTCGCGAGCAAGCCCGCTCCCACAGTGGATCTCGGTTGAACACAAAGTGTGCTTGACGAAGCTCAACTGTGGGGTGCCTGTACCGGCCTCTTCGCGAGCAAGCCCGCTCCCACAGTGAATCTCGGTTGAACACAAATTGTGTGCTCGACGAAGATCAACTGTGGGAGCGGGCTTGCTCGCGAAGGCGATGTCAGTTGCGCAGATGCGTCAGCGGCAGTTCGGTGCTGTTGAGCACCTGATTCAGCACAAAACTCGAGCGCACGCTGGTCACCCCTTCAATCCGGGTCAGATGCCCCAGCAGCAGCTTCTGATAGTGATCCATGTCCGGCACCACGACTTTCAATTGATAGTCGGCATCCACGCCGGTCACCAGGCTGCACTCCAGCACCTGCGGCAGGGTGCGAATCGCCGCTTCGAAGTTCTCGAAACGCTCCGGTGTGTGCCGGTCCATGCCGATCAGCACGTAGGCGGTCAGGCTCAGGCCGAGCATCTTGCGGTCGAGCAGGGCGACCTGGCGCGAGATGTAGCCGTCGTCCTCCAGTTGCTTGACCCGGCGCGAGCAGGGCGAGGGCGACAGACCGATGCGCTCGGCCAGTTCCTGGTTGGAGATGCGGGCGTCGCGCTGCAATTCCGCCAAAATACTCAGGTCGTAACGGTCGAGTTTGCTCATGAATCAGTCCTTGGTTGTAACTATTGCGGCGGATTATCTATCCAGGGTTAAAAATTGCGCAAGCAGTGTTTATTTGAGCAATCTTCGCAATCCTCTGTCGCGCCTTGCAGCCTATTCTTATCACCAGAATCACTGCTCGGTAACACAGTCCACTGCGGCCCGCCCAATCAGGCCCGCCGCGGCCGCCACCCCCACCGGGGATGTGCCGGCCCCCGAGCTGCACACTGTCCAGAAGACGGCGTGAGGTGAGCCGACGTCAAAAGCGTCGAGCCAGGACGAAGTTCTCTGAAGGGAGGCCGACGGGTCTCCCTTTTTTCTTGCCCGCGATTTTTGTGCCTTGCCGCGTGGCCACCCTCAATAAATAAGTCTCGTGACTGATAACCTGTCGCAGAACCCGGTGTGCGTATTCCCGGTCTTAGCTACAAGCCCTCTTAATACCCGCAGTGAGGAAAAGCATGAAGTCGCGCATCTGGCGTCTGGCCGGTGTTGGTTTGCTGTGTGTGAGCGTCGGTGCGCAAGCGCTGGCCGACGAGCCACAGAATCGTGGCCCCGATAATAACGGGCGCGGCGGTGAGCATCAGGGCAATCAGGGCCGTGGCGGCGATCATCAGCCCCGCGGGCAGAACAATCCGCCGCCGCAAAATCAGCCGCGGCCGCAGAACAACGAAATCATTCGGGGCGACAATAGCCGCCAGTTCGAGCACAACGGCCAGCAGCACAACAATGGCCAGTGGCAGAACCAGAACCGCGCGCCGAACCCGCCTGGTCCGGTGCATCAGGCACCACCGTCGAACAACCTGCCGATCCAGCCACGGCCCGACACCGTGCGCCAGACCCAGGAACCACGTCAGGGCTACTACCGCGACGAGCGTCCGCAGAATGGTTACCACAACCAGCAATGGCAAACCGGCAACCGGCCCAATGACAATCGCTGGCCGGGTCGCCCGGACGGACACGGCAACGGTTGGGGCCCAGGCCCGCAATACCGTCCGGGGCATGTGATCGACCGTTTCCCGGACCGTGAATATCGCGTGCCGTATCGCGGTCAGGATTACTTCTATTCCGGCGGCTACTGGTACCGCCCGCAAGGCCCGCGCTACATCGTCGTGCAGCCGCCACGCGGGATTCGTACCCAGTATCTGCCGGATTACGCCCGTGAAGTGTGGATCGGCGGTGCGCTGCTGTTCCTCGCTGCCGGTTCCTACTATGCGTATCAGGAAGCCACCCAGGATTACGTCGTGGTCGAGCCGCCGGTGCAGCCGCCGCAGCCGCCGCAGCCGCAGTCCCAAGGCTACGATGTCGTAGCTTATCCGGCCAACGGTCAGTCACCGGAACAGGTTCAGCAGGACGGTTACCAGTGCTACCAATACGCCGTGCAGCAAAGCGGTTTCGACCCGCGTACCGCGACCTATCAACCGGCGCCTGAAGTGGTCCAGGCTTACCGTCAGGCTCAAGGCAATTGCCTGAGCAGTCGCGGTTATCAGGTCAGTTACTGAAGCCGGGTTTGCGCCCGTTCTGACTTGACCACTTCCTGCGGGTCGGCGTGCACCAGCACTTCGGCTCGCGGGTAGGCTTTGTGAATGGCATCGGCGGCTTGGTCGCTGATGCCGTGCGCCACCGACAACGTCAATTCCCCCGGTAATTCCAGGTGCAACTGCACAAACCAGTGGTTGCCGGAGATCCGCGTGCGCAAGTCATGCGCGCCCAACACACCCGGCACGCTGCAGGCCAGTTCGAGCATGTGCTGACTGACATCGGTTGGCAGCTCCTCATCCATCAGCACCGAAAAACTTTCCCGGGCGATCTGGATTGCACTCCACAGAATGTAGGCGGCAATTCCCAGTCCGAACCAGGCATCCAGTTGATGCCAGCCGAATCCGGCCAGCATCAGCGCCACCAGAATACTGCCGTTGAGTAACAGATCGGATCGGTAATGCAGTGAGTCGGCACGCACGGCGTTGGAGCCGGTCTGCTTGATCACTCGATGCTGCAGCACCAGCAAGGCCACCGTCAGCAGCAATGAGAAAATGATCACGCCAATGCTGATCCACGGCGCGCCGAGCGGTTCCGGGTGCTGGATGCGTTCGTATGCCTGAAACGCGATCAACATCGCACTGCCGCCAATGAACAGCGCCTGCGCCATGCCTGCCAGCGATTCAGCCTTGCCGTGGCCGTAACGGTGATCGTCATCGGCCGGGCGCAGCGCGTAATGCACCGCCAGCAGATTGAGCAACGAAGTGACGCCATCCAGCGCCGAGTCGGTGAGGCCGGCGAGCATGCTGACCGAACCGCTCAGCCACCAGGCGATGGCTTTGGCGATGATCAGCGTGCAGGCCACCGCCACCGAGGCGCGGGTTGCCAGCCGCAGCAGGCGGGCGTGTTCGGGGCTGGAGGTCATGGGGCAGGAAAGTCCTTATGCGGCAGGTTGCAGGCCAAACATCGCCAGTTGTTGCGTGCTGCCCTTGTGCTGGATCAGGCGCGGATCGTCCAGCGGCAGATTGCGGCCCAGTTCTGTTTCGAGAATAGCCTGCAACTTGAGGTTATCGACCTGACCGTCCGGGCCGATGGCTTGTTTGAGTTTGGCCGGATCGACCTGAGCGGTGTGGCCCGGTTCGAAATAGATCGCGCCAGTGGCGAAGTCCACCGCAAAGGCGATCAGCCCGGGAATCACGTAGAACAGCAGGCCCACGGCGTCGAGTACGGCAATCGCCGGGTCAATCTTGCCGTCGATCTGCCCGCGACGATCCGGATAGAAAATCGAACCGCAGGCGGTGAGTTGAGTGAACAGGGTGGCGACCAGTACACCGCCGATCAGGCGAGAAAGTAAGCGCATGGAAAATCTCCTGAGTCATCTATTAACGAAGCTTCGTCTTGTGAAGTTAAGACCCTGACGAACGCCAAGCAGTTCGCCGTTATACTCGCCGCTCTGTTTGGGAGCCAGCATGATTTCTTTGCCGATCGATGAAGTTTTACCCGCCCTGCGTGAAGCGCTGGCGACACGCCACGAAGCCGTGCTCGAAGCACCGCCCGGCGCCGGTAAAACCACCCGCGTGCCTTTGGCCTTGCTCGATGAAGCTTGGCTGGCCGGGCAGACCATTCTGATGCTCGAACCGCGTCGTCTCGCCGCGCGTGCAGCCGCAGAACGTCTGGCCAGCGAACTGGGCGAGAAGGTCGGTGAAACCGTCGGTTACCGCATCCGTCTCGACAGCAAGGTTGGCCCTAAGACCCGTATCGAAGTGGTCACCGAAGGCATTCTCACCCGGCGTCTGCAGGATGATCCGGCGCTGGAAGGCGTCGGCCTGCTGATCTTCGACGAATTCCATGAGCGCAGTCTTGATGCCGATCTGGCACTGGCTCTGAGTTTGAACGGTCGTGAACTGTTCCGCGCTGAACAGCCGCTGAAGATTCTGCTGATGTCCGCCACGCTGGAAGGCGAGCGTCTGGCCGGGTTGCTGGATGACGCGCCGATCCTGCGCAGCGAAGGGCGCATGTACCCGGTGACGATGCGCTGGGGCCGGCCGTTCCAGCCCGGCGAATACATCGACCAGCGCGTGACCCAGACCGTCCTCGAAGCGCTGCACGAGGAGACTGGCAGCCTGCTGGTGTTCTTGCCGGGGCAGGCGGAAATCCGTCGGGTGCATCAGCAACTGAGCGATGCCATCGGCGAGCGTAAAGACGTATTGCTCTGCCCGTTGCACGGTGAACTGGACCTGAATGCCCAGCGCGCTGCCATCGACCCGGCCCCGGCCGGCCAGCGCAAAGTGGTGCTGGCGACCAACATCGCCGAGACCAGCCTGACCATAAACGGCGTGCGCGTGGTGATCGACGCCGGTCTGGCGCGAGTGCCGCGTTTCGACCCCGGCAGCGGCATGACCCGTCTCGATACGCAGCGCATTTCCAGGGCCAGCGCCACCCAACGTGCAGGCCGGGCTGGACGTCTGGAACCGGGCGTGTGTTATCGCCTGTGGTCGCAGGATCAGCACGAGCAACTCGCCGCTTACGGCAGTGCGGAAATTCTGTCGGCTGATCTGGCGAGTCTGGCGCTGCAACTCGGACGCTGGGGCGTGGCGCCGGGCGAACTGGTCTGGCTCGATATTCCGCCGGCAGCAGCCTACGCCCAGGCGCAGGATTTGTTGCAGCGCCTGGGCGCACTTGAAGGCGAGGCGTTGACTTCCCACGGTCAGGCCATGGCCGAGTTGCCGGCGCATCCGCGCATCGCCCATCTGTTGCTGCGCGGTCAGGCGCTGGGGCTGGCGAACATGGCGTGTGACGTCGCGGCACTGCTCGGCGAGCGCGATATCCTGCGCGGTGCCGGTGCCGATCTGCACAGCCGCCTGGCGCTGCTCTGCGGCGAAGAGCGCGCGGCACGCGGTGCTCAGGGCGGCGTGCAGCGTGCGCGGCAACTGGCGCGGCAATATCGCGGTTACCTGCGCGGCAAGGCCAGCGAGCCGGTCAGCGATCCCGATCACCCACGCTGGCTCGGAGCGTTGCTGGCGCTAGCCTACCCGGATCGTGTCGCCCAACAGCGGCGTGCCGGTGGCGCCGAATATCGTCTGGCCAATGGTCGCGCTGCGCTGTTCGCCGAAGCCGACAGCCTGATGAAGGAGGCGTGGATCGTCATCGCCGACCTCGGCAGTCGTCAGGGCCAGCGTGAGGAACGGATTTACCTGGCGGCGGATTTCGATCCGGCGCTGTTCGATTCGGTGCTCGCCGAGCAGGTGCACGCCGTCGATCAACTGGACTGGGACGAGCGCGAAGGCGTGCTGCGCGCCGAGCGTCAGCGCAAGGTTGGCGAACTGATCCTCAGCCGCGAACCGTTGACCGGTCTCGACGAAGCGGCGCGCAGTCAGGCGCTGGTCAATCTGGTGCGGCGCAAGGGGCTGGAGTTGTTGCCATGGACGCCGGAGTTGCGCCAGTGGCAGGCGCGGGTCGCGTTGCTGCGGCAACTGGATCTGAACGCTCAGGCCGAAAGCCAATGGCCGGATGTCAGCGATGCAACGTTGCTGAACACTCTCGAGCATTGGTTAATGCCTTACTTGGGCAAGGTCTCGCGGCTCAGCCATTTCGCCAATCTGGACCTGTCGAGCATCGTCCGCAATCTGCTGCCGTGGCCGTTGCCGCAGAGGCTTGATGAGCTGGCGCCGCATCACATCAGCGTGCCGTCGGGGTCATCGATTCGTCTGGATTACAGCGAGTTTCCGCCGATTCTCGCGGTGCGTTTGCAGGAGCTGTTTGGTCTGGCCGAGACGCCGCGAATTGCTGACGGCCGGCAAGTGGTCAAGCTGCACCTGTTGTCCCCGGCGCGCCGGCCGGTGCAGGTGACGCAGGATCTGGCCAACTTCTGGCGCAGTACCTATGCCGAGGTGAAGAAGGATCTGAAGGGGCGCTATCCGAAGCATTATTGGCCGGATGATCCGTTGGTGGCCGAGGCGACCGCGCGGGCCAAGCCGCGCGGCACCTGAAGAGCAAAACAACGCAGCCTGCCACCCAATCACGGTACGACATCAATCTACTGTGGGAGTGGGCTTGCTCGCGAAGGTGTAGTGTCAGCCGCCATCAACTTTGAAGACACACCGCTTTCGCGAGCAAGCCCGCTCCCACAGGGTTATGAGGGGGGGCTAAGGAGCCGCGGGCAGCAGGAACCGCGCAATCACCGGCAAGTGATCGGAAATGCGCAACGTATCGTCCTGGCGCACCCTCGCTTCGACCCGTTTGATCTTCGGGCTGTAGAAGAGATAGTCGACGGTGCGATCCGGGCCATTCAGGCCGGGGTCGTTGGGGTAGTGGGTCAGCCAGTGGGCGCGGTCGATGCCGCTGGCTTCGTTGTTGGTCGGGATCATCGGGTACTTGTCCCATAACAGATGCAGGGCGCTGTCGATCGCGTAGGGCGTGCGCTGCTCGGCGGGCAGACGCTGATACTGGCCCAGCGGCAACAGATTGAAGTCGCCGCCGATCAGCCATGGCAGGCCCTGGCTTTCGTACTTGTCGAGCACTTTAGCCACCGCTGTCACTTGCGCCTGCAAGGTCTCGTCCGGTTGGCGGGCGCGATCCAGATGGGTGTTGAATACCGTCAGTTGTCCGCCGTCGCTCAGCGGCAGCTTGGTGGCGAGCAAGGCGTCTTTGGGTTGGAACTGGCGGGAGATGAAATTCGCCGGGGGCACCGGCAATTGCAGGCGTTCGGCGTGTTCGATGCGGTAACGGCTCAGGGTCACCAGTTGCCGGCCAACGCTGCCGAAGATGTGCGGGTCGGGGACGAACTCGGCTTTCCAGTCGAAAGCATGGGCGCTGCACGGGTAGAGATCGGTGACCCGTTCCTGCAGCAGCTTGAGCTGATTCTGGTAATCACTGGCCTTGGCGCCGTCATCCAGCTCCTGCAGCAGCACCACGTCGGGCTGCTCGTCGCGGATCACCCGTGCCACTTCGTCGAGACTGAAGGCCATGTCTTCCGGGGATGGTGCTTCATCGGCGCCTTGGGCGAGATCGTTCCAGAACACGTAGCGCTTGCCAGCCAGGTACTGCACGTTCCAGGTCATGACTTTCAGCGCTTGCCCGGGCACCAGGGTCGGCGGCGTACCGCTGCAGGTGACGGGCAAGGTTTCTCGCGCATCGGGGCGCCAGGTCAGGCTGTAGATCAGCCCGCCGATCACGGCGATGGCGAGCACAATCAGCAACAGGGTGTAGCGCAGCAGACGGGGCATGGCTCGGCTTATCGCGTTACAAAAGTGATCCCGAGCATACCCGACCGCGGACCCTTGGCCCAAGGGCCGCGAAGTCAGACCGCTCCGTTACGTTTGTCAGGCAATTCGCTGATCAGCATGAACAGGCGGAACAGCACCACGCTGGTGAACAGTTGCAGGAAACTGTGCGCACTGTCGATCAGTACCGCGATCAGCGGATTCTGCGGGTCGGGGTACACCGCCAGCGTTGCACCCTTGAGCAGCCACAGCGGCCCCATCACACACAGAATGCACAGCAGGATCCGCCAGAAATGCCCACGGGTCAGGCGCAGGCTTTCCTTCATCGCCTGCAACGGCCCCATACCGCGCAACACCAGCAGGTATTCAGCGAATGCGAGCATGACCATCAGCATCAGGCCCGGCAGGAAATACAGCGACAGCCCCAGCAGAATCAGCAAGGTATTGAGTGCCGTAAGCAGGGCGAGGCGCGGCCACAGGCGGGCGGACATTGCCAGCAGGTCGAGGTTGCGCGGAGCGTCGCCACGGGTGCGGGCGTCGAGGAACAGAATCAGCGCGGCGGTGTACAGCGGATACACCAGCAAACCGACGACCACGCTGGCGGCGGAGAAACTGTCGGGGTCAGTGGCGCGATCCACCACTTGCTGCAGCACGGCCTCGAAGATCACCAGCGGCAGGCATAACTGCACGATGCTGACCAGGTGGCGTTTGAAAAAATACAGAGAGTCGCGCAGTACATCGAAGGCATTCATCAGTCGGTATCGCAGGTCGAAAACAGTGGCTCACTTTAACCGATGACGCGCGGGCCGACACAAACGTAAACATTCGGTAAAGGTCGTTGAAACATCCTGTCACTGCCTCCATTACAGAGGTGCGCCATGTCCGCAGTGGGCACGGGCAACGTTATCCCCGGCAATCTACGAGGTCGCCATGAACAGCGAAGAGCAAACCCTGATCGATGGACTGTTTTCCCGGCTGCAACAGGCCGAAACGGAGGCAGCCCCGCGCGACGCCCAGGCCGAGGCGCGGATCAAGGAACACCTGACCCGCCAGCCGGCGGCAGGTTATTTCATGACCCAGGCGATTCTGGTGCAAGAGGCGGCGATCAAGAGCCTCGACGAACAGAACAAGCAGCTGACCCGACAAGTCCAGCAGTTGCAGGCTGAACTGCAAGCGGCCAAGTCCCAGAGCGCGGCCCCGGCGCCAAGCGGTGGCGGTGGTTTCCTGTCGAGCATCTTCGGCGGCGGCAACTCGCGTCCTGCGCCGACCCAAAGCGCTCCGGCGTCCACCGGTGGCTGGCGTGAACCGGCTCCGCAGCAGAACTTCGGTGCGCCAGCGCCACAACAGAACTATGCCGCGCCGCCGCCGAACTACGCCCAGCAAGCCGCTCCGGCCGCGGGCAGCAGCTTCCTCGGCGGCGCTCTGAAAACTGCCGCTGGCGTGGCCGGTGGCGTGATGCTGGCGCAGGGCATCAGCAGCCTGTTCCATCACAACCAGCAGCCTGAAGAAATCGTTGAAGTGATCAAGGAAGAGCCGGCGCAGGTGGCTGACCAGAGCGGCAACGATTGGGGCAATGACCAGCGTGTGGCCGATAACGGTTTCTCTGGCAATGACCAAAGTGGATTCACCGATACAGACTACAGCGATGACAACTCGTCGTTCTTCGATGACGACGATTCGTTCGTCTGACTAACGGTCAGGCACCAGGCAACACCGTTTCTGTGGCGAGGGAGCTTGCTCCCGCTGGACTGCGCAGCAGGCCCTTCTTTTAAAAGACAGGGTCGCTGCGCAACCCAGCGGGACGGTGCGACGATTCGACAAGCTCCCTCGCCACACTGCTTTTTACTGGCATACTGAGCGCCTTTTTCGGGCCTGGTGCCTGATTCCGCTTCGTGCGCTCGCGCGCTCACAGGAATTCCGGTGAAAAAAATCGCAGTGTTCGCCGACGTGCAGAACCTCTACTACACCGTGCGTCAGGCCTATGGTTGCCATTTCAACTACGCCGCGCTGTGGGCTGACATTAGCAAGCAAGGGCAGATCGTCGAGGCCTATGCCTATGCCATCGACCGTGGCGACAGCAAGCAGCAGCAGTTCCAGCAGATCCTGCGCAACCTCGGTTTCACCGTGAAGCTCAAACCCTATATCCAGCGCAGCGACGGCTCGGCCAAGGGCGACTGGGACGTGGGCATCACCCTCGACATCATGGACGCCGCCGACCATGTCGATGAAATCGTCCTGGCCTCCGGTGACGGTGATTTCGACATGCTGCTCGAACGCATCATCAGCAAGCACGGCGTACAGGCAGTGGCCTACGGCGTGCCGGGCCTGACCGCCAACTCGCTGATCCGCGCCGCCAGCCGTTATGTGCCGATCGAAGGCGCGCTGTTGCTCAAAAATTGATTTTTGTACGGAGTTGAACCCGGTTTGGAACGCATTGCAGTCATCGACTTTGAAACCACCGGCCTGTCGCCGAACAGCAGCTGTCGCGCCACGGAAATCGCCGTGGTCATGCTGGAAAACGGCCGTATCGTCGAGCGTTACCAGAGCCTGATGAACGCTGGCGTGCGCGTTCCTGCGTTCATCGAACAACTGACCGGCATCAGCAACGCCATGCTGCGCAGCGCGCCGCCGGCAGAGCGGGTGATGGAAGAGGTCAACGAATTCGTCGGCTGCACGCCACTGGTCGCGCACAATGCCTCGTTCGACCAGAAGTTCTGGGACTTCGAGCTTGGACGGATCAAACGCACCCGTCTGCAGAATTTCGCCTGTTCGCTGCTGCTGGCCCGGCGCCTGATGCCGGCGGCTCCGAATCACAAGCTCGGCACACTCACCACTTTCGCCCGCCTGCCGCACACCGGCCAGGCGCACAGGGCGATGGCGGATGCCGAGATGGCAGCCAACCTGATGGCGCATCTGGCGGAAGAACTGCGGCACAAGCATGGGGTGCGGGAGCTGAACCACGACCTGCTGTGCAAATTGCAGAAAGTCCCCGCCGCGAAAGTCAGCGAACACCTGCTGCGCTACCGCTGATCTCGAAGTCACCAAAAACCCCCTGTGGGAGCGGGCTTGCTCGCGAAAGCGGTGTGTCATTCGGCAAATATGTTGTCTGACACTCCCTCTTCGCGAGCAAGCCCGCTCCCACATTTGGAACTTCTGAATTCCTGACTATTTACCGTTACCTTCGATGTGGCTCAGCGGCACGCGCTTCTCGATTGCGCTCGACAACACAATCGAGGTCTTGCTGAAGCCGAACTTCGCCACGCGATTGATCAGCTCTTCCAGCTCCGTCATCGACCCCACCGCACCCTTCATCATCACGCACGGGTCGCCGGTCACTCGAAAGCACTCGGTCAGCTGCGGGATTTTTACCAGTTCGTCGTAGACCTTCTGGCTGCCGTTCTGGTGCAGGCGCAATTCGATCATGCACTGGATCGGCAAACCGATTTTCGACAGGTCGATGTTCGCCTGATACCCGGTGATCACTCCGGCTGCTTCAAGCTTGGCCACGCGCTCGGCCACTGCCGGGGCGGACAGGTTCACCTTGCGCGCGAGATCGGCGTAGGACGCGCGACCGTTTTCCAACAGGGCGCTGAGCAGCATGCGGTCGTATTTGTCCAAGGCCGGACTCCTGAAATTGCCAGACTTTCGAAATCGCGGTTTATCCCGTCGATCTCCGTTGTTTCAAAAGTGTACCGGCTCGATAAACAGGTTTTGTAGCTTATTTTTGCTCGCCGGCCTTTCTAGAATAATTCACACCCTGCCTCTGACTGTCGAGCTGCCCATGCCTGCCTTGCGCCGTTTTTCCTTGCCGTTGATCGCCGCGTTTTTCGCGCTGTATGTGATTTGGGGATCGACGTATCTGGTGATCCGCCTCGGCGTCGAATACTGGCCGCCACTGATGCTCGGCGGGGTGCGTTTCGTGATTGCCGGCAGCCTGATGTACGCCTTCCTGCGCTGGCGCGGGGCGCCGGCGCCGACCTGGGCGCAGTGGAAAGCGGCGGGAATCATCGGGATCTTGCTGCTCAGCTTCGGTAACGGCGCGGTCAGCGTCGCCGAGCACACGGGGGTGGCTTCCGGCGTGGCGGCACTGGCGGTGGCGACGGTGCCGTTGTTCACGTTGCTCTTCGGGTATTTCTGGGGCGCGCGCAATACTCGCCTGGAGTGGGCCGGGGTGGCGTTGGGGATTGTCGGCATCGCCATGCTCAACATGGGTTCCAACCTGCAATCGAGTCCGATGGGCGCGGCGCTGTTGATTTTTGCGGCGGCGACCTGGGCGTTCGGTTCGGTGTGGAGCAAGCACCTGCCGCTGCCGCAAGGGGCGATGGCCAGTGCCGTGGAGATGCTGGTGGGCGGCGTGGTGCTGTTGATCGGCAGCGCAGTGAGCGGCGAGCACCTGCAAGCCTTGCCACCGATGGAGGGCTGGCTGGCCCTGGGTTATCTGATCTTCTTCGGCTCGATCATCGCTTTCAATTCCTACATGTACCTGCTCAAACACGTGCGTCCGGCGGCGGCCACCAGCTATGCCTACGTCAACCCGGCGGTGGCGGTGTTGCTGGGGATCGTGTTTGTCGGCGAGACCATCGGCATGGAAGAAGCGCTGGCGATGCTGGTGATCATCAGTGCCGTGGTGCTGATCGGTCTGCCGCAGTGGCGGCGGCCGGCGCAGCCGCTCGTCGCGGAGCCACCGAAGACCGCCGTTCCAGCAGAACAGCGTGTGAATTAGGGTAAACTGCGCGCCATTGCACACTCGTGTCGCACAATTGCGCTGAATTTTCCTACGGTACTCCCATGACTTTCGCCACCCTTGGCCTGATCGAACCCTTGCTGCGCTCCCTCGAGACGCTCGGCTACCAGACTCCAACGCCGGTTCAGGCGCAAGCCATTCCGGCCGTGCTGGCCGGTCGCGACCTGATGGCTGCGGCCCAGACCGGCACCGGCAAGACCGCCGGTTTCGCCTTGCCGCTGCTGCAGTTGCTGGCCATGGAAGGGCCGAAAGTCACCGCCAACTCGGTTCGCGCGCTGATTCTGGTGCCGACCCGCGAACTCGCCGAGCAGGTGCACGAATCCGTGCGCCAGTACGCCGAAAATCTGCCACTGCGCACTTATGCGGTGTACGGCGGCGTCAGCATCAATCCGCAAATGATGAAGCTGCGCGGCGGCGTCGATCTGCTGGTGGCGACACCGGGCCGTCTGCTCGACCTGTTCCGTCAGAACGCGCTGAAATTCAATCAGTTGCAAACCCTGGTGCTCGACGAAGCCGACCGCATGCTCGACCTCGGCTTCTCCGAAGAGCTGGCGAACATCTACCGTGCGTTGCCGAAGAAGCGCCAGACGTTGTTGTTCTCCGCAACCTTCTCCGATGACATCCGCCTGCTCGCTGGGCAGATGCTCAACGATCCGCTGAGTATCGAAGTCAGCCCGCGCAACGTCGCGGCCAACACCGTCAAGCAGTGGGTGGTGACGGTAGACAAGAAGCGCAAGCCGGAACTGTTCGTGCACCTGATGCGCAAGAACAAGTGGAAGCAGGTGCTGGTGTTTGCCAAGACCCGCAATGGAGTGGACGCGCTGGTGGAAAAACTCCAGGGCCTCGGTGTGAACGCCGACGGTATCCACGGCGACAAGCCGCAGGCCACCCGTCAGCGTGCGCTGGATCGTTTCAAACTCAGTGAAGTGCAGATTCTGGTGGCGACCGATGTCGCCGCCCGTGGTCTGGACATCGAAGACCTGCCGCTGGTGGTCAACTTCGACCTGCCGATCGTGGCCGAGGATTACATTCACCGCATTGGTCGTACCGGCCGTGCCGGTGCGACCGGTGAGGCGATTTCGCTGGTGTGCGCGGATGAAGTGAACATGCTCTCGGCGATCGAGATGCTCACGCGTCAGACCTTGAAGCGCCAGAACGAGCCGGACTTCGAACCTGAGCACCGCGTGCCGGATACCGATGCCAGCGGTCAGGTGATCAAGAAGCCGAAGAAACCGAAAAAGCCGAAAACGTCCGGCGGCGGTGGCGGCAAGCGCAATCTGGGCAAGTGGGTCGACAGTGGTGACACTCAGGCGCCGGAGCCGTCGATCAAGCCTGTGCGTAAAGTGCCGGTATTTAATACCGGGCCACGCAAGCGCAAGCCTTAATTTGATGCGCTGTCTGTAAAGGCGCCTTCGCGAGCAAGCCCGCTCCCACATTGGTCTCCAGTGAAATGCAGATCTCCTGTAGGAGCGGGCTTGCTCGCGAAGGGCGCGCCGCGGTCTTCAGCCCTTACTCTGCAACCACTCCAACATTGCCAATCCCGCCGCACGCCCGCTGGCAAAACACGCCGTCAGCAGATACCCGCCCGTTGGCGCCTCCCAATCCAGCATCTCCCCCGCACAAAACACCCCCGGCAACGCCTTGAGCATCAAGCGCTCATCCATCGCCTCAAACGTCACGCCACCGGCGCTGCTGATGGCTTCGTCCAGCGGGCGGGTTTTCACCAGGGGCAGCGGCAACGCCTTGATCGCCCGCGCCAGCAACGCCGGATCAGCGAAGGTTGCCGAGTCAGTCAATTCACGCAACAACGCTGCTTTCACTCCGTCGATCCCGACCTGACTGTGCAGATGCTTGGCCATCGAACGCGAGCCGCGCGGTTTGCTCAACGCTGCCTGCAATTTATCCACAGGTCGGCCGGGCAACAGATCGATGTGCACCGTGGCTGAGCCATACGCATTGATCGCCTCGCGAATCTGCGCCGACAGCGCGTAGATCAGGCTGCCTTCAACCCCGGTCGCGGTGATCACGCATTCGCCCAAGCGTGGCACGTCGTCGTTCAAACCGATGGCGACATTTTTCAGCGGTGCGCCGGCGAATTTGCTGACAAGCAATTCGCTCCAGGCCTGCACCTCGAATCCGCAATTGCTCGGCTGCAACGGCGCCAGTCCTACGCCTTTTTGCTCCAGGGGCAGCATCCACGCGCCATCCGAACCCAGGCGCGACCAACTGCCGCCGCCGAGGGCGAGCAGGGTGGCGTCGGGTTTGACGGTGATTTCGCCGTCGGGGCTGGTGATGCGCAGTGCACCGTGTTCATCCCAGCCGAGCCAGCGATGGCGGGTGTGGATAACTACGCCGCTGTCGCGCAGGCGCTTGAGCCAGGCGCGCAGTAGAGGAGCGGCTTTCATGTCGGTGGGGAACACCCGGCCGGAGCTGCCGATAAAGGTTTCGATGCCCAGTTCATGAATCCAGCGGCACAACGCGTCGGCGTCGAAGCTGCGCAGCAGTGGCGCGATCTGCGGCGCGCGTTCGGCGTAGCGTGCGAGGAACGCCGGGTAAGGCTCGGAGTGGGTGATGTTCATGCCGCCAACCCCGGCCAGCAGGAACTTGCGCCCCACTGAGGGCATGCCGTCGTACAGATCGACGCGCACGCCGGCCTGGCTCAGCACTTCGGCGGCCATCAGGCCGGCGGGGCCACCGCCAATGATGGCGACGTGAGCGTGGAAGGGGGCGGAGGTCTGGGTCATGGCGTGCGCTGCGGTATGGCGGGATAAGGCGCGCATTCTAACAGCGCAGACCTTTGTAGGAGTGAGCCTGCTCGCGATGGCGGTTTATCAGGCGACATAAGTGCTGAATGTTGGTCCGCCATCGCGAGCAGGCTCACTCCTACAAAGAGATCGAGGTGAATTCAGTATGTGGTTAAAAAATAACCATCGCGCTGTACGCCATGTTCGATATGGCCTGTAGTCCCTTTCGCTCAGGTTATCCACAGGCCGTTCCACAGCCATTGTGGGTAACGCAGCACAGCTTAGTGACAACCGTGTGACGTCCAGACCCGTTGCGCGCTGTGATGCAGGATGCCGTGGCGGCGGGCGAGGGCGTGGCGATCCTTGCTGTAGCCGCCGCCGATCACGCCGACTACCGGGATGTCGCGGCCCAGGCAATGGCGCATCACGCTTTCATCGCGGGCGGCGACGCCTTCGTCTGTCAGCTGCAGATAACCGAGGGCGTCGTCCTTGTGCACATCGACCCCGGCGTCGTACAGCACCAGGTCCGGTTGATACAGCGGCAGCAGGTAGTTGAGGGTGTCATCCACCACCTGCAGATAGTCGCCATCGCCCATGCCTTTGGGCAACGGAATGTCCCAGTCGCTTTCGGCCTTGCGTGCAGGAAAATTCTTTTCGCAATGCAGGGAAACGGTGATCGCCTCCGGGGTGTCATGCAGGATCCGCGCGGTGCCATCGCCCTGATGCACGTCGCAATCGAAGATCAGCACCCGGTTCACCCGGCCGCTTTGCAACAGGTAATGGCTGATGATCGCCAGGTCGTTGAAAATGCAGAACCCGGCCGGGTAGTCGTAGTGGGCGTGATGGGTGCCGCCGGCGAGGTGACAGGCCAGACCGTGCTCCAGGGCTTTTTCTGCCGCCAGAATCGAGCCGCCGACCGCCCGTACCGTGCGCCGCGCCAGGGCTTCGTTCCACGGCAGGCCGAGGCGCCGCTGGTCTTCGCGGGACAACTCGCCGCTCATGTAGCGTTCGATATAGCGACGGTCATGCGCCAGGGCGAGGATGTCGTTGGGGCAGATCTCGGGACGCAGCAGGTCGGCGTCGCGGGTCAGGCCGCTGTCGACCAGGTGATCGCGCAGCAAGCGGAACTTGTCCATTGGAAAGCGGTGATCCGCCGGAAACTCGGGGCTGTAGTCTTCGTGATAGATCAGCGGCAGTGGCATGGCGACTTCATGTAGGAACGATGGAAAGAGTGAAGGATCCTACCAGCGATGTAGACTTGCGGCATGGAAACGGAGGGGCACGATGGAGCCGATACTGCAACTGGAAAGTGCGCGATTGCTGCTGCGCCAATGGCAGGACGAGGATTTGCCGGCATTTGCGGCGATGTGTGCCGATCCGCAGGTCATGCGTTACTTTCCACAGCCCTTGAGCCGTCTGGAAAGTGCATCGCTCATTGGGCGGGTGCGCGGACATTTTGCCGAACACGGTTTCGGATTATGGGCGCTGGAGCGCAAGGATAGCGGTGAGTTCATCGGTTTCACTGGCCTGGGTGTGGTCGGTTTCGATGCCCCATTCACCCCGGCGGTGGAAATCGGCTGGCGTCTGGCCCGCGAGCATTGGGGCCTGGGCTATGCCAGTGAAGCGGCCTGGACCGCTCTGCGTTGCGGCTTTGACCGGTTGTCGCTGAAGGAAATCGTGTCTTTCACCGCCCAGAGCAATCTGCCCTCGGAGAAAGTCATGCAGGCGATTGGCATGCATCACGATCCGGCCGATGATTTCGATCACCCCAAACTTGCCGTCGATCACCCGTTGCGTCGGCATCTGTTGTACCGCATCACCCGGGAGCAATGGCTGCAGACCTTGCATGGCTAAGCCGACACGGACGTTTACAATGGCGCGACAATGGCTCGCGCCAGAACCTGAATGGGCCGCCGCAGCCAAGACTGCGCGGCATAGCGTTGTGTGAGGAGAGTCTGAATGAGCCAAGTGTTGGAAGATCTGGTCGACCTGCTGACCCTGGAGCCGATCGAGGAAAACCTGTTCCGTGGCCGCAGCCAGGACTTGGGTTTCCGTCAGTTGTTCGGTGGCCAGGTACTCGGTCAGTCGCTGTCGGCGGCCAGTCAGACGGTTGAAGAGGCGCGTCATGTGCATTCGATGCACGGCTATTTTTTGCGCCCGGGCGACGCCAAGTTGCCGGTGGTGTACTCGGTGGATCGCGTGCGTGACGGCGGCAGTTTCAGCACCCGTCGGGTCACGGCTATTCAGAAGGGGCACCCGATCTTTACCTGCAGCGCGTCGTTTCAATATGACGAGGCAGGCTTCGAGCACCAGAGCCAGATGCCAGTGGTGGTCGGCCCGGAAAACCTGCCGTCGGAGCTGGAACTGACCCAGCAACGCGCGCACCTGATCCCCGAGCACATGCGCGAAAAACTGCTGTGCCCGAAACCGATCGAAGTGCGCCCGGTCACTGAAAAAGACCCGTACAACCCGCAGCCGGCCGATCCGGTGAAGTATGTGTGGTTCCGTGCCGACGGTGCACTGGCCGACATTCCGGCGCTGCACAAATACCTGCTGGCCTACGCCTCGGACTTCGGCTTGCTGACCACATCGATGTTGCCGCACGGCAAGTCGGTCTGGCAGAAAGACATGCAGGTCGCCAGCCTCGATCATGCGTTGTGGTTCCACAACGATCTGCGCGCCGATGACTGGTTGCTCTATGCGATGGACAGCCCGTGGGCCGGCAACTCCCGTGGATTCTCCCGTGGCAGCGTGTACAACCGCGCCGGGCAACTGGTGGCATCGGTGACCCAGGAAGGCCTGATTCGTCACCGCAAGGATTGGGCATGAGCCTGAGCGATGTGAAGCACTGGGTGTTCGACATGGACGGCACCCTGACCATCGCCGTGCATGACTTTGCGGCGATCCGCGTGGCGCTGGCAATTCCGCCCGAGGACGACATTCTTACCCATCTAGCGGCGCTGCCTGCTGATGAAGCCGCAGCGAAGCACGCGTGGTTGCTGGAGCATGAGCGCGATCTGGCGCTGGGTTCAAAACCGGCAGTGGGTGCGGTGGAGCTGGTGCGCGACCTGTACGGGCGCGGTTATCGGCTCGGCATCCTGACGCGCAATGCGCGCGAGCTGGCGCATGTGACACTTGAAGCAATTGGCCTGGCCGACTGCTTCGCCGTGGAAGATGTGTTGGGCCGCGATGAAGCACCGCCGAAGCCGCATCCCGGCGGGTTGCTGAAACTGGCCGAGGCCTGGAGCGTGCCGGCCAGCGAAATGGTGATGGTCGGGGATTACCGCTTCGATCTGGATTGCGGGCGAGCGGCCGGGGCGCGGACAGTGCTAGTGAATCTGCCGGACAACCCGTGGCCGGAGCTGACGGATTGGCATGCGCAGGATTGTGTCGAGTTGCGGCGGATGCTTTTGGCCTGAGATCTTTATTGTCTGATCTGGCCTCATCGCGAGCAGGCTCACTCCTACAATTGGAATGCGTTTCCCCTGTAGGAGTGAGCCTGCTCGCGATGGCGCCTTAACAGTCACCACAAGTCATTAATCAAACAGCGCTTTCTGCCCCTGCGGCGACGTCAACATCCCATCGCCGTTATGCCCGACCCCAGGCACTTCAACCAGCCGCTGATTGACCCCTTCCGGATGGCGGCGCAGCAGGTAGCCGAAAAACAGTTTGCCGCGCTCCAGCCGATACGCGCCCTGCGCCTCGGCGGCGCAACTCTTGTCCAGCGCCGGATGTTGCGGGTCTATGTCCTGCTGCCCCAGCAGATAAATCACTTCGCGTTTGATGTAACTGCTCTCAAGCTGCAACGGCGTTTGCCCACCGGCGTACACCGGCATGTCTGCCAGCCCGTACTTCCAGCGATTGAATCCCGGACACTGTGCGTGATCGAACGCCACCGGCCGTTGTTCGTTGAAATAAGCGTACGACGACGGATTGGCCACCACGTACCGCAGGCGAATGCCGTTGGCCTTCAGCGCCGGTTGTTCCTTGGCCAGCAGGGCATAACGCTGCACCACTTGACCGCCACCGGAATGGCCGAAAATCACGATCTGCTGCACGTCCGGAAACTGCTTGCGGTCGCTGACCCGGGCGACGATTTCATCCAGCGCGGCGTAGGAACTCAGCGGATTCGGCCCTGTGGATAACCCGCCGCCCATCCATTCGTTGCCGTTCCAGCGCAGCAGGGTGTTGGGCAAAGAATACAAGGCGACGTCGCTTTCATTGAGAAACTGCGGCGCGATCACCAGCGTGTGCGCGGTTTGCCCGGCCAGTTCGGTGGCGCGCTCGGCACTCTTGCGATAGGTCTCGGCGTTGCGCAGACGACCGTGAATGACGATCAGCACCCGTTCGATCTTTTCCGGCGCCGGGCCGATGCCCACGGCCATTTCGCCGGCCTTGAATTGCAGACGCCCGGAGCTGATGGCATCGACGCCCGCCGCGTGCGCGCTGCCGCCGATGATCAGTAAAGCCAGAAGCCATTTGCGCATTTACAGGTTTTTCGCCGCGAAGGTATCGCACTGGCCGACCTGGCCTTGAGCGAATCCGGTTTTGAACCAGCGCATCCTTTGCGCCGACGTGCCATGGGTAAACGAGTCCGGCACCACACGGCCCTGACCCTGTTGTTGCAGGCGATCATCACCGATGGCGTTGGCCGCGTTCAAGGCTTCTTCGATATCGCCCGGTTCCAGCCAGTTCAAACGCTTCTGCGCGTTGTAGGCCCAGACGCCGGCGAGGCAGTCGGCCTGCAGTTCCTGACGCACCAGCAAACCGCCGTCGCCTTCCATCTGCCGACCTTGCTGACGAGCCGTCTGAATCTTCGCCGAGACGCCGAGCAGCGTCTGCACATGGTGGCCGACTTCGTGCGCGATAACGTAGGCTTGGGCGAAGTCGCCGGCGGCCTTGAAGCGCTGGGCCATTTCCTGGAAGAAGGCCATGTCCAGATAGACTTTTTGATCCGCCGGGCAATAGAACGGGCCGGTGGCAGAAGTCGCCAGCCCGCAGGCGGAATTCACCCGGTTGCTGAACAGCACCAGGGTCGGGTCCTTATATTGGCGGCCGGCCTGCTGGAAAATCGCGCCCCAGGTGTCTTCGGTATCGCCGAGGATCGAACGCACGAATTCGGCTTGCTGGTCGTTGACCGGTGGTGCCTGACGGGTTTGCGTCGAGGTCGGTGCCGATTGTTCGGTCATTTGTCCGGTGAGCTGGCCGAGGATCTGCAACGGATCCTGCCCGGTGATCCAGCCGATGCCGACGATCAGCAGGATCGCCCCCAGGCTCAGGCCTTTGCCGCCACCGAACCGCATGCCACCACCGCCGCCGCTATCATCGCCACGGGCATCGACGACGTTGTCACTGCGTCGGCCTTTTTTCCATAGCATGTGGGAATCCTCTTTTCTGTTCGTGGTGATGAGTGTTGCTGGTGTGGGAGTGTGGCGCCAGTCCGGTCGTCCGTCTATTGGCGTACACGCAAACAGGCCCGGCCTCGGGTGACGAGGGCGGGCCTGTTATTGACGAGCGTGTGGGCGACTAATTCAATCCGTTGACGGATTTCTCCTTTCGCACTGTGTGTCAGCGATCAAAGGCATCCCACACCGGGGCGAAATCCGGGCTGACCTGACGCTGATTCTTCGGCAGGGCGGCGATCAGTGCGCGGTCTTCAGCGTCCAGCTCAACCTGCAGCGCAGCCATGTTCGCCAGTTGATTGGCCCGGCTGCTGGCCTTGGGAATCGCCGCGACGTTGGGCTGATCCAGCAGCCATTTCAATGCCACCTGAGTCGGCAGCACACCGTGTTTTTCGGCAATCTGCTGAATCTGTGGAATCTCCGAGACCTTGTTACGCGCCAATGGCGTGTAGGCCGTCAGTGCCAGATCGTGCTGGCGCGCGTAGTCGAGCAGGGCGTTTTGTCCGAGGAGGACGTGGTACTCGACCTGGATCGCTGACAGAGGGATGCCGTATTCCTCGACGACTTTGCGCAGCAGCGGCAGCGGAAAATTCGCCACGCCGATGTTGCGAGCCAGACCTTGCTCCTTGAAGGATGCGAGGGTTTCAAGCGTGCTCGGCAAGTCCCAGTCAGTGCTCGGCCAGTGGATCATGAACAGGTCGACGTACTCGCTGCGCAAAGCCTTGAGGCTTCGTTCCATCGAGTGGCGCATGGCGTCGGGTTGCAACTGGTCCCACCAGACCTTGGTGGTGACATGAATCTGCTCGCGGGGTGTCGGTGTGTTCGCCAATGCTTGTCCGACCGCGTCTTCGTTGTTGTAGGCCGCTGCCGTGTCGATGTGCCGGTAGCCGAGTTCCAGGGCCTGCTCGACGGCACGAGTGCATTGGTCGCCGAGCATCGGCCAGGTGCCGAGGCCGAGTTTCGGCATGTTCAAACCCTGGGCGTTAACGATGTGCTGCATGGTCGATCTCCTGTTCGAAAGCAGTGATGCCGGCGATATGCCGGGCGGCGATGTAGCCGAAAGTCAGCGCCGGGCCAAGGTTGATTCCGCCCGCCGGATAGTGCCCGCCCATGATGCTGGCCATGTCACCGCCGGCGGCATAGAGCCCGGCGATGGGCTGGGCATGGGCATCGAGCACTTGCGCATGCGGGTTGACCTTGAGCCCGGCAAAGGTACCGAAGCAGCCCGGTTGGACTTTCACGGCATAGAACGGGCCGGCCTCTATTGGGGCAACGCAAGGGTTGGGAAGGTTCGCCGGATCGCCCTGTTTGCGGTTGTAGGACGTGGAACCGCGACCGAACAACGGGTCTTCACCAAGGCGAGCCTGCAGGTTGTAGTGATCCACCGTGTGACGTAATCCACCGGGATCGATGCTGCAGGCGCTGGCCAATTCTTCAAGGGTGTTGCCGGTTTTCAGATAGCCGCTGCGGATAAACCCTGACACCGGAACGGGAAATGGCCGCGACATGCCCAGGCCATATCGCCGTTGAAAGGCGCGGCTGCAGATCAGCCACGAGGCGACTTCTTCGCCTTCAGGCGTGGCGGCGACCATGGCGCTGACGTAGTCGTAGTAACCGTTGGCCTCGTTGACGAAGCGCTGGCCGTTGCGCAGTACGCCGATGATTCCCGGTTTGCCGCGTTCGATGATGTGCGGGAAATGGCCGATGCTGCCGTCAGCATGCGGCACTTGCGAGACCGGCGCCCAGGCCACGGGCGACGCCACGTCGGTGTTGACCGTGGCGCCGACGCTTTCGCCGAGGCGCAGGCCATCGCCGTTGACCGCCAGCGGTGGCAGCGCCCAGTGTTCATGACCCGTGGGCGTGCGCGGAAACAAGGCCTTTCGCCGTTCGACGTCGTTGGCGAATCCGCCGGCGGCCAGCACCACGGCTTTGCGTGCATGAATGCGGATCGGGCCTTTGGCGCTGTTGACCAGCGCCCCACAAACCCCTGCTTCATCGCGCAGCAGTTCGGTCACGGGTGCCGACTCCCATAACAAAACGCCAAGGTCCTCGGCGGACTTCGCCAGCCTTGCGACCAGCGCCACACCGTTGACCAATTGCATGGCCCGGCCATGTACCGCCAGATCGAGCAAGTGTCGGGTAAAACGACGGGTTACATGCCACGCGGCTTTCAGCGAACGGGTGAGATTGAGGAACGCCGAAAGGTCGGCGCCAGTCATGATCGGCATGCCCATGAAGGACGTTTCGCGCATCGTTGTACGCAGGCGCCTGAGCAGGCATCCGACTTTTCGTCCGTCGTAAGGCGCGGCGATGACCGAGCGACCGCCCGTGCCCGCGCCGGGCGTATCGCCATGAATGTCGGCAATAGCGTTGCCGTCGGCAAATTGCAGAGCAGTGTGCTGTTCGAAAAACGCCACCATGTGCGGCCCGGCAGTGAGGAAAGCGTCGACCATTGCCGGGTCGTAATGCTTGCCGAGTTCATGGCGCAGGTACGTGCGCGGTTGCTCGACGTCTTCGACGATGCCGGCGCGTCGGGCCAGCGGATTGCATGGCACCCATGCCCAGCCGCCGGACCACGCGGTAGCACCGCCGAACACCGGATCTTTTTCAACCACGATGACCTTCAGGCCGTGCCATGCGGCAGTGACGGCTGTGGATAAACCGGCGGCACCGGAGCCGACGACCAGAACGTCGCAGTCGATTTCGGGAAGTTCGGCAGGCATCAGGCAAAGCTCCGCAGCTGGGTTTTATTGGAATCAGGTTCCAGAAATTAACCAATGATGTGCAGTTGCAACAAGGCATGGTTCAGTAAAGTGGGCGGTTATCGCACAGCCAGTTCCGGATTTCGCTTTGTCTCGGATGTCTTCTAGAATCGGCAAAATTTCACTTGGATTTTCCCATGGCCGGCAGTCAGATCGAACGGGTTTTCAGCGTGCTGGAAAGCCTCACCAGTGCGCCGCGCGGGCTGCCGATGCAGACCTTGGCCGAGCAACTGGACATCCCGAAAAGTGCCACTCACCGGATGCTCGCGGAGCTGATTCGCCTGGGCTACGTGCGGCAGAATGCCGACACTTTGCGCTATCACCTGTCGACCAAACTGGTGGCGATGGGGTTTCAGTACCTGTCGAGCAGCGGTGCCGACATCGTGCAACCGGTGCTGGATCGACTGGCTCAGGAAACCGGCGAACTGGTGCGCCTGGGGGTGATCGATGGCGAGCGCCAGACCTGGATCGCCAAGGCGCAGGGCGCACGGACGGGCCTGCGTTATGACCCGGACATGGGCCGCGACGCGCCGTTGTTCTATACCGCTTCCGGGCACGCCTGGCTGGCCTGCATGAGCGACGCCGAAGCGTTGTCGCTGGTTGAACGCCAGGGCGCGGAAGTGCCGGTGGGCGTCGGGCCGAATGCGCCGCGCTCCAATATCGAACTGCTGGAGCGCTTACGGCTGGCGCGGGAGCAGGGTTATGCCTGTGTCGAGGAAAGTTCGGCGGTGGGCACCTCGGCGATTGCCGCGGTGGTCAAGCATCCCGTTGACGGGCGGGTGATCGGTGTACTGAGCATTGCCGGGCCAAGCGCGCGGATGCCCGGCGCGCGGCTGCACGAATTGGCGCCTTTGCTGGTGACGTTCGCCGAGGAATTGTCGGCGGCGAGTCTGGCGTCCGAATTGTTCGTCTGACCGATCCTCTGTAGGAGCTGCCGAAGGCTGCGATCTTTTGATCTTGAAAATCAAAGTCAAAAGATCGCAGCCTGCGGCAGCTCCTACAGGTTGAGCGTCAAGTACAAAGTTGTGCGGTGTCCGCACGGTTTTCCCATCACTGGGTGTTTGATTGTGGAACGCGGTTCTAAATTGTTGCTGGAGTGACATTTCCAACAACAATCACAAGAGGATCGCCCTTTGACTTCGCCCCTTCGTATCGCCCTGATCGGCGCTGGCAACATGGGCCAGCAGCATTACCAGCACCTGCAAACCCTCGAAGAAGCCCGGTTGTGCGCAGTGGCCGATCCCGGCCCGCAGGCTCCCGCGCTGGCGGCGCAGTGGGGCGTGGCGTATTTCGCCGATCATCGGCAGATGCTGGAGCAGGTACGGCCGGACGCGGTGATCGTGGCCAATCCGAATAATCAGCATGTCAGCACGGCGCTGGATTGCCTCGCCGCTGGGGTTCCCGTATTGCTGGAGAAACCGCTCGGCGTGCACCTGGATGAGGTGCGTGAGTTGGTGGCGGCAGTCAAACGTAGTGGCGTGCCGGTGCTGGTCGGCCATCATCGGCGGCACAATCCGTTGATCGTGCGTGCCCACGAATTGTTGCTCAGCGGCGCGCTCGGGCGGCTGACCACGGTTACTGCACTGTTCCAGTTACGCAAACCCGACCGATATTTCGAGGTCCCGTGGCGCCGTGAACCGGGCGCGGGCCTGTTGCTGACCAATCTGATTCACGACCTCGATCTGCTGCGTCACCTGTGCGGTGAAGTGCAGTCGGTGCAGGCCGTCACCGACAACGCGGTGCGTGGGTTTGCCAACGAAGACAGCGTCGCTGTGTTACTGCAATTTGCCGACGGTGCACTGGGCACGCTGAGCGGTTCCGATGCGGTTGCCGCGCCGTGGAGTTGGGAGCTGAACTCCGGGGAGAACCCGGTCTATCCGCGTCAGGACGATCAGCCGTGTTATCTGCTGGCGGGAACCGCCGGGGCGCTGAGCATTCCGCAACTCAAGCGCTGGCATTACGCTGCCGATCAAGTCGATGCCGGCTGGCACGAACCGCTGATCGCGCAGCAAGAACAGTGTGAGGCCGGGGACGCGTTGCGGTTGCAGCTGCAGCATTTTGTGCAGGTCGCGCGGCGTGAAGTCGAACCCTTGGTCAGTGCCGCCGATGCCGCGCGAACATTGGCGCTGGTCGAGGCGATTCGCGAGGCAGCGGCCAGCGGTCGTGCCTGTTCCCCGGCAGCGGTCGAGGCTTGAGCATGAAAGAGCGAATTCTTTCTCTGGCCAGTCTCACCGTACTCGAGTTGTCACCGCCGCAAATGGTCGAGGTGGCGGCGCGCGCCGGTTACAGCCATGTCGGCCTGCGCCTGGAGCCGGCGACGCCTGAGGAATATCACTTTCCATTGGTGGCCGATGGCGGCTTACGGCGTCAGACGTTGGCGCGTTTGCGCGACACTGGCATCGCTGTGCTCGATGTGGAAATCCTGCGCCTGAAACCGCAAACCGTGGTCGCCGATTTCGAGAAGCTGCTGGCCGTCGGCGCGGAGTTCGGCGCCAGTGAATTACTGGTCGCCGGCAATGATCCTGACGAGCATCGGCTGACCGACAACTTTGCGGCGTTGTGTGATCTGGCGGCGCCTTACGGTTTGCATCCGCATCTGGAGTTCATGCCCTGGACCGATGCGCGCAACCTCGAGCAGGCGTTGCGCATCGTTGCCAATGCCGACCGGGAAAACGCCGCGGTGCTGGTCGATGCCTTTCATTTCGATCGCTCCGGTTCACGGCTGGAGGATCTGGCCCACGTCGCGCCTGCGCGCCTGCGTTATGCGCAATTGTGTGATGTGGCGGGACCGCGACCGGCGGACATGGCCGAGATCTTGCGTCAGGCGCGTAATGAGCGGCGGTTTCCCGGCGAGGGCGATTGCGACCTGCACGGTTTGTTGCGCAGTCTGCCAGCTAATATTCCACTGAGCCTGGAGATCCCCACGGTAAAACTGCTGGAGCAGGGCGTAAGCGGATTGCAGCGAGCGCAGATGGCGCTCGACAGGACGCGGGAATTGTTGGCGCAGTTGTAAGTCAGTTTTTGTGGCGGGACGCCAGCGTCCCCGCCACTGTTTATTTTTCCTTCAGAGATATCCAATGACCGTCAGCACCCCGCTCTCCGGTGTCAACCAACCCTTCAAGGGGATCTTGCTGATTGTCGTGGCGACTTTCCTGTTCTCTAGCCACGATGCGCTGTCGAAATACCTTTCGGGTTTCTACCCGATCGTCATGGTGGTGTGGGCGCGTTATCTGGTGCACACCTTGCTGATGGCGGGAATTTTCCTGCCGCAATCGGGGTTGCGCGTGCTGCGCACCAAACGGCCGTTGTGGCAGTTGGCGCGGGCGTTGTGCCTGCTCGGCACCAGTCTGTTTTTCACCACCGCGCTGTTATACATCCCGCTGGCCGAGGCCACGGCGGTCAACTTTCTCGCGCCGGTGCTGGTGACGGCGCTGTCGGTGCCGTTGCTCAAGGAACGGGTGACGCGCGGGCAGTGGATTGCGGTGATCTGTGGATTCATCGGCGTGCTGATCATCGTTCACCCGGGCGGTGAATTGTTCACCCCGGCGGTGCTGCTGCCGTTCTGCTCGGCGCTGTTTTTCTGCTTCTATCAACTGCTGACGCGCAAGCTCAGTGAGGTCGACAGTCCGACCACCAGCAACTTTTTCGCCGGTCTGTGCAACACGCTGGTGATGAGTGCGCTGGTGCCGTTCTTCTGGCAAGTGCCGATCTGGTCACACGCTGTGTTGATGCTGGCGCTGGGCAGCTGCGGGATGACCGCGCACCTGTTTCTGACCCAGGCGTTCCGCCACGCAGCACCAGCGTTGCTGGCGCCGTTCGGCTACTGCCAGATCGTGTTTGCCGGGCTATTGGGGTGGGTGGTGTTCAATCACACGCCGAGTCTGTTGACGGTGATCGGCATTGCGGTGATCTGTTGCAGCGGCTTGGCGGCGGCGTGGCAGCAGAGCCGCAGGTGAGAGAGATACATAACCCTGTGGGAGCGGGCTTGCTCGCGAAGGCGGTGGATCAGTCAACATCAATGTTGAATGTCAGTCCGCTTTCGCGAGCAAGCCCGCTCCCACAGGGGGGAGGGGGTGCAGGCCGGTTATTCGGTGACGTCTGGAATCTTGCGCGGGGCCATGAAGTACATCCAGGTCAGGGCAATGAAGTACATCGCCGGGATCAGGGTGAACAGCACCGTGTAGTTGTTATTGGTGACGGTCAGGATGTGGCCGACGATCTGGGTCATGAACATCCCGCCGATCGCGGCGCACATGCCGCCGAAGCCGAACACCGTGCTCATCATGTGCTTGGGCGTGTAGTCCATCACCAGGCTCCAGATATTCGCGGTCCAGGCCTGATGCGCACCGATCGCCAGGGAGATTGCCGCGACGGCGACCCACAGGTTGCTCGAGCCGGCCGCCATGACCACGCCGATGATGCAGCAGGCGAACAGGAACATCGACAGCAGCCGCGCCTTGATCGGGTTCATGCCGCGACCGATCAGGAACGAAGACAGAATGCCGCCGCCGACACTGCCGAAGTCGGCCGTCACGTAGATGATGATCAGCGGAATACCCATCTGGGTGACGTTGATGCCCAGGTTGTATTGCTGATTGAGAAACGGCGGCAGCCAATACAGGTAGAACCAGAACACCGGCGCGGTCAGCGAATAGGCGAGGGCGAACGCCCAGGTGCCGCGCATGCGCAGGATGCGTGAAAACGGTACGCGGGCCTGTTCCGGTTCGACTTCCTGCTGGATGTAGTCGAGTTCGGATTTTTTCACCCGTGGATGGTCTTCCGGGTTGAAGTATTTCAGGCCCCAGAACAGCAGCCAGATCCCACCGAGTGCCGCCATGCACAGGAACGCCGCCTGCCAGCCCCACACGTGAAGAATCAGCGGCAGCAGCATTGGCGTGAACATGGCGCCGACGTTGGTCCCGGCGTTGAAGATGCCGGTGGCCACTGCGCGTTCACCGGCGGGGAACCACAGGCGTGTGGTTTTCACGCAGGCCGGGTAGTTGGCCGCTTCGGTCAGGCCGAGGATGAACCGGCAGACCATGAAGCCGACGGCCGAAGTCGCCAGGCCGTGGGCGCCAGTGGCCAGGCTCCAGAGCAGCACCGCGCAGAAGAACACGCGCTTCACGCCTACCCGGTCGATCAAGCGTCCCTGCAGGACGAAGCCGATCGCGTAGCCGACCTGGAACCAGAAGTTGATGTTGGCGTAATCCATCGCCGTCCAGCTCATTTCCTTGGCGAGGATCGGCTGCATGACGCCGAGGGCGGCGCGGTCGATGTAGTTCAGGGTCGTGGCGAAAAACACCAGCGCCAGCATGCCCCAACGGGTCTTGCCGACAGCCATGGCGCCGCGGATCTTGTCGCCGATGCCACCCGTGGCAGTGCTCATGGCCGGAGCCATGCGGGAAGTCTGTGAAGGAATCATTGTTCCACCCGTTTTTGAATTTGTTATGTGGTGTTGTTTGCACGCACTGCGACCGAAGGTTCATTTCCGGACTCAATGTGACGTTGATGGTGGGCAGTGGACGAAAAATCGTCAATTCGCCGAAACGCCATAGTGTTCGATAATCGCACGCAAAACTAACCGGCTGGTACACTTTAAATTGCTGCTGAAGACGATGCAGCCAATAATTTCCTCACGATAAAAAACGTACCTCTGTAGGAGCTGCCGAAGGCTGCGATCTTTGTTTGTGAAGATCAAAGGATCGCAGCCTTCGGCAGCTCCTACAGGGACGCGTGACAAGACGATCCCCATCGGGAGTAGAAACATGCAGCGTTCCATTGCCACCGTTTCCCTGAGCGGCACCCTGCCGGAAAAGCTCGAAGCCATTGCCGCCGCCGGGTTCGACGGGGTCGAGATCTTCGAAAACGATCTTCTGTATTACGACGGCAGTCCGCGGGAAATCAGGCAGATGTGCGCTGACCTGGGGATCGCCATCACCCTGTTCCAGCCGTTCCGCGATTTCGAAGGCTGCCGCCGTGATCGGCTGGCGCGCAATCTGGAGCGGGCCGAGCGCAAATTCGACCTGATGCAGGAACTGGGCACCGATCTGGTGCTGGTCTGCAGCAACGCCTCGGCGGACAGCGTCGGCGACCGGCAGATTCTGGTCGATGACCTGCGGCTGTTGGCCGAACATGCAGGCGCTCGCGGGTTGCGCATCGGTTATGAAGCGCTGGCCTGGGGCCGGCACGTCAATACTTATCAACAGGTCTGGGACATCGTGCGCCAGGCCGATCACCCGGCGCTCGGCGTGCTGCTCGACAGCTTTCACACCTTGTCGTTGAAAGGCGATCCAAGCGCGATTGCCGACATTCCCGGCGACAAGATCTTCTTTGTGCAAATGGCCGACGCGCCGATACTCGCCATGGACGTCTTGGAGTGGAGCCGGCATTTCCGCTGTTTCCCGGGGCAGGGCGAATTCGATCTGCCGGGGTTCCTCGCGCCAATCATCCAGAGCGGTTACACCGGGCCGTTGTCGCTGGAAATTTTCAACGATGGCTTCCGCGCCGCGCCGCCACGGGCGAATGCCGCTGATGGTCTGCGTTCGTTGCTGTATCTGGAAGAGAAAACCCGTCAGCGCCTGGAACAGCAAACAACGCCGGTGGCCAACCGCGACATCCTCTTCGAAACGCCGCCGGCCAGCGAGTACAACGGCATCGAGTTTCTTGAGTTCGCCGTCGACGAAAGCCTCGGCGCCAAACTGAGCAACTGGCTGGAGCGCCTGGGCTTCGTCAAGGCCGGGCAGCACCGCTCCAAGAGCGTGAGCCTGTTGCGCCAGGGCGATATCAACCTGATCCTCAACGCCGAACCGTATTCGTTCGGCCACAGTTTTTTCGAGGCCCACGGCCCGTCGCTGTGCGCCACCGCCGTGCGGGTCAAGGACAGCGCCAGCGCCCTGGCCCGTGCCGTTGCCTATAAGGGCCAGCCCTATCGCGGACTGGTCGGCCCCAACGAACTGGAACTGGCCGCGGTGCGTGCACCGGATGGCAGCCTGATTTATCTGGTGGATGAGGCGGCGGACGTCTATGGCACCGACTTCAATCTGCTGCCGAATGCTCAGGCCCGTGGCGGCCTCAAGCGCATCGATCATATGGCCATGGCGCTGCCGGCCGACAGCCTCGACAGTTGGGTGCTGTTCTACAAGAGTCTGCTGGATTTCGAGGCCGACGATGAAGTGGTACTGCCCGATCCGTACGGTCTGGTGAAGAGCCGGGCGCTGAGAAGTCGCGACAGTTCGATCCGCTTGCCGCTGAATATCTCGGAGAACCGCAACACTGCGATCTCTCACGCACTGTCGAGTTATCGCGGCTCCGGTGTGCATCACATCGCCTTCGATTGTGATGACATCTTCGCCGAAGTCAGCCGCGCCAAAGAAGCTGGCGTGCCGCTGCTGGATATTCCGCTCAACTATTACGACGACCTCGCTGCGCGCTTCGATTTCGACGACGAATTCCTCAGCGAACTGGCGTACTACAACGTGCTCTACGACCGTGACGCACAGGGCGGAGAGCTGTTCCACGTGTACACCGAGCCGTTCGAGGGACGCTTTTTCTTCGAGATCATCCAGCGTAAAAACGGTTATGCCGGTTATGGTGCGGCGAACGTCGCGGTACGCCTGGCAGCGATGGCCAAATCACGCAGCGGTGCGGCGCGTCAGGCCAAGTTGTAGGAAATTCGTAAACGCGGGATTAAACACGAGCCGCGTGGCTTCCTTCACTGTGCAGCGCGGCCCATAATCGCCAACCTGTGCAGTGATGGCCGTGAGCCCGCAATGACAATGACTTCAGAACTCCCCGCAGCCCCCGTCGCATCTGGCATCGAGCCGCGCAAGAGTCGCAAGAACAACCCGGAAAAGACCCGCGAGAATATCCTGCAGGAGGCGATCGTCGAGTTCGTCCAGCAGGGTTTGTCGGGTGCTCGCGTCGATGCGATCGCCGAGCGTATCCATACCTCCAAACGCATGATCTATTACTACTTCGGCAGTAAGGAGCAGCTGTACGTCGAAGTGCTGGAGAAGCTTTACGGCGACATCCGCACCACCGAAAACCGCCTGCACCTGGCCGAGTTGCCGCCGGTGGTGGCGATCCGCCGACTGGTGGAGTTCACCTTTGATCACCACGATCGCAACGTCGATTTCGTGCGCATCGTCTGTATCGAAAATATCCACAACGCCGAGTTCGTGAAGCGTTCGGACACGATCAAGGCGATGAACAATACGATCCTCGATTCACTGGGCGAGATTTTGCGTCGCGGTGCCGAGGAGGGTGTGTTCCGCGCCGGGCTGGACGCGCTGGATGTGCACTTGCTGATCAGTTCGTTCTGTTTCTACCGCGTCTCGAACCGCCATACGTTCGGTGAGATTTTTCAGATCGATTTGCCGGACGAAAGCATCAAGCAGCGTCATCGCGAGATGATCTGCGAATCGGTGTTGCGCTACTTGCAGCCGTGACACCTACCCATTGTGGGAGCGGGCTTGCTCGCGAAGGCGGCGTGTCAGCCTATACATCTGGCGCCTGACACACCGCTTTCGCGAGCAAGCCCGCTCCCACAGGTTCCTTTTGAGCTTCAGCCATTCATGCTTTGAAAATGCGTGAGCATCCGCTGCGCATCCGGCACCACGTCGCTGAACAATTCAAACGCCTTCACCGCTTGAAACACTGCCATGTTGCCGCCGTCCAGCGTGCGGCAACCGAGGGCGCGGGCGTTGCGCAGCAGTTCGGTTTCCAGCGGGAAGTAAACGATCTCTGCGACCCACAATTCCTTGCGCAGCAGCTCCACCGGCACCGGCATCCCCGGCAGTTTGGCCATGCCCATCGGCGTGGTGTTCACCAGACCATCGGCCTGATTCAGCGTGCCCGGCAGATCACTCCCGGCGACCGCGCGGCCTGAGCCGAAATGCTGGTTGAGATTGTTCGCCAGGCTCTCGGCACGCTCGCGGTCGACATCGAAAATGCTCAGTTGCTGTACGCCTTCGCTCAACAGCGCGTGGGCCACTGCCGCTCCCGCACCACCGGCGCCCATTTGGACTACTCGCTCACGGGCGACATCCTGCAAGCCTCGGCGAAAACCTTCGGCAAAACCCAGGCAATCAGTGTTGTGGCCGATGCGTTTGCCGTCCTTGAGCACCACGGTGTTGACCGCGCCGATGCCTCGGGCTTCCGGCGACAGCTCATCGAGCAGCGGGATGATCGCCTGCTTGCACGGGAAAGTGATGTTCAGGCCGGTGTAGTTCATCCGCTCGGCCGCCTGCAGCAAGTCGGGCAGGGCGTTGCTGTCCAGATGCAACTGATCGAGGTCGATCAGCCGATACAGGTAACGCAGGCCTTGGGCATCGCCTTCGTGTTCATGCAGTGCCGGCGTGCGCGAGGCCTGAATGCCGGCGCCGATCAGGCCAGCCAGTATTACCGGTTTACGGGTCATGCTGCGCGCCCCTTCAGTCGGTGACTGAAATGTTCCAGGGCCAGACGATAGCCATGACTGCCGAAGCCGCACATCACCGCCGTGGCGATGGCCGAGACGAACGAGTGATGGCGGAACGGCTCACGCGCATGCACGTTGGACAGGTGCACTTCGATCACCGGCAATTCACTGGCCACCAGCGCGTCGCGGATCGCCACCGAGGTGTGCGTCCACGCCGCCGGGTTGATCACGATTCCGGCGCACCGGCCGCGTGCCGCGTGAATCCAGTCGAGCAATTCGCCTTCGTGATTGGTCTGGCGAAACTCCACGGCCAGGCCGAATTCTTCTGCGGCGCGGCCGCACAGAGCAGAAATATCAGCCAGGGTTTCGTGACCGTAGGTTGCCGGTTCACGGGTGCCGAGCAGGTTCAGGTTCGGGCCGTTGAGCACCAGAACGATAGGGGGCATGGGGGCAAACTCCACTTATTGTTTTTGGCTTTGGCCGAGGGTTTCAGCCTGTGGAGGTAAAATGTACCAGATGGTTACCATGGTCAATTGAACGGCGTTGCACTTGGCGCTTAGTGTTCGGTGATCGCACACAAGCCATTTTCATTTCAGATTTATTCGAATTGTATCGACAGCTCTGCTTACGTTTTTTCTTGAATATTCAACGCCTCCTCACCCATGCCGACGCTAGCCTCAAAGGGGGTGAAAACTATTGGGTGCTGAGCAGCACCGGCGGTCGGATTTGAAAGGAAAATCGAATCCTGAAACTTATGAACCTAACGGATGGGTTAGCATGAAAGTATGTAAATACAAGGGATTGTCGATAAGCATCATGTTGCGAGATGAGCATTGCCCACCCCACGCACATGTTGACGCGGGCGCCTGGAATGCCCGATTCCAGTTCAGCTTCTGGCACAACGACATTGATCTGTGGGACGTCGTGCCGCTTTCTCGCCGACCGCCGCTGGCGGTGCTGGAAGGATTGTGTCGATCACTGGGGCAACCTGCTCATTTGCGTCGCGCACGAGGGATCTGGTGGTCAGGTTTGCAAACAGTCTGTCTCGACAATCAGGTGTGGGACTGCGAGTCCAATGAAGTACCTGTTGTGAAAACGGTTACTGCTACGACATACAGGATCAGTTCGGCGCGCTATGAGCCAGAAGCAGACAAAACCCTTCTGACATTACTCGGCAAACTGGAAGGAGTTGAAATCGATTTATGAAAGTCATCAAGGCAAAGCCGTCCGTACATCGTCCACTGACGGAAGAAATGCTCGATGCCGCGATAAAACGTGGCGAAGCGCGCCAAGCTAGCAGCTTGCAGGCTGTTTCTGTGACCTTTGAAAGCCCGTCTCTGGTCATTCGTTTTGAAGACGGCAGCGGTGTGTTGCTACCGGTGAGCCAGTACTCGGAGTTCGACGGGTTTGATTCAGACGATTATGCGAACCTGACAGTCGGTTCTGCAGGCACCGCGCTTTGCCACAAGGGCAAAGACCTTGACGTTTCCATCTCCGGAATGATTTCGGCGAGCCCGTCTCTCATGAGGATGGCGGCCTCGGTGGTTGCGTCGCGCAACGGTCGTCAAAGCAGTGCGGCAAAATCCGAAGCCGCACGAGCGAATGGCAAGAAGGGCGGGCGTCCACGTAAAACCGACACCGCACAGTAAGCAGGAACAAAAAAGCCGTCATCAACGACGGCTTTTTTGTATTCGGCATTCGCCATCAACGCCGGGTCAGCAACACCCCGGACTCCATGTGATGCGTCCACGGGAACTGGTCGAACATCGCGCAGCGGGTGATGCGGTGCGTGTCGTGCAGTTGGGCGATGTTGGCCGCGAGGGTTTCCGGGTTGCAGGAGATATACAGGATGTTGTCGAAGCGCCGGGTCAGCTCGCAGGTGTCCGGGTCCATGCCGGCGCGCGGCGGGTCGACGAACACGCTGCCGAACTCGTAGCTCTTCAGGTCGATGCCTTGCAGGCGACGGAACGGGCGCACTTCGTTCAGCGCTTCGGTCAGCTCTTCGGCGGACAGGCGCACCAGCGTGACGTTATCCACAGCGTTTTCGCTGAGGTTGCTCAGTGCCGCGTTGACCGAGGTCTTGCTGATTTCGGTGGCCAGCACTTTGCGCACGCGGGTGGCGAGCGGCAGGGTGAAGTTGCCGTTGCCGCAGTACAGCTCCAGCAGATCGTCAGAGCGATCGCCCAATGCTTCGTAAGCCCAGTTCAACATCTTCTGGTTAACAGTGCCGTTGGGCTGGGTGAATGCACCTTCCGGTTGGCGATAGCTGAACGTGCGGCCGCCGACGTCGAGTTTTTCAACCACATAGTCTTGGCCGAGCACTTCGCGTTTGCCCTTGGAGCGACCAATGATGCTGACCCCCAGATCCGCGGACAGCTTGGTCGCTGCCGCATGCCAGTGCTCATCCAGCGGACGGTGGTAGCACAGGGTGATCATTGCGTCGCCGGCCAGGGTGGTCAGAAACTCCACCTGAAACAGCTTGTGGCTCAACGCCGCGCTGGCCTGCCATGCCGCCTTGAGCTGCGGCATCAACTGGTTGATGCGCAGGCTGGCAATCGGGAATTCTTCGATGAGGATCGGCGTGCGTTTGTCGTCCTGGGAGAACATCGCGTAGTGCCGCTCACCGGCCTCGCGCCACAGGCGAAATTCCGCGCGCAGGCGGAAGTTCTGCAGGGGCGAGTCGAACACGGTCGGCTCTGGTGCATCGAACGGGGCCAGCAGGTCACGCAAACGCGTGACCTTGTCTTCGAGCTGAGTGGCGTAGGCCTGGGAATCGAAAGTCATGCGTTGAACCAACCCAACTTGATCACGAACAGAATCGACAGGATCACCAGCGCCGGGTTCAGCTCACGGGCGCGGCCCGACAGCAGCTTGATCACGGTCCAGGAGATGAAACCGAAAGCGATGCCGTTGGCGATCGAGTAAGTGAACGGCATCGCCAGCGCGGTGACCACGACCGGTGCGGCAACGGTGATGTCTTCCCAGTCTATTTCCGCCAGGCCCGACGTCATCAGCACGGCGACGAACAGCAGCGCCGGAGCGGTGGCGAACGCCGGGACGCTGGCCGCCAGTGGCGAGAAGAACAGCGCCAGCAGGAACAGGATCGCCACGACGATCGCCGTCAGACCGGTACGGCCGCCAGCGCTCACGCCAGCAGCAGATTCGATGTAGCTGGTGGTGGTCGAAGTACCCAGCAGCGAGCCGGCCATCGCCGCGGTGCTGTCGGCGATCAGTGCCCGACCCATTTTCGGCATGTGGCCGTCCTTGCCCATCAGGCCGGCGCGCTTGGCGACGCCGATCAGGGTGCCGGAGTTGTCGAACAGGTCGACGAACAGGAAGGCGAAGATCACGCTGACCAGACCGATGTCCAGCGCGCCCTTGATGTCCAGTTGCATGAAGGTCGGGGCCAGCGACGGTGGCATCGAGGTCACGCCGCCGAACGGGGTGAAGCCCATGGCGATGGAAATGATGGTCACTGCCAGAATGCCGATCAGCACTGCGCCGCGCACTTTCAGCGCTTCGAGGGCGACGATCAGGGCGAAGCCGAGGGTGGCGAGAATCGGCGCCGGGGCTTTCAGGTCACCGAGGCCGACCATGGTCGCCGGGTTGCTGACCACGATGCCCGCGTTGTGCAGGGCGATCAGCGCCAGGAACAGGCCGATACCGGCGGCAATCGCCGAGCGCAGCGGCAGCGGGATGCTGTTGATGATCCATTCGCGGATGCGGAAGATCGACAGCAGGAAGAAGCACACCGCCGAGATGAACACCGCGCCCAGCGCCACTTGCCAGGTGTGGCCCATGTGCAAGACCACGGTGTAAGTGAAGAAAGCGTTCAGGCCCATGCCCGGAGCAAGCGCGATCGGGTAGTTGGCGATCAGGCCCATGATGGTCGAGCCGATGGCGGCTGCCAGACAGGTGGCGACGAACACCGCGCCCTTGTCCATGCCGGTCTCGCCGAGAATGCTCGGGTTGACGAACAGAATGTAGGCCATGGCCAGGAAGGTCGTGACGCCCGCCAGAATCTCGGTACGCACGTTGGTGTTGTGTGCCTTGAGTTGAAACAGCCTTTCCAGCATGTCTGCTCCCCGTGGCGCGCGCGGCGCCGTGAATGTATCGACCTCAACAGCAAAGCACAGACCGTCGCAAGCGCCTGGGAATTTGTGGTGGGCCGGAAAAAGCCGCGCATCATACCAGCAGCGTGAGGAATATGGCGGTTGTTGGTGCCGAACGTCGTCGAAGTTTTGCCACAAGGCCAACTGCGCCATACTGCGCGCTGAATTTTTCGGGGAAACGCGATCACATGGGCAAGCGCTGGATGAAGGCTTTCTGGGTAATGGCAGGGCTGATGGCCGGGTCGACGGCGGCGCTGGCAGCCTCCGCACCACCGTTGACGCAGGTGAAAGTGATCAAGGTTCAGTCGCCCGCCTGCGGGCTGGAAGACATCGGTGACGGACAGACCCAGACTCAATGCAACCACAGCGGCCCGAGTATCAAGGTGTATGTGCTGGAAGTCGGCTATGGCCAGAACCAGCCACACGCCACGCTGGACGGCTTTGAAGTCAACGGCACCCGGGCGCCGGTGTGCGCCTTTGATAACGGCAACCTGACCGAGTGCAAGCCTGGCAGCAACACCGTCGGCTCACTGTATTCCTTTGATCTGGCGGGCAAGCAGGAAGGCACCTTCACCTTCAGTAACACCTCGATCAACGCGCCACGCAACACGATGTCGACCCAGCTTTACATCAAGTAACGGCTGTCATCGAACAGGGCAAGGCAAAGCTGACTACGCTTGAAAGATCACCCAGCGGATAGCGCCCATGACCTTTAGAGCCCTGATTACCCTCGCCGAGGGCATCGATGATCTGCAAAGCGTGACCCTGATCGACGTGCTGCGCCGCGCCGGCGTCGAAGTCGTGGCGGCCAGCATCGAAGGCCGGCGCATGCTGACCTGCGCCCGCGGCACACGCCTGACGGCGGACGGCATGTTGATTGATGTGCTGGCGCAGACCTTCGATCTGATTGTCCTGCCCGGTGGTGCCATCGGCGCCCAGCACCTCGCGGCGCATCAGCCGTTGCAACAATTGCTCAAGGACCAGGCCAGCGCCGGTCGCCTGTTCGCCGCCATCGCCGAAGCCCCGGCCATCGCCCTGCAAGCCTCCGGGGTATTACGCCAACGCCGCATGACCTGCCTGCCGAGTGCCAGTCATCAACTGTCAGGCTGTACGTTTGTTGATCAACCGGTGGTGGTCGACGGCAACTGCATCACCGCTCAGGGCTCCGGCGCCGCACTGGCCTTTGCCCTGACGCTGGTGGAGCAGCTTGGTGGCAAGGCATTGCGGGCGAAAGTGGCGGGGGAGATGTTGATTTGATGGCTTCAGGCGTGGGCAGCGATAGGCGTAATGGCTGGTTGCTCCCGATGCTCTGCTTGCCACAGATCGTAATCGGTTTGAACGCCTAGCCACACACGCGCCTTGCCAATGCCTGCTCGCTCCAGCCGTACCGCCAGATCCGGGCTGATCGGTGCATGGCCGTGCAATACGCGGGAAAGGTGAGGGCGGGCGAAGCCCAGATGTCTGGCCAACTCACTCAAGCTGATGCCTAACTCTGGCAAGACATCCATGAGCAGAGTTTCACCGGGGTGTGGCGGGTTGTGCATGGGAAGCCTGCAGGATTTGATCATGGCGGCGAGTGTAAGGCGATACATTACACTCTGTGCGGTATCTATGTACCGCACCTTTTCGATCAATTTGTGCTTGGCCTGTTGATTTCGCTGATGTGCCTCAGACCTTCGCCTCTTCCACCGGCACATGCATCCGGTCGCGGTTGGCCAGGGTCGGGAACAGTTTGATCCAGGTCCCGGTGACCACCAGCGTGCCGACCCCGCCCATCACCACCGCCGGCACGGTGCCGAACCAGTGCGCGGTGAGGCCGGATTCGAATTCGCCCAACTGGTTCGAGGCGCCGATGAACAGGCCGTTCACCGCGCTGACCCGGCCACGCATTTCGTCCGGGGTTTCCAGTTGCACGAAGGAGGCGCGGATCACCATGCTGATCATGTCCGCCGCGCCGAGCACCACCAGCACCGCCAGCGAGAACCAGAACGAGGTCGACAGGCCGAAGGCGATGGTTGCCACGCCGAATACGCCGACGGCGGTGAACATCACCCGACCGACGTTGCGCTCGACGGCAAATCGCGCGAGGAGCAGCGACATCCCCAGTGCGCCGACCGCCGGTGCCGAACGCAGTAGGCCCAGGCCCCACGGCCCGGTGAGCAGGATGTCCTTGGCGAACACCGGCAGCAACGCGGTGGCGCCACCGAGCAACACCGCGAACAGATCCAGCGAGATCGCTCCGAGAATGTCCGGCCGGCTGCGAATGAAGCGGATGCCTGCCAGCAACGAGTCCAGCGTGGCTTTGCCTTTGTTCAGCGGCGTTTGTCGGGCGGGCAGGTTGAGCATCAAGGTGCAGGCGATGACGTAGAGCAGGACCGTCGGGCCATAGACCCAGACGCTGCCGAACGCGTAAAGCAAGCCACCGAGGGCCGGGGCGACAATGGTGGCTGACTGTTGAGCCGATTGCGCTGCAGCGACCGCCCGTGGAAACAGGGCGCTGGGCACGATGCTCGGCAGCAGCGCCTGGGTCGTTGGCATTTCGAAGGAGCGCGCCGCGCCGAGCAGGAAGGCGAGGATAAAGATCATTTCCCGGGTGACGTGGTCGGTCGCACTGCCGATGGCCAGCGCCAGGGCGATCAACGCCTGCAACGACTGACAAATCGCGGCGACCCGACGCCGGTCATAGCGGTCGGCGACATGCCCGGTGTGCAGCATGAACAGCACCCGTGGCGCGAACTCGACCAGCCCGACCAGGCCCAGGTCGAGCACGTTGCCGGTCAACTGGTACAGATTCCAGCCGATCGCCACCGTGAGCATCTGAAAGCCGCTGGCGGTGAAGATCCGGGCGAACCAGAACGCGAGAAACGGACGATGGTGACGTAACAGCAGGGGCTCTTGGCTGGGCATCTGAAGGCAGGTCTGGCTCGAAGGGGAACGGCGAGATTATCACCAGTCTGTAACAGGAAGTTGCTATGACAGAAAATTTAGTTAGCCAGACATCGATTATCCGGATACCCCGTTCTCTGTGGCGAGGGAGCTTGCTCCCGCCGGGTCGCGAAGCGGCCCCGACCCAGCACAATCCTGCTTTCAGGCAAGCGCTGGAAAAACTTTTTACGCCTGCTGCGCAGCCGAGCGGGAGCAAGCTCCCTCGCCACGGAGGGTTTCCTGGCTCTGGGACATCTGTTTCAGAGCATTGCCCAGGCAATGAGGCAACTTGTCACGCGGCAAACGACCACGCCGTTCTTCGTCGGAAATGGGACTACTCTTTTAACGTTGCTTGATCCAGATCAAGACCCTCCCGGGCCATGCTCTGGTGGCCCGTTGGCCAGACTCCCTGCGTTGCGATGGCTGTTAAAAAAGAACGAATCAGAATTCGCCGCACTCCATATCCGTGGGGGCAGTAGGCAGGGGCCACAAGCCCCAATGCCGGTATTACCTGACAGAGGAAGACTTATGTTCGGTTTAGAGGCACTCGATCTCGCCCGAATTCAGTTCGCGTTCACCATCTCGTTCCACATCCTGTTCCCGGCCATCACCATTGGTCTGGCGAGTTACCTGGCGGTGCTTGAAGGGTTGTGGTTGAAAACCCATAACGACACTTACCGGGATCTTTACCACTTCTGGTCGAAGATCTTTGCCGTCAACTTCGGCATGGGTGTGGTCTCCGGTCTGGTCATGGCCTACCAGTTCGGCACCAACTGGAGCCGTTTCTCGGACTTCGCCGGTTCCGTCACCGGGCCGTTGCTGACCTACGAGGTGCTCACGGCATTCTTCCTCGAAGCCGGTTTCCTCGGAGTGATGCTGTTCGGCTGGAACAAGGTCGGACGCAAACTGCACTTCTTCTCCACGGTAATGGTGGCGATCGGCACGCTGATCTCGACATTCTGGATTCTCGCTTCAAACAGCTGGATGCAGACGCCGCAAGGCTTCGAGATCGTCAACGGGCAAGTGATCCCGACCGACTGGCTGGCGATCATCTTCAACCCGTCGTTCCCGTATCGCCTGATGCACATGGCGACCGCTGCGTTCGTCGCCACGGCCTTCTTCGTCGGTTCGTCGGCGGCCTGGCACCTGCTGCGCGGCAGGGACAACCCGGCGATTCGCACCATGTTGTCGATGGCGATGTGGATGGCGCTGATCGTGGCGCCGATCCAGGCGGTCATTGGCGACTTCCATGGCCTCAATACGCTTGAGCACCAGCCAGCGAAAATCGCTGCGATCGAAGGTCACTGGGAAAACAAAGGCAACGAAGCGACGCCGTTGATCCTGTTCGGCTGGCCGGACATGAAGGAAGAGAAAACCAAGTTCGCCGTGGAAATCCCGTACCTCGGCAGCCTGATCCTGACCCACTCGCTGGACAAGCAAGTGCCGGCGCTCAAGGAGTTTCCGCCTGAAGACCGGCCGAACTCGACCATTGTGTTCTGGTCGTTCCGGATCATGGTCGGTCTCGGCTTCCTGATGATCTTCACCGGTCTGTGGAGCCTGTGGCTGCGCAAGCGTGATTCGCTCTACACCTCGCGGCCGTTCCTGTATCTGGCGTTGTGGATGGGGCCGTCCGGCCTGATCGCGATTCTCGCTGGCTGGTTCACCACTGAAATCGGTCGGCAGCCGTGGGTGGTCTACGGGCTGATGCGCACGGCGGATGCTTCGTCCAATCACAGCTTCATGCAGATGAGCATCACCCTGATCATGTTCGTCGTGGTGTATTTCGCGCTGTTCGGTGCGGGCCTTGGTTACATGATGCGCCTGGTGCGTAAAGGGCCGAAGATCAGCGAGGGCACAGAAACGCCAGACGGCGGTCCAGGCAAGAAACGCACACCGGCTCGTCCGTTGTCCGCTGCCGACGATTCGGCCGATGCCGATCACGGCGACGACGTTCGCCTGACCAAGGAGATTTGAATCATGGGTATTGATCTTCCGCTGATCTGGGCCGTGATCATCATCTTCGGCATCATGATGTACGTGGTCATGGACGGCTTCGACCTGGGGATCGGGATTCTCTTCCCGTTCATTCCCGGCAAGACCGACCGTGATGTGATGATGAACACCGTTGCCCCGGTATGGGACGGCAATGAAACCTGGCTGGTACTGGGCGGCGCGGCGTTGTTCGGCGCGTTCCCGCTGGCTTATTCGGTGGTGCTGTCGGCGCTGTACCTGCCGTTGATCTTCATGCTGATCGGCCTGATTTTCCGCGGCGTGGCGTTCGAGTTCCGCTTCAAGGCCAAGGACGACAAGCGTCACCTGTGGGACAAGGCGTTCATCGGCGGCTCGGTGGCGGCGACGTTCTTCCAGGGCGTGGCGCTCGGGGCCTTCATCGACGGTTTGCCGGTGGTCAATCGGCAATACGCCGGCGGTTCACTGGACTGGCTGACACCGTTCACCCTGTTCTGCGGTGCCGCGCTGGTGGTGGCGTATGCCTTGCTCGGCTGCACCTGGCTGATCATGAAGACCGAAGGCAAGTTGCAGGAACAGATGCACAACCTGGCGCGGCCGCTGGCGTTCGTGCTGCTGGCAGTGATCGGCATCGTCAGTCTGTGGACGCCGCTGTCTCACCCCGAGATCGCGACACGCTGGTTCAGCATGCCGAATCTGTTCTGGTTCATGCCGGTGCCGATTCTGGTGCTGGTGACACTGTACGGGCTGATCCGCGCGGTGGCGCGCAACGCCAACTACATGCCGTTTTTGCTGACCCTGGTGCTGATTTTCCTCGGCTACAGCGGTCTGGGCATCAGCCTGTGGCCGAATATCGTGCCGCCGTCGATCTCGATCTGGGACGCCGCCGCACCGCCGCAGAGCCAGGGCTTCATGCTGGTCGGTACGCTGTTCATCATCCCGTTCATCCTGGGTTACACCTTCTGGAGCTACTACGTGTTCCGCGGCAAGGTCACCCATGAAGACGGTTACCACTGATCTGCGGCTCTGCTCACCGTGAGGGAGCAAACCTGTTCGCGGTGGCGTCCTCAGCGACGTCACCGCCCAAGAGGAACGATGCAATGAACGGCAAACATTCCCTGCGCGAAATTGAAGAAGCCGAAAAAAAGCCGCTGTGGCAGCGGCTCGGCTGGTTGGCCCTGATCTGGATCGGTAGCGTCGGCGCGCTGTTCATTGCCGCCAGCCTGATGCGCCTGTTCATGAACGCGGCCGGCCTGACCACACACTGAAACATCCCGTCCCGTTGCCCTTGGCGCGGTTTTATGACCCTCTGTACCGCGGAGGGTTTTTTTTGACTGATGCTTTACTTGCGGGCTTTGAGAATCACGAATTTCGGTGTGGCCGCCACTTGCTCGACGCCGCGGAACAGCCGCGCCAGCTTGCTGTGATAGCCCAGGTGCCGGTTGCCGACGATGTACAACGCACCGCCGACCACCAGCGCTTCGCGGGCCTGCTGGAACATGCGCCAGGCGAGGAAATCGCCGACCACCTGTTGTTGATGGAACGGCGGATTGCACAGCACCACGTCCAGCGATTGCGGCTCCTGTCCGGCCAGACCATCACCAGCGCGCACGAGCACTTCACGCTCGCCCAGCGCGGCGCGCCAGTTCTCGGCGGCCGATTGCACGGCCATGAACGATTCGTCGACCAGCGTGTAGTGCGCGTCGGGGTTGTGCAGGGCGCTGGCGATAGCCAGGACGCCGTTACCGCAGCCGAGGTCGGCGACGCGGGCGCTGCCGAGGTTCTTGGGCAGGTGCGGGAGAAAAGCTCGGGTGCCGATATCCAGGCCTTCACGGCAAAACACGTTGGCGTGGTTGAGCAATTCGATGGCCGGCTCGTCCAGTTGATAACGCGAAGGGTAGGGCGAGGTCGCCGCGGCTTTGGCCTCAGGCGTTGCGATCAACAGGCGAGCTTTCTTCACCGCCAGTGACGCCTGTACCGGACCGATGTAACGCTCCAGCAGATCGCCGGCAGCGCGCGGCAGGTGCTTGACCATGGCCGCAGCTACCACTTCAGCGCCGGGTGCCAGTTGCCCTTGCAGGCGGATCAGTTGTTCTTCCAGCAGCGCGAGTGTCTTGGGGACGCGGATCAGCACCTTGTCGAACGGCCCGACCAACGGCTCACTCGCCGCAATGCCGCGCACTGCATCGAATGGCAGGCCGTTGCGCACCAGATTCTTCTCCAGGCCCTGGAACGCCAGATACGAATCGCCGCTGCTGCTGACCTGAACCTTGCCCGCCAGACTCGCCGCCAAAGCCCCGAAGCTGTCGTTAAGTACCAGTACCCGGGTGTCTGCCGTCGGTTGCTGCGCAGCGAGGTGATTGAGCAGGTATTCGTCGGCTGCATCGAACGCTTGCAGAGGTTCATTCTGCTGCTCGGGCTGGCGGATCAGGTCGAGTTGGGCAAAGGGCGTTTCGAGCAAGGGCATGGTACGGGAACTCTGGTTAATCAACGGGTGGCCCGCAGCCCAGGGTGTCGCGCAGCGGAACCGTCCGAGTGAAATACAACGTCAAGGTTCACGTCATCACTCAGGAAGGTCGCAAATGGTACGTTTTTTTCCGTTGAAATACTCGCAGCTTTTAGTGGGCAGGCATGTCGAGAAGGCCGCAACTCTTGGCGGCAATGACCGCAGAAATCTTGTTGCAGACGTTCAGTTTGAGAATCACGTTTTGCACGTGGTAATTCACGGTCCGCTCGCTCAGGCAGAGGATCCTGGCAATCTCATAGGCCGTCTTGCCGAGCGCCGAGAGCTTGAGCACTTCCAGTTCTCGCGGTGAAAGGCGCGGGGGCGCGGGCTTTTTGGCCGGTTTGGGCAAGGTTTTGGCGAACAGGTCACTGAGGTGGCTGGTCGCGTAAAACATATAGCCAAAATGCTCGTACAACTCGAGCGGACTTAATGGACCGTTTTTCCTCGCAAGGCTCAGGGTGCTGCACAGCCCGCTCTCTTCATGGTGGAACGACTGGGACCAACCGTGTCGCAATCCATGTTTCTGTTGCGCGTCCCACAGCGACAAGGTTCGCGAAAACACGTCTTCGGTCCAGACAATCGGCAGCATTGAATGACTGCAGTGTGCTATTACCGGATCGACTTTTCGGTAGTTTTGTCTTTCATAAAGTTGATTCCACTCCTTCGGATAGTTATTGATTTGCAAGGTTTTGAAGTCAGCGTTCCGATTGTTTGATGTCATTGAGATGGCACAAAAATTGAAGCCAATATTTTGAGCGAATCGCAGCAAGATCGGATAAGCGGTCTCTATTTCTCTTGCGAAAGTCAGTTGCTTTAATTGCGACTCCTTCCACATTTCCATCACTCACTCTCCATGAGTCGTCCTTAGGGTGCTTGTCTGGATCCAATCGGATCCTGCACGCAACCGAGTGTAGGACAGGTCTTACAGATAGCGTTGAATTTTTTTGCTCTTGGAGGGGGCGGTTAGTTGCTGGAAAGGTTATTAGTCATCAGTAACGCGTTGTATTTAACCTGTCATTCAATGGGGCTTTGAATAACGTTGTATTAACGGCATTTGCGTTTATTTCTCATTTTTTTGCGCTGCCTGAATGGTAAAACACTACAAAAACAGTGGTGTTTATGCGCCGGGTTTGCGCGAGACTGGCAGGGTCTTATCTGTGGAGTGCCCCCATGACAGTCAGCGCAGAGAAATTTACTGCCCAGACCTTGCTCGACGTGCAGCCCTTGACCCCCAGCCTGTTTACCCTGCGCACCACGCGCGATACGGGTTTCAGGTTTCGCGCAGGACAATTCGCGCGCCTGGGGGTGACCAAGGCTGATGGCAGCACGGTCTGGCGTGCCTACTCGATGGTCTCTTCACCCTTCGACGAGTTTCTCGAGTTCTTCTCCATTGTGGTGCCGGGTGGCGAATTCACCAGTGAGCTGAGCCGGTTGCAGATCGGCGATACCCTGCTGGTGGAGCGCCAGGCCTTTGGTTACCTGACGCTGGATCGGTTTGTCGACGGCCGGGATTTGTGGCTGTTATCCACCGGGACCGGGGTTGCGCCGTTTCTGTCGATTCTGCAGGACTTCGAAGTGTGGGAGCGTTTTGAGCGGATCATTCTGGTGTACAGCGTGCGCGAAGCGCGGGAACTGGCCTATCAGCCTTTGATTGCAGAACTGTCCAGGCGTGATTACCTGGCTGAACACGCCCATAAACTGCGGTTTATCCCCACGGTTACCCGCGAACAATTGCCGGACGCCTTGCACGGTCGCATCACCACGCTGATTGAAAACGGCGAGCTGGAACGTGAAGCTGGCGTTGAACTGACCCCCGAGCACTCGCGCGTCATGCTCTGCGGCAATCCGCAGATGATCGACGACACTCGAGCGCTGCTGAAGAAACGCCATATGAGCCTGAGCCTGACGCGGCGGCCGGGGCAGGTGGCGGTGGAAAACTACTGGTAAAAAAACGGCGCCATCAGGCGCCGTTTTCAGTCATGAAGCAGTCAAGGCTGGTTGTTCTGGGCCTTGAGCAAATCGCGGATCTCGCCGAGCAACTCTTCTTCCTTGGTCGGAACCGGTGGCAGGGAAGGGGCTACGGCTTCTTCGCGTTTCAGGCGGTTGATGGCTTTGACACCCATGAAAATCGCGAAAGCAACGATCATGAAATCCAGAACGCTCTGGATGAATTTACCGTAAGCCAGTACCACGGCAGGGGCGTTGCCCTCGGCGGCTTTTAGCGTGATGGCCAGATCACTGAAGTCCACCCCTCCGATCAACAGGCCGATTGGCGGCATGATCACGTCGCCGACAAACGACGAAACAATTTTGCCGAAGGCGGCACCGATGATGATACCGACGGCCATGTCGACCACATTGCCTTTGACCGCGAAGGCCTTGAACTCACTTAGCACGCCCATAGGTTATTTCCTTGTTACAGATGAGGTTGGTGTACGCAGTGTAAATCAGCAAACGCGTCCTGCGCGAAACACCTTCTTACAATGCCCGTTTTTATCGACCCATAAATCCGCGTTTAGTTTGCAAAGTGCCACTAATCGCGCGCGAAATACGCCGTAACACGCTGATCGGGAAGCCAAAATTTTCAATCGTCGGGGTACGAACTTTCTATTTATGTTCGCGGACTTAGCCCTCTAGCCTCTGGTTGGCGCACCTGGATGCGCCCAAAAGAACCAGAGGAACCTGATATGAATTCCACCCTTGGACTGGGGGCTTTTCCCCATCGCCGTACGCTCGGCGTACTCACCGCCAGCCTGTTGACCTTCTCCGTGCACGCCGCGCCCCTGACCCGGGATAACGGTGCAGCGGTGGGCGACAATCAGAACTCGCAAACCGCCGGCGCCAACGGCCCGGTGCTGCTGCAAGACGTGCAACTGATCCAGAAACTCCAGCGTTTCGACCGTGAACGCATTCCCGAACGCGTGGTGCATGCCCGCGGTACCGGTGCCCATGGCACGTTCACCGTGACCAACGACCTCAGCGATCTGAGCAAGGCCAAGGTGTTCGCTGCCGGGCAGGTGACGCCAGTGTTCGTGCGCTTCTCCGCGGTGGTACACGGTAACCACTCCCCTGAAACCCTGCGCGATCCACGGGGTTTTGCCACCAAGTTCTACACCGCTGATGGCAACTGGGACCTGGTCGGCAACAACTTCCCGACCTTTTTCATTCGCGACGCGATCAAGTTTCCGGACATGGTCCATGCGTTCAAACCCGATCCACGCACCAACCTTGACGATGACTCGCGTCGTTTCGACTTCTTCTCCCACGTACCGGAAGCCACTCGCACACTGACCGAGCTCTACTCGAACTCGGGAACGCCGGCCAGTTATCGGGAGATGGATGGTAATGGTGTGCATGCCTACAAGTTGGTTAACGCCAAAGGTGAAGTGCACTATGTGAAGTTTCACTGGAAGAGTTTGCAGGGCATCAAAAACCTGACACCTGAACAAGTCGGAAAAGTTCAGGGCAAGGATTACAGTCATATGACTAATGATCTGGTCAGTCATATCAATAAGGGTGATTTCCCGAAATGGGACTTGTACATCCAAGTACTGAATCCGCAAGATTTGTCCAAGTTTGATTTCGATCCATTGGACGCCACCAAGATCTGGCCGAATGTTCCTGAGCGAAAAGTTGGACAAATGGTGTTGAACCGTAATCCAGCCAATGTGTTCCAGGAAACCGAACAAGTTGCGATGGCCCCGGCCAATGTTGTTCCGGGAATCGAGCCTTCGGAAGATCGTCTGTTGCAAGGTCGAGTGTTTTCTTATGCCGATACGCAGATGTACCGCTTGGGTGCCAATGCCCTGCAACTGCCGATCAATGCGCCAAAAGTTGCCATCAATAATGGCAATCAGGACGGTGCGATGAACTTCGGTGCCACGGCGTCAGGCGTGAACTATCAGCCGAGCCGCCTGCAACCGCGTGACGAGCCGCAAAGCGCGCGTTACAGCCAGCTGGCACTGTCGGGCAGCACCCAGCAGGCGAAGATTCAGCGTGAGCAGAACTTCAAACAGGCCGGTGATCTGTATCGCTCGTTCAGTCAGCAGGAGCGTCAGGACCTGATCGCCAGCTTCGGCGGTTCGCTGGCAACCACCGATGACGAGAGCAAGCACATTATCCTGTCCTTCCTTTATAAGGCCGATCCGGAGTACGGCACCGGTGTGACCAAAGTGGCCAAGGGTGACCTGAGCCGGGTCAAGGCGCTGGCAGCGAAACTGGTCGACTGATCTCGACGCCATGCAACGCGGGGCCTGACTCAGGCCCCGCTCTGCCCAAGGAGAGCGTTTATGCGTGCCTTTCTTTTACTGCTGCTCGGTTGCCTTTCCTTTACAGCGCAGGCCGGGCAAAGCCCTGAGGCGATCAAGGCGCAGTTGCAGGATTACTATTTCGATGCCGCCCGGCGTGGCGATGTGCCGATGCTCGAGACCTTTATCGAGTCCGGTTATTCCCTCGATACCCGCGACAGCAAGGGCTACACCGCTTTGATTCTGGCGGCGTATCACGGTCAGGGCGCAGCAGTTGACCGGTTACTGGCGGCGGGCGCTGATGCCTGCGCGCAGGACCAACGTGGCAACACAGCGCTGATGGGGGCGATTTTCAAAGGCGAGATGCAGATTGCTCGAAGGCTGATGGCCACCGATTGCAGCCCCGATCAGCGCAACGGCGCAGGCCAGACTGCGGCGATGTACGCCGGGTTGTTCAAGCGTGTCGAACTGCTCGATGCGCTCAAGGCCAAAGGCGCCGATCTCAATGCCGAAGACCCGCTGGGCAATAGCGCCGCGCGTCTGGCCAACGGCGAAATCCGTACCGCCGTGCCGCGCTGAGCGGTGGCTGCGTTATCATCGCGTTTTTTGCCGGGGGATCCAGATGGCCAAGGCCAAGCGCATGTACGGCTGCACCGAGTGCGGCGCAACCTTTCCCAAATGGGCAGGCCAGTGCGGCGAGTGCGGCGCCTGGAACACCCTGACCGAAACCATGATCGAGAGCGGTGGCGCCACGGCGCCCACCGGGCGTACCGGGCGTACCGGCTGGGCCGGGCAGCAAGCGCAGATCAAGACCCTGGCCGAAGTCAGCATCGAGGAGATTCCGCGCTTCTCCACCGCCTCCGGTGAGCTGGATCGGGTTTTGGGCGGCGGTCTGGTCGACGGTTCGGTGGTGCTGATCGGTGGTGACCCGGGCATCGGCAAGTCGACGATTCTGTTGCAGACCCTGTGCAATCTCGCCAAGAGCATGCCGGCGCTGTACGTCACCGGTGAAGAGTCCCAGCAGCAAGTGGCGATGCGTGCCCGGCGTCTGGGGCTGCCCCAGGATCAACTGCGGGTGATGACCGAAACCTGCATCGAAACCATTATCGCCACCGCTCGCCAGGAAAAGCCCAAGGTGATGGTGATCGACTCGATCCAGACGATTTTCACCGAACAATTGCAGTCGGCCCCCGGCGGCGTGTCGCAGGTACGCGAGAGCGCGGCGCTGCTGGTGCGTTATGCCAAGCAGAGCGGCACGGCGATTTTCCTCGTTGGTCACGTTACCAAGGAAGGCGCGCTCGCCGGCCCGCGGGTGCTGGAGCACATGGTCGATACCGTGCTGTATTTCGAAGGCGAGTCCGATGGCCGTTTGCGTTTGCTGCGGGCGGTGAAAAATCGTTTCGGTGCGGTCAACGAACTCGGCGTGTTCGGTATGACCGACAAGGGCTTGAAAGAAGTCTCCAACCCGTCGGCGATTTTTCTCACCCGTGCCCAGGAAGAAGTCCCGGGCAGTGTGGTGATGGCCACCTGGGAAGGCACCCGGCCGATGCTGGTGGAAGTGCAGGCGCTGGTCGATGACAGTCATCTGGCCAATCCACGGCGGGTGACGTTGGGGCTGGATCAGAACCGTCTGGCGATGCTGCTGGCGGTTTTGCATCGCCATGGTGGCATTCCGACCCACGATCAGGACGTGTTCCTCAACGTGGTCGGCGGGGTGAAGGTGTTGGAGACAGCATCGGATCTGGCGTTGATGGCGGCGGTGATGTCGAGCCTGCGCAACCGGCCATTGCCGCATGATCTGCTGGTGTTTGGTGAAGTGGGCTTGTCCGGCGAAGTGCGTCCGGTGCCGAGCGGGCAGGAGCGCTTGAAGGAAGCGGCCAAGCATGGCTTCAAACGGGCGATCGTGCCCAAGGGCAATGCGCCGAAGGAGGCGCCGCCGGGCCTGCAGATCATTGCCGTGACCCGTTTGGAGCAGGCGCTCGACGCACTGTTCGAATAGTCTTTCAGATACGTCGCACACCCTGTGGGAGCGGGCTTGCCCGCGAAAGCGGTGTGTCAGTCGAAATCAATGTTGACTGACACGGCCTCTTCGCGGGCAAGCCCGCTCCCACAGGGATTTGTGGTGGTTTCTAGATTTCGATCAGGGCGCCCAGTTCGCGCTCCAACTCCTGCGGATCGCCCAGGTTAAGCTCGATCAACCGTCGCAGGCGCTGGATCGACTCCAGGCTGATATGCCGGCAGACGAAGCCTAGTTGTCCGTGATCTTCGTGAGCCAGGTGTACATCCATCTCGATATCGACATCATCGCTCAGATGAATGTCGACGAGGAAATCCTGCTCCTTATCTCCCAGCCAAGGCTCCGGCCGTTCGATCAACAGCCCCTTCAGCGACAGGTCGATCAGTTTCACCGGCCAGATATATTCACCTTGACGCAACTCGGTTCTGGCATCGAACGCAATACGTTTGAAGCGACGGCGATTGGCTGGGTGTTCGCTCATGGCGCAATCCTCGGAAGAGTTCGCTGACTATAGACCCGACCGTTGGGTGGCTGCCAATCGACAAGCCGTCTAGACCAACGTCGGGGTATGGCCTTTGGCGCCGTAAGCGCTAAACTCGGGGTGGCTGTCTTTCTTGTCCACCCTGGCTGGAATAATAAAATGAAAAATAATAATAGCCTGCTACGCCACTTACCCTGGCTAGTGCTGGCAATCGTAGGAGCGTGCGCCCTGGGCGTAGTGGCATTGCGCCGCGGCGAGGCGATCAACGCCTTGTGGATCGTGGTCGCAGCCGTGGCCATTTATCTGGTTGCGTACCGTTACTACAGCCTGTTCATCGCCAACAATGTGATGCAACTGGATCCGCGTCGGGCCACCCCCGCCGTGCTCAACAACGACGGTCTGGACTATGTGCCGACCAACAAACACATTCTTTTCGGTCACCACTTCGCCGCGATCGCGGGCGCCGGACCTCTGGTCGGCCCGGTATTGGCGGCGCAGATGGGCTACTTGCCCGGCACACTCTGGCTGATTGCCGGTGTGGTGCTGGCGGGCGCGGTGCAGGACTTCATGGTTCTGTTCATGTCGACCCGGCGCAACGGCCGCTCCCTGGGCGACATGGTGCGTGAAGAAATGGGCCGTATCCCCGGCACCATCGCGCTGTTCGGCTGCTTCCTGATCATGATCATCATCCTCGCGGTGCTGGCGCTGATCGTCGTGAAAGCCCTGGCCGAGAGCCCGTGGGGTATTTTCACGGTGATGGCGACCATCCCGATCGCGATGTTCATGGGCATCTACATGCGCTACATCCGCCCGGGCCGCATCGGTGAGATCTCGGTGGTCGGCGTATTGCTGTTGCTGGGTTCGATCTGGCTCGGTGGGCAGATCGCCGCCGATCCGGTGTGGGCCAAGGCGTTCACCTTCACCGGCGTGCAGATTACCTGGATGCTGGTCGGTTACGGTTTCGTCGCTGCGTCGCTGCCGGTGTGGCTGATTCTGGCGCCGCGTGACTACCTCTCCACTTTCCTCAAGATCGGTACCATCGTCGCCCTGGCGATCGGCATTCTGGTGACCATGCCCGAGCTGAAAATGCCCGCGCTGACTCAGTTCGTCGACGGCACCGGCCCGGTGTGGAAGGGCGGCCTGTTCCCGTTCCTGTTCATCACCATCGCTTGCGGTGCGGTATCGGGTTTCCACGCGCTGATCTCGTCGGGCACCACGCCGAAGCTGCTGGATAACGAAACCAACGCGCGTTACATCGGTTATGGCGGCATGCTGATGGAATCGTTTGTAGCGATCATGGCGATGGTTGCTGCTTCGGTGATCGAGCCTGGCGTGTACTTCGCCATGAACAGTCCGGCGGCCGTGGTCGGCAGTGATGTGGCCTCCGTTGCGCAAGTGGTCACCAGTTGGGGCTTCGCCATTACGCCTGAGGCGTTGCAAGCCGTGGCGCACGATATTGGTGAAACCACTATTCTGGCTCGTGCCGGTGGTGCGCCGACCCTGGCGGTCGGTATCGCGCAGATCCTGCACAGTGTCCTGCCGGGTGAAAACACCATGGCGTTCTGGTACCACTTCGCGATTCTGTTCGAAGCGCTGTTCATCCTGACCGCGGTAGACGCCGGCACCCGTGCCGGGCGTTTCATGCTGCAGGACCTGCTCGGCTCCTTCGTTCCAGCGCTCAAGCGCACCGAGTCGTGGACCGCCAACCTGATCGCGACCGCCGGTTGCGTGGCGATGTGGGGCTGGCTGCTGTATCAGGGCGTGGTCGATCCGCTGGGCGGCATCAACACCCTGTGGCCGCTGTTCGGTATCTCCAACCAGATGCTGGCCGGTATTGCGCTGATGCTCGGCACCGTGGTTCTGATCAAGATGAAGCGCCAGCGCTATATCTGGGTCACCCTGTTGCCGGCCACCTGGCTGTTGATCTGCACCACCACCGCTGGCTTCATCAAGCTGTTCGACGCCAACCCGGCGATCGGCTTCCTGTCGCTGGCCAAGAAATACAGCGATGCGCTGGCCAACGGTCAGGTGCTGGCACCGGCAAAAAGCGTCGAGCAGATGCAGCACGTGATCTTCAACGCTTACACCAACGCAACGCTCACCGCGCTGTTCCTGTTCGTGGTCTTCAGCATCCTGTTCTATGCGCTCAAGGTCGGCATCGCCGCCTGGGGCAAAAAAGAGCGTACGGATAAAGAATCGCCATTCCAGGCCCTGCCGGATGCGTAACCAGAGGATTGCACCATGTTCAATGACCTGAGTCGCCTCGGTAAATACCTCGGTCAGGCCGCGCGCCTGATGGTCGGCATGCCCGACTACGACACCTACGTCGAGCATATGCAAACCAAGCACCCGGACAAACCGGTGATGAGCTACGAGATGTTCTTCCGCGAACGTCAGGAAGCGCGTTACGGTGGCAAGGGTGGGCCGAAGTGCTGTTGAGCTGACAGCCTGCGGTTGAGGTAATCCCCCTGTGGGAGCGAGCTTGCTCGCGAAAGCGGTGTGTCATCGAGCAATGATGTCGACTGACACGACCCCTTCGCGAGCAAGCTCGCTCCCACAGTTGTTTTTGTGTTGTTCATTCATTTTGTGAAGGGGATCTGTTTTGTCTTCTCCCATACCCGTAACGGTACTCAGCGGTTTCCTCGGTGCCGGCAAGACCACTTTGCTGCGCCATCTATTGAAAGCCGAGCACGGCCTGAAAATCGCCGTGATCGAAAACGAGTTCAGCGACGCCGGCATCGATAGCCAATTGCTGGGCGAGGAGCCGGTGCAAGTCATGACCCTGGCCAACGGCTGCGTCTGCTGCACCATCCACACTGACCTGACCAAGGCCTTGTACCTGCTGCTCGAACGCCTGGACAACGGCGAAATCGCCTTCGATCGCTTGGTGATCGAGTGCACCGGTCTGGCCGACCCGGCCCCGGTGGCGCAGACCTTTTTCATCGATGAGGAACTGCGCGAGCGCTATCTGCTCGACGGCATCATCACCCTGGTGGATGCCGCCCATGCCGCCCAGCACCTGACCCAGACCATCGCCCAGGCGCAGATCGGTTTCGCCGACCGCTTGCTGGTGAGCAAGACCGATCTGGTGGATGAGACCACGTTCAACGCATTGAGCGAACGCCTGACGCGAATCAACCGTCGTGCGCCAATCCGCGTGGTCGAGCACGGCAACATCGATCTGGCGGAACTGCTCGACGTGCGCGGCTTCAACCTCAACGCCGACCTGGGCGGCGGGGTGAGCCTGCGTCCGGTAAGCAAGGCGCCCTCCATCGACCGCATTTCCAGCCTGGTGCTGCGCACAGACCAGCCGCTGGATATCGATCAGCTCAGTGAGTTCATGAATGAGCTGCTGGAAGAGCACGGCAAGCAGTTACTGCGTTACAAGGGCGTACTGAACATTGCTGGCGAGGATCGGCGGCTGGTGTTTCAGGGCGTTTTGAAACTTTACGGTTTTGACTGGGATACCGAGTGGGCCGAGGGTGAGGCCCGGGAAAGTGTCATCGTGTTTATTGCCGATGATCTGCCGGAAGATAAAATTCGAGAAGGTTTTGCCCGGCTGACTATCAATTGAGAGTTTGAGTTTCATGGCAAACGACACTCGTTGTTTTTTCAGCGAGTGTTGGTTCTTTTTGGGGTGTTGCTTTGTAGTTTGACTTCTAGAAAGTTGCAGTATGTTGCTAGTGCAAGTTTGTGCATGTTTTTTAATTGGTGTTGGACACATCCGGTTGGTTTTTTAAAGTAGGCATTTTGCGCTCCTGTGTTAATTTTGAAATGTGCCACTCAAGGGCATATATCAATTTAATAACAGGAGAAGTATATGAAAGATAAAGTTCTGGAAATGTCTGGTGATTTCGCCGGCGATTTTGAAGCCTATGTAAAAGCAGGCGTCAACAAGATGGCCGGTGTTGAAGTAATGGCAACGACTGCTATCACCTGCGAGAGCCTGGGTTGCACGTTCGGCTGTTAAGGCCTTCTGTAACATATGGCGGATGGATAATCCGCCATACTGCTCAAGGTGGAGAAAATGCTTGCTGACATTCTGACGTTTCAAGAGCGCATATCATCGGGTTCTGGAGGCGGCGTCGATGTCGACATCCTGCGTAGTACCCTGGAGATGTTGCATAAAGACGATCATGCCCTGCAGCGTTATTTCGGTATGGGCAAAAACGACCTGATTGAATGGTTTGAAAATAACGCCAGACAACCTGTGCTGGAAAAGCGATGTACGTCTGTGCAGAAGCTTGAGGCGAAAGTTCGACTGATTATGTCCATGTCTGAAAAAGACTGGATACGCAAAGCAGGGGATGAACCATTTTCAGGCTTTTATGATTGCATGTTTGGTTACTTTGAATCTGCGTTTCAGAGCGACAGTAGATACAAACCAATTCATGAGTGGTGTCATCTGGGATCATTGATTTCAGGTGTCAGGCATTATGTACTGGCCTGTGTAAAACGAGTTTCTGAAAAATCCCTGGTGCACTTCCTTAATACTCGACTGGCCGAGGGCATTGATTCCGATCTGGAATCGTTCGAGCAATATTTAAGCGCGGGCGGATCAGGCCAGTTCCTTTTGGACTATCCGGTGGTTGCCGACTTACTGTTCAAACAGTTGGAAGGGATCGCAGGTTATCTCTACAACATCATTTTTCACTTTGCTGACGATGTGTGCATGCTTGCCAGCGTGTTTGGTTTGTCTGGCCGACGAATCGACTCGATCGAACTTGGAATGGGAGATCCCCACGCCAATGGTGAAACGGTTTGCGCAGTACGGGTCGGGAGCCAATCACTGGTTTACAAACCACGAACAAACAGAGAAGCGCAGCTCTATGGCTCGCTGCTGGCGTTGCTGTACGAAAAAAGCGCTGATGAAGGCTTTTCCGCTCGTGCCCCGCTATTGGTATGTATGGAAGATCATAGCTGGATTGAGTACATCGATAATCGCGCCTGCGGGAGCGAGGCCGATCTGGCTCTGTTCTACAGGCGCGCAGGTGCGCAGGTAGCCCTTGTCCACGCCTTGAACGGCATCGACTTTCATTACGAAAACATCATTGCGTGCGGGAGCAGTCCCGTCTTGATCGATCTCGAGTGTCTATTCACTGCCTCCATGATCGATCTGCAAGATGATCTTCCCGGCAACGGCGCTTTGTTCAAAACCCTCAAGCTCAATAGCCGCTCAGTCTTTAGCAGTGGTTTTGTTCCCTATTCGCCGAATTCGGACAACGATTTCAGTGGCCTGACGTCTCAAAAGCAATTCAGCACGACGGCCAGGCAATTGGTCCGCGAGCAAGGCTTGTACCATCTGCGGCGCATACAGGTCAGCAAAACCCCGATTATCAAGCATTTGCCGGTTTTCAACGGGGTGACGTATTCGGTAGAGCTTTTTCAGGAGGCTTTTCTGAAGGGCTTTGAATGTGCCTACGATGAGGTGGTGAAACATCAGGCAGCGGTGCTTGACTGTATCCGGCATCAGGCTCCCCAGTTGAAAACACGCGTGCTGCTCAAAAATACCCAGCGTTATATAGACTTTCTTGAACTGACTCTGCACCCACGCTTCACGCAATGCATGCTCCAGAGGCAGCTGTTGCTGGCGACCCTGTGGTCGGAGTCGAATGCATCGCTCATTGCAAAAAATGTGGCCGCCTACGAGTTGGGGGATCTGCAGAGTGGCAACATTCCAAGTTTCACCATGCCTATCGCCTCGAACTGGATACACGATTCCCACGGGACGTTTGTGGCCGCGCTCGACATCGAAAGTCCTCTGGAAAGCTGCCGACGAAAACTGAGCGCGTTGTGCCCTGCGGACAGAACGTTCCAGACCTCTATTCTGAAGGAGTGCCTGTTCCCTTCGGGCAATGGGGCGATGCCGATGCACCGGCGGCACATCGCCAAAGGCGTACCGAGCCTGCAGCCGGCGGATTATCTGGAAGGCGCTCTCAAGGTCGCGGCGGCCATAGAGCGGTTGCGTATTGAAGGTGCCGAAGGGGACGTGGCGTGGGGGTTCCTGAACGAGCACCCGACAACCCGGCGTAAATACCTGTCACCCATGACCAACAGTCTCTATAGCGGCATGGGCGGACTCGCGGTTTTTTATATGAGTCTGTTCCGTGTCAGTGGCCGCGCAGAGCACTTGGCCAAGGCTGATCAAATTGTCGATTCCATGGGCAGAACCCACGAACATTTTGACAGTGACATGGCCGCCAGTGCCTATTTTGGTCTGGCGTCGTACCTCTATGTGCTGGTCAATCATGAGCGGGTGACAGGCCGGGACATCCACCGTGCGACGATCGATGAGTTACTGCACAGGCTTGATGATTATCCACGGCAGGGGGATGACTTCGATTTCCTTAACGGTTGGTGCGGGACCGTCACGCTGCTGGCGAATCTGTATCTGTTGCGGCCGCAAAAGCGCTTGATTCCCTTGATCGAAAGGCTCTCGACCGCCATCCGGGCGGAACTGGCAATTGAAGGTGGGCGAATTGTGCGCAAGGCCTGTTCCACCCCGTTGCTGACGGGATTCTCCCATGGGATTTCGGGAATACTCCATGCGCTCTCCAAGGTCTATGAAGTCACAGCAGACGCGACGTTGATTGCGCTGATAAAGGACCTGCTGGAGGACGAAAATCGTCAGATGAACCATGGGTTCTGGCTGGATTTACGTGAGCCGTCGCAACCCGCTCACATGAGCAAATGGTGCCACGGCGATGCCGGAATTCTGATCGCCAGGCTGCAGCTCAGGCATTCGCTCAAAGACGTGATGGAGGCCGAACACCTGGAGACGGTCGAGCGCGATATCCGCCGATGTGAAAGCAACCTCTGGTGCCATGGCCTAGGCTCCGGTTACAGCCAGTGTCACGGTGATTTCGGCAATCTGATGTGTCTGTTGTCACTGTACCGCCGCACTGAAAATCATCAGGGTATCGCGAGAACCTTGCAGGCATTTTCCGAGACTGCCGACAACTTTTTCAGTGAGGATCTGATTTCGCAAGACAGTGTGCCTGTGCTGGGGATGATGTTGGGCATCGCCGGCGTCGGTCAGGCATTGTTGAGTGCGATTGATTCGACATTGCCCGATGCGCTGGCACTGACGTTCTTCACGGCGCCAGACCCAGCAGTTGCTGTTCAAGATCGCTCAGATGTCGATTCATCAGACGAACCGCGGCATTGACGTCATTGCGCTCCACTGCATCGACAATGGTGGTATGTGTTTGCACCGTCGTGTCCCGGTTGGTCTGCTGTCGACATTGGGCCAGCGCCAGAGACGTCATGGGCACCAGGCTGCCAAGAAAGTGCGCCAGGGGAGCATTGCCTGCCAGTTTGGCCAGTTGCAGGTGGAACTCGCCGGACAACCGAATGGCGGCTCCGTGCTGGCCAAGGGCGCGGAATCGCCGCTGTTTTTCAATCAGTTCGCGCAGTGCTTCAAGTCCGGCAGGTTGCTGCTGGCAGGTAAGCTCAATCAGCATGATTTCGGTCAGGCGCCGTGCGTGGAGTATCTGGCGGGTCTGTTCGGGAGCAGCTATGGCAATTTTCGGGCGCTGATGCGTGCGCAGGATGACGACCTGCTCATGGGACAGCTGGGTCAGCGTCCGACGTATCTGGCTGCGGCTCGCACCGAACATCTGCACCAGACTTTCTTCTGTGAAGCGACTGGCCGCGGTGAGGCGCTGATCCAGGATTGCTTCGAATACCTGCGGGTAGGGGTCGTCCTCCGGTGCTTCGTGGCGAAGTTCCCGGGCAAACGGCTGGGCGGCAGGGATCTCGCGATCATATTGCAGTGAAGCGAAGCTGTTCATGGCCGGTCTCCAGTTCGAGTGCATCAACGGCTGAGGTTGTCATCCGGAATGTTCAATTCAATGCCCATCCGCTGGCCTTCGCGCAGAATGTGCCGACGCATTTCGGCGCTGGCCTGGGCGCTGTTCTTGCTGCGGATTGCGCGCACTACCGCTTCGTTTTCTTCCAGACGTTCAGCCAGATGCTCGGGCGAATTGCGCAGCACTTCGGCGCTTTGCTTGAGGGCATTGCTGGTTTGCTGCACCACACTCTGGAAGATCGGGTTCGAGGTCAGGGTGAACAGCTCCTCGTGGAAGGCGATGTAGGCGCTGACCCCGGCTTCGCTGTCGCCCGCTTCGAGGGCTTCGCGCATGTCCATCAGGGTCAGGCGCAACTGGCCGACTTCCTTGCTGCTGATCGACTGCGCCACCAGACCGACGATGAATGGCTCAAGGGTGTAGCGCAGTTGCAGCACGTCTTCGAGGCTGGCGCCGGCCACCGCGCTGTCGTGGCTCTGGCTGTCGCTGAGCTGGGCGTCGAGCACCACCACGCCTTTGCCCGGCATCGAGCGCACCAGGCCAAGGGTTTCCAGGACAATCACCGCTTCGCGCAGGCTCGGACGGCTGATGCCCAGTTGTTCGGCCAGTTCGCGCTGGCCCGGCAGCATGTCGCCGGAGCGCCACTGACCACGGGCGAGGGCGGCGCGCAGTTTTTCTACGACTGAGTTGACGACGGTTGATGTGGTTATCACGGGTTTTGCTCCGTAAGCCCGTTGGGGATGCCGCAAACAAGATCAAAAGATCGCAGCCTGCGGCAGCTCCTGCGGGGTTGAAAATCAGAACTCTTGCTGGTGCGCCGGAGTTCCGGTTTTACGCGGTTGAAAGGTGTAGCCCTGCTGACCGCTGAGTACTTTGTTTGCGCGTTGCACATCGATGTCCTTTTCCCAGCGGGCGATGGCCACGGTGGCGACGCAGTTGCCGATCAGATTGGTCAGCGCCCGGCCGATGCCCATGAACCAGTCCACTGCCAGTACCAGCACCAGACCGACCACTGGAATCGCCGGAATCGCCGTCAGCGTCGCCGCCAGAATCACCAGCGCCGAGCCGGGAATGCCGTGGGCACCTTTCGAAGTGATCAGCGACACCAGCAGAATCGTCAGCAGATCGGTCATCGCCAGTGGGGTACCGGTGGCGTTGGCAATGAACACGATGGCCAGGGTCAGGTAGATCGAAAAGCCGTCGAGGTTGAACGAGTAGCCGGTGGGAATCACCAGGCCGACGGTCGAGCTGCCGATGCCCAGGTGTTCGAGTTTGCGCATAATCTGTGGCAGCACGGCGTCGGAAGAAGCGGTGCCCATGACGATCAGCAACTCTTCGCGCAGGTACTTGAGCAGTGGCCACAGGCGCAGGCCGGAGGCACGCATCACCACGCCGAGGATCACGCTGACGAATGCCATGCAGGTCAGGTAGAACAGGCCGACCAGACTGCCCAGGTGTTGCAGCGAATCGAGGCCGTATTTGCTGGTGGTGAAGGCGATGGCGCCGAACACGCCGATCGGCGCCAGGCGCACGATCATGCCCATGATCCGGAAAATCACATGGCTCAGTTCGTTGATCAGCCGCGAGATTCCGGAGGCCGCTTCACCGACCAGATTCAACGCGCTGCCGAATAGTACCGAGAACAGCAGCACTTGCAGAATGTTGTTGTCGGCGAAAGCTCCGAGCACCGAGGTCGGGATCAGGTCCATCAGGAACTGGGTGGTGGTGTGCATGTGCTGGCCGCGTTCGGCGATATCGCCCATGTCGGCGGCGGACAGTTGCTCCAGATGGATATTCGCACCGCTGCCGATCCCGGTGCTGAAGGCGAACACCAGACCGATCACCAGGGCGAGGGTGGTCAGCACTTCAAAGTAGATCACCGACTTGAGGCCGATGCGCCCGACCTTCTTCAGATCGCCCGCGCCGCTGATGCCGCTGACCACCACGCAGAACACGATCAGGCCGATGAGCATCTTGATCAGTTTAATGAAGCCGTCGCCCAGCGGTTTGAGCTGAGCGGAATATTCGGGAAGGGTCAGCCCGCAGACGATGCCGAGCACCAGTCCGAGAACCACTTGGAGGAAGATTGAACGCGAGCACCATCTGAGCATGGGAGGAATCCTGGTCGGTGTCCTGGCTGCCGTGCGCGTGGCGCATCAGATTCAGGACTTAATTATTGTGGTCTTACCGGTATGTCCAGTGCGGGTGCAGTCTAGGCTCGGTTTTTTCGGGATGACAAGTGAAAATATGAAAATTGGCATGACCGGTCTGACCGGCGGCCATAGTCGCGTAGGAGCTGCCGAAGGCTGCGATCTTTTGATCTTGTTTTTAAGATCCAGATCAAAAGATCGCAGCCTGCGGCAGCTCCTACACGGGAAATCAGGGGCATAAAAAAACCGGCCAATCACTTGGCCGGTTTTTCATGCTGCGGATTTGACGTCGCGATTACGCGCCGTACACCGGCAGTTTCTTGCAGATGGCTTTGACTTTCTCACGAACGGCGTCGATCACCGCTTCGTTGTTCAGGTCAGCCAGGATGTCGCAGATCCAGCCGGCCAGCTCTTTGCACTCTGCTTCTTTGAAGCCGCGAGTGGTCACGGCCGGAGTACCGAAGCGCAGGCCGGAAGTGACGAACGGCGAGCGTGGATCGTTTGGCACGGAGTTCTTGTTCACGGTGATGAACGCTTTGCCCAGCGCGGCGTCGGCGTCTTTACCGGAGATGTCCTGCTTGATCAGCGACAGCAGGAACAGGTGGTTCTTGGTACCGCCGGAAACCACGTCGAAACCGCGCTCGATGAACACTTCGGCCATGGCCTGGGCGTTCTTCACCACTTGTTCCTGGTAAGCCTTGAACTCAGGCTGCAGCGCTTCCTTGAAGCAGATCGCTTTAGCGGCGATCACGTGCTCCAGCGGGCCACCCTGGGCGCCCGGGAATACCGCGGAGTTCAGCTTCTTCTCGATTTCGGCGTTGGCGCGCGCCAGGATCAGACCGCCACGTGGACCGCGCAGGGTCTTGTGGGTGGTGGTGGTGACCACGTCAGCGAAAGGCACCGGGTTCGGGTAGACGCCAGCGGCGACCAGACCGGCCACGTGAGCCATGTCGACGAACAGGTAGGCACCGACTTTGTCAGCGATGGCGCGGAAGCGCGGGAAGTCGAGAATCTGCGAGTAGGCAGAGAAACCGGCCACGATCATTTTCGGCTTGTGTTCTACAGCCAGACGCTCGACTTCGTCGTAGTCGATCAGGCCGTTGGCGTCGATGCCGTACTGCACCGCGTTGTACAGCTTGCCGGAGGAGGAAACGCTGGCGCCGTGGGTCAGGTGACCACCGTGGGCCAGGCTCATGCCCAGGATGGTGTCGCCACCTTGCAGCAGGGCCAGGTAGACAGCGGCGTTGGCTTGGGAACCGGCGTGCGGCTGAACGTTGGCGTAATCGGCGCCGAACAGCTCTTTGGCGCGGTCGATGGCCAGTTGCTCAACAACGTCGACGTACTCGCAACCACCGTAGTAGCGCTTGCCCGGGTAGCCTTCGGCGTATTTGTTGGTCAGTACCGAGCCTTGAGCTTCCATCACCGCAGGGCTGGTGTAGTTTTCCGAAGCGATCAGCTCAATGTGCTCTTCCTGGCGCTGAGCTTCTTGCTCCATGGCGGCAAAGAGATCGGCGTCGTACTTGGCAATAGTCAAATCACGGCTGAACATGGCGGTCCTCAAGGATCGGGGGCAGAAAAGGGGGGCATTCTAACCCAATGGGTTTTGGATGGCATATGAAACGACATCATGTCGCAGACAAGTGGCCTTCATGCCAGATGTGCGGTGCTTTTGCTGGCTCCACAATGGCCGCGTTTCAACCGGAGAATACTGATCCACGGCAAGTCCCTGTGGCAGCCAGCCTGCTGGGGATGGCTGCACCGCAGATTTTTCCGGCGTCTGTACCGGCCCTTTCGCGAGCAAGCCCGCTCCCACAGGGATGTGCATTCCAATGTGGGAGCGGGCTTGCTCGCGAAGGCGTCATTGGCGGTGCCGCAAAAAATCAGTCGAACATGAACAGCGCATCATTGCTGAACTGCGCTTCAAACCGGCTCGCCGGCATTGGCCGTCCGAACAGATAGCCCTGCACTTCATCGCAACCGTGCTCGCGCAGGAAGTCCAGTTGCTCATGGGTTTCCACGCCCTCGGCGATTACCGCCAGATTCAGGCTGTGGGCCATGGCGATGATCGCGCGGGCGATCTGCGCGTCCTGTTCGCCGGACGGCAGGCCGTCGACGAAGGTGCGGTCGATCTTCAGCACGTCGATCGGAAACTGCTTGAGGTAGTTCAGCGACGAGTAACCGGTGCCGAAATCGTCGACCGCAATGCTCAGGCCGAGGTTTTTCAGCCCGGCGAGGATCTGCATCGCCTCGCTGACTTCGCGCATCAGGATACTTTCGGTCAGCTCCAGCTCCAGGCACGCCGGCGGCAGCCCGGTTTCCCGCAGAATGGTGGCGATACGCGTACCGAGCTGGCCATCGGAGAACTGCCGCGCTGAAATGTTCACCGAGACTTTCGGCACGCGCACCCGATTCTGGTGCCAGGTCTTGAGCTGGCGGCAGGCTTCGCTGATGACCCAGTCGCCAACGTCGACCACCAGACCCAGCTCTTCCAGCACCGGAATGAAATCCCCCGGCGGCACCAGCCCGCGACGCGGATGACGCCAGCGCAGCAGCGCTTCGGCCCCGGTCAGGCGTTTGCCGTCGCCGCTGAATTGCGGCTGGTAATACAGGACGAATTCGTTCTGCTCCAGCGCATGACGCAGGTCGCTTTCCAGCTCCAGACGTTCCAGCGCACTGGCGTTCATGTCGGCCTGATAGAACTGGAAGTTGTTCTTGCCGCGCTCCTTGGCGTGGTACATCGCGGTGTCGGCGTTCTTCATCAGTTGGCTGAGTTCGTTGCCGTCCTGCGGACTCAGGGCGATGCCGATACTGGCGGTGACGAAGAACTCGCGGCCTTCCAGCACGAATGGGCGCACCAGACTGGCAAGAATCTGCTCGGCCACATGAATCGCCCGGTTCAGCGCCATTTCGCGGCTGGAACGATGTTGCAGGAGCAAGGTGAACTCGTCGCCGCCCATGCGTGCCACGGTATCGTCATCGTCGACGCAGGCCAGCAGCCGCGTGGCCATGTCTTTCAACATGCGGTCGCCCGCAGCATGGCCGAGGGAGTCATTGATCGGCTTGAAGCGGTCGAGGTCGAGGAACATCAGCACCACCCACGACTTCTGCCGTTCGGCCGATTGCAGCGCGGTGTGCAGACGATCCTGGAACAGCGTGCGGTTCGGCAGGTGGGTCAGGGCGTCGTAGTAGGCGAGGCGGTGAATCCGCTGCTCACTGGCCTTGCGCTCGCTGATGTCGCTGAAGAAGCACACGTAACTGGCCAGATCGCCTTCATCGTCGAGTACCGCCGTGATGCCGACCCACGCCGGGTAATGCTCGCCGTTACGCCGCTTGAGCCAGACTTCGCCTTCCCAGGTGCTGTGCTGGTGCAGTTGCTTGAGCACGTAGCGCAGGTGCGCGTCCTGTTGTTCGTCGACGGTGAGCATGTTCGGCAACTGGTCGAGTACTTCGGATACGGCATAGCCGCTGACCCGGCTGAAGGCTTCGTTGGCCTGCACGATGTAACCGGCGGGGTCGGTGATCAGGATCGCCGAGGTCGAGTGCTCGAATACCGTGGCGGCCATGCGCAGGTCTTTCTCGGCGCGGCGCTGCTGGCTGATGTCGCGGCCGACGCCGAGCACGCCTTCGAACGCGCCGTGTTCGTCCCACACCAGCACCAGGCGCAGCTCGATCGGAATCTTGCGACCGTCGGCGCGCAGGCAGTCGAACAGGAACATCTGCGTCTGTACCTGGCTTCGCAGCTGCGCGAGTTGCTCAGGCTTGTCGAGCGCTTTGCTGACCCGATCCATCAAGGTGTAGATGCCGGACAGCTGCTGCGGGTTGGCGATGGTCGATTGCCAGCCGTTCTGGAAAATCCACTCGGCGTCGTAACCCAGTACCGCTTGCACCGACGGACTGACGTAGTTCAGCGACAGCTTGCTGTCGGTGGAGAAAATCACGTCGCTGATGCTTTCGGCGAGCATGCGGTAGCGCTGCTCGCTGTCACGCAGGGATTCACTGGCTTCGATCTGCTCGGTGATGTCCTTGGCCACGCCGATGATCCGCGTGACCTGATCATGTTTGTCACGGGCCAGGGCCTGCTCGCGAATGTCGAAGCGCCGCCACTTGCCGTCGCGATGGCGGAAGCGCAACTGGCACTGCAACAACTGGCTGTAACCGGCGTGCCGCTGCATCTGCCGCGAGCGGTGGTAATAGTCGGCGTCTTCCGGGTGCAGGAGGATTTCCCAGAAGTACTCGCCCATCTGGTGCAACTCGGAGCGGTTGTAACCGAGGGTCTGGCCGAGGTGGTGGTTGCTGAAAATCATCCGCTGGCTGATGACGTCCTGCACGTACAGATGATCCGGCACAGTGCGCACCACGTCCGACCAGAAGCCTTCGCGCTCCAGCAGCGACAGTTCGATCAGCTTGCGGCTGGTGATGTCGTTGATGCTCAGAATCACCGCTTTGTAGTCGTGCTGTTCCTGTGGCAGGCGCAGGACCATCCATAGATGCTGATCGCGGCCGTTGATGTCCGGCAGTCTGATTTCCAGTTCCAGTTGATTCTGTTGCTGCAGAACCGCGTCGAGCACCTGGTGGCCGATGGCGCACTGGTTGTGCGGCTGACCGTCGATCAGCAACTGCCAGGCGTGCTCGCAGGAATTGACGTTGAGCAGTTGCAGCGCCACCTGATTGACCTCGGTGACGCGCAGTTCCTGCAGCAATTGCTGGCGCTGGGCCGGTTGGTCGAGCCAGGCCTTGAGCTGGTCGCTGGTCTGGATCTGCGCCTTGTCGAACAACTGCTTGAGGCCCGACAGGTCGAGTACGCACAGGGCGACGCCGGTGCCTTCGAAGATGTCCTGATAACGCCGGCGGCCTTCATGTAACTGGCGCTGGCGCCGGCGCATGTTGAGCAGAGCGATCACCGGCAGCATCGAGAACGCCAGACCCAACAGGCATTTGCCGATAAACGCCGGCAGCAGTTCTTCGAGCACGCGCTGGCGGTCGAACAGCCCGCGCAACTGCCAGTCGCTGCTGCTCAACGGCACGGTCAGCACGGTGTTGGCCATGTCGTCCGGGCTCAAGACGCCAGGCCGGGCCGAAGGCCGTGCCTCGTCGCGGCTGATGATCTGATGGTTGAGACGGTTTTCCACCAGCCACAACGGACGGATGCCGGTTTCGCCCTGCTGGGTCAGCGAATCGAAAAACGTCGGGGTCAGGCGCAACGCCCAATAACCGCGCGTGCTGCCGCTGGCCTGATGCAATAACAGGTGTACCACCGAACCGTCGTCGGCGTTGCTGAAGTAATGCGCCTGAGCGCGGCTGCGGCGCACCAGTTCACCAAGGTAATCGGCGTCGTGGCTGTCGCTGGCGCTGTCGTTGAGGATTTTCCCGGAGGGGCTGAGCAGGGCCAGGCTGCGCAGTTCCGGCAGCGATTGCTGGAGCTTGCGCAGCAGCGCCTGTTGTTCGTCGGACGACTGCGGCTGTTCGACGATCGGTAGCAGGTTGAGGGCGATTTGCGCATTCAGCGACATGTTCAGGCTGACCTGCGAGGCGAGGTCGGCGGTGTAGTCGATGGTGTACTGGCGCTGGTTTTTCTGGGTCTCGCGCAATTGATCGAGCAGTTGCCAGAACAGCAGGGCCAGCAGCAAAAGTACCAGCGTCGCCAATGCACCCTTCAATGTTCCGCGCAGGGGCGAGCCGGTCCCCGGATTGGACGCGCTCACAGAAGCTGGCGGGGTAACGTTGGACAAGCTGAAATCCTGCGGTTTGGCTGGACTGGCGCGACGTGCACTATAAGCCGGACGCCCGAAGGGCGGCTAGCATGCCTTGAGTTGTGGCGAAGTGCCAGCCCCACTCGGCTGGACTGCCTTCCGTCATTAAGGTAGCTTTGCCGGTTACGCGGGAGCCCAGACACTGCTAAAACTACTGCGCTCGGAAATACTGCGTTGAAAACAGGCTCGGACTGCTCATTTACAACCCGTAAACTCCGCGTCCTCGCCTGTTTCCGCCTTGTCTTTCCTTCGCTCGTTACGTTTTAACAGCGTCTGGCCCAGCTCCTAGAATCAGACTTTTTTCCGCGCGCACGCATTGATGACCATCAAGTGAACGACGCGCATCGGTCTGGCCGGGCATCGCCTGCGCTCCAATCATTCATCTGTCACTGACCCAAGGTTCTCCATGGCTCAATACGTCTTCACCATGCATCGGCTGGGCAAAGTTGTTCCGCCGAAGCGGGAAATCCTGAAAAACATTTCGCTGTCGTTCTTCCCCGGCGCCAAGATCGGCGTGCTCGGCCTCAACGGTTCGGGTAAATCCACGTTGCTGAAAATCATGGCCGGCGTCGACACCGAGTTCGAGGGCGAAGCCCGTCCGATGCCGGATCTGAACATCGGTTATCTGCCGCAAGAGCCACAACTTGATCCGACCAAGACCGTGCGTGAAGTGGTCGAGGAAGCCGTCAGCGTGATCAAGGATGCGCAAGCGCGCCTGGACGAGGTCTACGCCGCTTACGCTGACCCGGATGCCGACTTCGACAAGCTGGCTGCCGAACAGGCCAAGCTCGAAGCGATCCTGCAGGCCAGCGATGGTCACAACCTGGAGCGTCAACTGGAAGTCGCTGCCGACGCCCTGCGTCTGCCGGCGTGGGACGCCAAGGTCGAACACCTGTCCGGTGGTGAAAAACGTCGTGTGGCCCTGTGCCGTCTGCTGCTCTCCGCCCCGGACATGCTGCTGCTCGATGAACCGACCAACCACTTGGATGCTGATTCGGTGGCGTGGCTGGAGCACTTCCTGCACGACTTCCCGGGCACCGTGGTCGCGATCACGCACGACCGTTACTTCCTGGATAACGTTGCTGGCTGGATTCTGGAACTCGACCGCGGCGCGGGTATTCCTTACGAGGGCAACTACTCGGGTTGGCTCGAAGCCAAGTCCGATCGTCTGGCGCAGGAATCCAAGCAGCAGTCGGCTCACGAAAAAGCCATGAAGGAAGAACTGGAGTGGGTGCGCAAAGGCGCGAAAGCCCGCCAGTCGAAATCCAAGGCACGTCTGCAACGCTTCGAAGAAATGCAGTCGCAGGAATTCCAGAAGCGTTCGGAAACCAACGAGATCTACATCCCGGCCGGTCCGCGTCTGGGCGACAAGGTCATCGAGTTCAAGAACGTCACCAAGGGCTACGGCGATCGCGTCCTGATCGACAACCTGTCGTTCTCCATGCCGAAGGGCGCCATTGTCGGCGTGATCGGTGGTAACGGTGCCGGTAAATCGACCCTGTTCCGCATGCTGATGGGCAAGGAAACTCCGGATTCGGGCAGCATCGAAATCGGCGAAACCGTGCAACTGGCCTGCGTTGACCAGAGCCGCGAAGACCTCGATGGCAGCAAAACCGTGTTCCAGCAGATCTCCGACGGTTCCGATCAGATCCGCATCGGCAACTACGAGATTCCGTCGCGTACTTACGTCGGTCGCTTCAACTTCAAGGGCGGCGACCAGCAGAAGTTCGTCAAGGACCTGTCCGGTGGTGAGCGCGGTCGTTTGCACCTGGCGCTGACCCTGAAGGAGGGCGGCAACGTCTTGCTGCTCGACGAACCGTCCAACGACCTCGACGTTGAAACTCTGCGTTCCCTGGAAGAAGCCCTGCTGGACTTCCCGGGCGCCGCCATTGTGATCTCTCACGATCGCTGGTTCCTGGACCGCGTCGCGACCCACATCCTGGCGTACGAAGACGACTCGCAAGCGGTGTTCTTCGAGGGCAACTACACCGAGTACGAAGCCGACCGCAAAAAGCGTCTTGGCGAAGCGGCGGCCCAGCCACACCGGGTACGCCACAAAAAACTGGCCTGATTCGGGTTGGTGGTTTGAAAAAGCGGAGCCTTCGGGCTCCGTTTTTTTTGAGTTTTTTTCAGTGATACCGAGTCGTGGCCATCGCGAGCAGGCTCACTCCTACAATTGAAATACGGTCTCCTGTAGGAGTGAGCCTGCTCGCGATATCGGTGTAACTGTTGGTGCATCACTTCAATTTGACCTCCCCATTCAGGTGCAGAATCAGCTCAAAAAGCCGCCTGATTTATATCCTGCGCACCATTTAATTTCATAACTGCGACATTTTGCGCTGTTCCTGTGCGTAAATCGTTTGCTACAGTCCGGCTCAATCGCTTCCAACGACAATAAATTTGCCGAGACTTTTCCCATGATCGAATCCGTCGAATCCTTCCTCGCCCGCCTGAAAAAACGCGACCCGGATCAGCCCGAATTCCACCAGGCCGTTGAAGAAGTCCTGCGCAGTCTGTGGCCGTTTCTCGAAGCCAATCCGCGTTACCTGACCTCGGGCATTCTGGAGCGCATCTGCGAGCCGGAGCGCGCAGTGGTGTTCCGCGTGTCGTGGGTCGACGATCAGGGCAAGGTCCAGGTCAATCGCGGTTTCCGCATTCAGATGAACAGCGCGATCGGCCCGTACAAGGGCGGCTTGCGCTTCCATCCATCGGTGAACCTGGGCGTGCTGAAGTTTCTCGCCTTCGAGCAGACTTTCAAGAACTCCCTGACCTCGTTGCCAATGGGTGGCGGCAAGGGCGGTTCGGACTTCGATCCGAAGGGCAAGAGCGACGCCGAAGTCATGCGTTTCTGCCAGGCGTTCATGAGCGAGCTGTACCGCCACATCGGCGCCGACGTTGACGTGCCGGCCGGTGACATCGGTGTCGGGGCACGGGAGATCGGTTTCCTTTTCGGCCAGTACAAACGCCTGAACAACCAGTTCACCAGCGTGTTGACCGGCAAAGGCATGACCTACGGCGGCAGCCTGATTCGTCCGGAAGCCACTGGTTTCGGTTGCGTGTACTTCGCCGAGGAGATGCTCAAGCGCCGCGGGCAGACCGTCGAAGGCAAACGTGTGGCGATTTCCGGTTCCGGCAACGTCGCGCAGTACGCCGCGCGCAAGGTCATGGACCTGGGCGGCAAGGTGATTTCGCTGTCCGACTCCGAAGGCACGTTGTACTGCGAATCGGGCCTGAGCGAAGAACAGTGGCAGGCGCTGCTGGAACTGAAAAACGTCAAACGCGGACGCATTAGCGAACTGGCCACCGCGTTCGGTCTGGAGTTCCGCGCCGGTCAGTTGCCGTGGTCGCTGCCGTGCGACATCGCGCTGCCCTGCGCCACGCAGAACGAACTCGACGCCGACGCCGCGCGTACGCTGCTGCGCAATGGCTGCGTGTGCGTGGCCGAAGGCGCGAACATGCCGACCACGCTGGCGGCTGTGGATATCTTCATCGAGGCCGGCATTCTGTTCGCCCCGGGCAAGGCGTCGAACGCCGGCGGGGTCGCGGTCAGCGGTCTGGAGATGTCGCAGAACGCCATGCGCCTGCTGTGGACGGCGGGTGAGGTGGACAGCAAGCTGCACGCGATCATGCAGTCGATCCACCACGCCTGCGTACATTACGGCGAAGAGAACGGGCGGATCAATTACGTCAAAGGCGCGAACATCGCCGGCTTCGTCAAAGTCGCGGATGCCATGCTCGCGCAGGGTGTGGTTTAAGCCGGTTCGATGCGAATCACTTCAATCATCTGATCGCCGGCGGGGCGCTGCCACAGGACTTCGTCATTGAGCCGGGCGCCGAGCAGCGCCCGGCCCAGCGGCGAAGCCCAGTTGATCAGGCCCTGACTGGCGTCGGCCTGATCTTCGCCGACCAGTTGCACCCGACTCTCGGTGTCGTGTTCGTCGGCAAACGTCACCCAGCTGCCAATCTGCACCTTGTCGGTAGAAGTCGCGGGGGCAGCGACCTGCGCGCTGGCGAGGCGTTGGTTGAAGTAACGCAGATCCCGTTGCAGATCGGCCAGACGTTGCTTGTCAGCCTGTTCGCCCTTGGCCGATTGCTCGGCGTGCAGGGCTTGCAGTTCGGCGACTTTGGCCTGTAACTGCGCCAATCCCTGCGGTGTGACGTAATTGGGCTGCGCGCTGACCTGCCGTTCGACGGGCTGATCGGCTTGCGCGGCGGCGTTGTCCTCGTTGACGAAAGCGCGGCTCATGCTGTTCTCCTGTGCATAGAGTTTGGGCCATGGTCGCCGGCATTTGGTTTCACTGGATGTCTGGAAGCGACCTATTGCGCGCGATAAGCCCGCCCGGCGTCCTGATCTTTCTGCTGCTGCCAGGCGCGCTCGCGTTCGTCCCAGTGCTCGTTGCGATACTCCTCGCGATCCTTGTTTTCCAGCATCGCCTGGCACTGGCGGAAGCCGTCGGTCCAGCCTTCGGCGTATTGCTTGTCTTTGAGATAGCGCGGCACGTTCTTGCGAAACTCGCCGCTGATCGAACCGGCGGCTTGCCGGCCGCTGACACAGCCATCGTCAAAGCCGTCGGCGAAGGCTGGCGGATAACCTTTGGCGATCAAGTCTTCATGGGTGGTCTGGCAACCCCCAAGCAACAGCAAAACACCCAACAGCCCCGCACACCGCCACATCGCACTCTCCTGCGCCGATTCTCGGCTTATGGGGAAAGTCTAGAAGCGGATTCGTCGGGCGTTGGTGAAAGGCATGTGAGTAATTCGTTGAACACTGGAGATCCCTGTGGGAGCGGGCTTGCTCGCGAAAGCGGTGGATCAGTCGAGATTTGAATCGCCTGACACGACGCCTTCGCGAGCAAGCCCGCTCCCACAGGGGTTATTGATTGCGCTTCAGGTCAGTAGTGATACCACTTCACTTCAAGCATGACCTCGGTTTCCGGGGTGGCGAGGTGGCTGAACTCACGCTGTGCCGTCAGGCGCAAACCGAGGTTGCGCGACAGCTCCCATTGCTGATTCAGGCTCAAGCTACGGCGCACTTCACCATTGAAGAAGTAATCGCCCTTGGCTTCCAGGCTGAGATTGCCCAGCGGGTTTTTCCACAACACACCGGTATTGAAACCGCCGGCCGGGGAGACGAATTCGGCGAAGTCATTGTTGTGTTCAACGCGCACGGTGCCGAGGGCAAAACCCAATACGTCATCACCTAGCGCCCAGGTGCCGCCGCCGCCGCCGTTGACGTGGCTGACCAGCGTCTCGTCATCATGCTTGCCCGGCACCCGCTCAAGGCCGCCGGTGACTTGCCACGACAGTGGCTGCAGCAGCTCATTGCGCGGGGTCAGCGAGCGGATGGTCGCCAGGTCCAGTTGCTGGAATTGCCACTGGTTGCCTTCGTATTGACGCAACTTCATCTGCAGGATTTCGATCTGCGCGCCGAGCGGGAAGCTTTCGGCGTTGTCGTTGAGATCGTGATAGGCCATGCGCAAACCGTACTCACCGAACGCACGATCACCGCGGGTGCCGACGCCGGCCTGCCAGGTGCGTGATTCGTGGCCGTCTTCGGGCAGGCCCGGTTGCGGGATCTGCAGCTCCGGTGCCGGATTCTTGTTGATCGCCCGCAGCAGTTCAAAGCTGCGCTGCGCTCGTTGCGCATCACGTTCCTGACCGTTGGCGCGGTAGCGTTCCAGACGATACGCCGCATCGATGATCAGCGCCTGGCGATCCCGGGGCAGGGCCTTGAAGGTCGGCTCCTGCAACACCTGTTGATCGGCGCTGACCTTCAGCACCCATTGCTGTTCATCGCTGTTCAACGGTTCGGCGCGGCTGAGCAATTCACGCTCGCGGGACGGACGATATTCGATGCTTTCCACCAGCCCGGCCTCTTTCACCGCTTTGACTGTGTCGGTAGGGATAGCGGTCAGCGGGAATTGCTCGGTCAGGCGCAGGCTCGGACGCGCCACTTGCAGCAGTTCGAGCAGGCGATAGGAGCAGTTTTCGTCGAAGAAGAAATAGTCGAACTGGATCTGCTTCAGCTCCCACACATGCTCGACCATGCGCGCGGTTTCTGCTTGCGTCAGGTTCAGCCGGTACTCCCACAGGTCGCGGTTTTCCAGGCTGCGGTACTCGGAAAGTTTTTCCTGATACGGCACCAGCGCGAACAGCCCCGGGTAGCCGCCCATCAAGCCTTTCCAGGCGTAGAGGATGCTGTTGTCGGAGCCTTCGATGTAGGCGCCGAAGTTGATTGCGTAGCTGAGCAGCGAGGTCTTGTCGGCCTGCACGTCAGCCTGGTCGATGCGCAGCAGGGTGTGGCCGAACATCGACGACGGGCTGTTGAGGTAGGCCGCCGGGAAGATCATCACTGCGCTGTGCGGCGAGACGTCCTTGAACCACTTCTTGTATTCGGCGCATGCAGGTGTCGGCAGATCGCTGAGATTGAGCTGTGCTTTCAGCCAACGGGTGCGGGCCGGATAAACACATTGCGCATGTTGCTCGCCGAGACTGGTCGGGGCGTACAGCGCCTGTACCGTAGCGGCCAGTTCATTGTCGGGGTGTTCGTTGCCATCGGGCGCAAGAAAGAATTTCTTGTCGCTGACATAACTGCGCCAGCCGCCGAGCTTGGCGGTTTCGTAGTGACCGAGGGAAATCCAGAAGCGGTCGTTGGCCAGTTGCTGCAAACGTTGAGGGTCGATGTGAGGCGCGGCGGACAGCGGGGCGCAGACACACAGCGCCAGCCAGGCAAGGCGTTTGAGCATAAATGGCAACTTAAGTCGAAAGAAAAACAAAGACCCCGGGCGTTAATACAGACAAGTCAAACAGCACCGAACCTGTGGCGAGGGAGCTTGCTCCCGCTGGGGCGCGCAGCGGCCCCGTTTAAAAGAACCGGGAGCGCTGCGCACTCCAGCGGGAGCAAGCTCCCTCGCCACAGGGTTCAGCGCATGTCACAACTGACCTGCATCGCTCAAAAAGGGCGGGCCATAAAAAACAAAACCCGCTTCCCGAAAGAAGCGGGTGGGGTCGAGCTTAAGCCTGAGTTGCGTACTTGGCCAGACGTGGGTCCGACTTCAGCACGGCCAGGGTGTTGGTATGCACGTCTTCTGCGGTCACGTCAGCCTTGCTGAAGATCTGCTGGAAATGCTCGTGAGTGACAGCAGCGAAGTGCGCACGGTCTTCCGGCGCCACGCCCAGTACCACGGCATAGGTCGTCAGCGCTTCGCCGTTGCCCTTGGCCATGTCTTCGGACAGCTCGTTCATCATGCCATTCATGGCGAACCAGGATTTACCGCCGTAGGTCAGCGACGCGTTGGTCGAGCAACCGTTGGTGCCGGAAGTCATACCGAACGTAGCGTTACCGGAGGTGCCGTTAGTGGTGGATGCCAGGAAGTGTGCCGGGGTGCCACGCTGACCTTCGAACAGCATGTTGCCCCAACCGCAATCCGGGCCACCCGGGGCTTGCGCCATGGCGTTGATGGATACAGCGGTGAAGAGAGTACCGAGAAGAATCCGTTTCATAGCTTTGTTCTCTTTATGTGCATACCAATGGACAGGGTTCTGACACCTGACGGTGCCAGTGGGCCAGTATTAGTTCCAGCCGCGCAGTTTGGAGTTTAGGCACGTTCTTGGGGTTCCGTGAGTTTTTACAAAAGATTTGGCGATAACCTCGATTTGCCGGGGGGCGGGGCAGGGTCACCCGGTTGTCTATGCTTTGTCGTGTGGCGCGCCTTGCCAGTGGGGCACGGGCAGCGCCAGAATGCCGCTATCTGCCCCGCCTGATTGTTAAGGAAGCCCGATGCCTGATCCTGTTGCTGCCAGCCTGCGTATAGCGCCTGAAGCGCTGACTCGTCCGTTTTCCGCTGAACAGTTCAGCTTCACTACCACCAATGATCTGGAGCCCTTTCGCGGTGTGCTTGGCCAGGAACGTGCGGTCGAAGCCTTGCAGTTCGGTGTGGCAATGCCACGCCCCGGTTACAACGTCTTCGTCATGGGCGAGCCCGGCACTGGCCGCTTCTCGTTCGTCAAACGCTACCTGAAGGCTGAAGGCAAGCGTCTGCAGACCCCGGCGGACTGGGTCTACGTGAACAATTTCGATGAGCCGCGCGAGCCCCGCGCGCTGGAATTGCCTTCTGGCACGGCGGCTTCGTTCATCGGTGACATCAACGGCCTGATCGATAACCTGCTGGCAACCTTTCCGGCCGTGTTCGAACACCCGTCCTACCAGCAGAAGAAAAGCGCCATCGACCGCGCTTTCAACCAGCGCTACGACAAGGCCCTCGATATCATCGAGCGGCTGGCGCTGGAGAAGGACGTCGCCCTGTACCGCGACAGCAGCAATATCGCTTTCACGCCGATGCTTGAAGGCAAGGCGCTGGATGAAGCGGAATTCGCCCAATTGCCGGAAGCCGAGCGCGAACGGTTTCACGAAGACATCTCCGGCCTCGAAGAGCGTCTGAACGAAGAACTCGCCAGTCTGCCGCAGTGGAAGCGCGAGTCGAACAATCAACTGCGTCAGCTCAACGAAGAAACCATCACCCTGGCCTTGCAGCCACTGCTCTCGCCGTTGTCCGAGAAGTACGCGGAGAACGCTGCAGTCTGCGGTTACCTGCAAGCGATGCAGGTGTACTTGCTGAAAACCGTGGTCGAGCAACTGGTCGACGACAGCAAGACCGACGCCGTGGCGCGCAAGCTGCTGGAAGAACAATACGCGCCGAGCCTGGTGGTCGGTCATCCGGCCAGCGGCGGAGCGCCGGTAGTGTTCGAGCCGCACCCGACTTACGAAAACCTGTTCGGGCGCATCGAGTACACCACCGATCAGGGCGCGCTCTACACCACTTATCGGCAGTTGCGCCCAGGTGCTTTGCATCGGGCCAATGGTGGTTTTCTGATTCTTGAAGCGGAAAAAATGCTCAGCGAGCCGTTCGTGTGGGACGCGCTGAAGCGCGCCCTGCAATCGCGCAAACTGAAAATGGAGTCGCCGCTGGGCGAGATGGGCCGTTTCGCCACCGTGACCCTCAACCCGCAACATATTCCGTTGCAGGTCAAAGTCATCATCATCGGTGCGCGACAGTTGTACTACACGCTGCAGGACCTGGATCCGGACTTCCAGGAGATGTTCCGCGTGCTGGTCGACTTCGACGAAGACATCCCGATGGTCGACGAAAGCCTGGAGCAATTTGCCCAGTTGCTGAAAACCCGCACTTCGGAAGAAGGCATGGCACCGCTGACCGCCGATGCGGTGGCGCGTCTGGCGACCTACAGCGCGCGGCTGGCCGAGCATCAGGGACGTTTGTCGGCGCGGATCGGCGATCTGTTCCAACTGGTCAGCGAGGCGGACTTCATTCGTCATCTGGCCGGTGATGAAATGACTGATGCCGGGCATATCGAGCGCGCATTGAAAGCCAAGGCCACTCGCACCGGTCGTGTGTCGGCGCGGATTCTCGACGACATGCTCGCCGGGATCATCCTGATCGACACCGACGGCGCCGCGGTCGGCAAGTGCAACGGGCTGACCGTGCTCGAGGTCGGTGATTCGGCGTTCGGTGTGCCGGCGCGGATTTCCGCCACGGTGTACCCGGGCGGCAGCGGCATTGTCGACATCGAGCGCGAGGTCAACCTCGGCCAGCCAATCCACTCCAAGGGCGTGATGATTCTCACCGGGTATCTGGGCAGCCGTTACGCTCAGGAATTTCCGCTGGCGATTTCCGCGAGCATCGCGCTGGAGCAATCCTACGGTTACGTTGATGGCGACAGTGCGTCGCTGGGCGAGGCTTGCACGCTGATTTCGGCGCTGTCGAAAACCCCGCTCAAGCAGTGCTTTGCGATCACCGGCTCGATCAACCAGTTCGGCGAAGTGCAGGCGGTCGGCGGGGTCAACGAGAAGATCGAAGGCTTCTTCCGTCTCTGCGAAGCACGCGGGCTGACGGGTGAACAGGGCGCGATCATTCCGCAGGCCAACGTCGCCACGCTGATGCTCGACGAGAAGGTGCTGGCGGCGGTGCGCGCCGGGCAGTTCCACGTGTACGCGGTGCGGCAGGCTGACGAAGCGCTCAGCCTGCTGGTCGGCGAGCCGGCCGGTGAGCCGGATGCTGACGGTCAGTTCCCCGAGGGCAGCGTCAACGCGCGCGTGGTCGAGCGTCTGCGGGTGATTGCCGAGATGATCAGCGAAGACGATCTGAAAGAGGCCGAGAAGGAGTTGGCGCAGGAGGCGTTGGTAGAAGCCAAACCTGCGTAAGCCTCAACGCGGTCAAACTGTAGGAGTGAGCCTGCTCGCGATAGCGGAGTGTCAGTCAACGAATGATTGCTCTGACATACCGCTATCGCGAGCAGGCTCACTCCTACATTTGTTTTTTGGTGTAACTCAGGGAAAAGTGCCACTACTCTGGCGTCAGAATTCACACAATGACCATTCGGCGCCTTCTGGTTCTATCCGGCTTGCGCGGCGGACTTTTCTTCTATTCTCAGCTCAAGGACATCGACAGTATCACTGGATCGAAACAGCCTTCGCGTGAAGGCTGAATACAGGCTTTACCGAGGGTCGCCGCCATGTCGCGCAACCTCTGCCTCACCCGTCAGTGCCTGGGTCTTGTGACCCGCATCGAATGCGCCGTCAAACCGCTGGCCGGCGATAACGGCATGTGGACATTGCTCTTCGCCGCCGGCATGGCCGGTGAACAACCTTCCGCCATCAAGGCCCAAGGCCCGTTTCACGGGCCGGTCGCCGCCGAGTCTATTCTCGACACCATTGTGGAAAGCCTGACGATGCACGGTTACGAGCTGGCCGACGATCCACAGATCTGGAGCCTGCACCTGCAGGCACAGCTGCGCCAGATCAACGGCGGACGCGGGCGTACGGTTGGCTTGTTCGACCACTAGGCGCAATCACGGTGCAGTGTCGGGCACCTGCGCCTTGTCGAGCTTGACCTCAAAGCCGTATTGCACGGTATTGAGTTCGGTTCGCTGATAGGTCTCCACCTGCGTTGGACGGCCATAGAAGTAATGCACGCCGAATAGCGCCGGGCCTTCTGCACTCGCGTCATGACTGACTGAGAGAATCTGTTTCAGGTAGTTGCCGCTGTCGTCCTTGACGAAGAATCGCCAGGCGTTGGCCGGGAATCGTTTCAGATCCACCACCAGCATGTTGTTCTTGATCTCCAGGCCTTTGGGCAGCGACTTGGCGTCGTAGGTTTGCTTGTCGATGGTCGCGAGAAACAGCGGCATCGACCCCACGGCAATCGCCGGGGTTTCCGGGAACAGGTTCAAATCGTACGTGATGGTCGCTTGCAGCGGATCGACCTGATAGGCCTCGGGTGGCAGTTCGATCGGCTCATCGAGTTTGCCGCTGCGTTTCTCGGTGAAGAACGTCACCGGGCTTTCTCCCGGGTTGAAGTCATCACCGAGCAGCTCATCGTTGAAGGTTCGCCGGTGGGAGAACTCGATGCGTGCGGCGCTGGGCTCTTCCACGGACTGATGGATGCGAATGCCGGCCTTCAGCTCCTCCTCGGTCAGGCTCGCGCCTTTGAGCCAGTTCGGCGCCATATCGTCATACACCACCACCGCCGGGTCCAGCGGCTGGATGGTTTTGTCCGTGGTGTGCTGACTGAAGGTACGCACCGGCAGATCCAGCGCCTTGCGGGTTACGGTTGCCGATGAGAAATCCAGCACGCTGACTTCCAGGGTGTCGATTGGGCCGTTGAAGTAGACCTTGTTGTAGCGGCGTGGATGTTGCTGCTCGAAGGCGTGCTGTTCCTCCTCCAGTTGTTTTTCCAGCGCCTCGCTCCAGGTTTTCTGCTGTTGCAGATGCGCCAGTTGTTTCTCGTAGAAAGCCACTTGTGCCGGGCTCTCATTGATCGAACCGGCGCGCACCAGATAGTGCCCGGTGGTGTCGCGGGCCTGAACGATCAACGGATTGAGCTGCGCGCCTTCAACCTCGGGTGCCAGTGGCAGGCTGTTGCTGAACTCGACTTCGGCGTAGTTCTTTTCCAGCTTCAGCAGAGTGACGCTGAGGTTGTCATCGGTGCGGGTCTGGCCGACGTCCTTCTGGCTCAGGTTGAAGCTGAACAAGCGGCGCGGGGTAATGACTTCGACTTTGCCCTGCAGGCTCACCGGTTGCGGCTGAGTCTTCTTGTCCACGTTCAGGCCTTCGATGAACGGGTAGGTCACGGTCAGGTCATCGGGGTTGGTGACATTGGAGCTGGACGGGCTCAACTGAATGCCGGGATCGGTTTCCGACCACTCCGGCTGATAGGCAATCACGCGCTTGTTGCTCAGGGTCACTGACTGCCATTCCACGCCATGCGGGAACAGAAAGCCGCCGGGAATGTTCAGGTTGAACGGGAACACCGGTTGCAGGTCGGTGAGGTAGTCGGAGCTGGCGTCCTTGTGCAGCACGAACAGGCCGTTGATGAAAGTGTCGACCAGCGCCTGCGGCGAAGGGTAGTGCTTGAGGATGCCGAGGGCGTCTTCACCGTAGACGGTTTTCAGCGGGGTGCTGTCGAGCTTGAGCTGCGCGCGTTCAAGCAGTAGCAGCGAACCACCGAGTTCGGTCACGGCGTCCTTGAGTTTCGGGTCGGCGATGGCGTCGAGTGAAATTTCGAAGGTTGCCGTCTTTGCTTCGAGGCTGACCGAGGGTTTTTTCTCTTCGCCGGGCGAGCAGCCGACCAGCAGCAGAGCGAGGCAAATTCCGGTAGTCGTCAACGGCAATCGCACATGCATTTCCAGTCGTCCTGTCCACTTTCGCTAGGCGGTCAATGGTTTGGACAGTAGCAGAAATAAAATCACCTACACACGCAGGTTGCGGTGATTGGAGGTGCGAGCCGGGCGGTTTCTGGCTGTCACGGGCGGCTGGTATACTCGCCACCGATTTCAATCCTTATTGTGTGAGAGTCAATGGAACGCTTTATCGAAAATGCAATGTACGCCACGCGCTGGCTGCTGGCGCCGATCTATATCGGGCTGTCCCTCGGGCTGCTGGCGCTGGCATTGAAATTCTTCCAGGAAGTGTTTCATGTCATTCCCAACGTGTTCTCCATGGCCGAGTCCGAGCTGATTCTGGTGCTGCTGTCGCTGATCGACATGGCGCTGGTGGGCGGCCTGTTGGTGATGGTGATGATTTCCGGCTACGAGAACTTCGTGTCCGAGCTGAACATCGACGAAGGCAAAGAGAAGCTCAGCTGGCTGGGCACCATGGACTCCTCGTCGCTGAAAATGAAAGTGGCGGCGTCGATCGTGGCGATTTCCTCGATTCACCTGCTGCGGATCTTCATGGATGCCAAGAACGTCGATCCCGAGCACCTGATGTGGTACGTGATCATCCACATGACCTTCGTGATTTCGGCGTTCGCGATGGGTTACCTGGACAAGCTCACCAAGCACTGATCATTGATTGATCGCTGCAAAAACACCGCCCGTCTGTTGCGAAACAGACGGGCGGTGTCGTTTGTGGCTTGTGCTTTGGTGCGCGCGGGCATATCCCTGTAGAGGTCCTGGCTCGCCACTGCACGAGGTGTGTTCATGAACCTGCAAGAGTTGAATGCGTTTGCCATCGCCAGAAAGGTCGATGAGCTGAACCTGATCTCCATGGAGGGCGGGATTTATCTGCTTGAGGCCCGGATGCACGGGGCGGCGTATCCGTTGAGTGATTTCAAGGGCGAGATGCTGCAGCTGCGCTCAGTGGAGCATGCCCGGGATTTGCTGCATAACTTTCCGGTGCTGCCGTTCAACCTTGTGCACACCTCGGTGCACGACGAGATGTGCGGCCTGGGCGGCAGCGTCGATGAAAGCCTGAAAGTGCCGCTGGCCTGGCGTTCAGCCCTGTAGGCCTTGCGCCCCATCGCTGGGCATCTGTGCTAGTCTGCTCGCCCTTTTAGGTTCCGGGCGCGCCGGGACGCGCTGTGCACGCACGGCAAGTCTGATGGCCGTCCGCACAGCGGAGCAGTGTCATGTCCGAAGTAAATCTGTCCACCGACGAAACCCGCGTCAGCTACGGTATCGGCCGTCAGCTGGGTGACCAGCTGCGCGACAACCCGCCACCGGGTGTCAGCCTGGACGCCATCCTGGCCGGTCTGACCGACGCATTCGCCGGCAAGCCAAGCCGTGTCGATCAGGAAGCCATGTCCGCCAGCTTCAAGGTTATCCGCGAGATCATGCAAGCCGAAGCCGCCGCCAAAGCTGAAGCGGCTGCCGGTGAAGGCCGTGCTTTCCTGGCTGAAAACGCCAAGAAAGAAGGCATCACCACCCTGGCTTCCGGCCTGCAATTCGAAGTGCTGACCCAGGGCGAAGGCGCCAAGCCATCCCGTGAAGACACCGTGCGTACTCACTACCACGGCATGCTGATCGACGGCACTGTGTTCGACAGCTCCTACGATCGTGGCCAGCCAGCAGAATTCCCGGTGGGCGGCGTGATCGCCGGCTGGACCGAAGCCCTGCAACTGATGAACGCCGGCAGCAAATGGCGCCTGTACGTGCCGAGCGAACTGGCTTACGGCGCTCAAGGCGTTGGCAGCATCCCGCCGCACAGCGTTCTGGTATTCGACGTCGAGCTGCTGGACGTTCTGTAATTCCAGGCCTGCCCTAGTGGCAGGTCAATAATGTGGGAGCGGGCTTGCTCGCGAAGGCGTCTTTTCAGTCAACCAATGCGTTGCCTGACACAGCGCTTTCGCCAGCAGGCTGGCTCCCACAGTTTTTACCGCGCTACTCATATTTCGATCTTGTGATGCAGCTCATTGGTCGGGCGCAAGGCCCGGGCATAGCAGAACAGGAATAGATTGCGCACCAGTTCCTTGAGCACCAGCGGTTCGCTGGAATTCAGGCTGCTGACGTCCAGATCACCCTGATCCTGCAGCTCATGCAAGGCTTCTTCTTCCAGTACCGCACAGACTTCGCCGGTTTCCCGATGCAGGATCCTGAGGTACGGGTGTGGGCGATCCAGCCAGGCGTCGATCAAATAAGTCATGGGTCTCATCTCCTTGAAAGGTTTCAATGAGAATAATTCTTATTCGTCAAATAGCAAGTGCCTATTGGCGGAATGCGATTTTTTCCGGGTAAAGATTGCGTAAGGTCAAAACGGCTGGCGTCTGGCTATTACGCGAGAATGCGCGAGGGGAAAGCGGGGAGGGCGTAGCACCATCCCGCGTCGGGCGCGGGATGGCTGACAGCAGGATCAGACCTTTCTGACGAACTCGGACTTGAGCTTCATCGGGCCGATGCCGTCGATCTTGCAGTCGATGTCGTGGTCGCCGTCGCACAGGCGGATGTTCTTGACCTTGGTACCGACCTTGACCACCAGCGAGGTGCCCTTGACCTTCAGGTCCTTGATCACGGTGATGGTGTCGCCGTCCTGCAGCACGTTGCCGACCGAGTCTTTCTTCACGGCATCATCGGATGCCACTTCAGCTTCGCCGCTGGCCGACCACTCGTGGGCGCACTCAGGGCAGATCAGTTGGGCACCGTCTTCGTAGGTGTATTCGGAATTGCATTTCGGGCAGGGTGGCAACGTGCTCACTAAGGCTCCTTGGAGGGGATCGCTAAAAGTCGCACATTGTATAGGGTTTTACGCGCAGGAGGGCATAGCGCAGAAACAACTGTGGGAGCGGGCTTGCTCGCGAATGCGGTATGTCATTGAACATTAATGTTGAATGACAGGTTGCTTTCGCGAGCAAGCCCGCTCCCACAGAAGGCAGATCAGTGCGTGCGGGCGACCGCAAACTCGCTCAGTTCCACCAGTGCATCGCGGTATTCGCTGGCCGGCAGCGCGTCGAGGCACTTGATCGCACGGGCCACATAGTCGCGGGCCAGTTGTGCGGTGTATTCCAGCGAACCCGAGGCTTCCACGGCGATGCGGATGCTTTCGAGATCTTCAATCCCGCCTTTTTGGATCGCCTGGCGCACCAGGGCAGCCTGCTCCGGCGTGCCTTCACGCATGGTGTAGATCAGCGGCAGGGTTGGCTTGCCTTCGGCCAGATCGTCACCGACGTTCTTGCCCAGGGTCTCGGCGTCGCCCTTGTAGTCGAGCAGGTCGTCGACCAGCTGGAACGCCACGCCGAGGTGATCACCGAAGGTGCGCAGGGCTTCGCTCTGCTCGGCGGTGGCACCGGCCAGTGCGGCGGCGCTGTGGGTCGAGGCTTCGAAGAGCATCGCGGTCTTGCCGCGGATGACTTCCATGTAGGTTTCTTCGGTGGTGCTGGCGTCACGTACCTTGGACAGCTGCAACACTTCGCCTTCGGCGATGATGCGCGTGGCCTGGGACAGGATCTTCATTACCGGCATCGAACCCAGTTCTACCATCATTTCGAACGAGCGCGAGTACAGGAAATCACCGACCAGCACGCTCGGGGCGTTGCCCCACATGGCGTTGGCGGTCGAGCGGCCACGGCGCATGCCGGACATGTCGACCACGTCGTCATGCAACAGGGTCGCGGTGTGCAGGAACTCGATGGTGGCGGCCAGCAGGCGCATGTCGTCGCCTTCGCGACCCAGGGCCTTGCCGCACAGCAGCACCAATAAAGGACGCAGGCGTTTGCCGCCGGCCGAGGTGATGTAATCGCCGATTTTCGATACCAGCGGCACTCGGGAAGTCAGCTGCTTCTTGATGATGCCGTCGACGGCGTTAAAATCGTCCGCCACCGCGCGGTAGAAAGCTTGGGGTTGCATCAGCGACAGTTGCTCCAGAAGGGTTGCGCGGCATGCTAGGACCCCCACCGGGGCCTGTCAAGGCGCGATGGACGGCCTCTTGCGTGACTCTCGCGGCTTGCGTACAATCGCGCACCCTGAACTTCCTGGGCAGCACCTGCCTTACGCAATTGCACTTGGGCCGTTCCAGCCCCATGCAGCCATGCCAGCCAATACCTCTTCTTATAAAGAGCTGGGTGAGCAGGATTATCGGAGAAATACCATGTACGCAGTAATCGTTACCGGCGGTAAGCAATACAAGGTCGCTGAAGGTGAATACCTGAAGATCGAAAAACTGGAAGTCGCTACTGGCGAATCCGTGACTTTTGACCGCGTTCTGCTGGTCGCCAATGGCGACGACGTGAACATCGGCGCACCTGTTGTTGCTGGCGCAACCGTCAAGGCTGAAGTGATCTCCCAAGGTCGTCACGATAAAGTCCGCATCATCAAGTTCCGTCGCCGTAAGCACCACATGAAGCGTATGGGCCACCGCCAGTGGTTCACCGAGATCAAAATCACCGGTATTCAGGCTTAATTACAGCCTAATTCCTCACTAGGAGAATTGAACTCATGGCACACAAAAAAGCTGGTGGTAGTACCCGTAACGGTCGCGACTCAGAAGCCAAACGCCTTGGCGTGAAGATGTATGGCGGCCAGGTCATCAAGGCCGGCAACATCATCGTGCGTCAGCGCGGCACCCAGTTCCACGCTGGCTACGGCGTTGGCATGGGTAAGGATCACACCCTCTTCGCGAAAATCGAAGGCGTGATCAAGTTTGAAGTAAAAGGCGCCTTCGGTCGTCGTTACGTGAGCGTTGTCGCGGCTTAATCGCGAGATCGCTGGAAGAGCCCTGTCTTGCGACGGGGCTTTTTCGTTTGTGGGGTGAGTCTCTTGCAAAACTGTTTGTATGGGCTGTCGGCGTGCGATGCAGGTCGTGGTTTGGGGTCGCTGCGCTCATTTTTGCAAGAGTCTTATGTCTTGATTGTTTTTCGGCTCGTCCGTATGGCGAGAGGCGTTGAGTTATGAAGTTTGTAGACGAAGTATCGATCCGCGTAAAAGCTGGCGACGGCGGCAATGGCTGCATGAGTTTCCGTCGGGAAAAATTCATTGAAAACGGCGGCCCGAACGGCGGTGACGGCGGTGACGGCGGTTCCATCTACATGATGGCCGACGAAAACCTCAACACCCTGGTCGACTACCGTTACACCCGGCACTTCGATGCCGAGCGTGGCTCCAACGGCGGCAGCACCGATTGCACCGGCAAGAAGGGTGAAGACCTGATCCTGCGTGTGCCGGTCGGTACCACCGTGATCGACTCGGCCACCCAGGAAGTGATTGGCGACCTGACCAAGGCCGGCCAGAAGCTGATGGTGGTGCAGGGCGGCTGGCACGGTCTGGGCAACACCCGTTTCAAATCCAGTACCAACCGTGCGCCGCGCCAGACCACTCCGGGTAAACCGGGTGAGCAGCGTGACCTGAAACTGGAAATGAAAGTACTGGCTGACGTTGGTCTGCTGGGCTTGCCGAACGCCGGTAAAAGTACCTTTATCCGTTCGGTATCGGCCGCCAAGCCGAAAGTTGCCGACTACCCGTTCACCACGCTGGTGCCGAACCTGGGTGTGGTCAGCGTCGACCGCTGGAAAAGCTTCGTCATCGCCGACATTCCGGGTCTGATCGAGGGCGCTTCCGACGGTGCCGGCCTGGGCATTCGCTTCCTCAAGCACCTGGCGCGTACGCGTCTGTTGCTGCACCTCGTCGACATGGCGCCGCTGGATGACACCAGCGCACCGGACGCGGCTGAAGTGATCGTCAACGAGCTGGTCAAGTTCAGTCCGTCGCTGGCCGAGCGTGATCGCTGGCTGGTGCTGAACAAGTGCGACCAGATCCTTGAAGAAGAGCACGAAGAGCGCGTCAAGGAAATCGTTGATCGCTTGCAGTGGGAAGGTCCGGTCTACGTGATCTCGGCCATCGCCAAAGAAGGCACTGAGCGTCTGACGCGTGACATCATGCGTTATCTGGAAGATCGTGCCGATCGCCTGGCTAACGACCCTGCGTACAAGGAAGAGCTGGCCGATCTCGATCAGCGCATCGAAGATGAAGCCCGTGCCCAGTTGCAGGCGCTGGATGACAAGCGTGCCCTGCGTCGCAGCGGCGTGAAGTCGGTCCACGACATCGGCGACGATGACTGGGACGAAGAAGATGTGGATGATGAAGACGGTCCGGAAATCATTTACGTGCGCGACTGATTCGTTGCAGTAAACTTAAGCGCCGCTCAATCGAGCGGCGTTTTAGTATCTGGAAATCGCAAGTCACAAATAACGTCATGGGCGGCGCTGGGTCGCGCTGTCCTCAAGCTAAGGTTGAAGATGATGCGGAGCAAAGTGACAGGTGCGCAGCGTTGGGTCGTGAAGATCGGCAGCGCTTTGCTGACGGCGGACGGCAAGGGGCTGGATCGCAAGGCAATGGGTGTCTGGGTCGAGCAGATGGTCGCCCTGCATGAGGCGGGGGTCGAGCTGGTGCTGGTTTCCTCCGGTGCCGTGGCTGCCGGCATGAGTCGCCTGGGCTGGACCGCACGACCCAGTGCGATGCACGAACTCCAGGCTGCCGCGGCAATCGGTCAGATGGGCTTGGTGCAGGCCTGGGAATCGAGCTTTGCCGAGCATGGCCGGCATACCGCGCAGATTCTCCTGACTCACGATGACCTGTCCGACCGCAAGCGCTACCTCAACGCCCGTAGCACTCTGCGTGCACTGGTGGAGCTGAAAGTCATCCCGGTGATCAACGAAAACGACACCGTGGTCACCGACGAAATCCGTTTCGGTGACAACGACACGCTGGCGGCGCTGGTGGCCAACCTGGTCGAGGCCGATCTGCTGGTGATCCTCACCGATCGCGATGGCATGTTCGATGCCGATCCGCGCAACAACCCTGATGCGCAACTGATTTACGAAGCGCGCGCCGATGATCCGACCCTGGATGCGGTGGCGGGCGGTACCGGTGGCGCGTTGGGGCGTGGCGGCATGCAGACCAAGCTGCGTGCGGCGCGTCTGGCGGCGCGTTCCGGGGCGCACACGATCATCGTTGGTGGGCGTCTGGAGCGAGTGCTCGATCGCCTGAAGGCTGGCGAGCGCATCGGTACGCTGCTGTCGCCTGAGCGCGGCATGCTCGCGGCGCGCAAGCAGTGGCTGGCCGGGCATCTGCAGACTCGCGGCACACTGGTGCTGGACGAGGGGGCGGTGTCGGCATTGTCGCAAGGTAACAAGAGCCTGCTGCCGGTCGGCGTGAAACTGGTCCAAGGCAGTTTCCGCCGTGGCGAAATGGTGGTCTGCGTGGCGCCGGACGGTCGTGAGATTGCCCGTGGCCTGGCCAACTACAGTGCGCTTGAAGCGCAAAAAATCATTGGTCAGTCGTCAGATGCAATTGTCGGCGTGCTGGGCTACATGGCTGAGCCGGAACTGGTTCATCGTGACAATCTGATTCTGGTCTAAGGGAAAATACGCATGCGCATGGCAAAAGGATTGTTGGGTCTGCTGATGGCGCTGCCATTGCTGGCCTCGGCCGAGGAAATCGGTCAGGTGTCGACGGTGTTCAAGTTCGTCGGCCCGAATGACCGGATCGTGGTCGAGGCTTTCGATGATCCGAAGGTCGACGGCGTGACCTGCTATCTGTCTCGCGCCAAGACGGGTGGGGTGAAGGGTGGCCTGGGTCTGGCCGAGGATCGTGCCGAGGCGTCGATTGCCTGTCGTCAGGTCGGTCCGATCAAGTTCAAGGGCGAACTGAAGGATGGCGACGAGGTGTTCAAGGAGCGCACGTCGCTGGTGTTCAAGACCATGCAGGTGGTGCGTTTCCTCGACAAGAAGCGCAATACGCTGGTGTACCTGGTCTACAGCGATCGCGTGATCGAGGGTAGCCCGCAGAATGCGGTGACTGCGATCCCGATCGTGCCGTGGGTTCCGGTCCAGCAATAACACCGCGGAAACAACTGTAGGAGTGAGCCTGCTCGCGATGGTGTTGTATCAGTCAATATATGCATCGACTGAAACAACGCCATCGTCGGAGCGCCGCCCGGAGCAGGCTCACTCCTACATTTTTTTGTACTGGATTTACTAAATCGCAGGCAATAAAAAACCGACCCTAAGGTCGGTTTTTAATGACTACGTCGATTAAGCAGCTTCTTTCAGTGCTTTGACGTGGCCATTCAGACGGCTCTTATGACGAGCAGCCTTGTTCTTGTGGATGATGCCTTTATCGGCCATACGGTCGATAACTGGCACAGCCAGAACGTATGCAGCTTGAGCTTTTTCAGCGTCTTTTGCGTCGATGGCCTTAACTACATTCTTGATGTAGGTACGAACCATGGAACGCAGGCTGGCGTTGTGGCTGCGACGCTTCTCAGCCTGTTTTGCACGTTTTTTGGCGGAAGGTGAGTTGGCCACCGTCGAGCTCCTCGAAAGACTTTTTAGGAAATAGCAAACAAAATAGGCCGCGAATCATGCCGATGAAGAGAAGTCTTGTCAAGGGCGCTTGAAACGTTCCGCTAAGTGGTAGGTGTAAAGAGGCGGGATATTTATTTCCGGCGCTTGACCTGTAAACTCGCGAGCTTTGGCTCTGTGCTGTTGCGGCGCAGAGTATCGCACAAGTAGGCGCATTGTTCGCCTGCTGTTTATCGACAGGCACACATTCCCTCAATGAATCTGCTCAAATCGTTGGCCGCCGTCAGCTCTATCACCATGCTTTCCCGGATTCTCGGGTTCGTCCGTGACACGCTCATCGCTCGCACGTTCGGCGCCGGAATGGCCACGGACGCCTTCTTCATTGCCTTCAAATTGCCCAACCTGCTGCGGCGAATCTTCGCCGAGGGCGCGTTCTCGCAGGCCTTCGTGCCGATTCTGGCGGAGTACAAAAGTCAGCAGGGTGAAGAGGCGACCCGTACCTTTGTTGCTTATGTCTCGGGCCTGCTGACGCTGGTGCTGGCACTGGTCACCGCGCTGGGCATGATCGCTGCGCCATGGGTGATCTGGGCCACAGCGCCGGGGTTTGCCGATACGCCGGAAAAATTCCAGCTCACTTCCGATCTGTTGCGGGTGACGTTTCCTTATATATTGCTGATCTCCCTGTCCTCGCTGGCCGGGGCGATCCTCAATACCTGGAACCGCTTTTCGGTGCCGGCGTTCGTGCCGACTCTGCTTAACGTCAGCATGATCGTGTTCTCGCTGTTCCTGACGCCGTATTTCGATCCACCGGTGATGGCCCTCGGCTGGGCTGTGCTGGTGGGTGGTCTGGCGCAGTTGCTCTACCAACTGCCGCACCTGAAAAAGATCGGCATGCTGGTGCTGCCGCGCCTGAATCTGCGCGATAGCGGCGTGTGGCGGGTGATGAAGCAGATGCTGCCGGCGATCCTCGGCGTTTCGGTCAGCCAGATTTCGCTGATCATCAACACCATTTTTGCCTCGTTTCTGGTCGCCGGCTCGGTGTCGTGGATGTATTACGCCGACCGATTGATGGAATTGCCGTCCGGCGTGCTCGGTGTAGCGCTGGGCACCATTTTGCTGCCGACGCTGGCCAAGACTTACGCGAGCAAGGATCGCCACGAATACTCGCGGATCCTCGACTGGGGCCTGCGCCTGTGTTTCATATTGGTGCTGCCGTGTGCATTGGCACTGGGGATTCTCGCCGAGCCACTGACTGTTTCGTTGTTTCAGTACGGTCAGTTCAGCGCCTTTGATGCGTCCATGACCCAGCGCGCACTGATTGCTTACTCTGTCGGTCTGCTGGGGATTATCGTGATCAAGGTGCTGGCGCCGGGCTTTTATGCGCAGCAGAACATCCGCACTCCGGTGAAAATCGCAATCTTCACACTGGTGTGCACGCAGCTGTTCAACCTGATGCTGATCGGCCCGCTGGCTCATGCCGGCCTGGCGCTGGCGATCAGTGCTGGTGCCTGTCTGAATGCCGGTCTGTTGTTCTATCAACTGCGCAAGCAAAAGATGTATCAGCCGCAACCAGGGTGGTACACGTTTGGCTTCAAGCTGGTGGTGGCGGTGGCGGTGATGTCGGCGGTATTGCTGCTGGGCATGCATTTCATGCCGGCCTGGGATCAGGGGCACATGCTGGAGCGCTTCCTGCGTCTGGGGGCATTGGTGGTTGCTGGTGTGGTGGCGTATTTCGGTATGTTGCTGCTGCTCGGTTTCCGCCTGCGCGACTTCAATCGCAAGGCTTTGAGCTGAGGTTTCAGCCTTTATAACCGGGCACGGGCCGGCAGTTTTGTCGGCTCGATCACTTTGCGTTACGGTGTTGCCTGTCGTCGACCGTCGGGTGTGGTTATAATCGACCACTTTATGAGCAAGAAGCGCGTTATGCAGCTGGTTCGAGGCCTCCACAACTTGCGCCCCCAGCATCGGGGCTGCGTCGCCACTATTGGCAACTTTGACGGTGTTCACCGTGGTCACCAGGCTATCCTGGCCCGACTGCGTGAGCGTGCGCTTGAGTTGGGCGTACCCAGCTGCGTGGTGATTTTCGAGCCGCAGCCACGGGAATTCTTTGCCCCGGAGACCGCGCCGGCGCGCTTGGCTCGCTTGCGCGACAAGCTGCAGCTGCTGGCCGCCGAAGGCGTTGACCGGGTGTTGTGCCTGGCATTCAACCAGCGCCTGAGCAAGCTCAGTGCCAGTGAGTTCGTCGATACCATTTTGGTGGACGGCCTCGGCGTGCAGCATCTGGAAGTCGGCGACGATTTCCGCTTTGGCTGCGATCGCCTCGGCGATTTCGATTTTCTGCTGCAGGCCGGCCAGGTTCACGGTTTTACCGTGGAAGCCGCACAAACCGTCGAGCTGGACGGCATTCGCGTCAGCAGCACCCAGGTGCGCAACGCGTTGGCCGCCGCCGATTTTGCCTTGGCCGAACGCTTGCTCGGCCGCCCGTACCGGATTGCCGGTCGCGTGCTGCACGGCCAGAAACTGGCCCGGCAACTGGGTACGCCCACTGCCAACATTCAACTCAAGCGTCGTCGCGTACCGTTCACCGGGGTTTACCTGGTAGATGTGGACATCGACGGCAAGACCTGGCCCGGCGTCGCCAATATTGGCGTGCGGCCTACGGTCCAAGGTGACGGTAAAGCCCACCTTGAAGTTCATCTATTGGATTTTGCCGGCGATCTGTATGACCGGCGTCTGACGGTGGTTTTCCACCAAAAGCTGCGTGAAGAGCAGCGTTTCGCCTCCCTGGAGGCACTGAAAACGGCGATCAACGCGGATGTCGCCGCCGCCCGTGCACTAGCCGCACCTAGCGCCCATCGCTAATGAAGAGCCTTAAATGACCGACTATAAAGCCACGCTAAACCTTCCGGACACCGCCTTCCCAATGAAGGCCGGCCTGCCACAGCGCGAACCGCAGATCCTGCAGCGCTGGGACAGTATTGGCCTGTACGGAAAGTTGCGCGAGATTGGCAAGGATCGTCCGAAGTTCGTCCTGCACGACGGCCCTCCGTACGCCAACGGCACGATCCACATCGGTCACGCACTGAACAAGATTCTCAAGGACATGATCATCCGCTCGAAGACCCTGTCGGGCTTCGACGCGCCGTATGTTCCGGGCTGGGACTGCCACGGCCTGCCGATCGAGCACAAGGTTGAAGTGACCCACGGCAAGAACCTGGGCGCGGACAAGACCCGCGAGCTGTGCCGTGCCTACGCCACCGAGCAGATCGAAGGGCAGAAGAGCGAATTCATCCGCCTCGGCGTGCTGGGCGACTTCGCCAACCCGTACAAGACCATGGACTTCAAGAACGAGGCCGGTGAAATCCGCGCCCTCGCCGAAATCGTCAAGGGCGGTTTCGTGTTCAAGGGCCTCAAACCTGTGAACTGGTGCTTCGACTGTGGTTCGGCGCTGGCCGAAGCCGAAGTCGAGTACGAGAACAAGAAGTCCTCGACCATCGACGTAGCCTTCCCGATCGCTGACGAGGCCAAACTGGCCGCCGCGTTCGGTCTGCCATCGCTGAGCAAACCCGCTTCGATCGTGATCTGGACCACCACCCCGTGGACCATCCCGGCCAACCAGGCGCTGAACGTCCACCCGGAATTCAATTACGCCCTGGTCGATATCGGCGACAAGCTGCTGGTTCTGGCTGAAGAGCTGGTTGAATCCTGCCTGTCGCGTTACGGCGTTGAAGGTAGCGTACTGGCCACCGCGCCGGGTTCGGCGCTGGAACTGATCAACTTCCGTCACCCGTTCTACGACCGCCTGTCGCCGGTGTACCTGGCCGACTACGTCGAACTGGGCGCCGGCACCGGTGTGGTTCACTCCGCCCCGGCCTACGGTGTGGACGACTTCGTGACCTGCAAGAAGTACGGCATGGTCAACGATGACATCCTCAACCCGGTACAAAGCAACGGCGTGTACGTGCCGTCGCTGGAGTTCTTTGGCGGCCAGTTCATCTGGAAGGCCAACCCGGCCATCGTCGAAAAACTCACCGAAGTCGGTGCGCTGCTGCACACCACCGTCATCGAACACAGCTACATGCATTGCTGGCGCCATAAAACCCCGCTGATCTACCGCGCCACCGCGCAGTGGTTCATCGGCATGGACAAGGAGCCGGTCAGCGGCGACACCCTGCGCGTGCGCTCGCTCAAAGCCATCGAAGACACCAAGTTCGTTCCGGCCTGGGGCCAGGCGCGCCTGCACTCGATGATCGCCAACCGTCCGGACTGGTGCATCTCCCGTCAGCGCAACTGGGGCGTGCCGATCCCGTTCTTCCTGAACAAGGAAAGCGGCGAACTGCACCCACGCACCGTCGAACTGATGGAAGAGGTCGCCAAGCGCGTTGAAGTCGAAGGCATCGAAGCCTGGTTCAAACTCGACGCCGCCGAACTGCTGGGCGACGAAGCGCCGCTGTACGACAAGATCAGCGACACCCTCGACGTCTGGTTCGACTCGGGTACCACGCACTGGCACGTGCTGCGCGGTTCGCACCCGATGGGTCACGAAACCGGCCCGCGCGCCGACCTGTACCTGGAAGGTTCCGACCAGCACCGCGGCTGGTTCCACTCGTCGTTGCTGACCGGTTGCGCCATCGACAACCACGCGCCGTACCGCGAGTTGCTGACCCACGGCTTCACCGTCGATGAGTCCGGCCGCAAGATGTCCAAATCGCTGGGCAACGTGATTGCGCCGCAGAAAGTCAACGACACCCTGGGCGCCGACATCATGCGTCTGTGGGTCGCGTCGACCGACTACTCCGGCGAAATGGCCGTGTCCGAGCAGATCCTGCAGCGCAGCGCGGACGCCTATCGCCGTATCCGTAACACGGCGCGTTTCCTGCTTTCCAACCTGACCGGTTTCAACCCGGCCACCGACCTCCTGCCGGCCGAAGAAATGCTCGCGCTGGATCGCTGGGCGGTGGATCGCACCCTGCTGCTGCAACGCGAGTTGCAAGAGCACTACGGCGAATACCGTTTCTGGAACGTTTACTCGAAGATCCACAACTTCTGCGTGCAGGAGCTGGGTGGTTTCTACCTCGACATCATCAAGGATCGCCAGTACACCACCGGCGCCGACAGCAAGGCCCGTCGCTCGTGCCAGACCGCGCTGTTCCACATCTCCGAAGCGCTGGTACGCTGGATCGCCCCGATCCTCGCGTTCACCGCCGACGAACTGTGGCAATACCTGCCGGGCGAGCGCAACGAATCGGTGATGCTCAACACCTGGTACGAAGGTCTGACCGAGTTGCCGGAAGGCTTCGAGCTGGGTCGCGAGTACTGGGATCGCATCATGGAAGTGAAGGTGGCGGTCAACAAAGAAATGGAAATCCAGCGTGCGGCCAAAGCCGTCGGTGGCAACCTGCAAGCCGAAGTGACGCTGTTCGCCGAAGAAGCGCTGAGCGCCGACCTGGCCAAACTGAGCAACGAACTGCGCTTTGTCCTGATCACTTCGACTGCCAGCGTGGCACCTTTCGTTCAGGCACCTGCGGACGCGGTAGCCACCGAAGTCAGCGGCCTGAAACTGAAGATCGTCAAATCGGCCTTCCCGAAATGCGCGCGTTGCTGGCATTGCCGCGAAGACGTGGGCGTGAACCCGGAGCATCCGGAAATCTGCGGCCGTTGCGTGGACAACATCGATGGCGCAGGCGAGGTTCGTCACTATGCCTAACGCCGTTGGCCGTTTCGGACGGCTGAGCTGGCTCTGGTTGAGCTTGCTGGTTCTGGTCATCGACCAGGCCAGCAAGTTCTACTTCGAAGGCAAGCTCGAAATGTTCCAGCAGATCGTGATCATTCCCGATTACTTCAGCTGGACCCTGGCCTACAACACCGGCGCGGCCTTCAGCTTCCTGGCTGACAGCTCTGGCTGGCAGCGCTGGCTGTTCGCGCTGATCGCGATCGTGGTCAGTGCAGTGCTGGTGGTCTGGCTCAAACGCCTGGGCCGCAACGAAACCTGGCTGGCCGTCGCACTGGCGCTGGTGCTGGGCGGTGCGCTGGGCAATCTGTATGACCGCATTGCCCTGGGCCATGTGATCGACTTCATTCTGGTGCACTGGCAGAACCGCTGGTACTTCCCGGCGTTCAACTTCGCCGACAGCGCCATCACCGTCGGTGCGGTGATGCTGGCACTGGACATGTTCAAATCGAAGAAAACCGGAGAAGCCGTTCATGACTGAACAGGTATTGGCTGAGCAACGCATCGGCCAGAACACGGAAGTCACTTTGCACTTTGCATTGCGCCTGGAGAACGGCGACACGGTCGACAGCACGTTCGACAAGGCCCCGGCGACCTTCAAGGTCGGCGACGGCAACTTGCTGCCGGGTTTCGAGGCGGCACTGTTCGGCTTCAAGGCCGGCGACAAGCGTACGCTGACCGTCGAGCCGGAAAACGCTTTCGGCCAGCCGAACCCGCAAAACGTACAGATCATCCCGCGTTCGCAGTTCGTCGACATGGAGTTGTCGCCGGGTTTGCTGGTGATCTTCAATGATGCGGCCAATACTGAGCTGCCGGGTGTGGTGAAAGAGTTCGACGACGCGCAAGTGACCATTGACTTCAACCACCCGCTGGCCGGCAAGACGCTGACCTTTGACGTCGAGATCATCAACGTCAAAGCGATCTGAGTGACACCGCAGAACAATTGTGGGAGCGGGCTTGCTCGCGAATGCTGACTGACATTCAACATAGAAGTTGTCTGACACACTGCTTTCGCGAGCAAGCCCGCTCCCACATTGGATTTTTGCTGTATTTGAGCAATGTGCTCGATCAGCAGGACGTAAATTTATTTCGCGCGCAAGACACGAGGCACAGCATGCAAATCAAACTCGCCAACCCCCGTGGCTTCTGCGCCGGCGTGGACCGGGCGATCGAAATCGTCAACCGCGCCCTGGAAGTCTTCGGGCCGCCGATCTATGTGCGTCATGAAGTGGTGCACAACAAGTTCGTCGTCGAAGACCTGCGCAGCCGTGGCGCGATATTCGTCGAAGAACTGGATCAGGTACCGGACGACGTCATCGTGATCTTCAGTGCCCACGGCGTTTCCCAGGCCGTGCGCAATGAAGCCGCCGGCCGTGGCCTGAAGGTATTCGACGCCACTTGCCCGCTGGTGACCAAGGTGCACATCGAAGTCGCGAAATACAGCCGCGACGGCCGTGAGTGCATCCTGATCGGCCACGCCGGTCACCCGGAAGTCGAAGGCACCATGGGCCAGTACGACGCTAGCAATGGCGGCGCGATCTACCTCGTCGAAGACGAGAAAGACGTAGCCGAACTGCAAGTGCGCAACCCGGAAAAGCTGGCGTTCGTGACCCAGACCACCCTGTCGATGGACGACACCAGTCGCGTGATCGATGCCCTGCGCACACGCTTCCCGGCCATTGGTGGCCCGCGCAAGGACGACATCTGCTACGCCACGCAAAACCGTCAGGACGCGGTCAAGCAACTGGCTGACGAATGCGACGTGGTGTTGGTGGTCGGCAGCCCGAACAGCTCCAACTCCAACCGTCTGCGCGAACTGGCTGAACGCATGGCCACGCCGGCCTACCTGATCGACGGCGCCGAAGACCTGCAGAAGAGCTGGTTCGATGGTGTCGAGCGCATCGGCATCACCGCCGGTGCTTCCGCGCCGGAAGTATTGGTGCGTGGCGTGATCCAGCAGTTGCAAGCCTGGGGAGCGACCGGTGCCGATGAACTGGCCGGCCGCGAAGAGAACATCACGTTCTCGATGCCGAAAGAGCTGCGCGTCCGCTCGATCTGACGCTCTTCGCCTTCAGGCACAGTGCCTGCTCAGCCTTCGCGCTGGTCAGGCGCACCCGGCCGGTCGCCGCCAGCACCACCTGGCGCTGGCTGACCGGCTCGCGTGCCGAACAGATATGTAATGTCCCTGCCTGAAATGCCCGCCCGGGCATCAGCGGTTGTCCCAGACTGCTGAAACGTACATAACGACTGACTGCCCAATTGCCGACAATCGGTGTCCGCCCGTCACTCGCTTGTTCCTGCAGCAGTGGATTGCTGCTGTCCTGCGGCCCCTTGCCGCTGATATCCAGAATAATTCGCCAGCCCTGACTCCAGTCGCCATTGATGCCATGGATCACCACGCTCTGATTGCGAGTGATGGCCTGGGTCCGGGCGTTGCGAATCCCGTCGAGCAGCGACTGCGCCGCATGGTCGCGCTGAGTCGATTCGTTGAAGGCGGCAAACGCCGGACTGACCAGCGCCAGAACAATTGCGCCAATCGCCAGTCCCATAAGCAATTCGATCAGACTGAAACCCTGTTGCGGCATGAGCACTTTCTCCCTGAAGCATGAGGCCAGACGCGATCCGTGCGCCGGGCAGGGCAAATCAACCGACGCAGGCCGGTTGAATGTTCTAGTTTGTAGAAGCAGGTATAGCCGACGGCAACGGAGGGCATCGATGGATCGTCATACAAAAGGTTTCACGCTGCCTGAGTTGTTGGCTGCGGTCGCGGTGATGGTGATCCTCATAACCCTGGCGGTGCCGGGTTTCACTCGCTCGATCCAGAGCAGCAAGGCCGATACCGAAATGGGCGACTTGCAGCGCGCCATCAACTATGCGCGGCTGGAGGCGATTGATCGTGGCGTGACCACACGCTTGCGCCCGAGCGCCGGCGGCAGCGTGTGGACCGGCGAATTGTCGGTCTACGACAGTACTGGCACTTCGGCCAATGTATTGCGGGTTGTTCCAGCGATGAGCAGCGGCGCGACTCTGACGCTACCCTCAGGAGTGACCGCACTGGATTTCAATAATCTGGGCGGCCTGGCGGCGCCGTCGACGGCGGTGGTCATCAGCTACGCGCTGGGAACGCAAAGCAGGACGCTGAACGTGTGTCTGAACGGACGAATTCAATTGGGTGGAAGTTGCGGATGAGGGCAGGGAGCACACAGGCACAGGAGGGCATGTCGCTGATCGAAGTGCTGGTCGCGTTGCTGATTCTGACCGTTGGCATATTGGGCGCGGCAGCTGTTCAAGTGAATGCGCTGAAGTACACCGACAGTTCGCGCATGACCAGCCAGGCGAGTTTTATCGCCTACGACATGATGGATCGCATCCGCGCCAACGCCGCTGCCGATTACACGGTGACACCACCGACCGCGGGCAACCTCAGTGTCGCCCGCGATCAGGATCTCTACGATTTCACCACCAGCATCGTCAATTTCGGCGGGCCGAGCGCCACCGGCACGATCACCCGCAATCAGCGGGTGTACACCATCACCATCAACTGGAATGACTCACGGGCCGCGAATGCCAGCGGTACCACGCGCAGTTTCGTCCTGACCAGCCGTGCCACGGTCGATCCGGTGGCCACGCCATGAAGCAATACAACCGTGGTTTCGGCCTGATCGAAATGCTCATTGCCCTGGCGCTCGGGCTGATCATCGTGCTGGGCGTGGTGCAGACATTCCTTGCCGCTAAAAACACTTACGTCAGCCAGAACACCGCGGCCGCGATGCAAGAAGACGCACGTTTTGTCCTGAGCAAGATGATTCAGGAACTGCGCATGGTCGGCATGTTCGGCTGTCTGGGCAGCATTACCGACGCGAGTTCGGCAGGGGATTTCAACGCGGCGCAAGTCACCCCGATCAGTTGGGATAACAGCAATCTCAAACTGACTCTGGTCACTGCTGACGTTGGCGGCAGTGGCGGTACGCCGACCTGGACGGTGATCTCCGATTGCCGCAACAGCGCCACGGCCTATACCGGGTTGCGCGCGGCGGCGAGCGGGCAGATCGCCTTTCCGATCCGTCGCTTGATCTACAGCTTCAGCAACAACCAGATCCTCATGGGCACCGGCAGCGGCAATCCGACCCAGCAGGTGCTGGTGAATAACGTCAGTGCCTTTAACGTGACCTTCGGTCTGGCCGCGTCGGCTACCGACGTCGCGGCGTCCTCCTACAGCGCCAACCCCAGCGATCCGGCGCGCATCCGCAGTGTGCGCCTGAGCCTGACTCTCACCGACCCGAACAACCGGGTGGCCAATCAAACCTTCAACGTGGTTGCCGCTTTGCGCAACCGCCTGCAATGAGGGCCGGGCCGATGAGGATGACTTTCGAGCAGCGGCAAAACCAGCGCGGTATGGTGTTGCTGGTCAGTCTGGTGTTTTTGTTGCTGCTGACACTGATCGGCCTGTCCTCTATGCAGAGCGCCAACCTGCAGGAAAAAATGGCCGGCAGCGTCAGCCTGCGCAATCAGTCGTTCCAGACCGCAGAGGCCGCGCTGCGTATCGGCGAGAGTGCGGTGCAGCTCGACAGTTATTCGCTGGCCGTCTGCGCCAGTACCACGCAATGTGCGCCACCGGCGGAGTCTTCGGTGGTCAGCGCGGCGGGGTTCAATTCGACTTCCGGGGTCACGTGGATCGCAGCCGGTAACGGCTTTTATGGTGTGCAGAACATTGGCACGACCCTGACGGCAGTGAACGTGCCGAGTAACACTTCGGCGACCCTGTATCGAGTGACGGCAGTCGGCATCGCCGGTACTTCGCGCAGTGTGGTGGAGAGTGTCTATGCGAAGTATTGAGCGCTTCCGGACCTTGTTGGCCGGCGTGCTGCTGGGCCTGTATCTGGCGGCGCCGGCGTATGCGTTTACTCCGTCCGATTCGCCGCTGTTGAGCGCGGCGGCGGTGTCGCCCAACGTGATGTTGCTGATCGACGATTCCGGCAGCATGAACAGCATTATTTATGCGCCAGGATTCGATCCCGACGTTGATCGCACACCTGCCCGGCAGTGCAACGCGTTGCTCGGACTGTGCCTGAGTTCGACCGCCATTACCGGTGATTCGGTGTTTCTCTCAAGCCTGCCGACCTCCGGTTGTTCCGGTGGGGCCTATGCCTTTTACAACAACAGTGTTGCGCCGCTGTGCCTGAAACTGCCGGATCCGGTGGGTGGCGGCAACACCCGCTACACCGGGGATTACATAGCCTATGTGGTCGGGCTGGCGATCAACAACGGCACCCGCGACTTCACCAACGGGGCAATTCCCAACGACTATCGGATCAACGTCGCGCGCAACGTGTCCACCGCGCTGGTCACCAGCAATCGTACCTTGCGTATGGGCCTGTCAACTTTCAATCCGGCCACCAGTAACAACTCGGGCAATGGCGGTTACATCGCGCGTTCGATCAGCGACTTGTCACCGGTGTCCGGCAGCGTGACCCAGGCACAGGCCGACGCCAACTACAACGCGCTGATTTCTGCGATCAACGGTTTGAGCGCCGTGGCCAATACGCCGCTGGCGGAAACCTATTACGAAATCACTCGCTACATGCGTGGCATGGCCCCGTACTACAACAGCACGCCGACGACCTACACCAGCCCGATCCAGTACCGTTGCCAGAAGAACTACGGCGTGGTGATCACCGACGGTTTGCCGACTTACGACCGCACCTTCCCGAGCAATGATCCGCTGGGTGGCAGTCGCCTGCCGAACTGGGACGGCATCAACAATGACGGCAACAACCTCAATGGTGATAGCGAGGGCGACACGCTGTATCTCGACGATATTGCCAAATTCGCTTTCGACATCGACATGCGTTCGACCGGTACTGACGCCGCCGGCAAAAGCTGGAACGCGGTGGATTTTCCCAAGCAGAACATGAACACCTACACAGTGGGTTTTACCGCCGACAATGACATGTTGTCGGACGCCGCCGCTTACGGGCAGGGCAGGTATTACCAGGCGACCGACAGCACGGGCCTCAATGCCGCGCTGTCCTCGGCGTTGAGCGACATCACCTCCAAGGCCGGCTCCGGCGGCAGCGGGGTCACCAGCGGCACCACGCTGGCCAGTGGCACCCGTTATTTCCAGACCAGCTATGACCCCAAAGACTGGCGCGGGACGATCAAGTCCTTCGGTTTCACCTCGGCTGGCGCGGTGAATACCTCGGCAGCGTTGTGGAGTACCGACACCACAATCGTCCCGGGCGCTACCGCACCGCCTTACCAATCTTGGAACACCAGCAGCAATGCCGCCGTCACTCTGGCCTACGGCAACTTTTCCGCTGCCCAGCAGACCACGCTCAGCCAAGGCCTGCCCACCGGCATCAGCGGCAACGATCTGGTGGAGTGGAGCAAGGGCACCAACAAGGCCGGGCTGAAGGTGCGCAGCGTATTGCTCGGCGACATCGTCAACTCGCCGCTGGTGCTGGCCTCGCCCGGCGACAAAACCGCCTCCGATCTCTCGGGGGACACCACCTACACCACGTACCTGACCACCAAAGCGGCGAATATGAATTCGAGTCTGGTGGTGAATGCCAACGACGGTTTCGTCAACGTGATCAACTCGGCCAACGGCACTCGACGCTATGCCTACATGCCGTCCAGCGTATTGCCGTCGATGCGGCTGATTGCAGATCCTGCTTACATCAACGGCGTCAGCCACAAGTTTCTGGTGGACGGTCAGGTCGGTGTGTATGACGCGCAAATCAACAGCGCCTGGAAAACCCTGGCCATTGGCGGCACCGGCGCCGGCGGCAAAGCTTTCTATGCCTTGCAACTGTTCGACGCGTCCGCCGGCAATGTGCTCAGCGCCCTTTGGGAGGTCAGTGCGCCCGCCACGGCAAACACCGCCAATGCATTCAATGATCTGGGTTACGCCTATGCCCGGCCGGAAGTGGCACGCTTGGCCGATGGTCGCTGGGCGGCATTCATCGCCAATGGCTATGGCAGCAACTCCGGTGTGGCGGCGTTGTATGTGCTGGATGTGCGTGACGGTTCGCTGATCAAGAAAATCGTGATCGACAGCACCGAAACCACCAATGGCCTGTCGTCGGTGAAGCTCAAGGTCAATTCTTCCAACGTGGTGCAGGCCGCTTACGGCGGTGACTTGAAAGGGCGTTTGTGGAAATTCGATCTGAGCGCGACGTCGACCGACGGCTGGGGCGTGGCGTTTTCCGGCAAGCCGCTGTTCACCACGGCGGGCGGAGCGACTCAGCCGATCACCGCGCAGCCGCTGCTGGCGGACAATTCGCAGGGGGGCAAACAGGTATTTTTCGGCACCGGAAAATTCAACGAAACCGCCGACAAGACCAACAAGGACCTGCAGGCATTTTATTCGGTGTGGGATGCCGACGGCGGTTCCGGGCAACTGACAGTCAGCAGCCTGCAGACCCAAGCAGTGACCGGAGTGTTCTCCGGCAGTACGGGGCAGTTCATCACCACCAGCCAGAACGATACGACTTATCCGGCGGAAAAGGGCTGGTATCTGCCCTTGGTGTACAACAACGTGCTGACCGGCGAGCGGGTGATCAATCAGGCCAGTCTGGTGCTCGGGCGCATCGTGTTTACCACCGCCAGTGTCGACACCACCGACCCGTGCGCCAGTTTCGGCACCGGCAAACTGGTCGAACTCGATGCGTTCAGCGGTAAGATGCTCAACTACGCGGTGCTCGACACCAACGCCGATGGCGTGGTCGACAGCAACGACACGATTTCCAGCGGCGTGGTGTTCACCGGCGGGATTCCGACCCTGAACGCCATCGTCAATGGCGCGACGCGCAAGATCGTCAACGATTCCAGTGGCACCGTCACCACACTGGTGGAAAAATCCGGCGGCGGCAGCCGTCGTATCATGTGGCGACAAATACAGTAAGTGAGAGTTTGAGGCATGCGCAGAGTCAACCAAGGCTTCACCCTGATCGAAATCATGATCGTGATTGCGATCATCGGCATCATCATCACCATCGCTGCACCGGGCTACACCGAATACCTGAAAAAGGGCCGGCGTGCCGAAGTGGTGTCACTGCTCTCGGAGCAGGCGCAGAGCCTCGAACGCTTCTATACCAAAAACAACGTCTACACCGGCATCACCGGTCTGAGCACGGGCAATGATTACTACACCATCACCCCGACGATCGCTGACCAGACCTTCCTGCTGACCGCCACACGCAAGGCTGGCACTGCCATGGCCACCGACAAGTGCGGGGACTTTACCCTCACCAACACTGGCGTCAGAAGCATGAACAACGCTACCACCGGGCTGACCACCAAGGATTGCTGGGGCCGCTGAGGTACCTTCTTGAGGGCGCCTTTTGCGCCCACTGTCTTTTTTACGGTTGGATCAAACATGACCAGGCAACAGCAAGTGGTGATTGTCGGTGGCGGGGTGATTGGCCTGCTGACCGCCTACAACCTCGCCTCCGAAGTGCGCAGCGTGGTGCTGCTGGATCGCTCGAACGTCGGCCAGGAATCGTCCTGGGCCGGCGGCGGCATTGTTTCGCCGCTGTACCCGTGGCGCTACAGCCCGGCGGTCACCGCACTGGCGCATTGGTCGCAGGATTTTTATCCACAGCTGGGCGAGCGGCTATTTGCCGATACCGGAGTTGATCCCGAAGTGCACATCACCGGCCTGTACTGGCTGGATCTGGACGATGAAGCCGAAGCACTGGCCTGGGCCGAGCGGGAAAACCGTCCGCTGCGGGCTGTGGATATCTCTGCAGCACACGACGCAGTGCCGGTGCTCGGCGGTGGATTCTCCCGGGCGATCTACATGGCTGATGTGGCCAATGTGCGTAACCCGCGTCTGGTCAAATCGTTGAAAGCCGCTTTGCTGGCGCTGCCTAACGTGACCCTTCACGAGCAATGCGAAGTCAGCGGGTTTGTTCGCGAAGGCGCGCGGGTGGTTGGCGTCGAGACGTCCAAAGGCGTGATCAGTGGCGACCAGGTGGTGCTGACCGCCGGAGCATGGAGCGGTGATCTGCTCAAGACGCTGAACCGGACGCTGCCGGTTGAGCCGGTCAAGGGCCAGATGATTCTCTACAAGTGTGCGGCGGATTTCCTGCCGAGCATGGTGCTGGCCAAGGGGCGTTATGCGATTCCGCGTCGCGACGGGCACATTCTGATCGGCAGTACGCTGGAGCACGAAGGCTTCGACAAGACCCCGACCGATGTCGCGTTGCAGAGCCTCAAGGCTTCGGCGGTCGAGCTGCTGCCGGCGCTGGCGGAGGCCGAAGTGGTGGGGCACTGGGCCGGTTTGCGCCCGGGCTCGCCGGAGGGGATTCCGTATATCGGCCGGGTGCCGGGGTTTGAGGGGTTGTGGCTGAACTGCGGGCATTACCGCAACGGGCTGGTGCTGGCGCCGGCGTCGTGTCAGCTGTTTGCCGATGTGATGCTGGGGCGGGCGCCGATTATCGATCCGGTGCCGTATGCACCTGAAGGTCGCATTTAGTCAGGTATTTCTCTGGTGGCTGGCAGACCGTTTTCGCGAGCAAGCCCGCTCCCACATTGGATCTGCGATGAACACAAATTGTGTGAACAACCGAGATCTACTGTGGGAGCGGGCTTGCTCGCGAAGGGGCCCTCAATCCAGACCGAGTTTCTTCAGCCTGTAGCGCATCGACCGAAACGAAAGGCTCAAGCGCTGCGCCGCCGCCGTGCGATTCCAGCGGGTTTCCTCCAGCGCCTGCAGAATCAGCTTACGCTCGACGTTCTCCAGATAATCCTCAAGGTTGTCGATCTGCGTCAGGTCGGCAATGCCGTCCTCGACTGCGCAACTCCCTTCGCTCAAGCGCAAATCCTCGGCCTCGATCACTTGGTTTTCGCACAGCGTGTGCGCGCGTTCGAGGACATTCTCCAGTTCTCGCACATTTCCGGGAAAACGATAACGCTTCAGTGCTTCAAGCGCTTGCGGGTGCAATTGGGCTGCCGGCTGGCCACTGTTGCTGGCCAGGCGCTGGAGCATGTGCGCAGCCAGCACTTCGATGTCGTCGCGCCGTTCGCGCAGGGACGGCACCCGCAGTTCGATCACGTTCAACCGATAATACAGATCCTGACGGAAGCGCCCGGCGGCGACTTCCGCTTCCAGGTCTTTGTGCGTGGCGCACAGAATGCGCACATCGACCACGGTTTCCTGCTGGCCGCCGACGCTGCGCACGGCTTTTTCCTGAATCGCCCGCAGCAGCTTGACTTGCATCGACAGCGGCAGATCCGCCACTTCATCGAGAAACAGGGTGCCGCCGTGCGCGGCCTGAAACAGCCCCGGTTTGTCGTCCACCGCGCCGGTGAAGCTGCCTTTGCGATGGCCAAAAAACTCGCTCTCCATCAGCTCTGAAGGGATCGCCCCGCAGTTGACCGGTATAAACGGCTGTTGCGCGCGCGGCCCTTGTTCGTGGATCAGCCGCGCGACCAGCTCTTTGCCGCTGCCCGATTCGCCGCTGATGTAGACCGGAGCCTGACTGCGGGCGAGCTTGTCGATTTGTTTGCGCAGAGCGCGCATTGGGGGCGAGTCGCCCAGCAGTCGGCGGTCGATCGAGGTGACGCTGCCGCCGGCGGCAGGCATGCGCAGTGCGGTGCTGACCAGTTCACGCAGGCGCGTGAGATCAACCGGCTTGGTGAGGAAGTCGAAGGCGCCGGCCTTCAGCGCATTGATCGCTGTTTCCAGGCTGCCATACGCGGTGATCATCGCCACCGGCAGTTGTGGATGACGTTGCTGGATGTGCTGCACCAAGTCCAGCCCCGTGCCGTCGGGCAGGCGCATGTCGGTCAGGCACAGGTCGAACGCATTGCGTTGCAACAGCGCCTGGGCCTCGCCGAGGTTGCGAGCACTGAAGGTGTCGAGTTTCATCCGTCCCAGGGTGATTTCCAGGAGTTCGCGGATATCCGGTTCGTCGTCGACGATGAGGATTTTTTGCCGTGGGCTCGTGTTCAACTTTGTTTCCGTCCGTGAGCAAAGGTGATGCGAAAGCAGCCGCCGCCTTGGCGTGGTTTGAAGTCTAGGCGCGCCTGGTTGCTTTCGCACAGCTCACGGGACAGATAAAGCCCAAGGCCGGTGCCTTGGCTGCTGGTGGTGAAGAACGGTTCGAACAGATGCGCCTGCTGATCGGACGGGACACCGGGGCCGTTGTCCTGCACTTCGAGCACCGCCAGTTGGCTTTCGGGGTCGACGAACAGCGCCAGCCAGACCTCGGCCTGCTCGTGCAGCAGGGCGCTGTGCCGCCAGCCGTTGCGTAACAGATTGTCGAGAATCTGCGTGAGCTGGTCGGGATCCATCAACGTGATGAAGTCCCCGGAATTGATCCGCAAATGAATCGTTTGTCGCTCAGTGGCCTGTTCGCGGCTCTCGGCGACGAACTGTTCCAGCCACGGCTTGAGATCCAGCCGTTGCGGAGCGCTCTGCTGGCGGCGCGACAGTTGCAGGACGTTTTCGATGACTCGGTTCATGCGCTGGGAGTGGTCTTGAATGATCTGCGTCAGACGCCGATCAGCGCTATCGAGTTCCTCGGACTCCGCCAATAGCTGCGCGGCATGACTGATGGCGCCCAGTGGATTGCGGATTTCATGGGAGATGCCCGCGGTCAGACGCCCGAGCGCGGCGAGTTTGAGCTGCTGGGCTTGTTGCGCGACTTGCGCCAGATCTTCGAGGAACACCAGGGTTTGCTGGTTGGGACTCTGGTCGAGGGCGATGAAGCTGGGTTGCAGTTCCAGGCCGTTGCCGGGAATCTTCAGGCTCTGCGGGCGCAGGGTCGGGTTGCTCAGCCACAGTTGCAGGCGCTCGACCAATGCCGGCGAGTAGTCGCTGATCAAATGACCTTCAAGATGCGATTGGGCCAACAGATTTTTCGCGCTGTGGTTGGCCAGCTGTACCCGACGCTGTTCGTCGAGCACCAGGATGCCGGTGCGCATGCGTTGCAGAATCAGGGCGTTGAGCGCTTCAAGGCTGGTGACTTCGCTGGCGCGCTGTTCGGCGAGATTTTCGCTGACTTCCAGACGCCGGATCAGGCCCTGGACCAGCAGCGATGCGGCAAAACACAAGGCGCCGAGGGTCCCGGCTTGCAGATAGTCATTGGCGCTCAGGGGATGACTGAAGCTCAGCAGAAAGCTGGAGCTGACAATGCCGAGTGCGCCGATGGCGGCAATCAGCAGGCCGATGCGCCGGCGCAGCAGGGTGTTGCTGATCGCCACCGAGACAATCAGCAGGTTGCCGATCGCGCTGGCCACCCCGCCCGCCGCGTAGAACAACCCGCACAGCAGCAGGACATCCACCAGCGCCAGACTGAACAACTGCGTCGGCCGCCGGGTGTTTTCCAGAAACACCACCAGCAGGATGTTCAGCACCAGATACAACCAGCTACCGCTGCGCAGCAGTTCGTCGTCGGCCGACGTCAGCAGGCGGTTGTCCATGTTGCTGGAGATCAGCAGCACCAGCGTGATGCCGACGCTCAAACGGTAGAGATGATACAGGCGCAGCAGGCGCTGAGCCTGTTTACGGTCGGCGTTGGCGACCTCAGCGATCACTGGCACCCGGGCCTTGCTCAAGGTGAGCCTGGCTGCAATACCATTGTCGCTGAAGGTTCAGCGCGCGGTCGCGGGGCAGGTGCACGCCGCAGTGGGCGCAGCGCACCATCGGCGCGGCGTCTTGCTCGCGGGGCGATTGGGCAGACGAGGCGGGCGCCTTGAATTTACGCCACAGCCATACCGCAGCGAAAATCAGGACAATCCAGAACAGTAAACGAAGCATGATGGGCGGCTTTTCGGCTAGTGATCCGGCAGTTTAGCCAAGGTGCCGGCAGGCGCACAGACTATTAATGCGCGGCAATGAAAAAGGGAGATCCGCAGATCTCCCTTTTTTGTGACACCGGTGTGATCAGTCGAACACGCCGAAGGTCATGTAGCTGAACCACGAACGGTCTTCGTTGTTGCCTTCGGCTTCATGATGTTCTTCCTCGATCACGTCACCGTTTTCGTCTTTAGGCTTGAGCTCGTTCGGGATCGCGTCTTTCGCGTCCTGGAACTGCTTCTGCACGTCCTGGTTGGCGCGGGTTTCTCCCGGCGGCAGCGGCGGACGCGATTCGATCAGGCCCAGAGTGGCCTTGCTCAGCCACGAACGGTTGTCGGATTCGGCAACCGAAGGCACGAACTGGCCGTCCTGCAGGCTCGGGTGGTTCGGGTAGTTGAGCTTCAGGGTTTCCAGACTGGTGGCGGCCAGTTCGTCCAGGTGCAGACGCTGGTAAGCCTCGGTCATCACCGCCAGGCCGTCGCCGACCGATGGGGTTTCCTGGAAGTTTTCCACCACGTAACGACCACGGTTGGCTGCAGCTACATAAGCCTGACGGGTCAGGTAGTAGTCGGCGACGTGGATTTCGTACGCGGCCAGCAGGTTGCGCAGGTAAATCATGCGCTGCTTGGCGTCCGGTGCGTAGCGGCTGTTCGGATAGCGGCTGGTCAACTGGGCGAACTCGTTGTAAGAGTCGCGCGCAGCGCCCGGGTCACGCTTGGTCATGTCCAGCGGCAGGAAGCGCGCCAGCAGGCCGACGTCCTGGTCGAACGAGGTCAGGCCCTTGAGGTAGTAGGCGTAGTCCACGTTCGGGTGCTGTGGGTGCAAACGGATAAAACGCTCGGCGGCGGACTTGGCAGCTTCCGGCTCGGCGTTTTTATAGTTGGCATAAATCAGTTCAAGCTGTGCCTGATCCGCGTAGCGACCGAACGGATAGCGCGACTCCAGAGCCTTCAGCTTGGCTGTGGCGCTGGTGTAGCTGTTGTTGTCCAGGTCGGTCTGAGCCTGCTGGTACAGCTCGGCTTCGCTCAGGTTTTCGTCGACGACTTCCTTCGATGAGCAAGCAGCGGTCAATGCGAGGATGGCGATCAGCAGCAGGTGTTTCACTTGCATGGCGGCTTGCGTCCCTATGACGGCCGCTGTCTTGGGCGGGGCCGTCCTGTTATGATGAGCGCCCCGTTGAAAAGCCTCGGGGCAAAAGACGCCGTATTTAACCACAAGCGCGCAGCCGAAACCAAAGGCTGTGCCGACGCCAGTCAGAGCATGTCCGATAAAATTGAACTTCGCGCAGAGGTGCCGTCCGATTTGGGCGGCCAACGCCTCGATCAAGTCGCCGCCCAACTCTTCGCTGAGCACTCACGCTCGCGCCTTTCCGCCTGGATCAAAGAAGGTCGCCTGACTGTGGACGGGGCGGTCATCCGCCCGCGCGACATCGTGCATGGCGGTGCCGTCCTTGAGCTGACTGCCGAGCAGGAAGCCCAGGGCGAGTGGATCGCCCAGGACATCGAGCTCGACATCGTCTATGAAGACGACGACATCCTGGTGATCAACAAGCCTGCGGGCCTGGTGGTGCACCCGGCTGCCGGCCACGCTGATGGCACCTTGCTCAATGCCTTGCTGCACCACGTGCCGGACATCATCAATGTCCCGCGCGCCGGTATCGTGCATCGTCTGGACAAGGACACCACCGGTCTGATGGTGGTGGCCAAGACCATTCAGGCGCAGACCAAGCTCGTTGCCCAGCTGCAAAGCCGCAGCGTCAGCCGGATCTACGAGTGCATCGTGATCGGTGTCGTGACCGCCGGGGGCAAGATCAACGCTCCGATCGGCCGTCATGGTCAGCAGCGCCAGCGCATGGCCGTGATGGAAGGTGGCAAGCCTGCCGTCAGTCACTACCGCGTGCTGGAGCGTTTCCGTTCCCACACGCATGTGCGGGTCAAACTGGAAACCGGCCGGACCCACCAGATTCGCGTGCACATGTCGCACATCAACTTCCCGTTGGTCGGCGACCCGGCGTACGGCGGTCGTTTCCGCATTCCGCCTGCCGCGAACCCGACCATGGTCGAGTCGCTCAAGCACTTCCCGCGTCAGGCCCTGCACGCGCGCTTCCTCGAGCTGGATCATCCGACCACCGGTGAGCGCATGAGCTGGGAATCGCCGCTGCCGGAAGATTTCGTCTGGCTGCTGACCCTGCTCAAGCAGGATCGCGAGGCATTCGTCGGATGAACTGGCTGACGCCGGACTGGCCTGCGCCGGCCAGCGTCAGCGCCTGTGTCACCACCCGCGAGGGGGGTGTCAGCGAGGCGCCGTTCGACAGCCTCAATCTGGGCGATCATGTCGATGATCGCCCGGAAGCGGTCACCGAGAATCGTCGGCGTCTGACCGAACATTTCTCAATCAAGCCTGCCTGGTTGCAGCAAGTGCACGGGATTGCCGTGGCCCACGCTGATCCGGGCGTGGTTGCCACCGCCGACGCCAGCTGGACTGCGACTCCCGGGGTTGCCTGCGCGGCGATGACCGCGGATTGCCTGCCGGCATTGTTCTGCAACCGTGCCGGTACTCGCGTCGCGGCGGCTCACGCCGGTTGGCGCGGTTTGGCGGCGGGCGTACTGGAAGCCACCCTCGACCATCTCGACACCGCTGCGGCGGACGTACTGGTCTGGCTTGGCCCGGCCATCGGCCCGAAAGCCTTTGAAGTCGGCCCGGAAGTACGCGAAGTCTTCGTCAATCAATTGCCGGAAGCGGCATCCGCCTTCGTGCCCAGTCACAATGCTGGCAAGTTCATGGCTGACATCTATCTGCTGGCGCGCCTGCGTCTGGCTGAACGCGGCGTCACTGCGGTTTATGGCGGCGGTTTCTGCACCGTGACCGATCCACGCTTCTTTTCTTACCGCCGTGCGTCGCGCACTGGCCGTTTCGCCTCCCTTGTCTGGCTCACCCGCTAGACTTGCCTGACTTGAATCAACTCGCTGACGCTTGAATCTCCCAGAATCGACCGCATCTACAGTGGTATCTGGCAGGTTTCTTTATTCAGGATGGTTTTTAGGTCCGGCCTGCTCAAAAGGAAGGTGACCCCATGCGTATAGACCGTTTAACCAGCAAATTACAGTTGGCGTTGTCCGACGCCCAATCTCTGGCCGTTGGCCACGATCATCCGGCCATCGAGCCGGCGCACTTGATGCAGGCGATGCTTGAACAGCAGGGTGGTTCGATCAAACCCCTGTTGATGCAAGTGGGCTTCGACGTCAACAGCCTGCGCAAAGAGCTGACCAAAGAGCTCGATCAATTACCGAAAATCCAGAACCCGACCGGCGACGTCAACATGTCGCAGGACCTGGCGCGCCTGCTCAATCAGGCCGATCGTCTGGCCCAGCAGAAGGGCGACCAGTTCATTTCCAGCGAGCTGGTGCTGCTCGCCGCGATGGACGAGAACAGCAAGCTCGGCAAACTGCTGCTCGGCCAGGGCGTGAGCAAGAAAGCCCTGGAAAACGCGATCAACAACCTGCGCGGTGGTGAGGCGGTAAATGACGCCAACCACGAAGAGTCGCGTCAGGCGCTGGACAAGTACACCGTCGACCTGACCAAGCGTGCCGAAGACGGCAAGCTCGATCCGGTGATCGGCCGTGACGACGAAATTCGCCGCACCATTCAGGTTCTGCAGCGCCGCACCAAGAACAACCCGGTGCTGATCGGCGAACCTGGCGTGGGTAAAACCGCGATTGCCGAAGGTCTGGCCCAGCGCATCATCAACGGCGAAGTGCCGGACGGCCTCAAGGGCAAACGTCTGCTGTCGCTGGACATGGGCGCGCTGATTGCCGGTGCCAAGTATCGCGGTGAGTTCGAGGAACGCCTGAAAGCGCTGCTCAACGAGCTGTCGAAGCAGGAAGGGCAGATCATTCTGTTCATCGACGAACTGCACACCATGGTCGGCGCCGGTAAAGGCGAAGGCTCGATGGATGCCGGCAACATGCTCAAACCGGCACTGGCGCGCGGTGAGCTGCACTGTGTCGGCGCAACCACGCTCAACGAGTACCGCCAATATATAGAGAAGGATGCGGCGCTTGAGCGGCGTTTCCAGAAAGTGCTGGTGGACGAGCCGAGCGAAGAAGACACCATCGCTATCCTGCGTGGCCTCAAGGAGCGTTATGAGGTTCACCATAAAGTGGCGATCACCGACGGCGCGATCATCGCCGCGGCCAAGCTCAGCCATCGCTACATCACTGACCGGCAGTTGCCGGACAAGGCCATCGACCTGATCGACGAAGCCGCCAGCCGTATCCGCATGGAGATCGACTCCAAGCCGGAAGTGCTCGATCGTCTGGAGCGTCGTTTGATTCAGCTCAAGGTTGAATCCCAGGCCCTGAAGAAAGAAAGCGATGAAGCGGCGATGAAGCGCCTGGAAAAACTTCAGGAAGAAATCGTCCGCCTCGAACGTGAGTACTCGGATCTGGAAGAAATCTGGAACTCGGAAAAAGCCGAGGTACAGGGTTCGGCGCAGATTCAGCAGAAGATCGAGCAGTCGCGTCAGGAACTGGAAGCGGCGCGCCGTAAAGGCGATCTCAACCGCATGGCCGAATTGCAGTACGGGGTGATCCCGGATCTGGAGCGCAGCCTGCAAATGGTCGACCAGCACGGCAAGAGTGAAAACCAGTTGCTGCGCAGCAAGGTGACCGAAGAGGAAATCGCCGAAGTCGTTTCGAAGTGGACCGGTATTCCGGTGTCGAAAATGCTCGAAGGCGAGCGCGACAAGCTGATGAAGATGGAAAGCCTGTTGCACCAGCGCGTGATCGGCCAGGACGAAGCGGTGGTTGCGGTCTCCAACGCGGTACGCCGTTCGCGTGCCGGGCTGGCAGACCCGAATCGTCCGAGCGGCTCGTTCATGTTCCTCGGCCCGACCGGTGTCGGTAAAACCGAGCTGTGCAAGGCGCTGGCCGAATTCCTCTTCGATACGGAAGAGGCAATGGTGCGGATCGACATGTCCGAGTTCATGGAGAAACATTCCGTGGCGCGGCTGATCGGTGCACCACCAGGCTACGTGGGTTACGAGGAGGGCGGTTACCTGACCGAAGCGGTGCGTCGCAAGCCTTACTCGGTGATCCTGCTGGACGAGGTCGAGAAAGCGCACCCGGATGTATTCAACATTCTGCTGCAGGTGCTGGAGGATGGGCGTCTGACCGACAGTCACGGGCGCACGGTGGATTTCCGCAATACCGTGATCGTCATGACCTCGAACCTCGGTTCGTCGCAGATCCAGGAACTGGTCGGTGACCGTGAGGCCCAGCGTGCAGCGGTGATGGACGCGCTGACCAGTCACTTCCGTCCCGAGTTCATCAACCGGGTCGACGAAGTGGTGATCTTCGAGCCTTTGGCGCGGGACCAGATCGCGGGCATTACCGAGATCCAGTTGGGTCGTCTGCGCAGCCGTCTGGCCGAGCGCGAGCTGAAGCTGGAGCTGAGCCCGGAAGCGATGGACAAGCTGATTGCCGTCGGTTACGACCCGGTCTATGGCGCACGTCCTCTGAAACGTGCGATCCAGCGCTGGATCGAAAACCCGTTGGCGCAGTTGATCCTGTCGGGGCATTTCCTGCCGGGTGATACGGCAACCGGCAAGGTCGTAAACGACGAAATCGTTTTCGACTGATCGGCAAAGCCAATGAAATAAGGAAGGCCTCGCTTTGCGAGGCCTTTTTTTCGTTAGGCTGTTGAACTCTAAGGAAAAGGCTTGTAAAGTGCGCCCCGCAGTCAGTCACCCGCAGCATCTCAGCTCACTGAGCTGAAATCTGAAATAAGTTGCAAATCATTAACTTGAAAGCGATTTAGGGGGTTGACAGAGGTGTTCTAGGTTGTAGAATAGCGCGCCTCAGACACACGAACGCAGCGATGCGAACGATGTCTAAGAGCTGTAAGTTTCACCGTTGTAAATTGAAATATGTAGTTCCGTGATAGCTCAGTCGGTAGAGCAAATGACTGTTAATCATTGGGTCCCAGGTTCGAGTCCTGGTCACGGAGCCAATTTCAAACCGGGGTATAGCGCAGTCCGGTAGCGCGCCTGCTTTGGGAGCAGGATGTCAGGAGTTCGAATCCCCTTACCCCGACCATTTTTGGGTCGTTAGCTCAGTTGGTAGAGCAGTTGGCTTTTAACCAATTGGTCGTAGGTTCGAATCCCACACGACCCACCATTTTTGAAACCAGGTAACACTGGGATCGAATCTTAAGATCAGAGGCCAAAAGCGCTGATCGAAGAAGGCGATCTTTGATAGGTCGCCTTTTTTTTACCGGGGTATAGCGCAGTCCGGTAGCGCGCCTGCTTTGGGAGCAGGATGTCAGGAGTTCGAATCCCCTTACCCCGACCATATTGAAAATCCTCGTATCGAAAGATACGGGGATTTTTTTTGCCCATGAAAAACTCAGGCCCTAAGCAAAATCATTGTAGGAGTGAGCCTGCTCGCGATAGCGGTGTGTCAGTCATGAATGAATTGACTGACCCACTGCTATCGCGAGCAGGCTCACTCCTACAGGGTGGATCAATGCAGCTTCAGACGAGGCTCGGTGCCGCGACCGATCTTGCTGCCCAGCATCAGCATCGCCGTGCGGAACGGCCCGTACAGCGCCATCTGGTGCATGCGATACAGCGACACGTAGAACATCCGCGCCAGCCAGCCCTCCAGCATCACACTGCCCGTCAGGTTACCCATCAAGTTACCCACAGCCGAAAAACGCGACAGCGAAATCAGCGAGCCGTAGTCGGTGTATTTGTACTCCGGCAGGGTTTTGCCCTCGATGCGCAGCTTCAGTGACTTGGCCAGCAACGACGCCTGTTGGTGCGCGGCTTGTGCACGCGGCGGCACGTTGCGATCCGAACCCGGTTGCGGGCACGCGGCGCAGTCACCGAAGGCGAAAATGTTTTCGTCGCGGGTGGTCTGCAACGTCGGTAGCACTTGCAGCTGATTGATGCGGTTGGTTTCCAGGCCGTCGATGTCCTTGAGGAAACCCGGCGCGCGAATCCCGGCGGCCCAGACTTTCAGGCTGGCCTTGATCACGTTGCCATCGGCGGTGATCAGGCTGTCAGCGGTTACTTCGCTGACCGAAGCGTTGGTCATCACATTGACCCCGAGTTTCTCCAGAGTCTTGTGTACCGGGCCGCTGATGCGCTCCGGCAGGGCTGGCAGCACCCGTGGGCCGGCTTCGATCAAGGTGATGTGCATGTTTTCCGGTTTGATCCGGTCGAGGCCGTAAGCGGCCAGTTCATGCGCCGCGTTGTGCAGTTCTGCCGCCAGTTCGACGCCTGTGGCGCCAGCACCAACGATCGCCACGCTGATCTGTTCGACTACATCGGTCTGCCCGGCATGCGCGCGCAGGTAGTGATTGAGCAACTGCTGGTGGAAGCGTTCGGCCTGTTTGCGGGTGTCGAGGAACAGGCAGTGCTGCGCTGCGCCCTGGGTGCCGAAATCGTTGGTGGTGCTGCCGACGCTGATCACCAGCGAGTCGTAGGGCACTTCACGCGCCGGTACCAGTTCGACACCGTTCTCGTCGTAGGTGGCGGCCAGCTGGATTTTCTTCTGCGCGCGATCGAGTCCGCTCATGCGCCCCAGCTGGAACTCGAAGTGGTTCCATTTCGCCTGGGCAACATAGTTGAGTTCGTCTTCGGAAGAGTTCAGCGATCCGGCGGCCACTTCGTGCAGCAGGGGCTTCCAGATGTGCGTCAGGTTCGCGTCGACCAGCATCACACTGGCCGTGCCGCGCTTGCCCAGAGTCTTACCCAGACGGGTAGCCAACTCCAGACCGCCGGCGCCGCCGCCGACAATAACAATACGATGGGACATAGGGATAACTCGCAAGGTTTTTAAAGGAAATCGGTGCAATCACCTTCGCGAGCGCAATGCTGCTCATAGCGTCAGGTAACTGATAAATCGGCTCAGCAGGCCCAGACCAATGGTCACTGCCAGCACCAGCACCAGGAGCATCCACGGCCGGAAAGGCCGGCGCTCGACACGGTGTTGGGACAACTGCAGGTACTCTTCGACATGCTTCTGGTCTTCGGGGTTCAGGCGGCTGGTCATAAAGGCCTCGTCAGGTAGACGTTGCTGAAGGTTTGGAAGCTACAGCGGTTTTTATCCCGGGTTGAACGCAGCATAGCCACTGGCCGGAACCGGTTCGACCGAAACACCGTCGTCGAGGCGAATGATCCCGCTTTGTAACACTCGTGCGGTAATTCCGCCATGCCCGCGCACCGCTTGAAAGGTGCCGGGGCCGAGGTTGTTTTGCAGGCGTGCGCAGGGCTGACACCAGCCGGTGGTCTCGAAAATCGCCTGACCGATGCGAAAACGCCGCCCCTTGAGACTGAACAGGTTGATGCCGCTGATGACCAGATTGCGCCGCAGATCCTCAGGCCTCACGGGTTGATCTTCAGGTCGGCCCATCAGCGCGCTGATCACGGCCAGGTGTTCGAATTGAATCAACGTCACCTGTCGGGCATTTCGCACGCCGGGGCGGGCGTGATCGCCGGTCAGTCCGGCCTCCAGTCGCGCTTCCACGGCGTCAAGTTCGAGCATCGGCCCGCGAGACTCCGGGCGTACGCCGATCCAGCGCACGCGGCCGGTCTGCGGCACGTCGGCGATCAACTGCTGTAGCGGCGTCACAGGCTGATCCCGACATCGAAGACGATGCTGCGACCGAGGTTGCTGCGCAGGAAATCCGGCGCATCGGGATGGGCAAAGAGCACCCTGGCGAAGGTCGGGCCGACCAGCGACAGCGAGCGCCAACCCTGACGCAGATACTCGGTGGGCGGTGGAAAGTGGCTGTTGAGGTCCAGCACTTCGCGCTTGAGGCTGGCGAAGGCGATGATGTCCAGTTCGCCCAGATCCATGCCGCGTTCCTTATAGTTGTGGGCTTTTTTGCGCAAGGTCGGTGCCAGTCGCAACAGGAACTCATTGGCTGGGATCCGCCGCGGCTTGGCTTCACGGCGCACCAGTTGGCTGAGGGAAAACGCACTGCGCCGGCGTTGCAGTTCGTCGCGCCATTCGTCGTTGAGCCGGCGGCCTTCATCGAGAACGAAGAACACTTCGAAATTGGCATCGCGAAACAGCACGTCCGGCGGCTCCCCGGCGGGGGCGAACTCATCGACGCGGTAAGGAATGTTCAAGCCTTGCAGCAAGCGCTGGCAGACCCAACGCTCACGCTCCCATTTGCGGGCATTGGACAGGAACGCGTTGGCTTGCTCGGCCGCGATGGTCAGCAGGCGTAAATAATCTGAGTCATCCATAGGCCAAGCTTAGCGTTCAAATGCGACAAGCAGATAGCTTTGCATTGGCTGATGCTGACGGGTCGCACGTTAAGCGCTTGTAGGTGCTGCCGAAGGCTGCGATCTTTTGACTGTCAAACAGCAATATCAAATGATCGCAGCCTTCGGCAGCTCCTACAGGGGATGTAGGAGTTTTCCTGATAAAAGTGAGGGAGACATGATCGGTGCAGAACTGCTGTCCTCGACGAGCCTGACACTCGGCTGGCTGATTTACCTGCCAGTGCTGTTGTGGGCGATCTGCCGTGCGCCGTGGGTCGAGTTGTTCAGCGACAGTCGGCGTCAGCATCTGCTGTTTGGCACGGTGTTCGCCTTGTTCCTGCTGTGGATGGTGCGCAGGGATTTCGACACCGGGGTCTCTTACCACTTCATCGGCATGACCGCCGTGACGTTGTTACTGGACTGGCCGCTGGCGATCGTCGGCGGGCTGGTGGCACAGCTCGGGCTGGTGTTGCTAGGGCGCCAGGATCTGGCGGCGGTCGGGGTCAACGGGACGTTGCTGATCCTGTTGCCGGTGTTGATCACTGAGTGTGTGGCGATCCTCGTCGAGCGCGCCCAGCCGCGTAATCCGTTTGTGTATATCTTCTGTTCCGGGTTCTTTGCCGCAGCGTTGTCCGCATTGCTGTGTCTGACGCTGAGTCTGGGCCTGCTGTGGTACGACGGCCTGTTTGCCATGCCGGAATGGCTGGAAGATTTTATCGGTTACCTGTGGCTGCTGATTTTTCCCGAAGCCTTTATCAACGGCATGGTGATCAGCGCGCTGGTGGTGTTCAGCCCGGAGTGGCTGGAAACCTTCAACCGCACCCGCTACCTTTCGGCGCCGTGGAAGGACGACGATCCCAAGTCTTGATCCACATCAAATCCGCCCCCCGCGCGGCATTTCATGCTCGGCCAAATTCTTTCAGGAGCAGCGGCATGAGTGTTTACGAGTGGGCGAGGCAGGAGACGCGGCAGAGTCTGGACATGGCGCTGGAGGTGGGCTTCGATCCGGGCCTGAGTTTGCGCGCCTTGCTCAGCGCGGTGGTGCAGCAGAGCAAGACGGTGCGCAACGCCGAAGACCTGGCCGACGAGTTGCGCTTTCTCGCGGAAAACCTCGACGACGATCAGGACTACGGCTTCATGCGGCCCTGATCGCGATCAGTGACGCGGGTCGAAATCGCCGGAGAACATTTCGTCTTCGGCATCCGGGGCGACCGGAATCTTGTGCTCTTCCGACGCCCAGGCGCCGAGGTCGATCAGCTTGCAGCGATCAGAGCAGAACGGGCGGAATTTGTTCTCTGGGGTAAATTCCACGGGGGCGCCGCAGGTTGGGCATTCGACGGTTGTAGGGCTCATGACTGGCCTCCGGATAAAGTCAGGTAAAAGTGATGCAGGCGCTCGACTTCGCTGTGCAGCCAGGCGAGGTCGCGGTCGTTGACCACCACATCATCGGCACGGCTCACGCGGTCTTCGCGGCTGGACTGGGCCTTGAGGATCGCCTGGACCTGCTGTTCGCTGGTCTGGTCACGCTGCAAGGTGCGTTCGATCTGCAGTTGTTGCGGGGCATCGATCACCAGAATTCTTTGGGTCATCGCGTACTGCCCGGATTCGATCAGCAACGGTGAAACCAGAATCGCGTAAGGCGATGTTGCCAGCCCCAGATGGTGCGCGATTTCCTCGGCGATCAACGGGTGCAGCAGGGCTTCGAGCCAGCGGCGTTCTTCCGGCACTTCAAAGATCAATTTGCGCAGGGCTGCACGGTCCAGCGTGCCATCGGCTTGCAGGACGCCCGGGCCGAAGTGTTCGGCAATCTTCGCCAGTGCCGGACGCCCCGGCTCGACCACCCAGCGCGCCGCGTGGTCGGCGTCGACCACATGGATCCCGAGATCGATGAAGTGCTGTGCAGCGGCGCTTTTACCGCTGCCGATGCCGCCGGTCAGGCCGAGAATCCAGGGTTTTTCCACAGGGGTATTCATTTCAAACCGACAAAATGCCAATAGAAGTCGGTTATTTGACCACCCCAGAGCAAGGCAATCCAGCCGGCAATTGCCAGATACGGGCCGAAGGGCATTGGCGTCGAGGTTTTCTGCTCACGCAAACGCAGCAGAATCACCCCGACAATCGCCCCCACCAGCGATGACAGCAGGATCGTCAGCGGCAGGATCTGCCAGCCGCCCCAGGCCCCGAGCAGCGCCAGCAGCTTGAAATCGCCGTGGCCGATGCCGTCCTTGCCGGTCAGCAGTTTGAACAGCCAGAACACCGACCACAGCGCCATGTACCCGGCCACCGCACCCCACAACGCCGCGTGCAGCGAGACGAACAGCCCGAAACTGTTGACGATCAGCCCCAGCCACAACAACGGCAACACCAGCACATCGGGCAGCAGTTGATGTTCGGTGTCGATCAGGCTCATCGCCAGCAGCCCCCAGGTAAGGACGATCAACAGGCCCGCCGGCCAGCCGAAACCCAAATGCCAGGCAACGAATGCCGAAAGCAGGCCGCAGGCCAGTTCGGTCAGGGGATAACGTTTGCTGATCGGTGCGGCACACGCGGAGCAGCGCCCTCGCAGAAGCAGATAGCTGAGCAGCGGAATATTTTCCCATGCACGAATCCGGTGGCCGCAGTGCGGGCATTCGGAGTGCGGCAGCATCAGGTTGTAGGTCGGCAGTGGTGTTTCGCTCGGCAGGCCGAGGACGTCCTGCGCCTGCTGGCGCCAATCGCGCTCGAGCATTTTCGGCAGACGCCAGACCAGTACATTGAGAAAACTGCCGACCACCAGACCCAGCAGCAGGGCGGTGCACACAAAGGCCAGCGGATAAAGACTGAAGAGTTCGTCGATAGGCATGTCAGATCGCTGAGCCAAGCTGGAAGATCGGCAGGTACATGGCCACGACCAGCCCGCCGACAATGACCCCGAGCACCACCATGACGAACGGCTCCATCAGGCTGGTGAGGTTGTCGACCATGTTATCCACTTCCTCTTCATAAAAACCGGCGACCTTGTCGAGCATGTCATCCAGCGCGCCCGATTCCTCACCGATGGCGGTCATCTGCACTGCCATGTTGGGGAAGACGCCGGTGCTGCGCATCGAGAAATTCAGCTGCATGCCGGTGGCGACTTCCTGACGGATGCGCAGCACCGCGCGTTTGAACACCACGTTGCCGGTGGCGCCGGCCACCGAATCCAGCGCCTCCACCAGTGGCACGCCGGCGGCGAAGGTGGTCGACAGGGTGCGGGCGAATCGCGCCACTGCCGATTTGTACATCAGCGTGCCCACCAGCGGCAGCTTCAGCAGCCAGGTGTCCTTGCGGTCGCGCAATGCCTGGGATTTCTTCAGCGCATGGCGGATGCCGAACACTGCCGCGATCAAAGCACCAAGCACTACCCACCACCATTGCTGCATGAACTCCGAAAGACTGATCACCATCAGGGTGAAGGCCGGCAATTCGGCGCCGAAGCCGGAAAATACCGACTGAAACTGCGGCACGACTTTTACCAGCAGAATCCCGGTGACGACCATTGCCACCAGCACCACGGCGCTGGGGTAGGTCAGGGCTTTCTTGATCTTGGCCTTGAGTGCTTCGCTTTTTTCCTTATAGGTCGCGACCCGTTCGAGCAACGTATCGAGGGCGCCCGATTGCTCGCCGGCATCCACCAGGTTGCAATACAGCTCATCGAAATACTGCGGCTTCTTGCGCAGGGCTGCGGCGAAGCTGTTGCCGGCCGCCACCTCTTGCTTCACCTCGTCTACCAGTTTGCGCATCGCCGGGTTGTCGAAGCCTTCGCCAATGATGTCGAACGACTGCAACAGCGGTACGCCGGCCTTCATCATGGTTGCCATCTGCCGGGTGAACAGGGCGATGTCCTGGGCCTTGATGCGTTTGCCGAGGCTGAGCAAAGAGGTGGATTTCTTCCGTACCTTGCCCGGGTTGATCCCCTGCTTGCGCAACTGGGCCTTGATCAGCGCGGGGTTCTGCCCGCTCAACTCGCCCGTGACCTTGCTGCCTTTGCGATCCGTGCCTTCCCAGGCGTAGATACTGATTTTCGCTGCCTTGACCGCCATGTTCAGTCCTTGGTGACCCGGTTGATTTCTTCCAGGCTGGTGATGCCTTGCATGGCCTTGCGCAGGCCGGAGGTGCGCAGGTCGTCGAAGCCGTCGCGACGCATCTGGCTGTCGATTTCCAGCGAATTGCCTTCGGCCATGATCAGCCGTTGCAGGTCCGGGGTGTTTTTCACCACTTCGTAAATCCCCACGCGTCCCTTGTAGCCGCCATTGCAGAGGTCGCAACCGACCGGCTCATAGATCGTGAAACTGCCGATCTGTTCCGGCGGGAAACCTTCCTTGATCAGCGTTTCGCTGGGGATCTCGATGGGTTTCTTACAGTGGCTGCACAGCTTGCGCGCCAAGCGCTGGGCGATGATCAGGCTCACCGAGGTGGCGATGTTGAACCCGGGAATGCCCATGTTGTGCAGGCGGGTCAGGGTTTCGGCGGCGCTGTTGGTGTGCAGCGTGGACAGCACCAGGTGGCCGGTCTGCGCGGCCTTGATCGCGATTTCGGCGGTTTCCAGGTCACGGATCTCGCCGACCATGATCACGTCCGGGTCCTGACGCAGAAACGAACGCAGCGCCTGAGCAAAATCCAGCCCCTGCTTGGGATTGACGTTGACCTGGTTGATGCCTTCCATGTTGATTTCCACCGGGTCTTCGGCGGTGGAAATGTTGATGTCAACGGTGTTGAGAATATTCAGGCCGGTGTACAGCGACACGGTTTTCCCCGAGCCGGTAGGCCCGGTTACCAGAATCATCCCTTGGGGCTGCTTGAGCGCGGCCATGTACAGTTCTTTCTGCGCCGGTTCGTAACCCAATGCATCGATGCCGATCTGCGCGCTGGAAGGGTCGAGAATCCGGATCACCACTTTTTCGCCCCACAGGGTCGGCAGGGTGTTGACCCGGAAGTCGATCGACTTGGTTTTCGACAGGCGCATCTTGATCCGCCCGTCCTGGGGTTTGCGTCGCTCGGAGATATCCAGGCTGGCCATGACTTTCAGGCGTGCGGCGATCCGCCCGGCCAACTGGATCGGCGGTTTGGCCACCTCACGCAGGATGCCGTCGGTGCGCACCCGCACGCGGAAGTTCTTTTCGTAGGGTTCGAAGTGCAGGTCGGAGGAGCCACTCTTGATCGCGTCGAGCAGCATCTTGTGCACAAAGCGCACGACCGGTGCGTCATCGGCGTCGAGTCCGCCGATGGCGTCCTGGCGGCTGTCGTCGACGGACTCGACATCCACCCCGTCGAGATCGACGTCGGCCATTTCTTCGAGGCCGCTGGCGTGAGTGTCGAAGAATTTCTCGATGGCCTCGGTGAGCTTGTCGTCCTCCACCAGAATGGCTTCGGTGCTCAGCCCGGTGCTGAACTGAATGTCATTGATCGCCTGATGATTGCTCGGGTCGGAAATGCCCACGAACAGCTTGTTGCCACGACGCCACAAGGGCAGGGCGTGGTGCTGGCGCACCAGTTTTTCACTGACCAGGCCTTTGGGCTGGGTTTCCTTGTCCAGGCAATTGAGGTCCATGAAGGCCATGCCGAAATGCTCGGAAGCAATCTCGGCGACCTGTGAGCTCTTCACCAGTTTGTTCTGTACCAGGTAACTGACCAGCGACAGCCGATTGCGCTGCGCCTGCTGCCAGGCCTGCTGGGCGCTTTTTTCCGTAAGCAGTTCGGCCTGTACCAATTGCTTGGCCAGTCCGCTCAGAGCGATGTCATTCATGGGGATTCCGGATGCAGACAGTTCATGACTTATAGCCTAGTCAAGTGACAGCGCCAAACACGCCCGGTACAGGTGACAAAAAGTGTCAGATAGTGCGGTTACGGGTTGTAGGAAAGCGCGACACGGCGCCTTTATGCCGAGCGCACGGGGTCTGCAAGCGGTTGGCACGGCCTATGCTGAGCCCTTTGCAGATCATGAGATTCCGACTCATGCATGGAGAGCCTGTCTATGAACAACCAAAAAGGTTTCACTCTGATCGAGCTGCTGATCGTGGTGGCGATCATCGGTATTCTGGCGACCATCGCCCTGCCGCAATACTCCAAGTATCAGGCGCGTTCGAAGGTGACGGCAGGTCTGGCCGAAATCAGCGCGCTGAAGGTGCCGTTCGAAGACACCATCAATCAAGGTACTGACCCTACGCTGACACTGGTGGCGGGGGGCGCTTCAGCCACCACTTCGAACTGCACATTGGCGGCGTCCGGAACTGCCTCGACCGGTGCCGGCTCGATCACTTGCACACTGGTGAACGCACCGGGTCCTGTCTTAGGCAAAACCATCACACTCAGTCGCTCGGGTGCCGCAACAGGCAACACCTCTGGTGTGTGGACCTGCGCCACAACAGTCAATGCTGACTATTCGCCAAAAGGCTGCACTGCCAGCGGTACTTGATACCATGGCCTGACTGGCACATGCCCCGTTTTGCGGGGCATTTTTATGTCTGCTGGGCACTGCCAAAAGCTTCAGGAATTTCAGCGTGTTAGGAACTTTCCGAAAAGCCGCAACTTGCATGTCGATAACGCACATGTCATGCAAAATGCATGATTCCGAAAATTTGCTTAATTCATAACTATTTGATTTATAACGATTTATTGTCTTTCAAAAAGTTGGCACAGCCTTCGCAATATACCCAGTAACCCTGCTGACAAGACAACCAGCAGACTTTCCAGAAAAACAGGAGTTACTCGTATGAAGAAGTTCGCTATCACTGCCGCTGCTGCTACCGCGCTGACCCTGACCATGGCTTCCGGTGCTTTTGCACAATCCACCCAGGCTACTCAGGCTCCAATGACTCTGGCTGCCGGTGAAGTCACCCAGGCTAAAGAAGCTACTTCTGACACTTGGATCACCACCAAAGTCAAAGCTGACCTGGTCACCGAAAAAGGCATTCCTGGTACCGACATCAAAGTAGAAACCAACAAAGGCGTTGTATCGCTTTCGTCGACTACTGCTGTAACTGAATCGCAGAAAGACGTAGCTGTTGCGATCGCCAAGAAAATCAAAGGCGTCAAAGCGGTCTCCGCTGACGGCCTGAAAGCCGAGTAAGGCATGACTTCTCGCCTGGACCGGGAGAAGACGCGACAGACGGGCCGAGCAATACGTCTGCCGCAACTTTAGAGTTCATGCGAACGGTCACACGGATGTGACCATTACGGGCCCCGGCACTTGTGTCGGGGCCTGTTCTATTTGGTAGAAGCAAAAGATCGCAGCCTTCGGCAGCTCCTACAGTGGTATGCATTTCCCTGTAGGAGCTGCCGAAGGCTGCGATCTTTTGATCTTTCAGTTACCGCGTTTGCTGTTGATCTGCCGCAGACGATTGCCTTCAAAGCGCAGGTATTGGTACATGCCGTTGCTCGGGCCGTAGGTCCATTCCTCGACCTGAAACTCTTCGCGGCGGTTGGCGCTGCGCTTATAGCCGAGGACGTCGCGGCTGACCGGTTCGCCACACTTCTGCAGCACTTCGCTGGCGCGGTCGCCGAGACTGACCAGTTGGCTGCCACAACGTAGCGTGTCAGAAGCCAGAGCCGGGCTGGCGCCGAGCACCAGCGTCAGCGCAAGCAGCCATTTGTGGTTCATCATTCGGCGTCCAGATGCATTTGCGTCACCACTCGGCCATCGCTTTCGGCCTCACCCAGATTGGCATCGATGAAGTACACCCGGTCATCCGCCAGTTGACCTTTGTCTACCAGATAGTCCTTGATGCTGCTGGCGCGTTCCTGACCCAGCTGTCGCAGCAGCACATCGCTGGAACTCCAGAACTTGATCACGCCATCACGCATTTTCGCCGTGCGTTCTTCCTTGCCCAGATCCTTCCATTCGGCCGGAGGCTGGGTTTTCAGACGGGTACGGTAGATGCCTTCAAGCAGCGGGCCTTTCTCGCTCTCCGGCACTTGCAGCAGGGACGCTTGCGCCGGCACTTTGTCGCCACGGCGCTGGAGCATCTTGTAGTAGTTGTACTGGTATTCGCGCTCCAGACGCTGCTCGGCAATCAACGGGCCGTCGCTGCTTTGCGCGGCGGTGCCTTCGATTTCCAGACGCAGGGCCGGACGTTCCTTGAGGGCCTGGGACAGTTTGTCCAGCGCTGATTCGGCATCCTTGCTCAGCTCGCTCGAACCCGCGGCAAAGGACACGGTACCGAGATCCTCGGAGCCACCGCCGCTGACCAGTCCGCCAATCAGCTTGAACGGCGCGGCAGCCGCTTTGACGATCAGGTTGCGCAGGGTCTGCCAGACAATCGGCATCACGCTGAACTGCGGGTTATTGAGGTCGCCGGTCACCGGCAGTTCGATGGAAATCTTGCCATCGACGTCCTTGAGCAGCGCAATCGCCAGTTTCAGCGGCAGGCTCACGGCATCCGGGCTGTCGACTTTCTCGCCGAGTTGCAGTTGCTCGACCACCACTTTGTTTTCAGCCTTCAACTGGCCCTTGGTGATCAGGTAGTGCAGGTCGAGGTTGAGCCGGCCCTTGCGGATGCGGTAACCGGCGAATTTGCCAGAATACGGGGTCAGGGTGGTCAGCTCGACGCGTTTGAAACTGGTGGCGATGTCGAGACTGGCCATCGGATCAAACGGATTGACCGCGCCTTTGATGGTCACTGGTGCATAGCGATCGACTTTGCCCTTGATGTCGACGCTCGCCGGTTTCGCCTGACGACTGTCGATGGTGCCGATCTGGCCGTTGAGCTGTTGAACTGCCGTAGCGAAATTCGGCGTCAGGCTGAAGTCGGCGAAGTTGGCCGAGCCGTCGTTGATCGCAATCGCGCCGATGTGAATGCCCAGCGGCTTGTCCTTGCTGGCCGGCTTCGCCGCGGCGTTTTTCGCACCATTGTCGGCAGGCTGCGGGATCAGCAGGTCGTCGATGTTGGTGGTGCGGTCATCGTTGATCATGAACCGCGCGTACGGCTGGAACAGGTTGACCTTGTCGATCGACAGGCTGTCACCGTGTTGATAGTTGATGCCTTCAACCACCACTTGCTGCCACTTGAGGAAGTCGCGGGTTTTCAGGGTGTCGAGGGTGTGCAGTTGATCGATCTGTGCACGCCCGGTCACGCCGAGTGCCAGTGGTTCGGTGCTCTTGAGGTTGACCTTGAGGTCGCTGCCGAGCATGCCGCTGCGCAGCTCCAGGCGAATGAACGGATTGATGTAGGACTGTGCGACGCGCAGGTCGATGTCCTGGGTTTTCACGTTGAGCTGGGCGGTGACCGGCGCGAGGTTGACCACCCCGTCGGCGTTGATCTTGCCTTGTTTGCCCAGACCGCTGTCGAGCCTGACCTTGAAGGGCGAGCCGTTGAGGCTGTCGAAATCCTGCAGATCAATGTTCAGCGGCGTCACATCCAGTGCCACCGGCGGGTTGGCCGAGCGGTCGGCGAGATGCACGGTGTAGTTGCGTAGCTGGACGTCTTTGAGCAGCACTTGCCAAGGCTTGCTCGGCGCGGTCGGCTCTTTCGGCGAGTCGGCGGCGGCCGGAGCGGTCTTGGGTTCGGCGGCGGCCTTGGCGGCAGGTTTCGATGGCTGGCTGGCGAACAGTTTCTGCCAGTCGAGCTGGCCGTCGGCTTCGAGCGCGGCCCAGGTTTCCAGCTTGTTGCTGCGGATCTTGCCAACCACCACTTGCTGTTTGGCCAGATCCAGCGAGGTTTCGCTGACGTCCAGTCGTTCAAGTTTCGCCAACGGGCGTCCGTCCGGCGCCTTGATCGCGAACGGCGCAATGCTCACCGCGACGTTGTTCAGCTGTAGTTCGGTTTCTTTCGACAGATTGAGTTTGTACTCGGTGCTGAGATTCAGCACGCCGTCTTCGAGTACCAGCGGCAGCGCGTCACGCACGTAAGGCCAGAAGGACTTCATCTTGCCGTCGGTGACTTTCAAGGTGCCTTCGGAGGTGAACGGGATCAGGCTGAAGTTGCCTTTCCAGTCGATCTGCCCACCGGCCGGGCCGGCGGCGACCAAGGTCATGTCGGCGTTATCGTCGGGGAGGGTGCTGAGGTTTTTCAGCTCGAAGTCGAGTTTGTCGTAGATGAACTCGATCGGTTCACTCGGCCGCGCGTCCTGGAAATGTACGTTGCCACCGGCCAGCTGGATGCGATCTATGCGCAGCGGGAACGGCTTGGCATTCGGGTCGGCCGGGGTCGGTTCGCTGACGGGAATCTTGAACAGGCCTAGCAGATTGAGCTGGCCGTCCTTGGCGAAGAGGATTTCGGTCTTGGGCTTGTCCAGTTCGATGTCGGCCAGGTGCAGCGCTTTGGTCCACAGGCTGTCGAGTTGCAGGTTGGCGTACAGCCGCTCGAAGCCGACCTGCTCCTTGCCCGGCTCACCGACGACCAGGCCCCACAGGGTGACTTCAAGGCTGAACGGATTGAGTTCGATGCGCTGGATATGCGCGGGCACCGTGGCGTAGTTGGCCAGTTGCTGGTTGGCGATGCGCAGGGCGATGCCCGGCAAAATCAGAAACCCCAGCAGGCTGTAGAGGGCCAGAGCAGTCAACAAGGCGCCAATCGCGCGAATCAATCCTTTGGGCATGTGCGGCTTCATCTCTGAATCGGAGTGCCTTGGAGTATGGCACGCGATTCTGGTTCCGAAGTACCTCGCTTGGGGCAGGATTGTTCAGATTGTTCTGTAGGACCAAGACACTGTGGGAGCGAGCTTGCTCGCGAAAGCGGTGGATCAGTCGAGAAATATGCTGACTGACACGCCGCCTTCGCGAGCAAGCTCGCTCCCACATTGGATGGTTGCCAGTCCCGCAGGGGGGGTTACAGCTGCAGGATCAGGGTTTTCAGCGGCGGTTGCTGGTCCATGGACGGGAAATCCGCGCCCGGAGTCATCACGCTCCATTCGCGCACCGGTCGCCCGGCCTTCTCGGCGCAACGCAGGACCTGTTCACGCCAGTCGTCCATGCTGACTTTTGCCAGGTTGTTGCAGCAGATCAGCACGCCGTTGTCGGCGGTGGTCAGCAGCGCCGGCTTGAGCAGGCTCTGATAGTCGCGCAGCAGGTCGACGGTGCCGAACGCGCTCTTGGCCCAGGCCGGCGGGTCGAGCAGCACCAGATCGTATTGGCGCTGTTCGAGGCGCTGATAGCTCGGCAGTTTCTGCCCGCGTCGCTGGCTGATCGGCAGGCCGGCGAGCTGACGGATCGCCGGGAAGTAATCGGACTGGATGAATTGCATCTCGGGCAATTGCGGGTTGAGCAAGCCGTTCTCACGGCCAACCGCCAGATTGCCTTCGGCGAAATCCAGATTGCACACCTCACGCGCACCACCGGCAGCGGCACTCAGGCCGACGCCGCAGGTGTAGGCAAACAGGTTGAGCACGCTTTTGCCCTTGGCGTGATCCTTGACCCAGCCACGGGTGTTGCGGAGGTCGAGAAACAGCAGCGGATCCTGCCCGGCATGCCGACCGCGCACGCGATAGTTCAGGCCCCATTCGTGACCGACCAGATCCGCCAGCGCGGCGTCGTCGGCGCGGTAGACGCTGTCTTCGCGATCGATCCGCGAGTTGCCGCGGGAGCGGTCGTTGTAGACCAGCAGGGTTTCGAAGCCCAGGGTCTGATTGACCATGGTGTGCAGTTGCAGCAGGTCGTCTCGCTCCAGGGTCTGGTGAAAACTCTGCACCAGCAATTGCGGGCCGTAGCGGTCGATGGTCAGGCCGCCGGCGCCTTCCTGGCTGCCGTGGAACAGCCGATAGCAGTCGGTGCCCTGGCTGTGCAGCTCAGCGAGCAGATCCTGGCGTTTATCGAGGGCGGCGCGCAGCGCCTGATTCAAGGAAGACATGCGTGCGCCTTGCTGGTGAGAATGGGGGCGCGGGAGTTTAGCAGCTTGGCGGGCAACCGAGTTAAGCCCTTCGCGAGCAAGCCCGCTCCCACAGGGAGTCCATGGCGTAGCACAGTTCTCCTGTGGGAGCGGGCTTGCTCGCGAAGCTCTTCAGGTCAGAATTCCCATTCGCCGCTTTGCCCGCTGCACCGAGCCATTGCGCATCGCCCAGCGCAGCATTGGCGCGCTGCGCTTGACGCTGGCGCGGATCAACTGGCGTTGCAGCGGGTTCTGCCGTATGCAGAACATGGCGCTGGCCCAGTCCGGCAACAGATCGATGCCGGCCTTCATCATCAAGTCGCCAAACGGCCGCGCCAGCACGCTCGGGGCCGGGGCATCAAGCAGCAGGCGCAGGACTTCGCGGCTGCGTTCATCACAGAGCAATTGCGGGCGCATGCGTTGCAGGTAGTCGGCCACGGCCTGCCGCGATTTCGGCACATCCCGCGCACCCAGGCGCTCGGCAACCACGGCAATTTCCGCGTAGTAGCGATCCTGATCCGCCAACGACAGCTGCGGGTTGCGGTAACGCAAATGCGCGGCGAGGAAGTTGCTGACTTCGGCCACATGCACCCAGGTCAGCAGTTCCGGATCGCTGGCCGCGTAGGGCCGGCCATCCGGTGCAGTGCCGACCACTTGCAGGTGAATGCTGCGCACTTTGTCGATCAGCCATTCGGCGTCGCGGCGCGAGCCGAAGGTGGTGCCGGAGACAAACTGGCTGGTGCGGCGCAGGCGTCCAAGCATGTCCTGACGAAAATTCGAATGATCCCAGACCCCGGCCAGCGCCAGCGGATGCAGGGCCTGCAGCAACAAAGCGCTGATGCCGCCGATCAGCATGCTGCTGAAATCGCCATGCACTTGCCAACTGACCGAGTCCGGCCCGAACAGCCCGGGATCGCCCTTGGGATTTTCCAGGTCGAGCTGACCGAGGGACAGACCGGTCAGGCTCATGAGTTGGTTTTCGATACTGCTGCGGATGAATTCCATGACAACTCATTGGTGGTGGACGGGCGCGGCCGGGTGACCGCGCCACGGACGTTACTGATTCAGGCGCTTGTCGATCAGGCCCTGCACCACGCTCGGATCGGCCAGGGTCGAAGTGTCGCCGAGGCTGTCGAGTTCGTTGCAGGCGATCTTGCGCAGGATGCGCCGCATGATCTTGCCTGAACGGGTTTTCGGCAAGGCCGGCGCCCACTGGATCAGGTCCGGCTTGGCGAAACTGCCGATTTCCTTGCTGACGTGGGCGAGCAGTTGTTTCTTCAGCTCATCGCTCGGCTCGACGCCGTTCATGGGAGTGACGAAGGCGTAGATGCCTTGGCCTTTGACGTCGTGCGGGTAACCCACCACGGCGGCCTCGGCAATGCTGTCGTGCAGCACCAGCGCGCTTTCCACTTCGGCGGTGCCGATGCGGTGGCCGGAGACGTTGATCACGTCGTCGATGCGCCCGGTGATCCAGTAATCGCCGTCCTCGTCGCGGCGTGCGCCGTCACCGGTGAAGTAGTAGCCGGGGTAGGGCTTGAAGTAGGTGTCGACCATGCGTTGCGGGTCGCCGTAGACGCTGCGGATCTGCGCCGGCCAGCTGGATTTGATCGCCAGCACGCCGCTGCCGGCGCCTTTGATCTCCTTGCCGTGCTCATCGAGCAGTACCGGTTGCACGCCGAACATCGGCTGCGTGGCGCAACCCGGTTTGATGCGTTGTGCACTGACCAATGGGCTGAGCATGATCCCGCCGGTTTCGGTCTGCCACCAGGTATCGACAATCGGGCAGCGCTGCTCGCCGACCACGTTGAAGTACCATTCCCACGCCTCCGGGTTGATCGGCTCACCGACGCTGCCGAGCAATCTGAGGCTTTGGCGCGACGTTTCCTGCAGTGGCCCGGCACCTTCGCGCATCAACGCGCGCAGAGCGGTCGGTGCGGTGTAGAAGATGTTCACTTTATGTTTGTCGATCACCTGCCAAAAGCGCGAGGTGCTCGGGTAACTCGGCACGCCTTCGAAGATCAGGGTGGTCGCGCCGTTGGCCAGCGGGCCGTAGACGATGTAACTGTGGCCGGTGACCCAGCCGACGTCGGCGGTGCACCAGAACACTTCGCCATCGCGGTAATCGAGCACGTATTTGAAGGTCATCGCCGCCTGCAGCAGGTAGCCACCGGTGGTGTGCAGCACGCCTTTGGGTTTGCCGGTGCTGCCGGAGGTGTAGAGGATGAACAGCGGATCTTCGGCGTCCATCGGCTCTGGCGGGCAATCGTCACTGACGTCACGCACGGCCTGGTGATACCAGAGGTCACGGCCTTCGACCCAATCGACTTTGCCTTGGCTGCGCTCGACCACAACGACGGTGCTCACGTCCGGGCAGTTTTGCAGGGCCTTGTCGACATTCTGTTTCAACGGCACGAACTTGCCGCCGCGCACGCCTTCATCGGCGGTGATCACGGTGCGGCAGTCGGCGTCGAGAATGCGGTCACGCAGTGAGTCCGGGGAGAAGCCGCCGAACACCACCGAGTGAATCGCGCCGATCCGCGCGCAGGCGAGCATGGCGTAGGCCGCCTCGGGGATCATCGGCATGTAGATGCATACCCGATCGCCTTTTTTCACCCCACGGCTTTTCAGCACATTGGCCAGGCGGCAGACGTGATGGTGGAGTTTTTTGTAGGTGATCTGCGCTGATTCGGCCGGGTCGTCGCCTTCCCAGAGGATCGCGGTCTGCTCGCCGCGCTGGGCGAGGTGGCGGTCGATGCAGTTGTAACTGACGTTCAGTTGGCCGCCGGCAAACCAGGCCGCTTCACCGGTTTTCAGGTCGTAGCGCTGAACGGTCTGCCACGGTGTGCTCCAGTCGAGGAAGCGCGTGGCCTGTTCGGCCCAGAAGGCGCTGGGGTGTTCAATCGATTCGCGGTACAGGCGCTTGTAGTCGTCCTGACTCAACTGCGCAGCCCGGCGGACGGCATCGGCTTTGGGGAACGTGCTGATATCGAACATGACGGTTCCTTATTCTTGTTGTGCGAAGAATAAAGATGCGCCGAGAGGGCCAAGGGTTCAAGCCGCATCAGGAATCTGATGGCTGGTATTGAATTCAGGTGTACCCAAAACAACTGTAGGAGTGAGCCTGCTCGCGATAGCGGGGTGTCAGTCAACATCAATGCTTAAAGACATACCGCTATCGCGAGCAGGCTCACTCCTACAAGGGAATTTGCTTGCCCACAGGATTCTGGTTGATCCAAATCCTGTGGGTGTTGCTTTCAAATCACCCGCGGTGACGACCGCGGAAGTAGTTGATCAGGCCTTGGGTAGAAGCATCGTCCGCGACGGTTTCATCGCTGCCGACCAGACGGTTGTAAACGCCTTTGCCCAGTTCCTTGCCCAGTTCCACGCCCCACTGGTCGAAGGCGTTGATGCCCCAGACCACGCTCTGCACGAACACTTTGTGCTCATACATGGCGACCAGCGCGCCGAGGCGACGCGGGCTGATGCGTTCGACCACAAGGGTGTTGCTCGGACGGTTGCCCGGGATCACCTTGTGCGGCGCGAGTTTGTGCACCTGCTCTTCGCTCATGCCTTTTTCGCGCAATTCGGCTTCGGCTTCCGGCAGGGTCTTGCCGAGCATCAGCGCCTGGCTCTGCGACAGGCAGTTGGCGTACAGCCACTGATGGTGGTCGGAGACCGGGTTGAAACTGACGATCGGCACGATGAAATCGGCCGGGATCAGTTGGGTGCCCTGGTGCAGCAACTGGTGATAAGCGTGCTGACCGTTGCAGCCGACGCCGCCCCAGATCACCGGGCCGGTATCGGTCGACACCGAAGTGCCGTCCTGACGCACGCTCTTGCCGTTGGATTCCATGTCCAGCTGTTGCAAGTGCTTAGTGATGTTGCGCAGGTAGTGGTCGTACGGCAGGATCGCGTGGCTTTGCGCGCCCCAGAAGTTGCCGTACCACACGCCGAGCAGAGCCAGCAGTACCGGCATGTTCTGTTCGAACGGTGCGCTCTGGAAATGCTGGTCCATGGTGTAGGCACCGGACAGCAGTTCCTTGAAGTTGGACATGCCGATGGCCAGGGCAATCGGCAGACCGATGGCCGACCACAGCGAGTAACGCCCGCCGACCCAGTCCCACATCGGGAAGATGTTTTCTTCACGGATGCCGAACGCGACTGCCGCAGCGTTGTTGCTCGATACCGCGATGAAGTGGCGATACAGCTCGGCTTCGGAACCGCCCTGAGCCAGATACCAGGCGCGGGCGGCCTGCGCGTTCTTCAGGGTTTCGAGGGTGTTGAAGGATTTCGATGAAACGATGAACAGTGTGGTTTCGGCGCGCAGCTTTTGCGTCAGTTCGTGGAACTCACTGCCGTCGATGTTCGCCAGGTAGTGGCAACGCACGCCTTTCTGCGCGTAGGACAACAGCGCTTCGGAGACCAGCTCCGGGCCGAGGAACGAGCCACCGATGCCGATGTTGACCACGTCAGTGATCGGCTTCTCGGTGTAACCACGCCACAGACCGTCGTGGATGCGGCCGACCAGATCAGTGATCTGGTTCAGCACCTTGTGCACTTCCGGCATCACGTTGACGCCGTTGACCGACAGCTTGTCGCCCACTGGGCGGCGCAGGGCGGTATGCAGCGCCGGGCGGCCTTCGGAGGCGTTGACGATTTCGCCGTCGAACAGTGCTTTGATCGCGCCTTTCAGATCGACTTCATTGGCCAGGCCCACCAGCAGGTTGCGGGTCTCGGCGTTGATCAGGTTCTTCGAATAATCGAGAAACAGTCCGCAGCTGCTGAGGGTGAACTGATTGAAGCGCTGCGGATCGGCGTTGAAGGCTTCGCGCATGCTGAAATCCTGCATGGCTTGGCGGTGATCTTTCAACGCTTGCCAGGCAGGCAGAGCGGTAACGTCATGAGGAGTGCGGTAGTACGCCATCGCTGCGGTTTTCCTTTTTACTTGAACGGCCTTTTGAACACAGAACAGACCGATACGCCATGTTTGGGCGAGGGTCAAATACATCGACACGATTTTTCAACGCAGGGCGAATACAGTAAACCTCGCGCTGCGATCTGTCTTGACTTCTTCTGACCTGTTCCCTGTACTTTTTTAACATCAATACCGGGAACGGGCCGACCAACGGAAGGGGAGTGACGTGTCGAAGCGGCTCAGGCCACCTGAACCGGAATGGCGTTGCTGGTGTGGCTGAGCTCATTGCCTGGCGCCATGTAGAGCATGCGCGGCTTGAAATTGAGCAGTTCCGCTTCGCTGTAATGGGCATAGGCGCAAATGATCACGCGGTCGCCGACCTTGGCTTTATGCGCGGCTGCGCCGTTGACCGAAATCATCCGCGAACCTTCTTCGCCACGAATCGCGTAGGTGGTGAAGCGCTCGCCGTTGTCGACGTTATAGATCTGGATCTGCTCGTACTCACGGATGCCGGACAAGTCCAGCCATTCGCCATCAATGGCGCAGGAACCTTCGTAATCGAGTACCGCATGGGTGACTTCGGCGCGGTGCAGTTTGGCCTTGAGCATGATGGCGTGCATGAGGGATTTCCCGGGTTGGAAGCAAACGGCGGGCAGTGTGCCCGAAGGCTTTGGGGGCGGCAATATGGCTTGAAATGCAAATTTCAGAACACTGAAAAACACTGTAGGAGTGAGCCTGCTCGCGATAGCGGACTGTCATTCAACAATGGTGTCGAATGTCAGGCCCTCATCGCGAGCAGGCTCACTCCTACAGGGGTATTGCGCTGTTTTTTAAGCCGGGGTATCGAGGTTCAGGTGCAGGTTGTCGATCAACCGTGTGGTGCCGAGGAACGCGGCCACCAGAATCACCAGATCGCGGTCTTCTGCCGTCGCCGGACGCAAGGTCAGGGCATGGCGGATTTCCAGGTAATCCGGACGCAGGCCGGCGGCTTCCAGCTGTTGCACGTGGGCGGCGATCAGCGCCGGGTAGTCGCGCTCACCGTGCTTGATCGACTCGGCAATCGTGCTCAGGGTGCGATAGACCACCGGGGCCACGGCACGTTGATCTTCGCTGAGGAAGCCATTACGCGACGACAGCGCCAGGCCGTCAGCCGCGCGCACGGTCGGTTCGCCGATGATCTGGATTGGCATGTTCAGGTCATGCACCAGCGCGCGGATCACCGCCAGTTGCTGGAAGTCCTTCTGACCGAAGATCGCCAGATCCGGCTGGACCATGTTGAACAGCTTGCTGACCACCGTTGCCACACCTTCGAAATGCCCCGGACGGCTGGCGCCGCACAGGCCTTCAGACAGTTGCGGAACGCTGACCCGGGTCTGCCCGGCCATGCCGTCGGGGTACATCTCTTCGACGGTCGGGGCGAACAGCAGATGACAGCCGGCTTGCAGCAGTTTTTCCTGATCCGCCGCCAGGGTGCGCGGGTACTTGTCGAGGTCTTCGCCGGCGCCGAACTGCAGCGGGTTGACGAAAATGCTCGCGACCACGAAATCCACGCGCTGAGTGGCTTTGGTGATCAGCGCGATATGGCCGCTGTGCAGGTTGCCCATGGTCGGCACGAAGCCGATGCGCTTGCCTTCACTGCGGGCGCGGGCCACGGCGGCGCGCAGTTCGCGTACGGTTTTAACAGTGTTCATGCAGAGAATCCGTGTTCGATCCCAGGGAAAGTAACGCCTTTGACTTCGTTGACGTAGGCCTTCAGGGCGGACTGGATGCTGTCCTGACCCCGCATGAAGTTCTTGACGAATTTCGGTACGCGGCCGGTGATCGACAGGCCGAGCATGTCGTGCAGCACCAGTACCTGGCCGTCGGTATCGCTACCGGCGCCGATGCCGATGACCGGAATCTTCACCGCCTGGCTGATTTCCGCCGCCAGCTCGCTCGGCACGCATTCAAGCAGCAGCATCGAAGCACCGGCCTGTTCCAGCGAGATCGCGTCGGCACGCATCTGCCGCGCCTGGTTCTCGTTGCGGCCCTGCACTTTATAGCCACCAAGAATGTTCACCGCTTGTGGGGTCAGGCCCATGTGCGCGCAGACCGGCACACCGCGCTCGGCCAGCAGGCGGATCGACTCCGCCAGCCACAGCGCACCCTCGACCTTGACCATGTGCGCACCGGCCTGCATCAGCATGGCGCTGTTGGTCATGGTTTGTTCGAGGGTGGCGTTGGCCATGAACGGCAGGTCAGCCAGGATCAGGGCGTCGGTGTTGCCGCGTTTGACGCAGGCGGTGTGGTAGGCCATTTCTGCGGTGGTCACCGGCAAGGTGCTGTCGTGCCCTTGCAGAACCATGCCGAGGGAGTCGCCCACCAGCAGCACTTCGACACCGGCCTCGTTGCAGGCGTGGGCGAAGGTCGCGTCATAGCAGGTCAGCATGGTGATCTTTTCACCTTTCTGCTTGAGGCTCTGGAGCGTGGTCAGGGTGATGGCTGGCATGTAAAAAATCCTCGTTCAGGCGCTCTGGAAACTACTGCGAGTAACGCGCGTGATTCTTCGTCTACTCAGGCGCACGTTCTTTTGTCGTGCTTATAAGGCCTGGATTGCGCCCGTATGTGCCGGGTTGGCGGCAGCGGGACGCCTATAGTCGTGAGGAGCCAAGCGGAAGTCAATTGCGTGTGTTACCGCATTGTTACGAGGGGAGTGTTACCGGCGTTACTGATGCGTTTCAGCGGCGCGGCAGGCCTGATTTACGGGTTTTTTGTCCGACAAAAAATCAGAATTGGAATACTCAATGTGGGAGCGGGCTTGCCCGCGAAAGCGTTGGGTCAGTTGACTGATTGAGTGACTGACACGACGCTTTCGCGAGCAAGCCCGCTCCCACAGGGGGATGTTTTCAAGCTTGAGAGAGGCGTTCGAGGCCGACGAAAGGGCAGGCGGCGAGCAGATCGGCGAGGGCGCGGCCATCGGCCAGGCGCAGATCCTCGGGAGCCAGTTCGGCCAGGGGATAGAGCACGAACGCCCGTTCCTGAATCTGATAATGCGGGACTTTCAGGCGTGGCTCGTCGATCAGGCGATCGCCGAACAGCAGGATATCCAGATCCAGCGTACGCGGCCCCCAACGTTCCAGACGCTCGCGACCCTGATCGTTTTCGATCGCTTGCAGCGCATCGAGCAGATCGAGCGGCGCGAGGTCACTGTCGAGGGCGGCGACCGCGTTGGTGTAACGCGGTTGCCCTGGCAGCAGTGAATCGCTCTGATAGAACGCCGAGACGCCGGCGAGGTTGGTTTGCGGTAATTGCCCCAGCGCGTTGAGCGCGCTGCGCAATTGTTCGGCCGGGTCAGCGAGGTTGCTGCCCAGGCCGATATAGATGCGTTCCATGCCTTATTCGCCCGATGCGCTCGGAGCCCCGGCGCGCTTGCGCTTGGAACCGCTGCTGCGGCGACGTTTGCGCGGCGCGCCGCTGGCGTCATCACCCTTGCTGCTGAGTTCGCGAATCATCTCGCGACGCTCGCTGTCGTTGGCGTCCTGATAATCCGTCCACCATTCGCCCAGACCGTCGGTCTGCTCGCCAGCGCTTTCACGCAGCAGCAGGAAGTCGTAACCGGCGCGGAAGCGTGGATTGTCCAGCAGCAGGTCGGCGCGTTTGCCGCTGCGGCGTGGCAAGCGTTCCTGCATGTCCCAGATCTCGCGGATCGGCATGGTGAAGCGCTTTGGAATGGCGATGCGCTGGCACTGTTCGGCGATCAGCTCGTGCGCACCTTCCTGCATCGCCGGAATCGGCGGCATGCCACGTTCCTGCAGACGCAACACACGGGCCGGAAGGGCAGGCCACAGCAGGGCGGCAAACAGGAACGCCGGGGTCACCGGTTTGTTTTGCTTGATGCGCAGGTCGGTATTGGTCAACGCTTCGCTGATCAACGTGTGGGTGTATTCCGGGTTGTGCTCCAGTGCGTCGGCACTGGCCGGGAACAGCGGGGCGAACAGTTGCAGATCGACCAGCATCTCGAAGGTGATTGCGCCGTGGCCGGAGAGGAACAGCTTGAGCACTTCCTCGAACAGGCGGGCCGACGGGATCTCGCGCAGCATCGGCGCCAGTTCGCGGATCGGCTGCACGGTGTGTTTTTCGATGCCGAAATTGAGCTTGGCGGCGAAACGCACGGCTCGCAGCATGCGTACCGGGTCTTCCTGGTAACGCTGCTTCGGATCGCCGATCAGCCGGATCAGGTGATTGCGGATGTCGTGTACGCCGTTGGCGTAATCGAGAATGCGCTCGCTGACCGGATCGTAATACAGGGCGTTGATGGTGAAGTCGCGACGTTGCGCGTCTTCTTCCAGGGTGCCGTAAACGTTGTCGCGCAGAATCCGCCCGCTCTCGTTACGCGAAGACTGGTTGCTGTCTTCGTCGTCTTCATTGACCGGGTGATTGGCGCGGAAGGTTGCGACTTCGATGATTTCGCGACCGAAATGGATATGCACCAGTTTGAAGCGGCGACCGATGATCCGCGCATTGCGAAATTCGGCACGGACTTGCTCGGGGGTGGCGCTGGTGGCGACGTCGAAATCCTTGGGCGTGATGCCCAGGAGCATGTCACGCACGCAGCCGCCGACCAGATAGGCCTGGTAGCCGGCGCCCTGCAGGCGTTCGACGATATTGACCGCGTAGCGGCTGAATTGCCCCTTTTGCAGCGAATGTTGGCCGCTGTTGAGCACTTCAGGGGTGCTGCGGATGTGTTGCGTACGACGCACGGGAGTTCGGAATGACTGGAACAGCTTCTTCAGCATGGGATGCACTGTTTGAAGGAATGTTCGGCCATACCAAAGAATGACCGCATGATGGGCGCAGATTCTAGCATTTAGTCGGGGGATGGTGTAGGACGCAGCGGATTTGCGCTGTAAGTCGCAGGCTAAAGGCTTTGGAGGCGGGTTTTTGCTGCGGGGAAGAAACTACAAGGGGAGCCGAAGCTCCCCCAGAAGTAGTTGCGTGCTCTTTTTATTATTGATTCGGGCTTCTTGTTTTTGTTGAGTGCCCTCGCCATGAAGCTTTTCCTTCATGACCCTCCCAATCGGGAGCCAAGAGCAAACGGATTGCTTTGGTCGCTGTGTTGCAGTGATCTTGCGATCCAACCAGTACAGGCTCTGTCTTAGGACAGTTTTTGTTGTTCTCGGCCTGGTCGTGGGGCTAGCCCCAAATACAACGCCTCTCCAAAAGAATCAGTTAGCTGCGCCTCTCGCCGTCTTGTTTTTATTGTGCGTGAGTCGATTCGTCTTATTTTTATTGTCTTGTGCATTGCTTGTTATTGTTCTTGTACCAAACATATAGCAGGTGCCGTGCCAACTTTTGCGAAGCCCAATAAAACAAGGGGTTAGATCGATATAACGGTTTTCTCGGGGCGAAAAAAAGCCGGGGTTTCGTTACCGATAACCCCGGCTTCTGTTACGTGAAAGGACTGAGGTAACAGTTTTTTCACGTCTTCAAGCGTTACCCGCGCACTCGACAGGTAACGTTCAGCTCTCGCTGGTGACCCCGGTCTTGCGCCGTGGAATGCCCAGGCGCTGACGGCGTTCCCACAGGCATTTGCGGCTGACGCCCAGTTTGCGCGCCAGTTCGGTCTCGGTCATGTGGTCCTGGTGTTCGAGGACGAAGTGCTGGAAGTAGTCCTCCAGCGACAGGTCTTCGGTCGGCTCATGGCTGCTGTTGCTGGCGTTACCGGCCGTTTGTGGCGGCAGGCCGATGAACTCGTCGTCCTCCAGATCGCTCAGCTCGATATCGATGCCCAGCAGGTCGGCGGAGATTTCCGGGCTTTCGCTCAGGATCACTGCACGCTCCACCGCGTTTTCCAGTTCGCGCACGTTGCCCGGCCAGGAATAATGCCGGATGGCCTGTTCGGCATCGGCGGCAAATTTCAGGTCGGTACGGTTGATGCGCGCACTCTGGCGAGCGAGGAACGCCGTGGCGATTTCGTTGACGTCGGCGCCACGTTCGCGCAATGCCGGCAGTTTCAGGGCAATCACATGCAGGCGGTAATACAAGTCTTCACGGAACTGGCCGATTTTCGCCAGGCTCTTGAGGTCGCGGTGGGTCGCGGCGATCAAGCGCACATCGACCTTTTGCGACTGCACCGAACCCACGCGGCGAATTTCGCCTTCCTGCAGCACGCGCAGTAGACGTGCCTGAGCTTCCAGCGGCAGTTCGCCGATCTCGTCGAGGAACAGCGTGCCGCCATCCGCCGCTTCCACCAGACCGGCGCGACCGGCGCTGGCGCCAGTGAACGCGCCTTTTTCGTGGCCGAACAGTTCGGACTCGATCAGGCTTTCCGGAATGGCGGCGCAGTTCACCGAAATCATCGGTGCCTTGGCGCGCTTGGACAGGTTGTGCAGGGCGCGGGCCACCAGCTCTTTACCGGTCCCGGACTCGCCCTGAATCAGGACATTGGAATCAGTCGGCGCAACTTTGCGGATCTTGCTGTACAGATCTTGCATCGGCGGGCACGAGCCAATAATGCCGATCTCGCCGTTGCTGTTGTCGACAGACGACTTGCCGCTGCCATTGGCTGTTTTGCCGGCAGGCACTTCGCTGGCGGCAGGCGCCGACTGATGGTCACGCAGGATCCGCGCAACCGCCTGGAGCATTTCATCGTGATCGAAAGGCTTGGCGATGTAGTCCACCGCGCCCATCTTCATCGAGTCGACCGCCGAGCGCAGGCTGGCGTAGCTGGTCATGATCAGCACCGGTTTGCCCTGGCCAAGCTTGATCAGCTCGGTGCCGGGGGCGCCAGGCAGGCGCAGGTCGCTGACGATCAGATCGAATGTGGGAATACTGAAGCGTTCTTGTGCTTCCTGCACTGAACCGGCTTCGCTGACCTGATACTGGTTGCGTTCCAGCAGGCGGCGCAAGGCGGAGCGGATAATGGTTTCGTCTTCGACGATCAAAATGTGCGGCATTGATTCGATACTCTCGACGGTCTCAGTTCACAGCGGACGTCGCTTCGACATGACGCGGCAATGTCACCCGGATACGGGTGCCGCGCTGGCTTTGTACATCAGCCGGGCTGTCGATGGTGATTTGTCCATAATGCTCTTCAACGATGGAATAGACCAGTGCAAGGCCCAGACCGGTACCTTCACCCGGATCCTTGGTGGTGAAGAAAGGTTCGAACAATCGGTCCATGATGTTCTGCGGAATACCACTGCCTTCGTCTTCGACGATCAGATCGACCGTGTGTTCGCCGGCTTCACTCTTGACCCGTACGGCACTGTGCGGCGGCGAGGCGTCGCGGGCATTGGAGAGTAGATTGATCAGCACCTGCGCGAGCCGCTGCGGATCGCCTTCGACCCAGTGATCGGGATCGCACAGGTTATAGAACTGCACTTCGAAGTTGCGCCGGTTGAGTGCCAGCAAGCCAATCGCGTCCTGCGCGACTTCAGCCAGACACACCGGCTCGTCGCTGTGTTGGTGGCTGCCGGCGTGGGCGAAACTCATCAGCGACTGCACGATGCGCGACACGCGCTTGGTCTGTTCGAGGATCTGCCCGCTGATTTCCGTCAGTTCGCCATCTTCTTCACGCTCTTCGCGCAGGTTCTGCGCCAGACAGGCGATGCCGGTGATCGGGTTGCCGATTTCGTGGGCCACACCCGCCGCCAGTCGGCCGATGCTCGCCAGTCGTTCGGAGTGCACCAGTTTGTCTTCGAGCATCTGCGTTTCGGTCAGGTCTTCCACCAGCAGCACCAGGCCGCTGTTGCCCGGTGCCAACGGTTCATCGATCGCCGCTTTGTGCAGATTCAGCCAGCGGGTCTGGCCGTCGAGGGCCAGGTGCTGTTTATGCAAATGCTCGTCGGGCAGGTTGATGAAGCCTTGCAGCAACTGCTTCCACGGATTGGCGATGGTACTCAGGCGCGAGCCGACCACGCGTTGCGCGGCGATGCCGGTGAGTTCTTCCATGGCTTTGTTCCACATCAGGATCTCTTGATCCTTGGCCAGCGAGCAGACGCCCATTGGCAGCTCCTGCAGGGTCTGGCGGTGGTAGCGGCGCAAGGCGTCGAGTTCGGCGGCCAGCCCGGTGAGGCGCGAGTGGTAATCCTCGAGGCGGCTTTCGATGAAGTGGATGTCTTCGGTCACATAGTTTTCGCCGCCGGCCTTGTACGGCAGGAAGGTTTCGACCATGTCCTGCGCCACGCTCGGGCCCATCAGGCCGGAGAGGTTGGCTTCGATCCGGTCGCGCAAGCGGCGCAGCGCATAAGGGCGGCGTTCATCGAACGGCAGATAGAGATCGCGCAGGGCCTGTTCGACTTCTTTCTGCGCTGCTTTGGCACCCAGCGGTTTGGCCAGTTGCGTGGCGAATTCCTGGGGTGAAGCAGCGTGCAGTTCGCGGCGTTGCGGACGGCGCACGTTATCCACCGCGCAGGCTTCGGCGGCGCTGGCCTCTTCAGGGCTGGCGTTGGTGAACAGCGAGATCAGAGTAAACATCAATACGTTGGCTGCCAGCGAGGCGATGGCCGCCATGTGCCAACTGGTGTCGTCCAGCACGTAGATCATGTTCAGCAGCGGAATGTAGAAACCCTGCAGATTGCCGACCAGCGGCAGCAGCATGGTCACCACCCACACCAGAATCCCCGCCAGCAGGCCGGCGATAAAGCCGCGACGGTTGGCGGTCGGCCAGTACAGCACCGAGAGCACGCCGGGCAGGAACTGCAAGGTGGCGACGAAGGCGACGATGCCGAGGTTGGCCAGATCCTGCCCGGCGCCGAGCATCAGGTAAAAGCAGAAACCGGCCATGATGATCGCGACGATCAGCGCCCGGCGCGTCCACTTCAGCCAGCGATAGATGTTGCCTTCGGCCGGCGGCTGATAGAGCGGCAGCACCAGGTGGTTTAGCGCCATGCCCGACAGCGCCAGGGTGGTGACGATGATCAGGCCACTGGCCGCCGACAGCCCGCCGACGTACGCGAGCAGGGCCAGCGGTTTGCTGTTGGCAGCAATGCCGATACCGAGGGTGAAGTATTCCGGGTCAGTGGTGGCGCCGAGTTTCAGGCCGGCCCAGAGAATCAGCGGCACCGCCAGGCTCATCAGCAGCAGGAACAGCGGCAGTCCCCAGCTGGCACTGACCAGCGAGCGCGGATTGAGGTTTTCGGTGAAGGTCATGTGGTACATGTGCGGCATCACGATCGCCGAGGCGAAGAACACCAGCAACAGCGTGCGCCACGGGCCTTCCTGCAACGGTGTGTGCAACGCGGCGAGGGCGGTCTGGTTCTGCAGCAGCCACAGTTCAAGCTGTTGCGGGCCGTCGAACACGCCGTACAACGCATACAGACCGACGCCGCCGAGGGCGATCAGTTTGATCACCGATTCGAAGGCAATCGCGAACACCAGCCCTTCGTGTTTCTCGCGGGTGGCGATATGCCGGGAGCCGAAAAAGATCGTGAACAGAATGATCAGTGCGCAGAACGCCAGGGCGACGCGGCTCTGGATCGGCTCGCCGGTGAGGATGCCGATGGAATCGGCCACCGCCTGAATCTGCAACGCCAGCAGCGGCAGTACGCCGATCAGCATGAAGATGGTGGTCAGCGCGCCGGCCCAGGTGCTGCGAAAGCGGAAGGCGAACAGATCCGCCAGCGACGACAGTTGATAGGTGCGGGTGATTTTCAGGATCGGATACAGCAGCACCGGCGCCAGCAGAAACGCGCCGGACACCCCGAGGTAACTGGAAAGAAAGCCGTAGCCGTACTGATAGGCCAGGCCCACCGTGCCGTAAAACGCCCAGGCACTGGCATAGACCCCCAGCGACAGGGTGTAGGTCAGCGGGTGGCGAATGATCGCCCGCGGGATCATGCCCCGTTCGCTGATCCAGGCGACGCCGAACAGCACTGCAAGGTACGCGGCGCTGATCAGGATCATCTGGGTCAGGCTAAAGCTCATCGGCATCTTTTTGGCTCTGCAGGATGAAGGTCACGACAATCAGGATCAACCAGAGCAGATACGGCCGATACCAGGCGCCCGTGGCGTCGATCCACCAATCCATGATGGCTGGCGAAAACAGATAGATCCCCACGACCAGAAGCAGGACCAAGCGATAGATGTACATCCCGGCCTCTCTTTTTTATGCGCGTGCCCGAAAACGTGCGGCGATGGTAACGGATGGGCGCACGACTGCAAGTGCCGTCATTGCAGTTGCGCCTCGGGCAGGGTCAGTGTGCGCGGGATCCTGGATACGTCCCAGTGGGCAGCGCCCCAGTTGAGTAATTCCTGCGGTGAGGCGTGGGCCAGTTCAGCGCCGGGGTTTTGCCCCAGCGCACGCAAGGCCCGAAGCAGCAACGGAGTGGCCTGATCGGCTTCCAGTGGCGGCGAACGGTAGGATTTGCCGAGTTTGTTGCCGTCCGGCTGCGTGATCAATGGCAGGTGCAGATAGCGCGGCTGACGCAGGCCCAACAGTTCTTGCAGGTAGAGCTGGCGCGGCGTGGAGTCGAGCAGATCGGCGCCGCGCACGATGTCGGTGATGCCTTGCCAGGCGTCATCCAGCACCACGGCCAGTTGATAGGCGTAGAGGCCGTCGCGGCGGCGAATCACGAAATCGCCGACATCACGCCCCAAGTGCTGGCGAAATTCGCCCTGCACGCGGTCGATGAAGTGGTATTCCAGCTCCGGCACGCGCAGGCGGATCGCCGCGTCTTGCTGCTCATGCCCGGCATTGCGGCACAGTCCCGGATAAATTCCGTGGTACGGCTCCAGCTGTTTGCGCGAACAGGTGCAGGCGTAAGCGAGGCCGTGATTGAACAGACTGTCGAGGACTTCGGCGTAGGCAGCGTGCCGGTCACTCTGGCGCACCATCTCGCCGTCCCATTCGAACCCGTAGCTTTCCAGCGCCTTGAGAATCGCCGCCTGCGCGCCGGGTTCTTCCCGGGGCGGATCGAGATCTTCCATGCGCACCAGCCAGCGCCCGCCGACTGCGCGCGCGTCGAGGTAGGAGGCGAGGGCGGCAACCAGCGAGCCGAAGTGCAGGTGGCCACTGGGGGTGGGGGCGAAGCGGCCGATGTAGGCGGGGGCGGTTTTGGCAGTCATGTGGACAATATAACTTTTCAGGATTCGCGCAGATTACCCCTGTGGGAGCGGGCTTGCTCGCGAAAGCGTCGGCTCAGACATATTTGATGTTGAATGACGTACCGCCTTCGGGAGCAAGCCCCCTCCCACCAAAAGCGCAATCAGGGCAGAAGGCAGAAACATTACCCCTGTGGGAGCGGGCTTGCTCGCGAAAGCGTCGGTTCAGACACCTTTGATGTTGAATGACACACCGCATTCGGGAGCAAGCCCCCTCCCACCAAAAGCGCAATCAGGGCAGAAGGCAGAAACACTACCCCTGTGGGAGCGGGCTTGCTCGCGAAAGCGTCGGTTCAGACACCTTTGATGTTGAATGACACACCGCCTTCGGGAGCAAGCCCCCTCCCACAAAAGCAAGGCAAAAGGGCAAAGGCAAAAGGCAGAAACAAAAACGGAGCGTTCGCACGCTCCGTTTTTCGTTCAGGTCGAGATTACTTGCCGACCTGCTTTTCCTTGATTTCCGCCAGGGTCTTGCAGTCGATGCACAGATCGGCGGTAGGACGGGCCTCGAGGCGCTTGACGCCGATCTCGATGCCGCAGGATTCGCACCAGCCGTACTCTTCGTCCTGGATCAGTTCGAGAGTCTTGTCGATCTTCTTGATCAGTTTGCGCTCGCGGTCGCGGGCGCGCAGCTCGAGGGCGAATTCTTCTTCCTGGCTGGCACGGTCGGCCGGGTCAGGGAAGTTGGCCGCTTCGTCTTTCATGTGATCAACAGTACGGTCGACTTCCTGCATCAAGTCCTGTTTCCACTTGTTCAGGATCTTGGTGAAGTGCGCGCGCATCGGGGCGCCCATGTACTCCTCGCCTTCCTTCGGAACGTAAGGTTCGAAGCCGCTGATCGTCACTTGCTGCTGTTGCTTTGCTTGGGTGGGCATGAAATGGACCGCCTCTACTCTTGTAATCCATTGCGCAGGATTGCTCCATCACCGACACCTGCCGGCCCTGCGGCTGCAAGCGGGCGAACTTACCAGATCAATTCGGCCTGCGCTACTCCCGGATGTCGAGGCCCCGGCGGGTGGCGCTTGCAGAAGTCTGGCAAGCCATGTCTGACAGTGATGGAGACCTGATCAATCTCTGATTTTAGTCAATCCTGGAGCGTACGCGCATATCGTTACAGTCCAGCGTTCTTGAGGCTGTGACCGCGACGGGTTCTCGCTCGTTCCGGCAGATGGGTAGAATCGTCTCTTTTTCCCCGTCGAAGGAAAACCAATGGCTCAGCCTTACAGTGCGCGCAGTCGTGCGATCGAACCGTTCCATGTGATGGCGCTTCTGGCGCGGGCCAACGAACTGCAGGCCGAAGGTCACGACGTGATCCACCTGGAAATCGGCGAGCCGGACTTCACCACCGCCGAGCCGATCATCCGTGCCGGGCAAGCGGCGCTGACGGCAGGCAAGACCCGCTACACCGCCGCGCGGGGTATTCCCGAGTTGCGCGAGGCGATTTCCGGGTTCTATCAATCGCGTTACGGTTTGAACATTGATCCACGGCGGATCCTGATCACCCCCGGTGGCTCCGGCGCCCTGTTGCTGGCCAGTGCCTTGCTGGTGGATCCCGGCAAACACTGGCTGCTGGCCGACCCGGGTTACCCGTGCAACCGGCACTTCCTGCGTCTGGTCGAAGGCGCGGCGCAACTGGTCCCGGTCGGGCCGGACGTGCGTTACCAACTGACTCCGGATCTGGTGGCGCGGCACTGGGACCACGACAGCGTCGGTGCCTTGGTGGCGTCGCCAGCCAACCCCACCGGAACCATCCTGACCCGCGATGAACTGGCCGGGTTATCCACAGCGATCAAGGCGCGGCACGGGCATCTGGTGGTGGACGAGATCTACCACGGCCTGACTTACGGCACCGATGCCGCCAGTGTGCTGGAAGTCGATGACAGCGCCTTTGTCCTCAATAGTTTCTCCAAATATTTCGGCATGACCGGTTGGCGTCTCGGCTGGCTGGTGGCGCCGGATGCGGCCGTCAGTGAGCTGGAAAAACTCGCCCAGAACCTGTACATCAGCGCCCCGAGCATGGCGCAGTATGCCGCTTTGGCCTGCTTCGAGCCGGACACCATCAGCATCCTCGAAGAGCGCCGCGCCGAATTTGGCCGCCGCCGCGACTTCCTTCTGCCGGCACTGCGCGAGTTGGGTTTCAACATCGCCGTCGAGCCTGAAGGGGCGTTTTACTTGTACGCCGATATCAGCCAGTTCGGCGGTGATGCCTTCGCGTTCTGCCGTCATTTCCTCGAAACCGAGCACGTTGCCTTCACCCCAGGGCTGGATTTCGGGCGTTATCAGGCCAGCCACCATGTGCGTTTCGCTTACACGCAAAACCTCCCTCGCTTACAGGAAGCGGTGGAACGTATCGCTCGCGGCTTGAAGAGCTGGCAAGGCTGATGCGCTTTTATCCGGCTCTGGAAGAGGCGCGGCTGATTCGCCGCTACAAACGTTTTCTGGCGGACGTTGAAACGGTCAATGGCGAGCTGTTGACCCTGCACTGCCCGAATACCGGCTCGATGCTCAACTGCCAGGTCGAAGGCGGGCAGGTGTGGTTCAGTCGCTCAAACGACCCGAAGCGCAAGCTGCCCGGCACCTGGGAAATCGGTGAAACCCCGCAGGGCCGGCTGTTTTGCGTGAACACTGGCCGCGCCAACGCGCTGGTTGAAGAGGCGCTGCAGGCCGGAGTCATCAGTGAGTTGAACGGCTTCACGGCGCTTAAACGCGAAGTGGCGTACGGTCAGGAAAAGAGCCGCATCGATTTCCGCCTCGAATACCCGAGTGGCCCGGCCTACGTGGAAGTAAAAAGCGTCACGTTAGGCTTCAATGGAACCAACGTGGCCGCGTTTCCCGACGCGGTCACCCAGCGCGGCGCCAAACATCTGCGCGAACTGGCGCATCTGGCCCGTGACGGTATTCGTGCGGTGCAGTTGTATTGCGTCAATCTCAGCGGCATCGAGGCCGTGCGACCTGCCGAGGAAATCGATTCGGCCTACGCGGATGCCCTGCGCGAGGCCGTTGCATGCGGGGTCGAAGTGCTGGCCTACGGCGTGCGCTTGAACCACGAAGAGATGGTGATCGACCGGCGGCTGGACGTTTTGCTCAACGGTTAAACATCTATCCACAGCCCCTGCGCATCTTCGCGGCAGGGGATGGCGGTCAGCGATTGCCCGGCGCAGGGCCCGGCGACGCATTCACCATCTTCGATCAGAAACAGTGCGCCGTGGGTGGCGCACTGGATCAAGCTGTTGCTCGGGTCGAGAAACTGGTCGGGCTGCCATTCCAGACCGACGCCGCGATGCGGGCAGCGATTGAGATAAACATAGGCCTGGCCATTGCGGCGCACGGCAAACAGTTTGTTGCCATCGATGTCGAACCCACGGCTGCCGGCCTCAGCGAGATCGGTACCGGCGCACAAAAACTTCATGGCTATCCTCAAGTGTCGGCTCGTTTATGAAATGTCCGAGCTTGACGTTTAAATGCAAACAATTATCAAATGGCCGCCTTCGCCCACTCTGCGCAGCCGCCGCCAAGGATACTTGGCCTGCCGGTGTGCTGCCCGGGAAAATTGTTCAAGGAAAGCTGCGTATGCGCCTGAGTACCCGCGTTGTTGTGCTGTGTGTCGGACTGCTCGCCAGCCTTCAGGTGATAGCTGCCGATTTGCCGCAACGTTGGGTCAGTGCCGGTGGCGCGCTATCGGAGTGGGTGAGCGCGTTGTGCGGCGAATCCAAGCTGGTCGGCGTCGACACTACCAGTCAGCATCCGCAATCGCTGAAGCAGCTGCCCAGCATCGGCTATCAACGCAGTCTGTCGGCTGAGGGCATTCTCAGTCTGCGCCCGGATATCCTCATCGGCAGCGAAGAAATGGGCCCGCCGCCGGTCATCGCCCAGGTGAAGAGCGCGAAGGTGCGGGTCGAACTGTTCTCGGCACAGCCGGATTTGCCGACCCTGGAAAAAAACGTCACGCATCTGGGGCAGTTGCTGGGCGCGCAAGCGCAGGCGGCGCAGTTGCTGGATAGTTATCAACAGCAGCTGACCGCGCAGAAAGCGCGAGTCGCCGAGTTGCAGACCAGACAAAAGGCGCCCGGTGTGCTGGTGTTGATCGGGCATGCCGGCGGCAAACCGTTGATTGCCGGCAAGGACACTGCCGCCGACTGGCTATTGCAACAGGCCGGTGGGCACAACCTGGCGACACATACCGGTTACAAGCCGTTCTCCGTGGAATCGCTGGCCGGACTCGATCCCGAGGTGTTGGTTTTTGCTGATCGCGCGTTGAGCGGCGAGGCGGCAAAAGCGGCGTTGTTCAAGGAAAATCCGATTCTTCAATCTAGTCGTGCGGCCAAGACCGGTCGGGTACTGGAGCTGGATCCGACGCTGCTGGTCGGCGGGCTCGGGCCGCGTTTGCCGGCGGCGTTGAAAAGCTTGTCTGACGGTTTCTACTCAGCCAAGGGCAACCCATGACCACATTGGTCAAACCGCGCAGCCTGTTCATCGGCCTGACACTGTTGTGTTTGCTGGCCATCTGGTTGTCGTTGGCGCTGGGGCCAGTCAGCCTGCCCCTTTTGGATACCTTGCGCGCTGCATTGCGCATGCTCGGTGTGCCGCTGGCGCCGGATGGTCTGGAGCAGGCTGAACTGATCCTCGGGCAGATTCGCCTGCCGCGCACCTTGCTCGGTTTGGCCGTTGGCGGTGTGCTGGCATTGTCAGGTGTGGCGATGCAGGGTTTGTTTCGCAATCCGCTGGCCGATCCCGGGTTGGTCGGGGTCTCCAGTGGCGCGGCGCTCGGGGCGGCTGTAGCCATTGTCGGCGGTTCGTTTTTTGGCGGGTTGCCGGATTGGTTCGGGCCGTATCTGTTATCGGCGTGCGCGTTTCTCGGTGGGCTGGGGGTGACGGCGCTGGTCTATCGGCTTGGACGGCGCAACGGTCAGACTAACGTCGCGACCATGCTGTTGGCCGGGATCGCCCTGACAGCGTTGGCCAGCTCGGCAGTCGGGTTGTTCACCTATCTGGCGGATGACGCGACTTTGCGCACGCTGACTTTCTGGAATCTGGGCAGCCTCAATGGTGCGAGTTACGCGCGTCTGTGGCCGTTGCTGATCATCAGCACCGGCGTCGCGCTGTGGTTGCCGCGCCGCGCCAAGGCCCTGAATGCCTTGTTGCTCGGTGAGTCCGAAGCCGGGCACTTGGGGATCGATGTCGAACGGCTCAAGCGTGAATTGGTGTTCTGCACGGCGTTGGGTGTTGGCGCAGCGGTGGCAGCAGCCGGGATGATTGGCTTCGTCGGGTTGGTGGTGCCGCATCTGGTGCGTTTATTGGCCGGGCCGGATCACCGTGTGCTATTGCCCGCCTCGGTATTGGCCGGTGCCAGTCTATTGTTGCTGGCGGATCTGGTGGCGCGGCTGGCGCTGGCGCCGGCGGAATTGCCGATCGGTATCGTCACCGCGTTTATCGGCGCGCCGTTCTTCCTCTATCTGCTGCTGCGAGGACGTGCCTGATGTTGCGTGCGCACAATCTGCACATCCGCCGCGGGCGCAAGACCGTGCTCAGCGACGTCACCCTGCAACTTGAGCCCGGTGAGGTGTTGGGCGTGCTCGGGCCGAACGGTGCCGGCAAAAGCACCTTGCTCGGTGCCTTGTGCGGAGAGCTGACGGCGAGTGAGGGCGAGGTGTTGCTCGACCACAAGGCGCTGAATCACTGGACCGGTACGCAGCGCGCCCAGCGTCTGGCGGTATTGCCGCAGGTCTCGACGTTGGATTTTGCCTTTCGCGTGGAAGAAGTGGTCGGCATGGGCCGCTTGCCTTATCAGAGTGGTCGGGTGCGCGATGACGAGATTGTTGCGGCAGCGCTGGACGCTGCAGATGCCGGGCACCTGAGCGGGCGCAGCTATCTGGCGCTATCGGGTGGCGAGCGCCAGCGTGTGCATCTGGCGCGGGTGCTGGCGCAGTTATGGCCCGGGCAGACCGGGCAAACCCTGTTGCTGGATGAACCGACCTCGATGCTCGATCCCTTGCATCAGCACACCACGCTGCAAGCGGTGCGCGAGTTTGCCGATCGTGGCGCAGCGGTGTTGGTCATCCTGCATGATCTGAATCTGGCGGCGCGCTATTGTGATCGGGTATTGCTGCTCGAAGGCGGGCGCCCGGTGGAGCTGGATACGCCGCAGCAAGTCTTGCGACCGGACTCGCTCAAAGCCGTGTTCGGTCTCGAAGTATTGGTGCAGCCGCACCCGGAGCGTGGGCATCCGCTGATCATCGCCCGCTGATTTCTCATTGAGGTGATGGTATGCGCGGGATCTGGTTGTTAGCGGTGTTGTGGCTGGCGGGGTGTCAGCATGTTGCGGCGCCGCCACCGGTCAGCGGTGAGATTCGCGATCTGCACAGCGGCCAGGTGTTGACGGCGCAGGAACTGCTGACGCGTCTGGCCAAGCCGCACCAACTGATCATCGGCGAACAGCATGACAATGCCGATCACCACGCCGTGCAGTTATGGTTGCTGCAAGCGCTTGGGGAACAGCGCCCTCAGGGCAGTCTGCTGCTTGAGATGCTTACGCCGAATCAACAGCCGAAAGTTGATCAGGTTCGCCGCGCAGCAACGCCCCCCACTGATCTTCCCGCCGCACTGGCCTGGCAGGATGGCTGGGACTGGAATCTTTATGGACCGATCGTTCGGTTCGCCCTCACGCAAGGCTATCCGCTGTTGGCGGCCAATCTGGACGACAGTGAAGTCCGCGCGTTCTATCGTCAGCCGCCAGCCCTGATTGGAGTTCGCAGCAATGCGGCATCGGTGAAGTCCGCGCTGCTTGAGCAGATCAGCGATTCACATTGCGGCTTGCTGCCCAAATCGCAGATGCCGGCGATGCTCGCGGTTCAGCAACAGCGTGATCGACGCATGGCTGAACGTTTGCTGGCAGCGCCGACGCCAGCCTTGCTGCTGGCGGGTGCCTGGCATGCGCGCAAGAATGCTGGCGTGCCGCTGCATGTTCTGGATCTGGGCGCAGCCCAAGCGCCAACGGTGCTGATGCTGGCCGAGCAGGGCGCCGTGGTTACTGTGGCGATGGCCGATTACGTCTGGTACACCCCGGCTACGCCCGCGCAGGATTACTGCGCACAGATGCGCAAACAATTTGGCCAATGACTTTTCCACAGGCAAAAAAAGACCCGGTAAAAACCGGGTCAAATAACCGTGATTAGCCTGATGAGGAGATAATCTGAGAGTCCGAACCAAGGGCTTTTCAGAATATCGACTGATCTCGCGACCAGTTGTGATAATCATAGCGATTCTCATTAGCGAGTCAACCACTGTTTTTCCATTTGCTTGATTTAGTCGTGCGAATGGCCGGAATGCCCCGGAAATACGGGACTCAACGTGGAGGTTTGACGGCACCCAGTTGCGTGATCTGTTGATTGAGCTGGCCGATGCGTCGGGCCATGCTCTCGATCAGGCTGTGGGCAATCTTCGGATTGTTGCGGGTCATGTTCAGAAACTGCTCGCCGGGAATCAGCATCACTGTGCTCGGCTCGCGAGCAATGACGGTAGCGTTACGCGGCTCGCCGGTGAACACCGCCATGGCGCCGAAAATCTCGTCCTTGGGCACTTCGCCAACCTTGTGCCCGTCAACAAACGCTTCGGCATGCCCATCGATGATCACGAAGACGTGATCGGCGGCATCGCCCTGCTGGATCAGTACTTCACCGCTCTCGACCCGCTTGAAGCCATTGGTGCTGCGAAACTCCCGCGGTTTCAGTTCGGCCACCGCATGAGCCAGCAGCGCCATCTGCCCCAGCAAATACTCAAGCCATTGCTCGGCCCGGCCCGGCTCGGCATACAAATGCTGGAACAGATCGGTTCGCCGATAGGGCAACAAGCGCAATGGCCCGTCGCTGCGCAGTCGGCAATCGGCCCAGGCGTCACCTTGCTGCAGCCCGATCAGATCGCCTTCCTGCCAGTAAAACAGTGCACGGCCGCCGATGTCGCCGTGGATCACGCCTTCTGTCAGTAGAAACAACTGATCGTGTGGGAGCTGTGCCATCAGGTTGTCAGAGATTTCTTGCTCAAAGGCTGGCCCGCACGGTGCAAGCCCTTCCAGCCAGCGCGCGGGCAAACTCTGCAAGCGATTGATCAGTGCATCGACCGGTGCCGATTGTTCTCCGAGCAGATACATCGCCGTCAGTGCCTGTTCAGTTCTTGTGGCGCGAGGAAATCGCTTCGAGCTGCTTGTTCAAGGCGTCTTTGCGTTCGGCCGGGATGTCGTTCCAGTGCACATCCATCAGCGCCCCTTCGATCGCGTACAACAACACCTTTGACGCGCGAAACCCGCGGGTGCGCACGGCCCGATAGGCGTCCACCGCCCCCAGGCGACGCAAGTCCGAGGCGCTGTGGATGCCCACGGCATGCAGCCACTGCGCCGACGTCTTGCCAAGATTCTTCAGGTGTTGCAGTTCATCATTCATCAAGCCTCCTTGCGACGGCCGAATGGTGCGTGGGCGATCTTCTCAGGAGTGTAGCCATCAGTAGGAAAAGCGTGGTTGTTTGGTCGGATTAGACGCAAACGCTACTAAGAAAGGGGCTGCGAACGCAGAAAGGAGGGAAGAAACGCGGAGATAATGTGGGAGCGGGCTTGCTCGAGAAGGGGGGCTTTCAGCCAACAGATGTATCGACTGACACTACGCCTTCGCGAGCAAGCCCGCTCCCACAGGGGGAAAGGCGTCGGGTCAGAGAAAGATAAAAAAGTATCAGCGGGTGCGATAACGCAGGCGTGTACCAAAATTCATCGACATCAGGATCTCGTCGGCACTCAGCTCCGGCGGAAAATACGCTCCGGAAATCTGTGCGTGCGCCAGGCTTGCGCCTTCGAGCGATGAGTTACGGAAATCGATGCCGCGCAAATCGGCAGAGCGGAAGTACGCGTCCCGGAAATCCACGCCATCGGCGTTCAGTTCACGCAGATCGAGGCCACGAAAGTCGCCACCGACCATGTCGATCGGGCCGTCGTTCGGGCGTTCCTTGTTGAAGCCTGCGATGTCGTCTTTGTGCAGCAGGGCATAAAGCGGGGTGTCGAGAAGTTTCGGCTGGCTCATGTCAGATCACCTGTTGGTTTTATGACGCCAGTATAGTGCCACTATTTGACGGCCGTGAAGCAAGCGAGGGCTTCACGGCCGAAATAGTTTCTTACAGGCCCGGCAGACGCTGGCGGATCTGCGCCACAACGGTGTCGAGCGTCCCGCTTTCATTGGTTTGCACGCGTTTGCTGCGCAGGATTTCTTCTGGCGTCAGGGCTTCGCGGCTGGCTTGCTGGGCCTCGATCACGGCCAGCGTGGCATCGGAAGGATCTTTCTGGTCGGCCTGACGGATCGCCAGCCAGCTCTCGATCACCGCTTGCGGCGCGTTGCAGTCGAGGATCAGGAACGGTGTGCCGGTGGCTTCAGCGATTTTTGCCGCGCTATCGCGTTGTTCGCGCTTGAGGTAAGTCGCGTCGATCACCACCGGGAAACCGGCGTGCAGGATCACTTCAGCGATTTCATGCAGACGGGCATAGGTCGCGGCGCTGGCATCAGCACTGTAAATCCCGGCCTGCACATCGTTGGCTACGGTTTGCTCGCCGAACAGGCGCTTGCGCTCGACGTCGGAACGCAGGCGAATCGCGCCCAGCGCTTCGACCAGACGCATCGCCACGTGGCTCTTGCCGACCGCCGATACGCCGTGGGTAATTGCCATGAAGCGCGAAGGAATGGTGCTGTAGCTTTCTGCGAGGTTGGCGTAGTTGCGGTATTGGCGCAGGGTAGTGGCGCGTTGCACCGGTGTGGCGTCCGCCGGCATGCTGAACAGCGCAACTTTGGCACGAACCAGCGCGCGGTAGGCTTTATAGAAGTTCAGCACTTCGAGGCCTTGATAGTCGCCGGTCAGCTCCAGGTACTGGCTGATGAAGCGGCGGGCGAGGGATTTCAGACCGCGGTCTTCCAGGTCCATCGCCAGGAAACCGGTATCGGCCCAGACGTCAGTGAAGCGGAACGGTTCGTTAAACTCGATGCAGTCGAAGATCACCACTTTGCCATTGATGACAGTGGCGTTGCCCAGGTGGATGTCGCCGTGGCATTCGCGGGTGAAACCCTCGGCCTTGCGTTGGGCGAACAGGGGCTTGAGGCGTTCGAAGCTGCTTTCGGCCCAGGCTTTCAGCGCTTCAAGTTGCAGCAAATCGTTTTTATCGCTGAGGAACGGCAGAATCTGTTCGAAGTTTTGCGCGACCGGGGCCATCACCGCATCCGGGGTGCCGGCTTCGTGCTCGGCCGGAACCTTCGGTGCGCTGAGGTGGAATTTGGCAATCTGCTCGGCCATCTCATCGATGTGCTGGGTGGTCAGCTCACCGTTGGCTTGCAGGGTGCTGAGCAGGCCGGTCTGCGGGAACTGACGCATTTTCAGCACGTATTCAATCACCGGGCCGTCGCCACCCAGTTGCGGCGCCTCGACGCTGCCGGTCACCGGCAACACGTCCAGATACAAATCATCGGTCAGACGTTGGTTCAGACGCAGTTCTTCAGCGCAGAAATGTGCGCGCGACTCCAGGCCAGTGAAGTCGAGGAAGCCGAAATTCACCGGCTTCTTCACTTTATAAGCAAAGGGGCCAGTGAGGATCACCCACGAGATATGGGTTTCGATGACCTGGAACCCTTCGACGGGGTGCGGGTATAGGGCCGGGTTTTGCAGGGCAGCGATCAGGGACTGGCTCACGGGCGATCCTTCAGAGACTGGGAAATTCGAGGTCGCCATTATGGCCGCTCGCCAGCCCGACGCAAACCTCGGAGCGCTCCTGTTGAGGATGAATAAAGTGCGTATAATCCGCCGCCATGACTCGAACTCGATCCCCCCGTACCAAGAAAAAACCAGTCTCCAAGGGCCTTAGCCCGTGGTTGAGCTGGGCCATTAAACTCAGCCTGGTCGGCCTTGTAGTGCTGGCCGGCTTCGCCGTTTACCTCGATGCCGTGGTGCAGGAGAAGTTCTCCGGCAAGCGCTGGACCATCCCGGCCAAGGTTTACGCGCGGCCGCTCGAGCTGTTCGTCGGACAAAAGCTCAGCAAGGACGATTTCCTCACTGAACTCGATGCCTTGGGCTATCGCCGCGAAGCCGTGAGCAATGGCCCCGGCGCTGCCGCCGTCAACGGCAATACCGTTGATCTGAATACCCGCGGCTTCCAGTTCTATGAAGGCCTGGAAAAAGCCCAGCCAGTACGCGTACGTTTCTCCGGCGACTATGTGGCCGAGCTTTCGGGGCTCAATGGCGGGAAATTGTCCGTGGTGCGGCTTGAGCCGCTGATGATCGGCGGCATCTACCCGAAAAATCTTGAAGACCGCATTCTGATCAAACTCGATCAGGTGCCGCCGTATCTGCTGGAAACCCTGGTAGCAGTTGAAGACCGCGACTATTACAGCCACTGGGGCGTGTCGCCGAAGTCGATTGCCCGGGCGATCTGGGTCAACACCTCTGGCGGCAAGATGACCCAGGGCGGTAGTACGCTGACCCAGCAATTGGTCAAGAACTTCTACCTCACCAACGAGCGCAGCCTGAGCCGCAAGCTCACCGAAGCGATGATGGCGATGCTGCTGGAGCTGCACTACGACAAAAAGGAAATTCTTGAGGCCTACCTCAACGAAGTCTTTGTCGGCCAGGACGGTCAACGTGCGGTGCACGGTTTCGGTCTGGCCAGCCAGTTCTTCTTCGGCCAGCCACTGTCCGAGCTGAAGCTGCATCAGGTCGCGTTGCTGGTCGGCATGGTCAAGGGCCCGTCTTACTACAACCCGCGGCGCAATCCGGAGCGTGCGCTGGAACGCCGTAATCTGGTGCTCGACGTGCTTGAGCAGCAAGGCGTGGCGACTGCCGAACAGGTTGAAGCGGCGAAGAAAATGCCTCTGGGCGTGACCACGCGCGGCAAGCTTGCCGACAGCTCGTTCCCCGGCTTTATCGATCTGGTCAAACGCCAGTTGCGCGAAGACTACCGCGACGAAGACTTGACCGAAGAAGGCCTGCGGATCTTCACCAGTTTCGACCCGATCCTGCAGATGAAAGCAGAAGCCTCGGTCAACGACACCTTTAAACGTCTGGCCGGGCGCAAAGGCTCTGATGACGTGGAAGCAGCGATGGTCGTGACCAATCCGGAAACCGGCGAAGTCCAGGCGATGATCGGCAGCCGTCAGGCCAGTTACGCTGGTTTCAACCGGGCACTGGACGCGGTGCGGCCGATCGGTTCGTTGATCAAACCGGCGGTTTATCTGACCGCGCTGGAGAAACCGAGCCAGTACACACTGACCAGTTGGCTGTCCGACGATCCGTTGTCGGTCAAAGGCGCGAACGGTCAGGTGTGGAAACCGCAGAATTATGATCGCCGCTCCCACGGTACCGTGTTCCTCTATCAAGGCCTGGCGCATTCCTACAACCTGTCGACCTCGCGTCTGGGTCTGGAAGTCGGCGTGCCTAACGTGCTCAAGACCTTGGGGCGTCTGGGTGTGACGCGTGAGTTCCCTGCATTCCCGTCTATGTTGCTGGGCGCCGGTGGCATGACCCCGATCGAAGTCGCGACCATGTACCAGACCCTCGCCAACGGTGGTTTCAATACGCCGATGCGCGGGATTCGCAGCGTGCTGACCGCCGATGGCGAGCCACTCAAGCGTTATCCGTTCCAGATCGAGCAGCGTTTCGATCCGGCGTCCATCTACCTGATCCAGAACGCCATGCAGCGGGTCATGCGTGAAGGTACCGGCAGCTCGGTTTACAACGTGCTGCCCAAGACCCTCACGCTGGCCGGCAAGACCGGTACCAGTAACGATTCGCGTGACAGCTGGTTCGCCGGTTTCAGTCAGGATCTGCTGGCCGTGGTCTGGCTCGGTCGTGACGACAACGGCAAGACTCCGTTTACCGGTGCGACCGGTGCGTTGCAGGTCTGGACCAGTTTCATGCGCAAGGCCGATCCGCTGCCGCTGGACATGCCGCAGCCGGACAACATCGTGCAGGCGTGGGTCGATTCGCGTACCGGACAAGGCTCTGATGCCAACTGTCCGGGGGCGGTACAGATGCCGTATATTCGCGGCAGCGAACCACCACCCGGCGCCGCGTGTGCAAGCGAAACGCCTGCCTCGCCAGAGTCGGTGATGGATTGGGTCAAGGGCTGGATGAATTAAGCAAAGAGGGTTTCAAGTGAACAAGTGGTTGATTCCAGCGGTGACCGCCGTGGCTTTGCTCAGCGGCTGCTCTACCGTACAGCGAGGTTCGATCCCGGTGGTGGATTCCGGCACGGCCGTGTCCAATAGCGAACGGCTGTCGGCCAACGGCGGTTTCCGCAAGACGACAGTCACACGCCCAGTCCAGGGCCAGGCGCAATCTCAGGCCATCCCGCAAGGCGATACCGGCGTGGTGGTGATGGTGCCGGGTGGCGGCGCCACGACATCGGCGCCGATCAGCTCCTCGCCGATCGTGCCGGGCCCGGCGTCTGGCGGTATCACCGCAGGGCCGTACAACCCGACGCCGGTCGAGTCGGCGCCGATCAACTCCGGCAGTTACAGCATGCCTTCCACGCCAAGCGGGATTCCTTCGGCCAGCAGTGGCGGTGGTCTGTCGGCGGACGAGCAACTGGACGGTCCGGTGCTCGCCTTGCTGACCACCGCACAGCAGCAACAGGCCGGTGGTGACCTCAACGGTGCGTCTTCCAGCCTCGAGCGCGCGCAACGCGTTGCCCCGCGTGAGCCGCAAGTGCTTTATCGTCTGGCGCAAGTACGCATGGCTCAAGGCGATGCGCCGCAGGCCGAGCAGTTCGCCCGTCGGGCGCTGACCATGGCCAACGGTCGTCCGGACTTGCAGGCCAGCCTGTGGGAAATCATCGCGCAGTCCCGTGAGAAACAAGGCGATTCCGCCGGCGCAGCGCTGGCTCGTCAGAAGGCCAAGGTTTCGCTGTGATGGATTCCCGTTTCCCGAAAATCGCTGATCAATTGCTGCTGATCGAGCGCGAACTGCGCACGCAGGGTTGGTGGGATGAGGTCCAGCCATCGGCCGAAGCCCTGAGCAGTGTCGAACCGTTTTCGGTCGACACGCTGGATTTCGAACAATGGCTGCAATGGATCTTCCTGCCGCGAATGAAGATGATCCTCGAACAGGATCTGCCGCTGCCCAATGCCTCGGGCATTCAGGAAATGGCTGAAATGGTCTTCGCCCAGCGCAATCTGCAGGGCAAGGACCGCCAACTGCAGGTGCTGCTCAAAGAGTTTGACCTGCTGATCACCGCTTCCCGCTAGAGCCGATCCCCTGTAGGAGCTGCCGAAGGCTGCGATCTTTTGATCTTGCTTTTGAAAACAGCATCAAAAGATCGCAGCCTGCGGCAGCTCCTACAGGTGACTATTCGCAGTTCTGCGCAATCTGCTTCTGCGCTTCGACAATGCGCTCCTGCCGCTGCGCATCATCCAGCCGCCGTAATTGTCCCTCCACTTCCTCCCTCAACCGCGGATTGTTCTGCAATTGCGCCAGGTTCGTCCGTGCCTGTTCGCAAAATGCCTTGAGCTGCGCCTGCTGCTCCGCCACCTGTTTCTTCACCTTGTCGTCGATGGCTTTCTGATCGCCCAACGCACCACTGCCAGGCATGGCGGCAGGTTTCGGTGGGGGCGAGGAGGGCGTCTGCACAGGCGTCGCCGGCAGCCCTTGCGGTGGCTGCGCATCGAAGTGCGTGACGCCCTGGGCATCGACCCATTTGTAGATCTGAGCGGCCGAGCACCATGGGCTGAGGCCGATCAGCAGAGTTAACAGAAGCGTTCGCATGCTGATTCCTTGGCAAAATTGCGCAATTGACGCTAACAGAGTAGCTGTTTTCAGGTTTTTTCTTGCGTTCTCATGTGCTTACCCACAATTAATCACATTGACGGCTTGACTTGGAGAGGGCGAAACAGAAGAATCCAAAGTCCGCTGTAGAGGGACTGCCAGAAGCAGACCCACTCGGTAGATCATGAGGCGCATATCCGCGTCGACCTGTTATACCCGCAACGCGTTACCTCGCGCTGGGTGGGAAAGGCCCGCAACACTTGGGACGATCCCAATACTTGCTCAGTCAGTGCTGACGTAGTCGGCGACCACCGTCGCTCATGCTCTGCCGAGAAGTAAACCTATTAAGACCCGCCCCTTTTGTGTGGACGGTATTCTGGCGTTTTAGAGGTGAACAACGTGGAGCTTTTATCTGGCGGTGAGATGCTCGTCCGCTTTTTGCGTGACGAAGGCGTCAAATATATCTACGGGTACCCGGGTGGTGCTCTCCTTCATGTTTACGATGCCCTGTTCAAAGAACCGGAAGTGACCCACATCCTGGTTCGTCATGAACAAGCGGCTACCCATATGGCTGACGGCTACGCCCGTGCCACCGGTAAAGCCGGCGTGGTACTGGTGACATCAGGTCCTGGCGCCACAAACGCCATCACCGGTATCGCCACCGCCTATATGGATTCGATTCCAATGGTGATCATTTCCGGTCAGGTGCCAAGCACTATGGTCGGCACCGACGCGTTCCAGGAAACCGACATGATCGGTATCTCCCGGCCGATCGTGAAGCACAGCTTCATGATCAAGCACGCTTCGGAAATCCCGGAAGTCATGAAGAAGGCGTTCTACCTGGCGCAATCCGGTCGTCCGGGCCCGGTCGTGGTCGATATCCCGAAAGACATGACCAACCCGGCCGAGAAGTTCGAATACGTCTTCCCGAAAAAAGCCAAGCTGCGTTCCTACAGCCCGGCCGTTCGCGGCCACTCCGGGCAAATCCGCAAGGCGGCAGAAATGCTCCTGGCGGCCAAGCGTCCTGTGCTCTATTCCGGTGGCGGCGTGATCCTCGGCAACGGTTCCGCACCGCTGACCGAACTGGCGAAAATGCTCAACCTGCCAGTGACCAACACCCTGATGGGCCTGGGTGGCTTCCCGGGTACCGACCGGCAGTTCATCGGCATGCTCGGCATGCACGGCAGCTACACCGCCAACCTGGCGATGCACCATGCCGACGTGATCCTCGCTGTCGGCGCGCGTTTCGATGACCGGGTGATCAACGGCGCGGCGAAGTTCTGCCCGAACGCCAAGATCATCCACATCGACATCGACCCGGCTTCGATCTCCAAGACCATCAAGGCCGACGTGCCAATCGTTGGCCCGGTGGAGAGCGTCCTGACCGAAATGGTCGCGATCCTCAAGGAAATCGGCGAGACCCCGAACAAGGAGTCCGTCGCCAGCTGGTGGAAGCAAGTCGATGAATGGCGTGGTGATCGCGGCCTGTTCCCTTATGAAAAGGGCGACGGCAGCCTGATCAAGCCGCAGACCGTGATCGAAACCCTGTGCGAAGTGACCAAGGGCGATGCCTTCATCACTTCCGACGTGGGCCAGCACCAGATGTTCGCTGCGCAGTACTACAAGTTCAACAAGCCTAACCGCTGGATCAACTCCGGTGGCCTGGGCACCATGGGCTTCGGTTTCCCGGCGGCCATGGGCATCAAGTTGAGCTTCCCGGATGACGACGTTGCCTGCGTCACCGGCGAAGGCAGCATCCAGATGAATATCCAGGAGCTGTCGACCTGCCTGCAATACGGCTTGCCGGTGAAAATCGTCATCCTGAACAACGGCGTTCTGGGGATGGTTCGTCAGTGGCAGGACATGAGCTACGGCAGCCGTCACTCGCACTCTTACATGGAGTCGCTGCCTGACTTCGTCAAACTGGCTGAAGCCTACGGTCACGTCGGCGTGCGCATTACCGATTCGAAAGATTTGAAGTCGAAGATGGAAGAAGCGTTCGCCATGAAAGATCGTCTGGTGGTGATCGATATTTCGGTCGATACCAGCGAGCACGTCTATCCGATGCAGATCAAAGACGGCTCCATGCGCGATATGTGGCTGAGCAAGACGGAGCGTACTTAATCATGCGGCACATTATTTCCCTGCTTCTGGAAAACGAACCCGGCGCTTTGTCTCGCGTAGTCGGCCTGTTCTCGCAGCGCAACTACAACATTGAAAGCCTGACGGTGGCGCCAACCGAAGACCCGACGCTGTCGCGTCTGACGCTGACCACTGTCGGCCACGATGAAATCATCGAGCAGATCACCAAAAACCTGAACAAGCTGATCGAAGTGGTCAAGCTGGTAGACCTGTCGGAAAGCGCTCACATCGAGCGCGAACTGATGCTGGTCAAGGTCAAGGCCACTGGCGCCCAGCGCGCCGAGATCAAACGCACCACCGATATTTACCGTGGACAGATCGTCGATGTCAGCGCCAGCGTGTATACCGTTCAGTTGACCGGTACCAGCGACAAGCTCGACAGCTTCATTCAATCCATCGGCACCGCATCGATTCTGGAAACCGTCCGTAGCGGCGTGACCGGCATTGCCCGCGGCGACAAAGTACTCAGCATCTAAACCAAATTAGCGAATGGCCTGAACGGCCTGGATATATAGGGGAAATTCATGAAAGTTTTCTACGATAAAGACTGCGACCTGTCGATCATCCAGGGCAAGAAAGTTGCCATCATCGGTTACGGTTCCCAGGGCCACGCCCAAGCGTGCAACCTGAAAGATTCCGGTGTCGACGTTACCGTTGGTCTGCGTAAAGGTTCGGCCACTGTTGCCAAAGCCGAAGCTCACGGCCTGAAAGTGACCGACGTGGCTGCCGCTGTTGCTGGCGCCGACCTGGTCATGATCCTGACCCCGGACGAATTCCAGTCCCAGCTGTACAAGAACGAAATCGAGCCGAACATCAAGAAAGGCGCCACCCTGGCCTTCTCCCACGGCTTCGCGATTCACTACAACCAGGTTGTTCCGCGTGCCGACCTCGACGTGATCATGATCGCGCCGAAAGCTCCGGGCCACACCGTACGTTCCGAGTTCGTGAAGGGCGGCGGTATCCCTGACCTGATCGCGATCTACCAGGACGCCTCGGGCAACGCCAAAAACGTTGCACTGTCCTACGCAGCTGGCGTGGGTGGCGGTCGTACCGGCATCATCGAAACCACCTTCAAGGACGAGACCGAAACCGACCTGTTCGGCGAACAAGCCGTTCTGTGTGGCGGTACCGTTGAGCTGGTGAAAGCCGGTTTCGAAACTCTGGTTGAAGCTGGCTACGCGCCGGAAATGGCCTACTTCGAGTGCCTGCACGAACTGAAACTGATCGTTGACCTCATGTACGAAGGCGGTATCGCCAACATGAACTACTCGATCTCCAACAACGCCGAATACGGCGAGTACGTGACCGGCCCGGAAGTGATCAACGCCGAATCCCGTCAGGCCATGCGCAACGCCCTGAAACGTATTCAGGACGGCGAATACGCCAAAATGTTCATCAGCGAAGGCGCAACCGGCTACCCTTCGATGACCGCCAAGCGTCGTAACAATGCCGCTCACGGTATCGAAATCATCGGCGAGCAACTGCGCTCCATGATGCCGTGGATCGGTGCCAACAAGATCGTCGACAAAGCCAAAAACTAAGTCGTCATCCTTGTACGAAAAACGCGGCCTCGGCCGCGTTTTTTCGTTTGAGGCGGTGGTTCTGGTATAAAGCTGCATCGTTTGTGGCCGAACTGTCGTCCTCAAGCCTCTGTCGAATTTTCTCCAAACCGTTGCAAGGTAATGTCCATGAGCGAACGTCCCGAAGAGCCGAACCAGGCTTCTGACGCCGAAAGCCTGCTGCCCATCGATGAGCACATCGAGGAAGGGCACGACGCAGAAGGTCGTAAAGTCCGGCATCGTGGTATCTATCTGCTGCCGAATCTGTTCACCACTGCGAACCTGTTTGCAGGGTTTTATTCCATCATCAACTCGATGAGCGCGCAGGCGGCTCTAAGCGCTGGCGACTCGGCCAATGCGAGCAAGTATTTCGCGTTTGCTGCGATCGCGATATTCGTCGCCATGGTGCTCGACGGCCTCGACGGTCGTGTGGCGCGCATGACCAATACGCAAAGTGCCTTTGGCGCCGAGTACGACTCGCTGTCGGACATGGTTGCGTTCGGTGTCGCACCTGCGCTGCTGGCGTTCGGCTGGGCGTTGGGCGACATGGGCAAGGTTGGCTGGATGGTTGCCTTCATTTATGTAGCAGGCGCGGCGTTGCGTCTGGCCCGCTTCAATACTCAGGTGGGTACGGCTGACAAGCGCTACTTCATCGGTCTGGCCAGTCCGGCGGCTGCCGGTGTGGTCGCGGGGATTGTCTGGGCGTTCAGCGATTACGGTATTCAAGGTTCGAAGATGTCGTTCCTGGTCGCACTGATGGTTGCAGCGGCCGGCATGCTGATGGTCAGTAATATCAAGTACAACAGCTTTAAAGAGCTGGATCTGAAAGGTCGCGTGCCGTTCGTGGCGATCCTTGTGGTGGTGCTGGTGTTCGCCGTGGTCTTCAGCGATCCGCCGCGCATTCTGCTGCTGGTGTTCCTCGCCTACGCCGCTTCTGGCCCGGTGCAGTACCTGTTGCATCTTCGTCGGCACAAAAAAGCCGAGTGATGTAATTTCCCGCATACTCCGCAGTCTATGGGTGCATCAGTCCTCCAAAGCTGCGGAGTTGCCATGTTGATCAAAGTCCCCAAAGCGTCCGACTGCCACGAGTCGGATGTCACGCCTGAAGCCATTTATCTCTCGCGCCGCCAATTGTTGGGTGGTACTGCTGCCGGACTTGCCGTCAGTAGCCTGCCGCGCTGGGCCAATGCCGAGGATGCCGCTCGGTACGCCGATGTTGAACCCGGTAAAGCGCCTGCCTGGTTTACCGACAAGCTGTCCTCTACTAAATGGGGCGCAGTCAACGTCAAGGATGAGGCGATCACGCCTTATAAAGACGCCACCCACTACAACAACTTCTACGAGTTCGGCACCGACAAGGGCGATCCGGCCGCCAATGCCGGTTCGCTGAAAACCGAGCCGTGGAGCGTTGTCGTCGATGGGGAGGTGGGTAAGCCAGGGCGTTACGCGCTGGAAGACTTCATGAAACCGTACCAGTTGGAGGAGCGTATTTATCGCCTTCGCTGTGTTGAGGCGTGGTCGATGGTTATCCCGTGGATTGGTTTTCCGATTTCTGCGCTGCTCAAACAGGTCGAGCCGACCTCCAAGGCCAAATACATTCGCTTCGAAACCCTGCAGGATCCCAAGAGCATGCCAGGTCAGCGCTCGGGTTTTGCCCTGATCGACTGGCCTTATGTAGAAGGCTTGCGCCTGGACGAGGCGATGAATCCCCTGGCGATTCTGGCGGTTGGCATGTATGGCCGTGAGTTGCCGAATCAGAACGGTGCGCCGCTGCGTCTGGTGGTGCCGTGGAAGTATGGCTTCAAGAGTGTGAAGTCCATTGTGCGGATCAGTCTGGTCAGCGAGCAGCCCAAGACGACTTGGCAGAGCATCGCGGCAGATGAATACGGTTTTTATGCCAACGTGAATCCGACGGTTGATCACCCGCGCTGGACTCAGGCGCGGGAACGGCGTCTGCCGAACAGTCTGTTCAAGCCGAATGTGCGTGATACGCAGATGTTCAACGGCTACGCGGATGAAGTCGCTTCTTTATATACAGGGCTCGATCTGCGGAAGAACTACTGATGCGATATCCGTTCTGGCGTGTAGGTGTTTTCATCGCAGCGGCGATCTGGCCATTGCTTTGGTTTTATCAGGCGTTCGCTGATCTGCTGGGGCCGGATCCTGGCAAAGTCCTGGTTGATCGATTGGGGCTTGGGACGCTGGTATTGCTGCTGATCACTTTGAGCATGACGCCGTTGCAGAAATTGACGGGTTGGGCGGGCTGGATTGCTGTACGCCGTCAGTTGGGACTTTGGTGTTTTGCCTATGTGGTTCTGCATCTGTTCAGTTATATGGCGTTCATCCTTGGTTTCGACTGGTCTCAGTTGGGCGTGGAGTTGCGTAAGCGGCCGTACATTATTGTGGGGACGCTGGGGTTCCTTGGTCTGTTGGCGTTGGCGGTTACGTCCAATCGCTACAGTCAGCGCCGCTTGGGTGTGCGCTGGAAGAAACTGCATCGGTTGGTGTACGTGATTTTGGGGCTCGGATTGCTGCATATGCTATGGATTGTGCGGGCAGATCTCAGGGAGTGGGCGATCTATGCCTTTATAGGCGCGATGCTGCTATTGCTACGTGTACCTGCGGTTGCCCGTCGAATCCCGCGGTTGCTGGCTAAAAAGCAAGTTTTGCAATAAAACTGAAATTAACGGTTGACGGCAGATTCAGGAGGTCTATAATTCGCCCCACTTCCGGCGCAGTCGAAACGGAAAACTCCTTGAAATTCAATGAGTTACGTAGTTTTCGGCAGCAAGTTGCTTCAGTTCACCGAAGCCAAAAGGAAGTTGAAAAAGAGGTGTTGACAGCAGCGTGTAACGCTGTAGAATTCGCCTCCCGCTGACGAGAGATCGGAAGCGCAAGTGGTTGAAGTTGTTGAAGAAATCTTCGAAAGCTTCTGAAAATAATCACTTGACAGCAAGTGAGGCTGCTGTAGAATGCGCGCCTCGGTTGAGACGAAAGATCTTAACCAACTGCTCTTTAACAACTGAATCAAGCAATTCGTGTGGGTGCTTGTGGAGTCAGACTGATAGTTAACAAGATTATCAGCATCACAAGTTACTCCGCGAGAAATCAAAGATGTAACCAACGATTGCTGAGCCAAGTTTAGGGTTTCTTAAAAACCCAAAGATGTTTGAACTGAAGAGTTTGATCATGGCTCAGATTGAACGCTGGCGGCAGGCTTAACACATGCAAGTCGAGCGGATGAAAGGGGCTTGCTCCTGGATTCAGCGGCGGACGGGTGAGTAATGCCTAGGAATCTGCCTGGTAGTGGGGGACAACGTTTCGAAAGGAACGCTAATACCGCATACGTCCTACGGGAGAAAGCAGGGGACCTTCGGGCCTTGCGCTATCAGATGAGCCTAGGTCGGATTAGCTAGTTGGTGAGGTAATGGCTCACCAAGGCGACGATCCGTAACTGGTCTGAGAGGATGATCAGTCACACTGGAACTGAGACACGGTCCAGACTCCTACGGGAGGCAGCAGTGGGGAATATTGGACAATGGGCGAAAGCCTGATCCAGCCATGCCGCGTGTGTGAAGAAGGTCTTCGGATTGTAAAGCACTTTAAGTTGGGAGGAAGGGTTGTAGATTAATACTCTGCAATTTTGACGTTACCGACAGAATAAGCACCGGCTAACTCTGTGCCAGCAGCCGCGGTAATACAGAGGGTGCAAGCGTTAATCGGAATTACTGGGCGTAAAGCGCGCGTAGGTGGTTTGTTAAGTTGGATGTGAAATCCCCGGGCTCAACCTGGGAACTGCATCCAAAACTGGCAAGCTAGAGTATGGTAGAGGGTGGTGGAATTTCCTGTGTAGCGGTGAAATGCGTAGATATAGGAAGGAACACCAGTGGCGAAGGCGACCACCTGGACTGATACTGACACTGAGGTGCGAAAGCGTGGGGAGCAAACAGGATTAGATACCCTGGTAGTCCACGCCGTAAACGATGTCAACTAGCCGTTGGGAGCCTTGAGCTCTTAGTGGCGCAGCTAACGCATTAAGTTGACCGCCTGGGGAGTACGGCCGCAAGGTTAAAACTCAAATGAATTGACGGGGGCCCGCACAAGCGGTGGAGCATGTGGTTTAATTCGAAGCAACGCGAAGAACCTTACCAGGCCTTGACATCCAATGAACTTTCCAGAGATGGATTGGTGCCTTCGGGAACATTGAGACAGGTGCTGCATGGCTGTCGTCAGCTCGTGTCGTGAGATGTTGGGTTAAGTCCCGTAACGAGCGCAACCCTTGTCCTTAGTTACCAGCACGTAATGGTGGGCACTCTAAGGAGACTGCCGGTGACAAACCGGAGGAAGGTGGGGATGACGTCAAGTCATCATGGCCCTTACGGCCTGGGCTACACACGTGCTACAATGGTCGGTACAGAGGGTTGCCAAGCCGCGAGGTGGAGCTAATCCCACAAAACCGATCGTAGTCCGGATCGCAGTCTGCAACTCGACTGCGTGAAGTCGGAATCGCTAGTAATCGCGAATCAGAATGTCGCGGTGAATACGTTCCCGGGCCTTGTACACACCGCCCGTCACACCATGGGAGTGGGTTGCACCAGAAGTAGCTAGTCTAACCTTCGGGAGGACGGTTACCACGGTGTGATTCATGACTGGGGTGAAGTCGTAACAAGGTAGCCGTAGGGGAACCTGCGGCTGGATCACCTCCTTAATCGACGACATCAGCTGCTCCATAAGTTCCCACACGAATTGCTTGATTCATTGAAGAAGACGATAGAAGCAGCCCGAAATTGGGTCTGTAGCTCAGTTGGTTAGAGCGCACCCCTGATAAGGGTGAGGTCGGCAGTTCGAATCTGCCCAGACCCACCAATTTTTGTGTGGGAAACCTGTAGAAATACGGGGCCATAGCTCAGCTGGGAGAGCGCCTGCCTTGCACGCAGGAGGTCAGCGGTTCGATCCCGCTTGGCTCCACCACCACTGCTTCTGAAGTTTGAAAGCTTAGAAATGAGCATTCCATCGCTGTGATGGTGAATGCTGATTTCTAGTCTTTTGATTAGATCGTTCTTTAAAAATTTGGGTATGTGATAGAAAGATAGACTGAACGTTACTTTCACTGGTAACGGATCAGGCTAAGGTAAAATTTGTGAGTGACTCTTAAGAGTTTTGCGAATTTTCGGCGAATGTCGTCTTCACAGTATAACCAGATTGCTTGGGGTTATATGGTCAAGTGAAGAAGCGCATACGGTGGATGCCTTGGCAGTCAGAGGCGATGAAAGACGTGGTAGCCTGCGAAAAGCTTCGGGGAGTCGGCAAACAGACTTTGATCCGGAGATGTCTGAATGGGGGAACCCAGCCATCATAAGATGGTTATCTTGTACTGAATACATAGGTGCAAGAGGCGAACCAGGGGAACTGAAACATCTAAGTACCCTGAGGAAAAGAAATCAACCGAGATTCCCTTAGTAGTGGCGAGCGAACGGGGACTAGCCCTTAAGTGGCTTTGAGATTAGCGGAACGCTCTGGAAAGTGCGGCCATAGTGGGTGATAGCCCTGTACGCGAAAATCTCTTAGTCATGAAATCGAGTAGGACGGAGCACGAGAAACTTTGTCTGAATATGGGGGGACCATCCTCCAAGGCTAAATACTACTGACTGACCGATAGTGAACTAGTACCGTGAGGGAAAGGCGAAAAGAACCCCGGAGAGGGGAGTGAAATAGATCCTGAAACCGTATGCGTACAAGCAGTGGGAGCCCACTTTGTTGGGTGACTGCGTACCTTTTGTATAATGGGTCAGCGACTTATTTTCAGTGGCGAGCTTAACCGAATAGGGGAGGCGTAGCGAAAGCGAGTCTTAATAGGGCGTCTAGTCGCTGGGAATAGACCCGAAACCGGGCGATCTATCCATGGGCAGGTTGAAGGTTAGGTAACACTGACTGGAGGACCGAACCGACTACCGTTGAAAAGTTAGCGGATGACCTGTGGATCGGAGTGAAAGGCTAATCAAGCTCGGAGATAGCTGGTTCTCCTCGAAAGCTATTTAGGTAGCGCCTCATGTATCACTGTAGGGGGTAGAGCACTGTTTCGGCTAGGGGGTCATCCCGACTTACCAAACCGATGCAAACTCCGAATACCTACAAGTGCCGAGCATGGGAGACACACGGCGGGTGCTAACGTCCGTCGTGAAAAGGGAAACAACCCAGACCGTCAGCTAAGGTCCCAAAGTTATGGTTAAGTGGGAAACGATGTGGGAAGGCTTAGACAGCTAGGAGGTTGGCTTAGAAGCAGCCACCCTTTAAAGAAAGCGTAATAGCTCACTAGTCGAGTCGGCCTGCGCGGAAGATGTAACGGGGCTCAAACCATACACCGAAGCTACGGGTATCACGCAAGTGATGCGGTAGAGGAGCGTTCTGTAAGCCTGTGAAGGTGAGTTGAGAAGCTTGCTGGAGGTATCAGAAGTGCGAATGCTGACATGAGTAACGACAATGGGTGTGAAAAACACCCACGCCGAAAGACCAAGGTTTCCTGCGCAACGTTAATCGACGCAGGGTTAGTCGGTCCCTAAGGCGAGGCTGAAAAGCGTAGTCGATGGAAAACAGGTTAATATTCCTGTACTTCTGGTTATTGCGATGGAGGGACGGAGAAGGCTAGGCCAGCTTGGCGTTGGTTGTCCAAGTTTAAGGTGGTAGGCTGAGATCTTAGGTAAATCCGGGATCTTAAGGCCGAGAGCTGATGACGAGTTACCCTTTGGGTGACGAAGTGGTTGATGCCATGCTTCCAAGAAAAGCTTCTAAGCTTCAGGTAACCAGGAACCGTACCCCAAACCGACACAGGTGGTTGGGTAGAGAATACCAAGGCGCTTGAGAGAACTCGGGTGAAGGAACTAGGCAAAATGGCACCGTAACTTCGGGAGAAGGTGCGCCGGTGAGGGTGAAGGACTTGCTCCGTAAGCTCATGCCGGTCGAAGATACCAGGCCGCTGCGACTGTTTATTAAAAACACAGCACTCTGCAAACACGAAAGTGGACGTATAGGGTGTGACGCCTGCCCGGTGCCGGAAGGTTAATTGATGGGGTTAGCTAACGCGAAGCTCTTGATCGAAGCCCCGGTAAACGGCGGCCGTAACTATAACGGTCCTAAGGTAGCGAAATTCCTTGTCGGGTAAGTTCCGACCTGCACGAATGGCGTAACGATGGCGGCGCTGTCTCCACCCGAGACTCAGTGAAATTGAAATCGCTGTGAAGATGCAGTGTATCCGCGGCTAGACGGAAAGACCCCGTGAACCTTTACTATAGCTTTGCACTGGACTTTGAATTTGCTTGTGTAGGATAGGTGGGAGGCTTTGAAGCGTGGACGCCAGTTCGCGTGGAGCCATCCTTGAAATACCACCCTGGCAACTTTGAGGTTCTAACTCAGGTCCGTTATCCGGATCGAGGACAGTGTATGGTGGGTAGTTTGACTGGGGCGGTCTCCTCCTAAAGAGTAACGGAGGAGTACGAAGGTGCGCTCAGACCGGTCGGAAATCGGTCGTAGAGTATAAAGGCAAAAGCGCGCTTGACTGCGAGACAGACACGTCGAGCAGGTACGAAAGTAGGTCTTAGTGATCCGGTGGTTCTGTATGGAAGGGCCATCGCTCAACGGATAAAAGGTACTCCGGGGATAACAGGCTGATACCGCCCAAGAGTTCATATCGACGGCGGTGTTTGGCACCTCGATGTCGGCTCATCACATCCTGGGGCTGAAGCCGGTCCCAAGGGTATGGCTGTTCGCCATTTAAAGTGGTACGCGAGCTGGGTTTAGAACGTCGTGAGACAGTTCGGTCCCTATCTGCCGTGGACGTTTGAGATTTGAGAGGGGCTGCTCCTAGTACGAGAGGACCGGAGTGGACGAACCTCTGGTGTTCCGGTTGTCACGCCAGTGGCATTGCCGGGTAGCTATGTTCGGGAAAGATAACCGCTGAAAGCATCTAAGCGGGAAACTTGCCTCAAGATGAGATCTCACTGGAACCTTGAGTTCCCTGAAGGGCCGTCGAAGACTACGACGTTGATAGGTTGGGTGTGTAAGCGCTGTGAGGCGTTGAGCTAACCAATACTAATTGCCCGTGAGGCTTGACCATATAACACCCAAGCAATCTGAATGCTCGAAAGAGACCAGATTGCGGTGTGTGAAGACGCAATGAACCGAAAGTTTGCGATGCTCACAAGACACCTGTATCACATACCCGATTTGCTGAAGCGAGGCCAACGTGCCACGAGTCAGTACCCGAATTTCTTGACGACCATAGAGCGTTGGAACCACCTGATCCCATCCCGAACTCAGAAGTGAAACGATGCATCGCCGATGGTAGTGTGGGGTTTCCCCATGTGAGAGTAGGTCATCGTCAAGATTAAATTCCGAAACCCCAATTGCGAAAGCAGTTGGGGTTTTGTTTTGCCCGAAGAAAAGTATTTTTACTTAGGCAACGAACAATTTTGCACAGTTATTTTCGAATCAGAACACTAGAATAGCCCCATCTTTTTCGGAGCCAGAGCCTTTATGTCAGATCCGGTTGACGCCCAAGGGCTGTCAGATTTACCGCTGGAAGACTTGGTGGCCTGTCATGAGTGCGACCTGCTGATGCGCAAGCCCAAGCTTGCCCATGGCGAGAAAGCAATCTGCCCGCGCTGCGGTTACGAGTTGTACGCGCATCGCCATAATGTGGTGCAGCGCAGCCTTGCCTTGGTGATCGCAGCATTATTGCTGTATATCCCGGCAAACTTTTTACCCATCATGCAACTCAATATCCTCGGACAATCTTCGCAGGATACGGTCTGGAGCGGCGTGCTCGGCTTGTTCAATACGGACATGCAGGGCGTTTCGATCGTTGTATTCCTGTGCAGTATGGCTATTCCGTTGCTGAAGTTGCTGTGCCAGTTATTCGTTTTGCTGACGATTCGATTCAACGTCGGACGCAGTTACGGCTTATTGCTCTACCGTATTTATCACCACCTCAAAGACTGGGGCATGCTTGAGGTCTACCTCATGGGCGTCCTCGTGGCGATCGTCAAACTGGCGGACATGGCGGCCATCACCGTCGGCCTCGGTCTGGCGTGTTTCATCGGTTTGTTGTTGGTTCAGGTCTGGCTGGAAGTAGTGATGTCACCGCATCAGATCTGGCAGGCGTTATCAGGAGAGGATGCCCATGCGGGCGATTGATGCGGGCATTCTGATCTGTACCGAATGCCATGAGTTGAACAGGCAGGATACGGACACCGATGTGCAAACCTGCACCCGCTGCGGTGCGCTGGTTCACGCTCGTCGCCCGAACAGTCTGGCCCGAACCTGGGCGCTGCTGATCACGGCCGCGATCATCTACATACCGGCCAATGTGTTGCCGATCATGACGGTCAGCTCGCTGGGGCAGGGCGATCCCAGCACCATCATGTCCGGCGTGATCCAGTTGGTGCAGCACGGCATGATCCCGATTGCCGCCGTGGTGTTCATCGCCAGTATTCTGGTGCCGACCTTCAAACTGGTGGGCATCGCACTGCTGCTGTTTTCGGTGCAGCGGCGTCAGCCGTTGTCCGCGCGGCAGCGGATCTGGATGTACCGTTTCATCGAGTTCATCGGTCGCTGGTCGATGCTCGATATCTTTGTGATCGCCATCCTGGTGGCGGTCGTCAACTTCGGCCGGCTTGCCAGTGTCGAAGCCAACCTTGGCGCCATCGCCTTCGCCAGTGTGGTGATTCTGACGATGCTTGCCGCAGTAACTTTCGATCCCCGACTGATTTGGGATAACACGGAGTCGGACGACGACCATGACTGATTTGCCTGTAGCGAAAACCCGACCGGCCTCCAACTGGTCTGCCATTTGGGTACTGCCTCTGATTGCCCTGATCATTGGCGGCTGGCTCGGCTGGCGTGCCTATAACGAAACCGGCATCGAGATTCAGGTGCGTTTCGAAAGCGGTGAAGGCATCCAGGCCAACAAGACCGAAGTGGTCTACAAGGGCATGCCGGTGGGTAAGGTGAAGACGCTCAAACTTGATGACGAGGGCAACTCCAAAGGGGTGATTGCCACCGTCGAGATGAACAAGGACGTCGAGCAATACCTCAAGACCAGCACGCGTTTCTGGCTGGTGAAACCGAGCGTGACATTGGCCGGTATCACCGGTCTGGAAACCCTGGTTTCAGGTAACTACGTGGCCATCAGTCCCGGTGAAGGTGAACCGACCCGCAAGTTCAAGGCGCTGGCCGAGGAGCCGCCGCTGTCGGACTCCAAGCCTGGCCTGCACCTGACCATCAAGGCCGATCGCCTGGGCTCGCTTAACCGCGGCAGTCCGGTGTTCTACAAGCAGATCAAAGTCGGTCAGATCAAAAGCTACGTGCTGTCTGAAGATCAGAGCACCGTTGAGCTCAAAGTGTTCATCGAGCCGACCTACGCCAAACTGGTGCGCAAACACACACGTTTCTGGAATGCCAGCGGCATCAGCATCGACGCCAACCTGTCCGGGGTGAAAGTACGCAGCGAGTCTCTGGCAAGCATCGTCGCCGGCGGTATCGCCTTCGCCACCCCAGAGAATCGCAAGGACAGTCCGCCTACCGATCCAAGCCTGCCGTTCCGTCTCTATGAAGACTTCGACGCTGCCGCTGCCGGCATTCGGGTCAAGGTCAAACTCAGTGACTTCGAAGGCCTGCAGGCCGGTCGTACGCCGGTGATGTACAAAGGCATTCAGGTCGGTAATCTGAAAGCGCTGAAGGTTGATCCGGATCTGAACAGCGCCACCGCCGAGCTGACGCTTGATCCTCTGGCTGAAGACTATCTGGTAGAGGGCACGCAGTTCTGGGTGGTCAAACCGTCGATTTCCCTGGCCGGTATCACCGGGCTCGAAGCGTTGGTCAAAGGTAACTACATCGCCGTGCGTCCGGGCGACAAAGGTGCTGCGCCGAAACGCGAATTCGAGGCGCGGCCAAAAGCGCCGCCGTTGGACCTGCGCGCACCGGGTCTGCACCTGGTGCTGTTCACTGACGTTCTTGGTTCGATCGACGTCGGCAGCCCGATTTTGTACAAGCAGGTCAAGGTCGGTTCGGTACAGAGCTATCAGTTCTCCAAGACCAAAAAGCAGATTGTCATCGGCGTGCATATCGAGAAGGAGTACGAGAACCTGGTCAACGCTTCTACGCGCTTCTGGAATGTCAGTGGTATCACCCTCACCGGTGGTCTGACCGGCGGGATTCAGGTCAAGAGCGAGTCGTTGCAGACGTTGATGGCCGGCGGTATCGCTTTCGAAACACCGCAAGCCAAAGCGCCGCTGCAAAAGCGTATTCCACGCTTCCGTCTGTTCGCCAACCATGATGAAGCCAACCAGAAAGGCACTGTGGTGACGATCAAGGTTGATCGCGCCGATGGTCTGCGCCCGGGTACACCGATTCGATTCAAAGGGCTGGATGTCGGCAAGATTGAAGACGTCGATCTGACCGATGATCTGCAATCGGTAATGATCACCGCACGAATCACTGAAGTGCCGGAGAAGATCGCCCGGGTCGGCAGTCAGTTCTGGGTGGTCAAGCCGGAGTTGGGGCTGATCAAGACCCAGAATCTGGAAACCCTGGTCACCGGGCAATATGTGGAAGTGCAGCCGGCGGCGAAAAATCTCGGCCCGCAGAAGAACTTCGTTGCGCTGGCCAGTCCGCCGGAAGTGAGCAAGCAAGAGGCTGGCTTAAGTCTGGTGTTGAGTGCTGCACGACGTGGTTCGTTGAAGCCTGGCGTGCCCGTGACCTATCGCGAAATTACCGTGGGCAAGGTCACCGGTTATGAGCTGGGCCAGACGGCCGACCGGGTGTTGGTGCACATTTTGATCGAGCCGAAATACGCGCCTTTGGTGCGCAGCGGCAGCCGATTCTGGAACACCAGCGGTGTCGGTTTCGACATCGGTCTGTTCAATGGTCTGACGGTGCGCACGGAGTCGCTGGAGACGGCGATTCAGGGCGGTATCGCCTTCGCCACGCCGGACGGTGAGCGCATGGGCAACCCGGCACGGCCTGAGCAAACGTTCCCGTTGTTCGACAAGTTCGAGGATGAGTGGCTGACCTGGGCACCGAAGATTTCGCTCGGTAAGTAATTCTGTGGTGCCTGAAGTGGCGCCATCGCGAGCAGGCTCACTCCTACAGGGGAACGCGTTCCAAATTGTAGGAGTGAGCCTGCTCGCGATAGGGCACTAAAAGTCAGCACAAATCCCCAGCCATAAAAAAGGGCCGCGATCCCAACAGATCGCGGCCCTTTTTTTGCCTTCAGCTAAAGCCGGTCAAACCTCATCCAGCTCCGGCTCATCGGCTTGCACATTGATGGTGGCCTTCACCACATCATGCCGGCGGATGTACTTCCAGTCCGCCTCATCGATGTAGATCCCCGCCGGGCCGCTGCCGCCTTCCAGATCGATGGCGACACTGGCGCAGACCTGCGGCTTCACACTCGCCAGAATCGGCACGAAGCCCAGTTGCAGGCTGGTTTCCAGCAGCGCTGCCTGGTTCTTCTCGTCGATGTCCGCTGCCTCGTCGAGGTAATACGGCAGGCGCACACGACCGGCCAGGTCGCGATCCATCAAGTGCAGCAACAAGTACATGTTGGTCAGCGCCTTGATGGTCATGGTGGTGCCGTTGGAGGCCGCGCCGTCGATGTCGGTGTGGATCACCGGCTGACCGTTGACCTTGGTGATCTCGAACGCCAGTTCGAACAAGTCCTTGAGGCCGAGCTGGTTGTGGTTCGCCGCCACCAGCCGTGCGAGGTATTCCTTGGCCTCTTCGTTCTTGTTGTCCTGCTCCGCGCTTTGGCTCAGATCGAACACCGACAGGGTTTCGCCTTCTTCGTACTGGCCGGCGCTGTGGATGATCTGGTCGATGTGCTTGAGCGCTTCCTTGTTCGGCGCCAGGACGATGCGGAAACTCTGCAGGTTGGACACCTGACGTTTGTTGATCTCGCGGTTGAACAGCGCCAGTTGGTGCTCGAGGCTGTCGTAGTCGCTGCGGATGTTGCGCAGGGTCCGGGCGATGTCGGTGACCGCCGCACGCCGCGCCTTGCCCAAAGTCAGGGCTTCGTCGGTACGGTGTGCGTAAGCGTTGATCAGCAGCGACAGACGGCGCTCCATGTCGTCTTCGCTGTCGAACTTGGCCACGCCTTTGAGGCGCACCTGCGCGTACAGCGCTTCGATCTGACCGTCGGCGCGCAGCAAGCCTTGCCAGCTGTCCTGATAGTCGTTGAGCAGCGGCAGCAGGTTGTCCATCGAATCGTCGACCGGATCCATGAACGGCGTACCGAACGGCAGATCCGCCGGCAGCAGTTGACGGCGGCGCAGGGCGTCGTCGAGGGTGCGCTGCTTGGCTTCCATGTCGGCGATCTGCCGGCCGACCAGTTGCAGCTTGGCCGACAGTTGCTGGACGCGCTCGGTGAACGCATCGCTGGAGCGCTTGAGTTCGTCCTGCGCGGCTTCCATCTGCGCCAGTTGCTCAAGCTTGTCGCCTTCTTCGGCGCTCAGGGTCTGGGTGCGACGGAAATCTTCCAGGGCTTTCTGCGCATCCAGCACTTGCTGGTACAGCGCTTCGGTCTGGGTCTTGCTCGCGGCGCGGTCGGCGGCCACGGCTTGCTGAGTCTTGAGCTGCTTGAGCTCTTTTTCCAGACGCTCTTTCTGGTCACGCAGCGCGGCGCGGTCGGCCAGCGCTTGCAGCGCCGGCGGCTCGATGTGCGAGATGTCGATCGACAGGCCCGGTACTTCGAAGCGCTCGCCCTTGAAGCCATCGAGGATCAGCTCGACCGATTTGACCCACTCGCCGTCCTCGTCGAGGGTGATGCCGTGCTCGCCCAGCGGCAGGCTGAACAGCGCGCTGTTGAACAGGCGCATCAGGCGCTCGACGTCCTGCTGCGAGAACTCCTCACGCAGGCGCGCATAGCTGTTGTTGTCGGCGTGATCGAGTTGCTGCTTCACCGACTTCAGGCGTTTTTCCAGATCGCGCAGACGCTCTTCCAGATCTTCGGCGCTGAACTGCCGGGACTGTGCCAGCGCACCGGCCAATTCGTCGTGCGCGTCCTTGGCCGCGAGCAGCTGCTGCTCCAGCACTTTGACGTCATCGACCAGCGCGAAGCGGTTCTTCAGTACCGACAACTCGCCAAGCCAGCGCTGAATGCCGGAGATCTCCCGCTCCAGCCGCATCAGCTCCTGCGTGCCACCGCGCTGATCGTTTTGCAGATCATCCTGCTCGCGACGGTAGTGCTCGGCCTGAATGGTCAGCTCTTCCTTGCGTGCCGTGGCGTAGTCCGACCAGGTGCCGAGCAACGAGTCGAGCAGCGGCGACAGGCGATGCAGCTTGCCGCGCAGCACGTCGCGCTGTTTCACGCCGTTGGCCAAGGCTTCGACCAGCGGGCCGGCAGCGACCAGCGAGTTGTAGTCCTGCTCCATCCGGCGTACGTCGCGGAAGGCTTCTTCACACGCGGCGATGTAGTCGACGCTACCGGAACGCAGGCTGTGCTCGAAGGCATCGAGGAACAACTGCTTCAACTTGGCAGCAGTGATTTCGCGCATGTGCAGCAGGTTGATGAACAGCGCGCGGAAGGTTTTCAGGCTCTGTTCGCTGGTGGAGCGCAGCGGGATCAGGGTCAGGTCCAGCGGGATCGAAGTGTGCCCGCCGACCAGCAAACGCCGCAGTTCATCAGGTTTGAGTTCGTAGGCTTTCAGGCCTTCTTTCTCAAGGTTGCTGAACAGCTCTTTCTGCCGCAGGCAGGTGTCGTTCTTTTGGTAGTGCGCCAGGTCGAGCTTGCCGGCGTAGGCGAAGAACTGGTGACCGAAACCACCACCCGGGCCGCGACCGACCACGCCGATCACGTGCGGGCCGTGCGGCAGATTGACTTCGACAAGGATGTAACTGGTGTCGGAGGCGAAGTAGAAACGTCGCGATTGTTCCAGGCTGTACTTGCCGAAACTCATGTCCGACATGCGCGCCAGAATCGGGAACTGCAGAGCGTTGATCGAGGCGGATTTACCGAGGTTGTTCGCGCCGTAAACCGACAGCGGTTCTTCCAGCGGGAACAGACCGAGGCTGTAACCGGCGGTGTTCAAAAGGGCAAAGCGGCGGATGCCGTAGCGTTCCTGGCTCATGCGTCGGACTCCTGTTCTTCGGCAATGGCCCGGGCCAGTGCGTCTTCTTCGCTTTCCTCTTCAAACTCGCTGAGATCGAGCGGATCGTCGGTCTCTAGGAATTTGGCTTCGGCTTCTTCGTCGATCAGCACCGGCGCCGGCAGCGGCAGCACGCTGTGTACGCTGGCTGCCAGATCGCGGTCCTGCTGCACCGACAGGCATACGTCGAGGAAACGGTGCATCGGTGGCAGGAAGCGGTACACGCCGTTTTCTTCACCGGCGAAACCGAGCTGAGTCATGCGGCGCATGATTTTTTCTTCGAGTTCTTCGACGGTCTGCACTTCGGCCTGGATGAACAGGTCGCGGTATTTATCCAGCAACGACGGCAGTTCTTCACGGCCGAGGCTGCCACCGTCGAGCACGGCGATCGGATCGCGGCCCTGATCGGCCAGATGCTCGACGAGAATGAAGGTGAACAGCGCCAGACGCTGAGCAGTCTTGTTCACCGCCGCAGCGGCCATGTCCGGCACGAAGTAATAGAACCCACGGGTGTCGCAGACCAGTTCGAACCCCAGCGCCTTGAACAGCGTGCGGTATTGATCCTGGAAGTTCGACAGTTGCGCGTACAGTTCCGGGTCGCGGCGGCTGACGTGATAGCCCTTGAACAGCTCGCGGAAGATCGGCGCCAGTTGGGACAGTTCGGATAGATCAAGATGCATTGGGGATGCTCGCAGAATCCTCGGCGGCGGAGTCGCGGGCCGAGAGCAGGGCGAAGGAGCGCAGGCTGACCTGGTGCTCGTGAGTGTGGTATTCGCGGCGTTCCAGACGCTCGCGGGTGAAGCGTTTTTCCCGCGACAGGCGCGAGAACCAGTAAAGCAATTCGTCTGTGGCGCCGTCCGGTTCCTGCTCCAGCAGCCAGGTCATCAGATCCGGCATTGGCAGGGACTCTTCGCAACGCTCGACCATCTCGCGCACGGTGCGCGGTGCACGCGGCGCATCGCCGGATTTCTGGGTCTTGTGCGCCTTGGGGAAACGCGCCGGTTTCGGCTCGAAACGCGCCAGGGCGTAGACGTAGGCTTCGACCTGACTGGCGCTGCCGAGGAAGGTGCTTTGCGGCCGGGTGAACAGCGGCATCGCCGCTTGCGGCACGGCATCGATGCCTTTACGGCGGATCGCCGCCAGCGCCAGCGCAGCTCCACGGGTCACAGCGTTGTGGCGGCGCGCTTCTTCACGCAGCGGCAGCAGCAGTTCGCGGGCATGACGCAGGGTCAGCTGGGCACTGGTCTGCATTTCGAGGATGCGCGCGTGAGTGCGCAGCAGCATGTCGTCATCGACCAGATGGCCGAGGCGTTGCTGTTCGCTGAGCATCTTCAGTAGCACGGTTTCGACCTTGCGCACGCCTTGTTCGAAGGCGCCGTCGGCGTTCACCAGATCGATCATCGGCTCAACGTATTCGTCCCAGGTCGCCAGTACTTCGGCGTAACGCTGACGCAGCGGAATCTGCCGGTCACTGGTCTTGGCCCGTTCGGCCACGGCTACCAGTGCCTGTTCGTCGTTGTCGAGTTTCTTCAGCACATCGCGCACGCGCATGTCGAGCAAACGCAGCTGACGGGCGAGGTCGTTGCCGTCGCGCACATCGAACGCGTCCTGAATGTAGCCGGCCAGACGTTCGAGGTGACGCAAGTAGGCTTCGATCTCCAGGCACAGGCCCAGACGGTGCTCACGGCGCAGGTAGGCGAGGAAGTCGTGGATCTGCGCGTTGAGCTCGAAACGGTTCGGGCTTTTCGCCACGGGCACCAGAATGTCCAGGCGAATCCACACGTCGAGCAGGCTGGTGATGTCCTGCGGCGTGCTGTCCAGTTGTTGGGCGGCCAGTTGCGTGCGCAGTTCGTTGAGGCTCAGGGTGCCCTGGTCGAAGTGCTCGCACAGTGGCTCCAGAAGTGCCCAGTGTTCAGCGAGGGCGCGCAAGACGCGCTTGGGTTCGATCATCGGAATGGCCGGCTGGTTGGCGATTAAAAGCGGCGATTGTACTGCATCACGAGGGATGCGCTTCACTCTCGGGACGGGCTGTCGCATTCTTTGTATTAAAGAGCGTGGGTAAAGCGCCTCGTGAAAGACTATCGATCAACAACGGGCGATCTTGAGCGAAGGGCGGTAGAATCAGCACACTTTCAGTTATCCACAAGTGGCCGACCTTTGCTTATCGAGTCCCGCCGCCGCGCCTATTTGAACGCCATGCAGGTGGTCAACTGGCTGCCGCGCACCGAATTGCCTTTCGCCGCCCCGTCGCGGCCCGAGCTGCTGGACATGCCCGAGCCTGAGCCAGAGGCCGTGGTGATGCCGGTTGTGCAGGCCGAAGCTCCGGTGCAGCCTGCCGCCCGTCCGGTCGAACGGCCGAAGATCGAAGTGCCGCGTCCGTCGCTCGCCAGTACCCGCAATGGCGCCAAACCAGTGGAAGAGGTTGAAGAGGCGCCGGTTGTCGCCAAGCCCGCGCCCGTGCCGCCACCGCGTTTTGCCCTGCAATTGCTGCGCGCCGGGGCTTGTCTGCTGCTGGTCGAGTTACCCACAGGCGAGGCGTTCCAGAGCCGCGATCCGGCCTATCTGCTGCTTAAAGACATGTTGCGCGCCGCCGGTCTGCCGGATGCGCCACAAATCGTCGGCGAGCCGGTGCGCTGGCCGTGGCTGAACCGCGGCACTATGGATCAGGGTCCGGAAGCCGCGCGCGACTTTGTTCAGGGCTTCCTCTCGGTACAAATGGAAGCGGCACCCTGCGCCTGCCTGTGGCTGATCGGCCTGCCAGCGGTGCGCTTTGCCGGTGAAGCGGACGCCGAAGCGTTCAACAGTGAATTGCAGATTGAAGGCCTGGGCCTGGCCTGGGCCATCCCCGGTCTGGAATTGTTAATGGAAGAGCCACAGCGCAAAGCCGCTGTGTGGCAAGCCATGCGTCGGCTGATGGCGCGCTGGAAACCATCGAATGAGTGAAGCTGTATCGTTCCGCCCGATGACCGAGGCGGACCTGGACGCGGTATTGAAGATCGAATACGCGGCGTACAGCCATCCCTGGACCCGCGGGATTTTTCTCGACGGGCTGGGCAAATACCAGATCTGGCTGATGTTCGAAGGCCAGCAGCAGGTCGGCCACGGGGTGGTGCAGATCATTCTCGACGAGGCGCATCTGCTGAATATCACGGTCAAACCGGAGAATCAGGGGCGGGGGCTGGGGCTGACGCTGCTCGAGCATCTGATGTCGCGGGCGTATGCGGCCGAGGCCCGGGAATGTTTCCTGGAAGTGCGCGACAGCAATACTGCTGCGTTCAAGTTGTATGAGCGCTATGGCTTCAACGAGATTGGCCGGCGGCGGGATTATTATCCGGCGGTGGGTGGGCGTGAAGACGCCGTAGTGATGGCTTGCACCCTGGTCGACTGATCTTGTTTAAAAGCTTCGCGAGCAAGCCCGCTCCCACATTGGTTTTGAGTCGTGCCTCAAACCCATGTGGGAGCGGGCTTGCTCGCGAAGGCGTCCTTACAGGCGCTACCAATCAGCGATTGCCATCCAGCGGATCGCGCTGCGCCAGCTCCGCCTCATCCAGCCCATTACCCCCGCCGATGTCGTCCTCGTCGACAATGCTCAGATCCCAATCGGCCTGATTGCCTTCGCCAGCCTCTTCGGCATCACGTGCGCCGTCCTCGTGAATCAGCGTTTCCGGGCTCAAGTCATCGTCGGTCGGTTCGTGGTCTGCAGTCGATGCGCCGGTAAGCCCGGCCTCACGCACTCGTTCAGCGGGCATCAGTTGCTCACGTTCACGTTCCGGAATCTCGTCGCCGATTTTCGCGCTGGGTTCGTCTTCATCGAAATCCAGCTCGTGCACCGAGCCCATGCGGTCTTCGTTGTCATCGATGGGTTCCGGTTGCACCGCATCGTACGGACGTCGTGAATCAGTCATGGCAAATCCTCATACTGTGGCCTTACTGAGTGGACTCACCGGGCACCCGAGAATTCCAAAGAAAAACACCTGCGGTTCTTGCGTGACCCCGATGGGCGGTCGTCTGTCATACCAGCGCATCTTTCTTGAGGCCTTAACCATGCACGACTTACAAGACCTGATTGATAACAACGAGCGTTGGGCTGACGCGATCACCAAGGAAGACCCGGATTTCTTCGCCAAACTCGCGCGCCAGCAGACCCCGGAATATCTGTGGATCGGCTGCTCCGACGCACGTGTACCGGCCAACGAGATCGTCGGCATGCTGCCGGGCGATCTGTTCGTACACCGCAACGTCGCCAACGTGGTGCTGCACACCGACCTCAATTGCCTGTCGGTGATCCAGTACGCGGTTGATGTGCTCAAGGTCAAACACATCCTCGTGACCGGCCACTATGGCTGCGGCGGTGTGCGCGCTGCGATGCAGGATCGCCAGTTCGGCCTGATCGATGGCTGGCTGCGCTCGATCCGTGACCTGTACTACGAAAAACGTGACGAACTGGCCAAGCTGCCGACCGAGGAAGAACAGGTCGACCGGCTGTGCGAGCTCAACGTCGTCCAGCAAGTGGCCAACGTCGCCCACACCAGCATCATCCAGAACGCCTGGCATCGCGGCCAGAGCCTGTCGATTCACGGCTGCATCTACGGCATCAAGGACGGTCGCTGGAAAAGCCTGAACACCACCATCAGCGGTTTCGAGCAACTGCCGCCGCAATACCGTCTGCGTCCGGTCGGGGCGGTGTAATCCCGATCAGTGTGGATGCCGCCAGCGTTGCAAAAACTGCTGGCCCTCGATCGTGGGTGGTTCATCGTATCCGGTGATCCAGCCACGACAGCGTGGCGAACCGCAGTTGCAGGCGAACTGCTGCAACAAGCGGTCCTCGGTGGCGGCGAAGTCGATGGTCAGGCGTTCACCTGGCTGAATGTCGCGCAGCGCCCACAGCCACAGCTCACTCATGTCCAGAAATACATTCGGATCGCAGGCGTGTTCGAGCAACCCGCAAAAGCGCGGGTCGTAGAGATGGATGCCGGCCAGTAACTGGCGTGTCTGTCGGCAGCGATAGGGCAGCAGTTGCCCGGACACCCGACACATCCGGGTGATGCGCATGAATGCCCGACGCGCCACCACCGCCGCGTGGCCTTGGTGGTCCTGCACGATTTCGAAATCCTCGATGGATGGGAAACCCAGACGCACCGGCAATCCGGCAAACGGATAGATGCCGGGCGCGTCGCGTGGGATGTTGTGTTGATGGGCGTGATTATTCATAACGGTCCCTGTCGGCAAAATGCTGCGACTTCCCTGGTCTGACGTCCTGTCAGCGCTGCAACATGTTTGGATCCAATCCTCCCGCGTATACCGCTTACCGTCTACTGTCAGATCTGACAGGGGTAATTGGCTGCTCCCCGCGTCAGCATTGACTGACACGGGAAGCTTTTTCAGCGGATCAGAGGTGTGGTGCAGGAACGGCGGTGTCCGGCAATTCGCCCTGAAGCTGTTGCAACTGGGCTTTGACCGGGGTGGTCGAGCACTTGGCGGAAGCCTGGGCCGGGGTCAGGTTGCGGATTGAGGTGTAGAACAATTCGCAGGTCTTGACCTTTTGCGTCACTTGCCAGGTTTGCGTGCAGCTATCAAGCAGGGTTTTCGCGTCGGTGCCGGGTTTGCTGCCCATCCCGGCCTGCCAGCAGGCGGCGCTCAAGTCTTGGCCCATGACTTTCAGCCCGGCGGCATCGGCTTTTGCTTCATCGCCGTTGTAGCTGTCCGGGTCGGCGGCGTACCAGATGTAGCTCGGATGGTTCGATCCCAACACCGGTACGTTCACCCCAGCACTCGGGCTGATGGTCGCCAGACCCAAAACGCCCACCGTCGGCCCATATTGCTGCTTGATCCAGTTACGCACCGGCGCACCGAACGCGACCATCGGCAGGGTGGTGCCGGCGCTGGTCTGGCTGAACTGCTTGACCAGCGTGGTCTGGTAATCCTTGAAGTAGTCGTAGACGCCCTCCAGATCACTGCCGGCGTTGGACGGCGCGGCGATTGGCGCGATGTCGATGATGGTCTGATAGGCCGGCGTCTGCTCGGCCGGGATGCCGTTGGCGGTCAACAGCGTGGCCCAGCGGTCGGTGGTGTTCGAGCGCAGGTAATCCTGCGCCTGAGTCAGTGAATAGTCCGGCGGGAAGTGCAGCAGTTCGACGCTCTTGCGGTTTTCCAGGGCCATGCCTAAAGGCAGGAACAGATACCAGCTGTACGCCCATTTGCCATCGGCATTGAGCTTGCTGGCGCCGGTATAGGCCAGATCACCGGCGTCCAGCAGCGCCGACAGCGGCTTGTCGTAGCCTTCGGGAACGTCGCTGATCTCGGCGTAAATCTGCCCGTTATCGTTCTTCACCAACACCTTGGCATTGCTGTAGCCATCGCGCTGCACGCTCTGGCTCAGGTAATGCGCGACGGTCTGCTCCAGCGACCAGTTGCGATAGCAGATCACGCTGCAGTTGTTGGGGTAGGCAAAGAGGCGGGTGACGCGCTCGGCGCTGCCCAGCTTCAAATCGACATCGGCGTGGGCAGCCGCGCTCAGGGTGAGCGCGGCGAGGGTAAGTGCTGCGGAGGTAAATCCTGCGAGTTTGAACATGCTCAGATCCTTTTCAGCGTGGGTTCCCCGGGGTTTTGGGGCGCTTCATATTGGATCAGCCGTGTTGCACAGAGAAGCGGTCATTCACGGATTTTTGCGTCAGCCCGCAGGACGGGGTTTTCAGGCCTGAAAATGCAGGGCGTTGGTCAGATCGCCCATCGGTTTCTGGCCACGGGCGATCATTGCCTCATCGCGCTGCCTGAGGCCGTCGAGGGTTTCCAGTTGGAACACCCGGGTGATCAGGCGCAGGATCGACGCCGTGTCGTAGACCGTGTGATCCACCGTGCCCTTGCGGGCGAATGGCGACACCACCAGCGCCGGCACCCGCGAACCCGGGCCCCAGCGATCACCCTTGGGCGGCGCCACGTGATCCCACCAGCCGCCGTTTTCATCGACCGTCACGACCACCACCATGTTCTTCCACTGCGGACTTTCGCGCAGCACCTTCAGGGCGCGGACGATGTGCCGGTCGCCGGAAGCCACGTCGGCATACCCGGCGTGCATGTTCAGGTTGCCTTGCGGTTTGTAGAAACTCACCGCCGGCAGCTTGCCGGCCTCGGCATCGGCGAAGAACTTGTTGCTGCTCGACTCGTCACCCAAACCGGCATCGCGCAGGCGTTTGCTGCGCTCTTGCGGGTTCTCCGGGCCTTGCTGCTTGAAGTAGTTGAACGGCTGGTGGTGATACTGGAAGTTGGGGATCTTCGGAATGCCGCCCGAGTCCTTGTACTGCTCCAGCGTCGCTTGCCAGGCGCCGGCGTACCAGGCCCAGTCGACGTTCTTCTTCGACAGCTTGTCGCCGATGTGCTCGTGGGTCTGCGGCACCATCACATTGGGCAGATCCGGCTTGGAGTACGCCGGACGCTCCGGGTCGCGAATCCATGTCGGCCAGTACGGCGGGGCGAGGGTGTTCACACCGTAGCCGTCCGGGGTCAGCGCACTTGGGCCGAACTGCGGCGGGCCGGTCATGGCGCTGGTCGGTGACTGCTCCAGCGGCTTGAGGCGCGGATCGGTCGGATCATTGCTTTGCAGCGCGGCAATCTGCGATTTGGCCACCGAATTGGCCGCGTCCGGATAGAACGGCGCGGTGGCGCTGATCAGGTATTGGTGATTAAGGAACGAGCCACCGAAAGCGCCCTGGAAGAAGTTGTCGCACAGTACGAATTCCCGGGCCACGTCCCACAGACGCAGGGAATAACGGCTCTGGGCGTAATGGCCCATGGTCAGCCCACCGGAGTCGGCCCAGGCGACGAAGCCATCGTTCTTGCCGCCATTGATCTGCATCTGGTTCTGATAGAACACGTGCCACAAGTCGCGGGTGACCAGACCGAACGGCAGGTCTTCGCCGTTCGGGCCTTTGAGGGCGAACGGTGCGTTGGGCAGGTTTTCCTGAAACTGCGTGGCGCTGGGATAGGTCACGCCATCGAGGGTTTGCGGGCCGATCTGCAACACGCCGCCCCAGACGGGCGGCAGCGTCTGCAACAGACTGCCATCGCGATCACGTTGCTGGTAATCGGCAGGCTTGAGCGCTGACAGTGGTTTCTCGACACCGGGGAAATCACCGAACAGATTGTTGAAGCTGCGGTTCTCGGCGTAGATCACCACCACGGTTTTCACCTGCTCGCGCAGGGCCTTGTCCAGCTCGGCTGGCGTCAGCGGGCGCTCGACCGGTTTGCCCGGCGGGTTGCTGGCGTTACCGCAGCCGGCGAGCGTGGCCCCCACGCCGAGGACGGCAACACCGCCGAGGAAGCGGCGGCGGCTGGTGTCGGTGGGGTTGTCGGATTCAGGTGCGTCAGTGCCGTCTGTTTCGTCTTTCATCTGTCAGCCCGCTCAGCTTAATTGTTTCATTTTGTTTCGGGCGGACGCTAACAATTGAATGTGACGGTTGGGTTACAAAATGGTGCGGTGTCTACGGCCCCTCGGCACTGCTAGACTGCTGCGATATAGAAACTGGCCTGAGTGAACCATGAAGCCTTCCATTGCTCTTGATCTGCAACGAGCTGCCGTTCGTGAGGTTGTCGGCAGATTCCGTGTGACCAATCCGCGCGTGTTCGGCTCAACGGTGCTGGGTACCGATATGGAAGGCAGTGACCTTGATCTGTTGGTCGATCCATTGCCCGGTGCCACCTTGTTTGATCTCGGCGGGCTTCAGGTTGAGCTTGAAGATTTGCTGGGCGTTACCGTCGACCTGTTGACGCCGGGAGACCTTCCGCTGAAATTTCGTCAGCAGGTTCTTGAACAGGCCCGTCCCGTATGATCGAGAACCGGCTCGGCGATTACCTTGAACATATGCGTCAAGCTGCGAGCGATGCGCTGGTCTTCGTCGAAGGTCTGAGCAAGGAAGAATTCGTCGACGACAAACGGACGCAACAAGCGGTCATCATGAGCCTGGTTATCATTGGCGAGGCGGCAACCAAAATAATGGATCGGTTTCCGGAATTCGCGGCTCAGAACACTCAAACTCCCTGGCGCAGCATGCGCGGGATGCGTAACCGGATCGCTCATGGCTACTTCGACATTAATCTGGATGTCGTCTGGGACACGGTTCAGGTTGCTTTGCCTGAGCTGTTGAGATTCCTGCCCTGCGAGCAACATTGATTGCACCTGCCATGAGGCAGGTGCAACCTCGTCAATCTACGGCATCACCGGCGGCGTATAAACCAATGTCGTCCCCAGCACCCACAGCAAGAACAGCACCAGCGGCGTGTGCACCAGCAATTGCACGAACGAGAAGCCGATCAGGTCTCGCGCCTTCAGACCGAGCACGCCCAGCAGCGGAAGCATGTAGAACGGGTTGATCAGGTTCGGCAGTGCTTCGGCGGCGTTGTAGATCTGCACCGCCCAGCCGAGGTGGTATTGCAGATCGTTGGCCACTTGCATCACGTACGGCGCTTCGATGATCCACTTGCCGCCGCCGGACGGGATGAAGAAGCCGAGAATCGCCGAGTACACCCCCATCAGCAACGCGTAGGTGTCGTGGGAGGCGATGCTGACGAAGAACGTTGAGATGTGATGCGCCAGCGTTTGCGCATCGGCGCCTTTGACCGTGGTCAGCAGCGCGGCGATCGAGCCGTACAACGGGAACTGGATCAGCACGCCAGTGGTGGTCGGCACCGCGCGGGCCACCGCATCGAGGAAGCTGCGCGGGCGCCAGTGCAGCAGGGCGCCGAGCATGATGAACAGGAAGTTATAGGTGTTCAGCCCGGAAATCGCGGTGATCGCCGGTTTGCTTGAGAACTCGTGAAACAGCCAGCCGGCCGCCAGCAACACCAGCAGAATGATCAGCAGCGGACTGTGCTCCAGCCATTCGCCGGGCCGGGTGCGTGGTTGCAGCGGCGGCAGGTTGAACGCCGGGTCGATGCCGCAATCCTTGGCGTCGCGCGCAGAGTTCGGTCCGGGCGCGGTGGCGTAAGCAACGATGATCGAAATCACGATCAGCGCCAGCAGCATGGCGCCGGACTGCCAGAGGAAAATGGTCTGCGTGAACGGAATCACCCCGGTGATCGACAGGATCGCCGGCGGCAGGCTGGCCGGGTTGGCCTGCAATTGCGCCGCCGATGATGACAGGCCCAGCGCCCAGACCGCGCCGAGGCCCAGGTACGCCGCAGCGCCGGCTGCGCGGTAATCCATTTTCAGCTCGGTGCGGCGGGCGAGGGCGCGCACCAGCAAACCGCCGAACACCAGCGACAGGCCCCAGTTCAACAGCGAGGCGACCATCGAGATCAGCGCGACCCAGGCCACGGCGGAGCGGCCGTTTTTCGGGATGCGCGCCAGTTTGTCGATCAGTTTGACCGCCGGCGGCGAACTGGCGACCACGTACCCGCCAATCACCACGAAGGCCATTTGCATGGTGAACGGGATCAGGCTCCAGAACCCGTCGCCGAACGCCATCGCGGCATCGGTGGGCTTGGCGCCCATGGCCAGGGTGGCCAGCGCGACAATGATCACGGCCAACGCAGCGAACACCCAGGAGTCGGGGAACCAGCGTTCGGCAAAGCTTGAACAGCGCAAGGCAAAGCGCGCGGAGCGGCTATCTTCGATATCAACGGCCACAGGGAGTACCTCGGATTTTTATGGTTATTTTTGATACAGCAGGCGAAACACACATCTCCTGTAGGAGTGAGCCTGCTCGCGATAGCGTCGGCACTCTCAACATAAAGGTGACAGACATACCGCTATCGCGAGCAGGCTCACTCCTACAAGGTTCCCGGCCCGGCTCGCCGGCGGAGGGGCTCACCTAGCAGGACAGGCTTAAACAGTAAATCAAGCCAGGCTGTTTTGTGAGCAGGTTTTGCCAAACCGGGACTATGGTCTAACGGGTTGTCCATCCGCGCATTTGCGTAGACCATGGGCGCCTTGGTTTTTTGCCTGCCAGAGTTCTTTGCCATGACTGCCCAATCCACAGCGCGACCGGCGCCATTCAGCCGTTCCGATTACAAGACCCTCGGCCTTGCGGCCCTCGGCGGGGCGCTGGAGATCTACGATTTCATCATTTTCGTGTTCTTCGCCCTGACCCTCAGCCAGTTGTTCTTCCCGCCGGAAATGCCCGAGTGGCTGCGTCTGCTGCAGAGCTTCGGGATCTTCGTCACCGGTTATCTGGCGCGTCCGCTGGGCGGGATCCTGATGGCGCATTTCGCCGATCGCCTGGGCCGGAAAAAGGTCTTCAGCCTGAGCATCCTGATGATGGCGCTGCCGTGCCTGCTGATCGGGATCATGCCGACTTATGCACAGATCGGTTACTTCGCGCCGCTGCTGTTGCTGGCGCTGCGCATCCTGCAAGGCGCGGCGGTCGGCGGCGAAGTGCCGAGCGCCTGGGTGTTCGTCGCCGAACACGCGCCTGCCGGCCATCGCGGTTACGCGCTGGGCTTTTTGCAGGCCGGGCTGACCTTCGGTTACTTGATTGGCGCGTTGACCGCGACCTTCCTCGCCCAGATGTTCACCCCCGCAGAAATTCTCGATTACGCCTGGCGTTATCCGTTCCTGCTCGGTGGTGTGTTCGGCGTGATCGGTGTGTACCTGCGCCGTTGGCTGAGCGAAACCCCGGTGTTCATAGCCATGGAAGCCCAGCGTGAAGCGCGGGTCGAACTGCCGCTGCGCACGGTGCTGCGCGAGCATCGTCTGGCGATGTTGCCGGCGATGCTGCTGACCTGTGTGCTGACGTCGGCGGTGGTGGTGTTCGTGGTCATCACCCCGACCATGATGCAGAAAACCTTCGGCATGACCGCCAGCCACACCTTCGCCCTGAGCGCGTTGGGCATTGTTTTCCTCAACATTGGATGCGTGATTGCAGGTCTGTTGGTCGATCGCCTCGGTGCCTGGCGCACGGTCATGCTGTATAGCCTGCTGTTGCCCTTGGGCATCGGTGTGCTTTATAGCTGCTTGATTATGGGCGGCAACTGGGTGGGGCTGGCGTATGCCATCGCCGGTCTGGCCTGCGGTGTGGTCGGCGCGGTGCCATCGGTGATGGTCGGATTGTTTCCGGCGCGGATTCGCGTGTCGGGCATCTCCTTCACCTACAACATTGCCTACGCCGCGTGGGCCAGCATCACACCGCTGTTGCTGATCGGTCTGATGCCGTGGAGCCCGTGGATCTGCGTGATGTTCTGTGCGGTGATGGGGGCGGTCGGCATCGTCAGTGCGGCGTACTTCGGTGTGCGCATGCCCGGTGTCGGGCGCCGTTCGGTGGCGCCCTGTTCCTGAAGGCTGATCAGGTCAACCAGTGCCACCACAATAACGTCCCCACCAGTCCCACCACCGAGACAATGGTTTGCAGAATCGACCAGACCCAGATCGTCTGTTTGAGCTGCAAGCCAAAGTATTCGCGAACCATCCAGAAGCCGGCGTCGTTCACGTGGCAGAAGAACACGGAGCCGGCGCCAATCGCCAGCGCCACCAGTGAGCTTTGCGTCGCGGCGAGGCCCGCCATCATCGGCGCCAGAATCCCCGCCGTCGTCGTGGTCGCGACTGTCGCCGAACCTGTAGCCTGACGCAGTGCCACGGCAATCAGCCAGGCCAGCAGCAGGTACGGCATGTGCGCGCCTTCGGCGACTTTGCTGATGGTCTGGCTGACCCCGGCGTCCAGCAAGGTCTGCTTCAAGCCGCCGCCGGCGCCGATGGTCAGAAGCAATACGGCGATCGGCGCGAGGCTTTTGCGCAGAGTGCCGCCGACCTGTTCGCGCGGCATGCCGTTGGCCCAGCCGAGGCAGATCACCGCCGCCATCACCGCAATGCCCAGTGCCACCAACGGTTCACCGAGAAACTTCAGGGTCAGGGCGACGCTGCTTTGCGCGGGCATCGCGACTTTAGCCAGAGTGCTGCCGAGCATCAGCAGCACCGGCAACAGAATGATCAGCAGCGAAATGCCGAAGCTCGGCTGGCGCGGCGCTTTCGGCGGGGCGCTGAACAGTGCGCCGAGCTCTGCCGGCTCATCGATGTGCATGCGTTTCGACAGCCAGTTGCCGTAAATCGGACCCGCCAGAATCACCGCCGGAATCGCAATGCTGAAGCCCAGCAACATGGTCAGCCCGAGGTCGGCATGCAATGCGCTGACCGCGATCAACGGCCCGGGATGCGGCGGCATCAAGGCATGCAACGTGGTCATCCCGGCCAGTGCCGGAATCGCGATTTTCAACAGTGGCTGCCCCGAACGGCGGGCCATGACGAAGATGATCGGAACCATCATCACCAGCCCCACTTCGAAGAACAGCGGCAGGCCGATCACCATCGCCACCAGCGCCATGACCCACGGCAGCGATTTGCCCTTTCCCAGCCCAAGCAAGGTCGAGGCGATGCGGTCGGCGGCGCCGGACTCGGCCATCAGTGCGCCGAGCATCGAACCCAGGGCAATGATGATCCCGGCTTCACCGAGGATCGCCCCGGCGCCTTTGCTGAACGCCTTGGCCACGTCTTCCGGCGGCAGACCGGCGCCGACACCGGCAATGAAGGTGCCGATCAGGATCGAGAGAAAGGGCGGCAGTTTAGTGGCGCTGATCAACACGATAATCATCGCAATCGCCAGCAGGCAGCAGAGAATCAGGCGGGTGTCATGCACCATCCAGGCAGCGGTCGATAAATCCAAAACGGCACTCCTTATCGGGCGTATACCTGCAACATATTGTTGCAATTTTCCCGGAGAATACCTGAAGTGGCCGGGCCAGAGCGGCGGCTTTTGTAACCTGCCTGCGCGGTGATAGTCGGAGCAATGGCCTATTGAGATTATTTTTGACTGACCGGTCTCAAACGCTCTTCAGAAAAGTTTTCCAAGGCCGATGGTTAGGCTGCATCCCGCTTTCTACCTGCCTATCGGTACTTTCCCATGTTCAACAAACGCCTCAAGCAAGAGCTGGCCACTCTTCGTGAAGAACTCTCCAGCCTGCTGCAGGTGAAGGAAAGCCTGGAAAGCGAGATGCTGGTGCTGACACTGGAACCTGATGGCCGGATTCAGTCGGTCAACCAGAACTTCCTTGGCGAGATGCTCTACAAGAGCCAGGATCTGGTGGGGCGCGCCATTGAAGACATCGTTCCGGCGCACGTGAAGGCCGATGACTTTCATCATCGTTTCAAGGCCGCACTGACCCGTGGCGAGCATTTCGCCGGAGCCGTGCGCTTGTTGCGTGGTAACGGCGAAGAAGCGTGGCTGCGCTCGATCGTACAGCCAGTGCGCTCTTCGGACGGGCGGATCAAGCATTTCTCGATCTTCTCCAGTGACCTGACCCGCACCATCGAAGCCTCTCGCGAACACGAAAACCTGATCGGTGCCTTGGTGCGTTCGACGGCGGTGATCGAGTTCGACCTCAATGGCAACGTGCTCAATGCCAACGAGCGCTTTCTGCATGGCATGGGTTACAGCCTGGCGCAGATCAAAGGCAAACATCACCGGATGTTCTGCACCCCTGAGGAATACAACAGCGCCGAGTACCAGAATTTCTGGCGTCGCCTGAACAACGGCGAGTTTGTCGCCAACCGCTTCAAGCGGGTCGATAGCCATGGTCGTACGGTGTGGCTGGAGGCGTCCTACAACCCGGTGGTCGATGCCAACAACAAACTGTACAAAGTGGTGAAGTTCGCCACGGTGATTACCGATCAGGTCAACCGCGAACAAGCGGTTGCAGACGCGGCCAGCATTGCCTACAGCACTTCGCAGCAAACCGACAGCACCGCGCAACGTGGCACCACAGTGGTCACCGAGGCAGTGAATGTGATGCGTGATCTGTCGCGCCACATGCAGGCGGCCGGTGAGGGTATCGAAGCCCTGAACGAGCAGTCGCAGGTGATCGGTACCATCGTCAAAACCATCAGCGGCATTGCCGAACAGACCAATCTGCTAGCGCTCAACGCCGCCATCGAGGCGGCCCGTGCCGGCGAACAGGGCCGGGGCTTTGCGGTGGTGGCCGACGAAGTGCGACAACTGGCCTCGCGCACCAGCCAGGCGACCGAAGAGATCGTCACCGTGGTGCGGCAGAATCAGGAAATGGCGCGCAACGCCGTGGCCCTGATGACCGACGGCAAGCTGCAGGCCGAGCAGGGCCTGGCGCTGGCGGCGGAGGCGGGCACGGTGATCGTCGAGATCCAGGACGGCGCGCAGAAAGTGGTGGATGCGGTTGGGCAATTTGCCAATCAACTCTCTAACTGACCTGTACTGAACCCTGTAGGAGTGAGCCTGCTCGCGATATCGGTCTGACATTCAACCTCCATGTTGATTGAACTACTGCGATCGCGAGCAGGCTCACTCCTACAGTTGCAGGTGGCGCTACAATCTTCTCCTTTTTCCCCGGAGCAGATCCCCATGAGCGCCTCCCACCGCCGCCCGGTGCCCTTGAACAAAGCCTACCGTCTGCTCAATCACGGGCCGACCGTGCTGGTCAGCGCTGCCCATGACGGCCAGCGCAACATCATGGCGGCCGCTTGGGCGATGCCGCTGGATTTCGAACCGCCGAAAGTCGCGGTCGTCCTCGACAAGTCCACCTGGACCCGCCAGTTGCTCGAAGCCTCCGGCACTTTTGTGCTCAATGTGCCGTGCGTCAATCAGGCTGACATCGTGCAAACCGTCGGCAATACCTCGGGGCTGGAGATCCGGCAGAATCACGGGCAGGACAAGTTTCAGGCTTACGGCCTGCAAACCTTTACCGGTGAAACCGTCGAGGCGCCGTTGCTTGAAGGCTGCGTGGCCTGGCTCGAATGCCGCTTGCTGCCCGAACCGCGCAACCACGAGCAATACGACCTGTTCCTCGCCGAAGTCATCGCCGCTCAGGCTGATGATCGGGTGTTCAGCGATGGGCGTTGGCATTTCGACGGGCACGACGGCTTGCGCACGCTGCACCACGTGGCCGGCGGGCATTTCCTGACGATTGGCGATGCGGTGGACGGCAAAACCCTGCCGCTGTGATCTGAACCTGATGGAAAACCAGCGCCGGATGTAGCAAGGTGTGGGGCATTGTCGAACCAATCAGGCGCCCGCCCATGGACCTTTCCCCTTCGAGTTATCTCGCCCCGTTGCTTTCGCTGGCGCTGTTGTGGACGGTCGCGGTGGTTACGCCCGGGCCGAACTTCTTCAACATCGCCCAACTGGCCGTCAGTCGCTCACGCCGTCATGGCGTAGTCGCGGCGCTCGGCGTCGCCAGCGGAACCGTGTTGTGGGGGCTGGCCGGCGGCTTGGGGATTCAGACCCTGTTCAGCGCGGTGCCGACGCTGTACCTGAGCTTCAAGATCGCCGGCGGCTGCTACCTGATCTACCTCGGCCTCAAGCAGTTCAAACGCAAAGCGCCGATTGCCGCCGGTACGCTGGATGAGTCGCAACAGACCCTGCTGGGCGCCTACGGGCGGGGCTTTCTGGGCAACATGACCAACCCCAAGTCGGCACTGTTCGTCGCCACCATCTTCGCCACCGCGATGCCGGCCCACGTCCCGCTGCTACTGCTGACGCTGGCCGTGCTGACCATGGCCACGCTGTCGTTCAGCTGGTATTGCAGCGTCGCGCTGTTCTTCGCCAGCCGCCGGATCGCGAGCGTTTACGAACGGTCGCGGCAATGGCTGGATCGTTTGGCTGGTGGTTGTTATCTGCTGTTTGGGGCGCATTTGGTGGCTAATCGCTGAGCCGTAGTCCAGGCTGAGTTGATCACATTTGCTTCATTGGCTTGATCAGGCTTTCTGCAGGAATTCCAAACAATTCGTGAAGTTTCCAGATCATCGGCAAGGTCAGTGCCCGTTTGCCGTTCAACACCTCATAAACGCGGTTTGTACGACCGATTGCCGGTGCGAGGTCTGCCGCTGAGAGACCTGACTGTTCCATTCGGAATTTGATGGCATCGATCGGGTTCGGCAAATCAAGCGGGAATTGTTTTGCTTCATAGGCTTCGATGAGAGTGATCATGATGTCGAAATAATCACCCTCAGGAGTTCCGGGTTCTGGCTCGTTGTCAAAGAGTGCAGACACGTTTTTGAGCGCCGCACGGTAGTCTTCTTCGCTATGAATCGGACGTATGTTCATGGGTTACTCCATTTCGACGGTATCAGCGTCGATTGCATCGTACTGCTTGTGGGTGCCGACAAATTTTATGTATAGGGCACCGAAGCGATAGGCCACGGCTACGATCAGGCGAAAGTCATTGCCCTTGATGTTGAACACCACTCTGCGGCTTTTCAGAATGCTCGCAGAAGCGAAATGCGCCTTGATGTCCGACGGAGTTGACCAGCTTGCTTTTCTTGCTTCATCAATCCACGCCAACAGCGATTGCTCTGACTCGGGATACCGTTCCCAAAAGTTTTTCAGCTGACTGACAGCAATAATTCTCATGACGCGATCCTAGTCCCGCTATGGGACTGATGCAAGACTGTTGGCGTTTGATGGGCATACGGTTCGAACATTTGTGTGGTCATAAATGCCAGCAGATCCCGAAAGTATTGTTTGCTGAACGGTCACTTACTCTAGCCGTGGCATCTGATTTTCGGGGTAGGAAAAGGCGACGGTGAGTAGATGAATAGAACTTATCGGCAACAAAAAAGGCTTACCTCGCGGTAAGCCTTTTGTTTTTCCTGCGTGGCCTCAATCCCCCAACGCTTCCCCTTCACGCCGGGGATCCGCGCCACCGGCCAACGACGCTTTACCCTGCGCATCCTTGACCCGCACGATCGCCTGCGTGCCGCTGGTCATGTCGATTTCATTGACCGTGTGGCCCTTGTCCTTCAACGCCTGAATCAACGCCGGGCTGAACTGGCCTTGTTCCAGTTCAGTCGGGCCGTTACGGCTGCCGAAGTTGGGCAGGTTGATGGCGCTTTGCGGGTCGAGGTTCCAGTCGAGCAGGCCGACGGTGGTCTTGGCCACGTATTCGATGATCTGCGAGCCGCCCGGTGAGCCGACGCTGGCGAGGAATTCGCCGCTGTTGCGGTCAAAGATCAGCGTCGGCGCCATCGACGAGCGTGGGCGTTTGCCGGGTTCGACGCGGTTGGCGACTTTCTGCCCGTTCTCTTCGGGGATGAACGAGAAGTCGGTCATCTGGTTGTTCAGCAGAAAGCCCTGAACCATCAGGTGCGAGCCGAACGCCGCTTCGATGGTGGTGGTCATCGACACCGCGCCACCGAGGTCATCCACCGCTACCACTTGCGAGGTGGAGATGCGCAGCGGCGAGCGATCCGGAGCGTAGGCCACTTGTACGCCCGGCGGTGTGCCCGGTTGGGCGCTGCCCATGCTGCGTTCGCCGATCAGGCTGGCGCGGCTGGCCAGATAGCCCGGGTCGACCAGACCTTTGACCGGCACCGGGACGAAATCGCTGTCGGCGACGTATTGCGCGCGGTCGGCGTAGGCCAGGCGTTCGGCTTCGGCGATCAGGTGCACGGCTTGCGGTGCCGGTTCGATGCCGGCGGGTTTGTCGGTTTTCAGCGGTTTGAGCGGTGTCAGCGACAGGCGCGGGTCGCGGGTTTCCAGCGCCTGCAAGGTGCCGAGAATCTGCGCCACGGCGATCCCGCCCGACGACGGCGGCGGCATACCGCAGACCTGCCAGCGTTTGTAGTCGGTGCACAGCGGCGCACGCTCCTTGGCCTGATAGCGCTGAAGATCATTCAGTGACAGGCTGCCGGGATTGGCGTGGCCCTGTACCTTGGCGACGATCTCTTCGGCGATCGGACCTGTGTACAGCGCGTCCGGACCTTCGGTAGCGATGCGCTTGAGCACGGCGGCCAATGCCGGATTCTGCAGACGCGTGCCGACGGCTTTGACGCTGCCGTCGCGGTTGAGGAAGTAGGCGGCCATGTCCGGCGATTTACGGATTACCGGGTCGGATTCCAGCAGCGAATGCAGACGCGGTGAAATCGCAAAGCCCTGCTCGGCGAGTTTGATCGCCGGCTCGAACAGCGTGGCCCACGGCAGGCGCCCGTGTTGCTTGTGCGCCATTTCCAGAGCACGCAACACGCCCGGAGTGCCCACCGAGCGACCGCCGATCTGCGCCTGCGGGAACGGCATCGGTTTGCCGTCGGCCTGCAGGAACAGCTTCTCGGTGGCACCGGCCGGCGCGGTTTCGCGCCCGTCATAGGTGCGCACCTGTTTGCCGTCCCACAACACGATCATCGCACCGCCACCGATTCCGGAGGATTGCGGCTCGACCAGGGTCAGCACCGCTTGCATGGCAATCGCCGCATCAATCGCCGAACCACCTTTGCGCAGCATCTCGCGCCCCGCCTCGGCAGCCAGCGGATTGGCGGCAGCGGCCATGTGTTTACTGGCGTGGCGAGTCTGCAGATCGGTGCGGTAACCGGAAGCGGCTTCCGGCGCCAGCGGCAAGGTCGAGGAGGGCGGGGCGTTGCACGCGGCGAGGGTCAGGGCGCTGATGATCAGTGTCAGGGCAGGCAGGCGAAAGCGGCTCAGGGGCAGGGCTGGAAACACGTGGGGCTCTCCGTCCGTGGGGTGAAAGGTCTGACGGACTTTATCGACCGCTCGGTCGCGACGCAAACCGGTGGGCATTTTTGTCTTTCTTTTCGGACCGGATGTTCGCTAGGGTCAACCTCAATCGAACGACCGCAAACATCCCCCTGTAGGAGTGAGCCTGCTCGCGATGGCGTCATCACATTCAACATCCAAGTTGACTGACCCACCGCTATCGCGGCCAGGCTCATTCCTATAAAGGTCAAGCCATAAAAATCACAAGAGGCCGACATGCACAGCGAGTTTCCCACCGAGTCCAGTTACCGCGATCAACGCGAACAGTTTCTGACCGCCGCCCAAACTGCCGGAGCCACGCTCACCTCCTACGCACATCCGCGTTGCGGCCCTTTTGGCGAACCGCTGAGCACTGATGTCGCTGTGCTCGGTGATCCACAGGCAAAGCGCCGGCTGGTCACACTCAGCGGCACTCACGGAGTCGAGGGCTATTACGGCTCGGATTGCCAGATCGACTGGCTGAAGACTTTCGTGCCGGGCTCGCTGCCCAACGATGTCGCGGTAGTGATGATTCACCTGATCAACCCGTGGGGTACGGCGTGGCTGCGGCGGGTCAACGAAGACAATATCGACCTCAACCGCAATCACCTGGATTTCACCGCCCCGCTACCGGACAACCGCGCCTACGCCACGCTGCACGAGATCTACGCCTGCACCGATTTGCACGGCCCGGAGCGCGCGCGGGCCGATGCCTTGCTCGACGCGCAGATTGCCGAGCACGGCTGGCCGGCGGTGATGTCGATTGTCGAGGGCGGTCAGCATAGCCATCCCGATGGACTGTTCTATGGCGGCCGCGCGCCGAGCTGGTCGAATCGCACGTTGCATCAGGTCATCGACACGCATCTGGCGGGCGCGCAAACCGTGATGTGCTTCGATCTGCACACTGGCGCCGGCGATTACGGCCATCCGATGTTGCTGACCATCACCCAGGCGCCTTATCCGGCGTTGGCGCAAGCACAGTCGATCTACGGCCCATGGTTGTACACCTTGCACACCGGCGCCGAAACGTTGAGTGAAACCGGTGTCGCGGCGACAGCTACCGGCTACACCTCACAGGCATTGCTCAATGCGTTGCCGGGGGTGAAATTGATGCCCTTCGTGATCGAATGCGGAACCTATCCGGGGCCGGAGGTGCATCGTTATTTGCGCGATGATCACTGGCTGCATCTGCATGGCGATCCGCTGGATGCGACGGGGCGGGCGATCAAGTTGAAACTGCTGGAGCAGTTCTATCCGGCCGATCCTGACTGGCGGGCGATGGTCGGGTTGCGCACTCGGCAAATCTGGGCGAAGGGATTGGCGGCCCTGTCGGCAGAGCAGCCTGAATAGGTCAGGCCTGGCATTGTGGTGAGTGATTTATCTCCTCACCACAGAGGACGGTTTTTTCGAGGCATAAAAAAACGGCCTACCTTTCGGTAAGCCGTTTTTAGTACTTGGTGGCTACACAGGGACTTGAACCCCGGACCCCAGCATTATGAATGCTATGCTCTAACCAACTGAGCTATGTAGCCAAGTGGCGCGCATTATTCCCCTGAAATGGAAAAGCGTCAAGCGTAAATTTAAAATATTTCTTCTTATTTTCAACCGCTTATCCTTCAACCCCGGAAATCGGGGCCGGGCAGGGTGTCAACGCAGCTGGAATCTCGCGGTATTGGCGCTCAACGCATGGCTGCCCTGGCTCAAGGTGTCCGCCGCCAGGTTCACCGCCCGCGCACCTTCAAGCAATCGCATCGCCGCCTGATCGACCTGCTGGATATTGCCGCTGACCTCATCGGCGGTGCTCGCCTGTTCCTCAACAGCGGTGGCGATTTGCGCCAGGGTGTCAGTGACACTTTGCACCGCGGTGGCGATTTCGCCGAGGCGTTCACCGAGGCCGGTTACAGCTTCGGCATCCGATTGCGCCTGGCCGCATGCGGCTTCCATCAGGCTCACCGCTTCGTTGACCGTGGCGCGCAAGCTGTCGACGGTGCCGGCGATCTGCGCGGTCGACGATTGCGTGCGCTGCGACAGGCTGCGCACTTCATCGGCGACCACGGCAAACCCGCGCCCTTGTTCGCCGGCGCGTGCCGCCTCGATCGCAGCGTTGAGCGCCAGCAGGTTGGTCTGCTCGGCGACGCCGCGAATGGTGTCGACCACCAGTTGAATCTGCTGCCCCTGTTCGCTGACTCGACCCAGTGCCGCTGCGGTGTCGTTCAGGCGTTGATTGAGCTGCTGAATGCTCGCCGTGGTGCGCTGACTGTCGCGGCTGCTGTCGGCGGCGATGCGCCGGGTGTGCTGGGCGCTGCCGGAGGCCTGTTCGCAACTCTGCGCCACGCCTTGCGAAGTGGCGGCCAGTTGCGTGGCAGCGGCGGCGATCTGGCTGATCTGCAACTGCTGCGCTTCGACCTCGTTGAGCGCGCCGCTGGAGTGATCGTTGAGGCTGCGCACCGCGTGACTCAGTTGCGAGGTTTCGTGATCGACCCCGAGCATGCTGGCGCGCAGTTGCAACACGGCAACGTTGAGCGCGGTACTGATCGCCGCCAGCTCATCGCGGCCCACCACCGGCGCTTGCAGGCTGAGATTGCCGTCGCGCAGCGCTTCGGCGAGCAGGGTGATGCCGCTGGCGCTGCGGCGGATTGAGGCCTGCAGGCAGACAAACAGGTACAGCGCCGCCAGCAGCAGGCAACCGAATACGGCGGCGACCACGATGAACTGGCGAATCGCCGAAGCGTGGTAAGCGTCCAGACGCTGATCCAGCGACAGCAGCGATTGCTGGCGCAACGAGGCGAGATCGCTCAGCAGAGCGTCGAGGCTGCGTTCAAAGTCTTCAGGTTTGAGGGTAATGCTGCCACCGAACACGCCGTCATCCAGCACCTTCAGCCCGGTATCGAGACGCTTGAGGCTGTCGTGGTATTGACCGGCCCAGGTTTGCAGATCGCTCGGCAGACGCGCTTCGAGCAGACCTGCCGTTTTGACAAGCTGTTCGCGGGCGTCGCCAATCCGCCCGCGCAGGTCGCGTAGCTGCAAACGACTCTGCAAAGTGAACTGCCCCGAGACCACCGAAGCCTGGCCGACCGCCGCCAGGCGACCCACCCGCTCGATCAGATCCGGTGCGTGCTGCGTGGAGATCTGCGTCAGCAGATAGGTTTCCAGCCATGGCGCCAGCGTCAGGCGGTTGTCCATGACGATCTGCTCTCGCAAGGCTTGCAGGGCGCTGAGGGCGTTGGTGAAACGGTCGTAACCGTCCGGCCACCAACCGACGCTGCTCAGGCTTCTCGAATCCAGACCGCCGAGCGCGGTTTGCAGGGCTTGATAGCGAGCGAGGGTTTCGTCTTCGGCACCTTCATTTTTCAGCGCGTTACCCAAATCACTGGTGGCTTGCTGGACGGCTGGTTGCACCGCGTCAAACGCCGCCATGGCGGCGAGGGTCGCCGGGGTCGGCTGGCGATTGGTTTCGGTGGCGCGCCAACGGGCGGCGCGGTCACGCTGGGCGGCGAGCAGGTTGTCCAGCGCATCGAGGCTGAGCAACTGGCGCACGCCGGCGCGCTCGCCGGAAATCAGATTGAGCTTGTTGCGATAGTCCTGGCCAATCATCAACAGGCTGCCGGCCAACGGCAGAATGAACAGCAGAAACAACAACTGGAATTTACGCGCGAATCCAAACCGCCCCAGCAATTTGATCCCCGGTGACAAGAAAGCCTGCATGCCTCATGACTCCTCTGGACACCACGCACCATTGGCGTGCATCGCGCTCGTTCCGATCGCGACCTGTGCCCTCTAAAAGGCCTCGAAAGTTCACTCTCGCCCGCTCTGTAGGCCGGCTCTGTAGCGAAACTTCCCATTCTCGGTGACCTTTGTAAGGCCGCCGCGTTCGAGGGGAGAAGCAAGGCAAGATTCAGACCATGGCGTTGCGCTATCACCTGAGCAACGCATATCCCACGTAGGAGCTGCCGAAGGCTGCGATCTTTTGATCTTGCCCCTTAAAAACAAAATCAGAAGATCGCAGCCTGCGGCAGCTCCTACAGGGTTTGATGAGTTATGGAGTAGGACGTTAGTTAGCTGGCTAAGGGGATGGCGCTGGCGCACCGAAAAATGGCACATTGACGCACCTGCCTGCGTGCACCCATCTGCTGTACGGAAACCTTCATGGCTATCAGCAACGCTCAGACCGCCGCTGCCTCGGCGCCCGCTGCTCCGCAAAGCAGCCCACTGGTGATGCGTATCATCGGCGCGGTGGCGCTGGCGCATTTGATCAACGACCTGATTCAGTCGGTGCTGCCGTCGATTTATCCGATGCTCAAAGCCAATTACGGCCTGACGTTTACTCAGGTCGGCCTGATCACGCTGACCTTCCAGTTGACCGCGTCGCTGTTGCAGCCGTGGGTCGGTTATCACACTGACCGCCATCCGAAACCGTGGCTGTTGCCGGCGGGTTCGATCTGCACGCTGATCGGCATCGTGATGATGTCGGTGGTCGGCAGTTTTCCATTGATTCTGCTGGCGGCGGCGCTGATCGGTATCGGTTCCTCGACTTTTCATCCCGAGGCTTCGCGGATCGCGCGTTTGGCCTCCGGCGGACGCTTCGGTCTGGCGCAATCGACCTTCCAGGTCGGTGGTAACGCCGGTTCCGCGTTCGGCCCGTTGCTGGCGGCGGCGATCATCATTCCGTTCGGTCAGGGCAACGTGGCGTGGTTTGGTTTATTCGCGGTGTTCGCGCTGTTCGTGCTGTATCGCATCAGCCGCTGGTACGCCCATCACCTCAACCTGTTCAAGCTCAAGGCCGGTCAGGCGGCGACTCACGGGCTGTCGAAGGGCAGGGTGATCAGTGCGCTGGTGGTGCTCGGTCTGCTGGTGTTCTCCAAGTATTTCTACATGGCCAGCCTCACCAGTTACTTCACCTTCTACCTGATCGAGAAATTCGACCTGTCGGTGGCCAGTTCGCAACTGCACCTGTTTCTGTTTCTCGGTGCAGTGGCGGCGGGGACGTTCTTCGGCGGGCCGATCGGCGACAAGATCGGGCGTAAGGCGGTGATCTGGTTTTCGATCCTCGGTGTGGCGCCGTTCACCTTGCTGATGCCGCACGTCGATCTGTTCTGGACCACTGTCCTCAGCGTGGTGATCGGCTTCATCCTCGCCTCGGCGTTCTCGGCGATCGTGGTTTACGCGCAGGAACTGGTGCCGGGCAATGTCGGGATGATTGCCGGAGTGTTCTTCGGTTTGATGTTTGGTTTCGGCGGGATCGGTGCGGCGCTGCTGGGGCACTTGGCGGATGTGCACGGGATTGAGTACGTGTACTTCCTGTGTTCGTTTTTGCCGTTGTTTGGCGTGCTGGCGATCTTCCTGCCGCGCACCAAAAAGGCCTGACCTATACAATTCCAACTGTGGGAGCGGGCTTGCTCGCGAATGCGGTATATCAGTCGATATTAATGTGGCTGACCCACCGCATTCGCGAGCAAGCCCGCTCCCACAGGGGGATTGGTGGTGTTGCAAACAAATCTGTCAGGCACAAAAAAGCCGCGTATCAAACGCGGCTTTTTCTTGGGCGTGTCGTTTACACGTTGAAGCGGAAGTGCATCACGTCGCCGTCTTTGACGATGTAGTCCTTGCCTTCCAGGCGCCATTTACCGGCTTCCTTGGTACCGGCTTCGCCCTTGTACTGGATGAAGTCGTTGTAGGCGATGACTTCGGCGCGGATGAAGCCTTTTTCGAAGTCGGTGTGGATCACGCCAGCAGCTTGTGGTGCGGTGGCACCGACTTTTACGGTCCAGGCGCGGACTTCTTCGACACCGGCGGTGAAGTAGGTCTGCAGGTGCAGCATTTCGTAGCCGGCGCGGATCACGCGGTTCAGGCCAGGCTCTTCCAGGCCCAAGGCCTCGAGGAACATGTCTTTCTCTTCGCCGTCATCGAGCTCGGCGATTTCCGCTTCGATCTTGTTGCACACCGGAACAACCATGGCGCCTTCTTCTTCGGCGATGGCCTTGACCACGTCCAGGTGCGGGTTGTTCTCGAAACCGTCTTCAGCGACGTTGGCGATGTACATGACCGGTTTGGTGGTCAGCAGGTGGAAGCCCTTGATCACCGACTTTTCGTCAGCGCTCATGTTCTTCATCAGGCTGCGCGCAGGCTTGGCCTCGGTGAAGTGCGCGATCAGTTGCTCCAGCAGAGCCTTCTGAACCACGGCGTCCTTGTCACCGCCCTTGGCGTTGCGCGCGACTTTCTGCAGTTGCTTTTCGCAGCTGTCGAGGTCGGCGAAGATCAGTTCCAGGTCGATGATTTCGATGTCGCGCTTCGGATCTACGCTGTTGGAAACGTGGATCACGTTGTCGTCTTCGAAGCAGCGCACCACGTGAGCGATGGCGTCGGTTTCGCGGATGTTGGCCAGGAACTTGTTGCCCAGACCTTCACCTTTCGAGGCGCCGGCCACCAGGCCTGCAATGTCGACGAATTCCATGGTGGTCGGCAGGATGCGCTTCGGATTGACGATGGCCGCCAAGGCTTCCAGACGTGGATCCGGCATCGGCACGATGCCGCTGTTCGGCTCGATGGTGCAGAAGGGGAAGTTCTCGGCCGCGATACCGGATTTGGTCAGGGCGTTGAACAGGGTGGACTTGCCGACGTTAGGCAGGCCGACGATGCCGCAATTGAATCCCATGGTGTTTCCCCTCGGATTAGAGTCAGGCCTTCTGGCTGTGCAGGTTTTTCATCGCGCGGTTCCATTCACCGGCGAGGATATCCGGCAGCACGCCGAGGGCAAAGTCGATGCTGGCATCGAGTTTTTCCTGTTCGGCGCGTGGCGCACGACCCAGGACGAAATTTGAAACCATACTGGCGACGCCCGGGTGGCCGATGCCAAGCCGCAGGCGGTAGAAAGTATTCTGATTGCCCAGTTGCGCGATGATGTCGCGCAACCCGTTGTGACCGCCATGGCCGCCGCCCTGCTTGAGCTTGGCGACGCCCGGAGGCAGGTCGAGTTCGTCGTGCGCCACCAGGATTTCTTCAGGCTTGATTCGGAAGAAACCGGCGAGTGCCGCCACGGCCTGGCCGCTGCGGTTCATGTAGGTGGTGGGAATCAGCAGGCGAACATCCTGACCCTGATGCGAATAGCGCCCGGTCAGGCCGAAATATTTGCGATCGGCCACAAGGCTCACACCTTGCGCGGCAGCGATGCGCTCAACAAAAAGGGCCCCTGCGTTATGCCGGGTCTGTTCGTATTCGGCGCCTGGATTACCCAGGCCAACGATCAGTTTGATGGCAGTCACGATAGGGGCCCTTCCTTGGAGTGGTGGTTAACATCGCCGCGATCAGTGAAGGCGGCGAAAGTGGACGAAAATTGCTCATTTACCATGAATGTAAACTCCGCGTTCTCGCCCGCTTTCTCGCTACGTTCCAGTCCGCGATGTTTCACTCACTCCGACGAACAGAGTGAAATTACTCTGCTGCGCCTTCTTCGGTAGCTTCTGGAGCAACACGTGGAGCGTGGACGTTGGCTACTGCCTTGTCATCGCCGTGTGCCAGAGCAACGAACTCGACACCTTTAGGAGCTTTGAGGTCCGACAGGTGAACGATGGTGCCGATTTCAGCGTTAGCCAGGTCGACTTCGATGAACTCAGGCAGGTCTTTTGGCAGGCAGGAAACTTCGATCTCGGCAACAACGTGCGAGATTTCGCCGCCTTTCTTCACTGGAGCAGCTTCGTTGATGAAGTGCACAGGAACGATAGCGGTCAGTTTCTGGCCAGCTACAACGCGTACGAAGTCAGCGTGCATCACGTGGCCTTTGGCCGGGTGACGTTGCAGGGCTTTGATGACGACGTTTTGTTTCTTGCCACCAACGTTCAGCTCGATGATGTGGCTGTAAGCCGCTTCGTTTTCGAGCAGTTTGGCAACTTCTTTGGCCAGCATGCTGATGGATTCAGGGGCTTTGTCGCCACCGTAAACAACAGCTGGAACCAGAGCGGCGAGACGACGCAGGCGGCGGCTCGCACCTTTCCCCAGGTCGGAACGCACTTCAGCATTCAGAGTAAAATCGTTCATTTTGTATCTCCAAAATAGCCATGACCGAGTGGCGTTTGCGACCAGCGCCAAACACGGTATGGGCAAAAAAGCCCCGCCCCGACAGGAATGCCGGGGCGGGGCGCTTTTCGTCAACGAGACATTTCGAGAAGGGCAGGGCCCTTAACGGAACATCGCGCTGATCGATTCTTCATTGCTGATGCGGCGAACCGCTTCGGCAACAACCGGTGCGATATCCAGTTGACGGATACGTGCACAGGCTTGTGCTGCAGCGGACAGCGGGATGGTGTTAGTCACCACCAGCTCGTCCAGCACGGAATTTTCGATATTCTCGATGGCCCGACCCGACAGCACAGGGTGTGTGCAGTAGGCAAAGACCTTGGCTGCGCCATGCTCTTTCAGGGCCTTGGCCGCGTGGCACAGAGTGCCGGCGGTATCGACCATGTCATCGACCAGAATGCAGGTACGCCCTTCGACATCACCGATGATATGCATCACTTCAGAGTGATTGGCTTTCTCACGGCGTTTGTCGATGATCCCGAGATCCACGCCCAGGGATTTGGCAACAGCCCGTGCACGCACGACGCCACCAATGTCCGGGGACACGATCATCAGGTTTTCGAAGCGCTGATCTTCAATGTCATCCACCAGAACCGGGGAGCCGTAGATGTTATCTACCGGAATATCGAAGAAGCCCTGAATCTGGTCAGCATGCAGATCAACCGTGAGAACACGGTCGATGCCGACTACGGTGAGCATGTCAGCAACGACTTTCGCGCTGATAGCCACACGTGCGGAACGCGGACGGCGATCCTGACGGGCATAACCAAAATAAGGAATAACAGCAGTAATACGAGTAGCCGAGGAGCGGCGGAAGGCATCAGCCATCACTACCAGTTCCATCAGGTTATCGTTGGTCGGAGCGCAAGTCGGCTGAATAATGAAAACGTCTTTACCGCGAACGTTTTCATTGATCTCGGCAGTAATTTCGCCGTCGGAGAATTTGCCGACAGAGATGTCACCGAGAGGGATATGCAGCTGACGTACAACACGCCGAGCCAGATCGGGGTTAGCATTCCCCGTAAAGACCATCATCTTGGACACGCGCAGTACCTAGAGGCTGAGGGTAACCTGGATGAGTATAGAAAATGGCAGGGGCGGCTGGATTCGAACCAACGCATGGCAGGATCAAAACCTGCTGCCTTACCGCTTGGCGACGCCCCTGTATCTGTTGCTTCAAGTGCCTAGCACTTGATTCCTTTTAGAGCAGACTTTGCAGCTTGCGATGCAACATCGAAACGTTGCTTCCTTTCGCTACAAACCCTGTAAGGGTCTCTGTCAGAAGGGCCGAGACTTTATCAGCTTCAGCTTTGCTTGGGAAGCCCCCAAACACACAACTTCCAGTTCCGGTGAGTTTTGCTTCGGTAAATTTACCTAACAAATCCAATGCGTTACGTACTTCTGGATAACGCCTTGCAACCACCGGCAAGCAGTCATTTCGACTGTTTCCCTCGGGAACGGGGCGCACTTTAATGGGCGGCGTGTTACGTGTCAACAAAGGATCGGAAAAAATTTCTGCCGTACTTACAGAGACTTGCGGCACGAGCACCAGATACCACGGTTCTTCGGGGTCGACCGGGGTCAGTTTCTCGCCCACGCCTTCGGCAAATGCCGCGTGACCACGGACGAAAACCGGCACGTCAGCGCCGAGCGACAGGCCCAGTGCGGCGAGGCGATCTTCATCCCAGCCCAGTTGCCACAAGTGATTGAGGCCGAGCAGGGTGGTCGCCGCGTTGGAGCTGCCGCCACCGATGCCGCCGCCCATGGGCAGCACTTTGTCGATCCAGATGTCGATGCCGAGTGTGCAGCCGGACTGTTGCTGCAGCATTTTTGCCGCGCGCACGATCAGGTTGCTGTCGTGGGGCACGCCAGCGAATTCGGTGTGCAGCTGAATCACGCCGTCATCGCGCACGGCGAAGGTGATTTCGTCGCCGTAATCGACAAACTGAAACAGCGTCTGCAGTTCGTGGTAGCCATCTGCGCGGCGCCCGAGAATGTGCAGCATCAGGTTGAGCTTGGCCGGCGACGGCAGCGTAAGACGTGGAGCGGTCATGCTTTATTGCCCCAATTTACGCGGTTGCCAGGTCTTGATCACCAGCGTTACGTCCAGATCGGTGCCGTGCAGCTTGATCCGCTCGGGCAGCCAGTAACCGTTTTGCTCGGCGTAGCTGAGGTACTCGACCTTCCAGCCGTCCTGTTCCAGATTGGCCAGGCGACTGTCGTTATCGAGGGTCAGACGACTTTTGCTGCTGGGTGCCGGCAGGCCACGGACCCACCAGGCCAGATTCGACACCGGCAGCTTCCAGCCGAGTTGCTCTTCGAGCAGCGCTTCCGGCGACTCGGAGTCATAGCGGCCCTGATTGGCGACTTCCAGCGAGACCTTGCCCGGGCGCCCGGTCAGACGCGCCGCGCCACGACCCAGCGGGCCGGACAGGCGAATGTCGTAGTAGTCCTGGCGTTGCAGCCAGAACAGCGTGCCGCTGCCGGAATCTTTCGGTGCACGGATGCCGATCTTGCCGTCGATCTGCCAGCCGTCGAGGCCGGTCAGCTGTTGTTTGTTCGCGGCCCACTGAGCCGGACTGCCGTGGCCCTCGACCGATTCGCGAGCGCCGAAGCCCGCGCAACCGGCGAGCAGGGCGATGAAACTGAAAACAATAACGTGGCGCAAAAACATGAGTTAAAGAGTCTCGGATCCGGTCAGGCGCTTGATGGTGCTGCGCAGGATGGTGCTGTCGGGCTGATCTTTGAGGTACTTGCCCCAGACTTGTTTGGCTTCGCGCTGATTGCCCTTGACCCAGAGAACTTCGCCCAGGTGCGCGGCGACTTCGTGGTCCGGGAAACGCTCAAGGGCCTGACGCAGGTATTTCTCGGCGTCGTCCAGGTTGCCCATGCGGTAATTCACCCAACCGAGGCTGTCGAGTACCGCCGGGTCTTCCGGATTGATCTGGTGCGCCTGTTCGATCAGGGTCTTGGCTTCAGCGTAACGGGTAGTGCGATCGGACAGGGTGTAGCCCAGCGCATTGAGCGCCATGGCGTTGTCCGGGTCGCGCTTGATGATCAGGCGCAGGTCTTTTTCCATCTGCGCCAGGTCATTGCGTTTTTCCGCCTGCATCGCGCGGGTATAGAGCAGATTCAGATCGTCCGGGTATTGCTGCAAGGCTTTATCCAGCGTTTTCCAGGCCTTGTCGTCCTGTTTGTTGGCCGACAGGGTTTCGGATTCGATCAGATACAGCTGGATCGCATAATCCGGCTGGGCATCGCGCTCGGCGGCCAGTTTGCTCTGGGCTTCAGCGGTCTTGCCGTTGTTCATCAGAATATCGGCCTGACGCAGTTGCGCCGGCAGGTAGTCGTTGCCCGGGCCGACCTGCGCGTATTCGATCAGCGCGCCCTGCGGGTCGTTGCGTTCTTCAGCGATGCGACCGAGGTTCAGATGCGCCGAATCGACATGGCTTTCACGGGCGATCAGGTCTTCCAGATAACCCTTGGCCTCGTCCCAGGCCTTGGCCTCCAGGCATACCAGCGCCAGTGAGTAACGCAGTTCATCGTCTTCCGGGTATTGCTGGACGAGGGTGGAAAACTCGACCTTGGCGTCTTCCATCCGGTCCTGTTCGACCAGCGTGCGCGCATAGGTCAGGCGCAGGCGTTTGTCGTCCGGGTATTTCTTGATGCTTTTCTGCAACAGCGGCAGGGCTTCGTCGCCACGATTCATGGTTTGCAGCAGGCGCGCACGCAGCAGAATCGGAGCAATCTCGCCTTCTTCCGGCGGGTTGTCTTCGAGCAGGGTCAGTGCGGCTTTATTGTCGCCGTCCTGTTGCAGCAGCAGGGCCTTGCCGAAAATCAGCTGGCTGTTCTTCGGGTGGCGCTGCAGCAGGCGGTCGAAACTTTTCATCAGGCCGTTGCGGGTTTCCTGATCGGTATCGGCGGCCGACAGCGCGAGGAAGTCGAAATGGGTGTCACCCTTGCCCTGCAGGACTTTCTCCATGTAGACCATGGAGTCGTCGTAACGCCCGGCGCGCGCCAGTTGCACGGCGGCGGCGCGTTGCGCTTCGAGGTCGTCCGGAGCGTTTCTCGCCCAGATCAGCGCAGTATCCAGCGCAGGCTGGTCGGCACCGAGGTATTCGGCGATGCGGAACGCGCGCTCGGAAACCCCCGGGTCCTGGGTATTGATTGCCTGGGTCACGTAGTTGTCCAGGGCAATGTCGAAACGATTGCGCTGGCCAGCCAGTTCGGCGCTCAACAGGCTGAAAACCGTTTCCTCGCTGAACGAGCTGTAAACCTTGGGTTTTTCAGGTGTGGACGCGGTGTCTTCGACCGGCGGGGTAGCGTCCGGCGAAACGGGGGCCATGGCCTGGCAGCCGCTGAGGAAGACAAAAGCGAGGAGCAACGCGGAAGATCTATTCATATAGGAAGAGGACGACTAACCTGCGGTCGGATCATCATGACACAAGCCTTCGGCCAAACATAACCGAGTCTCGAATGTGGCCTTTATAGTGGCCGACAATTGGGACAATAGTCAGCGGTAGTTGTTCTGAATCTGACGAAGTAGGACAATTGCCGGCTTCACGTCACCATCAGCGACCTTGAATGGCCTTCCTTGCACTCGGTATTAACCACAAGACTGCTTCAGTAGACGTCCGCGAGCGCGTGGCCTTTACCCCTGAGCAGCTGGTGGAGGCCTTGCAGCAGCTCTGCCGACTCACCGACAGCCGCGAAGCTGCGATCCTCTCCACCTGCAATCGCAGTGAGCTTTATATAGAACAGGATCAGCTGTCTGCTGATCTGGTTCTGCGCTGGCTGGCCGATTATCACCATTTAAGCCTCGATGAGCTGCGCGCGAGTGCTTATGTGCATGAAGATGATGCGGCAGTTCGTCACATGATGCGCGTCGCCTCCGGGCTCGACTCGCTGGTGCTGGGCGAACCGCAGATTCTCGGCCAGATGAAATCGGCCTACGCCGTGGCCCGCGAGGCCGGGACCATCGGCCCGTTGCTGGGACGGCTGTTTCAAGCGACGTTCAATGCCGCCAAGCAAGTGCGCACCGACACCGCCATCGGCGAAAACCCGGTGTCCGTGGCGTTTGCCGCCGTCAGCCTGGCCAAACAGATTTTCAGCGACCTGCAACGCAGCCAGGCCCTGCTGATCGGTGCCGGCGAGACCATCACTCTGGTCGCCCGCCATTTGCATGAGCTGGGGGTCAAGCGCATCGTGGTTGCCAACCGTACGCTGGAACGTGCCAGCCTGCTGGCCGAGCAGTTCGGCGCGCACGCGGTGCTACTCTCGGACATCCCGGCGGAACTGGTGCGCAGCGATATCGTGATCAGTTCGACCGCCAGCCAGTTGCCGATTCTCGGCAAGGGCGCGGTCGAAAGTGCGCTGAAGCAGCGCAAGCACAAGCCGATCTTCATGGTCGACATCGCCGTACCCCGCGACATCGAGCCGGAAGTCGGCGAACTCGACGACGTTTACCTCTACAGCGTGGATGATCTGCACGAAGTGGTCGCCGAGAACCTCAAGAGTCGTCAGGGTGCAGCCCAGGCGGCGGAAGAGATGGTCTCGGTCGGCGCCGACGATTTCATGGTACGCCTGCGTGAGCTGGCGGCGGTCGATGTGCTCAAGGCCTATCGGCAACAGAGCGAACGCCTGCGCGACGAGGAGCTGCAAAAAGCCCTGCGTCTGCTGGCCAACGGCGGCAACGCCGAAGACGTGCTCGGGCAACTGGCCCGGGGCCTGACCAACAAACTGCTGCATGCTCCAAGCGTGCAGCTGAAAAAGCTTTCTGCCGAAGGCCGCCTCGATGCGCTGGCCATGGCCCAGGAACTCTTTGCCCTCGAGGGCTCACCGGATAGTTTTTCGGATAAAAAACCGCAATGAAAGCGTCACTGCTCAACAAGCTGGACACCCTCCAGGACCGTTTCGAGGAACTGACCGCGCTGCTCGGCGACGGCGAAGTCATTGCCGATCAGGCCAAATTCCGCGCTTATTCCAAGGAATACGCCGAACTTGAGCCGGTGGTACAAGGCTATAAAAAGCTGCTCGGCGTACAAAGTGATCTTGAAGGCGCCCAGGCGCTGCTCAAGGACAGCGACCCGGACATGCGTGAAATGGCCGTGGAAGAAGTCCGCGAAGCCAAGGAATTGCTGATCAGGCTGGAAGATGATCTGCAGCGCATGTTGCTGCCCAAGGATCCCAATGACGGTCGTAACGTCTTTCTCGAAATTCGCGCCGGTACCGGTGGCGACGAGGCGGCGATCTTCTCCGGCGATCTGTTTCGCATGTACTCGCGTTACGCCGAACGACGTGGCTGGCGCGTGGAGATCCTTTCGGAAAACGAAGGCGAGCACGGTGGCTATAAAGAAGTCATCGCCCGCATTGAAGGCGACAACGTTTACGGCAAGCTGAAGTTCGAATCCGGCGCGCACCGCGTACAGCGTGTACCCGCTACCGAATCCCAGGGCCGTATCCACACCTCGGCCTGCACCGTGGCGGTGTTGCCCGAGCCGGACGAGCGCGAAGCTATCGAGATCAACCCGGCGGATCTGCGTGTCGACACTTACCGCTCCTCCGGGGCCGGTGGTCAGCACGTCAACACCACCGACTCGGCGATCCGCATCACGCACATACCGACCGGTACCGTCGTCGAGTGTCAGGAAGAACGTTCCCAGCACAAGAACCGCGCGCGGGCGATGGCCTGGCTGTCGGCCAAGCTCAACGATCAGCAAACCGCAGCGGCGGCGAATGCCATCGCCAGCGAGCGTAAGTTGCTCGTGGGTTCCGGTGACCGTTCCGAGCGCATTCGCACGTACAACTTTGCCCAGGGCCGAGTCACCGACCATCGCGTCAACCTGACCCTGTACTCCCTAGATGAAATCCTCGCCGGTGGCGTTGAAGCGGTGATCGAGCCATTGCTGGCCGAATACCAGGCCGACCAACTTGCAGCGATAGGTGAATAAATGACCATCATTGCCAGTCTGTTGCGCGCTGCCGAATTGCCGGACTCGCCCACGGCGCGTCTGGATGCCGAACTGCTCCTGGCGGCGGCACTGGGCAAATCGCGAAGCTTCCTGCACACCTGGCCCGAGCGCATCGTACCCAGCGAAGCGGTGCTGATTTTTACCGAGTACCTGCAACGGCGTCGAAGTGGCGAGCCGGTGGCCTACATCCTCGGTCAGCAGGGGTTCTGGAAGCTCGATCTGGAGGTAGCGCCGCATACGCTGATCCCGCGCCCGGACACCGAATTGCTGGTCGAGGCCGCGCTGGAACTGCTGGCGGCAACGCCGGCGAAAGTCCTCGATCTGGGCACCGGCAGCGGCGCGATTGCGTTGGCCCTGGCCAGCGAGCGTCCGGCGTGGAAAGTCACGGCGGTGGATCGCGTGCTGGAAGCCGTGGCCCTGGCCGAACGCAACCGTCAGCGCTTGAACCTGAACAACGCCACGGTGCTGAGCAGCCACTGGTTCAGTGCTCTTGAAGGTCAGCGCTTCAATCTGATCATCAGCAACCCGCCGTACATCGCCGCCGCCGACCCGCACCTGATCGAGGGCGACGTGCGCTTCGAACCGGCCAGTGCGCTGGTGGCCGGTGTCGACGGGCTCGACGATCTGCGCCTGATCGTTGCCCAGGCCCCGGGTCATCTGGAAGCCGGCGGCTGGCTGATGCTCGAACACGGCTATGATCAAGCCGAAGCCGTGCGTGATCTGTTGCTCACCCGTGGTTTTGAAGAAGTCCACAGCCGCACCGATCTGGGCGGCCATCAACGGATCAGCCTGGGGCGCCTGCCGTGCTGAATGATCAGGAATTGCTGCGCTACAGCCGGCAGATTCTGCTGCAACACATCGATATCGATGGGCAACTGAAGCTGAAAGACAGCCGTGTGCTGATTGTCGGCCTCGGCGGTCTCGGTGCCCCGGTCGCGCTGTATCTGGCGGCGGCGGGCGTCGGTGAGTTGCATCTGGCGGATTTCGACACGGTCGACCTGACCAACCTGCAGCGCCAGATCATTCATGACACCGACAGCGTCGGCATGAGCAAGGTCGACTCGGCGCTCAAGCGCCTGGGCGCGATCAATCCCGAGATTCAACTGGTTGCCCATCGTCAGGCGCTGGACGAGGATTCCCTTGCCGTCGCCGTGTCGGCGGTGGATCTGGTGCTCGACTGTTCCGATAACTTCTCCACTCGCGAGGCGGTCAACGCCGCGTGTGTGGCAGCGTGCAAGCCGCTGGTCAGCGGCGCGGCGATTCGTCTGGAAGGGCAGTTGTCGGTGTTCGACCCGCGCCGCCCGGAAAGTCCGTGCTACCACTGCCTGTACGGGCATGGCAGCGAAGCCGAACTGACGTGCAGCGAAGCCGGTGTGGTCGGGCCGCTGGTGGGGCTCGTCGGCAGCCTGCAGGCGCTTGAAGCGTTGAAAGTGCTGGTCGGTTTTGGTGAACCACTGGTGGGGCGTCTGCTGTTGATCGATGCGCTGGGTTCGCGCTTCCGTGAGCTGCGGGTCAAGCGCGATCCGGGCTGCAGCGTCTGTGGTTCGCAGCATGCGTGAGGCACCGATCGCGGTGTTCGACTCCGGGGTCGGCGGTTTGTCGGTACTGGCTGAAATCCAGCGTTTGCTGCCTCAGGAATCACTGCTGTATTTCGCCGATTGCGGGCACATTCCCTACGGCGAGAAAACCCCGGAGTTCATCCGTCAGCGCTGCAACGTGATGGCCAGGTTTTTCCGCGAGCAAGGCGCCAAGGCCCTGGTGATCGCCTGCAACACCGCGACGGTGGCCGCTGTCGCCGATCTGCGCCGGGATTTCCCCCAGTGGCCGATTGTCGGCATGGAGCCGGCGGTCAAACCCGCCGCCGCCGCGACCCGCAGTGGTGTGGTGGGCGTGCTCGCTACCACCGGCACCTTGCAGAGCGCCAAGTTCGCTGCGTTGCTCGACCGTTTCGCCACCGATGTGCGGGTCATTACCCAGCCGTGTCCCGGACTGGTCGAGCTGATCGAAAGCGGTGATCTGCACAGCGCCGAGTTGCGCACATTGCTGCAGCACTATGTCGAGCCGCTGCTGGCCAACGGTTGCGACACAATCATCCTCGGCTGCACCCACTATCCGTTTCTCAAGCCGCTGCTCAAGACCATGCTCCCCGAGAGCATCAGTCTGATCGACACTGGCGCAGCCGTAGCGCGGCAACTGCAACGGTTGCTGGCTGAACGTGACCTGCTGGCCGATGGCCCGAACCGTCCGGTCAGATTCTGGACCAGTGCCGACCCCGAGTTCTTCCGCAAGACCCTGCCCCTGCTGGGGCAAGTTGTCGGCAACGTCGAAAAATTCAGCTTGTAAAAAAAATGTGAAATAACTAAAAAAACAGCTGAACTTCTAATCAAGCGCTAGCTTCTATAGCGATGAGTTATCTAGAAAACCAAACGATCGTTCCGGAAAAGGAAGTTTCAAAGTGAAGCGACTATTCTGCTTGGCCGCGATTGCGGCTGCACTGATGGGGCAAAGTATTACCGCACAAGCGGCAGGCGTTGAGTTTGCAGTGGGTGCGACCAGCGACTCGACCATGACTTATCGTCTGGGCATGAATTTCGATTGGGACAAGAGCTGGCTGCAAAGTGACGTCGGTCGCCTGACCGGTTACTGGAGCGGCGCTTACACTTACTGGGAAGGTGACAAGACTTCCAGCAACAACAGCCTGTCCTTCTCGCCGGTATTCGTTTACGAGTTTGCCGGTCAGTCGGTCAAGCCGTATGTTGAAGCGGGTATTGGTGTGGCAGCGTTCTCCAACACCAAGTATGAAAGCAACAACATTGGCGGCTCTTTCCAGTTCGAAGACCGTATCGGTTTTGGTCTGCGCTTCAATGGCGGGCATGAAGTGGGGATTCGGGCGACGCACTATTCCAACGCCGGCCTGGCCAGCAGCAACGACGGTGTAGAAAGCTACGCGCTGCATTACACGATGCCGCTGTAAGCGCTACACATAACCTCTGTAGGAGTGAGCCTGCTCGCGATTGCGGAGTGTCAGCCAACATTTGTTTGACTGGTACTCCGCAATCGCGAGCAGGCTCACTCCTACATTTGTTTCAGTGGTGTTTTTCGGAATCAACGGTAGGCAGTGGCAATGCCTTTGCGTTCTTCAATGCACTCCGGTGCCCCCATCTCGAACTCGCGGCAGATCAGAGGACGTCTTTCGTAGATCGTGCACATCATGCTGTCGCGATCCAGCGCCGCGCACCAGCCGTCGTCCAGCCGCAGCATCACTTCACCTCCCCACTCATCGGTATCGATAAAGCGCTCGGGCACGCCAGTGTCGGTGATCAGCATTACTTCGAGCTGGCAACAGCACGCTGCGCAGGTCGAACACGTGACCGCTGGCTCGGTGATTTGCTGGTGGGGAATGGTTTTCATGCTGCGCAGTGTAAGGCAGCCGCCGGTTATCGTGTGAAAGGTCTGACAGACGCTCAGTGGGCCAGCCGCCGAGCCATCGCATGCAACAACGGAAACAGCAGCGCCCACAGCAGGCCAATGCCGATCAGAGTCGGCACTTCACCGTAAGGAAATCGCACCCCGGCCAGCTGTCCGCCGCCGTAATAGGACACGGCGCCGCCCACGGCACCGAGTCCGCTGGCCAGCCACCACGGGCGGGCGCTCCATTGCAGGCAGTGACGTAGCGTGGTGGCGAGCAAGGCCCAGAGCAGCATCAGCCACAGCGGAATCAGTGGCGACTGATCCTGGAATTCGAACACCCCGGCAGCGCGCAACAGACTGTCTACGGCTGTGCCGACAAGCACCACGCTGAGGATCAAACGGCCTTCCGCCGCCCAACTGCTGATCCACCCCAGATGAATCACCAGCACCGCCAGCGCCAGCAGCAGCCACAGACTGTCGCCGCCGATGACACACGCCAGCCAGCCGACCTGAAACAGCACGGCATTGGCCAGTCGCTCAAGCATTGAAGCGTCCGAGCAACGGCGCCGGCATGGCCGCCGGTTTGGCCAGCAGCAATTGCGCGGTGCCGATGGTGCGCTCCAGAAACCCGCCCTCGCAGTAGCACAGGTAAAACTCCCACAGTCGCAGGAAGTAATCGTCGTAACCCAACTCGCTCAAACGGCCATGGGCGCGGCGAAAGTTTTCGTGCCACAGGCGCAGGGTGCGGGCGTAGTGCAGACCGAAGTCTTCCATGTGCAGCAGGTTCATGTCTGTTTCGTGGCTGACCACTTCAAGCATTTTCTGCACGCTGGGCAGGGCGCCGCCAGGGAAGATGTAGCGCTGGATGAAATCGACGCCGCGCTTGGCCTGCTCGTAGCGCTGCTCGCGAATGGTGATCGCCTGCAACAGCATCAGGCCGTTGCTCTTGAGCAGGTGCGCGCACTGTTTGAAGTAGGTCGGCAGGAAGCGATGGCCGACCGCTTCGATCATCTCGATCGACACCAGTTTGTCGTATTCGCCGGTGAGGTCGCGGTAGTCCGTGAGCAGCAGCGTTACCCGATCCTGCAAGCCCAGAGCTTCAATGCGCTTGGCGGTAAACGCGTACTGCTCTTTCGACAGCGTTGTGGTGGTGACACGGCAACCGTAATGCTGCGCGGCGTAGAGCGCCATGCTGCCCCAGCCGGTGCCGATCTCCAGCAAATGGTCTTCGGGTTTGAGTGCGAGCTTCTGGCAGATCCGTTCCAGCTTGTTCAACTGGGCCTGTTCCAGGCTGTCTTCCGGGCTGAGGAACTGCGCGGCCGAATACATCATGGTCGGGTCGAGAAACTGTTCGAACAGGTCATTGCCGAGGTCATAGTGAGCGGCGATGTTTTTCTGCGAGCCCTTGCGCGTGTTGCGGTTGAGCCAGTGCAGGCCTTGTACCAGCGGCCGGCTGAGGCGAGCCAGGCCGCGCTCCATGGCGTCGAGTACGTCGAGGTTGCTGACGAACACTCGCACCACGGCGGTCAGATCCGGCGAACTCCAGTAACCGTGGATAAACGCTTCGCCGGCACCGATCGATCCATTGCCGGCGACCATGCCCCACACCGCCGCGTCCTGCACATGGATTTCGCCGAGCAGGTGGCTGCCCGGCGTACCGAACATCAGGCGTTCGCCATCCTCGACCACCAGCAATTGCCCGTTTTTGAGTTGGCTCAGTTGCCGCAATACACCTCGGCGCAGCAGCGAGCCGGTCAAGCCGTTGGTGCTGAAGCGACTGACAGACAGGCTAGAGGATTTCATGGCGGTGCTCCTTGGGAGGCACGGTGGCGGTTTGGAAGCTGCCGTCGGCAGCCTGATGAGCAAAAATCGGGGCGCGTTTGAGCAACAGGCGCAGGGCTTGCCAATAGATCGCCAGACAGGTTTTCGCGGTCATCCACGGAAAACGTCGCAAGTAGCGGTGCAGGCTATGGCGGCTCAGATTCTCGCGCTGCAGATTGAGTGTGGCGTCGAACAGCTTGTGCTCACCCTGCCAGTCGGCCATATGCACGCCGAGGGTTTGCGCGGCCGGGCTGAAACTCATGCGGTACTCAAGATCACGCGGCAGAAACGGCGAGACATGAAAGGCCTTGGCCACCGCGAAATGCTGATGAAAGTCATGCAGACTGGTCGGTGCACTGGCCGGCAACACGTAGTGATAATGCTCGCGCCATGGCGTGTTGGTCACTTCGCAGAGGATCGCCGCCAGTTGCCCGTCAGCCTCGTGGCAATAAAAGAAGCTCACCGGATTGAATGCCAGACCCCAACTGCGCGGTTGAGTCAGCAGGCAGATCGAACCTTGCGGTTGGTGGCCGATGGCGGCGCCAACCTGCTGCCGCACCGCGTCGATCAGGCGCATGCCGCTGCCGGTGAAGGTTTTCAGGTAATCGGTTTCGCGAAATGAAAACGGTGCGAAGCGGCTGCGACTGGCAAACCGCGACAGCCCGAACACGGCATCCTGTTCGGCCAGATCGAGGTACAACAGGCCGATCCGGTAACGGAATTCGTGGCGTCTTGGCGAAAACCGCCGATGGCCGATCCAGCCACTGTACAGGGCGCTGTTCATAAGCTTTCCCCGAACGCGGCGGCCACGCGCAACGCGCTGACCACACCGTCCTCATGAAAGCCGTTGGCCCAGTAGGCGCCGCAATAATGGGTGTGCTGCTGACCGTCGAGTTCGGCCCAGCGGTTTTGCGCCGCCACAGCCGCGAGGCTGAATTGCGGGTGGGCGTAGGTGTATTTGGCGAGCACCTTGAACGGGCTGATCCCGGCGCTCTGATTGAGGCTGACGCAGAACGTGGTGTCGCTCTGAATGCCCTGCAGGATATTCATGTCGTAAGTGACAGCGGCATGCGTATGGCCGGCGCCGCTCAAGCGATAGTTCCAGCTGGCCCACGCCAGTTTGCGGGTCGGCAGCAGACGGGTATCGGTATGCAGCACGACTTCGTTATCGGCATAGGGCAGGGCGCCGAGGATCGACCGTTCCGCCTGGCTTGGCGTGCCCAGCAATTGCAGGGCCTGGTCGCTGTGGCAGGCGAGCACGACTTTATCGAAGCGCTCGATGCCGGCGGGGCTGTGGATAACCACGCCGTGTTCGTCGCGATCGATGCGGGTCACCGGGCAACTGAGGCGAATCTTGTCGTTGAACGCCGCGGTCAACGGCGCAATGTAGGCGCTGGAGCCACCCTCGATCACCTGCCATTGCGGACGATCACTGACCGACAGCAGTCCATGATTCTTGAAGAATCGCACGAAGAACTGCAGCGGAAAATTGAGCATCTCGGCCATTGGCATCGACCAGATCGCCGAGCCCATCGGCACGATGTAATGCAGGATGAAACGTTCGCCATAACCGCCAGCCTTGAGGTAATCGTCGAGCGTGGTGTCGGCGGCGATCCGCTGTTCGGCGAGGTCGCGCTGAGCTTCTTTATTGAAGCGCAGGATGTCGCGCAACATGCCCCAGAACCCCGGGGACAGCAGGTTGCTGCGTTGGGCGAAGAGGCTGTTGAGGTTGTTGCCGTTGTATTCCAAGCCGGAGTCCGGGTCGGTAACCGAGAAGCTCATTTCGGTCGGCTTGAACGACACGCCGAGCTGGCCGAGCAAACGAATGAAGTTCGGGTAGGTCCAGTCGTTGAACACGATAAAGCCGGTGTCCACCGCATATTCGCGGCCATCGACGGTCACTTGCACGGTGTGCGTGTGACCGCCGACCCAGTCGCTGGCTTCGAACACCGTGATGTCGTGTCGGCGATTGAGCAGGTGGGCGCAGGTCAGGCCGGCGATTCCGCTGCCGACAATGGCGATCTTCATATCGGGTCTCGCAGCGGTGGGTTGCTGCGCACCATGCGCTTGCCGATTGCCAGTTGCAGGCGCGCCGGCAGCTTCGACAATGGCCACAGCGCCGCCATGAACAGCGCCGGAAAGGCGATCTCCAGCGGACGATCCTTGAGTTTGGCGAAAATATGCCGTGCGGCTTTATCTACAGGCCAGCTCAGCGGCATCGGGAAGTCGTTTTTGGCAGTCAGTGGCGTTTCGACAAAACCCGGGCTGATGATGGTGACATCGATGCCCTCGACGGCCAGATCGATCCGCAGCGATTCGAACAGATAGCGCAGCCCGGCCTTCGACGCGCCGTAGGCTTCGGCCCGAGGCAGCGGCAGGTAGGTGACTGAGCTGGCCATGCCGATCAGATGCGGTGCTGTGCCTTTGCGCAGCAATGGCAGGGCCGCTTCGATGCAGTAACTGCTGGCGAGCAGGTTGGTGCGCACCACATGTTCGATGATCGAGGCATCGAACTGTCGCGCATCGACGTACTCGCAGGTGCCGGCATTGAGAATCACGCTGTCCAGTGAGCCCCAGGCCTGTTCGATCTGCTGGCCGATTTCGCGCACGGTCTGACTGCTGGTCAGATCGCCGGCCACCACCAGCACTTGCCCCGGATAACGTTGCGACAGCACTTTGAGCGGTGCCACCTGACGCGAGCTCACAGCCAGATGCGCGCCGCTTTTCAGAATGTCTTCAGCCAGTGCTGCGCCGATGCCACTGCTGGCACCGGTCAGCCAATAACGCCGTGGAGGTGTACGACTCATCCCATTCTCCTTTTCAACCAGGCGATCACCCGGCCCAATACGGGTAAATGTTCATACAGCATGGCCCCGGCATCGAAATAATCCCGGTGGCGATAAACCTTGTCGCGCCAGAGCAGGTGCGAACACCCGGCGACGCGAATCAATTGACCACCGGCCAGGCGCGGGTGGCGGTAACTCATGACCCAGCGCAGGTAACCTTCACCGTCAGCGACCTGGTCGAAGCCGTGGAAATCGAAACGCAGTTCGCTGACGTTGGCGTACAGCTCGCTGAAGTAATGCTGCAGTTGCTTCAGCCCCTGTACTTCATGCAGTGGATCGGTGAAATGAATGTCATCGCTGTACAGCTCGCCCAGACGTTGCAAGTTGTCTTTGTTCAACTCGGCGAACTGGCGGGCGAAGCGGCGCAGGAATTCACTCATGGACTTCTTCCATAGACGAGCGCGACGGCAGGTTCTTGAAAGCTGCCAGCGCGCGTTCGCGCGAGGCTCCCAGATTGACGATCGGTGCCGGATAATCCGCGACTCCGAACAGTCCGCCGGCGCTGGCCGGATTGTGTACTTCCTTCTTGTTCAGGCCAGCCAGCTCAGGCAGCCAGTGCTTGATGAACAGGCCTTCGCTGTCGAATTTTTCCGATTGGCTGATCGGGTTGAAAATACGGAAGTACGGCGCCGAATCGGTGCCGGTCGAGGCGCTCCACTGCCAGCCGCCATTGTTCGCCGCCAGGTCGCCGTCGATCAGGTGGCGCATGAAAAAGCGCTCGCCTTCTCGCCAGTCGATCAACAGGTTTTTGGTCAGAAACATCGCCACCACCATCCGCAGACGGTTATGCATCCAGCCGGTTTCCAGCAGTTGGCGCATGGCTGCATCAATGATCGGCAAACCGGTGCGCGCCTCTTGCCAGGCGGCCAACTCGTCTGGCGCATCACGCCAGGCCAGGGCTTCGGTTTCCGGGCGAAACGCGCGGTGGCGTGAAACCCGTGGATAGCCGACCAGAATGTGTTTGTAGAACTCGCGCCACAGCAGCTCGTTGATCCAGGTCACCGCGCCGACCTTGCCGCTGTCGAACTCGCCCTGATTGCTTTGCAGGGCCGCATGCAGGCATTGGCGCGGCGAGATCACTCCGGCGGCCAGATAGGCCGAGAGTTGACTGGTGCCGGGTTTGGCCGGGAAGTCGCGTTCGCTCTGGTAGTAGTCGATCTGTGCGTCGGCGAAGGTGTCGAGACGGCGCCGGGCTTCCTGTTCGCCGGCCGGCCACAGGGCGCGCAAAGACTCGCTCGGCGTTGCAAAACCGGCGGCGGATGCCGGTACCGGATCGCTGTCGATGTTCAGCTTTGCCTGTTTGCCGGGCGCTTTTACCAGCGCTGGCACCGAGCGATGCAGTCGTTCATAGCAGACCTTGCGGAACTGGCTGAACACCTGGAAGTAAGTCTCGGTTTTGGTCAGTACCGTGCCGGGTTTGAACAGCAGTTGATCAAGGTAGCTGTGAAAAGTAATGCCTTTGGCTTTCAGGGCCGCGGCGACTGCGGCATCGCGACGGCTTTCGTGGACGCCGTATTCTTCGTTGACGTGCACGGCCTCGATGTTCAGTTGCCGACACAGCTCAAGCAGCACCGCCGGCGCCTGATCCCAATGGTCGGCGGTACGCAGCAACAACGGGATGTTCAACGCGCCGAGACTGGCATTCAATTCACGCAGGTTGCGCAACCAGAAGTCGATCTTGCACGCCGCGTCGTCATGTTCCAGCCATTGCTGCGGGCTCAACAGATACACGGCAACCGTCGGGCCGCGCGCAGCAGCGGCCGCGAGGGCGGTGTTGTCATGTTGGCGCAGGTCGCTGCGCAGCCAGATCAATTGCATCGCGGTTTCCATTAAATCAGCCCACGCTGAACCAGTTCCTGATGTGCCGAGAGCGGGTCTTCGGCCAGGATCAAATCAGCGATCTCAGGGGTTCTTACGGACAACTCGGTCTGGTGGATGCATACCGTTGGTCCGACGAGCATTTTTGCAGTGCCGATGCCATTCAGCAGTTTTGGCAACTGCGCCAGATTCATCGCCTTGCTGGAATACAGCAGCACTCCCCGCGCTTGCAGATGATCGACCGCCAGCGCCAGTTCTCCGGCCGGTAGCGGCCAGTCGAACACTTGCACCGGGCAGTCGGCGCTGCTGATCAGCCACGCGCATAGCCACAGGTGAGGTTCCAGTGCCAGGTCCGAGTGATTGATCAGCAACAACGGCGCAGCGTGTAACTGCCGATTGTTATGGTAGATGCGCGCGCCGAATTTGCTGCGTAACCAGGAATAAAAGAACACACGCTCCATCTGCGCGCCGAACTGGCCTTGCCAGCGCTGCTCGAGTTCGGCCAGCAGCGGCAGGAGCAATTGCTCGCACAGGGTGCGTGGCGGGTAAAGAGCCATGGCCTGGTTGATGCTGTCGTCGAGGTTGCGCTCATTGAGCTGGATAACGGCGCCGAGCAAAGACTGGCGCTGCCGTTGCCAGTCGTTCTCCACCGTCTCGGTAAAGGCTTGCGGAGCGTCGAGCAACGGTTTGACCTGACTGACGGCCACGCCTCGGTTGAGCCAGGTCAGGATGGTCAGGATTCGTTGCACATGTTCGCCGGAATACAGGCGATGCCCCTTGGGCGTGCGCTGCGGCACGATCAACCCGTAACGGCGCTCCCAGGCGCGCAGGGTGATGGCATTGACGCCAGTCTGCCGCGCGACTTCGCGGATAGGTAGCCAGCCCTCGTCGAGGGCTTTCTTGAAGTCCGCGCCGAGGTCTTCCTGGGCGCTGGTGTCGAGTTTATCGTTCATCAAATGGCGTTTCGCAGGCTGAGGTTTTCCGGATGCGGCTGCAAGTAAACCTGCCGCGCAATGTACGGATCCGGGTGTTGGCGAAAGTGGTGTTTGAGCAGAGTCAACGGCACCACCAGCGGCACGATGCCGTGGCGGTACTGGCCGATCACATGCTGCATTTCCTGTTTGTCTTCCGGGCTGATCGCCTGTTTCAGGTAGCCGCTGATGTGCTGCAGCACGTTGCTGTGGGTGCGGCGCGTGGCGCATTTCTTCAACGCGCTCATCAACTCGCTGAAATAGCGCGGGCCGAGTTCGACCGGGTCGGTCTGGGCCATGTTGCCCAGCAGTTTGCCCAGGGCTTTGTACTGCTCAGGGTTGTGCGCCATCAGTAGGTATTTGTAGCGCGAGTGGAATTCGGTCAGCGCGCGGCGGCTCAGGCCTTGTTCGAGCACCTGTTGCCAGGCGCTGTAGGCGAGCACGCGGGTGATGAAGTTTTCCCGCAACACCGGATCGTTCAGGCGCCCGGCTTCTTCCACTGGCAGGTCAGGGTGCTGCGCGCAGAATGCCTGGGCATAGATGCCGCGGCCACCGCCGTTCACCGGCGCGCCGTTGGCGTGATAGACCTTGACCCGCTCCAGACCGCACGAAGGCGACTGCTGCATGAAGATGTAGCCGCAGATGTCATTGAGCTCGCCGGCCATTTTCTGCCCGTAGGCCGCCAGCGGTTCGGTGACATTGATTTGCGGGTTGACGGTGCCGACGGCTTCGGGATTTTCCGTATCTCCGACCAGCCGGATCGGCTCGCGAGGAATGCCCAGGCCAATCGCGACTTCGGGGCACACCGGGACGAATTCGAAATACTCGGCAAGGGTGCGGCTGCACAACCGCGATTCCTTGTGCCCGCCGTTGTAGCGCACTTCGGCGCCCATCAGGCAGGCGCTGATGGCGATTTTGGGCCGGGAAGCAGAAAGATCGGACATGCACACCTCGAATCTATTCCTGTACAGGCGCTTATTTCTGTACAACTTTTCCTCAGCATAGATTCATGCGTGTACAAGTCAACTCATTTGTATAAGTTTTTCCGGATTCCCCAATCCCTTGTAGGAGTGAGCCTGCTCGCGATAGCGGTATGTCGGCAGCATTGATGTTGAATGATGCGACGCCATCGCGAGCAGGCTCACTCCTACAGGATCTTTATTGCCAGCCCAGTAACCAGTGATCGTTGTTCTTCAACGTCTGCCAGTCGAGGCGTTCTGCGCGCTTGGTCAACACCGCCTGCAACTCGATCTCCAGCACCGTGCCTTCCTCATCACGGAACAGTTCGGTCACCAGAAAATGCTTTTCGCGGTTTTGCGGGTGGGCTGCTGTCCACTTCGACAGCAGCAGCTTTTGCGGATTGATGCGATTCATTGCAGGTGTTCGTGCAAGCGGCGTGCAGCTTCCTGGCCACTGAGCCAGGCGCCTTCGACACGCCCCGACAGGCACCAGTCGCCGCAGGCGTACAAGCCCAGATCGGCGTCGGCCAGCGTGCCCCATTCGTGGCCGGTCGCAGGGCGTGCGTAGAGCCAGCGGTGGGCGAGGCTGAAAGTCGGAGCGGGCATCGCGCTGTGCAGCAGTTCGGCGAATGCACCGTGCAGTTGCTCGATGACCGCTTCCTTGGACAGGTCGATGTGTTGCCGGCTCCAGGCGCTGCTGGCGTGTAGCACCCAGGTGTCGCAAGTGGTGTCGCGCCCCGGTTTGCTGCGGTTGCGTGCCAGCCAGTCGATGGGGCTGTCCTGCACGAAGCAACCTTCGATCGGTGTATCCAGTGGCGTATCGAAAGCGAGGGCGACGGCCCAGGTCGGGTCCATTTTCACCCCGGCGGCGGCGCCAGCGAGTTTTGGTGCGGCAGCCAGCAGTGCGGTGGCTTGCGGCGCCGGGGTGGCGATCACCACATGGCTGAAGGGACCATGGGTGAAGCCTTCGGCGTCCTGCAGGTGCCAGTGCTCTTCCCCGCGAAATACCTCGGTGATGCGGCAGGCGAAGTGCACTTCCAGACCGTCGAGCAAGCCCCGGGTGATCGCACTCATGCGTGGCGTGCCGACCCAACGGGTCTGCTCGTCCGGCGACAGGTTCAGTTGCCCGCCGTGAAAGGTGTAGAGCTGCGGCGTCCATTCGGCGACCCAGCCCAGGTTTTGCCAGCGTTGCACCTCGGTGACGAATCGCCGGTCGCGGGCGGTGAAGTATTGCGCGCCCATGTCCAGAGAACCGGCGTCGCTGCGTTTGCTCGACATGCGTCCGCCACTGCCGCGGCTTTTGTCGAAGAGCTGGACGGTGTGTCCGGTCTCTGTCAGCGCCTGGGCGGCGGAGAGTCCGGCGATGCCGGTGCCGATGATTGCGATAGGTACAGTCATAGGGGCCTCGTTTACCTTTCTGTACAGACTACGCCGTGAATGAAACCTGTACAATTTTGTTTTTTGGTATAACTTCTAGCGTTCTCGTTCTGACAGCTTGGCCTATGGTTAAACAATAGAGCCTGCCCGATAGAAAAGATCCCTGCTTATAAAAATAGACTAGTGATCCGGGTAAAACGCCACGCGAGGAAGATGTCATGCACATATTGCTGACCGGCGGTACTGGTTTGATAGGCCGTCAGCTCTGCCGACACTGGTCGGGGCAGGGCCATCAATTGACGGTATGGAGTCGACGTCCGGAAAAGGTCGCGAAAATCTGTGGCGCGCAGGTGCGCGCGATTGCGCGTCTGGAAGACTTCGGCAACCAGCCGCTGGACGCGGTGGTCAATCTGGCCGGTGCACCGATCGCGGATCGGCCATGGACCCATCGGCGCAAGGCGTTGTTGTGGAGCAGCCGCATCACCCTCACCGAAACCCTGCTGGCCTGGCTGGAAACACGTCAGCAGAAACCGGCGTTGCTGATCTCCGGTTCTGCTGTCGGCTGGTATGGCGACGGCGGTGAACGCGAGCTGACAGAAGAGTCGCCGCCAGTGATCGACGATTTCGCCAGCCAGTTGTGCATTGCCTGGGAGGAAACCGCCCAGCGCGCCGAAGCGTTGGGCGTCCGCGTGGTGCTGGTGCGTACCGGGCTGGTGCTGTCGGCCGAGGGCGGCTTTTTGTCGCGGCTGTTGCTGCCGTTCAAACTCGGGCTGGGCGGGCCTTTGGGCAATGGCCGGCAGTGGATGCCGTGGATTCATATTGATGATCAAATCGCCCTGATTGATTTTCTTCTGCACCGCGATCAGGCGAGCGGTCCTTATAATGCCTGCGCACCGAAACCGGTGCGCAATCGCGAATTTGCCAAGACGCTGGGCAGCGTGCTGCACCGTCCGGCGTTCATGCCGATGCCGGCCCTGGCGCTGAAGGTCGGGCTTGGCGAAATGTCATTGCTGTTGCTGGGCGGCCAACGGGCCGTGCCGGCACGCTTGCTGGAAGCGGGTTTCACTTTCCAGTTCACGGATTTGCGCGCGGCTTTGGATGATCTCTCCGGCCGCCTTTGAAATAGGACGATGCATGACCGATCACGCCTTGCTTCTGGTCAACCTGGGTTCCCCGGCCTCCACCTCGGTGGCCGATGTGCGCAGCTACCTCAATCAATTTCTGATGGATCCGTACGTGATCGACCTGCCGTGGCCGGTGCGGCGGCTGTTGGTGTCGCTGATCCTGATCAAGCGCCCCGAGCAATCGGCCCATGCCTACGCTTCGATCTGGTGGGAGGAGGGCTCGCCGCTGGTAGTGCTCAGCCGTCGTCTGCAGCAGCAGATGACCACCAAGTGGACCCACGGCCCGGTGGAACTGGCCATGCGTTACGGCGAGCCTTCGATTGAAACCAAATTGTTGCAACTGGTGGCTGCGGGGCACAAGCGCATCACGCTGGCACCGCTGTATCCACAGTTCGCCGACAGCACCACGACCACGGTGATCGAAGAAGCCCGGCGGGTGATTCGCGAGAACAGACTCGATGTAAAACTTTCGGTGCTGCAACCGTTTTACGATCAGCCTGAGTACATCGACGCGCTGGTCGCCAGCGCCACCCCGCATCTGCAGCAGGACTACGATCACTTGCTGCTGAGCTTCCATGGTTTGCCGGAGCGGCACCTGACCAAGCTCGATCCGACCGGCAGTCACTGCTTGAAAAACGCGGATTGCTGCAAGAATGCCTCGCCGGCAGTCCTTGCCACCTGTTACCGCGCTCAGTGCATGCGCACCGCCGCCGAATTCGCCAGGCGCGCGGGCATTGCCGATGGTAAATGGTCGGTGTCGTTTCAGTCGCGTCTGGGGCGGGCGAAGTGGATTGAACCCTACACCGAAGCGCGGCTGGACGAGTTGGCGCAAAGCGGGGTGAAGAAGATTCTGGTGATGTGCCCGGCGTTTGTCGCCGATTGCATCGAGACGCTGGAAGAGATCGGTGATCGCGGCAAGGAACAGTTCCGCGAGGCGGGGGGCGAGGAGCTGGTGCTGGTGCCGTGCCTGAATGATGACCCGCAATGGGCGAAGGCGTTGGCAACCCTGTGTGAACGAGCGCCGTTGGCGCTTTAAAGCCAAAAGCTTCGCGAGCAAGCCCGCTCCCACATTTGATCTTCGGTGCGCTGAAGATCCCCTGTGGGAGCGGGCTTGCTCGCGAAAGCTATCTGTCAGACAACAAGCATCCAGACCCTTAGATCAGCGGCTCATCCGCCTTCTTGTTCTTCCAGCCATCATTGCCCGGCAGAATCAGGTTCAGCGCAATCGCCACCACCGCGCACAGCGCGATGCCTTTGAGGCCGAAGTCGTCCGGGCCAGTACCGGTGCCGACCAGCACGCCGCCGATACCGAACACCAGGGTCACCGAAACGATCACCAGGTTGCGCGCCTCGCCCAAGTCGATCTTGTGGCGGATAAGGGTGTTCATCCCCACGGCCGCGATCGAGCCGAACAACAGACACAGAATCCCGCCCATCACCGGCACCGGAATGCTTTGCAGCAGTGCGCCGAACTTGCCGATGAAGGCCAGGGTGATGGCGAAGATCGCCGCCCAGGTCATGATTTTCGGGTTGTAGTTCTTGGTCAGCATCACCGCGCCGGTCACTTCGGCGTAGGTGGTGTTCGGCGGGCCGCCAAACAGACCGGCCGCCGTGGTGGCGATGCCGTCACCGAGCAGGGTGCGATGCAGACCCGGCTTCTTCAGATAGTCACGACCGGTCACGCTACCCACCGCGATCACGCCGCCTATGTGCTCGATGGCCGGAGCCAGCGCCACCGGAACGATGAACAGGATCGCCTGCCAGTTGAATTCGGGTGCGGTGAAATGCGGCAGGGCGAACCATGGCGCCGCCGCAATCTTCGCGGTATCGACCACGCCGAAATAGAACGACATGGCAAAACCGACCAGCACCCCGGAAATGATCGGCACCAGACGGAAGATGCCTTTACCGAACACTGCCACGATCAACGTGGTCAGCAGTGCCGGCATCGAGATCATCATTGCGGTCTGGTAGTGGATCAGCTCGGAACCGTCACCCGCCTTGCCCATCGCCATGTTTGCGGCAATCGGCGCCATGGCCAGGCCGATGGAGATGATCACCGGACCAATCACCACTGGCGGCAGCAGCCGGTCGATGAAACCGGTGCCCTTGATCTTCACGGCGAGGCCGAGGAAGGTGTAGACAAAACCGGCCGCCATCACGCCGCCCATGGTCGCGGCGAGGCCGAACTGGCCCTTGGCGAGGATGATCGGGGTGATGAACGCAAAGCTCGACGCGAGGAACACCGGCACCTGACGCCCGGTGACGATCTGGAACAGAATCGTCCCCAGACCCGCGGTAAACAGTGCCACGTTCGGGTCAAGACCCGTGATCAGCGGCATCAGCACCAGAGCGCCGAAAGCCACGAACAGCATCTGGGCGCCGGACAGCACCGTGCGCCAGAGCGGATCGTTGAACTCTTGCTGCATGCTCACGCGTCCTTCTGCTTGGTACCGAAGATCTTGTCACCGGCATCGCCAAGCCCTGGGATGATGTAACCGTGTTCGTTCAGACGCTCATCGATGGAGGCGGTGTAGATGGTCACGTCCGGGTGAGCCTGTTCCACAGCGGCAATGCCTTCCGGCGCGGCGACCAGCACCATCGCGCGGATGTCCTTGCAGCCGGCTTTCTTCAGCAGATCGATGGTCGCGACCATGGAGCTGCCGGTGGCGAGCATCGGGTCGATGATCATCGCCAGCCGTTCGTCGATTTCCGGAACCAGTTTTTCCAGATAAGTGTGTGCTTGCAGGGTTTCTTCATTGCGGGCAACGCCCACGGCGGAAACCTTGGCACCCGGGATCAGGCTCAGCACGCCTTCGAGCATGCCGATGCCGGCGCGCAGGATCGGCACGACGGTGATCTTCTTGCCGGCGATTTTCTCCACCGACACAGTGCCGCACCAACCTGCGATATCGTAGGATTCGAGCGGCAAATCTTTTGTAGCTTCATAGGTCAACAGGGCGCCGACTTCCTGAGCAAGCTCACGGAAATTCTTGGTGCTGATATCGGCGCGGCGCATCAGGCCGAGTTTATGGCGGATCAGCGGGTGGCGGATCTCGAGGATGGGCATGGAAAAACTCCGGCGGCGGGCAAAAAAACCGGCCTAGATTAATCTATCCGAGGGTGATGTCCTATAGGACATTGAGTACGTTAGTCCATTAAGGCTTGATTCGACCTCACGGGATGCGTACCTTTGCCCGCTTTTCCGAAAACATCCCCCTGGAGAGCGCCATGTCCGCTGATCTCGAGCATATCCGTCAAATCATGCGAGAGGCTGACTGCCTGTACACCGAAGCTGAAGTCGAGGCCGCCATCGCCCGCGTCGGTGCACAAATCAACGAACAACTGGCCGACAGCAACCCGGTGGTGTTCTGCGTGATGAACGGCGGCCTGATTTTCTCCGGAAAACTGCTGACTCACCTGCAATTCCCGCTGGAGGCTTCCTACCTGCACGCGACCCGTTATCGCAACGAAACCAGCGGCGGCGACCTGTTCTGGAAAGCCAAGCCGGAAGTCTCGTTCATCGACCGCGACGTACTGATCATCGATGACATCCTCGACGAAGGTCACACCCTGGGCGCGATCATCGACTTCTGCAAACACGCCGGCGCGCGCAAAGTGCACACCGCCGTGCTGATCGACAAGGATCACGACCGCAAGGCGCGTCCTGACCTGAAGGCAGACTTCGTCGGCCTGCCGTGCATTGACCGCTACATCTTCGGTTACGGCATGGACTACAAAGGCTACTGGCGCAACGCCAACGGGATCTTTGCTGTTAAGGGAATGTAATCAATGAACACACCGGGCTTTCTTGATCAAACGCTGTTCGCTGAATTGGCCGAGAAAGCTGCGGCCAGTCCCCGTGGGCGCCAGCACCACAATTTTCACCAGATGGAAGAGGCCTGTCATCGCATGGCGGTGGGCCTGCAACCGAGCACTTATATTCCTCCGCACCGGCATTTGGGTGAGAACAAGGCGGAAACATTGCTGGTGCTCAAGGGGCGACTGGGGCTGCTGATTTTTGACGAAACCGGTGTCGTGGTGAAAAAACAGATTCTTCAGGCCGGTGGCGAGTGTGTCGGTGTGGATCTGCCGACGGGCATCTTCCATGGCCTGGTGGTTCTGGAAGCCGACAGTCTGATGTTCGAGTGCAAGGCCGGCCCTTATCGTCCAGTCGGAGAGGGCGAACTCGCTCACTGGGCCCCGCGAGAAGGCGCGCCCGGTGTGGCTGAATACCAGGCCTGGATGCGCGCGCAGTTCGATTGATCCGGGGCTGGATCAAAAAAGGTGCAGGTTGCTGACAACGCGACCTGCGCCTTTTTTGCTTTGCAGGACTGCGTGAAACCCGGCTAGAGTGCTCGGCCCCGCCCCCCGGAGCCTGTCATGAGCCTTCTGTTCCGCAGCCTTGCCGCCCTGTTGCTGACCCTCAGCCTGCCCCTGGCCGCCGCTCCGGCGCCGATGCACAGTCAATTCCTGCCGCCGGACGACCTGACCCTGCGCGATGCCGAACCCGAGCAGCAACAACTGCTGCAGGTCACCGATTATTCGGTGGTGGTCGGCGCACAACGCCAGTCCAACCAGCAGCCGATTCCGGTGACTTCTGCGTTGATGATCCGCCTCAAGGGCAAGTCGTTGAACAAAGGAGCGACCATCACTCAGGTGCTGGTCAATTTCGATGGCGAAAGCAAAAGCCTGAAAAAACCGGTTTATGACGACAAGAGCAAAACACTGACCCTGTTTTACCCGCTGGCCCAATACCGGGTGGTGATCGATCTGCTGCGCAACGACACCGTGTATGTGCAGTTCCTCAGTTACGCCAACGGACACATCTGGGCCGATCTGCACACCGGAGCCGTTCGTTCGCGTTGAGCCTGGTGGCAGGGCAGGGGTAAACTGCCCGCCCCGTGTAATGTCTGCGAGCTGGAGTCGGCAATGCGTAAAGATAAGAAACAGGTGATTGGTGACGAGATCGGCGATGAGCAGATCAAGCTGTTCCTCGATTTTGAACCGGTCGACGCCACTTCGCCGTCGCTGCACAAACTGATCAAGGCCTACCGTGGCCTGCGCATCGACGATTTCGAGCGCTTCCTGACGTTCTTCGTCGCGGCCGGTTACGACGTGGATGGCAAGGATGAGCACGGCAAGACCTTCGTTGACCTGATCGCCGATCAGCGCAACGCTCCGGACTACATCGAACTGATCGAAAAAGCTCGCGCCTAACACCATCCCTGTGGCGAGGGAGCTTGCTACCGCCGGGCTGCGCAGCGGCCCCAAACTCTTGTGAGCGCTGCGCACTCAAGCGGGAGCAAGCTCCCTCGCCACAGAGGTCAGTGTTTCAAATACTGGCCATAAAAAACGCCCCGCACTCAATGAGTACGGGGCGTTTTTTATGCCGCAAGATCAAGCGAAGCTTGGGGTCTCGCTGCTTTCTTCAACCAGTTCAAGCGCGATGTTGTTCTGCGTGTTGATCTTGCGATACAGCGCAGCATCGGTTTCCAGAACCTTCTCGCGGGCCGGGAAGATCTCCGCCAGTTTGGCCGCCCACTCACCCTTGGCCTTGGCCGGGAAGCATTTCTCGATCAGTTCCAGCATGATCGAAACGGTCACCGACGCACCTGGCGAAGCGCCGAGCAGCGCGGCGAGGGAGCCGTCTTTCGCCGCAACCAGTTCGGTACCGAATTGCAGGATGCCGCCTTTTTTCGGGTCTTTCTTGATGATCTGTACCCGTTGGCCGGCCACTTCCAGGCGCCAGTCTTCGGCTTTCGCCTCAGGGTAGAAGCGGCGCAGGGATTCCAGACGCTGCTCCATCGATTGCATCACTTCGCTGACCAGGTACTTGGTCAGGTCCATGTTGTTTTTCGCCACCGCCAGCATCGGCCCGATATTGCCGGCGCGCACCGATAGCGGCAGGTCCATGAAGGAGCCGTGCTTGAGGAACTTGGTGGTGAAACCGGCGTATGGCCCGAACAGCAGGGATTTCTTGCCGTCGACCACGCGGGTGTCCAGATGCGGCACCGACATCGGTGGCGAACCCACGGCGGCCTGGCTGTAGACCTTGGCCTGGTGGTGCTTGACCACTTCCGGGTTGTCGCAACGCAGCCACTGGCCGCTGATCGGGAAGCCGCCGAAGCCTTTGCTTTCTTCGATGCCCGAAGCCTGCAGCAGCGGCAGGGCCGCGCCGCCAGCGCCGAGGAAGACGAATTTGGCGTCGACTTCACGGCTGGCGCCGCTGTTGACGTCCTTGATGCTGACGGTCCAGCCGGCGCCGTTACGCTTGAGGCCGGTGACGCGCTTGCAGTATTTGACCTGGGTGTCCGGTGCGCTGGTCAGGTGCTTGAGCAACTGATTGGTCAGGGCGCCGAAGTTGACGTCGGTGCCATTCATCACGCGGGTCGCGGCCAGGACTTCGTCCGGCGAACGGCCCGGCATCATCAGCGGCATCCACTCGGCCATCTTCGCTTTGTCTTCGGTGTATTCCATGTCGGCGAACGCGTGATGCTTGCTCAGTACGTTGAAGCGTGACTTGAGGAAGGACACGCCGCTGTCGCCCTGGACGAAGCTCAGGTGCGGCACCGGGCTGATGAAGGATTTGCACGAGCCGAAGGTGCCTTTCTTGGTCAGGTACGACCAGAACTGCTTGGACACTTCGAACTGGGTGTTGATGTGCACGGCTTTCTTGATGTCGACGCTGCCATCAGCGGCTTGCGGCGTGTAGTTCAGCTCGCACAGGCCGGCGTGGCCGGTACCGGCGTTGTTCCACGGGTTGGAACTCTCCGCAGCACCGGAATCCATCAGCTCGACGACTTCCAGCTTGATCGCCGGGTCGAGCTCTTTGAGCAGTACTGCCAGGGTGGCACTCATGATGCCGGCCCCAACCAGAACTACGTCGACTGCTTCGTTATGCGCCATTTAACGCGTCTCCAAAATCTGCAGCACCAAATTGTCGGCATGGCTGCCAGGCGTTCCGGGACAGGTCAGTGGTGTCCAGGCTATCCATGGTCAGGTTCGCCATGTCCGAATCTTCGCAATTTTTCGCAACTTCGACGGATGTATGCGGCTTGGCTTTCAAGAGCTCCATGAACTCATTTCAGCACGCAGCTGGCAATTCGACTTATGGTCGAGACAATCCGTTTTGTGCAACCAAATCCGTAGCGGACAGGCTTCAGGCTCCGATGTTCGAGGTATCCCCGGTCCTGTGTCGTTGGGCTGTTTCAGACGCTAATGGTGCATGTTCAGACGCAAAACTTTTCATTTGCTCGCCACACTCTTGTGAAGTTGTGAAAACCCGTTTTTTTCACGCTCTTTTGAAGACGTGAACCTCAAAAAGGGCTGTCCAGGCCTGGCACCTTGCCCGCAAAGGCAAAACAACGCGGTGGCCGAGCGTATGACAGCTCTGCAGATTCGCGAAAAGCGGGGTTTTGCCGGAAGAGCAGGCAAGCGCGCCAACTTCACTCGATCTGTGTGGGCGGCTCTCTGTGGGCGATTTTGATGGCTAATGCTGGGCATTGCCGGTGTTGCGGGGCCCGATCAGGAGACGTCCTTATAATCGGGGGGAGATTGTATCGAAGAAATGCGGGCAGTTGGTCGTGTTTAATGACTTTTATTAGGCATCCGGTCAGATGCTCAACATCGCTTGCACGCGTGCGCGGGGCTGCGACGGTATGACGCGGGCGCTGGCGGGCAGTGGCTGGTGCAGCCAGTTGAGACGGATTTCTTCGATTTCCACCCAGCCATCGCCCATCGGTTGCAGGCTGCACTGCTTGAATGCCTGGCAATGACCGTTGCGGTCGAGCAAGGCAAAGCTGCGGTGCAGCGGACGTGGGGCGAATAACGAGATCAGATAGCGCATGGCGAGTACCTTGTTGGGGACTGGTTTGAAGCTTGCCAGGCGGCCGTGACGCCAACGTGTATGGGCGGTGAATAATCTGTGACAGGAACCGCATTCCCACGGCCGGGTCAGACATTTGAGTATTCACTGTCGGGTGCTGGTGACCCGCAGTGGCCCACCGCTATACTGCCGGCCTGTTTGTGCCTGATTCTGGAGAAAAGAGCATGTTGCAACGCCTGTTGTTCGGTTTGATCACTGTGACCAGTTTGACCCTGGTTGGCTGCGCCCACAGCCCGCAACAACTGAGCCCGGAACCGAAGCTGACCACGCAGTTGGCCCCGGTCGGCCATGGCCAGCAAGTGGTGGTGCGCGTGGTTGACGGTCGTCCGTCGCCAACCCTCGGCACCCGTGGCGGCCTGTACCCGGAAACCAGCGCCATCACCGTGCAGCGCGAGCAGATCCTGCCCAAGTTGCAGGCTCAGGCTGAAGCCGCCGTGCGTCTGCTCGGCTTCACCCCGACCAGCAACGGGATGAACGCGCCGCAGCTGACCGTGACCCTGACCGAGCTGAAGTACCAGTCGCCGAAAGAAGGCATGTACGTGACCGAAGCCACCATCGGCGCAACCTTCCGCTCCGACGTGCAGAGCGGCAACCGTCGCTACAGCGGCCGTTACGGCGCTTCGCTGGACCAGCGCTTCGGCATGGCGCCGAACCAGGAAACCAACACCAAACTGGTCAGCGACGTGTTGAGCGACGCGTTGACTCGCCTGTTCAAGGACCCGACCGTGGGTCAGGTGCTCGCCGAGTAAGCTGTCCGGCCGATGTGAAAAAGCCCGGCGCCAGTGATGGCTCCGGGCTTTTTTGTGGCCACACAATTTATCTGAATACTCATACAACTGTGGGAGGGGGCTTGCTCCCGAAAGCGGTGGATCAGTCAACTCAGAAGTCGACTGACACTCAGTCTTCGGGAGCAAGCCCCCTACCACAGGGACAGGCGTGTGTCAGGCGGCCTGGGAGTAGAAGTCGAGAACGCTCACGCCCGTCAGCAAATCCGTCTCCGGCAAATCCGCATGCTGATGCCCGCCGAGGGCGCAATACACCAGCCAGTGGCGGTCCTGAACATTGAAGGCAAGGCTGCCGACGAGGCTCTGTTGTTCGTCGGTCGGGGTGATGAGGTACAGACGATCCTGGTTTTCGGCGTGAAGCATGTCGCGTTCCATGTGTGTTTCGAGGCGCGCATGGTGGCCGATGTAAATGACGATGCCGTGACACAGGACAGCCATCGGTCGATTGTCAGGTTATTTGTCGCAAAGGGTAGGGCAGGGGTGGAGTGTTTCGGTAGAATCCGCGCCGCGGTCGTCGATTCGGCGGCTGCCACACCGATTCAGTTCCGAGGTCTGTGATGTCGCTGCACTTGATGACGCTGTTTACCGCCCATCCCGCCAAATTGATCAACCTGCTGGCGCTGGCCTTGGCCTTCCCGGGCAGTTGGTTGCTGCACGCGACCCGCCGCCGTGAACAGCGCGCGATGGCCAGCATCGCCGCGCAGCGTCAGGCTCAACCGAATGCCGAGCCGATTCTGGATTGGGCGACGTTGCGCATGAACCGTTTTTTCTACCGCTTCGGTTTTGCCTGCCTTGGTCTGGCCCTGATCGTTTCCTGGATCAGCACGCGCTTCTAAAAGCAAAAGATCGCAGCCTGCGGCAGCTCCTACAGGGTGTACATCATTCCCCTGTAGGAGCTGCCGCAGGCTGCGATCTTTTGATCTTGCCGTTACAACGGCAATCCAGCCTTCACGCGGTACTGATTACGCACCGGCGTCGCATATTGCAGCACCAGATACGGACGGTGCTCCTCAGGGCAGGCGTCCAGGCGGCGCTGCCATTCTTCCTGCGCCTTGGCCAGTTCGTCGGCCGGGAACACCTCGGCTGCCTTCGGCACGTTCAGTTGCGGATCGGCATCGGCCCACATCGCATACGCCAGGTAATGCACCGGGAACAGGCGATAACCGCCGAGAATCTGCTTGTCCATCTCGACCGCCAATTGCTTGGTGTCTTCGAACAGCTCGGTGATCGGCGCGGCAAAGTTCACGTGCACCCGGCCCTTGTAGCCGGTGATGCCCTTGGCAATGCTCACGTCATCCTCGCCTGGCGCCTTGGCGTAGGTGCCGGTGGTGGCGCGGATGTACAACTCGCGGGCCTTGGCCTGGTCGCACGGGTCGTATTCGTAGCTGATCGACACCGGGGTCAGGTTCAGCGACTGGATGACCTCGCCGAACGGCTCGTCCTTGCGGCTCATGTGGAACATCTTGAGGATCGCCGACTCGGTACGGTCGTCGCCGTCCTTGGCCCGGCCCTCGGCCTGAGCGATCCAGATCGAGGCGCAATCGTTGCGGATCGAGTGGTTGATGTACGCCGACAGTAACTGATACGCCGCCATCTTCTCGCGACGCCCGGTAATCGAGCGGTGCACGATGAAGCTCTTGTTCAGGCGCATCAGGTCGCTGACGAAAGGCTTCTGCAGCAGGTTGTCGCCGATCGCGATGCGCGGGGTCGGCAGGCCGGCGTGGTACACCGCGTAGTTGACGAAGGCCGGGTCCATCACGATGTCGCGGTGGTTGGCGATGAACAGGTAGGCGCTGCCGGACTTGAATTGCTCGACACCGGTGTAAGTCACGCCATCAGTGGCGCGCTCGATGGTGTGGTCGACGTAAAACTCGACTTTGTCCTGCAAAGTGGCCACGGAGGTCACGTCGGCAAACTCACGACGCAGCCGATGGGCTATAAGTGGTTTGAGCATCCAGCCGAAGGCACCGGCAAAACGCGGGAAGCGGAAGTGGGTGAGGATATCTAGAAACGCCTTGTCGCCGAGCAGTCTTGCCAGTACCGCAGGTACTTCGCTGTCGTCGTAAGGTCGGATGGCATCGAATTCGCCCATCATGCTCTCTTGTTGGAAACGGCTAGGGTAAGTAAAGGTTTTGATCGAAAACCAACGGGGCACGGTCTGAAAAGGTAGCCAGACAAAAATAGCCCTGCAAATAGACCGGCGATTATACGCACAAGTCACCTGGGAGACCGCGATGCTGGAAAGCGCTGAATACGAATGTCCTTATTGTGGGGAAACGGTCGAGACGACAGTGGATCTGTCTGGCGGCGATCAGACCTACATCGAGGACTGTCAGGTGTGTTGTCGACCGATCACGTTTGTCTTGCAGGTGCATGGCAAGGACTGGTTTCTGGAAGTGTTCAGCGAAAACGAATGAGGGGCGCTCATGCAGCGAATCTACGAACCGGAAAACCTGATGGAAGGCGAGATGCTCAAGGGCATGCTCGCCAGTGAAGGCATCGAGGCGCATCTGGTGGGCCGGGATCTGCTCGGCGGCACCGGTGAACTGCCGATCTTCGGCCTGCTCGCCCTGTCGGTCGATAACGATCAGGCCGAATACGCCCGCGAACTGATCACCGCGTACAATGCCGCGCTGCCGCTGCCCGGCGATGAACCGGAGAGCTTCCCCGGGACGCTGGTCTGTTAGGCTGACGTTCGTTTTATTTCTGAGTCGTGTTGCCCCATGTGTGGACGTTATGCCCTGTTTCGCTGGAACCGCGATTTCGCGGCCCTGCCCGGATTTCCCGCCGATCAGCAGGCGCAGTGGAACATTTCCCCCAATGATTCGGTGTTGATGCTGCGTGCCGAGGCCGACGGCCAACGCACGCTGGCCCGCGCCCGTTGGGGCCTGACACCGCCGTGGCTGACCGATCTATCGAAAACACCGGCGCATGCCCGGGCGGAAACGGTGGCCGAGCAACCGATGTTCCGCGAAGCGCTGCGCCTGCGTCGCTGCCTGCTGCCGGCCAACGGTTTCTACGAATGGCGCGGCAACCTGCGCAAGCGCCCGTACTGGCTGACGCCGGGGGAGGGTTCGTCGCTGTTCTTCGCGGCGATCTGGGAGGCCTATCCGGTGCAAGAGCAGGTGTGGCTGAGTACGGCGGTGATCACCCAACCGGCGGCCAGTCAGCGCCGACCGTTGATTCTCGATGAGGCGGGGCAGGCGGCCTGGCTCGATCCCGAGACGCCGCTGCATGTGCTGCAGGGGTTGCTCGCCAGTGAGCCGGCGGCGTTGCGCGAGCGGGTGTTGGCGAACCTGGTGAATGATCCGAATCTCAATGGGCCGGAGTGTCTGACTCCGGGCTGATTTGATGCTGTGCCGCCCTCTTCGCGAGCAAGCCCGCTCCCACAGGTTTTGTGAACGCCGCAAAATTACTGTGGGAGCGGGCTTGCTCGCGAATGGGCCTTTGGATCAGACCTTGAACTGATTGATCAACCGCCGCTGCTGCTCCGCCAATTTAGTCAGGCCGGCACTGGCCGAACTCGACTCATCCGCACCGCCCGCCACTTCATTCGCCACCTGACCGATATTGATCACGTTACGATTGATGTCATCCGCCACTGCGCTCTGTTCTTCCGCCGCACTGGCAATCTGCGTATTCATGTCATTGATCACCGACACCGCCTGAGTAATCGTCTCCAGCGCCTCGGCCGCTTTCGCCGCGTGCTGCACGCTTTCGTCAGTGCGGTGCTGGCTGTCTTCCATGACCCGCACCACATCGCGGGTGCCTTGTTGCAGTTGCTGGATCATGCTCTGGATTTCTTCGGTGGCTTTCTGGGTTTTCTGCGCCAGATTGCGTACCTCGTCCGCCACCACCGCAAAGCCGCGACCTTGTTCGCCGGCCCGCGCCGCTTCGATCGCCGCGTTCAGCGCCAGCAGGTTGGTCTGCTCGGCGATTCCGCGAATCGCGGTGAGGATCGCGTTGATGTTTTCACTGTCCTTGGCCAGCGTCTGCACCACCTCCACCGCTTTGCCGATTTCCACCGCCAGCACGCCAATCGAATTCGAGGTATCACGAACGATCTGCATGCCCTGGCCTGCGGCCTGATCCGCATGGCTGGCGGCTTGCGCCGCCTGGGTGGCGTTGCGTGCCACGTCCTGGGCAGTGGCGGTCATTTCCTGCACGGCGGTGGCAACCTGATCGATCTCGGCCATTTGTTTCTGAATGCCGATGTTGGTGCGAATCGCGATGTCGGCAGTGTGTTCCGAGGAATCGCTGACGCTCTGCACCGACGTCACCACCTGGGTGATCATCGCCTGCAACTTGGCGAGGAAGGTGTTGAAGCCCTTGGCAATCGAGCCCAGTTCATCGCTGCGATCACTGCTCAAGCGACGGGTCAGATCGCCTTCACCTTTGGCAATGTCATCGAGCATGGCGACCATCTGTTTCAGCGGTCGGGCGATGCCGTGCCCCACCAGCCAGATCACCAGCAAACCGATGGCGGCAATGATCAGGCCGACCATGGCCATGCCGAAGGTGTCGGATTTTCGTTGTGCATCGAGATCGGCCTGGAGTTTCTGCAGATCCGCCATCACTGCGTTCAGCGGCAGTTGCAGCATCAAGGTCCAGCGTGCGTCGGTCTGGCCGATGCCGAACGGCAGGTACAGCTCGATGCGACCCTTGTCCTTGTTGACCGAGTAGGTGACTTCGCCGCGCTTGAGGTTGGCCATGTTGGCGATCTGCTCGGCGTCGAGAATGTCGCTGACCTTTTCCCCGAATTTGCTGGTGTCCTTGGTGTAGGCGACGATCCGGCCGTTGCCGCCGATCAGGGTCATTTGCCCGGCGCCGCCGTACAGCTTCTGGTTGGCGCCGAGGAGCATTTCCTGAATGAAGTTCACCGACAGGTCGGCGCCGACGATGCCCTGGAATGCGCCGTTGAGCATGATCGGCTCAATGAACGAGGCGAGCATCACGATCTTGTCGCCGACCTTGTACGGCGCCGGATCGATCACGCAGGGCTTTTTCGTTTCCTTGGAGCACAGGTAGTACTCACTGGCGCGCACCCCGGTGGACAGGGTTTTCTGATCGTCGACATCGGCCAGTTTGTCCACGCCCAGACTGCCGTCGGTATTGCGGAACCACCACGGCAGGAAGCGTCCGTTGGCGGGATCGATACCGATCACGGCGCTGCCGATGTAGGCCGCGTCATTGTGGTCCAGTGCGTTTTTTTCCCAGCCGATGTAGGTGCCGAGAATCTTCGGATTCTTTTCGACGTTTTCCTTGATCAGGCTGATCAGTTGCTCGCGGCTCATGCTCAGTCGCGGCTGGCCATCGGCACCCGGTGTGCCGAGCAGCGCGTTGACCCGCACCAGTCCGCCGGCAATCAGCAACGGCGCTTCGAGTTCGCGCTGGATCTGGCTGACCTGGGTCTGCGCCAGCGAGGTCAGGCGTTGTTCGATGACTTGCTCGAACTGCGCCTGGGTTCGCTGTTGCACCATTTCCTGGGTGCGGGCGCCGGAGAACAGCGCGTACAGCACCAGCGCAGCGACCACGCTGAGGACGATGGCGCCAGCCAGGGCGGCGACGGAAAACTGGATCGACTTGAACTTCATGGGAGCTCCGCACGCAAGAGGACGTCTGCGCTGTTGTATCGGCAGCAGGCATGGCGCCATGAGCGTTGAACGAAACAAACGGCGGAGGATGTCGCAAATGGGTCGGTGCGCGACGCAGTGGCAGCAGGCTTGCCGGTTGCTGTGAATTTTTTACGACAGCAGCGGTGGGAAATTTCCGAAAGACCGTGCAACACGTCTGTTGTATCTGGCGCCGATACAATTACCCGCCTAGGATACGCGGCAGGTTTTCAGGGAGCTTTTGAATGAACAAGACATTGGTTGTAAGTGCACTGAGCGCAGCGCTGTTGCTGGCCGGTTGTCAGTCGGTCAACACCACCAGCGGCGGAGCCGTGGGGGTGGAGCGCAAGCAGTACATGTTCAGCATGCTGTCCTCGCAAGAGGTCGACCAGATGTATGCCCAGTCCTATCAGAAGACCGTCGGCGAAGCGTCGAGCAAAGGCGTGCTGGACAAGACCAGTCCGGAGGCCAAGCGGGTTCAGGCGATTGCCAACCGGCTGATCGCCCAGGCACCGAACTTCCGTCCGGATGCGGCGCAATGGCAGTGGGAAGTCAATCTGATCAAGAGCGACGAGCTCAACGCCAACTGCGGGCCTGGCGGCAAGATCATTTTCTACACCGGGCTGATCGACAGCCTGAAGCTGACCGACGATGAAATCGCTGCGGTCATGGGCCATGAAATCGCCCACGCCCTGCGCGAGCACGGTCGTGAAGCGATGTCCAAGGCTTATGGCATTGAAATGGCCAAGCAGGGTGCCGGTGCGTTGTTCGGTCTGGGTCAGGACAGTCTGGCGCTGGCCGACACCGTGGCCAACTACGGCATGACCTTGCCCAACAGCCGTGCCAACGAAAACGAAGCTGATCTGATCGGTCTGGAGCTGGCCGCCCGTGCCGGGTACAACCCGAATGCCGCGATCACCTTGTGGAACAAGATGAGCAAGGCGTCAGAAGGTTCGCCACCGGAGTTCATGAGTACTCACCCGGCATCGACCAGCCGGATCGCCTCGCTGCAGGCGGCGATTCCGAAAGTCATGCCGCTGTACGAGAAAGCCCCGAAGTCCTGAGTCCGTCGGGGCTTGAAGGGAACTGGCTTTATTGTGGTGAGGGGATTTATCCCCGATGGGCTGCGAAGCAGCCCCAAAACCTATGACTGCGGTGTACTGGGTGCACCGAGGTGGTCAGCTTGGGGGCGCTTCGCGCCCCATCGGGGATAAATCCCCTCACCACAGGTTTTCGGTAGTTCAGTCGACGGGGGTTAAACCCAGCCACTGCTCTGCATCGCCTTGTACACCGCCACGATCGCCAGAATCAGGAACGCCGAAGCCGCCAGGCGACGGATTAAGGTCAGTGGCAATTTCTCCGCCGCAAAGTTACCCGCCAGTACCACCGGCACGTTGGCAATCAACATGCCCAGGGTAGTGCCGATAATCACCAGCCACAGCTCAGGGTATTGCGCCGCCAGCATCACCGTGGCGATCTGCGTCTTGTCACCGATTTCCGCGAGGAAGAAGGCGATCAGCGTGGTCAGGAAGGGGCCGAACTTGCGTGCGGTGCTGGCTTCATCGTCGTCCATCTTGTCCGGAACCAGCGTCCAGAGCGCCGTGGCAGCGAAGCTTGCGGCAAGAATCCAGTGCAACACCGAATCGGAGAAGAAGCTGCCGAACCAGGCACCTACCGCACCGGCTGCCGCGTGGTTGGCCAGGGTCGCAGCGACGATACCGGCAATGATCGGCCAGGGTTTGCGAAAGCGAGCGGCGAGAATCAGCGCGAGCAGTTGCGTCTTGTCGCCGATTTCGGCCAAGGCAACGATTGCGGTGGGAACGAGTAACGAGTCCAGCATCAGGATTTTCCTAAGGGGCGGGTCGACACGGCTATGACACGTACAGCCTTCCCGCCCCGGGTAAGGTGTGCGTGTCATAGGTCTTGTCAAACCCTGCGATCCGTCTGGTGCGGACGCTTGGGTCGCATACGCCATGATCTGAGGATCAAGTATGTTGACGTATGCCGGACGAGCTTGGCGCTCGTGGGAGACTACTCCCCTAGGACGGAGCGGATTCTGCCTTCGCAAAACCGATAGAGCAAGAACAAATTTTCAGCCGCGCTTGGCCCGGTAAATCCGGAAACCATTGCCCTCGGCTTTGATCGCGCACACGCCCAGATGCTCTTCGATCAGTGGCTGATACTTCAGGAAGCTGTTCGCAACAAGGCGCAGTTCGCCGCCGTTTTTCAGATGTTTGGCCGCTTTTCGCAGCAAGTTCTCGGTAGCGAAATAATCGGTGTGCACGCCGACATGGAACGGCGGGTTGCTCAGAATCGCGTTCAGACCCATCGGTGCAGCGTCGATGCCATCACCGGTCAGCACTTCGGCTTCCAGACCGTTGGCCGCCAACGTCAGGCGACTGCTGGCGGCGGCGAAGGCATCGACGTCGAGCAAGGTCACCTGATTGTGCGGATAACGACGTTTGACCGCCGCGCCCAAAACCCCGGCGCCACAGCCGAAATCCAGCAGATGACCGCTCGGCAGTTTGTCCAGATGCTCCAGCAGCAGGGCGCTGCCGCGATCCAGTCGGCCATGGCTGAACACGCCCGGCAGGCTGATGACTTTCAACGGGCCTTCGGCCAGTGGCAGCTCATAAGTCTGCGCCAGGCTTTCCAGCGATTTTGCTTCAGGCGCGTTGGCCACGGTGACTTGCCACAGCTGGCAATGGCGCGCGCTGTCGAGCTTGCGCGGCTTGCCGAACGGGTTGAGCTGCTTGGACGCACCCTCGATGCCGCTGCGTTTTTCCCCGACCAGAAACACCTCACGCCCGGCCAGACGTGCGGCCACGGCGTTGAGGATGTAATCGGTCAGATCCTTGGACTTGGGCAAAAACACCACGGCGCTGTCGAACTCGCGCTCCGGCACGTTTACGCCGAAATGGCTACGACCTTCGAAGCGCGCATCCAGTGCGGCTTGATCGCCGGCATGCCAGCACCAGCCGAACGCGTTGGGCAGGCGCCCGAGCAGATCGTCGGCAGGCAAACCGGCCAACAACAGCGAACCCTGGAATAACTCGGCCTGACGAAGCAGTACTTCACTGCGCGGATCCATAACTGCTCCTTGGAAAAAAAGTGCCGCAGTTTATCAACTGACGACCCGCAGCGCTGTACCGCTGAAGAATGCCTGAGCGTTTTCGGTCAATTGGCCGACGATGCGTTGCCGCGCTTCGCGACTGCCCCAGGCGTTGTGCGGAGTGACGATCAGCCGCGGAATATCGCCCGCCAGCAGCGGATTGCCGTTGACCGGCGGTTCGACGCTGAGCACGTCGGTAGCCGCACCGCCGAGGTGACCGTTGCGCAACGCGTCGGCCAAGGCTTGCTCGTCGATCAAGCCGCCACGTGCGGTGTTGACCACAAAGGCGCCGGGTTTCATCGACGCCAGTTCACGGGCACCGATGAAGTGCCGGGTGTGTTCGTTGAGCGGGCAGTGCAGGGTCAGGGCGTCGATCTGCGGCAGCAATTCGTTCAGCGGCAGACGATCCGGGCGCGCCGGGCGGCCGGGTATCTGCCCGAGCAACACACGCATGCCAAACGCTTCGGCCAGTCGCGCGACCGCACCGCCGAGTTCGCCGTGACCAAGCAGGCCGAGGGTTTTGCCCTCCAGTTCGACGATCGGGTAGTCGAGCAGGCAGAACTGTCTGGCTTGCTGCCAGCGACCTTCGCCGACCGCTTTTTGATAATCCGCGAGGCGGGTGGCGAGGTTGAGCAGCAACATGATTGTGTGTTGCGCCACCGACGGCGTGCCGTAACCCTGACAGTTGCACACGGTAATGCCGTGGGCGCGGGCCGCGTCCAGATCGACGTTGTTGGTGCCGGTGGCGGTGATCAGGATCAGTTGCAGATCCGGGTTGGCGGCCATCGCGGCGGCGTCGATGCGGATCTTGTTGGTGATCGCCACGCTGGCACCGTGCAGGCGTTCGGCGACTTGTTCCGATGCAGTCTGGGCGAACAGTTGCAGGTCGCTAAAGCAGGCGCGCAACGGGCTGAGGTCGAGATCACCGAGATCCAGAGACGGGTGATCGAGGAATACGGCGCGGCGCGGGTTCGTCATCAACTGTACCTTTTGTGCTTGGAACGGAAGGCGTAATCTGCCGAGCCTACCAGATGAAACAAAACGTTACGCAGTGTCCGAGGTGCTTACAAAACCTGTGGGAGCGGGCTTGCTCGCGAAGAGGGCGTGTCAGAACCACAAAGGTTGCCTGACACAACGCCATTCGCGAGCAAGCCCGCTCCCACAGGGGAAAAGCATTCGGGCGATGTGTTCAAGCTGATGTTCACCCCAAGAGGAGCCCCCATGTACTGGACCGAGTTCTTGACCGTTGCACTGATCCATCTGCTGGCCGTGGCCAGCCCCGGCCCGGACTTTGCCGTGGTGGTGCGCGAGAGCGTGACCCATGGTCGCCGCGCCGGCACCTGGACCGCGCTGGGCGTGGGCACAGCGATTTTCCTGCACGTGGGTTATTCGCTGCTGGGCATCGGCCTGATCGTTTCGCAGTCGATCGTGCTGTTCAACGCCTTGAAATGGGCCGCCGCCGCTTACCTGCTGTACATCGGCTTCAAGGCGTTGCGCGCACAGCCGGCGAAAGTCGTGGCCGATGATCTGCACAAAGAGGCCGGCGTACGCACGGCGCGCGGCGCGTTCACCTCGGGCTTCGTCACCAACGGCCTGAACCCGAAAGCCACGCTGTTCTTCCTGTCGCTGTTCACCGTGGTGATCAACCCGCACACGCCGCTGGCGGTGCAGGCGGGTTATGGGGTTTACCTGGCCGTCGCGACCGCTTTCTGGTTCTGTCTGGTGGCGATGCTGTTCAGTCAGCAACGTGTACGTGCCGGTTTTGCCCGCATGGGCCATTGGTTCGACCGCACCATGGGCGCGGTGCTGATCGCTCTCGGCGTGAAAATCGCGTTTACCGAGATGCATTGATTGCAGAAACACGATTCAAAATTGTGGGAGCGAGCTTGCTCGCGAAGGCGTCGGATCAGTCGACATCACCGGTGACTGGAAGATTGCTTTCGCGAGCAAGCTCGCTCCCACTGGGGGTGGAAAATTCCTACACGAGTTGGCTGAGCTTGCTCAGGGTGTTCAGGTAGTCGCGGGGATTTTCCCCGAGCAAACGGCGAAACATCGCGCTGAACGCCCGCGCGCTGCCGTACCCCCAGATCCCGCGCCACGCTCTGCACGCTGTCCCCGGCGAGCAGGCGCGGCAGGGCTTCCATCAGGCGCAGTTGCTGGCGCCAGGCGTTGAAACTCATCTTCAGTTGTCGCTGGAACAGCCGCGCCAGAGTGCGTGAGCTGGCGCCGACCTGCTGTGCCCAGTCTTCCAGGGTGTTGGGGTGATCCGGAGTGTGCAGCAACGCCAGACAGATGTTCTGCAGGCGTCGGTCGGTGGGCATCGGAATGTGCAGCGGCAGGTTTTCCAGGCTGGCGAGCTCTTCCAGCATCAACTGCTGGATCAGCGGATTGTCCGCGTGCGGCGGGCCTTGTACGGCGCGCAGGATCAACTCGCGCAGCAGCGGCGTCACCGCCAGCACGCAGCACTGTTGCAGACTGGCCGGTGATAGCTCGGGGGCGATGAACAGCGAGCGCATCTGCACATCGCCGGACATGAATATCTCGTGCGCGACTTGCGGCGCAATCCACACTGCGCGGCTTGGCGGAATCACCCAGGCACCGAGGTCGGTCACCACCCGCATGATCCCTCGGACGGCATACAGCAACTGCGCCTCGCGGTGCAGGTGCAGCGGCTGGTGCTCACCGTCCAGATAATCCCGGGGATAGGCACTCACCGGGCCGTGTTCGAAGTGGCTGATCAACATGTCTGATTTGATGACCTGGTTGGCAGGTATGCGCTTTTTCGCCAACTTAGCATAAAGCCGCTGACAACCTTCCGCCCATAACAAACACAAGCGTGCTGCCATGAATCAATCTCGAAACGTCATACGCTACGTCAACGCCGCTCATGTGATCGATCACATGTTCATGCTGATTTTTCCCGCCGCCGTGCTCGGCATGACCCAAGCCTTCGGTCTCGACTACGCCGCGCTGATCGGCCTGTCGCTGGGCGGCTTCATTGCCTTTGGCGCCTGTTCGTTACCGGCCGGCTGGCTGGGCGATCACTGGAGCCGGCGGCAGATGATGCTGGTGTTCTTCTTCGGCATCGGCGCCTCGGCAATCTTCACCGGGCTGAGCACCAGCCCGACGATGCTGGTGATCGGGTTGACCCTGATCGGCATTTTCGCCGCGATCTACCACCCGGTGGGCACCGCGATGCTGGTGGCCTACGCGCAGAATCGCGGTCGGGAGATTGGCATCAATGGCATGTGGGGCAACCTCGGCGTGGCGTTCTCGGCGCTGATCACCGGGTTGCTCGTGGCGCAGTTCGGCTGGCGGTCGGCCTTTGTGTTACCGGGCGTGGTGGCGATCTTGCTGGGAGTCGGCTTTGCCGTGCAGGTGCGTGAAGAGCCGATCCCGCTGCGTCCGCATACCGCACTGAAGGGCGCTGCCGGGCAGCGGATTTCGATGCTCATGGTGTTCGGTGTGCTGGCACTGGCGACGGCCACTGGCGGTGTAGTGTTCAACGCCACCACCATGACCTACCCGAAGCTGTTTGAGGAACGTCTGCATGACTTGTTCGCCTCGCCGCAAACCCTCGGCGTGGTGGTCAGCCTGGCGTATGCCTTTGGTGCGGTGGCGCAGTTGAGCATTGGCCAGGTGCTGCACCGGGTCAGCCTGAAATGGCCGTTTATAGTGTTGACGCTGTTTCAGGCGCCGCTGTTGTACGCCATGGCGTATGTCGATGGCTGGGCAGTGATCGTGCTCGGCGCGGCGTTCATGTTCGTGGTGTTCGGTCAGGTGACGGTGAACGACTCGATGGTCGCCAATTTCGTCGCGCCGCAGTGGCAGTCACGGGGCTTCGCTCTGCGTTACTGCCTGTCGTTCGGCGTCAGTGCGACGGCGATTCCGCTCATTGCCTACGTCGAACCGCGCCATGGGTTTGTCGGGCTTTACTTGATTCTGGCGGGTTTTGGCGCGTTGACCTTCCTCGCGGCTGTGGTTTTCCCACGCACACCTTCCGAAGCGGCTGTCGGGCAAACAGCCTGACCGACGCTGAATACCGGCAAATGCTGGCGCAAAGCTAGCATTTGTACGGCTGTGCAAATCATTCCTTCGGCTGATTTTACTGGGGTATAACGGCTCTAGAGTAATGCGCTCTACGCCAACACCGTGCAGCCAGAAAAGGGATTCATATGTTGCAGACTCGCGTCATTCCCCCGGCCGATGGGGCCTACCAGTATCCATTGCTGATCAAACGGCTGCTGATGTCTGGCGCCCGTTACGAGAAAACCCGCGAGATCATCTACCGAGACCAGTTGCGCTACAGCTACCCGACCCTGATCGATCGGGTGGCGCGGCTGGCCAACGTGTTGACGGCGGCCGGGGTGAAGGCGGGTGACACCGTGGCGGTGATGGACTGGGACAGCCATCGCTACCTCGAATGCATGTTTGCCATCCCGATGATCGGCGCGGTGATCCACACCATCAACGTGCGTCTGTCGCCGGAGCAGATCCTCTACACCATGAACCATGCCGAGGACCGCTTCGTGCTGGTCAACAGCGAGTTCGTCGGGCTGTACCAGGCCATCGCGCCGCACTTGACCACGGTGGGGAAAACCCTGCTGCTCACCGATTTGCCGGAGAAGACTGCCGAGCTGCCGAACCTGGTTGGCGAATACGAGCAACTGCTGGCCGCCGCCAGCCCGCAGTACGACTTTCAGGATTTCGACGAGAACTCGGTCGCCACCACCTTCTACACCACCGGCACCACCGGCAACCCGAAAGGTGTGTACTTCACCCATCGGCAACTGGTGCTGCACACCATGGGCGTGTCGACGATCATGGGCGCGATCGACAGCGTGCGCCTGCTCGGCACCAACGACGTGTACATGCCGATCACCCCGATGTTCCATGTGCATGCCTGGGGCTTGCCGTACGTGGCGACCATGCTCGGGCTCAAGCAGGTTTATCCGGGGCGTTACGACCCGGAATTCCTGGTCGAGCTGTGGCGCAAGGAGAAGGTCACGTTCTCCCACTGCGTGCCGACCATCCTGCAGATGCTGCTCAACGCCAAAGGCGCGCAGGGTAATGATTTTGGCGGCTGGAAAATCGTCATCGGCGGCAGTGCGCTGAACCGGACACTGTATGAAACCGCCAAGGCCCGGGGCATTCAGCTGACGGCGGCGTACGGCATGTCGGAGACCGGACCACTGGTTTCCTGTGCCCACCTGAACGACGAGCTGATGGCCGGCACCGAAGACGAGCGCACCACTTACCGGATCAAGGCCGGTGTGCCCGGGCCGCTGGTGGAAGCGGCAATCGTCGACGCCGAGGGCAACTTCCTGCCCGCCGACGGCGAAACCCAGGGCGAATTGGTGCTGCGTGCGCCGTGGCTCACCGAAGGCTACTTCAACGAGCCGCAGAAGGGCGCCGAACTCTGGGCCGGCGGCTGGCTGCACACCGGCGACGTGGCGACGCTCGACAGCATGGGCGTGATCGACATCCGCGACCGCATCAAGGATGTGATCAAGACCGGCGGCGAATGGATCTCCTCGCTGGACCTCGAAGACCTGATCAGCCGTCACGTCGCGGTACGTGAAGTAGCAGTGGTGGGCATTGCTGATCCGCAGTGGGGCGAGCGGCCGTTTGCGCTGCTGGTGATCCGCGAAGGGCACGAGATCGGTGCCCGCGAGCTCAAGGAACACCTCAAGCCGTTCGTGGAACTGGGGCACTTGAGCAAGTGGGCGATTCCAAGCCAGATCGCCCTTGTTACGGAAATTCCCAAGACCAGTGTCGGCAAGCTCGACAAGAAGCGCATCCGCCTCGACATCACCGAATGGCAGGCCAACAACAGCACCTTCCTCTCGACACTTTGAGTGTCCGCTGGCGCGCCGAAACCGGCGCGCCAGACCCACCAAGCAAGCGCTTGGCTTGTGAAATCGAAAAAATCAGCCATCCTTGCCGTGCCGACATGTGTCGGACTGGCGAAAGGACTGTTCCAGAGTGGCCGGCAGCTGCAAATCACACTTTAGAGGGATCAAGCAGTACCACCTGCTGGCTATAGTCCGCTCAAGGATTTTTAAGAACGGGGCACACGCACGAACAGGGGCGATGCAATTTTGGAGAGACGTCGGGTGGCTACTGGCTCCCGGTCTTCCAGGCGTTTTTAAAAGTACTCACTGCCATAACAATAATGCACATGGAGTAGCGTCGATGACCTCAGTAAACCAGTTCTGGCGCCGGGCGAAACTGCCTCTGGCGGTCAGTCTTGCCTCTTCGCTCGCCGGGCCCGCATTCGGCGTCAGTTTCAACGTCGGTGAAATCGAAGGACAGTTCGACTCGTCCCTGTCGATCGGTGCCAGTTGGTCTACTCAGAGCCCGAACAAGAACCTCATCGGCGTCAACAATGGTGGCCATGGCCTGTCGCAGACCTCCGATGACGGTCACGCCAACTTCAAGAGCGGCGAAACCTTCTCGAAGATTTTCAAGGGCATCCATGACCTTGAATTGAAATACGGCGACACCGGGGTGTTCGTCCGTGGCAAATACTGGTACGACTTCGAACTCAAGGACGAGAGCCGCCAGTTCAAGGACATCAGCGACAGCAACCGCAAAGAGGGCGCCAAATCCGCTGGCGGGCAGATCCTCGACGCCTTTGTCTACCACAACTACGCGATTGCCGATCAGCCGGGCTCCGTGCGTCTGGGCAAGCAGGTGGTGAGCTGGGGTGAAAGTACCTTCATCGGCGGCGGCATCAACTCGATCAACCCGATCGACGTCTCCGCTTTCCGTCGTCCGGGCGCCGAGATCAAGGAAGGCCTGATTCCGGTCAACATGTTCTACGTGTCCCAGAGCCTCACCGATAACCTCTCGGCCGAAGCGTTCTATCAACTGGAATGGGACCAGACCGTCGTCGACAACTGCGGTACGTTCTTCTCCCAGCCGGACATCGTTGCCGACGGTTGCGACAGCAATCTGCGCGTGCTGAACAAACGTTCGCAAATCCCGGCTATCGCCTTGGGGCCATTGGCGGCCAACGGCGTCAACGTCAACGAAGAAGGTGTTCTGGTACGCCGTGGTCCGGACCGCGATGCCCGTGACAGCGGTCAGTGGGGCGCGTCCTTCAAGTACATGTACGAACCGCTCGACACCGAGTTCGGCGCCTACTTCATGAACTACCACAGCCGTGCGCCGATCTTCAGCGCCACCGGCGCACCACAATCGGTCTACAACACCGCGCGCGCACTGCCGGGGCCTTTTGCGGCACTCGCACCGTTGCTGGTCGCGGGCAACTCGAACTACTTCATTGAATATCCTGAAGACATTCGCCTCTACGGCCTGAGCTTCTCCACCACCCTGCCTACCGGTACGGCGTGGAGCGGTGAGATCAGCTACCGTCCGAACGCCCCGGTGCAACTGAACTCCACCGACATCCTGTTCGCAGGTGTGCGCCCGATCGGCGGCGCACTGACCAACGCTTCGATACTCAATGGCGTTCCTGGCCAGGATCTGCATGGCTATGAGCGCAAGGAAATCACCCAGATCCAGACCACGTTCACGCACTTCTTTGATCAGGTCATGGGCGCCAGCCGTCTGACCCTCGTCGGTGAAGTCGGTGCGACCTACGTCGGCGGGCTGGAGAGCCGGTCCGAGAAGCGTTATGGCCGCGATCCGGTGTATGGTCCAGGCGAGTTGCCGGCCACTGGCGGTGTGAATACCTGCGCCAACATTCTCAACGCCAGCACCATCAATGGTGCAGGGCCGGGTTCACCGCAGAACAACCGCAGCCGTAATTGCGATAACGACGGCTTCACCACCTCGATGTCGTGGGGTTACCGTGGTCGTGCGATCTGGGAATACAACGACGTGTTCGCCGGCGTGAACCTCAAGCCGAACGTGGCCTGGTCCCACGACGTCAGCGGTTACTCGCCAGGCCCTGGCGGCAACTTCGAGGAAGGTCGCAAAGCGGTCAGCCTGGGCGTCGATGCCGAATACCAGAACACCTACACCGCGAGTCTGGCCTACACCAATTTCTTCGACGGCAAGTACACCACCGTGGATGACCGCGACTTCGTGGCGCTCAGCTTCGGCGTGAACTTCTAAGCACTGCATTTCAGGACGAACGAATTTATGAAAATAACAAAGAGTCTGTTCCACGCCGGTGTTCTGGGTCTGTCGCTGCTGGCGACCAGCGTCATGGCGGCGGTGCCTGCTGCCGAAGCGGATAAACTGGGCAAAAGCCTGACGCCGATGGGCGCGGAAATGGCCGGTAACGCCGACGGTTCGATTCCGGCCTGGAAACCGCTGCCGAAGAACGCCGGCAGCGTCGACAGCAAGGGCTTCCTGTCCAACCCTTACGCCAGTGAGCAGCCGCTGTTCACCATCACCGCCAAAGATGCCGACAAGTACAAGGACAAGCTTGCCCCGGGCCAGTACGCGATGTTCAAGCGCTACCCGGAAACCTTCAAGATGCCGGTCTACCCGTCTCATCGCGGCGCCACCGTGCCGGATGAAGTGTTTGCCGCGATCAAGAAGAATGCCACCAGCACCAATCTGGTCTCCGGCGGCAACGGTCTGGAAAACTTCGATACCGCCGTGCCGTTCCCGATTCCGAAAACCGGCGTGGAAGTGATCTGGAACCACATCACCCGCTATCGCGGCGGCAGCGTGACCCGTCTGGTGACGCAGGCCACGCCGCAACCGAACGGCTCGTACAGTTTGGTGTACTTCCAGGATCAGTTCGTGTTCCGCGACAAGATGAAGGACTACGATCCGGCGAACCCGGGCAACATCCTGTTCTACTTCAAGCAGAAAGTGACCGCGCCGGCGCGTCTGGCCGGTGGCGTACTGCTGGTGCACGAGACTCTCGACCAGGTCAAGGAACCGCGTTCGGCGTGGGTCTACAACGCCGGTCAGCGTCGGGTGCGTCGTGCACCGCAAGTGTCGTATGACGGCCCGGGTACTGCTGCCGACGGCCTGCGTACCTCCGACAACCTCGACATGTACAACGGTGCTCCGGATCGTTACGACTGGAAGCTTGAAGGCAAGAAAGAGATGTACATCGCCTCCGACAGCTACAAGCTCGACGATCCGAAGTTGAAGTACTCGGACATCATCAAGGCCGGCCACATCAACCAGGATCTGGCACGTTACGAGCTGCGCCGCGTCTGGCACGTCGTTGCGACGCTGAAGGAAGGTCAGCGCCACATCTACGCCAAGCGTGACTTCTACATCGATGAAGATACCTGGCAGGCAGCGGTAATCGATCACTACGACGGTCGTGGTCAACTGTGGCGCGTGGCTGAAGCGCACGCCGAGAACTACTACGACAAGCAAGTGCCGTGGTACGCGCTGGAAACCCTCTACGACTTGCAGTCCGGGCGTTATCTGGCGCTGGGCATGAAGAACGAAGAGAAGCAGGCGTATGACTTCGGCTTCACCGCCACCACCAGCGATTTCACCCCGGCCGCACTGCGTCAGGATGGTGTTCGCTAACCCGCTGCAACCCGAGGCCGCATCCTCGTGAAAACGCCCCGACTGGTTCGGGGCGTTTTTTTTGGGGGTAGGAGCTGCCGAAGGCTGCGATCTTTTGACTTTGACTTTTCAACGGCAAAAGCCAGATCAAAAGATCGCAGCCTTCGGCAGCTCCTACAGGGTGGGCCACAGGAGGGTGTAGCCTTTTTGTAGCCATTTGTAGCAGCAACCTTCATAACCGGTTCGTTTAAGGCTAGTCTGCGGACATCTGCAACGCCGCCAACAGCAATTCGAACAAGAGCCGGCCATGACTGATCTGTCCCCACTTCCGGGTCCCGCAAGCGTTACCGTCGCGTCATTGGACGGGCGTTTTTTCCGCCCGCCGTTGCCCGACGGCTACGTCTTGCGACCACGTCTTTGCGAGCGCCTGCAGGCCGGGCTCGGTGGACGGCTGTTGCTGGTCAGCGCCCCCGCCGGGTTCGGCAAGAGTTCGCTGGCGGTGGAGTTCTGTCAGAGTCTGCCGGCGCACTGGCAAAGTCTCTGGCTGGGATTGAGTCCGCGAGATAACGATCCAGGGCGCTTTCTCGAGCGCTTGCTGGAGGGGCTGCAGGACTACTTTCCGGAACTGGGCAGCCGTGCACTCGGCCTGTTGAAGATGCGCCAGCGCCATCAGCCGTTCGCGTTCGAAGAATGGCTCGACGGCTTGCTCGATGAACTGGCGCTGCAACTGCAACCAACCACGCCCTTATTGCTGGTGCTCGACGATTACCATCTCGCCCAAGGGCCGGTGCTCGATCGTTGCCTGCAGTTTTTCCTCAATCATTTGCCCGATGGCTTGCTGGTCATGGTCACCAGCCGGCAGCGCCCGGACTGGCATCTGGCGCGTCTGCGCCTGTCGCGCCAGTTGCTCGAACTGCATGAGCAGGACCTGCGCCTGACCCATGATGAAGCCCTGACGCTGCTCGATCGACACAGCAGTTCATTGCGCGGCGAAGCCCTGGAAAACCTGATCCAGCGCAGCGAAGGCTGGGTGGCCGGACTGCGTTTCTGGTTGCTCGCGGCATCCGAAGCCGGCAGCGAGGCCGCGTTACCGCAAGCGCTGAATGGCGGGGAAGGGCTGATCCGCGACTATCTGCTGGAAGAAGTGATCGATTGCCTGCCCGCCGAGGTGCAGGCGTTTCTTTACGACACCGCACCGCAGGAGCGCTTTTGCAGCGAACTGTGCGACGCGGTGCGCGAAGCCCACGACAGCGCCGAAATCCTGCGGTTTCTGTTGGCGCATCAGGTGTTTCTGGTGCCACTGGACGAACACGGTCACTGGTATCGCTATCACCATTTGTTTTCCGATCTGCTGCGCAGCCGTCCCGTGACCCAGACGCTGGTGCCAGCGGCGACCCTGCACCTGCGCGCCTGCCGCTGGTTCAATGCTCAAGGGCTGCTCGACGAGGCGGTGGAGCAGGCCTTGCGCGCCGGCCATCTGGATGTCGCAGCGAATCTGGTGCAGAACCTGTCCGAGGAACAACTGCTCGCCGAGCAGAACGTGGGCATGCTGCTGCGCTGGAAAATGGACTTGCCCGACAGTCTGCTGATCAGCACGCCACGCTTGATCGTGCTCTATAGCTGGGCGCTCGGGCTGGCCTGTCAACTGGATGCCGCTGAAGAGCTGGCCAGCCATCTGAGTCGTTTTCTGCCGGCGCCTTCGGCCTCTGCGCAAAAGTCGATGCTGGCGCAATGGCTGGCGCTCAGCGGGATTATCGCCCGTGGGCGCGGGCATCGTGAATTGACTCAACGCTATTGCAGCGAGGCGCTGGAAAGTCTGCCAGTCAAACGTTATGGGCAACGCCTGATGTGCCTGTCGACCCTGTCCAATCTGGCGATTGCCGACGGCGACCTATGGCGCGCCCGAGGCTTGAATCGCGAATCCCTCGAGCTTGCGCAGCGGGTCGGCAATCCGCTGTTCGAAGCCTTGGCGCATTACGACCGGGCGCGGGTATTGCAGTCGCGCGGGGAAATTCTGCGCGCCCTGGATGAGGTGCATCAGGGCCTTGATCGTCTGCGCGGGCTGTCGGCGCAACGTCTGTACGCGGTGCGTGCGCGGCTGACGCTGTATGAAGGTTTTCTGCTGTCCATGCGCTTGCAACCGCAGCAGGCCCGGGCCCGATTGCTGAGTGGTCTGGCCGAAGCGCGGGCCTGCCGCGATATCAGCGTGTTGATCGGCCACTGCGTGATCGCCCGTCTGGACGGCAGCGTTGGCGAGTTCGCCAAGGCCTTCGCCGAGCTCGCTGAAGCCGAGCGCCTGATGCATATCTGGGATGTGCCGCCGATCTACTACCTGGCGATGATTACCCTGGTCAAATGCGAACTGTGGCTGGTGCAAGGCCGTACCGATCTGGCTGAAGCCTGGCTGGCGCGCCTGGGTCAGACCTACACCGGCGAACGTGCAGCGGCGCCACCGGAATTTCATCCACAGCTGCCGTTGCACGTCGAACTGCAGCAGGCGTTGCTCGATGTGATCAAAGGACAGCCGATGCTCGCCGAAGGACGCTTGAATGTGTTGCTGGAAAACGGTCAGCAAACCGGACGCCAGTTGCTGTGTGTGATGGCGCTGGCGCAGAAAGTGAATTTGTTGCTGAGCAGTGGCCGCGAATCCGAGGCACGCAAAGCATTGAGCCAGGCGCTGGAAGCGGCGGCGGGCGGTGTGATACAGCCATTTGACGCACTGATCAGAGAACATCCTGACTGGTTGCGCAGCCAATTGCACAACTCACCGACGTTGGCGGGACAACAGTTGCTGACGCATTTTCCGCAGGTGGCGACTCGTCCAGTGGTTGAGTGCGCCGCTGCCGAACAACTCAGCAGTCGCGAGCTGGCGGTGCTGCGTTTGATTGCCCAAGGCTGTTCCAATCAGGAAATCAGCGAACAGCTGTTCATTTCCCTGCATACCGTGAAAACCCATGCCAGCCATATCAACAGCAAGTTGGGGGTTGAGCGGCGTACGCAGGCGGTGGCCCGCGCCAAGGCGCTGGGGTTAATGATCTAGTCCCGCTAAAATCTTCGGCATCAGCGGTTTTCGCCGCCGTCGAATATTGATCAGGATTGCCCCATGACTGTTCCAGCGCCTGCGCTCATCCGCGAAACCTTCCCCGTCGGCCCGCTGCAGTGCAACTGCACGATCATCGGCGACCCGATCACTAAAAAAGCCATCGTCGTCGATCCGGGTGGCAATCCTGACCTGATCATGGCGCGCCTCGATGCTCACGGTCTGAAAGTGGTCAGTATCATCCACACCCACGCGCATCTCGATCATTTCCTCGCTTCCGGGCAGATGAAGGAAAAGACTGGCGCGACCCTGCATCTGCACAAGGAAGATCAGTTCCTGTGGGACAACCTCGAAATGCAATGCCAGATGTTCGGTGTACCCTACACGCCGGTGCCATCGCCGGATCGCTGGTTGAGCGACGATGAAGAACTGGCCTGTGGCTGCGGCGTGGCGCTGCATACGCCGGGACATACACCCGGTTCCATGAGCTTTTGGTTTTCCGAGGCTAAGCTGTTGATTGCCGGCGACACGTTGTTTCGTCGCGGCGTAGGGCGCACGGACTTGTGGGGCGGCGATCAGGCGACCATCGTGCGATCGATCAAGCAGCGGCTGTACACGCTCGACGAAGACGCAATCGTGGTTGCCGGGCATGGTCCGGATACGCGTCTGGGGGATGAAATGCGCGAAAACCCATTCGTGCGCGCCTAAATATTTTGTCATGAGTGTGCGGCGGAATTTTTCGGCATTGTCATGATCCAACGCCCGCACAGGTCTATTGCCTAGGGCCGCTGCCACACAGAATGCGAAAAAACCAGGAGCTCTTCATGTTCACCACGCCTCGTTTGATTATTGTTGCTACCGCTGTGGCCATGTTGGCCGGCTGCGCCTCTCCCAACCCGTATGACAATCAGGGTCAGGCCGACGGTGGCTCGCAAGGCATGAGCAAAACCGCCAAGTATGGCGGTCTCGGTGCGCTGGCTGGCGCCCTGGCGGGTGCCGCCATTGACCACAACAACCGTGGCAAGGGTGCCTTGATCGGCGCGGCGGTGGTGGGTGCCTCGGCGGCCGGTTACGGTTACTACGCCGACCAGCAAGAGAAAAAGCTGCGCGCCAGCATGGCCAACACCGGGGTTGAAGTGCAGCGTCAGGGCGATCAGATCAAGCTGATCATGCCGGGCAACATCACCTTCGCCACCGATTCGGCGAATATCGCTTCAAGTTTCTATCAGCCGCTGAACAACCTGGCGAACTCGCTGAAAGAGTTCAACCAGAACCAGATCGAAATCGTCGGCTACACCGACAGCACCGGCAGCCGCCAGCACAACATGGACCTGTCTCAGCGTCGTGCGCAGAGCGTGGCCACCTACCTGACCTCGCAGGGTGTCAGCGGTGCCAACCTGTCGGCCCGTGGCGCCGGCCCGGATAACCCGATTGCCAGCAACGGTGACGTCAATGGCCGCGCGCAGAACCGCCGCGTCGAGGTCAACCTGAAGGCGATCCCGGGTCAGCAGTATGGTGGTCAGCAGCAACAGCCGGGTACGGTTCAGCAGTATCCGTAAGTGAATGCTTGAGTGAAGAAATGCCCGGTCTTGTGACCGGGTATTTTTTTGGGTTGCCCGTGCTGGCCCTTTCGCGAGCAAGCCCGCTCCCACAGGGATTGGTGTTGTTCACAAAATCTGTGTTCACCACATAACCCTGTGGGAGCGAGCTTGCTCGCGAAGGGGCCGAACCAAGCACCCTCAAATCATCAGATACAAAAAAAGCCCCCGGACAACCGAATTGTCCGGGGGCTTTTTGCTTGCAGCGAAGACTGATTACTTCTTCAAGCCGTAATGCTCATCGAGCATGCCCGGCGAGTTCGGGGCTTTCGGCGCGTAGTCGCGTGGCGGCTCCTGATCGCGCGGCGGCGTCAGGCGTTCGCGCGGTGCCTGCGCGGCATCGGCGTGCAAAGCGGCGATCAGGCGTTGACGGGTCTGCTCGTCCAGGGCCAGGCGGTTGGCACCCTCGGCGAGATGATCCTGCACTTCCTGATAGCTCTGGGTCAGCTTCTTGACCAGCATCGCGGTGCTGTTGAAGTGGGTGACCACCTCGTTTTGATAGCTGTCGAAACGCTCCTGGATATCATCCAGTTGACGCTGCGTGCGGCTCGGCGCGGCATTCGGTGCGACGCGAGCGATCAGGAATCCAATGGCGACACCCACAACCAGGGCAAGAGTCGGCAACAACCAAACTAAGAGCGAGTGTTCCACGAGTCCTTCCTCTATAAACGGCTTTGCTTTACGTTAACGGCTCGAACCTGCGCTGTATACCGCGATTCACTCGCAATAGATTGGCACAGACAATTTGCTAGACGAGTCGACCCGATTCGAGGTCACGGAGTTCCTTCCTTGCTGATGCGTGAAACCCCTGTAGTCATTGCCGGCCCAGTCGGCCAAATCGAAGCGCTGTACCTCGATAACGAGCAGCCAATCGGCATCGCGCTGATCTGCCATCCGAACCCGGTGCAGGGCGGCACCATGCTCAACAAGGTCGTCTCGACCCTGCAGCGCACCGCGCGCGACGCAGGTTTGATTACCTTGCGCTTCAACTATCGCGGCGTCGGTGCCAGCGAAGGCTCCCACGACATGGGCAGCGGTGAAGTCGATGATGCTCAGGCTGCCGCAGCATGGCTACGGGAAAAACACCCGGATTTGCCGCTGACCCTGTTCGGTTTCTCCTTCGGCGGATTTGTTGCAGCAAGTCTCGGCGGTCGTCTTGAAGCGCAGGGCGTGCAGCTCAAGCAGTTGTTCATGGTCGCGCCGGCGGTCATGCGTTTGGGCGATCAGGATCAACTGCCACAACACGGCGAGCTGACCGTGATCCAGCCGGAAACCGACGAAGTGATCGATCCGCAACTGGTCTATGACTGGTCGGAAAAACTCCAGCGCCCCCATCAGCTGCTGAAAGTGGCAGAATGCGGACACTTTTTTCATGGCAAGCTGACCGATCTCAAGGATCTGATCCTGCCGCGTCTCTCGAATTGATTGCAGTCTGACAAGCGATTACCCATGACGAACCGTACCCGTATCCTCACCGGCATCACCACCACCGGCACGCCGCACCTGGGCAACTACGCCGGCGCCATCCGCCCGGCGATCCTCGCCAGCCGCGACAGCAATGCCGATTCGTTCTATTTCTTGGCCGACTACCACGCCTTGATCAAATGCGATGACCCGCTGCGCATTCAGCGCTCGCGTCTGGAAATCGCCGCGACCTGGCTGGCCGGTGGCCTGGATGTCGATCGCGTGACCTTCTATCGCCAGTCCGACATCCCGGAAATCCCTGAACTGACCTGGCTGCTGACCTGCGTCGCCGCCAAGGGCCTGCTCAACCGGGCGCACGCTTACAAGGCCTCGGTGGACAAGAATGTCGAGAGCGGCGAAGACCCGGATGCCGGGATCACCATGGGCCTCTACAGCTACCCGGTGCTGATGGCGGCGGACATTCTGATGTTCAACGCGCACAAGGTGCCGGTCGGTCGCGACCAGATCCAGCACGTGGAAATGGCCCGTGACATCGGTCAGCGCTTCAATCACCTGTTCGGCCAGGGCAAAGAGTTCTTCACCATGCCTGAAGCGCTGATCGAGGAGAGCGTGGCGACCTTGCCAGGCCTCGACGGGCGCAAGATGTCGAAGAGCTACGACAACACCATCCCGCTGTTCTCCAGCGCCAAAGAGATGAAGGACGCGATCTCGCGGATCGTCACCGATTCCAAAGCGCCGGGCGAAGCCAAAGATCCGGACAACTCGCATCTGTTCACCCTGTTCCAGGCCTTCGCCACACCTGCGCAGGCGGACGAATTCCGCAGCGAACTGCTCGGCGGTCTGGGCTGGGGCGAGGCGAAGAATCGTCTGTTCCAATTGCTCGACAATGAACTGGGTGAGTCCCGCGAGCGCTATCACCAACTGATCGAGCGCCCGGCGGATCTGGAAGACATCCTGCAACACGGCGCGAAAAAGGCTCGTGCGGTGGCGACGCCGTTCCTCAACGAACTGCGTGAGGCGGTTGGCCTGCGTTCGTTCGTCAATCAGGTGCAAGTGGCGGCGACCACCAAAAAGAAAGCCGTGAAAGCTGCACGTTTCGTCAGCTTCCGGGAAGACGACGGCAGCTTCCGCTTCCGTTTGCTGGCGGCCGATGGCGAGCAACTGCTGCTGTCGCGCAACTTCGCCGACGGCAAAACCGCCGGCCAGGTGACCAAGCAACTGCAATCCGGTCAGGCGCTGGACATCCGCAATCAAGACCTGAGCTTCAGCGTGTGGCTGGAAGGTGAGTGCGTTGGTGACAGCCCGGCGTTCGCCGATGCTGCTGCGCGGGACGCCGCTATCGAAGCTTTGCGCGTAGCACTGACCCCGGTTCAGGACTAATCCGCGGCGCGGCCCGACCAAGGGCTGATTGCCATTCCTACGGGCCGTCGCTACAGTGACGGCCCGTTTTTGTTGCCTTGCTAACGAATTATGACGCCCCTAGAACGATATCAAGCTGATCTGAAACGCCCGGACTTCTTCCATGATGCCGCGCAGGAAACTGCCGTGCGTCATCTGCAGCGCCTGTACGACGATCTGATCGCGGCCGAGCAGAACAAGCCGGGTTTGCTGGGCAAGCTGTTTGGCAAGAAGGATCAGACGCCGGTCAAGGGCGTGTACTTCTGGGGCGGCGTGGGTCGCGGCAAGACTTACCTGGTCGACACCTTCTTTGAAGCGCTGCCGTTCAAGGAAAAGACCCGCACCCACTTCCACCGCTTCATGAAGCGTGTGCACGAAGAGATGAAAACCCTCGGCGGCGAGAAAAACCCGCTGACCATCATCGCCAAGCGCTTTGCGACCGAGTCGCGAGTGATCTGCTTCGATGAATTTTTCGTCTCGGACATCACCGACGCGATGATCCTCGGCACGCTGATGGAAGAGCTGTTCAAGAACGGCGTGACCCTGGTTGCGACCTCTAACATCGTTCCGGACGGCCTGTACAAGGACGGCCTGCAACGCGCACGCTTCCTGCCGGCCATCGCGTTGATCAAGCAGAACACCGAAATCGTCAACGTCGACAGCGGTGTCGACTATCGTCTGCGTCACCTCGAACAAGCGGAGCTGTTCCACTATCCGCTGGACGAAGCCGCGCACGAAAGCCTGCGCAAGAGCTTCAAGGCCCTCACGCCGGAATGCACCGCAGCGGTCGAGAATGATGTGCTGATCATCGAGAACCGTGAAATCCGTGCGCTACGCACCTGCGACGACGTGGCCTGGTTCGACTTCCGCGAACTGTGCGACGGCCCGCGTAGCCAGAACGACTACATCGAACTGGGCAAGATCTTCCACGCGGTGCTGCTCAGTGGCGTCGAGCAGATGAGCGTCACCACCGACGACATCGCCCGGCGCTTCATCAACATGGTCGACGAGTTCTACGATCGTAACGTCAAGCTGATCATTTCTGCTGAAGTCGAGCTGAAAGACCTATACACCGGCGGGCGCCTGAACTTCGAGTTCCAGCGTACGCTCAGCCGTCTGCTGGAGATGCAATCGCACGAGTTTCTGTCGCGGGCGCACAAGCCTTAAACAGATTCGGCATACAAAAAAGGGCCTGCATTTGCAGGCCCTTTTTTGTACGACGCGGTACCCCTGTGGGAGCGGGCTTGCTCGCGAATGCGGTGTGTCAGCTAAATAGATGCCGACTGAAAGTACGCTTTCGCGAGCAAGCCCGCTCCCACAGGGGTTTTGTGCGTGGGCAGCGAGTTACGCAGCCTGCTGAAACTGCTGCCGATACTGGTTAGGCGACAGCTCGGTGTGCTGGCGGAACAGCCGCGCAAAGAAGCTCGCATCGTCGTAGCCGACCTCATAACTGATGGTCTTGATGCTCTTGCGGCTGCCGGACAGCAAGCCCTTGGCGGTCTCGATGCGCAGGCGTTGCAGGTAGTGCAGCGGCTTGTCGCCAGTCGCGGTCTGGAAGCGGCGCATAAAGTTGCGGATGCTCATGCCGTGCTCGCGGGCCACGTCTTCAAAGCGGAACTTGTCGGCGAAATGCTCTTCGAGCCAGTGCTGGATCTGCAGGATGATCACGTCCTGGTGCAGCTTCTGCCCGCCGAAACCGATACGTCCCGGCGAATAGCTGCGTTGCACTTCATACAAAATGTCGCGGGCCACGGCCTGCGCCACGTTGGCGCCGCAGAAGCGTTCGATCAGGTAGATATAGAGGTCGCAGGCCGAAGTGGTGCCGCCGGCGCAATACAGGTTGTCGGCGTCCGTCAGGTGCTTGTCCTGATTGAGGTACACCTTGGGGAAGCGTTCGGCGAAGGCATTGAAGAAACGCCAGTAGGTGGTCGCTTCCTTGCCGTTGAGCAATCCGGCTTCGGCCAGCCAGAACACCCCGGTTGCTTCGCCGCAGAGGACGGCGCCGCGGGCATGCTGTTCGCGCAGCCACGGCAGAATCTGTGGGTAACGACCGCAAAGCGTTTCGAAGTCGTCCCAGAACGCCGGGAGGATGATGACGTCGGCGTTTTCCAGGCCGCCGTCCACCGGCATCATCACGTCACTGAAGCTGTTCACCGGTTTGCCGTCGGGGCTGACCAGGCGGGTTTCGAACGCCGGTGTCAGGCCGTGGCCCAGTTGTTTGCCGTAACGCAGACTGGCCAGATGGAAGAAGTCCTTGGCCTGCATGAGAGTGGATGCGAAAACCCGGTCGATTGCCAGGATGCTGACGCGCCGCAAGGGCGTAGAGACTTGCTTGGACATAATTCAACTTTTGTTTTGTTTTTATAAGGGAAAGTGGTCACCAGACGGCTGGATCGTCTTATTTTTTGTCGGATGTGTCCAGTGTCCTGTGTCGGAGGTGAGGCTTAGTCTCTGAAGGTCATATTCCTCCAACAAGAATGAAAGGTGCCGCATGATCCCCAGAACCTTGTTCAGTTCCGAGCACGAATTGTTCCGCGACAGCGTACGAACCTTCCTCGAAAAAGAGGCCGTGCCGTTCCATGCGCAATGGGAGAAACAAGGCCACATCGACCGCAAGCTGTGGAACAAGGCAGGGGAAGCGGGGATGCTCTGCTCGCACCTGCCGGAAGAATATGGCGGCCTGGGCGCGGACTTTCTGTACAGCGCGGTGGTGATTGAGGAGGTCGGTCGTCTCGGTCTGACCGGTATCGGTTTCTCGCTGCATTCGGACATCGTCGCGCCTTACATCCTGCATTACGGAAGCGAAGCGCTGAAGCAAAAATACCTGCCGAAACTGGTCTCTGGCGAGATGGTCAGTGCCATCGCGATGACCGAGCCGGGCGCCGGCTCCGACCTGCAAGGGGTCAAGACCACCGCCGTGCTGGACGGCGACGAGTACGTGATCAACGGCTCCAAGACCTTCATCACCAACGGTTTCCTCGCTGACTTGGTGATCGTTGTCGCCAAGACCGATCCGAAGGCCGGCGCCAAAGGCACCAGCCTGTTTGTAGTTGAGGCGAATACGCCGGGCTTCGAGAAGGGCAAACGCTTGGAGAAGGTCGGAATGAAGGCTCAGGACACGTCGGAATTGTTCTTCCAGGACGTACGCGTGCCGAAAGAAAACCTGTTGGGGCAGGCCGGGGCAGGGTTCGCTTATTTGATGCAGGAATTGCCACAGGAGCGGCTGACGGTAGCGATCGGCGGTCTGGCCTCAGCCGAAGCCGCGCTGAAATGGACGCTGGATTACACCCGTGATCGCAAGGCGTTTGGCAAGGCGATCGCCGACTTCCAGAACACGCGCTTCAAACTGGCGGAGATGGCTACCGAGATTCAGATCGGCCGGGTATTTGTCGATAAGTGCCTGGAACTGCACCTGCAAGGCAAGCTCGATGTTCCGACAGCAGCGATGGCCAAATACTGGGGCACCGACCTGCAATGCAAGGTGCTCGACGAGTGCGTGCAGTTGCATGGCGGCTACGGCTTCATGTGGGAATACCCGGTGGCCCGGGCGTGGGCGGATGCGCGCGTGCAGCGCATCTATGCCGGCACCAATGAAATCATGAAGGAGATCATTGCGCGGTCGCTTTGAAATTTGCAGTGAGTTGACTGGCCCCTTCGCGAGCAAGCTCGCTCCCACAGGTGCGGTGAGCCTCTGTGGGAGCGGGCTTGCTCGCGAAGCTTTTAGCGGTCGATCAAGGTGCCGGATTCGGATGATCCTTGTGAATCGCCTCGATCCCTGCCAGCACTTCATCGGAAAGTTTCAGATCAAAACTGGCAATGTTGCTGTCCAGTTGCGCAAGCGTCGTCGCACCAATGATGTTGCTGGTGACGAACGGTTGCTGGGTGACGAACGCCAGCGCCATTTGCGCCGGGTCCAGACCGTGCTCACGAGCCAGGGCCACGTAACGGCTGCAGGCAGCTTCCGATTGCGGATTGAAATACCGGCTGAAGCGGCTGTAGAGGCTCAGGCGGCCTTTCGGTGGGCGCGCGCCGCCCTCGTACTTGCCCGACAGGAAACCGAACGCCAGCGGCGAATAGGCGAGCAGGCCGCACTGTTCGCGGATGGCGATTTCCGCCAGACCGATTTCGAAGCTGCGGTTGAGCAGGTTGTACGGGTTCTGGATCGACACCGCACGCGGCCAGCCACGGGCTTCGGCCAGCGCGAGGAAGCGCATGGTGCCCCACGGCGTCTCGTTGGACAGACCGATGTGGCGGATCTTGCCGGCCTTGACCTGCTCGTCGAGCGCTTCGAGCGTGTCTTCGAGCGGTGTCAGGTTGGCCTCGATCTTGTGCTTGTAGCCCAGCTGTCCGAAAAAGTTGGTGCTGCGCTCCGGCCAGTGCAATTGATACAGGTCGATGTAATCGGTCTGCAGGCGCTCGAGGCTGGCATCCACCGCGGCGGTGATGTGCTGGCGGTTGTGGCGCAGGTTTTTGTCGCGGATGTAGTCGATGGTGTTGCCGGGGCCGGCGATCTTGCTGGCGAGGATCCAGTCGGCACGGTCGCCGCGACGCTTGAAGTAATTGCCGATGTAACGTTCGGTGGTGGCATAGGTTTCGGCTTTCGGCGGCACCGGGTACATCTCGGCGGTGTCGATGAAGTTGATCCCGGCTTCCTTGGCCCGTTCGATCTGGGCGAAGGCTTCAGCTTCAGTGTTTTGCTCGCCCCAGGTCATGGTGCCGAGGCAGATTGCACTCACGTTAAGGTCGGTACGGCCTAGCTGGCGATAGTCCATCGGGTGCTCCTTGGGCAAAACAATCATAAAAGCAGGTTGAAAATTTTTTCGCAATCTGCATAATTGCCGACCTCTTTCTGCAGTGGAAGTGATGCGCCGCCGCCGAAGAATCTTGCCGTTGAACGGACGCGCCGACCCGAGCCCCCGAAAGCGTCTGTATCCGGCTGCCTTTGACTTGTCAAAGTACGCACTATTCAGTAAGATCCGCCGTCTTATTTACAGGCGGCCCCTGAGGCTATAAAGAATGAAAACTTTTACTGCTAAACCGGAAACAGTAAAGCGCGACTGGTTTGTCGTCGACGCTGCTGGTCAGACCCTGGGTCGTCTGGCCACCGAAATCGCGAGCCGTCTGCGTGGCAAGCACAAGCCTGAGTACACTCCTCACGTTGACACCGGCGACTACATCGTCGTAATCAACGCCGAGCAGATCCGTGTTACCGGCGCTAAAACCACTGACAAAATGTACTACTCCCACTCCGGTTTCCCGGGCGGCATCAAGTCGATCAACTTTGAAAAGCTGATCGCCAAAGCCCCTGAGCGCGTGATCGAGACCGCGGTTAAAGGCATGCTGCCTAAGAACCCGCTGGGTCGTGACATGTACCGTAAGCTGAAAGTCTATGCGGGCGCTGCACACCCTCATACTGCTCAGCAGCCCCAAGAACTGAAGATTTAACGGAATAGTTCATTATGTCGGCGACTCAAAATTACGGCACTGGCCGTCGCAAGACCGCAACCGCACGCGTTTTCCTGCGTCCGGGTACTGGTAACATCTCCATCAACAACCGCTCCCTGGACTCGTTCTTCGGCCGCGAAACTGCCCGCATGGTAGTTCGTCAGCCGCTGGAACTGACCGAGACTGTCGAGAAGTTCGACATCTACGTCACTGTCATCGGTGGTGGTGTAAGTGGTCAGGCTGGCGCAATCCGCCACGGCATCACTCGCGCTCTGATGGACTACGACGAAACCCTGCGTAGCGCTCTGCGCAAAGCTGGCTTCGTTACTCGCGACGCCCGTGAAGTTGAACGTAAGAAAGTTGGTCTGCGTAAAGCGCGTAAGCGTCCGCAGTACTCGAAGCGTTAATTCGTTTCCACGTTCAAAAAAGAACGCCCGATTCCTCACGGAACCGGGCGTTTTTTTATGCCTGCGATTTATCAAAAGAATTGCGCTGTGACAACTTGCCACATTCGTAGACCCCCTATACTGCAAGGCTTGAGGGTATGAGCTCCGGGTAATTCCCTTGTCAGAATTGGGGCTTTTCATTACCATCTCGGCAAAATTTTTATAAGTAACATTGATTTATTTAGTAGATGCCTGATTTAACAGGCCACAAAGCTGATGGGAGAGGACTGAATGAGCAATGACGGCGTGAATGCAGGCCGGCGTCGCTTCTTGGTAGCAGCCACATCCGTGGTGGGTGCTGCAGGAGCGGTGGGGGCTGCGGTCCCGTTCGTGGGGTCATGGTTTCCCAGTGCCAAGGCGAAAGCCGCCGGTGCACCGGTGAAAGTGAATGTCAGCAAGATCGAGCCAGGACAGCAGATGATTGCCGAGTGGCGCGGCCAGCCGGTGTTCATTGTCCGCCGTACTGCGGAAATCCTGGGGAATCTCAAGAAGATCGAGGGCCAGCTCTCCGATCCGACTTCCAAAAACTCCACGCAACCTACCTATGTCGACCCTGAAGTGCGTTCGATCAAGCCGGAAATTCTGCTGCTGATCGGGATCTGCACTCACCTGGGTTGCTCGCCAACCTTCCGTCCCGAAGTGGCGCCTGCTGATCTGGGTAAAGATTGGGTCGGTGGCTATTTCTGCCCTTGCCACGGCTCCCACTACGATCTGGCTGGCCGCGTCTACAAGTCGCAACCCGCGCCTTTGAACCTGCCAGTTCCCCCGCATTCCTATGAGACCGATGACCTGATTGTCATTGGCGTCGATACGGAGAAAGCGTGATGAGCAAGTTCATGGATTGGGTTGATGCACGCTTCCCCGCGACCAAAATGTGGGAAGACCATCTCAGCAAGTATTACGCGCCAAAAAACTTCAACTTCTTCTATTTCTTCGGCTCGCTGGCGCTGCTGGTGCTGGTCAATCAGATCGTCACCGGTGTCTGGCTGACGATGAGCTACACGCCGTCGGCAGAAGAGGCGTTCGCTTCCGTCGAATACATCATGCGCGACGTCGAGTACGGCTCGATCCTGCGTTTGCTGCACTCCACCGGCGCTTCGGCGTTCTTCATCGTGGTCTATCTGCACATGTTCCGTGGCCTGCTCTACGGTTCGTACCAGAAACCACGTGAACTGGTCTGGGTGTTCGGCATGCTGATCTACCTGGCGCTGATGGCTGAGGCCTTCATGGGTTATCTGCTGCCGTGGGGCCAGATGTCCTACTGGGGTGCCCAGGTGATTATCTCGCTGTTCGGTGCTATCCCGGTCATCGGTAACGATCTGACCCAGTGGATTCGTGGTGACTACCTGATCTCGGGGATCACCCTGAACCGCTTCTTCGCCCTGCACGTGGTGGCCCTGCCGATCGTGATTCTCGGTCTGGTGGTGCTGCACATTCTGGCGTTGCACGAGGTGGGTTCGAACAACCCGGATGGCGTCGACATCAAGAAGCACAAAGACGAAAACGGCATCCCGCTGGACGGCATCGCCTTCCACCCGTACTACACCGTGAAAGACATCGTCGGCGTGGTGGTGTTTCTGTTCATCTTCTGCTTTATCGTGTTCTTCTTCCCGGAAATGGGTGGCTACTTCCTCGAAAAACCTAACTTCGAGCCGGCTAACCCGTTCAAGACGCCGGAGCACATTGCGCCGGTTTGGTACTTCACGCCGTTCTACGCGATCTTGCGTGCGATCCCGGACAAGCTCATGGGCGTTATCGCCATGGGCGCCTCGATTGCCTTGCTCTTTGTCCTGCCATGGCTGGATCGCAGTCCGGTCAAATCGATGCGCTACAAGGGCTGGATGAGCAAAATCTGGCTGGTGGTGTTCTGCATTTCCTTCGTGATCCTTGGCATTCTGGGCGTACTGGCTCCGACGCCGGAGCGCACGCTGGTGTCGCAGATCTGCACCTTCCTGTACTTCGCCTACTTCATTCTGATGCCGTTCTACACCAGGCTCGAGAAGACCAAACCGGTTCCGGAAAGGGTGACTGGCTGATGAAAAAGTTATTTTTTGCTCTGATTTTCGCTGCTCTGCCTGTGCTGTCTTTCGCCGCCGAACACGGTGGTCCGGAGCTGGAAAAAGTCGACATCGACGTATCCGACAAGGCTGCTCTGCAAGATGGTGCGCGAACCTTCGCCAACTATTGCATGGGTTGCCACAGTGCCAAGTTTCAGCGTTACGAGCGGGTGGCCGATGACCTCGGCATTCCCCACGAAATGATGCTCGAGAAGCTGGTGTTCACCGGCGCCAAGATCGGCGACCACATGAACATCGGCATGCAGCCGGCGGACGCCAAGACCTGGTTCGGTGCTGCACCGCCGGATCTGACCCTGGTGGCTCGCGTGCGTGGCACCGATTGGCTCTACGGTTACCTGCGCTCGTTCTACGAAGATCCGGCACGTCCTTGGGGCGTGAACAACAAGGTCTTCCCGAACGTCGGCATGCCTAACGTGCTGGTAGGCCTGCAAGGGCGTCAGGTGGTGGGCTGCAAGCAAGTGCAGATCGTCGAGGACGGCAAGAAGCAATACGATCCGCTGACCGGTACGCCGCTGACCCACGAAGCGTGCGATCAGTTGACCATCGTGCCGAAATCCGGTGCTCTGAACGAAGAGCAGTTCGATGAGAAGGTCAAGAATCTGGTAACCTTCCTGGCTTACTCGGCTAACCCGGTTAAGCTGCAACATCAGCGCATCGGTACTTACGTCTTGCTGTACCTGGCGTTCTTCTTTGTGTTCGCCTATCTGCTCAAGCGTGAATACTGGAAAGACGTGCACTGATACGCTTCAAGCATTGCTGTTAATCGCGCGCGCCCAAGGGCGCCTCCGATAACGCGACGTCTGGTTCGCCAGGCTTTGCGGGAGGCGCCCTCTGGGCGCGCGCGTTTTTCCGGTTCCGATAATTTCAACAAGCGAGGAGGATCGCCATGGGCGTGACCAATCGGTTGGCCTGTTACTCCGACCCCGCCGACCACTATTCCCACCGAGTGCGCATCGTGCTTGCAGAGAAGGGTGTCAGCGCCGAAATCATTTACGTGGAAGCTGGTCGCCAGCCGCCTAAACTGATTGAGGTGAACCCTTACGGCAGTCTCCCGACACTGGTCGATCGCGACCTGGCGTTGTGGGAGTCGACCGTGGTGATGGAATATCTGGATGAGCGTTACCCGCATCCGCCACTGATGCCGGTTTATCCGGTGGCGCGTGCCAATAGCCGTCTGCTGATTCACCGTATTCAGCGCGACTGGTGTGGTCTGGTGGATCTGATTCTTGATCCCAAGTCCAAGGAGGCCGCGCGTGTCGTGGCGCGTAAGGAATTGCGTGAAAGCCTGACAGGCGTGTCGCCGCTGTTTGCCGACAAGCCGTTTTTCCTCAGTGAGGAACAAAGTCTGGTGGATTGCTGCCTATTGCCAATACTCTGGCGTTTGCCGATTCTGGGTATTGAACTGCCGCGGCCGGCCAAGCCGCTGCTTGATTATATGGAGCGCCAGTTTGCGCGTGAGGCTTTCCAGGCGAGTCTGTCTGGCGTCGAACGCGATATGCGCTAAGGCTTAAGGAGCCGCTATGAACTCCAGTCGACCTTATCTGGTCCGCGCGCTCTACGAGTGGATTGTGGATAACGATTGCACCCCGCACATGCTGGTCAATTCCGAATACCCGGCGGTGCAGGTGCCGCAGGGCTTCGCCAGTGACGGGCAGATTGTCCTGAACATTTCGCCCAGCGCCGTGCGGCACTTGCACATGGACAACGACGTGGTGACCTTCGAGGGGCGCTTCGGTGGCGTTCCGCACAGTCTTTATGTGCCGATCAGTGCAATCCTGGGTATTTACGCCCGGGAGAACGGGCAGGGCATGGTGTTCGATCTCGAGTCGCCGATGGATGACGAAGACGACATCGAGCCGGATGACGACTTGCCGCCACCGGGCAGCGAGCCGCCGCGACCAAGCGGCCGGCCGAGCCTGAAAGTGGTGAAGTAATAAAAAAGGCGACCCGAGAGGGTCGCCTTTTTTATTACGTAGGAGCTGCCGCAGGCTCGGGCCGCGTTCGGACGATCTTTTGATCTTGTTTTTGACGATCAAAAGATCGCAGCCTCGTTTCACTCGACAGCTCCTACAGAAGTGCAGGTCAGTCGATGTATTCGAACAGCTTCACGATTTTCTGCACACCGGAAACGCTCTGCACCAGATTGGTCGCCTGTTGGGCTTCCTGCTTGGTCAGCAGGCCCAGCAGATAGACGATGCCGTTCTCGGTCACGACCTTGATGCGCGAGCCGGGAATGCTGGCATCGGTCAGCATCTGGGTCTTGATCTTGGTGGTCAGCCAAGCGTCGTTCTGGCGGGCGAGGAAGCTTGAAGGCGCAATCACTTGCAGCTCGTTATGCACCTTCTTCACGCGCTGGACGTCGCTGGCGGCCTGTTCGGCCTTGGCCTTGAGGTCTTCACGCGGCGTCTGGCCGGCGAGCAGCACCACGCCGTTGAAGCTGGTGACGACGATATGCGAGTCCTTGTCCAGGCTAGGGTCGGCCTTGGCCACGTTGACGCCGACTTTGGTTTCGATCAGCGAGTCGTCGATTTTACTGCCGAAGGTTCGGGTGCCGCGGTCGTCTTCAATCGGCGCTTCACGGCTGGCGTTCACCACCGAGGTGCAGCCGCTGATGCCGAGGCACAGGGTCAAGGCCAAAAGGCCAAGGCGATTAGGGGTCATTCTTCACTCCCGAACAGTTGGCTGTCGATCAGATCGCAGAGGCAATGGATCGCCAGCAGATGGACTTCCTGAATACGTGCAGTGACATGGGCCGGTACGCGAATCTCGACGTCTTCAGGCAGTAGCAGCGAAGCCATGCCGCCGCCGTCGCGGCCAGTCAATGCTACGACAATCATTTCGCGATCATGTGCGGCCTGGATCGCCTGAATAATGTTTGCCGAGTTACCGCTGGTCGAAATCGCCAGCAATACGTCACCTGGTTGACCCAGTGCGCGGATTTGCTTGGAGAACACTTCGTTGTAGCTGTAGTCGTTGGCGATCGAGGTGATCGTCGAGCTGTCGGTGGTCAGGGCGATGGCCGGCAGGCTCGGGCGTTCGCGCTCGAAGCGGTTGAGCAGCTCCGAGGAAAAGTGCTGGGCGTCGCCGGCAGAGCCGCCGTTGCCGCACGAAAGCATTTTGCCTTCGTTGAGCAGGGCGTTGACCATGATCTGGCTGGCTTGCTCGATGTGCGGTGCAAGTACGTCCATCGCCTGTTGCTTGGTGTCGATACTGGCCTGGAAAAGCTGGCGAATTCGGGATTGCATGTCCATCTGTGTGACCTTAAGTGGCGCGGCTGTTCGGCACGTGAATGTGCAGCCCGCAAAGCAAAGAGCAAAAATTGTCGGTGAAAGTGTCCGGGGTGGTGTGCAGAGAATCAACCATCGAACGCATTCTGCAACCAGTTCAACTGATCGGGGTGCCTGTCGATGGCCACCACGTCGAAGCGGCAAGGGGAATCGGCCCAGCGTGACTCACGCTGAAGAAAATACTGTGCGGCGAATATCAGTTTCTGCCGTTTGCGCTCATCGATGCTAGCGAGCGCGCCACCCCATTGAGTGTTTTTTCTGTAGCGGACTTCGACGAATACTACTGTATCGCCATCAAGCATGACCAGATCAAGCTCGCCCCGTTTGCATGACCAGTTCTGCGCCAGCAGGCGCAGACCCTGGTGTTGCAGATGCTCGAGCGCCTGGCGCTCGGCATCCTTGCCGCTTTGCAGGTGCGAGCCGTCGGGCATCAGCGCGGGGTGTCCGGCAGGCGCTGAACCTGACCGCTGACGAACTGCGCCCAAGGCAACTGACGCACAACACGCTGGGTCTGGGTCATGCCGAGGCTACCCGACTCACCGTCAATGCGGCTGTCCGGCAGGGCCTTGAGTTGGCCCAGGCGCGGTGCCAGGCGGTAGGCATCCACACCCATCGCGTACAGGCGGCCGAGGCTCCCGGCGGCTTGCGGCCACTGTGCAACCACTTGCTGGCGCAGTGGATCGCTGTTGTCCAGCAACCATGGGGTTTCGCAGAAGCGCACGCCGTTCATGTCGTTGTACTGGTTCACATCGCCACTGGCGCTGTAGACGTGGGAAGTTGCGTACACCGGAACGTCACCCGCGTACTGGAAGTTCAGGGTCGGCTTGATCTGCTGCGCCTGTTGCGGCGTGGCTGCGAGGAAGATGAACTCGATGTCCTGACGACGCGACGGCTGCGCGGCTACGTTGGTGCCAGCGGCGTTCTGCAGGCTCTTGGCGCGGGCTTCGCTTTGACGCAGCTGGAACATGTCGGCGATCTGCTGGGCCAGTTGCACCGGCTGATCGACGCGTTCGGTGGCAACAATGCTGCCGCCATTGGCCTGCCAGTCCTGGCTGAAAGCGCGCAGTACGCGGTCGCCCCATTCGCCTTTCGGCACCATGATCGCCGCGCGATGCAGGCCGTCGGCGCGGGCACGACGCGAGACCTCGCGAGCTTCGTCCTCAGCGGCCAGGCCGAACTGGAACAGTTGCGCGGGGCCTTGATCGCCTTCGCTGTAGTTCAGCGCGAGGGTGGTGATCGGCAGTTGAGGGCGAGTGCTCAGTTGTTTGACCAGCGGTTTTTCCAGCGGGCCGACCACCAGTTGCACGCCATCAGCCTGAGCCTTGCGGTAGAACTCGTCCATCGAGGTCAGCTTGGAGCTGTCGTAGAACTCGATCGCTGGCGGTTTTTGTCCGGCCTGTTGAGCCTGATAGTGCGCCGCCATGAAGCCTTCGCGCAGTGCTTTACCGACCGCTGCCAGCTGACCGTCTTGCGGCAGCAGCAGGGCGATCTTGCTCAGGGGCTGGCTGGCCAGTTCCTTGAGTTTGGTCAGTGGCAACGGCAGGTTGATCGCCGCCGGGTGCTTTGGATTCTGCGCGCGCCAGGTATCGATCGCCGCTTGCTGCTGTTCCAGGGTGCCGGCGGATTTCACTGCCAGTGCCAGACTCATCCAGCCGCCGAGGTCGTCGGTAGTGTTGGGTTGCAGTTGGTCGGTCGGCAGCGAGCCAATCAGAGTCCAGATGGCTTCGTGGTTCTTGCTCGCGGCTTCGCCTTGCAGCATCGGCGCGATGAACACGCGCTCGCGAGCGGCTGCGAGTGTCTGACCGTCGGCTTCCAATGCGCGGGCATGCACGGTGCCGGTGCGCACTTGCTGATCTTCCGGCATTTCGCTCAGGTGCTGCAGGCTCGGATGGCTCAGAGCGGTCAGCGCAGCTTTCGGCTGATTGCGGGTCATCGCCAGTTCAGCGGACAGGGTGCTGGCGAAGATCTGCTGGCCTGGCTTCAACTGTTCCATCGGCACTTGTTGCAGGATTTGCGCGGACTGCCCGGCGTTGCCCTGGCGATAAGCCAGGTCTGCCGCGCTCAGGCGCAACAGGGCGGCTTTTTCCGGCGTCTTGGCCTGGGTCGCCTGTTCGAGCAGTTGCTCGATGCTGGCATCCGGAGTCCGTGGAAGTTCGCCAAGGCTGGAGGAGGGGGAGCTGGCGCAGGCCGCCAGCAAGGCAGCGAGGCAGAGGGCAGTGAACAGCCGCAGGCAAGCGATCATGTAAGTGTTCCTGATACTCGATCAAATTAGCGTGGAATTGTACCCAAGCACTGGCCGGGGCGCGATGTTACTGGCGTGAATCAATCAATTTAGCTGGAGTAAATGTTGCGGCGGCGCACAACTGCGTGCAAAACCGCGCTCGGCTCATACGGTTCGCAAGCCTCGTGACGCGTTACAATGCTCGCTTTTACCGAACACGAGGTGTGCGCTTTGACTGCTCCAGGTCCTTTGAATTCCGCTGCTGGCTCGCTTTATGTGGTGGCGACGCCCATCGGCAACCTGGACGACATCAGCGCCCGGGCCCTGAAGATCCTCCGCGAGGTTGCACTGATTGCCGCCGAAGACACGCGGCACTCGGCGCGACTGATGCAGCACTTCGGCATTGCCACGCCGTTGGCCGCCTGCCACGAACATAACGAACGTGATGAAGGTAGCCGCTTTATTACCCGTTTGCTGGCGGGCGATAACGTCGCGCTGATTTCCGATGCCGGGACGCCACTGATTTCCGATCCGGGTTACCACCTGGTGCGTCAGGCGCGGGCGGCGGGGATCAATGTGGTGCCGGTGCCGGGTGCCTGTGCGTTGATCGCGGCGTTGTCGGCGGCGGGTCTGCCCTCCGACCGCTTCATCTTCGAAGGCTTCCTGCCGGCCAAGTCGGTAGGGCGCAAGGCGCGCCTGGAAGCAGTAAAGGAGGAGCCGCGCACACTGATTTTCTACGAGGCCCCGCATCGCATTCTCGAATGCCTGCAAGACATGGAAGCGGTGTTTGGTGGCGAGCGTCAGGCGTTGCTGGCCCGGGAAATCACCAAGACCTTCGAGACGCTCAAAGGCTTGCCGCTGGCTGAGCTGCGTGGATTTGTCGAGTCCGACAGCAATCAGCAGCGTGGCGAGTGCGTGGTGCTGGTCGCGGGCTGGTCTGCGCCGGAGTCTGAAGATGCGGTCAGCAGCGAGGCGATGCGCGTGCTCAATCTGCTGCTCGAAGAGATGCCGCTCAAGCGCGCTGCCGCCCTGGCCGCGCAAATCACCGGCGAGCGCAAAAACGTCCTGTACCAGGTCGCACTCGATCAGCAGAAGGGCGAGTAACCCGTCGCGCAGACAGGTTTCACGGCTATTAGCGCTTGTTCTTCGGGCGCTCTGCCGTTAACCTGCGCGGCGGAGAGTCGATCGGGCAGTCGCTGCCCTCTATGAAAATTAGGGGGGGGAGGAAAGTCCGGGCTCCATAGGGCGAAGTGCCAGGTAATGCCTGGGAGGCGTGAGCCTACGGAAAGTGCCACAGAAAATAACCGCCTAAGCGCTTCGGCGCCGGTAAGGGTGAAAAGGTGCGGTAAGAGCGCACCGCACGTCTGGCAACAGTTCGTGGCTAGGTAAACCCCACTTGGAGCAAGACCAAATAGGGTCCCAAGGCGTGGCCCGCGCTGGGACCGGGTAGGTTGCTAAAGATGTCCAGTGATGGCCATCGTAGACGAATGACTGTTCAAGACAGAACCCGGCTTACAGATCGACTCTCCACCTTTTTCTTTCCCTGCTTGAATCAATGGCGTCAGGGCTGGTTATTATCGGCAGGCCTGCGCTAAAGTCCGGCAGCGGCAAATGCGGTAATAGCCATTTCCCACCTTGCTTCAATCAACAGCAGAAGCGCTTTTGTAATACCGAAAAAATCTTACTCTTAACAAATTACTTTAACTTCCGAGCGCAGCTTTCAGTGCTGCATCAAGTTATTGGTCAAAAGTATCCGCCAAATTGTCGTTACCCCTCCTTTTAAGCTCCTAAATCTCCGTTCTGTAAGGGTTTTCCTTTAATCCGCGCCTTGACGGTGTGGTGGGCGCATTCCTATAGTGTGCGCAAGTGGCGGAAAGTGGCATGAAGTGGGTTTTTTGAGCTCAAAACGATAAAAATTGGAGAAACGCTGACGTGTTTCGCGGAGCTAACGCTATCAGTCTCGATGCAAAGGGCCGTCTCGCCATGCCGAGCCGGTACCGTGACGAGCTCGTTTCGCGTAGTTCCGGCCAATTGATCGTGACCATTGATGCTGTTGATCCGTGCCTGTGTGTCTATCCGCTCGACGAGTGGGAAATCATTGAAACCAAGTTGCGCGCACTCCCTTCGCTACGCGAAGAGAACCGTCGCCTGCAGCGCTTATTGATTGGTAATGCCGTCGACCTCGAACTCGACGGCAGTGGTCGTTTTCTGGTTCCACCGCGTCTGCGCGAATACGCCAAGCTTGATAAGAAAGCGATGCTGGTGGGCCAACTGAACAAGTTCCAATTGTGGGACGAGGATGCATGGAACGCGGTGTCTGCCGCTGACCTTGCTGCTATTCAACAACCGGGCGCCATGCCTGACGAACTGCGTGATTTGATCCTGTGACTATTGATAGCGGCTTTAACCACATCACCGTACTGCTTGACGAAGCCGTCGAGGCTCTCGCCGTACGTCCTGATGGCTGCTATCTGGACGGCACGTTCGGGCGCGGCGGGCACAGTCGGCTGATCCTCAGCCAGCTCGGGACGGACGGTCGACTCATCGGATTCGACAAGGATCCTCAAGCGATTGCCACCGGGCAAACGCTAGCGGCCGAAGACGGCCGCTTTGTCGTTGTGCAGCGCAGCTTTGCCGAGCTGGGTTCGGTGGTTGCCGAGCAAGGTCTGAGCGGTAAGGTCAGCGGTATCCTGCTCGACCTCGGCGTGTCGTCGCCGCAGCTGGATGACGCCGAGCGCGGCTTCAGTTTCCTCAATGACGGTCCGCTGGACATGCGCATGGATCCGTCCCGTGGCATCAGCGCCGCCGAATTCGTCAACACCGCGCCGGTGGAAGAAATCGCCCGGGTGTTCAAGGAATACGGCGAAGAACGTTTCTCCGGGCGCATGGCCCGTGCCGTGGCCGAGCGCCGCGACATCAAGCCGTTCGAGCGCACCGCTGATCTTGCCGAAGTCTTGAAAGTCGCCAACCCGGCGTGGGAGAAGGGCAAGAACCCGGCGACCCGTGCGTTTCAGGGTTTGCGCATTCACGTCAACAACGAACTGGGCGATCTGGAAGCCGGCCTCGAAGCCGCACTGGATGCTCTGGAGATCGGTGGCCGTCTGGTGGTCATCAGTTTCCACTCGCTGGAAGACCGCATCGTCAAACTGTTCATGCGTAAGCTGGTGAAAGGCGAAGCCGACAACCTGCCGCGCAACCTGCCCGTGCGCCATGTGGCGTTCGAACCGAAAATCAAAATCCATGGCAAAGCGCAGACGGCCTCCGACGCCGAACTCAAAGCCAACCCACGTTCCCGTAGCGCTGTCATGCGCGTCGCGGAGAAGTTGCGGTGAGCAAGCTTTTCGCCAAGCCCCTGCCGGGCGGCAGCTTCTTCATGCTGCTGCTGTTTATCGGCGTGCTCGTGTCGGCCATCGGCGTGTCCTACAGCGCGCACTGGAACCGGCAGTTGCTCAACAATCTTTATAACGAACTCAGCGTGCGCGACAAGGCGCAGGCCGAGTGGGGGCGCCTGATTCTCGAGCAAAGCACCTGGACTGCGCACAGCCGCATCGAAGTGCTGGCCACCGAACAACTGAAAATGCACATCCCTGGCGCGGCTGACGTGAAGATGGTGGCGCCATGATGAAACTTGAAGGCGCACTCTTCCCGTGGCGCTTCCGCCTGATGGTGGCACTGCTCGGCGTGATGGTTGCGGCGATCTGCTGGCGCATCATCGACCTGCAGGTGGTTGACCGTGACTTCCTCAAAGGTCAGGGCGATGCGCGCAGCCTGCGTCATATCCCGATTCCTGCTCACCGTGGTCTGATCACCGACCGTAACGGCGAGCCTTTGGCCGTGAGTACCCCAGTGACCACGCTGTGGGCCAACGCCAAGGAAATGCAGACCGCCAAAGAGAAGTGGCCAGCACTGGCCGCCGCGCTGGGTCAGGACCCGAAAGCCCTGACTGAACGCCTCGAAGCGCAAGCCAACAAAGAATTTATCTACCTGGTGCGCGGGCTGACCCCCGAGCAGGGCCAGGCTGTGCTCGACCTGAAAGTGCCGGGCGTTTACGGCATCGAAGAATTCCGCCGCTTCTACCCGGCCGGTGAAGTCACCGCACACATGGTCGGCTTTACCGACATTGACGATCACGGGCGCGAAGGCGTCGAGCTGGCCTACGACGAGTGGCTGGCCGGGGTGCCGGGCAAACGGCAGGTCATCAAGGATCGGCGCGGTCGGCTGATCAAGGATGTCCAGGTCACCAAGAACGCCAAGGCCGGCAAGCCCTTGGCGTTGTCGATTGACCTGCGTCTGCAATACCTGGCCAACCGCGAGCTGCGCAACGCGATCATCGAGAACGGCGCCAAGGCCGGCAGCCTGGTGATCATGGACGTGAAGACCGGCGAGATTCTCGCCATGGTCAACCAGCCGACCTACAACCCGAACAACCGTCGCAATCTGCAGCCGGCGATGATGCGTAACCGCGCGATGATCGACGTGTTCGAACCGGGTTCGACCATGAAAGCGATCTCGATGAGTGCCGCGATCGAAACCGGCCGCTGGAAACCGAGCGACACCGTCGAGGTGTACCCGGGCTCCCTGCAGATCGGCAAGTACACCATCAAGGACGTGTCGAAGACCGAAGGCCCGGTACTCGACCTGACCGGCATCCTGATCAATTCCAGTAACGTCGGCATGAGTAAGGTCGCGTTCGATATTGGGGGCGAAACCATTTTCCGCCTCGCGCAGAAAGTCGGCCTCGGCCAGGACACCGGACTCGGCTTCCCGGGTGAGCGCGTCGGCAACCTGCCGAACTACCGTGAATGGCGCAAAGCGGAAACCGCGACGCTGTCGTATGGCTACGGTATTTCCGTGACCGCGATCCAGCTGGTGCACGCGTTCTCGGCACTGGCCAACAACGGTCGTCTGGCACCGCTGACCCTGATCAAAACCGACAAGCCGCCGCAGACTACCCAGGTACTGCCGGAAGCGGTCGCGAAAACCATGCAAGGCATGCTGCAGCAAGTGATCGAAGCACCGCGCGGCGTGTTCCGTGCGCAGGTGCCGGCGTATCACGTGGCCGGCAAGTCGGGTACTGCACGTAAAACGTCGGTAGGCACCAAGGGCTACGCCGAAAACTCGTACCGTTCGTTGTTCGCCGGTTTCGGCCCGATGAGCGATCCGCGTTACGCCATCGTGGTGGTGATCGATGAACCGTCCAAGGCCGGTTACTTCGGTGGCTTGGTGTCGGCGCCGGTGTTCAGCCGTGTGATGTCCGGCACCCTGCGTCTGATGAACGTGACCCCGGACAACCTGCCGACCACCCAACAGGCCAACGCTACCCCGGTCGTTCCGCTGAAAGCCAATGGAGGGCGCGGCTGATGTCATTAAGTCTGAACAAGATATTCCCCCACGCCGGCCACGATCTGCTGATCCGTGAATTGGCGCTGGACAGCCGCAACGTACGCGCGGGTGACCTGTTCCTCGCCGTGCCGGGCGGCAAGTTCGATGGCCGTGCGCACATCGCCGATGCCTTGCAGCGCGGCGCGGCGGCGGTTGCCTATGAAGTGGAAGGCGCCACCGTGCTGCCGATCACTGAAGTGCCATTGATTCCGGTCAAAGGCCTGGCGGCGCAGCTGTCCGACATCGCCGGGCGCTTTTATGGCGAGCCGAGCCATCACCTGAACCTGATCGGCGTCACCGGCACCAACGGCAAGACCAGCGTGACTCAACTGGTCGCGCAGGCACTCGATCTGCTCGGTCAGCACTGCGGCATCGTCGGTACGCTGGGCTCCGGCTTCTATGGCGCGCTGGAAAGTGGTCTGCACACCACGCCGAATCCGATTGCCGTGCAAGCAACTCTTGGCGACCTGAAAAAGGCCGGGGCCAAAGCCGTGGCCATGGAAGTGTCGTCTCACGGTCTGGATCAGGGTCGGGTCACCGCGTTGGCGTTCGACGTCGCGGTGATGACCAACCTGTCTCGCGATCACCTGGATTATCACGGCACCATGGAGGCGTATGCCGAGGCCAAGGCCAAGCTGTTCGCCTGGAATGACCTGAAGTGCCGCGTGGTCAACCTCGACGACGATTTCGGTCGGCAGCTGGCCGCCGAAAAACGCGATTCGCGCCTGATCACTTACAGCCTGCTCGACAGCAGCGCCTATCTCTATGTCCGCGAAGCGCAGTTCGATGACCACGGCGTACGCGCCACGCTGGTCACGCCGCAGGGCGAACATCACCTGCGCAGCACGCTGCTGGGTCGTTTCAACCTGAGCAATGTACTGGCGGCAGTCGGCGCCTTGCTCGGTCTGGATTACGCGCTCGACGAAATTCTCAAGGTGCTGCCAAAACTCGAAGGCCCGGCCGGACGCATGCAGCGACTGGGGGGCGGCACTCAGCCGCTGGTGGTGGTCGATTACGCCCACACCCCGGATGCCCTGGAAAAAGTTCTGACTGCGCTGCGCCCACACGTCAAAGGCCAGTTGCTGTGCCTGTTCGGCTGCGGCGGTGATCGTGATCGCGGCAAGCGTCCGCTGATGGCCGAAGTAGTCGAGCGACTGGCTGATCGCGTGCTGGTCACCGATGACAACCCGCGCACGGAAGATCCGGCACAGATTTTCGACGACATCCGCGCCGGTTTCACCGCTGTGGATAAAGTCACTTTCGTCGCCGGCCGCGGTCAGGCGATTGCTCAACTGATTGCTGGTGCTTCGGCGGATGACGTGATCGTGCTGGCCGGTAAAGGTCACGAGGACTATCAGGAAATCAATGGCGAGCGCCACGCTTTCTCCGATCTGGTCGAGGCCGATCATGCCCTCACCGCGTGGGAGGTGGCCCATGCTTAAGGCCCTGACATTGAGCGAACTGACCAACGTGCTCGACGCCCGTCTGATCAGCACCGATGCCAGTTTTGATGGCGTCAGCATCGACAGCCGCGCGATCACCGCTGGCCAACTGTTTATTGCCCTGACTGGACCGCGCTTCGATGGTCACGACTATCTGAACGACGTCGCCGGCAAAGGCGCGGTCGCGGCACTGGTCGAGCGCGAAGTCGTCGACAGCACCTTGCCGCAACTGCTGGTCAAGGACACCCGCCAGGCCCTCGGCCAGTTGGGGGCGCTGAACCGTGCCGCGTTCACCCAGCCAGTCGCGGCCATCACCGGTTCCAGCGGCAAGACCACGGTCAAGGAAATGCTCGCAAGCATCCTGCGTACCCGCGGTCCGGTGCTGGCGACGCGCGGCAATCTGAACAATGATCTCGGCGCACCGCTGACCCTGCTCGAACTGGCGCCGGAACACACCGCCGCCGTGATCGAACTGGGCGCTTCGCGTCTGGGTGAGATCGCCTACACCGTCGGGCTGACCAAGCCACACGTGGCGATCCTCAACAACGCCGGCACCGCCCACGTTGGCGAGTTCGGCGGGCCGGAAAAAATCGTCGAAGCCAAAGGCGAGATCATCGATGGGCTGGCAGCGGATGGCGTCGCTGTGCTCAACCTTGATGACAAGGCTTTCGGCATCTGGAAGCTCCGCGCCGGCGCACGCAAAGTGCTGACCTTCTCCCTGAGCAATCCGCAGGCAGACTTCTACGCCAGCGACCTGAGCACCGATGCCCGGGGTTGCCCGGCCTTCAACCTGCATACGCCTGAAGGTGTGGAGCACGTTCAACTGAACCTGCTCGGCACCCATAACGTCGCCAACGCCATGGCTGCCGCCGCTGCCGCTCACGCCTTGGGCGTGTCGCTGTTTGGCATCGCCACCGGGCTTGGCGCGGTACAACCGGTCAAGGGTCGCACTGTCGCGCAACTGGCGAAGAACGGCATGCGCGTGATCGATGACACTTACAACGCAAACCCCACCTCCATGTGCGCTGCCGTTGATATACTCGCCGGCTTTTCCGGCCGCACCGTCCTGGTGCTCGGAGATATCGGCGAGTTGGGCGACTGGGCGGAGCAGGGGCACCGCGACGTGGGCGAATACGCCCGGGGCAAGGTTTCCGCGCTTTACGCGGTCGGGCCGAACATGGTCCACGCCGTGAACGCATTCGGTAAAGAGGCGCATCACTTCGGCACGCAAGCCGAACTGATCCAGGCCCTCGACGCCGAGCAGGACACAAACACCACCATTTTGATCAAGGGTTCGCGCAGTGCAGCGATGGAAAACATCGTTGCGGCTCTGTGCGGGCCCAGTCTGGAGAAACATTAATGCTGCTGCTGCTAGCGGAGTATCTGCAACAGTTCTACAAAGGCTTCGCGGTCTTCCAGTACCTGACCCTGCGCGGGATCCTCGGTGTGCTGACCGCGCTGGTTTTGTCGCTGTGCTATGGCCCGTGGATGATCCGCACCCTGCAGAACCGTCAGATCGGCCAGTCCGTTCGCAATGACGGCCCGCAATCGCACCTGTCCAAGTCGGGTACGCCGACCATGGGCGGCGCACTGATTCTGTCTTCCATTGGTGTCAGCACCCTGCTTTGGGCTGACCTGAGCAACCGCTACGTGTGGGTCGTGCTGCTGGTGACCCTGCTGTTCGGTGCCATCGGCTGGGTCGACGACTACCGCAAAGTGATCGAGAAGAACTCCCGTGGCTTGCCAAGCCGCTGGAAGTATTTCTGGCAGTCGGTGTTCGGTCTGGGCGCGGCGATCTTCCTTTATATGACCGCCACCACACCGGTGGAAACCACGCTGATCCTGCCGATGCTCAAGGACTACAGCATTCCGCTGGGCGCCGGTTTCATCGTGCTGACCTACTTCGTGATCGTCGGTTCGAGCAACGCGGTCAACCTGACTGACGGCCTCGACGGTCTGGCGATCATGCCAACCGTGATGGTCGGCGGCGGTCTGGGGATCTTCTGCTACCTGTCGGGTAACGTGAAATTCGCCGAATACCTGCTGATCCCTTACGTGCCGGGCGCAGGCGAACTGATCGTATTCTGCGGCGCACTGATCGGTGCCGGTCTGGGCTTCCTCTGGTTCAACACCTACCCGGCGCAAGTGTTCATGGGCGACGTCGGTGCTCTGGCACTGGGCGCGGCACTGGGCACCATCGCGGTGATCGTCCGTCAGGAAATCGTCCTGTTCATCATGGGCGGCGTGTTCGTGATGGAAACCCTGTCGGTCGTCATTCAGGTTGCTTCCTTCAAGCTGACCGGTCGCCGTGTGTTCCGCATGGCTCCGATTCACCACCACTTTGAACTCAAGGGCTGGCCCGAGCCGCGCGTGATCGTCCGTTTCTGGATCATCACGGTGATTCTCGTGCTGATCGGCCTTGCCACCCTGAAGCTGAGGTAGAACGAGTGTCTCTGATCGCTTCTGACCACTTCCGCATCGTTGTCGGCCTCGGCAAGAGCGGCATGTCCCTGGTTCGCTTCCTGGCGAACCGGGGCGTGTCGTTTGCCGTCGCCGATACGCGGGACAATCCACCGGAACTGGCCACGCTCAAGCGTGACTATCCGCACGTGGAAGTGCGTTGTGGCGAGCTGGACGTCGAATTCCTGTGCCGTGCCGACGAGCTTTACGTGAGCCCCGGCCTGGCGCTGGCGACCCCGGCCCTGCAAGCCGCTGCCGCCCGTGGCGTGAAAATGGCCGGCGACATCGAGCTGTTCGCGCGTAACGCGCGGGCGCCGATCGTGGCCATCACCGGCTCAAACGCAAAAAGCACCGTGACCACCCTGGTCGGCGAGATGGCGGCTGCGGCCGGCAAGCGCGTCGCGGTGGGCGGCAACCTCGGTACGCCAGCGCTGGAATTGCTCAGCGATGACGTCGAGCTGTACGTGATGGAACTGTCGAGCTTCCAGCTGGAAACCACCGACCAGCTCAACGCTGAAGTGGCCACCGTGCTGAACATCAGCGAAGACCACATGGACCGCTACAGTGGTCTGCCGGCGTACCACCTGGCCAAGCACCGGATCTTCCGTGGCGCGAAGCAGTTCGTGGTCAATCGTCAGGACGCACTCAGCCGTCCGCTGATCGGCGAGGGTCAGCCATGCTGGACCTTCGGCCTGAACAAACCGGATTTCAAGGCTTTCGGCCTGCGCGAAGAAGACGGCGAGAAATACCTGGCCTTCGAATTCCAGAACCTGATGCCGGTGCGCGAACTGAAAGTGCGCGGCGCGCACAACCAGGCCAATGCCCTCGCGGCGCTGGCGCTGGGGCATGCGGTCGGCCTGCCGTTCGACGCCATGCTTGATGCCCTGCGTAACTTCACCGGCCTCGAACACCGCTGCCAGTGGGTGCGGGATCTCGACGGCGTCGGTTATTACAACGATTCCAAGGCCACCAACGTCGGTGCTGCACTGGCCGCCATCGAAGGTCTGGGCGCGGACATCGACGGCAAGGTTGTGCTGATCGCCGGTGGCGATGGCAAGGGTGCCGAGTTCAACGATTTGCGCGATCCGGTAGCGGCCAACTGCCGCGCCGTGATCCTGATGGGCCGCGACTCCGACAAGATCGGCGAGGCTATCGGCGACGCGGTGTCGCTGATTCGCGCCACGTCGCTGGTCGACGCTGTCGCGCAATGCCGCGCGGTCGCCCAGCCGGGTGACGTGGTGCTGCTGTCGCCCGCCTGCGCCAGTTTCGACATGTTCAAGAATTACGAAGACCGTGGTCACCAGTTCGTCCGCGCCGTGGAGGATCTGGCATGAGCCTGCGCAATATCATCAAACCGTACCCGTCGCCGATCATCACCGGCCGTGGCATCGACCTCGACTTCCCGATGCTCGCCGGCTGCCTGGCGCTGCTGGGCCTGGGCCTGATCATGATCGCCTCGGCCTCCACCGAAGTGGCGGCGGCGCAATCGGGCAGCGCGCTGTATTACATGATTCGCCACCTGATCTACGTGGCGCTGGGCCTGGGCGCCTGCATCGTTACCATGATGATTCCGATCGCCACCTGGCAGCGCCTGGGCTGGATGATGCTGATCGGCGCGTTCGGTCTGCTGGTGATGGTGATCATCCCGGGGATCGGCCGTGAAGTGAACGGATCGATGCGCTGGATCGGTTTCAGTTTCTTCAACGTGCAGCCGTCCGAGATCGCCAAGGTGTTCGTGGTGATCTACCTCGCCGGTTATCTGGTACGTCGGCAGAAAGAAGTGCGCGAGAGCTGGATGGGCTTCTTCAAGCCGTTCATCGTGCTGCTGCCGATGGCGGGCCTGTTGCTGATGGAGCCGGACTTCGGTGCCACCGTGGTAATGATGGGGGCCGCTGCAGCGATGCTGTTCCTTGGCGGGGTCGGGCTGTTCCGCTTCTCGCTGATGGTGGTATTGGCCGTCGGGGCCGTGGTGCTGCTGATTCAGATGCAGCCGTACCGGATGGCACGTCTGACCAACTTCGCCGACCCGTGGGCCGACCAGTTCGGCGCCGGTTATCAATTGTCGCAGGCGTTGATCGCCTTCGGTCGCGGTGAGTGGCTGGGCGTTGGCCTGGGCAACAGCGTACAGAAGCAGTTCTACCTGCCTGAAGCACACACCGACTTCGTGTTCTCGGTGCTGGCCGAAGAGCTGGGCGCCGTCGGTTCGCTGTGCACCGTCGCGCTGTTCGTCTTCGTGTGTATTCGCGGCATGTACATCGGTTTGTGGGCCGAGAAGGCCAAACAGTTCTTCGCCGCTTATGTGGCTTACGGTCTGTCGTTCCTGTGGATCGGTCAGTTCCTGATCAACATCGGCGTGAACGTCGGCCTGCTGCCGACCAAGGGCCTGACCCTGCCGTTCCTCAGTTACGGCGGCAGTTCCCTGGTGATCTGCTGCGCCTGCCTTGGCTTGTTGCTGAGGATCGAGTGGGAGAGTCGAACCCACCTGGGCAGTGAAGAGATGGAGTTCCATGAGAGCGACTTCGCCGAGGAGCCGAACCATGGGCGCTAACGTATTGATCATGGCCGGCGGCACCGGCGGCCATGTGTTCCCGGCATTGTCCTGTGCCCGCGAATTCCAGGCGCGTGGCTACACCGTGCACTGGCTCGGCACGCCACGCGGGATCGAAAACGAACTGGTGCCGGCTGCAGGTCTTGAACTGCATCGCATCAATGCCACCGGGTTGCGTGGCAAGGGCAAGCTGTCGCTGCTCAAGGCACCGTTCATGTTGCTCAAGTCGGTGTGGCAGGCGCGGGCGGTGATTCGCAAGCTGCGTCCAGTCTGCGTGGTCGGCTTCGGTGGTTATGTGACCGGGCCTGGCGGGATTGCCGCGAAACTGGCCGGTGTGCCGGTGATCGTTCACGAGCAGAACGCCGTGGCCGGCACCGCCAATCGGTTGCTGGTGCCGTTCGCCGCCCGGGTGTGTGAAGCATTCCCCGACACCTTTACTCTGTCGGACACCCGCCGTACCACCGGAAACCCGGTGCGCAGCGAGCTGTTCCTCGAAACATCGCGACCAGCCCTGGCCGGTCGCAAAGCGCGTTTGCTGATCCTTGGCGGAAGCCTGGGCGCAGAACCGTTGAACAAGTTGCTGCCTGAAGCCCTGGCGCAAGTCCCTGCCGATTTGCGCCCGGAAGTGTTTCATCAGGCCGGCAAAAACCACGATGAAGTGACTGCAGAGCGCTACCGCGCCGCCGGCGTGGATGCGCAGGTGCAGCCGTTCATCAAAGACATGGCCCAGGCCTATGGCTGGGCTGACCTGGTGGTGTGCCGCGCTGGCGCGCTGACCATCAGTGAGCTGGCTGCCGTTGGTCTGCCCTCGATGCTGGTGCCTTTGCCCCACGCGATCGACGATCACCAGACCCGCAACGCCGATTATTTGGCCCGTGAAGGCGCAGCCTTCGTGATGCCGCAAAGAACGACTGGTGCCGCGGATCTTGCCGCGCGCCTGACAGAGGTCTTGATGCAACCGCAACGACTCGAAGAAATGGCCCAAGCGGCCCGCCGTCTGGCCAAACCCGATGCCACCCGTAGCGTGGTCGATACCTGCCTGGAGGTGGCCCATGGTTGAGAATCAGAAAGCCATGCCGCAACCGGAAATGCGCCGCATCCGTCGCATCCACTTCGTCGGTATCGGCGGCGTGGGCATGTGCGGCATCGCTGAAGTGTTGCTGAACCTGGGCTATGAAGTGTCCGGTTCCGACCTGAAAGCTTCGCCGGTGACCGAGCGTCTGGAATCGTTCGGTGCGCACATCTATATCGGCCACCGCGCTGAAAACGCTGCGACCGCCGACGTGCTGGTGGTCTCGAGCGCCGTCAACACCTCCAACCCGGAAGTGGCGACCGCTCTTGAGCGTCGTATCCCGGTGGTACCGCGGGCCGAGATGCTCGCCGAGCTGATGCGCTATCGCCACGGCATCGCCGTCGCCGGTACTCATGGCAAAACCACTACTACCAGCCTGATCGCTTCGGTGTTCGCCGCTGGTGGCCTCGATCCGACGTTCGTCATCGGTGGTCGTCTGAATGCCGCGGGCACCAATGCCCAACTCGGCACCAGCCGCTACCTGATCGCCGAAGCCGACGAAAGCGACGCCAGTTTCCTGCACCTGCAACCGCTGGTAGCGGTGGTGACCAACATCGACGCCGACCACATGGCGACCTACGACGGTGACTTCAACAAACTGAAGAAAACCTTCGTCGAGTTCCTGCACAACCTGCCGTTCTACGGTTTGGCGGTGATGTGCCTGGACGATCCGGTGGTGCGTGAAATCCTGCCATTGGTCAAGCGTCCGACCGTGACCTACGGCTTCAGCGAAGACGCCGACGTGCGCGCGATCAATGTGCGTCAGCAAGGCATGCAGACCTTCTTCACTGTGCTGCGCCCGGATCGCGAGCCGCTCGATGTGTCGGTGAACATGCCGGGCAACCACAACGTGCTCAACTCGCTGGCGACTATCTGTATTGCCACCGACGAAGGCGTCAGCGACGAAGCCATCGTCCAGGGCCTGTCAGGGTTCCAGGGCGTTGGCCGACGCTTCCAGGTCTACGGCGAACTGCCGGTGGACGGCGGCAACGTGATGCTGGTCGACGACTACGGTCACCACCCGACCGAAGTCGCCGCGGTGATCAAAGCCGTGCGCGGTGGCTGGCCGGAGCGCCGTCTGGTGATGGTCTACCAGCCGCACCGTTATAGCCGCACCCGTGACCTGTACGACGACTTCGTCAATGTACTGGCCGACGCCAACGTGCTGCTGCTGATGGAAGTCTATCCGGCCGGCGAAGAGCCGATCCCGGGCGCGGACAGCCGCAAGCTGTGCAACAGCATCCGTCAGCGCGGTCAGCTCGACCCGATCTACATCGAGCGCGGTGTCGACCTCGCGCCGCTGGTCAAGCCGCTGCTGCGTGCCGGCGACATCCTGCTGTGCCAGGGCGCCGGGGATATCGGCGGTCTCGCGCCGAAGCTGTTGAAAAGTGAATTGTTCGCCGGCGCCGTGGCTGCGTCGGTCGAGGGGAAGTTGAAATGACTGCTGCCTACGCCAACCTGTTCTCCACCATCGCGCCGAAAGACTTCGGCCGTGTCGCCGTGCTGTTCGGTGGCATGAGTGCCGAGCGTGAGGTTTCGCTGAAATCCGGTAACGCCGTGCTCGACGCGCTGCAAAGTGCGGGCGTGGACGCGTTCGGGATCGATGTCGGCGAGGATTTTCTGCAGCGTCTGCTGAACGAAAAGATCGACCGTGCGTTCATCATTCTCCACGGTCGTGGCGGTGAAGACGGCTCCATGCAGGGCCTGCTCGAATGCGCCGGCATTCCGTACACCGGCAGTGGCATTCTCGCTTCGGCACTGGCGATGGACAAACTGCGCACCAAGCAGGTCTGGCACAGCCTCGGGATTCCGACGCCGCGTCACGCCGTGCTGTGCAGCGAAGCCGATTGTATTTCGGCGGCGACGGAACTGGGCTTCCCTTTGATCGTCAAACCGGCGCATGAAGGTTCAAGTATCGGGATGGCCAAAGTGAGTTCTGCGTCCGAGTTGATCGACGCATGGAAAGCGGCCAGTACCTACGATTCGCAAGTCTTGGTTGAGCAATGGATTCAAGGTCCGGAGTTCACCATCGCCACCCTGCGTGACCAGGTGTTGCCTCCTATCGCCCTGGGTACACCGCACACGTTCTACGACTACGACGCCAAGTACATCGCCAACGATACCCAGTACCGCATTCCGTGTGGGCTGGACGCCGCCAAGGAACAGGAACTCATGGATCTCACGGCCAAGGCCTGTGAGGCGCTGGGTATTGCCGGTTGGGGCAGGGCGGACGTGATGCAGGACGCCGACGGGCAGTTCTGGTTCCTGGAAGTGAACACCGCACCGGGCATGACCGATCACAGCCTGGTGCCGATGGCGGCCCGTGCTGCCGGTCTGGACTTCCAGCAACTGGTTCTGGCCATTCTGGCCGCCAGTGTTGAAGGCTCCGGTAATACAGAGGCGCGAGGTTAAGACCATGCAAGGCGCTCATCTCAGACATCAGCCACCCGCACCCGGCCGCAAGCCGGTGCCGCGGGGTGCCAGCCGAATGGTGGCCAAAGAGCCGATGTCCGCGCGCCTGCCGAAAGCCAATTTCGGCTTTCTGAAAAGCCTGTTCTGGCCGGTGCTGCTAGTGGCGCTCGGGTTCGGTACCTACGAAGGCGCACAGCGTTTGCTGCCCTACGCTGACCGGCCGATCACCAAGATCGCCGTGCAGGGCGACCTGAGCTACATCAGTCAGCAAGCGGTGCAGCAGCGAATCGCCCCATACGTGGCGTCGAGCTTCTTCACCATCGACCTGGCCGGGATGCGTACCGAGCTTGAGCAGATGCCGTGGATCGCCCACGCCGAAGTACGCCGGGTGTGGCCGGACCAGGTGGTGATCCGCCTCGAAGAGCAACTGCCGGTGGCCCGTTGGGGCGACGAGTCGCTGCTGAACAACCAGGGCCAGGCGTTCACGCCGAAGGAACTGGCGAACTACGAACACCTGCCACAGCTGTTCGGCCCACAACGGGCCCAGCAGCAGGTGATGCAGCAGTATCAGGTGCTGAGCCAGATGCTCCGGCCGCTGGGCTTCTCGATCGCGCGCCTGGAACTGCGTGAACGTGGCAGCTGGTTCCTGACCACCGGTGCCGGCAGCTCCGGCCCCGGCATCGAGTTGCTGCTGGGACGCGGCAACCTGGTGGAAAAGATGCGCCGCTTCATTGCCATCTATGACAAGACGCTTAAAGACCAGATTACGAACATTGCGCGCATCGATCTGCGCTACGCCAACGGCCTCGCTGTTGGCTGGCGGGAACCAGTAGCGCCGACGACAGCCCAACCCGCTGTCGCAAAGAATTAAGAAGAGGCAGGACCCATGGCAAACGTGCAAAGCGGCAAAATGATCGTCGGTCTGGATATCGGCACCTCCAAGGTGGTGGCGCTGGTAGGCGAGGTCGCGGACGACGGCACGCTGGAAATCGTCGGTATCGGTACTCACCCGTCCCGCGGCCTGAAGAAGGGCGTGGTGGTGAACATCGAGTCCACCGTGCAATCGATCCAGCGCGCGATCGAAGAAGCCCAACTGATGGCGGGCTGCCGCATTCACTCGGCTTTCGTCGGCGTGGCCGGCAATCACATCCGCAGCCTGAACTCCCACGGCATCGTGGCGATTCGTGATCGCGAAGTGAGCTCGGCTGACCTGGAGCGCGTACTCGACGCCGCCCAGGCCGTGGCGATCCCGGCTGACCAGCGCGTGCTGCACACCCTGCCGCAGGATTACGTGATCGATAACCAGGAAGGCGTGCGCGAGCCTCTGGGCATGTCCGGCGTGCGTCTGGAAGCCAAGGTTCACGTGGTCACCTGCGCCGTCAACGCCGCCCAGAACATTGAAAAATGCGTGCGTCGCTGCGGTCTGGAAATCGACGACATCATTCTCGAGCAACTGGCCTCGGCCTACTCGGTACTGACCGACGACGAAAAAGAACTGGGCGTGTGCCTGGTCGACATCGGCGGCGGCACCACCGACATCGCGATCTTCACCGAAGGCGCGATCCGCCACACCGCGGTGATCCCGATTGCCGGTGATCAGGTGACCAACGACATCGCCATGGCGTTGCGCACCCCGACCCAGTACGCCGAAGAGATCAAGATCCGCTACGCCTGCGCCCTGGCCAAACTGGCCGGTGCCGGCGAAACCATCAAGGTGCCGAGCGTGGGCGACCGTCCACCGCGCGAACTGTCGCGTCAGGCCCTGGCCGAAGTGGTCGAGCCGCGTTACGACGAACTGTTCACCCTGATCCAGGCCGAGCTGCGTCGCAGCGGCTACGAAGACCTGATCCCGGCGGGCATCGTCCTGACCGGCGGTACCTCGAAGATGGAAGGCGCCACCGAACTGGCCGAAGAAATCTTCCACATGCCGGTGCGCCTGGGCGTGCCGCATGGCGTGAAGGGCCTGGATGACGTGGTGCGCAACCCGATTTATTCCACTGGCGTTGGCTTGTTGATGTACGGCCTGCAGAAGCAGTCCGACGGGATCTCGTTCTCGGGCATCGGCAGCCGCGACAGCTACAGCAACGAAGAGCCACAGGCGCCGTTGCTGGACCGATTGAAGAAGTGGGTTCAAGGCAACTTCTAAAGCTTTACCGCAACACCGCTACAAAAATGCAGTAGGCGAAAAAACTAGAGAATGTAAGGAGAGGGAAAATGTTCGAACTCGTAGACAACATCCCCGCAAGCCCGGTAATCAAAGTTATCGGTGTTGGCGGTGGCGGCGGCAACGCTGTCAACCACATGGTCAAGAGCAACATCGAAGGCGTCGAATTCATCTGCGCCAACACTGATGCTCAAGCGCTGAAAAACATCGGCGCGCGCACCATCCTGCAACTGGGTACCGGCGTGACCAAAGGTCTGGGCGCTGGCGCCAACCCTGAAGTAGGTCGTCAGGCCGCTCTCGAAGACCGTGAGCGCATTGCCGAAGTCCTGCAGGGCACCAACATGGTGTTCATCACCACTGGCATGGGCGGCGGTACCGGTACCGGTGCTGCACCGATCATCGCCGAAGTGGCCAAGGAAATGGGCATCCTGACCGTTGCGGTCGTGACCCGTCCGTTCCCGTTCGAAGGCCGCAAGCGTATGCAGATCGCCGACGAAGGCATCCGCATGCTCTCCGAAAGCGTCGACTCGTTGATCACTATTCCCAACGAGAAGCTGCTGACCATCCTCGGTAAAGACGCAAGCCTGCTGTCGGCTTTCGCCAAGGCTGACGACGTACTGGCCGGTGCCGTTCGCGGTATCTCCGACATCATCAAGCGTCCGGGCATGATCAACGTCGACTTCGCCGACGTGCGTACCGTGATGAGCGAAATGGGCATGGCGATGATGGGCACTGGCTGCGCCAGCGGTCCGAACCGTGCACGTGAAGCGACCGAAGCGGCCATCCGCAACCCGCTGCTGGAAGACGTGAACCTGCAAGGTGCACGCGGCATCCTGGTGAACATCACCGCCGGTCCTGACCTGTCCCTGGGTGAGTACTCCGACGTGGGTAGCATCATCGAAGCCTTCGCTTCGGAGCACGCGATGGTCAAGGTCGGTACCGTTATCGATCCGGACATGCGCGACGAACTGCACGTCACCGTGGTTGCCACCGGTCTGGGCGCGAAAATCGAGAAGCCTGTGAAGGTCATCGACAACACCGTTCACACCTCCATGGCTGCCGCTCAGGTTCAACAACCGGCTCCTACGCGTCAGGAAGCTCCGGCGGTGAACTACCGTGACCTGGACCGTCCGACCGTCATGCGCAACCAGGCTCAGGCCGGTGCTGCGACTGCCGCGAAGATGAACCCGCAGGACGATCTGGATTACCTGGACATCCCGGCATTCCTGCGTCGTCAGGCCGATTGATGGAATGTATCAGGGCTATGACGGTGATTGGTGTTCAGCAAAGGCTCGGTCTGCTATTATCGCCAGCCTTTGTTGATACCAGTTCGCAATTTGCGCTGAAGCGGCCCAAGCCATGATTAAACAACGCACACTGAAAAATATTATCCGTGCCACAGGTGTAGGCCTGCATTCCGGGGAGAAGGTCTACCTGACCCTCAAGCCTGCGCCTGTCGACACTGGCATTGTGTTTTGTCGCGCTGACCTCGACCCTGTGGTGCAGATTCCTGCCCGCGCGGAAAACGTCGGTGAAACCACTATGTCGACGACGCTGATCAACGGCGACGTCAAAGTGGACACGGTAGAGCACTTGCTCTCGGCCATGGCTGGCCTGGGCATCGATAACGCCTACGTCGAGCTCTCCGCGTCCGAAGTCCCGATCATGGATGGCAGCGCTGGACCGTTCGTATTCCTGATTCAATCGGCTGGCCTGGAAGAGCAGGACGCCGCCAAGAAATTCATCCGCATCCTGCGTGAAGTGACAGTGGAAGATGGCGACAAGCGCGCCACTTTCGTCCCTTTCGAAGGGTTCAAGGTGAGCTTCGAGATCGACTTCGATCACCCGGTTTTCCGGGACCGCACCCAAAGTGCAAGCGTGGATTTTTCCAGCACTTCGTTCGTAAAAGAAGTCAGCCGCGCCCGTACTTTCGGTTTCATGAGTGACATCGAGTACCTGCGCAAGCACAACCTCGCACTCGGCGGCAGCGTTGAAAACGCGATCGTGGTGGATTCCGATGGTGTACTGAACGAAGACGGCCTTCGCTACGAAGACGAATTCGTGAAGCACAAGATCCTCGATGCGATTGGCGACCTGTACCTGCTAGGTAACAGCCTGATTGGTGAGTTCAAAGGCTTCAAGTCCGGTCATGCACTGAACAACCAGCTGCTGCGCAAGTTGATTGAGCAGACAGATGCGTGGGAAGTCGTGACGTTCGAAGACGCCAGCACTGCACCGATCTCTTACATGCGCCCGGTTGCGGCAGTGTAAGTAAAAAACCTCTCTAGTTTTTTGAAGGCCATCCTCGGATGGCCTTTTTTTATGCCTGGGCTGGCCTCTTCGCGAGCAAGCTCCCTCCCACATTTGGAATGCGTTCCCTTGTGGGAGCGGGCTTGCTCGCGAAGAGGCCAGTTCAATCGCCGCAAAAATCAGCCAGCCACCACCACCCGATTGCGCCCACCTTCCTTGGCCTGATACAGCGCCTTGTCCGCTGCAAACAACAACTGCTCCAGCGTCATCTCGCTCGCCGCCGTCCACGTCGCGATGCCAATACTCACCGTCATCGGCCGTTCGGCCCCGTCGACCAACGGCAACTGCTCAACCGCCTGGCGGATATGTTCGGCAATCTGTCGCGCGCCGCTGCTGTCGGTCTCGGCGAGGATCACCGAGAACTCTTCGCCGCCGTAACGGGCGACCAGATCCGCCGGTCGTCGCACGTTCGCCGTAATCACCTGGGCCAGCTCACGCAACGCCTGATCGCCGGCCTGATGCCCATGCCGGTCGTTGAAGGCCTTGAAGTGATCGGCATCGATCATCATCACCGACAGCGGCTTGCCCGAGCGCTGGGCGCGGAACCATTCGTGGCGCAGCGCCTGATCGAGCATCCGCCGGTTGGCCACGCCGGTCAGCGCATCGGTGGCGGCCAGTTGCGCCAGTTCACGCTCGGCGCGCTGGCGCAAGCGCAGCTCACGGGCGAGCAGCCAGGTCAGCCACAGCAGCCCGGCGCACAGCACGCCGGTGGCGCCGCTGATCAACAGCGCGGTGCGGCGCCAAGTGCCGAACACCTCATCACTGGACAGCGCGACCATAACGGTCAACGGCAGATTGCCGACCCGGGAATAGGTGTAGAGCCGTTGCTGATGATCCATGCTCGAGGTGCTGGTGAAACTGCCACTGCCATCCTTGTCGCCGAGAATCCGCACCACGTTTGGCCGGTTGCCGAAACTCTTGCCGATGGAATCGCTTTGCAGGTAAGGCTTCTGCGCGAGCAGGATGCCGTCGCTGTTGATGATGTTCAGCGTGCTGTCTTTGCCGATGTCGAGGCTGTTGAACAGTTGATCGAAGTAGTCGAGTTTCATCGAGGCCACGGCCACGCCAGCGAATTCGCCGGTGTCCGAGGAGATCCGCCGGCTGAAGCTGATGCGCCATTGATTGGCTTCGTCGCAATCGCAGCGGGTCTTGAACGGGCGGCTGATAAACATGCCGGTATCGCGGTTGAAGGCGTGGGCGAGGAAGTAATCGCGGTCGGCAAAGTTGCCTGGCTTGGGTTCGATACGGGATGAGTCGGCGACCACATCGCCTTGCTTGTCCAGCAGCAGGATGTCGCCCTTGAAGCGTGCGGTGGTCGAGCGGTCGAACAGTGCCAGATGGCGGATCTGCGGGGTGACGTCGCGCAAGTCGTCGCGTTGCGCGGCGGCGATCAGGCCTTGCAGGGTCAAGTCGTACAACTCGACCGTGCGCAAGACATCGGCGTCGATGAGCTGGGCGATGGTGGTGGCACTGCGGGTGGCCGATTCCTGAGCGTTGGCGTGCTCACGAATCAGCAGAAAGGTGACGATGCACAGAATCGCGATCACGGTCAGCGTACTGCCGCAGATCAGCAGCAATTCGGGGCGTCCGGTCTTGCCCGCCAGAGGTGGGGTACGGCTCGCGATCATGATGGGGACTGTCGGTTGAGAGGATCTTATTAGCGTAGTTGCATGAAGTCAGTGACGGTATTCCATTGTGGGAGCGGGCTTGCTCGCGAATGCGCCGTGTCATTCAACATGGATGTCGACTGATGCAGCGCATTCGCGAGCAAGCCCGCTCCCACAGGGTACATCTCTCAATTCAAGACCGTGGTGCAGGGGGGATCTTAGAAGACGTTGATCGGGTAGTCGACAATCACCCGGTATTCATCGGTGTCCGTATCGATCGCGCCGTAGCCGTTGCCACCCCGGTTGGTCGCCCATTGCAGGCGTACCGCGAGATCTTTCGCCTGGCCGCTCTGCACCACGTATTTCAGATCAAGATCGCGTTCCCAGTGCTTGGCGTTGCGACCGTCAGCGCTGTACCACGAGGCATAGCCCTTGCTGTGCGGATCGACCTTGGTCAGGTCCACGGTGCCGCGCGAATAGGAAACCGCCGAAGTCAGGCCCGGCAAGCCGAGACCGGCGAAGTCATAGGCGTACTTGAGCTTCCACGAGCGCTCGTTCGGGCCGTTGAAGTCCGAGTACTGCTGCGAGTTATCGAGGTAAACGCTGTCGCCCTGGCTGATGTAGTCGAACGGCGTGTTGCCGTTCACGCGCTGGTACGCAGCCGTGACGCTGTGGTTGCCGATGCCGACGGTGAAATGCAGGCTGTAGGTGTTGTTGTCGATGTCGCCCAGCAGCGCGTCGCCGGTGTCCTGCGTGTGATAGAAGTGCAGGCCCGGGTTGAGGCTGACCAGATCGTTCAACTGCCAGGTGTAGTCGAGGTCGTAGTAGTACTGGTTCCAGATGTCCTTGAGCTCGGCGGCGTACAGATTGCTGGTCAGGCCTTCGACGCCGCTCCAGGACACGCCGGCCCAGTTCAGGTGGCGGCTTTCGTCGCCCTCGGCGAGTTTGCCGTAGGACGTGCCGATGCGCTGGCGACCGCTCTGGTTGTACGGCTTGGTGAAACTGGCCTGGCCACCTTCGAACATCCAGCCGTCGAAACTGTGGTTGGTCAGACTGACGCCACGGAAGGTCTGCGGCAGCATGCGCGAATCACCGCCGGCAATCACCGGGTTGGTGAGGAACAGGTCACCGGCCTTCAGCTCGGTATCGAACGCGCGCATTTTCAACGTGCCGCCCGCAGTCGAGAACGAGCCAGGCGCTTTGCCGTTGCCATCACTGATCGGCAGGATGCTCGAGCCATCGGTGCCGCCACCGCCGTCGAGCTTCAGCCCGAGCATGGCGTGGGCGTCGATGCCGAAGCCAACCGTGCCTTCGGTGTAGCCTGACTGGAAAATCCCGAGAAAGCCCTGGCCCCACTCGATGTTGTCGTCCGTCTGCTGCAGACGGTTGCGATTCATGTAGTAGTTGCGAGCGTTGAGGTTGAGGCTCGAGCCTTCGACGAAACCTTCCCTGGCGGCTTCGTCGGCATGGGCGGCGGGGGCAATCGTTGCGGCAATTGCAATGAACAGCGGGGTGAAGCGGACTGGGTAACGCACTTGCGATGGAGCTCCTTGGGTCAACTGACACTTCAATGTCTTGAGGTGCGGGATGTTTCTTGTTTTTTACAGACGAACCAAACGGCTTTCAGACCACAACGAAAAAAGGCCGCTGAAAGGCAGCGGCCTGGAAGGACGACGGTTGAACGGGAAGAGCCAAACAACCGCGTCGAGGGAAATGTTTCGCAGTGCGCGACTCAGCTGTCTTTCTCGGATGCTTGAGCCTGGGAAGTGGCGGCTTGAGGGGCTTGCGAGGCGTCCTGCGACTTGACCATCACTTCTGCCTGAGACTGCTCGAAGGCGTGAGCGCGAGCGGCATTCTGCGCTACGAACGCCTGCGATTCTTCAGCCATCGCCATCGGCGACAGGATCAATGAGGACAAAACGAAAGCGCTGGCAATACCCATACTGTTGGACATCTGGAAAACCTTCTTGCTTGGCAAGTGCTGTTTGGTGCGGGCAAAGATAAGGTCGCCGGGCGTTGGGAAACAGCGTGATTTTCATAAATGACTGTTACAGCAGAAGCAAAGATCAACCACGGGTGACGCCATTCCTTGTGGCGAGGGAGCTTGCTCCCGCTGGGCTGCGAAGCGGCCCTAAACCCGGCAATCACGTTCATTCAGACAAACTGCGTGTGCAGGATTTACGACTGCTGCGCAGCCGAGCGGGAGCAAGCTCCCTCGCCACAGGGATTTTGCTTTTCAGTTAGACCGGGAGGTGGATGCCGAAGGTATTCATCCCCCGATCACTGCGCACAAACACATCCCCACCATGCATCAACGCAATCGCCTTGACGATCGCCAGCCCCAACCCATGGTTGTTGCCGCTGTTGCTGCGCGAGGCATCGACCCGGTAGAAGCGTTCGAACAAACGCGGCAAGTGCTCGCTGGCAATCGGAGTGCCCGGGTTGGCCACACCAATGCTGACCTGATGCTCTTCAACTTCGATGCGCACCTCGATCACTTGGCCCGGCTCGGTGTGCTGCACGGCGTTGCTCAGCAGATTGATCAGTGCGCGACGCAGATGCGCGATCTCGATCCGCACCTGCGCATCGCCACTGACGTGCACCTGCACTTGCGCATCTTCGAGGATGAAATCCAGGTACTCCAGCGTGGTCGCGACTTCATCGGCCAAAGACGTCTCGGTCAGTTTGGTGGCCTTGCTGCCCTGGTCGGCGCTGGCCAGAAACAGCATGTCGTTGATGATCGAACGCAGGCGTTCCAGCTCTTCGAGGTTCGATTGCAGCACTTCGAAATAGTGTTCGGCGGAGCGCCCGCGGGTCAGCGCGACCTGGGTCTGACCGATCAGGTTGGTCAATGGCGAGCGCAGCTCATGGGCGACGTCGGCGTTGAACGATTCCAGGCGCGAATAGGCCTGTTCGACCCGCTCCAGGGTTGAGTTGAACGAGTCGACAAACTGTTCCAGCTCCGGCGGCAAGGGTGACATGCGCAGGCGTCCCGCCCGCAGTGGCGGTGCCAGGCGCTGGGCTTCGTGGGACAGTTTGATCAGCGGTTTGAGGCCGATCCGCGCCACCCAATACCCCAGCGCCGACGCCAGCAGCACACCGATAATCGCCAGGCTGACGAGAGCGATCAGCAGGTTGTGCTGAGTCTCGTGGAAGGTTTCAGTGTCGATGCCGATCATGAAGCGCAGCGGCGGGCGTTGATCCTTGGCCGGCAGTTCGGTCAACAGCACTTTCAGCGGATAGGGATGGTCGGGCAACTGCAGGTCATGCATGCCCGTCGGGCCGTTGGCGAAGGCGCGGATCCGCGCGTCCGGCGCGCCGTACTCGTAACCGGGATCGCCGCTGACTACCCAGAAACGAATGCGCTTGTCTTCCTCGCCGAGCAGCTTGAGCTTGGCGTTGATCTTCACCCAATGCTCAGGCGTGCCATACCGATTGAGCGCCGATTCCAGCACGCTGTAACGCGCATCCAGCTCGGCTTCAGGCAGCAGACCCAGGCCCTTGTCGACTTGCTGATACAGCGCGCCGCCGATCAACAGAAACACCAGCAGCGCCACCAGGGTGAACATGCCGCTCAGGCGCAGGGCAATCGAGTTACTGGACACCACGGCTCTCCAGCACATACCCCATGCCGCGAATGGTGTGCAGCAGTTTCTCGTCGAATGGCCCGTCGAGCTTGGCCCGCAGACGCTTGATCGCGACTTCGACGACGTTGGCATCGCTGTCGAAATTAATGTCCCAGACCATCTCCGCAATCGCGGTTTTCGACAGAATTTCACCCTGACGCCGGGCGAGGACACTGAGCAATGAGAACTCTTTTGCCGTCAGATCCAGCCGCGTCCCGGCGCGGGTAGCCTTGCGGCTGATCAGATCGATCCACAGGTCGGCGATGCTTACTTGCACCGGTTCATGACCGCCGCTGCGCCGGGTCAGCGCCTGCAGGCGGGCCACCAGTTCCAGAAAGGAAAACGGCTTGCCGAGGTAATCGTCGGCGCCGTCACGCAGGCCCTTGATCCGGTCTTCGACACGCTCGCGGGCGGTGAGCATGATCACCGGGGTCTGCTTGCGCGCACGCAATGCGCGCAACACGCCGAAACCATCGAGGCCCGGCAACATCACGTCGAGGACGATCACCGCGTAGTCGCTTTCCAGCGCCAGATGCAGACCCTCGACGCCGTCGCGGGCCAGGTCCACGGTGTAACCCTGTTCCGTCAGACCGCGGTGCAGATAGTCCGCGGTTTTTTCCTCGTCTTCGATAATCAGAACGCGCATGACCCTGCCTCAGTCTGTGGTCGCCAGTGCCGTCGTGGGCATTGGTTTGGGCCTGTGAAATAGCCGCTCAAGCCACAAGTATATGACCGGCGTGGTAAACAGCGTCAGCATCTGGCTGACCAGCAAGCCGCCCACCACCGCGATTCCCAGCGGTTGGCGCAGTTCGGCGCCGGTGCCGTAACCGAGCATCAGCGGCAACGCACCGAGCAGGGCGGCGAGGGTGGTCATGATGATCGGCCGGAACCGCGTCAGACACGCTTCGAAAATCGCATCCTGCGGCGCCAGTCCACGATTGCGCTGGGCTTCCAGCGCAAAGTCGATCATCAGGATGCCGTTCTTCTTGACGATACCGATCAGCAACACCAGCCCGATCAACGCCATGATCGAAAAGTCCTGACCGCAGATCCACAGCATGATCACCGCACCAAGACCGGCCGCCGGCAGGGTCGAGATGATTGTCAGCGGATGCACGAAGCTCTCATAAAGCACGCCGAGAATGATGTACACCGCCACCAGCGCCGCGAGAATCAGCCACGGCTGACTGGCCAGCGAACTCTGGAACGCCTGCGCCGCGCCCTGGAAATTGCCGCTGATCGCGGTGGGCATGCCGATCTCGGCCTTGGCCTGATTGAGCAGGATCACCGCGTCGCCCAACGCCACGCCGGGCGCCAGGTTGAACGACAGGTTGGCGGCCGGGAACATGCCGTCATGGGCAATCGACAGCGGGCCGATGGTCGGCGCATCGAATTTGGCCAGCGCCGACAGCGGCACCATCTCGCCACTCAGCGGCGAGCGCAGGTAGAAATAGTTGAGGCTTTCGGCCTTGCCGCGTTGTTTGGTGTCCAGCTCCAGAATCACGTTGTACTGATTGACCTGGGTCTGGAACTCGTTGATCTGGCGCTGGCCAAAGGCGTCGTACAGCGCCTCATCGACATCGCTGGCGGTCAGGCCGAAACGCGCGGCAGCGCTGCGGTCGATGCTGATGTGGGTGATGCTGCCGCCCAGTTGCAGGTCGTTGGAAATATCGCGGAACGCCGGGTTGCTGCGCAGTTTTTCCGTGAGGCGTTGCGTCCATGTGGCGAGGGTCGCGCCGTCGTTGCTCTTGAGCACGTATTGATACTGCGCGCGGCTCGGGCCGGAGCTGAGGTTGATGTCCTGGCCGGCGCGCAAGTACAGGACGATGCCCGGGACTTTCATCAGTTGTGGACGAATGCGGTCGATGAACTGGCTGGCCGAGACGTCGCGGTCACCGCGTTTTTTCAGGGCGATCCAGAAGCGCCCATTGGCGATGGTCTGGTTGCTGCCGGACACCCCCACCGAGTGCGAGAACGCCTGAACGGCCGGATCGGCGGCGACGATTTCGGCCATCGCCAGGTGTTTTTTCACCATGTCGCCGTAGGAAATATCCGCAGCGGCTTCGGTGGTGCCGAGGACGAAACCGGTGTCCTGCACCGGGAAGAAACCTTTGGGGATAAAGATGTAACCGGCGATGGCCAAAGCGAGGGACAAACCGAACACGCCGATCATCAGTTTCTGGTGGGCGAGGGCGCGGCGCAGACCTTTTTCGTACCAGCCGAGCAGGCGTTCGCTGAAGCCCGGTTTGTCGTGGGCGTGATGCACCGGTTTGCGCATGAACAGCGCTGCCAGCGTCGGCGCAAGGGTCAGCGACACCACCACCGAAATCAAAATGGTCGAGGTCGCCGTCAGGGCGAATTCCTTGAACAGCCGCCCGACCACGCCGCCCATGAACAGCAGCGGAATGAACGCCGCCACCAGCGAGAAACTGATCGAAACCACGGTGAAGCCGATCTCGCCGGCACCCTTGATCGCCGCCTCGCGCATGTCGTCGCCGGCCTCAAGGTGTCGGTGGATGTTCTCCACCACGACAATCGCATCGTCCACGACAAACCCCACGGCCACGACAATCGCCACCAGCGTCAGGTTGTTCAGACTGAACCCGAGGAGGTACATCAAGGCGAAACTGGCGATCAGCGATACGCCGAGCACCGCTGAAACAATCAGGGTTGCCGACAACTGGCGCAGGAACAGCGCCATCACCGCCACCACCAACAGGATCGCGATCAACAGGGTGATCTCGACTTCATGCAACGAGGCGCGGATGGTCTGGGTGCGGTCGATCAGGGTTTTCACCTGCACCGAGGCCGGGAGCATGGCTTCGAGGCCGGGCAGGGCGGCTTGAATGCGGTCGACGGTTTCGACGATGTTGGCGCCAGGTTGCCGCGAAATCACCAGGTTCACCCCCGGTCGATCACCGGCCCAGGCTTGCACGTAGGCATCTTCCGAACCGTTGACGACTTTGGCGACATCGCGCAGGTGAACCGGGGCGCCGTCCTTATAGGAAACGATGAGTTGGCTGTAATCCTCGGGATGAAACAACTGGTCGTTGGTCGACAGCGTCGAGATACTCGATTCGCCGTACAACGCACCTTTGGCGAGGTTGAGGCTGGTCTGCTGGATCGCCAGACGAATGTCGGCCAGGGTCAGGCCGATCGCCGCCAGTTTGTCCGCCGAGGCTTGCACGCGAATCGCCGGACGTTGCTGACCGGTGATGTTGATCTGGCCTACACCGTCGATCTGACTGATCTGACGCGAGAGCAGGGTTTCCACCAGATCGCTGAGTTCGGTGCCGGGCATTTGCGTCGAGCTGACGCTGAGGATCAGCACCGGGCTGTCGGCCGGGTTGACCTTCTTCCACGTTGGCAGCGTCGGCATGTCCTTGGGCAGTTTGCCGGCGGCGGTGTTGATCGCCGCCTGGACTTCCTGAGCGGCGGTGTCGATGCTCTTGTCTAAGGTGAATTGCAGGGTCAGCAGACTGGAGCCGAGCGCGCTGCTGGAAGTCATCTGGGTCATGCCGGGGATGGCGCTGAATTGCACCTCCAGCGGCGTTGCCACGGACGAGGCCATGGTGTCGGGGCTGGCGCCGGGCAACTGCGCCGAGACCTGAATTGTCGGAAATTCCGCTTCCGGCAGTGGGGCAATCGGCAGGCGCGGGAAGGCAATCACGCCGACCAGCACCAAAGCGATGGTCAGCAGAATCGTCGCGACCGGGTGATCGATGCACCAGGTGGAGACGCCTTTGTGCGCCTTCATGGTTTCGGCTCCGCTTGCACCACTTGCGGCGGCTCACTCATGACCTGCACGGTCGAGCCGGGTTTGAGCCGCGACTGGCCGTCGCTCACCAGCACGTCACCGGCCTTCACGCCTTTGATGATGTCCTGGCCGCTGCCCTGATAGACCATCTGCACTTGTACGGCTTCGACTTTGTCGCCATTCACGCGATAAACGAAGTGTTGGTCGAGACCGCGCTGTACGACGGTGGGCGGTACCACCAGCGCATTCTTATCCAGCGCCGTCTGAATTTTTACCGTCACCAGCAGGCCCGGCCAGAGCTTTTGGCTGGCATTGTCGAATTCGGCCTTGGCGCGGATGGTGCCGGTGTTGGCGTTGATCTGGTTGTCGATCAGGGTCAGGTGACCTTCGCCGAGCAGGTTGCCGGTTTCGCCGTCGGTGTCGGCGCCAATGTAGGCCTTGACCTGGGCGGGCTGCGGATCGTTGATCAGGCCCTGCAGGGTTGGCAGCATTTGCTGCGGCAACGAGAACTCCACGGCAATCGGGTCGATCTGGGTCACGGTGAACAGGCCGGCGGTATCGGTCATGCGCAGGAAGTTGCCTTCATCGACTGTACGAATACCGACGCGGCCGGTGACCGGGGAGCGGATCTGCGTGTAGGAAAGTTGTACTTGCGCCGCGTCAATCGAGGCCTGGTTGCCTTGGGCGGTGGCCTTCAACTGGTTGACCAGCGCTTGTTGCTGATCATAGGTCTGCTTTGAGACGCCGTCGTCGACGCTGAGCAGTTTGTAGCGTTTGAGGTTGACCAGGGCGACTTGCAGTTGCGCCTGGCTTTCGCCCAGTTGTGCGCGGGCCTGGTCGAGGCTGGAGCGGATCGAGCGGTCGTCGATGGTGGCGAGCAGGTCGCCTGCTTTGACGAGTTGGCCTTCCTTGACGAGGATTTTGGTGAGGATGCCGTCTATTTGTGGGCGTACTACGACGCTGTGTAATGAGAGTACGGAGCCGATGCCGGTGGTGTAGCGGGGGACGTCTTTTTCGCTGACCGCTATCACTCGCACGGGGATGGCGGTGGGGGTGGCGAGTTTGGTCGGGGCGGGTTTCAGGGTGTACCACAGACCTGCGCCTGCGAGGACGATCAACAGGGTGGCGAGCAGGGCTTTGTTCTTTTGGATTCGCATGCGGGGTGGGCGCCGGACGGAGTTTGGGCAGGGTTGTTGTCTTTATAAACCTGTCTGCAGGTCAGTAGGGTGACGGCTGGCTGTCAGCGCTGTCAGTTTCGCCGGGGTGTATATCCGTTTCTGCGGGTGTGGCTGATTACGGTTTCGCCCTTACGGCGAGTCACTTTTTCCAGACGCCGAAAAAGTAACCAAAAAGGCTTGCTCCTGCGTGCGGCCCGCTCGCTGGGGCTCGGGGTCCCTTCGCTGCGGGATTGATCCGGGCGCAGCGCCTACGGTTTGCTTCGCTGCACCTCCTCTCGCTGTGTTTGGCTTCGCCAAACGGTCGCTGCGCTCCCACCCCCGGATCAATCCCTCCGCTCAGCCTTCCGACGTCGCCCGTGGATCAAGATCAAGATCAAGAGCTGCAGCCGAGCTTGCGCTCATCCTGGAGTGGGGCGGCATGCGCCGCGTGCGGGTTGTACCTATCTTCCCTGTAGGAGCTGCCGAAGGCTGCGATCTTTTGGTCTTGCTTTTGCTTTTGCTCTTTTGTGGGAGCTGGCTTGCCAGCGATGGCGGCCTGATAGCCGACCAATCTCCAACTGACTCACCCAATCCCACTGTGGGAGCGGGCTTGCTCGCGAAGGCGGCCTGATAGCCGACCAATACTCAACTGAATGCACTCAATTCAACTGTGGGGAGCCAGCCTGCTGGCGATGAGGCCAGTCCATCCGCCCCATGGTCTGAGGCTGTTTAATTCTGTGCCAAATAACCAGAACCTTCCCACAAGGTTTTCAGGTTGTCCGTCGGAAGTGCGGTCTCTAGGCTTTGGTTGTCACCGCAAATCGGTGATCGGGTGTGAGAACCCGCTGAGAGGTTTTAATCAAGCGCCAGCCGCACCATAATCGCCGTCAGCTTATTTGCTGCCGACGATCTTCTATGGCGGCTGTGTGCGGGCGGACTTCGGTTCGGCCGGGTTGATCTCTTACCGGTTTCTCACTCCGCACATAGCTGCCACCTCTTCGTCGCGTGAGAACGACAGAGATGGCTTTAATCAGATGATTAGAGATCAATTCAATGTCGAAACCCGTACCCGATCCTCCCGTAGAAACCACAACCCCGCTCGCCGAAGCCATCCGCGCAGAAGACCTCGCCAAAAACCGCGAAGCCATCAAACGCGCGCTCGACTTTTACCTCAGTCCGCAACCCGTCCAGCCGCGACAGCCAAGCACGATGTTTCTGGTCAACCCAGGCATCGACACCGAAACTCTGCTCGCCCACGCTTACGAATCGTTGGCCTCTGCCAGTGCCATGGCCAGCAATTTCGCCAATGAACTCGGCGGTCCGCAACGCAGCACGGCGTTGGCGATCCAGCAGATCGTCATGCTCGCCGAACTGGCGGTGAACCGGGCGCTGGATCGGGTTGATCCACGCACTTGATCCGTCCGAGCGCCGCGTCATCGTTCATCGCGAGCAAGCTCACTCCCACTCACTTGTGGGAGTGAGCTTGCTCGCGAAGGCGTTTTTGCGGGCGACGCATCTCTGCCGGCTATTGGTGTCAGCCGGTCCCAAAAAGGGACCGATCATTCCCAATTTGGCAAACATTGCACCATCACCTACCTCTAAACCGTTCGGCGTGCGCTGCAAATCTTCAGGTGCTGTCGCAAGGCGCGCAGGTATACTGCGCGCCTTCGCGGCTCACTGTTCGGGCCGGACTTTTTGCTTTGCGGAGCTTTTATGACTTCCCCGATCCAACCGCCGGTTGACGACGCCGTGAGCGATGTCCCGGCCGAGCTGACTGATGCCAGCGAGACCAAACCCGAGATCCCGGCTTTCAAGTTCCCGTTCAAACCGGGTGAACTGGCGGCTGCCAAGGGTTCGAACCAGCCGTGGTACAAGAATGGCGCCAAGAACGGCCACACCAAGACCCCGGGCATGGCGCCGCCGGGTACCCGTCGCTCGATGGGCAAGCGCTGAGTTTCATCCCTCTTTTGGCCATCGACTGCGATTTTCGGTCGCAGTGATGGCTAAGTGCTCAGATCCTGAGCCAGATCAATATTTGACCAATTGGTGCGCTTAGAGTCAGCAGCCCTGCCGACTCTTCCCATAAAACGAGCGCGCTTTCCATGAAGATCAATCTCCCGGTAACCGGCCGTAACGTCGATGTGGCGCCGGACGCGAACATTCTTTCGACCACCGATCTGACCAGCGCGATCACCTACGCCAACGATGATTTCATCAGAATAAGCGGTTATAGCCGCGACGAATTGCTCGGCACGCCACACAACCTGTTGCGTCATCCGGACATGCCGGCGCAGGCGTTTGCGCATATGTGGCAGACGCTCAAGCGCGGGCGCTCGTGGATGGGGCTGGTGAAGAATCGTTGCAAGAATGGCGATCATTATTGGGTCAGCGCGTATGTCACGCCGGTTACGCAGAGCGGCGTGGCGGTGGAGTATCAGTCGGTGCGCACCCGGCCTGATGCACGGCGGGTGGCGGCGGCGGAGCGGGTGTACGCGCAGTTGCGCGGAGAGTTGAAGGGGCGGCGGCCGCTGCCCACGTTAGGCCTGCGCGGCAAAATCACGGCTTTGGCCAGTGCGTTGCTGGGGCTGGTGTTGGGGATCGAGGCCTGGTTGCGTCCGGACTCGGCATGGATCGATGGGCTGGCATTTGTGGTCGGCAGCAGTCTCTGCGCGTTGGGCGTGCGCTGGATCTTGCGGCCGCTGGAACGCCTGACCGAGCGCGCGCGGCAGGTCGCGGACAATCCGTTGAGTCAGAGCATCTATACCGGGCGCCGCGATGAGTTCGGCCAGATCGAGTTTGCCCTGCAAATGCTCGAAGCCCAGGTCGGCGCGGTGGTCGGGCGTATCGGTGATGCGTCGCAGCAGTTGGCCGGGCACGCGGCGCAATTGGTCGATCATCTGCAAAGCAGTCACAACAGTTCGCTGGCGCAGCAGGCGGAGACCGATCAGGTGGCGGCGGCGATTCATCAGATGGCCGCCAGCGTCGCGCAAGTTGCCAGCCATGCGCAGCAGGCGTCGGTGGCGGCGGACATGGCCGGCACGGAAACCCGCGAAGGGCATTGGCTGGTCGGTGAAAGTCGCAGTGCGGTGTTGCGTCTGGCCGAGGAGTTGCGGCGGGCGACCGAGGTGATTCATCAGCTCGAAGGTCACAGCAGCGAGATTTCCGGGGTGCTGGAGGTGATCCGCAGCATCGCCGAGCAGACCAATCTGCTGGCGCTCAACGCAGCGATCGAAGCGGCGCGTGCTGGCGATGCCGGGCGCGGCTTTGCGGTGGTGGCCGATGAAGTACGTGGGCTGGCGCAGCGCACGCAGCAGTCGACCAACGAGATTCAACGGATGATCAGCACCCTGCAGAACGGTGCACGGGACGCCGTGCTGGTTATGCAGCAGAGCAGCGAGCATGTGGATAACAGCGTCGAACAGGCTCAACGCGCGGCGCGGGCGCTGGACGGGATCAGCGAGCGGGTCGAGCAGATCACCGAGATGAGCCTGCAGATTGCCGCGGCGGTGGAGCAGCAGAGCGCGGTGAGCGAAGACATCAACCGTAATATCGTCAGCATTCGCACGGCGTCCGAGTTGACGGTGGATGAGGGGCGGCAGAGTCAGCGCAATTCTGAAGATGTGGCGGGGCTGGCGGGGGATTTGCGGTTGCTGGCGCGGGAGTTCTGGGGGCGGCGGCAGGTTCGGGATTGAGGTTATCTGGGCCGGCCTCTTCGGGAGCAAGCCCCCTCCCACAGGTTTGTGAGTTGATCATTTATTCTGTGTACAACTCAAAACCCTGTGGGAGGGGGCTTGCTCCCGAAGGGGCCATTGCAGGCAATAAAAAATCCGGATCAAGCCGCGCGCAGCGAAATAAACGCATACGTCTGCGCCGGCTCAGTCACTACTTGCGCCCCGGCCGCCACCAACTGCCCGGCCACATCATCCCCGGACAAATGAAACAGCCATTCGCTGGACGCTTCACTCAGCGGCTGTGCTGAAACCTGATCGATCACGGCCGCAAAAGCGTCCATCTGCGGCAAATACGCGGTAAAGCCGTCGCCCTTGAGCGCCGTGGTGCGAATCCCCAGCGCGGCGCAGATCGCATCCTTGATGCGGATATCATCGCGATCGGCCTGACGCGAACGCTGGATCAGCTCCAGCAGTTCCTGATCGACCAACTCCCCGCCGACAATCAGCAGCGGCCCCTGTTGCCACGACTCCGGCGGGCAATCCTTGGCGGCCGGATTGAGCGGGATGTGCGGGTTGATTTCCGCCGGATAAATCCTGCACACCAACGGCCGGCGTTCGTAGATGCGGCACAGGTTTTCTTCGTCAAGATTCCGGCAGCGCCCGACGTTGTATGCGGCGAAGGTGATGGCCACGTGGGCCTCGGTCGTGCCGCTGCGTACCACCAGCGAACGTCGTTCGGCGTGCTCACGCTGCTGCGCCGGCAGGCCCAGGCCGTTGCCGAGAAAGGCCTCCACCAGCACGATCACCTGACCGCCATCCGCCGCCCACATGCGGGCTTCGGCGAGGGTCAGGGGCACATGGTGGTCGGTGCAGCATTTGCCGCAACCGACGCAGGAAAATGTCGTATTCATTGCACGATCAATCTTCAATCAGAGTGTGAAACGGCGACGTAAAGTCGCCAGGCTGAGGCTGATCGAAGCAAGTTGTGCGCCAGCCCTCAAGGCTTGGTGGTAGGACGGATCGAGTCCCATTCGGTGACGAACGCGGTTTTCGACTTTTTGCTGTACAGGCACAGCTCAGTGCCTTGCTGGCCTTTCATGTGTTTTTGCGGGTATTGGCCTTGTAGCAGCACGGCGGTGTAGCCGACGCGGTCATCGAATTGCGCGGGGCTGCCGACGGGTTTGGCGTCTTTGAGGCCGCTGGCCCTGGTGCAACTGGCGAGCACGGTTTTGTCGTAAGCGGCCCAGGCGTCGGGGCTGGAGGCGTGGGCCTGGGAGGCCAGGGCGGTGAGGCAGAGCAGGCTCAGGGAGAGGGTTTTCATGGTTGGGCATCCTTGGTTTGGCCAAGGTTTGAGTATGCCTGAGGATGAGAAGTTGCCTGGGCTGGCCTCTTCGCGAGCAAGCTCGCTCCCACAATTTGAAATGCATTCCAGGGTGGGAGCGGGCTTGCTCGCGAAGACGGTCGATCAGTCCGGCACAAGTTCCCGGCGAACCACAATCATCCCGGCACTCTCATACAAACGCTGCGCCCGCAGGTTGTCTTCAAGCACCTTCAGATCGACAAAACCTTCACGGCGTTGCTGAAACACCTTGAACGCATTCAGCAACAGCGCTCGACCCAGTCCACGACCCTGAGCGCGCGGGTGAACCACCAGATTCTTGATGTATGAACTGGTCCAGCATTGCGCCACGCCGATCACGCCTTCGTTATCGCGGGCGATAAAGCACAAATCAGGATCGTATTCGGCATCGCTCTCGAAGCGCTGCTGCCATTCCTCCAGTGCTGGCACGCGGCCGCCACCCTCGCGGTAGCCAAGTTGCATCAGCTGATGCACGGCCGCAGCGAGTTCCGGACGATAAGTGCTCAGCTCAATGCCTTCCGACCAGTGGATCGGCGGCACGTCTTGACGAAGGTCGCGCCGCATCAAAAAGCAGTACGTCTGGCCCAAAACTCAGTGACCGTTGGCCGCGACGTGTTTGGCCGCTTCGATCAGACGTTGGGTCAGCTCCGGCGACGAGAATTTGGTCAGCACCGCGTTCGCCCCGGCCAGGCGTGCTTTCTCGCTGTTCATCGCGCTGTCGAGCGAGGTGTGCAGCAGCACGTAGAGGTGGGCGAAGTCTGGCGTCTCGCGCAGGGTGCGGGTGAAGGCGTAGCCGTCCATCTCGGACATTTCGATGTCGGAGACGATCAGGTTGATCTGCTGTGCGGTGCCTTGCAGATCCAGCAGGCAGTCGATGGCTTCCTTGGCACTGCGCGCAGTGTGGCATTGCAGGCCGAGGTTGCGCAGGGTGTGCACCGATTGCTGCAGCGCCACCTGGCTGTCGTCGACCACCAGAATCCGTGCGTTGCCCAGTACCTCGGCGTCTTCCATGCTCAGGTCGGTCGGGGCCATTTCGATCTGCGCCGGGGCGATGCTGTGGATGACTTTCTCGATGTCGAGCACTTGTACCAGCGTGCCGTCGACCGAGGTCACACCAGTGATGTAGGCGCGCGAGCCGCCGGAGCCGAACGGCGGCGGCTTGATGTCGGTGGTCAGGCAATGGACGATTTTGCTCACCGCCTGCACATGCAGGCCCTGCTTCGAACGGCTGACATCGGTGACGATCAGGCAGCCGCCGTTCGGGTCTTCCAGGGGGCGTTCACCGATGGCGCGGCTGAGGTCGATCACCGACAGCGACGCGCCGCGCAGGGTGGCGATGCCTTTGATGTGCGGGTGCGACTCGGGCATTTTGGTCAGCGGCGGGCAGGGGATGATTTCACTGACTTTCAGCAGGTTGATCGCCATCAGCTTGCCGCTGCGCAAGGTAAACAGCAGAAGCGAAAGTGAATCTGCGCGGGCTTTGGTGGAAGACATATAAACCTTCTGTGGAAAAAGGTGATGGGCGAGGGTGCAAATCGCCAGAAACTATTGATGCCGGGTTATCGACTTGTCGGGGGCAGGCTTTAGGCTCAATCCTCAATCCGGGTCAAACGTTGTGGCGAGGGAGCTTGCTCCCGCTGGAGTGCGAAGCGCTCCCATAACCATCCACCGCGGTGTATCAGGTTGGTCATGTCCGCTGCTTTTGCGACTGCTGCGCAGCCGAGCGGGAGCAAGCTCCCTCGCCACAATGGAGGTCTATCTCATCCCAAGGCGTTTAGCCATCCGCCCAAGATTCGCCCGGTCCAGCCCCAACTCCCGCGCCGCGCTGGCCCAGTTATCCTGGTTACGCTCAAGCGCAGCACTGATCAACTGCCGCTGATATTGCTCGGTGGCACTGCGCAAATCGCCGCTGATCAACGGCATCGCGGGCACCTCGGCAACCGGCTCCACCGAGTTATCCACAACCTCCCGCGGCAGATCCAGATCCGCCGCGCTCAAACTGAGAATCTTCGGCCGCACCTTGCAGTTGCCCAGCGCCTTCAGCGCGCTACGCCCGATCAAGTGTTCCAGCTCGCGCACGTTGCCCGGCCAAGTGTAGGCGAGCAACGCGTCCTGGGCGTCGCTGCTCAGGCGCAGGCTATTGAGGCCCATGCGCGAGCGGTTCTGTTCCAGAAAAAAGCCGCTGAGCAGCAATACATCGCGCCCACGATCGCGCAGTGCCGGCACTCGCAGCGGGTACACGCTCAAGCGGTGATAGAAGTCGGCGCGGTAGCGGCCGCTGCGCACTTCTTCGGCCAGATCGCGGTTGGTCGCGGCGATCAGGCGCACATCGACCTGATGTTCCTTGTCCGAGCCGAGCCGCTGCAACTGGCCGCTTTGCAGCACGCGCAGCAACTTGGCCTGTACGGTCAGCGACAGTTCGCCGACTTCATCGAGAAACAGCGTGCCGCCATTGGCCAGTTCGAACTTGCCGCGGCGGTCGCTGGTGGCGCCGGTGAAGGCGCCGCGCACGTGGCCGAACAGTTCGCTTTCGACCAGAGTATCGGGCAGGGCCGCGCAGTTGAGGCTGATGATCGGTTTGTCGGCGCGCGGGGAGGCGGCGTGGATCGCTTGCGCCACCAGTTCTTTGCCGACCCCGGTTTCGCCGGTGATCAGCACCGTCAGGTCGCTGCCGCCGACCAGGTTGATTTCCTCCACCAGCCGTTTGTGCGCCTTGCTCTGGCCGATCATTTCGCGCTGCTGCTGACCGCTGGCCTGGCGGTAGACCTCGGCGCGCTGGTGCTCGTCTTCGGCACGCAGTGCCAGGCGTTCGATGCGTTCGGCGGCGTTGACCGTGGCCGATGCGAGGCTGGCGAAGGCTTGCAGGGCGTCGAGTTCGATTGGTTCAAAACGCTCCGGATCGAGCGCGTCGAGGGTGATCAGGCCCCAGAGTTTTTCATCGACGAACAGCGGACAGCCGAGACAGTCATGTACCTCGAGGTGATCGCCCAGACCATCGACCAGACCGTCGTAAGGATCGGGCAAGTCGCTGTCGGTGGCGAACCGCGTTGGCCCGGCGCCGTCCAGCAGGATCTCGAAACGGGGATGTTCACTGACCTTGAAGCGCCGGCCGAGAGTGTCGGTACTCAAACCATCCACCGCCAGCGGCACCAGCCATTCGCCGTCCAGGCGCAGCAGTGCGGCGGCATCGCACGGCAGCAGGGCGCGCATGGCTTCGAGCAGGCGTCGATAGCGCTCGCCCTCGGGCAGTTCGCGGGACAGGTCGGAGACCAATGGCAGTAGAGCGGTGAGCAAGGATTTGGCGGTCATGGTCTTGTAGTCAAAGAGACTCTATGTAGTCGCGATGACTATAAAACGCTTTGAGTCTAAATGACTACGTAAAAAATAAGCCATTGATTTATAACGATAATTAATCTGGCACGAAAGCTGATAAGCCTAAGGTAATTCTCAAAAAGCTCAGGAGTCACTCTTATGCTTAGCGTCCAGGATCGTGCCATTATCAAATCCACTGTGCCCCTGCTGGAAAGCGGTGGTGAAGCGCTGATCACCCACTTTTACCGCATGATGCTCTCTGAATACCCTGAGGTTCGCCCGCTGTTCAACCAGGCGCACCAGGCCAGTGGCGATCAGCCGCGCGCGTTGGCCAACGGTGTATTGATGTATGCGCGACACATCGATCAGCTCGACCAGTTGGGCGATCTGGTGGCGAAGATCATCAACAAGCACGTCGCCCTGCAAATCCTTCCGGAGCACTACCCGATTGTCGGCACTTGCCTGCTGCGTGCCATCTCCGAAGTGCTCGGTGACGAGATCGCTACGCCGGAAGTGATGAGCGCATGGGGCGCGGCGTATGGGCAACTGGCCGAAATCCTGATTGGTGCCGAAGCGGCGATTTACGACCAGAAAGAACAAGCGGTCGGCGGCTGGCGCGGCGCGCGGGAGTTCATCGTGGTGGACAAGGTCGAGGAGAGCGCGGAAATCATTTCGTTCTACTTCGAGCCGGCGGACAAAGGCCCGATCCTTGCCGCAGAACCGGGTCAGTACATCGGCATGAAGCTGATCCTCGATGGCGAAGAAATCCGCCGCAATTACTCGCTGTCGGCACTGGCCAATAAAGGTCAGTACCGCATCAGCGTCAAACGCGAACCGGGTGGTCGTGCGTCCAACCACTTGCATGATCAACTGCACGTCGGCGCGAGCATTCAGCTGTTCCCGCCATCGGGCGAGTTCACCCTGACTGAGAGCGACAAGCCGTTGGTGCTGATCAGTGGTGGGGTCGGCATCACGCCAACTTTGGCGATGCTCGAAGCGGCGCTGCAAACCGAGCGCCCGGTGCACTTTATCCACTGCGCGCGCAATGGCAGCGTGCATGCGTTCCGCGACTGGGTCGATGGGCTGGCGGCGCGTCATCCGCAGCTCAAGCGCTTTTATTGCTACGCCGAAGACGACGGCGTGAGCCCGGCGGCGGACAAAGTCGGGATCCTCAGCCAAGAGCAATTGGGTGAATGGCTGCCGGCGCAACGGGATGTCGACGCTTACTTCCTCGGGCCGAAGGGCTTCATGGGCGCGATCAAGCGGCATCTGAAAGCGTTGGGCGTGCCGGAGCAGCAGAGCCGTTATGAGTTCTTCGGGCCGGCTGCTGCTTTGGAATAATCCTTAGGACTGAGTCGCCTTCATCGCGAGCAGGCTCACTCCTACAGGGGCGGTGGCGTACATGAAAATGGTGTACGAAGCAGATCTCTTGTAGGAGTGAGCCTGCTCGCGATGGCCGTAACGCAATTTTGATTCTTAAAAAGTGTTTAAAGGTTAATCGTTTCTTAACCGGTTTATCGTTTATTCCCCGATGCTGATGATAGGCGCTCGTTCGTTTAACTGATCAGGATCGCCCCCGTGTCGCACATCATCTTCTCCTCTCGTTCGAGCCTGGCAATGCTTGGCTTGTCGGCCGCTTTGCTGGCCAGTCCGTTTGCTTCGGCCGAATCGGCGTTGATCGCACCGGTGCCGGACCTGAGCTGCGAGATCGAGCAAATGATCATTGCCGGCGACCGCGTGGTGGTGCATCTGCACTTTCGCGGACACTTCAGTGGGACGTTCAAGACTCTCAAAGGGCAGGGCCAGCGTGTAGACTTCCGGGCAACCGATATCTATCAGATCGACAACGGTCGCATCGCGGCCAATTGGCATATCGAAGACAACATCAGCCTGCTGGCGCAACTGCAAGCGCAGCCGCCAGCCAGCTGAACCATGGACATACAAGGGAAACGCGATGAGCGAGGAAACGATTCGACTGGGACGTGAGCGGCGCTTTCTGGTGCTGCTGGGCATCATCTGCCTGGCGTTGATTGGTGGCGCGCTGTACATGCAGATCGTGCTGGGCGAGGCGCCATGCCCGCTGTGCATCCTGCAGCGTTATGCATTGCTGCTGATTGCGCTGTTTGCCTTTATCGGCGCGGCGATGCGCACCCGCCGCAGCATCACGGTGTTCGAAGTGCTGGTGGTGATCTGCGCGATCGCCGGTGCCGGTGTCGCCGGGCATCATGTGTACACCCAGTTCTATCCGGCGGTGAGCTGCGGCATCGATGTGTTGCAGCCGATTGTCGACGACCTGCCGCTGGCGAAGATCTTCCCGCTGGGCTTCCAGGTCGACGGTTTCTGCTCGACGCCGTACCCGCCGATCCTCGGCCTTTCGCTGGCGCAATGGGCACTGGTGGCGTTCGTGCTGGTGGTGATCCTGGTGCCGCTGCTGACCTCGCGTAACCGAAAAGCACTGCGCTGAATCAACTCTTCGGCAGATTGGCCGATACAGAAAACGCCCCGATTTGCGTATCAGCCGATCGGGGCGTTTTGCATTTCAGAGTGATTGTGAAATCACCGTGACGAACGGCAATGGAGAGTGCGGCAGATGTGCGACATGTTGTCACACGCGCCCTGTCGCAGGGGCTTTCGGCGACCCGGATTGGCGTAATGTTACAAAAAAGGATTGGTCTGTTTCGGCGTTTTTCTGGTTTTGCACGCGGGTGCCAGATCAGGCAGTTTTAACAGGCTCTGGCAGATGGCCAGAGGCCTTTGAATATCGGGCTTTGCGCCGATTCGCTGCCGGGAAAATCCCTTCGGAGCTGTCTGAACTGAGGTGTATAGGCCTACATTTTTTGGTGTTTTTGTTGAGAATCGATTTCGATAACATGCGGAACTTTTGCAAAAACGGTGATGGATTGTTGCTCTGAGCGATAAAAATTATTTCGGGATAAGACATGGTGTATAGGGCGCTACCTATCTACAATCGCCCGCACTGAATTCCCGGCACTGTTCAGCCTTTATTAAGGAACTGGACAGGAAGTCGGGTGTCGAGCGGGCCGAAAGGCTTTTGCGACACCCAGGTGTCGGTGCCTTCCAACTTTCCGCACCAAATGGAATTGGTCTGTAACAAGGCCTTTGACCACGAATTCGAATAAGAACTGACCGCTGTCCCAAGGTTTTGTCGAGCGTCTGACGCGCGACGGGCGGCCCTTATTCAATCCAAAGAAAATGCCAACCCTTGGCAGGGTGAAGTGTTGGCGATCAAAACCCAACTGCATTGCGCAAGCTGCTTTAGAGGTCGTGAGATGAGTAAAAACAGGTACCCCAGATTACTAGGCCTAGTGCCGCTGCTCGGCACGTTGTTGCTGGGAGGCTGCAACATGACCCTGCTCAATCCAACGGGCCAGGTCGGCCTGGAACAGCGCAACCTGATCATCACCGCCACGCTGCTGATGCTGTTGGTCGTTGTGCCGGTTATCGTCATGACCTTCCTGTTCGCCTGGAAGTACCGCGCGTCCAACAAGGATGCCGTCTACACCCCGAAATGGTCGCACTCGACCAAAATCGAAGTGGCGGTCTGGACCATCCCGGTTCTGATCATCATCGCCCTGGGTTACATCACCTACATTTCGACCCACAAACTGGACCCGTACCGTCCGATTGAATCCGACGTCAAGCCGGTGACCATCGAAGTCGTTGCGCTGGACTGGAAGTGGCTGTTCATCTATCCGGAACAAGGCATTGCCACGGTCAACAAGATCGTGTTCCCGGCGCACACCCCGGTCAACTTCCGGATCACCTCCGACGCCGTGATGAACTCGTTCTTCATCCCGGGCCTGGGCGGCCAGATCTACGCGATGGCGGGCATGACCACCAAGCTGCACCTGATCGCTGACCGCAACGCTGAAATGGACGGTATCTCCGCCAACTACAGCGGCGCTGGTTTCACCGGTATGAAATTCAAAGCGATCGCAACTTCTCAGGAAGATTTCGACGCCTGGGTAAGTGAAGTCAAAAAGGCACCTAAACAGCTTGAACAAGCTGAATACGCAGCCCTTGCCAAGCCAAGCCAGAACAATCCAGTCGAGCTCTACTCCTCGGTCACGCCGAACCTGTTCCAGACCATCGTCGACAAGTACGAAGGCATGAAACCGGGCAAGCCGCTGAAGCACGAGAAGAAAGAGAAAGAAGTGGCGGCAACGGACATGGACTCGAATTCGCATTCAGCTGCCGGGGCAGAGGAGTAAACGATGTTTGGTAAATTAAGTTGGGAAGCGATCCCTTTCCACGAGCCGATCGTGATGGTCACCATCTCGATGATCGCGCTCGGTGGTCTGGCGTTGTTCGCTGCAATCACCTACTTCAAGAAGTGGACCTACTTGTGGACCGAGTGGCTGACGTCGGTCGACCACAAGAAAATCGGTGTGATGTACATCATCGTTGCCATGGTCATGCTGCTGCGTGGCTTTGCCGACGCCATCATGATGCGTACCCAGCTGGCCATGGCCACCGAGGGTTCGCCTGGCTACTTGCCACCTGAACACTATGACCAGATCTTCACCGCTCACGGTGTGATCATGATCATCTTCATGGCGATGCCATTCTTCACCGGCCTGATGAACCTTGCAGTGCCGCTGCAGATCGGCGCGCGTGACGTTGCCTTCCCGTTCCTGAACTCCCTGAGCTTCTGGCTGCTGGTGTCCGGCGTTGTGCTGATCAACCTGTCCCTGGGCGTCGGCGAATTCGCCAAGACCGGCTGGGTTGCCTATCCACCGCTGTCGGGTCTGCAATACAGCCCTGGCGTGGGGATGGACTACTACATCTGGGCGCTACAGCTATCCGGGTTGGGTACGACGCTGACGGGGGTCAACTTCCTGGCCACCGTGCTGAAAATGCGTACCCCTGGCATGAAACTGATGGACATGCCGATCTTCACCTGGACCTGCACCTGGGCCAACGTTCTGATCGTGGCTTCGTTCCCGATCCTGACCGCTACCCTGGCACTGCTGACCCTCGACCGTTACATGGATTTCCACATTTTCACCAATGAACTTGGTGGCAATCCAATGATGTACGTCAACCTGTTCTGGGCCTGGGGCCACCCTGAGGTTTACATCCTGATCCTGCCGGCATTCGGCATCTTCTCGGAAGTGATCTCGGCGTTCACCGGCAAGAAACTGTTCGGCCACCACTCGATGATCTACGCTTCGGGCGCGATCTCGGTACTGGGCTTCATGGTTTGGCTGCACCACTTCTTCACCATGGGTTCGGGTGCCAGCGTCAACGCCTTCTTCGGTCTGGCGACGATGCTGATTTCCATCCCGACGGGTGTGAAACTGTTCAACTGGCTGTTCACCATCTACCAGGGCCGTCTGCGCTTCACCAGCCAGGTTCTGTGGACCCTGGGCTTCATGGTGACCTTCGCCATCGGCGGCATGACCGGCGTACTGCTGGCCATCCCGGGTGCTGACTTCGTTCTGCACAACAGCCTGTTCGTGATCGCGCACTTCCACAACGTGATCATCGGCGGTGCGGTATTCGGTTACATCGCAGGTTTCGCGTTCTACTTCCCGAAAGCGTTCGGCTTCAAGCTGCACGAAGGCTGGGGTAAAGCAGCGTTCTGGTTCTGGATCTCGGGCTTCTTCGTCGCGTTCATGCCGCTCTATGCACTGGGCTTCATGGGCATGACTCGTCGTCTGAACGCCACCACCAACCCTGAGTGGGTACCGTACCTGTACGTTGCCATGTTCGGTGCGGTGATGATCGCTGTCGGTATCGCCTGCCAACTGATCCAGCTGTACGTCAGTGTGCGTGACCGCAACAAGCCAGAGAACATGTGCGAACACGGTGACCCGTGGAATGCCCACACTCTGGAATGGTCGACCTCGTCGCCACCTCCGTTCTACAACTTCGCTGTGCTGCCTAAGGCTGACTGCATCGACCCGTTCACCGAAGCCAAGGAAAACGGTACTGCGTACCAGGCTCCGGCCAAGTACGAGCCGATCCACATGCCGAACAACACCGCCACTGGTGTGGTGATGGGCGCACTGCTGACCGTCTTCGGTTTCGCGATGATCTGGCACATCTGGTGGTTGGCGATCGCCAGCCTGGCCGGCACTGTCATCTACTTCGTGATCCACGCGGCACGTGACGACCAGGGCTACATGGTTCCGGTTGAAACGATCGAGCGCATCGAAGCCGAGCAGCACAAGCGTCTGGTCGCGGCAGGGAAAATCCCGGCCAATGCCACCCGTGTAACCTCGTTGGAACAGGCTTAAACCATGTCGAACTTAGTGACCAATGTTGGACACGCCCATGGTGACCATGGGCACGATGACCATCACCACGACTCGGGCGAGATGACCGTATACGGTTTCTGGCTCTACCTGATGACCGACTGCATTCTGTTTGCGTCGATCTTCGCGGTGTACGCGGTACTGGTAAACAACGTCGCCGGTGGCCCGTCGGGCCACGACATCTTCGAACTGCCATACGTGCTGGGCGAAACCGCTCTGCTGTTGTTCAGCTCGATCACCTACGGCTTCGCCATGCTGGCGTTGTACAAAGGTAAAAAGCAGCAGGTTCTGGGCTGGTTGTTCATGACCTTCCTGCTCGGCGCAGGCTTCATCGCCATGGAGATCAACGAGTTTCACCTGCTGATCTCCGAGGGCTTCGGTCCTAGCCGTTCGGGCTTCCTGTCGGCGTTCTTCACCCTGGTCGGTACCCACGGTCTGCACGTATCCGCGGGTCTGATCTGGATGGGCATCATGATGTACCAGGTCAACAAGCACGGCCTGACGGCGACCAACAAGACCCGTCTGAGCTGCCTGAGCCTGTTCTGGCACTTCCTGGACGTGGTGTGGATCTGCGTATTCACCGTTGTTTACCTGATGGGGACTCTGTAATGGCTAATGCACACTCCCATGACAGCCATGATGCTGGCCACGGCAGCGTAAAGTCGTACGCCATCGGCTTCATCCTGTCGGTGATCCTGACCGTCATTCCGTTCGGCCTGGTGATGTTCCCGACCTTGCCGAAATCCACCACGCTGGCAATCGTCCTGCTGTTCGCGGTAATCCAGGTGATCGTTCACCTGTACTACTTCCTGCACCTGGACCGTTCGATTGCACAACGTAACAACGTGATCGCGTTTGTCTTTACGGCCATCGTGATCCTGCTGCTGGTTGGCCTGTCGCTGTGGATCATGTTCAGCATCCACACGTACATGATGGCGAAGTGAGGTAGACCCGATGTCGCTCAAGCACTTTATCCAAATCACCAAACCGGGGATCATTTTCGGTAACGTGCTTTCTGTGGCAGGCGGGTTCTTCCTGGCCTCGAAAGGGCATGTAGATCTGGCGGTGTTCCTGGCCGCCATGATCGGCACTTCCCTGGTTGTGGCCTCCGGTTGCGTGTTCAACAACTGCATCGACCGCGACATCGACCTGAAGATGGAACGCACCAAGAACCGGGTGCTGGTGCAGGGCTTGATCTCCCTGAAACTGGCCCTGGTCTACGCGACCATCCTTGGTGTTCTCGGCGTTGCCTTGTTGTACAAGGTGGCCAACCCGTTGGCCGCCCTGTTCGCGGTAATCGGCTTCATCATCTACGTCGGCTTCTACAGCCTGTACCTCAAGCGCAAGTCGGTTCACGGCACGCTGGTGGGCAGTCTGTCGGGCGCCATGCCGCCAGTGATCGGTTACGTTGCCGTAACCAACAGCTTCGACATGGCCGCACTGACCCTGCTGGTGATGTTCAGTCTGTGGCAGATGCCGCATTCCTACGCCATCGCGATCTTCCGTTTCAACGACTACCTGGCCGCATCGATTCCGGTGCTGCCCGTCAAGCGCGGAATCGAAGTGGCCAAGAAGCACATCCTGCTCTACATCCTGGCGTTCCTCGTGGCGACCTTGATGCTGACCTTCAGCGGTTACGCCGGCATGAGCTACCTCGCGGTCGCCGCGGCCATGGGCATGTACTGGTTGTACATGGCCTGGACCGGCTACAAGGCGGTGGATGACACGGTCTGGGCACGCAAGCTGTTCGTGTTCTCGATCTTCACCATCACCGCCCTGAGCGTCATGATGTCCCTGGACTTCAAGGTGCCGGCCGAGCTGCTGCTGACGTACGCGCCGTAAGGCTGGATGGCTTTAAGAAAAACCCCGCACATTGAGAGATGTGCGGGGTTTTTTGTTGGGTGCTATTTAAGGTTGAGCGTGTCTTTGGGAAACGACTGTCTGCTTATAGAGAGATCTCCTACCTTCAGAAAACTTTTCATTAGTTAGGATCCCAGAGGCTATTTTCTAATGGGGCAGGTTTGGGTGAAAAAGCGCAATCTGTTTGCTGAGTTAATGCAGGGCGTCGCAGAGATGGCGGCACACCGTGAAAATGTGGCGAAGGATGCCTCAGCGGCCGGTTGCTATCACTTCGTGAAACACCTAAATTTGGATCCAACTATGTCGATGACCTGCCACAAATCGAATCTCCGGCAATCATCGGTCTTAACCTGCGGTTCTTCATGCACTGATCAAAAGGCTGGGCGAAATGACTGAGAGGATGACCTGCGACGAACGCTTCATTGCCCTGGCACAAGAGCTGAACTACGACATCTATGGCGAGAACACCGCCGGCGGCAATTACGCGCCGCTGATCCGCCACCGCGATGAGTTGTACATCAGCGGCATGGTGCCGCGGGTCAATGGCAGGATTCTGTATCCCGGTCGTGTGGGGTTGGAGTTGAACCTCAAGGATGGCCAGGCCGCCGCGAGCATCAGTGCCATGCGCTGCCTGGCGCTGATCGTCGATGCGGTGGGTTCGCTGGACAAGATTCGGGCGTTGTTGCGGGTCACCGTGTATGTGAAGTCGACTCCGGACTTCGTGGACCTGAGTGAAGTGGCCAACGGTGCATCGGACGTGTTCAGCCATGTGCTCGGCGATGCCGGTCGGCACACTCGCACTACGGTCGGTGTCTATCAGTTGCCGAAGAACGCCGCGATTGAAGTCGACATGATCGCGGCGGTACAGCCGGAAATCTGACCGGCGCACCGCCCAACAAAAAGCCCCGCCTGAATCTCAGAGCGGGGCTTTTTTGTCGGCGCCGGGATTACTGCGCGGCGATGCTGTAACCATCGAACGCGGTCTGCTGCTGCAGCGCGGTGATGATGTTCTTGCGGTTGATCGCGTGTTCGGTGCCAGCGTTGTCGACGAAGGTTTCGCCTTCCAGCTCGGCTTCTTCGCCTTCACCGACGAAGGTGAAACCGAGGAACTCCAGCGCTTCACGGTCAACGTTCAGGCGCGAACGCGGAGTGCGCAGCGGCAGGGTCACGCTGCTGCCGTCCTTGCTGATGGTGAAGATTTCCAGTTCTTTCTTCTTGGCAGCCTTGCCCTTGCCGCCACTCGGATTGCTGATCGCCTGGTGGGTCTGATTCAGCACTTTGAGCGCGAGGCCGTAAACGATTTCCTGGAACGCCGGATCGTCCTTGAAGCAGGACAGGATGCGGCCGATCGAGAACTTGCTGCTCAGGTCTTCGAGGGCGGCGAGGTCGGCGGCCTCGGCGTCTTTCAGCGCCTTGAGCTGACCCATCAACTCGTAGGCCTTGTCATCATCGAAGCTGTCGTGCGCCTGACGGATCGCGGCGCGCAGCTCGCGGATCTGGTCGCTTTCGCGGGTCGACTGGAAAGCATCCAGCACCATCTCGCTGATGATTTTGGCTTGTGGAAGGTGTTGTGAAAGATTGATGGAGTTTTCGTATTCCGCTTTGGATGATTCGGTGACTACGGATTCAGCGGTGTTGAAATCGGACATTGAAATTTCACTACTTTTTTAACTGGAGTGGAGACGAGAAAGCGCGAGGTCTTTTTCAGGCCGGTTAATTTAGGGGAGCGGGGCAGCGTTGTCACGGACCAACCGGTCTGCCGGTCGAGTTTTCTATCGGCATCCACACATGAGCGGTATGCGCCGCGCTATTTCAGGCGCGGACGCTCCATGGCTATTACCGATGAGTGAAACCCCAGACTCGCAAAAAACGCATCCGCGCCTTCTCGCCCTGCCCGCAGCATCCAGGTGATTTCAGCGTTATCGCCCATGACGTGCTCGACGAGTGCGCGCCCGACGCCAGCGCGGCGGTGCTGGCCATCAACCACGACCATTGATAGATAACCGTTGGATAAACCATCGGTGATGCCCCGGGCGAAACCGATGATTTGCTCGCCGCTCAGTGCGACGGCAGTGCGTTGCGAGTTTTCGATCAGTTGAGCGAAGTAATCGCTGGAGCCTGTTCGGTGTCCCCAGCCATGTTGGCCGAGAAACAGCCGGACTGGCTCCACTTCAGCGCGCAGCAGATTACGTATGGTGATGTGGGTGTTCATAGTCTGACAGCGTCCTTGGTGGCAGTTATTCGAGCGTAGTTGATCGCGACCGGCGTCAGGCTCTGCCCCACGTCTGCATCGCGAATTCGACAAACCGACGCAGCTTCGGCAAACGATAACGATCCGGCGCGTACAGCAGATGCAAAGGGCGGCTTGGTGGCTGGTAATCGGGGATTACCGTCACCAGTTTGCCGTCGCGCAGATCCTGTTCCACCAGCGCGTCCGGCAACATGACGATGCCCATCCCGGTGCGCGCCGCCTGATGCAGGCCGGCGGACGTGTTCATCAGCATCGGCCCGCTGACATCCACCAGAATCTCGCCGTCCGGGCCGCTGAGGCGCCAGCGTTTTTCCACCGATTGCCAGTCGTCGCCGGCAGGGTATGCGAAGGACAGGCAGTCGTGTTGTTGCAGGTCTTCCGGGGTGATCGGCATGCCGCGTCGGGCGACGTAGGCCGGCGAGGCGCACACGGTCAGGGTGTAGTCGATCAGCGGCCGGGCGATCAGGTTCGACTGCTCGAAATGCCCTAGCCGAAATGCCACGTCGAGGCCGCTTTCCAGCAAGTCCGGTCGGCTGTTGGTCAGCACCACGTCCATCTTCACCTGCGGGTACTGCAGGGAAAATTCACTGAGCGCCGGGGCCAGGCGTTCGACACCAAAGGTCAGCGGTGCGGTGATGCGCAGCAAGCCGCGCGGCTCGTCGAGGGCCTGTTCGGCCAAGCGCTCGGAGTCGGCCACCAGACCCAGAACGTCCAGGCAGCGCTGGTAGTAAACGCTGCCGAATTCGGTCAGTCGCTGGCGGCGGGTGGTGCGCTGCAACAGTTGCACGCCGAGCCGTTGCTCCAATGCGCGCAGGTGATTTCCGACCATGGTCGTGGACATTTCGCACTGCAACGCAGCTGCCGTCATGCTGCCCGCTTCCACGACCTTCACGTACACGCTCATTGCCTGCAACAGGTCCATTATCAAGCTCTGCTTTTAAATGATTGAAGTTTTGCCGAGTTTATCCAGTTCTGGTGGCTAACCATACTGCAAACAAACCGACCTTCACTGGAGTTTGAAGTCATGACCGCCGCCCTGATGAACACCTACCAATCGCTGGCCCTTAGCTTCACCAGAGGCCTGGGCACTCGCCTGTGGGATCAGGCCGGTCGTGAGTATCTGGATGCCGTCGCAGGCGTCGCGGTGACCAATGTCGGGCACTCGCACCCACGGATCGTCGCGGCCATCAGCGAGCAGGCTGCAATGCTGCTGCACACCTCCAACCTGTACAGCATCGACTGGCAGCAGCAACTGGCCAAACGGCTGACGGAGCTGTCGGGCATGGATCGCGCGTTCTTCAATAACTCGGGTGCTGAGGCTAACGAAACCGCACTGAAACTGGCGCGCTTGTACGGATGGCGCAAGGGTATCGAACAGCCGCTGGTGGTGGTCATGGCCAATGCGTTTCATGGCCGCACGCTGGGCACGTTGTCGGCCAGTGATGGCCCGGCGGTGCGCCTGGGCTTCAATGATCTGCCGGGAGATTTCGTCAAAGTACCTTTCGGTGATCTGGCGGCGCTGGATCAGCTGCAGCAAAAGCACGGCGAGCGGATCGTGGCGATTCTGCTCGAGCCGATCCAGGGCGAAAGCGGTGTGCAACTGGCGCCGCCCGGCTACCTCAAAGCCCTGCGCGACCTGTGCAATCGGCACGCCTGGCTGTTGATGCTCGACGAAATCCAGACCGGCATCGGCCGCACCGGCCAGTGGTTCGCGTTCCAGCATGAAGGCATCGTGCCGGACGTCATGACCCTGGCCAAAGGCCTCGGCAACGGCGTGCCGATCGGCGCCTGTCTGGCACGGGGCAGGGCGGCTGATCTGTTCACGCCCGGCAGTCATGGCAGTACGTTCGGCGGCAACCCGCTGGCTTGCCGGGTCGGCTGCACGGTACTGGATATCATCGAAGAACAGGGCTTGCTGGAAAATGTCCGGGTGCAGGGCGAACGCCTACTCACCCGCCTGCGCGCCGAACTGGCAGACAATTCCAATGTGTTGGCGATTCGTGGGCAGGGTTTGATGATCGGCATCGAGCTGAAACAGCCGATTCGCGATCTGACGCTGATTGCTGCGCGCGATCATGGGCTGCTGATCAATGTGACGCGCGGCAAAACGATACGGCTGCTGCCGCCGCTGACGCTTGATGAGCGGGAGGTGGAGATGATTGTCAGAGGTGTGGGGCGCGCCGTGACCGCGCACTGACGCGCAACCGACCCCCCTGTAGGAGTGAGCCTGCTCGCGATAGCGGTGTATCAGGCGATATACATTTTGAATGGCCTACCGCAATCGCGAGCAGGCTCACTCCTACATTGGAAAAGGTGCACGTCAGTCCGGATAATCCCCCAACTCCGGCGCCAGCATCCGGGTCTTCACCGCCCCGTTCGAATTGTGCTGAATGATCTCGCTCGGCTGTCCCTGCTCATTGAAAAACACCTGGCCGATCCCCGCCGAATTCCACAGCCGCTCACCCGCTTCGGCATGTTCCGGGGTGTACGGCACGATGCGCATGCGTCGGCGTTTGGTGAACCAGTTCAACGGCGAGCGCGGCGAGTAGAGCCAGCGGTTGAGGCGGTCAAACCATTCCAGCAGGGTTTTCGGGAACTCGTTCTTGATCCCGCTGCTGGTGATCTGCCAGATCCGTGGCCCGGCCTTGCGGTGTCGGATAAGCACTTCGTAGACGAAGGAATAATGCACATCGCCGGAAAGCACCACGTAGTTTCCGGGTGTGCGGGTGTGTCGGAAAATGTTCAGGATCACCTGCGCGGCACCACGATGTGCCATCCAGTTTTCCGCGTCGACCAGCAGCGGATAGCCGCACCAGCTGAAAACCTTCTGCACGGTTTCTATCAGCTTCACGCCGAAGATCGGCGCGGGGGAAACGATGATTGCTGATGGATGATCGAGCAGTTCCTGCTGCAGCTCGCTCAGCGCCTCCCAGTCCAGCAAACCGGAGGGTTGCTTGAGTGCCATCTCGCTGCGCCAGCGCCGGGTGCGGGTGTCGAGCACCACCAGCGCGGGGCTGCTCGGCAGCACGAAATGCCAATGCTGAAAGCGCAATAAGTCATCGATCAGCGCGTCCTGCACCGGGCTGTCGAGATAACGATCATCACCGCTGGCGCTCAGACGTCGTGTGTTCTCCAGCACATCCTTGAACGCGTCCGGATTATTGCCCCAGCCCTGGCACAACATGTACGCGATCAAGGCGTTGCCGATGATGCGTTTGGAGAACGGATGGCCGTAGGCGGTTTCCTCCCATTGCGCGGAAAGGTTCCAGTCGTCGGTGATGTCGTGGTCATCGAAAATCATCAGGCTCGGCAGGTGCGCCAGCGCCCGGGCGACCTTGTCCAATCCAGCCTTGAACGCGTCGATGCGGGTCTGCTCCAAGGTGTAGCGCTTCAAGCGTTCAGGCGTCAGCGATGGGGCAGCAGGATTGATCAAAGCCCAGGCAACCGGCGACCACACCAGCAAATACATCGCTATGACTTCGGCGAACGTCACCAGATGATTGTCAGCACTGCTGCTGGTGAAAATCGGCTTACGCGCACCGCCGAAAAATCGCTCGCGCAATGTCTCGTTGCTCTCCAGCGCCGGTAACAGATCCGCACGGTGGTAGTAACTGGCCGGGTGTTCGTAGAGTTTGGCGCTGTCGCTGACCACGGCACCTTCGAGGTGTTCGTCGAACAGGCCGAGACGTTCGATCAAGGTATGAATCGCCCGCAGCATCGGGCCGGCAACATCGTCTGCGTAAACCTGATCGCCGCTCATCATCAGCAGGGCCGGGCGTTGTTGCGGATCGGTTTCGCCAGACAGCAGTTGGTCAACGCACAGCAGACCGTCAGCCGCCGGATGATGGGGCTTGCGGCAGGAGCCATGCAGCAACTGATCAATCCGTGAGCGCACGACAAGGTTTGGACAGCGGGCATTGCCGTACAGCAGGTGCGGCGCCCATTCGGCGATGGGCGTCTGGCCGTCGATCAGCAGGTCATAGTCGATGCGCGTGTCGCAGGGCAGGGGGCTGTCGAGCGTAACGTCAATCAAATGGACGAACGCATGACGGCCTACGGCAATGACCGTGCATTTCCCTGCATCGAGAGGAATGTCTCCTACACCTTGCAGGCGCAGGGTCAACGACAATTCGCGGGTGCCGACCAGCCACAGCACCACTCGCGTCGGTTCCAGCCGTCGCAGCAGCGGGCCGGCCAACACGGGAGGCAGCGGGTTCAGATCAGCAGGTATCGAAGACATTCGGGGGCAAAGAGCTCAAGGCGCACAAGCCGGCGATGATAGCGCAGCCGGCGCCTTGAAACCCTTAAACAAGGCTTAAGAGTCAGCCTTCTGCAGCTTCAGCGCGAGCAGTCGCCATTCGGCGGACGCGGGTTGCTCCTGCACCGAACAGTCGAAGCGATAAGTGACGTCATCACCGTTCATGTTGCGCGCGGTGATCTTGTTGCTGAGGGTGTAGACCTGATCCTTGAAGCGCTGGGTGACGATGGCAGAGCTGTCGGCAAAACGCGCCGACGCCGGGAAGCGCAAAGCCCCGGTCACGTAAGGACTGCACATGACATACGCGAGCATCGATTTATCACTGTCGGCATTCTGCCCAAGCTTGTCGCGCAGCGCGGTGAACGCTTTGCGGCCCTGCGCGTCGCTCTGATCCAGAACGGCTTTTTCCGACATCGACTTCGGTGCCCGGCTGGCGTAGTTCGGCAGGAGTGCGGAGTCGCGGGGCGAAGGCTGATTGTCTGGCTCGATAGCGGCGAACCCGGGAGCGTTTTCCAGTGCCACGGTCGTCGTATCCGACTCGGCTTCCGGCAGCAGACTGGTGGTCACTTCGTTCTGGGTAATCACGTCTTCGGCTGGCGCCCGCTTGGGCTTATGCGCCGACGGGAATAACGACAGGAAGATCGACAGCACCACCATGCCGACGATAAAACCGCCCGCCGCGCCAACGATGTTGCCGTAAAACAGGTTCCAGCTGCCGCGGTTTTTCACCACCCAGCGCCACATCAAACCCCAGGCCGCGACAAATGCCAGAAAACTCAGAAACTCCATTCGATCCTTTCCTTAACCCTTCAATAGCCTGCAAAACAGCACTCACTGGCGGTGAGTGCTGAAGATGGACGGCAAGATATCAAAATAGAGGTCTGACGCCACGAAGACATTCACATGCCGAGATTGGGCGGATTGATCTGAGCAAAAAACATGATCGCCGTTATGCCGGCCACTACGCCGCAAAGGCCGGCCAGTAGCTGACGCGCGACAGGATGTTCGACCTGTGAGCGACGGGCCACCAGCATCCATACACCGCTCAGCGCCGCAGCGGTTGCGAGCATTTCCAGAATCGATCCCACGAGCCCCGGAACCGGTGGCCGGCTAGAGCCGAACAGACCGACACAAAGCTGCGAAACCACCAGGCCGACAATCATGCCGCTGGCAGCGCCCAACACATTGGCGAGTAGCAGGTTCCACGCGCCACGCTGCCTGACGACCCAGACCCACATGCCTATCCAGGCGATAAAGAAAAACACAACATCCATCGTATCCATCCTTCGAAACCAGTCGCTGTACAAACGCTCGGCACCTTGCCGACAGTGGACGGCAAGATAGCAAAATAGTAGCGTCGCGCCACTTTCTTGATTCCTGTAATGGACTACTCATGTCAAAAGTCGCTTCTGCTCTGCGCACGCTTTGTGCAATCACCTGCGCCGCTGTCATTACCCCGGCATTTGCCGAGTGGAAGGAGCCTCCGGAAAGCAGCTGGGAGTATTACCTCGCCAACTGCAAGCGAATGCAGGAAAAAATCGCCGACGTCCAAAGCGGTCGCGTACCCAGCGCCTATGAGGTGATCGGCGACCTCGACAATAGCCTGCGGAGCATGAACCAGCGCCGCTCGAACCTGACGCCCCAATACCTCGGCTCCCGCGAATTCGCGCAATGCGAAAACGTCGCCGGCCAAGCCGAGGCAACCATTGCGCAAGGCAATGCCGAGTTCGCCGCCAGAATGAACCAGGCTGCCGAGCAAGGCCGCATCGCCCACCAAAACTCCCCCGAATACAAACGCGCCCGTTCACTCGGCTACAGCGACGTTGGCGAGATCTCCTTCCTGAAACTGCACGAAGACATGGACGGCGAAGCCCGCCTGAAAACCATGCTGATCACCGTCGACGAAATCTGCGGCCAACACTTCCGCGCTACGCAGTATGTGAAGCCGTATGTGATCTATACCGTGCGCCCGTCGGATGGCGGCTGTGGCGAGGAAAAACGCGTGGCGATCGTCGGTGGCCGGTCGGTGGAGAAGGGCGATTACATTGATGAGCGGGGCGAGTTTCAGTATGTGGGCTGGAAGAAGATTGTGGGGGCGGATGGGTTTCCCACGGATATTCGGGTGTTGAAGGCGCGGCGCTGAAAGGTCAGCGCGTGAAGCAACTGATCAGAGAATGTCTTTCAGATAACCCTTGAGCGCGAGGAGCGGCTGATCAAGCTGCTCCAGCGACTGCGCCTGACGGAAATCGGCTGACAGCTTGTGCAGCTCCCGCCCCAACGGTTTCTCGACCCCGCCCAACGCATCCATCGCCAAGCCCAGGCACTCGTTCATCTTGAACTGGATGGTTTCGACATCCCTGCGACGCACCAGCAGTTCGAACACGTCTTTCTGATAGTCACCCATGACCATGTCATCCCGCAGAATCGGACTCAGGCCTTCCTCCTCGTAAGCGAGTTTGAGGGAGAACAGGGCGACGGTTTCCAGTGACGTTTCCATGGTGTGCCTTTAGCAACGTCCGTCAGTGTGAGAGTTGATGCCTGAATGTAACCACCGTTAGGTGCAAGATGCGGTGAACTACTTCAGAGGGGTGTGATTATACGGAGCGAGATCAACAAGTGCAGCCTAAAGGCAAGGCCGGGCACGCTGGAGCCGATCAACCTTGACGGTGAGCCTTCATACACTTGACGTTAACTGTTGGTTGCGAAGATGGCGACGACCATGGATTACGACGACAAGCACTGGATGAAGAGCTGGAGGAGTTTTCGCATTGGGACATTTTTTGAGTGAGCCAGAACTGAAAAATGTAAGGGTCGCACTCTCTGATCCGTTCAACGATTTCCCTGTGGATTACGACTACATAGCCAGTCAGGTAAAGAACATCGATCCCGGTGTGCTGTACGAGATCCTTTATTCAGAAGTCGCACCGGTGTGTTTCACCAATATTGCGGCTGCCGTGCCCTCTGTCTGGACGGGTTTCGACCCCGAGTCGCTCAATAGCATGATCAACGAAAGGCTGGCGGAGAGAGAGCGCAGTTGGTTTCGCAGGCAATTCGATAAAGCGCTGGTTCTCTGGCTCAAATACAACTACGGCTATATCTGGAAGGAAATTGCCCGCAGGTTGTGAGCGTTCGCGTACCGGATTTCTGATAAAAAACAAATCGCGGGGAGGTGCGGGGCGCGCGAGGTCTGCGCCACACGTTCACTTTCCGACAGACGAAAAAAAAGGCCTTGCTAAGCAAGACCTTTCTTAATTTTGGTGCCCGAGGGAGACTGTCGGGTTCCATATAATACGTGGCTTGCAGCGTTATTTTAACCAGAGGGATACAAGTAGGGATACAAATTCACTCCGGCTGCTTCCTTTCAAAAGATGCATAAAGTAATTCAAGACGAGCATGGGCGACAGATGCCTCAACGTGTTCAACGAAAGTCCTTACGTTCTCCATCGCCTCCGTAACCCAGGCAGTTGGGAATGAGTGTTCCTCTCCGTCCTTGTCCTTTCCATTCCGATGGACCACGTCGTGCCTGATTTGTACGATCCCAAGAAGTCGGACCTTGAGATCCTCGTCTGGAAAAATATCTACTTCTAAGGCGATTTTAAACATGGCTTCAATCTTAGGCAGGTTGTGATACAGCAACCCTTTGAGATACGTGCGGACCTTGTCGGTGACTACGTTGGGGTTTGCCAGGATGACATTCAACGGGACCTTCTCGGTTGACAGCTCCTTATCCTTTACCGTCAAACGCTGCATTGCCTTTGCGCTGAATAGCACTGCTTGTTGGAGTGTGTCCCCTAGATAGGCCTCCATCGAGCTGATCGTCTCGGCGAAAATCATTCTCTGAATTACCGCAGCAGAGCGCCTGAAAACTCCCGCTTCACTGCCTGAACACTCTGCAAGCACGTCGCCCAGATGATGATAGTTGGAGATGTAAATGTCGTAGGGGCTCTGCGGGATGGAGTTGTTCAGCCATTCATTCTCTTGCGATTCATCAGATGCAAATGCAGCGTCCTCTGCGCTGACGTCAACAGACGGGTGGTCGATCAGTTCTATAAAGCACCCAGCAGGGGAATTTTGAATGCTGATGTTGAACCACTCTCCGCATTGATCACACCCCATCTCTCCGTCGTCTTCAGACAACGAGTCCGATAGAGGTTCTACGGTCCAATCTACCTCTGGTACTTCTACAGTGGCGCAGGCCTCTTCCTTACAAATGGGACATTCAAATCGTGCTGTGGTGGTTGCAAGACCCATAGATAGCTCGTTCGTTTAGGACGGATGTTTAGATTATGGCTGAAAAACCGCCGGGGCCCCTGGAGCATACCTAAAGACACGGGGTCGGAAACCCGCGGGACTTTGGTAGCGGAGCGTGCTCCAGCTTACTGAAATTCAATCGTTGAAATTGAAAGGATCTTGAAGAAAAAGGGGCACCGTTACCGGAACGGTAACGGTGATCTCTGATCGGTGAATACATAGGGCAAATGCACAGGTGAACAGGCAGTTCACCGAGTTCACCTGTTCACTAAGCTGGGAGTTCTCCCGCTAACAAGGTTCCGCGGGTTTCCGACCCCGTGTCTCGAAGAAAACCTCAGGGGCCCCGGCACACTGCGGGAGATACACCTGACGTTCGCTGGTGGGATTGATGCTTACGGGGTGTGGGGATATGTACCCCACAAAAATGCGGTGTAACTCGTGTAACTGGTGTAACGATGGTTATTAAGTGACTGTATTTATTGATTATTTATGATGTTGCATCGGCTGCGTACACAAACATTTAGGCGTGTAACTCTGCCATCTGGTGTAACGCTCCGATGCTCGAAAGAGGGACGGAGGAGGTCATGTCCATGCGCAGGAGGCCAGGTAATTCCCCACTCCCAGTCCCCCCCAATTGATGCGATTAACGGGCTGTAATCATCAGTTTGGCCGCTCTGCCAGCGATCAGTCAGCAGTCGTAACGGGCCGCTTTCGGCCACAAGCGGACCTTGCCAACTTAACCTTGCGCTGAACCGGCAGGGCAAAAATGCCATTCACCTCGACACCTTAAAAATCCCGGAAGGATGTTCGCCGCGATGCGAAGCAGACGTTCGTAGCTTCTGAAAAAATGAAGGAGGAAGAGAACTCGGCGTAAGCTCGCTATAAGTACCTGCCTGTTTTCTGGAAATGATTCGGGGATACACATGACAACCAAAATACTCGAGGAGCGGGGATTGTTCTGGTGGCACGATGATCCTCTGCCGGCGAATCAATTTGCCCCGGACAGTTCCGTTGTTGGCACTTTGACCATTGAAGAGAATGGTGCGGCATATCTTGAACTGGATGGCTATTTCGCAAACAGCGAAGGCGGTCCGATGGCGGGCATCGGGGCGCGGAGACAGCAATTCCCGTTGGAGAAAGCCATCCAAGGAAAGCTCAAAGCTAGTGGCCGGAACGTTTTGCTGCTAGGTCTGCGGCGACATGGCGGGCAGTTTAGCTTCAACGGCATTTCACACGAGGGGTTCGCCGCCTCGCATTGCCTTGTGACGAATAGATCGTTTCCACCAGCCACACGCCCGCTCCGATTTAGCGCAATTGACGTCGAGCTAACTGGCCTGGAAGAGTGGTTGCGGCTGGGAAATATCGAGGTCAAACGAACCCGGCAAAGTATCTCGGCCAAACATCGGGTGCCCAGGACCGATATCCATGAGTTGGACGACGGTACTTTGACGATGCGTTACGACATCACTGGTCCATGGTCTGGAAAGTTCGTGCATCGCACGGACAAGCTCAATCTTGTGGAAAGCGTGAACCTTCGGGTCAAGCCGAAACGGGCACGCACGCTGCTCGAAATGCGAGAGGAATATGCGCGGTTGCAGGAGCTATTTATCCTGCTAACTGGAACGACATTTTCGTTGGAATGGCCGCGGTTGATCATCGGGAAGATGGCCTACCAATATTATTACGAAGGGTTCGAACGATCAACCAAGACTCCGACGTGGGACGAATGCTGGGTCAATTACATTCAGGTGAAGAGCAACTTCGGTTCGATCCTGATGGAGCTGCGCCGAAAGCGCGAGGAGTTAGGGCCGGGGTTCTATCTCTATCTGGGCATCCGGCGCGGCATGAAGATGTATGTCGAGCACCGATTTGTAAACCTGATTTGGGGGCTTGAGTCATTGCACCGTCGGAAGAACAAAGACAAGGCGAAGGAAACCAAGCTCGATGCAAAAATCCAGCGGATACTGGATCAAGTCAGTGGCAGCAATGACAAGCGTTGGCTCGAAGGTACGCTGAAACACGCGAGTGAACCGTCGTTGAAAGAACGATTGATGGACGTCCTTTCCGCATTGCCACTCGGCTTCGAGCGGAAGCGGGTAGAAGTCTTTTGCAAATCTTGCGCAGACCGTAGGAACGACATGTCGCATTTTGGCGGTCAGCGGGAGGGGAGCGATTACCGGGAGTTCATGATCGACCTCATGAAGAAATCCGAGGCTCTCGCGTATCTTTATCACGCTGTGTTGTTACACGAAATCGGTGTGGATGCCGACTTAATCAAGGCAAACCTTTTGGAAAATGCACCGAATGCTTATCGCCCGAAATATGCGTTCCGGGATGCTGGGTTGCTGCCGGTGGACAAGGGGGACGATTCGTTGGAAATGGGATAAGTCATGGCCGTTTTTCGGCGCATTGGCAGGGGGATACATCACAAAAAAGGGAAAACGATACGAATCCATTAATCAAGAAGTTCGGGCTTGCAACTTAGCGATACTGCTGGCGCAACAATGCTTCAATCTTGCTCTGCCACTGAAGATTTGATGCAGTAAACCTCATTACCGACGCCTATGAAATAGCCCGTGATGAGGACTTAGATAAAAAGGTTGACACTCCTTCAGCGAGGCAGAGCCTATAGAAAATCCACCCGATAATGCACATAGGAGCATGGAGCTCTAAGGCGGCAAATTGAGTTTAAAGATATTTGAATCGCGCTCAATCTAAAATTGGCTGGCGGCTTATGGATTAATGCGACCTCTCACTAGTAACTACTGCCAGAAAGGAATCGCCTATGAGTGATGGCTTTCGGCTAGGGTGAATGTTGAACTTTAACCCCCTCGCCAGCAAAGAATGCGCGCCGATAATTATTAGTTCTCTGTAAGCTCGCCGTAGACTTGCTGAATTAGCTGAAATAGTTGTTTATCTCCTTCTTTGTCAGGATGAAGTTTTTGGCATAAGGAACGATATCTTTTCTTCAATTCGCTTGGTTGTGGAGGATTAGAAAATCCAAAAATTTCGTAATTTTTCACCATGCCTTTTAGCGTGCTTGAGTTGTAAGGGTTACGCCTTATAGTATCATTTTCTCTCAGTGCTTCTTCTAAAGAGATCTGCAATCGGCGAATCTCACTTTTCAATTTTGAAATCTCACGACTTTCATTTTCTTTAAAGATTTCCACCGCTCTCAATGGGTTTGCAGCTTGAATTTCGGAGAGGTAGATAAACCCTTGATCATATAAAGCACCAAGTTCATAGCTCGTATTGCCATAAGTTGGACTGGGGATAGCAAGAATCACTTCACTCTTCCCTAAAATCGTATAGTAATATAAGTACCCAAACACTCCACCACTCCCCTGACAAAAAATTGAAGTTTCGCTACTGTCGCGATAAAAACCTTTTCGTTCCTTGGATAAAATAAAATGTGATCACAAGCCATTTATTTGATTAATATTTTCAGCGTCCCCGCGATGCTTCTTTATCTACTATGGTTAGCCTTGAGGTGGGTATCATCTTCAGCAGAGCTGCGTCATCAACGTGCCCTTAGCGAACCTCCCGCTATGATGATCTCAAATTGGGCTGAATGTGTAGCGTAGCCTCCTGATTGCGAATACCTAAAAAACGTCAAGACTTCCACTTGAAAGCCCTTGGAAGCCCTTGGAAGCTTACCTCGTGGAATCTGGTACGACCATCTCTGGGTAACGCGATACAGACCAGTCGTAGGCGGACTGTGCAGATCAGCCCCATCAAGCGCAACACTGGAGCCTCTGCTCCCCCTTTGACCTGGTGTTTTACCCTTCTACCATCATCCAAGGAATTTCAGATGAGTTGATTTTTCGGCACTATCCACTCATTATCTGATCACCCTAGATGTGTGGCATTTTCTTCAGGCAAGGACGGCATATATGCAAACTGTAAGGCAAATAGGAAGAGGCGGATTCGGTAACGTTGATCTGGTTATCGATACAAATGGAACACAGTTTGCTAGAAAAACGTTCAGCATCAATCAAGGGGGCGACTTTCCTCCTGAACTTGCTGAGAATGTCAAGCGTCGCTTCATCAGGGAGGCCCAGGTACAGGCAGCTTTGAATCACAAGAACATAATGCCTGTTATTGATTCTAATTTAGGTAGTAATCCTCCCTCCTTTATTATGCCATTGGCAGAAGCATCTCTTGATAAGGATATTCAGAATGACCGTCAGCTAGGGGGGCGGGCTATAGAAGCAGTGATGGATATTCTCGCAGGATTAGAGGAGCTTCATTCACTAGATATAAAGCATCGGGATTTGAAGCCTCAGAATGTTTTGCGTCTTCGTACACCCGACGGGGATAGATACGTTATAAGTGACTTTGGCCTGATTTCTGTGAAGGATACGCAGTTGTCTGTACTAACCCAAACAGGCATGCGAATGGGGTCAGACTACTATACTGCCCCTGAAGTTACTTCTGATTTAAAATTGGCATCCTGCAGGTCGGACATCTATTCCGTAGGATGCATACTTCACGATCTCTTTGGGGTTGAAGATCGTGTTCCGTGTTTCGAAATTTCTGAATCCGGGCCCTATTCCGAGATAATGCGCTGCTGTACAAGGCGCGATCCATCGCGTCGCTTCGGATCTGTTTCGGATCTACGAGAAGCAATTTTATCACTCGGCCAGATTCACATCACAGCCTCCGAACCTCAAGTGGCAGACTTCATTACGTTGCTTACTGGGTCGGGCGATATACCCTTGACAACTTGGCGAAAGATTGTTGATAAAGTTGAAGACGGTTACCCTTCCACTGACGTGAAGTCTTTATTGCAAATTATTCCTTTACATAGAATAAGCGAGCTGGTTGCAATGGATCCAGCCCTTGCGGCTCGCCTCGGAACTGTTTATGGCGCTTGGGTAAAAGAGTCGAGCTTCAATTTTGAAACTTGTGACGGTATCGCCAATCGGCTACAAGAATTTATGCAGTGCCCCGACTACTCCTGCCAAGCTGAAATTATGCTTGCGCTTCTAATTATGGGAACCAGTCATAATCGCTGGTACGTTGAGCGGAAGTTTGCAGCACTTTGTGATTCATCTATGGACGCTGACCTCGCACGCCGAGTTGCACTCGAAATCAGAGTTCTTGGCGCTAGAGCATGTCAGGCAGTAAAGCATTTGGAAGGGAGTATCGGGGTATCTCGTAATACATTCCACCCCACAATTCTATCAACCTTGAATCAGGTCTGTTAAGCGTGCAAATTTTTGCTTTTAGTGACAAGGGTCCGCGTACCAATAATCAGGACTCATATTGCGTCGAGACTAAAGGCATCGAGACAATTGCATCGGTAGCAGATGGTGTCGGTGGAAACCAAGGGGGTGAAATAGCCTCTAAGCTAGCGGTTGACTCCTTTAAAGAGTCATTTGCCGCTAGGCTTGGGCTGACTGCTTGCTTAGAGAATGCGCATCGAAGTATAAGTGAAAAAGCAGCCCTAGACCCAGCGCTCCACGGTATGGCGACTACCTTTACAGCGATCCATTGGGATGGGCACGTTTTGAAAGGTGTGCATACGGGGGATTCTCGTGCGTATATTTTGCGAGGTAACGGATTAAAACAACTTACAAAAGATCATACTGAGGTTGCAAGGTTGGTTGCCGAAGGGAAAATATCGAAAGAGGACTCTATACACTATCCAAGGAAAAATGTACTTACCAGCGCCCTTGGTACTCATAAAAATTTACTCATTGATGAGTTTAGTTTTGAAGTACTACCTGGTGATCGATTGCTTTTAATTACAGACGGAGTTTACGGTGTTGTAACTAAAAAATGCCTTGTCAATCTCTCTCTTGCGCATGCCGATTTTGTTGAGTTTTGTGAGGGCGTTCTGAGGCAGGTTAATAATGTAACTGCAACCGACAATTTCACGCTGGTGGGATTGGAGTTTTGATCTCTGTTAACTAAATGCGTAAGCAGTTTGAGTCGCCCCTACTTTCATAGGCAAATACGATTGACTCCTTTTGACCCAGAGTGTGTAAAAACGCTTCGCCAAAATTGAAGTGTGCGCGTCTACGTTAAATCTGAAATTTATCGGCACGTCAGCAGATGTGGATTTCGCGTAGAAGCGCGATTTTCAGTCCGGTTTTGAGTACCTGTCGCGCTCAAAAACGTTTTTACACAGCCTCGGCCGAAAGCAGACGTCCGTGAGCGGCGGCTAGTGGGCAAACGCGGTCGTTAAGAAAAAATCGTGGAGGGCAGCCAGGAGCAGCTCGTTTCTAGCGTTTGGGAGGGCAGAGTCAGACTTCGCGGAAGGCTTCATCACCCGTGAGAAGCGCAGAGTGATGATCGAGAAGGCTGCAGCGAACTACAGGAAAGCAGTCGAGGACGTATGGCAAGGCACCTAGCATTAGCCCAGATGGGTAGAGCTGCGCTGGAGCGATCAATGTTCGCGATGGTGAATTGTCGCTGGTCGGGGCCGATCACCTCGACAGACAGACTATGGTCTGCATTTATCGAGCAGGTGATAGCGCATTGCGGGAGGCGCCGAGACAACAGGTCGCCAATTTCACGTCTGCTCATTGTGTCCACAACGTTGACTCCTTTTGCTGATGGTAGCGATTCTTAGATGGTGAGGTCGCAGGCGCGAAGGATGTGATCAACAAAAGAAAAGGCCTCTGAGAGGCCTTTTATTCAAGCTGCGTTATTTCTTCACCCAGCTTTCAACTTCGTCGGCACCGTGCTTGGTTTTCCACTCCTTCAGCGTCTTGTGATTGCCGCCTTTGGTTTCGACCACTTCGCCGGTGTGCGGGTTCTTGTAGACCTTCAGAGCGCGAGGCTTACGCGTGCCAGGTGCCGCCGCTGGTGTTGACGCGCGCTTCGTGCTTTGCGGATCCAGCAGGTTGATGATGTGCTTGAGGCTGAAGCCGTATTGGTTGAGCAACTCGCGCAGCTTGGTTTCGAACTCGATCTCTTTTTTCAGCGCGCCATCGCTCTTCAGTGCTTCCAAAGCCTGAAGCTGTTCGGCGAGGTGCTTTTCGAGCTGGCGGTATTCGGCAAGTTTGGACATGTTTGATTCCTACATTTGTTTGATGACAGTTCGAATGTTCGTGCGGCTCACAAGTTCAGCGCTATTCTGACAGTTTAAGATACTCTCGGATGCTAATGATCTCGGCTTTTATCAATTTCACGGTGAGAATCTCGACTTTCGTTTTTATGCGAGGTTTGTCCACGAATTCCAGCATTTCCTTTAAGGAGACTATTCGTGCATTCAGTAGGTCTTTCCAGTTGGGGGTGTTTCTAAGGTCAAATTGAATGATCATTTTGTAGCCTGTGGAGGTTAAACAGCCTACCTGCGTAGGCTGTTTCGGTGGCTCAGCGCATTACAACGCGAGAACGTCTTCCAACGAGTACTTGGAGGCGCGTTCCCACAAATCGCTACTGGTCCAGTTCCGGAAGTTTTCGCCTTCTTCAGGAATGATTAGTTTCCTGAGCCTGATTTGCTCGCCTCCAACCAGATCAATGGCAGACCAGAGCTTGCCGCCCATCTCCAGCAACTCTTGAGCTTTCTCGTTCCACTGTTCCTCGAGAACAGTTCGCGCCAAGAGCAACGCCCTTCGCTCGATGGTTTTGTGCTCTTTCCGCGCCTCGTCGATGTGTTGATCCACGATGACGAGTTCCTGCTCCAGCGCGGCAATGATCAGAAGCTGTCGGCGATGGTGCTCGCTCGCAGTCGCCAGATTCTTTGCAGCTTTCTGGGCATCGGCATTGGCAGTCTTCTCACCCTCGGTGTCGCCCCAGGCCACAGCTTGTGCATAAGCGGTTGCTGCATCGGTTTCGGCTTGTCGTGCCTTGGCCAAGTCTTCTTCTGCTTGTTGTTGGATCTGTGCCAAGCGGGTGCTGAGACTGTCGCGTTTCTCGTTAAGCTCTTGCTCGTCAGCTTTCCAGTTCGCCATCGACTCTGTGTAACCCGACATCAGGGTTTCGTGATTGACCAGCTTTTCACGTCGTTGAATGCGAGCCTCTGCATAGTCAGCGCGTGTCTTGCAGGAGTCGTAAGGAATTTTGAGAGTGTTGTACTCTTTTCGAATTTCATACAACCGATCTGCGTCGAGTTCTTCCTCGTTTTCCAAGAGCGCTTCCAATGGCGCTATTTGCACGTAATGTTGTGCTGCCTCACTCAGGAGGCTATCGCGTTGAGTCTTCAGCTCTGCGATTTTGTCTAGCAAGACGCGCTGCTTTTCGCATACGGCTAGCGCTTCGCTGCTGACTGCTTCGGGCAGTGAACGCCCTGTCTCATGAGCATCTGGGTTGCTGGCTAGCAGTTCGTGCTGTTCGGTGGAGGTTTGGGATTCTTTCATTCGTCTTGTTCCTTAAAAAATGGGTTTGGGTTGAATGAGCGGCTGGCGAGGCCGGGAATAAGCCGGCGTTACCTCGATCAGCGGGGATGCCCTCAGGCGGCCCGAGCCTCGCCGTCATCCGGTCCTGGAATAGCCTTCACGATGTAGCAGCGTTGCTGCCCGAGGCCGGGGAGCCGCACCAGACTCGACGCCTTGCCGTCGCTGCTCGGTTCCAGCACACCGCGCTGCAGTAGCTCCTTGTTCACAGCCGTGAGGTTCATGCCTCGGAAGATCTCCGAGCGCCACGCCTCGGTCAGCACGTAATAGGTGTTGGTGGTGTGCATGGTGTCGCCCATGCCGTGCTCCAGCGTCTTGCGAAAGCCCAGGCGGTCAATAGTGCGCGGGCCGTGTTCGTCGATCTTGGCCGCTGCCGATTCCCAGCGTGTGAAACGGCTTTCACCAAAACGCTCGATTACCTGGCGCAGCCGCGCCAAGATCGCATCGCCCTCGAAGTTTCCGGCGCCGCCGCGCTCGTGAAGCCATGCGTTTAAGCACACCCGAGCGGCGGTGGTGGCCGTGCCGTCCGGCCAGCCGGTGATGCCCATCGCGGTGGCCAGCTCGCCTGCTGCGGCGGCGAGGCCGAAGCGAGCAGCGGCACGGTGTGCCTGTCCACTCGCGGACGCAGGGAGCGACTTGGAAATAAAGCCTTCCAGCGTGCGGCGCAGGATTGCCGCCCAGCCGTGGCGCTTGCCGGGTTCGCACAGCGCAGTCAGGAACGTGGTAAGCGGTGTGCCGTAATAGTTCGCCACCCGCGCTTTGAGTGCGTCGGACAGAGCGGCCGCATCTTCGAAACCGTTGAGCGTGTCGAACATGCCCAGACCTTTGCTGGCATCCGCCGGAACGGCGAGCATGCGTACCTCCATACCCGCTTTAAGCTCCTTGTTGGCTTCGGCCATGTGCTGCGCCAAGGTCTTCTCGCCGGTGGAGAGAAACAGCAGACGCCATTCCTGCACCTGCCGGCCTGCTTGGCCTCTATCATTGGCCCGAGCCTTACCGGTGCCGTTGCCCAGCATGTACACCGTCTCGCCGATGATGCGGGCATCACACATTCCGATTTCATCGAGCACCAGAAGCCCGTCGGAATGCGCGGCAGCGATTGACTCCAGCGCGTTGTCGGTCGACCGCCACGAGCGCACCAGACGCGGCCCGCCGTAGATCGAGGCGGCGACTTGCAGGTGAGTGGTTTTGCCGCCGGAGCTGTCACCGTACAGGTGAAAGCCGCCCGATTCGTGGCCGAGCATGTGTAGCAGAGGGCCGGCGAAGGCCACACCGACGACAAACGCCAAACGGTGGTTGCCGATGCACAGCGCACCGATTTGCTGTTGCCATTGTTCCAACGTGCCCGCTTCGCTGATCGGCGGAAGCTGCGCGCCGGCCTCGTAGAAGTGCAGGTGTTCCGCGTGCATGCCGACCTGTTGCTCGGGCAACAGAAAGGCGTTGTCATGCCAACCCAAACGAGTGACCAGACGCGCACGTTGCGCACTGTCGAAGCCGCCAAGGTAACTCTGCAAATCGTTGCGTGCGTTGCGCCCCGAGCGACTGCCGGCCAGACGCAGCCCCATGTCCACCAACGGGCCGAGCACGTCTTTGCCGAAGTCACCGGTCATTGTGCGTGCCGGGATGTTCCAGCGTTTCTTGGTCCCGTCGGGGTCGTCGAACTCGACCAGCAACCCCCAGTTGTGGCCCTTTTCGTCCCGGGTACGCGCAAGGATCTCCAGCGGCGAACACACCGGGCGTGCTTCGCCGTCGTCACCGGCATAAAACACACCTTCGGGCGTCAGGCGAAAGCCACCGGGCATCAGGTCGTTTTTCGATTTTGCCGGTCGCTTGGCCGTTGCTTTGGGTTTCGCTTCCGGCTCCGGTTCTGACTCGGATTTCACTTGGGCAACTACCGGCTTTTCCTTGATCACACCGAACAGCTCGCCGCCGCTTTCCAGCGCGGTGAAGTGGCCGGCGGTCCAGCCTTTGGCGAGCGCATCGGCGGCATCGTCGCCGTCATCCCATTGACCACCTTTCGCGAACGCGGCGCGGTCATTCTTCAGCGTCGGCTTGCGTTTGAACACCTCCAGCGCGATGACCCGGACCGAAGCGGCGCCGATTTCGCGCAGCTTTCCGGCAACGGTAGCCATGCAGGCTTTACCGCTGTCGTCGTTGTCCGGCCACAACACCACGTTTCGTCCCTTGAGCGGCGTCAGGTCGGCTTTGTGCCAGGAGTTGGAGCCGTTCGGCCAGCAGGTGGCCACGTAGTTCGGCAGCAGTTCGGTGGCAGCATCGGCCGCTTTCTCGCCTTCGCACAGAACCACTGGTGCGTCAGCACTCTGGGCCAGTTCATCAAGGCGTAGGAGTGGACGCGGATCCGGCAGACCCTGCCAGCGCCATTGTGTGGTTTGACCATCGGAGCGCTGACACCATGTCAGAGGCGCAAAGACCTTCTTCGGCTTGCCGTCTTCATCGGGGCCGAGGTCGAAGCGATACAGCGCCATGAGCGGCTGACCCTGCGCATCGCGATAGATCCAGACCTTGGACGGCACACCATGATCACGGTGCTTGGCCGGGCACTTGTTCATGGCCTCGGTCGGGATCGGCTGGATGGCGTTCCATGTCGGCGCCTTGGGCTTGGTCGGTGCTGCCATTGTCTTGGCGGCGCCCGGCGCGACGTTTAGGAGGTCGGCCAGTTTGTTGCAAGCCTCGACGTCGGTGCCACCGTCCAAGTAGCGCACCAGATCGATTAGGTCGCCGCCTTTGTCGCCAGTGGCAAAATCCGCCCATGTACCCTTGCTCAAGTTGACCTTGAGCGAACCGGCGCGCTTGTCGCTGCGGGTCGGATTTGGAGCGGTGTATTCCTTGCCGCCATCCACGCGTTTTCCGTTGGGCAGCCAGTGCGACAAGACACGATCGATGTCTTTGAACGCGGCGGCTTTCACGTCGGCAAAGCTCGGACGCTTAGCGTTGTTCGGTCGTTGGCTCATGTGTCAGCCCTCGGCAGAAACAGCGCATCGTTGATGTCGTCGATCAGCGCTTTGGCCATCTCGCCCAGGTATAGGGCGGGCCAACTGAAACGCTCGCCGTGGTCACTCATGGCAGCGTCGAAACTGAGCAGGTTCGCGTGATGCTGCAGCAACGACACCATCTCAAGCGCGTCTTCGACGGGTACTCCGGCATTCACCCGAAATAGCTTCAGGTCGGTGGCATTAACGCGAGAAAAGGTAGCGTGGCCCGGTGTCGTGGAAATGCTCATAGCGCACCACCTTTCTGCACCGCAGGCGTTGAGGTGTTATCGCCGTGCATGGCGAGCGTCTTGATCAGTCCGAGGGTGCCGCGCACGTCCCAGAGGACGGCGGCGATGATGTGATTGGCAAGGCGCGAGGATTCGTTTTCGAAGTGGTCTTCCAGCAGCGTCAGCACCGAGTCAGCGCGGTCGATAGCGCAGGTGATGGCGTCAATAGGTACGCCGGCTTCTGCGGTTGGATTCACGCAAAGCAGGTTTTCGGGGAGGGCAAAACTCAGGGCGTTATTCATTGGGCACCGCCTGCGGTTTCGAGCGCGCGGGCTTTGGCTATGTGAGCGTTGTAGCGGGAGAGGCGTGTAGCGAGGCTGGAGTTGGCGTGTAAAGCGGCGAGAGCCATTGCACGGTGTGCAGCGGCGCGAATTTTGGACGGATTGAGGGCGTGCATGTGGTGAAACTCCTATTGTTGAGGAGCTACCACCGTTCGCCGTCAAACGAATTAGGGTGGTAGCTGTGCGCAGGTTGACGGACCGGGACAATAGGAACCCGGCAGACCCGAAGGTCTCCCACGCACAGCCACCATAAACAGGAATGCGGGCACAAAAAAAGCGCCTGCAATCGTAATGGGGGGCGCCTGTGCGCCTATTGTTGATCGGGCCGTCAAACCCGGTCGCTGAATTTGCAGCGACGGCCAGAGAGTAACGTCCGTGTTTCGAAAGTGCAACTGCGCTGATGGCTTGCGGTTTTTTCAGGTGCGGCATAAATTGTTCGGGCATGTAGATTGACCTCAACGCCTCCGGATCGCCCCCGGAGGCGTTTTCGTTTCAGGCAAGGGCTTCCCAGCGCAGGGATAGAAGAGGTAGGAAGCCGCCGCTGAGCATGGAGCAGGCGTCTTCGTAAGCGTCGACCTGCTGGCCTTCGTCGACGACAACAGCCCCGGTCTTTTCGCAATGGAGGGATAGGGCGCACCAAGTGCCGTCGGCCCAGCTGAGCACGCTGACCACGCGACCTAATTTGTCCTGCTTGCTGCGATAGCGCTCGAGGCGCTGCATAAGGCGAGGTGAAAACCCGATTTGACGCAGCACTGAAAACGGATGCATCAAAGCTTTCTCTGCGATTTTGCGATTCATGCGGCCACCTGATCACGCGCCTCAATGCGGCTGCGTGCCCATGCTTGGATTTCGGAAAGAACCCACGCCACTGGCGCTCCGCGTGCGGTGCTTGTGCTCAGTTTTACCGGGCGTGGAAAGCCGCTCTTTGGGCACTGCATTAGCTTGTAAATAGTGGGGCGTGCCAGGCCAACGATAGCCATGACTTCGGATATTCTGATCAAGGTTGTCGCGGGGTCGCGATAAGGAATTTGGTTGATTGTTGACGCGCGGGAGTTAGACATAGTCGTGCCTGTAAGGTGAGAGACAGGCGCAGACTAAAAGACGAAAAAAAAGCAAACATGGTTTGCTTTTCGTCGGTACAGCGAAATTTTATCTAGGGAGAAATTTACCTTTTCTCAGGTATTTTCTAACTGTTGGGGCTGATGCCTTGCCCAAGTCGACTAGCGCTTTGACTAATTCAGTTTCCGTTATGTTGGGGTTGGAAGAGATTTGGCTTTTTGCCGCTTTGCTTATGTCCTCAAAAAGCTTCTTGGTGTTCTCTTGTTTGATTGTGCCTGGCTTGGCGTTAGCCTTTCCGGCCGCTTTGCCCTTTTCCGACGCTTTTGTGGCAAAAGCCTTTTCCAGCGCTCTTCGCAGAAAACCTGATGCGCTAAAGTCATTGCGCGAAATGTCCGCCCAGTCCGCTTGTTGATAAAGTGAAGCAAGCATCAAAGTCTTGGAGGCCTCGCCATTGAAATCAGCAAACTCCTCTCGTGCCTCGATTTCGAAGTCGCTCTTTCGCTTTCGTTCTCTCTGAATGAGGAGGAGGTATTGTTTGGGGTCGGTCTGTCTGATCTGCTCCACCAGATCTAGATCCAGATCGTAGAGGGAGCGTTCTAGGTCGAATAGCCAGTTCGCAAGGACTTCAACCGCCTGCACAGCTTGAATAAGCGCATAAGTCGCTACGAGTTGCGTGTCGCTTGCGGGATGATCAATGCCAAGGAAGCGGCGAACGACTCTGGGCAGTGAGGTCGGTTCGGAAAAGTAGAAATGCTCTTCAATAGGGTCGCGAAGTCGAAACATTGTCTTTATCGCTGATTCAGCACAGTCAGCGTATTGGCCGTCCTTGAGCCAGAAAGATGTTGCATTGTGGATGCAGGTAAACGCATCACGGAAGTGCTCGGAGAATTGGCTGTATAGCGCCAACTCACGGACAGCGAGTTCGACCTCATCAATATCCCAAAGCAGGCAGCCAACGTCTACCCCGGCAATCTCAAGCTCTAAAGCTTCGGTGCCAAGATTCCTGTTCATTAAGATACCCCTCGCCCCGTACCGTGCGTACTGCCCCAGCGAGGTGTATCTGGCAAAACAGCTGCCAGCAGGGGGCTTGTGGTTCGATGACGGTTACACACGTCAGCATCGTTACACGCGGAGTTTGTCGAGCTCGGATCCGGTGTAACCTTGAGAAATTCTAATATTTTCAATAGGTTGGGTGGTGTTGTTACACGAGTAACACCCGTTACACCGGTTTTAGAGATAGTCTGGGTAAGTGATCTCATACCGCCTTTCCAAACTGGGCTTGCACTACATTGCCAGCTGCGAGTCCATCAAGATGATCGGCATACCACTGCATCATCGTTACGCGTTGCTCAAGGTATTGGGCCTTGTTGTATACCCCTGAGATGCCTTCCTCTTTGTGAGCCAGCTGCGCTTCAACATGCTCCTTCGGCCAGCCATGTTCTCGAAGCAACGTGCTTGCGGTGTGCCGAGTACCGTGTCCAACAAGGCGACCCTTGTAGCCGATGGTTGCAAAGACTTTGTTGATTGTGTTTTCACTAATAGTTGGGTTCTTGGCTCCTACGCCGGGGAAAAGCCAGCGACTCCGTCCTGTTAAGCAATGCAGATCCTTCAGAGCGGTAACAGCTTGATGGGGAAGGGGGCATACAAAATCCCGACGCATCTTCATCTTGGCAGCAGGTGTCGTCCAAATAGCTTTCTCAAGGTCGAACTCTTTCCACTCAGCCAAGCGGACCATGCCAGGGCGCGATGCTGTCCAGACACAAAGCCAAGCGGCGGTGCGGGCTGTCAGTCTGCTTGGTGTGTTTTTGAGTGCGTGGAGGAATTCAGCCAGCTCAGGTTCCAGCAGGTGTGGATGCTGCTGAGTCTTGGGGGCTTGGGCTGCAATGTCACGGAGGCGACTACCCGGATCGTTTTCGGTGAGCCCTAAGCCGATGGCTCGGCCGAAGATCTGATTGATCCAAGTGCGACACTTTTCCGCCACGTTGTGCGCGTTTCGCGCTTCGAGGGATGCCTGGAGGTCTGCGCAGTCGGTACGGGTGATTTCGTCGAGGGGCTTATTTCCCAATGCCGGGAGGATGTCCTTATCGAGGTAAGTGCGGATTTTGTTAAGAGTGGAGGGAGCGAGGCCCTTTTCTTCTTTGGCCTTAAGCCAAGCTTCCGCAGCAGCTCTGAAGGTCCTAGTCCTGGCAGCGTCAATGGCAGCTTTGGCAGAGCGTTTCTGTTCGAGAGGATCGGCCCCGCTGCTAACTACCTTGCGTAGTTCGGCAGCTTTGTCCCGCGCCAATGCACCACTCACTTCCGGGTAACCCCCTAGCCCCATCCAAGCCCAATTGCCCGCCGGACGTTTGTAGCGGAGCTGCCAGGATTTACCACCATCAGGTTTAACCCTGAAGTAGAGGCCGTTTCCGTCCAGCTCCCGGTATTCCTTTGATTCCGGCTCCAATCCCGCAAGTGTCGTGTCAGCGAGAGGGCGGCGCTTGATGTCTGCGCGCTTCATCCTTGTATCCCAAAGTTAGGTATTTTTCTCAGGATACAAGCAGGGATACAGGGATACAACGGATAAGGGGAGACAGGGGTAGTCAAGCAGGCACAAAAAAACCGGCCAAGTGGCCGGTTTCTTTGGGTCTGAGAGGCTGGTAGAGACTCTCAGATACTGCTATGTGGTGCCCCGAGGGAGACTCGAACTCCCACTCCTTTCGAAAACGGATTTTGAATCCGCCGCGTCTACCAATTCCGCCATCAGGGCTCAATGGCGGCGAAGTATAGAGAGGTGATTACCGTTGGTCAATCACGTTTCATGGTCAATTTTTGATAATTCCGCTAGACTTTCCGGCCCTGCTAGACGAACCCCATCATGCGCGTTGCTGACTTTACCTTCGAGCTCCCTGATTCGCTGATCGCCCGCCACCCTTTGGCCGAGCGTCGCGGTAGTCGCCTGCTGACCCTTGATGGGCCGAGCGGCGCCCTTGCACACCGTCAATTCACTGATTTGCTTGAGCATTTGCGCCCAGGCGATTTGATGGTATTCAACAATACCCGAGTGATTCCGGCGCGGCTGTTCGGGCAGAAAGCTTCGGGCGGCAAGCTGGAAATCCTCATCGAACGCGTGCTCGATACGCATCGCGTGCTGGCCCATGTGCGTTCCAGCAAGTCGCCGAAGCCGGGTTCGAAGATCCTTATCGATGGCGGTGGTGAAGCCGAGATGCTCGCGCGTCACGATGCGCTGTTCGAGCTGGGCTTTGCTGAAGAAGTGCTGCCGCTGCTCGATCGTGTCGGGCACATGCCGTTGCCTCCTTATATAGACCGTCCGGACGAAGGTTCGGATCGCGAGCGTTATCAGACCGTTTACGCCCAGCGTCTCGGTGCGGTGGCGGCGCCGACTGCGGGATTGCATTTCGATCAGCCGCTGATGGAGGCGATTGCCGCCAAGGGCGTCGAGACCGCGTTCGTCACGCTGCACGTCGGTGCGGGGACGTTCCAGCCGGTACGAGTCGACAAGATCGAAGATCACCACATGCACAGCGAGTGGCTGGAAGTCGGCCAGGACGTGGTCGACGCCGTTGCCGCGTGCCGTGAGCGTGGCGGGCGGGTGATTGCCGTGGGCACCACCAGCGTGCGTTCGCTGGAAAGTGCCGCGCGCGATGGCGTGCTCAAGCCGTTCAGCGGCGACACCGACATCTTTATCTACCCGGGCCGGCCGTTCCATGTGGTCGATGCCCTGGTCACCAACTTCCATTTGCCGGAATCCACGCTGTTGATGCTGGTTTCGGCGTTCGCCGGTTATCCCGAAACCATGGCCGCCTATAAAGCTGCCGTCGACAACGGCTACCGCTTTTTCAGCTACGGTGATGCGATGTTCATCACCCGTAATCCCGCCCCGACTGCCCCTGAACACACAGGCCCAGAGGAAACAGAATGAGTCGCGAATGTCGCATGTCCTTTGAACTGCTTGCCACCGATGGCAAGGCTCGTCGTGGTCGGCTGACCTTCCCGCGTGGCACCGTCGAGACCCCGGCGTTCATGCCGGTGGGTACCTACGGCACGGTCAAGGGCATGTTGCCGCGTGACATCGTCGCCACTGGCGCGGAAATCATTCTGGGCAACACCTTCCACCTGTGGCTGCGCCCGGGCACCGAGGTGATCAAGGAGCACGGCGACCTGCACGATTTCATGCAGTGGAAAGGCCCGATCCTCACCGACTCCGGTGGCTTCCAGGTGTTCAGCCTGGGCGCGATGCGCAAGATCAAGGAGGAGGGCGTGACCTTCGCCTCCCCGGTCGACGGCTCGAAAGTGTTCATGGGCCCGGAAGAGTCGATGCAGGTGCAGCGCGATCTCGGTTCCGACATCGTGATGATCTTCGATGAATGCACGCCGTACCCGGCTGATGAGGACGTCGCCCGCGTATCGATGGAGCTGTCGCTGCGTTGGGCCCAGCGTTCGAAAAACGCCCATGGCGACAACACCGCGGCGCTGTTCGGTATCGTTCAGGGTGGCATGCACCAGGATCTGCGCATGCGCTCGCTCGAAGGTCTGGACAAGATCGGCTTCGATGGCCTGGCCATCGGCGGTCTGTCGGTGGGCGAGCCGAAGCACGAGATGATCAAGGTGCTGGATTATCTGCCGGGCATGATGCCGGCTGACAAACCTCGTTACCTTATGGGCGTTGGCAAACCGGAAGATCTGGTTGAGGGTGTGCGCCGCGGTGTGGACATGTTCGATTGCGTGATGCCAACCCGTAATGCCCGCAATGGGCATCTGTTCATTGATACAGGCGTGCTGAAGATCCGTAACGCGTTCCATCGCCATGATGATTCGCCGCTGGATCCGACCTGCGATTGCTATACCTGCCAGAACTTCTCTCGCGCTTATCTGCATCACCTGGACAAGTGCGGCGAAATGCTCGGCAGCATGCTCAATACCATCCATAACTTGCGCCATTATCAGGTGCTGATGGCTGGTTTGCGCGAGGCTATTCAACAGGGTACATTGGCCGCCTTTGTCGATGCCTTCTACGCCAAACGCGGGCTCCCCGTTCCGCCTTTGGACTGAGTTTTCTGACCCCAAGATTCAACATTTGCAACTGGAGTGCTAAATGAGCTTTTTTATCTCTAACGCCATGGCTGACGCAGCTGCACCGGCTGCTGCAAGCCCAATGGGCGGCGGCTTCGAGTGGATTTTCCTGGTCGGCTTCCTGGTCATCTTCTACCTGATGATCTGGCGTCCACAGGCCAAGCGCGCCAAAGAGCAGAAGAACCTGCTGAGCAGCCTGCAGAAGGGCGACGAAGTGGTCACCACCGGCGGCATCGCCGGCAAGATCACCAAAGTGGCCGATGACTTCGTGGTTCTGGAAGTTTCCGACACCGTGGAAATGAAGTTCCAGAAGGGCGCCATCGCCGCCACGCTGCCAAAAGGCACGCTGAAAGCGATCTAAGGTTCCAACTTCTACTCAATCGACGGGGCGCGCAAGGCGCCCCGCGTTCATAACGGGCGGCGTGATGCTGAACAAATATCCTCTGTGGAAATACATTCTGATCCTGGCGGTGCTGGCGATCGGTCTGATTTATTCCGCTCCCAATCTATACCCTGATGACCCGGCCATTCAGATCAGCGGCGCCAGCACGGCACTGCAGGTCAATCAGGCCGATCTGGATCGCGTCAGCACCGCGCTGCGTGAGTCTGGAATCAACGTCAAGGCAGCCTCGCTGGCGGCCAACGGCAAGGGCGGCCTGATCCGTCTGAGCAAGGCTGAAGACCAGCTGCCGGCCAAGGACGTTGTGCGCAAGGCATTGGGTGATGACTACGTCGTTGCATTGAACCTGGCACAAACCACCCCGCAATGGCTGCGCAGCCTCGGCGCGCACCCGATGAAGCTGGGTCTGGACTTGTCCGGTGGTGTGCACTTCCTGCTGGAAGTGGACATGGACAAAGCCCTCGACGCCCGCCTGAAAGTCTACGAAGGCGACGTCAAGAGCCTGCTGCGCAAAGAGAAGCTGCGCTATCGCAGCCTGCCACAACTCAATGGCGCCATTCAGCTGGGCTTCAGCGATGCTGACTCCCGTGAACAGGCCCGTGCGTTGATCCGCAAGAACTTCAACGATTTCGACATTGTTCCGGCCGACCTCAACGGTCAACCGGTGCTGCGTCTGGCGATGACCCCGGCCAAGCTGGCGGAAATCCGTGAATACTCCATCAAGCAGAACTTGACCACGGTACGTAACCGCGTCAACGAGCTGGGTGTTGCCGAACCGATCGTTCAGCGTCAGGGCGCCAACCGCATCGTGGTTGAGCTGCCGGGCGTGCAGGACACTGCCGAAGCCAAGCGTATTCTCGGCAAGACCGCCAACCTCGAGTTCCGTCTGGCTGCAGAGCCGGGTGCTTCGAAAGCCACTTCCGAATCGTTCGAATTCCGCGAGGGCAACCGTCCTCCGGCGCAGATCGAGCGTGGCCTGATCATCACCGGTGACCAGGTCACCGATGCCAAGGCCGGTTTCGGCGAGCACGGCACACCTGAAGTGAACATCCGTCTGGATGGTCATGGTGGCGAGCTGATGAGTCGCGCAACCCGTTCGAACGTCGGTCGCAGCATGGCGGTGATCTTCATCGAGCAGCGTCCGGTGACCACTTACACCAAGCAGGTAGTCGACGGCGTCGAGAAAGACGTGCCGGTGCAGACCTTCAAGGAAGAGAAGAAGATCATCAGTCTGGCGACCATTCAGTCGCCGCTGGGTGCGCAGTTCCGCATCACTGGCCTGAACGGTCAGGGCGAATCGTCCGAACTGGCGCTGCTGCTGCGTGCCGGTGGTCTGGCGGCGCCGATGTACTTCGCTGAAGAGCGCACAATCGGTCCGAGCCTGGGTGCTGACAACATCACCAAAGGTATCGATGCATCGCTGTGGGGCATGCTGTTCGTCTCGCTGTTCATCATCGCCATCTACCGCTTCTTCGGTGTGATCGCCACGGTCGCACTGGCGGTGAACATGGTGCTGCTGCTGGCGCTGATGTCGCTGCTGGGTGCAACGCTGACCCTGCCGGGTATCGCCGGTATCGTCTTGACCATGGGTATGGCGGTCGACGCCAACGTGCTGATCTTCTCGCGGATCCGTGAAGAGATCGCCGCCGGCATGACCGTGCAGCGTGCAATCAACGAAGGCTTCGGCCGGGCATTCACCGCGATTCTCGACGCCAACCTGACCACTCTGCTGGTCGGCGGCATCCTCTTCGCCATGGGCACCGGCCCGGTGAAGGGCTTCGCAGTGACCATGTCCCTCGGGATCTTTACCTCGATGTTCACGGCCATCATGGTGACCCGCGCAATGGTCAACCTGATCTTCGGCGGACGTGACTTCAAGAAGTTGTGGATTTAAGGGGCTGCCATGTTACGTACAATCAACTTCATGGGCGTTCGCAACTTCGCGTTCGGCGTCACAGTATTCCTCACTCTGCTGGCTTTGTTCAGTGTCGCCACCAAGGGCATGAACTGGGGTCTGGACTTCACCGGCGGTACGCTCATCGAGCTGACCTACGAGCGTCCGGCTGACGTCACCAAAGTGCGCGAGCAGTTGGCGACTTCCGGTTACCACGAAGCCATCGTGCAGAACTTCGGTGCGACCACCGACCTGCTGGTGCGCATGCCGGGTGAAGACCCGCAGCTGGGCCATCAGGTAGCAGACGCGCTGCAGAAAGTCGGTGGCGACAACCCGGCGACGGTCAAGCGTGTCGAGTTCGTCGGCCCGCAGGTAGGTGAGGAACTGCGCGATCAGGGCGGCCTAGGCATGCTCCTGGCGCTCGGCGGCATCCTGATCTACCTGGCTTTCCGCTTTCAGTGGAAATTCGCGGTCGGCGCCATCGTTTCGCTGATTCACGACGTGATCGTGACTATCGGTATCCTGTCGTTCTTCCAGATCACCTTCGACCTGACAGTGCTGGCGGCGGTACTGGCGATCATCGGTTACTCGCTGAACGACACCATCGTCGTGTTCGACCGGGTTCGTGAAAACTTCCGTGTGCTGCGCAAGGCTTCGCTGATCGAGAACATCAACATCTCGACCACCCAGACCCTGCTGCGGACCATGGCGACGTCGATCTCCACCTTGCTGGCGATTGCGGCGCTGCTGTTCTTCGGTGGCGACAACCTGTTCGGCTTCTCCATTGCCCTGTTCATCGGTGTGCTGGCGGGTACCTACTCGTCGATCTACATCGCGAACGTGGTGCTGATCTGGCTGAACCTGAGCACCGAGGATCTGATTCCTCCGGCCAACACCGAGAAGGAAGTCGACGACCGTCCATAACGGCCATCGCTTCACCGGTTGTCAGCCCGGAAAAGGCGCGAGTTGAACTCGCGCCTTTTTTTATGCTCCAAGGCTGGGAGAAGCGCGGGCGCGTCCCGCATGTGATGGTCAGGAGGTTCATGTGAACAAGTCGTTGCTGGTTGGTGCGGTATTGGGTGCTGTCGGTGTGACTGCCGGGGGTGCTGTTGCCACCTACAGCCTGGTTAAAAGCGGCCCTGAGTATGCGCAAGTGCTGGCCGTAGAACCGGTCAAAACACAGATCAAGACTCCACGTGAAGTGTGCAAGGATGTTGCTGTAACCCGCCAGGCGCCGGTCAAGGATCAACACCAGATCCTCGGTACCGCGATTGGTGCGGTAGCGGGTGGTTTGCTGGGTAACCAGATCGGCGGCGGTACCGGCAAGAAGATTGCCACGGTCGCTGGCGCGGTGGGTGGCGGTTATGCCGGTAACAAGGTGCAGGAAGGCATGCAGAACCGCGACACCTACACCACCACCCAGACTCGCTGTAACACCGTGAATGACATCAGTGACAAAGTTGTCGGTTACGACGTGCGTTATTCGCTCGATGGCAAGGAAGGCAAAGTGCGAATGGATCGCGATCCGGGCAACCAGATTCCGGTCGACAAGGAAGGCAAGTTGATTCTGTCGCAGAATCAGCCTGCTCAATAACGGTCTGATCGATTAAAAAAGAAGCACCCTGCGGGGTGCTTTTTTGTGCCTGCGATTCTACGCCAGATCACCACAATCCCAATGTGGGAGCGGGCTTGCTCGCGAAATCGGTGGGTCAGTCAACATTGATTCCGGATGGTAGATCGCCTTCGCGAGCAAGCCCGCTCCCACAGGGTCTTTGTGGTGGGGCTTGAATCGCAGGCATAAAAAAAGCACCCCGAAGGGTGCTTTTTGCGTTTCGCCGGAAGCTTAGCGCTTCAGCGAAGCTGGCAGGTGCGGCTGGATCGCCGTCAGCACTGCCTTGAAGCATTTGGTGTTGCCGGCGACGATGTGGCCTTTTTCAAGGAAATCGTGACCGCCGGTGAAGTCGCTCACCAGGCCGCCGGCTTCTTGGATCAGCAGGGCGCCTGCAGCCATGTCCCACTCGGACAGGCCCGATTCCCAGAACGCGTCGAAACGACCGGCAGCCACGTAGGCCAGGTCCAGGCTGGCGGAACCGGCGCGGCGGATACCGGCAGTCTGGCCAACCAGGGCGCGGAACATGCCCAGGTAGTTGTCGAGGTTGTCCATCTGGTCGTCACGGAACGGGAAGCCGGTACCCAGCAGGGCGCCTTCGAGGCTGGTGCGACCGCTGACGCGCAGACGACGACCGTTCAGTTGAGCGCCGCGACCACGGCTGGCGGTGAATTCTTCCTGGCGAACCGGATCCAGAACCACAGCGTGTTCCAGGCGACCACGGTATTTGCAGGCAATGCTGACAGCAAAGTGAGGAATGCCGCGCAGGAAGTTGGTGGTGCCGTCCAGCGGATCGATGATCCACAGGTACTCTTCGCCTTCGATGCCGTTACCGACGTGCATGCCGGTCTCTTCACCCTGGATCGAGTGATTCGGGTAAGCCTTGCGCAGAGCATCGATGATTTTCTGTTCGGCGGCGCGATCGACCTCGGATACATAATCCTTGGCGTCTTTTTCGTCGACCTTGATGGTATCCAGGCGCTCGATGGAGCGGAAGATCAGTTCACTGGCGCTGCGGGCGGCGCGCAGCGCGATATTCAGCATGGGCTGCATGGATGTGTCACCTAAGGTTGTTAAAGAAAGCCGCGCATTCTATCAGAACTTTTCTTCAGGTGAAGGTCGCTGTTCGCTTTCATAGCTTAACGGTAGGCTGTTCTGTAAGATTTGCACCCCTTTCCTGTGTCCGAGAGCGCCTCCCTTGCTGCAGAACATTCGTGTCGTCCTGGTCAATACCAGCCACCCCGGCAACATCGGCGGGGCCGCGCGCGCCATGAAAAACATGGGTCTGTCGCGGCTGGTGCTGGTCGAACCGCGCCTGTTTCCGCATCACGAAGCCGATGCCCGTGCTTCCGGTGCCGGTGACATCCTTGAAAACGCGCAGGTCGTCGCCACTCTGGAAGACGCCTTGGTCGGCTGCAATCTGGTGCTCGGCACCAGTGCCCGTGACCGCCGCATTCCCTGGCCATTGCTGGATCCCCGCGAATGCGGGAGCAAAGTGGTCGAGGAGGCCGGGCAGGGTGCGCAGATCGCGTTGGTGTTCGGTCGTGAAGACTCCGGCCTGACCAACGAGGAGCTGCAGCGATGTCACTTTCACGTACACATCCCCTCCGATCCTGAGTTCAGCTCGTTGAACCTCGGGGCGGCGGTGCAGGTGTTGAGCTACGAAGTGCGCATGGCCTGGCTGGCTGCTCAAGGGCAGCCGACCAAGATCGAGAAAGAAGAAGTGGCCTCGGTGAAAAGCGCCGAGCTCGCGACCATGGATGAGCTGGAGCGCTTTTATGAGCATCTGGAGCAGACGCTGGTCGCCATCGAATTTCTTGATCCGGAAAAGCCGCGGCACTTGATGGCGCGCCTGCGCCGGTTGTACGGACGCAGCTCGGTCAGCCGGGCGGAAATGAATATTTTGCGTGGCATCCTCACGGAAACCCAAAAAGCGGCCCGTGGTGAGCTTCTTAAGCGGAAGGACTGAATGATGTTTGAGCGTTTGCGTGAAGATATCCAGAGCGTATTCCATCGAGACCCGGCGGCGCGTAACGCTTTTGAAGTCCTGACCTGCTACCCCGGTATGCACGCGATCTGGATTCATCGGTTGGCCGGGATGCTCTGGCGCAACGAGCTGAAATGGCTGGCGCGGCTGGTTTCGAATTTCGGTCGGTGGCTGACCGGGATCGAGATTCATCCGGGTGCCAAGGTCGGTCGGCGCTTTTTCATTGATCACGGCATGGGCATCGTCATTGGTGAAACCGCCGAGATCGGTGATGACGTGACCATTTACCAGGGCGTGACCCTTGGTGGTACCAGTTGGAATAAAGGCAAGCGCCACCCGACGCTGGGTGACGGCGTTGTCGTGGGTGCCGGCGCCAAAGTACTGGGGCCGTTCACGGTGGGTGCTGGCGCCAAAGTCGGTTCCAATGCGGTGGTCACCAAGGAAGTGCCGCCGGGCGCCACAGTGGTGGGGATTCCGGGGCGGATCATCGTCAAAACCGATGAAGAGCAGGACGCCAAGCGCAAGGCGATGGCCGAGAAGATCGGTTTCGATGCCTATGGTGTCAGCGAAGACATGCCCGACCCGGTGGCCCGTGCCATCGGTCAGTTGCTCGATCACCTGCAGGCGGTGGACGGGCGACTGGAGGGGATGTGCGGCGCGCTGAAGGATCTGGGCAGCAATTACTGTGCGAAAGATCTGCCTGAGCTGCGTGAAGAAGACTTTGCCTGCGTGAAGGGCAAGGATCAGAGCCAGGCCAGCTAAACCGCGGCGCTGCTTTTCGCGAGCAAGCCCGCTCCCACATTGGAATGCATCTCCCCTGTGGGAGCGGGCTTGCTCGCGAAGAACGATAACGCGGTACCGCTGGCTGTACGCCGCCAGCCTTTGCTATGATGCGCGCGCTCTTTTGCGGGTAAACCCGACTAAAGCACTAGGTCTTATAGTTGACTTAAATGCTCGGGAATTGCATACTCCCGCCCATTCCGAACTCCGTGGTAATTGTCCATGCGACTGACTACAAAAGGCCGATACGCCGTGACCGCCATGCTTGACCTGGCGTTGCACGCGCAGCACGGGCCGGTGTCCCTGGCCGATATCTCCGAGCGCCAAGGCATCTCCCTGTCCTATCTCGAACAGCTTTTCGCCAAGCTGCGCCGCAGTAACCTGGTTTCCAGCGTTCGCGGTCCAGGCGGTGGTTACCAGCTGTCGCGCGACATGCAGGGCATCCAGGTGGCTCAGGTGATCGATGCGGTCAACGAATCGGTCGATGCTACAAAGTGCCAGGGCCAGGGTGATTGCCATTCCGGCGACACTTGCCTGACTCACCACTTGTGGTGCGACCTGAGCCTGCAGATTCACGAATTTCTAAGTGGTATCAGCTTGGCTGATCTTGTGACTCGCCGTGAGGTGCAAGAAGTAGCCCAGCGTCAGGACCAGCGCCGTTGCAACAGCAAGGCGCCACGCCTGGACAAGATTGAAGCGTCCGCCGTCGAATGACAGCCGAAGAGCTAGCGGAACGCCAGCCCTGATTTAGGAGATAGTCCATGAAATTGCCGATTTACCTTGATTACTCTGCGACCACCCCGGTCGATCCGCGCGTTGCGCAAAAGATGAGTGAATGCCTGCTGGTCGACGGAAACTTCGGTAACCCGGCGTCCCGATCCCACGTATTCGGCTGGAAAGCTGAAGAGTCCGTCGAAAACGCTCGTCGTCAGGTGGCCGACCTGGTCAACGCCGACCCGCGTGAAATCGTCTGGACCTCGGGCGCTACCGAGTCCGACAACCTGGCTATCAAGGGTGCGGCACATTTCTATGCCTCCAAGGGCAAGCACCTGATCACCAGCAAGATCGAACACAAGGCTGTCCTCGACACCATGCGCCAACTGGAGCGTGAAGGTTTCGAAGTGACCTACCTCGAGCCGACTGAAGACGGTCTGATCACCCCGGCGATGATCGAGGCAGCACTGCGCGAAGACACCATCCTGGTGTCGGTGATGCACGTGAACAACGAAATCGGCACCATCAACGACATCGCTGCCATTGGCGAACTGCTTCGTTCGAAGGGCGTTCTGTTCCATGTCGACGCCGCTCAGTCCACCGGCAAGGTCGAGATCGATCTGCAGAAGCTGAAAGTCGACATGATGTCGTTCTCCGCCCACAAAACCTACGGCCCTAAAGGTATCGGCGCGCTGTACGTCAGCCGCAAGCCGCGTGTGCGCATCGAAGCGACCATGCACGGCGGCGGTCACGAGCGTGGCATGCGTTCCGGCACCCTGGCGACCCACCAGATCGTCGGCATGGGCGAAGCGTTCCGTGTGGCCAAGGAAGACATGGCTGCCGAAAACGTGCGCATCAAAGCCCTGAGCGACCGCTTCTACAAGCAGGTCGAGCATCTGGAAGAGCTGTACGTCAACGGCAGTCTGACCGCCCGCGTTCCGCACAACCTGAACCTGAGCTTCAACTACGTTGAAGGCGAGTCGCTGATCATGGCGCTCAAGGATCTGGCGGTATCGTCCGGTTCGGCCTGCACCTCGGCCTCCCTGGAACCTTCGTACGTTCTGCGCGCCCTCGGCCGCAACGACGAACTGGCACACAGCTCGATCCGTTTCACCTTCGGCCGTTTCACCACCGAAGAAGAAATCGACTACGCCGCGCAGAAAGTCTGCGAGGCCGTTACCAAGCTGCGCGCTCTGTCGCCGCTGTGGGACATGTACAAAGACGGTGTCGACATTTCGAAAATCGAGTGGGCGGCACACTGATTTCAAGTCGCCGCGAACCGGCCCTGCGACCCCAGGTTGCAGGGCTTAAAGAGCGACTCTCTGATGAGTGAGGATTAAGCACCATGGCTTACAGCGAAAAGGTCATCGACCACTACGAAAACCCGCGCAACGTCGGCAAGATGAACGCGGAAGACCCGGATGTCGGCACCGGCATGGTCGGCGCTCCGGCGTGCGGCGACGTGATGCGTCTGCAGATCAAGGTCAACGATCAGGGTGTTATCGAAGACGCCAAGTTCAAGACCTACGGCTGCGGTTCGGCAATCGCTTCCAGCTCCCTGGCCACCGAGTGGATGAAGGGCAAGACCCTGGACGAAGCCGAGACCATCAAGAACACTCAGCTGGCCGAAGAACTGGCCCTGCCGCCAGTGAAAATCCACTGCTCGGTACTCGCTGAAGACGCTATCAAAGCGGCTGTTCGCGACTACAAGCAGAAGAAAGGCTTGATCTAAGCATTGCGCGACGAGTAAGGAGTCAACGATGGCTATCAGCATGACAGAAGCGGCTGCTCGACACGTGCGACGCTCCCTCGACGGGCGCGGCAAAGGTGAAGGGATTCGTCTGGGTGTTCGCACCACAGGCTGTTCCGGCCTTGCCTACGTGCTGGAGTTTGTCGACGAGGTGGTTGCCGAGGATCAGGTGTTCGAAAGTCACGGCGAAAAAGTGATCATCGACCCGAAAAGCCTGGCCTACCTGGACGGCACCGAGCTCGATTTCGTCAAGGAAGGGTTGAACGAAGGCTTCAAGTTCAACAACCCCAACGTACGCGGTGAATGTGGCTGCGGCGAAAGCTTCAACATCTGAGGCTTGTCGTGGGTATTCCTTGTCATTTCGCTTTATTCGAGCTGCAGCCGAGCTTCCGTCTGGATCTCGAGCAGTTGGCCACGCGCTATCGTGAGTTGGCGCGCGGCGTTCATCCTGACCGCTTTGCCGACGCTTCCGAGCGCGAGCAGCGCTCGGCGCTCGAGCAGTCTGCGCGGCTCAACGACGCGTACCAGACGCTCAAGAGCCCGGCCCAGCGCGCACGCTACCTGCTGACCATCAGCGGGCATGAAGTGCCGATGGAAGTCACGGTCCATGATCCCGAGTTTCTCTTGCAGCAGATGCAATGGCGCGAAGAGCTCGAAGACCTTCAGGACAGTGCCGACCTCGACGGTGTCGCAGTATTCAAGCGGCGCCTGAAAGTGGCTCAGGAAGAACTCAACGAAAGCTTCGCAGCCTGTTGGGATGATGCAGCGCAGCGCGAACAGGCCGAACGCCTGATGCGGCGCATGCAGTTCCTCGACAAGCTCACCTACGAAGTGCGCCAGTTAGAAGAGCGCCTCGACGATTAACCCAGTGCCGCTCCGGTCGCACGCCTGATATACAGATAAGTCCTGATCACGATGGCCCTACTGCAGATCGCCGAACCCGGCCAAAGTCCTCAACCGCACCAGCGTCGTCTGGCTGTGGGGATCGACTTGGGCACTACCAATTCGCTGGTCGCTGCGTTGCGCAGTGGTCTTTCCGAACCACTGGCCGACGCTGACGGGCAGGTCATCCTGCCGTCCGCCGTGCGTTATCACGCCGACCGCGTCGAGGTTGGCGAGTCGGCCAAACTGGCCGCGTCCTCCGATCCCTTGAACACTGTGCTGTCGGTCAAGCGCCTGATGGGGCGTGGTCTGTCCGACGTCAAGCAATTGGGCGAGCAACTGCCATACCGCTTTATTGGCGGCGAATCGCACATGCCGTTCATCGACACCGTACAAGGCCCGAAAAGCCCGGTCGAAGTCTCCGCCGATATCCTCAAGGTGCTGCGTCAGCGTGCTGAAGCGACCCTGGGTGGCGAGCTGGTCGGTGCGGTGATCACCGTGCCGGCGTATTTCGACGATGCTCAGCGTCAAGCCACTAAAGATGCGGCGAAACTCGCGGGTCTGAACGTGCTGCGTCTGCTCAATGAGCCGACTGCGGCCGCTGTGGCGTACGGTCTGGATCAGCATGCCGAAGGCCTGGTGGCCATTTATGACCTCGGCGGTGGCACCTTCGATATTTCGATTCTGCGTCTGACCGGCGGCGTTTTTGAAGTGCTGGCCACTGGCGGCGACAGTGCGCTGGGCGGCGACGACTTTGATCACGCGATTGCTGGCTGGATCATCGAGAGCGCGGGCCTGTCCGCCGATCTCGATCCGGGTGCGCAGCGCAATCTGCTGCAAACCGCCTGCGCAGCAAAAGAAGCCCTGACCGATGCGGCGAGTGTTGAAGTTGCCTACGGTGACTGGAAAGCCCAACTGACTCGCGAAGCCTTTGATGCGCTGATCGAGCCAATGGTCGCGCGCAGCCTGAAAGCCTGCCGCCGCGCCGTGCGTGATTCCGGTATTGAGCTGGAAGACGTGCATGCTGTGGTCATGGTCGGCGGTTCGACCCGCGTTCCACGTGTACGTGAAGCCGTTGCCGAAGCCTTCGGCCGTCAGCCATTGACGGAAATCGACCCGGATCAAGTGGTGGCCATCGGGGCCGCGATCCAGGCGGATACGCTGGCTGGCAACAAGCGTGATGGCGGCGAACTGCTGCTGCTCGACGTGATTCCATTGTCCCTTGGGCTGGAAACCATGGGCGGGCTGATGGAAAAGGTGATTCCGCGCAACACCACCATCCCGGTCGCCCGTGCGCAGGACTTCACTACTTATAAAGACGGCCAGTCGGCCATGGCGATCCACGTGTTGCAGGGTGAGCGCGAGCTGATCAGCGACTGCCGCTCTCTGGCGCGTTTCGAATTGCGCGGCATTCCGGCGATGGTGGCTGGTGCGGCGAAGATTCGCGTGACCTTCCAGGTCGATGCCGACGGTCTGCTCAGCGTTTCCGCCCGTGAACTGGGTTCGGGCGTTGAAGCGAGCATTCAGGTCAAGCCGTCCTACGGTCTGACCGACGGCGAAATCGCCAAGATGCTCAAGGACTCGTTCCAGCACGCCAATGACGACAAGGTCGCCCGCGTTCTGCGTGAGCAGCAAGTCGATGCCCAGCGCCTGATCGAAGCGGTGCAGGGTGCTCTGGAGGCCGATGGCGAGCGTTTGCTCGACGCCGAAGAGCGCATGGTCATCGAGCTGCAGATGCAGGAACTGGCCGAACTGATGAAAGGCACCGATGGTTATGCCATCGAGCAGCAGACCAAGCGTCTGTCGCAAGTGACCGATGCTTTTGCCGCCCGCCGCATGGATCTGACGGTGAAAGCCGCTTTGTCGGGGCGCAATCTGAATGAAATCGAGGATATCTGATGCCGCAGGTCATTTTTCTGCCCCACGAGAAGTTCTGCCCTGAAGGCATGGTCGTCGAGGCCGAACCCGGCACTTCGATTCTCGAGCTGGCTCACGAACATCACATCGAGATGGAAAGCGCCTGCGGCGGCGTCTGCGCCTGCACCACTTGCCACTGCATCATCCGCGAGGGTTTCGACTCGCTGGAAGAGGCTGACGAGCTGGAAGAGGACTTCCTCGATCGCGCCTGGGGCCTGGAAGCGCAATCGCGCCTGGCCTGTCAGGCTATCGTTGGTGAAGAAGACATCACCGTCGAGATCCCGAAATATTCGCTTAACCATGCGGCCGAAGCGCCGCACTGACTGGTAAGACTGTCATGAGCTACGGTTGGAATGATGTTCAACGTATTGCCGAAGAGCTGGCCGAGGCCCACGAGGGGCTCGATCCGTACTCTGTAGGTTTCGTCCGTCTGCAGCATATGATCGAGGAGCTGCCTGACTTCGATAAGACCTCTGGCCGCGTTGGCGAGAAGGTGTTGGAAAGGGTTCAGGAGCTCTGGGCCGCAGAATTGGACTGATCGTCCCCGCAGGTTAGGCAATACCCAAGAACCCGCGTATAATTCGCGGGTTTAATTTTTCGCAAATTACTGTTTCTGGAGTTACACCATGGCTGTTCAACGTACTTTCTCCATCATCAAGCCTGACGCTGTTGCAAAAAACGTCATCGGCGAGATCACCACTCGTTTCGAAAAAGCAGGCCTGCGCGTTGTAGCTTCGAAACTGAAGCAACTGTCCAAAGCCGAAGCTGAAGGCTTCTACGCTGAGCACAAAGAGCGCGGTTTCTTCGGCGACCTGGTTGCTTTCATGATCTCCGGTCCTGTTGTTGTTCAGGTTCTGGAAGGCGAAAACGCTATCGCTCTGAACCGTGAGCTGATGGGCGCTACCAACCCTAAAGAAGCTGCTGCCGGCACCATCCGTGCTGACTTCGCCGAGTCGATCGACGCCAACGCCGTTCACGGTTCGGACTCCGAAGCCGCTGCTGCTCGCGAAATCTCGTACTTCTTCGCAGCTACTGAAGTAACCACTCGCTAAGCATTGCTTAAAGAGTGAAGGTGAATCCATGACTACATCGACTGTTAAAACAAACCTGCTGGGTCTGACCCAGCCGGAAATGGAAAAATTCTTCGACTCAATCGGGGAGAAGCGTTTCCGTGCCGGTCAGGTAATGAAATGGATTCACCACTTTGGCGTCGATGATTTCGACGCCATGACGAACGTCAGCAAGGCCTTGCGCGACAAGCTCAAGGCTATTGCTGAGGTCCGTGGTCCCGAAGTGGTCAGCGAGGACATTTCCAGCGACGGCACCCGTAAGTGGGTGGTGCGCGTGGCGTCCGGCAGCTGTGTCGAGACCGTGTACATTCCCCAGGGCAAACGCGGCACGCTGTGCGTTTCGTCCCAGGCAGGCTGTGCCCTGGACTGCAGTTTCTGCTCCACCGGCAAGCAAGGCTTCAACAGCAACCTCACCGCCGCCGAAGTCATCGGTCAGGTGTGGATTGCCAACAAATCCTTCGGCAGTGTTCCCGCCACCATCGACCGCGCCATCACCAACGTGGTGATGATGGGCATGGGCGAACCGCTGCTGAACTTCGACAACGTCGTGGCCGCCATGCATCTGATGATGGATGACCTGGGCTACGGGATCTCCAAGCGCCGCGTGACCCTGTCCACTTCGGGCGTGGTGCCGATGATCGATGAGCTGGCCAAGCACATTGACGTCTCCCTGGCGTTGTCCCTGCACGCACCGAATGACGCATTGCGTAACCAATTGGTGCCGATCAACAAGAAATATCCGCTTAAGATGCTGCTCGAGTCGTGCCAGCGCTACATGTCCGCCCTGGGTGAGAAACGTGTGCTGACCATCGAGTACACCTTGCTCAAGGACGTCAACGACAAGCTTGAGCACGCCGTGGAAATGATCGAACTGCTCAAAGACATTCCGTGCAAGATCAACCTGATTCCGTTCAACCCGTTCCCGCATTCGGGGTACGAGCGGCCGAGCAACAACGCCATTCGTCGGTTCCAGGATCAGTTGCATCAGGCCGGTTTCAACGTCACTGTGCGCACCACCCGTGGTGAAGACATCGACGCCGCATGTGGTCAATTGGTAGGGCAGGTGCTGGATCGCACCCGTCGCAGCGAACGTTACATCGCCGTGCGCGAGTTGAGCGCCGACAGCGATCTGGCACAGAACGCCGCGAACACTAACTAAGAGAGGATCTCTATGTCCCTGCGCTTTGCGCTGCTGTTGCTGATGGCCAGCCTATGTGCTGGTTGTGTCCTGTCGGGTGACTACAACCCGATGAAGACCAGCAAGGGCCGCGACGAAGCGCGTGCCGCCTACGTGCAGCTGGGACTGGGGTACTTGCAGCAAGGGATGACCGAGCGCGCCAAGGTGCCGCTGAAGAAGGCGCTGGAGCTGGACGGCTCCGATCCTGATGCCAACGCTGCCCTCGGGCTGGTGTTCCAGGCCGAAATGGAGCCGAAGCTGGCCGACGAACATTTCCGCAAAGCCCTGTCCTCGCGTCCCACCGATGCACGAATCCTCAATAACTACGGCAGTTTTCTCTACGAAGAACAGCGTTACAAGGAAGCCTACGAGCGTTTTGAGCAGGCCGCCGCCGATACACTGTATCCTGAGCGTTCGCGAGTCTTCGAGAACCTCGGCATGACCGCCTCGAAACTCGGTCAGCGGGATCTGGCACAGCAGCAACTGGAAAAAGCCCTGCGGCTGAACCGTCAACAACCGCGCGCTTTGCTGGAAATGGCTGAGTTGTCCTTCGAAGACAGGCATTATGTGCCCGCGCGTGACTATTACGACCGTTTCAGCCTGCTAACCGAGCAAAATGCACGTAGTCTATTGCTCGGTGTTCGGCTGGCAAAAGTGTTTGAAGATCGCGACAAGGCCGCCAGTTATGGCCTGCAATTAAAACGACTCTATCCCGGTACGCCGGAATATCAGCAATACCTGTCGGAGCAATGATGAAAGCGGCGCATCCCGAAGTTGTAGCAGCGAATCGCGTTAATCCCGGTGAGACTTTGCGCCAGGCCCGCGAAAGCAATGGCTGGTCGCTGGCCGAAGTGGCCCTCAAGCTCAACCTCACCGTGACTTCCCTGAGCAATCTTGAAGCTGGCGCTTTCGACAAGCTGCCAGGGCATACCTTCGCTCGCGGTTACATTCGCGCTTATGCCAAATTGCTCGGCATGGACCAGACCGTTCTGGTTCAGCAATTCGACCAGTCCACCGGCACCGACTCACAGGGCAGCAATGTGCATGCGCTGGGCCGTATCGAAGAGCCGGTACGGGTTTCACACACTATTTTGCGTATTGTCAGTCTGTTGTTGCTGGTCGCGGTCATCGGCGGCGGTTTCGTCTGGTGGCAGGATCAGACCTCGCAGCGCAGCAAGGACGTGACCAGCCTGGCCCCGGAGCACGTTGAAGTCGAAGGCGCCGACGGCACCACGCAGATTCACCCGATCGACGAGCCGGAAGACCAGGCCGTTGCCGAAGGTCAGGCCGAAGCCGCAACCGCGCTGGCACTGCCACAATCGGAAACCACCGCGGAATCGACCGGTGCCGAGCCAGTTGCTCCGGCCACCGCACCAGCCGCCCCGGCTGCAACCACGCCAGCCGCACCGGTTCATACGCCGGCCCCGGTTGTGGCCACTCCGGCGACTCCGGCACCGAACGTTCCGGCCACACCAGCGCCGACTGTCACCGCACCAGTGGTAGCGGCTACCCCTGCGCCGACCGCAGAAGCAGCTGTCCCAGCGGCCGGCGACGGTCAGGTGCAACTGCAGTTCACCGCCGATTGCTGGGCACAGGTCACCGACGGTCGTGGCAAAGTGCTGTTCAGCGGTCTGAAACATAAAGGCGACAGCGTTTCGGTTTCCGGCAAGCCGCCACTGGCGGTACGCCTGGGTGTAGCTCGCGCCGCACAGGTCAGCTACAACGGCCAACCGGTCGATATCGCTCCGTTCACCAGTGGCGAGACTGCTCGCCTGAAGTTGGGTCAATAAGTCATGCACGGCGAATCTCCAATCAAACGTCGCGTTTCGCGCAAGATCTGGGTCGGTAACGTACCTGTTGGTGGCGATGCGCCTATCGCTGTGCAGAGCATGACCAACAGCGACACAAATGATGTGGCTGCCACCGTCGCCCAGATCAATCGTCTGGAAGCCGCCGGCGTCGACATCGTCCGCGTTTCGGTACCGGACATGGACGCCGCCGAGGCGTTCGGCAAGATCAAGCAACTGGTCAAGGTGCCGCTGGTTGCCGACATCCACTTCGACTACAAGATCGCTCTGCGCGTCGCCGAACTGGGTGTGGATTGCCTGCGCATCAACCCGGGCAACATCGGGCGTGAAGACCGGGTGCGCGCCGTGGTCGATGCCGCCCGTGACCGCGGGATTCCGATCCGCATCGGTGTCAACGCCGGTTCCCTGGAAAAAGACCTGCAGAAGAAATACGGCGAACCGACCCCGGCTGCGCTGGTCGAGTCCGCGCTGCGTCACGTCGAGCACCTCGAACGCCTGAATTTCCAGGACTTCAAGGTCAGCGTGAAAGCCTCCGACGTGTTCATGGCCGTTGAAGCCTACCGTCTGCTGGCCAAGGAAATTGTCCAGCCGCTGCACCTGGGTATCACTGAAGCCGGTGGTTTGCGTTCGGGCACAGTGAAATCCGCCGTGGGCCTAGGTATGCTGCTCGCCGAGGGGATTGGCGATACTATCCGCATCTCGCTGGCGGCCGATCCGGTCGAGGAAGTGAAGGTCGGTTACGACATTCTCAAGTCTTTGCATCTGCGTTCCCGTGGCATCAACTTCATCGCCTGCCCGAGCTGCTCGCGGCAGAACTTCGATGTGGTCAAGACCATGAACGAGCTGGAAGGGCGCCTTGAAGACCTGCTGGTGCCGCTGGATGTCGCGGTGATCGGTTGTGTGGTCAACGGCCCCGGCGAAGCCAAGGAAGCGCATATCGGCTTGACCGGGGGCACGCCAAACCTGATTTACATCGACGGCAAGCCGTCGCAGAAACTGACGAATGACAATCTGGTGGACGAGCTGGAAAAGCTGATCCGCGAGAAAGCGGCCGAGAAGGTCGAAGCTGACGCAGCGGTTATCGCACGCGGCTGACCTGACTGAAGCGCCGAACGAATTTAAGGATTTAAAGTGAGCAAGTCTCTGCAAGCCATTCGTGGCATGAACGACATCCTGCCCGAACAGACCCCGTTGTGGCGTTATTTCGAGGGCACTGTCGCGCGTCTGCTGGATAACTACGGTTACAAGCAGATCCGCATGCCGATCGTCGAGTTCACCGAGCTGTTCAAGCGCTCGATCGGTGAAGTGACCGACATCGTCGAAAAAGAGATGTACACCTTCGAAGACCGCAACGGCGATTCCCTGACCCTGCGTCCGGAAGGCACCGCGGCGTGCGTGCGTGCGGTGCTCGAGCACGGCATTACCGGCGGTGGTCAGGTGCAGAAACTCTGGTACATCGGCCCGATGTTCCGCCACGAGCGTCCGCAGAAAGGCCGTTATCGCCAGTTCCACCAGATCGGTCTGGAAGTGTTCAACCTCGACGGTCCGGACATCGACGCCGAGCTGATCATCATGACCTGGCGCCTGTGGGGCGAGCTGGGTATCCGTGATGCGGTCAAGCTCGAACTCAACAGTCTGGGCACCAGCGAGTCCCGTGGTCGCTATCGTGAAGCGCTGGTCGAGTACCTCTCGGCGCACCACGACAAGCTCGACGAAGACAGCCAGCGTCGCCTGAAAACCAACCCGTTGCGCGTGCTCGACACCAAAAATGCCGACACTCAGGCGGTACTGGTCGATGCGCCGAAGATGGCCGACTATCTGGATGACGAATCCCGTGCGCACTTCGAAGGTCTGAAGGCGCGTCTGGACGCGGTTGGCATCCCGTATGTGCTCAACCCGAAACTGGTGCGCGGCCTCGATTACTACAGCAAAACCGTATTTGAATGGGTCACCGACAAGCTCGGCGCCCAGGGCACTGTCTGCGCGGGCGGTCGTTACGACGGTCTGGTCGAGCAGATGGGCGGCAAGCCGACTGCCGGCGTGGGTTTCGCCATGGGCATCGAGCGTCTGGTGTTGATGCTCGAAACCCTGGAGCAGATCCCGGAAGAAATCTCCCGTCAGGTCGATGTCTACCTGTGCGCCTTTGGTGAGCAGGCCGAACTGGCCGGTCTGGCCCTGGCCGAGCGTGTGCGTGACCAGCTTCCGAACCTGCGTCTGCAAGTCAATGCCGGCGCCGGCAGCTTCAAAAGCCAGTTCAAGAAAGCCGACAAGAGCGGTGCGCTGTATGCACTGATCCTGGGTGACGACGAAATGGCCCAGCAAGTGGTAGGTTTCAAACCCCTGCGTGGCCAGGGCGAACAACAAAGCATTGCCTGGGATGCGCTTGCCGCTCACCTGGCCACCTGCGTCGTGCAGGGTTGAAGCTGTCTAAACAGCCGATTTAGCGATTAAGGAGTATTGGGGTGTCGAGTACCGAAGACGAACAGTTGGCGGATTTGAAGGACTGGTGGACACGCAACGGCAAACCTCTGGTCACCGGCGGCCTGTTGGCGCTGGTCATCGTGTTCGGCTGGCAGGCTTATCACAAGTATCAGAGCAACCAGTCGCAAGGCGCCTCGGTGCTCTACCAGCAACTGCTGGAAACCACGCTGACCCCGGATGGCAAACCTGACGCTGCCCGCGTTGCGGATCTGGCCGGCAAGCTCAACAGCGAATTCGGCGGCACCGCGTACGCGCAGTACGGCAGCCTGTTCGTGGCCAAAGTAGCGGTCGACAGCGGAAAGCTGGACGACGCTGCGACTGAACTCAAAGCCATCGTTGCCAAACCGGCCAACCCGGCGCTGGGCGAAATCGCCCGTCAGCGTCTGGCGCAGGTGCTGGGTGCCCAGAACAAGGCCGATGAAGCCCTGAAGCTGCTCGACGGCGATGCCGACAAGGCGTTCCTGGCCACTCGCGAAGAACTCAAGGGTGATCTGCTGGTTCAACTGGGTCGTACCGACGAGGCGAACACCGCGTATCAAAAAGCCAAGGCGGCACTGTCGGATGAAGCGGCAGTCGGTGGCCTTCAAATCAAGCTTGACGACCTGGCCAAAGGGGATGCGTGACGTGATCCGTTGGAAGCATGCAGCATTGCTGGCTCTGGCCATTCTGGCCGCGGGTTGCAGCAGCAACAGCAAAAAAGAACTGCCACCGGCCGAGCTGACCGACTTCAAAGAAGAAGTGGTTCTGCAAAAGCAGTGGAGCCGCTCGATCGGTGACGGTCAGGGCGAAACCTACAACATGCTGGTGCCGGCGATCGATGGTGACACCATCTACGCGGCCGATGTGACCGGCGTGCTGATGGCCATGGATCGCAGCAATGGCGACGTGAAGTGGAAAAAGGATCTTGAACTGCCTGTCTCCGGCGCCGTTGGCGTGGGTTACGGTCTGGTCACGATCGGTACCCTCAAGGGTGAAATCGTTGCGCTCGACGCCATCAACGGCGAAGAGAAGTGGCGCGCCCGGGTTTCCAGCGAAGTCCTCGCGCCGCCGGCCAACAACGGTGACGTTGTCGTGGTACAGACCCAGGACGATCGTCTGATCGGTCTGGACGCTGCTACCGGCGACCGTCGCTGGACTTACGACAGCACCCCTGCGGTCCTGACCCTGCGCGGCACCAGCGCGCCAGTCGTGACCAACCGCCTCGCGGTGGCTGGCCTGTCGACCGGTAAAGTGGTTGCCCTGGACATTTCCAACGGCGTGCCGGTCTGGGAACAACGGGTCGCGATTCCAACCGGTCGTTCGGAACTGGAGCGCGTGGTCGACATCGACGGCGGTCTGCTGTTGTCCGGTGAAACCCTGTACGTTGCCAGCTATCAGGGTCGCGTTGCGGCACTCGATCTGCAAAGCGGTCGCCAGCTCTGGCAGCGCGATGCATCGAGCTATGCCGGTGTTGCCCAGGGTTTCGGCAACGTCTACGTGAGTCTGTCTTCGGGCACCGTTGAAGGCGTTGACGAGCGTTCGACCACTGCACTGTGGAGCAACGACTCGCTGGCTCGTCGCCAGCTGTCGGCGCCGGAAGTGTTCTCCAGCTACGTAGCCGTTGGTGACATGGAAGGTTACCTGCACCTGTTGAGCCAGGTGGACGGTCGTTTTGTGGGTCGTGAGCGTATCGACAGTGACGGCCTGCGTGCCCGTCCGCTGGTGGTGGGCAACACGATCTATGTGTATGGCAACAGCGGCAAACTGGAAGCCCTGACCATCAAGTAACAACTATGCTTGGGGTTAACGCCCCAGGCAGCTTCATTTGTGGGAGCGGGCTTGCTCGCGAAGGGCGTCAACGAAGACGCGTACAGCCTGAATAAACGCGGTGCTGCTACGGTTTTTCGCGAGCAAGCCCGCTCCCACAGTGTTGCCCCGAGCACCAGCCGCTGCCTCGCAGCGGCTTTTGTATTTTCTGAAATAACGAAGTGGAGAGCCGCATGGTTCCCGTAATCGCCCTGGTGGGCCGACCGAACGTCGGCAAATCCACCTTGTTCAACCGCCTGACCAGGACGCGTGACGCCATCGTTGGCGACTTGTCCGGTCTGACCCGTGATCGCCAGTACGGTGAGGCCAAGTGGCAAGGGCGTTCCTACATTCTGATCGACACCGGCGGTATCTCCGGTGACGAACACGGTATGGACGAAAAAATGGCCGAGCAGTCGCTGCTGGCCATTGAAGAAGCGGATGTTGTGCTGTTCCTGGTAGATGCCAAGGCCGGTTTCACCGCCGCCGACCAGATGATCGCCGAACACTTGCGCAAGCGTAACAAGCGTTCCCACGTGGTTGCCAACAAGGTCGACAACATCGACCCGGAAATGGCCCGCGCTGAGTTTGCCCCGCTGGGCATGGGCCACGCGATCCCGATCGCTGGTGCTCACGGCCGTGGTATCACTCAACTGCTGGAAGCGGCACTGAGCGATTTCCCGCGTGATGATGACGAACCGGCGGAAGGCGAAGAGGAAGAGATCGTTGCCGAAGGCGAGGAAGCCAAGCGCATTCCTGGCCCGAGCGAAAAAGACGGGATCAAGATCGCCATCATCGGCCGTCCGAACGTCGGCAAGTCGACTCTGGTCAACCGCATGCTCGGTGAAGACCGGGTAATCGTCTACGACCAACCCGGCACCACCCGCGACAGTATCTACATTCCGTTTGAGCGTAACGACGAGAAGTACACGCTGATCGACACCGCCGGTGTGCGCAAGCGCGGCAAGATCCACGAAGAAGTCGAAAAATTCTCCGTGGTCAAAACCCTGCAGGCGATCAAAGACGCCAACGTGGTGATCTTCGTGATGGACGCCCGCGAAGGCGTGGTCGATCACGACCTCAACCTGTTGGGCTTCGCCCTCGAAGCCGGCCGTGCACTGGTGATCGCGATCAACAAATGGGACGGCATGACCCCGAGCGAGCGCGACTTTGTGAAGGTCGAGCTGCAACGTCGGCTGTTCTTCGTCGACTTCGCCGATATCCACTTCATCTCGGCGCTGCACGGCACTGGCGTGGGCAACCTCTACGCCTCGGTGCAGAACTCGTTCAAGTCCGCGGTTACCCGCTGGCCGACCAGCCGCCTGACGCAGATTCTCGAAGACGCGGTCAGCGAGCACCAGCCGCCGATGGTCAACAGCCGCCGGATCAAGCTGCGTTACGCTCACCTGGGGGGTGCGAACCCGCCGATCATCGTGATCCACGGTAACCAGATCGAGAAAGTGCCGAAGTCGTATGTGCGCTATCTGGAGAACACTTACCGCCGTGTGCTGAAGCTGGTCGGTACGCCGATTCGCATCGAGTTCAAGGGTGGCGAAAACCCGTACGAAGGCAACAAGAACACGCTCACCGACCGCCAGGTCAACAAGAAGCGTCGTTTGATGTCGCACAACAAGAAAGCCAGCAAGAAGCGCCGCGACAAGAAGTGATTTTTCGCAGCCTTTGTGGTGAGGGGATTTATCCCCGAGGGGCTGCGCAGCGGCCCCAAATACCTGTCATAGGGTTTGCGACTGCTTCGCAGCCGATCGGGGATAAATCCCCTCGCCACAAGGTTGCTGCGGTATAAATGAAAGAAGGGTGCTCAGTCGGGCGCCCTTTTTTTATGGGCGCCGGATGGGCTATTCTCGGGCTCTCCCGCGCCGTCGTCAGAGCCGGGTGTAGAGCAGGGAACCCCTCGATGATCACCAGTAAGCTGCCGGATGTCGGCATCACTATTTTCACGCAGATGTCTCAGCTCGCGGCGCAGACCGGAGCGATTAACCTGTCCCAGGGTTTTCCTGATTTCGACGGCCCGCAGTCCCTGCGTGACGCGGTCGGTCGGCATATCGCCAGCGGCCATAACCAGTATTCACCGATGACCGGCCTGCCGGCGCTGCGCGAGCAGATCGCGGCGAAAATCGCGCGCAGCTATGGCGTGAAAGTCGACGCCGACAGCGAAGTGACCGTGACGCCGGGTGCCACCCAGGCGATCTTCTGTGCGATTCAGGCGGTTATCCACAGCGGCGACGAAGTCATCGTGTTCGATCCGTGCTACGACAGCTATGAGCCGGCGACGCAGCTGGCGGGCGGCCGCTGCGTGCATGTGCAACTGAATCCGCACGATTTCTCCATCGATTTCGACAAGCTCGCCGCGGCCCTTAGCCCGCGCACGAAAATGATCGTCATCAACACCCCGCACAACCCGAGCGGTGCACTGATCAGCCGTGCCGAGCTCGATCAACTGGCGGAGTTGATCCGGGGGCGGGACATCTACCTGATCAGCGATGAAGTCTACGAACACCTGGTGTTCGACGGCGTGCCGCATGTCAGCGTGCTGGCCCACGAAGAGCTGTATCAGCGCGCGTTCGTTGTCAGTTCGTTTGGCAAGACTTACCACGTGACGGGCTGGAAAACCGGCTACGTGGTTGCGCCCCCGGCGCTGACCGCCGAGCTGCGCAAGGTGCACCAGTACGTCAGTTTCTGCGGTGTCACGCCGCTGCAATACGCCCTGGCCGATTACATGGCCGAACACCCGGAACATGTTGAAGAGCTGCCGGGTTTCTATCAGGCCAAGCGCGACCTGTTCTGCGACTTGCTGACGCCGTCGCGCTTCACCTTCACCCGCGTCACCGGCACGTATTTCCAGTTGGTCGACTACTCGCAGATCCGCCCTGACTTGAACGACGTCGACATGGCGATCTGGATGACCCGCGAACACGGCGTGGCGAGCATTCCGGTGTCGGTGTTTTATCAGAATCCACCCGAAGGCCAGCGCCTGGTGCGCCTGTGCTTTGCCAAACGCGAGGAGACGCTGCGCGAGGCAGCGGCAAAACTATGCGTGATCTGAGTGCGTTGCCCGATCTCAATCTGGCGCTGATCCAGACCAGCCTGGCCTGGCATGACCGTCAGGCCAACCTCGAGCACTTCGAGGTGCTGCTGGAGCAGGCCCGAGGCGCCGACCTGATCATCCTGCCGGAGATGTTCACCACTGGTTTCTCCATGGAATCGGAAACCCTCGCCGAAGCCGAGCATGGCCCGACCAGCAAATGGATGAAGGAGCAGGCCGCGAAACTGAATGCGGTGATCACCGGCAGCGTGATCATTCAGGCGGCGGACGGTAGCCATCGCAATCGCCTGCTGTGGGCGCGCCCGGACGGTGAAGTCTGGCATTACGACAAGCGCCACCTGTTCCGCATGGCGGGCGAACACAATCACTACACCCCCGGCGAGCGCCAGGTGCAGTTTGAGCTCAAGGGTTGGCGCATTCGGCCGCTGATTTGCTACGACCTGCGTTTCCCGGTGTGGAGTCGCGACGCGCAGGACACCGATCTGCTGCTGTACACCGCCAACTGGCCGGGTGCGCGGCGTCTGCACTGGAACCGCTTGTTGCCGGCGCGGGCGATTGAAAACCTGTGCTACGTGGCGGCGGTGAACCGGATCGGCACCGACGGCAAGGGCTTTGCCTATACCGGCGACAGTCAGGTGCTGGATTTCCAGGGCGAGACGTTGCTGGCGGCGGGGGAGGCCGACGGCGTGTTCAAGGTTGTGCTGGAGGCCGCGTCATTGGCGGCGTATCGCGAGCGTTTTCCGGCGAATCTGGATGCGGATACCTTCCAACTCACTTGATATTCGCTTCGCTTGAGCGAGCGCTTTCGCGAGCAAGCCCGCTCCCACAGGTAGAGCGCATTACCCTGTGGGAGCGGGCTTGCTCGCGAAGAGGCCAGATCAGGCAATACAAAACCAGCAGGCATAAAAAAGGCCCCGGAATTCACACTCCGGGGCCTTTTGCATTTCAGCGAAGCTTACGCCGCTTTCGCTTCCGGCTGGCTCAACGAGCGGTTCAGCGCACTGAACAGCGCCTTGAAGCTGGCAGTGGTGATGTTTTCATCGATACCCACGCCGTGCACCGCACGTTCACCGTTCACTCGCAGCTCGATGTAAGCCGCTGCCTTGGCGTTGGTGCCCGCGCCGATCGCGTGTTCGTTGTAGTCCATGATCTCCACCGGAATCGGCAGGCCGGCCACCAGTGCTTCCAGCGCACCGTTGCCCTTGCCGCGCCAGTGCAGGTTGGTTTCGCCCTGACCCTTGCTCGCCACTTCCACTTCGACGGCGCTGTTGCCGTTTTCTTCCTGCAGGCGATGGCTGACCAGCGCGTACGGGGTGTTGGCTTGCAGGTATTCGCTGATCAACAGCGAGTGGATCTGCTTGGCGGTCATCTCCAGGCCGAGGCGGTCGGTTTCCCGCTGCACCACCTGGCTGAACTCGATCTGCATGCGTCGCGGCAGGCTGATGCCGTATTCCTGCTCCAGCAAGTAGGCGATACCGCCCTTGCCCGACTGGCTGTTCACACGAATCACTGCCTCATAGCTGCGGCCGATGTCGGCCGGGTCGATCGGCAGGTACGGCACTTCCCACAGGGTGTCCGGTTTCTGCTGGGCGAAGCCCTTGCGGATTGCGTCCTGGTGCGAGCCGGAGAATGCGGTGTGGACCAGGTCGCCGACGTACGGGTGGCGCGGGTGCACCTGGATCTGGTTGCACTCTTCAACGACTTTGCGCACGCCGTCGATGTCGGAGAAGTCCAGCTCAGGGTCAACGCCCTGGGTGTACATGTTCAGTGCCACGGTGACCAGGTCGACGTTACCGGTACGCTCGCCGTTGCCGAACAGGCAGCCTTCGACGCGATCTGCGCCGGCCATCAGGCCCAGCTCGGTAGCGGCGACGCCGGTGCCACGGTCGTTGTGGGTGTGCAGGCTGATGATCACGCTGTCACGACGGTTGATGTTGCGGCCGAACCATTCGATCTGGTCGGCGTAGACGTTCGGCGTTGCGCATTCAACGGTGGCCGGCAGGTTGAGGATCATCTTGTGCTCAGGCGTCGGGTTCCAGACCTCGATCACCGCGTCACAGACTTCCTTGGCGAACTCCAGCTCGGTGGCGCTGAAGGTTTCCGGCGAGTATTCGAAAGTCCACTCGGTGTCCGGCTGCATCGCTGCGTATTTGACGAACAGCTTGGCGGCGTTGACCGCGATCGCCTTGATGCCGTCCTTGTCCTGGTTGAAGACGATGCGACGAAAGGACGGCGAGGTGGCGTTGTACAGGTGAACGATGGCTTTCTTCGCCCCGCGCAGGGATTCGAAGGTGCGCTCGATCAGGTCTTCGCGGCCCTGGGTCAGCACCTGAATGGTGGTGTCGTCCGGGATGTGGCCTTCTTCGATCAGGGTACGCACGAAGTCGAAGTCGGTTTGCGAAGCGGCCGGGAACGAGGCTTCGATTTCCTTCACACCGACCTGCACGAGGGTTTTCCAGAAGCGCAGCTTCTTCACCGCGTCCATCGGCTCGATCAGCGACTGGTTGCCGTCACGCAGGTCGGAGCTGCACCAGATCGGCGCGGCGTCGATGGTTTTCGACGGCCAGGTGCGATCCGGCAGATTGATGACGGGGAAAGCGCGGTATTTCGAAGACGGGTCTTTGAGCATGCTCATCGGGAAATTCCTTATTGTCTGGGCCGAAAAGAGGCGGCCTGCCGGTGGAACGAATGTTCGGGGAACAGCTTGGGACGAGGCGCAGCGATTCAGCCCGGCAGTCGTGCGCTGACGAGGCACAGACTGCGGTGCTGGCGAAGCTGAATAAGGGTGTGAGAGGTTTTCATGCCTTCAACCCTAACCGCGAGGGGAGAGGATGGCAAGCAGTCGAAAAAAATTGAGAGGAATACTCGAAAAGCTGCGATTGGCGCGATTTTATTGTGCTTCAGGCGGATGATCTTATTGATGTTTGCGCGGGGTTGGATTGGGGCGCAATTGAAACTGGTGGGGGTGTGAGCAGTATTTGCGGTGTGAGATGGGCCGCCTTCGCGAGCAAGCCCGCTCCCACAGTTGATCGTGTTTACAACACAAATCCAGTGTGGGAGGGGGCTTGCTCCCGAAGGGGCCGGTAGCCTCAATCAGGAATTACGGCTGAAATGCTCCAATGAAAATCGCCGGATCCACCCGCGCATCATTCAGGCTGATGTTCCAGTGCATGTGCGGCCCGGTCGCCCGGCCGGTCGAGCCGACCTTGCCCACCACCGCGCCACGGGCCAGTTGATCGCCGACCTTCACGTCGATTTTCGACATGTGGCAGAACATGCTGATAAAGCCCTGCCCGTGATCGACAAACACCGTGTTGCCGTTGAAGAAGTAGTTGCCGGTCAGAATCACTTTGCCCGCTGCCGGGGTCTTGATCGGCGTGCCGGCCGGCACCGCAAAGTCGAGGCCGGCATGGGGGTTGCGCTCTTCGCCGTTGAAGAAGCGGCGCACACCGAACTTGCTCGACAGCGGCCCGTTGACCGGTTTGTCCAGCAGCAGGTTGCTCGGAGTGTTCGGGCTGAAGCTGCGGTAAGCCTTGATCTGCTCGGCCAGTTCACCCTCGATGCGCTTGAGATTGGCCGGGTTCGGATTGACCTGTTGAGTGTTCTTCAGGGTGATGTGCTGTTCCGGATATTTCTTGGTGCCAACGGTGAACGGCAGATTACGCCCGCCGCTGCTGATCTGCTGGCTGCCGGGTTTGACCGTCAGCGGCACACCGACAATCGCCAGCCAGTTGTTCTGTTCTTTCACCACCAGCACCGGTTTGCCCTGATAGGTGGCTTTTGGCGCCTGCGCGGCGCTGCCCAGATCAATCACCGCGACGCCGCCCGGCACCGGTTTGTTCAGCAAACGGGTGATGTAGCTGTCGGCGTGGGCGTTGAAGGTGGTCAGGCACAGCAACAATAACGGAGCAAAAAAGCGTGGCATGGATCAGTCCAGTAAAGAGAGGGTGACAGGCGTCAGGTGATTGTCCTCGACGCGCACTTGCAGTTCGCCTTCGCCCAGTCTGGCCTTCAGGCGTTGGCCGGTGTGGGTCTGCGCGGCGTTGCGAATGGCGTGCCCGCGTTCATCCAGCAGAATGCTGTAGCCACGGCCGAGGGTTGCCAGCGGACTGACCACATGCAGCGTCTGCATCTGACTGTGCAATTGCAGGCGACGGCTTTTCAGACCTTCGCGCATGGCTCGCGGCAGGCGTTCGGCGAGGCTGTCGAGGCGCTGGCGCAGCATCGCCAATTGGCGTCCCGGGTGTTGCCCGGCGAGGCGGGTTTCCAGACGGATCAAACGCTCGCGGCGGGTATTCAGTTGGCGCTCGAAGGCCCGGCGCATGCGCATGTCCAGGTCATCCAGGCGTTGTGCTTGCTGACGCAGGCGTTCGCCGGGGTGGCGCAGGCGGCGGGCCATGCCTTCCAGGCGCAGACGATCGCGCATTAGCCGGTCGCGCATGCGCATCACCAGACGCCGGTGCAGGCTTTCGACCTGACGGATCAGGTGACTCGAATCCGGGGCCAGCAGCTCGGCGGCAGCGGAGGGCGTTGGTGCGCGCACGTCAGCCACGAAATCACTGATCGACACGTCGGTCTCATGCCCGACGGCGCTGACAATCGGCGTCACGCAGGCATCGACCGCGCGGGCCACGGCTTCTTCGTTGAAGCACCAGAGGTCTTCCAGCGAACCACCGCCACGGGCGAGGATCAGCGCGTCGAAACCACGGGCGTCGGCCATTTTCAGCGCGCGGACGATTTGCGCGGTGGCTTCACGGCCCTGCACGGCAGTCGGGATCAGCGTCAGTTGCACCTGCGGCGCCCGGCGGCGGAACACGCTGATGATGTCGCGAATCACCGCGCCGGTCGGCGAACTGATGATGCCGATACGTTGCGGATGCGCCGGCAGCGGGACTTTGCGTTCGGCACTGAACAGACCTTCGGCGCTGAGCTTTTCCTTCAGCGCATCGAAGGCCAGACGCAGCGCGCCGTCACCGGCCGGCTCCACGGTATCGAGAATCAGCTGATAGTCGCCACGCCCTTCGAACAGCGAGACCTTGCCGCGCACCTTCACGGCCAGGCCGTCCTTCAACGCCTGGCGCACCCGCGCCGCATTATTGCGGAACAGCGCGCAACGCACCTGCGCCCCGCTGTCCTTGAGGGTGAAATACACGTGGCCGGACGCCGGGCGGGCGAGGTTGGAGATTTCGCCTTCGACCCAGATGTTGCTGAACACGTCTTCGAGCAACACCCGCGCGCGGCCGTTGAGCTGGCTGACGGTCAGGACTTCACGGTCCAGGCCAAGTCTTGCAAAGGGATCTTTAATCATGGGGCGCAGTTTAAGGGCATTTGCCTGTCGATCACCATGACCCAACACAAAACCAATTGTGGGGGGGATTTGTGAAGGTCTGGATGAAGTGTTGAACCAGTGGCGTTGGATTCTGGCGATGGGCGAGGGCGACGGTGCTTTGGCAATCGGGATCGCTCAGCGGCAGAAATCGCACGCCGCCGGGGGCGATGTCCTGCATTGATTCGGGCAGCAGGGCGATGCCGAATCCAGCCTGGATCAACTGCAACTGCGTAGTCTTGCGCGACATCACCCGCGCCGCTTTGGGAAAAAAGCCCTGACGCATACACAGGTCGGCACACAAATAGCTGAGCCCGCCACGCTGCGGATGCGGGATCGAGATAAACGGCTCGTCCTTCAGTTGCGCCAATTCGACAGCGGCTGAATCGGCCAGGTGATGATCGTTCGGCACCGCCAGCAGCAGGCGTTCGGTGAACAACGGTACAACCTGAATGCCTTCGCGCTGACGCAACACTGGCAGGCGCAACAGGCCAATGTCGAGGCGACCTTCGGCCAGCTCCTCAAGCTGCGCTTCGGAGGACAACTTGCCGATGTCCAGCGACACGCCTCGCTGCTGATCGAGATAAGTGCTGATCCGACGTAATAACTGCCCACTGATCGACACGGTGCTGGAATGACTCAGGCGCAAGGTGCCGAGCTGACCATTGCCGACCTCAGTGGCCATCGCGCAGGCTTTGCTCAGTTCATTGAGCAGGTTTCTGGCCCGCGGCAAAAACGCCTCACCCGCCGCCGTGAGCCGGGGCTGGCGCGCGGTGCGTTCGAACAGCGGGGTTTGCAGGCGGTTTTCCATGTCCTTGATCTGCCGGCTCAGCGCTGACTGCGCGATGAACAGGCGTTCAGCGGCGGCGCTGAAACTGCCGCATTCGGCGATTTCCACGAAGTAGCGCAATTGACGGGTTGAAAGCACCAGGTATGCCTTTTCGAGATGAGTGAGCGACTTTGATCATATTAGTCGCAACGCTTGGCGCTGGCTAAAGTCATCACAGGCTTATAAAGGAAGCGGATCGATGAGCGTGGCGGGGTTGTTGAGTGAATGGGCGTGGGGCGCGGGCGGCTGGGTGGTGATCGGCTTGGGAATCGGATTGGCCTATATCGTGTTCGGGATTGCCGGATTCGGCACGGCGTTGGTCGCGGGACCGATTCTGATTCTGTTCATGCCGTTGTCGAAAATCGTGCCGCTGCTGGTGTTGCTGGATTTCGTCGCGGCGTTCGGTAATCTGCTGCCCTCGCGCCGGGACGTGGCGAAATCCGAGTTGTTGCGGCTGCTGCCGTGCATGGCGGTGGGGTGCACGTTGGGGGTGATTTTCCTGCTCAACCTCAAATCCGATCTGTTGCTGCTATTGATGGGGCTGTTCATCAGTGCCTATGCGGTTTACAGCCTGTGGGTGAAAACCCGGCCGACGCAGTTGTCTGCTGCATGGGCATTGCCGATGGGCACGGTGGGCGGGCTGTTTGGCGCGCTGTTTGGCAGCGGCGGCTTTTTATATGCGATCTATCTCAACAGCCGCCTGCCCAAGGACCCGGCGCGGGCCACACAAAGTGCGCTGATCAGTTGCAGTACGGTGGTGCGTTTGAGCCTGTTCGCCATCGCCGGGGTGTATGCCGAGCTACCCTTGTTGATGTTGGCGCTGTGTCTGTTGCCGGCCATGGCGCTGGGCTTGTGGATCGGGCGGCGGTTGACGATGCGCTTGTCGCGCGAGGCGTTTGTGCGATTGGTGACCTGGCTGGTGCTGGCGAGCGGGATTGCGTTGATCGGGCGCTACATTATTAGTATGGCGTGAGTACTTGACCGGATTTCTTCAGGGATTAAGCTGCCGGCCGCAATTCCTTTGTAGGAGTGAGCCTGCTCGCGATAGCGGTGTATCAGTTGATCTTGATGTGTCTGACCCACCGCTATCGCGAGCAGGCTCACTCCTACAGGGGTAAATCTCGGTATTTGCAGCAGGCTTGCACCATGAATTCGCAAAGCATCATCGTCCCGAAAATCTCCACCCTGCCGGTCCACGAGCCCCGGGCGCGGGCGATCGTGCGCTGGCTGGTGCGCAAGAACATCATCGAAGAACAGCTGACCACTTGCGGCCGCACCGGCAACCGCATGGCCCATGCGATTGCCGACGGCGCGCGTGCGGTGGTGCTGCACCCCGAAGCGCTACCCTTCGGTGAGCCGATCAATGGGTTGGAGATCATCGTCAAGCGCTGCATCTACACCCCGGCCAAGGGTTTTCTCGAAGAAGCCGGGTGCGCCGAATGCCGCCGCGAAGTCGGCGAAGCGCTGTTCGAAAGCCTCGAAGACTGGTTTCCAGGCCGCACCGACAACTTCACCTGCCCGGAATGCGGGCATGAAGACGATATCAACGGCTTTCTGTACTTGCAGGAATGTGCATTTTCCAACTTGGGTTTCATCTTCAACAACTGGCTGGAAGCAGGGTTCAAGCAGAGCTTTATCGATGAGTTCGCCGATTGGCTCGACCAGCCTGTCAGCTGGGTAAAAGTCGAACTCTGACCCTGAATTTGTCCCTGTAGGAGCTGCCGAAGGCTGCGATCTTTTGCTTTTGTTTTCGAGAATCCAGAGCAAAAGATCGCAGCCTTCGGCAGCTCCTACAAAAAGCAGGGTTTTCCGTATATCAGTAACATTGATATCAGGTTGAGTTTTACATTGAACAGCAGGGGGTGTCTGACTATAATGGCGCGCTTCCATTTTCCCGCTCGGGAGCCCCCGCGATGCTGCGTATCAGCCAAGAAGCTCTGACATTCGACGACATTCTCCTAGTGCCTGGTTATTCCGAGGTGCTTCCTAACGAAGTCAGTCTCAAGACCCGCCTTACCCGTGGCATCGAGCTGAATATTCCTCTGGTTTCTGCCGCCATGGACACCGTCACTGAAGCCCGTCTGGCAATCGCCATGGCTCAGGAAGGTGGTATCGGTATCATCCACAAGAACATGACCATCGAGCAGCAAGCTGCCGAAGTGCGTAAGGTCAAGAAGTTCGAAGCCGGCGTCGTCAAGGATCCGATCACCATCGAGGCTGATGCCACGGTGCGTGACCTGTTCGAACTGACCCGCATGCACAACATTTCCGGCGTTCCGGTGCTGCACGATGGCGACCTGGTCGGCATCGTCACCTCCCGTGACGTGCGCTTCGAAACCCGTCTGGAAGCCACCGTACGTGAAGTGATGACGCCTAAAGAGCGTCTGGTCACCGTGCGTGAAGGCGCCGACAAGAACGAAGTCCGCGAGTTGCTGCACAAGCACCGCCTGGAAAAAGTCCTGATCGTCGACGACAAGTTTGCCCTCAAAGGCATGATGACCGTCAAAGACATCGAAAAAGCCAAAGCCTACCCGCTGGCCAGTAAGGACGATCAAGGTCGTCTGCGTGTTGGCGCTGCCGTCGGTACCGGTAAAGACACCGGTGACCGCGTTGCCGCGCTGGTCAACGCCGGTGTGGACGTGGTGGTGGTCGACACCGCACACGGTCACTCCAAAGGCGTGATCGACCGCGTTCGCTGGGTCAAAGAGAATTTCCCTGAAGTGCAGGTGATCGGCGGCAACATCGCCACCGGCGCAGCCGCCAAGGCCCTGGCCGAAGCTGGCGCCGATGCGGTCAAGGTCGGTATCGGCCCAGGCTCGATCTGCACCACCCGTATCGTCGCCGGTGTCGGCGTGCCGCAAATCAGTGCCATCGCCAACGTCGCCGCTGCCCTTGAAGGCACTGGCGTGCCGTTGATCGCCGACGGCGGCATTCGTTTCTCCGGTGACCTGTCCAAGGCCATCGTAGCCGGTGCGTCCTGCGTGATGATGGGTTCGATGTTCGCCGGTACTGAAGAAGCCCCGGGCGAGATCGAGCTGTTCCAGGGCCGTTCGTACAAGGCTTATCGCGGCATGGGTTCGCTGGGCGCCATGTCTCAGGCGCAAGGTTCTTCCGACCGTTACTTCCAGGACTCCTCGGCAGGCGCCGAGAAACTGGTTCCGGAAGGGATCGAAGGCCGTGTGCCGTACAAAGGCACCCTGACTGCGATCATCCACCAGTTGATGGGCGGTCTGCGTTCCTCGATGGGTTACACCGGCAGCGCCAACATCGAAGAAATGCGCACCAAGCCTGAGTTCGTGCGGATCACCGGTGCCGGTATGGCCGAATCCCACGTTCACGACGTGCAGATCACCAAAGAAGCGCCAAACTACCGCGTAGGTTGATGCTTCAAGCAAATCGTTAAGCAACCGGGGCTGTTTTATTCAGCCCCGAGTTGTTTCTGAATCACGACTGTTTCTGAATTACTTAGACGAGACTGAATCATGGCCCTCGACATTCACGCTCACCGCATCCTGATCCTCGACTTCGGTTCGCAATACACCCAACTGATTGCCCGCCGCGTGCGCGAGATCGGTGTGTACTGCGAGCTGCACCCGTTCGACATGGACGAAGAGGCGATCCGCGAATTCGCACCTAAAGGCGTCATCCTCGCCGGCGGCCCCGAGTCCGTGCACGAAGCCAACAGCCCGCGCTGCCCGCAAGCGGTGTTTGACTTGGGCGTGCCGGTCTTCGGTATCTGCTACGGCATGCAGACCATGGCCGAGCAACTGGGCGGCAAGGTTGAAGGTTCCGAACTGCGTGAGTTCGGTTATGCCCGCGTTGACGTAGTCGGCAAGAGCCGCCTGCTCGACGGCATCGAGGACCACATCGACGCCGATGGCCTGTTCGGTCTCGACGTGTGGATGAGCCACGGTGACAAGGTCACCAGGATGCCGGAAGACTTCCACATCCTGGCCAGCACCCCAAGCTGCCCGATCGCCGGCATGTTCAACGACGAGCGCGCTTACTACGGCGTGCAGTTCCACCCGGAAGTGACCCACACCAAGCAGGGCGGTCGCATCCTCTCGCGCTTCGTGCTCGACATCTGCGGCTGTGAAGCCCTGTGGACTCCGTCGAAGATCGCGGAAGACGCCATTGCCAACATCCGCGCACAGGTCGGCACCGACAACGTGCTGCTGGGTCTGTCCGGCGGCGTTGACTCCTCGGTGGTTGCGGCGCTGCTGCACAAGGCCATCGGCGACCAGTTGACCTGCGTGTTCGTCGACAACGGCCTGCTGCGTCTGCACGAAGGCGAGCAAGTGATGGCCATGTTCGCCGAGAACATGGGCGTCAAGGTGATCCGCGCCAACGCTGAAGAGCAGTTCCTGAACAACCTGGCCGGCGAAGCCGATCCAGAGAAGAAGCGCAAGATCATCGGCCGTACCTTCATCGACGTGTTCGATGCCGAATCCTGCAAGCTGGACAACATCAAGTACCTGGCGCAAGGCACCATCTACCCGGACGTGATCGAGTCGGCTGGCGCGAAAAGCGGCAAGGCGCACGTGATCAAGTCGCACCACAACGTGGGTGGCCTGCCGGAAGAGATGAACCTGAAACTGGTCGAGCCCCTGCGCGAACTGTTCAAGGACGAAGTCCGTCGTCTGGGTCTGGAACTGGGCCTGCCGTACGACATGGTCTACCGTCACCCGTTCCCGGGCCCGGGTCTGGGCGTGCGCATCCTCGGTGAAGTGAAGAAGGAATACGCCGACCTGCTGCGTCGCGCCGACCATATCTTCATCGAAGAACTGCGCAAAGCCGACTGGTACCACAAAGTCAGCCAGGCCTTCGTGGTGTTCCAGCCAGTGAAATCGGTTGGCGTGGTCGGCGATGGCCGTCGTTACGCCTGGGTCGTGGCCCTGCGTGCCGTGGAAACCATCGACTTCATGACCGCACGTTGGGCACACCTGCCTTACGAACTGCTGGAAACCGTTTCCGGCCGCATCATCAATGAAATCGAAGGCATTTCGCGCGTTACTTATGACGTGTCGAGCAAGCCGCCGGCGACCATTGAGTGGGAATAATGCCGAGCAAGCCGTAAAGGCTTGATCGCTGCAACCGAAAAGCCGTGTGAAATTCGTTTCACACGGCTTTTCTGTTTTGGCGTTATAGCGGTTTTGACCAGCCACCCAGTTGCATGCCCATGTCATCCAGAGCTTGCAGCAGCGCTTTCATGCTCGGATAGCGTTTACCGCTCACCGAAGGCCAGCCGGGGCGTTCGATGTAGAATTGCTTGCCGTCTGTGTCGATGACGGTCCGTACCAGTTCTCGCGTGCGGCTGCGATGCACGATGAACGTCAGGTTGGGTTGTTGCTTCAGGGAGTACATGCCATGGCGAGGCAGCAGAGTTTCGAATTCGGTCATGGTTTGCGCGGTCCAGGGAGTTTCGATTTGCAGGCGCAAGTCGCCTCTGACCAACGCGGAACGATCATGCGCCGTACCGCCCAACGGCAGGATTCTCCCGGGATCCACTTCAATGCCCCGTGAAGTCCCTTCGGCAACATCCTCGACGCGAATGCCGATCGCCTCTTCCAGTTCGCTGACGCCGGCAACCCCATCAAAAGTGTTGGAGTGAGAGTTGCCCATCAGCGCCACCCATTTGTGCGCGCCACGTGCGGATTGGTCAGCACGGATCATCAGGCGGGCGAAGTAATTCATCATTTTCTGCCGCGCGGTGTTATTGCCGGTCGGCAGATCCATGCCGTTGAGTCGGTAACTCGCCATGCAATCGATGGCTTGTACATGGATCCCCTTCTTTCTGGCTTCCTTGACCAATTCCAGGAACGTGTAGCGCTCGAGCGGATCGGTCATGTTGCCGACGTCGAGTGCCTTGAGATAGGCCTCCAGTTTTTGCGGCATGTTGCCCGTGCGGAAGAACTCATCCAGCGCGGCTTGATGGAAGTCGGTCAGCAGGTGCTCCATGTACAGGCTCTTCACCTGTTTGCTGGCGAGCAATTGCATGTTCTCGATCAGCCATTGCTTGCTGCCGATGGCCGTGTGGCTCTCGCCGATGACCAGGCCCCGGGCATGTTCGAGGATTTTTTCGATGATTTCTTCGGCGGTCGCATCTGCCGCCAGGGCGGGCACCGGAGGACGATCGGGCAGGCGCAGCGTGCTGAAAAAATCCAGTGCATCGTGATACAGGCGTTTGCGGATGACCTTGAAATCCCTGAATGCATCGAACTCGTTCAGGCTGTCGTAGAAATCGCGCAAGGCCTCGTCATTCAGCCCGGCCGCGCCTTCCTCCAGATGCGCCTTGAGCGGTGCAGGTACGTCGTATTGCGAGGCGGGCAGGGCGACCACCGGGCTGCGACTGCTCGATCCGGCCAGACCCGAAGGCTTGCCGCCGCCGCTGAGTCCCGCGCGCGGCATAGTTTCCCATTCACCCTCAGGGTTCAGGCGTACCGGGATCGAACGAGTAAAGCCGTGGGGATGCTCGGGATCAATGACCGCCCAGTGTCCGCTGCCGTTGATATCGGCTTCGTAGCGTACGTAATAGGCGGTGTCATCCATCAAGATGGCGGTCGACGGGTTTGAATCGAGCAGATAAATGCCCTGGAATTTTCCGGGCTCGCTCACCGGCGTAATGCCGTCGAGCAACTCATTGGCTTGCCAGTTCGGCGGAACGACCGGTCGCGGGGTGTCTTCAATCAGCGTTGTGGCAATCGGCTGAGGCCCACCCATCGGCGTCCCGCCTTTATCGGTCAGGTCAGCCATCTCCGCCGCTTCGGCGGCATCCACTTCGGGGCCGACCTCGTCTAGCGATCCCGGACCCTTGAGTGCCAGCAGGTTGAACAGCATGTCGATGCCGCTGAGCACCGCCCCGACAATCCCGGCCTTGCGCTCGGCGGCGGTTTTGCCATTGACCGCCTGATCGATGTTCAGCCCCATGTTGGCAATGCTGGCGCCGATCACCGGCAATGCGACTGGCCAGCCGACCACGGCCATCGGCCCGAACACCTTGACTCCGGCGCTGAGGTAGCCGATCCACAGCTTCTTGCGCAGGTCACCGTTGGAGGTCAGGGACAGGCTGGCTTCGGCAAACATCGCCGTACGGGTCGAGTCACTCAGCCAGGTGAAGGCGTCGCCGCTGACCGCGCGGTTGTCCTGATTGATCATCGAGTGATCGTAGCGGCCCCACGTGGCCACCAGGCGATTCATCAGGTCACCAAGATTGGCGTTGATCTGCTGCCGGTCGGCCAGCGAGAAATGCGCAAGGAATGTCTCGCGCGCGGCAGGTGTGTTCATCCGCTGCAGGATCCAGAAGTGCAGGTCGGTGGCGCTTTCCCGTACATGGAAGGCATCGCTGTCGCCGGGCAGGTAGAGGATCTGCCGCCCCTGGGGCGCGACGAAACGCAGGACGTTGATAGCGGCGTAACCGGTCAGATCCAGCGTGCGCACACTGTTCGGGCAAGGGTGGCTGGTCTGCAGCATTGGCAGGCTGACCGGCCACGTCAGCGGGCCGATCGCCGCTTGCGTGACAAACTGGAAATCCTCGTCACTCAACTGGCGTTTGTCCCGCGCCTGCAGTGCTTTGATCAGGAAATTACACTTGGCCAGGGTACGAAAGTCGCTGCCGCTGGTGTTCCAGAATGCGTTCAGTTGAGCGTCGTACAGCGCGCTGAAGTCGATGCTCCAGAAGTCCCTGAGTACGTCGTTACCGTGCAGGCGTACTTCATTGCTGTCATCGAAGGTGCGGGCATCGGGGCCGGCAGTGTAGAAACCACCGTACACATCGAGCAGGTCGGCGTTGTCCTGATCGGCGACGCGGAAACGGTGAATCACCAACTGGGTCAGGGTCATGCTTGAAGTGGGCGTGGCGTGCACATGTTCCCAGCCGGTGAAGGCTTTCGAACTGCTTTGCGAGGCGTTGAAGCGGTGGAAATACACTTGATCCGGATCCAGGCCGTGAACCTGGTATTTGTTCAGCAGGTCGCTGGCGACCTGTCGAGCGGCGTCCTGCAGGCTCGGGCAGGTCTGGATGACGGTGGCGGCAATCGCCTTGAGCGCGGCCTTGTCGGCGGCGTTGGGCATCGGGTTGGTCATGTGATCGGGCTCTCTGTCCTTGAGAAACGGGTGGCACAGGATGGCCCGGCTGTTCGCTGCATGTGCACTACATAGTTATGTCACCTGAGCGATCGAAATGATGTACGCGCGAGGCGCAACTGCGTCCATCCGCCGCGCTGCCCTTACTGTTTCGCAATTGCAGGTGTATCGTATTTGCCTTTTGCGGGCCCGGTGCCCGACGCAGATACGTGAGGTAGTTGAGTTCATGTCCTTTACCCGTCGCCAAATCCTCGGTGGCCTGGCCGGTCTTGTTGTCGTTGGTGTCGGGGCGGGAGGTGCGTCGCGCTACTGGCTGGGCAAGATGGCCGATGCTGACGCGGGCCACGACTACGAGCTGATCGCGGCGCCACTGGACGTTGAGCTGGTGCCGGGGCACAAGACCGAAGCCTGGGCGTTCGGCCCATCGGCGCCGGGCACTGAATTGCGTGTGCGTCAGGGCGAGTGGTTGCGGGTGCGCTTCATCAACCACCTGCCGGTGGCGACCACCATTCACTGGCACGGCATTCGTCTGCCGCTGGAGATGGACGGCGTGCCTTACGTCTCGCAATTGCCGGTGCTGCCCGGTGAATACTTCGATTACAAATTCCGCGTGCCGGACGCCGGCAGCTACTGGTATCACCCGCACGTCAGCAGCAGCGAAGAGCTGGGGCGCGGGTTGGTCGGGCCGTTGATTGTCGAAGAGCGCGAGCCGACCGGTTTCAAGTACGAAAAAACCCTGAGCCTGAAGAATTGGCACATTGACGAGCAAGGCAATTTCGTCGAATTCAGCATCCCCCGTGAAGCGGCCCGTGGCGGTACGGCGGGGCGCTTGTCGACCATCAACGGCGTGCCAACGCCGGTGATCGAGTTGCCGGCGGGGCAGATCACCCGGGTGCGTTTGCTCAACCTCGACAACACCCTGACGTATCGCATCAACATCCCCGGCGTTGAGGCGCAGATCTATGCGCTGGACGGCAACCCGATCGAGCCGCGGCCGCTGGGCAAGGAATACTGGCTCGGCCCCGGCATGCGCATTTGCCTGGCGATCAAGGCGCCGCCGGCCGGTGAAGAGTTGTCGCTGCGTAACGGCCCGGTGCGACTGGGAACCTTGCGTTCGGTGGCCAATAACGATGCGCCGACCGAGTGGCCGAAAGCCTTGCCCGCCAACCCGGTGGCCGAGCCGGATCTGGCGAATGCCGAGAAACTCAACTTCAATTTCGAATGGGTCGGTTCGGTGTCGGTGAATGTCGACAACGGCAAGCCACCGAGCCTGTGGCAGATCAACGGCAAGGCTTGGGACATCACTGACAAGACCTGCGCCGATCGGCCGATTGCCAGCCTGAAACTGGGCCAGAGCTACATCTTCGAACTGAAGAACATGACCCAGTACCAGCACCCGATTCACCTGCACGGCATGAGCTTCAAGGTGATTGCGTCGAACCGGCACAAGATCACTCCGTACTTCACCGACACCTATCTGCTGGGCAAGAACGAGCGTGCGCAAGTGGCGCTGGTGGCGGATAACCCGGGGGTGTGGATGTTCCACTGCCATGTCATCGACCACATGGAAACCGGCCTGATGGCCGCCATCGAGGTGAAGTGATGCGCCAGATTCGCCCCGCCGCGATCATCGACCGCAGCCGTGACCGCGATTTCATGCGCGAAGCCCTGGACCTCGCCGCCCAAGGCGCAGCCCTCGGCGAAGTGCCGGTGGGCGCGGTGCTGGTGCAGAACGGCGAAATCATCGGGCGTGGCTACAACTGCCCGATCACCACCAGCGACCCGAGTGCCCACGCGGAAATGGTCGCGATCCGCGCCGCTGCGCAAGCTGTGAATAACTATCGCCTGCCGGGCAGCACCCTCTACGTGACGCTGGAGCCGTGCAGCATGTGCGCCGGGCTGATCGTGCATTCACGCATTGCGCGGGTGGTGTATGGCGCGCTGGAGCCGAAGGCCGGGATTGTGCAGAGTCAGGGGCAGTTCTTTACCCAGGGCTTTTTGAATCACCGGGTGTTGTATGAAGGTGGGGTGCTGGCCGAAGAATGTGGAGCAGTGCTGACCGAATTCTTCAGAGCCCGTCGCGCAAAACCATCTGAATAAACACAACCCCCAACTGTAGGAGTGAGCCTGCTCGCGATAGCGGTCTGACATTCAACATTGCTTTGACTGTCAGACCGCTATCGCGAGCAGGCTCACTCCTACAAGGTTATGCGGTGTTTGAGAGGGTTACTTGCGGGCCACAATCACCGCGCGCATCGGCGCCGGCAGCCCCTCGATGGTCTTGCTGTGATCCTCGGGATCAAGGAAGTCGCTCAACGACTGGTACTTCATCCACTCGGTACCGCGCTGTTCTTCAACGGTGGTGGTGCTGACGTCTACGCATTTCACATCGGTGAAACCTGCCCGACGCAGCCACAATTCCAGCGCCGGTACCGATGGCAGGAACCACACGTTGCGCATCTGTGCGTAGCGATCTTCCGGCACCAGCACCTGATGCTTGTCGCCTTCGACCACCAGCGTTTCCAGCACGAGTTCGCCGCCCTTGACCAGGCAATCCTTCAGCGCCAGCAAATGCTCGATCGGCGAACGGCGGTGGTAGAACACGCCCATCGAGAACACTGTGTCGAAGCCTTCGAGGTTCGGCGGCAGGTCTTCGAACGGGAACGGCAGGTGCCAGGCATTCGGCTCGGACAGGTAACGCTGCACGGCCTGAAACTGGCAGAAAAACAGCCAGTTCGGATCAACGCCGATCACGCTGTCAGCACCGGCGCCGAGCATGCGCCACATGTAGTAACCGTTGCCGCAACCGACGTCGAGGATGCGTTTGCCCTTCAAGTTCAGATGCGGAGCGACCCGCGACCACTTCCAGTCCGAGCGCCATTCGGTGTCGACGTGTACGCCGAACAGGTCGAACGGCCCCTTGCGCCACGGCGACAGGCCCATCAGCGCGGTGCGCATCTGCGCGCGGGTTTCGTCGTCGCAGTCGGTGTCGAGTTTCAGGCCGTTGAGCAGATCGACTTCAGTCGGCTGGAGTTTCGGCAATGCGTCCAGCGCGCTCTGCCAGCGCTCCAGATCGCCGTGACCTTTCTCCATTTTCCTGTCGAGTTGCACTTGCAAGGTGTTGGCCCAGTCGGCCAGCGGGGTGCCGGCCAGACGGCGGGCGAGGGGGGACAGATCAATCATGGCAAGGCAATCAACGAGGCAAAGTTAAGACACTGGAACCACGGCACGACTTTCGAGAACCCGGCGGCCAACAGGCGTTCGCGGTGTTCTTCGAGGCTGTCGGGCTTCATGACGTTTTCGATGGCGCTGCGCTTCTGGGCAATTTCCAGTTCGCTGTAGCCGTTGGCGCGTTTGAACGCGACGTGCAGATCGGTGAGCAGCGCGTGCTCTTGCGCATCGTTGAAGCGCAGTTTCTCCGACAGAATCAGCGCGCCGCCGGGCAGCAGCGACTGGCGGATACGCGAGAGCAACGCGGTGCGCTGCTCGGGGGCGATGAATTGCAGGGTGAAGTTCAGCGCTACCACCGAGGCCGGTTTGAATTCGAGCGCGAGAATGTCGCCTTCGATCACTTCGACCGGGAGCAGCTCCTGGAACATCGAATCCTGACCGTTGAGGTATTCACGGCAGCGTTCGACCATCGCCGCCGAGTTATCCACCGCGATCACCCGGCAACCGTCGGTGCGCACGTGACGGCGCAGGGCCTGAGTCACGGCGCCGAGCGAAGCACCGAGGTCGTACAGCACGCTGTTCGGTTGGGCGAATTGCGCCGCGAGTACGCCGAGGTTTTCGACAATGGTCGGGTAACCCGGCACCGAGCGCTTGATCATGTCCGGGAACACCCGCACCACGTCCTCGTTGAAGGCGAAGTCAGGCACCTGGGCCATCGGCTGGGCGAAAATGCGATCGGGTTCTTTGCTCACGGCGGTTCCGGCGGTGTCGGTGGAAAAGGCCGGCATTTTAGCCAAGTTGGCGCGGGGTTGCTTGGGTTGTCGGATAAAGCGCCGCAAGCAAGCCTTAAGCACACACCTGTGGCGAGGGAGCTTGCTCCCGCTCGGCTGCGCAGCAGTCGCAAAACCTGATTACGAGATATACCTGCAGTCGCGTGCACCGAGTTTGGAGTCACTTCGCAACCTAGCGGGAGCAAGCTCCCTCGCCACAGGGGTTAGTGGGTTTTTTGGGAGAAAGCGGAGGCCGTAATCCCCCACTGCCCCAGCCAGTAACTGAGGATGATCACGTACGGCGCGGCGTGAAACGGCGCCACAAAGCGGTCGATGCCAATCACACTGTCGGAGAACACGAAGGCCAGCGCACCCGCCGCCGCCAGCAGCGCTGAACGCTTGGGCACGTCGGTGCCGAGGCGGGCGAGGGCGCGCCAGAGCATGGCGCTGATCGCGGTGCCATAGATGACCACTGGCACCAGCAACGGCCCGAGGCCACTGGAAATCAAAATCCCCAGCAGCACCGCGCCGACGCCGAGCGCGAGCACCAGCGGCAAGAGCGCCAGACGTTTGCAATCGCTGAGGTAAGCCTTGAGGTACGCCAGATGCGCAACCAGAAACGCACCCAGACCAAACACAAACAAATCCCCCGGCCACGCCAGCAGCACGTCACCGAGCACAGAGAAAATCAGTCCCAGACTGATCCAGCGCCGATAGTCGCTGGGTGGCGCATCGTGCAGCCAGCCGAGCAACGCCAGCACCGGCAACGGTTTGACCAACAGGCACAGCAATGCCGCATGGGTGCTGACGCCGTAGAGAAAGGTCACCGCACCCATCAGTGCCAGAATCAGCCAGCCCACGATCAATTCACCGAGATGGCGCAGTCGAAGGTTTCTGCCGGCTCGACTTCCGGTTCCCAGGGCTGCTGCGAAGTCAGGCGCAGGCGGCCGGTGCCGGTGGCGAAGGCCTGAAAGCGCCAGGTGGAGAAACCGCCCGCACCGACCATGCCCGAGTCTTTCGGGCTGCTGTAGACCTCAGGGCTGAGGGCATGCAGCACGCCGCCGGCGGAATCCTGAATTGCCCAGCGATAGCCCGTGGTCGGGTTGCTCGGCAGCATCACAATCAGGTTTTGTCCATTGGTCAACTGCACGGGGCATTCGCTCTGGTTTTCCACGGTCACGTTCTGTTTTGGCTGCGTGGCGCAGGCGGCCAGCAAAGAGAGGACGAAAGGGACAAACAGGCGAGTGGCGGACATAGGCTCAGTGGCTCCGGCGTTGACGACGAACGGCGAGCATAACTGAGAATGAGACAAAGTGTGACAGTCAGGCGGTTCTGTGGTGTTGCCACAGACGCCTTCGCGAGCAAGCCCGCTCCCACAGGGTTCTGTAGTGAGCACAGCAATTGTGGTCACCACACAACCACTGTGGGAGCGGGCTTGCTCGCGAAGGCGGCGTGTCAGGCTCTGAATAACTGTCAGAACAACACTTTCGCCATATCCGCAAAGCGCTTGGCGAAGTGCACGGTAATGCCTTCCTTCAGATAGCCCGGCAACGTAGCGCCGGCCGATGCAAAAATGCTGATTTTGATCAGCAGCAGATTATTGATGGATCATTGTAGATGAGCAGATAACATGAAAACTTTCGTTACTGCCCTCTTTTGTGAAACTTATATCCATAGCATAGGAGTAGCAATGGGTGGCAGGGTCAAGGTTGAGAAAAATAACGCCTTCTCCCGGAATGGTCCTAAAAAAATCGGCGTTAAAATTTCCGTCATATTCGACTCTGATGTTTTCTGCAGGAAATTTATGCCAGCCATTGCGTGGATACTTCTGGTCATCTTTTGTCAGGAAAACCCTGACGTTTCTTGAAAAGTTCGGTTGCTCAGGACGGAGGTAGATTCCTTCCAGGGCCAGGGTTTCTTCATGAATACTTATGATTAGTTTATCGGTCGAGAAGCTGACGTCCTCTGGAATGTAGGCTGCCAAAATACCGACAGCAGACGTCCTTGCATCTTTTGAATTACTCATCTTGAAGCTCCTGTGTCTAACTTGGGGGGAGAAACAAGGTAGAGCTTATTCAAGATAGAAAACTTCGGAACTGTCAGAAATGTCAGTTTTTTATATCGCTTGGCAATTAAGAAGTGCTCGGCTATGCGAAGAAGTATTGGTCGTTATCGTTGTTTGATTGATAACGACCAATGTCTGAATCAGAACAACACTTTCGCTACATCCGCAAAGCGCTTGGCGAAGTGCACGGTAATGCCTTCCTTCAGATAATCCGGCAACTCTTCGAAGTTACCCCGATTCGGCTCCGGCAGGATCAGTTCGAAGATCTTCTGCCGCCGCGCCGCAATCACCTTCTCGCGTACCCCACCAATCGGCAGCACATGCCCGGTCAGGGTCAATTCGCCGGTCATGGCAACGCCTTTTTTCGGCGGCTGATTGCGGGCAAGCGAGAGCAGGGCGCTGGCCATGGTCACACCGGCGCTCGGGCCGTCTTTCGGTGTGGCGCCTTCCGGCACATGCAGGTGGACGAAGGCTTCATCGAAGAATTTCGCATCGCCGCCAAACTGTTTCAGGTGCGAGCTGACGTAGCTGTAGGCGATCTCCGCCGACTCTTTCATCACGTCGCCCAGTTGTCCGGTGAGTTTGAAGCCGCGATTGAGCGTATGGATCCGCGTAGCTTCGATCGGCAGGGTCGCGCCGCCCATGCTGGTCCACGCCAGACCGGTAATGACGCCGGTGCCGGACAGCACTTGTTCATTGCGGAACACCGGATGACCCAGCGAGGCTTCGAGGTCTTTCGGGCCGAGCTTGATCACCGCTTTCGGGTCTTCGATGAGTTTCATCACCGCTTTGCGCACCAGTTTGCCCATCTGTTTTTCCAACTGGCGCACCCCGGCTTCACGGGCGTAACCGTCGATCAAGGCCTTGAGCGCGCTGTCGCTGATGCTCAGGCTGCCCTTGGACACGCCGGCCTTTTCCAGCAGCTTCGGCCACAGGTGGCGCTTGGCGATAGCGACTTTTTCTTCGGTGATGTAGCCCGACAGGCGAATCACTTCCATGCGGTCCAGCAACGGCCCGGGAATCGAATCCAAGGTATTGGCGGTGCACACGAACAGGACTTTCGACAGGTCCATGCGCAGGTCGAGATAGTGATCGAGGAATTCGACGTTCTGTTCCGGATCGAGGGTTTCCAGCAGCGCCGACGCCGGGTCGCCCTGGTAGCTCTGGCCCATCTTGTCGATCTCGTCGAGCATGATCACCGGATTCATCACTTCGACGTCTTTCAACGCCTGGACGAGTTTGCCCGGCTGCGCGCCAATGTAGGTGCGGCGGTGGCCCTTGATCTCGGCCTCGTCACGCATGCCGCCGAGGCTGAAGCGGTAAAACGGGCGGCCGAGGGATTCGGCGATGGATTTGCCGACGCTGGTTTTACCCACACCCGGCGGGCCGACCAGCAGCACGATCGAACCGCTGATTTCGCCTTTGTAGGCACCGACCGCGAGGAATTCGAGGATGCGGTCCTTGATGTCGTCGAGGCCGGCGTGGTGTTTGTCGAGTACCTTGCGCGCGTACTTGAGGTCGAGTTTGTCCTCGCCGTACACGCCCCACGGCACCGAGGTCGCCCAGTCGAGGTAGTTGCGGGTGACCGCGTACTCTGGCGAGCCGGTTTCGAGGATCGACAGTTTGTTCATTTCCTCTTCGAGGCGTTTCTGCACCTGTGCCGGCAGGACTTTGCCTTCCAGGCGTTGTTCGAACTGTTCAAGGTCGGCGCTGCGGTCGTCCTTGGTCAGGCCGAGCTCCTGCTGGATCACCTTGAGTTGTTCTTTCAGGAAGAACTCGCGCTGATGCTCGCCGATCTTGCGGTTGACCTCGGCGGAGATTTCTTTTTGCAGGCGCGCGACTTCGACTTCCTTGCGCAGCATCGGCAGGACTTTTTCCATGCGCTTGAGCATTGGCACGCAGTCGAGCACTTCTTGCAGCTCATTACCTGTCGCCGAAGTGAGGGCGGCGGCGAAGTCGGTGAGTGGCGATGGATCGTTGGGGCTGAAGCGGTTGAGGTAGTTCTTCAGCTCTTCGCTGTACAGCGGATTGAGCGGCAGCAGTTCCTTGATCGCGTTGATCAGCGCCATGCCGTAGGCCTTGACCTCGTCGGTCGGCTCGGTCGGCTGGTGCGGGTATTCGACTTCGACCAGGTACGGTGGGCGGTGGTGTTTGAGCCAGGTCTTGATGCGTACGCGGCTCAGGCCCTGGGCGACGAACTGCAGTTTGCCGTTTTCGCGGCTGGCGTGATGGACTTTGACCAGGGTGCCGTATTCGGGGAGGGCGCCGGTGTTGAAGTGGCGCGGGTCTTCCTGGGGCGTGTCCATGAAGAACAGGGCCAGGGAGTGGTGATCGGATTTGCTCACCAGATCGAGGGTTTCGGCCCAGGGTTCTTCGTTGACGATGACCGGCAGCACTTGGGCCGGGAAGAACGGGCGGTTGTGGATCGGGATGACGTAGACCTTGTCCGGCAGGTTCTGGCCGGGCAGGGCCAGGCCTTTGCCGGAGGAGGTGTGTTCGATGTGTTCTGCTTCGGTGTAGTCGTCTGGGTTGTCCGGGAATTCTTGCTGGTCGCTCATGGGGCACCTGCGCAATGGGGTATGGGTCTTAGATGGGGCAGGCTTTGGGTGGTTTCAATGGGGGGCGGTGTTTCTGCTTGGGTGTTCAGGGTTTTGACAGGCGTCACGCTTTGGGCTTGGCGGCCTTTGGGCCGACCAGGTTCATGGGTTTTGGGTGTATATCCGTTCTTTTGGGTGTTGCGGCTGGCGGTTTCGCCCTTACGGCGAGTCACCTTTTCCAGACGCCGAAAAGGTAACCGAAAAGGCTTGCTCCTGCGTTCGGCCCGCTCGCTGGGGCTCGGGGTTCCTTCGCTCCGGGACTGATCCGTGGGGCAGCGCCTCCGGTTTGCTTCGCTGCACCTCCTCTCGCTGTGTTTGGCTGCGCCAAACGGTCGCTGCGCTCCCACCCCCCGGATCAATCCCGGAACGAAGCCTTCCGACGTCGCCCGTGGATCAAGATCAAGAGCGGTACTCGAGCTTGCGCTCATTGTTTTGAGTGGGGCGGCTGCGCCGCATGGGGCATGCACAAATCAAAGCTGTGGGAGCTGGCTTGCCGGCGATGGCGGCCTGACAGCCGGCCAATCTCTACCTGAATGCACCGGGTTCAAACTGTAGGAGTGAGCCTGCTCGCGATGGCGGACTACGAGCCGACCAATCTCCACCTGACTCACCCAATTCCACTGTGGGAGCGGGCTTGCTCGCGAAAGCGGTGTGTCAGTCACCGCAAGTGTTGGATGTGCTGACGCTTTCGCGCCCGCTCCCACTATGGCTCAGCTGTGTGCCGCAGATTGGGTGATTTCCACATTATCCAGCACCCGATTCACCGCCAGTTCGGCGAGCATGATGATTTGCTGAATGGCCAGTATCGTCCGGCGCTGCGGGATGTCGATGTACGCGGCGATGTCGCTGGTCATGAGGCTGGCTTGGGCCAGCGATTCGCAGGCGTGGACCAGCAGGCTTTCGTTGTCCATGTCCGGGGCGACCTGGAACATGCTGCTGGGTTTGTGGAATCTCACCGTGGCCGCGGAGGGTTTCAGGTAGTGATCCAGCGCACGCTCGGCGGCGTCGTGGAGTTTTCTGGAATCGAGGGATTCGTAAGGCGAGGTTTCGGGGGGATTGGGTGTGGGTTTGATCATGGTGAAGCTCCGAATGAGAAGTGGGGCTGTCACTCTCGATCGCCGCGACGCGACTGAGGGTGGCAGCTGTACGCGGGTTCGCGGACCGAGCCATTCGGCAATCTCGGCATACCCGAAGGTATCCCGCGCACAGCCACCATCAAACCAAACACAGAGCACCTGAGCGCTCCCGTTTGGGTTGGCGATTATGCATCAAATCGAATGGACTACGGGCCGCGACTCCCGGCCGCTGAATTTCCAGCGACCACCAAAGCCTATCCACCCGACTTCCGAGGCACAACCGACGCGACTTGTCGGAAATCTCCCGCGTATAACGCGCTTCTGTAGGACGGACACCGTCCATTGTGGGAGCGGGCTTGCTCGCGAAGGCGGTGTGTCAGCCGGCAAATTAATTGGCTGATACACCGCCTTCGCGAGCAAGCCCGCTCCCACAGGTTTCTCCGGTGGAATCAGAAATGGTGGGCACAAAAAAGGCGATGCCCTTCACGGAGCATCGCCTTTCCTTTACCGCCGCTAAAACTTATTCCGGCAGTTTGTACGCAATCACGTAGTCACCCATCTTGGTGCCCAGCGAGCCGTGACCGCCAACAACCAGCAGCACGTATTGCTTGCCGTCCTTGCCGGTGTAGGTCATCGGGGTCGCTTGGCCGCCTGCAGGCAGACGCGATTTCCACAGTTCTTCACCGGTGTTCACGTCGTAGGCGCGCAGGTACTGGTCGAGGGTGCCGCTGAGGAAGCCGACGCCGCCGGCAGTGACCATCGAACCGCCCATGCTTGGTACGCCGAGGGTGAAGCCGATCGGGATTGGCGAGCTGTCGCGGCTGGTGCCGTTTTTGCGTTTCCACACGACTTTGCCAGTGGTCAGGTCGATACCGGCGACGTAGCCCCAGGCCGGGGCCTGGCACGGAACGCCCAGTGGCGACATGAACGGGTGCATGATCACCGCGTATGGCGCGCCGGTGTTTGGCTGCACGCCAGCGGTTTCGCTCTCGCGTTTGCTGCCGGCGGCGACTTTCTCGCGTGGCACCATTTTCGAAACGAAGGCCATGTAGTTCGGGCTGGTGAACAGCATCTGGCGAACCGGGTCGACCGAGACGCCGCCCCAGTTGAACACGCCGACGTTACCCGGATAGATCAGGCTGCCCTGTTCCGACGGAGGCGTGTATTGGCCTTCGTAGCGCAGTTCCTTGAACTGGATGCGGCACAGCATCTGGTCGAACGGGCTGGCGCCCCACATGGCTTTTTCGGTCAGTTCCGGGGCCAGCAGGTTGAGGTCCGAACGGGCCTGGGTTGGTGCGGTGTGGTCGCCTTTCACGGCACCTTGCGGAACCGGGATTTCCTTGATCGGGATGATCGGCGTGCCGTCACGACGGTCGAGGACGTACAGGCTGCCCTGTTTGGTCGGGGCGATCAGCGCCGGTTTCACGCCGTCGGCGGTTTTCATGTCGAGCAGGGTTGGCTGGCTGCCAACGTCCATGTCCCACAGGTCGTGGTGGGTGAACTGGTAGTTCCAGCGCACTTTACCGGTGGCCAGGTCGAGGGCGACGATACCGGCGCTGAACTTCTCGGCGCCTGGAGTGCGGTCGGCGCCCCACTGGTCTGGCGTCTGGTTGCCCAGTGGCAGGTAAACCATGCCGAGTTTTTCGTCGACGCTGGCCAGCGACCACATGTTGGCCGAGTTGCGGCTGTAGGTTTCGCCCGGCGCCAATGGCTCGGTGGCATCCGGCTTGTCGCTGTCCCAGTTCCACACCAGGTGACCGTCGCGCACGTCGAAGGCGCGGATCACGCCCGATGGCTCGTTGGTCGACTCGTTGTCGGTGACGTGACCGCCCATGATCACCAGATCACGGGTAATCGCCGCTGGCGAGGTGGAGTAGTAGCCACCGGCGGTGAACGGGCCGATGCCTTGGGTCAGGTCGACCACGCCGTTTTTGCCGAAGCCTTCGCAGATCTTGCCGGTGTCGGCGTTCAGGGCGATCAGGCGCGCATCAGCGGTTGGCAGGTACAGGCGACGCGGACAAGCCTGAGCAACGGCTTTGCCAGCTTCGGAGATAACGGCCGAGGCAGCGTTCTCAGACTTGGCGTAAGCGGCTTCGTCGTAGTACGACACGCCACGGCAGGTCATGTGGGCGAAGCCCTTGAAGCCCACCGGGCTCTTGATCTGCGGGTCGAAGCGCCACAGTTCCTTGCCGGTGTCCGGATCCAGCGCCAGCACTTTGCTGTGCGCGGTGCAGGCATAGAGCATGCCGTTGGCTTTGAGCGGGGTGTTTTCGTTGGTCAGCTCGACCGGATCATCTGCGGTTGGCAGGTCGCCGGTCTGGATGCGCCAGGCTTCTTGCAGCTTGCCGACGTTGGCCGGAGTGATCTGCTTCAGCGGCGAGTAGCGGTCACCGAATTCGGTGCGGCCATAGGCCTGCCAGTCGCCTTCAGGCATTTGCGGTGCGGTACTGGTCATGTCCGCGGTGTCGCGGCCCAGTTCGCCAAAGGTTTCGCCCGGGTGGGTGAACAGGCTGGCCAGGGCAGTCACACCGGCCAGCACCACGGCCACGGTCAGGCCACCCGTGCCCATCGGCGCAGGGCCATTGAGCAGCAGCGGACGACGGAACCACGGCAGCAACATCACGAGGCCGAGAACGAACCACAGCGCCAGACGCGGTACCAGTTGCCACCAGTCCAGACCGACTTCCCACAGGGCCCAGACCGTGCTGGCGAACAGCACGATGGCGTACAGGCCCAGCGCTGCACGACGACGCAGCAGCAACAGAATGCCGCTCAGCGCAATGCCGATACCGGCCAGCAGGTAGTACAGCGAGCCGCCGAGCATGCTCAGTTTGACTCCCCCGGCCAGCATGGCCAGGCCCATCAGTAGAAGCAGAATGCCGAGCAGGCTCGGTAGCAGACGGCCCCGACTCGAAGCACTTTCGGTGCTCATAGTGTGATTCTCCGTGACGTTTATGTAGTCCCGCGCTGTAGTCACTTTAGATGACGATTGGGCACAGGTATGGTTCAGATAAAAACTTGTCTAGCTAACGAATTTCTTCTGTAGGAGTGAGCCTGCTCGCGATAGCGGTGTGTCAGTCACTGGTAATCTCGCCTGAAACACCGTTATCGCGAGCAGGCTCACTCCTACAATGGATTTGCGTCAGTCGTTTAGAACGACGACTGGATCTTGATCCCCGCGATCAGTGCGTCATCAACCTGATCCACGCCGCCCGGATGGCGGATGTATTGCAGGTTCGGGCGCACGGTCAGCCAGTTGGCGAGGTGCACGCCGTAATAGAGCTCGGCGCTGTATTCAGTGTCCTGCGGTGGCAGGAAGGACGGATCGTCGTAGTCGTAAACGGCGTGCGCTTGATTGCTCGCTTCGGCGTTTTTGCGGAACGCCGGGTTGACGTGCACGCGGGCCAGGGCGAAACCGATGTCATCTTTGGCGCGGGCATCGAACGGGCCTTTGTAGACGACGCCGGCCTGTACGTAGTTGTCGATCGCGTTGGTTTTCTTGTCGTGCATCGTCGCGTTGGCGAACACGCTCAAGCCGCGCGAATGGTCGCTGGCGATGCTGGTGACTTGCTGCTGGGCACCGAACCACACGCCGTGTTTGCTCGACGCGCTGCGGTAGGCTTCACCGCTCAGCGCGGCAGGCTGGCCGTTCTGGTCTTTATAGACGTCAGAGGCCTTGGCGCTGCTGTAGTAGTAACCGGCACGGTATTCGCCCGGCAGGCCATTGAGCTTCGGCGTCCACACCAGCTCCACCGGCAGCACGGCGCCCTGGGTGCCGCTGCCGCTGAGTTTGAAGCCGTTACCGCGATCGAGGTTCGACGGGTTTTGCTCGTAGGCGCCGACCTGCGCGTACAGCTCTGGGGTCAGGTGATACTTGACCCGCAGCGCCCATTGGCTGACTGGCCAGTTGTACCAGATGCCGCCGACCCAGTTGCCGACCTGCGAGCCGCAGAACGCCAGGTTCTGGAAGTCGCACGGGAAGCTGTTGAAGTCTTCGCCTTCACCAAAGCGGCCGACCTTGATGTCGAGCTTCTGGTCGAAGAATTTTTGCTGGTACCACATCTGCGTCAGGCGCGTGGTCTGGCCACGGCCCCAGACTTCCTGGGCCGAAGTGAAGCCGCCCACGCGCGGATCGTTGATCCGGTCGTTGCTGATGTTGTTGCCACTGCGCTTGGTGATGGTCAGTTGAAATTCGGCATCGTCCCAGCCGAGGATTTTTTGCAGGTCCAGGTGCGTGCCCAGGCCGAACTGATCGCTGTAGCGCGCAGTGCGATCGTGGTCGTAGCCGCCGTGCAGATTGCTGCCCATTTCGCCGGTGTAATCGAGTTTGAAGTCGTAGCCTTTTTCCGCCAGTTCGGTACGCGTGCCGTTCCAGTCACCGAGCATCCACGGTGAGTCGCTGTCGAAGGCGGGAGCCGCCTGGGCGTAGGTGGCGAAGCCGAGCGCGGTGCAGCCGCCGAGCAGGCGCAGGGCTGAGATAGCGCTGTCTCTGGAGAAGGAAAAATCAGGCATGGGTCAGTCTTTTTTTGGTGTTTTCCGGGGGTAAACCGAGCGCTTCAATTTGACGCAGGCAGTGAAGCGATTCAGCTGAAGGGCGGCAGGATAATGATCTGTAACAAAAAGACAAAGGGCTTTTGCAGACATGCAGCATTTCGCAATCTGTAACAGTGGCAAAAGATCGCAGCCTTCGGCAGCTCCTACAGGTGTGCGCGTTCCAATGTAGGAGCTGCGGAACGCTGCGATCTTTTGACCTTGACCTACATTTGAAGGAAGGCCTTCCACCTGACCGGCCCCTCGGCTAAGGTGCGCGGCTTGTGCATTTTCACTCCGTCCAAAGGCCTGGCATGAACGACCACACTCCCGATCCGCTGCATGGCGTAACCCTCGAACAGATCCTCAATGCGCTGGTGGCGCATTACGAGTGGTCGGGGTTGGCCGAGCGCATCGATATCCGTTGCTTCAAGAGCGATCCGAGCATCAAGTCGAGCCTGACCTTCCTGCGCAAAACCCCGTGGGCGCGGGAAAAGGTCGAGCGCTTGTACGTGAAACTGATGCGCACCAAGCGACCGGTCTGAGATGGACGCCGTTGCGCGGCGACGCCTGATCACTGTCATCGCCAGCCTCGGCTGGGTCGGGCTGAGTATTCAGTTGTACCTGATTTTCCTCGCGCGACTGAGTGTCGATGCCAGCCTGTTGGGGGGGCTGGTGAGTTTCTTCAGTTACTTCACGGTACTCACCAACACCCTGGTGGCGACCGTGCTGACCTGCGCTGCCACCCGGCGTGAATCCGCCGCACAGCGCTGGTTTCTCCAGCCGTGGGTCAGCAGCGGGATTGCGGTCAGCATCGCGGTGGTCGGCCTGGCCTACAGCATTTTGCTGCGGCATTTGTGGCACCCGCAGGGCTGGCAGTTTGTTGCCGACGAATTACTCCACGACGTGATGCCGCTGCTGTTTCTCGGCTACTGGTGGTGCTGCGTGCCCAAAGGCACCCTGCGCCTGTGGCACCTGCCGCTGTGGCTGATTTACCCGTTGGTGTATTTCATTTACGCGTTGCTGCGCGGGCATCTGCTTGGCGCGTATGCGTATCCGTTCATCGATGTGGCGCTGCTGGGTTATGCACAGGTGTTCATCAATGCCGGGGGGATATTGGTGGGGTTTGTGCTGATTGGCTTGCTGGTGATCGGGATCGACCGCTGGCAGTCAGGACGAAGTTAAACGGTCAATGTGGGAGCGGGCTTGCTCGCGAAGGCGTCAGGTCAGTCAACATCATGGTTGAATGATCGACCGCATTCGCGAGCAAGCCCGCTCCCACAAGGGCAAATCACTCTTCTGCCGAACCTTCGGCGCGCCAGTAGCCGACGGCTTTGACGAACTGCTCATTGAGCCCATGCTCATCCAGCAGCACCCGGCGAATCTGTCGCGAGACCTTGGTCTCGGTCGCCACCCATGCATACAGATTGCCCTTGGGCACCTGCAACTGTTTGACCGTGGTCAGCAGGTTGTCCTTGCTGCCCTCGCGCAGTACCCAGATCACATTGACCTGCGCTGCACTTTCCAGCACCTGTTGCTCGGCACCGTTTTCCACTTCGATGACCACCAGCGCCTTGCGATTGGCCGCCAGACCTTCGAGGCGGCGGGCGATGGCGGGGAGGGCGGTTTCGTCGCCGATCAGCAGGTAGCTGTCGAAGATGTCCGGCACGATCATCGAGCCGCGTGGCCCACCGATGTGCAGGAATTGCCCCGGCGTGGCTTGTTCGGCCCAGGTCGAGGCAGGGCCGTCGCCATGCAGGACAAAGTCGATGTCCAGCTCAAGTTTTTCCAGGTCATAGCGGCGCGGGGTGTAGTCGCGCATCTCGGGCAGCGGGCCGTTGTCCTTGCCGGCGCCGAGCACCATGGTCTCCAGCGCTGCAGCCTGTTCGGCGTTCTGCGGGAACAGCAATTTCACGTGATCGTCAGTGCCCAGGCTTATGAATCCGGCCAGCTCCGGCCCGCCGAGGGTGATGCGGCGCATGCGCGGGGTCAGGTCGACCACGCGCAGGACTTCGAGTTTGCGGCGTTTGATTTCGTGCATCACGCGGTGAATGGTTTGGGTATCGACTGCAGTCATTCGGCTTTCTCCGGGGCAGTTTGAACGGCAGGGCCGTCGACGATGGCTTTGGCGGTGTCGTTGAGCAGCGTGGCAACCCGTTGGATTTCTTCCGCGCTCCAGCGTCCATGGTGCAGTTGCAGGGCGTGGCGCAGGTTGTGCACCGCCTCGTGGATTTCCGGCGGCCGGTCATGGCCGCGCAACGAGCGTTTGCTGACGTCGATGCGCATGCGCACGCCATCCAGCGCTACTGCTTGCTCGCTTAGGGACAAACGACCGGCGTCGGTCACGCTGTAGCGTTTTTTGCCGGCCTCGGCGTCGCCGCTGATCAAATCGCTTTCTTCAAGAAAGGTCAGGGTCGGGTAGATCACCCCTGGGCTTGGGCTGTAGGCGCCGTCGAACATGCCTTCGATCTGGCGGATCAGGTCATAGCCGTGGCACGGCTGCTCGGCGATCAGCGCCAGCAGCAACAATTTCAGATCACCGGGGGCGAACACCCGTGGGCCGCGTCCGCCGCGTTCGCGGCCGGGGCGTTTTTCGAAGCCGTCACGGCCGTCGCCGTGTTCGCGGTGATGATGGGGGGAATGATGGTCTCTCATTTTCCTGCTCTCTCGTCGTGTTTAGATACAACTTAAGATATATCTTTGCGCGCTGACAAGGGCTCCTGACCAACGGCGCACACCTGACCGATCGAATCTGCGGTCGAAAAAACCGGAAAATGATCAAGAAAACGCAGTATTAAATCCCCCGGCAAAGGCGCAGATTAGTGCTGATTCTCTAATATTCCGTTTCGCCCTTTATTTCCGGGAAAGTGTGGTACATGTCTTACGGAAGTTGCTGTGAAGTTGTGGCGCGTGCAGTCATTAGGCTGGCGCGCTGTAGTCTGTATCTTACAGTTGGACTGGAACTTTCCTGAATTTCACGGTTTTTTCTTTCTCATCTAATGGCGTCCAGGCTACAAGGTCGCAGGACGTTGCCTGCTTACTTTAAAGATAAATTGGTTGAACATTCTTCGGCGTTGAAAGTTAACGGTGAGCACTGACTGCTCGTGACTGTTCTGTTCGCCTTGGCTGCTCGACGACTCAACTAATTTATATAAGACAGGTATTCAATGATGCTCAAGAAACTCGCCTTTGCCGCCCCTCTGACTGTCCTGGCCATGAGCGCCTCGATGGCGTTTGCCGCCACTGAAGCCAAGCACTCCATCAGTCTCGTGGCGCACGTGCCGGCTGACGACTTCTATGCGGTGCCGGTGGATGCCGACCTGGTCAACAAGGATCAGGACATGAGCTACAACCCGGCCACCAATTCGATGCGCGAAGTCAACGGGCACTTCGACGTGCTGCACACTGCCGGCAAGGTTCATGCACGTCTGGAAGGGGTGCCGAAGCTGATTGGCGGTAGCAACACCATCGATTTGAAAGTCGAACTCAACGGCAAGACGCTGACCACCACCTCGCAGGAAGTAGTGGGTGATACCGAGTCCAATACGCGTTATCGCGCGCCCTTCAAGATCAGCGCTACCGGCGCCAAGCCGGCCGCTGGCGATTACACCGGTGTGGTCATGCTGGTCGTCGAACCTTCGGTTTGAGTCATAACGGCAATACCTGACGTTACTTGTCAAGTAACGTAACCGGCCGGCAACTTTGAAGTTGCCCGGCCGGGCTTTTACTTCCGGTAATCAGAGTATTAATCCATGTATCCGATGACGCCCATCGCGGCTGCGCTTGCGTTGCTTTTGAGCAGCAGCGTACTGGCGGCGCCGCCTCCAGTCGATAATACACCGCGAAGTTTGCTGGCTCAGGCGAAAGGTCTTCCGGCGGACTTTGAAGAGCATTTCTTTGATGTGCCTTTGGCGGTTCGTGTCGAACTTGATCAACAACCGCTGGGCGAGGCAATGATTATATTGTCGCGCGATGATCGCATTACCTTGCTCGACTTCACCGACACCAGTGACAGCCGTATCAGCGCCGTCGAGCGCGAAACCTGGGCCAGTCTCCTCAAATCCGGCGTAGCGCTTGGCAGCTGCAGCGGGCAATGCCCCGAGCAACTGCTGGCGGTGCATTACAACCTGGAAAACTCACTGCTCTCGATCGCCACCGAAAATGCCGAGCGCGATCTGCAGACGCAACGCTTCCATGAGCAGCCCGAGGGTGGCAGCAGCGGTCTGATGCTGCGCAATCAACTGAACCTCAATGGCGGCCAGAATCAGGATCTGGGCGGACGTTTCGGTCTGGAAGCCAGTGCCAGTCTCGGCAACTGGAGCCAGGCTTTCAATATGCAACTGGCGCGCCTCGGCGGGCCGGACACCAAGACCTATCATGCGGTACACGAGCTCTACACCCAGCGCGAACTGCAGGGCAGCTTTTTCCGCCTTGGCTATTTCACCCCCAATTCCGAAGGCCTGACCCGCCAGCCCCGGTCGTTCGGCACCAGCCCGGACACGGCGGTGGGCGTGATGTATGGCAGCTCCGACAGCCTGGCGGTCGATAGCCCGCGACCCAGCGTCTACCCGATTTTCGTCACGGCCAATCGCCAGGCGTCGGTGGAGATCTATCGCGATGGCCTGTTGATCAACACGCAAGCCGTGCCGGCCGGTTTACAGACGCTGGATACCCGTCCCTTGCCCGGTGGCATCTACGAAGTCGAAGTGCGCCTGATTGAGGATGGCCAGATCACCGCGACCACTCAGGAGCTGGTCTACAAACCGGTGAACTGGCAAAACCTCGACCAGCGCTGGCGCTATAACGTGTTCGCCGGGCAGGAAAGCAAACTGCTGAGCAATTGGGAGGAACAGCAAAGCGGTGATCTCACCGCCGGCGCCGCGCTCAACTATCTGCTGCACCCGCGGGTGATCCTCGGCCTGTCGGCGCGTCAGGTACGCGACACCTTGCAGTACGGCACGTCGATCGACTGGAGCCTGGCCGACAGCATCAGCCTCTTCGCCAACCTCTATCAGACCGAAGACCATGGCACCGGCGCCGATGTGCAGGGCCTGTACAACTATGGCGCCGGCAGCCTGGTGGTCAGCCACAACCGCAGCTGGCTCGACACCCGCAACACTTACGACACGCTGCCCGACGGTACCCGCGTGCGTCAGCGCAATGTGTTCACCGGCGAAACCAGCAACTCGTCGCTGGCGCTCAACCACCGTATCAGTCGCAAGAACTCGCTGAGTGCGCGGGTCTCGCACAGCACAGGCAACGTCGAAGGCGTGGGCATGGACCTGGGCTGGACGCAACGCACCGAGCTGTTTGGCAGCGATGCCAACTGGCGCTTGTCGCTGTTCGACCGGCCGGGCAGTTACAGCAGCGGCGAGGCGCGTAATCGCGGGATCGACCTGAGCATCAACATGGCGCTGGGCGGCCCGGGCCAGCAGATTTCCGGCAGCATCGGCAGCCGCACCGCCCGCGATGGCGGGCGCGACAACAATGGCTCGATCGGCTACCGCAAGGATCTGCAGGATCACATTCTGCAAAGCGTTTCGGTCACGGCGCTGACCGACACCTACGGCGTCGGTCTTTCGAGCCTGGCCAACTTCCGTACCGACTGGGTCAATGGCGACGGCTTCGTGCAGCGCTCGTCCTACAACGGCAACTTCACCGGTGGCGTGAACCTCGACAGCAGCGTGATCGTCGGCGGTCAGCAACTGCTCATGACCAGCCAGCATCAGGGCCGTGGCGCCGGGATGATCGTCGATGTCGAGTCGGATATCGCCGACATCGCCCTGCGCGCCGACGACCTCAGCGGTGGCAGTTCAGCGCTGCGCCCGGGGCGCAATTTCATCCCGCTCACGGCGTACCGCAACAGCTCGGTGGGCTTCGATTTCGTAGGCAATCACGTTCCGGCCGCCAGCATCGAACCGTCCCGTACCCGCTACCACCTGAACAAGGGCGGTGTGGAGTACCGCAAGGTGCGGGTGATGAAAACTGTCACCGTACTCGGACGCCTGCTTGACCCGCAGGGCCAGCCGCTCAAAGGCCATCACGTGATCAATCACGCCAGTCGCGGGGTCAGCGAAGTCGACGGGTTTTTCTCGATGGAAATGCACGCCGGCTCACCGACCCTCGAAGTGCGCTACGCCGATCAACTGCTGTGCCAGTTCCGGCTCGATATCGACAACCACCGCCGCGAAAACAACGTGCTGATGATCGGCGATTTGCGCTGCTCGCCGGACACGTTGGCCGACGTCACCCATAAAGCCCAGACCGCGGGTTGATACGGCCTGTTTCAGGAGATTTGCAGACATGAACGTCTCACCCTTGGCTACATACCTGCGTCGCGGGCTGGCCGCTGTTGTGCTGGTCGCCGGCACGGTATCTGCGGCTCACGCCGAACAAGTGTCGATCACCGCCGAGTTCAAGCCGGACTCGTCTTATCCGCACCGCAACAAGTTCCAGAACACCACGCCCTCCAGTGGTTACTGCACCTACGATCCGGCGCAGTGCGAGCAGCACGAAATATTCAGCTTGCAGGTGCCGATTCAGTTCAACGCTCGTGCGCCGATTGCGGCGAATCACCCTTCGCCGCGGCAAGGGGCAACGTTTCAGGTACCCGTGCAGTGGCGTGAGCTGACGGTCTATCACGAGACCACCCACGAGCCAAAAATCGTCAAGGTGCGGATCGTCGGTATCGGTTCGCGCTATGTGACCGAGAATGTGATGAAACTGGTGGAGGGCGCCGAAGACGATCGCAGCGCCCACAACCTGTTGTGGGGCTTGAGTTGGGTCTATGCTCCGGCGCCCTGTCAGTACAGCGGTGTGGGTTGGTACTCCCCCGATTCATACTCGTTTTTCTGGAAAACGCCAGCGGCCACTGCCTGCACCAAGCAGGCGAAGTTCGATGTGCCGTGGCTGCGTCTTGAGCACCTTGATTTTGCCTATGAACTGGTCACCCCCGACCCGCTGGGCATGTCGTCGGGGGACTACAGCGGTTCGCTGACCTACAGCGTCGGGCCGAATGCGGATTTCGATTTTGGCGATGTGATGTTGCCGTCTAGTTCGTCTCTGACCTTGAATTTCAATCTGAATGTACAGCACACCCTCAAGGTCGAAATTCCGCCCGGTGGCGAAAAAGTCCGCCTGGTTCCCAATGGTGGCTGGCAGAGCTGGCTACAGGCCGGACGTCGGCCGGTCAGCCTGTTTCGCGACCAGACTTTCAACATCTCGGCGTCGTCGCGTTTCAAGATGCTGATCAATTGCGGCCCTGGAATAGGTGCCGAGTGCGGATTGCAGGACAGTAATAATTACCGTCGAGTCCAGCTGTACGTCAGCGTCAGCATGCCCGATGGCATAACCGATCTTGCCGGCCAACCGGTGAGACGCATGCCGTTGAAGCCCGGCGCTGGGAGTGCCCTGTATTTCAAACCGGGTTTTTATGTGGATCGAGCCCCGGGAACCCTGCATTTCGAAGTTCGGCCGCATTCGATGGCAGAGATGCTGCAGCCCGGCGTGAGCGACAGCTATTCCGGTGTTGTCATTGTGATCTGGGATTCGGATATCTGATGGGCCATTCAGCGATGAGTCGATTCGGCATTGTGTTCAACGACCAAGGAATCAAGGTGATGAAGCGTCTGGTGTTAGCAATGGTTTTGAGCGGGCTGCCCTTTACCCTGCAGGCCGGCCCGCAGATCAATGTCGGGACGGTCTACGACTACCTCGACGGCGACAAGAGCACGTACCTGAAACGGGTATTCAACAGCGGCGACAGCACCGCATTCGTCAAGGTCAACATCCTCGAAATCCTCTACGACGCCGACGGCACCTCGCGGGAAATCGAGGTCAAGAGCCAGGCCGACATGAGCAGTCGAGACGGCCTGATGGCCAGCCCCGCGCGACTGATCGTGCCGGCCAACGGCATGCAGGGTACGCGTCTGTTGATGATGGGCGAGCGTGACCGGGAGCGCTATTTCCGCGTGCGGTTCATTCCGGTGGTGCCGGAAAAGGAAGACGAATTCGCCGTGTCCGCCGAGGAGCGTGAGCAATACAAAACCACGCTGTCGGCCGGGGTCAACGTCATGACCGGTTTCGGTACGGTGTTCTTTGTGCGCCCGAAAGACAGCCGTTTCGACAGCGTGATCGAAGACACCCCGACAACCTATCGAGTGCGCAATAACGGCAACACCGTGGTGTTGATTGACGAGTTCCGCAATTGTGCGCTGAAAGACGAAACCGCTTGCCAGCCGACCACCAAACACCACATCCGCGCAGGCAACAGTTTTGAGTTCGACAAGCAGGCCGGACGTGAATACCGCTTCAATCTGGTGGAGGGCGACAGCAAGAAGTCCCTGCGCGTAGCCGGCCTCTCATCACGGGGTGACCTGAAATGATCAAGCCATCGTTGATGACTCTGTGCGCGGGCGTTCTGACCCTGTTCAGTGCAGAGTCGTTTGCGGCACGCGAAGAGCACCGGTTCGAGGTGTCGGTGGATATTCCGACGCTGGGTTTTTATGTGATACCGGCCGAAACGGACTGGATTCATCGTGCGCAGATTCTGCCGTGGAATATCAGCACCAAGAGCCTCGGCGGAATGCGCAAACACTTCGACCTCAGGCACGACACCAGTGCCATCGAGGCCCGCCTGGAGAACGTAGCGTTTCTGTCCAATGGTCGCGAGGAGCAGAACATTTATCTGCGCGTCAGCTTCGCCGATACCGTGCTGACTCACGAGACGCCACGTCAGGTGGTTTCTGCGGAGCAGGCCAGGGCCGGCGGACGTTATGCGCTGGAGATCCAGCCGATCACACCCGCCGGCGGCTACAAGCCGGGGAATTACTATGGCAACGTGCACCTGATCTTCAATGCAGCGGCGCCCTGAGGTGCCCGGCCTGCCCGATGTGCAACGGGCAGACCGGCGCGCCGTTATCAAAGCCCGGCGCGGGTCAGGGCTTCACGGGTCAGGCGACGCGCGAGCTCTTTTTCGTCATCCGCCAGATCGACCAGCAGCCGCTCGAACAGCGTGTCGCTGATCGGCTCCTCATTGAACACCACGGTTGCCGGCGCCGGCAGATCGTTCATCAACGACTTGAGCTGTTCGCGCAAGGCTGCGCGTTCCTCGGCCATAGTCGATTGCACCCACTGGAGCTGGATTTCGCGCAGCGATTCAAGGGCTTCGTAGCGGTGCTGGAACAGACGCTTGTTGCTTTCCAGGCGCACGGGATAGCGCTCGCTCAGGTACTCTTTCCAGAAGTCGAGCTCAAGCATCTGGTTGACCAGGCCATCGCCTTCTCCCAGCGCCAGTACCGTGTCGCAGGCCTGATCGATCATCGCGTCAGTGACGCCGGACACCGGCCGGTACAGCATGCCCTCGGACTGCCAGGGCAAGCCGAGACGTTTGGCCAGGCCGGTCTGGTAGGCCAGATAAACCTCCACGTCGTCGGGGTTGCCGCCACGGCTGGCGACATCGGCCCGGGCGATTTCGTTGACCTGTTCCAGGCGCGCCGCGCCTTTGGCCAGCGTCACCAGTTTCAGTTCCAGTTCCTTCGGCTCGACCGAATAGGCATGCGCCTCGTAGGCCAGCACGTTTACCCCCATGTGGTTGAACAGCTGCGCACCGGCATCGGCGCAGTCCACCGGCGCCACCACCATGGTGAACAGTTTTTCGCGCAAGCGACTGTCGACGTGCACGGCGTCGAGCATGCGCCAGACGCGTTGCATCAACTGCTCGCGCGCCGTTCCGCCAGCGCGGAAATCGGCAAACTCACGCACGCTGAGCAACGTCGCCATGAACGGTTCGGCCATGGGATCTTCCACCAGTTCTGTCCACGGTGTTTCGCGATCAACGCCCCAGCCGGGCACGTCGGACCAGTAGTCGGCGCCGTAGTTGGAGATGATCGAGGTACCCGGGATGGCGACCGGCATGATCGGCTCCGGTGGCAGTGCCATCGAACGGCGACTGTCCTGGTAACGCAACTGGTTGAGATCAGACAGGGCGGCGACGTCCAGACGCGTGCGCGCCACCAGCCATTGCGCATCGGAACCACTCGGCACGTCGGGAATTACCGTCAGCGGGTTGCCGCGCAGATCGAGCAGCAAACCGCGTGGCCGTGGCTTGGCCAGAATGCCGTCCGGCCAGGTGGTCAGCCCGGTGTTCTTCAGCGCCACCACCTTGAGGCGCGGCATGCGCGACAGATCAGGCGACAGCCCCAGCGGGTTGTCGTCCATTCTCAGCACTTCGAGGTAGGTCAGGTTGCCCAGCCGTTCGACGGCGGCGCGATCCAGCACAATGTGGTTGTTGTTCAGGCGCAGGCGTTCGAGGCGGCGCATCGTGGTTCCGATGCGATCCGGCAAGCGCGTCAGCTCGCAGTATTTGGCACTCAGCTCGACCACGTTCGGAAAGTCTTTGAGCAGGCCGTTGGCGTCGGGGGAAAACCGCGCGTTGTCGAGATTGAGCAGCGTGACCTTGTCGAGAAACTTCTTCAGCGGCGGATGTTTCGCCCACCAGGTTTCCAGATCCGTGGAGAGCAGCTCCCGCGACAGGTCCAGCGCGTAGGCCGACGGATCGGCACGGTTGCCCAGGTGCGCGTTCTTGCGTTCGAAGCAGTTCAGCAGACTTTCGTAAATATGCAGCCCGCCACCGTCACGGAACCCCTGACTGCCTGGCCCCCAGCTCTCCGGTTGCTGATAGCGCCAGCGATGGACGATGACCCGCAGTTCATCGAGTTCGTCTTCATGTGCCTCGATGGCCTTGAGCGGCTCGCCGCGTTCGGTCAGGGCATTGGCAAACGCTTCGACCTCGCTCGGGCTGAAATGCGGGTGCAGATCCTGGATGCGTTGCTCCAGTGTGGCGGCATTGCGGCTCAGGCCCGGGCCGCGTACCAGAAACAGGGTGTTGTATTCAGCGATCGGGCGGATCGGCGGGCTGGCGAGTAGCGTGCGCCGCTCGCTGGGGGCCTGGGTTCTGGCAATGATCCACTGCTTGAACGGTTCGATGTCGTCGGTTCGATACCCGAGGGCACTGCGGCCATCGTGATTGATCGCCTGCAGAATTGCCTCGTACAAGCCACTGGCGGGGTGGATCGGCAGATCCGCGCCATCGCGCACTTGATAGCGATCGGCAGCGACCCGCACCAGCACCCGCACGCGCTCGGCGACCGGTGCTCCGGCCTCGCAACGCAACTCGCCGTCGAACGTGCCTTCACGGATTTCGATCCGCAGCGCCCCGAAGGTATCGCTGTAATGCCGCAGCGCGCCGAGAATCAGCCGTTCGCTGTCGATGTTGCTCAGGGCCTCCTGCTGCAAACCCTGGGCGGCGCGCACGGACTGCAATTCAAACTGCACCTCGCGGGCGCTCGTGCGCAAACGCAAGGGCAAACGGCGTTGCGTCGTGGCTTGCTGCTGCTCCATCGGCCGGGCATGGGTAACCACCCGCTCGGCGAGAACCGGCGTCAACTGTGGACAATCCACCAGCACCTGGCTGGCCGCCGGCGACAGTGGCGCGTCGGGCTGCGCCGCGCGCGCCGGGCCGAGACGATCCAGCGTGTCGCTGAGCAACGGTGGCGGCGGGGTGTTGTCGACATGCATGCGACGCAGCATGTCCTCGTCGGTGCCGGTCAGCAGGCGCATGTGCTCCAGTTGCGCGTCGCTGAAACCATCGGTGCGATGACCGATGCGCCGCATCAGTTTTCGCCCGTCCCACAGACGCGGGTTTTCCGTTTCACAGACCCAGGCCCCGTCGGCGTTGTGCGCAAGCGTCGGCGCGTAGGCCCGGGGACGTCGCGGATGGCGCAGGCGGTGTTTCCCGGAAACCGGATCCTTGGTCACCTCGAAGACGTGTTGATCCAGGCGCAGCAGCTGTTTGTCCCCCAGCGTATGAACGCCGTGCGCATCCGGGCGGGCCGGGCTTGGCAGGGTCTGTTCCGGCAGACGATAGGGCGCCAGATCCGGATTCCACAGGCGGGTCTGGCCATCGGCCAACTGCACCGGTTTCAGGCCTTCGACAAACGACGACAGCTTGACCCGTGCGACACGTCCCAGGCTCGCGCCTGCGGCGAAGGCACCGAGCTGGACGATGCTTTGCAGCACGCCGATGGCTTGCTCACCCGCTTCGGCCAGGTGCCCTTCGGCCATGTCGACGATGCCTTCAAAGACCCCGTCGAGCAGTTGATACGTGGTGTAGGCCAGCATCAATTCGCCGAGCCCCGGCACCAGCGGGGTCACCACCAGCAGCGCCACGTTGAAGATATCCGAGAGGATTTTCCCCAGGTTGTCCCACCAGGCCCAACGGGCCATGCGGTCGGCATACTCGGTCGAAATGGCGATCTCCCGGGCGTCATTGAAAATCTTGTTGAGCTTCTGCTGATGGAAGTAAGCCCAGAGACTGCCGGTGTAACGGGTATCGCGGTCGTCCTGGATTTTCGTCAGGCGAAAGCGCAGGTCGGGGTGATCCACAGGCGTTTCGCGCCAACTGGGCAGGTTGGTTCCCGGCGGTACGGCGTGCCATTTCACGGTGCTCAGGCGGGCGTTCAAGCCTGCAAAAAAATGCCCGCGCTGCTGATGGTTCACGAACTGGCTGAAAAACCGCTGATAGCTGCCGGCGGAGTCGCGGTCGCGCAGTTGCCGCGTCAGTTCAGCCATGAAGTCCAGCGCCGAGGCGTATTGTCTGAGCGGATGCTCCGGGTCATGGGGCACATAGGCAATCACCGGAACCGGGGCATTGGCGGAGTCCACGTCAGGGGCGATGAGGGTGATACCGGTCAGCGCCGTATCCATCATGGTGAGGTTGTAGTAGTTGATCGCACGCCCGCGCCAGCGCAGGTTGCGCCGGTCATCGAGCATGCCCTGGATGACCTCGTAGGCATCGCGGTCAATGTCCTTTTTCGCCAGGGCCAACTGGGCACAGACGCTCAATGTACTTTTCTGACTGAAGATGACCCGGTACTGCAAAACCTGGCGGGCCACGCGGTTGCCCGAGCGCAGAAACTCGTGCAGATGCTGCTCGTATCGGGCGCCGATATTCAGCTCGCGGCACAGTGACTTGAACTGCTCGATACTCAGTTTGTGCTTGAGCGGCCTGACCGTGAAGTGGCCGTTGGCATCGGGGCGGGTAATGAACTCCGAGGCCGGGCTGAACGCTTCACCACGGGAAAAATTATGCAATGCAGCGTCGAGCAGCGAGACAGTGCGGCTGGTGGTTGCACCGGCAAAGTCATGGGCCCACCACGCGCTGTTGACGGGGGCGTACAGGCGCAGCCAGGTGTTCTCGACATCGTCCTCGACGCCGAAACGCTGGTGCAGTGCCTGCTGTAATAACGGTTTGGCGAAGGCGTAGACGTCTTGCAGACTGCTCAAGGCCTTGTCCACATCGTTTTGTGCTTTCCAGGCATTTTGCATCTGCTGTTGCAGACGCAGATGTTCGGCGTCCGATACCTCTTGATACCAGGCCGGCAGCTTCAGTCGGTGCAGCTGCAATTCATTGACCCGCTTTGCCGAGCTTGCGCGCAGCCAGGCCGGGATGGCTTTTTCGATCGTCTGATAATGAACACTGACATCCGGTGAGACGAGGTGCGCCGTGCGTGGCGGTTGCCCCTGCGGGGAAAGGGTGGGCATTGCTGGATCGTCCTTGATCAAAAATGGAGCGATCAGCCTAGGCAAGGACAGTGGGTGAAAAAAGCGCAAATACCCGGTTGAAACCGTCGGGGTTGCGCATGGAGGCTTCGAAAAACAGGGAGTGAAAAATACACAGTTACCACCACGTCACAGCGCTTTCGTGCTTAGCGGGCGGCGGTGACTTCCGGCGCCTGGCACATCGTGTGCGTACCCGGTTGCAGGTACGGCGAGAGGATCGGCGCCATGCCCTTGAGCACTTGCACCGGCAGCGCCGAGGTGAACTTGAAGTTCTCCGCCGAGCGCCCAGGGACGAACGCGGTGAGCGTGCCGAAGTGGTTGTTGCCGATGTAGAACACGAAGGTCGCGGTACGGTTGATCGACTTCGAACTGAGGATGCGCCCGCCGGAGCCGATGGCTTCGATGCGGTTGTCGCCGGTGCCGGTCTTGCCGCCCATGACCAGCGGGGTGCCGTCGGCGATTTTGAAACTGCCGGAAACGCGTTTCGCTGTGCCCGAGTCCACCACTTGCGAAAGGGCTTCGCGCAATGCCGTGGCGACCTCCGATGGCATTACCCGTTTGCCCACGTGCGGGTCGTTGGTCAGGCGTGTTTCATACGGAGTTCCAGCGGCAAAGTGCAGGCTGTCGATGCGCAGGGTGGGCATGCGCACGCCATCGTTGAGGATGGTGCCGATCAGCTCCGCCAGTGCCGCCGGGCGGTCGCCGGAACTGCCGATGGCGGTGGCCAGCGACGGTACCAGGTGGTCGAACGGATAGCCGACTTTCTGCCAGCGCTGGTGGATTTCCAGGAACGCCTCGATCTCCAGCATGGTGCGGATGCGGCTGTCACGGGCGCCCTTGTGTTTGCTTTTGAACAGCCAGCTGTAGACCTCCTGACGCTCGAACTGGCTAGCCTTGACCACCTGACTGAAGGTGGCGTCCGGGTTGTGCAGCAGGTAGCCCATCAGCCACAGGTCCAGCGGGTGAACCTTGGCAATGAAGCCCTGATCCGGCAGATCGTAAGTACCCGGGCCGTAAGCGTCGTACAGCCGGATCAGACGGTCGTCAGTGAGTTTCTCGTTGAGCTTGGCGCCTTTGAGGTGCGCGCGCACGAAGCTGTTGAAATCTTCCTGACTGGCATCGGGCAGCAGATAACGGTGCACGGCGGCCATGCGGATCGGCGTTGGGCGCATGCTGTCGAGGAAGGTGTCGAGGCGCGCCTGGGTGTCCTTGTTCCTGTACTTCTTCCAGAACTTGAGCAGGAACGAAGTGCCCTCGCGATCGGCAAAACTGGCGAGGTATTCCTGACGCCGCGGGTCACGGTCGTCCTTGAGCAACTCGGCGCTGCTGTTGGGGCCGGAGTAGGTGACGTAGCGCACCACATCGCGCATCAGGCGAATGAACGGCAGGTTGATCGACTCGCGCAGGGCGTCGCGCAGGGTCGGCAGGCGGCCGTTGTCTTCCTTGCGGAAGTTGTTGAACACGTGCAGGCCGCCACCGGTGAAAAACGCCTCGCCGGGGCTGGCCGAGTACTTGCGGTCGAGCGCGGCGCCGAGCATTTTCGACAGATCGTGATCCTTGTTCTGGATCAGGTAATCGATTACCCATTGGCTCAAGCGATCCTGATCCGGCACTTCGATTTTCTTCAGTTCCGGCACGCTCATGGCGCCGTACTTGTCGTGCAGCTCAGAGATGATCTGCAGATAAGTGGTGAGCACGCGCATCTTCGCCGTCGAACCGAGTTCCAGTTTGCTGCCTTCATTGATGTCGAACGGCTGGTCGGTGCTGTCGGTCTGCACGCGTACGCGCGAACCGTCCGGGGTCAGTTCGAACAGGGTGAAGCTGTAGCGCACCTGGGTGGTGCTGGTGGGGGTAAGCAGGCGTTCGCCGATCAAACCGGTCTGCCCGGCAAACGTGGGGTCGGCGAGTTTTTTCAGGTAGTCGGTGGCCTGGGTCTGCAATTCGCCCTGCAAGGTGCTGGTGGCCGACAGGTCGAGGCGATCGAGGTCATACAGCGGACGGTTGAGCATACTCGCCAGACGGCTGCGGGCGACGCTGATGCCCTTGTTGGTTTCGATCGGCTGGATGGTCGGCTGGGTCTGCCAGTCGCGGTAGGTGACCTTGCTCGCCAGTGCGGCATCGGCCAGCGCGGCGTCGATCACGCCGTTCTGCTTGAGCAGGCGCAAGTGGCTGTCGGTGAGGTTGGCGAGTTCTTCACGGCCCTTGTTCAGGTAATGCGAAGGGCGACGCTGGGCGATCATCAGCGAGAGCATTTCGCGCAGGGCCAGACCTTTGTCGGCCATGGCTTGCGGATCAGTGGCCGGGCTGTTCAGCTGTGCATTGGCCTGGTTGAAATCGCTGCCGTACCAGACCCGCAAACCTTCGGCCATGCCGTGTACTTCGCCATGCCCCGGCACGGCGGAGAGGGGCACGCTGTTGAGGTAGTCGCGGATGATGTTCTGCCGCGCGCCGAGGGTTTCCGGCCCCGGCTGATAGGCGCGCACGCTGGCGGAAATCATCTGACGGATCTTCTCGGCGCCGGACACCGTCAGGCCATCGGGCGAGTGCCGGTACTTCTCCAGTTGCGTCGCCAGGGTGCTGCCCCCCGCCGATTGCCCCGGCAGGCTCAACAACTTCGCCACCTGCGACCAGGCGGCCATGCCGAAGCGCGGCCAGTCCACCGCCGGGTTGGCCAGCGGTTGTCTGGGGTCGAGCAGAAAGCGGTTTTCGATGAACAGCAGACTGCTGACCACCACCGGCGGAATCGCCGCGAAACTCGAATACAGCTGCTGCGGGTACTTGTACTGATACAACGGCGCAGCGCGGCAATCGGTAATCGACAGCCCGGCCTGGATTTTTTCCGAATAGGGCACGAACAGGCCCTTGTCGGTGTAGCTCAGCAGCGCGGGCGAAAACCGGGACTGCTCGGTGATCACGTAATTGCGCTTGAGCAGACGCGGCAGGAATTCGTCGAGGGAGCTGTAGCCCAGACGCAAATCGAACGGCCCATTGCCCGGATAGCGGATCGCTTCGCTGGGGCCGGGTTCCAGCTGATATTTGAGCGAGGCGGCGTATTGGCTGAGTTCACGGGACTGGAAACGCGAGGTGCGCATTTCCTTGCTCGCGGCCAGACCCACCACGATGGCGATAATCAGCAGCAACAACCAGAACGCCTTCCAGCCATGTCGGCTGCGGCGTTTTTGGGGGGGAACAGGCGCTTCATCCACACGTTCAGTCGGAACCACGGCTTTACTCGAATCGGTTTGCCACAAAGCGCCCATAGTCGATTGATCCATTCACGCAGATTGATCGGACTTGACTGAAGCTTAGACGGTGGTTGGTGATGGGGGAAAAAAAGTACGGGGAAGCCATCTGAACAAAACTGAAGTCGCTGGCTATTTTGAGTGGAGGTTAACTGTGGTGAGGGGATTTATCCCCGATGGGGCGCGAAGCGGCCCCTGAACAAGGGGCTACGCATTTTAATAGCTGGGCCTGCTGCGCAGTCCATCGGGGATAAATCCCCTCGCCACAGATAAATCCCCTCACCACATTCAAATCTCCTGACCACAGATGAATTTACATGTTGAGTTTCGGTAATGGATCTAGAGCCAGCAGGCGTCCCAAAGCGGGTAGTCGCCAATCCGCTCTACCAATCCCGCCCGTAGCGGATTGGCGATGATGTACCGGGCGAATGGTTTCAAGTCTTCACCATCACGGATAGCGCGGTCGTGGAAACCGGTTTGCCACAATCGACCGCGACGACCGGTTTTCCTGTTAACGGCTTGGGTGCAGCGCGCCTTTACCGCGCCAATGACTGTGCCAAGGTTGTCGCTTTTCAACTGCATCAACCAATGAAAGTGATCAGGCATGACCACCCAGGCGATGGACTCCACTAAGCCTTGTTCATGGGCGTGGCGGAACTCTGTAACCAATAAACGGCCTGTGCGCCAGTCGGAAAATACGGGTTGGCGGTCATACACAACTGAAGTGACGAAATAGGCTCGGTCTGTTTCGGAATGTCGGCCTAATCGAAGACGGTAAGTATTTGGTTTGACTGGCATGTTCGCTCCCTGCGTTCAGTAATCAGGTCTGAAGGCTAGTGGCGCATTACTTGAGCCGGATCTGTAAAAGCCGTAGGAGTTTTCGGTTTCCAAGGGGGGAGGGAGTCCTTCTGACACAGGAAATTTGAATCTGATCTGAGCAGGTTGGCGTAGATAGCCGGACTAGAGCCATTTCCCACGCAATACCACCAAAGCAGGGCCATGACGGTGCACCATCATCGTGCAATACTCCCCGGCCTTTTTTGTGGTGAATATTCCTACGCATATCAGGTAATATCTCTCCGCAAAGCGGCTTTTTGCCGAGACTTCTAGCTGAATGTTGTTGATTATAGAGTGAAAAGCCCTGTATCAAGCTTTCTATACTGCACGCCCCGCTGATCTTGCAGGCAGGGTCCTGCATGACGCGTCTGCCCACGAAGCAGGCGCGGTGTCGGGAAGCTGAGGCCTATCGGTCGAGGCTTCGACACACGGTGGTCATATCCAATAACAAGACGAGGTTGTATCCCTATGCCAGTCGGCAATCACCTGCCCCATGGCGAGACCGCTCACGGCGGCCCGCTTAAACGCGAACTCGGCGAACGGCATATTCGCCTGATGGCACTCGGTGCCTGTATCGGCGTCGGCCTGTTCCTCGGCTCGGCCAAGGCCATTGAAATGGCTGGCCCGGCGATCATGCTGTCTTACATTCTCGGCGGTCTGGCGATCCTGGTGATCATGCGCGCCCTCGGTGAAATGGCCGTACACAACCCGGTGGCCGGCTCGTTCAGCCGCTACGCCCAGGACTACCTCGGCCCGTTGGCGGGCTTTCTCACCGGCTGGAACTACTGGTTCCTGTGGCTGGTGACCTGCGTCGCGGAAATCACCGCCGTCGCCGTGTACATGGGCATCTGGTTCCCCGATGTACCGCGCTGGATCTGGGCCCTCGCGGCGCTGATCAGCATGGGCTCGATCAACCTGATCGCGGTAAAAGCCTTCGGTGAATTCGAGTTCTGGTTCGCCCTGATCAAGATCGTCACCATCATCGCCATGGTCATCGGCGGCGTCGGCATCATCGCTTTCGGTTTCGGCAACGACGGCGTGGCGCTGGGGATTTCCAACCTGTGGGCCCACGGCGGCTTCATGCCCAACGGCGTGACCGGTGTGCTGATGTCCCTGCAAATGGTCATGTTCGCCTACCTCGGTGTCGAGATGATCGGCCTGACCGCCGGTGAAGCGAAGAACCCGCAGAAGACCATTCCCGATGCCATCGGCTCGGTGTTCTGGCGCATTCTGCTGTTCTACGTCGGCGCGCTGTTCGTGATCCTGTCGATCTACCCGTGGAACGAAATCGGCACTCAGGGCAGCCCGTTCGTGATGACCTTCGAGCGTCTGGGGATCAAGACCGCCGCCGGCATCATCAACTTCGTGGTGATTACTGCGGCGCTGTCGTCGTGCAACGGTGGCATCTTCAGCACCGGGCGCATGCTCTACAGCCTGGCGCAGAACGGCCAGGCCCCGGCCGGGTTTGCCAAGACCTCCAACGGCGTGCCACGTCGGGCGTTGCTGCTGTCGATTTTCGCGCTGCTGATCGGCGTGCTGCTCAACTACCTGGTGCCGGAGAAAGTCTTCGTCTGGGTCACCTCGATCGCGACCTTCGGCGCGATCTGGACCTGGGTGATGATCCTGCTGGCGCAACTGAAATTCCGCAAAGGCCTGAGCGCCAGCGAACGTGCCGGCCTGAAATACAAGATGTGGTTGTACCCGGTCAGCTCGTACTTCGCGCTGGCGTTCCTGGTGCTGGTGGTCGGCCTGATGGCGTACTTCCCGGATACTCGCGTGGCGCTGTATGTGGGGCCGGTGTTCCTGGTGCTGCTGACCGTGTTGTTCTACGTGTTCAAGTTGCAGCCGACCGGCGAAACGCAGGGTGCGGTGCGTTCGGCTGCGTAAGCTGAAAGTGCGGTCATAAAGAAGCCTCGGCCCATTGGTCGGGGCTTTTTTCATGGACGCTACAGGGGCATTAACCACGGGTCTGAAAGAGTGATACAACCTCTCAGCAAGACAGATTGCTGCAGTGGTGCACCTGACCGTTTGTCGCAATCCACCCTGTACCTGTAATTTCTGACAGTAGACCGCTCAAGCGCCTTGCCCTAGCTTTAAAAGTCAGCCGAACGAAGCCATGGCAAGGAATGAACATGAAAGGATTTCCAGCGCTGACAGTGATTGGAATCGCCGATGCATTTATCCACTGGCAGATGTTTTTTGTTTTGTGCAGCGCCGTCGGGTTGACTCAGGCAGCCAGTAACTTCGCCGCGTTTTGCGTGGCGGCGGCGTTCTCGTTTTACGTGAATATGCTCTACACCTTCGACAGCAAAACGTCGGTATTCGGTTATTTGCTGTTTATGTGTCTGATGGGAGGAGCAAGCTTCGGCATCGGCTCGATTGCCGATACCCGTGGCTGGCATGGCTTGCTGACGGTGACGGTGTTTACCGCGCTGAACCTGACGTTGGGCTACGGCTTTTTCCGCTTTGTGTTGTTTCGCCAGCAGCGGAGCTGATGCGCCAGCCTGCCGGTCGGACCGGCGCATCGATCATCATGCTGCCGCCACTTCCTGCGGCTCGAAACTGTCCGCCCGCGCCATCTGCCACATCCGCGAATAGAACTCGCCATTCACCTCACCTGTGAGCAATTCCCCCGGTTTCAGAAACACATGCAGCTGCGAGAACAGTTTGATCTCGGTCGCCGACATGCGGCGCACCAGGTGCTTGGCCGACAGTTGCGACGGATGCTCAAGGCCTGCGGCGGCGAGCATTTCCGCCAGCGCCTTGAGCGTGTTGCGGTGGAAGTTGTAGACGCGCTGGGCCTTGTCCGGGACAACGAGGGCGCGTTGGCGCAGAGCGTCTTGGGTGGCGACGCCGGTCGGGCATTTGTTGGTGTGGCAGCTCTGCGACTGGATGCAGCCGATGGCGAACATGAAACCGCGTGCCGAGTTGGCCCAGTCGGCGCCGATGGCCAGCACGCTGGCGATGTCGAAGGCGCTGACGATCTTGCCGCTGGCGCCGAGTTTGATCTTGTCGCGCAGGTTCAGGCCCACGAGGGTGTTATGCACGAACAGCAAGCCTTCGCGCATCGGCACGCCGATGTGGTCGGTGAACTCCACGGGTGCGGCGCCGGTGCCACCTTCCTTGCCGTCGACCACGATGAAGTCCGGCAAGATGCCGGTTTCCAGCATGGCCTTGGCGATGCCCATGAACTCCCACGGATGCCCGAGGCAGAACTTGAAACCCACCGGTTTGCCGCCGGACAGTTCACGCAGTTGCTGGATGAAATGCATCATTTCAATCGGCGTGGAGAACGCGCTGTGGCGCGACGGCGAGATGCAGTCTTCGCCCATCATGATGCCGCGGGTGTCGGCGATTTCCTGGGTGACCTTGTGCTTGGGCAGGATCCCGCCGTGGCCGGGTTTGGCACCCTGACTCATCTTGATTTCGATCATCCGCACCTGCGGATTCTGTGCCTGAGTGGCGAAGCGTTCCGGGTCGAAACGGCCGTCGCTGGTGCGGCAGCCGAAGTAGCCGCTGCCCAGTTCCCAGGTCAGGTCGCCGCCGTGTTCGCGGTGATACGGGCTGATGCTGCCTTCGCCGGTGTCGTGGGCGAAGTTGCCGAGTTTGGCGCCCTGGTTCAGCGCGCGGATGGCGTTGGCGCTGAGCGAGCCAAAGCTCATCGCCGAGATGTTGAACACCGAGGCCGAATACGGCTGCGTGCATTGCGGCCCGCCGACGGTGACGCGGAAACTGCTTGGGTCGCTCAACGGCGCCGGGCGCATCGAGTGGCCGATGAATTCAAAGCCCGATTGATAGACGTCGATCAGCGTGCCGAAGGGTTTGTCGGCGCTTTCATTTTTCGCCCGCGAATACACCAGCGAGCGCTGGGCGCGGGAGAAGGGCAGGGCGTCGCTGTCGGATTCCAGCAGGTACTGGCGGATCTCCGGGCGGATGCCTTCGACCAGATAACGGATGTTGCCCAGGATCGGGTAGTTGCGGCGCACCGCGTGCGGGCTTTGCAGCAGGTCGAACAGACCGAGCAGGCTCAGTACAGCGGTGACGGCGGTGATCGGCCACAGCCAGTCGTGTTCGAGAAAGGGCAGGCTGGCGAGGGTGAAAATCACGCAGACGGCAAAGAAGGCGTAGCGGCTCAGGAGTGACAGGCTCATACGGTTTCCTTGGTTCGGACTTGGATTGTTCAGCGCCGCAGATCCTTGTGGGAGCGAGCTTGCTCGCGAAAGCGGTGGGCCAGTCAACGCATATGTCGGTTATGACGGCTCTTTCGCGAGCAAGCTCGCTCCCACAGAAAAGCTCACAGCGCTGTATCAGGCGTTCTGCGCCTGGAGAAAAATCGAAAACAGCTCCGACTGGGATTTGATCCCCAGCTTGCTGTACATGTGTTTCTTATGGACTTTCACGGTTTCTACGGAGATTTCCAGCTTACGGGCGATTTCTTTACTGGAGCAACCGCTGAGCATCAAACGCCCGACATCCAGCTCCCGGGCGGTCAGTTGTGCACCCTTGAGTTGTTGCACCGACGCTTCCAGTTGCACCCGCCAGTCAGCGGGTGCAGGTGCGGCAGCGAGAGCCACGGTCTGGTTGATCTCGTACGGCAGGCGCTGACGCAACAGGCCCAGCACCCACGGCTGGATCAATGACAGCAAGGCAATCTGTTCGCCAGTGAAACGTTTTTCACTGCCCAGCGACAGGCACAACGTGCGTTCGCCTTCGAGCTGGCAATTGAACTGGATTTCGTCGGCGACCACATTCAGACGAAAGTATCGCTGGTAATACTCGGTCAGCTCGAAATGCTCCGGCGCCACCTCCGACAGGCGGAAAAGCCCGGTGCGCGACTGCTCACGGCAGGCGATGTAGAACGGATCGAGCAGGTACAACCCGCGCAGATAATCCTGAAACAGCGGGTCGGGACTGCCGTCCTCGCCGGGGCATTCGGCGAACACCTGCGGGTGCTGATCGGCACTGAACAGCAGCACCACCCAACTATCGAACGCCACGTACTGGTCGAGCAGACGCACCAGTTGCGCCCAGAAATTCGGCTTGTCCAGCGCGTCGATCAATTGCCCGACGGCGCGGTGCCAGGTGATGTCATCAAAAGAAACGGACATGGATCTACCCCTATCGGGTTACCCCGGCCGCGTGATTCCCTGGCCGGTTGCTTGCTGCGCATACTGGCCCACAGACAGCCACCGGGCAATCTTTCAGCGCCCGGCCATGACCACAAGGACTCGCGATGAAAGTCGAACTCGCCCAACTGGCGGGCCGTGACAAAGACACGGCGTACAACCTCGAACGCGCCCTCGCGGCGATTGCCGCATGCGCCGCCGACACACAATTGATTGTGTTCCCGGAAACCCACCTGATGGGCTTCCCGACCGCCGACACCGTGGCGCAGATCGCCGAGCCGGTCGATGGCCCGACCGTCCGCGCCGTGCAGGCCGCCGCCCGCGAGCGCAACATCGCCGTGGTGATCGGCATGGCCGAAAGCGCCAACGGGCGCTTCTACAACACCACCCTGCTGATCACCCCGGAAGGCATCGCGCTCAAATACCGCAAGACCCACCTCTGGGCTTCGGATCGCGGCGTGTTCGAAGCGGGCGACCGCTATGCCACTTGCGAGTGGAACGGTGTGCGCGTCGGCCTGCTGATTTGCTACGACATCGAGTTCCCGGAATCCGCCCGCGCATTGGCGCAATTGGGCGCCGAATTGCTGATCGTGACCAACGGCAACATGGATCCGTATGCGCCGACCCACCGCACCGCAATCATGGCCCGCGCCCAGGAGAATCAGGCGTTTGCGCTGATGGTCAATCGCGTTGAGGCGGGGGACGACGGTTTGATGTTTGCCGGTGGCAGTGCGCTGGTCGATCCGTTGGGGGAATTGCTGTTCGAAGCGGGGCGTGAGGAAGGGCAGTTCAGCGTCGAGCTGGATTTCGACCGGTTGGCGATTGCGCGCAAGGATTACCGCTATCTGGATGATCAGCGTTTGAAACTGCCGGGGGAGGTGGTGGAGCACGCTTCTGGATTGCGTGAGTTGCTGATTCCTTTGTGTTGATCCGAATTGCGTGTCGAGCGCACTGACGTCTTCGCGAGCAAGCTCGCTCCCACAGGGGAACGCGGTCACTGTGGGAGCGGGCTTGCTCGCGAAGAGGCCAGTCCAGACAACACACCTGCTTGATCCAAAAAACAACAAAGCCACACCCGAAACATTCGCCGAACTCGGCTCTGCCATAAATCCAATAACATTCGGAGTAAGTCGCTCATGGCTCATTTGCAACGCACCCTGTCATTAGGGTCGGTGGTGCTGTTCGGCATCGCCTACATGACGCCGATCATTGTCCTCGGCACTTTCGGCATCCTCGCGCAATCCACCGCCGGCATGGTCCCGGCCGCGTATCTGGCGGCACTGGTGGCGATGTTCTTCACCGCCATGAGCTACGGGCGCATGGCCGCCGCGTTCCCGGTCGCCGGTTCCGCCTACAGCTACGTGCGCAAGGCGATCAGCCCCAAGCTCGGCTTCATCGCCGGTTGGGCGGTGCTGCTCGATTATCTGTTCTTGCCGATGGCGATCTGGTTGGTCGGCGCGGCGTATCTGGCGTCGGCATTCCCGTCGATCCCGCAGTGGATCTGGGTACTGGCGTTCATCGGCATCACCAGCGCGATCAACATCATCGGTCTGAAACTGGCCAACGGCATCAATGCCTTGCTGATGCTGGTGCAATTTCTGGTGCTGATCGCTTTCGTCGCGCTGTGCGTGCACTACGTTGGCGGCGATGCGCGTACGCCGTTGTGGTCGATCAAACCGTTCTTCAACGGCGACATGCAGATGCCGCTGATCATGAGCGGCGCGGCCATCGCCTGTTACTCGTTCCTTGGCTTCGATGCGGTCAGCACGCTGACCGAAGAAACCCGCGAGCCACGCCGCACCATTCCACGGGCGATCATGCTGATCACCCTGATCGGCGGACTGATCTTCGTCGGGGTGTCGTACTTCGTGCAGATCGCCCATCCGTCATTCCAGTTCGACAGCGTCGACTCGGCAGCCTATGAAATTGCGCGCAACATTGGCGGTGATCTGTTCGTCTCGATCTTCCTCATCGGCCTGATCGTCGGCCAGTTCGCCTCGGGGTTGTCGGCCCAGGCCAGCGGTTCGCGCCTGCTGTTTGCGATGGGCCGCGACGGCGTGTTGCCCAAGTCGTTTTTCGGCGCCTTGCATGCGCGCTTCGGCACACCGGTCAACAGCATCCTGCTGTGTGCAGTGGTGGCGTTGCTGGCGCTGAAACTCGACGTGACCACGTCCACTTCGTTCATCAACTTCGGCGCGTTCCTGGCGTTCAGTCTGGTCAACCTGTCGGTGATTTTTCACTACTGGATCGGTGGTGAAAAAAAGGGCCCGCTTGAGCTGGTGCTGTTTCTGGTCTTCCCGTTCATCGGGCTGGTGGCGGACTTGTGGCTGATGGTCAGCCTCGATCACCTGGCGGTGTATCTGGGCCTGAGCTGGCTGGCGATTGGCGTGGTGTATCTGGCGGTGCTCACCGGTGGCTTTCGTCGTCAGCCGCCGGAGATGGATTTTCAGCAAGCCACGTAAAATCTTCGGCAGTGGCTTTGCTGCGCAACGGCAAGCATGTGATGCTTGCCGTTTTTGCGCCAAAGGCTTTTCTTGTATGTCGACTTTTCCCACTCAGCCTTCCGGCCTCATTCGAATTGCCGCTGCGCTGCTGCTCAATGCCGAAGGCCAGACCCTGCTGGTGCGCAAGCGCGGCACCACGGCGTTCATGCAACCGGGCGGCAAGATCGAAGCCCATGAGTTGCCGGTGCACGCACTGGCCCGCGAGCTGGAAGAAGAGCTGGGCCTGCGGATCGACCCGGCGCAGGCCTGCTTCCTTGGCCAGTTCTCGGCGCCGGCAGCCAACGAGCCGGGGTTTGTCGTGCAAGCGGAGATTTTTCAGCTGACGATCGACGCCGATGTGATGCCCGCTGCCGAAATCGAGGAAGTGATCTGGATCGATCCCGCGACTGATCCTGCTGTGATTCTGGCGCCATTGACACGCGACCTGATCCTGCCGTTTTATCGCAGCTCACTGACCGCGATCGCCTGATCCTCCACGCACAGGACGCCTACCATGATCCCGCTTCAAGACCTGCTGATCTTCGCCGCTGCCGCGCTGTTGATGGTACTGACGCCGGGGCCGAACATGATCTACCTGATCTCGCGTTCGATCTGTCAGGGGCGCAAGGCCGGGGTCACCTCGTTACTCGGGGTGGTCGCGGGATTTTTCGTGCACATGTTTGCAGCAGCGGCGGGTTTGACCGCGGTGTTTCTGGCGGTGCCGATGGCTTATGAAGTGCTGAAGTGGGCCGGTGCGCTGTACCTGCTGTGGCTGGCCTGGCAAGCGGTCAGACCCGGTGCGCGCTCGCCGTTCGAAGCGCAGCAACTGCCGGCGGACTCGTCACGCAAACTGATCACCATGGGCTTTCTTACCAGCGCACTGAACCCGAAAATCGCCGTGTTCTATCTCTCGGTGTTTCCGCAATTCATCACCCCCGAACACGGCTCGGTGTTCACCCAGAGCATCATTCTTGGTCTGACCCAGATCAGCGTCAGTTTCAGCGTCAATCTGCTGATCGCGCTGTTCGCGGCGGGCATCGCGTCGTGGTTCGTGCGCAACCCGACATGGCTGGCGCTGCAACGTTACTTCATGGGGTTTGTGCTGGGCGGCCTTGCCGTGCGTCTGATGCTTGAACAACGCAGGTCGGCCTGAGCATGTGGATCGAGCGCCTCGACGCCAGTCATGCGCTGGCTTACCGCGAGCTGATGCTTGAAGCCTACGACCGCCATCCGCAGGCCTTCACCTCCAGCGTGCGCGAGCGCGCGGTGATGCCGCTGAGCTGGTGGGAAGCGCGGCTGACCAGCAAGCTCGACGTGGTGTTCGGCGCGTTCGAGGAAGGCACACTGGCCGGCATCGTCGGCCTGGCGTTCGAACCTCGGGAAAAGGCCCGGCACAAGTCGACCCTGTTCGGCATGTACGTATCAGCTGATTTTCGCCTGCACGGTCTGGGCCATGAATTGGTGCAGGCTGCCATCGCCGAAGCGTACACCCATCCGGCACTGAAACTGATCCAACTGACCGTCACCGCTGGCAACGACGCCGCGTTCAAGCTGTACCAGCGCTGCGGCTTCATCCAGTTCGGACTGGAGCCGCTGGCGGTACGGGTCGGCGAAGACTACTTCGACAAGATTCACATGTGGCGACAACTCTGATTTCTCACTGAGCCCTTGTGGGAGCGGGCTTGCTCGCGAAGGCAATCGGTCAGTTGATATCCCTGTGACTGAGACACCGCATTCGCGAGCAAGCCCGCTCCCACAATGCAGTTCAGCGAACCGCGCTGACCCCATCCAGCGTCGAGAAGGAAGTGTCCTTGGCCGTCAGCAGGAAATCGCGCATGTACGGTGCATCGAGCATGTCGGCGCGGATCGCCGCGTACAGCGTGGCAAACAGACCTTTCTCTCCCAGCCGCTTGGCCTTCACGTAACCGCGCGAGCTGTATTCGTGCAGCGCCCAGTGCGGCATGCCGCAGACGCCACGGCCGCTGGCGACCAGTTGCATCATCATCACCGACAGCTCCGAGGTGCGCACTTGCGCCGGTTCGATGTCGGCCGGTTCGAGGAAGCGGGTGAAGATGTCCAGCCGATCGCGTTCCACCGGGTAGGTGATCAGCGTTTCCGTCAGCAGGTCTTCGGGGACGATGTACGGTTTGCTCGCCAGCGGGTGCTGGTTGGCCACCGCGAGCATCGCTTCGTAAGTGAACAGCGGCACGTAAGTGATGCCGGCGATGTCCAGCGGATCGGAAGTCACCACCAGGTCCAGATCGCCGCGGGCCAGCGCCGGTAGCGGGGCGAAGGCGAAGCCCGAGGCGAGGTCGAGTTCGACTTCCGGCCAGGCGTCGCGGAACTGGTCGATGGTCGGCATCAGCCACTGGAAACAGCTGTGGCATTCGATCGCCATGTGCAGGCGCCCGGCGGTGCCACCGGCCAGACGACTGATGTCGCGTTCGGCGGCGCGCAGCAGTGGCAGGGTCGCATCAGCCAGTTGCAGCAGGCGCAGGCCGGCGCTGGTGAAGCGCACCGGTTTGGTCTTGCGCACGAACAATGGCATACCCAGGCGTTCCTCCAGTTCCTTGAACTGGTGCGACAGCGCCGATTGGGTCAGGTGCAGGCGGTCGGCGGCATCGACCAGACTGTCGGCCTCGCGCAGGGCGTGCAGGGTTTTCAGATGACGGATTTCAAGCACGGCTGGCCCTATGAGGAAAATTTGTGACAAATTCGAAGACGGTGAGTTTGTCTCATGTTGAAGGCGCTGTCGACCGCTCAAACAGCAGCGGGGCACAGTCAGTGCCCCGCCGGTTTTGCTCTAGAGATCAGCGAAGTGCTGGATGCCCAGCGGTTTGCCGATGTCGCCGCGCCAAATCGTCTCGACCTGTGTGCCACCGGCAGCCTGGGCCTGCTGCCATTGCAAACCGAGATTGCGTTGCTCCGGCAATTTCAGATGCGCTTTGACAAAGTCGGCGAACGGCACCTTGTCCGAGGTGTAGTGAAAGTGCGCATACCACAACGTGCGCGGGGGCGTGCGGGTGAGGTCGCGCACCTGATATTCCTGAAGGAAATCCTTGCGTCCGTCAGCGCGTTTGCCCAATGCCCGCAGCGATCCTTCCTTGCGAATCTCCACCACTTGCTGTTGCAGCAAATAATCCAGATAGCCTTCGGTGGGTGTCTTGCTGCGCAGTGACTGATCAATGCGCAGGGTACGACCGCTACGTCGCAGTTCATCGGCCATGGCGTGCAATTGCAGCACCAGCGGTTCGCTCGGCGACAGCCGTTCGATGGCCTGGGCGCGGGTGCTCAGCTCGGTCGCTTCGCTGCTGAACATGTGTTCCAGATCCACCGGCAACATGTCCTGACGAGTGTAGCCCTGCACCTTGGCGCTGTAGGCCGCAACCGCCTCCAGACGTTTGCGCGCTTCGGCAAGCAATGGTTGAACATCGGTTGGCAGCGCTGTTGGGGCGGGTGCGGGGCGGGCTTGCAGATGATATTTGCCGCTGGAGCGCGGCAGCCAGGTTTCGCGGAAACCGTCGATGCCTTCGACGGTAAAGCGTTTTTCCCGGGTGCCGGGGTCAATGCTTTCGGTACCGATCAGCAATTGGTTGTCCTCGGTTTCGAACAGTTGCTTGCCGCCCGGCTCTCTCGGTCTGATCGGCGGGCGCTGTTTGATCGAGTGCCGCGCGTGTGCTTCGACCTTGGTCAGGCCATCGAGGAATGGCCCGACCTGTTCCAGATCCAGATGCTGCGCATAACCCAGCGTCCAGGCGTTGAGCTGACGACGAAAACCGGCATAGATCTGCAGGCAATCCTCAATCACCTGTTTGCGCTCGACCAGGCTGGCGCTGACTTCTGGCAGGTGATGCTGGGTCAGGAGCGCGCGCCCGACCTTGACCCGGGCGTCTTTGAGTTGGGTATGAAAATACACCCATGACAGGTCGCTGACCGCGTCGTAGCGGGTAATGATTTCCAGCAGATGCGCAGTCCTCAGGTAGTGGTGCGTGTTGTCGCCAAGGTTGCGGTTGAGCGCGGTCATGTCTTTCGCCATCCGGACTTTCTGCGCTTGTTTGCTGATGCGGTTGTTCCACAGGTTGGCCTGCTCGGTGATCGCGTGCAGTTGATCGAACTCCTTGAGGAAATCCTTGCGTACCTGCTTGCGCCGGGCCATGAGTTTTATATGGGTCGCTGTATTGTCGAAGGGGGTGGCATCGGACTCGGCGACCAGCGCGTCGATCCGGTTCAGGTGTTCCAGCAAGCGGTCGCGGGCGACGGTGACGCGCTGCACGGCGCGGTCGACCACGATCCAGGCACAGCGGCTGCGGATGTCTTCGATCTGCAGACGCTTGCGGCCATGGCTCAGGGGCAACAGTTCGGCAAGGTTGTCGTATTGGGCGATCGCGAGGTCGATGTCATTCAGGCATGCTGCGTCGACTGCTGTGTGTAGTGGCTTGCGCTGGGCAACGTCGAGTTTCTGATAGTTCTCCAGCAACTGGTTGGTAGCACGTGTCTGGGTTTCAAGGCGCCGGGTATAGGCGTCGGCGGTGTTGGTCAGGGTCAATTGCCTGCGCAGTTGCCGATCGGTCCACCAGCGCGGTAACCACTGGCGAATTGGCGCGGGCCAGAGCGGGTCCATGCCGTCGGCAAGATGTCCGAGCACGGCGCCGCCGCCAGCACCGCCGCCGTCCATAACGGTGCCGTACACCGCGTAATGGGTGTTCCACTGGCCGTTTTCGTCGAGGGCGATCGGTTGTTTGTAGCTGCGCATCCATGTGCCGTAAAGCCTCCAGCCACGTGGCGCATCGCTGAGCTGAACCCGATAGATGCGGCCCTGACGAACGATGAAGTCACCATCGGCGTGGCGGTAGACGTTGCGATAGACACCGTGGGTGGCCGGGTGCAGGCCGGCGAGGGAGATGTCGAATTCGTACTCGTAACCCTTGAAACGCTCGAGCGACTGCCGTGCCCATTGCCAGGACGTCGACATCGCGGCGGATCTGCCCAATGCCGCGCGTTGCCGCTGGCGGCTGGCCAGACGTGCGGCTGCGGGGGCCGAGACGGTTCCGGGAAGCACATCCATTGCCGCGTCGATCAGCGACAGCAGCACCGCCTCCACCTCCGCCAGCCCATGCCCGAGTTCGCCGCGCAAGAACGCCGCGACGGCCAGATTGGCGCTGTTCCAGGCGTCATACAGGGCCACCGCCGTGCCCACGAACGGCAACATGCCGATGGCCATTTTCAGATAGTTGAACAACGCCCCGGACTTCAGTGCACAGCGTTCGAGATACAACGCATCGTTGGAACGTGAACTGCTGCGATGGGCCTCCAGCAACCGGCCCATGTGCACGTTCAGTAAATGAGTGGCCAGCGATGTGGTCGTCGGCCAGGCCATCCCGACGCCGATCAGCGCATCGAAATTGCGCAGTTGTGCCTGGTTGATCCGGCTGACATGGCTGGCAAACTCGCCGCTTACCGCGCGTCCGGCCAGGTAGCTGACCATTTTGCTGTCCACACAACGCTTGAACAGATCCACCCGCGCCTGTTCCAGTGTTTCGTACTGACGCAGGAAGATGGCGTCGGTGCTGTCGGGCAAGTAGAGCAAGGTCAGGCCACTGGTTTGCTCGACAATGAACGTGACACCCGCGAGCGTGCTCGGACCCTGATGCGCGGTGTCCTCTCCACCGACCGTCAGGTGCACCGGCAGCAGCGCGATGTGTTGTCCATTAACGGCATACGCCTGAGGTGTAGTCGCATTGATGGCGACCTTCAGCACGGCATGGCCGGCACTGTCGATGTGCCGTTGCAGCAGGGCGAATTCACCTTGCAACCGAAGCATCAGCCGCCACGGTTCGCTCAGGCACTCGCGGCGCCAGGCCTGCTGAAACGCCGGTTCTCCCGGCGCGCCGAGAAATGCCTGGCGAATCAGTTCTTCGTAACGTCCGGGCAGATCCAGCTCGGTCACCAGTTTGCGCAAATAGACCGGGGTGATCCCGGCTTCGAGGCGCTCTCGATCAGTGGCGTTCTCGGCGCTGATCCTGGCCCGCATGAAGGACAGGCGCCACTCCATGTCCTGATCGATGTTTTCCTGTGCCAGTTGTTCAAGGGTGAGCTCGCCGCGCTGGTCGCTCGCGGTCAGGATATTGCGTTGCGGTGTGCCAGGCGCGGCGCCTTCCATCACGGTCTTTTGCCAGAAGGTCGAGTCGGGCAGGTCGAGGCTCACGCTCACGCTTTGTTTGAGCGCGAAGTCTGCGCGCAAGCGGGCGTCGATGCGCTGTTCGGCGAAGGCCTGACGCGGCGGTAATTCCCGTTCGAGCAACGCATGAGCGCGTTGCATGGCGCCGAGGTACTGGCTGATCAGCGTTTTGATCCGTGCACGTGGTGCGTCGTCCAGCTTTTCAAACCATGCCGGCAGGTTGCCGGCCAGCGCCGCGCTGCGGTCTTGCGCCTGACGTTCGGTAAATGCCCGTTCACGGGCCTGTGCGACCGCTACGGTCAGGCGTGGCAGGTGTTGTTCGCGCAGCTTTTCCATCTCGGCCCGGCGTTGGTCGGCACGGCCGGGCAGCGGGTTGTCCCGCAGGACCTGCGCGGCCTGTTGTTCGCATTGATAGAGCTGTCGATCAAGAGACCAGGCCAGAGGCTCCCCCGTGAGCGGCGTCAGATGGAGGGTCAGCCCGCCGTCGTTCGGCGAATGTTTGAACAGGTCCTGTGCCAGCGCTGTACGTGAAGTAAAACGTTGCAGCCCGCCGAACTCGCCCGGCCAGTAAACCAGCAGGCTGTTGCTCGACTCAGGCTCCAGTGCGGCGGTCGTCGCTATGATCAGTACGCCATGCAGCTCCTCGACGGCGGTATTGTTCTGGTCTGCCGCCGCCAGCGATAGGCGGGCGATAACCCCGTACGCCGTCGGCAAGTGGCGCCCCGGTGCGTCCAGCATCGCGATGATTCGCCGATGCTCCTCGACGGTCAGTTGATCCAGCGCCCTTTGCAGCTCGACCTCGGCGCGCAGCCCGGCGACACGGGCCTGAAGCAGGGCGTGGTGATGGACGTTCGTGGCATGGCGCAGCTCGAGCATTTTCAGCGGATTGCGGCTTTCGAGCAGTGCTGATGCCGCAGCGTGGCTGGCTTGCCGGGCTTCACTCAGCGCGTCGAAATGCTGCGCCAGTTGTTGCCGTTGCGGGTTGTTCAGCTCTGCCGCAGCGGTTTTGCCGAGCAAGCGTTCGAGGGCCCGCTGCTCAACGTCAAGCGCCCGACTGCGCTGGTTGAAAGGAATGTCCGGACTCAGCAGACCGAACAGCGCGACGTCGTCGGAGGCAGGCAATGCCTCGATCGAATGTTCGGACGGTGCGCCGATCAGCTTGTGGACATCGCTCGTCGACGCTGAAGCCGTGAACAGCATTTGCAGGTTGAGGCGCAGCGGATCCTGACCGAGCACCGATTCGACCAGCGTCACCGCCTCCAGCTGTGAGTATTGCCCGCTCTGCCGGCAATGGCTGATCAGCCAGTCCTGCAGATCGGCGTGTTGGCTGAACAGCTGCAGTGCCGGGTCGTGCGAGGGCAGATACAGTAAATGTTGCGTCGGGTCGAGACGAATCAGCAGCGCCCCGGGCAAGGTGAGCTGGCTCTCATCACTACGTGCGAGCCGTGGCTGGCGGATGGCAACGTCGCTGCGTGTGGTCTGCGGGTCAACGCTGGTCAGCAGCCTCTGCAGGGGCGCAGCCTGCAGAGTTCCTTGTGCATGGGCATACAGGCAGCTCGCCTCGAAGTGCTGGCGATAGATAAGCAGCGCCTGATCCCGACACGAAAACGGCGTGCCGGTTGCGCGCTGATCCCAGTCGTCGCGTGTGGCTTGCGCCATCAATTCCAGCCACTGCCGATGACAATCGCGCAGACGCGCGCTGGCCTGTTGGAAGAGGTTCTGATCGAGGTTCTTCGGCAACGAATGGGGCAGGCCGAAATCGACCGTGGCGGGGGTGGGGAGGTCGAACATGACGAAAGGATTCCAATGACTTGAAAGGCCGGGCTGAGCCGGATTTCAAGCCATTAGAGGTCAGCCGTCGGAGGCGGGTGCGGTACTCGGGTATCGCTTTGCAGTGGTCTGTTTGCAGAGTGTGTCCGCCTGCTGAACGGCCTGCACAAATGACCGCTCGGCAATCTTCATCAAACTGTCACGTAACTGTGGCAGCGCGCTTGAACAAACTTCATCAGACTCGCGCTCTACTGGGGTTCTGCGTTTCGGTGTTTTTCATGATCAAGGGATTTTTTTCGCTCGCGGCCGTTTTGGCCGCGTTTTTATTCGGTACGTCAGCGTTCGCGGCGGCGCGTTGCGACGTGAATGTTCCGACCGAGCATGTCGATCTGCAACAAGTGAGCATTGCCTACCAGAGCATCGGCCGTGCTTCGGATCCGGCGCTGTTGCTGGTCATGGGCCTGGGCGGTCAGTTGATCCACTGGCCGGACGAAGTGGTGGTTGCGCTGTGTCAGCAGGGCTTTCGGGTGATCCGTTATGACAACCGCGATGTCGGCCTGTCGACCTGGCGGCAGGCACCGGCCGAGGCCAACCTGACCTTTGAAGTGCTGCGCTACAAACTCGGCTTGCCGGTGTCGGCGCCCTATTCGCTGACGGACATGGCCGACGATGCGCTGGGCTTGATGGACGCTTTGCACGTCGAGCAGTTTCACGTATTGGGCGCGAGCATGGGCGGGATGATCGCCCAGCATATGGCGGCAATGGCGCCACAACGGGTGGAGAGCCTGACGCTGATCATGACCAGTTCCGGCGCCGAAGGTTTGCCGGCGCCCAGTGCTGCACTGGTGCAATTGTTGGCCCGGCGTGGCGCGCCGAATCGCGAGGTGGCGCTGGAGCAGCAGGCCGATCTGCTGGCCGCGCTCGGCAGCCCCGCGGTGACCGATGACCGGCAGGCGTTGTTGCATCAGGCGGCGGAGGCCTACGACCGGGCGTTCAATCCTGAAGGTGTGAAACGGCAAATCATGGCGATTCTCGCCGAGCCGAGCCGGGTGGCCTTGCTCAATCAATTGCGCGTGCCGACGCTGGTGGTGCACGGCACGGCCGATCCGCTGTTGCCGGTGATGCACGGCGTGCATCTGGCGGCGCACATTCGCGGCAGTCAGTTGAAACTGATTCCGGGGCTGGCCCATCGTTTTCAGGAAGCGTTCAAGGCGCCCTTGCTGGCGGCGGTGTTGCCGTATTTGCAGGCGCATCGTGAAGACACGTCGCACTGGGCGCAGATCGAGCCGGTGGCAGGCGGCAAGCTGTTATAGCTGAGGTTTTGGCGGTGTTGATTCGGGCCTCTTCGCGAGCAAGCCCGCTCCCACATTTGCAATGCGGTTCGCTTGAGGGAGCGGGCTGTGATCAGGCGTGCAGGCGCACCCAGACCGTGACCAGCACGGTCGCCGCGATCAGCCACGCGACCACCGCCACCGCCAGTGAAGCCTCCAGACGCATGCGGTCAACCATCACGTACAGCGTCGCCAGATAGATGAAGTACGGAATGATCGACCACATGCCGAACACAATCGTCGCCTTCAGATCGTCGATCGAGCGGCCCTTGCCGACGATGTAATGGGCGATCAGGGCAAAGGTCGGAAACAGCGGCACCAGTCCGGCGATGTAATAGTTTTTGGTTTTCGACAGCGCGGCCAGGATCACCACCACCGCCGCGCCGAGTGCCGCTTTGAGTATCAGATCCATCAGTGGCTCAACCCGTATTTTTTCACTTTGTCGAACAGCGTGGTCTTGGCCATGCCCAATTCCAGACTGGCCTGGGTCAGGTTGCCGCCGCTGCGTTGCAAGGCGTCATTGAGCAGGTTGCGTTCGAACGCTTCCACTGCTTCGGCAAATGCCAGACCCTGACCGCCGCCGCTGGCGCCGGATTTCTTGAAGGCCGGCAGACCGAGGGCAAAGCGCTCGGCGACGTTACGCAGTTCGCGCACGTTGCCCGGCCAGTCGTGGCTCATCAGGTTCGACAGGGTCTGGTTGTCCAGCTCCGGCAACACCCGGTCGAAACGCAGCGCCGACTGCTGGCTGAAGTGCTCGAACAGTTGCAGGATGTCTTCGCGGCGCTCGCGCAGTGGCGGCAGTTCCAGGGTCACCACGTTGAGGCGGTAGTACAAGTCGCTGCGGAACTCACCGGCCTTGCTCGTTTCGTCGAGGTCGGATTTGGTCGCGGCAATCACCCGGCAATCCACCGCCACGCTCTGGTTCGAACCGAGGCGTTCGAGGGTGCGTTCCTGCAATACCCGTAGTAGCTTGATCTGCATCGGCAGGGGCATGCTTTCCACTTCATCGAGGAACAGTGTGCCGCCGTCGGCGTGTTCGATCTTGCCGATGCGCCGTTTGCCGGCGCCGGTAAAGGCGTTGGCCTCGTGGCCGAAGATCTCGCTTTCGAAGAGGTTTTCCGGCAGGCCGCCGCAGTTCAGCGCGACGAACTGCTTGCTGTGGCGGCGACTGAAGTCGTGCAGGCAGCGGGCGACCAGTTCCTTGCCGGTGCCGGTCTCGCCTTCGATCAGCACGTTGGCCGAAGTGTCGGCGACGTTGGCGATCAACTCGCGCAGGTTCTGCATGGCGGGTGAACGACCGATGATTCGGCCTTCGAGAGAATCGCGTTCGGCCAGTTGCCGCCGCAGCGAAGAGACTTCGCGGGCGAGGCTGCGTTGCTCCAGTGCGCGACGAGCGACGTCCACCAGCCGCTCCGGCGAGAACGGTTTCTCCATGAAATCGTAGGCGCCTTTCTGCATTGCGCCGACGGCCATGGAGATATCGCCATGACCGGTGATCAGCACCACCGGCAGGCTGCGGTCGCGTTGCTTGAGGCGGGTCAGCAGTTCCAGGCCATCGATGCCGGGCAGGCGAATGTCGCTGATGACGATCCCGGCAAAGTTGTCGCCGACCCGCTCCAGCGCTTCTTCGGCACTGCCGACGCCGATGCAGGGAATGTCTTCCAGGGTCAGCGCTTGCTGGCAGCCGAGCAGCACATGGGGGTCGTCTTCGACGATCAGCACACTAAGGTCGTGGTTCATATTGGCTCGGCAGGAGTAGGGCTTACCAACGGTAAACTGAGGACGAAGGTGGTGCCACCGCTGGCCGGGTGTTCGACACCCAGGTGCCCGCCGGTGGCGGCAGCGAGGCTGGCGGAAAGGGTCAGCCCGAGGCCCAGACCCTGTTCACCAGGTTTAGTGGTGAAGAACGGCTCGAACAGATGCTTGCGTGTTTCGGCATCGACGCCGTGACCGTTGTCGCGCACCCGCAGGCGATATTTGCCGTTGAACTCTTCGCCTTCCAGCCACAGCTGCGGCGAAGGTTGCGCTTGCATGGCGTCGAGGGCGTTGCCGATCAGGTTGACCAGAATCTGTTCGAGGCGGGTCTGGTCGATCTGCACCTGCACGTCGAGAAATTGCCGATGCAGTTGCAGTGACGCGCTCTCGACCCGGGCTCCGAGCACTTGCAGCGTGGCGTCCACCGCTTTGCCGAGACTGGCCTGGCCTTTGTCGTCACCACGGCGGGCGAACGAGCGCAGGCTGGCGGTGATCCGGCCCATGCGGTCGATCAGGTCATTGATGGTCTTGAGGTTGGTGCTGGCGACGTCGAGCTGGCCGCGTTCCAGAAAGCGAATGGTGTTGCCGGACAGGGTGCGCATCGCCGCCAGCGGCTGGTTCAGTTCGTGAGCGATGCTGGTCGACATCTGGCCGATGGCCGCGAGTTTGCCGGCCTGCACCAGTTCGTCCTGGGCGCGGCGCAGGGTTTCTTCGGCCTGGCGGCGCTCGCGGATCTGGCTCTTCAGCCGTTCGTTGCTGGCGCGCAGGTCGCCGGTGCGTTCGGTGATCCGCCGCTCCAGCTGATTGTTGGCTTCCTGCAAGGCTTCGCGGGCCGCAAGGCGGGTGGCGATGACCTTGCGTCGCTCGTTCCAGGCGATCAGCAGGAATGCCACCAGCGCGAAAGCCACCGCCACCAGGATTGCCTGATTGATCGCTTCGCGGCGCAGGTCCTGCAACGGTGTGAGCAGGGTGAAATTCCATGGCGTGTCGCTCAGCGGCCGGGTCTGCGCCAGGTAGCTGATGCTGTCGTCATCGGCGCTCAGTTCGCTGTTGGCCGGGAAGGTCAGTTTCTCCACACCGTCGGCCAGGGTTTCGCGGGCCAGCGGTTGCAGTTCGTTGAGCGGAAACCAGTAATACTGCAGGCTGCGGGCGAGTTTCTCTTTGGTTTCATCGCTCAGCGGGACCACCGATTTCAGGCGCCGCGCCGGATCGCTGGAGAGAATGATGATGCCGTTCTCGTCGCTGACGAAGGCTTCCAGGCGTGCGCGCTGCCAGCGTTCTTCCAGCGCTTCGAGGCGCACCTTGACCACGGCGACGCCGATGATCTTGCCGTGTTCTTCCAGGCCATGGGCGAGGTAGTAACCGGGTTCGCCGCTGGTGCTGCCGATCCCGTAGAAACGTCCGGGCTCGCCGCGCACGGCGTTCTGGAAATAGGCGCGAAAGGACAGGTCTTCACCCAGATAACTGTCGACGTCGCGCCAGTTGCTGGTGGCCATGACGCGGCCGGTAGTGTCCATCACGTAGATGGCCCGACTGCGGCTGCGCCGGTTCAGGCCTTCAAGGTAAGCATTGACCGTTTGCCGGTGTTCCGGGGTCGGGTCGGCCAGCAGTTGCGGGACACTGCTTTCCAGTTCCAGCAGGCTGGGCAGGTAGGTGTATTTGCTGATCTCGCTTTCGACCGTGCGCGCGTGCAGTTCGAGCTGACGCTGGCCGTTTTCGCTGAGGCTGCGGATGCCGAAATGTTCACTGGTCCAGAAGCCGATGTAACCCAGTCCGATCATCAGGATGATGATCAGCGGCGGCAGGAACAGATGGCGAATCAGACGGGGCTTCACGGCAAGTGATGGCGGCGCTGCGCGATAGAGATTGGGGTCGCATTTCATCACAGTTGCCTTGGGTCAACCACCACACAGATCTCTGGATCGTCATTGATCCAATGTGGGAGCGGGCTTGCTCGCGAAAGCGGTAGGTCAGTCAACGATGCTGTTGAAAGTGCCGGCCTCTTCGCGAGCAAGCCCGCTCCCACAGTTGGGGAGCGGTGTGTGGTTTTTTAATGCTGCAGGATTTTCTCGAGGAAGTGCTGCGCGCGTTCGGAGCGGGCACTGATGTCGCCGAAGAACTCCTCTTTCGGGCAGTCTTCGATGATCTTGCCGGCGTCCATGAAAATCACCCGGTCAGCCACTTTGCGGGCGAAGCCCATTTCGTGGGTCACGCACATCATGGTCATGCCTTCCTGGGCCAGTTGCACCATGACGTCGAGCACTTCGTTGACCATTTCCGGGTCGAGCGCCGAGGTCGGTTCGTCGAACAGCATGACGATCGGGTCCATGGCCAGTGCACGGGCAATCGCCACACGCTGCTGCTGACCGCCGGACAGTTGCCCCGGATGCTTGTGGGCGTGTGCCGACAGACCGACGCGTTCCAGCAGTTGCAGACCTTTCTTGGTCGCCTCTTCCTTGCTGCGGCCCAGCACCTTGATCTGCGCGATCGTCAGGTTCTCGGTGATGGTCAGGTGCGGGAACAGCTCGAAATGCTGGAACACCATGCCGACGCGCGAGCGCAGTTTCGGCAGGTTGGTCTTGGAGTCGGCAATCGAAGTGCCGTCGACGACGATGTCGCCTTTCTGGAACGGCTCCAGCGCGTTGACGCACTTGATCAGGGTCGACTTGCCCGAACCCGACGGGCCGCAGACCACGATCACTTCGCCTTTCTTGACCTCGGTGCTGCAATCAGTCAGCACCTGGAAGTCGCCATACCACTTGTTGATGTTTTTGATAGAGATCATACGGCGAACCTTTTTTGCAGACGCTTGACCAGCAGCGAGGCGGAAAAGCTGATGATGAAGTAGACGACACCGGCAAAGATCAGGAACTCGTTGGAGCGACCGATGATGTCGCCGCTGGAACGGGCAGAGTTGAGGAAGTCCACCAGGCCCACGGTGTAGACCAGCGAGGTGTCCTGGAACAGGATGATCGACTGTTGCAGCAGCAACGGGGTCATCTTGCGGAACGCCTGGGGCAGGATGATCAGACGCATGGTCTGGCCATAGGTCATGCCCATCGCTTGCGCGGCGGCCATCTGGCCTTTGGGGATCGACTGCACGCCGGCCCGGACGATCTCACAGAAGTACGCGGCTTCGAACATCATGAAGGCCACGACGCAGGAGGTGAACGCACCGATCGGCGTGTCTTCGCCAGTGATCCAGCGCAGCACGAACGGTACCGCCAGGTAGAACCAGGTGATCACCAGCAGCAGCGGGATCGAGCGGAAGTAGTTCACGTAAGCGCCGGCCACGCGCGACAGCAGTTTGCTGGACGACAGGCGCATCAGCGCGAGGATCGTCCCCAGCACGATGCCGCCGACCACGCCCATGACCATCAACTGCAAGGTCATGACCATGCCGTTCCACAGGCCCGGAATCGCGGGGATGATGCCGCTGAAATCGAAGTCCATTATTTACCCCCCACGGAGATCAGGCCGGGCACGGCAACTTTCTTCTCGACCATGCGCATCAGCAGCATCAGGCTCATGTTCAGGGTGAAGTAGATCAGCGTGGCCAGGGTGAAGGCTTCAAACAGATTGGCCGAGAACTCGGCGGTCTGTTTGGTTTGCGCCAGCAGTTCCATCAGGCCGATCAAGGACGCCACGGAGGAGTTCTTGAAGACGTTGAGGAATTCCGAGGTCAGCGGCGGAATGATGATGCGGTAGGCCTGGGGCAGCAGCACGTTCCAGTAAATCTGCGGCAGCTTGAAGCCCATGGCGCGGGCGGCGGATTCCTGGCCGCGTGGCAGCGCCTGGATCCCGGTGCGCACTTGCTCGCAGACTCGGGCAGCGGTGAACAGACCCAGGCAGATGACGACACTCAGGTAGGCCGAGGTGGTCGGGTTCAGATCCTGCTTGTACCAGTCCTGCAGGTTTTGCGGCAGCAGATCGGGCACCAGAAAGTACCAGATGAACAGCTGCACCAGCAGCGGCACGTTGCGAAACAGTTCGACGTAGCAGGTCGCGATGCCCGATACGAGGCGGTTCGGCACCGTGCGCATGACCCCCAGAATGGAGCCCAGCAGCAAGGCGATGATCCATGCCACGATGGCGATGGCAATGGTCCAGCCCAGGCCGGCGATGTACCAGTCGAGATAAGTCTCGCTGCCCACGCCGGTGGACTTGAAGAACACGCCCCAGTCCCAGTTGTAATTCATTAGGGTCTCCCCTCGAAATCGATCGATGTACAAGCACCCGCTTGGGGAAGATCCTTTCCCGTCCGACGTTGAACGCCGGGCACACGCGATCGGCTCGAAAACCGCCAGGTCGAGTGTTCCACTGTAAAACCAGCAGGTAACAGACGCCTGAGGGAGGATGGCTCCCTCAGGTGATAAGGTTAGTCAGGAATCAGATTTTTACGTCAGGCGCCGGCTTGTCGCTCGGGTTGGCGATCAGATCTTTTACCTTGTCGCTCATCGGGAAGTTCAGGTTCAGGCCTTTTGGTGGAATCGGGCTCTCGAACCACTTGCTGTAGATCTTGTTGATCTCGCCGGACTTGAACAGGCCGACGATGGCGTCATCCACAGCCTTCTTGAAGGCCGGGTCGTCCTTGCGAACCATGCATGCGTAGGCTTCGAACGACTGCGGCGTACCGGTGATGATCCAGTCGGCCGGCTTCTTGGCCTTGGCTTCTTCACCGGCCAGCAGGGCGTCGTCCATCATGAAGGCAACGGCGCGGCCGCTTTCCAGCATGTTGAAGGATTCACCGTGGTCCTTGGCGGAGATGATGTTCATGCCCATCTGCTTGTCGGCGTTCATCGCTTTGATGATGCGCTCGGACGTGGTGCCGGCGGTGGTCACGACGTTTTTGCCTTTGAGGTCGGCGAAGTCTTTGTAGGACGGGTTGCCATCCTTGTCTTTCTTGACCAGCAGACGGGTGCCGATTTCGAAGATGTTGACGGTGAAGTCGACTTGCTGGGCGCGCTCGGCGTTGTTGGTGGTGGAACCACACTCGATATCCGCGGTGCCGTTCTGGATCAGCGGGATACGGGTTTGCGAGGTCACCAGGTTGTATTTGACCTGCAGGTCTGGCTTGTTCAGGTCTTTTTTCAGGGCTTCAACGATGGCCAACTGAATATCGTGGGAGTAGCCAACGGGTTTACCGGAAGCATCCGCGATGTAGGAAAACGGGATGGAACTGTCGCGGTGAGCGAGGGTGACGGTGCCGGAATCGTTGATTTTCTTCAGGGTGCCGGTGAGTTCGGCGGCGAAAACTGGCGTGCTGATCAGAGCGGCCGCAATGGCTGCGCCCAGGATATGGGGAACGATGCGCATCAAATTTTCCTCGAATTGTTTTTTTTATGGAGCCAGTTCGTCGGCCCTTTTGTGCTTCGAATGCCTGACGGCTCCTGAAGTGTTGGCACAGCAGGCATTCGTCGAGAGAGTGTAGAGCATGAGTCGTGCCAGACCAGTCGATAGTGGCTAATTGCTTGATTTATAAGGTGATTAAAGTTTTGTGTCGGTGTTTTTGCCTGACGCTGATCCGGTTATCCGAATTGACCGGGAGGTCGCGTTCGGAAATCCGAACGATCTGTCGTCGGTTGTTTTCGGCAGCGCGACCTTTGTGGCGAGGGAGCTTGCTCCCGCTGGACTGCGCAGCAGGCCCGCTTTCATAAATGGGGCCGCTACGCGACCCAGCGGGAGCAGCTCCCTCGCCACAGGTAAAGTGGCCAGCCCGGATAAACAAAAAAGCCCCTGAATCGTGAGATTCAGGGGCTTCGTTTCAAGCGCTGTAAACGTCAGGCCGCTTCAGTCTTGCGATTCTGCTCAACCTTGCCCAGGTAAGCCGCCAGTTTCTCTTGCTCGGCCGGGGTGGTGAACAGGCCCAGTTTGCTGCGGCGCCACAGAATGTCGTGCGCAGTGGTGGCCCATTCTTCGCTGCACAGGTAATCGACCTCGCGGGTGTAGAGCCCGCCACCGAGGTGTTCGCCCATGTCGGTGAGGGTTTCCACGCCTTCGAGCATGCGCCAGGTGCGGCTGCCGTAGGTGGTGGCCCAGCGGCGGGCGATCTCGGTCGGGACGAAGTCGAACTTGTCGCGGATCTGCGCGCTCAAGGCCTGTGGGGTAGTCATGTCTTCGCCGCCGGGCAGGGTCGCGGTGGCGGTCCAGCTCGGGCGCATCTGGGTGAAGTACGGCATTAGTTGGGCCATCGCCGACTCGGCGAGTTTGCGGTAGGTGGTCAGCTTGCCGCCGAACACTGACAGCAGCGGTGCTTCTTCGCCGCCACCGGACAGCGCCAAGGTGTAATCGCGGGTCACGGCGGACGGGTTGTCGGATTCGTCATTGCACAGCGGACGCACGCCCGAGTAGCTGTGCTGGATGTCGTCGCGGCTGATCTGCTTCTTGAAATGGGCGTTGACCACTTTCAGCAGGTAATCGGTTTCGCCGTCGGTGATTGCCACTTTCGCCGGGTCACCGGTGTATTCGCGGTCGGTGGTGCCGATCAGGGTGAAGTGATTCAGGTACGGAATGGTGAAGACGATGCGCTGATCTTCGTTTTGCAGGATGTGCGCGTGATCGCCTTCATACAGCTTCGGCACGATGATATGGCTGCCCTGAATCAGGCGAATGCCGTACGGCGATTCCATCTTCAGGTCGTCACGGATGAACTTGGCGACCCACGGGCCGGCCGCGTTCACCAGAGCTTTGGCGGTGATCGAAAACAGGCTGCCGTCAGCGCGTTCCAGATTCAGGTGCCACAGGCCTTTGGCACGACGGGCGCTGACGCAACGGGTCTGGGTGTGCACGTGGGCGCCTTTTTCCCGGGCGGCCATGGCGTTCAGAACGACGAGGCGGGCGTCATCGACCCAGCAATCGGAATATTCGAAGCCTTTGGTGATTTCGCTTTTCAATGCGCTGTCGGCACCGAACTTCAGGCTTTTCGAACCTGGCAGCTTTTCACGCTTGCCGAGGTTGTCATAGAGGAACAGACCGGCGCGGATCATCCACGCCGGGCGCAGGTGCGGACGGTGCGGCAGCACGAAACGCATCGGCTTGACGATGTGCGGCGCCTTGGCCAGCAGCACTTCGCGCTCGGCCAGCGCTTCACGCACCAGACGGAATTCGTAATGTTCGAGGTAGCGCAGTCCACCGTGGATCAGCTTGCTGCTGGCCGACGAGGTGTGGCTGGCCAGGTCATCCTTTTCGCAAAGGAACACCGAAAGCCCGCGACCGGCGGCATCCGCTGCGATCCCCACGCCATTGATCCCGCCGCCAATCACGGCAACGTCGTAGATCTCGGAGATAGGGGGCGTACGCAAGGTAGATGTGGACATCGGCTGGCCTCGGGCTCTTTTGATTTTCTGTCTTGGAAATCGAACATAAATGTTCATTTGCGAAAATGGTAGCCCATAAAGACGCGCGCAGCCAGTCACGTTCGATTGAAAAAACTCATCGAAGGGCGGCTAAAAGAAAATTTTCGAACATTTAGAATTGCTGAGGCACTTTTGTGGCGAGGGAGCTTGCTCCCGCTCGGCGGCGCAGCCGTCGTAAATCCGGTGCGCAAGGCGTGGCTGGATGAATTGGGTTGGATGGTTTTGGGGCCGCTTCGCAGCCCAGCGGGAGCAAGCTCCCTCGCCACAGGGGAGCTGCACCAAGTGGGGTTTAAACGACTTCCAGACGAATCTTGTGCTGGCTCAGCAACTGCGCCAGTGCCGGCACCGGCTGCTGATCGGTCACCAGGCAGTCGATCAGGCTGATCGGACCGAGGCGGATCATCGCGTTACGCCCGAATTTGCTCGAGTCCGCCGCCAGTATCACCTGCCGCGCATTGGCGATGATCGCCTGCGACACGCGCACTTCCTGATAATCGAAGTCGAGCAGGCTACCGTCTTCGTCGATGCCGCTGATACCCACCAGGGCGAAATCGACCTTGAACTGGTTGATGAAGTCCACGCTCGCCTGACCCACCACACCGCCGTCACGGCGCACGTTGCCGCCGGTCAGCAGCACATCGAAATCATCCTTGGCGCTGAGCATCGAGGCGACGTGCAGGTTGTTGGTGATGATCTTCAGATGGTTGTGATTGAGCAGGGCGCGGGCAATCGATTCGGTGGTGGTGCCGATGTTGATGAACAGTGAGGCGTGATCGGGGATCTGCGCGGCGATGGCTTCGCCGATGCGTTGTTTTTCGTCGCGCATCTGGTCGGCGCGCATCGCATAGGCGGTGTTTTCGACGCTTGAATCATAGGCCGCGCCGCCATGGTAGCGGCGCAACAGATTGGCTTCCGCGAGCTGATTGATGTCGCGGCGGATGGTTTGCGGGGTAACAACGAACAGCGTGGCCATTTCCTCGATGCTCACATAGCCGCGTTCGCGGACCAGCTCGAGGATTTGCTGCTGACGGGGAGGCAGATTCATGGGGCTTCCTTTGGGCTGCCGTGCAAAATTTGCCCATGATGCCGCAGGAATCCGCTCCCGACCAGTTAGTTGCCTATCAGTCTCTGAAGGTTGGCTTATTCAGCGTCTTCACGCGCCCAGTCACGGGTGCGGCTGACGGCTTTTTTCCAGCCTTTGTACAGTTTCTCTTTCTCGACTTCTTCCAGGCTCGGTTCGAACTCACGCTCGATCACGGCCTTGCCGCGCAGTTCGTCGAGGCTGCCCCAGAAACCGCACGCCAGACCGGCCAGATACGCTGCGCCCAGCGCGGTGGTTTCACGCATTTGCGGACGCTCGACCTGAGTGCCGAGGATGTCGGCCTGGAACTGCATGAGGAAATTGTTGGCCACTGCGCCGCCGTCCACACGCAGGGCCTTGAGGCGTTCGCCGGAGTCCTGTTGCATGGCGTCGAGCACGTCGCGGGTCTGGTAGGCGATCGATTCCAGCGCGGCGCGGATGATGTGATCCACGCGCACGCCGCGCGTCAGGCCGAACAGTGCGCCACGGGCATACGGGTCCCAGTACGGAGCACCGAGACCGGTGAAGGCTGGTACCAGGTACACGCCGTTGCTGTCCTTCACTTTATTGGCGAAGTATTCGGTGTCGTGAGCGTCGTTGACGATCTTCAGTTCATCGCGCAGCCACTGCACGGTCGAACCGCCGTTGAACACTGCGCCTTCCAGGGCGTACGCCACTTCGCCACGCGGGCCGCAAGCGATGGTGGTGAGCATGCCGTGCTGCGATTTCACCGCTTTGTCGCCGGTGTTCATCAGCAGGAAGCAGCCGGTGCCGTAGGTGTTTTTTGCCTGGCCCGGCTCGACGCACATCTGGCCGAACAGTGCCGCTTGCTGGTCACCGGCGATACCGCCGATGGCGATGCCGCTCTTGGTGCGACCGTAGATTTCCGAAGAGGCTTTGACCTCCGGGAGCATCTCGCGCGGGATGTCGAGAATTTCCAGCATCTTCGAATCCCACTCCAGAGAGTGAATGTTGAAGAGCATGGTGCGCGAGGCGTTGGTGTAGTCGGTGACGTGCACCTTGCCGCCGGTGAATTTCCAGATCAGCCAGCTGTCGACGGTGCCGAACAGCAGTTCGCCGTTGCGCGCACGCTCGCGGCTGCCTTCGACGTTGTCGAGGATCCACTTCAGCTTGGTGCCGGAGAAGTACGGGTCGGTGACCAGGCCGGTGTTGTCGCGAATGTACTCTTCGTGGCCATCGCGCTTGAGCTGCTGGCAGATCTCGGTGCTGCGGCGGCACTGCCAGACGATGGCGTTGTACACCGGACGACCGGTGGTCTTGTCCCAGACCACGGTGGTTTCACGCTGGTTGGTGATACCGATGGCGGCCACCTGATCGTGATGCAGACCGGCCTGGGCCAGTGCTTCGACCATCACCGCGCTCTGGGTGGCGAAGATTTCCATTGGATCGTGTTCGACCCAGCCGGCTTGCGGGTAATGCTGGGCGAATTCGCGCTGGGCGGTGCAGACCACGTTCGCGTCGCGGTCGAAAATGATCGCGCGGGAGCTGGTCGTACCCTGATCGAGGGCAATGATGTAGTTCTTATTCTGAATGTCGGTCATGTCGATTGCCTTGGACGAAATAAGGGAGAGTGGGCCTTGGCGCGGGCTCTAAAGGGCAGGAACCCGCGCCGACTGTTTCAAGAAGTTCTTGGTTTGCCGTCAATGGCCGGTTCTGCATCCTTTGTAGCAGGTGTGGCGCCGGTCAGGTGACGGGCGATGAGCCCGCGATACCCGGCAGCGCCGAGGCAGGCACCGACAATCGGTGCAAAAATCGGAATCAGGAAGTACGGAATATCGCGACCGCCAGTGAAGGAAATTTCACCCCAGCCGGCGAAGAAAGTCATCAGTTTCGGACCGAAGTCACGCGCCGGGTTCATCGCGAAACCGGTCAGCGGGCCCATCGAGCTGCCGATCACCGCGATCAGCAGGCCGATCAGCAGCGGTGCCATCGGGCCTTTCGGTAGACCGTTATTGTCGTCGGTCAGGGCCATGATCACGCCCATCAGGATTGCGGTGATGATCATCTCGACCAGGAATGCCTGAGCGGTGGACAGCACCGGATTGGGGAAGGTCGAGAATACCGAGGCCAGCTCAAGGCTGGCGGCGGTGCCACGCACCATGTGGTGAGTTTGTTCGTAATCGAAGAATAGATTGCTGTACAGCGTGTACACCAACAGCGCACCGCAAAACGCGCCGGCGATCTGCGACAGGATATAGAACGGTAGTTTGCGCTTTTCAAAGTCGGCAAAAATGCTCAGGGCGATACTCACGGCGGGGTTCAGATGCGCGCCGGAAACCCCGGCGGTCAGGTAGATCGCCATGCTCACGCCGACGCCCCAGATGATGCTGATTTCCCACAGACCGAAGCTGGCGCCCGCGACTTTGAGCGCGGCGACACAGCCGGTGCCGAAGAAGATCAACAGTGCAGTCCCCAGAAACTCGGCCAGACATTGGCCGGAAAGCGAAGGTTGCTGTAAAGCAGTTGTCATTGAAAACCTCGATTTTTGTTGTTGTCTGGCGCGTTCGCCGTCAGGGCAAGGCGCGATTTTCCCCGGGGCAGGATCCCCATCCTGTTCCCGGTTACTGCTGGGTGCTGCGGTGATGATAATTCTTACATTATTCAGATTCGAAAAAATATAGACAAGAAACAAACCTGTCAAAGGTCGAAAGTGAACCACCGGTCACAATTAAACTATCAGCCTGCTGAATGATCCTGCGAGTGAACGCGGCGCTAGTTCGGCGATATGCCCGCAAAGCCCGGAAAACGGGGCTTGCGCTAGAGCCTTTTGCGAGGTGATGGCCTAGAATCCGGCGCAGGATTTTTCTGTTGATGCCGAACCTGGAGCTGCCATGACCCCTGCGTTGGACTTGTTGAAAAAAGTTCGTGCCGAACATCGCGTGCACAGTTACGAACATGACCCCAAGGCCGCGTCCTATGGGCTGGAGGCCGCCGAGAAACTGGCGCTGGAGCCGGCTCAGGTGTTCAAGACGCTGCTGGCCGCCAGTGAAAAAGGTGAATTGCTGGTGGCGGTGGTGCCGGTCGTCGGAAGTCTTGATCTCAAAGGCCTGGCCCACGCGGCGGGCGTGAAGAAAGTCGAAATGGCTGACCCGGCTGCGGCGCAGCGTTCCACCGGTTATCTGTTGGGCGGCATCAGTCCGCTGGGGCAGAAGAAGCGTCTGCGTACCTTCATCGATAACTCGGCCCAGGGCTTTGCGACTATTTATGTCAGCGCCGGCCGACGCGGCCTGGAAGTCGAGTTGGCGCCGGCGGTTCTGGCTGAACACACCCAGGCCAAATTCGCCGACATCGGTCGTGCATGACCTTGCGTTCTGTATGAAGAAAATTGCCCGCTTCTGTCACTGGCGCTGAGCGCAGCGCGGCTGCATGCTCTGCCGACTCATTCAGGGAGAAGGTTATGCAGCTCGAATTTCATCAGGTTGATGCGTTCAGTGATCGGCCGTTCAGTGGCAACCCGGCGATGGTGTATCGGCTCGATGCATGGCTCGCGGACGATTTGATGCAGAAGATCGCCGCCGAACACAACCTGGCGGAAACCGCGTTTGTGGTGCGCGAAGGCGCAGCGTGGCACATCCGCTGGTTCACCCCGACCACCGAGGTGCCGTTGTGCGGGCACGCCACACTGGCCAGCGCCTATGTGTTGTTCGAGGTCTACAAGGAAAACGCCGAGCGTCTGGACTTCACCTGCAAGTCCGGGCCGCTGAGCGTCAGTCGCGAGGGCGATCGCCTGTGGCTGGACTTCCCGTCGATTGTGCCGTCAGAGATTGGCGTGACGCTGGATGTCGAGCGCGCGCTGGGCGTCGAGGCGGTGGATGTGCTCGGCTCCAACGAGTTGTTTGTGGTGCTGGAGTCGGAGCAGGCAGTGCTCGACTGCAAGCCGGACATGGTCGCGCTGGCGAAACTGCCGTGGCTCGGCGCCATCGTGACCGCGCGCGGCAACCAGCATGATTTCGTCTCGCGCTACTTCGCCCCGGCGATCGGCATCAATGAAGACCCGGTGACCGGCTCGACGCATTGCAGCCTGATTCCGTACTGGTCGAAACGCCTGGGCAAATCCAGTTTGACCGCGTGCCAGCGCTCGGCGCGGGGCGGGGAGCTGTTCTGTCGGCTGGAGGGTGAGCGAGTAAAAATCGGTGGCAACGCGACGCTGGTGGCGAGCGGCACACTGATCTTGGGCTGAACCCAAAACCAAATGTGGGAGCGGGCTTGCTCGCGAATGCAGGGTATCAGTCACCTTCATCGTTGACTGACACAGCGCATTCGCGAGCAAGCCCGCTCCCACAGTTTTGATCCAGCGCGGATCAGAGGGCGGTGCTGTAGCGGCGTACGCCGTTTTCCACTGCCGGGACTTGTGCGGCGGTGCTGCCCGATGCCTGGAACAGCACCAGATGTTCAGCCGCTACGCGAATCCCCACCTCCGCACCCACCTGATGGTCGGCATGGCTGGGGAAGATCGATTCCAGCTGTGCACCGGTCGGCAGTTGCAGGCGATACAGGGTCGAGGCACCGAGGAAGGTCTTGCCGACGATGCGTGCTTTCAACGCACTGTCCGGCGCATAAACGATGTCATCCGGACGCAGCAACACATCCACCGCACCGCCCACCGGCCAGGTGTAGGCCCGGTTGCCGCGCAGTTCGCCGAGTTCGGTCTGCACCGATTCCGGGCTGCCGAGCTGGCCGCGAATGAAATAGCCCTGACCGATGAAACTCGCCACAAACGGTGTCGCCGGTTCGTGATAGAGGTTGTACGGCGTGTCCCACTGCTCCAGCCGACCTTCCTTGAACACACCGACGTGATCGCTCACGGCGAAGGCTTCTTCCTGGTCGTGGGTCACCAGAATCGCACTGGTGCCACGGGCCTTGAGGATGTCACGCACTTCTTGGCTGAGCTTGCGGCGCAGTTCGCCATCGAGGTTGGAGAACGGCTCGTCGAGCAGCAGCAATTGCGGTTCCGGTGCCAGGGCGCGGGCGAGGGCAACGCGCTGTTGCTGGCCGCCGGACAGCTCGTGCGGGAAGCGCTTGCCGAGGTTCTTCAGGTTGACCAGTTCCAGCAGCTCTTCGGTAACGCGCTCCTTGTTCGGGTGCTTGCGGATACCGAAGGCAATATTGTCCGCGACGGTCAGGTGCGGGAACAGCGCGTAATCCTGGAACACCATGCCGATCCGGCGTTTCTCCGGCGCCAGGGTGAAACCGGCGCTGGAGATGGTCTCGCCGCCGAGCTGGATTTCCCCTTCGTGCACCGGTTCGAAACCGGCAATCGCGCGCAGGGTGGTGGTCTTGCCGCAACCGGACGAGCCGAGCAGGCAGCCGATGTCACCGGCGTTGAGGTGCAGATTGAGGTTCTGCACCACGCGTTGATCTTGATAGCCGCAAGCGAGGTTGCGCAGGTTCAGCAGTAGTTCATGGCTCATGCGTGGTGATATGCCGGTTCGACGAGGAACTCGAGCAGGGCCTTCTGTGCGTGGAGACGGTTTTCTGCCTGATCCCAGGCGACGGAACGCGGGTCATCAAGCAGGTCGAGGCTGATTTCTTCACCGCGGTGCGCTGGCAGGCAGTGCATGAACAGCACATCTTCAGCCGCCAGATCGAGCAGGGCGCGGTTCACCTGGAACGGTGCGAACAGTTTCAGGCGCTTGGCAGTTTCCTCTTCCTGACCCATCGAAGTCCAGACATCGGTGCTCACCAGATGCGCACCGCGTACGGCGTCTTGCGGATCGCGGACAATGGTCACGCGATCGCCGGCGCGGGCGACGAATTCTGGATTGGGCTCGTAGCCTTGCGGACAGGCAACGCGCAACTGGAAGTCGAACTGGATCGCCGCTTCTATATAGCTGTTGCACATGTTGTTGCCATCGCCGATCCACGCCACGGTCTTGCCCTGGATCGAGCCGCGGTGTTCGAGGAAAGTCTGCATGTCGGCCAGCAACTGGCACGGGTGCAGGTCATCGGACAGGCCGTTGATCACTGGCACGCGCGAGTTGGCGGCGAATTCGGTCAGGGTGCTGTGGGCAAAGGTACGGATCATCACCGCGTCGAGCATGCTTGACATGACGATGGCGCAGTCGCCGATCGGCTCGCCACGGCCCAGTTGGGTGTCACGCGGCGACAGGAAGATCGCCTGGCCACCGAGCTGGATCATGCCGGCCTCGAAGGAGATCCGGGTACGGGTCGAGGATTTCTCGAAGATCATCCCCAGGACGCGGTTTTTCAGCGGCTCGAACAGTACGCCGCGGTTACGCAGGTCCTTGAGCTCAACGCCTCGACGGATCACGCTGACCAGCTCTTCGGGCGTGCAATCCATCAGGGAGAGAAAGTGCCTTGCGCTCATCATTGACTACCTTTTTGCTACAGACCGCAGATGCTCAAAGCCTTGTTTAACGGAACAACGGGCGAGACCTGCGGCGTAAGCCGCACGGGGCGACGAAATAGGGGAAGGCGCGATATTGACACTAAATGTCGCGTTACGCCAATAGGCTACGGTTTTTGCGGGATTCGGAGAGCGCACTGGATGTTGCAGCCGCGCATTTGAAGCCGGGTTCAGGACAGCCGCGAGCCTCTTTGTACACCGGCCTCGCCGGGCTTGGCAATGCGCCGTGGCGGGGATCAGGTCGACCAGGTCGGTTTACGAGCGTGGCGCCACGCCATCACTTGGTCGGATGCTCAGACTGAAACATTTGCTAAAGCAAAGTGCTGGGTTATAAATAAGTTTCGAGCGACGCAGGAAGCCTCCGCATGGAATCGAAAGAAAAACTGTTAATGGAACTGCTGGGCCACACGGCTCGCTCACTGACCCATCTCACCGCGTCGGTCACTTCAATGTCCTTCGAACTGCTGCGTAGCGAGGACGAAGTGGTCAAGACCGCCGGCCGCCACATGATCGATCGCATGGCGACCATCAGTGCCGGGCTCGACGAGCACTGGCGGTTGATCGGCGAACTCACCGGCGTGCATGTCGCCCACGAGCAGATCGAAACCATTCAGGAAATTCAGCTGGCTGCGCCGCCGCAGCTGCCGTCGAACTGATCATGGCGGTTTATCGGCTCGCCTGATAACCGTCGATTCACAAGACGAACGTCGCTGGCGCAGGATCTGAGTCGGGGCCATAGTTTTGTTCCCGCGGGCGTGATTGCCTGCCCAGAACAAGACAGAGACTGGCCATGACCAAGACTCTCCATCACCGTGCCTGCCACCTGTGCGAAGCCATCTGCGGTCTGACTATCGAGACCACCGAAACCGATGGCAACGTCGCGATCACCTCGATCAAGGGCGATGCGCTCGACACCTTCAGTCGTGGGCACATCTGCCCCAAGGCCGTGGCCCTGCAAGACATCCAGAATGATCCCGACCGCCTGCGCCAGCCAATGCGCCGGGTCGGCAGCGAATGGCTACCGATCGAGTGGGACGAAGCCTTTGCACTGGTGGCCGAGCGTCTGGCGGCGATTCAGGAACGTCACGGGCAGAACGCGGTGGCGGTCTATCAGGGCAACCCCAGCGTGCACAACTACGGGCTGATGACCCACAGCAATTACTTTCTTGGCCTGCTGAAGACGCGCAACCGCTTCTCGGCGACTTCGGTCGATCAGTTGCCGCATCACCTGAGCAGTTACCTGATGTACGGCCACGGCTTGCTGTTGCCGATCCCGGACATCGATCACACCGATTTCATGCTGATCCTCGGCGGCAACCCGCTGGCATCGAACGGCAGCATCATGACCGTGCCGGATGTCGAGAAACGCCTGAAGGCGATTCAGGCGCGCGGTGGCAAAGTGGTGGTGGTCGATCCCCGGCGCAGCGAAACGGCAGCCATCGCCGATCAGCACTTGTTTGTGCGGCCGGGTGGCGATGCGGCCTTGTTGTTCGGGGTGCTCAACACCTTGTTCGAAGAAGGTCTGACCCGCGACAGTCACTTGCCGGTTGATGGCCTCGATGAAGTGCGCGCAGCCGTCGCCACGTTCACTGCCGAAGCCATGAGCCCGCTGTGCGCCGTGCCGGCCGGGCAGATCCGCCAACTGGCGCGGGATTTCGCCGCTGCGCCGAGCGCGGTGTGCTACGGGCGCATGGGCGTTTCAACGCAGGCGTTCGGCACCCTGTGCCACTGGCTGGTGCAGTTGATCAATCTGGTCACCGGCAACCTCGACCGGGTTGGCGGAGCGTTGTGCACCGAGCCTGCGGTGGATCTGGTGGCATCGACCTCGGGCGGGCATTTCAACAAGTGGCAGAGCCGGGTCTCCGGACGCCCCGAGTACGGTGGCGAGCTGCCGGTGTCGGCGCTGGCCGAAGAAATGCTCACCGAAGGCGAAGGGCAGATTCGCGCGCTGATCACTGTGGCCGGCAATCCGGTGTTGTCGACGCCAAACGGCCGGCAACTGGAGCAGGCGCTGGATGGCCTGGAGTTCATGCTCTGCATCGACCTGTACATCAACGAGACCACGCGTTACGCCGACCTGATCCTGCCGTCGACCTCGGCGCTGGAGAACGATCATTACGACACCACCTTCAACCTGTTCGCGGTGCGCAACGTCACTCGCTTCAACCGGGCGATTCTCGCCAAGCCTGAGGGCGCATTACACGACTGGGAGATCTTTGTCGGCCTGGCCAAGGCGTTTGCCGAGAAGACTGGCAAGGAGCTGAAACCGACGATGCCGCCGGCGAAGATGATCGACATGGGCCTGCGCATGGGCCTGTATGGCGATGCGTCCGAGCAAAAGCTGTCATTGGCGACATTGTTCGATCATCCGCACGGGATTGATCTAGGGGCGTTGAAACCGAATCTTGCAGCTCGCCTGAAGACGCCAAATCAACGGGTGCAGGCCGCACCACCGGAGATCCTCGCAGACCTCGCACGCTTCGCGGCCTTGCAGGCGCCAGCCGCTGATGAGCTGTTGATGATTGGCCGTCGGCATGTGCGCAGCAACAACTCCTGGATGCATAACTACCATCGGCTGGTGAAGGGCAAGCCACGGCATCAATTGCTGATGCACCCGGATGACCTCGCCAGCCGTGGGCTCAACGATGGTCAGTTAGTTCGCGTCAGCTCGCGGGTAGGGCAGATCGAGGTCGAGGTGCTCGGCAGTCTGGACATGATGAAAGGCGTGGTCAGCCTGCCGCACGGTTGGGGGCATGCGCGGCCAGGTGTGCAAATGGCAATCGCCAGTGGGCAGCCAGGTTCGAGTGCTAATGATCTGACCGATGAGTGTCAGCTTGATGAACTGTCGGGGAACGCCGCGCTCAATGGCGTGCCGGTGACCGTGGCGGCGGCCTGAACGAGACCGTCGGGGAGACCGAGCATGGCGCTCGGGATTCCGTTACAATGCGTCACCGTGCCGACCCATGAGTCGGAAAGTTCAGCCGAGGTGCTCCATGGATATCATCGAAACGATTAAAGAGCAGATTGCCAACAACACCATTCTGCTTTACATGAAAGGCTCGCCGAATGCCCCGCAGTGTGGCTTCTCCGCGAAAGCTGCGCAGGCCGTGATGGCGTGTGGCGAAAAGTTTGCGTACGTGGATATCCTGCAGAACCCGGAAATCCGCGCCAATCTGCCAAAGTACGCCAACTGGCCGACTTTCCCGCAACTGTGGGTTGGCGGTGAGCTGGTCGGCGGTAGCGACATCATGACCGAGATGGCTGCAGACGGTTCGCTGCAAAGCACCATCAAGGCGGCTGTCGAAGCGGCTGCTGCGAACAAGTCCGAAGCCTGATCCCGGCTTCATTCGGCGCTGGTTTCTCCTGTAGGAGCTGTCGAGTGAAACGAGGCTGCGATCTTTTGATCGGCAGCCGATAAAAAGCCCCGCACCTCGAAAGAGGGCGGGGCTTTTTAGTGCGCTGGAAAAGTCAACGCGAGTTGCCGGTGCAATCTGAAAAGATCGCAGCCTGCAGCAGCTCCTACTCTTCGCCCATCTGCGATTGCAGATAGTTTTCGAGGCCGACTTTATCGATCAGGCCCAGTTGGGTTTCCAGCCAGTCGATATGCTCTTCTTCGGATTCAAGAATGTCTTCGAGCAGTTCACGGCTGCCGAAGTCGCCAACCGATTCGCAATGGGCGATGGCGGCTTTCAGATCGGCGTGGCCAGTCTTCTCGATACGCAGGTCACATTCCAGCATTTCCCGGGTGTGCTCGCCGATGTGCAGCTTGCCCAGATCCTGGACGTTCGGCAGACCTTCGAGGAACAGGATGCGCTTGATCAGCTTGTCCGCGTGCTTCATCTCGTCGATGGATTCGTGGTACTCGTGCTTGCCCAGCTTGTTCAGGCCCCAATCTTCATACATGCGTGCATGCAGAAAGTACTGATTGATCGCGACCAGTTCATTGGCAAGGATCTTGTTGAGATGCTGGATGACTGTAATGTCGCCTTTCATGATGGGAGTCCTGCCCTGTATTAGCTGTATATAAGGCGGAGTTTGAGCTTGGTATTTATAAGTGTCAAACCTAAGTTATTGAATAATAAATGAAATTAAATCTGAATAAGAATGTTTGTGTTCCGCGTCTAGCGCCTAAGCGCTTGATTTGCAGGCATAAAAAAACCGGACATATGTCCGGTTCTTTGAAATAGGGGTGATTATGCCGCGGTAAATTCTACGGGGTAGGGGATCGCAGCCTGAGCGGTTTGCAGCTTGGTCAGGGTTTCGCGAACCACTTCCTTGGCAAGGCACGCACATTTGCCGCATTGGCTGGCGACGCCGGTGGCCTGGCGGACTTCTTTGTAGCTGCAGCAACCTTCATAGATCGCTTCGCGGATTTGTCCGTCGGTGACGCCAGTGCAGAGACAAACATACATAAGTGAGAACCGTCGCTGGTTGTGACTCAATTGCGATGGATCTTAATGTTAACGAGAATGATTGTCAAAGTGCTTTCTGAATGGTTTTCGATCGAAAGGCTGGTCACTGACGAACGGTGATTAATGGCGAATTGCCTGGCCCCGAAAATGCTGGTCCGTTATCCGCATTGGGCAAAAAACCGTTAAGGACAGGCGAAAAACGCAGTGTATGATGGTCGGCCCTTGCGAAGAGGGTTCGTGTCACAGGGCTGTCGCCTCAGGGTGGCAGGCTGGCCCGGACCCTGAACTTCAAGTTATTCACCAGGAGATATCCATGAGCGTACTCGTAGGCAAACAAGCCCCTGACTTCACCGTCCCGGCCGTACTCGGCAATGGCGAGATCGTTGACAGCTTCACCCTGTCCTCGGCCATCAAAGGCAAATACGGCCTGGTGTTCTTCTACCCACTGGACTTCACCTTCGTCTGCCCGTCCGAGCTGATCGCTCTGGACAACCGCATGGCCGACTTCAAGGCGCGCAACGTGGAAGTGGTCGCCGTGTCGATCGACTCGCACTTCACTCACAACGCCTGGCGCAACACCCCAGTGAACAATGGCGGCATCGGCCAGGTGAAATACACCATGGCTGCCGACATGAAGCACGAAATCGCCAAGGCCTACGACGTTGAGTCCGAAGGCGGTGTGGCTTTCCGTGGCGCGTTCCTGATCGACGACAAGGGCGTTGTCCGCTCGCAGATCATCAACGACCTGCCGCTGGGCCGTAACATGGAAGAGCTGATCCGTCTGGTTGACGCGCTGCAATTCCACGAAGAGCACGGCGAAGTCTGCCCTGCGAACTGGAAGAAAGGCGACAAAGGCATGAACGCTTCGCCAGAAGGCGTTGCGGCTTACCTGACCGAGAACGCTGCAGCCCTGTAAGGCGCACGTCGCGGTACAAAAAAAACCGGCCCATGTGGCCGGTTTTTTTATGCGCGGGAAATACCCGACGAGGATCAGTCGTCGAAATCTTCCCAGCCGCCCATCTGTTTCCAGCGGTTGACGATGCCGCAGAACAGCTCGGCAGTCTTCTCGGTGTCGTAACGCGCCGAATGCGCTTCACGGCCGTCGAAGTCGATGTCCGCTGCCTGACAGGCCTTGGCCAGGACGGTTTGACCGTACGCCAGACCGGCCAGGGTCGCGGTGTCGAAGCTGGAGAACGGGTGGAACGGGTTGCGCTTCATGTCCAGACGCGCAACCGCAGCATTCAGGAAGCCAAGGTCGAAACTGCTGTTGTGGCCGACCAGGATCGCCCGTTTGCAGCCATTGGCCTTCAGCGCCTTGCGGATGCCACGGAAGATGTCGGTCAGCGCGGTTTCTTCGCTGACGGCCATGCGCAGCGGGTGATCGAGCTTGATCCCGGTGAACTCCAGCGCGGCTGCTTCGATGTTGGCGCCTTCGAACGGCTCGACGCGGAAGAAGTAGGTGTGATCCGGGTAGACAAAACCCTTTTCATCCATGGCGATGGTGGTCGCGGCAATCTCCAGCAGAGCGTCGGTGGCCGAATTGAAGCCACCGGTCTCTACGTCGACAACAACCGGCAGGTAGCCGCGAAAACGCGCTGCCATTGGATGACGGGAACCGCCGCCGCCACCTTGACCGTCCAGTTCGTCGTCGAAATGGTCTTCACTCACGCGTGTTCCTCCAGCAGGCGCCAGCGCAGTTTTTCACCGGCGCGCAGCGGGATAACGTTCAGCTCGCCGAATGGCAGGCTGGTCGGGGCGGTCCATTCTTCGCGAACCAGGGTGATGCGATCGGTGTTGGTCGGCAGACCATAGAAGCGCGGGCCGTTGAGGCTGGCGAATGCTTCGAGCTTGTCCAGCGCATTGCGCTGTTCGAACGCTTCGGCATACAGCTCGATGGCGGCGTACGCGGTGTAGCAGCCGGCGCAGCCGCAGGCGGCTTCCTTGGCGTGCTGGGCGTGCGGCGCCGAGTCGGTACCGAGGAAGAACTTGGCGCTGCCGCTGGTGGCGGCGTCGAGCAGGGCTTCCTGATGGGTATTGCGCTTGAGGATCGGCAGGCAATAGAAGTGCGGCCGAATCCCGCCCACCAGCATGTGGTTGCGGTTGTACAGCAGGTGATGCGCGGTGATGGTGGCGCCGACGTTGGCCGAAGCCTCGTTGACGAACTGCACGGCGTCGCCGGTGGTGATGTGTTCGAACACGACTTTGAGCGTCGGGAAACGCTCGACCACACGGCGCATGTGCTCATCGATGAAAATCTTTTCGCGGTCGAAGACATCGACATCGCCACGGGTGACTTCGCCGTGGATCAGCAGCGGCATGCCGACTTCAGCCATGGCTTCCAGCGCCGGGAAGATCTTGTCGATACTGGTCACGCCGGAGTCGGAGTTGGTGGTGGCGCCGGCCGGGTACAGTTTGGCGGCGTGCACGAAACCACTGGCCTTGGCCTCACGAATTTCTTCGGGCTGGGTGCGGTCGGTGAGGTACAGCACCATCAGCGGTTCGAAGCGACTGCCGGCCGGGCGGGCAGCGAGAATCCGCTGGCGATAGCCGTCGGCTTCAGCGGCGTTGCGCACCGGTGGTACCAGGTTGGGCATGATGATGGCGCGGCCAAAGGTGCGCGCAACATCGGCAACGGTATTGGTCAACACGGCACCATCGCGAAGATGAATGTGCCAGTCGTCGGGACGCAGCAGGGTCAGGCGGTCGGACATGAGGGGATTCCAGGCGGGTCAAACTGAGGGGAATGCTACCGGAAAAGACTCTTGCAGGCACCCGCTATCAAGTTTTGCAGGAACCTTCCGATATCCCGTAGGTATGCCGTAAACATAGTGTGAATCGGTCTTTGTGTGACAGAAGCCAATGGAGCCTCCCGTGCGCCAGCGATATTTAGCCTTGCTCAGTGTGTTTGCCAGCCTCCCCGCGATGGCGCTGACTTACCAGACGCGTCTGGAGAACATTGAGTGGACGGTCGAGGGCGACAAGTTCGAGTGCCGCCTGACCCAGCCGATCACCGATTTCGGTTCGGGCCAGTTTGTGCGCAAGGCCGGCGAGCAGGCGATATTCCGCCTCAATGCCTACAACGCCATGCTCGGCGGCGGTTCGGCGACGTTGCTTGCGGCGGCGGCGCCATGGCAGCCGGGGCGCAACGACATCAACCTGGGCAGCGTCAGGATTGGTACCGGCAACGTGCTGTTCAACAGCTCACAAGCCCAGGCCGGCGGATTGATCAGCGGTCTGCTCGATGGTCGCAGTCCGGTGGTGCGCCGTGCGTCTGGCGATGGCCGGGGTTCGGAAGTGCGTCTGCTGCCGGTTAAGTTCAGCAAAGCGTTCAATGATTACCAGACGTGTGTGGCGAAATTGCTGCCGCAGAATTTCGATCAGGTCAAACAATCGCAGATCGGCTTCCCCGGTGAAGGCACCGATCTGGATGCCGCCGCCAAGGCCAGGTTGCAGGTAATGCTCGAGTACATGAAGGCCGATCCGACGGTCAATTACATCGAACTCGATGGCTATTCCGACAATAGCGGCAACCGTCTGACCAACCGTGAACTGTCGCGCCGTCGCGCGCTGGCAGTGGTCGATTTTTTCAAGGCCAACGGTATCGCCGAATCGCAAATCACCGTGCGTTTCCATGGCGAGCAATACCCGCTGGTGCCAAACAACAATGCGGCCAACCGGGCGAAGAATCGCCGGGTCAGCGTGAAGCTTGCGCGAGTGGCGCCGACTACCGCGCCAGCGCCGCAAGCCAGCACACCAGCCAATGCTGCGGCGACTTCCTGACTCATCGGTCATCGTCGCGCTCTCGACAGATTCTGTCGCTTTGTCGTCTTAAGCTGTCGCGCCTCTGTAAATTATTGCATTTGAGCGGTAGACTCCTCGGCTTTCCGTAGAACCCCGTGGAGTGATGGCATGGCGGACGTAAACAAGGTCGTTCTGGCGTATTCCGGCGGCCTGGACACTTCGGTGATCCTCAAGTGGCTGCAGGATACTTATAACTGTGAAGTGGTGACCTTCACCGCTGACCTGGGTCAGGGCGAAGAGGTCGAGCCGGCTCGCGCCAAGGCTCAGGCCATGGGCGTCAAAGAAATCTACATCGATGACCTGCGCGAAGAATTCGTGCGCGATTTCGTGTTCCCGATGTTCCGCGCCAACACCGTTTACGAAGGCGAGTACCTGCTGGGTACTTCCATCGCACGTCCGCTGATCGCCAAACGCCTGATCGAAATCGCCAACGAAACCGGCGCCGACGCCATTTCCCATGGCGCCACCGGCAAGGGCAACGACCAGGTGCGTTTCGAACTGGGTGCCTACGCACTCAAGCCTGGCGTGAAAGTGATTGCGCCATGGCGTGAGTGGGACCTGCTGTCCCGCGAGAAGCTGATGGACTACGCCGAGAAGCACGCGATCCCGATCGAGCGTCATGGCAAGAAGAAGTCCCCGTACTCGATGGACGCCAACCTGCTGCACATCTCCTATGAAGGCGGCGTGCTGGAAGACACCTGGACCGAGCACGAAGAAGACATGTGGCGCTGGACCGTCTCCCCGGAGAAGGCTCCCGACACCCCGCAATATCTGGAACTGACCTACCGTAACGGCGATATCGTCGCGCTGGACGGCGTCGAAATGACTCCGGCCACTGTACTGGCAACGCTGAACAAGATTGGTGGCGCTCACGGTATCGGTCGTCTGGACATCGTTGAAAACCGTTACGTGGGCATGAAGTCCCGTGGCTGCTACGAAACCCCGGGCGGTACCATCATGCTGCGCGCGCACCGCGCCATCGAATCGATCACCCTGGACCGCGAAGTCGCTCACCTCAAAGACGAGCTGATGCCGAAATACGCCAGCCTGATCTACACCGGTTACTGGTGGAGCCCGGAGCGTCTGATGCTGCAACAGATGATCGACGCTTCGCAGGTCAACGTGAACGGTGTGGTTCGCCTGAAACTGTACAAAGGCAACGTGATCGTTACCGGCCGCAAGTCCGACGATTCGCTGTTCGACGCCAATATCGCGACCTTCGAAGAAGACGGCGGCGCCTACAACCAGGCCGACGCGGCGGGCTTCATCAAGCTCAACGCGCTGCGCATGCGCATTGCTGCCAACAAAGGCCGCAAGCTGTTCTAAGCCTTACAGGGCTGTAAAAATGGCGGCTTGTCTCAATGACAATGCCGCCATTTTCTTTTCTGTGTTTGTCTGATGTTAATCCACAGCTTTGATCGTTACCGTTAACTCCGGCATTTTCTTGAATGTCCACTTCTGGCATCTACTCTGCGTTCATGCTCCTTTCAAAACCGTGGTGCTTTGCGTGCTCACGTTGTAAGCAACGAGAAGTTTGGCGCCTCCGCTTTTTTTCGACTGTTTGATAAGGCCGGGGATAATTTGCTTGAGCAAAACTTCGCACGCGGTGTCGGTCAGAAATACCACTGCCCTGGGCGGTTGCTTGCCAAGATGCGGAAAGTGTTCGACCAGCGCATTGAACGCCTGAGCGCTGCTCAACCGCCGTACATCTATGGCACACAATGTGCCGATGGATTTAGGCAGCTGAATGTTGTGCTCAATCCACGGTCGCTCCGCGCAGGATTCGCCAGCGCCGCCAGGGGGGAGTTGCCTGAGGTCGATGCTATGGACAGACAAAGTCCATTCCAATCCGTTTGCAGCTGATGTTTCGCCTGCTCCCACAAACGCTTTTGCTGGAGGCGAGCAGGAGTGCAGCTCGCGCTGTTTCAACTCCTCGAAATTTTTCAGGAAGCTGTCGTCCTTATCGAAATCCGAAGGCGCATAAAGCGAACGGTAGTTGAAGTTCAGCGTTAAAAAGAATAGCAGCAACAAGTAGAACGGAAAGCTGATCAGGAACCAGATATAGACCTCCCTTTCGGTGTTATCAAGGAAGGGCAGGGAAATGGCAGCTGATGATTCGGAAATAAATGCAAATATCGCAATTACAGTCATGGGGTTGGTTATTTTTCTTTTGATTTTTATCATGGGGAGTGCTCATTAAATATGTTTCCAGTGCTTGTGTTGAATTGTTTTGTATGGATACCTACAACTTGGTAGTTGCGCTATTTTTATATTAAAAAAAATCGCTTGGGTAGAAGTATCTTGTTTCAGACGTTGATTTATCAAAGTGTTTTTGATGGGTTTCATGTTGTTTTTTACAATTTATAATCCGCCGGGGGCTGACGGTGCGTAGCGATGTGCAGTCAATGAATTATCGCGTTTTTTCAGTCGCTCACAGAGTCGTTTGCTTCAAAGGAGGAGTACGCTTGGCTTTCAGGACGCCATGTTTTTCGCGTCGATGTGAAGGCGGGAAGATACGTCAGCCCATTTAAAAATCGCCTGTATGGATTTTTTTGTAGGAATAATCTTTATTTGCTGTAGGGAATGTCCTTTGCTGGGATTGCAATGAAACTCTCTTGTGCCATGTCAGAAGTGACTGGGCTATTGTGCGTGCTCTAAAAATTCGAACAGCGAAACTGGACTTGCCCATGAATAAAGTGCTGATCGTGGATGATCATCCCGTCATTCGTCTTGCTGTGCGTATGCTGATGGAGCGTCATGGCTACGAAGTCATTGCAGAAACGGATAATGGTGTGGATGCTTTGCAACTTGCACGTGAACAGATGCCGGATATCGTTATTCTGGATATCGGAATACCGAAACTCGATGGTCTTGAAGTTATTGCGCGTCTGAACTCGACACCCATGCCGTTGAAAGTTCTGGTATTGACCTCCCAGGCACCGGGGCATTTTTCAATGCGCTGCATGCAGTCGGGTGCTGCGGGGTATGTATGTAAACAACAGGATCTGACTGAGTTGCTGAGTGCGATCAAAGCTGTGCTGTCCGGCTACAGCTATTTTCCAAACCAGGCCCTGCACACCGTGCGTACCAGTCTTGGTAATGCGAGTGAGGCCGATATGGTGGATCGCCTCTCCGGGCGCGAAATGATGGTGTTGCAGCAATTGGCGCGTGGCAAGACCAACAAGGAAATTGCCGATGGCATGTTTCTCAGCAACAAGACGGTCAGCACTTACAAGACCCGTCTGTTATTGAAGCTCAATGCCCGCTCGCTGGTGGACCTGATTGAATTGGCACAACGCAACGGACTGGTCTGATGATCATGAATGCCGACGGGGCATGGGCCGCTCAGTGTCGGATTGTGCAGAAAGTAAAAAGCCTCCGGTTCGGGAGGCTTTCAAGTGTCAGAGATCAAAATCGTAATCGGCCAATTGCTTTTGCAGTCGGCGCTCCTCAAGCATGTTATCGATGGTGCGACGTTTGCTCAGATTGGTCTTGGCGACCTCGACCACCGGTTCGGCGTCGTCGGTTTCCACCTCGGTAAAATCTTCATCTACGTCCGGTTGTTCTTTACTGTCAGTCATAAGGTGAACTCCAGGCTAAGACTGCCTTTGGCGCTCCTTATATCGATATTCCTGCCGCGGGTAAAAAAGATTTTTTCAATCGAAGAATCAATTATTCCAATAGCCAATCAATCGTCCGAGGTTTTGTGTTTGTACTCGCACAGATCTTCGATCCGGCAGCTGCCACAGCGCGGCTTGCGCGCCAGGCACACATAGCGACCGTGCAAAATCAGCCAGTGGTGGGAGTCCAGCAGGTAGTCTTTTGGCACAAACTTCATCAGCTTCTTTTCCACTTCAACCACATTTTTGCCCGGGGCAATGCCGGTGCGGTTGCTCACGCGAAAAATGTGCGTGTCGACCGCCATGGTCAACTGGCGAAAAGCGGTGTTGAGGACCACGTTGGCCGTCTTGCGACCGACGCCTGGCAGCGCTTCCAGTTCTTCACGGGTCTGCGGGACTTGGCCATTGTGCAGCTCGACCAGCATGCGGCAGGTCTCGATCACGTTTTTCGCTTTGCTGTTATAGAGGCCGATGGTCTTGATGTATTTGGAGAGCCCTTCGACGCCCAGCGCGTGGATCGCTGCCGGGGTATTGGCCACCGGGAACAGTTTGGCCGTGGCCTTGTTGACGCCAACGTCGGTTGATTGCGCCGAGAGAATGACCGCGATCAACAATTCGAACGGCGAGGAATAGGCCAGCTCGGTCTTCGGCTCGGGATTGTCTTCATGAAGTCTGCGGAAGATTTCCAGACGTTTTGCGGCATTCATGGGTGATGTGTTTCCTTGGAGAGAGCGTTCGAGCGAGTCCATGCCTGGCGGGCGGCGAGCAGTAGCCCGAGCAGGATGAAGGCTCCGGGAACCAGGGTGAGCAAATGCAGCCCGTCGCTGAACAGAACCAGGCCTTGCCAGTGTTCAGACAGGCCACGGCCGAGGTGGCCCTGACCGAACAGTTCACGCAGTGCCGCCAGCGCGAGTAGCAGCCCGCTTGCCAGGCCAAAAAACCTCAGGCGCTGGGCAAGCGCCTGACGAAAGAATCCATTGTATTCCAGCACCACGCATTGCAAGGCAATCAGCCCGCCATAGACTCCGAGTGCCTGGTGCCACTGCAGCGCCCAGCGTTGCGCGAGGATATTGGCGCAACTGGTCAGGGTGGCGGCCAGCAGCACACTGGCCAGCATCAGGCTAATGCCCGACAACTTCGAGCGCAGCGGGCCGATGCATGTGCCATAAACCACCACCACAGCGCTCGACATCAACAGCATGCCCAGCGCGCCCGACAGGGTTGCGCTGGTGCCAAGCAGCAGCATCAACATCAACGTGTTTGTCAGATTCGTTGGCCGGCTCATGATCCGCTCCCCAGCAAGGTTGCCCGATGTTCGTCAAAGTAGCGCAGGGCGTCATGAATGGCATTGACGGTTGCCCGGGACGTGATGGTCGCGCCCGCCAGTTGATCGAACTGTCCCTGATCTTTTTTCAGTGCCCAGCCCGCATCGTCAGGTGCGTTGCGCGACTTGCCGGTAAATGTCGCCAGCCAGTGATTCGGCCAGTCGCCGATAAGTCCGCCGAGCGCCGGCGTTTCATTGTGCCGCAGGGTTTTCACCCCCAGCAGCCTGCCGTTGGCATCGATGGCGATGAGCAATTCGATAACGCCGGCATAGCCCTCGGTCCGCGTGCGCAACAACACCGCCACCGGCTGCCCCAGTCTGGTAACGCGGTAACCTGCCAGCAGGGTGCTGTGGCTCAACGTCGTATCAATCAACGCCAGCGGCTGTTCCAGCGGCTGATTGTCGTAGGCATCGGGCGCGAGCACATCCAGCAATTTGCGACTGTCGAGCAGGCGTTGCTCGCTGGCAATCTGCGGTGCACTGGCGCGCTGCACCAGATAGGTCAGGCCGAGACCGGTGCCGGCCATCAGCACCAGCGTGATGACAGAGGCCGCGCGGTTCATGAGTTCACCTGCGTCTGGCGGGCGGCCGCAAAGCGTTCCATGGCCGGCACGCAGAGGTTCATCAGCAACACCGCAAACGCAACGCCGTCCGGATAGCCACCCCAGGTGCGGATCAGATAGGTCAGCAAGCCGACACCCACACCGAACAGCAGCCGGGCCAGCGGACTTTTGGCGCCGGACACCGGTTCGGTAATGATGAAAAAGGCACCGAGCATGGTCGCGCCGCTCAGCAGATGAAACAGCGGCGAACCATGGGAATCCGAACCTGAGCCGTTCCAGCACAGCAGGCTGACGACAAACAGACTGCCCAGCATGGCGACCGGCGCGTGCCAGGCAATCACCCGGCGCTGCAATAAAAACAGTCCACCGGCGAGAAACGCCAGATTGATCCATTCCACACCGCGTCCACCGAAACGGCCGAACGCCGGGTTGGCCGCGAACAGCTCATCCATGGTCAGGCTTTTGTTGATGCGCAGGCTGTCCAGCGCGGTGGCCTGAGCCCAGGCGTCCGGGGCCTGCCCCAGATTCAAGACCTGTGCAAAAGCGGCCTGCAGACTCATGCCATGCGCTGGCCAGTGGGTCATCGGCTGCGGGAAAAGCAGCATCGCCAGGGCGAAACCGAGCATCGCCGGGTTGAACGGATTCTTGCCGATGCCACCGTACAAATGCTTGCCGAACAACAGACCCGAAGCCACCGCGGTCACGGTCAGCCACCACGGACAGTAAGGTGGCAGGGCGGCGGCCAGCAGTGTCGCGCTGACCAGTGCGCTGCCATCGCTGAGCGTCGGTTGCAGTGGCTGTCGGCGCAGGCGGACGATGAAGGCTTCGATCAACAGCGCGGTGCTCGCCGCCAGGATCAGGTTGATCAACACCCCCCAGCCGTAAAACCAGAACAACGCCAACAGCCCCGGCAGCGTGGCCAGCAGCACCAGCTTCATCGCCTGTTGCAGGCGATCGTCCGGTGTCTCACGAAGCGACATGATCTTGCACCTGACGCTCGGCGGCCTGCAGGCGATCGCGGGCCTTGTCGAGGATGTCGTTCGGCGTGTCGGCGCGGCGTTCGAGTTTGTTCAGGTCGGCGCGGGCGTAGGCCAGTTCGGTTTTCAACTGGCGGAGCTGATTGTCGATCGGGCGCTTTTCCACCCGCACCAGCTCGGGCGCAGGCTGCTCGCTCGCCGTCTCGGCGGCGTGAAGGGCTTGCTCGGCGTCACGCAGTGCCTGTTCCAGTGTGGCAATTTGCTCGGCTGGCGCTTCGGCGGTCTGGGCCTTTTTCAATTCGGCGCGCCGCATGGCCAACTGGATTTTCGCCCGTTTCAGGTCGGCGTCTTTCGTCGGAACCGGGGCCGCAGCGGCTGGAGTGGCGGCGGCGCTGCTTTCGAGTTTCGCCAACGCCTGTTCGGCGGCTTCAAACTGCTGTTGCAACACAATCAGTTGCGATTGCTGTTCGAAGGTCGGCGGATGGCCGAAGGCTTTCAGCGATTTGTGCAATTGCGCGCGGCTCATGGCGACATCGATCTTGGCTTTCTTCAATGCCGCGTCGGCGGTCGCGGCTTTCTGCGCGCGCACCCGTTCCAGAGCGGCCTGCACCGGATCAAGAGTGGCCACCGCCGGTTGCGCTGCGCGTTGCGCCCGGGCTTCGCGCTCAGCCTGTTTCTGCTGTTCTTCGCGTTGCAGGCGGGCGTTGCGGCGTTCAAAACGCTGGCGCGCATGATCGCGTTTAGCTGCGCGCGCGCGCTGTTCTTCAAGGCTTAACGCCAGGCCACCGACCACCGGCAAGGTGCCGAGCGGCAGCGGGTGCATTTCGATGCAGTCCACCGGGCACGGCGCCACGCACAGGTCGCAACCGGTGCATTCGTCGATCAGTACGGTGTGCATCAGTTTCGCCGCGCCGACGATGGCGTCGATCGGGCAGGCCTGGATGCACTTGGTGCAGCCGATGCACTCGGCTTCACGGATGTAGGCCACTTGCGGCGGTGCCGAACCACGGCTGACGTCCAGTTCCAGCACCGGCACTTTCAACAGTTCTGCCAGGGCGGCGACGGTTTCGTCACCGCCGGGCGGGCACTTGTTGATCGGTTCGCCATCGACGATGCCTTGCGCATAGGGCTTGCACCCGGGGTGGCCGCATTTGCCGCATTGGGTCTGCGGCAGGAGGGCATCGATGAGTTGAATCAGACTCATGTTTTGATCAGTCCACTGAATCCGAGAAAAATCACTGCGATCAATCCGGCGCCGATCAGGTCGATCGGCAAGCCGCGAAAGGGCAGGGGAATGTCGTTGTCCGCCGTGCGTTCCCGCAAGTCGCTGAACAGGCTCAGCACCAGCCAGAAGCCCAGCCCGGCACCCAGGCTCAACGCCGTTGCCTGCAGCAGGCCGCGATCATTTTGTGCGTTGATCAAGGCCAGCCCGAGCACGCCGGCATTGCCCAGCAACAACGGCCATAGCCCATCGAAGGGCCAGTCAGGCAGTCCGCGAGCCAGCAGCTTCAGCAGCGGCGTGATCAGCAGCACGCTGAGCGGCAGGAACACGAACAGGTGCAGGGCCTGCAGTTGCAGCGGCACCAGCAGCCAGTGCCAGAGCACATAACCGATGAAGCCGACGCTCAGCATCAGGCACGCCGTCGCCAGCCCCAGCGCATGCACCTGGCGCCGACTGCCGGCCAGCAACGGATCGACGCCCAGCGGCCAGTGCAACACGAAGTTGTTGAGCAGGGCGGCACTGATCAGCGTAAGCGCAAGTTCGGTCATGGTTCTGCCGGCAGCAACGGGCGGGTGTCACTTGAGGTTAGGCATTATCCGGCACCCGCGATGGGTGGGCCAGATATGAAAAATCCCACAGGCCTGCAGAACATGCCTGTGGGATCGTTTCAGCGCTGGGTCTTACTTGATGCGTTGACCCGGCTTGGCGCCGCTGTCCGGGCTCAGCAGGTAGATTTCTTCACCGCCAGGGCCGGCGGCCATCACCATTCCTTCGGAAATACCGAACTTCATTTTCCGCGGCTTGAGGTTGGCGATCATCATGGTCAGGCGACCGTCGAGTTTCGACGGGTCCGGGTAAGCGCTCTTGATTCCGGAGAACACGTTGCGCTGCTCGTCACCGATGTCCAGGGTCAGGCGCAGCAGCTTGTCGGCGCCCTCAACGTGTTCAGCCTTGACGATCAAAGCCACGCGCAGGTCGACGGCGGCAAAGGTGTCGAAGTCGATTTCCGGCGACAGCGGATCCTTGGCCAGTTCGCCATTGCCCGCAGGCGCGGCGGCACCGGTGTCGGTCTGGCTGGCGGTCAGGTCTTCTTTCGAGGCGTCGGTCATGGCTTGTACTTTTACCGGGTCGATGCGGGTCATCAACGGTTTGAACTCGTTCAACTGATGGTTGGCCAGCAGCGTGGTGTGGTCGTTCCAGGTCAGCGGGGCGACGTTGAGGAAGGCCTCGGCGTCGGCGGCCAGCAGCGGCAGCACCGGTTTGAGGAAGATCACCAACTGGCGGAACAGGTTGATGCCGGTGGCGCAGATCGCCTGGACTTCATCCTGCTTGCCTTCCTGCTTGTTCAACGACCATGGGGCCTTGTCGGCGATCCAGGCGTTGGCGCGGTCGGCCAGGGCCATGGTTTCACGCATGGCGCGGGCGAAGTCGCGCGCTTCATAAGCGTCGGCAATGCTCGGCGCAGCGGCGAGGAACGCTTCGGTCAGCTCTGGCGCGGCATTGTTGTCGACCAGCAGGCCGCCGTTGCCCTTGTGGATGAAACCGGCGCAGCGGCTGGCGATGTTGACGACTTTGCCGACCAGGTCGGAGTTGACCTTCTGCACGAAGTCTTCGAGATTCAGGTCGAGGTCATCGACGCCACGGCCCAGTTTGGCCGCGTAGTAATAACGCAGGTATTCCGGCGACAGGTGATCCAGGTAGGTACGCGCCTTGATGAAAGTGCCACGGGACTTGGACATCTTCTGGCCGTTGACGGTCAGGTAGCCGTGCACGTTGATCCCGGTCGGCTTGCGGAAACCGGCGCCTTCGAGCATGGCAGGCCAGAACAGGGCGTGGAAGTTGACGATGTCCTTGCCGATGAAATGGTACAGCTCGGCGGTCGAATCCTTGCCCCAGAACGCGTCGAAGTCCAGTCCCGGCGTGCGGTCGCAAAGATTCTTGAAGCTGGCCATGTAGCCGATCGGCGCGTCCAGCCACACGTAGAAATACTTGCCCGGCTCGTCCGGGATCTCGAAACCGAAGTACGGCGCATCGCGGGAGATGTCCCACTGCTGCAGGCCGGCGTCCAGCCACTCGGCGATCTTGTTGGCGACGGCGTCCTGCAGGGCGCCGCTGCGGGTCCAGGTCTGCAGCATCTGCTGGAAGTCTGGCAGTTTGAAGAAGAAGTGCTGGGAATCCTTGAGCACCGGAGTGGCGCCGGAGATCGCCGACTTCGGATCCTTCAGATCGGTCGGGGCGTAGGTCGCACCGCATTTTTCGCAGTTGTCGCCGTACTGGTCTTCGGTGCCGCATTTCGGGCAGGTGCCCTTGATGAAGCGGTCGGCCAGGAACATTTTCTTTTCCGGGTCGAAATACTGGGTGATCGAGCGCTGGGCAATGTGCCCGGCGTCACGCAGTTTCAGGTAGATCTGGCTCGACAGCTCACGGTTTTCTTCGGCGTGAGTGGAGTGGAAATTGTCGAAATCGACCAGGAACTCGGCAAAGTCGGCGCTGTGTTCAGCCTGCACGTTGGCGATCAGTTGTTCCGGGGTGATGCCTTCCTTTTCCGCACGCAGCATGATCGCCGAACCGTGGGCGTCGTCGGCGCAGACATAGATGCATTGATTGCCGCGATGCTTCTGGAAGCGCACCCACATATCGGTCTGGATGTATTCCAGCATATGGCCAAGGTGAATCGAACCGTTGGCGTAGGGCAGGGCGCTGGTGACGAGGATCTTGCGTGGTTCGGACATGTGGGGCTTCGCTACTTGATGAAACGGAGGTCGGCCACTATAAAGCGCTGGCGCATATTTTTCACCCTGTGCACCTGTTTCCGGATGCGGCCACTGCAATAACTGGATGGACTGACCGCAATACATTGTGGCGAGGGAGCTTGCTCCCGCTGGGTGGCGAAGCCGCCCCATCCCGGCAATGTCGGATAGCCTGATTGCGCCTGCTGCGCAGTCGAGCGGGAGCAAGCTCCCTCGCCACAAAGTCGAGTCAAAGCATAAATCGCCTGACCACAAATCAATCTGCGGGGTACGATACCCGCCATCTTTTCCCAGTCTTGTTATCGGAGTTGCCCATGAGTGCCGTCACTCGCGCAGCGGTGGAAGCCGTCCTCAGCCAATACACCGACCCCTACCTGAACCAGGACCCGGTCAGCGCCGGTTGCGTGAAGCACATCGAGATCGTCGGTGATCGCGTCAATGTGCAGCTGGAAATCGGTTACGCCGCCGGTCTGTTCAAGAGCGGCTGGGCGCAGTTGCTGCAACTGGCCATCGAAAACCTCGATGGGGTGACGATCGCCAAGGTCGAGGTCAACAGCGTGATCGCCGCGCACAAGGCCCAGGCGCAGATCCCGGGGCTGGCCAACGTCAAGAACGTGGTCGCCGTGGCTTCGGGCAAGGGCGGCGTGGGCAAGTCGACCACTGCAGCCAACCTCGCGCTGGCGCTGGCCCGCGAAGGCGCCAAGGTGGGGATTCTCGACGCCGACATCTATGGCCCGAGCCAGGGCATCATGTTCGGCATCCCGGAGCGCACCCGCCCTGAGGTCAAGGATCAGAAGTGGTTCGTGCCGCTCAAGGCCCATGGTGTGGAAGTCATGTCGATGGCGTTCCTGACCGACGACAACACGCCGATGGTCTGGCGCGGGCCGATGGTCTCCGGCGCGCTGCTGCAACTGGTTACGCAAACCGCGTGGGGCGATCTGGATTATCTGGTCATCGACATGCCGCCAGGCACTGGCGACATCCAGCTGACCCTGGCGCAGAAAGTCCCGGTGGCCGGTGCGGTGATCGTCACCACGCCGCAGGATCTGGCGTTGCTGGACGCACGCAAAGGCGTGGAAATGTTCCGCAAGGTCAACATTCCGGTGCTGGGCGTGGTGGAAAACATGGCGGTGCACATCTGCTCGAACTGCGGACATGCCGAGCATCTGTTCGGTGAGGGCGGTGGCGAAAAACTGGCGACCCAATATGGCGTCGAACTGCTGGCTTCGCTGCCACTGTCGATGCTGATCCGCGAGCAGGCCGATGGCGGCAAGCCAACGGTGATCGCCGAACCGGACAGCCAGATTGCCATGGTCTATCAGGAACTGGCCCGCCACGTCGGCGCGCGCATTGTGTTGCAGGAAGCGGCGACACCGGCGATGCCTAATATCAGCATCAGTGACGATTGATCAATCGGTAACGCTGAAAACCTGTAGGAGTGAGCCTGCTCGCGATAGCGGATTAACATTCAACGAAAATGTTGAATGAATGACCGCAATCGCGAGCAGGCTCACTCCTACAGTTGGTTTTGAGGTGGCGCTTAGATACGCAACCCGCCATCCATCTCCAGAATCCGCCCGGTGTAGTAGTCGTTCTCGAAGATGTACGCCGCCGAATGGGCGATCTCTTCCGGCTTGCCCATGCGCTTGAGCGGGATTCCCGAGGTCATCTTCTCCAACGCTTCCGGCTTCATGCCCAGAGTCATCTCGGTTTCGATGAAGCCCGGCGCAATGCCTGCCACACGAATACCGTAACGCGCCAGTTCCTTGGCCCAGGTCACGGTGGCTGCGGCCACGCCAGCCTTGGCGGCAGAGTAGTTGGTCTGGCCGACGTTACCGGCACGGGAGATCGAGGAAATGTTGATGATGGCGCCGCTGTTCTTCAGCTCGACCATTTTCGCCGCGACTTCACGGGTGCAGAGGAACACGCCGGTCAGGTTGACGTCGATCACTGCCTGCCACTGGGCCAGACTCATCTTGGTCATTTCGCCGTCCTTGACCTTGAGCAGCAGGCCGTCACGCAGGATCCCGGCGTTGTTGATCAGGCCATGGATCGCGCCGAAATCTTCGGCGACCTGGGCGACCATGTGCTCGACTTGTTCTTCAATGGCCACATTGCACAAATAGCTGCGCGCCTCGACGCCCTTGGCCTTGCAGGCCGCGACCGCGTCGTCGAGTTTTTCCTGATTGAGGTCGACCAGCGCGAGCTTCGCGCCTTTGCCGGCGAAATACTCGGCCATGGAGCGGCCCAAACCCTGGCAACCGCCGGTGATAATGATTACTTTGTCGTTGAGTTGCATTCGCATGCCCCGATAGCCGGTCTGAGTGGTTTTTGTTATTGGCGACGCTCGATCCGTACCGGTTATGGCCAGATTGCACATGAGCATTGCCCGATGGCGTGACCGGGACTTATCCCCAGGCGCCTGTCCGTTTTTTCGACGGATTCTATTTAAGGAGTCATAAATTGAGCGTTGAAGCGGCCAAGAATGCCCGAGAATTGCTTCTCAAGGAATACCGTGGCGTATTGTCCACTCACTCCAAATCGATGCCCGGTTTTCCGTTCGGCTCGGTGGTGCCGTATTGCCTGGATGACCAGGGCCGCCCGCTGATCCTGATCAGCCGCATCGCCCAGCACACCCACAACCTGCAGAAAGATCCGAAATGTTCGCTGCTGGTGGGTGAGCGCGAGGCCGACGACGTGCAGGCCGTTGGTCGCCTGACCTATCTGGCCGAAGCGCAGAAGCTTGAAGACCCGGCTGCCATCGAAGCCGCCGCCGAGCGTTATTACCGGTATTTCCCCGACTCGCAGAACTACCACAAGGCCCACGACTTTGATTTCTGGGTGCTCAATCCGGTGCGGCACCGCTACATCGGCGGTTTCGGCGCGATTCACTGGGTCGATCAGCTGACCTTGGCCAATCCGTTCGCCGGCAAGGCCGAAGTCAGCATGGTCGAGCACATGAACAGCGATCACGCCAAAGCCATCGCGCATTACGTGGAACTCAGCGGCCTACCGAAAACCGTCCCGGCGCAACTGGCCGGAATCGACAGCGAAGGCATGCACCTGCGCATCGGTCAGGCGTTGTACTGGCTACCGTTTCAAGCACCTTGTCATACGCCGATACAAGTGCGCGAAGCCTTGGTTTCTCTGGCTCACGCCGAGGTCTGGCCAAAAAATGCGGTGACCGACGCTTGAATTCACGAAAGGGCGACGTCATCTAAGGCTTACTGCAAGGCATTTCTTGCGTTGAGGAATCTTTGATGCGCCCTTTTTTGTTGCTCTTTCTGCTGTTTCCGGTGCTGGAGCTGTTCGTATTCGTCAAAGTGGCAGGGGCGATCGGGTTTTTCCCGGCCCTGCTGCTGATCATTCTCGGCTCGATGTTCGGTGTGTTCGTACTGCGCGTCGCCGGTCTGGCCACGGCACTGCGTGCCCGTGAAAGCCTGAATCGCGGTGAATTGCCCGCGCAGACCATGCTTGAAGGCCTGATGCTCGCCTTGGCCGGTGGCCTGTTGATCCTGCCGGGCTTCATCAGCGACGTGGTCGGTCTGGTGATGCTGTTGCCATTCACCCGTCGTCTGCTGGCCAATAAAATGCGTCAGCGCGCCGAAGAACAGGCGATGCGTCAGCGTGCCTTTGCCGACGACCTGCAACCCCGTGGCGGTCCTGCACCGCGCCAGCCTCTGGGCCGCGAGGGTGATGTGATCGAAGGCGAGTTCGAACATCGCGACAGCAAGTAACCCCTGCATCGACACGGCACCTTCGGGTGCCGTTTCTTTATGCGCGGCATTCAAGGGGCAACCGATGAAAAATTTTCTGCCCTCGCCCTTGTAATAAGCATATGCGCCCTTATGTATCGGTCACCGAAAGGTTTCCGGCATTTGAGTCGGACAGACTTCCGCGGCTCGCTCGACGAACCGCAACCGGCGCAGGCCGGATTTGTTAAACCCGCCGGGACTACACCGGCCGATGAAAACCACAATTAGGAGAGATCGACAATGAAGCTTCGTCCTCTGCATGACCGCGTCGTCATCCGTCGCAGCGAAGAAGAAAAGAAAACCGCTGGCGGTATCGTCCTGCCAGGTTCGGCTGCTGAAAAAGCCAACCACGGTGTGATCGTCGCTGCAGGCCCGGGCAAGACCCTGGAAAACGGTGAAGTGCGTCCGCTGGCCGTTAAAGTCGGCGACAAGGTTGTGTTCGGTCCTTACTCCGGCAGCAACACTGTGAAAGTCGACGGCGAAGACCTGCTGGTAATGGCTGAGAACGAGATTCTCGCTGTACTGGAAGGCTGATTTCCCCGCTCATTTTCCCGTTACTACAAAGTATTTAAGGAATATCGATCATGGCTGCTAAAGAAGTTAAGTTCGGCGATGCCGCTCGCTCCAAGATGCTCAAAGGCGTCAACGTTCTGGCTGACGCGGTAAAAGCGACCCTGGGCCCGAAAGGCCGTAACGTGATCCTCGAGAAGAGCTTCGGCGCTCCGACCATCACCAAGGACGGCGTTTCCGTCGCCAAAGAAATCGAACTCGAAGATCGCTTCGAAAACATGGGCGCGCAGCTGGTCAAAGACGTTGCCTCCCGTGCCAACGATGACGCTGGTGACGGTACTACCACCGCTACCGTTCTGGCTCAGTCGATCGTCAACGAAGGCCTGAAAGCCGTCGCTGCCGGCATGAACCCGATGGACCTCAAACGCGGTATCGACAAAGCGACCATCGCCATCGTCAAAGAGCTCAAAGCCCTGTCCAAGCCATGCGCTGACACCAAGGCCATCGCTCAGGTAGGTACCATCTCCGCCAACTCCGACAACTCCATCGGCGACATCATTGCCGAAGCCATGGAAAAAGTCGGTAAAGAAGGCGTGATCACCGTTGAAGAAGGCTCGGGCCTGGAAAACGAACTGTCGGTTGTAGAAGGCATGCAGTTCGACCGTGGCTACCTGTCCCCGTACTTCGTCAACAAGCCGGACACCATGGTTGCCGAGCTCGACGGCCCGCTGATCCTGCTGGTCGACAAAAAGATCTCGAACATCCGCGAAATGCTGCCAGTGCTGGAAGCCGTTGCCAAAGCCGGCCGTCCACTGCTGATCGTTGCCGAAGACGTTGAAGGCGAAGCCCTGGCGACTCTGGTTGTGAACAACATGCGTGGCATCGTCAAGGTTGCAGCCGTCAAGGCTCCAGGCTTCGGCGACCGTCGCAAGGCCATGCTGCAGGACATCGCCGTTCTGACCGGCGGTACCGTGATCTCCGAAGAGATCGGTCTGAGCCTGGAAAGCACCACCCTGGAGCACCTGGGTAACGCCAAGCGCGTGACCCTGTCCAAGGAAAACACCATCATCGTTGACGGTGCTGGCGTACAAGGCGACATCGAAGCACGTATCGCTCAGATCCGCGCCCAGGTTGCCGAAACTTCCTCGGACTACGACCGTGAAAAACTGCAAGAGCGTCTGGCCAAGCTGTCCGGCGGCGTTGCAGTGATCAAGGTTGGCGCTGGTTCCGAAGTTGAAATGAAAGAGAAGAAGGCTCGCGTTGAAGACGCCCTGCACGCAACCCGTGCAGCCGTTGAAGAAGGCGTGGTACCTGGCGGTGGCGTTGCGCTGATCCGTGCTCTGGAAGCTCTGACCGAACTGACCGGCGACAACGCTGACCAGAACGTCGGTATCGCTGTACTGCGTCGCGCTGTTGAAGCGCCGCTGCGCCAGATCGCTGCCAACTCCGGTGACGAGCCAAGCGTAGTCGTCAACGAAGTGAAGAACGGCAAAGGTAACTTCGGTTACAACGCTGCTTCGGGCGAATACGGCGACATGATCGAAATGGGCATCCTGGACCCAACCAAGGTAACCCGTTCCGCTCTGCAAGCTGCAGCCTCGATCGGCGGTCTGATCCTGACCACCGAAGCAGCTGTTGCTGATGCACCGAAGAAAGAAGGCTCGGCTGGCGGCGGTATGCCAGACATGGGCGGCATGGGTGGCATGGGCGGCATGATGTAAGCCAGCCTTGACCCTGTAACGCAAAACCCCGCCTGCGATGAGCCGGCGGGGTTTTTTATTGCCTTCGATTTGTCGTTGGCGCTATACCGAGGTGCGCCCATCGCTGGCAAGCCAGCTCCCACAGGTTTAGCGCAATCCTTGTGGGAGCTGGCTTGCCAGCGATGGCGTCAGATCAGTCGACACAAAGCTTGACTGACCTGACCTGAACCACCGTCGGTTACTGTTGGCTGACCTGGACAGTGCTGTCCTTTGCCGGCTTCCAGCTCAATAACAGCTGTTTGAAATCATAACTGGCGGTCTGGTAGTAGGAGATCGCCCGGTCGACCAGCGGATCGTCACTGCTGACCCGCGATTCGCGGCTTTCAGTCAGCGCATCGTCATGCCGACGCAGGCCAGGTTGTGAATCGATGGTGAAAACTTCGTTGTTTATTTGATTTGGTCGGGCAAGTGGACTTGCGCGCATGCGGGCCCTAGCCCTGAACCGGCGATGGCCTTAAGCTGCGCGGGCCATGACGGCCGTCACTGTGTACGGAGGAGATGCCAATGCGAATTCTGTTGGTCGAAGACAACCGCGATATCCTGGCCAATCTGGCCGATTACCTGGGGCTCAAAGGCTATACCGTCGATTGCGCCCAGGACGGCTTGTCGGGCCTGCACCTGGCTGCCACCGAGCATTACGACCTGATCGTGCTCGATATCATGCTGCCGGGAATCGACGGCTACACCCTGTGCAAGCGTCTGCGTGAAGATGCCCGGCGTGACACGCCGGTGATCATGCTCACTGCCCGTGATCAACTGGACGACCGTCTGCAGGGCTTCAAGTCCGGGGCTGATGATTACCTGGTCAAACCGTTTGCGCTGTCCGAGCTGGCGGCGCGGGTCGAGGCGGTCATGCGCCGGACTCAGGGTGGCGGCCGTCGTGCGCTGCAGGTCGGCGACCTGTCCTATGACCTCGACACGCTGGAAGTGACCCGCGAGGGCAAGTTGCTCAAACTCAACCCGGTCGGCCTCAAGCTGCTGGCGGTCTTGATGCAGAAGAGCCCGCACGTCCTGCGGCGGGAAATTCTCGAAGAAGCGCTGTGGGGCGATGACTGCCCGGACAGCGACAGCCTGCGCAGCCACGTCCACCAATTACGTCAGGTGATCGACAAACCATTCGCCAAGCCGTTGCTGCAAACCGTGCACGGCGTGGGTTACCGCTTGGCCGAGGGGCGTGATGGAGTTTAAGCAAAGCCTTTCCCAGCGGATCATCATCGCCTTTGCGCTGATGAGTGCGCTGGTGGCCGGGGCCTTCGCCATGGGCATTGTGGCGACCGTGCACCTGGTGGAGGAAAAACTCATTTCGGCGGGACTGGGCGGCGACCTGCAGCGCCTGCTGCTGATGGACAACGTCTCGGACTGGAGCCATCGCCCGGAACCGGATCAGTTGTTCTATTTCAGCGGCGGGCCGGGTGATTTCGAACTGCCCAAGGATCTGCGTCACCTCGATGCCGGCTTCCACGAAGTGTTCCGCGAGCAGCTGTCGTATCACGCGATGGTCGAAATCGTCGACGGTCGTCGTTACGTGTTGCTGCAGGATCAAAGCGATTTCGAAGAGCGCGAACGCGTGCTGTTCGCTGTGGTGCTGGTCGGCTTTGTGCTCAGTCTGGCGCTGGCGGTGTTCCTCGGCTGGGTATTGGCGCGCAAGGTCATGGCACCGGTGGTGCGCCTGGCGCGACAAGTGCGGCATCGCGATCAGTTGCTGGGGTTGGCGCCGCCACTGGCCCCGGATTATGCGGCTGATGAAGTCGGTGAACTGGCAGTGGCGTTCGATGCCACGCTTGGTCGTCTGCGTCAGGCGTTGACCCGCGAGCGGCTGTTCACCAGCGACGTCAGCCACGAACTGCGCACGCCGTTGATGGTGCTGGCCAGTTCCTGCGAACTGCTGCTGGAAAACCCGGGGCTGGATCAACGCGGCCGGGCTCAGGTCGAGCGAATTGCCCGAGCCAGCGAGGAAATGCGCGAACTGGTGCAGACCTTCCTGATGCTTGCCCGCGCCCAGCGTGAAGACGCCGGCTCCGCGCCGCAGCAGAACCTTGCCCAAGTGGCCGACGGACTGCTGAGTATCTGGCGCGAACCGATCGAATCGAAAGGGCTGCAACTGTTGTTCGAGCCGGGCAACCCGCCGGACACATGCTTCAACGCCACCCTGCTCGGCGCGGTCATGGGTAATCTGCTGCGCAACGCCTGCCACTACACCGAACACGGATTCATTCGCCTGACACTCATCGACCACGGTTTCATCGTCGAAGACTCGGGCGTCGGCATTCCCGAGGAAAAGCGCGAAGCCATGTTCCAGCCCTTTGTGCGTGGTAATGAAAAGCGCGGCGAAGGCCTGGGCCTGGGCTTGTCGCTGGTGCAGCGGATCTGCGAGAACCAAGGCTGGGAAGTGAGGTTGAGTACTGTGGAACCCAATGGTTGCCGTTTCGAGGTGACGCTGGGGCTGCGCTGACAATAGTTGATGGCCCCGCGCTATTGCTTTCTCCCTGTAAAACCCTGTAATACTTCGCCGGTTTACCTGACGTAATTTTCACAAAGGGACGACCTGACGCTGACATGCCTCTACCTATGGTTGGGGCATCAGTTATTCAGGAGTTCCGCAATGAGCAGACCGATCAAGCTCGATTTTTCCGAAAAGTATGATGACCAGCATGCACAAAAATATTTGCGCAAGCACCAGCACGGTTTAGGTCGTCGGTTGTCTCATTGGCGCGACGAGCAGTTGGCCCGCAAGGCGTTGACGCTGGCAGGCGAGCCGGGGCTGGTTCTGGATCTGCCATGCGGTGCAGGGCGTTTCTGGCCGTTGCTGGCGGAAAAGCCCAACCGGGTGATCATTGGCGCGGACAACTCCGAATCGATGATCAAGACCGCGATGCAGGCGCAACCGGCCGACGTTGTGAAACGGGTACAACCTTTGCACACGTCAGCGTTCGACATTGCTTTGCCCGATAACGCCGTCGACAGCATTTTCTGCATGCGTTTGCTGCACCACATCGGTGAAGCCGAGCATCGACGGGCGATTCTGCGCGAATTCGAACGTGTCACCCGGGACAGCGTCATCATTTCGTTGTGGGTAGACGGTAATTTCAAGGCCTGGAAACGCAAGCGCGCCGAACAGCGGCGTGGGCAGGAGGGTTACCAGAACCGGTTTGTGTTACCGGCTGTGACAGTAGAAAAAGAATTCGAAGCGGCAGGTTTTCGCATTCAGGAACAACTGGATTTTATTCCGCTCTATGCCATGTGGCGGGTCTACGTATTACGCAAGAGGTAACAGGATGGCGGTGCAAATAGCAGCCGAAACGGAAGTCGCTCCCCAGGATCGCTTCGATTACTACTGGAACCAGCGTGGTGAATGGGTTGAAGAACCCAACGTGCGCCGGGGCGGGGAAAGTGGTGTGCAACGAGTCGTGGGCAGTGACGGCCAGTTACTGTATGCCAAGCGCCAGACCGGACATATCTATCGCAGTTGGCTGCACCCATTTGGTCGGCCGACAGTCTTGCGTGAGCTGGATGCGCTGACCGGTGTCAGCCGTCTCGGTGTGCGTGTACCGCAAATCGTGTTCTGCGGCGCGCAGCCCGATTCGCAGTACAAGTGGCGTGCGCTGCTGGTGACCAAGTCGCTGGACGGTTTCGACGAACTGGAAAAGTGGGAAGCCGCCGGCGGCCGTGCCCAATATGGCGAAGCGGTTTACGAGCGCGTCCTCAAAGACCTGGCCGAAAACCTCGCGCGCATGCACAAGGGCCGTTGGCAGCACAGCTGCATCTACATCAAACACGTTTTTGTACGGGTGACCGGCGAAGGTGATTCGGCACAGGTCGAAGTGGCATTGATCGATCTGGAGAAATGCCGTCAGCGTCTGACCGCTTATCGCGCCGCCTCCCATGACATGAAGCAATTGCGGCGCCATTCGTCGTTCAGCGATACGGACTGGAAAAAACTCGTCTACTTTTACGAGACGGCGTTTGGCAGCGCTATCAAAGGTTTATAGCGATGAAACTCGAAATTGCACGAGGTTTGTTTCTGGTTGGAGCCTTGGCAGTTGCTTCATTGGCGGTGGCAGCCTGGGAGCAGCCCCGCATGCAGGTGATCGGTGCTACCACAGGCGATGCTCACTGCGCAGTACCACGGGTGGCGAAAGCCTCCGTGGCCACTCAACCTGATCATGATTTATTGCTGTTCATGTTCGGACTTTCTCAAGGGATGAGGCCACAGAGTTGAACCGATTGAAGCCAAAATGAAAGGCCTCGCAGTTGCGAGGCCTTTTTTATTGCGGTCTTCCAGGGATCACATCATTCCCCTGTGGGAGCGTCGATGGATGGCAGATTTGTGGCTGGCCGCTCCCACCGGGGATTGCTGGCGGGTGAAGAATTCGGGGCTGGCCACGATCAAGGGTGGGAGTGGGCTTGCTCACGAAGGGGCCGGCACATTCAGTGTTGCGGTTGACTGACCTGACGCCTTCGCGAGCAAGCCCGCTCCCACAAGGGAGCGTCGAAGGATGGCAGATTTGTGGCTGGCCGCTCCCACTGGGGATTGCTGGTGGATGAAGAATTCGGGGCAGGCCGCGATCAAGGGTGGGAGTGGGCTTGCTCACGAAAGGGCCGGCACATTCAGTGTTGCTGTTGACTGACCTGACGCCTTCGCGAGTAAGCCCGCTCCCACAAGGGAGCGTCGATGGATGGCAGATTTGTGGCTGGCCGCTCCCACTGGGGATTGCTGGCGGGTGAAGAATTCAGGGCTGGCCACGATCAAGGGTGGGAGTGGGCTTGCTCACGAAGGGGCCGGCACATTCAGTGTTGCTGTTGACTGACCTGACGCTTTCGCGAGCAAGCCCGCTCCCACAAGGGAGCGTCGATGGATGGCAGATTTGTGGCTGACCGCTCCCACCGGGGATTGCTGGCGGGTGAAGAATTCGGGGCTGGCCACGATCAAGGGTGGGAGTGGGCTTGCTCACGAAGGGGCCGGCACATTCAGTATTGCTGTTGACTGACCTGACGCCTTCGCGAGCAAGCCCGCTCCCACAAGGGAGCGTCGAAGGATGGCAGATTTGTGGCTGGCCGCTCCCACTGGGGATTGCTGGTGGATGAAGAATTCGGGGCAGGCCGCGATCAAGGGTGGGAGTGGGCTTGCTCACGAAGGGGCCGGAACATTCAGTATTGCTGTTGACTGACCTGACGCCTTCGCGAGCAAGCCCGCTCCCACAAGGGAGCGTCGATGGATGGCAGATTTGTGGCTGGCCGCTCCCACCGGGGATTGCTGGTGGATGAAGAATTCAGGGCTGGCCACGATCAAGGGTGGGAGTGGGCTTGCTCACGAAAGGGTCGGAACATTCAGTATTGCTGTTGACTGACCTGACGCCATCGCGAGCAAGCCCGCTCCCACAAGGGAGCGTCGATGGATGGCAGATTTGTGGCTGGCCGCTCCCACTGGGGATTGCTGGTGGATGAAGAATTCAGGGCTGGCCACGATTAAGGGTGGGAGTGGGCTTGCTCACGAAGGGGCCGGCACATTCAGTACTGCTGTTGACTGACCTGACGCCTTCGCGAGCAAGCCCGCTCCCACAAGGGAGCGTCGATGGATGGCAGATTTGTGGCTGGGCGCCCCCACTGGGGATTGCTGGTGGATGAAGAATTCAGGGCTGGCCACGATCAAGGGTGGGAGTGGGCTTGCTCACGAAAGGGCCGGCACATTCAGTGTTGCTGTTGACTGACCTGACGCCTTCGCGAGTAAGCCCGCTCCCACAAGGGAGCGTCGATGGATGGCAGATTTGTGGCTGGCCGCTCCCACTGGGGATTGCTGGTGGATGAAGAATTCAGGGCTGGCCACGATCAAGGGTGGGAGTGGGCTTGCTCACGAAGGGGCCGGCACATTCAGTGTTGCTGTTGACTGACCTGACGCCTTCGCGAGTAAGCCCGCTCCCACAAGGGAGCGTCGATGGATGGCAGATTTGTGGCTGGCCGCTCCCACCGGGGATTGCTGGTGGATGAAAAATTCAGGGCTGGCCACGATCAAGGGTGGGAGTGGGCTTGCTCACGAAAGGGCCGGCACATTCAGTGTTGCGGTTGACTGACCTGACGCCTTCGCGAGCAAGCCCGCTCCCACAAGGGATCGTCGATGGATGGCAGATTTGTGGCTGGCCGCTCCCACCGGGGATTGCTGGTGGATGAAGCATTCGGGGCTGGCCGCGATCAAGGGTGGGAGTGGGCTTGCTCACGAAAGGGTCGGAACATTCAGTATTGCTGTTGACTGACCTGACGCCTTCGCGAGCAAGCCCGCTCCCACAAGGTAAATCGCTGTTATTTCGGATCGGGTTTCGCCAATAGGGTGTAGATGCACGGCAGCACGAACAGCGTAAACAGGGTGCCGATCGACATCCCCGTTGCAATCACGGTGCCGATATCGAACCGGCTCACGGCACCCGCACCGGTCGCCAGAATCAGCGGCACCATGCCGAACACCATCGCCGCCGTGGTCATCAACACCGGGCGCAAGCGGATTGCCGCCGCTTCTTCGACTGCTTCGCGCGCGGTAAGGCCTTTGTCCTTGCGTAACTGGTTGGCGAATTCGACGATCAGGATCCCGTGCTTGCTGATCAGCCCGATCAGGGTCACCAGCCCGACCTGGGTGTAGATGTTCATGCTCGACCAGCCAAGGAACAGCGGAATCAACGCTCCACAGATCGACAGCGGCACCGTCACCAGAATCACCAGCGGATCACGGAAGCTCTCGAACTGCGCCGCCAGCACCAGGAAAATGATCGCCAGCGCCAGGGCGAAAGTTACCCACAGTGCGCTGCCCTCCTGTACGTACTGGCGTGAAGCGCCGCCATAGTCGAAGGCAAAACCGGCTGGCGCTTCTTCCCGGGCAATCTGCAGTACGGTGTCAATGGCCTCGCCCATGCTGACCAACGGGAATCCGGAAATTTTCGCCGCGTTGAGTTGCTGGAACTGGTTGAGCTGGCGCGGTCGCGCCCGGTCGCTGACCTTGATCAGGGTCGACAGCGGCAGCAGCTCACCCTGGGTGTTCTTCACGTAGTAGTTGTTCAACCAGCCGGGGTTATCGCGAAACGGTCGCTCGACCTGGGCAATCACCTTGTAGCTGCGGCCTTCAATGGTGAAACGGTTGATTTCCGCCTCGCCCAGCAGCGTCGCCAGGGTACTGCCGAGGTCAAGCATCGACACACCCATCTGCGCGGCTTTGGCACGGTCGATATCGACCACCACTTCCGGCTTGTCGAACGCCAGATCAAGGTCGACGAAGGCGAACTTGCCGGACTCCATGGCGCGTTTCTTGATCCGGTCGGCCACTTGCAGCAACAACTCGTAGTCGTTGGCAGTGTTGACCACGAATTCGAACGGCAAACCTTCACCGGTGCCGGGCAGGGAGGGCAGGTTGAAGCCAAAGATCTGCAAGCCCGGGATGCCTTCCAGTTTGCCCTGCACCTCGGGCAGGATCTGCATCTGCGTGCGACTGCGCTCGTTCCACGGCTTGAGCAGGAAGCCGCCGATGCCCGCTTGTACGCCGTTGTAGCCGTTGATCTGGAACGAGGAGTAGTACTCCGGGAACTCCTTGAAGATCTTGATGAATTCGTCGGTGTAGGTGCTCAGGTAATCAAGGTTGGTCGGCTGTGGGGCCGTGGCCATCATGAAAATAATGCCTTGGTCCTCATCCGGTGCCAGTTCCGACTTGGTGAACTTGAGAAACACCGGGATCAGGCACAACACGATCACCGCGAACACCAGCACCACCGGCCGCGTATGCAATGTGCCGTGGAGCATGCTCTGGTAGCGGCGCTTGAGACCGTCGAAAATGCGGTCGAGGCGGTGCGCCAGGCCACTGGGGTTTTCTTCGTGGCGCAACAGCAGGGCGCACATCATCGGCGACAGGGTCAGGGCGACGACCCCGGAGATCACCACGGCACCGGCCAGGGTCAGGGCGAACTCCTTGAACAAGGCCCCGGTCAGTCCGGTGAGGAAGCCGATCGGCGCATACACCGCCGCCAGGGTGATGGTCATCGACACCACCGGCATGGCGATTTCCCGCGCACCTTCCAGTGCGGCTTCCAGCGGCGTCTTGCCTTCCTCGATGTGTCGGTGAATGTTCTCCACCACCACAATCGCGTCATCCACCACCAGACCGATGGCCAGCACCATCGCCAGCAGGGTCAGCAAGTTGATCGAATAGCCCATCATCTGCATGAAGAACATCACGCCGATCATCGACAGCGGGATGGTCACCACCGGGATCACCACCGAGCGCAGCGCGCCAAGGAACAGGAACACCACGACGATGACGATCAGCACCGCTTCGAACAGGGTTTTCACCACTTCATCGATCGAGGCCTGAATAAACAGCGTGGCGTCGTAGGCGATCTCGCTCTTGAGGTTGGGCGGCAGCTGCGCTTCCAGTTCCGGCATCAGCTTGCGCACTTCCTTGATCACATCCAGCGGGTTGGCCCCGGGCGTGGCCTTGATGCCGATGTACACCGACGGCGTGCCGCCGAATGAACTGATCGAGTCGTAGTTTTCTGCGCCCATCTCGACCCGCGCGACATCGCTGAGCAGCACGCGGCTGTCGCCACTGACCTTGAGCGGAATCGCGGCGAAGGCTTCGGCGGACTTCAGTTCGGTATTGGCGTTGATGCTGGTGACCACGTACTCGCCTTTCACCTCGCCAGCGGCGGAGAGGAAGTTGTACTGGCGCACCGCGTTGGTCACGTCGCTGGCGCTGAGGCCGAAACCGGCGAGCTTCACCGGGTCGAGCCACAGGCGCATGGCAAACACCTGATTGCCGAGAATCTCCGCCTCGGCCATGCCCGGCAGGGTCGCCAGTTTCGGCTGGATCACCCGCGACAGGTAGTCGGTGATCTGCGGGTTGCTCAAGTCCTTGCTGAAGAAGCTGATGTACATCAGCGCCGAGGCGTCAGCCGACTCCTTGCTCAGTACCGGGTCTTCGGCGTCCTGCGGCAGTTTGTTTTTCACCTCGTTGGCCTTGGCCAGCAGCTCGGTGAACAGACGGTCGGTGTTGGAACCGATGCGCGCGTAGATCGAGATCACCGAGAAGTTCTGCCGGCTGACCGAGGTCATGTAGTCGATGCCTTCGGCACTGGCCAGGCTTTGCTGCATCGGTTGGGTGATGTAGCCCTGAATGGTCTCGGCGTTGGCCCCGGGGTAGGCGGTGGTCACCGTGATCAGGGCGTTTTCCATTTGCGGGTACTGGCGCAGCGGCAGCTTGCTCCAGGCCTGGAAACCCAGCAGCACAATCAGCAGGCTGACCACGGTGGCGAGCACCGGGCGGCGGATGAACGGATCGGTAAAAGCCATGGGGATTCCTTGATCAGTCGGCGCGAGGCGGACTGTTCTGCTCGCCGAGGGTCTTGTCGTCGCTGATGGCAATGTGTGCGCCGTTGTCCAGTTTGATCTGGCCGGCGGTCACTACTTGTTCGCCGCTCTGCACGCCCTTGTTGATCATCACCAGGCCATCGCGGCGCTCACCGGTCTCGATGAAACGGCGTTCGGCGATCAGTACCGGCTGGCCCTTGTCGTCTTTTTCGACGCTGCCGTCCTCGGCCTTCTTTTGCCCGACCACGTACAGCGAGTTGCCGTAAAGGGTGTAGGTGATCGCGCTTTCCGGGACCACGATGTGTTTCTGCGGATCGGGCAGCAACACCTCAAGGCTGGCGAACATGCCCGGCAGCAATTTGCCGTCGGGGTTGGCCAGGGTTGCGCGCACCAGAATATTGCGTGTGGTGCTTTCGACAATCGGGTTGATCGCGCTGATGGCGCCGGGAAAGTTCTGCCCGGGATAGGCCGCGACGCCGATCTGCACCGGTTGACCGATGGCCAGTTTCGGCACCGATTGCTCCGGCACATAGAAATCGGCGTAGAGGCTGCTCAGATCCTGCAGGGTGGCGATTTTGGTGCCGCTGGCGAGGTAGTCGCCGACATCCACCTGACGGATGCCGATGGTGCCGCTGAACGGCGCAAGGATGCGTTTTTTCGCCAGCGAAGCGTTGAGCTGATTGACCGTGGCCTTGTTCTTTTGCAATACGGCGGAGAGACGGTCGTACTCGCCTTTGGAGATCGCGCGGCTATCGACCAGTTGGCTGCCACGGCCGAAGTCCAGTTGTGCCAGTCCCAGGTCAGCCTTGGCGGTTTCCAGCAGGGCGGTCTCGACCGCGCTGTCGAGTTGCAGCAGTGGTTGCCCGGCCTTGACCTTCTGTCCGGATTCGAATTTGAGTTCAGTGACGGTGCCGGCGACTTCCAGGCTCAGGTCGACGCCTTGCAAGGCTTTCAGCGAGCCGACGGTGGGCAAACGCATCTGCCACGGCTGTTCGCTGGCGCGGGCCACGGCGACGCTGATCGGCGGTTTCGGTTTGGAGAAGCCCTGGATCATGGTGTAGATCGAAAAGGCTTTATACCCGCCCAATACCAGGACGACCAGCAAGACAACACCCAACATGATCAGCATGCGGCGACGCAGCATATTTCCAGTTCCTTGGATAAATCAGGTGAGACAGGCGGGCACATTACTCCGAGTCAGGTGGGGATTCCAACTGGCAGTTATTACAGTGAGGACGAATAAAACCCCTGTGGCGAGGGAGCTTGCTCCCGCTGGGGCGCGAAGCGGCCCCGCTTTTTAACTCAAGAGCATGGGACTGCTGCGCAGTCCAGCGGGAGCAAGCTCCCTCGCCACAGTTACAGCGTTGATTCAGGCCATCAGGTGCAGATGGTTGTCCCAGAGCCCTGCCGGTAATTCCAGCGGCTTGGCCAGCAGTTGATCCTGGCGGCAATCGTAGTAGCGGCACCGGCCTTGACCGGAAGTGACGACGAAACCGTCCTTCACCGCACCAACGCCGGCGCAATCGGGCAGCGGCGCGTCGAGACGCACTTCGCCGCTGTCCAGGTCCCAGATGAAGAAGCGATTGCCACGCGGCGCGGTCAGCGCCACCAGACGCAGATCGCTGTGCACTGCGACGCTGGCGGTGTAGTGACCCATCGATTGCAACTGATGCTCCGGCACCGGGAATGCCACGAAGGGTTGGCCCGGACGCTTGATCGCCAACAGCTCGGAGCGCTCATGCGAGGCGCCCATGAACTGCTGGCCGGCGACGATGGTGCCGTCGTTGGCGATGCCCAGGTGGCGCACGCTGTTCATCTGCTGGGAAAGGGTTTCCTTGCTCAGCAGGGTGCCGTCGCGCTGCATCAGCACCAGGCTCGGTTCCATGGCGTTGAGGTTCATGTCGACGCGGCTTTCGGCCTCGGTGCGGATCCCGCCGTTGGCTACCACCAGGGTTTCGCCATCGGGCATCCACGAGACCTGATGCGGGCCGAGGCCATGGGTGGAAATCTCGCCGCAGTGCACCAGCCGCTCGCCTTCGAACTTGTACACCCCGAGCAGGCCACGCCCCGGATCCGTGGTGTCGTTCTCGGTGGCGTACAGGTATTCGCCGTCCTTGTGCACCACGGCGTGGCCGTAGAAATGCCGGTTCGGCTGCGAAGTCACGGTTTGCAGCAACGTCCCGTCGCGCAGGTCGATCAGGTAGCTCTCGGTGCCCGGACGGCGGGCGACGAACAGCGCGATCGGCAGCGTCGGGTGGTTGATGATGTCGTGGCAGCGCTGGCCGACTTCGGTGGCGAACACCCGAGTACCGTCCAGCCGATAACCGACGGCGTAATGCCTGCCGTCGGTGTCGTCGCGCGCCGAGAGCAACAGCGGGCTCTGATCCTTGCGCTTGAACAGCGTCCAGCCGCCCAGTGTCACTGCTCCCAGCAGCAAACTACCTAAAGTCAGAGCCTGGCGTCGCAGCATGGCACTTGCCCTCATCAGTCACCGTCGTTGGCGTTGAAGCCCAGTTGGATGCCCAGCGCCTTGGCCAGTTCGCCCTCGTGCAGGCGATGGACGACGTTGAGGCTGTCGTAGAGATCGTTGAGTTGTTGACGACCGGCGTCGTCCTGAAGCATTTCGGTCAGCGAGCGCTGGCTGCTGTCGAACAGTTTCAGTGACGCGGCGTAGGCAGCGTCGATCTTGTCTGCCAACGGTTTCTGCTCGGCCGGCAACAGACCGCGCAGGCCTTTGTTGTCGACGCCTTCCCAGACGGTTTTGGCCGCGGCCAGACTGGCTTGCAGCGCGGTCAGCGACGACTGGCTGCGCCACGCATCGGCCTGGAACGGTTGCGGCACGCCTTTGCTCTGGCGGCCCATTGGCGTGCCGAGTTTTTTCTTCAGGGTGTCGAGTGCGGTGACCTGTACACGCAGCAGATCGGCGATCGCTTCGTGGGAGTCGGCGTAGCGCTGGTTGGGGAACTTGCTCATCTGCGCGAGCATGCCGTCGGTGTTGTTCCAGCTCTGCAGAATCTCTTCGGCCAGTTGCTTCTGACGCTCGCCGATGGCGATCAACAGTGGGCAGTATTTGGCTTTCTGCTCAGCGTTGGCGACGTCCGGTTTTTCATCGAACAGGATGTACTCGTAAGCCGACAGGCCCTGCACCACCACGCTGGATTTGGCCAGTGCGGCGGCGTCGATCTGCGGTTGCGCGACCACCAGTTGCTCGACCTGACGGCCAACGAGGTTTTTCTTGTCCGGCCAGAACTGCACCTGCCACGAACGGTTCCCCTCGGCCAACGGCCCGATCAGCAACGGTTGCAGCTCGGCCCAGGCTTTCTGCGCGTGCAGGAAGTCGGCGCGGGCGGTTTCCAGGGTTTCCTTGCCCTGGCAGTAGGCGAGGGCGCTGACGGCCAGTTGCTTGTCGGCTTCGACCCAGCGGGTGTAAGTCGGCAGGATCACCGATTTGGCGATGGCCGCCGAGGTGACCGCTTGCGGGTCCTGCGGCGAGCAGGCGCCGAGGGCGAGCGCGGCAAGGCTGGTGAACAACAACTTGGGACGGAACATGTCGGGCTCCCGATTCTTTTAAGTGTTTAAAGTGAGTTCAAGAACGCCAGCAGCGCGGCACGCTGTTCGGCGTTGAAAGACAAAACCTGTTGCTGCGCCTGCTGCGCTTCGCCGCCATGCCAGAGCACGGCTTCGAGCAGATTGCGGGCGCGGCCGTCATGCAAGAACTGGGTGTGACCACTGACTGCCTGCGTCAGACCGATCCCCCACAACGGCGGGGTGCGCCAGTCGCGGCCGGAGGCCTGGAATTCAGTGCGGTTGTCGGCCAGACCATCGCCCATGTCATGCAGCAGCAGATCGCTGTACGGGCGAATCACTTGATTGGCCAGTTCAGGTTCGGCGGCGTTGGCGGCGGTGGTGTATTTCGGTGTGTGGCAGGACTGGCAGCCAGCCTGGAAGAACAGGTTCTTGCCGGCCAGTACTTGTTCGTCGTTGACGCCGCGACGTGCCGGCACTGCGAGGTTGCGCGTATAGAACAGCACCAGGCGCAGGATGTTGTCGCTGACTTCCGGCTCGCCGTCCGGGCCATTGCCGTTGGGTGCCTGCTTGCACGCGGTTTGCGCGTCGGTGCAGTCATCGAAGGGTCTGAGGCTGGTGGTCAGGCCCATGTCTCCGGAAAACGCATGGACATTCTGCTGATTGAGATTCGGTTGCCCGGCTTTCCAGCCAAAACGGCCGGCCACGGTTTTCTGTAACTCATCGTCCCAGACCCGATTTACGCGACCCTTGATGCCGTTGTTCTCTTTGGCTTGCGCCGCGGCGTTGGCGAGGATCGCTGCTTCGGGGATCGCTTCGAGCAGGCCGAGACCGATCATCGGCGGCGCGACCCGGGCCGAGAAACGCGTGTCCGGGTGCATCGGGCCGTAGCCCAACTGAGTGAATTGCAGAACCGGCTTGCGCAGCTCCACTTCGGTGCCGTCCTTGAAACGAACCGGCACCGGGGTGTATTCGACGCGCACCTTGCCTTCGGGTGTGACCCCGGGCACGGCCATGTCCTGGAACTGGCCGCCGTAGACCGGCTCCGGCACCACGCCGACTTGCTCGATGACTTTGGCATAGGCCGGTGAATCGGGAATCGACAGACGCACCAGCATCGACACCGCGTTCGTCGCATCCGGCGTTGGCGGATGTCCGCGACCGTCCTTGATGTGGCAGTTCTGGCAGGCGTTTGTGTTGAACAGCGGGCCGAGGCCATCGCGGGCGGTGGTGGTCGACGGGGCGATCACCCACGGACTGCGGAAGAAGCTGTTGCCGACGCTGAAGTCGACCCGACGCGACGGCGGCAGGTTGGCCGAGGGCAGGGAGAACGCATTCTGATCGGTCTTGCGCACGGTCGCCGCCCCGCCCGAACGCGCTTCACCCGGCTCAGCCTTGGTAAAGCGCGGGGCGTCATCGCAGGCACTCAGGCCCAAGGCCAGAAACAGTGCGGACAAGCGAAGCGGCAGCGAGGGCATCAGACATCCTGCGGACGGGCGAAAACAAAGGCGCAAAGTCTAACAGGGCGAGGGGGTTTGAATAAGAGGAATTATCGTTTGCTTGATATGGCGCAGTGATTTGGAGAAACGCAGTCCCCCCTGTGGGAGCGGGCTTGCTCGCGAAGGCGGCGTGTCAGTCAATTCATCTGTGTCTGACCCAGCGCTTTCGCGAGCAAGCCCGCTCCCACAGGGTTTTGTGTATGGCAAGCATGAAAAAGGCGACCCGGAGGTCGCCTTCTTGTGCAGTCAGCGTTGATCAGAACTCGTGATCAGCGTTGTCCGGGTTCAGGTCGCTGATGCCCAGCTTGCCGGCAGCGGCTTCGATCGAACCGGTCTGCTTGACCAGAGAGGCGATGGCATCACGTACGATCTGGTTGCCGGCGGTGTTGCCGGCCGCGATCAACTGGTCGTAGTGCTCACCCTTGTTGGCGTGATCGACCATGACCTGGATCTTGGCTTCGGTAGCGGCCAGATCGGCTTTCAGCGCGGTGTCGGCTGCCGGGTCGGCTTTGGCCACCAGCGACGACAGGCTGGCGCCGGTCATCTTGGTGCCATCAACCCGGGTGTACTCGCCCAGGTACACGTTACGAATGCCTTTGGCATCGTAGAAGTGCGAGTTGTGGGTGTTGTCGCTGAAGCAATCCTGTTCGTCTTCCGGGGAGTTGGCTTCCAGGGAGACCTTCATGCGCTCGCCTGCCAGTTCGCCCAGCGACAGACTGCCCATGCCGAACAGCATTTTGCGCAGACCGGATTCGCCCGGTTCGGCTTCCAGGGTGGCGCGGTAGTTGTCAGCCACGTTCGGCTTCCAGTTGCCGACCATTTCTTCCAGGTCGCTGACCAGCAGTTGGGTCACGGCTTTGAGGTAGGCACGGCGACGATCGTTGTGACCGCCGGTAGCGCCAGCGCCTTCCAGGTAGTCCGACGCCGGACGGTTGCCGGCGCCCGGGCCGGTGCCGTTCAGGTCCTGGCCCCAGAGCAGGAATTCGATGGCGTGGTAGCCGGTGGCGACGTTGGCTTCGGAACCGCCCAGCTCGTTGAGGCTGGCGAGTTTTTCCGGGGTGATGTCCTTAACGTCGACCTTGTCTTCGCCGACCTGCACTTCAGTGTTGGCGATGATGTTGGCGGTGGCGCCCGGGTTGCCCAGCGCGTGCTCGTAGGTTTTGTCGACGTAGTCGATCAGGCCTTCGTCCAGCGGCCAGGCGTTCACCTGACCTTCCCAGTCGTCGATGATGGTGTTGCCGAAGCGGAACACTTCGCTCTGCAGGTAAGGCACGCGCGCAGCGACCCAGGCAGCCTTGGCGGCTTTCAGGGTGTCGGCGTTCGGCTTGGCGAGGAAGGCGTCGACGGCGATTTGCAGGGTTTTCGCAGTGGATTCGGCATCGCTGTAGACGGCGAAGACCATGTCGGCGTAGTGCGCGACCACAGCCTTGGCCGCAGCTTCATCGACTTTACCGGCAGCGGCAGCGGCAGGTGCTGGAGCGGCAGCGGTACTGGCGGCCGGCGTCGGCGCGGCCGGGGCGGCAGCCTTGTCTTTGCCTTCGCCGCAACCGGCGAGGGAAATAGCGATGGCCAGCAGACTGGCGGTAGCCAGAGGCATACGAATCATGGCGAACATCCTGCTTCGATAGTTGAGTGGACTCGCGCTGGGGGTGCGCAAAACTGCGACATAATGCAAATCTTTCGCATTATGTGTAAAGGGCTGTGGCTGGAAATATTTCTTATTTACGCCAGTGTGATGGCGCAGATCAAAAGATCGCAGCCTCGTTTCACTCTACAGCTCCTACAGGGGCACGCGATCCCTGTAGGAGCTGCCGCAGGCTGCGATCTTTTGATCTTCTAGAGAATGGCAGCATTGGTGCGTTGGGCTTGCTTGAGGTAGGCCGTCAGCTCCCGGGCAGGCAGCGGCTTGCTGTAGTGGTAACCCTGACCTTCGTGACAGCCTTCGGAGATGATGTAGGACTCCTGCTCGGCGGTTTCCACGCCTTCGGCGATCACCTGCATGCCCAGGCTTTTGCCCAGTTGGATGATCGCGCGAACGATGGTTGCATCGTCGTCGTCATCCAGCAGATCCTGGACGAAGCTCTTGTCGATCTTGATCTTGTCCAGTGGCAGGCTCTTCAGATAACTCAGCGATGAGTAGCCAGTGCCGAAGTCGTCAATGGCGATCAGCGCCCCGGAGCGGCGCAGGCTCAGCAGATGCTGGGCGGCGGTGCTGATGTCTTCCATCAGGCCGGTCTCGGTGACTTCCAGTTCGAGGCTGCGCGGCGGCAGACGGTAGATCTGCAGCAAGTTGTTGACCACCCGCGGCAACTCGGCGTGGTGCAGTTGCACGGTGGACAGGTTGACCGCCATGCGCAGATCGACAAAGCCCTGATCGTGCCATTCGCGCAACTGCTTGCAGGCCTGATCCAGCACCCACTCGCCAATGGCGATGATCGTACCGTTCTGTTCGGCCAGCGGGATGAACAAGTCCGGCGGCACCAGGCCATGCTCCGGGTGCTGCCAGCGAATCAGCGCTTCAACCCCGACCACCCGGTGATCGCGATAGCTGATCTGCGGCTGATAGACGAGGTAGAACTGGTCGCGAATCAGCGCATCGCGCAGGTCTTTTTCCAGCTCGCGACGGCGGCGCATCTCGCTGTCGACGCTGGCGATGTAGAACTGATAGCGGTTGCGCGAACGGGTCTTGGCCAGCGTCATGGTCTGCTCGGCCTTCTGCAACAGCTTCTCGGTGCTGTCGCCGTCCTCGGGGAACAGGGTGATGCCGATGGTTGCGCGCAGGCGGATTTCCTGATGGTCGAGGGCAAACGCCGCTTCCAGATCATCGAGGATGCTTTGCGCCAGTTCTGCCGCTTCGTAAGGTTGTTCGATATCGGCCTGCACCAGGGCGAACTGGTCGCCACCCAGGCGGGCGAGGGCGCCGAGGCGACCGCTGTGGGCGCGCAGCCGGTCGGCCAGCGCCAGCAGCAATTGGTCGCCGGTCTGGTAGCTGAACTGCTCGTTGATCCCTTTGAAATCATCCAGCCCCACGCACAATACTGCGACCCGGCGTTGCAGCTTGCCGGCGTCGACCAGAATCTTGTCCAGTTGCTGCTGCAATTGCTGGCGGTTCGGCAGGCCGGTGAGGAAGTCGTACTGAGCCATGCGCAGCAGGCTGTTTTCCGCTTCGTGACGCAGGTGGGTGTTGCGTTCGATGGATTCGAGCAACTGGTTGGCGGTGTTGATCCAGATGCCGAGTTCATTCTTTTCGTGACCCTTGAGCTGCGGAATCTTGTGCTCGCTGGGGCGATCGGGATTGATTTCGGTGAGGTGCTCGATGATCCGCGACAGCGGCTTGGTCAGCAGCCAGTGATAGACCAGATACAGCACCAGGCCCATGGCCAGGGCGCGCAACACGCCGGAAATGAAAATGATCACCGAGCTGACGATGAAACTCTCGCCATAGGTGGCCGTGTCGAGGGTGATGCTCAGGTCGCCGTAATATTCGCTGTACGGGCCGCGACCGACCAGTTGGGTGGTGAAGGTGCGTTCCTGACCGAGAATCAGGTCAGTCAGCCAGCGGCTGTTGGAGTGCTGCAACTCACGGGACTTTTGCGCGAGCATCGCTTCGTTGGGATGGCCGATGGACGCCTGGCGCACCGCGTCGTCCTGAAACAGGCCTTCGATCACCTGCATGCCCATTTCCCGGTCCAGGCTGTAGACCGCCTGAGTCGAGGGATCACGGAACATGTCGAGGATACGCTGGGCGTCGCCGGCCACCGCCTGGCGGGTTTTATAGGCATCGAAAACGATCTGGGCGCAGCTCAAGACCACGCCGACGATCAATGCCGAAAGGAGCACGACCCGGAGCAACTTCACCGACAAGCTGTTCTTGAGTTCCAGCTTCAAAGGGTTATTCCTTGTTCCGTGCGGGTAGCGTCAAGTTGCCATGAGTATTGGCAATCCCGTGTTGGCAGTCAAAGGGACAATCAAGTCCCGAGATATTTGCCCGTGGCGTTGCCGAAATACAACGGCCTGGAGTGTCAGCTCTATTTGTACTGTGTCGGTAGTTTCAGTCCTCAACTTGAGCAGTCCGGAACAAATTTTCGCTGATTTGATGGTAGCCCGCTGTGCAGCCCCGGCAAGCGGCGCGCAGCTGCTTTCATGGCAGGAAACAGGCTTTTCTGTGTAGGAGCTGCCGCAGGCTGCGATCTTTTGACGTTGATTGTAAAAAACAAGATCAAAAGATCGCAGCCTGCGGCAGCTCCTACAGAAAGCGAAGGCATAAAAAAACCCGGCATCAGCCGGGTTTCTTATCTGGCGCGCAGCTTAAGCGGTGAAGGTTTTGCCTTCGAACTGCTCAGCGACGAACTTCCAGTTGACCAGGTTCCAGAACGCTTCAACGTACTTCGGACGCAGGTTGCGGTAGTCGATGTAGTAAGCGTGTTCCCAGACGTCGCAAGTCAGCAGCGGGGTGTCGCCGCTGGTCAGCGGGTTGCCGGCGCCGATGGTGCTGGCCAGGGCCAGGGAACCGTCAGCCTTTTTCACCAGCCAGCCCCAGCCGGAACCGAAGGTGCCGATCGAGGTTTTGCTGAACTCTTCCTTGAACTTGTCGAACGAACCGAAAGCCGCGTTGATGGCTTCAGCCAGTGCGCCGGTTGGTTGACCGCCGGCGTTTGGCGCCAGGCAGTTCCAGTAGAAAGTGTGGTTCCAGACCTGAGCGGCGTTGTTGAAGATGCCGCCCGAGGAAGTCTTGACGATCTCTTCCAGGGTCTTGCCTTCGAACTCGGTGCCTGGCACCAGGTTGTTCAGGTTCACGACATAGGTGTTGTGGTGCTTGTCGTGGTGAAATTCCAGGGTTTCCTTGGAAATGTGCGGCTGCAGGGCATCGTGTGCGTAAGGCAGCGGCGGCAATTCGAAAGCCATGATGATTCTCCTAATCAGGTCTGTTGCGGTGAGCGCAAGGCCGATCACGGGCGGCCAGAAATGCACCGACGAGTTTTTACTCTTTGCGGCGCAGGGTTCGGATCATAGCACCGGGGTCAAGGCTTAACCACGCAACAACTGTGTGGGATAGAGGTTCCAGAGCCTTTTGGAATAAATCAGTTGGCGATAATCAATTGGCCCGCCACCGTGAACATCATCACTGCCACCAGAAGATCAAGAATCCGCCAGGTACTCGGCCGCGCCAGCCACGGTGCAAGCCATGCCGCACCAAGGGCGAGGGTGAAAAACCACAGCAGCGAAGCACTCGCCGCGCCCACGACATAAGCGCCCGGTACTGACTGCTGCGCACCGAGGGAGCCGATCAGCAATACGGTATCCAGATAAACGTGCGGGTTGAGCAGCGTCACCGCCAGCGCGCTGAGCATCACCGCGCGCAACGAGCGTACGGTGTGGTTTTCACCCTGATCCAGACTCTGTTTCGAGAACGCCCGGCGCAGCGCCTGGCTGCCGTACCAGATCAGAAAAACTGCGCCGCCCCAGCGTGCGACTGCGAGCAATGTCGGGTTTTGCGCCAGCACGGTCGCCAGACCAAACACCCCGGCCGCCACCAGTAGCGCATCGCACGCCACACACAGCGCCGCCACCGGCAAGTGATGTTCGCGGCGCAAGCTCTGCGCCAGCACAAAAGCGTTCTGCGTACCGATCGCCATGATCAGCCCCAACGCCACCAGCAATCCGTTCACATAGCTTTGCCACATAAAGAGTTACTCCGCGTTAGCTGCGAGATCGCGCAGTACTTGCATGGCGCGCTCGGCGTCGGCCTGACCGACAAACAAATGATCGTGGTAGTAACCGGCGATCACGTTGCAACTGATCCCGGCCTTGCCCAATGCCGTGGCGAAAGCAGCGGTGAGGCCGACTGCTTCGAGCGCCGAATGCACATTGAGAGTGATCCACGCCGCCACATAATCGAAACTGAACCCGGCGAGTTCAGCCTGGGAGCGTTCGAGAATCACGGTCAGGCCTTCCTGTTCGCGAAAGCTGCCGACAATCTCTACACCGCTCGGCAACTGGCCGCCACGCAGGGTGCAAAACACATATTCGCCGGCGTTGAGCTGCGGGCTCATGCTGCGCAGCAAGGTCGTGAGTGAGGTTTCGCCAGCCATTGCAGTGTTCCTTGATAAAGAGTGCTTGCTGGCTATTCTCCGGTCGAAAGCGGTATAAGAAAAACCAATAGTGCTGATCGCTCATTAGGAAAACTGATGTTCGACTACAAATTACTTTCCGCGCTGGCCGCCGTGGTCGAACAGGCCGGATTCGAACGCGCCGCGCAGGTTTTGGGCTTGTCGCAATCGGCGATTTCACAGCGGATCAAATTGCTGGAAGCGCGGGTCGGCCAACCGGTGCTGGTACGCGGCACGCCGCCATCGCCGACCGAGATTGGCCGGCGCCTGCTCAACCATGTGCAGCAGGTGCGCCTGCTCGAACGTGACTTGCAGACCCTGGTGCCAGCGCTCGACGAAGAAGGCCTGCCGGAGCGTCTGCGCATCGCCATCAACGCTGACAGCCTCGCCACTTGGTGGGCCGAAGCCGTGGGCGATTTCTGCGCCGAGCAGCATTTGTTGCTGGATCTGGTGGTGGAAGATCAGACCGTCGGCCTCAAGCGCATGCGTGCCGGGGAGGTTGCGGCGTGTGTCTGTGCCAGTGAACGCCCGGTGGCCGGTGCGCGCAGTGTGTTGCTCGGGGCGATGCGCTATCGGGCGCTGGCCAGTCCGGCGTTTATCGAGCGGCATTTCCCCGACGGCGTGCGCGCCGAGCAGTTGCCGCGCACGCCTGCGCTGGTGTTCGGCCCGGACGATTTTCTCCAGCATCGCTACCTCGCATCCCTGGGCGTCGATGGCGGATTCGAGCACCACTTGTGCCCGTCCTCTGAAGGATTTGTGCGCCTGACCGAAGCCGGGTTCGGCTGGGGACTGGTGCCGGAACTGCAAGTGCGCGATCAACTGCAACGCGGCGTGTTGCGTGAACTGTTGCCAGATAAACCGATCGATGTGCCGTTGTACTGGCATCATTGGCGCAATGGCGGTCAGCTGCTGGCCTTGCTGACCGAGCAATTGCTACGTTCTTCACCGCGCTGGCTGGTGCCCTTGGGCTGACGGTCAGCGTCAAGACAGACGTATCAGGTAAACGAAAGACATCGGAGCGTTACATGAAAATTCTGGTCACCGGCGCAAGCGGCTTCATTGGCGGACGCTTTGCGCGTTTCGCTTTGGAGCAGGGCCTGGACGTGCGGGTCAACGGTCGCCGGGCCGAAAGCGTCGAGCATCTGGTGCGCCGTGGTGCCGAGTTCGTTCCGGGTGATCTCACCGATGCGGACTTGGTGCGTGAGCTCTGCGCCGACGTCGAAGCGGTGGTGCACTGCGCCGGTGCCGTCGGTTTGTGGGGGCGCTATCAGGACTTTCATCAGGGCAACGTGCAGGTCACCGAAAACGTCGTCGAAGCCTGCCTCAAGCAGCGCGTGCGGCGGCTGGTGCATCTGTCGTCGCCGTCGATCTATTTCGATGGCCGCGATCACCTCGGTCTGACCGAAGAGCAAGTGCCCAAACGCTTCAAGCATCACTACGCGGCGACCAAATACCTGGCCGAGCAAAAGGTCTTCGGCGCCCAGGAATTCGGTCTGGAAACCATTGCCCTGCGCCCGCGATTTGTCACCGGCGCCGGCGACATGAGCATCTTCCCGCGCCTGCTGAACATGCAACGCAGGGGGCGTCTGGCGATCATTGGCGACGGCCTGAACAAGGTCGACTTCACCAGCGTGCAGAACCTCAACGAGGCGCTGCTCAGCAGCCTGCTGGCGGCCGGTTCCGCGTTGGGCAAGGCCTACAACATCAGCAATGGCGCACCGGTGCCGTTGTGGGATGTGGTCAATTACGTGATGCGCAAGATGGAAGTGCCGCAGGTCAGCAAATACCGTTCATACGGCCTGGCCTACAGCGTCGCGGCGCTCAATGAAGGCGTGTGCAAACTCTGGCCGGGCCGCCCGGAGCCGACCCTCTCGCGGTTGGGCATGCAGGTCATGAAGAAAAATTTCACCCTCGACATCAGTCGCGCCCGGCATTATCTGGACTACGATCCGAAAGTCAGCCTGTGGTCGGCCCTCGACGAGTTCTGTGGCTGGTGGAAAGCTCAGGACATCCGTTGATACAAGTCGCTCGGCCGGCAATGAACCGCACTGCCGCTTGAGGGTCAATCCCTGCGGCTGCGGCGGTTATACTTCGCAGCATTTAGCCATCACCGCGTTCCACAAAGGTTGCCTCAATGTCCATGCGTAACGATGCCAACGACGATTTCGACGATGTACCGAGCCTGCGGGCCGACACCTTTGACGACGATGACATTCCGCCCACCGCCCGCACCTCCGTGCACTCGCGCACGCCGCCGGTGGTCAAGGTCAAGGCCGCGAGTACCGGGCCGCTGTGGGCACTGGTCGGCGCGTTGTTCTTTGCCTTCATCGGTCTGGCCTGGTGGAGCTTTCAGCAGATTTCGCTGATGGAGCAGCAATTGGTCGCGACCCAGGAAAGCTTTGCGCGCATCAGCGAGGAAGCGGCAGGGCGCCTGCAGGACATTTCCGGCAAGGTGGTCGCCAGCCAGAGCAACGTCAACAGCGACAGCGAAGCCCTGAAGCTGCAGATCAAACAGCTGGAAACCCAGTTGCTGGATCAGAGCAAACAGCAGCAAGGTGTGGTCGGTCAGACCAGCGATCTGGACAAGCGTCTGGCGCAAATGACCGCGCAGACCACCGAACAACAGAACGCCAATACCCAATTGCAGGCTCAGGTCAAAGCCTTGAGCGCCGAACTGGCAACCCTGAAAAGCGCCCCGGCCGACACCGGCAAGGTCGATGCGCAGCTCAAGAGTTATGACGCCCAACTGAAAAGCCTCGGCGCTGATATCACCGCGCTGAAAAAGCAGGGCAACCCGAGCGCGGCGATCGAGCGCCTGGAGCAGGAAATCGTCGTCCTCAAAAGCGAACAGGACAACCGCCCGGCCGCTGCGCAGGGTGGCGGCAATACCGCCGAGTTCGATGCGTTCCGGGGGCAGATGACCCGCAACATCAACACCCTGCAGGCGCAGATCCAGAACCTGCAGCAGCAGATCAATGCCCGGCCATAGGGCCTGACTCAGGAACCTTTGTGGCGAGGGAGCTTGCTCCCGCTGGAGTGCGAAGCGTTCCCCTGCTTTCGTTCAGGTAGAGCGCATTTGCAGGTTTTGCGACTGCTTCGCAGCCGAGCGGGAGCAAGCTCCCTCGCCACAGGAAATGCGGCAACTTCCGGATTCATCTTCGACCTCCGTCCGACCCCAAGCCGTCTACGCTCTTGAAACACCAACAAGAACGAGGGATGCGTTATGGGGTTTTTGCATAAAGTGGCGTGGCTCGGGGTGATGCTTTTTGTGGGGGCAGGGCAGGTCAATGCCGCCACACAAAAGGACGACAGCAAGGCTGCCATCGCTTTGCTGGAAAAGGCGCTGGCCTATTACCACGACAATGGTGACAAGGCCTTCGCTGCATTCAGCCGTCAGGGTGAGTTCGTCGACAAGGATCGCTACGTGTTCGTGGTCGACACCAAAGGCGTGATGCTCGCCAGCGGCGGGCCATCCTCTGCCTTGATCGGCCGTGATGTCAGTGAAGTGCTTGCGCCGGATTTGCAGAAAGCCTTCAAGGACGCCTTGCTGGTGCCGGAAGGCAACGGCATCCAGCAAGCCGAATACCGCTGGCAGAACTGGGCGGACGGCAAGGTCGAGCGCAAGCATGTCTACTATCAGCGCATCGGCCAGCGGATTCTGGCCGTCGGTTATTACCTGCCGCGTGCATCAGCCGAGCAGGCCAAGGCACTTCTCGACAAGGCTGCAACCGATCTGGGGAAAAACGAGAAGGGCACCCTGACGGCCATCAACTCGCTCAAGGGCGGTTATCTGCAGGATGACTTGTACGTGTTCGTGGTCGATCTGGATACCCAACGCTACGTTGCCCACGGCACCAACCTGCGCTTGATCAACACGGATTTCAGCAAGATCAAGGATCCGGAAGGCAAACCGGTGGGCGAGCCGATTCTGGCGCTGATCGCCAAACAGGACGACGGCGAATACGAATACCGCTGGAAAAATCCGGTGACCGGCAAGGTCGAAGACAAGCATGCCTACCTGAAGAAGGTCGGGCATTTTCTGGTGGCGGTGGGTTACTACAGTCCTTGAGTGAAACATTCGCTACTGTGGGAGGGGGCTTGCTCCCGAAAGCGGTTCGTCATTCAGCAAAGATGTTGGCTGATCCACCGCTTTCGGGAGCAAGCCCCCTCCCACAGGGTTTTAAGGTGTTGCTGTTATTTGGCGCCATGCTCGCGCCCGCGCAACAGGTTGTTCGGCATCGCAATCGCGGCCGCCAGCCCCAGCAATGACACCGCGGTACTCACCCACAGCAGATGCCGGAAGGTCACCGAGAGCTCGGCGCGCAAGGCGTTCTGCGCATCGCCTGGTGCGGCGTTCAAACCGTCGAGCAGCACGTTGCCCGAATGCCCCTCGCTGAGCAGCGAGTTGCTCGCCAGATGGGCAAAACTTGAATCCTGCAACAACGCCAGCAACAGCGCCGACATCAACGCCACACCCACTGCGCCGCCCAGCGAGCGGAACAGGTTGGTGGTGCTGGTGGCGACGCCGATGTCGCGTTGTTCCACCGAGTTCTGCGTGCCCACCAGTGAAGTCGGGAACTGCATGCCGCCGGCAATCCCGCTGAGCAGCATGAACACGCTGCTGACCAGCGTCGCATCCGGTGGGCTGAACGCCATGCCGAGAATCGAGATCGGCATCAGCAGCGCGCCGGTCAGAATCTGTGGTTTGTAGCGACCGGTCACCGAAGTACGGCGTCCGGCGAAATAAGCGCCAATCGGCAGGCCCATCGCCAGCGGTAACAGGTGCAATGCGGCACTGTCGGCCCCGGCGCCGGTGACACTCTGAAAGCGCAGCGGCATCAACACGATCAGCGAAATTGCCTGAAAACTGGTAAAGAAAATCGTGCACCAGCACAGCAACGCATTGCGGTTGGTGAACAGGTGCATCGGCAGCAGCGGCTCGCGCGCCCGGCGTTCATGCCAGACGAACACCGCCAGCACCAGCACCGCACAGGCGAACAGGCCAAGCACCTCGCTGCTGCGCCACGAATGCCCCTGACCGACCTGGGTGATGGCCAGCAGCAGGGCGGTCAAACCGATGATCATCAACAGCGTGCCGAGGTAATCGATGATCGGTTTGCGCTGCGGAATCGGCAGCCCGCGCAGGTTGCGATTGGCAACCCACCAGGCGCCCAGCCCCAGTGGCAGATTGATCAGAAATACCCAGCGCCACGACAGGTACTCGGTCATGTAGCCGCCGAGCACCGGCCCGGCGACGCTGGCCACCGCATACATGCTGCTGAAGTAACCCTGATAACGGCCGCGTTCGCGCGGCGGGACGATGTCGCCGATGATCGCCTGACTCACCGAGATCATTCCGCCGGCACCGATGCCCTGGAGAATCCGCGCCAGCACCAGTTGTTCCATGCTTTGCGCCATGCCGCAGAACAGCGAGGCGAGGGTGAACAGGCCCATGCCAAACAGCATCAGTTTGCGTCGCCCGTACAAATCGCCGAGTTTGCCGTAGATCGGCACGGCCACAGTCATTGCCACCATGTACCCGGAAATCACCCAGGCCAGCAGGCTGACGTCCTTGAATTGGGCAGAGATGGCGGGCATCGAGACGGCGACGATGGTCTGGTCCAGCGCGCCGAGAAAAATCGCCATCATCAACGCGACCAGCACGCTGCGAATGGCCGGTTTGGGCGTTTCAGGGTGATTGAGATTGGTCACGGGCGAGCCTGCGGGCAGTGATGGACCCGCACGGCCATTGCGCGCGGGTGGATGCTCGCCAGTGTAAGTCGGTAGCAGGCTATTCGATAGCCTCGTACGGAAGTCCGACGTAATTTTCTGCAATGGTTTTTCGACCCGCTTCGGAGCTGACAAAGTAGTCCAGTTCCGAGGTGCTGATGCGTTGGCTGAAATCATCATGTTCGTCGAAGCGGTGCAGCATCGAAGTCATCCACCAGGAGAAACGCTCGGCTTTCCATACCCGGCGCAGGCAGATTTCCGAGTATTTCTCCAGCAGATCGATGCGTCCGTCGCGATAAACCTTCAGCAGAATGTTGAACAACGTGCTGACATCGCTGGCGGCCAGGTTAAGGCCCTTGGCGCCGGTGGGCGGAACAATGTGCGCGGCATCGCCAAGCAGAAACATCCGCCCGTACTGCATCGGCTCGACGACAAAACTGCGCAGCGGCGCGATGCTTTTTTCAATCGACGGGCCGGTCACCAGTTTTTCTGCAAGCTCGGCGGGCAGGCGGGTTTTCAGCTCAGCCCAAAAGCGCTCGTCGGACCAGTCCGCGACGTTTTCTTCAGCCGGTACTTGCAGGTAGTAACGGGTGCGCGTGGCCGAACGCATGCTGCACAGGGCGAAGCCGCGTTCGTGCCGGGCGTAGACCAGTTCTTCGTGCACCGGCGGGGTGTCGGCGAGAATCCCCAGCCAGCCGAACGGATAGACCCGCTCGAAGATCTTCAGGCAGTCCTCGGGAATCGACTGCCGGGCGACGCCGTGGAAACCATCGCAACCGGCAATGTAATCGCAATCGACGCGCCAGGTTTCGCCATCCTTTTCGAAGGTGACAAAGGCCTCGTCGCTTTTCATGCCGTGAGGAACGACATGGCTCACTTCATAAAACGACAGTGCGCCGGCCTCCCGACGAGCGGCCATCAGGTCGCGAGTGACTTCGGTCTGACCGTAAACCATGACGGTTTTTCCACCGGTCAAACCCTGCAGATCGATGTGCGCCAGACGTCCATCCAATGCCAGATCGAAGCCGGAGTGCACCAACCCTTCGGCATCCATGCGTGCGCCTACTCCGGCCTGGCGCAACAGCTCTACCATGCCTTGTTCAAGCACGCCGGCGCGAATTCGTCCGAGGACATAGTCGGGCGACTGACGTTCAACAATCAGGGTGTCGATGCCGGCGTTGTGCAGCAACTGACCGAGGAGCAATCCGGACGGACCGGCGCCAATGATGGCGACTTGGGTTTTCAGCGTTTTCATTGTTTTTATGACTCGCAAGCTTCACGCGACAGAAGGCGGTGAATGATTTTTATGGATCGAGTGCTTGCATTTTTCCCTTGCGGGTCTGTCAATTGAAGGTGAAAACTGAGCCGATACCTGTACATTCTGCCAATCGGTGCGATTATCGCCCGCAACTTCGAGGCCTGGATTGAAGTGATGAACAAGCCTGCCCTGCCTTCGATTCCGGTGTTCAAGCTCTACGGTGAAAGCCTGGACTGGCCGACCCCTGACTTGCTGCACTGTGAAACCATTTCCAAACGCAGCCGCGAACATCAATGGGAAATCAAACCCCACCGCCACGCCGATTTGTGCCAGTTGCTCTTCGTCTTCAAAGGTCAGGCAGAGCTTGAAATCGAAGGTCAACGCACGCAGCTCAACGAACCCGCCATACAAGTCCTGCCACCGTTGTCGGTGCATGGCTTTCGTTTTTCCGAGGATGTCGAAGGATTCGTGGTCACCCTCGCCAATCCGCTGATCAATCACCTGCAGGCGCAACTGGGCAGTTCGGTGCACGCACTGGCCCAGGCCGAGCACTACCCGGCGGGCAAGGACGCGGAGTACCTGAACAGTCTGTTTTCAGCGTTGCAGGCCGAGTACAACGGCCATCAGCCGGCGCGGGAAATGCTCATGCATTCGCTGGTCAGCGTGATCATGGTCTGGGTCAGCCGGCAGGCGCTCGTGCGCCATAACGCCAGCCAGCGGCCGCAACGCCAGCGCGAATACCTCAACGGGTTCATTCAATTGGTGGAGGAGACGTACCGTCAGCATGTGAAGGTCGAAGACCTGGCCCATCGCCTGGGGATTTCGGTGTCACACCTCAATGGCACCTGCCGCGAACTGGCAGGGCAGCCGGCGCTGCAGATCATGCACGAACGCCAGTTGCTGGAAGCCAAACGTTTGCTGACCTACACCAGCATGACCATTTACGAGATGTCGGAGTTGTTGGGGTTTTCCGATCCGACCAACTTCACGCGCCTGTTCCGGCGCAGGGTGGGGATTTCGCCAAAAGCCTTTCGCGACCGGCTGAAGGCCGAGCAGTGATCCTGTAAACCCGGCGATATCCTGTGGGAGGGGGCTTGCTCCCGAAAGCGGTGTATCAGTGTGCATCAATGCTGAATGGCACACCGCATTCGGGAGCAAGCCCCCTCCCACAGGATTGCATGCCAGCTCAGATCATTCAGCGCAGCGCATTAAGCGTCGCGTTGTGCGGAATACAGCGCTCGAAATTGCAGCTGGCATATTCGCGCGGCAGTTGTCGCAACTGCTCGACCCGCCAGGCCGCGGTGCCGTACAGCGCCAGCGTGGCGGCGCAGGTGATGAAAATCGCGATGTACCTTCTTGTTCTGATGTTCATGGCGTAGACCTCTGAACGCATACCCTGCGGTATTACTTTCAGCATAGGTCAGCGGTACAGAGTTGCCAGCCACGCATTTCGTCTATGTGCCCCCCCCTGTGGGAGCGGGCTTGCTCGCGAAGGCGGTGTGTCAGCGACATTTGAAGTGATTGACACACTGCATTCGCGAGCAAGCCCGCTCCCACAGGGGAATCGGATTTACAGGCCCATATCCCAGTCGGGATTTTCCGGGAATCGTTCGACGAGAAAATCCAGCATGCTGCGCAGTGCCGCCGGCATGTGCTTGCGTGAGGCGTAGACCGCGTAGATGTTCATCTGCCGTGGCTCGGCATCCGGCAGCAGGCGTACCAGTTCACCGGCATGTACATGCACCCCGGCCTGATAGGTCGGCAGCATTGCCACGCCGGCGCCGGCCAGGGTGGCGCGCAGCAGGGTGCTGGCCTCGTTGGCGCTGATGTTGCCCTGTACCGGCACTGACACCGGTTCGCCGTCCTCCTCGAAATGCCACAGGCTCTTGCCGAAATACGAATGCGTCAGGCAGTTGTGTCGGCTCAGGTCCTCGACCCGCTGCGGCGGCGGATTGTCGCGCAGATAGGCCGGGGCGGCGCAAATCAGCGAGCGGCAGACGGTCAGGCGCCGGGCGATCAGGTTCGGATCGAGGTCATTGCTGGTGCGGATCGCCAGATCGATGCGCTCATCCACCAGATTCACCGTGCGGTCGAGCATCTGCATGTCGACGCTGACCCCGGGGTAGCGCTTGACGTACGCCGCCATCGCATCGGCCAGTTGCGCCTGACCGAACGAGGTACTGACACTGATGCGCAGCAGTCCGCGCGGTGCCTCGTCGGGTTCGCTGACGGCAGCCTGCATGTCGGTTGAGAGTTCGAGCATCTGCCGGCAGCGCGGCAGAATTTCGCTGCCGGCGGCAGTCAGGCTCAATTTGCGTGTGGTGCGGTGCATCAGGCGCGCGCCGACCCAGTCTTCCAGCTCCGCCAGATAACGCGACACCACTGGCCGTGACAGATCCAGATGATCGGCCGCCGCCGACTGGCTGCCCAGATCCACCACCGTGACAAACACCCGCATTGCTTGAAGACGATCCATGATTTGCCCGCTTTCAGAAACAAACTATGTCCAAGCATCGCATTTTTTGTACCGAGTCAGGCAACTAAGCTCTGTCCCATCGCCAAACACGGCATTCGGACCACGGAGCAACAAATGATCGGCTTCACTACCCTCAAGCGCGTTTTGCTGGCCACCGCCACCCTCGGTTTCGCGGCCCACGCCGCTGCCGCCAACCTGACACTGGATGTCTACAACCCGGGCACCAACGCGATCTTCCCGGTGACCTCGGTGCTGGTCAGCGGCGAGAAAGACGCGATTCTGGTCGATGCACAATTCGGCAAGGCCCAGGCCGAGCAGGTGGTGGAAAAGATCCGCGCCAGCGGCAAGCACCTGACCACCATTTACATCAGCCACGGTGACCCGGATTACTACTTCGGCCTCGACACCCTGACCCAGGCTTTCCCCGACGCGAAGGTGCTGGCCTCGCAGCCGACCGTGGATCACATCAACAAAACCGTCGCCGGCAAACTCGCCTTCTGGGGCCCGAAAATGGGTAACGACGTACCGGCCAAAACCATCGTGCCGGGCGTGCTCAAGGGCGATAGCCTGATGCTCGAAGGGCAGAAATTGCAGGTGATCGGTCTGGACGGCAAACAACCGGATCGCAGCTTCGTGTGGATTCCGTCGCTCAAGGCGGTGGTCGGTGGCGTGGTGGTCGCCGAGAACATTCATGTGTGGATGGCCGATACCCAGACCGCGCAATCCCACGCCGACTGGCTGCAAACCTTGCACGCGATCGAAACCCTGAAGCCGAAAACCGTGGTGCCCGGTCACTACCTGGGCGAGAGCAGCCGTTCGTTGGCCAGCGTGAAATTCACCGCCGACTACATTAAGGCTTTCGACGAAGAAACCGCCAAGGCCAAGGATTCCGCCGCACTGATCGCGGCGATGAAAAAGCGCTACCCGACACTCGGCGAAGAGAGCTCGCTGGAGCTGAGCGCCAAAGTCGCCAAGGGCGAGATGAAGTGGTAACCCGATTGATCTGAAACAGAGGTCCAGAGGACTTTTGTGGCGAGGGAGCTTGCTCCCGCTCGCCTGCGCGGCAGGCGCAAAACCTGCCAATACGTTGAATCTGAAACAGGCGGGGAGTGCTTCGCCCTCCAGCGGGAGCAAGCTCCCTCGCCACAGGGAATACCGCTTCAAGATTAGATTTATGCCGTCGTTGAAACTCTCAAGCCAACTGGAGAATGTCATGAGCAAGATCGCAATCATTGGTGCCACCGGCCGTGCTGGTAGCCAACTGCTGGAAGAAGCCCTGCGTCGCGGCCATAGCGTTACCGCCATCGCCCGCGATACCTCGAAGATCGGCACGCGTGCCGGTGTGGTCAGCAAGAATGTCGATGTGCTGGATTCGGCGGCGCTGCAAGCGGCAGTGGCCGGTCACGACGTGGTGATCAGCGCCGCGCACTTCGCCACGGTACCGGCCAGTGCCGTGGTCGGCCCGGTGAAGCAGGCGGGTGTGAAGCGTCTGCTGGTGGTCGGCGGTGCCGGTTCGCTGTTGCTGCCGGACGACAGCCGAGTGATCGACAGTGCGGGTTTCCCCGCCGAGTACAAAACCGAGGCCAGTGCTGGCGCGGCGTTTCTCGATGCCTTGCGTTCGGAGCAGGAACTGGACTGGACCTTCCTCTCGCCATCGGCAGAGTTTGTCGAAGGTGAGCGCACCGGCACCTTCCGCGTTGGCAAGGATCATTTGCTGTTCAGTGCTGAAGGTCGCAGCTGGATCACCTTCGCCGATTACGCGATTGCGTTGATCGACGAAGTGGAAACGCCGAAGCATTCGCGTCAGCGGTTTACCGTCGGGTATTAAGCAACGACGCAGACCAAATGTGGGAGCGGGCTTGCTCGCGAAGGCGGTGTGTCAGCGACATTTGAAGTGATTGACACACTGCATTCGCGAGCAAGCCCGCTCCCACAGGAGGGATCTGTGTACTTCAGCGGGTATGCGCCTGCTCCACCAGCCAGATCATCAACTCCTCCAACTGCGGCGACGCTTCCCCGCCCTGCGGCATCACCACGTAATACCCCAGCCCCGTTTTCACCTTCAGATCAAACGGCATCACCAGCCGCCCCGCGCGCAGGTCATCGCCGATCAGTGACCAGTCGCCAATCGCCACCCCCGTCCCATGCGACGCCATCGACATCGCCTGATCCAGCGTCTCGAAATGCTGCCCCATGTTGACGTTGTTCAACTGCAATTCGGCGGCGGTCAGCCACACGGTCCAGTCCTGGGTGTCGCGGGTCGGATGCAGCAGCAGATGCTGTTGCAGGTCGGCCGGTTCGCTCAGCGCCGGTGGGCCTTTCAATAATGCTGGCGAGCAGACCGGTGTCAGTTGTTCATCAAACAGGTGCAGCGCGGTCGAGGAGTTGTCCGGCGGGGTGCCGTAGATCACCGCTGCATCGAACTGCTCGCGCTGAAAGTCGACACCGTGGGCCAGCGTGGTGGTCAGTTTGACCGGCACGTCCGGGCGCTCCTTTTGCCATTGCAGCAGGCGCGGCACCAGCCAGCGCATCACGCAGCTGGGCGCCTTGAGTTGCAGGGTCTGACGCTCGCGCCCGATCTGCTCGGTGGCTTCGCTGACCAAACCGAAGATCTTTTCCACCCGTGGCAGCCATTCGCGTCCTTCGGCGGTCAGTTCCAGGCCTCGGGCCAGACGGATGAACAGCTCATACCCCAGATGATCCTCCAGCCCGGCGATCTGCCGGCTCACGGCGCCCTGAGTGATGTGCAACTGCTCGGCCGCCCGGGTGAAGTTGCAGCACTGCGCGGTGATCAGAAACGTGTGCAGGGCGGGCAGGGGAGGCAGTCGTTTCATGGGGAACCAAGCTATGACGTGAGGACATGGCTAGTATGACTTTTAATCGATTGTTGCCGCTACCTGCCGCCCGTTCAATGAGCCCATTCCACGGACTCTTGTGGGAGCGGGCTTGCTCGCGAATGCGGTGTGTCATCCCCATTGATGTTGGCTGACACACCGCCTTCGCGAGCAAGCCCGCTCCCACCAGGGACTCGGTGTCTCAAACGAACAAGAAGGGCAATCGACATGGCGACGTGTGGCGAAGTACTGGTCAAGTTACTCGAGGGTTACGGGGTCGAGCAGGTGTTCGGCATTCCGGGGGTGCACACCGTGGAGCTGTATCGCGGGCTGGCCCGTTCGAGCATCAACCACGTCACTCCACGGCACGAGCAGGGCGCTGGATTCATGGCTGACGGCTATGCGCGCACCAGCGGCAAACCGGGTGTGTGTTTCATCATTACCGGCCCGGGCATGACCAACATCACCACCGCGATGGGCCAGGCCTACGCCGACTCGATCCCGATGCTGGTGATCTCCAGCGTGCAGACCCGCAGCCAGTTGGGCGGCGGTCGCGGCAAGCTCCACGAGTTACCGAACCAGAGCGCACTGGTCGGCGGCGTCGCGGCGTTCTCCCACACCCTGATGTCGGCGGCGGAATTGCCCGGCGTGCTGGCCCGAGCTTTCGCGCTGTTTCAGGCCGGGCGTCCGCGTCCGGTGCACATCGAGATTCCGCTGGACGTGCTGGTGGAAGAGGCCGATGAACTGCTCGCCAGCATTCCGGTGCATATCGACCGCGCCGGGGCCGCACCGGCTGCCGTACGGCGCATGACTGAGTTGCTGGCCGGCGCTCAGCGTCCGCTGATTCTCGCCGGTGGCGGCGCCATCGATGCCGCCGCCGAACTCACCGAACTGGCCGAACTGCTCGACGCCCCGATGGCGCTGACCATTAACGCCAAAGGCATGCTGCCCTCCAGCCATCCGCTGCTGATCGGCTCGACGCAAAGCCTGGTCGCCACCCGTGCACTGGTGGCCGATGCCGATGTGGTGCTGGCGATCGGTACCGAACTGGCCGAAACCGATTACGACGTGACCTTCGCCGGCGGCTTCGAGATTCCCGGCAAGTTGCTGCGTATCGACATCGACGCCGATCAGACCGTGCGCAACTATCCGCCGCACGTGGCGTTGGTTGCCGACTCGCGCAACGCCGCGCAAGCGCTGCTCAGTGCGTTGTCGCAGCAGCCGTTGGCTGAGCGTTGCAACGATTGGGGCCAGGTGCGGGCCGCACGTCTGCGTGATGAGCTGGCCGCGACTTGGGATGCGCCAACCCTGGCCCAGACGCGCTTCCTCGAAATCGTGCTGCACGAGTTGCCGGCCGCGGTATTCGTCGGCGACTCCACGCAACCGGTGTACACCGGCAACCTCACGTTCAACCCGGAACGTCCACGGCGCTGGTTCAACTCGTCCACTGGTTACGGCACCCTCGGTTATGCCCTGCCGGCGGCGATTGGCGCGTGGCTCGGTGGCGGCATTGAGGGTGGCGCTCGTCCGCCAGTGGTGTGCCTGATCGGCGACGGCGGCTTGCAGTTCACCCTGCCGGAACTGGCCAGCGCGGTTGAAGCGCGCACGCCGGTGATCATCCTGCTGTGGAATAACCAGGGCTACGAAGAGATCAAGAAGTACATGGTCAACCGCGCCATCGAACCGGTCGGCGTCGACATCTACACCCCGGATTTCATCGGCGTGGCCAAGGCCTTGGGCTGCGCCGCCGAAGCGATCAGCACGGTCGAACAATTGCGCGGCGCGCTGCGTGCCGCCACCGATCGTCAGGGCCCGACCCTGATCGAAATCGACCAGACCCAATGGATGCAGGCGGTGGCCCAATGATCAATTTCCCCACGACACTCGATGGCCTGTACATCAACGGTCAATGGTCGGCCGGGCGTGAACACCTGCGGGTGATCAACCCGGCCACTGAAGCGCTGCTGACCACGGTCAATGGCGGCGACGAAAGCGCGGTCGATCTGGCCGTCAGCGCCGCCACTGAAGCATTCAAGCGCTGGTCGAAAACCAGCGGTGCCGAACGCGCTGTGATTCTGCGCAACATTGCCAATGGCGTGCGCGACGGTCGCGATCATCTGATGAAGTTGCAGTCGAGCAACAACGGCAAACCGCAATTCGAAGCGGCGATCGACGTCGATGATGTGATCGCCACGTTCGAGTACTACGCCGGTTTGGCCGAAGGCCTCGACGCACAACTCGACAGCAACGTGGCGCTGCCCAGCGACGATTTCAGCGCACGTCTGCGCCGAGAGCCGTGCGGTGTGGTCGGGCTGATCGTGCCGTGGAATTTCCCGATGGTCACCACCGCGTGGAAACTCGCGCCGGCGCTGGCCGCCGGTTGTTGTGTGGTGCTCAAACCGTCGGAAGTCACGCCGCTGCCGGAGCTGGAACTGGCGGCGATCATCGCTGAGTCCGGTCTGCCCAACGGCGTGTTCAACCTGGTGTGCGGCACGGGTCTGGCGGTCGGTGCGCCGCTGTCGGCGGATCCGCGCATTGCGAAGATTTCCTTCACTGGCAGCAACGCCGTCGGCGTGCAGGTGATGCAGCGCGCTGCGGAAACGGTGAAGGGCGTGAGCCTGGAACTGGGTGGCAAATCTTCGTTGCTGGTGCTCGAAGACGCCGATCTGGAACTGGCGGTGGAACTGGCTTGCGGCGGCGGTTTCTTCAATGCCGGGCAGATGTGCTCGGCCACCAGTCGCGTGCTGGTGGCCGATGAGCTGGCCGATGAGTTTCTTGAGCGTCTGCAAAAGCGTGCGCAAGCGATTCGCGTGGCTGACCCGTTTGACCCGGACGTGGAGATGGGCGCACTGGCCAATCAGGCGCAATACCAGCGCGTGCTCGGCCACATCGACCGTGGTTTAAGTGCCGGCGCGAAGCTGGTGTGCGGTGGCAATCGTCCGGCTGATCTGCCGCGCGGTTATTTTTTGCAGCCGACGGTGTTCACCGACGTGCCCCTCGACAGTGCGCTGTGGTGCGAAGAGATCTTTGGCCCGGTGCTCTGCGTGCGCCGTTTCAGCAGCGAAGCCGAGGCGATTGCCCTGGCCAACGACAGCCAGTTCGGGCTGGTCGCCAGTGTGGTAACGCGTAATGCCGCGACTGCCGACCGCGTCGCCAACGCCCTGCAGGCGGGGCTGGTGTGGCTCAACGCGCCGCAAGTGATCTTCCCGCAGACGGCGTGGGGCGGCTACAAGCAGAGCAGCATCGGCCGCGAATTGGGGCCGTGGGGCCTGGCCGCGTTTCAGGAAATCAAGCACGTGATCCGGGCGCTCTGAACTGCATGTCGGCTGTTGCCGATCTGGTCCGGATTTTTTGCTGAGCATTCCGGCCTCTTCGCGAGCAAGCTCGCTCCCACATTGGATGTGTGATCGACACTGATTCCCTGTGGGAGCGAGCTTGCTCGCGAAAACGTCAGTCGATACAGCGCAATAGGCGGATCAGACCGACTGCCGCAACCGCGCCAGATCCCGCAACGGCGGCGCGCCAAACAAGCGGCTGTACTCGCGGCTGAACTGCGAAGGGCTTTCGTAACCCACGCGATAGCCCGCCGCCGACGCCTCCAGCCCTTCGGCGAGCATCAGGCGTCGCGCCTCTTGCAGGCGCAATTGCTTCTGATACTGCAGCGGACTCATCGCGGTCATCGCCTTGAAGCGGTGATGCAGGGTCGAGACGCTGAGATTCACTTCTTTCGCCAGATCATCGATGCGCAGCGGCTGCTCGAAGTTACCGTTGAGCCATTTGATCGCCTGGCTGATGCGATGGCTCTGGCTGTTGGCAATCGCGATCTCATACAAACGGTGACCCTGCGGACTGCGCAGCAGGCGGTAGAGAATTTCCCGGCGAATCAGCGGTGCGAGCATGGCGATGTCTTTCGGCGCATCCAGCAGTCGCGCCAGACGCAACACCGCGTCGAGCATCGCGCTGTCGATCTTTTCCACATACAGGCCGCGCCCGGTCGGCCGGGTCGGCACGCCCATCGGCCCCGCGTCGGCGATCAGTGCGGTGATTTCCGCGGGGTCGATGTCCAGGCGCACGGCGAGGATCGGCTCTTCGGGCGAGACATTCACCACCCGCCCGCTGAGCGGCATCGAGACTGAGACCACCAGATAATTCAGCGGGTCGTAATTGAAGAACTCATCCGCCAGGCGTACCTCTTTGCGGCCCTGGGCCATGATGCACAGCGCCGGTTGCGCGAGTACCGGGGCGAAGTCGTGGGACTGGGTATGGCGCGACATGAACAGCGAGCCGATGGCGGTCTGGTAACTGCCGTCGTCCGTGGTGTTGCGGCGGATGATCGCCGCGAGTTCTGCGCGCTGTTTTTCCATGTCGGCATCGGGCGGAGACTGGAAACGATCGAATGACGTCATGCACGGCATCCTCGGCAAGGAATCTGGAATGGAGCAGAGCATATGTTTGTGCAAGCGCCAGCGGTAGACACATCCTGTCAAATGCTTGCCTGATTCTGCATGGGCTGGTTTTGCGCGCCGGCCATCAGTCGGTGACCGCCACTTCACTCCTCGGGCCGAATACCCCTGTAGGAGCTGCCGAAGGCTGCGATCTTTTGATTTTAAAAACAAAAGTCAAAGGATCGCAGCCTTCGGCAGCTCCTACACAAAAGCGTTGTGACAGCGGTGTGACAGGTTTCTACTCACCGACGCCGGGCGTTTGTGCAGTCTTGCAGGATTGTGCAACGCAGCGGCAGGAATCGACTAACGGCATCTTGCGCCCGGCCCTTAACCTTGGATCCTGTCGCAGCCCGTCCCCGGCTGCCACGCGACTCCCTGGGAGGGTTGAACATGTCCAAGCAGATTCCCGTCAGTCATATGGCCTTCGTTCGAGCGCGCGCCGGACGCTCCGCCGAACTGGGTGTACGCCTCAGTGCCTTGATCGAACCGTCACGCAACGCCCCCGGTTGCCTGAACTTCGCCTTGCAGCATTCGCAATGCGATCCGGACCTGTGGCTGGTCTCCGGTTTCTGGAGCCATCAACAGGCGATGACCGCGTATTTCAACAGCCCGTCGATGCAGATCTTTGCCGAATTGGTCCAGGACCTGGTGGTCAACAGCCTGGATTTCCACACCTTCAAAGAGGTGTCGGCGGCGCAGGCGCTCGGACAATGCCCGGCACCGATACACAAACTCGCCGGTTGAGGGTTTAATGTCCGGCTTATTCATCTGAGCCAGGATGTGTGCCATGGCACGTAAAGAGTTCGAACACTTCGAAGCAGTCTCCGCAGTCGTCCCCGTCGAGTTGGGCGGCAACAAGGGTTACCACGCGGCAATCGCGGTCAAGGCCCTGGTCGATGGCGGTGCGCCACGCTTCCACAAACTGCTGGGTGATCAGGTGTTCCCCGGCGCCATCGCGGCCGATGACGCGGCGACCCAGGAGCTGGAACGTCTGCAGGGCGTCACTGATGACGCCGAGCTGATCTGGTAACTGTGCTTACTTGCCCGCACCCGGGCGCCACATCTTGAACAAGGCCTCTGGCCCCAACTGGAAATAATCCGCCGGCCCGCCGCCGCGCAGAATCGGTTCTGCCGCGGCGGTGTCGTAGATCCCGTCCTTCAACAGCCACTTGGCGATATGCACAGCGACCACTTCGCCGAGAATCAGCCAGCTCGGCACGGTTTCGCCATCGGCGCGCTGCAACTGAATGATCTGCGTGACCTTGCACTCGAAGGACACCGGGCTTTCGGCCACCCGTGGCACCGCAATCACCTTCGACGCCACGGGCGTCAGCCCCGCCAGTTCAAACTCGTTGACCTCAGGCGCGACCATCGCGCAGCTCTGGTTCATCTGCTCGGCCAGCGGCCGGGTGGCGAGGTTCCAGACGAACTCGCCGGTCTGCTCGATGTTGTTCAGGCTGTCTTTGCGTCCGACGCTGGAAAAACCAATGATCGGCGGAATGTAGTTGAACGCGTTGAAGAAGCTGTAAGGCGCAAGGTTCAGCCGGCCGTGGGCATCCTGCGAAGAAATCCAGCCGATAGGGCGCGGGCCGACGATGGCGTTGAACGGATCGTGAGGCAGGCCGTGGCCGTTGGCGGGTTCGTAGAAGTGGATGTCATCGGACATGGTGAATGAATTCCTGAGGCTGCGTTTCGGATGCAGCCATAGTGCAAGGACGCTCCGCGTATTTCCAGTCACACGCTGATCCCCCTGTAGGAGCTGCCGCAGGCTGCGATCTTTTGATCTGATCTTAAAAACAAAATCAAAAGATCGCAGCCTGCGGCAGCTCCTACAGGGGATTTGGGTGGATTTGAGAATTGTCATGCCCCAGAAATGACTAAGCCCGGCCGAAGCCGGGCTGTGGGGAGACTGCCGATGATCAGCTGATGGCGGCAGCGGTTCCCGTTTTATCGAAGCCGTCAGCCGCGATGGCATTGGCAGTACCGGTCTTGTCGAAGCCATCGGCGGCGACGGTTTTGCCGAGGTTGGTTTTATCGAAACCGTCAGCGGCGTAAGTACCCGAGTGGCTGGTTTCGATGGCAGCGCTGGCGCCGTTGATGAAGTCGGCGGATTTGGTTCTGTCCGAGCCATCGGCAGCGAAGGTGTTGGCGGCCAGTACGGACAGGGTCAGGGCGAGGATCAGTTTGGTTTTCATGTTCTTTACTCCAGATTCGTTGGTGGGTGTGTCTTGCATGGGTTTAATGCTACGCCAAATAAATTGATTAAAAAGCGCAAATTAATGCTAAAAACAATCGATTAAATTGATATTAAGGGCGGCGCGTTGAAATCGCTTTCGTCGTCGGAGCGAGCGTTGCGCAGGTCATCAATAAGGTGATTGCAGAATGAGGGGGCAGCATTAATCAGCGATTAATCGTTGTTACCCGAAGGTGAGGGATTTTTCATACTTGCGGTTGGCAAGTGGGGCTGCCGAGTTGTCCTGATAGATCTGGAACCAGGGTGCGCCCCTCGGGAGCAGCCCGCTCCCACAGAGGAGTGCATTCCAGTGTGGGAGCGGGCTTGCTCGCGAAGGGGCCCCTACAGCCACCGTTGCAGTGGCTGTGGAAATCCGATCAGTCAGTCACGATCCGCGAATGTTTCTGCGTGTCTTTCATGGTGATGTACACCAGCAGCGACACCGCGATGCACGCGGTCACGTACCAGTAGTAACCGGTTTCCATGCCGATGCTCTTGAACCACAGCGCGATGTATTCGGCGGTGCCGCCGAAGATCGACACGGTCAGTGCATACGGCAGGCCGACGCCCAGCGCGCGGATTTCGGTCGGGAACAGCTCGGCTTTCACCACGGCGTTGATCGAGGTGTAGCCGCTGACGATGATCAGTGCCGCCATGATCAGGAAGAACGCGCCCCACCAGGTCTGGATGGTGTGCAGGGTCATCAGGATCGGCACGGTGAAGATCGTCCCGAGCACACCGAAGGCGATCAGGATCGGACGACGACCGATCTTGTCCGACAGACCCCCGATGATCGGTTGCAGGCACATGAACAGGAACAGCGTGGCGGCCGAAATGGTGGTCGAGTCGGAGATGCTCATGCCGACGGTGTTCACCAGGTATTTCTGCATGTAAGTGGTGTAGGTGTAGAACGCCAGCGTACCGCCCATGGTCAGGCCGACCACGGTCAGCAGTTCTTTCGGGTGGCGCATCAAGGTGCGCATCGCGCTTTCCTTGGACTTCTCTTTCTTGGTGAACGACTCGGTTTCTTCCATGCCGCGACGCAGGTACAGCGCAACGATCGCGCACAGTGCGCCGATGGCGAACGGAATACGCCAGCCCCACGCGTACAGCTGTTCAGTGGTCAGCATGTTCTGCAGCACGATCAGCACGCCCAGCGCGATGAGCTGGCCGGAGATCAGCGTCACGTACTGGAAGCTGGAGAAGAAACCGCGACGCTCCCTGGTCGCCATCTCCGACAGGTAGGTGGCCGAGGTGCCGTACTCGCCGCCGACCGACAGGCCTTGCAGCAAGCGCGCGAAGACCAGCAGGATCGGCGCGCCGATGCCGATGGTTTCGTAGTTGGGGCTGAGGGCGATCAGCAAGGAGCCGAAGCACATCAGGTAGACCGAGGCCATCAAGGCTTTCTTGCGACCGACCTTGTCGGCATAGAGACCCATCAGCCAGCCACCGATCGGACGCATCAGGAAGCCCACGGCGAAGATTGCGGCGGTGTTCATCAGTTGCGCGGTGGTGGAACCGGCGGGGAAGAAGGTCTTGGCGAAGTACAGCGAGAAAGCGGCGTAGACGTACCAGTCGTACCACTCGACCATGTTGCCGACCGAGCCGCTGAAGATCGATTTGATCCGGCTGGCGGTGGTTCTTTCTTTGGCGGGCGCGGCAGCCGACCCAAGGGGCAGGGCGTTGGAGTTATCCATTGAAGGATCCTTCGTTTAATTGTTTTTGTGGAGCGCGTTGGAACGCAGCCTGCCTGGGCTATAGCAGGAGCTGTGCCAACGGGGGGAGGGCCGGTTTAGAGGGGGTGGAAAGATTTAATGAGCGGAAATCCGCTTATGGCTGGATTGTGGTGAGCGGAAAATTGCTCATTCGGGCTGATGGATAAATGCTGCCTGTGCGGGCCTCTTCGCGGGCAAGCCCGCTCCCACAGGGTTTCGTGCTGAACACAGAATGTGTGAACACCACCGACCACTGTGGGAGCGGGCTTGCTCGCGAAGAGGCCCGATCAAACACTGCAAAATTCAGCTGCCCGGAACAAACATCTCCCGGCTCAACCCATGCCGCTGCAGCTTTTCATTGAAGGTTCGGCGCGGCAGTTGCAACTCTTCCAGCACCGCTTTCACATCGCCCTTGTGCCGGGTCAGCGCCGCACGCAGGCACTGCGCTTCAAAGGCTTCCTGCTGCGCCGCGAGCGATTGGCCCGGATCGATGCCCTGCACCGGCTCATCGAGCCCCAGCACCTGGCGCTCGGCGACGTTCGCCAGTTCGCGCACGTTGCCCGGCCAGTCGTGGCTGAGCAGGTGGCTCAATTGCGCTCCGCTCAACGGCGGGAACGTGCGGCCGAGGCGCTGGGCGGCGCTGAAGGCGAACGATTCGAACAGCAGCGGAATGTCTTCGCGGCGATCGCGCAGCGGCGGCAGGCGCAGTTCGGCGACGTTCAGGCGATACGCCAGGTCTTCGCGAAAACGTCCGGCCCGGGCCTCATCCAGCAGATCAGGTTTGGTCGCGGCAACGATCCGCAGATCGACGCGAATGCTCTGGTTCGAACCCAGCCGCTCCAGCTTCTGTTCCTGCAACACCCGCAGCAGTTTCACTTGCTGGGCCAGCGGCATGCTTTCGATTTCATCGAGAAACAGCGTGCCGCCGTCGGCATATTCCAGCTTGCCGATGCGCTTGCCGGACGCGCCGGTGAAGGCGCCACTTTCATGACCGAACAACTCGGCTTCGAACAACTGCTCGGGAATCGCCGCACAGTTCAGCGCCACGAAAGGCTTGTCGGCGCGCGGGCCGAAATCATGCAGACAGCGCGCGATCAGCTCCTTGCCGCTGCCGGTTTCGCCACGGATCAACACGTTGACCGGCAGCGCCGCCAGATCCAGCACCTGCCGACGCAAAGTCTGCATGCCACGGGACACGCCAAGCAGCGTCGCATCGAGGCGGGCGCGGTGGTCGGCTTGCTCGTGCAGGGCACGGTTTTCCAATACCAGGCGCCGCTTGTCGAGCGCCCTGCGCAAGCTGCCGAGCAGGGTTTCCGGGCTGAACGGTTTTTCCAGAAAATCGTAGGCGCCGTCACGCATGGCTTCGACCGCCATCGGCACATCGCCGTGACCGGTCAGCAGTATCACCGGCAAATCGCTGTCACGGCGCTGCACTTCGGCCAACAATTGCAGACCACTGAGCCCGGGCATGCGCACATCGCTGAGGATCACCCCGGGGAAGTGTGCGGGCAGTGCCGCCAGGCAATCTTCGGCGCGGCTGAACAACTGCACCTCGAACCCCGACAGGCTCAGCCATTGCTCCACAGCGCTGCGAATGCTGCTTTCGTCATCGACCACCATCACCGAGTTGAGCATCAGATGTGTGCCTCCAGATCGATCGGCAGGGTCAGGCTGAACACCGCGCCCGCCTCGCCATTTTCCACGCTCAGGCGCCCGCCGGATTCATGCACGATGGCAAAGGATACCGCCAGCCCGAGGCCGAGTCCGTCACCCACCGGTTTGGTGGTGAAGAACGGGTCGAACACCTGATTCAAGTGCTGTTCGGCAATCCCGCCGCCATTGTCGATCACGCTCAGGCGCCACAATTGTTCATCCACCTCCAGGCGAATTTCCAGACGCTTGCACGGTTTGCCCTGCATCGCATCGAGGGCGTTGCGCAGCAGGTTGATCAACACCTGTTCGAGACGTATCGCGTCACCCCGCACCCACGCCGGACGCGTCAGATGCAGCACCAGACTGACCTGTTCATCACGCAGGCGCGCGTCGAGCAGTTGCAGCGACTGGTCAACCACGGTCGCCAGATCCAGCCGTTCGCGCAGGCCGCTGGGGCTTTTGCGGGCGAAGGTTTTCAGGTGGCCGGTGAGCGACGCCATGCGCGTGAGCATGTCGTCCACCGGTTTGAGCGCCTTGTACGCATCATCGACGCGGCCATGTTCGAGCAGCAGGCGCAGGGTCGCCAGTTGCATGCGTTGCGCGGTCAGCGGCTGATTGATTTCGTGCGCCAGTGCGGCGGACATCTGCCCCAGTGCGGCGAGCTTGGCCGATTGCACCAGACCGTCCTGGGCGGTGCGCAGATCGCGGGTGCGTTCTTCGACCAGTTGTTCGAGTTCTTCGCGATTGCGCTGACGGACTTTCGACAGGCGCCAGCGCTGATTGAGGAACAACAGCAGGAACACCAGCGCCAGCCACACTCCTGCGGCGGCCAGCCCGGCGTTGCGCAAATCTTCGAAAGCCACTTGCGGGCGCCGCAACAAGTGCAGGGTCCAGCCTTCGGCGGCCAGCGGCAGTGATTCCCACAAGTAATCCGCCGTTCCGTCCGGGCCTTCGACCCGACGCAGATCGCTGTTGTCGTCGAAGTGGCGCAGCGACAAATGCGTCAGCGGGATCAGCGATTGTTTGTCGTACTGCCGCGTGCGCTTGATCTCGGCCATGTCGCGGCTGTCCAGTGGCCGCAACGAGCGATAGCGCCAGCCGGGCTGGTTGGCGATGAAGATGATCCCGCGTGCATCGCTGACCAGCAGCGTGTCGCTACCCTGGCTCCATTCGCGCTCAAGCTCGGGGAACTCCAGCTTGACCACCATCGCGCCGAGGAACTCGGCGTTGTCGCCGAGTACCGCGCTGGACAGAAAATAACCGGGGATGCCGCTGGTCACGCCCACCGCATAAAAGCGTCCGCTGCCCTGCGTGCGGGTCTGGCTGAAGTACGGCCGGAATCCGTAGTTGTGGCCGACGTAACTGCTCGGCAGGCGCCAGTTGCTGGCGGCCACCGCGAGGCCAGTGTGATCGAGCAGTTCAAGGGTCGAGGACTGCGCCGCGCCGTTGATCTGCTCCAGCTTCAGATTCAGCGCGTTTTGTTGTTCAGCACCCACCGGCCCGGCCAGCGCGCTGCGCAATTGCGGGTCCAGCGCCAGCACGGCGGGCAGGGCGCGATAGCGGTCGATCAGGGTGTGCAGCGAGTTGGCATACAGCGCCAATTGCTGGCTGGCGCGAGTGGCGTCTTCCTCCAGCGCCTGACGTTCGGCGTGGCGGATGGCAAGGGTCGCAGCGATGGCCGCGCCGGCAATGATCAGCAGGGTGTACAACGACAAACGCAGGGTACGGGAAGTCGGCAGCATGCTGGGCTAATGGATAGAGGGACGGGCGGGCACGATAGCATGTGCTCGTCCGTCCTTCTCATTTGTGCGCGCGCAGATCAAACAGATGTGAATTGGCTGGATCTGGAACGCAGCATAGTGCGCGTGTATTCCAGTTCGTTGATCACGGCCGCCGTGGCATGCCATAGATTTTGCGGTGTATCGCCTTCGTTTCTGCCCAATAGCCCATAGGTATTTATTGCCGTGAAGCCACCGGCTTCGAAGGCGTTTTCGATGTCGTTCATGTTGGCGGACAAATAATCGATCAGCCCACTCACATTGGCGATGCCCTTGGCCGTTTTTTCAGCGCTGAGCTCATGACTTGCTCCAGCGATTTCATGGGCTATTTCAACTGCACCCAAAAGAGTACTCGCCGTGGCGCTGATTTCAGCGGCGGCTTGCGGCAACATTTCCTTGGCACCGACACCGATCAGCGTGGACGCCACCTCCTTGGAGCCCTTGAGCACACCCTTCTGCGTATCGGGGATCATTTTTGCGTACTTTTGCTGCAGGTAATCGATCGGTGCCATGGTTTTATATTCGGCTTTCCCGACAATTTTTTCCTTGGACAGGCGGCTGGCCTTGAATTTGACAGAGGCGCTGGCGCCGGTGCGCTCGGCGGCGTAATCCCACAATCCACTGATCAGTTTCTTTGCGCCAATGCCCATCGCGACCCCAACGACGTTACCCGCGCCGGGAGCGACGGCGCCCAGCGCCTGGGCGCCCATGCCGACCAGAATACCGCCACCGTAAGACACTATTTGTCCTGTCAGATGCACACCGGTGCGGCGCACGATGGCACCGGTAAATTGTGCCGTCGAGCGCTGATTGAGTACCTGTTGCTGGGCATCCAGACCCCGGCGCAGTGACAGCGCCAGAATGTTCAGGTGACGTTCGACCTGTTGTGACAGGTTATCCCGGGCCCGGTAACGCCGCTCTTTCGCTGCACTCAGTGCCTTTCTCTGATCGCGCTGAGCGGGTGTTTCGAGAAAACTGTCCCAGCTCTGGCCGTCGGTGTCGATGTGGCCAATCGGGTTGTTGGCGACAAAGGCATACAGATTCAGCCCGTCGATATCCATCGCCGGATCAGCACTGACCCAGCGTTGCAACCACGCTGCGTAATAGCGTGCGCCGTAGTAATAAAGGCCGCTGCTGTCCATTTCCCGGCCTGAGTAGCGGATGGTTTTGTAGCTGACTTCCAGCGCCGAACGAGTCGCCAGCCAGGCTGTTCCACCAAACGCGTAGTAATGCTCCAGGCTGATGACGGCAGCCTGCCGATCCAGCTCCAATGCGCAAGAGCCGAGATGGTCATCAAGGTTGTAGCGCAGTTGATCCGCTTCGATGCCGGGCGGTCGGCCACTTAGCCAATGCAGGCAACGGGCGCCGGGCAGCACGATGACATGCAGTTGCTGGCCGTCGCTGCGGCTGTGGATTTCCAGACCTGGCAGGTAACGTACCTCGCGGCGACCGGTGATCGACGGCGTATGCCTCCGCGTGCATTTGTAAACGCGCTGACCCTGGCTGTAGCGATAGATTTCATCGTCGTCGGGCAGGCCGTTGCTGTGTTGCAGCAGGGTGACGCGGGCCAGTTGATCGTAGCTGTTCCACTCCAGTGGCAGGCCGCCGTGCTGCAGTTTCAGCTGGTTGCCGTGGCGGTCAAAGTAGTCGCCGAACACCGGTTCGGGATCAGCGGGTTGGCAGCGCAGCCCCCGATTGCTGTCAGGGGCGATTTTCATCTGTTGCGTGAAGTTGTGGCCTTTGCGCACATGCACCAGTTCAACCAGGTTATTTCCCGCGTCGTAATGATATTGCTCGCTGTAGTTGAAGCGCCGCCCTGGGTCGATGGGTTCGATCGGTTGCGGCAAACCTGGCGACTGTTGCGGGATCTGGCCTTCGAAGCCGCGACTTTCGCTCAGCCGATACAGCGAGTCGTAGACAAAATGACGATCACCATCGACGCGTTGATTGGCGAAATACACCGTGGCCAGGGTGCGATCCTCGATACGCAGGACATTGCCGACCGGGTCGTAGGTGTAGTGCAAGTCCTGCAGCGGTTTTTCCTGATCCTTGCAGGCCAGCTGATTCAGCAGGCGACCGTCAGCGGGATCGTACACGCGGCGACTGCGCACACCATTGCCGGCCCGTTGTTCGAGCAGTTGGCCGGAGGCGTTGTACGTGGCAGCGTCGACCACCGGTTGTGCCGCGTCAGCCCCGGCTATCCACAGCGATACCTGACGTAACTGGCCGGCGACATCGTAGCTCGAGCGTTGCCGGTGACCACCGGCGTCGGTGACTTGCACCAAATTGCCGTGCGCGTCGAAATCCGTACGTGTGATGAAAGCCGCCGTCTCGCCAGACAGCGTACGGGTTTCACTCACTGCCTTGCCCTGCAGGCTGTAGCCGTCGACCACCACCGTAGCGCCCGGGTCGGCGCTTTCGCTCAGTTCACCGCGCAGGTTATGCCCGGGGTCGGCATGGTGGTCGGCATAGGTGTAGCGCTCGACATCGACTTGCGCGTTTTCATCGACGGCAATCAACCGCATCATCGGGTCGTAGCGATAGCGCCATTGCGTGCCGCGCTGGTCGTGGCGTTGCAACACCTCATCGGCCAGACCGGGCAGGTTTACGCGCCAGCCGGCGTCGACGCTGACGATTTTCAACGCCTCGCCATTCAGCCGGTAAACAGTGGTCAGACAAGGCACGGGGAGGCGCGGGTCCCATTGTTCGATCAGGCGGCCGTTGGAGTCGTGGCGTTGACGGTTGATCTGGCATTCGACTTCGGCACCCACCACCGCCCGCAGATAAGCAACGTTTCTGACCGGCAGCCCTCTGGGATCGTGAGCCGACAGAGCAGGAGTACGCCAATGCACTGAAGGATTCATGCGCGCACATCCGTGCAGTGATTCATTTCAGGCCGCTCTTTTCTGTTGCATGTGTGAAGACACTCTGGGTAGTAACTCAAGGACACGATTCATCTTGCCCAGCACGGCGGTTTCACTCTGCGCGAGACGGTAGCGGGTGCCCTGTGCCGTGGCTATGTTTTCCCGACCGAGACCTTCCAGGTCTTCCAGTGCCAGGTCAGACAGTTCCTTGCGGGAATTGAGGTAGTCGGCGACCAGTTCGATACCTTGTTCCACCAGATCCAGATCGCGTTGCCCCAGCGAGTCATTGAGTGCTTCGGTCACTTCGACACTGAGACGGAAGAAGGCCAGAAATTTTTCCAGATGAGTGCCGCCCGTTAACACATCAGCGGCTCCGATGGTGCCTGCAATTAATATTTCCTTGTTTCCGTCGATGCTGTCCGGGGCATATTTTGAGAACACGGATTTTATTCTCGACTTCCAGCTTTTGGGTTTGGCTTCCATGTTCAGACGACCCACGTCGTAATCTGCACTATCGGGCAAAAGTGCATAACCAAACGAGTTGTCCTCGCCGAGTTTGTCGATTTGTGCGCCTGTAATGTCAGCGGCCAGTGCTGCGGTGCCTATACCAATGGCGATGCCTGTGACCGGGTTTAACGTCAGAAATGTTCCTGCCGCCGCACCGGCGGAAAACGCTGTGGCGGCTGTGATGGAGGAGGCCATAACGTTGAGCAGGGTCAGGGCAGCCTTCTTGCCACTGGAGAGGTAGATATCCTTGACGGAGTTCAAGTGGTTGAATTGATAGATCGATTTATCCAGTTTGGTTGTGACGGTGGCGAGCAAATTCTCATAGTCCTCCACGACTGTTAATAACTCGGAAGCGGTTCGCTGGTGCCCCTGCGCATCGAAATAGCGCAGCGGATTATTCCCCACGAATTCAAACAGATTCAGCCCATCGACATCTCCCGCCGGATCCGCACTGACCCAGCGTTGCAACCATGGCGCGTAATACCGCGCACCGTAGTAATACAAACCGCTGACATCCATTTCCTTGCCTGAATAACGCAGTGTCTTGTAGTCAACCTCGACAGCCGAGTCGGCGCTCATCCACGCGGTCGCGCCGAACGGGTAATAGCCTTCGTGACTGATCAGGCGTGCCTGCTGATCCAGTTCCATCACGCATGAACCCAGGTGATCATCGAGGGTGTAACGCAACTGGTTGTCGGCAATGCCCGCCGGTTTGCCGCTGAGCCAATGCAGGCAACTGACATGGCCTGCGCCGGCGGTGAGGCTGATGACGTGCAGCTCCTCACCGTTTTCCTTGCTGCGGATCTCCAGTCCGGGCAGGTAGCGCACCTCGTGAAAATGCCGGGTAGAACCGCTGTAGGTGTCATGGCGTTTGTACACGCGCGCACCCTGGCTGTAGTGATAGAACTCGGCGTCATCCAGGCCGTTTTCGCGTTGGACCAGGGTCACCGAGGCCAGTTGATCGCGGGCGTCCCAGCGCAGTGCCTGTCCAGGTTGCAGGGCCATCAGGTTGCCGTGGCGGTCGAATAGCTGATCGAAATCCGGTGCGGGATCACCCTCATTCCAGCGCACACCGCGATTGCTTGCAGGGTCGATACGCATCTGGCGGGTCTGACAGGCGCCGTCGCGCACATGGCACAGTTGCGTCAGGTTGCCGCCGTGATCGTAGCGGTAGGTCTGCAGGTAATTGCGTCGGTCCCTGGGGTCGCTCGGTTGCGGTCGGCCGGGAAGGTCGCTGGGGGCCGCGTCGTCGTAACCGCTGGCGCTGATCAGCCGATACAGCGAGTCGTAACGAAACGCACGTTCGCCGTCGACCCGCTGGTTGGCGAAGTGGCTGGGCGTGAACGTGTTGTCGAGGATGCGTGTCGGGTTGCCGACCGGATCGTATTCATAGCTGATGTCCTGCAGGGGCGGCTGCGCACCTTTTTGCGCCCACTCCCGCTGCAGGCGCCCAGTGGTTGGTTCGTAGTCCCAGTAGCTGGCAATGCCATTGCCGGTTTGTTGTTCGATGATTTGTCCGACGGCGTTGAAGTGCGTGTCGAGCAACACGTCTTGCCAGTCGTGGTCGCCGGCCAGCAGCAGTTGCAACTGCTTGAGCTGACCGGCGACGTCGTAGCGCGATTGCTGGCGGTGGCCGCCGGCGTCGGTCTGCTCCAGCATCGCGCCCAACGGGCTGAAAATGCGCTGGCTGACAAACACCCGGGCGTCGGCAAAGGTGCGGCTTTCGCGCAGTGGCTGTCCGGCCAGGCTGTAGCTGTCCAGGTGCAGGCTGCCGGACGGGTCGAACTGTTCCAGTAATTGACCGCGCTGGTTGTGATCGGGCGGGGCACTGGCATCGGCATAGGTGAAGGTGTCGCTGAGCGGGTCGACGCTGTTGCTGATCGCCACCAGGCGCAGCAGCTCATCGTAGCGGCTGCTCCAGTGCACGCCGCGCGCGTCCCAGCGCTGCAAGGTTTGCCCGGCCAGCCCCGGCAGGCTCAGGCGCCAGCCGGCATCGACGCTGCTGACCTTGAGTGGCTGGCCGTTGAGGTCATGAATGCTGATAACGCTCGGAGCGCTCAGGCGCGGATCGAACTGCGCCACCAGACGCCCGGCAATGTCGTGCTGTTGGCGAGTCACCAAGGCCTCGGCAGCCTCATTGGCCAGCACGCGCAGATAGGCGACCTGACGCAGCGGCAGGCCGCGACTGTCGGTCACGACGAGCGACGGTGTGCGCCGATGAAGGTTGGCGCTCATCAGTGCAGCGTCCATGGTGATGTCGATTTCGGCTCAGCGGATTCGTCGGTGTCGTTGAAGTCTTCGCTGGCCTGATACCACGGATGATAGGTCTCGCGGGAAAAATAGCCCTTGGCGTTGATCAGCTTGACCGGACGCCCGAGCGGGTCATAGAACAGTTGATCGAAATAGCCGTACCGCCGCAGGGATTGATCATTGACGTAGCCATGGGTGTCGGCAAAAAACGGCCGGAATTGTCGCACCGCCAGCCCTTTGTTGTTGTACTCGACCCGTGCGCTGACCCGCCAGCGCGGATTGGCATGTTCCTCACGCAGCTGTCCGCGATCGACGATCAGCGCGCCGTCATCACCCACCGCATAGGCGATGCCGGGTTCGACCAATTGCTGCGTTTGCAGCGTGCGGCCAAAACCGTCGACGCAGGTTTTGCTGATATGTATCTGCGCTGCAATCTTGTCGCCGGGGTAGCGGTCAGCGCTGAGGACAACGCTGTGCGGTGGCTCTCTCGGGACACTGGCAATCACTTCGCTCAGGGCTTGATCCGCAGCAGTCAGCGCCCCTCGTTGCCGCAGGCGTTGACGGGCACTGGCGCAGATGTGGCCGCTGGGCAGTACATCGCCGCTGGCAATCCAGGTGGCGAGCAATTCGGCGCTGATGTCCGCAGGTAACGACCCCATCCAGCTGAACAGATCCTTGCGCAGGGTGCTGGCGGCACCTTGCACAGCCCCGACCGGATCTTCAATGGCGGGCCCTGGCAGAAGATTGTCGGGCCGTACGAAATCGCTCAGCGCATGGAAACCGGCGGCAACACCGTTTTCGGTGCCGTGAAAGCTCAGCGCAAGCGGCTGGCCTGCGGCGTCATACATGACCTCTTGGATATTTTCGTTGGCATCGAGGATGCTGGAGGGTAATAGCGTGTGGTAGTCGTACGTGACCGAGGTCGTGCAGCCGTCCGGCAATTCGACACTCCGGACCCTGAGTCGATAATCGTCGTACCGGGTTTTTGTCACGCCGTGGCTGGGCGTTTCGTTGTATTCCTGCACTTTGAAAAAACCGGCGAGGTCGGCGTATCTGGCGAAGTTGTAGGTGCTTGACCACAGGTTTTCTTCTTCGCTGGGCAGCGATGTTTCGAAAAAGAACTTCATCGGCAAATAACCGATTTCGCGCAACGCTGCACGAATGTCAAAGGGTGGTGGCAGCACGTCGTAAGCTTGCAGGGCGGTCTTGTCAATCTGCGCGATTTCCAGGGGGCCGGCCAGCGCTTCGTATTCGGCCTTGCCACTGTCCAGCAAGGACTGATCCAGGGTTTTCAGATAGCGCTGTTCAGACTGTTGCGTCAGCACGCGCAACGCATTCCATTGAGTTGAATCCAGGTGCGGGGTCAATTGCTCGAAAGACACCTCGCCAGGGTTGAGCCCGTTCGGAAGAGTGCCTTTGGGCAAGACCAGGGCATCGCTGCGCGCCTGCCACGCCAGCCCCAGTTGGCGACGTTGTTCATCGCTATCCAGGTCGATGAATCGCGCCCGACTCTCGCTTATGTAATACGGCTTCTGAGCTTCGTCGTGAGCGTCGATCCACCAGCGCTGTTCATCCTCGTCCTCGAAGGGCGGGGTGTCCGCAGCGGTCCGGCGGCGTGCGTAGCTGACGAGCAGCGAATGGGTGGGCGCGCCGTATGCGCTCCAGCGCAGATTGAGTTCATGCCTGCACAAGGGATCGTCGATGAACTGCTCATATTGGTAGCTGATTTTTTCCAGTGACCGGGGCAGGATAATTGCGTCGGGATAGTGATCACCCTTGGGCCGAACCTCGCGCACCAGGTAGCGATATTCCTCGACAGCGTAAGGTTTTGCCGTCAGTGGAGGATCTTCGGCGTTGTAGATTTCGGTGCGCATGAGCGTGCCGGACATGCCCCGTGCGATTTCGTACGGTAGAGCGCTGTCCGGCTTCGGGGTGAAAGGAATATCGCGCTCCAGCTTCGCGTCATATCGCGTGATCACGGTCGCGCCCAGCGGCACGGCTTCGCGGTCGCTGGCGAAGTAACCGTCCCGGGGCCGGTTCATGTACTGGCCGATGATGTACCAACTGCAGGCACGAATCGGCGCGGTGAAGCTGGTGTCCTCGGTCCCCGACAGGCTCTCGCTGTCGGTTTGTTCCAGGTAACCGAAACCCCGGTATTCGCGAGCCAAGGGGTCGTAGTAACCCTCGCGGTAGCTGAAACTCTGGCTCAGGCAATTGCCGGTGATTTCGTCCAGCTGGAACTGTTGCTTCACTACCTGAACATTGAGCGGCAAATAGCATGACGGTACACCCTCGGGATTGACGGCAAGCCATTGCTGCTTTTCGTCCAGCCATTCCTGCGCGGAACTGCGATAGACGATGCTGGCGCTGCAGCCCGTGTTGTTGTTGCTCGACCTCATCAGGTAGGGTTTGGCCGCAACAAAATCGTAACGCCAGTGGCACGGTTTCATGTGCGGCACGCTCAGGATCAGGCTGGAACAGCCCAAACCTTGCAAGTCGGCAAATGTCACCTCGCAGGTTCGTTCGAACTGCACACCCTCAGGCCACGGTACGCGGATTGGAACGGTTGCCAGACTGTTGCCGCCATGATTGAGGTAGATATCGAAGGTTTTGGCATTCAGGTAAATCAGCGCCGGCGCACCGGAACCGCCAAGGTCGGCAATGCGTATTCGCGAGGCGTCAAAGGTGCGGTAGTCGAAGACCGGACCGCTGAGCACGCGACCCTTGCCGAACTTGCCCAAGCCGAGATTCGGCCAGCATTTGATTTCGTCGTGGCGGATGCGACACAGCTCGGTGGTATCGCTGGCAAGCAGATTGCCGAACAGCACCAGCTCGCTGCGGACATCGCTGAACAACGGCAGGCGATCATCGTCGGGGTCATGCAGAACTTCTTCCGCTTGCGCAAAGCCCTCCTCAACATTGCTGCGATAAAAACGCACGGAGCGAGGCCCGATCAAGGCGACCGACATCAGTCCTTCGTTGGCCAGGTCGCCGAACTGTGCGAATGCGCCGAACAGTTCTGTGGGGGTTTGATCGAACTCCTTGAATTCGGACCAGGTTCGATCCGGGTTCATTGAGCGTATCCCCGCAAATCCGGGTTGCGCCGTGAGCCAGTCAAAGCGTCCACTGCCCGACAGGGTGGTGAGTATCTGCATCACCGGTTTTTTACTGTTGATTACCGGGATGTTGTCCAGCACCGACCATGGTCCGTAGGCGATGTCATCGGGCCCCGATTTTCCACGAAACGGCTCGCTGTAATACCAGGCCTGGTCATAGCGGCAGAGAAAACCCGGTACGCCCTCGCCATACAGATCAACGCAGTGATAATGCTGGCCCCCATCAATGCCCGGCATGTTCTCCTCGGCAAACAAGGGCGTTGGCGTTTGATCGAGTTCCAGCGGCGCGTACTCGAACTGTACGGGGGGGGAGAGTTCCACATCGTCATCGCCACCGGGTCCCCAGGCTTGGTAGTAAGCCGAGGTGAGCAGGCTGTAGCTCCAATCGGCTATGTGCTCGTTGTACTTGAGCAGCAAGCGCCGGACCAGCACCGGGTCGTCACCCGTTTCGGTGGGGAAATAGTGAAACATCAACACTTGTTCGCAGCGTCTGCGTGTGGCGATTTCGAAGCCGTGGCCAAACGCCGAGCTGGCATCGGGGCGAACCGGCCAAGGCTGCGTGCCTGGGACGTCATAGTCCGGTTTCACGCTCAACGATGTGCTGCGTTCGCCATAGTCAAACAGCAGATGAAAGTGCCAGTCCAGCTCGCCGGGGTTTTCCAGGGTCCAGCAGTACAGATCCTGACTGGCGCTGAAATTGCCGTAAAGCAACCGATGCAAATAGCGCTGTGACCGGTAATCGCGGAAGTTGTCCGGATCTTTGTCGTCGCGTTTGTATTGGTAATAGATGTGTTCGCCATGGGCAGTCATGGTTTCACAGAGCAACCACGTCGCCACGCGAAGTGGGTTTTGCGGATCCGCCACGCGTGAATCAGCGGTTTTACCGTACATGTGCAAAGAGCCATCGGGGCCAGAGACCAACCAGAAGGTCGGCAGTTTTATTGTCGGATCTGTCGGGTGCATCGGCTCCCAGCGTTCTCTGATACTGAAATCGCTTTCGACCTCGGGCGTGTAGCGCACCACCGTGTGCCGGCCGATGTCCTTGCCGTTGAACGTCGTTTCGATTCGGCTTTTCAACGAACCATCGTCATTGCGCTCCTTGGTACAGATCTGCTGGTCGTGACCGATGATTTCGTCATCGTCGTCGTAGCGCGGCGTGCCTTTGTTGGTTCGACGGCTGATTTGGCCGTGGCCCATGCTCCAGCCCAGACCGAGCGGACCGTTGCCCGACTGGCTGTTGTAAGTCAGTGCCAACTGCGGATCGGCACCGCGGCCGCCGGAAACGGGGATTGGCAATTGAAACGATGCTCCACCCGTGGGCCCCACGTTGTTGAACCCCTGGCCAGTCATCGTGAACGAAGAGTGCGTGGCAATAGAGGGGGTGGGGACATTCAGTTCTTTATCGGCCATCGGTCCATCCGTTCCGCACAGGTGAGGGTGGAGTAACGCTACCAAGTAGCGGGCCGCAGATAACCTGTCAGATCTGACAGGTATGCTCGATTTTTTAGATCAAAAAAGATTGCTACCGATGGTTTTTATTGCGAAGAGCATATGAGCAGACAAAAAAAGGCCGGGTCATCTTGCGATGGCCCGGCCTTTTTCAGCAGGCGAAACGCTTACTGCACTTCTACCGCCAGGCTTTCGGCGATTTTCTGTTGCCAGATCGCCGGGCCGGTGATGTGTACCGACTCACCGTTGCTGTCCACCGCGACAGTGACCGGCATGTCCTTGACCTCGAACTCGTAGATCGCTTCCATGCCCAGCTCGGCGAAGGCCAGCACCTTGGACTTCTTGATGGCCTGGGCCACCAGGTAAGCGGCGCCGCCCACAGCCATCAGGTACACGGCCTTGTTGTCCTTGATCGCCTCGATCGCGGTCGGGCCGCGTTCGGACTTGCCGATCATGCCCAGCAGACCGGTCTGTTCAAGGATCTGGCGGGTGAACTTATCCATCCGCGTCGCGGTGGTCGGGCCAGCCGGGCCAACCACTTCGTCACCGACCGGATCAACCGGGCCGACGTAGTAGATGAAGCGGCCTTTCAGATCCACCGGCAGGGTTTCACCCTTGTTCAGCATCTCGACCATGCGCTTGTGCGCCGCGTCGCGACCGGTGAGCATCTTGCCGTTGAGCAGGACGGTTTCGCCCGGCTTCCAGCTCTGCACTTCTTCCGGGGTCAGGGTGTCGAGGTTGACGCGACGAGCCGACGGGCCGGCTTCCCAGACGATTTCCGGGTAGGCGTCCAGTGATGGCGCTTCCAGCGATGCCGGGCCAGAACCGTCGAGCACGAAGTGCGCGTGACGGGTGGCGGCGCAGTTCGGGATCATGCACACCGGCAGCGAGGCGGCGTGAGTCGGGTAATCCATGATCTTCACGTCGAGCACGGTGGTCAGGCCACCGAGGCCCTGGGCGCCGATGCCCAGCTGGTTGACCTTCTCGAACAGCTCCAGACGGATCTCTTCGATACGGTTCTGTGGGCCACGGGCTTTCAGCTCATGGATGTCGATGGATTCCATCAACACTTCCTTGGCCATGACCGCGGCTTTCTCGGCGGTGCCGCCGATGCCGATGCCGAGCATGCCCGGTGGGCACCAGCCGGCGCCCATGGTCGGAACGGTCTTGAGCACCCAGTCAACGATCGAGTCGGACGGGTTGAGCATGGCCATTTTCGACTTGTTCTCGGAACCGCCGCCCTTGGCCGCCACGTCCACTTCCACGGTGTTGCCCGGGACGATGGAGTAGTGGATGACTGCCGGGGTGTTGTCCTTGGTGTTTTTGCGAGCGCCCGCCGGGTCGGCGAGGATCGAGGCCCGCAGGACGTTTTCCGGCAGGTTGTAGGCGCGGCGCACGCCCTCGTTGATCATGTCGTCCAGGCTCATGGTCGCGCCATCCCAACGTACGTCCATGCCCACACGCACGAACACGGTGACGATGCCGGTGTCCTGGCAGATCGGCCGGTGGCCGGTGGCGCACATGCGTGAGTTGATCAGGATCTGCGCGATCGAGTCACGGGCCGCTGGCGATTCTTCGCGCAGGTAGGCTTCGTGCATCGCCTGGATGAAATCCACGGGGTGGTAATAGGAAATGAACTGCAGGGCGTCGGCAACGCTCTGAATCAGGTCGTCTTGCTTGATCACGGTCATGAGTCGCGCTCCTCTAAAAGACGGGAACATTCAATAAGGTGCCTGCGGCTTGGGTGCATCGGTCGGTCGCAAGCACCTTTCAAGGCACGCCGGGGCTGCTGGCGCGACGCTAAAAAGGCGCGGCAGTATACCGCGCCTCTTCCGGGCATACACGCGTCGGCAGTCATTCGTTGGTCGCATACCGAACACTGCTGGCCCCTGTGGCGAGGGAGCTTGCTCCCGCTCGGCTGCGCAGCAGCCGTAAATCGGTATACACGGTGGAACTGAAATATTGAGTTGGCTGGATTTGGGCCTGCTGCGCAGGCCAGCGGGAGCAAGCTCCCTCGCCACAGAAGGCGGCGTCAATCCGACAATCGGGTCATGCATTTGACGTCAATTTTTGGCGCCGAAAATCGGTGGTCATTTATCGACCGCCCCTCTAAAGTGGCATCCGGTCTGTAGAGTAGGACACTCGGTCAGCCTCCTATCGCACGGTGAGTCAACGATTGACCCATAACGCCATTCAACGTCTTTTGCTCAAGCGCTTTGCCCTCGCCGCAGCCACCTATGGATTGGCTTTGCTGCTGCTGTGGCTGGCGTTTTTCACCGGGCATTACCCGCAATCATTGAACAGCGTGGCCATCGGTAGCGCGCTGGTGGTGATCTGCCAGGCCACGTTGTTTACGCTGTTCTGGTCCGGGCGCAACCAGCGCTTTGCCGACCCCAGCCTGACCGAAGCGCAAGTGCTGCTCGGGCTCGGCTGGCAGACCTGGCTGATCGCTCATCTGGACGAAGCACGTGGCGCGTTTCTGGTGTTCTACGTACTGATCCTGCTGTTCGGCCTGTTTCATTTAACCCGGCGCGCGTTCATTCGTTGCGCGCTGCTGGTGTTCTTCAGTTTCTGTGCGATCACCCTCTGGGATGGCTACCACTTCCGTCTGCCGGATCCGGCACTGGCGGCGTTGCAAGTGTGCATTCTGGCGATGGTGCTGGCGTGGCTGGTGATTTACGCACGCTTCGTCCAGGTTTCGCGGCAACGCATGCGCCAGCGCCGGTTTGCCTTGCAGGCGCATCAGGACACCCTGCGCGGGATGATGCGCCAGCTCGAAGATCTGGTGGCCACCGATGAGCTGACCGGCCTGTTCAATCGTCGGCATTTTCTGCGCCTGGCCTCACGGGAGCTGGCGGAGATGGAACCGGGCGTGGTGCATGGCTTGGCGCTGATCGATCTCGACCACTTCAAACGCATCAACGATCTGCACGGCCATGCCGCGGGCGATCAGGTGTTGCAGGCGTTCGCCGGCGTGGCAGGTGCCTGCCTGCGTGACGGCGACGTGCTGGCACGTTACGGTGGCGAGGAATTCGTGGTGTTGCTGCCCGACTGCGATGCCGAACGCCTGACCGCCTGTTGTGAACGCCTGCGCATTGCTTTCACCGACGTCGAACTGGTGGGCCTGAATGTGCGCAGCCTGAGCCTGTCGGCAGGCATGACTCTGCTGGAACTGGGTGATGATCTGGACGACGCCTTGCAGCGCGCTGATCAGGCGCTGTACCGGGCCAAGCGCGACGGGCGCAATCGCTGTGCAGCGGCATGGGAGAATGTGGATGCCTGAACTTCGCGTCGGTGACCGGCAATGGTCGGTGGCGGCGGGCAGCAATTTGCTCGACGCGCTGAATCAGCACGGCGTCGCGGTGCCTTACAGCTGCCGCGCCGGCAGTTGCCATGCCTGTCTGGTGCAGTGTGTTCAGGGTTCGCCCGCCGACAGTCGCCCGGATGCCTTGAACGCCGAACAGCGCCAGCAAGGCTGGCGGCTGGCCTGTCAGTGTCAGGTCACGGAAGATTTGCAGGTACACACCTTCGACCCGGTCGCCGACGGGCGCCCGGCGGTGGTCGAGGCGCTGGACTGGCTCAGCGATAACGTCCTGCGTTTGCGCCTGACCCCGCAGCGACCGCTGCGCTACAGCGCGGGGCAACATCTGGTGCTGTGGATCAACCACATCGCCAGACCCTATTCGCTGGCGAGCCTGCCGCAAGAAGACCGCTTTCTCGAGTTCCACCTCGACTGCCGCCAGCCCGGCGAATTCAGCGATGCGGCGCGGCGCCTGCAGATCGGCGACCCGATCCGCCTCGGCGAACTGCGTGGCGGAGCGTTGCATTACGACCCGGACTGGCACACCCGACCGCTGTGGCTGCTGGCGGCCGGCACCGGGCTGGGCCCGTTGTTCGGCGTGCTGCGCGAAGCCTTGCGCCAGGATCACCAAGGCGCCATCCGCGTCATTCACCTGGCCCATGACGAACGCGAGCACTATCTGGCCAAACCCCTGGCGGCGCTTGCTGCGCAGCGCGAAAACCTCAGCGTCGAGCTGTGGACGGCGGCCGAGTCAGCCGCCGCTTTGGCGCAACTGCGCCTTGTTTCCCGGCAAACCCTGGCCTTAGTCTGCGGCTCGACTGCCAGCGTCGATGCGTTTGCCAAGCGTCTGTACCTGGCCGGACTGCCGCGCAATCAACTGCTGGCCGATGTGTTTTTGTCCCGCAGTTAAACGCAGATCCTTCATTGGTTGAGGGCGCTTCTGTGGCGAGGGAGCTTGCTCCCGCTAGGCTGCGCAGCGGCCCCAAAAGCTCTGTGAGCGCTGCGCACTCAACCGGGGATGAATCCCCTCGCCACAGAGAACCTCTTAAAACAGCCATGTTGAGACACGCCATGACCGAAGCCATCCTGCTGGAACGCGAACGCGGTTTGCTTACCCTGCGCCTCAACCGCCCGGACAAGAAAAACGCCCTGACCCGCGCGATGTACAGTCGCCTCGCCGAGGCCCTGAAGCAGGCCGACAACGATCCTGAAATCAACGCCGTGCTGATCACCGGCGGTGCCGAGTGCTTCACCGCCGGCAACGACATCGCCGACTTCATCCAGCAACCGCCGAGCGACCTCGACAGCCCGGTGTTCCACTTCATGCTCAACCTGCTCGAATGCCGCAAACCGGTGATCGCCGCCGTGGCCGGCGCGGCGGTGGGCATCGGTACCACGTTGTTGCTGCATTGCGATCTGGTCTACGTCAGCCGCGATGCGCGGTTGCGCATGCCATTCGTCAACCTCGGGCTGTGCCCGGAGTTCGGTTCCAGCCTGATCCTGCCGCGTTTGCTCGGACACGCGAAAGCGGCGGAGCTGTTGCTGCTCGGCGAAGGATTCAGCGGTGAGCAGGCGGCGCAGTGGGGCATTGCCACTGAAGCGCTGGGGAGCGGCCAAGCGACCTTAAGCAAGGCGCAGGAGATGGCGTTGCGTTTCGATGAGCTGCCGTCGGAAGCGGTGCGCATCAGCAAGCAATTGATGAGGGCGCCGGATCGCGAATTGATCCGTAAGGTGATCGAGGAGGAGGGCGCACTGTTCACCCAGCGCTTGCGCTCGCCGGAGGCATTGGCGGCGTTGACCGGGTTTATCAAGCGGCACTGAGATCTTTGCTGATCTGGACGGCCTCATCGCTGGCAAGCCAGCTCCCACAGTTTTTTGTAGTGGATGCAAAATCCGTAATGGCCGCCGAGCCTTGTGGGAGCTGGCTTGTTAGCGATGAGGGCAGAATAGACGCCGCATCTTTTAGCTCAGAATGCAAAAAGACCCGGCATTCACATGCCGGGTCTTTGATGAGTCAAGACATTAATCCGCGTGCAATAGGACGTCTGCCTAAATCCCCATCATCGGGGAATGACGACATTATGATTTTTTCATGAGCAATAACTGAACTGTAGTAGGAAGGAACTATTGTTTGTCTGTATTCAAACCAGCCCCCATTGCCATATTCTTCATCGTGAGCGCCGTTGGCTAAAAAACGAGTAACCGCATAATGGTTCAGTTCGCCTTTTCTTGTAATTCCTGTAGCCAGAAACTTTCCACTAGAAAGAAAGTCCGCTTTGGAGAAGTAAGTGTCTTTTGAATTGACCCGGAAAAAACGGGCTCTCCGCCGTTGAATTGAATGTTGGTGTGGCCATTTTCTTCGAGGCTGATTAATAAGCCCTCATGGCTGGTCGAGCCTCTTTCAACTTTCGCACCCAGGCAGAGGATGCGATTGTTAGTTTGATTTTTCGTGCTTGAAAGAGTGAAGTAGCTGTTTGTATCACTGGATTTTATTAACTTGAATCCTTCCGTTTGAAAGTCAGTGATCAGTTGTCCATTTTTGTCGTGTTTTACCAAAACGATGGCTTCAGGGGTGCCCCTGTACTCGTGTCTGACGATGCCGGCGCTAATGTAGTCGCCTGTGCTGGTGACCGTAAGGCTTCTAAGTAGAGTAAAATTAAACTTGTCATGAGCGACTTTGATAAAGCCGGTTTTATTAAATGTTGTGTCAAGTTTTCCATCTTGGGTAACACGGATTATAAAGCTGCAGGTTTCAAGGAAAGAGCCGGACTCATGGAGTAATAAAAGACGTCCATCGGCAAGCATCATTGAATTGGAAGTGGAAGGTGTAGTTGTATTCGATTTGGGATGTTTGAGTAGTCTCGAATCGGCGGTTTTCTGACGTTTTTCATTGTAAGCGTCTTTGTTTGATGAAGTCTCACTTACGTCAGGGGTATAGAAAATGAACGCTCCTTTTTCGCCAAATGTCTCATCAATTGTGCCGTTCAAATTAAGACGGATGATGACTTTGTCGTATCTCGGACCCTCGTTGTAGTAACCCATTTCTCCGCTCACCAGGATTTTTCCTTCTGAGAAAGCAATTTGCTCAGCGGGAAAGTCGGCTTGATGAGTGCCAATAGTTTCGCTATAGAAAAAACCTTTGTTGCCGAAGCTATCGTCGATAGCGCCATTCTGATCAAGGCGGGTGACCGTGCAAACCGCGCCAAGGTCACCGTACGCCTCGCCAGCGACGTAAATCATGTCATCAGGCCCTACCGCGACCACGGTTGAATGGTATTTCGGATAGTCAGGAAGCGGTGAAGTCAGATACTTAAATCCGTCTTTACCAAAATCAGGATCAAGCTTGCCGGACATAAGTGAGGAACTCGACTGTTGGGAAGTCATGGCCATTTCCTTGAGATGAGGAGCAACAATGTTTACCGGAATTACTCAGGGCATCGCCCTTCAGTTAGGCAAGTACCGCAAGATCATTGGATATCCAGGCTCCTCGTCTCTCAACACAAATGGAATGGCGCTCACAAGGATTTTTTCATCGGACTGCAAGGCAATGCTGGCCATATACGTTCCTTTTCCATCGGTTGGCAGAGTTTGTTTGACGTAACCCTCTCCATTACCAAAGTCGGCATCCAGTTTCCCGTCGCTGTTAAAGCGGGCCACGACAAGCTGGTGAGTCATGGGCGTGAAAGTGCCTGTCGACCCCACGACGACAGACCGGCCGTCCTCTTGAAATGCACCGGCCTCCCACTGTGTTTCCTTGGCCAGGGCCGTCAGCAACGGTCGACCCTGATTGAATTGAATGTTCGGTTCACCATTGGGCTCGGAGCTGATCAGCAACGCTTTGATATCTGAAGATGCTCCCGCTTCACCAACCCCAAGAATCCGTCCATTGTGCTGTCGCACAAGTTGTTTGAATTCTGATGCACGTATATCGAACACCACGAAACCATTTTTCATCCTGCCAAACGACTCATCGGGCTCGCCATTCTTATGCAAGCAGGCAAGCATGGCATGGTGACTTGATGTGGCGAGCGTCAAGCCTCCAACCACATATTTCTCTTGCGTATCGTTAACCAGCAAGCTCTGCAACAGACTCGTTGGATTATGAGGGTTTTTGATATGGATGAAGCCTGTAGGGGAGAATGTTGTGTCCGGAGCTCCCTGCGGCGTCAGGCGTATGATCCATCCATAGTAATGAATAGTGAGAATCTTGCCGTCACGCAAGATCACCATACCCGTCTGGTCAGCGGCGGAGCTTTCCAGAACTTCAATTGGTTGCGTGGATAGCGAACCGAGTTCCAGACAAACCTGGCCATCTTCGCCAAAGGTTTTATCCAGTGATCCATTTGCTTCCAATCGGTAAAAATACGAAAAGTTGGTAGAAATAGACGATTTGGATTCGGCGTTAACGATAATCCTGCCATCTTGCAAAGCAAACGAGGAAAGGCCGGAAAACTCGGGAAGCGGGTGTTGGAATAAACCGTTCTCGCCATAATCAAGATCAGGATCGCCATTTAGATCCAGGCGGCCCAGGGTGAAGTAGCTGGAATTGCCTTTGGAGGAATGCCCACCAAAATAGATCCAGGAATCCTTTACCAGCAGTTGTTTGATATGGATAGTTCCGTAGTCCGGATTTCCGTTGACTATCGTCACAATTCCTTCGTCGCCGAAATCGGTATCGAGCATCCCGCCGTAAGTTTTTTGACTCGTCATTTTTTCGACCTCGTGCAATTGCGGAAAAAACAGGTCGTCAGTTCATTGCACGATAGAAAAGCGTAAAACTCTGAAGATTAATGATCGGACGAGTTTCGATTAAAAGCTTCCATCGTCAGTGGCACAACTGTCAGGTCTGACAGTTGTAGATTCGCCCAACAGGTGTTAACGGGTAATAAAAAAGCCCCGGCATTCGCATGCCGGGGCTTTTGGTTTTCAGCGAATCACTCAGACCTGCGGGTCGCCAACGTGCAGGATCTTCATGCCGTTGGTGCCACCGGTGGTGTGGTAGCTGTCGCCCTTGGTCAGGATGACCCAGTCGCCTTTTTCCACAACGCCACGCTTGACCAGTTCGTCGATCGCTTTCTGGCTGACTTCGTTCGGGGCCAGCGATGCCGGGTCGAACGGCACGGTGTACACGCCACGGAACATCGCTGCGCGAGCCTGGGCTTCGCGGTGCGGAGTGAACGCGTAGATCGGCACCGAGGAGCGGATGCGCGACATGATCAGCGGGGTGTAGCCACTTTCGGTCAGGGCGATGATCGCTTTCACGCCCGGGAAGTGGTTGGCGGTGTACATGGTTGCCAGGGCGATACTTTCGTCGCAGCGCTCGAATTCCTTGCCGATACGGTGGCTGGAAGTCTTGCTGGTCGGATGCTTTTCAGCGCCGACGCAGATGCGCGCCATCGCCTGAACGGCTTCCAGCGGGTACAGACCGGCAGCGGATTCGGCCGAGAGCATCACGGCGTCGGTGTAGTCGAGCACGGCGTTGGCCACGTCGGACACTTCGGCGCGGGTCGGCATCGGGTTCTGGATCATCGACTCCATCATCTGGGTCGCAACGATCACCGCTTTGTTGTGGCGGCGTGCGTGCAGAATGATCTTCTTCTGAATGCCCACCAGCTCGGCGTCGCCGATTTCCACACCGAGGTCGCCACGGGCAACCATCACTGCGTCGGAAGCCTTGATCAGACCGTCGAGGGTTTCGTCGTCGGCCACGGCTTCGGCGCGTTCGATCTTCGCCACCAGCCAGGCAGTGCCGCCGGCTTCGTCGCGCAGTTGACGGGCGTAGTTCATGTCAGCCGCGTCACGCGGGAAGGACACCGCGAGGTAGTCGACTTCCATTTCGGCGGCGAGCTTGATGTCGGCCTTGTCTTTTTCAGTCAGGGCCGGAGCAGTCAGGCCGCCACCGCGACGGTTGATGCCTTTGTGGTCGGACAGCGGGCCGCCGATGGTCACCACGCAGTGCAGCTCGGTAGCGGTGGCGGTTTCGACGCGCATCACTACGCGGCCGTCGTCGAGCAACAGCTCGTCGCCCACGCCGCAGTCTTTCACCAGATCCGGGTAGTCGATGCCGACCACTTGCTGGTTGCCTTCGGTCAGCGGATGGCTGGTGGAGAAGGTGAACTTGTCACCGATCTTCAGCTCGATGCGCTTGTTGGCGAATTTGGCGATACGGATTTTCGGGCCTTGCAGGTCACCCAGCAGGGCGACGAAACGGCCGTGCTTGGCCGCCAGGTCACGCACCAGCTTCGCGCGAGCCTTGTGCTCGTCGGGGGTGCCGTGGGAGAAGTTCAGACGGGCGACGTCCAGACCAGCCAGAATCAGCTGTTCGAGAACTTCCGGCGAGTTACTGGCCGGGCCAAGGGTAGCGACGATTTTGGTACGACGGACGGACATGCAAAGACTCCTGAGTTCAAGCGCTAGCAGAGGCTACTATGCTCTTGGGGTGTAGTCATTGTTCGTTTGCACTACTTATTGTTTTCTTTATTGAACGTGGTTTTTTTCAACGACTGTGACCGGCAACCGCTACCGCTGGTCGGTACTGGTATTTCTTACAGGTGGCACGCGGTTTTTCGATCGCTATACAGATTGAATCCCGCCAATGGTGGCGGGGCTGCGAGGCTTACGACATGACAGCTGAAAAAGAAACACACCAGGCGCTGGAACCGCCAGTGATTGAAAGCCCAAAAGATGGCGACACGCCAGGTGTGCGTTTTCGAGTGGAGGGAACAGGAACACCCGGAAATTCCGCGGTCGCCTACAGCACCAGGGATCCCTTGAATCCGCTGTTTGGCCAATTGATCAGTAGCAACGGGAGATGGAATACGTTCCTGGATCTGAGCAAATTCGGTTTTTATGTCGTTGAAAGAAGCGCGGACGGCGCGGTTTCGCCAAGGTCACCAGTAGTGACCATCCATCTGGAGTCAACCCCATCTACCCCGAAGGGCGATGCTAACCCGCCCGAGGACGCCCCGCACTGATACCACGCTGACGAGAGCGGCATTGAAGATTTTTCGCGCAAGGTCGATACAGAGCTCAAGACAGGAGAACCTCCCCATGCGATTGTTGCCCATTGCCGCCCTTGCCCTCAGCGTCCTCGCCGTCACGGGCTGCACCCGTTGGTCGATGAACCATCATTTGAACAACGCCTACAGCGCCTACGACCGGGGCAATTGCGAGCAGGTGATGCTTGAACTGTCCAAGGTTGAACGCGCCAGCCGGGCCCGGCCGTATGTGTGGCCGGAAGTGTCGATGATGCGCGGCCAGTGCCTGGAACGGCAAAAAATGTACATCGACGCGGCGCAGACCTATCAGTTCATCATCGCCTCGTACCCCCACAGCGAATACGCCTTCCGTGCGCGCGCCCGCCTGGAAACCCTGCAGAGCCTGGGACATTACCCGACTCGCAGCGGAGCGGCAGCACCAAGTCCGCAACGTTTCTGATGCTGGTTGTCATACAAACGCTGGCCGACTGTACAAGCTGAGCTATAGTCCAGTGATCCGGTTCAGAGCCTGATTTTGGGCCGGGGCAACACCTGCGACTGGTAGAGGTTGAGGTGATGGCGTATTGGCGACCGTCACACCGGAAGCGGGGAGAGCGCGTCTGCAGGGCAGGCACGTTCCGAAGCAAAGGTGCGGCTCTGTGATGGAGCCTTGCATGGCGTACTGCGCATGTTTACCGATCGTCGAATTGAACGGCACCAGTTGCCGTACTTCCTGCGGGTGTACAACAGCGTCACCGACAAACCCATCGGTTTTCTGGGCAACGTGTCCGAGGACGGGCTGATGCTCATCAGCCAGTTGCCGATGATGATCGGCGTCGATTTCAGTCTGCGTCTCAAACTGCCATTCAGCGACGGCTGCCAGCAGGTCATCGACCTCACGGCGTGCTGCCTGTGGTGCCACGAAGACGCGACGCCCCTGCATTACGACGCCGGGTTCAGCCTGCAGCGTCCACCCCCGGAATATGGGCAACTGGTCGAGGCGTTGCGTCAGTACTTCAGCTTCCAGCCATTGCCGGCCTCGGCCTGACTTCGGCGACGCTCGCCTAATTGCCATCGCGGGCAAGCCCGCTCCCACAATGTCCGGGGTTGATCAAAGAATGTGTGCACACCACAAATCCCTGTGGGAGCGGGCTTGCCCGCGAAGGCATCAGCCCAGACAACGCTTCTCCAAAGGCTAACCCACAGCAATCGCCCGCTCACTGTCCAGCGTCTTCTCCGCCAGCAGTAACCCCATCTCGCTCAACTGATAAATCGCCATCGCCAGATGCCGTGGTTTGTCTTCCAGGCTGTCCGCCAGATCCAGCAACAGAATGCTCACCGACGAAAAGGTTTCGTAGGTCTGGATGGCGATCGCTTCGGGGTTGATGTCAGGCGCGACCCGGAACATCTGCATGCCACGATCCACTGAATTGCGCGAGGGCGGTTCGGGTTTGAGGTAGTGGTCGAGGGCGCGCTCGGCGGCTTCGTGGAGCTTTCGTGAATCGGCGGATTCGTAGGGCGAGGTATCGGCAGGATTTGTTTCGGGTGGATTAGGGGTTGCTTTGAACATGATCGTATTGCCTCTAAGTAGGGCCACGACCGATTCGCGACTAAACGAATTAGGGTGGCGGCTGCAAGCAGGTTAGTCGACCGGGAGGCATACGAAATACCGGCGCGCCCGAGGGCGCCCTGCGAACAGCCACCATCGAGTGCGGGGATAGGGAATACCCGACTTGATGACGCTTGTGCACATTCGTATACCCCCCGGGCGACTAAACCCGACCACTGATTGGCAGCGGCACGGAACACGTTACGGAGCATCGGCAAAGCGCACAAGCCGGCGGATTCTGGCGGATCTGTAGGCAAAGGCGCAAGGCGTTGTAGTTTGCTGCGCGTGTCGAAGTAGGGCGTGGAAAGACTTAGCTGTTCTAGTAATCAAGCAATGTTTTTTTAGATGAATTGGATCTTTTGGACTGTCAGTTCTGACAGTGGTCGCGTGCAATGAGCACACGTATGTTGATCCCACAACGTGAGCGACCCATTGCCCGGAGCATTGCCGACATGAACGAAACCGTCGAGGACGACGAGAAAGGACGAGCCTGGCTTGATACCGAAAAGGTTCAGACCACTGTCGCTCAGGTCACGAAACTGGCAGACGGATCACTCAAGGAGCTGGGCGATGGAGCGCAGTTTTCCGAGGTGTTCTGGGCGGATGCGGTCGAAACATCGCTTTACCAGACACACCCCAGAGTGCCGGAGCTGCAAACTCAAATGGTGTGCCGGTACAAGTTCGAATCAGGCCGCATCTATGTGAAGACCTTGCGTTACAAAATGACCACGCGCTCTGGGAACTGGTATCGCGCCAATATAGATGTGGGTCTTCAAGCTCGTAACTGGGTTCGCAAGGACTCCCCTGACTCCATGCGTCAGGACACCCAATGGCACGATTATGAAATTTTTCTCGACTCCCCGCTCGGTCCTCCTGATTTTGGCGTGTCGCTGGCAATCCGGGTTAACTACGACGGATCCAACAACGATGTTGAACCCCACGAAGGGTGGGGCCTTGATATCTACCCAGCACAGAAACCGATTATCGAGGTTCCCACTTCCGGAACCTCGATCGATGTCGAGAAGCCGTTCACTGTATCCGGTAGAAACGGGCTTGTCCCCGGCACAATTCATTTGAGGTGGCAGTTTAACAATGCTGAAATTCCAGTGGGGACTGCTCCTGTCCAGAACAACGGGGGGTGGAATACCTCCATCATGTTGCCGCCCGGCGTTTTGGATTTCTACGCCGTACAAATCATTGGCAACCAGAACTCCGGTAAGTCCAATACCGTTACCCTCAAAAGGTACGTGGCACCACGTATCGACTCTCCGGCAAACAGTGCGGTACTCAAGTCGGCCAGCGGATTGCTGATCAAAGGCCGAGGCACGCCAGGCAATGTCATCGATGTGATGACCCCGGGGGGCGGCGTGTTACACGCCACGACAACCGTCAAGCCTGACGAAACGTGGGAAGCATCATTCAACCAGTCCAACTACCCTGACGGCGGTCGCGTCGATATCACGGCTGGCCACAGAGGCATGGATGATTGGACCGCTGCGCAATTCTTCACCTTGCTTCTGCAGCCGACAATCACGACGCCATCCGAATCAGCGGTGACCGATCCGAGAGGTCCGATAGAAGGGGGGAGGGCTATTCCAGGTGCGACCGTCGAAGTCCTCAAGGATTTCGAACATTCATTCAAGGTCGGCCAGGGCATTGCTGATGCCAACGGAGGATGGAGGGTTACAACGTTCACCCGCGACATGCCGCCGGGCCGCTTTACGGTTGTGGCGCAGCAAACGGTACCTGGCGGCACTTCGGAAGTGAGTGTGGCCCGTTCGTTCAAAGTCCGCCCCCCAACACCGAGCACAATCAACTTCACCTACCCGTCCCTCACCTCCATCGAGTTTTCCGGCGCAGGTTTTACCGGCGCCACGGTCGAGATCACGATTGTCCGAGGTCCGACTGGAGCTACGCCGCCACCTGCCGTTGTCGTGACCGCAGGCAGTTGGAGAACGACTTCACAGTACTGGCCCATCGGCGACTACGATCTGAAGATCGTGCAGAAAGTTGACGACAATGCTGGTGGCTGGATTCCCTCGCAGGAATACCATTTCAAGGCCTCATCAAAGCTTCCACCGCCCTCTTCAGTGAGATACACCAACGACCTCTACACTCCGACATTCATCGGCGAAGGTATTGCAGGGGCATCTGTCGAGGTCACCGACAAGGCGACCGGCGCTGCGCTCGCTCCATCGACGCAGGTCACGAATCAGGGCTGGTTGACCCGTGCCTTCGAGGCGTGGGCACCGGGTTCGACCCGCACCGTGCGTGTGGTGCAGAGGCTCGGTGCGGCGGTGTCGGACGCTGTTGAGCTGGTCATCAATATCGACCGTTTCCCACCGCCGACCGAGCTGGCTTTTACCGTTGTCGACTACAAACCGCGTATCACTGGCAGAGGGATAGCCGGCGCCACAGTGCAAGTGACGGATAAGCAGAGCGGCGCCGCCATTGCACCACCCGCGCCCGTGACGGGCCAGGGCTGGACGGCAGAGGCATCGACACCCTGGCAGCCGAATACCAGCAGAATCGTCCTGGTGGTGCAGTCCAAAGACGCTTTCGCCTCCGATCCGGTGGAAATAACCATCTCTGTGCCGCTGCTGGCACCCATCATCACTGCCGTCGAAGACGATGGACTCTCGCCGAAAATCTCCGGCTCCTGCTGGCCCGGCGCGACACTGAGCCTGAAGTACAGCGACAGTGCGACCGAGCACAAACCTGATGGAAGCAGTGGCACATGGACCTTCAAGCGCGACGCCGGGTTTGCTCCGGACGAGCAGCACACCGTGACGGTGATCCAGACCGTCGCCGGGCGACCGTCGCCGCCAGCCTCGCAAACGTTCTCGGTCAGCCCGGAGAAACCGGATATCACCGCGCCGAATGAAAACGCAGACACCCACTACGACATGAACGTGCACGGCATCAACGGCTATAACGGTGCCACATTGCAACTGCGGGACGCGCAATTCGGGCGGAATCTGGGTGAGCCGAAACGGCTGACCGCTCATGGCGACTGGTTCATCGAGCTGAAAAAACTCGAGTTCCGCAAATACCAGATCGATGCCGTGCAAACCATCGCCGGCAGACCCTCTCTGCCCAGCGCTGTGCGCAGTTTTTTTGTCGTGCTGGTGCCGCCGGTCATCACGGTGCCGCAGGAGCATCAATCGCTGGCGCGCACCTCGACGCTTCGTGGCACCGGCGAACCCCTTGGCCACGTGACGATCTGGTGTGAAAGTCCGAGCGAAATCCTGCTCGATAAAATCTCGATAGGCGCCAAGGGCGATTGGTTTGCCGACGTAACGTTGCCGGTCGGCAACTACAAAGTGAAGGCCCGGCAATTCTTCGACGATCATGAGTCGAAGGAAAGTCTTGTGCGCAGTTTCAAGGTGGTGCCCGCCGCGCCGGTTATCGAAAGCCCCGGGCGAGGTGTGCACGTCGGTCGTCGGGTTGTTGTGTCCGGCTTCGGCTACCCCGGTGACACAGTGCTGGTGACGCTGACGGGCAGCAAGGGTTCGGTACGCGTAAGCGCTCCGGTGCTCGAGGATCGTACCTGGTCGCTGACGCTTGAAACGGAGCAGTCCGACGGCACTGCGCAACTGGTGGCGGTGTCCTCGTGTGATGGCTTCGAGTCTGCCCCCTCGGCTCCACATCCAGTAGAGCTGGGCACTTACCTGCCCGCTATCGATGAGCCGACGCCGGGAAGCTGGAAAGAAAATCCGCTTCGCTTCCTCGGTAAAGGCCGCACGGGCGTGGGGCGCGTGGTGACCTGGTACGACCCTGATCAAGTCTTGAGCGAAGACATTGCCGTCACCGATCAAGGCTGGCGCGGCGAGGCATCGCACGCCTTGCGTCCAGGCGGCCACTGGTGCCGATTCCAACAGACCGTCACCGACGCTGCGGATGGCTCGACCAAGTCCGACTGGGTTGAAAGCGAGCGTTTCGAGGTGATTTCGATTCCACCGGGAGCAAGACCATGACCGAGCCTGTGATCCGTCCAGTGCAGCAGTTGCTGAGACAAGTGTTTAGCGATGAACAGCGCGAAACCTATACCGATTTTTGCAAATACTTCGAAAACGGCGGTTCGATTTTTCCGCTGGTCGAGCAAGGCGTTCAGGGGCTGGTCAGCCATTACCGGATGAACCCCGACGACGCGCGGGCCTTTCTACGCAGGGCCAACAGTCTGGCGGTGTTTGTCCGGCGCCAGTTCATCGAACATTCGTTGCGCGCTCCGCAGGCCCGGGTCACGCGCCCCGACAGCGGTCTGTTGTCGATGGTCGCGGGGCCGAGCTACGAGAGTTTGTTCTCGACCAATTTCGATGGGTTGTGCCCACCGCAGGCCCTGGAGTCAATCGCATCTCCGGTGGCTTACCTGATCGAGTTGTTGCGCTGGATCCAGGACAAAATCCACGCTATTGGCGGCGAGGAAAAACTCGATTTGCATGTGCGCCGTCAGGATCTGAAAAAGCTGCTGGTCGACTTCAATGCCGTGCATCAGGCAGTGTCGGCGCTGGACATCATCGTCCCGGTGCTCGAAACGTTTATCGAGGAAAACGATAGCGCTCCGGATCTCGAAGAGGCACTGATCCAGACCCGTTACCCCAACGGTCTGCCGTACTACCAGCATTGGGTCACGCTTGATTTTGTCGCCCGTGAACATGGCTTGTCGGTGGGTAATATCGCCCACATGGTGGATCTGGCCTATCCCTATTTCCTGCAGCCCGAGGCATGGGACAACGATGCCGGGCGCGCCTTTACCCATGCGTCGCGGCTGGGGCCTTATCAGCGTGAATTGCTGACGGAGGCTCCGATAAAATCTGGTGATACCGACGCAAGGGACGATTATTACCAATACAACTTTGGAGCACCTGGGACCGATTGGCTAAATCTCAATCAGGTGAAATTCTTTGGCGAGCGGACGGGGCTGGACACCCGGGATATCGAGGCGTTGCTGTCGATTCGCGAATTCGCCCCGACGCGTTCGGCCAACGTCAGCGTGTATGACAGCGAGCAACCGGGTGCTGACGAGAGCCAGCGATCCGGCTCGGTCTATCTAAACGCCGCGACCATCCCGGCGCTCGACATTGATTACAGGGAAGACAGCGAAGCCTTTCTGCATCGTTTGACACAAGACCCGACCATCATTGACCGCTACGAACGAATGAATCGCAAGTTGCGCCTGGATCGATGGCTGGAGCTGCCCAGCGAGCAGGTGGATGCGTTGTTGACGGCGGCGATCAGGGCAGAGGCCCGTCATGCGACACCGGCAAATCCGTGGTGGATTTCTACCCATCAGGTGCATGCGCTGGGCCTGTTTCAGTCGCTGCGTGAACGCTATGGCTGTTCGGCAGAGGATTTCGCGGCATTTATCGATGAAATCTCGATTTACGGTCGTGCCAATGCCCTGTCACTGTTCGATCGCACCTTCAACGGCCAGGGCAATTATCGCCAGCCCCTGGTGCTGGACGGCGCAACGTTTGCGACGCTGCCGGCGCAGGGTATCGCGGAGCTGACAATCAGCCAGTTGTGCAGCGGGTTGGGCATCGATCTGCAGACTTATGCCTACCTGGCAGTAGCGATCGAACGGGCGCACGGGTTCAGCGGCACGCTGAGGCGCACCACGGCAGTCATATCGAGTTTCTACCGGTTGGTGAAGTTGCCACGGCTGCTGGGCATTACCCCGGTCGAAGGCGTGCTGATGCTGACGTTGTTGGGCGGCGAGAGCTGGGTCGACGGGCTGGCAGGTTTGCCGCGGGTGCACGCACGGCTCAATAGCGAAACCACACCGGACGTGCTCAATCTGATGTATGCCCTGCACTCCTGCGTGTCCTGGTGCAAGGATCGCGAACTCCCCGTGCTGTGGATGCTGCAGCAAGTGGCACCGCTGCAGGCCCTGGCGGTTGCCACACAGGCTGAGCAGCAGTTGTTCGAGCAGATCCGCAACCTGCTGCCTGCCGCGCTGTTCAACAATGCCGGGCTGTCGATGGCTGGCGTTCCCTCGCTGGAGGGGCTGGACTGGCTGCGGTTGTTGACCGAACTGGTCGACCCGACAGGTCTGGTCATCGACCTGCAATTACCCGAGACCGACTACCTGAGCCTTGCCCGGCTAAAGTTCGACCAGGCAATCAGGGAGGGGCTGGGCGAAAACGACGCCAGTGTGCGGGGCATTCTCGTCGAGCGAATGCTCGGCGTGCTGTTGCAGGCGCGGGAGGCGCAGGTCTCGGTCGCCCGGGAGTGTCTGGCGGTGTACACCGGCCTTGATACCGAACGCGGGTTGCTGATGCTGATCTGGGCGCAGTCTACGGTTTATCAGTTGTTGTCGCAGGTCAGCGCGCGTGCCGATGCAACTGAGGCACTCAGTCCCGCTGCACGCACCGCAGAGCAACCCGACCCGCTGCTGAGCTTGCTGGCTGATGTGCGACGTCGCAGTGCTGTGGCGAGCAAGCTGGAACTGTCTGCGGTGTTGCTCGAAGACTTTCTGCAATACGGCCACGAGGCCTGGATGGCTCAGGACGATCGGCACTTGCTGTCGATCCGCACCCTGTATTACCTGACCGCGCTGGGGCGGGCCTTCGAGTTGAGCGAGCAACCGGCCGGCAAACTGCTCGACTATCTGCGTCAGGTCAACGCATTGCCCACGCCCCTGACAGGCCATGCGCTGCGGCTGGCACAGGAAGCGGCAGCGTTGCGGCTGGCGGCGTTTTTCGACTGGAGCGTGCAAGAAGTGCGTGAGTGCGTCAGCCGCATCGACCCTGCGCTGAAGATCCTCAAGACTTTGCCCCAGCTCGATTTGCTGATGCGCATCCGCGTGTTGGCCCGGCACAGCGGCATGGACGCCCTGACGATTTTTCTCGTGGGAAATCTGCCGGAGGACGTAGACAAGGACGCTTATCGAATTGCCGCCGAGCGCGCGCTGCTGAGCCTTTCAGATAACCGCGAGTCGGTGGTTGCCTTTGCCGATGAGGTGGCGCAACCACTGGTCACCATGACCTGTGTCGTGGACAAGACCGAGGTGGTGGCCGGTAAACCCGGCGAGAAAGTCCTGTTGACCGTGACGTTGACGGACGCCGATGACAAGCCACTGAGTGGCGTCAATGTGTACTGGCAAGTGAACCTCGGCACGATTGTGGCCAAGCCCACTGAAGTCAATGGAACGGTGACGGTCGAGTATCTGCCGGGCAAGGTCATGGGGCAGGAAACGCCACTGTTCTGGCTTGACCTGATCGACGCGCAACAGGCCCCGACCATCAATATCTCCGATGACGCCGTGACGCTGTCCTTCCCCCCACCATTAACTGCCCAGGTGCCGCTGCAGCCGGTTCCGGCGGGGCAGGAAGTCGAGCTGTACGCCACGCTGCGCGACGTCTATCAAAACCCCGGGCGCAACCGTCTGGTGCGCTGGTCCGCCGAACCTGCGAGCGGCAGTGGCGGCTCGGCGGTGATTCGCCCCGCGCAGAATTACGCCGACTTCGAGGGTGTTACACGGGTTTACGTGTCGAGTTCCTCCGGCGGCAAGTTCATTTTCAGCGCGCATTGCGATGCCAGTGAAAGAGAAACATTTTTTGACCCTATCACCTTCACCGAAGCACTGACTCACCAATGACCGTGTTGGTTGACGCAGTGTTCACCTCAGGATGCAGGACAAGACCATGACTCAACGCAATCTGGCTCCATTGTTGGAAAAACGCCGCGCAGCACTGGTCGATTACTGCATCGGTCAGGCTGCCAGGACCCGCTACTCCTTCGTGAAAACGCCGCAGGATCTGTTCGAGCTGTTGCGCATGGACCCGCTGGACAACTACCCGGTGCAAAGTTCGTGGGTCGCCGAGGCGACCAGTTGTGCGCAGCAATTCATTCATGCGGCGTATCGCAAGCTTGAGCCGGGCTATAAAAACAAGGCTTTTCCGGCGCAGGACCTGAAACTCTGGGAGCTGTACAGCAATTACCCCGACTGGGCGGCGCTGTCCTTGATTTCGGTCTACCCGGAAAACTTCATCAACCCCTTTGTGCGGCAGCGCAAGACCCGCCTGTTCAAGGCACTGGAAAATGACTTGAATCAGGCGCGGCTGACCGGCGATTCGGTGCAGCGTGCCTCGCAGCAATACCTCAAGGCATTCGAGCAGACCTGCAACCTGGATGTCATCAGCGCCTGTCTGGATGGCGACTCGGCAAGCAATGCCACTTACTATTTCGTCGGCCGGCAGCGGGTGCAGCCGTTTCAGTATTTCTGGCGCAAGGCCGACATCGAGCTCACCGCTTCCGGCAATCCGGTCAACCCGGCGGCATGGAGTGAATGGCAACCTGTCGACATTCCAGTGGGGAACAGGGTTCTGGATATGCGCCCGTTGTTTTGGGGCGGGCGTTTGTGTCTGGTGTGGGCTGAGTGGCGCGACCCGGTGGGTATCAAGGGGAGCGAGGGCTATTTGGCCCCCAGACTGGATATCAACCTGGCGTTCATGAGCCAGAACGCAGAATGGTCGGCACCGCTGAGCTTGTATAGCGCTGATCAGGACACCAACAACAGCGACAGGAGCCTTGATTCCCGGCTGATTGCAACAACGTTTTCCGATGCAATTCACCCCAAGGGTCGCCTGGGTGTATTGCTTATCAGCCCGGCGGGTCTGAGGGTGAGCACCACCCGTGATGTGTTCTTTCGTCCGTTGCCTGAAGACGACGGCAACTGGCTTGTATATCTGGCCAGTCATCGCTTCACCGATGTCCTGACCTTGCAGCATGCACTGACGCCGAAAAATCAGCCGGTGGTCGAGATCAAGAGTGAGACCTCGGGGGATTTGACGGCTTATTACGGGCTGCAGGCGGTGTTTTCGGAGGTAGGAACAGACGACTTTCTGTGGGTTAGAGGCCTGTGCCGGGCGCGGTCTCCGGTTGGAGATGAGAAGGTCGATTTTACCTTGAAGCTGAACAATCCGGCCGGGGATGACCCGACAGAAACCAAAGCCCAGCAGCCCGTCGCGGGTGGTTGGGCTACTGAGTGGATGAAACTGCAACGCGCGAAAGGCGGATTTACCGGGCTGGCCGAATTTACCTTGAGCGGCACAGGCCAAGGCAGCAAGACCTTTACAGTCTCACTCACCAAGATCACCCGTTTCGTACCACCGACTCTGGAAAAGAACGCGTTGGATGCGGCGCAGTTCATCGGTTTCAGGCAGCCCGGAATGTTGCAGCGCGCGCGCTTGAACTCGCTGTTCGGCCCGGAGCTGGTGCAACTGAGCAATATTTCCGTGGATGCCGTACTCGACTGGGAGACCCAGTTCCTGGCGGAGCCGCCTCCAGCCTCGGGGCCGATCGCCGAGCCGAACGGGGCGTTCGACGGGGCCAACGGTCTGTATTTCTGGGAGCTGTTTTTCCATCTGCCGCATCTGGTGGCGGCCCGTCTGCGGGCCGAGGATCGCTACCAGGAAGCGCAAAGCTGGTCCCATTACGTGTTCGATCCGCAAGATTCGCGAGACCCGGAAAAACCAGGGAATGCGCCGCCGAGGCCTGAATACTGGCGTTGCCGGCCTTTGGCCGCTGTGGGGAATGTGGGCGTCGAAGCCATGCTGCCGACCGATCCGGACGCGATTGCCTATGCCGCACCCCAGCACTACCAGATTCTGGTGTTCACCGAGTATGTGAAGAACCTGGTGGCGTGGGGCGACTGGTACTACCGCCAGCTCACCCGCGATGCGCTGGTGGCGGCAAAACTGTGTTACGTGCAGGCGCAGTTTCTGATGGGCAAGCCGCCTTCCGCCCGGGCAGTAACCCGTTGGCAAGCGCAGACGGTAGAAGCCTTGCTGAACCAGAGCACGAGCCGCCCGGCGCTTGAGCAGTTCGAGCAGGAGCTGCAGTTTTCCCTGGCTGACATTCCTCCAGCCGCCGAAGCGTCACCGTTGATGGGCCTGCTGGCGAACGAGTCGTTCAAACTGCCGATCAATGAGCAGTTGCTTGAGCTGTTCGACTTGCCGGGGCAGCGCCTGAGCAACTTGCGCAACAACCTGACCCTTGACGGTAAACCACTGGACGTTCCGCTGTTCAGCCCGCCCACCGATCCCAATCAATTGTTGCGCGATCTGGCCGCTGGCGGAGTCGGCATGCCGCGGCCGATGGGCGGACGTCTGGTGGTGGGGGCCTTTCGCTGGCGCGTCAGCTACGAGGCGGCGCTGCGCGCCGTGCAGACACTGCAGGAGTACGGCAGCCAGGTATTGCGTCTGCTGGAACAGCGCGATCGGGCGGAACAGGAAGAACTGCAGCAAGAGCACCTCAAGGAGCTGGGCGACTACGCCCGCGCGGTTCAAGAGCAATCCATTGCCCAGCTTGAAGCCAGCCTCACGGCCCTCGGTCAGAGTCAGGCCATGGCCCAGCAACGGGCCGATCGATACAACGCCTGGCACTACGAACACATCAGCGATGCCGAATATCAGATCATGGACAAACTGACGGTGGTCAAAGGGATCAACACCGGGCTGCACGCGATCAAGTCTGTAGGCGCGGCATTGGCGGCTGCGCCGAACATTGCCGGCACGGCTGTCGGTGGGCATCGTTTGGAAAAAGCTGCGGATGCTATGGTCTTTGGTCTGGAAATCAGCGCGATGGTTTTGCAGATCGACGCGGATAAACAAGCCATCACCGAAAGCTACCGCCTGCGCCGCAGAGAGTGGGAGTTGCAACGAGATCAGGCACTGGCCGAGGTCGGGGCGATCGCCGAGCAGATCACCGCGCAGACATTTGCCCTCGATGCCGCCAGAACGAGTCTGGAGCAAACCCTGCGGGCCAACGGTCAGGCACTGGCGCTCTACAACTACCTGAAGAAACGCGCGACCAACGCAGAATTGTTCGGCTGGCTGCTGGGCCAGCTCAAGGCCTTGCACTATCAGGCTTACGATGCGGTGGTCAGTCTGTGCCTGAGTGCCCGGTCGTCGTTGAGTGCTGAAACCGGCGATTACGAAACCGCTGAGGCGTTGCCGCAGGTCTGGCTGGACAACCGTCATGGACTGACTGCCGGTGAACACTTGCGCGAGTACCTGCTGCGCATGGATCGCCTGTACCTGCAAAGCCATGAGCGCCGTCTGGAGCGGGTCAAGACCATTTCGTTGCGACAGCTGTTCGATGACCAGGTTGATCCGCAGGCGGGATTCTCCGACTGGCCCAAGGCGCTGGCCGAGTTGATCGACAAGGGCGTGCTGGAGTTCCAGCTGACGCAGTTGTCATTTGATCGCGATCACCCGGGGGAGTATTGCCGGCTGCTCAATCTGGTCGAGGTCGACCTGCCCGTACTGCTCGGACCTTATCAGGATGTACAGGCGACGCTGCTGCAGGTCGGCAGCATGACCGCTACCCAGGCCTCGGCGCGCTCGGTCGAGTACCTGCATCAGCCGGCGGGCAAGGTGGCGCCGGTCGAGGTGCTGTTCAATCTGCGCAGTGGCCAGCAGATAGGTTTATCCGTGGGGATCGCCGACACCGGCATGAACGCCGGCAAACCGGATGAAGGCTTGCTCAACCCGTTCGAGAACACCGGTGCGATCTCGCGCTGGCAGTTGCACTTTCCCTGGCCCCAGAGCGAGCCGCAAGCACCGATGCTCAAATCACTCACCGACATCATTCTGCGCGTCCGATACACGGCCAAGGCCGGTGAGCCGACGTTTACCCTCGCCGTCAAAGACCTGGTCACCCGGGCGATCACGTCCCGCCAGACAGGCAATATCAAAGGAGCAGGCCATCATGGTTGAACCCGTCATTCAGGCTAATGACAGTCTGGTGCTCAATGGTGATTTCCGTGAGGCCTTGAGCCATTGGGAAAAGGGGCCGGTTAACAGCCGCTGGGTTACGGTCGTGGGCGAGCCGTACGAAGGCATACAGATCAGGATGCTTTCAGTAGCAAACCTTGCCTCTGCCTTTCAGGAAATGACCGTACCTGTAACGCCGAGCGCCGGAGCCAGGTACGTGCTGAGTTTCCTGTATGAAACGCGGCATACCGAAGCGGGCCGCATGATATTCACTGATGAAAGTGGAGCCACGCTTGGAGAAATCCCGTTGCCGCCCGGCAGCCCTCGTAACCTTGAAGAGGACCAGGCACGGATCACTCAAGGGTTGCCGCTGGAATTCAGACCGCTCAAGTACAACGCCGAGCTCGATCTGCCGTTGCAGCGCCAGGACAAGATTCGCGTCACAGTGGTCGCTCCGGGTAATGCTGATCCCGAGGACTATAACTCTCTGGTGTTGATCACTCGGATTCGCCTGGACTTGCAACTTGAGCCCGCGCGAATGCAGACGGTGAAGGTGGACGCGGAGCAATCGTCATCCGGCAAGCTGGTTCACCTCTGCCTGGGTGCGGACGGGAGCTTCCAGCATCAGCTTGCGTTCGTACCCGACCCCGACAGCCCCTGGCTGCACACCAAAGCTGCATTGGTGAGCGATGACAATCCACAAGGCGCGGTTATCGCAACGCCTGACTGGGGCGTCGATCAGCCGCTGGATTTGCCGTGGAACCTGCAGTGCCCGCTGATCGGTGATCAGGATCCTTACCTGTTCACGGTGCAGTTGGTGAACCAGTACACCGCCGAGCCGTATTCGATGCAAGTCTCGCTGGGGCATCACCGGCTGGTGTTCCGTGAGGTGCTGGAGGCCGCGTATTTCCCGGTGCTGGAGTTGACGCAATCGGTGCGTCTGGGGGTGCGAGTGGCCTCCTGGTACACCGGTCAGTTTCTGGCCGGGCGCACGGTGACCTGGACCACCGAAGGGCTGGGGGTGCTGAGCACGACACCGACCGACGCCGAGGGCTGGGCATATTTCGATTACTTGCCCAATGCAGCAGGCGACATGGTTATCCAGGCCTCGGTAGCGAGCCCTTACTACGCCAGCGGGGTCGAGACCACGACACTGGACGTTCGTGTGCTGGCGAGCGATCCATGGAAGGACGTTCTGGCGGTGGTAGAAAGCAACGCCTTGCCCTGGGCGCAGAAGACCGGCTATCCCAACCGTGGCTCGACCTATCAACTGAGCGTGCGGGTGCCTGAAGTGTTACGTGGTTCCACGATGGCACTGCATTGGGAAGGCGACAGCGCCGCACAGTTGGGCGTGCAACTGCGCCCGGAGCTGGAAGCCTCGATACCTGTAGGCACAACAGACCTGAACTGGGAGTTGATCTGCCAGGACAAACTCGACGGTCGCTTCCACTTGCAGTTGCTGTGTTCGAAGCTGCTGTTGCCCTCCAGCAGAAAACCGATGTCACTGGCGCGTAATCTGGTGCGCATTGGCGACGTTCAGGAGGCCAACAAATTTCCCGTGGTGGACGAAGGCGAAAGTGTTCTGTTGCGGGTGCAGGTGGTGCATGTGGTCACCGGCGGCAACGGCGATCCGGTCAACAATGCACGGGTGGACTGGCAGACTCCCGAAGGCACGATTGCCACCCGATCGGGGATCGGTGGCTGGGCCAGCGTGTTGTATCAACCGAGCCGCGACGGTGAGCTGGTGGTGACCGCCCGCGTGCTGGCGCATGACGAAGCGGTGCCGGTGGAGCGACCGTTTACGGTCAAGGCACTGCAGAGCAGTCCCTGGAAAAACAAAATCAACATCCTGTTTGACGGCAATGAGGTTGACCTGACCGAATTAGGCCTGCTGTGCTGGCGCGGAGACCCGCACACCCTGCGGATACAACCCACGCCCGGCAGCTCGCTGATTGGACAGATGATCACGCTGCAATGGCGTGGCGAGCCGCCGGGGATCGGCTTGACCGTCTCGGATATCGGCAAGCCGCTGATGCTTGAGCCATCGGGGCTGGAATGGCGCTTCAGTTCGCAGGTCGCGTCGAGTACCAGCAGTCTGTTCAGCCTGACCTTGAGCAGCCCGGGGCTTACCGCGCCCCGGGAGTTGTTCGGTCGGCTGATCTCCACAGAGCTTATGGATGAACTGACGTTGATGCTGGACCAGGTGACTGCGACAAACGCCAGTCAGAGAATGTTTCCCTGCATCGGGGCCACGCACACCTTGCGCTACCTGCCCAATGCCTTGAGCCCGCTGGTGGGCCTGCAGGGGATGTTGATGTGGCTGGGAACCCCGGCCGAAGAGCTGGGCGCGAGCGTCGAACCTCCGCTCGATAGTGCCCGGCCACTTGACGACGGGGGGATCGGATGGGCACTGGACTTCAGCGCGAGCGAGACCGCTGGCGACTTTGCACTTGGGCTTTCTTTGCCTGCATTGAACCTGTCCATGACCGCCAACCCGATGCAGCTCGGCCACAACAAGTTGCGAATCGAAGGCTGGCGTGAGTCTGCGGTCGATGCCGTCCTTGGCAAGGATAAAGCCTGGAGCTGGGTCCGGGTGGTCTCGGCTTTTACCAGCCAGGCGGTAGCGCAGGTGGCGGTGCAGTGGACGAGCGCAACCGGCTCCGACATCGTCGCCAGCGATGACCTCGGCTGGTCGGGTTTTGGCCTGCTACCGGGCACGGTTGGTCGGCAGGAGGTGGTGGCCAATGTGCACAGCCCGTTCGATGGCTACGAAGAGCAGCGTGCCCTGTCCTTCACGACGCTTGCCCGTGATCCTTGGGAAGCGGTGCGGGTGCGTTTCGATGGGCATGATGAACATCCATGGGGCAGTCACACGTACTTTCCGCGACGCAATGGCTCACATGCCATCGAAGTACTGCTTCCGGATGGCAGCCCGTTGTTCGACCAGGAACTGACCTTGGGCTTGACCGGCACCGGCCCTGCGGAACTGGGGCTGAGTTTCGAACCTGCGCTCGGCGCATCGCGCCGGCCCTCGGCAATCGGTTTGCGTTATTTCCTGCGTTGCGCCGACCTGAAGGACGGTGGCTTCGCGCTGCGTCTGGGAGCGGAGCGCCTCGCCAGCCTGTCACCGGCCAATGCGATGTCGCTGGGGGCCGGGGCACAGGTGTGGAAACTCCTCACCAGTAGTAGCGTTCAGCAAGTGGTGGAATGGGAGCAGGAACTGGTCGAGCAGGTAAAGGTGGTGTCGTCCGTTTCCGGTCAAGGTATCGCCGGGGTATTGGTGACCTGGCGCAACGAGGATCTGGGGACGGTCACCAGTCTGACCGACTTTTATGGTGTCGCCATTGTGCGTTTCAAACCGCGGACACCGGGCACGGCGGTAGTGACGGCGACGGTGGGAGAGGCGGCGCAATCGGAGTCGGTTGATCTGCCGTACACGCTTGAAGAACCGCGAGTTATCAGCGAATTCTACGAACCGGAAGATTCACGATTGCCACCCAATGAGGAGCGCGCGCATGCCATTGCCAAAGTGATCTCGGCACTTACCGGTTTGCCGCTGGCGGGTGTGCAGGTGCGCTGGGATTTTGCAGGCACTGCCTTGACGCCGTCGGTGACGGATGAAGAGGGTCTTGCGCGGTTGACCTTTACTTATCCGGCTGACGGAGATGGAGTCTTATCGGCCACTGTCCGAGGCGGGATGGGTGGTTGGGATATGGCGCAACTGGGGTATTACGGCATAGTGCCGGTGATTGAGTCGTTGACCAGCCCCTCGCAAACTATTCTTCCCGGCCAGCGAATCATTGCGGAAGTGACCGTTGTATCGCATTCAAGCGGCAAGCCCGTTGGTGGAATAAAAGTCGTATGGGCGTTTCCAGGAAGGAATTTACCTGACACCAAAACAGGAGTTGACGGCAAATCGCGGGTGGACTTCGAACAGTGGGAATTGGGGACTTTCGTACTCACTGCAACGGTAGGCTTCCAAAATTCACAATCGCTGGAATTTTTCGTTAGTCATGACTTGGAGCTAAAGGATCTGACGGTGGCCAGTACGGCTGTGGAACTTTCCAAACCGCAGTCTGCGCAGGTGCAAGTGCTGAACCGAACTACCGGCAGGCCTGCAGAAAATATAGAGGTGACCTGGTCTTTAACGGCAAATCAATCGGTAGTGGTGACAACTGATGCGAGCGGCTGGTCTCGGCATTCGGTTCTGCCGACGGAGTACCCCGAAACCGGAATAGCAAGGCTCAGTGCTTCCGTGAGGAGCGGGCGAGACGATGTCACGGCTGGTGTTGATGTATGGGTGAGCGACTATGACAATCGTGTGATAAACGAAGTTGCACTGATAGCCGATGATTTGATCGTCAGCATTCCGTTTCAGGTGATCAGTCCTCTAGTGCAAGGCAGCGAGGTCAGTATTCAGGGAAATTTTCCAGTCGATTGGATCGGTCGGCAATGCTCTGTCGGATGCACTCATCCAGGCATCATCTTTACTCCAGCTATCAATGTGCTAAGGAGAGTCGACCAACGGATTGTCCTCTGGAAAATGAAGGTAGATGTTCCCGTGCAAACGCAATTTGCGATGTCGTTGTATAGTCCGGGCATTGTTGGTTCAAATGGTGCTCGATTCCGGGTCATCGCGCGGAGCGCGAATGAGGATGCAGAAGATAAATAACGCGGCACTGACTGGATGCTGTTAGCGGCGTGAGCTTTCATCTGTTCCCACGTCGTTAAATTGCTCCGATCTTCTTCCAGCTCAAGTATCGCGTCACCATTGCTGAGCCCAGTTCCTCAGGGCGCACATCCAGCACCTGAACTGCATGAGCATTCAACTGCTCATGCAGCTCGGCCCGGGCATTGAAGTAATCCACCGTGCCGCAATAGGCCAGTGCTTCGGGCAGTGTTTGTACCGGGGCATTGCGCACGCGGTCGAGGGCTTCCTCGCGCAGGCTGACCACCAGTACTTGATGCTGCTGGCTCAGACGTTTGACGCTGGCGAGCAGGTCTTCGGTATCCTCGTCACGCAGATTGGTCAGCAGCACGATCAGCGCCCGGCGCTTCTGCCGGGCCAACAGCTGGCTGGTCGCGGTTGAATAGTCGGCAGGACGCTGACTGCTGTCCAGATCATAAACGGCGTTGAGCAGGACCTTGAGCTGACTGGCACCCTTGATCGGCGCGAGAAAACGCGGTTGCGCGACAGCGAATGTGCTAAGCCCTACGGCATCGCCCTGACGCAGCGCGACATGGCTCAGCAGCAGACACGCATTCAGCGCATGGTCGAAATGCGACAGCTCACCATCCTGGCTGCGCATTTGCCGGCCACAATCGAGCATGAACATGATCTGTTGATCACGCTCGTCTTCATACTCGCGGGCAATCGGCGTGCGCTGGCGGGCGGTGGCTTTCCAGTCGATCTGGCGTAGGCTGTCGCCCTCGCGAAATTCGCGCAACTGATGAAATTCCTGACCCTGCCCGCGACGCTGGCGCTGGCGCACACCGAGCTGGCTGAGCCAGTTGTCCACCGCCAGCAACTGCCCACCGTAGAGCTTTGCAAAATCCGGGTAGACGCGGATCTCGCCGCTCACGGCGAGCAGGCGTTTGCCTGTCCACAGACCGAACGGGCTGGGCAGGTTGATTTCGCACTGTTCGAAGCGGAAGTGACCGCGCTTGAGCGGGCGCAGACGGTAGCCGACCGCGCTGAATTGCCCGGGTTGCAGTTCGACCGCCAGCGGCAGGTTTTCGAAGCTCAGGCCCTGTGGCACGTGGTCGAAAATCTCCACCGCGACCGGCTCGATGAAGTCATGGCTGAGCTGCAGCCGCACCTCGCTCCAACGGCCGAGTGCCAGGCTGCCGGGCATCTGCCGCTGGATGCGCGGCGAGGGCAGCTTGTTCAGGCGTAGCGCATCGATGATCGCCAGCACCAGCAGGGCCAGGAGCAAGCCCCAGTTGATCGACAACAGCGTGGCGGGCACGTCGATATCGAGGGCTTGCAGCGTGCCCAGCAGCATACCGACGGCCAGCAGAATAGCGAGCCAGATCAGCAGCAGGCGTGACGGTTTCACAAGCGCGGTGCCGGCACTTGGTCGAGCAGTTGCTGCAGCACCTGATCGACCTGCAGACCTTCGATGTCCAGCTCCGGCGCCACCCGCACCCGATGACGCAGCACCGATAGCGCGCAGCCCTTGATGTCATCGGGAATCACGAACTCGCCGCCGCGCAGCAACGCGCGGGCGCGGGCGCATCGCACCAGCGCAATCGAGGCACGCGGCCCGGCGCCGAGGCTCAGACCGGACCAGGAACGGGTGCTGCGCGCCAGCCGCAACGCGTAATCGAGCACTTGATCGTCGATCGGCAGGTCGCTGGCGATGCGTTGCAGGGCTTGCACGTCCTTGGCTTGCAGGACCGTGCGCAGCGGCTGCACATCAAGCATGTCGGCGCGGGTCGAGCGGCTGACCTGACGCACCATGCTCAACTCCTGCTCGGCCTCCGGGTAATCCATGCGCACCTTGAGCATGAAGCGGTCGAGTTCGGCTTCCGGCAGTGGATAAGTGCCTTCCTGCTCGATCGGATTCTGGGTGGCGAGCACCATGAACGGCTGGGCGATCGGCAGCGCCCGGCCTTCGAGGGTGACCTGGCGTTCCTGCATTGCTTCGAGCAGTGCCGCCTGGGTTTTTGCCGGGGCACGGTTGATCTCGTCGGCCAGCAGCAGGTTGGTGAACAGCGGCCCCTTGCGCAGCTTGAACTGCTCGGTGTGCAGGTCGTACACCGCGTGGCCGGTGACGTCGCTGGGCATCAGGTCCGGGGTGAACTGAATGCGCGCGAACTCGCCGCCGAAGCAGCGCGCCAGCGCCCGTACCAGCAAGGTCTTGCCCAGTCCCGGGACACCTTCAAGCAGTACGTGACCGCCGGCGATCAGCGCGGTCAGCACATCGTCGATCACGCTGTTCTGGCCGATCAGGGCCTTCTGCAATTCGCCGCGCAGCGCTTGCGCCAACTGGCTGGCACGCTGGCGTTGCTGGGCGGCGTGGCTGGCGCTGCCGGGCTCGATCTGTTCACTCATAGCGTGTTCCTCAAGGTTTGCAGGTGGGCCACCTGGCGACTGAAATCGGCGCTGCTCATGCGCTGTTTCGGCACCGGGCTCAGAGCCTGACTGATGGCGCGGGTCGGCTGGCGGGTCAGGCGCGACAGCACCAGCCATTGCTCGGCCACATTCAACTGGTCGAAGCCGGGATGGCGTTGTCGGGCACGGCGCAGCACGTCCTGTTGCAGGGCTTGCAACAGCGTGTGCTGACCGTTGTGGCGCAGGATGAAATCGGCACTGGCGCGCAGGTGTTCCTGCAACTGGCGCCGGCCACTCGGGGCGGGTGCCTGCAGTGGCCCATGGCGCACAGCAACGTGCCACAGGCCGAGGCTGATCAGCGCCAGCAGGGCGACGATGGCTTGCGGGAAGTAACGCCAGAGCAAGGTCAACAGACCATCGTGTGCCGTGTTGAAAATCAGCGTGACGTCGGTGTCGGCGCTCAGGTACCAGAGCAGCCAGGCGTTGTCGTGCTTGCTGATGGCCGGGGTCTTCCACAGTTCGGCATCGGTGACCACGGTGATCGAGCCGAGGCCGTACGGCAGTTGCATCATGTGCGTGGCCTTGGCGCTGTTGGCCCAGGCCTGAGCGAGATTCTTCGGGTCTTCCAGATGGAACGCGGTGTCGAAACCGGCGTAGGCCGGCGCGTCCTCGTCTTCCAGGTAGAGTTTGGTCAGGTTCGGGTACGGATCATCGGTCAGTTCTGCCGGCGGCTCCTTGAGGTCCGTGCTCAGGGACTGCTGCAACTGCACTCGATCCAGCAACAGATCATCGCTTTGCCTGGCCTGCTTGTCCCACAGCGCTTCGGCCACGAACACCAGACGCCCACCGGCGCGGGCCCAATTCAATACTTGATCGACCTCACGCGGGGTCATGCGCGAACGTTCGCCGAATAACAGCAGGGTGTGCCGACGCGGATCGATCTCCGGCAGTACCGCCAGCGTTTCGGCTTGGCCGACATTCAGGCCGCGTTCACGCAAAAACATCTCTGCCGCCAGATAAGGATTGGCCTGCGCCAGGGGCGAAGGACCGTGATCGATCACCTCCTGATAGGGCCGGGCCTTGAAGTACAGATAAACGCTCAACGCCGCGAGCAGGGCGACGATCAGCCCGCCGAGCAGCCATGCGTTGCGCCGGTTCAAGCGCGCGCTCCATGGTCGAACAGGGCGCGCCAGCCGTCACACAGTTCCTGTTGCAGATGCGTCGCCGGCACGCGATGCCCGTAGGCCATGTTCTGCCAGTGCTGTGTCAGGCTGCGACTGAACGCCAGCAGTTCCGGGCGCTGCAATTGCTCGACCCGCAGCAGTACCTGATGCTCGGTGTCGGCAGGTTTCAAAGTCAGGTCGAAGTCGTGCAGCAGACGGCTGAGCAATCCCCGATAGAGCAGGCCCAGCGCGGCGCGCGGCTGGGTGTGCCAGAGTTGTTCGGCACTGGCGGCGATGTCGTCGGGCAGGGTTTGCGGGCTCAGGTCCAGGCCAAACGCTTGCTGCGGTAGCGGTGGCCTGACCCGGGCGGGCAACTTCGGCCGACGACTGACGAAGGTGCTCAGGAATTCGCGATAGCGCCAGATCAGCCAGCCGACTGCGGCGATCAACGCTCCCCACAACAACACTTCAATCAGGCCGGCCAGCGCATTGAAGCGCTGACTGTCCAGCCAGCCGAGCAGGGTTTTCAGCCATTGCGGTGCCTCGCCGGGTTTGCCCTCGGACGGGGCTGGCGGGTCGTCGCCAAAGCGATAGCGGGTCACGCTTTCCTTGTTCTTGAACGGCGGTTGTTCGAGCAGCGTCTTGATGCTGTCATGCGCAGCCTGACTGGTCAGCGGCTGATTCAGCAGGCGGGGTGCTTCCGGGGTGTTTGCCGGCGCATCCGCCCACGCCGGTGGCACCGCTGGCAGCAACAGACAGATAACCAGCAGCAGGCCCAGAGCGCTGGTGTTCAGGCGCTGGCGCAAACGGCGGAACACCAGCTCGATGTCCCACGCCTCCAGTGCGGTGCGCCGGTTCAGGTACAGGCTGAAACCGCAGGCGACATAAATCGGTTCCCAGACCACCAGCACCAACGCGTAGAAGGCGTTGGTCAGGTGCTCCAGCCAACGCCAATGGTGATCGGCATCGAGGAACAGTGATTGCCAGTCCCAGTCGGTTTCAATCTGCTGTGGCAGGAGCATGTAGAACAGCACCATCAGGCCGATCCACAGCGCGGTCTCCAGATGCATGCCGATGATCGTCAGCCATTGCGCGGCGCCGACATTGCGTTGCAGCAACACCTGTAAGCGTTGCTGGCGGGCCGTGCCGTCGAGGCCTTCGAGTTGCAGCACCGGCAGCAGGAAGCTGCGACTCAGGCTCAACCGGCGCCAGGTCAGGCTGGCCAGCAGTTGCGGCTTGAGCAGCCGTGGAAATTCGCCAAGGGCCTGTTGCAGCGTCGGTGTTTCGCCGAACAGGGCCTTGGACAAGATGTACAGCGGCAGGCGTTCGTATGCCGGTTTCAGCCACCAGAAAATGAATACCGCCAGCGACGGCGAATCCCACAGCAACAACGTCAGTACGGCGAACAGCGGCAGGGTGATGATGGCCCAACTGGTCATCAACAGGCGCCGGTGCTGCTGACTCATGAGCACGCCCAGGTCTATGGCTTCCCAACTGCTGCGCGGGCGGATCGCCACGGTGGCATCACTCAGGCGCATGGCGTGTCCTTCCGGCGAACAGCAGATAGGCCGCCACTGCGAGCCACAACGCGGCACCAACCGCATACTTGATCGGCGGTGTGACCCCGGTCTTCGACGACCAGTACGCTTCGATGAACGCCGCGATCAACAGGAACAGCATGACCCCGCACACCAGCAGCACGCTTATGCGCGCCGCCTCCACCAGCGCTTCACCACGGGTAAGCCGCCCCGGTGCAATCACCGCCCAGCCGAGTTTCAGCCCTGCCGCACCCGCCAGGGCAATGGCCGTCAGCTCGAAGGCGCCGTGGCCGATCACGAACGACCAGAACGTCTGGCCAAAACCGATCTCGGTCAGGTGCCCGGCCACTGCGCCGATGACCAGCCCGTTGTAGAACAGAAAAAACGCACTGCCCACGCCCAACAGCAAACCGCTGGCGAAGGTCTGGAAGGCGATGCCGATGTTGTGCATCACGTAATAGCCGAACATCACCCAGTCTTCGCTGGACGCCCGTTCGGCCGAGCGCCCGAGGTGCCCGGCCACCGGGTCGTACATGCTTTGCATGTCGCGCACCTGTTCGGCGGGGATCAGGTTGTAAATCAGTTCGGGAAAGGCATACACCAGCAAGGCAAAGCCGATCAGGCTGCCGAAAAACACCAAGCCGGCGGCCAGCACGAACGGCCATTCGGCGCGCACCAGTCGGGGGAAGTCAGCGAGGATGAACCCCAGCAGGTTGGCGCCGAAGCGACTGCGGTGCCGATAGAGTTGCTGGTGCCCGCGCAACACCAGCTGTTGCAGCGAGTCGATCAGAAAACTGCTGTAGCCACGCTCCTGTGCCAGCGCCAGATGCTGGCACAGGCGCCGATAAGCCTTGGGGAAAGCGGCAACCTGCGAGGTGTCCTTGCCATGTTCGAGGCGTTCGAGGGCCAGGGTGAAACGCTCCCATTCGGCCTTGTGGCGAGCTTCGAAAAGACTCTGCTTCATGTCGGCCCCAACAAACCGCGGGCAATGCCGTTGAGTTCGCTGACCGCTTTGGGTGCCGAAATGCGCAGCGGTTGGGCGAGCAGGGCGGCCAGCTCGTTGACCCGCGCCGGCGACAGTTCAGCCTGACGTTCGGCGAAGGCAAGCAGCGCGCGTTGTTCGCCGAGGTTGAGCGGAACTGGTGAACTTCGCGGCAGGGCGTCGGGCAGTTGCGGGCGTGCGAGTGGGCGTTCGCTGTAGACCACCAGGGTGCCGGCGGCGATATCGCCGAGGCGTTTGAAGGTGGGATGTTGCAGGCAACTGATGGCGCCAAAGCAATAACCGAACGGCAGCAGATCGACAAAGCGCAGCAGGTTGCGCAGCAGCGAGGCGGACCAGCCGATCGGTGTGCCGTCATCGTGAATCACCCGCAGACCCATCCATTGCTTGCCCGGCGAGCGGCCCTGATGCAGCACTTCGAACAGCACCATGTACCACCAGCTGACGGCAAACAGCAGCAACGAGCCCAGGCCCATACCGAGCTGACCGAGAAACGCCAGCACCAGAAACAGCACGCCGAGGATGGCCCCGCGAATGCCCAGGTCGATGCCGAAAGCAAGGCTACGCACCATAAGACCGGCCGGGCGCAGCGGCAGGTCGATACCTTCCGGGGTTTCCACTTGATAGCGGGTATCGAGTGGCGGGGTCAGCGGTGCTTTCCGTGGCAGTGCTGTGTTCTCGAGCATGGGCTACCTGATGGGGCCGGATCGGGATGCGAAGTTCGTCCGATGCTAGCAGCCTCTTGGGGGAAAACGACATAACTATGTATTGCACCGCGTGTGGCGCGCGGTGGTTGAGTGACACAGCGCTGGCCGCGATGGCGGTTCAACGCCTAGACTTTGCCGATCTTCAGTTCAGGAACCGCCCGTGACTTCAATCTTCTGGTACGACTACGAGACCACCGGCATCAATCCGCGCAACGACCGTCCGCTGCAGGTCGCCGGGATTCGCACCGACCATGACCTCAATGAAATCGACGAACCGGTCAACCTCTACTGCCAGCCCAGCGAAGACATCCTGCCGCATCCGGCAGCGTGCGCCATTACCGGGATCACCCCGAGCTGTCTCGCCGAGCAGGGCTTGAGTGAAGCCGACTTCATGACCCGCGTACACGCGCAACTGGCGGCGCCCGGCACTTGCGGTGCGGGTTACAACACCCTGCGTTTCGACGACGAGATGACCCGCTACAGCCTGTACCGCAACTTCTTTGACCCCTATGCCCGTGAATGGCAGGGCGGCAACAGTCGCTGGGACCTGATCGATGTGGTGCGCGCCGCGTATGCATTGCGCCCGGATGGCCTGGTCTGGCCAACCGATGACGAAGGCAAGGTGACCCTCAAGCTCGAACGCCTGACGGCTGCCAACAACATCGACCACGGGCATGCCCACGAAGCACTCTCGGACGTGCGCGCAACCATCGCGCTGGCGCGGTTGATCCGCGAGAAACAGCCGAAGTTGTATGACTGGCTGTTTCAACTGCGCAGCAAACAGAAGGTCATGGATCAGATTCGTCTTTTGCAGCCGCTGGTGCATATCTCCGGGCGCTTCTCGGCGGCGCGGCACTATGTCGGTGTGGTGCTGCCATTGGCTTGGCATCCACGCAATCGCAATGCACTGATCGTCTGTGACCTGCACCTCGATCCGCAAGGCCTGCTGGATCTGGACGCTGAAACCCTGCGCCAGCGCCTGTATACCCGCCGCGACGACCTCGCCGAGGGTGAACTGCCGGTGCCGCTGAAACTGATTCACATCAATCGCTGCCCGGTGGTGGCGCCGTTGTCGGTGTTGCGGGCCGACGATCAGCAGCGCCTGGGCCTGGACATGGCGCTCTATCAGGCGCGTGCGCTGCGGCTAAGTGACGCACAACAAGTTTGGAAAGATAAAGTTACGGCAATTTATGCCAGCGAAGATTTCACCCCGAGTGAAGACCCGGAACAGCAGTTGTACGATGGATTTATCGGTGATCGCGATCGGCGTCTATGCGAGCAAGTGAGGACGGCAGATCCGGCGCAATTAGCGCAAGAGCACTGGCCGTTCGATGACGAACGTCTGCCGGAATTACTCTTTCGATATCGCGCACGCAACTTTCCCGATACGTTGAATTCCGAGGAGCAAGAACGCTGGAGAATATTCTGCCAGCAGCGTTTGTCCGAGCCGCAAATGGGGGCGCCTAATACCCTGCAATCTTTTGCCGAAGCCGCGCAGCAATGGGCGCTTAGTGCTACGCCGATACAGAATCAAGTGCTCAATGAGTGGCAGAATTATGTCCAGGCATTGCGCAAACGTTTGAATCTTTGAAATCGAACATAGTGTGCCCATGAAATGTCGGGCATAAAAAAACGCCAGCGCAGGCTGGCGTTTTTCATGGGCCGCTGAAGCAGTCTGCGACCGGCGTTGTGGCTTAGCCCAGCAGGGTAGCCCAGCCTTCAACCACGTCGCCGCCCCACTTGGCTTTCCACTCTTTCAGAGTCTTGTGGTTGCCACCTTTGGTTTCGATGACTTCGCCGTTGTGCGGGTTTTTGTATTGTTTAACTTTGCGCGCGCGCTTGGTGCCGGTAGTTTTTACTGCGGCGCCACGGGTGCCTTTGGTTTTCGATTCCGGATCCAGCAGGGCGATGATGTCGCGCAGGGATTTGGAGTATTCGCCCATCAGGGTGCGCAGTTTGCCTTCGAATTCCAGCTCGGCTTGCAATTTGTCGTCTTGCGACAGGTTTTTCAAACGGGCCTGCAGCTCTTTGATGGCTTCTTCGGTGGCGCGATATTCGTTGATCAAGGACATGGTAACTACCTTATGCAGATGTGTTGAATGGCAGGGGACAGTGCCGCAATAATAGTCAGGCTGTTTCATCAAGTAAACATTTAAGCGGATTTTTTATTTGAATTAGTTACGTCAAATAACCGTTAAATTGAATGGTCATTTAAATAATGTGATGCAGTCATCACGATTATTCACAATTATCGGGTCGAACAGCATCACTGGTGCGTCATCGCTGCGGCTTGCGCCACGCTCAACTGCCGTGAACCGCATCTTCTGCGGTGCGTGCTCATCAATACTGCAGTTTTCGCGCACAATCGCTAGAATGGCCGCCTTTGCGAAGTTCTGGAGTTTCCCCCTCATGCGCACCTTTCGGTTGGTGATTTCTTGCCCTGACCGCGTTGGCATCGTTGCCAAAGTCAGTAACTTTCTGGCATCCCACAACGGCTGGATCACCGAAGCGAGCCACCACTCGGATAATCAGAACGGCTGGTTCTTCATGCGTCACGAGATCCGCGCCGATTCGCTGCCGTTCGGTATTGAAGTGCTGCGCGAGAAGTTTGCGCCGATCGCCGAAGAGTTCTCGATGGACTGGCGTATTACCGACACCGAGCAGAAGAAACGCGTGGTGCTGATGGCCAGCCGCGAATCTCACTGCCTGGCCGACTTGCTGCACCGCTGGCACAGCGACGAGCTCGATTGCGAAATCTCCTGTGTGATTTCCAACCATAACGACCTGCGCAGCATGGTCGAGTGGCACGGCATTCCTTATTACCACGTCCCGGTCAACCCGCAGGACAAGGAGCCGGCCTTCGCCGAAGTCTCGCGTCTGGTCAAACAGCACGATGCGGAAGTGGTGGTGCTGGCGCGCTACATGCAGATCCTGCCGCCGGCGCTGTGCCGCGAATACGCGCACAAGGTGATCAACATTCACCACAGCTTCCTGCCATCGTTCGTCGGTGCCAAGCCGTATCACCAGGCGTCGCTGCGCGGCGTGAAGCTGATCGGCGCGACCTGCCACTACGTGACCGAAGAGCTGGACGCCGGTCCGATCATCGAGCAGGACGTGGTACGCGTCAGCCACAGCGACAGCATCGAAGACATGGTGCGTTTCGGCCGTGACGTCGAGAAGATGGTGTTGGCCCGTGGCCTGCGTTATCACCTCGAAGACCGCGTGCTGGTGCACGGCAACAAGACCGTGGTGTTCTGATCGAACCCACGCGTACTTGAATAAAGAAGGGCCTGGGCGTTCAATCGTCCCAGGCCCTTTTTTCGTTTCCGCCCTTGAGGAACTGCCCGTGAGCGACCCATTGGATAAAGCCACTTCAAAAGCGCCTGCCACTCTGGGGGAGGGCTGTTTGAGCCGCTACGATCCGGATGACCTAAGCCCGGAAGACGGCACCGAGTTTCCCGGGGCTGCCGAGCTATGGGAACAGGTGAAACCCGAGCCGGAGGGAGAGGCCTGAAAAGATCGCAGCCTGCGGCAGCTCCTACATTGAAATGCGATCCCCTGTAGGAGCTGCCGAAGGCTGCGATCTTTACGCTTGTCGAATCTTCAACAGCTTCTTGAGCAATGGCCGCCCGAGCATCATCAAAAACACCGGGCCGCCCACCACCAGATAGAAATAGAACGTCACCACGCGCCAGATCAGAATCGCTGCCGCCGCGGTGGACTTACCGACCATCGGCGCCAGCAGCGCCGCCGAGGTCAGCTCTGCGGCGCCCGCGCCACCGGGCAGCAGGCTCATTTGACCAGCCCCCAGCGACAGCATCTGCACCAGAAAACTCCAGGCCCACTGCAGATCCGCGCCCAGTCCGCGCAGGGCCAGATACAACACGCTGTAGCGCAGCAGCCAGTGCATGCAGGTCAGGGCGAACACCTTGACCAGGGTCTGCCACGGCAGCTTGAGTGTGTCGATAAACGCGTCGAGAAAATGCAGCAGCTTGCGTGCCCAGCGCCGACGCGTGGCCGGTTGCACGTTGAGGCGGGCGAGCAGGCGTCCGCTCAGAAGGATCAGGCGGCGGTGGTAGCGCGCCAGCAGCACGCAACTGAACAGCCCACCGAACAGCGACACGGCGCTGACCATCAGCAACCACTCCAGGCGATCACTGAGATGCTGAAACAACGCGTAAATCAGGATTCCGCTCAGGGCGCAGAGAAAGAACAGCAGATCACTCAGCTGATCCATGGCAAACACCGCGCTGCCCCGGGCCGGGCGCACGCCGCAGCGCGCCAGCAAGGCCATGATCGTCAGCGGCCCGCCACTGCCGCCGGGGGTGGCGCAATAGGCAAACTCGGCGGCCATGACCACGCCGAGGCTTTTCAGCGGCGTGACCCGTTCGCGCTGATCACCCAGCAGCAGGCGCAAACGCAGGGTGTTGATGCCCCAGCAGAGCAGGATCATGCCGAACATGATCAGCAGCCAGTGCAGCGGAAAATTCTGTAACCGCGCGCCGATCTCGCCGCCGCCGAGCAGCACGGGAATCAGCACGGCGGCGAGCAGGCCGATCAACAGCACAATGCCGCGACTCATGCAGCGCGCTCCATTCGCCTGCGTTGCCGGGTGAGCCAGTCGATTTTGTTCATGGGCGTGCGTCCTTCTGCCAGCAGCCGTTCAAGGGTTTGCAGCCAGTAATCACGCGCGAAGGGGTGGCGCATGTCTACCGGGTGCAAGCCTAGACGAATCACCGCGGCGTCGCGCCACTGCTGTTCGCGTTGCTCGCTGACGATTTTTGACAGGCCCCGGCGCCAGGCACTGCGCGCACTCCAGACCAGGCCTGGGGCGTTGACGGCGGTGAAATCCGGTAATTGATAAAGATGTTGCGGGTCGCTGGTGTAGCTCAATGGCGTTTCGCGAAGGGCCTGACGCGTGCCCTCGCTCATCAGCCATGCCGGGGCGACGAAGCCGTGCAACGGCCAGTCATTGCGCCGGAACAGTTCGATGCCGTCGCGCAGGCGAGCCAGCGCAGCTTCGCGGGACAGGCGATAAAACTCCCCTTCGTGGGTGTAGATTCGGCGCATGAACCAGTCGCGGGGCGTGGCTGGCGCTGGCTCGCGGTCGTCATGGTAATAGCCGTGCAAGGTCAGTTCATCGCCACGGGCCAGCCGCTCGCCAAGCATTCGGCAGAACGCTGGATGCTCCTCGAGTGCGTCGTGACCATGGAAATCCGGAACGACCAGCCAGGTCATCGGCACGTCACCCATTGCGTCTACCGCCTCGATAAACGGCCGATAATCCGCCCACGTCGACGGCGCCACGTCGTGCAGCACCAGCAGCACTGCGCGGTCATTCGAGGACTCAGCCATTGGCCACCCTTGGCAGCGAGTGACCGAGCACCGCGTGGTAATGGCCGAGCAGGCTGTCGACCACGCAGTCCCAGGAATAACGCCGTTCGACATGTTGCCGCGCCTGTTGGCCGAGTTTCACGCAACCGCGACTGAACAGCTCGCGCACGGCGTTGGCCATGGCTTGCGGGTTGTTTGGTGCACAGAGCAAGCCGCAGTCGTCGGCGACGATCTCTTCAAACGCCCCGGCCGCCACCGCGACCACCGGAATCCCGCAGGCCATGGCTTCGAGGATCACCAGACCGAAGGTTTCCTGGTCACCGGCATGGATCAGGGCATCGGCGCTGGCCATCAAGCGGGCGACGGTGGGCGCCGGGCAGAAGGCGTCGATCACGCTGACGTTGTCCGGGACGGCGGCCGGCATCGAAGAACCGACCAGCAGCAGGTGATAGCGTGGGCCGAGGCGCTGCATGCATTTGAGCAGCACCGGCAGGTTCTTCTCTTTCGAGCCGCGCCCGGCAAAGATCAGCAGCCGGGTGTCTTCGGCAATCTCCAGTTCGGCACGCAGGCCGTTATCGCGGGCGTCAGGATGAAAGGTTTGCAGGTCCACTCCCAATGGCTGCACGAATACATTGCGCACCCCCAGTCCGGTGAGCTTGTCCGCCATGACTTGGCTGGGCGCCAGCACTCGATCGAAGTTGCCATAGAGCTTGGTGACGTACGCCTCGACATTCGGCGTGACCCAATGGCCCATGCGATTGCTCGCCAGCAACGGCAGGTCCGAGTGATAAAAGCCGATCACTGGCACATCCAGTTGCCGTCGAGCGTCGAGCGCCGCCCAGGCTGTCAGGTACGGGTCGCCGACTTCGATCAGATCCGGCTGCAAACCCTGCAGGACATTGCGCCACGGCGCGAGGCGCAGCGGAAAGCGATAGCCTTTGCCGAAGGGCAGGGCGGGGGCGGGTACGGTGTAGATACCGTCGTTTTCACCGAAATGTGCGCCGGGGATCAGCAGGCTATGACGAATGCCCGATTTGACGCCCAACCGGCGATGCTTGGCGTCCAGATAGGTACGTACGCCGCCGCTGGCCGGGGCGTAGAACATGGTGATGTCGGCGATATGCACAGTGATCAACCCTCCGCTGCGTTGCACTCCCTTGGTTGACCTTTATCCAGAATAGATGTTCGGTCGGGATTGCGCGGTGGGAGTGTCAGCGAGGTGTTGCGGTGTTAGACAGGGCGCCTTCGCGAGCAAGCCCGCTCCCACAGGGATCTGCAAACGACACAGATCCCATGTGGGAGCAGGCTTGCTCTCACAAGGATATGCAAACAACACAGATCCAATGTGGGAGCGGGCTTGCTCGCGAAGAGGCCAGTGGCAGCGCCTTAGATGCGGAAACTGCCGACCAGTTGCTGCAGACGCGAAGCCTGCTGCTCCAGATCCGAACAGGCGCGCAAGGTCGCTTGCAGGTTCTCGACGCCTTCCTGGTTCAGCGTATTGATCTCGGTGATGTCGACGTTGATCGACTCGACCACCGCCGTCTGTTCCTCGGTCGCGGTCGCCACCGACTGGTTCATCCCGTCGATCTCGCCGATACGCTGGGTCACGCTGTTGAGGCGTTCGCCGGCGAGGTTGGCGATTTCCACGCTGTCCTGGCTGTGGCGCTGGCTGTCGCTCATGGTGCTCACCGATTCACGGGCGCCGACCTGCAGCTCCTCGATCATGGTCTGCACCTGCTGCGCCGATTCCTGGGTGCGGTGCGCCAGGTTGCGCACTTCGTCGGCGACCACGGCAAAACCGCGTCCGGCTTCACCGGCACGCGCCGCTTCGATGGCGGCATTGAGCGCCAGCAGGTTGGTCTGCTGGGAGATGCTGGTGATCACTTCGAGGATCTGCCCGATGTTCACGGTTTTGCTGTTCAGCGACTCGATGTTGGTGCTGGAGGCGCTGAGCATGCTCGACAGTTGATTCATCGCCTTGATGCTGCGATCCACCACTTGCTGGCCGTCTTCGGCGAGGCCGCGGGCGTCACTGGCCTGGTTCGAGGCTTGCGCGGCGTTGCGGGCGATTTCCTGAGCGGCGGCGCCCAGTTGATTGATCGCGGCGGCGACGCTGCTGGTGCGCGAGGCTTGCTGGTCGGAGTTGTACATCGACGAGTTGGACGCCGCGACCACGCGCAGCGCGACCTCGTTGACTTGCCCGGTGGCCGACGACACTTCGCGGATCGAACCGTGAATACGCTCGACGAAACGGTTGAATGCGGTACCCAGCACGCCGAATTCATCGTTATTGACGATGGTCAGGCGTTTGGTCAGGTCGCCTTCGCCATCGGCGATGTCTTCCATGGCGCGAGTCATGACGTGCAGTGGCTGGATCAGCAGGCGAATCAGCATGCCCAGCAGCGCGATGATGATCACCACCGCAATCACCGTGGCAATCACCGCCGAGGTGCGGAACTCACTGAGCATCGAGAAGGCTTTGTCCTTGTCCACCGACAGGCCGATGTACCAGTTCACCGAGGGCAGGCCTTTGATCGGGGCGAAGCTGACGATGCGGGTCTTGCCATCGACGGTGATTTCACTGAAGTCGCTGCTGATGCGCGGGGTGTCCTGCGGATAGGCTTCTTTCAGTGACTTCATCACCAGTGCCTTGTCCGGGTGCACGAGGATTTTGCCGTCGGCGCTGACCAGGAAGGCATAGCCCATGCCGGAGAAGTCTCGCGCAGTCAGGGTGTCGACCAGGGTTTGCAGGCTCAGGTCACCGCCCACCACGCCGACGCTCTGACCGGCCTTTTTCGAGGCGGTGGCGATGGAGATGATCAACTGCCCGGTGGCGGCGTCGATGTACGGTTCGGTCAGGGTCGATGCGCTGCTGCTCTCGGCACCTTTGTACCAAGGGCGCACTCGTGGGTCGAAACCGTCCGGCATCTTCACGTCCGGGCGGATGGTGAAGTGGCCGGTGGCATCGCCCAGGTAAGTGGCCATGAACGTCGAGGTCAGGGATTTCTGTTCCAGCAGGCTGGCGACGTTGGCCGGTTCCGGGTTGATGGCAATATTCTGGGCGGCGTTCTCGACCAGCAGAATGCGCCCGTTGAGCCAGGTCTGGATGTTGTCGGCGGTGACTTCGCCCATCTCGTTGAGATAGTTGTTCAGGTCATCGCGGATCGCGTTGCGTTGCAGCCAGTCGTTGTACAGCGTGAACGAGGCGAAAGCGGCGATGACGATGAGGGCGGCGGCAAGCAAAATTTTATGGCTGAAGCGCAGGTTTTTGTTCATGGCTTGGGGTTCCGCTAAGGTCTTAATGTCCTGGGCGTGCTTTTATAAAGACGCGCAATATGGGCAAGGGTGAAACAAACTGATATTTCCGACTCTCCTTAGGGAAATGTCCGACCGACTTTTCAGTCAGGTTCTCGCCCTTAGCTATCGGCCACAACGGATTAAAGATTAACCATAGGTGACAAAATGCCTGACACATCGCAACTCGTTATTGGCGCCGATCTGGCGGGGCAACCGATTGCTCAGGCCATGCGCCTGGCCAACCGTCACGGGCTGATCGCCGGTGCGACCGGGACCGGCAAGACGGTGACTTTGCAACGTCTTGCCGAAGCATTCAGTGACGCCGGGGTCGCGGTGTTCGCCGCCGACATCAAGGGCGACCTGTGCGGCCTCGGTGCCGCCGGCAATCCGCAGGGCAAAGTCGCCGAGCGCATCGCCGGGATGTCCTGGCTCGATCACAAGCCGCAGGCTTATCCCGTGACGCTGTGGGACATTCACGGGAAATCCGGTCATCCGTTGCGCACTACCTTGAGTGAAATGGGCCCGCTGCTGATCGGCAGCCTGCTGGAACTGACCGACAGCCAGCAGTCGGCGCTGTACGCGGCGTTTAAAGTGGCGGATCGCGAAGGCCTGTTGCTGCTGGACCTGAAAGACCTCAAGGCGCTGCTCAATCACCTCAAGGACAACCCGCAACTGTTGGGCGAAGACGCGGCGCTGATGACCACGGGTTCCAGCCAGGCACTGTTGCGCCGGCTGGCGACCCTGGAACAGCAGGGCGCTGAAGCCTTGTTCGGCGAACCGGCGCTGCAACTCGAAGACATTCTGCAACCAGCCGCTGATGGCCGTGGGCGCATTCATTTGCTTGATGCCAGCCGTCTGGTACATGAGGCGCCTAAGGTCTACGCGACGTTCCTGCTGTGGCTGCTGGCCGAGCTGTTCGAGCAGTTGCCGGAGCGCGGCGATGCCGACAAACCACTGCTGGCGCTGTTCTTCGATGAAGCGCATTTGCTCTTCGGCGATACGCCCAAGGCGCTGCAGGAGCGTCTGGAGCAGGTGGTGCGGCTAATTCGCTCGAAAGGTGTGGGTGTGTATTTCGTCACCCAGTCGCCGGGGGATTTGCCGGATAACGTGCTGGCACAACTTGGCCTGCGCATCCAGCACGGCTTGCGTGCGTTCACCGCCAAGGAACAGAAGTCCCTGCGGGCGGTGGCCGATGGTTTCCGGCCAAATCCGGCGTTCGACACCTTATCGGTGCTGACCGAGCTGGGTATCGGTGAAGCACTGGTCGGAACGTTGCAGGAAAAAGGCACGCCGGAGACGGTCCAGCGGGTGCTGGTGGCGCCGCCACAGTCGCGGATCGGGCCGTTGAGCGAAACCGAACGCACGATGCTGATCGCCGGGTCGCCGTTCAAGGGGCGTTATGAAAAGCCGATCGATCGTGAGTCGGCGTATGAAATCCTGATGGGGCGCAAGGATCTGGCGCCGGAGGCGGATGCGCCCGCGGGCAAGTCGGCAGCCGAAGAGCCAAGCCTGGCTGATCGTGCCGGAGAGTTTCTGGGCACGGCGGCGGGGCAGGCCTTGAAGTCCGCCATGCGTCAGGCGGCCAACAATCTGGGCAAGCAACTGGTGCGCGGATTGATGGGCTCGTTGCTCGGCGGCAGCAAACGGCGTTGATCCAAACTGTGGGAGCGGGCTTGCTCGCGAAAGCGGTCTGCCAGTTAACAATAATGTTGACTGAAAGGACGCCTTCGCGAGCAAGCCCGCTCTCACATTGGATAAGTGTCAGTTTTTTGGATTGAGTTCAGGTTTTGTCTTTGGCGTGCGCCGCCAGACGCTCAAGCGCCGCGCGCAGGCCTGGATCGCTGATGCCGTCCGCCGTGGACTGAATGGTTGCCGCGGCATTACTCGACAGGTCCATCGTGTGCCCGACAGCCCCAGGCTGGACGATCGGTGGTCGCACAGTGAATTTGATTCGCGTCAGGTTGGCGAACTCTTCAAACAGCTGCAGTTGCCGTTGCAGGCGTTTTTGCTGGTAGCGCAGGCGTGTGGCCCAATGGCCGTCGGTGACCACCAGTGACAGTTCGCCTTCACGCCACTTGGCGACATGGCAATGCGCGCGGGCAGCGGGTTGCAACTGACTTTCGAGCAGGCGTTGCAGATGAGCGAGGCGTTGGGCATGACCGAGAATGGCTTTGAGCGGCTTGGCTTCGCGTAGCAGAACGGCGGGCGCTCTGGCTGTAAGAGGGCGAAATGCCATGATCGAACACCTGAAGTAACAGAAGCGCCATGGTAGCAGAAAGCAACGGAACCACTCGCCCATTGCTTTTGTCCCTGCTTTGCTCATTAAATCAACGACTAACTTCTTTCCCTTATGGGTTGAAGTTGAGCAAAACGCCCCTATTTTAAGTGAGCCCCGTCAAAGCGCAGTGCCAGCATCGTGGAATATCGCCACTTTCCTCACCACCGTTTCCGGGTAGAATGCTCGTTCGCATGCGGCCATGAGGGCTGCACGGGCGACTCACGGGGCCGCCCTCCATCCCTTTAGTGTGGAAGATCCTGCCGATATGTTTGCGCCTTTGTTAAAGAAACTTTTTGGAAGCAAGAACGAGCGTGAAGTCAAACGCATGCTCAAGACGGTGCAGCTCGTCAATGCCTTCGAAGAGCAAATGGTGGCCCTTTCGGACGATCAATTGCGTGCCAAGACCAACGAGTTCAAGGCCCGTATCGCCAAAGGGGAATCCCTCGACAAGCTGTTGCCTGAAGCCTTCGCGGTCGCCCGTGAAGCGGGCAAGCGCGTCATGGGCATGCGCCACTTCGACGTTCAGTTGATCGGCGGCATGACCTTGCATGAAGGCATGATTGCCGAAATGCGTACCGGTGAGGGTAAAACCCTCGTGGCCACCCTGGGTGTTTACCTCAACGCGCTGTCCGGCAAGGGCGTGCACGTTGTAACCGTGAACGACTACCTGGCCCGCCGTGACGCCAACTGGATGCGTCCGCTGTATGAATTCCTCGGCCTGACCGTCGGCGTCGTGACGCCGTTCCAGCCGCCGGAAGAGAAGCGCGCCGCCTATGCTGCCGACATCACCTACGGCACCAACAACGAATTCGGTTTCGACTACCTGCGCGACAACATGGCGTTCAGCATGGAAGAAAAATTCCAGCGCGAACTCAATTTTGCCGTGATCGACGAAGTCGACTCCATCCTCATCGACGAAGCCCGTACCCCGCTGATCATTTCCGGTCAGGCCGAGGACAGCTCCAAGCTGTACATGGAGATCAACAAACTGATCCCGCAGCTGGAACTGCACGTCGAAGAAGTCGAAGGCCAGGTCACCAAGGCCGGTCACTACACCATCGACGAGAAGACCCGTCAGGTCGAACTCAACGAAGCCGGTCACCAGTACATCGAAGAAATGCTCACCGGCGTCGGCCTGCTGGCCGAAGGCGAGAGCCTCTACTCGGCGCATAACCTGGGCCTGCTGACCCACGTCTATTCGGGTCTGCGTGCGCACAAACTGTTCCACCGCAACGTCGAATACATCGTGCAGGACGGTCAGGTCGTACTGGTCGACGAACACACCGGTCGTACCATGCCGGGTCGTCGTCTGTCCGAAGGCCTGCACCAGGCCATCGAAGCCAAGGAAGGTCTGAACATCCAGGCCGAGAGCCAGACTCTGGCTTCGACCACGTTCCAGAACTACTTCCGTCTGTACACCAAGCTGTCCGGCATGACCGGTACCGCTGACACCGAAGCGTTCGAATTCCACCAGATCTATGGCCTGCAGGTCATGGTCATTCCGCCGAACAAACCGTTGGCGCGCAAGGACTACAACGACCTGGTGTTCCTGACCGCCGAAGAGAAATACGCGGCGATCATCAACGACATCAAGGAAGGCATGGCCCAGGGCCGTCCGATCCTGGTGGGCACCGCGACCATCGAAACTTCCGAGCACGTGTCCAACCTGCTCAACAAGGAAGGCATCGAGCACAAGGTGCTGAACGCCAAGTTCCACGAAAAAGAAGCGGAGATCATCGCGCAAGCCGGTCGTCCGGGCGCCCTGACCATCGCCACCAACATGGCCGGTCGTGGTACCGACATTCTGCTGGGCGGTAACTGGGAAGTGGAAGTTGCGGCGCTGGAAAACCCGAGCCCCGAGCAGATCGCCCAGATCAAGGCCGACTGGCAGAAGCGTCACCAGCAAGTGCTGGAGTCCGGTGGTCTGCAGGTGATTGCCTCCGAGCGTCACGAATCCCGTCGTATCGACAACCAGCTGCGTGGCCGTGCCGGCCGTCAGGGCGATGCCGGTTCCAGCCGCTTCTACCTGTCGCTGGAAGACAGCCTGATGCGCATCTTCGCCTCCGATCGGGTGAAGAACTTCATGAAAGCCCTGGGCATGCAGCCGGGCGAAGCGATCGAGCACCGCATGGTGACCAACGCGATCGAGAAGGCGCAGCGCAAGGTGGAAGGTCGTAACTTCGACATCCGTAAACAACTGCTCGAGTTCGACGACGTCAACAACGAACAGCGTAAAGTGATCTATCACATGCGTAACACGTTGCTGGCCGCCGACAACATCGGTGAAACCATCGCCGATTTCCGTCAGGACGTGCTCAACGCCACCGTCAGCGCGCACATTCCGCCGCAATCGCTGCCAGAGCAGTGGGACGTTGCCGGTCTGGAAGCGTCGATTGCCAGCGACTTCGGGGTCAAACTGCCGATCCAGCAATGGCTCGACGAAGACGATCACCTGTACGAAGAGACCCTGCGCGAGAAGCTGATGGTCGAGCTGATGGCAGCGTACAACGAGAAAGAAGATCAGGCCGGTGCCGAAGCACTGCGCTCGTTCGAGAAGCAGATCGTTCTGCGCGTGCTGGACGACCTGTGGAAAGACCACCTGTCGACCATGGATCACCTGCGTCACGGTATCCACCTGCGTGGCTACGCCCAGAAGAACCCGAAGCAGGAATACAAGCGCGAGTCGTTCACGCTGTTCTCCGAGCTGCTGGATTCGATCAAGCGCGACTCGATCCGTGTGCTGTCGCACGTTCAGGTGCGCCGCGAAGATCCGGAAGCCGAAGAGCAACGCCTGCGTGAGGAAGCCGAAGCACTGGCCGCGCGCATGCAGTTCGAACACGCCGAGGCCCCTGGTCTGGAGCAGCCGGAAGTGCTGGGTGAGGAGGTCGATGTGGCCCTCGCCACCGCGCCGGTTCGCAACGAGCAGAAGCTGGGTCGCAACGAACTGTGCTACTGCGGTTCGGGCAAGAAATTCAAGCATTGCCACGGGCAGATCCAGTAACTCCCGTTTCAATCGCTGAAATACCCGCGCCGCGACCGGCTCCTGCCGTCGCGGCGTTTTGCCATTTACACCACCGCCATCCCTGTGAGCGGTGCTGACATCATTGAGTAAGGAGCGCATTCATGGCTGTTGGTCTTGGTCCTTTGCCAACGTTGCACCCGGTTGCCGGTTTTGAACTCGGTATCGCCTCGGCCGGCATCAAGCGCCCCGGGCGCAAGGATGTGGTAGTGATGCGCTGTGCCGAAGGTTCGACCGTGGCCGGTGTGTTCACGTTGAACGCCTTTTGCGCCGCGCCGGTGATCCTGGCGAAAAAACGCGTGCAGAACGACGTGCGTTACCTGCTGACCAACACCGGCAACGCCAACGCCGGTACCGGTGAGCCAGGCCTGGCGGCTGCCGAGCGCACCACCGCCAAACTGGCCGAGCTGACCGGTGTCGATGCCAGCCAGATCCTGCCGTACTCCACCGGCGTGATCGGTGAGCCGCTGCCGGTCGAGAAAATCGAAGGCGCACTGCAAGCGGCGCTGGATGATCTGTCGGAAAACAACTGGGAAGCCGCCGCCACCGGCATCATGACCACCGACACCCTGCCCAAGGGTGCCAGCCGCCAGTTCCAGCATGACGGCGTGACCATCACCGTCACCGGTATCAGCAAGGGCGCGGGCATGATCCGCCCGAACATGGCGACCATGCTCGGCTACATCGCCACCGACGCCAAAGTCTCCCGCGACGTGCTGCACAACCTGATGCTCGACGGTGCGAACAAGTCGTTCAACCGCATCACCATCGACGGCGACACCTCGACCAACGACTGCTGCATGCTGATTGCCACCGGCAAGGCCGCGCTGCCGGAAATCACCCATGCCGAGGGCGAGCTGTTCAACAAGCTGAAACAGGCGGTGTTCGAAGTGTGCATGGACGTGGCCCAGGCCATCGTGCGTGACGGCGAAGGCGCGACCAAGTTCGTGACTGTTGAAGTCAACGGCGGCGGCAATCATCAGGAATGCCTCGACGTCGGTTATACCGTGGCCCACTCGCCGCTGATCAAGACCGCGCTGTTCGCCTCCGACCCGAACTGGGGCCGTATTCTGGCGGCTGTCGGCCGTGCCGGCGTGCCGGATCTGGATGTGAGCAAGATCGACGTGTTCCTCGGCGACGTGTGCATCGCCAGCCGTGGCGCGCGCGCAGCGACCTACACTGAGGCACAGGGTTCGGCGGTGATGCAGCAGGAAGAGATCACCATCCGCATCGAACTGGGTCGCGGCGACTGCAGCGAAACCATCTGGACCACCGACCTGTCGCATGAGTACGTGAAGATCAACGCCGAGTACCGCACCTGATTTAATCTGAGACCGAGTCGCCGCCATCGCGAGCAGGCTCACTCCTACAGTAGATTAGTGAACGACACGGATCCCCTGTAGGAGTGAGCCTGCTCGCGATGGCGACTAATCAGGCACCAAGAATTCCAGCCTGATCCTCCTGACGAAAAGGCGCCACACCATGTCCCTGCACCTGATCATCGGCGACAAACTGCTTTCCTCCTGGTCCCTGCGCGCCGCCCTGGCGCTGGAACTGACCGGCGCTCCCTACAGCGAAGAACTGATCAAGCTCGGCAAGCCCGACACCCGCGAGAAGCTGCTCAAGCATTCGCCGACCGCCAAGGTGCCGTTGCTGCAAACTTCTCGCGGCACCATCGCCGACTCTCTGGCGATCGCCGAATACCTGGCCGAACAGTTCCCGTCCGAACAGCTCTGGCCAGCCGACCTGTTCGCCCGTGCCCAGGCGCGATCCGCCTGCGCGCAGATGCACAGTGGCTTCTTCGCTATGCGCAATCACATGCCGTTCAACCTGAGCCACGACGCACCGCTCAGCCCGGTGCCGCCGGAAGTGAAGGTCGATATCGAACGCATGCTCGCGCTGTGGGCTGAATGCCGCGCTGCCGCCACGGAGCCAGGGCCGTATCTGTTTGGCCGGGTGAGCCTGGCCGATGCGTTCTTCGCACCGATTGCCGTGCGCCTGCGGACTTACCAGGTGCAGTTGCCGGCGGTTGATCAAGCCTATGTTGAAACCGTCTACCAATGGCCGGCCTTCAAGGCGTGGCAAAAGGCTGGACTGGAGGAGTTGAATCCGTGAAACGCGTACACGTCGCGGCTGCCGTCATTCGTGACGGCAGTGGCAAGATCCTGATCGCCCGCCGTGCCGACACCCAGCATCAGGGCGGCCTGTGGGAATTTCCCGGCGGCAAGGTCGAGGCTGACGAATCGGTCGAAAGCGCCCTGGCTCGCGAACTCCAGGAAGAGCTGGGCATTGTCGTTGGCGCCGCGCGTCCGCTGATCAAGGTTCGCCACGATTACCCGGACAAGCAGGTGTTGCTGGATGTCTGGGAAGTGTCGAGCTTCAGCGGTGAACCGCATGGCGCCGAAGGCCAGCCATTGGCCTGGGCGACCGCCAAGGATCTGCTGAACTACGAGTTTCCGGCCGCCAATCAGCCGATCGTTGCCGCCGCGCGCCTGCCTGGCGAATACTTGATCACCCCGGAAGATCTGGAAGCCCCGGCTTTGCTGCGCGGCATTCAGAAGGCGATTGCCGGCGGGATCAAACTGATCCAGCTGCGCGCGCCGAACGGTTATGACCCGAAATACCGCGATCTGGCGGTGGATGCAGCCGGTCTGTGTGCCGGCAAGGCGCAGTTGATGATCAAGGGCCCGTTCGAATGGCTCGGCGATTTCCCGTCGGCCGGTTGGCACATCACCGCCGCACAACTGCGCAAATACGCCGAAGCAGGGCGGCCGTTGCCGCCTGAGCGCTGGTTGGCGGCTTCGTGCCACAACGCTGAAGAACTGGCACTGGCCGAGCAGATGGGCGTGGATTTCGTCACCCTGTCGCCGGTTCAACCAACCTTGACCCACCCGGATGCGCAGCCATTGGGCTGGGAGCAGGCTTCGACGTTGATCGAGGGCTTCAGCAAGCCGGTGTTCTTGCTCGGCGGGGTCGGCCCGGCGGAGCGCGAGAAGGCCTGGAGTGTCGGGGCTCAGGGTGTGGCGGGGATTCGCGCGTTCTGGCCAGAAGCTTGATTATGTTGTGAGGCTGATGGCCTCTTCGCGAGCAAGCCCGCTCCCACATTTGACTGCATTCCAACTGGATGAATGCAATCAACTGTGGGAGCGGGCTTGCTCGCGAAGGCGTCCTTACAGGCGCTATATATCTGAAGGCTTCGCCGCCGGTTGCCACAAGATCTCGGCAATTCCCTGCCGCCGCGCAATCAACCTTGCGGCCACGAACAACAGATCCGACAGCCGATTGATATACGCCAAACCAACCCCGGCCAACGGCTCGATCGCGTTCAAGTGCTGACAACGGCGCTCGGCACTGCGCGCCAGACTGCGGCACACATGGGCCTGGGCAATCAGCATCGAACCGCCGGGCAGAATGAAATTCTCCAGCGGCCCCAATTCCTCGTTCCACACATCAATCGCCGCTTCCAGACGCTCGATTTCTGCCGTGTTCAGCGCCTGATACTCCGGCATCGCCAGCTCTCCGCCGAGATCAAACAGACGATGCTGACAAGGCGCGAGCACGTCGATCAGTTCATTCAATCCCGGGAATGCCTCACGTTCGGCGATCAATCCGGCCAGCAGCACACCGACTTGACTGTTCAGCGTATCGACTTCGCCAATCGCTTCGATGCGCGGGTGATCCTTGGGCACGCGGCGGCCATCGCCCAGGCCGGTTTCGCCTGTGTCACCGGTGCGGGTGTAAATTTTCGACAAGCGAAAGCCCATGGGTTACCTCGGTAGTTGATTGGTTTCGGCGGCGATGGCCGCCGGTTGGGTCAGTGGCAGGCGCAAGGTGAAGCAGGTGCCCTGGCCCGGCGCGGATTGCACTTCCATCTGCCCTTTGTGGTTGTTGGTGATGATGAAGTACGACACCGACAGCCCCAGCCCTGTGCCCTGGCCGATTTCCTTGGTGGTGAAGAACGGCTCGAAGGTGCGTTTGCGCACGTTCTCGCTCATGCCGATGCCGTTGTCCTCGACCTGAATCTCGGCCCATGGCGGATTGAGTCTGGTGCGCAGGATGATCCGCCCCGGCTCGCTGTCATCTTCGCGCTGATGAATGGCTTGCGCGGCGTTTTTCAGCAGGTTGAGCAGCACTTGTTCCAGTTCGTTGGCGGTGCCCGGCACCGGGCCGAGCGCCGGGTCGAACTGGCGGATGATCGCCTGGCCCTTGAAGTCGAAACCGATTGCCAGATCGAAGTCGTTACCGGCAATTTCCACCGCCTGATCAATCAGCGCCGGCAGATCGCAGGGGGCCATTTGCCTAGTGCTGCGGCGGCTGAAACTGAGCATGTGCGTGACGATTTTTGCCGCCCGCGCGCCGGCCTGCTGGATGCCGTCGAGCAGTTTCGGCACTTCGCGGCTTTGCAGGTAACGGTTGACCGTGTCCAGTTCGATGCCGAGCTGTTCAGCGGTTTCGAGGTTCTTCGGCAGATCTGCCGACAGTCGCCGCCGAATGTTCTGCACGTTGTGCAAAATCGCGCCGAGCGGGTTGTTGATCTCATGGGCCATGCCGGCGGCGAGGCCACCCACCGAGAGCATCTTCTCCGACTGCACCATCATTTCTTCCAGCGACAGGCGCTGAGTGATGTCGTCGATCCGGATCACCACACCGCGCCCGGCACCGCCCATCAGCGGGTAGAACGTCAGGGCGTAATGCTTGGGTTCGTCATCCTTGAACCAGGTCACCCGCTCGATCTTCGCCACCGTGTGCTCTTCCACAGTCTGCTTGAGTTGCGGCAGAAACGGCTTGAGCGGTTCGAAGGCGAGGAAGATCGGCTGGTTCAGCGCTTCATCCAGGCGCGTGCCGGAGAGGGCGCTGGCCTCCTGGTTCCACTGGGTCACGTAGAGCTGCTCGTCGAGGGCGATCAGCGCCGAGGGCATGGAGTCGATGATGCTGTTGAGGTAGTTCTGGAAGCCGGTGAGCTTCTTCTCGATCTTGCTCCGCACCTGGACTTCCAGCTCCAGCTTGCGGTTGGTGTGACGGGTTTCTTCGGCCAGACCCTGCGCCTGATCGTAGGCGGCCTGCGAGTCATCGCGGGCGCGCTTGAGCTGCTGCTCGCGGGCTTCGATGCGCGAGAGCATGGTGTTGAACGCCTCGGCGAGGCTGCCGATTTCATCGTGGTTGCCGCGTGAGGCGCGCAGGGCATAGTTCTCTTCACGGGTGACCTGACGCGACAGCTCTTCCAGTTCATGAATCGGGCGGGTGATCAGGCGTTTGATCTGTCGCGCAATCACCAGCCACAGCAGCACACTGAAAATCAGGATGCCGAGACTGGCAGTCAGGGTGCCGGTGTAGAACGCCATCGGCAGTTCGCTGCTGGCGACCAGCAGCAAGTGCCCAGGCGCGGTGCCGGGGCGGGGCAGGGTGATCAACTGGTTGCTGCGAAACTCGGTGAGTTGCCAGGCTTCGACGTGTCGATAACGTTCCGGCAGATTGAGCTTGTCGCCACGCTGCACCTGAGCGAGACGGTCACCCTTGCCGTCATACAGCGCTGCTGCGCGCAGCGGCGAATAACTGTCGAGCTCCTTGAGCAGGCGTTCGGCGCTTTGCGGCGACTCGAGGGCTTGCGCGACCAGGCTCGGGTTGGAGATCAGCCGGCCGATGGTCTGCAGGGCTTGCGGCGCCATGCTTTCCTGGGAGATGTAATAGGCGGCGCTGATAAAGGTCAGGTTGGCGACCAATAGCACAGTGGTCAATAACACCAGCAGGGCGGCCAGCAGTTTCTGGCCGACCGGCAGGTTTTCAAGGCGCTGGCGCAATGGCATCAGGTTTATCGCAGCAAAGGAACAAGTGGCCAGCGTAGCCGCTGCTCAGTCGCTGGGCAATCCAAGGCTGTGCAGATGGCCGACCAGACGCTGCTGCAATTGAGTGAGGTGCGGCAGGTTGAGTTGATGACGGGTGGCGACTTTGCAGGCGTGGCCCAGCAGGTAGCTGATTTCGGTACGGCGGCGGTTGGCCACGTCCTGATACATCGACGAGTAATTGGCTGCTGTGGCGTGGATCACCCGTTCGACTTCCTGCTGCAGATTGACCGCGGCTGCCGGTTGACCGCAACGCTCCAGCAATTCGACAAGTTCCGCGCACAGCGTGGCGACTTCGCATTGATGCTGCTCAAGCCCGCCGTTACGGCAATCGTGGAGCACGGTCAGCGGATTGATCGCGCAATTGAGCGCCAGTTTGCGCCACAGCCGGGTGAGGATGTCGGTGCTCCATTCATGGGGGATTTTTGCCGCCTCAAGATCGTCCAGCCAGATCGGCGCCACCGGATGGCCGGCATCACCCAGCCAGGTGAAACCGTGGCCGGCAAACACCACGCGCCAGTCGCCGTCGCGGAACGCACCTTCGGTGCTGGAAGCGCTGATGCAGCGTGCCTGCGGAACGCGTGCCGCCACCGCGTCCTGACTGCCGAGGCCGTTCTGCAGCAGGATCAGCTCGGCATCTGCGCTCAGGCGCGGGGCGAGGCGGGCGACGGCGCTTTCGGCGTCATAGGCCTTGCAGGCGACCAGCAGGCGGCGGATCGGTTCCGGGTCGTCGGCCGTTTGCGCGGGGATGGCATAGGTAGTGGCTGCGCCGTGTTCGACCAGCGTCAGACCGCCGGCCGCCTGATAGCTGCGCAAGCGCTCGGCATCACGCACGATCAGGCGTACCGGCAGACCGGCCCGCGCCAGGCGCGTGGCCCACAGGGTGCCGAGGCTGCCGGCGCCGAGAATGTGCCAGGGGGTGGACATCAGTTTTTCACTCGGTAAGGTACTGGCATGCAAGGCTCGCCGTATCGGTGGGAAAAGACCCGTTATAATGAGCCGGATTTTAACCGCAAGCCAAGCGCGCTCCCTCCTGATCGAGCGCGCCTTTTTATTGGAGAGATTACATGCCGTCGTTCGACGTGGTATCCGAACTGGACAAACACGAGCTGACCAACGCGGTCGAGAACGCCGTGAAGGAGCTCGATCGTCGTTATGACCTGAAAGGCAAAGGCAGCTTCGAGTTCAAGGAAAAGGACCTGACCGTCAATCTGACCGCTGAAGCCGGGTTCCAGCTGGAAGCGATGATCGAGATCCTGAAGCTGGCCCTGACCAAGCGCAAGATCGATGTGCAGTGCCTTGAAGTCAAAGACGCTTACGCCTCGGGCAAGCTGATGAAGCAGGACGCGATCCTCAAGGAAGGCATCGACAAGGAGCTGGCGAAGAAAATTGTCGCGCACATCAAGGACGCCAAGCTCAAGGTGCAGGCCGCCATTCAGGGCGAGCAGGTACGTGTGACCGGCAAGAAGCGCGATGACCTGCAGGAAGCCATTGCGGCCCTGCGCGCCAAGGAATTCGGCATGCCACTGCAGTTCAACAACTTCCGCGACTAAGTCCGGTCAGATGGCTGTGGGAGCGGGCTTGCTCGCGAAAGCGTTGTGTCATTCAACAATGAGTTGCCTGACACAACGCTTTCGCGAGCAAGCCCGCTCCCACTTTTTATATGTGTACAGCCCGGGTAGCCGGAAATCAGGAGATGGAAGATGGATTTGAATGCTGAGGTAGACAACCTGGTCAAGGCGTCCCAGGCGTGGATTCCGATGATCATGGAATACGGCAGCCGCGTGCTGCTGGCGGTGATTACCCTGGCGATCGGCTGGTGGTTGATCAACAAGGTCACGCAAAAACTCGGCGGTCTGCTGGCCCTGCGCAATGCCGACCTGGCGCTGCAAGGCTTTATCAGCAGCTTGGCGAACATCATCCTCAAGGTGCTGCTGATCGTCAGCGTCGCCTCGATGATCGGTGTGGAAACCACCTCGTTCGTGGCTGCGATCGGTGCGGCTGGTCTGGCGATCGGCCTGGCATTGCAGGGTAGCCTGGCGAACTTCGCCGGCGGCGTGCTGATTCTGCTGTTCCGTCCATTCCGTATCGGTGACTGGATCGAAGCGCAAGGCGTGGCGGGTACTGTCGACAGCATCCAGATTTTCCACACCGTGCTGCGTACCGGTGACAACAAGACCATCATCGTCCCGAACGGAAATCTGTCGAACGGCATCATCACCAACACCAACCGTCAGCCAACCCGCAAAGTGGTGTTTGATGTGGGTGTGGATTACGAAGCGGATCTGCAGAAAGCCCGTCAGGTGCTGCTGGATCTGGCCAAGGATGAGCGCGTGTTGCAGGACCCTGCACCACAAGCGGTCATTTCGACATTGGGTGACAGTTCGATCACTGTTTCTCTGCGTGTCTGGGTTAAAACTGCAGACTATTGGGATGTGATGTTCATGTTTAACGAACAGTCGCGTGATCGTTTAAAGACTGCCGGTATTGATATCCCGTTTCCACAGCGTGTGATTCGTGTGGTTCAGGAAACAGCCACACAATGATAGGTTGCTAATTAAATGCCTGACTTGTTGGTCAGGCATCTATTACAAGTGACAGGCAATAAAAAGGCCCATCCGAAGATGGGCCTTTTTTATGCTTTCAAACTAACCACTGACGATTACAAGATGTTCAGTGGGTATTCGGTGATCAGGCGGAACTCTTTAACGTCGCCTTCGCCCTGGTCGGCGTTGGCAGTGTGCCAGGCTTGACGGATGCGGAACGACAGATCTTTCGCTGGGCCAGACTGAACAACGTACTTGGCTTCGAAGTTGGTTTCGTGGTGTTTGCCATCTTCACCGTAGAGCGGTGCGCCAGTGCTGGTGCGGTATTGGCTGTTTGCAGCCAGACCGGTACCGTCGATATCCCAACCTTTGACGTAACGAACCATGAAGCTCAGGCCTGGTACGCCGTACTCGGCCATTTTCAGGTCGTAACGGGCTTGCAGGGATTTCTCGCCTGGACCGTTGAAGTCAGAGTACTGGATGGAGTTGGCGAGGAAGATCGAGTCGCCGCCACGGTTGTTCTTGCCCACGCCGACGTAGTCGAACGGGGTATCGCCGTTAACCTTCTGGAAGGCCAGGGTGAAGGTGTGTGCCTTCAGGAACGACAGCGCGGTTGCCAGGGAGAAGGCAGTGTTGCTGATGTCACCTGCCAGCTTGTCACCGGTATCGGTGGTGCGGTAGATGTTGAAGTCAGTGTTCAGCGAAGTGTCGCCACCGAATGGGGTGGTGAGGTTCACGTTCGCGTAGTACTGGTTCCAGACGTCTTCCAGCTTGGCACCGTAGAGCGATGCGCTCAGGTTGTCGGTGATGCCGTATTTGCCGCCGAAATAGTCGATCGAATTGGCTTCTACGCCAGCGTAGTTCGCATACAGGCCGCCGTTACGGGCGTTTTTGTCCTGGCTGGTCGCCGAGTAGAAGTGACCGGCTTCGAGGTCAAGGTCTTTGACTTCGCTGCTCTGCAGCTGGAAGCCGCTGGCAGTTTGCGGAATGATACGGGAGCCGCCAACTGCGAACACAGGAGCAGTACTTGGCTGCTGGTCGCCGACTTTCAGTTCGGTTTTGGAGATGCGGAATTTAATGGCAGCGCCGGCTTTGCCTTGGCTGTCATTTACGTCGCGAGCGCCGTTGTTCGGATTGACGACATCGCTACGGCTCATGTTGCCCGACCCGGAGGTACCGTCACCGCCGTCCAGTTTGAGAGCCAGGTAGCCGAAAGCGTCAATACCTACGCCGACAGTACCTTGGGTGTAACCGGAGTTGAAATTGGTCAGGAAACCCTGGGTCCAGTCCTTCTGGTCAGCGCCACCGTTCTTGTTGTCGCGGTTGAAGTAGTAGTTCTTCAACGTTTCGGTGAGTTTTGCATCTTCAACGAAACCTTTGGCTTCTGCCTGGTCACTAACAAACGGGGCGGCCGTAGCCAACTGAGTACTGGCGGCTGCAGCAACTGCCAGTGCGATCATGCTCCACTTCATCACGCGCATCGTGATTTGCTCCTTTGGTTTTAGAAGAGTACTGCCGTCCCACCTGTTTTATTATCTGGGCGGCTCTTTCTTTTTGTGTCGGCGCAAACTTATATCACGCCGACAATGTTGGCGATACTTGCACATACAACCTTTCGTGTTCTTTACGACGACGTCGCAAACAGCTGGGTTGATGTCGCAAATTCACAGTACCCATGCAGCCGGGCTGACAACTTTATCGCTGTTTCTGGGCCTTTTTGCATCGGTAAAAAAGAGTCCCTGGCAAAACACTTGAATCTCCATTGGGGCAACCCTGCCACCGTGTTTGGTTGGTCTCAAGCTGCCACTTCCGGTGGTGCGCTTATAGACCATGTGTGTCTCAATGCAACAAGCGTGCACAAAGTGCAGGGTTGCTACGTTTATTTTTCTGAACACCTGTCTGTAGCCGTAAAAACCGCATAAAAGCAGGGGTTCAAGCCCTTTTGTATCAGGGGCTTGACGCACACCTTTGCATCGTGTTGTCACGTTCGCGCAGGGGCGTGACAGCCAAAAACGTTACCGGTTCACCCCGTCAGTGAGTATTTGGCGGATGCCCGACGCACTGAGCGTAGACGCACTGTGCGGTTTTGGTGCAAAAAATTTACAGGCTGTACCGGATTCATACAGCTGCGGTGCTTCTGCTGTCAGGTGATTCAGGCTGTTCGGGTATTTGCTCGTGTTCGAAGCCGGCCCTGGCACCGCAATGGTGCGCAATCGTTTTAAATGTCTCTTGTCAGGGCCGTGGAGGCCTGACCCTGCACTGCATCGTGAAGCCCGACGCATTCGCAGGTATGCTGCCTGCCTGTCGCTTGGTGCGTTACCCGTCGGGGATGGGCGCTAAGCTGAATTGTGTAGATCAGCCGGGAGTGCACGCAGTGTTTGCTTTAGATTCAAGACTTCAACAGGACACCCTGCCCATCGGTGACTTCCCGTTCTGCCGGCTGCTGCTGTCCAACGATGCCAATTACCCGTGGTTCATCCTGGTACCGCGCCGCGACGATATCAGCGAGTTGTTTCAATTGGATGTCGCCGACCAGCAGCAGTTGTGGCAGGAAACCACGGCGTTGGCCGAGTTGCTCAAGGATCTGTTCGACGCTGACAAAATGAACGTCGCGACGCTGGGCAACGTTGTCAGCCAGTTGCATATGCATGTGATCGTGCGCAAGCGTGACGACGCGGCATGGCCGGCGCCGGTCTGGGGCAAACACCCGGCCAAACCCTACAGCGCCGAGCAGGTAGCGGCCATTCGTGAGCGGCTGCGTGTGGTGCTGACCGAACACTTCACGTTTCTGGAGGGTTGAACCATGAACCTTGAAGAACGCGTTACCGATCTGGAAAGCCGCCTGGCTTTTCAGGATGACACCATTCAGGCGCTGAACGACGAGCTGGTGGCGCAGCAGCGGGTGATCGAGCGCCTGCAACTGCAAATGGCGGCGTTGCTCAAGCGTCAGGAAGAGATGGTCGGGCAGTTCGATTCGTTCGAGGAAGAGGCGCCACCACCGCATTACTGATGCCAACACGTTTATGCAGGCGTAAAAAAACCGCGAGCAGCCTGGCTGCTCGCGGTTTTTTATTGCCTTGGATCAGCGACGCGGCAGGGCGGCGATCACGTCCTCGGCTTGCAGGCCTTTGTCCCGGTTCATCACCGAGAACTCCACGCGCTGGCCTTCGACCAGTACGCGGTGGCCTTCGCCACGGATTGCACGAAAGTGCACGAAAATATCATCGCCGGAATCCCGGGAGATGAAGCCGAAGCCTTTGGACGTGTTGAACCACTTGACGGTACCGGTATCGCGGTTGCTCATGTCATAGGTAGTCGGTGCGGCGGCCGGTGAAGACTTGTAGAAGCTGATGGCCAGATGCAGGACCACGGCAACCAGGGCAATCACCAGGCTGAACAGCACAGCCGGTTGACCGGCGATGACAGGCATCGGTGCGATCAGGGTCAGGGTTTGCAGGACGACAGTCAGCACGAGAAGAGCGCTGACCAGATTTTGCAGATGCTGGCGCGGGCCTTTGTTCCAGTAAGGAATCACTGGAGCGATGACCAGGTTCAGCAGGCCGAAAAAGGCCAGGTAAAGTGCATCGGGTTGTTGCAGGTAAGGAACGGCTTCGGATTTCAAGCTAGGTATGAACGACAGCAGCAAAGCCGCTGCGCCCATTAGCAGGTGGACGATTTTCAACATTTTGATTGGCTCACGTTATGACGGCTCACAAGGAAGAGCTGAAGGCGCACGGTTCGCTTCGGAAACAATAAAGAGGCGTTGGACACGTGCCCGGCATCAGCCTATGCGCGAAACCCCGAAAAATGGGGCGTAGCGACACACTGCCTATTTAACAGCAAAGCCTGCAGCTACTCAAATCACCCCGGCCAGCGGCACGTGCCCGGTCGATTTGTCGCATGGCGAGTGAAGATTGACGGCTGCGAGGTGGCGGCTGTCTTGCTAGAGTGGGTCTGCACCTGTTGGATGAATTCAATCGCCTTAGGGGGTAAACATGGCAATCGATATCGGTATCAGTGAAGAAGACCGCAAGTCCATCGTCGAGGGGCTGTCGCGGCTGCTGTCGGACACCTACGTGCTGTATCTGAAAACCCATAACTTCCACTGGAACGTCACCGGTCCCATGTTCAGGACCCTGCATCTGATGTTCGAAGAGCAATACAACGAGCTGGCGCTGGCGGTGGATCTGATCGCCGAGCGTATCCGCGCTCTGGGTTTTCCTGCGCCGGGTGCCTACGCGACTTACGCGCGTCTCTCCTCTATTAAAGAAGAAGTCGGGGTGCCAAGTGCCGAGGACATGATCAAGCAGTTGGTCGACGGCCAGGAAGCGGTCACTCGCACCGCTCGCGGCATCTTCCCGCTGTTGGACAAGGTCAGTGACGAGCCGACGGCCGACTTGTTGACCCAGCGTATGCAAGTGCATGAGAAGACTGCGTGGATGCTGCGCGCGTTGCTCGAGGCCTGATAATGCGGTGCGCGGACTTCCGCAGGTGTGGATGTCCGCGTGCTGTTGCAAATCTTACTGAACATGTCGGCTTATCCTACGTTGCTGGGCAACTAGTCATCTGGCGCTGACTTTGCGTCTGCGTTTTTATGAAGGCACAGGATGTTGTCTTTATAAAAGCAGCGATGACAAAGGAGTGTCAGCGATATGGTAGAGGGAGACAGGCGATGCGAGCGTCTCGGTTCGCAACGGGAAATGAAGGTCGATCCGTTCGTCAGCGATTTCGATTTTGAGCTGATCCGGCCGCTGGCAAGGTCAGTGCGTTTGAACGGCTTTGCCACTTGCTTGAGGCTCGAGCAGGTTTACTGGAACATTCTTGGTGACATGGCCGGGCACAACGGCTGTTCGGTCAGCACGCTGCTGTCACATGTGGACCGCGAAGTGCACCTGCGCCACGGCGGGGTGAAAAACTTCAGTGGTCTGGTGCGGGTGGTGTGCGTGATGAATGGCCTGCGCGGTACCCCGGCGGCCGTCATGCCCTGAACGGGCAATACTTGAAATGACGTGGCGGGCTGTGCAGTCTTACGGCTGCACAGCCCGCATTTAATGGATATAATCCCGCTCTTTCGCCGCAAAGCCCTGCGCGCGGTGGCAATCTGATCGCCGAGACACCCCCATGCCGATGTACGATTATCAATGTGCTTCCTGTGGTCATCAGTTGGAAGCCATTCAAAAGATCAGCGAGGCACCGCTGGTCGACTGCCCTGCCTGTCAGGCGCCAGAGCTCAAGAAACAGCTGTCCATGCCGGGTTTTCGCCTCAGCGGCAGCGGTTGGTACGAAACCGATTTCAAGACCGGAGCCAAGAAGAATCTGGCCGGTGGCGACAAATCTGACTAGGGTTCACACCCATGTCGAACGACACGCGTGAGATTTCGCAGTGCTTGAGTGCGACGGGATCTCCACCGAATTTCGAATTACGAGAAGCGAAACCACTACCATGATGCGCAGCCATTATTGCGGCCAACTGAACGAAAGCCTGGAAGGCCAGGAAATTACCCTTTGCGGATGGGTTCACCGTCGTCGCGACCACGGCGGGGTGATTTTCCTCGATATCCGTGATCGTGATGGTCTGGCGCAGGTGGTGTTCGATCCGGATCGCGCCGAGAGCTTCGCCGCCGCCGATCGCGTGCGCAGCGAATACGTGGTGAAGATCACCGGCAAGGTGCGTCTGCGTCCGGCCGGTGCGACCAACGCCAACATGGCGTCGGGCATGATCGAAGTGCTGGGCTACGAGCTGGAAGTGCTGAACGAGTCGGAAACCCCGCCGTTCCCGCTCAACGAATACTCCGACGTCGGCGAAGAAACCCGCCTGCGCTATCGCTTCCTGGACCTGCGTCGTCCGGAAATGGCCGAGAAGCTGCGTCTGCGTTCGCGCATGACCACCAGCATCCGTCGTTTCCTCGACGAGAACGGCTTCCTCGACGTGGAAACGCCGATTCTGACCCGCGCTACCCCGGAAGGCGCCCGCGACTACCTGGTGCCGAGCCGTACTCACGCCGGGTCGTTCTTCGCGCTGCCGCAATCGCCTCAGTTGTTCAAGCAACTGCTGATGGTTGCCGGTTTCGACCGTTACTACCAGATCGCCAAATGCTTCCGCGACGAAGACCTGCGTGCCGACCGTCAGCCTGAGTTCACTCAGATCGACATCGAGACCAGCTTCCTCGACGAAAAAGACATCATGGGCCTGACCGAAGGCATGATCCGCAACCTGTTCAAGGAAGTGCTGGATCTGGAATTCGGTGAATTCCCGCACATGACCTTTGAAGAAGCCATGCGTCGTTACGGTTCCGACAAGCCGGACCTGCGTAACCCGCTGGAACTGGTCGACGTTGCCGATCAACTCAAAGAAGTCGAATTCAAGGTGTTCAGCGGCCCGGCCAACGATCCGAAGTGCCGTATCGCTGCACTGCGCGTTCCAGGCGGGGCGAGCATGCCGCGCAAGCAGATCGACGACTACACCAAGTTCGTCGGCATCTACGGTGCCAAGGGCCTGGCGTACATCAAGGTCAACGAGCGCGCTGCCGGTGTTGAAGGTCTGCAATCGCCGATCGTGAAAAACATCCCTGAAGCCAACCTGAACGTGATCCTCGATCGCGTCGGCGCGGTTGACGGCGACATCGTGTTCTTCGGCGCCGACAAGGCCAAGATCGTCAGCGAAGCCCTGGGCGCGCTGCGTATCAAGCTCGGCCACGACCTCGACCTGCTGACCTGCAAGTGGGCGCCAATGTGGGTCGTCGACTTCCCGATGTTCGAAGAAAACGACGACGGCAGCTTCTCGGCGCTGCACCACCCGTTCACCGCACCGAAGTGCTCCCCTGAAGAGCTGGAAGCCAATCCGGCCGGCGCTTTGTCCCGCGCCTACGACATGGTGCTGAACGGCACCGAGCTGGGTGGCGGTTCGATCCGTATCCACCGCAAGGAAATGCAGCAAGCGGTGTTCCGCCTGCTGGGTATCAATGAAGCGGAACAGGAAGAGAAGTTCGGCTTCCTGCTCGACGCACTGAAGTACGGTGCACCGCCGCACGGTGGTCTGGCCTTCGGTCTGGATCGTCTGGTGATGCTGATGACCGGCGCCCAGTCGATCCGTGAAGTGATCGCTTTCCCGAAAACCCAGAGTGCTGCGGACGTCATGACGCAAGCGCCGGGTGTGGTGGATGCCAAGGCACTGCGCGAGCTGCACATTCGTTTGCGCGAAACGCCAAAGGCTGAGTAAGACGGGCCTGAAGGCGCATCTTCGGATGCGCCTTTTTTCTTTCTATAGAGAGCAGGTCGAGATTTTTTTGTTTGCTGGCCACTGCGTGAGCGGGGCGGGCAACGTTTCAAAGAGAATTCGGAGCGAGTTATGGCAGGTCATTCCAAGTGGGCGAACATCAAGCACCGCAAAGAACGTCAGGATGCCAAGAGAGGCAAGATCTTCACCAAGTGGATCCGCGAGCTGACCGTTGCGGCCCGTCAGGGCGGCGGTGATCCCGGTTCCAACCCGCGTCTGCGTCTGGCCCTGGACAAGGCCCTCGGCGCGAACATGAGCCGCGACATCATCGATCGCGCCGTGGCCCGTGGTGCCGGTGCGACCGAAGCGGACAACGTTGAAGAGCTGACCTATGAGGGGTACGGCCCGGGCGGCGTGGCGGTGATGGTCGAGTGCATGACCGACAATCGCAACCGTACCGCAGCGGCCGTACGCCATGCGTTCAGCAAGTGCGGCGGCAACCTTGGCACCGACGGCTCGGTCGCCTATTTGTTCGAGCGCAAAGGGCAGATCAGCTTCGCCCCGGGCGTTGACGAAGACGCCCTGACCGAGGCGGCGCTGGAAGCCGATGCCGACGATGTGGTCAGCCATGAAGACGGCTCGATCGACGTGTTCACCTCGTTCACCAGCTTCTATGCGGTGCGTAACGCGCTGGAAGCAGCGGGTTTCAAGGGCGACGACGCGGAAATCGTCATGCAGCCGACCACCAGCGCCGAGCTGGATCTGGAAGGCGCGGAGAAGGTGCTCAAGCTGATCGACATGCTCGAGGATCTGGATGACGTGCAGAACGTCTACTCCAACGCGGACATTCCGGAAGACGTGGCCGCTCAGCTCGGTTAAGAGCGACTAGGCTTCAATGTGGGAGCGGGCTTGCTCGCGAAGGCGGAGTATCAGCAAGCATCAATGCTGAATGACATACCGCTTTCGCGAGCAAGCCCGCTCCCACATTGGTTATTCGCTGTTCTGAATTTCCTGTTTTTACCGACTCCGCAGGCGTTATGACTTTAATTCTGGGTATCGACCCCGGCTCGCGCATCACCGGTTACGGGATTGTTCGCGATACCGGACGCGGCGGCTGCATTTATGTCGCCTCGGGCTGCATCCGTACCGGCGCCGGTGAGCTGCATGAGCGGCTGCAGATCGTTTATCGCGGCGTGCGTGAAATCATTCAGACCTATGGCCCGGTGACCATGGGCATCGAAAAAGTGTTCATGGCGAAAAACGCCGACTCGGCGCTCAAGCTCGGGCAGGCTCGCGGCGCGGCGATTGTGGCTGGTGCCGAGGAAAGCCTGGAGATTGCCGAATACACCGCCACCCAGGTCAAGCAAGCCGTGGTCGGCACCGGCGCCGCCAATAAAGAACAGGTGCAGATGATGGTCATGCACATGCTCAAGCTGACCAGCAAACCGCAGATCGATGCCTCGGATGCCCTGGCCATTGCCATTTGTCACGCGCACACCCGTTCCAGTCTGCTGCCGCATGGCCTGGGTACCGCACGCAGTCGTGGCGGGCGCCTGCGTCTCTGATAGCATCAGCAATCATTTTTGCGGAATGCGGATTTCGCGCCTGGGTCGTCGGCCCGATTCCCGCCTTCCATCTGTCGCCAGCCCACGGCTGGCCAACGCTCAAGGATCTGAAACGTGATTGGACGCTTGCGCGGCACCCTGGCTGAGAAACAGCCTCCGCACCTGATTCTGGATGTAAACGGCCTCGGGTATGAGCTGGAAGTGCCCATGACCACCCTTTATCGCTTGCCGTCGGTCGGTGAACCGCTGACGCTGCACACCCATTTGGTCGTACGCGAAGACGCGCAGTTACTCTATGGCTTCGCCGGCAAGCGTGAGCGAGACTTTTTTCGTGAGTTGATCCGTCTCAATGGTGTCGGGCCGAAACTGGCCTTGGCCTTGATGTCGAGCCTGGAAGTCGATGAACTGATTCGCTGCGTGCAATCCCAGGACACCTCGGCGCTGACCAAGGTCCCGGGGGTCGGCAAGAAAACCGCTGAGCGCCTGCTGGTTGAACTGAAGGATCGCTTCAAGGCCTGGGAAACCTCGCCGGCCATGTTCGCCCTGGTGCCGAATCAGCCGGACGGCCCGGCGCCGGTCAACACCGCTGAAAACGATGCGGTCAGCGCGCTGATTTCCCTGGGCTACAAGCCGCAGGAAGCGAGCAAGGCGATTACCGCCATCAAGGACAAGAATTTGAGCAGTGAAGACCTGATCCGCCGCGCCCTGAAGGGAATGATTTAAGTGATTGAAGCTGATCGTCTGATCGCCGCCGCGCACAGCCCGCGCGAGCGCGAAGAAGTCCAGGATCGGGCCATTCGCCCGGTCAGTCTGGCCGACTATATTGGCCAGCCGACCGTGCGCGAGCAGATGGAACTGTTCATCCAGGCGGCGCGTGGCCGCAGTGAATCCCTCGACCACACGCTGATCTTCGGCCCGCCGGGCCTGGGTAAAACGACGCTGGCCAACATCATTGCCCAGGAAATGGGTGTGTCGATCAAGAGCACGTCGGGCCCGGTGCTTGAGCGTCCGGGAGATCTGGCGGCACTGCTGACCAATCTTGAGCCGCACGATGTGTTGTTCATCGACGAAATCCATCGTCTGTCGCCCATCGTTGAAGAAGTGCTGTATCCGGCGATGGAAGATTTCCAGCTCGATATCATGATCGGCGAAGGGCCGGCGGCGCGCTCGATCAAGCTTGATCTGCCACCGTTCACCCTCGTTGGCGCCACGACCCGTGCCGGCATGCTGACCAACCCGTTGCGTGACCGCTTCGGTATCGTCCAGCGTCTTGAGTTCTACAGCACGGCGGATCTGGCGACGATTGTCAGTCGGTCTGCGGCTATTCTCGGTCTGCCACTGGATCCGGAGGGTTCTTTCGAAATCGCTCGTCGTGCCCGTGGTACGCCGCGAATCGCCAACCGCCTGCTGCGTCGGGTGCGCGATTTTGCCGAAGTGCGCGCCAAGGGCCATATCACCAAGTCGGTGGCCGATCTGGCGTTGAACCTGCTGGACGTCGACGAGCACGGGTTCGATCATCAGGATCGGCGTCTGCTGCTGACCATGATCGAGAAGTTCGATGGCGGCCCGGTGGGTATCGACAGTCTGGCGGCGGCGATCAGTGAAGAGCGCCACACCATCGAAGACGTGCTGGAGCCGTACCTGATTCAACAGGGTTACATCATGCGCACGCCACGGGGCAGGGTGGTGACGCGGCATGCGTACCTGCATTTCGGTTTAAACATTCCGTCACGAATGGGTGAAATGCCCGTGGCAGACGAGTTTCTCGATGCCGTGGACGATTGATACACATTTTTTGGCGATTTATTCAGCGTTTGTACTGTCACAGGACGGTACTTTTGCGGTAAAGCCTTAAACACTGAAAAAACAGTTGCCTGGCCGGATTGGCAACCCGAGGAGTAAGCACTAGAGTATGCGCGCGCAAAACGGGCTTGAGCCGTTCGCACATCGTTGTCGCGTTTATTACGAGGACACCGATGCGGGCGGCATCGTGTATTACGTTAATTACCTCAAGTTTATGGAACGGGCTCGAACCGAGCGGCTCCGGACGCTGGGCTTTGCCCAGTCGGAACTGGCCGGGGAGGACCTGTTGTTTGTCGTGCATTCCAGCGAAGCGCGTTACCACGCGCCGGCGCGACTGGACGACGAACTGCTGGTAAGCGCTGATGTAATCGAATTGAACCGTGCCAGCCTGCGCTTCAAACAGCAGGTCAGGCGGGCTACGGATAATGTGCTGCTCTGTGAAGGGCAGTTTCTGGTGGCCTGCGTGCGCACCGACAGTTTGAAACCCCGGGCCATGCCCGAATCCTTGCGTGCGGCCTTTGCCGACGCGGGCGGCACGGGTACACACTCAAAGCAGGAGATAAAGCGTGGAAGCTAACGTCGTCGACCATTCCTCCATGTGGAGCCTGGTCAGCAATGCCAGCATCGTGGTGCAGTTGGTAATGTTGACTCTGGTGGCCGCATCGGTGACCTCATGGATCATGATCTTTCAGCGCAGCAATCTGCTGCGTGCTGGTCGACGCGCCCTGGAGAGCTTCGAAGAGCGCTTCTGGTCGGGTATCGATCTGTCCAAGCTGTACCGTCAGGCCGGCAGCAACCCGGATCCGGATTCGGGCGTAGAGCAGATCTTCCGTGCCGGTTTCAAGGAATTCTCCCGTCTGCGTCAGCAGCCAGGTGTTGACCCGGAAGCGGTGATGGAAGGTGTGGCCCGTGCCATGCGCGTTGCCATCTCCCGCGAGGAAGAGAAGCTGGAGCAGAGCCTGCCGTTTCTCGCTACCGTTGGTTCGGTCAGCCCGTACATCGGTCTGTTCGGTACCGTGTGGGGCATCATGAACTCCTTCCGCGGTCTGGCCAGCGCCCAGCAGGCGACGTTGGCCACCGTGGCCCCGGGTATCGCTGAAGCCCTGATCGCCACCGCGATCGGCCTGTTCGCCGCGATCCCGGCCGTTATCGCTTACAACCGTTTCTCTGCCCGCAGCGAAACCTTGCTGAGCCGCTACTACACCTTCGCCGATGAGTTCCAGGCGATCCTGCACCGCAAAGTGCACACCAGCGAAGAATAAGCAGGTATTTCCCGATGGCTTTAATCGCTCGAGCCCGAAACAAGCGCAAGCCGGTCGCCGAGATGAACGTGGTGCCATACATCGACGTGATGCTGGTGCTGCTGGTTATCTTCATGGTGACCGCGCCGATGCTCAATCAGGGCGTGAAAGTGGATCTGCCCAAGGTTTCCAGCGAAGCCTTGCCGCAGGACAACAACACTCAGGTGCTGACCATTTCGATCAAGGCTGACAAGACCTACTACTGGAACCTTGGCAGCGAAGTCGATACAGAAAAGCAGCAGGACAGGGCAATGACGCTGCCGCAGATGACTGACGCGGTGACCAAGATCATTCGCGCCGGCACCGAAGGCGGCAAGCGTACCCAGGTCTTTATCCGTGGCGACAAGTCGGTCGACTACGGTGCCGTCATGGGTGCCATGGGCGGGTTGCAGAAAGCCGGGGTCGGTAATGTTGGTTTGATTACCGAGGCCCCCTGATGCAGCAACAGCGAGAGCCGTCCGCCTCGGAAAGCTACTTCTGGCCCAGTGTTCTGGCGATTGTCCTGCACGTGCTGGTGTTTGGCATGCTGTTCGTCAGTTTCGCCTTCACACCCGAGTTGCCGCCGGCCAAGCCGATTGTCCAGGCGACCCTTTACCAGCTGAAATCGAAAAGTCAGGCAACCACCCAGACCAATCAGAAGATTGCGGGTGAGGCGAAGAAATCCGCCGCGCGCCAGACCGAAGTCGAGCAGATGGAACAGAAAAAGGTCGAGCAGGAAGCGGTGAAGGCTGCGGAACAAAAGAAAGAAGAAGCGGCTCAAAAGGCCGAGGAAGCCAAGAAGGCCGACGAGGCGAAGAAAGCGGACGAGGCGAAAAAGGCTGATGAAGCCAAGAAAGCCGACGATGCGAAGAAAGCCGAGGCCAAGAAGGCAGAAGAGAAACAATTGGCTGATATAGCCAAGAAGAAAGCCGAAGAAGAAGCCAAGAAGGCGGCTGAAGAAGAGGCCAAGAAAGCGGCCGCTGAAGAAGCCAAGAAGAAGATCGTCGAAGACGCGAAGAAGAAAGCCGCCGAAGACGCCAAGAAAAAAGCTGAAGCTGAAGAGGCGAAGAAGAAAGTCGCCGACGAAGCGAAGAAGAAAGCTGCTGCCGATGCTGCGAAGAAGAAATCGCAGGAAGCGGCACGTAAGTCCGCCGAAGAGAAAAAGGCTCAGGCCCTGGCAGATTTGCTTTCCGATACGCCACAGCGTGAGCAGGCCATGGCCGATGAACAGGGTGACGAAGTCGCGGGCAGTTTCGATGACCTGATTCGTGCGCGAGCAGCTGAAGGTTGGGCACGTCCTCCTTCAGCACGCAAAGGCATGACGGTCGTGCTGCAAATCGGCATGTTGCCGGACGGTACGGTGACTTCGGTCAGCGTGGCCAAGTCCAGTGGCGATGGTCCGTTCGATGCGTCGGCAGTCGCGGCAGTGAAGAATATTGGACGTTTGACAGAAATGCAGGGAATGAAGCCGAGCGATTTCGCTCCGTATCGTTCATTCAAGATGACATTCACACCTGAGGATCTAGCCTTGTGAGAAACCTTCTTCGAGGAATGCTGGTCGTGATCTGCTGCATGGCAGGGATCGCGATGGCTGATGAAAAGAACATTCTGGTCACCAGCGGCAGCGATCGGGCCACCCCGATCGCCGTCGTACCGTTCGGCATGCAGGGCGGTGCCGTGCTGCCGGACGACATGGCTGAAATCATTGGTAACGATTTGCGGAACTCGGGCTACTACTCGCCGATTCCAAAGCAAAACATGATCAGCCAGCCAAGCCAGCCGAGCGAAATCATCTTCCGTGACTGGAAGGCGGTGGGTGCTCAATACATGATGGTCGGCAGCATTGCTCCAGCAGGCGGTCGTCTGCAGGTGCAGTGGGCACTGTTCAACGTGGCCACCGAGCAGAAAGTGGCTGACGGCAGTGTTTCCGGTACCACCGAGCAACTGCGTGACATGGCGCACTTCATCTCTGACCAGTCGTTCGAAAAACTCACCGGTATCAAAGGTGCGTTTTCGACCCGTCTGCTGTACGTGACCGCGGAGCGTTTCTCCGAGAAGAACACTCGCTACACCCTGCAGCGTTCGGACTACGACGGTGCCCGTGCCGTGACTCTGCTGCAATCGCGCGAGCCGATCCTGTCGCCGCGTTTCGCACCGGATGGCAAGCGCATCGCCTACGTGTCGTTCGAGCAGAAGCGTCCACGGATCTTCATGCAGAACATCGACACCGGTCGCCGTGAGCAGATCACCAACTTCGAAGGCCTGAATGGCGCGCCAGCCTGGTCGCCGGATGGCAATCGCCTGGCTTTCGTACTGTCGAAAGACGGCAACCCGGACATCTATGTGATGAACCTGGGTTCGCGTCAGATCACTCGTGTGACTGCAGGTCCTGGCATCAACACCGAACCGTACTGGGGCAAGGATGGCTCGACCATCTACTTCACCTCGGACCGTGGCGGCAAGCCGCAGATCTACAAAACCAGCGCCAGCGGCGGTGGTGCAGAGCGTGTGACCTTCATTGGCAACTACAACGCCAACCCGAAGCTTTCGGCTGATGAAAAGACGCTGGTGATGATCCATCGCCAGGACGGATTCACCAATTTCAAGGTGGCGGCCCAGGATTTGCAGCGAGGTAGTGTAAAGATCCTCACTGATAGCACTCTGGACGAGTCACCTACTGTTGCGCCCAACGGCACCATGGTAATCTACGCCACCCGCCAGCAGGGCCGGGGAGTCTTGATGCTCGTGTCCATTAATGGACGCGTGAGGCTCCCGCTTCCTACCGCACAAGGCGAAGTCAGAGAACCGTCCTGGTCCCCTTACCTGAACTGACGCGGCGCTTTACGTTTTACTTAACACACTGGGGTTCATTAGGAGTTTCACGATGGAAATGCTGAAGTTTGGTAAATTTGCTGCGCTGGCTCTGGCCATGGCTGTAGCTGTAGGTTGCTCGTCCAAAGGCGGCGACAACGCCGGTGAAGGCGCTGTTGATCCAAACGCTGGTTACGGCGCAAACACTGGTGCCGTTGACGGTTCCCTGAGCGAAGAAGCTGCTCTGCGCGCAATCACCACCTTCTACTTCGAATACGACAGCTCGGACCTGAAGCCAGAAGCCATGCGCGCTCTGGACGTTCACGCCAAAGACCTGAAAGCAAACGGCGCTCGCGTTGTTCTGGAAGGCAACACCGACGAACGTGGTACTCGTGAGTACAACATGGCACTGGGCGAGCGTCGTGCGAAAGCCGTTCAGCGCTACCTGGTACTGCAAGGTGTTTCCCCAGCTCAGCTGGAACTGGTTTCCTACGGCGAAGAGCGTCCAGTTGCTACCGGCAACGACGAGCAGTCCTGGGCTCAAAACCGTCGCGTCGAACTGCGTAAGTAATTCGATATGCGAACGTGCCGTCGTGCTGTAACTGTCCTGGCTCTCAGTCTCGCACCGCTTGCGGTGTGGGCTGCGGTTCCTGTGGTCGATGACAACTCCGGTTATAACAATAGCGGGAGCAGTTATCCGCCTGCGGGTTACGGTACGAACGGCGCCTATGCCGGGGGAGCGGCTTCGGCCCCTGCCTCGGCACAGGGCATGCTGTTCAACCAACTGCAACAGATGCAGGATCAGATATCGCGCCAGCAAGGCGTGATCGAAGAACTGCAGAATCAGGTTGCGCGCATGAAACAGGAATCCCTGGAGCGATACCAGGATCTTGATCGGCGCATAGGATCCGGCGTTGCACCTGCCGCGACTCCTGAGAATTCTTCTGCCGGTGGCGACGCAAGTGCGGCTGCCGGTGCTGCCGCTGGCGCCGGGGCTGCCGCCCAGGCACCTGCTGCAAGTAGCGAACCGGGTGATCCGGCCAAGGAAAAGCTGTATTACGATGCGGCTTTCGACCTGATCAAAGCCAAGGATTTCGACAAGGCCAGCCAGGCTTTTGCGGCATTCCTGCGCAAGTACCCGAACAGCCAATACGCTGGCAATGCCCAGTACTGGTTGGGCGAAGTGAACCTGGCCAAGGGCGATCTGCAAGGTGCAGGTCAGGCTTTTGCCAAGGTATCGCAGCTCTATCCCAAGCACGCCAAAGTGCCGGATTCGCTGTACAAGCTGGCTGATGTAGAGCGCCGCCTCGGTCACACCGACAAGGTCAAAGGCATTCTGCAACAGGTGGTTTCCCAATACCCGGGGACCTCCGCTGCTCAGTTGGCCCAACGCGATCTGCAACGCATGTAAGTGTGTTTGACCCGTTTGGAAGAAACCCGCGCTTGTCGCGGGTTTTTTCGTTAGAATTCACGCCCTTTTTCTGAAACACGCTTCTGGTGATCTACGCGTTGGCGGGGTTGCCGGAAGTGCCTGACGGAGGCGGACAGCCTGTTTAGCTGTTACGCCCGTGGCGACTATGCAAGACACATTGAGAATTACCGAAGTTTTCTACTCGTTGCAGGGGGAAACGCGGACTGCCGGGCTGCCCACGGTTTTTGTGCGCCTGACCGGTTGCCCATTGCGTTGCCAATACTGCGACAGCGCCTATGCGTTCAGCGGCGGCACGATCCGCACCCTCGACGACATCCTTGAGCAAGTGGCCGGATATCGTCCGCGCTATGTGTGCGTCACCGGCGGTGAGCCGCTGGCACAGCCCAATGCGATCCCTTTACTCAAGCAGTTGTGTGATGCCGGCTACGAAGTGTCACTGGAAACCAGTGGTGCACTCGATATCTCGGCGGTAGATTCGCGCGTCAGTCGCGTAGTCGACTTGAAGACGCCGGACTCCAAGGAGGCCCACCGCAACCGCTACGAAAATATCGAACTGTTGACGCCCAACGATCAGGTGAAGTTTGTCATCTGCTCGCGGGACGACTATGACTGGGCGGTCTCGAAGCTGATCCAGTACGGTCTTGATCGACGTGCGGGTGAAGTGCTGTTTTCCCCAAGTCATCATGACCTCAATGCCAGGGATCTGGCGGACTGGGTGGTGGCAGACAACCTGCCGGTGCGGTTGCAATTGCAGCTGCATAAATATCTATGGAATGACGAGCCGGGGCGCTGATATGACTGAACAACTGAACACCAACGAAAAGCGTGCAGTGATTTTGCTGTCGGGCGGTCTGGATTCGGCCACGGTCGTGGCGATGGCCCGGGCTGAAGGTTACGCCTGCTACACCATGAGTTTCGATTACGGTCAGCGCTCCCACGCAGAGCTGCATGCCGCAGCGCGCGTCGCCCGCGATCTGGGTGTGGTCGAGCACAAAGTGATCGGCCTGAACCTGAATGGCATGGGCGGTTCGGCGTTGACCGATACCAGCATCGATATCCCGGAAGAGCTGGGCGAGGGCATCCCGGTGACCTATGTGCCGGCACGCAACACCGTGTTTCTGTCGCTGGCACTGGGCTGGGCGGAAGTGCTCGGCGCCCGTGACATCTTTATCGGTGTCAACGCGGTGGACTATTCCGGTTACCCGGATTGCCGTCCGGAGTTCATCGAGTCGTTCGAGCGCATGGCCAACCTGGCGACCAAGGCGGGCGTGGAAGGCACCGGTTTCCGCATCCAGGCGCCGCTGCAGAACCTGAGCAAGGCGCAGATCGTCCAGGCGGGCGTGAAGCTGGGCGTGGATTACGGCCTGACCGTTTCCTGCTATCAGGCCGACGATGAAGGCCGCGCGTGCGGCAAATGCGACAGCTGCCGCCTGCGTGCAGAAGGCTTTGCGGCCGCTGGTGTGGACGACCCAACACCTTATTTTTGATTTTTTTCAAAAAGGTGTTGAATAGTCCTTAAAAATCAGTATTATACGCGCCACCACACAGCGGGTCGTTAGCTCAGTTGGTAGAGCAGTTGGCTTTTAACCAATTGGTCGTAGGTTCGAATCCCACACGACCCACCATATTTGGCGGTTTAGAAAATCCGGAAGGCCCACGAAAGTGAGGATTTCCGGGTTTTTTTTTGTCCGTGAATATAGCTGCGCTTTTGTTCTTGATAGAACGCAAGACATGCTTCTCGAATGCCGGCCTTCTGTCGCTGGTGTCACAGTCAAATTGCACCCCCCTCCTGATCAGCCTCTACTTCCAGCCTTGGCCAATGAATTCATCGCCCGTGATTTGCGGTTATTGACGTTATTGAAAAACGTTATGAAAACCTGTCAGGTCTTACAGGTGCCAAAAAAATTTTTGTGCGATATGCAGCGTGACCGTTGGGCGGGATACCCGTTGTAATCGTTCGACGGTGGAAGAGGGCGCGGCTAGGGTCAGATGGCGCAATGATGCTATCGCTGTGATGGCGCCATTGCCCCCACTCGGAGGCCGTGATGAATAAACCAATGCTGGTTCTGCTGCTGGGCGCGTTGACGCTCGGTGGATGCGGTACACATTTTCCTTCAGTTCAATATGAAAAAGTAACGGCAAAAACGCCGCCGGATCTTGAAGGTCTGGTGAAGTTCAACCTGCCCAAAACCATACTCAAGCTCGATCGCGATAAAGATAAAAAATGGGTGCTGGAGGCGATTCCTGGTGAGTCTGAAGGCAACCTTTTCCAGATTCACCAAGACGATCCCTGGTTGATCAAGACATCGTTCAAATGGGTCAAGCGAGAAAACACCAACCTGTTGCAATCAGTCGGTACGGAGGTCGAGGACAATCGCATCAAAACCATTCAGGCCGTGGGTGGCGCCCTGGCGAGCATCGCCTCTGTGCTTTTGACACAAACGATAGATCTGGATGATGAGGGCAGCCCGGTGCCACCCGCCAAGGCAAAGGTTGCATTGCCATTGGCTATCGACACTGAGCCCTTTTTGACCGCTTATACCAAGGGGGATTTGCCAGACACGGCTGATAACGGCAGCTCCGATGCTGCGGGCAAGGTCGGGTTCACGCTGTCATTCGGTCCCTTGCCGCCCGCCACGATCTCTCTGAAGGATTACCTGAGCGCGACCCAAGGCAAATCCCAGCACGCCATTTTTATCCCTGCCTGCAGGAGCGCAAAAATCAGGTTCACCGATACAGCTAGTGAACTATATGGTCTGGAGTTCGTCACCACGGTTGCAGATCCCAATTATGTTCAGGTCATTGGTCTGCCCAACAAAGGCACGGTGAATTTCCATTCGGTCTGCGGTGCCAATGTGTTGGCGGAGAAGGCGGACATCAGCACCGGATCCGAGCTGGTCAATGCCTCTTTGGCTCAAGCCAAATCGTTGAGCGAGACATGGACTACAGCGAGAAAAAAGGCCGAAGATGCGCGCAAAGCAAAAGACGCGGAGGAAGCAGCCCGTGGCGTAAAGTAATCATCGATAGCCCATGAGGCGCGAAAATTGGCGATCAACCCTCATCAATGCTTTTCGTGACGGCAGCGCTGTTTGGACGGCGCTGCTTCCCCATGCATGACGCAGGTCAGAATCATCTTTTGTATCAACGGGATATTCTGTAGCCTTGCGCATCTTCAATGCTGTCCTTGCCTGATAATACTCACTTTCCCGGCGGTACCCTCAAGTGGTCCGGAGCCGGGTGTATACTCGACTTTCGCGCGAAAGCGCCTGCAGGTCTTGCGAACATGACGCAGATTTCCGAACGCCTTCTGGTTCAAGCCCACCTCGATGCCAAACAGCCCAAACCGCTGACTGCCGAGGAAGAGGCCTACTACCGTTCCGCCATTGCCGCCGAGCTCAAGGCTCAGGACGCGGTGCTGGTTGCCCACTTCTATTGCGATCCGGTGATTCAGGCATTGGCCGAAGAAACCGGCGGCTGTGTGTCCGACTCCCTCGAAATGGCGCGCTTCGGCAACGCTCACCCGGCCAAGACCGTGGTGGTCGCCGGCGTGAAGTTCATGGGCGAGACCGCGAAGATCCTCAACCCGGAAAAACGCGTGCTGATGCCGACCCTGGACGCGACCTGCTCGCTGGACCTCGGTTGCCCGGTGGACGAGTTCTCGGCGTTCTGCGATCAGCACCCGGAGCGCACGGTGGTGGTGTACGCCAACACCTCGGCAGCGGTCAAAGCCCGCGCTGACTGGGTGGTGACGTCGAGCTGCGCGCTGGAGATCGTCGAAAGCCTGATGGACAACGGCGAGACCATCATCTGGGGCCCGGACAAGCACCTGGGCACCTACATCCAGCGCAAGACCGGTGCCGATATGCTGCTGTGGGACGGTGCCTGCATCGTTCACGAAGAGTTCAAATCCAAGCAGCTCGAAGACATGAAAGCGCTGTACCCGGACGCCGCGATTCTGGTGCACCCGGAGTCGCCGACCTCGGTGATCGAACTGGCAGACGCCGTCGGTTCCACCAGTCAGTTGATCGCTGCTGCGCAAAGCCTGCCGAACAAGACCCTGATCGTCGCCACCGACCGTGGCATCTTCTACAAGATGCAGCAGCTGTGCCCGGACAAGGTCTTCATCGAGGCGCCAACCGCCGGTAACGGCGCGGCGTGCCGCAGTTGCGCACATTGCCCGTGGATGGCCATGAACACCCTTGAGCGCACGCTCAAGAGCCTTAAGGAAGGGACGAACGAGATCTTTGTTGATCCGGCGCTGATTCCGCAGGCGATTCGCCCGTTGAAGCGCATGCTGGACTTTACCCAGGCGGCGCGGATGAAGCTGGCGGGTAACGCCTAAGTTTCAAAGGCATGACACAAAACTGTAGGAGTGAGCCTGCTCGCGATAGCGGTGTATCAGTCGACTTAAACATTGACTGACACCCAGCTATCGCGAGCAGGCTCACTCCTACAGTGGTTTTCGGTGTCTGGAAATTATTTGGTCTTCTTCGGAATCCGCACCACGCGGGTATCGGAATAGATGTCGTGCCAGGTGCGCTTCTGCTTGTCGTACAGCGACCAGAGGAATCCTAGCCCTGCGCACAGCCATGAAGCGATCGATACCATGAAGCGCAGCAGCGCCTGCCACAGGCTGATCGCGCTGCCGTCGGCGTTCTGCACGCGAATCCCCCATACCTGCATGCCCAGTGTCTGTCCGCCGTGGGTCCAGAACTTGGCGAAGAATGCGAACAGCACCACCAGCAATACCGTGGAGTACAGCGGATCGCCATCCATTTTCCCGGCATCGGTCAGCACGCGCAGGCGTTCTTCACCGATGATCGTTGCCTGGATCAACTTGTAGATGAACCCGGTGACGATCAGCAGGGCGGTGCACAACAGGAAGTCATAGAACATCGCCGCCAGACGCCGGCCGAGGCCAACAGCAGGAAAGTCGCCCTGGGGAGTGAGCAGGTTTTTCGACATGGCAGCCTCTGGACGCAAAATGAAATGCCATTTTACGGATTGGCGCGCACAAAAAAGCCCCTGATATCAATATCAGGGGCTTTTTCGTTACAGAAGATTAGGCTTCTGCTTGTACTTCATCAGCCTGCATGCCTTTCTGGCCTTGCACAGCAACGAAGGTCACTTTCTGGCCTTCTTTCAGGCTCTTGAAGCCGTTGCCCTGAATAGCGCGGAAATGCACGAACAGATCCGGACCGCTTTCTGGAGTGATAAAACCAAAACCTTTCTCGTCGTTAAACCACTTGACGGTACCGCTCTGACGTTGGGACATTTCTTATTTCCTTTGACGCATAAATTGATGACAGCCTCTTTCTCATGAAAGAGTACTGGGGCTGGTTGCAGGAGAGTAAGAAGACGTCGAGCGGGATGTAGCTAACTTGTAGGCTACTGCCCAGGTCACGATTCCAAGCTGACCCATGCAAACACAGTGGACAAACTCTACGCCAACTACGGGAGAAAAAACAAGCCCCGCGAAGGCCCCGGTTTTCCTGCCCCTGCTGGCAGTTAGTCAGTCTGCTAGTGCGGCATGGATGAATAGCTTGTTCAAAAGTTTTCGAACGTTATAAGCAAAGTTCATAATCGAATCAGATGTTAGAAAATGCACTTTTTTGTGGCGATTGCGTTACACATTAGTGCACGCATAACGCAATCGCGTTACTTATAGAAACAGTCAATCAACCGCGATAGTAGCTTTGTGGAACAAATGGCATTTTGCTTACAAGCATTTGCACCTTTTTCCCACGAACGATGGCCCAGACTGGCGTATCCAGGGTGACATAAGCGCTGTCGAGGTAACCCATCGCCAACGGGCCGCCCAGGGTCGGACCGAAGCCGCCGCTGCACACGCTGCCGATGATTTCGCCGGCTTCGTTGACGATTTCTGCGCCTTCACGCACTGGCGTACGTTCCTGCGGCAGCAGGCCGACGCGTTTGCGCGCGACGCCGTTCTGCTGCTGAGCGAAAACTGTCTCTGCCCCAGGGAAACCACCGGCCCGCGCGCCGTCGGCACGGCGTGGCTTGGAGATCGCCCATAACAGGCTGGCTTCGATCGGCGTGGTGTCGGTGTTCATGTCGTGGCCATACAGGCACAGGCCGGCTTCCAGGCGCAGCGAGTCGCGGGCGCCGAGGCCGATGGCCTGGACTTCCGGTTCGGCCAGAAGGGCGCGGGCGAGTTTTTCCGCAGCGGCGGCGGGCACCGAGATTTCGAAACCGTCTTCACCGGTGTAACCCGAACGGCTGACGAAGCAATCCACGCCCAGCAGTTGTACGCGGTTGAACTGCATGAACGTCATCTTCGCCACTTCTGGGGCAAGACGCGCCAGCACGGTGACCGCAGCCGGACCCTGCAACGCCAGCAGCGCGCGCGCTTCGAACAGCTCCGTAATGGTGCACTGATCACCGATGTGCTGTTGCAGATGCGCCAGATCCTGATCCTTGCACGCGGCGTTGACCACCAGGAACAGCTCGTCGTTTCCGAGGTTGGCGACCATCAGGTCGTCGAGGATGCCGCCGTTGTCGTTGGTGAACATCGCGTAGCGCTGCATGCCCACCGGCAGGTCGATGATGTCCACCGGCACCAGGGTTTCCAGAGCCTTGGCGGCATTGGCGCCGGTCAGGCGGATCTGGCCCATGTGCGACACATCGAACAGCCCGGCCTGCTCACGGGTGTGCTGGTGTTCCTTCATCACGCCCAGCGGGTATTGCACCGGCATGTCGTAGCCGGCGAACGGCACCATGCGGGCGCCGAGTTCGATATGCAGAGCGTGCAGCGGGGTTTTCGACAGTTGTTCGGTGGACATGCGGAACTCCTTGATTCACACCAACCCTCTCCCGCAGGGAAAGGGGGCTAATTAGCATTCGATAATGTTGACTGCCAGACCACCACGGGCGGTCTCTTTGTATTTGCTTTTCATGTCGGCGCCGGTCTGGCGCATGGTGCGGATGACCTTGTCGAGAGAGACGAAGTGTTGCCCGTCGCCACGCATGGCCATGCGCACCGCGTTGATCGCTTTCACCGAGCCCATGGCGTTGCGCTCGATACACGGCACCTGCACCAGCCCGCCAATCGGGTCGCAGGTCAGGCCGAGGTTGTGTTCCATGCCGATTTCCGCGGCGTTTTCCACTTGCTGCACGCTGCCGCCAAGCACTTCGCACAGCGCGCCGGCGGCCATCGAGCAGGCCACGCCGACCTCGCCCTGACAGCCGACTTCGGCGCCGGAGATCGAGGCGTTTTCCTTGTACAGAATGCCGATCGCGGCGGCGGTCAACAGAAAGCGCACCACGCCGTCATCATTCGCACCCGGGATAAAACGCATGTAGTAATGCAGCACCGCCGGAATAATCCCTGCCGCGCCATTGGTCGGCGCGGTGACCACGCGGCCGCCGTTGGCGTTTTCTTCGTTGACGGCGAGGGCGTACAGGTTGACCCAGTCGAGCACCGACAGCGGATCGCGCAGTGCCGATTCCGGGTTCTTGCACAGTTGCCGATGTAATGCCGCCGCCCGGCGTTTGACCTTCAGCCCGCCCGGCAGAATGCCTTCGTTGCGGCATCCGGCGGCGACGCAGTCCTGCATCACTTGCCAGATTTTCAGCAGACCGGCGCGGGTTTCCGCTTCAGGGCGCCAGGCACTTTCATTGGTCAGCATCACTTGGCTGATGGACAGACCGTAGGTAGCGCAATGGCCGAGCAAGTCCTTGGCACTTTTGAACGGGAAGGTCAGCGGTGTCGCGTCTTCGACGATGCGGTCGGCACCAGCCGCATCTTCATCGACCACAAAGCCGCCACCGACCGAGTAGTACTCGCGGCTGCGGATCTGAATACCGGCAGCATCGAAGGCACGAAAGATCATGCCGTTGGGGTGATAGGCCAACGGTTTGCGGATCATCGCCAGGTGTTCTTTCTCGTTGAACGCAATGCTGTGTTCACCGAGCAGGTTCAGCCGGCCATTGCCGCGAATTTCCTGCAGGCGCGCGGCGACGGTTTCGGTGTCGACGGTGTCCGGGTGTTCACCTTCAAGGCCGAGCAGCACGGCCTTGTCGCTGCCGTGACCCTTGCCGGTGGCGCCGAGCGAGCCGTACAGCTCGACTTTGATGGTGCTGGTTGCCGACAGCAGGTCGTCGCGGCGCAGGCCTTCGGCGAAGCGCGCAGCGGCACGCATCGGGCCGACGGTGTGGGAGCTGGAAGGGCCGATGCCAATCTTGAACAGGTCGAACACGCTTAACGACATGAGTGGTTCTCCGGTTTCTTGTTATAGGAATTGGCGCAAGCTCGAGGCTGGACACAAATCCCCTGTGGGAGCGGGCTTGCTCGCGAATGCGGTTTATCAGTCGCCATCAATGTTGCCTGACACACCGCATTCGCGAGCAAGCCCGCTCCCACATTTGGATCTGTGGTGTTGCTGAAAATCGGGGCAGGTCAACCCGCCCCTCATTCATTAAGCGTAGCTTTCGATCGACGGGCAGGCGCAGACCAGGTTGCGGTCGCCGAAGACGTTGTCGACGCGACCGACCGGCGGCCAGTATTTGCCTTCGACCAACGACGCTACCGGATAAACGGCCTGCTCGCGGCTGTACGGGTGGGTCCACTCGCCGACCAGCTCCGCCGCGGTGTGCGGGGCGTTTTTCAGCGGGTTGTCGTCCTTGTCCAGCGTGCCGTTTTCCACCGCGCGGATTTCTTCGCGGATGCGGATCATGGCGTCGCAGAAGCGGTCCAGCTCTTCTTTGGATTCGCTTTCGGTCGGCTCGATCATCAGCGTGCCGGCGACCGGGAACGACATGGTCGGGGCGTGGAAGCCGAAGTCGATCAGACGCTTGGCGACGTCATCGACGCTGATGCCGCTGCTGTCTTTCAGCGGACGCAGGTCGAGGATGCATTCGTGCGCCACCAGCCCGTTGCTGCCGGTGTACAGCACTGGATAGTGCTCTTCGAGGCGACGGGAAATGTAGTTGGCATTGAGGATCGCCAGTTGCGAAGCACGCTTCAGACCGGCGCCACCCATCATGCGAATGTACATCCAGGTGATCGGCAGAATGCTCGCGCTGCCGAACGGCGCTGCGCAGACCGCACCTTCCTTGCGTTGCATCTGACCGTGACCCGGCAGGAACGGGGTCAGGTGCGACTTGACGCCGATCGGGCCGACGCCCGGGCCGCCACCGCCGTGCGGAATGCAGAAGGTTTTGTGCAGGTTCAGGTGCGACACGTCGCCGCCGAACTTGCCTGGTGCGCAGAGGCCGACCATCGCGTTCATGTTGGCGCCATCGATGTACACCTGGCCGCCGTTGTCATGAATGATCCCGCAGATTTCGCGAATGCCTTCTTCGAACACGCCGTGGGTCGACGGGTAGGTGATCATCAGCGCGGCGAGGTGCTCGCGGTGCTCGATGGCCTTGGCGCGCAGGTCTTCGATATCGACGTTGCCACGGGCATCGCACGCGGTCACCACCACGCGCATGCCGGCCATGTTGGCGGTGGCCGGGTTGGTGCCGTGGGCGGACGAAGGGATCAGGCAGATGTCGCGGCGCTCGTCGCCACGGCTCTGGTGGTAAGCGCGGATCGCCAAGAGGCCTGCGTATTCGCCTTGCGAACCGGCGTTCGGTTGCAGCGAAATCGAGTCGTAACCGGTGGCGGCGCAGAGCATCGCTTCCAGTTCATCGGTCAGTTGTTGATAACCGGCGCTTTGTGCGGCCGGGGCGAACGGGTGCAGGGCGCCGAATTCGGCCCAGGTCACCGGGATCATTTCGCTGGCGGCGTTGAGTTTCATGGTGCACGAGCCCAGCGGGATCATGGTGCGATCCAGTGCCAGGTCCTTGTCCGCCAGTTTGCGCAGGTAGCGCATCAGCTCGGTTTCCGAGTGATAACGGTTGAACACCGGGTGGCTGAGGATCGGCGACTGACGTACTAGCGCCGCCGGAATGGTGCTTTGCACCGAAGCGGCCAGCGCAGCGAAGTCCGGCAGGGCCTTGCCGTCGGCGAACAGGTCCCACAGGGTTTCGATGTCAGCCTGAGTGGTGGTTTCGTCCACCGACAGGCCCAGACGCTCGGCATCGATCACGCGCAGGTTGATCTGCTGTGCATGCGCCTTGTCGTGCAGCGCGGCGGTGTGTGCGCCGGTGGCTACGGTCAGGGTGTCGAAGAAGCTTGTCTGCTCGACGGTCCGGCCCAGTGCGCTCAGGCCCTTGGCCAGAATCGCGGTCAGGTGATGCACGCGGTTGGCGATCCGGGTCAGGCCTTTCGGGCCGTGGTACACGGCGTACATGCTGGCGATGTTGGCCAGCAGCACCTGCGCGGTGCAGATGTTCGAGGTGGCCTTCTCGCGGCGGATGTGTTGCTCACGGGTCTGCATCGCCAGACGCAGGGCCGGCTTGCCGAAACGGTCAACCGAAACACCGACCAGACGGCCCGGCATGTCGCGCTTGAACGCATCTTTAGTCGAGAAGTAAGCGGCGTGCGGGCCACCGAAGCCCAGCGGTACGCCGAAGCGTTGTGCGGAACCGATGGCGACGTCGGCGCCGAACTCGCCCGGAGCGCTCAGCAAAGTCAGGGCCAGCAGATCGGCAGCCACGGCCACCAGTGCGTTGGCGGCGTGGAAGCGCTCGGTCAGTTCGCGGTAGTCGAACAGGTCACCATTGCTCGCCGGGTATTGCAGCAGTGCGCCGAAGAACGGCGTGACGTCGCTCAGTTCACGCTCATCGCCGACCACCACTTCGATGCCCAGCGGCTCGGCACGGGTACGCAGCACGTCGAGGGTTTGCGGGTGGCTGTGGATCGAGGCGAAGAACTGGTGGCTGCCCTTGTTCTTGCTCAGGCGTTTGCAGAAGGTCATGGCTTCGGCAGCGGCGGTGGCTTCGTCGAGCAAGGAAGCGTTGGCGATCGGCAGGCCGGTGAGGTCGCTGATCAGGGTCTGGAAGTTCAGAAGCGCTTCGAGACGACCCTGGGAAATTTCCGGCTGGTACGGGGTGTAAGCGGTGTACCAGGCCGGGTTTTCCAGCAGGTTGCGCAGGATTGGCGACGGCGTGTGGCAGTTGTAGTAGCCCTGGCCGATGTAGGTCTTGAACAGTTGGTTTTTGCCGGCGATGGACTTGATCATCGCCAGTGCATCGGCTTCGCTCAGGCCGTCGTCCATGCCGAGCACGCTGGTGCCCTTGATGCTTTCCGGGATGACGCTGGCGCTGAGGGCTTCGAGCGAGTCGAAGCCGAGGCTGTTGAGCATGGCTTGCTCGTCAGCGGCGCGCGGGCCGATGTGACGGGCGATGAATTCGTTGGCAGTGCCGAGGTTTACTTGGGTCATGTCGCTACTCCTCAGGCTTCGGCTTGGGCTTTGATCAAACGGTCGTAGGCGTCCTGATCCAGCAGTTTTGCTACAGCCGAGGCGTCGCTTGGCTGGAAGCGGAAGAACCAGCCTTCGCCCAGCGGATCTTCGTTGACCAGTTCCGGTGCGTCTTGCAGCGCCGGGTTGACTTCCAGTACATCGCCATCGAGGGGCATGTATACACCGCTGGCGGCTTTCACCGATTCCACGGTGGCGGCTTCGGCGCCTTTTTCGTAAGCCTGCAGCTCAGGCAGTTGCACGAACACCACGTCGCCCAAAGCGTTCTGCGCGAAAGCGGTGATGCCGACAGTAACGCTGCCGTCAGCTTCGGTGCGCAGCCATTCGTGATCTTCAGTAAAACGCAACTCGCTCATGGAAACTCCTAAGGGGGGCCAGACTCGTCTGGTGGACGCGGTGGAAGGCTTGGGCATGAAAGCCCTGATTTTATGAGCGGTTACTTAGCAAGAACACGGCCAGATTGTATTTTTCTATACAAATCAAATGGTTATGTGTTTCTGGTTGTGGTGGGAATGAGGCCTCTGTAGCGAAATCGCTACAGCTTGGGGCGGGGAGAAAAGCTGAAGCGGATCAAAGCCTTGCACAGCGGTGATCGGAGGAGAGTGTATCGATATCGTTCCGCTGTAGCGCTTTCAGTACAGATGGAGGTCGGTTTTGAACGGATTTCAAATCCACCGCAGATCATTGTAGGAGTGAGCCTGCTCGCGATAGCAGTGTGTCAGACGCCGCAAATGTTGAATGTCAGACCGCATTCGCGAGCAAGCCCGCTCCCACATTTTTGACCGCGTGCGGCTTACGGTTTGTTGGGAATGCCGTATTTGCGCAGGCGATGGGCGATTGCCGTGTGCGAGGTTTGCAGGCGGCTGGCCAGTTGGCGGGTCGAGGGGTAGCTGACGTAGAGTTTTTCCAGCAGCGATTTTTCGAAGGACTCAACGGCCTGTTCGAGGCTGTCGACGTCGCTGTCGGTCTGCCGCGCCACCGAGGTGCCAGCGATGTCGAGGTCGCCGATATCGACCAGGCTGCTTTCGCAGATCGCTGCGGCGCGGAAGATCACGTTCTGCAATTGCCGCACGTTGCCCGGCCAGCGGTTGCCGAGCAGCGCTGGATAAGTCCCCGGTGCCAGGCGACACACCGGGCGCTGGATCTGCGCACAAGCCTGCTGCATGAAGTAGCGCGCCAGCAGCAGAATGTCCTGGCCACGCTCACGCAGCGGCGGCACTTCGACGTTGAGCACGTTGAGGCGGTAGAACAGGTCTTCGCGGAACAGGCCTTCGCTGACCATTTTTTCCAGGTCGCGGTGGGTCGCGCTGAGGATCCGCACGTTGACCTTTACTTCGCGATCACCGCCGACCCGACGGAAGCTGCCGTCATTCAGAAAGCGCAATAACTTGGCCTGCAAGTACGGCGACATCTCGCCGATCTCGTCGAGAAATACCGTGCCCTGGTTGGCCAGTTCCATCAGTCCGGGTTTGCCGCCACGCGCCGCGCCGGTGAAGGCGCCGGGGGCGTAGCCGAACAGTTCGCTCTCGGCGAGGTTTTCCGGCAGCGCCGCGCAGTTAAGCGCGAGGAATGGCGCACTGTGCCGGGCGCTGATGGCGTGGCAGGCGCGGGCCACCAGTTCTTTACCGGTGCCGGTTTCGCCCTGAATCAGCAGCGGCGCATCGAGGGCAGCCACCCGTTGCGCGCGAGCCTTGAGGGTGCGGATCGCCGGGGATTCGCCAAGCAAAGCATCGAAGCCTTCGGCGTGGTCATGGTGCAACGCCGAGAGCTGTTCGCCGATGCGATTTGGCTGATACAGGGTCAGCAGCGCGCCGGCGTCGGTGATCGGTGTGGCGTCGAGCAGCAGGGTCTGGCCGTTGACGGTAATCTCGCGCAACGGCAGGCGGAAGCCTTGTTCGAGCAGGGTTTCCAGCAGGCCGGGATCGTTGAACAGTTCCGAGACACTTTCCCCCGCCGGTTCGCGGCCATACAGGGCGATCAGTGCCGGGTTGGCCAGCAGCACCTTGCCGGCGCTATCGAGGGCGAGTACCGGATCGGTCATCGCCGCGAGCAGTGCATCAAGCTGCAGATGCCGCCGCTGGCCGGGGAGAATGTCGACCACCACCACGGCCTCCACGCCGCGCACCCGGAACAAAGCATCTTTGAGCTCTTCGAGCACTTGCGGGCTCAAGGTCGGGGCGTCGATGTAGACGTTGGGCGGGATCATCTCCACCGCATCCAGATTGAGATTGCGCCCACCGAGGATAGCCAGGACTTCCTGGGTGATGCCGACGCGGTCGATGAAGCTGACGTGGATACGCATGGGGGCGGTTCAGTGTTCTGGAATGCGGAGGGGGGCAAGTATGCCTTGGGGCGGGGCAATGGTGAAACCGGACACAGGATTTCAGGCCAACACGGATCCCTTGTAGGAGTGAGCCTGCTCGCGATAGCGGTGTGTCAGAAACAACGATGTTGACTGATACACCGCTATCGCGAGCAGGCTCACTCCTACAGGGGATGTGCAAAATCCAGGTTATTCGAAGTGCTCGAGATTTACCGGGTCGCCGGACTTCATATCAAGTTGCTTGCGGATGTCTTCAAACATCATGTCGTAATGCTTGTGAACCGAGCCGATCTGGCTGTGGGTCTTGGGAATGCCGTACTTCTCGGCGATTTTCGTCACATTGTTGGCAAAGTTGTAGGCCTCCTCTTTGGGCAGGAAGAAGGTCTCTTTCATGTCCTTGCCCTGAAGGTTGCCGTGCATCGTGAACTGGATGCCTTTGCCTTTCTGCGGATCGGTGAACACTTCATAGTCGAGGTGCACGTTGTAACTGACGTCATCCGGAGTCAGTGCGTGCCGCTCAATGTGCAAATGACCGGGTTCAAACTGGGCCATGGGTTTCTCCTTTCAAGGCATGGGAGAAGGGCAGACCCTCGGTCTGCCCCCGGAGTTTCTAGTTATCGATAGCTGATGCCCGGCTTCGCCGTGCTGACGCGTGTACCGGCAGTGCCCTGGACGATTGCTTCGATGTCCGCCAGCGAGCCGATCACCGCGACCTTGCCAGTATGGCGCGCGAATTCGCAGGCTGCCTGCACCTTCGGTCCCATGGAGCCGGCGGCAAAACCCAGACGTTCCAGCTCATCCGGGTGCGCCTCGGCAATGGCTTTCTGCGTCGGTTTGCCGTAGTCGATGAACGCCGCATTGACGTCGGTGGCGATCACCAGCAAATCCGCTTCCAGTTGTTCGGCGAGCAACGACGAGCACAGATCCTTGTCGATCACCGCCTCGATGCCCTTGAGGTTGCGGTGCTCGTCGTACATGGTCGGAATCCCGCCGCCGCCCGCGCAAATGACGATGCTGCCCTTGTCCAGCAACCACTTGATCGGGCGGATTTCGAAGATGCGTTTTGGCCGTGGGCTGGCCACCACACGACGGAACTTGTCGCCGTCCGGAGCAATGGCCCAGCCTTTTTCGGCGGCGAGTTTTTCTGCTTCGGCCTTGTCGTAGACCGGGCCGATCGGTTTGCTCGGGTTCTGGAAGGCCGGGTCCTTGGCATCGACTTCGACCTGGGTCAGCAGGGTGGCGAACGGCACTTCGAAGTCCAGCAGGTTGCCCAGTTCCTGTTCGATGATGTAGCCGATCATGCCTTCGGTTTCGGCACCGAGCACGTCCAGCGGGTAAGGGGTGACGGAGGTGTAGGCCGCCGCTTGCAGCGACAGCAGGCCGACTTGCGGGCCATTGCCGTGGGCGATGACCAGTTGGTTGCCGGGGTGGATCTTGGCGATTTGCTCGGTGGCGATGCGGATGTTGGCGCGCTGGTTGTCAGCGGTCATCGGCTCGCCACGACGGAGCAGGGCGTTACCGCCCAGAGCTACGACGATACGCATGGTGCATGTCCTTCTAAAACAGAGGAATGGCAAACGACTCGGTCGCACTGCCGGAACCGGGGGCCTTGGTGGGAGGGGGCTTGCTCCCGAAGGCGGCGGATCAGTCGACATCTCTGTTGAATGAGACACCGCTTTCGCGAGCAAGCCCGCTCCCACATTGGGATTCGGTTCCTTCAGTGGGAGCTATTTCAGTTACAGATCAGCCAGGGTCGAAACCAGGATCGCCTTGATCGTGTGCATGCGGTTTTCCGCTTGCTCGAAGGCGATGCAGGCGGGCGACTCGAACACGTCGTCGGTCACTTCGATGCCGTTGGCCAGATGCGGATACTGTTCGGCGATCTGTTTGCCGACCTTGGTATCGCTGTTGTGGAACGCCGGCAGGCAGTGCATGAACTTGGTGCGTGGGTTGCCGGTGGCTTTCATCAGCTCGGCGTTGACCTGGTACGGCAGCAGTTGCTGGATACGTTCGGCCCAGGCTTCGACCGGCTCGCCCATCGACACCCAGACGTCGGTGTGGATGAAGTCGACGCCTTTGACTGCGGCTTTCGGGTCTTCGGTCAGGGTGATGCGGGCGCCGGATTCTTCCGCGTATTTCTTGCAGCGATCGACCAGATCGTCATGCGGCCACAGGGCTTTCGGCGCGCAGATGCGCACGTCCATGCCGAGCTTGGCGCCGACCAGCAGCAGCGAGTTGCCCATGTTGTTGCGCGCATCGCCGAGGTAGGCGTAGCTGATTTCGTGGATCGGCTTGTCGGCGTGTTCACGCATGGTCAGCACGTCGGCGATCATCTGGGTCGGGTGATATTCATCAGTCAGACCGTTGAACACCGGCACTCCGGCGAACTTCGCCAGCTCTTCGACGATTTCCTGTTTGAAGCCACGGTACTCGATGGCGTCGTACATGCGACCCAGCACGCGAGCCGTGTCTTTCATGCTTTCCTTGTGGCCGATCTGCGACGAGTTCGGGTCGATGTAGGTGACGTTGGCGCCTTGGTCGTAGGCCGCCACTTCGAACGCGCAACGGGTACGGGTCGAGGTTTTTTCGAAGATCAGGGCGATGTTGTTGCCCTTCAGGTGTTGCTGCTCGGTGCCGGTGTACTTGGCGCGTTTCAGATCGCGGGACAGGTCGAGCAGGTAACGCAGCTCACGTGGGGTGTGGTGTTCCAGGCTGAGCAGGTTACGGTTGTGGATGTTGAACGCCATGATGATTCTCCTTGGATTCGGTAATCGGCCCGGCCGCTACAGGGTGAGTGCGGCCGGGGAGATGGTCGTTTAGTAATCGATTGGGTCGCGGATGATTGGGCAGGTCATGCAGTGGCCGCCGCCACGGCCACGGCCCAGTTCACCGGCGCTGATGGTGATGACCTCGACGCCTGCCTTGCGCAACAGAGTGTTGGTGTAGGTGTTGCGGTCGTAGCCGATGACCACGCCCGGTTCCACGGCCACCACGTTATTGCCGTCGTCCCATTGCTCGCGTTCGGCGGCGAAGCTGTTGCCGCCGGTTTCCACCACGCGCAGTTTCGGCAGGTTGAGCGCAGCGGCGACGGTGTCGAGGAAGCTGCCTTCTTCGCGGCGGATGTCGATGCCGCCCTGTTTGCTTTCGTCAGGGCGCAGGGTGAAAGCGACGATCTGGTTGACCACTTCCGGGAAAATCGTCACCAGGTCGCGATCGCAGAAACTGAACACGGTGTCCAGGTGCATCGCGGCGCGGGACTTCGGCAGGCCGGCGACGATGACTTTTTCCACGGCTTTGTTCTTGAACAGGTTCAGCGCGAGTTGGCCGATGGCCTGACGGGATGAGCGTTCGCCCATGCCGATCAACACCACGCCGTTGCCGATCGGCATCACGTCGCCGCCCTCGAGGGTCGAGCTGCCGTGATCCTTGTCCGGGTCGCCGTACCAGATTTCGAAATCGGCGTTGGTGAACTGCGGGTGGAATTTGTAGATGGCAGTGGTCAGCAGGGTTTCCTGACGTCGCGCCGGCCAGTACATCGGGTTCAGCGTCACGCCGCCATAGATCCAGCAGGTGGTGTCGCGGGTGAACTGGGTGTTCGGCAGCGGCGGCAGGATGAAGCTGGAGTGGCCGAGGAAGTCGCGAAACATCTGGATGGTCTTGCCACCGAAGCTGTCCGGCAGATCATCGGCGGATACGCCGCCAATCAGGTATTCGGCGATGTGTCGCGGCTCAAGGCTTTTCAGCCAGGATTTGACTTCGCTGATCAGGCCCAGGCCCACCGAGTCGGCGGTGACCTTGCGATCGAGAATCCAGTCCAGCGCCTCCGGGATGGCGACGATGTCGGTCAGCAGGTTGTGCATTTCCAGCACGTCGATCCCGCGTTCACGCATCTTGGTCACGAAGTCGAAGTGGTCGCGCTTGGCCTGGGCGACCCACAGTACATCGTCGAACAGCAGTTCATCGCAGTTGTTCGGGGTCAGCCGCTGGTGGGCCAGACCTGGGGAGCAAACCATGACTTTGCGCAGTTTGCCGGCTTCGGAATGGACGCCGTACTTAACTTTTTCCGTGGTCATTGCAGTGATCCTCCAGATTACAAATCAAGGGTTACAAGGTCAGGAAGCCGTCGTAGAGACCGTAGGCAGCCACCAGGGCACCCACGACGACTGCGGCGAAAATCAGCTTCTCGACGTTAGTGAAAATCGGTTGTTTGAGTTCCAGCTTGGCCTTGGCGAACAGGATCGCGCCGGGTGCGTAGAGCAGGGCCGAGAGCAGCAGATACTTGACCCCGCCGGCATACAGCAGCCACACCGCGTAGATCAGCGCGATGCCGCCGATAATCAGATCCTTGCGTCGTTCGGCCGCGAAGCCTTCGTAGCTTTCGCCGCGCACCGCCAGCAGCAGGGCATAGGCCGCCGACCACAGGTACGGCACCAGAATCATCGAAGTGGCGAGGTAGATCAGCGACAGGTAAGTACTCGCCGAAAACAGGGTGATGATCAGGAAAATCTGCACCATCGCGTTGGTCAGCCACAGGGCGTTGACCGGTACGTGGTTGGCGTTTTCCTTGCGCAGGAACTCCGGCATGGTGTGGTCTTTGGCGGCGGCGAACATGATCTCCGCACACAGCAGCACCCACGACAGCAGCGCACCCAGTAGCGAGATGATCAGACCGACGCTGATCAGCACCGCGCCCCAATGACCAACCACGTGCTCAAGCACGGCGGCCATCGACGGGTTCTGCAGTTTGGCCAGTTCCGGCTGAGTCATGATGCCCAGCGACAGCACGTTGACCAGCACCAGGAACAGCAGCACGGTGATGAAACCGATGACGGTGGCTTTACCCACGTCCGAGCGTTTTTCGGCGCGGGCCGAGAAGATGCTTGCACCCTCGATACCGATGAACACCCACACGGTGACCAGCATCATGTTGCGCACCTGGTTCATCACGCTGCCCAGATCCGGGTTTTTCACACCCCAGATGTCAGCGGTGAAGATGTCCAGTTTGAAAGCGAAAATCGCGATCAGGACGAACAGCAGCAGCGGCACGACTTTGGCGACGGTGGTCACCAGGTTGATGAACGCCGCTTCCTTGATCCCGCGCAGTACCAGAAAGTGCACGGCCCACAGCAGCACCGAGGCGCCGATCACCGCCGCTACCGTGTTGCCTTCGCCGAAAATCGGAAAGAAATACCCGAGGGTGCTGAACAACAGAACAAAGTAGCCAACGTTGCCCAGCCAGGCGCTGATCCAGTAACCCCAGGCGGACGAGAAACCCATGTAATCGCCGAATCCGGCCTTGGCATAGGCGTAGACACCGCCGTCCAGGTCAGGCTTGCGATTGGCGAGGGTTTGGAAGACAAAAGCGAGGGTGAGCATGCCGACAGCGGTGATGGCCCAACCAATCAATACCGCGCCGACGTCGGCGCTGGCGGCCATGTTTTGTGGCAAAGAGAATATCCCGCCACCGATCATTGAGCCGACGACCAAGGCAACCAGTGCACCTAATCGTAGTTTTCCGGGAGCTTCAGACATTGCATGACTCCATTGCAGGAGAGAAGAGTTCACAGCGTAATGCTGTTGTCTGTTCAAACAGCTGACTTGGATCAGTTCATGGTCACATTCCATTGTTAATGAATGACTTATGAAAGAGCTGATGGCATAAAGCTGCTGCCCGAAAAGGCCCATTCCAGAGGCTTTTGGCAGATGTGGTTGGGAATTTCTCCTATTACTTTGGAATTATCACGCTAGTTGGTTTTCAGCTTTTGGCAAATTTTTCACATCTGTTTTCAGTACAGAATCGAATAATCAGGATTCGCGCACAAAAGCGATTAGTCGTGCTATGCGTTAGCGTTGTTGGCTATATATAAGAGCGGTATTGGCGTTATTCAAAAAACGTACTTACGCTTTATCCGTTTAGTTAATACCCAGAAATAGACACATCTTGTGGCGAGGGGATTTATCCCCGATGGGTGGCGTAGCAGCCCCAGATCCATTAAGCGCGGTGTATCAGGCAGAACGAGTTCTCAGGTTTTGGGGCGGCTATGCCACCCATCGGGGATAAATCCCCTCGCCACAGGTATAAACAGGTTTCGAGAATCGTTGTCAGGAAAAGGGAGACTGGAATGTCGCAACCGACGCAAAAGCTGCGACTGGGTGCATTGATCGCCCTGGTGGTGGGGTCGATGATTGGCGGGGGGATTTTTTCCCTGCCGCAGAACATGGCGGCCCGCGCCGATGCCGGGGCGATCCTGATCGGCTGGGGGATCACCGCCATCGGCATGTTGACCCTGGCCTTCGTGTTCCAGACCCTGGCCAACCGCAAGCCCGAGCTGGACTCGGGCGTCTACGCCTACGCCAAGGCCGGGTTTGGCGACTACATGGGGTTTTCCTCGGCCTGGGGTTACTGGATCAGCGCGTGGCTGGGCAACGTCGGTTATTTCGTCCTGCTGTTCAGCACCCTCGGGTACTTCTTCCCGGTGTTCGGCCAGGGCAACACGCCGATCGCCATCGGCTGCGCGTCGGTGCTGCTGTGGGCGGTGCATTTTCTGGTGATGCGCGGGATCAAGGAGGCGGCGTTCATCAATCAGGTGACCACGGTCGCCAAGATCGTGCCGCTGATCATGTTCATCGTCATTGCGGCAGTGGCGTTCAAGGCCGACATCTTCACGCGCGACATCTGGGGCCGCAGCAACCCGAGCTTCGGCGGGGTGATGGATCAGGTGCGCAACATGATGCTGGTCACGGTGTTCGTGTTCATCGGCATCGAGGGCGCCAGCGTGTACTCGGCGCGCGCGGAGAAACGCAGCGACGTCGGCCGCGCCACGGTGATCGGTTTCATCGGCGTTCTCGCGCTGTTGGTGCTGGTCAACGTGCTGTCGCTGGGGATCATGAGCCAGCCCGAACTGGCAACCCTGCAGAACCCGTCGCTGGCGGCGGTGCTGGAACACATCGTCGGGCCATGGGGCGCTTTGTTGATCAGCCTCGGTCTGGCGGTGTCGCTGCTCGGCGCGCTGCTGTCGTGGGCGCTGCTGTGCGCGGAAATCCTGTTTGCCACGGCCCGGGACAAGACCATGCCGGCGTTCCTGAAAAAGGAAAACGCCAACCATGTGCCGGTCAATGCGCTGTGGCTGACCAACGTGATGATTCAGATTTTCCTGCTGATCACACTGTTTTCCGCCGGCACCTACACCAGCCTGATCTACCTCGCCTCGTCGATGATTCTGGTGCCGTATCTGTGGTCGGCGGCGTACGCGGTGTTGCTCAGCGGACGTGGCGAAACCTACGAACATGCCTCGGCCGAACGCACCAAGGATCTGCTGATTGGCGGGATCGCCCTGTGTTATGCGGTGTGGTTGTTGTATGCCGGCGGGGTGAAGTATTTGCTGCTGTCGGCGTTGCTGTATGCGCCGGGGGTGGTGCTGTTCGCCAAGGCCAAGCATGAGCAGGGTGAGCCGCTGTTCACCCCGGTCGAGAAAGGCATTTTCGCCTGCGTGCTGATCGGCGCGGGGCTGGCGGCCTATGGTTTGTACAGCGGGGTGTTGTCGTTGTAGGTGGATTGATTGTGCATCGGTGGTGTCAGTGCGGGCCTCTTCGCGAGCAAGCCCGCTCCCACAGGGGGAACGCATTTCAAATGTGGGAGCGGGCTTGCTCGCGAAGGGGGCCGAATGGTCATCACCAATGCGGGCTGTGTGAACCCAATTCAGTAGCCGGCAACGCCCACTGCAGCGGCGTCCCGCCGATCTTCACCGGCGCCAGCAAGCGATGCGCCGGCCCCCACGGGGTCTGCTCCAACCGCGAGTCTTGATCCTGTTTATCCTCGACGCGCAACGCTTTGCTCGTTCCCGGTCCGTGTTCGATCAACAGCTTGGCGGTGCGCGCCAGTGACAAGCGTGCTGAACCGCCGCGACCGCTGGGCAAACGTTCAGTGAGCAAGGTGATCGCACTCGCCGCCATCAAATACCCGGTCGCATGATCCAGCGCCTGCACCGGCAACGGCGTCGGCTTGTCAGCCTGCTTCCAGCGCTGTCCGGCCTCGGCGATGCCGCTGCTCATCTGCACCAGGCTGTCGAAGCCGCGCCGGTTGCGCCACGGGCCGCTCCAGCCGTAGGCGTTGAGACTGACGTCGATCAGCCCCGGTGCCAGTTGCCGGCGGCGCTCGGTGCCGAAACCGAGATGTTCCAACGCATCGGCACGGTAGCCGTGCAGCAGGATGTCGGCGTCCTTCAACAGGTTTTCAAACACTACGCGGTCAGCCGGTTGCTGCAAATTCAGCCGCACGCAGCGTTTGCCCAGGGTGACTTCCGGCACCACACCCGGCTCATTCCAGGTCGGCGGGTCGATGCGCAGCACATTGGCGCCGAGGCCGGCGAGAAAACGGCTGGCGGTGGGGCCGGCGAGCACGCGGGTCAGGTCGAGCACTTTGATCCCGGCCAGCGGTTGCGCTACCGAGCCTTGCCACGTGTTGGCCTTTTCATCCTGCGAATCGATGAAATGCACCAGCGGTTCGGCGTTCACCGCCTGGCCTTGCGGATGCTGTTGCCACTGCGCCCAACTGCGCATTTGTGCGGCGCAGCCTTTGGCCCTGACCACTGCTTGTTCCAGATCGGCACTGTTCCATTGCGCGACTTTCGCCGCCATTGCGGCGCGGTCGGCACAGGCACCGAGCACGCTTTCAGCCGCAGCGCGGTGATGCGGGGCGTTGGTGTGCAAGCGGATCCAGCCGTCCTTGGTTGCATAATCGCCGGCGACCGGATCCCACAGCGGCGGGACTTCCCAGCCTATCGGTCGTAACGAAGTGGCGAACCAGAACGAGGCCAGACGTCGATCGACTTCCACCGCGGGCAAGTGCCCGGTCTGTTGCCGGAGCAGCTCGCTGACGGCCTGACCGGCAGCGCCGATGCTGGCGCAGGCCAGATCGGTGACGGCGAACGCCGAGGGCAGGGCGCCGCTGGCGGTGAATGGAATCGGCGTGTGGGGCAAGCCGAGCGCGGCTTGAATGGACGTGAGTAAATCAGTCATCGAAGGCCCTCCGGGAGAGAGGGCGATGATAGTGCAAAAAAATTTCGGGTCAGATGAAAAAACCAAATGCCGAACACTCAACCCTGTGGGAGCGGGCTTGCTCGCGAATGCGGTGTGTCAGTCACTTCAAATGTCGCTGACATACCGCCTTCGCGAGCAAGCCCGCTCCCACAAGGGGACTGCGGTGATTTTCAAACGCGGAACTGATCCATCAGCTTCATCTGCTGGCTCGCCAGGGCATTGAGCTGGCTGCTGATCGCCGCCGATTCAGTCGCCTGTTCAGTCAGGGTTTCAGTCACGGTGCGAATCGCCGAGACGTTGCGGTTGACCTCTTCGGCCACGGCGCTCTGCTGTTCGGCGGCGCTGGCGATCTGCAGGTTCATGTCGCTGATCACGGTCACCGCATCGCTGATCTTGCCCAGCGCATCCACCGCCTGGCGGATCTGCCCGGCGTTGTTGTGCGCCTGGGTCTGGCTCGAATGCATGGTCGCGACCACGCCACGGGTACCGGTCTGGATGCGCTCGATGACGATGCGGATTTCTTCCACCGAATCCTGAGTGCGCTTGGCGAGGTTGCGCACCTCGTCGGCCACCACCGCGAAACCACGGCCGCTTTCCCCGGCGCGGGCCGCTTCGATCGCGGCGTTGAGCGCCAGCAGGTTGGTCTGTTCGGCGATGCTGCGGATCACTTCCAGCACCGAACCGATCTGCTCGCTGTTGACCGCCAGTGCTTCGACTTCGGTCACCGCTTTGCTGACTTCATCGGCCAGTTGATTGATGTCGCGGGTGCTGCGCTCGATGATCGACAGGCCGTCCCTGGCCGACTGATCGGCGCCCTTGGCGGCGTTGGCCGCGTTCGACGCGCTGTTGGCGACGTCATGTGCGGTAGCGCTCATTTCGTTGGAGGCGGTGGCGACCTGATCGATTTCGCGGAACTGCACCTGCATGCCTTCGCTGGTCTGGCGGGCGATTTCCGAAGACTGATCAGCAGTGCCACGCGCTTCGGTGATGCTCTGTTTGATCTGGGCGATGGTCGGTTGCAGCTTGTCGAGGAAGCGGTTGAACCAGTTCACCAGTTCGCCCAGTTCATCTTTCTTGCTGTAGTTCAGGCGCTGGGTCAGATCGCCTTCACCGCTGGCGATGTTCTTCAGCATCTCGGCGACATTGTTGATCGGGCGTGTGACACCGGAGGCGGTCAGCCAAATCAGTAGCAAGCCAATCAAACCGGCAACTGCAGCCACCGCCAATGCGGTGAGCACACCGGTTTCCTGTGCATCGTCGAGTACCGCTTGCAGCTTCACCGAGTCGGCCAGCAGCACCTGTTTCGGCAGGTCGATGACCACGCCCCAGGCCCGCGAGTTGCCAATCGGATCCACCGGGTACACCGCACGAATCAACTCGCCCTGTTCAAGAATCTTCGGCGTGCCGCTGCTGACCAGTTGCAGCACGTCCTTGCCGTCGGCGCCGAGGGTGTCGCCGATCTTTTTGCCGACCTTGGCGGCGTCCGAGCTGTCGGCAGCCAATACGCCGCTGCCCGAGACGATCAGCATGTGCCCGGCGTTGTTGAACAGGTTACGCTGGGAATCCACCGCCGCTGCTTGCAGGGCATCGAGGGCGATGTCGACGCCGACCACGCCGATCGCCTTGCCGTCGACGATCAACGGCACGGAAATGGTGGTCATCAACATTTCCTTGCCGCCCACGGTGTCGGCATACGGATCCAGCAGGCAAGTACGCTTGTTGTCGCGAGGGCAGGTGTACCAGCTGTTGTACGGCGTGCCGCTGACGCTGAGGGTGGTCTTGGTCATGTCTTCTTCGACCATGATCGTGTTCAGCGCCGAGCCGGCAGCGCGGCTCCAGTAGCTCGCAAAACGCCCGGCTTCGTTGGACTGGCGCGCGGCGTCGTTGACGAACTCGCTGTCCTTGCCGTCGAGGCCGTTGGGTTCGAAGGCGAGCCAGATGCCGAGCACCTTGTCGTTGCGCTGGAATGCGGTTTTCAGGCTCAGGTTCAACTCTTCACGCAGGGCCCCGGCGTCCAGCGAACGCTTGGCGGCCAGCACCCGCATGTCCTTGATCTGATCGGCCAGCGCGGTGATCACCGTCAGGCTTTCGCCAAAGGTCTTCTGCACCCGCACCGCTTGCTCGGCCGCCTTGGCCTGCAACAGGTTCTGCACACTGGCGGTGAGCAACTGGTTGCTGGAGTTGCTGACCAGTTCGTCGTTCTGGTTGGTCTGGTAAATGTTCATGCCGACGATCAGCGCAACCACACCCAGCAGGCACAGGCCGGAGAGCAGGACGATTTTCAGGCGAATGGAGAGAGAGTCGAACATGGGGCGATCTCGTGAATGAATGAGCAGGTGGCCACGGGATGAACTACCCGGTTTGCCAAATCCATTCAGCGCCATGCATTGCTCATCGGCGCGCGGCGAAGGTGCATGAGGCGCTTGCCGACGAACGGTCAGCGCTAAACGTTTGCGCAGTGGATTGTGCTGAAAAGGTGATTAATTACAGGGAAGTTTCAGCCTGGTGAACGACCGAATGCTTTTGTGGTGATGAGGCTGTTGTGGTGAGGGAGCTTGCTCCCGCTCGGCGGCGAAGCCGTCGCAAAACCGGTAAACACGGTGAATCAGAAGAAATGCAGGGGAGCGCTTCGCACTCCAGCGGGAGCAAGCTCCCTCGCCACAGGGGGAGCGTGCGAATTCAGAGAGGGGTGGCTTCCGGTCTCGACCAGATCCACAGGTTGCCAAGGCTCATCCCGGCAATTGCCAGATACACCGGCCAGCCGTGATCGAGCATCACCAGCATCAGTGTCGCGCACAGCAGCATGCTGATCGTGGCGCTGACCTTGGCCTTGCGCGCGATGATCTTGCCGTTGCGCCAGTTGTTCAGGATCGGCCCGAACAGCCGATGGTTTTCCAGCCAGGCACTCAGGCGTGGCGAGCTGCGGGTCGCGGCCCAGGCGGCGAGCAGGATGAACTCGGTGGTCGGCAGGCCAGGCACGACGATGGCGATCAGGCCAATGCCGAGGCTGACGTAGGCCAGCAGGCCGAACAGCACACGGGCGAGTTTTGAGGTGGCGGGTTGCGGCATGGGCTCGGGGTTGCAGTGAGGCGAATCGGGGATTCTACAGGCTAGCGCTGTTCTCATGTGGGAGCGGGCTTGCTCGCGAATGCGCTGTGTCAGTGACATACGAGGTGGCTGACACAGCGCTTTCGCGAGCAAGCCCGCTCCCACAGTAGGGATTTGTGTTGTGTCAGGCCGGTTCGGCTTCGGTGGCGTAAGCCTGTTCCAGCAGCACGGTGAAGCGGTTGAACGCGTCGATCGCGCCTTGCTCGACTTCGGCTTCCTCTTCGGCCGTGAACTGCTGGGAATCGAGAGTGCGCACGAAGCTTTTCCAGCCCTCGGCGCGACCACCTTCAGGCTCACCCAGGTGACGGGCGCCGAAGGTTTCGCTCAGCTCCAGCGCCACCGCACGTTTGCTCAGGAACGCTGCGCCGAGCTTCGAACCTTCGGAGACAAAGATCCAGCCCAGTGCACGGGCCTTGCTTGGGTTTTTCACCGCGCCAGCCACAGGCGCCGGCACTTCAGTTTCCAGATCCGCCAAATCTGCCTTCGCGGCTTCGGCGCGGCAACGGGCCGGCAGATCCGGGACGATGGCAGTCAATTCGGCGTTGTTATAGAGGTCGACCAGTTCCGACTGGAACAGGTACTGCGCCACCACGAAACGCGCGAAGTTGGCGCGGGTTTCGAACGGCGCGTGGGCCTTGACCAGGGCGTCGAGCTTGCTGTGCGGCTCGTGGGTGATCTGGTTCAGGCGTTGTGAACGCAGGGCTTTTTCCGAAGTGGTCATGGGGGTGTCCTTGATAAAAGAGGCGCTTGATAACGAGACGAACGGGCAGCTGGCAAACCGTAAAAAAAGCCCCGCGACGCGCTGATCAATGCGCGTCGCGGGGCCGTGCGGATCAGATGTCCCAGACCAGATTGATCGCGAAGTTGCGGCCCGGCTGGGTCAGGCGATCGAGGTTGGCCGGTTGTGTCACCGAGGCTTCGCCGACGCTGTCGTAACCGCGCACGTCATCCCACAGCCAGTACTTCTTGTCGGTCAGGTTGTAAATGCCGCCGCTGACGGTGACGTCGTCGGTGACTTTGTAATAGCCGGCCAGATCAAGAATGCCGAAGCCCGGGGTCTTGAACTGGCTGCTGACGCCATCCGGCGACTTGAAGTTGCTGTCGTCGACGCGGTCCTTTTTCTTCACCACGGTCCAGCTCAGCAGGCCACCGTAGTTGTCCTGGTCGTAACCCAGACCGAATACGCCGGTCAGCGGATTGACGCTGTTGAGCGGCTCGCCGTTGTCGTTGTTGCGACCGTAGGCGTAGGCGATCGAGCCTTGGGTATAGAGGCCCTGCGGCGCGCCGAACGCATCGAGGTTCAGACGACCTTTGACTTCGGCGCCCTTGATGGTCGCGTGCTTGATGTTGCTCGACTGGAAGGTCAGCTCGTCGTAGCCGGGAGTGACCGCGTCTTCGTTGATGAAATCGCGGTACTTGTTATAGAACACCGCCACGTCGAACGAGCCTTGCTCGAAGTTGCCGCGCAGACCGGTTTCATAGCTTTTGCTTTTCTCCGGTTCCAGGTTCGGGTTCGGCGCCACGTTGTAGCCTGTGGTGCTGTTTTCGAAACGCCCGTAAAGCGCTTTCGCGGTCGGCGTGCGGAAACCTTCGGCGTACTGGCCGTACCAGGTGTAGTTATCGGTCAGGGCGTAGGTCAGGCCGAACTTGGGCGAAACTTTGTGCCAGCTCTTGTTCGCGTCGCTGACCGTGCCGTTGCCATCGGCGGCCACGGTGTTGAGGAATTCCTGAGTGATGTGCGGCTTGAGCTGGGTGTGGTCGTAGCGCAGGCCCGGCAGGAAGGTCCACTTGTTCCAGCTGATCTGATCCTGGGCGAACAGGCTGTAGGTGTTGATGGTCGGGTCCGGGAAGTCGCTGGATTTTTTCAGCACATCCGCCGCGCTGGTGGCGCCGATGGCGGTGCAACCACGGCCGACTGCCAGGCACTTGCCGTCGCCGCTGCGCGAGCCGGTGACTTTCTGCTGCTTGATCGTGGTGCCGTAGGTCAGCACGTGATCGGTGTCACCGATGGCGAAGGCCTTGTCCAGTTGCGCATCGAATACCCACTGTTTTTCCTCGTAGACCGTGTCGCGGGTGCGCAGCACTTTACGGGTCATCGGGTAGTAGAACTCCTCGGTGCTCTGATCGGTCTTGGCGATCTGGTGGTTGAGGCTCCACTTCACGTTGTCGGCCAGCAGGCTGTCGAGGGCAAAGCTGTGTTCGAGGCCGAAGCGCTCGCGGGTGATGGTGTCGTTGCCGGTGCGCCACTGGTACATGCCGCCGGGCAGCATGCTGTTGGGGATGGTCGGGGCGCCGTTGAAGTACGGGCCGCCGTAGGCACTTTTCTGATCCGTGTCGCGATCGTCCTTGTACTTCTCGTAGGTCAGGCCCAGACGGGAATCGTCGTTGTAGTTCCAGCCGATCTTCGCCAGGACGTTGGTGGCCTTGACGTCTTCCGGGTTGGCAGCGGTGCGCGCCAGGCCAGTGCCGTTGTTGCTGCCGTAGGAGTCGGTTTCGTGACCGTCGCGCTGGCTGAAGTGCAGCAAACCGTCGAACTGCTCGGCACGCCCGGCGACGGTGGCGGATTTCAGCCAGCTCTCATCGGCGGAGCTGTAGCCGGTTTTGAGGCGAGCACCGACGTCTTTGCCGGGCTTGATGATGTCGTCCGGGTCGAGGGTGTAGTAGCTGACGGCGCCGCCAATGGCGTTGCTGCCGTACAGCACCGAGGCCGGGCCACGGAGGATTTCCACGCGTTTGACGATTTCCGGGTCGACGTAATTGCGCTGGGTCTTGGCGTACGGACCGTTGAAGAAACCGTCCGGCACTTCAACGCCGTCAACCTGAGTCAGGATGCGATCGCCGTCGATGCCACGGATGTTGTAGCCGCTGATACCGCCACGCTGGCCGGCGCCGCCGACGGATACGCCCGGCTCGTAACGCACCAGATCCTTGATGGTGTTGACGTTGTTGCGATCCAGATCCTCGCGGGTCTGCACAGTGACGGTGGCCGGCACGCTATTGACCGACTGTTCCTGGCGGGTGGCGCTGATGGTCACCTGATCCAGATTGAGTGCGCCGCTGGTGGCGCGCTTCTCCAGCACCACATTGTTATTGCTCAGTTTGCGGAAGCTCAGGTTGGTCCCCACCAACAGGCGCTCCAGGGCTTTTTCCGGCGGCAGCGAACCGCGCACGCCCGGCGACGACACGCCTTGACCCAGTTCTGCCGGCAAGCCGACCTGCCAGCCGGTCACGCTGGTGAAGGCATTGAGCGCCGACACCAGCGGTTGCTGGCCGATCGAGAACGAATAATCACCCATGTTGCGCGCCGGTTGTTCGGTGGCAGCCATCAGCGGTGCAGTGCCGGCCATGAGGATGGCGGCCGTCAGCAGCGACAATACGCGGGAAGGGGAAGCAGTCTGGCGGGTAAGGCGAGAGGACATCGATAGCGCTCCGTGTCGCACGAATCTTTATAGGTGCTGATCCGCCTCCGAAGATGCGAATCAATTGCATTGGCTATAACGAGACGAACGGGGTTTGGCTATCGAGTAAAAATAATTCTCATTTAGTTCAGGATCACCAGCGCGGGGAATTCCTGCAGGCGCGCCGAGGTGATGTGGGCGAGTGAGCGCACCACGTCCAGCGGCTGGTCGAGGCGGTAGTTGCCGGTGACGTTGACGTCGGCCAACTGCTCGTTGGTATTGATGATCCAGCCCGGGTAGTAGCGGCGCAGTTCGGCCAGCACCTTGTCGAGCGGACAGTTCTCGAAGATCAACCGGCCCTGAACCCAGGCCAGGTCGGTGGCAGTATCCAGTTTGGCCGGACGATCGAAACCGTTGGGGCCGATGCGGATGCTTTCGCCGGCGCTCAAACGCACCCGCGCGTCGTTGTGCGTGGCGCGCAGATCGACATCGCCGCGCTGCACATTGACCTGCGCGACGCCATCCAGATAACGCACGGCGAACGCGGTGTCGCGCACGCTGGCCTGCACCGGGCCGGCATCGATTTGCAGCGGCTGGCCACGGTTGGCGGCCACTTCGAAAAACGCTTCGCCCTGATACAGGCGCGCCACGCGCTGGCGCTCATTGATGGTGCTGGAGAATGCCGAGTTGGTGTTGAGCAGCACCTTGGAGCCATCCTCCAGTTGCAGGCGCTGACGCTCGCCGACCACGGTCAGGTGATCGGCCTGAATGCGCATCGGCAGATTGCTGAAACTGAACAGGCCCAGAATCAGCACCGCAGCGGTGGCCAACGGTTTCCAGTGCGGACGCAACCGCTTGAGGACGGTGACTTTCGCCGGTTTGGCCGCGAGGTTTTGCGCGCACTGGGCGACTTGCGGCCCGTCCCAGATCGCTTGCGCCTTGGCGAACGCCTCGGCATTCAACGGATCGGCCGCCAGCCAGGCATGGAACTGCCGGGTCTGTTCCTCGTCCGGGCTGCCGAGCACAATGAGCCAGTCGAGTGCCTGATCCATTGCGTTGGCAGCGTCCTGCGCCGAATCCGGCGAAGGCGAGCGGTGGGTGTCCGTCACGGTGTTTCCTCGGCAGTGTCTGTGCACGGCTGTTTTTTAAGTGAAGCGTAAAAGTCGGCCAAGGGTAGCAAAGCCCAATGATCAGTGCAGGCGATCCTGTGGATGACAGCAAACGCCTGTGGCCTCAGTCGCCATTCAGACGTTCGGCGACGCCAATACAAATGGTCATGATCAGCTTGAGTTCTTTCTGCACGGTGCTGAGGGAAACATTCAGTTCGTCGGCGATTTCCTGATAGCTGTGCCCGTGCAGGCGGCTGAGGATGAAAATCTGCTGCTGACGCGGGCTGAGTTGACTGAGGCTCACGTTCAGGCGCTCCAGCAATTGTTCGGCGTGGGCGGCGTCTTCGGCGCTGCTGGCGGGGGCGGCGACGCTGTGCACCACATCCTGCGGCACGTCATCGACCATGGTCCGCGAATGGATCTTGCGCGCACGCAGGTGATCCAGCGCCAGATTGCGCGCGGTCTGGAACACGAAGGGTTCAAGGTGATCGATGGCGCGCTCGCTCAGCGCCCGCGTGACGCGCAGGTAGGTCTCCTGCAGCAGGTCTTCGGCGGTGCTGTGATTGTTGACCATCCGCTCGATCGTGCGCAGCAGGGACGTGCGCTGAGAGAGGAAGACATGATTGAAGCGCGATTGACTCACGGGGGAACCTGATCCATTTCGAGCGAATGATAATGCTTATCATCTAGTCGAGTGGTCAAGTGTTGATTTCAGATTGAAATCAAAAACCTGTGGGAGCGGGCTTGCTCGCGAATGCGGTGAGTCAGTCGATACATTAATTGCCTGACACGACGCCTTCGCGAGCAAGCCCGCTCCCACATGGGAGGAGGGAATTACTCCGCGTTGCAGAGCGCCAGGCAGTTATCCAGCATGCGATTCGAGAAGCCCCATTCGTTGTCGTACCACGCCAGTACCTTCAGCAGTTTGCCGCTGGCTTTGGTGTGGTTGGCGTCGAAGATCGACGACAGCGGGTTGTGGTTGAAGTCGCTGGAAACCAGCGGCAACGTGTTGTAACCCAAAATTTTCGAATGCTGGCTGGCGGCTTTCATCAGCGCGTTGACCTCGTCGGCCGTGGCTTCCTTCTTCAACTGCACAGTCAGATCCACCAGCGACACATTGATCACCGGCACCCGCACGGCCATGCCGGTCAGTTTGCCCGCCAGTTCCGGCAGCACCAGGCCTACCGCTTCAGCGGCGCCGGTCTTGCTCGGGATCATGTTCTGCGTGGCCGAGCGCGCGCGGTACGGGTCGGTGTGATAAACGTCGGTGAGGTTCTGGTCGTTGGTGTAGGCATGAATCGTGGTCATCAGACCGCTTTCAATCCCCAGCTCGCGGTGCAGTACTTGTGCCACCGGCGCCAGGCAGTTGGTGGTGCACGAAGCATTGGAGATGATCTGATGCGACTGGCGCAGAATGTCGTGGTTCACGCCGTAAACCACGGTAGCGTCGGCGCCTTTGGCCGGGGCCGAGATGATGACTTTGCGCGCGCCGGCAGTAAGATGCGCGGCGGCTTTGGCACGGTCGGTGAACAGACCGGTGCATTCGAACACCACGTCGATCTTTTCCGCGGCCCATGGCAGGTCGGCCGGGTTGCGAATGGCGCTGACCGCAATGCGGTCGCCATTGACCGTCAGGCTCTCATTGTCATGGGCCACTTCGGCGTCGAATGTGCCGTGAACGGTGTCGTATTTGAGCAGATGGGCATTGATTGCGCTGTCGCCCAGATCGTTGATGGCGACGATCTGCAAATCCTGTCGATAGCCTTGGGTATACAGTGCGCGCAGGACATTACGGCCGATGCGGCCAAAACCATTGATTGCGATTCGAAGAGTCATTGAACAGCGCCGCCGTCGTTTTGTTGTTGGAATTACAAGATTATTCGCATAAAAATAGAAAACAAGCCTTTTTAGTGGCAATATTTTGTTTTATCTACAACGAGTGACCTGAATCAACTGGTCCGAATGGTCAAAAAAGCCGTCTGTCATTCCAACAACAACGGCGTTTGATCAGCATAGACAATCAGGTCGCCACATCCGTTAGCCTGGAGTTCTACACATGCATCCCCGCGTTCTTGAGGTCACCGAACGGCTTATCGCCCGCAGCCGCGCCACGCGTCAGGCTTACCTTGCACTGATTCGCGGCGCCGCCACCGACGGGCCGATGCGCGGCAAGCTGCAATGCGCCAACTTCGCCCACGGCGTGGCCGGGTGCGGCAGCGAAGACAAGCACAGCTTGCGGATGATGAACTCGGCGAACATCGCCATTGTTTCTTCCTATAACGACATGCTCTCGGCGCACCAGCCGTACGAAGTCTTTCCCCAGCAGATCAAAAACGCCCTGCGCGAAATCGGCTCGGTCGGGCAGTTCGCCGGCGGTACACCGGCAATGTGCGATGGCGTGACCCAGGGCGAGCCAGGCATGGAGCTGAGCCTGCCGAGCCGCGAAGTGATCGCCATGTCCACGGCGGTGGCGCTGTCGCACAACATGTTCGACGGCGCGCTGATGCTCGGCATCTGCGACAAGATCGTCCCGGGCCTGATGATGGGTTCGCTGCGCTTCGGCCATTTGCCGACGATCTTCGTCCCGGGCGGGCCGATGGTTTCGGGGATTTCCAACAAGGAAAAAGCCGACGTGCGGCAGAAGTACGCCGAAGGCAAGGCGACCCGCGAAGAGCTGCTGGAATCGGAAATGAAGTCCTATCACAGCCCGGGCACTTGCACCTTCTACGGCACCGCCAACACCAACCAGTTGCTGATGGAAGTCATGGGCCTGCACTTGCCGGGCGCGTCTTTCGTCAACCCGAACACCCCGCTGCGTGATGCTCTGACCCGTGAAGCGGCGCATCAGGTCACGCGTCTGACCAAGCAGAACGGCAACTTCATGCCGATCGGCGAAATCGTCGACGAGAAGGCGCTGGTCAACTCGATCGTCGCGCTGCACGCCACCGGCGGCTCGACCAACCACACCCTGCACATGCCGGCGATCGCCATGGCCGCTGGCATCCAGCTGACCTGGCAGGACATGGCCGACCTCTCCGAAGTCGTGCCGACCCTGAGCCACGTCTACCCGAACGGCAAGGCCGACATCAACCACTTCCAGGCCGCTGGCGGTATGTCGTTCCTGATCCGTGAGTTGCTCGAAGCCGGCCTGCTCCACGAAGACGTCAATACCGTGCTCGGCCATGGTTTGAGCCGCTACACCAAAGAGCCGTTCCTCGATAACGGTGAGCTGGTGTGGCGCGAAGGCCCGATCGAAAGCCTCGACGAAAACATCCTGCGCCCGGTCGCCCGTGCATTCTCCGCCGAAGGTGGCTTGCGAGTGATGGAGGGCAACCTCGGTCGCGGGGTGATGAAGGTTTCCGCGGTGGCGCTGGAAAACCAGATCGTCGAGGCACCGGCCATGGTGTTCCAGGATCAACAGGACCTGGCCGATGCGTTCAAGGCCGGTTTGCTGGAGAAGGATTTTGTCGCGGTGATGCGCTTCCAGGGCCCGCGCTCCAACGGTATGCCCGAGCTGCACAAGATGACGCCGTTCCTCGGTGTGCTGCAGGATCGCGGCTTCAAAGTCGCGCTGGTCACCGACGGGCGTATGTCCGGCGCGTCGGGGAAAATCCCGGCGGCGATCCACGTCAGCCCTGAAGCTTATGTCGGTGGTGCTTTGGCGCGGGTGCAAGAGGGCGATATCATCCGCGTCGATGGCGTCAAAGGCACTTTGGAACTCAAGGTCGACGCCGCAGAATTTGCAGCGCGCGAACCTGCCAAAGGCCTGTTGGGCAACAACATCGGCAGCGGTCGCGAACTGTTTGGCTTCATGCGTTTGGCCTTCAGCTCGGCGGAGCAGGGCGCCAGCGCCTTCACTTCTGCCCTGGAGACGCTTAATTGAAACTGGCTTTGGTCGGTGATATCGGAGGCACCAACGCGCGGTTCGCGTTGTGGAAAAACCAGCAACTGGAATCGGTTCAGGTGCTGGCGACAGCCGACCACGCCAGCCCGGAACAGGCGATCAGCCTGTACCTGAGCGGCCTCGGTCTGGCGCCGGGTTCGATCGGTTCGGTATGCCTGTCGGTGGCTGGGCCGGTGAGTGGTGATGAGTTCAAGTTCACCAACAACCACTGGCGCCTGAGCCGCACGGCGTTCTGCAAGGCCTTGCAGGTCGAGCAACTGCTGCTGATCAACGACTTCTCGGCGATGGCGCTGGGCATGACCCGTTTGCAGCCCGGGGAATTCCGTGTGGTCTGCGAAGGCACGCCGGAGCCGTTGCGCCCGGCGGTGGTGATCGGCCCGGGCACTGGCCTGGGCGTCGGCACCTTGCTCGATCTCGGCGAAGGCCGGTTTGCCGCGTTGCCGGGGGAGGGTGGCCACGTCGATCTGCCGCTGAGCAGTCCGCGTGAAACCCAGCTCTGGCAGCACATCCACAACGAAATCGGCCACGTCAGTGCGGAAACGGCGTTGAGCGGTGGCGGTTTGCCGCGGGTGTATCGTGCGATCTGCGCGGTGGACGGACATGAACCAAAGCTTGATACGCCGGAAGCGATTACTGCAGCCGGTCTGGCTGGCGATCCGATCGCGCTGGAAGTGCTGGAGCAGTTCTGCTGCTGGCTCGGCCGCGTGGCCGGCAATAACGTGCTGACCACCGGTGGTCGCGGCGGCGTGTACATCGTTGGCGGGGTGATTCCGCGCTTTGCCGATTTCTTCGTCGAAAGCGGCTTCGCCCGCAGCTTCGCCGACAAGGGCTGCATGAGCCATTACTTCAAGGGCATTCCGGTGTGGCTGGTGACGGCGCCGTATTCCGGGCTGGTGGGTGCCGGTGTGGCACTGGAGCAAGCAATCCCTGTCTGAAATGCAATCAAACTGTAGGAGTGAGCCTGCTCGCGATAGCGGTCTTGGATTCAACATATTCGTTGACTGATACACCGCTATCGCGAGCAGGCTCACTCCTACAGGTGTTTTGTGGTGTTTGTAAAATCAGTGCTTAAGGCATAATCCGCCCCAATTCCAACAACAAGGATGCCTTCGAAGTGAGCTCAGTCAACAAGTCGATATTGTTGGTCGATGACGACCAGGAAATACGCGAGTTGCTGGAAACCTACCTGACCCGCGCCGGGTTTCAGGTGCGGGCCACCGCCGATGGCGCCAGTTTCCGCCAGGCGCTCAATGAAGCGCCGAGCGATCTGGTGATCCTCGATGTGATGCTGCCCGACGAGGACGGTTTCAGCCTGTGCCGCTGGGTGCGCCAGCATCCGCGTCAGGCGCAGGTACCGATCATCATGCTCACCGCCAGTTCCGACGAAGCCGACCGGGTAATCGGGCTGGAGCTCGGCGCTGACGACTACCTCGGCAAACCCTTCAGCCCTCGTGAACTGCAAGCCCGAATCAAGGCGCTGCTACGGCGGGCGCAGTTCGGTCAGGAACGCAGCGGCAGCGACGTGCTGGCCTTCGACGAGTGGCGGCTGGACATGGTCAGCCATCGACTGTTCCACACCGATGGCGAAGAAGTGATTCTCTCCGGTGCCGACTTCGCGTTGCTGAAGTTGTTTCTCGATCATCCGCAGGAAATCCTCGACCGCGACACCATCGGCAACGCCACCCGTGGCCGTGATCTGATGCCGCTCGACCGCATCGTCGACATGGCCGTCAGCCGTTTGCGCCAGCGCCTGCGCGACACGGAAAAACCGCCGCGTCTGATCCGCACCGTGCGCGGCAGCGGTTATCAACTGGCAGCCAATGTGGTTGCCGGCAATGCTCACTGAGTCGCTGCGCCGGCTCGCCAGCAAAGTGCCGGTGCCGCGTTCGCTGCTCGGGCGGATGCTGCTGCTGACTCTTTTGGCGGTGCTGTTCGCACAGACCTTGTCGAGCGTGATCTGGGTCTCGCAACTGCGCGCCACCCAGCTCGAAGGCCTGGTCACCAGCGCCCGCAGCCTGGCGCATTCGATGACCGCCAGCGTCAGCTATTTCCGTTCGCTGCCGGTGGCGTACCGCCCGCTGGTGCTCGACCAGTTGCGCAGCATGGGCGGCACCCGATTTGTGGTGACGCTCAACGACAAACCGCTGGGTATGGACGTGCTGCCGATCACCCCACGCAAGGCCGCGGTGATTCAAGCGGTGGATGAAGTGCTGCGCCAGTCGCTGGGCCATGACACTGATATTTCGGTGACCTTCGTCAGCCCGGAGGATCTGCGGATCTTCAATGCCGGGCTGAAACTCGATGAGCTGCCGCGCTCGTGGGCGCATTATGCGCTGACCCTCGAACCGGTGAATCCGCCGGTGCTGGTCACGCAGATTCAAATGGCGCCGGGCGAATGGCTGTACATCGCCTCGTTGCTGCCCGAACCCTACACCAGTCTTGAAGAGCAAGGCCTGCCGGCGCAGCAGGTGTGGTTCATTGTCCTCACCAGCGGTTTCTTGCTGTTGTTCATCGGCCTGCTGGTGCACTGGCAGAGCCGGCCGCTCAAGCGTCTGGCGCGGGCGGCGCGGGATCTTTCGCTGGGTGCCGATGTCGAGCCGGTGGCCGAGGGCGGCGGCAGTGAAGTGGTGGAAGTGGGCCGTGCGTTCAACACCATGCGCGAACGCATCAGCCGTTACCTGACCGAACGCAGCCAGTTGTTCAGCGCGATTTCCCATGACCTGCGCACGCCAATCACCCGTCTGCGCTTGCGCGTCGAACTGCTCGAAGACGAGAAGCTGCAAGCCAAGTTCGGCCGCGATCTGGATGAGCTGGAGCTGCTGGTCAAAGGCGCGCTGCAATGCGTGAAAGACACCGACATCCACGAGAACATCGAGCCGGTCGACCTCAATCATGTACTCGACTGTCTGGTAGAACCGTATCTGGCGCCCAACGGCAACGGCCGCGTGACCCAGCAAGGCAAGGCGCTGGCGGCGTATCCGGGCAAGCCTCTGGCGTTGAAGCGCTGCATCGGCAACCTGATCGACAACGCGTTGAAGTACGGGCAGAACGCGCACCTGCACATTGATGACGATGAGCGCGCGTTTGTCCTGCATGTCGACGACGAAGGCCCGGGCGTACCGGAGCAGCGGTTGGAGCAGGTGTTCGAGCCGCACTTTCGCTTGGCCGGGCAGCAGCAGGGTTATGGTCTCGGCTTGGGCATTGCGCGCAACATTGCCCACAGTCATGGCGGCGAAGTGACGCTGCAGAATTTGCGTGAGGGTGGGTTGCGGGTAACCCTGCAGTTGCCGCGCAGTGTTGACTGATACCGCCCCTGTGGCGAGGGAGCTTGCTCCCGCTGGACTGCGCAGCAGGCCGTCTTTTGGGTGCCGCTTCGCGTCACAGCGGGAGCAAGTAATATGTGAATGTCACGAGCCGGTGACAAAACCCGCCCCCTTCGTTACAAGCCCACCCCGGCCCGTTGTTTAGACTGCCCGCAGTCATAACAACAAAAAAGGGCCACTCATGGACACCTTTCACCCAGACTTCAGCAGTTGGCTGAATGCCCCTGCCCACCAGCAATGGCTCGCCGACGAAGGTCTGCGTCTGCTGGCATTCGCCAAGGCTTCCAGACTGCCCGAGGGTTTCGGCAACCTCGACGAGCGCGGCCGTTTGCCGGCGCACGCGCAAGCCGAAACCATGAACACCGCGCGCATGACCCACAGTTTCGCCATGGCCCATATTCAGGGCCTGCCGGGGTTTGCCGAACTGGTCGATCACGGTATCGCGGCCCTGCGCGGGCCATTGCGTGATGCGCTGCACGGCGGCTGGTTTGCGGTCGCCGAACATCGCGATGGCAACACCGGCAAGAACGCCTATCTGCATGCTTTTGTCGCGCTCGCGGCCAGCTCGGCGGTGGTCGCGCAGCGTCCCGGTGCCCAGGCGCTGCTGGATGATGCGATCGACATCATCGACACGTATTTCTGGAGCGAAGAAGAGGGCGCCATGCGCGAATTCTTCAACCGCGACTGGCGCGAAGAAGAAGCCTATCGCGGCGCCAACAGCAACATGCACGCCACCGAAGCATTCCTCGCGCTGGCCGATGTCACTGAAGACCCGCGTTGGCTGGTGCGTGCGCAACGCATCGTCGAGCGGGTGATTCACGGTCACGCCGCCGCCAATGGCTACATGGTCATCGAACACTTCGACCGCGACTGGCAGCCGCTGCGCGAATACAACCACGACAATCCTGCCGATGGTTTCCGCCCTTACGGCACCACCCCGGGCCACGGCTTCGAGTGGGCGCGGCTGTTGCTGCACCTCGAAGCCGCGCGGGTTCAGGCCGGGATGCTCACGCCGGGCTGGCTGGCGACCGATGCGCAAAAACTCTTCGAGCAGAACTGCCGACACGGCTGGGACGTCGATGGCGCCCCGGGGATCGTCTACACCCTCGATTGGGACAACAAAGCCGTGGTGCGTCACCGTCTGCACTGGACCCATGCCGAGGCCAGCGCGGCGGCCAGCGCTCTGCTCAAACGTACCGGCGATGCGCAATACGAAACCTGGTATCGACGGTTCTGGGAGTTCTGCGAAAACCATTTCATCGATCGCTGTGATGGCAGTTGGCATCACGAACTCGATCCGCAAAACCGCCCGAGCGCCGACATCTGGCCGGGCAAACCGGATCTCTACCACGCGTGGCAGGCGGTGCTGATTCCTCGTCTACCCTTGTCACCCAGTATGGCAACAGCTCTGGCGCAATGGTCGCGGAGCATTCCTGTGTAACCATGTGGTGACATTTGCGCATCCCTTCGTTACCTGCGAAGGGAATCGCCCTGTTTAAACTCCTGTGCAGCGCAAGCACCAGACTTGCAATGCATAACAACAAGAAAGGTACATCTCAGATGAATGCGATTTCTCGCCTCGCTACTGTCATTTCTGTCGCCTCCCTGTTCCCGCTCGCAATTCTGCCTCTCAGTGTTTCCGCTGCCGAATCCAAAGGTTCGGTCGAAGTCGTGCACTGGTGGACGTCCGGTGGCGAAAAAGCCGCTGTCGATGTGCTCAAGGCGCAAGTTGAAAAAGACGGTTTCACCTGGAAAGACGGCGCTGTCGCCGGCGGTGGCGGTGCCACAGCCATGACCGTGTTGAAAAGCCGCGCCGTTGCCGGCAACCCACCGGGCGTTGCCCAGATCAAGGGCCCGGACATCCAGGAATGGGCTTCCACCGGTCTGCTCGACACCGACGTGCTGAAAGACGTCGCCAAGTCGGAAAAGTGGGACAGCCTGCTCGACAAGAAAGTCTCCGATACCGTGAAGTACGACGGTGATTACGTGGCCGTGCCGGTGAACATTCACCGCGTGAACTGGCTGTGGATCAACCCGGAAGTCTTCAAGAAAGCCGGCATCACCAAGAACCCGACCACCCTCGAAGAATTCTACGCCGCTGGCGACAAGCTCAAGGCTGCGGGCTTCATCCCGCTGGCTCACGGCGGTCAGCCTTGGCAGGACAGCACCGTGTTCGAAGCCGTGGTGCTCTCGGTCATGGGCGTTGAGGGTTACAAAAAAGCCCTGGTCGACCTAGACAACAAAGCGCTGACCGGCCCGGAAATGGTCAAGGCGCTGACCGAGCTGAAGAAAGTCGCGACCTACATGGACGCCGACGGCAAGGGCCAGGACTGGAACCTGGAAGCGGCCAAGGTCATCAACGGCAAGGCCGGCATGCAGATCATGGGTGACTGGGCCAAGTCCGAATGGACCGCGGCCAAGAAAGTCGCCGGCAAGGATTACGAGTGCGTAGCCTTCCCGGGCACCGACAAGGCGTTCACCTACAACATCGACTCCCTGGCGGTGTTCAAGCAGAAGGACGCAGGCACTGCGGCCGGTCAGCAGGACATTGCCAAAGTCGTGCTGGGTGAAAACTTCCAGAAAGTCTTCAGCATCAACAAAGGCTCGATCCCGGTGCGTAACGACATGTTGAACAACATGGAGAAACTCGGTTTCGACTCCTGCGCGCAGACCGCTGCCAAGGACTTCCTGGCGGATGCCAAGTCCGGTGGCCTGCAGCCGAGCATGGCGCACAACATGGCGACCACGCTGGCGGTGCAGGGCGCGTTCTTTGATGTCGTGACCAACTACATCAACGACCCGAAAGCCGACCCGGCCGATGCGGCCAAGAAACTCGGCGCGGCGGTTCAGTCGGCCAAGTAATCCTTGGCCCCTGTAGGAGTGAGCCTGCTCGCGATAGCAGTTTGTCAGGTAACAGATTCATCAACTGACACACCGCAATCGCGAGCAGGCTCACTCCTACAAGGGGACGAGTTGCCCAAGTAGTCCTTTTCTCTCGTACTGGATTTCCCCATGAGTTCTGTTGCTGTGTTCAGCAAGGCCTCGCCGTTCGATGCACTGCAGCGCTGGCTACCGAAACTGGTGCTGGCGCCGAGCATGTTCATCGTGCTGGTGGGCTTCTATGGCTACATCCTGTGGACGTTCGTGCTGTCGTTCACCACTTCGACGTTCCTGCCCAACTACAAGTGGGCCGGCCTGGCGCAATACGTCCGGCTGTTCGACAACGATCGCTGGTGGGTCGCGAGCAAGAACCTCGCGGTGTTCGGTGGCATGTTCATCGGCATCACCCTGGTGATCGGTGTGCTGCTGGCGGTGTTCCTCGACCAGCGTATCCGTCGCGAAGGTTTTATCCGCACCATTTACCTGTACCCGATGGCGCTCTCGATGATCGTCACCGGTACCGCGTGGAAATGGCTGCTCAACCCGGGCATGGGCCTGGACAAATTGTTGCGTGACTGGGGCTGGGAAGGCTTCCGTCTGGACTGGCTGATCGACCCGGATCGCGTGGTCTACTGCCTGGTGATCGCGGCTGTGTGGCAAGCCTCGGGCTTCATCATGGCGATGTTCCTCGCCGGCCTGCGCGGGGTTGATCAGTCGATCATCCGTGCCGCGCAGATCGATGGCGCGAGCATGCCGACCATCTACTGGAAAGTGGTGCTGCCAAGCCTGCGTCCGGTGTTCTTCAGTGCGGTAATGATCCTCGCCCACATCGCGATCAAGAGCTTCGACCTGGTCGCGGCGATGACCGCCGGTGGCCCGGGTTATTCCTCCGACCTGCCAGCGATGTTCATGTACTCCTTCACCTTCAGTCGCGGCCAGATGGGCATGGGCTCGGCCAGTGCGATTCTGATGCTCGGTGCGATTCTCGCGATCATCGTGCCTTACCTGTACTCCGAGCTGAGGACCAAGCGTAATGACTAGTCTCGCTGCCAAACCTGCCTTCAGCCTGAGTCGCGTGGCGATCTACGCGGTGCTGATCCTCGCGGTATTGCTGTACCTGATTCCGCTGGTGGTGATGCTGCTGACCAGCTTCAAGACCCCGGAAGACATCAGCACCGGCAACCTGCTGAGCTGGCCGACCGTGGTCAGCGGCATCGGCTGGGTCAAGGCCTGGGCCACGGTTGACGGTTACTTCTGGAACTCGATCAAGATCACCGTGCCGGCCGTGGTCATCTCCACCGCCATCGGCGCGCTGAACGGCTACGTGCTGTCGTTCTGGCGCTTCCGCGGTTCGCAGCTGTTCTTCGGTCTGCTGCTGTTCGGCTGCTTCCTGCCGTTCCAGACCGTGCTGCTGCCGGCCTCGTTCACCCTCGGCAAGATGGGCCTGGCGAGCACCACCACCGGCCTGGTCTTCGTCCACGTGGTCTACGGTCTGGCGTTTACCACGCTGTTTTTCCGTAACTACTACGTGAGCATTCCCGATGCGCTGATCAAGGCTGCGCGGCTGGATGGTGCGGGTTTCTTCACGATTTTCCGGCAGATCATTCTGCCGATGTCGACTCCGATCATCATGGTCTGCCTGATCTGGCAGTTCACCCAGATCTGGAACGACTTCCTGTTCGGTGTGGTGTTCTCCAGCGGTGATTCGCAACCGATCACGGTGGCGCTGAACAACCTGGTCAACACCAGCACCGGCGCCAAGGAATACAACGTTGATATGGCAGCGGCGATGATCGCCGGCCTGCCGACCCTGCTGGTCTATGTGGTCGCAGGCAAGTATTTCGTGCGCGGGCTGACGGCCGGCGCAGTCAAGGGGTAATCATGGCTACGCTCGAACTTCGCAACGTCAACAAGACCTACGGTGCCGGCCTGCCGGACACCCTGAAGAACATCGAACTGTCGATCAAGGACGGTGAGTTCCTGATCCTGGTCGGCCCGTCGGGCTGCGGCAAATCGACCCTGATGAACTGCATCGCCGGCCTTGAAACCATCACCGGTGGCGCGATCATGATCGGCGATCAGGACGTCAGCGGCATGAGCCCGAAGGATCGCGACATCGCCATGGTGTTCCAGTCCTACGCGCTGTATCCGACCATGAGCGTGCGCGAGAACATCGAGTTCGGTCTGAAGATCCGCAAGATGCCGCAGTCGGCGATCGACGAAGAAGTCGCGCGCGTGGCCAAGCTGCTGCAGATCGAACACCTGCTCAACCGCAAGCCGGGTCAGCTCTCCGGTGGTCAGCAACAGCGCGTGGCAATGGGCCGTGCGTTGGCGCGTCGGCCGAAGATCTATCTGTTCGACGAACCGCTGTCGAACCTCGACGCCAAGCTGCGCGTCGAGATGCGTACCGAAATGAAACTGATGCACCAGCGCCTGAAAACCACCACGGTCTACGTGACCCACGACCAGATCGAAGCGATGACCCTGGGCGACAAAGTGGCGGTGATGAAGGACGGCATCATCCAGCAGTTCGGCACGCCGAAAGAGATCTACAACGATCCGGCCAACCTGTTCGTGGCGAGCTTCATCGGTTCGCCGCCGATGAACTTCATTCCGCTGCGTCTGCAACGCAAGGACGGTCGTCTGCTGGCGCTGCTCGACAGCGGCCAGGCGCGTTGCGAGTTGCCGATGAGCATGTCGGATGCCGGTCTTGAAGATCGCGAAGTGATCCTCGGCCTGCGCCCGGAACAGATCGTTCTGGCGAACGGCGAGGGCAATGGCCTGCCGAGCATCAAGGCCGAAGTGCAGGTCACCGAACCGACCGGTCCGGACACCCTGGTGTTCGTCAACCTGAATGACACCAAGGTCTGCTGCCGCCTGGCACCGGACGTGGCACCGCAGGTGGGCGAAACCCTGACCCTGCAATTCGATCCGTCGAAAGTGTTGTTGTTCGATGCCAAGACTGGCGAGCGTCTGGGCGTTGCGGGCCAGGCGCAGACCGAAGCGCGGTCGGCAAATGTCGCGCAGTTCAAAGGCCGCTGAAGATCAATTGTAGGAGTGAGCCTGCTCGCGATGACGGTGTATCAGTCGACAGAGATGTTGAATGTAAAACCGCTATCGCGAGCAGGCTCACTCCTACAAGGAGCAAGCGCTGCCCGGCCTGTCGAGCATCGCAATTTATGTAAACCGCGTTGGAAAAAAACAGTTAATAACAATAAAGACGAGGATGTAGGGATGAAAAAGAAACACGTCAATGCCCGGTTGATCTGCCAAGTGTCAGCTGCGGCGGCATTGGTGCTGGCCGGCAATGCAATGGCTGCCGATGCATTCAGCTCCGATTCGAAATGGATGACCGGTGACTGGGGCGGCGAGCGGACCAAGCTGATCGAGCAGGGTATCGACATCAAGGCTGACTACGTTGGGGAAATGGGCGCCAACCTGCATGGCGGCTACAACGACGACAAGACCGGTCGCTACAGCGATCAGTTCGGTCTGGGCGTGGCGCTGGATCTGCAAAAACTCTGGGGCTGGGACAACACTCAGGCCAAGATCCAGTTGACCAACCGTAACGGCTACAACATCTCCAACGACCGCGTGGGCGATCCGCGTGCCGGCACCCTGTCGTCGTCGCAGGAAGTTTACGGTCGTGGCCACATGGTGCGTCTGACCCAGTTGTGGATTCAGCACCAGTTCTTCGACAACAAGCTCGACGTCAAGGCCGGTTACTTCGGTGAAGGCGAAGACTTCAACACCTTCCCGTGCGACTTCCAGAACCTGGCGTTCTGCGGTTCGCAGGTCGGTAACTGGGCGACCAACATCTGGTACAACTGGCCCGTCAGCCAGGCCGCGATCCGTGTGAAATACAACATCAACGACGAGCTCTACGCGCAGATCGGCGCGTACAACCAGAACCCGTCGCAGCTGGAACACGGCAACGGCTTCAAGCTCAGCGGCAGCGGCACCAAAGGCACCGTTCTGCCAGTCGAACTGGTCTGGTCGCCGAAGGTCAACAGCCTGCCGGGCGAATACCGCGTCGGTTACTACAAGAGCACGGCGGATGCCGACGACGTCCGCGAAGACGTCAACGGTTTCGACGCGGCGACTACCGGCGACGCGTACAAGACTCACAGCAGCAAACACGGCTACTGGTTCGTCGCGCAGCAGCAACTCACCAGCCACAACGGTGATGCTACTCGCGGTCTGAACATCGCGGCCAACGCCACGTTCCACGACAAGGACACCAACTTCATCGATAACTACCAGTCGGTGATGTTTGTCTACAAGGGCCCGTTCGACGCGCGTCCTAAAGATGACGTGGGCATCGGTGCGGCGCGTATCCATGTCAACGATGACGTGAAGAAAAACGCCGAGTTCCTGAATGCTTCCAACGGTGTTTCGGACTACGACAATCCGGTGTTCTCGCCGATTCGTGAAACCGAATACAACTACGAGATCAACTACGGCTTCCACGTCACCAACTGGCTGACCGTACGTCCTAACCTGCAGTACATCACTCACCCGGGTGGTGTGGATGAAGTAGACAACGCTTTGGTCGCTGGCCTGAAAATTCAGTCTACGTTCTGACGCGTCTGCGATAAGCTCCTCTCTATGTGCGCATATTTGCGGACAGCCAAGGCTGTCCGCTTTTTTTTGCGACTCGTATACAAGGTCTGTGTCGTGCCCATTTGTGGCGAGGGAGCTCGCTCCCGCTCGGCTGCGCAGCAGTCGTAAATCCTAGTGATGAGGTTTAAATGACACACCGCAGTGAATGGTTTCAGGGCCGCTTCGCAGCCCAGCGGGAGCAAGCTCCCTCGCCACAAGAGCAATGTGGATTGTTGAGTACCCCATGATTTTCAGGACCGTGGCCAATGCATGAGCATCCGCTGCAACGCTTCTTCAAATCCCTGCGCGAACGGCCGGTGTTCGCCTGGGAGCGCTATCAGATGCGCGATGTGCTGGTGATCGACCATCCGCTGTGTCAGGCGGTGTTCAGTCGGCAGGGCGCGCAGTTGCTGCACTTTCAGCCACGCGGGCAGAAACCGTGGTTGTGGTGTGCGGCAAAGTGGCCGCACGTTGGCGCCATTCGTGGCGGCGTGCCAGTGTGCTGGCCGTGGTATGGCCGCCATCCGAGCGAAAACGCCTGGCCGTCCCATGGCTGGGCGCGGCTGCTCGACTGGAAGCTGCTCGACAGCAGCAGTGCCGAGGATGGCGTACGCCTGCATTGGCAATTGCAGTTGTGCGACTGGCAGGTCGACCTGCACGCGCACCTCGGTGAACGCATGGAATTACGCCTGAGCACCGAGCATCAGGACGACATGCCGTGCCAGTTGAGCCAGGCTTTGCACGCTTACTGGCGTATTGGTGATGTCGGTGAGATAGCGCTGTCTGGCCTCGAAGGTGCGCAGGGTTACGACCAGTTGAGCCGCCAGTCGTGCCAGCAGGAAGGCGAGTTGCGCGTGGATGGCGGCTGTCAGCGGGTGTTCCAGCACGACGGCGAATTACAGCTCAAGGATCACGCCTGGCAGCGCGAGTTGTGCATCGATACCGGTGACAGTGGCGACACCGTGGTCTGGCATCCAGGCTCGCGACCATTGCTGGGTGTGAGCTGGGATGAAGTGACGGAGTTTGTCTGTGTCGAAGCGGCGGCGGGGGGCACTGACAGCCTGCATCTGGCGCCGGGGGAGAAGGCGCATCTGAGCTTGCAGGCGTGGGCTGCTGCCTAGATTTGCGGTGAGTCGACTGGCGCCTTCGCGAGCAAGCCCGCTCCCACATTGGATCTTCAGTGGACATAGAGTCCGTGTTCAAAACAGATCCCCTGTGGGAGCGGGCTTGCTCGCGAAGAGGCCGGATCATTCAATAAAGAACCATCTGGCCTCAGTTGAACTCGTCACCCACCGGATACCGGCTCGCATTCAAGCTCTCTTTGATCTTGCGCAGATGCGGCTGGAAATCCACTCCGCGACGCAGCGTCATGCCGGTCGCCAGCACATCCAGCACCGTCAACTGAATGATCCGCGAGGTCATCGGCATATAGATGTCGGTGTCTTCCGGCAGCGGAATGTTCAGGCTCAGGGTGCTGGCCTTGGCCAGCGGCGAATTCTCGGCGGTCAGGCCCAGCACCGAAGCGCCGTTCTCCCGGGCGATGCGCGCCACTTCCACCAGTTCGCGGGTGCGGCCGGTGTAGGAAATGATCACGAACAGCTCGCCAGTGTGCGCCACCGAAGCAATCATTCGCTGCATCAGCACATCGGCATGGGCGGTGACGGCGAGGTTGAAACGGAAGAATTTGTGCTGCGCATCCAAAGCCACAGGCGCTGACGCACCGAGGCCGAAGAAGTGGATCTGCCGCGCCTGAATCAACAGGTCGACGGCGCGGCTGATCAGGTTCGGGTCGAGCGCCTGACACGCGCTGTCCAGCGAGGCGATGGCGCTGCCGAAAATCTTCTGCGTGTACGCCTCGGGATTGTCATCCGCCTCCACCGCGCGGCTGACATATGCCGCGCCGCTGGCCAGGCTTTGCGCCAATTGCAACTTGAGTTCGGGATAGCCGCTGACACCGAACGAACGGCAGAAACGGTTGACCGTCGGCTCGCTCACCGATGCGGCCTGGGCGAGGGCGGCGATGCTGAAGCGAGTAGCCTGCTGCGGGTTGAGCAGGATCACCTCGGCGACTTTGCGTTCGGCCTTGTTCAGCTCTTCAAGGCGACTCTGGATCTGTTCCAGTAAATTTCGCACGCGGTCCATATGGAATTCCTAATTCACCTGCGCAAAGGTGCGCCGGGCTATGCAAATTGGGCCTTTGATGTGGCCCGTAACGGTGGCCTATCCTACTGGTGGCTCCGACCGACCACCACTCGGAATCTGTATTTTGCGAAAATGTTGTGGTTATTACTACATTTTCCCTTGAGTGATGCCTTGAAAAAAGGTATTTGTAGCTTAACTTGATAAAAGAACAAACATCATGCCTTCGATTACGGTTGAACCGTGCACCTTTGCCTTGTTCGGCGCTCTGGGCGATCTGGCCCTGCGCAAGCTGTTTCCTGCCCTTTATCACCTCGATGGCGCCGACCTGTTGCACGAGGACACGCGCATCATCGCGCTGGCCCGTGAACCCGGCTCCGAGCAGCAGCATCTGGCGTTCATCGCCGCCGAATTGCGCCGTTACGTCGGCAAAGAGCTGGATGAGGCCGTGGCCGAGCGCTTTCTGGCGCGCCTGAGCTACCTGCACGTCGACTTCCTCAAGGCTGAAGATTATGTGGCGCTGGCCGAATCGGCCGGCAGCGCGCAACGCATGATTGCCTACTTCGCCACACCGGCGGCGGTGTATGGCGCAATTTGCGAAAACCTGGCGAAAGTCGGTCTGGCGGAAAACACCCGCGTGGTGCTGGAAAAGCCAATCGGCTCCGATCTGGAATCCTCGCGCAAAGTGAACGACGCCGTGGCGCAGTTCTTCCCGGAGAACCGCACCTACCGCATCGACCACTACCTGGGCAAAGAGACCGTCCAGAACCTGATCGCCCTGCGTTTCGCCAACAGCCTGTTCGAAACCCAGTGGAACCAGAATTACATCTCCCACGTGGAAATCACCGTGGCCGAGAAGGTCGGCATCGAGGGCCGTTGGGGCTACTTCGACAAGGCCGGCCAACTGCGCGACATGATCCAGAATCACCTGTTGCAGCTGCTGTGCCTGATCGCCATGGACCCGCCGGCCGACCTGTCCGCCGATAGCATCCGTGACGAAAAGGTAAAAGTGCTCAAGGCGCTGGCACCGATCAGCCCGGAAGGCCTGACCACGCAAGTGGTGCGCGGTCAGTACATCGCCGGGCACAGCGAAGGCAAGTCGGTGCCGGGCTACCTCGAAGAGCCGAATTCCAACACCCAGAGCGACACCGAAACCTTCGTCGCCCTGCGTGCCGACATCCGCAACTGGCGCTGGGCCGGCGTGCCGTTCTACCTGCGTACCGGCAAGCGTATGCCGCAGAAACTGTCGCAGATCGTCATCCACTTCAAGGAACCGTCGCACTACATTTTCGCGCCGGAGCAACGCCTGCAGATCAGCAACAAACTGATCATCCGTCTGCAACCGGACGAGGGCATTTCCTTGCGTGTGATGACCAAGGAGCAGGGCCTGGATAAGGGCATGCAACTGCGCAGCGGCCCGCTGCAACTGAATTTCTCCGACACCTGGCGCAGCGCGCGGATCCCCGATGCCTACGAGCGGTTGTTGCTGGAAGTGATGAACGGCAATCAGAACCTGTTTGTCCGTAAAGATGAAATCGAAGCCGCGTGGAAGTGGTGTGACCAGTTGATCGCCGGCTGGAAAAAATCCGGTGACGCGCCCAAGCCGTATGCGGCCGGGTCGTGGGGGCCGATGAGCTCGATTGCACTGATCACGCGGGACGGGAGGTCGTGGTATGGCGATATCTGATGTGCAACTGCCCGCGGGCGTGAATGCCCACCCATTCAAGAGCCCGGTGCTGTTGGCCGAAGGTCTGGCGCTGAACGTCGCCAAGCAACTGAGCGAGGCCATCGCCGCACGCGGCAAAGCGGTGCTGGTGGTCTCTGGCGGACGCAGCCCGGTGGCGTTTTTTCAGCACCTGGCCAAGCAGGAGCTGGATTGGTCGAAGGTCGTCGTGACCCTTGCCGATGAGCGCTGGGTGCCGGTCGAACACGCCGACAGCAATGCCGGCCTGCTCAAGCAGTACCTGCTCAAAGGGCCGGCCGCCAAGGCACAGTTCCTCAGCCTCTACAGCGCGGCGGCCAACGTCGAGCAGGCTGCAGAACAGGCCGACCGTCTGCTCGCGGAATTGCCGCCGATTGACGTGCTGGTGCTGGGCATGGGCGATGACGGTCACACCGCGTCGCTGTTTCCTGACAGCCCGAACCTGACTGAAGCCTTGCAGGCTGACGGCAGCCGTCGCTGCTGGCCGATGCTGGCGCCGAGCGTGCCGCGTCAACGCCTGACCATGAGCCGTGCGCTGCTGGCTTCGGCAAAGCACAAGATTCTGTCGATTTCCGGTCAGTCGAAACTGACCACCCTGAATGCCGCACTGGCATCCGATGACGTCGCGGCCATGCCGGTGCGCGCGTTTCTGCAACCTACGTTAGAGATTTACTGGTGCCCATGAGCCAAGGAACAGCCGCTATGACAACCCCATCCCCGACCGTTTCCATGGCGGACAAAGTTGCCCTGATCGACAGCCTCTGCGCCAAGGCGCGGATCCTGCCAGTGATCACCATCGCCCGTGAACAGGACGTGCTGCCGCTGGCCGACGCCCTGGCCGCCGGTGGCCTGACCGCGCTGGAAGTGACCCTGCGTTCGCAATTCGGTCTCAAGGCGATCCAGATCCTGCGTGAGCAGCGTCCGGAGCTGGTGACCGGTGCCGGCACCGTGCTTGATCGCAACATGCTTGCAGCAGCGGAAGCGGCGGGTTCGCAATTCATCGTTACCCCAGGCATCACCCGTGACCTGCTCGAAGCCAGCGTCGACAGCCCGATTCCGCTGTTGCCCGGCATCAGCAACGCTTCCGGCATCATGGAAGGCTATGGTCTGGGCTATCGCCGCTTCAAGCTGTTCCCGGCGGAAGTCAGTGGTGGCGTGGCCGCGATCAAGGCACTCGGCGGCCCGTTCGGCGAAGTGAAATTCTGCCCGACCGGTGGCGTTGGCCCGGCCAACATCAAGAGCTACATGGCGCTGAAAAACGTCATGTGCGTGGGTGGCAGCTGGATGCTCGATCCCGAGTGGATCAAGAACGGCGACTGGGCGCGCATTCAGGAATGCACCGCCGAGGCCCTGGCGCTACTGGACTAAACGTTTTACCTGACACTTCGTTGTGTGTTCTACGGCTTTACGGTGCGCTTGGTCGGTGCACCGTTTTTTTTTGCCCGGCAAAAATATTCATGGAAACGGCGCGACACATAGTTACCGCACCGACAACCTCGTGCGCCGTTAATCTGCGTTTATCTTATGGAAAAGAGAACGCGTCATGGAACGAGACACTTCAACCGCATCATCACCATCAATCTATCAGTTGGCCCCCGAGCAGATCGCCGGGCCGTACTTTCGCAATCCCAAATTGCTGCGGCGCAATATCAGCGAAGGCGCCGAAGGGCTGCCCCTGTTGCTGCGCCTGAGCATCGTCGACGCGATGACCGGCCAGCCGGTGAGCGGGGCATTGGTGGACATCTGGCACTGCAATGCACGGGGCGCCTATTCGGGATGGAGCCGGATCAACCCGGATCTGGAGGTCGACTCCGATGCCATCGGCTCGGTGCCGCGCACCGACGATGACACCTACCTGCGCGGCAGCCAGTTCTGCGATCAGCAGGGGCGGGTGCGCTTCACCACCATCTATCCGGGGTTCTATGCTGGTCGGGCGCTGCACATTCATGTGGCGGTGCGCATGGTCAGCGGCACTGAATACCTGGAGGAGCGCAACGTGGCCTGGGTCGGTCAGCTGTATTTCCCCGAAGTGGTCTCACGTGCGGTGCTCAATGCCAGGGACTACCGCGGGCGAGCCTCAACCCCCTTGAACAATGCCGACGACAGCTACTACGCCAATATGGGCGGCGAGGGTTCGACCCTGACCGTGTGGCCGATCGGCCGAGACTCTCACGAGGACGGTTTCTTCGGCCACCTGACCATCGGCATCGACACCTTTGCCGCCTCGTCGCAGATCAAACCCGAGGACTTCGACAAGTACACCGTGTGAACCGATCAGCGCAGCTCGTTGAGCGCACGGGTCAGCAACTGCATGTCAGCCGCCGTGGTGGTCAGCCCCGGCGTGATGCGAATGCTCGGCCCGCTCGCTGCGCCGTTGCGCACCACGGTGAACAGGTTGTACTCGTTGAGCAGGCGCTCGACCATCGCCTGTTGATCGGCGTGGCGAGTGAAACGCATCGAGGTGATCCCGCAATACAGGCGCGGATCGTCCGGGGTCATCACCTCGATCCCCGGCAGGTGCCGCACGGCACTCACCCACAGGTTGCGCAGGTAATTGAGCCGGGCGCTTTTGGCCGCAGCGCCGCCGAGCGAGCGGTGCTCCTCGAGTGCCAACGGCAGTGACATCAGCGCCGGAATGTTCGGCGTGCTGTACGGCGTGCGCGCGCGGATGTCGCTGGCCGGAAAGTGCATTTCGCCCATGTCCGGATCGATGTCGGCCAGACGCTGCGGGGCGATGTACAGAAAGCCCAGGGTCAGCGGTGCGCCAATCCACTTGTGCAGGTTGAAACCGGCGAAGGCGATGCCCAGTGCTTCAAGGTTGAACTCGATCTGGCCGAGGGCGTGAGCGCCGTCGAGGATGATGTCCACGCCGTGCTGTTTCGCCAGCGCGGCGATGGCCTGCACCGGCATCACCAGACCGGTGCGGTGGGTGACATGGGTCAGGGCCATCAGTTTGAGTTTCGGATAGCGGATGAAGGCTTCGCGGTAACTGTCCAGCAGGCTGTCGAAACTGGCCGGGTGAGTGTGGTTGATCTCGATCACGTCGACGCCGCGATGGCGAGACAGCCAGCGCATGGCGCCTTTGACCGTGTCGTATTCCAGGTCGCTGATCAGCACCTGATCGCCCGGTAGCAGGCGATTGTAATTACGGATCAGCGACTGCAGCGCATCGCTGGCGTTGCGGGTGAAGGCCACGCTCTGCGCGCGCACGCCGATGGTCTCGGCCAGTTGCGCACGGATCTCCAGGCTGTCGTGCTGTTCGAAACGCTGGCGCACGTACACCGAGTTGCTGGTGTTGATCAGCTCGATGTTGCGCTGGTAGTCCTCGATCACTGTGCGCGACATGCGCCCGAAGTAACCGTTCTCCAGGTTCAGCGGGCCGGTTTGCGCTTCGTAGCGATCGGCGAAGGTTTGCCAGAACGCTTCGTCACGGGCGCGGCGGGTGTTGTCAGGCATGGTCGACTCGGCTCAAGGGAGAGGGGCGCTTCAGTGGCGCGGGGCGGGTTTGCCGTGTTTGGCGCGTAGCGGTTCGAGCAGATCCGACAGACCGTTATGGTCGATTTCCTGCATCAGCGCCAACAGTCCGCCGAGTTCGCCGTGAGGAAAACCTTCGCGGGCAAACCAGTTCAGGTAAGGCCCCGGCAGGTCGGCAATGATCCGGCCCTTGTACTTGCCGAAGGGCATTTCACGGGTGATCAGCAGTTCAAGTTTTTCAGGATTCATCAGTGGCGATCATCTGGATTCAATCAGTCAGGAAAATACAGGCATTCTGCATGCAGGCCAAATGACAGATCATGCAAATAACCGTGATACAGATAGTTCAAATATCTTTAACTTGTTGAAAATTAACGATTTATTTTTGAATGAAAAGCTGGCACGCACACTGCAATAACCCTTGCATCTTCAACCAACCGCAAGGAATTGAAAAAATGACTGACATGAATAAAGAAGCGATCTCTGTACTCAACGACCTGATCGAAACCTGCAAGGACGGCCAGGAAGGGTTCAAGACTTGCGCTGAAGACATCAAGCATCCAGAGCTCAAAACCCTGTTCGTGACCCGTTCTGCCGATTGCGCGACTGCTGCCGCTGAACTGCAGGCTGAAGTGCGTAAACTGGGCGGTGATCCGGAAACCTCTACCAGCGTCAGCGGTGACCTGCACCGTCGCTGGGTCGACGTCAAAGCCATGTTCACCGGCAAAGACGAAGAGGCTGTGCTGAACGAAGCCGAGCGCGGTGAAGACCATGCGTTGAAGGCTTATCGTGAAGCCATCGAGAAAATCAACAAGCACGGTCTGGTCGGTATCCGTGACCTGGTTGAGCGTCAGTACCACGGCGTACAACGCAACCACGACCAGGTGAAAGCCCTGCGTAACCAGGCTCGCGCACGTTCGTAAGCCGCGCTGAAAAAACTGTGGGAGCGGGCTTGCTCGCGAAAGCGCTGTGTCATGCAACGATAATGTTGCTGACATGACCCCTTCGCGAGCAAGCCCGCTCCCACGTTTGTTTTTTCTACCTGATGATCAGCCGATGCTGATCGCCGGCAGCGTCGGCAAGGTCACGGTCTGCTGTTTACGCGGCGCGAGAATCTCGGCCTCGCCATCCACGACCAGCTCATCACGCTGGTTGAACACGCGAGTGGCGATGCGCACGCGAAACTTCGGCAGCTTCTCAAGAATTTCCAGGCGTACGGTCAGGGTGTCGCCAATCTTCACCGGTTTCTGAAAGCTCATCTGCTGACCGATGTAGATGGTGCCCGGCCCAGGCAGCTCGCACGCCACGGCCGCGCTGATCAGTGCACCGCTGAACATGCCGTGGGCGATGCGTTCCTTGAACATGCTGGCAGCGGCGAACTCGGCGTCCAGGTGCACCGGGTTGTGGTCGCCCGACATCGCGGCGAACAGCTGAATGTCGCGCTCTTCGACAGTCTTGCTGTAGCTGGCGGTCTGGCCGACTTCGAGGGCTTCGTAAGGGATGTTGGTAACCTGGGTCATCGGTCTTGATTCCTGTGACGGATTAAAGTGAATCCACAAAAAATTATTCGCTGCGATGCGGGCGGCGATGGCTCAGCGCCTGGTCGATCCAGGTCAGCACATCGGCAATCACGTCGTCGCGATTGGTTTCATTGAACAATTCGTGCCGTGCCTGCGGGTAGATCTTCAGTTGCAGATTCTGGCTGCCGGCCCTGCGCAACGCATCGGCCAGATCTGTCAGACGCTTGCCTTCGCTCACCGGATCACATTCACCGCCGATCACCAGCAGCGGCAGGCCCGGGTCGATCTGGGCGAGATTGGACGCTTTGCTGATCTGCTGCAAGCCGCCGAGCAAGTCGATCCACAATTGATTGGTGCAGCGAAAGCCGCACAACGGGTCGAGGGCATACAGATCGACCTCGACCGGGTCGCGGCTCAGCCAGTCGAACGGCGTGCGCGCCGGTTTGAATTTGTTGTTGAACGAGCCGAATGACAACCACTCGATCAGCGCACTGCGGCCCTTGCCACCCTGGCGCAGTTTTTCGAAACGGGCGATTTGCCGCGCCGCGCCGTAAAGCGCCACTGGCTGGAAGTTCGAACCGCTCAGAATCGCCCCGTGCAGGCTGGCGCTGTGATGCAGCAGGTAACCCTGGGCGAGGTAGCTGCCCATGCTGTGCCCGAGCAGGATGATCGGCACGGCGGGATGCTGCTGGCCGATGTGCTGATTGAGGCTGGCCAGATCGCCGATCACCTTGCACCAGCCGTCGTCATCGGCGAAATGCCCAAGCGTCCCGTGTTCGGCGGTCTTGCCATGGCCGCGCAGATCCGGGGCGTACACACCGTAGCCCTGTTCACAGAACGCATGCGCCAGCCGCTCGTAGCGCGCGCTGTGTTCGGCCATGCCGTGGGCCAGCAGGATCACCGCTTTCAAGGGCGCGGCGGGCAGCCACTGGTTGACGAACAGGCGGCTGCGGTCACTCGCGTCCAGCCAGAAGGCTCGGTGGATCATGGCAATTCCTTTTTATCGAGCGGTAACGGCCCGCAGTCGTTGCATTGTATAGCGCGTCCGATCAGCCCACGCCACGGCAGGAAGATTCATACGATCAATGACGGCTTCGTCCATATTTGCCTCAATGGCCATAACTGCTAGTGTCCGTGAAGCTCCGCTTTTTGCTTTGTGCCCTCAGGGATAAGCGCGAAACCACAGAAAAGCGGCTCCCGGATCGATTCAGGTAAAGAGGACAAGAACAATGCAACCTGATTTCTGGAATGACAAACGCCCCGCCGGCGTACCACTGGACATCGACATGGGCGAGTTCAAGTCGGTGATCGAGGTGTTTGAGCGTTCCTGCAAGAAATTCGCGGACCGTCCGGCCTTCAGCAATATGGGCGTGACCCTGACCTACGCGGAACTCGAGCGCTACAGCGCGGCGTTCGCCGGTTACCTGCAAGCCCACACCGATCTGGTGCCGGGGGATCGGATCGCGGTGCAGATGCCCAACGTGCTGCAATATCCGATTGCCGTGTTCGGCGCCTTGCGCGCCGGGCTGATCGTGGTCAACACCAACCCGCTGTACACCGCGCGCGAGATGCGCCACCAGTTCAAGGACTCCGGCGCCCGCGCGCTGGTGTACCTGAACATGTTCGGGCAGAAGGTTCAGGAAGTGCTGCCGGATACCGACATCCAGTACCTGATCGAAGCGAAGATGGGCGACATGCTGCCCACCGCCAAGGGCTGGCTGGTCAACACCGTGGTCAGCAAAGTGAAGAAAATGGTCCCGGCGTATTCGCTGCCGCAGGCGATCTCGTTCAAGAGTGCGTTACATCTGGGGCGCGGCCTGGGGATCAAGCCGCTGAGTGTCGGTCTCGACGACATCGCCGTGTTGCAATACACCGGCGGCACTACCGGCCTGGCCAAGGGCGCGATGCTGACCCACGGCAACCTCGTGGCGAACATGCAGCAGGTGCGTGCGTGTCTTGCGCAGTTGGGGCCGGACGGTCAGCCACTGCTGCGCGAAGGGCAGGAGGTGATGGTGGCGCCGCTGCCGCTGTACCACATCTATGCCTTCACCGCGAACTGCATGTGCATGATGGTTTCCGGCAACCACAACGTGCTGATCACCAATCCGCGGGACATCGCAGGCTTCATCAAAGAGCTGAAGAACTGGCGCTTCTCGGCGCTGCTCGGCCTGAATACGTTGTTCGTCGCACTGATGGATCACCCGGACTTCAAGACCCTGGATTTCTCCAGTCTCAAGCTGACCAACTCCGGCGGTACTGCGCTGGTCAAGGCCACCGCCGAGCGCTGGGAGCAGATCACCGGTTGCCGCATCACCGAAGGTTACGGCCTCACCGAAACTTCGCCGGTGGCCTGCACCAACCCGTATGGCGACCAGTCGCGTCTGGGCACGGTCGGTCTGCCGGTGCCGGGTACGCTGCTGAAAGTCATCAATGACGAGGGTGTCGAGCAGCCGATGGGCGAGCGCGGCGAGTTGTGCATCAAGGGCCCACAGATCATGAAAGGCTACTGGCACAAACCCGAAGCCACCGCCGAAGTGCTGGATGCCGAGGGCTGGTTCAAGTCCGGTGATATCGCGGTGATCGACCCGGACGGTTTCGTGCGCATCGTCGATCGCAAGAAGGACATGATCATCGTCTCCGGCTTCAACGTGTACCCCAACGAGATCGAGGACGTGGTGATGGCTCACCCGAAAGTCGCCAACTGCGCGGTGATCGGTGTGCCGGACGAACGTTCGGGCGAGGCGGTGAAGCTGTTTGTGGTGGCGCGGGAAACCGGGGTCAGCCTCGAAGAACTGAAGGCGTACTGCAAAGAGAATTTCACCGCTTACAAGGTGCCGAAACACATTGTGCTGCGTGAGTCGTTGCCGATGACGCCGGTCGGGAAGATTCTGCGGCGGGAGTTGCGCGATATCGCGTAGAAATCCTGGAAGCGAAAAGATCGCAGCCTTCGGCAGCTCCTACATTGGAACTCATTCCCTGTAGGAGCTGCCGGAGGCTGCGATCTTTTGCTTTCAAGGCCCGGAAAACCGGGGCTTTCAGGGATGTATAGGATTTTTGCTCTAAAATGACTGTTAGAAAGTCTTGAGTCATTAAAGTGACCATGGAGGCCGCTTTTGGCTCTAGTCGGCCCTCGGCAAAGCTGCTACTCTCGGCGCGCTTTGTGACTTCTCGGCCTGTAGAAAAGCCAGATTCACCAATACAAAACACACACCAATAATAATCGCATCAAATGCGGTGAAGAATTCGCGTTGCTGAGGAGTGGGCTTCCATGATCGAAGACTTTTGGAAGGATAAATACCCGGCTGGAATTGCTGCCGACATCAATCCAGACGAGTACCCGAATATTCAGGCAGTGTTGAAGCAATCCTGCCAACGCTTCGCCAACAAGCCGGCTTTCAGCAACCTGGGCAAGACAATCACCTACGGTGAACTGTACGAATTGTCCGGTGCGTTTGCCGCGTATCTGCAACAGCATACCGACTTGCAGCCCGGTGATCGAATCGCCGTGCAACTGCCCAACGTTCTGCAGTACCCGGTAGCCGTCTTCGGTGCGATTCGCGCCGGGCTGATCGTGGTCAACACCAACCCGCTGTACACCGCGCGGGAAATGGAACACCAATTCAACGACTCCGGCGCCAAAGCGCTTGTCTGCCTGGCCAACATGGCGCACCTGGCTGAAGCCGTGGTGCCGAAAACCGGGGTCAAACACGTCATCGTCACCGAAGTCGCCGACCTGCTGCCGCCGGTCAAGCGCCTGCTGATCAACAGCGTGATCAAGTACGTGAAGAAGATGGTGCCGGCCTATCACCTGCCAAAAGCCGTCAAGTTCAACGACGTGCTGAGCAAGGGCCAGGGCCAGCCTGTGGCCGAAGCCAATCCGCACAGCAGCGATGTCGCAGTGTTGCAATACACCGGTGGCACCACCGGCGTGGCCAAGGGCGCGATGCTCACCCATCGCAACCTCGTCGCCAACATGCTGCAGTGCAAGGCGCTGATGGGCTCCAACCTCAATGAAGGTTGCGAGATCCTGATCACGCCGCTGCCGCTGTACCACATTTATGCGTTCACTTTTCATTGCATGGCGATGATGCTGATCGGCAACCACAACATCCTGATCAGCAACCCGCGCGACCTGCCGGCGATGGTCAAGGAACTGTCGAAGTGGAAGTTCAGTGGTTTCGTCGGCCTCAACACGCTGTTCGTCGCGCTGTGCAACAACGAAGGTTTCCGCAAGCTGGACTTCTCCAACCTGAAAGTCACCCTGTCCGGCGGCATGGCCCTGCAACTGGCCGCGGCCGAGCGCTGGAAAGCGGTGACCGGTTGCTCGATCTGCGAAGGTTACGGCATGACCGAAACGAGCCCGGTGGCCACGGTCAACCCGATCCAGAACATCCAGATCGGCACCATCGGCATTCCGGTACCATCGACCCTGTGCAAAATCATCGACGATGCCGGTGTCGAGCAGCCCATGGGCGAAATCGGCGAGTTGTGCGTCAAGGGCCCGCAGGTGATGAAGGGCTACTGGCAGCGTCAGGAAGCCACCGATGAAATCCTCGACAGCGAAGGCTGGCTGAAGACCGGTGACATCGCGCTGATCCAGCCCGATGGCTACATGCGCATCGTCGATCGCAAGAAAGACATGATCCTGGTCTCCGGTTTCAACGTCTACCCGAACGAACTGGAAGACGTGCTGGCGACCCTGCCGGGCGTGTTGCAGTGTGCGGCCATCGGCGTGCCGGACGAGAAGTCGGGCGAGGCGATCAAGATTTTCATCGTCGTCAAACCGGGCGTGACCCTGACCAAGGAAACCGTGATGGACCACATGCGCGCCAACGTCACCGGTTACAAGGTGCCGCGTTCGGTGGAGTTCCGCGATGCGCTGCCGACCACCAACGTCGGCAAGATCCTGCGTCGTGAGTTGCGTGACGAAGAGCTGAAGAAGATCAAGGCCAAGTCCGCCGCCTGAAGCAAAAAGCCCCGCAGATGCGGGGCTTTTTGTTGGAGTAGGTGGTGGATTTGTAGTGACTGTGATGCCGCCTTCGCGAGCAAGCCCGCTCCCACATTCAACCGCGTTCCTCCAGTTGGAATACAGTCAAATGTGGGAGCGGGCTTGCTCGCGAAGCTTTTCGGTTACTGACGGAACGGCGCGAAATTCACGTTGGTCCCCGCCGGGCGCATGTCCTGCAGGTACGAATCCTTGTCCGCACTCAATTCCAGACTCAACGCCGCCTTGCGCTTGCCTTCGTTGCGAATCACCAGACCTTCGAGCTTTTCCCGCAGGAACACCGTCGGCACTTTCAGGTGCAGCAGTTCGTCGGTGGCCGGGGTGTGCATCAGCAGGTGAATCCACTCGTATTGCCCGACAGCCAGACGCGTCACTGGCAGGTCGAACCACCAGATGTTGCGGTTGCGGTTCAGTTCGGCGAAGTGGCAGTTGTTGGTGCCGAGCACAGCGCCGCCCAGTTCCTGGTTGCGACGGGCAATGGCCTGCTTTTTATCGAGTTTCATAACATTCCTGCGGGATCTGATCGTTGGCGCACCGCGCCCATAGCTGCGCATTCTCGGGGCTTGCGGGGCAAACATAAAGCCCAACCTGCATTGCACGACGAAATGAACGGCAAAAATAAATGAAACTCGTGGCAAACCCGGCCAGTCAATCATTACGTACTGACTTTTCCCCTTCAATGCACCAAGGAGAAACACCATGAGTAGCACTGGCGATAAAGTAAAAGGCATGGCCAACGAAGCGGTCGGCAACGTCAAGCAAGGCGTCGGTAAAGCCACCGACAACAGCAAGCTGCAGGCCGAAGGCAAGGTTCAAGAGAAAAAAGGCGAAGCTCAACAAGCAGTGGGCAAAGCCAAAGACGCCATCAAGAAAGGTGTCGACAAGGCGTAATCGGGCCTTGAACGAAATACACGAGCGGCCATCCAAGGATGGCCGTTTTTGTGTCAAAACCCGACAGCCATCCACGAAGGTCGCCAAGTAGGCTACCGTGATGTAGAAAACGGCCCCTGAGTCGCCACGACTTCAACCTGCAATGCGGCGAAAGGAGACGCGAATGATTTTTCCAGACATGAAAGGTCTGCCACTGCACCGGGTGATGGTGCGCACGGTCACTGAATTCGTCGACGACGAGATGTCGACCTATGCCTCGGCGCTGGCCTACCAGATGCTGTTCTCGCTGTTCCCGTTCATTCTGTTTTTGATCGCCCTGATCGGTTTCCTGCACCTGCCGGACTTCTTCAGCTGGCTGCGCCTGCAGTCGGAACTGGTGCTGCCGCCACAGGCGCTGGAGCAGGTCAACCCGGTGATCGATCAGCTGCAACAGTCCAAGGGCGGTTTGCTTTCGGTCGGTATCGTCATCGCCCTGTACACCGCGTCTGCCGGCGTGCGGCTGATGATGAGCGCGATGAACGCCGCTTACGACGTAGTCGAGGGCCGGCCGATCTGGAAGCGCTTCCCGCTATCGGTGTTCTACACCATCGGCATCGCCGGCATGTTGCTGGTAGCGGCCGCACTGATGGTGCTCGGGCCGCAGGTGATGGGCTGGATTGCCGCGCAAGTGGGCCTGGAAGACTTTATCGTCACCGTGTGGACGATTGCGCGCTGGCCGGTGATCGTGATCCTGATGATGGTCGCGGTGGCATTGATCTACTACGTGATGCCCGACGTCAAACAGGAATTCCGTTTCATCACTCCCGGTTCGGTGCTGGCCGTGGTGGTGTGGATCATTGCCTCGCTGGGCTTTGCGTTCTACGTCAAAACCTTCGCCAACTACAACGCGATGTATGGCAGCATCGGGGCGATCATCGTGCTGTTGCTGTATTTCTACATTTCCTCGGCGGTGCTGCTGCTCGGCGCGGAGATGAATGCGGTGATCGAACACATGTCCAGCGAGGGCAAGGACGAGGGCGAGAAAGTCCCCGGCGAACTCGATGAACATCCCAAACAACATGTCTCGGGCCTGGGGCGCGACCACTCGCTCAAGCCGGACACTGACGAAGCCCGACCATGATTCGTGAAATCCTCAAAATGGGCGACGAACGCCTGCTGCGCATCGCCCCACCGGTGCCGCCGGAAATGTTCGACAGCCCCGAGCTGTGGCAACTGATCGATGACATGTTCCAGACCATGGAAAGTGTCGGTGGCGTCGGCTTGGCCGCGCCGCAGATCGGCGTCGACCTGCAACTGGTGATCTTCGGTTTCGAGCACAGCGAACGCTACCCGGACGCCGAAGCGGTGCCGCAGACGATCCTGATCAATCCGCTGATCACGCCGCTGAGTCCGCTGACCGAGGAGGGATTCGAAGGCTGCCTGTCGGTGCCCGGCCTGCGCGGTGCGGTGGATCGTTATCAGCAGATTCGCTACGAAGGCTTTGATCCCAAGGGCGAACCGATCGTGCGCGTGGCGTCAGGCTTTCATGCGCGGGTGGTGCAGCATGAGTGCGATCATCTGATCGGCCGCTTGTATCCGTCGCGGATTACCGATTTCAGCAAGTTTGGTTTTACCGAAGTGATGTTCCCGGATCTCGATCCCACAGCCGACGACTGATCCTCAGAACACCTCCATCCTAATGTGGGAGCGGGCTTGCTCGCGAAGGCGTCGTATCAGTCAATTGATGCAGCGACTGACACGACGCCTTCGCGAGTAAGCCCGCTCCCACAAGGGTATCTGTGATCTCAGATTGAATGCGGTGTCAGCCCCATCGCAATCATCGGCTTGCTCCGCGCATACCGGCTCAACCGTTCGGCCAGCGCATAGGGCAGGGCAGGGTCGAAACTGAAGCCACGCCGCTCATAAAAACCGCGCAAATCCGGATGGCAGAACAGCCACACCGGCTCCTGCAGATCCTTCACTGCCGCCGCGATCAACTGCCCGGCAATCCCTTGCTCACGGCAACCCGGATCGACAAACAACCCGGTCAACCAGTACCCGCCCGCCACCGGCCGCAAGCACAGCGCGGCGACGATGTCCTCGCGCCGTGCCACCCACAGTTGCGCATCACGCACCGCCTTCATTGACGATTGGTGGCGGCGGTAAAACTTGTTCATCAACGGCCACAAAGGCTCGTCGAGCAGGCTGTACTGGGTATCAGGCATGGGATCGGACTGGCGGCGGGCAAAGCGCCGATTATAAAAGAACGGGCGATGCTGGATAGGTGTATACCTGAGCCTACATCCCTGTGAGTGGAGTACGCATCATGTCCAAAGGTATGGATTCAAAGAAAGCCGCGAAGAAGAAACCGGCCAAGACCGCGATTGAAAAACGTGCAGAGAAGAAGGCCAAGAAAGTCGATATTTTCGGTCATTGATCACGTCCTTCGGGAGCCCTTCCCCCGGGCTCCCGTTTCAGCGCAAAAATAAACTGCAAGATTGCTCGGCTTCGTTGCACAGAAGGGGAAGATTCCCGTTCCGAGCCACGCCATGCCGAACTACTTCGACGCCGACCATCGCCAGCAGATCGAAACCCTGCGCCAGCGCTTCACCGCCCGCACCGAATGGCCGACGTGGCTGCTGCTGATCGGCGTGTATGGCGGCTGGTTCGCGATCATCCTCAACAGTCAGTGGCTGGGTCACGGCTTGAGCACATTGCTGCTGATTCCGCTGCTGGTGCTGTGGCTGTCGGTGCAGCATGAACTGCTGCATGGGCATCCGACCCGCTCGGTGCTTTTCAATAAAATCCTCGGTTATGCACCCTTTGCGGTGTGGTACCCGTACACCTTGTATCGCGACAGCCATCTGCTGCATCACCGCGATGAACACCTCACCGTGCCCGGCGTTGACCCCGAAAGCCGTTACCTGACAACGTCGCACTGGCAGGGCAGTTCGCTTTTCGAGCGAGGCCTGCACTGGCTGAACAAAACCGTGGTCGGGCGTTTTGCGATTGGTGCGCCGCTGGGACTACTGGCGTTGGCCGCGGAAGAACTGCAACGCCTGAAAAACCGCGAGCGTCAGGCCTGGCTGATGTGGCTGACCCACGGTGCGTTCAGCGTGTTGATGCTGTGGTTTATCGCGCGCTTCAGCGTGCTGCCGGTCTGGCATTACCTGCTGCTGATCAGTGTGCCGGCACTGTCGATCGCGATGATCCGCTCCTACTATGAACACCGCCCGCACGCTCAACCGGAGCAGCGCACCGTGCTCAACGAGGCCGGTTGGCCGTGGCGCTGGCTGTTTCTGAATCTGAATTTCCATCTGGTGCATCACGACCTGCCGGGGCTGGCGTGGTACGACTTGCCCCAGGTCTACCGCATGCGCCGCGAGCAGTGGGTGGCGCGCAGTGGCGGGTTTCTGGTGCAGGGTTATGGGCAGTTGTGGCGGCAGCACGGTTTGAAGCCGATCGACAGTCCGCAGCATCCTTACCACTAACCTCAAAAACACCAAAAATCCCCTGTGGGAGCGGGCTTGCTCGCGAATGCGGTAGAACAGTGACATGTCTGGTGTCTGACACACCGCTTTCGCGAGCAAGTCGAATCGTCGCACCGCCGCTCCCACAGGGGTAAGTATTTGCAGGGAAATAACGTGTATGACCCAACACCATCTCGAACTGCTGATGTACACCGCCCCTGAGCCCATCCGCTTGGCCAATGAACGCTGGATCGCCCGCATCCTCGAACACCTCGGCCACTCCCGCCTGAACGCCGTCAGCCTGTCGCTCCCCGAGCTCTGGTTATCCCCGGATCTGCTGCTGACCCAGACCTGCGGTTACCCGTTGATGACCTTGCTGCGCGGTCAGGTACGCATCGTCGGTCGTCCACGCTACGAACTGCCCGACGCCACTGCCGGCAATCACTGCAGCCTGATCCTCAGCCGTACGGACGACAACCGCAAAACCCTGGCGGACTTTCGCGGCAGTTGCGGGGTGATCAATAGCGAAGATTCCAACAGCGGCATGAACCTGTTGCGCCAGCGCCTGGCGCCGTTGCATCGCGACGGGCAGTTCTTCGCCACGCTCGGCATCAGTGGGGCGCACCGCGAAAGTCTGCGCTGGCTGCGTGAAGCGCGTGCCGATCTGGCGGCCATTGACAGCGTGACCTATGCCTACCTCGCTCAGCATGCGCCTGAGGAAGTCAGTGGATTGCGGGTGGTGGCGCGCAGTGCGTTCAGCCCGACGTTGCCATTTATCACCGTCGCTACTGCCACGGACGAGCAGATCGAACAGTTGAGCCGGGTGATGAATCAGGCGTTGCGTGAACTGCCTGATGTGGCGCAGATCCTCGGCTTGCCTGAAGTGTTGCCCGCCAGCGAAAGCGATTATCAGATCGTGCTCGAATATCAGCATGAGGCTGAAGAGTTAGGCTACGGCCGCTTGCGCTAAAAGATCGCAGCCTTCGGCAGCTCCTACAGGTTGAACGCATTTCAAAGTAGGAGCTGCCGAAGGCTGCGATCTTTTGCTTATATATCCAAAAGAAATATAAAAATGAAATATTAATCTTATTAATGCATAAGGCGCCTTGCTACGATCGCGCCACCGGATCACCGGACATTCAGCGACCCTTATTCAGGAGCCCTTATGTCCGGCGCCGATACCACTCACCGCAATCATCTCGACGTGCTGTTCCGCGCTCACTACCGCTGGCTGTGCACTTACCTGCGTCGACATCTGTACGACGCCGCAGGCGCGGAAGACATCGCTGCCGAAACCTTCGCGCAATTGCTGCAGGCACCCAGTATTACGGCGATACGCGAACCGCGCGCCATGCTCACCACGATTGCCCAACGCCTGCTTTATCAGCGCTGGCGCCGGGCGGATCTGGAGCGCCAGCATGCGCAGCAGATCGACGTCGATGCTGCCACTTCACCTGAAGACCTCGCGCAACTGAGCCAGACCCTCAAACGCCTCGACCACAGCCTGCAACGCCTGCCCGGCAAGGTCCGCTCGACCTTTCTGCTGGCGCGGATCGATGGCCTGACCTACCCGCAAATCGCCGCCGAACTGGGCATCTCCCAGCGTTCGGTCAGCGTCTACATGAGCCGCTCCCAGGCCCTGTGCGACCGCCACAGCGCCAACCAAATCCTGACAGACAAGAGGTCCGCATGAGATCGATCAAAACCCTGCTCGGCCGTTCGTTGCTGGCGCTGAGCCTGAGCGTTGGCGCCGTTTCGGCGGCGGAGAAAACCGCGCCGATCCACTTCGGTGACATCACCTGGGAAAGCGGCAGTTTCATCACCGAAGTGCTGCGCCTGATCGTCGAGAAAGGTTACGGCTACCCGACCGACACGCTGCCGGGCAGCACCGTCAGCCTCGAAGCGGCGCTGGCGAAAAACGATATTCAGGTGATCGGCGAGGAATGGGCCGGGCGCAGTCCGGCATGGGTCAAGGCCGCCAATGAAGGCAAGGTGTTCGGCCTTGGCGACACGGTCAAGGGCGCGACCGAGGGCTGGTGGGTGCCGGAATACGTGATCAAGGGGGACCCCGAACGCGGCATCAAACCGCTGGCCCCGGAGCTGAAATCGGTGGCCGACCTGCCGCGCTATAAGGACGTGTTCCGCGACCCGGAAGACCCGAGCCGTGGACGCTTCCTCAACAGCCCGACCGGCTGGACTTCGGAGATCGTCAACAGCCAGAAGCTCAAGGCCTATGCGCTGACCGACAGCTACGTCAACTTCCGCACCGGCTCCGGCGCGGCGCTGGATGCCGAGGTGGCGTCGTCGATCAAACGCGGCAAACCGGTGCTGTTCTACTACTGGTCGCCGACGCCGCTGCTCGGGCGCTTCAAACTGGTGAAGCTCGAAGAGCCACCGTTCGATGCCGAAGCCTGGAAGACTCTGGCCGATGCCAATAACCCGAATCCCAAGGGCACCCGCTCGATGCCGGCCAGCCTGGCGATTGGCGTGTCGGCGCCGTTCAAGGCGCAATACCCCGAGCTGGTGTCGTTCTTCGAGAAAGTCGATTTGCCGATTGATCTGTTGAACCAGACGCTGGCCGGAATGAGCGAAAAGCGCCAGCCACCGCGACAGGTCGCCGAAGCGTTTTTGCGTGATCAGCCGCAGGTGTGGAAGGCGTGGGTACCGGGGGAGGTGGCGAGCAAGGTGACGGCGGGGCTTTGAGTTTCAACTGTTTGATCGGTGGCGTTTGAGCTACCGCCTTCGCGAGCAAGCTCGCTCCCACACTGGGTCTGTGGCTTGCCCGAATCCAGTGTGGGAGCGAGCTTGCTCGCGAATGATCTAAAGACTTACGCCGCTTCCGCCGCCAACGCCGCCATCACGGTCGGCCTCTGTTCAATCCGCGCCTGAAACCGCGCCAGCGCCGGCCACTGCGCCAGCTCGATCCCGAACAACCCTGCCCAGCGCAACACCACAAACAACAACGCATCCGCCACGCTGAAGCCGTTCGGCAACAGATAATCCTGTTGCTCCAGCACTGCGACCAACACCGCAAAGCGCTTGAACAACTTCTCCTTGATCACCTCGGCCGGCAGCCGCTCATCGAACAGCGCACCAAGCCCGCCGTGGATCTCGCTCGAAATGAAATTCAGCCACTCCTGCAAACGCAGCCGTTCAAAGCTGCCGGGCGCTGGCGCCAGTCCCGATTGTGGTTGCAGATCCGCCAGATATTGCAGGATCACCGGGCCTTCGGTCAGCACCGCGCCGTCGTCCAGTTGCAGTGCCGCGACGTATCCCTTGGGATTGATCGCGAGAAAGTCTTCGCCGCTGGCCGTGCGCTTGCTGCGGTTGTCGACGCGGATCAGCACGAAGGGCAGCTTCAGTTCGCGCAACACAATGTGCGGCGCCAGTGAACAGGCTTGCGGGGCGTAATACAGCTTCATCGGCAGCTCTCTGGTGAGGATTTGGCGCCAGTGTCATAGTGCGCCGCACCCTCGGTAAAATTAATCTTTCAGAAAGCAGCCATAAGGACAGCTACTGCCATGATGAACCTGATGCATTGGCGGCTGGTGGTTGCCGTGGCCGATCACGGCAACATAACCCGCGCTGCCGAGCGGGTCGGCATGACTCAGTCCGGCGCGAGCCAGGCCCTGGCGCTGATGGAAGAAACCCTTGGCGTGCAGCTGTTCAGCCGCGAAAGCCGACAGACCTTGCCCACCGCCATTGGCCTGCCGGTGATCGAACAGGCGCGGCTGATGCTCGGCGCGCTGCAAACCATTCGCCAGACCGTCGACAGCGTGCGCCCGATGCTGCGCGGGACGATCCGCCTGGCGAGTTTTCCCATGGTGCTGGCGAGTTTTCTGCCACCGCTGCTGCGCCAGTTCAATCGCTTGTACCCGGGGATCGAAGTAGTGGCGCTGGAGGTCAGCGACGATGAGGTCGAAACCCTGCTCGCGGCCGGGCTGGTGGATGTCGGCGTGGTGCTCAACCCGGCACCCGAGCGCAACGCCGGGCCATTGGGTCGCGACGCATGGGTGGCGGTCGTTCCCGCAGGGCATCCGCTGGCGCTGCGGGGGATCGAGCAGGGCGTGAGCCTGCCAGAACTGACGGCGCTGCCATTCGTGCTGGCCACCGGCGGTTGCTCGACCAACGCCCGCAGCCTCGCCGCCGAGGCCGGGTTGCAGTTGCAGGATGTGCGGGTCGAAGTGCGCGAATGGAGCAGCGCCTTCACTCTGGTGCGGGAAAACCTCGGCGTGACCCTGGTGCCGGAAATGACCTTGCCGGCCGAGCGTCAGGGCTTGCGCGTGATTGCCTTGCAGCCACGTATCGAACGAGTGTTTTCGCTGGTGCTGCCTGCGGGGCAGACGCCGTCAGCGGCGGTGCAGGCGTTGCTGGATCTGGTGGCGGAGACGGCAGTCGCGACGGCTCGCTGAACCGTTTCTTGTGCAAAAAGTGCCAGATACTGGCCGACTAGTGGCCTTGCGCACGGCAGGGCGCTGGCTATGCTGTGCTGTAACTAACTATGTCGACCGTCATCTGTTAGCCGTGATTTCAACGCTGCCAGAGTGCGCAACCCAAGGCACCGGACACTGAACCAACAAGGAGCGGGGTTTTACATGGAAGTTCTTCTGCACGTTAGGGCTGGCCCGTCGCCGGGCTATCAAGAGAAGGATGTCTTGATGAGAGCGTCGCTGCATGGACCCTCGGATTAAACATCATTTATCACCTGACAACTTCCTCCTGTGGAGGAATGCGTGTGCCTGTTCTGTGGAACGTAGTGGTGGATGCTGAAAGACCTGAACTTTCATCAAATCAAAAGAACGCGCGGAAGGTGATACAACCATGTTCAACCTACATCACAAGGCTGATCTGCGGGAAATCGAGCGTTTCAGCTGCGCCTTGACCGAAGCCAACGCCAAGCTCGAAGCGATCAGCCGTTCGATGGCGATGATCGAATTTACCCCCGAAGGCATTGTTCTGGATGCCAACGAAAACTTCTGCAAGACCATGGGTTACAGCGCCGAGGAAGTGCGTGGCAAACATCACCGGGTGTTTTGCGAAGAAGCGTTTTACCGCAGCGAGGAGTACGCCAGGTTGTGGCGCGACCTGGCCCGGGGTGAGCCGATCAGTGGCACGTTTCTGCGCCTGAACAAGTCCGGCAAGGAGATCTGGCTGGAAGCCAGTTACATGCCGGTGTACGGCGCGGACAAACAAGTCAAAAGTGTGATCAAAGTGGCGTCGGACATCACCGCCCGGGTCAACAAAGAGCACGAAGAAGAGAGCATGCTGGCGGCGATCAGCCGTTCGATGGCGGTGATCGAGTTCACCCCGGACGGCAACGTGATTACCGCCAACGACAACTTTCTGAAAACGATGCAGTACTCGCTCAACGAAATCGTTGGCCATCACCACAGCATGTTCTGTCACCGTTCCGAATCCGAATCGGCGCAGTACAAGGCGTTCTGGGCGTCGCTCAATCGCGGCGAATATCACTCGCACCGTTTCGAGCGCAAGAACAAGTCGGGGCAGATGGTTTATCTCGAAGCCTCGTACAACCCGCTGTTCGACACCAAGGGCCGTTTGTACAAAGTCGTGAAGTTCGCCAGCGACATCACCGACCAGATGACCACGCTGCAGAACGCGGCGGAATCGGCCCATAGCACTTCAGTGCAAAACGACGCCTGCGCGCAAAAAGGCTCACAAGTCGTGCAACAAACCGTACAGATCATTCAGGACATTTCCCGCGACCTCAACGAAGCGGCGCTGAGCATCGATGCGGTCAGCAAGCAGTCGGACATCATCGGCACCATCGTCCAGACCATTCGCGGCATCGCCGACCAGACCAACCTGCTGGCGCTCAACGCCGCCATCGAAGCGGCGCGGGCCGGTGAACACGGACGCGGTTTTGCGGTGGTGGCGGACGAGGTGCGCAGTCTCGCGGCGCGTACCAGTCAGGCAACCCTGGAGATTGTCGAAGTGGTGCGCAAAAACCATGACCTGTCGCTGAGTGCGGTGTCGAGCATGCAGTCGAGCCTGAGCCGCACCGGGCTGGGTGTGGAACTGGCGAACGAGGCGGGGGAGGTGATCCTGGAGATTCAGCAGGGGTCACGGCATGTGGTGGATGCGATCGGGCAGTTCAATGCGACGTTGCAACTAAACTGACACCCATCAACAACTGTAGGAGTGAGCCTGCTCGCGATTGCGGTGCGTCAGTCACTGGATAAGTAACTGATGTATCGCTATCGCGAGCAGGCTCACTCCTACATTGGTTTCCAAGCAACTTTCAGATCAAAGCGCCGCGAGAAACTTGTCCGCCAGTTTGTCGCTGTTCTTGCTTTGCCAATGACCACGCTGGCCTCAGCGATGGGCAATATTTTCCAGCGCCAGGTTGCGCGTACGCGGGCCGAACCAGCCGATGGTCAGCATCACGATCAACATGCTGCTGACGATGAATGCGAGCACCCCGGGCGTGCCGAAGTTGTCGAGAAACAGCCCGATCAGCAGGCTGCTGAATACCGTCGACAAGCGGCTGAACGAATAGCAGAAACCCACCGCCCGCGCGCGGATGTTGGTCGGGAACAGTTCGCTCTGGTACGAGTGATAACTGAAGCTCAGCCACGCATTGCAGAAGGTGATCATCACCCCGCAGAAGATCAGGCCGAATGCACTGGTCTGCAGCGCGAACAAGGTGCCGAAAGTCATGGCGCCCAGCGCCGAGCCGACGATCTGCCACTTGTTCTCGAAACGGTTGGCGAACTTCACGAACAGCAACGGCCCGAGGGGGTAGGCGAGGGTGATGATGAACGCGTACATCAGGCTGTGGGTGACGCTCACACCTTGGCCGGAAAGCAACGCCGGCAGCCAGTTGCCGAAACCGAAGAAACCGATCGCCTGGAACACGTGAAACACGATCAGCATCAACGCGCGACGCCGGTACGGCGGCTGCCAGATATCGGCGAAGCGGCCCTTGCCCTCGACATCCACGGCCACCGCTTCCGGAGCGTCCAGCGGTTGGCGGTGATCCTTCTCGCAGCGTGCCTCGATGTCGTCGAGAATCCTGTTCGCTTCATCGAACCGCCCGTGCTGCGCCAGCCAGCGCGGCGACTCCGGCAGACGCTTGCGCAGCCACCAGATGAACAGTGCAAACACCGCGCTCGCCAACACCACCCAACGCCAGCCCGACACACCGAACGGCGCCTGCGGTACCAGCCACCACGACATCAACGCCACCGCCGGCACCGAGAGAAACTGCACGAAAAAGGCGAAGGCAAACGCCGAACTGCGCATGCGTTTGGGCACCAGTTCCGAGAGGTAGGCGTCGATGGTCACCAGCTCGATACCGAGGCCGATGCCCACCAGAAAGCGCATGCAGATGATGCCCAGCGCCGAGCTTTGAACGCCCATCAGCACCGTGGCCACGGTGTACCAGACCAGCGCAAAGGTGAAGATCGCGCGCCGGCCGAAACGATCGGCCAACGGACTGAGCAGGCTGGCGCCGAGGAACAGGCCAAGGAAGGTCGCCGACGCGAACGCTGCCTGATCGGAGAAGCCGAACACGCCCTGATTGCCGGTGGCGAAGATCCCGTCACGGATCAGCCCCGGACTGATGTAGGCGGTCTGGAACAAATCGTAAAGTTCGAAGAATCCGCCGATCGACAACAATGCCACCAGCCGCCAGATGGTGGCGACTGCGGGCAGGCGGTCGATGCGGGCAGAAATCTCGGCGGCGCGTATCGGGTCGATGCCGTCGCGTTGCGCGGCGGCGGGGGCGTGAGCAGTCATCGGCGGATCCATTTTTTATTGATGGAAAAGCTTAGCCTGCTATCGGAGTTGATGGATTGTGAATTTCGGCGGTTAGCCCCGGAGAACCGCCGATTTCTTGCAATAACTACTTACCAATTAACGATTTATGCCGCTGCGGTCGAATCGGGCAGCGCCGACGCCGGCAAGCCGAAAATGCGATCAAACAGCCAGTTGAAGGCGAACGTGTAGCACGGGATGAAGATGATCAGCGCCAGATCCAACAGGAACGCCTGCACCAGACTGATGTTCATCCACCAGGCGATCAGCGGGATCAGGAACACGATCAGTGTCAGCTGAAAACCGACTGCATGAGCGATGCGCCGTTTGACCGTGCGGGTGCGCGATTTCTGGCGACTTTCCCAGTGCTCGAACAGCGAGGTGTAGATGAAATTCCAGGTCACCGCGATGGTGGTGATGATCACTGCCAGCGGGCCGGTGCTGCCGGGCGAGGTGCCGGACAACAGCGCCAGACCGAGGGCGGAGAAGGTCATGCCGATCACTTCGTAGAGCGACACGTAGACCAGTTTGCGTTTGACGCCTTGCATGGAGATTTGCCTCTTTCTTGCAACGGGTTGGCCAGCGGGACTGGCGAAGGCGGCAAAAGATAGCTTCAATAGGCGTGACAGAAAAAGTCAGTAGCTTTCAGTTTTGGTGATAGGTGGTGTTTTGAATTTCAACAGCGACAGCATCGAACTGTTTCTCGCGGTGATCGAACGTGGCTCGTTTTCCGCTGCTGCCCGCGCTTTGGGGCGGGTGCCGTCGGCGGTCAGCATGGCTATCGGCAATCTGGAGGCGGAGCTTGGCTATGCCTTGTTCGACCGCAGCCACCGCGAACCGCAGCCGACGGCCATGGCACTGTCACTGGTGCCTCACGCGCGATTGATTGCCGAGCAGCTCAAGCAACTGCAAGTGCATGCGGTGGAGTTGTCGCTGGGGCTGGAGAGCAAGTTGTCGATTGGCGTGGTCGCCGACATCGACCGCCGCCGCTTGCTCGCCGCGATCAAGGTGATTGCCGAGCGTCATCCGTTGCTCGACATCGAAGTGTTGACCGCGCCGCAGGACGATGTGCTGGCGATGCTGCACAGTGGCCGCGTCAGCGTGTGTCTGGCGTTCGCCGGGTTGAGCATGAACGTGCTGGAGCGTTTTCAGTTTGTCGGCAGCGAACGGATGATCGCCACGCTGGCGGCGGACAGTCCGTTATTGCAGGGGCAGGATCTGTTTCTCGAAGATCTGGTGCATGTGCGGCAGATCGTCGTCGCCAGTCGCGACCTGGAAATCAGCGAAACCCGGCCGCTGGTGGCCGAGTCGCACTGGCGCACCGACACCCTGGAGGCGGCGCTGGAGATGGTCGAGGCAGGTTTGGGCTGGGGCAATTTCCCGTTATCGGTGGTGCAGCCGTGGCTGGACAGCGGACGACTGAAGCGCCTGAATTTCCGCAACATCGAAAACGGCCTGGTACTGCCGGTGCATGCGGTGTGGCTCAAGAGCCAGCCGCTGCAGAAGGGCGCGTCGGCTCTCGTCGACCTGCTCAGCCACTGAACCCGACACAAAACACTGTAGGAGTGAGCCTGCTCGCGATAGCGTTGTGTCAGGCGATGCATGTTAAATGACACACCGCTATCGCGAGCAGGCTCACTCCTACAGGGGGTGTGTTCAACTCAGCATTTGAGAAGGATCAGGTACTCTCGCGAATCTTCAATTCAAAACCCATATCCTCAACCGGCCGCGCCACGCTGTTGCCCGCCATCAACGTCAACATCTGCTCCGCCGCGCGCCGGCCGATCGCCTCGCGCGGGGTGTTGATGCTGCTCAGGCGCGGCACCATGTGTTCGGACATCGGCAAGTCGTTGAAGCCGAGGATCGCCACCTGCTCGGGGATCTTGATCCCGTTGCGCAGCGCTTCGAGCAGCGCGCCCTGCGCCAGGTCGTCGTTACCGAAGAAGATTGCATCGACATCCGGATGCGCCGCCAGCAGTTGCAGGAACAGCTCACCGCCCAGGCCCACGGACGAGGAGCGCGGCGTCAGCACTTCCAGATCCGGGTCGTAACGCCCGGCCTTCTGCAGGGCTTTGCGGAAACCTTCACCGCGCAACAAGGTGCGCTGATCGAGTTGCGCACCGATGTAGGCCAGACGCTTGCGTCCGCGGGAGAGCAAATGTTCGGCCGCGGTTTCGCCAGCACTGAGCTGGGAGAACCCCACGCAGTTCACTCCGGCGGCGCTGTCCAGTTCCATCATGTACACGCAGGGAATGTTGCTGGCCTCGATCATCCGTCGCGAACTTTCCGTGCGATCAAACCCGGTCAGCAGAAAACCGCGCGGCTGATAAGCCATGTAATTGCGCAGCAGGTTTTCTTCTTCATCGCGCGAGTAGTGGAAGTTGCCGATCAGCACTTCGAAGCCCTTGGGCGTGAGCACCCGATGAATGGCTTCCAGCGTATCGATGAACAACAGGTTGGACAGCGACGGCACCAGCACCACCACTGAATGGCTCTGCGCCGAGGCCAGAGCGCGGGCTGCCGGGTTGACCACGTAGTTGAGTTCAAGCGCGGCTTTCTGCACTTTTTCCACCAGTTCCGTGGCGACCGTGCTGACACCGCGCAGTGCGCGGGAGGCGGTAATCGGGCTCACGCCGGCGAGGCGGGCAACTTCATTAAGGGTGGGACGGCCGGTGGTGCGAGTGTTTTTATCGTTTTTAGGGGTGGTCATCGGGCGGCTTGCCAAACAAAAATCAAGGCACTAAGGTAGCGCTGTCCTGATGCAGCTGCAAATGCGTAAGCGAGGTCCTGCCTGATCTTCGCTTTTTGGCGTTGGGAACAAACCTGCTGCAACCCAAAAAAACGACAAGAAGGCGTCGGCAACTTCTGCCTGTGCACTAGAGTCATAGCTAGCAAAGGTAGCGCTGTCTGCGCGCTGAGGTGTTATATGAGTCATCCCATCACCGCCCTGGTCATCATGGGCGTTGCCGGTTGCGGCAAGACGTGCGTCAGCGAGGCCCTGTGCCAATTGAGCGGCGCCACTGCCATTGAAGGCGATACTTTCCATCCGGCCGCGAACATCGAAAAGATGAGCGCGGGGATCCCCCTGAACGACGACGACCGTGCCGGCTGGCTCGACAGCCTGTGCGATGAACTGCGTCGCGTCGATGCATCGGGTAAACGCCCGGTGCTGACCTGCTCGGCCCTTAAACACAGTTACCGCGAAGTGTTGCGCAGTGCCTTGCCGGGCCTGGGCTTCGTGTTTCTTGAGCTGACCCCTGAAGTCGCCGCCGACCGCGTGTCTCATCGCCCGGGCCACTTCATGCCGGCGACGTTGATCGAAAGCCAGTTCGCCACCCTCGAATCGCCGGTCGGCGAGCCGTTGACCCTGGCACTGAATGCTTCGATCCACAGCGTTGAAGAACTGGCGGCCCAGGCACACGTCTGGTGGCAGGCCCACGGTCTGAAACAGGCGGTATGAGTGTGTTGAAAGAGCTAGCGCTGTCCTCACGAATTCTGTTTAACCCGCTTTAATAACAACAACAAGCCAGGAGACACCCCCAATGTTTGGCATGTCCCACGACACGTTTCTGCTGCTTGATGCAGTGGTCACGGTAATCGGACTGATCGTCCTGATTACCAAATTCAAGATTCACCCCTTTATCTCCCTGACCATTGCGGCCGCGTTCCTCGGCCTGACGTCCGGTATGCCGATCGGCACGATCATCAAGGCGTTCCAGGACGGCTTCGGTGGCGTGCTCGGTTTCGTCGGCATCATCCTCGCGCTGGGTACCATGCTCGGCAAAATGATGGCCGAGTCGGGCGGGGCGGATCAGATCGCCCAGACCCTGATCCGCGCGTTCGGCAAGGACAAAGTGCAATGGGCGATGATGTTCGCCGCGTTCCTGGTCGGTATTCCGCTGTTCTTTGAAATCGGCTTCGTGCTGCTGATTCCGCTGGTGTTCATCGTTGCCCGCCGCACCGGTGTGTCGATCATCAAGATCGGTATCCCGCTGCTCGCCGGCCTGTCCGCCGTACACGGTCTGGTGCCACCGCATCCGGGCCCGCTGCTGGCCATCGGGGTGTTCGGCGCTGACATCGGCAAGACCATTCTTTACGGTCTGATCGTTGCACTGCCGACCGCCATCATTGCCGGCCCGATCTTCGGTACGTTCATCGCCAAGCACATTCCCGGTCATCCGAATCAGGAACTGGTTGATCAACTGGCCCGTGAAAGCGACGACTCAACCAAGTTGCCGAGCTTCAGCATCACCCTGATTACCGTGCTGTTGCCGGTGTTCCTGATGCTGCTGAAAACCTTCGCTGACGTGGCGCTGCCGGACGGTCACTTCTTCCGCACCTGGATGGACATGATCGGTCACCCGATCTCGGCACTGCTGCTGGCCTTGCTGTTGTCGCTGTACACCTTCGGTCACAAGCAGGGCATCGGTTCGCAGCAGATGCTCAAGTGGCTGGACGCGAGCCTGGCGCCAACCGCCGCGATCATCCTGATCATCGGTGCCGGTGGTGGCTTCAAGCAGATGCTGGTGACCAGTGGTGTGGGCGACGTGATCGGCCACATGGCGGTCAGCGCGCAGATCTCGCCGATCCTGCTGGCGTGGCTGGTGGCGGCGGTGATTCGTATCGCCACCGGTTCGGCCACCGTGGCGACCATCACGGGCGCCGGCATCGTGGTGCCGGTGGTGGGGATGATCCCGGGCGTCAACCGTGAGCTGCTGGTGCTGGCCACCGGTGCCGGGTCGTTGATCCTGTCCCACGTGAACGACGCCGGTTTCTGGCTGGTGAAGCAGTACTTCAACATGACCGTGGCCGAAACCTTCAAGACCTGGACGGCGATGGAAACCATCCTGTCGGTGGTGGGCCTGGGCTTTATCCTGCTGTTGTCGCTGTTCGTGTAAGCGATCTCACAGACACAAAAAAACCGCAGCGATGCGGTTTTTTTGTGCCCTGATTTTAGGTTTCACCCAAAACCAATGTGGGAGCGGGCTTGCTCGCGAAAGCGGTGTATCAGTCGCTGAAAATGTTGACTGACACGACGCCTTCGCGAGCAAGCCCGTTACCACAGGAGGATAGGTGTCAGGCAGTGGTTTTCGGGGCCAGGCCATCCGCCCGGAACATCCCGCGAATCCCGCGCACCGCCTGACGAATCCGGTCCTGGTTCTCGATCAGCGCAAAGCGCACGTGATCATCGCCATACTCACCAAAACCCACCCCCGGCGAGACGCAGACCTTGGCCTCGGCCAGCAGCTTCTTGGCGAATTCCAGCGAACCCAGATGCGCGTAAGCCTCGGGAATCTTCGCCCAGACGTACATCGACGCCTTCGGATTCTCGACCATCCAGCCCAGCTCATGCAGGCCTTTGACCAGCACGTTACGACGCTGGCGATACTGCTCGGCGATGTCGCGCACGCATTGCTGATCGCCTTCGAGCGCGGCAATTGCCGCCACTTGCAGCGGAGTGAAGGTGCCGTAGTCGTGGTAGCTCTTGATCCGCGCCAGGGCGTTGACCAGCTCCGGGTTGCCAACCATGAAACCGATGCGCCAGCCGGCCATGTTGTAGCTCTTGGACAGGGTGAAAAACTCCACCGCGATGTCCTTGGCGCCCGGCACCTGCATGATCGACGGGGCCTTCCAGCCGTCGTAGACGATGTCGGCATAGGCCAGGTCGTGAATCACCAGCACGTCGTACTGCTTGGCGAGGGCGATCACCCGTTCGAAGAAATCCAGCTCCACGCATTGTGCGGTGGGGTTGGACGGGAAACCGAGGATCATCATTTTCGGCTTGGGGATCGAACCGCGAATCGCCCGCTCCAGCTCATCGAAGAAGTCCACGCCGGGCACCAGCGGCACCGAACGCACCTGGGCGCCGGCAATCACCGCGCCGTAGATGTGAATCGGGTAGCTCGGGTTCGGCACCAGTACCGTGTCGCCCTGATCCAGGGTCGCCAGCATCAAGTGCGCCAGGCCTTCCTTGGAACCGATGGTGACGATGGCTTCGCTTTCCGGGTCGATATCGACCGCGTAGCGTTGCTTGTACCAGTTGGAAATCGCCCGACGCAGGCGCGGAATGCCCTTGGACGTGGAGTAACCGTGGGTGTCTTCGCGCTGGGCAACCTGCACCAGTTTTTCGACAATGTGCGGCGGCGTGGCCCCGTCGGGGTTGCCCATGCTCAGGTCGATGATGTCTTCACCACGGCGCCGCGCGGCCATCTTCAGCTCGGCGGTGATGTTGAAAACGTAAGGGGGGAGTCGATCTATGCGCGCAAAGCGGCGCGGCGAACCTTGTTCAGCCATTGTTGCCTCGGATAACGTAAGCGCCCGGAACCGTCCGAGCGACGCTGGTCACTGCGGTGACCTGTGGCGGAAGATAAGGGCAGCGATGGCGGACTGTCCAGCGTGCACGACAATAATTTTTTCCAAGGAAATGCTTAATGGAATTCACCAGCGGCTTCTTGCTGAGCCTTTCGCTGTGCCTGGACATCGGCGTAGCCAACATCGCAATGATCACCCTGGCGATGCAGCGCGGTTACTTTCAGGGCTTCGCGCTGGGCCTCGGCACCTGCGTCGGCGACCTGATCTATGCGGTGTTGGCGCTAGCCGGGATGACCGTGTTGCTGCAGTACGAAAGCGTGCGCTGGGTGCTGTGGATCGGCGGGTCTGCGTTGCTGATCTATTTCGCGGCGAAGATGATCTACTCGGCGATTCACCACGAAGCGCAGTTGGCAGCGACCGCGGAGGTCGGGCAGAACTCGCATCGCAAGGAGTTCTTTCGCGGGATCTTCCTCGCCATGTCTTCGCCGAGCGCGATCCTCTGGTTCGCTGCAGTTGGCGGCACCCTGATCGCCCGCTCTGGTGGTGGCGGTCCGCTCAGTTCGGCGCTGTTCCTCGGTGGTTTCCTCTGCGCCGGTCTACTGTGGTCGGCCGGTCTGTGCTTCGCCGCGAGCCACGGCGGCAAGCTGCTGGGCGACAAGCTTCTGCGCTACTCCTACATGGCATCGGCGGCGATCTTCTGCTATTTCGCGGTCTACGTGATCGTATCCGGTTATAACGAGTTCGTCGGCTCCGGGGCTGCCGACCAGTTGCACGCCTTGTGACATTGCGAATCGGGTTTGGCTTCTATACTCAGCAGCCGAACCCCTACTTTTGTTCCAGGAGTCGAGTCATGGATGAGCAAAAACGCGTCGAAGTGGCGGAACCTCGCTTCGAACATGGACACTTTCTGCTGATCGCGGGATTTCGTGGTCGATTCACTCAGGACACTGCCAAGGACATTCCCGCGCTGTGGGAAAAGTTCTTGCCGCACCTGGGAAAGATACCGGGACAAAAAAACGAAGTGACCTACGGCGTCTGCAGCAACTTCGACGGCAAGGGTGGCTTCGATTACATCGCCGGGGTGGAAATCAGCAAGCTCGATGACCTCGACCAGAAGGTCTATCAGTGGGTCGAAGTGCTGCCCCGGCAGTACGCGGTGTTCGAGCACAAGGGACCGCTCGACCAGTTGCCGCAAACTCTGCAATACATCTACAAGACCTGGCTGCCGACCTCTCACTACGTGGAACTGAATGCCCCGGAGCTGGAGCGCTACAGCGCCGATTTCAATCCGCGACTGCACACCGGCAAACTGGAAATCTGCGTACCGGTCGATACCAAGGCCTGAGCCCATAACGATGAGGCGGATCGCTGATCCGCCTCATGTTGTTCAACCGCGCTTGCCCTTGCCCAGCCGCCGCGCCCGCAACAGGTCGATGCCCAGGGTGATAAAGCCGAACGTACTGATGCCCAACACCATCAACAGGCCGATTTCAACGCTGCTCATAAGCGGTTACCCCCCAAGGGTGATCAGAGACACACCGCAGAAATAGCCCGTCGCCGGCACGAAGAAAAGCGCTTATACGCAGGCTTTACGCCCCCCGCGCGGATCGATATGAACACCTTATTCCTTTATGCTTTGCGCACCTTTCTCCGCTGATTTTCGAGCTGCCATGAACACCGTCATCCGCAACGTCACCGCCGCCGACCTGGACCGCTGCTACGCGATCGAAACCGTTGCCTACGAAGGCGATGAAGCTGCCACTCGCGAGAAGATCGCCACGCGCATCGCTACTTGGCCGGAGGGCTTTATCGTCGCCGAGGTGGACGGCGTGGTCGCTGGTTTCGTGAACTCCGGTGCGGCATTTGACGTGCAGATGTCCGACGAGGCGTTCAAGGAGCTGATCGGTCACGATCCAGCGGGGCCGAACGTGGTGATCATGTCGGTGGTGGTGCACCCGGACTATCAGGGGCAGGGTCTGGCCAAGCGCTTGATGGCCGAGTTCATCGAGCGCATGCGCGGGATGGATAAAGCGACGATTCATCTGATGTGCAAGGAAAAGCATATTCCGCTGTACGCCGGGTTCGGCTTTGCCTACATCAAACCGTCGGAGTCGGATCACGGCGGGATGGCGTGGCACGAGATGATTCTGACCCTCTGAAAATCGCTGCAAGCCCAAATGTGGGAGCGGGCTTGCTCGCGAAGGCGGTGTGTCAGTTGCCAATGATTTATCTGACACGACGCCTTCGCGGGCAAGCCCGCTCCCACAGGGGGGCAGTGGTGACTCGCTGATAGGTGTCAGTAGAGAGTGTCGCTTACTCTTTTCGGTGCTTCGCGGTCATAAGTTTCGGCATCGAACTGCCCGTCGTTCAGGCGCTTGTGGAAGGCGCCGGCAGAGGGCAGGGCCGAGCGCGGCAGGTGGGTTTCCGGGTTCCAGGCGTCAGAGCGCACAAAGGCTTTCGAACAGTGGAAAAACGCCGCTTCCACCGTCACCAGCAACACGGTTTTCGCCGGTTTGCCGTTCACCGCAAAGCTTTCCAGCAGCTCAGGATCGGCGCTGATGGTCGCGGTGCCATTAACCCGCAACGTCTCGCCGATCCCCGGAATGATGAACAGCAGCGACACCCGTGGATCGTGCAGCACATTGCGCAGGGTATCGATGCGGTTGTTGCCCGGGCGGTCCGGCAGGGCCAGGGTGTTTTGGTCAATGATCCGCACGAACCCGGCTTTGTCACCGCGTGGCGAATTGTCGAGACCGTCGGCGCCCACCGAGCTGACGATCACCAGCGGCGACAGGCGCACCATCGCCTGATAATCCTCGTTGAGAAAACCGATCTGCTTGCGCACCGCGCGGTCGTGGGGCAGGCCGTAAATAGCTTCCAGTGCTTCGATTGAATCGATCATCGTGCATCCCTCGATGATTTAGAAAAACAGTCCCATACGCCGCTCGTAACCGATACGGCCCTTGTACGCTTCGCCGCTGTCGACGAAACCGTGTTTGGCGTACAGCGCGATCGCCGCGTCGTTATCCGCATCCACCGACAGCTCCAGGCCCTTGATCTCCGGCCATGCTTCACGCGCGACCTCGGGCAACGCTTGCAGGCAAGCCTTGCCGTAACCTTTGCCCTGCGCGCGGTGATCCACCTGCAAGGCGTGCAGGGTGGCGCTGTGTTCATCAGCCCAGGCCGGCAACACCGGTGGGCGCTTGAGCAGCAGAAAAGCCACCGGCACCTGATCGGCCAGCAGGGCAAAGCCTTTGACGCCGGGACCCGGTTTGGACAGCAGCGTATGCAGCGCGCCATGGATGTCGCCGGAGAACTTGATCTGCTCGGGATGGATTTCAATCGCCTCGACTTGCTGACGCTGCAAGGCGTTCAGGCTGTCGTACGGCACGAGTTGGGCTGACACGGGAATTTCCTTTTTCCTACAAAGATGAGCCTCGGATTCTAGCGATTTTGTGTTCGGCGGAAATTTTTTGTTTCGGCTGTCGATCTGCCGGTTTGCCGAACGACTAACGGTGTCTTCACAACAAAAACACGGAGAACACCATGAGCGCACAGACTGAAATTCAAGCCCTGATCAACACTTACCGCGAAGCGGTGATGACCAAGGATGTCGACAAAGTCATGGCGTTGTATGCCGATGACATTCTTTCCTTCGACGCGATCAAGGCCCTGCAATTCAAGGGCAAACCCGCTTACCGCGCGCACTGGGAAGCCTGCATGGAGATGTGCCCCGGCCCGCACGTTTTCGAGTTTCACGAGATCGTCATCGAGACCGCCGACAACCTCGCCTTCGCGCACTGGGTCGCCAACTGCGGCGGCACCAACGACAAGGGCGAAACCCAGAGCTGCTGGATGCGCGCTACTGCGTGCTATCGGCAGGTGGGCGGGACGTGGAAGATTGTCCACGAGCACTGGTCGGCGCCGTTCGATCCGATGAGCGGCAGCACGCTGTTCGATGTGCAACCCTGATCTTCAGCCATAGTTGATCCGTTCGATTCAGGAGAACACCATGAAGTATTTATGCCTGGTCTACAGCGATGAGCGCCTGCTGCACACGTCGCCCGACAGCCCGGAAGACGTGGAGTGCTGGGCCTACGCCGAGTCGATTCAGGGCAGTGGGCGGATGGTCGCGGCCGAAGCGCTGGAGTCGGTGCAGACCGCGACCACCGTGCGTATGCGCAACGGCAAGCTGTCGATCACCGATGGCCCGTTCGCAGAAACCAAAGAGCAACTGGCCGGTTTCTACCTGATCGATGCCAAGGATCTCAACGAAGCGATTCAGGTCGCCGGCCACATTCCGGCGGCCCGGGTCGGCAGCGTTGAAGTGCGTCTGGTGCGACAGTTGAATGTCTGAAGTCCGGGCGCGGGTCGAGCAGGTCTATCGCGAAGACTCGCGGCGGATTCTGGCGACGCTGATTCGTCTGCTCGGGGATTTCGACCTCGCCGAAGAAGCCTTGCACGAGGCGTTCTTCGTCGCGGTCGAGCGCTGGCAGCGCGACGGTGTGCCGGACAATCCGCGCACCTGGCTAGTGTCCACCGGGCGTTTCAAGGCCATCGATGTGTTGCGCCGCCGCGCCCGCTTCAAGGCCTCGCAGCCGCTGTTGCTGGCGCAGCTCGAAGAGCTGGAACAGGCTGACTGGAGTGGCGAAGACGTGGAAGACGACCGCCTGCGGCTGATCTTCACCTGCTGTCACCCGGCGCTGGCGGCGGATGCGCAAGTACCGCTGACGCTGCGTGAGGTCTGCGACCTGACCACCGAGGAAATCGCCCGCGCGTTTCTCTCGGCGCCGGCGGCGATTGCCCAGCGCATCGTGCGCGCCAAGGCGAAGATTCGCGATGCAAAAATCCCTTATCAAGTACCGAGCCTGAGCGAACTGCCCGAGCGCCTCGACAGCGTGTTGCGGGTGATTTATCTGGTGTTCAACGAAGGCTATTCGGCGTCGATGGGCGCTGAGTTGACCCGTGAAGATCTGACCCGCGAGGCGATTCGGCTCGGGCGGTTGCTGATGGAATTGCTGCCGGAGCCGGAGGTCATGGGCCTGCTGGCGTTGATGCTGTTGCACGAGTCGCGACGCTCGGCACGGACTTCCGTGGATGGGGAGTTGATTCTGCTGGACGACCAGGATCGCTCGCGCTGGGATGCCGGGTTGATCGCCGAAGGTTGTGCGCTGGTGGAGCGGGCGCTGACCACGCGGCGATTTGGGCCGTATTGCCTGCAAGCGGCGATTGCCGCGGTGCATGCCGAAGCGCCGTCAGCGGCAGAAACCGATTGGCAGCAGATCGTCGGGCTGTATGACGTGCTGTTGCGCGTGATGCCGTCGCCGGTAATCGAGTTGAACCGCGCGATGGCGCGTTAGCCGGGCTGACGCTGATCGAGGGGATCCTGGATCGCGGTGAGTTGCAGGATTACCACCTGGCGCATTCGGCGCGGGCGGAGTTTTGTCGGCAGTTGGGTCGGGTGGAGCAGGCGCGGGCGGCGTACCGGCGAGCACTGGAACTGACCCGGCAAGAGCCGGAGCGGCGGTTTATCGAGGGGCGGCTGAGCGAACTGGATTGATCCGAGGTATTCATTGGCAGTGCCGGCCCCTTCGCGAGCAAGCCCGCTCCCACAGGTGATTGCATTCCAACTGTGGGAGCGGGCTTGCTCGCGTAGGGGCCAGTAAAGTCAGCATGAAAACATCAGGTTTGCTCGCGATTGGGAGCTTCTATTCCAGCATCTCCCACAGGTGAGCGCATTCCAACTGTGGGAGCGGGCTTGCTCGCGAAGGGGCCAGTAAAGTCAGCATGAAAACTTCGGATTTGCTCGAGATTGGGAGCTTTTATTCCAGCATTCCCACAGGTGAGCGCATTCCAACTGTGGGAGCGGGCTTGCTCGCGATTGGGAGCTTTTATTCCAGCATCTTGCTCAGTAACCAGCTCCCCGCCGGCCCCGGTGGATAAATCCGCGACCACAACGCATCGACATACACCGGTTTTGGCCAGCCGCGCACCGTCAGTTCCACCAGCGAGCCATTCCCGAAACGCGCCACCAGCCAGCGCGGCAGCGCCGCCCAGCCAAAGCCCATCTCCGCCATTTCCATCAGCATCAGGTAACTCGGCGCCGACCACACCCGGCCTTTCGCCCGGCTGTCGTAGGGATTGACGATGGTCGCCAGGCGCAACTCGCGATGCTGCTCCAGCACCTGCTGGTCGACCCGTTCGACACGGGTCAGCACATGATCACCTTTGACGAACAGCGCCAGGTCAGTGCGCTCGGCGACGGTCGAGGTCACCAGATCCGGTGGATAGGTGTCCTGCATTTCGGCAAACGCCAGGTGCGCGCGGCCACGCTGGACCAGTTCGATCAGGTCGTCGCACTCGGCGATCAGGCATTCCAGTTCTAGGTCCGGATAGCGCTGCTCGAAGCCGACCAGCGCTGCTTCGAAACGCGCCGATTGATAGGTGTCGGAAATCGCCACGGTCAGCTTCGGCTCAACGCCTTGGGTCAGTTGCCGGGCGCTCATTTCCATGCGATTGGTGGCCGCCAGAATCGCCTCGGCCCGTTGCAGCATCACATGCCCGGCCGGGGTCAGGGTCGGTTTGCGGCTGCTACGGTCGAACAGCACCAGATCCAGATCGATCTCTAGGCTGGCCACCGCCGCACTGATGGTCGACTGACTGCGCCCGAGTTTACGCGCCGCCGCCGAAAACGAACCCTGGGTTGCCGCTTGGACAAACGCCAGCAGCACTTCTTGCGAAGCCATGAACTATCGCCTTGATCGATGGTTATTGGTTATGAAGTATCGGTGCGAGGGCGGATCATGGCAACCATCTTCACTCAAGGAGTCAGGCCATGACTGCCAACAAATCCATCACTGAACGTATCTTCCAGGCCATCGGTTTCGAGTGTCTGGCGATTCTGATCTGTACGCCATTGCTGGCGTGGATCATGGACAAACCGCTGCTGGACATGGGCGCGGTGACCGTGCTGATCGCGATGTTGGCGCTGGCGTGGAACGTGCTGTTCAACGGCTTTTTCGATCGCATGCTCAAGCGCCTGAATGTCGACCACAACGGCTGGACACGGGTGATCCACGCGCTGCTGTTTGAGGGCGGATTGATCGTGATGGGCGTGCCGCTGATTGCCTGGTGGTTGTCGGTCAGCCTGTGGCAGGCGTTTTTGCTGGACATCGGCGTGCTGCTGTTCTTCCTGCCGTACACCTATGTGTATCACTGGGGTTATGACGTGGTGCGCGAGCGGTTATTGACGGCCCGTGCTGCTTGAGTCTGGAAGACAAACTGTGGCGAGGGAGCTTGCTCCCGCTCGGCTGCGTAGCAGTCGTAAACCCGATAAACGCGGTCTGTCTGTCAGACCGCATTGGCCGGTTTTGGGGGGCGCTTCGCACCCCAGCGGGAGCAAGCTCCCTCGCCACACTGTTTGGGTTTAGAGGAACATGCCGCCGGATGCTTCAACCCGCTGCCCGTTGATCCACTGCGCACCCGGCGCCAGCAGCATCGACAGCGCCCCCCCAATATCATCCGGCTGCCCGGCGCGACCCAGTGCGGTATTGCTCGCGACCATCGCGTTCAACGCCGCGTTGTCGCGCACGGCACCGCCGCCAAAGTCGGTCTCGATCGCGCCCGGCGCCAGAATGTTCACGCCGATCTGCCGCGCGCCCAGCTCCTTGGCCTGATAGCGGGTCAGCACTTCCATCGCGCCTTTCATCGCCGCGTAGGCAGCGTAGCCCGGCAGGCTGAAGCGGGTCAGACCACTGGAAATGTTGATGATGCGCCCGACATCGTTAATCAGCGGCAGCAGTTGCTGAGTCAGGAAGAACGGCCCTTTGAGCTGGATATTCATCAGCAGGTCGAACTGTTCCGGGGTGGTCTCGGCGTACGCCGCGTGCACACCGATCCCGGCGTTGTTGATCAGAAAGTCGAAGCGCGGGCGATCAAAGTGCTGCAACGCCTGCTCAACCCGCGAAGCGAAATCGGCAAAGGTTTCGCTGCGACCGACGTCCAGTTGCAGCATCACGGCTTTGGCGCCGCGTTGTTCCAGTTCAGCGACCAGCGCCTGGGCTTCATCGGCGCGGCTGTTGTAGGTGCCGATGATGTCCACGCCTTCAGCGGCGAGGTGCAGGGCGGCGTTCTTGCCCAGGCCACGGCTGGCGCCGGTGATCAATGCGATTTTGCGGCTCATGTGAAATCCTCAATTGCGGTGAGTGGTGATGAGCAAAGTTTATTTATCCGCCATGGGGTGATAAACAGACTGAAAGCGGAATCACTGGTCGGCTCAGTCGAACAATCAACGGGTGTCCTCATGAACAAACTGGAACTGCTGCGCACCTTCGTCCGGGTCAGCGAATTGTCGAGTTTCACCCTGGCCGGCGAGAGTCTCGGGTTACCGCGCTCGACGGTTTCCGAACACGTCCAGGCCTTGGAAACCCTGCTCGGCACCCGCCTGCTGCAACGCACCACACGTAAGGTGCAGGCGACGCAGGACGGCCTGGTGCTGTACGAACGCAGCAAGGATCTGCTGTCACACATGGACGAGATCGAGGGGCTGTTCCGGCAGGATCCGGCGTCGCTGAGCGGGCGGATTCGCGTCGACATGCCGAACATCCTCGCGCGGCGCCTGATCATGCCGCTGCTGCCGGAGTTCATGGCGCGCCACCCGAATCTGCAGCTGGAAATCAGCAGCACCGACCGCCGCGTCGATCTGCTCAGCGAGGGCTTTGATTGTGTGGTGCGCATTGGCGCGCAGCCGGATCAGTCGGTGGTGGCGCGGCACTTGGGCGACTTCCCGATGATCAACTGTGCCAGCCCCGCGTACCTCGAGCGCTATGGTGTGCCGCAGACCCTGGAAGATCTGGCGCAGCATCGACTGGTGCATTACGTCGGCGTGCTCGGTTCGCGCTCGGAAGGGTTTGTGTATGAACAGGATGGACAGGTGCGGCGCCTGCCGATGGCTGGCAGCGTCACGGTCAACAGCACCGATGCTTACGAGTCGGCGTGCCTGGGTGGCTTTGGTCTGATCCAGGTGCCGCGCACCGGCATGCAACCGCACCTCGAAACTGGCGAGTTGGTGACTGTGCTGCCGCAGTTCACCGCGCCGGCGATGGGCATTTCAATCCTGTATGCGCGGCAACGGCATTTGCCGCTGCGGGTGCGGGTGTTCATGGAGTGGTTGGGCGATGTCATCCGTTCGACGTTGTAACTTGCCGCAGATCAACTGTAGGAGTGAGCCTGCTCGCGATGGCGTGCTGTCAGTCGATGCAGATGTGACTGAAGCGCCGCTATCGCGAGCAGGCTCACTCCTACAGGGGGGCCGGGTTGTTCAGAAGATCTGGGTGAACAGCCAGTACAGGCTGCCTGACAGCAGAATCGCAGCCGGCAAGGTCAGCACCCACGCCATCAGCAGGTTGCGGATGGTCTTCATCTGCAGCCCGCCGCCATTGGCGACCATGGTCCCGGCCACACCCGATGACAGCACATGGGTAGTCGACACCGGCAAACCAAACATGTCCGCCGCGCCGATGGTCAGCATCGCCACGGTTTCCGCCGAGGCGCCTTGGGCGTAGGTCAGGTGGGTTTTGCCGATCTTCTCGCCGACCGTCACCACAATTCGTTTCCAGCCAACCATGGTGCCGAGGCCCAGGGCGATGGCCACGGCGATCTTCACCCACAGCGGAATGAAGCGCGTGGCGTTGTCGATCTGCTGCTTGAACAGTTGCAGTTTGTCAGTGGTGTCAGCGTCGAAATTGCCGACCTTGTTCTTGTCCATCAGGCGAATGCTTTCGCTGGCCAGGTACATGTCGTTACGCACGTTGCCCATGGCTTCGGCCGGGACTTTCGACAGCGAACCATAGCCTTTCACCTCCGCGCCAATGTGTCCGGTGAGGGCAGCGAGGGCGGGGATCAGTTGCGGCGTGGCTTGCTTGCTGCGCACGTAATCCGACAGCACCGGACGCGGATCGGCCGGGGCCGGCAGCGGGGTGTTTTTCACCAGCGCTTGCTGGGTGACTTCGGCGACGGCAGCGAACTGCAACGCCTGATCGGCCGGCATGGTGCGGTTCAACGCGTAAGCCATCGGCAAGGTGCCAACCAGAATCAGCATGATCAGGCCCATGCCTTTCTGCCCGTCGTTGGAGCCGTGGGCGAAAGACACACCGGTGCAGGTGGCGATCAGCAAACCGCGAATCCACCACGGTGGCGGGTTGTTGCCTTCCGGCGCTTTGTACAGCGCGCGATTCTTGATGAAGGCGCGCATGGCCAGCAGCAACAGCGCCGCGCAGCCGAAGCCCACCAGTGGCGACAGCAGCAAGGCGTAACCGATCTTGGTCGCCTGCGCCCAGTCCACGCCGCTGGTGCCGTCGCGTCCGTGCATCAAGGCATTGGCCACGCCGACGCCGATGATCGAACCGATCAGGGTGTGGGATGAGGAGGCCGGCAGGCCCAACCACCAGGTACCGAGGTTCCACAGAATCGCCGCGATCAACAGGGCGAAGATCATCGCGAACCCGGCGGACGAACCGACCTGCAGAATCAGCTCCACCGGCAGCAGGGCGATGATGCCGAACGCCACCGCGCCACTGGACAGCAGCACCCCGAGGAAATTGAAGAACCCCGACCAGACCACCGCCACATTCGGCGGCAGCGAGTGGGTGTAGATCACCGTCGCGACCGCGTTGGCGGTGTCGTGGAACCCGTTGACGAACTCGAAGCCCAGCGCAATCAGCAGCGCTACGCCGAGCAGCAGGAACGGGGTCCAGGTGGTGACGGTGGTGCCCAGTTCATGCATGTCGTGCATCAAGCTGTAAGCGGTGAACAGCATCCCCATCGCGAGCACCGCGAAGAACACCACGTAAGTGAATGGTCCGGGTTTTTTATCGAGTGCCGGGCGGCCGCCGTGGGCGGACGTGGGGCGGGCGGCGGTCAGGGAGGGAGTAGCCATGAGCGGACAATCCTGAGCGAGGGAAGGAATGTCGGTCATGATCATTGCAGAATGTTACAGAGAGACTGCGACAGGTCAGTGTTTGGCGGATTAGCTCACCGCTGATCTGAAGGCTGATGAAGATCTTAATGTGGGAGCGGGCTTGCTCGCGAATGCGGTCTGTCATTCAGCGATGATGTTGGCTGACCTGACGCCTTCGGGAGCAAGCCCCCTCCCACAGGAGGTGGCCGTGAATGAAGTATTTTGGCTGGTCGCGATCCGGGGTGGGAGCGGGCTTGCTCGCGAACGCGGTCTGTCATTCAGCGATGATGTTGGCTGACCTGACGCCTTCGGGAGCAAGCCCCCTCCCACAGGAGATGAGCAGTGAATGAAATATTTGGGCTGGTCGCGATCCGGGGTGGGAGCGGGCTTGCTCGCGAATGCGATCTGTCATTCAGCGATGATGTTGGCTGACCTGACGCCTTCGGGAGCAAGCCCCCTCCCACAGGAGAGGGGCCGTGAATGAAGTATTTTGGCTGGTCGCGATCCGGGGTGGGAGCGGGCTTGCTCGCGAATGCGATCTGTCATTCAGCGATGATGTTGGCTGACCTGACGCCTTCGGGAGCAAGCCCCCTCCCACAGGAGGTGGCCGTGAATGAAGTATTTTGGCTGGTCGCGATCCGGGGTGGGAGCGGGCTTGCTCGCGAATGCGGTCTGTCATTCAGCGATGATGTTGGCTGACCTGACGCCTTCGGGAGCAAGCCCCCTCCCACAGGAGATGGGCCGTGAATGAAGTATTTTGGCTGGTCGCGATCCGGGGTGGGAGCGGGCTTGCTCGCGAACGCGGTCTGTCATTCAGCGATGATGTTGGCTGACCTGACGCCTTCGGGAGCAAGCCCCCTCCCACAGAGATCTGTGGTGAACACATAAATCAGGGGTCAATAATCCCCACGCTTGCGAAACGCCCAGCGCCCGGCAATCACGGTAAACGTCGCCACCAGCGCCACCAGAATCCAGAACCCCTCCGGATCCGTTGCCAGCGGCACTCCCCCCACGTTCATGCCGAAGAAACCGGCGATGATGTTGATCGGCAGCGCCAGCACCGTGACCACGGTCAGGGTGAACAGGGTGCGGTTGCTCTGTTCGTTGAGGTTGGCGGCGATTTCTTCCTGGAGCAGTTTGATCCGCTCGCCGAGGGCGGTGAGGTCGTTGATGATCAGCGCGAACTCCTCGGTGGATTTGCGCAGCTCCTTGACGTCCTCCTTCTGCAGCCACGGCGGCGGACGATTGAGCAGGCGCAGCAAGGATCCCGGTTCCAGCGCCAACAGCCGTTGCAGGCGCACCAGCACCCGACGGTTGGCGCCAAGTTCGGCGCGGTTTGTCGACAGGCGCGAGGAGAGCAATTCGTCCTCGACCTGATCGACGCTCATGCTGGTCTTGCGCACGATCTGCGTCAGCACTTCGCCCTGATCACGCAACAAATGCACCAGCAGTTCCGACGGCGAGCGAAAGCATTCGCCGGCCTTCACCGACGAACGCAATTTGTCCACCGAGTGCAGCGGTTGCAGGCGTGCGCTGACGATCAGTTTGCTGCGCACGCAAACCCACAGCGTCGACACGTCCGAGGAAACCATGCTGCTGAGGTTGAACACCACGTCGTTGACCACCGCCAGCAACGCCGAGTCAACGTGCTCGATGCGCGTCGAACGCGAACCTTCGTGCAGCGCTTCGAAAAACTCTTCGGGCAATTGCAGATGACTTTTCATCCAGCGCTCGCACGCGGCGTGCGCCAGGTTCAGGTGCAGCCAGAGGAATTCATCACTGTCGCTGTCGTCTTGCAGACAACGCAGGGCGGTCGCCGAATCGACTTCGCGGCCACGTTCACCGGGACGAAAACGAAAGCCGTAAAGCAAACCGAACAAATCAGGATCGCGATGACTGATGTCGAGGCTGTGGTTCATGGAGGCTCGCTGCGAGGAGGGGGCGCCGGTCGCGGAATGGCAGGTTCACTGAGCCGCATCATCGCAACCGCATGTGACGTTGGCGTGACTGCAAAATGACAGCGATCCGGATCGCCCACTGGTAACCCTGTGGGAGGGGGCTTGCTCCCGAATGCGGATGATCATTGAGTGATGATGTGGATGACACGCCGCTTTCGCGAGCAAGCCCGCTCCCACCCTGGGCCAGGGTCGATCACATTCTGTTAATTCACCTGTCAATGGTCGGATTTTCTTCAAGAAGCGCTCTGGTACGCCGATCACGCTTGGTTACATTAGTCATGCAGAGCGCATTCACAGCATCACCCAGATGCGTGGTGAGATTGCCATTGCCGCCACGGTGATCCGTCGCCTGAGCGCCTGACGTCAGCCGACGTGTACCGATTCGGATACCGAGTCGGTACACAGTCGATCTCAAATCCGTGCGACTGCCGCCGATGGCCGGTTATCTATAACCGGCATTGGAGCCAGCCCATGGTCAGCATCACCTCCGTTTCGATCAATCAGACCGTCAGCACCGCCACCAGCAAAACCAGGATCAGCGACGCCAGTGACGACACCTCGACCACTGCAGCCAGCAGCACTGGCGTCAGCGCCGATACCAGTAAAGTGGCGGCCGGCGGTGGCGCGGCTCCGGCAGGCGACAGCAGTTCCGACAGCAGCGCTGAATCTGATTCGGTGAAAGCACTGCGCAAGCAGATCGCCGAGCTGCAAAAGCAACTGCAGGAACAGCAGCAGGCACTGCAAGCGGCTCAGGCCAAGCAGGAAGACGCTGATGCCAAAGCGGCTGACGTGGCCTCCGCCGAGTCGCAAATCTCCAGCACCTCGGCTTCGTTGCAGACGGCGACGGCGGCGTTGTTGCAGGCGTTGCAGGATTCCGGATCGAGCAGCTCGGGGGCGTTGGTCAGCACTTCGGCTTAAGCATCACCGCAGTGCTTTTGTGGGAGCGGGCTTGCTCGCGAATGCGGTGTTTCAGTCACCGAAAATATTGACTGACAAGACGCCTTCGCGAGCAAGCTCGCTCCCACAGGGGAACTGTGGTGTGTTTCAGGCAGTGGGCAGGCTGAAGGTGAACAGCGTGCCGCTCTGCGCGGTGGACGCCACATGCAAATGCCCGCCGTGGGACTGGGCGATCTGGCTGGCGATATACAGCCCCAGACCGAGCCCGGCCTGGGGCGCGCTGCCGGTCGGGCGCGAGTAAGGCTGGAACAGATGCGGCAGAATCGCCTCGGGGATATGCCCCTGGTTTTTCACTGCCAGCATCAACGCACCGTGCTCAACCTGGGCAATCACTTCGATATCCCCATCCGGGTCGCCATGGGCCACGGCATTGGCCAACAGGTTCGACAGCAGTTGAGCGATCCGCGCCCGGTCACAGGGCACGCCCCGCAAATCGCCGATGGACGCATGAATCGTGCGCTGCGGATGCACGTTGCGAATCTCCGTCACCACTTGCTGCACGGCTTCGGTCAAATCCGCGCAGGGCTGGATATCCACTGGAATACCCTTGCCCAATCGCCCGCGAGCAAAGTCGAGCACATCATCCACCAACCGCGTCGCCCGTTGCGCACTGCCAAGGATGTTGCGTACCCGCACTTCGATGGCCGGATCCGGATGCTTGCGCAGGAGCATTTCGGCACCGGCGCTGATGGCGAACAACGGGTTGCGCAAGTCGTGGCCGAGCACGGCAATGAACTGTTCGCGCAACTCGGCGGTTTCGCGCTCCTGCAACAACGCCGTTTCGGTGCGCTGCGCGTTTTCCTCGGCTTCAATCTGCAACGCGAGCATCCGCGCGAACGACTCCATGGTGCTCTGGATGCTGCTGGACTTGAGCTCTGCCGGGTTCGGATCGAGCGCGCAGATCGTGCCGAAAAACCGTCCGTCAGTGCGGAACACCGGCACCGAGATATAGCTCTCGAACTTGTACAGGCGCGGGGTGTGATGATCGCGGTAGAGCGGGTCTTCACTGGCCTTGTCGATCACCACCGAGGTGTGCGCAGCACGGATTTCGTGGCACAGCGTGGTGACCAGATCCAGCTCGCCACCGACCTGCAGGCCGAAATCCAGTTGATCGAGGACGGCGCAGGCTGTCCACGAATCCTCGGTAACCCGCGCCACGGCGGCAAAGCGCAGGCCGGTCAGTTCGCGGATCACTTGAAGAATCGCCGGAACCGCGCTGATCCGTCCGATTGTCGCGATGTCTGCTGCCGCTGTCTGCCCCATGCCCATCGTTCTCGGCTGCAATCGTTTATCTGATGGTCGCCATACTAGCGGTCTGATGGCTGTTTTGGCATCCCTTCAGGCTGCATCCGCGTGATTCGCCGGGCTACGGACGCAAAAAAGCCGCACGATCGCTGATCGTGCGGCTTTGTTTTGGCGGTGTATCAGGTGTCTTGCTTGTTGCTCAGGACTTTGCCGGTGGTGGCATCGAAATCGACGTCGAACTCTTTGCCATCGGCGGTTTTCAGCTCGACTTCGTACTCGTAACCGTTGAAGTGGTTATCCAGATCGGTGTCGGTGATGGTTGCACCTGGGTGCAGTTTCAGCGCTTCGGCGTTCATCGACTCCAGCGACTTGATCTTGCCGGATTTGACCAGCTCAGGGATCTGGTCGACGCGGACATCAGCCTGGGCCAGGCCAGCAGTCAGGGTCAGGGCAGCGGCGGTAAACAGGGCAGTCAAAGTTTTCATCGGCTCATTCCTTGGGTTGTTCGTTGAAGTGGGCTCAGGTTAACCACCACAACTTAACTCACCCTTAAAACCCCAGATCGCGGGCAAGACTCTTGTAGGAGTGAGCCTGCTCGCGATGCGGACAACCCGGTCTGCCGATCAGAACCCGTTGTTTTTCAACACCTGATCCACACTGGCTGGCGCCGGACGCTTGTAGAACTTCAACAGCTCACTGGCACGGTTGGTGAAGATGCCATCAACGCCGGCCGCCATGACTTTCTCGAAGTCCACCGGCTCATCGACGGTGTAGACGTGCACCAGCATGCCCTGATCATGGGTGTACTGGTTCATCCACGGTTGCACCAGATCCGAGTAGCTCTGGTCGCCGCCCTTGGTCAGCTTGGCCGAAGGGCCGGTGCCGATGGCGCCGTGAGCCTTGGCGAAATCCACCCATTGCTTGAATTCGGCTTCGGATTTCGGCTCCTGCTTGCCGTAGAAAACGTTCTTGTCCTTCTCGCCGGATTCGGCAAAGGTCACTTTGGATTTCGGCTCGATGCTGCCTTCGCCGACCCACAGCAACAGGATTTTCGGCACTTGCGGCATTTCCTTCTGCAGCAGTTCGAGGCTGTTCTTCTCGAAAGTCTGCAGGATTACCTTGCCTTTGCCCTGACCGACGGCCAGCTCGCTCTTGGCCAGTTTCGAACCGGCCGGACTCAGCCAGCCGCGATCCTGCAGCTTCTCTTTCAGGTCATGCTCGATCCCTGGAAACAGCTGCGGCTCCTTGGTTTCGATGTACAGGCCCGGTTTGTGTTTCGGGTTGGCCTGGGCGATGTCGATGATTTCATCGAGGGTGAGGATTTTCAGCCCGGCATAGGTCGGACGCGCGCGATCCGGGTAAGCCTTGTTGTACCAGCTGCCGGCGTCGAGGGTTTTCAGTTCGGCCATGGTGAAGGCGGTGGCCGGGCTGTCTTTGCGCTCCGGGAACTTGGTCGCGACGTCGGTGGTGCGTTGCAGGTTGTTGTCGTGCAGGGCAAACAGCACGCCGTCCTTGCTGCGCTGCAAATCCATTTCCAGGTAGTCGGCGCCGAGGTCGCGGGCCAGTTTGTAGGAGGCAGCGGTGGACTCCGGAGCATCGAAGGACGCGCCACGGTGCGCGATCACGGCTGGATGCGGGATGCCATGGGCGGCGGCCAGTGCGTTGACGTCAGTCTGGGCGGCGTGGGCCTGGCCGAGACCGAGCAGCAGGCTCAGCATGAGGGCGCTTTTGGTGAAAGTGGCGGGCATGTTCGAGTTCCTTTCGCAGGGCATTTTCAAAGACGTACCTTTTAACAACTGAATCGATTGGGTGCTATCGCCAGACCGACATAAACGTATTAAAAGCGATTTTTCCTGCACTTTTGTGGCGCGGTTTGCAGTACGCTTGCCCTCGGCAGACGCTCCGGCAGAGGGCGCGCCGATTCTGTTGCCCTGCGTGTAAACCATCGATGATTTTTCGTGAGGTTTACCATGCGCATCACTTCCCAACTCATCTGTCAGGCCGCCGATGACCTCAAGGGTTTTGTCGGCCTCAACCGCAAGACCGGCCAGTACATCGTGCGTTTCAGCGAAGATTCGTTCGGCATGGACGTGGCGGATGACGGCATTATTCCTGTGAATGAATTCGTCTGGGCGCCGGCCTCTGAGACGACCATGACCTTGAAGCGCGAGCTGATTCAGTTGTTGCTGGATCAGAACATTGACGACCGGATCAACATCAGCGAGCCGCTGCGGGTGTACATGAGCAAGGTTGAGGTGCCGGAGATTGTGGCGGTGCGCAGTCTGGTGAAGGGTTGAAGTTTTTGTATTGACGGTACTGGCCTCTTCGCGGGCAAGCCCGCTCCCACATTGGATCTGTGGCGTTCACGAATTCCTGTGGGAGCTGGCTTGCCAGCGATGAGGCCAGTGAGAACACAACCAAATTCAAAGCCCAAACGCTGTACCTGTGGGAGCGGGCTTGCTCGCGAAGAGGCCAGTCAGCGCGCCGCCATCGTCACTGCCCAAACCGATACTCCCGCTCCACCCGACACACCCGCGTCTGAAACTTCGAATACCACTGCGCCCGCCCGCGCGCCTGAATCACCCGGTGCTCGGGATGTTCGCGCCAGGCCAGAATTGCCGCTTCGCTCTGCCAGTACGAAATGGTGATCCCGACCCCGTCTTCCCCGCGAATCGAATCAATGCCGAGAAACCCCGGTTGCTGGCTGACCAGCTCCATCATCCGTTCCGACGCCGCCGCATAACCGTTGTCACCCTCGGTGCGGGTAGAGGTGAAAATCACCGCAAAGCAAGGCTGGTTCGGCTTCATGGGCGTCGCACCGCACACGCTTCGACAAACGCCCGCACCAGTGGCGGGATGTTGCCCTTGAGCGCTGCGCGTTCCGGTTGAAACAGCGTGGCGACAAAAAACACATGGTCAGTCAATTCGATCGCGCGCAAGTCACCAGCCGAATCATGCCCCACGGCGCGTAGCTGATGAGTCAGCAATTCTTTTTCGAACTGCGGATTCACCCCGAATCGGCAGCGATAGCCTTCAAGAATTTCGGACGTTTCGTAGGCCTTGGCGATCAACGAACCGGCGACCAGATGAATGCTGTCCACCGCCTCCACCATTGAACAGCTCAGCGGCGTGAGCACGGCTCGCGGCGAATCCGGCGATGTTTCGCCATGCTCGGCATCGGCCCAGCCCAGCACGTTGCGGGAAAATTCCAGCAGTGCATGCTGAAAACCACCGCAGGTGCCGAGGAAAGGGCGCTGCTGTTCGCGGGCAAAACGAATGGCCCTGAGTGCACCAGCCTCGTTTCTGTAGGGGCTGCCCGGAACGCACCAGAAACCGTCGAAGTGATCCAGCGCAGCGTCGGTGTGAATCTGCTCGGTGGGCAGCCATTCGAATTGCACATTGTGGCCGGACTGCTCGGCGATCATGCCGAGGGCAACGGGCATCGCCTGGTGGGCGGTGACTTGCGGGTCTTGATCGCCGATCAGGGCGATGGAAATGGCGTCCATGGGATTTCCTTGATTTGAGTGAGTGATGAACCTCTGGGGGAGGGGTCTGCAGTTGTCGATCACCGGGGCTCACTATAGATTGGCGTTCACGCACTCAATATTGGCGTTTCCCCAAGTGATCAATGCAGCCACGCACTATCGACTCGACTACCCCGATCTGGCGCTGATCCTCGCTCTGGTGCGCGGCGGCTCTCTGGCCCGGGCTTCGCAGCTTCTCAAAGTAGACGTGTCGACGGTGTTTCGCGCGGTGCGGCGGCTGGAGTCAGCGCTTGGTCAGCAATTGTTCGAAAAGAGTCGCGCCGGTTACCTGCCCACCACCCTCGCGCAGACCCTCGCCGAGCAGGCCGAACGCGCCGAGCAGGCACTGGAAGCGGCGCGGATTGGTGTCGAGCAGGGCGGTGAAGTGGTCAGCGGCACGGTACGCCTGACGTGTACCGATTCGGTGCTGCAAGGGCTGTTGTTGCCGGCGCTGGCGCAGTTCATGCCGAACTACCCGGCGTTGACCCTCGAACTGAGCACCTCCAACGATTTCGCCAACCTCAGCCGCCGCGATGCTGACATCGCCCTGCGCTTGACGCGTACACCGCCGGAGCATCTGGTCGGACGGCAACTGGCGAAGATTTCCTACCGGGTCTGCGCCAGTGCGCGTTACCTGCAAAGCGTCGATTCGACGGACCTGGCAGGGCTGACCTGGATCGCTCCGGATGAGTTTTTGCCGGATCACCCGACCGTCGCCTGGCGCCGCCAGCAGTTGCCCGGCGTGACCCCGGCTTATCGCTGCAACAGCATGCTGTCGGTGACTGAACTGGTGCGCGGCGGACTCGGGGTGGCGGCGTTGCCGGACTTTCTGATCTGCGAAGATTTGCAGGCCCTCAGCGAACCGCTGCACGGCTACGACACCGCGCTGTGGCTGCTGACCCGCCCTGATTGTCGGGCGTTGCGCTCGGTGGTCACGCTGTTCGATGAACTGGGGCGGGCACTGCGGTTGCCGTGATCAGCGTTGCGGGTTCTGGCAGATGTGCGCATGCAGTTCGCGGGTCAGGCCTTCGATGCGTTCGGTCAGGCTCTTGGTCATTTCGGTGAGGCGGGTGTTCTGTTCCAGCAGTTCGAGCAATTGCGCGGTGGTCTGCGCCGCTTGGGCCTGGCGCTCACTGTTGGCCACCGCCAGCGCTTCACGGTGTTGCGCGTCGGCGTCCGATTGCGCCTTGTCCCGCGCGGCTTGCCGGGTTTGTGCCAGCAGAATCAGTGGCGCGGCATAAGCCGATTGCAGGCTGAACGCGAGGTTCAGCAGAATGAACGGGTACACGTCGAAAGTGGTGATACCCGTCGCATTGAGGCACACCCACAACAGCACGATCAGGGTTTGTGCGCCAAGAAAGGTCGGCGTGCCGAAGAACCGCGCGAAGGCCTCGGCGCGCAAGGCGAACGTGTCGTTGCCGAAGGTGGTGTTGAGGTGGGCGTGGGGGCGGTGGAAGCGCAGGTGGTCGACGGGGGCGGGCGCAGGGACGTCGGGTTTTTTTGTGGTCATGATGGGCTCGGCAGGACTTGGGACTGAGGGTCACTATAGTCCTGCATCGAGGCTAATGGCCCTTTCGCGGGCAAGCCCGCTCCCACAGGGATTGAGTCGATCACTTATCTTGTGATCAACCCAGAACCTGTGGGAGCGGGCTTGCTCGCGAAAGCCGCGACGCGGTCCAACGGCCCGACATATCGATCAGCCCGGCGCCCGCTCATTGGCAAACATGCTCACCGCCTGCACCGCTTCACTGGCGCCATCGCGGATCTGCAGAATCACGCTGCCAGCCTGATCCGCCAGTTCAACGCCCTGCGCCGCCCGCCCGCGTGTGCCTTCCATGCTCTTGATCGCCTGACGGGTTTCGCTCTGGATCAGGCCGATCATGTTGGAAATCTCCGCCGTCGAACCGCTGGTGCGCGCCGCCAGTTGCCGCACTTCGTCCGCCACCACGGCAAACCCGCGACCCTGATCCCCGGCACGCGCCGCTTCAATCGCTGCGTTGAGCGCCAGCAGATTAGTCTGGTCGGCAATCGCGCGGATGGTGTTGACGATCGCGGTGATCTGCTCCGAGCGTTCGCCGAGTTGCGCGATCAGCGTTGATGACTGCGCGATGTCGTCAGCGATTTCGCGCATCTCGCTGGCCGCCTGCTGGATCACCTGAGTGCCTTGCTCGGCGACTTTCCGGGTTTCCACGGAGATGTGATAAGCGGCGCTGGCGCTGCGCGCATCGTGCTCGTGCTGCTCGACCCGGGCGGTGACGTCCGTGGCGAATTTCACCACTTTGCACAAACGCCCGGCAGCGTCGTACACCGGGTTGTAGTTGGCCTCCAGCCACACACTCTGGCCGCGTTTGTCGACGCGTTCAAACTGACCTTGAAACAGCTCACCCTGATTCAGCCGCCGCCAGAAATCCTCGTAAGCGCTGCTGTTGACCAGCTCCGCCCGGCAGAACAAGCGGTGATGTTTACCCTTGAGTTCAGCGAGCGTGTAACCCATGCGTGTCAGAAAATTCTGGTTGGCCGTGAGAATGCCGCCGTTGAGGTCGAATTCGATCACCGCCATCGCCCGGTCAATCGCCTGCAGCTTGGCATTGGCCTCGCTTTCCTGCTGGACCTTGGTCGTCACGTCCATGGCGAATTTGACCACTTTGACCACGCGCCCTGACGCATCCTTGATCGGGTTGTAATTGGCTTCCAGCCAGACCGGCTGGCCCTGGCTGTTGATCCGCTCGAAGGTGCCGGACTGGAACTGACCGTTTTTCAGGCGCGACCAAAGCTCGGTGTATTGCGCGCTGCGACCAAACTCCGGGGTACAGAACAAGCGATGAGGCTGGCCGATCACCTGTTCGGCGCGGTAACCCATGGTTTTCAGGAAGTTGTCATTGGCTTTTAACACCACGCCTTCAAGATCGAACTCGATCACCGCCATGGAGCGATTGATCGCTTCAAGCAGGCCATTCTGTTCGGTGATGGTGTGTTGAAGGTCGTTGAGTTCGGACTGGTGGCGTTTGAAAAACATAGGGGCAGTACCTGGAAGTAGGGAAAGACGAGGTTTGTGTCCCTGTTTCCGCGCTGGCAGAGCAAATGCTGGATGAGCATTTGCAATTGACTGCAAAGTGCCAGCATCCAGGCTGACGAGGCGATCTTATACAAACTGCTTTGAGTTGTACAAGAAATTGCGAATCAGTTTTTTCAATGCTGAAAGGTTGGCGTCTTCTTAGCCCGGACTGCTCAGCGCCACGCTGATGGTGTTGCGCCCGGTGTGTTTGGCGGTGTACAGCGCTTTGTCGGCATCATCCAGCCAGGCAACCGCGTCGCTGTACGTCGGCTGAAACCGGGCCAGACCAATACTCAGGCTGACGCGCAGCTCTGGCACATCCGGGTGCCGATATTGGTCCAGCGCCTGACGCAATCGTTCCATTTGCGCCTCGGCTTTATTGAGTGGCTGGTCGGGCAGGATCAGGCAAAACTCGTCGCCGCCATAACGGCCGGCCCGTTCACCCTCGGCCAGCAGTCCCTTGAGTGCCTGGCTCAGCTCACGCAGCACGGCGTCGCCAACGATGTGCCCATAGTTGTCGTTGATGGTCTTGAAATGATCGATGTCGATCAGCGCCAGAATGTCCTGGGTGTGGTTTTGCTGGCACAGCATGAAATGCGTGTGCAGCAGATCCTTCCAGGCGCCGTGATTGAGCAGCCCGGTGAGGCTGTCGGTGCGGCTCAGGTCTCTGAGTGCACGTTTGTGTTGTGCAAGTTTGATCGCCAGTTGGTAGCTGACCATGCCCAGGGCCAGTGGATACAAGGTGAGCATCGGCAGACAGGCCCAGACCTGGATCTGCGTCATCGTCGGACTGAACTTGAAGCCGAACAGTAACCAGCCCAGCAGCACGCCGGCGACTTGGGCCAGGGCACCGAGCAGGAACAGACGTCGTCCACCGGCGGCGACATTGTTCATGGTCATCATCGACAGAATGGTCACGGTGGTCAGCGGATTGAACTGAAAGCACGCGGTCCAGAAACCCCCGCACAACGAGTCGTACAACAGGTTGCGGCGTTCGGCGTGGTAGGGGAAGGTCGAGCGGGTCGAAACCTGATAGGCCAGATGCGGCCAGATAAAACCGTTGAACACCAGCAGCGCCCAGAGCCAGTTCGGCATGTGCAACGGATACAACGCGGCCGCGACGCTGAAAAAGCCGACGCCCAGACCGATGATCCTGGGCAGATAAATGCGTCTGGCGAATGACAAGCCTTTGCCGCGTTGATTTTCCATGATGTCCTGCGCCAGATTCATCCTGAAATACTTTGAAGTGTTTTTTCAGGTTGACCGTTCGTCGGTAAATTGTCGGACATTGTCATTTATTCCACCGGGAATAATCAGTGTCCTTCCGAGCCATTTAATCGTGGCGGGGCGCAGGAGAGGGCCGGTTTAGAGCTGGTATCTGGCCAGAAACATCTCCATGGCCGACTCGGCCACGGCTTTCTGCGTGTCTGCGTCCAGCGGCGGCAGGCCCATGGAAATCTGCGGCCAGAAACCGAACGATTTCAACAGACCTTGCACCTGCTGTGCAGCGAATTCTGCGTTCACGGTTTTCAGCCGACCATCCGCCAGCGCAGCGCGAATCCACACCGTCAGGCCTTCTTCGCGCTCGCCCATGCGCGCCACCATGTCCTGCGCGCGCTCCGGGGAATGGATGGTGGCGGCAATCGCCACCCGCGCCAGTCCGAGGAAGTTGTCATCGGCCATCATCTGCAGTTTAGCCAGCAACATGGGCAGCAGTTGCTCGCGCAGCGGTTGATCCGCGCGATAGGTCACGGCTTGCTCGTCTGTAATCCGTGCCCAGAGTTGGTTGAGAATTTCAGCGAACAGCTCTTCCTTGCTGGGAAAATGGTTGTACACCGTGCGCTTCGACACCCCGGCGGTGGCCGCGATCCTGTCCATGCTGGTGACCTCGAACCCGTTGGCACGGAATTCGGCAATCGCCGCCTGAATAATGGCTTCGCGTTTGCGGTCAGTAAGGCGCTGTGGAGCTGTCATAAGTACGCTTCGGCAGAGGAGAGGTGGAATTACACTTGGCAGTTTACTTGTCATCGCGTTTCATGCAACCTAGAAACTACACCGCCCAGTGTAATGTTGCGTTAATCCGCGCAACCTAAAAACCAGAAAGTTCGGCTGATGCGTGCGTGCCTTGGCCATTTATCGTCTCACCGTGAAAAACTGCGAATCGCGCGGTTTTTCTGGAGTCTCTCAGTCATGGCCAATCCAGATTTGTCTGCGGATCAAACTTCCACGCCTGAAGCCTCGCGCCAGGATCAAGGGCTGTTCCGTAACCATGCGCCGGTACAGCGCGAAGGTGGGCGCAAGATGCTGCGGATCATGTGGAACATGATCTTCAACAAACCGCGCAATACCCGTCCCGCCGCTGCAATCCCGGTGCAACCGCTGACCCGTGAAGACCTGCTGGCAGCACCGAATCACAGTGTTTACCGCCTCGGTCACTCGACCCTGCTGCTGAAGTTGCGCGACAAATTCTGGATCACCGATCCGGTCTTCGCCGAGCGTGCGTCGCCGGTGCAATGGGCCGGCCCGAAACGCTTTCACCAGCCGCCGATCAGCATCGACCAGTTGCCACCGATCGAAGCGGTGATCCTGTCGCACAACCACTACGACCACCTCGATTACCAGGCGGTACTGAAACTGGCGGCCAAGACCACCTACTTCCTGACCCCGCTGGGCGTCGGCGACACCCTGATCAAATGGGGCATCGATGCCAGTAAAGTTCGCCAGTACGACTGGTGGCAGGGCACCGAAATCGCCGGCATTCGCTTCGTCGCCACCCCATCGCAACACTTCTCCGGCCGCGGCCTGTTCGACAGCAACAACACCCTGTGGGCCTCGTGGGTGATGATCGACGGCGACACGCGAATCTTCTTCAGTGGCGACAGCGGCTACTTCGACGGCTTCAAACGCATCGGCGAACAGTATGGCCCATTCGACCTGACCCTGATGGAAACCGGCGCCTACAACGTCGAATGGCCACACGTGCACATGCAACCCGAAGAAACCCTGCAGGCGCACCTCGACCTCAAGGGCCGCTGGCTGTTTCCGATCCACAACGGCACCTTCGACCTGGCGATGCACGCCTGGCATGAACCGTTTGACCGGATTCTGGCGCTGGCCTGGGAGCGTAGTGTTTCGATCACCACGCCGCAAATGGGCGAGGCGTTCAACCTGGCGCAGCCGCAGCGCGGAAGTGCATGGTGGTTGGCGGTTGAAGGCGAGACTGAAGCGGTGGTGCAGGGCGCCTGACGACCTGTCGCCTGCCGAGTCAGGAAAACACCACTCAATACGCCCTTCTTTCCGTGATCGAGGGGCTGGCTTCACCACACCTCACTGGCGGGCTAAGAGTAAGTTCAGTGGTGGTTGAATCTGGAAGAAGATGTGTAAGAAAAAGCCTCCGCCCCGTGTGGCGACTACAAGTCAGGCTGATTTTTCCTACTGATGATTGTCCTTGTGCTGACAGCTCTTTCTGACGGTGTCGGTAGGCTGTGTCGCGAGTGAATGACTCACTCGCTTTTTTTCATACAAGGACGATCCCGATGAAACATCCCTTCAAACGCCGTATGAACACGCTGGCGCAAGCCATCCTGATTTCGCTGACAGCCACAACTATCGCCAACGCCGCCACGGCAAATGCCGCGCTCGAATACGCCAGCGTCACTGAACTCGGCGGCCTGATGGCGAACAATGAGCTGACCTCTGTCGCGCTGGTTGAGCATCTCACCCAGCGAATTGCTGACCTGGACAAACAAGGCCCGGCCCTTCACGCCGTCATCGAGCTCAACCCGCAAGCCCTCGACATTGCCAGGGCGCTGGACGAAGAACGTGCAGAAGGTCGGACGCGGGGGGCACTGCATGGGATTCCCGTGCTGCTAAAAGACAACTTCGATACCGCCGACGGCCTGCAAACCAGTGCGGGTTCTTTAGCGATGGTCGGTCAGCCGCCTGCCAATGATGCTTTTGTGGTTAGACAATTGAGGGATGCCGTCGCGATTGTGTTGGGCAAAACCAACATGAGTGAGTGGGCTTACGTGCGAGACATGGATCTGCCGCATGGTTGGAGTGGCCGCGGTGGCCAAGGGAAAAACCCACACCTGTCGAGTCAAAGCACCTGCGGCTCCAGCTCCGGTTCCGCCTCTGCTGTGGCAGCAGGTTTTGCGCCGCTGTCCCTGGGCACTGAAACCAATGGTTCGATCACTTGCCCGGCATCGGCCAACGGTGTGGTTGGCGTGAAACCAACTCTGGGTTTGTTAAGCCGATCCGGGATCGTGCCGATCACTCGTCTGCAAGACACTCCGGGTACCCTCAGCCGCACCGTTCGCGATGCGGCGCTGACGTTCAACGTCATGCAAGGTGTCGATGCTGCAGACTCCGCCACTTCGGGCGCACCCACAGGTATCGATTACACGGCGTTGCTGTCCAACGATGCCCTGCAAGACAAACGCATCGGTTATCCCGTTGCCTACGTCGGCACCAACGGTATGCCTCTGACACCTGGCGTTGAGTTTCTGGCGGCCATGGACACACTGCAGAAACAAGGCGCCACGATCGTGCCAGTGACTGTTCGCTTGCCGGACATCGATGGCTACATCCCAGGGTTGATGGGTGGGATGAAACACGAATTGCCCGAATACTTTGCCAGTCGTCCCGACCTGCCAATCCAGTCACTGCAAGCGTTGATCGACTTCAACAAAACCGATCCCGGCAAAGAGGATCACGGACAGGCCATGCTTGAAGCGATCAACGATCTGGACATGACGCATGATCAGGCAAGCGCTTCGCTCGCAGCCATCAGCGAAAAATTCAAAGACGCCATTGACGAGAAACTGCAGGAGCACAACCTCGACGCAATGGTTGCTGACGCCGATGGTTACTCGCAGTTCGCCGCCGCCGTCGCCGGCTACCCCGCGATTACCTTGCCGTCGGGCATGGACGATGACGGGCTACCGACCTCCGTGTTCTTTTTCGGCAAACCATGGAGCGAGCCGCAATTATTCGCCATGGCCTACAGCTATGAACAAGCCTCGGCCGAGCTGCGGCACCCTGCGTTCAAGTAATCATTCCACCTAAGCAAAATCCCCGCGCTCTACAACGTTCTGCTGCATGGCCTGGGGATTCAATTTGCGACCCGGCGCAAACCCGGGAAAGAACACCAGCCCCTGCGCCTCAAACCGATAAGCCAGCGCCAGCCGCGCTGCGTCAGCCACGTCCTGCTGCGCTTCAAACCGCTGAATGTCGTCCACCGCAACCTCCGCCTCGCGCGACAGCTGTTCCACGCTCCAGCCCAGCATCGCTCGGGCCTGGAGGCAGTGCGTCGGGGTGAACTGGAAAAGGGCAATGCGTTCGAGGATGTGGTTCATCGCAAGAGAGGCCATGGTGTGCTCCGGGCTCAAGAGTGCTGATTGAAAATGTACTGTGTTTTTGTACAGTTGTTTTCGGCCCGGATCAAACGCATTTTTTGATTTGCCCTATTTCGCCGCCTCCAACCAGACGGACGGTGCCTGTCCGAGGATGCGCCGGAACATCGTCGAGAACGCCGCCGGGCTCTCATAACCGAAGTCCAGGGCGATCCGCGTCACCGCCTCACCGGCGGCCAACCGCGCCAGCGCCAGCACCACGCAAGCCTGTTGCCGCCATTGGCTGAAGCTCAACCCGGTCTGCTGCCGAAACAGTCTGTTGAAGGTGCGCAAGCTTATGTGCAACTGCTCGGCCCAGTGTTGTGGCGACTGATGGGCGTTGGGTTGATGCAGAAAGGTCTGACACAAAGCCAGGAGCTTTCCGTCAGTCGGCAACGGAATGTGCAAGGGCAGGGGCGCACTCCGCGCCAGTTCATGCAGGAGCAGGTCGATCAGTACGCCGTCGCGACGGTCGAGGTCATAAACCAGCGGCACTTCCACCGCTTCCATCAACAAGTGCCGCATCAACGGCGAAACGCTGATCACCTGGCAGCGCCCGCCCAAGTCCACCGCCCCCGGCTCGATGTACAAACTGCGCGTACTCACGCCGAGCATCAGCACCTCATGTGCCACTCCCGGCGGAATCCACACCGCTCGTTGCGGCGGCACAACCCAATTGCCGTCATGAGTACGAACCTGCATCACCCCAGTCGCGCCGTACAACAACTGCGCCCGCCGGTGTGTATGAAATGGCAACAGATGGCCGTGGGAATAATCCGTACCGATCGCCACCACCGGGCGCGGCGTGTCATCCAGCAGATTGATCGAAACATTGCGCATCGAGCGTTTCCCGGCAGTTGGCGTAAACGCAAACATTATTGGCTGAGTTGCTGAAGCAGGCCAAGCCGCGTCGCTCTATCGTCGACCGCTCCCCATCACCGGAAGACGCGCCGTGTTCTACCTCCTGCTAACCCTGTTCGGCTGTATGACCGGCATCACCGCCGTGCTCTCCGGCTTCGGCGGCGGCTTCGTCGTCGTGCCGTTGCTGTACCGCATGCTCAGCGCCAGCCACGGCGCCGACGACCCCATCGGCCAATCGGCGATGCACATCGCCGTCGCCACCTCGACCTGCGTGATGATTGTCAACGCCCTGATCGCCACCGACAAACACCGCCGCGCCGGCAACCTGATCCGGCATTACCTGTGGCCGCTCGGCGGCTTCATCGCCTTGGGCGCGATCATCGGCGCAATAGCCGCGGTGTGGGTCAGCGGCGAGGTCATCCGCTACGCCTTCATCGCCTACCTCGGCCTGACCATCATCGACTGCCTGCTCAGACGCGGCTTCCTCACCCGCAGCGAAGGCGTCATCCCACGCGGTTTGGATCGCAAGGAAATATCTGTCGGCGGTGTAGGCATCGGCGCCATTGCCACGTTCCTTGGTGTAGGAGGAAGCGTCATGACCGTGCCGCTCCTGCGCCGCTGCGGACTGAGCATGTCCCAAGCCACGTCCATGGCGAACCCGTTGAGCGTGCCGGTGGCGGTGGCCGGGACGCTGACGTATATGGCGCTGGCTGGTTTCAGCGAGACGGATCTGGGCGCATGGTTTGTCGGGTATGTGAATTTGCTGGCGTTTGCAGTGCTGACGCTGGGGTCGTTGGTCGGGATTCGAATGGCCACGCCGTGGATCGGGCGGCTACCGGATCGGGTGCATGCTTGGGTGTACATCGCACTGCTGATCATCGTGATGCTGGGCATGCTGCTCAAGTAGAGCCTCGATTCCTGCGCGCATCCTCTGCATACTCCGCAGCCTCATTCATTCAGGGATCGATCCATGCTCAAGGGACTGCTGCGCCTGGCGCCATACGCTGCGGCGCTGTTCACACTGATTTCCACCGCCCATGCCGAGGAGGGCCGGCGCGTGTTCACCGGCACGCTGGGCAAGATGCCGATTGTGGTGGAGCTCAACACCACGCAGCAGGACGAAGTTACCGGCCGCTACTTCTACGAGAAGTATCACCGCGACCTGGAGCTCAGTGGCTCGCTCCAAGACAGCACGTTGAACCTCGTCGAAGGCAACAACCGCTATGGCGACGACAAACCGTTGCCAACCTTGAAGCTGGAAGAAACTGCCAATGGCTGGCAGGGTGAATGGCAAAGTCCGCAGGGAAAGAAACTGCCGGTTAAACTTGCAGAGGCCAGACTTCCCGCGCCAACGTCAGCAACTTTGCCGTTCATTGCCGCGCTGCCATACGACGAGCCTTACGAGTATCTGCGCCTGCTGGGAATCAAACTGAAACCGGCGAAGAAAGAAAACTTCATGGGCTACGACCTGCAATGGTGGACGGAGCCTGAGACAAAAATCTCGCTGTTCAGCGTGGAGTCCGGACTGTCGAAAGATGATCAGCAACGGGTAAACCAGCAGTTGCTCGGGCGACTCTGGAATGAGGTCATCAGTTACCACAGCTGCCAGCTGCGGGGCGGAGAAAACGTCGAATTCATGCAGCAGGCAGAACCGAAAATGATCTCGCCAGCCGTGGTCAGCCTGAACATCTCCACCAGCTACTACTGCGGCGGCGCGCATCCGGATTTCGGTGATTCCCCGCTCAACATCGACGTGAAAACCGGCCACCCACTGTCGCTTGAAGATGTGCTGTGGGTCGGTGAAGGCAAACCATTGCTACACGCCGAGCGCGACAGCCTGGGCGACAAACCGCTGAGCGAGGCGGAGAGTGACGCGCGTTATCGGTATATCAGCAAAGAGTTGGTGCCTTGGGTCATCAAGGAATTCACTGCCTTGTACCCCACGGAAATGAAGAAACCGGCGCAAGATGACGACTGTGATTTCACAGATGAAAGCATCTGGGGAACTACGCCGTGGTACTTCACTGATAAGGGCCTGTACCTGGGCGCCTACTTCGCTCGAGCACAACGCTCTTGCGACAGGCCAGACTGGTCGATCCTGCCGTACTCCGTCGTCAACCAACACCCAGGCGCGGTCGAACTTCAACTGCCCAAAGGCTAGCCATCACGCCAACCCAGGCGCCTCCCGCACAATAAAGTGATCCAGGTTCTCGATGTTGGCACTGAACACCCCGAACGTCTGTTCGGGGTTCTTCTTGCTCGGCACCTGCTTCAACTCCGGCGTCACGCCATAGAAGAAACAGAACAACTCCTTGTCGCTGTCGATCGCGTGCTTGATCTCTTCCAGAAACGCCTTGCGCTTGCGGTAGTTGTCGATCAACTTCTTGCTCAAGTAAACGTTCACCGAATACGGCTTCTTCTTCGCCTCATCCGCCTGCTTGAACCAGACCTTCTGCTCGAAATCGATACGAAAACTCTGGGTGTAATCCTTGATCTCCTTGATCTTGCCCCAGTAAATCAACCCCTTGTTGTCCGTCAGATACTCGATCTTCTTGAAGAACGAGCCATAAGGCGCCGTGTGCTCGCCGATCTTCAACGGCATGCGCTTGAGCAACTCCTTGTCGGCGAAGTTCGACACAAAACATTCCACCGGATGCGCAAACACACTGGTCTTGTCCGGCGCCGTCTCACGCCCCGGCGACTCATTGGAACTCACCTGCGCCACCCGCACCGGATCATCCCGCAACACATCCGCCGCCCCCGCCGGCGCAGCAGGCTTGCGCATATACTCACGCCGCGTCAGCAACAACTCCGACGGAAAATGCTCCTCCCTCCCGTCATCCACTTCGCCATCCGCCGCCTCAACCCCCGACGCCGACGCCTTCAAACTCACATACGGACAACCCGCCACATGCTGCGTTGTGGGCAGATTCTTGAAGTGCGGCGTGCGCACGTAATTCACGTTCTTGGCGTTGAACGTACCCAACTCATTGGACGCATCGAACGCCGCACGACAGGCGTCGTTGGGGCACTGGAAATGCTCCTTCGCAGAATCGAACGCCACCGTCTCATCAAAATTGAGATCGCGAACGTCATAGATCGACAACTTGTCGTCGAGGCTGAGGCAGTAGGCGAGATCGAATTTCATGGCGGGGCTCGGATCCTTGAGTGGGGGAGGGGTATTAATAGCGGGAGGCGCGGCGGGTTGCACTGATTGTTTTCAAGATGATGCGGAATCTGTGGGAGCCATCCTGCTGACGATTCCAGGCATCAACCAGATTTCAATCCTCACCCCGCCACTGCAGGCAGTACATCACCCCTGTGGCGAGGGAGCTTGCTCCCGCTGGGCTGCGAAGCAGCCCCAAATCCGGTGAACATGCGACCGGTTTGTTCTGCTCACCGGTGTCAGAACCATCGGTTACACATTGCAGCTGAGCTGAAATTTATAAGCAGGGTTATAAACTTTCTTTCCCAAGAGTTTTTCCAGGGCACTAAGCTGTTCGTGTGAGAGATCGTATCCCTCCCATCCTTCCTGTTCCAGCGTCCATTCCATGATGGCTTTTATAGACTGATCAGATCCACTTGGGAGTTCCTCTTCAAATGCCAGAAAACCGCTTTCTTTATCAAATGCTTCGATTAGAAAAATCATGGATCTGCTGTCTTCGTACCATCGCTGGGTTGCCTTGGACCGTTAGTTACCATAGCTAGCCAGTTGGTAATCGTATTGAGGATCGTAGAAGGATCTTCCAGTTAACATTTCCAGTTGTGCTAACTGCTGAGAGTCAAGATCGTAACCGTAGAGTTCGTCTTCTGCGTCATTCCATTTCATGATGACTCGCAACTTCTCGATATCCTCTGCCGAGATAGGCACTTCGAAAATCAGAGCTTCGGTGGATCGATCAAATGCATAAATTACGTGAGTCATGGTTCTATCCTTCTTTTTGGATCGGCCGGTTTGTTCTGCTCTCCAGTATCAGCATCGAATTCGCCCAGATGCCGACCGCGTTTGTCGTACATCTCTACCGCTCCATGTTGATAATCCCATTCCAGAATTAGCCCATCCTTGGTTTTCCAGCGCATACGAGTACCTCGTCCTTTGACCCTGGTCTTCTGTTTTGCGGGTGTTGCGTCGGGAAACGCACTTAATCCTTTGGGTGCCGGATGATATTTGTGATCAGAAACACTCACCACAATATAAACCGGCCTTACCCCCGAACTCTCTGGAAACACCAGAATGAAATCCTTGTATTCCTGTGGATAAACCGGATTCACAAGGATGTCGTTCGCCGCTTTCGTTGGCGGGTAAACCCAGATATGCGGTGTCTGCGGGGCGGCTTCCAGAGCCGGAATGCCGAGGATGTCCGAGCCGTCTACGGCGGGTGTCCAGATCAGCTCGACGCCTTCACCCAGGTTGGCGACGTACTGGGTGTCGCGGGTCTCAAGTTTCACGACCTCGACCATTTCCCAATCCCGGTTCTTACCGGTGTAGAAGGCATAACCTTTTAGAGCGCCATCGGATTGCTGCTCAATGCGCAGGCGAACACGGGTGCGGGCCTGCTTGAGGGCGCGTAATTGTTCGTCGGTGTAGAGAGCGCTGTCACCCAGACTGGGTGTCCAGAGCAAAGCGACCATGCCGGTCATGAGTGCGGCACTGGTCGCGCCGATGGCTGCTCCCAGACCTGCCGTTGGCGTAGCGAGTGCCGGGCTGCGAAGAGCAAGGCGCCCGAGGCCAAGTGCGACAGTATCTCCGCTGATGGTTTGCAGGTTGTGCAGCCCAGCGTCATCGGCTTCACGGGCACCAAGCAGTGCGAACTCGCCATAATCCTTCAGGCTGTCGGTCGGCACCATCCCTGAAGGATTCGAGTAGTCAATGATGGCGTCCGGCAGCTTGCAAGACTTCGCGAACACACATCCGGCCCTGACCGCGTCGTTTTTTTTGGCTGCGACCTGCCGGCTGCGCTCAAACGCATCCTGCCGGGCCAGCATGGCCTCGTAAGCGTTCTGCGTGGCTTCGCGCTCGGCCAGTTCGGTCGCGTTCATGAACCGGTAGGTGACGTGATGCCCGTCACCCGAAGGTGGATTCCTGACCCGGGGAATATCCTTTTTGCCAGCCACTGATCATCCTTTCGTTCATTTATAGGTCGCACCGGAATGAAGCCGGGCGACGTTAACGAAGGTGATGCTTTGAGGCTGTAGGACGGGTCTTGGATCAGGTTAGGAATTGTCGCTGTTTGATTTGGGTGTCAGTACAGAGTGTATGGGGCGGTGGGCGTCGTCCCTCCAAAAAAAGGATTTTGAGCCACAAAAAATCCGCGGCTTGAACCTCAAACAGCGGATCTTGAAACCCTCAGCAACCACGCAACAATCGAGAAGCCTTACGCCACCAGGTCTCCTGTCGATTGAACGGATCCTCCGCCAGCAAACAAGGCATATCCCGCAACCGAATCCACGGCTCGTCCTGCCAGTGCAACGTACTCAGCGACATCTGCGGCCAACTCAAGACACTCAGCGTCGGACGCTCAACCGAGCGCGTCGGACGAGCATCACGCAGCGCAGGCACGACCTGATGCGTCAGCCACTCACGAAGCTGCCGATACTCAGGACAGTAGTGATAGATCAGCAGCGCATACACGCCGGACTCACTCACCATCATGTGGTCCTCAGATTCGCCATAGGTTTCTACACGCATCATCTGCCGCTGATCAGCGTCGAGTTTGCGCAACTGGCGCTCATCAAGATGTTTGCCCATCAACCGGCCCAGCTCATGGACGCAGAACCACGCCTGGTTCTCGACCAGAAGGGCATGCAGGTGGGTTTTGTTGCGGGTGAAACGAGTCGGGAGAAGTGGTTCAGACATGGCGTGCCTCCCGAGTAGGAAGCACGGAATTCAAACGGCGGGTACAGCGAATCACCTTCATCATGAAGGTTGGATAGTCAGGCATTTCCATTTACCTCTGGCTGCTTTCTTAGGGCATTCGTTAGGGTGTCGGGAGCTAAGAAACCCACCAGAGACGGGCCGGACATATTCCCCTTTCGGGTCTTGTATTCGCCCACTCCCGACATAACGGGATTTTTCGCAGGCGTAGAGAAACCGCAGACGAAAAAAAGCCGCATGACTGTCGGGTGCGGAGGACCGCTCTGGTTTGTAGAGTTTCTTAGGCTCGTAGCTGAGGGTAGGGGCATCACGGATGGTCGTCAACCAGCGAATTTTCCTACTGATCCTGAGGCGAAAGGAAACCTGGACAAAGACGCAGAGTAAATTATGCTGTGTTTATATCCAGTATTTGTCCGCCATCGAATCCAGCAGCTCCCATATCCGTGTCGCCACGACCATCTCACGGAATATAGGAAATTTCATTTACTTTGAAGTTTTGCGGGCTAGAATGGTGACCATTCGTCACAGCTTTGACCCAGAGGAATTTCGGGCTCATGAATCTTTTTGAAACACCGTCTTTTGAATCCATGAGCGAAGCAACCTCGGCTTCTTACGAGCCTGATACCCATCCCGTAACTGACTTGGCGCTGCTGCACAAACTGCTGGAAATCTATGACCAAGGGCAGTTGGCCGAAATTCTCAACGATGTGAGCCCGAATCACTGGTGCCGTGAAACCATCAATAGATGGATCAAGGGCAAGGCTTCGCCGAAGCTTTCCCACATTGAGTTCACCCGCCTCAAGGATCTGCTGCCCAAGCGTTTGAACCACAAACCTTCATTCACCTTTATCGATCTCTTTGCCGGTATCGGCGGTATCAGAAAAGGGTTTGAAGCCATCGGCGGCGAGTGCTTGTTCACATCCGAATGGAACAAGTACGCCGTTAAAACGTACAAGGCGAACCACTACTGCGATCCTGCTCGTCATCGCTTCAATCTCGATATCCGCTCGGTCACGCTTTCAGACAAGCCCGAAATCAGCGACGAGGAAGCCTACAAGAATATTGATCGTGAAATTCCTGATCACGATGTTCTGTTGGCAGGCTTTCCATGCCAGCCGTTTTCGCTTGCAGGTGTTTCCAAGAAGAACTCCCTGGGGCGTAAGCACGGTTTCGAGTGCGAGACCCAAGGCACTCTGTTTTTCGACGTGGCGCGGATTATTGCCGCGAAACGCCCGGCTGCATTCTTGCTTGAGAACGTGAAAAACCTCAAAAGCCATGACAAGGGCAATACGTTCCGGATCATCTGCGAAGCGCTGGATGAATTGGGCTACGAGGTTGCAGATGTAAATGCGCCAAAGGGGTCAGATCCGAAGGTTATCGATGCCAGACACTTTGTGCCGCAACATCGTGAGCGAATAGTTCTGGTCGGTTTCCGGCGTGATCTGAATGTTCACCAAGGATTCACTCTGAGTGAAATCAGCAAGCTCATACCAAAGCAGCGACCTAGTTTCGGTGATCTGCTTGATAGGGAAGTGGACGAAAAATACATCCTTACCCCGAAGCTTTGGGATTATCTCTACCGCTACGCTGCTAAGCATCGTGAGAAGGGCAACGGATTTGGTTTTGGTTTGACCCGTCCTAACGACATTGCTCGCACCCTCTCAGCGAGATATCACAAAGACGGGTCGGAAATCCTGGTTGACCGTGGATTTGTGGAAACGCTGGACTTCAACAATGAATTGAATCAGCTCAATCGTCCGCGTCGTCTGACTCCGCATGAGTGCTCGCGTCTGATGGGTTTCGACAAACCGGGGGAAAGCAAGTTTGTGATTCCAGTGTCCGATACCCAGGCATATCGTCAGTTTGGAAACTCGGTTGCCGTTCCGGTTTTCGAAGCGGTAGCCCGGTTGATGAAAGAGCGCATCCTGAAAGCGAAAGAGAAAATGGCCGATACTGGGCAGCCTCAATTGGAGTTCGCCCTTCCCACTTGATGCTAGAGACGCTTCGGCCGATCTGACGACAATATGGATGCGAAATGACTGATGTCGTGGATGTAGCTACTCGTTCAAGAATGATGGCTGGAATTCAGGGTAAAAATACCAAGCCTGAAATTCTAATCCGCAAGGCCCTGCATGCGCGGGGCTTTCGCTTTCGTCTGCACGTCAAAGACCTTCCCGGTAAACCAGATCTGGTGTTGCCGAAATATCGCGCGCTCATCCTTGTACATGGCTGTTTTTGGCACGGGCATGCGTGTAAATATTTTAAGGTTCCTCAGACTCGCCCCGAGTTCTGGCTGGAGAAGATCGGGAAAAATCAAAAACGCGACAGCCTGCAGGAAGAAGCGCTCAAGGCGATGGGCTGGAGAGTTCTTGTCGTTTGGGAGTGTGCTGTACGGTCAATGAGCAAAGGGAAGTCCTCATTGCTTGTTGACCTGATTGCTAGCTGGCTTAAAAATGGATCGAAATATTTCCAGATCGACGAAACCATGTTGAATTCACGATGCGATTTCTCACATTAGCGCGTGCTGATTTGCGGTTTTAGTCAAGTTTGCACAGTAATCGGGTGGTTCAGTCGGTCGAGCTTTTTTGCTTACCTAAGCTCAGCTGAAAGTCATAAATAAGGAATAAAGATGGGTTTCCATCCTGAATGGAATGATATTTCTACTTTGGTCAATCAAAGTGAGAGCATCTTCATTAAGAAGCTGTCTCGCAATGACTCATCATGGGCAGACAGTGCAGATAATGGCCACCAGAATGGCCCTTTCATTCCTCGTACTATTGCAGAGTCTGATTTTTTTCCGAAGCTGAAAAATTTACAGCCAGAGAAGCCGCACATTTTCGAAGTTGATTATCAGACCTTCTGGCCATCCTCCGGGGAAATAAAAACCTCCACGATCAAATACTATTCGAAGCGAAATCCCGGTAAGGAGACAGAAAGACCGCGATATGAATGGCATCACACGGGGGTACCAAAAGAGCAATTTCGATCGCTTTCCCCTGCCTCATTGCTTGTTGTCGGAAAGCTGAAGCAAGCTATATCTGGTGCGCTCTATTGGCTTATTGTTGTCGACTCGATAAGCGAAGAGGCGGAAATTATTGAGACGGCTTTCGAGCTAAGCGCCGACTTTCACTATGATTTTTTCGATCCGGCGGCTATTGCTCAGCCTGCTTCCGAAACCGATCAGCTCATTGCCGAGTTATCGCAAGCGATCAAAGATGGAACGCTAGAGCAGTTTATTAAAAATCAGGCTCTGCCTACTCCAGACGCGCTAGCCAGAATGGCGCAGGATAAATGGCTTTACGAAAACGATCTTCGCCACATGAACCCCTTCTGTGTTCGCGAGCCTGGTGATGCGGTAATGCGTATTAGTAGAGACATCGAATACTCTATCTATAAGCAAGCGGAGCGCCGTTTTCGAGCAGCTCAAGTCGCCCGCCTTCTCCTTCATGGGGGAGGTGATCCTGTTGGTAATCTTGTACGGGCATTTTCTGAGCTCGACTCGATTTTCCTTAGCGCGGCGCAAACCCGTAAAAGCAGGGCCGGGCTTTCTTTTGAGCATCACGTGGCGAGGCTTTTCAAGGAAGGTCGAATTCGTCATGAAGCACAGGCTGTCTTTGGTGGGCGCCGGCCGGATTTTGTTTTACCTGACGTTAAGGAACTCAACATCAAGGGGGACGCTGTTATTGTTTCCTTGAAAACAACCCTGCGTGAAAGATGGAAACAGTTGGCGTTAGAGAAACCGTTTGGAGCAATTTTTCTCGCTACTGTTGATGACCGTGTGTCGAGTGAGGCTATTACTGAGATGGGTAAAAACTCAATCACCCTGATCGTTCCGGAGTCCCTGAAGAAAGCTAAAGAGTCTGCTTATGCGGGCTACGATAATGTCATCACGTTCAGGCAATTTTTCGATGATGAGGTGAAGTCGAAGCGCCCTTCAATGATTATTCCGCTGTAGCAAGAGGCGTTCAGTCATATACCTTTTTTATTTCGTCCAATAAAAAAGCCCCGATCAGATCGGGGCTTTTTGCTTTCTCGACTTGGCGACTCAAGCAGCAATCGTCAAATCGTGCCAAGCGAGACCATTAGTCCCAGCTCAACGCACCACCAGTTTGGTACTCGATCACTCTCGTCTCAAAGAAATTCTTCTCTTTCTTCAAGTCCATGATCTCGCTCATCCAAGGGAACGGGTTCGTAGTCCCTGGATATTCCTCTTTCAAACCAATCTGCGACAAACGACGATTAGCGATGAACTTCAGGTAGTCCTCCATCATCGCCGCGTTCATGCCCAGTACGCCGCGAGGCATGGTGTCGCGCGCGTATTCGATCTCCAGCTGCGTACCCTGCAGGATCATCTGGGTCGCTTCTTCTTTCATCTCGGCATCCCACAGGTGTGGGTTTTCGATTTTGATCTGGTTGATCACGTCGATGCCGAAGTTCAGGTGCATGGATTCGTCGCGCAGGATGTACTGGAACTGCTCGGCGACGCCGGTCATTTTGTTGCGGCGGCCCATGGAGAGGATCTGGGTGAAGCCGCAGTAGAAGAAGATGCCTTCCAGAACGCAGTAGTAGGCGATCAGGTTGCGCAGCAGTTCTTTGTCGGTGTCCGGGGTGCCGGTTTCGAACTTCGGATCGGAGATCGAACGGGTGTATTTCAGGCCCCAGGCTGCCTTTTTGGCGACCGATGGGATCTCGTGGTACATGTTGAAGATCTCGCCTTCATCCATGGCCAGCGATTCGATGCAGTACTGGTAGGCGTGGGTGTGGATCGCCTCTTCGAAGGCCTGGCGCAGGATGTACTGGCGGCACTCCGGGTTGGTGATCAGGCGGTACACGGCCAGGACCAGGTTGTTGGCAACCAGGGAGTCGGCGGTGGAGAAGAAGCCGAGGTTGCGCATCACGATGCGGCGCTCGTCGTCGGTCAGGCCTTCCGGGTTTTTCCAGAGGGCGATGTCGGCGGTCATGTTGACTTCTTGCGGCATCCAGTGGTTTGCGCAACCGTCCAGGTATTTCTGCCAGGCCCAGTCGTACTTGAATGGTACGAGTTGGTTGAGGTCGGCGCGGCAGTTGATCATGCGCTTTTCGTCAACGGCGACACGGGCGGAGGCGCCTTCGAGCTCGGCGAGGCCTTCGGCGACGTCGAGGGAATCCAGTGCGGCCTTGGCGCGGGCCACGGCGGCCGAGTCGTCGGCGGTCACGGCGCGGGCTTCCAGCGCTGCGGCACCGCCGGCGCTGTCGAGGCGGTCCATGTTGGCTTCAGTAGCGTGGCCGGCGTTGGCGCCTTTCACTGCTGCTACTTCACTGTCTTCTTTGTCGAATTCGTCCCAGCTCAGCATGACGTGTCGTCTCCTGCGTGAGGGCCTGTCGCCCCGTGTGAAACCTGATTGGTTGGTTGTTCACACGGTCGTACAGACCGCGTTGGATCTTAAGGAATCGTTTTTTGCGGCAGCCAAGGCAGGCAATAAAACAGAATTTTGTACGGGTTTCCGAGAGCCTCTGACGGGCGCAGATCAGCGTTGACGCTGCTGCGGGGCTTCAGAATGGCTTTTGTTCCCTGTAAGGGAATATTGCTGACCCGATTAGGGCGGCATTATAGGGAAAAAAACACGGCTGTGCTGAGGCGAATCCGCGCATGGAGCGGTCGAGGAGGGTGGTTTTTCGATGAGAGTGCGGGTTTACAGGGCTTTGCCGGGTGAAGATTTTTTTTCGTAAAAATCTCGCGATTGTGGAATTGCTCAAAAAACGAACAGAAAAACCGGTTTTTCACTACATCTAGTGTTTTGCAAGCATTTTTGACGACTCCAGACACAACTGAGCCCGACCGAAGCCGGGCTGGAATCGACCCTCAAATGAGGCACTGAGCGGTCCGATTCGGTGCAGTCTCAATCATCAATTGGTGCAGCCGTTGCCCATGACGCTGTAACGCAGGATGTGGCGCTGACCCTTGGAGTCGTCGTACTCCATTTTGGCCGGTACCACTTCGCAGACATTCGGCACTTCGCTCATCGATACAACTTTGGCGATGTCCAGGTGAGTGGAGTAAGTGTATTCCTCGATCACCGGTTGTTGCTGTGCGACATCAGTCGGGACCTCGTCTGCCATGGCGGTTGCGCACAGACTGCTGAGGGCCAGAACCAATAAAGCTTTCATTTCAGAGTTACCTTTTTGAGGTCGAGTGGGGTCACGCAACCTTTTTAGGGTTGCGTGTGGAACTTCATCATTTGCAGTTATTACTTGAGAGCTGGATTAACGGCCTTCGTGGGGGCTGTAACGTTGTTAATCGCGTTTGCCTTGTTGGCGAGGTGGATTTTAGGCAGGTGGGGTGAGGGTAAACAGGTGGGGTTTTGATAAACACTTTTGGCGGTTTTGGTAACAATCGGTCGTTAGGGTGGGGAAGAGCGTTTTCTGGCGATGCAATTTGTCTGGGGAACCGAGTTGTCTGGATCGCTTGCAGGCAAGCTCCTACAAGGGGTTTGGGGTGTTTGGGGGTAGTGCGTCGGGCTTGCTGTCTGGGTATCGCCATGTTTTGTAGGGGCTTGTTACTACCATCGTCGAATGGTTCTATGGGCCCGGCCCGGCTACAACGGGGTCATACAAAAACAACTATTCCACCGAGGTAAGAAAGATGAGTGCGGCTTCTCTGTATCCCGTTCGTCCCGAGGTTCTGGCCAATACGCTGACTGACGAGGCGACCTACAAAGCCATGTACCAGCAGTCGGTCGTCAACCCTGACGGTTTCTGGCGCGAGCAAGCCAAGCGTCTCGACTGGATCAAGCCTTTCACCACGGTGAAGCAGACTTCCTTCGACGATCACCATGTCGACATCAAATGGTTCGCCGACGGTACCCTGAACGTTTCCTACAACTGTCTCGACCGTCATCTGGCCGAGCGCGGCGATCAAGTCGCAATCATCTGGGAAGGCGACGATCCTTCCGAAAGCCGCAACATCACTTACCGCGAACTGCACGAACAAGTGTGCAAACTGGCCAACGCCCTGCGTGGTCAGGACGTGCACCGCGGCGACGTGGTGACTATCTATATGCCGATGATCCCCGAAGCCGTGGTCGCCATGCTGGCCTGCACGCGGATCGGCGCGATTCACTCGGTGGTGTTCGGCGGCTTCTCGCCGGAAGCGCTGGCGGGGCGGATCATCGACTGCAAATCGAAAGTGGTGATCACCGCTGACGAAGGCATTCGTGCCGGCAAGAAAATCTCGCTGAAGGCCAACGTCGACGACGCGCTGACCAACCCGGAAACCAGCAGCATCCAGAAAGTCATCGTGTGCAAGCGCACCGGTGGCGACATCAAGTGGAACCAGCATCGCGACATCTGGTACGAAGACCTGATGAAAGTGGCGGGCACCGTGTGCGCGCCGAAAGAGATGGGTGCTGAAGAAGCGCTGTTCATCCTTTATACCTCTGGCTCGACCGGCAAGCCGAAGGGCGTGCAGCACACCACTGGCGGTTATCTGCTGTACGCGGCGATGACCCACGAGCGCGTGTTCGACTACCGTCCGGGCGAAATCTACTGGTGCACCGCCGACGTCGGCTGGGTCACCGGCCACAGTTACATCGTCTACGGCCCGCTGGCCAATGGCGCGACCACGCTGCTGTTCGAAGGCGTGCCGAACTACCCGGACATCACCCGGGTGGCGAAGATCGTCGACAAGCACAAGGTCAACATCCTCTACACCGCACCGACCGCGATCCGCGCGATGATGGCTTCGGGCACCGCTGCTGTTGAAGGCGCTGATGGCAGCAGCCTGCGTCTGCTCGGTTCGGTGGGTGAGCCGATCAACCCGGAAGCCTGGGACTGGTACTACAAGAATGTCGGCAAATCCCGTTGCCCGATCGTCGATACCTGGTGGCAGACTGAAACCGGCGGCAACATGATGAGCCCGCTGCCGGGTGCGCATGCGCTGAAGCCGGGTTCGGCGGCTCGTCCGTTCTTTGGTGTGGTGCCGGCGCTGGTCGACAACCTCGGCAACATCATCGAGGGCGAGGCTGAGGGCAATCTGGTGATTCTCGATTCGTGGCCGGGGCAGGCGCGTACGCTGTATGGCGATCATGACCGTTTCGTCGACACCTACTTCAAGACCTTCCGTGGCATGTATTTCACCGGTGACGGTGCGCGGCGTGATGCCGATGGTTACTACTGGATCACCGGGCGTGTCGACGACGTGCTCAACGTTTCCGGCCACCGCATGGGCACCGCCGAGATCGAAAGCGCGATGGTCGCTCACCCGAAAGTCGCCGAAGCGGCGGTGGTCGGTGTGCCGCACGACATCAAGGGGCAGGGCATTTATGTCTACGTCACCCTGAAGAATGGCGAAGAGCCGAGCGAGCAACTGCGTCTGGAGCTGAAGAACTGGGTGCGTAAAGAGATCGGGCCGATTGCTTCGCCGGACGTGATCCAGTGGGCGCCGGGGCTGCCGAAGACCCGTTCGGGCAAGATCATGCGGCGGATTCTGCGCAAGATTGCGACGGCGGAATACGATGGGTTGGGCGATATCTCGACCCTGGCGGATCCGGGTGTGGTGCAGCATTTGATTGATACGCACAAGACGATGAATGTGGCTTAAGCCTGTCTGATGCATTGAAAAGCCCTGTCCGGTGATGCCGGATGGGGCTTTTTTGTGTCTGGAGGTTTTGGGGTGGCAGGGCTGGCCCCTTCGCGAGCAAGCCCGCTCCCACAGGTTGATGTGTGGTCTGTCTGGAAGAATGCAGTCCAGCCGGGGCTATTTTGTCAGGTGGGTTTGTGGTGGTTTTGCTGGCCTCTTCGCGAGCAGGCTCGCTCCCACAGTGGGCCTGCATTCTTTCAGACAGAATGCGATCAACCTGTGGGAGCGGGCTTGCTCGCGAAGGCAATCTGTCAGACACCGCAGTAATCCCCTGTCAGAAACCCAAACCCACCCAACCAATAATTATCGATTTCCTGTGCAAGCCATTTCCCGCTGTTACCCATGCCTACCCGAGTAACCAAATGTGTAACCGCCCGCCCCGCCGCGGGGCGAAGGGAAACGCAATGCCCCGTTTTAGAGCCTCAAACCCCCTGGTGAAAAATAAGACACAACGCTGCGCTTGCCGGATTAGAAGGGTTTGCGAATAATAGGCCCGCAATTTGCAGCATAGATCGGTTCACCGTCTTTCGCTCTTGCATGAATTTGCAAGGCTGTCAATGCGCTCAAGCGGCTTTCTCTGTGCATCTGTAATTAGTTGTCGCATTGAAGAAATATCGGCTTCGGGCCTGTCGTTAGAATGCCGATCACTCGCTCATCGTGGCTGACGTTGAAACCCTTGGTGGTTTCATCGGGAAATTTCCCACCGATGCTGCACCGCTTTCCCGATTCACCCATTCGCATATTGGGCTGTCGCTCACTCTGCCGTTTTTGCCCTTTACCGATGGAGTCCCAAGATGAAGAAACTTGTGCTGCTTGGCGCCCTGGCACTGTCCGTGCTGTCGCTGAATTCCTTCGCTGATGAAAAACCTCTGAAGATCGGTATCGAAGCGGCTTACCCTCCGTTCGCTTCCAAAGCGCCGGATGGCAGCATTGTTGGTTTCGACTACGACATCGGCAATGCCCTGTGTGAAGAAATGAAGGTCAAGTGCCAGTGGGTCGAGCAAGAGTTCGACGGTCTGATCCCGGCACTCAAAGTGCGCAAGATCGACGCGATCCTGTCGTCGATGTCGATCACCGAAGACCGCAAGAAATCCGTGGACTTCACCAACAAGTACTACAACACCCCGGCCCGTCTGGTCATGAAGCAGGGCACCGTTGTCAGCGACAACCTGTCTGAGCTCAAGGGCAAGAACATCGGCGTGCAACGTGGTTCGATCCACGAGCGTTTCGCCCGTGAAGTCCTGGCCCCGCTGGGTGCCGAGATCAAGCCATACGGCTCGCAGAACGAAATCTACCTCGACGTGGCCGCCGGTCGCCTCGACGGTACCGTGGCTGACGCCACCCTGCTGCAGGACGGCTTCCTGAACACTGATTCCGGCAAAGGCTTCGCCTTCGTGGGCCCGCAGTTCACCGACGTCAAATACTTCGGCGACGGCGTAGGCATCGCTGTGCGCAAGGGCGACGCGCTGAAAGACAAGATCAACGCTGCGATCGCGGCCATCCGTGAAAACGGTAAATACAAAGCCATCCAGGACAAGTACTTCGCCTTCGATATCTACGGCAAGTAACACGTCTCTGCGACAAGTCAGAAATGGCGCAAGCAACAGGATCTCTGCGGTTTGCGCCATTTTTTCATCCCAACTTTCGAGGACCTGAATCATGTTGAAAGGCTACGGGGCTGTCATCCTCGATGGCGCATGGCTGACGCTTCAGCTCGCCTTGTCGTCCATGGCCCTGGCCATCGTTCTCGGGCTGATCGGGGTCGCGTTGCGCCTGTCGCCGATTCGCTGGCTGGCGTGGCTGGGCGATCTGTATTCCACGGTGATCCGCGGGATTCCCGACCTGGTGCTGATCCTGCTGATTTTCTACGGCGGTCAGGACTTGCTCAACCGCGTCGCGCCGATGCTCGGCTATGACGACTACATCGACCTGAACCCGCTGGCCGCTGGTATCGGCACCCTCGGTTTCATCTTCGGTGCGTACCTGTCCGAGACGTTCCGTGGCGCGTTCATGGCGATCCCCAAGGGCCAGGCCGAAGCGGGCATGGCGTACGGCATGAGCAGTTTTCAGGTGTTCTTCCGGGTGATGGTGCCGCAGATGATTCGCCTGGCGATTCCTGGCTTCACCAACAACTGGCTGGTTCTGACCAAGGCGACCGCGCTGATTTCGGTGGTCGGTCTGCAAGACATGATGTTCAAGGCCAAGCAGGCGGCGGATGCCACCCGCGAGCCTTTCACCTTCTTCCTCGCAGTGGCGGCGATGTACCTGGTGATCACCAGTGTCTCGTTGCTGGCGCTGCGTCACCTTGAGAAGCGCTACTCGGTAGGCGTAAGGGCGGCTGATCTATGATCTTCGACTACAACGTCATTTGGGAGGCCATGCCGCTGTACCTCGGCGGCCTGCTGACCACCCTCAAACTGCTCGCGCTGTCGCTGTTGTTCGGTCTGTTGGCGGCACTGCCGCTGGGCCTGATGCGCGTCTCCAAGAACCCGATCATCAACGGCGCCGCGTGGCTCTACACCTACGTGATCCGCGGCACGCCGATGCTGGTGCAGCTGTTTTTGATCTACTACGGTCTGGCGCAGTTCGAAGCGGTACGTGAAAGCTTCTTGTGGCCGTGGCTGTCCAGCGCGACGTTCTGCGCGTGCCTGGCCTTCGCGATCAACACCAGCGCCTACACCGCCGAAATCATCGCCGGCAGCCTCAAGGCCACGCCGAACGGCGAGATCGAAGCCGCCAAGGCCATGGGCATGTCGCGCTTCAAACTGTACAAGCGCATTCTGTTGCCATCGGCCCTGCGCCGGGCACTGCCGCAGTACAGCAACGAAGTGATCATGATGCTGCAGACCACCAGTCTGGCGTCCATCGTGACCCTGATCGACATCACCGGCGCGGCCCGTACCGTCAACGCGCAGTATTACCTGCCGTTCGAGGCGTACATCACCGCCGGCGTGTTCTACCTGTGCCTGACCTTCATTCTGGTGAAGCTGTTCAAGCTGGCCGAGCGCCGCTGGTTGAGCTACCTGGCCCCGCGGAAGCACTGATATGGAACGCATCGACCACGTATTGCCGTGGAGCCACCTGGGCAGCGAGCGCAAGATCTCGGTCTTCCGGTTTGGGAGCGGCGAGCGCAAGGCTTACATTCAGGCCAGCCTGCACGCCGACGAACTGCCGGGCATGCGCACCGCCTGGGAGCTGAAAAAGCGCCTCGGCGAACTCGAAGCCCAAGGTCTGCTCAACGGTGTGATCGAGCTGGTGCCGGTCGCCAACCCGCTGGGCCTCGGCCAATTGCTGCAAGGCAATCATCAGGGGCGTTTCGAGGCGGGCAGCGGCAAGAATTTCAACCGCGATTTCGTCGAGCTGAGCGCACCGGTTGCGGCGGCATTGGCTGATAGTCTCGGTGACGATCCGCACGCCAACATTCGCCTGATCCGTCAGGCCATGGCTGATCATCTGGCGGCATTGCCCGAGGCGAGCAGCCAGTTGCAAGGCATGCAGCGCGTTTTGCTCAGCCATGCCTGCACCGCCGATGTGGTGCTTGATCTGCATTGCGACGCTGAGGCGGCGCTGCACATGTATGCGCTGCCGCAGCATTGGCCGCAGTGGCGTTCGCTGGCCGCGCATCTGAATGTGAAGGTCGGTTTGCTCGCGGAAGATTCCGGCGGCAGCTCCTTCGATGAAGCGTGCTCGTTGCCGTGGTTGCGATTGTCGCGGCAGTTCCCGGACGCGCAGATCCCGCTGGCCTGTCTGGCGACTACCGTCGAGCTGGGCGGTCAGGCCAATACCGACCGCGCGGATGCGGTGGCGTGGGCCGAAGGCATTCTGGCGTTCCTCGCCGAGCAAGGCCTGATCACTGGCGAGTGGCCGAAGCCAGTCAACGAACCGTGCGAAGGCATGCCGTTCGAAGGCACTGAATTACTGTTGGCGCCGCACCCCGGTGTGGTGAGTTTTCTGCGTAAACCCGGCGAGTGGGTTGAAGCCGGGGATGAGATCTTCGAAGTGATCGACCCTGTGTCCGATCGGGTCAGCACGGTGTGTGCTGGTACGTCCGGGGTGCTGTTTGCCATTGAACGGCTGCGCTATGCCCAACCCGGTTTCTGGCTGGCCAAGGTGGCGGGGCGCGAAGCGCTGCGTCACGGGCGCTTGCTCAACGACTGACTGACTGTTTTTGTGAGAACCGACCGCATGTACAAACTTGAAGTCCAAGACCTGCATAAACGCTATGGCAGTCACGAAGTGCTCAAGGGCGTGTCCCTGAAAGCGGCAGCCGGCGATGTGATCAGCATCATCGGCTCCAGTGGCTCCGGCAAAAGTACTTTCCTGCGCTGCATCAACCTGCTTGAGCAGCCGCACGCGGGCAAGATCCTGCTCAACAACGAAGAGCTGAAACTGGTAGCCAACAAGGACGGCGCGCTGAAAGCCGCTGATCCGAAACAGCTGCAACGCATGCGTTCGCGCCTGTCGATGGTGTTCCAGCATTTCAACCTGTGGTCGCACATGACCGCGCTGGAAAACATCATGGAAGCGCCGGTCCACGTGCTGGGCGTGTCCAAGGCCGAAGCCCGCGAGAAAGCCGAGCACTACCTGAACAAGGTTGGCGTGGCCCATCGTAAAGATGCGTTCCCGGGCCACATGTCCGGTGGCGAGCAGCAGCGTGTGGCGATTGCCCGTGCGCTGGCAATGGAGCCGGAAGTGATGCTGTTCGACGAACCGACTTCGGCTCTCGACCCGGAACTGGTCGGCGATGTGCTGAAGGTGATGCAGGCTCTGGCCCAGGAAGGCCGCACCATGGTCGTGGTCACGCACGAAATGGGCTTCGCCCGTGAAGTGTCGAACCAGTTGGTGTTCCTGCACAAAGGTGTCGTTGAAGAGAGCGGCAACCCGCGCGAAGTGCTGGTCAATCCGCAATCCGAGCGTTTGCAACAGTTCCTCTCAGGTAGCCTCAAGTAATCGCTGCCGTTATGCACCAGATTAGGTCATGCTTCGCGACCTGAAGGCTGGCTCGGTCCCCCTGTGGGAGCGGGCTTGCTCGCGAAAGCGGTCGATCAGTCAACATCATTGCTGCCTGAACCACCGCCTTCGCGAGCAAGCCCGCTCCCACAATGGACCTGCGACAGCTTCGATTACGGGCTAGCATTGGCCCATGCCTTCATCACCGTTCTTCGTTTCGGATTGCCCGCCCATGACTGCCCATCGAATTGGTTTCCTGATTTGGCCCAGCACTAAAGCTCTGACGCTGGCGCTGGCGGAGGAGGCCTTGCGTGTTGCTCAGCGGGTGCATCCGGAGGTGGTTTACGAATTGTCGTTCCTCCAGGCCGAAACCGTGACAGACGTTGCGGCCGAAGGGGCGTGGCAACTGCCGGGCGAGGCGTGGACCGGCAAGCTGGAAAACTTCCAGAAACTCTTTTTGCTCGCCGACGAGCCGCCGACCACCCTGGCTCCGGCCCTCAGCAGCGCGCTCAAGCAACTGGTGCGTGCCGGTTGCGTGATCGGTGGTCTGTCGGCCGGTGTCTATCCGTTGGCGCAGCTCGGTCTGCTCGACGGTTATCGCGCGGCCGTGCACTGGCGCTGGCAGGACGATTTCGCTGAACGTTTCCCGAAAGTCATCGCCACCAGTCACCTGTTCGACTGGGATCGCGATCGCCTGACCGCGTGTGGCGGCATGTCGGTGCTCGACCTGCTGCTGGCGGTGCTGGCCCGTGATCATGGGGCTGAACTGGCCGGGGCGGTGTCCGAAGAGCTGGTGGTCGAGCGCATTCGCGAGGGTGGCGAACGCCAGCGCATTCCACTGCAGAACCGCCTCGGTTCCAGCCATCCGAAGCTCACCCAGGCGGTGCTGCTGATGGAAGCCAACATCGAAGAGCCGCTGACCACCGACGAAATCGCCCAGCACGTGTGCGTGTCCCGTCGGCAACTGGAGCGAATCTTCAAGCAATACCTCAACCGCGTGCCGAGCCAGTACTATCTGGAACTGCGCCTGAACAAGGCTCGGCAGATGTTGATGCAAACCAGCAAGTCGATCATCCAGATCGGCCTGTCCTGCGGTTTCTCCTCGGGGCCGCATTTCTCCAGCGCCTACCGCAATTTCTTCGGCGCCACGCCGCGCGAAGATCGCAACCAACGGCGCAGCAGCAGTCCGTTCGAACTGTCGTCAGTGCCGCCGGAGCGCGGTTGACGCACCCCGGCAGATCCCGCTGAGCGTCACTCATCGACCCCGGAATCTTCGGACGTGGACACCTCCATTTCCGCCCGCTCGATGACGGCTTCCACGCCAAAATCGATGCGGTGCTTTCTGAAGTAGGCGATCAGCCGTTGCAGGCTCAGCTCAGAGAGCGGATTGCTTCGCAGGCTGAATTTGTCCGCACGCTCTTCTGGCAACTCCAGAATATCGCTGGGAACCTGGGTGATCGCGTTGTCGCTCAGGTCGGCGATTTCCAGGTGTTCGAGTTGCAGCAAGCTCGGCGGCAGGCTGGTGATGCCGGTGTTGTCCAGCATCAGCGTTTGCAGATTGGTCATCTGGCTGACATCCGGGGTCTCGCCCAGCGGGTTGTCACTCAGATCCAGGTGATCCAGGCGCTCCATTTGCGCAAGCTCAAGGGCGGCTTGAGGCGTGAGCGTCAAATCGCAGTGTGAAAGCGACAAATAGGTCAGCTCAGCCATGCGAAACACCGCTGGTGGAATGTGTTCCAGTCGATATTGATAAATCGTCAGTCCTCTGAGGCTGGCAAACGTCTCGACAAACCTGTCGATTCCAAACGTCTGACCCGGCAGGCTTCTGAGGTACAGATGGGTGACATGGCTGAAATCGGCATTGAGTACGGGCAAGTCGCCGCGGATGATCGTCGCCAGGTTCAAGTCATGCAGTGGCTGGAGGTTCTCATCCGGTTCGTCTTGCTCGGTTTCCCGGCGCCAGCACTGCTCAATGAGCGATTTGAATTCGTGTCGTGCGGCGTGCTCGTTCAGCACTTGCTCAATCGTGAAGGGCTCGCCACTGATCGGGTGCAGGGCCGGGTGGCCGTTCGCCCAGTTGGCGAGGTTGCTACTCAAGTCGCTGTATTCACGCTCAAGCCGTACAAGTTCGATTCGACCCTCGGCCAGGGTGCCGGGTAGCAGATAGAAAAATTCACTGGCCTGTTCCAGATCCATGTGCGTGTACAGCGCCTGTACGCGCAGCAGATCAGCCTGTTCGGCCATTACGCCGAAGTCCTGCCGGGTGTCGTTGAAGTGGAGTTTGATGCGCTCCCGGTCTGCGCTGGCAATCGGATTGCCGCTCAGGTCGAAGCCTTCCGGAACGTTGTTGGGCAGCTCGAAAAGGGCGGGAGGCAACGACCGGATCTGGTTGTCGTTGAGCAGTGCGGTGCGCAATAACGGACGCGTGAGCAGGCCGGGTGGCAGTTCGGAAATGCCGGTCTCCGACACATCGATGTAATTGAGTCGGGGCATTTTTTCGACGTTGGGGGTGAGTCCGAGCGGGTTCCTGAACAGGTCCAGGGTTCTCAGGTGAGTCAAGGCCGCCAGTGTTGTGTGGCTCTCGGCTGTCAGGGTGATGCTGCAGTCGCTGAGAATCAGCTCGCGCAGTTGTGGCGACTGGCTGATCGACTCCGGCAGGCTGCCCAGCTGGAAATTGCGCAGCGCCAGACGACGCAAGCCGGAGAAGCAGTTCAGAAACCCGTGTATACCCTGAGTGCTGCCGATCCCCTCGATGGTCAGGTAGTCCACGTGACTGAAGTTCACCTCCAGCTGTGGCAGCTCTCCCATGATCGACTGTGACAGACGCAGATCGATGGTCTGCTCGGTGTTCTCCGGCAAGGAAACCTGCTGCTTCCAGCAGTCCAGAATGTCGACCCGCATCTGCCGTCGGCGATGACGCTGGATCGCGTATTGCTCGGTGGTGAGGCGGGCGCCGGTCTCCGGATGAACGAGGGGAATCCCCTCAGTCCACGGATTCAGCACCGCGTCGAGGCGGTTGCGTTCAGTGATCAAGCGGCTCAGTTCCGCTCGCGGGCCGTCCGGATGACGTTGCAGGCGCTCGACGAACGCGTTGAGCTCTTCAGGCAGCAAGTGCGGCAGCAGCCAGTGGGCGTGGGCGTGCAGCGTCGGCGTATTGGTAGGCATGCGCCGATAGCCGCTGGTACCGCCACGCAGGCGCATGACTGTTGGGTCGTAAGCGGGTTTGCGAAGCGGGTTTTGCGACAACAGCTCCAGCAACGCTTGACGGTCGAGCGCGTGGTCACGAATCAACTGCTTGAGCTGCAGGTCTTGTGTGATGTGGATGTTCAGCGCCGAACGTGCTGCGTCGGGCAGGGCATGCAGCAGGCTTGAATACAGTGAGCCCGGCGCGCTGAGCGACTCACCGGTAGCGTCGTACGGCTGATAGTCGCCCTGTTCGGTCAGTACCAGCACTTTGCGAATGAGCGCGTCCTGTGCGCCGAGGCTGTCGATCAGTTGCCCGCTATGGCTGTAGTGCCTGAGCTCCAGTCGTATCGACGGCGACCAGCCCGGCAGCCGAGGTAAAGAATGTAGGGCCAGCCGATCGGTATCCAGATTATTGACTGTCGCTTGCAACTCCAGTCCTTCGAGGGCTCGAGTTGCGCGCACTTGCAGGCCTGTCTCCTGGGTCAGAGCGGCCAGTCTTTCGGAGAGTGTTCCGCGCTGTAATTGCAGGCATTCGGCATCACTTGCCGTTTCCAGTATCGATTGCGCCAACGCCTTCGGCAGGCCGGGTTCGGCATCCATCAGTACCTGTACCAGCGGGCTGGCGCCGCGCTGCAATTGGCGATATCGACCCTCGAACAGGCTTTGGCGTTTGCGCTGTGCCAGCTCGGCGACGCTGCGCCGCAGGCTAGTTGCGCGGGCTTCGGCCGAGGGGGCGGGCGTATATGATGCTTCGCTCAATAGCCGCCTTCTTTGCGATTCTGTCAGACGTTGCAGGCAGGTCTTGAGCAGGTCGCCATCATCCAGTCGTGAGCCCTCGATTTGTATGAAGGGCACATCGGCAACGGGGCTGCGCCACAGGGTTCTGCCCTGGGGATCGACCAGTTGCAGGCCTCGGTCAACAGGCCAGTTGCCGTTGTCGAAAAGCAGTTGCAGTTGGGTGGCCGGGTCGGCCTTGAGGTAATCCTCGGCATGCGGGCTGCCAATCTGCTCGATAAACAATTGAATGTCCTGATCGATCTGCCAGCGCTGCAGCGTGTCACTGAGTAAGGGTGGCAACTGATCGCGCTCGACGTGCATCTGGCGCAGGCTATTTTCCTCGCAGCCACTGATGTTCAGCAGGCGCTCCCGCAGAGCGACGGGAAGGCGCTGCATCTGCGCACTGCTGCGGCTCAGCACGGTGGCGCGATCCCAACCCAGTGGCTGGTCAATTTCGGTTTGCCAGGCGCCTGCCGCGTTGTGCCTGAGTGCGGGTTTGTAAGCCTCGGGACGCGTCGGATGGTCGATGCGATAGGCGCCCGTTTCGGCATCAAGGCTGACGGCATACAACTTGTCTTCGAGGGCCAGCAGGTTTTTGCCCTGGTGGGTTTGCAGGCCCAGCGCATCGGTTCGGATGTCTTTGGGCAGCGTGCCGGGCCACTCGTAAGGGCGCAGGTCGGGTTTCCAGTAGCGGGTCTTGCCATTGGCTGCCTTCACGGGAATGAAGCGGTCGATGAACTGAACGACATCGGCAGGCAGCAGCGCGCGAAACTCGCTGACGGCGATAGCGCCGCCGGCGGCGAAAGTGCCGCCCTGCACCATGGACTCTACGGCGCCGATCAAATGCGCGAACGCTTCGCGGGGTTGTCCTTCGGCCCAGTCGACGATGCTTTCGAACGTCTCGTCGAGCAGTTGGTAGGCCGTGTAGGCAAGCATCAGCTCGCCGAGAAATGGCACGAATGGCAAGGCGACGAACGCGACGAGGTTGAGCAACGACTGTGCGATGTCCGTGAAGGAATCCCAGAGTGCCCAGCGCGCCTTGCGATCGACCATGGCCGTCGAGACGGCGATGACGCGGGCATCGTTGAGCATCTTGTCGAGCTTGCGCTGGTACAGATACACCCACAGCTCACCCTGGATCGGGGTCGCGACGATCTGCAGAAAGGGTCGCGCGGCCGGATGTTCGCGCCAGGTGGGGCGTGGATCGCCGACCGGTACGGGTTGCCAGGTGACGGGGCTGAGCATGGCCCGCAACTGGCCGAAGAAAGCGCCGCGATCGGCATGGTCGATGAAACGGCTGAAGAACACCTGATAGTCCGGATCGCGCAAGCGTTGCGCCAGCTCCTGAGCGAAGGCAGCGCTGCTGGCGTATTCCTTGACCGGGTGTTGCGGGTCATCAGGAATATAAACCACGACTCGCGCTGCTGCGTGTGCAGCCTCAAGATTCGGCGCGAACAGCACGATGCCGGTCAGGCTGACTTTCATCATCGCCAACGCATGGCAATGCCACGCCTGACGATTGAGGCGCAAATGCTGCAAGCCATCGAGCAGCCCGAGGATCAGACGATGGACATCGGCCCCCAGCAGCTTTTGCATGTAGGCCATTTGCAGGGCGGCGACCAGTGCGGCTTTGTCACTCGTGCAAACCTGTGGTTGCAGCACGGCTGCGACCAACGGATTGCTGATACCCAGATTGTCTTGCAGATAAGTGTTGTAGCGGCGGCCGATATCCAGTTCACGACACAGGCGGGTGAAGGCAGCTATCGGCATCGCTTTGAGGATGTTCGGCAGTACGCTGAACTGACCGTCAGGCGAGGGTTCGCTGACGTAGCCCGAGGCGGATTCGAAGGCGTCGGCGGCGGTTTCGCTGCTTTCAAAATTGTGCAGCGCGGCGTCCAGCAGCGAGACGGTCCAGGTGCGTGCGGCGCCGGATTTGAGGCGTAACCACGGAACATGGTCGGGCAGATACAGGCGCAGGAAGGTCTGCCGGACATCCAGATTCAAGCCAAAGCGCTTTGCCAGTTCGGCACGTAGCAGCGGTTCGGCGAACGCTTTGGCGTCCTGCAACCGGGCAAGGCTTCGTTCGACGCGGTTGTGTGCGGTCCAGTGCGCGGCATTCAGTGCGCGCAGCTTTGCATGCTCATTGCGTGATGCTTGGTTGAGGCTGGCGGGCAGTAGAGGGCTGGCCCGTTTCAAAGCCGCGCGCTTGTGTGCCGAAGCCTGGATCAGCCATGTCGGGATGGCCTGGAGCAGGGGTTGATAGTGTGCGTCCTGTCGGGGGAGCAACAATGCGTCGGGCAGAGTCGCGGGTGAGGTTGTGTTTTGGTCAATCATGGAGACGGCCGTTTGCCTGAGAAAGGTCCGTAGCAAACACCGGCCATTGATTCGATGTGCGGTACATATATACCGCACGCCACAAAACTCTCTTGATTAAGATCCCCGGTACGTCTGCGCAAATGGCGGCGTGCAGTTTAAACTGCGCCTTTGCGACGCTATATGTCGCATTGCCGTAAACCCGGGAAAATCCGGGGTTTGCGCTATAAGAAGTTGTCGCTTGGCGGCAAGGCCGGGCTGAAAACTGTCCTTACAATCCCCCCATCGCTCGCCAGTTTCAGGCGGGTGGCCCTCATCAGGAGACTCCGATGTCCGTTGAGCACGCTGCGGTAGAACGCGCCGATTTCGACCAGGTAATGGTTCCCAACTACGCGCCTGCCGCTTTTATTCCGGTGCGTGGCGCCGGTTCCCGCGTCTGGGACCAGAGCGGTCGCGAGCTGATCGACTTCGCCGGCGGGATTGCCGTAAACGTATTGGGCCACGCGCATCCGGCGCTGGTCGGTGCCTTGACCGAGCAAGCGAACAAGCTGTGGCACGTGTCCAACGTGTTCACCAACGAGCCGGCCCTGCGCCTGGCGCACAAGCTGATCGACGCCACGTTCGCCGATCGCGTGTTCTTCTGCAACTCGGGCGCCGAAGCCAACGAGGCCGCGTTCAAGCTGGCCCGTCGCGTGGCGTTCGACCGTTTCGGCAGCGAAAAATACGAGATCATCGCCGCGCTCAACAGCTTCCACGGTCGTACCCTGTTCACCGTCAACGTCGGTGGCCAGTCGAAGTACTCCGACGGTTTCGGCCCGAAAATCACCGGCATCACCCACGTCCCTTACAACGATCTGGCCGCGCTGAAAGCGGCGGTTTCCGACAAGACCTGCGCGGTCGTGCTCGAACCGATCCAGGGCGAGGGCGGCGTACTGCCGGCCGAACTGGCTTACCTGCAAGGTGCCCGTGAACTGTGTGACGCGAACAACGCGCTGCTGGTGTTCGACGAAGTGCAGACCGGCATGGGCCGTACCGGCCACCTGTTCGCCTATCAGCATTACGGCGTGACCCCGGACATCCTGACCAGCGCCAAGAGCCTGGGCGGTGGTTTCCCGATCGCCGCGATGCTGACCACTGAAGCGCTGGCCAAACATCTGGTCGTCGGCACCCATGGCACCACTTACGGCGGTAACCCGCTGGCGTGCGCCGTCGCCGAAGCGGTGATCGACGTGATCAACACCCCTGAGGTGCTGAGCGGTGTCAACGCCAAGCACGACAAATTCAAGACCCGCCTGCAGCAGATCGGCGAGAAATACGGCCTGTTCACTCAGGTGCGTGGCCTCGGCCTGTTGATCGGTTGCGTGCTGAGCGAAGCCTGGAAAGGCAAGGCCAAGGACATCTTCAACGCCGCTGAGAAAGAAGGCCTGATGATTCTGCAGGCCGGCCCGGACGTGATCCGTTTCGCCCCGAGCCTGGTGGTGGAAGACGCCGATATCGATGCCGGTCTCGACCGCTTCGAACGCGCGGCAGCAGCACTGACGCAAGCCTGATAGACCCTTCGACGCCTGAGGATTCGGGCGTCGAACCCAATTTTTGATACCGGGCAATATCAAATGTGGGAGCGGGCTTGCTCGCGAATGCGGTGTATCAGTCAGCGTAGATGGCGACTGACACACCGCATTCGCGAGCAAGCCCGCTCCCACAATGTCCGGTGTTTTTTCTGTGATTTTTATAAGAGAAAGGAGTGACACCATGCTGGTGATGCGCCCTGCGCAAATGGCTGATCTGGGCGAGGTACAGCGTCTGGCTGCGGACAGTCCGATTGGTGTCACTTCCTTGCCGGATGACGTGGAACGTCTGAGCGACAAGATCGCGGCGAGCGAAGCCTCGTTCGCTGCCGAAGTGAGCTTCAACGGTGAAGAGAGCTACTTCTTCGTCCTCGAAGACACCGCCACCGGCAAACTGGTCGGCTGCTCGGCCATCGTTGCTTCGGCCGGTTATTCGGAGCCGTTCTACAGCTTCCGCAACGAGACCTTCGTCCACGCCTCCCGCGAGCTGAAGATCCACAACAAGATCCACGTGCTCTCGCAATGCCACGACCTGACCGGCAACAGCTTGCTGACCAGTTTCTACGTGCAGCGCGAGCTGGTGGGGTCGCCGTGGGCCGAGCTCAACTCCCGTGGCCGCCTGCTGTTCGTCGCCAGCCACCCGGAGCGTTTCGCCGATTCGGTGGTGACCGAGATCGTCGGTTACAGCGACGAGAACGGCGATTCGCCATTCTGGGACGCGATCGGGCGCAACTTCTTCGACCTCAACTACGCCGAGGCCGAACGCCTGTGTGGCCTGAAGAGCCGCACGTTCCTCGCCGAACTGATGCCGCATTACCCGATCTACGTGCCGCTGCTGCCGGATTCCGCTCAAGAAGCGATGGGCCAGGTGCACCCGCGTGCGCAGATCACCTTCGACATCCTTATGCGCGAAGGCTTCGAGACCGATCACTACATCGACATTTTCGACGGTGGCCCGACCCTGCATGCACGTGTTTCGGGGATCCGTTCGATCGCCCAGAGCCGTGTAGTGCCGGTGAAGATCGGCGAGCCGGTCAAAGGCGCCGGGCGCCAGTATCTGGTGGCCAACGCGCAGTTGCAGGATTACCGCGCGGTGTTGCTGGAACTCGATTACGCGCCGGGCAAACCGGTGACCCTGGATCTGGAAGCAGCCGAAGCCCTGGGCGTCGGTGAAGGTGCCAGCGTGCGCCTGGTGGCGGTTTAACGCCTTAGCGAGTTTCACGGGTGGCGAAGGCGGCCCGTTTGAGGAGATAGCATGATTGTTCGTCCCGTACGCAGCAGCGATTTATCCGCGCTGATCGACCTGGCCCGCAGCACCGGCACCGGCCTGACCACCTTGCCGGCCAACGAAGAGCGCCTGACCCATCGGGTCGGCTGGGCCGAGAAGACCTTTCGCGGCGAAGCCGGCCGTGGCGATGCGGACTACCTGTTCGTGCTCGAAGACGACAACGGTCGCGTGGTGGGGATTTCTGCCATCGCCGGCGCGGTCGGTCTGCGCGAGCCGTGGTACAACTTCCGCGTCGGCCTGACCGTCAGCGCGTCGCAAGAGCTGAACATCTATCGCGAGATTCCGACGCTGTTCCTCGCCAACGACCTGACCGGCAACTCCGAGCTGTGCTCGCTGTTCCTGCACGCCGATTACCGCACCGGTCTGAACGGCCGCATGCTGTCCAAGGCGCGCATGCTGTTCATCGCCGAGTTTCCGGAACTGTTCGGCAACAAGATCATTGCCGAGATGCGCGGCGTCTCCGATGAGGCCGGTCGTTCGCCGTTCTGGGAGAGTCTGGGCCGGCACTTCTTCAAGATGGAATTCAGCCAGGCCGACTACCTGACCGGTGTTGGCAACAAGGCGTTCATTGCCGAACTGATGCCGAAATTCCCGTTGTACACCTGCTTCCTGTCGCCGGATGCGCGCAACGTCATCGGTCAGGTGCACCCGGACACCGAACCGGCGCTGGCGATGCTCAAGAGCGAAGGTTTCAGCTATCAGGGCTACGTCGATATCTTCGACGCCGGCCCGGCCATCGAGTGCGAAACCAGCAAGATCCGCGCAGTCCGCGACAGCGAAGCACTGGTGCTGGCGATCGGTACACCGGGCGATGACGCCACGCCGTTCATCATCCATAACCGCAAGCGCGAAGACTGCCGCATCACCGCTGCGCCGGCCCGCCTGGCCGCCGGCACGCTGGTGGTCGATCCGCTGACCGCCAAACGTCTTCAACTCAACGCCGGCGATCAAGTGCGCGCCGTGGCGTTGTCTGCTGCTCGGGAGTCGAAATAATGAATTCGCTATACATCGCAGGTGAATGGCTTGCCGGTCAGGGCGAAGCATTCCAGTCGCTGAATCCGGTGACCCAGCAAGTGCTGTGGTCGGGGGAGGGCGCTACCGCCGCTCAGGTCGAGTCGGCCGTGCAGGCTGCGCGTCAGGCCTTTCCGGGCTGGGCGCGGCGTTCGCTGGACGAGCGCATCAGCGTGCTCGAAGCATTCGCCGCCGCCCTGAAAAACCACAGCGACGAACTGGCCCGCACCATCGGTGAGGAAACCGGCAAACCGTTGTGGGAAGCCGCGACCGAAGTTACCAGCATGGTCAACAAGATCGCGATCTCGGTGCAGAGCTACCGCGAACGTACCGGCGAGAAGAGCGGCCCGCTGGGCGACGCCACCGCCGTGCTGCGCCATAAGCCACACGGTGTGGTGGCGGTGTTTGGTCCTTACAACTTCCCGGGTCACTTGCCGAACGGCCATATCGTGCCGGCACTGCTGGCGGGTAACAGCGTGCTGTTCAAACCGAGCGAACTGACGCCGAAAGTCGCCGAGCTGACGGTCAAGTGCTGGATCGAAGCCGGTCTGCCGGCCGGCGTGTTGAACCTGCTGCAAGGTGCGCGTGAAACCGGCATTGCGCTGGCGGCGAACCCGGGCATCGACGGTCTGTTCTTCACCGGCTCCAGCCGTACTGGCAATCACCTGCACCAGCAGTTCGCCGGGCGGCCGGACAAAATTCTTGCTTTGGAAATGGGCGGCAACAACCCGCTGGTGGTCGATCAGGTCGCTGATCTGGACGCGGCGGTGTACACGATCATTCAGTCGGCGTTCATCTCCGCCGGTCAGCGCTGCACGTGTGCGCGTCGTCTGCTGGTGCCGCAAGGCGCGTGGGGCGACAGCCTGCTCAAGCGTCTGGTGGAAGTCAGCGCGACCATCGACGTCGGTGCGTTCGATCAGCAGCCCGCGCCGTTCATGGGCTCGGTGATTTCCCTCGGCGCGGCGAAAGCGCTGATGGATGCCCAGCAACACCTGCTGGCCAATGGCGCGGTGTCGCTGCTGGCGATGACTCAGCCACAGGCGCAGTCGGCCTTGCTGACCCCGGGCATTCTGGATGTGACCGCCGTCGCTGAGCGCCCGGACGAAGAACTGTTCGGCCCGTTGCTGCAGGTGATTCGCTACGCCGATTTCGCTGCGGCGATCAGCGAGGCCAATAACACCGCTTATGGCCTGGCGGCTGGTTTGCTGTCGGATTCCGAAGATCGTTATCAGCAGTTCTGGCTGGAAAGCCGCGCCGGTATCGTCAACTGGAACAAACAGCTGACCGGTGCGGCGAGCAGCGCGCCGTTCGGCGGCGTCGGGGCTTCGGGTAACCACCGCGCCAGCGCCTATTACGCGGCGGATTATTGCGCGTACCCGGTGGCGTCGCTGGAAACCCCGAGCCTGGTGTTGCCTGCGGCCCTGACGCCAGGCATCAAAATGGCGTAACGGCCATCGCGAGCAGGCTCACTCCTACAGGATTTGTGTCGTACACAACATGTGTGTTCCCCGCCAAACCTGTAGGAGTGAGCCTGCTCGCGATAGCCGCGACGCGGTCTGACTGAATTGTTACTTGAAGCCTATAACAACAGATTCTCGTGGAGCCTCGCTGATGAAATCCTATGAAGTCAATTTTGACGGTCTAGTGGGGCCGACCCATAACTACGGCGGTCTGTCCTACGGCAACGTCGCGTCCCAGAGCAACAGCCAGCAGTCCTCGAACCCGAAGGAAGCGGCGCTGCAAGGTCTGGCGAAGATGAAAGCGCTGATGGAAATGGGCTTTCAGCAAGGCGTGCTGGCGCCGCAGGAGCGTCCGGACGTGGCCGCGTTGCGCCGTCTGGGTTTCAGCGGCACCGACGCGCAAGTGATCGAACGCGCCGCCAAAGAAGCCATGCCGTTGCTGGTCGCCAGTTGCTCGGCATCGAGCATGTGGGTGGCCAACGCTGCCACGGTCAGCCCGAGTGCCGACACCGCTGACGGTCGCGTGCATTTCACCGCCGCCAACCTCAATTGCAAATACCACCGCAGCATCGAACACCCGACCACCAGCCGCGTGCTCGGCGCGATGTTCGCCGATCAGCAGCACTTCGCCCACCACGCCGCGTTGCCGGCAGTGGCGCAGTTCGGTGACGAAGGCGCAGCCAACCACACGCGTTTCTGCCGTGAGTACGGCGAGGCCGGTGTCGAGTTCTTCGTGTTCGGTCGCAGTGCGTTCGACACCCGTTACCCGGCGCCGCAGAAGTACCCGGCGCGCCAGACCCTGGAAGCATCGCAAGCGGTGGCGCGTCTGCACGGTCTGCGTGACGAGGGCGTGGTTTATGCGCAGCAGAACCCGGCGGTGATCGATCAGGGCGTATTCCACAACGACGTGATCGCGGTGGGTAATGGCGAGGTGCTGTTCTATCACGAGGACGCGTTCCTCGACACCGAGCAGATGCTGGCCGAGTTGCAGGGCAAACTGGCCAAGGTCGGCGGCAAGTTCCAGTCGGTCTGCGTGCCGCGTTCGGCGGTCACCGTGGATGACGCCGTGCGTTCCTATCTGTTCAACAGCCAGTTGCTGTCGCGTCCGGACGGCTCGATGCTGCTGATCGTGCCGGAAGAATGCCGTGGCAACGAGCGCGTGTGGAACTACCTGCAAGGTCTGACCAGCTCCGGCGGGCTGATCCGCGAAGTCAAAGTCTTCGACCTCAAGCAAAGCATGCAGAACGGCGGTGGCCCGGCGTGCCTGCGACTGCGCGTCGCGCTCAACGAAACCGAGCTGGCGGCCGTCAACCCAGGGGTTATCATGACGGCCCCGTTGTACGGTTCGTTGACCGCATGGGTTGAAAAGCACTACCGCGACCGCCTGAGCGAAACCGATCTGGCGGATCCGCAGTTGCTGCTTGAATGCCGGACGGCACTGGATGAACTGACGCAAATCCTTAAACTGGGCGCGGTTTATCCATTCCAGATCAATTGATGGCCGGCGCGTCGCCTGAACGCGACGCGCGGCTTGTCTCCCCAAGAGAGTAAAAACATGAGCGATTCCCTGCAGCTGATCCTTGAAGACACCGATGGCACGCAACTGCAAACCTCGTGCACCCGCGTCGCGGTCATGTGGCAAGGCAAAGAGCTGTGGATCCAGCAGGACGGCCGTGGCCAGCTGCTGATCGGCGTGGACGTTGAAGAAGGTGACGCCGAGTACGCCAACCTGCTGCTGCGCCCATTGGCGACTAATCTGGTAAGTCTGCAACTGGAAATAGAACCGGCTGACGTCGGCGACGACGAAGACCACGTGCACGGCCCGGATTGCAACCACGATCACTAAGGAAACCGCTCTATGCTCGCCCTCGGCAAACTGCTTGAACTGACCCTCGCCGGCCGCGAACCGGCGGAGAAGACTCAACTGACTGTCGAAGGCGTGCGCATGCGCTGGTTGAGCGAGGGTGCGCTGGAAGTCCGGCCTCCCGAAGCGCGCGACAATGGCCTGGACCTGCTGCTGTCGGCAGGTATCCACGGCAATGAAACAGCGCCGATCGAGTTGCTCGATCGGCTGCTGCATGACATCGCTCGCGGCGATCTGAAACCGCGTGCACGCATTCTGTTCCTGTTCGGCAACCCGGAAGCGATTCGCAAAGGCGAGCGTTTCGTCGAGCAGGACGTCAACCGGCTGTTCAACGGCCGTCATGAACAAACCAGCGGTTCCGAAGCCATTCGCGCCTGTGAGCTGGAACGGCTGGCGGCGAGCTTCTTCAGCCTGCCGGATCGTCAGCGTCTGCACTACGACCTGCACACCGCGATTCGTGGTTCGAAGATCGAGCAGTTCGCCCTGTACCCGTGGAAAGAAGGTCGCCAGCATTCGCGCCGCGAACTGGCGCGTCTGCGCGCCGCCGGGATGGAAGCGGTGCTGCTGCAGAACAAACCGTCGATCGTTTTCAGCTCGTACACCTACGACAAACTCGGTGCCGAGGCTTTCACCCTGGAGCTGGGCAAGGCGCGGCCGTTCGGGCAGAACGACGGCGTCAATGTCTCGCTATTGGAAACTCGTCTGAAGCAGATCATCGAAGGCACTGAGCCGGATCTGGCTGCAGAAGGACTGGATGGTTTGCAGCTGTTCAGCGTGGCGCGGGAAATCATCAAGCACAGCGATGCGTTCCGCCTGAACCTACCGCAGGACATCGAAAACTTTTCAGAGTTGGAGATGGGTTATGTGCTGGCCGAAGATCTGGCCAATACCCGCTGGATTATTGAGGAAGAGGGCGCACGAATCATCTTCCCAAATCCCAAGGTCAAGAACGGCCTGCGCGCGGGCATTCTGATCGTGCCGACCACCGACGAACACTTATCCTGAGAACACCTCAGACCCCATGTGGGAGCGGGCTTGCTCGCGAAAGCGGTGTGTCAGTACACAGATTCGTCACTGACACACCGCTTTCGCGAGCAAGCCCGCTCCCACATTTGATTTGAGTGAGGTCAAAACCTCACTCAGCTTTAGACCGCTACCGCACGCGGCTCACTGCGACGCAGCGCACGAACCTTCTGCAGCGTATCCGCGCAAGTCCGCGCCGCTTCCTGACCCTTGTGTACAAAGTGCTCGAAGAAGAATTTCTGATGCTCTTCACCGGCATGGAAGTGGTGCGGGGTCAGGGACACCGAGAACACCGGTACTTCGGTTTCCAGTTGCACCTGCATCAGGCCGCTGACCACTGACTGGGCGACGAACTCGTGACGATAGATGCCGCCGTCCACCACCAGAGCGGCCGCGACGATGCCGGCATAACGCCCGGTCTTGGCCAGTAGCTTGGCGTGCAGAGGCATTTCAAAGGCGCCGCCGACTTCGAAGAAGTCGATGTCCGATTCCTGATAACCCTGAGCGAGCATTTCGGCGACGAAGCCCTTACGGCTCTGGTCGACGATTTCCTTGTGCCAGCAGGCCTGGATGAACGCGACGCGCTCGCCGTGGGGGTGTTTGGTTTTGCTGTCGATAGCGGTGGGTTGCATGTTCTGACTCCTGTTTGTGTGAAAAACAGGGCGTTATGAATCGAAAGGGATTCAAGGGTACGCACGAGCACACAAGCGCGCGGGCGGCCCTTTGGTGTCAATCCCGTTCTCTCTTCATCCGGACTATGACCGTCGGCCCCGGAATCACACCGGGTCTGCTGACCTTGCCGCCGATCACAGCCTTTGCCGTGTTCGTCGCCAAGCGCTCGCGGGCTATGCACATTGCGCGCAATTACCGCCGGTGGGGAATTACACCCCGCCCTGAGAACGTTTTCGCCGCCCTTTCTCGGGCGGCGCAGCGTTTTTATCACATATTTTCCGGCCCTGCACAGAACCTGTGGGAGCGAGCTTGCTCCGGGCGGCGTTCCGACGAAGGCGGTGTGTCAGCCAATTAGTTTGCCGGCTGACACACCGCCTTCGCGAGCAAGCCCGCTCCCACATTGGGTTGCGTCCTTTCAAGGAGTAATGTGCTTTTTCTCATTCAAGGGTTGATTAATCGGCGCCATGACCGCAGTAATTCACCTTCGAAAAGGGATTTCCCCTGCTGACCAGAGGCCAGGTTCATGAGCGTTATCGATCTTCGCAGCGACACCGTCACCCAACCGACTCCTGCCATGCTCGACGCGATGACTGCGGCGGCTACCGGTGACGATGTGTACGGCGAAGATCCGACGGTCAATCGTCTGGAGGCCGAATTGGCGAAAAGGCTGGGTTTCGCCGCTGCGCTGTTCGTGCCGACCGGCACCATGAGCAACTTGCTCGGGCTGATGGCGCATTGCGAGCGTGGCGACGAATACATCGTCGGCCAGCAGGCGCACACCTATAAGTACGAAGGGGGTGGCGCGGCGGTGCTCGGTTCGATCCAGCCACAGCCGCTGGAGGTGCAGGCCGATGGTTCGCTGGATCTGGATCAGGTCGCCGCCGCGATCAAACCCGATGACTTCCACTTTGCCCGGACGCGATTGCTGGCGCTGGAAAACACCATGCAGGGCAAAGTGCTGCCGCTGGAATATCTGGCGCGGGCGCGCAAGTTCACGCTGGAAAACGGCCTGCAACTGCACTTGGACGGCGCGCGCTTGTACAACGCAGCGGTCAAGCTTGGGGTTGATGCGCGGGAAATCACCCGGCATTTCGATTCGGTGTCGGTGTGCCTGTCCAAGGGCCTTGGCGCGCCGGTCGGTTCCGTGTTGTGCGGTTCGGCCGAGTTGATCGCCAAGACGCGTCGCCTGCGCAAGATGGTCGGCGGCGGCATGCGTCAGGCCGGATTGCTGGCAGCGGCGGGGCTGTATGCGCTGGATCACCACGTCGAGCGCCTGGCCGATGACCACGCCAACGCGCAATTTCTGGCTGAAGGCCTGCGGGGTGCAGGCTTCAGCGTCGAGCCGGTGCAGACCAACATGGTCTACGTGCAAATGGGTGACCAGGCCGAAGCGCTCAAGACGTTTGCCGCCGAGCGCGGGATCAAGTTGAGCGCCGCAGCACGCTTGCGCATGGTCACGCACATGGACGTCAGTCGCTCGCAAATCGAGCAAGTGATCGCGACATTCGTCGAGTTTTCGCGCAAGTGAAAGGGTTAGCCGTCCAATTGACCGTTACTATCGTATAAACACGCTGTACCCCGCGCGAAGGGCCGATATAATGCGGCCCTTTGCCGTCGTTTCGTCTGTTGACGTTTCGTACAGGCCTTTGGCCGCAGCCTCCGTGGAAGAACCTAATGAAAAGCGCAGAAATCCGTGAAGCCTTCCTTCGCTTCTTCGAAGAGCAAGGCCACACCCGTGTAGCCTCCAGCTCTTTGATTCCGGGCAACGACCCAACCCTGCTGTTCACCAACGCGGGGATGAACCAGTTCAAGGACTGCTTCCTGGGCCAGGAAAAGCGCGCGTACACCCGCGCAACCAGCAGCCAGAAGTGCGTGCGTGCCGGTGGCAAGAACAGCGACCTGGAAAACGTCGGTTATACCGCTCGTCACCACACCTTCTTCGAAATGCTCGGTAACTTCAGCTTCGGTGACTATTTCAAGCACGACGCGATTACCTTCGCCTGGACCTTCCTGACCGGCGTTCTGAAACTGCCGAAGGAAAAACTCTGGGTCACCGTCTACGCCTCCGATGACGAAGCGTATGACATCTGGACCAAAGAGATCGGTGTGCCGGTCGAGCGCATGATCCGCATCGGCGACAACAAAGGTGCGCCGTACGCCTCCGACAACTTTTGGACCATGGGCGATACCGGCCCGTGCGGCCCATGCACCGAGATTTTCTACGATCACGGCGACCACATCTGGGGCGGCCCACCGGGTTCGCCTGAAGAAGACGGCGACCGTTACATCGAGATCTGGAACAACGTGTTCATGCAGTTCAACCGCACCGCCGATGGCGTGTTGCATCCGTTGCCAGCGCCATCGGTCGACACCGGCATGGGCCTGGAGCGGATCAGTGCGGTGATGCAGCACGTCAATTCCAACTATGACATCGACCTGTTCAAGAACCTGCTGAAGGCCTCGGCCGAAGCGATCGGCTGCGAAAATGGCGATCAGTCGTCGCTGAAAGTGGTGTCCGACCACATCCGTTCGTGCGGTTTCCTGATCGCCGACGGCGTGCTGCCGTCCAACGAAGGTCGTGGCTACGTGCTGCGCCGGATCATTCGTCGCGCCTGCCGTCACGGCAACAAGCTGGGCGCTACCGGCAGCTTCTTCTACAAGATCGTCGCTGCACTGGTCGCCGAGATGGGCGAAGCCTTCCCGGAACTGCAGAAGCAGCAGAGCAACATCGAACGCGTACTGAAGGCCGAAGAAGAGCAGTTCTCCAAGACCCTGGAGCACGGCTTGAAGATTCTCGAACAGGATCTGCTGGAACTCAAAGGCACCGTGGTGCCGGGCGACGTGGTGTTCAAACTCTACGACACCTACGGTTTCCCGATGGACCTGACGGCCGACATCGCTCGCGAGCGCGGCCTGACGGTTGACGAAGTCGGCTTCGAGCGTGAAATGGAAGCCCAGCGTGTTCGTGCGCGTTCGGCCAGCTCGTTCGGTCTGGACTACAACACCCTGGTCAAGGTTGACGTGGCCACCGAGTTCACCGGTTACAAAGACACCAGCGGTTCGGCAAAAATCGTCGCTATCTATAAAGACGGTCAGTCGGTCGACGTCTTGAGTGAAGGCGAAGAGGCGGTGATCGTGCTGAATCAGACGCCGTTCTACGCTGAATCCGGCGGCCAGATCGGCGACTGCGGTTTCCTCCAGGCGGGCAACGCGCGTTTCGACGTCCGTGACACCACCAAGACCGGCGGTGCCTTCCTGCACCACGGCGTGCTGGATTCCGGCAGCCTGACCATCGGCGCGCCAGTGGAAACCCACGTCGATGCCGAGGTGCGTCACGCGACTTCGTTGAACCACTCCGCAACTCACTTGCTGCACGCTGCATTGCGTCAGGTGTTGGGCGAGCACGTTCAACAGAAGGGTTCGTTGGTTGATAGCCAGCGTCTGCGCTTCGACTTCAGCCACTTTGAAGCGATCAAGCCGGAGCAGATCAAGGCGCTGGAAGACATCGTCAACGCCGAGATCCGCAAGAACTCCGCGGTTGAAACCGAAGAAACCGACATCGAAACCGCCAAGCAGAAAGGCGCGATGGCGCTGTTCGGCGAGAAGTACGGCGACAACGTGCGCGTGCTGAGCATGGGCGGCGATTTCTCCGTCGAGCTGTGTGGCGGTATCCACGCCAACCGTACCGGCGACATCGGCCTGCTGAAAATCATCAGCGAAGGCGGTGTGGCATCGGGTGTGCGTCGTATCGAGGCAGTCACCGGTGCTGCGGCACTGGCTTACTTGAACGCTGCTGAAGAACAACTCAAGGAAGCGGCCAACCTGGTCAAGGGCAGCCGCGACAATCTGATCGACAAGCTGTCGGCCGTGCTGGAGCGCAACCGCGCGCTGGAAAAGCAACTCGAGCAGTTGCAGGCCAAGGCTGCCAGCGCCGCGGGCGACGATCTGTCGAACTCGGCAGTCGACGTCAAAGGCGTGAAGGTTCTGGCTGCACGTCTGGATGGTCAGGACGGCAAGGCGCTGCTGGCGCTGGTCGATCAGCTGAAAAACAAACTCGGCCGCGCAGTGATCCTGCTCGGCAGTGTCCATGAGGAAAAGGTCGTACTGGTTGCAGGTGTAACCAAGGACCTGACTGGCCAACTCAAAGCCGGTGATTTGATGAAACAGGCTGCTGCGGCAGTGGGCGGGAAGGGCGGTGGTCGTCCGGACATGGCGCAGGGCGGCGGTGTTGACGCCGGCGCACTGGATGGCGCACTGGCGCTGACCGTTCCATTCGTCGAGCAGGGTTTATAAGACGGCCCGCCGGGCCCGCAGTCTAGTGGCGGGCCCGGCGGCTGTTCGAGTGATTATTGGGCGCCCTTCATGGGCAGAGGCGGCTTTGAAATGGCTTTGATCGTACAGAAATTTGGAGGCACCTCGGTCGGTACTGTCGAGAGAATCGAGCAGGTCGCCGACAAGGTTAAGAAATTCCGCGATGCCGGCGATGACCTGGTGGTTGTGCTGTCTGCAATGAGCGGCGAAACCAACCGTCTGATCGATCTGGCCAAGCAAATCAGTGGCGACGTGCAACCGGTTCCGCGTGAGCTGGACGTGATCGTCTCCACCGGTGAGCAGGTGACGATTGCCCTGTTGGCCATGGCGCTGATCAAGCGCGGTGTGCCGGCGGTGTCGTACACCGGTAATCAGGTGCGGATCCTGACGGACAGTGCGCACAATAAAGCGCGTATCTTGCAGATTGATGACCAGAAGATTCGCGGTGATCTGAAAGCAGGTCGCGTGGTGGTTGTCGCCGGTTTTCAGGGCGTCGACGAGCACGGCAACATTACCACCCTCGGCCGTGGCGGTTCCGACACCACGGGCGTGGCACTGGCGGCTGCATTGAAGGCTGACGAGTGCCAGATCTACACCGACGTCGATGGTGTCTACACCACTGACCCGCGCGTGGTGCCGGTCGCTCAGCGTCTGGACAAGATCACCTTCGAAGAGATGCTGGAAATGGCCAGCCTCGGTTCCAAGGTGCTGCAGATCCGTGCGGTGGAATTCGCCGGCAAGTACAACGTTCCGCTGCGCGTACTGCACAGCTTCAAGGAGGGTCCGGGCACCCTCATTACTATTGATGAAGAGGAAACCATGGAACAGCCGATCATTTCCGGCATCGCTTTCAACCGCGATGAAGCCAAGCTGACCATCCGTGGCGTGCCAGACACCCCGGGCGTGGCGTTCAAGATTCTCGGCCCGATCAGTGCCGCGAACATCGAAGTCGACATGATCGTGCAGAACGTCGCGCACGATAACACCACCGACTTCACCTTCACCGTGCACCGCAACGACTACCAGGCCGCACAGACCGTGCTGGAAAACACCGCTCGCGAGATCGGTGCCCGGGAAGTGGTGGGTGATACCAAGATTGCCAAGGTCTCGATCGTCGGCGTCGGCATGCGTTCCCACGCAGGCGTGGCCAGCCGCATGTTCGAATCCCTGGCCAAGGAAAGCATCAACATCCAGATGATCTCGACGTCGGAAATCAAGGTTTCCGTGGTGATCGAAGAGAAGTACCTGGAACTGGCCGTGCGCGCCCTGCACACGGCTTTCGAACTGGACGCTCCGGCTCGTCAGGGCGAGTAATCCGGTCACCTGAAGGGCGCGGTCTGACCGCGCCCTTTATTTTTTGAATGGCGCGAGCCCTGAACTGTTCTTTTGCTCGCGCTGGTCAATACTCAGGCATGTAGGGCTACGATCGCTCCGGTTGTAGGTCGGGTGCCTTTTTTTTGCAGACTGTTGTCCCTGAAATGAAATGCGTGAGGAGAAAGGTATGCTGATTCTGACTCGTCGGTGCGCAGAAAGCCTGATTATCGGTGATGGCGAAATCACCGTGACCGTGCTCGGCGTCAAAGGAAATCAAGTGCGCATCGGCGTCAACGCCCCGAAAGAGGTTGCCGTGCACCGTGAGGAAATTTACCTGCGTATAAAGAAAGAGAAGGACGAAGAACCAAGCCATTAATTTTTATCGATTTTTATGTTTGCAAACGGGGAAGAAGGTGGTTAATATACGCCCCGTGTTGCGGAGAGCTGGCCGAGTGGCCGAAGGCGCTCCCCTGCTAAGGGAGTACACCTCAAAAGGGTGTCGGGGGTTCGAATCCCCCGTTCTCCGCCATTATTTGCTTAGTACGTTGTAATCTGGCTTTTTCTGTAAGTTCTTGAATTTATTAGAAAAAGTGGTTGGAATAGAGATTAGACGGGCTATAATGCGGCGCAACAAATGCACTCGTAGCTCAGCTGGATAGAGTACTCGGCTACGAACCGAGCGGTCACAGGTTCGAATCCTGTCGAGTGCACCATTTAAGAGTTGTTTATAGCGATATAAAGAACTCGGCTTCAGCCAGTTGTGGTCTGGTTTAAAAACACACATGCACTCGTAGCTCAGCTGGATAGAGTACTCGGCTACGAACCGAGCGGTCACAGGTTCGAATCCTGTCGAGTGCACCATTTAAGAGTCGTTTGTAGCAATACAGGCAACTCGGCTTCAACCAGTTGTGATCTGGTCTAAAAACACAAAATGCACTCGTAGCTCAGCTGGATAGAGTACTCGGCTACGAACCGAGCGGTCACAGGTTCGAATCCTGTCGAGTGCACCATATTCAAGAAGCCCGCGTTTAACGCGGGCTTTTTGTTGTCTGCGATTTGGCTTTTCCTTTCACGCATCCCCTCTCATCAAAATCGACTTGAGCACTGCGGCCTCGTTTCAGCTCATAGCGATAGCTCGTCGTCGACGTTCGAATGTTCACTTTGTCCGGTTTGCCGAGCGCGCTTTCGACGTCCTGTTGGCTCATGCCGGCAATCACTCGTTGATTGATGATCGCTGCGCGGCGCTGCCTGGCATCGATCAGGTTTCCACATTTATCCTCCAGGCGGCCAACGATGCCCGGTTCACGTCCCCTGATTGTCATACCGGATATTTCCTCGTGGTTGTGTTCCGGCATGATCGGTACGACGGATCCGGGCGAGTAGGGGTGAACGTGCTGTACCGAGCGCTGCTCGTCGTTCGCGCAACTCAGACTGGTGAAGGTGATGCCGCCGTCGGCTGCCTCGCAGCGGTGAAGGCTGGTGGTGGCCCCGGCGGGCGGCAGGCAGAGCAGGGTGATGAGTAAAAAACTGGATGTTGCAGAGCGCATTCGACGTCCTCCTTGACGGTCTACGCTCAAGGGTAGCCGCTACATTTTTGAGCGCCGGTGTGTTTTCTTTTCAGAATGAGTCGTCGCATTTGCAAGGATCAGGACAGCGCTCAGGTTTGTTTCGCAAGCGCTTGTTTCGGCCGAGATTTTTTAACGTTTAAAACCGTCAGGCGGTGTATCATTGCGCCCGTCAGCCCCGCCGGGGCTTATGGAAAACCTCCATGGACTTACCCAGTAGTTATTCAGTAGCCCGTTTCACCAATCATGAATTGACTGATTGATCCTTCCGGCGTGCCCCGCTGCTGGGAGTGGAGTTCGCCTATGTCCGAAATCGAAGTAAAGAAAACACAGGAAAGCCTGCAGGATCGCCTGGCTCAGGTCGTTGAGCTGCTGCAGCGCCAGAAGGTCGTCGAAGACCTGACTCATCGCCAGGAAGGCGCGCATCACGACCGGGTCGAGAACCTGGTTCACCGGCAGAATCTCGTCGAGCTGCAACGCAAACTCGATGATCTGCACTCCGCCGACGTTGCCTACATCCTTGAAGCCTTGCCGCTGGACGACCGTCTGACGCTCTGGCAACTGGTCAAGGCTGATCGCGACGGCGACATTCTTCTCGAAGTATCCGATTCCGTTCGGGAAACGCTGATCGCCGACATGGACGATCACGAGCTCCTGGCTGCGGCCAAGGACATGGATGCCGACGAACTCGCTGACCTGGCCTCCGAGCTGCCGCGAGACGTCGTCCATGAGCTGATGGAGACGCTTGACCAGCAGCAACGCGAGCGCGTGCGTTCGGCCTTGTCCTATGACGAGGAGCAGGTCGGTGCGCTGATGGACTTCGAGATGGTGACCATCCGTGAGGATGTCAGCCTCGAAGTGGTTCTGCGTTACCTGCGTCGTCTCAAAGAGCTGCCGGGCCATACCGACAAACTATTCGTGGTCGATTACGACGGCGTGCTCAAGGGCGTGCTGCCAATCAAGCGTTTGCTGGTCAACGACCCGGAGAAACAGGTTTCTGAAGTCATGGCCAGCGATCCGGTGAGTTTTCACCCGGACGAAGACGCCTATGACGCGGCTCAGGCGTTCGAGCGTTACGACTTGATCTCGGCCCCGGTGGTCGACAAGAACGGCAAGCTGATCGGCCGTTTGACCATCGACGAAATGGTCGACCTGATTCGTGAGGAGAGCGAAAGCGAAGTCCTCAACATGGCCGGTCTGCGCGAAGAGGAAGACATCTTCGCCTCCGTCTGGAAATCCCTGCGCAACCGTTGGGCATGGCTGGCGATCAACCTGATCACGGCATTTGTCGCGTCGCGGGTGATCGGTCTGTTCGAAGGCTCGATCGAGAAACTAGTGGCGCTGGCGGCGCTGATGCCGATTGTGGCGGGTATCGGCGGCAACTCCGGTAACCAGACGATCACCATGATCGTGCGTGCCATGGCGCTCGACCAGGTCAGCACCGGCAACACCTCGCGCCTGATGCGCAAGGAACTGGCGGTGGGATTGATCAACGGTCTGGTCTGGGGTGGGGTGATCGGTGTGGTCGCCTACCTGCTTTACGGCAGTTGGTCGCTGGGGGTGGTGATGACGGCGGCGATGACCCTCAATCTGCTGCTCGCGGCGCTGATGGGGGTGTTGATCCCGATGACGCTGGCCAAGATGGGCCGCGACCCGGCGATGGGCGCCAGCGTGATGATCACGGCGATGACCGACAGCGGCGGCTTCTTCATCTTCCTGGGGCTGGCGACGATCTTCCTGCTCTGATTCGCTGCCATGCAAAAGCCCGCCGAAATGGCGGGCTTTTTTGTGCCTGTGTAGTTATCTGTGCTTGTGTATTGATCTGTGGTGAGGGGGGATCTGCGGAGGGGATAAATCCCCTCACCACAAAGTCTGCCTCATTGTCGTGATTAAAATCCGGGCAAAAAAAAGCCAGCACTTAAGCTGGCTTTAGATATTCGGTGTAACTCAGGACGCGTCTGCGGCCATCTCGGCATCGTGAGCGATCAGCGACACCAGAGCGTTCTGTTGACGATGAGACAGCTGGCGGAAGCGTTGCAGCAGCTCACGCTCGTGCAATGAAAGCTCCGGGCTGTCCAGGCGCATGCTCAACTCTTCGCCCAGTGCACCTTCCTGAATAAGACTCTGCTCAAGGCGCGCAATGATCTCGGAGTTCATGCTGCGATGATGATTGCGAGCCACCTCGGCAATGCGTTCACGCATTCCGTCTGGCAGACGTACGACGAACTTGTCAGCCGTACGGCTGGAATAAATTGCCTGTTTCAATGGGCGCATATATTTAACCGGTTAGTTCAGGGGAGCGGTTCTCGGGATTGGCCGCAGGATGTGTGGTAGGACAAGCATCCGCGCCAAATGGTTCAACCTGAATTGTTAAGAGGCCCGCATCATGCCTCAAAATTGCCAGATCATTGGCGTCAATTCTGTGACAAATATTGAGCTGGGTAAAGGCGTAATGCCAGCACCAATTATCAGAAATGCGGACTGGTTGGAAAACTTTGCCTCGACCCGCATCACTGGCCGCGTCCTGATGCACATCCATTGATGTCCGAAGACCTCAGAACGTGCATGCTATGCGGCTTTCGATCCTTGTTCCTTATGTGTACAGGATAGTGGCAATTTGCCGATTTACTAGGGCAAACACCCGTTGGAGGGCGTTTTCAGGATGGATGGCAGGCTTATTTATCTGATGGGACCCTCTGGCTCAGGCAAGGACAGCCTGATCGAGGCTGCGAGTGAGCCACTGCGGGTGATGAACTGCGAAATCATCCGCCGAGTGATCACCCGCTCTGCGGAATCGGTCGGTGAAGATGCCATCGGTGTTTCGCCTGAAGAGTTCGAGCGACGCCAGCAAGCCGGGGATTTCGCGCTGGCATGGCACGCCAATGGGCTGGCTTACGGCATCCCGTCAGAAATCGACGAGTGGTTAAGTGCCGGACGGCATGTGCTGGTGAACGGTTCGCGCGCCAACCTGCGTCAGGCGCTGGAGCGCTATCCGAGCCTGCTGCCGGTTTTGCTGACGGTCAAGGACGAGGTCTTGCGTGAACGTCTGCTCAGGCGAGGTCGGGAGACTCCTGAGCAGATCGATGCAAGGCTGGCGCGCAATGCGCTTTTCAAGGACAGAAGGGCAACTGACTTGCCCGTGCACATGATCGACAACTCGGGCGACCTGGCGGACGCCGTCAAGCAACTGCTGGACTTGATCCGGCTTAACGCAGCACCGGGTCAAACTTGATCCTGCGCCCGGCCACCAGGGCCAGCACAAACAACACCGCAAACACGCCGCAGCCAATCAGGGGCAGGGTGACTGAGGTTTCCTCGAACAGCGAAAAATGCACAACGCCACTCAATAAGGCGAGGATCAGAAATCCTGCGGCTGATCTGGACATGCTGTACTCCTGAAGATATTTCAAAAAACCAGACGTTCGGTGTCGCGCGTCGGCAATGCTTGCTCAGGCTCATTGACCGCCTGTGCCGCGAAGTCGCTCTGGTCACTCAGCACCGCCCACTGTGGCGCTTTCTGCACCTGCAAGTAATGCGGCATGCGCTGGGCCACCGGTTCAGCACCCTCGGGAACAAAATGAAAGCCCACCAAAATCGCCAGGGCGATTGCGTTTGCGAGCAGGAGAGTGCTGTTCATGGGGCGGACTCCGGTTGAGCTGTTATGAGAACAGACAAAGCAGCCGGCGTGCCAACAGTCTAACCGCTGTGAAGTCCTTTAAAAACAAGGATTTGGAATGGTTTTTCACTGGGTGCGGGTTGCAATCTGCAATGATGGCTTTTTGCGGTAGTGCAAATTGCACGGTAAATGTTCCCGCAGCATTGCAAGGCGCCTGCCTACACTTAAAAAGCCCACGGACGACATGACAAATCAGGGGCTGGCCGTTAACATGCACGCCGTCCGTCGCGCGGTGTCCGGCCGCGACAACTCAGTGTCTCAGTAGCTCAATTGGATAGAGCATCCCCCTCCTAAGGGGAAGGTTGGCAGTTCGAACCTGCCCTGGGACACCATCATTCAGAGCCTCGCCAAGGTTCGCAAAAAAGCCCCGCACAGGATGATCTGGCGGGGCTTTTTCGTTTCATTGCTGCTGGCTAGTTTGCCGCGCCACCGTCGGCTTTACCTATTGAGGTGCTTACTTGAGTTATGTGGCGGCGCCCGTTGACCGTATAGCTTTGTGCCTGTTCTTCTGATCCCGGCTTTCGCAACGCCAGTTGCGCAAACAGCCCGACTTTTTCATCGTAGCTACCAAACCAATTGATCAGTCTGGCGATAAAGCAGTCGTCGCCAATGATCACCGGGAAATCGGCGACGGGTTCAACCGCGTAATAACTTGCGCCGTAGCTGTAATAGTCATCGTCCCCCTGGCCTGACGGGGGGATTGGGCAGATGGGGGCCGGGTTCTTCGACTCCGTATTTCTTATCTTGGATAAACCTTGAGTGAGCGCTTTTTGTACGGTGGGGGCCAGTTCATAGGCTGTCGGATTGTCCTGATTCGCCTGAGTGCGAGGCACGTTCAGTTCATAACCATACTGCACCGTTATCGTGGGGACCTGATGGTTGATCCGCAGGGGATTGAGCAGATAGACCTTATCAGCACCGTACGCGCCATCTCGGTACGCGGCGTAAATTCTGTCATGCACCTTGATCCAGTTGACCGCTTGGTTGGCGCCGCGATCATTGGTGTAGAAAAGGGTGGTCTCGGCGTTGGTTTCGGGAGCAGCTTCGGAACCTCGTCTGGTGAACCTGCTTCCTGTGCCGTGCCAGGTTTCGGTGTACCAGAACAACCCGGTGCCGCCTGAGTAGGTTTCAACGATCAGGTCGCGCAATCCATCGCCATTCAGATCGGTAAGGATGTAAGTCGTTTGACCCATTTCAGAGGCACCTGTGATGTTGGATGCATTCAATGCCTTCCATTCATCCTGGCTCACTCCTTTCGGGATCGTTTCGGGAAAGTGCGTTTGCTCATCATCATCGGGAACACCGGCAAACGAAGTTTTATCAAGGCTTACCGTGAATGCACCTAGAGTCTTTTCCAGAGCAAACTCGGGATCAACCTTGCTCGCCGCCTCGATACGTTGCTGCAGCTCGACCATCGCCTGTCTGTCTATCTCGTCGGGCAAGTACGCCAGCGTATCGATCCATTGCGTTTGCAATGATTCGAGCCGTTCGCGATAACGCTGATTAAGGCAACTGACATTTTCAACGCATTGATTGCGGGTCTTTAGCCAAAGGCGCTGAGCGCCTTTAAGCTCGGCCGTTTTATCTGGCGCTGACCTCATGAGTTTGCTGTATGCGCCACCCATCTGCGCATCCAGCGCATACAACCCTTTATCCGCACAGACAGCCTTCTCCACGGCACTCGCCGCTTTCGCACAATCCATTCCGCCCGCCATCGCCTGCTGGAAAAACAGCAGCGCACAGGCGGACACGATGCAACGTCCTTTGATGTACACGAGATAAACCTTGTAGGGGGAAAGGTGAGTCGGTGCGCAGGTTAATCGCTGCGCGAGGAATCTTGAAGTGTCCGCTTCAGAGAACGTCACTTGTGGCCGATAACCCACTCGGTGACTTAAAAGTCGCGTGAAATCGCTTGATAGCATTTGGCCGGCAGCTATCATCTGCGCGCCTGAAATTGCCCTCACTTCAATTGCCTGGAAATCCTCGATGCTGTCGTATCACCAAAAGAGTTTTCTGATCGTCGATGATTTCTCGGATTTCCGCAGTTCCGTCCGCTCGATGCTGCGCGAACTGGGGGTCAAGGATGTGGATACCGCCGATACCGGCGAGCAGGCGCTGAAGATGTGTGCGCAGAAGTCCTACGATTTCATTCTGCAGGATTTCCACCTCGGCGACGGCAAGAAGAACGGCCAGCAGGTGCTGGAAGACCTGATGTCGGAAAAGCTCATCAGCCATGAAGCGGTGTTTGTCATGGTCACGGCCGAGACCAGTCAGGCGATGGTGCTCAGTGCCCTGGAGCATGAGCCGGATGCCTACCTGACCAAGCCGTTCAACCGCTCCGGCCTGGCGCAGCGCCTGGAGCGTCTGGAGCAGCGCAAGACGTTGCTCAAACCGATTCTGCAAGCCCTTGATCGTGGTAAACCGGTCGAGGTGCTCAATGCCTGTATTGCGCTGTGCAAACAGGACATCCGTTATTCGCCGCTGTGCCTGCGTTATCGCGCCGATGCGCTGCGCGATATGAATCAGAACGAAGCCCTTGAACGCCTCTACGACAGCATCATCGCTGACCGGCCGTTGCCGTGGGCGTTTGCCGGGCTGGGCAAGTTGCTGTTCAAGCGTGGGCAAGTGGCGCAGGCCAAAGATGTCTACGAAAAAGCGCTGAAAGTGTTCCCGATGATGCCGGCGTTGTACGACGGCATGGCCGATGTGCTGGTCGCCGAGGGCGACACCAAGGGCGCGCAGCGGGTGCTGGAGGAGGCGATTCGTTTGTCGCCGCTGGCGGTGCGCCGGCAGGCGTTGCTCGGCAAACTGGCGATGACCAACGAGGATTTCGACACCGCGTCCCGGGCCTATCGTCAGGCGGTGGCGCAGGGCGCGCAGTCGCGTTTCAAGGACCCGGAAAGCAACCTCGGCCTGGCCCATGCCTTGATCAGCAAGGGCAGTGAGCGCGGGCTCGATACGCGCACCCGGCTGGAGATCAACACCACGCTCAGCGCCGTCGCCAAAGAGAATCCGTCTGACCCCGGCCTGCAGATTCGTGCGCGCCTGATGAAGGCCACCAGTCTGCTGCTCAACGATGCCGAGACCGCCGACAAGCTCACCGAACAAGCGCTGATGCGCCTCGACGGCATGGAGCAGTTCATGAGTCCCGAGGCGGCGCTGCTGGTCGCCAAGCAATTGCAGATGCTCGGTCAGGCCGAGGCGGGCACGTCGATGCTCAAGAGCTGTGCGGAGATCTACGGTGACGATCCGGCGGTGATGAAAGACATCGCCAAGCTTACTGACGACCCGACTATCCTCAGTTCGAGCAACGCCGCGGCCGACCTCAACCGGCAGGGCGTGCGTGTGTACAAGACCGGCAACCTGGTGGAGGCCCGCGAAGTCTTCCGCAAGGCGCTGAAGATGCAACCGAAAAACATCAGTATCGCGCTGAACATGGCCCAGTCGCTGCTGCACGGCACCGACACCAGTGTGCCGTCGGCGGAGCTGGAAGAATGTCGGGCCTGCCTGAAAATGGTCGGCCTGATGCCCGACACCGACGCGCGTTTTGCGCGTTATCAGAAGCTGAAAAGCAAGGCGTTTGGCGAATGAACCAAGACGAGCAGGCTCTGGATTTCTCCACGGTGATTGCCTCCACCGTTCACGACATGAAGAACTCGCTGGCGATGCTGATGCAGGCCCACAGCCAGTGGCTGGCGCGCTTGCCCGAGGGGCAGCGCGCAGGAGCGGAGCAGGGCGTGATCGACTTCGAGTTCGCCCACCTCAACGGCATGCTGGTGCAGTTGCTCGGGCTGTACAAACTCGGCGTCAACCAGTTGCCGCTGCAACCGGCGTATCACGAGCTGGATGATTTCATCGAGGCGCAACTGGCCGCGCATCAAGAGGTGTTCGCCAGTCGCGGGATCATTGCTACCTACGAAGTCGATCCGCTGAGCCCGCTGGGTTTCTTCGATCGCGAATTGGTTGCATCGGTGCTGGGCAACTGCATCAACAACGCCATTCGTTATGCCCGCGAGTCGCTGCTGATTACCGTCAGCGACGAGGCCGGGCAACTGGTATTGAGCATCAACGATGACGGCGACGGTTACCCGGCCGAGATGCTCGAACGTCAAGCCGATTATGTGCAGGGCATCAATCACGGCAGCGGCAGCACCGGCCTGGGCCTGTATTTCGCCAATCGCATTGCTGCTTTGCATCAGCGCAATGGCGTGGTCGGGCAAACCGAAATTCGCAATGGCGGGCCGTTGGGTGGCGGGGTGTTCAGCCTCTACCTGCCCTGAAGGCATGCCCCCTGTAGGAGCTGCCGCAGGCTGCGATCTTTTGATCTTGTCTTTCAAAAGCAACATCAAAAGATCGCAGCCTGCGGCAGCTCCTACAGGGGGAATGAAAGGCAGTTTATTTTGTTTGACGCTGCTTGATATTCCGAACAGCCGGAGCCTATTTTGTACGGGTCGCCGTTCGCGGCTCGCACAATAACAAGGATTGCGTCATGACAACCGATGGCCAGTGTTCACTCGCGCAGCGACTGACCGGCATTGATGAGATTGAATGTGTCACGCCGGATTTGAACGGCGTGCCGCGCGGCAAGGTGATGACCGCCGAGGGTTTTCTCGAAGGACGGCGTTTGCAGATGGCGCGGGGTGTGCTGCTGCAATGCATCATGGGCGGTTATCCGCCGGCGCGGTTTTACGGTAGTGATGACGGCGATCTGGCGCTGGTGGCCGAGCCGAGCATGATCCATCCCCTGCCATGGAGCGACGAGCCACGTGCCCTGGCCATCTGCGATGCCGACGAACTGAGCGGCGAAAGCTCCAACCTGTCGACCCGCGGTCAATTGAAGAAAGTCATTGCCCGGTACGCCGCACGCGGTCTGGCGCCGGTAGTGGCGACCGAGCTGGAATTCTTCGTCTTCGCGCCGAACACTGATCCGACCCAGCCGTTCCGTCCGCCAGTCGGCCTCGACGGACGTCGCGAGGATGGGCAGTCGGCCTTCAGCGTCAGTTCCAATAACGGTCTGCGGCCGTTCTTCAGTGAAGTCTATAAATGCATGGCCGCCCTCGGCCTGCCGCGCGATACCTTCATGCATGAGATGGGCGTCAGCCAGTTCGAGATCAATCTGCTGCACGGTGATCCGCTGTTGCTGGCCGACCAGACCTTCCTGTTCAAACACCTGCTCAAGGAAGTCGCGCTCAAGCATGGTCTGAGCGTGGTGTGCATGGCCAAGCCGCTGGCGCACACACCGGGCAGCTCGATGCACATTCATCAGAGCCTGGTCGAGATCGCCACTGGCAAGAATGTGTTCAGTGACGAGAGCGGCCAGCCGACCGCGATGTTCCGCCATTTCATCGGCGGGCAGCAGGCGGGCATGGCCGATTTCACTGCGCTGTTTGCGCCGAACGTGAACTCCTATCAGCGTCTGTGCCACCCGTATGCGTCGCCGAACAATGCCTGCTGGTCGCACGACAACCGCGCCGCAGGGCTGCGGATTCCGGCCAGTTCGCCGGTGGCTCGTCGCGTGGAAAACCGCTTGCCGGGCGCCGACGCCAACCCGTATCTGGCGATTGCCGCGAGTCTGGCCGCCGGCTTGCATGGGATCGAGCATGAGCTGGAACCGACTGCGGCGATTCAGGGCGAATTCGAAGTGCCGGACAATCTTTCGCTGCCGTGTACCTTGCATGCCGCACTCGAACGTCTGAAACGTAGCCAATTGGCCAGGGAACTGTTCGGACAGGAGTTCATCGAAGGCTACATCGCTTCGAAGACCATGGAGTTGACCAGCTTCTTTGATGAAATCATTCCCTGGGAACGGCGTGTTCTAGCAGCCCAGGCCTGACTAACTGTCGCCGTCGGGCTATCGTCTGGATAGCCCGATACTCACTGCAAGGAGCCGCTCGGAACGCCGATGCGCCAAATCTGGAAATCCTTTCGAGCGCTGTATTTCGCCTCGCTGATGATGTTGATCGGCTCGGGCCTTCTATCTACTTACCTGGCGTTGCGCCTGGCCGCTGACAATGTCGACGGGCTGTGGGTCGGTGCGCTGATGGCGGCCAACTATTTCGGCCTGGTGCTGGGCGGCAAGATCGGTCACCGCTTGATCGCCCGGGTCGGACACATTCGGGCGTATTCGGCGTGTGCCGGGATCGTCGGCGCGGCGGTGCTCGGGCATGGCCTGGTCGACTGGCTGCCGGCGTGGCTGGTGCTGCGGACCATCGTCGGTCTGGGCATGATGTGCCAATACATGGTGATCGAGAGCTGGCTCAACGAGCAGGCCGACGCCAACCAGCGCGGGCTGGTATTCAGTGGCTACATGATCGCTTCGTATCTGGGGCTGGTGCTCGGTCAACTGATTCTGGTCATGCACCCGGGCCTCGGTCTGGAGCTGCTGATGCTGGTCGCGCTGTGTTTTGCCCTGTGTCTGGTGCCGGTGGCGCTGACCCGCCGGATTCACCCGGCGCCACTGCATCCGGCACCGATGGAACCGCGCTTCTTTATCAAGCGGGTGCCGCAGTCGTTGAGCACGGTGCTGGGCGCCGGCTTGATCATCGGCTCGTTCTACGGTCTGGCGCCGCTGTATGCGTCGCAGCAGGGGCTGTCGACCGAGCAGGTCGGTCTGTTCATGGGTAGCTGCATTTTTGCCGGACTGCTGGTGCAGTGGCCGTTGGGCTGGCTGTCCGATCGTTATGACCGGGCGCTGCTGATTCGCTGCTTTGCCGGGTTCCTGGCGGTGGCGGCGTTGCCGTTGGCGATCCTGCCGCAGGTGCCGCTGGAAGTTCTGTTTGTCGTCGGGTTCATGTGTTCACTGGTGCAGTTCTGCCTGTACCCGCTGGCGGTGGCGTTCTCCAATGACCACGTCGAGGGTGATCGCCGGGTGTCGCTGACGGCGATGCTGCTGGTGACCTACGGTGTCGGTGCGAGCATCGGCCCGCTGCTGGCAGGTGTGCTGATGAAGCTGTTCGGAAGTCAGAGCCTGTATGCGTTTTTCAGCTTTTTTGCGTTGGTGCTGGTGTGGCGCATCCGGCCGAAAGCGGTGACCAATCTGCATCAGGTCGACGACGCGCCGCTGCACCACGTGGCGATGCCGGACAGCATGTCCAGCTCGCCGCTGGTGGCCGCCCTCGACCCGCGGGTGGATGAGCAGGTGGTGCAGGAGCAGATGCAGACCACGGTTACGCCAGAGCCGGAACCGGAACCCGAAGTGCAGCCTGCTGAAGCGGCGGTGGAAACTGATCCGGCTGATGAGGGGGATAAACCAGCACCGGACATCAGTGGGGCCAGACCCTGAAATGTGGGAGCGGGCTTGCTCGCGAAGGCGGCGTGTCAGCCAGCATCAATTTTTAATGTCAGGCCGTATTCGCGAGCAAGCCCGCTCCCACAATGGATCTCCAGTCGCCGCGAGATTCAATCGCGCATAAAAAAGGGCAGTCCCGCCAGGGACTGCCCTTTCTATTTGCTCGTACGAATCACATATCGTCTTTATCGAACCGGCGTGCCTCACGCTGCAACTGATAAACGAAGCGTTCGACATTGCGCGCCGCCTGGCCACTGATGTTGTGAAAGCGCAGGCCGGCGAAGGTGATGTTGAGCTTTTCTTCGAAGTGCAGATAACGCAGCTCGACCGAGATAGGTTGATTGCCGAACAGCGGGGTGGCGATCATGCGGTCGTAGACCTGACCCAATTGCAGGCGGTCGGTGATGTCGCCTTCAAAGCGCAGCTTGCAGCCGGTGGCGGAAATATCCAGCAATTTGCCGTTGATTGGCGCCTTGAGCTTTTCGCCGCCAAGTTCGACGCTGACCAGATCGGTCAGCTTCAGGGCTGCGCGAAAGGCGTTGCGGCGCTGGTGGTAAACCACTTCGGTCGGCAGCTCGCCGGTGTAGAAGCGATCGCCCTCGGACTCTTCAATGTTCAGCGTACCGGTGCATTCCCAGGCGATGCGCACGCCATCGTGGAAGCCTTCGACCTTGAACGGTTCGCCCGCCAGCAGAAAACGCTCGCCATCGCGCGGGATCATTTCATCCAGGGCAATCGTTGCCGTTTCCCGGTCAACCTTGATCAGGTAACTCTGGAAGCGCTGACTGCGCTCGTGGAACGTGATGATCAGCGGGTCGTGGCTTTCTTGCAGCTGGCGCAGGTTGCTGGAGATTTCCAGGGGCGTGGTCAGCACCTTTGGGGGCTGCGGACTGTCATCCGCGCTTAGGGCGTTTGGCACGTTTTCTCAATCTCCAGACAAAATTTGACTATAACTAGCCAGCATTTTGCCAGCATGTTTCGCGGGTTGATAGTGCAGGCACATCGAATGGCTCACGCCTGGCTGAGGGTGCGCGGCTTGGTCGGTTTGGCAAATGTGCCAGAAGCGTCATACAGCGCTGGCGGCTCGCCCCCGGTGAGGATTTTCAGTTGATTGGCCGTGGCGGCCTGCTGAATCTGGATCGACTGACCGTTTTTCACATTGGCGGCCTGGCACTGGGCAATCAGGTCGGTCAGTACATCGCTCTGGGACAGCAACTGATCGCCAATGCTCGACTGGCTGGCCAGTTGCTCCAGGCCCTGACGGTCGAGCGGCAGGTTGAGGCTGGCAAGGATTTCGCTGCGCTTGCGGCCATGCTGTTCAAGCAGAATGATCAATGCCTGTTTGCGCGCCAGAATGTCTTCGAGCAAAGGCATGTCACGACCGTGCAAAGCGAGGGACTCGGTTTGCAGCAACTCCAGCAATTGTTGAGCTGGAGCAAAGTCGTCGGTGATCAGTTGCAATAAATTAGTGTCGTGCATGGCTGGCCTTGGGTTCTAAGCGTCCAAAAGCCTGGCGCCGGCAAAAGCCTAGCGCTGGGCTTCGAAGTTGAGCAGTTTGCTGGCTACACGGTTGCTGTCGACTTTATAGCTGCCATCGGCAATCGCTGCTTTCAACTCGGCCACGCGGGCTTTGTCGACGGCAGGCTGATCGCGCAGCTTGTCAGTGACCTTCTGCAACTGTTGAGCCTCATTGCTGAGGTGTACCGATTCCCCGCTTTTTGCGGTACTGGCCGTTTCGGCCTGGGTATTCAGCGGCGCGGAGGTGCCGGATTCGGCGGTTTCCTTGGCGTTGCTGGTACGTGTACTGCCCGTAAGTGACGAGGAGCTGTTCAGACGGCTGAAATCGATGACCATGTTAAAAACCTCTGGGAATTTGGACGCTTGCCATGTTTTCGGCCATTCCCTGGAAAACTTTAGGCTCACTTTGCAATGAGCTGCATGTGCCGAAGCGTGTCCTGCTGCGGCACAGTTTAGGGAAGCGTCGGGGCTGGCGCCAGTTTTCTGCGAGAGCGTTTTACATGGCCACTTCCACCTGGCCCGGCGCAACGACTTGCGCCTTGATCACCCGGTTGGAATTGAGGTTTTTCACCCGAATCTGTTCTTTCAGACCGCCGTTGGCCAGGGCTTCGCCGGGCATGCGCACGGCGAGCGTGCCACTGCGGGCGGTGATGACCACTTGATCACCTTTGCGCACCACTTCTGCCTGTTCCAGATGCACCAGAGTAATGACCTGATCGGCGACCGTTGGTCGGGTTAATTTCTGCCCGATCGCCTCGTCTACCGAGGTCAGGAAACCTTGATTGATCACACTGACGTCGCGCTCGCGCAAGGTCACATCCTGCGGCCCGATAATCCCGGCGCGCTTGAGCGGACGGGTGGTGGTGACAATCTCGCGAAACAGGCGGACTTGAGCGGGCACGAACACCGTCCACGGCGAACTTCCTTCGCACCGGACCTTGACCGTAACCCGGCCCAGCGGCCGCGCCGGGCTCTCCAGCGAGGCTGTCAATTCCTTGTCGCACATAGGCATGCGCATGCGCGGGTCGAGCTGGTTGACCTCGATTTCGTAGCGGCCTTCCGTTTGACTGGTAGCCAGATAGTCTTCTACGGTGAACTCAAGAAAGCCCTGAGTGACGCCGATAAGCATGTCAGGCAAGGTAACCGTATCAGCACCGGCAGGGCTGCCAGCGAAGAAGAAGCAGACGGCAGACACCGCGCACAGCGCTTTGCGGGTGCGGGAGGTCAGGCGTCGAAAAAATGTCGTTTGAGCGTTCATACGAGTTAAAAAGCAAGCGCCGTGCCGTTTAGCAATGAATGTGCGTCGCAACAACACTTGGCGTTGGTGTAGGAGTCTGGGCATGGCTGGTGTAATGGATTCGGTAAACCAGCGCACGCAACTGGTGGGGCAGAATCGCCTGGAGCTGTTGTTGTTCCGTCTCGACGGCCAACAGCTCTACGGAATCAACGTGTTCAAGGTGCGGGAAGTGCTGCAATGCCCGTCGTTGACGTTGATGCCCAAGTCCAGTCCTGTCGTGTGCGGGGTGGCGAATATCCGGGGGGCGACCATTCCGATCCTTGATCTGGCAATGGCGACCGGTTCCGGGGCGTTGAAAGACAAGAACAGTCCGTTCGTGATCATCACGGAGTACAACACCAAGACCCAGGGTTTCCTGGTCCGCTCGGTGGAGCGCATCGTCAACATGAACTGGGAAGAGATCCATCCACCGCCCAAGGGCACCGGGCGAGATCACTACCTGACGGCTGTGACTCGGGTCGACAATCAGTTAGTCGAAATCATCGATGTCGAGAAGGTGCTGGCGGAAGTGGCGCCGACGCCTGAGGCGATTTCGGTCGGTGTGGTCGATGTCGAAACCCAGAGCAAGGCGTTGTCGCTGCGGGTGCTGACGGTCGATGACTCGTCGGTGGCGCGCAAGCAGGTCACGCGTTGCCTGCAGACGATCGGGGTCGAAGTGGTGGCGCTGAACGACGGCAAGCAGGCGCTGGATTACTTGCGCAAGCTGGTCGAAGAGGGCAAGAAGCCGGAAGAAGAGTTCCTGATGATGATTTCCGACATCGAGATGCCGGAGATGGACGGGTACACCCTGACGGCGGAGATCCGCAGCGACCCGCGCATGCAAAAGCTTCATATCATCCTGCATACTTCGTTGTCGGGGGTATTCAATCAGGCGATGGTCAAGAAAGTCGGTGCCGATGACTTCCTGGCCAAATTCCGTCCTGATGACCTGGCATCCCGGGTAGTCGACCGGATCAAAGCAGCAGATATCAGCTAGGGGCCTTTTGTCCCTGGCGGTCAACACGATTTAAGAGGCGGCATCATTGTCTACGGGTAATTTGGATTTCGAACAATTCCGGGTCTTCCTGGAAAAAGCCTGTGGCATTTTGCTCGGTGAAAACAAGCAGTACCTGGTCTCGAGCCGTCTCAACAAACTGATGGAGCAGCAAGGCATCAAGTCCCTGGGTGAGCTGGTACAGCGCATCCAGACCCAGCCGCGCAGCGGTTTGCGCGAGCAGGTGGTCGATGCCATGACGACCAACGAAACCCTGTGGTTTCGGGACACCTATCCGTTTGAAGTCTTGAAGAACAAGGTGCTGCCCGAGGCGATCAAGGCCAGTCCCAACCAGCGTCTGCGGATCTGGTCGGCGGCGTGCTCGTCGGGTCAGGAACCGTATTCGCTGTCGATGTCGATCGATGAGTTCGAGCGCAGCAACCTCGGTCAGTTGAAGATGGGCGTGCAGATTGTTGCCACGGACTTGTCCGGCAGCATGCTGACCAACTGCAAGACCGGCGAGTACGACAGCCTGGCGATCGGCCGCGGTTTGTCCGCCGATCGTCTGCAGCGCTACTTCGATCCGAAAGGGCCGGGGCGCTGGGTGATCAAGGCGCCGATCAAGAACCGGGTGGAATTCCGTTCGTTCAACCTGCTCGACAGCTACGCGAGTCTGGGCAAGTTCGACATCGTGTTCTGCCGCAACGTGCTGATCTACTTCTCCGCCGAGGTGAAGAAAGACATCCTGTTGCGCATTCACAGCACGCTGAAGCCGGGCGGGTACCTGTTCCTTGGCGCGTCCGAAGCGCTGAACGGTTTGCCGGATCATTACCAGATGGTCCAGTGCAGCCCGGGGATCATTTACCAGGCGAAGTGATTGCATCGGCAATACGAAAAAACGGCAGGCCCGCAAAGGCCTGCCGTTTTTTTTGTGCCTGAATTATCGCCCTCACACACCACAAATCCCCTGTGGGAGCGGGTTTGCTCGCGAAGGCGGTGTGTCAGGAAAACAAATATTGACTGAGATGACGCCTTCGCGAGCAAGTCCGCTCCCACAGTCGTACGGTGTCGGTGGGAGGGGACAGGCGGCAGAAAAGCGGCATCTGGCGGAAACCGTTTGCCGCTTTTCTGGCATTGCCGCTTTGCCGACTCCTCGCAAAGCCCCGGTTTACGGGGGTTGTTCTGTTTGGCACGGCGCTTGCTAAAGCTCAGTTACGAAAAACCGGTCACCCGAAGGTTCCCGACATGAGCATCAGCTTCGATAAAGCGCTCGGCATTCACGAAAAGGCATTGGGCTTCCGCGCCCAGCGTGCCGAAGTGTTGGCCAACAACATCGCCAACGCCGATACCCCGAACTACAAGGCTCGGGATCTGGACTTCTCCAAAGTGCTTGAAGCACAGACCCAGAAGAACGCCCACGGCACCATCGCCCTGAACATGACCAACAGCCGTCACATCGAAGCTGAAGGCCTGGGCAATGGCGACGAGTCGCTGATGTATCGCACGCCGATGCAGCCTTCGATTGACCAGAACACCGTGGACGCCCAGCTTGAGCAGTCGAACTACGCGGAAAACGCGGTCGGCTTCCAGGCCAGCTTCACCCTGCTCAACAGCAAATTCAAAGGGCTGGTGTCAGCCCTGCGCGGAGAGTAATCCATGTCCCTGTCCAGCGTTTTCAACATTGCCGGCAGCGGCATGAGCGCACAAACCACGCGTCTGAACACCGTGGCTTCGAACATCGCCAACGCCGAAACCGTTTCGTCGAGCATCGACCAGACCTACCGCGCCCGTCACCCGGTGTTCGCCACCATGTTCCAGGGCGGCCAGAACAGTGGCAGCAACTCGCTGTTCCAGAGCCAGGACGCCGCAGGGCAGGGCGTGCAGGTACTTGGCGTGGTCGAAGACCAGAGCAATCTCGAAGCGCGTTACGAGCCGAACCATCCGGCCGCTGACGCCAAGGGCTACGTCTACTACCCGAACGTCAACGTGGTGGAAGAAATGGCTGACATGATTTCCGCGAGCCGTTCGTTCCAGACCAACGCCGAAATGATGAACACCGCCAAAACCATGATGCAGAAGGTACTGACCCTCGGTCAGTGATAAGGGGCGACTGCCATGAGTGTTTCCGATACCACCAGCAGCCTGAGCATGAATGACATCTTGGCGAACTCCTCGAAGAAAACGAGCAGTTCGACCACCGGCGGCATTGCTTCGGCCACCAACAGCACCACCGGCGGCCAGGCACTGGGCAAGGATGCGTTCCTGCAACTGCTGGTCACCCAGCTGAAAAACCAGAACCCGCTCGATCCGCAGGACAACAGTGCCTTCGTAGCACAGTTGGCGCAGTTCAGCAGCCTTGAGGGCATCACCACCCTCAACAGCACCGTCAGTTCGCTGGCCGGCAACTACAGCTCCTCGCAAGCCCTGCAGGCGTCGTCGCTGGTTGGCCGTAACGTGATCGTGCAGACCAACACCGTGCAATTGGACGACCCGAGCAAAGGCATGACCGGTTCGGTCACCGTGCCGTCGTCGATTGCCGGTGGCACCGTCAGCATTACCGACAGCAGCGGCACGGTGGTTCGCACCATCGATCTGGGCAGTCGCGCCGCAGGCAGCGCAAGCTTCACCTGGGACGGCAAGGACAAGGACGGCAATCTGGTGAAGACCGGTACCTATACCGTCAAAGCCAACGCCTCGATCAATGGCACCGCGACTGACCTGGCGACCTACCTGCCAGCCACGGTCAACAGCGTGACCATCAGCCAGACCGGTGGCGAGCTGATGCTCAACCTGTCCGGCAAGGGCACCGTCGCCCTGTCCAAAGTACAAACCATTGGTATATAGAGCCGACTAACCGGCACAAAGGAGTGGAATATGTCTTTCAATATCGGCCTTAGCGGTCTCTATGCAGCCAACAAACAACTGGACGTGACCGGCAACAACATCGCCAACGTCGCGACCGCCGGTTTCAAATCGTCCCGTGCAGAATTCGAAGACGTTTACTCGTCGACCCGTCTGGGCAGTGGCAGCAAGGTCATCGGTAACGGTGTACGTCTGGCCAACGTTTCTCAGCAGTTCACCCAGGGTGATATCAACAACACCGGTAACGTGCTGGACATGGGTATTAATGGTTCCGGCTTCTTCACCATGAGCAACAACGGCTCGATCTCCTATACCCGTGCTGGCACGTTCAAAGTCGACAATGCCGGTTACATCACCAACACCGACTACACCTCGCGTCTGCAAGGTTACGGTGTGGATGCCAATGGCAAGATCGTCAATGGTGTGTTGACTGACCTGAAGATCGACACTTCCAACCTGGCGCCGAAGTCCACCTCGCTGGTGACCTCGACCATCAACCTGAACTCGACCGCTCCAGTGATCGACGACACAGTGGCCGCCGGCAAGTTCGATCCGAACAACCTCGCGACCTACACCAAGTCGTTCAGCACGCCGATCTATGACAGTCAGGGCAACATGCACCCGATGGATCAGTACGTGGTCAAGACCGGTGCCAACACTTGGAAGGTCTACACCCTGGTAGACGGTCGTAACCCGGACGCTACCGGTAGCGATCCGAAGGTCACCGCGCCGACACCTTCGACCATGACATTTGACTCCGCTGGCAAGCTGACTCAGGTCAGCACTCTGCCGGGTCCGGTGATCAGCAGTGACCTCAAGCTCAGTGGCTGGGTCCCGGGTAATGTGATCAACGGTACGTTCAAGCCTAATGGTGCAGCCGCGAACCCGGCAGGCATCACCATTTCGATGGCTCAGACCACCCAGTACAACGCCGATACTGCCCGTTCGATCCCGACTCAGGATGGTTACGCCACTGGCCAGATCACCAACCTGACCATCGACGGCACCGGCACCCTGTTCGCCAACTTCAGCAACAACCAGAGCAAGGCCATCGGCCAGGTTGCGCTGGCCAGCTTCACCAACGAACAAGGCCTGCAGGCTATCGGTGGTACCAGCTGGAAAGAAACCTTCGCTTCCGGTATTCCGGGCTACGACGCGCCGAAAACCGGGACCTTGGGTGAGGTGGTATCCAACTCGCTGGAAGAGTCGAACGTTAACCTGACCAACGAGCTGGTGGACCTGATCAAGGGCCAGAGCAACTATCAGGCGAACGCGAAGACCATTTCGACCCAGAGCACCATCATGCAGACCATCATTCAGATGACCTGATTGCGGTTTCTGGTTGTGCAAGGGAGCCCCTCTTTTTGAGGGGCTTTTTTGTGGGCTATTGTTTTGCGGGCTTATCCGTTGCTGCGGTAACGGCTACTTAGGGTTTCGCCCTTACGGCGAGTCACTTTTGCAGACGCCCAAAAGTAACCAAAACGCTTGGCCCCAACGTTCGGCCCTCGCCGTGGCTCGGGTTCCTTCGCTCCGGGATCGATCCGGGCGCATCGCCTCCGGTTTGCTTCGCTGCACCTCCTTTCGATGTGTTTGGCTTCGCCAAACGGTCGCTACGCTCCCGCCCCCCGGATCAATCCCTCCACTCAGCCTGCCGACGGGGCCTTGAAGATCAAAAGCTGCAGCCGAGCTTGCGCTCATCCTGTTGAGTGGGGCGGCTTTGCCGCATGGGCTGTACGCTTTCTGAATTGTAGGAGCCAGCCTGCTGGCGATGGCGGCCTGACAGCCGACCAATCTCTTGCCGGTGTACTCAATCCTTGTGGGAGCTGGCTTGCTCGCGAAGGCGGTCTGACAGCCGACCAATCTCTTGCCGGTGTACTCAATCCCTGTGGGAGTGGGCTTGCTCGCGAAGGCGGTCTGACAGCCGACCAGTCTCTTGCCGGTGTACTCAATCCTTGTGGGAGCTGGCTTGCTCGCGAAGGCGGTCTGACAGCCGACCAGTCTCTTGCCGGTGTACCCAATCCTTGTGGGAGTGGGCTTGCTCGCGAAGGCGGTCTGACAGCCGACCAATCTCTTGCCGGTGTACTCAATCCCTGTGGGAGTGGGCTTGCTCGCGAAGGCGGTCTGACAGCCGACCAGTCTCTTGCCGGTGTACTCAATCCTTGTGGGAGCTGGCTTGCTCGCGAAGGCGGTCTGACAGCCGACCAGTCTCTTGCCGGTGTACCCAATCCTTGTGGGAGCTGGCCTGCCAGCGATAGCGGCCTGTGAGCCGACCAATCTCAGTCAGATTCACATAATCACTACAGCAGCCTCGTTTCACTCGACAGCTCCTGCACGTAAATGGCAGACAAAAGAAAACCCCCGACACACCAGAAGTCTGTCGGGGGTTTTCTTTGTCTGGAGGAGTCAGGCGTCTCGCGACGCCTGCCCCGGCTCAGCTTATTGGCAAGCTTCGCAATCCGGCTCGTCGATCGCGCAAGCCTTTGGCACTGGCGCCGGACCGGCCGGAGCTGCCAGAACCGAATCGTCGCCGTGGTTGCCGCCGCTGGAAACAGCGTTCAGCTTACCGGTGTTGATGGTCGACTTCTCGGTGCTGGTCGCAGCCAGGGCACGGAGGTAGTAAGTGGTTTTCAGGCCACGGTACCAGGCCATGCGGTAGGTCACGTCGAGTTTCTTGCCCGAGGCGCCGGCGATGTACAGGTTCAGCGACTGGGCCTGGTCGATCCACTTCTGACGACGGCTTGCCGCGTCAACGATCCACTTGGTGTCCACTTCGAAAGCGGTCGCGTAGAGCTCTTTGAGTTCTTGCGGGATGCGCTCGATCTGCTGAACCGAACCGTCGTAGTACTTCAGGTCGTTGATCATGACCGAGTCCCACAGACCGCGAGCCTTGAGGTCGCGAACCAGGTACGGGTTGATCACGGTGAATTCGCCCGACAGGTTCGATTTCACATACAGGTTCTGGTAGGTCGGTTCGATCGACTGCGATACGCCGGTGATGTTGGCGATCGTCGCGGTCGGTGCGATGGCCATGATGTTGGAGTTACGAATGCCTTTCTGTACACGGGCGCGAACCGGTGCCCAGTCCAGGGTTTCGTTCAGGTCAACATCGATGTACTTCTGGCCGCGTTGTTCGATCAGGATCTGTTGCGAATCCAGTGGCAGGATGCCTTTGGACCACAGCGAACCGTTGAAGGTCTCGTACGCGCCACGCTCATCCGCCAGGTCGCAGGACGCCTGGATCGCGTAGTAGCTGACCGCTTCCATCGACTTGTCGGCGAACTCGACGGCAGCGTCGGAACCGTAAGGGATGTGCTGCAGGTACAGCGCGTCCTGGAAGCCCATGATGCCCAGACCGACCGGACGGTGGCGGAAGTTGGAGTTCTTCGCTTGCGGCACCGAGTAGTAGTTGATGTCGATCACGTTGTCGAGCATGCGCACGGCGGTGTTCACGGTGCGTTGCAGCTTGGCGGTGTCCAGCTTGCCGTCGACGATGTGGTTCGGCAGGTTGATCGAGCCCAGGTTGCAAACGGCGATCTCGTCCTTGTTGGTGTTCAAGGTGATCTCGGTGCACAGGTTCGAGCTGTGAACCACGCCGACGTGCTGCTGCGGGCTACGCAGGTTGCACGGATCCTTGAAAGTCAGCCATGGGTGGCCGGTTTCGAACAGCATGGAAAGCATTTTGCGCCACAGGTCTTTGGCCTGGATGGTCTTGAACAGCTTGACCTTGCCCGGGTACTCGGTCAGGGCTTCGTAGTACTCGTAACGCTCTTCGAAGGCTTTACCGGTCAGGTCGTGCAGGTCCGGTACTTCGGATGGCGAGAACAGGGTCCACTTGCCGTCATCGAAGACGCGCTTCATGAACAGGTCAGGGATCCAGTTGGCGGTGTTCATGTCGTGGGTACGACGACGATCATCACCGGTGTTCTTGCGCAGTTCGATGAACTCTTCGATGTCCATGTGCCAGGTTTCCAGGTAGGCACACACAGCGCCTTTGCGCTTGCCACCCTGGTTAACGGCTACGGCGGTGTCGTTCACCACTTTCAGGAACGGAACCACGCCTTGCGACTTGCCGTTGGTGCCCTTGATGTACGAACCCAGGGCACGCACAGGGGTCCAGTCGTTGCCCAGGCCGCCAGCGAATTTCGACAACATGGCGTTGTCGTGGATCGCGTGGTAGATGCCCGACAGGTCGTCCGGAACGGTGGTCAGGTAGCAGCTCGACAGCTGTGGACGCAGGGTACCGGCGTTGAACAGAGTCGGGGTCGAAGCCATGTAGTCGAACGAGGACAGCAGGTTGTAGAACTCGATCGCACGGTCTTCTTTCTGCTTCTCTTCGATCGCCAGGCCCATGGCCACACGCATGAAGAAGATCTGCGGCAGTTCGAAACGCACGCCATCCTTGTGGATGAAGTAACGGTCGTACAGGGTCTGCAGGCCCAGGTAGGTGAATTGCTGATCGCGCTCGTGGTTGATCGCCTTGCCCAGTTTTTCCAGGTCGAAGGTCGCCAGCACAGGGTTCAGCAGTTCGAACTCGATACCTTTGGCGATGTAAGCCGGCAGCGCCTTGGCGTACAGGTCGGCCATTTCGTGGTGAGTGGCGCTTTCGGCCACACCCAGGAAGCCCAGACCTTCGGCGCGCAGGGTGTCCATCAGCAGGCGAGCGGTGACGAACGAGTAGTTCGGCTCACGTTCAACCAGAGTACGCGCGGTCATCACCAGTGCGGTGTTGACGTCGTTCAGGGCCACGCCGTCGTACAGGTTTTTCAGGGTTTCGCGCTGGATCAGGTCGCCATCGACTTCAGCCAGGCCTTCGCAGGCTTCGGTGACGATGGTGTTCAGGCGGCCCATGTCCAGCGGCGCGAGGCTGCCGTCGGCGCGGGTGATGCGGATCGACGGGTGTGCGTTGACAGCCGCTTCTACCGGAGCGTGGGCAGCGCGTTCTTTCGAACGGCCGTCACGGTAGATCACGTAGTCGCGAGCGACTTTCTGCTCGCCGGCACGCATCAGGGCCAGTTCGACCTGGTCCTGGATTTCTTCGATGTGGATGGTGCCGCCCGACGGCATGCGACGCTTGAAGGTCGCGGTGACCTGTTCGGTCAGGCGCGCAACGGTGTCGTGGATTCGCGACGAAGCGGCAGCGGTGCCGCCCTCAACTGCGAGAAACGCTTTGGTGATAGCGACGGTGATCTTGTCATCGGTGTAAGGAACGACAGTGCCATTACGCTTGATCACGCGCAGTTGACCAGGCGCGGTGGCGGCCAGATCCGAATTCGAATCGGCTGCCTGCGGCAAGGTGCCCTGCGGGTTCTCGCGAGTTGTGTCGGTTTGCATGGGGGGTGATCTCCACATTCTCTATGTTTGTTTGGGCACCATCATGGTGCTCACCGTTCTGGTCCGAAGCACTACAACCGACGGGCGTCGGGCATAACAACTTCGGACCAGTAGGAAAAAGGCTAATGACGCCGCATCCTTGCCGAAGTTTTTGGCTGCGAGCCAGGGCTCGAGCCGGATTCCTTCCCGGGTGACAGTAATGACTGCAACACCCGTACCGTTCCGGTCGTTTCCGACCTGAAAAACGGCGCCATCCGCAAGTGCGGTTTGGGCTTTGAAAAACTTGCTTGGTTCAACCGGAAACTGGCAATAAAGCGCTTGAGTTTCAGGTCCGAAATGTGGTTGGTCGTCTGAGCGGAAAACCCTATATGTAGGGTCTCTCCTCGCGCCGTGCTACAAGATAATGCGTTTCGAGAGGGCTTGCAACGTACTAGCTGTGGATAAACCTGTGCGTAAATTGTGTAAGAAACCAGGAATTCCCGTGTAGGCCGCGAACCTGCTGAGCTAGACCGTTTGTCACTGGTTTTCACCCGGGAAAAACGCTTCAGCGGAATTTTAAGGGCGCGAACCCTACCACAAAAAACCGCCGTGTCCGAACGCATTTGGCGACTTGTGTTCTGGCTGTACGCCGTTTATACAATCGAGCGGTGCTTACCCGTTCTTATCCTCCCGAAAGATGACAAAAAGACCGGAGAAATGTGGGAGCGGGCTTGCTCGCGAAAGCGGTGGGGCAGGCAATGTTCATGTTGACCATGCCGCCGTCTTCGCGAGCAAGCCTGCTCCCACAGGGGAGTCGAGTCAGGCCGAGCATTCTTCCTTATTAATAAAAACAGCAAGCAGAGGTCACCGGTGGAGCAAGAAGCCTGGCAGGTATTGATAGTCGAGGACGACCAGCGTCTGGCCGAACTCACCCGCGAATACCTGCAAGCCAATGGATTGCGTGTGGAGATCGAAGGCAACGGCGCGCTGGCGGCGGCGCGGATCATCAAGGAGCAGCCGGACCTGGTGATCCTCGACCTGATGCTGCCCGGTGAAGACGGCCTGAGCATTTGCCGCAAGGTGCGCGACCGTTACGACGGGCCGATCCTGATGCTCACCGCGCGCACTGACGACGCTGACCAGATTCAAGGCCTCGACCTCGGTGCTGACGATTACGTGTGCAAACCGGTGCGTCCAAGGCTGTTGCTGGCGCGGATCCAGGCCTTGCTGCGCCGCAGCGACACAGCCGAGCCGGTCGCGGAAAAAAGCCGTCGCCTGCAATTCGGCCCGCTGGTGGTGGACAACGCCTTGCGCGAAGCCTGGCTCGGCGACAGCGGTATCGAACTGACCAGCGCCGAATTCGACTTGCTCTGGCTGCTGGTGTCGAATGCCGGGCGGATCCTCTCCCGCGAAGAGATCTTCACCGCGCTGCGCGGCATCGGCTACGACGGCCAGGACCGCTCGATCGATGTACGCATCTCGCGCATCCGCCCGAAAATCGGCGACGACCCCGACCATCCGCGCCTGATCAAAACCATCCGCAGCAAAGGCTATCTGTTCGTCCCTGAAGCCTGCGTGGATCTGGCCCTGTGAATTCGATCTTCCTGCGCATCTATGGCGGCATGTGCGCGGCGCTGATTCTGGTGGCGGTGCTCGGGGTGCTGGCGCTGCACCTGCTCAATCAGGTGCGCAGCGAGCAATACCGCGAGCGTCTGGCCCACGGCACGTTCTCGCTGATGGCCGACAACCTGCAACCGATGAACCAAACCGAGCGCCATCGCGCGTTGTTGGTCTGGGAGCGTCTGCTGGGAATTCCGTTGGCACTGAAGACGTTCTCCGAGACCGGTCTGGACTTGTCCCAGCGCACTCGGGTGCAGCGCGGCCAGGCGTTGGTGGAGCAGACCGGCCCGCATGCGGCGCGGGTCTACAAAATGGTCAGCGAGAAAGAGCAACTGGTGCTCACCGGCGACGTGCAGCAGATCAGCGAGCAACTGGCGCGTGCGACTATTTACCTGCTGGCCGATGAACTGGTGCGGGTGCCGGTCGGCGAACAGCCCAGGCGACTGGCGCAATTAAAGGAAGAGAAGGGCTTCGGTTTCGATCTGCGGCTGGTCACGGTCAACGAAGCCGACATGGATGAAGACCAGAGCCGTCGCGTGTCCGAGGGCGATACGGTGATGGCGCTGGGCAAGGGCGGGGATTCGATCCGGGTGTTTGCCGGCATGGTCGGCACGCCGTGGGTGCTGGAGATCGGCCCGCTGTATCAGATGAATCCGTACCCGCCGCAATGGCTGGTGCTGATTGCGGCCCTCGGTCTGAGCCTGATCGGGCTGATCGTCTACCTGTTGGTGCGTCAGCTCGAGCGGCGTCTGCGTGGTCTCGAAGCCGCAGCCACACGCATCGCCAAGGGCAGCCTGGAAACCCGCGTACCGGCCCGCGGTGCTGACTCGGTGGGGCGGCTGGCGGCGGCGTTCAACGGCATGGCCGAGCACTTGCAGCAGTTGCTGGCGATCCAGCGCGAACTGGTGCGCGCGGTGTCCCACGAACTGCGCACGCCGGTGGCGCGCCTGCGTTTCGGTTTGGAGATGATCGGCTCGGCCACCACCCCGCAGGCGTTGGAAAAGTACCGTGAGGGCATGGACCACGACATCGAGGATCTCGATAAACTGGTCGACGAAATGCTCACTTACGCGCGTCTGGAACAGGGTTCACCAGCGCTGACCTTTCAACGCATCGATCTCGATGCGCTGATCAATCAGGTGATCGAAGAACTGGCGCCGTTGCGTGCCGAGGTCGCGGTGCAGCGCGGGTTGTGCCTGTCGGCAGCGGATAACGACGGCGCCTGGGTCGAGGCCGAGCCGCGCTTCCTGCATCGGGCGTTGCAGAACCTGGTGAGCAACGCGATGCGCCATGCGCGCTCGAAAGTCACGGTGAGTTATCAGGTCGGGCAGTTGCGCTGCCGGGTGGACGTCGAGGATGACGGGCCGGGCGTGCCGGAGTCGGCGTGGGAGCGCATTTTCACGCCGTTCCTGCGTCTGGATGACAGCCGCACCCGGGCGTCGGGCGGGCATGGCTTGGGGTTGTCGATTGTGCGGCGGATCATTCACTGGCATGACGGTCGGGCGCTGATCAACAAGAGCAAGAGCCTGGGTGGGGCTTGCTTCAGTCTGAGCTGGCCGAGGAATCAGGAACGCCGCTAAGTTTTGCGTTAGCAGAAATGGCGCCTTCGCGAGCAAGCCCGCTCCCACAGGGAAATGCATTTCAAGGGTGGGAGCGGGCTTGCTCGCGAAAGCGGCGCAACCGGCGCTGAAAAATCCTCAGGCCGGAATGCTGACCAGACTCAACAACTGCCCATCCTGCACCCCAAATTGCGCCTCCAGCTCGGTGCCATGACGCCATTCGCCAGACAAGTCAGTCAGCAGACGCAACCGAACCTGACCCTGCTCCGTCCACTCCAGCACCTCGGCGTGCTCGAAATAAAAGCGCTTCTGCACAATCGGGTACAGCGCCTTGAACAGGCTCTCTTTCACCGAAAACGTCAGGGTCACGCACAACCCCAGTTGCTCCCGCGAGCCGGCGGCCATGCGCTGCAGCTCCGGCGGCGTCAGGATCTCCCCGGCCAGGCGTTCGGCGCGGTCGCTGTCGAGCAGGTTTTCCAGATCCATGCCCAAACCGCGCCAGTGCTGTTTATTGGCGACAATCGCCGCTGCACGCCCGGTGCTGTGGGTGATCGAGCCGCAAATGTGCGCCGGCCACACCGGCGCACGGTCTTCGCCAATCGCCGGAATCACGCTTGAGCCTTCCAGTTGCTGCAGCGCGGCCCGGGCGCAGATTCGCCCGGCGAGAAACTCGGCCTGACGCTTGGCAACAGAACGCTGAATGCTCGGCGGCGGCTCGATGGCGCTGCGCTGGAAGTCATCGCCCAGCAGTTGCTTCGGGTCGAAACGGGTGCTGAGCAGTACGGTCTCGGGCAACACGTTGGGCAACGGCCAATGGGCGTCGAGCGGGGTGCAGCAGGCGGGGAGGGGCGGGCTGGAATTCATGGCGGGCATTTTGCCGGTTGGCGCGGATGCTGGGTAGAGCCAAATCCTGTATCTGGCGGCGCTGACCCTGTAGGAGCTGCCGAAGGCTGCGATCTTTTGATCTTGATCTTAAAAAAGCAAAGATCGCAGCCTGCGGCAGCTCCTACAGGGTGGATGTGGATCAGCCAAAAATCTTCTGGAAGAACGCCTTCATGTCCGCCCAGGATTTTTCATCGGCCGCCTTGTTGTAACCGATATCCGGACCGCCGTGATCACCATGGCTCAAACGATCGGCATCCGGATTGGTGAAGCCGTGCCTGGCGCCATCGAGGCTGACGAATGTGTAGTCGGCGCCGGCCTTGTCCATTTCACTCTTGAACGCGGTGACGTTGTCAGCGGTGACCATGCTGTCCAGCGCGCCATGCTCGACCAGAATTTTCGCCTTCACGCTGCCGGGTGCGGCCGGGGTGGTGGTCGCCAGCGCACCATGGAAACTCACCACGCCCGCCAGCGGCTCGCCCTGACGCGCGGCGTTGAGCACCACGCCACCGCCGAAGCAGTAACCGATGGCGGCGATTTTATTGACGTCGGTCTGCGGCTGCTTTTTCAGCAGGTTCAACCCGGCCTCGAAACGTTTGCTGGAGGCCGCGGCGTCTTTGGTCGCAGCCTGCATGAACGCCATCGCATCTTTCGGGTGCTCGGTGTTCTTGCCTTCGCCATACATGTCGATCGCCAGCGCGCTGTAGCCCAGTTCGGCGAGGTCGCGGGCGCGACGTTTGGCGTAATCGTTAAGGCCCCACCATTCATGCACCACCACGACTCCCGGGCGTTTGCCCTTGATCGCGTCGTCGTAGGCGTAGTAGCCGATCAGCCTGGTGCCGTCGGCACTCTGGTAGGGAATCTCCTGAGTTTTGATCGCGGCGTTGGCCAGACTGCTGGCGGCGAGCAAGGCGAGGGCGAGGAACAGGCGCATGGTCGGTCTCCTTATCGAAAGTGGTCAGGACAGCCTAGTCGATTTGATTCAGCGCAGGTTCAGAGAGTGTTCAGGGGCGGTACAGGGGCCGGTCAGTAACCTTGCGCCATACCCAAACAGCAATGTGAAAGAGGAAACGCGATGAATCATCTAAACAAACTGCTGCTGGCTTTTACCTTGTTGGGCTCAAGCATTGCGGCACACGCCGATGACACCAGCAACTTTGCCGGCCTGACGTTCGGCCAGAGCAGTGACAAGGTCAAAAAGTCCCACGCGCTGAACGACAACCTTGGCCACCCGGACGCCAGCGGCGCAATCGACGGCAACAACACTTACGGCGTGCGCCTCGGCCAGCAAAACTCGCAAGGTCGTTACTACGCGACTTACGACAACGTGTCCGGTTCGCACAATGGCATTAAACTGCGCCAGGAAAACCTGCTGGGCAGCTACGATCTGTTCTATCCAGTGGGCGGCAGCACCAAACTGTTCGGCGGTGCAACGGCCGGTTTGACCAAGCTGACTCAGGACTCGCCAGGCTACAGCCGTGACAGCGACATCGGTTACGCCGTCGGTGGCCAGTTCGGTGTACTGCAACAGGTCGCGCAGAATGTTTCGGTGGAACTCGGTTACCGTTACCTGATGAGCAACGCCAGCACTGAAATGAAAGAGAGCGGTGGCAGCAAACAAGGCTCGCTGGACTTGACCAGCAGCGCCCAGACTTATCTGTCGGCGAACTACGCTTTCTAAAGCGTTGCCGCCAGATCCAGAGTGGGAGCGGGCTTGCTCGCGAAGGCGATGTGTCAGTCGACATCCGGGTTGACTGATCCACCGCTTTCGCGAGCAAGCCCGCTCCCACAGCTGCGTTGTTGGAGTTTTTGATTTACCCGGGAGAGCGTTATGAAACTGTTGGTCGTCGAAGATGAAGCGCTGTTGCGCCATCACCTGCAAACCCGCCTGACGGAGAGCGGTCACGTGGTCGAGTCCGTGGCCAATGCCGAAGAGGCGCTGTACCAGACCGGACAGTTCAACTTCGATCTGGCGGTGATCGACCTCGGCCTGCCTGGTATGGGCGGTCTGGACCTGATCCGGCAGTTGCGCTCGAGCGGCAAGACCTTTCCGATCCTGATCCTCACCGCGCGCGGCAACTGGCAGGACAAGGTCGAAGGCCTGGCCGCAGGGGCCGACGACTACGTGGTCAAGCCGTTCCAGTTCGAGGAACTCGATGCGCGCCTGAATGCCTTGCTGCGCCGCTCCAGTGGCTTCACCCAGTCGACCATCGTCGCCGGGCCGCTGTTGCTGGACCTCAATCGCAAGCAGGCGTCGCTGGATGAACAGCCGCTGGCGCTGACCGCCTACGAATACCGCATCCTCGAATACCTGATGCGCCACCACCAGCAAGTGGTGCCCAAGGATCGCCTGATGGAACAACTCTACCCGGATGACGACGAGCGTGATCCGAACGTCATCGAAGTGCTGGTCGGCCGCCTGCGCCGCAAGCTCGAAGGCCCGGGCGGGTTCAAACCGATCGACACCGTGCGTGGTCTCGGTTATCTGTTCAATGAGCGCTGCACTTGATCCGTTCCCTTCGCGTTCGTTTGATGCTTGCCGCCACCACGTTGGCGGTGTTGTTCATGCTCGCCTTGCTGCCGGCGATGCAGGGTGCGTTCAGCCTCGCGTTGCAGGATTCTATCGAGCAACGCCTGGCCTCGGACGTCACCACACTGATCTCCGCCGCACGGGTGGAGAATGGTCATTTGGTGATGCCCTCGCAGTTGCCGGATGAGCGCTTCAACCTCACCGACTTCCGCTTGCTCGGCTATATCTACGACCGCGACGGCAAGTTGGTCTGGCGATCGAAAGCCACTCAGGAAGAGCAGATCAATTACAAACCGCGTTATGACGGCCTCGGCAACGAGTTCGCGCGGATCCGTGAAGCCAGCGGCCAGGAGTTCTTCGTCTACGACGTCGAAGTCAAACTGCTCGGCGGTAAAAGTGCCGCGTTCAGTATCGTCGCCCTGCAACCGGTGCGCGAATACGAAAACACCCTCGAAGGCCTGCGCGAAAATCTTTATCTGGGCTTCGGCGCCGCATTGCTGGTGCTGCTGGCGCTGTTGTGGATCGGCCTGACTTGGGGCCTCAAGGCGCTGCGCCGGCTCAGTCAGGAGCTCGACGAAATCGAAAGCGGCACCCGCGAAAGTCTCACCGAACAGCACCCGCGCGAACTGCTGCGCCTGACCGGCTCGCTCAACCGTTTGCTGCACAGCGAACGCCAGCAGCGCAGCCGTTACCGGGATTCTCTCGATGATCTGGCGCACAGCCTGAAAACCCCGTTGGCGGTACTGCAAGGGGTCAGTGAGGACATGGCGCAACGCCCGGAAGATCGCGATCAGGCCTGGGTGCTGCAAACCCAGATCGAACGCATGAGTCAGCAGATCAGCTATCAACTGCAACGGGCCAGCCTGCGCAAAAGCGGTCTGGTGCGCCATCAGGTGCGGCTGCAACCGGTGCTCCAGAGCCTGTGCGACACGCTGGACAAGGTTTACCGCGACAAACACGTTCGAGTGGCCTTCGATCTGCCGGAACAATGCTATGTGCCGATCGAACAGGGCGCGCTGCTGGAGATGATGGGCAACCTGCTGGAAAACGCCTATCGCCTGTGCCTGGGCGAAGTGCGCATCAGCGTGCGCGAGACCCTCGCGGGTATCGAGCTGTGCATCGAAGACGACGGTCCGGGCGTGCCACCGAATCAGCGCGCGCGGATTCTCGAGCGTGGCGAACGTCTGGATCGTCAGCATCCGGGGCAGGGCATCGGCCTGGCGGTGGTCAAGGACATCATCGAGAGCTACAACGCCAAGCTGATGCTCGGGGACTCGCCGATGGGCGGGGCGGCGTTCAGGATTCAGTTTCCTGCGGTTTAGGTGATGGCTGTTCTGACGTCATCGCGAGCAGGCTCACTCCTACAAGGGGAATGCATTTCAAATGTAGGAGTGAGCCTGCTCGCGATGGCGCCAGTCAGTTCACCGCAGGTCTTACTGCTCCTGCGCCCGATACGCCCCCGGTGTCAGCCCGGTCCATTTCTTGAACGCCCGGTGAAACGCCGACGGTTCGGAAAACCCCAGTTGCTCGGCAATCTGCTGCAACGACAGATCCGCCCGTCCCAGGTGATAAATCGCGATGTCGCGGCGCAACTGATCCTTCAATTCCTGAAAACTGGTGCCTTCTTCGCGCAAATGCCGGCGCAGGGTTTGTGGGCTGATGTGCAGGTGCGCGGCCACCGCTTCCAGGTCCGGCCAGTGCGCGCTGTCGCGGCTGAGCAAGCGGCGCAGGCGGCTGCTGAGGCTGTCGCCGTCGTCCGGCCGTGACAGCAGGTCGGCGGGCGAGCGTTCGAGAAAGTGCTTGAGGGTGCGTTCGTCCTGCAACAGCGGCATCGACAGATAGCGGCTGTGAAACAGCAGGCTGCTCTGCTCGGCGCAAAACACCAGCGGGCAGGGGAACAGCAGGTCGTATTCGGCACCGTGCGCCGGTTTCGAGTAACTGAAGGTGGCCTGCTCCAGACGAATCCGCTGGCCGATCAACCAACTGCCGAGACGATGCCAGATCACCAGCAGGCTCTCGCTGAGGAAGTGATCCGGGTCCCATAACTGCGAGTCATCGAGGCTCAGGCGCACCCATTCGTCTTCGCGACTCAGGCTCAGGCGAGGTGCTTCGGGGAATAGGCTATAAAACAATAAACCGCGTTGCAGCGCCTTCTCCAGATTGCGGCAGTGGATCAGCGCGTGGCACATCATCGCGAAACTGCCGGGTTTGCTCGGCGCGTTGCCAAAGCCCAGGTATTCGTCATCCAGCGCCAGCCACAGGCTCTGGATCAGTTGGGTGAATTGCTCCGGGGCGATGCGCGCCCGTGGCTCATCGAGCAACTCGGGGCTGATCCCCAGTTGCTGCAGCAATGGCGCATAGTCGAACCCCGAACGGCGTGCGCCGCCGAGGGCGGCACGGGCGAAATGACTGGCGATGGTACGTTCGCGCATAAGCGGCAGATCCTTCCTCAGGCGCCGGATGGTAGCCGGGGCATGCGCCGGGCAACAAGGCGGATTTCCGCCAAATTGTAGGACGAGATCTGCCGAGTTGGCGGAAATCCGCCACACTGGCGTCACCGGGCAGTGACAAAAAATACTGCGCATCCCCTGATATCAAAAGGCTTGCAGCGAATTGCACCAAAGTGGCACGACGTTTGCGATAAGAGCGATAGAAGCGTGCGTTTATCCACCAGGAAAAGCGCCGTTCCAACAACAAATCCCTCCAGTGCAGGAGGGTTCGCAATTTAAGGTTTTGCGGACAACAGATGGATGTTGCCCCGCGGGACTCTTGAGGAAATTTGCAATGACGACTCGTCAGCCACTCTACAAATCCCTGTACTTCCAGGTGATCGTTGCCATCGCCATCGGCATCCTGCTCGGTCACTTCTACCCACAGACCGGTGTGGCCCTCAAGCCACTGGGTGACGGGTTCATCAAACTGATCAAAATGGTCATCGCCCCGATCATTTTCTGTACCGTTGTCAGCGGCATCGCCGGCATGCAGAACATGAAATCGGTGGGCAAGACTGGCGGCTACGCGCTGCTGTACTTCGAAATCGTTTCCACCATTGCCCTGCTGATCGGTCTGATCGTGGTCAACGTTGTGCAACCGGGCGCCGGCATGCACATCGACGTCACCACCCTGGACGCCTCGAAAATCGCCACGTATGTGACGGCCAGTAAAGACCAGAGCATTGTCGGTTTCCTTCTCAATGTAATCCCGAACACCATCGTCGGTGCGTTCGCCACCGGTGACATCCTGCAAGTGCTGATGTTCTCGGTGATCTTCGGCTACGCCCTGCATCGCCTGGGTTCGTACGGTCGTCCGCTGCTGGACATGATCGATCGCTTCGCCCACGTGATGTTCAACATCATCAACATGATCATGAAACTGGCGCCGCTGGGTGCTTTCGGCGCGATGGCCTTCACCATCGGTGCCTACGGCGTTGGCTCGCTGGTGCAACTGGGCCAGTTGATGATCTGCTTCTACATCACCTGCGTGCTGTTCGTGGTGGTGGTGCTGGGTGCGATCTGCCGTGCTCACGGTTTCAGCGTGTTTAAACTGGTGCGTTACATCCGTGAAGAGCTGTTGATCGTACTGGGCACGTCCTCGTCGGAATCGGCACTGCCACGCATGCTGATCAAGATGGAGCGTCTGGGCGCGAAGAAATCCGTGGTGGGTCTGGTAATCCCGACCGGTTACTCGTTCAACCTCGACGGTACTTCGATCTACCTGACCATGGCGGCCGTGTTCATCGCTCAGGCGACCGACACCCACATGGACATCACTCACCAGATCACTCTGCTGCTGGTATTGCTGCTGTCCTCCAAAGGCGCCGCCGGTGTGACCGGTTCGGGCTTCATCGTGCTGGCCGCCACCCTGTCGGCCGTAGGTCACCTGCCGGTGGCCGGTCTGGCACTGATCCTCGGTATCGATCGCTTCATGTCCGAAGCCCGCGCCCTGACCAACCTGGTCGGCAACGCCGTCGCGACCATCGTGGTTGCCAAGTGGGTGAAAGAGCTGGACACCGACGTGCTGCAAGCCGAGCTGGCTTCTGGCGGTCGCGGTATCTCCGATGAGCGTGAAGAAGATGACCTGGGTGTGGCTGAAGGCCCAACCCCGAGCAATGTGAAGTAACTGCAATTTGGTAATACCTTGTGGCGAGGGAGCTTGCTCCCGCTGGACTGCGCAGCAGGCCCTTCTTTGAAGAGGGGGTCGCTTCGCGACCCAGCGGGAGCAAGCTCCCTCGCCACAGGTGTTCTGAAAAACCTGCTTCGGCAGGTTTTTTATTGCCTGCGATTTGAGCTTTACGGTCACTGCCGCTGATGTATCCGGTGATTGCCGTGCGCGGCATCGCTGCCTAGGCTGAGTGCATCGCCCAAGGAGTTCGCCCATGTCCGCACCACTGGCCTCGCTGAAGATTCTCGATTTCTCTACCTTGTTGCCAGGGCCGTTCGCCTCGCTGCTGCTGGCGGACATGGGCGCCGAAGTGCTGCGCATCGAATCGCCGACGCGCCTGGATCTGCTGCGGGTGTTGCCGCCGCATGATCAGGGCATGTCCGCCAGCCACGCTTACCTCAACCGCAACAAGCGCAGCCTGGCGCTGGATCTCAAACAACCGGAAGCGCTGGAGGTGGTCAGGCAGTTGCTGGCCGACTACGACATCGTTCTGGAACAGTTTCGCCCCGGTGTGATGGAGCGTCTGGGCCTGGGGTACGAGGCGCTGAAGGCGATCAATCCGAAGCTGATTTACGTGTCGATCACCGGCTACGGCCAGACCGGCCCATACAAGGATCGCGCCGGGCATGACATCAACTATCTGGCACTGGCCGGGCTCTCCAGCTACACCGGCCGCGCCGACAGCGGGCCGTTGCCGCTGGGCATGCAGGTGGCGGATGTTGCGGGCGGATCGTTGCACGGGGTGATCGGCCTGCTGGCGGCGGTCATCGCCCGGCAGCAGACCGGGCAGGGCACGCACCTGGACGTGAGCATGACCGATTGCGCCTTCAGCCTGAACGCCATGGCCGGTGCCGGGTATCTGGCCTGTGGCGAGGAACCGCATTGGGAAGAGCAGATGCTCAATGGCGGCAGCTTCTACGACTACTACCGTTCGCGCGACGGGCGTTGGTTGTCGGTGGGCAGTCTGGAGCCGGGGTTCATGCAGCAACTGTGTCAAGCGTTGGGCCGGCCGGAGTTGGCGGCGCAGGGCTTGTCACCCAGGCCTGAACAGCAGCGCGCCTTGAAGGAAGCGCTGAAAGTCGAGTTCGAGAAGCATGATTTCACCGAGCTGTGCGAGCTGTTCGCCAGGGTCGATGCCTGTGTCGAACCGGTCTTGAACCTGAGCGAGGCGGTGCAGCATCCGCAGTTGCAGGCGCGCGGGCTGGTGACCCAGGTGCCGCGCGGCGACGGTTCCAGTCAGGCGCAGATTGCCTGTCCGCTGAAGTTTTCCGAGGCGCTGCCGGCGCCGCGGCATGTCGGGGCGGGGTTGGGGCAGCATACGGAGCAGGTGTTGGGGGAGTTGGGGTTTAGCCCTGAGCGGATTGCCGAGTTGCGGCGTGCCAAGGTGATTCTCTAGCGTCTGTACCGGCCTCTTCGCGAGCAGGCTCACTCCTACAATTGAAATGCGTTTCACCTGTAGGAGTGAGCCTGCTCGCGATGGGGCCAGTCGAGGCAACACAAAAACTGGCTATTCCACCCGCATCTCACCACTGAACACCAAAGTATTGCGGCAGCGCCGGCACAAGTACCGTCGCCCTTGGCGCACCAGGCTATGACGCTGCGCCGAAAACGGAAAATCACTGTCGGCGCACGGGCATTTGTAGATATAGCGGGTCACGCTGCGGCGTTTGACGGCATAGGTGTGGCAACGATCCGGCGGCAGTTCGTAAACCCCGCGCATGATCAGTTGCCACTCCTCGCCATGCGGCTGGATGCGGTCGCCGAACAGTTGATGGGCGATCAGGTGCGCGACTTCGTGGGCCACGGTCTGCTTGAGGAAGTGTTCGGTGTTTTCCCGGTACAGCTGCGGGTTGAAGCGCAGCAGGTTCTCGTGCAGATGCGCGACACCGGCTTTTTGCCCGCGCAGCTTGAGGCTGACGACGGGGCGTTGGAAATGACGTTTGAAAAAGGCTTCAGCGAGTTGGTAACAGTCTTCGACGCGGGTATTGAGTTGCTCGGGCATGCTTGATGGATCTCCAGAGGCGTCGAGTATGCCGCAACCTCTGGGACTTGCGAATCGCTGACCTGCCGAATGGTCATCCGCCAAACGAGAAGGCCGCCTTGCGGCGGCCTGTATTGGCAGATCTTGTTTTTCTCGGGGGTGAAACATGTCAGTTGGTATACACCGGCCCCACGCCGAGGCCCCAGACAATCACGGTGAACGCCATGATGGCCACCAGCACCACCAGACCCACCGCCAGCACCGAGCTGGAAAACAGGAAGCCTTCGTCCGACGGAATGTTCATGAACGTCGGCAGCCCGACATACAGCAGGTACACCGTGTAACAGATGGCCGCCGTGCCGACGATCATCCCCAGCCACATGTGCGGATACAGCGCCGCCAGCCCGCCGACGAACAACGGCGTCGCGGTGTAGGTGGCGAATGCCACGCAACGGGCCAGACTCGGGTTGGCGTCATAGGTACGGGCCATCCAGTGCACGAACGCGCCCATCACCGCGACCCCGCCGAGCATCGCCAGGTACGACATGATGGTCATCCACAGTGCGCTTTCAAAGGTCAGCATCACCGGTGCGCGGTTGCCGATCACCCAGCCGACTTGCGTGGTGCCGATAAACGCCGAAACCGCCGGAATCGCCGCGAGAATCAGCGTGTGCGTCAGGTACATGTGGCTGATGCTTTCCTCTTGGTCGCCACGGATTTCCTTCCATTCCTGATCGGGGTGGGTAAAAAGTCCCACTACGTGATGGATCATGCCAGTCACTCCTCTTGTTATTGCCATCGCCCCCCAGCGGAGCGCCTACGGGCCAAGGTGGCCGAGCAAATTCAGGTCTTCAGATGTGTGCGACCTTATGTCGCAGTATAGAAAGGACTTGACCGCACAGGGACTAGGGGCTTAGAGCAAATTGCGCTGTAAACACAGGGCGTAATCGCGGCAGGGTCTTGCGCATTTTAGGCCGGATCATCTCTGTGGCGAGGGAGCTTGCTCCCGCTCGGCTGCGCAGCAGTCGCCAATCCTTGCGGTTCGGTGCGTCAGGAAAATAGCGGCTGCAGGTTTGGGGGCGCTTCGCACCCCAGCGGGAGCAAGCTCCCTCGCCACAGGGGATCGGTTGAAAGGGACAGACCCACGGCCCTTCGCGCTCCCCGGGTTTTTGCGTAAAATGCCCGCCTTTCGTCACACCTCACGGATTTCGCGTCATGGGCACTCTTACGGTCAACCAGAACAAACTGCAAAAGCGCCTGCGCCGCCTGGCCGGCGAAGCGGTCGCCGATTTCAACATGATCGAAGACGGCGACAAGGTCATGGTCTGCCTGTCCGGGGGCAAGGACAGCTACACCATGCTCGACGTGTTGCTGCACCTGCAGAAGGTTGCACCGATCAAGTTCGAGATCGTCGCGGTGAACATGGATCAGAAGCAGCCGGGCTTCCCCGAGCACGTGCTGCCGGCCTACCTGAAAGAACTGGGCGTCGAGTACCACATCGTCGAGAAGGACACCTACTCGGTGGTCAAGGAGCTGGTGCCGGAAGGCAAGACCACTTGCTCGCTGTGCTCACGCCTGCGTCGCGGCACGCTGTACACCTTTGCCGACGAAATCGGCGCGACCAAAATGGCCCTCGGTCACCACCGTGACGACATCGTCGAGACGTTCTTCCTCAACATGTTCTTCAACGGCACCCTCAAGGCGATGCCGCCGAAGTTGCGCGCCGACGACGGGCGCAACGTGGTGATCCGTCCGCTGGCCTACTGCAACGAGAAAGACATCCAGGCCTACTCGGACTTCAAGGAGTTCCCGATCATCCCTTGCAACCTCTGCGGTTCGCAGGAAAACCTGCAGCGTCAGGTGGTCAAGGAAATGCTTCAGGACTGGGAGCGCAAGACTCCGGGCCGAACTGAAAGCATCTTCCGCAGTCTGCAGAACGTGGTGCCGTCGCAACTGGCCGACCGCCACCTGTTCGACTTCACCAGCCTGAAGATCGACGAGACCGCGGCTTCGCGCTTCGTCAACGTCGTCAATCTGTAAACACTGTCCCTGTGGGAGCGGGCTTGCTCGCGAAGGCGGTGTATCAGTCGATACAGGAGTCGACTGACACTCAGTCTTCGCGAGCAAGCCCGCTCCCACATTGGTTTTTCGTTTCATTCAATAGGAGAGGGCATGCGCGATTACAAGTGGCTGCACGAATACTGTCTGAACCGCTTCGGTTCGGCGGCTGAACTGGAAGCCCATCTGCCCGTTCCCAAGACCCCGGCGCAATTGCGCAAGATCAGCGACGATCGTTACCTCTCGACCATGGCCCTGCGCGTGTTCCGCGCCGGCCTCAAGCACAGCCTGGTGGACGCCAAGTGGCCGGCCTTCGAAGAAGTGTTCTTCAAGTTCGACCCGGAAAAAGTCGTGCTGATGAGCGCCGAACACCTCGAACGCCTGATGCAGGACGCGCGGATCATCCGCCACCTGGGCAAGCTCAAGAGCGTGCCGCGCAATGCGCAGTTCATCCTCGATGTGGAAAAGGACAAGGGCAGTTTCGGCGCGCTGATCGCCGACTGGCCAGTGACCGATATCGTCGGTCTGTGGACCTACCTGAAAAAACACGGGAGTCAGTTGGGCGGACTGTCGGCGCCGCGCTTCCTGCGCATGGTCGGCAAGGACACATTTGTGCCGAGCTATGACGTGGTCGCCGCGCTGAATGCGCAGAAGATCGTCGACAAGGTGCCGACCAGTCTGCGCGATCTGGCGATTGTGCAGAATGCGTTCAATCAGTGGCATGAGCAAAGTGGCGGGCGGCCGATGAGCCAGATTTCGATGATGCTCGCGTACACCGTCAATCATTAAGACCGCAGCGCTCCATTCGCGAGCAAGCCCGCTCCCACAGGATTCTTGTTGAAACACAAAATTCTGTGATCGACACAAAAACTGTGGGAGCGGGCTTGCTCGCGAAGGCGTCAGCTCAGGCGACGGAAATCTCGCCTTCGCCCGCGAGTTTGCGATTCAACTGATACCGCCACCGTACATACAGCAGCGCCGAGCAGAACAGCGCCAGGCTCGCGGCCATCTCCAGCACGCCGAACAGTTGCCGGTTCGGGTCATACGCTGCCAGCGCGCCCTTGATGAAATACAGATTCACCACAAAACACATCCACGAGTGCGCACGCGCGTTGCCCATCAGCATGCCCGGCGCGAGGATCAGCCACGGGATCAGCTCGACCAGCAGGATCACCCACGGTCGGGCGCCGTGCAGGTCGGCGAACACCAGGTAGTAAGCGGCGAGCAGCCCGGCGAGGCCGAAGAAGCACAACAGGCTGACGACCCGCATCGCCTTGACGCGGGGTTCAAGCCACTCGACGGAGGGCAGGACTTTCGGCTTCTTCGCCACCCTCAGCCCTCCAGTTTTTGCGCGGTCTTGGCCAGGCGTGCGCCGAGTGCGCGACACAGCGCCATCTCGTGCTGATCGAGACCTTTCTTGCCATCGGCCCCGGCATGATGACTGGCGCCATACGGCGTACCGCCGCCCTGGGTTTCCAGCAGTGCCGACTCGCTGTACGGCAGGCCAGTGATCAGCATGCCGTGGTGCAACAGCGGCAGCATCATCGACAGCAGGGTGGTTTCCTGACCGCCGTGCAGGCTGGCGGTGGAGGTGAACACGCCAGCCGGTTTGCCGACCAGCGCGCCGGTCAGCCACAGGTTGCTGGTGCCGTCGAGGAAGTACTTCAGCGGCGCGGCCATGTTGCCGAAACGCGTCGGGCTGCCAAGGGCGAGGCCGGCGCAGTTCTTCAGGTCATCGAGGGTAGCGTAGAGCGCGCCTTCTTCCGGGATGTCCGGAGCCACTGCTTCACACTCGGTGGAGATTGCCGGCACGGTACGCAGGCGCGCTTCGAGGCCGGCCTGTTCGACGCCGCGGGCAATCTGCCGGGCCATCTCGTTGGTCGAACCATTGCGGCTGTAATACAGAACCAGAATGTACGGCGCGCTCACGGCAGCAACTCCAGAATCTGCTCCGGTGGGCGACCGATAACGGCTTTGTCGCCGACTTCAAGAATTGGCCGTTCCATCAGTTTTGGATGCTGGGCGATGGCGTCGATCAATTGCGCGTCGCTGAGGCTTTCGTCAGCCAGCTGAAGCATTTTGTATTCATCTTCTCCGGTGCGCAGCAGTTGCCGTGGAGTGATGCCCAGCTTGCCGAGCAGTGCCTTGATTTGCACCGCATTCAGCGGCGTTTCGAGGTAACGCACCACGTTCGGGGTCAGGCCGCGGGCCTCGAGAAGTTCCAGCGCGCCGCGGGATTTCGAGCAGCGCGGATTGTGATAAAGCGTCAGATCGGTCATGGCGGGTCGCTTCTGGCGTAAAGTGGCGGCTATTCTAACTGTGCAGCGCGCAATCCAGAACCTTCAGAGGCGATGGGTCGCAGGCGCCTTCAATTTTTGACCAGGGAACATGACATGACACGGCGATTGGCAGCGGCATTGACGATAATCGGGGCGTTGATGCTGGGGGGCTGCGGCAATGACTACGGCATTGACCAGAATGGTCAGAAGGTCGCGTCCGAACGTCTGGACAAGCAATGGGTAGTCATCAATTACTGGGCCGAATGGTGCGGCCCGTGCCGCACGGAAATTCCGGAGCTCAATCATTTGGCTGACGAACTCAAGAGCAAGAACGTTGGTGTGTTCGGAGTCAACTTCGACAACGTCCAGGGTGAAGACCTGAAGAGCGCCAGCGAGAAGCTGGGCATCAAATTCACCGTGCTGGCGCAGGATCCGGCGGACCTGTTCGACCTGCCGCGCAGTGAGGCCTTGCCGGTGACTTACATCATCGACAACAAGGGCAAGGTGCGTGAGCAGTTGATGGGCGAGCAGACGGCGGCGGGGGTGATGGCCAAGCTTGAGGCGTTGCAGGCGACAAAGTGAGTTGAATGGGCTTTTGTGGCGAGGGAGCTTGCTCCCGCTGGGGCGCGAAGCGGCCCCAAACCCTGCTGACTCGTGTCTGCGGCAATGCGCGGTTAACGGTTGTGCGACTGCTGCGCAGCCGAGCGGGAGCAAGCTCCCTCGCCACAGTAACTGGCGTTCAGAAAAAAGCTCGCAGGCTGCGGCAGCTCCTACAAGGTCATGTGTACACCTGTAGGAGCTGCCGCAGGCTGCGCTCTTTTTTGCGGCTGAACGATCAGCCCTCTTCCAGCCACCAGCGCAACGGCTTGCCTTGCGCCGGCCAGAAGCGCATCTGCTCGATCGGCGAGATGTCCCAGCGTTCCACGCCTTGCAGCGCCTGCAGGAAGCGTTGTTCCTGCTCCATCAGCGCCGGCGCGCAGAGTTTGCGGGTCTTGCCGATCGGGCCGAAGCTCAGCTTGTCACCGTCGAGGGTGTACGGCGCGAACCAGTGGTTGCAGCCGCCATTGCCGTACGCGCGGCCATCGTCACCGAGGGTCACGGTCAGATGGCTGTAATCCATCAATGGCCGCTCGCCGATCCACTCCAAAATGTAGCTGCGGTTCTGCTGCAGTTGCACAGGCTCTGCGGCGCAGCCCACAAGAGCGGCACCGACCAGCAGCGGCAGGGCAAGGCGTTTCATCACGCAGGCTCCTGGCATTTCGGGCACAGGTGCTTGTCGCCGACGGCTTTCCAGCCCAGCTCGGCGATGCGCGCCGTGGCGGCTGGCTGCTCGGCAGTCTTGCCCAGCTTGGCATCCACGGCGAACTCGAAGTTCAGCTCTTTGGCGCAGCTGTCGCAGTTGACCTGCCAGGTGTGGATCGCCAGTTCGCCGAATACCGGGCCGGTGGTCATCGCGGTCCATTGGCCCGGCGGATTGATCAGGTGGCGCACGGTGTCGACGGTCAGGCGCATGGACAAGTCCTTGCTGCCTTTGAGGGTGACCAACAGGACGTCACCGTTGCGAATCGAGCCACCGTTGCCGGTGACCTGATAGCGTCCCGGTACGAGGGCGCGGCATTCGGTGAGGGTGTGTTGCGGGTTCATCAGGGTGTAGCGGAAATCGTGTTCGACCATGGGTCCTCCAAATCTGCGCGACATGCTAGCACGGGCTGGATTGCAGGATGGCGTACGCGTGCGACCTTCGATCCGGTTCAAATCCTCCGGCGCTCATGGCAAACTGCCGCCCTTCACTCTGAGGGAACGGAACATGGCGCTGATCGAATGTTATGAATGCAAGCGGAGCATCAGCTCGGAAGCCAAGGCGTGCATTCATTGTGGTGCTCCGATGGCGCAGCAGCACGAGCACACACCGGCGCAAGCCGCCGCCGCGACGATTTCATTTGGCAGCCTGCCGCGCAACAAATCCGTGCCTGAAGCCTTCGTCCCGGCGCCAGCCCCGGAGCCTGCGCCAAAAGTCACACCGGCCGCGCTCGGCCGCCGTCGTCGGCAACCGGAACCCGCACCTCAACTTCAGCCCAACGCCGACGGTTCGCGGCCGGTGGAAGGCTGGTTGAAGATCATGGTGTTCCTGCTGCCGATGGTCTTCGTCTGGTTTCTGCTGCGTAACGGTCATTCGATGAAGCAGCGCTTTTTCGGTTTTGGCTGGCTGGCGTTGCTGATCCTGGCCTCGTCGCTGTCGCCGAAGTAAACCGGCAAGCCTTCAACCTTCGACCTGGTTCTGCGGCGCGCCTGCGGCCCAGGTCGCGATATTGTGCAGGGTGGTCGCGGCAATCGCGCCCAGCGCCTCATGGGTCAGAAACGCCTGATGCGCGGTGATGATCACGTTCGGGAAGGTCAGTAGCCGCGCCAATACGTCGTCCTGCAACGGCAAGTCGCTGCGATCCTCGAAAAACAGCTGCGCCTCTTCTTCATACACATCCAGTCCCAGATAGCCCAATTGACCGTCCTTCAGGGCGTCGATCAGCGCCGGTGTATCGACCAGGCCGCCGCGTCCGGTGTTGATCAGCATCGCCCCCGGCTGCAGGTGCGCCAGTGATTCGCGGTTGATCAAGTGTTTGCTCTGGGCGTTGAGCGGGCAGTGCAGGCTGATGATCCGCGACTGCGCGAGCAGCTCCGGCAGACTCAGGTAACGTGCGCCCAACGCCACGACCTCAGGGTTTGGGTACGGGTCGTAGGCCAGCAATTCACAACCGAAACCGTGCATGATTTTCGCGAACGTCGCGCCGATCTGCCCGGTGCCAACAATTCCGACCGTCTTGCCCACCAGATCGAAACCCGTCAGGCCGTGCAGGGTGAAATCACCTTCGCGGGTGCGGTTGTAGGCGCGGTGCAGGCGTCGGTTGAGTGCCAGAATCAGCGCCACGGCGTGTTCGGCCACCGCATGCGGCGAGTAGGCCGGTACCCGCACCACGGCCAGCCCGAGGCGTTTTGCCGCGGGCAGATCGACATGGTTGTAGCCTGCCGAGCGCAGGGCGATCAGTCGCGTACCGCCGGTGGCAAGGCGTTCCAGCACCGGCGCGCTGAGGTCGTCATTGATGAAGGCGCAGACCACCTCATGCTGTTCTGCCAGGGCGGCGGTGTCGAGACTGAGCCGGGCCGGCTGAAAATGCAGTTCCAGCCCGGCCGGGCAGGCGGCAGCGAGGAAACTGTCGCGGTCGTAGGTCTGGCTGCTGAAAACGAGCGTGCGCATGTATTGCTCCTTGGCGCGGGGTGGCGAGTCAGGGTTGACCCGACCTCACTTTAGCGTGGGCCAGCGAACGCGGCATTGCTGTGGATCAGGCACTGATTCGGGCTTGGGTTGCGAGGCGATTGATCGCCCGATCCAGCTCCTCCAACGCCACCACTGCTTTCGGATCGCCCTGTTTGAGCAGGGTTTCACTGCGCTGGCAGGCCGCGCGTAACTGCGGCACGCCACAATATCGGGTCGCACCGTGCAAACGATGCACGCGCTCGATCAGCGCGTTCTGATCGCGAGCTTCACTGGCGGCACGAATGGCTTCGCGGTCGGCCTCCAGCGAGGCGAGCAGCATCGCCAACATGTCCGCCGCCAGATCGGCCTTGCCGGCGGCCAGGCGCAGGCCTTCTTCGTGGTCGAGCACCGGCAACTCATTGGCGCCCGCCGCGCTGTCGCTGGCACGCTCCGTTCCTTGATTGCGCAAGGCCAGACCGGTCCACTTCAGCACCACTTGCGCCAGCTGCCGCTCGCTGATCGGTTTGGTCAGGTAGTCGTCCATGCCGCTTTGCAGCAGGGCGCGTTTTTCGTTGGCCATGGCGTGGGCGGTGAGGGCGACGATCGGCAGCGGTGTGCAATGCCGTTCGCTCTCCCACTGGCGGATGGTTTCGGTGGTCTGGCGTCCGTCCATCCCCGGCATCTGCACGTCCATCAGCACCAGATCGAAGGATTCGCTCTGCACCGCTTTGACTGCTGCGTAGCCGCTCTCGACTGCCAGCACCTTGGCGCCCATGTCTTCGAGCAGGGTCTGCACCAGCAACAGGTTGGCCGGGTTGTCGTCGACACATAGCACTTTCGGTGCACGGCTCGACAGCGGTTCGCCCGGCTCGTTGCGCGGCTGGCGTGGATTGGCCAGATCAGCCAGCGCCCGACGCAGTTTGCGCGTGCAGGCTGGTTTGGCTTGCAGCTGGCTGTGCGGGTTGGGCACCGAGAGATGGAACAGCGTCTGTTCGGTGGTCGGGCACAGCACCAGCACTTTGCAACCGAGGTGTTCCAGATCCCAGATATGCTGGTTCAGGCGCTCCGGGAGCATGTCGTTGCTGGTGATGCCGAGCACCGCAAGGTCGATCGCCTGATCGGTCTGGTGCGCGCCAGTGACGCCGTTGGTCAGGCTCTCCAGCGTATTGAACGGCGTGACGTCGAGGCCGCAGTCTTCCAGTTGATGCTGCAGCGCCTGACGCGCCAGTTCGTGATTTTCCAGCACCGCCACGCGACGCCCGAGCAGCGGCGGGCCCGGCAGGTCTTCGCTGTCGTCGCGGGTTTTCGGCAGGCTCAGGCTGATCCAGAATTCCGAGCCTTCGCCCGGGGTGCTGTCGACGCCGATTTCGCCACCCATCTGTTCGATCAGACGCTTGGAGATCACCAGGCCCAGACCAGTACCGCCGGGTTGGCGCGACAGCGAGTTGTCGGCCTGACTGAATGCCTGGAACAACGCGCGCACGTCCTGACTCGACAGGCCGATGCCGGTGTCCTGAATGCTGATGCGCAGTTGCACACTGTCTTCGTGTTCTTCTTCAAGCATGGCGCGGGCGACGATGGTGCCTTCGCGGGTGAACTTGATCGCGTTGCTGACCAGGTTGGTGAGGATCTGCTTCAGGCGCAGCGGGTCACCGACCAGAGACAGCGGCGTGTCGCGATAGACCAGACTCACCAGCTCCAATTGTTTGGCGTGGGCTGCCGGCGCCAGGATGGTCAGGGTGTCCTGCAACAGGTCGCGCAGGTTGAACGGGATGTGGTCGAGCACCAGTTTGCCGGCCTCGATCTTCGAGAAGTCGAGGATCTCGTTGATGATCCCCAGCAGGCTGTCGGCGGACTTTTCGATGGTGCCCAGATAGTCGAGCTGGCGCGGCGTCAGTTCGCTTTTCTGCAACAGATGCGTGAAACCGAGAATGCCGTTGAGCGGCGTGCGGATCTCGTGGCTCATGTTGGCGAGGAACTCGGATTTGATCCGGCTCGCCTCCAGCGCCTCTTTGCGTGCCAGATCCAGTTCGATGTTCTGGATCTCGATGGTTTCCAGATTCTGCCGCACGTCTTCGGTGGCCTGATCGACGCTGTGCTGCAGTTCTTCGCGGGCGTTCTGCAGGGTCCCGGCCATGCGGTTGATGCCCGAGGCGAGTTCGTCCAGTTCCTGGCTGCCGAGCGGTGGCAGGCGGGTTTCCAGATGACCGTCCTTGAGCTGGGCAACCGCCTGTTTGATCTGGCTCAGCGGGCGGTTGATGGTGCGGCCCATGCGCAACGCGAGCAGGGCCGCTCCCGCCAGCCCGGCGGCAATCAACAGCAGGCTGGCAAACAGGCTGCGATAACCGCGCAGCAGCATGCCGTTGTGCGACAGCTCCAGTTCAACCCAGCCAAGCAGACGGTCGGATTCTGCGGGGATCAGCTCACCGGCGAGATTGCGGTGCTTGCCGAACACCGGCATCAGGTAACGCGTGGCGTCATTGCCGCTGCGCCGTAGCAGTTGCGCACTGTCGCCACTGGGTGCCTGATTGAGCATGGTCGGGCCGGCGTGCGCCAGCGGGGTGCGGTCGGGGGCGAGGAAAGTAACGGCGCGCACGTCGGGTTGTTCGAGGGACTGGGTGGCGATGCGTTCCAGCAGATCGGTATTGCCATGGCCCATGGCGGGTGCCACCAGCGGCGCCAGTTGCTCGGCGATCATTTCACCGCGCTGCATCAACTGGGTCTGCAAATCGGACTGTTGCATCCAGGTGAAATAGCCCCCGAGCACCAACGCCATCAGGCTGGTGGGCAACAGGGTCAGCAACAACACGCGACCTTTGATTCCCAGTTTCTTGAGCACACCCATCTCCTGCATCCCGCTGAACTGTTGACTCGCACGTGCGTCCGGCACGCGACATTGGCGCAGTGTAGCGATTTGCAGGCAGGCAATCTTCGGAAAAATCATGTCGCCATCGGTCGGCGCGGCCTGGTGCGTGTGTCCGGCCGGTCAAGCTTGGGTTGCCCGATGGCGGGCAATCTTGAATAATCGCCCAACTGAGAATTATTTGCAGATACTCATGACTCCTGTCTCCGCCGACCTGCCACGCATTCTTGCCATCGAGGACGACCCGGTGCTGGGCGCCTATGTTCACGAGCATCTGGGCCGCAGCGGCTTTGCGGTGACTTGGTGCCAGAACGGTCAGGAAGGGCTGAACATTGCGCGTCACCAGCCGTTCGACGTGGTGCTGATGGACATTCTGCTGCCGGGGCTCGACGGCCTGAAGGTGCTGACACAATTGCGTCAGAGCCATTCGACGCCGGTGCTGCTGATGTCGGCGCTCGGCGCCGAGGCCGACCGCATCAGCGGCTTTCGTCTGGGTGCCGATGATTACCTGCCCAAGCCGTTCAGCATCGCCGAGTTGCATGTGCGGATCGAGGCGATCCTGCGCCGGGTGGCGCTGGATCGGCGCCCGGCAGCGATTGCACCGGCTACGATTCACGGCGCGCTGCGTTTCGACGAAGAACAGTGCGAAGTTTTCTATAACGCGCAAGCTGCCGGTCTGACCCGCAGCGAATACCGTCTGCTGGAAACTCTCCATCGCAACGACGAAGAAGTGCTGAGCAAGGCCTTCCTTTATCAGCATGTGCTGCAACGCGGCTACGCGGCCCACGACCGCAGCCTCGACATGCACATCAGCCAGATCCGCCGCAAACTCAAGGCCATCGGTTACACCGAGCGCGAGGTGCGCACGGTGTGGGGCAAAGGCTATGTGCTGAGTGCCACCGATGAAAATCTCTGAGTTGCCGGGGCGGCATTCGCTGTTCTGGAAACTGGCGTGTCTGCTGGTGGCGTTTTGTCTGCTGATGATCTGGCTGAGCTGGTCGTGGGGCCGCTACATGGAGGAGCGCAACCAGTATCTCTCCGACGAGGCGCGCGGCACGCTGAGCCGTTATGCCAGCGAAGCCGAGCGGGCGTGGCAGCGTGGTGAGCGCGACGGGGTCGATAACTGGTTGCAGAGCATGGAGCTGCGTGAGGCCGCCTGGGTCGGGGTGATCGACCGCAATCTGCAGTCGTTGAGCAGCGAGCCGCTGAATGAACAGGAAATCCAGCACCTGACCTTTTTGCGTGGGCTCGACTGGCCGATCCACAAGAAGGGCCGGCCGTGGCTGCGGGTGCCGTTTCCCCAGGACCCGTCTGCCGGCAGTCTGGTGATCGAGTTGCCCGAGCGTTTCCTGCCGGGGAAATACCGGGTGTTCTGGCGGGTGATCACCAATGGCGTGATTCCGGGGCTGTTCACCTTGCTGCTGTGTGTCGGCCTGTATCGCTTGCTGGTGGTGCCGCTGAACAATTTGCGCGCGCAGGCCAACGCCTGGCGCGCCGATCAACTGAATGTGCGCCTGTCGAGCGGCATTACTCAGCGCCCGGACGAACTCGGCGAACTGGCGCGGGCCTTCGACTCGATGTCCGAACGCCTGCAATCCACCGTCGCCCTGCAACAGCAATTGCTGCGCGACCTGTCCCATGAACTGCGCACGCCGCTGAGTCGCCTGCGGGTGGCCAGTGAAAGCGAGCAGGATCTACGGCAACTGCGCGAGCGCATTGGCCGTGAAGTCGACGGCATGCAACGACTGGTCGAAGACACCCTGCAACTGGCGTGGCTCGACACCGAACGTGCGCCGCTGCCGGACGAGGCGATCCAGATTCAGGCTCTGTGGGAAATGCTCACCGACAACGCCTGTTATGAAAGCGGCTGGCCGAGCCTGCAATTGCAATGCGCGGTGCCGGCGTCATGCTGGGTGCGCGGCAATCTCAACTCCCTGGCGCAAGCGCTGGAAAACATTCTGCGCAACGCCATTCGGCATTCGCCCGAGGGCGGCATCGTACGCCTCGATGGTCGGCGTGATGGTGATCACTGGCATTTGTGGCTGGAGGATCAGGGCGGCGGGGTGGCGGAGAGCGATCTGCAACGGATCTTCTCGCCCTTTATCCGCCTCGACGGCTCACGCCCGGGGGATGGCGGGTTTGGGCTGGGGTTGAGCATTGCGAGGAATGCGGTGCAGCGCCAGGGCGGGATGTTGTGGGCGGAGAATGGTGGGGCCGGGTTGCGGTTGAATTTGCGGCTGGTTGCCGATGACGGCGGCGTGGCGGCTGACGCCTTCGCGAGCAAGCCCGCTCCCACTTTGGATGTGTGTCGTCCGCAGATTGTATAACCAACACCGCCACCCTCCTGTGGGAGCGGGCTTGCTCGCGAAGGGACCCTTCGATTCAACTAATAGTCTCACCACTGGTGAGACTTTTACTGCTTATTCCCATAAACCATAAGCACCGCACTTTGCGTGATATGGCCTGCGAACGTTTGCCGGTATGATAGGCGCCCCCGCACGTCTGGATTGCGAATACGCCATGACCCTGCAGTACCCAACCATCGCCGATTGCGTCGGCAACACTCCGCTGGTGCGTTTGCAGCGCCTGCCCGGTGCCACCAGCAACACCCTATTGCTCAAGCTCGAAGGGAACAACCCGGCGGGTTCGGTCAAGGATCGTCCGGCGCTGTCGATGATCACCCGTGCCGAACTGCGCGGGCAGATCCACGCTGGCGACACGCTGATCGAAGCGACCTCGGGCAACACCGGGATTGCGCTGGCCATGGCCGCCGCGATCAAGGGTTACAAGATGATCCTGATCATGCCGGACAACTCCAGCGCCGAACGTAAAGCGGCGATGACCGCTTACGGTGCCGAGCTGATTCTGGTCAGTCAGGAAGAGGGCATGGAAGGCGCTCGCGATCTCGCTCAGCGGATGGAAGCCGAAGGCCGTGGCAAGGTGCTCGATCAGTTCGCCAACGGCGACAATCCGGAAGCGCATTACACCACCACCGGCCCGGAAATCTGGCGTCAGACCCAGGGCACCATCACCCATTTCGTCAGTTCGATGGGCACTACCGGCACCATCATGGGTGTCTCGCGCTACTTGAAAGAGCAGAGCGACAGCGTGCAGATCGTCGGTCTGCAGCCGATGGAAGGCTCAGCCATTCCCGGCATCCGCCGCTGGCCGCAGGAATACCTGCCGAAGATCTATCAGGCCGATCGTGTCGACCGTATCGTCGACATGGCGCAAAGCGAAGCCGAGGACGTCACCCGGCGACTGGCACGCGAAGAAGGCATCTTTTGTGGCGTGTCTTCGGGCGGCGCGGTGGCAGCGATGCTGCGCCTGTCCAAAGAAGTTGAAAACGCGGTGATCGTCGCGATCATCTGCGACCGTGGCGACCGTTATCTGTCGACCGGCATTTTCGACGCGCCCAACTGATGGCCAAGCACGAGAGAGGCCTGCGCTTCCAGCCCACTGGCGGCAGCAAGGCCGCGCAAATCCCGACCGGCAAAAAACAGCGCTTGAACATCGAGCGCCTGGCCAATGACGGTCGCGGCATCGCGTTTTTCGAAGGCAAAACCTGGTTCGTTCTCGGTGCCCTCGCCGGTGAAGAGGTCGAGGCGCGGGTGCTCGGCGCCCGCGGCAAAGTGGTCGAGGCGCGCACCGAACGCGTGATCAAGGCCAGCGAATTGCGTCGCCCTGCAGCCTGTCAGCATGCCGGCCGCTGTGGCGGGTGCAGCGTGCAGCATTTGCCCCACGCCGAACAGCTTGCCCTGAAACAGCGCATGCTCGCCGAGCAGTTGTCGAAGGTTGCCGGGGTCGCGCCTGACGAATGGGCTGCGCCGTTGACCGGCCCGGAATTCGGCTATCGCCGCCGCGCGCGGATCGCCGTGCGTTGGGACATGAAGGCGAAGCAGCTTGAAGTCGGTTTCCGCGCCGCCGGCAGCCAGGACATTGTCGGTATCAATGAATGCCCGGTGCTGGTACAGCCCTTGCAACCGATCATGACCCGTTTGCCGGAGATGCTCCGTCGTTTGAGCAAACCGCAGGCGTTGGGGCATGTCGAGTTGTTCAGTGGGTCGTCGCTGGCTGTATTGCTGCGGCACATGGCGCCGCTGTCCGAAGCCGACCTGACGATCCTCAAGGAATTCTGCCTGTTCCATGACGCACAACTGTGGCTGCATGGCGAAGGCGAGCCGCAACCGGTGGATGCCACACAGTTGCTGGGCTATCGCCTGGAGCAGTGGGATCTGGAACTGGCCTGGCGGCCGGGGGATTTCATTCAGGTCAACGCCGGGGTCAATGAGGCGATGGTCGCGCAGGCGCTGGATTGGCTGAAGCCGCGCCCCGATGAACGCGTACTCGACCTGTTCTGCGGTCTGGGCAACTTCGCCTTGCCGCTGGCCAAAAGCGTGCGTGAAGTGGTGGCGGTGGAGGGCGTGCAGACCATGGTCGACCGTGCCGCTGCAAATGCTGCCAGCAACAATTTGCATAACACAAAGTTTTTTCAAGCCGATTTATCCCAGCCTTTGACCGATGCTCAGTGGATCGGAAACGGCTTTTCTGCGGTACTCTTGGACCCACCGCGTGACGGTGCTTTCGAGGTGGTGCGCAAGCTCGCGACCCTGGGTGCCAAACGGTTGGTGTATGTATCGTGCAACCCTGCAACTCTGGCGCGCGATACGGTCGAATTGATCAAGCAGGGCTACCGGTTAAAACGTGCCGGGATTCTCGATATGTTTCCTCAGACGGCACATGTCGAGGCCATGGCGTTATTTGAAGCGAGCCAGGATGGCTCGTCTGAATCCGTCTGACCTGTCCGGGCGGCGCTCGCTTTAGCCCCGCGAGCGCATACGGGCGTTGAGGGTCAGCGATTTGACGCATTGAATCTGCGTCGTAGGGAAGGTAAAGCAGCATGGTACAGGTGAGAGCACACCAGCCGATCAACACTGACGGCAGTATCAATCTCGAGGCTTGGCTCGATCACGCGGTCAGTGTCGACATGGCACTGGATCGCGAAGCCTTGAAAGAAGCCTGCGAGTTCGCTCGCGAGGCCGAACAGCAGTCCAATGCCAAGAAGAATCTGTGGGCCGAAGGCTCCGGCAGTTTCAGCACGGGACTGGAGATCGCCGAGATCCTCGCCGACCTCAAACTCGATCAGGATTCGCTGGTTGCGGCGGTGCTGTATCGCGGCGTGCGCGAAGGCCAGATCGAGCTCGCGGCGGTCGGCCAGCGCTTCGGCCCGGTGGTGGCCAAGCTGATCGACGGCGTGCAGCGCATGGCGGCGATCAGTGCCAGCCTCAGCCCGCGCCAGTCGATGGTGATGGGCACCCAGGGCCAGGTGGAAAACCTGCGCAAGATGCTCGTGGCGATGGTCGACGACGTTCGCGTCGCGCTGATCAAACTGGCCGAACGAACCTGCGCCATTCGCGCGGTGAAAACCGCTGACGACGAGAAGCGTAACCGCGTCGCCCGGGAAGTCTTCGACATCTATGCGCCGCTCGCGCACCGGCTCGGCATCGGTCATATCAAGTGGGAGCTGGAGGACTTGTCCTTCCGTTACCTGGAGCCTGATCAATACAAACAGATCGCCAAGCTGCTCCATGAGCGGCGGCTGGACCGTGAGCGTTTCATCAGCGATGTGATGACCCAGCTCAAGGACGAATTGCAGGCCACCGGCGTCGACGCCGACATCAGCGGCCGGGCCAAACACATCTATTCGATCTGGCGCAAAATGCAGCGCAAGGGTCTGGAATTCAGCCAGATCTACGACGTGCGCGCGGTGCGTGTGCTGGTGCCGGAAATGCGCGACTGCTACACCGCGCTCGGCATCGTCCACACCCTGTGGCGGCACATCCCGAAAGAATTCGACGACTACATCGCCAACCCGAAAGAGAACGGCTACCGCTCGCTGCACACCGCGGTAATCGGTCCGGAAGGCAAGGTGCTGGAAGTGCAGATTCGTACGCACTCGATGCACGAAGAGGCCGAGCTCGGCGTCTGCGCGCACTGGCGCTACAAAGGCACCGACGTCAAATCCGGCTCCAACCACTACGAAGAGAAAATCTCCTGGCTGCGGCAGGTGCTCGAGTGGCACGAAGAACTGGGCGACATCGGTGGTCTGGCCGAACAGCTGCGGGTCGATATTGAACCGGATCGGGTCTACATCTTCACCCCCGACGGTCATGCCATCGACTTGCCGAAAGGCGCGACGCCGCTGGACTTCGCTTACCGCGTGCACACCGAAATCGGTCACAACTGCCGGGGCGCGAAGATCAACGGGCGGATCGTGCCGCTCAACTACAGCCTGCAGACCGGTGAGCAGGTCGAGATCATCACCAGCAAGCACGGTACGCCGAGCCGCGACTGGCTGAACCCGAACCTGGGCTACGTCACCACCTCGCGGGCGCGGGCGAAGATCGTTCACTGGTTCAAGTTGCAGGCCCGTGACCAGAACGTCGCGGCCGGTAAAACCCTGATCGAGCGCGAACTCAATCGCCTCGGTCTGCCGGCGGTGGATTTCGACAAGCTGGCCGAAAAGGCCAACATGAAAACCGCCGAAGACATGTTCGCCGCCCTCGGTGCCGGCGATTTGCGTCTGGCGCAACTGGTCAACCTGGCACAGCAACTGGTCGAGCCGGAACGCGGCAACGAACAGCTGGAGCTGATCCCGCGCAAGGCCACCGGTTACAAGCCGGGCAAGCGCGGCGACATTCAGATCCAGGGTGTCGGCAACCTGATGACACAGATGGCCGGCTGCTGCCAGCCGCTGCCGGGCGACGCGATTGTCGGCTACATCACCCAGGGTCGCGGCGTGAGCATTCACCGCCAGGACTGCGCCTCGGTGCTGCAATTGGGCGGGCGCGAGCCGGAGCGGATCATCCAGGTCAGTTGGGGCCCGGTGCCGGTGCTCACCTATCCGGTGGACATCGTCATCCGCGCCTACGACCGTTCCGGTCTGCTGCGTGACGTCTCGCAGGTGCTGCTCAACGAGCGGATCAACGTGCTGGCGGTCAACACCCGCTCGAACAAGGAAGACAACACTGCGCTGATGTCGCTGACCATCGAGATCCCCGGGCTGGATGCGCTGGGGCGCTTGCTGGGACGGATTTCGCAGTTGCCGAACATCATCGAGACGCGGCGTAACCGTACCCCGTGAAGATGGCTTCGTTCGAAGGTGGGAGCGGGCTTGCTCGCGAAGAGGGCGTGTCAGTCGATATTGACGCTGAATGACACACCGCATTCGCGAGCAAGCCCGCTCCCACATTGGTTTTGTGTAGAGGCATGACAGATGTATTCACTTGAAGACCTGCTCCACCTGATGAACCGCCTGCGCGACCGGCAGTACGGTTGCCCGTGGGACATCAAGCAAACCTACGCGACCATCGTCCCGCACACCCTCGAAGAAGCCTACGAAGTGGCCGACGCCATCGAGCGAGGCGACTTCGATCACTTGCAGGGCGAGCTGGGCGATCTGCTGTTTCAAGTGGTTTATTACAGCCAGTTGGCCAAGGAAGAAGGGCGCTTCGAGTTCGCCGGGGTGATCGACAGCATTACCCGCAAGCTGATCCGCCGCCATCCGCACGTGTTCCCCACCGGCGATCTGTATGCGCCGCTGGACGTACCACGCTTGAGCGAAGAGCAGGTCAAGCAGCGCTGGGAAGAGATCAAGGCCGAAGAGCGCGCCGAGAAATCCGCCGCGCCGCAGCAGCTGTCACTGCTCGATGACGTGCCTGCCGCGTTGCCGGCGCTGTCGCGTTCGGCCAAATTGCAGAAGCGCGCTGCGCAGGTCGGCTTCGACTGGCCGGATGCGTTGCCGGTGCTGGACAAGGTGCGCGAAGAGCTCGATGAGGTGCTCGAAGCCATGGCCGAAAACGATCCGCAAGCAGTGGCCGACGAGATCGGCGATCTGCTGTTTTCCGTGGTCAATCTGGCCCGGCACCTGAAGGTCGATCCGGAAACCACGCTGCGTGGCGCCAACGCCAAGTTTGAAAGACGTTTCCGTTTTATCGAACAGGCATTGCGCGACACCCGTCGTCCCATGGAAGATTGCACCCTCGAAGAGTTGGACGCCCTGTGGGGTGAAGCCAAACGTCAGGAAAAGAATTTGCCCAGCTGCGGCTGAGCCGTTGCCCAAGTGAGTAAGCATTAATGAGCCTTTCCCTTCGCGACCAGTTGCTCAAAGCAGGCCTGGTCAACCAAAAGCAGGCCAAACAGGTCAGCAAAGACAAGCAGAAGCAACAGCGTCTGGCCCACAAAGGGCAGGCCGAGCTGGATGATTCGCAGCAGCGCGCCGCCCAGGAAGCCATGGCCGAGAAGGTCAAGCGCGACCAGGAGCTGAACCGTCAGCAGCAGGAAAAGGCCGAGGCCAAGGCCCGCGCCGCGCAGGTCAAGCAGTTGATCGAAGTCTCGCGTCTGCCGAAGCTGACCACCGAGGACTACTACAACTTCGTCGACGACAAGAAGGTCAAGCGCATCTCGGTCAACACGCTGATGCGCAACAAGCTCAGCAGCGGCTCGCTGGCGATCGTGCACCATGCCGGCGGCTACGAAGTGATCCCCCGTGAAGCGGCGCTGAAGATCCAGGAGCGCGACCCGCAGCGTATCGTGCAGCTCAACGTGCAGACCGAAGAGGTCAATGCCGAGGACGATCCGTACGCGGCCTATCAGATCCCTGATGACCTGATGTGGTAAACCGATAAAGCTGTAACAACACAACTGTGGCGAGGGAGCTTGCTCCCGCTGGGGCGCGAAGCGGCCCTTGTTTTAAAACAGGGCCTGCCGCGCAGTCCAGCGGGAGCAAGCTCCCTCGCCACAGGTTCAATATTTGCCTAAGCGGATTTCAGATCCCGCTGCTGTTCCTGCAGTTCCAGTTCGGCCTTGTAGTTGTGGGCGTCGATCTCGTTGTGGAACATGCCGACCAGCAAGTCTTGTTGATGCACATCCCAGATGCGGATACCGGCGGCTACGCCTTCGTGGGACATGTGTGAATCGTCGCGTTCAGTTACTTTTACAGTCATCTGCTAGCTCCAAATCTCAAGTTATCTGCAGCAAGGCGTGTGCAGGACTCTTTTATATGATTTGTTAGCTTGCTAAGTAAACGCTTGATTTGCGCAAGGTGTTGTTGCGGTTTTTGCAACAGTGCTGCAGCCCGCGTAACCCGCGACATTCGGTCGCAGGGTGCAAGGTTTCATGACAGAAGTTTCATTTTCAAGCGCACTGATATCCCTTGTGGGAGCGGGCTTGCTCGCGAATGCGGAGTATCAGTCGCCGTCTTCATACCTGACTCAGCGCTTTCGCGGGCAAGCCCGCTCCCACAAGGTAAAGCGGAGTGCCTGGTGACTTTCTGCAGACCAAAAAAAACGCCCCGAACCAGTCGGGGCGTTTTCATGTGTGGCTCAGCAGCGGGGAATTACTTGCCTTCCCAGCGCTTCAGCACCAGCGTGGCGTTGGTGCCGCCGAAGCCGAAGCTGTTGCTCATCACGGTGTTGATGGTGGCGTTCTCGCGGGTCTTGGTCAGCACCGGCAGATCGGCCACTTCAGGGTCCAGTTCGTCGATGTTGGCGGAACCGGCGATGAAGTTGCCTTCCATCATCAGCATGCAGTAGATCGCTTCGTGAACACCGGCGGCGCCCAGCGAGTGACCGGACAGGCTCTTGGTCGAGCTGATCGCAGGAGCCTTGTCGCCGAACACTTCACGCACACCTTTCATTTCCGCGACGTCGCCGACCGGAGTCGAGGTACCGTGGGTGTTCAGGTAGTCGATCGGGGTGTCGACGGTGGACAACGCCTGCTGCATGCAGCGGATTGCGCCTTCGCCGCTCGGGGCAACCATGTCATAGCCGTCGGACGTCGCGCCGTAGCCAACGATTTCGGCGTAGATCTTGGCGCCACGGGCCAGAGCGTGTTCCAGCTCTTCAACCACGACCATGCCGCCACCGCCAGCGATGACGAAACCGTCACGGTCGGCGTCGTAGGCGCGGGAGGCTTGTTCCGGGGTGTCGTTGCGCTTGCTGGACAGGGCGCCCATCGCGTCGAACAGGAACGACTGGCTCCAGTGCTCTTCTTCACCGCCACCGGCGAAGACGATGTCCTGCTTGCCCATCTGGATCTGTTCCATGGCGGTACCGATGCAGTGAGCACTGGTGGCGCAGGCGGAAGCGATGGAGTAGTTCAGGCCCTTGATCTTGAACGGCGTGGCCAGGCATGCGGAAACGGTGCTGCTCATGGTCCGCGTTACACGGTATGGGCCAACGCGCTTCACGCCTTTCTCGCGCAGGATGTCCAGCGCTTCCATCTGGTTCAGGGTCGACGCGCCGCCCGAGCCGGCGATCAGGCCGGTACGCGGGTTGGACACTTGCTCTTCGGTCAGGCCGGAGTCAGCAATGGCGTCTTTCATGGCCAGGTAGGCGTAAGCCGCTGCGTGGCCGACGAAACGATAGATCTTGCGATCGATCAATTCTTCAAGGTTGAGGTCGATGGAGCCGGAAACCTGGCTACGCAGACCCATTTCAGCATATTCCGGGTTGAACCGGATGCCAGGGCGGCTTGCACGCAGGTTAGCGGAGACGGTCTCTTTGTCATTGCCCAGGCACGAAACAATGCCCAGACCAGTGATAACGACGCGGCGCATGCGAATAACCCTTAGAAGTTGTCAGTGGAGGTGAACACGCCGACGCGAAGGCCTTCGGCGGTGTAGATTTCGCGACCGTCGACAGTCACCGAACCATCGGCGATGGCCAGGTTCAGCTTGCCTTTGAGGACGCGTTTGATATGAATGTTATAGGTGACTTTCTTGGCGGTCGGCAGGACCTGGCCGAAGAATTTCACTTCGCCCGAACCCAGCGCACGGCCACGGCCCGGCAGGCCTTGCCAGCCCAGGAAGAAGCCGACCAGTTGCCACATGGCGTCCAGACCCAGGCAGCCCGGCATCACCGGATCGCCCTCGAAGTGGCACGCGAAGAACCACAGGTCAGGGTTGATATCCAGCTCGGCGACCAATTCACCTTTGCCGTACTTGCCGCCTTCTTCGCTGATCAGGGTGATGCGATCCACCATCAGCATGTTCGGGGCGGGCAGTTGCGCGTTACCTGGGCCGAACAGCTCACCGCGACTGCAGCGCAGCAGGTCTTCCCGAGTAAAGGCGTTTTGTTTGGTCATGCGAGCTCCTCAATAATCCCATGCGGCAGGTGGGGCAAATCTTCCCGGCCGATCGACGCGTTCATGCCTCGTACCGGCAGCCTACTCATAGACTATTGCGTTGTGGTGAAAGTCACAGCACCAAGGACATGAATGTACACTTGTGCACTGAAATTTTTATTCAAGCCTCTTTTGAGGCTTGTTCGGGTGCCTAAGACTGCCGCACTTTCGCTTTTCACGCCAGTCGCAGATGGTCGAAAAACCGTCACTACTGCACCCAGCGCTGCAGAATCTGTTGTAGGTCATTGCGTTTGAACGGCTTCGCCAGGTAATCGTTCATGCCCGCCGACAGGCAGGTTTCACGGTCGCCCTGCAAGGCGTTGGCGGTCAGCGCGATGATCGGCACCTCGCCGCGTCCGGGCAGTTGGCGGATCTGCCGGGTCGCCTCGTAACCGTCGATGATCGGCAACCGGCAGTCCATCAGAATCACTTCGAAATCATTGCCTTCGGCGCTGCGCACCGCTTGCGCGCCATCGTTGGCGACGCTGACGGTAAACCCAAGGCTGCGCAGCATGGCTTCGATGACTGTCTGGTTGACCGGATTGTCCTCCACCAGCAACACATTGCGCCCTTCACCATGCCCGTTGCCATTGGCCGCGCGCGGTGCCGCCAGTTGCGGCAACGTCTGCTTATATAAGGCCAGCGGGATTTCCAGAGTGAACACCGATCCCAGGCCTTCTTCACTTTGCGCGCGCAACGTCCCGCCCATGCGTTCGGCCAGGGTGCGGGCGATCGGCAGGCCGAGGCCAGTGCCGCCATAGCGTCGGGAAATCGAGCTGTCGGCCTGCTGAAAGGCGTTGAACATCAACTCCAGACTTTCCGAGGAGATGCCGATGCCGCTGTCGCGCACGGAACAGGTGAACCACAGCAGTTCGTGATCCAGAGACTGCCACTGCGCCTCGATGCTGACCCGGCCGCGCTCGGTGAACTTCAACGCGTTGCCCACCAGGTTGACCAGAATCTGCCGGATCCGCGTCGGGTCGCCCTGCACCTGCAAGTCGCGCATGTCCTCGGGGATCCGCAGATTCAGGTCCAGGCCACGCTGCACCGCGCTGTGCTGGAACGACTGGGCGCAAGCGCCGATCAGGTCGGCGAGGTTGAACGGGATGTGCTCCAGTTCCAGCTCCGAGCGTTCGATCCGCGAGAAGTCGAGGATGTCATTGATGACTTTCAGCAGATGTTCGGTCGACTCCGAAGCAAGCGCCGCGTACTCGATCTGCTCCTCGGTCATGTCCGTGGTTTCCAGCAACTGCAACATGCCCAGCACACCGTTCATGGGGGTGCGCAGTTCGTGGCTCATCATCGCCAGAAAATCGGATTTGGCGTTGTTGGCCTTTTCCGCCTCCTCGCGGGTCTGGATCAGTTGCGCCATCGCCTGATGTTGTTCGCGGCTGGCCTGTTCCAGTGCCTGGGCGAGGTTGTTGATGTGTTGCGACAGGGCGCCCAATTCAGTGTCATCAACGATTGGCAGCGGGGTTTTGTAGTCGCCTTGCTGTATCGCTTTGACCGCGTTGCCGATATCGCGAATCGGCGCCGACAGGCTGCCGGCCAGACGCCGCGCCAGAACAAAAGTGAAGAGCAGGGCAAACAACGCCAGAATCCCGGCCTTGAGCAGAATTTCCTGCTGGCGCTGACTGAAGGCATCGTTGGACAGACCGACGATCACCCGGCCCAGATAGTCCTCGCTGGTCACGTTATTGCTGGCTTTGGCGTCGTGGAAAAAATCACTGTTGAGGGCGATCCGTTGCAGGCGCACCGGGGCCTGGAATACCTCGACCTGATGCGGGCGGTTGTGCGCGTCGGCGGCTTGCTCAACATAGGCGAGAATCCGGTTGGCGCTGTCCTGCACTTCCAGAAAGCGCACGTTCGGTGTGGCCAGGGTCGCTTTGAGCAGGCTTTCCAGCACTTCGTTGTTGCCGGAAATCACCCCGTACTCGGTGGCGGGCGCCAGTTGGTTGGCGATCAATTGCCCGGTGTGATTGAGCTCCTGACGTAGATCCTGAATCCGCACGAAGGTAAAGAAGCTGATCAGCAGCAGCGTGAGCAGCAGGGCCGGGCCGAGGCTGATCAATTGCGTGCGGGTGTTGATGTCCCAGCGGCGACGCAGATTCATGGGTGGCTTTCTCCTTCAGCCAACTGACGGGCTACAGACGCTTCATCGATTGGCTCGATACCCAGGGAACGAGCGACCTGCACATTACTTGAGACCTTGAAACGATCGGGGTAGAGCGTGCGCGGCCACGTTGCCGGCGGGCGATCCAGCAACTGGTCGAGGATCGCCAGCCAGTCGGGCTGATCGCTGTAAGTGCTGGCGAGGCTGCCGGCCCGCACGAACGCCGCGTTCGGCCCGACCAGCGCCACTTGCCGGGAGTAACTGCTGAGCAGCAGGTTTTTCGCGGTTTTCGGGTTGTACAGATCGGGATCGTCAAGGCCCAGCAACACATCACTGTTTCTCAGCACGCTTTGCAGCGGGCGACTGTCCTGGGTGTTGTCCCAACGCTGGCTGACGATTTGCAGATTCAGCGGCGCTGCGGCCTGGTGCAGCTCCTTGAGCAGGAATTCGCTGTGCTGGTCGAACAGCACGCCGACCCGCCGCACCTGCGGCAGAATCCGCCGAATCAGTTGCAGTTGCCGCCCCAACGGTGGATCGCTCCATAACAGACTCAAGTGCGGCGGTTGTGCGCCACCCAGGCGTTGCCGCGCTTGCAATCGGCTGATGCGCAACACCAGCGTCGCCGGGCCTTGGGGCTCCTGCAGGCGCCAGTCGAGGCTGGGCAGATCGAGCAGAATCATCCGCAAATTGCTTGGCAACTTGCCCGGTGCCGGCAGGCTGGCCAGCGGCTGGAAGCGCACGTTGTCGGTGGGACGCAGCTCGCTCAGGGCCTGGACGAAGGCCTGCACCCCGGGGCTTTCTTCGGCGCCGGTCAACAGAATGTCTGCGGCTTGCACCGCCACGCCGTGCAGCCACGCGGTCAAAAACAGACAGACACCCGCCAGCCAGTGGCCGAGGGTTGGCGTCTTGTTTGGCGTGGCGTAGCGCACCCTAGAACTCCAGCTCGGCGCTGAAGTACAGCACCCGGCGTTCGTCGTAATTGTTGTCGACGAAAGTGGTCGGTTCATTGTCGAGCCGCTGCTGCAGCACGCCGGCCAGTTGCAGTTGGGCTTTGCCCAGCGGGATGCGTTTGGCGATGCGCGTGTCGACCCGTTCGAAGCGGTAGCCGTTGAGCGCGTTGTCGCCGTAATAGAACAGGGCGCTGTTCCAGCCGTGGCCCCAATCACGCAGCCAGCCGGCAGAACCGCTGTTGCGCGCAGTGAATTGCTGATCCAGCGGGTTGCTCGCTTCGGCGTCGACGAAGGCGTAGGTGAAGCGCAGGCGATCAATCATGCTCAGGCGCCAGTCGAGCTGGGTTTCGGTGCCGCGAAAGCGCGAGCTGTTGGCGTTGCTGGCGATGTACTGGTTGTTACGCAGCGGCTCGCTGATCATCCCGGTGATTTCGTCGTAGAACAGCTTCACGTCCACGGCCAGGCCCAGCTCGGCGAAATAGCCGTTGTAGCCCAACTCGCGCGAGCGCATGTGTTCCTGATCGAGATTGCCCGGGCCACGGGTCTTGACGAAGTAGCGCGCCGAAGACTGGCCGTAGGCGGACGGCCGCAGGTTACTTACCTGATAGCTCCAGTTGACGTTGTTCTCGAACATGTCCGGCGAACGGATCGCCTCCGAGTACACCGCGCGCAGGCCATGGCGTGGGTTGATCAGGTAGTTGACGGCGAAGCGGGGCGTCAGTGAATTGCCGATCAGTTGGGTGTCTTCGAACATGGCGCCGCCCTGCAGCAGCCAGTGTTCACTGGCGCGCCACTCCAGTTGGCCGAACGCGCGCCAGGTGGTGTCGTCCAGCGTGCCGTTGAAGTAGGTCTCGGAGTCGGCCCGGTCGTAACGATAGTTCAGGCCACTGACTAGCCGCAGACTGTCGGACAGGCTGAGGGTGTCCTGCAATTCGAGGTCGTAGCGCGACTCGCGGGCGCTTTGGTCGATGTCGCCGCACAGGGTCTGGCTGGCACCGTTGCGCCATTGATCCAGCACTTGATTGGCGAGGGCCATCTCCTGCGGGGTGCCGGCTTCCGGACCGGGGCCGGTGAAGCGGGTGATGTTGCGTGCCAGCCGTTCGGTGTAGTTCGGGTTGAGCTGCCACAGCTGTGTCAGTTGCGGGCTGAACGACACTTCGGCATCGCAGGCGCGCCACACCTGCTGGCGATCCCAGTGTTGGGCCGAGCCCTGTATATAAAGGCTGTGTTCGGGATTGATGTCGAGATTCCAGCGCACCGAGCCGGCGTAATCCTTGGCGACCACGTCGGAATTGTTCCCGGCAGCGGTAATCCCCGAGAACACTGGGCGGTAGGTGTAGGGCCGCTGGTTGCTGCCGTCCTTCGCGTTGATCTGCCAGTCGAGGCTCTGGTTGTCGCTCAGGGTCTGGCTGACCGCGAGGCTGAAGCGGTTCAAGCGGCGGCTGTCGCGATAATCGGCGCCCGTGCGGTCGCTGTCGAAGCCATCGTCTTCCTGGCCGGACAGCGACAGACGCAGGTCGCCGCCATTCCACCCTGTGCCCTGGCTGGCATAGAAATCATTAATGCCACGCTGGCCACGGGTGTACTTCAGGCGCGTGCCGTGGCTGTCCGCCGGATTGCGGGTGATGATGTTGACCACCGCCATCAGCGCGTTGGCGCCGTAGCTGACGGTGTTCGGCCCACGGAAAACCTCGATCCGTTCGATGTCCTCCATGGCCACCGGAATATCGCTCCAGTCCACCGTGGCCAGGCCTGCGCGGTACACCGAGCGGCCATCGATCAGCACCTGCATGCGCCGCGCTTCGCTGGCGTTGGTTCCGTGATAATTGACCGCAGCCTGATTGCCGTTGATGTTGCCGACCATCATCCCCGGTACCAGCCGCAGCAACTCGCTGATATCTCGCGCACCGCTGGCGTTGATCAGCTCACTGTCGAGCACGGTCATGCTCCCCGGCACTTCCGCCGGCGTCTGTTTCAGGCGCGTAGCCGTCAGCACCTGCGGCAGCGTTTCGCTGTCGACAAACAGATCGTCCGCCTGCAACACCGGGCTGAACAGCAGCGCCAGCAGCAGTGACGAACGCGAGGGGGGAGAGCCAAAAGACACGGCACGGCCTTGATCGCAAAGAATTGGCGCGCATGTTAACCGAGGACAGTGACTTTTCCAGTCACGATACGGGCATTTTCCTCGGCTTTATTGGTCTTCTTCCTACAAGTGTCGGTAATTGACGCAGGGGCTGGCCGCGCTCCGGTCGCCCCGTATAATGCCGGCATCGCCACTGGTATGGATTAACGGATTGCATATGACTGAACAGCGCCCGATTGCGGTCCTGGGAGGCGGAAGTTTTGGTACCGCCGTGGCCAACCTTTTGGCCGAGAACGGCCATCAAGTCCGGCAGTGGATGCGTGACCCCGAGCAGGCCGAGGCCATCCGGGTCAACCGCGAGAACCCGCGTTACCTCAAAGGCATCAAGATTCTGCCGGGAGTGACTGCGGTCACTGACCTGCAGGCCACCCTCGACGCCTGCGAGCTGTGCTTCGTCGCGCTGCCCTCGAGCGCATTGCGCACGGTGCTGGCCGCCCACGCCGAGCGCCTGAGCGGCAAAATGCTGGTCAGCCTGACCAAGGGCATCGAAGCCCACACCTTCAAACTGATGAGCCAGATCCTCGAAGAAATCGCCCCGCAGGCACGTATTGGTGTGCTGTCCGGGCCGAACCTGGCGCGGGAGATCGCCGAGCACGCGTTGACCGCCACCGTGGTCGCCAGCGAAGACGAAGAATTGTGCAAACAGGTGCAGGCTGCGCTGCATGGTCGCACCTTCCGCGTATATGCCAGTGCTGACCGTTTCGGCGTCGAGCTGGGCGGGGCGTTGAAAAACGTTTACGCGATCATCGCCGGCATGGCGGTGGCGCTGGAGATGGGCGAGAACACCAAAAGCATGCTGATCACCCGTGCGTTGGCCGAGATGACGCGTTTTGCGGTGAATCAGGGTGCCAACCCGATGACCTTTCTCGGTCTGGCCGGGGTCGGAGATCTGATCGTCACCTGCTCGTCGCCGAAGAGCCGCAACTATCAGGTCGGGTTTGCCCTCGGTCAGGGCTTGAGCCTTGATGAAGCGGTGTCGCGCCTGGGCGAAGTCGCCGAAGGCGTGAACACCCTGAAGGTGCTAAAGGCCAAGTCCCAGGAGGTTGGCGTGTACATGCCGCTGGTCGCCGGGCTGCACGCGATTCTGTTTGAAGGACGCACGCTGGAGCAGGTGATCGGTCTACTGATGCGTGCCGAACCGAAAACCGACGTCGACTTTATTTCCACCAGCGGTTTCAACTGATTCAACAGGAAGCGAGCCATGAACGATCCGAAAACCGAAGCCAAGTACGAATCCATTCTCCTGCGGGTGCTGTGGATGATCGTCTACGTGCTGGTCTGGCAAGTGGCGCAGTTCATCCTCGGCGCCGTGGTGCTGGTGCAACTGATCTATCGTTTGATTTACGGCGCGCCGAGCGCCAGCCTGATGAATTTCGGCGACAGCCTGAGCCAGTTCCTCGCGCAGATCGGCCGTTTCGGCAGCTTTCACAGTGACCAGAAACCCTGGCCGTTCGCCGACTGGCCAACCCCGCGTGCCCCGGAAGGCGAAGCGCCGCACGCCGTGCCGCCAGCGCCGCATCCGGCCCGTGATGAGGAACCCAAGCTATGAAACTCTGGGTGTTGCGTCACGGCGAGGCGGTGCCTTACGGCTCGTGCCCCGATTCCGAACGGGAACTGACCGAGCACGGTCGCCAAGAGGCGTTGAGCAGTGCGGCCCGGTTGATCGGTCAGCCGCTGACGGCGATCTACGCCAGCCCTTATCTGCGTGCGCAACAGACCGCACAGATTGTCCGCGAGGCGCTGGGGTTCGAGCCGGAGATCCGCACGGTCGATTGGCTGAAGCCAGAGAGCGATCCGGACAAGGTCACCGATCAACTGGTGTCGGTGAGCAATGTGCTGCTGGTCAGCCATAACCCGTTGGTGGGCAACCTGCTGAGCTATCTGCAGCACGGCGCCGGGCATCCGCCGGAGAAGGTCGGCACTGCCGGTCTGGCTGAGCTGGAAAGCCCTGAGCTGCTCATCGGCTCGATGACCCTCAACAGCCTCAAGCACCCCTGACGCTGATTCCTTGTGGGAGCGGGCTTGCTCGCGAATGCGGTCTATCAGTGACATTTACAGTGACTGACACAGCGCATTCGCGAGCAAGCCCGCTCCCACAGGGCCCTCATTTTCAGTTGAAATTATTTGTTTGAATTTTCCAACCAAGCACTTGCTTGGTTGACTACGCTTGCTCCAGACCCAAAAAACAGGAGCGAGTCGCATGTCTGCCGCCTTCCGTTTGCCGCTGGACGTGTTTTACGAGCGTGAGGCCCGGCATCCGCGCCAGCGTTTTCTGGTGCAGCCCATCGGTGGCGGGCAGGTCGAGACCCTGACCTGGGCCGACGTCGGTCATCAGGCCCGCTGCGCCGCGCACTGGCTGCGCGCACGGGAATTGCCGCAAGGCAGTCACATCGCGCTGATCTCGAAAAACTGCGCGCACTGGATCATCGCCGATCTGGCGATCTGGATGGCCGGGCACGTCTCGGTGCCGCTGTATCCCAACCTCACGGCAGACTCGGTGAATCAGGTCCTGACGCATTCGGAAAGTGTGCTGGCGTTCATTGGCAAACTTGATGACTGGCCGGGCATGTCGGTCGGTGTGCCGGCGGATTTGCCGACCATCAGCCTGCCGCTGCACCCGCCCGGCGAGTTCGATTTCAGTTGGGATGACCTGCAAAAAAGCTCGCCGATCCAGGACGATCCGCGTCCTGCGGCCGAGCAACTGGCAACCATCATCTACACCTCCGGCACCACCGGGCTGCCCAAAGGTGTGATGCACAGTTTTGCCAATCTGGGGTTCGCCACGACTCGCGGCACGCAACTGTTCGGGCTTAACGAGCAAGACCGGCTGCTGTCGTACCTGCCGCTGTGCCATGTCGCCGAACGCATGTTCGTTGAGCTGGCCTCGATCTACACCGGGCAAACGGTGTTCTTTGCCGAAAGCCTCGACACCTTCATCACCGATCTGCGCCGGGCGCGGCCCACGGCGATGTTCGGCGTGCCGCGGATCTGGACCAAATTCCAGATGGGCGTGTACGGCAAGATCCCGGCCAAGCGCCTGGATTTCCTGCTCGGCCTGCCATTCATTGGCAAGCGGGTCGGGCACAAGGTGCTGGCCGGGCTGGGGCTTGATGCCTTGCGCGTCGCGCTGTCCGGCGCGGCGCCGGTGCCACAGACCTTGCTCAGTTGGTATCAGAAACTCGGCCTCGATGTGCTGGAGGTCTATGGCATGACCGAGAGTTGCGGCTACTCGCACATCTGCCTGCCGGGCCAATACAAACAGGGCTGGATCGGCAAACCGTGCCCGGAGGTCGAGGTGCGAATCGACGAGTCCGGCGAGGTGCAGGTGCGCAGTCAGGCGAACATGCTCGGCTATTTCAAGGAGCCGCAGAAAACTGCGGAGACCCTCACCGAGGACGGTTTTCTGCGTACCGGCGACAAGGGCGAGCAGGATGCCGAGGGCCGCTTGCGCCTGACCGGCCGGCTCAAGGAAATCTTCAAAACCAGCAAAGGTAAGTACGTGGCCCCGGCGCCGATTGAAAACCGGCTGGCGGTGCACTCGCGCATTGAGCAGGTCTGCGTGGTCGGCGATGGCCTGAGTGCGCCGCTGGGCTTGTGCGTGCTCTCGACCGTCAATCAGGAAGAAGGGCGGGCCAGTCTGCATTCGAGCCTGGAAAAACTGCTGGAAGAGGTCAACGCCGTGCTCGACAAGCACGAGCGCCTGCGGCGGCTGGTGGTGGTCAAGGACAGTTGGGCGGTGGAAAACGGTTTTCTCACGCCGACCTTGAAGATCAAGCGCAACGTCATTGAAGACACCTACGGCGCGCGGTTTGAAGAATGGAGCGCGCGCAGCGAGGCGGTGCTGTGGCAGGATTGAGTGACGATCAAAACAACAAAGGAAGCCTGCGATGAGCTTGTGGCGCACCACTCCGAACATCGAGCAGTTGAACGCAATCCAGAAAAACACCATCGGCGAAGTGCTGGATATCCGCTTCGAATCCTTCGACGAAGAATCGCTGACGGCGAGCATGGTCATCGACCACCGCACCCACCAGCCTTACGGTCTGCTGCACGGCGGCGCCTCGGTGGTGCTGGCGGAAACCGTCGGTTCGATGGCCAGCTACCTGTGCATCGATGCCAGCAAGTTCTACTGCGTGGGGCTGGAGATCAACGCCAACCATTTGCGCGGTTTGCGCAGCGGGCGGGTGACCGCGGTGGCCAAACCGATTCACATTGGTCGCACCACGCACGTCTGGGACATCCGTTTGACCAGCGATGAAGGCAAGGCCAGTTGTGTGTCGCGGTTGACCATGGCGGTGGTGCCATTGGGTGAGCAACCGCCGGCCCGGTGATCTGCTGAAGATCACAAGATCGTCCGATCGCGGCCCGAACCTGCGACAGCTCCTACATTGGGATGGGTACCCTGTAGGAGCTGGCGCAGCCTGCGATCTTTTGCTTTTCACGACATCTCCACCACCCTTTCTGGCAGTTATGGTCATTGCTGCCGATCGTGGTCTTACGGACAATCAACATCACGTTTCCCGTTCATGGATAAGCCCGCATGTCGCAACCGATCTTTTTCGCCCACGCCAACGGGTTTCCTTCGGGCACCTATGGCAAGTTGTTCGCGGCGCTGGCGCCCGAGTACCGGGTTGCGCATCTGGACGTGCATGCCCATGACCCACGTTTCCCGGCGGACGACAACTGGTACAACCTGGTCGACGAACTGATCCACCATTTGCAGCAACAGGATCAACCGGTGTGGGGCGTCGGCCATTCGTTTGGCGGCGTGTTGCACTTGCACGCAGCATTGCGCTGCCCTGAGCTGTATCGCGGCGTGGTCATGCTCGATTCGCCGGTGCTGACTCGCACCGACCAGTGGGTGATCCGCGCGGCCAAGCGCTTCGGCTTCATCGACAAACTGACCCCGGCCGGACGTACGTTGGGGCGGCGCGAAGAGTTCGCCGATCTCGACACGGCACGCAGCTACTTTGCCGGCAAGTCCCTGTTTCGCGGTTTCGATCCGGAATGTTTCGATGCCTACCTGCAGCACGGATTGCATACGGTCGGCGACAAGTTGCGTCTGCGCTTCGACCCGGCTACCGAAATCAGCATCTATCGCGGCGTGCCGCACACCAGTCCGGGCCGCACGCGCCAATTGCAGGTGCCGCTGGCCGTGGTGCGCGGGCACAAGAGTCGCGTGGTCATGCGTCATCACACCCGATTCGTCGGGCGCCTGCCGCAGGGTGAAGCACTGAGCATGCCTGGCGGGCACATGTTTCCGCTCGAACGTCCGCAAGACACGGCGCGCCTGCTCAAAGAGCTGTTTACGCGCTGGGAGCGCCGCCAACACAAGGACTGCGCATGAGCCCGACCTTCGAAGAAGTGCGCCTGAGCCTGCCGCATATCGAACTGGCGGCGCACTTGTTCGGCCCCGAGGACGGTCTGCCGGTGATCGCCCTGCATGGCTGGCTCGACAACGCCAACAGCTTTGCGCGCCTGGCACCCAAGCTTAAAGGCCTGCGCATTATTGCATTGGACATGGCAGGGCACGGGCATTCAGGGCATCGACCCAACGGCGCCGGTTATGCGCTGTGGGACTACGCACACGATGTGTTGCAGGTTGCCGAGCAACTGGGCTGGAAGCGCTTCGGCTTGCTCGGGCATTCGATGGGCGCCATCGTTTCGCTGGTGCTGGCCGGTTCGTTGCCGGAGCGCGTCAGCCACCTGGCGTTGATCGACGGGGTGATTCCTCCTACGGACAAAGGCGAAAATGCCGCCGAGCGCATGGGCATGGCCCTGCAGGCGCAGCTGGATCTGCGTGAGAAGCGCAAACCGGTCTACAACACCCTCGACCGCGCCATCGAAGCGCGGATGAAGGGTTTGGTAGCGGTCAGTCGTGAAGCCGCCGAACTGCTGGCGCAACGCGGTTTGATGCCGGTGCCCGGCGGTTATACCTGGCGCACTGATAATCGCCTGACTCTGCCATCGCCGTTGCGCCTGACGCAGGAGCAGGCGATGGCTTTCGTCCAGCGCATCACCTGTCCGGCGCAACTAGTGGTGGCCGCCGACGGCATGCTGGCCAAACATCCTGAGTTGCTGGAGCGTCTACCCTTTAGCCAGGAACAGCTGGCGGGCGGGCATCATTTGCACCTGAACGATGAGTCCGGTGCCGACCTTGTCGCAGACTGTTTCAATCGGTTCTTCGCCATTCCTTGACTTGCACCGGGCAACTGTCGAGGCTGGGCGGGTTGAAATGGGAGACAAACACGATGGATTTCTATACCGCTGCGACCCCGACCCGCCAAGCCATGCCGATCCGATGAGCCTGACTATGCGGTCACTCAGTCTGTTGGCGCTGTGCTGTTTCAGTCCCGTTCTATTCGCTGCCGATGTGCCAGGCAGTCAGGATCTGCAGATCGTGCCACGTCTGGCCGATGCGCAGATTGTCGACTATCGCCCTCCTGTGGAGCTTGAGCGGATTTATCCGCTAGGCTCGATCCGCAAGATCAGCGGCCAGTTGCGCTTTGACGGCCAGGTCACGGCGCGCGGCCAGACCACTTCGGTCACTTACGAGTTGCCGCCGGAGCATTCCGCCACCGAGGCCTTCACCGCCGCCCGCCAAGCTCTGCAAAAGCAGGACGCCGAGTTGCTGTTCTGGTGTCAGGCCCGCGATTGCGGCGAAAGCAGCCTGTGGGCCAATGAAGTGTTCGGCAACGCCAAGCTGTACGGTGCCGATGAGCAACAGGCCTATCTGCTGTTGCGTCTGGCCGCACCGAAGGACAACACCCTGGTGGCGCTCTACAGCATCACCCGCGGCAATCGCAAAGCCTACTTGCATGTCGAGCAGTTCGAAGCGGGCGCGCCGCTGGGCGAGTTGCTGCCGACCTCGGCGACGCTGTTGCGACAGCTCAAAAGCACCGGCGAACTGGACTTTCCCAAGCTGACCGGCGATCCGGATGACACCTGGTTACGACTGATTTCCCGTGGCTTGAACCTCGACACCACCCAACGCGTGACGATTGCCGGACCCAAGGCCGAGGCCTGGCGGCAGGCGCTGATCGGTCAGGGGGTACGGGCGGCGCGGATGGAGGCGGGGAGCGCCGACGGCTCTGGCCTGCGCATCGATCTGTTGCGGTAAGCTGCATCGGGCGTGCACGCGCGGCGTGTTCGCCTACTCTTTGACCGACTGACTTCTTCGAGACTGTACATGCTCAATAACGATCGGCTGTTGGTGCAAATCCTCCTGCTGGTGCTGTTCGGTGCCAGCCTGTGGGTGATGGCGCCGTTCTGGTCGGCGCTGTTCTGGGGCGCGGTGCTGGCGTTCGCCAGTTGGCCGCTGATGCGTCTGCTGACCCGCTGGCTCAATGGCCGCGAATCACTCGCCGCGGCTATTTTGACCCTGGGCTGGATGTTGCTGGTGGCGGCGCCGCTGGTGTGGCTGGGGTTCAACCTGGCCGATCATGTGCGCGATGCCACGGCGTTCATCAAGGATGTGCAGGTCGATGGTCTGCCGGAAGCGCCGGCCTGGCTCGGCAGCGTGCCGTTGGTGGGCGAGCGGCTGGTGGGTATCTGGAACAGCATCGATCAGCAGGGCGCAGCGCTGATGGTGTCGGTCAAACCGTATCTGGGGCAGGTCGGTAACTGGTTGCTGGCGCGCAGTGCGCAGATCGGCGGCGGGATTCTCGAGCTGACCCTGAGCATTGTCTTTGTGTTCTTTTTCTATCGCGACGGGCCGCGCTTGGCGGCGTTTGTGCACGGTCTGCTGCAGCGCCTGATCGGCGAGCGAGCCGGGTATTACATCGAGCTGGTGGCCGGCACCGTACAGCGGGTGGTCAACGGGGTGATCGGTACGGCGGCGGCGCAGGCGGTTCTGGCGTTGGTCGGGTTCCTGATTGCCGGGGTCCCGGGGGCGTTGGTGCTGGGGATCGTGACCTTTCTGTTGAGTCTGATTCCGATGGGGCCGCCGCTGGTGTGGATTCCGGCGACGGCCTGGCTGGCGTGGAAGGGCGAGTACGGGATGGCGGTGTTTCTTGGGATCTGGGGGACGTTCATCATCAGTGGCGTGGATAACGTGTTGAAGCCTTATCTGATCAGCCGCGGTGGGAATCTGCCGTTGGTGATTGTGTTGCTCGGGGTGTTTGGCGGGTTGATTGCGTTTGGGTTTATCGGGTTGTTTATCGGGCCTACGTTGTTGGCGGTGGCTTATAGTTTGTTGACGGATTGGAGTAAGAGTCAGGCTCGGGTTTAGGCGCCTTGGCTTTTTTGGGATTGCGGGCATATCCGTTGCTTCGGGTGTTGCGGCTGGCGGTTTCGCCCTTACGGCGAGTCACTTTTGACAAACGCCTCAAAAGTAACCAAAAAGTCTTGCCCCAACGTTCGGCCCTCGCCGGGGCTCGGGTTCCTTCGCTCCGTGATTCATCCGGGGGCATCGCCTCCGGTTTGCTTCGCTGCACCTCCTCTCGATGTGTTCGACTTCGTCGAACGGTCGCTGCGCTCCCACCCCCGGATAAATCCCTCCACTCAGCCTGCCGACGGGGCCGGCACGGCAAGATCAAGAGCTTTCGGCGAGCTGACACTCGGCCATTGAGTGGGGCGGCTTCGCCGCGGGCGGTGCATACAGTTAAAAATTGTGGGAGCCAGCCTGTTGGCGATGGCGGCCTGACAGCCGACCAGTTTCCAACTGACCACCCCCAATCCAACTGTGGGAGCGGGCTTGCTCGCGAAGGCGGCCTTATAGCCGAACAATCTCCAACTGAATGCACTCCTTCCAACTGTAGGAGCCAGCCTGCTGGCGATGGCGGCCTGACAGCCGACCAGTTTCCAACTGACCACCCCCAATCCAACTGTGGGAGCGGGCTTGCTCGCGAAGGCGGCCTTATAGCCGACCAATTTCCAACTGAATAAACCCATTCCCACTGTGGGAGCGAGCTTGCTCGCGAAGGCGGCCTTATAGCCGAACAATCTCCAACTGAATGCACTCCATCCAACTGTAGGAGCCAGCCTGCTGGCGATGGCGGCCTGACAGCCGACCAGTTTCCAACTGACCACCCCCAATCCAACTGTGGGAGCGGGCTTGCTCGCGAAGGCGGCCTTATAGCCGAACAATCTCCAACTGAATGCACTCCTTCCAACTGTAGGAGCCAGCCTGCTGGCGATGGCGGCCTTATAGCCGACCAATTTCCAACTGAATAAACCCATTCCCACTGTGGGAGCGAGCTTGCTCGCGAAGGCGGCCTTATAGCCGAACAATCTCCAACTGAATGCACTCCATCCAACAGTAGGAGCCAGCCTGCTGGCGATGGCGGCCTTATAGCCGACCAATTTCCAACTGAATAAACCCATTCCCACTGTGGGAGCGAGCTTGCTCGCGAAGGCGGCCTTATAGCCGAACAATCTCCAACTGAATGCACTCCATCCAATTGTAGGAGTGAGCCTGCTCGCGAAGAGGCATATCAGGCAACCAGCCTCTCACGGCCACACCCAAATGACCGTTTCCACACCTCTGCACGGAAACGATCACCCCATCACGACATAAGGTCAGGTCGCCACATTCAGGTACTTGCCCACCGACGCAGCATTGTCCAGCGAGTACTGTTTGCTCAAGTTGGCAATCATCCGGTTCAGCGCTTCGCTGGTGGTCTGGGTAATGGTGGTCTGTTCTTCGGGCGGGTGATCCCGGCCTGCCTGTAGCGCCGCTTTCAGTTCGTCGCTGCTCACGCCGCCACTGCTGTCGCTGTCCAGTACCTTGAGCAGTGCAGCGCTGGTGTCGGTGCTGGTTGTCGAGGTGTTGTCGCTGGTCTGCAGGGCGCTGCTCAGTTCAGTCGTGCTGATGCTGCCGTCGCCATCGGCATCCAGTTGGCTGAACAGTTCGTCGCTGGAGGCTTGTTGCGGCGGTGGTGGCGGTGGTGGGGTGAGGCTGGCGGTGAGTTCGTCCTGGCTGACGGTGCCATCCTTGTTCTTGTCCAGGGCCGAGAAGATTTGGTTGCCGTCGGCACTGCTGCCGGCGCTGGTCAGGCCGGTGCTCAATTCGTCGCTGCTGATGGCGCCGTCGCCATCGGCGTCGAGGGCGCTGATCAGGACGTCGGCGAGGTCGGTGTTCGGTGCTTGATCCTGAGGTGGCGGAGGAGGGGCCATTGCGGTCATTTCTTCGGCGCTGAGGCTGCCGCTGGCGTCGCTGTCCAGATCGCCGAATTGCTTGCTCAGGTTGACCAGCAGGCCGTCGTCGGACTTCTGCGACAGAGCGCTTTTCAGTTCTTCCTGATCCACCGCGCCGTCGCCGTTGCTGTCGAGTTTGGCGAACAGCTGCTTTTGCAGTTGCTGGCTGCGGGCGTTCTGGGTGGTGCTGCTGGTGCTGGTATAGCTCGTGTAGTTGCTGACGCTACCGATCATGGGCTCACTCCTTGGACTGTAGAACCGGTGGGTGTACCGGCTTGTGCAGACTCAAGGGGCAAGTTGTCCTGGGTGTTTTGGCTTTGTACCGGGTGGTACACAGATTGGCAGTGCAGGTAAACCTTGTAGGAGTGAGCCTGCTCGCGATGGCGGAACATCAGACGACATTGATGTTGACTGACCTGACCTCATCGCGAGCAGGCTCACTCCTACAAAATCGGTGGTGTGTTCTCAAGTGCGCGGCAGGCGGATGATTGCGGTCAGGCCGCCGCCCGGGGTTTCTTCCAGATTCAACTGGCCGCCCAGACGCTGTGCCGCCTCGCGGGCGATGGTCATGCCCAGGCCGACGCCGCCGGAGTTGCGGTTGCGTGAGCCTTCCAGGCGATAGAACGGTTCGAACACCGCCTCGCGTTTGTCTTCGGCAATGCCCGGGCCGTGATCGATTACGCGGATCAGCAATTGCTCGCGCTGATCCTGCAGTTCGATGCGCGCCTGTCCGGCGTAGCGCAGGGCGTTGTCCATCAGGTTGTTGATGCACGAGCGCAGTGCCATCGGCTGCACCTGCAGCGGTGCGCAATGGCCGCTGACTTCAACGTCTGCGCCTTGATCCTGAGCGTTCTCGCACAACGATTCGACCAGCGCCTGCACATCCATCAACTGCAAGGCCTCGCTGGTGCGTTGTTCGTGCAGGTAGGTGAGGGTGGCGTCGAGCATGCCGATCATGTCGTTGAGGTCTTGGCGCATCTGGCCTTGCAGTTTGTCGTCGTCGATTTTTTCCAGACGCAGCTTCAATCGCGACAGCGGCGTGCGCAGGTCGTGGGAGACGGCGCCGAGCATGCGTGCCCGTTGCTGCACCTGTTCGCGAATGCGTTGTTGCATCAGGTTGAAGGTGTGCGCCGCTTGCCGGGCTTCACGCGGGCCGGACTCGTCCAGCGGCGGGCTGTCGAGGTTCTCGCTGAGGCGTTCGGCGGCGTCGCTCAGGCGCTGGATGGGCCGGGTGAGCAGTTTGGCGCCGTACCACGCAGCGATCATCAGCGAGATGAACTGGAAGGTCAGCGGCACCAGCGGCCCGCCGAACCACGGACGCGGCGGGCGATGGGCGAAGCGCGGATCCGGCGGCGGCCGCTGGCCGTCGACACTCTCGGCGAACTCCGGCGGGGGTGGTGGCGGGGGCGGGCCGTAGTGGTGAAACCAGGCAAAGGCCAGCAGGTGCGCGAGGACGATCGCCACGAACAGCATGCCAAACAGGCGGCCGAACAGCGTGTCGAAGCGCGCTCGCATCAGCCGATGTCTCGCGCGTCGAACAAGTAACCTTCGCCGCGCACGGTTTTGATCAACTGCGGGGCTTTCGGGTCGTCGCCGAGTTTTTGCCGCAGGCGCGACACCAGCAAATCGATGCTGCGGTCGAACGCCTCGATCGAACGGCCACGGGCGGCGTCCAGCAGTTGTTCGCGGCTGAGTACCCGGCGCGGGCGTTCGATAAAGACCCAGAGCAGGCGGAATTCGGCGTTGGACAGCGGCACCACCAGGCCATCGTCGGCGATCAGCTGGCGCAGCACACTGTTCAGGCGCCAGTTGTCGAAGCGAATGTTGGCGCGCTGTTCGGTGCGGTCATCGCGCACCCGACGCAGGATGGTCTGGATCCGCGCCACCAGTTCCCGTGGTTCGAACGGTTTGGCCATGTAGTCGTCGGCGCCCAGTTCCAGGCCGATGATGCGATCGGTGGGTTCGCAGCGGGCGGTGAGCATCAGGATCGGGATGTCCGATTCGGCGCGCAGCCAGCGGCACAGCGACAGGCCGTCTTCGCCGGGCAGCATCAGGTCGAGCACCACCACGTCGAAATGCTCGGCCTGCATCGCCTGACGCATGGCCGCGCCGTCGGTGACGCCGCTGGCGTGGATGTTGAATCGGGCCAGGTAGTCGATCATCAATTCGCGGATCGGCACATCGTCATCGACGATCAGCGCGCGGATGCTCCAGCGTTTGTCGTCTTTCTGCTCATCAGTCACGGTGGTCTGGGTGTTGTGCATGGGGCTGTTCATCTGCCAGTAGGCCGCCAACCACAAAGATGGGCTGCGAGGTGGTGGTTTCAGCATAGGCGTCCTGCCGTGAGGCGGGAAGTGCTGATGTAAGGACGTGTTGCGGCTGGCGAGGCTAGCGCGGGCGCTTGTTGGCGGCGTGTCGGTTGTGTATCGGGTTCGACACAATAGCCGCGAGCGCTATGCTGATCACGGTTGCGGCGACGATTTACCGATCATCGGGTGCCGCGCCGTCGCCGCTTCCGCTACAATGCGCGCCGATTTCGACTTGCCTGAGAGCCCATCCATGTCCGCCTGCCAGACTCCTATCATCGTCGCCCTGGATTTCCCCACCCGTGACGCCGCACTGAAGCTGGCCGACCAGTTGGACCCGAAACTGTGCCGGGTCAAAGTGGGCAAGGAACTGTTCACCAGTTGCGCCGCGGAAATCGTCGGCACCCTGCGTGATAAAGGCTTCGAGGTGTTTCTCGACCTGAAATTCCACGACATTCCCAACACCACCGCGATGGCGGTGAAAGCCGCTGCCGAGATGGGTGTGTGGATGGTCAACGTGCATTGCTCCGGTGGCTTGCGCATGATGGCGGCCTGCCGTGAAGAGCTTTCCAAGCGCAGCGGCCCGCAGCCGTTGCTGATCGGTGTGACCGTGTTGACCAGCATGGAGCGCGAGGATCTGGCCGGTATCGGTCTGGACATCGAGCCGCAGGAGCAGGTGCTGCGCCTGGCCGCGCTGGCCGAGAAGGCCGGGATGGATGGTCTGGTGTGCTCGGCGCTGGAAGCCCAGGCCCTGAAAACCGCACATCCATCGCTGCAACTGGTCACTCCGGGGATTCGTCCGGCGGGCAGCGCGCAGGACGATCAGCGCCGCATTCTGACCCCGCGTCAGGCGCTGGATGCCGGTTCCGATTATCTGGTGATCGGCCGTCCGATCAGCCAGGCGGCAGATCCGGCCAAGGCACTGGCTTCGGTCGTGGCCGAACTGGCCTGATCAAACACGCAAGATCCAACAATGTGGGAGCGGGCTTGCTCGCGAATGCGGTGGTTCAGTCGAAATTGATATCGACTGACCCGACCTCTTCGCGAGCAAGCCCGCTCCCACAGTGGTTTTGGGGTGTTGTCGCGTTAAGTTTCAGACCTTCAGCACCAACTTGCCGAAGTTCTCCCCGCTGAACAGTTTCATCAGCGTCTCCGGGAACGTTTCCAATCCTTCGACAATATCTTCCTTGCTCTTGAGCTGCCCCTTGGCCATCCAGCCGGCCATTTCCTGCGCGGCACTGGCGTACTGCGCGGCGTAGTCCATCACCACAAAGCCTTCCATGCGCGCACGGTTTACCAGCAGCGACAGATAGTTGGCCGGGCCTTTGACCGCTTCCTTGTTGTTGTACTGGCTGATGGCGCCGCAGATCACCACCCGGGCTCTCGGCGCCAGACGGCTGAGCACGGCGTCGAGGATCTCGCCGCCGACATTATCGAAATACACGTCAACGCCTTTCGGGCACTCACGCTTGAGCCCGGCCAGCACGTCTTCGTGCTTGTAATCGATGGCGCCGTCGAAGCCCAGCTCATCGATCAGGTATTTGCACTTGTCGGCGCCCCCGGCGATGCCCACCACCCGGCAGCCTTTGATCTTGGCGATCTGCCCGGCAATGCTGCCCACCGCCCCGGCAGCCCCTGACAGCACCACGGTGTCACCGGCCTTCGGTGCGCCCACATCGAGCAAAGCGAAGTAGGCGGTCATGCCGGTCATGCCCAGCGCGGACAGATACACCGGCAGCGGTGCCAGTTTCGGATCGACCTTGTAGAAACCTCTGGGCTCGCCAAGGAAATAATCCTGCACACCGAGGGCGCCGTTGACGTAGTCGCCGACGGCAAAGCTCGGGTTGTTCGAGGCGATGACTTTGCCGACGCCCAAGGCGCGCATGACTTCACCGATTTCTACCGGCGGGATGTAGGACTTGCCCTCGTTCATCCAGCCACGCATGGCCGGGTCGAGGGACAGGTATTCGTTCTTGACCAGAATCTGCCCTGTCGCCGGTTCGCCGACCGGTACTTCCTGGTAGGTAAAGGTCTCACGGGTGGCGGCGCCCACCGGGCGTTTGGCGAGCAGGAACTGGCGATTGGTCTGGCTGGTCATGGCAGGCACTCGAACTGAATGAAGCCTTGTTGATAGACCCTTGAGGCCAATGCTGCAAGGTCGGCTGATGCGGCGAATGCGCAATGATCCAGTGCAGTGATAGTCGCCCACAGGCTTTTATCACTGCGACGCATGAAGGCATAAACAGCCTTCTGATAGTGCTGACGCGGCACGGGCCTCGGTGACTATGCTGCGACTCTGCAAATCCCTCCTGCATCTCTCCTCCGAGGACATAACAATGAGCATGACGTTTTCCGGTCAGGTTGCCGTAGTCACTGGCGCGGCCAACGGTATTGGCCGTGCGACCGCCCAGGCGTTTGCCGCCGAAGGCCTGAAAGTGGTGGTGGCCGATCTGGACGCGGCAGGGGGCGAAGGCACGGTGGCGCTGATTCGTACAGCCGGTGGCGAAGCGACCTTCGTGCGCTGCAACGTTACCGTCGAAAGCGAAGTGAAAAATCTGATGGACGAGGTGATCAATACCTACGGTCGTCTGGACTACGCCTTCAACAATGCCGGGATCGAAATCGAGCAGGGCAAGTTGGCCGACGGCTCGATGGACGAGTTCGACGCGATCATGGGCGTCAACGTCAAAGGCGTGTGGTTGTGCATGAAGTATCAGTTGCCGCTGTTGCTCGCTCAGGGCGGCGGAGCGATCGTCAACACCGCCTCGGTGGCGGGGCTTGGCGCGGCACCGAAGATGAGCATCTATGCAGCGTCCAAGCATGCGGTGATCGGCCTGACCAAGTCGGCGGCGATCGAATACGCGAAGAAGAAAATCCGCGTCAACGCCGTGTGCCCGGCGGTGATCGACACCGACATGTTCCGCCGCGCCTACGAGGCCGATCCGAAGAAAGGCGAATTTGCCAACGCGATGCACCCGGTGGGGCGCATTGGCAAGGTCGAGGAAATCGCCAGCGCCGTGCTGTATCTGTGCAGCGATGGTGCGGCGTTTACCACCGGTCACTCCCTGGCGGTGGATGGCGGCGTCACGGCTTTCTGAATCCTGGTGGCAAGACTCGAGAAACCCGCCTCAGTGCGGGTTTTCTTATTGCTGGGTGCCCGCTCCGTTAAACCACTAAACAATTTGTATCAAACGGTTAGAACGGCTGCTTTTGACGGCGTTGTCGCACAGCCTGAGCGACGCGGCTGTGATTTACTGCCGCCAGCAAAATGGACAGGAGTTTGCGTGCTCATGGAATTGAGAATTGACCGACAGGCAATGGTGCCGGTCGTACAGCAGATTGTTGATGGCATGACTGAGTGGATCTCGCGAAGCGGTGTGGCACCGAGCACGCGTTTGCCCTCCGTCAGGCAAATTGCGCGCTCCAATCTGCTGAGTCAGTCGTGTGTGGCCGAGGCCTGTGAACGGCTGGTGGCGCAAGGCGTTCTGGCCCCGCGTCAGGGCGCCGGATTCATGGTGGCCGCGCAGGGCGGTGGGGTGATCGGGATTGACTGCGGGCAGGCACACAGCGGGTTGAAACTCGGCGAGGGAGGCTTGCCGCAGAGCTGGCGTGAATCCGATGACCTGAGTTACGCGATCCGTCAGGTGGCCCGTACCGACATGGCGAGTCTGTTCAATTACAGCAGCCCTCTGGGGCTGCCGGCGTTACGCGAGCAGATTGTCAAACGCCTCAGGCTGATTGGCGTCGAGGCCCTGGATGAACAGGTGCTGACAACGTCCGGTGCCAGCCAGGCGCTTGATCTGCTCGCGCGCACGTTGTTGAAGGCCGGTGACTGCGTTGTCGTCGAAACCCCGGGCTATGCGCCGCTGTTCGAGCTGTTGCGCCTGTACGGCGTGCAGTTGCTGGAAGTGCGCCGCACGCCGAGCGGGCCGGATCCTCAGGCGCTGGAAGCGCTGTTGCGGCAGTTCCGGCCGGTGGCGATGTTCATCAACAGTCACCACCACAATCCCACCGGCTCTTGCCTGACCCTTGGCGTCGCGCAACAGATCCTGCGCTTGTGCAACGCTCACGATGTGCGAGTGATTGAGGATGATGTCTACGCCGACCTGCACAATGGCAACGGCACTCGCCTGGCGGCACTCGATGAACGGGTGATCTATGTCGGCAGCTTTTCCAAGACACTGAGCAGCTCGCTGCGCGTCGGGTTTGTGTACGCCGAGCCAGCGCTGATTGCGCGGCTGGGGCGGGTCAAGATGATCAGTAGCATGGGCGCCTCGGGTTTCAATGAGGCGGTGCTGACCAGTCTTCTGGCCAATGGCGCCTATCGCAAAATGGTCCAGCGCCAGCGTCAACGGCTGAATACCGATAGGGTCGCCGCGTTGCAGGCGCTGGAAGATGCCGACTGGGAGGTCTTCGGTAAGCCATGTGGCGGCCTGTTCATCTGGGCTCGTGCCCCGCTGGGCGATACTGCGCGCTTGCACAGTCAGGCGCAGTGCAATGGTGTCAGCCTTTGCGACCCGGGGGCCTTCAGTCCGAGCGGCGAACCCAGTGAGTGGCAGCGGATCAATGTGGCCTATGCCTGTGATCCGAGGGCCCGGCAGTTTTTTCGCAGTACCGGTGCGAATCGACCTCAAGCGTTCTGAAAACGACGCGTGCGTAGCTTTTTGCCATTATTCCGCCGCCAGAGACTTGTGCTGCTCCATGGCCGTTGCGAATCTTCGGCAACAGACTTTGGCAGGGGACTACGCGCAATGATTTCCGCCGTGCAAGGACGTTTTGCCAACCTCGGTATGGCGAAGAAACTGGGTATCGGGTTCGTGCTGGTGCTGCTGTTGACCGCGCTGGTGGCCGCCATCGGGGTCTGGTCTCTGCAGAGCATCAGTCAGCGCTTCGATGGGCTGAAGCAGATGTCGTCGCTCAACAGTGCACTGCTCAAGGTGCGGCTGCTGGAGCAGGACTATGCCTTGCACAACAACCCGAAAACCGTCGATGCCTTGCGCGAAGGCATCGACGACTTGTTGGCCCGGGCCGCGCAACTCAAGGCTCGATCCCCGGCGAACGCGGCGGTGATGAGTGATGTGGAGCAGGCCCTGAGTGCCTATCGCAAGGCCTTCGATGAGTTCGTCTCGCTGACCCAGGCCAAGGATCTGGCGCTGGAAATGGCCAGTTGGTCGGTATCCAGTGTGGCCAACAACCTGGACGTGCTGCAGGCCGGGCTGGCTGATGACGGCGCGTATACCTTGAAGGACACCGAAGGCAAGGATGGCGCGCAGTTCATCGAACAGGCCAGCCAGGTCAGCCAGGTGTCGCGGCTGATGCTGCAGGCGATGAACGAGGCGCGGATTCGTCTGGATCAGAGCCGCAAGGGCGATGCCGACAGTGCCGGCAAGGGCAACATCGAGCAGGCCGCCCAGGCGCAGGCTCAGGCCGAGCAGTTGAAGACCACGGTCAAGGATGAGGGCTATCTGACGGTACTCAATGAAGTGTCCGGGCACATCGCCGGTTTCAACGACAAACTGGCCGAATACACCGGCCTGCTGGCCCAGGAGAAAACCGTCTACGAACAGTTGCACCAGCGTGCGGCGCAGGTGATGGAGCGCGTGGATCAGGCGTATGGCGCCGAGGACGGCGCGATGCAGGCGGAATTGAAGAAGAACTCGGTGCTGATCATCGGTTCTTCGGCGCTGGCGTTGCTGGTGGGGCTGATTGCCGCGTGGGTCATCACCCGGTTGATCGTCGCGCCGTTGCGCAGTGTGATGCGGGTCGCGCAGCAGATTGCGGCCGGGGATTTGAGCGCGAGGGTGGAGGTCACCCGGCGTGATGAAATCGGGCAACTGATGCTGGCGATGCAGCAGATGGGTACCGGGCTGAGCACGATCGTTAGCGGTTTGCAGGCGGGCATCGAGCAGTTGGCCAGTTCCGCGCAATCGCTGTCGGCGGTAACCGAGCAGACCAACCTTGAGGTCAACAGCCAGAAGGAAGAGACCGAGCAAGTGGCCACGGCCATGAACCAGATGACCGCCACCGTGCATGATGTGGCGCGCAATGCCGAGGAGGCCGCGCTGGCCGCGCAAACGGCGGATGCCAAGGTCGAGAGCGGGCAACAGGTGGTGCGCCAGAGCATGGTGCGGATCGAGCAACTGGCTGATTCGGCGACATCGGCCAGTTCAAGCATCGAAAGCCTCAGTGCGCAGATCCAGAACATCGGTACGGTGCTGGATGTGATCAAGAGCGTGGCTGAGCAGACCAATCTGCTGGCGCTCAACGCCGCAATCGAGGCGGCGCGGGCCGGGGAGCAGGGCAGGGGTTTTGCGGTGGTGGCTGATGAGGTTCGCGCGTTGGCGCGGCGTACGCAGCAATCGACCGAGGAGATCGAGCGGCTGGTCAGTGCCTTGCGTTCGGCGGCACATTCGTCGGTGCAGCAGATTCAGAGCAGTGGTGAGTTGGTCAAGCTGGCGGTCAGTGATGCGCTGCAGACCGAGAGTGCGCTGGGCAGTATTGCGGCGGCGGTTTCGTTGATTCAGCAGATGAATCAGCAGATTGCGGCGGCCGCTGAAGAGCAGAGTTCGGTGGCTGAGGAGATTAATCGCAGTGTGACGAGTATTCGCGCGAGTGCGGATCAGTCTTCGATGGCGATGCGGGGGAATGCGGTTTCGAGTGTTGAGCTGGCGCGGTTGGGGGGGGAGCTCAAGGGGATGGTTGGGCATTTTCGGCTTTGACTTGGCGGCCTCTGGGCCGACCAGGTTCTTGGGGGGTTGGGTGAATATCCGTTGCTTCGGGGGCTGCGGCTGGCGGTTTCGCTCTTACAGCGACTCCCTTTGGCAAACGCCCCAAAGGAAGCAAAGGTCTTTGGCCCCAACGTACGGCCCTCGCCGTGGCTCGGGTTCCTTCGTTGCGGGATTCATCCGGGCGCATCGCCTCCGGTTTGCTTCGCTGCACCTCCTCTCGATGTGTTTGGCTTCGCCAAACGGTCGCTGCGCTCCCACCCCCGGATAAATCCCTCCACTCAGCCTGCCGACGGGGCCGGCACGGCAAGATCAAGAGCTGCAGCCGAGCTTGCGCTCATCCTGTTGAGTGGTGAAAAGCATGTGGTCGACTTTTGCTTTTCTGTAGGAGTGAGCCTGCTCGCGAAGGCGGCCTGACAGCCGACCATTCTCTAACTGAGCGCCCCCATTCCAACTGTGGGAGCTGGCTTGCCAGCGAAGGCGGCCTGACAGCCGACCATTCTCTAACTGAGCGCCCCCATTCCAACTGTGGGAGCTGGCTTGCCAGCGAAGGCGGCCTGACAGCCGACCATTCTCTAACTGAGCGCCCCCATTCCAACTGTGGGAGCTGGCTTGCCAGCGAAGGCGGCCTGACAGCCGACCATTCTCTAACTGAGCGCCCCCATTCCAACTGTGGGAGCTGGCTTGCCAGCGAAGGCGGCCTGACAGCCGACCAGTCTCTAACTGACTCACCCAATCCCACTGTGGGAGCGGGCTTGCTCGCGAAGGCGGCCTGACAGCCAACCAATCTCTAACTGAATACCCTCAATGGCAACCAGCCCACCCCCCCACAAAAAAGCCACCTCTCGGTGGCTTCTCTTGACCTTCGACCATCAGTCGTAAATCACTTTCTTCTTCCAGTCCGCATCGGCTTCGGCTTCCTTGAGGCCTTCGGTCAACTGGTTCACTTCGCCTTCAACAGGAGCAATTTTGTCCATGACCTGGGCATTGGCGCGGGCCAGGAGTTTTTCCAGGTATTGCAGTTGTTCCGAGTACACCTGTGGTTCCTGCTGTTTGCGCAGGTATTGCACGCCACGTTCGAAGGCGAGGCGGGCCTGGCCGGGTTGGTTTTGTTGCAGGGATTGTTGGCCGAGGTTGTTGAAGAATTCGATGTGCAGCAGGACCAGGATGTGGCGGACTTCCTTGATCCAGTGTTTGGCTTCGTTCGGTGGCAGGAAGCCGTCATGGGCGGCGCGGGTGATCTGGCCGTGCAGGGCTTCGAGCAGGAAGCGGACGTCCTTGGCTTTGGCTTCGGTCAGGATCGGTGCCGGCGGGTTGTTGACCGGGATCGATTCACCTTGGGCCACCAGTGCGCTGAGTTCGGTGATCCGTGACTTGGTCGTGGCGCTGGTTTTTTCCAGGTTCAGCAGACGTTGGCAGACGTTCAGCTCCAGACGGGTCAGCAGCAGCTTGAGTGCCGGGGTCATGAACTGGCCGGGGAAGGTTTCGGTCAGCTCGCCGCAGCGGCGCAAGCGATCGTTGAGTTCGACTTTGGTGCGGGCCTTCTCCAGTTTGTTGTTTTCCACCACATGGTTCATGTAGCCAATGGCGATCAGAATTGCGATCCCGGCTATAACTAGCAGGGTGATCATGAGTGGTGTCACCGGTAAGACCTCTTTATAGGGTTCGCATGCGAGTGTAGTGGCTGGACATTCAGGCGCCCAGCGCCGCTCGACGAGTTGATTCAGCAGCTTCTGTTTATATCGGCTGCGTACTGCTTATATGAATGCTGGCGCAAGGTGCGCAGATTGCCATCATTGTGTTGCGGACTATAACGCCTTGGCGAGTGGCGGAATATAGGCGTCAATCGTCGGGCGACGGAAAACCCCGAATGCTTCCGTAAAGCAGGTCGAAGTCATTGATTTAAATAAATTTATATTCGGGGGTTGACGACCTCTCAAACCATCCATAGAATGCGCGCCACTTGCAGCGTAAAGCACACAGCGAAACGCGGCAGGGAGTGAATGTTGTAGCGTGTCCCCTTCGTCTAGTGGCCTAGGACACCGCCCTTTCACGGCGGTAACAGGGGTTCGAGTCCCCTAGGGGACGCCATTGCGGGAATAGCTCAGTTGGTAGAGCACGACCTTGCCAAGGTCGGGGTCGCGAGTTCGAGTCTCGTTTCCCGCTCCAATTTTAAACAGCACTGCTTTCGGGCGGGGCTGAGTGAAACCAGAACCATGTCTTCGGATGCGGGTCTGGACACCGAAACACACACCATGTGTTCCGGGTAGCGTGTCCCCTTCGTCTAGTGGCCTAGGACACCGCCCTTTCACGGCGGTAACAGGGGTTCGAGTCCCCTAGGGGACGCCATTTGCGGGAATAGCTCAGTTGGTAGAGCACGACCTTGCCAAGGTCGGGGTCGCGAGTTCGAGTCTCGTTTCCCGCTCCAAATTCTAAAAGCGCCGCTCAGTGAGCGGCGTTTTTATTAGTGAAAGTTGTAGCCTGTCCCCTTCGTCTAGTGGCCTAGGACACCGCCCTTTCACGGCGGTAACAGGGGTTCGAGTCCCCTAGGGGACGCCATTGCGGGAATAGCTCAGTTGGTAGAGCACGACCTTGCCAAGGTCGGGGTCGCGAGTTCGAGTCTCGTTTCCCGCTCCAATTTCACAAAAACGCCGATCAGTGATGATCGGCGTTTTTGTTTGTGCAGCATTTAGCACGCAACAAAAAAGGACCTTCGGGTCCTTTTTTGTTTTCACGTCAGGCCCGCTGAAGCACGGGCCCATGCCTTATCAGAGCTTCGGTAGCTGGCCGACACGGCCCATCATCTCAGTGACGATCTGCAGATCCAGCAGGAACTGGTCAACCGTCTTGAACTCACCGTCAGTGTGACCGGTGTATTTGACTTCAGGCCGGGCCAGGCCGAATTGCACGCCGTTCGGCAGTTCATGCACCGATGTCGCGCCGGCAGACGTGCCGAACTCGTGCTTCATGCCGAGGTTTTCAGTGGCCACCGCCAGCAGTGCCTTGACCCATTCGCCTTCCGGATTGCGGTACATCGGTTCGGCGATCGAGTAAGTGAAGTCCACGGCAACATGGTTTTTCTTGCTCCAGGCCGCGAGCTTGTCAGCGATTTCCTTCTTCAACACTTCTGGCGATTTGCCCTTGGGCACGCGCAGGTTGACTGCCAGTTTGAAGGCTTTGTCGTCCACGCCGACGTAGGTCAGCGAAGTGGTCAGCGGACCCATGAACGAATCGGAGAAACCGACGCCGAGTTTTTTGCCCAAATAATCCAGGCCCCAGTTGGTCGACGCATAGCGTGCAGCATCGGTGATCTGGTTGTGCTTGAGCGCCACCTTGCCGTCGAGGCTGTTGATGAAGTCGAGCATCCGCGCGACCGGGTTGACGCCGGACTCGGGTTCGGAGGAGTGCGCGGACACGCCGGTGACGCTCAGCTTGACGTCTTTGCCGTCAACCTTGGCCGCGACTTCGAAGTCACCACCGTGTTTTTTCGCGTATTCGCTGCCGGCTTTCTGCAGACTCGCGGCCAGTTGCTCAGGCTTGTCGGTGACGAGTGTCGCAACCGAAACCGATGGAATCTGGTTGGTTGCCAGGCCGCCGGTCATCGAGATGATTTCTGCGCCGTTGCCTTCAGCCTTGCGCAGCGGGAAGTTGGCCATGACCGTGCCGTAGCCTTTCTCGGCGATGACCACCGGGTAGCCACCGTCCAGCGCCATGTTGTAGTTCGGCGTCGGGTTGTGTTCGAAGTAGTAAGGGATCGCGTCGCCGGTGGTTTCTTCGGTGGTGTCCACCAGCAGTTTGAAATTGCGTGCCAGCGGCAGCTTTTCTTCCTTGATCACTTTCATCGCGTACATCGCGACGACGATGCCGTTCTTGTCGTCTTCGGTGCCGCGACCGTACATGCGATCGCCGATCAGCGTGACTTTGAACGGATCGAGTTTGGTGCCGTCTTTCAGCACCCAGTTTTCCGGGGTGACAGGAACCACGTCGGCATGCGCGTGGATGCCCACGACTTCGTCGCCGCTGCCGTCGAGGGAGATTTCATAGACGCGGTTGTCGACGTTGCGGAACTTCAGGTTGAACGATTCGGCGAGGTTCTTGATCTTTTCGGCGATCTTGATGAACTCCGGATTGTCGTGCTGGGCCACGCCTTCTTTCTGGAAAGTCGGGATTTCCACCAGTTCGCGCAGGGTTTCCAGCGCGGCCTTGCCGTACTTCACGCGGGTGTAGATGCCCAGCAGGCGGTAGATCTCGTTCTGCTGTTCAGCGCTCGGGGTCTTGTTGTCGAGAAAGGCGTTGATCGCCGGGCCGAGCTTATCGGTTTTACCCAGGTCGCTCTTGCCTACGGCACCCAGAAACTGGCGGAAGTCGGTGACGCTCGCCTCATCGAAGCTCTTGAGAATGGCCGCGCTTTGCTGTGGAGTGATGTTGGCCTGCGCGGGCAGGGTGAACGCAGAAAAGCTGGCCAGGATCAGGCTGGTAGCGGCCAGGCGCTTGAGAGAAAAATTCATTGCGGTGGGCATTCCTTTGCAGGCAGTTGAGTGGAAGTGTTTGAAAGTTGAAACAAATCTTTTCCAAACTAACACCGCGAAGGTGTTGAAGGGGAGTCCCTGAAGTGGGATCCGTCGCACAGAAATGCAAAAGCGGCGCACAAACGAAAAAGGCCCGAGCAGTGTGCAACTGACCGGGCCTTGTCTTTGGGTGTCGTTTTTACATCGATAGCACCAGCCTGCCGGCGAACAAAATCAGGATCACGCCCATGCTGCGCTCGAACCAATGGCCCATGCGCATGAACAGGTTGCGTACCCGGCTGCTGGAGAAAAACAGCGCGACGATCACGAACCACAGCGCATTGACGAAGCACATCCACACCCCATACAGCGCCTGGATATTCAGCGGCGTGCTGGCGCTGATGATCGTGGTGAAGATCGCCAGGAAGAACAGCGTGGCCTTGGGATTGGTGGCATTGGTCAGAAAACCGGTGCTGAACGCCTTGAACAGCGACTGCTCGACCAGCGGTTCGTCAGCGCTTTTTTCGCCTTCGAGCGTGGTCTTCGGTTTACTGCGGATCAGGCTGATGCCGAGGTAAAAGATGTATGCGCCACCGATCACCTTGGCCACCGTCAGCAACCACGGCGTGGTGTGCATCAGGGCGCCAACGCCGAGCAAGGTGTAGAGAACGTGCACGGAAATGCCGGCGCCGATGCCCAGTGCGGTGCAGATGCCTACCAGTCGGCCGAAGCGCACGCTTTGGCGGATGGTCACGGCGAAGTCCGGGCCGGGAGCGACCACGGCCAGAAAGTGAATGGTGGCCAGCGCCAGAAACTCGCCCAGGTAGTTCGATAACATCTCAGCTCCAGAAGGTCAGGGGTGAAGCATTGCCGCGATAGCCGACAAAGAACGAAAGGCTCAGTCGCGGATCCGCCACGCCCGGGGTCACCGAGTGCATGCAGCGCGAATTGAACATGATGAAATCACCCGGCTCCGGCCGCACTTCCAGGGCAGGTGGGCCGAGCAACGCGGGGTCGATGCCGTAACTGTCGCCACGCATCTGGTCGAACTGATCCGGGGTGATGTCGTCGTCCCACATTTGCAGTGCGCCGCCCTCGGTCGGCATGTTCAGGTACACGTTGCAGGCGAATTGCGCTTCCAGGCTGCGGGCCTGAAAGCTGTCCGGGGCGTCCTTGGCGAAAATGTCGTGGTGGGCAAGGAAGCACACGCCGGGTTTGACCACCCGCGACAGGCCGACATACATCTTGCGCCCGTAGAGGTTTTCCAGATGCGCGCCGGCCGGCCATGACTCGTCGAGCATGCAGCGCAGGGTGTCGACCGGCGAAGAGTAGGGCGCACAGCGCTCGCGCAATTCGGCGATGTTGCGGGTGGCGCGTTCGAAATAGTCCTCGATCAGCAGCGGCTGGTTTTCCGCCTCGTAAAACGCCATGCCGATGCGGCCGATGCTCGGCGCGTTGATGTAACCCTCGAAGCCCGGAGCAAGAATCTTGTCGCCAATCTCGATCGCCAGCGGCTCGGGCAAGAAGCCTCTGACGCGGATGGCGAGGACTTCTTCGTTGGCCAGTTTTTTTATGCACGTCTCATCGAGACGCTCGACGTCTAGCATCATTGTTTTTTAGGTCCATCTATCGATAGTCAACGGAACCTGCGAGTGCGGTTCCCCCCGGCGTCAGGCGCTGCGCGGAGCAGCGCCCGAGATGCTTAATCCACGCTGTAGTGGACGGATAACGTGCCTTTCTTCTGCGAAAGCGAGGCGATCGTGACTGTGCCCAAATCCTTCAGGCTGCGTACATGGGTGCCACCGCAGCCGTAGGCCGGCAGCTCGCCGAAGCCGATTTCCCGCGCGCCTTCGCGCAGCGAGGTCAGGCGCGGCAGATCGTGTTCGATCCACTGACTGATACCGTGTTGAACGGCTCGCGCATCGACTTCCTGGGCGGCATCGCCCGGCTTGAATTGCACCCGGCCCTCGTCCGGCCAGTGGTGCGCCTTGATTGGCGTCCAGCCCATGGCCTGCACGAAATGCCCGATCAAGTGCCCGGCCGAATGCATGCGGGTGTTGTAGCGGCGACGTTGTTCATCCACCTGAATACAGGTCATGCCGGGTTTTACCGGACGATCGACGTAATGCACGATCCGGTCAGGTTCCTGCACCACGCGCAGCACCTGGCTTTCGCCGATCATGCCGGTGTCACAAGGCTGACCACCGCCTTGCGGATGAAACAGCGTGGCGCGCAGCACAACGGCAAATTCGTTCTCGTGGGGCGTGCAGTCGAGGACTTCCACATTAGCCTTGAGGTCATCACTATGGAAAAAGAGGCGAAGCGTCATATTCCATGCCCTTATTAAAGTGTCTTTTTTTATTATATGAATCGTGCAATAACGTGATAATCCGTTCAAACATCAAAGGACTTGTGCGCTGTGAGCATCAATCTTCCGCTGCCACTGCTCGGTGAAATGGCGATCTTCGTCAAGGTCGTGGAAACCGGCAGTTTTTCCGAGGCAGCCCGCCAGCTAGGCTCGTCGCCGTCGGCGATCAGTCGCAGCATTTCCCGGCTGGAAAAGGCCCTGGCCACGCGCTTGCTGCAGCGCACTACGCGCAAACTGCGTCTGAGTGACGGTGGCGAAGAAGTGTTCAAGCGCTGCCAGGAGATGGTCAGCGCCGCCAAATCGGTGATGGAAATCAGCGGGCAGTTCACCCATGAGGCGGAAGGGCTGGTGCGGGTCAGCGTGCCAAAAGCGGTCGGGCGTTTCGTGATTCATCCGCACATGCCCGAGTTTTTGCGGCGTTATCCGAAAGTCGATGTCGAGTTGCTGCTGGAGGATCGTCAGGTTGACCTGATCGACGATCATGTCGACCTGGCGATTCGCATCACTGATCGACCGCCGGCCGGGCTGGTCGGACGGCAGTTGCTGACCATCGATCATTTGCTCTGCGCCACCCCGCAATACCTGGCCGAACACGGCACACCGACCCACCCGCATGACTTGCTCAATCACAGCTGCATCTATCTGGGGGAAACCCCGAGCGATGCGCGCTGGAAATTCAAGAAGGGCAGCAAAGCGGTGACCGTCGGCGTACGTGGTCGTTATGCCGCCAACCATACCGGCGTGCGGCTCGGGGCAGTGTTGCAGCACATTGGTATTGGCAGCTTGCCGTATTTCACCGCGCGTTATGCGCTGGAGCAGAAGCTGATTGTGCAGGTCCTGCCGGATTGGACGTTTCTCGCGTCCTACCACGGTGGTCTGTGGTTGCTGCATTCGCCCACGCGCTACCTGCCGCCGAAGCTGCGGGTATTCATCGATTATCTGGTGGAATGTCTTGAGAAGGAGCCGACGTTGAGCAAGCCGGGCAAGGCGGCGCCGAACAATCTGGCGATGGCGTATGAATTACCGGAGAGCGAGGGGCTGCTTTAAAGCAAAAGATCGCAGCCTTCGGCAGCTCCTACAGGGAATACATGTGATTCCTGTAGGAGCTGTCGAAGGCTGCGATCTTTTGCTCTTTGGAAGCTTAGTGCTTGCTGTCTTGGGCCGACATCGCCAGCAACTGTTTTTCCTGATTCCAGTCGAACGGTTCGTCGTTCTGTTCGGCTTCGTAGCGACGTTCTTCCAGTGCCTGATACAGATCGATTTCTTCATCGGACAGGTAGTGCAGGCAGTCACCGGCGAAGAACCACAGCAGATCCCGTGGAATCAGGTGGGCTATTTGCGGGTAACGGGTAATCACTTGGGTCAGGATGTCCTGGCCCAGGTACTGGCTTTCGATCGGATCGATCGGCAGGGACGCCAGCAGTTCGTCAAAGCGCTCCAGGAACAAGGCATGGCTTTCTTCGGGAACCTGTTCGGCCTCACCTACGGCGACCAGGATACTGCGCAAGTGGTCGAGCAAAACCAGATGATCGGCAACGACGTTGGACACGAGATAAGTCCTCAAGAGCAAAACGGGCGCGGGAGTATAAAGCTCTCGCGCCGTTTTTTCACAAATAAACAGCTACACGGTCGCCAGCATCAGCGGACTTTACCCTCCGCCTGCTTCAGCTCTTCCTTGTCGAAATCATCGACGTCGATCACCTTGCGCCGTGCCGCTTCGGCATCGCGCAGGGTCTGTGCTTCCTGCGGTTGCAACACCCCGGCCTCCAGTGCGGCGTCGATGGCGTGTTCGCCAGCCACCGGTTTGACCTGACCACTCTTGAGCGAGGTGTGCAGTTTCTTGTGCAGCGGTTGGGCGGCATTCAGCAGATCGCTGGCGTGTTGCAGGGCACCGACGGCATCGTCGGCGGACTGCGGGCGATAGCAACCGGCGAGCAGTTCTTCAAGCGTCGGATCGCCTTTGGCACGACCGATCACCGCTGCGACTTCGGCGCCGAGCTTGTCCGACGGGCCTTTGTGACGACGGCCGAACGGGAACACGATCACTCGCAGCAGGCAGCCAAACACTTTGTTCGGGAAGTTGCTCAGCAGCTCATCCAGCGCCCGTTCCGACTGGCCGAGGCTTTCTTCCATGGCCCAGCGGAACAGCGGCTCCATATGCGCCGGCGAATCCAGGTCGTGATAACGCTTGAGCGCAGCGGAGGCCAGATACAGGTTGCTCAACACATCGCCCAGACGCGCCGACAGGCGTTCGCGGCGTTTCAGTTCACCGCCCAGCAGCATCATGCTGAAGTCCGCCAGCATGGCGAAAGCCGCTGCCTGACGGTTGAGTGCGCGGAAGTAGCCCTGGCTGATCCTGTCCCCGGGAGCATGTTCGAAGTGGCCGAAGCCCAGGTTCAGCACCAGCGTACTGGCGGCGTTGCCGACGGCAAAACCGATGTGCTTGAGCAGCAGACCATCGAATTCTTTCAGTGCCTGTTCCTTGTCCTCGCGGCCAGCGAGGGCCATTTCCTTGAGGACGAACGGATGGCAACGAATGGCGCCCTGACCGAAGATCATCAGGTTGCGCGAGAGAATGTTCGCGCCTTCCACGGTGATGAAGATCGGCGCGCCATTCCAGCTGCGCCCGAGGTAGTTGTTCGGACCCATGATGATCGCCTTGCCGCCGTGCACATCCATCGCGTGGGTGATGCACTCGCGGCCGCGTTCGGTCAGGTGATACTTGAGGATCGCCGACAGCACCGACGGTTTCTCGCCCAGATCCACCGCGTTCGCGGTGAGCATGCGCGCCGCGTCCATCATCCAGGCATTGCCGCCGATGCGCGCCATGGCTTCCTGAATGCCTTCGAAGGCCGACAGTGGAACGTTGAACTGTTCACGAATCTGCGCGTATTGCCCGGTCACCAGACTGGTGAACTTGGCCGCGCCGGTGCCGACTGCCGGCAACGAAATCGAACGCCCGACCGACAGGCAGTTCATCAGCATCATCCAGCCCTTGCCGAGCATGTCCTGGCCGCCGATGAGGTAGTCCAGCGGGATGAACACGTCTTTGCCCGAGTTCGGGCCGTTCATGAATGCGGCACCCAGTGGCAGGTGGCGACGGCCGATTTCCACACCCGGTGTATCGGTGGGGATCAGCGCCAGACTGATACCGAGATCTTCCTTGTCGCCCAGCAGATGCTCCGGGTCATAGGCTTTGAAGGCCAGACCGAGCAGGGTCGCGACCGGGCCGAGGGTGATGTAGCGTTTTTCCCAGTTCAGGCGCAGGCCGATGACTTCCTGACCTTCCCATTCACCTTTGCAGATGATCCCGGTGTCCGGCATGGCGCCAGCATCGGAGCCGGCCAGCGGACCGGTGAGGGCGAAGCACGGAATGTCGTCGCCACGGGCCAGCCGCGGCAGGTAGTGATTGCGTTGTTCGTCGGTGCCGTAATGCAGCAGCAGTTCGGCCGGGCCGAGGGAGTTGGGCACCATCACGGTGGAGGCAAGGTCGCCGCTGCGGGTCGCGAGTTTCATTGCCACTTGCGAGTGGGCGTAGGCGGAGAAGCCCTTGCCGCCGAATTCCTTGGGAATGATCAGGGCAAAGAAGCCGTGTTCCTTGATGTGGCTCCAGGCTTCTGGCGGCAGGTCCATCGACTGGCCGATCTGCCAGTCAGTGACCATCGCGCAGAGTTCTTCAGTGGGGCCGTCGATAAAGGCCTGTTCCTCTTCGGTCAGTTGCACTTTCGGGTAGGACAACAACTTGTCCCAGTCCGGACGGCCGCTGAACAGCTCACCGTCCCACCACACGGTGCCGGCATCGATCGCATCGCGTTCGGTCTGCGACATCGGCGGCAGGGTTTTCTGGAACCAGTTGAACAGCGGCGCGGTGAAGTGTTTGCGGCGCAGGTCAGGCAGCAGCAACGGCGTGGCAACCACCGCGAGCACCACCCACAAAACCAGCAGCAACCAGCCCGGGGCATGGCTGAAAATGCCCATCGCCAGCAGGTATACGGCGACGATACCCAACGCGGGCAGCGGGGCGATGCGGCGGTGGGCGAGATACGCCACACCGACGATCAGAACCAGTATCCACAACAACAGCATATGTAATCCTCCGTGAACCAAGGCCAACCGACCCTCCAGAGCTTAGACGGCATCTGTAAAACGGGGCGGTCAGAACATGGTGATTGAACTCGTGGGAAACCCCGGATGGTTTTCGTAGGTTCGGTGGGCAACACCCGTGGGAAATCGTTCGCCGTTCCCGCGTCTTCGCGTGCATGTTTGGCCGAAACGTCGTTATCTCTGTGCTTGAGCTGTCGCTAGACTCGGGGCTCACCCAGGAGAACATCGTCATGCGCGAGTATCTGAGTCCCGGCCGCTTCATCGATAGTGACCATCCGGCGGTGGTGGAGTTCGCCGAACAACACCGCGGTGCCAGCCGCGACCCGCTCAAGCAGGCGATCAGTCTCTATTACGCGGTGCGTGAGGCGGTGCGCTACAACCCGTACACCTTCAGCCTCGACCCGCAGACCCTGTGCGGCAGTTATGCGCTGGCGGCCGGGGAAAGCTATTGCGTGCCCAAGGCCACGCTGCTGGCCGGGTGCGCGCGGCATTGCGGCATTCCCGCGCGTATCGGTCTGGCCGACGTGAGGAATCACCTGTCGACGCCGCGTCTGCTGGAATTGCTGCGCAGTGATGTGTTCGCCATGCACGGCTACACCGAACTGTTCCTCAACGAGCGCTGGGTCAAGGCCACGCCGGCCTTCAACCAGCAACTCTGCGAGCTGTTCAACGTCGCACCGTTGGAATTTGACGGCATCAATGACAGCGTTTTCCACCCGTACAACCGTGACGGCGCGCTGTTGATGGAGTATCTGGTCGATCACGGCCAGTTCGCCGATGTGCCGGAGAAGTTCTTCTTCAAGCACCTGGAAAAGTGCTACCCGCATCTGTTCGGCGAACATCAGGCGAAGGTCTTGGGTGATATGCAGAGTGATTTGAGCCGGGTCTGATCCGGCGTATGCTGCCTGCCCACGCATTGGAAAAGAGGCGGTCATGCTGAAGATCTGGGGACGGAAAAACTCATCGAATGTCAGGAAGCCACTGTGGGCCGCCGAGGAGCTGGGCCTGGCCTACGAGGCGATTGACGCCGGTGGCGCTTTCGGTGTGGTCGACACGCCTGAATACCGGGCGATGAACCCGAACGGCCGGGTGCCGCTGATCGAAGATGACGGCTTCGTGCTGTGGGAATCGAATGCCATCGTGCGTTATTTGCTGGCCAAGCATGCGCCGAACAGCGCCTGGTATCCGTCAGACCCGCAAGCCCGGGCCATTGCTGACAAGTGGATGGACTGGACCACCTCAAGTTTTGCCGGGCCGTTCCGCACCGTGTTCTGGGGCGTGCTGCGTACCCCAGCGGACAAGCAGGACTGGCCTGCAATCAACGCCGCGATCAAGGAGTGCACGGCGCTGCTGGCCATGGCCGATCAGGCCCTCGCCAGCCAGCCATACCTGTCCGGCAGCGAAGTCGGCATGGGCGATATTCCGCTGGGCAGTTTCATTTATGCCTGGTTCGAGATGCCCATCGAGCGTGCCGCGCAGCCGCATCTGGAGGCGTGGTATGCACGGTTGAAGCAGCGTCCGGCTTATCAGAAAGCGGTCATGACCGCGTTGACTTGATAATAACTATCGACACTCTTGACTGTACTTGTGTGGCGGCGGCAAGCACCATTGCGCTCATGCGCCGTGGTTGTTTTGTTCGCCGCCCGGCCCAATCTTTCCTTTTCTTCCCTTCTTGGTGCGTAAATCCGATATGAGTTCCGCTCTGTCCATCCGGCAGCTAACCAAAACCTACGGCAACGGGTTCCAGGCCTTGAGTGGTATCGATCTGGACGTCGCCGAAGGTGACTTTTTCGCCTTGCTCGGCCCCAACGGCGCCGGCAAATCCACGACCATCGGCATTCTCTCGACCCTGGTCAACAAGACCAGCGGCACGGTGAACATCTTCGGTCATGACCTGGACAAAAATCCCGCCGCGCTCAAGCGCTCGATCGGTGTGGTGCCCCAGGAATTCAACTTCAACCAGTTCGAAAAGACCTTCGACATCGTCGTGACTCAGGCCGGTTACTACGGCATCCCGGCGAAGATCGCCAAGGAACGCGCCGAGCAGTACCTGACCCAGCTCGGCCTGTGGGACAAGCGCGATGTACCTTCGCGTTCGCTGTCCGGCGGCATGAAACGGCGTCTGATGATTGCCCGCGCACTGGTGCATGAGCCGCGCCTGCTGATCCTCGATGAGCCGACCGCTGGCGTCGACATCGAACTGCGTCGCTCGATGTGGACGTTCCTCACCGAACTGAACCAGAAAGGCATCACCATCATCCTCACCACGCACTATCTGGAAGAGGCTGAGCAGTTGTGCCGCAACATCGGCATCATCGACCACGGCACCATCGTCGAGAACACCAGCATGAAACAGTTGCTGGGCCAGTTGCACGTCGAGACCTTTCTGCTGGATCTGAAAAACGACTTGCACGCCGCGCCGCAATTGATCGGCTATCCCGCGCGGTTGCTTGACGGCCATACCCTGGAGGTCCAGGTCGACAAATCCATGGGCATCACCGCGCTGTTCACCCAGTTGGCGCAACAGAACATCGAAGTGCTGAGCCTGCGTAACAAAACCAATCGCCTTGAGGAGCTGTTCGTGTCCCTGGTGGAGAAAAATCTGTCGAAGGTGGCGGTATGAGTTCCGAGTTCCGCCCCAACCTTGTCGCCCTCCAGACCATCGTTTATCGCGAGGTCAAACGCTTCACCCGGATCTGGCCGCAGACCCTGCTGCCACCGGCGATCACCATGGTTCTGTATTTCGTGATCTTCGGTAATCTGATCGGGCGGCAGATCGGCGACATGGGTGGCTTCACCTACATGGAGTACATCGTGCCGGGGCTGATCATGATGTCGGTGATCACCAACTCCTACGGCAACGTGGTCTCGAGTTTCTTCGGCAGCAAGTTCCAGCGTTCCATTGAGGAACTGATGGTTTCGCCAGTGTCGCCGCACACGATTCTGATCGGCTTCACCATTGGCGGGGTGCTGCGTGGCTTGATGGTCGGGGTGATCGTGACCATTCTGTCGCTGTTCTTCACCCATCTGCAGGTGCATCACCTCGGCGTGACCATCCTGGTGGTGGTGCTGACCGCGACGATCTTCTCGCTGCTCGGCTTCATCAACGCGGTGTTTGCGCGCAACTTCGATGATATTTCGATCATTCCGACGTTTGTGCTGACGCCGCTGACCTACCTCGGTGGCGTGTTCTACTCGATCACCTTGCTGCCGCCGTTCTGGCAGACCGTGTCGCTGGCCAACCCGGTGCTGCACATGGTCAACGCCTTCCGTTACGGCATTCTCGGGGTGTCGGATATCCGCATCGGTATCGCGATCACCTTCATGCTGGTGGCGACGGTGGTGTTGTATCTCGGTTGTGCGCGGTTGCTGGTGAGTGGGCGCGGGATGCGCACCTGATCCGAAACCGCGTCGCTGCCATCGCGAGCAGGCTCACTCCTACAGAAGGGCGCGTTCCAATGTAGGAGTGAGCCTGCTCGCGATGGGGCCTATTCAGACGCTACAAAAAAACGGCCTCCCTTGCGGAGGCCGTTTTGCATTCAAGACTTGCGGCTTTTCTTGCGCCGCGCCCATTGCCGCGCCACCCACCAGCGCCAATACAGCATCACCGTGAAGTAGGCGAGGATGCCGAGTAGCAGCCCGCATACCACCGATCCCAGCAGAAACGGCTGCCACATGGTCGACAACTCTCCACTGATCCATTCCCAGGTCAACGAATCGGGCAGGGTGCGGGCGGGCACGTTCATCAGCCAGGCCCCGGTCTGGTACGTGCAGAAAAACACCGCCGGCATGGTGATCGGGTTGGTCAGCCACACCAGGCTCACGGCAATCGGCATGTTGCCGCGCACGCTAACTGCCAGTGCCGCCGCCACCAGCATCTGCGCCGGAATCGGCAGGAATGCGGCGAACAGTCCGACGGCCATCGCCCGGGCCACCGAGTGACGATTGAGGTGCCAGAGGTTCGGGTCATGCAGCAACTTGCCGAGAAAGCGTAAGGATTTGTGTTCCCTGATGCTCGTCGGGTCGGGCATGTAACGTTTGAATAAGCGCCGGGGCATAGGGCTTCTCGGTCGGTTAAGGCGGCAAGTATGTCTGGATTCTACGAAGCGCCCATTCAGACTTTGTGACAATTGTTGACGACGAGCAGGCTTCCTACCAGCTACGCCTAATGCAGGAACTCTCAAGGACGGGCTTATGCGCACAGGGATGATGGCGCTGGCAGTCGGTCTGCTGGTTCCGGTTTTTTTGCCGGTGTTACCGCCGGTCGGGTTGATGATGTTGTTGCCGCTGGTGGGGCTGATGTTGCTGCCGTTTCGCAGCTATCCCCTGGCGTTTCTGCTGTTCGGTTTCACTTGGGCGTGCGTCAGTGCGCAGTGGGCATTGAATGATCGCCTGCCCGCAGCGCTTGATGGCGAAACCCGTTGGGTTGAGGGGCGGGTGGTCGGTTTGCCGCAAATCAGCGAGGGCGTGGTGCGGTTCGAATTGGCCGATGCCCGCTCGCGACACGAGAAATTGCCGTCATTGATGCGTCTGGCATGGTACGCCGGGCCGCCGCTCAACAGCGGCGAACGCTGGCGCCTGGCGGTAAAGCTCAGGCGCCCCGGTGGTTTGCTCAATCCCGAGGCCTTCGATTACGAAGCCTGGCTGTTGGCGCAACGCATCGGTGCGACCGGCACGATCAAGGATGGTCAGCGCCTGGCCGAGGCAAATTGGGCATGGCGCGACAGCATTCGGCAACGCTTGTTTGAAGTGGACGCGCAAGGCCGGGGCGGTGCATTGGCGGCGCTAGTGCTCGGCGACGGCTCCGGTCTCAGCCGCGAGGATTGGCAGATCCTGCAGGACACCGGCACCGTGCATCTGCTGGTGATTTCCGGCCAACACATCGGGATGTTGGCGGCGGTCATCTATCTGCTGGTCGCCGGACTGGCGCGTTTTGGGCTGTGGCCGCTGCGCTGGCCATGGCTGCCATGGGCCTGCGGGCTGGCGTTTGCCGCGGCGCTCGGTTACGGCTTGCTCGCCGGGTTTGACGTGCCGGTGCAACGGGCCTGCGTGATGGTCGGGCTGGTGTTGCTGTGGCGCCTGCGCTTTCGCCATCTCGGCGCGTGGTGGCCGCTGTTGCTGGCATTCGATGCGTTGCTGTTGCTCGACCCGTTAGCCAGTTTGCGTCCGGGTTTGTGGCTGTCGTTCGCCGCGGTGGGGATTTTGATCTTCACCTTCGGCGGGCGACTCGGTGCGTGGAGATGGTGGCAGGCCTGGACCCGGGCGCAATGGCTGATTGCGCTGGGCCTGTGCCCGGTGTTGCTGGCGCTGAACCTGCCGATCAGCCTCAGCGGGCCATTGGCGAATCTGCTGGCGGTGCCTTGGGTCAGTCTGCTGGTGCTGCCACCGGCACTGCTCGGCACGCTGTTGTTGCCGGTGCCTTACGTCGGTGCAGGCTTGTTGTGGCTGGCCGGTGGTTTGATCGACTGGCTGTTTCGCGGCTTGTCGCTGATCGCCGGGGTGTGGCCGGCGTGGATCTCGCCGTCGCTGCCGTGGTGGGCCTTGTTGATTGGCAGTCTCGGCGCCTTGTTGTTGCTGTTGCCGCGCGGCGTGCCATTACGACCGTTGGGCTGGCCGTTGCTGTTGATTCTGTTGGCGCCGCCGCGCGAGCGAGTGGCAGAGGGTCTGGCGGATATCTGGCAGCTTGATGTCGGTCAGGGCCTGGCGATCCTGATCCGCACGCGTCATCACACATTGCTCTACGACGCCGGTCCACGCTTCGGCGATTTCGATCTGGGGGAGCGAGTGGTGCTGCCGGCGCTGCACAAACTTGGGGTCAACCGCATTGACCTGATGCTGCTCAGTCATGCCGACGCCGACCATGCCGGTGGTGCGCTGGCAGTATCGCGGGGCCTGAGAGTGACGCGAGTGATCAGCGGCGATCCGCCAGGGTTGCCCGCCATACTGCGCGCCGAGGCCTGTGAAAGCGGGCGCCAATGGCAGTGGGACGGGGTGCGTTTTCAGCTGTGGCAATGGGCGGCGGCCCATGACAGCAATCAGCGCTCTTGTGTGTTGCAGATCGAGGCCAATGGCGAGCGTCTGTTGCTGACCGGCGATATCGACACGGCTGCCGAACGGGTGTTGCTGAAGAGTCCGTTGGCAGTGCCGACGCACTGGCTGCAAGCACCGCACCACGGCAGCCGCAGTTCCTCTTCGATGGCTTTGCTTCGGGCATTACGCCCGCATTCGGTGCTGATCTCCCGGGGGCAGGGCAATTCCTTTGGTCATCCGCACCCGCTGGTGCTCGCGCGTTACCGCCAGCAAGGGCTGCGCATCTACGACAGCGCGCAGCACGGCGCCATCCATTTGCGCCTGGGCAGCTTTCAGGCGCCGTTGCTGATGCGTCAACAACGGCGCTTCTGGCGTTGAAACACCATTGATCGCGAGATCGCCGAATGCGGCATCAGGTCGTCGGGGCAGCGGGTCTTAATCGCGAACCGGTATGGTAAAGTGGCGCACTTTTTCGAGGGGACTGTCACTGTGTGGGAATTGGTCAAATCCGGCGGCTGGATGATGTTGCCGATCATTCTGAGTTCCATCGCGGCCATGGCGATTGTCGCCGAGCGCCTGTGGACCCTGCGCGCCAGCCGCGTCACCCCCGAGCATCTGCTGGGCCAGGTCTGGGTCTGGATCAAGGACAAGCAGCTCAATAAAGAAAAGCTCAAGGAATTGCGCGCCAATTCGCCGCTGGGTGAAATCCTCGCCGCGGGTCTGGCCAACTCCAAGCATGGTCGCGAGATCATGAAGGAATGCATCGAAGAAGCCGCGGCGCGGGTGATTCACGAGCTCGAACGCTACGTCAACGCGCTGGGCACCATTGCTGCCATGTCGCCGTTGCTGGGTCTGCTGGGCACGGTACTGGGCATGATCGACATTTTCAGCGCCTTCACCGGTTCCGGCATGACCACCAACGCCTCGGTCCTGGCCGGCGGTATTTCCAAGGCGTTGATCACCACCGCGGCGGGCCTGATGGTCGGTATTCCGGCGGTGTTCTTCCACCGTTTCCTGCAGCGCCGCATCGATGAGCTGGTGGTGGGCATGGAGCAGGAGGCGATCAAACTGGTCGAAGTAGTGCAGGGCGACCGTGACGTCGATCTGGCCGGGGACAAAGCGTGAAATTCCGTCGCAAACCCCGGGAAACGATCGACATCAACCTCGCGTCGCTGATCGACGTGGTGTTCATCCTGTTGCTGTTTTTTGTGGTGACCACCACCTTCACCCGCGAGACTCAGCTGCGCGTCGATCTGCCGGAATCGGTCAGCGGATCGCCGGCCGAAGATCAACAACTCAAGCAACTGGATGTCGCGATCAGCGCCGAAGGCGTGTTCTCGGTGAACAACAAGATTTTGCCGAAAAACGACCTGGCGACGCTGATGGAAGCCATGCAGAAAGAAGCCAACGGCGACACCAACATGCCGTTGTCGATCAGCGCTGATGGCAAGACCCAACACCAATCGGTGATCACCGCCATGGACGCGGCCGGCAAGCTCGGTTTCAGCCATCTGCGCATGACCACGGTCGAGGCGGCGCCCAAATCCTGATGAGCCTGTCCGATCGATTGCTCGCCGCGTGGTATCAGGGGCATCCGGCCCTGACGCTGCTGCGGCCGTTGGAAATGCTCTACCGCCGCGTGGTGGTCAACAAGCGTCAGCGCTTTCTCGACGGTGAAGGCCAGATCTATCAACCGCCGGTGCCGTTGATCGTGGTCGGCAACATTACCGTTGGCGGCACTGGCAAGACGCCAATGATTTTGTGGCTGATCGAGCATTGCCGACGCGCAGGCCTGCGGGTTGGTGTAGTCAGCCGTGGTTACGGCGCCAAACCGCCGCAACTGCCGTGGCGGGTCACCGCCGAGCAGAGCGCCGGGATCGCTGGCGACGAGCCGCTGTTGATCGTGCAGCGCACCGGCGTGCCGCTGATGATCGACCCTGATCGCAGCGCGGCGGTCAAAGCCTTGCTCGCCAGTGAGCCGCTGGACCTGATCCTCTCCGATGACGGCATGCAGCATTACCGTCTGGCGCGGGATCTGGAGCTGGTGCTGATCGACGCCGCCCGGGGCCTCGGCAACAAACGCTGCCTGCCCGCCGGTCCGTTGCGCGAGCCGATCGAGCGCCTGCAAAGCGTCGACGGTGTGCTGTTCAACGGTGCCACGGCAGACCGCGACGATGGCTTCGCGTTTCGCCTGCAACCGACCGCACTGGTCAATCTGCGCAGCGGCGAGCGCAAGCCGCTCGATCATTTTGCGCCCGGTCAATCGGTGCACGCGGTGGCCGGGATCGGCAATCCGCAACGTTTCTTCAATACCCTCGAAGCGCTAGACTGGCGCGCAGTCCCCCATGCGTTTGCCGACCACGCCGAATACAGCGTGCAGGCCTTGAATTTCACACCGTCATTGCCGTTGGTGATGACCGAAAAAGACGCGGTGAAGTGCCGTGCCTTCGCAGCAGACGACTGGTGGTATCTGGCGGTCGATGCCGTGCCGTCGCCGGCCTTCGTGGCCTGGTTCGACACCCAACTGATACGCCTGTTGCCCGATCGTCTTTTGCCTTAACTCTTTATCCAGGGAATGTTCATGGACACCAAATTGCTCGATATCCTCGCGTGCCCGATCTGCAAAGGCCCGCTCAAGCTCAGCGCCGACAAGACCGAACTGATCAGCAAGGGTGCCGGTCTGGCCTATCCGATCCGCGACGGTATCCCGGTGATGCTCGAAAGCGAAGCGCGCACCCTGACCACTGACGAGCGTCTGGATAAATGACCACTGCTTTCACCGTTGTCATTCCGTCGCGTTACGCCTCGACCCGCCTGCCGGGCAAACCGCTGCTGGATATCGCCGGCAAGCCGATGATCCAGCATGTCTGGGAACAGGCGAGCAAAAGCAGCGCCAGCCGTGTGGTGGTGGCAACTGACGATGCGCGCATCGTCGAGGCCTGCAAGGCGTTCGGCGCGGAAGTGGTGCTGACCCGTGAAGACCACAATTCCGGCACCGATCGTCTGGCTGAGGTCGCCGCCAAACTGGGCCTTGCGCCGGACGCGATCGTGGTCAACGTGCAGGGTGACGAGCCGTTGATCCCGCCGAGCGTGATCGATCAGGTCGCGGCTAACCTTGCGGCCCACACCGAAGCGCGTATGGCCACCCTGGCCGAGCCGATCGAAGACGTGGAGACCCTGTTCAACCCGAACGTGGTCAAGGTCGTCAGCGACCTCAATGGCCTGGCCCTGACCTTCAGCCGCGCCACCTTGCCATGGGCCCGCGACGCGTTCGCCAAGAGCCGCGAGCAGTTGCCGGAAGGTGTGCCGTATCGTCGCCACATCGGCATTTATGCCTACCGCGCCGGGTTCCTCCAGGACTTCGTGAGCTGGGGCCCATGCTGGCTGGAAAACACTGAATCCCTCGAACAACTGCGTGCCTTGTGGCATGGCGTGCGGATTCATGTCGCCGATGCGTTGATCGCGCCGCCGACCGGGGTCGACACCGTTGAAGACCTCGAGCGCGTTCGTCGCATGCTGGGGGCCTGATGCGCGTTCTGTTCGTGTGCCTGGGCAACATCTGCCGTTCGCCGACCGCTGAAGGCGTGTTGCGCCACAAATTGCGTGTAGCGGGGTTGGCGGATCAGGTCGAAGTGGCCTCCGCCGGCACTGGTGACTGGCATGTCGGCAATCCGCCGGACAAGCGCAGCCAGGCTGCAGCCAAAGTGCGTGGTTATGACCTGTCGGCGCAACGCGCGCAGCAGGTCAGCCGCGCCGATTTCGCCAGTTACGACCTGATTCTGGCCATGGACAACAGCAACCTGCGCAACCTCAAGGCCTTGCAACCGTCCACCGGCAAGGCCGAGCTGGACCTGTTCCTGCGCCGTTATGCCGGTGTGGTCGATGAGGTGCCGGATCCGTACTACGACGGCGATCAGGGCTTCGAACAGGTGCTGGACCTGATCGAGGCGGCGTGTGACCAACTGTTGATCGAAGTGAAGGGGCGGTTATGAGTTTGCAGCTTCAATCACAGGTTTCGCTGAAGCCGTTCAACAGTTTCGGCGTCGACGTTCGCGCGCAGTTGTTCGCCGAGGCCCACAGCGACGCCGACGTGCGCGAAGCGCTGGCCTATGCGACTGCCCATGACCTGCCGTTGCTGGTGATCGGCGGCGGCAGCAACCTGCTGCTGACCGCAGACATCCCGGCACTGGTGCTGCGCATGGCGACCCGAGGCATTCGGTTGATCAGCGACGACGGCAACCGCGTGGTGATCGAGGCTGAAGCCGGCGAGCCGTGGCACCCGTTCGTGCTGCACACGCTGGCGCAGGGTTTTTCCGGTCTGGAAAACCTCAGCCTGATTCCCGGCACCGTGGGTGCAGCGCCGATGCAGAACATCGGCGCCTACGGGGTCGAGATCAAGGATGTGTTCGCCGGGCTGACCGCGCTGGATCGCCAGACCGGCGAGCTGCGCGACTTCAGCCTGGAAGAATGCAACTTCGCCTACCGCGACAGCCTGTTCAAGCAGCAGCCGGGGCGTTGGCTGATCCTGCGGGTGCGCTTCAAGCTTGATCGTGTCGCGCATCTGCATCTGGAATATGGCCCGGTGCGTCAGCGCCTGACCGAGCAAGGCATTGACCAACCGACGCCAAGCGACGTCAGCCGCGCGATCTGCAGTATTCGCAGCGAAAAACTGCCGGATCCGGCGGTGCTCGGCAATGCCGGCAGTTTCTTCAAGAATCCGCTGGTATCAGCGGCGCTGGTTGAGCAGATCAAGGCGCAACACCCGGATCTGGTGGCTTATGCGCAAGCGGACGGGCAGATGAAACTGGCCGCCGGTTGGCTTATCGAGCGCGCTGGCTGGAAAGGTTTCCGCGAGGCCGATGCCGGCGTGCATAAATTGCAGGCGCTGGTGCTGGTCAACTACGGCACCGCGACCGGTCTGCAGTTACTCGATCTGGCGCAACGCATCCAGAAAGATATTGCCGAACGTTTCAATGTCGAGCTGGAAATGGAGCCGAACCGCTATTGAGGCTACGCTTCAGGTCGGTATCCAAAGCCCTGCACTGATAAAAAAGTGCAGGGCTTTTTTGTTAACGGTGGGTTAACTTAGCCAGCTAACGATAACCGTCATTTGCTCCACCAAAGGCCCGGTGCAGACGTTCGCGTCGGCACGAGAGAGCCTGTGCCAACCACATATCAGTCAGCGATGACCCTGTGGCGAGGGAGCTTGCTCCCGCTGGGGCGCGTAGCGGCCCCGCTTTCAAGAAGGGCCTGCTCCGCAGTCCAGCGGGAGCAAGCTCCCTCGCCACAGGTTCAGTGTTCGGCTTCACTGATGTGTATTGGCCCATTAGCCTGAGTCGATCTGCGTGAACCACCGCCAGTTCTGCTCGACCCCATAACCACTAAAATATGCGGGCGTGCCCATGATTACCCTGAAACTAAACGGTCAAGACCATTCCCTCGATGTTACGGAAGACATGCCGCTGCTGTGGGCTATTCGTGATGTCGCCGGTTACAACGGCACCAAATTCGGCTGCGGCATGGGCCTGTGCGGTGCCTGCACCATTCATATCGACGGCTTGCCGGCGCGCAGTTGCATCACGCCGATCGGCTCGGTGGTCGGGCAGAACGTCAGCACCATCGACAATCTGCACGCCGATCCGGTCGGGAAAGTGGTGCAGCAAGCCTGGCTCGACAGCGCGGTGGCGCAGTGTGGTTTCTGTCAGGGTGGGCAGATCATGTCTGCCACCGCGTTGCTTAAAACCAATCCGAACCCGAGCGACGAGCAGATCGAAGAGGCCATGGTCGGCAACATTTGCCGTTGCGGCACCTACAACCGGATCAAGACCGCGATCCGTCAGGCCTCCACTCACCTGAAGGAGGCCAAGGCATGAGCCGCTTGCCGAATGATTTCGCCCTGAGCAATCTCAGCCGTCGCGGTTTTCTCAAAGGTGTTGGCGCGACTGGTGCGTTGGTGCTGGCCGCGAGTTGGGGCTGGCAGGATGCACTGGCTGAAGACGCGCCGAAGAAGTTCGGTGCTGATGGCATGCCCAACGGCTGGATTGACGATCCCAAGGTTTACGTCAGCATTGCCGCAGACGGCACGGTCACCGTGGTCTGCAACCGCTCGGAAATGGGCCAGGGTGTGCGCACCAGCCTGACCATGGTGGTTGCCGATGAACTGGACGCCGATTGGGCCAAGGTCAAAGTCCTGCAGGCGTCGGGTGACGAGGTACGTTTCGGCAACCAGGACACTGACGGTTCGCGCAGCATGCGTCACTGGTATGAACCGATGCGCCGTTGCGGCGCGGCGGCCCGGACCATGCTGGAGCAAGCCGCCGCCGCGCAGTGGCAGGTGCCGGTGGGCGAGTGCCATGCGCAGTTGCACAAAGTCCTGCACAAACCATCCGGTCGCGAGCTGGGTTACGGCGAGCTTGCCGCTGCCGCCAGTGCGCTGACAGTGCCGGCGCGTGACAGCCTGCGCCTCAAGCAACCGTCGGAGTTTCGCTACATCGGCAAGGAAGGCACCAAAGCCATCGACGGTGCCGACATCGTCAACGGGCGCGCGGTGTACGGCGCCGACGTGCATTTCGACGGCATGCTCTACGCGACCATCGCCCGTCCGGCGGTGTACGGCGGCAAGGTCAAGTCGCTGGATGACAGCGCCGCGCTGAAGGTTCCGGGTGTGCTGAAGGTCATGCAGATCGAGAGCCGTCCACTGCCTTCGGAATTCCAGCCGCTGGGCGGCGTGGCGGTGATTGCCAGCAATACCTGGGCGGCGATCAAGGGCCGCGAGGCGCTGAAGATCGAGTGGGACGACGGCCCCAACGCCAGTTATGACTCGATCGCTTACCGCAAGGAACTGGAAGCAGCGGCGCGCAAACCCGGCAAAGTGGTGCGCAACACTGGCGATATCGACAAAGCCCTGAGCGGCGCAGCGAGCAGTCTCGAAGCCTCTTATTATTTGCCGCATCTGGCCCAGGCACCGATGGAGCCGATGGTTGCCATCGCTCGCTACGACAAAGGTGTGTGTGAAGCGTGGGCGCCGAGTCAGGCGCCGCAGGTGACTCGCGAGCGCATCGCCGAGCGCCTGGGGCTGCCGTTCGACAATGTCACCTTCAACGTCACGCTGCTGGGCGGCGGTTTCGGCCGCAAATCGAAACCGGATTTCGTCGTCGAGGCGGCGATCCTTGCCAAGGAGTTCCCCGGTAAAGCCGTGCGGGTGCAATGGACCCGCGAAGACGACATCCACAACTCGTATTTCCACACGGTGTCCGCCGAGTATTTGAAAGCTGCTGTCGGCAAGGACGGTATGCCGTCCGGCTGGCTGCATCGCACGGTGGCGCCGAGCATTACTGCGCTGTTCGCCCCGGGCATGAATCATGAGGCGGCGTTCGAACTGGGCATGGGTTTCACCAATATGGCTTACGCGATTCCCAACGTGCGCCTGGAAAACCCCGAAGCCACGGTGCACACCCGCGTCGGCTGGTATCGCTCGGTGTCGAACATTCCTCACGGTTTTGCGATTCAGAGTTTCGTCGATGAACTGGCGCACAAGGCCGGCGTCGATCCGCTCCAATATCAGATCAAGTTGCTCGGCGCGGATCGCCAGATCGACCCGCGCACCTTGAGTGAGGAGTGGAACTATGGCGAATCCCCCGAGCGCTACCCGATCGACACCGGACGCATGCGCACCGTGCTGGAAACCGCGGCCAAGGCTGCCGGTTGGGGGCGCCAATTGCCGAAAGGGCGCGGCCTCGGCCTGGCGGTGCATTACAGCTTCGTCACCTATGTGGCGGCGGTGATCGAAGTCGAGGTCAAAGACGACGGCACGCTGATCGTGCACAAGGCTGACATCGCCGTCGATTGCGGGCCGCAGATCAACCCTGAGCGCATCCGCTCGCAGTTCGAAGGCGCCTGTGTCATGGGCCTGGGCAACGCGGTGCTGGGTGAAATCAGCTTCAAGGACGGTAAGGTCCAGCAGGACAACTTCCATATGTACGAAGTGGCGCGCATGTCGCTGGCGCCGAAGGAAGTTGCCGTGCATCTGGTGACGCCGCCGGGTGACGTGCCGTTGGGCGGAGTCGGTGAGCCGGGCGTGCCGCCAATTGCGCCGGCACTGTGCAATGCGATCTTCGCCGCCACTGGCCAGCGCATCCGTAACTTGCCGGTGCGTTATCAGTTGCAGGGCTGGCAGAAGGCGCAGGCGTAATGGACAGCGCCGATCTCAACGTCCTGCGCAGCGTGCTCGAATGGCGCCGCGCCGGGCAGCGGGTGGTGCTGTTCAGCGTGGTGCAGACCTGGGGCACTGCGCCCCGGGCACCCGGCGCGATGCTCGCGTTGCGCGAGGACGGCGTGGTGATCGGTTCGGTGTCGGGCGGCTGTATCGAGGATGACTTGATCGCCCGTTTGCACGACGGGCGCATCGCCAGCGACGGCCCGCCGGTGCAACTGATTACCTACGGCGTGACCCGGGAAGAAGCCGCACGGTTCGGCTTGCCGTGCGGTGGCACGTTACGCCTGACCGAAGAACGAGTCGCTGATCCGGCCTGGGTCGCCGAATTGCTCGCGCGATGTGACGCGCACGAGATTGTCGCCCGCGAGCTGAACATCGAAACCGGTGAAGTGCTGCTGTCAGCGGCGAGCAAATCCGATGTGCTGGCATTCGATGGCAAGACCTTGCGCGCCATTTATGGCCCGCGCTGGCGTCTGCTGTTGATCGGCGCCGGACAGCTGTCACGCTACGTGGCGGACATGGCCCGTTTGCTGGATTTCGAAGTGCTGATCTGCGATCCGCGCACCGAGTTCGTCTACGGTTGGGAAGAGCATCACGGGCGGTTCGTTCCTGGTATGCCGGATGACGCCGTATTGAGTATTCAGACAGACGAGCGCACGGCTATCGTCGCTCTGACCCACGATCCCCGTCTGGATGATATGGCGTTGCTCACTGCGCTCGATTCGCCAGCCTTTTATGTCGGTGCACTCGGTTCGCGGGTCAACAGCCAGAAGCGCCGGGACAATCTGGCTCAGCTAGGCTTGTCAGAGGCAGCCATTGCGCGATTGCACGGGCCGATCGGTCTGCACATTGGCAGTCATTCGCCAGCGGAGATTGCTCTGTCGTTGTTGGCGGAAATCGTCGCGATCAAGAACGGCGTCGAGTTGAAACAGAAGAAAGTTGTGGAGGCGCCATGAGTCGATCCATCGCAGTGATTGTGCTGGCAGCGGGTGAGGGCAGCCGCTTTCGTCAGGTTGCCGGTGCCGACAAGGACAAGCTGCTGGCCGATTGCACCGGGCGTGATGGCGCGGTGCGCTCGGTGATCGAGCAGGTGTTGCTGAATCTGCCGGCCGACTTGGACAAGCGGGTGCTGGTCACCACAGAAGCGCGGCCGCAGGCGATGCGCATGGCGCAGGCTTATGGCTGTGACGTGGTCTCAATTGAATCGACCGGGATGGGTGACAGCATTGCGGCGGGCGTTGCGGCTTGTCCGGATGCAGACGGCTGGTTGATTGTGCTGGGGGATATGCCGTTTATTTTGCCGTCGAGTATTGAGCGGGTGGTGGCGGCGATGGCCGAGGACGCCGTGAGCGTACCGGTGCAGGACGGCGAATTTGGGCATCCGGTGGGGTTCGGGCGTTCGTTCGGGTCGGGGTTGCAGGCGTTGAGTGGTGATCGCGGCGCCAGGCCTTTGTTCAAGCAGGGCAGGGTGATTGAGGTAGCGGTGGATGATCCCGGGGTGTTGTGGGATATCGATGTGCCTGAGTCTCTGGTATTTCCTCAATCCTGAGCCCTGCATAAATCCTCTGTAGGAGTGAGCCTGCTCGCGATAGCGGTGGGTCAGTGTCATTTGTGGTAGCTGATACCCCGCTATCGCGAGCAGGCTCACTCCTACAAGGAGTCGGGGTGATGCTTGAACTGGAGGCATGAAAAAGCCCCGCCTGATTGCTCAGGCGGGGCTTTTTATTGGCTTTCGGAATCAGACGAGCGGTTTAGGCTCGTGCTGTTTTTCCTCGGTCGCCTGGTGATGCTCGACCGCGTCCTGAACGGAGCGTGGTGCTTCGGCGATCACCGACTCAACAACGGCCTCCTCAGTCACCGCAGCAACTTCGACCACTTCAGCCGCCGGAGCGGCAGCGGCAGCCAGTTCGGCTTCCTTTTGCAGGCGCTCGGCTTCACGCTTGCGGCGACGCACTTCACGCGGGTCGTTTGGCGCACGGCCGTTTGGCGTCAGGGCGCTGACCGGAGCGGCTTCAACCACTGGAGCAGGGGCTTCAGCAACGACTGGCGCTTCGACCACCGGTGCTTCAACGACAGGCGCTGGAGCAGGTTCGCTCACTTCAACCACTGGCTCGGCAGTCTTGGCTTCTTCAACCACTGGGGCCGCAACGACTGGCGCTGGCGTTTCAGCGACGGCAGGCTCGGCAACCCAGTTGAACGCGGTCTGTTCTTCGCGAACTTCACGCACGGTTTCGGTCACGGTTTCAGCGACGGTTTCAGCAGCCGGCTCTGCGGCCAAAATTGGCGCTTCAACGGCAGGTTCTGCAGCGGCTTCAACCTGAGGCAGAGTTTCTTGAACCGGTGCCACTTCGACTTCCGGAGCAGCAACCACTTCCACTGGGGTAGTGGCTTCAACAACCGGCGCTTCCACTGGAGCGGTTTCCTGAACGGCGGCGGTAGCGCGTTCGGCTTGCTCGTGAGCCTGTGCTTCGGCTGGAGCGCTGATCACGCTGCTGGCAACAGCGGCGGTCACGGCCAGGCCGGCAGCCAGATCGGCAGCGTTTGGTGCTGGTTCAGCGTTTTCGCCGGACTCGGATTCTTCCGAACCTTCGATCACGTTGCCGTTGGCATCACGCTGACGCTCGCGACGGTTGCTGCGACGACGCTGACCACGGGAGCGACGACGTGGACGATCGCCTTCGGCGTTGTCCTGACCGTCTTCCGGCAGTTGCTCTTCGTTGCTGTTCACTTCTTCTTCGGCGACGGCAGCAGCGGCCTGCTCGGCACGCGGTTGACGCTCTTCACGCGGCGGACGCGGTGCGCGCTCTTCGCGTGGCTGACGGGCTGGACGCTCTTCTGCGACCACAGCGGCAGCGGCAGCTGCTACGGGTGCAGCCGGAGCGGCGTCCAGTGGCTCGCGCAGTTCACGAACACGCTCTTCGCGCTCGCCACGTGGCTTGCGGTCTTCACGTGGCGCACGTGGTGCACGTTCTTCACGCGGAGCGCGTGGTGCGCGTTCTTCGCGGGCGGCTGGCGCTTCGCTGCGGGCTTCACGCGGCTCGCGAACTTCACGGGCTTCACGTGGCTGACGCTCTTCACGCGGTTCGCGTGGGGCGCGTTCTTCACGCGGTGCACGTTCTTCGCGCGGCTTGCGCTCTTCATCGCGGCGACCGTTACGGTTGCGGCTCTGCTGACGACCGTTGCGACGCTCTTCGTTGCGGGCCGGACGCTCGGTAGCCGGTTTTTCAACGACGACCGGAGCGGCTGGCTCTTCTTTGGTGGCGAACAGGCTGACCAGCGACTTCACCAGGCCCTTGAACAGGCTTGGCTCTGGCGCGGCAACCGGAGCCGGTGCAGCAGCGGCAGGCGCGGCGACTTCGGTCGGCACCGGCGCATTGGCACGGGCCGGCGCAGTCTTGACCGCAGCTTCCTGGCGAACCAGGGTGCGGGTCGCAGCGGCTGGCTGGACTTCTTCGACTTCGGCAGCGGCAGCAGCGATTTCGTAGCTGGACTGGTTGGTCGCAGCTTCCGGGCTGTCATCACGCAGGCGCTGAACTTCGAAGTGCGGGGTTTCCAGGTGATCGTTCGGCAGAATGACGATACGGGCACGGGTGCGCAGTTCGATCTTGGTGATCGAGTTGCGTTTTTCGTTGAGCAGGAACGCGGCGACCGGGATCGGCACCTGAGCGCGCACTTCGGCAGTGCGGTCTTTCAGGGCTTCTTCTTCGATCAGACGCAGGATTGCCAGCGACAGCGATTCAACGTCACGGATGATGCCGGTGCCGTTGCAACGCGGGCAGACGATGCCGCTGCTTTCGCCCAGGGATGGACGCAGGCGCTGACGGGACATTTCCAGCAGGCCGAAGCGCGAGATGCGGCCGATCTGCACGCGAGCGCGGTCGGCTTCCAGGCATTCGCGGACTTTCTCTTCCACGGCGCGCTGGTTCTTGGCAGGGGTCATGTCGATGAAGTCGATGACGATCAGGCCGCCGATGTCGCGCAGGCGCAACTGACGGGCGATTTCTTCGGCGGCTTCAAGGTTGGTCTGCAGAGCGGTTTCTTCGATGTCGCTGCCTTTGGTGGCGCGCGCCGAGTTGATGTCGATGGACACCAGGGCTTCGGTCGGATCGATGACGATGGAGCCGCCGGAAGGCAGTTCGACGACGCGCTGGAAAGCGGTCTCGATCTGGCTTTCGATCTGGAAACGGTTGAACAGCGGCACGCTGTCTTCGTACAGCTTGATCTTGCTGGCGTACTGCGGCATCACCTGGCGGATGAAGGTCAGGGCTTCGTCCTGGGCTTCAACGCTGTCGATCAGCACTTCGCCGATGTCCTGGCGCAGGTAATCGCGGATGGCGCGGATGATCACGTTGCTTTCCTGATAGATCAGGAATGGCGCGGAGCGATCCAGCGAGGCTTCTTTGATAGCGGTCCACAGTTGCAGCAGGTAGTCGAGGTCCCACTGCATTTCTTCGCTGCTGCGGCCCAGGCCGGCAGTGCGCACGATCAGACCCATGTCGGCGGGTGCAACCAGGCCGTTCAGCGCTTCACGCAGTTCGTTGCGCTCTTCGCCTTCGATGCGACGGGAGATACCGCCGGCACGCGGGTTGTTCGGCATCAGTACGAGGTAACGACCGGCCAGGCTGATGAAGGTGGTCAGGGCGGCGCCCTTGTTGCCACGTTCTTCTTTTTCGACCTGTACGATGACTTCCTGGCCTTCGCTCAGGACGTCCTTGATGTTGACGCGGCCTTCAGGGGCTTTCTTGAAGTATTCGCGGGAGATTTCTTTGAGGGGCAGGAAGCCGTGGCGCTCGGAGCCGAAATCGACAAAGGCAGCCTCAAGGCTTGGTTCGATGCGAGTGATACGGCCTTTGTAGATGTTGGCCTTCTTCTGCTCGCGTGCACCGGATTCGATGTCCAGGTCGTAGAGGCGTTGGCCATCTACCAGTGCAACACGCAACTCTTCGGGTTGAGTTGCGTTAATCAGCATTCTTTTCATGTAGTACCGTCGGTTTCCGGGCTGCCGGAAACGGCGTTCGGCACACACGACTTCTCACGGTCGGTGTCAGGTGCGTCGGGAGTGGTTGGCCATTCCCGTGTCCAGCGATGTCAGGCCAATTGGGCCGATATCGCGACGTACGCGTCCTGCTTGCTGTGGCTACTTAAGCACTCAGTCAGGAGGAGGAATCAACCAGCGGCTGTGGACGAGATGAAGCGTCTTGATAAAGCCTATTGCTACACAGTCCGGCGGTTGTGCATCTCCACCCTACACGTATCCCTGATAATTCGGGTGCTGCCGCGCGCAGAATCCGCAGCGGGTTGGCATTTACCGTGAGCTCCGAAAGGGGAGGTCACGCATCATGGCTAATTCAGGCGATGTTTCCGAAGTCTTCGCTCGGGGTCATCTGCAGCTGACTGCACTTTGTGAACTGGCCTCGAATATTTGCCTGTCAGGCGAGTGATAACTCTGCTCGACGGTGTAATTCAGGCCTCATGTCACCTGCGCTTGTTACAACTGCAAACTCCACCGTTACGTAGCGAAAGCCCCGTAGGACGGCCTCGCGTCCTGGTGAATTGCGTTGGTCAGGGCCGGTTTTTGACCGTGGTTCCGCTGTCCAGGCCGCTTTTGGCGGCGTTCGCGACTATAGCAGCAATGATTAAGTGCTTCAATTCCATAAAAATTGTTATCATCCGCGGCATGACAACTACTGCCCCTTCGACTCCAGGCGTTCAACTGCTTGAAGTCTCGCCGGAGTATGCCGGCCAACGAATCGACAATTTCCTGCTAGCCCGGCTCAAAGGCGTGCCCAAGACCTTGATTTACCGCATTTTGCGTAAGGGCGAAGTGCGCGTGAACAAGGGTCGGATCAAGCCCGAATACAAGCTGCAGGCCGGCGATATCGTGCGCGTGCCGCCGGTTCGTGTGCCTGAGCGCGACGAACCGGTGCCACTGGCCCAGGGCCTGTTGCAGCGTCTGGAAGCCTCGATCGTCTACGAAGACAAAGCCCTGATCGTGATCAACAAGCCCGCCGGCATTGCGGTTCACGGCGGCAGCGGCTTGAATTACGGCGTGATCGAAGCCTTTCGTCAGTTGCGTCCCGACGCCAAGGAGCTGGAGCTGGTTCACCGTCTCGACCGTGACACCTCCGGCCTGCTGATGATCGCCAAGAAGCGCAGCATGTTGCGGCACTTGCACGCCGCCTTGCGCGGTGACGGTGTCGACAAGCGTTACATGGCTCTGGTGCGCGGCAATTGGGCGACCTCGATCAAGCAAGTCCGTGCGGCGCTGGGCAAGAGCAATCTGCGCTCCGGCGAGCGCATGGTCGAGGTCGACGAGGAGGAGGGCAAGGAGTCGGTGACCGTGTTCAAGGTCCTGCGCCGCTTTGGCGACTTTGCCACCCTGATCGAAGCCAAGCCGATCACCGGCCGTACGCACCAGATCCGCGTCCACACCTTGCACGCCGGGCACTGCATTGCCGGTGACACCAAGTACGGCGATGACGGTTTCAGCAAGGAAATCCGTGATCTGGGCGGCAAGCGCCTGTTCCTGCACGCCTACATGCTGACCGTGCCGCTGCCCGATGGCGGTGAGCTGAAGTTGCAGGCGCCAGTGGATGAAATGTGGGCCAAGACCGTGGAGCGATTGAGTGCGCCCATCTGATTACAAACTGCTGATTTTCGATTGGGACGGCACCCTCGCCGATTCCATTGGTCGGATTGTCGAGGCGATGCATTCTGCGTCCGCGCGTTCCGGTTTCGAGTTGCGCGATGATTTTGCGGTCAAGGGCATCATCGGCCTGGGCTTGCCCGAGGCGATCCGCACCTTGTACCCGGACATCAGCGATGCCGAGATGACCTTGTTTCGAGAGTATTACGCCGATCACTACATCGCGGCAGAAGCCGTGCCTTCGCCGTTGTTCGAAGGCGTAGTCGAGTCGATGGCGTCGTTTCGCGAGCAGGGTTATCACTTGGCGGTTGCGACTGGCAAGAATCGTCGCGGACTGGATCGAGTGCTCAAGGCCAATGGCTGGGAAGATTATTTCGATATTACCCGCGCCGCTGACGAGACTGCGAGCAAGCCGCACCCGCTGATGCTCGAACAGATTCTCGCGCATTGTCGCGTGCGGCCCGAGCAGGCGCTGATGGTCGGTGATTCGTCCTTCGATCTGCTGATGGCGCGCAATGCGGGCATGGCGTCGGTGGCAGTCAGTTATGGCGCGCAGTCGATCGAGTCGCTGCAACAGTTCGAGCCGCGTCTGTCGATTGATCGTTTTAGTGAATTGCACGCCTGGCTTGGGCAGCAGGCTTAATACGTTTTTGCTGGGGTACCGCGCATGACCGACGAATGGAAAGCACCGGCCAAGGCAAGTGCCGACGACGGTAACGAGAAAAGCTGGAAGCTGCTGGAAAAGACGTTGCTGGCCAGTGTGCAGGAGCAGCGTCGCTCACGGCGCTGGGGGATTTTCTTCAAGCTGCTGACGTTTGTTTATCTGTTTGTTGCGCTGATCCTGTTCACGCCGCTGATGGACATGGAAAAGAGCGCCACTCGTGGGCCGAACTACACCGCGCTGATCGACGTCACCGGCATGATTGCCGACAAGGAGCCTGCGAGTGCTGACAACATTGTCGGCAGCCTGCGTGCGGCCTTCGAGGACAAAAAGGTCAAGGGCGTGATCCTGCGGATCAACAGTCCTGGCGGCAGTCCGGTGCAGTCGGGTTATGTGTATGACGAGATCAAGCGTCTGCGCGGCCTGCACCCGGATACCAAGGTGTACGCGGTGATTTCCGATCTCGGTGCGTCCGGTGCCTATTACATCGCCAGTGCGGCGGATCAGATCTATGCCGACAAGGCCAGTCTGGTCGGCTCCATCGGTGTAACGGCCGCCGGTTACGGTTTTGTCGGCACCATGGACAAGCTGGGCGTCGAGCGTCGCACTTATACCTCGGGCGAGCACAAGTCGTTTCTGGATCCGTTCCAGCCACAGAAGCCTGACGAGACTGCGTTCTGGCAGACCGTGCTGGATACCACGCACAAGCAGTTCATCAACAGCGTCAAGCAGGGTCGTGGCGATCGCCTGAAGGACAAGGAGCATCCGGAGTTGTTTTCCGGACTGGTCTGGTCGGGCGAGCAGGCGCTGCCGTTGGGCTTGATCGATGGCCTGGGCAATGCCAGCTCGGTGGCTCGGGATGTGATTGGCGAGAAAGAGCTGGTGGATTTCACCGTGCAGGAATCGCCGTTCGACCGCTTCTCGAAGAAGCTCGGTGCCAGCGTGGCTGAGCAGTTGGCGATGTGGATGGGTTTCCACGGGCCATCGTTGCGCTGATTCGTTGTAAAGATCAAAAGATCGCAGCCTGCGTTAAGGGATTTGCACGTCCTCAAGCAGCAGCATGTCGATCAGGCGAATCAGTGGCAGGCCGATCAGGCTGGTGGCGTCAGGTCCTTCGGTGGACTGGAACAGACTCACGCCCAAGCCTTCGGCCTTGAAGCTGCCAGCGCAATCGTAGGGCTGCTCCAGGCGCAGGTAGCGCTCGATGCGCGCTTCGTCGAGCTGGCGCATGTGCACGGTAAACGGCACGCAGTCGACCTGGCAGTGACCGGTCTGGCTGTTGAGAAGGGCCAGGCCGGTGAGGAAGGTCACGCTGGCGCCGCTGGCGGCCAGTAGCTGTTCGCGAGCCTTGTCAAAGGTGTGTGGCTTGCCGATGATCCGTTCGCCGAGTACCGCGACCTGGTCTGAGCCGATAATCAGATGAGCAGGGTGGCTGGCCGCCAGTGCGCGAGCTTTCTGTTCGGCGAGGCGCTTGACCAGTTCGATGGCGGATTCGCCCGGTTGGTGGCTTTCGTCGATATCCGGCGAGCTGCAGACGAACGGCAGGTGCAGGCGGGCGAGCAATTCCCGGCGATAGGTCGAGCTGGAAGCAAGTAATAAAGGCAGCATTGGCGTCTCCTGAGGCAGGTGCGAATTCTAGCGGAGGCACGCAAGTGACGGACAGGGCACAATTTCCTTTGACATGGGTGGGTGCATCCCTATAATGCTGCGCCTATGTTGAATGACCCGATTCCACCTCACGTTGACCCGCGCAAATTGGCTGACCGTGGCACCACCCTTCAAGGTGAACTGCTGCTGGCCGATTTGAAGAGACTCTGCGACCCGCTTTCCGACGATGTCGGTACGGTGCAGGCCAAATTCGTTTTTGAACGAGATGAACGTAAATCTGTGGTGATCCACAGCTTTATCGACACCGAAGTCAAAATGGTTTGCCAGCGTTGTCTTGAGCTGGTCACCCTGCCGATCCACAGCGAATGCAGTTACGCTGTAGTGAAGGAGGGTGCGAATACCCAGTCGTTACCGAAAGGTTATGACGTGCTGGAACTGGGCGAAGATCCATTGGATCTGCAGTCACTGATCGAGGAGGAGCTTTTGCTCGCCTTGCCCATTGTGCCTGCTCATCATCCGGAAGAATGCCAGCAGCCGGCGGGAGCAGATGAACCCGAACCGAGCGAGGACGAGGTAACGCGGTCCAACCCGTTCAGTGTATTGGCGCAGTTAAAGCGTGACCCAAACGTTTAGGAGTTAATCAATTATGGCTGTTCAGCAGAACAAAAAATCCCGCTCTGCCCGTGACATGCGCCGTTCGCACGACGCTCTCGAGGCTAGCACCCTGTCTGTAGAAAAAACCACTGGTGAAGTTCACCTGCGTCACCACGTATCGCCAGAAGGCGTATATCGTGGCCGTAAAGTGATCGACAAGGGCGCTGACGAGTAATCACTTGTCCGCTCAAGTCATCGCGATTGACGCAATGGGCGGGGACTTCGGTCCCCGCAGCATTGTTCAGGCCAGCCTTGCTTGCCTTTCTGCTACGCCCTCGCTGCACCTGACCCTCGTCGGTCAACCCTCCCTACTTGAAGAACTGATCAACGGCCAATCGGCTGCCGATCGCGCGCGCCTGACGATTGTCCCGGCGTCTGAAGTCATCACCATGGACGAAAAGCCGACCCAGGCCTTGCGTGGCAAGCTGGACTCGTCGATGCGTATCGCCCTGGAGCTGGTGCGTGACGGCAAGGCTCAGGCCTGTGTCAGCGCCGGCAATACCGGGGCGTTGATGGCGCTGTCGCGTTTCGTGCTCAAGACCTTGCCGGGTATTGATCGGCCGGCGATGGTGGCGGCGATTCCGACGCAGAAGGGCTACTGCCAGTTGCTCGATCTGGGTGCGAACGTCGATTGCAGCGCCGAGCATCTGTTGCAGTTTGCGGTGATGGGCTCGGTAGCGGCGCAGACGCTGGGCATCGCCCGGCCGCGTGTCGCGTTGCTGAATATCGGCACCGAAGACATCAAGGGCAATCAGCAGGTCAAGCTGGCGGCGACCTTGCTGCAGGCCGCGCGTGGCATCAACTACATCGGTTTTGTCGAGGGCGATGGCTTGTATCGCGGCGAGGCGGATGTGGTGGTTTGTGACGGTTTTGTCGGCAATATTCTGCTCAAGTCCAGCGAAGGCTTGGCGACGATGATCGCCGCGCGTATAGAAGCCTTGTTCAAGAAAAACTTTGCTTCCCGCGTGGTGGGTGCTTTGGCCTTGCCATTGATGAAACGCCTGCATGCTGATCTGGCGCCGGCGCGACATAACGGCGCTAGCTTCCTCGGCTTGCAGGGCATCGTGGTGAAAAGTCACGGTTCGGCCGGGGTTCAGGGCTTTCAGAGCGCGATTCAGCGCGCGCTGATCGAGATTCAGGAGAACCTGCCCGAGCGCCTCCACGGTCGTCTGGAGGATTTGTTGTCTTAGGCGTTTTCGTCGGACAATGCTTAAATGTGACCGCCCGGTTCAAAGGGCCATCCAACTGTCAGTTTCTTGCGTCCCTCTAGCGGGATGCCATTTTTCCGACGACAAGATCATTAGGGGCTTGTTACATGTCTGCTTCCCTCGCATTCGTCTTTCCAGGACAGGGTTCGCAGTCCCTCGGCATGCTCGCCGAGCTGGGCGCGAAACATCCGCTGATCCTCGAAACATTCAAAGAAGCCTCTGAGGCTCTGGGCTATGACCTGTGGGCACTGACCCAGCAGGGCCCGGAAGAACTGCTCAATCAAACCGACAAAACCCAGCCGGCCATTCTGACCGCCTCGATCGCCCTGTGGCGCCTGTGGCTGGCTGAAGGCGGCGCGCATCCGGCATTTGTTGCTGGTCACAGCCTGGGTGAATACAGCGCCCTGGTTGCTGCCGGCAGTCTGAGCCTGGCTGACGCGGTGAAGCTCGTTGAGCGCCGTGGCCAGCTGATGCAGGAAGCCGTTCCGGCCGGTCAGGGTGGCATGGCTGCGATCCTCGGTCTGGAAGACGCTGACGTGCTGGCAGCCTGCGCTGAAGCGGCGCAAGGCGAAGTGGTCGGTGCGGTGAACTTCAACTCGCCGGGTCAGGTAGTGATTGCCGGTGCCAAGGCTGCGGTTGAGCGTGCCATCGAGGGCTGCAAGGCCCGTGGCGCCAAGCGTGCCATGCCGTTGCCGGTGAGCGTGCCGTCGCACTGCGAGCTGATGCGTCCGGCTGCCGAGCGCTTTGCCGAATCCATCGCCGCCATCAACTGGCAGGCGCCGCAGATCCCGGTAGTACAGAACGTCAGCGCGCAAGTGCCGGCCGATCTGGAAACCCTCAAGCGCGATCTGCTTGAACAACTGTACAAGCCCGTTCGCTGGGTTGAATCGGTTCAGACGCTGGCTGCCAAAGGCGCGACCAATCTGATCGAATGCGGCCCGGGCAAAGTCCTGGCCGGTCTGAACAAGCGTTGCGCCGAAGGCGTTTCGACTTCCAACCTCAATACCCCAGACGCTTTCGCTGCCGCCCGCGCAGCGTTGGCCTGAATCAGGAGAAACTTGCATGAGTCTGCAAGGTAAAGTTGCACTGGTCACCGGTGCAAGCCGCGGTATCGGCCAGGCTATCGCACTGGAGCTGGGTCGTCAGGGCGCCATCGTTGTTGGCACCGCGACCTCCGCCAAGGGTGCCGAGGCGATTGCTGCGACACTGAAAGAGCACGGTATTCAGGGCACTGGTCTGGAACTGAACGTGACCAGCGACGAATCCGTTGCCGCCGTGATCGCAAGCATTCAGGAGCAGTTCGGCGCGCCGGCGATTCTGGTCAATAATGCCGGCATCACCCGCGATAACCTGATGATGCGCATGAAAGACGATGAATGGTATGACGTGATCGATACCAACCTGAACAGTCTGTATCGCCTGTCCAAGGGCGTTTTGCGCGGCATGACCAAGGCGCGCTGGGGTCGAATTATCAGTATTGGCTCGGTGGTGGGTGCCATGGGCAACGCAGGCCAAGTAAACTATGCAGCCGCCAAGGCCGGTCTGGAAGGTTTCAGCCGTGCGATGGCGCGTGAAGTCGGTTCGCGTTCGATTACGGTCAACTCGGTAACCCCAGGGTTCATCGACACCGATATGACCCGCGAACTGCCGGAAGCACAGCGTGAAGCCTTGCAGACGCAGATTCCGCTGGGTCGTCTGGGACAAGCTCAAGAGATCGCCTCGGTGGTCGCTTTTCTTGCATCCGACGGTGCGGCATACGTTACTGGGGCTACAATCCCGGTGAACGGTGGGATGTACATGTAAGTAAAATGTGACGGATTGCTTCAAAAAAATGTCATACGAGCTGTCTAAAATCCGTTATAAAGCTGCAATCTATTTATAGGCAGAGGGCCGCAGGGTTTGAGGAGTGAAGCTTTCAGTTGAAAAGCTGAAAAGCCTTTCTATACACTTACCCACTGGCCAGCTGCCTGAATTTGTCCATTAGGAGTGAAAACAAGGTATGAGCACCATCGAAGAGCGCGTCAAGAAAATCGTTGCCGAGCAACTGGGCGTTAAAGAAGAAGAAGTGGTCAACACTGCTTCCTTCGTTGAAGACCTGGGTGCCGACTCCCTTGACACCGTTGAGCTGGTGATGGCTCTGGAAGAGGAATTCGAGACCGAAATCCCTGACGAAGAAGCTGAGAAGATCACTACTGTACAAGCTGCAATCGACTACGTTACTAGCCACCAGGCGTAATAGTTTGTAATCGTTGTCTGCTGTCATGGAAAAACCGCACTGCCATCATGGCGTGCGGTTTTTTCTTTAGGCCTGATGCAAAGTCGTCATTTGAAAAAGGAGAGTGCTGTGTCGCGTAGACGCGTCGTAGTCACCGGTATGGGTATGTTGTCGCCACTGGGCACGGATGTGCCGAGCAGTTGGCAGGGCATTCTGGCTGGCCGCAGTGGCATTGGTCTGATCGAACACACCGACCTTTCTGCCTATTCCACCCGTTTTGGCGGCTCGGTAAAGGGCTTCAATGTCGAGGAATACCTGTCGGTCAAGGAAGCACGCAAGCTCGACCTGTTCATTCAGTACGGTCTGGCCGCGGGTTTTCAGGCTGTTCGCAACGCCGGTCTGGAAGTCACCGACGCCAACCGTGAACGCATTGGCGTGGCCATGGGTTCGGGCATCGGCGGTCTGACCAACATCGAAGAAACCAGCCGTACCCTGCATGAGACGGGCCCGCGTCGAATCTCGCCATTCTTCGTGCCAGGCTCGATCATCAATATGATTTCCGGTTTTCTGTCCATCCATCTGGGTGCACAGGGGCCGAATTACGCCATTTCCACTGCCTGTACCACCGGTACGCACTGCATTGGCATGGCCGCGCGCAACATCATGTACGACGAGGCCGACGTGATGATCGCCGGTGGTGCCGAGATGGCCGCGTGCGGTCTGGGCATGGGCGGCTTCGGCGCGTCCCGTGCGCTGTCGACCCGCAACGATGAGCCGACTCGCGCCAGTCGTCCATGGGACAAGGGCCGTGATGGCTTCGTGCTGTCTGACGGTGCCGGTGCATTGGTACTCGAAGAGCTCGAACACGCCAAGGCCCGTGGCGCCACCATCTACGCCGAGCTGATTGGCTTTGGCACCAGTGGCGATGCGTTCCACATGACTTCGCCGCCTGCTGATGGCGCCGGTGCAGCCCGCTGCATCACCAATGCGCTGCGCGATGCGAAGATCAACATCGACCAGGTGCAGTACATCAACGCCCACGGTACCTCGACCCCGGCCGGCGACCTTGCCGAAGCCAACGCGATCAAGACCGTGTTCGGTGATCACGCCTACAACCTGGCGGTCAGCTCCACCAAGTCCATGACCGGTCACCTGCTGGGTGCGGCGGGCGCGGTCGAGGCGATCTTCAGTGTGCTGGCAATCAACAGCCAGGTGGCCCCGCCAACCATCAACCTCGACGAGCCGGATGAAGGCTGCGATCTCGATTTCGTGCCGCACACTGCGCGCAACATGGACATCGATGTCGTACTGTCCAACTCCTTCGGGTTTGGCGGCACCAACGGCACATTGGCATTCCGTCGGTTCGCCGGGTGATGGACAGCTGGGTCGACGGTCAGCCGGCTGACGCTCTGTCGCTGAAAGATCGCGGCCTGGCTTACGGCGATGGTCTGTTCGAGACCATTGCCGTGCACGGCGGCCAGCCGGTATTGCTGGATCGTCATCTGACGCGTCTGGCCGAGGGTTGCTCGCGTCTGGCCATCACCGTGGATATCGAATTGGTTCGCAGCGAGCTGCTGGCTTATGCCGCGGCAATGGGCGAGGGCGTGCTCAAGCTCATTCTCACCCGGGGTGACGGCTTGCGTGGCTACGCACCCGATCCTGCGGCACAGGGTCGACGCATTCTGCAAGGCAATCCGCCTGCTGCTTATCCTGCCGTGCATGGCGAGCAGGGCGTGCGCCTGTTTCCCTGCGTCACGCGATTATCCAACCAGCCGTTGCTGGCCGGTCTCAAGCATCTGAATCGTCTGGAGCAAGTGCTCGCCCGGGCCGAATGGCACGATGGCGAACATGCCGAAGGCTTGATGCTTGATCAGGCCGGGCGCGTCATCGAAGGCGTATTCAGCAACCTGTTTCTGGTGCGCGACGGCGTACTGATCACCCCGGATCTGCAGCGCTGTGGCGTGGCCGGTGTGATGCGTGCCGAAATATTGTTTCAGGCCGAGTCATTGGCCATCCCCACCCAAATCACCGACATCAGCCTCGAACAGCTGCAATGGGCTGATGAAGTCTTTGTTTGCAACAGCGTGTATGGCGTCTGGCCGGTACGTGCCTACGCTGCACTGAGCTGGCCGGTTGGCCCGCTCACCCGTAAACTGCAAACCATTGCCCGCGCGCTACTGGATGCTTGATTCGTGAGACGTAAACTCTTGCTGCTGCTGGAAACCGGACTGGTTCTGGCAGGGCTGCTGATGGGCGCCAGCGCCTGGAAAATTCATTCGGCGCTGGAACAGCCCCTGAACATCACGCAGGAAGAACTGCTGGATGTGCCAAAAGGCTCGACGCCGACCCGTACCTTTCTTGAACTCGAAACCGATGGTGTCATCAAGGACGCCTTCTGGTTGCGCATCTACTGGCGCTTCAATCTGGCCGGCACACCGATCCATACTGGCGAATACCGCATGCAGCCAGGGATGACCGTCAACGGTCTGATCGACCTGTGGAAGCGTGGCGAAGTGGTGCAGTACAGCCTGACGCTGGTCGAAGGCTGGAATTTCCACCAGGTCCGTGCCGCGTTGGCCAAAGATGAAAAGATCGAGCAGACCCTCAAGGGCTTGAGCGACAGTGAAGTGATGGAGAAAATCGGCCATCGCGGGCTGTTCCCGGAAGGGCGATTCTTCCCGGATACCTACCGCTTTGTGCGGGGCGTCTCCGACGTCGAATTGCTGAAGAAAGCCTTCGACCGCCTCGACGAGGTATTGGCCAAAGAGTGGGAAAACCGCTCGGCCGATGCCCCGTACAGTGAGCCGTATCAGGCGCTGATCATGGCCTCGCTGGTGGAGAAGGAAACCGGTGTGCCGCAGGAACGTGGGCAAATTGCCGGCGTGTTTGTGCGCCGTATGGCGCTGGGGATGCAGTTGCAGACCGACCCGACCGTGATCTACGGCCTGGGTGATCGCTACACCGGCAAGTTGACCCGTGCTCATCTCAAGGAGCCGACGCCCTACAATACCTATGTGATTCCCGGATTGCCGCCGACGCCGATTGCCATGGTCGGCCGCGAGGCGATTCACGCCGCGCTTAATCCGGTGGAAGGCAACAGCCTGTATTTTGTCGCCCGCGGCGATGGCAGCCATGTGTTCTCCGATGACCTGGATGCACACAACAGTGCGGTGCGCGAGTTCCAGCTCAAACGCCGCGCCGATTACCGCTCCAGCCCGGCCCCGGCGAATGCGCCTGCCTCGGCGACGGAGGAGGCGACTCCCGCGGCGTCCCCGGATACCGCTCCTGAGGTGCTGCCGCAGGTTCCACCTCAGGATCCTGCGCCAGCCCCGGCCCCTGCTGCCGAGCCTGAGACAGCGGCACCGCAAAACGCGCAATGACTTTGATTAAGGACTGCCTGTGACTGGCTTGTTTATTACCCTGGAAGGCCCGGAAGGCGCCGGCAAGAGCACCAACCGCGAATACCTCGCCGAGCGTCTGCGCGCCGAAGGTATCGAAGTGGTGCTGACCCGCGAGCCCGGCGGTACGCCACTGGCCGAGCGCATTCGCGATGTGCTGCTGGCCCCGGCCGATGAAGTCATGAACCCCGACACCGAGCTGTTGCTGGTGTTCGCCGCGCGCGCCCAGCATCTGGCCGAAGTGATCCGCCCGGCGCTGGCTCGTGGCGCTGTGGTGCTGTGTGATCGTTTCACTGATTCGACGTACGCCTATCAGGGCGGCGGTCGTGGTTTGTCGCTGGAGCGCATTGCCGCGCTGGAGACGTTCGTTCAGGGCGACCTGCGGCCGGATCTGACGCTGATTTTCGATCTGCCGGTAGAAATCGGCCTGGCCCGCGCTACTGCCCGTGGTCGGCTGGATCGCTTTGAACTGGAAGGCCGGGCGTTTTTCGAAGCGGTACGCAATGCGTTCCTCAAGCGCGCCGAAGCCGATCCTGCGCGCTATGTGCGCATCGATGCCGGTCAGTCACTGGTCAAGGTTCAGCAAGCGCTGGATACCCTGATTCCGAACTTGCGGGAGCTGATTCGTGGCTGAGGCCTACCCATGGCAGGACAGCCTCTGGCAGCAACTGGCCGGACGTAGCCAGCACGCCCACGCGTACTTGCTGCACGGCCCGGCCGGGATCGGCAAGCGCGCGCTGGCCGAGCGCCTGATGGCCAGCCTGCTGTGTCAGCGTCCGACGCCCGAGGCGTGCGGCGAGTGCAAATCCTGCCTGCTGCTCAAGGCTGGCAGCCACCCGGACAATTACATCCTTGAGCCGGAAGAAGCCGATAAGGCGATCAAGGTCGATCAGGTGCGCGATCTGGTCAGTTTCGTGGTGCAGACCGCGCAGTTGGGCGGGCGCAAGGTGGTGCTGATCGAGCCGGTGGAGTCGATGAACATCAACGCCGCCAACGCCTTGCTAAAAAGCCTGGAGGAGCCTTCCGGCGATACCGTGCTGTTGCTGGTCAGCCACCAGCCGAGCCGTTTGCTACCAACGATCAAGAGCCGCTGCGTGCAGCAGGCGTGTCCGCTGCCGGGTGAGGCCATGAGCCTGCAATGGCTGGCGCAGGCGCTGCCGGAGTGCTCCGAAGAGGAGCGCATCGAATTGCTGACGCTGGCGGCAGGCTCGCCGTTGGCGGCAGTCAGTCTGCAGTCCCAGGGCGTACGCGAGCAGCGGGCACAGGTGGTCGAAGGGGTGAAGAAACTGCTCAAGCAGCAGCAATCGCCGACGCAACTGGCCGAAGAGTGGAAAAGCATTCCGATGCTGCGCCTGTTCGACTGGTTTTGCGACTGGTCGAGCCTGATCCTGCGCTATCAACTGACCCAGGATGAAGCCGGCCTCGGTTTGACCGATATGCGCAAAGTTGTGCAGTACCTGGCGCAGAAAAGCGCCCAGGGCAAAGTCCTTGATATTCAGGACTGGATTCTCGCCCAGCGGCAGAAAGTCCTGAGCAAAGCCAACCTCAACCCGGCACTGCTGCTGGAAGCGTTGTTGGTGCAATGGGCGGGATTGCCTGGCCAAAGATAAGAATGTGTACCTAGACTCTGAACATCAGCAGTGGAGGTCAACATGAATGAAGCCATCAGCCCCGGGCCGCGCAACGGCATCCTGTCCCTGACGATCAAGGACAAATCGGTGCTTTACGCCGCCTACATGCCGTTCATCAAGAACGGTGGCCTGTTCATCCCGACCAACAAGAGCTACAAGTTGGGCGACGAGGTGTTCATGTTGCTGAACCTGATGGATGAAGCGGAGAAGATTCCGGTGGCCGGCAAGGTCGCCTGGATTACCCCCAAAGGCGCGCAAGGCAATCGTGCCGCCGGCGTCGGCGTGCAATTCAATGAAGGCGACAACACCGCCCGCAGTCGCATTGAAACTCATCTGGCCGGAGCCCTGAAGTCCGACCGTCCCACTCATACGATGTAAGTTGCAGTCCTTTTATGCTCGTAGATTCCCATTGTCACCTTGATCGCCTCGACCTCGCCGCCCATGACGGTTCGCTGGATGCTGCACTCGATGCGGCTCGCCAGCGCGGGGTCGGGCACTTTCTGTGCATCGGCGTGAGTGCCGATAACGCCGCCGACGTCAAAACTCTCGCCGAGCGCTATGACGACGTCGATTGTTCGGTCGGCGTGCATCCGCTGGATGTGCAACCGGGCGCGGCGCCTGCACTTGACTGGCTGCTGCACGAACTCAATCACCCGAAAGTGGTGGCGATCGGCGAAACCGGTCTGGATTATCACTACGAGCCGGAAGCCGCCGAGCTGCAGCAGGCATCCTTCCGCCTGCATCTGCAAGCCGCCCAGCAGACCGGTAAACCGGTGATCATCCACACCCGTGGCGCCCGTGCCGATACCCTTGAGCTGCTGCGCGAAGCGGCATTGCCCCAGGCCGGTGTGCTGCATTGCTTCACCGAAGACTGGGACATGGCCAAAGCCGCGCTGGACATGGGCTATTACATTTCCCTGTCGGGCATCGTCACCTTCCGCAATGCCGACGCCCTGCGTGATGTGGCGAGCAAAGTGCCGGCCGATCGTTTGCTGGTGGAAACCGATTCGCCGTATCTGGCGCCGATCCCGTATCGCGGCAAACCGAACCTGCCGCAGTACGTGCGTGAAGTAGCGGAGTTTCTGGCGATGCTGCGTGGGGAGAGCTACGAGCGGTTTGCCGAGCAGACCACCGACAACTTCAAGCGGTTGTTTCCGCTGGCCTCTGTCAAATCTGTCATGTAGGTCATCGGCAAATCGCAGGCAAAAAAAACCCGGGTTCTGGGGGGTGAATCCGGGTTAAGACCATTAGGAGTAAAACAAAGGCACACGGTCCCTTGGTACCTTTATCGGCGCGACACTTGGGGGAGATGTCGCCCGACAGTTCAAGTATTGATCAGTCTGGCGTGCAGTCCAGTTAGCCGGTCGGGGTTTTTAAACAAATTTGGAATACGTTCGCTTCAGTTGAGTTCTCATTGCGCCCAAAACGTTCTCAAAATGAACAAGAAACACAGATATGGTCGGATGATCCGTGCATTTTTGCGCAAGTTAGGCATAATACGCGGCTTCGAATTTTGACCCTTCAGACCTTTTCTTATGCACAAAGAACCTCGTAAGGTCCGTGAGTTTCGTCGCCGCGAGCAAGAAATTCTCGATACCGCGCTCAAGCTGTTCCTCGAACAAGGTGAAGACAGTGTCACCGTCGAGATGATTGCTGATGCCGTGGGTATCGGCAAAGGCACGATCTACAAGCATTTCAAATCCAAGGCCGAGATTTATCTGCGCCTGATGCTCGATTACGAGCGCGATCTGAATGAGCTGCTGCATTCGGCCGATGTCGACAAGGACAAGGAAGCGCTGTCCCGTGCCTACTTCGAATTCCGCATGCGCGACCCGCAGCGCTACCGCCTGTTCGACCGTCTCGAAGAGAAGGTCGTAAAAGGCAATCAGGTGCCGGAAATGGTCGAGGAGCTGCACAAGATCCGTGCCTCGAACTTCGAACGCCTGACCCTGCTCATCAAGGGCCGGATCAGCGAAGGCAAGCTCGAAGACGTGCCGCCGTACTTCCACTACTGTGCGTCCTGGGCGCTGGTGCACGGCGCGGTGGCGCTGTATCACTCGCCGTTCTGGAGCAATGTGCTGGAAGATCAGGAAGGTTTCTTCCAGTTCCTGATGGACATCGGCGTGCGCATGGGCAACAAGCGCAAGCGTGATCCGGAAACGCCGAGCAGCTGAATCATTCAGCGGCCTTATTGCGCCATGATTTCGCTACATGACGCAGTACCGCAGGAATATACTCAGGCATAGGGCTTGCTAAAACTTGATTTGTGAGTCAAGTTTTAGCGGCTCGAAAATCTATCGCCGGAGTGATCATGATCGTTGACCGTCAAGGCAGGCGTTTTCGCAATTTGCGCATCAGCCTGACTTCAGCCTGCAATTACGCCTGTACCTACTGCGTGCCCAACGGCAAGCGGCTGGTGGCTGCGCAGGATGAACTGTCGGCCGAGGCCATGGCGCGCGGCGTGGCTTATCTGATCGAAGCCGCTGGCATCGAGCGCTTGCGTATTACCGGCGGTGAGCCACTGGTCAGCCCCAAACTCGAATCGTTCATGAGCGCCATCGGCAAGATGGGCCTGGAAGACATCAGCCTGACCACCAACGGACAACTCCTGACGAAAAAACTTCCGCTGCTGGTGGATGCCGGTCTACGCCGGATCAACGTATCCCTCGATACCCTGGACGCCGGTGCGTTCCGCAGTATCGCCCGTGGCGGCGATCTGGCGACCGTGCTCGATGGCATGGATCAGGCAAAAGCCGCCGGGCTGAAGATCAAGGTCAACATGGTTCCGTTGCGCGGGCAGAACCTGGATCAGGTGATGCCGCTGCTCGATTACTGCCTGGAGCGTGGCTACGAGCTGCGTTTCATCGAGTTGATGCGCATGGGCCACCTCGCCACCGACTCCAATGCCTTCCTGCAACAGTTCGTCAGCCTGCAGCAACTGCTGAGCCTGATCGGCGAGCGCTACGAGTACGCCCAGGCCGATGCGCCGGTGGATGCCACGGCCGTGCGCTATGCGATCCCGGGCATAGGCCATTTCGGCGTGATCGCCAACGAAAGCGTGCCGTTCTGCCGAACCTGTTCGCGTCTGCGCCTGTCATCGACGGGATGGCTGCATGGCTGCCTGTCGTCGAGCAATCGCCACTATGTCGGTGATCTGCTCGACAAGCCGCGTCATCAGGCGTTGCCGGCGCTGCAGCGTCTGCTGGTCAAGGCGTTGGGCGACAAGCAGGAAGTGGCGTTCTCCGGTGGCGCTACGGTCATGAAGATTATCGGCGGCTGAACCCTCTTTTTCGCGAGCAGGCTCGCTCCCACAGGATTGCGAAAAACCCTGTGGGAGCGAGCTTGCTCGCGAATACGATCTTACAATCAACGAATTTCCTGAGCTGGCGCAAAAGCTGCATCCAACGGCCATTCGCCGGTTTTCCGTCACCGGCTTCTGGAGGATGAGGATGCGTAGCCTGGTTTTGCTGCTGGCCGTTTTGGCGCTTGGCGGCTGTATGACTGTCAGCGATATGGCCGAAGGCACTCGCTATCAGATGAGCGACGCGGGGCTGCTGGATCACAGCGACAGCCGTCGGGTGAACAACTTCCGCATTCAGCCGGACTCGTTCATCTACATCGCCCAGGGCGCATTTGCGCCGCCGGGTGGCTCCTACCCACGGCCGAACGTGGTGGCCGAAGAAGCCTTCAAGGGCTTTGTCGAATACTTCCCGATGGTCCGTCGCGCCCGTGCCCCGGAAGGTCTTGATCAGGCGATGGGCGAGGCCCGCGATGCCGGCGCCCACTACCTGCTGTACACCCGTTTCGCCAAGGCTGACGACCGCATCGGCAACTCCGATGAGTGGCTCGATCAGGAAGCCGTGGATCGCCTAGGCATCGACGGCGGGGTGATTCAGATCATGTTGATCGAGACCAGCACCCAGTATTTGATTGATACTGCACGGATCAAGAGTCGTGGCGGTTTACTGACGTTCCACGACAACAAGCCTGAAGACCTGATCGGCCCGCCACTGGCACAGTACGCGCGCAGCCTGCTGGGAGTCAGCGACCAATAAACCAAGGAGTACGCCATGAGTGGCCCGCAAAAAGCCAATGACCTGTTGGGACAGATCCCCAAAACCAAAGGCCTGCCGCCGGTGCACTTGTGGAACCCGGACTTCTGCGGCGACATCGACATGCGTATCGCCCGCGACGGCACCTGGTATTACCTGGGCACGCCGATCGGGCGCAAGCCGATGGTCAAGCTGTTCTCCACCATCATCCGTCGCGACGGCGATGATTACTTCCTGATTACCCCGGTCGAAAAGGTCGGGATCAAGGTCGACGATGCGCCGTTTGTGGCGATTGCCGTTGAGGTCGAAGGCGAGGGCGAAGCGCAGGTCCTGCGTTTCACCACCAACGTTGAAGAGACCGCCGAGGCCGGACCGGAACATCCGATCCGCGTCGAGATCGACCCGGCGACGCAGGAACCCGCGCCTTACGTGCATGTGCGCACCAACCTCGAAGCGCTGATTCACCGCAATGTGTTTTACCAACTGGTGGAACTGGCGGTCAGTCGCGAAATCGACGGGCAGCGCTGGTTGGGTGTGTGGAGCGGCGGCGAGTTCTTCCGCATCGGCCTCGAGCCCTGACAATGAATCAAATGTGGGAGGGGGCTTGCTCCCGAAGGCGGTGTGACAGTCACCCTGTGTATTGACTGCTGCACTGCCTTCGGGAGCAAGCCCCCTCCCACATTGATTGATGGACAACCTGAAAATCTGATTTGACACCCAATCATATGATCATTAGCGTGGACACCCATCGCCAAGCGCTTTGAGGTCTTCATGTCCAGCAGCTTTCATGCATCAACGGTCGACTGGCTGGGCAGCTGGATTGCCGCTGGCCAGGTGAAACCGGGGCAGGCGATCAAGGTCGAGGCGGATCTGGGTCAGCAGCTCGGTGTCAGCCGCACGGTGATTCGCGAAGCGATCAAGACCCTGGTCGCCAAAGGCATGCTCGAAGTCGGGCCCAAGGTCGGTACCCGGGTGTTGCCGGTGCGGCGCTGGAACCTGTTCGATCCGCAAGTGGTTGGCTGGCTTTCGCGCAATGGTTTGCCGGAAAATTTCGTCGATGACCTGCTCGACCTGCGCCGCACCATTGAACCGATGGCTGTGCGCTGGGCCTGCGAGCGCGCCAGCCTGGAGCAGATTCACGCGGTGCAACTTGCCTACAACGCGCTGGAACGGGCGGTCGACAGCGGCATCGATTACAACCGTGCCGACCAGGCCTTCCACGAATGCATTCTGGCGGCCAGCCACAACCAGTTCATCGAGCAAATGGTCCCGGCCCTCGGCGCCTTGCTCGCCGTGTCGTTTGAAGTCTCGGCCGCCGACCCCGATGAACTGCGTCGCACATTGCCGATCCACAAAGACATGGCCGACGCCATCGCCGCCCGCGATGCGGCGCGCGGCGTATGGGCCTGCATGACACTGATCGACAACGCCGACCTGGCGATCAAACGCTTTTACCCGCAGGTGATGGCCGACAAAAAAGCCAGTTGAAAACACAAATCCCCCTGTAGGAGTGAGCCTGCTCGCGATGGCGGTGGGTCAGTCACAATCGTCGTCACTGACCCACCGCTATCGCGAGCAGGCTCACTCCTACAGTTAAAACAACAACATGAAGGATTCGATATGCCGTTGACCGCCGTAACCCAACACCGCGCCAAGCTCGGCGAAGGGCCATTCTGGGATGCCCCGACCCAGTCGCTGTACTGGGTCGATATCGCCGGCAAGCAGGCGTTGCGGCTGATCGGCAACAACGTGCAGATCTGGCAGATGCCCGAGCACGTTTCCGCGTTTATTCCCTGTGCCAGTGGCGACGCGTTGGTGACCCTGAGCAGCGGCGTGTACCGCCTGGATCTCGATTCCCCCGGTCTCGAACCACGCCTGACGCTGTTGTGCATCGCCGACCCGCAACCGGGCAATCGGCCAAACGAAGCGCGCTGCGACGCCCAGGGCCGACTGTGGCTCGGCACCATGCAGAACAACATCGGCGACAACGGCGAAGACCTGCCGATCGAGCGTCGTTCCGGTGGCTTGTTCCGCATTGACCCCGACCGGCGTGTCACGCCATTGCTGCTCGGTCTCGGCATTCCCAACACGTTGTTGTGGAGCGACGACGGCACCACGCTGCTGTTCGGCGACAGCCTCGACGGGGCGCTCAATCGCTATTTCATTCAGACCGACGGCAAGCTCAACAGCCCTGAGGTCTGGTACGCCGCAGACGGGCAGGGCGGCCCGGACGGTTCGGCGATGGACGCCGAAGGGTATGTGTGGAACGCCCGTTGGGACGGCAGCTGCCTGCTGCGCCTGACGCCGGACGGCAAGGTCGACCGCAAAATCGATCTGCCTGTCAGCCGGCCAACCAGTTGCGTATTCGGCGGTGAAGACCTGAAAACCCTGTACGTCACCAGTGCTGAGAGTCCGCACAACCACCCACTCGATGGCGCGGTGCTGTCGATGCGGGTCGATGTGCCGGGCAAACTCTGCACGCGGTTTGCAGGCTGAATCCCAAAATATGGGATGCAAAATTATATATTGAGATTATTCGGCGGTCGGGTTTATAGTCGGCTCCAGCAGTAACACGCACTCACACTTAAAAAGAACAAAACAGGTGAAGTGATGCAGCGAACCTCTATCGCACTCCTCAGCGGAGTCAGCGTCTCGCAACGGCCCGGCGTCGCTCGCCGCGCCTGCCTGTTTCGTTTTCACAGTTTTCCAGACCGGACATCGGCAGATGCCCGGTTTTTTTGTGCTGACGAGCAGGAGTCCTGATCAATGGCTGAACCTCTTTCCTTGCCGCCGGTGCCCGCGCCGCCGAAGGGTGAGCGTTTGAAAAACAAAGTGGTGCTGCTCACCGGCGCCGCGCAAGGCATCGGCGAGGCGATCGTTGCCACTTTCGCCTCGCAGCAGGCCAGACTGGTGATCAGCGATATTCAGGCAGAAAAAGTCGAGAAGGTCGCTGCCCACTGGCGCGAGCAGGGCTACGACGTGCAGGCGATCAAGGCCGACGTCTCGCTCCAGCAAGACCTGCATGCCATGGCCAGACGGGCCATCGAGCTGCACGGGCGCATCGACGTGCTGGTCAATTGCGCCGGGGTCAACGTGTTCCGCGACCCGCTGCAAATGACCGAAGAAGACTGGCGTCGTTGCTTCGCCATCGATCTGGACGGCGCCTGGTACGGTTGCAAAGCCGTGCTGCCGCAGATGATCGAGCAGGGCGTCGGCAGCATCATCAACATTGCCTCGACTCATTCCAGCCACATCATTCCCGGCTGCTTCCCGTACCCGGTGGCCAAGCACGGCCTGCTCGGGCTGACCCGGGCGCTGGGCATCGAATACGCGGCGAAGGGTGTTCGGGTCAACGCCATCGCGCCGGGGTACATCGAGACGCAACTCAACGTCGATTACTGGAACGGCTTTGCTGATCCGCACGCCGAGCGTCAGCGCGCATTCGATCTGCACCCGCCGAAACGTATCGGCCAGCCGACCGAAGTGGCGATGACCGCGGTGTTTCTGGCCAGTGATGAAGCGCCGTTCATTAATGCCTCGTGCATCACCATCGATGGTGGGCGCTCGGTCATGTACCACGACTAAGCAGATCGGGTTTCAGGCGGTGAACTCCGCGTGAAATCCAATCATCATACGATATGACTATTTTCAACAGGCTTTGCAGCAGTACGTGTCACGCCACCACAAACTGTTTAATTTGCTCAAAAAAAATAACAAGGAGTCAGCTATGAAACGTCGTTTCGGGATTCGTACCCTGTGCAGTACCGCCCTGGCGGTCACCGCTTTCAGTCTGAGCAGTACGCTGCTCGCTGCCGATGCCGTGAAAATCGGTTTCCTGGTCAAACAGGCTGAAGAGCCGTGGTTCCAGACCGAGTGGGCCTTTGCCGAGAAAGCCGCCAAGGACAAAGGCTTCGAACTGATCAAGATCGCCGTGCCAGACGGTGAGAAAACCCTCTCGGCCATCGACAGCCTTGCGGCCAACGGCGCCAAAGGCTTCGTGATCTGCCCGCCGGATGTATCCCTCGGCCCGGCGATCATGGCCAAAGCCAAACTCAATGACCTCAAAGTGATTGCCGTGGACGACCGTTTCGTCGACGCCAACGGCAAGTTCATGGAAGACGTGCCGTACCTCGGCATGGCCGCGTTTGAGGTCGGCCAGAAGCAGGGCAACGCGATGGTTGCCGAAGCGAAGAAACGCAACTGGGACTGGAAAGACACTTACGCGGTGGTCAACACCTACAACGAACTCGACACCGGCAAGAAGCGCACCGACGGTTCGATGAAGGCGCTCGAAGACGCCGGCCTGCCGAAAGACCACATCCTGACCGCGGCGCTGAAAACCCTCGATGTGCCGGGCAGCATGGACGCCACCAACTCGGCGCTGGTCAAGCTGCCCAGCGCGGCGAAGAACCTGATCATCGGCGGCATGAACGACAACACCGTGCTCGGCGGCGTACGCGCCACCGAAGCCGCCGGGTTCGCTGCGGCCAACGTGATTGGCATCGGCATCAACGGCACCGACGCCATCGGCGAGCTGAAAAAGCCCAACAGTGGTTTCTTCGGCTCGATGCTGCCGAGCCCGCACATCGAAGGCTACAAGACCGCCGAGATGATGTACGAGTGGGTCACCACCGGCAAAGAACCGCCGAAATACACGGCGATGGACGACGTCACCCTGATCACCCGCGAGAACTTCAAGCAAGAGCTGGAAAAAATCGGCCTGTGGAATTGATGGCTGCTCGATCGGTGTGAAGAGGTGACTCAGATGCACGCGCAAGTACAGACACATGAAAACAGCGCCGGCGGCAGCCTGCGCTTCAACGGGATCGGCAAGACCTTCCCCGGGGTCAAGGCGCTGGACGCCATCAGCTTCGTCGCCCATCCGGGGCAGGTGCACGCCTTGATGGGCGAGAACGGCGCCGGCAAATCGACCCTGCTGAAAATCCTCGGCGGGGCTTACATCCCGAGCAGCGGCGAGTTGCAGATCGGCGAGCAGACCATGGCGTTCAAGTCCACCGCCGACAGCATCGGCAGCGGCGTCGCGGTGATTCACCAGGAGCTGCATCTGGTGCCGGAAATGACCGTCGCCGAGAACCTGTTTCTCGGCCATCTGCCGGCCAGTTTCGGCCTGATCAACCGTGGCGTCCTGCGCCAGAATGCCTTGGCCTGCCTCAAGGGCCTGGCCGACGAAATCGATCCGCAGACCAAGGTCGGGCGCCTGTCACTCGGTCAGCGGCAACTGGTGGAAATCGCCAAGGCGCTGTCCCGTGGCGCGCATGTGATCGCCTTCGATGAGCCGACCAGCAGCCTCTCGGCGCGCGAAATCGACCGTTTGATGGCGATCATCAGTCGCCTGCGCGATGAGGGCAAAGTGGTGCTCTACGTCTCGCATCGCATGGAAGAAGTGTTCCGCATTTGCGACGCGGTGACGGTGTTCAAGGATGGCCGCTACGTGCGCACCTTCGATGACATGAGCCAGTTGACCCACGATCAACTGGTGACCTGCATGGTCGGCCGCGACATTCAGGACATCTACGATTACCGCAGTCGCCCGCGCGGCGCGGTGGCGTTGAAGGTCGACGGTTTGCTCGGCCCGGGCCTGCGTGAGCCGGTGAGTTTCGAGGCGCACAAGGGCGAGATTCTCGGGCTGTTCGGCCTGGTCGGGGCCGGGCGCACCGAGCTGTTCCGGCTGCTCAGCGGGCTTGAGCGCACCACCGCCGGCCGTCTCGAATTGCGCGGTCATGAATTGAAATTGCGCTCACCGCGCGATGCGATTGCGGCCGGGATCCTGCTGTGCCCCGAGGACCGGAAAAAAGAGGGGATCATCCCGCTGGCCAGCGTTGCCGAAAACATCAACATCAGCGCGCGCGGCGCCAATGCCAGCCTCGGCTGCCTGCTGCGCGGGCTGTGGGAGAAGGGCAACGCCGACAAGCAGATCAAGGCGCTGAAAGTCAAAACCCCGCACGCCGGTCAGCCGATCAAATTCCTGTCCGGCGGCAATCAGCAGAAGGCGATTCTCGGTCGCTGGCTGTCGATGCCGATGAAGGTCCTGCTGCTCGATGAGCCGACTCGCGGCATCGACATCGGCGCCAAGGCCGAGATTTACCAGATCATCCATAACCTGGCCGCCGACGGCATTTCGGTGATCGTGGTGTCCAGCGACCTCATGGAGGTGATGGGCATTTCCGACCGCATTCTGGTGCTCTGCGAAGGCGCGCTGCGCGGCGAAGTCAGCCGCGACCAGGCCAATGAATCCAACCTGCTGCAACTGGCTTTGCCGCGCCATCGCGCTGACGGCGTGGCGAACTGAGAGGTGAACATGATGACCATCCAAAACAAGGCGCTGCCGACTCCCCGCAAACCGCTGGACCTGCGGCGCTTCCTCGACGACTGGGTCATGCTGCTGGCGGCCATCGGCATCTTCGTCGCCTGTACCTTGCTGATCGATAACTTTCTCTCGCCGCTGAACATGCGCGGGCTGGGCCTGGCGATTTCCACTACCGGCATTGCCGCGTGCACCATGCTCTACTGCCTGGCGTCGGGGCACTTCGACTTGTCGGTGGGCTCGGTAATCGCCTGCGCCGGGGTGGTGGCGGCAGTGGTGATGCGCGACACCAACAGCGTGTTCCTCGGCGTCAGTGCGGCGCTGGTGATGGGCCTGATTGTCGGGCTGATCAACGGCATCGTGATCGCCAAGTTGCGGGTCAACGCGCTGATCACCACGCTGGCGACCATGCAGATCGTTCGCGGTCTGGCCTACATTTTTGCCAACGGCAAAGCGGTGGGCGTGTCGCAGGAATCGTTCTTCGTCTTCGGCAACGGCCAGTTGTTCGGCGTGCCGGTGCCGATCCTGATCACCATCGTCTGCTTCCTGTTCTTCGGCTGGCTGCTGAACTACACCACCTACGGGCGCAACACCATGGCCATCGGCGGCAACCAGGAAGCGGCGTTGCTCGCCGGGGTTAACGTTGACCGGACCAAGATCATTATCTTTGCCGTGCACGGCGTGATCGGTGCGCTGGCCGGGGTGATTCTGGCGTCGAGGATGACCTCTGGGCAGCCAATGATTGGCCAGGGTTTCGAGCTGACCGTGATCTCTGCGTGTGTGCTTGGCGGGGTGTCGCTCAGTGGCGGGATCGGCATGATCCGCCACGTGATTGCCGGGGTGCTGATTCTGGCGATCATCGAGAACGCGATGAACCTGAAGAACATTGATACGTTTTATCAGTATGTGATCCGTGGTTCGATCCTGCTGTTGGCCGTCGTCATCGACCGCCTGAAACAACGGTAACTTCAATCCCCCTGTGGGAGCGGGCTTGCTCGCGAATGCGGTGTGTCAGGCAATATTTTCGGCGTCTGACACAGCGCTTTCGCGAGCAAGCCCGCTCCCACAGTTGGCCGCGCCGCGCCTGACCTTCCGTCATCTCTCCTAAAAACCCCTTGCTCGTGTGCGCCCGTTTCGGGTATCACTTTGTACATGATTAGACAGGTACGATTTGACAAGAAACAACGGGTGGTCGACGAACTCGTCCGGCGCATTGAAAGCGGCCTCATGGAGGACGGCTTTCTGTTGCCCGGCGAGCATCAGTTGGCTCAGGAATTCAACGTCAGCCGTGGCACGTTGCGTGAAGCGCTGGCCGAACTGAAACGGCGCAATTACATCGCCACCCAAAGCGGGGTCGGCTCGATAGTCACCTTCGACGGTGTGGTGCTCGATCAGCGCAGCGGCTGGGCGCAGGCTTTGGCCGACAGCGGGGCGCTGATCAACACCGAAGTGCTTCGTCTGGAAGCGGTGACCCGGCCTGACCTGCTCTCGCGCTTTGGCACCGACCAATTCATCACCCTCGACCGCCGTCGCCGCGCCAACGATGGCACGCTGGTCTCCCTCGAACGCTCTTTGATGCCGGCCACCGGCGGCCTGGAAAGCCTGCCGCGCGTCGGTCTGATCGACAACTCCCTGACCATCACCCTCGCTGCCTACGGCTACATCGGCGAGCGCGGCGATCAGTGGATCGGCGCCGAACCGCTGAGTGCCGAAGACGCCGAACTGCTCGGGCGCCCGGTGGGGACCGTGTTCCTCAAGGCCCTGCGCACCACCTACGACCGACAGAACCGTTTCATGGAGCAGGTCGAAAGCCTGCTCGACCCGGTGCATTTCCGCCTGCACCTGCAATTTGGAGAATCGAAATGACCGCGCTCAACCGTGCCCTCGGTGCGTTTTATGGCCTGGCTCTCGGTGACGCGCTGGGCATGCCGACGCAGTCGCTGAACCGCGAAACGATCAAGACCCGCTTTGGCACAATCACTGATCTGCAGGACGCCGGTCCCCTGCAACCGATCGCCGCCAACATGCCCAAAGGCTCGATCACCGACGACACCGAACAGGCGATTCTGGTCGGCGAGTTGCTGGTCGAAGGCAAGGGCCGCATCGAACCTGCCATGCTCGCCCAACGGCTGATCGAATGGGAAGCCGAGATGCAGGCCAAGGGCTCGCAGGACCTGCTCGGCCCGTCGACCAAACGCGCCATTGAAATGATCCTCGCCGGCCACTCGCCGGAGGAGGCCGGGCGTTACGGCACCACCAACGGCGCGGCGATGCGCATCACTCCGGTGGGCATCGCCGCCAACGTCGCCGATCCCGAGGGTTTCATCGCAGCCGTGATGCAGGCCTGTCAGGTCACCCACAACACCACGCTGGGGATTTCCAGTGCGGCGGCGGTGGCGGCGGTGGTTTCGGCCGGGATCAATGGCATGGATCTGGGCGAGGCGCTGAACCTCGGTCAGCAGATCGCGCAACAGGCCGAGGCACATGGTCACTGGGTGGCCGGTGGGCGTATTGCTTCGCGCATCAGTTGGGCGCGAACCATCAGCGTCGACAGTGACAAGGCGCTGCTGGCGGATCTGCTGTACGACGTGATCGGCACGTCGGTGGCCTCGCAGGAATCGGTGGTGGTGTCGTTCGCCCTGGCGCAGCAAGTGGCCGTTGGCGAGATGAGTGCGTTCGACGCGTTGTGCATGGCCGCCAGCCTTGGCGGCGACACTGACACCATCGCGGCGATACTCGGGGCAATGCTCGGGGCCTGCCTGGGTCTTGAGAGCTGGCCTGCCGAGATGATCGAGACGGTGAAGGCTGTCAATCATCTGGAGCTTGAGCCGTTGGTGCAGGGGCTGTTGGCCTTGCGTTGACCACATAACTGTGGCGAGGGAGCTTGCTCCCGCTGGGCTGCGAAGCGGCCCCAAACCCTGCCGACACACTTTGTCAGACATACCCCGTTGTTTGGATTTACGACTGCTTCGCAGCCGAGCGGGAGCAAGCTCCCTCGCCACAAAAGCAAGTTTTATTGAGTCATTGCCACAACCACAATAAAGGCAAACAGGAGCACTGTTCATGAGTTCATCAAACGCCGGGCCAAGCGCCGGGCAACTGGAAACCCGCGGCATCGAGCCGGTGCCGGAAGCCGAGTGCAATGGCCATCCGCTGCAACTGTTCTGGGTCTGGTTCGCCGCCAACATTTCCATTCTCGGTTTGCCGCTGGGCGCCACGCTGGTGGCGTTTCGCGGGCTGGCGATCTGGCAGGCGATCATCGTTGCCATCGTCGGCGCCGCCGGTTCGTTCGCGGTGGTGGGGATCATCTCGATTGCCGGCCGTCGAGGCCGTGCACCGAGTCTGACCTTGTCGCGGGCGATCTTCGGCGTACGCGGCAATATCGGCCCGACGCTGGTCTCGCTGATGTCGCGTCTGGGCTGGGAAACGGTCAACACCACCACCGCGGCATTCGTGTTGCTGTCGCTGTGTTCGATCCTGTTTGGCTCGCCGGTTGAGGCGAAGAGTGCGCCCGTGCTGACGCTGATCTTCATCGCGATTTTCGTGCTGCTGACCTTGGCGGTTTCCGGCCTCGGCCACGCCACGCTCCTGGTGATCCAGAAGTGGGCGACTTACGTGTTCGGCGCGCTGAACATTCTGGTCGGCGGCTTCCTCTGCGCGACCATCGACTGGAGCGCGGTGTTCAACGCCACGCCGGCGCCGCTGAGCGCAATGATCATCGGCATCGGCACCATGGCTGCCGGCACCGGGATCGGCTGGGCCAACGCCGGCGCCGACATGTCGCGCTATCAGCACCGCAGCGTCAAGGCTATACGGCTGGTCGCTTCGGCGGCGTTCGGTGCGGGGATTCCGCTGGTGCTGCTGATTACCCTCGGCGGCCTGCTGTCGGTAGGGAACAACGATCTCGCCTCGGCGACAGATCCGATTGTGGCGATCCGCGACATGCTGCCGACCTGGATGGCCGTGCCGTACCTGATCACCGCGTTCGGTGGCTTGCTGCTGTCGAACAACCTGTCGGTTTACTCCGCCGGTCTGACCACGCTGACCCTCGGTCTGAAGGTCAAACGCGTCTACGCGGTGGTGGTGGACATCGTGGCGATCTTCGCCGGCTCGATCTACTTCATGCTGATCGCCGACAGCTTCTACGGCCCGTTCATTACCTTCATTTCCCTGCTGGCGGTGCCGATCACCGCGTGGGTCGGGATCTTCGTCGTCGACCTGATTCACCGTCACTACTACAGCCCCAAAGATCTGCTTGATGTCAGCCCGAGCAGCGCCTACTGGTATCGCGGCGGCATCGAGTGGCGCGCGTTCGGCGCGTGGGCGATTGCCATCGTGCTCGGCTTCAGTTTCACCACCATCGGCACCACCGCCGAGAACGTCTGGTTCAAGGGCTTTTTGTCCGACTCGTGGCTGGGCCACAACGGGCTGGGCTGGATCGTGACCTTCGTGGTGGCCGGTGGCATTTACCTGGTTCTCGGCGGGGCGAAAGATCGTCGCGCCGCGCAAGTCGAGAATGCTCATGCCTAAGATGTTGCACACCGGCCAGGTCATCATCGACCTGGTCATGGCCGTGGATCAGTTGCCGCAAGTCGGTGGCGATGTGCTGGCGCAGTCTGCCGCTTTCGAGGCGGGCGGCGGCTTCAACGTGATGGCGGCTGCCGTGCGCAACGGGTTGCCGGTGGTCTATCTCGGTCGCCACGGCACCGGGCGTTTCGGCGATCTGGCGCGCCAGGCGATGAAGGATGAAGGCATTCACATCGGCATCCAGATGCCTGCGCAGCGCGACACCGGGATTTGCGTGGCGCTGACCGACTCATCGGCCGAACGCAGTTTCATTTCCTACATCGGCGCTGAAGGTGAGGTCACCGAAGAGGACTTGAACAGCGTGGCCGCCGAGGCGGGCGACTACGTTTATGTGAGCGGTTACAGCCTGCTGCACGCAGGCAAGGCGCAGGCGCTGCTGGACTGGACGCTGGCGCTGCCGGAGGTGATCAACGTGGTGTTCGATCCGGGGCCGTTGGTCGAGTCGCCGGACTCGGCGTTGATGCAGGCGCTGCTGCCGCGCATCGACGTGTGGACCAGCAACAGCGTCGAGGCGTTGCGCTTTACCGAGGCTGCAGACATTGCTCAAGCGCTGGATCGGCTGGCGGATCATCTGCCCAAGGATGTGCTGATGGTAGTGCGCGATGGGCCGCAGGGTTGCTGGATTCAGCAGCGTGGCGAGCGTCTGCATGTGCCGGGGTTTGCGGTAAAAGCCGTGGACAGCAATGGTGCCGGGGATGCGCATGCCGGGGTATTCGTCGCCGGATTGGCGCAGGGTTTGAACGCCCATGAGGCGGCGCGGCGGGCCAATGCGGCGGCGGCTTTGGCGGTGACGCGGTGGGGGCCGGCAACTGCGCCGGGGGCTGCTGAAGTGGATATTTTTATCCGCGAATCCTGCGGCGATTGATCAACCGCCTTCGCGAGCAAGCCCGCTCCCACAGGGGATTTGCGTCGTTCGCAACTCCCCTGTGGGAGCGGGCTTGCTCGCGAAGAGGCCACACGGCTCAGCACAAAAAAATGGATCAGCCCGCTTTGCGCAACGCCGCAATCAACTCATCCTTGCGCATCGAAGAACGCCCGGCAATGTTCTTCGCCCGCGCCTCCTTGCGCAGACTGTCTACGGTCTGAGTATCCCGCGAGGCCTTGCTGTCACGCGCCTGTCCCTCGCGACTGGCCACTGCGCGTCGCGACGACTCCTTGCGATCTTCGGACTTGGCACTCGCCGGTTTCTTGCGTCCGGCCCCGCCAGCCTTTTCGCCGCCGCCCGACTGTTTGTTGACCGTCGCCCAGGCCCGCGCTTCGGCTGCATCCTTCGACAAGCCTTTTTGCTAATAGCTGTGTTCGATGTGTTCGGCCTTGCGCTTCTGTTCGGCGGTGTATTTGTCTTTGCTTCCACGAGGCATGGGATTTCTCCTTGCATCAGTAGACGGGTTTCATGTGTAGGAGCTGCCGAAGGCTGCGATCTTTTGATCTTGAAGTCGAAAGATCGCCGCCTGCGGCTGCTCCTAAATGATCATGCGTTCACACAACCACAGCTTCTAGACATCAAGCTTGCGCGCCGCTTCGACGCCCGCCGCACTGAGCTTGATCGGCAGATTCAACGAGTGTTCGCCGGCCTCGTTGCAGGTCACATGACCGTGGTGGATCAGTCCGCGATCCTGCAGAGAGGCGAGGGCGCTGGCCACTACTTTCTCGCCGCGATAATTGTCCAGCACCTCTTTGCCCAGTCCGCTTGGATGGGCGTGCAGCAGGCGGGTGAGGACTTCTTTTTCCAGGTTTTTATCGACGTTCATGGTTACCTCTTCATGGATGTGAATAGGACGCTCGCGTCGGCGAACTACTGGCCGCCGCCCTCGGAGCCCGAGCCACCGGTGGTGGTTTTCGAGCCGATGCCGGGGCCGGCGTTATCGGGTGTAGCGGGGGAGTCAGGGGTGTTCATGCCACCCTGGCGGCCGGGGTCACTGCCTTGGGTGCGCGGGTCGGTGCCAGTGGCGGGTGGCTGATTGATCAAGGGTACGCCAGAGCCATCGGTGTTCATGCCGGGGGCACTGTTGATGGCGGGCGCGCGTGGCGGTGGAACCGGGTCGGTGGGGCCTGTGCCCGCTGCGGTGGTAGAGGCGGCAAACACCGCAGGACTCAGCAGGGCGGCGAAAACGAGGGCAGTCAACCTTGACGGGATCATAGGGCTTCTCCAGTGATTGGAATCCTTACCTGTCTTTGGTCTGCCCTTGAATCGGATTGGTGCCTGATGAACGACGAACGGTCGAGACACATCGCTATCAGTCGAGGCCGATTTCCTCCTTGAACTGCTCCATGAAGCCCTTCAGGCGCTGATGGCGGATCTGCGCCAGACGCTGACCGGCGCCAGTCTGGAAACCATCGGCGAGGTGCAGCAGCTTGGTCTGGAAGTGGTCGAGGCAGAAGCGTGTGTCGTCGTAGTCGCGCTCCTTGGCTTCAGGGTCCAGCGGGTCATACAACGCACTGCCCATGCGCCCGGCGACGTAGAAGGTGCGGGCAACGCCGAGCATGCCCAGCGAGTCGAGCCGGTCGGCGTCCTGGACCAGTTTCGCTTCGAGGGTCAGCGGGGTGATGTTGGCGGAAAAACTGTGTGATTCGATGGCGTGGGTGACGGCGGCGATTTTGCTTTCGGGCCAATCCAGATCGGCCAACACGTTGGCGGCTTTTTCTGCGGCGAGACGCGAAGCCTGCGAGCGCAGCGGCGAGTTCTTCTCGACGGATACGCAATCGTGCAGCAGCACGGCAGCGAGCAACACTTCCAGGTCGCCACCTTCCTCGGCCTGCAAGGTGCGGACGTTGTGCCAGACCCGTTGCAGGTGGGCGAGGTCGTGGGCGCCGTCGTCGCCGGGTTCGAGGGCGTGGGGCAGCAGTGCTGCTGCGAGCGCCGCCACGGGCATAAAAATCTCAGTGTTCATGAGCATCCTTTCAGACTGTCGAAGTTCCGGTGGGAGCGGGCTTGCTCGCGAAGGCATCAATCCAGTCGCCATCATTGTCGTCTGTCAGAGCGCTTTCGCGAGCAAGCCCGCTCCCACATTGCAATATCGGAGCAGGATATTCTCTGTGTTGCCATGTGACGAGCGCCGTCCGTGGCCTTAGTATGGCGCTTTCCATTTTCCGACAAGGCCCGTCCATGACGATCGAAATCCGCCCGGCGACCCCCAGCGATGCACCGCAAATCCTCGCCTTCATCACCGAACTGGCAGATTTCGAAAAGGCCCGTCACGAAGTCATTGCCAGCGTCACCGACATCGAGCGCAGCCTGTTCAGCGAAGGCGCTACCGCCCACGGCCTGATCTGCCTGCGTGACGGTGTGCCGATCGGTTTTGCAGTGTTCTTCTTTAGCTATTCGACGTGGCTCGGCAGCAACTGCCTGTACCTCGAAGACCTCTACATCACCCCCGAACAACGCGGCGGCGGTGCCGGCAAAACCCTGTTGCGGCATCTGGCGAAAATCGCCTGCGACAACGACTGCGGACGCTTCGAATGGAGCGTGCTGGACTGGAACACTCCAGCCATCGAATTCTACAAATCCCTCGGCGCGCAACCGCAGGAAGAGTGGGTGCGCTATCGCATGGATGGCAAGGTGTTGCGCGAATTTGCCGAAGGCTGAGGAGATGATGGCAACCCGATGTTGAAGTGATTGCCGCCACCGCTCTAGTCCGGCATTCTACGCGCCATTTTTGCGCGCTCACGGACGACACCTGCAATGCTTCTGGCAATACTTCTCCACGCCCGTGGAGCCTTCGCTGCGTCACTGAGTGACCGGCGATGAGCGGACTGCGGGCGTCAATGCGTCTGTATGGCCTGGTGAAAAACTCAGGCTGCTCTGACAACCCTCAGCGTCAACCGGTAGACATCCTGTGCATCGTCAATCGCACGGGCGGCAAAGCCATTCGTGCGTTTGTGTCGCGGCTCGACGCCGAACTCATGACACGCAGCGCCGGCCTGGGTGACTACCGTGTGATCGCGTTACGCCACTTCGAGCCGAATGCGTTTATCGACGCGCATCGGGGCTGGCTGACGCTGCACATCTGTTGCGGTTTCGTCGCCCCCGCCAGCCATTCGTTGCTCAAGGACGGCGCGTTGATGCCGATGGGCTGGTACGTCTATTCCGAGATCGGCCAGTGGACTGCCGAACATCATCTGGACCTCGGTGTGCAAATGGCCGATCTGCTGCAAACGGCTTACGAGCGTAATCACCTGCGCAATTACAACGCCTGGCTCAACGAACTCGACGACGCCGCGCCGGCCGAACTGGCCTGGCAAACCGACCAAGCCTGGCGACATCTGCAAACTGCCACATCCCCCGACAGCCGTGAGCACTGCCACGCACTGTTCGACCCTGTCGACAACCGCTGGCGCTTCGCCGCGACCGACATCGACATCCATCAGCCGCACTCGGAACCTCTGAAGCAAGGAGCTTTGAATTGAGTGGTAAACCCGCCGCCCGTGTCACCGACCCGACCGCCTGCCCATTGCCAGGCCATGGCACCAACCCGATCGTTTCCGGCTCGCCCGACGTCTTCTTCGACGGCCTCGCCGCCGCGCGCATGACCGACAAATCAGCCTGTGGCAGCCCGATCACCGGCGCTGTTTCCGGCACCGTATTCATCAACGGCCTGAACGCCGCCACGCTCGATAGCACCGGTGGCCACGGCAATGTCGTGGTCGGTGGTTCGGGCACGGTGATTATTGGACAAAGTGGCGGAGGGGCAGCGTTCAGTGGGTTGTTGCCGATGCCGGTGCATTTCAATGATCGGATGCAAGTGATTAACGAGATAACGGGGGAGCCTATGGCTAATCATCCTTACGCGATTCAACGCGGCGATGGGCGTGTAGAGCATGGCATTACCAATGACGCGGGTTTCACTCATACGGTGAGCTCGCACATTCCCGAATCCATCAAGTTGTTCGTGGAGTAGTTTGGATGACTGCTGAAAATCCTGATTTGAAGGGATGCCAGAGGCTAGTGGTAACGCACGATTTGACCTGTAAAACCGATGGTGCTGTTAAGCAGGCTACAGTTGCTCCGAAGAAGATCGTCCTGTTTTTTGTGGGTGGGGCGGGGGATAAAGAAAGTTATTACGGAACCGGACCTAATAATAACGTTGCGGAGGCCCGCAAAATTTTTGTGAAGAATATGGATGCAGAGGGGATTTGCGCGGATAGGTACGACGCACACCATATTGGCTACAACTCTTTCGTCAGTGAAGAAGGGCTGAAGGCAACCGTACTGGATAAAATTTCAGACCTTACGACACCGGTCTACATTATCGGACACAGCCTGGGAGGGTGGAACGGAGCTCACTTATCAAAAGTCCTCGCCGACAAGGGGTATCGAATTCCGGTACTGGTTACTCTTGATCCGGTCGGGGAAGGGCAGATCGTATGGGGTATTTCCAATATCTATCAGAAAGAGCCCGCGCCTAAGGCTGAATATTGGGTGAATGTGAGAGCCGATGCCAAGGACTGGAATTTTTCCGACCTGGTGGCTGATTTCGGAGAACAGTGGGATATGAAGCACGGTCCGAACATGAATGGCAGGGTTGACGTGAACCACGCTGATGCATGGGCCATTTATATTGCCGATCTTGGCGCCGGGATGTCAGCCAGAGATGTTCTGATGGAATCGGTGGTGTTGCATTTTAAAGGAAGGAAATGTGCGTAAGTTAATTCTGATTTTGATGTTTTCGATGTGTGCTTCATGTGCGATCAGCCACGGAAAACCTACTGCCAAAATCGAGTATTTGGGGGTGGAGCGCTACTTGGATCGAAACATTTACCAAGTCAGTTTTTCGTCCGACGTCGATGTCGACAAGCTCTTCAAGTCCAAGATAAGTCAGTCGCTGCTTTGTGCTTTGGGGGAGAGTAGAGATTTTTCGCAGTCGCGCAATCTGAATGAGTATGGTGAAGGATGGATTGAGCCTCTGAAGCCTGCAGACGCATCAACTTTCAAAGCGGATCTCATGTTTTATCGTGTGAAAGACTCAACGAGTGAAACGCTGATGAGCAGCAAGGACTTAAGCACTGTATTAGCGGGGCGAAAAACAATCGCATGCAAAGTCAGAATCAACTCCTACTCCTACAAAATCTACTATTCAGAAGTGATGAATATTCCTGTTGCTGAGCTGCTAAAGGAAATTGACAAGTATTGAGATCGGGCTTCTTGCCTGATCACAGGAAGCCTTGTTCTGATGCTTACTTCTCTGCGGATTCCCAATGACCGCTGAGCAATCCATCAAGTGTCTTTCGCACGGAAATCTTGAAAGCCCCGGCCTTCTCTTCATCGAAGGCCGCTTTCCAGTAGGTGTAGCCCTCACTGAAATCCGGAATCTGCGCCGTTTCTCCCACGCGGTGAGTCAGACTGCGCTGCAAAGCCTCGCTTTGAAAAGGCAGGTGGGGCATTGCGGTGAACTCGCCTCCGGTGACCGGATTGGTCATCCGAATGCCATCAACGCGGATATGCACGACGGTGCCGTAGTGCGGATAGCTTTCGATTTTGAGGATGGTCAAGGTCGAGGCTTCTTCACCCGGCCGGGTTTTGTAGGCCCAGATGTCGCCCTCCTTGATAGCGGGCAAGGCGCTGGCAATTGCCGCGAAGCAGAGTGCGCTGCAGAGCAGTAACGCCTTTAAAGCGGTTTTCATTTTTTCTTCCTTGAACCTGTCGAGAGCGGTCGTCGCGTGAATGGGGATCGGCATTTTAAAGATTTGGCAGAGAAACGGCTGTTACACTTGTAAATCCCATAATATGGGAATGATATTTATATATTGAGATTTTCCTGCGCCAAGGTTTATAGTCCGTCGCACTCACTGCCAAAAACAAAACAGGTGAAGCGATGCAGGCGCAATTGATCGCGCTCGACTGGGGGACGACCTCATTACGTGCTTACAAACTCGCGGCGGGCGGGGTGGTGCTGGAGCAGCGTGCGCTGTCGTCCGGGATCATGCAGTTACCGAAGACGCCGCGAGTCATCAACGGTGGTGAATGCGCCGACGGTTTTGAACTGGCCTTCGAAGAGGCGTGCGGCGACTGGCTTGATTCGCAGCCGGATCTGCCAGTGATCGCCTGCGGTATGGTCGGCAGCGCCCAGGGCTGGCGCGAAGCGGCTTACTGCGAGACGCCGGCGAACGTCGCCAATCTCGGAAATTCCCTACAAACACTGGTCAGTCTGCGCGGCACGCGGGTGCACATCGTGCCGGGTGTGATTCAACGCTCACGCCTGCCCAACGTGATGCGCGGTGAAGAAACCCAGGTCCTCGGCGTGCTGCAGAACTTGTCGGCCGAGGCGGGCGGCGATCTGTTGATCGGTCTGCCGGGCAGCCACTCCAAGTGGGTCGAAGTGGTCGAGGGCTGCATCACGCATTTCGATACTTTCATGACCGGCGAAGTGTTCGCCGTGCTCAGTGAACACAGCATTCTCGGGCGTACCCAGCAACAGGGTGCGGCGTTCGACGGGCTGGCGTTCGACCGTGGCGTGCAAGTGGCGCTGTCGGCGGACGGCGAACTGGGCGTGCTTTCCACATTATTCAGTGCCCGCACCCTCGGCCTGACCGGCGAACTGGCGCCGACGGCGCAAGCGGATTACCTGTCCGGGCTGATGATCGGCCATGAGCTGGCGGCACTCGCCACAGTTCAGCGACGCCGCCGCAACAGCGTGCATCTGCCCTCGATCATCCTCATCGGCAACGCGCAACTCTGCGCCCGTTACGGCCGTGCCCTCGATGCCTGCGGTTTCGCTCGCATCACGCTGGCCGAGCAGGCCACCGAGCGGGGCCTGTGGCAACTGGCGCTGGCCGCCGGGCTGCTCGATTCCTCATCACGTTAACCCTGACTGGAGGCCTGACATGCTCAAGCAAGCATTGGCACAAAACGGTCTGATCGCAATCCTGCGTGGCCTGCATCCGCAGGAAGCCGCTGCTGTCGGAGAAGTCCTGTATGCCGCAGGATTTCGCGTCATCGAAGTGCCGCTCAATTCCCCGTCGCCGTACGAAAGTATTCGCATCCTGCGTCAGTCCTTGCCCGCCGATTGCCTGATCGGTGCTGGCACGGTGCTGACCCCGGAGCAGGTCGAGTTGGTGAAAGAGGCCGGCGGCCAGGTGATCGTCATGCCGCACAGCGACGCCAAAGTGCTGCGTGCGGCGAAAGCGGCGGGGTTGTTCCTGTCGCCGGGTGTCGCCACGCCGACCGAAGCGTTCGCGGCGCTGGAGGAGGGCGCGGACATTCTCAAGCTGTTCCCGGCCGAGCAGATGAGCCCGGCGGTGATCAAGGCATGGCTCGCGGTGTTGCCCTCCGGGACGGTGCTGGCGCCGGTCGGCGGGATCACCCCGGACAACATGCAAGCGTTCATCGACGCTGGTGTGAAAGGTTTCGGCCTCGGTTCCGGCCTGTTCAAACCGGGCATGACGACTGAGCAAGTGGCGGCCAATGCCAAGGCCTACGTGGCTGCCTGGAAAGCCCTTCGCTGAGATTTATCCGGCGCTGCGTGCGCTGCATCTAACAAGAGAGACAAGCAGATGAAAATCACCAAACTCACCACCTTCATCGTCCCGCCGCGCTGGTGCTTCCTCAAGGTCGAAACCGATGAGGGCGTGACCGGTTGGGGCGAGCCTGTGGTCGAAGGCCGCGCGCACACCGTTGCTGCTGCCGTTGAGGAATTGTCCGACTACCTGATCGGCAAAGACCCACGCAACATCGAGGACATCTGGACGGTGTTGTATCGCGGCGGCTTCTACCGTGGTGGCGCCATCCACATGAGCGCGCTGGCCGGTATCGACCAGGCGCTGTGGGACATCAAGGGCAAGGCCCTCGGTGTGTCGGTCAGCGATCTGCTTGGCGGTCAGGTGCGTGACAAGATTCGCGTGTATTCGTGGATCGGCGGCGACCGTCCCGCCGACACCGCGCGTGCCGCGAAAGAGGCGGTGAGCCGGGGTTTTACTGCGGTGAAAATGAACGGCACCGAAGAGCTGCAATTCCTCGATTCCTTCGAGAAAGTCGATCTGGCCCTGGCCAATGTCGCCGCCGTGCGTGACGCGGTCGGGCCGAACGTCGGTATCGGTGTCGACTTCCATGGCCGGGTGCACAAACCCATGGCCAAGGTGCTGATGAAGGAACTCGACCCGTACAAACTGATGTTTATCGAAGAGCCGGTGCTCAGCGAAAACTATGAAGCGCTTAAGGAGCTGGCGCCGTTGACCAGCACGCCGATTGCCCTCGGTGAGCGGCTGTTCTCGCGCTGGGATTTCAAGCGGGTGTTGAGCGAAGGCTACGTCGACATCATCCAGCCGGATGCCTCGCATGCCGGCGGTATCACCGAAACCCGCAAGATCGCCAACATGGCCGAAGCCTACGACGTGGCGCTGGCGCTGCATTGTCCGCTGGGGCCGATTGCGCTGGCGGCGTGCCTGCAACTGGATGCGGCTTGCTACAACGCGTTCATTCAGGAGCAGAGCCTGGGTATTCATTACAACGAGAGCAACGATCTGCTCGACTACGTGAAGGATCCGCGGGTGTTCGACTACGACCAGGGCTTCGTGAAGATACCGAACGGGCCGGGGTTGGGCATCGAGATCAACGAGGAATACGTGATCGAACGCGCGGCGGTCGGCCACCGCTGGCGCAATCCGATCTGGCGTCATGCCGATGGCAGTTTTGCCGAGTGGTGAGTCTCTTCTGACCCACCACAAATCTCCTGTAGGAGTGAGCCTGCTCGCGATGGCGTCTTGTCTGACACATCAATGCCGGATGTGCCACCGAATCGCGAGCAGGCTCACTCCTACAGGGATTAGTGCAAGGCCTCAGGCCGACCTCAAATAATCATAAGAAGAGGCACCCCCCCATGCCAACGCAAACCCTCACCGGGCAGGCGTCTTTAGTCACGCCTAGCCGTAAGCGTTTTTTCATCATGGTGCTGCTGTTCATCACCGTGGTAATCAACTACCTCGACCGCAGCAACCTGTCGATTGCCGCGCCCGCGCTGACCAGTGAACTGGGCATCGACCCGGTTCACGTCGGGCTGATTTTCTCCGCATTCGGCTGGACCTACGCCGCGATGCAGATCCCCGGCGGCTGGCTGGTGGATCGGGTGCCGCCGCGCATCCTCTATAGCGTCGCGCTACTGCTGTGGTCGCTGGCCACGGTGCTGCTCGGCTTCGCTGCGAGTTTCATTGCGCTGTTCGTGCTGCGCATGGCGGTCGGCGCGCTGGAAGCGCCGGCCTATCCGATCAACAGCCGCGTGGTCACCACTTGGTTTCCCGAGCGCGAGCGGGCCACGGCGATTGGTTTCTACACCTCCGGGCAGTTTGTCGGCCTGGCCTTTCTGACCCCGGTGCTGGCCTGGCTGCAACATGAATTTGGCTGGCACATGGTGTTTGTCGCGACCGGTGCGGCGGGCATCATCTGGGCGGCAATCTGGTACGCGGTGTATCGCGAACCGCGGGATTTCAAGGGCGCCAACGACGCGGAGATCGACCTGATCCGCGAGGGGGGCGGACTGGTGGATATTCAAGCACAGACGGCCAAAACCTCGTTCAGTTGGACCGACCTCGGTATCGTCCTGAGCAAACGCAAATTGTGGGGCATCTACCTCGGCCAGTTCTGCCTGAACTCGACGCTGTGGTTCTTCCTGACGTGGTTCCCGACTTACCTGGTGAAGTACCGTGGCATGGACTTCATCAAGTCCGGCCTGTTGGCTTCGCTGCCGTTTCTCGCGGCGTTTGTCGGCGTGCTGTGCTCGGGATTCTTTTCTGACTTGCTGATCCGCCGTGGCTGCAGCGTGGGCTTTGCGCGCAAGTTGCCGATCATTGGCGGGCTGCTGATTTCCACCTCGATCATCGGCGCCAATTTCGTTGAATCGACACCGCTAGTGATTGCCTTCCTGGCGTTGGCGTTTTTCGGCAACGGGCTGGCCTCGATCACCTGGTCGCTGGTCTCGACCCTCGCTCCGGCGCGGTTGCTGGGGCTGACCGGCGGGGTGTTCAACTTCATCGGCAACCTGTCGGCGATTGCCACGCCGATCGTCATCGGGTTCCTCGCCAGTGGTGATTCGTTTGCCCCGGCGATTACCTACATCGCGGTGCTGGCGCTGATCGGTGCATTGTCCTACGTGCTGCTGGTGGGCAAGGTCGAACGTATCGAGTTGTAGTCGTCTGCGTCGGGCGACCATAATGCCGCCCGTTCCCTCGCTCAACGGTAAAGGCTGGATATGCAGGAAGACGCCCCGGAAAAAACCAAGGACGCCGCACCCACCGGCACTCAGACGCTGCTTCGCGGCCTGGGTGTGGTGCAGGCGGTGGCCAGTGGCGCCCGCGATCTGAAAGAGATTGCCCGGCTGATCGGCACCACGCGCAGCACCACCCATCGTCTGGCCAGTTGCCTGGTCGACGAGCGCTATCTGCGCGTGGTGCCACAAATCGGCTATCTGCTGGGGCCGAAGTTGATCGAACTGGGGTTTCAGGCGCGCGAAGAGTTGCCGCTGGTGAGTCTGGCCGGGCCGTATCTGGACGAGTTGTCGGCGCTGACCGGCGACACCGTGCACCTGGGCATTCGTGAAGGCGACGAGGTCTTGTATCTGCTGAAGAATCCGGGGCGCAACGGCCCGGAAATGCGTTCGCGGGTCGGTCACCGGATGCCGTTGGCACGCACCGGGATCGGCAAGGCCTTGATGCTCGATGATTCACCGCAGGATTGGCAGCGCCTGTACGACATCAGCCTGCCGGCGGGTGGGAAAAGTCAGTTCTGGCCGCAGCATCCGCAGCAGTCGTGGGAACAGCTCGAACAGCGCATGGCCGAGTACGTAGCCGGTGGCTACGCCTTCGATCTGGAAGACAACGAACCGTCGATCCGCTGCGTGGCGGCGCCGATTCGTGATGCGAGCAAGCGCATTGTCGCGGCGATCAGTATCGCCAGCACCGTGCCGTACATGCCGCTGGAAAAAATGGCCGAGCTGATTCCCCTGATCAAAGGGGTCACAGCCCGGCTGTCGGCGGAGCTTGGCTTGAAGGTCTGAGGCCTTAAACCTTGAGCGTCGCCATGTCGATCACGAAGCGATACTTCACGTCACCGGCAATCATCCGCGCGTAAGCCTCGTTGATCTGGCGGATGTCGAGCATTTCGATGTCGCAGGTGATGTTGTGCTCGGCGCAGAAATCCAGCACTTCCTGGGTTTCTGCGATGCCGCCGATCAACGAGCCGGCCAGTACGCGGCGGCTCATTACCAATTTGCCGGCGTGTACCGGCGGATCAACCGGTTCGATCAGACCGACGATGATGTGCACGCCGTCGAAGCGCAGGGTGTCGAGGTACGGGTTGAGATCATGCTGCACCGGAATGGTGTCGAGCAGGAAATCGAAACGGCCTGCGGCGGCGGCCATTTGCTCGGCATCGGTGGAGACGATCACATGATCGGCGCCCTGACGACGACCTTCCTCGGCCTTGCTCGCCGAACGGGTGAACAGCGTGACTTCCGCGCCCATCGCCTTGGCGAACTTGATGCCCATGTGGCCGAGGCCGCCCATACCGAGAATCCCGACCTTGTCGCCGGCCTTGACCCCATAGTGCTTGAGCGGCGAATAGGTGGTGATGCCGGCACAGAGGATCGGCGCGGCGCTGGCCAGGTCGAGCTTCTCCGGGATGCGCACCACAAAGTGTTCGCTGACCACGATGCTGTCCGAATAGCCGCCCATGGTGTTACTGCCATCGACCCGGTCCGGGGTGGCGTAGGTCATGGTCGGGCCTTCGAGGCAGTATTGCTCAAGGTTCTGCTGGCAGGCGGCGCAGGTGCGGCAGGAGTCGACCATGCAGCCGACCCCGACCAGATCGCCGACTTTATGTTGAGTGACGTTCGCACCGACGGCGGTGACTTTGCCGACGATCTCGTGGCCGGGCATCAGCGGATAAACCGCGATGCCCCATTCGTTACGCGCCTGGTGGATGTCGGAGTGGCAAACGCCGCAATACAGGATCTCGATCGCCACGTCGTCAGCGCGTGGGCTGCGGCGTTCGAATTTCATCGGGGCGAGGGGAGTGGTGGCCGATTGAGCGGCATAACCGATAGCGGTGTACATAAGAAACCTCGCAGAAGCAGTGACAGGTGAGGTGGCGCATTTTGGGCGCCGTCTGCCGCTGCGGCCATGACGATTCCTCCGGGTCTCATGCCTAATCCTCCGGCATGCAGGTCTGGGCAAGCGCATTGGCAAAAGGATCTGCGATGATGCTTGCATGCCTTTTTCCGTGACTTTTTTGAAGACCCCTCCGATGCAGTTGACCCGTCACCTTGATGCCAATGCCACGCTGGTTTCGCTGATCGAGCCGCTGGCGCTTTGCGATGGTTACAGCCAGACCGGGCTGCCCGGCGTGCAGGTGTTGCGCGCCAGTTGCGACGTGGCGCGTGGCCCGCACATTTATGAGCCGAGCCTGATGATCATCGCCCAGGGCAGCAAACTGGCGTTCCTCGGCCCGCGCACCATGGAATATGGCGCCGGGCATTACCTGATTCAGGCGCTGCCGGTGCCGTTCGAGTGCGAAACCTTTGCCTTGCCGGATGCGCCGTTGCTGGGGGTTTCGGTGGCCATCGACCGGGTGCTGCTCGGCGAGCTGGTGCTGGCCATGGGACTGGCGCCGGGGCGGCATATTCCGGCGCAAACGCCGGAGTCGATGACCTCGGTGGTGCTCGACGATGACATGCGTGGCTGCGTCGAACGCTTGTTGCGCTGTCTGCACGATCCGCTGGAGCGGCAGATTCTCGGGCCGGCGCGGGTGCGTGAATTGTTGTTCACTGCGTTGCGCGGGCCGCAGGCCGATGTGTTGCGCGCGCTGGTCGAGCAGCAGGGACAGTTCGCCCGGGTCGCGGCGTCGATCAGTCATCTGCATGCGCACTACACCGAGCCGCTGAACGTCGAGACTTTGGCCAGTTGCGCGAACATGAGCGTGTCGTCCTTTCACGAACACTTCAAGCGCAGCACGCTGTTGTCGCCGGTGCAGTATCTGAAGCGCTTGCGCCTGCTCAAGGCGCAGACCTTGCTGGTCGCCGAAGGGCTGGGCGTGGCGCAGGTGGCGCATCGGGTGGGGTATCAGAGTACGTCGCAGTTCAGTCGCGAGTACAAGCGCTACTTCGAGCGCAGTCCTGGCGATGAACGCGTTGCCTGATTCGACGATGATTCCCTGTGGGAGCGGGCTTGCTCGCGAATGCGGTGTATCAGTCAATGAATGGGCTGAATGACACACCGCATTCGCGAGCAAGCCCGCTCCCACACAAGTCATGTAGTGTGGAAAAAAATCAGGACAACAAAAAGGCCCCCGTTTCGGGAGCCTCGTTGTTCAGCGATACGCCTTACATGTTCGGGTAAGTCGGGCCGCCAGCGCCTTCCGGCGTGACCCAGGTGATGTTCTGCGAAGGGTCCTTGATGTCACAGGTCTTGCAGTGCACGCAGTTCTGGGCGTTGATCTGGAAGCGTTTTTCGCCGTCTTCCTTGGTGATCACTTCATACACGCCGGCCGGGCAGTAGCGCTGCGCCGGTTCGTCGTACAGCGGCAGGTTCTTGCTGATCGGGATGCTCGGGTCGGTCAGCTTCAAGTGGCACGGCTGTTCTTCTTCGTGGTTGGTACCGGAGATGAACACCGAGCTCAGTTTGTCGAAGCTGAGTTTGCCGTCCGGCTTCGGATAGTCGATCTTCTTGCAGTCGGCCGCGAGCTTCAGGCAAGCGTAATCCGGCTTGGTGTCGTGCAGGGTAAACGGCAGTTTGCCGCCGAAGATGTTCTGGTCCAGCCAGTTGAAACCACCACCGACGATCGCGCCGAACTTGTGGATCGCCGGGCCGAAGTTACGGCTGGCGAACAGTTCGTCGTAGAGCCAGCTCTTCTTGAACGCGTCGACGTAAGTGGTTAGCTCCTCGGTGCCATCCTTCTCGGCGAACAGTGCGTCGGCCACCGATTCAGCGGCGAGCATGCCGGACTTCATCGCGGTGTGGCTGCCCTTGATCTTGGCGAAGTTCAGGGTGCCGAGGTCGCAACCGATCAGCGCGCCGCCCTTGAAGACCATTTTCGGCAGCGAGTTCAGGCCACCTTTGCAAATCGCGCGGGCGCCGTAGCTGACACGCTTGCCGCCTTCGAGGTACTGAGCCAGCACCGGGTGGTGCTTGAGGCGCTGGAACTCGTCGAACGGCGACAGGTAAGTGTTGCTGTAGGACAGGTCAACGATCAGACCGACCACCACTTGGTTGTTTTCCAGGTGATAGAGGAACGAGCCACCGGTATTTTCGGTGCCCATGATGTCCAGCGGCCAGCCGGCGGTGTGCACCACCAGGCCTGGCTGGTGTTTGGCCGGGTCGATTTCCCAGATTTCCTTCAGGCCGATGCCGTAGTGCTGGGCGTCGGCATCGCTGTCGAGGTTGTAGCGCTTGATCAGCTGCTTGCCGATGTGACCACGGCAGCCCTCGGCGAACAGCGTGTACTTGCCACGCAGTTCCATGCCCGGGGTGTACAGGCCTTCTTTCGGGTTGCCTTCGCGGTCGACGCCCAGATCACCGGTGATGATCCCGCGCACGATGCCGTTTTCGTCGATCAGCGCTTCCTGAGCGGCGAAGCCCGGGTAGATTTCCACGCCGAGGTTCTCGGCCTGCTGGGCCAGCCAGCGGCACAGGTTGCCGAGGGAAATAATATAGTTGCCTTCGTTGTGCATGGTCTTGGGCACAAAGAAGTCAGGGATTTTCTGCGCACTGTCGGCGTTTTTCAGCACGAAAATGTCATCGCGGGTGACCGGGGTGTTCAGCGGGGCGCCGAGTTCTTTCCAGTCCGGGAACAGTTCGTTCAGAGCGCGTGGTTCGAACACGGCACCGGAAAGGATGTGCGCGCCGACTTCGGAGCCTTTTTCGACCACGCAGACGCTGATTTCCTTACCGGCTTCGGCGGCCTTCTGCTTCAGACGGCAGGCGGCGGACAGGCCAGCGGGGCCGGCACCGACGATGACCACGTCGAATTCCATGTATTCGCGTTCCACAGGCTATCTCCTACTCAAGGCTCAACAGTTTTTTTTCTAATTTGGAGGTTCGGTGTCGTATCCGTTATTGCCTTTACGTTAACGTCAAGGGTAATAATGGGCAAACCACCTTTCTCTCTAGGCGGCGCATTATATCTACACCACTCCGAGCGTCCAATACAAACGTTTGTTTGAATCGGCTCCAGCCCAGAGAAATCAAAGAAGCGCGGCTTATGAACGGCCATTTTGCCGTATTGACCGGAATAGGCGTTCCGGTCAAGATACGGGCGGTTTTGCGCTCGCCGTAGGCAGACTGGCGGTTTCAAGAGCACCTCTAAAGACAGGGCACAGGCAGTACAGGGTGATGCGCAGCGCAAGTCCGGCGCGCAGTTTACACACCGTGCGATTCAATGACTGGTTGGTCACCACTGACGAACGGTCATCGCCCCCAGCCGGCGTTTTTAGAGGTGCCCTTGTGCCCGATGAGCATCAACCGCCAGGTTCGCCTAGGCGACTTTCTTTTCACCGGAGAGTAACGAGGAATCCATGAAGGTTCTTGTAGCTGTCAAACGCGTTGTGGATTACAACGTCAAGGTCCGCGTCAAGGCGGACAATTCCGGCGTAGACCTCGCCAACGTCAAGATGTCGATGAACCCGTTCTGCGAAATCGCAGTGGAAGAAGCCGTACGCCTGAAAGAGAAAGGTGTTGCGACTGAAATCGTCGTCGTCTCCATCGGCCCGTCCACCGCTCAGGAACAGCTGCGTACCGCACTGGCTCTGGGTGCCGACCGCGCCATCCTCGTCGAATCCGCTGAAGACCTGACTTCGCTGGCCGTGGCCAAGCTGCTCAAGGCTGTGGTCGACAAGGAACAGCCTCAGTTGGTGATCCTGGGCAAACAGGCCATCGACAGCGACAACAACCAGACCGGCCAGATGCTCGCTGCACTGAGCGGCTACGGTCAGGGCACTTTCGCCTCGAAAGTCGAAGTTTCCGGCGACAGCGTTGCCGTGACTCGCGAAATCGACGGCGGCGCGCAGACCGTTTCCCTGAAACTGCCGGCCATCGTCACCACCGACCTGCGTTTGAACGAGCCGCGCTACGCGTCCCTGCCAAACATCATGAAAGCCAAGAAGAAGCCTCTCGAAGTGCTGACTCCGGACGCTTTGGGCGTTTCCACCGCCTCCACCAACAAGACCCTGAAAGTCGAAGCGCCGGCTGCACGCAGCGCAGGCATCAAGGTCAAGTCGGTGGCTGAACTGGTCGAGAAACTGAAAAACGAAGCGAAGGTAATCTAATCATGACTATCTTGGTAATCGCCGAACACGACAACAAGGTGCTGGCCCCGGCCACACTGAACACCGTGGCTGCTGCTGCCAAAATCGGCGGCGACATTCACGTGCTGGTTGCAGGTCAGGGCGCTGGCGCCGTGGCCGAAGCCGCTGCGAAAATCGCTGGCGTGAGCAAAGTCCTCAACGCTGACAACGCCGCTTACGCGCATCAGCTGCCGGAAAACGTTGCTCCGCTGGTTGCAGAGCTGGGCGCTGGTTACAGCCACATCCTGGCTGCCGCCACGTCCAACGGCAAAAACATCCTGCCGCGCGTTGCCGCTGCGCTGGACGTTGACCAGATCTCCGAGATCATCTCGGTAGAAAGCGCCGACACCTTCAAGCGTCCGATCTACGCCGGTAACGCCATCGCTACCGTGCAATCGACCGCCGCGATCAAAGTGATCACCGTGCGTGCCACCGGTTTCGACCCGGTTGCCGCTGAAGGTGGTTCGGCAGCTGTTGAAGCCGTAGCGGCTGCGCACGACGCCGGCACTTCCAGCTTCGTCAGCGAAGAACTGGCCAAGTCCGATCGTCCTGAGCTGACCGCTGCCAAGATCGTCGTTTCCGGCGGCCGCGGCATGCAGAACGGTGACAACTTCAAACACCTGTACGCCCTGGCCGACAAGCTGGGCGCTGCCGTCGGTGCTTCGCGTGCCGCAGTCGACGCAGGTTTCGTACCGAACGACATGCAGGTCGGTCAGACCGGCAAGATCGTTGCGCCACAGCTGTACATCGCCGTCGGTATCTCCGGCGCGATCCAGCACCTGGCCGGCATGAAAGACTCCAAAGTGATCGTTGCGATCAACAAGGATGAAGAAGCGCCGATCTTCCAGGTGGCCGATTACGGCCTGGTGGCGGATCTGTTCGAAGCGGTACCTGAGCTGGAGAAGCTGGTCTAATCCGGCGGCTTCACTTATAAAGAGCCCGGCCTTCTGGTCGGGCTTTTTTTTGTCTCGAATTTGAGTGGGAGTGTTTTGCCATGGAGCTGCGCCGCGGGTTGTTACTGGGATTGATCCTGTTGCCGGGGATGGCTGCGGCTGCCGGCAAATGCGAGCGCCTCGTCGTCACCGGCAGCCCGGATGCGCCACCGTACCTGTGGCAGGACCCGCAGAATCCCAAGCACTTGATCGGCGCCAGTGCCGATCTGTTGCAGCAAGTGGCCAAGGATCTGGGGATCAAGGTCGAGCTGCTCTACGCCGGCAAACGCGCGCAGGCCCTCGATGAAGTGCGCAGTGGACGCATGGACATGCTGGCCGACACGCCGCTGATGTTCAACGAGCTGGAAAACCTCGACTACATCTATCCGCCGTTGCTGGAAAACGACTATCTGGTGTGGACGCGCAAAGGCTCGACGCTGGCCTACAGCGAAGCCAAAGACCTGCACAGGCACACCGGCGGGCTGTCGGAAAAGTCTCGAATGACCCAGGCATTCGGCACTTTCGCCGAGCAGAATCTGACCCTGACGCGGACGGCAAACCTCACTCAGGCCTTTCAGAAACTTCTGCTGGGCGAAGTCGAATATGTACTCGCCGGGCGCTACTCGGGCATGGCCGCCGCGCAGGCATTGGGCATGGCCAATGATCTGCTGGCGTTCGAGCAACCGATCGACCGACCGGGACTGTTCCTCGCGGTTTCGCACAACTCGGCCTGCAACGATCCGTGGTTGCGCGGACAGCTCGCTAAAAAGATGACAGAATTGCCCGCGTCCGGACTGACCGAAGCCGCGCTGCAAAGCAACATCGAGCGCTGGAAGGCGCAGCAGCAACAGCCGCAGCCACCTGTCAGTGCCCCAAAACAGTAGGGATTCTTAGTGAGTATTCGACCTCTTTTCGCGGCCATGGCCGTTCTGGCCCTGGCCGGCTGCGCCAACGACCCGGCACCCAATGAGCAAATGCGTCTGACCGAGCAGGCCATCACCCAGGCCAGGGCTGTCGGTGCGACCGCCGATGAAGTGCCGGAAATGAAACTGGCCGAAGACAAGTTCAACCGGGCCAAAGGCAACATGACCGACGAGTCTTTCAAGAACGCCCGCATGCGCGCCGAACAGGCTGAACTGGATGCTCGTCTGGCCGAAGCCAGGGTGCTGACGCAAAAGAGCGAAGAGCAACTCAACGTGCTCAACACCCGCATCATCCGTCTGCGCAAGCAACTGGGAGATGCCCAATGAGCCTCAAGTCCAAAGCCCTCGGCGGGTTGATCCTGGCCGGTTGCGCAAGCCTTTACGGCTGCGCCGGTCAACACGGTGAAGCCGCATTGCAACAGGCCGGCAGTGATTTTCAGAAGGTCAAGGAAGATTCCAACGTGCTGCGTATCGCGCCGAAGGATGTGATCCGCGCCGGTGAGTCGCTGGCCCGTGCCGATCGCCTGTCCACCTATTGGGGCAGTGGCTCGGACGTGGTGCATTACGCCTACCTGAGTCAGCGCTACAGCGAAATCGCCCGCGAACACACCAATCTGGTGCTCAACGAAGAGCGCGCGGCTAAGCTTGAGCTGGAGCGTCAACGCCTGCAACTGGCCCTGCGCGAGTCCAAACTGCTGAGCGTGCAGCAGCAGGGCAAGTGGCTTGAGGAGCAGATCGTTGCGCTGGCCACCACGCAAACCGATCGCGGTCTGGTCATGACCTTGGGCGACGTGCTGTTCGACACCGGCGAAGCGGAGCTGAAAAACTCGGCCAACCGCGTGGTGCTGAAGATCGTGCAGTTCCTGCAGCTCAACCCGAAACGCGTGGTGCGCATCGAGGGCTACACCGACAGCACCGGCGGCAAACAGGAAAACCTCAAGCTGTCGCGTGATCGCGCGCAGGCGGTGGCCGATGTGCTGATGGACATGGGTATCGAGGACAAGCGCATTCAGGTCGAAGGTTACGGCGACGAATACCCGGTGGACGTCAACGCTTCCGAGCGCGGGCGGGCACAGAACCGTCGGGTGGAAATTGTGTTCTCCGACGAAAAAGGCCAGCTCGGCGCCGCCCGCTGAGGGCTGCGTCTCTGGAAAGCCCGGCCTGTCATGCAGTGCCGGGCTTTTTTACGTCTGTCGAATAGCGCGCAAATCCGTACAGTTGTAGCTGACACTGCACTGTACGGTCGACTATGGTGGCAACTGTCCCAGTACACTTCTAAACTGTTCCGGTATTGTTTCACACAAGAATAAAATGCCCGTGAAATCGAGTGCTGCGTCATGACCAACCTCTTGCTCTACCAACGTATTGCTCAACAACTGGCGGAAGACATCCGGCGTGGTGTCTATCAACCCGGAGAACGCGTGCCGTCGGTGCGCAAGATGAGTTCGCAGCTCAATGTCAGCCATGCAACGGTGTTGCAGGCTTACGCCAATCTCGAAGATCAGGGCCTGATCCGCGCACGGCCGCAGTCCGGTTACTATGTGCACCAGACCCCGGCACTGACAGCGCCGACCCCGGACATCGCTCGGGTCGAACGGCCAGGGCTGGTCACCCGCGCCAGCATCATTCAGCAAGTGCTGGTCGAATCCCGTCGCGAAGGGGTGTTCCCGTTGGGCGCTGCGGTGCCGAGTGTCGAATACCTCCCGGTGCGTGCGCTGCATCAGCAACTGGCCAAGGTCACCCGATTCCATAGCCCGCGCGCGTTCAGTTACATGTTCAGCCCCGGTTTCGAACCGCTGCGTCGGCAAGTGGCGATCCGCATGCGCGATGCCGGGGTCGTCGTCGATCCGTCGGAAGTGGTGATCACCCACGGTTGTGTCGATGCGTTGCAGATGTCGCTGCGGGTGCTGACCCGTCCGGGCGACCTGATCGCCGCCGAATCGCCGACCTATTACGGTCTGCTGCAACTTGCCGACCTGTTGGGCCTGAAAGTGATCGAGATCCCCAGCGATCCGGCCACCGGCATGAGCCTCGAAGCCCTGCAACTGGCGGCGAATCAATGGTCAATCAAGGCTCTGGTTCTGACCACTCGCCTGAGCAATCCATTGGGCGGCACCATGCCGGAAGAGCGGCAGAAACAATTGCTGCGCCTGGCCTCGGACTTCGATATCCAGATCGTCGAAGACGACATCTATGGCGAGTTGATGTTCGAACAGGGCCGCACCAAAGCCCTCAAGGCCTACGATCGGCTGGATCGGGTGATCTACTGCTCGAGTTTCTCCAAGACGTTGTCGCCGGGTGTGCGTGTCGGCTGGATGATCGCCGGCAAGTATCAGCAGGAAATCCAGCGTCTGCAGACCTTCACCACGCATTCGGCGTGCAGCGTGACGCAAATGGCGATTGCCGCTTATCTGGAAAATGGCGGTTATGACCGGCATTTACGGTACATCCGCCAGGAATACCGAAAAAACCTCAGCGCGTTCCAGCTGGCGGTGCAGCAGTACTTCCCCGAAGGCACGCAAATGACCCGGCCCACGGGCGGTTTCATCCTCTGGGTGAGTCTGCCGGGCAGGGTCAATACCCAGGAATTGCATGTCCGCGCATTGCAGCAGGGGATCAGCATTGCACCGGGGCTGATCTTCAGTAATACCGAGCAGTTCAACCACTGTATCCGCCTGAACTGCGGCACGCCGTGGAATCGCGAGGCGGAAAGGGCGCTGATGACCCTCGGTTTGCTGGCGACTCAATTGTGTCAGGAAACCGCAGGCGGTTTCTGAACGAGTGGCGCACCGCGCTTGTCTTGTGACGCTCAACAGGCGAGCATATGGCCCTCTGCCGTTAGTGTTGTAGGGCTCATGAAAGCGATTTTGCCTACTGCCTGGATTTTGTTTGGTGTATTGACGATGGGCCTTGCGCCCGGTGTCATGGCAGCCGCCGTTCAGGAAAAGCCTGCGGCGTCAGCTCCGGCGAGCAAAACGGCCAGCAACAAAGCCGTTGCGGATAAAAAAGCTCAGACTAAAAAAGCCCCGCAGAAGAAGGCCGCCCCGGTGAAGAAACGCCCCCCGGTCGCGTCCAAGTCGAAATCGGCCAGTGAGGTGGCGAAAACCCGACTGCCGCCGGCCAAGCTCGATCTGAGTCTGCCCAAGGACATGGTTCAGCAACTCAAACCTGCCGGCACCGTGCCGATGCCGAAAAACGACGCGATCCTGCCGCAGATGTTTGGCGAGAAGAACAGCGGCTTCCAGCTCAACGGCCGCCTGCTCAGCAACGAAATGCAGTTGCAGCTGCGCAACGAAGAGCGCCGCGATGTCGAAGGCGCCGCGCTGGATTTCGAATTCAAACAGTAAATTCAATCGACCCGTGACCCGCAGACCAGACGCTTTGTCGCAGACTGGTCAGTCACATTCAGTTATCGCTAAAAACCCCGGTTCAGGGAATTTGAAACAACCGTTTTAGCGGTTACTCTGTCCGTGTCTCTTTAACACATTGCCCGTCGCGAGGACTTGCTCGTCATGAAATGCCGTGAAGGCTGTGGCGCTTGCTGCATTGCCCCGTCCATCAGCTCTGCCATTCCGGGCATGCCCAACGGCAAACCTGCCGGCGAACGTTGCGTGCAACTCTCGGTCGAAAACCTGTGCAGCATTTTCGGCCAGCCGGAGCGTCCGGCGGTCTGTTCAGGATTCGCCGCCGATGTCGAAGTCTGCGGCAGCAGCTCGGAAGAGGCGATCAGGTTGATCGGCTGGTGGGAGCAGATGACGGCGGCGTGATGTGTCAAACGAACGGAACTTCAACAATAAGGAATAAGACTATGGGTTCGCTGCATCGTATCGCTGTGTTGTGTGGTTTGACCGCTGTGCTGGCCACTTCGGTTGCTCAGGCTGAGGAATGGAAGGTCGCCAAGGAACAGGACGGGATCAAGGTCTCGCTGGCCGAAGTGCCGGGTTCTGATTACAAGTCCTATCAGGGTGTTGCCCTGATGAAGACCACCATTGCCAAACTGCGTGCCTTGCAGGAAGACGTGGCCGGAGCCTGCGCCTGGATTCACGAATGCAAAACCCAGAAGCTGCTCAAGCACGAGGGCGATCAGAGCTGGACCTACACCCAGTTCAATACGCCGTGGCCAGTGACCCCACGTGATTCGGTGTTGCATATCACCACGGTGGAGGGCGCCGATGGCAGCCTGACCCGCAACCTCGAAGGCGTACCGAAGTACATTCCCGAAGAGAAGGGCTTTGTCCGTGTCGCCCAGGTCAAGGGTTTCTGGAAGTTCGTACCCAAAGGTGATCAGGTCGAAGTGATCTACCAGGTGCACACCGAGCCCGGCGGCAGCGTGCCGAGCATGATCGCCAACAAGTTCGTGGTCGATGCGCCATTCAATACGCTGAAAGCCTTGAAGGAACGCGCCGAGAAGTAATTTTCGCGCTCACAGCAAAACGCCCCGACCGAATCGGGGCGTTTTGTTTTGTCGTTATATTGTGTTTCCAGATATGCGTTGGACGAAATTTTCACAACGTGTTCCCGACAATTCGCCCGCGTAATTCAGTTTGTCCCCCGCCCGAATGCTTGCATGAAAGAGTCGGGCAATGGGGCAGTAATCAATGGCAATGCTGCCGTTGATCGTGCAACATTTGCGCACCGCGCAAGTCCCGGGGCCTGGAATGGCCAATAGAGGGCATGGCGCCGCTGTATTTTGCAACTTCAACTTCCAATGGGTCCTAAAACGACATGGCAAACCCGGACGCCCTGAATCAGCAGCGATCTTCCGCTCGCCTGCTGCAACCGACCGTCAAATCGCATCTGGCCTACACGCTGCTGTGTGCCCTGGTCATGATGGTGATGTTTTCCGTGCTGCGCCTCGCGCTGCTGGTCTACAACCGCGAGATGATCCTCGACACTCCCGCTTCGACCTTCCTCGAAGCCTTCGCCAATGGCTTGCGTTTCGACTTGCGCCTGGTGGTCTACATCTGCGTTCCGCTGGTGCTGGCACTGTTCAGCGCTCGTGCAATGGCTGCGCGCGGTTTCTTCCGCTTTTGGCTGACCGTGACGTCGAGCATCGCGCTGTTCCTCGGCCTGATGGAGATGGACTTCTACCGCGAGTTCCACCAGCGCCTCAACGGCCTGGTCTTCCAGTATGTGAAGGAAGACCCGAAAACCGTGATGAGCATGCTCTGGTACGGTTTCCCGGTAGTGCGTTACCTGCTGGCGTGGGTCATCGGCACCGTGATCCTGACTCTGGCCTTCAAGGGCGCCGACCGTGCGACCCGTCCACGCGGCCCGTTCAGCGGCGGCAACGTCGGCACCCGTCAGGTGGCGCCGTGGTACACCCGCCTGGCGGTGTTCGTGGTCTGCCTGCTGATCTGCGTGGTGGCGGCCCGTGGCACGCTGCGCCAAGGTCCACCGATGCGCTGGGGTGACGTCTACACCACCGATTCCAACTTCGCCAACCAGCTCGGCCTCAACGGCACGCTGTCGCTGATCGAGGCCGCCAAGTCCCGCATGGGCGAGGATCGCGATAACATCTGGAAAGCCACGCTGCCGCAGGAGCAAGCGCAGAAAGTCGTGCGTGACATGCTGCTGATGCCTGACGACAAACTGGTCGATGCCGATATTGCCGCCGTGCGCCGTGATTACATGCCACCGGCCGACAAGACCCTGCCGATCAAGAACGTCGTTGTGATCCTCATGGAAAGCATGGCCGGTCACTCGGTGGGCGCCTTGGGCGCGCCGGGCAATATCACGCCTTACCTGGACAAGCTGTCCAAGGAAGGCCTGCTGTTCGACCGTTTCTTCTCCAACGGTACGCACACCCACCAGGGCATGTTCGCGACCATGGCCTGCTTCCCGAACCTGCCTGGCTTCGAATACCTGATGCAGACTCCGGAGGGTAGCCACAAGCTGTCCGGCCTGCCGCAGGTGCTCAGCGCCCGTGACTATGACGACGTGTACGTCTACAACGGCGACTTCGCCTGGGACAACCAGTCGGGCTTCTTCAGCAACCAGGGTATGACCAACTTTGTGGGTCGTAACGACTTCGTCAACCCGGTGTTCTCCGATCCGACTTGGGGCGTGTCCGACCAGGACATGTTCAACCGTGGTCTGGAGGAGCTGAAGGCGCGGGAAAACGGCAAGCCGTTCTACGCGCTGCTGCAAACCCTGTCCAACCACACGCCGTATGCCTTGCCGACGCCATTGCCGGTCGAGCGCGTAACCGACCGCGGTTCGTTGAACGAGCATTTGACCGCCATGCGTTACTCCGACTGGGCTCTGGGCCAGTTCTTCGAGAAGGCGCGCAAAGAGCCGTACTTCAAGGAAACCCTGTTCGTGATCGTCGGTGACCACGGTTTCGGCAACGAGCGCCAGATCACCGAAATGGACCTGGGCCGCTTCAACGTGCCAATGCTGATGATCGCCCCGGGCATCCAGGAGAAGTTCGGTACCCGTGACCACACCGTGGGCACGCAGATCGACATCGTGCCGACCATCATGGGTCGTCTGGGTGGCGAAGTGCGTCACCAGTGCTGGGGTCGCGACCTGCTCAACCTGCCGGCCGGCGACACCGGGTTCGGTGTGATCAAGCCATCGGGCAGCGAGCAGACCACCGCCATCGTCACCGCCGACCAGATTCTGGTGCTGCCGAGAGAAAAAGAAATGGCGCCGAAGGTCTACCAGTACCAACTGGGCGCGAACCCTTCTGCCGAAGTCATTGCGGACGCACCGCGTACCGCGGAACTGAAACTCAAGCTTGAAGCGTTCCTGCAAACGGCGACCAAGAGCCTGATGGACAACACTGCCGGTGTCGTCAACGGCAAGCCGGACTGATAAAACCGCTGTATAAAAAAGAGGCCCCTGAGGGCCTCTTTTTTTTGTCTTGGGGTTTTATATCCTGCCGAGTAACAGCAAGACCAGCAGCACCACCAACACCACGCCAATAATGCCCGAAGGACCGTAACCCCAACTTCTGGAGTGCGGGAAGACCGGCAGACCACCGATCAGCAACAGGATCAGGATAATGATAAGAATTGTGCCCATGTCGATTTCCTTGTTTATAGCGTTCGAGAAGACTTGGTGTTCAAGGGCGACTGGAGGCTAACTAATTCCAGACGGCTTACAAATTCCGACCGGTGCGAATGAAAGAAAATTCAATGTTTTTTTAATGTATTTGGATTACTCGCTTATTTCCTTTAAAGCGCAAGATCAAAAGATTGCAGCCTTCGGCAGCTCCTGCAGGAAACTGATGTAGGAGCTGCCGAAGGCTGCGATCTTTTGATCCCGTATTCAGCAATCTGATGGAGCGTGGGTGGCCAGTATTCCTTCGCTACACTCCGCTCATCTCCTACAGAACAACAAGGCTGTCTGCTATGCAAAATCGCATGATGATCACGGGTGCGGGCTCAGGTTTAGGTCGCGAAATCGCGTTGCGCTGGGCGCGTGAAGGCTGGCAACTGGCCTTGTCCGACGTCAGCGAGCCGGGCCTGCAGGAAACCCTGAAACTGGTGCGCGAAGCCGGCGGCGACGGTTTTATCCAGCGTTGCGATGTGCGTGATTACAGCCAGCTCACGGCGTTTGCCCAGGCCTGCGAGGAGAAGCTCGGTGGCATCGATGTCATCGTCAACAACGCCGGTGTGGCGTCCGGCGGATTCTTCAGCGAACTGTCGCTGGAGGATTGGGACTGGCAGATTGCGATCAACCTGATGGGGGTGGTCAAGGGCTGCAAGGCGTTCCTGCCGCTGCTGGAACAGAGCAAAGGCAAGATCATCAACATCGCTTCGATGGCTGCACTGATGCAAGGCCCGGCGATGAGCAACTACAACGTGGCCAAGGCCGGTGTAGTGGCGCTGTCGGAAAGTTTGCTGATCGAACTGGCGCAGCAGGAAGTCAGCGTGCATGTGGTCTGCCCGTCGTTCTTCCAGACCAACTTGCTCGACTCGTTCCGTGGCCCGACGCCGGCCATGAAAGCCCAGGTCGGCAAGTTGCTGGAAAGTTCGCCGATCACGGCTGCCGACATCGCTGACTATATCTACCAGCAAGTGGCCGCCGGCGAGTTCATGATCCTGCCGCACGAGCAGGGGCGCATGGCCTGGGCGATCAAGCAGAAGAACCCGCAACTGCTCTACAACGAGATGACCACCATGGCCGATAAAATGCGCGCCAAGGCCAGACAAACCAACGGCTGAACTTGCCCCGAGGATGACGCGTGGTTAGGGTGGCCGCAATGGTCACCCTGTCGAGACGCATCAATGCTCAACTATCTGTGGTTTTTCCTCGCGGCGCTGTTTGAAATCGCCGGTTGTTTTGCCTTTTTCATGTGGTTGCGCCAGGGCAAAAGTGCCTTGTGGGTGATCCCGGCGCTGCTCAGCCTGACCCTGTTCGCCCTGTTGCTGACCCGCGTCGAAGCGGCTTACGCCGGTCGTGCGTATGCCGCGTATGGCGGGATCTACATCGTCGCGTCGATCGGCTGGCTGGCGGTGGTCGAGCGGGTTCGCCCTTTGGGTTCGGACTGGATCGGCGTGGCGCTGTGCGTGATCGGTGCCAGCGTGATTCTGTTCGGTCCGCGCTTTTCCGCTGCGTGAGGCGAGGCTGTTCAGCGATTTGCAGGAAACGTCTGACGGGCGCAGCGCTTGCGGGTGTAGGGCAAGACTGAATTGCTCACCACGCATTGTCGAGCGGGCGTCCACCGCGCATCTTCAGGGCTGGCTAACCCTGAAGGATAAATTCCATGCTTGTACTCAGCCGTGTAGTGGGCGAGTTGATTTCCATCGGTGACGACATTTCCGTGCGCGTGTTGTCAGTCAACGGCTCCAGTGTGCGCTTTGGTGTCGAGGCGCCGCAGCAGGTCAATGTGCACCGTGCTGAAGTCTACAAACGGATCCAGCGCAAACAGGTCACCGAGAAGGTCCGCTAGTCGAACAGGTGCTTGGGCACGTCGTGCTTGAGCATCAGTTGGCATTGTTCGCTTTCCGGATCGAAGACGATCAACGCCTGGCCTTTGGTCAGCGCCTGGCGTACGCGCAGCACGCGGGTTTCCAGCGGTGTGTCATCACCGTTATCGGTGCCGTCGCGGGTGACGAAGTCTTCGATCAGGCGGGTGAGAGTGTCGACTTCAAGAGCGTCGTAGGGAATCAGCATGGGCACCTCGGTTCAATCAATGGCGGGATGCTACGGCGATTGGTGGTTGGCTGCCAGTTTTGTGTGGGCAGTATCGGCCTCATCGCGAGCAGGCTCACTCCTACAGGGAAATGCATTTCAACTGTAGGAGTGAGCCTGCTCGCGATAGCCATCGTTCAGACAACAAGGATTCAACTGTCGGAACGCTGCCCCACCAGACTGTCCACCGACGGCACTCGCGTATCGCTCTCCATCTGTGTCTCATGTTCGATCTGGTGACTGAAGCGATCCAGCGAAGCATTGGCCGGCGCCGCATCACTGGCGAATACCGGCGGACTCAGAATGTACGCTCCGAGCAAACGACTGAGCGCTGCCAGGCTGTCGATGTGCGTACGTTCATAACCATGAGTGGCATCGCAGCCGAAGGCCAGCAGGGCCGTGCGGATGTCGTGCCCGGCGGTGACTGCCGAATGCGCGTCGCTGAAGTAATAGCGGAACAGGTCACGGCGCACCGGCAGTTCGTTTTCCCCGGCCAGGCGCAACAAATGCCGCGACAGGTGATAGTCGTAAGGCCCGCCGGAATCCTGCATTGCCACACTCACCGCGTGTTCGCTGGAGTGCTGGCCCGGCGCGACCGGCGCGATGTCGATGCCGACGAACTCGCTGACATCCCACGGCAAGGCTGCCGCCGCACCGCTGCCGGTTTCCTCGGTGATGGTGAACAGCGGGTGACAGTCGATCATCAATTCCTGACCGCTCTCGACGATGGCTTTGAGCGCAGCGAGCAACGCCGCAACCCCGGCCTTGTCGTCGAGGTGTCGGGCACTGATGTGACCGCTGTCGGTGAACTCCGGCAGCGGGTCGAACGCCACCACGTCACCGACGCTGATGCCCAGCGAGTCGCAATCGGCCTTGGTCGCGCAGTAGGCATCCAGACGCAGTTCGACGTGATCCCAACTGATCGGCATCTCGTCCACCGCGGTGTTGAATGCGTGCCCGGACGCCATCAGCGGCAGCACGCTGCCACGAATCACGCCGTTGTCGGTGAACAGGCTGACCCGGCTGCCCTCAGCGAACCGGCTCGACCAGCAACCGACCGGGGCCAGGGTCAGACGGCCGTTGTCTTTCACCGCACGCACGGCGGCGCCGATGGTGTCGAGGTGCGCGGAGACGGCGCGGTCAGGGCTGTTTTTCTTGCCCTTGAGAGTGGCGCGAATGGTGCCGCGACGGGTCATCTCGAAAGGGATGCCGAGTTCTTCCAGACGCTCGGCGACGTAGCGCACGATGGTGTCGGTGAACCCGGTGGGGCTGGGAATGGCGAGCATTTCCAGCAGGACTTTTTGCAGGTAATTCAGATCCGGTTCGGGGATTTGAGTGGTCATGGAAACTCCTGATGAGTTGAGGCGCATCGATGGTTTCGATGAGGGGAAAGATTTGTAGTGCCTGATCCGGCCCCTTCGCGAGCAAGCCCGCTCCCACATTTGGAATACGTTCAACCTGTGGGAGCGGGCTTGCTCGCGAAGGCGTCAGTCCAGACACCTCGGAATCAAGAAACAGCCGGCTGACTGTGCGGAAACAACAAATCGACAAACCGCTCCGCCGTCGGCTGCGGCTCGTGATTGGCCAGGCCGGCGCGTTCGTTGGCTTCGATAAACACGTACTCCGGCTGATCCGCCGCCGGCACCATCAAGTCGAGGCCGACCATCGGAATGTCCAGCGCCCGCGCCGCCCGTACCGCTGCATCGACCAGGGTCGGGTGCAGGATTGCGGTGACATCTTCCAGCGTGCCGCCGGTGTGCAGATTGGCCGTGCGGCGCACGAACAGATGTTCGCCCGCCGGCAGGATGCTGCTGTAGTCATAACCGGCCGCGTGCAGGGTGCGTTGTGTTTCATGATCCAGCGGGATCTTGCTCTCGCCACCGGTGGCGGCTTGCCGACGGCGACTCTGGGCCTCGATCAGCGCACCGATCGAATGATGCCCGTCACCGACCACTTCGGCAGGACGACGAATCGCCGCCGCCACCACCTCAAAACCGATCACCAGAATCCGCAGGTCGAGGCCTTCGTGGAAGCTTTCCAGCAGCACGCGGCTGTCAAAATGCTTGGCAGCTTCGATGGCCTGCTGCACCTCTTCAATGCTCTGCAGATCCACCGCCACGCCTTGGCCTTGTTCACCGTCGAGCGGCTTGACCACCACACGCTGATGCTCGTCAAGAAACGCCAGGTTGTCGTCGGCGTTGCCTGCCAGTTGCTGTGAAGGCAGCTTCAGGCCGGCGCCTTTCAACACTTTGTGGGTCAGGCTTTTGTCCTGACACAGACTCATGCTGATCGCGCTGGTCAGGTCGCTCAGCGATTCGCGGCAACGTACCCGACGCCCGCCATGGCTAAGGGTGAACAGCCCGGCTTCGGCATCATCCACTTGCACGTCGATGCCGCGCCGATGCGCTTCCTCGACGATGATCCGCGCGTAAGGGTTGAAGTTGGCTTCCGGCCCGGGCCCGAGGAACAGCGTCTGATTGATGCCGTTCTTGCGCTTGATGGCGAAGGTCGAGAGGTTGCGAAAACCGAGCTTGGCGTAAAGATTCTTGGCCTGACGGTTGTCATGCAGCACCGACAGATCCAGATAACTCAGGCCGCGACTCATGAAGTGTTCAATCAAATGCCGCACCAGCACTTCGCCGACACCGGGCCGCGAACACTGCGGATCCACCGCCAGGCACCACAGGCTGCTGCCGTGCTCCGGATCGTTGAAGGCTTTCTGGTGATTGAGGCCCATGACGCTACCGATCACCGCGCCGCTGTCTTCATCTTCGGCCAGCCAGTACACCGGCCCGCCCTGATGATGCGGGGTCAATCGCGTGGCATCGATCGGCAACATGCCGCGCGCCTGATACAGCAGATTGATTGCCTGCCAGTCCGCTTCGCTCTGGGCGCGGCGAATACGGAAACCACGAAACACGCGGGTGGCCTGGCGGTAATCGCTGAACCACAGGCGCAGAGTATCGGACGGGTCGAGAAACAGTTGCGTCGGTTCCAGACCGAGAATCTGCTGCGGCGCGGCGACGTACAGTGCGATATCGCGCTCGCCGGGCTGCTCGTTGAGCAGTTCCTGGGCCAGCGTCGCCGGGTCAGGGAAGGTGTGGCCGATCAGCAGCCGGCCCCAGCCGCAATGCACGGCGATGGGGTCGGCGCCGAGTTCGCTGCCGTCTTCGGCCAAGCGCGCCTGCAAGCGTTCATACGACGGTGTCTGACCGCGTAACAGGCGCTGATTGATCGCTGTGGCGTGAGGTTTCATCAATCAGATTCCTTGTTCACTGAGCCACAGGTTCAGGGCCGCCAGTTGCCACAGTTTCGAGCCGCGCAATGGCGTCAGTTGGCCTTGCGGATCAGTCAGCAGTTTGTCGAGCATGGCCGGGTTGAACAGGCCGCGATCCTGGCTCGGGTCCAGCAGCAGTTCACGCACCCAGTTCAGGGTGTCGCCTTGCAAGTGCTTGAGGCCCGGCACCGGGAAGTAACCTTTCTTGCGGTCGATCACTTCGCTTGGAATCACCAGACGTGCAGCTTCTTTGAGTACCTGTTTGCCGCCATCCGGCAGCTTGAACTGGCCGGGAATCCGCGCCGAGAGTTCCACCAGTCGATAGTCGAGGAACGGCGTGCGCGCCTCCAGGCCCCAGGCCATGGTCATGTTGTCGACGCGTTTGACCGGGTCATCCACCAGCATCACCGTGCTGTCCAGACGCAGCGCTTTATCGACTGCAGCCTCGGCGCCGGGCTGGGCGAAATGTTCTTTCACGAAGTCGCCAGCGGCGTCATTCGCGGTCAACCATTTCGGTTGCACGGTGGCAGCGTAGTCGTCGTAGCTGCGGTCGAAGAACGCCGCGCGATAGGCTGCGTATGGATCGGCCGCGCCATCGACTTGCGGGTACCAGTGATAACCGGCGAACAGCTCGTCGGCACCCTGGCCGCTTTGCACCACTTTGCAGTGCTTGGCCACTTCGCGCGACAGCAGGTAGAAGGCGATGCAGTCGTGGCTGACCATCGGCTCGCTCATCGCACGGAACGCAGCAGGCAGTTGCTCGATGATCTCTTTTTCATCGATGCGCAATTGATGATGCTGCGTGCCGTAGTGTTTGGCGATCAGATCGGAATACTGGAATTCATCACCACGCTCGCCGCCGGCATCCTGGAAACCGATGGAAAAGGTCGACAGATTCTCCACGCCGACTTCACGCAGCAAGCCAACCAACATGCTCGAATCGACACCGCCGGAAAGCAGCACGCCGACATCCACCGCTGCGCGTTGACGGATTGCCACGGCCTCGCGGGTGCTGTCGAGCACGCGGTCGCGCCAGTCTTCGAGGGTCAGGTTTTTCTCGTCGTCGTGTGGGCCGTAGGGCAGGGTCCACCAGGTTTTCTGCTCGGTGCGGCCATCGGCTTCGACGCGCATCCAGGTCGCTGGCGGCAGCTTTTCAATGCCCGCGAGCAAAGTGCGCGGAGCCGGCACCACCGCATGGAAATTCAGATAGTGATTGAGCGCCACCGGATCGAGGATCGGGTTGATATCGCCGCCCTTGAGCAGCGCCGGCAGGGCCGAAGCAAAGCGCAAACGCTGACCGGTACGCGACAGGTACAGCGGCTTGACGCCGAGACGGTCGCGGGCAATGAACAGGCGCTGGGCATCGCGCTCCCAGATGGCAAACGCGAACATGCCGTTGAGTTTCGGCAGCAGCGCTTCGCCCCAGGCGTGGTAGCCCTTGAGCAGCACTTCGGTGTCGCCACCGGAATAGAAGGCGTAGCCGAGTGCTTCGAGTTCGGCGCGCAGTTCCGGGAAGTTGTAGATCGCGCCGTTGAAGGCCAGGGACAAGCCGAGTTGGCTGTCGATCATCGGCTGCGCCGAGCCGTCCGACAGGTCCATGATTTTCAGGCGACGATGGCCCAGAGCAATCGGCCCTTGGGCATGGAAGCCCCACGCGTCGGGGCCGCGAGGGGCCAGGTGATGGGTGATTCGCTCTACCGCTGCAAGGTCTGCAGGTTGATGATCAAAACGTAACTCGCCAGCTAATCCGCACATAAGGTCCTTACCGGTTTTTCCGTTGGGGAGGGGTCATTCAAGTCAGGCCAAAATGGCCGGTACTCAGAAACTGACCCGCTGCAGATGTGGGAGTTTTAGAACGATGAGTTATAAGAGGGGGCGACTGACCAGCGGCCAGTCGCGATTTTTCATTTGCCGCGAATCAATGTGCGCAGTGCAAAACGATTGGGATGGCAGGCCTCGGCGACGCTTCTTGGCAGCGGCAGCGGCTCATTGTCCAGCCACGCCGCGAGCAGTTCGCCCGACAGCGGCGCGGTGATCAGCCCGCGTGAACCGTGGCCGCTGTTGACGTACAGGCCATCGAGCCAAGGGCAGGCGATGTCCGGCACTTGTCGTGCATCCTTGCTCAACGCCGCGTAGGCCTGAGCGAAGGCTGTGCGGTCGGCGAGGGGGCCGACGATCGGCAGATAATCGGGACTGGTGCAGCGGAATGCGGCGCGTCCTTCCAGGGTTTCCGGCGGCAGCTCATTGATGTGCAGACGTGCCACCAGATCGCTGGAGATTTCTTCGAGCATCGCCAGATTGCCCAGGTGTTCGGCGGTGGTCGGCGTCAGGTCATCGCTGTTGAAGTCGAAACTCGCGCCCAGCGTGTGTTCGCCCAGACGTGCCGGGGCGACATAACCTTCGGCACAGACCACGGTGCGCAGCGCCTGGCTCTCGGCGGTTTGTGGCAGGCGCGTGATCTGCCCGCGAATGCGCTTGAGCGGCAGCTCGGCACTTTGCGCAAAACGTTTGATCTCCGCAGCTCCGGCCAGTACCACTACCGGCGCGCTGGCGAGCACGCGCTCGCCGTCGATGGCTTGCCACTGACCCTCGACCTTGCGCAGTTCCAGCACTTCGTGATGCTTGAGCAGTTCGATGTTCGCTTGCGCGGCTTGCGCCTGGCACAGCGCGGGTGGATGCACCCAGCCGCCTTCGGGGTAGAACAGCCCGCCATGGGCAACGGCGATTCCGGCCTGAGTTGCGGCTTGCGGCTGATCGAGCCAGTGCACCAGATCTTCCGGGAACGCCGCGGCCAGTTGCGCCTGACGCTCGGCTTCCTTGGCATTGAAGGCCAGTTGCAGCACACCGCAATCATCCCAGTCGGTGCCGCGTTGCAGGGTTTCCAGCAGGCGGCGGGTGTAGCCGAAGCCGCTGACGATCAGTTGCGACAACGCGGTGCCGTGGGCCGACAACTTCAGGTACAGCACGCCCTGCGGATTGCCCGACGCCTCCTGCGCCACCGCCTCGTGACGCTCCAGCAGACTGACTTGCCAACCGCGCGCGGCGAGGCTGGCAGCGGTCGCACAGCCGGCCAGCCCGGCGCCGATCACCAGCGCGCGACGCTCGCCAGTCAGCGGGGCAGGGCGGGCGAACCACGGTTTGTCCGGCAGCGGTGGCGCAACGTCCTGCGGCCAGCCGAGAAACTCGCCGCGCAGGATCTCCCATTTGTGACCGATGCCCGGCGTGCGCTTCATCTTGAACCCGGCGGCGTTGAGCAGACGCCGCACCCAACCGGTGCTGGTGAAGGTGCTGATGGTCGAGCCGGGCGCGGCCAGTCGAGCCAATTCGACGAACAGCTCGGCGGTCCACATGTCGGGGTTTTTCGCCGGGGCGAAACCGTCGAGAAACCATGCATCAATCTGCGCATCGAGTTGCGGCAGTTGCTCCAGCGCATCGCCGATCAACAGCGTCAGCGTGACCCGACCGTTGTCGAGGACGATCCGTTGAAAGCCCTGATGGATCGCCACGTAATGGGTCAGCAACTGGTCGGCCAGCGGCTTGAGCTGCGGCCACAAGGCCAGTGCCCGTTGCAGATCCGCCGGGCTCAGCGGGTACTTTTCGACGCTGACGAAATGCAGCCGCGCACCGGCCACCGCGTGCTGTTCGAACAACTGCCAGGCGCAGAGAAAATTCAGCCCGGTGCCGAAGCCGGTTTCGCCGATCACCAGCCGCCCGTGCGCCGGCAGCGCGGCAAAACGCTCGGCCAGACGGTTCTGTTCGAGGAACACGTAACGGGTTTCATCCAGCCCCGACTGGTCGGAAAAATACACATCATCGAACACCCGCGAGCGCGGGCGTCCCTGGTCATCCCAGTCGAGTTGGGCGTGGGGCAATACAGGTTTCATGGCAGGCTCGGCAACGACAAGGCGGCCATTCTAGCTGATCGCGCGGAGGGTGCTTGATCCATGGCAAGTGACCCTTGTGTCGAATGCACGATCATCACCGGCTTTTGTGGCGAGGGAGCTTGCTCCCGCCGGGGTGCGCAGCAGCCCCAAAACCTGCGACCACAATTTGTCTGGAGGACGGTGGTTGCAGATCTTGCGACTGCTGCGCAGCCGAGCGGGAGCAAGCTCCCTCGCCACAGTTTGTTCATTCATCCCACTTGCCATGGTGAGCGGAATTTCTCCGCCGCGCCCATGCCCAATCCGCTAGTCTTGCTGAATCCTGGAAGGAGCCGTCCCCATGTTTGAATCCGCCGAAATCGGCCATGCCATCGACAAAGAGACTTACGACGCGGCTGTGCCTGCACTGCGTGAAGCACTGCTGGAAGCGCAGTTCGAGTTGCAGCAGCAGAAACGTTTTCCGGTGATCATTCTGATCAACGGCATCGAAGGCGCGGGCAAGGGCGAGACCGTCAAGTTGCTCAACGAGTGGATGGACCCGCGCCTGATCGAGGTGCGCACCTTCGATCAGCAGACCGATGAAGAGCTGGCGCATCCACCGGCCTGGCGTTACTGGCGGATGCTCCCGGCCAAGGGACGGATGGGAGTTTTCTTTGGCAACTGGTACAGCCAGATGCTTCAAGGGCGGGTCCACGGTCTATTCAAGGATCCACGCCTGGACCAGGCGATCAACGCCGCCGAGCGTCTGGAAAAAATGCTTTGCGATGAAGGCGCGCTGATCTTCAAGTTCTGGTTTCACCTGTCCAAGAAGCAGATGAAAGCGCGGCTCAAGGCGTTGGCCGATGACCCTTTGCACAGCTGGCGCATCAGCCCGCTGGACTGGCAGCAATCGCAGACTTACGACAAGTTCGTCAAATACGGCGAGCGCGTGTTGCGCCGCACCAGCCGCGACTACGCGCCGTGGCATGTCATCGAAGGCATGGACGCCAATTACCGCAGTCTGGCGGTCGGCAAGATCCTGCTCGAAGGCCTGCAGAATGCGCTCAAGCGCCCCGAGGTGCATGCCGAAGAGGTCAACGCGGCGCCGTTGGGCACGGCGGTCGATCAACTCAACCTGCTCGACAGCCTCGACCTGAACCAGCGGCTGGAAAAGAAAGACTACGAAGAACAACTGATCACCGAGCAGGCGCGGCTGTCCGGGCTGATGCGCGATAAACGCATGCGCCGCCATGCCTTGGTGGCGGTGTTCGAAGGCAACGATGCGGCGGGCAAGGGCGGGGCGATCCGCCGGGTCGCGGCGGCGCTCGATCCGCGTCAGTACAGCATCGTGCCGATTGCCGCGCCGACCGAAGAGGAGCGCGCGCAGCCGTATCTGTGGCGCTTCTGGCGGCACCTGCCGGCGCGGGGCAAGTTCACCGTGTTTGATCGCTCCTGGTATGGTCGGGTGCTGGTGGAGCGGGTCGAAGGCTTTTGCAGCCCGGCCGACTGGTTGCGCGCCTACAGCGAGATCAATGACTTCGAAGAGCAGATCGCCGACGCCGGAGTCATCGTCGTCAAGTTCTGGCTGGCGATCGACAAGGACACGCAGATGGAGCGCTTCCAGGCCCGCGAGCAGATTCCGTTCAAGCGCTTCAAGATCACCGAGGACGACTGGCGCAACCGCGACAAGTGGGACGCCTACCGCGCTGCCGTGGGCGACATGGTTGACCGCACCAGCACCGAGATTTCGCCGTGGACGCTGGTCGAGGCCAATGACAAGCGCTGGGCGCGGGTCAAGGTGCTGCGCACGATCAACCGAGCCCTCGAAGAGGCGTTCGAAAAGTCCGACAAGCGCGCGAAAAAACATAAGGACTGAGCCGATGGACACGCATACGCGGGGTGAATGATTGTCGCGGTCGGCGGCGGGGTGGACTTATGCTCGGTTCACTCTCCTCCGACAACAACAATTGAGGTATGCCATGCGTGAAGTGGTGATCGTCGACAGCGTGCGGACCGGCCTGGCCAAGTCCTTTCGCGGCAAGTTCAATCAGACCCGTCCCGACGACATGGCGGCTCATTGCGTCAACGCGCTGCTGTCGCGCAACGACATCGACCCGGCCAGCGTCGAGGACTGCATTGTCGGCGCCGGCTCCAACGAGGGCGCGCAGGGTTACAACATCGGCCGCAACGTGGCGGTGCTCTCGCACTTGGGCACGAATGTGGCCGGCATGACCCTCAACCGTTTCTGCTCGTCTGGGTTGCAGGCGATTGCGATTGCCGCCAACCAGATCGCCTCCGGTTGCAGCGACATCATTGTTGCCGGTGGCGTCGAGTCGATCAGCCTGACCCTGAAAAGCGTCAACACCGATCACCTGTTCAACCCGCTGCTCAAGCAGCAGGTCCCGGGCATCTACTACACCATGGGCCAGACCGCCGAAGTGGTTGCGCGGCGGTATGCCGTCAGCCGCGAGGCGCAGGATCGTTACGCGCTGCAAAGCCAGTTGCGCACTGCTCAGGCGCAGGCGGCCGGGCTGTTCAATGATGAAATAGTGCCGATGGCGGTCAAGTACCGGGTCGAGGACAAAAACAGCGGTGAGGTGCAGATCCTCGACGGCATCGTTGATCACGACGACTGCAACCGCCCTGACACCACTTACGAAAGCCTCGCCGGACTGAAGCCGGTATTTGCCGAGGACGGTTCGGTGACGGCCGGCAACTCGTCGCAGCTGTCCGACGGCGCGTCGATGACCCTGGTGATGAGCCTGGAAAAAGCCCTGCAACTGGGGCTCAAGCCGAAGGCGTTTTTCCGTGGTTTCACCGTCGCCGGTTGCGAGCCGGACGAGATGGGCATCGGCCCGGTGTTCTCGGTGCCGAAACTGCTCAAAGCCAAAGGCTTACAGGTAGCGGACATTGATCTGTGGGAGCTCAACGAGGCGTTTGCTTCGCAGTGCCTGTATGCCCGGGATCGATTGGAGATCGACAACGATAAATACAACGTCAACGGCGGCTCGATTTCCATCGGCCACCCGTTCGGCATGACCGGGTCGCGGCAGGTCGGGCATCTGGTGCGTGAGTTGCAGCGGCGTAACCTGCGTTACGGCATTGTGACCATGTGCGTGGGGGGCGGGATGGGGGCGACGGGGTTGTTTGAGGCGGTGCGCTGACGGGCCAACACAATCCTTGTGGCGAGGGAGCTTGCTCCCGCTGGGCTGCGGAGCAGACCTGAAATTTCCCGGTAAAGCCTGAAACGAGGGCCGCTGCGCGCCCCAGCGGGAGCAAGCTCCCTCGCCACAGGTTTACGCTGTCTGCGCCTGCATCCGCGCGATATACGCCTGAATCTCCCGCTCTGCCTTCTCGGCGCTGTCGAACGGCCCCTCAAGGGTGTTCTCCCGCGTGCTGAAAAACAGTTCGCCATTGACCCGACACACTCGGTCACTGCGAAAGTGCGTGGCGGGGGCGCTGTCATCGGCGCGCATTCCGTACATGATCGGCTCCTTGATTAATCCGTTGCAGGGATCCAATCAGCTTATGCCTGAAGCACTTGGCGCGCCTCGTCGGCCGATCAACGGCAAAGCGTCAATTTAATGCTGCGACCTGCACAGTTTCATTCGCGGCCTGGCCGTAACTGTCCCTGTGTTGCGTCTGACGGCGGGCCTAGAATGACCGCTCTTGTCAGCAGGCATTGGGGTTCGCATGCACATTTCATCCGGTCGCTGGGTTTACGGTCTGTTCCTGGCGCTGCTGACGGCGTTTTTGTGGGGCATTTTGCCGATCAAGCTGAAACAGGTATTGCAGGTGATGGACCCGATCACCGTGACCTGGTTTCGCCTGTTGGTGTCCGGCGGTTGTCTGTTCATCTACCTCGCGGCCACCCGACGCCTGCCGAGCCGCAAGGTGCTCGGCCCCCGGGGCGGCTGGCTGGTGCTGATGGCGGTGCTCGGGCTGGTGGGCAACTACGTGTTGTACCTGATGGGCCTCAATCTGCTCAGCCCCGGCACCGCGCAACTGGTGGTGCAAATGGGGCCAATCATGCTGCTGATTGCCAGCCTGTTTGTGTTCAAGGAGCGCTTCAGCATCGGTCAGGGCATTGGCCTGGCGGTGCTGCTGATCGGTTTTGTGCTGTTCTTCAATCAGCGTCTGGCTGAACTGCTCACCTCATTGTCGGATTACACCGCCGGGGTGTTGTTGGTGCTGTTGGCCTCGACGGTCTGGACCTTCTACGCATTGGGGCAGAAGCAATTGCTCACGGTGTGGAATTCGTTGCAGGTGATGATGGTGATCTACCTGTTCTGCGCGCTGTTGCTGACGCCGTGGGTGCATCCGCTTGAGGCACTGGAACTGAGCCCATTGCAGGGCTGGTTGTTGCTGGCGTGCTGCATGAACACGCTGATTGCCTACGGTGCATTTGCCGAGGCGCTGGCGCATTGGGAAGCGTCACGGGTCAGTGCGACGCTGGCGATCACGCCGTTGGTGACCTTCGGCGCGGTGGCGATTGCCGCCGGGGTGTGGCCGGACTATGTGCATGCCGAGCAGATCAACGGGCTGGGTTATGGCGGGGCGGTGCTGGTGGTGCTGGGGTCGGCGCTGGTGGCGTTGGGGCCGTCGTTGATTGCCGGGCTGAAGGCGCGACGGATGCGGATTGCAGCCAGTTAGACCGCGTTATCGTTCTTCGCGAGCAAGCCCGCTCCCACATTGGTACGGCGTACACCGATCCAAATGTGGGAGCGGGCTTGCTCGCGAAGGCGGCCTGTCAGGCGCTACGAACCTCAGCCCTTGGCGCCAGCCTCGATCATGTTTTCCGGCCGCACCCACGCATCGAACTCTTCACTGGTCAGATACCCCAGCTGCAGCGCCGCCTCGCGCAAGGTCAGGCCTTCGCCGTAAGCCTTCTTGGCGATTTCCGCCGACTTGTCGTAACCGATGTGCGGGTTCAGCGCTGTCACCAGCATCAGCCCACGTTCCAGGTGCTGGGCCATGACCTGCGCGTCCGGCTCAAGGCCGGCAATGCAATGCTGCTGGAAGTTGCTGCAACCGTCGGCAAGCAAGCGGATCGATTGCAGCAGGTTGTGGATGATCACCGGTTTGTACACGTTCAGTTGCAGGTGTCCCTGACTCGCCGCGATGCCGATGGTGACGTCGTTGCCCAGCACCTGGCAGGCGAGCATCGACAGCGCTTCGCACTGAGTCGGATTGACCTTGCCGGGCATGATCGAACTGCCGGGTTCATTGGCCGGCAATTTGACTTCGGCAAAGCCTGCGCGAGGGCCGGAGCCGAGCAGGCGCAGGTCGTTGGCGATTTTCATCAGCGCCACGGCGAGGGTCTTCAGGGCGCCGGACAGGCTGGTCAGCGGCTCGTGCCCGGCCAGTGCGGCAAACTTGTTCGGCGCGGTGACGAAGGGCAGGCCGGACAGGGCGGCGAGTTCGGCGGCAATCGCTTCGCCAAAGCCGTGCGGCGAATTCAGACCAGTGCCGACCGCGGTGCCGCCCTGCGCCAGCTCACACACTGCCGGCAGCGCGGCGCGGATCGCTCGTTCGGCGTAATCCAACTGCGCTATGAAGCCCGATAGCTCCTGACCGAAGGTGATCGGCGTCGCGTCCATCATGTGCGTGCGACCGGTCTTCACCAGTTTCATGTGGCGCGCGGCCAATTCGGCCAGGCCACCGGACAGCTCGGCGATCGCCGGCAGCAATTGCTCCTGCACGGCTTTGGCAGTGGCGATGCTCATGGCGGTAGGGAAGCAGTCGTTGGAGCTTTGCGAGCGGTTGACGTGATCGTTGGGGTGCACCGGCGTCTTGCCGCCGCGCGGGTTGCCGGCCAGTTCGTTGGCGCGACCGGCGATCACTTCGTTGACGTTCATGTTGCTCTGGGTACCGCTGCCGGTCTGCCAGACCACCAGCGGAAACTGGTCGTCGTGCTGGCCGTCGAGGACTTCGTCGGCGGCCTGTTCGATCAGGCGGGCGATGTCGGCGGGCAGGTCGCCGTTGCGGTCGTTGACCCGGGCGGCGGCTTTCTTGATCAGGGCCAGGGCGTGCAGTACCGGCAGCGGCATGCGTTCCTGACCAATGGCGAAGTTGATCAGCGAGCGTTGCGTCTGAGCACCCCAGTAGGCGTCGTCCGGGACTTCGATCTGGCCCAGGCTGTCGGTTTCGATACGGCTCATCGTGCACACTCCTGTTGGTTCGTTTGCGCAGTTTAGGCCCGGTCAGGCCCAGGTGGTTCCCTCGAACCGATTGTTGACCGGTAAAACCCGGCCAATCAAGCACGGCAAGGGCCGGGGGTTGAGCCATAAGGTTTTTTAGGCGCAGAATGGTCGCCCTTGGGGTTTGACCTCGCCTAGCTGAAAAGGAAACTCGATGACTCGTCTTCGTGCCATCTGCACCGCGGTTGCACTGGTTTGCGCCAGCGGCCAGGTGCTTGCCGATACCGCCAGCCACAACGCCAGTGCTGAAGCTTTCCTGACCCTGGCGCACGCTGACAAGCTGGGCACTCCGGTGTACATGCAAGTGCAGCAAATGTTCGCTCAGCGCTTTGAACAGACCAAAGCCCCGGAATCCAAGAAAGCCGTACTGGAAACCTACCAGGCCAAGGCCAACGCCGCCCTGGACCAGGCCATCGGCTGGAACAAGCTCAAGCCTGACATGGTCAAGCTCTACACCAGCAACTTCAGCGAATCGGAGCTGAAAGATCTGGTCGCGTTCTACCAGTCGCCACTGGGCAAGAAAGTCCTGGAAAAAATGCCGCAGCTGACCCAGCAATCGGCCCAGATGACCCAAGGCAAGCTGGAAAGCGCCGTGCCTGTCGTCAACAAGCTGCTCGACGACATGACCAAAGAGCTGACCCCGGCAGCCCCTGCGGCCAAGAAGAAGTAAGCGGAGTTCGTGATGACCATGCAACAACGCATCGAATCGACGCTGGGCCTGCTGCAGCCTGAGCATCTGCAAGTGCTGGACGAAAGCCACATGCACAGTCGCGGGTTACAGACGCACTTCAAGGCAGTGGTGGTCAGCGCGCAGTTCGAAGGCCTGAACCGGGTCAAGCGCCACCAGAAAGTCTACGGCACGCTCGGCGAGCTGATGGGCGAGTTCCATGCGTTGGCGCTGCATACCTACACCCCGCAGGAATGGGCAGAAGTCGGCGCCGCCCCGGCGTCGCCGACCTGTGCCGGCGGTAGCAAACACTGAGGATTGCGAGGGCTGTTGTGGCGAGGGAGCTTCGACAGATCCTAAATCCACCGTGTTTTTGCTAGAATCCGCAACGCGCCGCTTACCCGGCGCGTTTTTTTTGAATCCGGTTCACCCTTTGCGAGGGTAGCCACCTGGAGAAATACCCATGACACAACCGATTGTCGTGGCGGCACTGTATAAGTTCGTCACCCTCGAAGATTACGTCAACCTGCGCGAGCCCCTGCTGCAAGCGATGGTCGACAACGGCATCAAAGGCACCTTGCTGATCGCCGAAGAAGGCATCAACGGTACGGTTTCCGGTACACGCGAAGGCATCGATGGCCTGCTCGCCTGGCTGAAGAACGACCCGCGCATGATCGACATCGACCACAAAGAGTCGTACTGCGACGAGCAGCCGTTCTACCGCACCAAGGTCAAGCTGAAGAAAGAGATCGTCACCCTCGGCGTAGAAGGCGTGGACCCGAACAAAAAGGTCGGCACCTATGTCGAACCGCAGGACTGGAACGCGCTGATCAGCGATCCGGAAGTGCTGCTGATCGACACCCGCAACGACTACGAAGTGGCGATCGGCACCTTCGAAGGCGCCATCGATCCGAAAACCACCAGTTTTCGCGAATTCCCCGACTACATCAAAGAACACTTCGACCCGGCCGTACACAAGAAGGTCGCGATGTTCTGCACCGGCGGTATTCGCTGCGAGAAAGCCTCCAGCTACATGCTGGGTGAGGGTTTCGAAGAGGTTTACCACCTCAAGGGCGGCATCCTGAAGTACCTCGAAGAAGTGCCGCAGGAAGAAACCAAGTGGCAGGGCGACTGCTTCGTGTTCGACAACCGCGTGACCGTGCGTCACGACCTCAGCGAAGGCGACTACGATCAATGTCATGCCTGCCGCACACCGGTCAGCGTTGAAGATCGCGCCTCCGAGCACTACGTGGCCGGCATCAGCTGCCCGCATTGCTGGGACAAGCTGAGCGAGAAAACCCGCCGCAGCGCCATCGATCGGCAGAAGCAGATCGAACTGGCCAAGGCGCGCAACATGCCGCACCCGATCGGCTACAACTATAAACAAGCGTCCACCGAGGCCTGATCATGACTGCGCGCCTGCTCTATGTGATGGATCCGATGTGTTCCTGGTGCTGGGGGTTCGCTCCGGTCGCCAAGGCATTGGTCGAGCAGGCGCAGGCAGCCGGGGTGGAGTTGCATCTGGTGGTCGGCGGGTTGCGCACCGGCAGCGGTGCGGCGCTGGAGCCGACCACGCGGCGTTACATTCTTGAGCATTGGCAGGCGGTCACCGAGGCCACCGGTCAGCCATTCAAGTTCGAAGGTGCGTTGCCCGATGGTTTCGTCTACGACACCGAGCCGGCCTGCCGGGCAATTGTCACCGCGCGCAGTCTGGCGCCGGATTGCGCGTGGACACTGGTCGGCCTGATCCAGCAGGCGTTTTACGCGCAAGGCCGCGATGTCACCCAGGCCAGCGTGTTGGTCGAGCTGGCCGAGCAGGCCGGCGTGCCACGTATCGAGTTTGCCGCGCTGTTCGATCATGCCGATCAGCACAAGGCGACTCAGGCTGATTTCAGCTGGGTACAGGATCTGGGCATCGCCGGGTTCCCGACCCTGCTCGCCGAGCGCAATGGCCAACTGGCGCTGTTGACCAACGGCTATCAACCGCTCAGTGAACTCTCACCATTGCTCGGCCGCTGGCTGGAGCGCGCTGCCTGTGCCTGACCTGGCCGATGGCACGCCAGCCGTAAAGCGTGTCGACCGGCTGAGCTGGGCAGAAGTCCGGCGCCTGGCACTGCATCACAAAAAGTCTCTGTGGATCGCCAACGGCGTGGCCGTGCTGGCGACGCTGTGCAGCGTGCCGATTCCGTTGCTTTTGCCCTTGCTGGTGGACGAGGTCTTGCTCGGCCATGGCGATGCCGCACTGAAGGTCATGAATCACGTGCTGCCGTCGATGTGGCAACAAGCGGCGGGTTACATCGGCCTGATGCTGCTGGTCACTCTGACCCTGCGTTGCAGCGCCCTGTGTTTTGGCGTATTGCAGGCGCGGCTGTTCGCCCGGCTGGCGAAAGACATCGTCTACCGCATTCGCGTGCGCCTGATCGAACGCCTCAAACGCATCTCCCTCGGCGAATACGAAAGCCTCGGCAGCGGCACCGTGACCACCCATCTGGTCACCGATCTGGACACTCTCGACAAGTTTGTCGGCGAAACCCTCAGCCGTTTTCTGGTGGCGATGCTGACGCTGGTCGGCACCGCGAGCATCCTGATGTGGATGCACTGGAAACTGGCGCTGTTGATCCTGCTGTTCAACCCGCTGGTGATCTACGCCACGGTGCAATTGGGCAAACGGGTCAAGCACCTGAAGAAGCTGGAGAACGACAGCACCTCGCGTTTCACTCAGGCCTTGAGCGAAACCCTCGATGCGATCCAGGAAGTGCGCGCCGGCAACCGTCAGGGCTTCTTCCTCGGGCGCCTCGGCTTGCGCGCGCAGGAAGTGCGCAATTACGCGGTCAACTCGCAGTGGAAGACCGATGCTTCTAATCGTGCCAGCGGTCTGCTGTTCCAGTTCGGGATCGACATCTTCCGCGCCGCGGCGATGCTCACGGTGCTGTTCTCCGACCTGTCGATCGGCCAGATGCTCGCGGTGTTCAGCTACCTGTGGTTCATGATCGGCCCGGTCGAACAACTGCTCAATCTGCAATATGCCTACTACGCGGCGGGCGGTGCGCTGGCGCGGATCAACGAATTGCTGGCGCGGGCCGACGAGCCGCAGTACCCAGGTGGCGTCGATCCGTTCAAGGGTCGGGATACCGTGGGCATCGAGGTGCAGGGGCTGAGCTTCGGTTACGGCGATGAGTTGGTGGTGGATCAGATGAACCTGTCGATTGCCCCCGGAGAGAAAGTCGCGATTGTCGGTGCCAGTGGCGGCGGCAAAAGTACTTTGGTGCAGTTGCTGCTGGGGCTGTACACACCGTCGGCGGGGACCATTCGTTTCGGCGGTTCGACCCAACAGGAAATCGGCCTGGAGCTGATTCGTGAAAACGTTGCGGTGGTGTTGCAGCATCCGGCGCTGTTCAACGACACGGTACGGGCCAACCTGACCATGGGCCGCACCCGCAGCGACGAAGCTTGCTGGCAGGCGCTGGAAATCGCCCAGTTGGAAGCGACCATCCGCGCGCTGCCGGACGGTCTCGACAGTATCGTCGGACGTTCCGGCGTGCGCCTGTCCGGTGGTCAGCGCCAGCGTCTGGCGATTGCACGGATGATCCTCGCCGAGCCGAAAGTGGTGATTCTCGACGAGGCCACCTCGGCCCTCGATGCCGCCACCGAATACAACCTGCATCAGGCCATGGCGCGCTTTCTCAATGGCCGCACCACGCTGATCATTGCCCATCGCCTGTCGGCGGTGAAGCAGGCGGATCGGGTGCTGGTGTTCGATGGCGGGCAAGTGGCCGAGGATGGCGACCACCAGCAACTGATCGCCGATGGCGGCCTTTACGCCAAGCTCTACGGCCACCTGCAGCGCCTGTAATCAGCCCCACAGCACCTGCAACGCCGCCTCGCCGCCGTCATGGCCGAACTGCTTCATCACCACCGAACAGGATTCGCACGGGCGCAGGGTCGTCGCGATGTCGACCGCGCGGATCTCTGTCGGGTCGGGGTATTTCTCGCGCAGCACGCTGATCAGTTTGCTTTCGCTGTCCAGCGAGGTCGGCCGGCTGGTCTGCGTCGGCTGATAGGTTTTCAGCTCCTTGATGGTCAGCGGCACGGCCAGCAGTTGCCCTTGCTCGGTGACCTCCAGCGAGGTTCGCGGGAAGCTCGGGTCGTAGTCGATGTTGATGTAAGTGGTGTCGCCGATCCGCACGTGATTGGCACCCATGTGGCGAAACAACGGCAGGCGCTGGGTGCTGCCTTGCGCGCCGGACACGCTGACGTAGATCTCCCGTTTGCCGCTGGCCGTAGTGACTTCGGCATAGGCGATGTTACGTGCGTTGAGCGGCCGCTCACGCACGGGCAGCAGGTTGTGCAGTTTCTGCATGGCACTGTCGATGCGCAGGGCCGCGTTAGTGTTGGCCGGGGTGATTGTCGGTGACAGAAACAACGTGTCGAAAATCTCTGCGGTTTTTTGCCGAAAGGCTTCCGGCGCTTCCTTGCTGCGCGCCCAAGTGGCGGCGCCTTCGGGCAGGCGGGTGACGATCATCCGTGTCGAGTGATCGAACATCAGCGCCTCGCCCGGGCTGGTGTCGACCTTCAGCCATTTCATGTTGTTTGCAGGAATGGCCGTGGTGCCGATGGGGATCGCGATCTGCTCCATGGTCTGCATCGCGCGCTGCACCGATTCGAGGCCATGGATGCGCACGATGTTGTTGGCGTGCAGCGAGCCGGTGTAGACGGTCAGCAGTTCTGCGCCGAGGGTGCCGTCAGCCAGTTCGGCTGGGGTCAGGCGCTGGAATGTCAGTTGCCTGCCGGGGAGTTCGCCTTTGGCGAAGCTGGCCAGGTAGTACTCTTGCTTGTTGACCCGGAAGAACACATAGGTGGCCGAGTCATCGACGGCCGGCACCAGCACGGCACCAACCTGATGTGAGTCGTTGATCCCATCGTAGGTGCCGCCGGTTTTTACCCGGGCAAAAATACCTTTGCGAAACTGCAGCGTGGCTTGAATCTGCTGTCTTGGCACCAGCCTGCCTTGATGGAATCCAAGGCGTCGCAGGTCGCCGGTGAACAGCCTCGGGCGGCCATCGATGATTTGATAAAGCCTGGCATCGACCGCCAGGAACGCTCCGTCCTGCCGGGGCAGGGCGCCCGGCTCCGAAACCCGCTCGCCGAACCATGGCGCGTAACCCTTTTCCTTGTCGATGGTGCCGACGGCGGGCGTCGGGGCGGGTTCTGCGGTGATGTAGCTGACGCGGCAGTCGCCCGCGCCCGGTGCGCGACGTATCCGGCACGGCAACAGCGTCCAGTGCTGGCTGTCATCGAGCAGATCGGCCCGGCGCAGTTCATCACCGTCGAGTCGATAGGGCACATCATCGATCAATACCGTGGTGCGTCCGCCAGCCTCGGGGACAAGCTCGACGCGGGTGTTCGGCGCCAGTTCGATATCGATCTGATCTTCGGTTTTTTTCACGGTGCGGTAGTGCGAACGCCCCAGCGAAAACTCATGCTCGTGTGCGAGCAACTGCGGCCCATAAGGGCGCTCCGACAGCGGATCGAGCAAGTGATACCGCGAGCCGCCGACATTGCGCACCGGCACATCGTCAATGCCCCTGACCACGGCCAGATGATCGGCCGGGTTCAGCGCTTTCCAGCGCCCGGCATCCAGTGCCTGGGGCAGACTGTGCAGCAGGTCATAGTCAGCGCTGCTGCCGGCCAGTCTTTTCAAACGTGCAACCGCGCGGTGTTCCAGATGCGCCACGGCCCGCACTGCGCCGATCGCACCTCCGCCGCCGAACTTGAGCAGGGCAGGCGCAGCGTCCAGCGGATTGAGGTTTCTCAAACTCGAAACCAGCAGGTTTTTCGACAATTGCGCCATGCGTGGCAGGGCGACGCGAATCGCCATTTTCCCGGCCACGGCTGCGAGGCGAATGCTGCCGGCGACGAACTTGCCCAAGGGAATCGCGAACGAGACGATATCGAGGAGCAGGCCGAGTACGCCCAGTGCGTGTTTGCCCGGACTGTCAGACTGCAGGTCTTCGAGACTGCCCCAGAACGGGATGAAGCCCTTCAGAGCATGAGTCCAGTGCTGTTTGCGGCTGTCGCGCTCGAAACGGGTATCACCCCAGGCCTCATTGCGCAGCGCCTGCTCATCGACATAGAACAATCGGGTCGCGATAAACGAGGCGATTTGCGCCGTGCGCGGCGAGGTGAAGGTCAGGTTCGGTGAGCTGTCGTGATGGGCTGCCGGGATGAGCGAGGCGGGCAGGGAGTCGCCCAGCGGTTCGAGGATGGCAATGCACTTGGCGTCGGGGGCGGGTATCGAACCGTCCCAGTGTGCTTTTCGATCGAATGGCAGGCGGCGGGCGACGATGCGGCTGATGCTCTGGCCCTTGGTGCGTCCACGTTTGGGCGGCAGGGGTGGCAACAACAGACCGCCAACATGTGTGCCATCCAGATCCGGGCGTTTGCGAAGGATGCCGGCGCGAGGCAGGCATTCGTAGAATTGTGCCGGGCCCTGATACGTCGCCTGCAGCACGAAGCCCATGCGGGCCCGGTACGGCAGGATGTTTTTCAGTGTTTCCAGGTGAGCTTCGATGTGCCGTGTCGGATTCCTGAGGCTGTGAATCCGCACTTCGCCGTGCTCCAGTGCCCGGCGGTCGGGCCACGGCAGTGTGACCAGCAGCGACTTGATCAGGTATTCATAGGCTTTGCGGGCCTCGCTCAGATAGTCGTCGAACTGCTGCTCGAACAAGGGCCTGATCTCGGGCAAGGTGCAGTTGCTCGGAAACCGTGAAAGGCGGCGGCCAGGTTGGTGGGTATTGACGAAGCCGCTTTGCAGTTGGCCGTCTGCGTTCAGGCTGATCCATTCGCTGGCGCTGCGGCCATCGTCGCTGACGTACCAGCGTGTGTCGCTGCTCAGCCCGCCGGCGGCATAGACCTCCAGCAACGGCCAGGTCGGCAATGCCACATCCGGGGTGTCGATAATGCTGCGTCGGCTACGGTTGGGCGCTGAAGGATGGTGGCGTTTGAGGCGAATCGTCGTGTGATCGTACAGCTCGTTGGCCAGCGCCTTGTCCAGTTGCTGTTTTGCCAGGGCAAGTCGCCGGGGCGGCTCGATGTCCAGCTGCAGGATCGCTGCGTTCATTTGCTTCTTGTGGTCTTCCAGCGCTTGCAGCGTCGCGTCATCGTCGGATGTCTCGTTCGCTGCTGCCGGTGCTCCGGTGGCCAGTGTCCAGGTCTGTGCGGCAGCCACTCGGGTCATGGCGATCAGGGTTTGCAGGTCGGTGCTGGCGTTTTCGCTTTTGTGCAGCGGCAGATCGACCAGTTGCTGAAAGCTCAGATGTTCCGGCAACTGTGGATCAAGAGCCTGGGCGAGGTGCACGCCATGCACGAAATTGACCCAGACCACCGAGCTGGCGTATGGCAGCTCGTCAGGAATATCGCGCACTTGAAAATCCAGTCCGAACTGCGTCAGGCATACCCATCCCAGCACATGTTTTTCGGTCGGGGTCGAGGTTCGGTGAGAATCCTCCAGGTGCTGTAAAAAATCGCGGCGAATGCTGGCGTAGCTGGCGCCGTAGTGAGCGCGTTGTTCCAGCGCAAAACCGGCCACTTCGGTCGAGCTGGCTTCGCCGGGCAGTTCGTACCACAGGCACAACGCTTCGAGCAGTAAACGCAGGCCGATATCGGGCACGGTCGGTTCATCGGGCCGGGCGCCATACCATTGCAGTTTCTGCAATAAGCGCTGGCCAAGGTCACGCGCCTTCGGCGTGTCGAGCAGGCGTTCGAGGCAGGCGGCGGGCTGCTGTTCCAGCTGCTGGCGGGTGAATGGAGGCGTTACTTCGCTGGCCAGGCTGTCGATGGCCGACAGGGTTTTGCCGGTGAGCCAGTCGCCAATCAGGTCGTGAATCGCGGCTTTGTCATCGTCGCTCATCAGTACCGTCAGCGCCGGCTGGTGTCGCAGATTCAGTCGATGACTGGCGCATTGTTCTTCGACCTTGCCGATCAGCCGGGTCAGCGTCGTGGCGTCCTGTACGTCCGCAAATGTGAACCCGGACTCACGCAGCAGTTGTGACAACGGCAGCAGCCTGTCGGAACGCAGGTGTGCGCCTATACTCAGCAACGCTCGCTGAAATTCTTCAATTGTGCTGGAGGCCCGGGTGACATCCTCGATGGCGTAGCGAGCGCAGCTGCCATCGGGACGGTTGAAGGAAAAGCTGCACTGACCGGCTGTGGCGTCGACTTGCAGCAGTGATCCTCTGGACGTTTGCAGGTACGCCGCCAATTGCGGTTCGGCGCTGTCTTCGAACAGGGCTTGCAGAAGTTTTTGCGCCAGGGCGTGTGCTGCACCCAGTCGCGAATGTGCCTGGGGCGCCAGGTAGTAGGTCTGCAATGAGGTCGATGCGCTGAGCACGGCGCGCAGGGCAGAGATCATTGCGCGGTATTCGCTCTGTTGGGCAGTATGGCGTTGCAGCGTGGCGGAAGGTGACTGCATGGAGAACGGCTCTGGAATGATTGAAAGCCGTCAGTGTCGAAGCATGGCGAACAGCGGGTGCGGTACATACGTATCGCCGGTTGAAAATGTTCTGGCTTGCTGGAAGGGGTCGCTCCCTGGTCTGGCTCTGGCGGTCTCCCCTTGAAGATGACAGTGCGTGCGCAAAGGACCTCATGAAGCAAAAAAGGACTCTCGGAACGCCACGGTTGTTGGGCATCGTCTGGCCATTTATTGCCGTCGTGTTGTTTCAGGCTTTACTGGGGGGCGTGAGTCTTTACGTCCTGTCGGCCGTTCGCGGCTATGTCGCCGGCGAGAGTCTCTGGTCCAAGGGCCAGAAGGACGCCATCTATTACCTGAACCTGTATGCCGACAGCCGCGACGAGGCGATCTTCCTCAAATACAAGGAAGCGATTGCCGTGCCTCAGGGCGGTCACCAGTTGCGTCTGGCACTGGATCGTCAGCCACCGGATCTGCAGGCGGCACGGGAGGGGATCCTCAAGGGCGGCAACCATCCCGATGATGTGTCGAGCCTGATCTGGCTGTACCTCAATTTCCGTCATTTCAGTTATCTGGAAACCGCGATCGAGCGCTGGACCATCGGCGACGCCTATCTGGTGCAACTGGACAATGTCGCGCGCGAGATGCATCAGGGCATCAGCGAAAACATCGCGACCCCGGCTGATATCCAGCACTGGAAAGCGCAGATCTTTGCCATCAACGACGGTGTGACGCCGGCGGCAAAGGCGTTCAGCGATGCCTTGGGCGAAGGTTCGCGGATGATCCTGCGCCTGCTGCTGTTCACCAACCTGGCCACGGCGCTGGGGTTGATCGTGCTGGCCCTGTTGCGCACCCATAAACTGCTCAAGCAGCGACATGCCTTTGCCCAGGCGCTGCAGTTGGAGAAGGATCGGGCGCACATCACCCTGCAATCGATTGGCGACGGGGTGATCACCACCGACGTCAACGGCGCGATCGATTACATGAATCCGGCGGCGGAGGCCATGACGCACTGGAAGTCCGAGCACGCGGCGGGGCTGCCATTGGCAGCGCTGTTCAATCTGCTCGATGACAATGCGCAGACCGAAGGGCTGACGCTGATCGAGCATATTCTCAGCGGGCAACTGATCGGCGGCAGTGAGCACTCCAAACTGATTCAGCGTCTGGATGGCAGTACGGTTTCGGTGACGCTGGTGGGCGCGCCGATCCGCAATGCCGAGAAGGTTATCGGTACGGTGCTGGTGCTGCATGACATGACTCAGGAACGGCAATACATCGCCAATCTGTCGTGGCAGGCGACCCATGATGCCCTGACCGGTCTGGCCAACCGCCGCGAGTTCGAATATCGCTTGGAGCAGGCCCTGCACAATCTGACGCGCCAGCCCGCTCGGCATGCGCTGATGTTCCTCGATCTGGATCAGTTCAAACTGGTCAACGACACTTGCGGTCACGCCGCTGGCGATGAGTTGCTGCGGCACATCTGCACGCTGTTGCAATCGGGCTTGCGCGAGAGCGACACCCTGGCCCGGTTGGGCGGCGACGAGTTCGGCATTCTGCTGGAGAACTGCGCCCCGGATGCCGCCGAGAAAATCGCCGAGAGCCTGCGCCAGACCGTGCAGAACCTGCACTTCGTGTGGAAGGGGCGGCCGTTTTTGACCACTGTGAGCATCGGCCTGGTGCACATCGCCCAGACCCCGACCACCCTCGAAGCCTCATTGCGCGCCGCCGACATGGCTTGCTACATGGCCAAGGAAAAGGGCCGCAACCGGGTCCAGGTCTATCATGCCGACGACTCCGAACTGTCGCTGCGCTTCGGCGAAATGGCCTGGGTGCAGCGCCTGCACATGGCGCTGGAGGAAAACCGCTTCTGCCTCTATGCCCAGGAAATTGCTCCGCTGGGCGCTACAGCCCATGGCGGGGGGCACATCGAAATACTCTTGCGCCTGCATGACGAAGCCGGACGGATGATCCTGCCGGACAGTTTCATTCCGGCGGCCGAACGTTATGGTCTGATGAGTCAACTGGATCGTTGGGTCGTCGAGAATGTTTTTAAAGTCATTGCCCAATGTATTACCGAAGAACATGAAGGTCCGTTGGCAATGTGTGCGATTAATCTTTCAGGCATTACTATCGGAGATGACGCGTTCTTGCACTTTCTGCGTGAACAGTTTGTTAATTACGCTATACCCCCTGAAATGATTTGTTTTGAAATTACTGAAACCAGCGCCATTGCCAATCTTGGTAGTGCAATTCGATTTATTAATGAACTCAAAGGCTTAGGTTGTTACTTCTCACTTGATGACTTTTGTGCCGGAATGTCTTCATTCGCTTATCTGAAACATTTGCCTGTAGACTTCCTGAAGATCGACGGGAGTTTCGTAAAGGATATGCTGGACGACCCGATTAACCGCGCTATGGTCGAGGTGATCAATCACATCGGGCATGTCATGGGTAAGCAGACAATTGCCGAGTTTGTTGAAACAACCCAGATCGAGCAGGCATTGCTTGAAATCGGGGTGGATTACGCTCAGGGTTATGTCATCGAACGCCCGCAGTTGTTTACCTGCGACAGTTTGCAAAGTCGGCCCGCCAGACCGCAGCCGCTGTTGTTCAAGGCGCCTGGCACGTTCCGTTGAAATCTCTTGCCGATCCTTACAATCACAAATCAAAAGGAGCCGAACAGTGATCGACACATTCAACCGAACCGGACCACTCATGGAAGCTGCAAGTTATCCTGCCTGGGCACAACAGCTCATTGCAGATTGCAGCGAGAGCAAGCGCCGGGTTGTCGAACATGAACTGTACCTGCGCATGCGCGATAACAAGCTCAGCGCCAAAACCATGCGCCAGTACTTGATCGGGGGCTGGCCGGTAGTTGAACAGTTTGCGTTGTACATGGCGCAGAACCTGACCAAGACCAAGTTCGCCCGCCATCCTGGGGAGGACATGGCGCGCCGCTGGCTGATGCGCAACATCCGCGTTGAACTCAATCATGCCGACTACTGGCTGAACTGGAGTCGCGCGCATGGCGTCAGCCTGGAGGATCTGCAGGCCCAGCAAGTACCGCCGGAACTGCATGCATTGAGTCACTGGTGCTGGCATACGAGTTCGGCGGATTCGCTGATCGTCGCCATCGCTGCGACCAACTACGCCATCGAGGGTGCGACCGGGGAGTGGTCAGCGCTGGTCTGCTCCACTGGCGTGTACGCGGCGGCGTTCCCGGAAGAGGAACGCAAGCGCGCGATGAAGTGGCTGAAGATGCATGCCCAGTATGACGATGCCCACCCGTGGGAAGCGCTGGAAATCATCTGCACGCTGGCGGGTATGAATCCGAGCAAGGCACTGCAGACCGAACTGCGTCAGGCGGTGTGCAAGAGCTACGACTACATGTACCTGTTTCTGGAGCGCTGCATGCAACTGGAGACCACGGAGCGCGCGATCCACGGTCGTGAACGCCGGGCACTTGTAGAGAGCTGATAGCCAATAACGCCGCAAAAAAGTGTAGGAGTGAGCCTGCTCGCGATCCGGTGTGTCAGTCAACAAAGAGGGTGACTGACACACCGGATCGCGAGCAGGCTCACTCCTACAGTGGTTTGTGGTTGTCTGGAAGGACTCAGCCAGCCATCGCCAACCGATTACGCCCTTCGCGTTTGGCCACATACAGCGCACTGTCGGCCCGGCGCAGCAGGCTGTCAGCCGATTCCCCCGGCAACAGCGTCGAACAGCCAAGGCTGACAGTCAGGTCGATCAATTGACCGTCCGCGAAGTATTCCGCAGTCTGCGCGGCATGCCGCAGACGCTCGCCGACCATCGCCGCCGCTTCCCGGCCGGTGTTGCACAGCAAGATCAGAAACTCTTCCCCGCCATAGCGAAACACCATGTCGACGTTGCGTAGCTGGCCCTTGATTGACGCTGCCACCGCTTTGAGTACGTCATCCCCGGCGCTGTGGCCGTGGCTGTCGTTGACTCGTTTGAAGTGGTCGATGTCGAGCATCAGCACCGACAACGGTTGAAGATGCCGGCGCGACATGTCGATCTCGCGTTGCAGGGTCTGCTCCATGGCGATCCGGTTGCCGGTTCCGGTCAACGGGTCGCGCAATGCACTTTGCGTTGCGGCGCGGTAGAGCAGGGCGTTGCGCATCGGGAACAACAGCGACGACAGCAGCGATTCGAGGTTGCCCTGATCCTGCTCGCTGAAGCGCTGGTTGCGGCGAAAGACCAGTTCGCCCAAGTGCTCGCCTTCGTGGCTGAGGCTGTAGCTGACCGAATGGTGACCGCGGGCGCCGAATTCCAGGCGCAGGTCGCTGGCCGAATGCACGTAGCTCAAGGCATCCAGCGGCACCAGACGCTGAACTTCGCGGAAAAACAGACCGAGGATTCGTTGCGGCTCAAGACTGGTTTGCAGTTGCAGGCTCATTTGCTGGCGCAATTGCGCCAGGCTGGCCGGGCGTTCCAGAAGCGGAGGCAGCTGACCAAAGCCCAGGCGTTGCAATTTGGCACTGTCAAAGTCAATTGCATTGGTCTGGGAGGGTGATTTCATATGGCGTGAGCCCCTAAGCAGTAAGTCTGTCTTACAGGCTGGGTGAGAGCGGCTATGGGCTGCGCGTCATACTGATCCATCAGTCCCGTAGGACATTTGGCGTAAGTTTAGTCTGCCTGATGACGATTAGTCAGCTATCGAAATCGGCCTGGCCCCAGTGCCTTCACACGGCATGCTTTGAGGAAAATTAGAGCGAAAGTCGTGCCATTCGGTTCAGGTTTATTAAAACCGTTATGAATCAACGGGATGGCTTTTTGCTTTGAGGGCGGGTGGCGGATATTTGACTGAAGTGTGACGGCGGGAAGCGGCAATTGTGTGCCGCGACGGTAATCCGCCACGGCAACAAAAGCGACGTATGGCAGTTATTGCGCGTTGAATGCCTGACCATTGATGCCGGTGCTGTCCGGCCCCATCAGGTACAGGTACACCGGCATGATCTCTTCCGGAGTCGGATTGTTCAGCGGGTTTTCCCCCGGATAGGCCTGTGCTCGCATGCTGGTACGCGTGCCGCCCGGGTTGATGCTGTTGGAGCGCACGGGTGCTACGCCATCGACTTCATCGGCCAGGGTTTGCATCAGGCCTTCGGTGGCGAACTTCGATACGCCATAGGCGCCCCAGTAGGCCCGGCCCTTGCGTCCGACGCTGCTGGAAGTGAACACCACCGAGGCATCCTGCGACAGCTTGAGCAGCGGCAGCAAAGTGCTGGTCAGCATGAACATGGCATTGACGTTGACTTGCATGACACGCATGAAGTTTTCGCCCGACAGCTGTTCGATCGGCGTGCGCGGGCCGATGATCGAGGCGTTGTGCAGCAGACCGTCGAGGTGGCCGAACTCGGTTTCGATCATCGCCGCCAGCTCATCGTATTGATGGGGCAGGGCGGTCTCGAGGTTGAACGGGATCACTGCCGGTTGTGGATGCCCCGCCGCTTCGATCTCGTCGTAGACCTGCGTCAGATTGGCTTCGGTCTTGCCCAGCAGCAACACGGTGGCGCCATGGGCGGCGTAGGTTTTTGCGGCAGCTGCACCGATGCCACGGCCGGCACCGGTGACCAGAATGACCCGATCCTTGAGCAATTCGGGACGGGCGGTGTAATCAAACATAAAAACCTCTCCATAAGGCGAATGCTGAACGCTGTGGCGAGGGAGCTTGCTCCCGCTCGGCTGCAGAGCAGTCGTAGTGCCAGCCAGTGCGGTGTGCCTGAGAAAATGCGGACTCAGGTAAAAAAGGGGCCGCTGAGCGACCCAGCGGGAGCAAGCTCCCTCGCCACAGGGGGTAGGTCAGCAGCTGCACAGCGCGCTGTCGAGCACCTTGCGCAATTCCAGCGGATGATCCACCACCACATCCGCGCCCCAGTGCCGCGGGTTATCGTCCGGGTGGATGTAGCCGTAGGTCACGGCGCAGGTCTTGGTGCCGGCATCACGGCCCGACTCGATATCGCGCAGATCATCGCCCACAAACAAAACCGTCGACGGATCCAGATCAAGCATCTTGCACGCGAGGATCAGCGGCTCCGGGTCCGGCTTGCTGTTTTTCACGTGATCCGGGCAGATCAGCAGCGCCGAACGCTCGGCCAGCCCCAGTTGCTGCATGATCGGCTCGGCAAACCGTACCGGCTTGTTGGTGACCACGCCCCAGATCAGGTTGGCCCGCTCGATGTCGGCCAGCAGCTCGCCCATGCCGTCGAACAGCTTGCTGTGTACCGCGCACCCGGCCAGATAGCGCTCGAGAAATTCCTGACGCAGCTCCTCGAAGCCCGGCGATTCCGGGTCCATCGAGAACGTCACCGCGACCATGGCTTTCGCGCCGCCGGAGATTTCGTCGCGGATGTGCTTGTCGTTCATCGGCGGCAAGCCGCGATCCGCGCGCATCGCCTGACAGATGGCGATGAAGTCCGGCGCGGTGTCGAGCAGGGTACCGTCCATGTCGAAAAGGACTGCTCTGATGGCCATCGGCTTACTCCTCGCGCAGGGTCTGGATCATGTAGTTGACGTCAACGTCGTTGGCCAGCTTGTAGTGCTTGGTCAGCGGGTTGTAGGTCAGGCCGATGATGTCCTTGACGGTCAGGCCGGCGATGCGGCTCCAGGCGCCCAGCTCGGACGGGCGGATGAATTTCTTGAAGTCGTGGGTGCCACGCGGCAGCAGCTTCATGATGTATTCGGCGCCGATGATGGCGAACAGGTACGCCTTCGGGTTGCGGTTGATGGTCGAGAAGAACACCTGGCCGCCGGGCTTGACCATGCGGTAGCAGGCACGGATCACCGACGACGGGTCCGGTACGTGCTCCAGCATTTCCAGGCAGGTCACGACGTCGAACTGCTCGGGCATTTCTTCAGCCAGGGCTTCGGCGGTGATCTGCCGGTATTCGACGCTGACCCCGGATTCCAGCTGATGCAGTTGCGCGACCGCCAGTGGCGCTTCGCCCATGTCGATGCCCATGACAGTGGCGCCGCGCTGGGCCATGGCTTCGCTGAGGATGCCGCCGCCGCAGCCGACGTCGAGGACTTTCTTGCCGGCCAGATTGACCCGCTCGTCAATCCAGTTGACGCGCAGCGGGTTGATGTCGTGCAGCGGTTTGAATTCGCTTTCACGGTCCCACCAGCGATGGGCCAGGGCTTCGAATTTGGCGATTTCGGCGTGGTCGACGTTGCTCATATCTATTCCTCGAAAAACTTGAAAAGGGCTGTAGCCGCGGAGTCTGCTCCGCAGTGTTTACGATTCGGTGTGGCCGCTGATGCGCTGGCCCCAGGCCCGGGCGGTGGCGCCCAGCTGTTGTTCGTCCAGACGGGTAAGGCGCCGGTCGTCGAGTAACTGTTTACCGGCGACCCACAGGTGTTTCACGCAGTCGCGGCCGGTGGCATAAATAAGCTGCGACACGGGGTCATAGACCGGTTGCTGGGCCAGGCCGGACAGGTCGAACGCGACGATGTCCGCAGCCTTGCCAATCTCCAGCGAGCCGACCTGCGCCTCGATGCCCAAGGCTCGGGCGCCGTTGAGCGTGGCCATGCGTAGCGCACGATGGGCGTCCAGCGCGGTGGCCGAGCCAGCGACGGCTTTGGCCAGCAGCGCGGCAGTGCGGGTTTCGCCGAGCAGGTCGAGGTCGTTGTTGCTGGCGGCGCCATCGGTGCCGACGGCGACGTTCACGCCAGCCTGCCATAGACGCTCCACCGGGCAGAAACCGCTGGCCAGCTTCAGGTTCGATTCCGGGCAGTGGATCACGCTGGTGTTGCTTTCTACCAGCAATGCCAGATCGTCATCGCTGATCTGGGTCATGTGCACCGCCTGGAAGCGCGGGCCGAGCAGGCCGAGGCGACCGAGGCGGGCCAGTGGCCGCTCGCCGCGATGCTCCAGTGATTGCTGGACTTCGAAGGCGGTCTCGTGGACATGCATGTGAATCGACGCGTCCAGCTCTTCGGCGATCACGCGGATTTTTTCCAGGTTCTCGTCGCCCACGGTGTAGGGTGCATGAGGGCCGAAGGTGATCTTGATCCGTTCGTGATGCTTCAGATCGCCGAACAGCTCGACGCCCTGACGAATCGCCTCATCGGCACTGGCGGCGCCAGGAATCGGGAAATCGAGGATCGGAATCGCGATCTGTGCGCGAATGCCGCTGTTGTGCACGCGCTCGCTGGCGACTTTGGGGAAAAAGTACATGTCCGAGAAACAGCTGATGCCGCCCTTGATCTGCTCGGCAATCGCCAGATCAGTGCCATCACGAACGAACTCTTCATCGACCCATTTGGCTTCGGCCGGCCAGATGTGGTTTTCCAGCCAGGTCATCAGCGGCAGATCGTCGGCCAGGCCACGGAACAGGGTCATCGCCGCGTGCCCGTGAGCGTTGATCAGGCCCGGGGCGAGCAATACGTCCGGCAATTCGCGGACTTCAGTGGCGTTACACTTCAATGCTTCGGCGCGCGGGCCGATAAACACGATGCGACCGTCGCGAATGCCCAGGCCATGCTCCTTGAGCGCAACGCCTGCGGGTTCGACGGGTACCAGCCAGGTCGGCAGCAATAATAAGTCGAGCGCAATGGCAGGTTTCGGCATCGAGGGTCGGTTCCAGTGCTTTTGTAAAGGATGGCGAAGTATACCCGAGCGTCTTCGCGGGGGGATCGCTATAATCGGCGGCTTTTGTTCATGAGTGCGGGGTGAGGGATGCGCGATCGACTGTTGGCTGCGGAGAAAGTAAAGGCCATCGATTGGCGAGATGGCGCGCTCCACCTGCTGGATCAGCGTATTTTGCCGTTCGAGGAAACCTGGATTGCCTACACCAGCGCTGCCGGTGTAGCTGAGGCGATTCGTTCGATGGTAGTGCGTGGCGCACCGGCGATCGGCATCAGCGCGGCCTATGGCATTGTGCTGGCGGCCCGCGCCCGCGTGGCCGAAGGCGGCGACTGGTACGCGGCGCTGGAAGAGGATTTCGCTCTGCTGGCCGACTCGCGGCCGACGGCGGTCAACCTGTTCTGGGCGCTGAATCGCATGCACGATCGGCTCGATCGCCTGAAGGACAATGCCGATCCGCTGGTGGCGCTGGAAGCCGAAGCCATTGCCATTCATGAAAGCGACCGCGAAGCCAACCTGACCATGGCCCAGCTCGGCGTCGATCTGATCCGCAAGCATCAGGGCAATGCTCAGGCAATCCTGACCCACTGCAACACTGGCGCGCTGGCCACTGGTGGCTTCGGTACGGCGCTGGGGGTGATTCGTGCGGCGTATCTGGAAGGCATGGTCGAGCGGGTTTACGCCGATGAAACCCGGCCGTGGCTGCAGGGCTCACGCCTGACGGCCTGGGAGCTGGCGAACGAAGGCATCCCTGTGACGCTCAATGCCGACTCGGCGGCTGCGCACATCATGAAGACCAAAGGCGTGACCTGGGTGATCGTCGGCGCTGACCGGATCACCGCCAATGGCGACGTGGCGAACAAGATCGGCACCTATCAACTGGCGGTCAATGCCATGCACCATGGCGTGCGTTTCATGGTGGTGGCGCCGAGTTCGACCATCGACATGCATCTGGCCAGCGGCGACGACATTCCGATCGAGGAGCGTGACGGCGCCGAGCTGCTGGAAGTCGGTGGCAAGCGCGTGGGCGCGGACGTCGAGGCGTTCAATCCGGTGTTCGACGTGACGCCGGCGGATCTGATCGATGCGATCGTTACCGAGAAGGGCATCGTCGAGCGGCCGGATACGGCGAAAATGGCCCAGTTGATGTGCCGCAAGCGCCTGCATTGATTGGCTTGATGTCTGCGTTGTCCTCTTCGCGAGCAAGCTCGCTCCCACAGGGTTTGTGCATGCCACAGAACATTGTGGGAGCGAGCTTGCTCGCGAAGGGGCCCTAAAAGTCAATAAACATCCACAAATCAGCCTCAAAATCTGCATTCAAAGAAGCTCTGAGCCTCTCTCGTCCCCTTTACGCCTGTCATCGGTCAACTAACTATGCTCCATGCGCATCTGGGGGATAGGTGCGTGGCGGCTCTTGTGATAACATCCGGCGTTTTCCGAGGCAGCTTCACGGAGCTGTCTTTACTGCGCAAATCCACGGTTCGATTTGTTGATTTGTCGTAAGTCGGCGCATGGCACTCAGCCTGCCCCGACGAGCTTCGTTCATCCCATATGGACATGACGAAGTTTCACCAGAAAAAGGAATCAGGCTTCTCATGGGCGAACTGGCCAAAGAAATCCTCCCGGTCAATATCGAAGACGAGCTGAAACAGTCCTACCTCGACTACGCGATGAGCGTAATCGTCGGCCGTGCACTGCCGGATGCGCGCGATGGCCTCAAGCCCGTGCACCGTCGCGTACTGTTCGCGATGAGCGAGCTGGGCAACGACTTCAACAAGCCGTACAAGAAATCTGCCCGTGTTGTCGGTGACGTGATCGGTAAGTATCACCCGCACGGTGATACCGCGGTGTACGACACCATCGTCCGCATGGCTCAGCCTTTCTCCCTGCGCTACCTGCTGGTTGACGGTCAGGGCAACTTCGGTTCGGTGGACGGCGACAACGCCGCGGCCATGCGATACACCGAAGTGCGCATGACCAAGCTGGCGCACGAGCTGCTGGCTGACCTGCATAAAGAAACCGTGGACTGGGTGCCGAACTACGACGGCACCGAAATGATCCCGGCGGTGATGCCGACGCGCATCCCCAACCTGCTGGTCAACGGTTCCAGCGGTATCGCCGTGGGCATGGCGACCAACATTCCGCCGCACAACCTCGGTGAAGTCATCGACGGTTGCCTGGCCCTCATCGACAATCCCGAGCTGACCGTCGATGAGCTGATGCAATACATCCCCGGTCCGGACTTCCCGACGGCCGCGATCATCAACGGTCGTGCCGGCATCATCGAAGCCTACCGCACCGGTCGCGGCCGCATTTACATGCGTGCCCGTTCGATCATCGAAGACATCGACAAGGTCGGTGGCCGTCAGCAGATCGTCATTACCGAACTCCCTTATCAGCTGAACAAGGCGCGTCTGATCGAGAAGATCGCCGAGCTGGTAAAAGAGAAGAAACTCGAAGGCATCACCGAGCTGCGCGACGAGTCCGACAAGGACGGTATGCGCGTCGTGATCGAACTGCGTCGCGGCGAAGTGCCTGAGGTGATCCTCAACAACCTCTACGCCCAGACCCAGCTGCAATCGGTATTCGGCATCAACATCGTTGCGCTGATCGACGGCCGTCCGCGGATTCTGAACCTCAAGGATCTGCTGGAAGCCTTCGTCCGTCACCGTCGCGAAGTGGTTACCCGCCGTACCGTGTTCGAACTGCGCAAGGCCCGCGAGCGTGGTCACATTCTCGAAGGTCAGGCCGTTGCCCTGTCGAACATCGACCCGGTGATCGCTCTGATCAAGGCGTCGCCGACTCCGTCGGAAGCCAAGGAAGCACTGGTCAGCACCCCTTGGGAATCCAGCGCCGTAGTCGCGATGGTTGAACGTGCCGGCGCCGATTCGTGCCGTCCGGAAAATCTCGATCCGCAATACGGTCTGCGCGAAGGCAAGTACTTCCTGTCGCCAGAACAGGCGCAAGCCATTCTGGAACTGCGTCTGCACCGTCTGACCGGTCTGGAGCACGAGAAGCTGCTGGCCGAGTATCAAGAGATCCTCAACCAGATCGGCGAGCTGATCCGCATCCTCAACAGCGCCGTGCGCCTGATGGAAGTGATCCGCGAAGAGCTGGAAGTGATCCGCGCCGAATACGGCGACGTGCGTCGCACCGAGATTCTCGATGCGCGTCTCGACCTGACCCTGGGCGACATGATCCCGGAAGAAGAGCGCGTCGTGACCATCTCCCACGGTGGCTACGCCAAGACTCAGCCGCTGGCTGCGTACCAGGCACAGCGTCGTGGCGGCAAAGGTAAATCGGCGACCGGCGTCAAGGATGAGGACTATATCGCTCACCTGCTGGTGGCCAACAGTCACACCACGCTGCTGCTGTTCTCCAGCAAGGGCAAGGTGTACTGGCTGAAGACTTACGAAATTCCGGAAGCGTCCCGCGCCGCCCGTGGTCGTCCGCTGGTCAACCTGCTGCCGCTGGATGACGGTGAATACATCACCACGATGCTGCCGGTCGAGGAATACACCGAAGGTCACTACATCTTCATGGCGACCGCCAACGGCACCGTGAAGAAGACCCCGCTGGAATCTTTCAGCCGTCAGCGCAGCGTCGGTCTGATCGCGCTGGAGCTGGACGAAGGCGACGTGCTGATTTCCGCGGCCATCACCGATGGCGAGCGCGAAGTGATGCTGTTCTCCGACGGCGGCAAGGTCACGCGCTTCAAAGAGTCCGACGTGCGTGCCATGGGCCGTACCGCCCGCGGTGTGCGCGGCATGCGTCTGCCGGAAGGGCAGAAGCTGATTTCGATGCTGATCCCGGAAGAAGGCAGCCAGATCCTCACCGCTTCCGAGCGTGGTTATGGCAAGCGCACCGCGATCACCGAGTTCCCTGAGTACAAGCGTGGCGGCCAGGGCGTGATCGCCATGGTCAGCAACGAGCGTAACGGCCGTCTGGTCGGTGCGGTTCAGGTGCTCGACGGCGAAGAAATCATGCTGATCTCCGATCAGGGCACCTTGGTACGTACCCGTGTCGACGAAGTGTCGAGCCTGGGCCGTAACACCCAGGGCGTGACCCTGATCAAACTGGCCAAGGACGAAACCCTGGTCGGTCTGGAGCGGGTTCAGGAGCCATCGGAAGTCGAAGGCGACGAGCTTGAAGGTGAAGAGGGTGCCGGGTTCGAAGGGGATGTCGTGATCGACGACGTTGCCGAGGACCAGCAACTCGACGCCGCAGCTGACGAAGAGCCGCAGGAATAAGCGGACAAGCGAGGGGGCGGATGAAAATTCGCCCCCTTGTTATTTGTCCGGTATGAAATTTCGACACCCATGAAGATCCATTGTGGGAGCGGGCTTGCTCGCGAAGAGGGACTGACATTCAATGACGATGTCGCCAGTCCAACCGCTTTCGCGAGCAATCCCGCTCCCACATTCGATTTGTGTCGGCTGATGATGTAATGCGTGATACCACCAAATCAGAGCGAGATTGGATGTGAGCAAGCGAGCCTATAACTTCTGTGCCGGTCCTGCGGCGCTTCCTGAAGCTGTCCTGCAGCGTGCCCAGGGTGAACTCCTTGATTGGCACGGCAAGGGTCTGTCGGTCATGGAAATGAGCCATCGCAGTGATGAGTTCGTGTCCATCGCCACCCAGGCCGAGCAGGACCTGCGTGACCTGCTGAATATCCCGTCGAACTACAAAGTGCTGTTCCTGCAGGGTGGCGCCAGCCAGCAGTTCGCGCAGATCCCGCTGAACCTGATGCCTGAAGGCGGCAGCGCCGACTACATCGACACCGGTATCTGGTCGCAGAAAGCTATCGAAGAAGCTTCGCGCTACGGTCACGTCAATGTTGCTGCCACCGCCAAGCCTTACGACTATTTCGCCATTCCTGGCCAGAACGAGTGGAACCTGTCGAAAGACGCCGCTTACGTTCACTACGCGCCGAACGAAACCATCGGCGGTCTGGAATTCCAGTGGATCCCGGAAACCGGTGATGTGCCGCTGGTGGCCGACATGTCTTCGGACATCCTCTCGCGTCCGGTCGACATCTCGCGTTTCGGCATGATCTACGCCGGCGCACAGAAGAACATCGGCCCGAGCGGCATCGTCGTCAACATCATTCGCGAAGACTTGCTGGGCAAGGCTCGTGCACTGTGCCCGACCATGCTCGACTACAAGGTCGCGGCCGACAACGGCTCGATGTACAACACCCCGCCAACCCTGGCCTGGTACCTCTCCGGTCTGGTGTTCCAGTGGCTGAAAGAGCAGGGCGGCGTCGAAGCGATCGCCAAACTGAATGACGTCAAGCAGCGCACGCTGTATGACTTCATCGACGCCAGCGGCCTCTACAGCAACCCGATCAACAAGTCGGACCGCTCGTGGATGAACGTGCCGTTCCGTCTGGCTGACGATCGTCTGGACAAACCGTTCCTCGCCGGTGCCGACGAACGCGGCCTGCTCAACCTCAAGGGCCACCGCTCCGTGGGCGGGATGCGCGCCTCCATCTACAACGCCGTCGACATCAACGCCGTCAACGCGCTGGTGGCGTACATGGCTGAATTCGAGAAGGAACACGGCTGATGTCCGAGCAAGAACTCAAGGCACTGCGCGTTCGCATCGACGCTCTGGACAGCAAGGTCCTGGAGCTGATCAGCGAGCGTGCCCGCTGCGCCCAGGAAGTTGCGCGAGTAAAGATGGCCTCGCTGGCCGAAGGCGAAGTGCCGGTGTTCTATCGTCCCGAGCGTGAAGCTCAGGTGCTCAAGCGCGTGATGGAGCGCAATCAGGGGCCGTTGGGCAACGAAGAGATGGCGCGGTTGTTCCGCGAAATCATGTCCTCGTGCCTGGCGCTCGAGCAGCCGCTGAAAGTGGCTTACCTCGGCCCTGAGGGCACCTTCACCCAGGCGGCGGCCATGAAGCACTTCGGCCACGCGGTGATCAGCAAACCGATGGCAGCGATCGACGAAGTGTTCCGTGAAGTGGCAGCGGGTGCGGTGAACTTTGGCGTGGTGCCGGTGGAGAACTCCACCGAAGGCGCGGTCAACCACACCCTCGATAGCTTTCTCGAACACGACATGGTGATCTGCGGCGAAGTCGAGCTGCGCATCCACCATCACCTGTTGGTCGGTGAAAACACCAAGACCGACAGCATCAGTCGCATCTACTCCCACGCCCAATCGCTGGCCCAGTGCCGCAAGTGGCTGGACGCGCATTACCCGAATGTCGAGCGCGTGGCAGTGTCGAGCAATGCCGAAGCGGCGAAGCGGGTCAAGGGTGAGTGGAATTCGGCGGCGATTGCCGGCGACATGGCTGCGGGCTTGTATGGTCTGACGCGTCTGGCCGAGAAGATCGAGGATCGTCCGGACAACTCGACGCGCTTCCTGATGATCGGTAACCAGGAAGTGCCGCCGACCGGCGACGACAAGACCTCGATCATCGTCTCGATGAGCAACAAGCCTGGCGCGCTGCATGAGCTGCTGGTGCCGTTCCATGACAACGGGATCGACCTGACCCGGATCGAAACCCGTCCGTCGCGCAGCGGCAAATGGACCTACGTGTTCTTCATCGACTTCGTCGGCCACCACCGTGATCCGCTGATCAAAGGTGTGCTGGAAAAGATCAGTCAGGAAGCAGTAGCACTCAAAGTGCTGGGTTCCTACCCGAAAGCAGTTCTCTAAGGGGCGGTAGCAAATGAGTGGCAACTTCCTCGCTCTGGCACAGCCGGGCGTGCAACAACTTTCGCCGTACGTTCCGGGCAAGCCCGTGGACGAACTGGCGCGCGAGCTGGATCTGGATCCGGCAAAGATCGTCAAACTGGCAAGTAACGAAAACCCGCTGGGTGCCAGTCCGAAAGCGCTGGCGGCGATCCGCGAAGAGCTTGCCGAGCTGACCCGCTATCCGGACGGTAACGGCTTTGCGCTGAAATCGCTGCTGGCCGAGCAGTGCCGCGTCGAGCTGAATCAGGTGACCCTGGGCAACGGCTCCAACGACATCCTCGAGCTGGTGGCGCGCGCCTATCTGGCGCCGGGCCTGAACGCCGTGTTCAGCGAGCATGCGTTCGCCGTTTACCCGATCGCGACCCAAGCTGTCGGTGCGCAGGCCAAAGTGGTTCCGGCCAAGGATTGGGGGCATGACCTGCCTGCGATGCTCGCGGCCATCGACGCCAATACCCGCGTGGTATTCATCGCCAATCCGAACAACCCGACCGGCACCTGGTTCGGCGCCGAAGCGCTGGACGAGTTCCTGCAGGACGTGCCGGAGCACGTGCTGGTGGTGCTGGACGAGGCGTACATCGAGTACGCCGAAGGCAGTGATCTGCCGGACGGTCTGGATTTCCTCGCGGCGTACCCGAATCTGCTGGTATCGCGCACCTTTTCCAAGGCCTATGGCCTGGCAGCGCTGCGCGTGGGTTATGGCCTGTCTACTGCGGTGGTGGCGGATGTGCTCAACCGTGTACGCCAGCCGTTCAACGTCAACAGCCTGGCCCTGGCCGCGGCCTGTGCGGCGTTGAAGGACGACGAGTATCTGGCGCAGAGCCGTCAGCTCAACGAATCCGGCATGCTGCAGTTGCAGGCAGGTTTTCGTGAGTTGGGTTTGAGCTGGATCGAGTCCAAGGGCAATTTCATCTGCGTCGATCTCGGTCAGGTAGCCGCGCCGGTCTTCCAGGGGCTTTTGCGTGAAGGCGTGATCGTGCGTCCGGTGGCCAATTACGGCATGCCGAACCACCTGCGGGTGACCATCGGTCTGCCGGCGGAAAACAGCCGCTTCCTCGAAGCGCTGCGTAAGGTTCTGGCTCGTGGGTGATGTCACTGCTCTGCAATCTGCTGCACCTATGATCGGTCGCCTTGTGGTGGTCGGTCTGGGATTGATCGGTGGTTCGTTTGCCAAAGGCTTGCGTGAAAGCGGTATCTGCCGCGAAGTGGTCGGGGTCGATCTCGACCCGCAATCGCGCAAGCTGGCGGTCGAGTTGGGTGTGGTGGATCGTTGTGAGGATGACCTGATCGCTGCGTGTCAGGGCGCTGACGTGATTCAACTGGCAGTGCCGATTCTGGCCATGGAGAAGGTGCTCGCGCGTCTGGCGAGTGTTGATCTGGGCCAGGCGATTCTGACCGATGTCGGCAGCGCCAAAGGCAATGTGGTGCGTGCGGCGACCGAGGCGTTCGGCGGCATGCCGGCGCGTTTCGTCCCGGGCCATCCGATTGCCGGTTCCGAGCAGAGTGGGGTGGAAGCCTCCAATGCCGAGCTGTTCCGTCGGCACAAGGTGATCCTGACGCCGCTCGAGCAAACCGATCCGGCGGCACTGGCGGTGGTCGATCGTCTGTGGCGCGAACTGGGTGCCGACGTCGAGCACATGCAGGTCGAGCGCCACGACGAAGTGCTGGCTGCGACCAGTCATCTGCCGCACCTGCTGGCCTTTGGTCTGGTCGACTCGTTGGCCAAACGCAATGAAAACCTTGAGATCTTCCGTTACGCTGCGGGCGGTTTCCGCGATTTCACAAGAATCGCCGGAAGCGACCCGGTGATGTGGCACGACATCTTCCTCGCCAACCGCGAGGCTGTCCTGCGCACACTCGATACATTTCGCAGCGACCTCGACGCCTTGCGCGACGCGGTCGATGCAGGGGATGGGCACCAATTGTTGGGCGTCTTCACGCGCGCCCGGGTTGCCCGCGAGCATTTCAGTAAAATCCTGGCCCGCAGGGCCTATGTGGACGCTATGAATTCCAACGATCTGATTTTCCTGGCTCAACCTGGTGGCCGCCTGTCCGGTCGGATTCGCGTACCAGGTGACAAATCGATTTCCCACCGTTCGATCATGCTCGGCTCGCTGGCCGAAGGCGTGACCGAGGTTGAAGGCTTCCTCGAGGGCGAAGATGCTCTGGCGACCTTGCAGGCATTTCGCGACATGGGCGTGGTCATCGAAGGCCCGCACCACGGTCGTGTGACCATTCACGGCGTCGGCCTGCACGGCCTGAAGCCTGCGCCGGGTCCGATCTATCTGGGCAACTCCGGCACCTCGATGCGTCTGCTGTCCGGCCTGCTGGCGGCGCAGAACTTCGACAGCACCCTGACCGGCGATGCGTCGCTGTCCAAGCGTCCGATGAATCGCGTGGCCAATCCGCTGCGTGAAATGGGCGCCGTGATCGAAACCGCTGCCGAAGGTCGTCCGCCGATGACCATTCGTGGCGGGCACAAGCTCAAGGGTCTGACCTACACCATGCCGATGGCCAGTGCGCAGGTGAAGTCCTGCCTGCTGCTGGCGGGTCTGTACGCGGAAGGCAAGACCACCGTGACCGAGCCGGCCCCGACCCGTGACCATACCGAGCGCATGCTGCGCGGTTTTGGCTACCCGGTAAGCGTCGATGGCGCCACCGCATCGGTCGAGTCCGGCGGCAAGCTGACCGCTACCCACATCGAAGTGCCGGGCGACATCTCGTCGTCGGCGTTCTTCCTGGTGGCGGCGTCGATCGCCGAAGGTTCCGAGCTGGTGCTGGAGCACGTTGGCATCAACCCGACCCGTACCGGCGTCATCGACATACTGCGTCTGATGGGTGCCGATATCACTCTGGAAAATCAGCGTGAAGTCGGCGGCGAACCTGTAGCTGACTTGCGCGTTCGCGCAGCTAAACTGAAAGGTATCGAGATTCCGGAAGCGCTGGTGCCACTGGCCATCGACGAATTCCCGGTGCTGTTCGTGGCGGCGGCGTGTGCCGAAGGTCGCACCGTGTTGACCGGTGCTGAAGAACTGCGCGTCAAGGAGTCGGATCGCATTCAGGTGATGGCGGACGGCCTGCTGGCGCTGGGCGTCAAATGCCAGCCGACCGCGGACGGCATTATCATCGATGGCGGCCAGATCGGTGGCGGCGAAGTGCATGGTCACGGTGATCACCGTATCGCCATGGCTTTCAGCGTGGCTTCGCTGCGCGCCACTGCACCGATCCGCATCCATGATTGCGCCAACGTCGCGACGTCGTTCCCGAACTTCCTCGCGTTGTGCGCGCAGGTCGGCATTCGTGTGGCTCAAGAGGCTCAGTCGTGAAAAACATTGCACCGGTCATCACCATCGATGGGCCTAGCGGTTCGGGCAAGGGCACGGTCGCCGGTATTCTGGCCAAGCGTCTGGGCTGGAACCTGCTGGATTCCGGTGCGCTGTATCGCCTGCTGGCGTTTGCTGCGCACAACCATGGTGTCGACCTGACCAATGAAGAGTTGCTGAAGAAACTGGCCGCTCATCTGGATGTGCAATTCATCGCGGCGACCGAAGGTCAGCTGCAGCGCATCATCCTTGAGGGTGATGAAGTCAGCGATGTCATCCGTACTGAAAGCGTCGGTGCCGGCGCGTCCCAAGTGGCTGCGTTGCCGGCCGTGCGCGAGGCGCTGCTGCAGCGCCAGCGTGCTTTTCAGGAAGCGCCGGGCCTGGTGGCTGATGGTCGCGACATGGGCACGGTGGTTTTTCCTGATGCGCCATTGAAGATCTTCCTGACCGCCAGCGCCGAGGAACGGGCGCGCCGCCGATATTTGCAGTTGAAGGGCAAAGGCGAGGATGTTAGTCTGTCGAGTCTGCTAGATGAGATCCGTGCACGCGACGAGCGTGATACCCAGCGCGCAGTAGCCCCGCTCAAGCCGGCGGCTGATGCGATCCAGCTGGATTCAACGGAGTTGTCCATCGATCAGGTGCTTGAACGCATCATGAGCGAGATCGCCATTCGCGATATCGCCGGGTGACCAAGAAGGCCGCAGGGGACCAGTCATAGTCCTGCAGTGCTTCTTTTAAATGAAACTAACCCACACCGTCTGGGGTGTGGAGATGGGCGTATTCTTCGCCCTCATCTACAGGAATTAAAATGAGCGAAAGCTTTGCGGAACTCTTTGAAGAAAGCCTAAAGACCCTGAACCTTCAGGCAGGCTCCATCATCACCGGTGTTATCGTTGATATCGATTACCAGGCTCGCTGGGTAACCGTTCACGCTGGCCTGAAGTCTGAAGCACTCATCCCGCTGGAACAGTTCTACAACGATGCTGGTGACCTGACTATCAATGTCGGTGACGAAGTTCACGTTGCTCTGGATTCGGTTGAAGACGGTTTCGGTGAAACCAAGCTGTCCCGTGAAAAAGCCAAGCGCGCTGAATGCTGGATCGTTCTGGAAGCAGCCTTCGCAGCTGAGGAAGTGGTCAAGGGCGTTATCAACGGTAAGGTTAAAGGCGGCTTCACTGTCGACGTTAACGGCATCCGTGCGTTCCTGCCAGGTTCCCTGGTTGACGTCCGTCCAGTGCGCGACACCACGCACCTGGAAGGCAAAGAGCTGGAATTCAAGGTCATCAAGCTGGACCAGAAGCGCAACAACGTTGTCGTTTCCCGTCGCAGCGTCCTGGAAGCCGAGAACTCCGCCGAGCGTGAAGCTCTGCTGGAATCCCTGCAGGAAGGCCAGCAAGTCAAAGGTATCGTCAAAAACCTCACCGATTACGGCGCATTCGTCGATCTGGGTGGCGTGGACGGCCTGCTGCACATCACCGACATGGCGTGGAAGCGTATCAAGCATCCTTCCGAAATCGTCAACGTTGGTGACGAAATCGACGTCAAGGTTCTGAAATACGATCGCGAACGCAACCGTGTTTCCCTGGGCCTGAAGCAACTGGGCGAAGATCCATGGGTTGCTATCAAAGCCCGTTACCCAGAAGGCACTCGCGTTACCGCTCGTGTAACCAACCTGACCGACTACGGCTGCTTCGCTGAGCTGGAAGAAGGCGTTGAAGGTCTGGTACACGTTTCGGAAATGGACTGGACCAACAAGAACATCCACCCTTCGAAAGTCGTACAAGTCGGCGACGAAGTGGAAGTCATGGTTCTGGACATCGACGAAGAGCGTCGTCGTATCTCCCTGGGCATCAAGCAGTGCAAGTCGAACCCATGGGAAGACTTCTCTGGCCAGTTCAACAAGGGCGACAAGATCTCCGGCACCATCAAGTCGATCACCGATTTCGGTATCTTCATTGGTCTGGACGGCGGCATCGACGGTCTGGTTCACCTGTCCGACATCTCCTGGAACGAAGTGGGCGAAGAAGCCGTACGTCGTTTCAAGAAGGGCGACGAGCTGGACACCGTCATCCTGTCGGTTGACCCAGAGCGCGAGCGCATCTCCCTGGGCATCAAGCAACTGGAAAGCGATCCGTTCTCCGAGTACGTCTCGGTTAACGACAAGGGCGCTATCGTGACCGGTACCGTGAAAGAAGTTGACGCCAAAGGCGCCATCATCGTTCTGGCCGACGACATCGAAGCAACCCTGAAAGCCTCCGAAATCAGCCGTGACCGCGTTGAAGACGCGCGCAACGTTCTGAAAGAAGGCCAGGAAGTTGAAGCCAAGATCATCAGCGTTGATCGCAAGAGCCGCGTAATCCAGCTCTCGATCAAGTCGAAAGACGATGCTGAAGAGAAAGAAGCCATCCAGAGCCTGAAAGCAGCTCCGGAAGGCGAAGCAGCTGACACCACTATGGCGGCACTGCTGCGTCAAGCAATGGCCAAACAGAACTAAGTTCTGCTTGATCATGAAAAAGGGCGACTTCGGTCGCCCTTTTTTGTGCCTGCGATTTGTGCGGTACGGTTGGGGGTGGAGTTTGGTGAAACCAATCCCTTCAGCGGGTTGTCTGTTTCTTTAATCGGATCAATCGCCTATTCGCGACTAAGCTGGGTATTAGTCGTGCAGTAGTCGGGCGTAGCCTGGCATAAGGAAGTGGATGAACAGATTTATTGTGTTGGTTGCGGTGTTGGTATTGGCTGGCTGCACCACAAGCGCCAAAACGCATGCCGTGCGTGGCGTCAGCGGTATCGAGATCGACTGCTCTGGGCTGGGTTCGGGTTGGGAGAAATGCCAGAAGCGCGCAGCTAAGGAGTGTAAGGGGGCAGGTTATAGGGTAATCACCCGATCTGATCAGGCCAAGGATGAAGATGAATATCCGTTTGGCTTCAATCCCGCAGGCTACGTCACTCGAACCATGCTGGTCATGTGTCGATGAGTGTTTGCTGCTTCGGCTTGTGCTTTTGTGCACTGAAAAAAGGCGTTTCGGCGCCAAGGAAGATATGTCAATCCCTGGGCTGTTCAAAATCTTCCGGGCGTGCTAAAACCTTTCAAGCGCTGATCTAGCTGCTTGAAAAAGAAGGGAAAAATATGACGAAGTCGGAGTTGATCGAACGAATTGTCACCCATCAAGGGCTACTCTCATCCAAGGATGTGGAGCTGGCCATCAAGACCATGCTTGAACAAATGTCCCAGTGCCTGGCTACCGGCGACCGTATCGAGATCCGTGGTTTCGGCAGCTTTTCTCTGCACTATCGTGCGCCGCGTGTGGGTCGTAATCCAAAGACCGGCCAGTCTGTGAGCCTTGATGGAAAATTTGTTCCGCATTTCAAGCCGGGCAAGGAGCTTCGGGATCGAGTGAATGAGGAGGAAGAGGGCAGTGGAATTTATGAACACAAGTGAAGAGGGCTGATAATGCGCCGAGTTAAAAGCGTCATCTTGACTGTGCTCTTCCTGGTTATCGCCTTAATTTGCTTCGCATTTGTGCTCGAGAATCAGAATCCGATAAAGCTGACGTTATTCGGTTGGGGCGCCCCTGATCTGCCCGCTTCGCTTGTTGTCATTCTTGCTCTCTTGTTGGGCATGGCAATAGGGCCTGTTCTCGCCCTTGGCGTCGTGGTGCGCAGACGCCGCGTGTCGTCGCATCGGCATGGAGTCACAGAACATTAAGTCCTATCCAGGTTGATGGTGTGCTGAAATCTATAAAAGAGCTGTTCAGTTTAAAGGTTTTATCTACAGCGCTTTCTGTAACAATTATTATGTAAACGGATCTCTGCTATTTTTTATTTTGCTTATAGCATGCTGGTCTCACAAAAAAATAAGGGAAGCGATACGATAATGCCAAATAGCCATGATTTTGAGCCTCGAGTTGACGAAATTGATGTGCTTGAAATATTCAGGATGCTGTTTTCTCAGAAACTATTGATATTGAGTGTCACAGGCCTGTTTGTTTTGGTCGCAGTGCTTTATGCAAATCTCAGTGTCCCCGTCTTCGAAGCTAAAGTTTACGTATTGCCTCCCAAGCAAAGTCAAATAGTAAGTTTCAATATTGGACGTGATAAGAACTCCGAGTTGGTCCCCTTTTCTGGAAAAGATGTTTACGACGTTTTCCTGCGGAACTTGCAGTCAGAGTCGTTAAAGCGGGCGTTCTTCGAAGATACCTATCTGCACTCGTTGAGCGAAGCTGAAAAAAAGCAGTCGCCAGATATGTTGTACTTAACGTTTTCCTCCCGGTTGAAGATCTCTCCTCCAGGCAAAGACTTGGTTGACCGATACACAGTAGCTTTTCAAGGATACGATCCAAAGCAGGCTGCAGACTGGGCGGCGGGCTATATCAACAGGGCGGGTGTTGTTGCCACGCAAGAGGTTATTCAGAATGCTCTGCGTGAAGCGCAAGGGAAGGCTCGAAATCTAGATCAACAAATGGATATGCATCGCGAAAGAGCACGGAAGACTCGAGAAGATTCTATTGTTCAATTGCGAGAGGCTTTGAAGATATCGGAGGCAATTGGTCTTGAGAAGCCTCTAATTATTTCTGGAAATCTCTCTGCTGATTTGTCTGGGAGTATGGAAGGCCCGCTTATATACATGCGCGGTGCAAAAGCCTTAAGAGCAGAAATCGAAAATCTGGAAGCGCGTGAAGCCGATGACCCCTTTATAGAAGATTTGCGCAAACTGGAAGCCAGTTCGGATTTGCTGAAGGGGTTAAATATCCCTGAACAGGATGTAGCCGTATATCGCGAGGACGGAGAGATTCAACTGCCAGAATCGCCCATCAAACCAAAGAAAGTATTTATCTATGCGGTAGGTGCTTTGCTGGGGCTAGCTCTCGGAGTGTTACTTGCACTTTTTAGAGGTTTTGTTACCAGAGAAAAGCCTGTAGGGCAAGATAAAGGGTGAGATTTCAGGTTTTTCCTATAGGGGGGTATTTTCCTGCGGTTGATACACCTCCTAAATACAATTACTACATGGCAAACTTCTTTGTTTCGTATTTCTCGCAATTACTTCTCGTGGTTCCTCGCTATTAGTCTTCTCAGTAATCGATCCATCCATGCTGGCGTTGGAATCTGTTGAGCAATCCGCGTTCAGCGAGTCTGTGGCAGCGGGGTTGATCCAGACCAGAAAATTCATGATTCCAAATTTCAATTTCGAGTAACGGAATCTGCTCCAGTGGTCGTATAATAATTCAATTGCGTTACCGTTGGCTTGCAGGCAGGCATAATGTCCTGAAAAATGCACGTTGGCTGCATGGTTTTGATAAAAAACAGTTTAGACGGTTTTTTTTGCTTGACGGCGGGAAGGAAATCCGATGCGGGTTAGAGCGGGCGATGTGGGAAGCCAATCTCTAAATAACAAGGAACACATTAAAAAATGCCGTGGCGCTTTGGCTTTTGAGTCAGCCAAGCCGCTCTGCGGCCCTCGCTCGAATGAAATATTCTCCCGGCCGCCAAGGTCACCTGAAGGCTCTGTCATCCGAGGTGGTCATGAGGCTCACCGAAGTCGCGAAGTGCGACCTGCGTTGTTCGTCTCCGCAAGACCGCCGTTCAGGCAGTTGACTCTTGCCGGCCTGGCTTTCGCAAGTTTGTACCGAGTGGTGAACCACCTTCTCTGTCGCGGAGAAAGATTCCGGTCTGAAATCCTCACTTTTTTTATTGCTCCAGCGTGTGCTCGCGAAAGCGGCTACTTTTTTTTTGACGATTCAAGATGCGCGATAAAAATTTTAGATAAAGGGTCCGCTTTATATAAGGTGCGTCCAATTTCAACGGAAAATACTAACTGGATAACGACGCCTGGGAGATATGTAATCTGGCAAGGAGTATGCGCTTTTCAATGGAGAAATGGATAATTATGCTTCCTCTGGGTTCGAGGTCTAATCCAAGAGTTGAACAGTTATTTATTTCTAATGGATTATGGATGGCGTTGATATGAAAAAAATATTGAGCGTTGATAAAAATTATTCATTCTATTATTTAGGCTTCTGATTATGTATCAATTGAAAGATATTAAACTTGCTATTATAGGTCTGGGTTATGTTGGTCTGCCATTGGCGGTGGAGTTTGGCAAGCAGAGGTCTGTGGTCGGTTTTGATATCAACCAGTCGCGTATCGATGCGCTCAATGCGGGGCATGACGCTACCCTAGAGGTAAGTGACGCCGAACTGAAAGAAGCTTCGCTATTGACTTATAGTTCTGATATTGGCGAACTTGATACCTGTAATACATATATTGTTACTGTGCCGACTCCCATCGATAAATATAACCAGCCGGATTTGACTCCTCTTATTAAAGCTTCCGAAACTATCGGGAAAGTTTTAAAGAAGGGTGATATTGTAATTTACGAATCTACGGTATATCCCGGTGCTACTGAAGAGGATTGTGTTCCGGTATTGGAACGGGTCTCGGGACTGCGGTTCAATGTTGATTTCTATGCAGGCTATAGCCCGGAGCGTATAAATCCAGGTGACAAAGAGCACCGTGTCACCACAATCAAAAAAGTTACGTCGGGATCAAATCCGCAAGTCGCTGATCTCGTTGACGAGTTATACAATCAGATTATTACTGCTGGTACACACAAGGCCAGTAGTATAAAAGTTGCTGAAGCTGCCAAGGTGATTGAAAATACCCAGCGCGATCTAAATATTGCACTTATTAACGAGCTGGCACTTATTTTCAATAAAATGGGAATTGATACCCAGGCCGTTTTAGAGGCAGCTGGTACCAAATGGAATTTTCTTCCGTTCCGCCCAGGCTTGGTCGGAGGTCATTGTATAGGAGTAGATCCGTACTATTTGACTCATAAGGCACAGTCGATCGGATATCATCCCGAAATCATTCTCGCTGGCCGTCGCTTGAACGATAGCATGGGCGCTTATGTTGTTTCCCAATTAGTAAAGTCAATGGTAAAACGTCGTATCCATGTTGATGGCGCTCGCGTTCTGATTATGGGTTTGACCTTCAAGGAAAATTGTCCAGATCTGCGCAATACTAAAATTATCGATATTGTAAAAGAGCTGGCTGAATACAATATTATAGTAGATGTTCTGGATCCTTGGGTGAATACCGCTGAAGCTCAACATGAGTATAATATTACACCGATCAAAGAGGCCGAAGTCGGTGCATACGACGGCATTATTCTAGCCGTTGCACACAGTCAGTTTGCCGAGTTAGGTGTTGATAATATCCGCCGCCTAGGTAAGCCCGACCATGTACTGTACGACCTTAAATATATTTTGAGTGCCGAGCAATCTGATTTGCGTCTTTAGTGAATAGTCAACGCTTAGTTGGTAAATACACATTAAGTATAATGATTTGGATCGGATATAGACATGACTCGCTACGAACAATTGTTAGTTGAATTACGCAAAACACCCAAGACTTGGTTGATTACAGGGGTTGCCGGCTTTATTGGCTCCAATCTTCTGGAAACGCTGCTTATGCTGGATCAGAGAATTGTCGGTCTGGATAACTTTGCTACCGGCCATCAGCGTAATCTTGATGAGGTTGAGTCTATTGTAGGTGATCTACGTTGGAAGAATTTCCAGTTAGTCGAGGGAGATATTCGCAAACTCGAAGACTGCCGCAAGGCCATGACCTTCCAATCGCCTGAAAATGATGCTGAATTAATTTCGGTTGATTACGTGCTGCACCAAGCAGCGCTTGGCTCAGTTCCACGCTCGATTAATGATCCGATAATAACCAATAGTACGAATATTGACGGTTTCCTCAATATGCTGGTTGCGGCGAGGGACGCTGAGGTAAAGAGCTTTACCTACGCGGCGTCTAGTTCAACGTATGGTGATCATCCTGGCCTCCCAAAAGTAGAAGATACTATTGGTAGACCTCTCTCCCCCTATGCTGTGACCAAGTACGTCAATGAGTTGTACGCCGAGGTATTTTCCAGAACATATAATTTTAATACCATCGGTCTGCGCTACTTTAATGTATTTGGTAAGCGGCAGGATCCAGCAGGAGCTTATGCAGCGGTAATCCCTAAATGGACGGCATCCATGATTTCCGGTGGAAATATATCGATTAATGGTGATGGCGAAACCAGTCGAGATTTTTGTTTCGTCGAAAATGCTGTGCAGGCTAATTTGCTCGCTGCTACTGCAGATGAGACCGCAAAAAATAACATTTACAACGTAGCATTTGGCGAGCGAACGACGCTCAATCAATTATTTGTATACCTGTCTAATTGTCTGTCTGGGCATGGATATGAGTACAAGCTGTCCCCAATATTCGGAGATTTTCGTGGAGGGGATGTTAGGCACTCTTTGGCGGATATATCTAAAGCTGGTCGCTTGCTGGGCTATGCACCGGCTTTCAGAATCAATGAGGGCATAGAGAAAACGATGCCTTGGTATATTAAACAGAGTCTAAAAGCTTTATGAGCCCAATGCTGGTTCTATTTGTTGTCGATGGAATTTCCAAAGCTTTTCTGGCGCTAGCGTCATTGGTTTTGATTAAATATCTATCGATAAGTGAATTCGCACAATTTAGTGTGGTTTTCACGGCAAGTATGATGACGTATCAGATAATCGGCGGTATTGTTGAAAGGCTGTATATATCTGATCATGAAAATTATGAAAAAGAGGGTGCTCTCAGTAGCTTCGTCTTAATATTGGTGTTCGGCCTTGCTGTCTCCGCATATATTTTCTTTCATGCAGATGTGCGCGCTTCGATTTTGACGTTGGTTTTGACCTATTTGTGCACGAAGTATCAAGTGCAGCGAATTAAGAAGCAGAAGGAAGAGCGCTTTTTTATATATTCATTCGTGGATATGTTAAGAAACGCTACTTGGCTTGGTTTGCTGTATTTGAAGTTCGCAACTGCGGTGAGTGTGCCTTATATAGCGAATGATTTTTTTGCGTTAGGTACCTACGCGCTGTTGGCGATTTTCGCAAACAGTCTGTTGTATATGCTGTCCAACAATGCTGCTCAAAAGAAACAATCTTCCTCGTTTTCTTGGGGGCAACTTGTATCATCCGCTAGGTATTTTTTCTCTAGGGGAGATGTGGTGCTCTACTCAGTTTTGGGTGGGGCGATACCCTATTACCCGTTCATTATCGCTACGGTGATGCGGAACGAGACGCTTATATCTACATACGGCGCCGCTATGAGATATCAGGCGATATTTTCCATGGCGATAATGGCTGTAAATACCGTGGTGATCGCTAGGTTTTGCAACAGGAAAGATATCATCAGAGCTCAAACCAGCGCGTTTTACAAAGTGCTACCGGTGGCAATGCTGTGTTTAATCATCGCTATTGCATTCATATGGTGGGCTATTCCGTATGTTGACGGCGGTAAATATCCTGGTTTACGGACCGCTTTTGTCATCCTGTCTTCTTGTTCGGCTATTTCATTGGTTTCAACAGTAGCGGTAAATCAGCTTCTCGCATTCAACAGCTATAGAGCAATGCTCAAGGGTGTTTTAATTGGCTTTTTAGTAATGGTGGCAGTCACACCTATATTTGCTTTGATAAGTTCGGACTTGGGACCTTTGCTCAGCATGGTTATGGGTTATTTAGTCATAGCGCTGTTGATGATATGGAATGCTAGCAAGGAGAGGTCAATTGAAAGTACTGTTGGTTAATTATTATTATAAACCTATGGTGGACGCGCACGCATATCGTTGGGCTCAACTTGCTGAATACTGGGCAGCTAAAGGTTTTGAGGTAGATGTCGTTTGTTCGAAAGTTAATGGTACGTCCAATACAGAATGCATAAATGGTGTGGATGTTACTCGAGTAGGGTTTATTCCAGCTAAAAAAATTCAAGTTGAGCAACTCTCCGGTACGAAAACTGCTGGGAAAAAAACGAGCGTATTTTCAGTATTTAAAAAAGTAGCTAGATTTTTTTATAGAAAAATATATTGGCCTGATGGGCTCTGGCATTGGTTTTTTTATGCCATGAAAGAACTCTTTAAACGTAGGGAAGTACGTTACGACTTGGTTGTAAGCTATTCTCCTTCGTTTACTGCTCATTTGGCTGTTTTGCTGTTTTTTAAGCTAAGTCGTAAAAAATTCCACTGGGTGGCAGACTATGGTGATCCATTTTCTACCTCTATTTCTATGCCAAATAATAATATTTTTCTTTACCGGCGGCTGAATTCTTGCGTTGAATCGTCTGTTATTAAGCGCGCTAGTAAGGTTTGCTTTACCAGCAATAATACCTACGACGATTATTTTTCGTCTTTTGGGGGCATGAGCAATGCCCATGTCATTCCGCATTTGGCAGATATTGAAAGCGTTTACTCTAATACTCAGGAACTTACTGATCCGCTAGTTACAAGGCTAGTGTTTATCGGGAATTTCCATCGTGGAATTAGAGAACCTTTTTTGGCCGCGGCTATAATAGAGCGGCTTAGTGCGCTTTTCGCTGCAAGTAACGACCGTCGTATCATATTTGATATCTATGGTGCCAGTAATGGTGTGGATTTAGCTTCTGTATGCAATTCCACTATTAAGTGGCATGGTCCTTTGGAACGTGACAGTGTCGCTAGGGTGATAGGCGAAGCGGACTTTCTAGTGAATATAGAGAATACCAATTGCTCTATGATTCCAAGTAAAATAGTCGAATATATTGCCACTGGAAAACCAATAATCGACATTGCAAATGCAAGTGCTGACGTTTCACCTTTATTGGCTCGTTACGCTGAAGAGGGGCATACGGTGATAATGACTACTGATGACCTGGATAGGCCTGATAAGCTCGAAGCGTTTGTAGAAAAGTGCGGTGGAAAAGGTAAGCTGCCCTTTGAAGCTGTGAGTGGTTTCTTGAAAGACTACGGAATTGAAGAAGTTTCACGAAGGTATTTGTCGGAAGTGTAGGGGATTTCATAAACACTATCAATTTTGTGAGCGTACTGTGCAAAACTATTATTTAATATTTCTACAAAGATATGCTTAGCTTATATAGGTGCTGCTGCATGTTTTTTGACTTGTTTTGCGAGTGGCGCGATGCCGGTGTTGATTTTTGCTTGAGGTCTGCGTGGGCATATGATTAATAATAATTCTCTGCGCTTTGCTATTAGGTTGGTATGTTTTTTCTGTGTTTTGGCTTTTTTTCAAGCAGTTTTCTATATAAATTTTGAATATTATTTTACTTCTGCTAGTAATTATCTGAATATACCTGATCACATGTTTTATGAGGGGGTGGTAACCGGGTTCGGTTTGACGCCTGATATTTCTTCGCTTAATAATTATGTGGTCAGTTTTATCTATTCGGTATTTTTTCAGTTGGGGATGTCAGATTTAGTTCTTGTCTCACTAGCTCTGAATCTTATTATCCTCAGTTATGCATACTGCCGTACCGAACTGCTATGTTTTCGAGTCACTCAGAAGTTTTTGCCTATTTTTTATTGGTTGGGCTTATTTTCCGTATTGCAGTTTTCCATTCTGATAAATAAAGACAGCTTTGGCGTTTTATTTTACGTATCGCTTGTCTCCTATTTAATGCTGCGCAGAAAAAAGGATTTATTTCTTGTTCTGCTTCTTTGTCCAATAAGACTGCAGTTCTTTCTGGTGTTTGCTTTTTCTATTTTTTTAACTGGCGGTGCCGGTGCAAGAGTAGGGCGGGCAAAATTAATTTTCAAAATCGTGTTTCTTTATATACTCTGCTCAGCTGTTGCTTTTTATCTAGAAAGCAATGAGTCACTTCTTGCGCACAGTTATTATTCTGAAGGTGGTGTTGCCTATTGGATTTCAACGTTGAATAGTCAATATTACATTGGGTCATTCTTGTTGAATGTACTGAAGCCTGTTCAGTATGTATACGACCTTTACCGGAGTGCTATTATTGATTATTCGGTGTTGGGTTGGGGCGTGTATTTTGCGCGTCTCTATTTGGTCTTTGTGATTGCCATATTGTGGCTTCGTTTCTGTAGCGCTGTATACCTCCCATGGCGATTTTCCGGAACAGCGGAAAAGCTTTCTTCCTCGTTAGTTATTTGTTCGTTCTTTCTTGTTTATTCGATTTCGCCTATCGTGGACTATCGATATTTAATAAATATTGCACCGGTACTGATGCTCTTTTTCGTTATGAAAAAGCCTAAAGGGCATCGTGGGCCTGGCGGGGTTTCAGAGGATAAGGGCCTGCCGCTTCATCAAGTGGAAGGGGGGCAGCTTGGCGTCCCGGAACATAGGTAAATAGGTAGTGAGTTTGCCAAGTGCCTGTATACAAAATTCGGAGCTTGCAACCATTGAATGGTTGTCTACGTGCTCGATGTAGTATTATGAAGAACTTGATTTGTTCTAAAGATTAAACTGTACTTTACAGGTTGGTGTTGCTTATGTGTGGGATTGCTGGTATTGCGACCTGGAATGCAGGTTATAGCGTTGGTCAAATCGCTGAAAAAATGACCTCTCCAATTTTCCATCGAGGGCCCGATGATTTCGGCGTATGGGCAGATGATCAATTCGGCGTAGCTTTCGGCCATCGGCGACTCGCTATCCTGGACCTGTCCCCGCTGGGGCATCAGCCGATGATTTCCCCAAGTGGCAGATATACCATTGCTTATAATGGCGAAATATATAATTTTTTAGCCATTAAGCAGGAGCTTATAGACTCGAATTGTTACGTCGAATGGAGAGGCGAGTCTGACACTGAAGTACTGCTCGCGGCTATTGAGTTTTGGGGCGTTGAGCAGACTCTCAAGCGTTTGGTCGGAATGTTTGCATTTGCCTTGTGGGACAGAGAGACAGGCTCAATCATTCTGGCGAGAGACAGGGCCGGAGAAAAACCTTTATATTATGGTTATGTTGGTAATCGGTTTGTTTTTGCTTCTGAGTTAAAATCAATCAATCTCGTTTTCAAGGACGAGCTTAAAATCGATCGGAGCGCTCTCTGTGAGTTCGTAAGATTTGGATACGTACCCGCTCCAAAGTCGATCTATGAAGGCATTTCAAAACTAGAACCCGGGCACTTCGTCTCTATTGAATCCTTAGGGAGTTCGCTATTCCCTCGCGGCTATTGGACCATTGATACGGCAGAGCAGCGAGACCTCAGTCTAAGACTCAAGACGGCCTCCGATGCGGATGTTGTTAAATTAACTAATGAGCGGCTTCTGCAAGCAATCAAAGGGCAGATGGTGTCAGACGTACCAATCGGCGCATTCCTTTCTGGAGGGATTGATTCGAGCTTGGTTGTCTCATTGATGCAGGCCCAAAGTGTAAAAAAAATTAAGACCTACACAATTGGCTTTGAAGAAAAAAGCTTTGATGAAGCGCCTTATGCAAGAGCGATTTCAAAGCATTTGGGGACGGACCATACTGAGTTATATGTAGGTGCGAAAGACGCGCTTAAAGTTATTCCAGATTTACCTGCGATATATGATGAGCCTTTTGCAGACTCATCTCAGATTCCTACCGTACTTGTTTCCAGGTTGACGAAAGCACACGTCACCGTCGCCTTGTCGGGGGATGGTGGCGATGAGCTTTTCGCCGGTTATCCAAGGTATAAGGTTACATCAGACTTATGGCATAAAATGGAGTCTATCCCGTTGCCGATGCGCCGGATGGCCGGTTCGGCCTTGCGCTTATTGTCCGCCAAGAGTTGGGATAGTGTGTGTTCAGTATTACCAGGCGCAGCTCGTAAAAAGATAAATGGCCGGCGTATTTATCGAATGTCTGAACTTGTGGCTTCTGAACGCCTGGCGGATATGTATACGGGGTTGATGTCACAGTGGCAGCGTGTTGATAACTTGGTGCTAGGCATTGATAGTTTGAACGAACCAGCGCCTCTTTGGGCGTCGGGAGCCGACTCCATCGAAGAAATGAGGCGATGGGACTTCAATCAATATCTGTCAGACGATTTGTTAGTGAAAGTGGATCGTGCCGCAATGAGTGCTAGCCTCGAAACTCGTGCTCCATTGTTAGATCACAGAGTTGTCGAGTTGGCCTTCGCATTGCCTACACACCATTTGATTAAAAATGGCACGGGGAAGTGGCCGTTGCGCGAAGTGCTTAAGCAGTATGTTCCTTCGACTTTTTTCGAGCGCCCCAAAGCAGGATTCTCAGTTCCTCTAGCACAATGGTTGCGTGGTGAATTGCGAGAGTGGGCTGAGTCGCTACTGGATGCAGAAAAGCTTCGAGACCAAGGCTATTTTGACACTAATAAGATCCGTCTGATATGGTCCCAGCATTTGCAAGGAACCTACGACAGAAGTCTCCATTTATGGAATATTCTAATGTTCCAGGCATGGCTTGAAAAACAGTCTTCAATCGATATTGGATGATCGGTAAGGTATGAAAATAATTGTTAACGCGTACTCGGCTCGCTTGGGTGGGGGGCAAACTTATTTGCTCAATCTTTTTGAGCATATGCCGGACGTGGACGATCTTGAAGTTTTGGTTTTTGCTCCTAAAAGTCTGGATTTGCCTAGCCATGCTCACATTCGGCGCGTGGAGACTTCGTGGCCAACCGAAAATCCAATCTTGCGAACTGTTTGGGAAAAACTGATGTTGCCCCGGTTTCTGAAGAAGGAGCGGGCGGATGTCCTGTTTTGTCCTGGTGGTGTGGTAGCAACTGTTCCACCGAAGGGTTGCAAAGTCGTTACCATGTTTAGAAATATGATTCCCTTCGATTCGCGAGTTCAACAGAACATTTCTTGGGGTCTACAGCGCTTGCGCGTTTGGTTGCTGAATAGAGTTATGCTCAAAAGCATGGCTAATGCAGACCTGACCATCTTCATTTCTAATTATGCAAGGGCTGTGATTGAGTCTCTCACAACTGTTAAAAATGCGGTAACGATCCCTCATGGAATTAGTTCCATATTTCGTACTCACGGAACTGTTGTTCCTAGACCTGATTTTTTAACTGCGGGTGAGTATATTTTATATGTTTCAAGGTTCGATGTTTATAAGCATCACTTTGAAGTTGTAAAGGCCTACGCAACTCTTTCTGCAGAACTTCGTGCGCGATTCTCGTTGATTCTGGTTGGCGAGACCAATATGCCTGAAGCAGAGCGGGTTAAAGCTCTGATTCAACAGCTTGGGCTCGAGCAGCAGGTTGTTCTGCTAGGCGCTATTCCCTATAAAAGTTTGCCTCCATTATATCACCACGCCTATCTGAACCTTTTTGCCTCATCTTGTGAGAATTGCCCTAATATTCTTCTTGAGGCACTGGCGTCTGGCAGGCCGATGGTTTGCTCTAATGTTATGCCAATGCCGGAATTTGGCGAAGATGCGGCCCTTTATTTTTCACCGTTTGATTCCAATGATATCGGTAATGTTTTGTCGTCGGCATTGACAAGTCCGCAGACGCTGGAAGATTTAGCAAGTGCAGCCGCGAGGCAAAGCGATAAATTTGACTGGGCTGAAACTTGTAAAAAGACGTGGGTTGCACTTCTAGCGCTAGCACCTCGATCGGCAGAGGGTCGTTAAAACATGAACATCCTGGTGGTTTCGCAGTATTTTTGGCCCGAGTCATTCATTATTAATGATTTGGTCAAAAACTTGGCTGCTAAGGGGCATGTTGTTAAGGTTTTAACCGGAAAACCTAACTACCCGGAGGGAGCGATATTCGATGGCTATAGTGCGTCGGGTTATTCCGAGCAACGTTACGGAACAAACGTCACTGTTTGTCGCGCACCGCTTCGTCCACGTTTTACTTCAGGCGCAAAGAATCTGGTACTAAATTATCTATCGTTTGTTGTAAATGGCCTGAGATTTTATCCAAAAGCAGTAAAGGGCCAACATTTTGATGCCATTTTTGTATTTGCTCCTTCTCCTATAATCTCGGCTATCCCTGCAATTTATTTGAAGTGGAAGTTGAAAGCGCATCTGGCAATTTGGATTCAGGATTTGTGGCCTGAAAGCCTCAGTGCTACTGGTTTCATAAAGAATAATCAGGTGTTGCGATTAGTCGGTTATCTAGTGAAATGGATATACTCTGCTGCCGATACACTGTTGGTACAATCCCGGGCTTTTCGGGAGCCTGTATCGCGCTACGCGGACACCAGCAAGATCGTGTATTACCCAAACTCTTATCAAGAAGTGCATTCAGACACTCACCCGACTCGCATCCCTGCGGAATTACTTGATGAGCTCAGCAATAATTTTTGCTTGGTTTTTGCAGGGAATTTGGGTACCGCTCAGTCTGTGGAAACACTTGTTGAGGTCGCAGACAAGCTGAAGCACCTCTCAGGATTGAGAATCATGCTGGTTGGTAGTGGTAGTATGTCGGCCTGGATCAAAAGTGAAAAAGAGTCTAGGAAACTGGACAACCTGGTGTTGGCAGGCCGCTTTGCGGCTGACGAAATGCCTCATTTCTTCTCAAGGGCCGGTGGATTGTTGGTGACGTTGAGGCGGGATGAAGCGTTCTCCTATACCATTCCAAGCAAAGTCCAGGCTTATCTGGCAGCAGGGAGGCCGATTGTCGCCGCGCTTGATGGCGAAGGCGCGCGAGTCATAGATGAAGCAAAGGCTGGTTTCACCAGCCCAGCAGATGATGCTGCTGATATGGCTAGACGCATAGAGCAGCTATATCACATGAGTGCTGCTGAACGTGATTCGCTGGGGCAATCGGGGCGAGCGTATTACCTTGAGCATTTCGAAATGGGCCGGCAGAGCGAGCGTCTGGTCGAAATACTCGGGATTAGGATCAATGAATTGAAGGGTAATTGAAAATGAAAGTTCTCGTACTAGGGGTCACTGGGATGCTGGGTAGTGCGGTGTTCCGGCTATTCCACGAAGATCCGAGCCACGAAGTCTGGGGAACCTTGCGCAACCCGGGGGGTGCAAGACATTTTTCTGAAAACGCCCGCGGTTCGTTGATCAGTAATGTAGACGTGCTTGATCAGGATTCACTTGTTTCCGTACTGACGCGTGTCCAGCCGGATGTCGTGATCAATTGCGTTGGTTTGATCAAGCAACTGGCTGATGCCAAGGATCCACTATCTGCGCTCCCTATCAATGCAATGCTGCCGCATCGTATTCAGAAACTATGTGCGTTGTCCGGCGCTCGCGTGATTCATATTAGTACCGACTGTGTGTTCTCTGGTCGCAAGGGTTCCTATACCGAAAATGATATTTCCGATGCGGAGGATCTGTACGGAAAGTCGAAATATATCGGTGAGCTACACACTGCTTCCAATGCAGTTACTCTGCGGACCTCCATTATCGGACACGAATTGGGCAGCAATTATTCGCTCGTAGACTGGTTTCTTTCGCAGAGCGGTTCGGTCAAAGGCTACAGAAAAGCCATTTTTTCCGGACTTCCGACTGTAGAACTTGCGCGGGTGATTCGTGACTATGTTATTCCGAATGACGGACTGCAAGGCCTGTATCATGTTTCGGTAAATCCTATTGATAAGCTGTCGCTGCTCAAGTTGGTGGCGGAAGTTTACGAAAAAGAAATCGATATTGTTGCTGACGATAACGTAGCGATAGATCGTTCGCTAGACTCATCAAAATTTCAATCCGCGACAGGCTATGTCCCCCCATCTTGGGTGGATTTGGTCAAGTCGATGAAAGTTTCGCGCTAATTACAAATTTATATAAAGTTTAGGAAGGTGGATATGTTTGATAATAAAATTTTGATGATTACCGGCGGAACCGGTTCATTCGGTCACACGGTTTTGAAACGTTTTCTAGATACAGATGTAAAAGAAATTCGTGTATTTAGCCGGGACGAGAAAAAGCAGGAAGATATGCGTATTGCTTTGTCGAACGACAAAGTGAAGTTTTATATCGGCGACGTGCGTGATCGCGATAGTCTTGCTCAAGCTATGGTCGGCGTGGACTATATTTTCCATGCTGCCGCCTTGAAACAAGTACCTTCCTGCGAGTTTTATCCAATGGAAGCCGTACGTACTAACGTGATTGGCACCGAAAACGTCCTGAACGTGGCTATCGCTTCTGGCGTCAAGCGAGTTGTTGTTCTCAGTACCGATAAAGCGGTCTATCCAATCAATGCCATGGGCATCTCCAAAGCGATGGCAGAAAAGCTGATGGTGGCCAAGTCGCGGATGATCCCAGCGACTGGCCCTGTTATCTGCGCAACACGTTACGGTAATGTCATGGCTTCCCGCGGCTCCGTAATTCCGTTGTTTATCAATCAGCTGCAGAGTGGCGAGCCACTGACGGTCACTGATCCGAACATGACCCGTTTCCTGATGTCGCTTGAAGACTCGGTCGATCTGGTTTTGCACGCATTCGAGCATGCGGAGCAAGGTGATATTTTTGTACAGAAAGCTCCGGCTTCCACAGTCGCGGACCTGGCACAAGCACTTAAAGAGCTGTTTTCCTGCAATAACGATGTAAAAGTTATCGGTACTCGTCATGGCGAGAAACTTTACGAGTCGCTTATTTCTCGTGAAGAAATGGCCAAAGCAGAGGATATGGGGCGTTACTACCGTATTCCTTCGGATAATCGCGATTTGAACTACAAGAAATTTTTTGTTGAGGGTGAACAAGAGATTTCCGACCTGGATGATTACACTTCGCACAATACTGAGCGATTGGATGTTGCGGGCGTGAAGAAGGTTCTTTTGAATCTCGAATACATTCAGGAGAAGCTCGATGCTTAAGGTCATGACGCTAGTAGGCACGCGTCCGGAGCTCATCAAGATGAGCCGCGTGATTGCCGAACTTGATAAGCAGGTAAACCATGTATTGGTTCATTCTGGCCAAAACTATGATTTCGAATTGAATCAGGTTTTTTTCGACGATCTGGAAATTCGCAAGCCCGATTACTTTTTAGGGGCTGCGGGGGAAACGGCAGCGAAGACCATTGCCGAGGTTATTTCCAAGGCCGACGAGGTTTTTGAAAGCGAAAAGCCTGATGCGCTGCTTCTTTATGGTGATACCAATACATGCCTGGCGGTAATCGCTGCGAAGCGTCGCAAAATTCCGGTTTTCCACATGGAGGCAGGTAACCGCTGCTTTGACCAGCGTGTTCCCGAGGAATTGAATCGCAAGGTGCTCGATCACCTCAGTGATATCAATATGGTATTGACCGAACATGCTCGGCGTTACTTGATTGCTGAAGGTATCCGCCCCGAAACCATCATCAAGACGGGTTCGCATATGGAGGAAGTGCTCGACTATTACATGCCGAAAATTCTGACTTCAGATGTGCTCGTTCGGGAAGGTCTAGAGCAAGACAAGTTCTTCATTGTCAGTACCCATCGTGAAGAAAACGTTGATACCCCAGAAAACCTCAGAGACTTGCTGAAGACATTGCGTGCTTTGGCGGATAAGTATCAGTACCCGATTATTGTTTCTACGCATCCACGTACTCGTAAGCGTTTGGAAGCGATCGGTGAGTCTTTGGATCACCCGTTGATTCGCTTCTCGAAACCATTTGGTCTGCTTGATTACATCAAGCTGCAGATGTCGGCGTTTTGCGTGTTGTCGGACAGCGGCACCATCACTGAGGAGGCCTCTCTGCTGAACCTGCCTGCTATCACTATCCGTAACGCTCATGAGCGGCCGGAAGGGATGGACGAGGGGACTCTTATCATGAGTGGCCTGAAGGTCGAGGGCGTTCTCGATGCTGTGCGTGTAGTCACCAGTCAGCATGATCGTGCTAATCGAGTCATTCCTGTAGTAGGGGATTACCAGGCGGGGCCAGTGTCGAAGCAAGTAGTGCGGGTTGTATTAAGTTACACCGACTACATCAACCGTACTGTCTGGTCTAAATTCTAAGCGGCTGAGGTTCAGAATGCGTGTGTTATTGACAGGTGCCACAGGTTTCGTCGGTCGTGCGGTACTGGATCGATTGATGAGTTCAGACGATGTGGAGCCGGTGGCAGCTATTCGTGCACACGCATTACCTGACTTTTATCGAGATGTTAAAACCGTGGGTATTTCCGGTCTTCAGGCTGATACCGACTGGTCTGAAGCACTGGATCAAGTAGAGACAGTGATTCACAGTGCCGCTCGCGTGCACGTTATGAATGACACTGAGTCAGACCCGCTTGAGGCATTTCGCAAGGTCAATGTCGAGGGTACTCTAAAACTCGCTCGTGAGGCCGCCAACTCAGGGGTTCGTCGCTTTGTTTTCATCAGTTCGATCAAAGTAAACGGCGAAGGCACGTCGATCAACGCGCCGTACACCGCCGATGCCGCTCCTGCTCCGATAGATCCATACGGTGTTTCCAAGATGGAAGCGGAGCAAGGATTACGCGAGATCGCGGCCCTATCCGGCATGGAGGTCGTGATCATTCGGCCGACGCTTGTTTACGGCCCGGGGGTTAAAGCCAACTTTCTGAACATGATGCGTTGGTTGGAGAAGGGCATCCCCTTGCCGTTTGGCGCCATTCATAATCGGCGAAGTCTCGTTGCATTGGATAATCTCGTTGATTTGATTGTGACCTGTATTCGCCATCCGGCTGCTGCGAATCAGACCTTCCTTGTCAGCGACGACGAGGATTTATCTACGACTCAACTGTTGAAAAGGATGGCGAAGGCATTAGGTAAGCCCGCGCGGTTGTTACCGGTACCAAGTGTACTGCTAGAGAAAAGTGCACTACTTTTAGGAAAGCGAGCACTTTCCCAGCGCTTATGTGGATCGTTACAGGTCGATATAAGCAAAACTCGAGAGCTGTTGGGGTGGACCCCACCTGTCAATGTGGACAATGCCCTTTTATTGACAGCGAATTACTTTTTGGCCAACGAAAGGCAGCATTGAGCCGGGTCAATTACGCATGACGAAGGTTCAATAAAGGAATTGGTTTTGGCTGCTTCAGGAAGTTAACTTTTGAACACAATATGGTTGTTGGCTTTAGTTGTAGGAATGTCGTTTCTGGCTACCGGCGCGCTGCGTAGATATGCATTGGCGCAGAGTTTGATAGACATTCCCAATGCTCGTAGTTCACATTCGGTTCCCACTCCGCGCGGTGGCGGCGTCGCGATCGTGCTCAGCTTCCTTGTCGCGCTGCCGGTTCTCGCCTGGACTGGCGACATTGCCTGGCCTCTGGCTATCGCATTGCTGGGTGGCGGTGGATGGATCGCTGTCGTGGGTTTTCTCGATGATCATGGACATATCGCAGCGCGTTGGCGGTTATTGGCGCATTTCTGTGGCGCTCTGTGGACGCTCTACTGGATTAGCGGTGTGGCACCTCTCAACGTGTTCGGACAAACCGTGGACCTCGGCTGGGTTGGCTATGTGCTAGGTGCGTTTTATCTGGTCTGGATGCTCAATCTGTACAATTTCATGGACGGAATTGACGGCTTGGCGAGTGTCGAGGCTATCTGTGTGTGTCTGGGAGCCTGCGTTACCTATTGGATCGGCAATGATAGCGGGTTGGCTGTAGCGCCAGGAATGTTGGTAATGGCGGTGCTTGGCTTTCTCTTCTGGAATTTCCCTCCTGCGCGAATTTTCATGGGTGACGCTGGCAGCGGCTTTCTCGGTCTGACGCTTGGTATTTTGTCGCTCCATGCCGCATGGAGTAATGCGGAATATCTGTGGGTATGGCTGATTTTGCTCGGTGTTTTTATTGTCGACGCCACCTTTACTTTGATGCGACGCCTGTTGCGAGGCGACAAGGTCTATGAAGCGCATCGTAGCCATGGCTATCAATATGCATCTCGTCAGTTTGGAAATCACCGCCCTGTCACATTGGCGATAGCCGGGATCAATCTTTTCTGGTTGTTGCCTGTCGCTGTATTGGTTGTTCTGCAACACCTGGACGGCGCCGTGGGCCTCGTTTTGGCATATTTGCCGTTGGTCTTTCTCGCTTTCAAATTTCACGCTGGTGAACTCGAAAAAGCATAAGATTCTCAAAAGTTTTTGACGAAAAATGCACGCGATATCGGTGTTAGGAGCTTCTAGAGGTGTTTAGAGGGGTTATGGATAAGATTCGGGAAAAGTTGTTAAGTCTACCAAGGCGACGCAAGCGTTTTCTGCAGGTGCTAACTGATATCGCGTTGGTTTGGGCTGCTCTGTGGATGGCATTCGTTGTGCGTCTGGGGCTTGACGAGATGGTCAATCCGGTCACCCAGCATCTGTGGCTCTTTCTCAGCGCACCGCTCGTGGCAATACCTCTTTTCGTTCGTTTCGGAATGTATCGCGCCGTTATGCGCTATTTCGGAAATGATGCCCTGATTGCAATTATCAAAGCTGTCACATTGTCGTCTTTGATACTTGGTGTCGTGGTGTATTGGTACAGTAATCATCAAAATGTCGTTCCGCGATCGATCATTTTCAACTATTGGTGGCTTAGTTTGATCATGATCGGCGGGCTACGCCTGGCGATGCGTCAATATTTTTTAGGCGATTGGTTCAGTGCCGCGCAGCATGTACCGTTCACCAATCGGGACAATGGCTTGCCGAAGGTCGCCATCTACGGGGCGGGGGCTGCAGGTAATCAGCTTGTTGCTGCGTTACGGATGGGGCGCGTCATGCGCCCCGTCGCATTTATTGATGACGACAGTGGAATCGCCGATAGGGTGATTTCCGGGCTACAGGTCTACAAACCAAAGCATATCCAACAGATGATTGATAATACCGGAGCTCAGGAAATTCTCCTGGCTATCCCGTCATCCAATCGCGGTCGTCGACGTGAAATACTCGGCTTCCTTGAGGGGTTCCCCCTTCATGTGCGAAGCGTGCCTGGTTTCATGGATTTGGCCAGTGGCCGAGTTAAGGTCGATGATATTCAGGAAGTCGATATCGCGGATCTTCTTGGGCGCGATGCGGTACCCGCACAAGCGGATTTGCTTGAACATTGCGTCAAGGGCAAGTCAGTTCTGGTGACCGGGGCCGGTGGCTCTATTGGTTCCGAGTTGTGTCGGCAGATTCTGTTGTTGCGCCCTACGACGTTGCTGCTCTTCGAGCATAGCGAATTCAATCTATACAGTATTCTTTCCGAGCTGGAACAACGTGTTTCCCGAGAGTCATTGTACATACGGCTTATACCTATCCTTGGTTCGGTGCGTAACCAGAATAAATTACTCGATGTGATGAAAACCTGGCGCGTCGATACCGTTTACCACGCTGCGGCATACAAACATGTTCCGATGGTCGAACATAATATTGCCGAAGGTGTTCTCAATAATGTCATCGGCACGTTGAATACCGCGCAGGCGGCACTTCAGGCGGGAGTGGCCAACTTCGTATTGATCTCGACTGACAAGGCCGTTCGTCCGACGAATGTGATGGGCAGTACCAAGCGTCTGGCTGAGTTGACCTTGCAAGCGCTGAGCCGGGAAGTGGCTCCAGTCTTGTTTGGTGATAGCACCAATGTTTCCCGCGTTAACAAGACGCGCTTCACCATGGTCCGTTTCGGAAATGTTCTCGGGTCTTCTGGCTCGGTCATTCCGCTGTTCCACAAACAGATAAAGTCCGGCGGCCCCCTGACGGTGACGCATCCGAAAATAACGCGTTACTTCATGACCATTCCAGAAGCCGCTCAGCTCGTTATTCAGGCCGGCTCGATGGGGCAGGGAGGCGATGTCTTTGTATTGGATATGGGGGAGCCGGTAAGAATTGTCGAGCTCGCCGAAAAAATGATCCATCTTTCAGGCTTGAGCGTTCGCTCGGAAAAGAATCTGCATGGCGATATTTCCATAGAGTTCACTGGCTTGCGGCCTGGTGAAAAGCTCTACGAAGAGTTGCTGATCGGCGATAACGTGGCGGCCACCCAACACCCGATGATCATGACTGCCAACGAGGATCATCTGCCCTGGGACGTGCTTAAAATCAAGCTGACTGAATTGCTCAGCTCAGTCGAGCAGGATGACTACGTTCGCGTTCGCCAGCTTCTTCGTGAAACCGTCAGCGGTTACGCTCCCGATGGTGACATTGTCGATTGGATCTACCAGCAGCGCCGGTTGGAGCCTTGATCGTTTCACATTCGGTAACGTAGGCGTTTTTGACAGCTCCAGCATATCGCCTAAATTTGGGAAGCAGCTTAGGAAAAGCTGCTTCCCAATCAATGTCATGGAGCGTCATCTTATGCGTACAAGCTATTTCTACTCGTTGGTGTTTGCCCTCTTGAGTGGCGCATCGATTGCCGCCATCGCTGCTCCTGAGGCTAAAACGGGGTCCGTGGAGTCTTCCGTAGTGATGGACTCAGTTACCAAAGCGAATGTAGATAAGGTTGATCTTAATGCTGCAGACGCATCCACGCTTCAGCGCGAGCTGAGTGGTATTGGTGAGGCAAAGGCAAAGGCGATTGTTGCATACCGTGACAATAACGGACCATTTGCATCAGTGGATGAGTTGCTTGAAGTCAAGGGAATTGGCAAGGCAATCCTAGAAAGGAACCGTGACAAGCTGGAAGTTAATTAATGAAGATATAAAAAAGGGCCGATCATTGATCGGCCCTTTTTTTAATGAGGCTGTCCCGTCCTGAATAAGGTTTACACCTTCTGATCTGTTTTTCAGGAGGACGTAATGGAATCAGCAAAAAGGCGTAGTCAGCGAGACTACACGCTGACCTTTAAATTGTCGGTCGTCGATCAGGTCGAAAAAGGCGAGCTGAGTTATAAAGAGGCTCAGGAGCGCTACGGGATTCAAGGCAAAACGACCGTTCTGACGTGGTTACGCAAGCACGGTCGGCAGGATTGGAGCCCAGGCAGATACATTGGCTCGCCGAGGATGGGGTCTATGCCCGACAAAAACCGACCATTAACGCCAGAGCAACGCATCAAAGAGCTTGAAGAGCAGTTAGCTCTGTCCAATCAGAAAGCGCAGTTTTTCGAGGCGGTCGTGGATGTCTTGAAGAATGACTACGGTCTCTCTGTCGTAAAAAAGCGTCCCGGCAAGTCCTCGCGCAAAAACGAATCAAAAACCTGAGCATCAGCAGGGCTTGCCAGTTCATGGGGATAAGCCGACAGGCTTACTACAAACGCAATCGCGCCGATGCTGCTCGTCTGGGGCTGGATCAGAAGGTTGCCGATTTCGTTCAGCAAAAACGTCAGCGGCAGCCGCGTTTGGGCACCCGAAAGCTGCATTACTTGCTGCATTGCCAGCCCCAACTTGAACTGCAAGTGGGTCGAGATCGGCTGTTTTCGATTCTGCGGGAAAGACGTTTATTGGTAGCTCGCAAGCGGTCTTATCACAAGACGACCAATAGTCATCATCGCTTTCACCGCCACCCGAACCTGCTCAAGCCAGGTCCTGATCAGGTTGTTCCAAGCGGCCCGGAACAAGTCTGGGTGGCTGACATCACCTATTTGCCCACTCAGGACGGTGTGGCCTATCTGAGCCTGGTAACGGATGCTTTTTCGCGAAAGATCGTGGGCTATCACGTCCATGAAAGCCTTCACACCGAGTCGGTAGCACAGGCACTGCGCCGGGCGGTAAAGCACCGTCGGACAGAGCAGCCGTTGGTGCATCATTCAGATAGAGGTATCCAATATTGCTCGGGGATGTACCAAGCGTTGCACGCGAAGTACGGTATTCGATGCTCAATGACGGACGGCTATGACTGCTACCAAAATGCCTTGGCAGAGCGGGTCAACGGGATATTAAAGACAGAGCTTATGCTCCAGCGACCACAGGATTTAACGCAGGCGAAGAAGATGGTGAGTGAGTCGGTATCGATCTACAACGGTGAGCGTCCGCACCTGTCTTTGAAATACAAAACGCCCGATGCGGTGCATCGGGCGTCAGGGTGAAACAGGTGTAAACCTATTTCAGGACTAGACAGGCGCTAGATAATTGCCAGATAAGTGCAGCTCATGTCTCAATCATTTTTTTCGGAAACATAACTATCCGTGCCAGAGCTACTGCAATGCCGAGCATGAACCCGAATACCAAGCCCAACCCGACGATCAACGTTTTCTTGGGTTTTATAGGTGATGGTGGCGGTGAAGCCGACCTGTCGATATTAACGAGATTGAATTGATCGAAGTCGATATGCAGGTTTTTCAGGTGCGCCAGTTCCTCGCGGATATCGCTCAAACCTTTTAAGAATAGCTCTTCGTTTCTACGTTGTTTAAGTAATGCTACCTGGCGGTTGGTAGCCAGCAGACTCAGCTCTTTTTGGATTTCGTCAACGCGAGGTTCGGTAAAATCATCTGAGTTTCGTGAAACCAGTGTTGCGCGCTCTGCTTCCAGTGCCGATTGACCCATGAAGTACAGAGGTATTGTCTGGTTGCTCACCTCGGTACGAATCATATTGCCCTGCCTCGTCTGCGATGCTTCACCAAGCGCGGACGGTGTAGTCGGGGAGACAATACCCAGTTTCTTGGCAATGGATATTGCTTCGTCCAATTGCTTGATCCGATTCTGCCGGCGAGTTTGCAACTGCTGACGCAGAGCCTTTAGCTCGTCTTGAAGGTTTTCCTTCTTGAGTTGGTCTTTCTCTAGAAGCTTTGCAATTTTTGAATCGGTTTCAGCTTCATATGCAGCTTTCTTTGAAACGAGCTTTCTCTCGGTTTGGGCGATGCGGTTGGCGATGATTTTATTAAAGTCTGCTTCGACTTTTTCTTTTTCGCGCTTGATTACAAAGTCGGTGAAGTTGTTGACGATAGAAACGCCATCCATCCCCGACGGATATTCCGCGCCAAATTGGATCGCATCGGAAAGACTGGCGGCTTTTTTAGAGTCTATCTGCTCAACTGAAAAAGCATTCGCATTGAAACGGTCGAGCGCATCTTTTGTGGACATCCCATCGGGCTGTACCGGAGACAGCAACTCAGGATTTGCCTGGAAAAATTGCAGGCGTACATAATAGGACTCAAGCGACGAACCAACTCGTTTTAGCGCTTCTTCCGGCGCGATTTTATAGAGCCCGGACTCGTTCAGCGTGTCCAGCTCTACCAAGGCAACAGGTGTAATGTAGTTTTGGACTTTATATTGCGGTTGTGCGGTTAAAGCATAAGTCACTGCAATTGCCGTAGACAGTCCGGTAAATAGCAGAATTATGCCTCTTTGCTTCCAGATATCCCGAAGGAGTGCGGGAATATCGATCTCGTGATGCTCATTCTCTGAACGTATTTTTGCAGGGAGATTCATTAAACGCTCACGTTGAAAAATTAGGTGCTGTCGGAAGCCGCGCAGTACGCTTTTGAAAAATATTTAGCAATATTTTGCATTCTCGCGTATCTAAAATCTGTCCACAAGCTATTGACAGCAAAACTGTCATATTCGTCTGAACGCTCTGTTCTCGGGCTTTCAAAGGCAACAAGGGCTCCTTGTGAACCCGAACTGAGCTGCCGGCGGGCCACACAATTGCGCTCATCTTATTCGTTTGCATCCTGTGAGATTACGTGTGTAATATTTTCCGGGGTCATGGCTATACTCATGGCTCATGTCATCACCTACGCCCACCGGGAGCACATTTATGAACGCTGTCCAGTCTCAGGGCTCGGCCCTTATCACCGGAGCTTCCTCCGGCATCGGTGCGATTTACGCCGAACGTTTGGCGTCGCGCGGCTACGATTTGCTGTTGGTCGCGCGGGATGAACAGCGGCTGGAGGCTGCCGCCACCAAGCTGCGCGCGGAGCATGGCGTACAGGTAGAAGTGCTCAAGGCGGATCTCACCCACAAAGACGACGTACTCAAAGTCGAGCAGCGCCTGCGCAGCGATTCGGCCATCAGTCTGCTGGTGAACAACGCCGGGGTCGCCACCGAGGGGCTGTTGGCCAATGCCGACATGGAGCAGCTGGAGCGTCTGATCCAGCTCAACATCACGGCGGTCACCCGCCTGGCGTCGGCCGCCGCCGCGGGTTTCGCCAAGGCCGGGCGTGGCACGATCATCAATATCGCCTCGGTGGTTGCGCTGTTCCCTGAGCGTTTCAATGCCGTCTACAGCGCGAGCAAGGCCTACGTGTTGAGCCTGACGCAGTCGCTGAATGCCGAACTCGACGGCACCGGGGTCAAGGTGCAAGCGGTGTTGCCGGGCGTGACGCGTACGGAGATCTGGGAGCGCTCCGGCATCGACGCCAGTGGCATTCCGGCGGAAATGGTCATGGAAGCGGGGGAGATGGTCGATGCGGCACTGGCGGGGCTGGATCAGGGTGAGTTGATCACCATTCCCTCGCTGCCCGATGCCGGGGAGTGGCATTCATTCGTTGCCGCGCGTCAGGTGATGGCACCGAACCTGTCGCGCAGTTCGGCGGCACAACGTTACAAAAATTGATCAGGGGTAACTGCGGTATGGATCAGCGTCGAATAGTCGTCACCGGCATGGGCCTGGTGTCTCCTTTGGGAAGTGGCGTCGAAGTGGTCTGGCAGCGCTTGCTGGCCGGACGTTCCGGGCTGCGCAATTTGCCGGACGCAGTGATTGCCGATCTGCCGACTCGGGTCGGTGGTGTGGTGCCGACGCTGGAGGAGGATTCCGAAGGCGGTTTCGATCCGGATCGCGCCACGCCGCCGAAGGAGCAGAAGAAGATGGACCGCTTCATTCTGTTCGCCCTGGAAGCGGCCCGGCAGGCGCTGGAACAAGCCGCCTGGCGGCCTTCCGAAGCGGGTGATCAGGAGCGCACGGCGACCATTATCGGCTCCGGCGTCGGTGGCTTCGGCGCGATTGCCGACGCGGTACGCACCACCGACAGCCGCGGCCCGCGCCGCCTGTCGCCATTCACCATTCCCTCGTTTCTGGTCAATCTGGCCGCCGGTCATGTGTCGATTCAGCACGGCCTCAAAGGCCCGTTGGGCGCTCCGGTGACCGCCTGTGCCGCCGGGGTGCAGGCTATCGGTGATGCGGCACGCCTGATCCGCGCCGGTGAAGCGGATATCGCCATCTGTGGTGGTGCGGAGGCGTGCATTGATCGCGTCAGCCTTGCCGGATTCGCCGCGGCCAGGGCGCTGTCCAGCGGCTTCAACGATACGCCCGAGCGTGCCTCGCGGCCCTTCGACAGTGCCCGGGACGGGTTTGTCATGGGCGAGGGCGCCGGTCTGGTGGTCATCGAATCCCTTGAGCACGCCCTGGCGCGGGGTGCGCAACCGCTGGCCGAGCTGGTCGGCTATGGCACCAGCGCCGACGCCTATCACCTCACTGCCGGGCCGGAAGACGGCAGCGGTGCGCGGCGGGCCATGGCCCTGGCATTGGCGCAGGCCGGCATCACGGCGGACCAGGTGCAGCATCTCAACGCCCATGCCACCTCGACCCCGGTCGGCGATCTTGGTGAACTGGCGGCGATCAAGTCGCTGTTCGGCACGCAGAATGCGATCGCCGTGACCTCGACCAAATCCGCCACCGGACATCTGCTCGGCGCAGCCGGCGGGCTCGAAGCGATCTTCACCTTGTTGGCGATTCGCGATCAGATCGTGCCGCCGACGCTCAATCTGGACAATCCGGACCCAGCGAGCGCAGGCGTCGACATCGTGCACGGCCAGGCGCGTGCGCTGCCTATCGAGTACGCGTTGTCCAACGGCTTCGGTTTTGGCGGGGTCAATGCCAGCGTGTTGTTCAAGCGCTGGCAGGCTTAGTCCTGCGAGCGCTTCACCTGATCGCGGGTGACGTCGAGGATGCGCTGAGCCAATTCGCTGTCCGCCACGCTGCGTGATAACAGGAGGGCGCCGACCAGGGTCGACATGATGACGATGCTGCGTTCGGCGCTGTTTTCGCCTTCGAGGGTGCCGGCGATTTGCGCCAGGCGCGCGTTGAGCACGGCATCGCTGGTCGGGCTCGGCTGGCCACGCAAGCCCAGCTCCGCCGAGAGGGTTGGCAGCGGGCAGCCTTCGTGCGGAGAGGTCTGATGCCATTCGGACAGGTAGGTATCGACGAATGCCTCGAGCGGTCGTTCCTGGGCGAAGATGTTCGTGCACAGCCCGGCTACTTGCTCGCCCGCGGCCTGCAAGGCCTTTTCCACCAGTTCGTCCTTGGACTTGAAGTGCGAATAGAAACCGCCATGGGTCAGGCCGAGCGCCTTCATCAGCGGCTGCAGGCCGGTCGCACCGATGCCGTCCTTGCGGAATCGCTCGGAGGCTTCCTTGATGATGCGCTGATGGGTCTGGGCTTTATGATCCTGCGAATAACGCATTGGAAACTCTCCGCAACAAGGTTGCCATCTTACCCAATGGAAATGGTATGGTGACTGTACTTCTACTTCTAAAAAGCATGCAGATGCGTCCAACTGGGTCGTAACGCCGAGAAAAGTTGGCATGGATAGTGGTTGCTCGTTTCGCACCCACCAGCGAGGAAGCGCCCCATGTACAAAGACTATCCGGCGGCCTATCAAGTCAGCAAAGGCTCGGCATTGCAGGTCGACACCGCGTTCTACGAGCGGATTCGCGCTGAGAAGAGCGCGCGCACGCTGATCGAACAGTTCGAGGTGCCGATCCGCACCGGCCGCGCCTGGCACGTGCCGGCCGGGCACGTGTTTCGTGTCACCACACCGGTGGGGCCGCAGGTGGGCGACTTCAATGTGTGGAATGCCCACGATCCGCGCGAGCGCCTATGGGCGGCGCGTACCCGCCAGTTACAGGGCGCGCACGTCAGCACCCACGGTCGCTTGTGGTCGAACCTGCCGTTCCTGCGGCCGCTGGTGACCATCACCGATGACAGTCTCGCCGCCTACGGCATCGACGAGCACGGCGCACGCCTGCATGACTTGCTCGGCACCCGTTGTGATCCGTATGTGAACAAAATGCTCACCGGCGAAGACTTCCACCACCACTGCCATTCCAACCTGACCCGCGCCGTGCTGCCCCATGGCCTGACCGAGTTCGATGTGCATGACGTGTTGAATATCTTCCAGTGCACCGGCCTCAATCACGACGGCCTGTACTTCATGAAGGCCTGTCCGGCGCAGAAGGGCGACTACCTGGAGTTTTTCGCCGAAATCGACTTGCTGTGCGCCTTGTCGACCTGCCCCGGCGGCGACCTGTCGCTGGCGATGTGGGGGCCGGACGCGCAGGATCCGCTGGCCGTATGCCGGCCGCTGGGTGTGGAGATCTATCGCCTGGAGGACGCTCTGCTCGATGGCTGGAGCCAGCCGGAGCGTGCCGCCTACAAGGGTTTGCACGGCCTGCACGTGGCCAAGGCCGCTTGGGAACAGTAGCTGTGGAAAACAAAACCCCGCCGGGCAGGCGGAGTTTGTTGTTCAGCGGTCCTGCCCGTCCTGGGCATCCGCTTCGGCATTGCGTTCAGCGACGCGGCGCCGCTGCTCATCGGTCAGTTCAACCTTGTTGGCGGTGTCGCGCAACATCATCAGTCCGCCAACGATCGAGCCGATTGCAACGACCAGAATCAACCAGGCATACCAGGGCATAACGGCTCTCCTTAATGGCAGCTCGGCGAGCGAGGGTTTCGCCAGCGACGCTGCATACCACTTTGAGCGAAGTGAGTTCGCAGTGGTTCCATTCTAGGCCCGATATCCCCGGTGTACCCGAAATCCCTGTAGGAGCTGCCGAAGGCTGCGATCTTTTGACTTTGCTTTTTCAAAAACAAGATCAAAAGATCGCAACCTTCGGCAGCTCCTACATGATGGGTTATCGCCCCGTCAGCATCGCATCGGCCGGCGCATCAGCGCGCAGTTGCCCGGTGAGCAGGAAGTAACCGAAGCCGACTGCCATGAAGCTGAGGAAAATCAGCCCGATCAGTGTGTTGAACCAAGCCATGGCAATCAGGCAAACCACCGCCAGCACCAGCGCGATCAACGGAATCAGCGGATAGCAGGGCGCACGGAAAGTGCGCTCTAGATTGGGTTCGGATTTGCGCAGTTTGAACAGGCTGAGCATGCTCATGATGTACATCACGATCGCGCCAAACACGGCCATGGTGATCATCGCCGCGGTAAGGGTCATCCCACCGAGATTGATCAGACCGTCGCTGTAGATTGCGGCGATGCCGATGATGCCGCCGGCGATGATCGCCCGGTGTGGGGTCTGGAAGCGCGAGAGTTTCGCCAGCGACGCCGGCAGGTAACCGGCGCGGGCGAGGGCGAAGAACTGCCGCGAGTAGCCGAGGATGATCCCGTGGAAGCTCGCCACCAGACCGAACAGACCGATCCACACCAGCATGTGCAGCCAGCCTGAGTTATCGCCGACCACGGTTTTCATCGCCTGCGGCAGCGGGTCGTTGATGTTGGCCAAGGTGCGCCAGTCGCCGACGCCACCGGCAAAGAACATCACGCCCATCGCCAGCAACACCAGGGTCAGGATGCCGCTGATGTAGGCCTTGGGGATCGTGCGCTTCGGATCCTTGGCTTCTTCGGCGGCCATGGCCGCACCTTCGATGGCCAGAAAAAACCAGATAGCGAAAGGAATTGCGGCGAACATCCCGGCAATCGCTGGTGCGCCAAAAACGTCCGAACCGGCCCAGCCATTGAGCGCAAAGTTGCTGAAGCTGAAGGCCGGAGCGACCACGCCCATGAACACCAGCAATTCGGCGACAGCGAGCACGCAGACGATCAACTCGAAGGTTGCCGCCAGTTTCACCCCGAGGATGTTCAACCCCATGAAGACGATGTAGGCGCCGACTGCCGCGTGTTTCGGGTCAAGCGCCGGAAATTGCACGTTCAGGTAGGCGCCGATCGCCAGCGCAATCGCCGGTGGTGCGAAAACAAATTCAATCAACGTCGCCAGTCCGGCGATCAGCCCGCCTTTTTCTCCGAAGGCCCGGCGACTATAGGCAAACGGCCCGCCCGCATGCGGAATCGCCGTGGTCAGTTCGGTGAAGCTGAAGATGAAGCAGGTGTACATGGTCGCGACCATGAACGAGGTCACCAGAAAACCCAGCGTGCCGGCCACGCCCCAGCCGTAACTCCAGCCGAAGTATTCGCCGGAAATCACCAGCCCGACGGCGATACCCCACAGGTGCAAGGTGCCCAGCGTGGGTTTGAGTTGTGTGTTCATGCGCATGCTCCCGGAACGGTTTGGAAAGCTCGGGGGAGGGCGTGTGCAGTGGGCGTGCCATTGCTGCGAGTCAGGTCGTAATGCGCTGAAAGCTGTCGTATCGGGGATGTTCGCGGCTGGATGAGCGTTTTTTGTGCGCCAGTTGGGTGCGATGTTGTCGGTTATGCCGTCTTCGCGAGCAAGCCCGCTCCCACATTGGATCTGTGGCGTTCACAAATCCCCTGTGGGAGCGGGCTTGCTCGCGAAGAGGCCCGCCAACACGACGCAAAACCCACCTGTAACGAACGCATAAACCGACTCTTTACGCTTTCTTTATGCGCCGCCGCACCCCTCGGTCTCGTTCCTTTACAGCCTCCTTTCCGACAATGCCTCCACACGCGGCAATACGCCGTAATACGGAGATCTTCCATGAGCGTTCTGGACGGGGTGTCCCTGCTGTTGGCAGCCGGGCTGTTCATTTATCTGTTGGTTGCGCTGTTGCGCGCGGACCGGAACTAGGAGCGGCTATGCACAGTTATGACTATTGGCTGATCCTCGCGTTTTTTGCGGTGGTCTTGCTGCCGGCGCCGTTCCTCGGGCGCTTCTACTACAAGGTTATGGAAGGTCAGCGCACTTGGCTGACGCCGATTCTCGGCCCGGTCGAGCGCGGTTGCTATCGGATTTCCGGGGTGGATCCGCAGGCTGAGCAGAGCTGGCAGAAATACACGCTGGCCTTGCTGGCGTTCAACCTTGCCGGTTTCCTGCTGCTGTTCGCGATCCTGTTGTTTCAGGATCACCTGCCGCTGAACCCGCAAAATCTGCCGGGCCAGGAATGGACCCAGGCGTTCAACACCGCGGTCAGCTTCATGACCAACACCAACTGGCAGTCCTACAGCGGTGAAGCGACGCTCAGCTACCTGAGCCAGATGGTCGGCCTCACTGTGCAGAACTTCGTCAGTGCCGCCACCGGTCTCGCGGTGCTGGTTGCGTTGTGCCGTGGCATCGGGCGCAAGTCGGCCAAGACCTTGGGCAACTTCTGGGTCGATATGACCCGCGCCACCCTCTACGGCCTGCTGCCGCTGTGCCTGCTGCTGGCGCTGTATCTGGTGTGGCAGGGCGTACCGCAGACCTTCGCGCAATACGTCAATGCCGTCACCATGCAGGGCGTCGATCAAGTGATCCCGCTTGGCCCGGCCGCCAGCCAGATTGCGATCAAGCAACTGGGTACCAACGGCGGTGGCTTCTTCGGTGTGAACTCGGCGCACCCGTTCGAGAACCCGACCGCGTGGAGCAACCTGTTCGAAGTCACTTCGATCATCCTGATCCCGGTGGCGCTGGTGTTCACCTTCGGTCATTACGTGAAAGACCTGCGTCAGAGCCGCGCGATCATCGCCTGCATGCTCGCACTGTTCCTGATCGGCGGCGCGACTTCGCTGTGGGCCGAATATCAGCCGAACCCGACCCTGAACAACGCCGCTGTCGAGCAGACCGCGCCGCTGGAAGGCAAGGAAGCGCGCTTCGGCACCACCGCCACTGTGCTGTGGTCGGTGACCACCACCGCCGCGTCGAACGGTTCGGTCAACGGCATGCACGACAGCCTCAACCCGCTTAGCGGCATGGTGGCGCTGGTCAACATGATGGTCGGCGAAGTGATCTTCGGCGGCGTCGGTGCCGGGCTGTACGGCATGTTGCTCAACGTGTTGATCGCGGTGTTCCTCGCCGGCCTGATGATTGGCCGCACACCGGAATACCTCGGCAAGAAACTGCAGGCGCGGGAAGTGCAATTGCTGGTCGTGACTCTGTTGGTAATGCCGATCGGCGTGCTGGTGCTTGGTGCGATTGCCGCCACTCTGCCTGGCCCGGCGGCGACCATCAGCAACCCCGGACCGCACGGTTTCAGCCAGTTGCTCTATGCCTACACCTCGGCCAGCGCCAACAACGGCTCGGCTTTCGGTGGCCTGAGCGCCAACACGCCGTTCCACAACCTGATGCTCGGTCTGGGCATGTTGATCGGTCGCTTCGGCTACATCCTGCCGGTACTGGCCCTGGCCGGTAGCCTGGCAATGAAGAAAACCGCACCGATCGGCCAGAACAGCTTCCCGACCCACGGCCCGCTGTTCGTGACCCTGCTGACCGTGACCATTTTGCTGGTAGGCGGCCTGACCTTCCTGCCGACTCTGGCGCTCGGTCCGATTGCTGAACACCTGAGCTTGGGCTTCTAAGGAATCCATCATGAATATGCATGTTCCTGCAAAACCTGCGGTGCCGACCAAGTCGGCAGAAGCACCGAAAACCGCGATCTCGGCCCTCTGGCGTCCGGCGCTGGTGCAAGCCTTCGTCAAGCTTGACCCGCGCCAACTGGTGCGTTCGCCAGTGATGTTGGTGGTCGAACTGACGGCGATCTTCACCACCGTGCTGTGCTTCATCCCGGACAACGTCGTGCCGACTTTCGTCGCCGCGCAGATTGCTCTGTGGCTGTGGTTCACGGTGCTGTTCGCCAACTTCGCCGAAGCCTTGGCCGAAGGTCGCGGCAAGGCTCGCGCCGACAGCCTCAAGGCTGGCAGCGAAGGCCTCAGCGCGCGGCGCAAACTGGGCAATGGCAGCTTCCAGGTGGTGCCCGCCGCCAGCCTGCGCAAAGGTGACGTGGTGCGCGTCGAAGCGGGGGAGATGATCCCCGGTGACGGCGAAGTCATCGAAGGCATCGCGGCGGTCAACGAGGCGGCGATCACCGGTGAATCGGCGCCGGTGATTCGCGAGTCCGGCGGCGATCGCTCGGCGGTCACCGGCAACACGCGCCTGGTGTCCGACTGGTTGTTGGTGAAGATCACCGCCAACCCGGGTGAATCGACCCTCGATCGTATGATCGCGCTGGTCGAAGGCGCCAAACGCCAGAAGACCCCGAACGAAGTCGCGCTGGATATCCTGCTGATCGGCCTGACGCTGATCTTCCTGCTGGTGGTGGTGACCCTGCAGCCGTTCGCCCACTTCGCCAACGGCAGCCTGCCGCTGGTGTTCCTGGTGGCGCTGCTGGTCACACTGATTCCGACCACCATCGGTGGCCTGTTGTCAGCCATCGGTATTGCCGGGATGGATCGTCTGGTACGGCTGAACGTGATCGCCAAATCCGGTCGCGCCGTGGAAGCGGCCGGTGACGTGCACGTGCTGCTGCTGGACAAGACCGGCACCATCACCTTCGGCAACCGTCGTTGCAGCGCGGTGTATGCCGCGCCGGGCGTGAGTGGTCGCGAGTTGGCCGAAGGCGCGTTGTTTGCCTCGCTGGCGGACGAAACCGCCGAAGGCAAATCCATCGTCGAGTACCTGCGCGGTCTGCACCCGCAAACCGAGCCGGCACTGGATACGTTGACTGCCGTGCCGTTCAGTGCGGAAACCCGTCTCTCCGGTGTCGACTATCAGGGCCGCGTCTATCGCAAGGGCGCCGTCGATTCGCTGCTGGCCTTCCTCGGTCAACAGCGCTCCGATCTGGCCCCGGCGCTGTCGCGGGAAATCGACAAGATCGCGCAGAGCGGCGGCACGCCGTTGCTGGTCTGCGCCGACGGCAAGCTGCTCGGTGCGATCCATCTCAAGGACGTGGTCAAGCCAGGCATTCGCGAGCGTTTTGCCGAGCTGCGCAAACTGGGGATTCGCACGGTGATGGTCACCGGTGACAACCCGTTGACCGCTGCGGCCATCGCGGCAGAAGCGGGCGTCGATGACGTGCTCGCCGAAGCCACCCCGGAGAAGAAACTGGCGCGTATCCGTCTTGAGCAGAACGACGGTCGTCTGGTCGCCATGTGCGGCGACGGCGCCAACGACGCCCCGGCGCTGGCCCAGGCTGACGTCGGCATGGCGATGAACGACGGCACGCAAGCCGCACGCGAAGCAGCCAACATGGTCGACCTCGACAGCGACCCGACCAAGCTGCTGGACGTGGTGCAGATCGGCAAGGAATTGCTGGTGACCCGTGGCGCGCTGACAACCTTTTCCATCGCCAACGACGTCGCCAAATACTTCGCGATTCTGCCGGCATTGTTCGCCGCGATTTATCCGCAACTGGGCGTGCTGAACATCATGCAGTTGACCAGTCCGCAGAGCGCGATCCTCTCGGCGATCGTCTTCAACGCCTTGATCATCGTGGTGCTGATTCCACTGGCACTGCGTGGCGTGCGGGTGCAAGCGGCGAGCGCCGCGGCACTGCTGCGCCGCAACCTGCTGATCTACGGACTGGGCGGGATTCTGGTGCCGTTCGTGGGGATCAAGGCGATCGACATGCTGCTCACGGCTTTGCATTTGGTTTGAGGTTGGAAGAGCCCCTCACCCTAACCCTCTCCCGGAGGGAGAGGGGACTGACTGAGGTGTTTGTAAGAGGCGTACCGACCTGGGATAGCGAGCCAAACTCAGGTCTGGAAAAGCGCAGAGATCGGCTCCCTTTCCCCTCGCCCCCTTGGGGGGGAGGGCTGGGGTGAGGGGGAAAAGATCTCCCTGACACCCCGCAAAAGTTTGCCCAACGAATTCGAGGATTTTGCAATGTCCACAATGATACGTCCGGCCCTGAGCCTGGTGGTGCTGATGACCCTGATCACCGGCGTGGCCTATCCACTGGTGGTGACCGGCGTTGCGCAGGTCGCTTTCCCTGAGCAGGCCAACGGCAGCCTGGTGCACGATGCCGACGGCAAGGTGCGCGGCTCGTCGCTGATCGCCCAGGATTTTGTCGGTGATGCGTGGTTCCATCCGCGTCCTTCGGCGGGCGCGTTTGCTACCGTATCGAGCAGCGCCAGCAACCTCGCGCCGAGCAATCCGGCGCTGGCCACTCGGGTAATCGACGACGCCAACAAGTTGCAGGTGCCAGGCCAGGGGCCGGTGCCATTGGCGTTGCTGACCACTTCCGGCAGTGGTCTCGATCCGCACTTGCCTCCGGCGGCAATTGCCTATCAACTGGCGCGTGTCGCGCAAGCGCGCAACCTGCCGGTGGCGACCTTGCAGCAACTGCTCGATGCGCACATCGAACAGCCGCTGGTGGGCCCGCCGGTGGTGAATGTGCTGGAGCTGAACATGGCGCTGGAAAAGCTGTAATTCTGCGGCGCTGCCATTCGCGAGCAAGCTCGCTCCCACAAGAGCAACACTGAACCTGTGGGAGCGAGCTTGCTCGCGAAGAGGCCACAACTGGCAACGCATAAACATCTGACTGAAGAGATCAAGCATGAGCGACTCCGGCCGCGCCGACGCGCTGTTAGCAGACCTGCCCCGCGACGGCCGTGGCCGGCTGAAGATTTTCCTCGGCGCCGCCCCCGGGGTCGGCAAGACCTACGCCATGCTCCAGGCCGCGCACACGCAATTGCGCCAGGGCGTGAAAGTCATCGCCGGTGTCGTCGAAACCCATGGTCGTGCGGAAACCGAAGCGCTGCTCGGCGGTTTGCCGCAGCAGCCGCTGGTGCGCTCGGAATACCGTGGCGTGATGCTCGAAGAAATGGACCTCGACGGCTTGCTCGCGGCCAAGCCGAAACTGGTGCTGGTGGACGAACTGGCGCACACCAACGCCCCCGGCAGTCGCCACGCCAAGCGCTGGCAGGATATTCAGGAACTGCTTGCCGCCGGCATTGACGTCTACACCACGGTCAACGTCCAGCACCTGGAAAGTCTCAACGATCAGGTGCGCGGCATCACCGGTGTGCAGGTGCGCGAAACCCTGCCGGACTGGGTGCTGCAGGAGGCTTACGAACTGCTGCTGATCGACCTGCCGCCGCGTGAATTGCTGGAGCGTCTGCGCGAAGGCAAGGTCTACGTGCCGGAGCAGGCGCGGGCGGCGATCGATGCGTTTTTCACCCAGACCAACCTCACCGCGTTGCGTGAACTGGCGATGCAAACGGCGGCCGCGCAGGTTGATAACGATCTCGCGCAAGGCTATCGCCAACTCGGTCAGGCGGCTCCGGCGGTGCGTGGGCGTTTGCTGGTCGGCGTCGATGGCGATGCGCATGCCGAACGCCTGGTGCGTCACGCCAGCCGGGTGGCCCAACGTCGGCATTTACCGTGGAGTCTGGTGCACGTCGACAACGGCACGGTGCGCGACGAGCAATCGCGCCTGCGCCTGCAAAATGCCCAGCAACTGGCTGAACGCCTCGGCGGTGAGGTGGTGTTGTTGCGCGCCGGCGAAGTGGCGAAAACCCTGATCCAGCATGCCGCCGAACGCCGTGCGAGTCTGCTGCTGGTCGGCCAGTCGCGGCCGAGTCTGCGGCGTCGCCTGTTCGGTGGTGGGCTCGCCGCGCGTTTGCTGCGCCAGGCCCACGGCCTGGAAATCAACGTACTCGACAACGATCATGAACACCCGCAACAGCGCCTGCGAACGACGCCGACGCTGGTCTGGTTCGACTATCTGTTGGCGCTGGTTGCCACGCTGCTGGCCAGTGCGCTGGCGTGGGCGGTATCGAGTATTTTGCCGCTGCCGAACATCTCGTTGGTGTTCCTCGCGGCGGTGTTGCTGGTGGCGGTGCGCAGCAGCCTGGGCCCGGCGCTGGCCTGCGCGGCGCTGTCGTTTCTGACTTACGATTTTCTGTTCATTCCGCCGAATTTTTCCTTCGCCATCCAGCGCGAAGAAGACGTTTTGACCTTGCTGTTCTTCCTGCTGATGGCGGCGCTCACTGGTAACCTCGCGGCGCGTCAGCGGCGGCAGTTGCAGGCGTTGCGCGACACGCAGGAAGAGACCACGGAGCTGCTGGATCTGTCGCGCAAACTCACTGCCGCGACGGATCGTCAGGCAGTGATCAGCGCTGCGGCGCAGCACCTCAACGGCTGGAGCGATCTGCAATTGTGCCTGCTCAACCGCGACGGCCAGGGCGGTTGGAAAGTCGAGACCGGCGGGCCGCTGGAGTTCAGCGAATCCGAACGCGCCGCCGCCGACTGGGCCTGGCAACACGATCAACCGGCCGGCATGGGCACCGGCACGTTGCCGTTCGGTCGCTGGTGGTGGTGGCCGCTGTCAGTGGAGGACGGGCCGCTGGCGTTGCTCGGGGTCTGCGCCAAAGAAGGCCAGACCTTGAGTGGCCAGCGTCGACGCCTGCTCACTGCGTTGAGCCAGCCACTGGCGCAGGCACTGGCGCGGGCGCAACTGGCGGACGATCTGGAAGCTGCGCGCCTGCACGGCGAAACCGAGCAATTGCGCAGCGCGTTGCTGGCCTCGGTGTCGCATGATTTACGCACACCGCTGACCGCCATGCGCGGCAGCATCGACAGCCTGCTGGCCCTCGGCGAAGCCATTCCGCTGGAGGATCGCCGCGAGTTGCTCGAAGGCACCCGCGACGAAGCCGAACGCCTCGACCGTTACATCCAGAACCTGCTGGACATGACCCGCCTCGGCCACGGTGCATTGAAGCTCGCGCGCGACTGGGTAGCGCCGGCGGACATCGTCGGCAGTTCGCTCAATCGCCTGCGTGCGGTGCTCGCGCCGTTGCAGGTCAGCACCGACGTGCCGTCCGAGTTACCGCTGCTGTTCGTGCATGCGGCGCTGATCGAACAGGCGCTGGTCAATGTGCTGGAAAACGCTGCGCGCTTCTCGCCGGCGCACGGTCGTTTGCAATTGAGTGCCGGGGCGAATGACGAAGAGATCTTCTTCACGGTCAGCGATGAAGGGCCGGGAATTCCAGAGGATGAACGGGCGAAGATTTTCGACATGTTCTACACCGCTGCGCGCGGTGATCGCGGCGGGCAGGGCACCGGTCTGGGGCTGGCGATCTGTCAGGGCATGGTCGGTGCGCATGGCGGGCGGATCAGCGTCGCCGAGGGCATCGACGGGTGTGGCACCAGCATCACCTTGCACCTGCCATTGCAGGCGCAACCGGGGATGGACAATGAAGCCTGAGCCCGGCTGCGCTACTCTCTTGCCAATCTTTTGTGTTGATGTGAATTCATGAGCCAGACCGCGACCATTTTGGTCATCGATGACGAACCGCAGATCCGCAAATTTCTGCGCATCAGCCTTGCCTCTCAAGGCTACAAAGTGCTGGAGGCCGGCACCGGTGCCGAAGGCCTGGCCCAGGCGGCGCTGAACAAGCCCGACTTGCTGGTGCTCGACCTCGGCCTGCCGGACATGGACGGTCAGCAGGTGCTGCGCGAGTTTCGCGAATGGGCCACCGCGCCGGTGCTGGTGCTGTCAGTGCGGGCCAGTGAAGGGCAGAAAGTCCAGGCGCTGGATGGCGGTGCCAACGACTACGTGACCAAGCCGTTCGGCATCCAGGAATTCCTCGCCCGGGTCCGCGCCTTGTTGCGCCAGGCGCCGGCCGGCGAGGCCCAGCAAGCGGCGCTGACGTTTGGCCCGTTGACCGTGGATCTGGCGTATCGGCGGGTGCTGCTCGACGGTGCCGAAGTGGCGCTGACCCGCAAGGAATACGCGGTGCTGGCGCAACTGGCGCGGCATCCGGGGCGGGTGATTACCCAGCAGCAATTGCTCAAGGACATCTGGGGGCCGACGCATACCGAGGACAGTCACTACTTGCGGATTGTGGTCGGGCATTTGCGCCAGAAGCTGGCGGATGATCCGACGCGGCCACGGTTTATTGTGACGGAGGCGGGGGTTGGGTATCGGTTGTTGAGTGAGAACAGCCTGTAGGTTTTGGGTTGGTTGAGCTGCCGCCTTCGCGAGCAAGCCCGCTCCCACAGGGTTCTCCGGTGTGATTGAAATTTGTGTTTCTCACCGGCCACTGTGGGAGCGGGCTTGCTCGCGAAGAGGCCCTTACAGCCAGTCGAGAACATCAGGGCTCTCTACTCTGCTCACTCTCATACCGATCCAGCGTATCCCGCGCAATTTCCCGTCCCAGCGCGATCAGCTCCGGTGCCTTGTAGAACTCGAAAAACCGGCACACGCGCTTCGGCACGTTGATCAGAATGTCCGGCGGATAGCCGGCGATCTTGTACTGCGCCAGCGAGGTCTGCATCACCTCGAAACTCTGGTTGATCAGATCCAGCAGCGACGCCGGCCCGACGTTGTCGATGATGAACGAACCGGTGGCGGATTTCGGTGCGCCTTCGCGCTCGGGAGCCGCTGCCGGTTGCTGACTTTCCGGCTCGCTGCCTTCCAGCCACGGGTTGATGTCTGCCGCCTCGGCGCGCAAGGCTTCCTGTTCGAGCAACAGCAACTGCTCGGCCTGCTTGCGGCGGAATGGCATCTTCGAACCGAGGGAAGTGAGCAGGCTGTCGAAGCGCGAACGAAACGCGGGTGGACGCTGAATCACCGGCAATTTGTAGTGCCGCTGGTTGGTCGCGTTGAGGTTGACCGCGATGATCAGGTCGCAGTGGCTAGAGACCACCGGCACGATCGGCAACGGGTTGAGAATGCCGCCGTCCACCAGCATCCGGTTGCCCTGCATCACTGGGGTGAACAGGCTGGGAATCGCCGCCGAGGCGCGCATTGCCTGATGCAGGCAGCCTTCCTGAAACCAGATCTCCTGCTGGTTGGTGAGGTCGGCGGCGACCGCAGTGTAGGGGATGCGCAGGTCTTCGATGTTGATCTCGCCGACGATCTTGCGGATCTGCCCGAAGACTTTTTCGCCGCGAATTGCACCGAGGCGAAAACTCACGTCTACCAGCCGCAGCACATCCAGATAGTCGAGGGTTTCGATCCAGGTGCGGTACTCGTCAAGTTTGCCCGCCGCATAGATCCCGCCGACCACCGCGCCCATCGAACAACCGGCAATGCAGGCAATGTCGTAACCGCGTCTTTCGATCTCCTCAATGACCCCGATATGGGCATAGCCCCGGGCGCCACCGGAGCCCAGCACCAGTGCGACACGCTTTTTCATCAAACTTCCTCCCGACAAGGCTCCACAATGCACCCTTCGGGGGGCGGGCGACAATCGCCTGGGTCGCTGGAGACGGCAGGGGCGTCGTTTTTTCGATACTCCGTGATCGCTCGGCGCTATGCTTTGGTCGCCGCAGATTCATGGGGCGCCAAGGCACTTTTCCCGCGCCGCAACGTCTTACCTGCACGACTGTTGACCTATTTTGAGGTGTGAGTGATGAAAGCCTGGATCTGTGTGCCGTTGATCGCGCTGGCATTGGCCGGTTGCGCTGGCAAGACTGCTTATCGGGACAGCTGTGGCAGTCAGCTGGATGCCGCGTGGCATGAACTGGACCTGGCCAAGGCCGAGGGTTTCGCCGGCACGGTCAGCTACTCCAAGGCGCTGTCGTTGCTGACGGCGGCCAAGACTCAGCAGCAATTCGAAGGCTTTGAAGGCTGCAGCAAAAAGGCCGAGAAAGCTCGCTTCTATATTCGCGAATCCCGCGCCGGCCGCTAAGCTGCTGACTTGACGCAAGGATGCGCCTGCCTTCTCACGGCAGACTCATCCTTCAAGCCATGTGAATCAGGAGCAAGCGATGTCTGCGTTGGTGGATCGGTTGGTGGCTCATGTCCTGAGCCTGGAAGTGCGACTGCTGGCCTGTCAGGCGCGCCTGACTGCGCGGACCGACCCCGAGGCGCTGCACGACTTGCGCACCACGGTACGGCGCTTGCGCAGCCTGTTGCGACCCTTGCGTGGTTTGCCGGGAGTGGAACAACTGGAGGGCGCGGCGTCGGCAGTTGGTCAATTGACCACACCGTGGCGTGATCGCGAGGTGTTGGCGGCGTATCTGCTCAAGCATGATCAACCGCAAGCGGCGCAGCGGCGCATGGCGCAAATGGACGAAGCCTATCCAACATTGGCGGCGAGCGCCGAAGTGGCTTCGCTGCTGATTATCCTCGATGCCTTCCCGCGATTCCTGCGTGCTTCCGAGCGCCAGGGCCTGCTCAAGGGCCTGGGCAAACGCATCGAAAAACGCCTGCACAAACAATGGAAGAAACTCGACGAGGCGCTGCACGATCCGGCCCACGACCGCCATCGTCTGCGCTTGCTGATCAAACGCGTGCGCTATGGCATCGAAGCCTATCCGGAACTCGATCGCCTGCCTGAGCCGGCGCTGGCGCGGTTGAAGTCGGCGCAGGGCGCGTTGGGTGACTGGCACGATTGCTGGCAGTGGCTGGCGCGGGCCGAACTGGAAAGCGATCTGCAACCCTGCGTCGCGACCTGGCAGGCGGGCCTGATCAAGGCTGAAGCCAAGGCGGATCGGGTGCTGGAAAAACTCAGCGCTGCCTGCTTCAAATCCTGAATCCACTCAGATCCCCTATGGGAGCGGGCTTGCTCGCGAAAGCGGTGTGTCAGGCACAGATGTGTCTACTGATACACCGCTTTCGCGAGCAAGCCCGCTCCCACATTCGAATATCTTCCTGACCTTAAGGCCTTTCTGTCAGTCCATTTGACCGGAATAGACGCTGCGGCGCTCTGCCATGCTGGTTAAGATCGCTGCATTCCTTTTTTCGCTTGCCGAGGTTGTCATGCGCTTTTCCGATCTGATCGAGGCGGTCCGTCGCCAGCCAGAAGTGACCATTCCTGCCGAGTGGGGTCAGGGGCGAGCCAGTTTTGGTGGCCTGGTGGCGGCGCTGCAATACGAGACCATGCGCGCGAAAGTGCCTGCTGATCGCCCGGTGCGTTCGTTGGCGATCACCTTTGTCGGCCCGGTCGAGCCGCAAGTGCCCGTGAGTTTTGAAGTCGACGTGTTGCGTGAAGGCAAGGCAGTCAGCCAGGTGCTGGGCCGGGCTGTGCAGAACGGTCAGGTAGTGACGATCGTGCAGGGCAGCTTTGGCGCTTCGCGGCCTTCGGAAGTGGCCGTTGCCGCCTATCCGGCAGCCGAAATGAAACACTGGGATGAATGCCAGGAGTTGCCCTACATCAAGGGCGTGACCCCGGAATTCATGCGGCATCTGGCGATGCGCTGGAGTGTCGGCGGCATGCCTTTCACCGGCAACACATCGCGGCAGATGGGCGGCTGGGTGCGTTTGCGTGGGGACGTCAAGGAAGAACCGGTCAATGAGGCGCATCTGCTGGCGCTGGTGGATGCGTGGCCACCGGCCTTGTTGCCGTACCTGAAGAAACCGGCACCGGGCAGCACGCTGACCTGGACCATCGAATTCGTGCAGCCGCTACGCGACCTGAGCACGCTGGACTGGTGCAAATACCTGGCAGACATCGAATACGCCGCCGACGGCTACGGCCATGTCGCCGCCAAGCTGTGGAGCGCGGAGGGGGAGTTGATCGCCATGAGTCGGCAGACTGTGACGATTTTTGCCTGAATCATTCAATGCCGACGGTGGCGCTCCCGCCAGGCGCGCCACCAGCCGCCACTGAGAAAGAACCGTGGAAAGGTCAGGAACTGCTCGACCAGCAAGCGTGACACGGCATCTTTGCGATCACTGAACGGCTCGGAGGCTTGCGCCTCCAGGCTGTGGCCGTGGCGCTGCAGACCCAGCGCCGCGACAATCCCGATCACGCCGATCGCCACACTCGCCAGACTCAGGCTGAACACGCCGGACACGATCAACAGAAATGCAACGATGAACAGCGGCACGGCAATCAGGTGCAACACCAGATTGGTCGGGTGCTGGTGATTGTTCGGGTACGCGCGCCATTGCCACGCGGGAAGATTGGGGTGACGTTTGCCCATGTTGACTACTCCTCGATCCATGTTGAACACATGGTTGAAGAATAGGCCGGGGCGGATAGGGCGGCGAATCAAGGTTGGCTATGGCGGTGATAGGTGCAATGGCTGGATTCGATGGTGTTGCAATTGACGCCATCGCGAGCAGGCTCACTCCTACAAAGGATCTGCTGCGCACACAAATCCCCTGTAGGAGTGAGCCTGCTCGCGATGAGTCCCTTAAAGTTTGAGTTGACCGATGGCCTTGCTCAATTCCCCGGCCAACGTCGCCAACTCATTGCTGGTGGTCGCTGAATCCACGGTCTGCTGCACGGTGTTTTCGGTCACATCACGAATGCTCACCACCGCCCGATTCATCTCTTCCGCGACCTGACTCTGCTGCTCGGCCGCCACCGCAATCTGCGTGTTGCTCTCGCGCATCTGCGCCACGGCGCCAGTGATTTCCGCCAGCGCCTCGCCAGCCTCCTGCGCCTGCTGCACGCAGTCGTCGGCCTTGTACGAACTCTCCTGCATGAAGTCCACCGCATCGCGGGTCCCGGCCTGCAGTGCCGAGACCATGGTGGTGATTTCATCGGTGGAGGTCTGCACACGCTTGGCGAGGTTGCGCACCTCATCAGCGACCACCGCAAAACCGCGGCCCATCTCGCCGGCACGCGCTGCTTCGATGGCGGCGTTGAGCGCCAGCAGGTTGGTCTGCTCGGCGATGCTGTGAATCACACTGACCACGCCGTTGATCTTCTGACTGTCCTCGGCCAGACGCTGGATCATCTCGGCGGTCTGCTGCACACCGCTGGAGAGTCCGGCAATCGACTGTTGCACGCGGCTGACCACTTGCTGGCCACTGCCGGCCAGACCATCGGCGGTCTGCGACAGGTCGCGAGTGGCGCCGGCGTGCTGGGCGATGTGATAAACCGTGGCGGTCATTTCATTAATCGCGGTGGCGGCCTGATCGGTCTCGCTCTGTTGACCGAGCATGCCGTGGCGCACTTCGTTCATGCTCGCCGCCAGACGTGCGGCGCCGACGTCGAGTTGCCGCGCGGTGTTGGCAACGGTGGTGACCACCCGCTGATAACCGGCCTGCATCGCGTTGAACGCATTAGCCATTTGTCCGACTTCGTCCTTGCAGGCCAGCGGCACGCGGGCCGAGAGGTCACCGCTTTTCTCGACGTGCAGCATCACATCCTTCAACGTGTTGAGCTGACTGAGCAGGAAGCGGATCAGCAACTGCGAAGCGCCGAGCATGGCCAGCATCAGGATGAACACCGCCACCGCGTAGTTGGCAAAGCGTTCACTGAACACTTGCGCCAGGCTCGGGCCATAGGCGATGACCGCGACTTGCTCGCCGTCGCCACGACTGAACACTTCGGCGCCCAGCAGCGGGTTGTTGCCGAACAGCGGCAGATGATTGATCTCGTTCCAGCCGTTGCTGTCGCTGATCTCCAGCACCGGTTGATCGTTGAGGCGCGGCACTTCACCGCGTTTGAAGGTCAGCACCTGATCGGCCTTGGGCAGCGCCTGCCCGGCCGGCCAGGCCTTGAGCAATTGTGCCTGGGCTTGCGCGGAGGTTCTCGACGCGTGGCTGCGGGCCTGCTGCTCAAGTTGCACGGCGTACAGCACCAGCAGCAGGGTGGTGACGAAAGCGACCGCATTGACCGCCCAGAATTTGTATTTCAGCGAGATATTGCTAAGCCAGGCACCCATGGAGGTCTTCTCTGATAGCGGAAACAGTTTTGGCAAGGTGCCAGCATTGTGCCGCTATGCAGATCTGCGGATCTTGATATGGGTCAACAGGTTCTACGCTGAGCCCCTTGTGGGAGCGGGCGTGCTCGCGAATGCGCTGTGTCATCCAGCTTATTTCTGCCTGACACACTGCTTTCGCGAGCAAGCCCGCTCCCACAGGGGGACTCTGGTGTGTCAGGGCAGGGCGGGGAGGTTGAAGAACGCGCGGGCGCACGCCGTTGTGTGCGCAGCCAGATCTGCCTCGGTCTCGCCGCGATGCAACGCCACTTCGCGCAGCACCTCGGTCAGATACGCCGGTTCATTACGGCCGTTTTTGGGTTTCGGTCGCAGGGTGCGAGGCAGCAGATAGGGCGCGTCGCTTTCGAGCATCAGCCGGCCGCGCTTGATCTCCTTGACCAGTGGATGCAGATGCGTGCCCCGGCGCTCGTCGCAGATCCAGCCGGTGATGCCGATGTGCAGGTCCAGATCGAGGTAACTGAATAAGGCTTTCTGCTCGCCGGTAAAGCAGTGCACCACGGCGGCGGGCAGTTGATCGCGGAAGTCCCTGAGGATTTCCAGCAGACGCTGACTGGCATCACGTTCGTGCAGGAACACCGGCAACTGCAGTTCTACCGCCAGCGCCAGATGTTCTTCGAGGACTTTTTCCTGTTGCGGGCGTGGCGAGAAATCACGGTTGAAATCCAGCCCGCATTCGCCCACGGCGACTACATTCTGCTCTTGCAGAAGGCTGCGCAAACGGCGCGCGCTGTCAGCGTTCCAGTCACTGGCCGAATGCGGGTGAATACCAGCGGTGGCAAACAGCTGCTGGCCGTTTTCATCCAGTTGCCGGCACAGCTCCAGTGCCTGTTCGCTACCCTCGACGCTGGTGCCGGTCAGCACCAGTTGGCAGACCCCGGCCGCGTAGGCGCGGTCGAGTACGGCCTGATGTTTTTCGGCGAAACTGGGGTTGGTCAGGTTGACGCCGATATCGATGAGTTGCATGGTTCTACCTCGGGCCGAAGGCCGGAAAGCATACCAGAGCTGTAGATTTATAAGAAAAGCCAAGAACTACAACGAGTTATAGCTGTCTTTTGATGCCGCGACGCAGCCCGGGTTGGCAGAAAAGCCATCACTGTGCCAGTCTCTCGCACTTTGCCAGCGCTCCAGGCGCTCTGTTTTCGTCGGTGATTTCGACCGTTCAGCGGTGAAACCACCCCGTATTCTTTCCGGAGAGTGGATGCATCGTCCCTCGGTTTTGCTCCTGTTGTGTGCGTCGCTGCTGCTGCCGATAACGGCGGTTGCGCGCCTGCCCGGGCCACAGCAAGCCATGCCGGCCGCCAAGGTTCGCGACCTGTCGGAGATTCGCAGCAGTCGCGTGTTGCGCGTGCTGGTCAACCAGAGCCGCAACAGCTCCGGTGAAGTCCAGGGTCAGGCCATCGGCGTCGAATACCATCGCCTGCGCGCCTTCGAGCAATACCTCAATGGCCACGCCCGCGATGGTCAGGAAATCACCCTCAAGATTATTCCCAAAGCCAAGGATCAACTGCTCGGTGCCTTGCAGCGCGGCGAAGGTGATCTGGTCGCGCCGGGCGAATTGCTTGAGCTGCAACCCGGCCGCGCGGTGGCCAGTAGCGAGCCGATCGCCAGCAACGTGCCGCTGGTGCTCGTCGGCATCAAGGGCGAGCGCCGTTACACCAAAGTAGAACAGCTTTCAGGCAAGACCCTGGCGTTGCCGACCGGCAGTGCGGCGGGGGAGGCGGTCAGCCAGCTCAATCAGAAACTGGCGTTGCACAAACTGGCGCCGATCAAGATCGAATGGGTCGATCCGACGCTGGCGGTCGAGGACGTGCTGGAGATGGTGCAGGGCGGGATTTTCCACCTGACTATCGTTGAGCAACCGATCGCCGAGCGCTGGGGCAAGATCCTGCCCAAGCTGCGTTTCGACCGGCAATTGGTGATCAGCGAGCCGGGTGAGGAGTACTGGTTTGTACGCCGGGATGCCTCGATGCTGCGGGCGAGCATCGATCGCTTCCTGGTCGGCTACAAGAAACCGTCGAACGAGGATGCGGAGTTTCTGCGGATCTATCGACGGCTCTACAAAGTGCATTATCCGTTGGCCAAGGCTGACCGTCAGCGTCTGGAGAAACTGCGCCCGACCCTGCAAAAACACGCCGACGCGCAAAGCATGGACTGGCTGAATCTGGCGGCGCTGGCGTTCAAGGAATCGGCGCTGCAACCCAATGCGCGCAGCGGTAGCGGCCCGACCGGGCTGATGCAGATCACCCCGTCTGCGGCGCAGCGGGTCGGGGTGAACAACATTCAGAATCTCGATGCGAATGTGCAGGCCGGGGCCAAGTACCTGGCGATGATTCGCCGCAAGTTTTTCAACAGTCCGAAACTCAATGAGCGCGAGCGCATGGCGTTCACCCTGGCGGCCTACAACATCGGCCCGGAGCGTGTGCAGGGCATGCGCGCCGAGGCACGGCGGCGCGGGCTGAATCCGAACCAGTGGTTCTTTCAGGTCGAGCGCATCGCTATGGAGCAGGTGGGCATGGGGCCCGTCAGCTATGTTAATAGCGTGAACAAGTACTACCTGGCGTTCGATCGGGAGCGGGAATCACTGGAGCCCCGGGGCCAGAAAGTCGCCTCACGGAAATGATCTAATAATTTGATTGTTATGGCGGAATAATTGCGCTTTTAACATGAATTTAACTGATTAATATAGCGACCAATCCCAACACACTTCTCGCAAAACAAGGAATGCCCCATGAGTTCTCTGATCAACAAAGTTCTGTTCACCCGCGCCGGTTATGGCCTGACCATTCTGCGCATTGCGGTCGGCGTGATCTTCGCTGCCCACGGTTCGCAAAAGCTCTTCGGTATGTTCGGTGGTTACGGTCTGGCGGGCACCGCGCAGTACATGGACAGCATCGGTCTGCACCCGGGTTACCTGATGGCCACGCTGGCCGGCGGTACCGAGTTCTTCGCCGGTCTGGCGCTGATCATCGGCCTGCTGGCGCGCCCGGCGGCGCTGGGGCTTACCTTTCTGTCGCTGGTGGCGATCTTCACCGTGCACATCAGCAACGGTCTGTTCATGGCCAACAACGGTTACGAGTTCGCTCTGGCGCTGCTCGGCGGCAGCCTCGCGGTGATGATCGAAGGCGCCGGCAAGCTGTCGGTGGATCGCGCCATCGCCGGTTGAACGCTCTGGATCAAGCAAAAGGCCCGCATTGTGCGGGCCTTTTTTGTTGCGGCCGATTCTTGACACTCATCGGTCACGTTATCTAGGATGTTGCTCATGCGCCGATTTAAACAGCTACTTGCGGGGCGCCAGGTGACTCAGACAGTTGCCGTCAGAAGCCGGAACAGGGCTTCGAAATACCGCTAAAGCGCTGGTTCGGTGTTGCCTCTCACCTGCCATGCAGACTTTTGAGGCAGAGACACGACACGATGAATGCACTACGCCCTCCAGCACGTCCCGCGCCGATCACGGCACATATCACCCAGCGCAACCCGAAAATCCTGCTTGGCGGCAAACATCAGCCGACGCTGTTGCGTTATCTCGATGGCTGGCCACGTCGCAGCGGCGGTCCTGCCGCGTTCCTGATCCAGTTCGTTGAAGACGGCGAGTCGCTGGCGCGGTTTGCCAGTGACAGTTTTGACCTGGCGGTGATTCAGGCGCCGAGCGCTGAAGACGCCCCGGAAATGATCAAGCAATTGGTGCGTGTTGCGCGGCAGGGTTTGATCACCCGCCGCTGAAACGCTCAGGGATATTCGATCGCCACGATATAGACAAACTGCTCACCGGTTGGCGTCTGTACCCGGACTTCGGCGTCCAGCGCCTTGCCGATCAAGGCGCGGGCCAGCGGTGAGTCGATGCTGATCAGGCCCAGTTTCAGATCCAGTTCATCCGGGCCGACGATGCGGTAGCGCGACTGCTTGCCGTCTTCGTCCTCGATGGTGACCCAGGCGCCGAAGTAGACCTTGTTCGGATCGCTGGGTTTTTCGCTGACGACCTTCAGTGCTTCGAGACGCTTGGTGAGAAATCGCACGCGGCTGTCGATCTCGCGCAGCATTTTCTTGCCGTAGGTGTACTCGGCGTTTTCCGAGCGATCACCCTGCGCCGCTGCCTCGCTGACCGCTTGCGTCACTTGCGGGCGGCGCACATGCCACAGCTCATGGAATTCGGCGCGCATCCGCGCTTCACCTTCAGGGGTGATCAGCGCGGTGCCGGCGGTGCGGGGAGGGCGATAACGGCTCATGGAAACTTCTTGTGGTGACGAAGGCTGGAGTCTATCAACCCTCGCGCAAGACTGTCAGCGGGCTCGCATTCAATGCCCGACGCGTGCCGAACACGCCGGCACCACCAATCAGTGCGGCACCAATCAATGGCAGCACCAGCAACCACGGATGCGGATGCCAAGGTAGATCGAAGGCAAAGCGATACAACACCAGACTCACCACTTCCGAACCGATGGCCGCGAGCAAACCGCTGACCGCACCGAGCAAGCCGAACTCGATGCGCCGGGCCTTGACCAGCAATTGCCGTTGCGCGCCCAGCGCGCGTAACAGCGCGCCTTGGCGAATGCGTTCGTCCAGGGTTGCCTGCAAGCCGGAGAACAGCACCGCCATCCCCGCCGCCAACACGAACAACAACACGTATTCCACCGCCAGGGTGACCTGGGCGAGGATGCTGCGCAGTTGTTCGAGCAAGGCTTCGACCTGAAGGATGGTCACCGCCGGGAAGGCTCGCGACAGCTCGACGATCTGCTGATCGTGACCGGGGGCCAGATAGAAACTGGTCAGGTAGGTGGCCGGCAGATCCTTGAGGGTGCCGGGCTGGAAGATCATGAAGAAGTTCGGCTGGAAGTTATCCCAGTTGATCTCGCGCAGGCTGGTGACCTTGGCTTCACGATTGACCCCGCCCACGCTGAACACCATGTGATCGCCGAGTTTGAGCTTGAGGCTGTCGGCGACTTTGCCTTCAACCGATACACCCGGTACGTCCTCCGAGGGTTGCCCGGTCCACCACGTACCGGCGGTGAGCTTGTTGCCAGCCGGGAGGTCGGCGGCCCAGGTCAGGCTCAAGTCGCGTTGCACCGCGCGGTCGCCGGCCGAATCCTTGCTGACGATCTGCTGCACCGGGTCGCCGTTGATGCTGATCAGCCGTCCTGGCACTACAGGGTACAGTGGCGCTGCTTGTGCGGACACCTTGATCAAATGATCGGCGAAGGCTTGCTTGTCCCCCGGCAGGATGTTCAGGGCAAAGTAGTTCGGAGCATTTTTCGGCAACTGGTTTTGCCAGGTGTCCAGCAATTCGCCACGCAGCAGGGCGATCAACGCCATCGACAGCAGGATCAGACCGAACGCCAGCGCTTGCCCGGCCGCCGCCAGCGGATGACGCAACAGCTGGCCCAGACCGAGGCGCCACGGCAGCGGCGCGCGGGCGAGCATCCTCCGCAGGCTGTTGAGCAACAACAGCAGCAAGCCACCCAGCACCAGCGCCGCGACCACGCCACCGCCGAGCAGGGCGAAGGTCAGCAGCAGATCTAGACTCAGGCGCCACATGATCAACCCGAGAGCGCCCAGTGCCGCGCCATAGACCATCCAGGTACTCGACGGAATCGGCAGCATGTCGCGGCGCAGTACCCGCAGCGGCGGTACGCGACCCAGCGCGGCAAGTGGTGGCAGAGCGAAGCCGGCGAGCGCCACCAGCCCGGTGCCGATCCCGGCGAGCGCCGGGAACAGACCGCCCGCTGGCACATCGGCAGGCAGAAGATCATGCAAAAGAGCGAACAGTCCCAGTTGTGCCAGCCAGCCGAGCACTGCACCGCTGAGCGCGGCAAACAGCCCCAGCACGGTCAGTTGAATGCTGAACAACAGCATGGTTTCCCGACGCGACAAACCGAGGCAGCGCAGCAAGGCACTGGCATCGAAGCGGCGACTGGCGAAGCGATTGGCCGACAGCGCCACGGCTACACCGGCCAACAGCACCGCGACCAGACTGGCCATGTTCAGATAACGCTCGGCCTTGCCCAGTGCACCGCCAATCTGCCGGTTACCGTCGCGCGCATCCTGAATGCGCTGATTGGCGGCCAGGCCGGGTTTGATCAGTTGTCGATAGGTTTCCAGTGCCTGCGGTTCGCCGCGCCACAGTTCGCGATAACTCACGCGGCTGCCGGGTTGCACTACGCCGGTGGCGGCGAGGTCATCGAGGTTGATCATCACCCGAGGCGTGAGGCTGTAGAAGTTGCCGGCGCGATCCGGCTCGTAAGTCAGCACGCGGGTCAGCTTCAGGGTTTTCATGCCGACGTCGATGCTGTCGCCGATCTTCAGATCCAGCGCAGTCAGCAGACGAGCTTCGACCCACGCTTCACCGGGTTGCGGTTCGCCGCCAGCGGTTTCACTTGCAAACGGGGCGGCGGCACTTTTCAGTTCGCCGCGCAGTGGATAGGCGCGGTCGACGGCTTTGATGCTCGATAACTGAATGCCGTTGTCGGTGGCGATGACGCTGGAAAACTCCACCACCTGCGCATGATTCAGGCGCAACTCGGTGCCGCTCCTGATCTGTTCCTCCCGCGCCGGTGAACTGCCTTCAAGCACCAGGTCGGCGCCGAGGAACTCGGTGGCACGCAGCATCATCGCGCCGTTGAGGCGGGCGCCAAAGTAGCCGATGGCGGTACTCGCGGCCACCGCCACCAGCAAGGCGAAGAAAAGCACGCGCAATTCACCGGCGCGGGCATCGCGCAGTAACTGGCGGATGGCGAGACTGAACAGGCGCAACAGCGGCAGACGTGCCATCAAGGCTCCAGAGGGGCGACCAGCAGCCCGGCTTCAAGTCGGATCAGGCGCCGGCAGCGATGGGCCAGGCGTTCGTCGTGAGTCACCAGCACCAGGGTGGTGCCGCGTTCCTTGTTCAGCTCGAACAGCAAGTCACTGATGCGCTCGCCGGTGTGGCTGTCGAGATTGCCGGTAGGTTCGTCGGCGAACAACACGTCCGGCTCGGCAGCGAAGGCCCGGGCAATCGCCACGCGCTGTTGTTCGCCGCCGGAGAGCTGGCGCGGCGAGTGCGTCAGGCGCTGGCCGAGACCGACTCGTTGCAGCAGTTCGGTGGCGCGTTCGCGAGCGTCTTTGCGGCCATCGAGTTCCAGCGGCAGCATGACGTTTTCCAGCGCGTTGAGGCTGTCGAGCAGCTGGAATGACTGAAAGACGAAACCCACGTGTTCGGCACGGATGCGCGCGCGCTGGTCTTCGTCGAGATTACCCAAAGATTGCCCGGCGAGAATGACTTCGCCGCTGCTCGGCAGGTCAAGGCCGGCGAGCAGGCCGAGCAGGGTGGATTTGCCGGAACCGGACGCGCCGACGATGGCCAGGCTGTCGCCCTGGTTCAGTTCCAGGCTGAGTTCGTGCAGGATAGTCAGTTCACCTTCCGCGCTGGGAACCACTTTGCTGAGGTTCTTCGCGGTGAGAATGCTTGCGCCCATGGAGAATCCGATGCGTGTGTGGTTTTTGAGTGCTGGCCTGGCCTTGATGTGCATGGCCCAGAACGCAGCGGCGGGTACTGTCCTGATCGTTGGCGATAGTATCAGCGCCGGTTTCGGACTGGATACCCGCCTGGGGTGGGTATCGCTGCTCGAGCAACGGCTCAAACAGGAGGGTTTTGACGACAAAGTGGTCAATGCCTCGATCAGCGGCGACACCAGTGCCGGAGGCCAGGCGCGCCTGCCGGCGCTGCTTGCAGAGCACAAGCCGGAACTGGTGATCCTCGAATTGGGGGGCAACGACGGCCTGCGCGGAATGCCGCCAACGCAATTGCAACAAAACCTTGCGGCGATGATCGACAGCTCCCGCCAGAGTGGTGCCAAGGTCCTGTTGCTCGGCATGCAACTGCCGCCCAACTACGGCAAGCGTTACACCGATGCCTTCGCCGAGGTCTACGGCAAGCTTGCGGACGAGAAAAAGATTCCGCTGGTGCCGTTTTTCCTCGACGGCGTGGGCGGGCATCCCGATCTGATGCAGGCCGATGGTCTGCACCCGGCAGCCGGGGCTCAGGGCAAGTTGCTGGAAAATGTCTGGCCGACGCTAAAACCGCTGTTATGAGGCTTTTCTAGTGGCAGGCTTTCGGCTAATGTGGCGCCCCCTTATTTGGAGCCCCCGATGCCGCGTCCTGCCTGGTCCCTGTTCGCCTACCAACTGATCGAGCCTGACGAACAGCTGGATCTGTTCGCCTGCCAGGAAGTGCGGGTGCATCTGGTGACCCGTCAGCTCGAACTCGGTGGCTCGGCAGACCGCACGTTGTGTGGCAGTCTGCTGCCGGCACAACCGCGTTGGTCGAGTGTGGATCGTCGGGTGTTTCAGGATCAGCGTCTGTGTTCGTTGTGTCGGGCGATTCTTGAGTCGCAGAAGCGCGGTACCTCGCCGATCTGGCCCGAGTTGCGATTCGAGCTTTAGGACCAAAAGATCGCAGCCTGCGGCAGCTCCTACATGAAGACTTCTGGCTGCCCATCGGCGCATCTCCCCGAATTCCCGAGGTGCGGTGTACAATCGCGCCCTTATACCCTTGTTGATCATGCGAAGGATTTTCCGGATGTTGCCGCGCTTTCCTGCCGTCACCCGCTGCCTGTCACTTGCCGCCCTGTGTGTGGCCGGTCCCGTTGCTGCATTGGAGTTTCCCCTGCCACCACCCGGTGAGGACATCATCGGCCAGGTGCAGGTGATCAAGGCCAAATACGAAGATACCTTCGCTGACCTGGGAACCAAGTACGACCTGGGCTATTCGGAAATGGTCGCGGCCAACCCGGGTGTCGATGCCTGGCTGCCGGGCGCCGGTACTGAAATCGTTCTGCCGACTCGGTTCATTCTGCCGCCGGGTCCGCGTGAAGGCATTGTGATCAACCTTGCTGAATACCGCCTCTACTACTTCCCGAAAGGCCGGAACGTGGTGTACACCTTCCCGCTGGGTATCGGGCGTGAAGGTTGGGGGTCGCCGATTGCGCACACCTCAATCATCGCCAAGACCCCGAACCCGACCTGGACCCCTCCAGCGTCGATTAAGGCCGAGCACGCCGCCGACGGTGATCCGTTGCCGAACGTGGTGCCGGCCGGCCCGGACAACCCGCTGGGGCCGTTCAAGTTCACTCTGGGCACCCCGGGCTACCTGATCCATGGTTCGAACAAGAAGTTCGGCATCGGCATGCGTACCAGCCACGGCTGCTTCCGCATGTTCAACAACAACGTGCTGGAAATGGCGGCCATGGTGCCGGTCGGCACTTCGGTGCGCATCCTCAACGACGCGTACAAGTTCGGCAGCAGTGGCGGCAAGGTCTATCTGGAAGCGCACACGCCGATCGACGACAAGGGCAACCCGTCGGTGGTCGACAAGCACACGGCAGTGATCAATGCGATGCTCAAGCGCGAAGATGTCACCAACAATCTGCGCGTGAACTGGGATGTCGTGCGTGATGTGGTAGCGGCCGAAGATGGCTTGCCAACTGAAATCGGCACGCCGAGCACTTCGGCACCGATTGTCTCGAGTGCGCCGATCGACTTGCAGCAATAAGATCGATCCGGACCCGCCGATGTGTGAAGCATCGGCGGGTTTTTTATGGCCCGGGAAAAAGCTTCGGGCACAAAAAAGCCGACCCAGAAACCGGGTCGGCTTGATAACAATCCCGAGGGATTATTACTTGCGGCTAGCTTTGTCCAGCATACGCAGAGCACGCTCGTTAGCTTCGTCAGCAGTCTGCTGTGCTTTTTGAGCAGCAGCCAGAGCTTCATCAGCTTTACGGTATGCTTCGTCTGCACGAGCTTGAGCGCGAGCAGCTGCGTCTTCAGTAGCGGTCAGACGTGCTTCGGTTTCTTTCGATGCGCTGCTGCAACCGGTAGCCAGAACTGCGGCCAGAGCCAGAGCAGAGAATTTCAGAACGTTGTTCATCGTGTTCCCCTTCAAGGACTTTCAATTAAGTGGCTTTCTCCTCCGATTGAGGAAATAGCCGGCGTACATACTACCCATTACTTGTAGTAAGTAAACTGACGGAGCGCAAGAAGCAAAAAAAATTGTAGGCGTTGATTCTTTTTCGAGCAACTTTTAACCGGGCTGTATAAAAAATATCCAGCTACAGGCCCCGGCTTGAGCGTGTTAATGAGAAAAAGTTCCCGTTGTCCGGTGCTGTTTCTGCGTCTTGCACCAAGTCTGCCTAGATGCATTCGTCTACACTTTTGTTCCAATTTTGCATTACACCTCACATATCTTTGTCGCTCTTGAGGTGACTTTAAAGAAGAGGCTGCGTCTTAAGTCTCGACATCCGGCAATGTTCAGGCGAGCGCCTGGGGAATATCGTCCCCGCGCCTGCCACTACGCCCATCGGAGTTACCCGTTCAACGAGCATGATGACGAGCGCACCTTGAGCATTTTCGCCAATGGTGCCTACTATTTATGACGTGCTCGATTGCGCGAGACCGGTGTGGTTTTTCTCGGTGTCCATCAGGCACAGGGTGGCGTAGATGTTCCTTCGCCGGAAAAACATCGGTAAGGTAGGGGTCAGAATTCAAGACCCGCGAGGAGTAGTGATGAGCGAGGCGTTGTCCATCCACCATGACCAGGCTGGTCATCAGTTCGAGACCAATGTGGACGGTCATCGTGCCTACCTGACCTATATGGATCTGGGGAAACAGACCCTGGATATCTATCGCACCTTCGTGCCCAACGCCCTGCGCGGCCGTGGCATTGCCGCAGCGCTGACCGAAAGCGCGCTGCAATACGCCGAAGAAATGGGTTATACGGTGATCCCGTCGTGCTCCTACGTCGAGCGCTATATGGAACGTCATCAGCGCCGCGCCGCCAAGATCTGAATCGCACACACAAAAACGCCGGGCATTGCCCGGCGTTTTTTTATGCCTGTGAAACGTTGATCAGCTGCGCTGACGTTTCGGCAGAACATCCTTGAGCTTGGCGTGCATGCTGCGCAGGGTGTTCTCGGTGGCGGACCAGTCGATGCAGGCATCGGTGATCGACACGCCGTATTGCAGGTCGGCGAGGTCTTTCGGGATGGCCTGGCAGCCCCAGTTCAGATGGCTCTCGACCATCAGGCCGATGATCGACTGGTTGCCTTCGAGGATCTGGTTGGCGACGTTTTCCATCACCAGCGGTTGCAGGGCCGGATCCTTGTTGGAGTTAGCGTGGCTGCAATCGACCATGATGTTCGGCTTGATCTTCGCCTTGTTCAGCGCCTGCTCGCACAGGGCGACGCTGACCGAATCGTAGTTCGGCTTGCCGTTGCCGCCACGCAGCACCACGTGACCGTAGGCGTTGCCCTTGGTAGTGACGATCGACACGCCACCTTCCTGGTTGATACCGAGAAAACGGTGCGGGCTGGACACCGACTGCAAGGCGTTGATCGCCACGGTCAGGCCACCGTCGGTGCCGTTCTTGAAGCCGACCGCCGAGGACAGGCCGGACGCCATTTCACGGTGCGTCTGGGATTCGGTGGTACGTGCGCCGATGGCCGACCAGCTGATCAGGTCCTGCAGATACTGCGGGGAGATCGGGTCGAGGGCTTCAGTAGCCGTCGGCAGGCCTTTCTCGGCCAGGTCCAGCAGCAACTGGCGACCGATGTGCAGGCCGTCCTGAATCTTGAACGAGTCATCCAGGTACGGATCGTTGATCAGGCCTTTCCAGCCGACGGTGGTCCGTGGCTTCTCGAAATACACGCGCATGACCAGGTACAGGGTGTCGGAGACTTCCGCCGCCAGCACCTTGAGGCGATCGGCGTATTCGTGGGCAGCCTTGATATCGTGGATCGAGCACGGGCCGATCACTACGAACAGACGGTGGTCGGTGCCATCAAGAATGTTGCGAATGACTTCGCGGCCCTTGGTGACGGTGCGCAGCGCAGCATCGCTCAGAGGGATATCACGCTTGAGCTGATCGGGAGTGATCAGGGTCTCGTTAGAGGCGACGTTTAGGTCGTTGATCGGTAAATCAGCCATCGTTTACTCGTCAGGTCACGGGTGCCGGCCGCCAGCGATCCCCGCGCGGCGGAGCACAGCAGATTTAAGCGCGTCGGGGAGCCGAACCTTAGCGCGTCAGACGCGGCTCGACAATGGGCAAACGCCGCTTTAATCCAGCACTGGCTGGGCAAAAGCCTTGCGCACGCTGTCGTGGGAGAACTCGTCGGCGTGTTGTTCGACCCATTGCAGGGCCAGCGCCTGAATATCGTGCAGATCGTCGTGGGCCTCGTTCATGCGGCAATAACGTTCGATCTGGCACACCTGTTCGCCCATCCGGGCGATGAACAGTGTCTGCTCATCGGTGAATGCGATCCCCAGCAGATAGCCCTTTTTGCGCCGCAGGCACCACGCCACATAGCCCGGATAACAGATATCGGCGTTGAGTGTCGGCATGCGCACTTGCAACGCCGTGCCGTGGCGCCAGGCGCGGTGATAATTGCAAGCGATCCCGCCGAGGCTGATAGTGTGCAGCTGTTGCCTGGAAATACACTCGGGCTTGAGCAAGGTTAATTCAACCGGCACTTCGTCCGGATGAGGAATGAAACGTCCCATGAGCACAGACTCCCTGTGTCGGCCATTTGACATTGTTTCCCCCAGTATAGTGGTCGAATCCGAGCTGACCGATTTCGACGCCGACCAGCGGTTGCTGGCGATGAGCGGCGTTTCGCTGGTGATTTTCACCAGCGTCGGCTGTTCCAGCTGTCGCTATGCCAGAGAGGTTTTGCCCGGGTTCGAGCTGGCGGTCGATCGCCTGTGCTGGATCGATGCCGGCAACAACGGCGGGCTGGTGGAGCGTTATCAGGTTTTTCATTTGCCGGCGCTGTTCGTGGTGCGCGACGGCGAGTTCTTTGGGGCATTGCACACGCGCCTGACCGCCGCTGCGCTGAACGCGGCCGTGGCGCAGGCGCTGGGTCGAATTGCAGAGGAGTTGCCATAGATGGTGGGAGCAGACAGCAAACCGGTGATCGGGATTATCGGCACTGGGGCCATTGGCGGGTTTTACGGGTTGATGCTGGCGCGCGCCGGTTTCGATGTGCACTTTTTACTGCGCAGTGAATTCGCCGCAGTGGCCGAACGTGGTTTACAGGTGGGCAGTGCCGTGCATGGCACGCTGACGCTGAACCCGGTGCAGGCGTATGCGAAGGCCGAGGACATGCCGGCCTGCGACTGGTTGCTGGTCGGCGCCAAGACCACCAGCAGCGCAGGTCTGGCCCCGGCGATCATTGCCGCGGCCAAGCCCGGCGCGAAAGTGCTGGTGCTGCAAAACGGTCTGGACGTTGAAGACAGCTTGCGTGAATTACTGCCCGATTCCCTGCATTTGCTTGGTGGTCTGTGCCTGATCTGCGTGCATCGCCAAGGTCCTGGACACATCACCCATCAGGCCTTGGGGGCGGTGAATGTCGGCTATCACAGTGGCCCGACAGCGGACGACGCGGCGCGCATGGCGATTGTCGAGGAGGGCGCCGGTCTGTTCCGCGCCGCTGGCATCGATTCGCAGGCGATGCCCAATCTGCATCAGGCACGCTGGCAGAAACTGGTGTGGAATATTCCCTACAACGGTCTCTCGGTGTTGCTCGGCGCCGGCACCACGCCGCTGATGGCCGACGCGGACAGTCGCGCGCTGATCCAGGCGTTGATGGCCGAAGTGGTGCAGGGCGCCAGGGCCTGTGGTCACGATATACCGCCCGGATATGCCGAGTACCTGTTCATGATGACCGAGAAAATGCCCGACTACAGGCCTAGCATGTACCACGATTTCCTGCACAAGCGGCCGCTGGAACTGGAAGCGATTTACGCTCGGCCCTTGGCCGCAGCCAAAGCGGCAGGGTGCGAACTGCCGCGTATCGAAGCGCTTTATCGCACCTTGAGTTTCATCGACCGACGCAACACCTGAGTCGGTTTTCTGGGGAAGTGGGGGGAAGGCATGGCCAAGAACATCGATGACAAACTGGTGCTGGCGATTTCGTCTCGCGCCTTGTTCGACCTGAGCGAAAGCCACAAGGTCTATCTGGCGAGCGGCGTCGAAGCCTACCGGCAATACCAGATCGAACACGAAGACGAGATTCTCGCGCCCGGCGATGCGTTCCCGCTGGTGGAAAAACTCCTGAGCCTCAACAGTCGTCTCGACCGCGCCCGGGTCGAGGTGATTCTGGTCTCGCGCAACAGCGCCGACACCGGTCTGCGCGCGTTCAACTCGATCGATCATTATGGGCTGGACATCTCGCGGGCGGCCTTCGTCGGCGGGCGCAGTCCGTATCCCTATCTCAAAGCGTTTGGCTGTGACTTGTTTCTGTCCACCCATGCCGAGGATGTGCGCGCCGCGCTGGACGCCGGGTTTGCCGCGGCGACGATTCTCTCCGGCGGCGCCAGTCGTGCCGCCAGTGATGAGTTGCGCATCGCCTTCGACGGCGACGCGGTGCTGTTTTCCGATGAATCCGAGCGCGTTTATCAGGCCGGCGGGCTGCTGGCGTTTCAGGCCAAGGAACGGGAGTCGGCGCGCGAGCCATTGCGCGGTGGGCCGTTCAAGGGTTTTCTGGCGGCACTCAATGCGCTGCAACGCGAGTTTCCCGAAGACGACTGCCCGATCCGCACGGCGCTGGTCACCGCGCGTTCGGCGCCGGCCCATGAGCGGGTGATCCGTACCTTGCGTGAGTGGGATATCCGTCTCGACGAGTCGCTGTTTCTCGGCGGGCTGACCAAATCGGCGTTTCTCGAAGCCTTCGCTGCCGATGTGTTCTTCGACGATCAGACCGGCCACTGCGAGGCCGCCCGCGAAGTGGTTGCCACCGGTCACGTACCGCATGGCATCAGTAACGAACCGTCGATCTAAAGCCCCAGTGCTTCAAGACGTTGCGTCGCACGTCGTACTCGCCAAGGCACTGCTAAGCTGAATCAAATCTCCGCCATGTTGGCACGCGAGGAGGTCATATGATTCGTTCGATGCTGTATGCCACTGACCTCGGTCTGTACGCACCTTTAGTGATGCAGCATGCCCTGGCGCTGGCGCGGACATTCAATGCCGACTTGTATGTGGTGCATGCAGTGGAACCCATGGGGCTGTTTGCCGAGTCGGTGTTGCAGAGTTATCTCGACGAGCAGGCATTGAACGAATTTCACAGTCAGGGTCTGAAAACAGTCATCGCCAATATCGAGCAACGGGTACTGGACAGTTTTCGCGAAGAGCTGGGCGACGAAGGCGAGCAGGATCTGCAGCGGATTTGCGCGGTTCGGGTAGTGCAGGGCGATCCGGCGCAGGTGATTCTCGACCAGGTGCAGAAACTCTCTGTGGATTTGCTGATCGTAGGCACTCACAGCCACGGCGTAGGGGCGGAAACGCCTTTGGGGCGCACGGCGACTCGGGTCCTGCAATTGGCCAAGGTGCCGGTTTATCTGGTGCCATTGGTGGAGCGCCGGCGCCGGGGGGATCGCTGAAGCGGGAATAATGGCCTTTTGATAAAAAAGTTCTAGATTTATTCATCAAACCATTAATATAGTTATATACCGTCGCTGATGCCCGTGGCGTCTACCTGCTTTGAGGGATACATATGAAGCTTCAACAACTGCGCTACATCTGGGAAGTGGCGCACCACGACCTCAACGTTTCCGCTACCGCCCAAAGCCTTTACACCTCGCAACCGGGTATCAGTAAACAGATCCGCCTGCTGGAAGACGAACTTGGCGTTGAAGTGTTTGCCCGCAGCGGCAAGCACCTGACCCGCGTCACCCCGGCCGGCGAGCGCATCATCACCACCGCAGGCGAAATCCTGCGCAAGGTCGAAAGCATCAAGCAGATTGCCCAGGAATTCTCCAACGAGAAAAAAGGCACCCTGTCGATCGCCACCACCCACACCCAGGCGCGTTATGCATTGCCGCCGGTGATCAGCAATTTCATCAAACAATACCCGGACGTGGCGCTGCACATGCACCAGGGTTCGCCAATGCAGATCGCCGAGATGGCCGCTGACGGCACCGTCGATTTCGCCATCGCCACCGAAGCGCTGGAGCTGTTCGGTGATCTGGTGATGATGCCGTGCTATCGCTGGAACCGCTGCGTGGTCGTGCCCCAGGGCCACCCGCTGACCAAGCTGCCGAAGCTGACCCTCGAAGCGCTGGCCGAATACCCGATCGTGACTTATGTATTCGGTTTCACTGGCCGTTCGAAACTCGACGAAGCCTTCAGCCATCGTGGTCTGACGCCGAAAGTGGTGTTCACCGCGGCCGACGCCGACGTGATCAAAACCTACGTGCGTCTGGGCCTGGGTGTGGGCATCGTCGCCAAGATGGCGGTCGACACCAAACTCGATAACGACCTGGTGGTGCTGGATGCCAGCGAGCTGTTCGAGTCGAGCATCACCAAGATCGGTTTCCGTCGCGGCACTTTCCTGCGTGGTTTCATGTGTGACTTCATCGAGAAGTTCGCCCCGCACCTGACCCGCGAAGTGATGGCCAAGGCCATCCAGTGCCACAACAAGCAGGAACTGGAAGAGCTGTTCGACGGTGTCGAACTGCCGGTCCACTAAAACCCTGCCTCAAAGCACCTCGGTGACAGCAAACTGTTGCCGGGTGCCCGCCACCAGAATCTCTACCTCATCGCCTTCGAACTTGCCCAGCAGGCTTTTGCCCAGCGGCGAGCGCGGGGTGATGACGGTAATCGGCTGACCCACCACATCGACTTTCAGGCCCGCCGCATCCGGCGCCAGAAACAGCCATTGCTCGCGCCCCTTTTCGTTTTCCAGACCGAGCAGGGCGCCGATCTCGATGCCGCGATTTTCGTCGTAGGCGCGCAGCGTCAGGTTCTGGCACAGCGCCAGTGACTGACGGATTTCCTCGACCCGTTTCGCCTGACCCGCCGCAAGATAAGACGCCTCAAGCCCGAGCGTGTCGTACTTGTTCTCGGCAATGTTCTCTTCGTGGGTCGCGGTTTCATAAGCGGTCTGCGCGGCGCGCTCGGCGATGTCGAGATCGCCGCGCAGTTTGTCGAGGATCAGTTGGTGGACGGTGTGCTTGTTCATGATCAATCGCAGAATTGCAAAACGTTGGCGCGGCTCTTTTCGCTCGGCGCGGTCTGGTCCTGTTGCAGCCAGAACTGGCACTTGGGATTCGACTGGTTGCGACTGCTGCCGCGAGCCTGATCCAGACGTGCCTGCTGCTCGTTCTTGCGCAGGTTCTCTTCGTACTGCTCGAACAGCGGACTCTGTGGCGGAATGTCCGGTTGTACCTGGACGGCCGCTGGCGGCTTGGCCAGTTGCTGCACCGCCTGAGCGACAGGCGCCAGTTGCTCGGTGAATACCAGGCGCGAGAGCAGCCAGCAGGTCAGGGCGATGGCCAGAAAGCCCAGCCACATGCCCAGGGCAATGCTGCCGGTCAGTTGCAGCGCGCTAAGCTGAACTGGCAAAGGACGACGCGGGTTGGGACGATAGGGCATGGCTGCCTCCTGGCGGATGATTGCGGGCAAGTGGCGATTGTCGCACGAAGATTAATCGCCGTCGGCTCTTCTGCGCGAGGTCATTTATGCGGACAATCAGCGCTTTTGCCAACGGGAGTCTTTGCATGCCGGTACCGAAAACCCGCTGGGATATTTTTTGCACCGTGGTCGACAATTATGGCGACATCGGCGTGACCTGGCGTCTGGCCCGGCAACTGGTGGCCGAACACGGGCTGGCGGTGCGCCTGTGGGTCGATGACCTGCGCGCCTTCGAACGTATCTGCCCCGAGATCGACATCAACCTTGCGCAACAATCGCAGCAGGGGGTCGAGGTGCGGCACTGGCCGAGCGACTGGCCGCAGACAGAAGCGGCGGACGTGGTGATCGCCGCGTTCGCTTGTCAGTTGCCAAACGCCTATATGGACGCCATGGCCGAGCGGCAACAGCCGCCGCTGTGGATGAACCTCGATTACCTCAGCGCCGAAGACTGGGTCACCGGCTGTCACGGTTTGCCGTCGGTGAAGTACAAGTCGGTACAGAAATTCTTTTTCTTTCCTGGATTTCTGCCGGGGACGGGCGGCTTGCTCCGTGAAAGCGGTCTGCTTGAGCGGCGTCGGCAATTTCAGCAGGATGCAGTTGCGCAGCGACAATTCCTGCAAGGCCTGGGCGTCGATCGAGCAGCGGACGCACAGCTGATCTCGTTGTTTGCCTACGAAAATGCCGGGCTGGCCAGTTGGCTGGATGTGTTGGCGGCCGATAGCACGCCGACCCATCTGCTGGTGCCGGAGGGGCGGATTCTCGGTGATGTTGCGCGCTGGCTCGGAGTCGATGCATTGGCTGTCGGCGATCTGGACGTGCGTCAGGCGCTGACGGTGCAGGTGCTGCCGTTCGTCCGTCAGGATCAATACGATCAGTTGCTGTGGTGCTGCGATTTCAACGCGGTGCGCGGTGAAGACTCGTTCGTCCGTGCACAGTGGGCCGGGCGACCGATGCTCTGGCACATCTATCAGCAGGACGAAGACATTCACCTCGACAAGCTCGATGCCTTTCTCGCGCTCTACACGAAAGGGCTTTCACCGGCCGCTGCCGAGGCGATGAACGGTCTGTGGCGGGCCTGGAGTGCCGGGAAACCGATCGGCGAGCACTGGCTCCAGGTCCGTAAACACTGGCCAGAACTGCAGGAAAACGCCGAGCAATGGTGTCTGGAACAAGGCTTGCAGGCGGATCTTGCCACGGCGCTGGTACAGTTTTACCTAAATTGGATATGATACGCGGCCTAGATTTTTGTAAATCCCATCCAAATTCGGATATTCGCAATGAAAACTGGTAAAGAACTGAAACCCGGTACCGTGATCCGTCTCGAGAACGATCCTTGGCTGGTTCAGAAAGCTGAATTCACCAAGTCGGGCCGTAACAGCGCGATCATGAAGACCAAGCTGAAAAACCTGCTGACCGGTTACAAGACCGAGATCGTTTACAGCGCTGACGACAAACTGGACGACGTAATCCTCGACCGCAAAGAAGCGACCCTGTCCTTCATCAGCGGCGACACCTACACGTTCATGGACACCACTGACTACACCATGTACGAGCTGAACGCTGAAGACATCGAAGCTGTTCTGCCTTTCGTTGAAGAAGGCATGACCGATGTTTGCGAAGCGATCTTCTTCGAAGAGCGTCTGGTTTCCGTAGAGCTGCCGACCACCATCGTGCGCGTAGTTGACTACACCGAAGGTTCGGCTCGTGGCGACACTTCCGGCAAAGTCATGAAGCCAGCCAAGCTGGCCAACGGTACTGAGCTGCAAGTTGCTGACTTCATCGAAATCGGTGACAAGATCGAAATCGACACCCGCGAAGGCGGTTCCTACAAAGGCCGTGCCAAATAAGCACTGCGTTTCGTGGAAAGAAAAAGCCCGACCATCGAGTCGGGCTTTTTTGTGTCTGCGTTTTGCGCTTCACGCCTGTCCCCTGTGGGAGCGAGCCTGCTCGCGAATGCGTTCTGTCAGTCAGCACATAACTGGATGACACACCGCTTTCGCGAGCAGGCTCGCTCCCACAATGGGATGGTGGTTACTTCAAGTGTTGCTTGAGTTCCTCAGACGCCTGCAACATCGCCGAACGCACCGCCGGCACCTGGCTGACTACGTTGAGCAGGCCGTAATCGTGAATCATGCCGTTGTACCGTACCGACGTTACCGCTACACCCGCTTCGTCAAGTTTGCGTGCGTACGCTTCACCTTCATCACGCAATACATCGGCGCTGGCGGTCTGCACCAGCGCTGGTGGCAGGCCCTTCAATTGCGCGGTGGTTGCTCGCAACGGCGAGGCATAGATCTCGTTACGCTGTTTGGCATCGGTGGTGTAGTTGTCCCAGAACCACTTCATCATGTTGCGTGTGAGGAAGTGCCCTTCGGCGTACTGGTTATACGAGCCCGTGTCGAAACTGGCGTCCGTCACAGGCCACAGCAGTACCTGGAATCTGATCGCCGGGGTGCCTTGGTCTTTGGCCATCAGCGCCACCACGGCCGCCATGTTACCGCCGACACTGTTGCCCGCCACGGCCAGACGCTGGCCGTCGACATTGATCTCTTTACCGTGCTCGGCGACCCACTTTGTCGCGGCGTAGGCCTGGTTGATCGCCACCGGGTAATGCGCTTCCGGAGACGGCGTGTAATTGACGAAGACTGCCGCCGCGCCCGAACCGACCACCAGATCGCGCACCAGCCGTTCGTGGGTCGGGAAATCGCCCAGCACCCAGCCGCCACCATGGAAGAACATGAACACCGGCAGCTCGCCCTTGACCCCGGCCGGCCGGACGATGGTCAGCTGCAACGGTTGGCCATTGACCTGAATGGTCTTCTCGCTGACGTCTGCTTTGGGCAGCGTCAGCTTGACCCCCGACTGCGCGCCGACCAGCACGGCGCGGGCGTCTTTGGGTGTCAGCTGTTCTATCGGCTTGCCGGTGCCGGCATTCAACACATCGAGAAAGGCCTGAGTGTTGTGTTCGACATCACCGGCGAACGCACTGTGGATGGACAGGGCGAGAAGGGTACCGGTCAAGACTTTGCTGAAAGTGTTCATGTTCATTTCCTGTTCGGGCCTGGGGCGTCAGTGCTTAAACGGTGACGTGCAGACGTACGTCAACGTTGCCACGGGTGGCGTTGGAGTACGGGCAGACCTGGTGCGCCGCGTCGACCAGTGTCTGCGCGTCGGCTTGTTCCAGACCCGGGAGACTGATGTGCAGGTCAATGTCCAGACCGAAGCCGCCAGGGATCTGGCCGATACCGACATGAGCGGTGATCGAGGCATCGTCGGGAATTTTGCGTTTGGTCTGGCTGGCGACGAATTTCAGTGCGCCGATGAAGCAGGCCGAGTAACCGGCAGCGAACAGTTGCTCAGGGTTGGTCGCTGCGCCGCCGGCACCGCCGAGTTCTTTCGGAGTGGCGAGTTTGACATCGAGGATGTTGTCGCTGGAGATCGCACGACCGTCACGGCCGCCAGTGGAGGTTGCGATTGCGGTGTAGAGAGTTTGCATGGTGTGAGCCTCGTTGAGTGTCTGTTTTTGCGCTAATTGTTTGCGCGCTAAGTAAGTGCGAGGTGAATGTAGCTCGCTAATGTTTAGTGCGCAAGATAATTTTCTGAAAAATATGCGCTTCGACGAAGGACTGGTTCGTTTGGTTAGCCTGGAAGGCGCGGTTTAGAGAGGATGGCGGGAAGGTCAGGCGTGGAAAAATATTTTTCAGACAATGAGATTACCTGTAGGAGTGAGCCTGCTCGCGATAGCGGTGCAGCAGTCAACACGATGGCGGCGCGTTCACCGCTATCGCGAGCGGGCTCACTCCTACAGTGGCGGGCTCAGGCCAAACTGTTTTGCAGATGGTTGCGCAGGGCTTGCAACTCAGATTGAAGATTCTGCAGGCGTTCGAGGGTGAAACCACTGGCGCCGAGGATGCATTGCGGAATGGTTTGCGCCTTGTCGCGCAGTGCTCGACCTTGCTCGGTCAACTCGACAATCACCACACGCTCATCTTCACGACTGCGCGTGCGGCTGAGCAAGCCTTCACCTTCCAGCCTTTTGAGCAGCGGGGTCAGCGAGCCAGGATCGGTCAACAACCGCGTGCTGATTTCGCCGACGGTCAAACCATCCTTTTCCCACAGCACCATCATCGCCAGATACTGCGGATAGGTCAGGCCCAGCGCTTGTAAGAGTGGCTTGTAGACCTTGGTCATCATCAGTGAAGTGGAATGCAGGGCGAAGCACGCCTGATTGTCGAGCAGCAGGTCGTCGCAGGTATCGCGTTCGGTAGTCATGGCAAAGCCTTGTTCGGTGATGGGCTTGAATCTAGCGCCCGAATGTTTAATGCGCCAGATAATTATCCAGAATCTAGTGCCGGCCCAGCTCGCGCTGTAGCGCCAGATCCCACGGCGGCACCGGGCTGAAGCGGGTTTTGAGGTATTCCAGGAGCAAGCGGCTGCGCGAATTGGTTTGCTGTTCCATGCGCAATGCATAAATGCCGGTGCTCTCCGGTTGTGGCAGACCGCTCTCGCAGAACAGCGGCAACAGCTCGCCGCGCAGCAGGTACTCACTGGCCAGCCAAGTCGGCAAATGCGCGATGCCCAACCCGGCGAGTGCACCGCACACCAGCGCCTCGGCATTGTTGGCGCTCATGCGGATGCGCGCGGGGCGATGCAGTTGCATCTGCCCGTCCTGTTCGAAGCGCCAGGCGAAGGGCGGGGCGAGGCCTTCCCAATCCAGCCCGTCATGTTCACTCAGCTGCGCAGGATGGCTCGGTGCGCCACGGCGCTTGAGATAGTCGGGGCTGGCACAGGCAATGCGCACCATGCTCGCCAGTGGCGTGGCGACCAGTCGCGTATCGGCCATTTGCCCGGCGCGCAGCACCAGATCGACTTTGCCCAGATTCGAGCCGTGCATATCGATGAAGCTGTCGATCAGGTGCAACTGCACGTCGAGGCCCGGGTACAGCACCAGAAAGTCAGCGATGACCGGCGCGAGATGCCGGCGACCAAAAGCGGCGGGAGCATCGATGCGGATCAAGCCTTCCGGCGCACTGCTCAACGACACCGCTTCGGCACGGGCCAATTGCAACTCGCTGACAATGCGCCGTGCCCGCTCGGCAAACGCCAGACCCGCCGGGGTCGCCCGCACCGCGTGGGTGCTGCGAATAAACAACTGGCTGCCGACTGCACTTTCCAGGCTGTCAATGCGCCGCGCCACGGCAGAGGGCGTCAGCGGATGACGACGGGACGCCGCAGAAAAACTGCCGCTTTCCAGCACATCGAGAAACAGCCCGAGCTGATCGGTCAATTGATTGGGGTTCATAAGTGTTCAGTGCTTGTGCGAACTTGGCATAGCCATTGTGCGTTGCTGTGCGTTTCCCCGCCAGCCTCGACTGCGTACGATGAGTCGCCTGACGGATGAGGACATCGCTGTGATCGAGTTTTTGTTGTACCTGCTGTTTGGCGCCGCCCTTGGAACCCTGGGCGGGATCTTCGGCATTGGCGGTGGTTTGATCGCCATTCCGCTGCTGGGCGTGTGGTTTGGCCTCGATCAGCAGATCGCCCAAGGCACGGCGCTGGTGATGGTGGTGCCCAACGTGATGCTGGCGCTGTGGCGCTATCACCAGCGTAATCGCATCGAGCTGCGTCATGCGCTGCCGTTGGCTGTGATGGGTTTTTGCTTTGCGTGGATCGGTTCGATCTGGGCGGTGGGCATCGATGCGCAAACCATGCGTATCGGCTTTGTCGCGTTCCTCGTGGTGCTCTCGGCGTACAACCTGCTGAAGATGTTCGGCAAGAAAACCGCCGTGACCTCCGAGATGCGTTACTCATGGCCATGGCTCGGTGTGCTGGGCGCAGCGTCCGGAACCATGGGTGGTCTGTTCGGTGTCGGCGGGGCCGTGGTGGCAACGCCGGTGCTGACCAGCCTGTTCGGCACCAGCCAGGTGGTTGCCCAGGGCTTGTCGCTGGCGTTGGCATTGCCAAGCACCGGCGTAACCCTGGTGACCTACGCGGTGCATCACGAAGTGGACTGGATGATCGGCCTGCCGCTGGCCATTGGCGGTCTGGCCAGCATCAGTTGGGGCGTGAAGGTCGCCCACGCCATGCCGGAAAAGCTCTTGCGCGGGCTGTTCTGCGGCTTTCTGGTGCTGTGCGCGGTGATGCTCGCGTTTAAAGTTTGAAGCCTTCGACGATGTGCTCGGCCAGGCATTCGGTGATCGGCGACGGATTGTTCAGGTTGCGGATCAGCATGATGCTGGCCTCGGGCAACAGCGGCAGATCCTCGGCGGCGCCGAGAATGCGCATGTCCGGGGTGATCAGGCTCTCCAGTTGCGCGGTGATCGCCAGACCCGCGCTCACCACCGCCATCAGCGCCGACAGGCTGGTGCTGTTGTAGGCGATGCGGTAGTCGCGGCCCATCGCGTCCAGCGCATTGCACGCCCACAAACGGCAGAAGCAATCACTGTTGAACATCGCCAGCGGCAACGGCGTCTGCTCGTGGGCGCTGAAGTTCTGCGCCTCGGCCCAGACGAAACGCTCCTTGCGCAGCAACTGACCGATCTCGTTGCCCGGCTCGCGGGTGACGATCGACAGATCAAGGTCGGTGCGCTGCAACAGCTGCTTGCTGGACTCGCAATGCACCTCGATCTGGATCAACGGGTAGAACTGAGCGAACCGCGACAGGATCCCCGGCAGAAACCGCATCACGTAATCGTCCGGCGTACCGATGCGCACAGTGCCGACCATGTGCGGCTCGCGCAGGGTGTTGAACACTTCGCTGTGCAATTTCAGGATGCGCCGCGCATAACCCAGCAGCACTTGGCCCTCGGCGGTCAGGCGTACCTGGCGGCCGTCACGTTCGAACAGTTGGCGTTGCAGCACATCTTCTTCCAGCCGCTTCATCTGCATGCTTACGGCCGATTGCGTGCGATTGACCATCTCGCCGGCGCGAGTGAACCCGCCCTGATCGGCAATCGCGACGAAGGTGCGCAGGACATCGGTATCAATACTGGGGTAGGCCGACAATTGATGAATCTCCGTGATGAATGCCATCAGAAACATTCGTTGGATTGATCTTAGCGCCAGCGCGAGACTTGAGCCATCCACAAGGAGGGCAACACGATGAAAGGTCAAAGAGAGTATGTAGACGACACAAGATTTTCCGGCCACGGCCATATCGTTTCCGATCTGCTGCACAAGTTTAGCCGCTGGTATGAACTGCACCGTGAACGCGAGATGCTCGCCAGTCTGAGCGACGAAGCGTTGAAGGACATCGGGGTCAGCCGTGCCGATGTCGAACACGAGGCCATCCGGCCGTTCTGGGACGATCCGATGCATAAATGATCAGGGCCTTACTACACAAACCACTTTCAGGTGAGGTAGGTTGCGAGCAGACAAGGAGATGCTCATGCCCGCGACTCTGGCCTTTTCCCTCAAACAGGCGCGACGACTGGCGCTGGCTGCCCAAGGGTTCAACGGGCGCCAGCCGCCAACGGTCCGTGCGCCGCAGCTCAACCGGCTGATCGAACGGCTGGGCCTGTTGCAGATCGATTCTGTCAATGCCGTGGTGCGCTCGCACTACCTGCCGCTGTTTTCCCGTCTGGGTTCCTATTCTTCTGATCTGCTCGACCAGGCTGCCTGGAGTTCGGGGCGTCGGCGCACGCTGTTCGAATACTGGGGCCATGAAGCGTCGTTGCTGCCGCTGGCGATGTATCCGCTGATGGGCTGGCGGATGCAGCGCGCCAGAAATGGCAGAGACATTTATCAGCAACTGGCGAAGTTTGGTCTTGAGCAGCAGGACGTTGTGCGCCGGGTTTTAAGCGCGGTTGAGGAGCGGGGCGCATTGGGTGCTGGCAGCCTGTCGACCCGCGAGGACAAGGCCGGGCAATGGTGGGACTGGAGCGCGGAAAAGCATGCGCTGGAGTGGTTGTTCGCCGCCGGTGAAGTGACCGTCGCCGGACGCCGCGGTTTTGAGCGTTTGTATGATTTGCCGGAGCGGGTGATCCCGAAGTCGATTCTGCAGCAGCCGCTGCCGGATGAGGCCGAAGCGCAACGCGGTTTGCTGCTGCACGCGGCTCAGGCGCTCGGCGTCGGCACGGAAAAGGATCTGCGGGATTATTTCCGCTTGAGCCCGGCCGATGCGCGACCGCGTCTGGCGGATCTGGTCGAGGACGGGCAATTGCAGACCTGCGAAGTCGCTGGCTGGCGACAGATCGCCTACTGCCTGCCGCAGTCGAAAGTGCCGCGCAAAGTTGTCGCCAGTGCGCTGTTGTCACCGTTCGACTCGCTGATCTGGGAGCGCAGTCGCACCGAGCGCTTGTTCGATTTTCGCTATCGGCTGGAGATCTATACGCCGCAGGACAAGCGGGTCTACGGCTATTACGTGTTGCCGTTTCTGCACAACGAGCGGATTGCCGCGCGGGTCGATCTGCGCGCCGAGCGAGCGTCGGGGCGCTTGGCGGTGCATGCGGTGCACGAGGAAGAGCCGGGGCTGGATGACGAGGGGATGTTGGCGCTGGCGTCGAATTTGCGGCAGATGGCCGATTGGCTGGGGCTTGGGCGGGTGCAACTGAATTGTCAGCGTGAGAGTGCGGGGCGGTTGCGGCTGGCATTGGCTGAAATCTGTAGTGACTGAGCTGGCCTCTTCGCGAGCAAGCCCGCTCCCACACTGGATCTGTGTCGTACACAAAACCCATGTGGGAGCGGGCTTGCTCGCGAAGGCGGCCTGCCCGACGCTAAAAATCTGACTGATTCAGCGGCGAACCTGTTTCAGAGTTTCGGCAATCAAAAACGCGAGTTCCAGCGACTGATCGGCATTCATCCGCGGATCACAGTGGGTGTGATAACGATCCGACAGCCCATCTTCAGTGATCGGCCGTGCACCACCGATGCACTCGGTGACGTTCTGCCCGGTCATCTCGATGTGAATCCCGCCGGCATAAGTGCCTTCGGCTTCGTGCACCTGGAAAAACTGCTTCACTTCGCCAAGGATCTGCGCGAAGTCGCGGGTCTTGTAGCCGCTGCTGGCCTTGATGGTGTTGCCGTGCATCGGGTCGGAGCTCCACAGCACCTGCTTGCCTTCACGCTGCACCGCGCGGATCAGCGCCGGCAGGTGATCGCCGACCTTGTTCGCGCCCATCCGCGCAATCAGGTTCAGACGGCCCGGATCGTTGTCCGGGTTGAGCACGTCGATCAGGCGGATCAGGTCGTCCGGGTTCATGCTCGGGCCGACTTTCACCCCGATCGGGTTGTTCACCCCACGCAGGAATTCGACGTGAGCGCCGTCGAGCTGACGGGTGCGGTCGCCGATCCACAGCATGTGCGCCGAGCAATCGTAGTAATCGTTGGTCAGGCTGTCGCGACGCACGAAGGCTTCTTCGTAGTTCAGCAGCAGCGCTTCGTGGGCAGTGAAGAAACTGGTTTCGCGCAGTTGCGGCGAACTGTCCATGCCGCAGGCGCGCATGAACGCCAGGGTTTCATCGATGCGATCGGCGAGGTGGCTGTATTTTTCGGCCAGCGCCGAGTTGGCGATGAAGTCCAGGTTCCACTTGTGCACCTGATGCAGGTCGGCAAAACCGCCCTGGGCGAAGGCGCGCAACAGGTTCAGGGTGGCGGTGGACTGGTGGTACGACTGCAGCAGGCGCTCCGGATCCGGCACCCGGCTCTTTTCGTCGAAACCGATGCCGTTGACGATGTCGCCCCGGTAGGCCGGCAGGGTCACGCCGTCGATGGTTTCATCGTTGGCCGAACGCGGCTTGGCGAACTGGCCGGCCATGCGCCCGACCTTGACCACCGGGCAACCGGCGGCGAAGGTCATGACGATCGCCATTTGCAGCAGCACTTTAAAAGTGTCGCGAATCTTTGCGGCGGAGAATTCGGCGAAGCTTTCCGCGCAATCGCCGCCCTGCAGCAGGAAAGCCCGGCCCTGAGTCACTTCGGCAAACTGCCGGCGCAGCTCGCGCGCTTCGCCGGCAAACACCAGCGGCGGATAGCTGGCCAGGGTCTGCTCGACCTGGCGCAGATGCGCCGCGTCAGGGTATTGGGGTTGTTGCTGGATCGGCAGGGCGCGCCAGCTGTCAGGGCTCCACGGTTGGCTCATCACGGTCTCTAATTGGTTCTACGCACGGGAAGCCCATGGTAGCAGCAATTAGTGCGTGACCTGCTCCCGCCCCATCACCGACAATCGCCGCTTTGCCACGGCGCCGGAGCGGTGCCATCGCGTCACCGCGCCCGGTGACCATCAGGAGACGAAATGACTGAGGAGCGCGTCGAGCTGTTGCTCGCCGAGGTACAGGATGAGTTCGGCGTGATTCGCGTGCTGGAAGTGGCCGACTACCGCTTTCTGGAGTTCGGCGATGCCATCGAGCAGAGCTGCGTGTTCACCGCCGATCCGAGCTGGCTGGAATACGACTACACCCGGGCGATGCTGATTGGCGCGTTGTGCCACGAACACCCGGAAAGTGCGCTGTTTCTCGGCCTCGGTGCCGGCACACTGACCCAGGCCTGCCTCAAGTTCCTTCCGCTGGAAGACGTCGAAGCTATCGAACTGCGCCCGGACGTGCCGCGTCTGGCGATCGAGTATCTCGGCCTGGATGACGACCCGCGCCTTTACATTCGGGTCGGCGATGCACTGGAACTGCTGCCAACGGCCGAGCCTGCGGATCTGATCTTTGTCGACTTGTACACCGACGTCGGCCCGGGTGTCGGGCATCTGGCCTGGAGTTTCCTCGGCGACTGTCAGAAACGCCTGAATCCAGGCGGCTGGCTGGTGATCAATCAGTGGGCCACCGATGATGGCAAACCGTTGGGCGCGGCGTTGTTGCGCGGGCTGTATCACCGGCATTACTGGGAGCTGCCGGTGAAGGAGGGCAATGTGATTCTGATTGTGCCTGCAGATCTCGATCAGGAGCTGGACATGCAGGCGCTGACCGCCCGCGCCGAAGTGCTGGCGCCACGGCTGGGTTATTCGCTGCAGTCGTTGATCAAGGCGATTCGCCCGGCGACATGAGTTGCCAGTGATGGCCCCTTCGCGAGCAAGCCCGCTCCCACACTTGAAGTGCATTCCAAATGTGGGAGCGAGCTTGCTCGCGAATAGGGCCTGAAGAACACCCGTTTTCTCAGATCCCTTTGAAGACTCCAGGGCGCCGCTCCACCAGCGACCGCACCCCCTCCTTGGCATCCTCACTCCCCAGTAACTTTTTCACCAGCGCCGGCAACCCCTGCGCCGCCGCCGTCTCACCTTCATAGCGCGCCTGGCGCGCCGACATCAGTGTCGCCTGCACCCCCAACGGTGCCTGCCGGGCGATCCGTTCGGCCAACTCAATAGCCCGCGGCAGCAGGTCCTCACTGGCCATCACTTCCTGGACCAAACCCAGATGCAACGCATCGTGGGCATCAAACTCATCGCCGGTCAGCAACCAGCGCATCGCGTTACCCCAGCCGGCCACCTGATGAAAACGTAACGTCGCGCCACCAAACGGAAAGATCCCCCGCTGCACTTCCATTTGCGCGAAGCGGGTATTGCTCGCGCACAGGTTGATGTCTGCGGCCAGCATCAACTCGATACCGATGGTCAGGCAGTAGCCCTGCGCGGCAACAATCACCGGTTTGCTCACTCGCGGCCCGACAAAAACACCCCATGGGTCGCAACCGCCGGTCGGAACCTGCCAGCCTTCGGCGAGGGCGGCGCTGGCGTTGAGCAGATCCAGACCGGCGGTAAAGTGCTCGCCATGCCCGAACACCACCGCCACCCGCGCCTCGCTATCGGCCTCGAACTCGCCGTAGGCCAGGCTCAAATCGTTGAGCAGATCGAGGTCGAAGGCGTTGCGTTTGGCGGCCCGGTCGAGGCCGATCAAGTGGATATGACCTCGACGTTCACGGCTGACGCGGCCGGGGCAGGACTGATTCATGAAGAAATCCTCGGGCGGGAAGGGCGGGTGCAGCGACGGTATGCCGCACATCGATGAATCGTTTAAGCGTCATCACCCGCAGGGCCGGGCCTTTGCAAAATAGACCTTTGCACGATTATCCGCAAAACCCCGTTACACAGCGGTGACACACCGATTCAGGCGATAAAAAAAGCTCCCTTTTTGGGCAAATTCCGGTATAGTGCGCGCCGGCCTTTAACCGGGCCGCGTTTAGGTAGCGCAATTCCCCGAAGTCAGCTTCGGCTGCACGTCCGCACTGCGGGCTCTTCCTTGACGATTCTTTTTCATTCATACGTTTTCGCAAATCCCCGCCGACAAAGCTGCCAGGGCGACTCTTGAGTCTCAACACGGCATGTGCAGCTTTGGAGCATGGGTCTTTGCGGATGCACTTAGAGGCAGACCCATGACCCAGGAAATCGGCGGCTTCGCCGCTCTTGAACTTCATCCCAATATTGTCGCTGCAGTAGTCGCTACCGGCTATGAAGAGCCTTCGGCCATTCAGCAGCAGTCGATCCCGATCATCCTCGCCGGTCACGATATGATTGGTCAGGCGCAAACCGGTACCGGTAAAACCGCTGCCTTTGCCCTGCCTATCCTGCACCGCATTGATCCGTCCAAGCGCGAGCCGCAAGCTCTGATCCTGGCCCCAACTCGTGAGTTGGCGCTACAAGTTGCAACCGCTTTCGAAACCTACGCCAAGCAAATGCCGGGCGTAACTGTTGTGGCTGTCTACGGCGGCGCGCCGATGGGCCCACAATTGAAAGCAATCCGTAATGGCGCACAGATCGTTGTCGCCACTCCGGGCCGTCTGTGCGACCACCTGCGTCGCGACGAAAAAGTCCTCGCTACCGTGAACCACCTGGTTCTGGACGAAGCAGACGAAATGCTCAAACTCGGTTTCATGGATGACCTGGAAGTGATCTTCAAGGCCATGCCGGAAACCCGTCAGACCGTATTGTTCTCGGCAACCCTGCCGCAGTCGATCCGTGCCATCGCCGAGCGCCACCTGCGCGATCCGAAGCATGTGAAGATCCAGAGCAAGACCCAGACCGTTACCGCGATCGAACAGGCTCACCTGTTGGTTCACGCTGACCAGAAGACCTCTGCCGTTCTCAGCTTGCTGGAAGTGGAAGACTTCGACGCGCTGATCATGTTCGTGCGCACCAAGCAAGCGACCCTGGATCTGGCCAGTGCCCTCGACGCCAAAGGCTACAAGGCCGCTGCGCTGAACGGTGACATCGCCCAGAACCAGCGTGAGCGCGTCATCGACTCGCTGAAAGATGGCCGCCTGGACATCGTTGTCGCGACCGACGTGGCTGCCCGTGGTCTGGACGTTCCGCGCATCACCCACGTATTCAACGTGGACATGCCGTACGACCCGGAATCCTACGTGCACCGTATCGGCCGTACCGGCCGTGCCGGTCGCGAAGGTCGCGCACTGCTGCTGGTGACTCCTCGTGAGCGCCGCATGCTGCAAGTGATCGAGCGTGTCACCGGTCAGAAGGTTGCCGAAGTGCGTCTGCCGGACGCTCAGGCTGTTCTCGATGCACGCATCAAGAAACTGACCAACAGCCTGTCGCCGCTGGTCGCTGATGCCGAATCGACTCACGGCGATCTGCTGGATCGTCTGACTGCCGACATCGGTTGCACGCCGCGTGCTCTGGCTGCAGCTCTGCTGCGCAAGGCGACCAACGGTCAAGCGCTGAACCTGGCTGCGATCGAGAAGGAGCGTCCACTGGTGCCGAACAATGCACCGCGTGGCGACCGTCCTGAGCGTTCCGGTGATCGTCCTGAGCGTGGTGACCGCGAGCGTCGCGCGCCAATGCCTCTGGGCGAAGGTCGTGCCCGTTGCCGTACCGCGCTGGGTGCGCGTGACGGTATCGCCGCCAAGAACCTGCTGGGCGCCATCCTCAACGAAGGTGGTCTGGCTCGCGAAGCAATTGGTCGCATCCAGGTGCGTGACAGCTTCAGCCTCGTCGAGCTGCCGGAAGATGGTCTGGACAAACTCCTGACCAAACTGAAGGACACTCGCGTCGCTGGCAAGCAGCTGAAACTGCGTCGCTACCGCGAAGATTGATCCGCCCTTGGGCTGATTGATCGAACATGAAAAATCCCCGACTGGTTCGGGGATTTTTTTTGCCTGCTTTTTGCCTTTGTGGGAGCGAGCTTGCTCGCGAAGACGTCACCCGAAACGATAGATATCCATACCCAGTGCACCCATCGTGAAGCCTTTATGCGCTACGCGGAACTCACCTCCCGCACCCCGCGCAAAATACAGCGGCAACAAATGCTCATCACTCGGATGGCTGCGTACCGCATTGGGCGCGTGCTGACGATAATCATGCAGTGCCGCCTCATCGTCGACCGCCAGCTTGTCGATCATCCAGTCGCGGAAGTCCTGTGCCCACGGCTCGACGCTTTCCGGGCCGGCATGCCAGTCCAGTTCGCGCAGGTTGTGGGTGATGCTGCCGGAGCCGATCAGCAAAATACCCTGCTCGCGCAGACTCGCCAGCGCCTGCCCGACACGAGTTTGCAGCACCGGGCCATCGCGACTTGGCAGTGACACCTGCACCACCGGTATATCCGCTCGCGGATACATCAGCGACAGCGGCACCCACACGCCGTGATCGAACGGGCGTTGCGGGTCGAGGCGTGCTGGCAGATGCGCGGCGTCAAGCAATTCAGCCACTTCGGCCGCCAGTTGCGGATCGCCCGGTGCCGGGTACTGCACTTCGAAAAGGGCACGCGGGAAGCCGCCGAAATCGTGCCAGGTTTCCGGACGAGGATTGCTGCTGACCAGCAGCTCCTGGCTTTCCCAGTGGGCAGAGACGATCACGATGGCTTTCGGCCGCGGCAGTTCGGCCGCCAGACGCGCCAGCGCCGGGCCACTGGCACCGGGCTCCAGAGCCAGCATCGGTGAGCCGTGGGAGATAAACAGGCTGGGAAACATGGAAAGGTTCCTGAGCGGTAAGATGGCCTCATCTTCAGTCAGATCATTGATCTAAATCTAATATAAGTTTTAACGCCTTTTGATCGAATTTATTGGGGGGATGCATGCAGCCTGAGTTTTGGCACAAGAAGTGGGAATCCAATCAGATCGGCTTTCATCTGCCTGAGGTGAACCCGTATCTGCAGCGGCACTGGGCGGTACCGGCAACGGCGCGAGTGCTCGTGCCGTTGTGTGGGAAAAGTCTGGATCTGGCGTGGCTGGCCGGGCGCGGTCATCAGGTGCTCGGGATCGAACTGTCGGAAAAGGCCATCGAGGACTTTTTCAGTGAGCATCAGGTAACGCCGCACGTCAGCGGCAAAGGGCCGTTCAAGGTCTATCGCGCCGATTCCATCGAGTTGTGGTGCGGTGATTTCTTTGCGCTGACAGCCGACGATGTAGCGGATTGCGCGGCGTTGTACGACCGGGCAGCGCTGATTGCCTTGCCGGCTCAGATGCGTGAGCGCTATGCGGCGCATTTGCAGCAGATCCTGCCGCACAGTGTGCAAGGGTTGTTGATTACCCTGGATTACGATCAGGCGCAGATGTCCGGGCCACCGTTTGCGGTGAGCGATGATGAGGTGCAGCGCTTGCTGGGCGAAGTCTGGCAGGTGCAGGTGCTTGAGGAGCAGGATGTGCTGGCGGAGAGTGTCAGGTTCCTGCAGGCGGGGGTAACGCGGTTGGAGGAGCGGGTGTATCGGGTTTCTGGCCGATAGTTTTGTATCGGCATTAACGGCCTCTTCGCGAGCAAGCCCGCTCCCATAGGGAGCGTCGGTGTTATAGCAATCTCGAATACACCAGAAAACACTGTGGGAGGGGGCTTGCTCCCGAAGAGGCCAGAACAGCCGACCCATAATCCCGCGCACAAAAAAAGGCCCGCATCACTGCGGGCCTTTTCGTTACTGCGCCAAACCGATCAACCGCGACGACGCAGAGCGTCGATACGCTCTTCCAGCGGCGGGTGGCTCATGAACATGCGGGCGAAGCCCTGCTTGATGCCACCGTTGATGCCGAAGGCGTTCAGGGTGTCCGGCATGTGCACCGGCAGGCCCTGTTCGGCGCGCAGGCGTTGCAGGGCGCCGATCATCGCGTTGGTACCCGCCAGACGTGCGCCGGCTTCGTCGGCACGGAATTCGCGTTTGCGCGAGAACCACATGACGATGGCGCTGGCGAGGATGCCCAGTACCAGCTCGGCGAAGATCGTTGCCACGTAGTAGGCGATGCCTTGGCCTTCTTCGTTCTTGAAGATCACCTTGTCGACGAAGTTGCCGATGATCCGCGCGAAGAACATCACGAAGGTGTTCACCACGCCCTGGATCAGCGCCAGGGTGACCATGTCACCGTTGGCCACGTGACCGATTTCGTGGGCCAGAACGGCTTTCACTTCATCTGGCGAAAAGCGTTCGAGCAGGCCCTGACTGACCGCGACCAGCGCGTCGTTCTTGTTCCAGCCGGTGGCGAAGGCGTTTGCTTCGTAGGCCGGGAAAATACCGACTTCGGGCATCTTGATCCCGGCTTCGCGGGACAGTTGCTCGACGGTTTGCAGCAGCCATTGCTCATGCCGGGTACGTGGCTGGCTGATGATCTGGGTGCTGGTGCTCATCTTCGCCATCCACTTGGAGATGAACAGCGAGAACAGCGAACCGGCGAAACCAAAGACCGCACAGAAAACCAGCAGCTGACTGAGGTTGAGATCAACCCCGTTGGCCGCCATGAACCCGTTGAAGCCGAACAGGCTCAGGGTGATGCTGGCTATCAGCACGACCGCCAGGTTAGTGGCCAAAAACAGCAGGATGCGCATCATGGTTGTAGAAATCTCCTCAAGCTAAAGATGTAGCGTACTGCGGGGTATATAAGGTGCGGCACCGGGTGATTCAACCGAGTGACTATTTCAAACTGTGTCCTACAGCGAATTCCCGAGTCTGCAGGTCATTGCCCACGGCCTGAACCGAAAGGGATTACAGCCAGCCGCTACCCGCCGCCACTGCGCCAGAGGCGGGTGGGCCATATGAATCGCAAGTGTAGAAGGCGCAGCGAGGCGGGGAGAGCAGAAGTGTTGCTGAATCAGACAGTGCGCAACGTTCGGGCCGTTGCGCACCGTCGACCGGTTACTGGCGGTAGGACTTGAGGAAGTTGCCGATGCGTCCGATGGCCATCTCGAGATCGTCGACGCGGGGCAGGGTCACCACGCGGAAGTGATCCGGCCACGGCCAGTTGAAGGCCGTACCTTGCACCACCAGCAGCTTCTCGGAGAGCAGCAGGTCGAGAACGAATTTCTCGTCGTTGTGGATCGGGCAGACTTTCGGGTCGATCCGCGGGAACGCATACAGCGCGCCCATCGGCTTGACGCAACTGACGCCCGGAATGTCGTTGAGCAATTCCCAGGTACGGTTGCGCTGCTCCAGCAAGCGACCTTGCGGCAGCACCAGATCATTGATGCTCTGATAACCGCCGAGGGCGGTCTGGATCGCATGCTGGCTCGGCACGTTGGCACACAGGCGCATGTTGGCCAGCATGTCGATGCCTTCGATGTAGCTCTGGGCATTGTGTTTCGGCCCGGAGATGGCGATCCAGCCGGAGCGGAAACCCGCCACGCGGTAGGATTTCGACAGACCGTTGAAGGTCAGGCACAGCAGGTCCGGGGCCAGCGAAGCGGTGCAGATGTGCACGGCGTCGTCGTAAAGGATCTTGTCGTAGATCTCGTCGGAAAACACCACCAGGTTGTGCGCGCGGGCGATTTCCAGCATGCCCAGCAACACTTCCTTCGAATACACCGCGCCAGTCGGGTTGTTCGGGTTGATGATCACCATGGCCTTGGTGTTCGGGGTGATCTTGGCCTTGATGTCGGCCAGATCAGGGAACCAGTCGGCGCCCTCGTCGCACAGATAATGCACGGCGTTACCGCCGGCCAGGCTCACGGCGGCGGTCCACAGCGGGTAGTCCGGGGCCGGCACCAGCACTTCGTCACCGTTGTTAAGCAGCGCCTGCAACGACATCACGATCAGCTCGGACACGCCGTTGCCCAGGTAAATGTCTTCGATGCCGACACCTTCGACATTCTTCTGCTGGTAGTACTGCATCACCGCCTTACGGGCACTGAACAGGCCTTTGGAGTCGCTGTAGCCTTGGGCGGTCGGCAGGTTGCGGATCACATCCTGAAGAATTTCGTCCGGCGCTTCGAAACCAAATGGCGCCGGGTTGCCGATGTTCAGCTTGAGGATGCGCTGGCCTTCCTCCTCCAGACGTTTGGCGTGCTTGAGCACCGGGCCGCGAATGTCGTAGCAGACGTTGGCGAGCTTGTTCGATTTGCTGAACTGCATGGCGATGTGATCCCGAAAATGAACGATCCAGACGGCGGATGGCCAACCGTACTGGGATTCCTGCGTCTTCGCACAGGCGGAGTCTTGCGCCATGGCGCCCAGAATCCGTTTGAATGCGCCCGGTCTGGCTGCCAGACTGGCGTGTGACGAGGCGCAATCATACGTGCCACCCGATCCGTGGAAAAGGTACAGATCGGGCTTTTTCAGCCGCTGAGGTGTGATGATGGAAAAGTTGGAAAAAACCCTGGAAGAATGGCGGGCGATGCTCGACCCCGAGCAGTACAACGTGTGCCGTCTCAGTGCGACCGAACGGCCGTTTTCCGGCAAATACAACGACACCAAAACCGACGGTGTCTATCACTGCGTCTGCTGCAATGAGCCGCTGTTCGACTCCACGACCAAATTCGATTCCGGCTGCGGCTGGCCAAGCTTCTACGCGCCGATCGGCGAAAGCGCCATGACCGAGATCCGCGATACCAGCCACGGCATGATCCGCACCGAGGTCAAATGCGCCCGCTGCGACGCGCATCTGGGCCACGTGTTCCCCGATGGCCCGGCACCGACCGGCCTGCGTTATTGCATCAACTCGGTGTGCCTGAGTCTCGAGCCACGCGAGTAAGCGGACAGGCGACCTGCGGGTCGCCTTTCGGATAATTAAATTGCACACAATTTAATTGCTCGCTATGTTTGGCCTTTCCCGATAACCCGCGGAGCCGACCCATGAGCGACAACCTGCTGAATATCCCTGTCACCACCATCAAGGGTGAGCAAAAGACCCTGGCCGATTTCGCCGGCAAAGCGGTGTTGGTGGTCAACACCGCCAGCAAATGTGGCTTCACCCCGCAATACAAAGGCCTGGAAGAGCTGTGGCAGACCTACAAGGATCAGGGCCTGGTGGTATTGGGATTCCCGTGCAATCAGTTCGGCAAGCAGGAGCCGGGCAACGAGGGGGCGATCAGCGAGTTCTGTGAGCTGAACTACGGCGTGAGTTTCCCGCTGTTCAAGAAGATCGACGTCAACGGCAGCGACGCGCATCCGCTGTTCGTGCAGTTGAAAAAGCGCGCTCCGGGTTTGCTCGGTTCCCAAGGCATCAAGTGGAACTTCACCAAGTTCCTGATCGGCAAGGATGGTCAGTTGGTCAAGCGTTTCGCCCCGACCACCAAACCGCAGGAGCTGAGCGGCGAGATCGAAGCCCTGCTCAAATGAACAGCCTGCCCGTCGATTCGCTGAAGCTCGACAGTCAGTTGTGCTTCAAGTTGTACGCCGCGTCCCGGGCGGTGATTCGCGCTTACAAGCCGATGCTCGATCAGCTCGGCCTGACCTACCCGCAGTACCTGGCGATGCTGGTGCTCTGGGAATGGCAGGACAGCACGCCGGAGCAACCGACGGTCAAGGCGTTGGGCGAGCGCCTGGCGCTGGATTCCGGCACCCTGACGCCGTTGCTCAAGCGTCTTGAACAATTGCAGTTGGTGCAACGCCAGCGTTCGGCGCGCGACGAGCGTGAAGTGCATCTGAGCCTGACCGCGCAAGGCCGAGCGCTGCGCGAGCAGGTCGGGCCGCTCAAGGCCCGCTTGTTGTGCGACAGCGGGGTGGATCTCGATCGGCTCAACGATTTGCGTAATGGCCTCGATCACTTGCTGGGACAGATCAAAGCGCTGACGTAGCCGGCATCCACTGGTCGAGCAGGGCCGCCAGCTCTTCGCGGCGGAACGGCTTGGCCAGGTAATCGCTCATGCCGGCGGCGCGACAGCGCTCGCGTTCCTCGGACATGGCGTTGGCGGTGAGCGCGACGATTGGCAAATTCGGCCAGCGCCCGCTCTGGCGGATCTGCCGGCTCGCTTCGTAGCCGTCCATCACCGGCATGTTGCAGTCCATCAGTACCAGATCGAACTCATCGTGCTCCAGTTGATCCAGCGCCTCGGCACCGTGGGCAGCGACCACCACGTCGCAACCGAGCTTGCCGAGCATGCCTTTGGCCACCAACTGGTTGACCGGATTGTCCTCCACCAGCAGCACCCGTCCACGGCGCTGGACGGGCAGGCTCTCGAGGCGCGCATCGTTGATTGTGGCGATGTCGGGCAGCAGGATGCGCCGCAGGATCTGATACAGCGCGTTGCGTGCCAGCGGTCGGGCTTGTTGCTGCAATGGCGCCAGCGCGGCGGCTTCTTCGCCGGGCATGAAACTGCCATAAGCGGTTACGACGAGGATCGGTGCGCTGATGGTCGGGCGCAGACTGAACAGACATTCCGGGCAATCGGTGATCAGCAGATCGGGTGACAGGCCCAGCAACGGGTCATCCATGGTGCGCTGCTCATAGCTCACGCCCCACACCGGCAATAATGTCTTGAGCAGTTCCGCCAGCCCGCTGCTGGCGGCCGTGATCGCCAGTACCTTGCCGTGCAGAGGCGGCGGCATGACCGCCCGGGTGTGACACGGCAGTGGCAGATCGGCACAGAACTGACTGCCGAAACCGGCCTCGGAACTGATGGTCAGCCGGCCTTGCATGGCCTCGCACAGGTTGTAGGTCAACGCCAGACCGAGACCGGTGCCGCCGTACTGCCGGGTGATGCCGGCACCGGCCTGGGTGAACGGCTGGAAAATTTTCACCTGGGCATCCTGGGCGATGCCGATGCCGGTATCGCAGACTTCGATGCGCACCCCGTCCTTGTGGGCGGACAGGCGCACATCGACCCGGCCGAAACGGGTGAACTTCAGGGCATTGGACAACAGGTTGCTGACGATCTGCCGTACCCGGGTCGGATCCCCCAGGACCAGCGCGGGGAAGTGCGGGTCGATCAGGCAGGTCAGCTCGACGCTCGGCGCGGCGTTCTGCGACAGCAAATTGGCGGTGTCTTCGATCAGTGAGCCGAGATCGAACGGAATGTGTTCCAGCTCCAGTTGCCCCGCATCGAACTTGGACAGGTCGAGAATATCGTTGAGCAGCTCCACCAGCACCTTGCCCGAGTCATGGGCAATCGACAGCTGTTGCTGCTGCTCGGCATTCAGCGGCCCGTCGAGGGACAGGGCGATCATCCCCAGCAGGCCGTTGAGCGGGGTGCGGATCTCGTGGCTCATGTTGGCGAGAAATGCCGAGCGCGCTTCGGCCATGTCCAGTGCGGTGCTGCGGGCGACTTCCAGTTCTTCGTTGGACTGGCTGAGCCGGGTATTGATGGCCTTGAGCTCGGCGGTGCGGGCCGAGACGATGTGCTCCAGTTGCCCGAGGTAGTCGGTCAGGCGGTTTTCCGCGTTGCGCCGTTGCTGGATTTCCGTGGCGATATTGTCGAACTGCTGGTTGGCGACTTTGACCAGTACGCCGATCTCGTCGTTGGCGTGGCCGGCCGGGCATTCCAGGGTCGTCGGCTCTGCACTGCGTGCGTCACGTGCGCTGAGTTCCCGGATCAGGCGCACCAGTGGCTTGGTCAGCATCACGTAGAACAGCGCCAACAGGATCCCGGTGAGAATCAGGCTGCGGGCAAAGCCGTTGAGCAGGGTGACTTCGGCGCGGCGCAGAAACCGGCTGCCGAACGCGTAGGTATCGACCTCCAGGCTCAGCGTACCCAGTGATTCTTCGGGCAGGTGGTCGAGGTACAGACGGTCTTCGAACTGGCGCTTGGCACCGAACAGGAAGTCGCTGATCACCCGATAACCGCTTTGCAGCTCCGGGCGCCTGACGTTGGCCAGGACGTTGCCGTTGTTGTCGGTCAGTTGCGCCGAGATGATCGCCGGCGAGCGCAACAGGCCCAGGGTCAGCTCCTGCGCCAGTTCCGCATCGATGTTGTAGGCGATTCGCGACGCCGGATTGTGGCTGATTTCCAGCAAAGACAGGATTTCACGGTTGATGGAGGCGTCTTCACTGGCATAATCGATGCCGATTTGCAGCAGGCTGAGCAGCGTGCCCAGAACGAACCCGACCAGCACCGTGAATCTGGCTTGCTTGTATGACAGCCGGTGGGTGAATTTGATATCCATGGGGTGTTGAACCACTTCCGTTTCCCTTCGCTGCTCAAGCATAGTCGATCATGTATGGATACCGAGGTTCCCGAAGCGCCTTGTAACAAGGCTTGAACGGGGATTGCGATCTGTCTGTCGTCGCTGGATCGACATCATCACTGTGAACGTGCCCGAGGAGAAGACGTGGATTCCCGATTGAATGCTTTTCTTGAACGCGCCGAGTCGGTTCTGGCGCGGATCGAACCCTTGCTGCCGGCGCCGCGTCCGCTGATCGACTGGGAAACCTGCCTGGCCGCGCGCTGGCAGCGTGACGGGCGCAGCGGCTATTTGCTGCCGCTGGAAGTCAGCCTCGACATGCGCCTGTCCGATCTGATCGGTGTCGACCGTCAGTTGGAGCAGCTGGGCCGCAACACGCAACAGTTTCTCGACGGCATGCCGGCCAACCATGCGCTGCTCTGGGGCTCGCGCGGCACCGGTAAATCCTCGCTGGTGCGCGCGCTGCTGGCCGAACACGCCAAGGCCGGCTTGCGTCTGATCGAGATCGAACGCGACCATCTGGCCGACCTGCCGCGCGTGGTCGAGCAGATCGCCAAACTGCCGCAACGCTTCGTGCTGTTCTGCGATGACCTGTCGTTCGAATCCGGCGAAGGCGATTACCGCGTGCTGAAAAGTGTGCTCGACGGTTCGCTCGAACAGGCCCCGGACAACGTTTTGCTGTACGCCACGTCCAACCGCCGCCATCTGGTGCCGGAAAAGGAAAGCGACAACGAAAACTGGAAACGCGTCGACGGCGAGCTGCATCCGAGCGAAGCGGTGGAAGACAAGATTGCCTTGTCGGACCGTTTCGGCCTGTGGCTGTCGTTTTATCCGTTTACCCAGGAACACTTCCTCAACGTCGTCGAACACTGGATCGGCCAGTTGGCGGCCAAGGCCGGCTTGAGCTGGCAACGCGATGAAGAGCTGGAGATCCTCGCCGTGCGCTGGGCAACCGGGCGCGGCAATCGCAACGGACGTTGCGCGTACCAATTCGCCCGTTACTGGGTGGGACTGAAATTGCTGGAGCACAAGGCATGATTGATTTGCAACAAAGCGGCCAGGGCCTCGAAGGCTATGGCATGTTGGCCGCACAACTGGAATCGCTGCTGGCGGACGAGCGCGATTTCATCGCCAACGCCGCGCAGTTTTCGGCGTTCCTGTTCAACCAGCTCGACGATTTGAACTGGGCCGGTTTCTACCTCAATCGCAACGAAGAACTGGTGCTTGGCCCGTTCCAGGGCCAGATCGCCTGCGTGCGCATTCCGTTCGGCCGCGGTGTGTGCGGTGCGGCAGCGGCCAGTCGGCAGACCCAGCGGGTTGAAGACGTGCATGCCTTTCCCGGGCACATCGCTTGCGACAGCGCCTCGAACAGCGAGCTGGTGGTGCCACTGGTCAAGGACGGTCGGTTGATCGGCGTGCTCGATCTCGACAGCCCGAAACTCGCGCGTTTCGGCACCGACGATCAGGCCGGCATTGAACAACTGGCGGCGATCTTCCTGCGTCTTACCGACTGCTGATCAGGTGCTCAGGCCAGCCTTGCGCAGCAAGCTGGCCGGATCCACCGCATCGATCTGGCGCGGATCGAGAAACCGCGCGGCGTACTGCATGTACACGCCGTCGTTGATGAATAGCGCAAACAGCTCGGGGTCGATGTGCGCCTCGCGGGACATGGTGGCCATGATTCCCAAGGCTTCGCTCAAGGATTTGGCCTTCTTGTACGGCCGATCCGCCGCTGTCAGCGCCTCGAAAATATCGGCAATCGCCATCATCCTCGCCGGAAGGCTCATGTCGTCGCGTTTCAGGCGTTTGGGGTAGCCGCTGCCGTCCATCTTTTCGTGATGCCCACCGGCGATTTCCGCGACGCTGTCCAGGTGCCCGGGGAAGGGCAGGTGGCTGAGCATCAGGATCGTCTGCACCATGTGGTGATTGATGATGTAACGCTCCTCGCGGGTCAGCGTGCCCCGGGCAATGCTCAGGTTGTACAGTTCGCCGCGATTGTATTTGTAACGCGGCACATCCAGTTTGAACCCCCACGGATTGTCTTCCGGAATCAATTCGCTGTCGGCGCGTTCGATCAGATGTTCGGGCTTGTCCGCCAGCAGTGGCTCGCTGACCGGCAGATTCGCCGCCGGCGTTTGCGCCTGACGGCGGTTTTCCTCCCATGACACCCCCAGGCGATCATCGAGGGTGCGCGTCCAGCGCCGCTCGGCAATGCGTTCAAGGCGCTGCAGATCGGCGGGCGCCATGGCCTCACCGCCCAGATTGCAGCGGGCGACAAAGGCAAAGTCGTCATCCAGTTGCGTCAGTGTGGCGTCACGCAGTTCGCTCAATTGCGCCTCGTTACCGCCTAGCGCCAATGCCTGCCAGTAACTGATCCAGGCATCGCGCTTGAGCACCTCGAAGCGGGTGCGGATTTCGTGGATGCGATCGTTGAGAGTTTCCAGTTTGGTTGCCTTGTCGACAACATATTCCGGCGTCGTGACCTTGCCGCAATCGTGCAGCCAGGCCGCAATGTGCAGGGCTTCCCATTCGTCTTCGCTGGGCTGGTAGCCCTGGAACGCCGGCGCCTGGCTGGCGGCCGCGGCCTGCGCGAGCATCATGGTCAGTTCCGGCACGCGCTGGCAGTGGCCACCGGTGTAGGGGCTCTTGGCGTCGATGGCGCCGGCCAGCAACTGGATGAACGCGTCGAGCAATTGCTTCTGCTTTGCTTGCAGGCGCTGACTTTCGATACTCACCGCCGCCGCACCGGACACGGCTTGCAGGAAGGCGATGCGGTCCGGGCGCAGCTTTTCCAGATCCTGAGCGCTGCCGCTGTCGTTGATCAGCAGAATCAACAGGCCGATGGTTTCGTTGTGCCGATTACGCAGGCGGATGCCGATCAGGTGGATGCGCGGCGACTGCATGGCCAACAGGACTTTCTGCAAGTCCCCGGCCTGCTCGAAGCCAAGGCTGCTGACCACATTGTCAGCGTTGATCAGTTGCTGAAACCACGCTGGCCCTTGATCGGCCAGAAGATCCCGGCCCAGCACAGCGAACTCGCCCGGCTCGTGCGAGGCGCCATCAATGACCAGTCCGTAAGGCTCCATACGGTTGCCATCGCTTTCGCGCAGATAGATCAAGCCTGCCTGGGCCTGGGCGATCTGCACCGTTTCGAACAGCACCCGTTGCAGCAGTGGGGCGAAGCGGGTTTCGGCGCAGAGGCTGTCGGTGATGCGGAAGAAACTGGCGAGCGTGTCCTTCATGCGCGCCATCGACAGGCTCAACTGGTCAACCTCCAGCACCGGCGAGCGACGGGTGACCGGAAAGTTGAAATCGAAACTGCGGATCGCGTCGGCTTCCTTGACCAGCGCATGCAGTGGTTTGACCAGAATCCGCGAGATCAGCCAGCCCAGCGGCAGACACAGCAACAGCGTCGCCAGGGTGATCAACGCGCCTTGCCAGCGCATGCGGTAGGCATCGGCGAGCAATTCGTCCTCCGGCACCAGCAGGGCCATCTGCAAACCTTTCGGCCCGCCTTCCTGCAGGGTGCTGCGGGCGACGATCCAGTGGCGCCCATCAACATCGAGCCGTTTGTCCTTATGCTGCGTGGTCAGCAACGCGTGCAGATTCGGGCTGAGGTCGGCCGCTTTGGCCAGGCGTGCGCTGCTGCCGTCGACGATCAGCCGACTGCTGTCCGGATAGGCCACCGCATTGCCATCGGCATCGAACAGCACGATTTCGGTCGACGGGGTGACCACATGCTTGGTCAAGGTGGCCGAAAGTGCCTCCAAAGTCAGATCCGCACCGATCACGCTGGTTGCGCTGCTGCGTCGGGCCAGGGTGGTGCCCACATTGTGCGTGGAGAAAAATACATAGGGTTCGGTGGTGATCTGGTCGCCCTGTTGCAGGGCGTTGGTGTACCAGGCGCGAGTGCGCGGGTCGTAGCGGTCGTCGGGATTGTCCTGACGCCCGATGGGGCTCAGCGCCTGGTCGAAGAACAGTGACTGCGACGAAGCAGCGCCGCCGGCATCGTGTTCGATGCTCCATACCTGATAGGCCGCTGTTGGTGGCGCCTTGAGCAGGGTTTTCAGCGCGCTGGTGCGCAAGGGTCGAACCATGAAGAAGTCGCCGTTGCCGTAGCCCAGATACAGCGAGGCGAGATCGGTGTTGTCCTTGAGCGCCTGACTGAACGGCTTGAGCAGCGCCAGACGCTGTTGCAGGTTCGGCGCCCCGGCTGCCTGATTGTGGGCCAGCAGGCTCAGCAGATGCCGGATCGGTTCGTAAGTCGAATGCAGATCCAGGCGCACGTCCTGTTCGATGCGATTGAACAGGTTTTCGCTGCTCGACAGGATGATGCGGGTGGTCTGGCGATAGTTGAACAGCCCCAGCACAACGCCCGTCAGCAACAGCAGAAAGGTGAACATGACGCTGATGTGCACGTGCAACGGGAACCGGCGTTGATCCGGGCGCAGTGGGCAGGGCATTGCTGACTCTCCATTGAAGTAAACACACTGCTCAGCGTCCAAGCATAGTTAAGGCTCGGTCATTGTGCTTTCTTCGAACGGCTCCAGTTGTTGCCGCAACGCCTGTTCCAGTTCGATCATGGCTGCGTCGGTGGCCTCGACGCAGCGCACGATGGTCGCTGCGGGCGTTGTCTGCATGCAGGCCTGTTCGAGCGCATCGCAACAGGCGATCAGGCGCGAGGCTTGGGCGATCCGGGCCGCGCCCTTGATCTTGTGGGCGACCAGCGCCACTGCCTGCCGATCATTGCAGGGGGCCAGTGCTAACAATTCCTCGCGATCGAGACGGCTGCTCTTGAGCAATTGCGTGAGCAGACGCCGGACTTGCAGCGGGTTGCCGCCAGTCAACTGACTCAACCCGTCAAGATTGAACGCCGGCTCAAGCACTGCGGGCTGCAAACCATTGATCCAGTTGCTCAGTGCGCTGAGGCTCAACGGTTTGAACAGGCAGTCATTCATGCCGGCCTGTTTGCAGCGCTGTACTTCTTCAGGCTGCGCGTTGGCCGTGAAACCCAGCACGGTGCACGGAGGGCGGCCAGTGCGTTGTTCCTGTTGGCGGATCGCCTCGGTCAGTTCGTAGCCGTTCATCAACGGCATGTTGCAGTCAGCGATAACCAGGTCGAATGCACCGGTCTGCCATTTCTCGAATCCACTCCGACCCTCTTCGGCGAGGGTAAAACGGTGCCCGAGAAACTCCAGTTGCTGGCACATCAGCAGGCGATTGGCCGGATGATCGTCGACCACCAGAATGTTCAGTGGTGCAGAGGTTTGCAGCACAGGCTGGGTTTTTGCCGTGGTCACCAGGCACGGCAGCGTTTGCAGCGGCAGCGACAGGCAGACCTGGGTGCCGATCCCCGGCTGGCTGCTCAACTGCAACTGCCCCCCCATCATTTCACACAGGTTGCGGCAGATCACCAGGCCCAGGCCTGCGCCGCTGCGAGCTTGCTGCCGGCCACTGTCGGTCTGGGCGAACGGTTCGAACAGGCGTTGCTGATCTTCGATGCTGATGCCGACCCCGGTGTCCTGGATCGTCAACTGAACGAGCGAGCGTTGGCCCGGCCCGTTGGGCAGCACATCCAGATTGATCCGCACCTGCCCGGACTCAGTGAATTTGATGGCATTGCTGATCAGGTTCGACAGGATCTGCTTGAAGCGCAACGGATCCAGTTCCACGTCGACCTGCAGCCCGGGCGGATTGATGATCAGCGGCAGGAGGAGGTTTTTCTGGCGGGCGAGGCCGTCAAAGATTCTGACCACCGATGCCACTGTTTCGACCAGATTGACCCGTTCCGGGCTCAGACTCAGGTGCCCGGATTCGATCCGCGCGATATCGAGAATGTCGCCGATCAGGCCCAGCAGGTCCTTGGCCGAGCAGTAGGCGGTTTCGATGGAGGAGCGATCCGGAGCCTGATCGTTCATGCGTTCGAGCGTCAGTTCGAGCATGCCGATGATGGCATTCATCGGCGTGCGGATTTCGTGGCTCATGGTGGCCAGAAAGGTACTTTTGGCGCGGTTGGCGTTGTCCGCCTGCTCCTTGGCCCTGCGCAGTTCATCGAACAACTGGCGACGTTCACTGATGTCGATCCAGCCACCGATGATCCCTTGCACATCGCCGCTGGAGTCGCGGTACGGCAGGATCCAGTGGTAGATCGTCAAACGCCGGCCACCGATGTGCAGCGGTCGATCGAGCAGCAGAGGCGTGCCTTCGGCCACCACCCGCTGGTAGTCCGCCTGGTATGCCTGGGCTTCGAATGCGTTGCTCAGGGTGCCCTGCATGACACTTTTGCCGATCACGTCTTCGCGTTTGGCGTTGAAGGCCTCGAGGTAGCTGTCGTTACAGCTTTGCAGCAGACCCTGGCGGTCGCGCACGTAGATCGGGTGAGGGGTGCCGTTGACCAGTGAGCGCATGAATTCGAACTGATCGTTGAGTGCCCGTTCGGCGGCCTGGCGTTGCTTGATCTGGCGACGCATGTAGGCGTTCCACAACAGCGACAGCAACAGCAGCAGGCAGGCCGCGCCGATCAATTGGTAAAACAGGCGTTTGTAGTGATGCCAGTTGCTTTGTGCCGCATTGGAGAAACCGCGCCAGCGGCTGTTGATGACTCCCAGTTCCTCCGGTGTGATGCTCAGCAGCGCCTTGTCGATGATCGACCCCAACTCGGCATTGTCACGGGCGCTGGCCAGCGAAAAGGCCGCCTGACGTGTGCCCAGGGTGGTGGTGATCTGCAACTGATGTTCGAAGATCCGCGACGAAATCAGATAATTGGCAATCACCAGCGAGGCGACGGCGCCATCGGCCTTGCCTTCGGCGAGCAAGGTTGCGGCACCGAAAGTGTCGGAGGTTTCGATCAGGTGGATGTTGGGGAATTCGCGGCGCAGGTAATCGGCCATGGGACTGCCTTGGGCAATCGCCAGGTATCGGTCCTTGAGCTGGGTGGGATGTGTCGGGCTGTCAGCGGATTTGCGCGTTAGCAGGACGAAGGAGTTTTCCAGATAGGGACGGCTGAATTGCAGGGTCTTTTCCCGTTGGGGGCTGGGAAGCAATGCGGCGATCAGATCCGCCCGATGCTGATTGATCTGCTCGATCATTTCACCGTCACTACGGCTGCGGACCAGTTCGAAGCGCAGGCCGGTGCGCAGGCGCAGCAGTTCGAGCAGGTCGGCGGTGATGCCTCGCAGGTTGCCGTCGCTGTCGAAGAATGTCAGCGGCGCGAACGCCTCGTTGACGACGACGCGCAGCACCGGGTGCTGTTTGAGCCACTGTTCTTCATGGTGGGTCAATTGCAGCTTCTGGTCGGTCAGCAGAATGTCGCTGCCGGCGCTCCAGCGCTTGGCGATGTTGTCCCGTTCGCTGGCCGGTATGGCTTGCAGCACGGTGTTGATGATCGCCAGCAACTGTCGGTTGTCGGCGTGAACGGCAAAGCTGAAACCGTGGGCTTCCTGTTTGCCGAAATTGGCCATGCGAATGTTGTTCAGATAGCCCTTGTTGATCATGTAGTGGGTGGAAATGGTGTCACCCAGAAACACGTCAGCCTGATCGAAAGCTACCGCGTTGATTGCGTTTTGATAGGAGGGATAGGACGTCAGGATGGCTTTGGGATACTGCGCCTTGACCTCATCCTGGGGCAGATAGTGATAGACCATACTCAGCCGCAGACCGGCCAGGCCTTCAGTCAGTGAGCGGGTCTCGCCTTCGCGGGTAACCAGGACCGGCTGATCGATGGCGTAAGGCGTTGAAAGCAGGATGTTCGCGTTACTGGCCTCGAAACCGTTGGCCGTCCCGAGCATGTCGACCTGACCTGCAATCAACGCGTGCAAGGCGGCTTCCCGCGAGGCAAAGCGCTTGACCCGGATAGGCAACCCGACAGCCTGTTCGAGCAGACCGGCGTAGTCGGCAGTGAACCCTTCGTAATCACGACCGCTGGCGGTCATGTCGAACGGCGGATAGTCCGGTGCGGAAGTGCCCAGTACCAGTTCGCCGCGAGCCTCAAGCCATTGCCGTTGTGCGGGTTCAAGGGACACGGACGGCGCTTCGTGGCCCGAGCGGCTGCGCAGCACATAATCTTGCTCGGTGACGGAGCTGGCAGACACCTGAGTCGTCAGGCACAGGCTGACGCAACATATGGCGAGATAGATCTTTAAACGACTGGGCATTCAGGCTCTCACACTAGCGCGTTGCGTTTGGCCATCTCGATCAGTTCCACCAGAGATCTGGCCTTGAGTTTTTGCATCAGGCGCTTCTTGTAGGTACTGACTGTCTTGTTACTGAGAAACATGCCCTTGGCTATTTCCTTGTTGGTGCGTCCCTGGGCAAATAATTGCAAGACCATCAGCTCGCGGTCATTGACGGATTTGAATAACTCCAGTTCGGCATAACGTACGTCATCGATGCGTACCGGATTCAATGCCTGGCTGGGGAAATAGTTGTAACCGGAAAGTACCGCCTTGATCGCACTGACCAGTTCACTCAAGTCTTCCTCTTTGCAGACATAACCGGATGCGCCGGACTGCATGCAGCGAATGCCGAACAGCGTCGGGCATTGCGCCGTCAATACCAGGGTCTTGAGCGGGGTGCCCATGGCGTTGAAACGGGCGAGAACTTCCAGGCCGTCGAGCTTGGGTATGCTGATATCGAGGATGATCAGGTCGGGCATGCATTCGCGGACCATCTGCATGGCATCGACCCCGTTATCGATTTCGCCGACGACCTTGTAACCTTCATGCTCGAGCAGCATTCGAACGGCAAGCCGGATGACGGGGTGATCATCGACAATAAAAACGGAGTTCATAATCAAATCCCATACGTGCGCGAATAAAGGGCGCACCTTAGCTCAGATAAATGAGCTGCCGCATGAACTCCCGTGGCTGTTGCGGCAATATAGGATTAGTCCTACGCACTAAAAGGAAACTGACTACGATCAAACTCTGTGTCGCGTAAGGAAGTGTTGAGCTGTTTTGTTTATCTGAATGTTTTAAGTTGCTTGTAGAGCCTTGAATAAACAAGCTCTTGTTTGCGCAGTTGGTTGTTAAACGGATTTACCTTTCAGTCGATCCATTCGCCTTAGACCAAAGAACCGGTTCAATCGAGCATCGCTCAGCCGGGCAGTTGTCGACCCGGTTGAGCAACGTTTGCTGTCAGTGGCTGGAACGTCCGGTCATTTCCAGCGCCATGTCACTGGCGTAGCTGTCGGTCATCCCGGCGATAAAGTCGATCATGCGCAGAAACGAGGTGTGCAACGGGCCATGGGGATCCGGCGCGTTGTTGCCCAGCAGGTCGAGGATACGGCGGCTCTTGAACGATGGCGTGCGACCGCCATGTTGCTCCAGCGCTGCGCCGCAGAATGCGTTGAGGAGGATTTCCAGCGTGGTATAGGCGCCGATTTCATGCAGCGTCTTGCGCTTGTCCTGGAAGATCTTCTTGCGGGCGATGTCCTTGGCGTTCAGTACGCAGCGTTTGGCCGGGCCGTGCATGTGTTCCACCAGGTCGCCGTGCAGCGTGCCGGCCAGCAGCGCATCCTGTTGCTCGACGAATGCCCGGGCGGCGGCGTTGGTCAGGTGCTCGATGGCCTTGCCGCGCAAAATTGCCAGTTTGCGTCGACGCGAATCCTGCGGGCCGAGCTGGCGATAGGTTTCCGGCAGATCGTCTCCCACCAGACCGAGCAGCAGCGATTCGACTTCCGCGTACTCCAGCAACTCCATTTCCAGGCCGTCTTCGAGGTCGATCAGCGCATAGCAGATGTCGTCGGCGGCCTCCATCAGGTACACCAATGGGTGGCGCGCCCAGCGCTGGTCTTCCAGTTGCGGCAGGCCGAGCTTGTGGGCGATCTGCTCCAGCAGCGGCAGCTCACTCTGATAGCAGCCGAACTTGTGTTTCTTGTAGCCCAGCGAGTCGGCGTGGCGCGCGGTCCACGGATACTTCAGATAGGTGCCGAGGGTCGCGTAAGTGAGGCGGGTGCCGCCGTCGAACTGGTGATACTCAAGCTGAGTCAGCACGCGGAAACCTTGCGCATTGCCCTCGAAATTGAGGAAGTCAGCGCGCTCGGCTTCGCTCATTGCGTCGAGCCAGCCACGCCCGGCTGCTTGCTGGAACCAGTGACGAATCGCGTCTTCACCGGAATGCCCGAACGGTGGGTTGCCGATGTCATGGGCCAGGCAGGCCGATTGCACGACCATGCCCAGATCGCTCGGGTCGCACCAGTCGGGCAGGGCGCTGCGCAGGGTTTCACCGACGCGCATGCCCAGCGAACGGCCCACGCAGCTGACTTCCAGCGAGTGGGTCAGACGGGTGTGGATGTGGTCGTTACTCGATACCGGATGCACCTGGGTCTTGCGCCCCAACCGGCGGAAGGCGCCGGAGAAGATGATGCGGTCATGGTCTTTGTGGAACGGGCTGCGGCCCAGCTCTTGCGGGCTGTGCAGCGGTTTTCCAAGGCGTTCGCGGTTGAGCAGGGTCTGCCAATCCAAGGCTGGTTCTCTCCGTCGGTGACTGGGATGACTGTTGCCCTAGCTTCCCGGTTCAGGCCCGCACCTGCAAGCGGAACTACAGGCCTGCGGCATCGATATCGATCAGCAGCAGGCGCTCGCCGTTATCGAAGAACTGCCCGGCGGTCAGGCAATACTGGTTGCTGGTGGCATCGCGATAGGTGCTGGACAGGGTCAGGCGTCGCTCTTCCCAGCCCTCGGCGAGCAAATGATAAAAGTACGGACGCCATGACCAGTTGTGGCCCAGATAGCGGTTATCGGCGACCCAGCCGTTGTTGCGCCATTCGAGGTTGGGCGTGAGTTGGGTGCCGTGACGGTCGCATTGGTAGAACCGCAGCAACCAGGGGAAGGCTTCGAGTTGCGGCAGCGCACTGAGCGGGGCGTGAGCCTGAGCCCAACTCTGGAGGATCGCCATCAGTTCGCCGAGTTGCTGGCGCATCTGCATCAGGCGCCCGCGTTCGGCCAGTTTCTGCCGCACGTAACGCTGGCGCAGTTCGGCGAAGCGCTGCACGAAGGCATCGGTTGGATAGAACGCTTCCTGCGCCCGAGCGAACAGGAAACCCTGAACGTAGCGCGAACCGCATTCCAGGGCGAAATTGAGCTGGGCCTCGGTTTCCACGCCTTCGGCGATGATCCAGCAGCCGGTCTTCTCGGCCATTTGCGCCAGTGCCTTGACCACGTCACTGCTCGGCCCGCCCAGTGCGGCAGCCTGAAACAGGCGCATGTCGAGTTTGAGAATGTCCGGCTGCAAGGCCAGCACCCGATCGAGCTGCGAGTAACCGGCGCCGAAGTCATCGATAGCGATGCGTGCACCGGCCTCGCGATAGCGCGCGACCACTTCGGCCAGGCGCTGACCATTGCCGCCCAGTTCAGTGATCTCGAATACGATGCGTTGCGGATCGACGCCGTGGCGCAGCATCTGCTTGAGGCTGGGCAGCGGTTGATCGGCGCGCAGGCGACTGATCCAGCGCGGCGACATGTTCAGGCTGAGAAACCACTCGGCGGGGGCTTCATGCAGTCGGCTCAGGGCGTTGTCGCGGATCTGCCGGTCGAGGCGGCGCAGGGCGATGGCGGGTGTGCGTGGGTCGGCGAACAACGGCCCGACCGAGGCCAGTTGGCCGTCAGGCTGGCGCAGGCGACCCAGTGCTTCGACGCCTGCAATACGCCCGGTGGCGGTATCGATGAAAGGTTGAAAGCAGGCGAGCGGTTGCCCGTCGATCACGGGGCCTCCTTAGTCGTTCTTGTTCTGGATGAACCCGCCGACCGGGTAGGCACGCGGGATTGAACCTCGTGTTGGAGAGGTTCAATCCCGCGGATATTGCAAGAATGCAGCCAGATGCGCCGGCTTAGCGTTTGCCCGAACTCTGCATGACCAGTTTGATCAGTGGCCCGAGGCTGGTCCCCAGACGTATCAGCCGGGTCAGCCCGCCGACGCCGCCGCTTTTTGCGCCTTTGCCGGTGATGAAACCCAGCAGGGTGACGGCGGCCACGCCCCAAAGCGGCGCGTGCTTGATGCCGAAGCCGCCTTGCAGGCTTTGCGTCATGCCGCGCATGCGCTGCAAGGGTTGCAGCACTTGCCCGGCTTCGTGGCGGATTTCCTGGCGATGCATTTCCATGCGCAGGCGGATCAGCGCCTTGCGCATTTCCCGGCGTGAGCTGTTGTGTGGCAGTTCAGGCAGGCTCATGGCAGCAGGCGCTCCCGATCGTTGGCCAATTCTTCCAGCGTACCGTGGAAGGGCGAGGATTCATCGAAGACTGCTGCCTTGAGGCGCAACCCGCAGAAAGCGGCCGCCAGGGTGTAGAACACGCACAGACCGATGATCGCTGCCAGACGGTAAGTGTCCCAGAACACGATCAGTACCAGCGTCGACAGACCGACCAGCAACAGCAGGGCAAACACCAGTGCCAGGCCTGCGAACAGCAACAGGCTGACGGTGCGTGCTTTCTGCTCCTGCAATTCGATGCCGAACAGTTCGACATGGCTGTGCAGCAAGCCGAGAACAGCGGCGCCCAGACGCCGCGTGGAAGAGGAGGTGCCCGACCCCAGGCCGGATTCGCCGATCGACATGATCAGCGCCGAGTGGCCAGCAGGCCAATCAGAAAGCCCACGCCGGCGGCGATGCCCACTGACTGCCAAGGGTTTGCCGATACGTAATCTTCGGTGGCGGTGACCGCCGCCTGGCCACGATCACGCAGCGTGTCTTCGGTCAGTTTCAGGGTTTCCCGGGCGCGCAGCAGGCTGTCATGGATCTGTTCGCGCAGCTCATCGGCCTGATCGCCCGCCAGAGTCGCGGTGTGCTCGAGCAACCGTTCGGTGTCGGCGACCAGGGTCTGGAAGTCGTTCATCAGGATTTCTTGAGCAGTCTTTGCCTTGATGCTGGCCATGGGTGGATCTCCGTAAGTGACGTCTGAAGCGTTCGAGTATGAGCCTTGCGCGAAGGTTCAGTACAAATGACTGGTACAGCTTTTGCTATGTCGTGGTGCGTCCTGCTGCCGTCGTGCGCTGTTGGCGGGCGTACATGCAGCAAAACCTTAACTCAAATAATCCTGGTTCGTGTCAGGACATCGACCTTGTGCGCCAAATCGGTTCATCGCAGCTTCACTGCGCAGGCCGTCAGGTCGCAACTTGGTGCATGAGTTGTTCGCGCGAACCGCTTTGGTGCCTTTTTAGCCTTCAGGTCTGCCTCTTTATGGAAAATCTGCAAAGCGCTGTGGACACGCTGGTTCACAGCTCCAACACGTTGTTCATTCTGATCGGTGCGGTGATGGTGCTGGCGATGCACGCCGGTTTCGCCTTCCTCGAAGTCGGCACGGTGCGCCAGAAAAACCAGGTCAACGCACTGGCGAAGATCCTCAGCGACTTTGCCGTTTCGACGCTGGCCTATTTCTTTATAGGCTATTGGATCTCCTATGGGGTGACCTTCATGCAACCGGCTGCGGTGCTGAGTGCCGATCACGGTTACGGTCTGGTGAAGTTTTTTTTCCTGCTGACGTTTGCTGCGGCGATTCCGGCGATCATCTCCGGCGGCATTGCCGAGCGCGCGCGCTTCGTTCCTCAGTTGTGTGCGACGGCGCTGATCGTGGCGTTCATCTACCCGTTTTTCGAAGGCATGATCTGGAACGGCAACTTCGGTCTGCAGGCCTGGTTGACGGCACGTTTTGGCGCGGCGTTCCATGATTTCGCCGGATCGGTGGTGGTGCACGCCATGGGCGGCTGGCTGGCGCTGGCGGCGGTATTGCTGCTCGGCCCGCGCAACGGCCGTTACCGCGAAGGGCGGCTGGTGGCGTTCGCGCCGTCGAGCATTCCGTTTCTGGCGCTGGGCTCGTGGATTCTGATTGTCGGCTGGTTCGGCTTCAACGTGATGAGCGCGCAGACCTTGCAGGGCGTCAGCGGTCTGGTGGCGGTCAACTCGCTGATGGCCATGGTCGGCGGCACGGTGGCGGCGTTGATTGTCGGACGTAATGACCCGGGCTTCCTGCACAACGGCCCGCTGGCCGGGCTGGTGGCGATCTGTGCCGGTTCCGACCTGATGCATCCGGTGGGTGCGCTGGTGACTGGCGCGATTGCCGGTGCACTGTTTGTCTGGTGCTTTACCGCCGCGCAGGTCAAGTGGCGCATCGACGATGTGCTCGGTGTGTGGCCGTTGCACGGTTTGTGCGGGGTGTGGGGCGGGATTGCTTGCGGCATCTTCGGCCAGACTGCGCTGGGTGGGCTCGGCGGTGTCAGCCTGATCAGTCAGTTGATCGGCACTGCGCTGGGTGTAGTGGTCGCGCTGATCGGCGGACTTGTCGTCTACGGCGTGATCAAGGCCTTGCACGGCCTGCGCCTGAGTCAGGAACAAGAGTATTACGGCGCCGACCTGTCGCTGCACAAGATCGGCGCGGTGAGTCAGGATTAGGTTTCCTCATCGTCAGCGCCGCGGTACAAGCCGTGCAGCAGACGATAACGGTCACTGCGCACCTGATCGACTCGCTCTTGTACCTGACGTGCTGGCAGACCGAGCATGATCAAGGCGTGAGAGCCGAGCATCAGGCTCGATTCCAATAGCTCCGGCACCACTTCGGTGGCGCCGGCAGCTTTGAGTTCCGTCAGTTGGCTATCGTCGCGGGTGCGCACCAGAATCGGCACCTGATCATTGTGGCGGCGTGCCTCTTCAAGGATTCGCAGGGTAACCTCGCTTTGATCCACTGCGATCACCACCAGCCGCGCACGTAACAGTCCGACGGCAATCAGCAAGTCGGCGCGAGACGAGTCGCCGTAATGCACATTGTTTTCGCTGACGGAGGCTTCCTGGATTCGCACCGGGTCGTTGTCCAGTGCGATGTAAGGTTGATTGGCATTGCGCATGAAACGGCCGATGGACTGGCCAACCCGCCCGTAGCCGCAAATCACCACATGCTGGTCGAGGTCGGCGTTGAGCGCACTGATCTCCTCGAGTTGCGCCTCCTGATTCGGCTTGCGATGCAGGCGCAGGGCAATTTTCGGTGCCCCGCGCAACAACAGTGGGGTCAGCAACATCGAGCAGAACGTCGCCGCCAGCAGCAGACCGCCCAGCTCGTCAGGCAGCATGCGGTTTTGCTGCATCTGCGCCATCAACGCGAAGCAGAATTCCCCGCCTTGCGCCAGGGCCAGGCCGCTGCGCCAGGCAGTTTCGTGATCGCTGCCGCGCCACTTCACCAAAAGCGCGACGATTGTGCCTTTGATCAGCATCAGGCCGAGGGTCAGGCCGAGAATCAACAGGCTGTGGCTGACGAACAATTGCAGATCGATCAGCATGCCGATGCTGACGAAAAACACCCCGAGCAGGATGTCGCGAAACGGCCGGATATCGGCCTCGATCTGATGGCGATAGTGGCTCTCGCCCAGCAGCATGCCGGCCAGAAAAGCGCCGAGGGCAGGGGACAGGCCCAGCAGGTGCGTCAGCCAGGCGGTCAGCAGCACAATCACCAGCGCCAGCAGGACGAACAATTCCGCCGAGCGCGAGGCCGCCACTTCATGAAACAACCGTGGCAACAACCAGCGGCTGGCCAGCAGCAGACCGAAAAACAGCACCACGGTCTTCACCAGCGTCAGCGGCAGCGCCCAGTACCAGGCCTGTTCGCTGCTGCCGGCGAACACCGGCACCAGGGTCAGCAACAACACCGCGACCACATCCTGAAACAGCAGAACCCCGACAGCGTTCTGTCCGTGACTGCTGAACACTTCGCCCAGGCTGCTCAACTCCTTGGTGACAATCGCCGTCGATGACAGCGACAGCCCTGCGCCAAGCAGCAGGGCCGGGGTCACCGGCATGCCCAGCAGGATCAGCACCAATCCCAGTAACGCCGTACTGAGCAACACCTGCTGACTGCCCAGGCGAAAAACGACCTGGCGCAGCGCGATCATTTTCGACAAAGAAAACTCCAGGCCCAGCGAAAACAGCAGAAACACTACGCCCAGTTCGGCCACGTCCGGCAGGTGCTCGCTCTCGTTGATCCAGTCGAATGCAGTTGGTCCTACCAACAAGCCTACGCACAGGTAGCCCAGCACCGGCGGCAAGCGCAGACGGCGAAACAGGGCAATCATCACCAGGGATGAGGCGAGGATGATCAGCAGGTTGGCAAACACAAGACGCTCCGATATCAGGTTCAGGCCTCTCAAGCGTAGAGGCAAAAAGCGCGGGAGCATGGCCTGATTGGCTTTTCTGTGGACTGATTTGCGTCAGGGTTTTGCGTACGGGGTGTCGTGTTCGGGCCTTTGGGCGGCAGCGGCTCGACGGGTTTTCGAGGCAGGCCTAGAATGAATGCTCATTTTTCCGGTTGAGCGATCATGCCTCCTGAATGTCAGTTGTTCGGCACCTTGGGATGCCATTTGTGTGAGGTGGCAGAGGCCGAGTTGATGCCGTTTGTCGAGCATGGTCTGCTGGTCGAACTGGTGGATATTGCTGACGATGAGTCCTGGTTCGAGGCTTACAGCCTGCGGATTCCGGTACTGCGCCGAACTGACACCGGCGCGGAGCTGAGCTGGCCTTTCAGTGCCGATCAGGTGGTGGCCTTCCTGCGCTGAGCTATTTCCCGGTGGCATGACACTGTCGTCCGCCGGTCGCGACCGTTATCCATCCCTTGGCACTTTGCGGATTATTCGGTTACTGTATGTGCATACAGTAATTGGGTGGGCCTGCTGCTTTTCATCACTTGAGCAGGTGAATCCGGCAGTCAGAGGGACGAACCGTGGTCAATGTCGAACAGTTGAAGAACAGCGTGAACCGGATGTCGGTTGACGTGGTGCGCGAGGCGGTCCTCGAGCTGCGCCTGGACGGGCTGGTCACGGAGGGCAAGACGCCTTTCAACAAATTGCATTTCAACACCTGTTTTGCCGAGATCGAGGCGTTGTTCCAGCGTGCCGGTTATCACAAGCAACTGGATGTGGTCGGTTACCAGGGCCTGCTCTATGCGTTGTATGACCCGGGACGCTGGGAGGCGGTCGATGTGCTGCGCTGGCTCAAGGAATTCACCGAAGCCGCCGCGCTCAAGTCGATTCCGGCCTGAGGCGGGTGGTGGAATCGGCGCTAGGTTCGTATCGCTCAGTGTTGGATAATGCCGACCTGCATTGAGGGTTCGAATTTCCGTATGTCCACACCAACGTTTTGCGCTGCGCAGAATCAGGCCAGCACCCTTTACCTTCCTCCGGGGAGTTGGCCTACCGTCCTTGATTGCCTGTGTGAGCATTTCAGTGCGATCAGTCGCGAGCAATGGCTGGACCGGATCGCCCGGGGCCGGGTGCTGGATGGGCAGGGACAGCCGATTGCGCTGGATCTGCCGTACAAGGAAGGGCTGCGCATTCACTACTTCCGTGAGGTGCCGGATGAAAAGCCGATCCCGGTGCTCGAATCGATCCTGTACGCGGACGAACATCTGGTGGTGGCGGACAAGCCGCACTTCCTGCCGGTGACGCCGGCCGGCGAGTACGTCGAGCAGACGTTGCTGCGTCGTCTGATCCGCCGCCTCGACAACCCGCATCTGGTGCCGTTGCACCGAATCGACCGGCACACGGCGGGGCTGGTGATTTTCTCGGCCAATCCGCAGACCCGTTCGGCCTATCAGTCGTTGTTCCCGACCCGGCAGATCGACAAGCGCTATGAGGCGATCGCCCGTGCGCTGCCTGAACTGGAATTTCCCCTCGTGCACAAAAGTCGCCTGATTGATGGCGAACCGTTTTTCCGCATGCAGGAAGGGCCAGGCGTCGCCAATACGGAAACTGCGGTGGAAGTCCGGGAAAAGAACGGCGATCTGTGGCGCTACGGCCTGTACCCGGTGACCGGCAAGAAGCATCAGTTGCGGGTACACATGACCGCGCTGGGAGCGAGTATCTGCAATGATCCGTTTTACCCGGATGTGCTGAAAGACGTTGAGGATGACTATGCCAACCCGCTCAAGCTGCTGGCGCAGGGGCTGCGGTTTATCGACCCGGTGACCGGTGAGGATCGTGAATTCGAGAGCCGGATCACCTTGCAATGGTGACGCCATCCACTATCCAGCGCCCATGAAAAAGCCCGCATCAATGCGGGCTTTTCTGTATCCGGTATCGACGTAAAGCTTACAGCTCTTTAACGGTGCGAACCTGATCCTTGTTGATGCGGGTCTCTTTGCCGTCCAGTTGCTTGAACTCGTAGAAGCCCGAATCTTCATCGTATTTCGGGGTGTCGACGGCCTGGATTTCGCGACCGTCATTCAAGGTGAGCACTGTTGGCGAGGAGCAACCAGCGAGGGTAGCCAGGCCCAGTGCGAGCATGAAAGTGGCGAGGGTCCGTTGAGTCATGGGTGTGTCTCCGAATGGGAATACTTTTGGTTACTGAGCTTGAGACGTATACAAGGCGTGAGAGTTCCTTGAATGCTGTCAGTCTGACACAGTGTTATGCGTATTTAACAGTTCGGGGGTGTTCAGGTTGGCCAGTCGCGGGTCATTGTCCGGGCATTGCAGGGCAGTCGCGCCGAGATTGCGCATGACCCGGCCGGGGCTGCGTTCACCGGCGTTCCACGCGGTTTCGAAGGCGGGGAACAGGGTGACGGGAATCACACACAGCAGGGGTTCCCAATGGTCGTCGTGACGCAACATTAAAGGTTTTTCAGGAAACTGGCCGGCGGTCTCACGCATGTCCTGCAAGAGCGCGGCGTCGATTCGCGGCACATCGCAAGGCAAGACCAGCAGGTGCGGGCGGCGGGCGACCTTGAGTCCGGCGAGGATGCCGGCCAGCGGACCAGGAAAATCGCCTACCTCATCGCTGACCAACTGATCGGCGTAAGCGGCATAACGCTCGTGATTGCGATTGCAGGAGATGATCAGATCGTCGGTCAGCGGTCGCACCTTGCGCTGCAAATTCGCAATCAGCGGCTCACCCTGCCATTCGACCAGCCCTTTGTCCTGGCCGCCCATGCGCTGGCCGCGTCCGCCTGCCAGGAGCAGAATGGAGCAGGGGGGCAATGGCGTATTCGAGGTCATGGCAGCTCTCCAGCGGGGCGGCGAAAAATTCAGGCGCTGTGATATAACACCGGGCTGTTTCTCCTACAACTGGACGAGCCTAATGAAAGCCAAGGCCGATGTACCTTTTGCGCCGCTGAACATTGCGGTGCTGACTGTCAGCGATACCCGAACCCTGGAAACCGACACCTCAGGCCAGGTCTTCGTCGACCGCCTGACTGCTGCCGGCCACCGCTTGGCCGAGCGGGTCTTGCTCAAAGATGACCTGTACAAGATCCGTGCGCAAGTTGCCCACTGGATTGCCGAGGACGTGGTGCAGGTGGTGTTGATTACCGGCGGCACCGGTTTCACCGGGCGCGACAGCACGCCTGAAGCCGTGGCTTGTCTGCTCGACAAGCAGGTTGACGGGTTTGGTGAGTTGTTCCGGCAGATTTCGGTGGCTGATATCGGTACCTCGACCGTGCAGTCGCGGGCATTGGCCGGTCTGGCCAATGGCACGCTGGTGTGCTGCCTGCCAGGTTCGACCAATGCGGTGCGCACCGGTTGGGACGGCATTCTCGCCGAACAGCTGGATTCGCGGCATCGCCCGTGCAACTTCGTCCCTCACCTGAAGCAGGCGGCGCCTTGTGAATCCCGTGGGTAAGCCGGGCAAGACCGGCAGCCTGATGCCTGTCGAGCAAGCGTTGGCCCGCCTGCTGCAAATGGCTGAAGCCTCGCCGATTGTCGAGCGCGAGTTTCTGCCATTGGCCGAGGTCGAGGGGCGGGTGCTGGCCGAAGACCTGATTTCGACCCTGGATCTGCCGCCCTGGCCAAACAGCGCCATGGATGGTTATGCCCTGAATCTGGCGGACTGGACCGGCGCACCACTGCCGGTCAGCCAGAAAGTCTTCGCCGGGCAAGCGCCAGAGCCGTTGAAACCCGGTACCTGTGCGCGGATCTTCACCGGTGCGCCAGTACCAGCCGGGGCCGATTGCGTGGAAATGCAGGAGAACGCCGAGGTTCAGGACGACGGCAGCGTGCGCTTCATCGAAACCATCAGCGTCGGCCAGAACATTCGTCTGAAGGGGCAAGAAACCACCATTGGTGAGTTGATCCTGGCGGCAGGTACCCGACTGGGACCGATCGAACAAGGTCTGGCGGCTTCGCTGGGATGTGCCGGGCTGAATGTGGTACGCAAGGTCCGAGTGGCGGTGCTGTCCACCGGCGATGAACTGGTCGAGCCGGGTCAGCCGTTGGGAGCGGGGCAGATTTTCAACAGCAATCGGGTGGTGCTGTGCAGTTGGTTGCAGCGCCTGGGTTGTGAAGTGATCGATGCCGGTATTCTTCCGGATGATCTGGCGACCACGCGGGCGCGCCTGGGCGACATGCAGGATGTCGACCTGATTCTCTCGACCGGAGGCGTGTCGGTCGGTGAAGCGGATTTTCTTGGCATCGCATTGCGGGAAGAGGGCGAGCTGGCGCTGTGGAAACTGGCCATCAAACCGGGCAAACCGCTGACAGTTGGTCATTTTCGCAAGGTGCCGGTGATCGGCCTGCCGGGCAACCCCGCTTCGACGCTGGTGACCTTTGCTCTGCTCACGCGGCCCTATTTGTTGCGGCGTCAGGGCGTCCAAGATGTCGAACCTCTGAAGTTTACGGTTCCGGCAGGTTTTGTCTGGCCTGTGGCCGGCAATCGTCGCGAATATCTGCGCGGTCGCCTCGAGCTAGGGCGGGCGATCATCTACCGCAATCAAAGCTCCGGTGTGCTGCGCAGCGCGGCCTGGGCGGATGGTTTGGTAGAAGTGCTGGAAGGCCGCACGCTGGTGGAGGGCGATGAGGTCGGGTTTATTCCCCTGAGCGACCTGCTCGGCTGATTCGCGCCTGGTCATTGCAGGCTCGACCGATACTGCGTCGATGCCTGCATGTCCCTGTCAATGGCTCATCAGTGTGACCAACTGATCGAACCGGCTGTTGGCAACCCATCCCAGCAGTCCCAGGACCACCGCCGTTGCACCCGCCGAATAGGCGAGACGGTGCTTGATGGTCTTAACATCCGCGCGGACTTCGTCCATATCCCGACGAATGTATTTGAGGTGGGTTTCCAGCTCGGTAACGCGCGGTTCCATATCTACCTCTCCAGCGGTTCTGGCATTCTTTCTGAAATCGGATTTGTGACTGGCGCGACTTTCGTCCAGAGGGGCAACCGGGCTATTTGCAATTCTGGCTTCATGGCTTGGCATGGAAATGTCCATCGGCTGTTCCAATCGCAAGCACATTGGCCTTGCCGTCATCCAGACTGTCATCAGTTCCGAGGGTGTATCCAATCATTACCTGCACATCCTTGTGTTGTTAAATTCGAAAATTGATACCACCTGCACAAGGTGAATCAAGGATCGTGTCCGGTCAATTGAGCCGATTCCTCACATGTTGTAAGAAAAAATACCGTCGCGTAGGACGCGACAGGTCATTCGCTTGAATTAAATGGTGCTGCCATGGCTTTTTTGCCTGCGCCAGTGGTCAAGATGTTTCACACCGATTCAATCGTGGGGAGTGACCGATATGAGTGAACGCAGGGCGCTGTTGATTCTGCATGGCAAGCAGGCACTCAATGAGGCGGTGCGCGCCGCCGTCGAAAGCAAGCGCAAGCAGGGCTGGGAGTTGGCTGTACGGCTGACCTGGGAGGCCGGTGACGCTCAGCGTCTGGTGGAAGAAGCACTGGCGGGCGGCTATCGGAAGATCATCGCCGGCGGCGGAGATGGCACGTTGCGCGATATCGCCGAAGCGCTTGCCGCGCATCCGGATGAGGCCAGTCTGGTGCTGTTGCCGCTAGGAACGGCTAACGATTTTTCCCGCGCGGCGGGGATCCCGCTGGAACCGGCCGAGGCGCTGGAAATGCTCGACGTGCCACCGCGCAAGATTGACCTGGGCGAAGTCGGGGGGCAGATTTTCCTGAACATGGCGACGGGTGGTTTCGGCAGTCAGGTCACGGCCAATACCTCTGAAGATCTGAAAAAAGTGCTCGGCGGGGCCGCTTATCTGTTCACTGGTTTGTCGCGCTTCAGTGAGCTGCACGCGGCCTACGGCGAACTGCAAGGGCCGGACTTTCACTGGAGTGGCGAGCTGCTCGCATTGGGCATCGGTAACGGTCGTCAGGCGGGCGGCGGACACGTCCTGTGCCCGCAGGCACTGGCGGACGATGGTCTATTGGACATCAGTATTCTGCCGGCGCCACAGGAGTTGGTGGGCACGCTGAAGAATCTGCTCAGCGACGGCTTCGGCCTCGACAGTATGTTTGTCCGGGCCCGTTTGCCCTGGGTTGAAATCAAGGTCGCCGAGGGGCTGAGCATCAACCTTGACGGCGAGCCGCTGGAGGGCGACAGCCTGCGTTTCGAGGCGCGCCCCGCCGCCTTGCAGGTGCATTTGCCGGAGCATTCGCCGCTGTTGGGCGGCGCGGGCTTGATCAGTCGTCCAGACTGATGATCTGTTCGCGCACCGCGAACAGCACCAGACCCGCCACGTCGTAGATCTGCAGGCGTTTCATGATCTGTGAGCGGTGAGTTTCGACGGTCTTGATGCTCAGGCCCAGGCCGTTGGCGATTTCCCGGGTGGATTTACCGCGCACGATCAACCGCAGGATTTCCAGCTGACGTGCCGTCAGGTTGTGCGAGTCGGCCACCTCGGGCTGGTTTTTCTGCGTGCGGGTCAGCGCCTGATTGATTACGGTATGGGCGATCGCCGGGCTCAGGTAGCGCTCGTTGTTGCGCAGGGCTTCGAGGGCATGTTCAAGCTCGGTGGCCGTGGTGTCCTTGAGCAGATAGCCGTGCGCGCCGCATTCCAGCGCCTGCATGATCAGCGCCGGATCGGTATGCATCGACAGAATCAGCACCTTGCTATGTGGCCTTACGCGCTTGAGCCGTTGCAGGGCTTCCAGGCCACCGGTTTCCCTCATCGAGATATCCAGCAATACGATATCGGGTGCCAGTTGCTCGACCATTTCGAGCAGTTGCGAGCCATCGCTGGCTTCGCCAACGACGGCGTAACCGGGAATGTCGAGCACCAGAGCGCGCACGCCGGCCCTGATCAGCGAGTGGTCATCCACCAGAAGTAAGTTACAAGTCAACGCATAACCTTATTCGTACTGGCCCGTTCGAGTGCACGGGGCGCCCAGGGGAACAGTGCTTCGATTTGAGTGCCTTTGCCCGGTTCGCTGATGACGTTCAGCGTACCGCCCAACTGTTCGATCCTTTCGGCCATCCCGGCCATGCCGCGTTGTCCTTCCCGACCTGGATCCGCGGCAGGCGCAAAGCCTTGGCCATCGTCGCTGATCAGCAGCGTCAGCCCTTGTGGCAGGCGTTGCACGCGGATCAACAGGTTGCTGGCCTGCGCGTGACGCAGAATATTGGTCACCGCTTCCTGAGTAATGCGGAAAGCAGCGACCGCCATTTCTTCCGGAATGCCGTTGAGCCGCTGCTGGCAATCGAGGCTCCAGTGCACCGACGTGTTGGCCAGCGTCTTGAGCAAATGCGCACGCAGGCTGGCTTCCAGGCCGAGGCTGGTCAGTTGGCGCGGGTTGAGAATGGCCGAGACATCGCGCACCTTGTTGAGCGTTTCTTCAAGGGTGTCGCAGAGTGTCGAGCATTGCTCTTGCAAGTCGGGTGGCAGACGTCTTTTCAGCCATTCACTTTGCAGCTTGGCCGCTGTCAGTAACTGACCGATGTCGTCGTGCAGTTCACGGCTGAGACGGTGGCGTTCGTTTTCCTGGACTTCCAGCAAACGGTCGGCGAGTTCCTGAGGCTGAAACTTGATCGATTTGCGTGACAGCCGGTATTGCACCCAGACACAAGCAGTGGCGGCAATATTCAACAGCAGCAGGCCCAGTGAAAGCGGAGCAGATAATCCGTAGGTCAGCAGGCTGCCAAGGGCTGCGACCACACTCAATATGAGTGTGAACCGGCGTGCATTTTCCCGGGACGGTGGCCATTTGATGATTGACTTGAGGCTGGCGTACATAACGGATGGAGCCAATGGATGTTCGCTACGGGCAGACCGGCCGGTGGCTGGCGGATCTCTGTCTGAAAATGCTGTCAATTATGTTATTGATTTTAACGAAGTACAGTGAACGATATTCGACCATCAAGTTCGATGGATGACAGTCGCTGAATCACTGTGCCATTAGTTGAAAGCAACTAACGGTCGGCATAATACCACTTAAGATACCGTTGGTCGCGTTTGCTATATATGTCCAACGAGTCAGGAAATACGCCATGTTGGACGTGAGTTCCATTATGGAAAATGTCGCTTTATTGTGCTTGATAGAGATCCGTGCGGTGCGAAGTTGATGGTTATACAGACACAGGCAAACCCTGAGGCCGCGGCAAAATATCCGCTGGGGTCAGGTGTGATTATTTAATTCGAATTGTCGCTGGCAGGTATGAACTATTCAATTGCGACATTCAGCGATTCCGATGTTCAGCCTGGATTTACGCGTTGAATGCGGCGGATCAGGCCTGACGCTCGGAGTAAGACAAAAGCGGAAGCGGCCGGGTTGGGAGTGGTGGCTTGAACTGGCTTTGACCGACCTGAAACGCGAAGGCTTCGATCAGTGAAGTTTGTTCGCTGCCATCCAGGCTCAACTGGCCGGTGTTGTGATCGACCAGTTCGATCTGCCAGGCCATCAAGGTGAAACAGTCCTGCAGTGCATTCAGCGCCTGTGCGTGCAGATCGATGTGATCCGGCGCAGCGTCGAGCAGGCTGTGGATATGCAGGGAAAACTCGGAAATCGCTTCCAGTGCCAGCGCTTCAGCCCGGCTCGCCAGCTTGAGCAGGGTGTTGCGCATGCAGTCGATGGCGTCCTTGTCGTTGCTGATCAATTGCAGGTGGCTCAGGCACTCTTCGGACTTGGCCAGGAGTGTTTCAGCTTCGACGAGAAATTCGGGAAAGCGTTGCGCCCAGTCTTTACGGTCGATTGGCATGCTTATCTCCACAGCGTCTTGTCTGATGAGGGAATGCCGTGTGTGTCGACGTTCGTGGATCGTCGGGAGATCGCGCCCCACCGTGCAAGTGCACTGGCTGAGGTTTTCCAGAGGGTGGGGTTCCACTGACCTGCGATCGCACACAATAGCCTGACTCCGTTCATGCAATGAGAATGGCGTCACATTAATGGCTATTGGATATTGCGAACATCAGGTTGGGCCTGATTGTTCCTAGGGGATTCCCTTACACACGGGAACCTGTGGCGCAAACTATGGTCGCGCCAGAAGAGAATGCAGCAGATGAAAACACCGGGTCAGTAAACCATGATGTTAATGTGACATCAATGCCCGTGTGTGGCATTTTGATGGTGAATTTTGTGGGGATCAAGAATCGCCATAAACAGCCGATAACCCCACTTAGTAATGAATTCATCAGAACAAGCCCAGGAGTCATTGATGGCCGGCATTCTCGACACGGTAGACCAACGCACGCAACTGGTGGGTGAGAATCGCCTGGAAATTCTCATGTTTCGACTGGCCGGACGCCAATTGTTCGCGATTAACGTGTTCAAGGTTCAGGAAGTTCTGCAACTGCCGAAGCTGACCCTGATGCCGCAGCGTCATCCGTTTGTCTGCGGCGTGGTCAACCTGCGCGGCCAGACGCTGCCGGTGATCGACCTGTCTCAGGCGATCGGCATGCGCCCGCTGGTGCCGGGCCCGAACAGCACCATTATCGTCACCGAGTACAACCGTTCGGTGCAGGCTTTCCTCGTCGGTGGTGTGGATCGCATCGTCAACATGAACTGGGAAGCCATTCTGCCGCCGCCGACCAGTGCTGGCCGCCAGCACTACCTGACCGCGATCAGCAAGGTTGACGATCAACTGGTGGAAATCATCGACGTCGAGAAAGTGCTCGCTGAAATCGTCCCGTACAACGCCAAGGTTTCGCGCGACAAGCTCGACGATCCGGTACTGGAGCGTGCCCGTGGTCGCGAAGTGCTGCTGGTGGACGACTCCAACGTCGCGCTCTCGCAATTGCGTGACACCCTCGGCCAGCTCGGGGTGAAGATGCACATCGCCAGTGATGGTCTGAAGGCGCTGAACATGCTCAAGGGCTGGGCCGATACCGGCGTGAACATGACCGACAAGCTGCTGATGGTGTTCACCGACGCGGAAATGCCGGAAATGGACGGCTATCGTCTGACCACCGAGATCCGCAACGATCCGCGTCTGCGCGGTCTTTACGTGGTGTTGCACACCTCGCTGTCCGGCAGCTTCAACGACTCGATGGTGAAGAAGGTCGGTTGCGACAACTTCCTCTCCAAGTTCCAGCCAGACAAACTGGTCGACGTGGTGCGTCAGCGTCTGATGCTCGATGAAGTGCCGGCCTGACGAAAACCTGTAGCGAGGGGATTTATCCCCGATGGACTGTGCAGCAGTCCCGCTTTCTTGATTCAAGTGGGGCCGCTTCGCGCCCCATCGGGGATAAATCTCCTCGCCACAAACTATCTTTGCGGGTGCGTGCATCAGGCTTTGATTCGCCGATAAAGCTCGTATAGGGTGGCATTTTTGCCCACCAGGGAGCTGGCCATGCTGCGTCTGAGCGCGCTTTATCGTTACCCGTTGAAATCCGGCAAACCCGAGATTCTGCAATCGATTGGCCTGGACAAACTGGGCCTTGCAGGGGACCGACGCTGGATGCTCGTGGACGAGGCCAGCGGGCGCTTTCTGACCCAGCGGGCCGAAGCGAAAATGAGTCAGCTGTCGGCGTTGTGGAACGCACAGGGCGGTCTGACCCTCAGCGCGCCCGGGCTTGCCGCGCTGGACGTGCCATTGCCCGAGGCCGATTCCGACTTGCGCGGTGTGACCATCTGGCGTGACACCCTGCGGGTTCCGGATGCGGGTGATGATGCCGCCCGTTGGGTCAGCGATTTCATCGGCAAGCCGACCCGTCTGGTGCAGGTGCCACTTGATCGCGCGCGCATGACGCAGGCCGGTTATGGCCGTGAGGACGATCAGGTCGCGTTCGCCGACGGTTTCCCGCTATTGCTGATTGGCGAAGCGTCACTTGAGGATCTGGTGCAAAAGGTCGGACGGCCGCTGGAGATGCTGCGCTTTCGGCCGAATCTGGTGATCGAAGGCAGCGCGGCGTTCGCCGAGGATGGCTGGAAGCGCATTCGCATCGGTGATGTCGAGTTCCGCGTGGTGAAACCTTGCTCACGCTGCATTCTGACCACCATCGATCCGCAGACCGGCGAACGCAGTGCTGATCGCGAACCACTGGCAACCCTGCAGAAATACCGTGCGCAGGCCGATGGGGCGATGTTCGGGCAGAACCTGGTCAATGACAGCAATGGTCAACTGGAAGTCGGAATGCCGGTGGAAATCCTCGAGTAACCGAGGTCGGAAATGAAAATGCCCGTGTCCATGGACACGGGCATTTTTTTGCACCGGAAAAAGCCGTGGACTTAGCCGCGGTATTCGCACAGGTAAGCGCTATCAACGGCGACTTTCAGCTGGAACTTGCTGTTGGCCGGAACGTTGAACTGGCTGCCGGCGGCGAAGGTTTCCCAGTCGCTGCTGTCTGGCAGTTTGACGGTCAGCGCGCCGGAGACCACGTGCATGATTTCACGCTGAGCGGTGCCGAATTCGTATTCGCCCGGGGCCATGACGCCGATGGTCGCCGGACCTTCAGCGGTGCCAAAAGCGATCGACTTGACGGTGCCGTCGAAGTACTCGTTGACTTTGAACATGGGCGATTCCTCTCGAAAAGGGCAAACAGGGGTTAAAAAGGGCTGGCCAGTATGCACAACGCTCCCGGCGCCGTCACCTGCCCGGGGCGTGTCCGGCGAGTTCTCGCCATGACTTCAGAGTGGCAAGACCAACGGCAATAACCGCGCGGTATTGCGCGCATCTTCCAGGGCCCGGTGCTGTTGCCCGCTGAACTGCATGCCGGCCAGTTGCAGCGCACCGTTCAACCCCAATGGTCGCTCCAGGCGCCGGGCCTTGGCGAAGCGCTGTTTGAGGTTCATGTGCGGCACCCGGCTCAGCAGGCTGTCGAGTTGCAGGCGCTGCCATTCCTGGAGCAACTGTTTGCGGTCGTAATCGCCCCAGCTGGCCCAGCCTTCGAGGCGCGTCTGGTGTTGGCCGAGCCAGCGTTCGAAGGCCGGCCAGACCTCGTTCAACGGCTGCGCGGCGTCGATGTTGGCCTGGGTGATGTGCGTGAGCTCACGGCAGAACGGCGTCAGCAACGGCCGCCGGGTCGGTTTGACGAAGCGCTGAAAGTGATCCTGCTCGCGACCGGCACGGTCGACCAGCGTCGCGCCGATTTCGATGATTTCCATTTCCGTAACCGGCCAGCCACCTTCATCTGTGGTGGCTTCCAGATCAATGACCAGCCAATGGGGCATCGCAGGTTTCCTGATTTACGCGTCCTGATAGATCAGAGCGTAGTCAAACCTTGCGTTTGCGCCTGGCGACTCACTCGACCTGCAACAGAACCTGACGATTTTTTACCTGATCGCCGACCTTGACCTGCACCCGCTTGAGCACGCCGTCGATGCCGGCCTTGAGCGGATGCTCCATTTTCATTGCCTCCAGCACCACCAGCAACTGACCCTTGCTGACCGGGCTGCCTTCGCTGACCAGCACGTCGACGATGGCACCGTCCATCGGCGCTTTCAGTGTGCCGGAGCTGACGCTGCTCTGACTGCTGATCAGCGCATGAGTTCGATCCTCCAGGCGCAGGTTGCCGGGGTGGGTGAACAGCCAGAGTTCTTCGCCATCGATCCGGTAGGCGTGACGTTGGCGCAGGCCGTCGACTTCCAGTGTCACCGCGCGCTCGTCGCAATCGATGACGGTCAGCGCAAGTGCGCGCTGCATCACGTTCACGGTGAAGCGATCATCGCTGCCAGCGAGCACTTGCACGATCCAGTCCTGCTGTTCAAGCCCGACGCGGTAATCAAGTGGCGCGCCGACATTGTTGCGCCAGCCCTTGAGCGGCGCACGATGCGCCTGCGCGCCAGACTGATAAAACAGCACGGCGGCGATGGCCAGTTCCTCGGCGGTGGGGGCGTAAGCATGCAGAGACGGGTGGTCAGTGAAGTGCTGAGCAATGAACGCGGTGCTGAATTCGCCGCTGATGAACTGCGGATGTTGCAGCAGGCTGACCAGCAAACGCTGATTACTCTGGACGCCGAGCAGCACACTGTCCTGCACCGCGCGCAGCAGCTTGCGGCGTGCCTCCTCGCGGGTGGCGCCGTGGGCAATAAGTTTGCCGAGCATCGGGTCGTAGAACGGGCTTATCGACTGACCTTCGCGCAAGCCGTGATCGATCCGCGCCCCCGGACCCAACACCGGTTCCCAGGCCTGTACACGACCGGTCTGCGGCAGGAAATTCTGTGTCGGATCCTCGGCATACAGACGCACTTCCATGGCGTGGCCGTTCAGCGTGATCTGTTCCTGAGTCAGCGGCAGCGGCTGGCCTTCGGCGACGGCCAATTGCCAGGCGACCAGATCCTGCCCGGTGATCAACTCGGTCACCGGATGCTCGACTTGCAGACGGGTGTTCATTTCCAGAAAGTAGAACTGCCCACCGGCATCGAGCAGAAACTCGACGGTGCCGGCACCGACGTAATTCACTGCCCGACCAGCATTCAATGCCGCTTCGCCCATGGCCTGGCGCAACTCGCGGGTCATCACCGGGCAGGGTGCTTCCTCGATGACTTTCTGGTGGCGGCGCTGCACCGAGCAATCGCGCTCGCCGAGGTAGATCAGGTTGCCGTGGCGGTCGCCGAACAGTTGTACCTCGACGTGTCGTGGTTCGATCAGCGCCTGTTCGAGGATCAGTTCGTCGCTGCCGAAACCGTTCAGCGCCTCCGAGCGGGCGGTGCGCAGTTGCGCTGGCAACTCTTCACTGTTGTGCACCAGACGCATGCCGCGCCCACCACCGCCAGCGCTGGCCTTGATCATCAGCGGGTAGCCGATGCGCTCGGCTTCGCGCAGCAAGGTGGCGTCGTCTTGCGCTGCGCCTTGATAGCCGGCGATGCAGGGAACGCCGGCGTCGAGCATGGCGATTTTCGACAGGCGCTTGCTGCCCATCAGCTCGATGGCCTCGGCGCTGGGGCCGATAAAGGTCAGGCCTGCCTCTGCGCAGGCGCGGGCGAATCCGGCGTTTTCCGAGAGAAAGCCGTAGCCTGGGTGGATCGCGTCGGCACCGCTGCGGCGTGCGGCGTCAAGGATCGCCGGGATGTTCAGGTAGGACTGTTGCACCGCTGCCGGGCCGATGTTTACCGCTTGGTCGGCCATCTGCACGTGCAGGGCATCGGCGTCGGCATCGCTGAATACGGCGACGGTGCGATAGCCGAGGGCCTGTGCGGTGCGCTGGATGCGGCAGGCGATTTCACCGCGGTTGGCGATCAGGATTTTGTGGATGGTGGGCATGGCTGTTCCCTCGGAATTTGCGGTGTCGGTGCTGGCCTCCTCGCGAGCAAGCCCGCTCCCACATTTGGAATGCGTTTCGTCTGTGGGAGCGGGCTTGCTCGCGAAGCTTTTAAGGGGCCCACCCAGGTTTACGTTTTTGCACGAAAGCCATGGTGCCCTCGATCCCTTCGGCCCCGGTCACCGCTTCGCTGAACCACCGCGCTGCTTCATCCAGCAATTCACTCGACGGTTGTCCGGCACTGGCCAACAGCAGTTTTTTCGTCGCCGCATTCGCCTCGGGCGCGCAGCACAGAACATGATCGAGCACTTCGTCGAGGCGTTCTGCCAGGGCCTGCGGATCCTGCTCGACGAAATGCACCAGCCCTAACCGCCTCGCCTGATGGCCATCGAAGCGCGCAGCGGTCAGTGCCAGGCGGCGGGTTTCGGTCAGGCCGATGCGCTGCACCACGAATGGCGCAATCTGCGCCGGCAGCAAACCCAAACTGGTTTCCGGCAGGCCGAACTGCGCCTGATGATCGGCCATGGCGATGTCACTGACACATGCCAGCCCGAAACCACCACCGAGCACTGCGCCCTGTAAAACGGTGATCAGCACTTGTGGTGCGTCCTGAGCTTCTTGCAGCAGGGCACCGAAGGCGCGGTTCAATTCGCGGTAAGCGTCGGCCCCTTGGGCACGGGCATTGGCCATGTCCTTGATATCGCCACCGGCACAGAAATGCCCTCCGGCACCGCTGAGGACCAGAGCGCGAACCCCGCGGTCATCACGCACTGCCGCCAGCACCGCACGCAGTTCGCTGACCATCTGCAGGCTCATCGCATTGCGGCTGTCCGGGCGATTGAGGGTGATGTGCAGCACGCCGCCGTGCTGTTCCAGCAGCAGAGTCTGGCAGTCGGGCAGGGGGCTCATTTCTTTTTCCCCGGCAGGATGCCCATCAGTTTGCAGATGATCCCCAGCATGATTTCGTCGGCGCCGCCGCCAATCGACACCAGGCGCACATCGCGATAGGCGCGAGCCACCGGGTTGTCCCACATGAAGCCCATGCCGCCCCAATATTGCAGGCAGCTGTCGCTGACCTCACGGCCGAGACGCCCGGCCTTGAGTTTGGCCATCGACGCCAGGCGCGTGACGTCCTGACCTTTCACATATTGCTCGGTGGCCTGATAGACAAGTGCCCGCAGGCATTCGATTTCGGTCTGCAGTTCGGCGAGGCGGAAGTGGATCACCTGATTGTCGATCAGCGCATTGCCGAAGGTCTTGCGCTCCTTGCAGTACTCGATGGTGCTGTCGACGCAATATTCCAGGCCCTTGATCATGTTCGCCGCGCCGAACAGGCGTTCTTCCTGGAACTGCAGCATCTGCATCATGAACCCGGCGCCTTCGTGGCCGATGCGGTTGCGCTGCGGCACACGCACGTTGTCGAAAAACACCTGGGCGGTTTCCGAGCTGCGCATGCCGAGCTTGTCCAGGTGCGAGCTGAGGCTGATCCCCGGGGTGTTCATCGGCACCATGATCAGCGACTTGTTGATGTGCGGCTTGTCGTCCGAGGTGTTGGCCAGCAGGCAGATGAAGTCGGCGCTGGGCGAGTTGGTGATCCACATCTTGCTGCCGTTGATCACGTAGTCGTCGCCGTCCTTGCGCGCGGTGGTCTTGAGCCCGGCGACGTCGGAACCGGCACCGACTTCCGAGACCCCGATGCAACCGACCTGCTCGCCGGTGATCGCCGGACGGAGGAATTCGTCGCGCAATTCATCGGAGCCAAAGCGGGCCAGCGCCGGGGTGCACATGTCGGTCTGCACGCCAATCGACATCGGAATGCCGCCGCAATGGATGGTGCCGAACTCTTCGGCGGCGACGATCGAGTAGCTGTAGTCGAGGCCCATGCCGCCGAATTTTTCCGGTTTGGAAATCCCCAGCAGACCGAGGTCGCCGGCCTTGCGAAAAATCTCGTGGATCGGAAAGCGTCCGGCCTTTTCCCATTCATCGACGTGCGGATTGATCTCGTGTTCGACGAATTGGCGGACGGTGCGGCGCAGGGCTTCGTGTTCCGGGGTGAAGATCATTTTTATTGTTCTCCTTGTAGTCCGAGGCAGTCAGAAGCGGCTGACGCCGAAGCTGTTGGGTTGCAGCGTGCGGATGTCGGCTTCGTGGCAGATATCCAGCAGGTAACCGAGCAGGGTGCGCGTGTCGCGTGGGTCGATCAGGCCGTCGTCCCACAGGTTGGCGCTGCCGTAGAGCGCGGTGGACTGGCTGTCGAGTTTCTGCGCGGTGACCTGTTCGAGCATGTCGAGCATTTTCGGATCCGGCACCAGTCCCTCCTTGAGCTGTTTGGCCTCTGTGACGATGCGCAGCACCTTGCCGGCCTGCGCGCCGCCCATCACCGCGGTGCGGCTATTGGGCCAGGCGAAGATGAAACGTGGATCGAGACCGCGTCCGCACATCGCATAGTTGCCGGCACCGTAGGAGCCACCGACGACAATCGTCAGTTTAGGCACTCGGGCATTGGCCACCGCTTGAATCAGTTTCGAGCCGTGTTTGATCACGCCTTGCTGCTCGGACTCGGTGCCGACCATGAACCCGGTGGTGTTGTGGAAAAACAGCAGCGGCGTCTGGCTCTGATCGCACAGCTGAATGAACTGCGCGGCCTTGCTCGCGCCAGCCGGCGTAATCGGGCCGTTGTTGCCGATCAAGCCGCAAGCACGGCCCTGGATTTTCAACTGGCCGCAGATGGTTTGCTGATCGAACTCGCCCTTGAATTCGAGAAACTCCGATTCATCGGCAATCCGCGCAATGATTTCGCGCACGTCGTAGGGCTTCTTCGGGTCGTCGGGAATCAGCCCGAGCAACTCGTCGATCGGGTACAGCGGCGCTTTGTATTGCGGCTCTGGCAGCCACGGCAGTTGCTCGTTCCACGGCAGCATGCGCAGGATTTCGCGCACCAGCCGCACGCCATCCGCATCGTTCTCGGCCAGATACTCGGCGGTGCCGGCGACCTGTGCGTGCATCTCGGCGCCACCCAGTTGTTCATCGGTGGCGACTTCGCCGGTTGCGGCTTTGAGTAGCGGCGGCCCGGCAAGAAACAACTTGGCCTTGCCGCGCACCACCACCACGTAATCCGACAGCCCCGGCTGATAGGCGCCACCGGCCGTGGCCGAGCCGTGCACCACGGTGATCTGCGGCAGGCCCATTGCTGACATCCGCGCCTGATTGGCAAAGCTGCGTGCGCCTTCGACGAATATCTCCGCCGCATAATTGAGGTTGGCACCGCCGCTTTCGGCCAGAGTGATCACCGGCAGTTTGTTTTCCAGGGCGATCTGTTGCAGGCGCAGGGATTTTTTCAGGCCGGTGGGGGAGATCGTGCCGCCCTTGATCGCGCTGTTGTTGGCCACCACCATCGCCCGTATGCCGGACACGTAACCGATGCCGGCGATCAGGCCGCCACCGGCAGCGCTGCCGTCCTTGTCGTCGTGCAGCTTGTAGCCGGCCAGACTCGCCAGTTCGAGGAACGGCGCGCCGGGGTCGAGCAGCAGGTTCAGGCGTTCGCGGGGCAGCAGTTGCCCGCGCTTGTCGAATTTGCCCTTGGCTTCGGCAGCCTTGTTCAGCAGGTTCTGTTCCAGTTGCTGGACTTGCTCGATGGCCGTGAGCATCGCCGCGCAGTTGCGCGCGAAAGCTTCACTGTGCGGATCGAGTTGGGACTGGATCTGCGGCATGGCTTACTCCTTGTCCTTGAGCACGTCGGGCAGGTACGCCCGATGGAAACCGTTGAACGACTCGCTGTGGCTTGCCTTGTGCAACGGCCATGCGCGGCTGCCGAGACTGGCCGCGCCATCGATTTTCAAGGTGCTGCCGCTGATGAACGCCGCCGCCGGACTGAGCAGGAAAACGATCGCTGCACTGACCTCCGATTCGGTACCGATGCGTTTGAGTGGCACGTGTTCGCGCAGCGTCGGAATCACCGCTTTGAACGCGCCTTCATAAGTGTCCATGCCGCTGGACGCAATCCAGCCCGGCGCCACCGCGTTGACTCGCACCCCGGCGTAGCCCCACTCGAACGCGGCGGTTTTGGTGAAGTTGTCCATCCCCGAACGTGCCGCGCCCGAGTGGCCCATGCCGGGCATGCCGCCCCACATGTCGGCAAGCATGTTGACTATATTGCCGCCGTGCTTGCTCATCGACTGGTTGAACACTTCCCGGGCTATCAGGAAGCCGCCGACCAGATTGGTGCGCAGTACGGTTTCGAAGCCTTTCTGATTGATCGAGGCCAGTGGCGACGGGTACTGGCCGCCGGCATTGTTGACCAGACCGTGGATCGGCCCGTGTTCGGCAATCAACTCGGTGACCAGTTGTTTCACCGCGTCTTCGTCACGGATGTCACAGGCCTGCCAATGGGCGCGGCCGCCGTCCTCGGCGATTTCGGCGGCGACCTTTTGCAGTTTTTCCGGCTTGCGTCCGACCAGCAGCACATTGGCCCCGAGCGCCGCCAGTTCATGCGCGGTGCAGCGCCCGATGCCACTACCGCCACCGGTGACGATGATGGTCTGGCCGCTGAACAGATCGGCTTTGAAAATCGATGCGTAAGCCATGAAGCCCAACCTCTAGTCGAGTTGTTCGGCGATGCTCTGCGGCACCGGGATCTGGATTTCCAGCAACTGCTGGGCGAAGGCCTTGCCCTGTGGGTCGATGCGCAGACTCGCCACGCCACCGCCGCCAAGCGCGTTCTCCAGCAGAAAATTCAGGCTGTGGGTGCCGGGCAGGTACCAGCGCTCGACCCGGCCATGGATCGGGTCGAGCACGTGGCGCATCCAGTCGACGATCACCGCTGGCGTCAGCGCTTCGGCAATCCACGGCAGGTATTCCGGCCGGCGCGGCAGGACGCCGATGTTGCTGTGATTGCCTTTGTCGCCGGAGCGCGCTACCGCCAGTTTCACCAACGGCACACTGGCGTCGGCGTGGCCCTGGGGTTTGGGTGGCTGGTCGGGAATTGGCAGATCGTGGCTGTCGAGCGGTGTCTGCGCGGGGAGGGCGCAGGGATGCTGTTCACCGGCCATGTCGATGTGCAGGGTGCAGGCGGTTTTATCGATCAGGAACGAGAACAGACGGATCAGCGGGTATACCGTCGGCCGTCCGCCGACGATTCCCGTCAGTCCCGGTGCCATGCCGGTGGCCGCCTGGGCGATTTCCCGTGAGAACAGCACCAGCGCCTGTTTGAGCGGATGGCGCACGGCGAGTTTGATCACCACCTCGCGGCTGTCCCGACGCTGGCCGTGCGGGCCGTAGGTGGCTTCGCTGCCGAGCAGTTCGATGTCGACTTCGCTGTAGGGTGGCCAGCCGCGTTGGCTGAACATTTCCGAGGTCTTGTCGATGATTGCCTGACTGACGCGGCGCGCCTTGTCCACGGCATCGATGCCGGCGATCAGGCAACTGGCGGTGCAGCGGAAACCGTCCAGGTAAGTTGCGCTGACCTTGTATTTGTCACTCGCAGGCAAGCCTCTGGCACCGTGGACATGCACGGCGTTTTTGCCCTGTTGCTGCAGTTTGACCTGAGTGAAATCGCACACCACATCCGGCAACAGATAGGCCTGTGGATCACCGATTTCATAAAGCATCTGCTCGCCAACCGTCAGCGGTGTCACCAGGCCGCCGGAACCTTCGGGTTTGCTGACGATGAACTGGCCGTCGGCGCTGACTTCAACGATGGGAAAACCGATGTGTTCGAAGTCCGGCACGTCGCGCCAGTCGGTGAAATTGCCCCCGGTGCATTGCGCGCCGCATTCGATGATGTGCCCGGCCAGCGCGGCCTGGGCCAGTTTGTCGTAGTTATGCCAGGCCCAGCCGAACTCATGCACCAGCGCCGCGCTGACCACCGCACTGTCGACCACGCGTCCGGTGATGACGATGTCGGCGCCCAGGCGCAGAGCCTCAACGATGCCCGGTGCGCCGAGGTAGGCGTTGGTCGATACACACATCGGCGGCAGCGGCGCGCCGTTGAACATTTCGTGGATGCCTTGGGCGGCGAGTTGCTTGAATTGCGGTTGCAGATCGTCGCCGAGCAGCACGGCAATTTTCAGACTGACCCCGGCCTTGTCGCAGGCGGCTTGCAGGGCGGCGGCACAGGCCTGTGGATTGACTCCGCCGGCATTGCTGATGACGCGGATCTTCTGTTCGGCCAGTTGCGGCAACAGTGGGGCGAGCACCTCGACGAAGTCCCCGGCGAATCCGACCTGCGGGTCCTTCATGCGCGCGCCGGCCATGATCGACATGGTGATCTCGGCGAGGTAATCGAACACCAGATAATCCAGCTGCCCGCCGGCCACAAGTTGTGCGGCGGCGGTACTGGTGTCACCCCAGAATGCGCTGGCGCATCCGATCCGAACGGTAGTTGGCATTATTATCTCCGACTCAGGAACCTGCGACAGAAGTGTCTGGAGGCTACCAAGCAAGCGCTTGGTTTGTAAACCACTCAAATATCTTCTGCCCAAGCGCTTGCTTGGTTGCCGCCTGCGGCTTAAATTGCGCGCAACCCTGCGTGTTCAGGGGGCAACAGACTGATCGACTGTAGGAGAGAACGGGTGGACGAGCAAAAAGCCCTGAGGGTCATGCGCGAACTGGTCGACCAGGGCCAGTTGACCGACCCTGACAGCGCCCGCGGCAAACTGCTGCAAGTGGCCGCTCACCTGTTCCGCAACAAGGGTTATGAACGCACCACCGTGCGCGATCTGGCCGGGGCGGTGGGGATCCAGTCCGGGAGCATTTTTCATCACTTCAAAAGCAAGGATGAAATCCTCCGGGCAGTGATGGAAGAAACCATCCGTTACAACACCGCGTTGATGCGCGCCGCTCTGGCCGAAGCCAGTAACGTGCGCGAGCGGGTGCTGGCGCTGATCCGCTGCGAGTTGCAGTCGATCATGGGCGGCAGCGGCGAAGCCATGGCGGTGCTGGTCTATGAGTGGCGCTCGCTGTCCGAGGATGGTCAGGCCAGAGTGCTGGCCTTGCGCGATGTCTATGAAGACATCTGGTTGCAGGTGCTGGGCGAAGCCAAGGAGGCGGGGTTTATCCGTGGCGATGTATTTGTTACCCGACGTTTTCTCACTGGCGCGCTGTCCTGGACCACCACCTGGTTTCGTGCCGGCGGCAGCCTGAGTCTCGATCAGTTGGCTGATGAAGCGCTGATTCTGGTGCTCGAAGAGCGCTAGTCCACTTTCTGACAGGTCGGGAAACTGGCTAACTGGGCGAAACCGCCTAGCTTGAATGCATTGATCGTTATTTTTTCGGGGAGTGGGGTGTTTTGAAGTCTTCGCCAATTCGGACGACCGCAGGGCTTTTGCTCGTAGCGCTGGCGGTATCTTGGGTGTTGCCCGCGCAGGCAGCGCAACTGGTTCGGGTCGGCGCGGCGCATTTTCCGCCTTACACCGTGCGTCCGGAAAGTGGTGCCGACACTGGCCTGCTGCCGCAATTGGTCGAGGCGCTCAATACGCTGCAAAAGGACTATCAGTTCGTGCTGGTGCCCACCTCGATTCCCCGGCGCTTCGGCGACTTGAAGGAAGGGCGCACCGACATGGCGATTTTCGAGAACCCGGAGTGGGGCTGGAAGGACACTCCCCACACCACGGTCGATATGGGCCTGGAAGATGCGGAAATTTTCGTCGCGCAACGCAAAGACGGTCGCCAGGAGAGTTATTTCACCGACCTCAAGGGCAAGCGCCTGGCGTTGTACAGCGGTTATCACTATGAGTTCGCCAACTTCAACGCCGATCCCAAATTTCTTGCGGATACGTTCAATGCCTCGCTGACCTATTCCCATGACAGCAACCTGTTGATGGTCCTGCGCGGACGAGCCGACATCGCGCTGGTGACCCGTTCCTACCTGTCCGATTACCTGCTGCGCAACGAGAAGGTGGGTGACGATTTGCTGGTGTCGCAGCGCATCGACCAGATCTACCACCACTACGCCATTTTGCGTCCGGCTGCACCGATCACCGGGGCGGTGTTCGGCAAGTTGCTGCAGGGTTTGCGCGACAACGGCCAGATGCAGAAGATCTTCGATCCGTACAAAATAGCCGTGGTGCCGGTGCCGCCTGACTGAGCGATTTTCACCCGGGCGGCTAAATTTCTCCTCTCGGCTCACGTCCCATCGTTGAACTGTCGACGATTATCGTGAGCCCGACCCATGTCCAATCTGAATGACCTGACTGCCCTGGCCTTGCCTTCGGGCAGTCAATTGGTAGCCGATGCCACCGAAAGCCGTCTGTGCCTGAGCCTGGACGGGCAACCGCTGATTCGCTTGCGCCTGGATCGCCAGGCGAAAGGCCCGATCCAGCTCGACGAGCGTTATGCGCTGCCTGTGGGCCAAGCGCTTTGGGCGGCCTGTTACTGGCTGTTTGCCCGTGATCCGGACTGCCAGCAATTGATCTGGCAACTCGATCAGTCACCCACCGAAGCGTTGCTCAGCGGCCTGCTGGTCAGCACCGAGGTGGCTGGCGAGTACCGCTGCGAACGCACCCTGTTCTGGCAGTTGCCACAACCCTGGCTGGGCACCTCGCTGACGGGCAGCTACCCGCAACAAATGGTGATCAGCCAGGGCAAGCGCCATCCGCTGCGTCCGGTCAAGCCGCGCGGTGAAGTCTATCGACGCTTCGATGCGCGCCTCGGTGCGTGGATTTCCCTGCGCACGGTGGAGATCGAGCAGGATCTGGCACGTTTCAATCGCTGGCAGAACAGTCCGCGAGTCGCCAGTTTCTGGCAGGAGGAGGGCAGTCTTGAACAGCATCGCGAATACCTGAGCAAGCTCGACGCCGATCCGCACACCCTGACGCTGATCGGCTGTTTCGACGATCAGCCGTTCGCTTATTTCGAAGCCTACTGGGCCAAGGAAGATCGCATCGCGCCGTTCTACGACGCCGACAATTACGACCGTGGCATTCACATGCTGGTGGGGGAGGAAAATCACCGTGGCCCGCACAAGGTCGCGAGCTGGTTGTCGGCGCTGGTGCACTACCTGTTTCTGGATGATCCGCGGACCCAGCGTGTGGTCGCCGAACCGCGTGCCGACAACGCGAAGATGATCGGCCACATGCACAACCAGTGCTTCCACTGCGAGAAGGAGTTCGACTTTCCGCACAAGCGTGCGGCGTTGATGATTCTGGGGCGCGAGCGGTTTTTTGATCGGTGCAAGCTGGCGTGAGGTGACAAGGCCTGGGATCTATTGCGGTCTCAAGTCTGCCTTTGCGAGCAAGCCCGCTCCCACATCGACCGGTGTACGCCGGTCAAATGTGGGAGCGGGCTTGCTCGCGAATGGCTTGACGCCGAATTCAGGGCTTAGCGACGCCCCATCGAGGCCGCGTCCCCACGACTGCCCGACACCTTGCGGCAGTGCACCAGCGCATCGCGAATCATGAAGTTGACCAGCGTCGGCGAGACGCCGAGTTCCTTGGCGATGTCCTTTTGCGGCACGCCGTGCAAACGGTACATCTCGAAGGCGTAGCGGGTGCGGCTGGGCAGTTCGGTCAGCGCGTCGGCGATGTGTTCCAGCGTCGAGAAGTTGATATGCGAGGTTTCCGGCGAAGCGCCTTGAATGACCACATTCAACCCTTCCTCTTCGGGACCCGAGTACTTCTGTTCCAGCGCCTGTTTACGGTAGTGATCGATGGCGAGGTTGCGCACGATCTGGAACAGGTAACTCAATTGCGCCTTGATCGACGACGTGATCGGCGGGGCCGACTGCAAGCGGAAGAACGCATCCTGCACCACGTCTTCGGCGCGTGAACGGCAGCCGGTAATGCGTGCTGCAATCTTCACCAGAATCAGTCGATTGTCGACGAAGGCCTGAAGTAGCGGTGAATCGCACCTGCTTGTGGATACTTGTTCCGTCATGGAAATCACCTTGCTGCCAATAGGTTAGTGGGACGCCTGGGGGACGGGGCCGTCCTACACATCGAGCGACAAATTATGTTGAATGATAATGATTGTCAATTGAGAAAGAGAACTAATGCTCCGTAAAGGTGCGAATCGAGAACTGCGACACACCGCCACACCCCAGCCCCATTGGCGATCCAGCCTGCCGACTAATTATTTCAAGACGTCATCCGTTCTCATTGGTGAATGGTTCCGGGTACCGAGCCCCGGCCAGACAGCATTCCGATGCCTTGCGCGGTCGGCACAGACCGCGCCCTGCACGCCCTCGACCGGCGTGACGCAGCAACCCGATTCCACTTAGCAAGCCGAATTCAGGCAGGAAACCTCATGACCGACGCGTTCGAACTCCCCAGCACTCTGGTCCAAGCCCTCCAGCGCCGTGCGGCACAGACGCCGGATCGCCTGGCCCTGCGCTTTCTCGCCGAAACCGAGGAGCAGGGCGTGGTGCTCAGTTACCGCGAACTGGATCAACGTGCGCGCACCATTGCTACCGCGCTGCAGGCCCAGGCTGAGTTCGGTGATCGCGCGGTGCTGCTGTTTCCCAGCGGCGCGGATTACGTCGCGGCGTTTTTCGGTTGCCTGTACGCCGGGGTGATCGCAGTGCCGGCCTATCCGCCGGAGTCCGCCCGTCGGCATCACCAGGAACGCCTGCTGTCGATCATTGCCGACGCCGAACCGCGTCTGCTGCTGACCAGCGCCGACCTGCGCGATGCCTTGCAGCAAATCGACGGCGCGCCGCCGTTGCTGTGCGTCGATACCCTCGACAGCACCCTGGCCGAGCGCTGGAGCGAACCGGCTCTGCCGCAAGACCACATCGCCTTCCTGCAATACACCTCCGGCTCCACCGCGCTGCCCAAAGGCGTGCAGGTCAGCCACGGCAATCTGGTGGCCAACGAGCTGCTGATTCGCCACGGTTTCGGCATCGACGTGAACCCCGACGACGTGATCGTCAGCTGGCTGCCGCTGTACCACGACATGGGCCTGATCGGCGGATTGTTGCAGCCGATTTTCAGCGGCGTGCCGTGCATCCTGATGTCGCCTGCGTATTTCCTCGGTCGCCCGTTGCGCTGGCTTGAAGCGATCAGCCAATACGGCGGCACCATCAGTGGCGGGCCGGATTTCGCCTACCGTCTGTGCAGCGAGCGGGTCAGCGAATCAGCACTGGAGCGCCTCGACCTGAGCCGCTGGCGCGTGGCCTATTCCGGCTCCGAACCGATCCGTCTTGACACCCTTGAGCGCTTCGCCGAGAAGTTCACCCCGTGCGGCTTCAGCGAAGACAGCTTCATGGCGTCCTATGGTCTGGCCGAGGCGACCTTGTTCGTCGCCGGCACACCGCGTGGCACCGGTATTCCTGCTCTGCGTGTCGATGATCAGGCGCTGGCGCAAAACCGTGCCGAGCCGGGCAACGGCAGCCCGATCATGAGTTGCGGCATCAGCCAGCCGGAACATGCGGTGCTGATCGTCGAGCCGGTCACGCTGAACGAACTGGCTGACAATCTCGTCGGCGAAGTCTGGGCCGCCGGTCCGAGCATCGCCCACGGCTACTGGCGCAACCCCGAGGCCAGCGCCAAGACTTTCGTTCAGCACGCCGGTCGCACCTGGCTGCGTACCGGTGACCTGGGCTTCATTCGCGACGGTGAACTGTTCATCACCGGGCGCCTGAAAGACATGCTGATCGTGCGTGGCCACAACCTCTATCCGCAGGACATCGAGAAGACCGTCGAGAACGAAGTGGAGGTGGTGCGCAAAGGTCGCGTCGCGGCATTCGCGGTTTCTCAGGACGGTGAAGAAGGCATTGGCATCGCCGCAGAAATCAGCCGCAGCGTGCAAAAAATCCTGCCGCCAGAAGCACTGATCAAAGCCATTCGCCAGGCAGTGGCCGAGGCGTATCAAGAGGCGCCGAGCGTGGTGGTGCTGCTCAACCCGGGCGCGCTGCCGAAGACGTCCAGCGGCAAGCTGCAACGCTCGGCGTGCCGCAATCGTCTGGCCGACGGCAGCCTCGACAGCTACGCGGTGTTCCCGTCCGCCGAGGTGCAAAATACCGAATCGACCCTGGCGGCTTCCGAGCTGGAAGCCCTGATCGGCAAGATCTGGGCCGAGCAACTCAACGTCAAACAGGTCAACGCCGACGACCACTTCTTCCTGCTCGGCGGCAACTCGATTGCCGCCACGCAAGTGATCGCCCGGGTCCGCGAAGAACTGGCGCTGGAGTTGAACCTGCGCCTGCTGTTCGAAGCGCCGACCCTGTCCGCGTTCGCCGCTGCCGTGGCGCAGCAGCAACAGGATGGCGGCAACGCCCAAGGCGCAATCAACGCCTTGTCGCGCAGCGAAGCACTGCCGCAATCGCTGGCGCAAAACCGACTGTGGATCACCTGGCAACTCGACCCGCACAGCAGCGCCTACAACATTCCCGGCGCCCTGCGTCTGCGCGGTGAGCTGGACGAAGACGCGTTGCGCGCCAGCTTCCAGCAACTGATTGAGCGCCACGAGTCACTGCGCACGCGCTTCTTCGAACGCGACGGCGTAGCGCTGCAACAAGTCGACGCCGCACCTGAATTCAACCTGCAACTGATCGACATCAGCGACCTGCCCGCGCACGAGCGTGAAGTCCGCGCGCAACAGATCCGCGAGGACGAGGCGCGCACTCAGTTCGATCTGGAAAAAGGCCCGCTGCTGTGGGTGACGCTGGTACGCCTCGATGACGAAGATCATCAGCTTCTGGTGACCCTGCATCACATCATCGCCGACGGCTGGTCGCTGAACGTGCTGATCGACGAATTCTCGCGCCTGTACGCTGCGGCATCTCAAGGCCAGCGCGCTGAACTCGCGCCGCTGCCCACTCAATATGCCGACTACGGCAACTGGCAGCGTCAATGGCTGGCGCAAGGCGAGGGCGAGCGGCAACTGGCCTACTGGAAAACCCAGCTGGGCGACGAACATCCGGTGCTGGAACTGGCCACCGACCACCCGCGCTCGGCCAAGCAATTGCACAGCGCCGCGCGCCACAGCGTGCGCCTCGGTGTCAGCCTCAGCGACGCGATCAAGCAGACCGCGCAAGCGCATCAATCGACGCCGTTCATGCTGTTGCTCTCGGCATTCCAGAGCCTGCTGCACCGCTACAGTGGCCAGCGCGACATCCGCATCGGCATTCCCAACGCCAACCGTCCGCGTCTGGAAACCCAGGGCTTGATCGGCTTCTTCATCAACACCCAGGTGCTGCGTGCCGAGGTTGATTCGCGGCTGTCGTTTATCGAGTTGCTGGCGCAGACCCGCGAGGCTGCACTGGGTGCGCAGGCCCATCAGGATCTGCCGTTCGAACAACTGCTCGAAGCGTTCCCGCAGGCTCGCGAACAGGGGCTGTTCCAGGTCATGTTCAACCACCAGCAACGCGACTTGAGTGCGCTCAAGCGCCTGCCGGGGCTGCTCGCCGAAGAGCTGCCGTGGCACAGCCGCGAAGCCAAGTTCGATCTGCAACTGCACAGCGAAGAAGATCGCAACGGGCGCCTGACCCTGTCCTTCGACTACGCCGATGAACTGTTCGAAGCAGCGACCATCGAGCGTCTGGCCGAACATTTCAGCAACCTGCTGCGCGCGGTCTGCGAGCAGCCGCAACAGGCGATCGGCGACCTGCCATTGCTCACTCCGTGCGAGCAGGAACAGCAACAAGCGTGGAGCGTCGCCCCGTGCACCCCGGCGCAACAATGGCTGCCAGAACTGCTTAACGAACAGGCGCGGCAAACTCCGGAACGCACTGCGCTGTTGTGGGACGGCGGCAGTCTCGATTTCGCCGAGTTGCACGCCCAGGCCAACCGCCTCGCGCACTATCTGCGCGACAAGGGCGTCGGCCCGGACGTGTGTGTGGCGATCTCTGCCGAGCGTTCACCACAACTGTTGATTGGCCTGCTGGCGATCATCAAGGCCGGTGGCGCCTATGTGCCGCTGGACCCGGATTACCCGGCCGATCGTCTGGCCTACATGCTCAGCGACAGCGGTGTCGAATTGCTGCTGACTCAGACTGCATTGCTCGACCGTCTGCCGGCCAGTGACGGCGTCAGCGTGATCGCCATGGACGCGTTGCACCTGGAAAACTGGCCGAGCCAGGTACCGGGTCTGCATCTGCACGGCGACAGCCTTGCCTACGTGATTTACACCTCCGGCTCCACCGGCCAACCGAAAGGCGTCGGCAACACCCACGCTGCGTTGGCCGAACGTCTGCAATGGATGCAGAACAGCTATCGCCTGAACGACAGCGACGTGCTGATGCAAAAGGCGCCGATCAGTTTCGACGTGTCGGTGTGGGAGTGCTTCTGGCCGCTGATCACTGGCGCGCGTCTGTTGATCGCCGGCCCCGGTGAACACCGCGACCCGCATCGCATCGCGCAACTGGTGCAGGAATACGGGGTGACCACGCTGCACTTTGTGCCGCCGCTGCTCGCGCTGTTCATCGACGAGCCGCTGAGCGCCGAATGCACCAGTTTGCGCCGGGTGTTCTCCGGCGGTGAAGCGTTGCCGGCGGAACTGCGCAACCGCGTGCTGGCGCAGCTGCCGGCGGTGCAACTGCACAACCGTTACGGCCCGACCGAAACCGCGATCAACGTCACCCATTGGCACTGCACCACGGCCGATGGCGAGCGCTCGCCGATTGGCCGGCCGCTGGGCAACGTGATCTGCCGCATTCTCGATGCTGATCTCAACCCCGTGCCGGTCGGTGTGCCGGGTGAGCTGTGCATCAGCGGCATCGGTCTGGCCCGGGGTTACCTTGGTCGTCCGGCACTGACTGCCGAACGTTTCGTGGTCGATCCACTGGGCGAGCAGGGCACACGGCTGTATCGCACCGGTGACCGTGCACGCTGGACCGCCGACGGTGTGATCGAATACCTCGGGCGCCTCGATCAGCAGGTCAAGCTGCGGGGTTTCCGCGTTGAGCCGGAAGAAATCGAAGCGCGGCTGCTGGCCCAGGACGGCGTCGCCCAAGCGGTGGTGCTGGTGCGTGAAACCGCAGCCGGCGCGCAACTGATCGGCTACTTCACCGCTGTCGATGCCAGCGAAGATCAGCACGCGCAGATCGCCCATCTGAAAACTGCGCTGGCCGCCGAACTGCCGGAATACATGGTCCCGGCGCAACTGATGCGCCTGGACGTAATGCCCCTGAGCCCGAGCGGCAAACTCGACCGTCGCGCCTTGCCGGAGCCGCAGTGGCAGGTGCGTGAACACGTCGAACCGGTCACCGAGCTGGAGCAACAGATCGCCGCGATCTGGCGCGAAGTGCTGGGTCTGCCACGGATCGGTCTGCGCGACGACTTCTTCGCCCTCGGCGGGCACTCGTTGCTGGCCACACAAATCATCTCGCGCAGCCGTCAGGCCTGTGACGTCGAGCTGCCGTTGCGCGCCTTGTTCGAGCACAGCGAACTCGGCGATTTCGCTGAGCAGATCCGCCTGATCCAGGCCAGCGGCCAGACCAACAAACAGCCGCCGATTGCCAAAGTCGATCGCAGCCAAGCGGTGCCGTTGTCGTACTCGCAACAGCGCATGTGGTTCCTCTGGCAGATGGAGCCGGACAGCCCGGCGTACAACGTCGGGGGCATGGCGCGCCTGCGCGGCGTGTTGCACGTCGAGCATTTCGAGGCAGCCTTGCAGGCGTTGATCCTGCGCCACGAAACCCTGCGCACCACGTTCCCGAGCGTCGATGGCGTGGCCCGTCAGCAGGTGCATGCCGAGACCGGCGTGCGCATGGGCTGGAAAGATTTCTCGAAACTGCCGGCTGACCAGCGTGAACAGCAGGTCCAGCAACTGGCCGATGACGAAGCGCATCTGCCGTTCGATCTGGAAAGCGGCCCGCTGCTGCGCGCCTGTCTGGTGAAGACCGCCGAGCACGAGCATTACTTCGTGCTGACATTGCACCACATCGTCACTGAAGGCTGGGCGATGGATATTTTTGCCCGCGAACTCAGCGCGCTGTATGAGGCGTTCGTCGATGAGCGCGATTCGCCGCTGGAACCGCTGCCGGTGCAGTACCTCGATTACAGCGTCTGGCAACGACAGTGGCTGGAGTCCGGTGAGCGTCAGCGCCAGCTCGACTACTGGACTGCGCAACTGGGTCGCGAACATCCGTTGCTGGAACTGCCCGGCGACCGTCCGCGTCCGCCGGTGCAAAGCCACCAGGGTGAGCTGTTCCGTTTCGACCTCAGTGATGATCTCGCCGCCCGCGTCCGGGCGTTCAATGCGCAGAACGGTCTGACCCTGTTCATGACCATGACCGCTGCGCTCGCCACCTTGCTCTACCGCTACAGCGGCCAGACCGACCTGCGCATCGGCGCGCCGGTGGCCAACCGGATTCGCCCGGAAAGCGAAGGGTTGATCGGTGCATTCCTCAATACTCAGGTACTGCGTTGCCAGCTCGACGGGCAGATGTCGGTGGGCGAGTTGTTCGAGCAAGTGCGCCACACGGTGATCGAAGGCCAGTCGCATCAGGATCTGCCGTTCGATCATTTGGTCGAAGCGCTGCAACCGCCACGTAGTGCGGCGTACAACCCGTTGTTCCAGGTGATGTGCAACGTGCAGCGCTGGGAATTCCAGCAGAGCCGCATGCTCGCCGGGATGACCGTCGAGTATCTGGCCAACGATGCGCGGGCGACCAAGTTCGACCTCAACCTGGAAGTCACCGACCTCGACCATCGTCTCGGTTGCTGCCTGACCTACAGCACCGATCTGTTCGATGAACCGACCATTGCGCGCATAGCCAAACATTGGCGCAACTTGCTGGAAGCGTTGATCGCCGATCCGCAACAGCGTCTGAGCCAGTTGCCGCTGCTCGATCCGACTGAACAACAGCAGTTGCTCGACAGCCTCGGCGTTGAACCGGGCGAGCGTCGTCTCGATCAGTGCATCCATCATCTGTTCGCCGAGCAGGCGCTGGCGCGCAAAGACGCGCCGGCCCTGACTTTCGCCGGACAGACTCTGAGCTACGCCGAACTCGACGCCCGTGCCAATCGCCTGGCCTGGGCCCTGCGCGAGCGTGGGGTCGGCCCGCAGGTGCGGGTCGGCCTGGCGCTGGAGCGCTCGCTGGAAATGGTCGTCGGCCTGCTGGCGATTCTCAAGGCAGGCGGCGCTTATGTGCCGCTGGACCCGGAATACCCGCTCGATCGCCTGCACTACATGATCGAAGACAGCCGCATCGGTCTGCTGCTCAGCGACCGGGCGATGTTCAAAGCCCTCGGCGATTTGCCGTCGAGCGTGGCGCGCTGGTGCCTGGAGGATGACAGCGCGGCACTGGCCGATCACCCAGCCACTGAGCTGCCATTTATCAGCCTGCCGCAGCATCAGGCCTATCTGATTTACACCTCGGGCTCGACCGGCAAGCCGAAAGGCGTGGTGGTGTCCCACGGTGAAATCGCCATGCATTGTCAGGCGGTGATCAAGCGTTTCGGCATGCGTCCGGACGACTGCGAACTGCACTTCTATTCGATCAACTTCGACGCCGCCACCGAGCGTCTGCTGGTGCCGCTGCTCAGTGGCGCGCAGGTGGTTTTGCGAGCGCAAGGGCAGTGGGACGCGGAAGAAATCTGCAACTTGATCCGCACCCATCGGATCAATGTGCTCGGCTTCACCCCGAGCTACGGCAGCCAGTTGGCGCAGTTCCTCGCCACGCAAAACCAGGTTCTCCCGGTGCGGATGATCATCACCGGCGGCGAAGCGCTGACCGGCGAACACTTGCAACGGATTCGCGCCGCGTTCAAACCGAGTCTGTTCTTCAACGCCTATGGCCCGACTGAAACCGTGGTCATGCCGCTCGCCAGTCTTGCGCCAGAGGTCTTGGAAGAGGGCGCCGGCAGCGTGCCGATCGGCAGCGTGATCGGTGACCGCGTGGCGTACATTCTTGATGCCGATCTGGCGTTGGTACCGCAAGGCGCGACCGGTGAGTTGTTCGTCGGCGGCGCCGGTCTGGCGCAGGGGTATCACGACCGTCCGGGCATCAGCGCCGAGCGTTTTGTCGCTGATCCGTTTGCCGCCGATGGCGGGCGCATGTACCGCACCGGCGATCTGGTGCGCCAGCGTGCCGATGGGCTGGTGGAGTACCTGGGGCGGATCGACCATCAGGTGAAAATCCGCGGTTTCCGTATCGAGCTGGGTGAGATCGAAACCCGACTGCTCGATCACCACTCGATCCGCGAAGCGGTGGTGCTGGCGCTGGATGCGCCGAGCGGCAAGCAACTGGTGGGCTACCTGGTCAGCGACGTCGCTGAGCAAGGTGAAGCACAACAAGCCGAACTGCGCGAAGCACTGAAGTCGCACCTCAAGGCGCAACTGCCGGATTACATGGTGCCAACGCATCTGATCCTGCTGGCGAGCATGCCGCTGACCGCCAACGGCAAACTCGACCGCCGCGCCTTGCCAGCGCCGGATCCTGAGTTGAATCGTCAGGACTACGTCGCCCCGAGTAACGCGTTGGAACAGACCCTGGCGCAGATCTGGTGCGAGGTGCTCAACGTCGAGCAGGTCGGGCTCAACGACAATTTCTTTGAACTTGGCGGCGACTCGATTCTGTCGATCCAAGTGGTCAGCCGGGCGCGGCAGCAGGGCATTCATTTCAGTCCACGGGATCTGTTCCAGCATCAGACGGTGCAGACCCTCGCCGCTGTCGCCAGCCGCAGCGAGCAAGTCACTGCAGAGCAGGGACTGGTGCTCGGTGAGTCGGCGATGACGCCGATTCAACACTGGTTCTTCGACACTGATATTCCTGAGCGTCAACACTGGAACCAGGCGTTGCTGCTGGAACCGACAGTGGCGCTGGAACCGCATCGTTTGGAGCAGGCGCTGCTGGCAGTGATCGAACAGCACGACGCCCTGCGTCTGCGCTTCACCGAGGCCGGCGATCAATGGCAGGCCACGCATCAATCCGTGTCCGATGGCGAGGTGTTGTGGCAGGTGCGGGTGGCGGCGATGGACAAGTGCGCAGCACTATTCGCCGATGCCCAGCGCAGTCTCGATCTGCAAAACGGCCCGCTGCTGCGCGCCTTGCTGGTGGACGGGCCGCAAGGTCAGCAACGCCTGTTCATTGCGATCCATCACCTGGTGGTCGACGGTGTGTCGTGGCGCGTTTTGCTCGACGATCTGCAAACCGTGTATCGCCAGCTCGAAGCCGAACAGTCGGTGAAACTGCCGGCGAAAACCAGTGCCTTCAAGGATTGGACGGCACGTTTGCAGGCCTATGCCGGCAGCGAATCGTTGCGTGAAGAACTGAACTGGTGGCAGACGCAACTGGCCGGGCAGAACGCCGATCTGCCGTGCGAAAACCCGCAGGGCGGACAGCAGAATCGTCACGCGCAAACCGTCAGCGTGCGCCTGGATGCCGAGCGTACCCAACAACTGCTGCAACAGGCACCGCGCGCCTACCGCACGCAGGTCAACGATCTGCTGCTGACTGCGCTGGCACGCGTGCTGTGCCGCTGGAGCGGGCAGCCGTCGGCGCTGATTCAACTGGAAGGCCACGGCCGCGAAACCCTGTTCGACGAGATCGACCTGACTCGCACCGTCGGCTGGTTCACCAGCGCCTATCCATTACGCCTGACCCCGCACAACATCGAAGAGGCTGCCGGGCAGGGCGCTTCGATCAAGGCGATCAAGGAGCAACTGCGCGCGGTACCGCACAAAGGTCTCGGCTATGGCGTGCTGCGTTATCTGGCCGATGACCTCAGCCAGCGCAGCATGGCGGCGTTGCCGAACGCCCCGGTGACCTTCAACTACCTCGGCCAGTTCGATCAGAGTTTCGCCAGCGATGCGCTGTTCCGTCCGCTGGATGAATCGGTCGGTGCGGCCCACGATCCGCAGGCGCCGTTGCCCAACGAGTTGAGCATCGACAGTCAGGTGTACGGCGGCGAATTGCTGCTGCGCTGGACCTTCAGTGCCGAGCGTTACGAGGCGCAAACCATCAACGATCTGGCCGACGCTTACCTCGGCGAGCTGCAAAGCCTGATCGAACATTGCCTGCAAGACACAGCTGGAGGCCTCACACCGTCGGACTTCCCGCTGGCGAAACTGACCCAGGCGCAACTTGATGCACTGCCGGTGCCGGCGGCGCAGATCGAAGACGTCTATCCGCTGACGCCGATGCAGGAAGGCATGTTGCTGCACACCTTGCTCGAACCGGGCACCGGTCTGTATTACATGCAGGATCGCTACCGCATCAACAGCGAGCTGGATCCCGAGCGTTTCGCTCAGGCCTGGCAAGCGGTGGTCGCCCGTCATGAAGCGTTGCGTGCATCGTTCTGCTGGAACGTCGGCGAAGACATGCTGCAAGTGATCCACATTCCGGGGCACACGCCGATCGAGTATCTGGATTGGAGCGCCATCGCCGAGGACGAGCAAGAACCGAAGCTGCAGGCGCTGCTGAAAAGCGAGCGCGAGGCCGGGTTCGATCTGCTCAATCAGGCACCGTTCCACCTGCGCCTGATCAAGGTCGGCGCGGCGCGCTACTGGTTCATGATGAGCAACCACCACATCCTCATCGATGCCTGGTGTCGTTCGCTGCTGATGAACGATTTCTTCGAGATCTACACTGCTCTTGGTGAAGGTCGCGAAGCACAGTTGTCGCTGCCGCCGCGTTACCGCGACTACATCGGCTGGCTGCAACGCCAGAGCCTGGCCGAGGCGCGCCAGTGGTGGCAGCAGAACCTGCAAGGTTTCGAACGCACCACGCCGATCCCGAGCGACCGACCGTTCCTGCGCGAACACGCCGGCGAAAGTGGCGGCATGATCGTTGGTGACCGTTACACTCGATTGAATGCCGAGGACGGTGCTCGCCTGCGAGAGCTGGCCCAGGCTCATCAACTGACCATCAACACCTTCGCTCAAGCGGCATGGGCCTTGGTGCTGCGCCGCCTGAGCGGTGATCGCGACGTGCTGTTCGGCGTCACCGTGGCCGGGCGCCCGGTGGAAATGCCGGAGATGCAACGCACCGTCGGCCTGTTCATCAACAGCATTGCGCTGCGGGTGCAGATCCCGGCGGACGATCAGCGTGCCAGTGTGCGCCAGTGGTTGAGCGCTCTGCTCGACAGCAACATGCAGTTGCGCGAGTACGAATACCTGCCGCTGGTGAATATCCAGGAACAGAGCGAATTGCCGAAAGGCCAGCCGCTGTTCGATAGCCTGTTCGTGTTCGAGAACGCGCCAGTGGAAGTCTCGGTGCTGGACCGAGCGCAGAGTCTCAACGCGACTTCGGACTCCGGCCGTACCCACACCAACTTCCCGCTGACGGCGGTGTGCTACCCGGGCGATGACCTCGGTCTGCACCTGTCGTATGACCAGCGTTATTTCGACGAATCGACGATCGAGCGCATGCTCGGCGAGTTCAAGCGCCTGCTGCTGGCACTGGTCGATGGCTTCCATGGCGACATGGCTGACCTGCCGCTGCTGGGCTTTGATGAGCAGGACTTCCTGCTGCACGGCTGCAACCAGAGCGCGCACGATTATCCGCTGGAGCACAGCTACGTGGCGCTGTTCGAAGCGCAGGTCGCGCAACATCCGCAACGCATTGCCGCCAGTTGCCTCGATCAGCAACTGAGCTATGCCGAGCTGAACCAGAACGCCAACCGCCTCGGCCATGCACTGGTCGCGGCCGGGGTGCAGATGGATCAACCGGTGGCGCTGCTGGCCGAGCGTAATCTCGATCTGCTGGGGATGATCATCGGCAGCTTCAAGGCCGGTGCCGGTTACCTGCCGCTGGATCCGGGCCTGCCGAGCCAGCGTCTGCAGCGGATCATCGAGCTGAGCCGCACGCCGGTGCTGGTGTGCAGCGAAGCCTGCCGCGAACAGGCGCAGACTTTGCTCGATGAATTCAGCTGCGCCAACCGTCCACGGCTGTTGGTTTGGGAAGAAGTGCAGGCGCTGGCGACATCGCTGCAGAACCCGGGAATCTACAGTGCCCCGGACAACCTGGCCTACGTGATCTACACCTCGGGTTCGACCGGTCTGCCGAAAGGCGTAATGGTCGAGCAGCGCGGCATGCTCAACAACCAGTTGAGCAAGGTGCCGTACCTGCAACTGACGGACGCCGACGTGATCGCGCAGACCGCTTCGCAAAGCTTCGATATTTCGGTCTGGCAGTTCCTCGCCGCGCCGCTGTTCGGGGCGCGGGTGGACATTGTGCCGAACACTATCGCTCACGATCCGCAGGGGTTGCTGGTACATGTGCAGGCCCAGGGCATCACCGTGCTGGAGAGCGTGCCGTCGCTGATTCAAGGCATGCTCGCCTCGGAGCGCCTGAGCCTCGACGGTCTGCGCTGGATGCTGCCGACCGGTGAAGCAATGCCGCCGGAACTGGCGCACCAGTGGCTGCTGCGTTATCCGCAGATCGGTCTGGTCAACGCTTACGGCCCGGCGGAATGCTCCGATGACGTGGCGTTCTTCCGCGTCGATCTGGCCTCGACCCGCGGCAGCTATTTGCCGATCGGTACGCCGACCGACAACAACTTGCTGTATCTGGTCGATGGCGCGCTGGAACTGGTGCCGCTGGGCGCGGTGGGTGAGTTGTGCGTGGCCGGGACCGGCGTCGGTCGCGGTTACGTCAGCGATCCGCTGCGCACTGCGCCAGTGTTTGTGCCGAACCCGTTCGGCGCGCCGGGCGAGCGTCTGTATCGCACCGGTGACCTCGCGCGGCGGCGCAGCGACGGGGTGCTGGAGTACGTCGGCCGGGTCGACCATCAGGTGAAGATTCGCGGTTACCGGATCGAACTGGGTGAAATCGAGGCGCGTCTGCATGAACAGCCGGAAGTCCGCGATGCGGCGGTTGGCGTGCAGGAAGGGGCCAATGGCAAGCATCTGGTCGGCTATCTGGTCGCGGCGGATTCGGCGCTCAACCCGAGCGAACGTCTGGAGCGGATCAAGCAACGCCTGCGCAGCGAATTGCCGGAATACATGGTGCCGCTGCACTGGTTGTGGCTCGATCAGCTGCCGCACAACGCCAACGGCAAACTCGACCGCAAGGCCTTGCCGGCGCTGGAGATCGGCCAGTTGCAGAGCGAGGATTACCTGGCCCCGCGCAACGAGCTGGAGCAGACCCTGGCCGACATCTGGGCCGAGGTGCTCAAGGTCGACAAGGTCGGGGTGCGCGACAACTTCTTCGAGCTGGGCGGGCATTCGTTGCTGGCCACGCAGATCGCCTCGCGAGTGCAGAAAACCCTGCAACGCGATGTGCCGCTGCGGGCGATGTTCGAGTGCAGCACGGTGCAGGAACTGGCCGAGTACATCGAAGGCCTGGCGGCCGGTGACATGACCGAGGACAAGGTGGATCGCTTGAATGATCTGATGGCGGAGCTGGAGGGCTTGTAATCTTCGGCGTCTGTACCGGCCCCTTCGCGAGCAGGCTCACTCCTACATTGGGTATGCGTTCCCTTGTAGGAGTGAGCCTGCTCGCGATTGGGGGCGGCACATTTTCAGACATTTACACGGTTGACGATCATGAACCGGCAGCTCAGTCTGCCGGTTCTCTTTTTTGTCGCGGGGGTGGTCGATGCCTTTCTTCACGGTTGACGGACAAGCGCTGCACTACATTGATCAAGGCACCGGCCCGGCCGTGTTGCTGGCGGGCAGCTATCTGTGGGACACGGCCATGTGGGCGCCGCAGATCGCTGCGCTGTCGCCGCACTATCGGGTGATTGCGTTGGACCTGTGGGGCCACGGTGAATCCGGGCGCTTGCCGCCAGGCACCACCTCGCTGGATGACATCGCACGCCAGGTCGCGGCCTTGCTCGATCACCTGCAGATCGAGCAGATAACGCTGGCGGGGCTGTCGGTTGGCGGCATGTGGGGCGTGCGTCTGGCGTTGTCGGCACCGCAGCGGATCAACGGGCTGGTGCTGCTCGACACCTACGTCGGCGTGGAGCCTGAGCCAACCCGTCAGTACTACTTCTCGCTGTTCAAGCAGATCGAGGAAAGCGGCGAGATCTCCGAACAATTGCTCGACATCGTGGTACCGATCTTCTTCCGCCCGGGCATCGATCCGCAGTCGGCGCTGTATCAGGACTTCCGCGCCAAACTGGCGGCATATACCGCGGATCGCCTGCGCGAAAGCATCGTGCCGATGGGGCGTATGACGTTCAGTCGTGATGACCTGTTGCCGCGTCTGGGCGAATTGAATGCCGCGAACACTCTGGTGCTGTGCGGCGATCAGGACAAACCTCGACCGCCGTCGGAGGCACAGGAAATGGCTGAATTGATCGGGTGTCCGTGGGTGCTGGTGCCGGAGGCGGGGCATATCTCCAGTCTGGAGAACCCGGCGTTTGTCACCGGGGCGTTGCTGACTTTCCTGAACGAGCGCAATCGTTAAACCGAGTCATCGTTCTTTTCGCGAGCAAGCCCGCTCCCACAGTGACCGCGGTGATCCCTGTGGGAGTGGGCTTGCCCGCGAAGAGGCCAGATCAGGCAACAACGGATCCGGACTTACTTCGGCCCGAGAATTTTCGCCAGTTTCTCCGGCGAAGGCGCCCCTTGCTGCTGTTGCAGCTCGCCCTTGTCATCCATGTAGAAAATCGCCGGTGTCGCCTGCAGTTCCAGGTCTTCCATCAACTGCATGTTCGCCGCCAGTTTGGTCTGCACCGCTTTTGGAATGTCTTTTAATGGCTTGAGGGTGCTGGCCTTGCCGGCCTTCTCGTGATCTTCCAGGGCCTTGGCCGGATCTTTTGCCGCCAGTAGCGCGGCGGATTTCGCCGGGCTGTCTTCGCGGATGATCCCGACCATGATGTGCCGCAGTTGCACTTTGCCGGCCTTGACCCATGGTCGCGCCTGTTCCCAGAACATGTTGCAGTACGGGCAGTTCGGATCGCTGAACAGGTACACGGTGCGCGGCGCGTCCTTGTTGCCGTCCTGAATCCAGTTGCTGGCTTCGAACTTGCCCCAGATTTCCTTGGCCATCGGTGCATAGACCAGTTTCTGCAACGGCTCGCTGCTCAGATCCTTGCCGTCGGCGTCGTACAGATTGCCGAGCAACACGTGTTTCCCGTCCGGCGTCAGGTACAGCGCCATGCCACGGTTCTGGTACTGCGCCGCATAACCGCGCAAGCCGTCCGGCGCGTCGAACTGGCCGACGATTTTTGCGCCCTTGGCCTCGATCTGCTTGATCGCGGCGGGCAATTCTTCGGCGGCCTGCACCGACGGCAGGTGCAGCAGGGCAGTGCCCAGAGTCAGCGTCAGCAGGTGGCGGAGGCGGGGCATGGCAGTTTCCTTGCAGAGGTCGCCGGGGCGGCGGTTGGATTCGGGATATCGAAGTTTTCCAGGGCGCGGGCCAGACTGGCGTTCGACAGTTCGCCCAGGTGGCTGCTCAGCAAGCGACCGTCAGGGCTATAGAACAGCGTAGTCGGCAGCGCCATGGAGCCCACGGCCTGACCCAATCGACCGCTGCGGTCGAACAGCACGTTGTTCAGGCTCAGGCCCTGGGTTTCAAGGAAGGTGGCAACGCTTTGCATGCTTTCGGCCTGATTGACGAACAGAAAGGTCAGATCCGGGCGTTGTTGTTGAGCATTTTCCAGCACCGGCATCTCGCGCCGGCACGGCGGGCACCAGGTTGCCCACAGGTTGATCACCAGTGGACCGCCCTGATAATCGCTGAGCTGGATGGTCTCGCCTGCGGCGTTGCGCAGGGTGATTTCCGGCAGGCGCGTGCCTTGTTCGTAGATGTTCAGTGACAGGGTCGCCAACAACCAGAACAGCACACCGCTGGCCACGCCAAAGCCCAGTGGCCGACGCAGACCCGGACGGCGCCAGCCGCGATAGAGAGCGGCGAGCAGCAGCACGACCACCCCCGGCCAGGCGAGGAAGCCGCCATCGCGCAGGTCGATGATCTGCCACGGATCGTTACGATAGTGGCCCCAGTACAGGGCGACAAACGCCACGCGCGCCGCAAGCATGCCCAGCAGGAACAGGCTGAACAGCGCCGACTCGGGGTTATCGCCGCCGCGCTTGGCCACCCGCCAGCCGACAAAGGTCGCCAGCGCCAGGGCACTGATCAGCAGCAGATGGTTAAGCGCGATGGCAAAGGTGCCGAGGGTGAACGTCAGCATTTAATTGGCGTCTCGGGTAGTGGCCCAGCGTTGCAGGAACGTCTCGGCATCCACCTCACCGGTGATGCGCTGGCTACGTCGTTCTTCGCCGTCGGTGCCGATCCAGACAAAACTCGGTGGCCCCGGGACTTTGTAGCGGCCGAGCAGCTCGCGGCTGGCGGCATTGTCGGCGGTGACGTCGAGGCGCAGCAGGCGCACATCGCTCAACGCCTGCATGACCTTGTCCTTGCCGAACACTTGTTTCTCCATGACTTTGCACGACACGCACCAGTCGGCGTAGTAATCGAGCAGCACCCACTGGCCCTGAGCCTTGGCGCTATCCAGTTCGCGCTGCAGGGCGGCCGGATCCTTGATCGTGGTGAACGCGTCATGCCCGCTCGGCGTGGTGCTGGCGACCCGCCCGGCGCTGTACACCTGCAAGGGCTGATACGGGTCGTCACTGCCACCGGCAGCACCGATCAGCAGCAGGCTGCCCCACAGCCCGAGCAGCAACGAACTGGCGCCGAACACCTGGGCAACCCGACCGAAACCTTCCGATTGCTTCCAGGCGCAGAACGCCGCGATCAGCAGCAGCGCGCCACACAGGCCCAGCCACAGCGACGAGTCCAGCACCGGGCGCAACATCAGCAGTGCGGTCGCGAGGAACAGGAAACCGAAGATGCCCTTGAGCAGGTTCATCCACGCGCCAGGCTTTGGCAGGAAGCGATTGCCGACGGTCACCAGCAGCAACAGCGGCACCCCGATACCGATGCCCAACGCGAACAGAATCAAGCCACCGTGCAGCGCATTGCCGCTCTGCGCGATGTACAGCAAAGCGCCGGCCAGTGGCGCGGTCATGCACGGGCCGACCAACAGACCGGACAACGCGCCGAGCACCCCGGCACCGATCAGGCTGCCGCCGCTGCGACTGCGCGAAGCGTGTTCGAGGCGGTCACGCAGGGCCACCGGCAATTGCAATTCAAAGAAACCGAACATCGGCAGCGCCAGCACCACGAACACTGCTGCAAATGCACCGAGCAGCCATGGATTTTGCAGCCACGCCTGCAGGTTGGCGCCGAGCAGCGCGGCGATCACCCCCATCGCCGCATACACCAGCGCCATGCAGATCACATAGCTGCTGGCCAGGGCGAAACCACGACGCGGTGTTGCACCGCTGCCGACAATCATGCCCGCCAGAATCGGCAGCATCGGCAACGAACACGGAGTAAACGCCAGCAACAGGCCGAGGCCGAAGAACACCAGCAGGCTCCAGCCCAGCGCCCGTTGTTGCAGGCTGCTGGCCAAGGCCTGATCCGGTGCTTCAGCGCTGGTTGTTGGCGTGGCTTTGCCGCCCAGATCGATGACCCGGGTCTGCGGCGGATAACACAGGCCGGCATCGGCGCAGCCTTGGTAACTGACCTTGATCTGACCGCTGGCCGCGGCCGGAATTTTTACCTCCAGCCCTTGGCGATACACCGGTTGTTCACCGAAGAACTCGTCACTGTGTGACTCACCCTCGGGCAACGCCGGCTGCTGCTCTGCCGTCAAACCGTCGAATTTCAGGCGTTTCTGGTACAGGTAATAGCCGTCGGTGATTTGCCAGAACAGCTGGGTTTCCCCGGATTCAAGGCGTTCGGAAGTCAGCACGAAGGCTTTGTCGACCGGCAGAAACTCCGGTTTGGTCTCGAATGGATTGTTTCCCGCCTGGGCCAGGCCGGAGATCAGCAGTGCAAACAAAAGAAAAAAATGACGCATGGAGGAGCCTTGTCCCTGTGCAAGTGTGGGCACAATGGTGGATGGCGATTAACCGATGATTAACCGTCACGCCCTTGTCGCTATGGCGTTGGGCGCCATAATGTCAGCTTAATCGGCCAACGGCCTAATCGGCTTTTTTCTATGGGACGGATCATGCACGTACTGGTTTGCGAAGACGATGAACTGATCGCCAGCGGTATCGTTGCCGGTCTCACGGCGCAGGGCCTGACGGTCGAGCACGTCAACACCGCCTCGAAAGCACGGGCGATGCTCAAAGTTGCCGAATTCGACGTGATGGTGCTCGATCTCGGCCTGCCTGACGAAGATGGCCTCAAGTTGCTGCAACAACTGCGTCAGCAGGGCCTGGAAATTCCGGTGTTGATCCTGACCGCACGCGACTCGGTCACTGACCGGGTCGATGGCTTGCAGGCCGGGGCTGACGATTACCTGCTCAAACCTTTCGATCTGCGTGAGTTGTTCGCGCGCCTGCAAACCCTGCTGCGCCGGGTCGCCGGGCGCAGCGTCAACCTGATCGAACACGGTGCACTGACCTACGATCCAAGCAGCCGCGAAACCACGTTGGCCGGGCAACCGGTGGACTTGTCGCGCCGCGAGCAATCGCTGTTGCAGGCGCTGTTGCACAACCGTGGCCGGGTGCTGTCCACCGAGCAGTTGAAGGACAGCGTCTACGGTTTCAATGACGAGTTGGAGAGCAACGCGCTGAACGTGCATATCCATCACCTGCGCAGCAAACTCGGCAAGGGCATCGTCGAAACCGTGCGCGGTCTGGGTTATCGCCTCGGGCCGGCCGATGGTGGAGAGCAACAGAAGTGATGAGTCTGCGTCTGCGCCTGAGTCTGACCCTCGGCGCCGCGTTCGCCCTGATCTGGGCGCTGGCCGCGGCCTGGATGCTCAGCGACTTGCGCAATCAGATGATGTTTTCCCTTGACCAGCGGCTGGTGGCCTCGGCGCGCATGGTCGCCGGGCTGCTGGAGCAACTGCCGGCGCTGCCGAGCAAGGGCGAGGGCACCCATTTCAGTGCCGAACAATTGAACATTCCCGGTGGCATGGCCTGTCAGGTCAGTTCGTTGCGCGGGGAGATTCTGGCCCGCAGCCACAGCAGCCCCGAGCAAACCCTCGAAGCGGAAAAAATGGGCTTCCACGATCAGATGATCGATGGCGCGCCGTGGCGCAGTTTTACTCTCGCGCGGGGCGACGTGCGGATCACCACGGCCGACCGGCAGATCGAACGCGAAGCGCTGAACATGTCGATCCTGCTGGCGGCCTCGGTGCCGGTCGGCGTAGCGTTGCTCGGTTGTCTGTGCCTGTTGTGGCTGGGAATCGGTCAGGGCCTGGCGCCGCTCAATCGACTGCGCGAGGCGCTGATGCGACGCAATGCCGACTCGCTGGAACCGTTGCAATTACAATCTTTTCCCAGCGAACTGAAACCGTTGCTCGATACGCAGAACCAGCTGTTCCAGCGCATCGGCAAGACCATTGAGCGTGAACGCCGCCTGACCGGCGACGCCGCCCACGAACTGCGCAGCCCGTTGACGGCGATCAAGACCCACCTGCAAGTGGCACGCATGACCGAAGGCAGTGCCCGCGATCAGTCGCTGGCACGGGCCGAAGAGGGCGCCGACCGCATGCACCGCACGCTGGAGCAACTGCTGTTGCTGGCGCGGGTCGAGGGCAGTCTGTCGTTCGATGACGGCGTGCAATGCAGCGCCGAACAGGTGGCGAAACTGGCGATGCAGGATGCGGCCGGCGGCGAGCGTCAGCGCATCAAACTGCAATTGCCCAAGCAGCTCTCCAGCGCACCGGTGCAAATGCCGGCGGTGCTGTCGATTGCCGCGTTGCGCAATCTGCTCGACAACGCCCTTCGCCATACCCCGGCGGACGCTGAGGTGGAGCTGAGTCTGGAAACCGTCGGTCAGCGCGCCCGTTTTGTGGTGCGCGACCACGGGCCGGGGATTGCGGCGGAAGATCTGCAGCACCTGACCCAACGCTTCTGGCGCAACGGCCAGAGCACCGGCTGCGGTCTCGGCCTGGCCATCGTGCAAGCCATCGTCCAGCGCTGCGCCTGCACCCTGCATTTCGACAGCCGCACGGATGGCTTGCGCGTCGAGTTGACTATGCCGCTGCAACCTGTCTGAGCCAGCGAAAATCCCCTGTGGGAGCGGGCTTGCTCGCGAAGGCGGCGTACCAGTCTGCGACGTATCGACTGACCGGACGCCTTCGCGAGCAAGCCCGCTCCCACAATTGGGATTTGTGGTGTGGCACATCAAATGTAACGTCTGTGCGTTGGTGATTTGGCAATGGCGGCGTTAAGGTCTGGGCTGCTCTGACTCAATGGATTGAGGGAACGCGCCATGGAAGCAACGATCTGCATTCGTCCGGCGAAACCTGCCGACGCCGGCCTCATCAGTCGCATCATCGAGCGTTCGATTCGCGTCGGTTGTGTGCTTGATCACCGCAACGATCCGCAACTGGTCAGCCACTGGATTGACCGGCAATCTGCCGACATCATCAGCGCGCGCCTTGCCGACCCGCATTGCTACCTGAACATCGCCTTGTTGCAGGACAAACCGGTGGGTGTCGGCATGGCCACGGCCAGCGGCGACATCGGCTTTTGCCATGTGCAGCCGGAATGGTTTCGCCGTGGTGCAGGCCGCGCCCTGATGAGCGAACTGGAAGGCTGGCTGCGGATTCGCGGTGTGGCGCGGGCGTGCATCGCCAGTACACGCACCGGCGCGGCTTTTTATCGACATCTGGGCTACTGCGACTCGGCGCTACCCGCCAGCGATCAGGGCTTGCACCGCGTTACGCTGCACAAGCTGTTGCCATTGCCTGGCTGACATCTCGATCAAGGGTCTAAATCCTCGCCCCGCTTAAGCGTTTCCAGAACAGGAAAACCTGCATGTGCGCCCCGCGACCGGAACGCGCACCTGTGCGGTGTGCTGTTTTGGTCACTATCCATAGCGTATTGAGGGGTCGAGAGATGTCAGTCGCCACCAGCCTTATCGAAGAGTCGTCGGCCCGGATCACTGCCGCGCCGGCCGAAGTTCTGTATCAGTTCAACGAGTCACCGCTGCTGGCCCGGCAGAGTCAGCAGGAGTCCAATGCCCGTAGCTACCCGCGACGCATTCCGCTGGCACTCAAGCGTGCCAAAGGCCTGTATGTCGAGGACGTTGAAGGTCGTACGTTTATCGACTGCCTGGCTGGCGCCGGCACTCTCGCGCTGGGGCACAATCACCCGGTGGTAATCGAGGCGATCCAGCAAGTGCTGGCGGATGAGCTGCCGCTGCACACCCTCGACCTGACCACGCCAGTGAAGGATCAGTTCGTCCAGGACCTGTTCGGTTTGCTGCCGCCAGCACTGGCGGCCGAAGCGAAAATCCAGTTCTGCGGCCCGACCGGCACCGATGCGGTGGAAGCCGCGTTGAAACTGGTGCGCACCGCCACCGGGCGCAGCACCGTGCTGTCGTTCTCCGGCGGTTATCACGGCATGAGTCAGGGCGCCTTGAGCCTGATGGGCAGCCTGGGACCGAAAAAGCCGCTGGGCGCCTTGCTCAGCAACGGTGTGCAATTCATGCCGTTCCCTTACGACTACCGTTGCCCGTTCGGTCTCGGCGGCGCGGCCGGGGTCAAAGCCAACCTGAGTTACCTGGAAAACCTGCTCAACGATCCTGAGGCCGGCGTGCAGTTACCGGCGGCGGTGATCGTCGAAGCGGTGCAGGGCGAGGGCGGGGTGATCCCGGCCGATATCGAGTGGCTGCGCGGCTTGCGTCGGATCACCGAGAAGGCCGGTGTGGCGCTGATCGTCGACGAGATCCAGAGCGGTTTCGCACGCACCGGCAAAATGTTTGCCTTCGAACACGCCGGCATTGTCCCTGACGTGGTGGTGTTGTCCAAAGCCATCGGCGGCAGCCTGCCATTGGCGGTGGTGGTTTATCGCGACTGGCTCGACACCTGGCAACCGGGCGCCCATGCGGGCACGTTCCGTGGCAATCAGATGGCGATGGCCGCCGGTTCCGCGGTGATGCGTTATCTGCTTGAGCACAAGGTCTGCGAACACGCCGCCGCCATGGGCGAACGCCTGAGCGAACACCTGCGCATCCTGCAACGCGACTTCCCGCAACTGGGCGACATCCGCGGTCGTGGCTTGATGCTCGGTGTCGAACTGGTTGACCCGAACGGCGCGCTGGACGCCCTCGGTCATCCACCCGCGTTCGCGCGTCTGGCACCGCTGGTGCAGCGCGAATGCCTCAAGCGCGGACTGATTCTCGAGCTGGGCGGCCGGCATGGTGCGGTGGTGCGCTTCCTGCCGCCGCTGGTGATCACCGCCGCCGAAATCGACCGCGTCGCCGAGATCTTCGGCCGGGCCTTGGCCGCCGCCACCGCCGCCGAGTAAATTTTTCGCAGCGCCGAACGTTCTTACTACATACCCGGCTGCACCCCCGGTGCAGCCCACCCTTACAACGATGGAGAACCAGCATGACGTCAGTATTCGACCGCGAGGACATCCTCTTTCAGGTCGTGGTCAACCACGAAGAGCAATACTCGATCTGGCCGGATTACAAAGCCGTGCCGGAGGGCTGGCGCACCGTGGGCAAGAGCGGCCTGAAGAAGGAATGCCTGGCCTACATCGAAGAAGTCTGGACCGACATGCGTCCGCTGAGCCTGCGCCAGAAGATGGAAGGGCAAACGGCTGCTCAGTAATCCGACAGACAAAACAAACCCGCTGGACTGGTGACAGGCAGCGGGTTTTTTCATGGCTGGCAATGGTGTTGTTCTGGCGGGCCTCTTCGCGAGCAAGCCCGCTCCCACATTGGATCTGTGGTGCACACAACTCCCCTGTGGGAGCGGGCTTGCTCGCGAAGAACGATAACGCGGTGTTACTGAAACTACGCTCCGCTCAAGCCCTTGAGCAGCAAATCGACATTCCCCTCCAGCTCCGCCACCGGATCTTCGGCATCGGTGCTCAACACCAGCAAATGACTCCCCGACTCGGCAATCGCCGCTTTCACCGCTTCCGACGGCTGACGATGATGCAGCACCAGCGCCACGTCGTTGTCCTTGAGCGTCGCCGTGAGTTGCTTCAGCTCTTGCACCGTCCACTCGCTATCAGGCCGAGGATCCTGACCGATCAGCTCCAGATTCAGGCTGCCGATCAGATAACCGAAGTGATCGCTGAGGCTCAGCACACTGAGGTTGTCAGCCTCGGCCAGGCGCGCTTCGCTGTCGGCGCTGAGCTTGAGCAGGCGCTGTTTCAGCGCCGCCAGATTGGCCTCGATCTTCGGTTTGGCCGACGGCGCCAGGCGCACCAGATCCGCGGCGATTACGTCAGCCATGCGCCCCATGTTGTTGCTCGCCAGCCATGGCTGACTGTTCAAGCCATCGACCTTCAGCCCCGGTTGTACGGCGATCCCTGGCAGGGCGCCGTCCACCGGGCGCGCCGCGTCGACCTCGACAATGCGAATGTTGCTGCGCCGTGCGATCGGGTACAGCGGATCATCCGCCCACAGCGAACGTATGCCGATCACCGCGTCGGCATCGGTTGCCAGTTTGCCCAGCGCCGGCGCACCGCGACCGGTGAAATACGCGGTCTGACGGCTGCCCGGCAGATTCGCCGGGGCCGCGCGCTCCAGGCTGACGTCGGTGCCTTTGAGCAGCACTTCGCCCAGGCCATAGGTGATGGGCAACGAGGCCAGTACGCGTAGCGGTTGAGGGTTTTCAGCCGCCAGCAACGGGCTGCCGACCACGCCGAACAGGACCATGGCCAGGGTCAGTTTTCGCAGTGAGAAAGTCATTTATCCAAGGTTCCCTTTCAGACTCGGGACAACCCCGCGCGCAATGGCGGCGAGGGCGAAGGCGATGCCGGCGACCAGAATGATCGCGGCGCCGGACGGGATCGGCAGATCGAAGACGATCGGCGCGAGAATCCCGCACAGCGTGCTGACGGTGGCAATCAGTACCGAACACCAGAAGAAACCCTTGAGCGACTGGCTGAGCAACCGCGCTGCCGCCGCCGGAATCACCAGCAATGCGCCGACCAGAATCGCGCCGATGACCTTTACCGCCGCGACGGTGATCAGCGTCACCAGAATCACGAACAGGTAATCCAGGGTCTTCACCGCCACGCCGCGCACCGCCGCCAGTTGCGGGTTGAAACTGGCCAGCATGATCCGGTTGTACAGCGGCAACGCCAGGGCCATGATCAGTGAACCGACGATCGCCAGCACCAGCAGGTCATTGCCATTGACGGTGAGCACCGAACCGAACAGCACGTTCTCCAGAATGTGCACGTTGATCTTGCCGGCCAGAATCAACAGCAGGCTCGCGCCGAGCGCCAGCGACACCGAGAGAAACACGCCGATCAGGGTGTCGGGCGCCAGGCCGGTGCGGTTGCGCAGGTAGTTGAGCAGGATGCCGAACAGCAGGCAGTAACCGAACAGGCTGCCGTATGGTCCGGTGTAGGGTTCGCCGAGCAGAATGCCGATGGCCACGCCGGTCAGTGCTGCGTGCCCGACCGCTTCGGAGAAAAACGCGAAGCGCTTGACCACCACCAGCGTGCCGAGGCCGCCGAGCACCGGGCCGATCAACAGGCCGGCGAGCAGCGCGTTGACCACAAAGCCGTAGGCCAGCGCTTCCGGCAGGTAACCGGACGACGCCCAGCCCTGAACCATCAGACGAAAGGCTTCGTAACTCATCAGACCGCGCTCCGTGGATGGGTGGAAAACAGACTCAGCAGCCGTTCCGGGGTCAGCGCCTGTTGCGGCGTGGCGTCGAACAGCACGCGGCGGTTGAGACCGGTGACCCGGTCGGCCAGACGCTTGACCGCTTCCAGATCGTGCTCGATCCACAGCACGGTGATGCCGGCGGCGCGCCAGTCGCCGAGCAGGCGTTCGAACACCTGGATCCCGGCTTCGTCGAGGGCTGACATCGGCTCATCCAGCACCAGCAATTGCGGGGCCGGGATCAGGCCTTGAGCAAGCAATACGCGCTGCCGTTCGCCACCGGATAACGCGCCCATGCGCCGCTTGCGTTTGTCCTGCATACCGACCCGTTCCAGCGCCTCGCCGATGGCCTTGGCGTAATGCTTGCTCAAACCGAGAAACGCCGGCCGACGCTGGCACATGGCGGCCATGAAATCGTCGACGGTCATCGGCAGGCCGCGATCGAACTCCAGCGCCTGCGGCACGTAGCCGATGGTGCCGGGCTCGGCGGGCCAGTGCAGGCTCAACTGGCCTTGATGCGGCATCTGGCCGAGCAGGGTCTTGATCAGCGAACTCTTGCCGCCGCCGTTGGGGCCGACCAGGGCGTGCACGTGGCCGGGTTGCACCTGGAAGGTGACGTTGTCGAGAATCGTGGTGCGCCCGAGGGTCAGGCTGACCTCCGCAAAATCCAGAGTCGGCCCATTTCCCCCTTGTGGGAGCGGGCTTGCTCGCGAATGCGGTGGTTCATTCAATAATGATGCTGACTGACCGGACGCCTTCGCGAGCAAGCCCGCTCCCACAGGGGATGGCGGGGTGTCAGAGAGGGTTTCTTTTGCTGTCATGCCCCGGACTCCTGAATCGCCCGCACCACGGTGTCGAGGTTGCCGGTCATTTCCTTTTCGTACTTGTCGGCGGTGTATTCGCCATAGGAAATGTGCGACAGCGGGTACAGCTTCACCCCGGACTCACGCTGGATGGTTTCGACGTAGGTCGAGGGGAAATCCATCTCCGAGAAAATCACCTTCACGTCGAGTTCGCGCAGTTGGTCGATGGTCTTTTTCAACTGGCTCGGGCTCGGTTCGATGCCGTGGGCCGGTTCGACCACGGCCGTCACTTCCAGGCCGAATTCGCGCAGCAGATAGTCATAAGCCGCATGCACCGTGGCCACGCGCAGTTCGGCGTTCGGTGCCTGGGTCAGTTTGGCCAGCGCATCGGCGCGCATCTGCCGCAGGCGTTTGCCGTAGGCGCGGGCGTTCTGGGTATAGGTCTTGGCGTTGTCCGGGTCGAGTTTGCCCAGCTCGCGGGCGATGTTGTTGACCTGGGCAATCGAAGCGCTGATCGACAGGAAGGTGTGCGGGTTGACCACTTTGCCGGCGCCGCGCGCGGCGGTGCCGGTTGCGGCCAGCAGCGGCACGTTTTCGTTGGCTTCGATGGTCTTGATGTTCGGCGTTTCGCTAGCGGCGATCATCCGGTCGGCGAAGTCGTCATGACCGACCCCGTTGAGCACGATCACATCCAGGCCGCTGATGCGCTTGATGTCTTCAGCACGTGGCTCGTAGGCGTGCGGGTTGAAACCGGCGGGAATCAGCGGCACTACCTCGGCCTTGTCGCCGACGATGTTCGCCACATAGCTGTAATACGGGTGCAGGGTGATGCCGATGCGCAGGCGTTTGCCCGGTTCGGCGCTGGCCAGCGGGCTCAGCAGGCACGCGCACAGGCCTAAAAGCAGGGTGCGCAGGAGGGGACGGCGAGTCAGTGAAATAAGCATGGGCAAGCGGTCTTCTCTCGGGTGAAGGCGAAGGTTCAGTGGCGATGCTCGCGGGTCACGCCGGCATCGAACTGCGCGACGATCTGTTTCCAGCCAGCAGCGGACAGCGCGGCGTCGGTCAGTTCGGCGGGCGTCCGCAGATCGGCGGCGCGGTTGAGCCAGATATCCGGTGCGGCAGTGGCGTCGGCGCTTAGCCGCATCACGAACGAACCGGCAACGGCGGGCGCCTGGCTGTGACCGAAATAGACCGTGTCCGCCAGCAATTGCCAGGCATGCCCGCCACGGCTGACCGAACTGGCGTCCTGGGCGAACGGGGCGAAACCTTCTTCAGCCAGGGTCTGTGGTGTCGGCAGGCTTTGCTGTTCTTCACGCAGCAAGCGAATTTCATCGAGGGTCACCCGCAGATCGGCATAGATGCCTTGCTCGGCAGCGCTGAGATCGCGCCGCGCATCGAACTGATGGCTGGCGACCGGTTCCGGTTCATGGGACACCCCACGCCATGCCACCACCGAGCCGGCGACCGCGAGGATCAGCAAGCACAACAGCAGAACATTGAGGGTTTCATGCCCGGCACCGGCCGGGCGGACGACTTGGGTGGTGGGCGTACTCATGGTGCCTCGATGTCGGCTTGGTCGATTTCCACAACGTGGCCGGGGCCGGCGTCGAACAGCACATAAAACTCGGCCGCCGGTTTCTTGAAGGTCAGACTTGAGTCGGCGCCGAGCTTACCCGGCAGCAGGATGGTTTCGTCGTAACCGATCACATCGAGGGTCACCCCCGGCGCGCCGCTGCCGTCGGAGAAGCCACCGGTGCATTTGATCTGCTCGGCATCGACGGCCTTGCATTCGCACATCGGGTTATGGGCCTGGGCGCCGGCGCTGAAACCTGCGCAGAGCATCAGCAACGCGGCGCGCAACCGCAGGCGGGAAGGGCGTTGAACGCGGTTCATGGTTTGGCTCCTTGTTGGTTCAGCCAGGCGAGGGTCGCGGGGGAGGCCTGGCTCAGGGGAATTGAGGCCTGATGCATGCTGCCGTCCCAGCCTTCCATGGTGATCCACAGTTCGGCATCGGCTTTGGTCTTTTCCGCCACCGGCAATTGCGCGCCCATGCGATACGGGGTGCCGAAGAAAATCACCCCGGCGGCGCGCAGGCTGCGCGGTTTGCCGATGCGCAGGTAGGTGGCCTTGACCTGTTCGACACAGGCGTCGCACAGCGCGGCATTGAAGTCCTTCATGTAGCCGGCGGGGCCACTCAGGCGCGGCGCTTCGTTGCGCAGTTCGGCCAGGCGCAGGCTCCACGGGCCGACCTGGATTTCGCCGACCTCATGCTCACCGAGGCCGACGTCACCGCGAAACAGCGCGGCGTCGGCGAAGTACTTGGGCATGAACCCCAGCGGAATCAGCAGCAACAGTGCGTTCAGATGAAAACGCCATTTGTGCCAGAAGCGGCGCAGGGCGGACGGTTGGGCAGTGCGGTTGGACGGGCTCACAGGCTGACCTCCGCCGGTTCACGGCTGACGCGGGGGCTGCGGGCCTTTTTATTCTCGCGCTTGAGGGCGTTGGCGGTGGCCAGCGCGGTGCGCTTGGTCCAGATCAACAGGCCGCTGAGCACCATCATGCTCAGCAGCAGGCCGAAGAAGAACCAGATCAGTTTGATCCACAGACCGCCGAAATCACCGGTGTGCAGTGGGCGCATCGACTCGGTGACAAACTCCAGCGAGGAACGGTCGGTCAGCAGTCGCGTGGCGGCCATGTCGCCGTTGTACGGGTTGAGCGTGGCGGTCTGGAACATCAGTGGATACCAGCCGCGCCCGCCAACGCTCAAGTGGCTGTAGGCATTGCCCGGCAGGCTGACGAAGCTGACTTCCAGCCCGGGGATGTGCTGTTCGGCGATCTGCACCGCGCGATCGAGGCTGATCCGTGGGGGAGGACTCGCGTCGCTCGACATCGGTACGCTTTCCCGGGACATGGCAGGAATGATCGGTTCGCTGCTGATCGATACCTGGTTGTCGGCCAGAATGGCCTGGATCAGAAACCAGGTGCCGGTGATCGAGATCACCGCGATGAACCAGATCGACCAGATGCCGCTCAGTCGATGGAAGTCGCCCCAGAAGATCCGCGCGCCGTGGCGAAAACGCAGGGTGGGCTTGAAGAAGCCTTTCCAGAAGCGCTTGTACACCACCAGCCCGGTCACCAGCGAAGCGAGCATTGGCAGGCCGAGGAACGACACCAGGTACCAGCCCCAGCTGAAACCGTTGGTGAACGGCACCAGCCACCAGCCGTGCAGGGCGCGGGTGAACGCCTTGAAGTTGAAGTCCGGCGCCGGGCCCTGGATCACCCCGGTGTACGGGTTGACGTAGACCGTCTGCGAGCGACCGTCGGGGTAGCTGACTTCGACATCGAGGGCGAAGTGCGACTCGTCGGGACGGCTGATGCTTTCCACCAGCGTCTGCGGTTCGGCCTGTTTGATCGCGGCCAGCACCTGATCGTAACTGAGCCGCGGCGCGTCGTCCGATGGCTGGCTGGCGCGCATCTGCGGGTTGGCCAGCCAGACGATTTCCTGGCTGACCACCGCCAGCGTGCCGGTGACACACACGATCAGGACAAAAAACCAGATCGGCAGCGCGAGCCAGCTATGCACCAGGAACCACAGTTTGGAACGGGATTTCTTCGACATGATTGCGCGTCTTGATTTCGATGAAAGGCCACGTGGCTACGGGCTTCGCAGCGCGGGTGTCCGTGAAAGGCGCGGTCGTGGCTGTTGCCTGTGCGAACGGCCTGCATCTATATAGGACGGATGAGCCGGGCAAATCCCGAAAGACGATATGAAAGCAAATGTTTCGCAATTCCCCCAGTCAGCGAGCGTGCTCGCGAATGCGGTAGATCATTCAACATTGATGTCGACTGACACGACGCCTTCGCGAGCAAGCCCGCTCCCACAGGCATCTCTGGTGTTTATACGATTTGTGTCACACAGAAAAACACTGTGGGAGCGGGCTTGCCCGCGAAGAGGCCAGCCCAGCCCCTGAAGATCTCAACCTTGGCTGAACATCTCCATCGCCCGCTGCTTGATCTGCTCTTCCGTCAGATCCTCCTTGCGCGTCGCCAGAAACCACAGGTGACCATAGGGATCCTTCAGCGTCCCGCTGCGATCACCATAAAATTGATCCTTGACCTCCGACACCGCACTCGCCCCGGCATCCAGCGCCCGCTGAAAAGACTTGTCGACATCGGTGACATACAGATGCAGACCGACCGACACTGCGTTGTCCGGATCGCTCAACGGCCCTTGATCGCACGGTGTGCCGAGCATGATCGCGCTGTCGCCAATGCGCAGTTCGGCGTGGCCGACGCGCCCGTCGGGCATGTCCAGGCGCATGACCTGGGTCGCGCCGAAGGCTTTCTTGTAGAACTCGATGGCTTCGGCAGCCTTTAGGATGCCGAGGTACGGGGTAATGCTGTGATACCCCTCGGGAATGGGTTTGACGCTCATGACGTTCTCCCTGTTCTTTGTTTTCGGGGTGTGGCTCCACCGGATTTGTGGAAGATTCACTATAGAACTGTCTGCGCGGACAGCATTTTTCCCCGACGAGCAGTCAGCCGAGGAAATGCGCCCCCGGTCCCTGATCACCGAGCACATCGCCCTGGTTGCGCAACGGGCAGGCCTCCATCGACAGACACCCGCAACCGATGCAACCGGTGAGCCGGTCGCGCAACAGCGTCAATTGGTTGATTCTCTCATCCAGCTCACGCCGCCATTGCTCGGACAGGACTTTCCAGTCCGCCGCTGTCGGAGCGCGATCATCCGGGAGCATTTTTAGCGCTTCGCCAATCTCCGCCAGCGGAATGCCCAGGCGTTGCGCGACCTTGATAAGCGCCACCCGGCGCAAGACCGCCCGTGGGTAACGGCGCTGATTGCCGGCATTGCGCTGGCTGCTGATCAGGCCTTTCGATTCATAGAAGTGCAGGGCAGTCACCGCCACACCGCTGCGCGCGGCGACTTCGCCGACGGTGAGCTGTTTGTGCAGGTTTTCCTGGGTGATCATTTTGCAAAAGGACTCTTGACCTTGACTTAACTAGAGGTTTTACCCTGCAGGCCTTCGAGTCGCAAGACTCGGCTTACGATGAGTGGGGACTTCTCATGCAAACCTCAGCGAAAAATCGCAGTTTTACCCAATTGATCGAATTCGAGATCGAGCCGCGCCAGCAACCGGCATTGGTCTGTGCGCTGGCGCAGCAGAGCGAACATCTGGCGCAGCGCTACGCAGGCTTTGTCAGCGCCAGCGTTCAGGTCAGCGACGACGGTCGGCGGGTGCTGAGCCTGCTGCAGTGGCAGAGCCGCGAGGCCGGGGAGGCGGCGTTCTGTCGCTATGAAAGCGGCGAGCAGGATTTCTGGCAGCTGATCCGCGCCCACCAGGCGAGAACCGTGACCTTCAATTCATTCCAGGTGTTGAGCAGCATCGCCCGCAGTCATGACGATGCGCTGCATTGCAACCTGGTCGGCTAGATCGACAACTGGATCAGGCGCTCGCCGTGCAGGTTCTCCGTCAGTCGCCGCTTGTTCACCGCCAGTTCGCCGATCTTGATCAGCCGCGTGCGCGTGACGTTGCGGCTCAGACCGAGCAGCGCGGCGGTGTGCACCTGGTTGTAATGGCAGAAGCGATAGGCGGCGCGCAGCAGGGCGTCTTCGACCTTTTCGTGGAGGGCGCCGGCCTGTTGTTCGAAGAGTTTTTGAAAGGCCCGCTCCAGCAACGCCTCCGGTGAATCGTCGGCGCTCGACTGCTGATCGTCCGGGCGCTCGATGCGCAGGTTCGACAGGCGCAGATCGTCGCGCTCGATCACACCGTTGCGGCAGATCAACAGGGTGTGATGGATGACGTTTTCCAGTTCGCGGATGTTCCCCGGCCAACTGTAGCTGCGCAGTTTCTGTTCGGCCCCGGGGCTGATGCTGACCCGTCCGTAACCGAGGCGCTGGCTGTAGGCCTCGATGAAATGCCGGGTCAGCGGCAGGATATCGCCGGGCCGTTCGCGCAGCGGGCTGAGTTCCAGATTGACCACGTTCAAACGGTAGAACAGGTCTTCGCGGAAGTTGCCGGCATTGATCGCTTTCTCCAGTTGCACGTTGGTCGCGGCCAGCACGCGCACATCGATCGGAATACTCTTGCGCGAGCCGAGGCGCACCACTTCGCGTTCCTGCAACACGCGCAGCAACTTGACCTGAATCGCCATTGGCAAATCGCCGATTTCGTCAAGGAACAAGGTGCCGCCGTCCGCCTCTTCGAACCAGCCGGCCTTGGCGCTGAGCGCGCCGGTGAAGGCGCCTTTTTCATGGCCGAACAGCTCGGCTTCCACCAGCGATTCGGAGAACGCACCGCAGTTGACCGCAACAAACGGCCGATGCCGGCGGTGGCTCAGATTGTGGATGTGCCGCGCCACCAGTTCCTTGCCGGTGCCGGTCTCGCCGATGATCAGCACGCTGGCTTCGCTCGGCGCGACCTGTTGTAGATGGGCGAGCAGGGCCTGGGACTTGGGGTCTTCGAAGACCTGCGCGGTGGCGCGGATCGACGTCGCCAGAGCGGGTGAGGGCGGTAGGGTCAGCAATTGCATGGGGCTCGCTCCATTAAAGGCAAGATCAGGAATAGAACGTCGGCACCGGCAGCGCCTGGTTCAGCGCCCAGTCGCCCAGCTCGTGGAGTTTGTAATCGAGCGGGTCGTGCAGGGTCTGCGTGCGCAGGTTGCGCCAGTGCCGGTCGAGGCGCAGCGAGGCGTGGGTCGAGCGCGCGCCAGTGACTTCGAACAAGCGGCTGCAAATGTCCAGCCCCTGACGACTGGCGGCGACCTTGGCGGTGGCAATCGCCGTGGCCAGATGTCCACGTTCTTCTGCCGTCAGGTTCGGGCCTTGGACCCAGGCGTCGTCGAGCAGCGCGGCAGCCCGTTCGACCAGCAGGCGGATGCCTTCCAGCGCGACCCAGAACTCGCCGTAATGCGCGAGCACGTACGGGTCTTCACGCACAGTGCGGGCGGCGGATTTGTGCCAGAGCCGGGTTTCGCTCAGCGTGTACTGGCGCGCTTCCTCAAACGCACCTTCGGCGATGCCGAGGAACATGTGAGTGAAGGTCAGTTGCGCGATCAGCGGACGCAGGCAAGCGAACGGTGTGCTCAACGGGCCGGGATCGAGCAGCAGCTCGGATTCTTCGACCCGCACCCGTTCGAACGTAGCGCTGCCGCTGTCGGTCTGGCGCTGGCCGATGTTGTTCCAGTCATCGTGCAGGGTGATGCCGCTGCGACCGCTGGGAATCGCCGCGATCAGCAACTTGCCGCCGGCACTTTCGTCGACGGCCGAAGCGATCAGCATCTGCGAATCGCTGGCGCCGGAGCAGAAGCTTTTCTTCCCGGAAAACTCGCGCCAGCCGCCGAAGTCCTTGACCACGGTGCGGGTGTCGAGCGGGTTGAGGGCGTTGCCCCAGAACCAGTTCTGCCGCGCGGTCTGTTCGAACCACGGCTGCCATTGTTCCGGCCGCGAGAACAGGCGCACGGTGGCGAGCATCAGGTGATGAAAGCCGAAGACGTGGGCGATGGAACTGTCGACCTTGGCGAACTCGCGCACGACTTGCAGGGTTTCGCTCCATGTTGCGCCGAGGCCGCCGTAACGGGTGGGAATGCTCAGGGCCAGCAGGCCGCTGTCGCGCAGGGCATCGCGTTCGGCCTTCGGCGTGCCGCCGCGCTCGTCACGCTCGACGGCGGTGAGAGCGAATTCGGCGGCCAGTTGGCGCGCGGTCTGCAGCGGGGAGAGCAGGGTGCTTTGTGGTTTGGCGGTCACGCGGTGTTCCTCATCAAATCGACGCGATTCTCTGTAGGAGTGAGCCTGCTCGCGATGTGGTCAGCACAGTCGTCATCACCGTCGGAGACACACCGCTTTCGCGAGCAGGCTCACTCCTACAGGGGGCGTTTTAGGCCTTGGCTTGGGTGGGCAACACATCGTTGGCAATCATTTCGCCAAACGGCCCGGTGAGGTTGGTCACGCCGCGTCCGGCCAGGCTCGCGTACGGCTCGGGCAGCAGCGGGAACACCAGTTCGGCAAAGCGATAAGCCTCTTCCAGATGCGGATAACCGGAAAAAATGAAGCTCTCGATGCCGAGGTCGGCGTACTCCTTGATCCGCGCGGCCACTTGCTGCGGATCGCCCACCAGCGCGGTACCGGCACCGCCGCGTACCAGACCGACGCCGGCCCACAGGTTGGGAGCGATTTCCAGGTTGTCGCGACGCCCGTCGTGCAACGCCGCCATGCGCCGCTGGCCTTCGGAGTCGAAGCGCGAGAAGGATTTCTGCGCGGCTTCGATGGTCTCGTCGCTGATGTGCTCGATCAGTTTGTCCGCAGCCTTCCACGCCTCTTCGGCGCTCTCGCGAACGATCACATGCAGGCGAATTCCAAACTTCACCTTGCGTCCATGGCGTGCGGCACGTTCACGTACATCGGCGAGTTTTTCGGCAACGGCGGCGGGCGGTTCGCCCCAGGTCAGGTACACGTCGACTTGCTCGGCAGCGAGGTCATGCGCCGCGTCGGACGAGCCACCGAAATACAACGGCGGATACGGTTTCTGCACCGGCGGATACAAGGCTTTGGCGTTCTGCACTTTCAGGTGCTTGCCCTCGAAATCCACCGATTCGCCTTGCAACACCCGGCGCCAGATCTTGAGGAATTCGTCGGTGACTTCGTAGCGTTCGCTGTGGCTCAGGAAGCTGCCGTCGCCACGGTTTTCGTCGGGGTCGCCGCCGGTCACCACGTTGATCAGCAGACGGCCGTTGGACAGTCGATCAAGCGTCGCCGCCATGCGCGCCGAAACGGTGGGCGAAATGATCCCCGGACGGATCGCTACCAGATAACGCAGGCGTTCGGTCAGCGGCACCAGCGCCGAAGCGATCACCCACGAGTCTTCGCAGGAGCGCCCGGTAGGAATCAGCACGCCGTGATAGCCGAGGCTGTCGGCGGCTTGCGCCACTTGTTTCAGGTAATTCAGGGTGACCGGGCGCGAGCCCTGGGTGGTGCCCAAGTAATGGCCGTCACCGTGGGTCGGCAGGAACCAGAAAACATCCATGCACAGCTCCTTAAGCGATTTTCAGCAACGGTTTGATTTGTGTGCCGAACAGTGGCGCGGCGCGTTCGGCGGCCAGACGGATCCGCGCTTTCAGCGGTTCGCTGGTGATCTGGTAGTCGGCGAAATCGGCTTCGGTGGCGTACACCCCGATCGGCAGGGTCACGGCCTGGAAGAAACTGAATAGCGGCCGCAACTGGTGATCGAGCACCAGCGCATGGCGCTCACTGCCACCGGTGGCGGCGAGCAGCACCGGGGTGTCGATCAGCGCGTTGAGGTCGATCAGGTCGAACAGATGCTTGAGCAGGCCCGGGTAGGAACCGCGATACACCGGCGCGGCGACGATCAGCAGATCCGCCTGTTCGATGGCTTGCAGTTCGGCCTCGACCACGGCGCTCAGCTCCTGACGCGACAGCGCGGCGCCGAGCGGACGGGCGATGTCACCGAGTTCGATCAGATGACTCTCGACCGGCAAGTGCCCGGCCAGCTCGGCCAACAGCGCTTGGGTCAGCACCAGCGTGCGCGATGGACGCCAGGTGCCACCGGAGAGGGCGACGACTTTCAGGGGACGCGACATGATGAGTTCCTTTTTATCAACAGTTGCTCAGCGAGCAGTGAGTAAGTGCCAAGGCTTGAGCAAGTGCTGTACCAATTCCTGAGAGGCCCGGTTTACTTGGGCTTGAGCGTTCTGGCGTGAGTCGGTTGTGCAGATATCAGGCGGGTTTGTTGATCTGCTGTTGCCTGGGCAACAGTTGCTGGAGCAACAGTTGTTCGCCGTGTGCAGGGATTTATAGCGGCTGCTGGTTATTCCGTAAAAGAACGTTAATAGATATTTATAGATCGTTAGGAGATATAGCGCGGATCAAGCTGAAATCCTGATAGCCACTATTGAGAGCGTTGATTTTTGCCCGGGCGGGCGCGGGCGTAGCCTTTGTCCATCGACTACTACTGCTCGCCAGGACGCTCCCCATGAATCGTTTACTGACTGTTTCGCTGCTGCTCGCTGTCTCCGTACTCGCCGGTTGCGCGACCCACGTTTCCCCCGAACAACGGCCGTACACCGCTGAAGAATCCCGCGAGTTGGCGATGGAGGCGCTGAACCGCAGCGGCTTGTCTTTCGACGAATATCACGCGAAGAAAGCCGCACTGCTGGGCGAGTCGCCATTCGACAAGAAAGCTGAAATGAGCGCCGGTCGAGCCATACAGCTACACGGTCGTCCAAGTTAATCGAAAACTGTACTGCTCGAATTTTCGCGTAACTGTCCGTGGGTTTGCGCGCTGCCGTGCGATAGGGTCAACACCTGAATGACCCTGACGGATTGCCCCATGACCCTCTCGCTTGATCTGCTGTTGGGCTTTGCCCTGTTTGCCCTTGTCACCTCGATTACACCGGGGCCGAACAACACCATGTTGCTGGCGTCGGGCGTGAACTTCGGCTTCAACCGCACCATTCCTCATATGCTCGGCATCACCTGCGGCTTCTTCGTTTTGGTGGTCGCGGTGGGCTTTGGCCTGGGCGCTGTGTTCCAGACTTACCCGATTCTCTACACGGTACTGCGCTATGTCGGCGCCGCGTATCTGTTGTATCTGGCGTGGAAAATTGCTCATTCGGGCCCGGTGGGTGATGGCGTGGATGGCGAGGCCAAACCGATCAGCTATCTGGGTGCCGCCGCGTTTCAGTGGGTCAATCCCAAGGCCTGGATCATGGCCATCGGCGCGATCAGTACTTACACGCCGATGCAGGGTTACTTCACCAACGTGGTGGTGATCGCCGCGGTGTTCGCCATCATCAACCTGCCCAGCGTCGGTGTCTGGGCTGCGTGCGGCACGTTGTTGCGCAACGTGCTGAAGGATCCGCGCTGGTTGCGCGTGTTCAACTGGGGCATGGCGGCGCTGTTGGTGATTTCGCTGTACCCGTTACTTCTCGAAAGCTTTCACTGACGCATTGCTTCAACCGCCGGCCCGATGCCTGTTAAGCTCGGCTTCAGGAGCGTTCCTACGCACTTTTAAATGAAGTTGTTCTTCTTTAACGGCATCCGATCAGGTATTGATGACGGTCTCGAACCCAGGCGCAGCTCACAAGGCTGCGCTGTGCCGTTTGCAGACACGAGCCTCCTGATCCCGGAACACGCTCTGCGAGTCTTTTATGAATAAACGTCCGTTGTATTTCGATTACGCCGCCACCACCCCGGTGGACGAGCGGGTCATCCAGGTGATGATCGATTGTCTGGGGTTTCACGGTAACTTCGGCAACCCGGCGTCCAGCTCCCATGCCTTCGGCCAGCAGGCCCGGCACACGGTCGAGCAGGCCCGTCGGCAAGTCGCCGAACTGGTCGGCGCCGAGGCCACGCAGATCGTCTGGACTTCCGGCGCCACCGAGTCCAACAACCTCGCCCTCAAGGGCGTGGCCCAGGCGCGCGGCGTTGCCGGCGGCCACATCATTACCAGTCAGATCGAACACAAAGCCATTCTCGATACTGCCCGGCAATTGCAGGATGCCGGCGTCGCGGTGACCTATCTGGTGCCGGACGCCGAAGGCCTGATCACCCCGCAGGCGGTCAGCGAAGCAATGCGCGACGACACCTTTCTGGTATCGCTGATGCTGGTCAACAACGAGCTCGGCACCCTCAATGACATCCCGGCCATCGGTGAAGTCGTGCGTGGCCGTGGCGCGTTGTTCCATGTCGATGCCGCGCAGGGCGCCGGCAAAGTGGCGATCGATCTGCAGCAGTGGCCGGTGGACCTGATGTCGTTTTCGGCGCACAAGCTCTACGGCCCCAAGGGGATCGGCGCGTTGTATGTCGGCCCACGGGCGCAGCAGCGTTTGCAGGCGCAGATTCATGGCGGCGGCCACGAAGGCGGGCTGCGCTCCGGGACCCTGGCGACGCATCAGATCGCCGGCATGGGCGCGGCATTCGCTTTGGCGGCAGCGGAATTCGATGCCGAGAAAAAGTCCATCGTGGCGCTGCGTGAACGGCTGCTCGAACAGTTGCTGAGTCTGCCGGGCGTACGCCTCAACGGCAGCGCCAGCCAGCGCATCGCGCACACGTTGAGCCTGACCTTCAGCGAAGGTGAATTCAACAGTGCGGCCTTGAGCCAGTCGATCGCCTTTTCCGCGACCTCGGCCTGTAACTCGGCGAGCAACACGCCTTCTCACGTGCTGCTGGCGCTGGGGCACGACGCCCGGCTGGCCGGGCGCACCATTCGCCTGAGCCTCGGCCGTTTCACCACCGCCGCCGATGTCGATCAGGCGGCAGAACTGATCAAAGGCGCCTGCGCCAGTGCCCCGGCATTCTGGGCGACAGGGCTTTAACCAGCCGGTTTCACGGCTACGAACAATAACGATGAAGTGATTGGCAGGAGACATGATGAGTACCCAGACTTTGACCGAAGGAACGGTTCCCCAGCGCCTGGCGCAAACCCGTGAACTGATGCGCCGCGAAGGCATTCATGCGTTGCTGGTGCCATCGGCCGACCCGCATCTGTCGGAATACCTGCCGGGTTATTGGCAAGGGCGGCAATGGCTGTCGGGTTTTCATGGGTCGGTCGGCACTTTGATCGTGACTGCTGATTTCGCCGGAGTCTGGGCCGACAGTCGTTACTGGGAACAGGCGACCAAGGAGCTCAAGGGCAGCGGCATCGAGCTGGTCAAGCTGCAACCGGGTCAGCCGAGCCCGCTGGACTGGCTGGCAGAGCAGACACCCGAAGGTGGCGTGGTGGCGGTCGACGGTGCGGTGATGGCCGTGGCTTCGGCGCGTACCCTGAGTAGCAAGCTTGAAGCGCGTGGCGCGCGTCTGCGCACCGACATCGACCTGTTGAATGAAGTCTGGGCCGATCGCCCGAGCCTGCCGAATGCGCCGATCTATCAACATCTGCCACCGCAAGCGACGGTCAGTCGTGGCGAGAAGCTCGCCAAACTGCGTGAGACCCTGCAGGAGCGAGGCGCCGATTGGCACTTCATCGCCACCCTTGATGACATCGCCTGGCTGTTCAACCTGCGCGGCGGCGACGTGTCGTTCAACCCGGTGTTTGTTTCTTTTGCGTTGATCAATCAACAGCAGGCCACGCTGTTTGTGGCCTTGAGCAAAGTCGATGCCGAGCTGCGTGCAGTGCTGGAACAGGACGGCGTGACTCTGCGCGATTACCGCGAGGTCGCCGACGCCTTGCGCGCTGTACCAGGCGGCGCCAGCCTGCTGGTGGATCCGGCGCGGGTGACCAGCGGTTTGCTGGATAACCTCGACAGCGCGGTGAAACTGGTCGAAGGCCTGAACCCGACTACCCTCGCCAAATCGCAGAAGAGCGAAGCTGATGCGCAACACATCCGCAAGGCCATGGAGCAGGATGGCGCGGCGTTGTGCGAATTCTTCGCCTGGCTGGAATCGGCCTGGGGCCGTGAACGCATCACCGAACTGACCATCGACGAAAAACTCACCGCTGCCCGTGAGCGTCGTCCGGATTACGTGTCGTTGAGCTTCAACACGATTGCCGCGTTTAACGCTAATGGCGCGATGCCGCACTATCACGCCACCGAAGAAGAACACGCGGTGATCGAGGGCGACGGCTTGCTGCTGATCGACTCGGGCGGCCAGTACCTGGGCGGCACCACCGACATCACTCGAATGGTGCCGGTCGGTACGCCGACGGCTGAGCAGAAGCGTGACTGCACGCGTGTGCTTAAAGGCGTGATTGCCCTGTCGCGGGCGCAGTTCCCGAAAGGCATTCTCTCGCCGTTGCTCGATGCCATCGCCCGCGCACCGATCTGGGCGGAAAGCGTGGATTACGGTCACGGCACCGGTCATGGCGTCGGCTATTTCCTCAACGTGCATGAAGGCCCACAGGTGATCGCCTATCAGGCAGCACCGGCACCGCAAACGGCGATGCAAGCGGGGATGATCACCTCGATCGAACCGGGCACCTATCGTCCGGGTCGTTGGGGCGTGCGCATCGAGAACCTGGCGATGAACCGCGAGGCGGGAAGCAGCGAGTTCGGTGAGTTCCTCAAGTTTGAAACCTTGACCCTGTGCCCGATCGACACGCGCTGCTTGGAGCCGTCCTTGCTGACGCAGGAAGAGAAGCAGTGGTTCAACGCCTATCACGCCGAAGTGCGTGAGCGTCTGAGTCCGTTGCTGGAGGGGGCCGCGCTGGAGTGGCTGAACACGCGCACAGCAGCGATCTGAATGGCTGAAACCCGGGCGCTGCTGGCAGCGCCTGGGTTCTGTGGTTTTTCTAAGCCTGACGCAGGGCTTCTTCGACGAAGTCGAGGCGATCCTGGCCGAAGAACAACTGATTGCCGATAAACATGCTCGGCGCGCCAAATACACCGCGTTTAATGGCTGTCTCGGTGTTGTCCTTCAGGGCTGCCTTGACTGTCTCGTCGTTGGTCAGGGCCAGGACTTCATTGGGATCGAAGCCCTGTTCGCTCAAAACCGCAGCGACAGTCGCCGGCTCATCGAGCGGGCGTCCCTCCACCCACAATGCCTTGAACAGACAGTCGATAAACGTCTGAAAGCGTTCCGGTTGGCGCAGTTGTATGCCAGTGACGGCACGCATCAGCATCAACGTGTTGATCGGAAAGTGCGGATTGAATTTCAACGGTACGCCATAACGTTTGGCGTAGCGATCCAGATCCTGAAACATGTAGCGGCCCTTCGCCGGAATCATCGCCGGTGATGCGTTGCCGGTCGCTTTGAACACGCCGCCCAGCAGCATCGGGATGTAGATCAGTTGGCTGCCGGTGTCGGCACAGATTTTCGGCAACTGGGTATAGGCCAGATAGGTGGCAGGGCTGCCGAGATCGAAATAGAACTCTACGGTTTTCGTCATCTTCGCTGCTCTCTATTTATTGTTATGGAGGAGGCGGGGCTTACCAGCGTTCGTTCCACGGGCGCAGATCCAGCTCGAACGTCCAGGCGTCCCGTGGCTGACTGTGCAGATACCAGTAGTTTTCGGCGATGTGCTCGGGATTGAGAATACCGTCCTGATCCTTGGTCGCGTACTTCTCGGGGAAACTGTTGCGGATGAAGTCGGTATCGATGGCGCCATCGACCACCACGTGCGCGACGTGGATGTTCATCGGCCCCAGCTCGCGCGCCATGCTTTGTGCCAGTGCGCGGATACCGTGTTTGGCCCCGGCAAACGCGGCGAATCCGGAAGCACCGCGCAGTCCGGCGGTGGCGCCAGTGAACAGAATGGTGCCCCGGTTGCGGGTGACCATGCGCTTGGCCACTTCGCGGGCATTGAGGAAGCCGGAGAAACAGGCCATCTCCCAGATCTTGAAATACTTGCGCGCAGTTTCTTCAAGAATGCTGCAAGGCACATTGGCGCCGATGTTGAAAACGAACGCTTCGATCGGACCAAGGCGAGTTTCGATCTCTTCAATCAACGCAATGACGTCTTCTTCCTTGCGCGCATCGCAGGCAAAGCCGTGTGCTTCTCCACCCTCGGCCTGAATCGCCTCGACCAGCGGCTGCAATTTGTCGGCACTGCGCCGGGTGACGCAAGCGATAAAACCTTCTCTGGCAAAGCGCTTGGCAATCGCTCCGCCGGTGGCATCGCCAGCACCCACCACCAACACGACCTTCTTGTTATTCATGGGTAGATCCCTTTAGTAAACGATCGTTAAGTGAACGAACGTTATGCTAGGATCCGGACAACGTCAAGGCGGTCGATCAAGAGGGCAAGCACATGCGGTACTCCGCCGGTCACAAGCTGGAAACCCGAGAAAAACTGCTCAACAGCAGCGCTCTATCAGCCAAGCGTTCAGGCTTTTCCACGGTCGGTGTCGATGGATTGATGAAGGCAATCGGCCTGAGTGGCGCGGCGTTTTATAGCCACTTTTCGTCAAAAAACGAGCTGTTCACGGCCATCGTCGAGCGCGAGCTGTGTCAGAGCCTGGAGCGACTCGGTGGTGGAGGAGGGCAGGATCGCGAGCGGCTGGAACGCTGTCTTAAACAGTACCTGAGCATGGCTCACGTGGAGCAGCCAGAATCGGGCTGTGCTTTGCCGACGCTGGGCGCGGAAATTGCCCGTTCAGACGACCAGGTTCGCGAGCAGGCAGAACTGTGGATTTGTCGGCTGCAAGCCAGTTGGGCGCAGACTCTGCAGAGCGACAGCCTGGCATGGTCGATTCTGTCGCAATGCGTCGGGGCGCTGGTAGTAGCGCGGATGCTGGTGACGCCGGACATTCAACGGACGGTATTGAAATCCAGTCATGCGGAAATCGGGCGTCAACTGGCTGCTCGGCAAAGTGAGCAGCCAGAATGATTCATTTGCAGATGACGATCATGCTGCGGCTGGTATAGCCGGCCGGATTGAGACCGAACGGGTAGTCGCCGGGCTCTTCCACGGTGTCCCCTGATTTGGCGATGACCTTGTAGCCCTTTGGAGCGCAAGCATTGGCGGCGCTGGTGTAGCACTTGTCCCAAGAGGACGACAGCCCGGAACAGTTGATGTGCAGCCCTTTTTTACCGTGCTTCACTTGGGTCTTGGAGGTGGCTGCGCACCCCGCTACTGCCAATACAGCGATCAGTATCAAAATTCGTTTCATTACCGTCCTTATGGTAGCCACGAGTCTGGCGCTCGGGTCTGCCTGTATTCGCCTGCGCTTTAAGCGGTTTGATATCCCTGTCCGAAAAAATCCATGTCTGGCACTGAGTTAAGGGGCTTAAACATGGCCTAAATGAACGTCAATTGCCAGACCTTCGTCAAATACTGTTTCAATCTGCTGCAACAACGGGTTTGGCGTTACTGCCCATGGTCATGGTTGCCCCGACGGAGGCCAGAATAATGCACAGAATCGCCATCCATTGTGACAGCGTGAGGTACTCCTGCAGGAATAGCAGCCCGGACAACGCGCCAAAGGCCGGTTCGATGCTCATCAAAGTCCCGAAGGTGCGGGCCGGTATGCGGGTGAGGGCGACCATCTCCAGCGTGTAGGGCAAAGCGGTTGAGAGGATAGCGACGCCGATGGCCACCGGGATCAGCGACGGGGTGAGTAATGCCGCGCCGGCATGCACGATGCCGATCGGGGCGACAAACAGTGCGGCAATCATCACGCCCAGGGCCGCAGTCGTCACGCCGTTGTCGGCACCGGCCTTTTGGCCGAACAGAATGTACAGCGCCCAGCACACGCCGGCACCCAAGGCATAACCGGCACCGACCAGATCAATCCCCGTGGATGTCGCTCCGGTCGGGATCAACAGCAGCAGGCCAACTGCCGCCAGAGCAATCCAGATGAAGTCGATCGCGCGGCGAGAGGCGTAGATGGCGACGGCCAGCGGACCCGTGAATTCAAGCGCGACTGCAATACCAAGGGGCACGGTGCGCAGTGACATATAGAAGAGGAAATTCATCCCGCCCAGCGCCATTCCGTAAACGATCACCGTGCGCAGGGATTGAGCCGTCAGCCTTGCGCGCCACGGGCGCAATAACAGCAGCATGATTACGCTGGCGAAGACCAGGCGTAGGGTGGTCGTCCCTTGGGCGCCAACCACCGGAAACATGCTCTTGGCCAGAGAGGCGCCAGACTGGATGGATGCCATGGCTATTAACAAGAGGCCAACCGGGAACAGCGTTGAGGCCAGGGAGCGAGGTTGGTCAGTCATTGCGAGGCATCATCCGAAGGTGAGAGCAGAGTGTTGTTTTAAGTGTTGGGCAATATACTGCGCATTCGCTGACGTTGCATCTATATACAAGCAGGCTTTTTCGATGCATTGATAGAAAACTGAAATTAACGGTTGACGGCAGATTCAGGAGGTCTATAATTCGCCCCACTTCCGGCGCAGTCGAAACGGAAAACTCCTTGAAATTCAATGAGTTATGTAGGTTTCGATAACGAGTTGCTTCAGTTCATCGAAGCCAAAAGGAAGTTGAAAAAGAGGTGTTGACAGCAGCGTGTAACGCTGTAGAATTCGCCTCCCGCTGACGAGAGATCGGAAGCGCAAGTGGTTGAAGTTATTGAAGAATTCTTCGAAAACTTCTGAAAATAATCACTTGACAGCAAATGAGGCTGCTGTAGAATGCGCGCCTCGGTTGAGACGAAAGATCTTAGCCAACCGCTCTTTAACAACTGAATCAAGCAATTCGTGTGGGTGCTTGTGGAGTCAGACTGATAGTCAACAAGATTATCAGCATCACAAGTTACTCCGCGAGAAATCAAAGATGTAACCAACGATTGCTGAGCCAAGTTTAGGGTTTCTTAAAAACCCAAAGATGTTTGAACTGAAGAGTTTGATCATGGCTCAGATTGAACGCTGGCGGCAGGCCTAACACATGCAAGTCGAGCGGATGAAAGGAGCTTGCTCCTGGATTCAGCGGCGGACGGGTGAGTAATGCCTAGGAATCTGCCTGGTAGTGGGGGACAACGTTTCGAAAGGAACGCTAATACCGCATACGTCCTACGGGAGAAAGCAGGGGACCTTCGGGCCTTGCGCTATCAGATGAGCCTAGGTCGGATTAGCTAGTTGGTGAGGTAATGGCTCACCAAGGCGACGATCCGTAACTGGTCTGAGAGGATGATCAGTCACACTGGAACTGAGACACGGTCCAGACTCCTACGGGAGGCAGCAGTGGGGAATATTGGACAATGGGCGAAAGCCTGATCCAGCCATGCCGCGTGTGTGAAGAAGGTCTTCGGATTGTAAAGCACTTTAAGTTGGGAGGAAGGGTTGTAGATTAATACTCTGCAATTTTGACGTTACCGACAGAATAAGCACCGGCTAACTCTGTGCCAGCAGCCGCGGTAATACAGAGGGTGCAAGCGTTAATCGGAATTACTGGGCGTAAAGCGCGCGTAGGTGGTTTGTTAAGTTGGATGTGAAATCCCCGGGCTCAACCTGGGAACTGCATCCAAAACTGGCAAGCTAGAGTATGGTAGAGGGTGGTGGAATTTCCTGTGTAGCGGTGAAATGCGTAGATATAGGAAGGAACACCAGTGGCGAAGGCGACCACCTGGACTGATACTGACACTGAGGTGCGAAAGCGTGGGGAGCAAACAGGATTAGATACCCTGGTAGTCCACGCCGTAAACGATGTCAACTAGCCGTTGGGAGCCTTGAGCTCTTAGTGGCGCAGCTAACGCATTAAGTTGACCGCCTGGGGAGTACGGCCGCAAGGTTAAAACTCAAATGAATTGACGGGGGCCCGCACAAGCGGTGGAGCATGTGGTTTAATTCGAAGCAACGCGAAGAACCTTACCAGGCCTTGACATCCAATGAACTTTCCAGAGATGGATTGGTGCCTTCGGGAACATTGAGACAGGTGCTGCATGGCTGTCGTCAGCTCGTGTCGTGAGATGTTGGGTTAAGTCCCGTAACGAGCGCAACCCTTGTCCTTAGTTACCAGCACGTAATGGTGGGCACTCTAAGGAGACTGCCGGTGACAAACCGGAGGAAGGTGGGGATGACGTCAAGTCATCATGGCCCTTACGGCCTGGGCTACACACGTGCTACAATGGTCGGTACAGAGGGTTGCCAAGCCGCGAGGTGGAGCTAATCCCACAAAACCGATCGTAGTCCGGATCGCAGTCTGCAACTCGACTGCGTGAAGTCGGAATCGCTAGTAATCGCGAATCAGAATGTCGCGGTGAATACGTTCCCGGGCCTTGTACACACCGCCCGTCACACCATGGGAGTGGGTTGCACCAGAAGTAGCTAGTCTAACCTTCGGGAGGACGGTTACCACGGTGTGATTCATGACTGGGGTGAAGTCGTAACAAGGTAGCCGTAGGGGAACCTGCGGCTGGATCACCTCCTTAATCGACGACATCAGCTGCTCCATAAGTTCCCACACGAATTGCTTGATTCATTGAAGAAGACGATAGAAGCAGCCCGAAATTGGGTCTGTAGCTCAGTTGGTTAGAGCGCACCCCTGATAAGGGTGAGGTCGGCAGTTCGAATCTGCCCAGACCCACCAATTTTTGTGTGGGAAACCTGTAGAAATACGGGGCCATAGCTCAGCTGGGAGAGCGCCTGCCTTGCACGCAGGAGGTCAGCGGTTCGATCCCGCTTGGCTCCACCACCACTGCTTCTGAAGTTTGAAAGCTTAGAAATGAGCATTCCATCGCTGTGATGGTGAATGCTGATTTCTAGTCTTTTGATTAGATCGTTCTTTAAAAATTTGGGTATGTGATAGAAAGATAGACTGAACGTTACTTTCACTGGTAACGGATCAGGCTAAGGTAAAATTTGTGAGTGACTCTTAAGAGTTTTGCGAATTTTCGGCGAATGTCGTCTTCACAGTATAACCAGATTGCTTGGGGTTATATGGTCAAGTGAAGAAGCGCATACGGTGGATGCCTTGGCAGTCAGAGGCGATGAAAGACGTGGTAGCCTGCGAAAAGCTTCGGGGAGTCGGCAAACAGACTTTGATCCGGAGATGTCTGAATGGGGGAACCCAGCCATCATAAGATGGTTATCTTGTACTGAATACATAGGTGCAAGAGGCGAACCAGGGGAACTGAAACATCTAAGTACCCTGAGGAAAAGAAATCAACCGAGATTCCCTTAGTAGTGGCGAGCGAACGGGGACTAGCCCTTAAGTGGCTTTGAGATTAGCGGAACGCTCTGGAAAGTGCGGCCATAGTGGGTGATAGCCCTGTACGCGAAAATCTCTTAGTCATGAAATCGAGTAGGACGGAGCACGAGAAACTTTGTCTGAATATGGGGGGACCATCCTCCAAGGCTAAATACTACTGACTGACCGATAGTGAACTAGTACCGTGAGGGAAAGGCGAAAAGAACCCCGGAGAGGGGAGTGAAATAGATCCTGAAACCGTATGCGTACAAGCAGTGGGAGCCCACTTTGTTGGGTGACTGCGTACCTTTTGTATAATGGGTCAGCGACTTATTTTCAGTGGCGAGCTTAACCGAATATGGGAGGCGTAGCGAAAGCGAGTCTTAATAGGGCGTCTAGTCGCTGGGAATAGACCCGAAACCGGGCGATCTATCCATGGGCAGGTTGAAGGTTAGGTAACACTGACTGGAGGACCGAACCGACTACCGTTGAAAAGTTAGCGGATGACCTGTGGATCGGAGTGAAAGGCTAATCAAGCTCGGAGATAGCTGGTTCTCCTCGAAAGCTATTTAGGTAGCGCCTCATGTATCACTGTAGGGGGTAGAGCACTGTTTCGGCTAGGGGGTCATCCCGACTTACCAAACCGATGCAAACTCCGAATACCTACAAGTGCCGAGCATGGGAGACACACGGCGGGTGCTAACGTCCGTCGTGAAAAGGGAAACAACCCAGACCGTCAGCTAAGGTCCCAAAGTTATGGTTAAGTGGGAAACGATGTGGGAAGGCTTAGACAGCTAGGAGGTTGGCTTAGAAGCAGCCACCCTTTAAAGAAAGCGTAATAGCTCACTAGTCGAGTCGGCCTGCGCGGAAGATGTAACGGGGCTCAAACCATACACCGAAGCTACGGGTATCACGCAAGTGATGCGGTAGAGGAGCGTTCTGTAAGCCTGTGAAGGTGAGTTGAGAAGCTTGCTGGAGGTATCAGAAGTGCGAATGCTGACATGAGTAACGACAATGGGTGTGAAAAACACCCACGCCGAAAGACCAAGGTTTCCTGCGCAACGTTAATCGACGCAGGGTTAGTCGGTCCCTAAGGCGAGGCTGAAAAGCGTAGTCGATGGAAAACAGGTTAATATTCCTGTACTTCTGGTTATTGCGATGGAGGGACGGAGAAGGCTAGGCCAGCTTGGCGTTGGTTGTCCAAGTTTAAGGTGGTAGGCTGAGATCTTAGGTAAATCCGGGATCTTAAGGCCGAGAGCTGATGACGAGTTACCCTTTGGGTGACGAAGTGGTTGATGCCATGCTTCCAAGAAAAGCTTCTAAGCTTCAGGTAACCAGGAACCGTACCCCAAACCGACACAGGTGGTTGGGTAGAGAATACCAAGGCGCTTGAGAGAACTCGGGTGAAGGAACTAGGCAAAATGGCACCGTAACTTCGGGAGAAGGTGCGCCGGTGAGGGTGAAGGACTTGCTCCGTAAGCTCATGCCGGTCGAAGATACCAGGCCGCTGCGACTGTTTATTAAAAACACAGCACTCTGCAAACACGAAAGTGGACGTATAGGGTGTGACGCCTGCCCGGTGCCGGAAGGTTAATTGATGGGGTTAGCTAACGCGAAGCTCTTGATCGAAGCCCCGGTAAACGGCGGCCGTAACTATAACGGTCCTAAGGTAGCGAAATTCCTTGTCGGGTAAGTTCCGACCTGCACGAATGGCGTAACGATGGCGGCGCTGTCTCCACCCGAGACTCAGTGAAATTGAAATCGCTGTGAAGATGCAGTGTATCCGCGGCTAGACGGAAAGACCCCGTGAACCTTTACTATAGCTTTGCACTGGACTTTGAATTTGCTTGTGTAGGATAGGTGGGAGGCTTTGAAGCGTGGACGCCAGTTCGCGTGGAGCCATCCTTGAAATACCACCCTGGCAACTTTGAGGTTCTAACTCAGGTCCGTTATCCGGATCGAGGACAGTGTATGGTGGGTAGTTTGACTGGGGCGGTCTCCTCCTAAAGAGTAACGGAGGAGTACGAAGGTGCGCTCAGACCGGTCGGAAATCGGTCGTAGAGTATAAAGGCAAAAGCGCGCTTGACTGCGAGACAGACACGTCGAGCAGGTACGAAAGTAGGTCTTAGTGATCCGGTGGTTCTGTATGGAAGGGCCATCGCTCAACGGATAAAAGGTACTCCGGGGATAACAGGCTGATACCGCCCAAGAGTTCATATCGACGGCGGTGTTTGGCACCTCGATGTCGGCTCATCACATCCTGGGGCTGAAGCCGGTCCCAAGGGTATGGCTGTTCGCCATTTAAAGTGGTACGCGAGCTGGGTTTAGAACGTCGTGAGACAGTTCGGTCCCTATCTGCCGTGGACGTTTGAGATTTGAGAGGGGCTGCTCCTAGTACGAGAGGACCGGAGTGGACGAACCTCTGGTGTTCCGGTTGTCACGCCAGTGGCATTGCCGGGTAGCTATGTTCGGGAAAGATAACCGCTGAAAGCATCTAAGCGGGAAACTTGCCTCAAGATGAGATCTCACTGGAACCTTGAGTTCCCTGAAGGGCCGTCGAAGACTACGACGTTGATAGGTTGGGTGTGTAAGCGCTGTGAGGCGTTGAGCTAACCAATACTAATTGCCCGTGAGGCTTGACCATATAACACCCAAGCAATCTGAATGCTCGAAAGAGACCAGATTGCGGTGTGTGAAGACGCAATGAACCGAAAGTTCGCGCTGCTCACAAACACCTGTATCACATACCCGATTTGCTGAAGCGAGGCCAACGTGCCACGAGTCAGTACCCGAATTTCTTGACGACCATAGAGCGTTGGAACCACCTGATCCCATCCCGAACTCAGAAGTGAAACGATGCATCGCCGATGGTAGTGTGGGGTTTCCCCATGTGAGAGTAGGTCATCGTCAAGATTAAATTCCGAAACCCCAATTGCGAAAGCAGTTGGGGTTTTGTTTTGCCCGCAGGAAAGTGGTTTGCCTGCCAATTCATGCGGTATGAGCGTCCCAGCTGTCACCAGGGACTGCCATTAGGGAAAAACCATCTGAACTGACCACTCGGTTTTTGGTATGGTGCAGCTCGTTTTTTAACGGACTGATGTCATGCCCACGGATCGGCACTCAAATTATGTCAAAGAGTTGCTGTAGAAATGCCTGAACCCATCCCGATCAAGGATCACGAAAAAGAGACGCGTCTGGTCAACAAGCGGTTGATCGCTTGCGCTCTGTTCGTCTTTGCCATCAGTTGCGCGCTGGTGGTACGCCTGTACATCCTGCAAGTGGTTGAATACGACTACCACTCGACCATCTCTGAAAACAATCGCGTGCACGTCCTGCCGATTCCGCCGACAAGAGGCCTGATCTACGATCGCAATGGCGTGCTGCTCGCCGATAACCGTCCCAGTTACAACCTGATCATTACCCGCGAGCGCGCCACTAATGTTGATCAGGAGCTGGACGAGGTAATCAATCTGCTGCATTTGCCCGCCGAAGATCGTACGGTTTTCGATAAGGCCATGAAGCAGTCCCGTCACCCATTTACCCCTGTGACGCTGTTCTACGAGCTGACGGAGGAACAAATCGCCGTGTTGGCGGTTAACGAGTTCCGTCTGCCGGGCCTTGATGTCGAGCCGCAGTTCGTTCGGCATTACCCGTTGGGGGCGCACTTCGCGCATTCGATCGGCTACGTTGGCCGGATCAACGAAAAAGAATCCAAGACGCTCGATTCGGTTGAATACCGTGGCACGCAATCCATCGGTAAAACCGGTATCGAACGCTTCTACGAAGCGCAGCTGCACGGCCACGTCGGTTATGAAGAGGTTGAGACCAACGCCCAAGGCCGCGTGCTGCGAGTGCTCAAGCACACCGATCCAGTGCCTGGCAAAAACATTGTTCTGAGTCTCGATGTCAAACTGCAGGAGGCTGCCGAAGCCGCGCTGGGCGATCGTCGTGGGTCGGTGGTCGCGCTTGATCCATCCACCGGTGAAGTGCTGGCCATGGTCAGCAATCCGAGTTTCGACCCGAACCTGTTCGTGACCGGTATCAGTTCCAAGGAATACTCGGCGCTACGCGATTCCATCGACCGCCCGCTGTTCAACCGTGTGCTGCGCGGCCTTTATGCGCCGGGCTCGACCATCAAGCCGGAAGTGGCAATCGCCGGCCTCGATGCCGGTGTAGTGACGCCGCAGACCCGCGTCTTCGACCCAGGCTACTACCAACTCCCGGATTTCGATCACAAGTACCGCAACTGGAACCACAGTGGCGATGGCTGGGTGGACATGGACGCGGCGATCATGCGCTCCAACGACACCTACTTCTACGACCTGGCACACAAGCTCGGCATCGATCGTCTGCACGACTATATGGCGATGTTCGGCCTCGGCGAAAAAGTCTCGCTGGACATGTTCGAAGAGTCGCCCGGTTTGATGCCATCTCAGGCCTGGAAACGTGCCACACGTCGTCAGGCGTGGTTCCCTGGGGAAACGGTGATTCTGGGTATCGGCCAGGGTTATATGCAGGTTACGCCGTTGCAACTGGCTCAGGCCACCGCGCTGATTGCCAACAAGGGCGTATGGAATCGCCCGCACCTGGCGAAAACGGTCGATGGCGTGGCACCGGTCGACGAGCATCCGATGCCGAATATCCTGCTGAAAAACCCGCGTGACTGGGATCAGGTCAACCACGGCATGCAGATGGTAATGCACGATGCCCGGGGTATCGCGCGCGCCGCAGCGGCAGGTGCGCAGTACCGCATTGCCGGTAAGAGTGGTACCGCGCAGGTGGTAGCGATCAAGCAGGGCGAGCGCTACAACCGCGAGAAAACCCTCGAACGTCATCGCGACAACGCCTTGTTTGTCGGTTTCGCTCCGGCGGAGCACCCGAAGATCGCCATCTCGGTGATGATCGAAAACGGTGAGGCCGGTGGTCGAGTGGCCGGCCCTGTGGTGCGGCAGATCATGGACGCCTGGTTACTGGACCAGGACGGCCACCTCAAGCCGCAATACGCGGCGCCGGCCAAGCCGCCGGGTGATCCCCACGTCTAACCCGAGCCAGCTTCACAGCACCGCCTCACGCCGGCTGAGCTGTGAAGCTCTTACGTTTGGGCAACTGACTACTTACAGCTGTAACCCTCGGGCATCGTGACGCTGTAGTTGCGTTGCATGCGATCCTGGAAGTTCAAATTCTGCAGGCCCTGCTCGACCAGAAACGCTTCGACCTTGGCGGCCTGACAGTCCTCGTTATAAGACGACGCCCGCAGCAGATACACCGTGCGCTTGCTCGCTTCATCCCGGGCGGTGGCAATGAACGTACTGAGGGTGGTGTAACCAATACGCTCTGAAGTTCCCACCGGGCCATAGGTCGTATTGGGCTTACTGGTGCAGGTCAGTCGGTCATCTTTCTTCTTGGCGTTCTTGCACACGGTCGTAGTGCTGGTTGGCACTTGCCCATAGTCGGTGGCGGTATAGCGGTAAGACACTTGCCGGCTGCCGATATCGAGAGTAATGGTCATTTTGATCGGCGCGTGACTCCTGGGCAGGCTGGCGTCGGTATAAACCTCCTGAAAGCCTCTGTCTTTCAGTGCGTTGACCATGTCGCGAAGATAGTAGCGGGCATTCAGTGCGTTCTCATCGGCGCCGTTGGCCGAGGTCACCAGCACGGTTGCCTTTCGATCGAACTGATAGTCCGGATCAGGTATTGCGTTGAGTGCTACGTCTATTTGCGTGGCGCAGCCGCCAAGCAACGCGGTCAGCATTAATAGGACGCAGAACAAATAACGGGACATGACAAAGACGCCTTGCAACTAAGGATTGAATAAAAGTTAAACGGATGAGGCGGCGATAAATAAACCGCCGCCAGCGGGCTAGTCTTTCTGGTATTCCAGCAGATCGCCCGGCTGGCAATCGAGCGCAGCGCAGAGTTTGTCCAGAGTTGCCATCTTCACGCCTTTGACTTTGCCGTTTTTGAGCAATGACAGATTCGCCTCGGTGATCCCGAGCAGGGCGGCTAACTCTTTTGAACGAATTTTTTGCGTGGCCATGACTACGTCAAGGCGGACAATAATGGTCATTATATTGTTCTATATGTATTGGCTTTGCTCATCGCTGAGTACTTTTGCGTCACGCATGATAATTGAAAAAATACAGAGTAATACGCCTTTGATTATTTCGTAGGCAGAAGCGGAAGACATTCCGATAGAGAACTGGAAAATCCGATCCCCCGGCGGTAGATCTATCGACAACGCCAGACCTTGCAAGGTCTCTATTAACGGGTAGGTTGCCGGAGAAACGATGCAGAGTACGCCTACTCGCCAGAGGACCCTGATGTTGCGGTCGGTCCAGGTTTCGCCGCGCGACAAGCGCAGAAAAAACAAACCGGTCAGCCATAACGCGTAAGCCGACAGGACCACGGGCAGGAAATCCAGAAAGACGATCAGCGCCGTGACCGTTGATGACAGCCAAGTGTCGGGATCAAGCAGTGCACCTTCGACAAACGGGTCAAGCAATTGCGGCGAGCCCTCAGCAAAGGCATAGAGCAGGCCCGCCAGCATTTCATCCTTTTTGAAGAACCAGATCGTTGCGTTGCCGCCGACCTCCGTTACCCCCAGAACCCAGACGAGAATTGCTGCCAGCAGCCCGATCCAATGCATGCGCTGCAGCGCCAATCCGTTGATGTGAGTACTCATGAAAATTCCTGGTTGCTACAATTTGGTAGCGAATTCTCGATGATAAATTATCTAATAACAATAATTAATTTTGATTTTGTTGCTTGAGCATCCTCTTCTGATCCGGCTCCGCATGGTCGCTCGCAATGGTGCGGGGAGTCGGTAGGCTGGCCAGCGCGCCGACAGGTGCTCCGAGTGGGGAATCAACAAACCTGTCGGCGAAACTGAAACCCCTGCGACATCAGGCCCCTGGCACCGGGCAGCTCATGTCACCTTCCTGACACTTCAAATACTGCTTCAGCGCCTCGACCCGCACCTTGGTCACCTCGGTCAGGCAGTTGCTGTAAATCAATGGATAAACACTCCCGCCGTCCACACCGGACGCGGAAAACTTGCACTCGGCATCACGAAAGCCGATCCACGCCCGCTGCGCGCTTACCAGCAGCTTTTTGGCGTCGGCGTTGTCCTTCAAACGACCGGTGATCTGCTGATATACCGCGTTCAATTCCTTGTCCGCCGTCTTGAATTCCTGCCCGGCACACTGATTCATGGTGGCCTGATCGCTGGCGTTGGCGCAGTCGACGGCGGCGTGGGCGAAAGGTGTTAACAGGAAGGGGGTCAGGGCCAGGAGCAGGCGTGGGAGCATGGTTAATCTCACTGTGTCGGATAAAAGTGCAGAGCAGTTTAGCGGCTGTGGTGCGGCTATTCAGGAACTCGCAGTCGGGAGGCTTCGAGCAGGCGATCCGCGGCGGCTGCAATTTCCTCGCCGTCATGAAGTATTTCCAGCCAGTGGGCAGGAATCGCCCGAACGCCATAATAGGCCCCGGCCAATTGACCGACGATCGCGGCAGTGGTGTCCGCATCATCGCCGAGGTTGGCGGCTTGCAGGATCGCCGCTGTAAAACTGTCGGTGTGGTGAAAACACCACAGCGCGGCTTCCAAGGACTCGACGCTGTAACCGCTGCCACGGATATCATTGACTGATTTTGCCAGATAATCTCCTCGAGCAATCGCGGCAACTTTAGGCTCAGTGAAAGCTGAGCGCGGCAGCCTGCACAGTTCGCTTTTGCAGGTACCGAACAGCGCGTTGGCGATCAGTTCGGCAAACAATTGACAGCATTCGATGGCTTCAGGGGCCGCGTGGGTTGTCCGCGAACTGTCGCTGGCGAACTGGCGGATCTGCTGGACGTCAGGGAAGAAAAACAGCACCACCGGCGCCAAACGCATGAGTGAGCCGTTGCCGGCGGTAAACGGGTCGGTTGACCCTGCAAAGGGCTGACCGGTTTGCTGATACTGCGACAGTGCCTGACTGACGGTCATGCCGATATCGAAACAATCCCCAGTCGAGCTCAGATACCCCCATCGCCACCAGTTCAGATAGCGTCCCATCTGGTCCGCCGCATCGAATGTGTTTTTGCTCAGAAGACTCTCGGCCAGGCACAGCGCCATCGAGGTGTCATCCGTCCATTGCCCGGGCTTCAAGTGAAAGGGGCCACCGCCGACCATGTCCGTCAGCGGCTGGAATGAACCTCGCGGCTTGAACTCCACCGTGGTGCCGACGGCGTCGCCGCAAGCGAGACCGAGCAGGGCGCCGCGATAACGTTCGGATAGAGATGGCTGCATGCTTCGTCCTTGTTTGTATCCATTTCGCTGGAAAAGGTAACAGGTTCAGCGGGAAGGTTGCGTCACTCATTCACTCATTCAACGATCGGAAATGCCGCCGAATGTTTCCTTTGGACTGAACAGGTGCAGCTCTTTGATACAACTTCAGGTTGGACATGTGGTCATACAAGCCTACTGTTCAAAACAGGAGGTGACTTATGAAACCGGTACCCAATAGTTTCGAACGCAAAATCATGCTCAAGGCATCGCGTTCTTATGTCTGGCGCGCATTGGTCGATGCCGAGGCGTTTGGCCAGTGGTTTGGTGTAGCGCTGGAGGACAGGCGGTTCATTGCCGGGGAGTGGACGCAAGGGCAGGTCACGTATCCAGGTTATGAACACGTGTTGTGGAACGTGCTCGTCGAGCGGGTCGAGCCACAGCAGTTGTTTTCGTTTCGCTGGCACCCGTACGCGGTCAATCCAAAGATCGACTATTCACAGGAGCCGACGACGCTGGTCAAGTTCGAGCTGCAGGATTACGAGGGCGGCACTTTGCTCAAAGTGTCTGAGTCCGGCTTCGCGCACATTCCCGATGTGCGGCAGAAGGAGGCGTATTACATGGACAGCCGTGGCTGGGAGGAACAGCTGAGTCGACTTGAAAAGTTTCTCGCTGAAAGCGCCAAGACCCGCGAGCATGACGGTGACTGACTGCGCAGTCTTCGAACCCTGGTTGCAACGCTGGGCGCTGGTGCCGGACGGTGAGCCGATCATCACCCCCGGCAGCCGTCTGTTGCCGGTGCGTTTTGGCGACACGCCGGCCATGCTCAAGGTTGCGCTGGATACCGACGAGCAATTCGGTAATCGACTGATGACTTGGTGGAACGGTGAGGGCGCAGCGCAGGTACTGGCCCATCATGAGGAAGGTTTGTTGCTGGAACGGGCCATGGGCCGGCGTTCGTTGATGCACATGGCGCTCAACGGTGAAGACGACGAAGCCACGCAGATCATGTGCACGACACTAGCGCGCTTGCATGCGCCGCGCCCGACGCCGCCACCGCCGCTGGTGGAGCTGGCACCGTGGTTCGCCTCGCTGCGCGTGGCCGCGGCCGAACATGGCGGGACCTATGCCCTGAGCCTGCGAGCGGCTGAAGCCTTGCTCGCAGATCCGCAGGACGTGGTGGTGCTGCACGGTGACATGCACCACGACAATGTTCTCGATTTCGCTGCACACGGCTGGCTCGCTATTGATCCCAAACGAATACGCGGCGAGCGCGGTTATGACTACGCCAACCTGATCTGCAACCCGGACTTGCCGACGGCTGGCGATTCACAGCGATTGCGCCGGCAGGTCGAGGTGATCGTCGAGGCGTCCGGGCTTGATCGCCGACGCTTGCTGCAATGGGTGCTGGCGTTTGCCGGATTGTCGGCCGCCTGGTTCCTGGAGGACGATGCGCAGCAACAGGCTGCCGAACAGCTGCAGGTCGCGCAAATCGCCGCTTGCCTGCTGGATGACTGAGAGGGCTAAGGGTTTACGGAAGGGCTTCTATAGCGAATGTCTTACACGCGGTGGTAGCTTTTGCGACTATTGCCGATTGGATCCACCGCGTAATCTACACCCATCAACTGAGACACAGGGAGTGTTTCAGGATCACGGATGATCGACCATAGCAAGGATCGCTGCCGACAGGGAGTCGATAATGGTCTTGGGAAAAACCCGCTTCGGCGGGTTTTTTTTCGCCTGTAGAAAAGTACATCACCCTGTAGGAGCTGCCGCAGGCTGCGATCTTTTGATCTTACTTTTGAAAGCCAAAATCAAAAGATCGCAGCCTGCGGCAGCTCCTACAGGGAAACGTGTTTTCAGGAAGCAATCAGTTGGCGCAACACGTAATGCAGAATCCCGCCGGACTTGAAGTACTCCACCTCATTCAATGTATCGATGCGGCACAGCACCTCGATTTTCTCTTGGCGCCCGTCTTCACGGGTAATCACCAGATTCAGGTTCATGCGCGGCGTCAGCTCGACGCTGGTCAGGCCCTGAATATCCAGGGTTTCCTTGCCAGTGAGGTTCAGGCTTTTGCGGTTCTGATCGAGCTTGAACTGCAGCGGCAATACGCCCATGCCCACCAGATTGGAACGGTGGATGCGCTCGAAGCTTTCGGCGATTACCGCTTTGACCCCCAACAGATTGGTGCCTTTGGCGGCCCAGTCGCGGCTGGAACCGGTGCCGTATTCCTGACCGGCGATCACCACCAGCGGCGTGCCCGAGGCCTGATAACGCATGGCGGCATCGTAAATCGGCATTTTCTCGCCAGTCGGAATGTAGATCGTGTTGCCGCCTTCTTCGCCGCCGAGCATTTCGTTACGAATGCGGATGTTGGCAAACGTCCCGCGCATCATCACTTCATGGTTGCCACGCCGTGAGCCGTAGGAGTTGAAGTCCCGCGGCTCCACGCCTTTCTCGCGCAGATAGCGCCCGGCCGGGCTGTCAGCCTTGATGTTGCCGGCAGGGGAGATGTGGTCAGTGGTCACCGAATCGCCCAGCAGCGCCAGAACTCGCGCGCCTTTGACGTCGGTGATCACCGGCAACGGGCCGGAAATATCGTCGAAGAACGGTGGATGCTGGATGTAGGTCGAATCGTCCTGCCACACATAGGTGGCGGCCTGCGGCACCTGGATCGCTTGCCATTGCTCGTCGCCGGCAAACACTTCGGCGTATTCCTTGTGGAACATCGCGGTGTTCACCTGATTCACCGCCTCGGCGATTTCCTTGCTGCTCGGCCAGATGTCGCGCAGGTAAACCGGATTGCCTTGCTGGTCGTTACCCAGCGCTTCAGTGCTGATGTCGGTGCGCACGCTGCCGGCCAAGGCGTAGGCGACCACCAGCGGTGGCGAGGCCAGCCAGTTGGTCTTGACCAGCGGATGCACCCGGCCTTCGAAGTTGCGGTTGCCGGAGAGCACCGACGCCACGGTGAGGTCAGCTTTCTGAATGGCTTTCTCGATCGGTTCCGGCAGTGGCCCGGAGTTGCCGATGCACGTGGTGCAGCCATAGCCGACCAACGAAAAGCCCAGTTGATCGAGGTATTGCGTCAGCCCCGCCGCCTTATAGTAGTCGGTGACCACTTTCGAACCGGGTGCCAGCGAACTCTTGACCCACGGCTTGCGGGTCAGGCCTTTCTCCACGGCTTTTTTCGCCAGCAGACCCGCCGCCATCATCACGCTCGGGTTGGAGGTGTTGGTGCACGAGGTAATCGCTGCGATCACCACCGCACCGTTTTTCAAGCGATAGGTCTGGCCCTCGTACTCGTACTCGGTTTCGCCGACCAGATCGGCGTTGCCCACGGCCACGCCACCGCCACCCTCGCTTTCCAGACGGCCTTCTTCCTTGCTGGTGGGTTTGAATTGCAGGTCCATGAAGTCACTGAAGGCTTGCGCGACGTTCGGCAGCGAGACCCGATCCTGCGGGCGCTTTGGCCCGGCAAGGCTGGCTTCGACGCTGCCCATGTCCAGCGCCAGGCTGTCGGTGAACACCGGTTCCTGACCGGGCAGGCGCCACAGGCCCTGAGCCTTGGTGTAGGCCTCGACCAGTTTCACCACTTCGGCAGGGCGACCGGACAGGCGCAGGTATTCGAGGGTTACGTCATCGACCGGGAAAAAGCCGCAGGTCGCGCCGTATTCCGGGGCCATGTTGGCGATGGTTGCGCGGTCGGCCAGTGGTAGGTCGGCGAGACCGTCACCGTAGAATTCGACGAATTTGCCGACCACACCTTTCTTGCGCAGCATCTGCGTGACGGTCAGCACCAGGTCAGTGGCGGTGATACCTTCCTTGAGTTTGCCAGTGAGTTTGAAACCGATCACTTCCGGAATCAGCATCGACACCGGTTGGCCGAGCATCGCCGCTTCCGCCTCGATCCCGCCGACGCCCCAGCCGAGTACGCCGAGGCCGTTGATCATGGTGGTATGGGAGTCGGTGCCGACCAGGGTGTCGGGGAAGGCGTAGGTGCGGCCGTCCTCATCCTTGGTCCACACCGTGCGCCCGAGGTATTCGAGGTTGACCTGGTGGCAGATGCCGGTGCCCGGCGGCACCACGCTGAAGTTGTCGAAGGCGCTCTGGCCCCAGCGCAGGAACGCGTAGCGCTCGCCGTTGCGCTGCATCTCGATGTCGACGTTCTGTTCGAAGGCGCTCGGGGTGGCGAATTTGTCGACCATCACCGAGTGGTCGATCACCAGATCCACCGGCGACAGCGGGTTGATTCGCTGCGGATCACCGCCGGCCTTGGCCATGGCGGCGCGCATCGCGGCGAGGTCGACCACGGCGGGTACCCCGGTAAAGTCTTGCATCAATACCCGGGCCGGGCGGTACTGGATTTCCCGGTCGGAGCGGCGCTCCTTGAGCCAGGCAGCAATGGCCTTGAGGTCGGCGCCGGTGACAGTTTTTTCATCTTCCCAGCGCAGCAGGTTTTCCAGCAGGACTTTCAGCGACATCGGTAGCTGGTCGATATTGCCAAGGCTCTTGGCGGCATCGGGCAGGCTGAAATAGTGGTAGGTCTTATCGTCGATTTGTAGAGTTTTAAGGGTCTTCAGACTATCGAGGGACGGCATTACGATCACTCCTTTGAGTCCGCACGGCTACGGACGGAGGGGACGGGCAGAGCTATCAACGTAGCCCTGTTTTCAGTAGCTGGCTAATAACTGGACTCTATGGGCAAGTCCAAGGTTCCGACATCGGCTATCATGCGCCGGTTTTCGTGACAGGCTTTGCTTCACCGCAAGGCTTGAGCAGCGTGCAGGGGCCGAATGTCCGCCCTCTGCCCAGGAGTAAGAATGAACACCCTATTCATGCATTGCCGGCCAGGCTTCGAAGGCGAAGTCTGTTCGGAGATTTCCGACCTCGCCGCCCAACTCAATGTCGCCGGTTACGCCAAGGCCAAACCGGCCACCGCGTACGCCGAGTTTGTCTGCAGCGAAGCCGATGGTGCCGAACGGCTGATGCGCGGCCAACGATTCGCCGAATTGATTTTCCCGCGGCAATGGGCGCGGGGCGTTTTCATCAATCTGCCGGAAACCGACCGCATCAGCGTGATCCTCGAGCACATGGCGGACTTCCCGGTCTGCGGCAGCCTGTGGCTGGAAGTGGTCGACACCAACGACGGCAAAGAGCTGTCGAACTTCTGCAAGAAATTCGAAGGCCCGCTGCGCAAGGCGCTGACCGGCGCCGGCAAACTGGTGGAAGGCGAAAACAAGCCGCGCCTGCTGCTGACCTTCAAAAGTGGCCGCGAAGTGTTCCTCGGCATGGCCGATGCCGGCAACTCGGCGATGTGGCCGATGGGTATTCCGCGCCTGAAGTTTCCGCGCGAGGCACCCAGCCGTTCGACGTTGAAACTGGAGGAGGCCTGGCACCACTTCATCCCGCGTGATCAGTGGGACGAGCGCCTGCACAGCGACATGACCGGTGTCGACCTCGGCGCGGCGCCGGGCGGCTGGACCTGGCAATTGGTCAACCGCGGCATGCTGGTGACTGCCATCGACAACGGCCCGATGGCTGAAAGCCTGATGGACACCGGACTGGTGCAGCACTTGATGGCCGACGGTTTCACCTTCAAGCCCAAGCAACCGGTGGACTGGATGGTCTGCGACATCGTCGAGAAGCCGGCGCGTAACGCGGCGATGCTTGAAGAGTGGATCGGCGACGGCCACTGCCGCGAAGCAGTGGTCAACCTCAAGCTGCCGATGAAGCAGCGTTATGCCGAAGTGAAGCGCTTGCTCGAACGCATCGCCGATGGCTTCAAGGCGCGCGGGATCAAGGTCGATATTGGTTGCAAGCAGCTGTATCACGACCGCGAGGAAGTGACCTGCCATTTGCGTCGGCATGACATCAAGAAAGCCAAATCCCGCTAAGTCACCACTAAACCCTGTGGGAATGATCTCTGGTGAGGGGATTTATCCCCGATGGGATGCAGCGCATCCCCAGCCTTTGGGGCCGCTTCGCGACCCATCGGGGATAAATCCCCTCGCTACAGATGACTGAGCACCCGGCAATGCGCGACAATGCCGGCCAGTTTCAGGAGTTAATCATGAGTGAAATGATCGATACCCCGGTCGACGGCACCCTCGATGCCACCGGTCTCAATTGTCCGGAGCCGGTGATGATGCTGCATCAGCACATCCGTGACCTGGTGCCTGGCGGCTTGCTCAAGGTGATCGCCACCGATCCCTCGACCCGTCGCGACATTCCCAAGTTCTGTGTGTTTCTCGACCATGAACTGGTGGGCCAGCACGAAGAGGCCGGTACTTATCTGTACTGGATCCGCAAAAAACAAGCCTGACCCTCAGGCAAACGCAAATCCCAATGTGGGAGCGGGCTTGCCCGCGAAGGCGGTGTGTCAGTCACTGAAGATGTCGACTGAAACACCGCTTTCGCGAGCAAGCCCGCTCCCACATTTTTGTCCTGCGTAAGGGGTTTAGCCGGCGCTGCGACTGATCCGAATACGTTTGCGCGCACTGCGGGTCAGGCGGATCGACAGCATCAGCGCTGCACAGCTCAAACCAACGATCAAACCCTGCCACAAGCCGCTCGGGCCACGCGGTTCGCCGAGCCAGTCGGTCAGACCGAGCGCGTAACCCACCGGCAGGCCGATGCCCCAGTAGGCGAACAAGGTCAGAATCATCGTTACCCGGGTGTCCTGATAACCGCGCAGCGCGCCGGCGGCGGTGACCTGGATTGCGTCGGAAAACTGGAACAGCGCCGAGTACACAATCAGCATTGCCGCAATGTGGATCACCGTCGGATCGGCGGTATAGATCGATGCAATCGGCTCGCGCAGCAACAGCATCATGCTCGCCGAAATACAGGCGTAGGCCAGCGCAGTGCCCATGCCGACACCGGCGGCAAAACGTGCTTCACGCGGCTCTTCACGACCCAGTGCCTGGCCGACGCGTACGGTCACCGCCATGCCCAGCGAATACGGAATCATGAACACCAGCGAGCTGACGTTCAGCGCGATCTGATGCCCGGCCACCACGGTGGCGCCAAGGCTGCCGATCAGCAGGGCGATCACCGCGAAGATGCTCGACTCGGCAAACACCGCGATGCCAATCGGCAGACCGATCGCCAGCAGACGCTTGATCACCGCCCATTGTGGCCAGTCGAAGCGGCTGAAGATTTCACTCGAACGATAGGCCGGCGCCCAGCGCTCGTAACCCGCCAGACCCAGCGCCATGACCCACATCACGATGGCCGTGGCCCAGCCGCAGCCAACGCCGCCCATGGCCGGTACGCCGAAATGGCCATAGATGAAGATGTAGTTCAGCGGAATGTTCAGCGCCAGACCGCACAGGCCCAGCACCATCGCCGGGCGGGTACGGCCAATGCCGTCACTGGTGCAGCGCAGCACGTGATAGAACGCCACCGCCGGCAGGCCGCTGGCAATGCCGTGCAGGTATTGCATGCACGGGCCGATCAGCTCGGGATCGACCTTCATCAGGTGCAGTACCGGTTCGGCGGCGACCAGCATGCACGTGGCGATCAGGCCGACCACCAGCGCCAGCCACAGCGCCTGACGCACGATCGGGCCGATCTCGCTGTGGGTGCCGGCGCCGAAACGCTGAGCGACTTTCGGCGTGGTGGCCAGCAGGGTGCCGGTCATCAGCAGAAACACCGGGACCCAGATCGAGTTGCCCAGCGCTACCGCCGCCAAATCTTTCGGCCCGACGCGGCCGGCCATCACCGCATCGACGAAGCCCATCGCGGTAGTCGCCAGTTGCGCGATGATGATCGGCAAGGCCAGGGCGAGCAGGTTCCTGAACTCCAGGCGAATTCGCGCGGGGCGGGTGAGTGAGGCAGCGAGAGGTTGATCAGTAACAGAATTCACAGGCAAAGCGTCCACAGGTGTTGATGCGCAAGGCGCCGCATTCTACGCCGCTGACGTGACAGTCAGGAAAAATCCTCTGTTGCGGATTTGTAATCATCGATGCGATCCACTGTAGCGAGGGAGCTTGCTCCCGCTGGGGTGCGAAGCGGATCTGGAATCATCCGGCGTGGTGGATCAGGAAAATCCCGATTGCAGACTTTCCGCCTGTTGTGCAGTCGAGCGGGAGCAAGCTCCCTCGCCACAGTGCAGTCTGCGCTGGCTCAACGGTGGATCTGCACCTAAACTGCCGATCCCCCCAAGGAGCCCGCCATGCTGATTGTTGCCGACGAAAATATCCCGCTGCTCGATGCCTTTTTTGCCGGTTTCGGCGAGATCCGCCGGGTGCCGGGCCGTTCCATCGACCGTGCGACGGTCGAGCAGGCCGATGTGTTGCTGGTACGTTCGGTGACCAACGTCAACCGCGCGTTGCTTGAAGGCAGCAAAGTGCGTTTCGTCGGCACGTGCACCATCGGTACCGATCATCTGGATCTCGATTATTTCAATGAGACCGGCATCAGTTGGTCCAGTGCGCCCGGATGCAATGCGCGGGGCGTGGTCGACTACGTGCTCGGCAGCCTGATGACTCTGGCAGAAATCGAAGGCGTTGATTTGCCGCAACGTACGTACGGTGTGATCGGTGCCGGTGAAGTTGGCGGGCGGCTGATCAAGGTGCTCAAAGGACTGGGCTGGAATGTCAAAGTCTGCGATCCGCCGCGTCAGGCGGCCGAGGGCGGCGATTATGTGAGCCTCGAGCAGATCATCGAGCAGTGCGACGTGATCAGCCTGCACACGCCGCTGACGCGCACCGGCGAAGGCGCGACCTGGCACCTGTTCAACGAACAGCGTCTGCAACAGCTCAAACCTGGTACCTGGCTGATCAATGCCGCCCGTGGCCCGGTGGTGGATAACGCTGCATTGCGCAAAGTGCTGCTGCAGCGCGAAGACCTGCAAGCGGTGCTTGATGTTTGGGAAGCCGAGCCTGAAGTCGATGTCGCCCTCGCCGAACTCTGCGTGCTGGCCACGCCGCACATTGCCGGCTACAGCCTCGATGGCAAGCAACGCGGGACGGCGCAGATTTATCAGGCCTATTGCGAATTTATCGGTCAACCACCGAGCATCCAGCTCAGTGACCTGCTGCCGGCACCCTGGCTGTCAGAAGTGAACCTGCACGCCGACAGCGATCCGGCCTGGGCGCTGGCGATGTTGTGCCGTGGCGTGTACGACCCGCGCCGCGATGACGCGGATTTTCGCCGCAGTCTTGTAGGCAATGTCGCTGAACAGCGTGCAGCGTTTGACGTGTTGCGCAAGCAATATCCGGTACGACGCGAGATCGAGGGGCTGAAGGTGCGGATCGACGGTGATTCGCCGGTGTTGCGCAAGATTGTGGCGGCGCTGGGGGCGGTGGCTGTCTGAAAATCCTGTAGGAGCTGCCGAAGGCTGCGATCTTTTGATCTTGCCTCTGAGAAACAAAATCAAAGGATCGCAGCCTTCGGCAGCTCCTACACAGGAGAGAACGGCAGGCAGAAAAAACCCGGCCAAATGGGGGCCGGGTCAGGAAGACGGTGGCTATATCACTTTTGTTCGGCAGGCTTGACCAATCGCTTGTCCAGTTCGCGACATGCGTCCTGGATCATGTCTTCGGTGATCGGTACCTCACGCCCATCCTTGTCAATAATCGAGCAACCCAGAGGTTGGCCGGGTTTGGTGCGGATCACTTCAATTTTGTCTTCGCTGCTGTGTTGCAAGGACATGGCCTGTCTCCTCATCAGGTTGTGCACGTAGATTAAAACCGCCACGTGACCAGGCTGTGACAACACCCTCAGGGTCTGTCAAAAGCGGCATCTCCAGTCCAACAGAAATGACCGCTCGTCTCAACCGGGACATTAGACCAATAGCAACTATGGCCTAGTCTTTGGGGGCATATTTAACCTGACTCATTGTGATTTACAGAGTTCCGCCCCATAGAAGGTTTAGGCTAGCCCTTTCACCAACACGGATGTGTACCTGAATGATCTCGAAGCTTTCTTCCCGGCACCGTCGAGCGCTGAGTCTGACCAGCCGGTTTCTGGCGCCTTATCGTTGGCAAGTCGGCGCTGCGCTGCTGGCGCTGATCGTCACCGCGGCCGTGACTTTGTCGATGGGGCAGGGGATCAAACTGCTGGTCGATCGGGGTTTCATGACCCAGTCGCCGCACCAGCTGAACCAGAGCATCGGCATCTTCATGCTAATGGTGCTGGGCCTGGCGATCGGCACGTTTGCACGGTTTTACTGGGTGTCGTGGATCGGTGAGCGCTGCGTGGCGGATATTCGGCGCGAGGTCTTCAACCATCTGGTGTACCTGCATCCCGGGTTCTATGAAAACAACCGCAGTTCGGAGATTCAGTCACGACTGACCGCCGACACCACGTTGCTGCAATCGGTGATCGGCTCGTCACTGTCGATGTTTCTGCGCAACCTGTTGATGGTGATCGGCGGGGTGGTGCTGCTGTTCGTGACCAACCCGAAACTCACCAGCATCGTGGTGATTGCCTTGCCGTTCGTGGTCGCGCCGATTCTGATTTTCGGTCGGCGCGTGCGCAATCTGTCGCGGCTGAGCCAGGATCGGGTCGCCGACATCGGCAGCTATGTCTCCGAGACCCTCGGTCAGATCAAGACCGTGCAGGCCTACAACCATCAGGTGCAGGATGAGCGGCGTTTCGCCACAACCGTCGAGGACGCGTTCGACACCGCGCGCAAAAGGATTTTTCAGCGTTCCTGGATGATCACCGTGGTGATCGTGCTGGTGCTCGGCGCGGTGGCGGTGATGTTGTGGGTCGGCGGCATGGACGTGATTGCCGGGCGCATTACCGGTGGTGAACTGGCGGCGTTCGTTTTCTACAGCCTGATCGTGGGCAGCGCGATCGGCACGTTGAGCGAGGTCATTGGCGAATTGCAGCGTGCGGCGGGTGCCGCCGAGCGCATCGCGGAACTGCTCAGTTCGCAGAACATCATCCAGCCACCGACTATCGGACTGGTGACGTTGCCAGAACGGATCAAGGGCGAACTGCAATTGCAGAATGTGCGCTTTTCCTACCCGTCACGTCCGGACAGCTACGCCGTCAACGGCCTCAGCCTGACCATCAGGGCCGGCGAGACTCTGGCCCTTGTCGGGCCATCCGGGGCCGGCAAGTCCACGGTGTATGACTTGCTGTTGCGCTTCTACGACCCGCTTGAAGGGCGGATTCTGATCGACGGTGTGCCGCTGACCAGCCTTGATCCCCTGGATCTGCGCCGCAATTTCGCTCTGGTCTCGCAATCGCCTGCGCTGTTTTTCGGCAGCGTCGAAGAGAATATTCGTTACGGCAATGCGGGCGCGACACTGGAGCAGGTCAAGGAAGCGGCGAGAATTGCCCACGCCCATGACTTCATCGAGAAAATGCCCAACGGCTATCAGACCCATTTGGGTGACGCTGGCCTCGGACTTTCCGGCGGCCAGCGTCAACGCCTGGCGATCGCCCGCGCGTTGCTGGTGGATGCGCCGATTCTGCTGCTGGACGAAGCCACCAGCGCCCTCGATGCGCAGAGCGAGCACCTGATCCAGGAAGCCTTGCCCAGCCTGATGCAGAACCGCACCACACTGGTGATCGCGCATCGCCTGGCCACGGTCAAGAACGCCGACCGGATCGCGGTGATGGATCAGGGCAGCTTGGTGGCGATCGGTACGCATCAGGAGTTGATCGTAAGCAATCCGTTGTATGCGCGGCTGGCGTCGTTGCAGTTCAATGATGGGCATGCGGTGGCGGTGTAGAACTGCCCCAGGCGTTTGCTGAAGACAAAAAAATGCCCGCATCGATTGATGCGGGCATTTTTCATTTCAGGTATTCAGCACCTGTCATTGATCATCAAAATACCGCTCATGCCAATCCACCAGCGGCTGCGGCGAATTGAGCTTCTGCCCGTAGATCACCGAGTACGACAGCACGTTCTGCACGTACTGGCGGGTTTCGTCGAACGGGATGCTTTCCACCCACACATCGAAGCTCAGGTGATCGGCACCGCGCAGCCACTGGCGCACACGGCCGGGGCCGGCGTTGTAGGCGGCGGAGGCGAGCACGCGGTTGCCGTTGAACTGGCTGTGCACCTGGCTCAGGTAAGCGGCGCCGAGCTGGATGTTCTTGTCCGGATCAAGCACTTGCTGCGGCGAGGCCAGCGGGATGCTGAACTTGCGCGCGGTTTCCTTGGCAGTGGCGGGCATCAATTGCATCAGACCGCTGGCGCCGACGCCGGAGCGGGCGTCGTCCATGAAGGCGCTTTCCTGACGAGTGATGGCGAACACCCAGCTCGAATGCAGGCCACGCGTTTTGGCTTCACGCACCAGGGTGTCGCGGTGGGCCATCGGGAAGCGGATATCCAGATCATCCCAGTATTGCGCCTGACTGATGGTGCGGATGGCCGGGAAGTACCATTTCAGGTCGTAGGCCAATTTGGCCTGGGCGACCATTTCGTCACGATTGAAATGGCGACTGACGTGATACCACTCGCGGCGCCCGTCGACGATCTGCCCACGCGCATGGAATTCCAGCGCGCGGCGTACGCCCGGGGTGTTGCGCACCTTGTTGATCAACGCTTGGCTGAGGACCAGCGGCTTGTTGTTCAGCGAGTACGGCGATTGCGAGCGGTCGGCGGCGAGGAAACCGTAGAAGTCACGTTCGCGCGCAAGGTTTTTGTAAAGGGTCTGTGCTTCCGGGTTTTGTGGCTGGGCCAGTTCCAGACTGCGCGCCTGCCAGTAGCGCCAGCGGTTGGTGGTCGCCAGATCCTGCGGCAGGCGTCGGGTCAACTGATAGGCATCGTCCCAGCGTGCCAGGCGCAGCAGCAGACGCAGGCGCCATTCGGACACGGTGTTGTCGCGCAGTTCCGGATCGTACTTGGTCATCACGTCCAGCGCGCGGCTGTCGAAACGCCGGGCCAGGGTCAGGCCGATTTCCCGGGCGATCGCGACTTTCTCGTCACGGGAGAAATGCATGCTGCTCGCGTATCCGTCGAGCAGCGCCATGGCCTTGTCCGGATCCTGACGGGCGAGGCGGCGCAGGCCGAGACTGACCACGTCGGACATCGGCTCGTCGGCCGGGGTGAAGCGCGATGGTTGATTGAGCAGCTCGGGTTTTTGCGCGACATCCACCAGCAGCCGACCGCGCGGGGCGAGGGTGGTCAGGCCGTTGATCAGGCTGTTGGCCAGTGGATAGTTACGCGCCTGGGCGGCGAGTTTGGTGCGTTCCCAGCGTTTCTGTTCGGTCAACTGGCCGTCGGCGGCCCAGATCCCGAACAGCCCGTCACAGGCGACCGGTTGCGATTTGCCGGTCAGCCACAGTTTGTCGGCGTTGGCATAGCCCTCGGCCTTGTGGCCACTGCTGATCTGGTACTGCGCATTGAGGCAGTCCAGCTCGGTGAAGTTGAGTTTCGGATCGTAATACTTGGTGAAGGTCGCCCAATCGCCACGGTCGGCGAGCCAGCGCAACCAGCGCAGCTTCATCCAGTTGGCCTGGGGCAGGTCGCCGTGCTCGGCGAGGAACTTCTCGATTTCGGCGTTGCTCGCGGTTTTCAGACGCGCGGTCAGTTCGTCGTAGGCCAGATACGGTTCCAGCGGGTAATCGGCGAGGGCCTGGCTGTAACGGAAGTACGGGCCGGTATCGCCCTTGGCCAGGGCGCGTTTGGCTTCATCGTAATACTGGCGTTGGGTGGACAGGTCCACCGCCTGGGCGGATTGAGCGGCAGCGGCGGTAAGTAGCAAACAGGACAAGACACTGAAAAGGCGACTGCGCATGAGACATCCGGGCAGAGAAATCATGACAAGCACCGGCCGCGGCCAGCACTGAATTGTCTGTAGCTTAGCCTTTTGCCAGCAACGGGCGAAAGCTTTGCCGGTCCCGCAGCACAAGTTCGCAACAAATGTTGTGCAGAGTGCTTCGGCAGACAAATTGCCGGCCTGCTGAGAGCCTGAATCAGGTAGAATGCGCGCCCGGTTTTTGGAGAAGCTCATGACCCTGCTCAAATTCAGCGATGTGTCCCTTGCATTCGGCGCGATGCCGTTGTTGGACAAGGTGTCCTGGCAGATCGCCCGTGGTGAGCGGGTGTGCATCATCGGCCGCAACGGCACTGGCAAATCCAGCATGATGAAACTGGTCAAGGGCGACCAGAAGCCCGATGACGGCTCGGTGTGGCGTGCCCCCGGTCTGAAAATCGGCGAATTGCCGCAAGAGTTGCCAGTGGCCGACGGGCGGACCGTATTCGACGTGGTTGCCGAAGGCCTCGACGGCGTTGGCGCCTTGCTCGCCGAATATCATCACCTGAGCCAGAACATCGTCACCGACGCCGATCTGGACAAGCTGATGCACGTCCAGCACGACCTCGAAGCCCGTGACGGCTGGCGCTTGCAGACCCTGGTCGACAGCACCCTGAGCCGCTTGCAACTGCCGGCCGACAAGACCCTCGCCGAATTGTCCGGTGGCTGGCGTCGTCGCGTGCTGCTGGCGCAGGCATTGGTGTCCGAACCGGATCTGCTGCTGCTCGACGAGCCGACCAACCACCTGGACATCGGTGCGATTGCCTGGCTCGAAGAAGCCCTTAAGGATTTCCAGGGCGCCGTGCTGTTCATCACGCACGACCGTTCCTTCCTGCAGAACCTCGCCACGCGCATCCTCGAACTGGATCGCGGTGGCCTGATCGACTGGAACGGCGATTACGCCAGCTTCCTCGTGCACAAAGAGGCCGCGCTGGCCGCTGAAGAAACCGCCAACGCGCTGTTCGACAAGCGTCTGGCTCAGGAAGAAGTGTGGATCCGTCAGGGTATCAAGGCTCGTCGGACCCGTAACGAAGGCCGTGTGCGCGCCCTGAAAGCCCTGCGTGTTGAGCGCAGCGAGCGTCGCGAGCGTACCGGCAAGGCGAATATCCAGCTGGAAACTGCCGACAAGTCCGGCAAGCAAGTGATGGTGTTGGAAAATGTCAGCTTCCATCACCCGGACGGTCCGTACCTGATCAAGGACTTCTCGATGGTCCTGCAGCGCGGCGACCGTATCGGCCTGCTCGGCGCCAACGGTACCGGCAAGACCACCCTGCTGAAGCTGATGCTCAATGGACTGCAACCGACCAGCGGCAAAGTGGAAGAGGGCACCCGGATTGACGTGGCCTACTTCGACCAGTTGCGCCATCAGCTGGATCTGGAAAAGACCGTGATCGACAACGTCGCCGAAGGTCGCGACTTCATCGATATCGACGGCCAGAGCCGCCACGTCCTGAGTTACCTCGGTGACTTCCTGTTCAGCCCGCAGCGTGCGCGTACGCCGGTCAAGGCACTGTCCGGTGGTGAGCGTGCGCGCTTGCTGCTGGCCAAACTGTTCAGCAAACCGGCGAACCTGCTGGTACTCGACGAACCGACCAACGACCTCGACGTGGAAACCCTCGAGCTGCTCGAAGAAGTGCTGCTGACCTTCAACGGCACTGTGCTGATGGTCAGCCACGACCGGGCATTCCTCGACAACGTGGTCACCAGCACCCTGGTCTTCGAAGGTGAAGGCAAGGTGCGGGAATACGTCGGTGGCTATCAGGACTCGATTCGTCAGGGCGGCTCGCCGCGCCTGCTGGGCGTGACCGAGAGCAAGTCGGGCAAGGCTGACCTGAATTCGGCGGTGGTCACCGCTGAGCCAGCCGTAGTTGCCGCACCTGCCGCTGCCGCACCGGCAGCCAAGAAGAAGCTGAGCTACAAGCTGCAGCGCGAGCTGGAAGCGTTGCCGGGTGATATCGATGCCAAGGAGCAGCAGATCGCGGCCGTCGAGGCTGAAATGGCCGAGGCCGGTTTCTATCAGCGTCCGCCGGCAGAGACGGCCAAGGTGATTGCTTCGCTGGAGCAATTGCAGGCTGAGCTGGATGCGCTGGTGGAGCGTTGGGCCGAGCTGGATGCCTGATTGATCCGGTAACAAAAAAGCCCGACGCTCAGTGATGAGCGCCGGGCTTTTCATATACGGGTATCGGTGAAAATTCAATGTGGGGGCGGGCTTGCTCGCGGAAGCGATGTGTCAGGCAGCATTAATGTTGAATTCAACGCCGCCTTCGCGAGTAAGCCCGCTCCCACAGGTTTTTGTGTTTCAGCGTTTGATCAGGTGCACCGCCAGCACATCGCAAGGTGCGCCGTGCAGCACGTCGTTGGCCGTAGAGCCCAGCAACAGTGCCAGACCGTGCCGGCCATGGCTGCCGACCACGATAAGATCGCACGTGTTTTCCTTGGCGAAATGATGGATCTCCTGACGTGGCTGGCCATAGGTCAGGTGGCAATTGGCGCCTTCGAGCTCGGCATATTTGGCTTTCAGGCGCTCAAGACGCTCCTTGGCCTGATCGAACTGCTGCTGTTGCAGTTGTGACAGATCCATCGGCACATCGCCGCCGAACGCCATGGCCATCGGTTCGACGATATGCACCAGCGACAGCTTGGCGCCATTGCTCTTCGACAGCTCGCGGGCGCGGTGAATCACAGGGTCGCACTCTTCGGTCAGGTCTACGGCGACCAGGATATGGTTGTAGGGCATGAGGTGCTCCTCGTGACGGTTCGATATTGTTAAGTATGGCTGGTTTCAAGCGCATTGGTTCCAAAGTGACACAATGCGCTCACCTTAAGTCGGGAGTAGAGATATGACGGTCTGGTTGGTGGTGTCAATCCTGCTGGTGGTTTTGAGTCCACTGGCATGGTTGCGCCCGTCGCGCGTGCAGAGTGGCCGAATGGCTCTGCGTATGGAGGCGCGCCGCATCGGGCTGGCCATGCAGCTGGCGCCTCAGGAGTGGCCGCACTGGCTGTCTCAGGAGCCGCCCAGTCCGTGTGCGCAATATCATCGACCACGGCGTGGCACCCAGCCCGCTTGCTGGACCTACTGGCAGAAATCGCCGGGTGTGTGGGTCAATCAGTGGCAGGAGGTCTGCGAGGACCGCCTGCTGCTCGATCATTTCGAAAAGTTGCCGGGCAACGTGTTCAAGGTCGAGGCCGACAAGCAGATGATCGCCTTGTACTGGGGCGAGAAGGGCGAAGCCACGGTTTTGCAGGATATCGACGCGACTCTGAAAGCGCTGGCTTGACCCGCGGACTTTTCCCACTGCAAGGGTGGGGAGCGTCCGGCAGACGAGCAATAAAAAGCCCGACATGATTCATCGGGCGGGGTTGGCCAGGCAGGCCGGTAACTGTTTTTTATCGCTGACTCGGCTGTTTACGGGCAGCGACTTTCCCTGTAGTCCCGCCAGCGTAGCCTGTTAAACAGGGCTCGTCAGGAATTAGGGCGACTTTTCTAACTATTGATTCTATGAATGGCTTTGCATGCACCTGCGTGTTGCGGATCTGTGTGCAACGGAAATGACCACAAAGTCGCATTTCAACCCGTATTTTGGGCGATTGACAATTGTTGGAAATTCCGTGAAGGTGACGTACCCAAATCAAACGGGCGTATGAATTGAGCGTTTGTCTTACAGACTGCTCCTACAGAATCCCGACTATCGCGTTGGCGGGTGTGCCGGGTGGATTGGCGTCAGCATCGACGAAAAAGCGTCCTGCCGAGCCGTTTACCTGCGTCCGACGTGTACTGTTCAGCTTCCATATCGTGGAGATCAGTTGATGATTTACGAAGGTAAAGCCATCACGGTTAAAGCTCTTGAAAGTGGCATCGTCGAATTGAAATTCGACCTCAAGGGTGAGTCCGTCAACAAGTTCAACCGTCTTACCCTGAACGAACTGCGTCAGGCCGTGGACACCATCAAGGCAGATGCTTCGATCAAGGGCGTGATCGTCAGCAGTGGCAAGGACGTGTTCATCGTCGGCGCCGACATCACCGAATTTGTCGACAACTTCAAGCTGCCGGATGCCGAGCTGGTTGCTGGCAATCTCGAAGCCAACAAGATCTTCAGCGATTTCGAAGACCTCAACGTTCCGACCGTGGCCGCGATCAACGGCATCGCCCTGGGTGGCGGTCTGGAAATGTGCCTGGCGGCGGACTACCGCGTCATGTCGACCAAAGCCAAGATCGGTCTGCCGGAAGTCAAACTGGGCATCTACCCAGGCTTCGGCGGTACCGTGCGTCTGCCACGTCTGATCGGCGTCGATAACGCCATCGAGTGGATTGCCGCTGGCAAGGAAAACCGTCCTGAAGACGCGCTGAAAGTCAGCGCCGTCGACGCCGTGGTTGCTCCGGAGAAGCTCCAGGAAGCTGCCCTTGAACTGATCAAGCGCGCCATCTCCGGCGAGTTCGATTACAAGGCCAAGCGTCAGCCAAAACTTGAAAAACTCAAGTTGAACGCCATTGAACAGATGATGGCTTTCGAAACCGCCAAAGGTTTCGTGGCAGGGCAGGCTGGCCCGAACTACCCGGCGCCGGTTGAAGCGATCAAGACCATCCAGAAAGCCGCGAACTTCGGTCGCGACAAGGCGCTGGAAGTTGAAGCTGCAGGTTTCGTCAAACTGGCCAAGACCTCTGCCGCGCAGAGCTTGATCGGTCTGTTCCTGAACGATCAGGAACTGAAGAAAAAGGCCAAGGCTTACGACGAAATCGCCAAGGACGTGAAGCAGGCTGCCGTGCTCGGCGCCGGCATCATGGGCGGCGGTATCGCCTATCAGTCGGCCTCCAAAGGCACGCCGATCCTGATGAAGGACATCAACGAACACGGTATCGAGCAGGGTCTGGCCGAAGCCGCCAAACTGCTGGTTGGCCGCGTTGACAAAGGCCGCATGACCGCCGCGAAAATGGCTGAAGTGCTCAACGGCATTCGTCCGACCCTGTCCTACGGCGACTTCGGTCACGTCGATCTGGTTGTTGAAGCCGTGGTCGAGAACCCGAAGGTCAAGCAAGCGGTACTGGCTGAAGTCGAAGACAAGGTCAAAGAGGACACCATCCTCGCGTCCAACACCTCGACCATTTCCATCAGCCTGCTGGCCAAGGCCCTCAAGCGTCCGGAAAACTTCGTCGGCATGCACTTCTTCAACCCGGTGCACATGATGCCGCTGGTGGAAGTGATCCGTGGCGAGAAGTCCAGCGAGCTGGCGATTGCCACCACCGTTGCCTACGCCAAGAAAATGGGCAAGAACCCGATCGTCGTCAATGACTGCCCGGGCTTCCTGGTCAACCGCGTTCTGTTCCCGTACTTCGGCGGTTTCGCCAAACTGGTCAGCGCCGGTGTGGATTTCGTCCGCATCGACAAGGTCATGGAAAAATTCGGCTGGCCGATGGGCCCGGCGTACCTGATGGACGTGGTCGGCATCGACACCGGTCACCACGGTCGTGACGTGATGGCTGAAGGTTTCCCGGATCGCATGAAGGATGACCGTCGCTCGGCCATCGACGTGCTCTACGAAGCCAAGCGTCTGGGCCAGAAGAACGGCAAGGGCTTCTACGCCTACGAGGCCGACAAGAAAGGCAAGCAGAAGAAGGTGGCCGATCCGTCGGTGCTGGAAGTGCTCAAGCCGATCGTTTACGAGCAGCGCGAAGTCACCGACGAAGACATCATCAACTGGATGATGATCCCGCTGTGCCTGGAAACCGTGCGTTGCCTGGAAGACGGCATCGTTGAAACCGCGGCCGAAGCCGACATGGGTCTGGTTTACGGTATCGGTTTCCCTCCATTCCGTGGCGGTGCGCTGCGCTACATCGATTCGATCGGTGTTGCCGAGTTCGTTGCCCTGGCTGACCAGTACGCTGATTTGGGCGCGCTGTACCACCCGACCGCGAAGCTGCGCGAAATGGCCAAAAACGGCCAGAGCTTCTTCGGTTAAGCGCCCCCAACTAGAGTGAGAGTGAACTTATGAGCTTGAATCCTAGAGACGTCGTGATTGTCGACTTCGGTCGTACTCCGATGGGCCGCTCCAAGGGCGGCATGCACCGCAACACCCGCGCCGAAGACATGTCGGCGCACCTGATCAGCAAACTGCTGGAACGCAACGCCAAGGTCGATCCTGCTGAAGTCGAGGACGTGATCTGGGGCTGTGTGAACCAGACCCTGGAGCAGGGCTGGAACATCGCGCGCATGGCGTCGCTGATGACCCAGATTCCGCACACCTCGGCCGGTCAGACCGTCAGCCGTCTGTGCGGCTCGTCGATGAGTGCCCTGCACACTGCAGCGCAAGCGATCATGACCGGCAACGGTGACGTATTCGTGGTTGGCGGCGTCGAGCATATGGGCCACGTGAGCATGATGCACGGTGTCGATCCGAACCCGCACATGTCGCTGTACGCGGCGAAAGCCTCGGGCATGATGGGCCTCACCGCTGAAATGCTCGGCAAGATGCACGGCATCACTCGCGAACAGCAGGACGCCTTTGGCGTGCGCTCCCACCAGCTCGCCCATAAGGCGACGCTGGAAGGCAAGTTCAAAGACGAAATCATCCCGATGCAGGGCTACGACGAAAACGGCTTCCTGAAGCTGTTCGACTACGACGAAACCATTCGTCCGGAAACCACTCTGGAAAGCCTGGCGGCCCTCAAGCCTGCCTTCAATCCAAAGGGCGGCACCGTGACTGCCGGTACTTCGTCGCAGATCACCGATGGTGCTTCGTGCATGATCGTGATGTCGGCGCAGCGTGCGCAGGATCTGGGGATCCAGCCGATGGCCGTGATCCGTTCGATGGCAGTGGCGGGTGTGGATCCGGCAATCATGGGCTATGGTCCAGTGCCGGCTACACAAAAAGCCCTGAAGCGTGCGGGTCTTGGCATCAACGATATCGACTTCTTCGAGCTCAACGAAGCTTTCGCTGCACAGGCCCTGCCAGTGCTGAAAGATCTGAAAGTACTCGACAAGATGAACGAGAAGGTTAACCTGCACGGCGGCGCGATCGCCCTGGGTCACCCGTTCGGTTGCTCCGGTGCCCGTATCTCCGGCACTTTGCTGAACGTGATGAAGCAGAATAGCGGCACCTTCGGGGTGGCCACTATGTGCATTGGTCTCGGCCAAGGCATCTCCACCGTCTTCGAACGCGTTTAAGCGTCTCGTCGATGGAAGCCGGGGCCAAGTGCCCCGGTTTTTGTTTTTGCGGATTTATTTTTGTATTTATTTTGAAAAAATTTGAGTGAGGGCCGAAGCATGCCGATACAACCTGGGCTCTACCAACATTACAAAGGTCCGCGGTACCGCGTATTCAGTGTTGCGCGGCATTCCGAGACCGAAGAAGAAGTGGTCTTTTACCAAGCCCTGTATGACGATTACGGCTTTTGGGTACGCCCATTGAGCATGTTCGTCGAGTCGGTCGAGGTTGACGGCGAGCAGGTGCCACGCTTTGCTTTGGTGCAAGCCGAACCGAGCCTTTTTTCCAAGCCATGAGGCGAGTGCGCACGCAACCCTGTGCTTGACCTCACCTTGTAGCCACTATATATAGCGGTGCCGCGTCAGGCGCCAACCGCCTTTCACTTCTAGAATTCAGGAATTTTCTGATCCATGGGCAAATCGCTGGTCATTGTGGAATCCCCGGCTAAGGCCAAGACCATCAACAAGTATCTGGGCAACCAATACGTGGTGAAGTCGAGTATCGGCCATATCCGAGACCTGCCCACCAGCGGTTCGGCTAGCGCCAGCAAAGAGCCAGCCGCCAAGCGCGGCAAGGCTGCCGCGGGCGAAGGGCCGGTGCTCACGCCGAAAGAGAAAGCGCGCAAGCAATTGGTCTCGCGCATGGGTGTCGATCCGGAGCATGGCTGGAAAGCCCAGTACGAGATCCTCCCGGGCAAAGAGAAGGTCATCGAAGAGCTGCGCCGGCTCGCCAAGGATGCTGACACCATCTATCTCGCAACCGACTTGGATCGCGAGGGGGAAGCCATTGCCTGGCACCTGCGCGAAGCCATTGGTGGTGACGACAGCCGTTACAAGCGCGTGGTGTTCAACGAAATCACCAAGAAGGCGATTCAGGAAGCCTTCTCCGAGCCGGGCGAGCTGGACATCGATCGTGTAAATGCCCAGCAGGCGCGTCGTTTCCTCGATCGCGTTGTGGGCTACATGGTCTCGCCGTTGCTGTGGGCCAAGATCGCCCGTGGCCTGTCGGCTGGTCGCGTGCAATCGGTTGCGGTGAAGCTGGTGGTCGAGCGTGAGCGCGAGATCCGTGCGTTCAACCCGGAAGAGTACTGGGAAGTGCACGCCGACCTCGGCACCGCCAAGGGCTCGACCGTACGTTTCGAAGTGGCGCGCGAGAAGGGTGAAGCCTTCAAACCGCTGAACGAAGCCCAGGCCACGGCCGCGCTGGAGAAGCTCAAATCCTCCAGCTACAGCATCGTCAAGCGCGAAGACAAGCCGACCAGCAGCAAGCCGTCGGCGCCGTTCATCACGTCCACCCTGCAACAGGCCGCGAGCAACCGCCTGGGCTTCGGCGTGAAGAAAACCATGATGATGGCCCAGCGTCTGTACGAAGCCGGCTACATCACTTATATGCGTACCGACTCGACCAACCTTTCGGCCGATGCCGTGGCGATGGCGCGCACTTACATCGAAGACGAGTTCGGCAAGAAGTACCTGCCGGAAACGCCGAACGTCTACAGCAGCAAAGAAGGCGCACAAGAGGCTCACGAAGCGATTCGTCCTTCCGATGCCAACACCACGCCAAGCAAGCTTGCAGGCATGGAGCGTGATGCGGAGCGCCTCTACGAGCTGATCTGGCGCCAGTTCCTCGCTTGCCAGATGCTGCCGGCGCAATACCTGTCGACCACCGTCAGCGTTGCCGCTGGCGACTTCGAGCTGCGTGCCAAGGGCCGCATCCTCAAGTTCGACGGTTACACCCGCGTTCTGCCGCAAATCACCAAGCCTGGCGACGACGATGTTCTGCCGGACATGGCGCAGGGCGACGCGATGAAGCTGATCAAGCTCGATCCGTCGCAGCACTTCACCAAACCACCGGCCCGTTACTCGGAAGCCAGTCTGGTGAAAGAAATGGAAAAACGCGGCATCGGTCGTCCTTCGACCTATGCGGCGATCATTTCGACCATTCAGGATCGCGGTTATGTGACTTTGCACAACCGTCGTTTCTATTCGGAAAAGATGGGCGACATCGTCACCGAGCGTCTGTCGGAGAGCTTCTCGAACCTCATGGACTACGGCTTCACCGCCGGCATGGAAGAGAACCTCGATGATGTGGCTCAGGGCGAGCGCGACTGGAAAAACGTGCTGGACGAGTTCTATGGCGACTTCAAGAAGAAGCTCGAAGTAGCCGAGAACCCGGAAAGCGGCATGCGTGCCAACCAGCCGGTCATGACTGATATTCCATGCACTACGTGCGGCCGTCCGATGCAGATCCGTACTGCATCGACCGGCGTGTTCCTCGGTTGCTCGGGTTACAGCCTGCCACCGAAAGAGCGCTGCAAGGCCACCGTCAACCTGGTACCGGGCGACGAAATCGCAGCGGACGACGAGGGTGAGTCGGAATCGCTGGTACTGCGCGGCAAGCATCGCTGCCCGATCTGCAGCACGGCGATGGATGCTTACCTGCTCGATGAAAAGCGCAAGCTTCACATCTGCGGTAATAACCCGGATTGCGCCGGCTACGAAATCGAAGAGGGCAACTACCGCATCAAGGGCTACGAAGGTCCGAGCCTGGAATGCGACAAGTGCGGTAGCGAGATGCAGCTCAAGACCGGTCGTTTCGGCAAGTTCTTCGGTTGCACCAACCCGACCTGCAAGAACACCCGCAAGCTGCTGAAGAGCGGTGATGCGGCGCCGCCGAAGATGGACCCGGTGAAGATGCCTGAGCTGAAATGCGAAAAGGTCAACGACACCTACATCTTGCGCGATGGTGCTTCGGGTCTGTTCCTGGCGGCCAGCCAGTTCCCGAAAAACCGTGAAACCCGTGCTCCGCTGGTGATCGAGATTTTGCCGCACAAGGACGAGATCGATCCGAAGTACCACTTCCTCTGCGAAGCGCCACAGAAGGATCCTGATGGTCTGCCAGCGGTCATCCGCTACAGCCGCAAGACCAAGGAGCAATACGTGCAGACCGAGGTCGACGGCAAGCCTACCGGCTGGAAAGCGTTCTACGATGGTGGCAAGTGGACTGTTGAAGACAAGCGCACGAAAGCCAAGGCTGAGTAAGCGTTAGCCTGATCCACAAAAGGCCGCATGATGCCCCTCGGGTTTTCATGCGGCCTTTTTGTTTTGTGCTTGCGGTGGGATCGGCTGATCCATGACACTGTCGGGTCTGTGTGACGCAATTATTTCGCTGTGGAGACTGCCGGCATGGCGCACGAACTCTATACCCGCACCAATCAGAAGATCTATTTCGCCGGTCTGTCGCTTGAAGCTCTGGCTCGCGCCGAAGAGGGGCGGGCGATGAATTCGTTGGCGTTGATTCAGGCTGGACGTGAGTCGGCGTTGTTTCACCTCTACGGCGCGCTGTTGGGGCTGTGCCATGAGATCGCTGGTTTCTATCGTCTGCCTCAGGCCAATGCGTCGCGGGCCGAAGCGTTACTGACTGGCGAAGTCCTGGAATCGATTGCGATCCCTGAGCTGGCCGAGATGGTGGAGCTGGCCGGCAACCCTGAAACCTGGCTGGCGAAATTGTTGGCGGAGCACTCGGCGTTGTTCCTGCCGCCACGGGCACCACGCAAGCCCAAGGGTGATGTGACGCAGCCATTGATTCAGGCGGTTAATCTGGATGAAGAAGAGGCGCCACAGGAGTTAAGTCGCGAAGAGCTGGAGAGCTGGCGGCAGAATCTCAAAGGTCTGGCCATCCGCTTTCGCGAAGGCTTGAACGAATGCTGACGGCAATTGGCGCGGTGGCAATCTGAAACATGCTGCTGGTCAAGATCCCGAGCGAAGCCTGAATGATGTCTATATAATCCCTGCCTTTCGTGGAGAACAGACCTATATGCCAACGTCCTTTCTAGAAATTGTCGAGTTACCAGATGGCCGAATCGAGCTGCGCAGGGCTGAGGACGAGGGTTCTCTGGTGACGCTGGATTTCTCCGAGGATGCCAAGGCGTTCCTGCAAGGCCAGCACGTGGAAATCGCCAAGGCGATGTTGAGCGTCGGCGTTCAGATGGCCGGTCGTATGGTCGAGGGCGAATTTGATAAGGAAGAAGGGCCGCGGGTTCTTCACTGAACCCCGCCTGTAGGCGCTTGCCGCTACCGCATCAAGTCGGCTTCTCTGTCCCTGGAGAAGCCATGCGCTTCACACAGCGCGCGTTACAAGTGAATCAACCCAGTCGAATGTTCAGGCTCTGAGCGTCGCCCGTGCGGGCTGCGCTGATCAGTTGTTGCCGTGAACTTGTGTTCAGCGGATTGAGCCAGGTTACCACCGTGTGGCTACGACCCAGGCGCAGTGCTTCGCAGGCCAGTTGCTGAGCGCTTTGCGCGCCACGTGGTTGCAGCAGCAGAATGCGTTCACGGTTCAGGCCGGCCTCTCGCAGCCAGGTTTGGGTCAGGCTGGCTGGAGGGGCGATCAGCGTCAGCCAGCGTGCATCCTGATCCTCGCTCAGTTCGCGAAGAATCGGGGCGAGCAGGTTCAGGCAGTTCCCGGCCGCACCGCGCAGTGACAGCTCACTGAATACTTCCGGTTCGGCAATCCATGGGCGCTCGACCACATCCTTCAGGATCGGCGCCATCGGTTGTGCCAGAAACGCTTCGAATAAAGGCAGTTGTGTTTGCTGAGGTGCGTGTGGGAACTGCATAAAACCTCCTTTAGCGGCGGATTACGCCGACACTCAAGCCTTCGATCACCAGTTCCTGATCTTTCAGGTCGACTTCGATAGGGGCGAACTCAGGGTTTTCGGCAATCAGCCAGACTTTGCTGCCTTCGCGCTTGAAGCGTTTGACCGTCACTTCATCGCCGATGCGTGCTACCACCACTTGGCCGTTGCGGGCCTCGCGGGTGGTATGCACCGCCAGCAGGTCACCGTCGAAAATGCCGATGTCCTTCATGCTCATGCCGTGTACGCGCAACAGGTAATCGGCCCGTGGGTGAAAGAACGCAGGATTGATGTTGCAGGACTCTTCGATGTGCTGCTGGGCGAGGATCGGTGCGCCGGCAGCGACCCGGCCAATGATCGGCAGGGTAGAGTCGTCAGCCTTGGCTTCGAAGCCCGGGATGCGAATACCCCGGGAGGCGCCCGGAGTCATTTCGATTGCACCTTTGCGGGCGAGGGCCTTGAGGTGTTCCTCCGCCGCGTTGGGCGACTTGAAACCCAGTTCCTGAGCGATTTCCGCGCGGGTTGGCGGGTAGCCGTTGTCTTCGAGGCAGCGTTTGATAAAGGCCAGAATCTCGGCTTGGCGTGGCGTCAGCTTTAGCATATTGATCGCTCTGTCTTTTTATACAGTGACTGGGATTATATACAGTGAAACCGTCTTGGCAATGCCCGTTTTTTTTGCAGCCCGCCGGACGGTCGGTTGCCGTGCTTATTAATGCGCCGGGCGAGTGTGGTTAAATAGCTGACCGACCATTCCCAAAACGGACTGGCAGGCTTGACAAGGCACAGGCTGAAACGTATGTTTCAAACAAGTGTTTGTCAGGCGGAGTAGCCATGGCCCAGTCGGAAACCGTTGAACGCATTCTTGATGCTGCCGAGCAGTTGTTCGCGGAGAAAGGTTTCGCTGAAACCTCATTGCGTTTGATCACCAGCAAGGCCGGGGTAAATCTGGCGGCAGTGAACTATCATTTCGGCTCCAAGAAAGCCCTGATTCAGGCGGTTTTCTCGCGCTTCCTCGGGCCGTTCTGCATCAGTCTCGATAAAGAGCTGGAGCGTCGTCAGGCCAAGCCGGAAAACAAGCCGACGCTTGAAGAACTGCTTGAAATCCTCGTTGAACAGGCGCTGGTGGTACAGCCACGCAGCGGTAACGACCTGTCGATCTTCATGCGCTTGCTCGGTCTGGCGTTCAGCCAGAGTCAGGGGCACTTGCGTCGTTATCTGGAAGACATGTACGGCAAGGTGTTCCGCCGCTACATGCTGTTGGTCAACGAAGCCGCGCCGCGCATTCCTCCCATCGAGCTGTTCTGGCGTGTGCACTTCATGCTCGGCGCTGCGGCGTTCAGCATGTCCGGGATCAAGGCCTTGCGCGCGATTGCCGAGACGGATTTCGGCGTCAACACCTCGATCGAACAGGTGATGCGCCTGATGGTGCCGTTCCTCGCCGCCGGCATGCGTGCCGAAACCGGTGTCACCGACCCGGCGATGGCGACTGCGCAACTTCGCCCGCGCAGCAAATCGACCCCGGTGGCCGCCAAGGTTTAACCGCGCACGGGTGGGCGCGGCTGCTTGTATCCGCTAAGCTAGCCGCCCATGCCGACTCTCGTTCTGAACCCGAAATCCATGGAAATTGCCAACCTGCCGAGCATTGCTCACGGTAGCGATTTCTCGCGGATCGGGTTTTTCGTTTTCAAGGAATCTCTATGACTGCTGGCCTGCAAGGCTCGTTGATGGTGGACGTCGCCGGTACCTGGCTGACGGCCGAAGATCGCCAACTGTTGCGTCAGCCCGAAGTGGGCGGCCTGATCATTTTCGCGCGTAACATCGAGCACCCGCGCCAGGTGCGTGAGCTCAGCGCAGCGATTCGAGCGATTCGCCCGGATCTGCTGCTGGCAGTCGATCAGGAGGGCGGTCGCGTGCAGCGCCTGCGTCAGGGCTTTGTGCGCCTGCCGGCCATGCGTGCCATCGCCGACAACCCCAACGCTGAATACCTCGCCGAGCAGTGCGGCTGGATCATGGCCACCGAAGTGCTGGCGGTCGGCCTCGACCTGAGTTTCGCCCCGGTGCTGGATCTGGATTACCAGCGCAGCGCCGTAGTCGGCACCCGTTCTTTCGAAGGCGATCCCGAGCGCGCCGCGTTGCTCACCGGCGCCTTCATTCGCGGCATGAACAGCGCGGGTATGGCTGCGACCGGCAAACATTTCCCAGGTCATGGCTGGGCGGAGGCGGACTCCCACGTCGCGATTCCGAATGACGAGCGCAGCCTCGACGAGATCCGCGCCAACGACCTCGTACCGTTCGCCAGGCTCAGCAAACAACTGGCCGCTGTGATGCCCGCCCACGTTATCTATCCGCAAGTCGATTCGCAGCCGGCCGGGTTCTCCCGCCGCTGGTTGCAGGACATTTTACGCGGCGAGTTGCAGTTCGATGGCGTGATCTTCAGCGACGATCTGTCGATGGCCGGCGCCCATGTGGTCGGCGATGCAGCCAGCCGTATCGAAGCCGCGTTGACTGCCGGCTGCGACATGGGCCTGGTGTGCAACGACCGCGCGGCAGCCGAACTGGCCTTGAGCGCTGCGCAACGGATGAAGGTCAAGCCATCCGCGCGCATCGCGCGGATGCGCGGGCAGTCGTTCGCCAGCACCGACTACCGCCAGGATCCACGCTGGCTCACCGCCATCGGCGCGCTCAAAGACGCTCAACTGATCGATTAAGGATTTTTGCTATGACGGTTTACGCAATCATCGGTGGCACCGGCCTGACACAACTCGACGGCTTGACCATTCGCCAGTCGCTGGCTGTGGACACGCCCTACGGCGCGCCATCGGCCGACGTGCAGATCGGCGAATACGCCGGCCAGGAAGTGCTGTTCCTCGCCCGTCACGGCCATCCGCACCGTTTCCCGCCGCACAAGGTCAACTACCGCGCCAACCTGTGGGCGCTGAAGCAGGCCGGCGCCGAGGCGATCATTGCGGTCAACGCGGTGGGCGGGATTCATTCGGCCATGGGCACCGGGCATTTCTGCGTGCCGCACCAGATCGTCGATTACACCAGCGGTCGCGAACACACGTTTTTCGCCGATGATCTGGAGCACGTCACCCACATCGATTTCAGTTTCCCTTACAGCGAGCCGCTGCGTCAGCAACTGATCGCCGCACTGGCGGCCGAAGGCTGTGAATACAGCGATCAAGGCGTGTATGCCTGCACTCAGGGCCCGCGTCTGGAAACCGTGGCGGAGATCGTGCGTCTGGAGCGCGATGGCTGTGACATCGTCGGCATGACCGGCATGCCGGAAGCTGCACTGGCCCGCGAGCTGGATCTGGATTACGCCTGTCTGGCGCTGGTGGTTAACCCGGCAGCGGGAAAAACCACCGAAGTAATCACCATGGCCGAGATCGAGCAGGCCTTGCATGACGGCATGGGCAAGGTTAAGTCGGCGTTGGCGCGGGTGTTGGCCGGCTAAGGACTGCCCATGAGCATTATCATCGAACAGCTTAAGTCGTTGGCCTGGGCCCGGGCATTCACTAGCAACGCGCTGGCCAAGGCTCGGGCTTATGCCGCCGATGATCGGGTAGAGATCATCGAGATCGATGACAGAAAGATCGAGGCGTTCTGCGTCGGTTCGGAAGATCAGGCGTATGAACAAACCATTTACCTGTCCGAAGATCGGCTGGGTTCCGTCAACTTGCGTTGCCTGTGCACCTGTCCTGTCTCAATCGACTGCAAACACTGCGCTGCGGTGCTCTATCACCTGCAGGGCAGTGATCATGAAGCGTCCGAAAGTAACGCACAGACCCAGTTGGGGCGGGCGCTGGAACATTGGCTTTCGACCATTCCCGTGCCGGCCAAGCCCATCGAAGAAGGCGCGCAAACTGCAGGCACGCGCCTGTTTTACAAGCTCAAGCCGACGTCAGTGAGCGGCAAGTGGCTGCTCGATATTTTCAAGGTCTCCCAGCTCAAGAGCGGCGAGTTGCGCGAAGTCAAACCGATGTATTCGCTGGCGGAAATGCTCATGCGTCAGCCCGGCTACCTGTCCGAGCTGGATCTGCGCGTCGCCAGGCTGCTGGTTGCCATGCACTCCCATCACGCCTATTACAGCGGCTATCCGCTGGAAGGCTGCAGCGGCGCCGAACTGCTGGAAATGCTCCTGCGCACCTCGCGGCTGTTCCTCGATTTCGAGGATCTGCAACCGTTGATGTCTGGCGCGAAACGCATCGGCCAGTTCGCCTGGGCCGAGCAGGCCGACGGCGGGTTCCGCGCGCAGTGGAGCAGTGCCGAGGCTGCGCAGGAAACCGTGCTGGCGCTGGAGCCGCTTTATTACCTGGATCGTGAACAGCGGCAGATTGGCCCTCTGTTCAATGAACTGGATGAAAAACTGGCCAGTCATTTGACTCTGGCGCCGGACATTCCGGCGCGTCAGGCCATGCAGTTCAGTCATCGCATGAGCGCCGCAACGAGAATCCCGCCGCCACACCAACTGACCGAACGAATCATCGACGACGTACTACCGCAGCCGCAACTCACCCTCGTCAGCGGTCGGGAGCGCTCGCGCTGGGAATACGTTCTTGAGCACCGCGCCGCCCTGGTGTTTACCTACAACGGCCAGCCGACGGTGGATCGCAACCCGGAAGTAATGATCCTCAACGGCACCGAAACCCAGCGCATTCAACGCCAGCCTGCGGTGGAAAAGAAACTGCGTCAGATCCTGCAAAAGTTCGGCTTCAAGAAAACCACGCGCAAGAGCTCGCTGGATCGTCCCGGCGAAATGTTCACGTTGCCGGATGATTCCGCCTGGCTCGGGTTTATGCACGAAGGGCTTGCCACGTTGCGCGCCTCGAACTGGGAAGTCGAGATGAGTCCCGGCTTTCATTTCAATGTGCAGCCAGTCGAGCATTGGTACGCGGAGGTCGAGGAAGAGGCTGGGCATCAGTGGTTTGATTTGCAGTTGGGTATCGTCGTCAATGGCCAGCGCTACAGTTTGCTACCGATCCTTCTGCACTTGTTGCGCACCCAGCCGCGCTTGCTTGACCCGGTCAATCTTGCACAACGCAGCGATGACGAAAAACTCCTGATCGAACTGAAGCCCAGCGGTTTTGGCGACCCATCGGGCGCCAAGGTCGCGCTGCCGCTGAGTCGGATCAAACCGCTGATGGCCACGCTGGGCGAGTTGTACCTGGGCGGTCATCAGGGCGATGCACTGCGCTTGAGTGTCCCGGACGCCGCGCGCTTGAGTATGCTTGATGGCGTACCGCTGGATTGGCAGGGTGGCGAGCGGCTGCGCACCTTTGCCAAGCGCCTGCAGGATGCCAGTCACACCCACGTTGCTGCGCCGGCCGGCCTTAACGCGCAACTGCGCCCGTATCAGCTCGAAGGTCTGAACTGGATGCAAACCCTGCGCGAGCTTGAAGTAGGCGGCATTCTGGGCGATGACATGGGGCTGGGCAAAACGCTGCAAACCTTGGCGCATCTGCTCACGGAAAAACACGCCGGACGCCTCGATTGCCCGGCACTGGCGGTGATGCCGACCAGCCTGATTCCCAACTGGCTCGACGAGGCCGAGCGTTTCACCCCCCAGTTGAAAGTATTGGCGCTGCACGGCTCGGGGCGGCAAAAGGATTTCGCTGATCTGGCTGGATACGATCTGGTACTGACCACTTACGCTTTGCTGCCGAGGGATCTCGAGGTTCTACAGCCGCAGTTGTGGAGCGTGCTGATTCTCGACGAAGCGCAGAACATCAAGAACCCGCTCAGCAAAGCCGCGCAGGCCGCACGCGATTTGCAGGCCCGCCAGCGCTTGTGCCTGAGCGGCACGCCATTGGAAAACCACTTGGGCGAGCTTTGGTCGCAGTTTCATTTCCTCATGCCCGGTTGGCTCGGCGACAGCAAGTCCTTCAATCGCGATTACCGCACGCCAATCGAGAAGCACGGCAATGTTCAGCGTATGCAGCACCTGACAGCGCGCATCAAGCCGTTTTTACTGCGCCGCAAAAAGGATCAGGTGGCCACCGAACTGCCGCCGAAAACCGAAATCATCCATTGGGTTGATCTCAGTGACGGCCAGCGCGATGTCTATGAAACCGTTCGCGTGGCGATGGACAAGAAAGTGCGCGACGAAATTGCCCGCAGTGGTGTGGCGCGCAGTCAGATCATCATTCTGGATGCCTTGCTCAAGCTGCGTCAGGTCTGTTGCGACTTGCGCCTGATCAAGATGCCGCTGACGGCGAAGGCACTGCGCTCCGGCAGTGGCAAGCTGCTCAGTTTGATGGAGATGCTCGAAGAGCTGCTCGGCGAAGGTCGCAGGATCCTGCTGTTCTCGCAGTTCACCTCAATGCTCGCCTTGATTGAGGAAGAACTGCAGCAACGTGACATTGCCTTTTCGCTGCTGACCGGTGACACCACGGATCGTCGAACACCGGTGAAGGATTTTCAGGGCGGCAAGGTGCCGCTGTTTCTCATCAGTCTCAAAGCGGGTGGTACCGGTTTGAACCTGACCGCTGCTGACACGGTGATTCACTTCGACCCTTGGTGGAACCCGGCGGTGGAGAATCAGGCCACCGATCGTGCGTATCGAATCGGGCAAAACAATCCGGTGTTCGTTTACAAGCTGATCGCTCGCGGCACAGTAGAGGAGAAAATCCAGGCGTTGCAGCAGGAGAAAGCAGCGTTGGCCGGGGCGGTGCTTGAAGGTGGTACGACGGGTGGATTCAAACTGGAACAGAGTGATATCGAAGCGCTGTTTGCGCCGTTACCCGCTTCCAGGCAGTAAGCTTCAGTTTGAACCTTCAACCGAGGTGATCCGTTCGCGAGCAGGCTCGCACACAAGGGGAAATGCGATCCAACTGTGGGAGCGGGCTTGCTCGCGAAAGCGATCTAGCAAAAAATTGCAAATCTCAACGCTTGTCGAACTTGTCCGGTAACGGCGCAAACAGCGCTTCAATATCATCGCTCTGCAGTTTCCAGTCCCCGGCCTTGCGCCCATCCAGCACGCCTGCCGCCAAGTCGGATTTTTCCTTCTGCAGGTGCTGAATCTTCTCTTCCACCGTGCCCCGGGCAATCATCTTGTAGACGAACACCGGTTTCTCCTGGCCGATTCGATAGGCGCGATCGGTCGCCTGGTTCTCGGTGGCCGGGTTCCACCACGGATCGTAATGAATCACTGTGTCCGCTTCGGTCAGGTTCAAGCCGACGCCGCCGGCCTTCAGGCTGATCAGAAAGATCTGACGCTTGCCGCTCTGGAACTCCTTCACCGGCGTGCGCCGATCGCGGGTCTGGCCAGTCAACAAGGCGTAGGCGACGTTGCGTTTTTTCAGTTCCTCCTCAATCAGCGTCAGCATCGAGGTGAACTGCGAGAACAACAGAATCCGCCGACCTTCCTCAAACAGCTCTTCGAGCATTTCCATCAGGCTGTCGAGCTTGCCCGAGGTGCTGCCGCGGGCGGGCAGGGTGGCGTCGTTGACCAGGCGCAGATCGCAGCAGACCTGACGCAGTTTGAGCAGGGCTTCAAGAATGATGATCTGGCTGCGCGCCACGCCCTTGCGAGTGATCTCGTCGCGGACTTTCTTGTCCATCGCCAGACGCATGGTTTCGTACACGTCGCGCTGAGCTTCGTTGAGATCGACCCAGTGGATGATCTCGGTTTTGGGCGGCAGTTCGGTAGCCACCTGTTCCTTGGTGCGGCGCAGCAGAAACGGTTTTATCCGGCCGTTGAGGTGCTGCAGTCTGACTTCGCTGGCGCGTTTTTCGATCGGCACGCGGTAGTCGGCATTGAAGCTTTTCACGTCGCCCAGCCAGCCCGGCAGTAGAAAGTGGAACAGCGACCACAATTCACCCAGGTGGTTTTCCAGCGGTGTGCCACTCAGGCACAGGCGCTGACGCGCGTTGAGTTCGCGAGCGGCCTGCGCGGCCTTGCTGTTGGGGTTTTTGATGTACTGCGCTTCGTCGAGCACCAGAACGTGCAGCGGCTGTTGTGCCAGCCGTTCGACGTCCTTGGGCAGCAGTGCATAGGTGGTCAGGATCAGGTCGAAGTCGGCCAGATGCTCGAAATGCTTTTTACGGCCGGCTCCGTACAGCGCGACCACTTTCAGTTGCGGCGTGAAGTGCGCGGCCTCATCGAGCCAGTTCGGGATCAGGCTGGTGGGCATCACCACCATGCACGGTCGATCCAGGCGCCCGGCGTTTTTCTCACTGAGAATATGCGCCAGGGTCTGTAGGGTTTTACCCAGACCCATGTCGTCCGCCAGAATCCCGCCGACCTCAAGCTGACGCAGGGACTGCATCCAGCTCAAGCCTTCGAGCTGATAGGGACGCAACGTCGCGTTCAAGCCCTTCGGCGCTTTGGCGCTGAAGTCGCGAATGTCGCGCAGGCGTTGGGCGAAGCTGCGAATCTGTTCGCCGCCTTCCCACAACAGGGGAAGGCCTTCCAGCGAATTGAGCCGCGTGGCGTCGGCCTTGCTCAGGCGCAGGGTGGTTTCGCCCGGCTCCTGCAAGTAGAACTCGCCCAGCGTCGCCAGTACCGGTTTCAGTCGGCCCAGGGGCAGCGCCACTTGCAGTGGCCCGTGCTCACTGTTGCGTTGCGCAATATTGACCAGAATCAGCTCGTCATCGCGTCGCCGCGCCAGGCGTTCCGGGTTGAGGATTTCCGCGTGCGAGCGCATCAGGTTGAGCAGGATCGGCAGCAGGCTCAGGCGTTCGCCATTGACGATGATCCCCAATTCCAGATCGAACCAGTCGCGCTCCGGCGCCTGTTCGACGGTGGCGTACCAGTCGTCGACGGCGGTCAGGTCGAAACCGAACTCCTCGTCGATCTGCAATTCCCAACCTTGGGTGCGCAGCTTCGGCAACTCGTTGAGGGTGAACGTCAGCCAGGCGCTGTCGTTGACCATTTCATACAGCTCACCGGCGCTTTCGGGCAGCGCTTTGCTCTGGCGCGTGGCGATGCGAAAGCCGAGGATTCTTAACTGTTCACGGTAGGACTGTTCGACTTCAGGGTGGCGTTTTATCCGCAGGGTCTGGGTTTCCTGACGAATCAGAATGTCGCTGTTTTTCTGCCCGCTGACGTACTCATCCAGATAGCTGAACGACAACGCCGCCCGATGCTGGATGTAGCGCTGCATCTTGCCGTTGCGCGGTTCGAACGCGCTGAACTCGACGCTGGCCAGCCACAGGCGCGGCAGCGGTTGCACGTTGTCCACCAGCACTTGCGGTGGCGCTTTGGGGCTACGGTTCTCCAATACGGCCTGGAGCTTTTCCAGCAGTTCGGCGTCTTTGGCGGCGGCAGGGTATTCGAGGGTTTCCTGCACTTGCAGCAGCACCGCAGCGCAGTGCTTGCAGTTGTTGCGCACCGGGCAGGTACAGGTGGCGTCAACCAGCAGCAGGGTGTCTTTGGCTGACTCGCGCAGGTGAATGGTCTGACGGTAGACGTTACCGCCAGAGCCTTCGCAACTGGCGGTGATGGTCGCATCGCCGACCTGCGCGATGCGTACCCGGTTCTCAAGGGCGTAGCGGCGGCCACGCTCCAGGCTCTGTTCCTTGAATCGGCTGACCCAGGAGGGTGCCAACGGTTTACTCAGGGGCGGGGGCATAAGGACTTCGATCAGTCCGGAATCGCTTCAGGGGCTTGCCGTGGGGCGGGCGCCGTCAGGGAAGTGATCTTGATCAGCAGCGCCAGGTGCCCGTTGTCGAGATAGTTGAGCTGGCCGTTTTTGGTGTGGCTGTCCTGCTTCAGGCGTTCGCTGGCGGTGACCATGCCGTTGGCGTCGATCTGGTTGACCCAGAAGTCGGCATTCACGTCGGTGAAGCGCCCGAGTTTCATTTCCAGGGTGCCCTCGATCGGGAACTGGCCGAACTGCTCCTGGCCGTCGCTGACCGCAACTTTAGTCGGCGCTTCGCCGAGGGTCTGCTGCCAGGCCTTGTGCATCAGCACGCTGTAATCACCGCTGGCGCTGAGTTTGCTGGCAACGTCGCCGAGTGCAGGCGTGCGCAGGCTGTCATCGCCCAAGCGTTGGGCGCCAGCGGCCCAGTCTTCCGGGGCGGCACGGCTGACGATAGCCGGCACGGCGTTTTGCCGCACCAGAATCATTTCGACCATGTAGGTGTCATCGGCAAACGCCATCGGTGCTACGAAAGTGAGTAGCAAAGTCAGTGAGCGAAACAGGCGCATGCGGCGTCCTTCAAACAGTTTTCGGGAGGAGGCGCTCGAACAGCGCCTCTACAGTATTAAAGCGCTCTTCCGGGCGTTCCATCGGCACCTGGAACTTGAACATCGTAGCGCCTTCGAATTTGTAGCGTTTTGGCTGAGTCTGGATCAGTTTGATCAAGGTCATCGGATCGACTGGCGTCTGCGCGGCGAACTCGATGCGCCCACCCTGCGGGCCACCATCGACTTTCTTGATGCCCAGCTGCTCGGCCTGCAATTTCAGCGCAGTGATGCGCACCAGATTCTTGGTTGGCTCCGGCAGCAGACCGAAACGGTCGATCATCTCCACTTGCAGGTCCTTCAAGCCTTCCTCGTCGGTGGCCGACGCGATGCGCTTGTATAGGATCAGACGGGCGTGGACGTCCGGCAGATAATCTTCCGGAATCAGCGCCGGCACCCGCAGGTTGACCTCCGGGCCACCGCCGAGCGGTTGATCGAGGTTCGGCTGTTCGCCCTTGCGGATCGACTTCACCGCGCGTTCGAGCATCTCCATGTACAGCGTGAAGCCCACGGCCTGAATCTGCCCGCTCTGGCCATCGCCGAGCAGTTCGCCGGCGCCACGGATCTCCAGGTCGTTGGTCGCCAGCACGAAACCGGCGCCCAGATCCTGGGTGTTGGCAATCGCTTCCAGACGCTTTTCCGCGTCCGAAGTGATTTGCTGACGCGGCGGTGTCAGCAGGTAAGCATAGGCCTGGTGGTGACTGCGGCCGACGCGTCCGCGCAACTGGTGCAACTGCGCCAGGCCGAACTTGTCGGCGCGCTCGATGATGATGGTGTTGGCGCTTGGCACGTCGATGCCGGTCTCGATGATGGTCGAGGCGATCAGCACGTTGAAGCGCTTGTGATAGAAGTCGCTCATCACCTGTTCGAGTTCGCGTTCGCGCATCTGCCCGTGACCGATGCCGATCCGTGCTTCCGGCACCAGTTCGGCGAGATCCGCCGCGCATTTCTCGATGGTCTTCACGTCGTTGTGCAGGTAGTACACCTGACCACCGCGCAGCAGCTCACGCAGCAAGGCCTCTTTGACCGTGCTCTTGTTCTGCTCCATGACGAAGGTGCGCACCGACAGGCGTCGCGCCGGCGGGGTGGCGATGATCGACAGGTCGCGCATGCCCGACACCGCCATGTTCAGCGTGCGCGGAATCGGCGTGGCGGTCAGGGTGAGAATGTCGACTTCGCTGCGCAGGGCCTTGAGCTGTTCTTTCTGCCGGACACCGAAGCGGTGTTCTTCGTCGATGATCACCAGACCAAGGTTTTTTATCTTCACATCGTCGGACAGCAGCTTGTGCGTACCGATGACGATGTCGATCTTGCCTTCCGCCAGATCGGCAATCGCCGCGTTGACTTCCTTGGCCGACTTGAAGCGACTCATCACTTCCACGGTCACCGGCCAGTCGGCGAAGCGGTCGCGGAAGCTGTTGTAGTGTTGCTGGGCGAGCAGGGTGGTCGGCACCAGAATCGCTACCTGACGCCCGCCGTGCACGGCGATGAACGCGGCGCGCATCGCCACTTCGGTCTTGCCGAAACCGACGTCGCCGCAGACCAGGCGATCCATTGGTTTCGGCGCGAGCATGTCTTCGCGCACGGCTTCGATGGTCGCTTGCTGATCCGGGGTTTCTTCGAACGGGAAGCCGGCACTGAAGGTTGCGTAATCGGCTTTCGGGTCGGCAAATGCATAGCCTTCGCGCGCGGCGCGACGGGCATAGATGTCGAGCAGCTCAGCAGCGACATCGCGAACCTGTTCGGCCGCCTTGCGCTTGGCTTTCTGCCAGGTCTCGGAGCCGAGGCGGTGCAGCGGCGCCAGTGAGTCGTCGCTGCCGGTGTAACGGGCGATCAGGTGCAGGTTGGCCACCGGCACGTAGAGCTTGGCGTTCTCCGCATATTCCAGGGTGAGGAATTCGGCCGCCTGATTGTCGATTTCCAGAATCGTCAGGCCCAGATAACGCCCGACACCGTGATCGATGTGCACCACCGGCGCGCCTTCGCGCAGTTCGGTGAGGTTCTTGATCACCGCATCGTTGTTGGCGTCGGCGCGTTTTTCGCGACGGCGGCGCTGCATGACGCGCTGACCGAACAGCGGACTCTCCGCCACCAGCGCCAGCGCCGGGTCGTCGAGCATCAAGCCTTCGTCGAGCGGGGCAATGGTGATTGCCAGACGATCCTTGCTTGAAACGAAATCCGGCCAGCTGTCGACGGTTTTCGGCCGCAGCTTCAGACGTTCCAGCAGCTCCAGCAGGACTTCACGCCGGCCCGCGGATTCGGCGGTGAACAGCACGCGTCCGGGGAATTCGTCGAGGAATGTCGAGAGCGCCGCCAGTGGTTGTGTGGCCTTGGCTTCGATCGCCAGGTTCGGCAGCGCTTGCGCCGGGAAGCGCTCGCGACCGGCACCGGATTCGACGTCCTGCTGACTGGCGACTACCCGTGGCCAGCTCTTGAGGCGGGCGAAGCAGTCTTCTACCGGCAAGAACAATTCTGCGGGCGGCAATAAAGGACGCGATGGATCGACGCGGCGCTCTTCGTAGCGATTGCGCACGTCGTTCCAGAAATTTTCCGCCGCTTGTTCGATGCCCGGCAGCGAGAACACTTGGGTGTCCTGCGGCAGGTAATCAAACAACGTCGAAGTTTCATCAAAGAACAGCGGCAGGTAGTACTCGATACCGGCGGGCGTGATGCCGCTGCTCAAGTCCTGGAAGATCGGGCAGCGCCGGAAGTCGACGTCGAAGCGCTCGCGAAACCGCGCCTTGAAGCGGGTCACCGCATCTTTCTGCAGCGGAAATTCTCGCGCCGGCAGCAGCTTGACCGATTCGACCTTGTCGATGGAGCGCTGGTTTTCCGGGTCGAAGGTGCGCAGGGTTTCGATTTCGTCGTCGAACAGGTCGATGCGATAGGGCAGTTTGCTGCCCATCGGGAACAGGTCGATCAGCGCACCGCGTACGGTGAACTCGCCGTGCTCGTAGACCGTATCGACGTAGCGATAGCCGCTGGCTTCGAGTCGCGAGCGCATCTGTTCGACATCGAGCTTCTGCCCGACATCCAGCACCAGACTGCTGCCGAGCAGGAATTTGGTCGGCGCCAGGCGGTGCAGGGCGGTGGTGATTGGCACCACCAGCACGCCGTGCGCCAGTTCCGGCAGTCTATAAAGGCTGGCGATACGCTGGGAAATGATGTCCTGGTGCGGCGAGAACAGATCGTACGGCAGGGTTTCCCAGTCGGGAAAATGCAGCACGGGCAAATCCGGGGCGAAGAAACTCAGCTCCTGTTCCAGCCGTTCGGCACTCTGGCTGTCGGCGGTCAGTAGCAGGGTGAAGCGCTTGGCAGCGCTGGCAGCCTCGGCAATCGCCAGGCTCAGGGCGGCACCGGGCAGGTTGCCCCAGTGCTGTTTACCTGCCTCGGCAGGGAGAAGCGGTAGACGCAGAACAGGCACGGAAGGTTGAGCTCCAGGCGTTGCGACAAAGTCGGTAATTGTAGCGGCGTCAGGTGCCGGCTGTCAGTTGCAGACTGCGTCTATCTTCGCGGTTTGCGCGAAATGTAGTGGTAACCATAAAAACGAGCACTTTTTTAGTGGTTATGTAGTGCCGAAATCGACTCGTGTTACGGAGGGTTACAGACATCGTCTAACAGTCGTCGAAAAATTGACTGCGCTGAAAGCCCCGGTTTTACTGGGCTGGCGCGAGGCGTAATTTTTTTGAACGGAATTTTGTTACCGATTGCGCGACAAGCGCGCATTGCTACAAGAGGTTCTCGGCGGCATAATGTAGCCCCTTTTTTCTGCCCCTACATGTGGAAGGTTCCCGTGACTCAGAAGCCCGACCAGTGTCTTGGTGAATGGATCGACCGTGAAGCACTCGCAGAAGCGATGATTCCGCTTATCGGTCAGCTCTACCGCAATAACAACGTGGTGAGCTCGATCTATGGCCGCAGCCTGATCAACCAGTCTGTCATCGCGATTCTCAAAGCTCACCGCTTTGCTCGCCACCGTTCCTCCGACGATAGCGAACTCTCCGTCCACGAAACATTCCCTCTGCTTAAAGCCATGAGCGAGCTCAAGCTCGGCGCGGCTTCGGTAGACCTGGGCAAGTTGGCGTTCAAATTCCGCAGCGAAGGCAATGGCCGCAGCGCCGAGCAGTTCGTGCGTGAAGAACTGGCTGACGTGGTTGGCCAGCAAAACGCTTCGGCCCGCAAAGGCACTGACGTTGTGCTGTACGGCTTCGGTCGTATCGGGCGTCTGCTGGCGCGCATCCTGATCGAGAAAACCGGTGGTGGCGACGGTCTGCGTCTGCGTGCCATCGTCGTGCGCAAGGGCGCCGAAAACGACCTGACCAAACGCGCCAGCCTGCTGCGTCGCGATTCGGTACACGGTCCGTTCAACGGCACCATCGTCATCGACGAAGAAAACAACACCATCACCGCCAACGGTAACCTAATCCAGGTGATCTACGCGAAGAACCCGACCGAGGTGGATTACACCCAGTACGGCATCAAAGACGCGCTGCTGGTAGACAACACCGGTGTATGGCGTGACGCCGATGGCCTGGGCCAGCACCTGCAATGCCCGGGTGTCGCTCGCGTTGTGCTGACCGCGCCTGGCAAAGGCAAGCTGAAGAACATCGTTCACGGTATCAACCACAACGAAATCACCGCTGACGACAAGATCGTGTCTGCCGCTTCCTGCACTACCAACGCCATCGTGCCGGTGCTGAAGGCTGTGAATGACAAGTTCGGCATCATCAACGGTCACGTCGAAACCGTTCACTCGTACACCAACGACCAGAACCTGATCGACAACTTCCACAAGGGCGATCGCCGTGGCCGTTCCGCCGCGCTGAACATGGTCATCACCGAGACCGGTGCTGCCACCGCTGCTGCCAAGGCTCTGCCTGAATTGGCCGGCAAGCTGACCGGTAACGCGATCCGCGTTCCGACGCCAAACGTGTCGATGGCCATTCTCAACCTGAACCTTGAGAAAGCCGCCAGCCGTGAAGAGATGAACGAGTACCTGCGCTACATGGCGCTGCACTCCGATCTGCACAAGCAAATCGACTTCGTCAACTCGCAGGAAGTGGTGTCCACGGACTTCGTGGGTTCGCGTCACGCCGGTGTGGTCGACGCTGAAGCGACCATCGTTCAGGACAACCGCGTTGTGCTGTACGTCTGGTACGACAACGAGTTCGGCTACAGCTGCCAGGTGGTTCGCGTGATGGAAGACATGGCTGATGTAAATCCGCCAGCGTTCCCGCGCTAAGCACTCGCTGCACATGAAAACGCCCCGACTTCGGTCGGGGCGTTTTTTTATGCCTGCTGAATCTCTATTGCCTGTGCCGGCCTCTTCGGGAGCAAGCCCCCTCCCACTAGGTCTGGCGGTGTTCAAACAATCGTGTTGGCACCACCGGACCCTGTGGGAGGGGGCTTGCTCCCGAAGGCTTCTTATCGGGCGCCACCAGCCACAGCCGCTTGCGCTGTCCGCAGTTCATGCTTGTTGCCGCGGAACAGCACCAGCGTCGCAATCAACCCCAGCACCGCCGCGCCGCTGAGCCAGATCCCCGGCGCAGCCTTGTTGTCCAGCACATGAATCAGGTAAGTACAGGCTGCCGGTGTAAAGCCGCCAAAGGTCGCCGTCGCCAGGCTGTAAGCCAACGAGAACCCGGTGGTACGCACTTCCACCGGCATGATTTCGGTCAGCGCCACCACCATCGCGCCGTTGTACGAGCCGTACAGGAACGACAGCCACAGTTCGACTATCAGCAAATGACTGAAGCTCGGGTTCGCCACCAGCCACGACAGTGCCGGGTAAGCGGTCAGGATCGCCAGAAGGGTCGCCGCCAGCAGTAGGGGTTTGCGCCCGATCTTGTCGGACACCGCGCCCATCACCGGCAGCCAGAAGAAGTTCGACAGACCGATGCACACGGTCACCAGCAGCGCGTCGAAATCCGACAGATGCAGTTCAGCCTTGCCGAAGGTCGGGGTGTAGGCGGTGATCAGGTAGAACGAAACCGTGGTCATCACCACCAGCGCCATGCCGGCGATGACGATGCCAAAGTTCTGGCCGATCGAACGGACGATTTCCCGCAGGGTAGGGCGATGTTTACGCGCCTGGAATTCCGGCGTTTCTTCCAGCGAGCGACGAATCACGAAGATCACCGGAACGATCATGCAGCCGATCAGGAACGGCACGCGCCAGCCCCAGTCACCCATCTGTTCCGGGCTCAGCCAGTGATTGAGGCCAACACCGAGCAGGCCGGCGAACACCACCGCCGCTTGCTGGCTGGCGGACTGCCAACTGACGAAAAAGCCCTTGCGGCCCGGCGTGGCGATTTCCGCCAGATAGACCGAAACACCGCCCAACTCGACGCCGGCCGAGAAGCCTTGCAGCAAGCGACCGAACAGTACAATCAGCGGCGCAGCAACGCCGAGGGTGGCGTAGCCCGGCACACAGGCGATAAGCACTGTGCCAGCAGCCATCAACGCCAATGTGATGATCAGGCCTTGGCGACGACCGTGGCGGTCAATATAAGCGCCAAGGAAAATCGCTCCCAATGGACGCATCAGGAAGCCGGCGCCGAAAGTCGCCAGCGAAAGCATCAGCGAGGCGAAGGCGCTGTCGGTGGGAAAGAAGGTCTTGGCGATCGCCGTGGCGTAGAAGCCATAGACCATGAAGTCGAACATCTCGAGAAAATTGCCGCTGACAACGCGAAAAATCGCTTTGCCTTTGCCTTTGCCCGTGGTCGAGGACATTTTCAGTTACTCATTATTGGTTTCTGATGACGCGTTGCATCCGCTGGGGAGCGTGCGGGCCTTTGATCCATAATGGCCGGCGCGCTTTTATGGGGAGATGAAGAATTGTTCACTGGACGGTGGGTTTGGCTTGTGAGTACTGCGGTGGTCCTCGCTGCCTGTGGCAACGGTGATTCCATGGAAAGCTTTGGGGGGCCGACCATGGGCAGCACGTATTCGATCAAGTACGTGCGACGCGCAGGTAATGCCGAACCGGCGCACGTGCGCCGGGAAGTAGAGGGCATCCTCGCGGAAGTGGATCGGCAGATGTCGACCTACCGCAACGACTCCGACATTGAACGCTTCAATGCCTTGCCGGCGAACAACTGTCAGACCATGCCGGCCTCGGTGCTCGAACTGGTTCGCGTCGGCGAACAGCTGTCAGCGCAAAGTGAAGGTTCCTACGACCTGACTGTCGAGCCGCTGATGAATCTTTGGGGGTTCGGCCCGCAAGGGCGTGAAGAGAAAGTCCCCAGTCCCGCCGCACTGGCCGAAACCCTGCAGCGGGTCGGCTCCCGTCATTTGCATATCGACGGCGACCGTTTATGCAAGGACGCCGCTGTCGAAGTCGACTTCAACAGCATCGCTGCCGGCTACGCCGTTGACACCATCGCCGCCCGGCTCGAAGCCCTGGGCATCCACGATTACCTCGCCGAAGCTACCGGCGAGCTGAAGGCCAAGGGCAAAAAACTCGACGGCTCGCCATGGCGCATCGCCCTGGAAGCGCCACGCGACGATCAGCAAGTCGCCGAGCGCATCATCAATGTTGATGGCTACGGCGTGTCCACGTCCGGTGATTACCGCAACTATTTCCTGCAGGATGGCCGGCGTTATTCCCACACCTTCGATGCGCGGAGCGGGGCACCGGTCCTACACAACCTGGCGTCAGTCACGGTGATTCATCCTTCAGCGTTGATGGCCGATGGACTATCGACGCTGTTGCTGATTCTCGGGCCTGAAAGGGCTTGGGACTATGCCGAAAAATACGACATTGGTGCATTCTTCGTGATTCGTGCCGATACAGGTTTTGTTATCCGCACCAGTGCAGCTTTCGAGCGCCTCAGTGGCGCAAAAGTTGACTGAAAACAGTACGAAAGCTGGCGTTGTAGTGCAGGCAAAAGTAGCCTACGACGCGACCAAGGGTTAATGTGCGCGGCGTTGACGCTTCTATAGACTGTGTCCGGGTTCTTTACTGACCCCCAATTGTTCCTTCGCGCCGCGATTCGGCGTGATTTAGCCGCAGGTGCTGCTGGCACCGCGGCCTGTTCTGAGGAGTACGCATGGCTGTCTACAACTACGACGTGGTGGTGTTGGGTTCCGGCCCGGCGGGAGAAGGCGCGGCAATGAACGCCGCCAAAGCAGGGCGCAAGGTGGCGATGGTCGACAGCCGTCGCCAGGTCGGCGGTAACTGCACCCACCTCGGTACCATCCCGTCCAAGGCCCTGCGTCACTCGGTGCGGCAGATCATGCAGTTCAACACCAACCCGATGTTCCGGGCAATCGGCGAGCCGCGCTGGTTCTCCTTCCCGGACGTGTTGAAAAGCGCTGAAAAGGTTATCTCCAAACAAGTCGCTTCGCGCACTGGCTACTACGCCCGTAACCGCGTTGACGTGTTCTTCGGCACCGGCAGCTTCGCCGACGAGCAAACCATCGAAGTGGTCTGCGCCAACGGTGTTGTCGAGAAGCTGGTGGCCAAGCACATCATCATCGCCACCGGTTCGCGCCCGTACCGCCCGGCGGACATCGATTTCAATCACCCGCGTATCTACGATAGCGACACCATCCTCAGCCTCGGCCACACCCCGCGCAAACTGATCGTTTACGGCGCTGGCGTGATCGGTTGCGAATACGCCTCGATCTTCAGCGGTCTGGGGGTACTGGTTGAACTGGTGGACAACCGTGGTCAGTTGCTGAGCTTCCTCGACTCGGAAATTTCCCAGGCGTTAAGCTACCACTTCAGCAACAACAACATCACCGTGCGCCACAACGAGGATTACGATCGCGTTGAAGGCGTGGACAACGGTGTGATCCTGCACCTCAAGTCCGGCAAGAAAATCAAGGCCGATGCCTTGCTCTGGTGCAACGGCCGTACCGGCAACACCGACCAGCTCGGTCTGGAAAACATCGGGGTCAAGGTCAACAGCCGTGGCCAGATCGAAGTCGACGAGGCTTACCGCACCTGCGTGCCGAACATCTACGGCGCCGGCGACGTGATCGGCTGGCCGAGCCTGGCCAGTGCCGCCCACGACCAGGGTCGTTCGGCTGCCGGCAGCATCGTCGATAACGGTAGCTGGCGCTTTGTGAATGACGTGCCGACCGGCATCTACACCATTCCGGAGATCAGCTCGATCGGCAAGAACGAGCAGGAGCTGACGCAGGCCAAGGTGCCGTACGAAGTCGGCAAGGCGTTCTTCAAGAGCATGGCGCGTGCGCAGATCGCCGGCGAGCCGCAAGGCATGCTGAAGATCCTGTTCCACCGTGAAACCCTGGAAGTGCTGGGCGTTCACTGCTTCGGTTATCAGGCGTCGGAGATCGTGCACATCGGTCAGGCGATCATGAGCCAGCCGGGCGAGTTGAACACCCTGAAGTACTTCGTCAACACCACGTTCAACTACCCGACCATGGCCGAAGCCTATCGGGTAGCGGCGTACGACGGCCTCAACCGGCTTTTTTGACGGGCTCCGGCCGGTGGCCTGAGCCGGCCGGGGAGACCGATTTCAGCAATTCTCGAGGGTGGCAGTGGCCAAACCGGGAAAGTCTGTAATCAGGCTGTCAACGCCGAAGTCGGCGAGTCTGCGCATCAGCGCAGGCTCGTTGACGGTCCACACCGACACATGCAGCCCCTGACGCTGCGCCTTCTGCAGGCGTTCCGGCGTACACAGCGTCCAGTTCAGCGCCAGAATCTCACAGCCATAGCTGGCGGCGACCTTCAACGGGTCGAGCCAGGCGTATTCGGCCACCAGTCCCCGTGACACGTCCGGTACCAAGTCCAGTGCCGCTTTCAGCACTTCCCGCGAACTCGACGTGATTGTCACCTTGTCCAGCAGGCCGTGGCGCTGAGCCATTTCACGAATTGCCAGCACCGTGGTGGCCGCGCGGGTGCGTGAAGCGCTTTTGACTTCAAGCTGCCAGTGCTCGAAATCACACTTCTCGAACAGCTCTTCCAGCGTCGGAATCGGGCACGGCTTGATCCAGCCCGGGCCGCCCTTGCGCGCGTCGTAGGTCACCAGTTCGGCGGCGCTGTGCTCGACGACTTTGCCGCGCCGCTCGGTGGTGCGTTTTAAGGTGGGGTCATGGATGACCATCAACTCGCCGTCCTTGGACAGGTGCAAGTCAAGTTCGCAACGGCGCACGCCGTGCTTGAGACATTCCTGAAAACTGGTCAGGGTATTTTCCGGTGCTTCGCCCTTGGCGCCGCGGTGGCCGTAGATGAGGGTCACGGTGCTTCCTTAATTTAAATGCCGGATTCGTTCTGTTCACGGGCCAGGCGTCGTTCCTGGGCCTGTTTCTGCAAGATATAGCGGGCGAGCAACTGACGCTGGGCGTCGGTCAAGTGTTCGAACTCGGTGCCGACGTCGTAGCCGTCGCCCTTGCGGTCGCAATGGGTGACCCGGGCGCGCAGCAGCAGGCCCAGCGCCTGGGGCATCAGCACCAGTTTCACCGACAGGTGCGCGCCGGTGGCGATTGGGGTCGGGTGCTGAAAGTCGATCCCGCCTTCGGAGATGATCACCGGTTGTGGCTCGCCGATATGGCCGAGCACGGTCAGGGCGACCACCTGGCTGAGCAGGTCGATGCGTTTGTTCTGGGATTTGAGGAACGCAGCGATCGCCCGGTCGCGCTCGCTGATCTGGCGCAACAGGTGCTGCGACTCGAATTCGCTCAGGTGCAGTTCGCTGAGCAGGTTGAACAGCGGGGAAGCATCCTGCAACACTTCCTGGCCTGCGGCTTCGGGAGCGGACAGGGGCCGAATTTCCAGTGCGATCGTGTCCTCGATACGGTAGTATTCGCGGCGATCTTCTTCATCTAATGTCGACATGGCGAACCCATGGTAGCGGCGGTGGTCTGAGTGTAAAGCTGGTTATCGACCCCCGCCACAAGGACGTTCCTTTTCCCTCCGAACAAGCCCCGACATGTTCAGACCTCTCTTCGTATTTATCGGCACGCGTTATACCCGTGCAAAGCGTCGCAATCATTTTGTGTCATTCATTTCCCTGACTTCGATGATCGGGCTCGCCCTTGGCGTGGTCGTGATGATCGTGGTGCTATCGGTGATGAATGGCTTCGATCATGAGATGCGCACCCGCGTGCTGGGCATGGTGCCCCACGCGACTCTTGAAACCGGCGAACCGATCAACGATTGGCAAAGCCTGGCGACCAAGGTCAAGCAGAACCCGCAGGTGACGGCGGTTGCGCCGTTCACCCAGATGCAGGGTTTGCTGACCAACAACGGCCAGGTGTCCAAGGTGTTGCTCAACGCCATCGACCCCGCGCTCGAACGCAATGTGTCGATCATCGACAACTTCATGAAGCAGGGCAAACTCGACGACCTGACGCCGGGCAGCTTCGGCATCGTCATCGGCGACAAGGCCGCGACCAAGCTCGGCGTAGGCCTGGGTGACAAGGTCACCTTCGTCGCGCCGGAGGTCAGCGTGACCCCGGCCGGGATGTTCCCGCGCATGAAGCGCTTTACCGTGGTCGGCATCTTCCATGTCGGCGCCGGTGAGCTGGACGGCTATCTGGGTGTCACCAACCTGCAGGATCTGGCGAAGATGCACCGCTGGAAGCCTGATCAGGTGCAGGGCATCCGGTTGAAGTTCGATGATCTGTTCCAGGCGCCACGCGTGGCCTGGACCATCGCCCAGCAGCTGGGCGAAGACCATTACTACGCCCGCGACTGGACCCGCACCCACGGCAACCTGTATCAGGCAATCCGCATGGAAAAAGCCATGATCGGCCTGCTGTTGCTGCTGATCGTCGCAGTGGCTGCGTTCAACATCATTTCCACGCTGGTAATGGTGGTGAATGACAAGAAGAGCGACATTGCCATTCTGCGTACCCTCGGCGCCACACCAGGGACGATCATGCGCACGTTCATGGTGCAGGGCACCGTGATTGGCGTGGTCGGTACGGCGATTGGTGCGGTGCTCGGTATTCTCGCCGCGCTCAACGTCAGTGCGGCGATTTCCGCCCTCGAAGGGCTGATCGGCCACAAGTTCCTCAACGCCGACGTGTATTTCATCGATTACCTGCCGTCGCAGGTGCAGAGCCAGGATGTGGTCATGGTCTGCGCCGCTGCGTTGGTCCTGAGTTTCCTCGCCACCCTGTATCCCGCCTGGCGTGCCGCGCGCACCCAGCCGGCGGAGGCGCTACGTTATGAGTGAGTCGGGCATGAGTGATAAAGCAATCTTGAGCTGCCGCAACTTGGGCAAATCCTACGAGGAAGGCCCGGAGTCGGTGCAAGTGTTGGCCGGTCTGCAACTGGAGTTGCGCCCGGGCGAACGTGTGGCGATCGTCGGCAAGTCCGGCTCGGGCAAAAGTACCTTGCTCAACCTGCTGGGCGGTCTCGACACGCCAACCGAGGGCAGCGTCTGGCTCGACGGCGAAGAGCTGTCGGCGCTGAGCGAGAAGAAGCGTGGCCTGCTGCGTAACCGTGCCTTGGGGTTCGTGTACCAGTTCCACCACTTGCTGCCGGAGTTCACCGCGCTGGAAAACGTCTGCATGCCGCTGCTGATCGGCAAGACCGCGATCCCGGAAGCACGTCAGCGCGCTACCGCGTTGCTGGAGCGCGTGGGGCTGGGCCATCGTCTGGAGCACAAACCGGCCGAGCTGTCCGGTGGCGAACGCCAGCGTGTGGCCATCGCCCGGGCGCTGGTGAACAATCCAGGCCTGGTGATGCTCGACGAGCCAACCGGTAACCTTGATTCGCACACCGCCGAAGGCATCCAGGACTTGATGCTGGAACTCAGCACTTCGATGCGCACCGCGTTCCTGGTGGTGACTCACGACATGAATCTGGCCCGCCAGATGGACCGCGTCCTGCAGTTGCAAGAAGGTTGCCTGACCGCCATTTGACCGACCGAAACCCGGTGCCTGTGTAAGGCATCGGGTCTTTTATTTTTATACGGTGCCCCAGCGAATGTTCAGACCGTTATCGATCTTTATCGGCACGCGCTATACCCGCGCCAAGCGCCGCAATCGCTTTGTTTCGTTCATCTCGATGACTTCGATGATCGGGCTCGCCCTCGGCGTGCTGGCGATGATTGTGGTGCTGTCGGTGATGAACGGCTTCCAGCGTGAAATGAGTTCGCGCATCCTCGGCATGGTGCCGCACGCGACCATCGTCGGCGTCAAGCCGATCGATGACTGGCAGCCGGTCGCCGCCGCCGCGCTGAAAAATCCTGAAGTGACCGCCGCCGTGCCGTTCACCGAGATGGAAGGCATGCTGTCCTACAAGGGTTTGATGCAGCCGATCCAGATCAGCGGCGTCGATCCGGCCCAGGAAGGCAAGGTGTCGATCGTTGCCCAGCACATTGTGCAGGGGCGTCTCGATGACCTGAAACCGGGCGAGTTCGGCGTGGTGATCGGTGAAATCACCGCGCGCCGCTTCCGTCTCAATGTCGGCGACAAGATCACCCTGATCGTCCCGGAAGTCAGCACCGCACCGGGTGGCATCACCCCGCGCATGCAGCGCCTGAACGTGGTCGGTGTGTTCAAGGTCGGCGCCGAACTGGACGGTTCGATGGGCCTGATCCACGTGGCCGATGCCGCGACCATGCAGCATTGGCAACCGAATCAGGTGCAGAGCGTGCGCCTGGCGGTGAAGGATCTGTACGCCGCGCCGAAAGTCTCCTCGGACATCGCCGCAGGCCTCGGTGCCGAGTTCAAGGCTGACGACTGGACTCACACCCAGGGCAGCCTGTTCAGCGCGATGAAAATGGAAAAAACCATGATCGGCCTGCTGTTGCTGATGATCGTCGCCGTGGCGGCGTTCAACATCATTGCCACGCTGATCATGGTGGTGAACGACAAGGGCGCGGACATCGCGATCCTGCGCACCATCGGCGCCACGCCACGGCAGATCATGGCGATCTTCATGGTGCAGGGCACGGTGATCGGGATTGTCGGCACACTGATTGGCGGCGTGCTCGGCGTGATCGCGGCACTGAATGTCAGCGAGATGGTCGGCTGGGTCGAGCGCGTTACCGGGCAGCATATCTTCAGTTCCGACGTGTACTTCGTCAGCAACCTGCCTTCGGAATTGCAGGGCGGGGATGTGCTGTTGATCTGCTCGGCGGGCTTTGTTCTGAGCTTCCTGGCGACGGTGTATCCGGCGTTGCGGGCGGCGAAGATCGAACCGGCTCACGCGCTGAGATATTCCTGAGCTTCAATACCGCCTTCGCGAGCAAGCCCGCTCCCACAGGGAATTTGTGTATGACACAGATCCCCTGTGTGGCTAGCTAACCCCCACAGTGATACAAATTCAGGGTTAACGCAGATCCAATGTGGGAGCGGGCTTGCTCGCGAAGGGGCCGGAACTGTCGGCCTCAATCCTTCTTGGGCAACTCAATCACAAACCGCGTCCACCCCGCAGCCGATTCGCAATGAATCTGCCCACCATGCGCGCGGACGATCGATTGGGTAATCGCCAGCCCCAACCCCGCATGCTCACTGCTGCCTTCCTGCCGAGCCGGATCCGCCCGATAAAACCGGTCAAACAGCCGCGGCAACAACTCTGCTGAAATGCCCTCGCCACTGTTCTCCACCGACACCTGCACGGCATCCAGTTGATCGACAATGGACAGCCTCACGCTGCCCGCCGCCGGAGTAAAGCGCAGCGCGTTATCCAGCAGATTCGACAAGGCCCGGCGCAGCATGCTGCGATCGCCCTCTATACGCGCATGACCTTCGCGGCTCAGCGTCACCCCGGCGTCCTCGGCCAGTGGCGCGAAAAACTCCAGCAACACATCGCTCTCATCCGCCAGCTCCAGCACCTCACGCTTAGGCATCAGCAAACCATGGTCAGCCTTGGCCAGATAGAGCATGTCGTTGACCAGTTGTGCCATCCATTGCAGTTCTTCGAGGTTGCTGTGCAGGGCTTCGCGGTAATCCTCGAGCGGTCGTGGGCGGGTGAGGGTGACTTGGGTGTGGGTCAGCAAGTTCGACAGCGGTGTGCGCAGTTCATGGGCGATGTCGGCCGAGAACGCTGACAGCCGTTGAAACGAGTCATCGAGGCGTCCGAGCATGGCGTTGAAGCTGTGGGCCATTTGCGCAAGCTCCGGCGGCATTTGCGCTTCCGGCAGTCGGGCGTTGAGCGAATGCGCAGAAATCCCACGGGCGACTGCGCTCATACGGCGCAACGGGCGCAAACCGCTGCGCGCGGCCCACGCGCCGAGCAGCGCAGTGGCCAGGGCCGACAAGCCGATGGTCAGCCAGATCAGATGCTGCATGCGCTGCAGGAAGTGCTGGTGATGGGTGATGTCCAGCAGCAGCGTCAGTTGCGGCGAATCGAGTTGATCCGGGTGGAGCGGGGCGTTGAGCACGCGGTAGTCAGTGCCTTGCTGACTCACGGTCGCCAGGCCGGATTGTTTCGGCAAATCCGTGGGGATCTGCGTCGAACTGTCGTACCAGCGCTGGCCGTCACTGCCGGTAATACGCAGCGCCAGATCGGCCTGACGGCTCAGCTCATCCGCCAGCCGCGCCTCACGCTGAGCGGGTTGCACATCCTGCAAGGCCCGGCGCAGACCAATCAGCTTGCCATCGAGCAATTGCTGATCGAGCTCAATGAAATGCGCCTCGCTGGCACGGTTGAACAGCACACCGGCGAACAGCGAGACCACGGCAGTGCAGGCGGCAAACAGCAAGGCCAGACGAGAACTCAGGGACAGGCGACGCATCAGGCCGGACGCTCTTCAAGCACGTAACCCATGCCGCGCACGGTGTGGATCAGTTTGTTGGGGAAGTCATCGTCGATCTTCAGGCGCAGGCGGCGGATCGCGACTTCGATCACATTGGTGTCGCTGTCGAAGTTCATGTCCCAGACCTGCGAGGCAATCAGCGATTTCGGCAACACTTCACCCTGGCGGCGCAGAAGCATTTCCAGCAGGGCAAATTCCTTGGCGGTGAGGTCGATGCGCTGGCCATTGCGTTCGACCCGGCGGCGAATCAGGTCCAGACGCAGGTCGGCCAGTTGCAGGCTGGTTTCCTGCGGCGTCGCGCTGCCCCGGCGCAGCAGGCTGCGCACCCGGGCCAGCAATTCGGAAAAGGCGAAGGGTTTGACCAGGTAATCGTCGGCGCCGAGTTCGAGGCCGTGCACCCGGTCTTCCACGGCGTCCTTGGCGGTGAGAAACAGCACCGGTGTGTCGAGGCCGGCGCTGCGCACTGCTTGCAGAATCTGCCAGCCACTGCGCCCGGGCAGCATCACGTCGAGGATCAACAGCGCATAATCACCGCTCAACGCCAGTTGCTGACCGCTGACGCCGTCGGCCACCAGTTCCGTGTTGAAGCCGGCCTCGGTCAGGCCTTGGCGCAGGTAGTGGCCGGTTTTCGGTTGGTCTTCGACGATCAGCAGTTTCATGGGCGGCTCGGGTTGTAGGAACAAAGGCGTTATACCGTGGGAGCAGGCGACACGCGCCAACCTGACAAAGTTGTAATCTGCCTGTCAGGTAGCTGCCAGCGCACGCGGGCTAGAGTTTCCCACAGGCTGAACCTTATCTTGTTGGAGTATGACTATGTTTTTGCGCAACCCTCTGGCCGTTGCCGCCTGTTTGCTGGCGCTGAGTTCACCTGTCTGGGCCGCGCCCGCGCACAGCTATGACTTCGGCCAGCCGGCCCCGGCGGCCCAGGCCACCCGCAGCATCGAGGTGGTGCTGAACGACATGTCGTTCGAGCCCAAGGCGATTCAGGTCAAGGCCGGTGAGACGGTTCGCTTTGTGCTGGTGAATAAAGGTCAGTTGCTGCACGAATTCAACCTCGGTGACGCGGCGATGCATGCCCGACACCAGCAGGAAATGTTGCAGATGCAGCAAAGCGGCATGCTCACGCCTACCGGCATGAAAGAAATGTCCCACGACATGGCAGGCATGGATCACGGCAGCATGGGCCACGGCATGAAGCACGACGACCCCAACAGCGTGCTGGTCGACCCGGGCAAGAGCGCCGAGCTGACCTGGACTTTCAGCAAAGCCACCAGTCTGGAATTTGCCTGCAATATTCCCGGTCACTACCAGGCGGGCATGGTCGGCAAACTGACTGTCAGTCAGTAAGCACTCAAAGGCGGGCGCAAAGGCTGATAGAATCCGCTGATTATTCAGTCAGGTTTCCGCCATGCATCCCGCAGCCGAACATTCGCCGCTGGGCAAATCCAGCGAATACATCGCCACGTACACGCCGTCCTTGCTGTTCCCGATTCCGCGCACCGCGAAATGGGCCGAACTGGGGCTGACCGCCGAAACCCTGCCGTATAAAGGTGTGGATTTCTGGAACTGCTTTGAGCTGTCGTGGCTGTTGCCCTCGGGCAAACCGGTGGTGGCGATCGGTGAATTCAGTATTCCGGCCGATTCGCCGAACATCATCGAATCGAAGTCGTTCAAGCTGTACCTGAACTCGCTGAACCAGACTTCGTTTGCCGACACCGCCAGCCTGGAAGCGACGCTGGTCAAGGACCTGTCGGCCGCTGCCGGCAAACCGGTCGGCGTACGTGTACGCAGCCTGAAGGACGTCGAAGCCGAAGGCGTCGTGGCGTTGCCGGGCGTGTGCATTGATGATCTGGACATCAGCGTCAGCAACTATGAGCATCCGCGTCCGGAGCTGCTGCGTTGCGATGATTCGAAGATTGTCGAAGAGACCGTGCATAGCCATCTGCTCAAATCGAACTGCCCGGTGACCAGTCAGCCGGACTGGGGCAGCGTGGTGGTGGAATATCGCGGTGCGGCGCTGGATCACGCCAGTCTGCTGGAATACATCGTCAGCTTCCGCCAACACTCGGACTTCCACGAACAGTGCGTGGAGCGGATCTTCCTCGACCTGCAGCGTTTGCTGAAGCCGGAGAAGCTCACGGTGTTTGCACGATATGTGCGTCGCGGCGGGCTCGACATCAACCCGTATCGCAGCACTGAAGCGGAACAACTGCCGAACCACCGTCTGGTCCGCCAATAAACATCTGAATTGTGGGAGCGGGCTTGCTCGCGAAAGCGGTCTGTCAGTCGATGATGCATTGGCTGACAGACCGCTTTCGCGAGCAAGCCCGCTCCCACATTGGAATGCGTTTCAAGTTGTGGAAATGAAAAAGCCCTGCCATCGCTGGCAGGGCTTTTTGCGTTTCAGCGCAGGGCAGTCAAATGCCCATGCTACCCAGCGCATTGACGATATTGCGCAGGGTGCCGGCAATGGCCGGGTGTTCAACTTCAAAGCGTTCCACCGCCAGGTTCACACCGTCTGCGATGCTGGTTTCCTGCGTGACGCTTTCCAGTTCGATTTCCGACTCGATCTGCGCCATCAGCGCATGCAGATCTTCACGCTCGGCTTCGGTTAGCGGCGGATTCTGCTCCAGTTGCTCGCGCAGGGTGTCGAGTTGTTTTTGCAGTTCTTGGGCGGGCATGGTGGGGTTCCTTTTATCAAGAGGCACTGGCATTGACCGCAGCCGCGCGCCAAAGGTCTATGGCTGACCTTTAGATTAATCCACTCTGCTGCAACCTGCATGATCCCGGTCAGGGCTTTTCGCCCTTGAGGCGGCGCAGGTTGATGTCGGCCAGGCAGGTGTCGAGTTCGCCCAGATGATCGATCACCGAATGCACGCCCAGCCCGAACAACTGCAGGGTTGCCTTGCCGCGTCGTTGGTCGCGTTCGTTCTGGCTCAGCGCTTGCCACTCGCTCGGCGACAGGCCGCACAGCGAACCGCAGGACGCCAGGCCGATGGTCCATAGCCCGGCGTTGAGGCCCGATTGCAGCAGGCGCGGCTCGCCGCTGACCAGAACGCAACCGTCCAGGCTGCCGACATTTAAATCCATCAGGGCTTGCCAGCAGGCATTCGGCGCGGGCCATGGATTGATTGTTGCCGAATGTTGCGCAGGCTTGATTGACGCTGGCAGTGCGGCCGACAACGATTGGGCGAGGGCAGGGGGCAGGTCATCCAGCCAGGCGCAGGGAATTTGCTGGCGCTGCAAGCTGTGCAGACTGTCAAGCGCACCTGGCGTGGCCTCGGTATGTTCGGGCAAGGCGATCGTCTGTTGCCGGGCGCGCGCACCGAAATCCACCAGACAGCCGCTGAGTCCGAACAGTACGGCTGTCAGGCCGGGCGCGGCGAGGGGCAAGGTTTCGGCATGTGACATGGCTACGTCCCTGAAATAGCGATTAGGCTAGTCATTCCAGGTGACAGTTGCGTGACTGCTATGTGACGCGCGGTGTGGGAAGCCTCCTACAACTTTGCACAATTGGCCGACTGTCCAAACAGGCTTTTGCGCTTATACTAGCGGCCTTAATGCCCGGGCTCCGATGTCCGCGACAGTACAAATCCAAGGAGTTTTTCTATGCGCTGGAGCTATCCGCTCGCTCAGCTAAGTGTATGTGCCGGTCTGTTGCTGGCGCCGTTCGCCACTCAGGCGGCAACGGAAGAAGACCCTTGGGAAAGCGTCAACCGCCCGATCTTCCAGTTCAACGACTTCGTTGACACCTATGCGCTGAAGCCTCTGGCGCAGGGCTATGAGTTCGTGACGCCGCAGTTCCTCGAAGACGGCATCCACAACATGTTCCGCAACGTCGGTGACGTCACCAACCTTGCCAACAACATCCTGCAGGCCAAGCCCGCTGCCGCTGGCGTCGACACCGCTCGCCTGATCTTCAACACCACTTTCGGCCTGCTCGGTTTCTTCGATGTCGGCACCAAGATGGGCCTGAACCGCAGCGACGAAGACTTCGGCCAGACCCTCGGCTACTGGGGCGTCGGCAGCGGTCCTTATGTGATGCTGCCGCTGATGGGCCCAAGCACCCTGCGTGACGCGCCGTCGAAATACGTCGACAGCTTCACCGGGATGTACCGCTACATCGACGACGTGCCGACGCGTAACTCGATCTTCGGCCTGAACATCGTCGACACTCGCGCCAGCCTGCTGTCGAGCGAGAAGCTGATCAGCGGCGACAAGTACACCTTCATCCGCAACGCTTACTTGCAGAACCGCGAGTTCAAAGTGAAGGATGGTCAGGTCGAAGACGATTTTTAATCTCGACCGATGACAAGGAGGCGGCCCATGAGGCCGCCTTTTTTGTGTGCGCTTATTTCATCTTCAGAATGGTCAGGCCGAGCTTCTGGCTGGCGCCGTCCTGGGACTTGACCCAGACCACTTCGGTCTCCGCCTCCAGCCCGCTCAGCGCCGCATGATCGGAATCGATGCGCACGCTCAAACGGTCACCGACCGCGAACTGGCGCGGCGCTTCGACCTGCATGCCGCTGCTGGAGAGGTCGATGCACACGCCGGCGATCTCATCACCTTCATGAATCAACACCACATCGGCATCGACCCGCATGCGGATGAAATCGCGCTTTTCGCTGTAGTCCCGACCGGTTTGACTCATGGCTTCGACCTTCCATTGGGTTACGGTTTGAGCTGTTCTTATAACTCTCGGTGATTTGACAAGTAAAGTCGTCAAGCGACCATCGGCGCATGCTTGAAACGCCCCGCGGATGGGAGTACCGTCTGCGCCTTAGAAGGGCACCTCTGGTGCAATCGCGTTCCGGCTCAATGCTCGAAAGCGGTGCAGCAGAGAGGCTAGAAAGCGAATCCAGTAGTCTGAGCCGGGCCAATGCCCCGCCTGCTACGCCAACCTAATTCTGGCGCCGTTTGCCCACATGCCAAAAACCAGTGCCACGCTGCTGATAATCGATGATGACGAAGTAGTGCGCGCGAGCCTCGCGGCCTATTTGGAAGACAGTGGTTTCAGCGTCCTGCAGGCCAGCAACGGCCAACAGGGTCTTCAGGTATTCGAGCAAGACAAGCCCGACTTGGTCATCTGCGATCTGCGCATGCCGCAGATGGGCGGTCTCGAACTCATCCGTCAGGTCACCGAGCGCTCACCGCAAACGCCGATGATCGTCGTTTCGGGTGCCGGCGTGATGAACGACGCGGTCGAGGCGCTGCGCCTCGGTGCGGCGGACTACCTGATCAAGCCTCTCGAAGACCTGGCCGTGCTCGAGCATTCGGTGCGTCGCGCGCTGGATCGTGCGCGCCTGTTGCTGGAGAACCAGCGCTACCGCGAGAAGCTGGAGAAGGCCAACCGCGAGCTCGAAGCCAGCCTGAACCTGCTCCAGGAAGACCAGAACGCCGGTCGCCAGGTGCAGATGAACATGCTGCCGGAAAGCCCGTGGCGCATCGATGAGTTCCAGTTTGCCCACCAGATCATCCCGTCGTTGTACCTGTCGGGTGATTTTGTCGACTACTTCCGTGTCGACGAGCGTCGGGTGGCGTTCTACCTGGCCGACGTATCGGGGCATGGCGCCTCTTCAGCGTTCGTCACGGTGCTGCTGAAGTTCATGACCACGCGCCTGCTGTTCGAGTCCAAGCGCAACGGCACCTTGCCGGAATTCAAGCCTTCGGAAGTCCTTGGTCATATCAACCGGGGGCTGATCAGTTGTAAGCTGGGCAAACACGTCACAATGGTCGGTGGAGTCATCGACGAGGAGACCGGTTTGTTGACCTATAGCATCGGCGGCCATCTGCCGTTGCCTGTGTTGTACACGCCTGACAGTGTTCGTTACCTCGAAGGCCGCGGTTTACCGGTGGGCCTTTTCAACGAGGCCACCTACGAAGATCACGTGCTTGAGCTGCCACCGACGTTCAGCCTGACGCTGATGTCTGACGGTATTCTGGATCTATTGCCAGAACCTACGCTCAAAGATAAAGAAGCCGCTTTGCCCCAACGGGTGAAGGCGGCGGGCGGCAGCCTGGATGGTCTGCGGCAAGTGTTTGGATTGGCCACGCTAGGGGAGATGCCGGATGATATCGCCCTGTTGGTGTTGAGCAGGAACCTTCAATGAGTACCGGTAGAATCCAGTTCGCCGAGCAGGACGGCACCTTCGTCCTGAAGTTCGTCGGTGAAGTTCGCCTGACCCTGTGTTCGGCGTTGGATGCGACTATTGAGAAAATCTTCACCGCATTGAATTTCAACGCGATCGTGATCGATTTGACCGAAACCCGCAGCATCGACAGCACCACCCTGGGCCTGCTGGCCAAGCTGTCGATCCTGTCGCGGCAAAAGGTCGGCCTGCTGCCGACCGTCGTCACCACCCACGAAGACATTACCCGTCTGCTGCAGTCGATGGGCTTCGAGCAGGTGTTCAACATCGTCAACCACCCGGTGCCGTGCCCCGAGTGCCTGGACGACCTGCCGGATCAGGATCAGTCAGAAGAAGTGGTGCGGATCAAGGTGCTCGAAGCGCACAAGATCCTCATGGGCCTGAACGACTCCAATCGTGAAGCCTTCCATGATCTGGTGAATGCCCTCGAGCGCCATTGATGGCCTGAAATGTGGGTAGGGCCTGCTGGCCCTATCGCGAGCAGGCTCACTCCTACAGGGTTTCTCATTCGACGCATAATCTTGAGTAATCTACAGATCCACTGTAGGAGTGAGCCTGCTCGCGATAGCTCTCGCCAAAACACTAATAATCCAGCAGTGTCTAGTCCTGAAATAGGTTTACACCTGTTTCACCCTGACGCCCGATGCACCGCATCGGGCGTTTTGTATTTCAAAGACAGGTGCGGACGCTCACCGTTGTAGATCGATACCGACTCACTCACCATCTTCTTCGCCTGCGTTAAATCCTGTGGTCGCTGGAGCATAAGCTCTGTCTTTAATATCCCGTTGACCCGCTCTGCCAAGGCATTTTGGTAGCAGTCATAGCCGTCCGTCATTGAGCATCGAATACCGTACTTCGCGTGCAACGCTTGGTACATCCCCGAGCAATATTGGATACCTCTATCTGAATGATGCACCAACGGCTGCTCTGTCCGACGGTGCTTTACCGCCCGGCGCAGTGCCTGTGCTACCGACTCGGTGTGAAGGCTTTCATGGACGTGATAGCCCACGATCTTTCGCGAAAAAGCATCCGTTACCAGGCTCAGATAGGCCACACCGTCCTGAGTGGGCAAATAGGTGATGTCAGCCACCCAGACTTGTTCCGGGCCGCTTGGAACAACCTGATCAGGACCTGGCTTGAGCAGGTTCGGGTGGCGGTGAAAGCGATGATGACTATTGGTCGTCTTGTGATAAGACCGCTTGCGAGCTACCAATAAACGTCTTTCCCGCAGAATCGAAAACAGCCGATCTCGACCCACTTGCAGTTCAAGTTGGGGCTGGCAATGCAGCAAGTAATGCAGCTTTCGGGTGCCCAAACGCGGCTGCCGCTGACGTTTTTGCTGAACGAAATCGGCAACCTTCTGATCCAGCCCCAGACGAGCAGCATCGGCGCGATTGCGTTTGTAGTAAGCCTGTCGGCTTATCCCCATGAACTGGCAAGCCCTGCTGATGCTCAGGTTTTTGATTCGTTTTTGCGCGAGGACTTGCCGGGACGCTTTTTTACGACAGAGAGACCGTAGTCATTCTTCAAGACATCCACGACCGCCTCGAAAAACTGCGCTTTCTGATTGGACAGAGCTAACTGCTCTTCAAGCTCTTTGATGCGTTGCTCTGGCGTTAATGGTCGGTTTTTGTCGGGCATAGACCCCATCCTCGGCGAGCCAATGTATCTGCCTGGGCTCCAATCCTGCCGACCGTGCTTGCGTAACCACGTCAGAACGGTCGTTTTGCCTTGAATCCCGTAGCGCTCCTGAGCCTCTTTATAACTCAGCTCGCCTTTTTCGACCTGATCGACGACCGACAATTTAAAGGTCAGCGTGTAGTCTCGCTGACTACGCCTTTTTGCTGATTCCATTACGTCCTCCTGAAAAACAGATCAGAAGGTGTAAACCTTATTCAGGACGGGACACAGGCACAAAAAAAGGGCGAACCCAACCGGGTTCGCCCTTTTTGCATTTCAGCGATTCAGATCACAGCTTGGCCTGCAACAGCGCCTCAAGCTTCTCCTGGTCACGGGCGAACTGACGGATGCCCTCGGCCAGTTTCTCGGTAGCCATCGCATCTTCGTTGGACAGCCAGCGGAATTGTGCTTCGTTGAGGCTCAGGCGCGCTTCGCCGGCGTGGCCCGGGGCGAGTTTGCGCTCCAGTTTGCCGGTGTCTGCCGCGAGCTTGTCGATCAGGTCCGGGCTGATGGTCAGACGGTCGCAGCCGGCCAGTTGCTCGATCTGGCTCAGATTGCGGAAGCTGGCACCCATGACCACGGTCTTGTAGTCATTGGCCTTGTAGTAGTTGTAGATGCGCGTGACCGACTGCACGCCCGGATCATCGGCACCGGTGTAGTCGTTGCCGTTGGCCTTTTTGTACCAGTCGTAGATGCGGCCCACGAACGGCGAGATCAGGAACACCCCGGCGTCAGCGCAAGCGGCAGCCTGAGCGAAGGAGAACAGCAGGGTCAGGTTGGTCTGGATGCCTTCCTTCTCGAGGATCTCGGCAGCGCGGATACCTTCCCAGGTCGAAGCGATCTTGATCAGTACACGGTCACGACCGACGCCGGCCTTGTCGTACAGCTCGATCAGGCGATGCGCGCGCTTGAGCACGGCGTCCTGGTCGAACGACAGGCGCGCATCCACTTCGGTGGAAATCCGGCCCGGAATCACTTTGAGAATTTCCTGGCCCACGGCGACGCCGAAGCGGTCGCTGGCAAGGCCCACGTCACCCTTGCAGTCGCTGACGCAGGCGTTCAGCAGCTCGGCGTAGGCCGGGATGGCGGCTGCCTTGAGCAGCAGGGAAGGGTTGGTGGTGGCATCGACCGGCTTGACCCGGGCGATCGCTTCGAAGTCGCCGGTGTCGGCAACCACGGTGGTCATCTGTTTGAGTTGTTCCAGCTTGGAAGTCATGGGTGTGCTCTGTCCTGTGGGTTTGACGACATTACCCGAGCGCTGACGGCCACTCAAGGGCATCAAGGCGTAACGGGTTCCCCGGGGGCAACAACCTGAGAACGGCTGTTTGAACGGTGGGGCGCGGTATCGATGAATACGATGCCAAAATCGGCCGCAGGTTCAAAGCAACTGACCTGTGACCAGGCCAGTTGCCGCTGACTTATTGGGCGTTGAGCTGCAATTCGGCCGCCGCTCTCGCGGGTTTTGGCTGGCCGTCCGAGGTCAGCAAGCCGAAGTTCTTCTCCCGTTCATTGCTGCCCGAGTCGCTGTTTTTCCATTCATAGATCGAGGTCAGCGGAATGTTCAGTCTTTTGACGTCGGCTATGAACGCGCCGACTTTGCTGGCTTGCCCTTCAATCCCGCCGTTGGAACCGAGCGCCGAAATTCCCCATTCACTGATGACCCCCGGCAGATGGAAGTTCTGCTGGATGAACGATTGCGCGTTGCTGATCTGCGTAGCCGTCATGCCATAGGGGTGGTAGGAAATCGCATTCAGGCATTTGGGGTGCTCACTGACGATGCGGTTCAACGCCACGGTGGACGCCGAACCGGCGGTTGGCGGCCGCGCGAAACCGTAGCCGATTCGCGGTGCGGACTGCGGTTTGTCCTGAAGTGTTTTGCACACAGCACTCATGAACGGCACAAACGTCGTGTCGAAATTGCGCGTTGGCCAGTAGGTTTCCAGATCCGGCTCGTTCCAGATCTCGATGGCGACCAGCTGCGAACTGTAGGTGGTTTCAAGGTTGGTCAGGGCGTTGGCAAATGCTTCGCCCGCCGTCGCCAGTTCATTGGTGTTGGCCGGCGTTGCAGTCAATGGCTTGATCGCGCGCACGGTCAGGAGCACCGGCAGGCCAGCGGCCCGGGCGGCGGCGAATGCGTCGCTGACCTGTTTCTGATAGGCCTTGGCGCTGAGGCTGTCGCTCCATACCCCGAAACGTACGAAGCTGAAGCCGGCAGCCTTGATGTTGGCGGCGTCGTCGGCGGTGAAGTTCTGGATCTTCACCTGGACGCCGATGGTCCTGGCGGGAAGATTGGGAAACAGTTCACTGGCGTGAACATGAGTGGCAACACTGAGTGCCAGCAGCGCCGAGGCGCCGAGCTGTTTGAGATGGGCTGATTTCATGTCTGCTCTCCGGATGAGAATGACAACGACGAATAGTTATCCCCTTACTCCAGTTTCGAAACTGACAAGAGTGCTTAGTGCATGAATGTTATTTTTTGTCAGGAAAAGCCAACCTGAAAATCACAGTTATTTTTAGTCCGGTAATTGTGTTTTGGCGGCTTTTGACCCTGTGGTACTTAATACGCTGGTACTAACAGGGCGAATCTATTTCTGAGTGCAGAATGATCTAGTGGGTTCATTAAGATCCGCTCTAGATGTTGGCAGAATGATATTACACAGGAATGTAAACCTTGTTCAAAAAGATCCTTGTCGTGTGCGTTGGCAATATTTGCCGAAGTCCGACAGCAGAACTTCTGCTGCGTAACGCGCTGACCCCCTCAACCATCTCGGTGACTTCCGCAGGCCTCGCTGCGCGGGTTGGCGAAGGTATGGAGGCGTCGGCACGTCAGGTGCTGGAAGACCACGGGCACAGCGCCGAAGGTTTCCAGGCCCGGCAATTGACCGCCGATATCGTCAATGAATCAGACCTGATTCTGGTCATGGAAAAACAACATGTGAATCAGGTGCTGAAGATTGCCTCGCACGCCCGGGGCAAAGTATTTCTTCTCGGCAAGTGGCAGAGCGAACGAGAAATACAGGATCCGTATCGTCAAGGTAAGGCCGCTTTTATTCATGCCCATGCATTGATTGAAGATGCTGTTAGCTCGTGGGCGCAGCGCCTCGGACATTGATGAATATTCTTCAGATCAGTGAATGGTAAGAAAGACTTATGCAGTTACCGTCAGTAATCGCCAACCGTGATGACAATCAAGACAGTATTGATCTTCTCGGCATATTCGGCAGTTTGATCGACCAGAAATGGCTGATCGGTGCATTCACCGGTGCCTTCATGGCCGCCGGCGTTGCCTATGCGGTATTGGCGACGCCGGTGTACCTGGCGAACGCGCTGGTTCAGGTCGAACCGAAAAAGAACGACATGCTCGGCTTTTCCGACCTCAGCAGCATGCTTGGCGGGCAATCGCCGTCGGTGACCGAAATCGGCATCATCAAGTCCCGCGCGGTGATCGGCAAAACTGTCGATGACCTGCGCCTGGACATTGACGTCACCCCCAACACCTTCCCGGTCATCGGCGGTTTTCTCGCCCGGCGTTATCGCGGTGAAACCGAGTTCAGCGTGGCGCCGCCGCGTTTTGGCTTCAACAGCTACGCCTGGGGCGGTGAGCGTCTGGAGTTCGCCCGGCTCAATCTGCCCAAAGAACTGTTGGGCAAGAAGCTCACCCTGATTGCTGGCGAACAACAGCATTTTCAGTTGCTCGATGACAACGACAACCTGCTGGTCGAGGGCGTCGCCGGCGAAGCCTTCGCCCAGGATGGCGTCGAGGGTTTGATCGAGCGCCTGCAAGCCAATCCGGGTGCCCGTTTCGAAGTGGTGCGCAATCCACGGATCGTGACCATTCAGGGTTACCAGGATGCGCTGGATATTTCCGAGCAAGGTAAAGAGTCGGGGATTATCCGTCTGGCACTGGCCAGCGCCGATGCGGCCGAGGCGGTGAAGATCCTCAATAAGATCGCCGCGCTGTACGTCGATCAGAACGTGCGCCGCACCTCGGCGGAAGCGGCGCAGAGCCTGGCGTTCCTGCAAAGCCAGTTGCCGCAGGTCAAACGCGATCTGGCCAAAGCCAGCGATGCGCTCAACGCCTATCAGACCCATGGCAAGACCGTGAACATTTCCATGGAAACGCAATCGGTGCTCGGTCAGTCCGTGGCGCTGGAAACGCGGATTTCCGAGCTGAAAATGCAGCAGGCGGAAATGGATCGCAAGTTCACCAAACAGCATCCGGCATATCGCGCGCTGATGTCGCAGATCGGTGAATTAACCCAGCAGCAGAAGTCGCTGGAAGGCAAGGTCGGCGATCTGCCGGCCACCCAGCAGGAATTGCTCAACCTGACCCGCGATGTGGAAGTGGCTTCGCAGATCTACACGCAGTTGCTGAACAAGTCCCAGGAACTGGACATCGTCCGTGCCGGGGCGGTGGGCAATGTGCGCCTGATCGATCCGGCGGATGTTGACCTGAGCAGTCCGGTCAAACCGAAAAAAGCTTTGATCGTGCTGATCGCAACGTTCCTCGGCGCCTTTGTCGGGGTGGCCCTGGTGCTGTTGCGCAAATCGTTGAGCAAAGGTCTGGAGGGGCCGGAAGCCATCGAGCAGCTCGGGCTGCCGGTGTACGCCTCGATTCCTTACAGCGCCTTGCAGCGCGACGAGGACACGAAAAAGGGCCGGGTCAAAAGCACCGCCGAGACGCCGGCCTATCTGTTGGCCCTGCGCAACCCGACCGACCTGTCCATCGAATCGATCCGCAGCCTGCGCACCTGTCTGCACTTTGCCGCGCTGGACTCGACCAACAACCGCATCATGATCTCCGGCCCCAGCCCACAGGTCGGCAAGACCTTCGTCTCGTCCAACCTCGCAGCGGTCATGGCGCAGAGCGGTCAGCGCGTGCTGCTGATCGACGCCGACATGCGCAAGGGCCACCTGCACAAGACGTTGAATGTGCCGATCGCCAATGGCCTGTCGGATCTGCTGGTCAAGCGCTGCAGCATCGAGCAGGCGGTCAACACGGTGGAAATCGACAACCTGCACTTCATCAGCCGTGGCCAGGTTCCACCCAATCCCTCCGAGCTGTTGATGCACGCCAATTTCCGCGATCTGCTGGCCGAACTCAGTGAACGCTACGACGTGGTGATCATCGATACGCCGCCATTGCTCGCGGTGACCGACGCGGCGATTGTCGGGCGCGAAGCCGGCATCAGCCTGATCGTCACCCGGTTTGCGGTAAACCCGGCCAAGGAAATTGAAGCGACCATTCGCCGCTTCGCGCAGAACGGCATCGAGCTCAAGGGCGCGGTGTTCAACGGCGTCGAGAAGCGCGCTGCCAGTTATTACGGCAATGGCAGCTACGGCTATTACAACTACGAATACGCGTCGGACAAATCCTGAGATTCAGGGACGTTCCAACAGGCATGAAAGTGGGTGGGTTGTGAAGAAAATACTGCACGTGGCTGAAACGATAAAAGGTGGAGTCGCCACCGTTATCCGCACCATCTCGGCGTCGCCCGAAGGCCATGACTCGAACTACGAGCTGGTCTACCTGGTGCCGCTCGACCAGAAAAAAGAGCTGCACGGCATCGATGCACAGCAGATTCGCACCTTCGAACGCAGCGGGCGGGATGTGCGTTCGCTGCTGCGATTTGCCTGGCAACTGACCCGAGTGATGCTCAAGGAAAAACCCGATGTGGTGCATTTGCACAGCACCTTTTCCGGGGTGATCGGCCGCGTGGTCTGCGTGCTTCTGCGGCCTTGGCGCAAGCCGAAAATCGTCTACTGCCCGCACGCCTTTTCGTTCCTGATGGAAAGCTCGCCGACCAAGCAGAAGCTCTACGCGTGGATCGAGCGGGTCCTGCAAAGAGTCACCGACGTGATCATTTGCGTCAGCCGTTACGAAATGGACAAGGCGGCGCGGTTCGGCATTCAGCGCAAGCGCATGAAGCTGATCTACAACGGCATCCACCAACGCGACGAAGCGCCGAAGGCCGAGAGCCCCGCGCCGATTCATCTGCTGTTCGTCGGTCGTCTGGACTACCAGAAAGGTTTCGACGTGTTGCTCAAGGCCTTTGCCAAGGTGCAGCGCAGTGATCTGAAACTGACGGTGGTCGGCAGTGCGGTCAACGAGGACAAGGTCGAGTGCCCCGAGATGGACGCCGTCGAGTACCTGCCGTGGGTCACGCCAGCCGAAGTGCAGGCGCTGTATCAGCAGGCCGACGCGTTGATCGTTCCGAGCCGCTGGGAAGGTTTTGCCATGGTGCCGCTGGAAGGCATGGCCATGGGGTTGCCGGTGATCGCCAGTAACTGCACGTCGCTGCCCGAACTGGTCACCCATGAAGTGTCCGGCTACGTCTTTCCCACCGGTGATCACCAGGCGCTGGCCGATGTGCTGGCGCGAATCCAGAAGCCGCGGTTGCTCGACCTCGGCAGTGAAGGCCGGAACATCGTGCGCGAGCGTTTCAGCGCCGCGCTGATGATCCGCCAGACCTACGACGTGTATTGCGCTCCCACTTATTAAGTAGAACTCAGCTTATGAACGTAACGATTTTGCATGGCTACAGTGCCTCCAACTCCGGTGACGGCCTGCTCGTCGATCTGGCCATCGCGTTGGTGCAGCGCAACTTTGGCGAGGACACCGCGATCAATGTCGTGGCGTCCGACCCGCAGTCTTTCGCCTACTTGCCGCACCCGCGTTTCGACGCGCCGGTGATGGCAGCCAAGGGCCTGGGGCGGGTCAAGCAGGCGGTGTTCCTCAATCAGTCGTATGCCGGGCTGGCGGATCTGTTGCGCAAGACCGATCTGATCGTCGGCGTCGGTGGCGGCTACATGCGCTCGAAAAGTGCCTTCGAACACATCAAGCTGAAACTCGGCCACGCCAAGCAACTGGAAACGGCGATCCTCAGCAAGGTGCCGTCGGTGTACCTGCCGCAAAGCATCGGCCCGTTCCATGGCGAGAGCCGCAAGATCGTCGATCACTACGCCAGCGCCGACGCGGTGTTCGTGCGCGATAACCGTTCCTCGGCGATGTTCGATGCCTGCGAAAACGTCTACCGCGCGCCGGATCTGGCGGTGCAGTCACTGGCCAGCAAGATCCTTCAGCAACCGAAGTTCACCCGCTGCGCCGCATCGCCGGCCACGGTGTGCGTGGTGCTGCGCAAGCCGCCGGAGTGGAGCAAGGACAAGAAGGTCGCCTACGTCGCCAACCTGAAGCTGCTGCTGCAGCGCCTGAAGAACAAAAGCAAAGTGGTCTGCGCGGTGCAAAGTGCCGTTCGCGGCAACGATGACGGTGCGTTCTATCGTGAGCTGGGCATCACCGAAGATCTGCTGCCGTTGAAGGCGACGATTGCCAAATATCAGCCGGACCTGGTGATTTCGGTGCGCCTGCACGGCGCCATCGAGTCGCTGCTGTCCGGTGTCCCGGCGTACCACATCAGCTACGAGCGCAAAGGCTTTGGCGCCTATCAGGACATGGGCGTGGAAGACTGGGTGATCAACGGCGGCGACATCAATGTCGAGCAGATCATCGACACCGTGTACGCGCCGAACGCCCTGTCAAATTTCGGCAAGCGCCTGACCGACACTTGCCGCGAAATCGAAGCCAAGACAGTGATGATGGACGAGATCATCAAAGGCGTCGTTCGATGATATTTCGCTTGCTGCTGCGCGGCGGAGCCTTGGGCGCGAAGTTCTTGCTGGTGTTGGCCATCACCCATTACCTGGGCTACGAAGCGCTGGGGTTTTATGGCGTGGTGGTCGCAGCGTCGCTGATCGCCTCGAAGTTCTACAGCGTCGGTTTCAGTTCCGAGATCAATCGGTTGATCAGCGTTGGCGGCAGCTCGCGGCGGGTGGTCGACAAAGTCCTGCTGCTCTACCTTGCGGTGGGGCTGCTGCTGTCGCTGGTAACGGTGGGGATTTACTCGCTGTTCCAGCAGGTCGAGGCGAGCACCGCGTTGATCCTCTGCGTGACGCTGGTGCTGCTTACCGAACACCTGTCGTTCGAGATCAACTCGTTCGTGTTTTCTGCACAGAAAGCCACGGCGGGTGCGCTGCTGTTCTTCATCAAGACCGGTCTCTGGGCGCTGCTGGCGGTGGGCGGGATGATGCTTGGCTGGGTCTCCGGAATCGCCAGTGTGCTGTGGCTGTGGGTGGCCGCCAACGTGCTGGTGATCGTCGCCGGTTACCTGATCGTGGTGAACGTGCACAAGGGCCGGGTCAGCGCGGCGTTGACGACGGCGACCGTGTGGAAGGCCGGGTTGCCATTCTACTTCGGCACGGGGTTGATCGCGCTCAGTCAGTACGCCGAGCGCTTTCTGATTGCCGACCTCGAACCCTACGCCAGCCTCGGTAAATACGTGTACGCGTGGTCGGCGGCGAACACCTTGCAGGCGTTGTCTTACGCAGTGGTGGCGGTGGTCGGTATTCCGGTGTTGGCCAAGCGGTTTCAGGCGGATCAGCAGGCGTTCACCGTCCGGCAATTGTTCGTCAACAAATGGGTGATGCGCTCGTTAGTGGTGTCGGCGGCGGTGGCGGTGCTGATCTATCTGTTCTTCAACGTGGTGCTCGATTACGTCGCCACCAGCGTGCCGCGTCCGGACAACGCGATCCTTGGTGTGCTGATCTTTTCCTTTGCCTTGCGGGCCATCGGCGACATCGTCTGGGGTGGTCTGATCGCTTCGAAAAACAGTCGGGTGTCATTCGCCAGCGCGGCGATTTGCTTGCTGGTGTCGGTGCCGGTCAGCTACCTGCTGATCAAGCATTATTCGATTTATGGCGCGGCGTGGGGCAATGTCTTCGCGATCATCGTGCAACTCGGGGTAATCGCCGTGCTGACCCGCGCGACCCGTGCCAAAGGGGCGCTGGCATGGGGTTGAAGTTGCCGTGCATCGAGTTTCGCGGACGCAAACTCGATTCTTCGCTGTCGTTCCTGATTCTGTTCACCGGGTTGTTTCTGTCGGTGGCGATGCCGCTGTTGATCCCGCGTGCTCCGGGCCCGGATGCCATGACCTTGTGGTCGTCCTACGCCCGCGCCGACAACTGCAATTTCTGGAACCCGTTCTCGCCGGATCGCTCCTCTTATGAATGTTCGGCGTTCCTGCTGCGGCCCACCGGGATCAACCTGACCAACGCCTGGGCCTACGGGATGTTCTGCAACTTCTTCCTCACGGCGATTCCAGTGGTGGTGTTCCGGCGCATGCCGCTGGCGATCTTCGGCACCCTGTGCCTGTGGGGCGTGGTGCGCTCGTTTTTCCTGGAAAACCTGACCAAGGAAATCATCGTTTCGGTGGCGGTGCTGAGCATTTTGTTCAGTGCATTGACGCGTAAGTACCGCGGCGGATTTTTTCTGTCGGCGGTGATCTACGGCGTGCTGATCCGGCCTTACTGGATTCTGTTTTCGCTGTCGTGGGTCGGCGTCTGCGTGATGAAAAAGTACGTGTCGCGCTTCACTTTCTTCCTGATGCTGTTCCTGTTTTACCTGGCGGTGGCCATGGCGATTCAACTGGCGCTGGGCTTCCCGGTGTCATCGATTCGCGCCAGCAATAACGAGTTGCGCACGGCGGGCGAGGAGGGCTCGAAATCGCTGATCGTCTCGTGGCTCAGCGGCAGTGACTTCGTCTCGCAGGCGCTGGACTCGATGATCATCTTTTTCCGGTTGTCGTTCCCGGTGGAGCTGATTCTGTTGTCCGGGCCGGGCCAGGTGATCTTTGTGGCGCTGATGATCATGACCGCGCTGCTGCTGTTCAAAGTCATCACCTCCACCGATTACAAAGGCGCGCCGATCGAAACCAAACCCAAGGAACTGATCGCGATTCCGCTGGCGTTCCTGCTGGTGCAAGGCCTGTTCGAGCCAGACTTCGGTTCCTTCGCCCGGCACTTTTCCATGGTGGTGCCGGTGCTGTTTGTCGGTCTGGGCCTGATGTTGCGCGCGAACAAACCGGTGCGGGTTGAATCACGAGTTCTGAATTGAGGCAGGTGTTTATGTCGAGCAAGAAAAAATCGCTGGAGATCGAAACCCTGCGTGGTCTGGCGTGCCTGCTGCTGGTGCTCTATCACGTCATTGGCCCGTTGGGCGGAGGGCTGAAAATCGATCTCGGCTCGCCGTTCCGAGTGATCGCCGACTCGATGGTGTACGTGCGCATGCCGCTGTTCACCTTTATTTCCGGCTACATCTATTCGATCTACAAAATCCGTGGCAATGACTTTTCCGCGTTCTTCAGCGGCAAGGTGCGACGGCTGATCGTGCCGCTGTTTTGCGTCGGCGTGCCGTTCTCGGTATTGCAGGCGGTGGGGCCGGGGGTGAACAAGGACGTCGGCGTAATCGATGCGTTGCTGTCGTTCTGGGTACCGGTCAATCACTTCTGGTTCCTGCAGGCGGTGTTCATCATTTTCATGTTCGTCGGTCTGCTGGAATGGCGCGGGATGCTGCGCTCGATGACGCGCTTGTATCTGCTGTTCGCCTTCGCCGCGGCAGTGTTTCTGTTGCCGCCGTTCAAGCTCGATGCGTTCGGCATCAATGGTGCGATTTACCTGCTGCCGTTTTTTGTGGCGGGGATGATCGGCCAGGAAAATGTCGAGGCGTTGAAGCAACGGTTCAAGGTGATCGGGCCGCTAGTGTTTGTGCTGATTTCGCTGACGCTGCTGTATGTAGCGGCGATTGACCGTGAGTTGATCGTCGACCGCCGCAGCCTGATCGGCTTGACTGTCGGCTGCGTGTCCTGCATCGCTTTGTTGTCGAGTGACATGCGCTCGAAGTGGCTGACCTGGCTGGGCGGCTACTCTTACGCGATCTTTCTGTTCCATGTGTTGTTCGCGGCGACTTCGCGGTTTGTCATGGGACGGCTGGGGGTGAAAGACGAAAGCATTCTGGTGCTCAGCGGACTGCTGTCTGGTCTGTTGGGGCCGGTGGTGCTGTCGATGATTTTCAGTCGCTTCAATGTCACTTCGGTGCTGTTTTTGGGCGAGCGCGCGGCGAAGAAAAAACCGCTGGCGAGCATTGCTCCGGTGGTGCCGGCCAATAGTTGAAAAGCTTCGCGAGCAAGCCCGCTCCCACAGTTTTCGGTGCTGGACACAGATTCAGCAGATGACCGCAATCTCTGTAGGAGTGAGCCTGCTCGCGATAGCGGTTTGTCAATCAGAGTTGCACCGTCTGAACCAACGCCATCGCGAGCAGGCTCACTCCTACAATGGATCTGGGTCGTACTCCAGTCCCCGCATTCCAGACTGAAGGAAATAATGCATGTTGGCAGTAAATGACGCTCAGCCCGTCGCAGCGTCGGTGGTGGAAGTGGGCGATGCCCGCGAGCGCTTTGCGCAGTGGCGCGAAGGCAAGGCCGGAAAGGTTTTGTCGGTCTCGGTGATCGGCGACAGCTACAGCGCCGGGCAGGATTTCTACCTGAACAAACTGGTGCAGCGCGTGGCCGGCGAGGTCGGTTTTGCCGGCCCCGGTTATGTCGGCTTCAACCACGGCGCGGCGCTGGGCGGCACGCATTTCAAATACACCCGCAGCAGCGAAAAGTACTTCGGTGGTGGCTGGCAGGTGTCCGGTCTCGGTCAGGCCAGCCCCGACAGCCGCACGGTAACCGGCAAGCCCGGTGCCTGGCTGCAAATCGATGCCAGCCCGACACCCGCCATCGACACCAAAGTCACCCAGGCGAAATTGCTCTACCTGGGCAACGGCGAAGCCAGTGAGCTGCGCTACCGGTGGACACCCTCGGAAGACTGGCAACCGTTGACGCTCAAGGGTGCGGGCGTACAGGAAGTACCGCTCGCAGGTCTCTCTTCAGCCGCAGACTGGTCGTTCAAACTGGAAGTGGTGAAGGGCGCACCGACCTTGTTTGGCTTGTGGATGAGCAACGAACAGAACGGCGTGCGGGTTTCGAAACTGGCAGCTTCGGGCGCGGCCTCGGCGGACTTCTATCACCGCGACCCGCAATGGCAGGTGCAGTGGAAAGCCGCCGTGTCGAAGATCCCCGCCGACGTTTATCTGATCATGCTCGGCGGTAACGACCAAGGCTTCGGCGTCAAACCTGCGGAGTATCTGCAGAACGTTCAGGGCCTGGTAACGATGATCCGGGAGATCCAACCGGCGGCGAGCATCAACCTGATCATGCGTCAGGACACCACGCGCTCAAGCGCCTATCCGATGTCGGCGTATGCGCAGGTGCTGCAGCCGTGGGCGCATGAGCAGCATCTGGGTTTTGCCAATCTGCAATGCGCGTTCGGCCCTGACGTCAAAAGCTATGCGGCGGCGATGATCGGCCCGGACAAGATTCATCCGCAGCCGGCCACGGGCGGGAAAGTGATTGCCGATTACTTCTATCGCTGGATCGTCAGTGGCATCAACGCGGACAGTTGCGACTTGTAGGAGCTGCGGCACGCTGCGATCTTTTGATCCTGATCTTGAAAACAAGATCAAAAGATCGCAGCGTGCCGCAGCTCCTACACGGGCGTGCTTTATTTGAAGTTATCTATCTGGCTCAGGAGCTCCGCAGTCTTCTGCGGCATCAGTTGCGTGGCACACCGCGTCTCGACATTGATGATGATCGCCGGCTCGTTGCAGCACAGGCGTACGCGGAAGCGCCAGTCGCTGAAGATCACCTTCAGCCCATCACGATCGTCCATTTCCAGCGCCTGCTCGGCATATAGTTGTTTCAGATGGGCGAGCAGGGGATAGGGATCCGCCAGCATCCGGCGAATGTCGCCGGACGCCGGAAACATGCCGATGCGCTCCACCAGCAAAATACTGCCCAGCCACGACTCGTTGGCGCTGGGCAACGGCTGATGGTGCGACAGCCAGCTCACCGCCCCGAGGTTGCCCACCTCCCGTTCAATCTCTGCTGCATGCTGTGCCATGTTCATGGGTTGCCTCCTGAAAAGAGAAGTGGGCGGGGGCCGTCTCAGCGGCCCTTGAGGTAGACGTTGTCGTAGCAGAAGTTGGTCGCCTGCAGGTAACCCTCGGCGTCGCCGCAGTCGAAGCGCAGGCCCTTGAACTTGTAGGCCAGCACGCAACCGTTCTGCGCCTGTTTCATCAGCGCGTCAGTGATCTGGATCTCGCCGCCCTTGCCCGGTTGGGTGTCGGCGATCAGGTCGAAGATGTCCGGGGTAAGGATGTAGCGGCCGATGATCGCCAGGTTCGACGGCGCGTCCTGCGGCGCCGGTTTTTCCACCATGTTATTGACCCGGTAGATGCCCTCGGAGATCAGCTCGCCGGCGATCACCCCGTACTTGTGGGTCTGGTCGGCCGGGACTTCCTGGATCGCGACGATCGAGCAGCGGAATTTCTTGTACAGCTGAATCATCTGCGACAGCACGCCGTCACCTTCCAGGTTCAGGCACAGGTCATCGGCCAGCACCACGGCGAAAGGTTCATCGCCGATCAACGGGCGGCCGCTGAGAATCGCGTGACCGAGGCCCTTCATTTCCACCTGACGGGTGTAGGAGAAGGTGCAGGTGTCGATCAGCTCGCGGGTGCCGGCGAGGAATTTCTCTTTCTCGGTGCCGCGGATCTGGTGTTCGAGTTCGTAGCTGATATCGAAGTGGTCTTCCAGCGCACGCTTGCCCCGACCGGTGACGATGGCCATGTGTTGCAGGCCGGCGTCCCGTGCTTCTTCAACGGCGTATTCGATCAACGGCTTGTTGACGATCGGCAGCATTTCTTTGGGCATGGCTTTGGTTGCCGGCAAGAAACGCGTGCCGTAACCGGCAGCGGGGAACAAACATTTACGAATCATAAAAGTATCCTGGACAGTCATGGAACACAGGCAACGGATGCGCGCACTTACGAAAGCGCACAAGTTTCAATGATTATTGAACGAGTACTTTAATACCTGAGTCAGGTTGTTAATGGCAATTAGCGCAGGGGGTAAAACATGACAATGTTATGAGATGTCGGTAACAACGTTATTAGTTATTTTTAGTCGGTATCTGTTGATAGTGATGAGTGTACTTGGGGTGCTAATAAGTACCAGGCAATACAGTTTGACCTGCAAAAATATTTATTGCCAGTGGTTGAACTAATTTTGTTTGAGGCTGTTGTCGTCCTTATTTGTGTGGTGCGCCACAGATTCAATGAAAGGGACTTGACAGGCTACTTGTCACTTATCCAATGACGGACCGCGCTATGAAGACTCTGGTAACGGGTGGCGCCGGCTATATCGGCTCGCACACCACACTTGCGCTGCTTGAAGCAGGTTATGAAGTTGTTGTACTGGATAATCTTTGCAACAGCAGCGATGCGGCATTGCACGCTATAGAAGGTATCTGCGGCAAAAGCGCGTTGATGATTCGCGGCGATGTCTGCGACCGGGTGTTGCTGGATCGGATTTTCCGCGAGCATGCGATCGACGCGGTGCTGCATTTTGCCGGGCTCAAGGCCGTCGGCGAGAGCGTGCGCAAGCCGCTGGATTACTACGAGAACAACGTCGGCGGCAGCATCACGCTGTGTCAGGCGATGGCCGCAGCCGGGGTGTTCCGGCTGGTGTTCAGCTCTTCGGCCACGGTGTACGGCGAGCCTGAAGAGATGCCGATCCGCGAGGATTTCCCCACCGGCATTCCGACCAATCCCTATGGTCAATCCAAGCTTATCGTCGAGAACGTGTTGCGCGACCTGAGCCAGGCCGAGCCGCGCTGGAGCATCGCCTTGCTGCGTTACTTCAACCCGATCGGCGCCCACGCCAGCGGGCACATGGGCGAAGATCCCAACGGGATCCCCAACAACTTGTTGCCTTACATCAGCCAGGTCGCGGTCGGCAGCCTGCAGGAGCTGTCGATTTTCGGCGACGATTACCCGACGATCGACGGCACCGGGGTGCGCGATTACATCCATGTTGTCGACCTCGCCGATGGCCATCTCAAAGCCTTGCAATCGATTGCCGACCGCCCGGGCATACATACCTGGAACCTCGGCACCGGCGACGGCTACAGCGTGATGCAAGTGCTGCACGCCTTCGAACAGGCCAGTGGACGTCCGGTGCCGTACCGGGTGATGCCGCGGCGCAGCGGGGATATCGCCGAGAGCTGGGCCGACGCCTCGAAAGCGCAAAAAGAACTCGGCTGGAAAGCCACGCGCAGTTTGCAGGACATGGTCGCCGACACCTGGCGCTGGCAATCGAATCATCCGCGCGGTTATCTCGAATGATGTCGTTCTAATACTGAATGTTAGTTTCGGTCAGCTGTTAGATATCGTCGGGAAAATACGCTGGAAATGCCTTTTGCAAGTCCGTAGATATAAACCTGCCGTTCGACTTTTATCAGTTGGGTAAGACTGTGAAAGAACGACGGATCTTGTTCGCGCTTTTCGCGGACTTGAACGCTACCACCGCTAACTCAGGCCGGTTTTTAACAGGTCGAATGTTAGAAAGGAGTTGATATGAAAAAAGTGATGGCGATTGCCCTGTTGACGATGTTGAGCAACTGGGCGTCCGCCGCTGAAGCGCCGCTTACTGCGGTGACCAATGTATCTGGCAGTGTTGCGGCTTCTACAGCGCCTGCTGCCAGTACTGCAATGGTTGCCAGTGCAGTCGCGGCGTCCAACAGCGGCGGAAGTGCCAACGGCGGTACCACTGGCACCACCGGTACTACCGGCACCACCGGCACGCACAACTAACAGGAACATTTGTTAGTGCAGTACAGGGTCGCCCGACGCAAGTCGGGTGACTTTATTTTTAGATTCGCCCTTGAATAGCGTAGTGCCATTATGACTCGTAGTTTTTCTCTTTTGCTGTTGGCAAGTATCGCTTTGCAAGGTTGCATGTTTTCCCCCGGCCAATACCTGAGCACCGTCGACATCACGCGCCAGGGCGCCAGTGAAAGCAGTCGGGTCGAGCTGATCCCGATCACGCCCAAGCTGATCTCGATGACCCGCGCCACGCAGAAGCGTGAGACGGTGCCGGCGGAGCTGTTGGCCACGCCTGCCGAATACCGCATCGGCAGCAACGATGTGCTGTACATCACGGTCTGGGATCACCCGGAGTTGACCGCGCCATCGGGGGCACAACAGCAGATCGACGCCAACGGTCGACTGGTGCGCTCCGATGGCACGCTGTACTACCCGTTCATCAAGGAAGTGCAGGCGGCCGGCAAGACTATTCAACAATTGCGCTCGGACATCGAATCCCGCCTGTCGGCGTTCATCGCCGAGCCGCAGGTGGATGTCGCGGTGCTGCGTTTCGCCAGTCAGAAAGTGGTGGTTTCCGGCGCCGTGGCCAAGGCTGGTCCGCAGCCGATTTCCACCAACCCGCTGAGCGTGGTCGAGGCCCTCGGCACTGCCGGCATCGACACCAATAACGCCGACCTTTCGGGCCTGCTGCTGACCCGCAATGGCCGGGTGTATCCGCTCAATCTCGACTCGCTCAACCAGCAGGATTCCGAGTTGCAGCACGTCTTCCTCAAGGGCGGCGATCAGTTGTACCTGCCGTACAACGACAACAAGCGCATCTACGTCATGGGTGAGGTCAATCAGCCGCGTGCGCTGAGCTTCAAGACCGCGACGATGAACCTGTCCGACGTGCTCGGTTCGGTCGGCGGTCTGAGTCAGACCACCTCCAACGGCAACGCGGTGTACGTGATTCGCGGGGTGGAAAACCTTGATGTCGAGCCGGCGAAGATCTATCAACTGGAAGCCCAGTCGCCGACCGCCATGGCACTCGCTTCGCACTTTGAAGTGCGTCCGCAGGATGTGGTGTACGTCGGCCCGGCCAACGTCACGCGCTGGAACCGCTTCATCAGCCAACTGGTGCCGTCGGCATCGATTGTCGGGACCGGGGCTTCCGCTGCGAAGAACTGGAGCGAATACAGTAACAACAGCAAATAAGGCCGACTGTGAAAACCTTGAAAGTTGGCGTCTGCCTGATGGCGGCCTTGATGTTGTGTGGCTGTAACCCACTGATGACCGCCTCGGTGCGCAACCTCAAGTCGGCGGTGCTCGGCCCGGATGAGCTGGACGTGAGCGCGGCCCAGGTGGCCGAGGTCAAGTACCCGCAAGTCAAACTGACCACGCCGTCCGGCTCCGGGGTGCTGGCGCTGGTGCGCGAGCGTGAAGACCTGCAGTTCTGGGTCGCTTCCGGCAAACAGGTGTTGCTGCTGCGTGACGGCCTTGCCGTGCGCACCATCGGCCTCGGTGTGGAGGGCGACCTGGACGGTACGCGGCTGGCCGACAACGCGCCGTTCAAGCGCGGCCTGCATCAAGTCGCCGATGGCTTCACCAGTCAGCGCTGGATCGACCTGTACAAGGGCCAGGAAATCGGTTTGATCGTCAACAGCCGGTTCTCCCGTCGATCCACGCAAACCCTGCAAATTCTCGACAAGGAATACACCGTGCTGCGTGTCGACGAACGTATCGACGTCCCGGCCATTGGCCTGCGCGCGACCAACCATTACTGGGTCGATCCGCTGGACGGTTTCATCCTGCAGAGCGAGCAGCAACTGACCACGCAAATGCGTGTGCGCATCGTGCAACTGACCCCTGATCGCAGGCATCTGCCGTGAAGCGCTTACGAATGTTATCGGCGGGTTTGCTGTTACTCAGCGGCGTCAGTCAGGCAGCGGTCACGGTCAGTGGTGATGTGGCCAATCCGGGGCCGGTGGAGTTGCCGCCGGGCGGACGCTTGCTCGACGTGATCAGCGTGGCGGTGCCGAATGCCGAGGGTTACTGGCTGGCCGGCGTGTTGCTGCGTCAGTCGTTGCTGGAAGAACAGGCCCGACTCAAGGCCGGGGTGTTGTTTGATCTCGATGTGTTGCAGCGCATGGCCTCGTTGTTTGACCGCCCGAGTCGCGCGGCGCTGGCGCTGCGCCTGGCCGAGCAGGTGCGGCAGATGCCGGTCACCGGGCGTCAGGTCGCGGACCTCGATCCGGTCGCGGTGGAAGTCGGTTTCGCGCGCAACATTCGTCTGGACGATGGCGATCGGCTGATCTACCCGAAACGGGTCGACGAGGTGCAAGTGTTGGGCGCGGTCGCCGAGACCTGCCACCTGCCTTATCAGCCCCTGCTGGAAGCGCGTGAGTATCTGGAAAGCTGCACGCCGCTGGACGATGCCGAGGCCGATTACCTGTGGCTGATCCAGCCCAATGGTGCGGTGCGACGTGTGGGCATTGCGCATTGGAATCGCGAGAGCGGGCAGTTCCCCGTGGCCGGCAGCAAGATTCTGGTGCCGGTGAAAAACGATGATCTGGATCCGCCTGTTCCTGAACTGAATCAGCAGTTGGCCGAATTGATTGCCACGCAGCTGGCTGAGGTGGTTCGTTGAAGTTACGTTTTGCAGCTGTGTTGTTGTTGCCGTGCGGTCTGGTGCATGCCGAACCGCGTATTACCCAAAATGATTTCGGCGGCACCGGTCTGTTGCAGACCCCGACCGCGCGCATGGCCCCGGCCGGCGAGCTGAGCGTCAACGCCAACCGCACCGAGCCTTACAGCCGCTACAGTGTGTCGTTGCAGCCACTGGACTGGCTCGAAGGTTCGTTCCGTTACACCGCGATCACCAACCGGCCGTACGGCTCCGAGGCGCTGAGTGGCAGCCAGAGCTACAAGGACAAGGCGGTCGACGCCAAAGTCCGGCTGTGGCAGGAAAGCCACTGGGCTCCGGAAGTCGCGCTGGGCTTCCGAGACATCGGTGGTACGGGCTTGTTCTCCAGTGAGTTCTTCGTCGCCAACAAGCGCTTCGACAATTTCGATTTCAGCGCCGGCATTGCCTGGGGTTATCTCGGGAATCGCGGTGATCTCGACAACCCGCTGGGCTACGTCAGTGATCGCTTCGACACCCGGCCGGCTCTCGAAGGTACCGGTGACGTCAACTCCGGCTCGTACTTTCGCGGTCGGCCGTCGTTCTTCGGTGGTGTGAGCTACCAGACGCCGTGGGATCGACTCAGTCTGAAGCTCGAATACGAAGGCAACGATTACAAGCACGAGCCGAAGGACAACGTGATCAAGCAGGACTCGCCGATCAACTTCGGCGCGGTGTTCAAGGTGGCTGATTCGGTAGACGTCAGCGCGGCGTGGGAGCGGGGCAACACGGCGATGTTCGGCATCACCTTCCACACCAATTTCGTCAGCCGCAAGGCGCCGGCCAAGACCTACGATCCGACGCCGGAGCCGCTGCCGGCGAAGATGCCGACCACACCGATGGAACAGGTCAACTGGGCCGACGTGTCGCAACGCCTGCAGCAGAATGCCGGGTACAAGGTCGAGCGCATCAGCCAGCGTGATTCCGAGTTGATCGTGTACGGCGAGCAGCAGCGCTACTTCCATTCGTCGAAGGCCGTTGGTCGCGCGAGCCGGATTCTCGACAACAGCGTGAACGACGACATCAACTGGTTCACCGTGGTCAACAAGCGCTATGACCTGCCGCTGGAAGAGACCAGCGTGCCACGCCAGACCTTCCGCGAAGTGATCAACAACGAGGAGCCGCTGGAGTCGCTGCACCGCACCACCGAGATCAACCCGGCGATGCCGCACAACGAGAAAACCCTCTACAGCGAAGCGCCGCAGCACTTCAATTATGGCGTCGGCCTGGGCTTCAAACAGAACGTCGGCGGCCCGGATGGCTTGCTCTATCAGTTCAGTGCCGACGCGGACGCGGAGTACCGCTTCAACCGCAACACCTGGTGGAACGGTTTGCTCAGTGCCAACCTGGTGAACAACTTCGACAAGTTCACCTACGACGCGCCGAGCGGTCTGCCGCGGGTGCGTACTGATTTGCGTCAATACCTGACCACCTCGGAAGTGACCATGCCGTTGTTCCAGGTCAGTCATGCCGAGCAGTTGGACAAGGACCTGTATGGCATGGTCTACGGCGGCTATCTGGAGTCGATGTTTGCCGGCGTCGGCGGTGAGGTGCTGTTCCGGCCGACCGGTGAGCGCTGGTCGGTCGGGGCGGATCTGAACTACGTGCGTCAGCGCGAGTTCGACCAGGGTTTCGGCCTGCGCGACTACTCGGTCTGGACCGGGCACATCACCGGCTATACCGATTTGCCGTACGACACGCTGGCTGCGGTCAGCGTGGGTCGTTATCTGGCCGGCGACTGGGGCGGCACACTCGACATCTCCCGCGAGTTCTTCAATGGCGTGCGTTTCGGCGCCTGGGCGACAATCACTACCGCCGGCAGCGCCGAGTACGGGGAGGGTAGTTTCGACAAGGGCATCTACCTGTCGATCCCGTTCGACGAAATGATGAGCATGTCGACCATGCGCCGCGCCAACCTGGTCTGGGCTCCGCTGACCCGTGACGGCGGCGCGAGGCTCAATCGCAGCTTCCAGCTGCACTCAATGACCGATAGCCGCGAGGGTGACATGTTCTATCGCAACTTCTCGAAGATTACCGAGTAACCTCCCAAGGATCTGTGGGAGACCACAAATTCTGATCGATACCGAGATCCCCCGTGGGAGCGGGCTTGCTCGCGAAGGCGGCGGCACATTCAACACATGTGCTGCCTGACCCACCGCTTTCGCGGGCAAGCCACGCTCCCACAGTGTTTTGTGGTGAGGCACATATCCCGATCCATACCGAGATCCCCCGTGGGAGCGGGCTTGCCCGCGAAGGCGTCGGCACGTTCAACATCTCTGTCGCCTGACCTACCGCTTTCGCGGGCAAGCCACGCTCCCACAGTGTTTTGTGGTGAGGCACATATCCCGATCCATACCGAGATTCCGTGGGAGCGGGCTTGCTCGCGAAGGCGTCGGCACGTTCAAGATCTCTGTCGCCTGACCCACCGCTTTCGCGGGCAAGCCACGCTCCCACAGTGTTTTGTGGTGAGGCACATATCCCGATCCATACCGAGATTCCGTGGGAGCGGGCTTGCTCGCGAAGGCGTCGGCACATTCAACATCTGTGCTGCCTGACCCACCGCTTTCGCGGGCAAGCCACGCTCCCACAGTGTTTTGTGGTGAGGCACATATCCCGATCCATACCGAGATCCCTGTGGGAGCGGGCTTGCCCGCGAAGGCGTCTGCACATTCAACATCTCTGTCGCCTGACCCACCGCTTTCGCGGGCAAGCCACGCTCCCACAGTGTTTTGTGGTGAGGCACATATCCCGATCCATACCGAGATCCCTGTGGGAGCGGGCTTGCTCGCGAAGGCGGCGGCACGTTCAACACCTGTGCTGCCTGACCCACCGCTATCGCTTGCAGGCAAGCTCCCACAGTGTTTTGTGGTGAGGCACATACCCGATCCATACCGAGATCCCCTGTGGGAGCGGGCTTGAACTGGCCTAATGATTTTGGACACCTCAATCGGGCGCTATGATGGCGCCCAAATCTGAGGTGTTTGGATATGCGTAAATCTTATTCAAGTGAGTTCAAACTCAAGGCTGCCAGCATGGTGCTGGACGAGGGGCAGTCGGTTCCCGAGGTCTGTGCCAGTTTGGATATTGGCCCTACGGCCTTACGCCGCTGGGTCGATCAGGTTCGCAAGGAACGCTTGGGCTCGACTCCGGTGGGAGCCAAGGCGATCACCGCGGATCAGCGAGAGATTCAGGAACTTAAAGCCTTGCTCAGGCAAAAAGATCGGGATATCGAAATCCTAAAAAAGGCCAGTGCTCTCCTGCTTTTGGACGCCAAAGATCACTCTCGTTGATCTGTGAGCTGGGCGAGCAGTACGGCGTTAACGATTGCTGTCGTGTGTTCGGAATAAACCGCAGTAGCTTTTACGCATGGCGTCAGCGCCAAGGCAAAGTGAGCCCTAAGCGAGAGCAGCTCAAGGCCATGCTGGTCAAGCACCACAAGGCGTCGAGAGAGTCTGCGGGCGCTCGTACCTTGGCTAAACAGCTGCAAGCCGGCGGGCATGATGTCGGGCGGTTCATGGCTCGCAGCTTGATGCGAGAAGCAGGCATTGTCAGCCGTCAACGCCGGCGCCATAAGTACAAGTCACCCGGCGTGGAAGCGTTGGTGGCACCGCATGTGCTCAAACGCAAGTTTGATGTTACGGCGGTCAATCAGGTGTGGTGTGGGGACGTGACGTACATCAAAGTCGGCAAGCGCTGGCTGTATTTCGCGGCGGTTCTGGACTTGTTCGCTCGCCGGATCGTGGGCTGGTCGTTTTCGATGATCTCCGATGCCACGCTGACCTGCGAAGCCCTGCGGATGGCGATTGAACTACGCGGTCGCCCAAAAGACGTACTGTTTCACTCCGACCAAGGTTGCCAGTACACCAGCCATAAATTCAGAAATGAACTGCTGGAACATGGACTCCGGCAGAGCATGAGCCGTAAAGGCGAATGCTGGGACAACGCTGCGATGGAGCGTTTCTTTGGAAGTTTGAAATCAGAGTGGGTGCCAGAAGCAGGCTACGGATCGGAACACGAGGCCCGAGCGGATGTGCAGCGCTATGTATCGCGCTACAACATCACCAGGCCACATAGCTACAACGACTATCGGTCACCAGTCGCCAAGGAGAAGTTGGCGGCGTGAAACCTTAATCAGTGTCCAAGATTACTTGACCAGTTCAGCTTGCCCGCGAAGGCGGCGGCACTGTCACCCTCGCAACAGCCTGACCCACCAGCAAATCCCACGCACAAAAAAGGGGACTTTCGTCCCCTTGCGCTATCGCCTGGCTTGTCACCAGCCCATCAATAAATATCTTTCGACAACAACGTAAACGGCGTCTTCACCAGGATCTTCAGATCCAGCCACAACGACCAGTTGTTGATGTAATGCAGGTCCATCTCCACCCGACGCTGCATCTTGTCGATGGTGTCGGTCTCGCCACGGCAGCCGCTGATTTGCGCCAGCCCGGTGATGCCCGGTTTGATTCGGTGGCGGGCCATGTACGCGAGGATTTTCCCCGAGTAGTAGTGGTTGTGCGCTACAGCGTGCGGACGTGGGCCGACCAGGGCCATTTGCCCCTGCAGCACGTTGAACAACTGCGGCAACTCATCCAGCGAGGTGCGGCGGATGAAGCGGCCAACCGCAGTAATGCGCGAGTCATTGCGGCTGGCCTGAACCACTTCGCGGTCATCGTGCACGCGCATCGAGCGGAATTTCCAGACCTGAATCACCTTGCCGTTCCAGCCGTGACGATCCTGCTTGAAGAACACCGGCCCCGGCGAATTGATCTTCACCGCCAACGCAATCAGCAGCAGCACCGGGCTCAACAGGATAATCGCCAGCAGCGCCACGCCTTTTTCCACCAGACTCTTGCTCAGCGCAGCAGTAGGGCGGCTGGTCAGCGGGCTTTCGTTGAGGCAGATCGCCGGCAGACCATCCACCACCTTCACCGAGTGGTTGAGCAGGGTCAGACTGTTCAAGTCCGGCACCCAGACCACATCGACGTTGGCGCCGAGCAAATCGACGTACATCGCTTCGATTTTCGCGGCTTCGGCCAGCGGCAGGGTGATGTACAACCGGCGGATGTCATGGTCTTTGATCAGCTTGAGCAAATCTTCCTGATCACCGACCACACGCGGCGCATCCGAATCCAGGTTCGGCTTCGCGCCATTGCTGACCAAACCCACCAGCGGCAGGTTTTCCACCTGACTGATCTTCTTCGCCAGACCCAGAGCCAGCTCGCCAGTGCCGACGATCAGGGTCTTCTGCGCGCTGGTGCGGGAACGCTGGTAGTACTTGGAAAAGGCATGCAGTGGCGCGTACATCAACGCCTGACCGAGGAAGCCGTAGACCGCCCAGCTCAGCGTCACCTCTCGGGAGAACACTTCGTCGGCCTTGCACACGAACGCGATGCCGGCCAGCGCCACCATGGTCATCGACCAGCCCATGAACAAACGTCCAAGCCCGGTCAGGTAATTGTCCTGCTTGCGATACACGCCGCTGAACGTATACGCCGGCACCGAGGCCAGTACCGCCAGTGTCGCGCACATGCGGTAATAAAACTCGACGGTCCCCGTCTGCCGTTCAGCGAGTATGAATAACAACGCAACAATGAAAGCCTGCGCCAATGCCCATTGGCCCCAGAAGGTAAGTCCCTTGAGGCCGTTATTTCGATTGATTCGTAGAGAAAGTTCCATGAGATATCCCCAGAAATACGTCCATTCAGGTTTCGACAGTTGAAGTCCGAGTTGCTAGATAGGCTTGTTGTTGTTATTGGACGAGTGTCCTGAGGTAACAACGTCGATAGGCCGAACTGTCGTCAATCAATAGACTAAGTTATTGCTGGAGAGGGTGTCTGACGAGTTCTAACAAGATGGCACAGTGCCAACTTTTTAATAATCAAATACAAGGCTGTTAGAAAAGGTCGCAGAGCAGGGGGTGAATAAATTATGTTGTGTTTGTTACTGTAGGAGGGGTGGAGGCAGGGAGCTTGAATTTACCAGGAGAGGTGAAGCCAAACAGAGTGCTCTTGTTGTTTTTGTAATCGCACTGTTTCTGTTTGTTTGTTCGCGGATATCGGCGGTACTTACGCAACGATTTCCTGAATGAGGCAATAACCGCGGTTTCTTACGGCACGGAACAATCGCTCACCATTACTCGCGTTTTTGAACTTGTCCTGCAGGCGACTCAGGCACATTTCCAGGCCACGATACTGCTCCGGCTCGCGGCCGATGCTGAGGATCAGGTCGTCTCGACTGACCACGCGTTCTTCGTGATGGAGCATTTTGCGCACCAGCGCGGTTTCAAGCCCGGTAAGACTGATTTCGACGCCTTCCTTCACCAGCGCGCCTTGATCGTTGTCCAGATGCCAGGTCTCGCTGCAGGGAGCGCCGTCTTCATTGGCTGAAGTCTGGTGGCTGGCGTCCGCGCTCATCGTCGGTACTTGGTGAAACGGATTGGCCGATTGTGCTGCGAGCCATTCCGACTCGAGGGTGGCCAGTATGCGCTGGGTATCGTGTTCAATCGTACGGGCGACGTTTTTCCGGGCGCCGCTTGGGTAAGAGAACTCCATCAGCATGGGAGCGGAAGAGGGCGAAGTAGCACCTTCAATAAACATTTGTGCCTGAGACGTGCCAAACGAATTGAAGCGCTCGCTGGACAGAATGCTCTCAAGTTCACGCTGCGACGTTGTACTGTTGGTCACGACGACAAAATATTTTCTTGGGAGGGTTGTACTAGTTTCCATGTCTCTCTCCTAAAATTTGCACCAAAATGGGCGAAAAGGTAAATCGGCAGGCGAGCAATGACTTCCTTGGAAGTAACCGACAGGCAGGGTCTGGGCCCAAAATGGCCTCGATAAGTTCCACTCGTTCTGCTGCTATGTTGTTAAGTTTATTGTTATGGTTCGGTGTAGCCGTGCTCATTCAATGGCTTGATTATTAGTAGATTTGAAGTACAACTTGAGCTGTATGGTTGCATATGACGATCCTTCGTGATTATGCAAAGAGGATGGCTGCCCGAGAGTCAGGCAGTCGATATCAGACCCCGCATCAGGCGATAGCCGTAGCCGCGGATACTCTGAATCGCATTGGTACCATACATGTCCTTGATTTTTCCACGCAAGCGGCTGATGGATTTTTCCAGCGCCCTCGGATCGTAGAAATTGGTATTGAGCCCCATGATGCTGGCGATTTCATCATGGCTGAGAATGTGATTACTGGTCTGCGCAAAGGCTTCCAGGATCTTCATTTCGGCAAACGAGATGTCGAGTTTCTGGCTGGCGCCGCCCAGCAGGCAGATGCGCGTCGGGTCGAGTGTCAGATTGATATCCCGCTGCCATTCTTCACTGTTGAAGAACTCACCGAGCAACTCGTCGCCCTCGTCGGAAAGGGTATTGAGTTTGATACAGAAGTCGGCCCCGGCCAGGAAGTACTTGATCTTGTTGAACGCGCCGCGACCGGTAATGACTGCGCAGATAATTGGCTTCAAGTTGTCGCTGCGCAGGTTTTCGATCAGCGCAAGATTGTCTTCCAGCGCTTGCGGACTGTCGATAACGACGAAGATGGCACGATACGAACCGGAAAGTTCATCGTTATAGGAACTAGTGTACGAACCCGCCTCAAGTACCATATCAGTGCGTACGTGCTTTGCGATCAGCGCCCTGAAATGTTCGGCCACGCCACGGGTACGACCCAGAGTAAGAACACCGGGTACGTCGTTTGTCGGGCGCGGACTTCTAGTCGCCAAGTTCCCTGAGAGCATCATGCTTTGACTCGAATTAGGTGCTGACATCGGGATGTTAAAGCACCGGTTCTCATCTGTGACTGACAATTGGTAACATTCACGCGATTTTTAGACGTGGCTCCCGAGTTTTCTAACAATAATTAAGCATTTCAAGCTTTTAGTTGATTTTCTCGGGGTTGTGAACTAGTCGTTACATGATGGCGATGTGGAATTGTGCCACTATTTTGAATCTATGGCCACGGCTTTATTCATGTCCAATTGCCACTGTGGACGATCCTGAGACAATGTGAGCTGGATCACACTTTATTGGCCAATCGAACTTTTTTCTACTATAGCCCTAAATATTTTTCGTGTAGTTCGTAGGCGGACGTTTATTAACATGGCTTGAGTGTGTCTTTTGATAAGACATATTCTCCGTCGCCTGATCAGGCAATGGGTGTCGCTTTATACCGATTGTTTAACTTCAGATACTCAATTCCTGAATACAGTTGACCGGTCGCTCATCACGAGCGCTCTGACGGAGGATTAATGGATTTCTGGACCTTTATCCAGGTGTTGATTTTGGGCGCGGTAGAAGGCCTGACCGAGTTTTTGCCGATCTCCAGTACCGGCCACCAGATCATCGTCGCCGACCTGCTGGAGTTCGGCGGCGAACGCGCAATGGCGTTCAACATCATTATTCAACTGGGGGCGATCCTGGCTGTGGTCTGGGAGTTTCGCCCGAAGATCTTCGACATCGTCAAAGGTCTGCCCACCCAACGCAATGCGCAGCGTTTCACCCTCAACCTGCTGATAGCTTTCCTGCCGGCAGTGGTCCTCGGCGTACTGTTCGCTGACAAAATTCATCAATACCTGTTTAACCCGATCACTGTGGCCATGGCCTTGGTGGTGGGCGGCATCGTCATGTTGTGGGCCGAACAGCGCAGCCACGTGGTGAGCGTCGATCACGTCGACGACATGCGCTGGTCAGACGCGTTGAAAATCGGCTTCGTACAATGCCTGGCAATGATTCCCGGCACGTCACGCTCCGGCTCGACCATCATCGGCGGTTTATTGTTCGGCTTGTCCCGGAAAGCCGCCACAGAGTTCTCGTTTTTCCTCGCCATGCCGACCATGGTCGGCGCCGCGGTGTACTCCGGCTACAAATACCGCGACCTGTTCCAGGCTGGCGACCTGCCAGTGTTCGCACTCGGTTTTGTCATCGCCTTCATCTTCGCCATGATCGCCGTGCGCGGCCTGCTCAAATTCATCGCCAACCACAGTTATGCGGCGTTCGCCTGGTATCGGATCGCGTTTGGCTTGTTGATTCTGGCGACGTGGGTGTTTGGCTGGGTGAACTGGACGGAGGCAGCGGTCTGATCACTGACTGCTGATCAATGTAGCAACCGCGAGGTCGTTCAACGCCGAGTCGGGCAATTCTTGGCGGTAGCGCTGCAAGGCTGATGTGAAATACGCGGCTTGCAGCATGCCCTCGCTGGCGAGGTAATAGCGCGCCGCTTCGATTTCCTCTGGCGAGTAAACACGTTTCTTGAGTCTGGACGCATCCGAGGTCGCATCGAACGAGGCCACCGTCGCCGTGAAAAACAGAAAGCCGGAAAGCTGAGTCGACTCGAAAGGGCCACCATCCCCCTTACCACACCCCTTCACAAAGTCGCAGGAGGCGAAGGCGCTAGAGGAGATAGTCGAGATTAAAGTGAGGAGGATAAAACGCTTGAACGAAACACAGCGAAACGCGGGCATAAACAAAAGACATCCTGTCAGCACAGCAAAATTCCGGGCAACGCTCATTCGTTGCCCGCACAGTCAAACCATCAATCAACGGCCTTCAAGCAACTCGCCAGCCTGATCCAGCAACGCCAGCGGATCCTTGGCCTTGTGAATATCCACCGACAACAACTGACGGAACTTACGCGCCCCCGGGAACCCGGTACCCAGCCCCAACACATGCCGGGTGATGTGATGCATCGCACCGCCCGCCTGCAAATGCTCGGCAATATAAGGCCGCAACTGCGCCAGCGCCTCGGCACGGCTGATCACCGGCGCGCTGCTGCCGAACAACTGCTGATCGACCTCCGCCAGCAAATACGGATTGTGATAAGCCTCACGCCCGAGCATCACACCGTCAAAAGTCTGCAAATGCTCATGGCAGGCCTCCATCGTCTTGATCCCGCCGTTCAGCACAATCTCCAGCTCCGGAAAATCCGCCTTCAACTGCGCCGCCACGTCATAGCGCAACGGCGGAATGTCGCGATTCTCCTTCGGCGACAACCCCTCCAGAATCGCAATCCGCGCATGCACGGTAAAACTGGTACACCCGGCATCCCGCACCGTCCCGACGAAATCACACAACTCGGCGTAACTGTCCCGCCCATTGATCCCGATCCGATGCTTCACCGTCACCGGAATCGACACCGCATCGCGCATCGCCTTCACACAATCCGCCACCAACTGCGGATGCCCCATCAGGCACGCACCGATCATATTGTTCTGCACCCGATCACTCGGGCAGCCAACATTAAGGTTCACCTCGTCGTAACCATGCTCCTGCGCCATGCGCGCGCACGCGGCCAGATCAAGCGGGACGCTGCCACCCAACTGCAGCGCCAGCGGGTGCTCGGCTTCGTTGTGACGGAGGAAACGTTCGTGATCGCCGTTAAGGAGGGCGCCGGTGGTGACCATTTCGGTGTAGAGCAGGGCATTCTTCGACAGGAGGCGTAGGAAGTATCTGCAATGCCTATCAGTCCAATCCATCATCGGAGCCACACTGAAGCGGCGAGAGGGCTCGGAACGGTTATAACTAGTATTTACGGGCACTTCAGGTTTTTCGAAATTCATTCATACTGATCTTTTATACAGCGGTTTTTACCCATTTTTCCTTGTTTTCTGAAGTCGGTTGCTACAATGTAGCAAGCGAAATCGGCAATGTAGCAACTGGAAATGGGCACGATCACATCACGCAAGCGCAAGGACAACTCGACGGCCTACACGGCGCAGATACGGATCAATCGGGACGGGCGCACAGTTTATCAGGAAAGCCAAACCTTCGACCGAAAGCAGGTCGCGCAGGCTTGGATCAAACGGCGTGAGACGGAGCTGGCTGAGCCTGGTGCGATTGAGCGTGCAAACCGTAAGGGTGTGACGATCAGGAAGATGATCGAGCAGTACCTGGACGAGTACGAGAAGATCCGGCCGCTGGGCAAGACCAAGAACGCGACGTTGAAGGCGATCAAGGATACTTGGTTGGGCGACCTAGACGACTCGGCCCTGACCAGCCAGAAGCTGGTGGAGTTTGCACAGTGGCGGATGGGCAAGGAAGGCGGCGGCGTCCAGGCGCAGACGGTTGGCAATGATCTCTCGCACCTGGGGGCGGTGCTGTCCGTGGCGCGACCGGCGTGGGGCTATGAAGTCGATCCTCTGGCCATGCCGGACGCGCGCAAGGTATTGCGAAAGCTCGGGATGGTGAGCAAAAGCAAGGAGCGGAACCGTCGGCCCACGCTCGACGAGTTGGACAGGTTGATGGCGCATTTTTTCGAGATGCAGGTACGTCGGCCTGAGTCGATCAACATGCCGAAGATGGTTGCGTTTGCTCTCTTCTCGACGCGCCGGCAGGAGGAGATCACGCGGATCCGCTGGGATGATCTCGACGAGTCCCGGCAGGCCGTCCTAGTGCGAGACATGAAGAACCCCGGACAGAAGATCGGCAACGATGTGTGGTGCCATTTGCCCGATGAGGCGTGGGCGATCCTGCAGAGCATGCCCAGGACAGAGCGGGAGATATTTCCGTACAATTCCAAGTCGGTATCCGCGTCGTTCACGCGGGCGTGTCCGCTGCTGGGTATTGAGGATCTGCACTTCCATGATCTAAGGCATGAAGGCGTGAGTCGCCTGTTCGAGATGGACTGGGACATTCCCAGAGTATCGAGCGTATCCGGGCATCGGGATTGGAATTCACTTCGGCGATACACGCATTTGCGCGGGAGAGGGAATCGGTACTCCATGTGGAAATGGCTGGATAGAGTCATAGCCTAGGTTTTATGTGCATAAATTTCAGCATTTGAGCGAGTGGTTGTTTGATGGACTTAAAAGGTATTTATCTTGTGGCGAGGCGTTACAGCGCGGCTGTGCTTTGCATGGCGACACTATTCGCTGGCGGCGCGTTGTTTCTCTGGAACGGCTACAAGGATCTCGATGCGCAAAAGGTAGCTTTCGAGAAAGAGAAGCTTAGTGTCGTTGAGGCCCAGTTCAAGCGGGAGTTGGAGCTGCAAAAACGTGAGTTTCTAGTAACGCATACTGAGTCAATGAATGTCGAAAAAACTGCTCAGCTCAAGGCCAAAGAGCTTGAGCAGGAGAAAGTTTCGGCCCTACTCATGGTGGAGCAGCAATCTATTAGCAAGGCGCAGATCAATAAGGCTGCAGAGGAAAAACTCCAGATGCTCATGTCTGAGTTTTCCGCTTTGGGTGTCAATTTAAATGCAAAGCCAAACTGCGGCGACGATCAAGCAAAGTACAATTCTGCGAAAGCTAAATATGATGAAATTTATTCGTGGGCTGAGGCACATGGGTTAGAAAAAAAATACAGCAATTTTCTCTTTCATAATCAGCGATCAACAATCAACTTCGGTTGTTTAAAGCCTGAAAAAGGGGCATTCGCCCCTTAGTACATCGCTCTACCCATGAGCTGGTTTTGCTCCTTCGCTGCTTTTTCGCGCTGCCGGTCGATGTAGTCAGAAAGGTCCTTCAGGTGGATGCCCAGCCCAGCCTTCTGGCTATTGGCGCCTAGGCGCACCACCGGAATATCGATCTCGCCGGCCAAGCGCTTCTGTTTGAATTTTTCCACGGTCAAATTCATGTAATCGGCACACACGCGATCCAGGGGGATGACCGCTTGCCCGTTGTACTGGGCCATCAACAGGAAAAGAGTGTTCATGCGACCTCCTGGTTATCGTCTGTCAGAGAGTAATTTGAATGCGCTCGCAGCCACCGCTGGAACCTGTCCATTGCCAATGGCCTTAAGTCGGTCCACCCGATGGGCCAGCCCATCAGCCACTCGGCCCATTCCGGGTTCAGATGACCACCATCCAGTGCCATCACCGCGTGATCCAGGCGATCGTTCGAGCGGTCGGCGCCTGATCGGCGTAACAGTGCGGCAGGGGAGGATCCCTTTGCCATGCTCGCCACCGGTGTTGGCCACCGCCTGACGCGTGTCTTCTGCGATGAGCCAGATCCGATCCCGCTGATGAGGGGCACCGAGGTCAGCCGCTCCGATAACACCCCATCGCGCGTCATACCCCATTCCGGCAAGGTCACCGAGCACCACGGCAAGTCCTCTTCCCACAAGCAATGGTGAGTTCTCCAGTTCGACGTAGCGCGGTCGTACCTCATCGGTAATTCGTGCCATCTGCCGCCACAGTCCGGAGCGGGCGCCGGGGATACCCAGGCCATTGCCTGCAACCGAGATGTCCTGACAAGGAAATCCTCCCGAAACCACGTCAACAAGGCCTTGCCATGGTCGTCTGTCAAAACTGCACACGTCAGACCAAATCGGGACAAGCGGGAGCAGTCCATCGGTTTGTCGTTGCGCCAGAATCTGTGCAGCGTAGGCATCACACTCAGCGGCGCAAACGGTGCGCCACCCGAGGAGGTGGCCGCCGAGTATTCCGCCACCAGCGCCTGCGAAAAGAGCCAGCTCATTCACGCGGCCTCCAATGAAGGACGCTTATACCCCTGAACAAGCTGCGCGGGCGGGCGATCCGGAGCGATTAGCGTTGCCTTGGGTGTGGCTGCCTCGCGCAGCTTTTCGTGGGGTATAAGCGCCTCGGTGGTGCTGCTGGAATGAGCAATAATGCCTGCTGCTGCGCAGCAGAGGCTGTTTGTTTCTAATGCGTCGACGCGGGTTTCCTTGCGGAGCAAAGCGGTCGTGGATTGGGTGTTTTGCTGGTCCTTTTGCATACCGCTTTCCTCCGAGGTTCGATTGCGCGTTGGTTCATCAGCCGCTGGTGGGGCGTGCGCCGGGTTATGGTGGGTGTTGGATTGTGGGCAGGTCAGGGTCATGCGGCGCTCTCCTGATTTGCTGGCTCAAGTAGCGCTGCGATGGCGAGCGTCTGATCACGCAGGGCGCGGGTGTCGCGTTCCAGTTTTTTGCCGGTGCGAAAGGCGCTGAACGTCTCAGAGGCGATCCGAAGTTTCTCAGCGATTTCCAGTAGGATCAGTCGTTCTTGTTCACCCAGTTTTGACGCAGCGAGGGCTCGCTCGTAATGGGCGTAAAGCTGCTTGTATTGGTCACGAGCGTCGTAGGTAGAATCTTCCAATTTTTTCATCGCTTCCCAGTTCTCATGATGCTGTCTGGTTTTACCTTCCTCCATTCCGTCTTCAAACCCGACGATGCCCCCGTCTTCATGGCCCTCGCTGTAACCCTCTGAATAGCTGTCGGTGCAGCCGCTTTTGAAGCCGTCCCTGTAGGCGATCCAGTAGAGGGCGCCCGCTGTAAGGGCGATTGCTATCAGTGCGCAGATCTGAACTGCAGTCATGTGGTGTGCTCCTGGTGGTTTCATTGGCTGGTGGTGGCAGCCGTTCGGTTTCAGGTGTTACTCGGTGGTTTCTTCCTGCTGTCTCTGCATGTCTTCGTCGGCCTTGTAGGCGCGGATGTCGATCAGTGAGGCGACGTGGCGGATGTGGGCGTACTTCGGTGCCTTGCGGCTGGTGTCTAGCGTGGTGATGGGGAGCTGGATGCGGCCGCTGCTTATCTCGGCGACGAAGGATTGCTCGTTGAGGTTGCGGAAGTACTGCTCGCGCACTTTCTCCAGCGGGATCAGGACGTCGCCGAAGATGCGGTAGAGCAGTTCGACGGTGGCTGACTCCGGAGCCGGGTGTAGGCGCAGCGTGTTTTGGGCTGTATTACTCATGGCTTTGTTGGACCTCCTTGCGTTGTTTTCTGGCCGGGTGGATCCAGGCGTTCAGGCAGTGCCGTTTGGTCAGCTCGCGCAGATGTTCGGGCACTTCGAGGAGCGCGGTGTTGCGCTCCTCTCGTGTCCGCATGGCGATGATCTGGCGGGCGTAATCCCTAGGCCACGTCACGGGGGGCTGCCGGAATGGCAGGCAGGTCGATGCCCAACTGTTCGGCCAGCCAGCGGATGCCGGGTTGTTTCACCTTGGTCGACCGGCAGTACTGCATGCCGAGCTGGTCGTGGTACCACTGGCCGTCCTTGATGCGCAGGTAGTCACGGTCACGATTGGGGTAAGCCGGTAGGTTTTTCTTGTTGAGCAGGCCTTTTTCCCGCATGCGAGCGATGAGCTTTGGCCGGGTGATACCGAGCTGGGCTGCGGCTTGGGCGAGATTGCGTTCCATGGCGCCCACCTTATGCCGCGTGCGCGGCTGGGGTGGCCGCTGCAGCGAGGTGGTTGATGGACTCGGTGACCTTGCCGTAGATCTCGACATCGGTCCCGTACGCGGTGAAGCAGCGGGTGTGCGGGCTTTTGTTGCCTATGCTCAGGATGGTGGTGACGCCTGAACGCGATTGCGTGCGGTGCAGCGCGACCTGTAGGGGATAGTCGAAGCCCATGTCGAGGCTCAGCACGCCGCCGGTACGTACCAATTCGAAAACGCGTTGTTTGTCCCAGACTTCGAAGCGGCCGTATTCGCGGCTGGCATGCGGGCGCTGCACCAGGTCACTGGTGTTGCTTGCGTCGAATGGGCCGTTGGCAATTTCTTCGATGAAGTCGGCCAGCTTGAGGTGCGTTTTCTTGTCGTTCTGCAGGGTCAGCGTATGGCGTTCGCTACCCAGTTCAACGACGAAGGTACTCTCCGTTGTGCCGCGTTCGACCTTGAGACGGAACGCCAGGCAATCACGCTTGGGCGCTGTCCGGAGGACGTGGTTGAACGTCTCGCTAAGGTTGACCTGGGCGTTGAGCAACTGCAGGGTGCGGTTGTCGATTTTGTACTTGATCATGCTGCGTGCCCTCCGCCATTTGGGGTAAATGGGGCGGTAGCAGTGCGAGCCTTCAGCTTCGGTTTGGTGGTGACAAACACGCAGCCGAATTCAAGGGCCAATCGGCGAATATCAAAAATTTGGAGGGGAGTAGCTGCGGCAGGGTGGACGTGCAAGGTGGCAGTGGTGTGCATGGTGGCGCATCTCTCTGTGGTGAACTGAGGATCACCAAATTAACCTTAAAGGTTAATTTGTCAAGATTAAACCACCATATGGGTTGTTTTTAGAGGCTGCGTGTTTGTGCCATAGTGGCAGTTTGTAGGCATCATTTTGCAGGTAATGGCTGCATTTTGATTTGACGGATGAACATAGTCATGGCATGGAAAATGATGCTGAATCGTATTTCGGCGCTTCTTAAATGTAGGAGCGCCCATGGGAATCGGTAAAAAGCTAAGGAATCTATTTTCGTCTGATAAAAATGATGCGCCCACCAGCAGGACTGGTGAGGGGCATCAAGTAATACTATTTGTTCATGGTCTCTCCGGGTCGGCATCTGGAACCTGGGGAACCATGCTGAAGGTTTTGTGTGAGTCGTCAGAATTAAGGCATATCGCTTATGATTGCTATGCCTATCCAACGGCTCTTTGGCGTGCTCCTTTTATGAAAAAAATGTCTGGAGTGCAGGAGATTTCAAATGGTTTGCAATCATTTATCGAAGCAAAGCATTCTGGAAAAGAAATAATTATTGTAGCGCACAGCTTAGGTGGAATTGTATCTAGGCATTTCATTCTTGAGGCTGTTAAAGAAGGGCGGACTCACAAAGTCCTTGGTTTGCTACTCTATGCTTCTCCTTTAACAGGGGCAGGTTTGGCTAGCATTGCTAAAGTTTTTTCATTCGGTCATTCGCATTTAAAACAACTGTGTAAACGAACTGACTTTCTAGACACTTTAAATATTGACTGGGTCAAGTTGAAAGTTGAGAAAGATATAAAGGTTTTGAATTTGATTGCCGGTGGGGATGCGATTGTTTCAAAGGATAGTGCAGCCCCATTTATAGGGGCGGATAATGTACGTACTCTTATTGAGTACGGACATATCAATGTAACCAAGCCCGAAGACTCGGGGGATTTAAGGTTTATTTTTCTCAAAAACTTTGTGCAAAATTTTTTTCCGTTGGAGGGCGCTGCAGGCCCCGCGATTCCTGAGGGAGATGTTTTGTTTGATGCTTATACGAAAGTGGCTGAGCCATTCTATTTGCCCCGTAGTGCCGATGAGAGCTTGTCTAAAGCTATAAAAAGCTCTCATGTTTGGGTCAGCGGTCCGCCTGGGGTTGGTAAAACGGCTTCGCTGAGGCGTTTAGTAGAGCTTTCAAAATGGAAGTTTTATCATATTACCTTGGATAGCTTTGAAGCTCCTTCCGCACTGACCCTGATGAGGGAAGTTTGTCGAATTCTGTTGGAAAAAAACGGTGTTGAATGCGATTCAATAGGGAAGGTTGAAAGCCTTGAATCGCTGATAAGCTATCTCAGGCCATATATATCATCGTTAGTGTCTCCAAGTGCGGTCGCGGTTTTAATTGAGGAAATTCCTCTCCCGTCAGGAGTGGAGTACACGAGATTTATCGATATTGCATATCAGCTTATTATATTGGCAGAAACTGCAAATGCAGAAGGTCGATTGATATGGATGTTTTCGTCGTTGAGATGCCCTAAAAAAGATGTGCACCCTGATAGAAATAAAATTCATGATAAAATTCAGTTTGTCGATTTTCAGTTGTGGTCGCCAGATGAAATAATGAAACTGTCAAATATGATTGCGACAGCTCTTAGTCATTCCCTTCAAGATCATGAGTTTGATGTGATTATTAGTAAAAGCAAAGGATCTCCTCGCTTTGTGAAGGCGTTTTTTAGAAAGGCTAGAGTTGAGGCTTCTACAGATAAAAATATCATCGAGTTGCTTGAGTCTGTAGAGGAGGAGTTAAAGTGATTAATAAGAAACTTAACCCTAACACGATAGTGTCCGCTCATCAGTACATTGAGCGCGCAGCCGACAGGCAGCTGCGAAGTGTAATTGATGGGATGGGGCGCCCTCCTTATGTCCTCGTTGCCCGTCAAATGGGGAAGACCAATCTTCTGATCAATATGAAGCGGGAGAGAGTTAACGATTTAGTACTGTATCTTGACTTGTCAAATCGCTTTGATAGCGCTCGACTTTGGTTTCGTAATGTCATAGACATGCTCATTGAGTTTGACCCTGATGTATTTGATCCGCATTTGCCCAAAATTAAAGATCAGAGAGAAAACTCAGGGCTGGAAGCGAATGTCGAATATGATCGACATCTTAGGATTTTGTTGAGATCCACCAAGAAGAATTTGGTAATAGTTCTAGATGAAATAGACTCGCTTGTTGGTTGTAGCTACTCTGATGTCGTTTTGGCTCAAGTGAGGAGCATGTATTTTAATCGGGTAAACTTTCCTGAGTATCTTAGGTTGACTTATGTCCTTTCGGGTGTTGCTGAGCCTGCAGACCTGATAAAAAATAAAGATATTTCTCCATTTAATATAGGCGAGAAAATTTATTTAGAAGATTTTAATCGAGATGAGTTTGACGAATTTATATGTAAGGTAGGCTTGGATTTCTCTGCGGAGGTTTCAGGTCGTATTTTCTACTGGGTTGATGGTAATCCGAGAATGACTTGGGATGTGTGTTCTGAGTTAGAGGATATGGCGTTAGCAGGCACCGTATTAAATTCTGATGTGGTAGATGCGCTTGTGTCCAGGTTGTATTTGCAAGAGTTCGATAAGGCGCCAATAGATCATATTAGGACGTTGGTGGAAAACGACTCTCAAATCAGGAGCGCAATAGTTTCTATTCGCTATAATAAATCAGAATTTCCGGAAGACAAGATTAAGAGTCGGCTTTTTCTTGCCGGGATTACAAAGACTGTTGGCGGTGAACTCGCCATCAAAAATCGTGTGATTGACGAGGCCCTTTCGGATCGATGGATTGAACATGTAAATTCGGCGCGCCAGTCTTCAGTCGTGACAGCGGCAGAAGCATATGCTCAGCGAAATTATGAATTGGCTATTCGTAATTATGAAGATGCGCTCGCGAGTAAGAATGAAGAAGTAGTTGTTTCAGAATTACATAGATTGCAGCTTGCGCTAAGTTATTTTTATATTGGTCGTAAGTCAGATGCTGTAATCGAACTTGAAGCTTGCCTGAAAGAAACTGATGATGAGAAATTTTTGCAGCTCGTCCGGTTTTATTTGGGTGTAGTCAATATGGATTTACGAGACTACAAGGCAGCTCTCGTTTGGCTTTCCGAAGCTGCAGCTGGTTCAAGTTGGACAACAGCGACAAACGCAAAAGTTAATCTATTGTTGCTCTATAGTAAGCTTGGGGTGCAGGAATATAAGAACGAGGCGATTGATTTAAGCGGCTCTTTGATCACCGCGCTTTCCACAATGGACTCAAGTGAGGCCGTGTTGGACTACTTGGTTTCAGCGTATTACAACTCTTCAAAAATGTATCTCTCGGTTGGTGAAGAGTCTCTGGCATTGGATATGCTAGATAAAGCTTTGGTGTTCTCGCCAATTAAATATATGCCATATCTACTGGTGGCGAAGGCGCAGTTACTCAAAGACAAAGTTGGAAAACTTAGTGTTGTTTCCGAGCTCGTTAATATATTGATTGCCAATGATGTTGAGTTGGCTCATGTTTCCGAAATGGGGCTGGGGTTAAGTAAAAGAGTTCTTGGTCTAACTTTGTGTGAAGTCAGTTCCGTGGAAGATTTTGCCATATTTGATCGTTTGATCAAATTTGTACTGGTGAAATACTATCGTGGCAAGCTTACAGTTTTTGATGCGCTTGTTGATTTGTATGATAGCGTCGAGTTGAGTGAGGTCGAAGGTACAGGTATCCCACTTCTGATTAGATGTGTTGATAGTTATTTGAATGAGGGAGCTTCAGCTCTTAATAAAATTAAAGTTTACAGAGCGTTAGCATTATCATCTAATAGTCAAGACCTGCAGTTGTATAAAGTTAATTTTTTGACGGAGCTGTATGCTGGGTGTCCTCCAGATCTAATCCAAGATAATGATATTGAATGTCTAATTCTTATTATGAATCATTTCTTGAATAGAGGATTTTTCCAAGAGTTTCTCTTTTCAATATCGGTATGGAGGAAGTATGAGGTTCCCATTGAAAGGAAGAATCCAGAATGGTCTGCACTCATTCATTTTTATGCAATGACCTTTTATGGCCGAAGGGGCAGTAGAGATGCTGCTCTTGAATACGCGGTGAGTTTGAAAAATATAATCGATAGACAAGTGTTTTCTGAGTCGCCATTTACAGGTCTATGGCCGGATATTAGAAAACAGGCGGCAGCAATTATTGCAAGTATGGAGAGCGATCCTTTTAGACACATTGGAAGGAATCAAAAGGTTTTTGTGAAATATCCAGGAGATTTAGTTTTTGAGAAAAAATTTAAGCAGGTTGCCGCAGACCTGAAAGAGGGGAGATGCGTATTGGTTAAGGCACTATAGTTGATGCGGGCGTATTTGAGTACGCCCCCTGTTCATAGATCAGATATTTTCCACTTGGCCCTTCCGCAAATATTCCACTCTTCAGTGAGACGAATGATGCGTTCGGGCCAGTCTGGATTAAGCGCATAAAGATATCGCTCATTTCCTTCCTGTTTAAGCTGTTTCAAAGTGACAAAGTCGTCGCTGGTCCTACGCGCGGCAACAAAGTGGCCAGGGAGGGCTTCTAATGCTGGGTCAATAACGACTTTGTCTCCTTCTGAAAACTTAGGCTCCATACTAATCCCTTCGATACGGAGAACGAAGGCATGGGCGCCGACAGGTCCAGGCGCCTCTAACCATTCTTCAGCATTGTTTGGGTCAAAATTTTCAATTGCTTCACACCATTGGCCCGCTGCGATTGAGCCTATCAAAGGTAGCTTGCGACCTGTTTGGCTGATAACTGTCGCATTGCTGGATTCTCCAACACTGTATGGCATATCCATGTAGCCAGTGGGTAGAGCAAACGCCTTTTCGATTTCTCTCGCAATCTGATCACCGATTCCCTTCGATGGATTTTTCCCACCAAATGCACTGACTTGAGCCGGGGCTTTACCCAAGAGATCAGCTGCATCGGTCAGACGCATTTTTTTTTCCGTAAGGATCCTACGGAAATTTTGGAGTCGAGTGTCTGAGATTTTCATTCACTGATTTTGTATGGATTAACCTTTTTGGTGAATGTCCGTTCTGGTATTGAAAAAAACAACCATTCAGGTTAATTTTATGTTCAAGAGGAGAAAACGGTGGCTTGCATTACATAGCTAGCCTTGACTCAGCGGAGCTTGAGAGCTTGGAGGAACGATGCGTCATTTCAGCAAGCCATTTGAGGATGACCGCTAAATAGATGAAAAAGGGATCCACGCGTAGCTGTGATCAAAGCTCTGTTAAGGATGGGCTCCGTTATCTGAGGCACTCGCACATTTCGAATCACCGAGTTTGCAGTAAAGAAATTTTAAGAAAAAAGGCGACCCTAAGGCCGCCTCGTTCCTCCCGAAATGCACCACCACAGTGCTGTCGGGCCGCGATAAAGGAAGGCGGGCACACCACATGCAACCTCCTCTCTTTATCGCGCTTTTCCAAGGCTCGGAAGCCTTGGTGTTGCTGCCTTTTCCACCACAGATTGGACAGCTGTTGCGCCAGGGTGAGCAACGGATTGCTCGCCCCGGCACGGTGCCGGTGTCGATCCCGAAGATCTAGCCGGCGTTTGGGCCCTTTCAAGCCACGCGGCAAATGTATCACCACTGCATGCCGCGCGGCACTGGCAACTTACAAGGATTAATGCCATGAGCCGTATCATTCTGAGCTCTCTAGACCGGGCGCAGCGGGAAGTTCTCCCGCTCGATCTAGCGCTTTACCATGCCGCACGGGACTACCCCGGCGGTGCCGCTGCCATCGCCGCCACCACCGGCCGGAATGCCACCACGCTGCAACACAAGCTTTCCCCAACTCACCCAAGCCACACGGTGAACATTCAAGAGTTCGGCGAGATTCTGGAGCTGACCAAGGATCGCCGCATTCTAGATGCGGTGCATGCGTTGGTCGGTGACACAACATGGCAAGAGCTGGCCGAGGCGTACACCAATGACATGCCCGAGACGTTGACCACCGGTATCGCGGAGTACTTCCGCAAGGTGGCAGATCTGGCGGACACTTGGGCCAGGAGCATTGGTGACGGTGTCGTCACTGATGAGGAACTGGCCGCAATTCGCCTGCAGGTGTTTCGTGGAATTCAGGGGTTGTTGGGGTTATTCAACCGCGCCACGTATGTCAACCAGACGACGCGGGGTGTTGATCGTGGCTGATATCGCTGACTTCGCTAATGACCTGGTGCAAGAGCGTATCGATCAAGCGCTCGCTGCACGCAACGCCTCCAAGCCTGCTTTGGCGGCGCATTCGTTTCTATTCTGCGAAACGTGTGATGATCCGATCCCTGCGGCCCGTCGTTTGGCGCAGCCCGGCTGTACGCAATGCGTGGGATGCCTTTCTGCCGACGAACTGAAGGGGGCTCGCCATGCTGGATGAGGTTCTGGGGCAATTCGCCGACTATGGGCTTGAGCCTGCGCAGCCATTGGTATTCGGCAAGCTCACCCGGTGCAAGACGGCGCAGGACAAGGGCAAGGAAAAGAACGGCTGGTACATCGCCCATGAGCATCATACCGAGAAGGGCGAGACGCTGATTTTCGGCGCATTCGGTGATTGGCGTTCGGGTGAGTCGCAGAAGATCAAGGTCAAGGCCGGGCGGATGTCGCCGGAAGAGCGTGAGGTCATGCGCGCTCGACAGGAAGAGGCAAAGCGTCGGGCTGCCGAGATCTCGGCCAATGCGGCACGTCGAGCGGCAAAGCGAGCGGACAGCTTGTTCCAGCGCATGCCGGAGAAAGGTCGTAGCGAGTATCTGGACCGCAAGCAGATTGTCGGTTTACGGGTACGCTACGCGCCGCGTTCTGGGGCAGTCCTGGTTCCCATGAGCAATGCGCGGGACGATATCGTCGGGCTTCAGGTGATTTACCCGAGCAAACAGGAAGATACCGGTCGCGACAAGTCTTACTGGCCCTACGGGATGTCAAAAGAGGGTGCTTTCCACCTCATCGGTCCGGATGCCGATCCGGGTGATCCAGTGCTGGTATGTGAGGGCTACGCAACAGGCGCCAGCCTGCATATGGCGACGTCACTGACCGTGGCGGTGGCATTCGACGCGGGTAACTTGCTGGCCGTGTGTAAGGCCATGCGCGAGCGGTTTGCCGGTTGCCCTCTGATCATTTGCAGGGACGATGACTGGAAGACCACGAAGCCAAACGGTGACGCTTGGAATCCCGGTGAAGAGAAGGCGAATAACGCGGCACTGATCGTCGGTGGCCAGGTGGTTGCGCCGATCTTCTCCAGCGATCGGGAAGTGAAGTGGACCGACTTCAACGATCTGCATGTCGCCGAGGGTTTGGAGGCTGTGCGCCGTCAGGTGCTGGCCGTGGTCAAGCCGCCGGCTGCAGGTGGTTGGAAAGATCTACTAGCTCGCAGCGATAGCGGCGCTCTGATCGCACACATGCAGAACGTTGAATTGATATTGGCCAATGATCCACGTTGGGCTGGGGTGATCAGCTACAGCGCATTCAGTTCGAAGATCGTGAAGCTGCGTGCGGCACCTTATGGTGGTGGCACCGGCGATTGGGCGGACATTGATGATGTGCGGGTGATGAAGTGGCTCGCGCAGCAGTACAACTTGCGGGTCAAGGCCTCGCATGTGATCGAGGCGGTGAGTGTGGTTGCACATGACCATGCGTTTCATCCGGTGCGGCAGTACCTGCGCAAGCTCGAATGGGATCGCGTGCCACGCCTGGAAAGCTGGCTCACGAACGTTATGGGCGTCAAGGCGACTGACTACTCGTCCAAGGTTGGCAAACGCTGGATGTTGTCAGCCGTGGCGCGGGTGATGAAGCCGGGCTGCAAGGCTGACTCGGTGATGATCCTTGAGGGCGCGCAGGGCGCAGGTAAGTCGACGGCGATGAGCATTCTCGGCGGTGAGTGGTTCATGGATACTCCGTTCGCCCTGGGCGACAAGGACGGGTTTCAGGCGATCCGGGGCAAATGGATCGTCGAGCTGGGCGAACTGGACAGCTTCAACAAGGCCGAGAGTACCAAGGCCAAACAGTTTTTCTCCGCGTCGACGGACACCTACCGCGAGAGCTACGGCCGCCGCACGATGGACGTGCCGCGTCAGTGCGTGTTCGTTGGTACGACTAACCAGGACGAGTACCTGAAGGACGCGACCGGTAACCGGCGTTATTGGCCGGTGGCGTGTACCAAGGTGGATCTGGAATTGTTGCGTTCGATCCGTGAACAGCTCTGGGCCGAGGCGGTGTTCTGCTATGACGCGGGCGACCTTTGGTGGGTGACGCTGGATGAGGCGTCGATGTTCGGTGAGGAGCAGGACGAGCGCTTTGTGGTGGATGAGTGGGAAGGTCCGATTCTGACCTGGCTTGAGGAGTCGCAGATCGGCGAGACAACCACGGGCAGCGAGGTGCTGGCCAATGCGCTGAAGCTGGACTTTGGGCACTGGGGCAAGCCGGAGCAGATGCGTGTCGGGGCGATCATGCATCGGCTGGGGTGGCGGCGTGTGCGGTTGCCTGCGCTGGTGAAAAGTGGTCAGCGGCCGTGGGCTTACAAGAAGCCGGCAGGGTGGGGCGGTGCTTCGGCGTTGCAGCGGGAAGCGTTCGAGGAGCCTTGTTTTGATTAAAGGGATCGATTCGCTGCTTCGGTTATGGGCGCAGGAGCTGCATTCCGAACACTCAAAAGGGGGGCTTGCTGGGGGGAACATGGTTGCCATGATGATGGAGAGCAATGGGCAACTGATTCGTGGTCGGCGGGCTTTTCGTGCGCCGCTGGAGAGTTCTCTCGACATCGAGCTGATCGTGACCAAGCATCTGGCGCCCGAGCTGGAGACGGTTGTGCGGGAGCATTACTGCACGCTCGATGTGGATATGCGCTTGCGGTACGCGCACTGCGGTTGTGGCCGTGACACGTACTACCAGCGTTTGCATGATGCGCATCTGCAGATCTACTGGGTGCTGATGGGGGCGGCTGCGTGACCCTAGGCATCGCTCCGGTTGTGGTTGTCCCACTGGCCCGTCTTGTCCCGCTGCGCTTTGATGTAGTGGGACAGGTGCGGGCCTTGTCGTTGTTGGGCTGTCCTACCGTCCTGCTACAAAGTGCCTCCCGCCCGTGTAAGCGTAGCGGGCAGCAGTACGCGCTTTTCACGCGCATGCGTGTTCTTTAAATTTCCTCCTTTACACGAGAAAGGAGAAAGATAAGTAGGACAGTGGGGCGAAGCCCCGAATTTAGGCGCTCTCAGGCGTCCCACTTCGATTCTAGGAAGTGGGACGAATGGGACACCGCTGAAGCAACAGAATGCCGTGGTGGTGTATTCACCGACATTCGCTAGGCGTTCACCCGGCGTTACCCACTTATTCACCGGGTGGCATTAAAACAGGGTTGCTGCCACCGGAATCGACCTGTAAAAAGTAGTCATCTTCGATAGGTGCGACCGCAGAGAGCGGCAGGCACCCACCACCAAACCCGGCCATCGCGCCGGGTTTTTGCGTTTAGGGGTTGGCGATGACAAACGAGCAACAAGCGCTGGCAGAGATGCCGATCTGGTTAGTGATCGTCCTGGCTCTGGTCGGTGGCGTATCGGGGGAGATGTGGCGAGCCGACAAGGATGGGGCGCGGGGCTGGGCATTGTTGCGCCGCCTCGCGCTTCGGTCCGGGGCCTGCATTGTCTGCGGAGTGTCGGCGATGATGCTGATGATCGCCGCCGGTATGACGATCTGGACGGCGGGCGCCTTGGGGTGTCTCACGGCGATGGCCGGTGCGGATGTGGCCATCGGGTTGTACGAACGCTGGGCCGCCAAGCGGCTGGGCGTCAGCGAAGTCCCGCCCGCCGGAGGCGCGCAGGGGTGATGCACCGATCTAGGGCGCCGAAAACCGCCGGGGACCCTAGGGGGATCTGAAGGACACGGGGTCGGAAACCCGCGGGAAACTGTTAGCCGCGGACTTCCCAGCTTACTGAAATTTCAATCACTGAAATCTTGAAAGGATTCATTGAAATACGTTGAAAAAGGAGGACTCATGACAGAACCAACCTACCTGTCGAAGAGCGCCTTCGCGGCCCGGCTCGGCAGGTCGCCGAGTTACATCACCTGGCTGAAAGACAACAACCGTTTGGTGCTTTCGCCCAATGGCAAACAGGTTGATGTACATGCCACCGAAGCGCTGATTCGCGACACCGCCGACCCGAGCAAGGCCGCCGTTGCTGAACGCCATCAACAAGATCGGATTCAGCGCAACGTTTACAGCCAACTGTCGACCCAAACCGAGCCGACTTCCATGGCTGCGCCGCCGCTGGCGGCTCCGACGACAGACAAGCATCCGGATTTTCAGAAGGCACGCGCGCACCGTGAGTTCTACTTGGCGCAGATGGCCGAGATGGAGTTTCACAAAGCACAGGGCTCAACAGTCGAGGTTACGGCAGTTCAGTCCGGGGCATACAACGCCGGTCGCATGCTTCGCGACACGTTGCTGGGTATGCCTCCGCAACTTGCTCCGGAACTGGCGGCCATGTCGGATCCATGGGAGATCGAACGACACCTGACTGCAGCATTGAGACAACGGCTTGAGGACGCCGGCCGTATGTCCTCTGAGGAATTCGGCCACACACTGGATACTAACTGGGAGGTGATAGATGAACCTGACCAGATCTGATGGAGCGACGGTGTACTGCGAGGCTTATTTCCGGGGGCTTCAACCTGACCCGGATGTGTGGGTGGACGAGTGGGCCGACGAATACATGCGTATTCCGCGTGATTCAGGTGCCGCTGAACCCGGCCAATACCGCACCTCTCGCACCCCTTACGCACGTGAGCCGATGCGCTGTTTATCGCCAGCTCACCCCTGCAAGCGCGTCGTTACGATGGTGGCTTCGCAGTTGATGAAAACCCAAATCGCCTTAAATTGGATTGGTGGCCTGATCCATATGGCACCGTCCAATATCCTGACACTGCTGCCGAGCCTTAGCCTGGCTAAGCGGGTGTCATCGAGGATCAGCAAGACCATCAAGGCCACGCCCGTTCTGCGTAAGCGAGTGGCGTCCAGTCGGTCTCGTGACTCCCGCAACACGATGGACACCAAAGAGTTTGAAGGTGGTTCGCTGTACGTGACCACTGCGGGTTCAGCGGCCAACTTGGCCGAGCTATCAGCGCGCTATGTGTACGGCGATGAGGTGGATCGTTGGGAAGTCGACGTCGGAGAGGAGGGTGATCCCATCGAGCTGGCAGAGACTCGGGGCAGTACCTTTGGCCGGAATGCCAAGTTCTACTTCTCCAGCTCACCAACGATCAAAGGTGCTTCGCGTATCAGTGATCTGTTCGAGTCCAGCGATCAACGTTACTTCTACGTGCCGTGTCCAACTTGCGGGCACAAGCAGGTACTGGAGTGGGAACGTTTGCTCTACTCCAAGGATTACCAGCTCATTCACTACCAGTGTGCTGGGCCTGAGTGCGACGTGTTGATCGAGGAGCACCATAAGGGCTGGATGCTTGCCAATGGCGAGTGGATAGCCCATGCCGAAGGTGATGGCGAAACGGTTGGCTTCCATCTCAACGCGTTGTACTCGCCACCAGGCTGGATGGACTGGCGTACGCTTGCCAGGCAGTACGAGAAGGCCAAGCGGGCACAGGCGAAAGGCGATCTTGAACCGATGCAGGTGTTCTACAACACCCGCCTGGCCAAGGTCTGGGACAGCGCTCAAGAGCAAGCCAAAGCCGATGTTCTAATGGACCGGGCGCGTCTGGAAAGCTATGGCCTCGGCTCAATGCCGTCCGGTTCGCTGATGCTGACCGCCGCCGTCGACGTTCAGGCTAACCGTCTGGAGTTGATGGTCATGGGCTGGGGCGTTGGTATGGAGCGTTGGGTGATTGATCACAAGGTGATCTCAGGCGATCCCGCTGATGAGCGAACTTGGGCGGTACTTGATGACTTGCTCAAAGCTCGCTACCGGCACCCTTGCGGTGTCGGCTTGGCGATTCTTGCCACGGCTGTCGACTCCGGGGGCCATCACACCGATGAGGTCTACCAGTTCTGCCGCATGCGGCGCTGGCGCAACATCTTCGCCATCAAAGGTGCGAGCAAGCCCGGCAGGCCGGTGATTGCCCAGAGGCCCTCGATGGTCGACGTGACCTGGAAGGGTCAGACCGAGCGCCACGGCGCCGAGCTGTGGTTCGTCGGTACCGACACCGCCAAGGACTGGATCTACAACCGTTACCCGTTCCCGGATGGACCCGGCTCGCTGCATTTTGCCAACGATTTGCCGGACGACTTCTTCGCCCAATGTGTGGCAGAACGAAAGGTCGCCCGCTACGTCCGCGGCCATAAACGTGTCGAGTGGATCAAGGGCAAAGCCGAGCGCAACGAAGCACTAGACCTGATGGTGTATTGCCTGGCCATGGCGCATTACTTGGGCATTAATCGGTACCAGGAGCATGACTGGGATCGGGTGCGGCAAGCCTTGGCACAATCCGGACTGTTCGACGATGCACCGGTCCAGCCTGTCCAGGCCCCGCGTGTTGAACAAGCCCAATCTGCAGAAACAGCGCTGCCGGCTGTTTTCCGGCAAGCCCAGCTGGCACCGCCTACACCGGCAGCACCTGTCGCACCCCCGCGACCTGCTGCATCGCCGTCACAACGCCGCAGCTCTACCAGCGGTTATTTGAAGAGACGCTGATATGTCCTTTACCCAACAGCACCTCGACGTAATCGAGAAGGCCATCGCGCGCGGTGAAAAAACCGTTCGCTTCGGCGACCGCACCGTCGAGTACCGCACCATCACCGAGCTGTTACAGGCCCGCGACGAAATTCGCACCTCGCTGCTCAACGCTGCCGGGCCACGTTCGCGCGTGGTCCGGCTTTACCACGGAGGCAAGGGACTGTAATGGCTCGTTATCCGACGCTAACCCGTAACGGATTCTTGCTGCCGTCGAACATCAAGGCCAGTTACGAGGGCGCCGGGGAGGGCCGTCGCTCCGCCGGCTGGGATGCACCCGACAGTGGCTTGAACGCCATCAATACCCCGGCTCTGCGCAACCTGCGTGCACGTTCGCGCGCGGCAGTACGCAACGATCCGTATGCCTTCAACGTCATCGACAAACGCGTCAGCAACCTGATCGGCACCGGTATTAATCCGCGGCCGAAGACGGACGACGATGCACTGCGCAAGCAGCTGCAGGAACTGTGGGAAGACTGGGTCGATGAGTCGGATGCCGATGACCTGACCGATTTCTATGGCCAGCAGGCGCTAGCCGCACGTACGGTGGAAACTTCCGGTGAGTGCTTCATTCGTCTGCGGCCACGCAGCCTGGACGACGGTCATGCAGTGCCGCTGCAACTGCAGTTGCTCGCGCCGGAGTTCGTGCCGCACGACAAGTTCGAAACAACCCGCGATGGCAACGTGATCCGCGCCGGTATTGAGTTCAATCCGGCCGGCAAGCGCGTGGCGTACTGGATGTACCGCTCGCACCCGGGCGATCCCTCGTCGTTGAATTCCGGCTACAACCAGCTGGTGCGCGTGCCGGCCACGCAAGTGCTGCACATCTTCGAGCCACTGGAACCCGGCCAGTTGCGAGGCGTGCCGCGCTTGTCGCCGGTGCTCAAGCGCCTGCGCAGCTTGGACAACTACGACGACGCGGTGCTGTTTCGCCAGGAGGTGGCCAACCTGTTCGCTGGCTTTATCACTCGACCCACGCCTGAATCGGGTCCCATGCCGCGTGACCCGGTTACCGGCGCGCCGCTGGTTACGGACCGAGATGGCTTCACGCCGATGGTCGCGCTCGAACCCGGCACCATGCAGGAGCTCGGACCGGGCGAGGAGGTGGAATTCTCCAAACCGCCCGACGCCGGCAACAACTACCCGGACTTCATGCGACAGCAATTGATGGCCGCTGCCGCCGGTACTGGTACGCCGTACGAGATCCTCACCGGCGATATGCGTGAGATCAACGACCGGGCGTTGCGGGTGGTGCTCAACGAGTTTCGCCGCCGGCTGGAGCAGCTGCAGTTCAGCGTCTACGTGCATCAGCTGTGTCGTCCGGTCCGTGCCGCGTGGATGGACATGGCGGTGCTGTCCGGTGCGCTGGTACTCAAGGATTACGCCCAGCGTCGACGCGAATATCTGCGCACCCGCTGGGTACCGCAGGGCTGGGCCTACATACAGCCCGTGCAGGACGTGCAGGCGCGCACGATGGAAGTCAAAGCCGGATTTGCCTCGCGCAGCGAGATGGTGCTGCGAACCGGATACGACGCCGAAACAGTCGATGCGGAAAACGCCGCAGACCTCGCCCGGGCCGTTGGCCTGGGCCTCAACTACAACACCCTCGACGTCATCGAGTCGCTCGACGACAAGGAGCAACCATGAGCAAACAAGCGCGACCGCGCATTTACAACAAGGCTGGCGAGCGCGTGGAGGTCTCGGACAAGAGCTGGTACGCGATGCAGTCTAACGGCGAAGCCGAGCAGCGAACCATTGAAGTGTTCGTCTATGGCGAGATCGGTACCTGGGGCATCACCGCAAACCAGTTCGTTCAGGATCTGCGCGCGGTGGACGACGGTGTGTCGCCCGTGATCGCCGCCTTCAACAGTGTCGGCGGCGATCTGTTCGACGGATTGGCGATGCATAACGCGCTATCGCGGCTTGGCGAGCGTTGCACTGGCCGGGTTGATGCCTTGGCGGCCAGCGCGGCCAGCGTTGCCGTGTGCGGCGCGCACCGGGTGGTAATTGCCTCCAATGCCATGCTGATGATTCACAATCCCTGGACCTACGCCGCCGGCGACGCCGAGAGCTTTCGCAAGGTCGCCGATGTGTTGGACCAGACGATGGAGGCCATCATTGCGGCGTATAAGGCCAAGGCGCCGGATATTGACGAAACCGAATTGCGCCGCTTGGTTGCGGCCGAAACCTGGTTGACGGCGAATGAGGCCGTGGCCCTAGGACTGGCCGACGAGGTCGGCGATGGCGTCAAGGTCAAGGCGTGTCTGGGGCAGGGCGCTGTACTGCAGCGCTTTCACCATGCCCCGGCCGAGCTGCTCGCCCAACTCGATGAACCCGTGGACCCGGAGCCTGAACCCACACCGGAGCCAGTGCCGCCGATCCCGGATGACCCGCCGGCGCCGGCGACCAATGCCGCACAACTCGCGGTGCTAATCAGCCAGCGTTGCACGGCAGCGGGTATCAGCAACCTGATCGAACCGCTGCTCGCCGTCACCAAGCTGGAAAGCGAAGCGGTGGTGCAGGCGGCGCTGACCCACGCCAAAGCCATCAACGACTTGTGCGTCGCCGCGCGGTTACCGGAGTTCAGTGCCGAATACGTTTCGGCCGGCTTGGATGCCTCGGCGGTGCGTGCCCGGCTCTTCGACAAGCTGGTCGGTAGTGGCAAGGGTTTTGAAATCGACAACAGCCTGCCGCTGGCTGATGACCCACCGCCGAAGGTTCAAGCCAGACAAATCGACCAGCCCTCGATCTGGTCGGCACGCCAAGCGGCGCATACCGGCAAACGATCCACTCTAACTGGAGCTACTGCATGAACATTCAACGTGAACCGATGCACGCCGGCGAATTCCTACTGTCCGAGGGTGCCGGCACCATTTCTCGCGAAGCGATCAACGTCGCCGCCGGTCCCGCGCTGGAACCTGGCCAGATCCTCGGCCTGGTCACCGCCACCGGCGAATTCGCTCCGTACAACCCGACCGCCGAAGACGGTAGCGAGAACGCGCAAGCGATTCTTTTCGGTCCGCTGAGCACGTCCGACATTGTCCGTCGCGGACGCGCCGTGGTGCGTCTGGCCGAGGTCAGCGAAGCGCATCTCACAGGTCTGGATCTGGCTGCTGAGAAAGCGCTGGCCGCTCATAACGTGATCGTGCGCTAAGTCGTTCACCTTCGATTTTTTCAGCCCGCCCTGTGCGGGTTTTTTGTTTTCTGGAGACTGCTTCATGGCTGACATTCAAATCTTCAACGACGAGGCGTTTTCGGTGTCCTCGTTGACCGCCGCCATCAACGAACAAGAATACGTACCCGGGCGCATCGGTAGCCTCGGACTTTTTCAGGAAGAGGGCATCACCACCCTGACCGTGCAGATCGAGAAGGACGGCGACACTCTGGCCCTGGTGCCGGCCGGCGAACGCGGTACGTCTGGTCTGGTAGTTTCGGGTAGCAAGCGCAACTTGATCCCGTTCAACACCGTGCATTTGCCGGAGCGCTTCACCATCAAGGCTGACGAGATTCAGGGCATTCGCGCGTTCGGTACGCGCTCCGAGTTGCAGTCGGTGCAGGACGTGGTCAATAAGCGACTGGCCAAAGCGCGCCGTCAGTTGGACGTCACTCACGAGTTTCAGCGCCTTGGTGCGCTGAACGGCAAGATCTACGACGCTGACGGCAAAACCGTATTGCTCGACCTCTATGACCGTTTCGGCGTTAAACGAAAAAGTTTGTCGATGGGCTTTGGTGGCTCGGACGAGGACTTTCGTATCAAGTGTGGTGATGCCCTTGATTTGCAGGAAGACGCTCTGGGGAGCGTTACCCGTAGTGGGTCGCGCGCGTTCTGTGGCAAAAACTTCTGGAACGCCATGTTGAAACTCAAGGAGGTGAAAGACACCTACCTCAATACGCAGCAAGCGGCATCGTTGCGCGGTGACGCGCGTGAAAGCTTCGATTACGGCGGCATTACCTGGGAGCGCTACCGCGGCAAGATCGCCGGCATCACTTTCGTGCACGACGACAAAGCGCTGCTGATTCCTGAAGGTGTCCCGGATCTGTACATCTCGGTGTTTGCACCGGCCGACTACATGGAGACGGTCAACACCGAAGGCGTGCCGTACTACAGCAAGATCGAACCCTTGCCGTTCAACAAGGGCATGGCCGGTGAAGCGCAGTCCAACCCGCTGCACATGTGCACTCGGCCATTGGCGCAGATCCTGTTGGAGATGTAGTCATGGGCATTCGCGAGCTGATGACTGATGTCGACGACATCGTTTTCGTAACGTTGGGTGACAGCGCGCGAATCGAAGGGCGTAGCGAACCAGTACTCGGTATGTTCTCGGCGCCATGGTTACAACCGCGAATGGGGCGGATGAACACCGCCATTCGTGAGCCACGCTTCGAGATTCGCGTCGCGGATGCGGAAGGCCTGAGCAAAGGGTTGCTGGTCACTGTCGAGGTGCCGGAATTGGACGGCGGTGGGGACTACGATCTGCTGCAGCTGGAGCCGACCGGTGACGGTCTGGTTGCCTTGATTTTGAGGAAGCGCCCATGAGCGTCGGCAGCTACTTCAAACCCTCGGCCGGTGGCGGGATGATCTCGCTGCAAACCTCGGCGGCAGACCTGAAAGCCTTTCAGGATTTTGCCGCCCTTATGCCAAAGGCCGCCGCCGCTGCACAGCGTCGAGCCATCAACAAAACCTTGCGCTGGCTCGCCACCCACATCGCCCGCGCCGTAGGCCGGCAGGAGCGGATTGCGGTCGCTGCTGTGCGGCAGCGGCTGCGGGCCTACCCGGTCAGTGGCGGTGCCAACAGTGGCAAATTGTGGTTTGGTCTCAACGCCATGGAGGCCAGCCGCATCGGTCGGCCTCGGCAGAGTCGGTCCGGTGTCTCCGTGGCAGGCCGGCGCTTTCAAGGCGCGTTCTTCAAGAAGGTCTACGGCAATAGCGCGGATGTCTGGATTCGCACAGCGAGCAAGCATTTCGACGCCAGTGACTACCCCGACAGTGATGTTAGCGGGGCGGGTGGCGAGAGTTCGGGCTGGATCGCCGAACACGACAACCGCTTCCCGCTGGCTAAAGCCAAGGTGTCTGTGGAGCAGGCCCGACCCCACTTCGAAAGCTGGGTGCGCAAAGCTGACGAACACCTGGTGCATGTCCTGCAACAGGAACTCAATTTCGAAGTGCAGAAGCACTTGAAGGGGAAATGACATGACGGATGAAGTCGACGAGCCGTTCAGTCTTGAGCGGCTGTATCAAGCCATCGAGCGGCGCATTCAGGATCATCTGCCGGACCTTCAGATTGTCGCGGCTTGGCCGATCATCGAAAGCAGCATTCCACTGCCGGCGGTGCTGGTCGAACTCGCAGAAATAGAGCCAGGCATTGACCCGGGAACGGGCGAGACAGGCCTGTCCTGCAAGTTCGAGGCGCGGGTGATTACCGATCCGATCCAGCCCGATCACCACCAACAAGCGGTGTTTATCGTCGGGCAATTGGCTGTGTTACTGCGGATGCAATCCTGGGGCGTCGAGGTCGAACCGGCCGAGTTCGTTCAGGCCATGCCGGATTGGACCAAGCCCGAACTGGACGGCTACACGGTATGGGTCGTGGAATGGATGCAGCAGGTCTACCTTGGCGAAGCACAATGGCCGTGGCCGGATCAGCCGCCGGGCACGCTGCTGTTTGGCGTTGATCCTGATGCGGGGCCGGCCAACCGGGACAAGTATTTTGCGCCGGAGAGTCTGGCATGAGTGGTGGCTATGTGAGCGCCCAGCATGACCGCATGCTCGCTGGGCTGGTGAAGGACTGTTATGTGGTGGCGGTGGATCTGGCCGCGTCACCACCGGTGTGCCGGGTGTCGGACGGTGAATGGGTCAGTGGTTGGGTACGATGGCACAGCATCGCCGCCGGCAAGGCGCGGCACTGGCGGGCGCCGAGCCTCAACGAGCAGGGCACCCTGATCAGTGCCAGTGGCGAGGTGGCGCAGGGCACATTCATTCCCGGCCTTTATGGGAATGGCGGCGCGCCGCCGGACAATCGCGATCACGTTGAAGTCTGGCGTTTCGACGATGGAGGATCTCTGGTCTACGACTGGCAGACGAGCAGCTACACCATCAGCGTGCCGAGCGGCACGGTCACGATCAAAGTCGGATCAACCCTGGCCGAAGTCACTGAAAATGCCGTCTCCGTGAAGTCCGGAACGATCAATCTGGAGGGCGTTGTGAACGTCAAAGGGCCGGTCAACATCAACGGCCCACTGCACGCTACCGAAAGCATCACCAGCGATGCCGACATTCTGGCCGCCGGCCAAAGTGACAACCATCACAAGCACTAACTCAACATTTATCCAGCCCGCAGCGTGCGGGCTTTTTCATGCCTGGAGTTCCCATGGCTAAACATCAAGATGATTCAACTGCATCTGAGTCTTCCCCAGTCAGCCCAGTGGTGCTGCCCTCTTCGGTGACCTTTCGCGACACGCTCTACACCTCGCGCACGATCATCCTGCCGGACGGCCGCACGCTCGCCGTGGCGAAAAACAAGGTTACGGTCGATAGCGCCGACGATGTGGCGCTGAAAACCCTCAAAGCCCATGCCGAGTTCGAGCAACTCAAGGAGTAAACCCGATGATCGGAATGGATCGCCACACCGGGCAACCCATCTCCGGCATCGAGCATTTACGCCAGTCCATCGGGGACATCCTCGGCACGCCATTGGTGAGCCGTCGTGAACGTCCGGAGTACGGCAGCAAACTGCGGCGCATGGTCGACCTGCCAGTAAACGAGGGTTGGAAAAGCGCCGTGCAGGCTGAGGCGGCCCGGGCGCTGGGACGGTGGGAGCCACGTTTGAAGCTGGAACGGGTGCGTGTGCTGTCCGTGCTGGGCGGCAAAATCAACATACAAGTCAGCGGCGAATACCTCGGTGTGCGCGGCACGTTGGAGGTGTGGGTATGAGTACCCTGGTGGATCTGTCGGAGCTGCCGGCACCGGACGTGCTGGAACCGCTGGATTTTGAAGAAGTGTATGGCGAGGCACTCGACGTGTTTCGCGGCCACATGGGCGGGAACTGGACGGCCTCTCTGGAAAGTGATCCGGTGACCAAGCTGTTGGAGGTCGCCAGCTACATCAAGCTCGGCAACCGGGCACGGGTCAACGACGCGGCCAAGGCGCAGTTGCTGGCTTATGCCACGGGCGCTGATCTGGAGCACCTCGCGGCCAACGTCAATCTGAAGCGCCTGGTGATTCAACCTGCCGATCCACTGGCGGTACCACCGGTCGAGTCGGTGATGGAATCACACGACGCTCTGCGCGAGCGTGTGCAATTGGCCTATGAGGGACTGACCACCGCAGGGCCGCGAAACAGCTACATTCTGCACGCGCGCAATGCTTCGGCGCTGGTGGCGGATGCCACGGCGGAAAGCCCATCACCTGCCTGTGTGGATGTCACGGTGTTGGGCCTTGAGGGTGACGGTACGGCTGGGCCTGAATTGTTGAAGCTGGTTGCCACGGCCGTCAATGACGACGACGTGCGCCCGGTGGGTGACCGCGTCACGGTGCGCGGTGCGCAGATCCTGCGCTACCGCGTCGACGCCGTGCTGCACATGAAAGGTACCGGACCGGAAAACGACGCCGCGCTTTCCGAAGCGATCAAGCGGCTTGAGGCCTGGATCAATCCGCGGCGCCGCTTGGGCGTCGAGGTGGCGCGCTCTGGCGTCGATGCGCAGTTGCACGTTGCCGGTGTGGCTCGCGTGGAGCTGAAGGACTGGCTGGATCTCAAGCCGACCAAGGCGCAGGCGGCTTACTGCACCGGCTATTCCGTCGTGTTGGGAGGTTGATGTGCGTAGTCTTTTGCCGCTCAACAGCACTCCCCTGGAACGGGGTATCGAGGCGACATTCGCCGAAAACACGTTGATTCCGCTGCGCACCTTGTACAACCCCGACACCTGTCCAGTGCACCTGCTGCCACATCTGGCCTGGGCTTGGTCGGTCGACCGCTGGGATCCGGCGTGGTCTGAGTCGGTCAAGCGTGCTGCCATCAAGGCCTCGTTCTTCATCCACAAGCACAAGGGCACTATCGGAGCCTTGCGTCGTGTGGTCGAGCCGCTGGGCTACCTGATCGAGATCGTGGAATGGTTTAACACCGTGCCGCAGGGGGTGCCGGGCACCTTCGCGTTGAAGGTGGGGGTGCTGGACACTGGCATCACCGAGGAAATGTATCTCGAACTTGAACGCCTGATCGACGACGCCAAGCCCGTCAGCCGGCAACTTACTGGGTTGGCCATCAGCCTTGAAACGCAAGGCAACCTTAATGTTGGCGTGAGCCTGTACGACGGCGACGAACTCGACATCTACCCACCTGAAATGCAGGTCATCGACATAACCGGCACCTTCGGCGTGGTCGGTCGGGAACACACCATAGACACTCTGGATATCTATTCATGATTGATGCGAACTCTAAATTTTTCGCGATCCTGACGGACGTGGGGGCGGCCAAGCTGGCAAACGCCAACGTCTTGGGCGTGCCGTGGAATATCAAGGAAATGGGGCTGGGGGATGCGAACGGTGACGACCCGCAGCCCAGCGCCAAGCAAACCAAACTGATCAACGAGTGGCGCCGCCGGCCGTTGAATCAGCTCAAGATCGACCCGGTCAACCCGGCGGTGATCATTGCCGAGCAGGTCATTCCGGCCGATGAAGGCGGGCGCTGGATCCGTGAAGTCGGCCTGTACGACGCGGACGGCGATCTGGTGGCAGTTGCCAACTGTGCGCCAAGCTTCAAGCCCATCCTGTCGCAGGGTTCGGGCCGCACGCAGGTGGTGCGGATGAGCTTGATCGTTTCCAGCACCGCTAACATCACACTCAAGATTGACCCGTCCGTGGTGTTGGCAACTCGTGAATTCGTCGACGCCCGAATTCAGGAAGAACTTTACAAGCTCGACAGCAAGCAATCTGTTCGGCTGGCAACAACGGCCAATATTGCGCTTTCAGGGCTTCAGACCATCGACGGTGTGGCGCTGTTGGAGGGTGACCGGGTGCTGGTTAAAAATCAGACCCAAGCCAAAGAAAACGGTATTTGGATTGCTTCGGCGCCCGCTTGGAAGCGCGCACCTGATGCTGATAGCAATGCCGAGGTGACCTCGGCGCTGATCGTATCGGTTGAGCAGGGAGCTACGCTGGCCGACACACGTTGGCAGTTGGTCACGGACGGCCAGATTGTCCTGGGTGCCACGGCGCTGGCTTTTCAGAACGTGACCCAAGGTTTTGCACCGATCAACTCGCCCGCACTGATCAGTCCTACGGCGAACACGCCGGCTCAGTTCGACAGCTCGCAACTGCTGGTTAACGCGGCGTTTTTGAAGCGCGCCGGGGTCGAATACGGCGGGTACGTTAACTATTCCGTATCGACAGCGCTAACGCTTGCAGACGTGGGCCGCGTAGCGGCCTTTGGCAGTCCCAGCGCACCGCTGACAGCAACTTTGCCAACCGGTGCAGTGCTGACACCGGGTTGCACCGTGACAATCTTTTGCGTGCAGGGCACTGTGACCGCAACGGCCGCAGCCGGTGACAGCATTGGCGCCGTCGGCACGCCGGGAAATATTGTCTTGGGCCAGGGCGACACCGCTGTATTCGTTCGCATTGGAACGCTCTGGAATCTGGTCGGAGGGGCTGTCGCGCTGAAATATGCGGCTGTCATGACCGGGGCCAATTGGCAGACGCCGCCGCAGTTCGATAATAGCAAGGCGCTGGCGACTGCCGAATTCGTGCAACGGGCAAGCGGGAATTATCGCGGCTTTACCTTTCTGGTGGCGAACACCGTGTTAACGGCGGCGGCGATCGGTACGCTGGTGTCTACCAGTGGCACGTTCACCGTAACGCTGCCCGCTGCCAATACGGTCAGCCCGGGCGGGGCGATCCACTTTCGCAACGTCAGCGGCGGCTTAGTTACGGTGATGTGTGCCGGCACGGACAATATTTACCCCGGCAGTGTTGCGCCGATTAGCACGATTACTCTGCAGCCCGGTGCGACGCTGGATCTTGCCAGCAATGGCGCAGGCAGTTGGTGGGCTTCGGGTTCTGCACAGCTTCAATACTCGCAGGTGTTTGGCTCAACGCCGGCTCAGTTCGACAATGGCAAGTTGCTCGCGACGACTGAGTTCGTACAGCGTGCCATCGGCAACAAGCGATCATCGACGTCGATTATCGCCGGCCGCGCGCTGACAGCGGCGGACTTTGGCTGTGAGTTCGTGACCTCTTCGAATTCAAATATCACCTTGAGCATGCCGGCGCTCTCGATGATAGGGGATGGCGCCTCGATCCGCTTTGTGAACCTGGGAGTGGGGCGCGTCACGTTCAACTCGCCGGCCGGTGATTGTTTCATCGGTGCATTTAACATTTCCGGCACGTCCACCAGCTTTGCTCTGGAGTATTGCGACGAAATATCGATCACCAAATACGGCACGCTTTGGCTGGTGGTGGGTGTGGGCAGTCATGCGCAATCTCGCGCTGTTCAAGGCTATAAGAGAACCAGCGGCGGAGTGATTGAACAGTGGGGGATCTGGACGAGTTCGCCGACGGTTGGCGCGCCCGTTTCGGTGTTGTTCCCGATCACGTTTGCGGGGGGCGTTCTGTCGGTTGAGATGACGGCGATAGCACCGACTTCCGGCGCCGTCTCCGCGTGGCTTGAAAATAACTCTAACCTGAACGGATTTGTTGGCCGAGCTAGCGCCCCGTCCATTTCGGTGTATTGGCGTGCGATTGGCTACTAATTAGGGGAACAAGAATGGCGCTTTTTTTTCACGACAACCCGCGTGCGTTCTACGACGAAAGTTTTCACGGGCCGCGCAAAATGCTGATTCAGGATCCCGAGTGGAGTCCTAGCGAGGATGAATCCGGCGATCCGCCTATGGTGTTGGTCGATAACCCGGATTGCTTGATCCCGGAGAGGGCCAAATTGATCGAGGTAGAACAGTATCAAGCGCTGCTTGATGGTCAGGCAGCGGGCAAGATTATTACAGCCGATGCAGAGGGTTATCCGGTGCTGGCCGATCTACCCGCGCCGACGGTTGAGCAACTTGCTGAGCAGGAGCGCAAGTGGCGCGACGGCGAGCTGCTGGCTACTGACCAAATGGTTTCGCGGCACCGCGACGAGCTGGAAGAAAGCGCGGCCACAACGCTGACCGTCGACCAGTACGCCGAATTACAGAGCTATCGCCGGGCGTTGCGCAATTGGCCGGAGAGCGGCGAGTTTCCATTCCTTGAGCATCGCCCGCCGGCGCCGGATTGGCTGGCCGCGCAAATCGCCTGAACGCCCCGCACTCACGGGGCGTTTTTCATTCCGCCACCCGTAATACAAACACCTTGAGCCTCGCACACACGCGGGGCTTTTTCGTTTCTGGAGAACGAGCCTTATGAGTTTCTTTCACGGCGTCACGACCACAGCGGTCGATACCGGCGCACGCACTATCTCGCTGCCGTCCTCGTCGATCATCGGCCTGTGCGACACCTTCAGCCCAGGCTTGGTGGGTGGCGGTACGGCCAAGGCCGGCGAACTCAAGCTGATCACCACTGAACGTGAAGCCATTGCAGCGTTCGGCGCCGATTCAGCGATCACCAAGGCCTGCAAGGCGATTTACGCCAAGGCCAAGGCAGTAATCGTCGCCATCGGTGTGCCGAAGATGGACGACCCGGCGCTGCAGACCTCGGCCATCATCGGGGGTGAGTTGGCGTCCGGTCAGCGTACCGGTCTGCAGGCGCTGCTCGATGGCAAGAGCCTGTTCAACGCCCAGCCGCGATTGCTGATCGCCCCCGGCCATTCGGCTACGCAAGCAGTGGCCACGGCCATGGATAGCCTGGCGCAAAAGCTGCGGGCTATCGGGATCATCGACGGGCCATGTACCACCGACGAGGCCGCCATGGCCTACGCGAAAAACTTCGGCAGTCGCAATCTGTTCATGGTCGACCCCGGTGTGCAGTTCTGGGACACCGGCGAAAGCAAGACGGTGGACGCGCCTGGTTCGGCCTGGACTGCTGGCCTGTTTGCCTGGACGGATGCCGCCTACGGCTTCTGGGCCTCGCCGTCGAACAAGGAGTTCACCGGCATCACCGGTACCACCCGTGCGGTTGAGTACCTGGATGGCGATGAGACCTGCCGAGCCAACCTGCTCAACAACGCGAACATCACCACGATCATTCGTGACGACGGTTTCCGTCTCTGGGGTAACCGCACGCTGTCGAGCGATCCGAAATGGGCGTTCGTCACCCGCGTGCGCACGCTGTTCATCCTCATGGATGCGGTACAGGCCGGCCACAAATGGGCGGTTGACCGCTCCATCACCAAGACCTACGTCAAGGACGTCACCGATGGTCTGGAAGCGTTCATGCGCGACCTGAAGAACCAAGGCGCGGTGATCAACTTCGAAGTGTTCCCGGATCACGAATTGAACACGGCCAGCCAGATCGAGCAGGGCAAGGTGTACTGGCGGATCCGCTTCACCGACGTGCCGCCGGCGGAAAACCCGAACTTCCTTTTCGAGGTCACCAGCGAGTGGATGACCGAAGTGCTTGAAGCTGCCTAAGGAGGCACCCTGATGATTCCTGAAGTTCTCTCCAACTGCGCCGGGTTTATCGACGGCGTCAGTTTTGCCGGTGAAATGCCGAGTCTCACTTTGCCCAAGGTGGTCCTGAAAACCGAAACCTACCGAGGCGGCGGCATGGCCGGCGAGGTGGAGATCCCGACCGGCGTGGAAAAGCTCGAAGCCGGTTTCACTACCAATGGTGTGCGCCGTGAATCGCTGAAGTTTTTCGGCCTGTCTGATCGCACCGCCTGCAGCGCGGTGTTCCGAGGCGCGTTCAAAGGCCTCAAGGGTAAGGTCACGCCGGTGATCGTCACCATGCGGGGCGGCATCAAGGAAGTCGACATGGGCGACTGGAAGCCCGGCGACAAGGCCGAGACCAAACACACCATGGCACTGACCTACTACAAGCTCGAAGTTGCCGGCCGGGTGGTTTACGAGATCGACATGCTGGGGATGGTCCTGGTCGTCGACGGCGTCGACCAGCTCGCTGATGAACGTTCGGCCCTCGGCCTTTAAGGAAACGATGAAATGACGCAAACCAATCAAGCCACTCAAGAAAAACCACTGCCAAGCTGGCTGCAACTGACCGAGGAGGGCTTTCGCATCTCACTGCGACACCCCACCGAACTGTCGGGTGTGCTGGTCGACACGCTGACCATTCGTGCGCCGTGCGTGCGAGACATTCGGGCCGCGCAAGCGAGCTGCAACGGCGATGAAGAAAAGCGCGAAATGTCCCTGTTTTCCTCGCTGACTCAGACCCCGGAACAGGATCTGATGGCCCTCAAGCTGGTCGACTACATGCGGTTGCAGAAAGGCTATTTTCGTCTGGTCCAAGACGACGAGATTTGACGGGCCAACGTTGAAGGGACTGGCCAAGCGACTGGCCAAGGAGACTGGTTTCTCGGCAGCCGAGATCATGGCCATGCCCTTCAACGACATCGTGTGGTGGCTCACGGACTGAGCCATTTCCAATCATCCTCGACCCCAGGACACGCACATGGCGAAGAACCTCGCACTCGGCTTTGTCATCGGCGGCGCCGTCGATCCGACGGTGGGCAAAGCGTTCAAGGACGTCGAAAGCAAGATCAAGCATCTGGACACGGTCGGCAGCAAAGCCCGCGTGCTGCAGAACACCATCGGCGACACCGTGCGTCTGCGCGAGGAGTGGCGCAAGGCGCACGCAACCGGCGCCGCCGGTGCCGACAAGCTGTTGTCCAAATACGAAAAGAACCTCGACCTTCTCAAGAAACAGGGCGTCGAGGTCGGGCGGCTGAGTAAGGCCTACGCCATTATGGGCCGTGTCGCCGCCGGTGCTGAACTCAAGGCGCTCGGCCACCGGCAACTGGACGAAGGTCGGCAGGGGATGAAAAGCACCCTCGGCCAGGCTGGTGCGCTGACTGCCGCCGTAGCGATTCCAACCAAGGTCAGCGCGGACTACGGCGCGATCATTCGTGACATCGCAATCAAGGCCAACATTGCCAACACGCCAGAAGAAACTCAGCTCTCCAAAACCGTGATCGACACGTCGCGTGATACCGGCATGGCGCGCAACCAGGTCGCCGAGCTGGTCAACGCCCTGGTCGGCGCCGGCATGGAGCTGGACAAGGCACTGGCCTATGCGCCGACGGCGGCCAAATTCGCCGTGGGGCAGGGATCGGACGGCACGGAAACCGCCAAGATGATCAACGCCCTGGGCCAGAACGCCAAGATCACCGACCCGGCCGTGATGCAAAAGGCGCTGGAAGCCATCGCCTACCAGGGACAGGCAGGCAGTTTTGAAGCGGTCGACATGGCCAAGTGGTTCCCAGAGCTGTTGGCCGGCATGGGCAAGCTGGGCATCACCGGTATGGACTCGGTGTCGCAATTGGGCGCGATGTTGCAGGTGCAGATGAAGACTGCCGGCGGCTCGGACGAAGCGGCCAACAACCTCAAAAACTGGATGGAGAAAATCGGTTCCGGCGAAACGGTCAAGGCCTATGAGAAGGCGGGCATTGACTACAAGGGGTCGATGCAAACCGGTCTGCAGAACGGCAAATCCACACTGGAGTCCAGTTTCGCGCTGGCCCAGAAATACATCGAAGCGACTGACCCCAAGCGGGCCGCAGAGATGGCCAAAGCTGTGGCCGGCATCAGCAAGGAGAGTGATCCAGAAAAGGCCAAGGGCATGATGAAGTCCCTGGAAGAAGCCTTGCGTACCGGCGACCTGTTCGCCGACATGCAGGTTAAGGCCGCTCTGACCGCGTACATGCAGAACAAGGATCTGTATGAGCAGTTGAAGAAGGACTCGGCCAATGCCACCGGGATCCTCGACAAGAACCTGGCTGAGCGCCGGCAAACGTCCGCGCAAAAATGGTCCGAGATGGCCCAGAGCATGGACGATGCCATGCGCAGCATCGGTGATGCGATTCGACCGGTCACCGATGCGGTCGCGGAGGGCATCACCAACGTCAGCCGCCAACTCGCGAGCCTGTCCGACGAGTCACCGCGTTTGGTGACGGCCATCGGCACCGCTGTGGCGGGCCTTGTCGCGCTCAAAGGTGCTGTCAGTGCATTCAAGATGGGCAAAGGCCTGATGAATATCGGGCGCGGCACTTTAATGGGCAACCCGAACATTCCGCAAAAAGTCATTGTCACCAACCTGCCTGGTGCTGGTGGTGGGCTCAATGGCGGTGATCTTGATGTCGGTGGAGAAGGTAAGAAAGGCAAAGGGGGTAAAGGCGGCGGGAGAGGAGGAGGTGGTGGGCGGGGTGCCAAGATCGTGGGCGGCATGAAAGGCCCAGCAATCCTTGCAGTCGCACAGGCGGGTTATCAGGCTTATGACACCTATGAGAACGCCGAGACGCAGGATGAAAAAGCCGAAGGCTATGGAAAGGCTGCAGGTGGTTTGGCCGGCACGTTGGCCGGCGCCGCTGCTGGTGCGGCCATCGGTACGGCGGTGCCGATCATCGGCAACATCGTCGGCGGTTTGATCGGTGGTTATCTCGGGTACATGGGCGGCGACGCACTCGGCGGCTTTACGGGCAAAGAGATGTTCGGAACCCCAGACTCACTCAAGAAAGTGCCGGACGCCGGCCCACTGATGATGGTCAATGCTGGGCAAAACATCCCGCCAGTGATGGGCGATATCGCCCGTTCATTTGCGCCGGTACCGGTCGTCAAAGACATGGTTCGGCCGCAGCCGAAAATGTTGCCGCTGCTGACCGGCGCTGCGCCCGTACCTCAAGCGACTCCCGATAGTCGCAAGCCGTTACCGGCTCCGATGCAAGCGCTGCCGGCACAGGTTCCAAATTCACCTGTTTCCAAGCCTCTGTTGCCTGAACGGGAGCCGACTGCAACAGCAATGGGGGATGTCACGCGTGCATTAAATCAGCCGGCATCCCCAGCGGTACCGACTATGCTCGCACCGCCTGCAGCTGCGAAACCTCAGTCAACCAAGGTCGAGCAGCGGTTCGATATTCAGGCGCCTCTGCATGTCACCGTACAGGGCGACGTGAAGGATCCGGCGCAACTGGCGCGAGAGCTTCAACCCTACATCGATCAGCAGTGGCGTCAGTCCACGCAGCAGTTGCAAAACCGCTCGCTGTTCGACGAACCGCATGTGTAACGAGGAGGGCCAATGGCCTACATGGAACAGCTGCAGTCGGGATTGAAAAATTTGGCGGCAGCAGGAGAGAGCGGTCGGCGCAGCCTCGACGGCATGATGGGGCCAGTCAACGGTGCCATCAGCGAGATCAGCGGCGCGGCCTCGGAGCTGGAAGGGATTCCCTTTGTCGGTTCGGCGATTGGAGCAAAGCTGCAGCGTGTCATGCGCGGCGTCAACGCGGCTCAGGCCAAGGTCGGCCAGGCGGTGGCCACGTACAACAAAGCTACGCGTGCCGTATCGCAGATCGATGAGCGCATGGGCGAGCTGAAGGAACAGGCCGCCCGGGCGTCCGCCGCAATCAACAAGGTCGCCGGCAAGGTCAGCCCGTCGCTGGCCAACATCGTGCCGACCGGTTCGCTGGGTGGTGATGCAACCCCATTGCCGGAAGCGGTGAAGCCGTTCCCGCATCTACTGATCGTGCAACCACAGGATCCGCAGGCGCAGCCCTACTACTTCAATCTGGACACCGCAGCCTTTGATGAACTGCGGCGCTCGACTGAGTTTAGATGGGCTTCGCAGGAGCGACTCACCCGTCGGCCGGCACAGCAAGCGGTCGGTATCGGTGAGGAAAAGATCACGCTCAAGGGCGCGATCTTTCCCGGCTTCAAAGGCGGGATCAAACAACTGGACACTCTGCGCAGCCTCGGTGCCCAACTCAAGCCGCTGACCTTGACCACCGGCTATGGCGACGTGCTCGGCACCTGGTGTCTGAAGAGCGTTGAAGAAGAACAGAGCGCGCTGCTGCAGGGCGGGATCCCGCGCAAGCAGGCGTTTACTTTGGAGTTTGTGCGTTATGGCGACGACCTGCAGAACGTCTGATGGGGATCTGTTGGACACATTGTGTTACCACGCTTTTGGGCACCTTGATGGCACGGTTGAGGCGGTGCTCGATGCCAATCAGGGGTTAGCCGATGAGCCGCAACCTTACCGCGCTGGCATCGTGATCGAGCTGCCGGATCTACCTGGTCCGATTGAAGAAGGACTGGCACTGTGGAACTAATGAACTACATTCACGTTACGGCGAACGCCGTTTCTCTTGTTTCATTTCCTTCAAGCCCGCCTCGTGCGGGTTTTTTTATGGGAAAAATAAATGACCCCCACCTTCCGTATCGTCGCCGACGGCGCCGACATCACGCAGCGGATCAACGATCGACTGCTGCAGCTCAAAACCACTGATAAACCTGGCATGGAATCCGATGAGTTCGAGTTACGCATCGATGACCGTGATGGTTCGGTGGTGTTGCCACCGCGCGGTGCCAGCATCGAGGTATTCCTGGGTTACGCTGAAACGTCACTGACCCGCATCGGCCGCTATGTCGTCGACGAGATCGAGTTATCCGGTCCACCGGATACGCTGGTGATCACTGGCAAGGCCAGCGACATGCGCGGCAGTGGCAAGACGATCCGCTGCGGTAGTTGGGAAAACGTACCGTTGTCGCGGATCGTGGCTGACGTCGCCGCACGCAATGGCTGGCAACCGGTGTGCCCGATGCAAACCAAGGTGCCGCGTGCCGATCAGCTCAATGAATCGGACTTCAATTTCATCACGCGTCTGGCCAAACAGTACGACTGCACGGCCAAGGTCGCCGACGGAAAGCTTCTGGTGATGTCACGTCAGGGGGGGCAGAGCGCCTCGGGCAAGTCCTTCGGTGTGTTGCTGATCCAGCGGCGCGACGTCAGTCGCTTTCAATTTCGGCTCGGTGATCGCAACACGCACAAGGCGGTATCGACCAAGCATCAGGACAAGAAAACCGGGAAGCTCGCGGTGGTTACCTTGAATAACGACGAATCACCCGACGGTTTGCCGCCCATACACACCGACCGCCACATCTACCCGAACAAGTCCGCAGCCGAAGCCGCCGCCAAGGCACGTCTCACCGCGTTCAACCGTTCCACCGCCGGTGTCCGGCTGGAGATGGTCGGACGCACTGACCTGTTCGCCGAACGCTCGATCAATGCCCAGGGATTCAAGGTCGGCCTCGATGGCGAGTACTTGGTCGACTCCGTGGAGCAGGTGTTCACACAGGCCGGCTGGAGCACGACGGTCGAGTGCAACGGCGGCAAGAAAGGTAAAGCGAAAGCCAAGGGCAAGAAGAAAAAAGCGGCAAAGGATCTGAAGGTCGTTCAGCTCAAGCAATAGCGCCGCATCCTCACAAATCAAGGAGACATCGATGTCACTGACCGAACAGCAACTGCAATCCATCATGCCCAACGCCCGCCGCCAAGCGGGCGTTTTTGTATCTGCACTCAACGCTGCCATGGCGCACCGACAGATCAACACGCCGAAACGCCAAGCCGCGTTCCTAGCTCAAATCGGACACGAGTCGGGTCAGCTGCAGTACGTTCGGGAGCTGGGCGGCGACCAATACCTGAGCAAATACGACACCGGTGCCCTGGCCGCTAAACTGGGCAACACCCCGGCAGCGGACGGCGATGGCCAGCGTTATCGCGGTCGCGGCTTGATCCAGATCACCGGCCACGACAATTACCTGCGCTGCAGCTTGGCGCTGTTCGGCGGCGAGCGATTGCTGCGAACCCCAGAGCTGCTGGAGTTGCCGCAATGGGCTGCTGAATCGGCTGCATGGTTCTGGTCGGTGAATGGATTGAACGCGCTCGCGGATCAGAACGAATTCAATGCGATCACCCGCAGGATCAATGGCGGTCTGAATGGCCTGCAGGATCGTCTGCAGCTGTGGGAGCGGGCGAGGGCGGTGCTATGCGCCTCGGCGAACTGATCCCGGTGCCGTATCGGATGCTGGCCAACGCGGTCCTGCTGGCCACTCTGGTCGGCGGATCCGCTGCCGTCGCCTGGCGAGTGCAGGACTGGCGATACGGTAGTCGGCTCAGCGAGCAGTCCAGGCTGCATAGCGAAACCCTCAACCAACTGGCCCAGGCTTTGGCCGCACAACAGCGTGCTGAGCAGGACAAACGTTTCGCGCTTGAGCAGCGCCTAGCGACCAGCGAACAGACCCATTACCGAGCCTTGAGCGATGCCCAACGTGATCAAGGTCGCCTGCGCGACCGCCTTGCTACTGCTGATTTGCGCCTGTCAGTCTTACTCGACGCCACCAGCGGCGCCGGCACTGGATCGATGCCCGCCACCACCGCCGCCGGCGGCGTGGTTCATGGTCCCACAAGAGCCGAACTTGACCCGGCGCATGCTCAACGAATTATCGGCGTCACCGACGACGGCGACCGGGGGCTGATCGCCCTCGCGGCCTGTCAGGCATACGCCAAAGAAGTCTCAACACCGAAGTGAAAAAGAGCGGCCGATCGGAATGCGTCAACATCCGGAACGGCCACCGTCCCTACAGATGGTTCCTGCAAGTATAGCCGGTCGGCAACTGCTTTCGATTGCTCCTGCCGCTAGTGTAAACGGATGGACCGAACATCCGGAAATGGCGAGCCAGCTATTTAGTACTAGAATTAATCAATTATGGCGCTGAGCGTGAGCTTATAAGATTCTCGTTGAAGAATTATAGATATTTATAAAGGGCAGGAGTAGCTGTCATGTTGTTCTTAAATTTGCAATAGAGCTCTGGAGGGGAAATGGACTCGCTTTTAACGGCAATGCCTACGATTCATACAGTTTTGTTTGGGTTTTTTGGCGCGCTAATTTGTGGGTTAGCTGTTTATGGAGTACAAAAGCTCCAAGAGGCTGAGGACTTATTTGCCCAGGCGAAAGATGAGGTAGTGAAAGTATGCTCTCCAGATTTCTTCGTGGAAGGTGCATATGAGGAGTTTGCACTTAATCGCACGTTTGACTGGAATGAATTAATAAGGTTGATGACATGGATGGAGGGTTGGCGGACAAAACGGTTAACTGGGAGTGTTGATGATGTTAAGTTTGGGGGGTGGTGTGAAAGGTTTATGCGTTTTTCAACTCACGCCTTTCTTGCCTATCCTTTTCTAGGTGTAGTAAGGGGGTATACACCCTCGGGCGTAGATAGAGGAGTTTTAGTGCGGAGCTCCGATATGGAAACTTTAAACGATATGAGAAGGCGAATGCGCGAACTTGTAGAGTTTAAGGACAAACTTGAGGGGACAGCGATAGCTATAGTTCAACGAAATGTGAAGATTAAACTCGATAAAGTGTTTTCTGAAGACAGGGAAATGAGAGAGGAAGGTCTGGCACCAATGAGAGAAAGACTTCCTCAGCTTTCAGAAGTGTTCGATGCGCGGCGGGATATGCACGAAAATATTCTAAAAGACCATGAGTTGAGAAGTCAGACCGATCTAAACAAAGTCAGGCACTTTTTTCTTACTATTGACCGGCTTGCGCAAACAGTTATGCCATCGTTGGAGTTGGCTCTTAAGGTTCGTGACCGCTGGAGGTCGAGGTTCGATCTAAAAAATCTAGTTTGGTTTTGTGTAAATATTCTTGCAGTGTTTTTGTTGGGGATTGTATGTCCGATGCTAGTAGTTGCTGTGAGGGCAGATTTTAATGTTTGCATTACGCTTGGGTGGTGTTGGTTATGGTGGTATGGATACGTCTTGTTTGGACTGTCTTTTGTGCCTTATCTATTAGGCGCTGTATTTATAATAAGAAAAGTCAAAGCGATATTGCCACCGAAAACATAGCAAAGACGTAAAAAATCAGGTGTAGACGTGTGGAGTCTACTCTTGCCAGCTGCTCATCAGGACTTTGCCCTTCCTGTGGTTATTGGCGATACCCGCGTACAGAGAATGGGGATCGCTCCCGGTACCATTCGAACCAGTTATTGACCCCAATCATCGCCCGTTGTGACCAGATCACGCGAAAGAATGGACCCCGAGAGGTCTTTCCCACTCGAGCATTGATCGGTACGCCGCCGTCATTCGTCCAGGGTGGTGGCTATCCCACATAACTATCAGCGTGAATTAATCTCCTCCTGGTAGAAGCGGTTGAGCTGCATGGTTGGCGCGGCCTTGTAGTATCGAAACGGTTACTCACCGGTCGAGTTGTTGTGAGCAATAGGCGTCCTTAGAGCGGCCACGAAGTCGTCAATGCCATCGTACTGCGAAGTCGTCTGCACATCGCTCGCCCGCCTATCTGATATTTCTTACAAAAATTGACCGCAAGGCCTTCAGAAAGTTAACTGTATATCCGTACAGTTCTGGAAGTCGTGCGTTATGAGTTACTCAATTCTAGGTCCCATCAGTCAGGGCGGCTCGAAGGTGCCGCTGTGCCTCTTTCGCGTCCCGGCCGGATTCCCGTCGCCGGCAGCGGATCACATCGAAGCGCAGATATCACTGGACGAGGTGCTGAACATTCGCGCGCCACACGTTTACCTGGTGTCGCTCACGGGTGAAAGCATGCAGGGTGCTGGGATCTATGAGGGGGACTTGGCCATTGTCGATCGATCAATCGAGCCAGCCCACGGACACATCGTCATTGCGTTGTTGAACAATGAACCTGTGTGCAAGCGCCTCTGCATCCGCGGTAGGGAAGTCATTCTGATGTCGGAAAACCCCAAATATCCGCCACGCTACGTACTTGAAGGTGACGAGCTGGCGATTTGGGGAGTAGTCACAAGCAGCGTGCGCAGCCATGTCTAAGGCGCAGCCGGTATTCGGCCTGATCGATTGCAACAGTTTCTACGCCAGCTGTGAACGCGTGTTCCGCCCAGACCTGGCCAAGACGCCCATCGTGGTGCTGTCGAACAACGATGGTTGCGTCATCGCACGTAGCTATGACGCCAAGCCCTACGTGAAAATGGGCGAGCCGTATTTCCAGATCAAGCACAAGCTCAAGCAGCATGGCATCGTCCCGTTCTCCTCGAACTACGCCCTTTACGGCGACATGAGCGAGCGAGTCATGACCCTGATCGAGTCGATGGTGCCGGCCGTCGAGGTGTACAGCATCGACGAGGCCTTCGTCGACCTCACCGGCATCAGCGACTTGGATAGCCTCGGCCGCAAGATCCGCAGCCAGGTACTGCGTTGCACGGGCATCCCAGTTGGTGTCGGAATCGCGCACACCAAGACCCTGGCAAAGCTGGCCAACCACACCGCCAAACGCCTGCAGGCGCAAACCGGTGGCGTCGTGAACATCTGCGACTCGGTCAAGCGCGACTGGGTGCTACGCAACACGGACGTCGCGGAGGTGTGGGGCGTGGGTAGGCGCATGAAAGGGCACTTGGATGCCATGGGTATCAAGACGGCGATGGATCTCGCCAAGGCAGATGCTTGGACCCTAAGAAAAAATTTTAGTGTGGTGATCGAGAAGACTGCTCGGGAATTGGCCGGCACGGCATGCCTTGAGCTGGACGAGCCGGATCCGCCAAAGCAGGAGATCTGTTGCAGCCGCATGTTCGGCAAGCGCCTCACGGAGTTGGCACCAATCAGGGAGGCTGTCGCAACTTATGTGATGCGTGCTTCGGAAAAACTCCGTGCGCAGAATTCGCTGTGCAAGAAGATCCGCGTAAGCATTCGTACTGGCATGTTCAATCCGGACGAGGCCAAGTACGCAAACGGCTTACTGGTTGAGCTACCGTATCCCACCGATGATGTGCGCCTGCTCACTAAGGCAGCCGTCGATGCTGTCGATCGCGTGTTCCGGCCGGGATTCAAATACAGCAAGGCAGAAGTGATGCTCGTCAATCTATGCCAACCTGGTGAATTTACTGAGGATCTATTCGCCACCACGCAAACGGCCGAGGCGACAAATCTCATGACGGTGCTAGATAAGATCAACGAGAGGTGGGGGCGGGGAACACTTCGGTCTGCGGGTGTGCCGATCAATCCCGACTGGGCCATGCGGCGCGAGATGATGAGTCAGAGCTATACGACAAAGCTTGATCAGTTGTGGAGGATAGCTTGCAGGTAGCAGAGGTGTCAGGTTGTGTTCGTTATCGGACAATAAAAATCGGAACAGACACCTTGGTGACGCAGGGCAGGAGGCATTGTAAAAAGTGGAGCGGGTGAAGGGATCGAACCCTTGCTATCAGCTTGGGAGCTTCGAAAACTAGAACGTCTCTGGTTTAGCTTGACAATATTTTTTAGATCTTTAAGCTTTCAGCTAAGCCGGACTGGTCTCGTTCGGCGCTGCTGGCCTTGCGCGAATTCTTAGGATACGAGACCAAACTGTTTCAGTCGCTATACCTATTCTTTTGATACGAAACTTGACCCTAGTCAGGTGCACCACGGCTCGCCAGCTGCTGTACGAACTCTGTGCCCCTGTATGAGGTGTTTTATGATTCGTATTCCCGTCACATCGGCCGACTTTGCTCGCGGTCGCATCAGAAGCTCTATTTCCAAGCTTAGTAAGCACCATCCCAATCAGTCTATTAAGCCGAAGCTTTCTTTCGCGCAGCAAACCTTTGCTCAAATCCTCGGCTATGGAGGATACGAAGAGCTGCGCTTGCAGGCTAAACTTAACGGACCCGTTTATTCCGGCCAATCACTAGCAATAGAGCAATTCATTGCGCCAATTTCACTGCGTATATCGCGCTACTGGGGTGTGCCGTTCGAAAAAGCGGAGCACGTGGCGGCCGCACTGGGACTTATCCATCTTGACGCATTCCGCGCCACAGCGCGCGCAATACAGCAGCCGCTAGTGCGAGAAAATCGTGTGAGCACGCCTGGGCATTTTCCAAACCTCGGCATATCCCCCGAACCTATTTCGGACGCTATTCGCCGGGCGACGGCGATGCCATTGGCGCAGTTGGAAGCGTTTCAAGATGCAATGAAGTCAATGGTACAAATTGCTGCGATTCAAGACGCAATGAAACCTACGGCCGCGCTGGCTGCGATTCAAGACGCAATGAAGCCTTCGGCGCTGGCTGCGATTCAGGAAGCAATGAAACCTTCGGCCGCGATGGCTGCGATTCAGGACGCAATGAAGCCTTCGGCGCTGGATGCGATTCAGGAAGCAATGAAACCTTCGGCCGCGATAGCTGCGATTCAAGAAGCAATGAAGCCTTCGGCGATAGCTGCGATTCAAGAAGCAATGAAGCCTTCGGCGCTGGCTGCGATTCAGGAAGCAATGAAGCCTTCGGCGATAGCTGCGATTCAAGAAGCAATGAAGTCTTCGGCGCTGGCTGCGATTCAAGACGCAATGAAGTTTTCGGCGATGGCTGGAATACAAGACGCACTGAAGCCTATGGCGCATATAGCTGCGCTTCAGGATGCACTGAAACCGTCGGCAAATATGGCAGCGATTCAGGATGCACTGAAGCCATTGGGGCGTATTACTTCACATCTAGATCGCGAGCGAATTCATAATGATGTTTAGGGCAAATTTAGTGCAAGCTTGAGACCGTATCAGGTCGCTTGACGACAAAGGAACGAGCGGAAAATCCGTTTTTTTTGGCCTTAAGCGACCTGAGACGACAACGGAAGGGTTTGAATCCCTATACATACTCATTGACACGCACCAAAAGCTCCGTCGCCATAGCTGGACGGCGGAGCTTTTGATGTTTGAGTCCGAGAGTGACTGTCGAGTCGGTATTTTCTCCCGTTGGATGGGCGGCAAATACCGCCTGGCCGACTGCCTCATCACGGCATCACACTATGAAATGAAAAAGCTTTGAAGAATCTATTATTATATAATCGACTAGTGGAGGTATGATCTTTCCATCTGAAATAAGGATGAATTTGAATCTGTACTCATGCTCTTTTTGAAAAGGTTCTGGTGGCTTTGTAAAGTCGATGTGTTCTAGTCGATTGTAAAGTTCTTTTAGAGGGGTAGTGTTGCTGCTTGTAATGTTTATGTTTCTTGAGTAATATCCTATTTTTCCCTGTTCTATTCTAATGTGAAGGTTTTCAATGCTGATATCTTCTGGAATAATGTGTTTTCCTTTCAATCGAGACTCGTGAAGTTTTTCGCGTAATAACACTGCTAGCGCTAAGCCGAATTCTTCGGCTCGCTCCAATGGAATAGACCAGTCGTCGTCATATTTGGGAAATATACCTATTGCCTCTTTGAGGTCTGCTAGTTCTGACATGCAAAAAATAAAACAGTTTAGAGTGTTTCTGGTGATACTTGCTGAAGAGTCTTTGAAAGTTGTATGGGTTTCTGTTGTTTCTACTTGATGTATTTTTTTGACTAAAACCTTGCACCCACCTGAAAAACTAAAGTAATCGCCATTACCAAACGACATGGTCTTGCCAAATAGTGTGTTCGCCCACGTGTTGCTTACTGTGACTGGGCCTTCAATGTTAATATTGAAGCGTAATAGTCCCTCTTCTTGATCTGCAATTTCTTCTTTTTCAGTGGTTTGGTAGTCGCGTAGAGTTCCTATCTTTAAGGTTCCATTTTTAATATTGAATTTTTTTTCGCAGCTTTTTACTAGCATCATTTGCTCACTCCCTAGCGTTAAAGTTTCGAATTTCGCTATGCGGTAAATTTCCTGTCCGATCTAATTTGCTCAAAACCAAATATTCGTCAGTAACAACATCGACCCGTTCGGTAAAAGGAAAAGCTTAGTACCGGTAATGCGTTTCGTGGGGCGATGGGCGCTGGATGCTTAAAAATTGCTACAAAGCATTTTGTATTTGAGGGCATGGCAAGGCTGGGCGGGATGCAGGCGAGGTACTACGCCCCATCCATCATCAATCTGTTGGATTGAAAAAGCGTATGAAGTCAGCGAACCAGTTAAGCAGAAAAAGAAGCCTGCTGACACCGTCAGCAGGCAGTTTTAAAGCAGCAGAACTAAATCCTAGATGTCTTTTTGGAAATTTTTAGCAGTATTGAGTATGATATTTTGTTGCTTTATTCAAGAAATTTACGATAACGATTGTTTGTTGAATATGTGATCTGTGGAGTATGGCCAGTGGTAACTTCGGCCTGTTTTTTCGTTAGTGCTTCAGCGAAATCGGTTAAATTTATGCCGGGGGATGCAATTTGCTCAAGTGCCCATGTGAAAACGCTACGACGAACACCATTTATCGGTTTTACTTCCGCCGGTTTTTCGGCTTCTGCGGCTCCTACATGAATAGCGTTTGTCTGATTTTCATCCAGAATAATTCGTTTGATGCTTAAGGAATTTCCGGATTCGGGTGTATTGAACATCACTGGAAGCCCGGTAAAATTTAAGCTAGAAAAATCTACTGCTTTGACAAGTGGGGCGTCAATTTCAAAATTTTTCGTTGAGTTGAGTAGGAAGGATTTGTATAAATGTCCTGAGTTGCAGCAGTCATATATTCCGTAAAAAATCGAGCCTGGATGTAGTTTTGTTTTCAGAAATTGGCCCATCCAATTGTCCAGTATCAGTGATGCGGTAGTGGCTTCATATGGTACAAACGCTTGATCTCTTCCATCAGGCTCATCTTCGCCACCGGAAAACCCTTTAGGGACCCATGTTCCATGACCTGTGTAATAGAAAACCCTTACATCGTTTTCTGACGCGCCATCTACTAAGGCGTTTAGCCCATTACGAATTCCTTCACTTGTTGCATTGGAGTCTCTAAGAACCTCGACGTCTGTAACCCCGAATTTAGTGAGAACAGCCATAATAGCTGCCACATCGTTGGCTAATCCTGGAAGATTGTGTCTGGAATCGGCGTATTTTTCGATGCTGACAATAAGTGCTCTTTTGTTTGTCATGGCTGTTCTCTTATTAACTTATCCGCAGAAATTTTTTATTGAGCAGTAAAGCTCTACTCCCTTAATTTCTTCTAGATCCATAGCCTTGATTCCTACTGGTTCTAGATAATTTTTACGTTGCTGTATGACGGACTCCTTATAAGTCTCAAGGCAGCCGCCTAGATATACCTTGAATGACGCTTCAGGGAAGTCAAGTGCAAATTCTTTAATTCGTATTCCGCACTCTAGGCCTTTTTCTTTGATGTCAAACGCGGCTGACTTCGCTTCGCAATATAATTCAACTGTCTTGTACGATAGGGATGTTTCAAAAGGTACGTCAAAGGACTTAGTTTGAGCTGCTGTTTGCTGAGCTTGCGCTGCAAGTCGTTGCTGAGAAATCATCACTGCTAACTGTGGGATCATGATATCTAGTTTGTATGAAAACTCTTCGTCTGGTAGAGTCAGTATTGAGTCTTTAAATCTAATTCCGCACTCGATACCTTTTTCCATAATAATTCTCCAGAGAACGCACTGAGCATAAGATGTGATTTATAAGAAGGCTGACTTCCATCTAACCTCCGCCGTCCTTACTGTAGATCGAGTTTTGAGCATTTCAAGTTGCAGGTGTCATAAAATAAATGTTGCATTTGGCCTGGTTTGTGCTCGCGATAGAAGTGTTTCACTTATTTATCAAAAAGTGTAAAGCAAGTAAGACACAAAAAAATAGGTATTTGCGCATACGCTGTTTTATGTGATTGAATTATTTGATAATTGTTTCTGATTGCCGTCTTCTTTGTTAAGAATTTTCGGCTATATTTTTTAGGTGCTATAATTCTAAGGTATGGTTGAAATTTCAATGCGCGCAGCAGGCAGGGTCCCATTAATTAAAACTAGTTTCGCAACCGTTTAAAGCATCCGTGCGCGCGAGGCATTGAAGTTTGTGAAAACATGAAGTTGTGCCTGGGTGGGCGAATCTGTGCTTTCTACACCCGGTAGCGAGTAATCCAGCATCGCGTTCACTCCCTTCGAAAAACTGGAAGCAAAGTATCGGACGTGCCCCCGACAAGCAGGACTTGCGGCCTGCTTATAAATTGCTACAAAGCGATGGGCTTTCGGCGGATTCGCCAGCCTGGCTAGGGCGTTGGTGGGTACTACGCCCAATCCATCATCGGGGCGACGGAGAAGCGGCGGGAGAGTGGGGCGGGTGTGGCGGAGATTGGGGACATTGGCGGTTCTGGATTGGGTGGGGCTGGGAGGTGGGGAGTTTATCAGGAATGACCGGTCGGGCTCAGTGATATTCGGCGGAAATACAACCTCATCAAGTGTGGGATTAAGCAAGACAGCCTTGAAATGGACTGATAGCATCGGGCTATCAATAAAAGTGAGGAAGGGATCCCATGCTGAAAAAACTCGCATCATCTGTTCTCGTCGCCGCCGCCATGCTTGCCTCCGCTCAGGGGGCTTTCGCTGAAGAAAAGCTGTTCAAGAACTACGTCTACCAAACCCCACTCGCAAAATTCACCGAAGCGGCCGGTTACTACGACTGCTCCGAAGACGTCGGCGGAACCGCGAGGTGCATCGACGATGTGGATTTCCTGGAAGAGAAATTTACCGTCGCGCTAATCTTTTCCGGTGACAAGCTGATGATGGTTTCACTGATCAGCCCCTTCGATCAGAACCTCTATGTCAAAGTCATCGCGGGGCTTTCCAAATCATTCACGCTGGTTTCCCTTAGCGATGAAAAATCCATCCTGGATATGTTCGATACCGCGAGAAAGTCGAGAAGTACCGAAGAGCTAACGACGAAGATTTCCAATTTTGAACAGGTTGGTCTGGCGTCTGGGAATCTGACTTACACCTTTCTTGAAGGGCTGAACGCTAAAGGGCAAACCAATGCTGTTAGTGCGTTGGCTGCTGCACCAGAGAATATTCGTTCAGCTGAGTTGGTGATGGCGGGGCAAGGGGCGGATTCGGGGATGATTATTCGCTTTACGTTTCCTCGTTTAGAAACGAATAAGATTTTGGCTGAGGCCAAAAAGCCTGTTGAGTCGTTTTAATAAATTGATTGATTGCTTCGTAGCATGCTGAGTTGATGAGAGAGGGTTGATTCATTTTCTGTCGGAAAAGAAGGTAATTATATCCACCTCCTTTTTTCTTTTTTGAGTCTTATTAACGTCGTCGAAGGATTGTGTTGTGAAAGGAATTAAGCCGTTTCTAGTTCTGAGATACTCGCTGATCGAGAATAAGCAGGGTGCTCTTGTTTTCTCTCCCTTACCTAAACCCAAGGGGGCCGTGGTGGTAACAGCCCTTCAAGACGACGGTCGTGAGTTTGTGAAGAACAAAGTTCGTTATAGTTTTGTAGGGTTTTCATACGCTGAACCCATTGTTGACGAATTTCCTAAAGGCAGATTTTTAGTAGGAAAGACGGCCAAACATAAATTAACTAAAGTTGGTGATAAGGTTCCCGGTGACATAGTGGCCCACGACGCTGATGATTGGGTTCCAGTGATTACCGTGGTTGATACTGTGGATCAGTACATTTTTGTGCAGCATGATTGGCGGTTTGGCACGGATGAGCAAATCGCTAATGCCATTCAGGCGGGGCTTAAAGATCCCATTCTAAATGAATTCAATTATTCAATATTTATTGAGCCTAAGACTGTCAGAGGGGAGTTTTGGAATGTGGTCAGATCTCATAAAAAGATTTTTGAAATTGAATTGGAACTCATTTCTCCAAATATTTTAGAAACTAACATAAAAGCTCGTGATGCCCTCAAGGCGATGAAGGAACTTTTCGGTCAGGATGAGGTGAAAATCTCTCTGAGTAACGAATTTGGCGATTTAAAAGTTCCGGCTTCCCCGGTAGGAGATTACATAGACTATATTGAGGAAGGGGAAGGAAAATGGAGTGTCACGACTGAAGGCGATCACAACGGCAGGCAAGTACATAAAAGTACATCGGCCATTGTGAAAATTGATTTGAATGTTCCTTCTGACGATGTGGTAATGCAAGAGAATCAACTGGAACTTGAAACTGGACAGCCTGCACCGGGTCGTTCTATTCACGATGCTCGGATGGTGGCTGATGTTTACTCTGCTATAGGTGATTTGTTGAGGCGTTAGAATGGTTCGCCTGCTGTTTGTTTTTATGACGTCTTTCAGCCTCTGTTACCTGTCGTTGTGGGGGACAGCAGGATCGGTGAGCCCATTATTTAGCAATGTAAACCCCGTTATTTTTGTTTTGGGCGCACTTTTTGGGGCTCTTTCCTTGGCATTTTTTAACTATGTCGAAGGCGTTATGAAGGATGTACCTAAGAAATTGAAGCAGCGAAAACCAACAGATTATGTAATGGTTATTAATTCTTTGACTGATTTGAAAAGCGAAGTTATCGTCAATGTCATTTTGGTTGTGGTTTTTCTGATGGTCGCGTTTGTTGTTGGCGCCATAGGTGATATGGCGTTTGTGCAAAAGATTGAGCATATGAAATATTGGATATGGGCAGCTTTGTCAGTTCGCGGTGCTTGTCTTTTTAGTGTTCTTGTAGTGATGTTTGTTCAGTTAGCGGGGTTCGTGACGGCAAATAAATTGCGAGCAGAGATTTCGATGTATGATGAGTAGCGTCTAGCGGTTTTTTACGGCTTAAAGTAAGTTGATCTTATGTTGAGTCTCGCCCCTGTGAGTAAAAAGGTGACGGATTAACTTGTTCCTAAGAATGGGTATGGGGCGTCGATAAATTCACCCCATTTTTCCGTGATAGCGGAGATCTAGAAGGTCGGTATAGTAATCCGGTTCTTATTTTTTTTATTTAAGGTAGGCTGATCCAGTTTTTGCTGGCGATGGAGTTGATTATTGGAAAGCTGTAGGTTTTCATGTTGGGGTGTATGCTTTTTGCTTCTTCAATCAGTTCATGCAATGTTTTCTTGAACGACGACAGTACCTTGATGAAGTCCCACACAACTTTTTCATCAATTGCTTTGTGTGGTGAGTTACGAATGGTTAATAATATTCGCTGTAAAGCATATTTTGGTATTGTGTTCTGTAATATCGCAAATAAGTTAATTGCAGTGTAAAGTTCTTGGTTGATTGCAGGTGGCGCAGCGGTAGCCTGCCCAGTTGTGGCCGTATTGGTGCTGCCTGGAATTATAGAAGGGGTCGCATGTTGCATGGGGTCGACAAGTGGTGGAAGTTTTTGGTCTATCAATTTTGTAAAGCTGATGGCGCAGCTCTTTCCAACTGAAAAAAATCCTTCGTCATTTAATTTTGTTTTGTTCTGGTAATGAAAAATAGTATGTTCGTCCTCAAGTTCTCTGCAGCAACCTTGTATTTTAGTGCCAGGCATCAATGCGATTCTGGAAATGACATTGATATTGTATATGCTGCAGATTTGTCTCTTTTTTTCATCGCCTATACAGTTGTCTGTTAGGTGGGCCATTTCTTAGTCCTTTAACTCGTTGCAGGGAAGTAGGTGTATTGGCTTTGTTTTTTTTGTGTGGGGATTTATTTTTGATAGTGTTTTTGGATTTCCTTCCAGATGTAGCCATATCTGAATTCAAGCCAGCGTATTAGTAATTTGTCCCGCTGTCGGCGGAAGTTGCTTTTCTCTCTTGCCTTCAGCATTTCCTTTATGTCAGCTTTCAAGTTTTCTAAATTGAATGCTGACCATATCATTGGAATCACCGTCTCAAGGTTCGTATGACAGATAGGCGCTACCTCATGATAAAGAATTCGCCTGATTTCCTCAGGGTCATAGTCTTCGGTTTGACGCGCAATAGCTTCATAATCAACTTCTGTATCAACAAAAGCGTCAGACAGCGCCCAATAGACGTAAGCGAGTTCCTCATCCGTCATTGAACGTCCCATGTCAAAAATTCCTCCAGTTCTTCATCCAGACCATCTGCCACCAAGTCCCCAACAATACCTCCTACTACGCTTCCCGCAACCACAACTGCGATTGCACAGACCGGGGCGGCGGGGCCGCACAGCATAGAAATACTCAATCCGGCTAACGCACCACCGGCGGCGCCTCCACCCAGGATAATCCCTTGGCGTCCGGCTTCTTTTGGCTTGTTGTCTGCTTTGTAGATCTCAGAGGCAGCGAAGGCAGCGGTTACAATCCATGCGACTTTACCGGTAACTTTCATCATCTTCGTGCCACGAGTAACCTTGGCATTGTCTACACCGGACTTTTTCAGAATCAGATAATGGACTTTAGACTTTTCTGCATCGGTCAAAAGGTCAAACTTTCTCTTGAATAGCGTGTGAGCGTATTTGTCTAGAGTGGTCTGTAGTGTTGGGCCGTTGAGCTTGATGTATTCCGCAACGGCGACGCCCTGAGCAGACGTAAACTTGCGGTGCTCGTTCATAATGTTGTTTCGCATTTCTTGGCAGTAAGCAACGCCGCCTTTGGCTGAAACATTTCCTGCCATGACCTCAGCCTCAACCAGGCGAGACATTTCCTTGATCTTGGCTTGGTATTTCAAACGAGTATTAGCGTCTTTGATAGCATCAGTCGCAAAACGTGCTGCTGCACCCTCCATCCCAGCGATCGCCATTTCTAAAGGTGAGCTATGAAGATCGTGCTCTCTCTTCAAGACGTAGCTACCGGTAATGAGCATTGGTTCTGTCATGAGATATTCCTTATCTCTGAATTTTGCCGAGAATAGTTTCCAGAATCGACGGGCCGCTCTGGACCTCGTCAGTTCCATAATCAATGGCAGTACAGGCCTTGCCCGTGGGATTTAAAAATTTCACCGTGTTTTTTGCGTCAAACACGCCTTCCATTTTCGAGCCGTCTTCAAAATGAGCGACGCAGGAAAGTCCTTCATAGCTTTCGTTGGCCGGAACTTTGAACCCAATCCAGTTGCCATGAACGACCATTGGTATAGGTGGAATGAAAGGGGCAGGGGTATGCGAATCACCAATGATCACCGTACCTGAACCTCCAATGACAACGTCGCCATGAGTGCCGACCGTCTCGACGAGAGCAGCATTTTTTCCATTGATGAACACTGTCCCTGAAACCGCTGAAGCTAATGCGCTGCCACAAGTGCAAGCGTCGCCTTTTCGAGCAGCCGCAAGTCCGTCGAAGAATACGTCGGGGGAACCGGAAGCGATTGCTTGGGGCCGTGCCCAGGCATTGGGCAACTGGTGGGATCGGTGATGCGTGCGGCTGGCTTTGCCATGTTTGACTCCCTGTCAACGAATGAACCGGTGCCGACTCTATCAGACTTGTTTGGACTCGTGCCTTGGTACAGCGCCTTCAATTTAAACGGTTGAGATTCAGTCTGTTTAAGATGAGGTTGTCTGTACTACCTCAGCCCTACACCACCTTGCGCCACCCCCTACACCTAAGACAGAATCCGCCGGCTTGTGCGTCTAGCTCGTGGGTTCTATCGTCCCTGTGTCACTGCAAACCAGTGATCGGGTTTGGTAGCCCGCTTCGTTTCTAGACTCATGGCGTCACCGTGTGCAGTCCTTTCTCAGGGCTCCGATTTCATGGTGGTCATGCGTGGGGCTCATTCGTGGGCGCCGGGTTCTAGTGCGACCGGTCTACCAACCCGCGTATGGCCGCCACCTATCGTTTGGTAGCGAGGGTGATGGCTCCTTTTAGTATTCGCACTAGAGGCTCCATCTATGTTCAAACCAACACCGAATCCACCCGAATCCAACCCCGCATCCCCCTACGAATCCCTCGATTCCCGCAAACTCCACGAAGCCGCCGAACGCGCCCTCGATCACTACCTCACCCCGGCCAGCCAGATCATGGCCAGCGGTGATCAATCCAAACCAATGTTCTTTGCCAACCCGGCCTACGACACCGAATCTCTGCTCGCCAACGCCAGCGAATCCCTGGGTTCCGCCACGACCATGCTCAACGATTTCGCCGCGTTGCTGGATGTCTCGCACCGCAAGACGCTGCTGGGTATTGCTCAGGTGGTGATGTTGGGGGAGTTGGCGGTGAATCAGGCGTTGGATAACGTCGAGTTGAAGGCGTAGAGCGCTGCCCTCCGTGGCGAGCGGCGAGGTCGTGGTCGCGGAGGGCGTTCTGTCGATGCGCAAAACAACCGTCCAAAATGGCGGTTTTCAGCCTGTTTCCACAGCAATAGCGATGTGCCACAAAAAATGATGGCAATGCGTCATCACGCGCTCAAAAAAGTTCAACGATTATACAAAAATATAAAGTTGTACAACTTTTCCCAAAATTTATAGCATCCGTTCCAACACTTTTGCTGAAACGATAAATCCAGCGTCAGTCTTGGATTTGTCCGCTGGTGCGTGGGCCGTCAGTACGGTTTTTCGCATTGGCCAGTTGCAGCCGGGTCAGTGGAAGCTGCCCGTATCTCGCCCAGGACGACGACCCCGAATATGAGCGGTAACTCCGGTTATCAGAGATCTACTTTTTGTGCCTGACGCTGAATCGCGTCAGGGCGTTAGAGGCTGAACATGGCAGAAGCATCGAATTTCCTGGGCAACATCAAGGTTTCCCGAAAGTTGGGGGCCGGGTTTGGTGTTCTTTTGCTGGCGATGGGGGCGGTGGCCTTCATTGGCTATAGCAGCAGCAATGTGCTGGTTGATCGTTTGGACACCACGCGTCTGATCGGCACGCTCAACGATGCGACGCAGGACATGCGTCTGTCGGAGAAGCAGTACGAAGCGGCGGCGGATGTCGCTTATGCCGAGGCTTATCAGTCGCAGCTGACGGTGTTGCAAGGGCTGATCGCCAAGGCGTTGCAGACCCTGACGCGGGCGGAAAACCAGCAGGCCTTGAAGCGTTTGCAGGACACCACGCTGGCTTACGATCAGCAGGTCAAGCGTTTGGTCGAGGCGGACAAGGCGACCAGCGATGCGCTGAAACCGTTGGGGGCGATGTCGGACAAGTACGCCGAGACCTTCAACAGCATGTTCGAGAGCACCACGGCCAGCGCGTTGGCGTCTGCCGACAGCGCGCGGGTGGCGGACTTGCGCACGGTGGCGGATCTGCGCAATGGCATGACGATGTTTCGTCTGATGCTGCGGCGTTATATCGCTGTGCCGAGCGAGGCCAACAAGAAGGTGCTGCTGGACACCACCGATGCGTTTCTGGCCGACATGAGCAAGGCGCGCAGCGGGTTGCCGGCGGCTCTGTCGAGTCAACTTGAAGAGGCGCAGGCCGGGATGCGCCGTTATCGTGAGGTGCTGGTGCAGGTCGCCGCGCTGTTCGAGCAGAAGCAGAGCCTGCGCCAGCAGGTCGATCAGCAGAGCCAGGCCATGGACAGCATCATGACCGGCCTGATGGACACGCAGCAGCGTCTGGCGCGGGACGATCAACATCGTGCGTTTATCCAGATTGCCGTGCTGACGGTGCTGGCGCTGGTGGTCGGTCTGTTGGCTGCGGTGCTGATCTCGCGGCAGATCACCGGGCCGCTGGCGCTGACGGTTGAGCTGGCGCGACGGATTGCCAAGGGCGATCTGACGGTGCAAGCCAAATCCAGCCGCAAGGATGAATTGGGCGATCTGCAAAACGCGATGCAGGACATGGCGCAAAGTTTGAACACGCTGGTGCAGGGGATCGGTAATGGCGTGACGCATATTTCGACATCGGCGGAGAAGCTCTCGGCGATGAGCGAACAGACCAGCGCCGGTGTGCGTCAGCAGAAAGTCGAGGTGGATCAGGTCGCCACGGCGATGCACGAAATGGCCTCGACCGTGCAGGAGGTGGCGCGCAACACCACCGACGCATCCGCCGCCGCGACCCTGGCCGATCAGCAGGCGCGTCACGGCAGTGCGGTGGTCAAGCAGGCGACTGTGCAGATCAGCGAACTGTCGGTGGCGATCGAAGAGTTGGGCGGAGCGATGAACGTACTGTCCCAGGACAGTGAGCAGATCGGCAAGGTCATCGATGTGATCAAGGCAGTCGCCGAGCAGACCAACTTGCTGGCGCTGAATGCGGCGATTGAAGCGGCGCGGGCGGGGGAGCAGGGCCGTGGTTTTGCCGTGGTTGCCGATGAAGTGCGCTCGCTGGCGCAGCGCACCCAGGATTCGACCAAGGAAATCGAAGCGCTGATTGTCACCTTGCAGCAGGGTACGCAAGCGGCATCTACGCTGATGACATCCAGCCGCGAGCGCACGCTGGACACCGTGGTGCTGGCGCAGAAGGCCGAGCAGGCGATCACCGAGATCAACCATTCGATCGGCACGATCCAGCAAATGAGCCTGCAGATTTCCGCCGCCGCCGAGCAGCAAAGTGCGGTGGCCGATGAGATCAATCGCAGCATCGTCAGTGTGCGCGATGTGGCCGATCAGTCGGCCGTCGCCAGCGAAGAAAGTGCTGCCGCGACCATTGAACTGGCATCGCTGGGGCAGGACCTGCAACGCATGACGGCGCATTTCCGCACCTGATGGCATTTCGCAATGAACTTGGCCGGAATTGACCGGTCAGCCTGTATAAGCGGGGGCCGCCAAGCGGCGCCACCCGGTCCTTGCAGTAATTTTTTCTGGGCCATGGATGGTTGCAACCCGCTCTCAGGGGGCGTCATGACCAATACACCAATCTTCCCCCAGCCCAGCGGGGGGTGCCAAGGATGCCGGCAAAAAGGCGAGGCCGATATGGCGTTCTCCTTCGCGTTCCAGCCGATTGTCGATGTGCGTGATCAATCGACCTTCGCCCACGAGGCGCTGGTCCGGGGCGTGCAGGGCGAAGGGGCGCTATCGGTTCTGCAGCAGATCGATGACCAGAACCGCTATCGCTTCGATCAACTGTGCCGCGTGCGGGCGATCTCCACGGCAGCGCAGTTGGGGCTCACCGGGTTTCTTTCGATCAACTTCCTGCCCAACGCCGTTTATCGCCCGGATCTGTGCATTCGCAGCACGCTGGAGGCGGCGCGCGCGCATGCGTTTCCGCTTGAGCGGTTGATCTTCGAAGCGGTTGAGGGTGAGCACGTCGAAAGCAACAAACACTTGATGAATATTCTGCGCGAGTACCGCGAGTTCGGCTTCAAGACCGCCATCGATGACTTTGGCGCCGGTTATTCCGGCCTGAACCTGCTGGCGGACTTTCAGCCGGATCTGATCAAACTGGACATGGCGCTGATCCGCGATATCCACCGTGATCGCGTGCGTCAGGCGATTGTGCGGGGCGTGGTGGGCATGTGTACTGAACTGGGGATCGAGGTGATTGCCGAGGGCATCGAGCATCCGGAGGAAAGGGACTTTTTGGCCGATTGCGGGATTTATCTGATGCAGGGTTTCTGGTTTGCCAAACCGGCGTTCGAGGCAATGGCGCAGATTCCTGCGCAGGCGTGGCAGCCGATTTGACGGGGGCACGTTGTTGAGCCAGAGCCGTCAGGTTCAGGTGACGGCTCAGGCGTGCAGGGTCAGCCAAACTGGCTCGCCGACTCAACTGCAGATTTCGCCTGCCTTGAGCGGGTCAACTGGTAAGCAATCGCCAGCCATACGAACCATCCCGGCATGACCATCAGGGCAATCCGGGTGTCAGGTCGCAATGCCAGCAAGCACAGCACAAAGCCCAGAAACGCCAGGGAGAACCACGCCATCGGTACGCCACCGGGCATTTTGTAAGCCGACTTCGCATGCAGGTTCGGGCGTTTTTTGCGATAGGCAATGTAAGACGCGAGGATGGTCGACCAGGTGAAAATCACCAGAATCGCCGACACGGTGGAGACGATGGTGAAGGCGGTCATGACTTCCGGAACGATGAACAGCACCAGCACCCCAATCAGCATCAGCAGCGTGGTGAACGTCAGACTCAGCAGCGGCACGCTGTTGCCCGACAATCGCCGGAACAGGCCCGGAGCGTTGTGCTGGTTGGCCAGGCCGAACAGCATGCGGCTCGATGAAAACACGCCACTGTTGGCCGATGATGCCGCCGATGTCAGTACTACGAAGTTGACGATACCGGCGGCCGCGGGAAACCCTGCCACGAGAAACAGTTCGACAAAGGGGCTCTTGACCGGAGAAACCTGCTGCCACGACGTCACGGCGATAATGCAGGTCAATGCCAGCACGTAGAACAGGATGATCCGCAGCGGAATCGAGTTGATGGCCTTGGGCAAGGTCCTCTCCGGAGAGCGGGTTTCGGCGGCAGCGGTGCCGATCAACTCGGTGCCGGCGAAGGAGAAAATCGCCATTTGAAATCCGGCAAAGAAGCCGAACAGGCCGTTAGGGAAAGCTGCCTGTTTATCCACCAGGTGACTCAGGGACGCGGTGACACCACTGGGGGACACGAACGAGCTGGCAATCAGCACGGTGCTGACGCCGATCAAGGTCACGACGGCAATGATCTTGATGATCGCGAACCAGAACTCCACCTCACCGAACAGCCTGACCGTCAGCACGTTGAGCGCGAACAATGTCGCCAGCATGCCGACGGCGGGTATCCACGCCGGGACATCGGGAAACCAGTACTGGAAGAATCCGCCGACCACAACGGCATCGCCGATCACTGCCACGCTCCAGCTCAACCAATACGACCAGCCGAGGAAGAAGGCCGCGCGCGGGCCAAGGTAGGCGCCGGCAAAATCGGCAAAGGTTTTGAAGTTCAAGTTGGACAGGAGCATCTCGCCCATGGCTCGCATGACGAAAAAAACGAACAGGCCGATGATCATGTAGATGAGGATGATCGACGTCCCGGAGAGGGCGATGATCTTCCCGGAACCCATGAACAGACCCGTACCGATGGCACCGCCCATGGCCATTAACTGGATGTGACGATTGCTGAGCGTGCGCTGCAGCGCGGGCTGTTCAAGCAGCCCGGAAGGGTTCGATTTCATTGCAAAACCTCTTGATTTTATGTTTTTGAGTTTTGGCAGAAAGTAGGTGTCGAGCGTTCTTGTTAGAGCGGCAGCGGCTAATCACGGCGATGCCGGAACGGTGAATGGCCCCCCGCCAAGTCGCCGGGGGGGCGGCCATTACCGAATCAACTGACGGTGCGCAGACGCGAGGCTGGTGCCGGTTGCAGCTCCAGCAACTGGAAGAGGTTTTTGATATTGGCGGGCGTCGGTACCAGGTGGATACGCTGGCCGATTTGCCGTTGCTGAGCCAGGTCGTTGAGGTAGCGCAGTGACGAAAAATCTTCCAGGGCAAAACCCACAGAGTCGAAGACTGTCACCTGCGTATCGCTCTCGCGGCCGGGAACTTCGCCCTGCACGATCCGGAAAAATTCGACCACTGGAGAGTCGGCTTCCAACTGCTGAATGTCGCCTTCAATGCGCGTTTGCGGCTCGAATTCCACGATGACCCGAGCGTTGCGCAGGATCTCGGCATGCAGTTCGGTTTTACCCGGGCAGTCGCCGCCGACCGCGTTGATGTGCATGCCGGGCTCGATCATCTCGGGTGTCAGAATCGTTGCGTAGGTTTTGTCGGCGGTGACCGTGGTGACGATGTCCGCACCCTTGACCGCGTCCTTCACCGAGCTGGCCAGAATCACGTCGATCTGCGGAAACGCCGCGAGGTTGTGCTTCAGCTTGAGTGAGGCGTCGCGATCAATGTCGAAGATGCGGATTTCGCTGATGCCCAACATTTCATGAAAGGCCAGTGCCTGAAACTCACTCTGGGCTCCGTTGCCGATGAGGGCCATCGATGTCGAGCCCGGGCGAGCCAGCGATTGAGCGACCAGCGCGGAGGTGGCAGCGGTGCGCACGGCGGTGGTCAAGGTCAGTTCGCTGAGCAGGGTCGGATAACCACTCTGCACATCCGCCAGCAGACCGAAGGCCATGACCGTCAGCAAATTCTGTTGAACGTTGTTCGGGTGGCCGTTGACGTATTTGAACGAGTACTGCTGGCCGTCGTCGGTGGGCATCAGCTCGATCACGCCGTCTGCCGAATGATTGGCCGTGCGCGGCGATTTATCAAACTGCGCCCAGCGTGCGTAGTCCGCTTCGATGTAGCTTGCCATTTCGCGAATGGCGCGGCGGATACCGACTTGGGTGAACAGGCGTGCAGCGTCATCGACATCTATAAAAAGCGTCATGTTCTTATTCTCCGATTCAGACATTGAAAGGCTGTAGAGCGCGGGATGGTTCAGCTGCGTTTGCTCTCGAAACCATGCAGCACGTTCACCGCATTGATGCCGATTTCATCGACCATGTAGCCGCCTTCCATCACGAACAGGGTGGGGCAGCCGACACTGGCGATCAGGGTTCCGATGCCGATGAAGTCCTCACTTTCCAGCAGGAAGTGGCTGATGGGGTCGTCCTTGAACGTGTCGACACCCAGGGAGATCACCAGCACTTCAGGTGCGAACTGCTGGAGTTTTTTGCAGGCGTGGATCAGGGCGTTGCGGTAGCTTTCCCAGGTGGTGTTTTTCGGCAGCGGGTAGTTGAGGTTGTAACCCTCGCCGACACCCGCACCGACTTCGTGGCTGTAACCTGAGAAGTACGGGTAGGACACCGCGGGCTCACCGTGCAGCGACACGAACATGACATCGCTGCGCTGGTAGAAAATGTTCTGGGTGCCGTTGCCGTGGTGGAAGTCGACGTCCAGCACCGCGACACGTTTGGCGCCTTGGGTGATGGCCTGTTGCGCGGCAATCGCGGCGTTATTGAGGTAGCAATAACCGCCCATGTATTCGCGCGCGGCGTGATGGCCGGGCGGGCGGCAGAGGGCAAAGGCGCTGTCATGGCCTTCATCGATCAGTGCGAGGCCGGTGAGGGCGATATCGGCGCTGGTTTTCACCGCTTGCCAGGTCGTGGCGGTGATCGGCGAACCGGCATCCATGGCATAGAAACCGAGCTTGCCATCGATGAACGTCGGCACTTGCTCGTTGCCCAGATCGCGCACCGGCCAGACCAGCGGCAAAGCATCGTGCGTGCGCCCGGTTGCGCACCATTCGCGCCAGGCATTTTCCAGAAAACTGACGTAGCGCTCGCTGTGCGCGTTGACGTAGCACGAGCGGTCAAACGCGCGTGGTTCGACGATTTGCCCCAGGCCGACCTGTTTGACGCGGTTATGCACGGTATCGGCCCGACTCGGTTGTTCGAACGACGGTTTGAGCACGCCATCTTTCAATTCGGTGCCGTGGTGCAACCGATGGGAATCACTGAAAACTGTAAACATTCTGCGCATCCGTTAATGTGAGCCAGTGCAAATATTCTGTTCCGGCTGACCTGCGCTTTCTTTGCTTTGTTTTCTTGATTCAGTAAATTATTCGGGCGTTTTTACTCAGGATCGACGTCATGCAGAAAAAAATATCCAAACGCATCAGTCTCGACGAGACCGACCTGGCGATTCTTGAGTTGCTGCAGGAAGACGCCAGTATTTCCAACTCTGAACTCAGTGAGCGGCTTTCACTGAGCCTTACGCCGTGCTGGCGACGGCGCAAGCGAATGGAGGAGGCCGGGGTGATCAAGGGCTATCAGGCCAACCTTGATCGGCGCATGCTCGGGCTGGATATCATGGCGTTCGTGCACATCCGTTTTTCCACCCACGCCGATCATGCGCCGGACGCCTTTGAGGCGGTGATTGCGCAACTGCCCCAGGTGCTGTCCTGTCACAAGATCACCGGCGATGCCGATTATGTGTTGCAGGTGCTGGCCGAGGATCTGGATAGCTACAGCGATTTCATCGAGCAAGTGCTCAGGCGCCAGGTGGGTATTGCGTCGATCCAGTCCAGCCTGGCATTGCGCGAGGTCAAGACCAGTAGCCGTATTGCGATACCCAGGCCGGTAAAGGACTGAGGGGGCGGGCGTCTCAAGTTCCAAAATTGAACGCGATGGATATTCGTGGCCTCTTCCCTTCGAAGCGTCTTACCGAATGCATCAGCCATGAGGGAAACATGATGAAGGTTCCGCTTTTGGCGGCGCAGACCGTGCTGAAGCCGGCAGTCAGACAGTCTTCGACTCTCATGCGCAAGGCCGGGTTGTAGGTCGAGGCAACCATTCCGCGCGGGTCGATGAATTCCAAGTCACCGTCGACGATCGGGTCATCTTCTCGTCCGCCGGCATCTACCCAGTAAACGCCGGACCAGAACGCGCCGGGGTGGCCATGAAGTGAGTTGCTGTGGCCAGCTTCATTTACATTGACCCAGGCGTTGAGCTTCCATTCGAAGTGCGGCTCGGTCAGTCCATACAGGTCGCTATGAACGGCGGTGAGTTGGCCGGCGAATGCTTTGGCGAATTTAACCAGCGCTTTGCAGGCATCTCCTTCCCAATTTGCGAAGTCATTGGCGGACTGCCAACCGCCGTCGTTGCTGCGTTGGGTACCGTTGCGATCTTGAGCCATGTGATTGGAGATGATGGCTTTCAACTCAGCGTTGAGTTTTTCTGCACCCGGGTACTGGATACTCGCCAATGGGGTTGCGAACAGTCGTCGAATTTTTATCAGTTCTGGATTGACCAGTTGGGTGCCCGACTGCATTTGACGTTTGATTCCTTTCGGTGAGTTGCAATAACGATACCGAATGAAAAAACCAGTTGATGTAAACCTTTGTTAAACCCGATGGGGTTATTGTAAATGTCGGAATTGACGCGATTTTGGTGTCAATCAAGCAGCGTTGATCCGTTCGATTACCGGCGCCAGTGCAGGGCGCTTGTTCCGCCATTCGTCTTTGACAGCTCCGGGATGCTGCATGACGATTGATAGATTTCCTGGTTGAAAATCAATGTGGCGAGGGAGCTTGCTCCCGCCGGGGCGCGAAGCGGCCCCTCAAGAGAAGGCCTGATACGCAGTCCAGCGGGAGCAAGCTCCCTCGCCACAAGTGTTTGTGCCTTGGAGATTACTGCGGCAGCGCAAGCCACTCGCCAAGGACCTGCTGATATTTGCCAGTCACTTTGTTCAAATGCAGCCACTGATCGACGTACAGTTTCCAGCTGATGTCATCGCGCGGCAGCAGGTACGCCTTTTCGCCGTACTGCATGTACTGGTGCGGATTCACCGCGCACAACCCCGGTCTGAGTTTCTGCTGATACAGCGCTTCCGACGCGTCGGTGATCATTACGTCGGCTTTGTTGTCGAGCAGTTGCTGGAAGATCGTCACGTTGTCGTGCAGCGCCAGTTGCGCCTTGGGCAGGAAGGCGTGGACGAAGGCTTCGTTGGTGCCGCCGGCGGGTTCGACCAGACGCACGTTGGGCTGGTTGATCTGCTCGACGGTCTGGTACTTGCTGACATCGGCGCAGCGCACCAGCGGGATCTTGCCGTCGCTGTCGAGGGTGTTGCTGAAGTAGGCTTTTTTCTGCCGCTCCAGCGTCACCGAAATGCCGCCCATGCCGATGTCGCACTTGCCGGCCTGCATGTCCGGCATCAGGGTTTTCCAGGTGGTCTGCACCCATTCGACCTTGACCCCGAGGCTGTCGGCCAGCGAGCGCGCCATGGCGATGTCGATGCCCTCGAAGTCGCCGTCGGTGCGCTTGAAGGTGTAGGGCTTGTAGTCGCCGGTGGTGCAGACGCGCAGTTGGCCTTGTTGCTGGATGCTGTCGAGGTGCGAAGGGCTTTCCTGCGCCTGAACGCCGGCGGCCAGGGTCAGCGCGCCGCAAAGGATCATCGTGCTTTTTAGAATGGTCATGGACATCGGGCTTCTGCAGAGGACGGTGAGCCAGTGTAGTGAAAGGCCTTCGCGGGTGTCATCCCGCGTCCGGACTCAACGTGCCGAGCCACGCCACCAACGCCACGATCAGCAGGGCCAGGCCCAGTTCCAGCAGCACGCTGCGCCTGAGTGCATTCGCCGCGATTGCGTGCTGTCCATCGCGTATGGATCGCTTCAGCGCAGGCCCAAGGTGAAAGCGGTTCAGCGCGGCCAGCACCAGCATCGCGGCAAACAGCAAAACCTTGATCGCCAGCAACATCCCATAGGTGCCGAGCAGCACGTCGTCCAGCCTCGGGCCGACGATGAACAGGTAATTGACCACGCCGCTCACCGACAGCGTCAGCACAATCGCCGCGCCGATCCACTCGAAGCGTTTCACCGCCGCAGCCAGCAGGCGAGTCCGCGCTTCATCCACACCATCCCGCGTCAGCAGCACCAGCGCCAGCATGCCGCCCAACCATGCCCCCGCCGCCAGTAAATGCAGGATGTCGCTGAGGAAATGCCAGAGTCGCAGCCAGCCTTCGTCCATTGCCCCGTGCCCACTCCAGGCGAGGGAGCTGAGGGCGACCGCGCCGGCCATCGACGCGAGCCACTTCCCCGGCTGAACCAGCACCACGATCAGCGCAATCATGCGCAGCGCCCATGCCAGCCCGACGTCCGTTTCCAGCAGCATCATCTGCAGGTGCGGCCAGAGTGCGGCGAGTTCGGTTTCGCCACTCATGGCGCTCGTCATCAGCAGCAGTCCAGCGACTGACAGCAGGGCACCGAGCAACGCCAATCCACGCAACAGCGGCTTGAAACGCAGCGGCGCGTTGACGTTGTATAGCGCAAACAACGCCACCCCGAACAACAGCAACAAATCCACATACAACGCCAGGCGCAGAATGATGTTGATCAACTCAGCCATCGCTCACTTCACTTTGAACGTGACGTTGCCGGTGATCGGGTGCGTGTCGGACGACACCGCGCGCCACTCGACTTTGTAGGTGCCGGCGGGCAATGGCGCGAGCGGGGTGACGAGCATCGATTTCGGGTCGCTGCCGGCGCTGACTTTGGCCTTCATCGGCATCGGCGAATGAGCCATGCCGGGCATCTCGGTCATGACCAGTTTGGCGCCGGAGAACCGGGTCAGCAGGCTCTCGGAAAAGTGCAGTTCGATCTTGTCGGGTGCCGCGCCGTCGGCACCATCGGCCGGGGTCGATGACAGCAGTTTCGGGTGGGCTTGGGCGAGGCTGCTCAGGAGCAATCCGCTGGCGAGTACAAGGGTGATATTCAACGTGCGCATGCAAGACCTCTGGGGTGTTTTTCAGTGGGAATTCAGAACCACAGCCGCACACCGAGCACGAGCCGTGCTTCGCTGCGACTGTCGCCTTCTTCGCGGACGTAATCGGCGGTGTTGCCGTAGGTGCGGTGCCACGTCACGCCGAGGTACGGCGCAAATTCGCGGCGGATTTCGTAGCGCAGGCGCAGGCCGGCTTCAGTGTTCGACAGGCCGGAGCCGAGGCCCCGTTGCGGGTCGTTTTTGCCGTAGACGTTGAGCTCGGCGGTGGGCTGCAGGATCAGCCGATTGGTCAGCAGAATGTCGTAATCGCCCTCCAGCCGCAGTGCGCTTTGTCCGCCTTCGCCGAGAAACGCCGTGGCCTCGGCTTCGAAGTTGTACAGCGCCATGCCCTGCACACCGAACGCGGCCCAGGTTTGTGGGGCGCCGGGTTTGAAGTCCTGACGCACGCCGCTGACCACGTCCCACCACGGCGAAATCGCGTGGCCCCACAATGCCTGGAGCTCAGCGTCCTCGGTCTTGCCGTTGCTGCGTTCGCCTTCGGAGCGCAGCCACAGGCGATCAATGTCGCCGCCAATCCAGCCGGACAGATCCCAGGACAAAGCGCTGCCGTCATCGGCGTTTTGCCATTCGAGTTTGTCGGCGAGGAAGTAGCTGTTGATCGCGCTGTCGTGCACCTGATGGCCGCCGGGGCTGACAAACACGGCGGCGCGGTCGGCGTCGGTCAGCACCGGGATCGGCGTGCGGCTTTCAGTCGGCGCGGCGGGCTGCATCATGCCGTCGTCCATGCTTTGCATCGAGTGATCCATGCCGGGCATCTGGCTGTGATCCATGCCTTGCATGTCGTCGGCGGCCAAGGCGGAAGTGCTGATGAGCAATACGGAGAACGCTGCGAATCGAGTCATGTTCGGCCCCTTCATTCTTCCACCCGCACTTCGCGGAACATGCCGGTTTCCATGTGATAAAGCAGATGGCAGTGATAGGCCCAGCGGCCCAATGCATCGGCCGTCACCCGATAGCTGCGACGGGTACCGGGGGGCATGTCGATGGTGTGTTTGCGCACCTGAAAGTTGCCGTTTTCGTCTTCCAGATCGCTCCACATGCCGTGCAGGTGGATGGGGTGGGTCATCATGGTGTCGTTGACCAGCACCAGACGGATGCGCTCGCCGTACTTGAGGCGCAGCGGCTTGGCGTCGGAGAATTTGATGCCGTTGAACGACCAGGCGAACTTCTCCATGTGCCCGGTCAGGTGCAGCTCGATCGTGCGCCCGGGATCGCGGCCGTCGGGGTCTTCGAAGGTGCTGCGCAGGTCGGCGTAGGTCAGCACGCGACGGCCGTTGTTGCGCAGGCCGAGGCCGGGGTCGTCGAGTTTCGGCGCGGTGCTCATGGCTTGCATGTCCACCAGCGGATTGTCCTGTTCGCTGGCGGGGTGCGATTGCATCGGGCCCATCGCCGAGTGATCCATGCCCGCCATGTCGCTCATGTCCATCGAGCCGTGATCCATGCCGGCCATGCCCATGTCATCCATGGTGACCAACGGGCGCGAGTCCAGCGCAGGCACCGGTGCTGCCAGACCGGCGCGGGTGGCGAGGGTGGCGCGGGCGTAACCGCTGCGATCCATGGCCTGGGCGAACAGGGTGCAGGCCTCGCTGTCAGGCTCGACGATCACGTCGTAGGTCTCCGCCACGGCGATGCGCAGCTCGTCGACGCTGACCGGTTTGACGTGCAAACCGTCCGCCGCGACCACGGTCATTTTCAGCCCGGGAATGCGCACGTCGAAGTAAGTCATGGCCGAGCCGTTGATCAGCCGCAGGCGCAGTTTTTCGCCTAGGCGAAACAGCCCGGTCCAGTTGCTGTCGGGCGTATGGCCGTTGATCAGGAAGGTATAGGTGGCGCCACTGACGTCGGCGATGTCGGTGGGGTTCATCTTCATTTGCGCCCACATCGTGCGGTCGGCGACGGTGGCGCCCCAGCCTTTGTCGCTGACGTCGTCGATGAAATCGCCAACGGTGCGCTTGTGGTAGTTGTAGTAGTCGGACTGCTTTTTCAGGGTCTTCATCAGGCTGGCCGGGTCTTTGTCGGTCCAGTCGCTGAGCATCACCACGTAGTCGCGGTCGTACTGGAACGGCTCCGGCTCTTTCGCGTCGATCACCAGCGGCCCGTAGACCCCGGCCTGCTCCTGCAGGCCGGAATGGCTGTGATACCAGTAAGTGCCGTGCTGCCGCACCTTGAACTGGTAGACGTATACGCCACCCGGTTCGATGCCGTGAAAACTCAGACCCGGCACGCCGTCCATGTTGGCCGGCAGCAGGATCCCGTGCCAGTGAATCGAAGTGCTGTCCTTGAGCCGGTTGCGCACGCGCAACGTCACCGTGTCACCCTCGCGCCAGCGCAAGAGCGGGCCGGGCAGACTGCCGTTGATGGTCAGCGCGGTGCGCGGGCTGCCGGTAAAGTTGACCGGAGTTTCGCCGATGAACAGCTCGAATTCGCTGCCGCTCAGTTCGTTGATCTGCCCAGGCGGGTTCAGCGCCCAGACCGGCGCGCGCCACAGACCGAGGCTGCCGAGCAGGCCGCTGGCGGCCAGGCCTTTGACGAAGGTGCGTCTTGAGGTGTTGGAAGGCATGCGCTGGAGGTCCCCGTTTGATACATGACGGAGAGGCTAACCAGCGCTGGCTTTCAGTTGGCTGAGAGGAGGATTACAGTTTTGACAGCTTCGCCGCTCGCGTTACAGGCCGAGCCCTTCCTGCACCACCTGCAACAGATTGTTCTCGGTCAGCGCAATCGCATCCAGTTCCTGACCGGTTTCCACCGTTTGCAACCACCAATGGCTTTCATGATGTTCATCGACGGTGCGCAGCAGATAGGTGTTGCGCTCGGGCAGGGTGATCTGCACGCGACCGGCGCCGTCCTCGGTAAACCGTGCGATGGGATCAAAGGTCAGGGTTTGTTGATTGGCTTCGATCACCAGTTGGTCGATCGCGTAATCGTGGCTTTCGCCATCGGGTGAGCTCTCGCAAACGTGGGTCGGGTTGCGGCGAATCTTCAGGCCGACTTCGGTGACGGGTTGCAACCAGGCCTCGATGCGGTGGTACAGATCGTAGACCTGCGCCGGCCAGCAATCGATCTCCAGCGCGGCATCCGCACGGGTGTGCCGGGTTTGCTGGAGTTTGGCGGCGAGTTCGTCTGCTTTACTCATTTCGGATCCCTTGGTTTGATGTCTGCCTGTTAATCGTAGACCGTTCAACGGCGTACGGCCTTGCCTTGCGTCATGCGCTTGCAACACAAGCATGGCGAAATCAGCGCTGGCCAAGTCTGGTCAGCATCAAAAACCACGGACGCAGGCGTCCCAAGGAGCGGGTCCATGAAAAAGCTGTTTACAATTCTGGCGCTGATTGCGCTGACGGCCGGTAGCATCGGCCTGAGTTCGGCGCGTCAGTCGAACGCCAGCAAGGTACAAACGGATGCGGTGGCGGGGCAGTTCGATTACTACCTGCTGAGCTTGTCCTGGTCGCCAACGTTTTGCCTGACGCACAAAGATGACGCGCAATGTTCCGGCAAGGGCTACGGCTTCGTGTTGCACGGCTTGTGGCCGCAATACGCCAACGGCGGCTGGCCGGAATCTTGCCCACCGCTGACCACGCTGTCTGCGGCGGAAACCACCAAAGGCCTGACGCTGTTCCCGACCAGGAAACTGCTCGATCACGAATGGTCCAAACACGGCACCTGCAGCGGTCTGGGCGCGATGGGCTATCTGGATGAAGCGGACAAAGCGGTTGGCGCGGTGAAAATCCCGCAGGAGCTGCAACCGTTCAGCAGCTCCTACTACTTCGAAGCCCAGGAAATCGCCGACCTGTTCCGCAAGGCCAACCCGGGGATTCCGGCCAATGGCATCGCGGTGATTTGCAGCGGCCCGGAACTCTCGGAAGTGCGGGTGTGCATGGGCAAGGATCTGCAGTTCGGCGCGTGCGGCAAGGGCGTGAAGACCCAGTGCCGGGCGGGGGATATTCGGGTGCCGCCGTCGCGTTGATATGAGCGGTTCCACGAACAGGAAAGGGCGCCCGAGCGGGCGCCTTTTTTTTGCCTGGAGGTTTGAAGCACCCGGAAAATTCACGCATGCTTGCGCCCCCCAAAAGGATGACCCGCCACACTGCAAGGAGCTGTTCATGAGCGGAAAACCCGCCGCCCGCGTCACCGATCCGACCGCCTGCCCACTCCCGGGACATGGCACCAATCCAATTGCCAGTGGCTCGCCGAATGTGAATTTCGACGGCTTGGCGGCTGCGCGAATGACTGATAAAACCGCGTGCGGTAGCCCGATTACTGGCGGCGTTTCCTCGACGGTGTTTATCAATGGCTTAAATGCCGCGACCCTGGACAGCACCGGTGGGCACGGCAACGTGGTCATTGGCGGGTCGGGCACGGTCATCATTGGTGACACGGTAACAGCGGCGCCTTTCAGCGGTTTGCTGCCAATGCCGGTGCATTTCACGGACAAGTTGAAGCTGGTCAATGACGTGACCGGTGAGCCCATGATCAATCATCCCTACGTGATCCAGCGCGCAGACGGACGTCTGGAGCACGGGGTGTCTGACGCTAACGGGTTCACCCACGAAGTCAGCTCGCACCTGCCTGAAACCATCAAGTTGTTTTTGGAGGAGTGAGGCATGGCGGCTGAAACAGTAACGTGCGCGAAAGGCAACAATTACAAGCTGCACAAGGAACATGCGCTGACGGATAAGAAGGATGTCAGTGACAAGCCTGTGCCGGTGGAGAGTACCAAGGCGATTGTTGTTTTTGTCGGAGGCGCCGGGGATAAGGAAAGTTATTATTTTTCGGGGCCTTATGGAAACATCCAAGAGGCACGGAAGGATTTTGATGAGCGCACGACAAGCTTGGCTAAGGAGGGTAAATACAAGTCTGAGTGGCTGGGCTACAACGAAGTCAGAGGAAAACAGGATATTCAGCGTCATGTCCTGAGTCTGATTCCCTACAAGAGCTGTCCTGTCTATATCGTGGGTCATAGCCTTGGCGGTTGGAATGGTGCGCATCTGACAAAGATCATGTCGGAATGGGGTTACCGGATTCAGATGCTGATTACCCTTGATCCCGTGGGTGAAGGGGCCCTGGTCTGGTTGGGTTCTGATATTTATCGCGAACGTCCTGATCCAATTGCTGCCGATTGGATCAATATCAAAGCAATGCCAACTAAAAGAGATTCGTCAGATGGAGTCGCTGATTTTGGTGAAAAGTGGCTTATCTCATGTGGCCCTTCATTGAACGTCAATGTAGACACTAATCATGCAAATGCATGGGGGTTGTTTACTGCCCGTATCGCGGGGAGCAAATCGGCAGCCGATATGCTTTTTGACTCAATCATGAAGGATTTTCCATGATGTACAGGTTACTACTTTGCGGCTTGCTCGCTTTCTGCTCTGGTTGTGCGAAGGATCACACAAAGCCTCCCGCAAACCTGAGCTTCGAATCTGTGGAAAGAGAAAAGTCGCTGCTATACATCATCCGGTATCAGTCGGACGTTGATGTGTTGGATCTTTTTGATCGCGGGGAGCGAGTTGGGATGATTTCGGGCATGCTTCATTGCGCATTGGCGGATGATCATGATTTCTCAGTAGGCAAAGCCATACAGTTTTCCGCCACCGGTTTGATACGCTCGGAAAAAAATGAAAACAACAAGGCCAAGTTTTCCTATCTCACCCGCGCATTCTTGAGTGAAACTTCAAGCAACCGGAGTTCTGAAAGAAATCTCTCGGTGGCAGAACTGAACAACCTCCTCGCCAACAAACAACAAATCCCCTGCAAAGTCGTCGTCACCGCGTACGGCTACAAACCCTACTACTCAAACACCATGAACCTACCGGTCGCGGATCTGCTGCGCGAAATCAACAAACCCCGATAGCCGTCATCGGTGCCCTGCGCGATTGCCCTGCGCAGATACGCGAGGGCGATCGCCCGCAAAACCACCACTGAAAATAAATCGACGTGCGGAGGTCATCCAAATCCCTTGCGCGCCGATACAGCGGGGCAGGCGTGTGTTGGCGGGGCGGGTTTGCTGTGCGCACCCCGCTGGGCTACGCTCATGAAAAGTAAGGGTTTCGGGCTGCGGCCCCTGTCGTACCTGCCCAGGACACGTTTTTGCCAATCCCCATTCACGACCCGCATCAGACTCCCGGCACGCTTAAACGCCTGCCACTGCGCAAGGCGGCAGCGCTGTTCATCGTTGCGGTGTGCCTGTGTCTGTGCGGATTGCTTTATCTGCAGCTGGAACAGACACGACGCCAGGATCTGGCAAATGCGCAAATCGCCTCCACCAACCTGACCCGAGCCATGGCGCAGCAGGCCGAAGACACGTTTCTGGCCGCGGACTTGGTGCTTACCAGTCTGGCCGACTGGGTCGAGGACGATGGGTACGGCGCCGCGCAGCGACCACGCCTGCAAAAAACCTTCGCGCGCCGAGTGCAGCAACTGGAGCAGTTACACGGCATGTTTCTGTTCGATCGCGAGGGCCAGTGGGTGATCACTTCGTTCGCTGATCTGCCCCGTGGCAACGGTGTCGCCGACCGCGAGTACTTCAAGTTTCACCAGCAGAATGCTTCCAGCGTGGCGCATATCGGCCCGGCGATTCGCAGCCGCGAGAATGGCGAGTGGGTCATCCCGATCTCGAAACGCCTCAACGATCGCGCCGGCAATTTCCAGGGCGTGCTGATGGCCGGGATCAAGATGGCGTACTTCGACCGGTTCTTCAAAAGCTTCAGCCTTGATGACAGCGGCATCATGTTTCTCGGACTCAAGGACGGCACGTTGCTCGCGCGGCGGCCGTTCGACGAAGGCCTGATCGGCTCGTCGCTGGCGCAAGGCCGGATTTATCAGAAGCTGCTGCCCGAAGCCCCTGCCGGCACCGCGATGATCAAGTCGGTGGTCGACGGCGTGGTGCGTTTGTATGGCTACCGCCAGTTGGGCTCGTATCCGCTGGTGGTCGCGGCGGCATCATCGCGCGACACGATTCTCAAGGGTTGGTACGAGCGAGCCTTTCAGTCCAGCGTGATTGTGGCGCTGGTGATTCTTGGCGTCGGACTGTTCGGCTGGGTGTTCATTCATCAGGTACGCGACGGCGAGCGAATCGAGAAAAACCTGCGTAAGGCACAGCGCACACTGGAGCAGATCGCTACCCATGACAGCCTGACGGGGCTGGCGAATCGGCGGCTGTTCGAACGCTCGCTGGAGGTCGAATTTGCCCGCGGTGCACGGCAGTCGAGTCCGGTCGGCCTGATCATGCTCGATATAGATTTCTTCAAACGCTACAATGATGCCTACGGGCATGTGGCAGGGGATCACTGCCTGACTCAGGTGGCCCAGGTGCTGAAGAACTGCTCGCAACGCAAGTCTGACCTGGCGGTGCGCTACGGTGGCGAGGAGTTCGCGGTGTTGCTGCCGGGCAACGACATCAACGGCACGCTGGCGATTGCCGGGCAGATCCGTCGCAGCGTGATGGATAAACGCATTACTCACAGCGGTTCGCCCACCGGTTACCTGACGGTGAGTCTGGGCTGCTACTCATTTATTCCGAGCGGCAATGACAGCCTCGAAGTGTTTATCCAGCGTGCTGATGCGGCGCTGTATCAGGCAAAAAATGCCGGGCGCAATCGCGCGGCAGTGTTGTCGCTGGAGGAGGGTGTTGCCGAGCTGATGCGGTCGGATCGCTAAAAGCCTCCGCGCTTGATCTGTGGCGAGGAATCAGATTCCAGCGCCACAGATTCATGCTTTTATGCCGGATCACCAGCGGTCACGCTTGTTCGTTCAGCTGCCTGTGCCACCACCGGCACCGCCAGTTCCGCCGCCGGCCGAACCGGTGCCGCCCCCCGCTCCCGATCCAGAACCCATGGTGCCGCTGTTAGTGCCGGTACCCTTGCCGGCGCCATCGGTACTGTCACCGTTTTTCGGTGCGCCGGGGTTGGTATTGGGTGGCATGTTGGTGCCACTTGTAGCACCGGATTTGGTGCCTGAGGCATCTGCCCCGTCATTGGCGGCAAAAGCGCCGACCGAGGCGGTGGCCAGCAGCCCGGTGAGCAACAGGGAAGTCAGTTTGCGCGTTGTCATGGTATGTCTCCAGAAAGGCTCGGTTACCTGACTTTGGTCTGACGGCAGCAGTCGTTGGTGCCGATTGGCTGACGAGCGGTTGTCGAGCCTCAGCCTCGATCCTCAGCCAGCTTCTGCTCCAGCGCCTGCCGCACCTGCGGCCATTCGTCATCGATAATGCTGAAACGCACCGAGTTACGCTTGCGGCCGTCCGGCATGATCCGCTCGTGGCGCACAATGCCTTCCTGTTGCGCACCGAGGCGCAGAATCGCGTTGCGCGACTTCTGGTTGTTCTCGTCGGTGGTGAACTGCACTCGCACGCAATCGAGCACCTCGAAGGCATGGCGCAACATCAGGTATTTGGCTTCGGTGTTGACGAAGGATTTCTGCCAGCGTGCCGCGATCCAGCTACTGCCGATTTCCAGCTTGCGATTGAGCGGGTCGATCTTCCAGAACCTGGTCGAGCCGATCACTTCGCCGCTATCCTTCAACACGATCACAAACGGCATGACCGTGCCGGCGTCGCGGCCGTCGAGGGCTTTTTTCAGATAGCTGTCGATGGTGCTCGCCGAAGGGACCACGGTGACGGTGAGGTTCCACAGTTCGCCGTCGGCGGCAGCGCGGAGCAGGGCGTCGGCGTCGCTGTACTGAAGCGGACGCAGGAGGATGCGCGGGCCTTGCAGCGTGGTGAGCATGGAATCGAGTCTCGGCAGTTCTGGGCAGTGGCGAGCGCCTATTACGCCGCAGCCGGTTGATCCGATGCAACCACCGCCGTCAGCACAGGGTCACAAATTTCACACCTTGTTCGCCGGAGCCTGGACGATGAAAAACCTGCGGATTGCCACGTTCAACGTCAACGGCCTGCGCGCGCGCTTGCCGAACCTGCTGGAGTGGCTCAAGCGCGAGCAACCGGACATCGCCTGCCTGCAGGAGCTCAAGTCGGTCGACAGTGCGTTCCCGGTAGCTGAACTGGAAGCCGCCGGTTACGGCGCGATCTGGCACGGGCAGGCGTCGTGGAACGGCGTGGCGATCCTCGCTCGCGATGCGGAGCCGCTGGAGAGCCGTCGCGGTCTGCCGGGCGATCCCGACGACAAGCACAGCCGTTATCTGGAGGCGGCGGTGCACGGTGTACTGGTCGGCTGCCTGTACCTGCCCAACGGCAACCCGCAGCCGGGGCCGAAATTCGACTACAAACTGGCCTGGTTTGAACGCCTGATCCGCTATGCAAAGGATCTGCAAAGCAGTGATCATCCGGTGGTGCTGGCCGGCGATTACAACGTGGTGCCCACCGATATGGACATCTACAACACCCGTTCCTGGCTCAAGGATGCGCTGCTGCAACCCGAAAGTCGCGAGTGTTATCAGCGGCTGCTGGATCAGGGCTGGACCGATTCGCTGCGCCATCTGTATCCCGACGAGCGCCTCTACACCTTCTGGGATTACTTCCGCCAGCATTGGCAAACCAACTCCGGTCTGCGCATCGATCATCTGCTGCTCAACCCGGCACTCAGTCCGTATCTGCACGAGGCCGGGGTAGACGCCTGGGTGCGTAACGAACCGCACGCCAGCGATCATGCGCCGACCTGGATTCGCATCGGTTCACGCAAGCGTCGGTAGCGCTGATTGGCGAAATCAATTGTCGGAGTCGGGGCCCGATCCCGTATACCTGTCGGCCAGCGGCGCAGCGAGCCGCGGCCACATGCAAAAGGACTGAGCAATGAGCGAGCCACGTCTGGCGAATCCGACGTTGTACCTGCAACACCTGGGGTTTGACACCCCACCGGCCCCTACACTGGCAACCCTGCGGCAACTGCAGATGCGCCATACCGGCGTCTTTCCCTTCGAGAACCTGTCGACGATCACTGGCGCGCCGGTGCTGATCGATCTGGCGTCGATCGAACAAAAGGTTCTCCACGGTGGCCGGGGTGGTTACTGCTACGAACTGAACAATCTGTTTCTGGCGTTGCTGCAGGAATTGGGCTTCGAGGCCCGCGGCATCTCCGGCCGCGTGGTATTGGCGCAACCCGAGGGCACGTGGACAGCGCGGACCCATCGCTTGAGCCTGGTGATCATCGATGACGAGCGCTACATCACCGACGTCGGTTTTGGCGGCATGGTGCCGACCGCGCCGCTGCTGCTCGATACCGAGGCCGCACAGTCGACGCCGCACGAGTCCTATCGCATCGATAAACAGGCCGACGGCTACATGCTGCGTGCCAGTGTTGCGGGGGAGTGGCGCGCGATGTACCTGTTTGATCTGCAACGCCAGGAAGACATCGATTACACGCTCGGCAACTGGTACGTCTCGACCCATCCCGAGTCCCCGTTCGCCAACCGGCTGATGGTTGCGCGCACTGGCGATGGCTGGCGACGGACACTGAACAACGGCAGTTTCGCGATTCAGCACATGGGCGCCGACAGCGAGCGACGCGAGGTGGCGGATGTCGATGAGTTGATCAAGGTGCTGGAGCAGGAGTTCGGCCTGAGCTTGCCTGACCAGCCGCATGTGCGCGAGTCGCTGGCGCGGATGCTCGTACCGGCCTGATCTCAGGGCTTTGCCTCCGGTTCCAATACCCGGCGGATTTCCCCGACCGCCGCCGAGAGCTTTTTTTCCAGACTCTTGAGGTCGGCGGCGGTGATGCCTTTCTTGAATTGCCCGGAGTGGTGCGGCTCGACGTCCTGCGTTTTGCTGCCAGCCTCCAGCAGGGCATGGCGCAGAGTGTTGTTGATCACCGTCTGATAACCGAAGCCTTCGTTTTCCGCCACGCTGCGGGCGGCTTCGATGACGGCGTCATCGAGCATGATGGTGATGCGGGTCTTGCCCTTGGCGGGCGCCAAGGCACCGCGCTTGCCCTGCGAGAAATCGTATTCGTCTTTCATTGATCAAGCCTCCAGAAAATATGCGCGACGTTCGCTCGGTGTGGCGACACGTGCAGAAATGATTCGTACGACGTTGGCTTCGCGATGACTGTACGCAACCACTAGCAAGCGCCCTTTACCGTCGAGGCCGAGGGTGATCCAGCGCTGTTCGTCATGGTCGTTGTCCTCGATCGTCAGCGCGCGTTCGTCATGAAAGACCGACTCGGTCTCGGCAAGGCTTACAGCCCTGTGCTTGAGTTTGTTGGCTGCGTTCTTGTTTTGTCGTACTGAATTTCGAATGACTTTATTATGCATACTTTATATGTATAAAAAAGAGCGCCGGTGCACCGCTGGTCGCCATGAACACTTCAGCCTAGTGCGATAAAAACCGTGGGCAGGAGGGGATGTGTTGCCGGATTTGTGGGGGATCGAAGCGCCGGGGTAGAAGCTTGGGTGGCTACCTATCCATTATGTGACTGACAAGTTGTATACAACTCTATGGACATTTGTCACGAGTATTGAATACAGTGTGCGCATAACAAAAACCAGGGAACCCCCCACATGAAAACGCCCCATGTTTCACACCAACGGCCCGAGGACGAAAATCTCGGGGTCGGCGCGAATATGGCTTACGGCCTGCAACATGTTCTGACCATGTACGGCGGTATCGTTGCGGTGCCACTGATCATCGGCCAGGCGGCCGGGCTGTCGCCGGCGGACATTGGTCTGTTGATTGCTGCTTCATTGTTTGCGGGGGGGCTGGCGACACTGCTGCAAACCCTGGGTCTACCGTTTTTTGGCTGTCAGTTGCCGCTGGTGCAGGGCGTGTCGTTCTCCGGTGTGGCGACCATGGTCGCCATCGTCAGCAGTGGCGGGGAGGGCGGCTTCCAGTCGGTGCTGGGCGCGGTGATTGCCGCGTCGTTGATCGGCTTGCTGATCACCCCGGTATTCTCGCGAATCACCAAGTTTTTTCCTCCGCTCGTCACCGGCATCGTGATCACCACCATTGGCCTGACGCTGATGCCGGTGGCCGCACGCTGGGCCATGGGTGGCAATAGCCACGCGCCGGACTTCGGCAGCATGCAGAACATCGGTCTGGCGGCGGTGACGCTGGTGTTGGTGTTGCTGCTGAGCAAGGTCGGCAGTTCGACCATCTCGCGCCTGTCGATCCTGTTGGCCATGGTGATCGGCACGATTCTGGCGGTGTTCCTCGGCATGGCCGATTTCTCCAGTGTCACCCAAGGGCCGATGTTCGGCTTTCCGACGCCGTTCCACTTCGGCATGCCGACCTTCCACTTCGCCGCGATCCTGTCGATGTGCATCGTGGTCATGGTGACACTGGTGGAAACCTCGGCGGACATCCTCGCGGTCGGTGAGATCATCGGCACCAAGGTCGACTCCAAACGCCTGGGCAACGGTTTGCGCGCGGACATGTTGTCGAGCATGTTTGCGCCGATCTTCGGTTCCTTCACCCAGAGCGCCTTCGCGCAGAACGTCGGGCTGGTGGCGGTGACCGGGATCAAGAGCCGTTTTGTGGTGGCCACCGGCGGTATCTTCCTGGTCATTCTCGGGCTGCTGCCGTTCATGGGCCGGGTGATCGCTGCAGTGCCGACTTCGGTGCTGGGCGGCGCCGGTATCGTGCTGTTCGGTACGGTGGCGGCGAGCGGGATTCGCACACTGTCGAAGGTCGATTACCGCAACAACGTCAACCTGATCATCGTCGCCACCTCGATCGGCTTCGGCATGATCCCGATTGCCGCACCGAACTTCTACGATCATTTCCCGAGCTGGTTCGCGACCATTTTCCACTCGGGCATCAGCTCCTCGGCGATCATGGCGATTGTGCTCAACCTGACCTTCAACCACTTCACTGCCGGCAACTCGGATCAGCAGTCGGTGTTTGCCGCAGCGGAAGAACGCACCCTGCGTTATCGCGACCTGGCGGCGCTGCGTGAGGGCGATTACTTCAGCGACGGCAAGCTGCACGATTGCGATGGCAAGGAAGTGCCGGTGATCGAGCCTGATGAACACGATCATGGGCATGGCGTCCCGAAGGTGCAGGTGAAGAGTGGCGAGCATGTCTGAGCGCTGACTGCATGAAAGAGGCCGATCTGTTGTGAGACAGATCGGCCTTTTCGTTTGAGTGCTGCTGAATATGCTCAGTCGGGTCGAGCATGACGTTGTCTGGCTTCCACTCTGATAGCTCAGGGCAATCGAATTGGCGCGCCAGGCTCGATAACAGCTGTGTATCGAGGCTGTTGCGACGTGTGACCATTCATCGGAAATCCGCTCCGACCTGATAGTTCTGACAGTAGCCAGCGCCTTCTATTACTCCCTTAATAACTCCGTCGTCCAACCAATCGATAGGAGTTCCACTTATGTCATCTACATCGCTAAAATCCCGCGACGAAAACTTTCAGTCATATCCGGTGGGCAGAAAAATATCAGAGCCCTTTGTTGGATCACTCGAGGGGAAACACACCGAAGCGACGGTTTTTATTACCGCGGGATTGTCTGATAGTAATTGTACAGTAACCCCTGAGCCGAGCCTGAAGGCCGAACTGTATGGCCAAGGGAGTGAGGACTACTTTGGGTACGGCTTGACACTGAAAGAGGGGAGTGCCACGAGTGCAAAAATCATCGGCCACGTGTCGTTCCCATCCAGAATGATTGTCTATAGGGATTTACTATTGGAAGGGAAGAAATTGGAAGGAGAATCTCTAAAACTATTCGAAGGCGAAGGCAATTTTCAATTTAATGAAAGTATCACCCCAAAAAACGGCAAAGACTTTGATGAAGTAAGATTACAGATGACGACTACGATTGCAGGTGTGAAGACCTACAGTTTCACGTTACGTACTATTGCCTTCACACTCAAAGACAATCACCCTTCATAAAGCATCACTGACGTGAAAACCGGTAATCCATGCCCTAGTGCCTCCTCTTGATGGGGAGGCGCTGCTCAAGCTGGCGCCTTATTCTACGCATGGCGCTCATCACTGACGCATTTCTCCCGCCACCAGCAACTGCTCATGCATTCTCCACGGGTTCGAAAAGACAAGTAGCTGGCCTGTCGAGTGATTCGCTGCTTTCAATGGTGGCGACGCAGCATTGAGGCTATGGGATCGTGCGACCGTTCATCGCAAATACGTCCTTACCTGTAATTTCTGACAGTAGCCACAGCCGTCATCTTCAGCGCTGAATAACTCCACGCCCTTTGTCTTCCGACAGTTCGCACGGAGTTCCGTCCATGCTCGTTCAGCCCAAGAAGAAAATCTCTGCTCCCCATTCACTGCTGGACCCGTTAGTCCCCGGGCGCCTCCTGCCTTCCGGCCAGTGGGGGATCAACCGGGCGGCGGCGCTGCTCAACTTTCCCGATGACGGTCTGCAAGTCGTGATCCCCGCCTGGGCCAGCAAGGCCGTTGGAGATACCGTCAAGCTGCTGCTCAATGACCGTGAGGTCGACGGGCGTCCCATCATTGACGCGGCCGAGCTCAAGCAACCGACCCTCTTGTGGGTGGCTCCTCGTCATCTGCAGACAGGTCCTTACGAACTCACCTACGAAATCAAACAGCCCAATCAAAAAGAAGAGCGTCCGGACAAGCCCCTCAACCTCTTCGTCAAACTGGAACTCCCCGCTGGCCAGGACATCGACCCGGGCCCTGGTCACTCCAACCTGTACATGTACATTCCCCCGGAAATCGTCAACGGCGGTGTGGACAAAGACGTTGCCGAAGCGGGAGTGCCGATTGTCATCAGGTCCGCGGCCGGCAGCGGCTTGCCTTACCCCGACATTGCGGAGGGCGACGTCATTCATCTCAGTTGGGGGGGCTTTTTTGAGTATTCCACACCGGTGACCCTGGAGCAGATCAACGATCCAGCGGCAAACCCGATATTAATCACGGTCTCCAAAGCCACCATTGAACGGGCTGGTAACACCGACCTCTTCGGTCTGGCGGTCACCTTCAAAGTGCGCGACATCGTTGGCAATGAATCGGAAGACTGGTGCAAGGCAACCCGCATCGTCGTCACCACCGGCATCGACCTGCTGGCCGCACCGATTGTTCAGGAGGCTGTCAATAATGAACTCGACGCCGATAAACAGGGCGATAACGACATTACGGTGCATGTCACGGCCACCCAGCCAGACTTCGAGATGGGTGACATCATTCACTTGACCATGCTCGGCACCACCCTGGAGGGCGAAAAAGTCGAAGTCACCGCCCTGCCCCAGACCGTCGACAATATTCCGCATAACTACGAGTTCAAGCTGTCCATTGCGGCCGTGCGCAAACTGGTCAATACCCAGGTCAGTTTCTTCTATCGGCTGGAACGCAGCGGCAGCAGTGACCCGTTACGCTCAAAAGGGCAGTTTGTACAAGTCACCGGCGCAGCCCACCGCCTGGCCGCACCGATCATCGAAGAAGCCGAGGGTGACTTCATCGATCCCACGAAGACCCCCATCAACGTCCGCATTCCGTTCGATCCGGCCATCGAGTACGGCATGGGCATTGAGCTGTTCCTGTTGGGTAAAAGTCCGGACGGCAGCACCTTCCTGCCTGAGTTGGAGTGGCACATTCCGGAGGAGTATGAAGTCGAGAATCCCGAAGGTTTCGTCATCACCGTCAATGACTACAACCTCAAGCTCCTTGACGGCGGAACCCTGAAGGGGTGGTACGACCTGCTGATAGCCGAAGGCGACGAGATCCTCAGACGGGAGTCGCTGCACACGAAATTGCTCAATGTGGGTGAACCGAAATTCGAGCTGGACGCCCCCATTGTCCTCGGGGTGGCGAACGGCTTCCTCGACCCGGCCACACTGCCCGGCGGTACCAGTAAACTGACCATCCCCAGGCCTGTGGTGAAGCCATGGGTAGCCAACGACGAGGCCACCTGGAAGTGGGTGGGCGACATCTCCGGCGAGGAGCCCGGGTCCCGCACATTCAATGCCGTAACCGCCCAGCAAGACTGGGTCATCAACCTGGACGCCGCCTTCGTCGCCCAACACATCGAACCCAACCGCGGCAGCAAGATCACCGTCCGCTACCAGCTCTGGCGCCATGCCACAAATGAGACCAGCCTTTCGAACCCATTGGTGTTCACCGTGGGCGTCGCGCTGGAACTGCTCGCCCCTTCGATCAAGGAAAACAACGGCGACAGCGCACTCAACCCGCTGCTGGTCAGGGACACCTTGACCATCGTGGTGCCGGACAACACCGCGTTGCTGCCAAACCATGCAATCAGCGTCACCTGGACTGGCGCTGACGGCACGCCGGCCGGCGGGTCGCACACCTCAGTGCCGCGCGCGGTAAGCGAAGGGCTTGAGTTTGCGATCCCCAACAGCGTGGTGGCGTTCAATCTGGGTAAGCAGGTAAAAATCTCCTACGTCGTCATCATTGATGGTCATCCAACACCGTCCCGGGTATTTGACCTGACGGTGCAAGCAATGCCGCAGAGCGCGCTGGCCAGCCCCACCATCGAGCAGGCCGACAACGACGGCGTCGGCCCGGAACTGCATACCGGCAACCTGACCCAAGCGTCCGTACGCATGGGTGACTGGCCGCTGATCGCCCTCAACCAATACGTCTGGTTGCGCCTGCGCGGGACCAAAGCCGACGGCAGCGCCTACCTGCGCGAGATCTGGAGCGCGCCGACGGCCTTCACCAACCCCGACTGGATTGCTGACCGGTTCTTCACTGCTCCGCTTCCAGCCGATGAGCTCAAAGCTCTGCAGGATGGCAGCAGCCTGGAATTGGTGTTTAAAGCGGCGCTTGGTCAGAGCACGGTGGAGAGTGAGGCGGTGGAGTTTCCAGTGCGCACTTACACGATCAAAGCGGCTCTTGCTCTGGTTATCAATACCGAGCCTGTATCGCTTGGCGGCTGGATTTTCCGTTCCGATCACACTCCCACGAATCCTCCGGGTGGCAGTTTTGTCGACAGGCAGGCAAGCGGGGGCGTCCCACCCTATCAATACTCATCAAGCAACTCAGCGGCCGCAGAAGTGAATATCACCAATGGTCGGGTGATTTCCAAAGGCAACGGTACCGCTGTCATTACGGTTCGCGATAGTGCAAACCAGACGGTGTCCTACCCTGTTTCAGTCTCGAACGTATATCGAATCTTTGGAACCGGCGCGTTCAATACCTATACCCAATGCAGCAATGCGGCGGCTAATCAGGGTGGGCGAATTCCGTCCTTGGCGGAGTGGCGTTCATATATCAGCACCTATGCGGGCTTAGCGACAGACCATGTATGGTGCTGGGCGGCTGATTCGGCCGGCCTTGGCAAACGCTGGGCGATTTATCCGGCCACAGGAGAAGCGAAGGTTTTAAGAGATCTGGGTTTTGGAGGCGACACGGCGCACGGGTACGGCATCAGGTAATCCGGGCTTGATACCCCGTAACCGTCACCTATTCAGGACAATCTGAATACAACGGATAAGGGTAGGGATTTATCTGATGGCAATCGCGAGCAGGCTCACTCATGCAATGGATCTTGCCGGGCACTTAACCAGTGACCAATGCAGATCCACTGTGGGAGCGGGCCTGCTCGCGAAGAGGCCAGGACTGTCAGCGCCTATTCCTTTAGCACAACATTATCCAGCGCCTGATTCACCGCCAACTCCCCCAGCATCACCACCTGCGCAATGCCCAGCGCCGTATTACGACTCGGCCCCTCCAGCGTGCCGGCGAAATCGCCGAGCATCACCGTGGCCGAGGCCAGTGATTCGCAGGCGTTGGCCAGCAGGGATTCGGTGTCGGTTTGTGGATTGACGAGGAACATGCTGCTGGGGGTGTATGGCGTTGCCATGATTTGCGCGGGTGCGAGGTAATGGTCGAGGGCGCGTTCGGCGGCTTCGTGGAGTTTTCTTGAGTTGAGGGATTCGTAGGGTGATAGCGGGTCTGTGACTGGCGGATTGGGTGGGGTTTCGGGCATCAGATGGAACTCCGATCGAGGCACTTTGGAAGAATGATGACCTGTAGGAGCTGCCGCAGGCTGCGATCTTTTGACTTTTCGAGCACCCACAAAAAAGCCCCTGAATCTTTCGATTCAGGGGCTTTGCTATTTGGCTCCACAACCTGGACTCGAACCAGGGACCCAATGATTAACAGTCATTTGCTCTACCAACTGAGCTATTGCGGAATTGGTGCGTATGTTACTGATTCAAAAAGAGAAGTCAAGCATCGAGTGTAAATTTTCTGCTGTCAGCAGGATAGACGGCGATTTGTCAGTGATTAGCGATTACCAGAATCGCCTCACAGGTCTACCATGACTGCCCGGAAGTGGTCACACGCGCTGCCGGCCATTCGCCGAAAAGGTACGCGCCATGACTCAAACCGCTCTGATTTCTCTTTCCCGCGAGGTGCTCGTATGAGCGTCACGCAAATCAGCCTGCCCAAAGGGGTCGGCCCACATGCCGAAAAACTCTTCGACGCGATCACTCAGGCCAATACCGCTGAAGAGCTGAACCGCGCTGGTGGCAAGGCCGAAGGTTTCGTGCTCGGTCTGGAAAGCACCAAGGCGATCAAAAGCCAGATTGCCGAATCGCTGTACGTCGCGTATGACGATGCGGCCAGTCAACGGGCGACAGAGCTGGCCTAACCGCCGAAGGTGATCGTGCCGAGCATCAGTTTGGCGTAAGCAGCGGTGGCGGCCAGTTGCACCAGCCACAGGGCCAGGCCGCCTAGGAAGACGCCCGCTGCGACTTGCAGCACCAGGCTTTTGTCGCGTTTGGCCGGGGGGCGGGGGATGAAGTCATCCAGGTCGTCTCGGTCAGCGCGCAGATTGTCGTTTTTCATAGGTGTTCTCGCAGAACTCTGAGGTGTACACAAAACCTGTGGGAGCGGGCTTGCTCGCGAAGGCGTCGGCCCAGCCAGTATTTTTGTCGCCTGATGCACCGCTTTCGCGAGCAAGCCCGCTCCCACAATGGAATCTGTGTGCAGTCTAGAGGGTTCGGATAGTTTTCCGGGACAAATAAAAAACGGGAAGCCCCAAGGCTTCCCGTTTTTCATGGCAAAGCGAAATCAGATGACCTGAACGATCGCATCCGTTACCGCTTTGATGTTGCTCTGGTTCAGTGCCGCGACGCAGATGCGGCCGGTGTCCAGGGCGTAGATGCCGAACTCGTTGCGCAGGCGATGCACTTGCTCAGTGGTCAGGCCGGAGTAGGAGAACATGCCGCGCTGACGACCGACGAAGCTGAAGTCACGCTGCGAGGCTTTCTCGGCCAGCAGGGCGACCATCTGCTCGCGCATACCGCGAATGCGCAGGCGCATTTCTGCCAGTTCGGCTTCCCACTGGGCGCGCAGTTCCGGGCTGTTCAACACAGCGGCGACGATGCTTGCACCGTGGGTCGGCGGGTTGGAGTAGTTGGTGCGGATCACACGCTTGACCTGCGACAGCACGCGTGCGCTTTCTTCTTTCGATTCGCTGACGATCGACAGGGCGCCAACGCGCTCGCCGTACAGCGAGAACGACTTGGAGAACGAGCTCGAAACGAAGAAAGTCAGGCCCGATTCAGCGAACAGACGCACAGCCGCGGCGTCTTCGTCGATGCCGTCGCCGAAACCCTGGTAAGCCATGTCGAGAAACGGTACGTGACCTTTGGCCTTGACCACGTCCAGCACGTTTTTCCAGTCAGCCGGGGTCAGGTCGACGCCGGTCGGGTTATGGCAGCAGGCGTGCAGCACAACGATCGAGCCGTTCGGCAGGGCGTTGAGGTCGTCGAGCATGCCGGCACGGTTCACGTCGTGGGTGGCAGCGTCGTAGTAACGGTAGTTCTGCACCGGGAAGCCAGCGGTTTCGAACAGCGCGCGGTGGTTTTCCCAGCTCGGGTCGCTGATGGCCACGACGGCGTTCGGCAGCAATTGCTTGAGGAAGTCGGCACCGATTTTCAGCGCGCCGGTACCGCCGACGGCCTGAGTGGTGACGATGCGACCGGCAGCGATCAGCGGCGAGTCGTTACCGAACAGCAGCTTTTGCACCGCCTGGTCGTAGGCCGCGATGCCGTCGATCGGCAGGTAGCCACGGGAGGCGTGCTGAGCAGCGCGAATGGTTTCGGCTTCGATCACCGCGCGCAGCAGGGGAATTCGCCCCTCTTCGTTGCAGTAAACACCTACACCCAAGTTGACCTTGGTGGTCCGGGTATCGGCGTTGAATGCTTCGTTGAGGCCCAGGATTGGATCGCGGGGTGCCATTTCGACAGCGGAGAACAGGCTCATTATTACGGCGGCTCTGAATGGAGAGTGGAGGGACGTGTCGCGCTCCAGCCGAATGCACTAGAGCGGTGCACAAACGGGGAGCTAGTATAGAGGCCATCACTGAGCAATGGCGACAGGCGATTCAGCTTTTCAGGCAAGTTTTTCCGATTATTTCTTGACCGTTAGTCGATTGACTCTGTCAGAGACTTTACCGGATGTAGGACGTTTGCCTTGAAAGGCGAGGCAATCGGCTCCACATTGAGCACAATCTTCGTTTTTCCTTGGGCGACAACGGTCGTTTGCGGTCATCCCCGCGGCTCGGCTGTTTTCTGCGCGAGCCGCGATCCCAGAGGTGTGTATGTCCGAATTCCAGCTAGTCACCCGCTTCGAGCCCGCCGGCGATCAGCCAGAAGCGATCCGCCAATTGGTCGAGGGCATCGAAGCCGGGCTGGCGCACCAGACGCTGCTCGGTGTGACCGGCTCGGGCAAGACCTTCAGCATCGCCAACGTCATCTCGCAGGTGCAGCGCCCGACGCTGGTGCTGGCGCCGAACAAGACCCTCGCCGCGCAGCTGTATGGCGAGTTCAAGGCGTTCTTCCCGAACAACGCGGTCGAGTATTTCGTTTCCTACTACGACTACTACCAGCCCGAAGCCTATGTGCCGTCGTCCGACACCTTCATCGAGAAGGATGCGTCGATCAACGATCACATCGAACAGATGCGTCTGTCCGCGACCAAGGCGTTGCTCGAGCGCAAGGACGCAATCATCGTCACCACGGTGTCGTGCATTTACGGTCTCGGTAGCCCGGAAACCTATCTGAAGATGGTGCTGCACGTCGATCGCGGCGACAAACTCGATCAGCGTGCCTTGCTGCGGCGTCTGGCTGACCTGCAATACACCCGCAACGACATGGATTTTGCCCGGGCGACGTTCCGCGTGCGCGGCGATGTGATTGATATCTATCCGGCGGAATCCGATCTGGAAGCGATCCGCATCGAGCTGTTCGATGACGAGGTCGAGAGCATCTCCGCGTTCGACCCGCTGACCGGCGAAGTCATCCGCAAGATGCCACGCTTCACCTTCTACCCGAAGAGTCACTACGTGACGCCGCGCGAAACCCTGCTCGACGCCATCGAGCACATCAAAGTCGAATTGCAGGAACGCCTCGAATACCTGCGCAGCAACAACAAACTGGTTGAGGCCCAGCGTCTGGAACAGCGCACCCGTTTCGACCTGGAAATGATCCTCGAACTGGGTTACTGCAACGGCATCGAAAACTACTCGCGATACCTGTCCGGACGTCCGGCCGGTGCCGCGCCGCCGACGCTGTATGACTATCTGCCGGCCGACGCCTTGCTGGTGATCGACGAGTCTCACGTCAGCGTGCCGCAAGTCGGCGCGATGTATAAGGGTGACCGTTCTCGAAAAGAAACTCTGGTCGAATACGGCTTCCGCCTGCCGTCTGCGCTGGACAACCGACCGATGCGTTTTGACGAGTGGGAGGGGGTCAGCCCGCAGACCATTTTCGTCTCGGCGACGCCGGGCAACTACGAGGCCGAGCATGCTGGTCGCGTGGTCGAGCAAGTGGTGCGTCCGACCGGTCTGGTCGATCCGCAAGTCGAGGTGCGTCCGGCGCTGACCCAGGTTGACGACTTGCTCTCGGAAATCACCAAACGGGTGGCGGTCGAGGAGCGGGTGTTGGTCACCACGTTGACCAAGCGCATGGCCGAAGACCTCACCGATTACCTCGCCGACCACGGCGTGCGCGTACGTTACTTGCACTCGGACATCGACACCGTCGAACGGGTCGAGATCATCCGTGACTTGCGTCTGGGCACCTTCGATGTGCTGGTGGGGATCAACCTGCTGCGTGAAGGTCTGGACATGCCGGAAGTGTCGCTGGTGGCGATTCTCGACGCCGACAAGGAAGGTTTCCTGCGTTCCGAGCGCTCGCTGATCCAGACCATTGGCCGAGCCGCGCGGAACCTCAACGGCCGGGCGATTCTCTACGCCGACCGGATTACCGGCTCGATGGAACGGGCGATTGGCGAGACCGAGCGTCGTCGCGACAAGCAGATCGCCTTCAACCTGGAAAACGGCATCACCCCGAAGGGCGTGTTCAAGGACGTCGCCGACATCATGGAAGGCGCCACCGTGCCCGGCTCGCGCAGCAAGAAGCGCAAGGGCATGGCCAAGGCGGCCGAAGAAAACGCCAAGTACGAAGCCGAACTGCGCTCACCGAGCGAAATCACCAAACGCATCCGCGCGCTGGAAGAGAAGATGTATCAGCTGGCGCGGGATCTGGAGTTCGAAGCGGCGGCGCAGATGCGCGATGAGATTGCCAAACTGCGCGAGCGGCTTTTGGCTGTCTGAGCTTCATCGCCTGACCGGGCCTCTTCGCGAGCAAGCCCGCTCCCACATTGGATTTGTATCGTACACAAGTCCCCTGTGGGAGCGGGCTTGCTCGCGAAAGGGCCGGCCCAGTCACCACAAAAATCAGTGAGACTCCCCAGCCTTCAACCCCGCCGGCAATTTCCTGGTCAACAAGACCGCCAACATGCTGACCCCCAACGCAATCCCGACAAAGTGAAACGCATCGTTGTAAGCCATGATCAGCGCCTGCTGATGCACGATCTCACTCAACTTGCCGAGCGCCGCCGTATCACTGCCAAACCGGTCGGTCATCGACGCCAGCCGCTCGGCCACTTGCGGATTGGTCGGCACCACCGCTTCACGCAAATAATCGAAGTAGGTCTTGGTGCGCGCATCCAATAGCGTGGCGAGCAGGGCGATGCCGATCGCACCGCCGAGGTTACGCAGGATGTTGAACAGGCTCGACGCCGACCCCGCGTCCTGCGGCAGGATGTACGCGGTGGCGATCAGCGAAATGGTCACCATGATCAGCGGCTGACCCAGCGCCCGGATGATCTGGATCTGATTGAACTGCGGCCCGGCGAAGTCCGGGTTGAGCACCCCCGACGAAAAACTCGCCAGCCCGAACAACCCGAAGCCCAGGGTGCACAGCCACTTCGGCGAAACGAACTTCATCAGCTTCGGCACCAGCGGAATCAGAAACAGCTGCGGCACGCCCATCCACATGATCACTTCGCCGATCTGCAGGGCGTTGTAGTTCTGGATCTGCGCCAGATACAGGGGCAGCAAATAAATAGATCCATAGAGCCCGACGCCCATGCCAAGGCTGGAAATACTCGACAGGCCGAAATTGCGATTGCGCAGGATGCCGAGGTTGATCAGCGGATTGGGTTTGGAGACCTGCACGATGACGAAGGTGATCAGGCTCAGCAGGGCAATGCTGCCCAGGGCCACGATCAGGTTCGATTCGAGCCAGTCCTTGCGATGGCCCTCTTCAAGAAACACCTGCAGGCAACCGAGGCCGACACCCAGTGTGAGAATTCCGGTGTAGTCGGTGCTTTTCAGCAGTTCCCAGTGCGCTTCCTTCTTCTCCAGCCCGTACATCAGCCCGGCGATCATGATCAGCCCCGGCGGGATGTTGATGTAGAAGATGTATTCCCAGCCCCAGTTTTCCGTGAGCCAGCCGCCAAGGGTCGGGCCGATGGACGGGGCGAAGGTGGCGGTCATGGCGAACATTGCCATGCCTTTGGCGCGGTGGTGTTCGGGGAGTTTGATCAGGGTCAGGGTGAACGCCAGCGGGATCAGCGCGCCGCCGGTGAAGCCCTGCATGGCGCGAAAGACGATCATGCTTTCGAGGCTCCAGGCCATCGAGCACAGCAGCGATGACACCAGAAAACCCAGCGACACCCACACCGCCAGGCGCCGCGCCGAGAGCAACTGCACCAGCCACGCGGTCAGCGGGATCATGATGATTTCCGCGACCAGATACGAGGTGGAAATCCACGAGCCTTCTTCCAGCGTCGCCGACAGCGCGCCCTGAATATCCTTGAGCGAAGAGTTGGTGATCTGAATATCGAGCACCGCCATGAAGGCGCCGAGCATCACGCTCATTACCGCAATCCAGTCCCGCCGGGTCGGCTCGCCGACCGGGCGGATCAGCGAATCACCGGCCATTGTCTGGGGCGTCTTTGATATTCACGGTGACGGTGACCGACATGCCCGGGCGGATCTTGCCGTGCAGCGGGTTATCGGCCTTGAAGGTCAGCTTCACCGGAATCCGCTGCACGACTTTGGTGAAGTTGCCGGTGGCGTTGTCCGGCGGCAGCAGGCTGAACTGCGCACCCGAGGCGGCGAACAGACTGTCGACCCGCGCTTCGATCGGCGTGTCGCTGTAAGCATCGAAGGTCAGCTCGGCTTTCTGTCCGGGCTGCATGTGGCCGATCTGGGTTTCCTTGAAGTTGGCCTGCACCCAGATGTCTTCGTCCGGGACGATTGACAGCAGATACGCACCGGCCTGCACCACTTGGCCATTGCGTGCGGCGCGCTGACCGACCATGCCGCTGATCGGCGCGTGGATTTCGCTGCGGGTCAGGTTGAGCTCGGCTTGCGCCAGATCGGCGCGAGCGTTGGCGATCTGTGCGTCGAGGCGTTTGATCTCGGCAGTCAGTGCGTTGACCTGCTGGCGCTGGCTCTGCGCATCGGCCTGGGCCTTGGCTACTTGCGAACGGGCGATATGCGCGTCAGCGGAGAGGGTGGTCACCCGCTCCTCGGAAACGTAACCGGGTTTGCGCAGGGTTTCAGCGCGCGATAAATCCATCTGTGAGCGGCCCAGCGTGGCTTGGGTGGTGGCCACTTGCGCGTCGCTGGCGGCGATCAGGCTCGATTGCTGAGTCAGTTTGCTCTGCGCCTGCAAACGTTCGGCTTCGCGGGTGGCGAGGGCGGCATTGGCGCGGTCGACGGCGAGGCGGAAATCATTGGGTTCGAGGCGCACCAGCAACTGGCCTTTTTCCACGTGCTGGTTGTCCTGCACCAGCACTTCATCGATGCGTGCGCTCAACTGGCTGGAGACGCGGGTGATTTCGCCCTGGACATAGGCGTTATCGGTGCTTTCATAAAAGCGCCCCTTGAAAAACCAGTGGGCGAAGAAGCCCCCGGCAATCAACAGAACCAGCAGCAGGTAAATCAACAGACGACGCTTGAGTTGGGCAGGCATGGGCAAACTGTAGTCAAGGAATTGTAAGGAAAGTTATCAGGGGCTGAATCTGGCATACCGCCGATAAACGGTAAATGCCGATGGCTGAGATTCGGCCCTTCACCACGATCTATGGGCGTTCCAGCCGCAAACTTGGCTTAAATGCCCTGCCCGCTGGAGCGGGGCGGGTGTCGCCTGTTACCATTCGCCGCTTGATTGTTCTGCTTTTCATTCTTTTCGAGACATGCCATGACCACCGTCCGCACTCGCATCGCGCCATCGCCTACCGGGGACCCCCACGTAGGTACCGCTTACATCGCATTGTTCAACTACTGCTTTGCCAAGCAGCATGGCGGTGAGTTCATCCTGCGCATCGAAGACACCGACCAGTTGCGCTCGACCCGCGAGTCCGAACAGCAGATCTTCGACGCCCTGCGCTGGCTGGGGATCGACTGGAGCGAAGGCCCGGACGTTGGCGGCCCGCACGGCCCGTACCGGCAGAGCGAGCGTGGCGATATCTATCAGAAGTATTGCCAGCAACTGGTAGACATGGGTCACGCGTTCCCATGCTTCTGCACCGCAGAAGAACTGGACCAGATGCGCGCCGAGCAAATGGCGCGCGGCGAAACCCCGCGTTACGACGGCCGCGCGCTGCTGCTGTCCAAGGAAGAAGTCGCGGCCCGTCTGGCCGCTGGCGAACCGCACGTGATCCGCATGAAAGTGCCGACCGAAGGCGTCTGCGTGGTGCCGGACATGCTGCGCGGCGATGTCGAGATCCCGTGGGATCGCATGGACATGCAAGTGCTGATGAAGACCGACGGCCTGCCGACGTACTTCCTCGCCAACGTGGTCGACGACCACCTGATGGGCATTACCCACGTGCTGCGCGGCGAAGAATGGCTGCCGTCGGCGCCGAAACTGATTCTGCTGTACGAATACTTCGGCTGGGAACAGCCGGAGTTGTGCTACATGCCGCTGCTGCGTAACCCGGACAAGAGCAAGCTGTCCAAGCGCAAGAACCCGACTTCGGTGACCTTCTACGAGCGCATGGGCTTCATGCCGGAAGCGATGCTCAACTACCTCGGTCGCATGGGCTGGTCGATGCCCGACGAGCGCGAGAAGTTCTCGCTGCAGGAAATGGTCGACAACTTCGACCTCAAGCGTGTGTCCCTTGGCGGGCCGATCTTCGACATCGAGAAACTGTCGTGGCTCAACGGCCAGTGGCTGCGTGATCTGCCGGTGGAGGAGTTCGCCGCGCGTGTGCAGAAGTGGGCGTTTAATTCCGAGTACATGATGAAGATCGCGCCGCTGGTTCAGGGTCGCGTGGAAACCTTCAGCCAGGTTGCACCGCTGGGCGGCTTCTTCTTTGCTGGTGGCGTGAACCCGGATGCCAAGCTGTTCGAGTCGAAAAAGCTTTCCGGTGATCAGGTGCGTCAGCTGATGCAATTGATCCTGTGGAAACTCGAAAGCCTGCGTCAGTGGGAGAAGGACAGCATCACCGCAACAATTCAGGCGGTGGTCGAATCCCTCGAGTTGAAGCTGCGCGATGCGATGCCGCTGATGTTTGCCGCGATTACCGGGCAGGCCAGTTCGGTATCGGTGCTCGATGCGATGGAAATCCTCGGCCCGGACCTGACCCGTTTCCGTCTGCGCCAAGCGATTGACCTGCTGGGCGGCGTGTCGAAGAAAGAAAACAAAGAGTGGGAAAAGCTGCTGGGCGCCATAGCCTAAGCAGTTGTGATTCCCTGTAGGAGCTGCCGAAGGCTGCGATCTTTTGCTCTTGCTTCTAAAGACCAACGGCAAAAGATTGCAGCCTGCGCCAGCCCCTACAGGTCGGCGGTGTGCGTAAACCTCCCGGATTTTCGGGGGGAGGGCGGTAAGTGATTGTTATGCCGACAAAAAACTTTGAAATTTTTCAAAAATAAGTTTGACAGGCTTTCGATACGCCCTTAAGATTCGCCCCGTCCTCAGCGATGACATCAACGATGAGGGGCTATAGCTCAGCTGGGAGAGCGCTTGCATGGCATGCAAGAGGTCGACGGTTCGATCCCGTCTAGCTCCACCAATTTACACTTCGAAGCCTGGCCACGCCGGCTCCGAAGCGATCAACACTCAGCGTTGATCAGTTGTATAGAAGGGTTTGCGTCCCCTTCGTCTAGTGGCCTAGGACACCGCCCTTTCACGGCGGTAACAGGGGTTCGAGTCCCCTAGGGGACGCCAGTTTTACAGAAGCGATGTTGCAAGATGTCGCTCCGCCGCGAGGCGAAAAATCCGGGGCTATAGCTCAGCTGGGAGAGCGCCTGCATGGCATGCAGGAGGTCAGCGGTTCGATCCCGCTTAGCTCCACCAATTTTACAGTTCAAGGTCTGGCCACACCGGCCTTGAATCAGATCAGATCTCAGCACTGATCAGCTGTATAGAAGGGTTTGTGTCCCCTTCGTCTAGTGGCCTAGGACACCGCCCTTTCACGGCGGTAACAGGGGTTCGAGTCCCCTAGGGGACGCCACGATTACCCGCTCTGCGGGATTTATAAGGGTCATTCAATTATTGAATGGCCCTTTTGTTTGTCTGGCGTTTGGCCAATTCTCCTTTTTCCTTACACTGTGCTTCAGACCAGCGGTCATATCCTCGACTTGCGGAATATTATTATGCGAATAATATTCTAGTCGTAATATTCGGAGGCAACGATGAACGATAAAAAAGCTCAAACCCGCGAACGCATCCTCAAGGCTGCCAGCGCCGCACTGATGCAGCGTGGCCCGGCGGATCCCAGCGTGGGCGAAGTGATGGGCGCCGCCGGCCTGACCGTTGGTGGTTTCTACGCGCACTTCGAAAGCAAGGACGCGATGATGCTCGAGGCGTTCAAACAACTGCTCAGCCGTCGACGCGACCTGATTGCCGACATGGATTCCGAGCTGACCGGCGAAGAGCGTCGCGCCCTGGTCGCAGCGTTCTACCTGTCACGCAAGCATCGGGATTCCAGCGACGCCGCGTGTCCGATTCCGGCTTCCATCGGTGAGCTGGGACGTCTGCCGGAGTCGTTCCGCATCGCGCTGAACGAACACCTGGAACTGATGATTGCGCAGTTGGCGTCCAGCCCCGAGGACACCGACAAAGCATTGGCCGATGTGGCGTTGATGGTGGGTGGTCTGGCGCTGGCACGCGCGCTGGGCCCGGGCGATTTATCCGATCGATTGCTGCGCGCTGCCAAGTCGGCGGTGCGTTGACCTGAAGGCAGCACGCCTGAGGAGAAAGCGATGAACACGTTGAAGTGGGTTCGTGGCGTTAATGGCACCTTGGGCTGGATTGCACCGCAACGAGTAGCAAGCAAAATGCGTCAGGCGTTCATGACGCCGCGCACGTTGCCACTGCGCGATTGGGAATTGCCGCTGCTGGCGAGCTCCGAACGCATCACGCTGCGCTTCGGCCTGTCGGCGCTGCGCTGGGGGCAGGGACCGGCGGTGCTGTTGATGCACGGTTGGGAAGGGCGGCCCACGCAGTTTGCGGCGTTGATTACAGCGCTGGTCGAGGCCGGTTACACGGTCGTTGCCCTCGATGGTCCGGCCCATGGTCGTTCGCCGGGGCGTGCAGCCAACGTTGTACTGTTCGCCCGCGCCATGCTCGAAGCGGCCGCCGAATTGCCTCCTCTTCAAGCCGTCATCGGCCACTCCATGGGCGGCGCCAGTGCCATGCTTGCCGTGCAACTGGGCTTGCGCACCGAAACCCTGGTCAGCATCGCAGCTCCCGCACGAATCCTCGGCGTGCTGCGCGGTTTTGCTCGCTATGTCGGCATGCCGCCCAGAGCACGCTCGGCGTTCATCCGCCAGGTCGAGCAGGAGGTCGGCATGCGCGCCGCTACCCTCGATGTCGCGCACTATCAACTGGATATGCCGGGCCTGATCGTGCATGCCGAGGACGACACCTTCGTCTCGGTCAAGGAATCGCAATTGATCCACGAGTCATGGTTCGACAGTCGCCTGCTGCGCCTGGAAAGCGGCGGCCACCAGCGGGTGCTGGCCGACCCTAGGGTGGTTGATGGCGTGTTATCACTGTTGGCGGGGCGCAGCCTTCAAGCGCGGCAATCGGCCTGACATCCGTTACACTGTCCCGGTTGAATAATCTGACCGGGAGTGGGGCATGGGCTGGGATCGGGCAACGCCGTTCACCATTGATCTGCAAGTAGGCGCCGAGGACATCGACGGGCTGGGCCACGCGAACAACGCGGTGTATGTGACCTGGCTCGAACGCTGCGCCTGGCGTCACTCGCAGCGTCTGGGGCTGGACCTGGTCGAGTACCGGCGCCTGGATCGGGCGATGGCCGTGGTGCGTCACGAAATCGATTATCTGGCAGCCGCCTACGAAGGCGACGAACTGCAACTGGCGACCTGGATCGTCGATTGGGATCAGCGCCTGAAAATGACCCGGCACTTCCAGCTGATCCGCCCGAGCGACAACGCCACCCTGCTGCGTGCCCAGACCACTTTCGTCTGCATCGAGCTGTCCAGCGGCAAACCCAAGCGCATGCCGGCGGAGTTCATCGAGGGTTACGGCCCGGCGATCCAGAAACTTGAGACAGTACAGCTCTAATGTGGGAGCGGGCTTGCTCGCGAAGGCGTCGTGTCAGTCAGCATTCATTTGACTGGTCCGCCGCCTTCGCGAGCAAGCCCGCTCCCACAATGATCCCGCGATAAACCACAAAACCTGCTGCAGACCCCAATACCTGTGGGAGCAGGCTCACTCCTACAAGGGATCTGCGGTTTCTTGCGATATCCAGTAAACTGCCGCACGTTTTTTCTTCCTGAGTAGTGTTTTCCCCATGCAAATTGCCCTGGCGCCCATGGAGGGGTTGGTCGACGACATCCTGCGCGACGTGCTGACCCGCGTTGGCGGCATCGACTGGTGCGTGACCGAGTTCATTCGGATCAACGATCAGTTGCTCACCCCGGCCTACTTCCACAAGTTCGGCCCGGAGCTGCTCAACGGCGCCCGCACCCGTTCCGGTGTGCCGCTGCGCGTGCAATTGCTGGGTTCCGACCCGGTGTGCCTGGCGGAAAACGCGGCGCTGGCCTGCGAGCTCGGCTCGGAAGTGATCGACCTGAACTTCGGCTGCCCGGCCAAGACAGTCAACAAATCGCGGGGCGGAGCGGTGCTGCTCAAGGAACCGGAACTGCTCAACTCCATCGTCGAGCACGTGCGTCGTGCCGTGCCGGCACACATTCCGGTCACCGCGAAAATGCGCCTCGGTTTCGACAGCCCGGACGGTTCGCTGGTCTGCGCCACTGCGCTGGCCGAGGGCGGCGCCGAACACATCGTGGTGCACGCCCGGACCAAGGTCGATGGCTACAAGCCGCCAGCGCATTGGGAGTGGATTCCGCGGGTGCAGGAGGTGGTCAAGGTGCCGGTGTTCGCCAATGGCGATATCTGGAGCGTCGAGGACTGGCGCCGCTGCCGCGAGATCAGCGGCGTCGAAGACATCATGCTCGGCCGCGGTCTGGTATCGCGCCCCGATCTGGCCAAACAGATCGCTGCCGCGCGCGCCGGTGAAGAAGTGGTCGAGATGAGTTGGGCCGAGCTGCTGCCGCTGATCCAGGACTTCTGGCTGCAAGCCAAGGCGCAGATGACCGCACGCCAATCGCCGGGTCGCTTGAAGCAATGGCTGGCGATGCTGACGCGCAATTATCCCGAGGCGACCGAGCTGTTTACCGTGCTGCGTCGCGAGACGGAGCCGGACCAGGTCTCGCGTTTGCTCGGTTTGCCGGTCGCCGCCGCAGCCTGAAAAAAATCTGCAAATACTCTCTTGAAATCATTTTGGCGGTCCCTATCTAAGGGTTACGCGATGCCGAATTCGGGTTGCGGAGACACAAAAACTTGCTGATTGTTTTCAGGAGATTTGAACCATGAGTACTGCATTTTCCCTGGCACCACTGTTCCGTTCCTCGGTGGGCTTCGACCGTTTCAACGATCTGTTCGAAACCGCGCTGCGCAACGAGCCAGGCAGCACCTACCCACCCTACAACGTGGAAAAACACGGTGACGATCAATACCGCATCGTCGTAGCGGCCGCCGGTTTCCAGGAAGAAGACCTGGAACTGCAAGTCGAGAAGGGTGTGCTGACCATCAGTGGCGGCAAGCGTGATGCCAACGAAGGCGTGACCTTCCTGCATCAAGGCATTGCCCAGCGTGCTTTCAAGCTGTCCTTCCGCCTGGCCGATCACATCGAGATCAAGGCCGCCGATCTGAGCAACGGTCTGCTGAGCATCGACCTGTTGCGGGTGATCCCGGAAGAAGCGAAAGCCAAGCGCATCCCGATCAACGGGGCGCAAAAGCCGGTTCTGCAGCACTGATTCACGTGCAGACACAAAATGCCTGAACAGGCGCTGAGCCGCTGAATGAAGGCCCCGATCCGTCGGGGCCTTTTTTGTGGGCGCAAGAAAAGGGCTGTTCGACTTTGCCCCTGACAGCGGTTTCTCTACAATCCGCCACAGTTTTGCCGGCCCCACTCCTTGGCGGTCGGCCTGGAGCCTTTTTCATGGACGAGATTCAACAGCGCTGGCTGTGCGCCCTTTCTGCGCCAATGGCTGCGCTCAATACCGGGGCTGGGTACGACGACCCCGCGTTCTGCGATGACCAATACATCGATCTGAAAGACAGCTGGGGGATCGATGATCGGCGGCAATTGTTCGACATGCTCGAATGGATGACCGATGACGGCCATGCCAAGCATCTCAGTGGGGCCTATCTGGCTTGGCAGCGTTGTCTGCCGAGTCAATGGCAGACGTTGCTCGAAGAAATGAAGCCCCGCGAGCGTGTCCTGCATGAATTCGCCAGCCGCACGTTCGGCAGCTGCGGTCCCGGGGGGATTTTGTCCTGGGATTACGGGCGGATGGGGTTTCTCCTGCGTTGTGCGGTACGCAATCAGTGGATCGATCTTGTCGAGAGCAATTGGCTGCACAGTCGCTTGGCCATCAGGGCACAATTTCACTACGGCAGCTGGATGGCTTATTTCAATGGTTTTGTGGTGGGTCGGACCTTTTGGAGCTGCCTGAGCACCAGCGATGACGAGTTGGCTTGCGAGCTGGACCGACAGGGCAACAGCGCCCACAACCTGCGGATTACCCGTGGCCTTGCGCAGAACATTCCGCACTTTCTGGCCGATTTGCCTTGGCACATGGAAATCGATCTGCCGCCACGGCCGGCATCGCTCAAGGAGTTCGACTGGTCATGAGTTGCTGGATCCGACTGGGCATCGAGCCTACTACTGACGAAAACCTGATTCGCAATGCCTACCGCGCACGCCTGCCGGCGCATCATCCAGAGACCGATCCGGAGGGCTTTCAGGCGTTGCGCATGGCTTACGAAAACGCCCTGCGACTGGCCCGGGAAGACGAGGTGGAACAACTCGAACCCGAGGTCGAAGACTCAGAGCAGAATGTCCTCGAGGTCCCGCAGGCGTTCGTGGATTTCTGCGAACTGCTTGACGATCCCGCGCGGCGGTTCAAGTTCGCGGCGTGGCAGGCATTTGTCCAGGCACTGGATGAATTGTCACTGGATGAGCTCGATGAACTCAGATGGGGGCTCTACCACCGGATGGCGGGTGCCGGACCGTTGTCCTACCGTTGCGCTAACTTGTTAGCCAAGCGTATGGCCTGGGATCAACTGTTGCTGGATCTGGAGTTCGATGATGCACATCGGGTGGAAGCCTTTCTGCAGCGAATCGAAACGCCCGACCCATTCGACACGGATCTGATGAGCGCCTGGTCAGAGGCGGCGCAGACTGAATCGCTGTGGTACGCCCGTAGCCTCGACTTCATCTTCTCTCAGCGCCCCCTCCATGAGTTCACCGACTTCGCCAGTCAGCACACTTGCCTGCCGTTGCCGGATGATGCTGTGTTCATCAAGCGCTTGCTGGTGCAGTTCACTCAAGCGGGAATTGGTACGTCGACATTTTTGCAGTGCTGTGTCGAACAGCAACTTGCAGCGCCGGATGATGTGGACTGGCTGTATTTGTTGGCGTGTCAGAACAGCTTGTTGGGCCGGGACGATCAGGCATTGCCTTGCTGGATCCGGCTGTGGAACGAACATCGTCATCCGATGGCCGAAAGCCGTCTGCTGGAACTGTGTGCCAAGCGACAGCCGACCTTTCTACCGCTGCTGATTCAGGCATTCGATCGTCTGCAGGACTGCGCTGACTGGCCAGAGGATCTCGGGGATGAACGCCAAGTATATGGCAGTCCGTCACAACGCCCGGAGACGCTGAATCGTTGGCTGGATGTCGAGCAGTTGCAGCTTGATAGTCTGGCGCAGAGCTTTGTCGACTGCCGCGTGACGGGCGATGAACTCCCATTGTTAGCACAGCTGTTGGGCGAAAATGCCGACAGCCGATTGCTGCAGCTGTACCGGCATGCCTGGGCGCTGCATCGAGGGGATTCGGCGTTGCTGCAGCAGATTCTGGATGCGCCGCTGCCGGTCGATGCGCTCGAAAGCCTGGTGCTGAGCGGTTTCAAATATCAGGCCGGGCAGCATCTGCGCTGGTTGAGCAGTGCCCCGATTGCGCAGGCGATGGACGCGTTCTGCGAGGCGGACGCGATTTCGCGGAACTTGCCCGAGGTGCTGACAAAAGGCGAAACGCACAAGGTCTGTCGTTTGTGGCTGCGACGCTTGCGGCCCTACAGCGCCGCCGCGCTGGAGCGAATGGCCGAAGCGTTCAGCCTGAGCGTCGTCAAAGACGACTGCGACTTGTCCGAACTCGATCTGCTGCTGCAGTTGAGCCGTCGCGGTATTGAATTGCCGCCGGTTGGCTTGGGGCAGGCCACATGGGAATGGAGTGCCCAGACCCTGTTTTTACTGGCGTTGCTGGAGCAGCCCGAGCGTTGGCTGCAGTTGATTGATGCACAGTGCCTGGAGCGCCTGTCATTCAATCCTGCTCATCCTTTGGCTCGGTTGCAGCCACTGTTGCAGCGCTTGCGGCGTGAGCAAGGCAGTTGCGACGGTTTACTGGGCTGGCTGCAAGGCGATGATCCGGTTCATGGTTTGTTGGTGCAGCAATTGTTCAGCGTGCAACAGGCTCTCGACAGCGCCAGACTGCCTGCCAATACCTTGCTTTACACCTGCGTCGAAAGCGACCGGGAAGCCTGCGGTGGCGATCTGCTGGGTTTGTTGATGTTCTGGGGCGTGCTCTATCACGACCCGAGCCTGGGCGCCGAACAGCATCGTGCCTTGTTGCAGTCGATCGCGGCGGTCAGTTGTGAGGACGACTGGTTCGAAGGTTTTCGCGACGGCTTGATCAAGGGCGAGCCGGTGTGGCCGCCACGCAAGGTGTTGTCGGATTTTGGTGTCGACAAACTGCTGGCGTATGAGGCACTGGATGCACTCAAGGGGTTGATTCGTTATGGCGCTGCGGGTGTGCCGAAGACCCGAGTGCTGCGCCAGCTGCAGCGGGGCAAAGATGACGTGCAGAACAGTATCGGGTTGCGGCTGGCATTGTGTGCCTTGCTGTCCTGGTCGGAACGGTTACTGCTGGCTAACAGTGATATTCAGCCGGTACCGGCGGGTGCGATCTGGCGCCTGGGGACTCGGCTGGGGCGCAAGGCTTTTATCGCTCAGGTTCTGGGGGTTGTGGTGATTACACCGGTGGCAGGTCTGATCAGTGGCACCACGGCCTCTGGCATTCTGATCCTGTTACTCGGTGTCCTGCTGTTGCTCGGCGCCATTCTGCGCCGGTTGCACGACATGGGCCGGGGCATACCCACGTTGCTGATATGCATGGCGCTGTCACCGGTCCTGCCATTTTTGCCATTGGTGCTGTTCGGTTTTCCGGGAGATAAATTACCCAACCGCTACGGCGTGCCGCCGGACAGCGGTGGTAGCGACATGCTGTCCGGCGGCCTGCAGGCCGCATTACGCCGGCTCAACGGCTAAAGGCGCAGCTGATCCAGCGCCTTGTTGAGCTCCGAGCGGTGGCTGGCAATCTCTGACGGTTGCTGGCCGCCGAGTACCGTAGTGAACCTGTGCAGCCATTCGGCAATGCTTTCGCGTTGCGTGCCGAGGCTCTGCATCCAAGCGCGCTCCAGGCGGGCCAGCAATGTGCGGTTGGGTAATGCATCACGTGGATGGACCTTGAGTGTGGACAGGCGGTTGTGGCTTTCCCTTCGCGCCTGTTCATCTAGCCCCGTGGGGCTGCGGTCAATACTGTGGCTGTGGCGATCACCGGTTTCGAGCAGCGTGACGTCGACTTCGAGCAATCCATTGATGTCGTAACTGAAGCGCACATCCAGTTCCTGAATGTGATCGCAGGGCGTCAAGTCGACATCGAAAGCGTCAATCAGGATGTTGTCGCGTACCCACGGCCGTTCGCCCTGATAGACCGCAATGCGGATCTGTGCCTGACGGGGATGGGTGGTGTGATAGCGCTCCACCCGTGACGTCGGGATGATGGTGTTACGTTCGATGATCGGCGAAAAGGCACCGTCGATGCCGTTGCCGCGCATGGTCGCAATTCCCAGCGTGTAAGGGCAGACATCGGTCAGGATCAATTCTTCCACCGCACCATCACGCGCCTTGCACGCAGCTTGCGTGGCCGCGCCGAGTGCAACGATGGTGTCCGGGTCGAGATGCCGATACGGCAAGCGTCCAAATAGCGTGGCGACCATTTGCTGCACCGCTGGCATTCGCGTGGCGCCACCGACCAGCACTAGGCTGTCGAGATCCCTAGGCTTCAGGCGTGCATCGCGCAGAGCCTGTTCGATCGGTGCGCGCAATCGTGCGAGCAATGGCTCCCAGATCTTCACGGCGGCGGCTTCGTCCAGCGACCATTCAAATGACCGGTCGGCATGGTGCCAGCGCAATGACTGGGTGCCTTCGCCGAGTTTGCACTTGAGCTGCTCCAACGCGTCGCCAAGGCTGGCCATGCCTTGAGCATCGATCGTTGACGGGGTCAGTTGCCAGTTTTTCAGGCAGGCTTGCAACAGCGCATCGGTGAAGTCTTCGCCACCGAGGAAGTTGTCGCCGGTAGAGGCGTGCACTTCGATCAGCGGCAGTGCGTATTCCAGCACCGTGACGTCGAAGGTGCCGCCACCCAGATCGAAGATCAATGTGCGCTCGAACTTTTGCTCGTGCAGCCCATAGGCCATCGCGGCAGCGGTCGGTTCATTGATCAGGCGTGTGACCGACAGGCCGGCCAGTTCGGCGGCGAACAGGGTGCGCTTGCGTTGCTCGTCACTGAAATACGCTGGCACCGAAATCACCGCTTCAGAGACCGGGTAGCCGAGAAATGCTTCGGCGTCCTGTTTGAGCGAGCCGAGCACCAGCGCCGACAATTCTTCCGGGCTGAAGTGGCGATTCCCGAGTTCGATCCGCTTGTCGCTGCCCATGAAGCGCTTGAAGGCAGCGGCTGTGCGATCGGGATGCGTGGTCAGGCGAGCGCGGGCGGCTTTGCCGACCAGAATCGTGTCATCTTCATCGAGACTGACCACTGACGGGGTGAGTACCTCGCCGAGGGCGTTGGGGATCAATCGGGCCTGACCGTCCTGCCAGACGGCGATCAGGCTGTTGGTGGTGCCAAGGTCAATGCCCAGCAGGGCTGGGCGGGGAAGGGTTGCATCCTGCATGATCGATCTCGAAACAGCGCAAAAAACGCGACCCTACAGGTTGTCGCAAATCCTGACAATTATTGATCTGTTGCAAGCTGCCCGCCTCACGACAGCATCTTTTTCAACGCCTCCAACGCCACTGGCCGACTGTGCAGATAGCCCTGATATAAATGGCAGCCGAGACCTTGCAGGAACGCCAGTTGCTCCGGCGTCTCCACGCCTTCGGCAATCACCTCCAGTTCCAGGCTGCGGGCCATGGCGACGATGGCGCGGATGATCTCGGCGTCGTTTGGGTCGGTGGTTGCGTCGCGGATGAACGACTGGTCGATTTTCAGGGTGTCCACCGGCAGGCGCTTGAGGTAGGTCAGCGATGAATAGCCGGTGCCGAAATCGTCCATGGCGAAGCTCACGCCGAGTTTTTTAAGGCGGCGCATCTTGATGATGGTGTCATCCAGATTCTGGATGACGATGCCTTCGGTGATCTCCAGTTTCAGCAGCGAGCAGGGCAGGCCGTGGCTGCTCATGCTGTGTTCGATGCGTTCGACGAAGTCGTTCTGGCGGAACTGCCGTGGGCTGATGTTCACGCACAGGCTGAAGTTGAGTGGATCGACCAGTTTCAGCGCGATCAGTTGTTTGAACGCCCCGCACGCCTCGTCGAGGATCCAGGTGCCGACTTCCAGAATCAGGCCGCTGTCCTCCAGCACCTTGATGAATTCGGTGGGCGATTGCGCGCCGAGTTCCGGGTGGTTCCAGCGCACCAGCGCTTCGGCGCCGATGATGCGGTTGTCCTGCGCATCGACCTGCGGCTGGTAGTGCACGTTGAACTCGCCGCGCGACAGTGCCAGGCGCAGATCGGTCTCCATGCGCAGCCGTTCGCTGGCCGCCTTCTGCATGGTGTTGTGGTACATCTGCGTGGTGTTACGCCCGGAGTCCTTGGCCCGGTACAGGGCGATGTCGGCGCGCTTGAGCAGGTCGGTCGGGGTCGAGCCGTGATCGGGAATCAGCGCCACGCCGATGCTCGGTGTCACTTGCAGGCGCTGGCCGTCGAGGAACATCGGCTCCGACAGCAGCTCGCGAATGGTGTCGGCCAGTTCCCGCACTTGTGCACTGACCTCGTTGCGCGTGCCTTCGAGGCCGCTGAGCAGCACCACGAACTCATCGCCGCCGAGACGCGCCACCGTGTCCTCCATGCGCACGCTGGCTTCGAGTCGCGCGGTGATGATTTTCAGCACCGTATCGCCGACCGGATGACCCAGCGAGTCGTTGATGTGCTTGAAGTGGTCAAGGTCGAGGAACAGCAGCGCACCGCGTAGGTTGTGGCGCTTGAGCAGGGCGATCTGCTGGCTCAGGCGATCCATCAGCAGGGCGCGGTTGGGCAGATTGGTCAGCGGGTCGTGATAGGCCAGATGGCGGATCTGCGCTTCGGCGTTTTTCAACAGGCTGACGTCCCGGGCGGTCAGCAGCAGGCACGCCGTTTCGTTGAGGGTGATCGGTTCGATCGACACTTCAACGGTCAGCAACTCACCGCGTTTGTTGCGCCCGAGCATTTCCTGATGGTGTACGCGGCCCTTGATCTGCAGTTCGGCGAGCAGCGCCGAGCGTTGTTTCTCTTCGGCCCAGATGCCGATCTGGTACACGGTTTTGCCCACCACCTCGTCGGCACGATAACCGGTGAGGCGGCAGAAACCGTCGTTGACCTCCAGATAGCGCCCGGTGTCACGTTCGGTGATGGTGATTGCGTCGGGGCTGGAGTGGAACGCCTTGGCGAATTTCTCTTCACTGGCCTTGAGTGCGGCCTCGGAGCGCTGCTGTTGAGTGATGTCGCGCAGGGTGGTGACGATGCACGGCTGATTGCCGACGCTGATCTGCCGGCTGGAAATCACGCACGTCAGCGACTGGCCGTCCTTGTGCTGGACGATGATCGCGACATTGCTCAGACCCTGTTCGCGGATCACCCGCTCGATGCGTTGCAGGCTTTTCGCCGAGGCGTCCCACAGGCCGATGTCTTCGGCGGTGCGCCCGATCACGTCGGCGGCGCTCCAGCCGAAGGTCTGGGTAAAGCTGTTGTTGATCTCGATGAACTCGCCGCTGTCCTGGCGGGTGACGCAGATCGGGTCGGGGCTGACCTGGAACAGCGTGGCGAATTTCTCTTCCGAAGCGACCAGACGTTGCTCGCGCTCGACCTGATCGGTGATGTCCAGCAGCGTCCCGGCCATGCGCAGCGGCGCGCCGTTTTCGTCGCGATACAGGCGGGCGCGGCTTTCCAGATAGCGCGAGCTGCCGTCGGGCAGTTGCACGCGATAGGTCAGTTGATAATTGCCGGCCGGGCCTTCGCGCAGGCTGCGGTAGGCGTCGCGCATGCTGTCGCGCTCCTCGCCGGGCACGCCTTCGAAGAACTCCTCGAACGATTCGTGAAACGGGATCGGCTCCAGCCCGTGCAATTGCGCGGCCCGCGCCGAGCCGTAGAGCATGCCGCTGGGAATGTGCCAATCCCAGGTGCCGAGCTGCGCCGAGTCCAGCGCCAGATCTAGACGTTCCTGGCTGTCTTTCAAGGCGTGTTCGGCGGCCTTGCGTTCGGTGGTGTCGAGAAAAGTGCTGAGCAGATACGGTTGGCCTTCGAGTTCGACCTTCTGCGCGCTGAGAATGCCGTCATGAATCTGCCCGTTGCTGGCGCGGAACTGCACTTCCATGCTGATCAATTCGCCTTTGGCCTTGGTCTTTTTAACCAGTTCGGCGCGTTGCTCCGGGTGCACCCACAGGCCCAGTTCCAGCGTGGTGCGACCGATGGCGTCCTGGACCGGCCAGCCGAACAGGCTTTCGAAATACTGGTTGGCTTCGGTGATCAGGCCGTCTTCCTGGCGCGTCAGCAGCACCATGTTCGGGCACAGGTGAAAGAGTGTGGCGAAACGTTTCTCCGAGCTGCTGAGGGCCTGTTCGCGTTGCCGTTGGTGGGTGATTTCGCGAATCACCCCGATCATTCGGGGACGGCCGTTTTTATCCGGCAGCAGGCTGCCGCTGATCTCCAGCCAGTGCAGGCTGCCGTCGGGCCAGCGGATGCGGTGGTGCATCGCCTGCTCCAGCGGGGCGCCGGCAATCACCGCGTCGAAGGCGCGCACGGTTTTCGCCCGGTCTTCAGGCGGCAGCAGGTCCAGATATTCCAGATCCCGCGGCAGCGGTTGCCGTGGATCGAAGCCGAACAGCGCCTGAGTGCCCCGTGACCAACTGATCTGCCCGCGCTCGATGTCCCAATACCACGCGCCGAGCCGGGCACCGTTGAGCGCGGCGAGCAATTGCGGCGCACTCTCCCAGCTCTGCTCGGAACGTCGCGGATCAATGGCCTGAATACGCGGCATCGGCGGAATTCGGTCAACAGATTTCGGCATTGTTAACGGGCCTTGAGCTGATGGTGGCGTTAGGCACAGGGACAGCGGCTCTATAGGAGTAGCACAAGTTAGCCTGGAGTCCCTGGCAGATCGATTTGCGCATCCAGCAAGGCCATGAAAGCCCTTGCCGCATTCGACAGCGTCCGTTCGGTGTGCACGATATAGCCTAGCTGGCGACTGAGCTGTATGCCCGGCAAAGGTATGCGCGCCACCTGTTCATCAAGCATGGTGCGTGGCAGAACACTCCAGGCCAGACCAATGGAGACCATCATCTTGATGGTTTCCAGGTAGTTGGTGCTCATGGCGATGTTCGGCGTCAGCCCTTGGGCTTCGAACAAGCGTTGGACAATGTGATGAGTAAAGGTGTTGCCCCCGGGAAAAACCGCCGGATGACCGGCAATGTCCGCCAGACTCACCGCGCCATTGCTGATCAGCGAATGTTCCGGCGCCACCACGAAATCCAGCGGGTCGTCCCACACCGGCGTGGCTTTGACCAGCGTGTGCGGCTCCGGCGCCAGGGTGATCACGGCCAGTTCTGCACGGCCATGGAGAATTTCTTCGTAGGCCACTTCCGAATCGAGGAACTGAATATCCAGCGCCACCTGTGGGTAGCGGCGGGTGAACTCTCTTAACAGGGGCGGCAAACGGTGCAGGCCGATGTGGTGACTGGTGGCCAGGGTCAGCCGGCCGCTGACTTCGCCGGTCAGGTTGGTCAGGGCACGGCGGGTGTCGTCCAGCACGTTGAGAATCTGATAAGCCCGGGGCAGCAGGGCGCGGCCGGCCTCGGTCAGGCCGACTTCACGACCGAGTCGGTCGAACAGCCGCACCTTCAATTGTTGCTCTAGCCCGGCGATGCGTTTGCTGATCGCCGGTTGCGTCAGATGCAGGCGTTCCCCGGCGCCGGAGAAGCTGCCGGTCTCGGCGATGGCGATAAAAGCATTGAGGTTGGCCAGATCCATGGTTTGTATTCCAGTTGGTTATCCAAAGCATAAAAAATATGAATTTGAGTTATTTAATGTAACCCCATAGGATCGGCCTCACAAGCCAAAGGGTTATTGATAAGCCCAGGGCATAGAAACAAGCTGATGAGGAACCGTCTGATGGCCGGCAAAACGCTCTACGACAAGCTCTGGGATTCGCATTTGGTCAAACAGCGCGACGATGGCTCGGCGCTGATCTATATCGATCGTCACATCATCCACGAAGTGACCTCGCCGCAAGCCTTCGAAGGCCTGCGTCTGGCCGGGCGCAAGCCTTGGCGCATCGATGCCAACATCGCGACCCCGGACCACAACGTACCGACCACACCGGAGCGCAAGGGCGGCATCGAAGCCATTGCCGATCAGGTTTCGCGTTTGCAGGTTCAGACCCTCGATGACAACTGTGATGAGTACGGGATTGTCGAGTTCAAGATGAACGACATCCGTCAGGGCATCGTCCACGTGATCAGCCCGGAGCAGGGCGCAACCTTGCCGGGCATGACCGTGGTCTGCGGCGACTCGCACACCTCGACCCACGGCGCTTTCGGTGCCTTGGCACACGGGATCGGCACTTCCGAGGTCGAGCACGTGCTCGCCACCCAGTGCCTGGTGGCGAAGAAAATGAAGAACATGCTGGTACGCGTCGAAGGCCAGTTGCCGTTCGGCGTGACCGCCAAGGACATCGTCCTTGCGGTGATCGGCAAGATCGGCACTGCCGGCGGTAACGGCCACGCCATCGAATTCGCCGGCAGCGCGATCCGCGATTTGTCCGTCGAAGGCCGCATGACCATCTGCAACATGTCCATCGAAGCCGGCGCCCGCGTGGGCCTGGTGGCTGCCGACGAGAAGACCGTCGAGTACGTCAAGGGCCGTCCGTTTGCGCCGAAAGGCGCGCAGTGGGATCAGGCGGTTGAAGCCTGGAAAGACCTGGTCTCCGACGCGGATGCCAAGTTCGACACCGTAGTTGAACTCGATGCTGCGCAGATCAAGCCGCAAGTCAGTTGGGGCACTTCGCCTGAAATGGTCCTGGCCGTTGATCAGAACGTGCCGGATCCGGCCAAAGAGATGGATCTGGTCAAGCGCGATTCGATCGTCCGCGCCCTGAAATACATGGGTTTGACCGCCAATCAGGCGATTACCGACATTCAGCTGGATCGCGTGTTCATCGGCTCCTGCACCAACTCGCGTATCGAAGACTTGCGCGCTGCGGCCGTGATCGCCAAGGGCCGCAAAGTCGCTTCGACGATCAAGCAGGCAATCGTGGTGCCGGGTTCGGGTCTGGTGAAGGCGCAGGCGGAAGCCGAAGGTCTCGACAAGATCTTCCTCGAAGCCGGTTTCGAATGGCGTGAGCCGGGTTGCTCGATGTGCCTGGCGATGAACCCGGACCGTTTGGAGTCCGGCGAGCATTGCGCCTCGACCTCCAACCGTAACTTCGAAGGCCGTCAGGGCGCCGGTGGTCGTACCCACCTCGTGAGCCCGGCCATGGCCGCTGCGGCGGCGGTGAATGGTCGTTTCATTGACGTTCGTGAATTGATCTAAAGGAGCGCAGCATGAAAGCTTTTACCCAGCACACTGGTCTTGTCGCGCCTCTGGATCGTGCCAACGTCGACACCGACCAGATCATTCCCAAGCAGTTCTTGAAGTCGATCAAACGCACCGGTTTCGGCCCGAACCTGTTCGACGAGTGGCGTTACCTGGATGTCGGCCAGCCGTATCAGGACAACTCCAAGCGTCCGTTGAACAAGGAGTTCGTGCTCAACGCCGAGCGTTATCAGGGCGCCAGTGTGTTGCTGGCCCGTGAAAACTTCGGTTGCGGCTCCAGCCGTGAACACGCCCCGTGGGCACTGGAAGAATACGGTTTCCGCAGCATCATCGCGCCGAGCTACGCCGACATCTTCTTCAACAACAGCTTCAAGAACGGCTTGCTGCCGATCATCCTGAGCGACGCTGAAGTCGATGAATTGTTCAAGCAGGTCGAGGCCGAGCCGGGCTATCAATTGCAGATCGATCTGCAGGCGCAGACCGTGACTCGCCCGGATGGCAAGGTGTACAGCTTCGAGATCGACGCGTTCCGCAAGCATTGCCTGCTCAATGGTCTGGACGATATCGGCCTGACCTTGCAGGACGGTGATGCGATTGCGGCGTTCGAGGCCAAGCATCGTGTGAGCCAGCCGTGGTTGTTCCGCGACGCATAAGCCAGATTTGAGATTGATGTCGTCAGGGCTGTCCTCTTCGCGAGCAAGCCCGCTCCCACATTTGAAATGCATTCCCCTGTGGGAGCGGGCTTGCTCGCGAAGAGGCCGGCCCAAACAACACAAATACCAGGAAGTGACTATGACCAGCACCGCCCAGCACAGTCAGGTTGTACAAAAGCAATTCGGTGAACAGGCCGCCGCCTACCTGAGCAGCGCCGTTCACGCTCAAGGCACCGAATTCGCGCTGCTACAGGCTGAACTGGCCGGGCAGGGCGAAGCCCGGGTGCTGGACCTGGGGTGCGGCGCCGGTCATGTGAGTTTTCATGTGGCGCCACTGGTCAAGGAAGTGGTGGCCTACGACCTGTCGCAGCAGATGCTCGATGTGGTGGCCGCTGCGGCGGTTGATCGCGGCATGAACAACATTGCCACGGTCAACGGCGCCGCCGAGCGCCTGCCGTTTGCCGATGGCGAATTCGATTTCGTGTTCAGCCGTTATTCGGCGCACCATTGGAGCGACCTCGGGGTGGCCCTGCGCGAAGTGCGCCGGGTGCTGAAACCGGGTGGCGTGGCGGCGTTCGTCGACGTGTTGTCACCGGGCAGTCCGTTGTTCGACACTTACCTGCAAAGCGTCGAAGTGCTGCGCGACACCAGTCACGTGCGCAATTATTCCGCCGCTGAGTGGTTGCGTCAGGTCAGCGAGGCCGGGCTGCATACCCGCAGCACCACCCGTCAGCGCCTGCGTCTGGAGTACAGCAGTTGGGTCGAGCGCATGCGCACGCCCGAAGTGATGCGCGCCGCGATCCGCCAGTTGCAGCAGTCGATGGGCAACGAAGTGCGCGAATATTTTGAGATTGATGCCGACGGCTCGTTCAGTACTGATGTAATCGTATTGATGGCTGAGCGATAAGAATTTTTCCGGGCGCGCCCTGAGTGGCGCACCGATTGAAGACACGAGGAAAGCATGAGCAAGCAGATTCTGATTCTCCCAGGTGACGGTATTGGTCCGGAAATCATGGCCGAGGCGGTCAAGGTGCTGGAACTGGCCAACGACAAGTACAGCCTGGGCTTCGAGCTGAGCCATGACGTGATCGGTGGTGCCGCCATCGACAAGCATGGCGTGCCGCTGGCCGACGAAACCCTTGATCGTGCCCGTGCTGCCGACGCCGTCCTGCTGGGCGCCGTGGGCGGCCCGAAATGGGACACCATCGAGCGTGACATCCGCCCTGAGCGTGGTCTGCTGAAAATCCGTGCACAACTGGGCCTGTTCGGCAACCTGCGTCCGGCGATCCTCTACCCGCAACTGGCCGACGCTTCGAGCCTGAAGCCGGAAATCGTTGCCGGTCTGGACATCCTGATCGTCCGTGAGCTGACCGGCGGCATCTACTTCGGCGCGCCACGCGGCACCCGCACCCTGGAAAACGGCGAGCGTCAGTCCTACGACACCCTGCCGTACAGCGAAAGCGAAATCCGCCGCATCGCCCGCGTCGGTTTCGACATGGCCATGGTTCGCGGCAAGAAACTGTGCTCGGTGGACAAGGCCAACGTGCTGGCGTCCAGCCAACTGTGGCGTGAAGTGGTCGAGCAGGTCGCCAAGGATTACCCTGAAGTCGAGCTGAGCCACATGTACGTCGACAACGCCGCCATGCAGTTGGTGCGCGCACCGAAGCAGTTCGACGTGATCGTCACCGACAACATGTTCGGCGACATCCTGTCCGACGAAGCCTCGATGCTCACCGGTTCGATCGGCATGCTGCCGTCGGCTTCGCTGGATTCGAACAACAAGGGCATGTACGAGCCGTGCCACGGTTCGGCGCCGGACATCGCCGGCAAAGGCATTGCCAACCCGTTGGCGACCATCTTGTCGGTGTCGATGATGCTGCGTTACAGCTTCAATCTGCACGATGCGGCCGATGCCATCGAGAAAGCCGTCAGCGTGGTGCTGGATCAAGGCTTGCGTACCGGTGACATCTATTCGGCCGGTTGCACTAAAGTCGGAACGCAGGAAATGGGTGACGCAGTAGTCGCCGCGCTGCGGAATCTGTAATCTCTCGGGCCCGCTGCGAAATTCAATACAAAGCAGCGGCCCACTTTTCAAGAAGGTGTAGTTGCGATGAAACGTGTAGGTCTGATCGGTTGGCGCGGCATGGTCGGTTCCGTGCTCATGCAGCGGATGCTGGAAGAGCAGGATTTCGATCTTATCGAGCCGGTGTTTTTCACCACTTCCAATGTCGGTGGCCAAGGCCCGTCCGTGGGCAAGGATATTGCTCCGCTCAAGGACGCTTACAGCATTGAAGAGCTGAAAACCCTCGACGTGATCCTGACCTGCCAGGGCGGCGACTACACCAGCGAAGTGTTCCCGAAGCTGCGCGAGGCCGGCTGGCAGGGTTACTGGATCGACGCGGCTTCCAGCCTGCGCATGAACGATGACGCGGTCATCATTCTCGACCCGGTCAACCGCAAGGTCATCGACCAGCAACTGGACGCGGGCACCAAGAACTACATCGGCGGCAACTGCACCGTCAGCCTGATGCTGATGGGCCTGGGCGGTCTGTTCGAGGCTGGTCTGGTCGAGTGGATGAGCGCCATGACGTATCAGGCGGCCTCCGGTGCCGGCGCGCAGAACATGCGTGAACTGATCAAGCAGATGGGCGCGACCCACGCTGCGGTGGCCGATCAACTGGCAGACCCTGCCAGCGCGATCCTCGACATCGACCGTCGCGTGGCCGAAGCCATGCGCAGCGACGCGTACCCGACCGAGAACTTCGGTGTACCACTGGCCGGCAGCCTGATCCCGTGGATCGACAAGGAACTGCCGAACGGCCAGAGCCGTGAAGAGTGGAAGGCCCAGGCCGAGACCAACAAGATCCTCGGCCGCTTCAAGAGCCCGATCCCGGTCGACGGCATTTGCGTGCGCATCGGCGCCATGCGTTGCCACAGCCAGGCGCTGACCATCAAGCTGAACAAAGACGTGCCGATCGCTGATATCGAAGGGCTGATCAGCCAGCACAACCCTTGGGTCAAACTGGTGCCGAACAACCGCGACATCAGCATGCAGGAGCTGAGCCCGACCAAGGTCACCGGCACCCTGAACGTGCCGGTGGGTCGTCTGCGCAAGCTGAACATGGGTTCGCAATTCGTCGGTGCGTTCACCGTCGGCGACCAACTGCTGTGGGGTGCGGCCGAACCGCTGCGCCGCATGCTGCGGATTTTGCTGGAGCGTTGATCGCTTGATGCAATGAAAGAACCCGTGCCTTGTGAGAGGTGCGGGTTTTTTTATGCCTGAGGTTTCGCGTTGTCTGGTCTGACGCCTTCGCGAGCAAGCCCGCTCCCACCCTTGAAATGCGTTTCCCCTGTGGGAGCGGGCTTGCTCGCGAAGAGGTCAGAACAGACACTGCAAGTCCCGCAGAAATTGCCTGCATGGCAGTCACCCGGTAAAGTGCCGCTCCCCCCGTTTCGCCAGAGGTAGGACCATGACCCAGACCCTTGATATTGCCGTCGTCGGCGCCACCGGTACTGTCGGCGAAACCCTCGTACAGATTCTCGAAGAGCGCGACTTCCCGGTCGGCAACCTGCACCTGCTGGCCAGCAGCGAATCCGCTGGCAGTTCGGTGCTGTTCCGCAACAAGAACGTGCGCGTGCGTGAAGTCGACGAGTTCGATTTCAGCAAGGTCAAACTGGTGTTCTTCGCCGCTGGCGCTGCCGTTTCCCTGAGCTACGCCGCGCGTGCCCACGCGGCCGGTTGCTCGCTGATCGACCTGTCCGGCGCATTGCCGGCCGAGCAGGCGCCGCAAGTGGTGCCGGAGGCCAACGCTGAGGTGATTGCCGGTCTGAAAGCGCCGTTCCAGGTCAGCAGCCCAAGCCCTTCGGCGACGACGCTGGCCGTGGTGCTGGCGCCGCTGCTCGATTTGCTCGAGCTGCAATACGTCAACGTGACTGCCAATCTGGCCGTGTCCGCCCAAGGTCGCGAAGCCGTGACCGAGCTGGCCCGGCAGACCGCCGAGTTGCTGAACATGCGTCCGCTGGAGCCGACCTTCTTCGATCGGCAGATGGCCTTCAACCTGCTGGCCCAGGTCGGCACGCCCGACGCTCAAGGCCACACGCTGCTGGAAAAACGTCTGGTGCGCGAGTTGCGTCAGGTGCTGAAGCAGCCTTTATTAAAGATTTCCGCCACTTGCGTTCAAGCCCCGGTGTTTTTTGGCGATAGCTATAGCGTGACCTTGCAGTCAGCGAATGCGGTTGACCTGGCAAAGGTCAACGCTGCGCTTGAGGACGCGCCTGGCATCGAGCTTGTTGAGGCCGGCGATTATCCGACCGCGGTGGGTGACGCGGTAGGGCAGGACGTTGTCTATGTTGGCCGTGTACGCAGCGGTGTCGACGACCCGGCGGAACTTAATCTGTGGCTGACGTCAGATAACGTACGCAAAGGCGCCGCCCTGAATGCTGTGCAGGTCGCTGAATTGTTGATAAAAGACCTGCTGTAAAAGATACTTGGCAACAATTTGTCGACTGATTCTAGGTGAGCGCTATGCTTGCCCGGAGCACTTGATAACGTGTCACCCTCCGGGACTTTCCGGGGCATCAAAGAAATGATCGCGCGCGGCAGTCTGTCGTCGTCGCGCGCAATGCCTTACGGCAGCGGCAATCAACATCTTCTCGCTGGCCGAGGAACGTTCAAACAAAGGATGAGGCTATGGTTCAAGTTCGCAAACTGGTGTTAGCAATAGCGGCCGCCTCGGCGCTGTCCTCCGGTATGGCGCATGCCCTCGGGCTCGGGGAGCTGACCCTGAAGTCGACCCTGAACCAGCCGCTGGTGGCCGAGATCGAGTTGCTCGACGTCAAGGATCTCACCGCTGCCGAAGTGGTGCCAAGCCTGGCTTCACCCGAAGATTTCGCGAAGGCCGGCGTCGATCGCCAGGCCTTCCTCAACGACCTGACGTTCACCCCGGTGCTCAACGCCAGCGGTAAAAGCGTGCTGCGCGTGACTTCGAGCAAGCCGCTGTCGGAACCGATGGTGAAATTCCTCGTGCAGGTGATGTGGCCCAACGGCCGTCTGCTGCGCGATTACAGTGTGCTGCTGGATCCGTCGAAGTTCTCGCCGCAGACCGCTGATGCCGCCGCACAACCGGCGCCGGCGCAGACCATCACCGCGCCGACCACTGGTGCCACGCACCCGTCGCAATACACCACCACGCCGCGCGACACCCTGTGGGAAATCGCCGCGAAGGCGCGCACCGGCGGTTCGGTGCAGCAGACCATGCTGGCGATTCAGGCGTTGAACCCGGACGCGTTCATCGACGGCAACATCAACCGGCTGAAAACCGGTCAGGTGCTGCGTCTGCCGGACTCGGTGGAAAGCACCGCGCTGCCACAGTCCAAAGCGATTGCTGAAGTCGCCGCGCAGAACGAAGCCTGGCGTCAGGGCCGTCGTTATGTGGCCAAGCCGGGTACCGGTCAGCAGCAACTCGATGCCACCAAGCGTGGCAGCAGCAATGTCGGTGCCGGCCAGAATGCCAAGGACAACCTGAGTCTGGTCTCCGCAGAAAGCGCCAAGGCTCGCGGCAAAGGCCCGGCCGGCGATGCCAAGGCCCTGAGCAACAAACTGGCGGTGACTCAGGAAAGCCTCGACACGACCCGTCGTGACAACGAGGAACTGAAAAGCCGCATGGCCGATCTGCAGAGTCAGCTGGACAAGCTGCAACGCCTGATCGAGCTGAAGAACAATCAACTGGCGAAGATGCAGGCTGACGGTACCGGCGCTGCGCCGGCGGCCAGCGCCGCCGTGCCGGCGATCACTGCTGAGCTGGCCGCCACTCCGCCAGCGACCCCGGCAGAAGCTGCACCCACCCCGGAATCGGCGATTGCGCCACCGGTCGACACGCCTGCCGAGACGCCAGTGGTTGCACCAAAACCGGTAGTCGATGAAGACAAAACCTTCAACGAACTGCTGACCAATCCGATCCTGCTGGGTCTGCTCGGCGGCGGTGCGGTGGTGCTGCTGCTCCTGCTGTTGCTGCTGGCGCGTCGCCGCAAAGCCCAGCAGGAAGCCGAGAAACACCTGCGTATGGCCCGCGCTCTGGCCGAAGAGCAGGAGTTCTCCGCCGAGCAGGACCTGCCTGAAAGCAGCTTCGAAGGTCTGGAAACACCTGCTGCCAGCGTCAAGCTCAACACCCCGGCACCTGCGCCAGCGCCTGCTGCGGTCGTGGCTCCGGTGGTGATGGCTGAGCCGATTGCCGCGCCATTGGTTGCGCCGTCCGCCGAGCGTTCCGATGACGTGCTGGACAAGGCCCAGTCGCACATCAATGCCGGCCGCTTGAATCAGGCTGCGGCGCTGCTGGAAGAGGGTGTCAGCCTCGAGCCGCAACGCAGTGATCTGCGTCTGAAGCTGATGGAAGTCTACGGTCAGCAAGGCGACCGCGATGCGTTCGTTGCTCAGGAGCGTCAGCTGGTGGCCAACGGTGACAACTTCGCCAAGGTCGAAGAGCTGAAAAAACGCTTCCCGGCCATGGCGGTGGTCGCTGTCGCCGGTCTGGCTGCAGCGGCGGCCGCCGCCGAACTCGATGCGCAATACGTCAAGGAGCTGCTGCTTGACGAGCCTGAGGCGCCTGCACCTGAGCCTGCTCCTGCGGCAGACGACCTGGACAGCGCGTTCGACCTGAGCCTGGACGATCTCGACAACATCACCCCGGTTGAACCTGCACCTGTTGTTGAGCCTGAAGCTGCGGTGGAGCTGGACGAATTCCCGGCAGACGACGATCTGAGCTTTGAATCGGTGCTGCAACAGCAGACCGAGATCAAAGAGAACCTCGACGACCTGTCGGATTTCGACCTCGATCTGGATCTGGGTGCCGAGCCTGCGCCAGCCCCGGCGGCGGATCTGGCGGACGATGACTTCCTGCTGGATCTGGACGAAGGCGTGAAAGATCTGTCGCCAGCCGAGCCTGTGGTCGCCAACGAAGTGCCGCAGGACGATCTGGAGCTGCCGGCGGATTTCGATCTGTCGCTGGCTGACGAAATGGACAGCAACCCGGCGGCCGAGCCTGACGCATTCGCAGCGGAACTGAATGACGTCAACGCCGAGCTGGATCGCCTGTCGCAGAGCATCGCCGAGCCGACCTTCACCGAAGCTGATGCGGCCATGGGCGATGATCTGGGCGAAGACGATTTCGACTTCCTCGCCGGCACCGACGAAGCGGCCACCAAACTCGATCTGGCCCAGGCCTACATTGACATGGGCGACAACGACGGCGCGCGCGACATCCTCAACGAAGTGCTGACCGAGGGTGACGAAAAGCAGCGTGGCGAAGCCAAGGAAATGCTTTCGCACCTGGCGTGAGTCAGCGGTAAATAAAAACGGCAGCCCATTGAGGCTGCCGTTTTTGTTTGGGCTGGGTTTGGTGGTGGCTGTGCTATCGCCATCGCGAGCAGGCTCACTCCTACAGTTGGAATGCGTTCTCCTGTAGGAGTGAGCCTGCTCGCGATTGGGCCGGAACTACCCATAGAGAATTCTGGCATCCCCGACTCACAGCCTTATAATGCCCGCCTTTGTACATCAGCAGGCTGTCCCACCTTGGCAAACATAGATAACCCGGTCGCCGAAATGGCACCCGAAGGCTTTTACCGTGTGGCACTGGGCGTCGAGTACAAAGGCTCGCGCTACAGCGGCTGGCAGCGCCAGTTGACCGGCGTGGCCACGGTGCAGGAAGAGCTCGAAAAAGCCTTGTCGAAAGTCGCCAATTCGCCGATTTCGCTGCAGTGCGCCGGGCGTACCGATGCCGGGGTGCATGCTTGCGGACAAGTGGTTCATTTCGACACGCCAGTCGATCGTTCGCTGAAAGCCTGGGTGATGGGCGCCAATATCAATCTGCCCCACGATATCAGTGTCAGCTGGGCGCGGGTGATGCCGGCGCATTTCCATGCGCGGTTCAAAGCCATCGCCCGGCGTTATCGCTATGTGATCTACAACGATCAGATTCGTCCGGCGCATCTCAACGAAGAGATCACCTGGAACCACCGCCCACTCGACGTCGAGCGTATGGCTGAAGCGGCGCAATACTTGATCGGCACCCACGATTTCAGTGCATTCCGCGCGGGCCAGTGCCAGGCCAAGTCACCGATCAAAAAGATGCATCATCTGCGCGTGACCCGTCACGGCAAGATGATCGTGCTCGATATCCGCGCCAACGCCTTTTTGCACCACATGGTGCGCAACATTGCCGGCGTGCTGATGACCATCGGTGCCGGCGAGCGTCCGGTCGAGTGGATGAAGGAAGTGCTGGAAAGCCGCGAGCGCCGTTCCGGTGGCGTAACAGCGCATCCGTACGGGCTGTATCTGGTGCAGGTCGAGTACCACGACGAATTCCCGTTGCCCGAGCGTTTTATCGGGCCACATTTCCTTACGGGTTTCTCGGAACTTGACGGCTGACGCCCTCGAACGCTTTTGTTACCATCCGGGACTTTCCCGAATTTGACGCGGAGTTTTTCTCGATATGTCAGCCGTTCGCAGCAAGATCTGCGGGATTACCCGCATGGAAGATGCGTTGGCCGCCGTCGAGGCCGGGGCGGATGCGATCGGTTTCGTGTTTTACGCCAAGAGCCCGCGTGCAGTGAGCGTGCAGCAGGCGAGGGCGATCATCCAGGCTTTGCCGCCGTTCGTGACGACGGTGGGCCTGTTCGTCAACGCCAGCCGCTGCGAGTTGGGGGAAATCCTCGATGCCGTGCCGCTGGATCTGTTGCAGTTTCATGGCGACGAGACCGCTGAAGAGTGCGAAGGCTGGCATCGTCCATACATCAAGGCGCTGCGGGTCAAGGCTGGTGACGACATCGCGGCTGCTGTCGATGCTTATCCGAGCGCCAGCGGCGTGCTGCTCGACACTTACGTCGAAGGCGTGCCGGGCGGAACCGGCGAGGCGTTCGACTGGTCATTGATTCCGCAAGCGTTGAGCAAGCCACTGATCCTGGCCGGTGGTCTCACCCCGGAAAACGTCGCCGACGCCGTGGCGCGAGTCAAACCGTACGCGGTCGATGTCAGCGGTGGGGTAGAGGCGAGCAAGGGCATCAAGGATCATGCGAAGATCCGCGCGTTCATCAATGCCGTACGTAGCCGCTCGCAGGGAGCGTCTACTTCGATGTGACGGCTGGCGAACTGCCGCCGTCCATCAATGCACTTGCACAAAGCAGGCGAGGCTGAGGGTTTCTGGAGTTGCACGCAGGTCATGTTTCGCGCTGACCGCGGCGTTCCATCAATCATCGCCACACACATGAATTTAGCTGAAGGGCATACGCGGGGCTGCGAACCAGAGCGTTCGGGCCGCCGGTACTGGAGAAAGAAAGCATGAGCAACTGGTTGGTAGACAAACTGATCCCTTCGATCATGCGTTCGGAGGTCAAGAAGAGCTCGGTGCCTGAAGGTCTGTGGCACAAATGCCCGTCCTGCGAGGCTGTGCTGTATCGCCCTGAGCTGGAAAAGACCCTGGACGTTTGCCCCAAGTGCAACCATCACATGCGCATCGGCGCACGGGCGCGTATCGACATCTTCCTCGATGCCGAAGGCCGCAACGAGCTGGGTGCAGACCTGGAGCCGGTTGACCGTCTGAAATTCCGCGACGGCAAGAAGTACAAGGACCGTCTGGTCGCTGCACAGAAGCAGACCGGCGAAAAAGACGCGCTGATCTCCGTCAGCGGCACCCTGCTGGGTATGCCGGTGGTGGTTTCGGCGTTCGAATTCAGCTTCATGGGCGGTTCCATGGGCGCCATCGTCGGTGAGCGCTTCGTGCGCGCCGCCAACTACGCCCTGGAAAACCGTTGCCCGATGATCTGCTTCGCCGCCTCCGGTGGTGCGCGCATGCAGGAAGCGCTGATCTCGCTGATGCAGATGGCCAAGACGTCGGCCGTACTGGCGCGTTTGCGTGAAGAAGGCATTCCGTTCATCTCGGTGCTGACCGACCCGGTCTACGGCGGTGTTTCCGCCAGTCTGGCAATGCTCGGCGACGTGATCGTCGGAGAACCGAAAGCCCTGATCGGCTTCGCCGGCCCGCGCGTGATCGAGCAGACCGTGCGTGAAAAACTGCCGGAAGGCTTCCAGCGCAGCGAGTTCCTGCTGGAGCATGGCGCGATTGACCTGATCATTGATCGCCGTGAACTGCGTCCACGCCTGGGCAACCTGCTGGCGCAACTGACCGGCCAGCCGACACCGACTTACGTCGCCGCTCCTGTCGAGCCAATCGTCGTTCCACCGGTGCCTGCCAACGTATGACCGAGCGTACCCTTGGCGAGTGGCTCGCCTACCTTGAGCAGTTGCATCCATCGGCCATCGACATGGGGCTGGAGCGTTCGCAACAGGTAGCGTCCCGCATGGGACTGGGTCAGCCGGCGCCTCGGGTGATTACGGTCACCGGCACCAACGGCAAGGGTTCGACCTGCGCATTCGTGGCTTCCTTGCTACGGGCGCAGGGCCTGAGTGTTGGTGTCTACAATTCTCCGCACTTGCTGCGTTACAACGAGCGGGTGCAGCTCAATGGCGTCGAAGCTACTGACGCGCAGCTGTGCGAAGCCTTCGCTGCGGTCGAGGCCGGGCGTGGCGACACTTCCCTGACGTACTTCGAAATGGGCACCCTGGCGGCGTTCTGGCTGTTTCAACAGGCAAAACTTGACGCTGTGGTGCTGGAAGTCGGTTTGGGCGGGCGTCTGGATACGGTCAACGTGGTGGATGCCGATATCGCGCTGGTCACCAGCATTGGCGTCGATCATGCTGAATACCTGGGCAATACCCGCGAATCCGTGGCTTTCGAGAAGGCCGGGATTTTCCGTCAGGGCAAACCTGCCCTGTGCGGCGATCTGAATCCTCCGCAACCGCTGCTCGACAAGGCGCGCGAACTGGCGTGTCCGTTTTTCCTGCGCGGGCGTGATTTCGACCTCGGCATCACAGACCAGCACTGGCAGTGGCGCGGCACCGATGCGCAAGGCCAGCCGGTCGAGCTGCGCGACTTGCCGCTGCTCGATCTGCCGATGGAAAACGCCGCGCTGGCCTTGCAGGCGTATCTGCTGCTCGGCTTGCCGTGGAACCCGTCGCAAATTGTGGCGGCCTTGCAGGCCACTCGCGTGGTCGGGCGGCTGGATCGTCGCTCGTTCGAATTCGATGGCAAACGCCTGAACCTGCTGTTGGATGTGGGGCACAATCCGCACGCGGCGGAGTATCTGGCGCGGCGGCTGGCCGGCCGGCCACCGGTGGGCAAGCGTCTGGCGGTGTTCGGCTTGCTTGCCGACAAGGATCTGGATGGTGTTGTCGGTGAATTGAATGCTAGTGTCCAGCATTGGGCGGTCGCGCCGCTGGATTCGCCGCGTTCGCGTCCGGCCAGTGAATTGCACGCCGGGTTGCAGAACCTTGGCGCGTCCGTCACGTCCTATGACAGTGTCGCGGCGGCGCTGGAAGGGCAGTGCGCAGTGGCCACCAGCGACGACGAGATTCTGTTGTTCGGATCATTTTATTGTGTCGCCGAGGCCCTTGAATGGCTGGCCCGGCGCTCCACGGAGGAAGCGGCAAATGGCTTTGCTGGATAAAGCGTACAAGCAGCGCATGGTTGGCGCCCTGGTGCTGGTGGCACTGGCGGTGATTTTCCTGCCGATGCTGTTTTCCCGCCAGGACGAGCAACGTCAAGTGACGGTCGAGGCGCCCGCCGCGCCGCAAGCCTCTTCTATGCCGCAGGTGCAAATGGAATCGGTGGCCGTGCCTGAGCCGCAGGCTTTGCCGCAAGAACCGGTGCCAGCGGATGAAGAAGTCGTAGAAGACACTGCGCCTGCTGCTCCAGTCGCGGCGGCCCCGGCCCCAACGACACCCATAGCAATCGCCAAGCCGACTGCGCCGCCTGCGGTGGCCAAGCCGATTCCGGCGCCTGCTCAGCCTATTGCTGCTGCGTCGAAGCCTGACACCACGCAAAGTCGCGTCGATGCCAATGGCCTGTCGGTCAGCTGGTCAGTGCAACTGGCCAGCCTGTCGAGTCGCGCCAGCGCCGAAAGCCTGCAGAAAACCCTGCGCAGCCAAGGCTATAACGCTTATATCCGTTCCGCCGACGGCAAGAACCGGGTGTTCGTGGGGCCGCTGATCGAGCGTGCCGAGGCCGATCGTCTGCGTGATCTATTGAGCCGCCAGCAGAACCTCAAGGGTTTTGTCGTGCGCTTCCAGCCCGAGCGCGGCTAGGATCTATCGATTCGATTGAAATGCACTGAAAATCGCAGCTTACCGACAGCGGTGCGCTCTGCTAAAATGCGCCGCCTTATCCGTCTGTAGGCTGCACTGTGCCATTTACCATGGTTGACTGGGCGATCGTTGCAATCATCGCCATCTCCGCTTTGATCAGTTTGAGCCGCGGCTTCGTCAAGGAAGCATTATCGCTGGTGACCTGGATCATCGCAGGAGCGGTTGCCTGGATGTTCGGTGGCTCACTGTCCGAGTACCTCGCCGGATACATCGAAACCCCATCGGCTCGCGTGATCGCGGGCTGTGCCATCATGTTCGTCGCCACACTGATCGTGGGCGCAATGATCAATTATCTTATCGGCGAGTTGGTGCGCGTGACCGGGTTGTCCGGCACCGACCGATTCCTGGGCATGGCCTTCGGCGCGGCGCGTGGAGTGTTGCTGGTGGTCGTGGCAGTCGGGCTGTTGAGCCTGGGGCCGGTACAGCAGGACGGGTGGTGGAAAGAATCACAGCTCGTGCCAAAGTTTCTATTGGTCGCCGACTGGTCCAAAAACCTGATTCTCGGGTGGAGCAGTCAGTGGCTTGCCAGCGGAATCAGCGTACCCGCTGATATTCCGTTCAAGGAGCAACTCTTGCCGTCGGCCAAAACGCCTCAGTGAGTGTTGTTCAGTTCAGATCCATTAAGTAGGGGTTGCGTCGCATGTGTGGCATCGTCGGTATCGTCGGTAAGTCGAACGTCAATCAGGCGCTGTATGACGCGCTAACCGTGCTCCAGCACCGCGGCCAGGACGCTGCCGGTATCGTGACCAGCCATGATGGCCGGTTGTTCTTGCGCAAGGACAATGGTCTGGTGCGTGACGTGTTTCAGCAGCGTCACATGCAGCGCCTGGTCGGCCACATGGGTATCGGCCACGTCCGTTACCCGACTGCCGGCAGCTCGACCTCGGCCGAAGCGCAGCCGTTTTACGTCAACTCGCCTTACGGCATCACCCTGGCGCACAACGGCAACCTGACCAACGTTGAACAGTTGGCCAAGGAAATCTACGAATCCGACCTGCGTCACGTCAACACCAGTTCCGACTCGGAAGTGCTGCTTAACGTGTTCGCCCACGAGCTGGCCCAGCGCGGCAAGCTGCAGCCGACCGAAGAAGACGTGTTTGCCGCCGTGACCGACGTGCACAACCGTTGCGTCGGCGGTTACGCGGTGGTGGCGATGATCACCGGTTACGGCATCGTCGGTTTCCGTGACCCGCACGGCATCCGTCCGATCGTGTTCGGCCAGCGTCACACCGACGAAGGCGTCGAGTACATGATTGCTTCCGAAAGCGTTTCGCTGGACGTGCTCGGTTTCACCCTGATCCGCGACCTGGCCCCGGGCGAAGCGGTCTACATCACTGAAGACGGCAAGCTGCACACCCGTCAGTGCGCGACCAACCCGTCCCTGACCCCGTGCATCTTCGAACACGTTTACCTGGCGCGTCCGGATTCGATCATCGACGGCGTGTCGGTGTACAAGGCGCGTCTGCGCATGGGCGAGAAACTCGCCGAGAAGATCTTGCGCGAGCGTCCGGAACACGACATCGACGTGGTCATCCCGATTCCGGACACCAGCCGCACCGCCGCGCTGGAGCTGGCGAACCACCTGGGTGTGAAATTCCGCGAAGGCTTCGTCAAGAACCGTTACATCGGCCGGACCTTCATCATGCCGGGCCAGGCGGCGCGCAAGAAGTCGGTTCGCCAGAAGCTCAACGCCATCGAGCTGGAATTCCGCGGCAAGAACGTGATGCTGGTCGACGACTCGATCGTACGCGGCACCACCTGCAAGCAGATCATCCAGATGGCCCGTGAGGCCGGCGCGAAAAACGTCTACTTCTGCTCGGCGGCCCCGGCCGTACGCTTCCCGAACGTTTACGGCATCGACATGCCGAGCGCTCACGAACTGATCGCACACAATCGTTCGACTCAGGACGTGGCGGATCTGATCGGCGCAGACTGGCTGATCTATCAGGACCTGCCTGACTTGATCGAAGCGGTCGGTGGCGGCAAGATCAAGATCGAAAACTTCGATTGCGCGGTGTTCGACGGCAAGTACGTCACCGGCGACGTCGATGAGGCCTACCTGGACAAGATCGAGCAGGCACGCAACGATGCCTCCAAGGTCAAGACCCAGGCGGTCAGTGCGATCATCGATCTGTACAACAACTGAGTTTCTACCGGCCCTGAGGGGCCGGTTTTGTATCTGACTTTTAATTTTCAAGAACAGGGCAAGGAGTGACAGCATGAGTCAGGAATGGGATGCCGGTCGGCTGGACAGCGACCTCGAAGGCGTAGCGTTCGATACCCTGGCCGTACGTGCCGGTCAGCACCGTACGCCGGAAGGCGAGCACGGTGATCCGATGTTCTTCACCTCCAGCTATGTGTTCCGCACCGCTGCCGATGCGGCCGCGCGCTTTGCCGGCGAAGTGCCGGGCAACGTGTACTCGCGCTACACCAACCCGACCGTGCGCGCGTTCGAAGAGCGCATCGCTGCGCTGGAGGGTGCCGAGCAAGCGGTCGCCACCGCCACGGGCATGGCCGCGATCATGGCGGTAGTGATGAGCCTGTGCAGTGCCGGCGATCACGTACTGGTGTCGCGCAGCGTGTTCGGTTCGACCATCAGCCTGTTCGAGAAGTACTTCAAGCGTTTCGGCGTGCAAGTCGACTACGTGCCGCTGGCCGATCTCTCGGCGTGGGATGCGGCGATCAAGCCGAACACCAAATTGCTGTTCGTCGAGTCGCCGTCCAATCCGCTGGCCGAGCTGGTGGATATCACCGCACTGGCGGAAATCGCTCACGCCAAAGGCGCAATGCTGGTGGTCGACAACTGCTTCTGCACGCCTGCCTTGCAGCAGCCGCTGAAACTCGGTGCGGACATTGTCGTGCACTCGGCAACCAAGTTCATCGACGGCCAGGGCCGCTGCATGGGCGGTGTGGTGGCCGGTCGCAGCGAACAGATGAAAGAAGTCGTCGGCTTCCTGCGCACCGCCGGGCCAACTTTGAGCCCGTTCAACGCGTGGATCTTCCTCAAAGGCCTGGAAACCCTGAACCTGCGGATGAAGGCGCACTGCGCCAACGCCCAGCAACTGGCTGAATGGCTGGAGCAGCAGGACGGTATCGAGAAAGTCCATTACGCCGGTCTCAAGAGCCATCCGCAGCACGAACTGGCCCAGCGTCAGCAGAAGGGCTTCGGTGCGGTGGTGAGTTTCGAAGTCAAGGGCGGCAAGGAGGGTGCGTGGCGCTTTATCGATGCCACCCGCTTGATCTCGATCACCGCCAACCTCGGTGACAGCAAAACCACCATCACTCACCCGAGCACCACCTCCCACGGCCGCCTGGCGCCACAGGAGCGGGAAGCGGCGGGGATTCGTGACAGCCTGATCCGCATCGCGGTCGGACTGGAAGACGTGGCGGACCTGCAGGCTGATCTGTCGCGCGGTCTGGCGGCGTTGTGATCGAATTGTCTACTCCGAAGGCGGGCACCCATGGCCGCGTGGCGCTGGTTACCGGTGCTGCGCGCGGCATCGGTCTGGGTATCGCGGCCTGGTTGATCAGCGAAGGCTGGCAAGTCGTGCTGACCGATCTTGATCGGGTGCGCGGTTCGAAAGTGGCGAAGGTGCTGGGCGAGAATGCCTGGTTCATCGCCATGGACGTGGCGGATGAAAGTCAGGTGGCGCTCGGCGTTGCCGAAGTGCTCGGGCAATTCGGTCGTCTCGATGCGTTGGTGTGCAACGCGGCGGTGGCCGACCCGCACAACATCACCCTGGAAAGTCTCGATCTGGCCTATTGGAATCGGGTGCTGGCGGTGAATCTCAGTGGGCCGATGCTGCTGGCCAAGCACTGTGCGCCGTATCTGCGGGCGCACAACGGCTCGATCGTCAATCTGGCCTCGACCCGTGCGGCGCAGTCGGAGCCGGATACCGAGGCTTATGCGGCGAGCAAGGGCGGATTGTTGGCGTTGACCCATGCACTGGCGATCAGCCTTGGGCCGGAGATTCGCGTGAATGCGGTCAGCCCGGGCTGGATCGATGCGCGGGATCCTTCTGCGCGTCGAGCTGAGCCTCTGGCCGATGCCGATCATGCTCAGCATCCGGCGGGCAGGGTGGGGACGGTCGAGGATGTGGCGGCGATGGTCGCGTGGCTGTTGTCGCGCAATGCCGGGTTTGTCACCGGGCAGGAGTTCGTCGTGGACGGTGGCATGACCAAGAAGATGATTTATACCGAGTAGATCGCGTTCTTCTCCTGAATTTGCGTCAAATGGGCTGCCGTCTTCGCGAGCAAGCTCGCTCCCACATTTGGAATGCAATCCCCCTGTGGGAGCGGGCTTGCTCGCGAATGCGGTCTTGCAGGGTGGAAACAATTTTGTCTTTTTCAGAAAAACTTCAATCCTGCTATTGACTTAGGTTCGCTACCTGCGTAAATTTCGCGGCCTCGGAGATGCAAACGGGTGATTAGCTCAGCTGGGAGAGCGTCTGCCTTACAAGCAGAATGTCGGCGGTTCGATCCCGTCATCACCCACCACTCCCCGAGAAACTTGCGAAAGCAAGAGGTAGGCTGAAAGTGCCTCCACCGACGCGCAGCGGTAGTTCAGTCGGTTAGAATACCGGCCTGTCACGCCGGGGGTCGCGGGTTCGAGTCCCGTCCGCTGCGCCATATTTTACGAGTCAGGCATTGTCTGGTTCGCGATTGCAAAGCACCGAAGCTTTCAGTCAAAACGAGTTACTTGAGCGCAAGCTCAAAGCGATACGCAGCGGTAGTTCAGTCGGTTAGAATACCGGCCTGTCACGCCGGGGGTCGCGGGTTCGAGTCCCGTCCGCTGCGCCATATCTGTTTCAAGGACTACTGAACGCCTTGAAGCACCGAAAGCAGCCGTTGGTTGTTTCGGAATCGATAGCAAAGACCCTGGTCGAAAGACCGGGGTTTTTTGTGTCTGAAATTTGGTATTTCCCTCCTTTTCCTCCTGCCCACACCCTGAATCCAATACAAATTCCCTTGTGGGAGCGGGCTTGCTCGCGAAAGCGGTATGTCAGTTGAAAAAGGGCTGCCTGACACCACGCCTTCGCGAGCAAGCCCGCTCCCACAGGGGGTTGTCGAATTGCCCGGCGATCTGCTGCGGTGCCACGTCGCATTGATTTTTTGATTCTTTAGTCAAATTTTTGTAACTGGTTGTTTGCTACGAGCCCGGAAACCTTTAAAGTTAACCTTTCGGTCAGCTTTGCACTGTCAACACGCCCTTTGTTTCGCCAAGAAGGGCTTCTGCAAGACTCGAGATTCCCAGTAGATAACCAGAAGGGCGGACACATAACCGCCCAGAGGATGATCCATGTCCAACCGTGATATATCCCGGCGCTCGTTCCTCCAGGGCGGGCTGGTGGCGGGTGTGAGCGTCACGCTCACGCCGCTCAGCAGTCAGGCGCTGGCTGCCTTGATGGAAAACAGCGTAACCGTGCCGTCCGAGAAGTGGCTCGGCAACAACGGCAAGGCACGCCAACGTAACGACGCCCTGTCCAAGGTCTGCGGCAACAAAGTGTTTGCCCGCGACATTCGCTCCAAGGACATGCCGGGCTGGCCTGAACAGCAAGGCCACGCCATGCTGCTGAAAACCATCAAGGCCGACCGAATCTACGAAGGCTACGACCTGTCGTGGCTGGGCGCCGACTTGCAACCTGACCGCATCGTCACTGCGGCCGATCTGGACAAGGACGGCATCGTCTTCCCGGAAGAACACGCGCCGGACCCATTGCTGCCGGAAGGCAAAGTGCCGATGTTCATCGGCCACCCGGTAGCGATCCTGATCTGGAACGATTTCGAGCGTTTCCGCCAGGCCAAGAACAAACTCAAATTCAATGACAAGGCGATTCGTTACGGTGCACAAGTGCCGTACTACGAAGGCGACCCTTATGGCAGCTTCCGCTACGTGCGCGTAGGTGGCCCGACTTCGGCCGACGAAGACGAATTCGCCAGCCTCAAGGATTCGATCCTGTTCCCGATGCTGAAGAACCGGCGCCCGGTATGGAATTCCCAGCCGAACCTGCACGGCAATCTGACCGAGCGCGGCCTGTTCTACGCTGACCGCATGAAGCAGCAGATCGACACGCCGCCGGACAACTGGCTAGTGTTCGACGAGCGCTACAAGACCCCGTCGATCGAACCGGCCGCCATGGAGCCGGACAACGGTAACGGCTGGTACGACCCGAAAACCAAGACCCTGCACTTCGTGGTCGCTACTCAGTGCCCGCTGGAAGCCGCGACCGAGACCGCGAAAATGATCGCGCCGTCGCGCTTCGGCCTGGCCAACCTGAACATGCACCCGGGTTACACCGTGGGCTACGGTTCCAAAGACCACAACATCTTCGTCTACTACGCGGCCCTCGCTGCGCTGTATGGCGCCGGTGTGCCGGTGCGCCTGGCGAATGACCGCTACGAGCAGTTCCAGAGCGGCATCAAGCGCCACCCGTTCGATATCCGCTACCAGCTCGCAGTGGACAAGAACGACTACAGCTTCAAGATTTTCCGTGCCGAAATGAGCGTCGACGGTGGCGGCCGCATCAACTACAGCCCGTCGGTAGCGGCAGTCGGTGCCACCGCAGCGCAGTCGATCTACTACATGCCGCAGAACGATCTGCAGGTCACCGCTTACCACTCGCGTGGTGTTGAAGCGGGTTCGATGCGCGGTTACGGCACCCTGCAAAGCATGGCGGCGACCGAAATGATGGTCGACGAAATCGCCAATCGCCTTGGTGTTGACGCGATTGATCTGCGTCGCAAGAACGCCTTGCGTTCGGGCATGAAAAACACCCAGGGCGCGATCCCGGCGGGCGCCTTGCGCCTGCACGAGATTCTCGACAAGGCCTCGGTGCACGAAGTCTGGAAAAACCGCGACGCGATCAAGAAACAGCGCGAAGCCGCCGACCCGGACAACTGGTACGGCGTCGGTTTCGCCATTTGCCAGAAAGACTTCGGCACCGGTTCCGAAGCGCCGATGGCCAGCATTGAATTCACTGCTGAAGGTCGCATCACCCTGCGCCACATCGGTATCGAAATCGGCACCGGCATGTCCACTTCGCAGGCGCTGGTCGTTGCCGATTTCCTCGGCAGCCCGGCACATGAGGTGAAGACCGGCGAAACCGAATGGCAGGAAATGCAGCTGATCACCAGCGGCAACCCTTACATCATGAGTCAGGCCGAGCAGGACAACCTGCTGCGCAACCCGCGCTGGGTCGGCAAGCTGGCCTCCGCTTCGTCTGCCACCAACTCGGCTTATTACTTCAGCCACGCCACCCGTGAAGCGGCGCGCGTGCTGTTCAACAACGGTTTGTGGCCGGCGGCCATGGAGATCTGGCGTCAGGGCCCTTACGGCGGACAAGCCAACCCTTACGTGGTACGTCGCGAAGATGCGCATTGGGTCGACGGCAAACTCACCGCCAATGGCATGCAGCCGTTGAGCTTCGAAGAGCTGGCCAAGCACGCTCACGAGCGTGGTCTGGTAACCGGCGCCACCGTGCACGCGTTCAACCGCTGGAGCTGGGCCGAGGCCGAATACAGCATCGACGGCGTGCGCGAGCGTCTGCCGCTCGACGGTCTGGCGGTGAAGTACGGCGATGGTGCGCCGAAAGCGAAGAAAGCGCTGATGAGCACGGCGGGTTTCCATCTGCTGGATCGCCAGAACATCAACTATCCGGTGGTCCAGTTGAACAACGCGGCTGTGACTTACTACAGCCCGGTGGCCACGCTGGTCGAGCTGAAGGTCAACAAAGGCTCGGCGGAAGTCGAAGTGCTCAACCACCATTCGTGGGTCGAGTGCGGTCGGGTGCTGGTCGAAGAACTGGTCAAGGGCCAGCTCGAAGGCGGGATCGCCATGGGCATCGGTCACGCACTGATGGAAGAGATGCCGCTGTACGAAGGCGGGCCGGGGGAGGGTGACTGGAACTTCAACCGTTATCGCCTGCCGATGGCCCGTCACGTGGCGGTGTGGAAGCAGACCGCGGAGATTCTGCCGCCGCTGTCGCCAAGCGATCCGTCCAAAGGCATCGCCGAAGTGGTGATGATCCCGGTGGTCGGTGCCATCGGTAACGCCGTGGCGCACGCCATCGGTAAACGTGTTCGCGATCTGCCAATCACTGCTGCGCGCATCAAGGAGGCCCTCAATGGCTAACCGTCCGCTTCAACTGACCCTCAATGGTCAATCCGTCGGTCCGTTGGACATCCCTGATGACCTGCCGATGATCGACTACCTGCACGAATACAAGAACCTCACCGGTTCGCGCCTGGGCTGCGGCCAGGGCATCTGCCACGCCTGCGTGGTAATCGTCGACAACCCGGACGGCACCAGCGAAGAAGTGCGCACCTGCATCACTGGCGCGCATTACTTCGAAGGCAAGAAAGTCCGCACCATCGAAGCTCACGCCAAGCGCGACGAGCAAGGGCAGGTCACTGAGCTGAATCCGATCCAGCAACGTTTCGTCGACGAATTCGCCTTCCAGTGCAGCTACTGCGCGCCGGGTTTCGTCAACGCTGCGACGGTGCTGGTGGAGAAGCTGCAGCGCCAGCCAATCGTCAAAAGCCAGCTGGAAAAAGTCATCGAGGACAGCCTCGGTCATCACATCTGCCGTTGCACCGGGTACGTGCGTTACTACAACGCCACGCGCAACGTGCTGACCGATCTCGGCCTGGTCAAGGAGGGTTGAGCATGAAGCATCTATTGACCCGCCTGACCCTGGCGGTCGGGCTGGCTGCGCCAGTGTTGTTTGCTCACGCTGATGATCAGGTCAAGCGCGGCGAATACCTTGCTCGCGCTGCCGATTGCATGGCCTGCCACACCGCACCGGGCGGCGCGCCGTTTGCCGGCGGTCTGCCGATCGTTTCGCCGTTCGGCACGATCTACGGCACCAACATCACCCCGAGCAAAGAGCACGGCATCGGCCTGTACAACGATGACGAATTCTTCGCTGCGCTGACCGAAGGCAAGCGTCGCGACGGGGCGAATCTGTATCCGGCGATGCCGTACACCTCGTATCACCTGATGCCGCGGGAAGACTCGGATGCGATTCATGCATACCTGAAAACCATCGAGCCAATCGAGCGCGCCGCGCCGGTCACCAGCCTGAGCTTTCCGTTCAACGTGCGTCCGGGTCTGATCGGCTGGAACATGCTGTACGGCAAAGCCTTGAAGCTGGAATCTGCCGAAGGCAAAAGCGAAGCCTGGAAGCGCGGCCAGTACATGGTCGAAGTGCTCGGTCACTGCGGCGAATGCCACACGCCACGCGGCCTGCCGGGCGCGATGCAATTGGACAAGCGCCTGACCGGCGGCATCCTCAACGGTTATCTGGCACCGAGCCTGCTCGCCACCGATCTGGCGGCGCGCGGCTGGAATCAGCAGGACCTGAGCACGTTCCTCAAGCACGGCATGAGCGCCCAGGGCACGATGTTCAACGAGATGTTCCCGGTGTTCCACAACAGCACCCAGGGCCTGAACGATCAGGATCTGGCAGCGATGGCGACGTTCCTCCTCGGTGACAAACCACCTGCAGCCAAAGAGCTGACTGAAGTGTCGCTGGACAAACTCAGCCCGAGCGCTCAGCGTGGTCGTCAGGAATATTTGAACGTCTGCGCCGGTTGCCATGCCGCTGGTGGTGAAGGCAAACCGCACATCGCCGTGGCCATGCGTGGCAATACCACGCTGCGCCTGGAAGATCCGCGCAACCTGGTGCGGGTGATCGAGGACGGTATCGGTGAGCAGAAATTCGCCGGGTTCGAACACATGCAGCCAATGCCGGGTTTCGCCGACAAGCTCAAACCTGAGCAACTGACCGATCTGCTCAACTACCTGCGTCAAGGCTGGGGCGGTCAATCGGCAGAGCTGGCGGTGAGCGACGTGCAGAAGCTGCAAGCGGAAGTTCCGGCGGTCGAGCACAAGGCGCACTGACATGCAGCATCTCGATCTACAGGTTGTGCGGCGGGCACTGGAGTGGTCGGTGGCGGGGCAGCGCATCTGGCTCTGCACGGTGCTGACCACTTACGGCTCGGCGCCGCGTGCGCCGGGTTCGCTGCTGGCGGTGAACGATAACGGCCAGTGGATCGGGTCGCTGTCCGGTGGCTGCGTCGAGGAAGACTTTCTCGAGCGCGTTGCCGAGGGCGCGTTTCTCGATGCGGTCAACGTGGTGCGTTACGGCGAAGGTGATGATCCGCGCTCGCGGGTCAGCCTGCCCTGTGGCGGCATTCTCGATGTACTGGTAGAGAAATTTGACGCCGACTGTGAGGTGCAGGCGCATCTGCGTGAGCTTGAATCGGCGCTGCTCGGTCAGCGCCGTTTGATTCGCGAGGTCGATCTGGCCAGCGGTGCGCGCAGTCTGTTCGCTGATCGCGAGCAGGGTGCGCGCATCGAGCGCGAGATTGATCGGGTGCGGATTCGCGTGGGTGCTGCTCAGCGTCTGTTGCTAGCGGGATACTCCAGCGTGGCGCAGGCCTGTGCCGAGTTCGCGGTGGGTCTGGGTTTCGAAGTGATTCTCTGCGATCCACGTGATGAAGTGCTCGAAGGCGTGGTGCTCAGCGGCGTGGAGATTCGTCGACAGTTGCCGTCAGTGTTCATCGCCGATGGCGGTTGTCATCGCGATACCGCGGTGGTCGCGTTGACTCACGATCCGCGTATCGACGATCTGGCGATGATGGAGGCGGTGCGCACCGAGGCGTTTTACATCGGCGTCATGGGTTCGCAGCAGACTTCGCAGAAACGCTTCGAGCGCCTGCGCAGGATTGGTGGGCTGGGGGAGGCCGAACTGGCGCGGATTCATGCGCCGATCGGGCTTAACCTGGGCAGCAAGACACCGGCGGAGATCGCCTTGGCGGTGCTGGCGGATATCTTGCGGATCCGTAGCGGAATTACCCGAGACCAGCTCTGATCTGAATTCTGCAAATACTTGTGGCGAGGGAGCTTGCTCCCGCTGGACTGCGCAGCAGGCCTTCTTTCTAGATAAAAGAGGGGCCGCTGCGCGACCCGGCGGGAGCAAGCTCCCTCGCCACAGTTGTTTGGCAGTCAAGAAAACTGATCAGAAACCCAATTTGTCACGCAACCCGTAATACCACGCACCCAACGCCGCAAACGGCGTGCGCAGTAACTGCCCGCCCGGGAACGGATAGTGCGGCAGATCGGCAAACGCATCAAAACGCTCCGCCTGGCCACGCAATGCCTCGGCCAGCACTTTGCCGGCCAGATGCGTGTACGTCACGCCGTGGCCGCTGCAGCCTTGCGAGTAATAAATGTTGTCGCCCAAGCGTCCGACCTGTGGCAGGCGCGACAGGGTCAGCAGGAAATTGCCGGTCCAGGCGTAGTCGATCTTCACGTCTTTCAGTTGCGGGAACGCTTTGAGCATTTTCGGGCGGATGATCGCTTCGATGTTCGCCGGATCCCGCGCACCGTAAACCACGCCGCCGCCGAAGATCAGACGCTTGTCGCCGGTCAGTCGATAGTAGTCGAGCAGGTAGTTGCAGTCTTCGACGCAGTAATCCTGCGGCAACAGAGTTTTCGCCAGCTCATCGCCCAGCGGTTCGGTGGTGATCACCTGGGTGCCGCACGGCATCGATTTGGCCGCCAGTTCCGGCACCAGATTGCCGAGGTAGGCATTGCCGGCGACGATGATGAACTTGGACCTGACCTTGCCCTGCGGTGTGTGCACCACCGGGTTGGCGCCGCGCTCGATGCGCACGGCTGGCGATTGCTCATAGATGGTGCCGCCGAGGGACTCGACCGCAGCGGCTTCACCGAGCGCCAGGTTCAGCGGATGAATATGGCCGCCGCTCATGTCGAGCATGCCGCCGACGTATTGATCGCAGGCCACCACTTCGCGAATGCGGCGCTGATCGAGCAGTTCCAGTTGGGTGTGGCCGAAGCGCTCCCAAAGGCGCTTCTGCGATTCCAGGTGACCCATCTGTTTGGCGGAGAGGGCGGCGAACACGCCGCCGTCCTTCAGGTCGCACTGGATGTTGTATTTGGCCACGCGCTCACGAATGATCCGGCCGCCTTCGAAGGCCATCTGCCCGAGCAGTTGCGCCTGCTTCGGGCCAACCGTGCGTTCGATGACGTCGATATCGCGGCTATAGCTGTTGACGATCTGCCCGCCATTACGCCCCGACGCACCGAAGCCGACCTTGGCTGCTTCCAGGACCGTGACGCGAAAACCGTTCTCCAGCAGAAACAAGGCCGAGGACAGCCCGGTGTACCCGGCGCCGATCACACAGACATCCGTCTCCACATCATCCTGCAAGGGCGGACGTGGCGGTACGGCGTTGGCCGACGCAGCGTAATAAGACTCTGGGTAAGGGGTGTTCGCCATCCTGCAGCCTCTGTTTAATATATTTTACGAGTGCGCCGATCCTACCCGAGTTGAAAAACCTCCGCCAGCCACCGGAAAAATCTTATCTGCCGGCCCGAAATTAAATATTTTGCATATTCATAGGGTTAGGTGAAAAAAAGGTGTTGACACCCCTCCGGAATTCCGTAGAATGCCGCCTCACAGCAGGCACGTAGCTCAGTTGGTTAGAGCACCACCTTGACATGGTGGGGGTCGTTGGTTCGAGTCCAATCGCGCCTACCAAACAAAATCCGCTCTGCTGGGCGGTCTGGAAGGGCTCACCGAAAGGTGGGCCCTTTTTTGTTTTCTGCGATTGCAAAACTTTTGTAAAACTCCCTCCTCAGAACGCCGCTCAAGGCGATCCCCTCGACACCTCACCTCTTCCGTTACCCAAGCGCTTAGCGTGTTTCGAAATAACACGACGTGCTGATATGGCGGTCTGTGCTTTTTTGGATCCGTCGAAAAAGTGTGGATATTGAAGGGGTTACCGGTATTTTTAACCGACCGGTTATCAAAAAAATGTTGTTGCAGTTCGTGAACTTCAGTAACATCTGCCCCGCGTTCACCACCACGGTTTATGCATTTTTAAATCCCAAGCTTCCATCAGCTGCTTGGGATTTTTTTTGCCTGCGATTTGGTGAATCGCGCTTTCTGTCTCCCGGCTTCCAGTGCGAAGCTTTCCAACCCCACGATCGTGTGCGGGCGTAACCGGTTTTTTTCGACTACTACTGACTGGCGTTTTCCAGGGCTTTCTCAAAGGAGTTCGTCGATGCTGGTTCACTGGTTTCTCGCCGCTATTCATCTCTTGGCTTTTGCACTGGGCCTCTGGGCCGTGTTGACCCGTGGCACGGCGTTCAGTCGTCTGGCCGCTGGCGTCGGCGAGGCCAAGCGGGTTTTGCTTGCGGATAATCTGTGGGGGATTGCTGCGCTGGTGTTGCTTGTGACCGGTGCCATGCGCGCCTTCGGTGGCTTTGAAAAGGGCACTGACTACTATCTGCACCAGCCGCTGTTTCATTTGAAGATGGCATTGTTCGTGCTGATTCTGCTGGCAGAGCTGGCACCGATGATCACGCTGGTCAAATGGCGGATCGCATTGGCGCGGGGCAAGGCGCTCGATACTGGACGTGCAAAGCTGTTCGCGCGGATCAGCCATGTCGAGGCGCTGCTGTTGGTATTGATGGCGATTGCAGCTAGCGGCATGGCGCGCGGCGTGACGTTCGGCTAACAAGGAGCAATTCCCTGTGTTCTCTCGGAAACGTCTGACAGCCAGCCTGGGTAGTCGCAGGTAGTATCGCGCTGCAGCAGAAGAGGGAGTAAAGGCGAGGAGGGGTGTCAGGCGCCGTGCCCAGCGGAGTGGGGCGCGGATGGCAGTACGGCGCGTGAATCTTTAGCCAGTCTTACGCGAAGGCAAACGGACTGGCTACTGACTGCGGGGTGGCTCAGGGCGTTTGTGGCTTGTCCGGGGCGGTCAGGCCAGCCTGAATGCGCTGATAGATCTCTTCACGGTGCACGGCAACGTTTTTCGGGGCGTTGATGCCGATACGGACTTGCTGACCGCTTACGCCGAGGATGGTGATCGTAATGTCATCACCAATGTTTATGCTTTCACCGACTTTGCGGGTGAGTATCAGCATGGTCTTCTCCTTGATTGCTTTGTAGGGCACCTGATTCAGACAGTGCAGAGGTCGGTGGTACGTATAGATTAGTGCGAAGTCTCACGGTTTGGGTGCCTCTTTCTGACGCGCAGATGCGGCATTAATTCCCAGGGCGTAACTATACAGAGGCTGCAATCATCAATCTCGTTGTTTTGTGCCCATTTTGCGGGCCTCGCGAAGTATTTATGAATGTTAAGATCGCCGCTTTGTGATTTTCGAGGAAAGCGTTGTGCGCAAATTGGTCTGGATGGTCGCGGCACTGGCATTGGCAGGATGTGGTGAAGGCAAGAGTGTAGACGCGCAGAAGCCGAAAACGGCAGTCACGGCCGCCCCTGCGGCAGCGTCCGCCCCGCAATGGGATCTCGAAGTGCGTGGCGAAACACCTCAGGCTGTCAGTGACCTGAGTGGCTGGTTGATCGAGCATGCGTTCGTGCCGACCGTGATCAAAGACAGCAGCGGCAAGACGCGGATCCTGATTGGCCCGTTCAACTCGCAGGCCGAAGCTGAAGCGCGCAAGGTGCAAGTGGATGCAGCATTGGTGAAGGCCAAGAAGCAGAATATCGAGTCGGTAATCGTCGAGCACCCGCTCGCGCCTTAAGCAGCGCATTCAGCGGAGCGGCCTAAAGGACATCGCAGGCGATTCGTCTTATACGAGTCAACCACGATTTCTTGAAGGAGCTCCGCATGGCTTCCGCCGCTCCCTACAAACTCTTCAATGCGGTTCTGCACCGCAAGACGCTGGTGAGTCCGCACATGATGCGGATCACGCTCGCCGACCCTTCGATAGGTGACATGGCCACCTGGGCGCCTGATCAGCGCGTCAAACTGTTCTTTCCTGCTGAGGATGGATCGCCTGCAAGGCTTGCGCAGGAGGAGGGCTGGTACACCCGTTTTCGTTCGATGCTGGCGAGCCGGCGACCAGCAATGCGCACCTACACCATTCGTCATTTGCGCGCCGATCAGGGCGAGGTCGACATCGACTTTGTTCTGCACGGCGAGACCGGCCCCGCGTCGCGCTGGGCGCTGCGTGCGCAGCCGGGAGCGTCGATGCAGATTCTCGCTCCCGACAGTAATTTTTCGGCACAGGACGCCGGAGGGTTCGAATGGAAACCGCCGCAGCTGCTCAAGGAGGTTTTGCTGGTGGCGGATGCCACGGCATTGCCGGCCGCCATGGGTATTCTTGACGAGTTGGCTGCCATGGCTGAACCGCCTCAGACTCAGGCGTACTTTGAGGTGGACAGTGCGCCAGACATGCTCCCGGTGCCGGATTGGCCCGGGCTGTCGGTGCAGTGGCTGGTTCGCGATCAGGCGCTGGCCACAGTGGCTGGGACGCTGATGGTGGAGGCGGTGCAGCAAGCCTTCCTGCCCACAGATGATCCATCAGCAGGGAAAGCCGCCGAACTCGCTGAAGTCGATATCGACAAAGACATACTCTGGGAGATCGCCAACACGGCCCCTCAAGGATTCTATGGCTGGATCGCCGGAGAAAGCGCTGCGGTCATGCGCCTGCGCAAATACCTGATCAAGGAATGCGGTATTCCCCGCGAGTCACTCAATCTGATGGGTTACTGGCGCTACAACAAAGCTGGAAGCTAAAAGCAAAAAAGGCCTCGAACATCACGTTCGAGGCCTTTTCTTTTGCGCTGGAGGATCAGCCGCAGGCTTTCAGGTTTACCGGGCCGACAAATTCATTGCCGCGTCCCATCACGCACGCCACGCTCTGATTGCGCTGACGTTCCCAGTCCTGCACGGGATAAGTTTTGTCCCACGCTTCGTACAACTGCCGATCCTGTTTCGACAGGCGCAAGCCGTACTGCTTGCTCATGTAGAAATAGGTGCGCGCGATCATGCCGCGAATCGACGGACGCGGCATGACCTTCTTGGCCTTGAAATCGACCTGGGTCAGGCACGAGCCGTACTGCCCGGATTGCACCGGTAGCCAGCCATAACTGAAATTGCTGCGATCACCGTTGACCTCGCCAATGCTCGGCACCAGGTTGTGCAGGTCGGCTTCGGCTTTCTGATAACTCGGGTCATAGCGGGTGCAGTTCTTGCGTCCGCCCGATTGCCAGCATTGGCGCTGGTGGCCGAATTCCCACGCCGGGACGATGTGCTCCCATTCGATGCGCGAAGCACGCTTGGCATTTTTGCGTGGCACATAACCGCAAGCCTTCAGATCCACCTTGTTGCCGGTGTATTTGCACCCGCAGTAAAACTCGGTGGACTGCGGTGCATACAGTTTCCAGGCGGCCTTTTTGGCCTCGGTAAAAGTGCGGGGTGCGCCAGCCTGGGCGCCAAAAGCGATGAACAGCAACAGCAAAGCAAAACAGCGGACACTCATTGAATCAATCTTCCTTCGGCACAACCCAAAAAATCTGCACGCCGCCATCGTCGCGATAGGCGAGTGTGACGTTGTCGTTTTCGTCGATTTCCTCGAGCAGTTGCTCCCATGCATCCACAGGCTCGTCCGGCAGACGGAAGATCAGTGCGGCTTTGGCTTTTTGTGCGGTAGGGGAATTGATGATTTTCTGAACGCGCATACCCATGCGTTCGTAAGCGTCAGGAGCATCAGGAGAGGTGGCCACGAGGTTATCCTTATTAAGCTGTACGGGCATACAGTATTTAACTGTAGGCATTTTCGCAACTGCTTAAAATTCAAGAAAATCCTCTGACAGCGCTTTTCCGGTTTTGGTGTAGGTCGGGTCGATTAATTTGTACGAAAAAGTCGCGCTTGGCGTAGATGGCGGCACCACCCGCCGCAGGCGAGTGGTGAGCATGCTGCCTGAGCCGGAAAGGCTCAGGCGAGGGGCAATCAATATTCCCAGAACATCCGTTGCAGCTCTTTGCTGTCGTTGGTTTTGGTCAGGGCGACCATGGCCAGGATGCGGGCTTTTTGCGGGTTCAGGTCGTGAGCGACCACCCAGTCGTACTTGTCGTCAGGCTGTTCGGCGTTACGCAGGACGAAACCACCGGCGTTGACGTGGGACGAGCGGATGATCTGCACGCCATCTTTACGCAAGGCTTGCAGGCTCGGCACTACGCGCGAAGACACTGAACCATTACCGGTACCGGCATGGATGATCGCTTTGGCGCCGGCCTGGGCCAGAGCCTTGTAGGCAGTGTCATCAACGTTGCCGTAGGAGTAGGCAATTTCTACGTCAGGCAGGCTCTTGATGTTCTTGATGTCGAATTCCGAATCCATGGTGTGGCGCTTGGCTGGCAGGCGGAACCAGTAGGATTTGCCTTCGACCACCATGCCCAGCGGGCCCCAAGGGCTTTTGAACGCTTCGGTCTTGATGTTGATCATTTTGCTGACGTCACGACCGGACTGGATCTCGTCGTTCATGGTCACCAGTACGCCTTTGCCGTGCGCTTCCTTGCTGCTGGCCACGGCGACGGCGTTGTACAGGTTGAGCATGCCGTCCGCCGACATGGCGGTGCCCGGACGCATCGAGCCGACCACGATGATCGGCTTGTCGGTTTTTTCCACCAGGTTCAGGAAGTACGCGGTTTCTTCCAGAGTATCGGTGCCGTGGGTGATGACGATGCCATCGACGTCTTTGCTGTCGGCCAGTTCGGATACGCGGCGACCCAGTTGCAGCAAATTGTCGTTGGTGATGCTTTCCGAGGCGATCTGCATGACTTGTTCGCCACGCACGTTTGCCAGTTTGCTCAGCTCGGGGATACCGGCGATCAGTTGTTCAATGCCGACCTTGGCCGCCTGATAGGTGGCGCTGTTGGCTGCGCTGGCGCCGGCACCGGCAATGGTGCCGCCCGTGGCAAGCACCACGACGTTGGCGAGTTTGGTCTGGGTTTCGACTTCTTTTGCCTGGAGGGCGGTGGGCAGGAGCAGGAGGAGGGCCAAAGCGCCCGGAACCAAGGTGTTGAAAGCAGATTTCATTATTTTTCTCTCTAGTAGTGAGACGGTGCTGATGCAGGTTCATCTAGATGCGCCCCGGGTCGATCTGGAGACTCGGGGTGCGGTGAACGGAGCAGGATCTGTACCAGCCGTACTTTGCGTGAGAGAAATGTTTAACTTGATGATTTACATCAAGATTTTGTGGAGTGATTAATTTCAGGGTGAATCGTTTATCCGGGTTTCCGAACAATGGAGGCTCTCGTGTTCGGCTCTCCGAAAGGGGCGACGGCTTCTGGCGAACAAATCCGCATGCCGTTTGTGGATTTGTTGTTAAAGAAACCTGCGAGCAGGCCGATGGGTGTTCAAGGAAACTGAAAACCTATGGAGTTCACATGTCACTGACGATCGGTTTTTCAAACCCTGGTGCAGTCACCATCGGCGGTAAAACCGCAGCGACAATCAACGCAATGAGTCAGGCGGAAGAGGAAGCTTCTGCCGAAGCGCTGGGCGTTGAAAAAGACCAGAGCAATCAAGTCCGCACCGGTGGTCCGGCACAGGAAGCCGAAAAGGCGGACAGCGCTGACAGCGGCAATAACTTGAGCGTCACGGTGAAAATGCTGCTCAAGCGCATGCAGGAATTGCAGAAGCAACTGCAGGAGCAGCAACAGCAGCTGGCGGCGGCCCAGGCTGCGAGCTATCCGACGCCCGAGGCCAAGTCGCAGGCCGTCATGTCCGTTCAGGGGCAGATCGCGCAAACCAGCGGTGCGCTGATGGAAGTCGCCGCGGCACTGGTCAAGGAAATGTCCAAGGATTCCACCAGCGGCAACCTGGTCAGCACCACGGCCTAAGCAATGAGAGGCGAGTCACAAGACTCGTCCTCCTGCCATAAACGACGATTTCTGATTGTTGACAAATGTCGGCGGGATTCGCATAGTTCGGTCTACGCAAACGTTTGCGCGGCTTCCCCGGTGCATCATTATCCGGAAGAGAGCGCTGAAGCTTACGCCAGCGCGAGCGTTGCTCACAATAATCATAAGATCGGAGTGAACCCATGAAGCTGCCATTCGCTGGACGTCTTCTTGCTGTCGCTATGCTGGCTGCTGCAGCCGCCGCACTACCTGTCTCTTCGGCCTTCGCCGAGTCCCCGGAAAAACCCAAAGTCGCACTGGTCATGAAATCCCTGGCCAACGAATTCTTCCTGACCATGGAAGATGGCGCCAAGGCCTACCAGAAAGAACACTCCGCCGATTTCGACCTGATCTCCAACGGCATCAAGGACGAGACCGATACCGCCGGCCAGACCCGTATCGTCGAGCAGATGATTCTGGCCAAGGTCAACGCGCTGGTCATCGCACCGTCCGATTCCAAAGCCATGGTGCCGGTGATCAAGAAAGCCGTCGATGCCGGCATCACTGTGATCAACATCGACAACCAGCTCGATCCGCAGATCGTCAAAAGCAAAAACATCAGCGTGCCATTCGTAGGTCCGGACAACCGCAAAGGTGCGCGTCTGGTCAGCGAATACCTGGCCAAGCAACTGAAGGCCGGTGACGAAGTCGGCATCATCGAAGGCGTGTCCACCACCACCAACGCCCAGCAACGCACCGCAGGCTTCAAGGATGCGATGGAGGCGGCGCAGATCAAGGTGGTCTCCTTGCAATCCGGTGACTGGGAGATCGACAAGGGCAACAAGGTTGCTGCTTCGATTCTCAGCGAATACCCGGATGTAAAGGCGCTGCTGGCGGGTAACGACAGCATGGCCGTTGGCGCTGTTTCCGCTGTGCGTGCTGCCGGCAAGGCAGGCAAGGTACAAGTGGTCGGCTACGACAATATCAATGCGATCAAGCCGATGCTCAAGGACGGTCGTGTGCTGGCGACGGCTGATCAGTTCGCTGCCAAACAGGCCGTGTTCGGTATCGAGACCGCGCTGAAAATCCTCAAGGGCGAGAAAGTCGACAGCGGCGCCAATGGCGTGATCGAAACGCCAGTCGAGCTGGTCACCAAGTAAGTCTTCCGGCGACACAACGGCGCTCGTCCGTCCGGACGAGCGCATGGAGAGTTTTTTATGTCAGTTTCCGCCCCGAACGCTGTCCTCTCGGTCAGCGGTATCGGTAAGACCTATGCGCAACCGGTGCTCACAGGCATCGACTTGACGCTGATGCGCGGTGAAGTGCTGGCGCTGACCGGTGAGAATGGCGCCGGTAAAAGCACGCTGTCGAAGATCATTGGGGGGCTGGTTACGCCCACCACCGGTCAGATGCAATTCCAGGGCAAGGACTACCGTCCGGGCAGTCGTACCCAGGCCGAAGAGCTTGGCGTGCGCATGGTCATGCAAGAACTCAATCTGTTGCCGACCCTGTCGGTGGCGGAAAACCTGTTTCTCGACAACCTGCCCAGCAACGGCGGCTGGATCAGTCGCAAGCAATTGCGCAAAGCCGCCATCGAAGCCATGGCGCAGGTTGGCCTCGATGCCATCGATCCGGACACCTTGGTCGGTGAGTTGGGTATCGGCCATCAGCAGATGGTCGAGATCGCGCGCAACCTGATCGGCGATTGCCACGTGCTGATCCTCGATGAGCCGACCGCGATGCTCACCGCCCGTGAAGTGGAAATGCTCTTCGAGCAGATCACTCGCTTGCAGGCTCGTGGTGTCTCGATCATTTATATCTCCCACCGTCTAGAAGAACTGGCGCGAGTCGCGCAACGCATTGCCGTGCTGCGCGACGGCAATCTGGTCTGCGTCGAACCGATGGCCAACTACAACAGCGAGCAACTGGTCACCTTGATGGTTGGCCGAGAACTGGGCGAACACATCGACATGGGCCCACGCAAGATTGGCGCCCCGGCACTGACGGTCAAGGGCCTGACCCGCTCCGACAAGGTGCGCGATGTTTCCTTCGAAGTGCGTGCCGGCGAGATCTTCGGGATTTCCGGGTTGATCGGGGCAGGGCGCACGGAATTGCTGCGGCTGATTTTCGGCGCCGACCTGGCCGACAGCGGCACGATCGCGCTGGGTTCGCCGGCGCAGGTGGTCAGTGTGCGTTCGCCGGTTGATGCGGTGAACCATGGCATTGCCTTGATTACTGAAGACCGAAAGGGCGAAGGCCTGCTGCTCAGTCAGTCGATCAGCGCCAACATCGCCTTGGGCAACATGCCGGAGATTTCCAGGGCCGGGATCGTCAATAACAGCGACGAAATTTCCCTGGCGCAGCGTCAGATCGACGCCATGCGCATCCGCAGTTCCAGCCCGACACAACTGGTGTCGGAATTGTCCGGCGGCAACCAGCAGAAAGTAGTGATCGGCCGCTGGCTGGAGCGTGATTGCTCGGTGCTGTTGTTCGACGAGCCGACCCGCGGCATCGACGTCGGTGCCAAGTTCGATATCTATGCCTTGCTGGGCGAGTTGACGCGCCAGGGCAAGGCGCTGGTGGTGGTATCCAGTGACCTGCGCGAACTGATGCTGATCTGCGACCGGATCGGTGTGCTGTCGGCAGGGCGTCTGATCGATACCTTCGAGCGCGACAGCTGGACCCAAGATGATTTGCTTGCCGCCGCGTTCGCCGGCTACCAAAAACGTGATGCGTTGCTCAATGAAGCGGCGCCTAGGGATCTCCCATGAAAACTGCATCTTCCGCCGGCAAACGTAGTGGCAATTTCTACGGACTGGGCACCTATCTGGGCCTGGCCGGGGCCCTGTTGGCGATGGTGGCGCTGTTCTCGATGATGAGCAGCCACTTTCTGTCCTATGACACTTTCAGCACGCTGGCCAACCAGATTCCCGATCTGATGGTGCTGGCGGTGGGCATGACCTTTGTACTGATCATCGGCGGCATCGACCTGTCGGTGGGTTCGGTGCTGGCGCTTGCCGCCTCGACAGTCAGCGTGGCGATTCTCGGTTGGGGCTGGAGTGTGTTGCCAGCCGCGTTGCTGGGTATGGCGGTGGCGGCACTGGCCGGTACGGTGACCGGTTCGATCACCGTGGCGTGGCGCATTCCGTCGTTCATCGTTTCGCTCGGCGTGCTGGAAATGGCCCGAGGCCTGGCGTATCAGATGACCGGTTCGCGCACCGCCTACATCGGTGATTCGTTTGCCTGGCTGTCGAACCCGATCGCGTTCGGCATTTCGCCGTCGTTCATCATTGCCTTGCTGGTGATCTTCATCGCGCAAGCTGTGCTGACCCGCACGGTGTTCGGTCGCTATCTGATCGGTATCGGCACCAACGAGGAAGCAGTACGGCTGGCCGGGATCAATCCCAAGCCTTACAAGATTCTGGTGTTCAGCCTGATGGGTCTGCTGGCCGGGATCGCCGCACTGTTCCAGATTTCCCGTCTGGAAGCTGCAGACCCGAATGCCGGCTCCGGTCTCGAATTGCAAGTGATCGCCGCCGTGGTGATCGGTGGCACCAGTCTGATGGGTGGGCGTGGTTCGGTGATCAGCACCTTTTTCGGTGTGTTGATCATTTCGGTACTGGCCGCCGGTCTGGCGCAGATCGGCGCGACCGAGCCAACCAAACGCATCATCACCGGCGCGGTGATTGTCATCGCGGTAGTGCTCGATACCTATCGCAGCCAGCGCGCCAGCCGACGGGGCTAACAGATGGCAACGATCAAGGATGTGGCGGCGCTCGCGGGGATTTCCTACACGACCGTCTCGCATGTGGTGAACAAGACGCGCCCGGTCAGCCAGGAAGTGCGGCTGAAGGTCGAGGCCGCCATCAAAAGCCTCGACTATGTGCCGAGTGCGGTGGCGCGTTCGCTGAAAGCCAAGACCACTGCGACCATTGGCTTATTGGTACCGAACAGCCTCAACCCGTATTTTGCCGAGTTGGCACGGGGCATCGAGGATTACTGCGAGCGTAACGGCTACTGCGTGATCCTGTGCAATTCTGACGACAACCCGGAAAAACAGCGCAGCTATTTGCGCGTGCTGCTGGAAAAACGCATCGACGGCCTGATCGTCGCCTCCGCCGGTGGCGACATCGGACTTGCGCAAGGGCTGGCCGGGGTGAAAACACCGATGGTCATCGTCGACCGCGGGCTGGATGGCGTGGATGCCGATCTGGTGCGCATCGACCATGAATATGGCGCTTATCTGGCGACGCGGCACCTGCTGGAGCTGGGCCATCGTGACATCGCCACCATCGGTGGTCCGTCGAGCACCAGCGTGGCGCAAATGCGTCAGGCCGGTTTTTGCCGGGCGCTGAAAGAGGCGGGCATCACGGTGCGCCCCGAGCGCATGCTGGAAAGCGATTTCACCAGCACTGGCGGTTACAACGCCGCGGCGACCCTGCTCGAAAGCAATCCGCCGAGCGCGATCTTCGCCGGTAACGACATGATCGGTATCGGTGTGCTGCGCGCGGCGGCCGAACGCAATGTCCGCGTGCCAAGCGAGCTGTCGGTGATCGGCTTCGACGATATCCAGATGAGTCGCTACGTGTACCCGGCACTGACCACGGTCGGCCAGTCGATCCTGCAGTTGGGCGAAATGGCTGCCGAAGTGTTGCTGCGAAGGATTGCTACCCCGAGTCTGGTTACCGATCAACGGATCGTGACCCCGAGTATTGTCTTGCGCGAATCGACTGCGCCGCTGTCCGGCGTGTTCACCGAGTACCGCTGAAACCGAATTGACGAGTAGTGATGTATGCCAGCAAATGTAGTGGTAATAGGCAGCCTGAACATGGATCTGGTCACCCGGGCGCCACGGCTGCCCAAGGGTGGTGAAACGCTGATCGGTCATTCCTTTGCCACCGTGTCCGGCGGCAAGGGCGCCAATCAGGCAGTCGCTGCTGCGCGCCTGGGTGCACAGGTCGCGATGGTCGGCTGTGTTGGCAACGATGACTACGGCGTGCAATTGCGTGAGGCATTGCTGGCCGAGCAGATCGATTGTCAGGCGGTGAGCACGGTTGAAGATTCCAGTGGCGTTGCGCTGATTGTAGTCGATGACAACAGTCAGAACGCCATCGTGATCGTTGCCGGCGCCAACGGTGCAATGACCCCGGCGGTAATCGACCGCTTTGATGCGGTGCTGCAGGCGGCCGATGTGATTATCTGCCAGCTCGAGATCCCCGATGCAACGGTGGGGCATGCGCTCAAACGCGCACGTGCGCTGGGCAAGACGGTCATCCTCAATCCGGCGCCGGCCAGTCGTCCGCTGCCGGCGGACTGGTTTGCCGCCATCGACTACCTGATCCCCAACGAAAGTGAAGCATCCGCATTGAGCGGGTTGCCGGTCGATTCGCTGCAAAGCGCAGAAAGCGCTGCCAGCCAGTTGATCGCAATGGGCGCGGGCAAGGTCATCATTACCCTCGGTGCGCAAGGTTCACTGTTTGCCAATGGCAAAGGTTTCGAGCACTTCCCGGCGCCAAAGGTGCAGGCGGTCGATACCACTGCTGCGGGCGATACCTTCGTCGGCGGTTTTGCCGCGGCGCTCGCCAGTGGCAAATTCGAGGCCGAGGCGATCCGTTATGGGCAGATCGCGGCAGCGCTGTCTGTGACCCGGGCCGGCGCACAACCTTCCATTCCAACCATGTCCGACGTACAGGCGTTCAAACCCGCATGAAAAAGACTCCTCTGCTCAACGTCGCGTTGTCGCGGCTGATCGCCTCCCTGGGCCATGGTGACATGGTGGTCATCGGTGACGCCGGACTGCCGGTTCCGCCTGGCGTTGAATTGATTGATCTGGCGCTGACCCACGGCGTTCCGGATTTCGTCAGTACCCTGAAAGTCGTGCTCAGCGAGATGCAGGTGGAAAGCCATGTGCTGGCCAACGAAATCCTCGACAAGCAGCCGACCGCGCTGGTCGCGCTGGACGAGTTGCAAGAAGAGGGCGCCCTCGGTCGGCGTGATCTGCTGAAGCATGAGCAATTCAAGGTTCTCAGCCGACAGGCACGGGCGATTGTTCGTACAGGCGAATGTCAGCCGTACTGCAACATCGTGCTGGTGGCCGGGGTAACGTTCTAATCGGGTTTTCGACCCTTTCATTTTCATCCGCACAAGGAATGCGCCATGCACCGCTATGCTCAAAAACTCCACCAATTGCTTCGGAGTCTGCTGCTTTTGTCTTTTATTACCGCCACCGGCGCTCAGGCTGCTGAAAAGATCGACCTGATCATCGACACCGACCCGGGTGCCGACGACGTGGTCGCCTTGTTGTTCGCCCTGGCATCGCCGGATGAACTGAGCATCCGCGCCTTGACCACCGTGGCCGGCAATGTGCGCCTCGACAAGACTTCGCGCAACGCGCGCCTGGCCCGCGAGTGGGCAGGGCGCGAGGATGTTCCGGTCTATGCCGGTGCGCCAAAGCCACTGATGCGTACGCCGATCTACGCCGAGAACATCCATGGCAAGGAAGGCCTGTCGGGTGTCACCGTGCATGAGCCGAAAAAAGGCCTGGCCGAAGGCAATGCGGTCAACTACCTGATCGATACCCTGAAAAAAGCCAAGCCGCACAGCATCACCATCGCCATGCTTGGCCCGCAGACCAACCTGGCGCTGGCGCTGATCCAGGAGCCGGAGATCGTCAATGGCATTAAGGAAGTGGTGATCATGGGCGGCGCGCACTTCAATGGCGGCAATATCACCCCGGTGGCCGAGTTCAACCTGTTTGCCGACCCGCAAGCGGCGGAAGTGGTGCTCAAGAGCGGCGTGAAACTGACCTACCTGCCGCTGGACGTGACCCACAAGATCCTCACCAGCGACGCACGCCTGAAGCAGATTGCCGCGCTGAACAACAACGCGAGCAAGATCGTTGGCGACATTCTCAACGAGTACATCAAGGGCGACATGGAGCATTACGGCATCCCGGGCGGCCCGGTGCATGACGCTACCGTCATCGCTTACCTGCTCAAGCCTGAGCTGTTTACCGGTCGCTCGGTGAACGTGGCCATCGACAGCCGCGAAGGGATCACCTTCGGCCAGACGGTCGTCGACTGGTACGACGGCCTGAAGCAACCGAAGAATGCATTCTGGGTCGAGAACGGCGATGCCCAGGGCTTCTTCGATCTGCTGACCGAGCGTCTGAAGCGCTTGAAGTAAGGCCTGGACCCGCAGGTGCCAGCCTGCGGGTTTTCATTTTCTCTCGGTGTCCTGCGTCCCTTTGTCGTCGCTGGGGTACTTCTCGAATATCTGGGCGACAAACGTTTGTGCGCCTTGTGTCCCCAAGGTCTTGACCAGCAAGTCGATACTGATCAAAGCCAACTCTTCCGGACTGCTCGGGCTGTACGAGCTGTGCCCCTGTGGCCAGGTGGCCCTGATATCGGCGTTGATGCTTACGGTGCTCATGAGTGCGCTCGAAAAGTCGGGAATGTCTGAAAGCGAGTTAACCACTTTGGCGGGCGTTTGGCACTGCGACTTAGGCATGAGCGCGTCGCTATGCGACACTTGGTCTTTTCCGGTTGATCCAAGGAATGTGCTGTGCAGATCGATTTGAACACCCCCGACGGCCTGACACTCGACGCTGTGCGCCAGTTACTGGCGTCGGCCAGCGATGGTGTGCACACGCAGCTGCGTGTGACCAAGGGCGGGATTGCCTATATTTCTTCCGGCGTGACGGGTGGCCAGGACATAGATGGCCTACTGTTTCGCCTGGAGACCTGGGCCAAGGGTTCGGGGTATGTCGGCAACGTCGCGGCCAGTGATGAGGTCTGGGTGATGCAGATTTTCAACGCGCTGAAAGCCAACTGGCCGAATCCGCCGCTCGATTACATCGACGTCTATTGAGCTGCGTTAATATTCGGTGACGATTGTCTGAAGATGCGATGCCCGCTCTTCAGGCAGACTCGGCATTTTTCCGGGTCGTGGGGCAGGGTGATGGCACCGGCTGTGAAACCAAATGCCGGATTGGCGGTCGCACGATCTCAGCTTAACCATTTGAAAAAAGGAGGCTTCATGCCTTTGAAGTTCGCGTCTCTGGGTGCACTTATGACCGTTGCCATGTTGGCCGGCTGCAGCACAACCTCTAGCGAGTCGGCAAAGGATTCCGTGGCGACCGATGCCGGTCACAGCCGCTGTGAAGCAAAGGCAGCGGAATTTGCCATCGGTAAAAAGGCGTCGCCGGAACTGCTCGATCAGGCTCGTGCCAAGGCTGGCGCGCAAAACGCTCGCTTCCTCAAGCCAACCGACATGATCACGCTGGAGTACCGTTCCGATCGCTTGAATCTGAACACCGACAACAACCTGGTGGTCACCCGCGTCAACTGCGGCTGATCACAGAGCGCTTTTGTTGCAGGCATAAAAAACCCCGTCACATGGACGGGGTTTTTTTAGTGCGCCAGGAAATTACTCTGGGCGAACTTGTGCAGCTTGCATACCCTTTTGGCCTTTCTCAGCCACGAAAGAGACGGTCTGGCCTTCTTTCAGGCTTTTGAAACCGTCGGATTCGATAGCTTTGAAGTGTACGAACAGGTCGTCACCGCCACCTTGAGGAGTGATGAAGCCGAAGCCTTTTTCATCGTTGAACCATTTAACGGTGCCGGTTTGGCGATTAGACATGGTGTATCTCCAAGAAACATATATTTTCAGTAGTACTGTGCTGCTCAGGCCAACTGGGCACACCCGGGTATCATAGTCGAAATGTTCGCTTTGGTAGCCCCCCGGACGTGCTGTTTGCCAATCAGTCGTGTTTTCTTTACCGCCTTATTCGACTGAAAGCCCCGGTTTACAAGGCTTTTGGCAGAACGTAAAGACAATAAAAAAACCTGTAAAACCTGCATAAATCGTCTGAAAAGGCGCAAATTCAGCCCTTTTCAGGAGCGCTGAACCCGCTCAGAAGACGTTTTCAATCACTTTTTCGCCGGTGTATTTGCCTTGCATTTGGCAATTTGGCCTAGCGCTTTCTGCTGCAGTTCAGGGGTGGCCTTGTTGTCCATCAGTGCCTGAATGTCGGCGGCAGGATACGACTTGATGGCATCAGCACCACAAGCACAGTGCGACTTGGCCGCAGCTGCGCCAATTTGCGGAGTCGCCGCTTGAGTGCACTGCGCCATATACTTCTCGCGCTCGCCCTTCGGCCAGTCGGCGTGGGCGCTCAGCGGCAGCAGCAAAACGATAGGGGCGACTACGGCGAACAGGGTATTCAGACGCATGCGAGGATGCTCCTTTTGGGTCAATGTCTTGTTATCTGAGGGCTGAAAGGCCAATCAAGTTCAGCACTCTGGCATAAAAACAGACGATTTGCCTTGTGATCAAACAGAGGCATAAATGACCGCTCATCTGTGCTAGCATGCCCGGCTCAAGCGTTCTCAGGCTCCGGACGGCCTTCAGCCCCGGCAGCGGTCAGCGTGCGAAAAATTCTGATTTGAATCCCAGTCACTCTGGTTCGGTTTTCCGGTTGGCCGCAAGGCTCCTGCCGCTGTAAGGCAGGCGTTCGTCATTGAATGGCCTGGATCGGATCTTGTACTGGCTCATCCCAACCCACGTGACCTTTGGTAGGGGTCACCACTAGGAGAGGAGGCGCCATGCCAACTATTACTCTTCCCGACGGCAGTCAACGTTCATTCGATCACCCGGTTTCCGTAGCCGAGGTCGCCGCATCCATTGGTGCCGGCCTGGCCAAGGCCACCGTGGCCGGCAAGGTCAACGGCAAGCTGGTCGACGCCTGCGACATCATCGACAGCGACGCGACGCTGCAAATCATCACGCCAAAGGATGAAGAGGGGCTGGAGATCATTCGCCACTCTTGCGCGCACCTGGTTGGCCATGCGGTCAAGCAGCTGTACCCGACTGCGAAAATGGTCATCGGGCCGGTCATCGACGAAGGCTTCTATTACGACATCGCCTTCGAACGTCCTTTCACTCCGGACGACATGGCCGCCATCGAACAGCGCATGCATCAGCTGATCGACAAAGATTACGACGTCATCAAGAAAGTCACTCCGCGTGCCGAAGTGATCGAAGTGTTCAAGGCTCGTGGCGAAGACTACAAGCTGCGCCTGGTCGAGGACATGCCGAACGAGCAGGCCATGGGCCTGTACTATCACGAAGAATACGTCGACATGTGCCGCGGCCCGCACGTGCCGAACACGCGCTTCCTGAAATCCTTCAAGCTGACCAAGTTGTCCGGCGCCTACTGGCGCGGTGATGCCAAGAACGAGCAACTGCAGCGCGTTTACGGTACTGCCTGGGCAGACAAGAAGCAGCTGGCGGCTTACATCCAGCGCATCGAAGAAGCTGAAAAGCGCGACCACCGCAAGATCGGCAAGCGCCTGGGCCTGTTCCACACCCAGGAAGAAGCGCCGGGCATGGTGTTCTGGCACCCGAACGGCTGGACCCTGTATCAAGTGCTCGAGCAGTACATGCGCAAAGTGCAGCGCGACAACGGCTACCTGGAGATCAAGACTCCGCAAGTGGTCGATCGCAGCCTTTGGGAGAAATCCGGACACTGGGCCAACTACGCCGACAACATGTTCACCACCGAGTCGGAAAGCCGCGACTACGCCATCAAGCCGATGAACTGCCCGTGCCACGTGCAGGTGTTCAACCAGGGCCTGAAGAGCTACCGCGAGCTGCCGATGCGTCTGGCCGAGTTCGGTGCCTGCCACCGTAACGAGCCATCAGGTGCGTTGCACGGCATCATGCGTGTGCGTGCGTTCACTCAGGACGACGCCCACATTTTCTGCACTGAAGAGCAGATGCAGGCCGAATCCGCTGCGTTCATCAAGCTGACCATGGACGTTTACCGCGACTTCGGTTTCACCGATGTCGAGATGAAACTGTCCACTCGTCCGGAAAAACGCGTGGGTTCCGACGAGCTGTGGGATCGCGCCGAAGCGGCACTGGCTGCAGCCCTTGATTCCGCGGGTCTGCCGTATGATCTGCAGCCGGGCGAGGGTGCATTCTACGGTCCGAAAATCGAGTTCTCGCTGAAAGATTGCCTCGGTCGCGTCTGGCAGTGTGGTACCTTGCAGCTCGATTTCAACCTGCCTGTCCGTCTCGGTGCTGAATACGTCTCCGAAGACAACAGCCGCAAACACCCAGTGATGTTGCACCGGGCGATCCTCGGTTCCTTCGAGCGTTTCGTCGGGATTCTGATCGAGCATTACGAAGGTGCATTCCCTGCGTGGCTGGCGCCAACCCAGGCAGTGATCATGAATATCACTGATAAACAGGCAGATTTTGTTGCAGAAGTAGAAAAAACTCTCAACGAAAGCGGATTTCGTGCCAAGTCCGACTTGAGAAATGAAAAGATCGGCTTTAAAATCCGCGAGCATACTTTGCTCAAGGTTCCCTATCTTTTGGTTATCGGAGATAAGGAAGTCGAGATGCAGACTGTCGCTGTGCGTACTCGTGAAGGTGCTGACCTGGGCTCGATGCCCGTCGCCCAGTTCGCTGAGTTTCTCGCGCAAGCGGTTTCCCGGCGTGGTCGCCCAGATTCGGAGTAATTATTATTAAGCGTGAAATGAGACAAGATAAACGAGCTGCACCGAAAGCCCCGATCAACGAGAATATCTCGGCACGCGAGGTTCGGTTAATTGGCGCTGATGGCGAGCAGATTGGCATCGTCTCGATTGATGAAGCGCTTCGTATTGCTGAAGAAGCAAAGCTTGATCTGGTAGAAATCTCTGCTGACGCAGTCCCACCGGTTTGCCGGGTGATGGACTACGGCAAATCGATCTTCGAGAAGAAGAAGCAGATTGCAGCAGCGAAGAAAAACCAGAAGCAGATTCAGGTAAAAGAAATCAAGTTTCGTCCAGGGACGGAGGAAGGGGATTACCAGGTAAAACTGCGCAACCTGGTACGTTTCCTGAGTGACGGGGACAGGGCCAAGGTATCCTTGCGATTCCGCGGCCGTGAGATGGCCCACCAGGAGCTGGGGATGGAACTCCTCAAGCGGGTTGAAGCTGACCTGCTCGAGTACGGTTCGGTCGAACAGCATCCTAAGATGGAAGGACGCCAGCTGATCATGGTCATCGCCCCGAAAAAGAAGAAGTAATCAACAGGGCACGGCAGGCCTTCTGATTATGTTTATCAACTGAATGCGGAGTATCCGAACATGCCAAAAATGAAAACCAAAAGTGGTGCTGCTAAGCGGTTTCTGAAAACTGCTAACGGTATCAAGCACAAGCACGCTTTCAAGAGCCACATCCTGACCAAAATGTCGACCAAGCGTAAGCGTCAACTGCGCGGTAGCAGCTTGCTGCATCCGTCTGACGTGGCAAAAGTCGAGCGCATGCTGCGCCTTCGTTAATTTTAGTCAAGAATAGAGGAAGTAACTCATGGCTCGTGTAAAGCGTGGCGTCATTGCCCGTAAGCGTCACAAAAAAATTCTGAAACTTGCTAAAGGCTACTACGGCGCACGCTCCCGCGTATTCCGTGTTGCCAAGCAAGCGGTAATCAAGGCAGGCCAATACGCCTACCGTGACCGTCGTCAGAAAAAACGTCAGTTCCGCGCTCTGTGGATCGCTCGTATCAACGCTGGTGCTCGTGTTAACGGTCTGTCCTACAGCCGTTTCATCGCTGGCCTGAAAAAAGCGTCCATCGAGATCGACCGTAAGGTTCTGGCTGATCTGGCAGTGAACGAAAAAGCGGCGTTTGCTGCGATTGTCGAGAAAGCTAAAGCCACCTTGGCTTAAGTACCCCCGACAGTCACCCGGCCTCACCTCTGTGGGGCCAGGTGTTAAACGTCATAAATAGGGGAAGAGCCTTCAAGCTCTTCCCCTATTTTGTATCTGGAGTCTGTACATGGAAAACCTGGATGCGCTGGTCTCTCAAGCACTAGAGGCTGTGCAAAGCGCTGAAGATATCAATGCCCTGGAGCAAATCCGGGTTCAATACCTTGGCAAAAAGGGTGAATTGACTCAGGTGATGAAGACCCTGGGGAATTTGCCGGCAGAAGAGCGTCCGCAAGTCGGCGCCCTGATCAACGTTGCCAAGGAGCGTGTTACAGGCGTTCTCAATGCGCGCATGGCTCTGTTTGAAGAAGCCGAACTGGCTGCCAAACTGTCTGCCGAATCCATTGACGTGACGTTGCCGGGCCGCGGCCAGACCTCTGGTGGTCTGCATCCGGTGACCCGGACTCTGGAACGAGTCGAGCAGTTCTTCACCCGCATCGGCTACGGCATCGCCGAAGGCCCTGAGGTCGAAGACGACTATCACAACTTCGAAGCGCTCAACATCCCAGGCCATCACCCGGCCCGGTCGATGCATGACACCTTCTACTTCAATGCGAACATGTTGCTGCGCACCCATACCTCGCCGGTACAGGTCCGCACCATGGAGTCCAAGCAGCCGCCGATCCGCATCGTCTGCCCAGGCCGTGTGTATCGCAGCGACTCCGATATCACCCACTCGCCGATGTTCCACCAGGTCGAAGGCCTGCTGGTCGATCGCGACATCAATTTCGCCGATCTCAAAGGCACCATCGAAGAATTCCTGCGGGTGTTCTTCGAAAAAGAGCTGGCCGTACGTTTCCGTCCTTCGTACTTCCCGTTCACCGAGCCATCCGCTGAAGTCGACATGGAATGCGTGATGTGCAGCGGTAAAGGCTGCCGCGTCTGCAAGCAGACCGGCTGGCTGGAAGTCATGGGCTGCGGCATGGTCCATCCGAACGTGCTGCGCATGTCCGGCATCGATCCGGAAGAGTTCTCCGGCTTTGCTTTCGGCATGGGCGTCGAGCGTCTGGCAATGCTCCGTTACGGCGTGAACGACTTGCGTCTGTTCTTCGACAACGACTTGCGGTTCCTCGCGCAATTTCGCTAGTCGTAACGAATTCTTAGGAGAGCAGGATGAAATTCAGTGAACAATGGCTGCGTGGCTGGGTTAGCCCGCAGGTAAGTCGCGACGAGCTGGTTGCTCGTCTGTCGATGGCGGGCCTGGAGGTCGATAGCGTGACCCCGGCCGCCGGTGTATTCAGCGGCGTGGTAGTGGGCGAGGTGCTGAGCACCGAGCAGCACCCTGATGCCGACAAGTTGCGTGTGTGCCAGGTCAGCAATGGCGCGGAAACCTTCCAGGTCGTGTGCGGTGCGCCAAACGTGCGTCCGGGTCTGAAGATTCCGTTTGCCATGATCGGTGCCGAACTGCCGGGCGACTTCAAGATCAAGAAGGCCAAGCTGCGCGGCGTTGAGTCCAACGGCATGCTGTGCTCGCAATCCGAGCTGCAGGTCGGTGAAGGCAACGACGGTCTGATGGAGCTGCCGGCCGATGCGCCAGTGGGCGAAGATTTCCGTGTGTACCTGGATCTGGAAGACGCCAGCATCGAGGTCGACCTGACCCCGAACCGTGGCGACTGCCTGTCGCTGGCCGGTCTGGCCCGTGAAGTGGGTGCGTTGTACGACACGCCGGTCGCTCGCCCGGTGGTCATGACCATTCCGGCTGTGCACGACGAAGTGCGTCCGGTAGAAGTGCTGGCGCCTGCCGCCTGCCCGCGTTACCTGGGTCGCGTCATTCGCAATGTAGACCTGTCCAAGCCGACCCCGCTATGGATGGTTGAACGTCTGCGCCGCGCCGACGTGCGCAGCATCGACGCTGCCGTCGACATCACCAACTACGTGATGCTCGAGCTGGGTCAGCCGCTGCACGCTTTCGATCTCGCCGAAATCAATGGCGGCATCCGCGTGCGCATGGCGGAAGAGGGCGAGAAGCTGGTTTTGCTCGACGGTCAGGAAGTCAGCCTGCGTAGCGATACGCTGGTGATTGCCGACCATACCCGCGCTCTGGCGATTGCCGGCGTGATGGGTGGCGAGCACAGCGGTGTGTCCGCGACCACTCGCGACGTTTTCCTGGAAAGTGCGTTTTTCGATCAGATCGCTGTGGCTGGCAAGGCTCGCTCCTACGGCCTGCACACCGACGCTTCGCATCGTTACGAGCGTGGTGTGGACTGGCAGCTGGCCCGTGAAGCCATGGAGCGCGCCACTGGCCTGCTGCTGGAAATCACTGGCGGTGAAGCCGGCCCGATCATCGAGACTGTCAGCGAGCAACACCTGCCGTCGATCGCGCCGATCACCCTGCGTGCTCAGCGCATCACTCAGATGCTGGGGATGGAGATGGATTCGGCTGAGGTCGAGCGTCTGCTCAGCGCCTTAGGTCTGAAGATTTCCGCTGACGGCGCAGGGCAGTGGCGCGTAGAAGTGCCAAGTCATCGCTTCGACATCAGCCTGGAAGTCGATCTGATCGAAGAGCTGGCGCGTCTGTACGGCTACAACCGGCTGCCGGTTCGTTATCCGCAAGCGCGTCTGGCGCCACAAGCCAAGGCTGAAGCACGCAGCGAATTGCCTGAACTGCGTCGTCTGCTGGTGGCCCGTGGTTATCAGGAAGCGATCACTTACAGCTTCATCGATCCGAAACAGTTCGAGCTGTTCAACCCGGGCGTTGAGCCGCTGTTGCTGGCCAACCCGATTTCCAATGACATGGCGGCCATGCGTTCCTCGCTGTGGCCAGGTCTGGTCAAGGCGTTGCAGCACAACCTGAACCGTCAGCAGGATCGCGTGCGTCTGTTCGAAAGTGGTCTGCGCTTCGTCGGTCAGTTGGAAGGTCTTAAGCAAGAACCGATGCTGTCGGGTGTTGTTTGCGGCAGCCGTCTGCCGGAAGGTTGGGCGCAGGGTCGCGACACCGTCGATTTCTTCGACGTGAAAGCTGACGTTGAAGCGGTGCTGGGCTTTGCCGGTGCACTGGATACCTTCACTTTCACTCCGGGTAAACACCCGGCGCTGCACCCGGGTCAAACCGCGCGCATCGAACGTGACGGGCGTGAAGTCGGCTTTATCGGTGCGATTCACCCTGAGTTGTCCAAAGCCCTGGGCCTGGATCGTCCGGTCTTCGTCTTCGAGCTGGTTCTGGCTGAAGTCGCCTCCGGAAAAATGCCGCAATTCCACGAGTTGTCGCGTTTTCCTGAAGTGCGTCGTGACCTTGCACTGATCGCGCACAAAGACGTCGCGGCCTCGGCTGTATTGGACGTAATCCGTGAAAATGCAGGCGAATGGCTCACGGATCTCAGGCTGTTTGACGTGTATCAGGGTAAAGGTATTGATCCTGATAGAAAAAGCCTTGCAGTCGGCTTGACCTGGCAGCATCCATCGCGCACTCTTAATGACGATGAGGTGAATTCGACGACGCAAAATATCCTCACCTCGCTCGAACAAAGGTTGAACGCCACGTTAAGGAAGTGACGTATGGGGGCTTTGACGAAAGCTGAGATGGCGGAACGTCTGTATGAAGAGCTGGGCCTGAACAAGCGGGAAGCCAAGGAATTGGTAGAACTGTTTTTCGAGGAAATCAGGCACGCTCTTGAAGACAACGAGCAGGTCAAATTGTCCGGTTTCGGCAATTTCGACCTTCGGGACAAGCGCCAGCGGCCTGGCCGCAACCCGAAAACGGGGGAAGAAATCCCGATCACGGCTCGCCGTGTGGTCACCTTTCGTCCAGGGCAGAAGTTGAAGGCCCGAGTTGAGGCTTATGCTGGAACCAAGTCATAACGACGAACTACCCGTCATCCCGGGCAAACGCTACTTCACCATTGGTGAAGTCAGCGAGCTGTGTGCGGTAAAACCACACGTGCTGCGCTACTGGGAGCAGGAGTTTCCTCAGCTCAACCCCGTCAAACGCCGCGGAAACCGCCGGTATTATCAGCGCCAGGACGTGCTGATGATCCGGCAGATCCGCGCGCTCCTTTATGATCAGGGGTTCACCATCGGCGGCGCACGCTTGCGTTTGTCCGGCGATGAAGCCAAAGACGACACCACCCAATACAAGCAAATGATCCGCCAGATGATCGCTGAGCTTGAAGATGTACTGGTGGTTCTCAAGAAATAAAAAGCTGCGTTTGAATACTTCCAGTTTTCAAAAGCTTGCGCTATATTCTTGAGCGCTCTTCGAGATGAAGGGCCGGGTTCAAACCAGTCGGGGCGTAGCGCAGTCCGGTAGCGCACTAGCATGGGGTGCTAGGGGTCGAGTGTTCGAATCACTCCGTCCCGACCATTATTCCTGAGTAAAATCAGACACTTAAGCCGATCATCTAGATCGGCTTTTTTGTGCCTGCGCAAAAAAAGGTCGCTGGATGAAAAGTTTGGATCACTTGATAGACAGGCGGGATCCGGCGCTGCCCATCATTGAAAAAATGCTGGGGGAAGCCGTACTCAACTATCAGTTACTCCCTCCCTCCGCCGAAAATGACAGAGTTCTTTCAGGTCTTCAGGTCACGACTAAATCGACTTTGGGTGCGATCGCCTTCGAAACGGGTGGGCTGCTGATTGATCACGGCTGGTTACGCCTGCTCGGCTCCGGGCATCCGCAATTACCGCGAAATCTTCTGGATTGGAATAGCGGCCGTGCTGATGCTTATATGTTGGTCGCCGACGATGCCGCTGGAGGTTTTTTTGCTCTCAATGGCGGTGGTTTGGGGGAAGAGGTTGGGGCGATGTATTACTGGGCGCCTGACACGCTGTTGTGGGAGTCATTGCACATTGCTTACACCGACTTTCTGGGTTGGGCGTTGAGTGATCGGCTCGCGACCTTCTACGACGGTTTGCGCTGGAACGGCTGGATTCGCGACCTGCAGGCGCTGGAAGCGGATCAGTGCTTTTCGTTTTTCCCGTTTCTCTGGACTCGGGAAGGCTCAGTCGAAAAGAGTCGCCGTACGGCGATTGATGTTAGCGAACAGTTCGAAATGAATGTCGAGTTGGCACGCAAGCTCGGCAAAGGTTCTGCGCAGTTACTCTGATGTCGGGTTGATACTCTGCCTGCCAGGGCCGAAGATGCTCGCTCAAATACACGAATGTTGCAGGCCACATCTTTTCCGTCATTGGTTCATAAGAAAATGGATAAGTTATCTCGCTTGAATTCACTTTTGATTCAGCACAATGCGGTCGTTTCGCTGAATATCGAAATTCAAGACTTCAAGTACAACCTGGCCTTGACGATGTCGTCGCTCGATGACGCGGCAGAAAACACTATCACCATAAATTTTCAGGATGTCAGTGCGCTTAATCTAAGTGGATTTGGCGGCGGATTGACTCAGTTCATTGAGCTCGTCGTTACCCGAATCGATCGTGGGCTCGACAGAATCAGATATGAATTAAGAGACGTAGAGGACGAAAAAATTTCCTTCTACTTCTTTACCTTCAGCGAGCCGAGCCATGCGCAGCAGTATTGCGGGGTTTGATAGACCGTACTGTCAGTGCGCTCGCCTCTGAAGCTCCACTAAATATTGGCTGACGGTTGCCGATACTCAGTCATCTAAATTCTGATCGAGCGAAGCCGCATGGACATCAGCAATACCAGCAGTGAATATCAAAAGCCGAAAAATCTCGCAGGGCTGGGCCGTCGCTGGGGTGGGCAGATCATCGATACGTTGATCACCTACTTTTTGATCCTCTTTATAGGACGGCTGGCGGAGTTTATTGGTTTGCCGCCAAATGTGGTGGCTGTCCTGGCTCTTGGTACGGGTGTGTCGTATTACCTGTTTTCCGATGCAATGCCCAACGGGCAAAGCCTGGGTAAAAAGCTGCTGGGGATGTCGGTGATTGATGAGCGTAGTTACTTGAACTGCAATCTGTATCAATCGTTCATACGCAACATCACAACGCCGTTTCTGAACATCCTCGACTGGATTTTCATCTTCTTTGGCTCGCGCAAACGCCTGGGCGACATGCTTGCGTCGACAATTGTGATTCGTGTCAGGTGAGTCAAGTGGGGCGGCGGCAGCCGCCCAGGTATTAAGGTTTCGAATCTTGCTTAATGTCCTCCGAGTCACTGGAGGTTGCGGCGTCTTTCTGTGTTTCTTGCGGTTCGGCGCCGGAGTTTGAACCTGACGCTTCTTCGCCCTTTTTATTGGCTTTTTCCTCGTTGGACTCGGAGCTGTGCGCTTGATTTGTCTCGGAGGAGGCCGTCGGTGTTGCTGCCGAACTGGTCTGCGTGAGGAACGAGCCAGTCAACAGCAGGCTTGCAAGCGTCAGGGTTGCAATCGACTTGTTCATATCTGAGTCTTCCGCGCGATGGGGGGTAACTCATTGGAGGTATGAACGGGCCTAAGGTGCTATCCGTTGGACGAGCGGTAGAGTCACAGATACCCGGCCCAATGTGAAAGTAAAAGGATTTCTACCAAGCCGACCACAAACATGACCGCGACAAAGCGGCGCGAAAACACACGATTACTGCGCCGCCTTGATCTGAAGTCATCGTAAGCGACGAGTGCTGCCAGGAAATCAAAAAGCTCGCTCAAGTTGTAGTGGCTCTCATGGGGCATTATTTTTCGGGTGGCCGGCAATGAATGTCGAGCTTATGAATGCATCTGCTTTCGTGCAAGCTGTGTGCGCCAGTCGAGGGCGCTATGTTTTGCGGCCTTGCAAGTCGGCCCATTCAATCCCGAAGCGGCTCAGGTATTTTCTCAAGCGATCTGCATCATTCGGCTGCGCCTTGGCCTGGCGCGATACGCCGAACAGTCTGCGTCCGGCATCCGACAGGCTGTCCGCTTGCCGACATACTTCAATTACCGCCTTCAATTGCAGTCGATCAAACAGGTCGAGGCTATCGGCGTCTCCCGGGAGGTCATCCGACACGCCGTCCGCTTGCACCAGCCCCCACGCATAACGCAGCCGATCAATTTCTTCCTGCACTTGCTCCTCATCAATTCGCCCGCTGTCCGCCAGTGTGGCCATCCGGGTAATCGACGCTGACAGTTCGCGAAAGTTGCCCAGCCATGCCGCTTCGCGAGAGCTGGCGAAGGCGAGGTAGCGCCGCCGTGCTTCGAGGTTGAAGCGCACCAGTTGGCCGTGATCGCGAGCGTGACGTTCGAGCTCGAAATCGATGTTGGGCTCGATGTCTTCGCGGCGGCCGGCCAAGCCGGGCAAATCAAATGTCCAGAGGTTGATGCGCGCGTACAGATCCTCGCGGAACAGGCCTTCGGCGACGCGGCTGCGCAGGTCGCGGTGAGTACCGGCGATGATCAGGAAGTCGCTATCGACCTCCTTGTCGGAACCGAGCGGAAAGAAGCGCTTTTCTTCGATCGCCTTGAGCAGCATCGCCTGTTCGTCCGCGCCCAGTTCACCGATTTCATCGAGAAACAACATGCCGCCGTCCGCGGCGCGCAGCAGGCCGTCGCGGGCGTTCTGCGCGCCGGTGAAAGCGCCTTTGACGTGACCAAACAAAGCCGACATCGCGCCGTCGCCCCGCAGGGTGGCGCAGTTGACCTCAACAAACCGGCCCTGCATTTGATGGCGGCTGCGCTTGAGTTCGTAGATGCGTCGGGCGAGGAACGATTTGCCGGCGCCGGTCGGACCGATCAGCAGCATAGGCGCCTTGGAACGCACAGCCACCCGTTCAATCTGTTCGATGGAGCGGTTGAACGCCGCGTTGCGTGTGGCGATGCCGGACTTCAAGAACTCCAGGCCTTCGAGGCGTTTGTTGGCGAAACGCGAGGCGATGCGGTCATAGCGCGACAGGTCGAGATCGATCAGGGCGTGGGTGCCGGTGGCTTGTTCATCTTCGCTTTTGCGTCGGGCGGGGGAAGTCTGGATCAGGCGTGCCGGCAAATAGCGTGCTTCGGTCAGCAGGAACCAGCAAATCTGCGCGACGTGAGTGCCGGTGGTGATGTGAACCAGATAGTCCTCGTGCTCGGTATCGAAGCTGTAGGCCGTCGTGAAGTCATGCAGCGCGCCGTAGACCTCTTCGAAATCCCACGGATTGCGCAGTGCCATGGGGTGCAGGTGGACTTCGGTTTCCGGCGAGATCTGCTGGATATCAGCGCGAACCCGTTCAGCGAGGCTGATGTCGCGTGCGTCGATACCGTGAATCAGTTCCAGGCGATGGATCAGCACTTCCGGTTGCTGGCACAGGCCAACGCTCGGTCGCCAGTGGCTCCAGCGATTGGCGCCCTTGCCAACGCGATCCAGCGTGGCGCCGATAAAACCGATCGCGACAGTACGTTTGTTGGGCATGCCTATCTCAAAAGATAAATGACGATATCAAATGATAGGTTTCTCACGCGGGGTTTGTCTTCGGTTCAGCTCAAAAAAATCGATAAAAAATAAAAAACTATATAAATCAATAAGATAGAAAATAAATTCTGTACCTTTCAAAAACTGGCACAGGCGCTGCAATACCTATCGCAACGAACAGGACAACAGAGCGAGACGCCACGATGGCCAACTTCAAACTCTTCAACACGCAATCGAAACAGCTGCCAGCCTGCGACACTTTGAATGCCTCCGGTGCCTCGGCATATGCCTACACCCCGAAGCATCAACTGGCTCAACTGGCGGTCACCGGTTGTCTGAACCAGACGTTTTACGCCAGCGCCGAAAGCCAGCTGGATCAAGTGTTGAAGCTGGTGGCTGAACTCGACAGCCGTTTCGTGGCGAAGGCTGCTGTCTACGCTCGCCAAAAGGGCCACATGAAAGACATGCCGGCGTTGTTGCTGGCGGCGTTGACGGCGAACCGTTCGACGTTGGTACCTGAGGTGTTCGAACAAGTGATCGACAGCGGCAAGATGTTGCGCAACTACGTGCAGATCCTGCGCAGTGGCGCCACCGGGCGCAAATCCCTTGGTTCGCAACCCAAGCGTCTGGTGCAGAACTGGCTGAACGGCGCGACCGAACGTCAACTGCTGCAAGCGTCGATTGGCAACCAGCCATCGCTGGCGGATGTGGTGAAGATGGTTCATCCGAAACCGGCTGAGGCTTGGCGTGAAGCGTTCTTCGCCTGGCTGATCGGCAAACCGGTGGATGTGCAGGCATTGCCTCAACTGACCCGCGATTTGTTGGCATTTCGCAGCGGTGCGAGTCACGAAGTACCCGCAGTACCGTTTCAACTGCTCGGCAACGAAACCCTGAGCAAAGAGCAATGGGCGGCGCAGGCTTGCAACATGGGCTGGCAGGGGTTGCGCATCAACCTCAACACCTTGGCGCGGCATGGCGCGTTCGAGGTACCGGGTTGCGTCGAGTACGTGGCAGCGCGACTTGCAGATCCGCAAGAAGTGGCCAAGGCGCGGGTTTATCCGTACCAGTTGCTGGCGGCCTACCGGATGGTTGGCGATAACGTGCCGCTGCAGATCCGCGAGGCATTGCAGGACGCACTTGAGTTATCGCTGGCCAACGTGCCGAAGCTGGAAGGCGCGGTGGTGGTTTGCCCGGACGTATCGGGTTCAATGGGCAGCCCGGCGACCGGTTATCGTCAGGGTGCAACCACCGCAGTGCGTTGCATCGATGTGGCGGCACTGGTCGCGGCAGCGGTGTTGCGCAAACAGCCGGCGGCGCGGGTGATGCCGTTCGAAGTGAAGGTGGTGGACATCCAGCTCAACCCACGGGACAGCGTGATCAGCAACGCGGAGAAACTGGCCGGTATCTTTGGTGGAGGCACCAACTGCTCGGCGCCGCTGAAGAAACTGGCGGACAGCAAAGCCAAGGTCGATACGCTGATTCTGGTATCGGACAACGAGTCCTGGATCGATACGCGACGCCATGGAGCAAGCGAGACCATGCGCCAATGGGAACGAATCAAGCAGATCAACCCGCAGGCGCGGCTGGTGTGCATCGATATCCAGCCGGGTTATGCAACGCAGGCAGCGGATCGCGATGACATTCTGAATGTCGGTGGTTTCAGCGATGCGGTGTTCGATGTGGTCGAGCAGTTCACCTGCGGTCGTTACGGCGCGCAGCACTGGGTCGAAGCGATCGAGAACATGCAATGAATTGATTTGTCGCAGGCGCTGAATGCCGGTGGGACTACATCCAAGACGTCTCATCAAACCCTTGTCAGCGTGTGTGACGGCACGAATGCCTGATGGCTGTACATCTGAGACCGGTCAACCCCGGTGCGCGGCAACGCGCAACAGTCATCAACTTTTGTCGTGCCACCTTATTGAAAAAGAGGGCAGCGAATGCAACAGGTACTCCATCGGAACGCGGGTTCGAATCCCGCCCCGGCAACGGGGGCTCGACTGGCAGAGCCACAGTGTCTGTTTTTTTGTCGCTGCACATGACGGAACAACGCCGAATCATCGGCCAACGAATAAAGAATAGAGAAATGAAAGCACACACTTACCAACTGCTCGAAGTCGCCAACGGCAAGCCGATCAAACTCTGGACCGAAGGCGTCCCGGTGGAAAACGAGGCCCGCGAGCAGCTGATGAACACGGCAAAGATGCCATTCATCTTCAAGCATCTGGCGGTGATGCCGGATGTGCATCTGGGCAAGGGCTCGACCATTGGCAGCGTGATTCCGACGGTGGGCGCGATCATCCCTGCGGCCGTCGGTGTGGACATCGGTTGCGGCATGATCGCCGCACGCACGTCGCTGACCGCAGCCGACCTGCCGGACAATCTGCAAGGCCTGCGCAGCGCCATCGAGAAAGCGGTGCCCCATGGCCGCAGTTCGACCCGTTCGCGGCGCGACAAGGGCGCGTGGGACGAGATTCCGCAGCAAGCCGATCAGGCCTGGGCGGGGCTTCAGCCACGTTTCAAACTGATCACCGACAAGTACCCGAAACTGGCCAATACCAACAACCGTGGGCATCTGGGCACGCTCGGCAGCGGCAACCACTTCATTGAAGTCTGCCTGGACGAAGCCAATCGGGTCTGGTTCATGTTGCACAGTGGCTCTCGCGGTGTCGGCAACGCCATTGGCAACCTGTTCATTCAGATGGCTCAGGCGGATATGCGGCAACACATCGCCAACTTGCCGGATCGTGACCTGGCGTACTTCGAAGAAGGCAGCCAGCACTTTGATGATTACGTGGAAGCGGTGAGCTGGGCGCAAGACTTCGCCAGACAGAACCGCGAACTGATGATGCGCGCGGTGATTCAGGCCACGCGCCAGATCATTCGCAAGCCGTTCGAGGTGGCGCTGGAAGCGGTCAACTGCCACCACAACTACGTGCAGAAAGAGCGGCATTTCGGCGAAGAAATCCTGGTCACCCGCAAAGGTGCGGTGTCGGCGAAGAAAGGTGAACTCGGGATCATTCCGGGTTCGATGGGCGCCAAGAGTTTCATTGTGCGCGGCCTGGGCAACGAAGAGTCGTTCAGCTCCTGCAGCCACGGCGCCGGCCGCACCATGAGCCGAACGAAGGCAAAGAACACTTTCACCGTCGAAGACCAGATCCGCGCCACGGCGCATGTGGAGTGCCGCAAGGATGAAGCGGTGATCGACGAAATTCCGATGGCCTACAAGGACATCGACAAAGTCATGCACGCCCAGCGCGAGTTGGTGGAAGTGCTGCACACCCTGCGGCAAGTGGTGTGCGTCAAAGGATAAAAGGATCAGCAGTCATGGAATTTGCAGAACGCCACCCGCTGTGCGCCACGATGCGTGCGCGGGTACTGGAAGAGTTGGCGCGTATAGAGCGCGAGCGCAATGTCACGGTGTTGTACGCCTGTGAGTCCGGCAGTCGGGCCTGGGGCTTTGCCTCGACCGACAGCGACTACGACGTGCGGTTCGTGTACGTGGAAAAACCGCAGTGGTTCGTTCAGGTCGACACGCCGCGCGCGGTGATCGAGCGGCCATTGGACGATGAACTGGACGTCAGCGGCTGGGAACTGCGCAAGACCCTCGGGTTGTTGCGCAAGTCCAATCCGACGTTGCTGGAGTGGCTCGACTCGCCATTGGTGTACCGCAGCGAAAGCGCGCAGGTTGCGCAACTGCGGGAGCTGGCCGAAGCGTTCTACAGCCCGCCGGCAGCCCGCAACCACTATCTGTCGATGGCGAAAAACAACTTTCGCCAGTACCTGCAAGGCGACAGCGTGCGGTTCAAGAAGTACTTCTACGTGCTGCGGCCGTTGCTGGCGGTACGCTGGATCGATCAGGGGCGTGGACGTCCACCGATGACCTTCGCCGACCTGCTGACCACGGTCGACGACCGCGCACTGCTCGCTGAAGTCGACGAACTGCTGGCACTTAAACGCAATGCCGACGAGCGCGCCTACGGCCCGCGTCGTCCGGCACTGCACAGGTTCATCACTGCCGAACTCGAACGCGATGCGCCCACATTACTCAGAACTCAGGAAGACTCGCGACGACTGGATGACTACCTCAGGGACATCGTCGGGCTGTATGCGTAAGGATTGAAATGGAACCGCAAGTGATTGAACTGGACGGCGCGATTGGCGGCGGTCAGGTATTGCGCAGCGCGCTGAGCCTGTCGATGGTGACAGGCCAGGCGTTTCGCATTAAACAGATTCGTGCCCGCCGCAGTCGGCCGGGATTGTTGCGACAGCATTTGACGGCAGTGATGGCAGCTGCCGAAGTCTGCGGCGCACGGATCGCGGGAGCAGAACTGGGCTCGCAGGAGCTGTATTTTGAGCCGGGAACGATTCGTTCGGGTGATTACCGGTTTGCGATCGGCACGGCCGGTAGTTGCACGTTGGTGTTGCAGACATTGCTGCCGGCGCTGTTGCAGGCGCCGGGCACAAGTCGCGTACGGATCAGCGGCGGTACGCATAATCCGTTGGCCCCGCCTGTCGATTTCCTTACGCGCAGCTGGTTGCCGTTGATGCGGCGCATGGGTGCCGGCATTGAGCTGGATCTGCTGCGTCACGGCTTTGTCCCGGCCGGTGGCGGTGAGATCGACGTCACGGTGCAGCCGTCGCAACTGACGCCGCTGGACCTGTGTGAGCGCGGGGCGCTGCTGTCGCAGCAAGCCTTGGCGCTGACGGCCGGTCTCGCACCGAGCGTCGCCGAGCGTGAATTGAATCAGGTAGCCAAACGCTTGCGCTGGGCAGCGGAAACATTGCATCCGATCACGCTCGATCCGGCGCGTGGCCCCGGTAATGTGTTGTTGCTGGAGTACGTGTTCGAGCACGTCACCGAAGTTTTCAGTGCCTTTGGCCAAGTGTTGTTACGGGCGGAGAAGGTCGCTGATAGCGCAATCAATCAGGCGGCAGACTGGTTGCGCAGTGACGCAGCGGTGGCAGAACACCTCGCCGATCAGTTGCTGCTGCCGATGGCGCTGGCCGGCGGTGGATCATTTACCACCCCAAGGATGACCGAGCATCTGCACAGCAACATCGCGGTGATCGAGCGCTTCTTGCCGGTCACTATCGAATGCTCGGAAGAGGGCGCCGAGCGTCTGCGGGTTGAGGTAGGCAGCTGTCGCTGATCGCGTCGCAGGCCCGGATCAATCTCGCAAATGCGGCAATTTGCTGGCCCCCGGGCTTGGGCTTCCCCGGCAAACTCGCCTTTTTTCAAAAGGTTAGGTTGGCTATATGCGGACGATTGTCATAACCGTTGCAACGCTTTCCCTGGCTGCTTTCGCTTCGGCCATTGAAGCGAAGGAGTTGAGCAAGAGCCATCGTTTTGCCTGTACGTGGGGCTCGGACATCGCCGCCGGCGCACAACAGTCGAAGCTGTCGGGGATCTCGTTGTATGGCGCGCGCAAGCAGTTGCAGGTGCGCAAGTTCCAGCAACCGTGGATGCGCATGACGGCGATGGGGATTACCGAGCAGACTTACAACAGCACGTCGAAGCTCAAGCCTGCGGCGGTCAAGCAGACCTATTACGAACAATGCGTGCGGCATGAGCTGGCCCAGCGATAAACCAAAAAGCCCAACCTGAAGAGGTTGGGCTTTTTCATGCCTGACGAAAAGTCAGCGTCACTTGTCAGTCTCGCAATTGAAAGCCTCACGGCAGTTGCCGTTGAAGATCAGGCAGGGATTGATTCGCATGGCGGGGTTCCTGACAGTAGGCGCGGAGAGAGGCGATTTTCGCCAGGTTCCGCTAAGGGCGGCTAAAACATAGCAGAGCTTTGGACGCTGCAAAGGCCAGAGTTTTTCCAGATGTTTTTCTCATGAAAAAGCGCAGTTTCAGCACGGATCAAACCTGCGGAGTACCATGGCACGCTCCATCCGCCGTCGAGCTCTGTGTTCCATGCCTTTGATTTCCCGCTTCCACGCTTTGTTCGATCAGGCCCGGCGCGCCTTGCTACTGGTTTGGGCGACATCTCGCGGTTTGTTTCTGGGTCTGGTGCTGGCCACTCTGATTGCCGGTGTGCTGCCGGCGCTGGCCGCATGGCTGGGCCAGCGGATCGTCGATGCGGTGGTGGCGGCGATGCAGTTGCATGCGCAGCAGGGCGCTGCACCGCTGTGGCCGGTGTTGCGTTATGTGCTGATGGAGGCGGGGGTGTTGGCGTTGTTGTCCGGTACGCAACGGGCGCTCTCGGTGCAGCAGTCGTTGTTGCGGGTGCAGTTGGGGCAGAAGGTCAACACGCTGATTTTGGAGAAAGCGCAGACCCTGTCGCTGGTGCAGTTCGAGAACTCCGAGTTCTACGACAAGCTTGTGCGCGTGCGCCGCGAAGCCTCGACCCGGCCGCTGGCGTTGGTGATGAAGTCGCTGGGGCTGATCCAGAACCTGATCATGCTGATCAGCTTCGGTGTGCTGCTGGTGCATTTTTCGCCGTGGGCGCTGGTGTTGCTGGTGATTGGCGCGTTGCCGGTGTTCTTTGCCGAGGCGCATTTCTCCGGCGACGCTTTCCGCCTGTTCACCCGCCGCGCCCCGGAGAGTCGGCAGCAAAATTACATTGAAACCTTGCTGTCCCACGAGGCCTACATCAAAGAGGTCAAGCTGTTCGGCTTTGCGCCGTTGCTGTTGCAGCGTTATCGGGACACTTTTGCCAAGCTCTACGCTGAGGATCGGCGTCTGACATTGCGTCGTGATGGCTGGGGTTTCGGTCTCGGCTTGCTCGGCACCGGGGCGTTCTATCTGGCTTATGCCTGGGTGGTGATCGATGCCGTGCACGGCAATATCAGTCTTGGTCAGATGACCATGTACCTGGTGTTGTTCAAGCAGGGGCAGAGTGCGGTCAGCAGCAGTCTGAGCGCGATCAGTGGCTTGTACGAAGACGGTCTGTATCTGTCCAACCTGTATGAATATCTGGCCGAACCGGTGCTCGCCGATTCCGGCCATCTCACCGTCGGCGCACAACCGGGCGATGGCCTGCGCTTTGAAAACGTCGGTTTTCGGTATCCGGGCGCCCACCGTGCGGCGCTGGAAGGCATTGACCTGCACCTGGTGCCGGGCAAGAGCGTGGCGCTGGTGGGGGAGAACGGCTCAGGCAAAACCACGCTGATCAAATTGCTGACGCGCCTGTATCGGCCCGATCAGGGACGCATTCTGCTCGATGGCAGTGATTTGCAGGATTGGGAAGAGAACACCTTGCGGCGGCGTATCGGGGTGATTTTTCAGGACTACATTCGCTACCAGTTCACCGTGGGCGAAAACATTGGCGTGGGCGATACCTCGGCGTTTAACGATGAATCGCGCTGGCAGGCTGCGGCTACCGAAGGCATGGCCGCGCCGTTCATTGAAGGGCTCGACCGTGGCTATGCAACGCAACTAGGCCGATGGTTCGCTGGCGGTCAGGAGTTGTCCGGTGGGCAATGGCAGAAGATTGCCTTGTCCCGGGCGTACATGCGCCGCGATGCCGACATCCTGATTCTCGACGAACCGACCTCGGCGCTGGATCCGGCAGCGGAAGCGGCAGTGTTCGAGCATTTCAGCCAGCACACCGAAGGGCGCATGACCTTGCTGATCTCCCACCGCTTTTCCAGTGTGCGCAACGCCGATCAGATCATGGTGCTGGAGGCTGGACGGATACTGGAGCAGGGCGATCACGACAGCCTGATCGCCGCCAACGGACACTACGCCAGACTGTTCGATCTGCAGGCTCGCGGCTATCGCTAGGAATCCTGCGCGCTGCGCACCAGTGCGGGGCCGGCCACGCGCGGCGCGGGTTTGGACTGCATCAGCGCATCAAGCGCCTTGCGATAATTCTGCCCGCCCAGCGCCATGCTGTTGTTATGGGTGGCACCCGGCACCAACAGCAGTCGTTTCGGTTGTTGGGCGGCGTTGAACAGCTGTTCGCTGAAGCGCGGCGGTACGAACGCGTCGGCCATGCCGTGCACCACCAGCAATGGCATGTGAATCTCGGCGATCTTGTCGATGGAGTCGAATTTCTGTGACAGCAACCAGCGCACTGGTAGCGAGGTGTTGGCCACGGCGGCAGCCACGTCGGCGAGAGAGGTGAAGGTCGATTCGATCACCAGACCTTTGACCGGCAGCGGTGTCTTGTCCCGTGCGGCGTCCTGGCCGAGTTCGGCGGCCAGATCAATAGCCACGGCGCCACCCAGTGAGTGGCCGTAGATCAGGCGCTTGCTCGGGTCGGGCTGCAGGAGTTTGAAGCGCTCCCACGCCACGCGGGCGTCTTCATACACGCTGCTTTCCGAAGGCAGATCGCCCTTGCTCTGGCCGAAACCACGGTAGTCGATGGCCAGTACCGAGTAGCCGGCCGCGCGCAACTGCTCGATGCGGAACAGCTGTCCGGTGAGGTTCCAGCGCACGCCATGCAGATAGAGAATCGCTGGAGCGTTCGGTCGTTCTGCGGGCCACCACCAGGCATGAATATTCTGCCCGGCCTTGAAGCTCTTGGGCTGCAAGTCGAGTTCCTGCACGCTGCCCGGCAAGCCGTGATACCAGCCGGCCGTGCCCGGTTCGATGCGAAACAGCAGTTTGCGCTCGGTGTGTTCGAGCACCGCACAACTCGTCGGCACGCCAATGATCAGCGCAGCCATGCAGGCGAACGCCAGACGGCGACGACGCAAACGGGTCATGAAGGACAGGAACATTAAACGGTTCACCACAGCGCAGACAAAGAAGGCTTTTTACCAGAAGGCTCGGTCTGCGCGTGACTTTTTCGACCACCGTCTACTCGCAACGATTACAAAATGCTGCGGCTCAGCCCACGCGCAGAACGATTTTGCCGATGTGGTCGCCACCTTCCATGCGCGCATGTGCCTGGGCCGCATCGTTCAGCGAATAAACCTTGTCGATGATCGGCAGGCAGCGTCCGGCGGCCAGCGCCGGCCACACGTGTTCGCGCAGTTGCTCGGCAATTTCGGCCTTTTCCTCAGCGGTTCGCGCACGCAGCAATGAGCCAGTGATCACCGCACGCTTGGCCATGATCGCCAGCAGGTCGATGTCGTTGGCCTTGCCGCCACCGAGAAAGCCCAGCATCACCAGCCGGCCATCCATCGCCAGCGCGCTGACATTACCGTTGAGGTACGAAGCGCCCATGATGTCGAGAATCGCGTTAACGCCTTGGCCAGCAGTTTTTTCGGCGATGACCGTGGCGAAATCCTGCTCGCGATAATTGATCGGCTGCCCACCCAGTTTGCTGATCGCTGCGCATTTATCGGCGCTGCCGGCGGTGGCGAATGCTTCGATGCCGAATTCGCGGCACAGCATCAGTGCGGTGGTGCCGATGCCGCTGGTGCCGCCGTGGATCAGCACGCGCTGACCACGCTGTGCGTCGCCGAGGCCGAACAGGTTGGCCCACACGGTAAAGGAGGTTTCCGGGATAGCGGCGGCCTGCACCCAATCCAGTCCATCGGGGATCGGCAGGGTTTGTCCGGCCGGGACGTTGCAGTATTCGGCGTAACCGCCACCGTTGGTCAGCGCGCAGACCTTGTCCCCGACGGCAAACTGACTGACACCGGCACCCAGCGCCACCACTTCGCCGGCCACTTCCAGACCGGGGATCGGATTCATCCCCGGCTTCATTGGATACTTGCCGGCCCGTTGCAGGGCGTCGGGACGATTGATCCCTGCGGCATGCACGCGGATCAGTACTTCACCGGCTGCAGCGACGGGCAGGGGCACACGCTTGGCTTGCAAGACGTCCGGGCCACCAGGTTGAGTGATTTCGATCCGGGTCATTTCGTTGGGCAAAGTCATGTCGATTCCTGTTGCTTGAGGTTCTGAAGATGGGAGCGCGCCCCGCAGGCAATGATTCCCTTCAATTTTCACAGACACGTGGTTCAGTCGCTGAGGGCAGCCATTTCAGGGCGTGCTCCAACAGAATCGCCACGACAATCGCCCCTGCGGCGATCACGAAGAGCATTGCGTGCTGACCGCCCGTGGCATTGAACAGCGCCGAATAGGCAAATCCGGCCAGCGCCTGAAACGTGGCAAACGATACGGTGGCACGGCTCCAGGCGATTTGCTGGCGATGGTGATCCGGCACCAGTTCATGCACGCGGGCCAAGGCCAGAGGGACGATGCCGGGCGGGAATGAACCGACGATCACTGCCAGCACGGCCAACGCCATGAATGAGTGGGAAACCGCCAGCAGTCCCAGCGCAATCGCCTGCACCACCAATACCAGCCGGATGCCCATCCGCGCGCCAAGCCGATCCGCGAGAAAGCCGTAACTTACCGGGCCGACAATTGCGCCCAGGCCATACATCACCCAAACCAGGGCACCAATCTGCGCCCCGGCACCAAGCCCGCGAGCCACGTAATCCACCAGAAACACCATGGCCGGCACCAGACCTGCGGCCATGAATGCGTATTGGCCGAACAGCAAATAGACGGCGGAGGGCGTTGGCTCAACCGTCGCGCCTTCGTGAATGGCGGTCGGGTGCGGTAGATCAGCAGGCCAGCCAAACCAACTTATTGCGGTCAGCAACAACGACAATCCGCCCAGTCCCAACCAGGTGGCGTGCAGGCCCATATTCAACAAGGGCGGGACGATGGTTCCGGAGGCGGCGATGCCCAGGCCGATACCGAGAAAAATCGCACCGCTGGCCAGCCCTTTGCGGGATGCCGGCACGTGGGGCAGTACAGTCGCCGCCACCAGCACCATAATCGCGCCGCCGGTAATCCCCGACAGCAATCGCCAGCCAAAGAACCAGCTCACCGACAACGGAAATGCGCAAGCAAAAAACGCTGCGGTGACCAGCAGCATCATCAGTCGCAGGGCGTTTTTATTGCCCAGTTGCCGCGCGATCGGCCGGCCGAGCAGGGCGCCGATCAGATAGCCGACCAGATTGGCTGCGCCGAGGTAGACCACGTCGTTGGCAGAAAACCACTGCGCCTGAATCAGCGAGGGAATAAGCGGTGTGTAGGCAAAACGCGCCAGACCAATGCCGACCAGGCTGGCGCAGAGTCCCGAGAAAATCGGTAAGGCTGAGGTTGATGTACGCATGACAGCGATCCTGAGGAAGGTCTATGGCGCTCAGAATATCGGCTATCTTTGCTGCGGTAATGCAGCGATTTGGCTTTATAGTGATGCAAATTTGCATGGGGCGGGCAGCATGAACTGGGATGATGCGCGGGTATTTCTCGCGGTATGCAGGGAGTCGACATTACGCGGCGCAGCGCGGGTTCTGGGGGTGGATCAGGCGACCGTCGGGCGACGAATCACGGCGCTGGAAAAGTCCCTGAGCGCGACCTTGTTCCTGCGCACCTCCGACGGCTACGCACTGACCGCAGTCGGCGAAGCCGCGCTAAAAAGCGTGGAAAAAATGGAGCAGTCGGCGCTGGAACTTGAGCGGCAGATTCAGGGCCTGGATGATCGTCTGACCGGCAACGTACGTGTCAGCACCACCGACTCACTGGCCATCGACTTCCTGATCCCGGCCATGACCCGCCTGCACGCGCAGCATCCGGACGTGCGCGTTGAACTGGACGCCTCCACCCAGATCCTTAGCCTGGCCAAGCGCGAGGCGGACATCGCCGTGCGCAATACCCGGCCTGACAATCCCGATCTGATCGCGCGGCGGATTGCACGCTGGCCCGTGGGATTGTTCGCTTCACAGGCGTATATCGACGCCCATGGCATCCCGCCGCAGGGTACGGCGTTCGAAGGCCATGACCTGGTGGTCTACCAGCCGTATTTGCAGGCGCACAAAGACATGACGCTGGTTTGCGAACCGCTGCATCGCGGGCGGATTGTCGCCAGCCTGAGTTCCAGTCTGTTGGTACGCCGCTCGATTGCGGCTGGCCTGGGCGTAGGAGAAATTCCGCTGTACATGGGCGAGCGCGATGGCCTGGTCAGGCTTTGGCCTGAGCGCAATCGCCCGCAACCGTATGAGGTGTGGCTGGTGACCCACGCGGACTTGCGCCACACCGCACGGGTCAGGGCGGTGATTGAGCAGATTGTCGAGGCGTTTGCACTGGAGAATGAGTGACGGCTCAAAGCGTTTTGGACAAGCTACAGCGTCTGACGAAACGCCCTACATCCACAGCGGAATCTGCCGGCTTGTGGGCTTGGAGCGCCAGCCTTAAGGTTGATGCAACTCGCAGCGCCAGGAAATCGGTGCGCCAGTGAAGGTATCGGTAACCCAGGGAAGGGGATCGGATTGAAAGCCAGGGAATTCGAGCAATATCAAAGCTTCGACACATTGAGCAAAGGTCGTAACACACAAATCATGAACGCTATCAGCCGTGAAGAATTCAACGCCCGGATCGAGACCATCGAGGCAAGGATGGATGCTCGGGTAGAGCGAGTGCACGCCGATATTCGAGAGTTCCTTTGCTCCCAGGCAGAGCGAGACAAGGCGAACGAGCGCATTCATTTCGAGCGGGATAAACGCTACGACTCGGTGATTCAAGGCATCGCCATCGAGTCCAGAGAGGCACTCAAAAAGGCGGGTACCGTGAATGCCAACGTCTGGATGGCAACGGCTGTGCATCTGTTTGGTGTGGTCAGCATTGTCGTCGGTGGCTATTTCGCCAGTCAGGCCAACCTGTATGCAGCGATACAAACAACATTGGCGGTGGTTCAGGCGGGCAAAGATGTCGGTGCAGCGAAGCCTGCCGAGCAGCCATCATCGGTGTTGCCAAAATAAAAAACGGCCTTCAATTGAAGGCCGTTTTTGTTGGCATTTGGAAACCCATGCCTCATGGCATTTGCGGCAGCTCTTGCGGACGCAAGTCAAACACCAGCACTTCGGCATCCACGCCATTGCTCAGGGTCAACGCCTGTTCCTCGCGAACCCGCACGCCGTCACCTTCCTGCAGCAACTGGCCGTTGAGTTCAACACTGCCGCGAGCCACATGCACGTAGGCGTAACGGTTGGCGGACAGTTTCAGGGTGGCGCTTTCCTTGCCGTCGAACAACCCGGCGTAAACCCGCGCATCCTGGCGCACTGTCAGCGAACCATCGCTGCCGTCCGGCGAGATGATCAATTGCAGACGACCGCGTTTTTTCTGCGCACTGAAGTGCTCCTGCTGATAGCGCGGTTTGGCGCCGCTGATCTCCGGCACAATCCAGATTTGCAAAAAGTGCACGGGTTTGGTGGCCGAATGGTTGAACTCGCTGTGCGCCACGCCGCTGCCGGCGCTCATCAGTTGTACGTCGCCAGGGCGGATCACCGAGCCGGTGCCCAACGTGTCTTTATGTTCCAGCGCACCTTCGAGCACGTAGGAAAAGATCTCCATGTCGCGATGCGGGTGCTGGCCGAAACCTTTACCGGCGGCAACGCGGTCATCGTTGATCACCAGCAGGTCGGAAAAACCCTGTTCACGCGGGTCGCGGTAGCTGGCAAAGGAAAAGGTGTGGAACGACTTCAACCAGCCATGATTGGCGAGGCCACGATCGGAGGCTTTGCGAAGAGTCAGCATGATGAAATCTCCTTGGGGGACGTGAATTCGTCCGAGTGAGGAGAAGATTACTGTTTACTCTGCGGGGTAATAAGTAGATGGAAATTGAAATACTGTCCGTTTCTGGTTGACAGTTGTGTGCGCTCGATCACGTATTTTTTTCCGACGACTGTGCCGCAGTTGGCCATAATGCTCAGCCTGTCCTGTCCGTTTACCTTTGATTATCAGTGATGTGTATCCCATGAAAACCGTGGCAATGGTGTTGTTCCCCGACTTTCTGCTGCTCGACATGGCCGGGCCGCTGGAGGTGTTTTCGGTGGCCAATCGCTATCTGAAACCGGAGTTGCACTATCAACTGACCACGCTTGGCACCGAGCGCGGGCCGTTGCGTGCGTCCAACGGTGTGCTGGTACACACCGACCGGCATATCGAACAAGCCACTGAGCGCTACGACTTGCTGCTGGTGCCAGGAGGGCCGGGGGCCTACAACGAAAAACACCCGGGGTTGCTGGCTTGGCTGAAAGCGGCCGTACCCTGTGCCGAGCGGTATGGTTCTATCTGCACCGGCGCCTTCGTACTCGGCCACGCCGGGTTGCTCGATGGCTATCGGGTGACCACTCACTGGAATTACACCGAGCGCCTGATCAAGGCATTTCCAAAAGCGAGCGTCGCCACCGACCAGATTTTTATTGAGGATCGCAATCTGATCACCTCTGGCGGGGTCACGGCCGGCATCGACCTGGCGCTGGCGCTGGTGGCGCAGGATCACGGCAAGAAGTTGGCCCAGGACGTCGCCAAAGTGCTGCTGGTGGTGATGAAACGTCAAGGCGGACAGGCGCAGTTCAGCCCCTTGATGGCGGCGGTGGCGCCTCAGGAAACACCGATCACCCGAGTACAGAATTACGTCCTGGACCATCTCGACGAAGTGTTCAGTGTCGAGCGCATGGCAGGATTGGCCAACATGAGTGCACGGCACTTCGCGCGGACGTTTGTCCGCGACATCAATATGACGCCGATGGAGTTCCTGCAAAGTGCGCGTATCGACTGCGCACGAAATCTTTTGGAAACCACTGACCTGCCTTTGAAAACCGTGGCCTACAAGAGTGGTTTTGGCAGTGTTCGGCACATGCGTCTGTTGTTCGCGGAAAAACTTGGCCTTACCCCTGTGCAATACCGCGAACAGTTCAGCTAGAGCGGTTCTGTCCGTTGTGCGCACCCGGATGTCCGTGCTGCGCCCTGTGTGAAGGTTGTGCCGTCATCGCAGGCTGCCAAGATAGTTGGCATGAACAGCCTCAACGATTTGTACTCGGCGTCAGTCCTGTATTTCGGGCCTTATGCCTTTCATTTGCGCCAACGGCTGATCCTCGACGGGGATCGGCAACTGCGTATGGGCGGGCGTGCACTGGACATTCTGCAGGTGCTGGTCGAGCGCGCAGGCCGAGTGGTCGGAAAGGAAGAGTTGATTGCACGGGTCTGGCCCACTTCAGTGGTCGAAGAGATCAATCTTCGCGTCCACATTGCCGCCCTGCGCCGGGCGCTCGGTGACGGTGAGAACGGCCAACGCTATATCGTCAATGTCCCGCAATGTGGCTACAGCTTCGTTGCTCCCGTGCACGGCGACAATTTCGAGCACGTGGCCCTGGAAAATCTGCAAGCACCCCAACACAACCTGCCTGTGCGGCTGACGCCGGTGACCGGTCGCGATTCAGTGATGGGCTCGATGGTGCGGCAATTGCCACTGTGCCGATTGATGACCGTGACGGGGCCTGCGGGGGTTGGCAAAACCACGGTGGCGTTGCGTGCTGCAGAGTTGCTGTTACAGCATTTTCGCGACGGGGTCTGGCTGGTGGATCTGGCGGTAGTCAACGACGCCACGCCACTGCTCGATTATCTGTTGCACACCCTCGATACCGATCTCGTCACGCTGGCAGCGCGTCACAGCTTGCTGGTGCTGGATAACTGCGAGCATCTGCGTGAAGCCTGCAAGGCTCTGGTTGAACGTTTACTGGAGGCCGCGCCACGGTTGTCGATTCTCGCGACCAGTCGCGAAGCATTGCAGGCCAGTCAGGAGACCGTTCAGACCTTGCCGCCTCTGGCCATTCCCAAATCCTCAGCGCTGGGCAGTGTCGAAGAGACCATGAGCTATTCGGCCGTGCAATTGTTTGTCAGTTGTGCCCGAGCCCGGCAGCAGGGTTTTACCCTGCGCGAACAGGATCTCAATGCTGTGCGCGACATCTGTCGGCGGCTGGATGGACTGCCACTGGCGATTGAACTGGCGGCGGCGCACATTGATGCGCTGGCGATGGTCGGCTTGCAGTCACAACTCGACAATTGTTTACAGCTGCTCAGCCATGGTCGGCGTACTGCCGTGCCACGCCATCAAACCCTGAAAGCCGCGCTGGACTGGAGCTATCAACGGCTGAATGAGCAGGAGCAGCGGGTGCTGCAACGCCTGTCGGTTTTCAAAACGGCGTTTGCCATTGATGCGGCGATGGGCGTCATCAGCTGCGCGCAATTACCCCCGTCGACGTTGGCCCTGATGATTGATCGGTTGGCGCAGAAGTCTTTGCTGGCGGTGGAGCGGGGCAGTGCCGGATTGCGCTATCGCATGCTCAACACCACCCGTCGTTACGCCCGCGAACAACTTGAACGCAGCGGTGAATCCAACGAGTACGAGCGTCGGCATGCGCGCTTCGTCAGCCGCAGTCGTTGGGTCTCAGGCACGCAGCTGGCGGCCCAACTCGTCGAGTAACCAGCGCACCTTGCGCAAGTCCGGGGTGGTGTAGCCCTCAGTGAAGCGTTGATAGATCGGGCTCAATAACTCCAGTGCTTCGCGGTAGCGGTTCTGCCGTTGCCACAACTGCGCCAGCGAAGTGGCGCTGCGCAGTTCCCAGGCCAGGGCGCCCTGGGTTTGCGCGATCGACAGTGCCTGGAGCAAGACCTTTTCGGCCTGCCCGGTGTCGCTGTCGGGGCAAGCCGAATCTTCAATCAACATCCGATCGGCCCGAGCCCGCAGAATCTCCGCCGTGCTCCAGCCTGCCGCTCCGCTGCGTGCCCGCTCTAGCAACGCGTCATCAACAAAACTGCTGTCCAGGGTGACCATGATCTCCCTGATCAGGCCGCTGTCTTCGGTCGCTATCGGCACGGCAGCATCGGCGTCGAGGACCTGCGCGTACTGGCATGCCCAGCGATAGAACAGCAATACGGAGTGCTTCTGCGCCTGTTCCAGCAACTGCTGCAGCAAAGCACGGGCGTTTTGCTGATCACCGTTGTAATGAGCAATCAGGCAACTGGCCAGCGCCAGGGTGTAGCAGATCGAGGTGCCGTGGTTGATCTGCACGGCGATGTCCAGTGCCTGCCTGGCCGTACGCCAGGCCTGTTCAGGGAAACCTTGCAGCCACAACACCCGGGCAAGCACCGTCAGCGAGGCGACGCTCTGGTCGTACTGCACGCCGAAGCCATGAGTGAAGCGGTTGGGGTTGCCGTTTTGTGCCATGCGCTGAATCACTTGCTCGGCATGCAGGCGTGCCTGCTGCTGGTCGCCGGCGTAATGCAGCGCCAACACCCGCAGGCGATGTGTACTCAGCGACAGCTGCGGGTCGCCGTGCAGGCCGAGTCGATCGAACTGCTCGCTCTGTTCCAGCGCCGACCGATAGTGGCCACAGCTGAGGTTGACCGCCATGTGCCCGGACACTGCACGCAGTTGGCCGGCCACGTCGTCGTACTCTTGCGCCAGCGCATGGGCATCGACGAACGCCGCGATGGTTTCCGGGGTGCCACCCCAAGTGTGGTAGCAGGCGCTGCCGAGCGCCAGCTTCAGCGCGATCTTCACCCGAGGGCAAGGTTCGGCAGCGTTTTCCAACAGGGCCAGCGCCCGACGCACGTAACCGCCGTATTCCTTGAGCAGCGACAACTCTTGCCACAGGGGCGCCGAGGTCGCGGCCAGATAAATCCCCACATCGTTGGGGCCTGCACCGTTCAGGCTCCAGTCGAGCGCCGCACGCAGGTCTTCCAGACCGCGTGCGTAGCGCTCGATCCACAGTGCGGTTGAGGTGGTTTCCCAATCGGTCTGCCCCTGATACATCAGCGCCAGGCAGCGTTCAGCGTGGCGTTCGCGGGTTTCGGCGAGTTCGGCGCCTTGCTCGAGTTTTTCCAGGGCATAGCGGCGCGTGGTGTCGAGCAAACGATAGAACACCTCTTCGTCACCGACTTCGACGTTGAGCAACGACTTGGCGACCAGTTGTGTGATCGAACCGAACACCTCGCCGGGCTGAATGTGCTGTCCACCGATCACCGCAGCGGCGGACTCCAGCGTGAAGCCACCCCGAAACACACCGAGTCGACGCAGGCAGGTCTGTTCGCAATCGGTGAGCAGGTTGAAGCTCCAGTCCAGCGTGGCACGCAGCGTCTGATGGCGCTCCACGCTGCTCTGATTGCCGGCCGCCAATACCGGCAGACGCCCTTGCAGCTGGCTGAGCAAACCCTGCAGGCCGAGTTCTCCGACCTGCGCCGCCGCCAGCTCCAGCGCCAGTGGAATGCCGTCCAGACGCCGACAGATTTCAATTGCGTCGGGCAGCTCGGAGTCACTCAATTCGAAGCCCTCGTGCGCGGCCAGGGCGCGTTCGGCAAACAGTTGCAGTGCCGAAAAACTCAACGCCTGCGCACGATCAAGCACGGCAATCGGTGGTGGGTAATCAAGCGACTCAAGGCGTTGCACATACTCGCCTTCGGCACGCAGGCTCTCGCGGCTGGTGGCCAGAATGTGAACCTGCGGTGCACCGCGCAAAATGTTCTCGCTGAGCAGTGCCATGGCGTCGATCAGGTGTTCGCAATTGTCGATCACCAGCAGCATCTGGCGCTCGCGCAGCGCATTGACGAGGTGGGTCAGCGGATCGTTGTCATGCAGCACCACATCCAGCAGGGCCGCCAGGTGCGAGCAGATCATTCGCGCGTCGTTGATCGGCGACAGATCCAGCAGCCGGATACCGTCCCGATAGTGGCCGATCATCTGTTCGGCAACGCGCAGGGCCACGGTGGTTTTGCCGATGCCACCGGGGCCGACCAGTGTGATGCAGCGCTGGCGCGGCAACTGTCTGATCAGGCTGTCGACCAGCGGCTGGCGGCCGATCATTCGCGTGCGGCGCAGTGGCAGGTTATGCCGGGTGCCGGTTTCGGCGCAGGTGTGCTGTTCGATCGATTGCAGCCTGATCGGTGCGACAAAACTGTAGCCGCGCTGCGCCACCGTGACGATGTATCGCTGCCCGCCCTGACCGTCGCCCAGGGCTTTGCGCAAAGCCGCCATGTGCACCCGCAGATTGATGTCTTCGACGATGCTGTCCGGCCACACGCCGGCAATTAGTTGCTGTTTGCTCACGACATCGCCGGCATGCGCCAGCAGGATCAGCAGAATGTCCATGGCACGTCGGCCCAGGCGTAACGGCTGCTCGCCCTCAAGCAGCAGCCGTTTGCCGGGTTGAATCCGATAGGGGCCGAAACCGAGGGCCTGATTCGGGGGAAGACTCAACAGCTCACTCCTGCGAAATTTTTATAATCCTGCCCACGGCGTGTGAAGCCTCCGTGAAGGGCAGCGCGGATCAGCGTCAGCGGCACGCAAGCCTTCTAATCCACAGTTTTGCCGACATATTCCGCAGGTTCTGGCGTCAGTGCAACGTGCAGATTGCCGGCAATGCTCGAAAGTGATGCAGCGATCGGCTTTTTTGCCCGCTGCAATGTTCAGACCAGCGCTTTGTCTCGCGGACAATTAACAACGATTAACTCGTCTGTGTCCGCTTCAAGCCCAAAAATCCGCTGAATCGAGCCTGCCCTCAGGCCAGGACCTGACGGCTGCAATGGAGTGCACGCGTGCGGAGGACGGCGCAATGAGCAACGTGGTGGTGGTCTATCACAGCGGCTATGGCCACACACGGGTCATGGCAGAAGCCGTGGCGCAGGGCGTCGAACGGCACTTGGGCAGTACCTGTCGGTTGGTGGCGGTAGAAGAAGTTGAGTTCTATTGGGATGAGTTGCACCGCGCCGACGCGATCATTTTCGGTGCGCCGACTTACATGGGCAGCGCGTCGGCGGGCTTCAAGCATTTCATGGAGGCCAGCGCGGCGTTCTATCTGGCAAAACCGTGGCGCAACAAGGTTGCGGCCGGGTTCACCAATTCCGGAAGCCTGTGCGGCGACAAGCTCAATACATTGCTGCAAATGGCGGTGTTCGCCGCGCAGCATTCGATGATCTGGGTGGGTCTCGACCTGCTCCCGGCGCGCTCGGCGGCGGGCTGCTTCGATGGACAGTTGAATCGTCTGGGCAGCGCGCTCGGGGCCATGTCCCAATCCAATGTCGAACAGCCCCCCGAGCAGGCGCCGCCGCTCGAAGACCGGCGCACGGCGGCACATCTGGGCGAGCGGGTGGCGCAAGTGGCGCAGCGGTTGAGGCAGAAGTGAAGCACGGGGAAATGCGCGTAGCCTGCGACAGCGTCTAGACCGCCAGGCGTATGTCGACAGGCGCGGCCGACGCTGGCGGCTTTTCGGCCTTCATGCCCGGCACCTCACGACACCGCCAGGCGAAAGGGCTGATCCCTTCGCTGCGGGTGAAGATATGGCAGAAATGTGCCTGATCACAGAAGCCACACTCCAGGCTGATCTGCGTCAGGCTCAAGTGGGTGAGGCGGATCAACTGCTTGGCGCGAGCGATGCGCTGGGTGCGGATCCAGTCCTGTGGCGAGAGTCCGGTACTGCATTTGAACGCCCGGGAAAAATGACTGCGTGACAATGAACAGGCCTCTGCCAGTTCGGTGACTTCCAGGCTTTCACCCAGGCGTTCGAGGATCAATTGTTTAGCCCGTCGTTCGCGTTGCGGACTGAGGCCGCCGATGCGCGGTGTGCGGGATTCGCTGAAGGGGGCGAGGGCGACTGTTTGTTGTAAGTGAGCCATGGCCAATGTCCGTGTCGGGGGGCAACGCACGCTCGGCACGTTTCCCTCTGGTCAAAAAAACAATGTTTCGCAGAGGGTTTCATTGTTGGACGGGGCCGGAAGACTGACGAGTTAAACGTTGTTAATTGCGCCGCAAAACGTTGAACTCAGCACATCACTGCAAGTCGCTGCCCTCGACAAACACTTCCAATGGGTGCCGGTGAAATACGGCCCATACAAACGCGCGGCCAACGTACCGTTGATCGAGTAAAGTACGGCGTTATCGCACCTGACTGAACACGACTTCTCAAGCAAGGAACACGAGCCCATGAACCGTAACGATCTGCGTCGCGTCGACATGAACCTGCTGGTAATTTTCGAAGCGCTGATGTTCGAAAAGAACCTGACCCGCGTCGCCGAAAAACTGTTCATGGGCCAACCGGCAGTCAGTGCCGCGCTGGGGCGTTTGCGCGACCTGTTCGATGATCCGTTGCTGCTGCGCAACGGCCGCAGCATGGAGCCGACGGCGCGTGCGCTGGCGATTCTGCAGGAGCTGCAACCGGCGATGGATGTGATCTCCGGCGCAGTCAGCCGGGCCAAGGAGTTCGACCCGGCCAGCAGCTGCGACGTGTTCCGTATCGGCCTGTCGGACGACGCCGAGTTCGGGCTGTTTCCGCCGCTGCTGCGACAGCTTCAGCAGGAAGCACCGGGGATTGTCGTGGTGGTGCGCCGTGCCAATTATCTGTTGATGCCGGCGCTGCTGGCGTCCGGGGAAATCTCGGTCGGCGTCAGTTACACCACCGATCTGCCGGCCAACGCCAAGCGCAAGAAACTGCGCGACATTCCCTGCAAAGTGCTACGCGGCGATGATCGCCCGGGGCCGCTGACGCTGGACGAATACTGCGAGCGCCCGCACGCAATGGTGTCGTTCTCCGGTGACCTGAGCGGCAACATCGACCTGGACCTGGCCAAGGTTGGCCGGCGTCGGCGCGTGGTGCTCGGCGTGCCGCAGTTCAGCGGTTTGCGTGCGTTGCTCGCCGGCACCGAAATGATTGCCACCGTGCCTGACTATGCCGCGTGTGCGCTGGTCGAAGGCTGCGCCTTGCGCGTTGAAGATCCACCGTTCCCGATCGATGCCGCACAGCTGTCGATGGCCTGGAGCGGGGTGCACGACAACGACCCGGCCGAGCGCTGGCTGCGCTCGCGGATCAGTCAGTTCATGGCGGCGCCGCTGGATATCCCGCATTCCTGACGCGCCAAATTTCCCTGTGGGAGCGGGCTTGCTCGCGAAAGCGGTGTGTCATTCAACAATGATGCTGGCTGACCGGACGCCACTGTCGGATCGCCGCCCGCACCAGGCTCGCTCGCACAGGAATCCGACTCGCCTGAAAGAGAGCACATCCATTCAATTTTCCCTCGCCCGTACCGAGCATGATTCAACCCGATAAGGATTAAAGGGTAGGGTCATGAGCGCATCACAACGCGATGAACAGGCACAGGATATCGGTCTGCTGTTTCTGCGGGTCAGCGGCGGATTGTTTTTGCTGTGGGTGCACGGTTTGCCCAAACTGCTGGACTTCAACGTGCAATTGCAGCAGATCGAAGACCCGTTCCACCTCGGCGCGCACCTCACACTCTGCCTGGCGATTTTCGCTGAAGTCCTCTGCCCGCTACTGATCGTCGCCGGGGTGCTGGCGCGATTGGCCTGCTTGCCTATTCTTTTTGTTCTGCTGGTGGCGCTGCTGGTCGTGCACCCGCAATGGAGTGTGGCCGAGGGGCAGTTCGGCTGGTTGCTGTTGATCCTGTTCGCCACTGTGTTTATCGCCGGGCCGGGACGCCTGGCGCTCAATGTTCGTCTGCCCGGAGTGCTGCGTTATGCCTGAAGCCCTGAGTCCAAAAGCACCGGGGGTCGGTGAAACCGTGACCCTGATCGTCAAGCACCGGGTCAAGGCCGGGTTTGAACAGCCTTACGAAGCGTGGTTGCGCAACATTGTCCGGGTCGCCGGGCAGCGCGACGGTCACCTCGGGGTCGATGTGGTGCGCGGCAAGTTGGCCGGCCTCGACACGTACACCTGCGTCCTGCGCTTTTCCTCCACCGAGGCCATGCAACTGTGGCTGGAGTCGCCGCAGCGTCAGGCGCTGGTGGATGAAGCAGCGCCGATGCTCGCCGATGGCGACCAGACTGAAGTCGCACCGGTCAACGAATTCTGGTTTGCGCCGCTGGCCGATGCCGCCAAGCCGCCGCCGCGCTGGAAGCAAGCGGTGATCACCCTGCTGGTGATTCTGCCGCACACGCTGCTGGTGCCGCTGATCTGGGGGCCGCTGCTCAAGCTGCATCCGCTGCTTTCCAACTACGTGGTCGCCACGTTCCTGATCACCCTGACCATCGTCCTGTCGGTGGTGTACGTGTTCATGCCCCGCGTGACCCGGTTGTTCGCGCCGTGGCTGGAAGCCGGTCAGGCCCATGCTCACGTCGAGCCCGCGAAACAGCCGTCACGCTGACACCCATTCATCTACTCGAAAGGAACTGCGATGAACGCCGATCTGATTCTGTTCAATGGCCAATTTCATACCGTAGACCGCAGCAAGCCGCTGGCCAGTGCGGTGGCGATCAAGGACGGCCGCTTTGTCGTCGTTGGTAACGACACTCAGGCCATGGCCCTGCGTGGTTCGGCCACGCAAGTGATCGACATGCACGGGCGCTGCGTGATCCCCGGTCTCAACGACTCGCACTTGCACCTGATCCGTGGCGGTCTCAACTACAACCTCGAACTGCGTTGGGAAGGCGTACCGTCGCTGGCCGATGCATTGCGCATGCTCAAGGAGCAGGCCGACCGCACGCCGACTCCGCAATGGGTGCGCGTGGTTGGTGGCTGGAACGAATTCCAGTTCGCCGAAAAACGCATGCCGACCCTCGAAGAACTCAACCAGGCCGCACCAGACACTCCGGTGTTCGTCCTGCACCTGTACGACCGCGCGCTGCTCAACCGCGCCGCACTGCGCGTCGCCGGTTACACCCGCGACACGCCGAACCCGCCGGGCGGCGAGATCGTGCGCGATGCCAATGGCAATCCGACCGGGATGCTGGTGGCAAAACCCAACGCGATGATTCTGTACTCGACGCTGGCCAAGGGGCCGAAGCTGCCGCTGGAATATCAGGTCAACTCGACCCGGCAGTTCATGCGCGAACTCAATCGCCTCGGCCTCACCAGCGCGATCGATGCCGGCGGTGGTTTCCAGAACTATCCCGACGACTATCAGGTGATCGAGCAACTGGCCAAGGATGACCAGTTGACCGTGCGCATCGCCTACAACCTGTTCACCCAGAAGCCGAAAGAAGAACTGACCGATTTCCAGAACTGGACCGGCAGCGTCAAGTTGCACCAGGGCGACGATTACCTGCGGCACAACGGCGCCGGCGAGATGCTGGTGTTCTCCGCCGCCGATTTCGAAGACTTCCTCGAACCGCGCCCGGACCTGCCGCAGACCATGGAGCAGGAGCTGGAGCCGGTGGTGCGCCATTTGGTCGAGCAGCGCTGGCCGTTCCGCTTGCACGCTACGTACAACGAGTCGATCAGCCGCATGCTCGACGTGTTCGAGAAGGTCAATCGCGACATTCCGTTCAATGGCTTGCCGTGGTTCTTCGACCACGCCGAAACCATCACACCGCAGAACATCGAGCGGGTGAGGGCGCTGGGCGGCGGCATCGCGATTCAGGATCGCATGGCGTTCCAGGGCGAATACTTCGTTGACCGTTATGGCGCGAAAGCCGCCGAAGCCACGCCGCCGATCAAACGCATGCTCGCCGAAGGCGTACCGGTCGGTGCCGGCACCGATGCCACGCGGGTTTCCAGCTATAACCCGTGGACATCGCTGTACTGGATGGTCAGCGGTCGCACCGTCGGCGGTCTGGCCTTGTACGAAGAAGGTTTGCCGCGCACCACCGCGCTGGAACTGTTCACCCACGGCAGCGCCTGGTTCTCTTCCGAGCAGGGCAAGAAGGGCCAGATCAAGGTCGGGCAACTGGCGGATCTGGCGGCGCTGAGCGCGGACTTCTTCCACGTCGAGGAAGAAGCGATCAAGTGGATCGAGTCGGTGCTGACCGTGGTTGGCGGCAAGATCGTTTACGCCGCGGGCGATTTCGAAGACCTCGGCCCACGCTCGATCCCTGTGCTGCCGGACTGGTCGCCGGTGGTCAAGGTGCCGGGCCACTGGCGTCCGAACTCGCCTTTGCAGGCGCAAGTGCACCAGTGCGTCGGTGCCTGCGCAGTGCACTCGCACAGCCATGAAAAAGCCCGACTGTCGAACGCACCGGTCAGCGACTTTGCCGGTTTCTGGGGCGCGTTCGGTTGTTCCTGTTTCGCTTTCTGATCACTACAAAAAAGCGCCGGCTAACCGGTCGGCGCCTCACGCAACAACCATCCACCGAGGAGTTTCCCATGAGCGTTCCCTACAAGCGTCTGAACAAAGATGATGCGGTCGTGCTGCTGGTCGACCACCAGACCGGTCTGATCTCGCTGGTACAGGATTTCACCCCCAACGAGTTCAAGAACAATGTGCTGGCGCTGGGCGACATCGCCAAGTTCTTCAAGCTGCCGACCATCCTCACCACCAGTTTCGATGCCGGCCCGAACGGCCCGATCGTGCCTGAGTTGCGCGAGCAATTCCCCGATGCACCGTTCATTCAGCGCCCTGGCCAGATCAATGCCTGGGACAACGAAGATTTCGTCAAGGCGATCAAGGCCACCGGCCGCAAGCAACTGATCATCGCCGGTGTGGTGACGGACGTTTGCGTAGCATTCCCGACCCTGTCGGCCATTGCTGAAGGCTTCGAAGTGTTTGTGGTCACCGATTCTTCCGGCACCTTCAACACCACCGTGCAACAAGCGGCGTGGGCGCGCATGTCGGCTGCCGGCGCGCACCTGCTGAACTGGTTCTCGGTGGCGTGCGAGCTGCAAGGCGACTGGCGCAACGACATGGAAGGCCTGGCGCATCTGCTGTCCGAACGCCTGCCGAACTACCGCAATCTGATCAACAGCTACACCAAGTTCACTGCCAAGTAATTGCTTGAACTGAAAGTGCCCGCTTGATTGCGGGCATTTTCATGTGCAGTAAAAAGTGGCGCAATCCACCACCTCCTGTGGCGAGGGAGCTTGCTCCCGCTGGGCTGCGCAGCAGTCCCCGAAATCTTGTGAGCGCTGCGCACTCAAGCGGGAGCAAGCTCCCTCGCCACAAGGTTTGGCGTTCACCTGTTTGACAGGGCTAGCGCTTTTGCAGCCACCCGAGAAAACCACCCTTGCGCACCGCTACCGGTTTGGCCATCAACGCCAGCCGGCTGTTCTGCTGTCGCACCGCCTGCAATTTGTTCAACGCCTGGCCGACTTCGCTGCGCTGCTCCATGCACTGGCGGGTCAGGTTTTTGTCGAGGCGGTAGATGATGCTCGACGTCAGCGCGGTGAACGTGGCCTGCGACGGGGTATCGGCGAGGATACTCTGTTCGCCCATGACCTCGCTCGGCCCCATGCGTCCGGCTTCGGTCTGGCCGCTGCCATCGGGCACGGTCGCACTGACCACGCCAGTGGCGATGACAAACAGACTGTCTGGCACTTCATCCAGACCCAACACCACCTGACCGGCCGCGTACTGCTGCGCGACCATCGATTCGGCGAGGCGATCACGTTCCTCATGGCTCAACGAGCGAAAAACTTTCACTTCATCAAGCAGTGCCCGGGCGCGGGTCGAGGGTTCGATCACGCCATCGGGATGGCGGGAAATTCCTGCGGCTTCAAGATGCCGGTGGGCGAGGTCGAACAGTTGATTGCGCACTTCGCCTTTCTTGCTCAGTTCACTGATGAAACCGCTGGCGACGTACTCCGACATCTCCTCGCCGGCCTCTTTCAACACGGCTTTGGGCGGCGGATTGAGCAGCAGACTGCTGCTGCCCTGCAGCGTGCGGTCGAGGGCGTCGAGTACCCGTCGTGGGCGAATGTGATTCGGCACCTTGATGCTGATCGAGACGCCGTGCAGGTTGGTCGGGCGACTGAGATTGACGATCTTCGCCTTGGCCGCCACCGAGTTCGGCACCACGGCCAGGGTGCCAGTGCTGGTCAGCAGATGCGTTGCGCGCCAGTCGATGTCGATGACTTTGCCTTCGACGCCGTCGATCACCACGAAATCGTCGACTTGATACGGCTTGGTGGTGTTGAGCACGATCCCCGAGAACACGTCGCTCAAGGTGCTTTGCAGCGCCAGACCGACGACGATCGCCACCACCCCGGAAGTCGCCAGCAAGCCTTTGACCGGCAGCTCCAGCACGTAGCCGGCGGCCGCGACGATCGCCGCCAGAAACACCAGCGCGCCGATCACATCCTGCAACAGCCGACCGCTGTGGCCGATGCGCCGCATCAGCGCCAGACCGATCACTTCGGTCAGCACCCGCGCGGCGTACAGCCACCAGACAATTCCCAGTGCCGTCGCGCCCAGTTGCATCACCCGGTCATCGGCGAACAGCGGCGCCTGCAACGGGCTGATCTCGGCGTTGATGATCAATGCGCTGAACGCCAGAAACAGCGCCAGGCGAATACCGACTCTCGGTGCGCGGTGCCTGAACGGCGCGAGGTGCCAGAGCAGCGCGTCGAGCAGCAGCAGGGCGGCGCTCCAGAACAGTGGGTGGGTGAGGAGGATGGACATGATGTGCTCCACGATGATGAGCGCTGTTGTGGCGAGGGAGCTTGCTCCCGCTTGAGTGCGCAGCGCTCACCCAATTTTGGGGCCGCTGCGCAGCCCAGCGGGAGCAAGCTCCCTCGCCACAGAATGTGGTCAGGCGAAATACTCGCCACACCGTCAGGTGTGGCGAGTGAGGGGACCTCAGTTCAGATGCGTCTTCAGCTCAGCCGCGGCCTGGCGCACAGCCGCCTTCACTTCGGGAATCTGACTCAGCGGATTGAGCAAACCAAAGTCATGAATCATCCCGTTGTAGCGCACCGAGGTCACCGGCACACCGGCCGCATCCAGATGCCGCGCGTAGCCTTCGCCTTCATCACGCAACACGTCGAATTCGGCGGTCTGCACCAGCGCGGCGGGCAGGCCCTTGAGCTGTTCAGCGCTGGCGTTGAGCGGCGAGGCGTGGATCTGTGCGCGCTCGGCCGGGTTGGTGGTGTAGTTGTCCCAGAACCATTGCATCATGCCCTTGGTGAGGAAATGTCCCTCGGCAAACTGCTGGTACGAGCCGTCGTCGAACTGCGCGTTGGTCACCGGCCACATCAGCAGCTGGAAGCGCAGGGCCGGGGTTTGCTGCTCCTTGGCCATCAGCGCCACGACCGCCGCCATGTTGCCGCCGACGCTGTTGCCGGCCACCGCCAGACGCTTGCCGTCGACCCCGATCTGCTTGCCGTTTTCCGCGACCCATTGGGTCGCGGCGTAGGCCTGATTGATCGCCGTCGGGTACTGCGCTTCCGGCGACGGCGTGTAATCGACGTACACCGCGACCGCTCCAGAGCCGACCACCAGATCGCGAATCAGGCGCTGGTGGGTCGGGTAATCGCCCAACACCCAGCCGCCACCGTGGAAGAACATGAACACCGGCAATTCGCCTTTGACCTTGGCCGGCCGCACCACTTTGAGGTTGATCGTCTGGCCATCGACCTTGATTGCCTTGTCACTGACTTCAACTCCGGACAGATCAACCTTCACCGAGGCCTGAGCGCCGGTCAGCACTGCACGCGCATCCTTCGGGCTCAGTTGCTCCAGCGGTTTGCCACCGCCCGCGGCGAGGGCTTCGAGGAAGGCCTGGGTCTGGTGTTCGACACCCGGGCTGCCGGCGGCGAACGCGTTGCCGATGGACAGGGCGAGGAGGGAGGCGGTCAGGGTCTTTTTGATGTTCATGCTCAATTCCATTTTCGAAAGTTATTGGTGTTGTGTCGGGCTGTTTTCAAACCGTGAACACAGATTAATGAGCTGTCGAAAAGTGAAAAAGCGGCTATAAAGCGTTTGACTGTCTACCAGAGAGTGACAATGAACCCGTTCGAAGACATGCGTATTTTTTGCCAGGTCATGGACTCCGGCAGTTTCACTGCTGCGGCCGATCAGTTGGGCCTGTCCAAGCAGTTCGTCAGCCGCCGTTTGATGCAGCTCGAAGAGCGCCTCGGTGTGCGGCTGTTGAACCGTTCCACCCGACGCCTCGACGTCACGCCACTGGGCCAGAGCTACTACGAATCGGCGCTGCGTCTGCTGGGCGAAGTGGAACAGGTCGAGCAGGGCATCGCGGGGCAGACTGCCGAGCCGCGCGGGACCATTCGCGTCAGTGCACCGCTGTCATTTGCCGTGGCGCATCTGGGCTGTCTGCTGCCGCTGTTCCTGCAGCGCTATCGCGATGTCACCGTGGAGGTGGATTTGAGCGACCGCCCGGTGGACCTGCTCGGCGAAGGTTATGACTTGGCGCTGCGCATTGGTGTGCTGGAAGACTCAACACTGATCGCCCGGCGCATCGCCGCCATCGAACGGGTGTACTGCGCCAGCCCGGCGTATTTGGCCGAACGTGGCACACCGCTCAATCCCGAAGACCTGCACAGCCACGACTGTTTGCCGTACGGCCACGGTCGTTCGGTGCAGTGGCGCTTCAACGCAGGTCAGGGCAAGCCGCTGCTGGTCAACGTCACCGGACGCATGCGGGTGAACAACGGCGAGTTGCTGCGCGATGCGGCGGTGCAGGGGATGGGGATTACCTATCTGCCGACGTTCATCGTTGGCGCGGCGCTGAAGGACGGGCGACTGCTGCCAGTGCTCGACGACTACCGCCCCGAACCACTGACCCTGTCGGCGGTGTACCCGCAGCACCGCCAGGCTTCGCGCCCGGTGCAGGCACTGGTGGAATTCCTGCGCGAACGCCTGAATCAGATGTGACCACGCCAAAAGTGTGGGAGCGGGCTTGCTCGCGAAGAGGTCGTGTCAGTCGATATCCATGCTGACGGATACACCGCCTTCGCGAGCAAGCCCGCTCCCACAGGTTTTGTGGCGTGTGCATGAAACCTTGTGGGAGCTTTTTGCAGCGATGAGGCCGGGTCGCAAAAAGCTCTACGAAGCCGCCGCATTACCCCCTGTGGGAGCGGGCTTGCTCGCGAAAGCGTCCTGTCAGCCAACATCTCCGTTGCCTGACTCACCGCCTTCGCGAGCAAGCCCGCTCCCACAATGGCACTGTGGGTTGGCTTACAAGTTTGCAACAACCCGAATTGCCGGGCTGTTCTAGACTCGGGGCCGCTCAATCACGAGCATCGCCCGGAGTGCGCCATGGAAGTGCCCAACAATAAAACCGCCATCGACAGCAATCGACAGGCGTGGAACGATTCCGCTCGCCATCACCGTGAATCAGCGGAATGGCAAGCGCTGTTGAACGACGTGTCGAAGGCTGATTTCTCCTGTCTCGACGACACCTTGCGTGGCGTGCTGGAGCAGGTCGGCGTCGACGGCAAAGAGCTGATTCAACTCGGTTGCAACAACGGTCGCGAAAGCCTGTCGCTGTTTGCCCTCGGCGCGCGCAGTGTGGTCGGCGTCGATCAATCGGAGGCATTTCTCGAACAGGCCCGCGAGTTGAACCAGCGCTCGCCACACAACGCCGAATTCATCGAAAGCGATATCCATCACCTGCCAGCGTCATTACATAGCCGCTTCGACGTGGCGCTGATCACCATCGGCGTGCTGAACTGGATGCCCGACATCGGCGAGTTCTTTCGCCACGTGGCGTTGACCCTGAAACCGGGCGGCAAACTGGTGATCTACGAAACCCATCCGTTTCTGGAAATGGTCGACCCTGAAGGCGAAGATCCGTACCGCCTCGCCAGCTCCTACTTCCGCGCCGAGCCGTTTGTGCAGGAAGAGCCGATTGTCTACGTCGGCAAGGTTGAGCAGCAGGCGGCAAAGTCCTACTGGTTTGTGCACACCCTCGGCGCCATTTTCAGCGGCGCCATCGCGGCCGGTCTGAACATCGCGCACTTCAAGGAATATGCGCATTCGAACCGGGAAGAGGTGTACGACCAGTACCTGAATCAGTCAGCGCAAATGCCGCTGTGCTTCACCCTGGTCGCCAGCAAGGCCTGAATGGTTGACCGCGACAACCGGCCTCTTCGCGAGCAAGCCCGCTCCCACATTGGATCTGCGTCATACATAAATCCATTGTGGGAGCGGGCTTGCTCGCGAAGGCTGCATCATTGACACCACAACCTTTCAAATGTGAATCACGCCTGTGCCGCCGCACTCACTGCCGGCCGTTCCGGTTTGCGCAGCAGTTCCAGGCGGGAGCCGTCGTAGCGGGTTTCGCGGAAGAACCGCCAGTGCCCGAACAGGTCGTAAACATGCGTGATCCGCCCTTGTTCCTGATAGCCCAGGCGTATATGCATCTTCAGGGCCTGAATATTGGCGCCGTCGCAGATATCCACCACTTTTTTGTAGCCTCGGGCAGCCATGACTTGCCACAGTGCGGTCTGAGCATCGACGGTCAGGCTACTGCCGAAATAGTGCCGGGTAATTTCGGCACCGAACTGGAAGTATTCACCGGGCTTGACCGGGAACGTGCAGCGGTAGAAGTGGCGGTCGTAATAGTCGCGAGTGCTGGCCCAGACGAACCCGACGGTGTCATCGTCCTGATCCAGGTACATGTGCCCCGTATGCCCTTCAGTGGCCAACTCGGCCATGGTCTGCACGCGGTCACCGAAGTACTTGCTGAAAGCCTTGGCGTTTTGCGCGGTGATGTCGACTCTGCGCAAACCTTCACAGGGGCGCAGTTTGTTTGGGGCAATCGGCGTGACCAGGTCGCGGTCCATCCACAGCAATTCGCGGTGAGCGAAGACGTAACGTTTCCACAGCGCGCCCAAGGTGCGGCGCAGGCCTTTTTGTTTGATGCGCAGAAGCAGACTATCGATGATGCTCATGATGCCCTCCGAGGCGCTAGCCCAGGTGTGGTGGGTGGTGTTGCCGGTTGAATGTCGGATGTGTTCGCCGCTGGCGAGTTGCCGGCACGCTGGGCGCGCCATTTTTGCAGGAGCGGTTTGACGTGGTGCCAAAGGCGTAGCCCCAGGCCCAGCAGCAAGCCGCTGGGGCGCCACGAGTAGAAACTCCAGCGCCAATGTTCCAGTTGCCCGGTCATGCGTTCGTGCAGTTGATGGCTGGAGTTTTCCAGGCTGACCCGCGACGCATCGATCCAGCGCCAGTGCTCATCCAGCCCCCAGCGAATCCATTCCTCCAGCAACACCCGGCCGCTACCGAGGTCGGCGTACTGCGGCACAAACGCCAGGTTGTAATCGTAGAGCCGGCCCTGTTCGAGCAGACCGAGGCGATAGCTGATGCAGCGGCCGTCCAGTTCGAGCATCACCACGCGTACCAGGCCTTGGCCGGCGAGCGCGGTGAAGGCGAGTTCGATCCATTGGCGAGTGCGCGGCGTGGCGAAAATCCCCACGCCTTCATCGCCTTTCCAACTCACCGCTTCGACTTCGCCGAGGGTCTGCAGCAAGGCGCCCATGTTCAGCGCATCCGGAGTGATCCGGCGTATCTGCGCACCGCAGGCGGCAATCCGTTTGCGCGCCCGACGCAACTTGTAGCGCGGGTCGCCAGAGACTTCCTGATGATCGGCGTCGCTGATCAGATGCACCGGCACCCGGCAACTCAGGCGTCGTTCAGCCGTGGAACTGCGCGCCATCCATTCGGTGAGCGCACTTTCTTCACCGGCAGGTTCCGACAGTTCGTTGAGTTGCAGCAGCGCATGGGGCAGATGTTCACGGATCAGCAGCAGCGCCTTGTGCATGTCTTCGCTGCCGAGCAACGACAGCAGCGCGAGGCGATCGGCCATTGGATAACCCAAGTGATGCAAAACGCGAAACGGCACGCCAGCGAAGCGTTCGCGGCTGGCCACCAGTGGCAGGCACAGCAGTAATTGCCCGGCGTCCCAGCCGAGCAGAACCTGCAGACGCTGATCCTCGCCCAGGGCCTGCTCTGCTGCGCACAGCCAGCCAAGGCTGTTGAACGGCGTGTGGTCGGCCACACGCAGGCGCAGTGCCTCGTAGGCTGTTGCCGGGAAGTCGGCAGCGCACAGGGACGTGCGCCATTCGAATCGCATCACCATGGGTTCAGGCCGCCGTTGCTGGGACAGATGGACGGGAAGGTTTACCAAGCGCCGCCAGACGCGAGCCGCTGTAGCGGGTTTCGCGGTAGAAGCGCCAGCGGCCGAACAGCGTGTAGATATTCATGATCCGCTGTTGTTCGGTATAGCCCATGCGTAGGTGCAGCTTGAGCGCCGGGGTGTTGCTTGCGTCACAGACATCGACCACTTTGCGGCAGCCTTGGGCGGCCATGGCTTTCCACAGGAGCACTTGCACATCGACTGACAATTCGCTGCCCCAGTAGGCGCGGGTCATTTCACCACCGAATTCGAAGAACTCGCCGGGTTTCACCGGGAACCGGCAACCGTAGTAATGCCGATCGACATAATCGCGTGGCGTGCCCCAGATAAACGCCACGGCATCGCCTTGCTCGTCGATATGCATGTGCCCGGTGTGACCTTCACTGGCCAGCTCGGCCATGACGCCGACACGGTCGCCGAAGTAGCGGGTGAAGGCGCTGGCGTTGTCTGCGGTGATCTCCATTACGCGCAGCGGCGGGTAGGGTTTGAGGCTGTGCGGCGGCACGGGGCTGACCAGATCGCGCTCCATCCACAACAGTTCCTGATGGGCAAAAATGTACATTCTGCGGATCTTCGCCAAGGTCGCTCGCAGGCCTTTACGACGGATATGTCCGCTGAGTTTTCGTAAAATATCCATACTTACTTCTCCTGATGAAGATGCCACGCGCAGCATTACGCTCGCAGGGCAGAAGGGCGGTTCATGACGCGCTCCAGTTCAGGGCAAACAGGGTTTGCCCCGGTAATTCGAAACGCACGCGCCCGTTTTCGCAGGCAAACGGTGCGTCGCGGCTGCGATTGTCGGCACCAAAGAAACGCAGGGCACCGGGGTTTGGCGGGCACCTGGCGCCGCTCAGCTCAACGCGTTGCAGGCGCGTGCCTTTGTTCACCCCGAGCAATGCGCGCTGCTCGTCGCCGGCCATCGCCAGGACATCCACCTCAAAAGCGTCGTTATCCAGTTGCAGCACTTGCGGCAGCCAATGCCCGGCGATGAATTGCTGGGCAAGGCCCACGGGTTTGAGCTCGAAGCGACCATCGTCATGGATGCGCACCATGCCCTTGCCGTAGGGCGGTTCGTCGGCGGCCTGAAACCAGTTGAGCATGCTCAGCAGGCCATCCTGAGAGGCGTTGATCACTACCGAGGCCCACCACAGCGCGGCGTAATGGGTTTCCTGATCGTAGGGGCTCAGGGCTGAGCCACTGGACAGATTGGTCTGATCCAGCAGCAACGCTTTGCGTGGCTGCCCTTTGGCGTCCAGCCCCACCAGATCGGCGGCGCGGCGCACGCTGTCGCGGTAGACCCGGGTTGCGAGCAGGTCGCGGATCATCCATTCGTGCCAGGCCAATGCGTCGACCTGATCGGCGGACTCGCCGAGCAGTCGCCGGGCCCAGTCAATGCCGCGCTTGTCCGCTGCGTTGTCGGTGAACGGCCCGTTGACCAGCCGTGAGCTGGCCGGCATTGCGATGCGCACGCCTGCCTTGGCGTTGGCCGGGTCGCTGCGCACCTGCCGCGCCATGCTGCTGAAGATCGCCCGGAATTGTTCGTAGCTTGAATAGTTGAGGTTGGGCTCGTCGGCGAAACCGATGTAATGCGTGCCTTTGCCACCCAGGGCGCGGGTGCCGGCGAGCCAGGCGTCGAGGCCGCTGTTGCTCTGCACATCGGCGCGCAGATCGGCCTGACGCCCGGTGCCGGCCAGCAGGGTGATGTCCTGGCGAATGCCGAAGCGATTTTGATAAAGCTCACGGAACGCGTCTTCGAAATGCGGATTCTTCGAGGTGACGTCAACGAAGCTGTAGTAACTGGCTGCCCCCGGCTTCAGCGCATCCAGCAAGGCATGACTGGCGGGTGGCGGCACGAGGTACGGCAGAGCAATGCCCAGATCCGGCGTGCGGCCGAGAATTTTGTCGTGCAGGGTCAAATGCGTTTGCCCCGGATCTTCGCGCACGGGCTGCAACTGCTGCGGATTTTGCGCAAACAGATTGGCCGTGCCGTCGAGCCAGAAGGCCGCTTTGCCAGTGCCGCGCAGACGCAGGCGCCAGACTTGTTCCTGCTGGCTGACCGGCAGGGCGACCTGATCGAATTGCCAATAGGCACGATAGGGTTTCAGTGCCAGCGTCAGCGTTTGCTGATCGCCGACCCGTTGTGCCTGCAAACCGCTGACGCCGCCATGAAACTTGCCGGCCAGCACCGCGCGCTCGCCGGCGGCTACTTTGAAATACAACTCGTCGCCGTTACGCGCTTCGGCGCTGAAATGCACCTTGGCCGGGGCGAACAGCGCCACGGTTTTTTCGTCATGTTCAATCCGATAACCACGAAAGCTATAGCCGGGAATTTCCAGGCGACTGCTGGCAGCCCCGGGCCGCAAAGTCCAGCTCTGCGAACCGCGGGTCTCGCTGGCTTTGATCAGCCGTTCGCTCTGCAGCTTGCCCTGACCATCGAGCAGATAAATACGCTCTTCATTGGCCTCGGCCTGCCATGCCGGCACCCATCGCACTGTCACGGTGTCCGGGCGATCCGTTTGCAGATACAGACTGCCGTCGCGGATATCGCCCCAGTGCATCGGCGCCGCGAAGCCGTTCAGCGTCAGGCCGAGTCCGAACAGCAGGGCCAGGCGTTTCATGCTGCCTTCCGACGTTGCAACATCAACCACATCGGGCTGATGTCGCCGGGCAGGATGATCAAGGTTTGCCAGAACGGCACGTCGCTCAAGCGGCAATAAAGCACCAGCATCGCTACCGTCACCGCCAGATAGGCGATTGATGAAGCCGCCGCTGCACCGACAATGCCGAAGGCCGGAATCAACAGCAGATTCAGCGCCAAGTTGAGCACAGCGCCGATGCCCATCAGCAACGACACCGTGCCGGGGCGATCCTTGCCGATCAGATCCAGACGCAGAATGCTCGCATAGCACAGGCCCAGCAGGCCGGGCAGCAACGCGAGCAGCGCCGGATACGTCGGTTGATACGCTGCGCCGAACAGCGTGACGATCAACCATTCGCCGATCACTGCCATGGCCAGGCAGGCGCCGAGCATCACCGTGGCGGTCAGGCGCAGCGCCAGCGGCGTGACCTTGTCCATGCCTTTGTCCTGTTGCAGCAGTCGCTTCATCAGCGGTGTGGTGACCGCTTCCGGAACGATCAGCAACAGTTCGGCGGCAGCGCTGGCCATGGCGTAGTGGCCGAGCGCGGTACTGCCCAGCAGGGCGCCGATAAACAAGTAGTCGGAGCGCAGAATGATCTGTTGAAACAGCAGATCCGGATGGCTGCGCGCACTGAAGCGCAGCAGCTCGTTCTGGCTCGCACGATCCCATTGCAGTTGCAGCGGCTGTGCGCGTTTGAGCCACATCCAGCCCACCAGCACCACCAGGCTGATGCCGGCCAGCCAACTGATCAGCGCCGCTTCGAGTGCTGCCTGTTTCCACATCCAGAACAGCGCAAGAAACAGCAGCAGCGGCGCCAGGGATTCGATCAGACGCAGCACATTGAATGCGACCACGCCGCCCGACGCGTTGTGCAAGGTCAGCAGTCCGCTCTTGAGCACGGTCAGCGGCACCGCCAGCAGCAACAGCCACGCGAGCAGGCCGAGCTGCATCGTGACATCGAGTTCGCTGCCAAATTCTCGCGCCAGCGCGACCACCAGCAAGGTCAGCAGCCCGGCCAGGAAACAACCGAACACCAATACCTGGGCGAGCAACAAGCCCATCGGCCGCTGATTGGCCGCTTGGTACCCGACTGCCGAATTCAGGCCGCCGCTGGTCGCCGCGCTGATCAGATCCGGCAGGGTACTGAGCAGGGCGAACAAGCCGCGTTCACTCGGGCCGAGAATCCGCGCCAGCAACACGTTGCGCAGCAGGCGCAAGGCGATCATCGCCAGTTTGGTGCCCATGCTCAGGGCCAGATGCTTGAGGTAGCTACCGCGACTCATGGCCGTGCCCCGCGAAAGATCCGTAACGACAGCAGTTCAGGGTTGCGTGCGGTACGTTGGCTGACGCCGAAGCGCGGCAGGTTCAACGGGTCGCCGACGCCGCGATAAAGGCCACTGGTCGTGCCGAGGGCAAACGCATAATCGTGATTGGCGACCTGCTCGCGCACGTGCTCATCGTTGTCGCCGTTGGGGTAGCAATACACCGGCAGTGGCCGATTGCAGCCGTTGTGCAAGGCATCGCGGCTGCGGCTGATTTCTTCGCGCAGACGCACTGCATCGAGTTCGGTAAGGATCGCGTGGCTGGCGCCATGTGGGCCGAAACGCACCAGCCCGGACGCTTCCATGGCGCGCACCTGGTGCCAGTCCAGGGCTTGCGGCAAGGATTCCGGCGGACATTCATCGGTCAGCCGTTCAAGTGCCTGCGGTTCGAGACGCTTCAAGCCTTGCAGGTAATGCAGCAGCGCCAGGCTGCGCCGGTCGACATCGATATCGTCAAGCAGCACCGGCAGTGGATGACCGGTGATCCGCAGGTACTCGATCAGATGCATGCGTGCCTTTTCGCCATGGCTGCCCCACAGCGTTTCGCCCACGCTTTCCCACCAGAAGCGTTGCCGACTGCCAATGAAATCCGTGGAGAGAAAAATGCTCGCCGGCACCTGGTGTTTCTGCAACAGCGGATAGGCGTTGACCGCGTTGTCACGCCAGCCGTCATCGAACGTCAGCGCCACCCGAGGGCGCTCGGTGCGCAGGGCGCTGGGCTGCAGCAACTCCATCAGCGGCACGCAATCGAAATGTTTGCGCAGCCACACCAGCAGGTGTTCGAACGCTTGCGGGCCGACGCACAGTTCATTGCGGTGCGGCAGGCTGGCCGCGCGGTCGTTGGCCAGCACCCGGTGGAGCATCAGAATGACCCCGGCCCCGTGCAACTGGTTGCGCCCCACTGGCGAGTTGAGATAGAGCCAGCCGCTGGTGCGTTTTATCAGTTGTTTGATCGCCATGGCTTGAGTCCTCTCAACGATTCTGGTCAGGATTCCACTGTGCGTAACGTTGCCCGCGCAAGAACTGCCACAGGCCGACGCTCATGCCTGCCAGCGTCACCAGCAGAAACGCCGCGAGGCGGAACGGTTTGGGCAAACGGTGTTGCGAATCCAGCAGACCGACGATGGCCAGCCCGTAGCCGATCAGTTGCGCGATCAGGCTCAGGCGATAGAAACCGTGTTCGTTCCACAGCCAGAAATTGCTCAGCAGCAGCGGCAGCAAGAGCACCGGCGCCAGTCGACGGATCAGCTTGTGGCTGATCAAGGCGATCGAATACAGGCCGTGCTTGAATGGATTGAGCAGTTCGCTGCGTTGCGCCAGGCTCTGCAGGCCGCCGACGGTGACCCGCTGGCGGCGCCGCCATTGCTTGTCCGCTGCGTCGACGCCCTGGTCGATCACCTGCGCCTGGGGGACGTAAACGATGCGTTTGTGCGCGACCGGCGCGCAGGTACTGATGAAGAAATCGTCGTTGACCTCGGCCGGCACGTTCTGGAACAGCTCGCGGCGCAAGGCGAGCAGGGCGCCGTCGGCGGAGACCATACAGCCGGTGCGATTCTCGACCCGGCGCAACCAGCCTTCATAATGCCGATAGAGGCTGTCGCCGATGCTCAAGCCGCCACCGGTGACCGGGATCACCATGTGCCCGGCGCAGGCACCGACCTGCGGATCGCTCAACGGCGCGAGCAAATGGCCGAGGGTGTCGCGCGACCATTGGTTGTCGGCGTCGGTGAACACCAGAATGTCGCCGCTGCTCACGGCGACGCCGGCATTAAGTGTGGCGGCCTTGCCCTGCCGCGGAAGGTCGAGGACGGTGATGCGCGGATCAAGCACTTTGTGCGCGCAGGCCACGGTGTCATCGCTCGAACCGTCGCTGGCGAGAATGATCTGCAGCGTCGCCGGCTGATAATCCTGCGCCAGCAGCGTGCGCAGCTTGTGCTCGATGTGGCGCGCCTCGTTGTGCGCGGCGATGACGATGCTGACGTTCAGCGGCGGTGCCGGTGCGTGCCGCCAGGCCGGGAACAGTGGCGCGAGCAAGGTCAGCAGCAGCGGATAGCCGATGTAGGCGTACGCCGGCAGCACAAGGCACAGGCAAAATATGAATTCAGCCACGGGCGGGCCTCCTGGCGTTCCAATGACACAGACCGAGAAGCAATGCCGCGCTGGCCAGGTGCAGGCGCACCCAGTGCAGGCCCCAGAGTTGCAAGGTCAGGTTGACGTTATGCTGGCGAATGCTTTGCCGTACGCTGAGCAACAGACTCGGCAGCAGGCTCAGCAACAGCAGCAGCAATGCTTGCTGCGCATAACCCGCAAGCAATGCAATCACCGCCAGCGCATCGAGCACCCACACCAGCAATGACAGCAACGGAAAACGCAGCAGCCGCAGGCTCATGCCGTGGGCGCGGAGTAATTGCAGGTGGCTGCCCTGGCGCCACAGTTCCTTGCCGATCCATTCACGCCAGGTCATTTCATAGCCCCAATGCAGGGCTACGCTGGAGTTGACCGACAGCAAGCGCGCGCCGTGTCCGCTCAGACGCAGGGTGTACTCCTTGTCCTCACCGGTGCGCAGGGTTTCGTTGAAACCGCCGACACTGTCGAACCACTGCTTGCGCATCAGCAGGTTGGCACTGGGCAGCCATTGCACGGCGCGAGCGGCGCGGGTCGACGGACGCAAAGAGCGGCGCTGCCACGCGTCGGCGTACCATGGCGCGGCGGCCGGGGTGTGCAGATCAAGACCGAAGACGTCGCCCTGACCGCTCGCAGCCAGGGCAAACAACGGGTTCAGCCAGTCTTCGGGCATTTCGATATCGGCATCGATGAACGCCAGCCATTCACCGCTGGCAACCGTTGCGCCACGATTGCGCAACGCGCCGATCAGCAGCCCGGGCAGCACCAGAACCTGTGCGCCGAATGCGCGGGCGATCCGTGGGCCGTCATCGGTGGAGCCGTTGTCGACGACAATCAGTTCGCAGTCGATGTCGGCGACGTTCGCGGCTTTGCGCGCGGCCAGGAGGGTGCGGCCGATGTGCCGGGCCTCGTTGTACATCGGAATGACGATGCTGATCCGGCTCATGCCCTGGCCTCCGTCAGCGGTGCCTGCTCGGCTTTCAGGCGCAGCACCCAGGTCAGCGCCAGCATGATCCACAGGTACTTCAGGTTCGGCGCGCTGAGAAACATCAGAAACAGCGTCAGCGAGAGAAAACTCATTCCAAGATGAGTCACTACGTCCGCGTGCTGCCACTCGCGCCGTTGCAGCCACGCACGTCGTGCGCGGATCAGGTTGTAGAAACCCTGCACGAGCATGCCGACAAACAACAGACCGGCAGGAATGCCCAGTTCGCTGAAAATCTCCAGATACGTGTTATGCGCCCGGCGATACAGATCGCCGATCTTGCGGTTGGCCGAGAACGCCTTGGCATACCCGGTGGTTGCGTAGTGCAACGGGAAGGTCCCGGGGCCGGAACCGAGCAGCGGATGCTCGCGGATGATCTGGCTGCCGACGACAATGTAGGAGGCGCGACGGCCAAGGGACTCATCCTGCGCCTTGGCCCCGGCGCTCAAGATACTCAGCGACTGGATGCGCGCCAGATAACCGGCAGGCATTGCATAAATCGCCAGTGGCAGCACGATGGCGGCGCCGAGCATGGCGAATCCGAAATGCCGGGGACGGATGCGATTGAGGTGCTGGCGGTAATGCCAGACCCCGATCGCCAGACTCAAGGCCAGTACCACCAGGCCTGAGCGCGACTCGGTTTTGGTCATGCCGCCGAGCAGCAAAAGGCAGCAGCCAGCCCAGAACAATCGGTGCAGCAGGTTCGGGCTGCGAATCACCAGCAGCAGGCCCAGCGGCACGGCGAAGGCGATCAGCAGAGCAAAGGCATTCGGGTCTTCGAGCAGGCCGGCGGCGCGGCCCTTGTCCTGGAACCGGCTGGAAAACATCGCCATCGCGCAGGTCGTGCTGACGCTGAGCGTGACCAGTCGGGCGAACAGATCGAGGTTCAACTCGCGGCCGATCAACAAGGTGATCACGAACAGAATCAGCCCCACGCTCAGTTCCCGCAGATGACCCTGTGACATGCCCAGGTTGTCGGAGGCGAGCAGGCTGAGAAAGTACAGCGCCATGAAACCGATCAGGTAGCGCCACAGATTGCTGCGCAGGCGCTGCGCTGGAATCTGATGCAATGCCAGTTGCAACATCAGAATCAGCGCCAGCGAAACACCGAGCAATTTGCTCCCGGACACCAGGCTGTCCTTGAAGAACCCTTCAAACGGCACCAGCGCGGCAATGCCAAGCAGGCCCCAGGACGGTTTGCGGTACAGCACCGTGAAACCCAGCAGCCCCAGCACCGCCCCCGGCGCCAGATACGGATAAGGACTGACCAGCAAAGCCATGCAGACCAGTGCCAGCAGGCTGACGATCGAGAGCGGGAAAATCATGCGCGTGCCTCCCGTGCCGTGTGGATGTACAGCTGCGACCAGCGTTCAGCCAAAGCCTTGAGGTCGTAGCGTTCCTGTTGTGTGCGTCTGGCGTTGTCGCGCAGTTGCGCGGCCAGCTTCGGTTCGGCCAGCAACGTGTCGAGCTGACGGGCAAGGGTGACGGTATCGGTCGGTGCGGCGAGCAGGCCGTTGTGGCGGTCCTGCAACACATCGGGAATGCCACCGACCGCGAACGCCACCACCGGCACACCGGCCTGCATCGCTTCGAGCAGAATCATCGGCGTACCCTCGGTGCGCGAGCTGATCACCAGCGCATCGAGTTGCTGCCACCAGCCTTGCATCGCCGTCTGATAGCCCGGCAAGCGAATCCGCTGTTGTAAACCGGCCGCGTCGATGCGCGCCTGCAAAGCCTCACGTTCCGGGCCGTCACCGAGCATCACGGCGTCCAGTTGCGGATGCTGGTGACACAACGCAATCAGTGCATCGAGAAACAGATCCGGGCCTTTCTCGCTGCTCAACCGACCGACGTAACCGGCCAGCCAGCGTTGGCGTTCCAGCGCCGGCGGCATTGCGGGTGCCGCTGGCAAACCGTTGGGAATCACCTGCAACTTCTCCGCCTGCACGCTGGCGTCAAGGTGCAGCGAGGCGATGCTTTGTGCCACGCAGACCACCTGTTTCACCGATGCCGTGCGGCACAGTTGCAGGCTCAGCCAGGTGTAAAACTTCTGCTTGCGACTGCGCGGCGTGAAGCCGTGCTGAGTGATCACCAGAGGCAGGCGCAACAGCGTTGCGCCAACCCAGCCGAACAGCAATCCTTTGAAGTTGTGCGTGTTGAGCAACGGTTGGTCGCCTCGGCGCTGACGCAAGTGGCGCAGCAGTCCGCCGAGCCCGGCACAGCCGCGAGCATCCACCCCGGCCTGGCGAAAACGCTCGATCAGCTCTGGTGGCGCGTCGAGGAACAGCACCTGATGCTGCCCCGGCGTCGCCAGGCAATGATCCAGCAACATCCGCTCGGCTCCGTAGAAGCCGCCGCTGCTGAGCAAATGAATGATCGGCAGCGCGACGCACGGGGTGGACGCCGCGTTCAATTGCGCACCCAGTGAACCAGGCTCGGCATGGTCCAGTTCTTGTGCGGATTGCCGGGCTGCGAGGTTTCTTCGTTGAGCACCATCAGCACTGGCAGGCCGAGTTCATGGCTGATCTGCGCTGGATGCTTGAAGCGGTGATCGAAGAACTCACGCACATAGACAAAGGCAATGGCCAGCAGCAGACCGGTGAGCAGACCGAACGGAATGATCAGCATCGGTTTCGGAAAAGCCGCCTCGGTCGGTTCGTACGGCGGGCTCAAGACCCGGGCATTGGACAGGTCGTTGTCCAGCGCGCGTGTCGTGCTGCTTTCGGCAAAGCGTTGCGCATAGGTTGAAAACGCTGCGTGCAACGCGCCGATCTCGGTGTCCATCTGACGCAGCTTGCTTTGGGTCTGCTGCAATTGATGGATCCGATTCTTGAACTCGGCGATGCGCGCGGTTTTCTGCTCGATCACCTGGCTGACCACCGACAGATCGATCGTGCGTTCCTGGATGCGGTTGTTGACCACTTTGAGGAACTGCTGGCGGGTGCGGGCAATCTGCTCGCGGGCCAGCAACATCGGTTCGCTACCGGGCTGAAAGACCGCGAGGTCATTCATGTAGCGGCTGACCTGAGTGGTCAGCGCCTCGCCCATCTGCCGGATCTCGCGATCCTCGAACGCGATGTTGTCCACCGTCGTGGTGAAGGTGAACGGGAAGGTGTAGTCATTGAGCTTGTTGGTGTTGGCAGCGGCCAGGCTGGATTTCAGGTAATCGAGCCAGCGCTGGCTTTGCAGCAGGCGATCGCGATACAGGTTGAGTGCCTGCTCTTCGGTGTTGATCGCGTTGAGGCGAAAGGTGATTTCCTCTTTCGGATCGGACGAGCCGACGCTTTCCAGCAGACTCAGCCGCGCGCCTTCCAGGCCATCGAGCCGGACCTGATACTGATGCTTTTTGGTCTCGTAGAACGAGTGCGGCAGTTCGATCGACTGCAACGCCTGACGATCGACCAGATAGTTTCGCAGCAGCGTGGACACGAACACCGTGCCCTGGGCCGGATCAGGGAAGCTGTAGACGATCGAGATGACATTGGAACCCGGCAGGGTTTCAATTTTCAGATTGTCGATGGCGTCCTGGGTCAATCCATCCAGTACCGTGTCGCGTACCGGATCGGTTTCCATGCCCAATGCATCACGCAGCGGATTGATCATGTATTCGCGCAGCGGCGTGCTGACGTAACGTTTGAACGGTTCGGCCAGTTTGCTGAGCATCCCCGGCGGCGGGTTGTATTGACCCTGGTCGCGCAGTTCGCTGATGGTCTGACGAATCAGCGCCGGCGAACGGAGGATATTGCTTTCGGTCTCCATGTCCGCCAGCGATGGCGGAATGAAGGTGGCGTTGTCCTGGGTGAGCGAGGTGGTCGCATCGCCCTGGGACAGTTTTTTCGACTGCACGATCACCTGCGCGGTGATATCGAAGCTCTGTTTGAGCAACAGCGGCAGCAACAACGCGATCACTGCAAAGATCAGGAAGATGCGCTTCACCAGTTGCTTGTTGGCGAAGAAAATCCTGAAGAACTCGTGCAGGTAATTTTCTTTTGGGTTCATGTCGTTCACCTGAGAGTCAGTTGTCACTGCCTTTGTTGTCGACGCGGTAGCCGAAGCTGAAACCCACGCCCTGGAACAGCACCACGTCGGCCAGTTGGCGGGCGAGTTCGCCGGCGCTGGCCAGTTTGGTTTTTGGCACGTAGAGCATGTCGTCCGGTTGCAGGTAGGCGATCTGTGGCGCATCGCCCGACAGGGCTTTCTCCACGTCGTAGTTCATGGCCTGCACCTGATTGCCGTTGCGCCGCATGATCACTACCGAATCGAGCCGCGCCTTGACGTTGGTGCCGCGCGCCAGAGTCAACGCTTCAAGCACCGACACCGGCCGGCGGATCGGGTAGGAGCCCGGTTGCGCGACTTCGCCGAGCACGTAGATCTCATTGCCGGCGGTGGATTTGAGCAGCACATCCACAGTCATCCGCCCCGGCAGTTGCGCGTACTTCTGGTTGAGGAAGGTTTCCAGTTGATTGACGGTCATGCCTTGCAGCGGCACGGCGCCGATTTCCGGGAAACTCGCGTAGCCGTCAGTGCCGACGGTGATCTCGCGGCTCATGCCGGTGGCCGGGTGGTTCAGCGCACTTTTGAGGTTCTGCTCGTTGCTCAGCGGGCTGAGAATCTGCACCGAGAGCTGATTGCGGTTGGGCTGGAACAGCTGCTTGCGCTGATAGGTACGCTGGATTTCCTGACGGGCCTCGTCGCTGGTCAAACCGGCGATTTTCACCGAGGTGTTGGCGCCCGGCAGTTCGATGGTGCCATCGGGCAGCACCAGTTGCGTGCCGTTGAGCTGACTGGCAGCGGTGAAGTTCAGGCCGATCTGGTCACCCGACTGCACGCGATAAGCGTCCGAGCCGCTGGTACTGATGTGGAAAATCACATCCAGCACGTCTTTCGGGCGCAGGGTCTGTTCGACCCTCGGCATGTCAGTGGCCTGGGCATTGGCCGGTGTGGCGGTGAGGATATTCACCGGCATGTTGCGGGTCTCGGAATTGCTGGAGCAGCCTGCAAGCGGCAGCATCAGCAGAACAAGTATCTTGGCGTTCATGGCGTCATCCTTTGCGTTCGCTTACAGGTTTTTGTAAAGCCACTTGGGCATGTAGTACTTGCGCCGGTTGAACACGCTGCCGACCACTTTTGCTCCAGCCTGGGTCAGGCGTTGCACGGCAGCCTGGGCGACTTCCCAGCGGGTGTCCTCGGCGCGCACCACGAACACCACACCATCGACCTGAGTGGCGAGCACCAGCGTGTCGGCGGCGGAATACACCGCGTCGCCGTCGATCACCACGAAGCGGTACTGCGTGCCCAGGCGATCGAGCAACGGGCTCAGGCGCTCGGCGGTCAGGTGCTCCAGGGTGCGGATCGGCCGGCCGTTGGGCAGCACGTGGAAGGGCAGGCTCGAGACCTGCACCACGCAGTCCTGCAACAGCGGCGGGTTGTCCGGGTTGAACAGCAGGTCGCGCAGGCCGCGCTCCTTGCCCAGGTTCAATTGCTGCGTGAGGTTGCCTGCCGAATGGCTGGCATCGACCACCAGCACCTGGCCGCTGCTCATCTGCGCCAGTTGGCTGGCCAGCGCCAGGGCGCTGGTGGTGGTGCCCGCGCCGGGATTGGCGGCGGTCAGGAACAGGATCCGCAGATCCAGATCCAGCACGGTCGAAATCAGGTTCGATTCGCTGGGGTTGGCAATGCTCAGGCTTTTGCTGGTTGAACCGTCCATTAGCTTGCTCCGTGGCCGCTGAATACTTTGAAGGGGGTTTTCAACAAGATCTTCAGATCAAGCAAAAGGCTTTGCTCGGCGATATAGCTGAGGTCCAACTCAACGCGCTGGTCGAAGTCGATGTTGCTGCGCCCGGAGATCTGCCAGAGGCCAGTCATGCCGGGGTAGATGCTCAGGCGCGCGAGGTGATTGTCCTTGTAGCGGTAGGCGTTGAACGAGGTCGGCCGCGGGCCGACCAGGCGCATGTCGCCGCTGACCACGTTGAACAGGTTGGGCAGTTCGTCGAGGCTGGTACGCCGCAGGAAACCGCCGATGCCGGTGATGCGTGGATCCTTGTCGATCTTGAAATCGATGGCGTCGACCCCGTGCTTGTTGAGGTGGCGCAGCGATTCTTTGAGTTCTTCGGCGTTGCACACCATGGTGCGGAACTTGTACATGCCGAAGGTGCGGCCGCGATAACCGGTGCGTTTCTGCACGAACATCACCGGTCCCGGGCTGGTGAATTTGATGGCCAGTGCCAGGCCCAGCAGCAGCGGCGAAAACACCAGCAGAATCAGCAATGCACCGATGCAGGCGAGCACGCGATTGGTGCGCGACAGGGTCCATGGCCGGCCACCGTCGCGGCCGGTCAGCCAGCCACGGCCCTGCCTGTGGATGGCGCTATCGAGGCGCATTCGGTGCTCGGGATCCATGCGCTTGTCGCGGCGCATCTGAGTGATCGGTACACCTTGTTCATGTCCAGTCATGGGGTCCTCCGCTGATGTTCAGCCGCGAGCGGCGCGTGGGCGATAGGCAGTGGGGTAGTAGTCGCGAAACCAGGCGATGAAACGCCCCAGTCCTTCATCCAGCTCGATCCGGGGCTGGAACCCGGTGGCCTGGGCCAGATCGTCGGTCTCGGCACAGGTGTTGAGCACATCGCCCGGTTGCAGGGGCAAGAGCTCGACAATGGCTTTCTGGCCGAGGTGTTTTTCCATCAGCGCCAGATAATTTTTCAGCGCCACCGGGTGGTGGCCGCCGATGTTGAACAGGCGCCAGGGGGCCATGCTGCTGCCAGCGTCGGGATGTTCGCGATCCCACTCCGGCTGACTGTGCGGCGGATGGTCGGTGAGGCGCGCGATGCTTTCGACGATGTCATCGATGTAGGTGAAATCGCGCTGGTGCTCGCCGTAGTTGAACAGCTTCAGCGGCGTGCCTTCGCTGATCGCCCGGGCGAACTGGATCGGCGACATGTCCGGCCGACCCCATGGCCCATACACGGTGAAAAAGCGCAGGCCGGTGCTGGGAATGCCGAACAGGTGGCTGTAACTGTGGGCCATCAGCTCGTTGGCTTTCTTGGTCGCGGCGTACAGCGACAGCGGGTGATTGACGCCGTCGTGCACCGAGTACGGGGTGTGCTGGTTGGCGCCGTACACCGAGCTCGACGAGGCATAGATCAGGTGCTCGACCGGATGGTGCCGGCAGCTTTCCAGAATATTCAGGAAGCCGCTGAGGTTGCTGTCCAGATAGGCCCGTGGGTTTTCCAGCGAGTAGCGCACCCCGGCCTGCGCCGCGAGGTGGATCACCACTTGCGGTTGTTCGCGGACAAACAGCGCTTCAATCGCCGCGGCATCGGTCAGATCAATCCGTGCGAGCGGGAAATTCCCTACCTGATCGCGTACCCATTGCACCCGATCATGTTTGAGCTGCGGGTCGTAGTAGCCGTTGAAGTTATCCAGGCCGACCACCGCATGCCCGTCGCGCATCAGCCGCAACACGCAATGGGCACCAATGAAGCCGGCTGCGCCAGTGACCAGAATTTTCATGGGCGCAGTCCTTCCGGAGCGATGTGGCGCAGGCCGATGCCGCTGTAATGCAGACCGGCAGCGGCCACGTGTTCCGGGTTGTAGAGGTTGCGTCCGTCGACAATCACTTTCGAGCGCAGCTTGCTCGCCAGCAGCTCGAAATCCACCACGCGAAAATTCTTCCACTCGGTGCAGATCACCAGCGCATCGGCATCTTCCAGGGTGTCGTCGCGGGTGGCGCACAGGTGCAGGTCGTTGCGGTAACCGTAGAGGCGCCGGCACTCGGACATGGCTTCCGGATCGTAGGCCTGCACGCTGGCGCCTTCGGCCCACAGCGCGTCCATCAGATAGCGGCTGGGGGCTTCGCGCATGTCGTCGGTGTTGGGTTTGAACGCCAGCCCCCAGATCGCGATCGACTTGCCGGCCAGACCTTGCGGAAACTGCGCCTTGAGTTTGCTGAAGAGAATGTGCCGCTGCAGGTCGTTGACATCAGTGACGCTGCGCAGCAGTTTCAGCGGCATGCCGTTGTGTTCGGCAGTGTGCAGCAGCGCGCGCAGATCCTTGGGGAAGCACGAGCCGCCGAAGCCGCAGCCGGGATAAATGAAGTGGTAGCCGATGCGCGGATCGGAGCCGATGCCTTTGCGCACCGCTTCGATATCGGCGTCGAGCAGTTCAGTGAGGTTGGCCAACTCGTTCATGAAACTGATGCGCGTGGCGAGCATCGCGTTGGCCGCGTATTTGGTCAGCTCGGCGCTGCGGTTGTCCATGAACATCAGTTTTTCGCGGTTGCGGCAGAACGGCGCGTACAACTCGCTCATCTGCTCGCGGGCTGTCTCATCGCGGGTGCCGACGATGATCCGGTCCGGACGCATGCAATCGGCGAGGGCGCTGCCTTCCTTGAGGAACTCGGGGTTGGACACCACTCGCACCTTGAGGCCACTTTTGCCACGACGGAGCAATTCTTCGTTGGCCTTGGCGGCCACCTGGTCCGCCGTGCCGACCGGCACCGTGGACTTGATGATCAGGGTGCGATCAGCCTCCATGTGCGAGGCGATCTCCCGGGCGACGTTGAGCACGTGGGTCAGGTCGGCGGAACCGTCCTCATCGGCCGGGGTGCCCACGGCGATGAAGATCAGCTCGGCATGTTCCACGGCGTCGCTGGCCTGGGTGCTGAACAGCAAGCGCCCGGCCTTGATGTTTTCTTCCAGTGCGGCGGATAACCCCGGCTCGCTAATAGGCGGCACGGCTTGTTGCAGTTGTCTGATCTTGTTTGGGTCAATATCGACACATAAAACCCGATGCCCTACATCTGCAAGTGCGGCGGCTTGAATTAATCCGACATAGCCGGTGCCAAATACGCTCACGTCCATCTGCGCACCCTCGATAGAGCGAAAAGAAGAAGTTCGGAAGAAGACTGTAAAAGGGGTATAGCGCAGGGTTTGAAAAGCGTGTCAGCAAAATGACATGTTGCACCTGTATAACACTTGAGCGTTTTTTGGCGATTGGCCATCAAGTCATTGCTGCGATTGGATTTGTTGTTTAATTGCAGATTTGTTCAGATTTAAAATAAGCGATAAACGGTTGTAAGCCGCTAATCTAAAGGCTTGTAGCGTCTGCTGTGTGTCAGATTTGAGTCACCGGTTTTTTGACGCTTTCTGAAGAAAACAGTCAATTCTTGCGCTTTGAGGGCTGGGTGCTAGTGTCAGGTTCTGACCGACAAACCTTTGACTCCCTGCCATTTGAACGATCGGTATCGCCATGTTCAGATATGCCAAAGAAGTACTTTTAATTGTTTATCTGCTGCTTTATTCCGAATATTACATTGATCGGTTAAATGCTATCGGCGTCGGTTTTGCTGTACTTCTTTTTGGCGCGATGTTTTTGGCGCTTACTTTCGCATTATATCTGGCGGCTTATATAAGTCAGGCTCTCATTCGCCACTTGTTCGCAATAACACTGTTTGTTTCGGCGGTGTTTTTCGATGTTTATACCCGGGTTACCGCGGATTACCTGAGCTACAGCAATTTTGTCTCGCTGGTGTACTCCGGTGGTTTCATCCAGGAAGCCGCCTACCAGTATCGCGACGCGATCATTCATGGCGCGCTCAGCGGTCTGCTGTTGCTGTTCGGCATCGGCCTGAAACCGCGTCATGCACTGGCGGTGCCCAACGCGCTGCGCGTGGCGGCGCCGGTGTGTGGCGTACTGCTGTTGAGCGCAGTGTTGTTCCTGCGGGCGGGCGAGGGCGCGCGCGGTTTGCCGATCATGTACACGCCGCTGGCCTATCTGAACCTGTTCGCCTATGAAGCGCTGCACAATACGGTCGGCCCGCGAGAGCCGGTGACGCTGGCGCGCAACGCAGTGACGGTCAATCACGACATCGTGCTGATCATCGACGAGAGCATCTCCGGCAATTACCTGGACATCAACGCGCCGTTCGGCGTGCACAGCAACCTCAAGCAGGCGCATCCGGGCGTCGACATTTTCAACTACGGCTACGCCGCGTCCATCACCAATTGCAGCGCCGACACCAACGTCACTCTGCGCTACGGCGGCACCCGTGCCGACTACATACGGATCAACAGCACGCTGCCGTCGATCTGGCAGTACGCGAAAAAGGCCGGGCTGCGCACGGTGTACATCGACGCCCAGCGCACCGGCGGCAATTTGCAGAACCTGATGACCGAGACCGAGAAAAAGGACATTGACCAGTTCGTCCAGTTTGACCAGACCAGCGTGCGTGACCGCGACATGGCTGCCGCCGCGAAGCTGATCGAATTGCTCAACGACGATCAGCCGGAGCTGGTGGTGGTCAACAAGGTCGGCGCGCATTTCCCGGTGCACGACAAATACCCCGACGCTTTCATGGCCTATCGGCCGACCTTGCCGCGCGGGCAATTCACTGAAGTGGCCGACACCGGCAAACGCGACGGTTTCAACGGCCAGTCAGATGACTGGGTGCTGTACCGCAACGCCTACAAGAACACGGTGCTATGGAACGTCGGCGAGTTCTTCGCCCGGGTATTCGCCCAAGCCAGGTTGAACAATGCGCTGCTGATCTACACCTCCGATCACGGCCAGGACCTGCATGAACGCGGCAACCCCGGGCTCAATACCCATTGCGGCGGTAATCCGGTGGAGGAAGAAGGGCTGGTGCCGCTGGTGGTGATTCAGGGCGATCAGGTGCACGGCCCGGACTGGGCGCAATCGTTATCGGCGAACAAGGATCGCTCCAGCCACTACAACATTTTTCCGACGCTGCTGCAGTTAATGGGTTATGACCTGGCGGGAGTCGAGGCGCTGTACGGCAAACCATTGACGCTGCCGACGGCGGACGACTTCACCTTCAACTACCGCTTCAATGCGCGGTTGGGGGCCAAGCCTGAGTGGAAGCATATTGATCTGAATACCATTGTCACGCCGGGGGCGGCGGCGACCAGTGTGGCAACCGGGCAGTGAGATTTGCGCGGGGTTCACTGACCTCATCGCTGGCAAGCCAGCTCCCACAGTGTTTCAGGTTGTACTCAGTATTTGTGGACAACCTCAATCCCTGTGGGAGCTGGCTTGCCAGCGATGGGGGCGGGTCAGGCAACCGACAGCCACCGACCTCGATAAACCCCCGGCGCGCAGCCCAGCCAGCGTAGACACGCACGGTTGAAACTCTGCACATCGCTGTAACCCAACCGATCGGAAATGTGCACCAGCTCCAACTCGCCCGCCCGCAACAAATCCTCGGCCCGATAACGCCGGTATTCATCGAGCAATTCAGAAAAACGCCAGCCCAGTGCCTTCAAGCGCCGCGCAGCCGTGCGCTCCAGCAGATGCCGCTCTGCGCAGAACTGCTTCCAGTCTGCCGTCGCCAGATCCTCGATCAGGTAGTCGCTGAGCTGTTCGAGCAAGGTCGCTTCGCTGTTGCGGCGGGTCTGCTCAAGCAGCTCCACCAGAGTCTGTTCCAGTGCCTGGCTGCCCGGCGTCAGTGGCGCGATGAACAACTGCGGATCGAGGTGGATCGCCAGGTACTGCCGCGAGCCCTGCACCGGGGCACGAAAGGCGCGCGCGTGTTCTTCGCTGCCCGGCGCAGTCAGTTGCACACCCAGCACCGGATCGCGCCCCAGACCGCTGGCGAGCAATTTGCGCCGCAACATGCTGCACAGGCTGATCAGGATGTAATCAGCGGTGGCGGGAGCGGCACGCAGGCTGCCGGACTCGATCAGGCGCAATTGGACCTCACCGTTTTCGCGCACGATCTGCGCCTGAAAGTGCCCGTTGAAAAACGGAAAGAAACGCACGAAGTAAGCGCAGGCACTCTCCAGCGACACCGCGATGTCGAACAGATAAGTCAGGCCGTTGGTCGCCGTTGAAACGAATCGGCGTCCAGCGGCAAGGCCAAAAAGTGGGTCGTTCGTCTGCGCTTGGGCGAAGGCCCAGAAGCGTCGCGAGAGCATCAGTGGAATGCGCATGAACGGTGTGCGCAAGTCGAACAGGCTGCGATGAAACTGCGCTTCGATCGCTTCTCGGGCAACGCCGCGCGCGAGCAATTCCTCGATCGCCGGCAGCAAGGTCGGGGCGTAAAAGGCGTTGGCGGGCGGCTGATTGATTTTTGTCATGTAGGGCTCACCGCTTGTTCCGGGACACTGGTTAGGCTGCCCGACGTTAAGCGATTTGCCGGAGCAAGACCATGCTTGATTTACGCCAGCTCGACCTCAACCTGCTGCTTGCCTTTGATGCGATCTATCAGCAGCGCAGTGTCACCCGCGCCGCCGAAGTCATGTGTCTGTCGCAGCCGGCCATGAGCAATGCGCTGCGGCGTCTGCGCGAATTGTGCGGGGATCCGTTGTTCATCAAGAGTCGTCTGGGGGTGACACCGACACTGGTGGCGCACCGGTTGGCGGATTACGTGCGTAACGCGCTGGAATCATTGCGTGACGGCTTGCGGATGATTCCGGCGGCGCGGCAGAACAACCCGTTGCTGCGCATCAGTTGCCTGGATTGTCTGCAGCCGGTATTGCTCGATGCCTTGCTGCAAGTGCCGCATGCCGACTGGCAGGTACGCTACTTTCAGCCACGCCGGCGCGATGCCTTGCAGGAACTGGCCAGCGGCAAGCTCGACATCCTCATCGACATCGATCAACCGCTGGCCGGGCTCAGTGGCTTGCACAAGCGCAGCCTTGCGGCGGATCACTATGTGTTCGCCTATGGCTCGGCATTGAAAGAGCCGCCGCGTACCTTGCAGGCGTATTTGCAGCAACCGCAGATTCAAGTGTCCAGCCGCCGCGACGGCCTGAGCCCGGTGGATCTGCAGCTGGGCCTCAAGGGGATGCGTCGCACGATTAGCCTGACCACGCAAAGTACTCTGGCGGCGAAGCTGATTGCCGATCGTCAGCCCTTTGGTCTGAGTCTGCCGAGTCGGGTCGCCAGTGTGCTGGGCTTGCAGCAGATGCCGTTGCCGCTGGAAGACCCAGTGGAACTGAAACTGGCGCTGTACATCGAGGCGCGCTATCGCTTCGAACGCAGTCGCGAAGAAGCCATGCATTGCCTGCTGTGCGCTTTGGGCGATCCTCAGACCCCGGCCATTTCCCCGACACTTTGGGAGCGAGCCTGCTCGCGATAGCGGTGTGTCAGCCTAGGGACGGGTTGTGCGTACCGGCCTCTTCGCGAGCAAGCTCGCTCCCACACTTGACCGCGTTCGATTCACACGGAGCAATCGACCCTGTTCCATCAGCCTGGATGCGGTTCACGTGTGGGAGCAGGCTTGCTCGCGAAAGCGGAAGGTCAGGTTGCGGGATTTTGAAGTTGCGAAACCTTCCGGGTTATTGGTTGGCCGCCAGCAGGCGCTGATCGACGTTCAGGATTGCTTCGACCATCGCCCGCGCGGCCGGGGTCATGGAATAGCCGACGCGGGTGACAATGCCGTAACTCAGATGCAGGGCCGGATCGTCGCGGGGCACGTCGATGAATTCGAGCAGGTGAATCAAGCCCTGATCAACCTGTTCACGCAGGGCTTCCAGGGTGGCCAGGCCCACGGCGTCCGAGCGCAGCACCACGCGCTGGATCGCGTCGAATTGGGCGCACTCGACGCTGGGATTGAAATCCGGCTCGCCGAGTACGTCGGCAAGAATCTTGCGGATCATCGGCGGGATCCGCGTACCCACCACCGGATAGTCGAGCAACGCCCGCAGTTTGAGGTTCTTCTGCCCGGCGAGCGGGTGTCCGGCGCGGCAGAAAAAACGCCCGGGCCGGGTGCGCAGCAATTGCACCTGATACTGCGGGTCGCCGATGAAGTAGCGTGCGTCCGCCACAAGGAATTCGATCTGCTGTTCGCGCAGCCACAGTGACAGTTGCTGCCAGTCGCCCTGATGAAAACGCGTGCGAATCGCCGGGTGCGCCTGGATGAATTCGGCCAATGCCTCAGGGACCAGCACTTGCGCCGGGTAGGGGCCACAGCCGAATTGCAGTTCGCCGCCGGTCAGGCCGTTGTATTGCGTCAACTCGTTGTGCAACGCCTGACTGCCAGCCAGCAGGCGCCGCGCGTGTTGCAGCACCAATTCACCCTGGCCGGTCAGACGGAACTCGCGGCTGCTGCGCTCGACCAACTCGCAGCCGAGATCGCGCTCCAGGGTCTGAATGCTGCGACTGAACGCCGGTTGGCTGAGGTTGATTGCCTCGGCGGCGCGGCCAAAATTGCGGTAATCGGCGAGGGCCACGAGGTGGCGAAGCTGGCGCAAATCCATCATGCGTCTCCTGCATTTTGCGGATACTTTTAATGCATTGGATCGATACCACGTTGGCTGGCATAAGTACACGCCTGTCCTTCGCAAAGCTTGCCGTCATGCCCCAACCCCTTTTCGCCTCCAGCGCTTTCACCCGCACCATTCTTGGCCATGCCGAGCAGTCCGGCCTGTGCCCGCAGACCTTGCTGGTTCGGGCCGGGATCTGCCCGACAGCGCTTGACGATCAGGGTCGGCAGATTCCTGCGCAGGCAGTCGAGCAACTGTGGCGCGAGTGTGAGCAGGCGGGTGCTGCGTCGACCTTTGGCTGCGAACTGGTCAACGGTTTGGCGACAACGTGCCTGCAAGGGCTGAATATTCTGCTCGACTCGGCAGCGACCCTGCGCGCCAGCCTCGATTGCTTCGTGACGTTCGTGCCCAGAGTCACCAATTACGTCGCCGCCGAGTTGCAGGAGAGCGGCGCGTTCGCCCATTTGCAGCTGCGCCCGGTGCAAGGTCAGGCGCATCACTTTGGCCTGGATGCGGCGACGATCACCTTGGTGCGCAACATCGCCCGGCGGCTCGGCAAGCCGCCCGGGCAAGTGTTTGCCAGCGTCGGTCTATGCCCCCCGCAAGCTGCCGGCGCCTGGCTGCGTGACGCCGGAATCGACGTCGCGCAGAGTGAATATCCACGGCTGACGCTGCATCGCTCGTTACTCGACGAAACGCTGCTCGGCGCCAATCCGTTTCTGCACCAGAGCATGCTCCGGCATTGGCAGGCCGAACCTTGTACGCCCAGTCGCAATGACAGCCTGGAACTGGCGCGGCACTGGCTCACTGCCGGTGATCAGCCGATCGAACGTATCGCCGAGCGTCTCGGTTACCGCCAGCCGAGCAACTTCATCCGCGCATTCCGCAAACAGTTCGGCATCACGCCCAAGCAGTTTCGCCTCAACCCGATATAAGCGCGCCGATGATTGTTTTTTGTCGGCCATCGCTTGCGTGTAGCGGCTGAGGGTTGGGCACCGTGTCAGTGCTGAGCAAACCTGACCGGAGCCCAATAATGACAAGAATATGCTCGGTCACGCCCCAAGTCCGTCCGCGACTTTTCCGGCGTGGCCACAGCCGTACGCAACCCCTGACTCTGGCGATCCTCGCCGCACTGTCGAGTCCCGCCTACGCCACCAGTTTCGAACTCGACGAAGACTGGAGCCTGTCGACCAAAACCACCCTGACCCTGGGCAGCAGCTGGTCGACGCAAAACCCTGACAAAAGCCTGATGACCCGCGCCAACGCCTTGCAGGCCCAGGGCGTACGCGCCAATGGCACGAGCGTCAGCGCCGACGATAATCGGCTGAATTTCGAGAGGGGTGATCCGATCTCGCAGAATTTCAAAGGCCTGACCGACTTCAGCCTCGACGGTCAGGGGCAGGGCGCGTTCATCCGCTTCAAATACTGGTATGACGCGGCGTACGAGGATGGCAACGGCCGCTTCAAGAAATTCGATGATTCGGGCTGGGATGACCTGTCGAAATTCAAAGGCTTCAAGGCTCTCGACGCGTACGTCTGGAAGGACTTCCAGATCGACGATCATCCGCTCAATGTCAAGGTGGGCAATCAGGTGTTGTCGTGGGGCGAATCGTTGCTGATCCAGAACGGCATCAACGTGATCAACCCGCTGGATATTTCCGCTTTCAACCGGCCCGGCGTGGAAATCAAGGAAGGCCAGTTGCCGGTGGAGATGGTCTCGTTCAGCTTCGGCATTTCCGACACCCTCAACCTCGAAGGTTTCTACCAATACAACTGGCGCCCCAGCGTGCTGGATGGTTGCGGGACATTTTTCGCTTCCAGCGATGCGATCCAGAAGGGCTGCGGGCCGCTCTATCTGAGCCAGGTGCAGACCGATCAACAGATGCAGGCTGCGGGGCTGTACGCCTATTCGCGCGGCAACGAGTCGCCGTCGGACAACGGCCAGTTCGGCTTCGCCCTGCGCAACATCATTGCGGCGCTGAACGATGCCGAGGCGGCGTTCTACTACATCAACTATCACTCGCGGCTGCCGTACTTCAGCCTCGATGCGCGCAACTCGGCGCTGCCCGGAACCTTTCCCGGGGGCATTCAGGCACCGAGCTACGCCGCGGCGTTTCCGGAAAACATTCACCTGTATGGCATCAGCCTCAACGGCGTGGAACCGGTCAGTGGCATCTCGCTCGCCGGTGAACTGAGCTATCGGCCGAACATGCCGTTGGCGATCAACGCACCGGACATCAACGTCGCAGTGATCTCCGGCGCGGGCGGCAGTTCCTGGCTCGACCTGCCGCCGGGTTTCAACACCAATGGTGGCAGTCGCTATGACGGCTGGGTGCGCAAAGGCGTGTGGCAGATGACCGGCTCCGCGACCCAGGCCTTCGACAACATCCTCGGCGCCACACGCTTGAGTCTGTTCGGTGAGGCGGGGGTCGTGCACATCGATGACCTCGGCGACGAGCGTCTGGGGCGCAACTCGGCATTCGGGCGCAGCGCACCGCGCAACGGCACGGCGTGCAACACGGTCGCTTCCGGCGTCACCAATCAGTACTGCACCGACAAGGGCTTTGCCACGGAATGGTCGTGGGGTTATCGCCTGCGCGCCAGCCTTGAATACAGCGACGTGTTGCCGGGGATCAACCTGATTCCGGCGATCAATTGGCGGCACGACGTTTCGGGCTATTCCTACGACCCGCAAGGGCCGCTTCAGGAAGGCCAGCAGGCCCTCGGCCTGAGCCTGACCGGCGTCTACATGAACGATTACAGCGTGGAGCTGGCTTACAACGCGTTCTTCGGTTCCAACGATTACAGCACCCTCGACGACCGCGACTTCGCATCCGTCAGCTTCAAGGCAGACTTCTAAGGAGAATCATCATGCGTATGCAAATGTGTGTGCTCGCGCTGGCGTGCAGTGTCGGTCTGGCGCAGGCCAAAGGTAACGATCCGGCGCCGCTGGGCAAGACGCTGACGCCGATGGGTTCGGAGATGGCGGCCAACGCTGACGGTTCCATTCCGGCCTGGATCGGCGGCCTGGCGAGCAACGCCGGCACCGTCGACAGCAAGGGCAGTTACAGCGATCCGTATGCGGCAGAAAAACCGCTGTTCACCATCACCGCGCAGAACGTCGCGCAGTACCAGAAGTTTCTCAGCCCCGGGCAGATCGCCTTGTTCAAGCGCTATCCCGACAGCTACAAGATGAACATCTACCCCACCCACCGCAGCGCCAACCTGCCCAAGGATGTCCTGGAGCAGAGCCGCACCAACGTCGCGAAAACCAGCCTGGCCGACGGTGGCAACGGTTTGCATGACTATGCGCGGGGCATTCCGTTTCCATTGCCGACCGAAGGGCTGGAGGTGATGTGGAACCACATGACCCGCTATCGCGGCGGCAGTTACGAGCGCATCAGCAGCGCGGCGCTGGTGCGCGAAAACGGTGCCACCAGCTACGTGCGCAATCAGTCGCTGATCAACTTTGCCGAGACCGTTTCCGGGCTTGAGCCCAATGCCAACACGCTGTTTCTGTTCAAGAGCCGGGTACTGGAACCGGCGCGGTTGTCCGGCGAAGCGGTGCTGGTGCACGAGCCGATCGACCAGGTCGCCGAGCCGCGTTCAGCCTGGCAATACTTGCCGGGCCAACGCCGGGTACGGCGTGCGCCGATGCTCGCCTATGACAACAGCGCGCGATACAGCAACGGCCTGATCACCGCCGACAACATCGATGGCTACAACGGCGCGCCGGATCGTTTCGACTGGAAACTGATCGGCAAGCAGGAGCTGTTCATTCCCTACAACAGCTACAAAATCGGCAGCCATTCGCTCAAGTACGACGAGGTGATCAAGCCCAACCACATCAACCAGGATCTGGCGCGTTACGAGAAGCATCGGGTGTGGGTGGTGGAAGCCACGCTCAAGCCCAATGCCCGGCACATCTACGGCAAGCGGCGGTTTTATGTGGACGAGGACAGTTGGCAGATCGCCCAGTCCGACCAGTACGACAGTCGCGGCGAACTGTGGCGCAGCGGTGAGCTGCACGCGATTGCCCAATACGACCATGGCTTTACCTACAACGTGCTCGAGACCTCCTACGACCTGATCGCCGGGCGTTATTACGCCGGCGGTCTGACCAACGAAGAGACCGAGCCGATGCGGGTCGGGTTTGCCGCGAAGACCGACGATTACACACCGTCGGATCTGCGGCGCTGGGCCAAGTAATTTTTCAACAGCCATGCAAAACCCGATGTGGGAGCGGGCTTGCTCGCGAAGGCGTCGCCATGTTCAGCGATATTCATCGCCTGAAACAGCGCTTTCGCGAGCAAGCCCGCTCCCACAGGGGATTTATTGCTTCAGGAGAATCTTTATGCGCCACTGGATTTCCGCGCTTGCCCTCGGCACCAGCCTGGGCACCGTGCACGCCGCCGACCTTGATGCAAACCAGGCCAAAGCCCTGGCACAAGAGGCGTATGTGTTCGCTTATGCCACTGTCGAACACGACAAGGTGCTGACCGCGATCAATGCCAAACTGCCGTTCAACCGGCTCTACAGCGAACCGCGTCTGCTCGGCCCGCAAGACAACAAAGTGGTGTCGCCGAACAACGACACGTTCTATTCCCGCGCCTTGCTCGACCTGCGCGCCGAGCCGATGGTGCTTGAGGTGCCAGCGGTTGAAGAGCGCTACTACAGCTTTCAACTGGTCGACTTGCGCACCGACAACCTTGACTACATTGGCACGCGCGCCACCGGCAATCAGGCCGGGCGCTACCTGATTACCGGGCCGGACTGGAAGGGCGCAGTCCCGGCCGGTTTCAACGGCGTGATCCGTTCACCCAGCCGCCTGGTGTTTTTGCTCGGCCGCACTGAAGTCAAAGGTGAGAGCGATCAGAAACAAGCGGCAAAAGTCCTCACGGGTTACGCCTTGCAACCTCTGTCGCGAGTGCTGGACAGCACCGCGCCGGCGCCACTGCCGCCGCTGCAGTTGCCGGCGTATCACGACACCAAACAGGGCGCCGCGCAGACGCTGTTCGAAACCTTCAACGCCTTGGCGCCGTTGCATGAATGGACGACCCGCGAGCAGAGCAGACTGGCGCGTTTCGCCGCCATTGGTGTGATCCCCGGAGCGCCGTTTACCCCGGCAGACTCCCTGCGTGACGCGGTGGCGGCCGGTGCTGAGGCGGGCCGTGAGCAGGTGCGCGTGGCGTCCAGTCAGTTGGCTCGCGAGCAGCAAGGCTGGTTGCCGTCGCCAACCAATGTCGGCAAGTTCGGCGATGATGACCTGACGCGCGCCGCCGTGGCCTGGCGCTACATCTATGCCAATGATGCAGCCGAAGCGGTTTACCCGATGGCCCTGCGCGATGCCGAAGGTCAGTTGCTCGATGGCCATCACACTTATCGCCTGCACTTCCCGGCCGGACAATTGCCGCCGGTGAATGCGTTCTGGTCGCTGACCCTGTACGACGGCAAGACCCAGTTGCTCGCGGCCAATCCGATCCAGCGTTACGCCTTGGGTGATCGCAGCGCAAATCTGCAATACGACGCCGATGGCGGTTTGACCCTGCTGCTGCAACCGAATGCTCCGGCGCAGGCGCAACAAGGCAATTGGCTGCCGACTCCGCAAGGTCCGTTCAATCTGCTGTTGCGGCTGTACCTGCCCAAACAACCGGCGCTGGATGGCCGTTATCAGTTGCCGAGCATTGCGAGGGTCGAGCCATGAGCTTTGTTTACAGCCGCCGCACGGTGCTCGGTGGCATGGGGCTGCTGGGCGCCAGTCTGATGGTTCCGCGCTGCTTGCTGGCCGGCGAGCCCTCTGAGTTGCAAGCGATTGCGCAGCAGGCATGGATTTACGCCTACCCGATGCTCATGCACTACCAGACCCTGGAAAAACAGCTGTTCAATCCGAGTGCGCCGGAATACGTCGGCGGCTTCAATCGCTTTCGTCATTACAGCCAGCTCTACACTCCGGCCAATCGCGAAATCGTCACACCGAACAACGACACGCCGTACTCCTGGGCCTGGCTCGATCTGCGCAGCGAACCGCAAGTATTGAGCGTTCCGGCGGTAACCCGGGACCGCTACTACGTGCATCAACTGGTCGATCAGTACACCCACAATTTTGGCTACGTCGGTGTGCTCAGTACCGGTCGCGCAGCGGGCGATTACCTGATCGCCGGGCCGCACTGGCAGGGCGTGGTGCCGGACGGAATCAAAGCCGTGCTGCGCAGCGAAACCGAGATCGTCATGATCCTTGGCCGCACGGGCCTGAAGAACGCTGATGACATGCCCGCCGTGCGTGCGTTGCAGGCGCAGTACCGCTTGCGTGGTTTGCATGAATACACCGGCAGCGCCGCACCTGTCGCGGCGCCGGCGATTGCCTGGCCGGCGTGGGATAGCAAGACCGGGCTGGGGCCGGCGTTTATTAGCGTGCTCAACCAGATCCTGACGCTGTGTCCGATGCCGTCTGCGGAGCAAGGGTTGCGCGAGCGTTTTGCGCGAATCGGCATCGTCCCGGGACAGGCGTTCGATTTCGCCACGCTGCCTGCCGAGGCGCAGCAGGCGCTGCTCGCCGGTATCCGGCAGGCGCAAGCTCAACTGCAGGAGGCGGTGGGCAAGACCCGCACCACGCTCGGGTTGTTCGGCAACCGTGAAGCGATGCACGGCAATGACCTCAATCGGGCGGTGGCCGCCAACATCGGGATCTACGGCAACAGCGTCGAGGAGGCGTTCTACACCGGCGCCCGTCTGGATAATCAGGGACAACCGTTGCAGGGCGGACGACGTTATCGTCTGCGCTTCGCTCCGGGACAGTTGCCGCCAGCCAGTGAGTTCTGGTCACTGACGTTGTATGACTTGCCCGATCGGCAACTGGTGGCGAACGCGATCGATCGTTATTGCCTGAGCAGTCGCGATGTATTGCAGGCGGATAACGATGGCGGCCTGACGTTAATGATGCAGAGTGGGGCGCCTGAACAGAGGGTGTCGAGCAATTGGCTGCCGACGCCACAGAGCGGGGCGTTTACGCTGATCTTGCGGTTGTATGGGCCGACGCGGGATGTGATTGAACAGCGCTGGCGGATGCCGGTGGTTGAAGTGGTTTCTGTGTAGTCTGGACCGACGCCTTCGCGAGCAAGCCCGCTCCCACAGGGTGCAGCGCAATGCAGTGGGAGCGCCTTCGCGAGCAGGCTCGCACCCACAGGGGGCAGCGCAATGCTGTGGGAGCGCCTTCGCGAGCAAGCTCGCTCCCACTGGGGGCAGCGCAATGCTGTGGGAGTGCTTTCGCGAGCAAGCTTGCTCCCACAGGGTGCCGCGCAACTCTGTGGGAGCGAGCTTGCTCGCGAAGGGCGTGACGCGGTTTAAGGGGTGACGATGTTGAACTGTGGCCCGAACGTATCGAGGCTGCCCATCAACTCGGCGAACTTCTTGCCGTTACCCTGCAACTTGATCAGTCCTTTCTGCATTGCGGTCGGGAAATCCAGTTGCTTGAGGCTGATCTTCTCCAGCGTGTCCTTGCTCAAACTGATGCCCGCATCTGCCGCCGGATTGAGACCGGCGCGGTGCGTCAGGACACCATTGCGCAACGTCAGATTGAAGTCCTTCTTCTGATCCTCGAATGTCCAGTTCAGTGTCAGGTCATGGCCGACGGCCTTGTCGCTGTCCAGGCGAACCGCCAGATAATCGAAGAACATCTCCGGGCTCATCGCGCGCACCATGTCCACCGACACCGAAGTCCCGGCGTGTGCCGGCACGCCATTGCGCAATTCCATGGCCCCGGTCAGGTACATGTTGCGCCAGGTGGCGTTCTCGCTCTGGTAACCCAACTGCTCCAGGGACTCGGCCTGAGCCTTTCGCGCGTCGGCGTTGTCCGGTTCGGCGAACAGCAACTGATTGCCCAATTGTGCGGCCCAGCGATAGTCACCGGCGGCCATTGCCGCGCGCATTTTGTCCAGCACTGCCGCGCCGCCACCCATGGCCTCGACGGTACGTTTGGCGGTGTCCGCCGGTGGCAGCGGATTGAGGTTGGCCGGGTTGCCGTCATAGAAACCCATGTAGCGCTGATACACCGCGCGGGTGTTGAAGCTCAGCGAGCCGTAGTAGCCGCGGGTGTACCACTTCTGATCCAGCGAACCCGGCAGTTGCTTTATGGCGTCGGCGATTTCCAGCGGGGTCAGGCCCTGATTCAGCAGATGCAGGGTCCGGTCGTTGAGAAATGCATACATGTCGCGCTGATCGGCGAGGAATGTGCGGATCCGTTCGCCACCCCAGGTCGGCCAGTTGTGCTGGGCAAACAGCACATCTGCCTTGTCGCCATAGCGCGCCAGACTGTCGTCCAGGTATTGCGACCAGGCTTTGGCATCGCGCACCTGCGCGCCACGTGGCGTGAGGATGTTGTGCATCATTTGCGTGGCGTTTTCGGCCATGCACAAGGCTTTCAGTTCGGGCAGATACAGGTTCATTTCCGCCGGGGCTTCGGTGCCGGGCGTCAGCTGAAATTCGACTTGCACGCCGGCGATGGTACGGGTTTCCAGTTCCTTGGCGATCAGATCGGTGGGCGCGATCAGGGTAATCGTGCCGCCAGAAGGCGTGCTCTTGCCCAGCCCGGCGTCGACCTGACCCTGTTCACCGCGCGGCAACAGGCTGCCGAACTGGTACTGCGCACGGCGGCTCATGGCGTTGCCGGCGTAGACGTTCTCGCTCATCACGTGTTCCATGAACCCGGCCGGGGCGAACACCTTGACCTTGCCGGCCTTGACGTCGGCCTCGTCGATGACTCCGCGCACGCCACCAAAATGGTCGAGGTGGGTATGGCTGTAAATCACCGCCACCACTGGCTTGCGCGGGCGGTTGGCGTAGTACAGATCCAGCGCCGCCCTGGCGGTTTCAGCCATGGTCAGCGGGTCGATGATGATCAGCCCGTCATCACCTTCGATGATGGTCATGTTCGCCAGGTCCAGACCGCGCACCTGATAGAGCCTGGGGCTGACCTCGAACAGACCGGCGTGGGCACTCAGTTGGGCCAGGCGCCACAGGCTCGGGTTGACCGACTCCGGCGCCTGATCCTTATCGAGGAAATCATAGGCCTGCACGTCCCAGATCACCTTGCCGGCAGCGTCCTTGACCTGGCCCTTGAATGGCGCAATCAGGCCTTTGCTGACTGACTCATAATCGGTGCGATCGCTGAAGGGCAGCTGTTGCAGGACGGCAGCATTACTGGCGATGGTCTGGGCGCTGGGGGCAACAGGCGCGTTGGCGGCCATCGCCGATTGGCTCAGGCATGCGGTGATCAGGCAGGCGAGCAGGCCACGGGGGCTCAATATGAAACGGGGCATGGTGTCTCCGGTTTTTATCGTTATGGGGGATCCGTCCCGGAGGGTAGGGCGCTGGTCTGGCGCGACGATGATCGTCAACGGACAAAAACCATTCAGGGCCGCTATCCTTGGGGCCAGGTTCATCGATCAGGTTGGCTCATGCTTCAGGTTCAAGGCGTGTTCAAAAGTTACCTCACTCCCCAAGGCCCGCTCCCGGTACTGCAAGGCGTCGACCTGACGCTCGAAGCCGGCAGCAGTCTGGCGCTGATGGGCGAATCCGGCAGCGGCAAAAGCACCTTGCTGCACCTGATCGCCGGCCTCGACAAGGTTGATCGCGGCAGCATCCACAGCGGCGAGCATCGGCTGGAGCGGATGAACGAAGCGCAACTGGCCGACTGGCGCCGCACTGAAATCGGTCTGGTGTTCCAGCAGTTCAACCTGATCGGCAGTCTGCGGGTCGAGGATAATCTGGCGTTTCAGGCGCGTCTGGCCGGGCGCCATGAACCGCGCTGGCAGGCGCATCTGGTGCAGCGTCTGGGGTTGGGCGATTTGCTCAAGCGTTATCCCGAACAACTTTCCGGCGGTCAGCAACAGCGGGTGGCGCTGGCCCGGGCCTTGGCCTCACGGCCGAAATTGCTGCTGGCCGACGAACCCACCGGCAGCCTCGACGAAGCCACCAGTGATGAAGTGCTGCGCCTGTTGCTGGAGCTGCTCGACGACACGCCGACCACGCTGCTGATGGTCACGCACAGCCCACGCGTGGCGGCGCGGCTGGCGCAACGGGTGGAGTTGTCCAACGGTCGCCTGACGTGAACGTGTTCTGGCAAACCCTGCGCGCGCTGCTCAGCCACTGGCGGCGGCATCCGGTGCAGTTTTTCAGTGTGCTGACCGGGTTGTGGCTGGCGACCAGTCTGCTGACCGGGGTCGAGGCACTGAACAGTCAGGCCCGCGACAGTTATGCCCGGGCCAGTCAGATGATCGGCGGTGAACCCCAGGCCAGTCTGGCCACACCGAGCGGTGCGACCTTCAGTCAGCAGTGGTTTGTCGATCTGCGCCGCGCAGGCTGGCCGGTGTCGCCGCTGTTGCAAGGCCGTTTGGTTCTCAAGGATCACCCGGACCAGCGGCTGCAACTGATGGGCATCGAACCGGTGTCGCTGCCCACGGACGCTGCGGTGGCCGGACAGGCGATGCCGATCGAGCGCATCGTCGCGTTCTTCTCGCCGCCGGGCAGCACCTGGATTTCACCGGAAACCCTGCAGGCCCTTGGCTTGACCGAAGGCGCCACGCCGCAAACCGTCAACGGCCAGACACTGCCGCCGCTGCACGCGCAACAGGACATGGCGCCGGGCGTGTTGCTGGTGGACATCGGTGTCGCACAAACCGTGCTCGAACAGCCCGGACAATTATCGCGCTTGTTACTGCCGAAGGATTTTCATGCCGAGCTGCCGGCCGCGTTCAATGGCCGGCTGCAGCTCAAAAGCAGCGCCGAGGAAAACAATCTGACGCGCCTGACCGAGAGCTTTCACCTCAACCTGGATGCCTTGGGCTTTCTCTCGTTTCTGGTCGGGCTGTTCATCGTGCACGCGGCCATCGGTCTGGCGCTGGAACAGCGTCGTGGTCTGTTGCGCACGTTGCGTGCCTGCGGGGTCAGTGCGCGGATGCTGATCGGCTGTCTGGTGGTCGAACTCGGTGTGCTGGCGTTGGTTGGCGGGGTGTTCGGGGTCATCAGCGGTTATTGGCTGGCGAGCGTGTTGCTGCCGGATGTCGCCGCCAGCCTGCGCGGTCTGTACGGCGCGGAAGTGGCGGGGCAGTTGCGCCTGAGCCCTTGGTGGTGGTTCAGCGGTATCGGTTTGAGCCTGTTCGGCGCGTTGCTGGCCGGTGCCAACAGTCTTTTGCGTGCGGCACGCTTGCCGCTGTTGGCGGTGGCGGATCCGCAGGCCTGGCATCAGCAACATGCGCGCTGGTTGCGCCGTCAGGGTTGGCTGGCGGCGGTGTTGGGACTGATCGCGCTGCTGGCGTTGCTGTTCGGTGACAGCCTGAGCAGTGGTTTTGTGTTGATGGCCGGGTTGCTGCTCGGCGCCGCGCTGGCGTTGCCGGTAGTGCTCAGCGCGGTGCTCAATCCGTTGCTCGGGCGTAGTCGCTCGGTGCTCGGTCAGTGGTTTCTCGCCGACTGCCGCCAGCAACTGCCGGCACTCAGTCTGGCGCTGATGGCGTTGCTGCTGGCGCTGTCGGCCAATATCGGCGCGGGCAGCATGACCGCCGGTTTTCGCCAGACCTTCGACGACTGGCTCGAACAACGCCTCAGTGCCGAGCTGTACCTCAACCCGGTCAATCCGGCGCAATCGCGCGAGATGTACGCCTGGCTCAAGCAACAGCCGAACGTCAGCGCGGTGCTGCCCAACTGGCAAGTCGCGGTGACCCTGCAAGGCTGGCCGGCGGATGTGTTCGGGGTGATCGATCATCCGTATTACCGGCAGCACTGGCCGTTGCTCGAGGCGATCGCCGGAGATCCGTGGGCGCATCTGGCAAATGACGACGCGGTGATGCTCAGCGAACAACTGGCGCGGCGCTTGAAGGTGCGCGCGGGTGAACATCTGAGTCTGCCGACCCCAAGTGGAGCGTGGTCGCCGCGGATCGTCGGGATCTACGCCGACTACGGCAATCCCAAGGGCCACGTGCTGATCAACAGCAATCATCTGCTGCGGTTGTGGCCATCACTGACACCGAACCGATTCAACTTGCGCATCGCACCGCCCGACATCCCGCCGTTTTTGCGCGCACTGCAAACGCACTTTCAACTCGATGACAGCCGCATCGTCGATCAGGCGCGGCTCAAGGGGTGGTCGGTGCAAGTGTTCGAGCGCACCTTCGCCGCCACTGCCGCGCTGAACAGCCTGACTTTGGCGGTGGCCGGTGTGGCGCTGTTCATCAGCCTGCTGACCCAGAGCCAGAGCCGCCTCGGGCAACTGGCGCCGCTGTGGGCCTTGGGCGTGACGCGCCGCCAATTGATGCTGCTCAACCTCGGCCAGACCTGGCTGCTGGCGGTGTTGACGCTGGTGCTGGCGTTGCCGTTGGGGATCGCGTTGGCGTGGTGTCTGGATGCGGTGATCAACGTGCAGGCATTTGGTTGGCGTTTGCCGTTGCGGATCTTTCCGCTGCAACTCTTGCAATTGCTCGGGCTGGCGTTGCTGGCGACGCTATTGGCCTCGGCATGGCCGCTGTATTCGTTGTACCGCACGCAACCGGCGGATCTGCTGAGGACGTTTGCCCATGAGGACTAATCAGGTTGCGCTGCTGTTCGCGCTGCTGCTCTTGGGCGGTTGCGATCAGTCTGTGCCTGAGCAAAAGGGCTTCGCCGGGCTTGGCGATCAGGCTGCGCAGTTCACCGCCGTGGTGTCGGGGCGAGAGTTCAGCTTCCCGGCGGATCACGGCGCGCATGATGGTTTTCGTATCGAGTGGTGGTATGTCACCGCCAATCTCAAGGACCGGCAGGGTCACGATTTCGGTGTGCAATGGACGCTGTTTCGCAGTGCGTTAAAGCCTGCGGCAGAGCAACCGGGCTGGGCCAACCAGACAATCTGGCTCGGCCATGCCGCCGTGACGTCGGCCACCGCGCACCATGCCGCAGAGCGCTATGCCCGGGGCGGAGTGGGGCAGGCCGGGGTGAACGTGGCGCCATTCGAGGCGTGGATCGATGATTGGCGTTTCGCCAGTCAGGCGCAGGATCCGCTGACCGATCTGCAACTCAGTGCCAGCGACAAAGCTTTCAGCTATCAACTGCACCTCACCTCCAGTCGGCCGCTGGTGTTGCAGGGTGACAACGGTTTCAGCCGCAAATCCGAACAGGGCCAGGCCTCGTATTACTACAGTCAGCCGTTCTTTCAGGCCAGCGGCACCCTGCAAATCGACGGCCAGACCTACACCGTCAGCGGCCCGGCGTGGCTGGACCGTGAATGGAGCAGTCAGCCGCTGGCGGCCAATCAGACCGGGTGGGACTGGTTTTCCCTGCACCTGGACAGCGGCGAATCGCTGATGCTGTTTCGCACCCGGCAAACCGACGGCGCGCCGTTTCTGACCGGCACCTGGATCAGCGCCAACGGCCAGACCGAAACCCTGCACGGCGAGCAAATCAAACTTACCCCTCAAGACACCGCCAAAGTCGCCGGCCGCCAGATGCCGGTACGCTGGTCGATCAGCATTCCCGACAAACACCTCGACATCAGCCTCGACGCGCTCAATCCCAAGGCCTGGATGGACCTGCGCATCCCTTACTGGGAAGGGCCGGTGCGGATCGCCGGCAGCCATGGCGGGCGCGGCTATCTGGAAATGACCGGGTACTGACGCTCACACGCAAAACCCGTGGGAGCGGGCTTGCTCGCGAAAGCGCCGGTACAGTCACCCACAGAGCAATTGCCCGGAACTCCGCCCCGTCTACCGCCCTCTACCGATCAATCCCGGCCTATTTCCGAGACCCCGGCGAGGACCCCGCCCATGAGCGACGACCTGCAACCCCCAGACCTCACCACTTGGCAGCGCCTGTTCGACGACCAGACCTACTGGCAGCAGTCCCCCGACGCTCACTATTTCGACCTGCAGCGCATCGCCGACGATCTGCTCGGCCAGGGCGCGATCGATCTGGAGCAGTGGCAGATCCTGCGCGCCAAGGCCGACGATCTGCACAAGGATTCGCCAGCCGTGAACGTTACCAATGAACTGGATGACCCTGAAGCCTGAGGAGCCCCGCCATGAAACCCGTATCCCCCAGCGAACACCCCGACGAACCCCGGCCCCCGGGAGAAACTGAGCGCGACAACGACGCCCTGCGCCCAACCGACCCCAAACAGCGCAAAGACAGCGGCAAGGGCACCGCGAGTGGCGAGTCCACTGCGCAGGAGACCGCTGCGGCTGAAACGAAAGCCAAGCCCTGAACAGCGTCTATGCTCAGTGGCACAGTCGGCGCCTACCACGCGTGGGCGCCGGTTGCTGCCATTCATTACAGGGAAAGTACCGCTTATGAAGCTCCACGCTCTGGCCAAGGCCATCACTCTCGCAACCGTTCTGTCCGCCACCAGCTTCGGCGCCATGGCGGCGGATATTCCGCTGTCCGCCACTGTCCTGGCCGATCAGGTCACCACCAAAGTGCTGGCTGTCGATGCGGCCAAACATCAGGTCGTGCTTGAAGGTGCCGAAGGTCAACAGGTCCACGTTCAACTGAGCGACCAGGCGAAAAACCTCGCCAATCTAAGGGTTGGCGACCAGGTAAAAGTCGAAGTGGAACGCTCGGTGGCGGCTTACCTCGATACCGATGTGGATAAAGGTCTGCCTGGCACCGTCGAGCGCAGCGGCGAGCTGCGCAACGCTCCGGGCACTGAAAACCCGGGCGGGGCTGCTTATCGCCAGATTCAGGTGCAACTGAAAATCACCAAAATTGATTTGAAGAATAATCAGGTGACCCTGGAAAACCCTCAAGGTAAGTCGAAAACCCTCGACGTGCAAAAGCCTGAAATTCAAGCCAGGCTGAAAGATCTGAAAGTCGGTCAAAGCGTAGTTGTCACTTATACCGATGTATTAAAAGTGACCAGTCAGCATGAAAGCTGAGCATTAACTCTACAAGATGATTGTTCTTGTACAGATTATTGTATGAGAACAATCATCTGAAACGATTTGAGCCGTGCTTTGAAAGTTTCATGAAAGGATTTCGTCGATAAATATCTATTAACTTCTTCGTACATTAAATTTACCTTTGGGTATGACGACATATCCGCCAACTTCTATTAAAATCCTTCCCGTTCGCCCAGTGTCAGGGCTCTTTACCGGTGCATGGATTGCCAGGCCATTACACTGGGCGAACACCTCTTCGGAGCGGATGTATACAATTTCAGATAAAAAAAGGGCGACTTTGCAGTCGCCCTTTTTTGTGTTCGCGATTATACCGATGCCTGCTCCTCAAAGCGTTTGAGGGTGGCTTCATACATCCTGGTGCGGCGGTGGTTTTTGCCGTAGGTGCCGGCAGCGGCGACGGTTCCTGCCTGGATGTGATCCAGGTAGCGGAAAATCTTGCGCGGTGACAGCAGCTTGATGCCGTAACCCAGACCCACCATTCGATCCTGCAGGGTATAACCGGGCACTCGGTCATCCATGCAAAAGTGCAGTCCCTGGGACTTCATCAACTTGGCGTTCCACAAGGTGCAAAAACTTTTGAGATGAGTTTCCCGATAAGGTTTCGGCTCTTTGCTGCGCAAACCCAACGCAGTTTTCGCCCGGCGAATATAGTGTTTGCAAAACCGCGAAGTTAGTCGCCAGGTGTCTCTGACTATCCCACGATTGATTTGCTCGACACACCCGACTGCGGCGATATCCGCAGACTTTGTACACTCACGCAGCATCATCGCGAAGACCTCCTTGTCGTAGACAAAGGTGTCGGTGTGCAGCAGAAACAGATAGTCGGTTTCAACTTTTTCCAGCGCCAGATCCAGCGCCTTGCCATGCGCAATATGCCCGGCTTCTTTGCCGGGGGAGGGACGTTCGATCAGATTGATCCAGTCCAGCGAACGCAAGTAATCCAGGCTGGCATCCGCCGAATCATTGTCCACCACCCAAACCGGAATGCGCTGTTCCTGAACATGCTGGCGCAACAACTCCAGGCACATCCGGGTGATGTCCGGGGTTTTGTAATTTACCAATACAAGACTGAAATTCGGCTGCGTAACGGCTGGTAAATCAAACTGGCTCATTCTGGAAGCTCATCCGCGGTTGATCGGCGACAGGTATCTCTCGGGCCGGGATGCTAGCGACGCAAGCTTAGTTGAAGCTTAATTCGCCGTTCAGCAAGTCATTCGAAGTGTGTCGAGACACGACATCTCGCGCACGACGCAAGCCGTCCCACAGGCTAAACTGCGCGCCCCTAACACGCTTCAAGGACAAAACGGCGCCTGCCGTTGCCTCACGGATGAAACCACTTTCCCTCTACCACCCGGCCCTGTACTGGCTGCGCGTGTGGCAAAAAAGACTGTTCCGCCAGATCGCCTGGCGTTGCTCCAGCAAACGCTACGCACGCCTGGTTGCCGGCGCTGACCGTCTGCCATTCCGCTACCTGAAACACACCTCGAAACTCATCCGCAAACTCGGCGACTCCGACCTCGCCCTGCAACACAACAAAGTCATCAACCTCAAACTCGCCGTCGCCGCCATCGACGGCCTCATCATCGCCCCCGGCGAACACTTCTCCTTCTGCCGCCTCGTCGGCCGCCCAACCCGCAAACGCGGCTACGTCGAAGGCATGGAACTGTCCTTCGGCGAAGCGCGACGCGGTATCGGCGGCGGAATCTGCCAACTGAGCAACCTGATCCACTGGATGGCGATTCACTCACCGCTGGTCGTGATCGAGCGCTCCAACCACAGCTTCGACCCATTCCCGGACGAAGGGCGAGTACTGCCATTCGGTTCCGGCGCGGCGATTTTCTACAACTACGTTGATTTGATACTGCATAACCCGACGGATCGGACTTTTCAGTTGAAGTTGAACGTGGGGGAGACGCAGTTGGAGGGTGAGTTACTGTGCGATCAGGCGCGGGCGTATCGATATCACGTGTTTCAGGAAGGGCACCGGTTTGTTCGGGAGGGAGAGCGGGTGTATCGGGAGAATGAGATCTGGCGGGAGTTGCGGGAGAAGGGGCAGGTGGGGGAGTTGGTGGAGAGGGTGAGGTTGTATCGGAATCGGGTGGTGGTTAAGTATGAGGTGGCGGACGAGTTGATCGGGTAGGGCGCGCCAATAGCAACATGATATTGGCGCCCACTGGTCAGTTTCTGAAATAAAGCTCATCCAGTTGGCGTTTGCGTATGGACAGATACTCTTCCCATACCTTGGGGAAGTCTTCATCTTTGGTCAGCGGGAAGGTCAGATAGACGTACCTTCCAACCACACTGATATATTGCCTCGCACGCTTGAAGGCCGGTTGTTCGTAAGCTGCCACGCTTTCGTCATAGGCGTCATGGTAGTGATGGATGCTCACTCGGTGCGGGGCGATCATGCACCGCGAGAAATCGATCACCCAGCAGCTGTCAACGGCTGTGCTCAAATAACCGTAGACACCGTCGCTGGATAGACGAATGCACGAATTAGCCTGGGTGCCGTCGTCATCGTTGACCAATATGACCTTGTCCGAAAAGTATTTGATATTTCTGCCGTCAGGCCCTTGCAGGAGCAAGCTCCAGCCTTCGGCTCCCATGCGGAATTCACCGTTGTTTTCGAAGGTGGCGGTCCAGTTGTTGGCGAGTGTGATTTGATGTTTATTCATGGGTGCTCATGTAAACTGAAAGGCCGCAAAGTAATGGGTATGGTTTCTGCATAGAGCTAAGAAGCTCACGAGCCAGATTTATGAAAGCGTTTAGGTTGTAAGATAATCACATCTATGTAATAAGAAACTGTGATCTTTTCCCGAGATCGTCGGTAGTGTCTGAATGCACACTGTCTATAAAAGTGTCAGTGAGCGCATTGCGCTACACTGCGCCGTCATTATTGTATGCCGTAATATTGGCTATATTAATATTTTTTGCTTGGCATGTGGTTATACAGCTATTTTCAAATTTAATTGTGACTTTGTAGTCTGAGGATTTTCCCTCGATTGTTAAGGTGGTGGTGCCGCTGAAGTTGAGTTCTCTACATTAAAATTTCTATGTCTACTATGTAGAGCTGAAACTCATACTCGTTGTAATTCTTTGCCAGCCACTTTTTAGGGGCTGCTTGCTCTATTTTTCTGGATAATTTTATGCATATAGAGTTTCCGTCCAGCATTACGTATGACGTACGCATGCTTGAGGGGGAATATGTTTTTCCGAAAATAGACGTCCACTGTTTTTTGTTCGATATTGATGATGTCCACATTTTAGATTGCTCAAAATATGTAGTAGGCTTTACTAGATGCTTCGCCTGTTATAGAGTTTTCAACTGGTCGTTGATTGAAATGAAGTAAAAGGGCGACGAGTTTATTTTCAATCCCTTTTGAATCGAAAGGGGAGCCGGTCGAAAAATAAATCTGTTCATTTGCCTTTAAGTCCCTACACCTCGGCAAGGTGATTGATGTACATGCCACCTTCGGAGACCGAGATACAGATATCTGTTCGGGGCTAGACCACGTCTAGAAAATCGAATGTAGAATGCCCCTTGCCGCTTATCAGATAGTTCAGGGTTGAATAAGTCAGGTTCTAAGTTCGACGTATTCTTTAAAGAATGAATAAAAGTTATCTGCTATTTTTTTTGACGGTTTTTTCTTAAATAGATCGTAGCTAGTGATCTGGCCGTTTCCTGTGGGTCCACAATCTATTACCCAGCAAACTTCGTCATCCTTTAAGTAAATCACTGCGAAGTTTCTAGGTAGTTCAAATTCTGATCGACAATACACGGTGCTGTAATTTACAGTTCCGCCATTATCTAAGGCCGCATCATTGTTCTCAATTCCACATATTTCTGAGCCTGCTGCTCCACCGCCACCGCATACACTCAAGAAATCAACGAAATCTTCAGGTAGTTTTATGTCTAAAATGATTTCGAGCTTTTTAATTTGCTCAGTAGTGGCGGAGCCGAGCCAAAAAGTTTCTTCGTCGGAGTTGTCGAGCTTTGTTATCAAATCTTGATAGTTATGCATGGGCTTCCTCACTCAAAGTCTTTGGCTCGTTCTTTCCAATATGCTTTTCTAAATTTTGAATACTATAATTCTAGCTTTGGGTCATTCCTGAAGCTATCACCGTCTTCAATAGTGCCATGAAGTTCTTTATGGTATTTCTTGTGTACGGTTCCGGTTAACTCCACCATCGGCCCTGGCTCATCGCCTGTAACGTGGTGAAGGTTGATGTATTTCCCATCTGGACCAATGGGAGCGTTTCCGTTTTTCATCAGGTCCAGGTTACTCCATCCGTCTTCTTCGATTTTTTTTGCGTATTCTAGGGTCAACGTTCTTGTCGATTGTAGTAGGAACCCCAGGCTCTACGTCCATAGTATTTTTATAGACCTTACGACCCAATACCTCCTCTGGTTTGTACTTGGTGCTGGAAAATTTGCGAACATCTTTTTCGGGAGCTGGCACCTCATCGGGACATTCTTCAGGGACGCAGTTCAACCCCAGCGGATCCACCCACCCCGTAGGATTTGGCACGTACTGGTAGTTATTCAACCCACCCGCACGCTTGATTGGATCCGGCGTCAAAAACCGTCCAGTGCCCGGATTGTAGTAGCGGTGCCGGTTGTAATGTAACCCCGTCTCGGCATCGAAATACTGACCTTGGAAGCGTAGAGGGTTGTCGATTTCTGCGACGTCCAGGGTTGCCAGATTGCCATATGCACGGTATTTCGCCGACCACATGATTTCGCCGCTGTAGTCGGTGAGCTCTTGAGGGGTGCCGAGGTGGTCGAGTTGGTAATAGAACGGCGTCGCCTTCAGGGGACCTTCACCATCGAGCATCGCCAGTGGGCGGAAGCTGCCTGGTTCGTAGATGTAGGTGCGGTAGCGGTTTTCTACGTTTTCGGCGATCAGCCGCTCGCCTTGCCACAGGAATTCGGTGGTGTGACCGTCGACGGTTTTTTCGATGCGGCGACCAAAGGCGTCGTATTTGTAGGACGCGGTGCTACCGCCCGGCAGGCTTACGCCGATGAGACGGTGCTGGCAGTCGTATCTGTATTCAGTGACGAGTTTCTGGCCGGTGCCACGACGTTCGCGGATCAGATTGCCATAGGCGTCATAGTCGTAATGACGGTCGCCCTGCATCAGCAGACGGTTGCCTTTGACGTTGGCGAGGTTGGCCGTGCCTTCGTTGTTCTGACCCAGGAGGTTACTCGCCGGATCGTGGGCGAAGCTTTCCGGCGTAGCGCCGCGCACGCTGATCAGCCGATCAAGCGGGTCGTAGTGATAGCTGAGAAAAAAGGGGACGGATTTATTTTCTGAAAAGGGGGCTAAGAAAGGCTGTCTTCAAAAAACTTTTGAATCAAAAAAAGGGGGGCAAGCCGGAAAATAAATCTGTCCCTTTTTTGCAAGCGAAATAAATCTGTAAACTTTTCTTGCCTGTTTTTGTCCTTTGATTTGTCTATAAAAATGCTATCCATCAGTTACGGTTCTTGTTGTGCGTGCTGCAACTATTTATACATTCAGGTTTTCGTGAGGATACCTCTGGTTGAAACTTTGAGCAAAAGCTCCTGAATAATCTCTTCCATATGGCCCCGGTTCGTTACTTTTCTATAATTTGTATACTCGATAGCCTGCGTCAAAGTCGTTTATCATATGAGAATTGCTAAAGTTAGTATCGAATACTCCCTGGATTTCAGGTTGGGAACGATTTGCTTGTGAGTTCAATATTCCTACTGATTTCTGAAGTTCTTCGTATGTGGGTATATAGGTGTGGTTTGAAGCGCTGAAGTCGAGGATTACTTTTTTTGGTGAAATTATTGCGAGGTTAATTAATAATTCAGGAGTTGAAAACGATCTTCCGCCGATGTCGTATATTTTATCTTTGTTCTCTAGTTTTGGGCCGTAAGATTCGTGTGTCAAGTAGCCACTTTCCTGGTTCAATAGGCGTATTAATTTTTCGTGACCTTTTATTTTTTCAAATGTGATAATAGCTTTCTTAATGACCAGGAATCCGTCCTCGTCCATCTTTTCTAGAAAATTTGGATTCTGGTTTTCTATTGAAGAAATTACCGGTTTGTCTATTAAGTTAAGTACAAAGTTAAATAATTCGAGTCGAAATTTATCTTGAATATTTTCGTTCGGGGGTATATTTATATGTGAAATAACTCCGCCGGCATTATCGAAATCGATAGCGCCAAAGGATTCTGTAATGTCAACTGAGAAATTCATTTTGCCCTCTCGATTACAAACTGATCAAGTTGTTTTGATTCGATTTGGTTGCCGTCAATTGTTTTAAAGCCTTTTGGGTCGACTTTGGTTTGTGAAACTATTCTTAGCCCTAATTCATCTATTCTTTTTAGTGATTTCTTTATGTATTTGTTTGCGAATGCGCTGCCTGTAATAGTGATTTTTCCATTTTCGGATAATACCCTTAATATTTCTGGGTTTAAAGGGTCGTAGCCGTAAGGGTTATCCATGTTGATATGACTTTGTGATCCTGATTTTATACCCGACAAATCCGTTGCATTCCCAGCGTGTACTCCCGGAGCTTTAGGATCAATATCGATATTGTAATAACCCTCTATCGGATTTGTACCGGCACCAATGTTTAAAGAACCATCAGCTTCTGCGGGTTTGTCTAAATATCTGCCGCTACCCGGACACTGATTAAGCCCAAGAGGATCCACCCAGCCTGTGGGGTTTGAGACATACAGGTAATTATTCAACCCCCCAGCAAGCTTGATCGGATCCGGCGTCAAAAACCGTCCAGTCCCCGGATTGTAGTAGCGATGCCGGTTGTAGTGTAGGCCCGTCTCGGCGTCGAAATACTGACCCTGGAAGCGCAACGGATTATCGATCTCGCTGACGTCCAGCGCCGCGAGGTTACCGTAGGCGCGGTACTTGGCCGACCACATGATCTCGCCACTGTAGTCGGTGAGTTCCTGCGGTGTGCCGAGGTGGTCGAGTTGGTAGTAAAACGGCGTGGCTTTGCGCGGGCCTTCGCCATCGAGCATCGCCAGTGGGCGGAAGCTGCCGGGCTCATAGATGTAGCTGCGGTAGCGGTTTTCGGCGCTTTCAGCGATCAGACGTTCGCCTTGCCACAAGAACTCGGTAGTGTGGCCGTCAACGGTTTTTTCGATGCGTCGGCCGAAGGCGTCGTATTTGTAGGACGCGGTGCTCCCACCCGGCAGGCTGACGCCAATGAGACGGTGCTGGCAGTCGTATCTGTATTCAGTGACTAGTTTCTGGCCGGTGCCACGACGTTCGCGGATCAGATTGCCATAGGCGTCATAGTCGTAATGACGGTCGCCTTGCATCAGCAGACGGTTGCCTTTGACGTTAGCGAGGTTGGCCGTGCCTTCGTTGTTCTGACCCAGCAGGTTGCCCGCCGGGTCGTGGGCGAAGCTCTCCGGTGTAGCGCCGCGCACGCTGATGAGTCGGTCGAGCGGGTCGTAATGGTAGCTGCGATTGCCCTTGCGGCTGTCGTCGATGCCGGCGAGGTTGCCGTTGGCGTCGTAGTTGTAGCGACGCTGGAACAGGTTTTTATCACGCTGGCCGACGGTGTGTGCTTGCAGGCGGCCTTGTTCGTCGTATTGGTATTGGCTGAGCAACAGGCCTTGCTGGCGCTGTTGTTCGCGACCGGCGCTGAACTGGTGGCTGGTCAGGCGTGAGCCGTTGAGGTCGATGCTGCTCAGGCGTCCGCCGGACAGGTGACGGTAGTCGAGTGTGCTGCCGTCAGGGAGACGGCAGTGACTCAGTTGGCCAACGCTGTCGTATTCGTAACGCGTGGTGCCCCAGCCTTGGTGTTCAGTGATCAGGCGATCCTGCACATCGTATTCGTAGGCGAGCGGCCAGTGGCCGTCGTCGACGTTTACCAGGCGACCGAGGGCGTCGTAGCTGTAGTGAACTTCTTCGCCATCGGCGAGGGTTTTCACGAGCAGACGGCCAGCGGCATCGCGTTGGTATTCGGTAACGAGCTCGCTGCCGTCATCGCCGAACTCGGTTTTCTTCAGCAACTGACCGTTGAGATCGTACTCGTAGGCAGTACGACGGCCATCGAAGCCAGTTTCCTGTTGGATCAGGCCGTTCGAGTAGTAATCGAGCTGATAGCGCTCACCGCGTTCGTTTTCGATTTCGGTGAGATTGAGTTGCGAGTTGTCGTAGCGGTAGCGCAGTTGGCTGCCGTCCGGATTGATGCGGCGGCTGACCAGGTGTAGGTTTTCCGCATACTCATATCGCGTGACGCGACCGAGTTCGTCGCGTTCGGCGGTGACGTTGCCATAGGCGTTGTAGGTGAAGGCACGTGTTGCGCCGCCCGGCAGCGTGACTTGTGCCAGGCGGTTGGCCGCATCCCATTGGTAGTGGGTGATGGCGCCGGATTCTTCCTGACGGGTAATCTGCCGACCCAGTGCATCGTAGCGATATTTACGCTGGCCGCCGTCCGGCAGGCGTTCTTCCGGAAAAAGGGCACGGACTTGTTTCTGAAAAAGGCGGCTAGAACAGGGGGGGGATTTTCACTCCCTTTTGAATCAAAAATTGGGGGCAAACCGGAAATGAGTCTGTCCCCTTTGTGCTTTTTTCTATCGGGATTTTTAAGATTTTGAAGAGTTAACTTCTATCCGTTATTCTGTTTGTACTTTTTTCAAAGTGTTCTTGATTGCATTTTTTAGCTCGGTCCAGTTTTTTGCTTTTTCGCTATAGATGGGTTTTTCCCAGTTGAAATTTGAGATTAATGATACTTTGAATGCGCCGTGTTCGCTAAACTCCGGATACCAACCAATATCAATTATTTGCTGGAACGGAAGAGCGGCTTGAAATAAATCTTCTTTGAGTTCATCCACTATGATGGAAATCTCAGCGGACTGATCCAGCTGAGAAATGTCGTCGAATGTAACAGTTCCGCCTAGCTTTTCTATTTCTGTAGTGAGCATGTTTTATTTCTTCTTTTTCGTGAGTTTTTTAAATGCATCTTCGGAAATTGGATGTCCATGAATTGTATTCGCACTGAGCTCAACCCTCATGAATCGAGTTTCTTTTCCATCGTTTGCGCCAATGATTCGTCCCATGTCAATCACTTTCCAAGGTTTTCCGTTGTTAACCTCTTGGCCATGCTCAAAAGCATGTCGTTCTAAAGCCTCAATGTCGGTACCCGGTGCGTACTTGGCTGCTCCGCCATTTGCTGTTGATTTTACAACCGATGGCCAAGGAGCCTTGGGAGCAACGTGTTTATTTCCGTGGTTGGTCCATTGAACATCTGGAGATTTTGGTTCTCCGTCTTCCACCTTTGCTTTACGTGAGGGATCTTCTACTTTTCCGGGTTGGCAGTTTGGTCCTCCGGGGCAATCGGAGTTCAAACCCAGTGGGTCGATCCAGCCAGTAGGGTTAGGCACGTACTGATAGTTATTCAGTCCACCCGCAAGCTTTATTGGATCCGGCGTCAGAAACCGTCCAGTTCCCGGATTGTAGTAGCGGTGCCGGTTGTAATGTAACCCCGTCTCCGCATCGAAATATTGACCCTGGAATCGCAATGGGTTGTCGACTTCGCTGACGTCCAACGCGGCAAGGTTGCCGTAGGCGCGGTACTTCGCGGACCACATGATCTCGCCACTGTAGTCCGTGAGTTCCTGCGGCGTACCAAGCTGATCGAGCTGGTAATAGAACGGTGTCGCCTTAAGCGGCCCTTCGCCGTCGAGCACGGCCAGCGGGCGGAAGCTGCCGGTTTCGTAGATGTAAGTGCGATAACGGTTGTCCGCGCTTTCGGCGATCAGGCGTTCGCCTTGCCAGAGGAACTCGGTGGTGTGGCCGTCGACGGTCTTCTCGATCCGGCGGCCGAAAGCGTCGTACCTGTAGCTGGCTGTGCTGCCGCTGGGCAGGGTGACGCCGACCAGGCGGTGCTGGGCGTCGTAGCGGTACTCGGTGACGAGCTTCTGCCCGGCGCCGCGGCGTTCGCGGATCAGGTTGCCATGGACATCGTAGTCATAGTGGCGGTCGCCTTGCATCAGCAGGCGGTTGCCCTTGACGTTGGCGAGGTTGGCGACGGGCAGGTCGTTCTGGCCGAGGAGGTTGCCGGCCGGGTCGTGAGCGAAGCTTTCCGGGGTGGCCCCGCGCACGCTAATGAGGCGGTCGAGCGGGTCGTAGTGGAAGCTGCGGTTGCCCTTGCGGCTGTCGTCGATACCGGCGAGGTTGCCGTTGGCGTCGTAGGCGTAGCGGCGCTGGAACAGATTCCTGTCGCGCTGGCTGACGCTGTGGGATTGCAGCCGGCCCTGCTCGTCGTATTGGTATTGGCTGAGCAGCAGGCCTTGCTGGCGCTGCTGTTCGCGACCGGCGCTGAACTGGTGGCGGGTCAGGCGCGAGCCGTTGAGGTCGATGCCGCTGAGCTGGCCGCCAGGCAGGTGGCGGTAGTCGAGCTTGCTGCCGTCGGGCAGGCGGCAATGCTTGAGCTGACCGACACTATCGTACTCGTAGCGCGTGGTACCCCAACCCTGGTGTTCGGTAATCAGGCGATCCTGAACGTCGTACTCATATGTGAGGGGCCAATGGCCGTCGTCGACGTTCACCAGGCGGCCGAGGGCGTCGTAGCTGTAGCGGATTTCCTCGCCGTCGGGCAGGGTTTTCACCAACAGGCGGCCGGCGGCGTCGCGCTTGTACTCGGTCACCAACTCGCTATCGTCGTCGCCGAACTCGGTTTTCTTCAGCAGTTGGCCGTTGAGGTCGTATTCGTAGGCAGTACGGCGACCATCGAAGCCGGTTTCCTGCTGGATCAGGCCGTTACTGTAGTAGTCGAGGTGGTAGTGCTCGCCGCGTTCGTTTTCGATGTCGGTGAGCAGCAAGCGCGAGTTGTCGTAGCGGTAGCGCAATTGGCTGCCGTCTGGATTGATGCGGCGGCTGACCAGGTGCAGATTGTCGGCGTACTCGTAGCGGGTGATGCGGCCCAGTTCGTCGCGTTCGGCAGTGACACGCCCATAGGGGTTGTAGGTGTAGGCGCGAACCGCACCGCCAGGCAAAGAGACTTGGGCGAGTCGGTTAGCGGCATCCCAAACGAACTGAGTAATTGCCCCAGTTTCGTCCTGTCGAGTAATTTGCCGACTTAGAGAATCGTAGCGATATTTGCGTTTGCCTCCATCCGGCAGATGTTCCTCAAGCAGTTCACCGAGATCGTTCCAACCAAACTTATGGCGGCCACCGTCCGGGTGTCGGATTTCCAGCAAACGGCCCTGAGCATCATAGATGTATTCGGTGATATGACCATTCGGGTCTACTTGTTGAGTAATGTCGCCTTGAACATTTCGGTGGTAATACCAGGTTGAGTCGCCGCGACGAACCTCTGAAACAAAGCCGTTAGTGTAGTCATAAACTGTAGGCGTATCCTCAGGTGGGATAAGCGCCTCCAAACGTCCAGCCTCGTTGTATTGGTATTCAGTAATTGCACCAAGCGGATCTTTTTCAGCGACTAGGCGGCCTTTTTCGTCGTACGCCTTCAGGTGCTCAGCACCATCTGCATCGATTTGGCTAATCAACCTGGCTTGGTCATCGTGAGTGTAGACTTCTTCACTGCCATCAGCATTGGTAACGGTGACGCTTCCTTTGTCATCCCACGCGTAGTAAGCATCCATCTGAGTGAAGTTTGCCCAGTGGTGCGTGCAGCGCGATGATTTGCCTTCGTTTTCCCATTCCCAAAAGAAACTCGCACCGCCGGCTAACTGACGCTCGAGGATCACATGCAGATCGTTATAGGCATAACGCTCGCTCTCGCCCGCAGCATTTTTTGCTTCTATTAGACGATTTTTTTCATCGTAACGATAAGTGACGAGAGTTTGGATAGTGCTCCAACTCTCTTCCAAGTTATCTGCCGGACGGAATTGTTGATAGTCAACGGCAATAATGTGTTTTCGGTCATAACGCAGCAGCAAGGCACGACCTGCACCATTGTCGATGCGCTTGATACGACCATGTATATCTCGGTTGATGTGCAAACGGTTACGGTATCGGTCACTAATAGCAACCAGCGTGGCGCCTTTACTGTCATATCGGAAGTGATAAAACAGCGGGCGATCCCCGGCTTGTGTGAGTACAAGCTCAGATGGATCATCGCCTATAAATACCGCCGCTTTGGCCAGACTATTGGTGATTGCCGGTCGCTGGGCGTTAGGCAGGGGGAAAGTCGTTATGCGGTTTTCATGGTCAGTCCATATCACATCTTCCGAAAGAACCTCGACACGCTGCGACAGTGCATGACTCCAACCATGACCTAGGCCACAGTCGATTTCTACTGCGCTGGTTCGATAAAGACGAGTCCATTCAAAAGGGAACAGTCCATTCAGTTGTCCATCAGTGAGCGTTAACAGTTCCTCACCGGTGACCATTGAAACAGGGCAACCGTTTACGCAGGTTTCTCTGGTGCACGCGACATTCTTGTCGTCATGGCTGGTCGATTGTTTTGATTTGTCATCGACATGCTCGGAACGACTGATCTTTGCGTGATCCTGCCTATCCCAGTTTACTCTTACCTTGCCTTTTTCAAAGGTGCCTGCGATTGTGCGGGTAGCAACACGTTTAAATTGATCAATCATATCCGCAAAGGTTTTCAATATGCGGATGATGGATTTTATGAAGCCAGTGACAGCCTCGACAATTTTTGCGCCATAGTTGATTAGTCGGGCGCCTAAATATGCAATGCCAGTACCCTCGGCAGCGAATGTCAGTACGATGGCGAAAACGATATCGATAAGAATTGTTACTGCTATGCTGGACAGTTGCTCAGAGAATTTTCCAGAAATGATGCTGGGTGGTAGTTGAAGTAGCCATAAGGCGGTGGTTTTAATAAGCAGAAAAAGAACTGCTTGGTCACTCGCCAGCAGCATCAACTTTTCCATTGCTTGGGGCGTTTCTTTTGCGAGCTTGAGTAAGTCAGCAGCGCTCTGGCCAATTTCGTTTGCAAATTTCCCGGGGTCTTTTAATATTTCAAAAAAATGCTTAACGCCATCAAATGCCGATTTGACTGCATTCCAGCCACCCTCTAATGTTCCTTTTAGTTGCGCGAAGTATGCTGATACTAATGTTTCTTTTGACCAGAGAGGTCTGTAGGTTTTCCACTCGTTGTCAAGCCAGCTATTCAGTTCTTTTGTGAATTTGTCATATGAATTGAACAGGTCGCTAAGCTGACGCTCGGTGACACTACTCTGCACGCGGACATAGTATTTTTTTCCAGGAGTGCCTTTGAAAACTCCTTTGCCTTGATCGTCTAGTGTGACAGGTACAGGGTTACCACCTTCCTCAGGGGTTACCTCAACAGTGATGTTTCCTACTGGAATGTCGTGAACTGAGACAAACTTACTCTCAATAAGCAATCTGCCGTCTTTCGGGCACTGCGCAACTGTAGACTCGAACGCATTGTCGGTCACACTGACGGTTTTATTGGCATTTCCAAGCTTTATGGACCTGTTCATTCCGAAGAGTGCAGGTTTATCGAAAAATTCTCTCCCTCTGCCAAGCCACTCGGCAAATGAAGATTCAGTAAGGCTGCGGTATTGTTTCAAGCTATCGGGAAAAACTTTAAGTTGCTCATCAATGAACTCAATGCGTTCCTTTGCGATCATCAGCCTTGCTCCAGAATCAGGTGATTTAACAGTGCTTCTTTAAGGTTGTCCGGAGCATCCGGGCGACGTACGAAACGGGCGATCTTGTGTTTCAGGTTGTTCTCGGGCCAGGCGGTGTAGAGGTCCGGACGTTCCTCTTCCAGCCACTGCATCAGGTTGCTGATCAGTGTCGTCGGGTTCTCCTTGGCTAAGCCATCCAGCAAATCCTTCGGCACCTCCCACCACGGCCAATCCTTCACCTTCGGCAACACCCGCGTCCCAACCTCCAGCGTCTGCCCATTAATCAAATACCGCTCAAACATCGGCATTACTTCCCCAGCCTTCTCCCCAAGCCCCTTCAGAATCGGGTAGATATGCCGCCCATCCCAGAAGCGGAAAAACACCTCGGTGCCATCCGGCATCTTTACCTGCGTCAGGCTGCGCAAATGCTCGAACACTTCGTTCGGCTCCGAACGCGATACTGCCAGCCAACCCCAATCGAGCGCGTCGGTTTCGGCGATCCATGGCAGGAATGCCGAGTTCGGTTTGAGTTCGGTGACGTAGGGCATCACCGGTTGCCAGGTGGAGTAGGGCGTGCCGCCCCAGATTGGCAGGAGCTGGGCGGTGGGTTCGGTCAGGTACAGGGTTTTCAGCGCGTCGGCATCGCTTGCTGCGCTGATGATCAGGTATAGGCGTTCACCGCTCTGCAGCGGCTGTTGTGCCAGCCAGTCCTTGGGCGTCAGTCGATCAGATGGCACAGGCACCTGCCTTGCATTTTTCGCATTCTTCGCAGAACGGCGCGTTGCGTTTGAGGGTGTTGATTTGGGCCGGGGTCAGGACCTGGCCGGCTTTGTCGGCGTCGGCCTGTTTGAGGATGCCGGGCATCAGCGGGGCGGCGCCGGTGCCGCTGCCGGGGCTGCCGCCGGAGTTCATGTTGATCACCGGGCCGCTCATGGTCACGCCGCCGGCGTCGATCTTGATGAAGCTGCCGCCGCCGACCAGGGTCAGCTCGGCGCCGGCTTCGAGCACGACTTTCATGCCGCTGCTCAGGTGGATTTCCTGGCCGGCGTCGATGAACTGGCCGGTGCCGATCTTGATGTGCTGGTTGACGCCCACGGTCAGGTGGTCGTTGGCGCGGGCTTCGACTTTGCGGTCGGCGTAGACGGTATGGTGTTCTTCGGCCTTGAATTCGGTGTAGCTGTTCTGCTCGACGGTGTCGTGGCGTTCGTTGCCGACGCGGATCTTCTGGTCGTGCTCGATGTTCTCGTCCCAGTCGCGCTGGGCATGGAGGAAGATCTGCTCCTGACCTTTTTTGTCTTCGATGCGCAGTTCGTTGTAGCCACCGCCACCCATCGAACTCAGGGTCTTGAAGGTGCTGCGGGTCTTGTTTGCCGGCAGCTCATACGGGACGGTGTTTTCCTTGTGATACAGGCAGCCGCTGATCAGCGGTTGATCGGGATCGCCCTCAAGGAAGGTGACCAGCACTTCCATGCCGATGCGCGGGATGGCGATGCCGCCGTACTGGGCGCCGGCCCAGGCGCTGGAGACGCGCAGCCAGCAACTGGTCTTGTCGTCAGCCTGGCCTTCGCGGTCCCAGTGGAATTGCACTTTGACGCGGCCGTACTGGTCGCAGTGGATCTCTTCACCTTTGGGGCCGGTGACCACGGCGCTCTGGCTGCCGAGGATGCGCGGTTTCGGGTGGCGCAGCGGTGGACGGTTCGGCACGTCCCACGGGGTGGCCTGGAAGCGGTTGCGATAGCCCTGATGGAAATCGTCTTTCAGTGCGGTGGTGTCGCTGGTCACCGACTCTTCGAGCACTTGCGGCTGCTTGCCTTCGTGGAGGACTTCGGTGAGCAGCCACAGGTCATTCCATTTGGCTTTCGGGTGCTCGGTCAGGGCGAGGAAATGGCCGCTGACCAGCAGCGGCTGATCGCTCTTGCCTTCGGCAAGCTGGAAGTCGCTGCGGTGGCGTTCGAGGGCGCGTTTGGCCAGGTGCTTGCCGCGCTCGCGGTCGATGAAACGGCCCGGGTAGTCGTAGTCTTCGAGGTCGGGCAGGGCGTCGCCACGGTTCTCGCTTTCCAGGGTCAGGCGTGGTTTTTCGAAGTCGTAGTCGCGGCGGGTGGTGCGGCTGGTGCGGGTTTCCAGGCGCAGGTCGAAACGCTTGATCACCGGATTGCTGGCGACCATGCCGGAATCTTGCTGGTAGGCCACTGGCTTGAGTTTCGGGAACACCGTCTGGTCATCGCCGAACACCAGCTTGTGCGCCGTGGCGCTGTGCTGGAAGTGGTAGTGAATACCTTCTTCCTCGCACAGGCGCTGGATGAAATGCAGGTCCGACTCATCGTATTGCACGCAGTAGATGCGCTCGGGATAGATCGAACCGGTCTTGAATTCGTAGGCGTTGCTCTGGATGCCGTGCTCTTCGAGGACCATGCCGATGATTTTCGGCACCGTGAGGTTCTGGAAGATGCGTTGGTTGACGCGGTGCGCCAGGTACGACAGTTGCGGGCGCAGGGTCACCGAATAACGGGTCAGGCGTTTGCCCGAGTCACCTTGCGCGGCGCGGTAGATCTGGCCGTGGATGCCGCTGCCATCGGGCGACAACTGCAGAAAGGCCGGCTTGTGCAGCAGGGTTTCGAGGTCCAGCGACGGCTGCTCACTGACCAGCTCCACCTCGAACACAAAAGGCTGGCTGATGGCTTCCCGGCCGGTCAGGGTAAACACCTGAAAGTCGGCGGAGAGCCCTTCGATGGTCAGGGCAAAGTGGGTTTCATTGGCCGGCGCGAACATCCCTTGTTCCTCGTGCTGTACAGCGGCGTTCGTCGACGGCCGCAAAAAACGGCTCAACGTACGCGAAATTCTGGAGGGGCGTAAACAACATCGACCAGCAGGGCTGGTCGATGCTTGTAACGATCAGCCGTAATTAAACGACTGGAGCACGCCAGTCATCGGAACCCGAAGTACCGGATACTTCGTGGGTCCAGGTGATTTTACGGTAGGTGAACTGCACTTCTTCCAGGTGGGTGAAGTGCGAGTTGCCTGGATCCTGGCAGTTGTGCATTTTGTTGTTGATGGCGACGATGATCGCGTCTTCCAGTTTGGTGGTGTAGTAGTGCTCTTGAGTACCTTGAGCAGAAGTACGGTACCACTGGATAACGATTTCGCTCATGCGCTCGCCGGAGGTCAGAGCAGCTTGCAGCAGAGGCGAAGCCTTGTCGTAGACCTTGGTGATGATCACTGGCTTGTGAACGCGCTGACCGGTTGGCTGACCGGATTGTGGGTCACGCGGGATGATCACGTCGTGGCTGAAAGCCTGAACCATGACCTGGTCTTCGTGGCCTTCCTGGTAGGTGTTGCCAACGGAGTCGGCGGTGAAGGCGCCGGCAGTGATCAGGCCTTGTTTTTCGCCGGTAACCGACATGTACGCTGGTGTTGCCATGGGGTGCTCTCCTTGCGGATAAATTTAGGGTGCCCGGGAGGCGAAATCGCCCGGTGGGTGCCTGACTGTTATCAAGGAGCGTGCCAGGTTTGTCGAAGGCCCCGGTAGCCGGGGGTGGAGTGGCTCTAGCCTGCGGTTTGGCCGATGTTTTTTGCCGAATCGAGATGGAAAGTGCGCAACTTCTTGCGCAGTACTGCGCAAGAAGTTGCGCACTTGGCTATAAGCCACGCCAGTCAAGGCCTGCAGCGAAATGATCAGGCTTTTTTGCCGAACAAGTGCGCAAGAAGTTGCGCAGTAAGGCCAAGGGCTAGCATCGGGCGTTTGAAACGATTCGCCTCCAACTGCGGAATCTGGTGCAGGATCGCCATTCTATTGCGTTGATCGAAGCGTTTTTATAGCGGTGGAAAACCAGTCGCAGACGGCGTTCGCGTTGTTGTCACGCTTGCGCTAGAAGCAAAAGCAAAAGATCGCAGCCTGCGGCAGCTCCTACAGGGGGAAACACATTCCATCTGTAGGAGCTGCCGCAGGCTGCGATCTTTTGATCTTTCAGCGCGAAAGCGCTGCTAGGCACTCCTCAATCGAACGCCGCTGCGTCTCGGCATACAACCCCAATTCATCAATGGTCGCACGCCCCAGCGCTTGTTCGAATGCCTGGCGGTTCGAGTGTTCGCCATAGTGCGTCTGCGCAGCATCCCCAAGGTTCGACTGAAAAATCCCCGCCGCACTCACCGGCAGGAAATCTTCGTACACCAACGGTTCAGCTTTCACATGGCCCTCGCGGAGCAAATCCTCCAGCGATGCGGACGTGAGGCTACCCGCTGCCAAGCCTTTTTCCGTAGGGAAGTAGCGAAAATACGCCAGCTCCTGCTCGCGCATGCCGTCGACGCTGTCAGGAAATTCGCCAAAGTGTTGGGTCATCAGCGCGTTGTAGCGTGCGGCGTTGCCTTCGTTGGGGAAGTCACCGAGTTCATCGCGCGCAGCATTCAGCAAGCGGTCATACAGCGCCCGGCCTTTGGGCGTCAGCGCCGCACCGCGTTGTTCGATCTCGCCGAAACGCGCGCTGTGGCTACCACGAGTGTCGTGCTGGTCGGTGAAAGTGATCGGCTCATCCAGCGCCTTGAAACTGGTCTGGCGCAGCAGGATCGGGCAGTGCCGGCGCGGCGGGCCTTCGATCACCGCTTTCGGGGTGATGCCGTGCACCGGCATTTGCGCCTGAACCCTATCGATGTCCAGCGTGCGCGGGGTCAGGTGATTGATGTGCGGGCCTTTGAACGCCACCACATCGGCGATCAAACGGTGCTGGGCGCTGAGGGTCTGGTACTGCGCGGCAGTGACAGTTGCGCTGTGATGCCAGCGAAAGGTCTCCAGTGCCTGCAGGATAAATTCCTCCGCTTCATCCTCATTCAGCCCACCAGATGACTCAGCCTGCTTGATCAGTTGCAAGACAGCAGGTGTAAAGATCGAACGCTGGTTCAACACCGATTCGGCAAACGCGCGCAGCTCGGGATCCTCGATCAGTTCCAGACGCAGTAACGAGGTGAACACTCGAAACGGACTGACCTGCAGCGCTGCTTCATGCACCGCGCGAAACGCCGTGGAGTGCACCGGCACGCCCGCCGGGGTCAGATCGTAATAACCCACCGGTTGCATGCCCATCACCGCGAAAAGGCGCGCGAGGGTTGCCAGCTCCTTGGCGGTACCGACGCGGATGGCGCCGTGGCGCTCCATGTCCAACCGTTCGATTTCACCGGTGCTGTCGAGCTGCCGTGCGATGTCCGGCTGAGCGGACAGCACTTCGCGGTTTGTCTGCTCGACCAGTTCCATCAGCGCGCCGTACAAGGGCACTTCTTCGCGGTACATGTCGGACATCGCTTTGGAGAAGCGTTGGCGGATCAGGTCGGGGCTGACGAAAGGCTGCACGGTCATGAAAAAAATTCCTGCCACGGTCACGTTTTGGATGGAGTAAAAGATCGCAGCCTTCGCCGACGGCGGCAAACGAAGAATCCTACGAACTTCATTCTGCCAATGACTGATCCACCAGTTCGATCCAGTGCAAGACTTGCGTGCGCCCGGCGCCGCCCAGATGATTCTGGCAACCGATGTTGGAAGTGACGATAAGGTCCGGGCGATCGCTCTCCAAGGCGTTGAGGCGGTTGTCGCGCAGTTGCCGGGCAAGGGTCGGTTGCGTCAACGAATAGGTGCCGGCCGAACCGCAACACAAATGCCCATCCGGTACCGCCGTGAGGTTGAAACCCAGCCGGGTCAGCAGCGCTTCCACCGCGCCGCCGAGTTTCAGCGCATGTTGCAAGGTGCAGGGGCAATGCACGGCGATCCGGCGTTGGCTGGCGGCGCACAGTTTCTCCAGGGGCTCCTGGGCCAGGATCTGTACCAGATCCAGCGTCCGCTCGCTGATCTGCCGCGCCTTGTCGGCGTAGCGCGGATCCTGCGCCAGCAAATGCCCGTAATCCTTGATGAACGCGCCGCAACCGCTGGCTGTCTGCACGATGGCTTCCGCGCCGTTTTCCAGGTGCGGCCACCACGCGTCGATGTTCTGCCGGGCGCGATCAAGGCCCTTGGCCTGGGCGTCGAGGTGATAGTCCAGCGCGCCGCAGCAACCCGCCTCGGCCACCGGCGTCGCGCTGATCCCCAACCGATCGAGCACCCGCGCCGTCGCATCATTGGTGTTCGGCGACAGGCCCGGTTGTACGCAGCCTTCGAGCAACAACACCCGCCGTGCGTGGCGCGGGGCTGGGCGTGTGCCGGACGCTGGCGAGCGCTGGGGCAATTTGCTTTCGAACATTCGCGGCAGCAGGGGCCGGAACGTCGTGCCGACCCGCAGCAGTCCCTTGAACACCCCGGGATTCGGCGCCAGTGCGCGCAAACCCTCGCGTAACAGGCGCTGGGCGGCGGGGCGCGGCACCGCCTGATCGACCACCGCCCGCCCGATGTCCAGCAGGTTGTGATAGTCGACGCCGGAAGGGCAGGTGGTTTCGCAGTTGCGGCAGGACAGGCAACGATCCAGATGCAGTTGCGTCTGCTCGGTGGCGGGAGCGCCTTCGAGCACTTGCTTGATCAGATAAATGCGCCCGCGCGGCCCGTCGAGTTCATCGCCGAGTAACTGATAGGTCGGGCAGGTCGCGTTGCAGAACCCGCAATGCACGCAGGTACGCAGGATTTTTTCCGCCTCGGCAGCACGCGGCAGTTGTCGGGCTTGTTCGCTGAGGGTGGTTTGCATGGCTAGAACTCCGCGTACATCCGGCCGGGGTTGAACAGCCCTTGCGGGTCGAGTTGCGCCGTGAGTTGCTGGTGATAGCGCATCAGTGTGCGCGGCAGCGGCTGGAACGGTGTGTCGCTGGCGCCATGGGTAAAGCAGGTGGCGTGCCCGCCGAGTTCCTGGGCGAGAATCTGAATGTGCTCGTGATCGGATTTCAGCCAGCGTTGCGCACCGGCCCAGTCGATCAGTTGCTGGCCGGGCAAGTCCTGCGGCCCGAGATTGTTCGGCAGCGACAGGCGCCACAGCGGCAGTCCTTCGTCGAAAAAGCTCAGGCGTTGCTCGTTCAAGTCGCGCCAGAACGTCGAATCCAGCGGCTCGCCGCCGAGTCGTTGATGCGCGGCGGTGACCGAGCCTTCGCCGCCCTCAAGGCGCAGATACAGGCTTTGCCCGTCATGGCAGGCGCCGCTGATCGGCAACGGTTGCTGGCCCCATTCGGCCAGTCTGGTCAGCGCCCGCGCGCAATCGATATCGAGACGGATACTCAGACACTGGCGCGGTTTCGGCAGGACTTTCAGCGAGACTTCGGTCAGCACGCCGAGGCAGCCGTAACTGCCGGTCAACAGGCGTGAGAGGTCGTAGCCGGCAACGTTTTTCATCACCTCGCCACCGAACCGCAAGTGCTCGCCGAGACCGGTGATGACCCGGGTGCCGAGGACAAAATCGCGTACCGAACCTGACCAGGGCCGCCGTGGCCCGGACAAACCGCAGGCAATCATCCCGCCCACCGTGGCGTTTTCGCCGAAGGCCGGCGGCTCGCAGGGCAGCATCTGCCCGGCCGCGTCAAGCGCCGCCAGCAGCTCGCGCAACGGCGTACCGGCACGCACGCTGACCACCAGCTCGGTCGGTTCATAGCGCACGATGCCGCGATGCGCGCGGACGTCGAGCACTTCACCGGCCACCTCGCGGCCGAGAAACGCCTTGCTGTTGCCGCCCTGAATTTTCAGCGGTGTGGCGTTGGCCCGGGCCGCGTTGACCTGATCGAGCAGCGCGCCGCTGGCGTCGAAATCAGCCATCAGAAGCGCTCCAGTTCGGGGAATGGCAGTTGTCCGGCATGAATGTGCATCGCACCGAATTCGGCGCAGCGATGCAGGGTCGGGATGTTCTTGCCGGGGTTGAGCAGGCCTTGCGGGTCGAACGCGGCTTTGACCGCGTGGAACAGGCTCAGCTCAGCACTGTTGAACTGCGCGCACATCTGATTGATTTTCTCGCGGCCGACCCCGTGTTCACCGGTGATGCTGCCGCCGACCTGCACGCACAATTCCAGAATCTTCCCGCCCAACGCTTCGGCGCGCTGCAGTTCGCCCGGCTGGTTGGCATCGAACAGGATCAACGGGTGCATATTGCCGTCGCCGGCATGAAACACGTTGGCCACGCGCAAGCCGTATTCGGCGCCGAGGCGGGCGATGCCTTGCAACACGCCGGGCAATTCGCGGCGCGGGATGGTGCCGTCCATGCAGTAGTAGTCCGGCGACAGACGGCCGATCGCCGGAAAGGCATTTTTGCGCCCGGCCCAGAAGCGCACACGCTCGGCTTCGTCGCGGGCCTGCCGCACTTCGCTGGCGCCGGCCTGGAGCATGACGTCGCGCACCCGCAGGCAATCGTCGTGGACATCGGCTTCGACGCCATCGAGTTCGCACAACAGAATCGCCTCGGCACCGACCGGGTAACCGGCGTGAATGAAGTCTTCGGCGGCGCGAATCGCCAGGTTGTCCATCATCTCCAGGCCGCCGGGAATGATCCCGGCGGCAATGATATCGGCCACGGCGCGGCCAGCCTTTTCCACCGAGTCGAAACTGGCCAGCAAGACCTTGGCGACCTGCGGTTTGGGCAGCAGTTTGACCGTGACTTCGGTGATGATTCCCAGCAATCCTTCGGAGCCGGTGAACAGCGCCAGCAAATCGAAACCCGGCGAGTCGAGGGCGTCGCTGCCCAGCGTCAGACGTTCGCCCTCGATGCTCAGCACTTCGATTTTCAGCAAATTGTGCACGGTCAGGCCGTACTTGAGGCAATGCACGCCACCGGCGTTTTCCGCGACGTTGCCGCCGATCGAGCAGGCGATCTGCGACGACGGATCCGGCGCGTAATACAGACCGAACGGCGCGGCCGCCTGGGAGATCGCCAGATTGCGCACCCCGGGTTGAACCCGCGCGGTACGGGCCGCCGGGTCGATGTGCAGAATATTGTTGAAGCGCGCCATCACCAGCAACAGACCTTTTTCCAGCGGCAGCGCACCCCCCGACAATCCGGTGCCGGCACCCCGGGCCACCACCGGCACGTTGTGTTGATGGCAGAGCTTGAGCAGGGTCTGCACCTGATCGAGTCGCCGGGGCAGGGCGACCAGCATCGGCGTGGTGCGGTAGGCGGAGAGGCCGTCGCACTCGTAGGGTTTGAGTTCGTCTTCGCGCCAGAGCAGGTCGAGATCCGGAAGGGCGCGCTGCAGGGTTTTCAGCAACTCAGCCTTGTTCACCTCCGGTAGCGGGCCGTCGAGGCGTTCGTCGTAGAGAATGTTCATTTCGACCTTCCGAATCTTTATCGACAAGAGGGCTTTTTGTGGCGAGGGAGCTTGCTCCCGCTGGGCTGCGCAGCAGACCTGAGATCGATACTGTGGCGAGGCAGGCTAGTCGCATGCGCTGGAGCAGGGCCGCTTCGCGCCCCAGCGGGAGCAAGCTCCCTCGCCACAGTGCCAGCGGTGGGTTTCATCGCTGATTGCCCAGAAACTCCCGATACAACCGCGCGGTGCTCCCCGGTTGTTCAACCATCGGCATGTGCCCGACGCCATCCCACACCTCGACCCGCAGATTGGCGATGCCCTTGCTCCAGATCGGCACGCTGCTGACGTCGATCAAGCGATCCTTGCGGCCCCACAGCAGCAGCGCCGGGCACTTGATGTCTGCGAGTTTCGGCTCCATCGGTGGGCTGGCGCGAAAGTCGCGGAAGATCTCTTCCAGCTCATCGCGCTGGCGTTCGTATCGCTGGGCGATGGCGTCCAGCACCAGTCCGGGCACCCAGGGTGGCGAGGCCATGGTCATCGCATAAAACTGGCGAAACTCTTCCCGGGAGTTGATCAGAAACGGGTTATGCCCACGGGCCAGATGGCGTTCCATGTCGCTGGCCTGCGGCGCGGTGACGCCGGCCGGGTCGATCAGTGCCACCGAGGCAATCCGCTCTGGGTAAGTTGCTGCCAGCCACGCTGCGATGTAGCCGCCCATGGAGTTGCCAATCACGTGGACTTTCTCCACGCCACACACGTCCAGCAGCTGGATCATGCGCTTGGCCTGCAGCGCAATGTCGTAGCCGCCGCCGGCCTTGAACCCGGTTTCCCCATGACCAGCGATGTCCGGAATGATCACCCGGTACTGGCGGACAAAGTGCCTGGCGAAGCGCAGCCACAGATTTTTCTCGGCGCTGTAGCCGTGCAGCATCAGGATCGCGCTGGCCGCCTCATAGGGGCCGCCCTGCCAGGTCGAGACGGTCATTTCGGCAATCGGCACCTCGATTTTGTGCAACTTGTACAACTTGGCCTCGAGCGCCGTGCTCAGGTCGTACAGCAAATGGCCGACCGCCGGGTAACTCAACCAGCTCCAGGCCACGAAAACCGCGAGAGCGACAAACAGCACAAGCATCGACGTCTTCCTTTTACGTTGTTCAGGACAGAATGTGGTCAGCCGGTTTCAGCGCCCGGGTCAACCGGTAGTAGCTGAAACTGAAGCCGGGAAATATCGCGATCACATGACCGCTCTTGCTCTGATACCAACTGTGACAGCCGCCGGACTTCCACACCGTGCGTTCCATCTCACGGTGGATCATTGCAGTGTAGGTACGTTCCGCGTCGGGGCGCACTTCGATGCTGCGCAGGCCTTTTGACTGCAGCGTGTGGATGCAGTCGAGGATGTAGTTCATCTGCGCTTCGATGATGAACAGCGCCGAGGTATGCCCGATGCCGGTGTTGGGGCCGGTGACGATAAACAGGTTGGGAAAGTCCGGCAGGCTGGTGCCCAGATAGGCGCGTGGGTACTCGCTCCAGACATCCTTGAGCTGCACGCCCTGACGGCCGGTGACCGGGTAGGAGACCACGCCGTCGGTGGCGTCGTAGCCGGTCGACCAGACAATCAGGTCGACCTCAATGTGCTGGCCGTCGGTGGTGGTGATGCCGGTTTCGTCGATTTCGGCGATACCCTGTTCGCGGCTGTGCAGCGTGACGTTGGGCCGGGTCAGCGCCGGGTAATAGGTGCTGGAAAGCAGGACGCGCTTGCAGCCGATAGTGAAGTCCGGGGTGAGTCTTGCGCGCAACTGCGGGTCCGGCACCTGCTGTTTGAGAAAGCGCAGGGCCTGACGCTGGACCAGATGAATCGCCGGTTTCGAATATTTGAAGGCGATGACCCGGGTTTCGAATTGCCAGTAGAGCAACCAGCGCAGCAGCTTGTAGGCCGGTTTCACCCCCAGCAACCAGCGCTGGAAAGGCCCGAACCTGCGATCGGCGCGCGGCAGCACCCAATGTGGTGTGCGCTGGAACACGTGCAATCGCTCGACTTCTGGAGCAATCGTCGGAATCACCTGCGCAGTACTGGCGCCGCTGCCGACGATGGCCACGCGTTTACCGCGGTAGTCGTAGCTGTGATCCCAATTGTTGGTATGAAAAGTCTTGCCCTGAAAGCGATCCAGGCCGGGGAAGGGTGGGATCACCGGTTGGCTCAACGGGCCGGAGGCGTTGATCACGAACTGCGCGTAGAAAATCCCCTTGCTGGTATGCACCGACCAGCGCTTTTCGGCGTCGTCCCATTCGATGCGTTCGACGTTGGTTTGCAGCTCCACGCGCTCGCGCAGGCCAAAGCGCTCGATGACATGTTCGGTGTATTGATGCAGTTCAGCCTGGGCGGCGAACATCTGCGTCCAGCGGTACGGCGCGAAGGACAGCGAGTACAGCGGCGACGGCACATCCACCGCCGCGCCGGGGTAGGTGTTCTGGCACCAGGTGCCGCCGAGGAAGTCGCGTCTTTCCAGCAGGCGAAAATCGTCGATACCGGCCTTGAGCAAATTGACCGCCGCACATTGGCCGCCAAATCCGCTGCCGATGATCAACACTCGGTACGTCTGCATGGGCCTCCTTCTTATAGTCGTTTTTCCGTTTTCGTCCTTTCAGGTATAGCTAAATATTTGCACTGTGCGCGACGGCGATGGCGCGGTATTCAGCGGCTGACCGGTGATGGCTATTTAACGGCTGCCTGTTAGACTTCCAGCACATCGGTCTGACGGTGTGCGCAGGTTCCGTTGAGTGGTCGAGGCCCTTATGCGAAACAAGGGGGGAAAGGGACTTTCATTGGCCAGGAGGCTTTATACATCGCGAACCCTCGGGCTGGTGCTGGGGCTGTTGTGTGTGAGCGCGGCGATGTACCCGCTCGACCCGCCGTTGTGGGCCTGGGCGCTGATGCTGTTCAACGGCTTGGTCTGGCCGCACCTGGCGTTTCAATGGGCCCGTCGCTCCAGGGTTCCCTATCATGCGGAACACCGCAATCTGTTGATCGACGCGTTTATGGGCGGCTTCTGGGTCGCCGCCATGCATTTCAATCCGCTGCCCAGTGCCACCACCGTCTCGATGATGGCGATGAACAACGTCGCCATCGGCGGTATGCGTTTTCTTGCGGCGGGCCTGGCCGCGCAGATCCTCGGCATTGGCGTCGGCCTGGTGGTGTTCGCCCCGGCGTTCATCCCGCAGACCTCACCGTTGCAGCTCTATGCGTGCCTGCCGTTGCTGATGCTGTACCCGTTGGCGCTGGGCTGGATCTGCTTTCGCCAGGCCTACACGCTGGGCCTGCACAAACGTGAGCTACTGGCGCTGAGCCGCACCGACAGCCTCACCGGTCTGCTCAATCACGGTGCCTGGAAGGATCAACTGGAAATCGAGTTTCAGCGTTGTCGCCGACAGAAGCAGGGCGCAGCGATTGCGTTGATCGACATCGACCACTTCAAAGCAATCAACGACACCTACGGCCACGTGGCTGGCGACATCGTGCTGCGCCAGTTGAGCAAGATGCTCAAGCAAAACCTGCGCGCCGCAGACGTGGCCGGGCGTTACGGTGGTGACGAGTTCTGCGTGATTTTGCCGGACCTGCCGCTGTTCAACGCCGCGCAGGCGATGGAAGCCCTGCGCGAACGTTTCGCCACCCTCGGTTACGAACAGAACCCGGCGCTCAAGGTCAGCCTGAGTATCGGTCTGGCGGCATACGATCCGGCGCATGGCGACGCGACACGTTGGCTCAATGATGCGGATCAGGCGCTGTACGAGGCCAAGGCCACCGGGCGCAATCGGGTGATCTGCAACAGTGATGATCTGCCGAAGCAGGAAGTGCTCGATTCGGTCTGACTGCCCACCGCAGTTCCCTGTGGGAGCGGGCTTGCTCGCGAAGACGCTCTGTCAGTGGCATTGATCTCGGCTGACACTCCGCTAGCGCGAGCAGGCGAAGGCCTGCAAGTATTCGGTGTTGGCCGCAGAGATGTCGCATCCGGTATAGAGCCTTGCGTCGATGTCAGGTACGGTTCAATTCCCCCCGACGCGAAACAAGGATCGATTCATGACGTTCTCATTTTCCCGCTCGCTGCTGGCCGCCAGTCTCGGCCTGTCCCTCGTCCTCAGCTCCGCCAGCGCCTTCGCCGAACCGCACAAGCAAGTGCTGGCGGATGCCGAGCAGTATCAGCCCGAAGCCCTGAAACTGCTGGAGCGGCTGGTCAACATCGACTCTGGTTCCGGTTATGAACCCGGCCTCAAGCAAGTCAGCGAGATCGCCATCGACGAGCTGAAAAAACTCGGCGCAACCATCGAACTGGTGCCCAACACCCCGGAAAAATCCAACCACGTGTTGGCCACCTTCAAGGGTACCGGCAAGGCGAAAATCCTCTTGATGGCGCACATGGACACGGTGTTCAAGGAAGGCTCCGCCGCCGAGCGCCCGTTCCACATCAAGGACGGCCGCGCCTACGGGCCTGGGGTGATGGACGACAAGGGCGGCATCGTCGCCGGGATCTACGCGTTGAAAATTCTGAAGAACCTCGACTTCAAGGACTACGCGCAGATCACCTTCCTGCTCGACGCCAGCGAGGAAACCGGCTCCGACGTCGCCACTGACCTGATCAAGAAAACCGCCAAGGCTCACGACGTGACCCTCAACCTCGAACCTGGGCGTCCGGCCGATGGACTGGTGGTGTGGCGCAAAGGCAGCGCGACGGCATTGGTCGAGGTTAAAGGCAAGGCGGCGCATGCCGGGGTCGCGCCGGAATTGGGGCGGAACGCGGCCATGGAAGCGGCGCACCAGATTCTGCAACTGGGCAAACTCGGCGACGAAGCGAAGAAAACCACGATCAACTTCACCGTGCTCCAGGCGGGCGATCGCACCAACGTGATCCCGGATCACGCCACGGCCAAGGCTGACGTGCGTGCGGCGGTGCCGGAAGAGTTCGACCGGATCGAGAAAGATCTGGCGCGAGTGTCGCAGGACAAGCTGATCGCCGAAACCGAAGTCACCACCAGCCTCAAACGCGGGCTGCCACCGATGCCGCAGACGGCGGAGTCGGATCGCTTGATGGCCATGGCGCAAGGGATTTACGGCGAGATCGGCCGCAAGCTGACCGAAGAGGGCAGCGGTGGTGCGGCGGATGCCAGCCTGTCAGCCGGGGTGGGTACGCCGACGCTGGATGGCTTCGGGATTGTCGGCGGCAATATTCATACGCCGGAGGAATACGCTGAAGTGGCGAGCGTGACGCCGCGGATTTATCTGTTGTCGCGGATGATCATGGAGTTGGCCAAACGCTGACTCCCTCGGATTGGCGGTGCTGCAACTGACGCCTTCGCGAGCAAGCCCGCTCCCACAATGGATCTGTGCCGAACACCAATGCTGTGTTCACTGAAGATCCACGGTGGGAGCGGGCTTGCTCGCGAAGGCGGCGGGTCAGGCTAAATGGGTGCTGAATGTGCCGACGTCATCGCGAGCAGGCTCACTCCTACATGGGATCTGTGTTCAACACCAATGCTGTGTTCACTGAAGATCCACTGTGGGAGCGGGCTTGCTCGCGAAGGCGGCGGGTCAGGCTAAATGGGTGCTGAATGTGCCGACGTCATCGCGAGCAGGCTCACTCCTACATGGGATCTGTGTTCAACACCAATGCTGTGTTCACTGAAAGATCCACTGTGGGAGCGGGCTTGCTCGCGAAGGCGGCGGGTCAGGCTAGATGGGTGTTGAATGTGCCGACGTCATCGCGAGCAGGCTCACTCCTACATGGGATCTGTGTTCAACACCAATGCTGTATTCACTGAAAGATCCATTGTGGGAGCGGGCTTGCTCGCGAAGGCGGCGGGTCAGGCTAAATGGGTGTTGAATGTGCCGACGTCATCGCGAGCAGGCTCACTCCTACATGGGATCTGTGTTCAACACCCATGCTGTGTTCACTGAAGATCCACTGTGGGAGCGGGCTTGCTCGCGAAGAGGCCGGGCCTGACCGCAGATTATTCCTTGACGCTCATGTATTCCTTCGCCCACAGGATGTAATCCTCAGGCTGGGTGTAGGTGTGCGTCAGTTCGGTGGCGCTCAGGTCCGAGGCCTGGGTGAAGATCTGGCGTTGTTCGCGCAGGCTGTCGTAGGTGGCCTTGATTGCGGCGAAGTACGCACCGTGACCATCGATGGTCACGCGTACGCCGAGTTCGGCCAGGCGCTTGTCGTCGCGCAGCGCCGGGTTGCCGTAGGTCACCAGCATCAGCGGCACGGTCAGGTGTTCGGCAATTTGCTCAAGCTGATCGAAGTCCTGCACCCCGACCATGCAGATGCCGTCGGCACCGGCGGCCTGGTATTGCTTGGTGCGGCTGATGATTTCCTGATTCGGCAGAATCCCGGCGTTGGTGCGGGCGATGATCGCCATTTCCGAATCGACCCGGGCTTCCAGCGCCGCGCGGATCTTGCCGACGCCTTCGGCGACCGAGATCAGGTCGGTGGATTTGCGACCGAATTGTGCTGGCAGCAGGGTGTCTTCGATGGTCAGGGCGGCGACGCCGGCGCGTTCCAGTTCGACGATGGTGCGCATCACGTTGAGGGCGTTGCCGTAGCCGTGGTCGGCGTCGGCGATCACTGGCAACTGAGCGACGCGGCCAATGCGGGTGGCCTGTTCGGCGAACTCGCTGAGGGTGATCAGGGCAAAGTCGGGGGCGCCCAGCACCTGCAACGAGGCCACGGAGCCGCCGAGGATCCCCACTTCGAAACCCAGGTCGGCGGCAATGCGCGCGGACATCGGGTCGAACACCGAGGCGGTGTGGTAGCAGGTGTCGGAAGCCAGCAATTGACGGAAGTTACGGCGCAAATCTTGATGGGAAAGCCTGGTCATACGAGTTCCACCAATACAAAGGAATGGAACGGCTTGAGCAAAGGTGTCAACGCCGAAGAATGAAAAGGCTATCACGCGAATGGGTCAAGGTTCATGACGAATTTGCGCGTGAGGCGTTGATGACGGATCCAATGGCTGAAAGGTTTCATCCGCAGTCAGCGGATGTTCAGTGGCAAAACCGCAGATCAGGCCGCTACCGCCTGTTGCTGTTGCCTGGGCAGCAGCACGGCGCGTACCGAATTGCCCGGCTGCAGTTGCAGGCGCTTGGCGGTCAGGCGGTCGACCACCAGGGCATTGCCGACCAGACGACCGGGGGCCACGGTGATGCGGCAGTTCTCTAGGCGCCGGTTATGGATCAGCCACAACGGTGCCTGATCGTCCGGCGTGCCGAGACTCAGGGTCAGCGCCAGGCTGTCGCGTACAGTACGAATGCTGCCGATCGGTGCCTCGATCACCGGGCCGCCGTCGAAGATGTCGATGTAGCCCTTATGCACAAAACCTTCTTCGCGCAGGATCTTCAGCGCCGGCTCGGTATTGGGGTGCGCCTGGCCGATGGCCGCCTGTGCCTGTTCGGTAAGCATGCAGGTGTACAACGGCTGGCGCGGCATCAGTTCGGCGATGAACGACTTGTTGCCCAGACCCGACAAGTGGTCGGCATGGCTGAAGTCCATCTGGAAGAAATGCCGGCCCAGACTGTCCCAGAACGGCGAGCAGCCGAGTTCATCGGCACTGCCGCGCAGCTCGGCGATCATCTTCTCGCCAAACAGTTGCGGAAATTCGGCCACGAACAGCAGCCGCCCGAGCGACAGCAGCCGGCCATTGTTGCCATGGCGTTGCTCATGCTGGAGGAACAGTGAACACAGTTCCGACTGGCCGGTCAGCTCGTTATTGAGAAACAGTGTGGGGATCTGCCGCGAAATACCGAGATCCGGTGCTGAACTCACGGTCAGCCCCACCCGGTAGTTGTACCACGGCTCGCGCAGGCCCACCGCCCCGGTCAGGGCGCTGACGCCGACCACTCGCAGGTCATCATCTTCAAGCACGAACAGATAATCGGCGTCGGCCCGTTCCACTTGGCCGGAGAACGCGCGTTGGGCCCAACGCACCCGGTGGGCGAGGCGATCTTCATTGGCCGGCAGGGTGGTGAACCCCGGGCCGGCCTGTTGCACCAGGGTCATCAGCGCTGGCAGGTCGCTGACTTTGACCGGACGGACGATCATGCGGTAACTCCTTGTACGCGCCGGTTCGGGCACTGTCGTTGGGTATGCAACCGGGCGCGATTCACAGGGCGGTCAGCCTGATCGTGCTGCCATCGGTGACCTTCAGCGCCGCGCACAGGGCCGGCGTCAGCGACAGCGGTTGATCGGGCTGGTAATCCAGTTCGGCGACGATGGCCCGGAAACCGTGCAGTGCGTCGTTGCTCAGCAGGTAACGGCCACGGGCGTCGATTTGCGCTTGCTGGCGCACTGTGGCGGTCTGGCTGTGGGCAATCGAACGAATATTCGCGGTGCGCGCATACAGGGTCGGGCCGGCGTCGAACAGGTCGATGTAGCTGTTGGTTTCAAAGCCTTCGCGTTCGAGGATGTCGAACGCTTCCTGACCGTCAGGATGAATCCGGCCGATGCATTCCTGTGCTGCCGGGGGCAGCATTGGCACGTAAATCGGGTATTGCGGCATCAGTTCGGCGAGGAACGTGCGGCTTTGCAGGCCGCACAGGCGCTCGGCCTCGACGTAGGGCAGGTCGAAGAAGTGCTTGCCCAGAGCGTCCCAGAACGGCGAATGACCGTTCTCGTCGCTGTAGCCGACGATTTCGGTGATCACCGCATCGGCGAAACGAGGTGTGTGGGCGGCGATGAACAGCAGTCGCGCCCGCGACAGCAATTCGGAAAAGGCGCTGCGCACCAGCGCGTTGTCGATGTGAAACCCGCGCAACAGCGTGTGTCCGCTGAGGTCGTGACACAGCGACAGCGCCGGCACCCCGTGTTCGATGTTCAGTTCCCGCGAGGCACTGGTGAAGTGGCGGTTGCGCAGGCTGTAGAACGGTTCGTTGAAACCGGCCGTGGCGAGGATTTCCGAGCAGCCGACCAGCCGTTGAGTGTCGAGATCTTCCAGGACGAAGAAGTAGTTCTCCGGGCCTTGCGCCTGAATGTCGTTGTCGAACGAGGCACAGGACCCGGCGATTTTTTCGCGCAGGCGCTCGCTGTCGTCCGGCAACGACGTGACGCCGACCAGGCTGTCGCGGGCCAGTTGCTGCAATTGCGGCAGGTCGGTTGTCTCGACTGGGCGTAAGACCAGCATGGATGCACTCCTGTATCAAAGGGTCCGGTGATCCCCACCGAACCTGACTATCACTGTCGGTTGCCACGCTTTAAAGCGGCGGTCGCCTGATTTGATGTCAGACGCCGCTCTTTTTCTTGTCAGCCATTGCTCGGGTCAGGCAGCGCGGTGCTGGCGTCGAGCTTGTTCAGGAAGAACAGGTACACCAGACCCAGCGCGATCCAGATCAGGCCGAGTTTCTGCGCATCGACGCCCATGTTGTACATGATGGCGGCGACGATGATGAAGCCGATCACCGGGCAGATCAGATGGCGTACGACCTGACCGGACTTCTGCCGACGCCAGTAGTAGTTGATCACTGTCAGGTGCAGCAGCATGAAACCGCTGAGGGCACCGAAGTTGACCAGCGAGGTCAGGGTGTCGACCGAATTGATGAACAGGTAGCAGATCACCAGCGACAGCACCGCCACCAGATAAATGCTCAGGTACGGGGTGTTGTGCTTCGGGTGCACCTTGGCCAGCACTTTTGGCAACTTGCCGTCGCGGGCCATGCCGAACAGCAGGCGCGACACGGCGGCTTGCGAGGTGATCGCCACGGCGACGCCCCAGGCCAGCGCCGTGGCGACACCGGTCAGGGTCGCCAGCCAGCTGCCAGCCGCGATTTCGGCAATTTCATAGAACGCGGTGTCGGCGGACTTGAAGCCCATGCCGGCGGCCAGATCGGTGGCGATCCAAGTCTGTACGACGAAAATCACGCCCATCACCACCAGAGTGATCAGCGCTGCGCGGCCGACGCTTTTGCCCGGATCGCCCTTGATTTCTTCGGCGAGGGTCGAGATTGCATCGAAGCCAAGGAACGACAGCACGGCAATCGACACCGCTTGCATCAGCAGGGCGAAGTTGAACGTTTCCGGGTGATACAGCGGCGCCAGGGTCAGCTCGCCGTTGCCGCCGCCGTTGTGCAGGGCGTTCCAGGCGTAGAACAGGAAAATCCCCAACACCACCAGCTGTGCCAGCAGAAAGATGATGTTCATCCGTGCGGTGAAGGTGATGCCGCGCAGATTGACGAAGGTTGCACTGACCAGGAACGCCAGAATGAAACCGACCTTCGGAATGTCCGGGTACAAATGGTTCAGAGCCATCGCCGCGTAGACGTACAGCAGCGGTGGAATCAGCAGGTAGTCGAGCAGCATCAGCCAGCCGGCGATGAAGCCGACGTGTTGATTGAGGCCGCGTTGCGCATAGGAATACACCGAGCCTGCGACCGGAAACGCCTTGGCCATGCTGCCGTAGCTCAGCGCGGTGAACAGCATCGCGACCATGCCGATGATGTAGGCCAGCGGCACCATCCCGGGCGCCTCGGCATTCACGTAGCCATACACGCCAAACGGGGCTATGGGGATCATGAAGATCATCCCGTACACCACCAGGTCGGTCAGTGTCAGGCTACGTTTCAACTCCTGTTTGTAGCCGAACTGTTCTATTTCCATGAAGCGCAACTCCTTGTCAGCCTATCCAGCGTTTTTAGTTGTTATGTCGATCCATCGTTACCGCGTCAGCAGTCTTGCAGCATTGTTTACAGCAGCGGCGCCAGGCGCTCGGCCCACAGCGATACCGCTTCGGGGCTGCGCAACAGATCGTTGCGCACCTCGATCAGCACCGATTCCAGCCCCCGGGCATCGCCGTGCACCGGCACCGTCATGTCGCCCAGCGGATCAACCCGATACGGCTGGTTGCCCGCGACCTGCAGCGAGTGCTCGGCCAAACCGTCGAGCAGGCGCTGGGCGTACGCTTTGGACTGACCGAACAGCACGCCGATTTCCAGTGGTCGTGGCTGGCCGTAGTACACCGGGGTAAAACTGTGAATCCCCACTACCCGCACCGCCTGGCCTTGTGCGACGCGCTGGTCGATCAGGGTCTGCAGCCGGGCGTGAAACGGTTTGAACAGGGTCTGGCGCCGGTATTCGCGAGTGGCTTCGTCCAGCTCGCGGTTGCCCGGCACCTGATAAATTTCGCTCTGCGCCGGAATGCTGTCGGGGGCATGCCGTGGCCGATTGAGGTCGATCAGCAGCCGTGAATAGTTGGCGCTCAACAGTGTCGCCCCAAGTCTCTCCGAGAGCTTTTCAGCCAGTTGCAATGCACCAATGTCCCAGGCGATGTGCTCGCGCGCAGCTGCATCGTCCAGGCCCAGATTGTTCAGGGCCTCGGGGATGTAGCGGCTGGCGTGCTCGCACACCAGAATCAACGGATGCGATGAATCTTCGCGACTCAGGTTGTAGACCGGGCGGGTGTACAACCCCAGCTCGGCGGATTCAGTACAGGCGTGCATAGTGCTCACACAGGTCAGCGGGCGAGAGCTGTTCCGTCAGCGCCAGTTCCTCGGTTTTAAGGGCGTGGTAAGTGTCGAGCAACGGCTTGGGCAGCCATTGATTGAAGGCTGCACTGTCACGCAGGCAATCCAGCGCCTGGGCCAGCGAGGCGGGCAGGGCCACAATGCCCCGGGCCTTGCGTTGCTCGTCGTTGAGAGAGTCGGGAATTTCATCGGTGATCGCGTTCAGCGCCAGACGCTGTTCGATGCCCAGCCGTCCGGCAATCAGCAGTGCGGCCATCGCCAGATGCGGCGAGGCGGTGGCGTCCATGGCGCGGAACTCCAGGTTGTACTGCGCCGCTACGGATTTGCCGCCGAGGCTGACGGTCGGGCAGATGCGCAGCGCTGCTTCGCGGTTCTGCTGCCCCAGACACGCGTAGGACGCGCTCCAGTGGTGCGGCTGCAAACGCTCGTACGACACCGGTGTCGGTGCGGTGAACGCACACAGCGCCGGCAAGTAATGCAGGATCCCCGCAGCCCAATGCTGGCCGAGCGTCGACAGACCGTTGCTGGTGCCGGCGTCGTACAGCAGCGGCAGACCTTGCAGGTCGAGCAGGCTGACGTGCAGGTGCACGCCGTTGCACACCGCGTCGGACTTGGTTTTCGGCGCGAAGCTGACGTCGACGCCCATTTGCCGGGCGATTTCGCGGGTGATTTCGCGCACGTTGACCGCACGATCCGCCGCCGCCACGCCGAGGGTCGGCCGGCAGGTGATTTCGTATTGGTGCTTGCCGTATTCGGGCAGGAACATTTCCGGCTCGACACCGCCGGCGCGCAGCGCGCTGAGCAGCCAGCCGCCGAACTCGGCGCCCTGACGCTGGGCTTCAAGGGAAAAAGCCAGATGCTCGGCAAAACCGGCATGCAGATTGAATTCGTGTTCGAACGCCGCGTTGACCTGCAAGCCGAGGTCGTCGCGATAGCGCTCGATTTCATCGCGCAACAGCGTGCGCGGGCAAGCGCTCCACGGCCGGCCATCGGTCTCGCGGATGTCGCCGTGGATGAAGTCCAGCGCCGGTGCTGCAGCGTCCGGGCCATTGCCGACGGTGACGCGGCTGCTCAAATCCGGAATCAGCCGCAAATCGCCGTACGCGCCCCACGGGTTGGTCGAGGCAATTATGTCCTGCGGGGTCAGTGCGCTATTGGCCGGCACCCAGCCGCACCCGGCCGCTTGATAGTGCTCCAACTGATCGGTGGGAAACGAGCGGCCACGGGTGATGCCGATCAGGTCGGTGGTGACGATGGTGGTCATCGGCAACGGCGTCAGGCGCTCGCTCATGGGCGCATCTCCTGCAAGCGGCCGAGCACGGTTTGCGTGTCGCTGATCCAGCAGTAACCCTTGATCGCGTTGAGGCAGGCGTCATGCCGCGCCGGGGTGTAAGTAGCGCAGGCGTCTTCGACCAGTGTCACCAGATAGCCACGGTCGGCGGCATCCCGCACCGCCATGTCGACGCACTGGTCGGTGACGATGCCGGCGATGATCAGGTGGCGGGTTTCGAGGTTGCGCAGCACGTAATCGATGTTGGTCGAGTTGAACACCCCGGACGAGGTTTTCGGCAACACGATCTCGTTTTCCACCGGCGTCAGGTCGTCGATGATCCGCGCCTGTTGACTGCCCTTGGGCAGGTGCATGTCCGACAGTTTGTGATCCAGCGAGCGGTCGCGACCGTCGGCGGTCAGGCTTTCGATGATGGTGTGCAGCACGTTCTGCCGCGTTTCGCGAAAGGCACTGAGCAAACGGCGCTGGTTGGGCACCACCTGCATGTGCGCGCGGGTCAGGAAATACTCGGCGTCCGGGCCGTTCAGGTGCGGGTCGAACTGCGGTTCGAGCCAGGCACGCTGCATGTCCACCAGCAACAGCGCGGTGTGGCCGGTGACAAATGGCAAGTCCCGCGGCGAGCGGTGGGGAAGACTGAACATCCTTATTTATCCTCCAGCAGATGGGTGTTGAAGTCGTTGCGCAGGGCGTCGATGCCTTCCAGGCGATCGGCCAGATCGGGGCTGCGCAGGGTCAGGCAGGCAATCAGCGCCTCGACCTGGGCCAGCGCCGGCACCATGGTGTCGAACGGCGAAGCCGATTCCACCGGGGCGCTGATGATCAGGTCAGCCAGTTCGCGCAGCGGCGAGGCGTAGATGTCGGTGAACAACACCACCCGCGCGCTGTTACTTTTTGCCGCCGAGGCCACCCGCAGGGCCTGGGACTGGTAGCGCCGATAGTCGAACAGCAGCACCACGTCCTGGCGTTGCAGGTCGAACAGGCGATCCGGCAGTTGCGCGTTGTCTTCCAGGGCAAAGCAGCCGGGTCGCAGCAGGCGCAAGTGATTGAGCAGGTAGTTGGCCATCAGGCTGCTGAAGCGCCCGCCAAAGCAGTAGATCTGGTGCCGGGTATCGAGCAGCCAGTCGAGCAGAATGCGCACGTCTTCGGGTTGCGTCAGAACCTGGGTTTCCACCAGCAGGCGTTGGCTGTCAGCCAGATAATGGCCCCAGGCATCGTCTTTATTGAGGTGCGAGCGTGGCTGCAACAGGGTGCGCGGCGAACGCAGGCGGTGATCCATGTCGCTGAGCAGGGCGTCCTGAAATTCGGCATAACCGCCAAATCCGAGCTTCTTCACCAGCCGCACGATGGTCGGATCGCTGACGCCGGCGTGTTCGGCCAGACGCGCCATCGGACCCAGGCCGTTGCGTGGATACTGGTCGAGCAGGGCGCGAATCACTTTGCGCTCAGACGGCGTCAGCTCCAGGCCGGGGTCGGTGATCAAGTCTCTGAGAGGGGGCATCCGGGCTCCTGCTGGATGAAGGGGGGGTGTTGAATTCGTTTCACAATCCGTTAAAACAGTATTTATGTAACTCAGGTTACATGTCTAGTGAATTTTTAGCGCTGGCGATTCGACGTTTAAATAAGGTCAGAGTCCTGTGTAACAGGGGCTACACCTTAGTCTGTGGCTCTTGTAGGCCATTGCCTCTAGACGTGTCAGACATTGCCGCTTTTTCTACTTCAGAGTACTGAGCTGGAAGTTGACGAGATCCCCTGAAACACCCGGGTTACGGCACAATTGCCACAAGACCGGCGATTTGCCGCCGATTCAGTTGATGCTCATCGAGTGAAAATCTGTGCAGTCCACCCGTTTGACTTTGATTTGCCACGCGCGAACCGTCGCACAGAAATTGTCGCGTTTTCCTACGAACGAGCCTGTTGAAAAATCGCCATTGGCGCTCGGCGCGTTGGCCGTGAAATTCAGCGGTGCCAGCCGTTTGTTGTGCGGGCCGGAATTGCGTACGCGCCAGACTGCCGAGTGGTTCGGTGCGGCGCCGCAAGTGGACGAAGCGCTGCGCGATTGCGATTTGGGGCGCTGGCACGGGCAAGCGATCAAGGATCTGCAAGTGCGCGAGGCCGAGGCCTTGCAGGCGTGGATCAATGATCCGCAGGCGGCACCGCATGGTGGCGAGTCGGTAATGCAGTTGAGCGAACGCGTGGCGGCGTGGCTGACCAGTCTGCAAGGCGTTCCGGGGCACATCGTCGCCGTCACCCATCCGTTTGTGGTGCGTGCGGCACTGATGCAGGTGTTACAGGGCGCGGCGTTCAACGCGATTGATGTTGAACCGTTGTCCGTGGTTGAACTGCGGTTCAACGGCATCTGGCGGCTACGCTTGGCGGGTATCGATCTTGCGGGAGCACTGTGATGAAACGACTGTTGGTCATCGGCATCGGCGCCGGAAATCCCGACTACATCACCATGCAGGCGGTGAAGGCGCTGAATCAGGTCGACGTGTTCTTTCTGATGGATAAAGGCCAGAGCAAGAACAAACTGATCGATCTGCGGCGCGATATCTGTGCGCGATACATCACCGATCCAGCCTATCGCTTCGTCGAAGCCCACAGCCCGGAACGCGAGCGTGGCGACGTGGACTACAGCCGCGCGGTCGAAGATCTGAACCGCGCCAAGCAGGAAACCTTCGAGCGGCTGATCAATGCAGAATTGGCTGACAACGAATGCGGCGGTTTCCTCGTGTGGGGCGACCCGGCGCTGTACGACAGCACGATTCGTATCCTGCAGGCGATTCTGGCGTCCGGCCGCTGTGCTTTCGAGTTTGAAGTGATCCCCGGGATAAGCAGCGTTCAGGCGTTGGCGGCGCAGCATAAGGTGCCGTTGAACAGCATTGGCCGGTCAATTGAAATCACCACGGGCCGGCGCCTGGCGGCGGGGCAGGTGGGTGACACGGACAGCCTGGTGGTGATGCTCGACGCTGAAGATTCCTACCGCCATGTGGCGGATCCGCAGACCGAGATTTACTGGGGGGCCTATCTGGGCACGCCGGATGAGATTCTGATCAGCGGCAAGCTCAAGGATGTGGCAGCTGAGATCGAGCGGGTGCGCAAGGCTGCCCGGGCTGAGCATGGGTGGATCATGGATACCTATCTGTTGCGCAAGCCGTAGGTTTTTTGTGGCTGGACTGGCCTCTTCGCGAGCAAGCTCGCTCCCACAGGGGGGCCCATTTCAAATGTGGGAGCGAGCTTGCTCGCGAAGGGGTCATCACAGTCAACTCAAGAAATGGCCTTGACCTCACGCCCAAACCGCTCCCGATACACCGACGGCGGCACCCCGACCACGCCGCGAAACGCCACGCGAAAACTTTCCACCGAGCGATAACCGCAGCGCTGGGCGATCTGCTCGGTGTTATGCACGCTGCTCTCCAGTAATTCCCGCGCCCGGGCCAGCCGCTCGTGTTGCAGCCACGCTTTGGGCGATTGCCCGCTGGCCTCGGTGAAACGGCGCAGAAAGGTGCGCTCGCTCATCGCCGCTTCGCTGGCCAGATCGCGCACTTCCAGCGGTTGATGCAGGCGCTCGCGGGCCCACTGCATCACCCGCGACAAGTCGTTGCGCGGCGTCGCGCTGACCGGCGTCGGGATGAACTGCGCCTGACCGCCAGTGCGTTGCGGCGACATCACCAGCCGCCGAGCCACCGAATTGGCGACCTGAGTGCCGAAGTCCCGTGCCAGCAGATGCAGGCAGGCATCGATCCCGGCGGCGCTGCCCGCCGAGGTGATCAACTGGCCGGAGTCGACGTAAAGCACATCCGGATCAACCGCAATCGCCGGAAAGCGTCGCGCCAGTTCATCGGTGTAGCGCCAGTGCGTGGTCGCACCGTGACCGTCGAGCAAGCCACTGGCGGCCAGCACAAACACCCCGGAGCAGATCGACAGCAACCGCGCACCCTGTGCGTGGGCCTGACGCAAGGCGTCGATCAGTGCCGGCGGCACCGGGGCCTCGCGGTCGCGCCAACCGGGAATGATGATGGTGCGCGCCTGTGCCAGCAGCTCCAGGCCACCATCGGCCAGTACGTGAATCCCGCCCATGGCGCGCATCGGCCCTTGATCGACGGCGACGATGCGGTGCTCGTACCACGGGAAATCGAACTCCGGCCGGGGCAGGCCGAAAATCTCCACGGCGATGCCGAACTCGAAGGTACAGAGGCCATCGTAGGCCAGAATCGCAACCAATCCAGGTGAGTCAGGCATTTGGCGGAAAATTCCCGGTGAGTGTCTTGCGCGCCACTGTAGCGCCAAGTGCCGGCCCGATAAAGTCTGTTCACACCCAACAGACGAAGGAGCCACACAACATGACCAGCCTGGTTCGCGACATTCCTGCTGCACCGTCGGCCATTGCCCTGATGCATTTCAGCAATCGTCTGACGTTTGAAACCGATTGTTCTGACGTGTACAGCAGCCAGGAGGCCGGTGAAGTCGATTTTGTTCTGGTTGACGTGCGCGGCCCTTTGGCGTTCGAGCGCGGTCACGTGCCGGGCGCGATCAACATTCCGACGCGCTTGCTGATCGCCGAGGGCTTGGCGGAGTATCCGACGAGCACGCTGTTCGTGGTCTATTGCGCCGGCCCGCACTGCAACGGCGCCAACAAGGCTGCGGTGAAACTGGCGGCGTTGGGTTACCCGGTCAAGGAGATGATCGGCGGCGTGACCGGCTGGCTGGATGAGGGTTTTTCGCTGAGCGTCGAACAGCCCGCCAAAACCCCCATCGCGTGCGAATGCTGAAAATGCTTTTGAGAGCTGCCGCAGGCTGCGATCTTTTGCTCTTTTAAAGTCAAAAGATCGCAGCCTGCGGCAGCTCCTACATGAGCAATAGGTACTCTTTTTGAGGGTTTGTCCTACAGCATTTGCACCATGTCGGCGCACCGTTGATCCCAGTCAACGCGCGCGCCGATTTTCTGTAAGTATTTGTCGCCTAAAGACAATTTGCCCTGTGCGCGCCGCCATAGACTGCCGTCCACTTCGGTTTTTGCTGCTCAATGGCCATGACCGAATGCCAATCGAAAGCTGCCAATAAAAACCTCCGCACACAGGAGTAATAAATGAAGAAGCTAGTGATGTTCGGTGCCCTGGCACTGTCGATGTTGTCCCTCACCGCTGTGGCCGAAGACGCCAAGCCGATCCGCATTGGTATTGAAGCCGGTTACCCTCCATTCTCGATGAAAACCCCTGACGGCAAACTCGCCGGTTTCGACGTCGATATCGGTGATGCCCTGTGCGCGCAGATGAAAGTCAAATGTACTTGGGTTGAGCAAGAGTTCGATGGCCTGATTCCGGCGCTGAAAGTGAAGAAGATCGACGCGATCCTGTCCTCGATGACCATTACGGATGACCGCAAGAAAAACGTCGATTTCACCATCAAGTACTACCACACCCCGGCACGTTTCGTGATGAAGGAAGGCTCGGGTGTCAAAGACCCGCTGACCGAGCTCAAGGGCAAGAAAGTCGGCGTGCTGCGCGCCAGTACCCACGACCGTTATGCCACTGAAGTGCTGGTTCCGGCCGGGATCGATCTGGTGCGTTACGGCTCGCAACAGGAAGCTAACCTTGACATGGTCTCCGGTCGTATCGACGCGATGCTGGCCGACTCGGTCAACCTCAGCGACGGTTTCCTGAAGACCGACGCCGGCAAAGGCTTCGAATTCGTCGGCCCGACCTACGAAGACGCCAAGTACTTCGGCGGCGGCGCGGGCATTGCGGTGCGCAAGGGTGATACCGAGCTGGCCGAGAAATTCAACAAGGCCATCACCGAAATCCGCGCCAATGGCGAGTACAAAAAAGTCCAGGACAAGTACTTCGACTTTGACGTGTACGGCCATTAATACGCCGTAGAAAAAAGTGGCCCCGTTTGCGCGGTGGCCACTTTTTTTGTGCTCTGATTCATAGGAGAACCCTGTAGGAGTGAGCCTGCTCGCGATAGCGGTTTAACATTCAGCCGCTCTAGTGCCTGACACACCGCTATCGCGAGCAGGCTCACTCCTACAGGGGATCTGCGTGATCCAGCCATTCAGGAGTTTTCCCATGCAACGCATCGACCATGTCCTGCCCTGGAGCCATCTGGGCAGCGAACGTTCCCTCAGCGTCTTCCGTTACGGCGCCGGCAGCCGCAAGGTGTACATCCAGGCCAGCCTGCACGCCGACGAGCTGCCGGGCATGCGCACGGCGTGGGAGCTCAAGCAACGCCTCAACGCGCTAGAACAGCAGGGTCGTCTGCAAGGCGTGATCGAGCTGGTGCCGGTGGCCAACCCGATTGGTCTCGACCAACATCTGCAAGGCAGTCACATGGGCCGCTTCGAGCTGGGCAGCGGCAAGAATTTCAACCGCTCGTTTGTCGAACTCAGCGCGCCAGTCGCGGCGCGAATCGGCGAGCAACTGGGCAGCGACGCCGAGGCCAACATCGCGCTGATCCGCCAGACCATGGGCCAGGTGTTTGATGAGCTGCCAGCCCCGGCCTCGCAACTCGAAGCGCTGCACCGCTTGCTGCTGCGCCACGCCTGCGATGCCGACATCACCCTCGACCTGCATTGCGATTTCGACGCGGCTATTCACCTCTACGCGCTGCCGCAACACTGGCCGCGCTGGCAATCGCTGGCGGCGCGACTGAAGGCCGGCGTGGCCTTGCTGTGCGAAGACTCCGGTGGCAGTTCGTTCGACGAATCGTGTTCGTCACCGTGGCTGCGTCTGGCGCGGGCGTTTCCGAACGCAGCAATTCCCCCGGCCAACCTCGCCACCACCCTGGAACTGGGCAGCATGGGCGACACCCGGGTCGATCAGGCGCAGGCCAATTGCGAGGCGATTCTGGGGTTTCTCGCCGAACAGGGTTTCATCAGCGGCGAATGGCCGGCGGCACCGAGCGAGTGCTGCGAAGGCATGCCGTTCGAAGGCACCGAATATCTGTTCGCCCCGCACCATGGCGTGGTCAGTTTCCTGCGCAATGCCGGGGAGTGGGTCGAGCGGGGCGACGCGCTGTTCGAAGTGGTCGACCCGTTGAATGACCGCCTAACCACTGTTTGTGCCGGCACCAGCGGCGTGTTGTTTGCGAACGATCGTGGGCGTTACACCCAGCCGGGGACCTGGCAGGCCAAGGTGGCGGGGCGCGAGCCGATTCGGGTGGGCAAGCTGATCAACGACTGACAGATTTCCTTGGATTTTCCGGCCTCATCGCGAGCAGGCTCACTCCTACATTTGGAATGCGTTGTCCCTGTAGGAGTGAGCCTGCTCGCGATAGCGGTCTCGCCAGCACCACAATCTTCAGAGAGTGTTAGGCTCACCGACGAACCCGACACTCTGTGAAGGAAGGCTTTATGTTGAAGGCGTTTGCCCTGTTAACCCTCCTGGCGTCCAGCGCCGTCCACGCGCAAACCACGCTGCAAAGCGACTTGCCACTGAAATACATCGAACAGGTCCACCCGGACGCGAACAACCGGCCGCTGGTGATTTTTCTGCACGGCTACGGCAGTAACGAAGCCGATCTGATCGGCATGAAGTTCCAGTTGCCGGCGCAGTACAACTACCTGTCGGTGCAGGCGCCGCTGGCGTTGGGCGAAGGGCGTTTCCAGTGGTTTCGCAAGAAAGGCGAAGGGGCCTACAACGGTGAAACCGATGATCTGCACGCCAGCGGCCAGAAGTTGCGGGAGTTTGTCGCGCAGGCGGCGCAGAAATATCACGCCAGCCGGGACAAGGTGTACCTGATCGGTTTCAGTCAGGGCGCGATGATGAGCTACGAAGTGGGCCTGCGTCCGCCCGTGGCGGTCGGCGGCATCGCAGCGTTGAGCGGACGCCTGTTGCCGGTGTTGAAAGCCGAGCTCAAGGCCGAGCAGAAACCGTTGCCGCTGCACATTTTCATCGGCCACGGCACCGCCGATGATCGAGTGCCGTACCGCGACGGCACCGAGGCCAATGCGCTGCTGCAGAAACTCGCCTACAGCCCCGAGTTTCACGCCTATCCCGGTGTCGGCCACAGCATCAGTGCGGCCGAGCTGCGGGATCTGAATGCCTGGCTGCAGCAACTCAATCCGTAAGGATCACTTGTCCTTGAGGATGGTTTTCACCAGCGCATCGTGACCGCTCTTGTCGCTGGCCCGGGAAATCACCTGAACCAGCGCCATGCGCTTGCCGGAGGCGGCGAGCAGAGTGGTATTGAGGGTCTGGCCGCCGCCCTGAGTGGCGGTGCTGTCGACCTGACGCACGCCGAGGCCGCTGCTTTTCTGGGTCAGACTCTTTTCTGTGAGCTTGTTGAAGTCAGGCAAAGCCTTGCGCTGATCATCGATGAAACTCGCCAGGCTGCCATCGAGAAATTCGTTGTCGTTGTCCTTGACGCTGGCGCCACCGGCGATCTGGTTTTCCGCGGCGATGACCACGGTCTTGGTCGCCTGATTGGTGTACATCGTGCCCTTGGCACCGGTCGGCCCGGCTGGCAGCGGGTCGGCGGTGAAGCCTTTGGGCAGAACGAAGGTGAACTTGCCGTCGAGCATCGACACGTTGTTGGTCGAGGTCTTTTCCTTGGGCTTGGCTGCCTGGGCATTGAGGGCACCGAGAGCGGCGACCGCCGCCAGCAACAGGACGACGGCTTTCTTGCTGAGCAATGACATGTGAATCTCCGAGGGATGGTCGCGCCAGGGCGGCGATGATCCCACGGAGCATGCCTGGCATTCCAGCGCGGTTTGTCAGGCGTTCGCGTCAGCCTTGGGCTGGTCGGCCTTTGCCGGGACCGGCCGGGCCAGCAGTTTGCGGGTGACCCCGAGCATCGCCACCGACACTGCGACACCGGCGATGAACCCGTTGAGGCCCAAGCTCGGCAGGGCCAGCGCCGACACCAGGCAAAACGCCGAAAACGAGTACATGCCGGTCGCCGTCGCCCGCAGCAATGCCGCGGTAAACGCCGGGCCACGAGTCTGCTGAGAGAACACCGCCATCACACTGCCGAGCACCGGGAACACCGCGAGCAGGCCGCTCCAGCGCTCGCCCACGGTACTCGCGAGCATCGTCACCAGCAGCGTCAGCGCCGCGCCGGCAATCATCCGCCAGAGCAGTTTGTCCGACTTCGGTGCCGGGCCGTTCAGCACCGGTTGCACGTCGGGAAACAGGTACGGCGCGGCGAGCAGGGCAATGGCTGCCGCCGCGACCGAGAACGTCAGTGACGGCGGAATCAGCGACAACCCCAGCGCCAGCACCGCCCACACCGTCAGGGAAATCGTCAGCGCCCACGGCCAGTTCGCGCGCTGTGCCACCTGCGCGTAGGTAATGCAGAACGCGATCATGGCGAACATCGCCGACAACGCCGCAACCGCCGATTGCGCGGCAAACTGCGGCCCTTGTTCGATGGCGAGGAAAAACAGAATCGGCCCGACCACCACCGGCAACCCCGACAGCCACCCGGCCACGCTCGGACCCCAGCGCTTGCCGGCGAGGGAAATCAGCAGCAGAAAACCTGGGATCAGCAGTAATTTGAGGATCAGCACGCGGGAGGCCTCCGGGGATGGGATGGCCAAGGTAACCGATTGCTGCATTGATCGACAGTTTTTGTATACAAAGTGTGCGTGTGATATCCGCTATGCTCTGAAAATCAGGGTTTACCGGAGTCGATGCCGCGATGAACAAACCATCAAAAGTGATGCGCGGGGTGTGTGGCATTGGCTTGTGGGCGCTGTTGCTGACGCCGACCTGGGCCAATTGGCAGGACGCCGTGCCCGGCGCGCAAATCATCGGCACCGGCGATTTCAGTGTGTTCGGCTTCGACGTCTACAACGCGCGGTTGTGGAGCGCGGCACGTCCGTTGTCCACCGAACAGCCGTTCGCGCTGGAGCTGATCTACCGACGCAAGATCTCCCGTGATGATCTGGTGCAGGTCAGTGTCGATGAAATCAAACGGCTGGCAGGCGCAGGCGTCAGTCCCGCGCAACTGGCCAGGTGGCGAGAACAAATGCAGCAATCGTTCGTCGATGTGCAGGCCGGCACGCGGATTACCGGCGTGTATCTGCCGGGGCAGGGCGCGCGGTTTTTTGTCGGTCAGCAGTTGCAGCATGAAATCGATGATCCGCAATTTGCCCGGGCGTTTTTCGATATCTGGCTGGATCCGCGTACCCGTAACCCTGAGTTGCGTCAGCAGTTACTGGGTGTGAGTCGGTAAGAGCAAAAGATCGCAGCCTTCGGCAGCTCCTACATTGGAATGCGTTGCACTGTAGGAGCTGCCGAAGGCTGCGATCTTTTGCTCTTCAAGCCTGAAGCTGAAACCTCTAAGCTGCGTCTTTCGAACTTGTTTCTGGATGTGTGCGTGAAATTCAGCTTACCCAAAATCGCCACCGCGCCGTTCTGCCCGCCGGAAGTGGCCGGCAGTGTCGCGGTGGATCCGAACGCTTCGTTCTTCAAACGCGTGCTGCGTTTTGCCGGTCCGGGCTTGCTGGTGTCAATCGGCTACATGGACCCGGGTAACTGGGCGACTGCCATCGAAGCCGGCTCGCGTTTTGGTTACAGCCTGCTGTTTGTGGTGTTGCTGGCGAGTCTGGCGGGAATGGTCGTGCAGTGCCTGTGCTCGCGGCTGGGCATCGCCACCGGCCGCGATCTGGCGCAATTGTCCCGCGAGCGCTACAGCACCCCGACCGCACGCCTGCAATGGGTGCTGGCGGAAATCTCGATCATCGCCACTGATCTGGCGGAAGTGCTCGGCTGCGCCCTGGCATTCCACTTGTTGCTCGGCTGTTCGCTGACCTTCGGCATTGCCCTGACCGCCTTCGACACCCTGCTGGTACTCGCCCTGCAAAATCGTGGCTTCCGTCGGCTGGAGGCGATCATGCTGGTGCTGGTGGCGACCATCGGCGTGTGTTTCTTCGTCGAACTGGTGCTGATCAAACCTTACTGGCCGGACGTGTTCGCCGGGTTCAAACCGTCGCTCTCGGCGATCAGCGATGCCGCGCCGTTGTACCTGGCAATCGGCATCCTCGGCGCCACGGTGATGCCGCACAACCTCTACCTGCACACTTCGATCGTGCAGACGCGGATGATCGGCAAGGATCTGGCCAGCAAGCAAGACGCGGTGCGTCTGGCGCGCATCGACACCATCGGTTCGCTGGCGCTGGCGCTGCTGGTCAACGCGGCGATTCTGATTCTGGCGGCCGCCGCGTTTCACCAGTCCGGGCATACCGATGTGGTGGATATTCAGGACGCCTACCACCTGCTCGACCCACTGGTCGGCGGCGCGCTGGCCAGTGTGCTGTTCGGCGTGGCGTTGCTGGCGTCGGGGCAGAGTTCGACGTTCACCGGGACCATCGCCGGGCAGGTGATCATGGAGGGTTATCTGAACCTGCGGATTCCCTGCTGGCAGCGGCGCTTGATCACCCGGGGGCTGGCGTTGATTCCGGCGTTCATCGGCGTGTGGCTGATGGGTGATAACGCGGTGGGCAAACTGCTGGTGCTGAGTCAGGTGGTACTGAGCCTGCAACTGCCGTTTGCGCTGTATCCGCTGATCCGCATGACCAGCGACAAGCAGCTGATGGGGCCGTTTGTGAACCGGCTGCCAACCCGGGTGCTGGCGTGGGGGCTGTTTGCGGTGATCAGTGGGGCGAATGCGTGGTTGATTCTGCAGATGGTGGTGTGAGCCCTGGTTTTTCTGTTGCCTGAGCTGGCCCCTTCGCGAGCAAGCCCGCTCCCACCCTGGAAAGCATTCCCCTGTGGGAGCGGGCTTGCTCGCGAAGAGGGAGGCCCATTCAAAGAAGATTTTGAGTGGGCAAAAAAACACCCGGTGCAGCGTAAGTCGCACCGGGTTTTTTGTTGCCAGCGAGCAACGGATGTCGTGGATCCGCCGCCCGCTGTGAACTCTTGGGTTAAGCGCGTTCCAGCGCCAGCGCCACACCCTGACCGCCGCCGATGCACAGGGTCGCCAGACCTTTTTTCGCATCACGCTTGATCATTTCGTGCAGCAGCGTCACCAGCACGCGGCAGCCCGACGCACCGATCGGGTGACCGAGGGCGATGGCGCCGCCGTTGACGTTGACCTTGTCCAGATCCCATTGCAGATCCTTGGCCACTGCCAGCGATTGCGCAGCGAAGGCTTCGTTGGCTTCGATCAGGTCCAGTTGGCCGATGTTCCAGCCAGCCTTGTCCAGGCAGCGACGGGTGGCCGAGACCGGGCCGATGCCCATGATCGCCGGGTCAACGCCGGCGTTGGCATACGCGGCGATTTTCGCCAGCACCGGCAAGCCCAGGGCCTTGGCCTTTTCGGCGCTCATCAGGATCACTGCAGCGGCGCCATCGTTCAGCGACGAAGCATTACCGGCGGTGACGCTGCCGTCCTTCTTGAATGCCGGACGCAGTTTCGCCAGCGATTCGGCGGTGGTGTCGCCACGTGGTTGTTCGTCGACCTTGAACGCCACCGGATCACCTTTGCGCTGCGGGATCAGGATCGGGGTGATCTCATCGACAAAGCGCCCGGCTTCGATGGCCGCAGCGGCTTTGCGTTGCGAGGCGGCGGCGAAGGCGTCCTGCTGTTCGCGGCTGATCTCATATTTATCGACCAGATTCTCGGCTGTGATGCCCATGTGGTAATCGTTGAAAGCGTCCCACAGACCATCGCTGATCATGGTGTCGACGATTTGCGCGTGCCCCATGCGCAGACCGGTGCGTGCGCCCGGCATCACGTAGTTGGACAGGCTCATGTTCTCCTGACCGCCGGCGATGATCACCTCGGCATCACCGCAACGGATCGCTTGTGCGCCCAGGTGCAGGGCTTTCAGGCCCGAGCCGCAGACCTTGTTCAGGGTCATGGCCGGCACGGCGTGGGGCAGGCCGGCCTTGATCGCGGCCTGACGCGCCGGGTTCTGGCCGGCACCGGCCGTCAGCACCTGGCCCATGATCACTTCATCGACCTGCGCACCGTCCAGACCGGTCTGTTCGAGCAACAGGCGAATCACCGCAGCGCCCAGATCCACCGCGGACACGCTGGCCAGCGAACCCTGGAAACTGCCGATCGCGGTACGGGTGGCGGCAACAATTACGACGTCTTGCATTTTCGAATTCCTCACTGGGCAGCGAACTGCATTTCCGGTACGTGATCCGGGACGATCAGTTTACCAGCGGTTTTGGCGACGATTTCCTCGACGCTGACGCCAGGTGCGCGTTCCTTGAGGACAAAAGCGCCATTTTCGATTTCCAGGTAGGCGAGGTCGGTCAGCACGCGCTTGATGCAGCCGGCGCCGGTCAGCGGCAGGCTGCACTTGGCCAACAGTTTCGACTCACCGTCCTTGGAGGCGTGGGTCATGATCACGATGATGTTGTCGGCGCCGGCCACCAGATCCATCGCGCCGCCCATGCCCTTGACCAGTTTGCCGGGAATCATCCACGAAGCGATGTTGCCTTCGACGTCGACTTCGAACGCGCCGAGCACGGTCAGGTCGACATGCCCGCCACGGATCATCGCGAAGGATTCGGCGGAGGAAAAAATCGATGCGCCGATGCGCGCGGTCACGGTCTGTTTGCCGGCGTTGATCATGTCGGCATCGATGGTGTCTTCCGTTGGAAACGGGCCCATGCCGAGCAGACCGTTTTCCGATTGCAGCATGACTTCCATGCCTTCGGGAATGTAGTTGGCGACCAGGGTCGGAATGCCGATGCCGAGATTCACGTAGTAGCCGTCCTGCATTTCGCGGGCGACGCGCTGAGCCATTTGTTCGCGGGTAAGTGCCATGTTTTTATTCTCCGTCAGCCTGAATTATTTGCGGATGGTGCGCTGTTCGATGCGCTTTTCGAACGTGCCGCAAATGACCCGGTCGACGTAGATGCCGGGGGTGTGGATCTGCGACGGATCCAGCTCGCCGGGCTCGACGATTTCTTCGACTTCGACCACGGTGATTTTGCCGGCGGTGGCCGCCAGCGGGTTGAAGTTCTGCGCGGTATGGCGGTAGACGACGTTACCGAAATGGTCGGCTTTCCAGCCTTTGACGATGGCGAAGTCGCCGGTGATGGATTCCTCCATCAGGTATTTGCGCCCTTTGAATTCGCGCACTTCCTTGCCTTCGGCGACCGGGGTGCCGACGCCGGTGGCGGTGAAGAAGGCCGGGATGCCGGCGCCGCCTGCGCGCATTTTTTCCGCGAGGGTGCCTTGCGGGGTCAGGATGACTTCGATATCGCCCTTGAGCAGTTGCTCTTCGAACAGTTTGTTTTCGCCGACGTAGGAGGCGATGACTTTGCTGATCTGGCGGTCGGTCAGCAGCACACCGAGGCCGAAACCGTCGACGCCGCAGTTGTTGGAGACCACGGTGAGGTCGCGGGTGCCCTTGCGCTTGATCTCGGCGATCAGGTTTTCCGGGATACCGCACAGGCCGAAGCCGCCGGCAATCACGGTCATGCCGTCTTCAAGACCCGCCATGGCTTCCTCGTAGGAACTCACGCGCTTGTCGAAACCTGCCATATGCACCTCTTTTATTGTTTGTCGGGCGGCTGGCTAGCCGAATGACTGGAGTGTCTCGCTGGAGGATATATTTGTTAAGTTGATTTTTAAGGTCGATTGATTGATAAAGCTCAATAGTTGGTGTTTTCCCTGTAGGAGCTGCCGCAGGCTGCGATCTTTTGATTTTGTTTTTAAAGATCAAGATCAAAAGATCGTCCGAACGCGGCCCGAGCCTGCGGCAGCTCCTACAGTGGGTACGGCGTTGATCCGAGGCAGTAGCAAGAACGGTAAGGTATCCAGTATGACCATCAAACAGATCCGTGCTTTCCTCGCCGTGGCCCAGAGCCTGAGCTTCGCCGTGGCCTGCGAGCGGCTGCACCTGTCGCAATCGGCGCTGAGCCTGACGATCAAGGCGCTGGAGGAGGGGCTGGGCGGGCGGTTGTTCAGCCGCAACACGCGCAATGTGGCGCTGACCGCCGAGGGCGAATCGCTGCTGCCGCTGGCCCGGCGTCTGATTGCCGACTGGGACAACGCCGAAGACGAAATGCGCCAGCGCTTCAGCCTGCAACGCGGGCGGGTGACGCTGGCGGCGATGCCGTCGTTTGCCGGCAACCTGCTGCCGCCGATTCTCAAGACCTTTCGCGCGCGCTATCCGAACGTCAACGTGACGGTCAACGACGTGATCAACGAGCAAGTGCTGGAAATGGTCCGCGACCGGCACGTTGAGCTGGGTGTGGCGTTCGAACCGATGCAGAACACCTCGCTGACGTTCACCCCGCTGTACATCGATCGCTTCGTCGCAGTGGTGCCGCAGGATTCCACGTTGGCCGAGCGCATGGAGATCGACTGGCAGACCCTGCTGCAGGAACCGTTCATCACCCTGCAACGGCCGTCGACGGTGCGGGTAATGCTCGAAGAGCACTTGCAGGCCCGGGGCATGAAACTGCCGGTGGAGTTCGAGAGTCATCAACTGGCAACCGTTGGGCGCATGGTCGCCAGCGGACTGGGGGTGAGTGCAGTGCCGGCGTTGTGTGCCGAGCAGATGCAGGAGCTGGGCGCCTGTTGCCTGACCTTGAATGATTCGGTGGAGCGGGCGATTGGTGTGCTCACGGAGCCAGGCAATGAGCTGTCGGCAGCGGCGCAGGCACTGTTCGACATCCTCAAAGCCGAACACTGAATGTAATGCTGGCTCTGTAGGAGCTGCCGAAGGCTGCGATCTTTTGATCTTGCTTCTAAAAAACAAAGTCAAAAGATCGCAGCCTTCGGCAGCTCCTACAGGGATTTTCGGCATTCAGGTAGATAAGCGTTGCACCAGCAACGGCAGCAGCTGTTCGCATGACGCCTCGATCTTCAGATCCAGCAGATCATCGGCGCGAGTCTTGCCCAGATTGATCGCCAGCAACGGCTTGCCGCGATCGGCGATCACCCGGCACAGACGAAATGCCGAATACGCCATCAGCGACGACCCCACCACCAGCAAACCCTCGGCTTTTTCCGCTGCGGCCATAGCCCGCGCTGCCGTTGGCTGCGCCACGTTCTCACCGAAAAACACCACGTCCGGCTTCATCCGCTCGCCTGCGCAATGCGGGCATTGTGGTGTCTGAAAACGTGCTTCGAAGGCCGGATCGAGCAGGGTATCGCCGTCTGGCGCCTGCACCGCATCGACCCCGGCCAGATACGGATTCTGCTCGACCATCCGCTGCTGAATGTCATCGCGCGCGCTGCGCTGGCCGCAATCCAGGCACAGCACCCAGTGCAGGCTGCCATGCAGTTCGATCACGTTCTGACTGCCAGCCTGATCGTGCAGGGTGTCGACGTTCTGCGTGATCAAGTCGCTGATTCGCCCCTGGCGCTGCAACTCGGCCAGTGCTGTATGCGCCGCATTGGGCCGCGCCTGGCGCACCCGCGGCCAACCGAGCATGGCCCGTGCCCAATAGCGACGACGGGATTCCGGAGCGGCGAGAAATTCCTGATACATCATCGGCTGCCGGCCACGGCGCACACCTTCGCTGTCGCGGTAATCCGGGATGCCCGACGGCGTGCTGATACCAGCGCCGGTCAGCACCAGGAAATCGCCATCGGCCATGGCCTGGTGCAGGGTGTCGAGGTGTTCGCGGGTCGGGCTGTCGAGCATGGTCAGCACTCCGGGGAGGACGATGCCCGCAGGTTAGCATTAACCGTGTGGCGAGAGAGCTTGCTCCCGCTGGACTGCGCAGCAGGCCTGTTTTTCGGCTTGCCTGGCAATTCGACGGGAGCAAGCTCCCTTGCCACAGGTGATAGCGGTGATTTATTTGCGCGCCTCCAGTATCAGATTGAACGGCGTCTGCGTCGCCCGGCGAAAATGCTTGAACCCGGCCTCGGTAAACACCTTGCGCAAGCGCATTTCACCGGCCTGCGCACCCAGCCCCAGGCCAACTTCCTGCGACAGCGAATTCGGCGTGCAGATAAAGGTCGAGGCCGCGTAAAACAGGCGTCCGACCGGGTTGATGTTGTCGTCCAGCGCATCATTGGCGAACGGCTCGACCAGCAGCACCGTGCCGTCGTCCTTCAATGATTCGAACGCATGCCGTGCGGCGCCGACCGGGTCGCCCATGTCGTGCAGGCAGTCGAAGTAGCAGATCAGGTCATAGTCGTTACCGGGGTAGCTTTTGGCGTCGCTCCGGAAGAATTCCGCTCGGCTGCTGACGCCACCCTCTTCGGCGCGCTGCGTGGCAACCGTGATCGACGGCGCGTGATAATCGAAACCGACGAAGTGCGAGTTGGGATAGGCCTGGGCCATGATCACCGTCGAGGCGCCGTGGCCGCAGCCGATGTCGGCGACTTTCGCGCCCTTTTCGAGTTTGGCCACCACGCCGTCCAGCGCCGGCAGCCATTCCGCGATCAAGTGACCTTTGTAGCCGGGGCGAAAGAAACGTTCTGTACCGCTGAACATGCACGGGTGGTGATCGCCCCAGGGCAGGGCGCCGTTGCCGCGCATGGCTTTGACCAGTTTGTCCTTGTCGTGGAAAAACGAGGCCACCACACCGAGCCCGCCGGCGACGTACACCGGCGAGTCTTCCACGGCCAGTGCCAGCGCCTGCTCTTCCGGCAACCGAAACTGGCCATCGTGATGCTCCATATAGCCGGACGCGACATGCGCGCTGAGCCATTCGCGTACCAGACGCGGGTTACAGGTGGTTTTTTCGGCGAGGGCTTGCGGGGTGACCGGCTGACTGTCGGCCATCGCCCGGTACAGCCCGAGTTCTTCGCCAACGATGACATTTGCCAGCATCGCGGCGCCGCCCATGTCGTTGACCAGCTTGCCCATGAAAGCGTTGAGTCTTGTTTCGTCCATCACGAGTGCTCCTGATACAGGATCACCGTCCGGTGGCAAAACGTTGTCGAGGCATGGGCCGCAGGGCGGTGGTCACAGAAGTGGGCAGGGCACAGCAGACGTCGTCCTGCATTCCCCCTCGACTGGGTCATGAATCAGTCTAGCCGGGCTGGGGCAAGATGCAGTGTTTGTGCCCTGTGCAAATTTCAATGTGTAAGCGGCGGTACGAAGATTCGACTTGCTCGCGAACGCGGTGTGTCAGTTGATGCATCAGGGGCTGATACACCGCTTTCGCGAGCAAGCCCGCTCCCACAGGGGATTGGTGTGGGGGTCAGCGCAGGGGCAATTTCAACTCCGCGCACAGGCCTCCGCCCTCGCGGTTGCTCAGGGTCAGCGATCCGCCGAGGGCCATGGCCAGTTGCTGGGCGATCGCCAGGCCCAGGCCGGTGCCGCCGGTGCTGCGGTTGCGCGAGTTTTCCACCCGGTAGAACGGCTGCATGACCTGTTGCAACTCGGCTTCGGCAATGCCTGGCCCGCGATCGAGGATTTTGATGCAGAGACCGTCGTCGGTGTCGACCTGCAACTGCGCAGCACCGGCGAATTTCAGTGCGTTGTCGGTCAGGTTCACCAGCACCCGGCGCAGGGCCTGGGGGCGGGTATCGATCACCGCGGCGCTCTTGCCGCTCAGCTGCACGTCCTTGCCCATGTCCTGATAGTCGAACACCAGACTGTCGAGGAACGAATCGAGGTCGGTACGCCGGCTTTCCTCGGTCGAGCCGTGGATGCTGCGGGCATACGCCACGCCCTCGCGCACCAGGTGCTCCATCTCGCCGAGGTCGTTCCACAGTTTGTCTTTCTCGACCGAGTCGTCCATGAACTCTGCACGCAGCTTCATGCGGGTGATCGGGGTTTGCAGGTCATGGGAAATCGCCGCCAGCAGTTGCATGCGCTCCTTCAGGTATGCAGCGATGCGCGCCTGCATCGCGTTGAAGGCCCGGGCGGCGTAGGCCACTTCGGTCGGGCCTTGCTCGTCGAGCATCACTGGATGGGCATTGGGGTCGAGGCTTTCCACGGCGTTGGCGAGGCGGGCGAGGGGGCGGATCGCGATGCGCACCGCCAGCCAGGTACAGGCGATCAGCAGCGCCAGTTGCCCGAGCAATACCCCCGGCAGCCATGGCGACAGGGGAGGCATGGCCGGACGCACATCGATGGTCAGCGGGCTGCCGTCGCTGAGGCGCAAATGCCCCTGAAAGTGTTTTTTCTCCTCGCGGAACCGGGTGAAGGTCAGCGGATAGGCATCACCGATCGCGGCGCTGATCGAGGTCCCGGCTACCGGCATTTCGCCCGCGTCCAGCGGCTCCCCCGGTTCACCCTCGCTCAGCAGATAATTGTAATTGGCCCGAGCCAGCCGGGTGAGCCAGGCGGGACGTTCCTCTGCGGGCAAGCGGTCGAGAATCGCAATCGACGTCGAGACGTCGTTTTGCAGATTGTTGAGCATGGTGCTGCGGGCGCTTTGATAGCGCTCGTAATACTGCGCGCCAAACGACAGGCCCTGGGCGAGGATCAGCCCGACCAGAAAGATCAGCGACAACCGCGAAGCCAGGGTGCGCGGCCAATGCAGCTTGAGGCTCATGCCGAGGCCCCGAGGATCTCCACCGGCAGCGAGAACACATAACCCTCGCTGCGCACGGTCTTGATGTAGGCCGGCTCACGTGCATCATCAAGCAGGCGTTGGCGCAAACGGCTGACCAGCAGATCAATCGAACGGTCGAACAGATCGGCCTCGCGGCCCTGGGTCAGGTTGAGCAATTGATCACGGCTGAGCACCCGCTGCGGATGATCGAGAAACACCCGCAGCAAGCGATATTCGGCGCCACTGAGGGCGACCAGCGTGCCGTCCTTGTCCAGCAGATGCCGGGCCGAGGTGTCCAGTTGCCAACGGCCGAAGGCCAGCAGCCGGCCGCTTTCGCTGACCACCAGATTCGGCGGCAGCATCCGTGTGCGCCGCAGCACCGCGTTGATTCGCGCCAGCAGTTCGCGAGCGGCGAACGGCTTGGTCAGGTAATCGTCGGCGCCCATTTCCAGGCCGATGATGCGGTCGGTTTCATCGTTGCGCGCCGTAAGCATCAGCACCGGCGTGGCCTTGTGTTTGCCCACGCGCAATTCGCGACACAGCTGCAGGCCATCGTCGCCGGGCATCATGATGTCGAGCACAATCAGGTCAACGGTGTTGGCTTCAAGAAAACTGCGCATCTGCCGGCCATCGGCGACCACAGTGGTGCGCAGACCGTTCTTCTTCAGGTAATTGCCGACCAGCTCGCGGATCTCGCGGTCGTCGTCGACGATGAGAATGTGATCGACATGTTCCATCGGTGCAGAACCTCTATCAAAGGGCAATGCGGTGCAGTCTATCGAGCCTGCGCCGGCTTGCCTGCCCGGGTTTGTATTGCAGTGTATCTGGCGCCGTGACGGATACATACACACGCAAAAGCGCGATTTTTTCAGGGTTTTGTATCGCTGTGTATCTCGGGGCGGCAGAGATACACAGCGATTGATAGCGGCCGTTTCCTGACACAGAGGCGATACCTCAAGCGCTTCAAATAGGCTCCATCGAGGCCCACACAGCTTGCCTCGGCTCAACCCATACAAGCCTTGAGGAAACCACCATGACGCACAAGACCGTAGTCGCCGCCTGCCTGTTCGCCGCCCTGAACATCTGCACCCTGTCGGCCCGCGCCGAAGCCGATGTCAGCCCGCACACCTACACCTACGGCACGCACCTGGACATCCAGAAAGTGCTGTCGATGACCGAGGACAACTCGGTGACCTGCGGCATTATCGATGCGCGCATGACGTACCTGGATTCGGCCGGAAAAACCCAGGTGCTGGATTACCGCAAATTCGCCGACGGCTGCAACAACGAGAACTGAGTGATCCCTTTTTCGGAGTGAAGCTTATGTACTTGATCGCATTTGTCGGCGGTCTGCTGACCGTCCTCAGCCCGTGCATCCTGCCGGTGGTGCCGTTCCTGTTTGCCGGTGCCCAGCGCCAGCGCTCGTCGATCCTGCTGACCCTGGTTGGCATGGCGCTGACCTTTGCGCTGATTTCCAGCCTGGCGGTGGTCAGCAGCGAATGGGTGATTCAGGCCAGTAATTCCGGACGCCACGTCGCGTTGGGGGTGATGGCGCTGTTCGCCCTGTCGCTGATCTCGGCGCGGGTCGGCGACTGGCTGGCGCGACCGTTTGTTTGGCTCGGCAATCGCCTTGACCCCGACATGCGCAAGAAGTCCGGGCCGCTCACCTCGCTCATGCTCGGCGTGGCCACAGGTTTGTTGTGGGCACCGTGTGCGGGGCCGATTCTCGGGGTGATCCTCACCGGCGCCATGCTGCAAGGTGCCAACGCGCAGACCAGCCTGCTGTTGCTGGCTTATGGCGCCGGCAGTGCATTGTCGCTGGGGGTTTTGATTTTTGCCGGGCGCGGGCTGGTCAACCGGCTCAAGCCGTCGATTCCCTTCACCGGCTGGCTGCGCCGTGGCGCCGGGGTCGCGGTGCTCGGTGCAGCGGCGCTGATTGCGACCGGCACCGACAAAACCCTGTTGGCCGGCACCTCGTCCGAAGGCCTCACCGGCATCGAGACCCGCGTGCTGCAGAACGTACCGAAAGTGCTCGATTACCTGGTCAGCAAAGTCCGCGCGGATTCGCCGATGGAGACAGGCCAGGGCAGCATGCCGTCGCTGTCCGGAGCGGTGCAATGGCTCAACTCACCCGCGTTGAACGCTGAGGATCTGCGCGGCAAAGTGGTGCTGGTGGATTTCTGGACTTACGACTGCATCAACTGCCAGCACACCCTGCCGTACGTTAAAGAGTGGGAGAAAAAATACGCCAAAGACGGTTTGCTGGTGATCGGCGTGCACACCCCGGAATACGGCTACGAACGGATCATCGAAAACGTCAGGGAGCAGGTGCAGAAACTCGGCATCACTTACCCGGTGGCGATCGACAACAACTATGCGATCTGGCGCAATTTCGACAATCAGTACTGGCCGGCGCATTACCTGATCGATGCCAAAGGGCAGGTGCGTTACAGCCATTTCGGCGAGGGCGGCTACCAGGCGCAGGAGCAGATGATCCGTCAGTTGCTGGAGGAGGCCAAGGCACCGGCGGCGTAAGTGTCGAAACCCGACGACGGCTCACAGGTCGCGAATCGTGATCCATTGTTCGTCCGATCTGATTGCCCGCGTGCCATGGCAATCCCGAGAGTGTTTCGAGGCCTTTACAAAAAGCCGCCATTCATCGGCCCGGCCGCGGTTTTCCGGGCTCTTCGGACGATTGGCAGGGACGCCATCGCCCCTCGGCGCGATAGTGCACAAGCAGGGCCACTGCCGACTCTGTCGCTGATAAAAAAAGCGCGAGGTTGCCATGCCGAAATTCGTGATTGAACGCGAGATTCCAGGGGCCGGAAAGCTGTCGGAGCAAGAACTCAAAACCGTGTCGCAAACCTCCTGCCAAGTGTTGCGTGAACTCGGGCCAGAGGTGCAGTGGCTGCAGAGTTACGTCACGGCCGACAAAATCTATTGCGTCTACATCGCCCCTGACGAAGAACAGGTGCGCGAGCACGCCAGGCTGGGTGGATTCCCGGCTGACAGTGTGGCGCGGGTGATGACGGTCATCGACCCGACCACGGCCGAGTGAATTTCTCCAACCTGCGGAGCACGATTGATGAGTACTCCCATTGATCTGACGGCTTTGAAAGAGCGTCAGAAAGTCGCCTGGGCCAGCGGCGATTACGCCGTGATCGGCACCACCTTGCAAATCGTCGGCGAAAATCTCGCCGAGGCTTGCGACCTGCGCTATGACGAGCAGGTGCTGGACGTTGCCGCCGGCAACGGCAATGCAACACTGGCGGCGGCGCGACGTGGTTGTCAGGTGACCTCCACCGACTATGTGGCGGCGCTGCTGGAGCGCGGACAGGATCGGGCGCGGGCCGAACATCTGGATGTGATTTTTCAGGTCGCCGATGCCGAAGCGTTGCCGTTCGCCGACGAGAGTTACGACGCGGTGCTGTCGACCTTCGGCGTGATGTTTGCCCCGGATCAGGCGATTGCGGCGGCGGAACTGGCGCGGGTCTGCCGAAGGGGCGGGCGCATCGGTCTGGCGAACTGGACGCCGGAAGGCTTCGTCGGCCAGATGTTCAAGGTGCTTGGCCGGCATGTGCCGCCACCCGCCGTGGCCCAACCGCCGTCGAACTGGGGCACTGAAGCGTGGTTGCACAGCCACTTCAATGAGCGCGAATTTCTGCTGCAGGTCACCCGCCGCACCTTCAACTTCCGCTATCGCTCGGCGGCGCATTTCATCGACATTTTCCGTCACTGGTACGGGCCGGTGCACAAGGCCTTTGCGGCATTGCCGCCGGAAAGCGGGCAGGCGCTGGAGAGTGATCTGGCGGACCTGCTGAACCGCTCGAACCGGGTGGGAGAGAAGTCGCTGGTGGTGCCGAGCGAGTATCTGGAGGTGGTCATCACCAAACGCTGAATGTTCAGAATCATGCCAAACCCCTGTGGGAGCGGGCTTGCTCGCGAATGCGGTGGGTCAGTAGACAGAGTTATCGACTGGACAGACGCATTCGCGAGCAAGCCCGCTCCCACAGGTTTTGGGTATGGTGATCGGGCCTATTTCAGGTGCGCCCCATCAAACCACTCCAGCGCCGTACGCCAGATACAGATCCCCAGAAAGTACGCCGACGCCAGCAGCCACAAACCCATCACCAGCGGATTGATCACCGGGTGATTGAGCACCAGCGACAGGCTGCACAGCAGCCAGATGGCCGTCACCGCGATGTTGATCGGCATGAACCGGCGAACGCGAAACGGGTGCAGGAACTTCATGCGGGTCACGGTCAGCAGCGCCAGACCGATGATGGTCAGAAAGGTGATCCACGGCCCCGGGTCGATGATGTACAGGCACAGGGCAACCACGTTCCACGCGGCGGGGAAGCCGACGAAGTAGTTGTCCTTGCTCTTCATGTTGACGTTGCAGAAACAGAACAGCGACGACACAAGAATCAGCGATACGCTCAGCAGCAGGGTGTAGTCGGGCAGGGGAATGTAGCGATAGATGAACAGGGCCGGAATGAACACGTAGGTCAGGTAGTCGATCACCAGATCGAGGATCGAGCCGTCGAAACTCGGCAGCACCGACTGCACATTGACCTTGCGTGCGAGCGCCCCGTCGAGACCGTCGACGATCAGCGCCACGCCCAGCCACATCAGACAGTGGGTCGGCTGGTTCTCCAGCAGGGCGAGGGTCGCCAGAAATGCAGTGACCACGCCGGTCGCGGTAAAACCATGGGCGCCCCATGCTTTGAGCCTGGCGATGTGTACAGTCGATATCACAGGGGCGTTCTCCAGAAAAATGAAGCATGCCGGGTATCACCCTCGGGCAAAGGGCGCCGGCAAACCGGGTCGGGGTTGCAGCTATCGACCGGTTTGGCCGGGATAAGGTTCACCACCTTTGAATCTTAGCTGGCCGCTCGAAAAATACCTCGGCGAAATCTGCCAGCGTCAGCCAAACGGTGCTGGCGCGCCAGCGTCTGCAGTCTATTGTTGCCTGACGCATTTATTGCCAATGGCTGAGGACGAGATCATGAACACCAGTGATTTGCTCGAACAACTGCTGCGGGGCCAGGCCTCGGCGGGACAACAAGGTGCTGGCCCAGCCGCTGGTGGGCTGGGTGGATTGGGCGGCTTGCTTGGCGGTCTGCTGGGTGGCGGTGCAGGCTCCGGCGGTAGTGCGGCGCAGTCCGGTGGGCTGGGCGGTTTGGGCGGTTTGCTCGGCGGCCTGCTCGGCAGCGGTAGCGGTGGTGGCTTGGGCGGTGCACTTGGCGGAGCACTCGGCGGCGGCGGAACACAAAGTCGTTCCGGCGGTACCAATTACGCGGCGCTGGCCTCACTGGGGATGATGGCGTTCCAGGCGTATCAGGCCTGGCAACGCAGTCAGGCCTCGGCGGCGCCACAACAGATCCCGCAAACGGCCAATCTGCTGGCCGGGCCCGAAGTTGAAGAACACAGTCATGCTGTGCTGCGGGCGCTGATCGCGGCGGCCAAGGCTGACGGTGAGATTGATCTCAGGGAACAACAGATGATCAACAGTGAAATCAGCAAGCACACCGACGATCCGCAATTGCAGCAGTGGTTCGAAAGCGAAGTCGCCAAACCGCTGGACGCCAACGAAGTCGCCACGGCTGCAAAAGGCGACCAGGCCATGGCCGCCGAAATGTACCTGGTCAGCGTGATCCTGGTAGACGACCAGCAAGACGCCGAACGCAACTACCTGGATGAACTGGCTGCCGCGCTGCAGATTGACCCGCAATTGCAGGTGCATCTGGAACAGCAGGCCAAGGGCACTGCCTGACGCAAAGTCAAAAGATCGCAGCCTGCGGCAGCTCCTACAGGGGAAAAGTGTTCCAAATGTAGGAGCTGCCGAAGGCTGCGATCTTTTGCTCTTCAAAGCCAGATTGCGTCCCACAACGGGTAATCACCCAAGCGCTGCACCAGACCGGCCCGCAATGGATTCATGACAATGTAGCGGGCGGCCGCTTTCAAATCCTCATCGCGACGCAGAGCGCGGTCGTGATATCCGCGTTGCCACAGGCCGCCCTGTCTACCGAAAATCAAATTGATTGACCGGCAACTTCTTGCCTTTACACGACACATCAATTGCGCCAAAGAACCTTGCTTCAGTTCAACCAGCCAATGCAGGTGATCCGGCATGACCACCCAAGCCAAAGACACGACCAATCCTGCCTCATCTGTCGCGCGCATCTGTTCAACCAACAGTCGTCCGATTCTCCAGTCGCTAAACACCGGTCGACGTTCCTTAATCACCGCTGTCAGCAAATAAACCCGCCCAACCTCCGAATAGCGTCCCTTGCGTAAACCGCAGGCTTTTGCAGCTTCAGGCATTCCATTGCCCTCTGTAACCATCGTCCTTCAACACTAGCTGCCCAATGACAGTTCACGAACCCAAGCCATTACACGATGTAAATGTAGGAGCTGCCGAAGGCTGCGATCTTTTGATCTTGATCGTAAAAGACAAAATCAAAAGATCGCAGCCTTCGGCAGCTCCTACAGTGACCAAGTGACCAAGTGACCAAGTGACCAAGTGATGATTGATCAAGTGAAAGAGAATTGGCGCTGATCAGGCCGTCCGTCAGGGCAATTTTCATGTCGATTGAATTTTTCTCCGTAGCGGTTGCTCTGCTGATGTAGAGGCGTGAAACAACGCCCTGACCGGCCAACCGAGTGAGAACACTGACATGACTGCCCTGACCCCTCTGCATGCGCCGAGTGCGCAGCAACAGCCCATCACTGCCGACGGTGACCTGCGGCGCATTTATGAGGCACTGCTGCTTGAGGATGCGCCTGAAACCCTCGCGCAGGACTTTCTCGCCGAGCAGTTGCAGCGCGCCGCGCTGTTGCCCGAGGAACTTCCGCAGGATCCGTCGGCGTGGCAAGGCTGGGTCGCCGAGCACTGCACAGAAGTTGCCCGGCAGTACGCCGATTACCTGCAACAGCGCCAGGCCGGCGGACCGCGCCAGTTCTTCCGTAACAAGGCTCACGCGTTGTACTTTCTGCAAGCCGTGGCGCCGACCAAACTGGTCGATGGCGCGTGGTTGTACGGTTTGTTGGCGCAGTGGCGCGACCCGCGTTTCGACGGGTTGCTGTGTACCTATCTGGAAGAACTCGGCGACGGCAATCCGGCGCAAAACCACGTGGTGATCTACCGCAAACTGCTCGCTGAGCACGGTTTGCAGGACGCCAGCGCCATCGCCGATGAACGCTACCTGCAAGGTGCCCTGCAACTGGCACTCGGCGCCTGTGGCGAAAGCTTGCTGCCGGAGGTGATCGGCTACAACCTCGGCTACGAACAACTGCCGCTGCATTTGCTGATCAGTGCCTATGAACTCAGTGAGTTGGGCATTGATCCTTACTACTTCACCCTGCATGTGACCATCGATAACGCCAGCACCGGCCATGCGCAAAAAGCCGTGCAGTCGGTACTCGACTTGCTGCCGCTGGAAGCCGATCGCGGCGAATTTCTGCGTCGGGTGTCGCTGGGCTATCGACTCAATGACCTGGGGCAGGGCAGTCGCGCGATCATCGAGGGTTTTGACCTGGAGCAGGAAGTGCTGGCGATGCTCGAGCGCAAGCGCCCGTTCGGTCAGCACATGCACTCCGATTACTGCCGTTTCGAAGGCAAAACCGTCAATCAGTGGCTGGCCACTCCCGAACAGCTACCGGGTTTCCTGCAGGCAATGCAGGACAAAGGCTGGATCAAACGCAACGAAGATCCGCAGGCTAGCCGTTTCTGGCAACTGATTGACGGCGACGGTGCGGCGATGTTCGGCGTGTTCAGTCCGTATGAAAAGCAGCTGCTGCACGACTGGATTGCCGGCGACTGGACCCCATCCGACCAACGCAAAGCGCCACGACGCAGCCGTCAGGTCGCCACCCCGGACGCCGCCGTGCCCGAACACGATCCCGATGTGCAGCGCCTGATGTCTGCCCTGCAAGGGCAGGACGGACACGCGCAAATGGCGACGCTGATCCCTTGGCTGGCACCGGCCCGCCATGCCCACCCGGCGGGGCTGCTGGCGACACGTCGGTTTATCGAACTCAAATCCAGTCTGCGTTAAGGAAATCTCCATGAATCAGGAAGAACAATTGTCCGCCAACGACCTGACGCTGCTGCAACTCGGCCGGCGCTTGCAGGCCGACGGCTACCATTTCATCACGCCGACGCCATTGACCCATCAGCGGGTCAACCAGCGTGACGAAGGGCAGGTGGCCGATACCCTGCGCGACGTCTTCGGCTGGTCGCGCCCGTTCGAACCGGGGCTGTTGTCCGCTGACGAACAGCGGCAATTGCAGGAGGCACAAGTGATTGACGTCTACGACGGCCGCTTGAAGAGCCGGGTGCGCTGGTCGAGTCTGGATGACCTGCTGTTCGTGCATTCGGGCTTCCCAACCGATGCCGCCGATTCGGTGTTTTTCGGCCCGGACACCTACCGTTTCGCGCAACTGATTCACGCGCATCTGCAACAGAGCTTCGCGCCGATTCAGCGTGCGGTGGACATTGGCTGCGGCGCCGGCGTCGGCGCAATCCTGATTGCCCGCGCGCGCCGCGAAGCCGAGGTGCTGGCGGTGGACATCAATCCCGCCGCGCTGCGCCTGACCGCGATCAATGCGGCATTGGCCGAGGTCGCCAATGTCGAGGTGCTGGCCAGTGATGTACTGCAGGGCACCGAAGGCAACTTCGATCTGATCGTCGCCAACCCGCCGTATATGGCTGACCCGGCCGGGCGTGCTTATCGGCATGGCGGTGGGTCGCTCGGTGCGGGGTTGTCGCTGCGCATCGTCGAGCAGGCGCTCAATCGACTGGCGCCCGGTGGCTCGTTGCTGTTGTACACCGGGGTAGCGATGGTCGATGGTCGTGATCCGTTTTTCGACACCGTGGTGCCACGCCTGGATTCGACGCGATTCGGCTGGACCTATCGCGAACTGGATCCTGACGTGTTCGGTGAAGAGTTGTTGAACCCCGGTTACCAGCGCGTGGACCGGATCGCCGTGGTCGCGCTGACCGTGACCCGCATTGGCTGACACAAGGCAGGTGCGCCATGAACAGGAACCTCGACGATTACAACCGCATGCGCGATTTCTCGGCGACCTCGGAGCCGGCCGCCGTCAAGCGCCGTGGCCGCAGCAAGGCCACTGAACATGCGCTGCAGTTTTGCATCCAGAAGCACGACGCGTCGCACCTGCATTATGACTTTCGCCTCGAACTCGATGGTGCGCTGAAGAGCTGGGCGGTGCCCAAGGGGCCGTCGCTCGATCCCAAGGTCAAGCGCCTGGCGGTGCACGTCGAAGACCATCCACTGGATTACGCGACGTTCGAGGGCAGCATCCCCGAGGGGCATTACGGCGCCGGCGATGTGATTGTCTGGGATCGTGGCGTGTGGATTCCGCTGGAGGATCCGGCCAAGGCTTACGCCAAGGGCAAACTCAAGTTCGAGCTGCAGGGCGAAAAGCTCTCCGGGATCTGGAACCTGGTGCGCACGCACATGCCGGGCAAGAAGGAAAACTGGTTTCTGATCAAACATCAGGACAGCGCCGCGCGCCCGCAAGACGATTACGACGTGCTCAGCGCCGAGCCGGACAGCGTGCTCAGCGAACGCACCCTGATCAGCAAACCCAAGCTCGCCGCCGAGCAAGCCAAGCCAGTGAAGAAGTCCCCGGCCAAACCGCGCAAGGCGGGGTCCGGGACGCTCACCGGTGCGCGCAAGGCCAAACTGCCGGCGCAGCTCAAACCGGAACTGGCGACTCTGGTCGACAGCGCACCCGAAGGACAGTGGAGCTACGAAATCAAGTTCGACGGTTACCGGATCATGGCGCGCATCGATCACGATCAGGTGCAACTCTTCACCCGCAACGGCCACGACTGGACGCACAAACTGCCGCAACAGGCGCAAGCGCTTGCCGAGTTGGGGCTGGAATCGGCATGGCTGGATGGCGAAATGGTAGTCGCCAACGAACACGGTGTGCCGGACTTTCAGGCGCTGCAAAACGCGTTCGAAGCCGGGCGCAGCGCCAGCATCATGTACTACCTGTTCGACATGCCCTATCTCAACGGCGTCGACCTGCGCGAAGTCCCGGTCGAGGAACGCCGCGCGGCGTTGTCCACGGTACTCGGTGGGCATGAACAGCCGTTGCTGCGCTTCTCCGAAGCCTTCGATGAAACTCCGGACGCGTTGCTTAACAGCGCCTGCCAGATGCAGATGGAAGGGCTGATCGGCAAACGCCTCGGCTCGCCCTACGTGTCGCGGCGCAGCAGCGACTGGATCAAGCTCAAGTGCAAGCATCGGCAGGAATTCGTGGTTGTCGGCTACACCGATCCGAAAGGTGCGCGCAGTGCCTTCGGCGCGCTGCTGCTGGGCCTGCATGATCGCGACAGTGGCGAGTTGCGCTATGCCGGCAAGGTCGGCACCGGTTTCAACGAAACCACACTGAAAAGCATCCTCGCTCAGCTCAAGCCGTTGCAGGTGAAGAAGGCTGCCGTGGTCAATCCGCCCAGCGGCTTCGAGGCCAAAGGTGTGCACTGGCTCAAACCCAATCTGTTGGCAGAAGTGGCATTCGCCGAAATGACCAAGGACGGTTCGGTGCGCCACGCTGTGTTCCATGGGCTGCGCAATGACAAACCGGCCAAGTCAATTACCGAGGAGCGCGCGAAACCCGTGAAGACTTCAGCGAAAGCCACCCCGTCGAAAAAAGCTGCCTCGACGAAGAAAACTGCAGAATCAAAGAAAGCCACTGAGCCGAAGAAAGCCGAACCGGCGCCATCACAGCTCGGCCTCGCCAGCGGCAAGGTGCGCATCACCCACCCCGACCGGGTGATCGATGCGGTCAGCGGCACCACCAAGATGCAACTGGCCGAGTATTACGCCAGCGTCGCCGAGTGGATCCTGCCGCAGCTCAAGGATCGCCCGGTTGCGCTGGTGCGGGCGCCGGACGGCATTGCCGGCGAGCTGTTCTTCCAGAAAAACGCCGAGCGCCTGGCGATTCCCGGCATCACCACGCTGGACAAGGACGTTACCGGGCAACCGGTGATGTTGATCAACAACGCCGAAGCCTTGATCGGCGCAGTGCAGATGAGCACGGTCGAGTTGCACACCTGGAACGCCACCACCGTCGATCTGGACAAGCCTGACCGCTTCGTCCTCGATCTCGACCCTGACCCTGCGCTGCCGTGGAAAAGCATGGTCGAAGCCACCGCACTGACCCTCACCGTGCTGGATGAACTGGGGCTCAAGGCCTTTCTCAAGACCAGTGGCGGCAAGGGCATTCACCTGGTGGTGCCGTTGACCCGCAAGCATGGCTGGGACGAGGTCAAGGATTTCAGCCATGCGATCGTCAGTCACATGGCCAAGCTGTTGCCGGAACGTTTCTCAGCGGTGTCCGGGCCGAAAAATCGTGTCGGGCGAATCTTTATCGATTACCTGCGCAACGGTCTGGGCGCCACCACTATTTGTACCTATGCCGCGCGTACCCGTGAGGGCCTGCCGGTGTCGGTACCGCTGTTTCGCGAAGAAGTGGGTGAAATCAAGGGCGGCAATCAGTGGAACATCAGCAATGTCCATGAGCGCTTGAACGATGTCGGCGATGAGCCGTGGGCCGACATGAAGAAAACCCGCCAAAGCATCACCGCAGAGATGCGCAAACGGGTCGGGATGAAACGCTGATCAGGTGTCGCGCAGCAAGTCGTGGGCGTTGAGCAGTTCGAAGGCGATTTCGGGGTGGTTGTTCAGGCCCCGGCGAATCGCGGCCGGGATTGACTTGCGCGTCTTGCGGCACAGCCCCGGCAGTGCCTCGATCTGAATCTCGATGCCGAGCATGCTGCGCACCTCATGAAACCCCGGAGCAACTTCCACGCGCAGGCCCAACTGCTCGTGCATGCGCTGTTGTAGATGCCGCAAGTCCGCGAGGTCTTTGAGTTGTTCCAGGCGTGCCAAGAGGATTTTTTCCTGCTCGCGGGTCAGGCGCAGAATGCGCAGATCGGTGCCGGGCGTTTCCAGCAACGATTCGCGCCCGCAATCGCAGGCGCCGGGCGGGCAGGGTGAGCGCAAAGGCGCAGCAGGCGCAAGAGTCGTCATGGCCTCCATCATAGAGGCCGTCAGACGGTTTTGCCTATGCGCCCTCAACTGCCGTCCATCGGCCGCTGTGTCCCTTGGCAATTACTGATTCAGGCCTTCGTAATGCACCAGAATCGCGTTGGCGAGATCTTCATCGCTGGCATTGAGGCCGGGGTTGTCGTGACGCACCTGTTGCAGCACCGATTCCAGATAAACCCCACGGATGGCCCCGCCGCTGGCGACGAACGCTGACAGGTCGTCGCGCGCCGGGATCACCATTTTGTGATCCTTGAAGGTCGAGTACAGCGAGGCGGAAACACCCGCCGAGGTGGCGACATCGCCGGCATCGACACGGGCCAGCGCCGAGCCGACAGGGAGGCAGAGCAGGAGAGAAGAAACGAGCACTAACTTGCGCATGACGGTGTTCCTCCACAAGCGCGAAGCAAAAAGGAAGACTACATAATCTCAGAGGTGCGACCTTTGCCGGAGTTCCGTCGAACGCGCGGATACTTGCTGAAACGCTCTGAAGCGGCACTTCTGCACAAATAAGCTTAACTGAAATCCTGACAGGCGCATTCGGCGCGCCTCACGGAGGAACCCACGGTGTCGATCAAATTGCGTTTGCTGTTGCTGATAGCAACCAGCCTGCTGACGGCGCTGATCGTGAGTCTGGTCAGCTATGTGGGAAATACGCGCATGTCCGCGGCGGTGAACGACAACGCGGTGAGCATGACCGCGCTGCGCAATCACATGGAAGCCGACATGATGCACGACGCGCTGAGGGCCGACGTGTACTCGGCGATGCTGGTCGGCCTGGGCAAAAGCACCGGCACGGCCGCCGAGGTGCGTGATTCGATCAGCGAGCACGCCACGCATTTTCGCGAAGTGCAGGAAGAAAACCTCAAATTGCCGGTCAACCCGACGATCAAGTCTGCGCTGGAACACATAAAACCCAGCCTGGACACCTACATTGCAGCGGCCGAGCGCATTGTCGGCCTGGCACTGGACAATCCGGACAGCGCGCAACGGGAGCTGGGCACGTTCAACACTGCTTTCACTGAGCTTGAAGAGCAGATGGCCGCGCTCAGCGAACTGATCGAAAGCAATACCCGCGACACCAGTCAGGCCACCGAAAGCGCCATTCGCAATGCCAACATTGCCCTCGGCGTGGTGTTGCTCGCCGGTCTGCTGCTGTTGCTGGCGCAGGGGCGCTGGGTGACCCGCAGCATCATGGGGCCCCTGAAGTCCGCCAACCACATCGCGCAAAGCATCGCCCACGGCAACCTCAGCGAGCCGATCAGCGAACCGCCCGGCAAGGACGAGGCCAGCACGCTGATCCGCAGCCTGGCGACCATGCAGCGCGACCTGCGCACCATGATCGACGTCGTGCGGCGCAACGCCCATGGCGTCAGCGGCATGAGCGAGCAGTTGAGTCACGGTTGCCATCAGGTCGCCGACAGCAGTCAGCAGCAAAGCGCCGCCGCCGGCACCATGGCCGCTGCCGCCAGCCAGATGACCGCCAGCATCGAGGAAATCACTCGTCATGCCGAGCGCGCGCTGGGCATGGCCAATCAGGCCGAGTCGCTGGCCAAGAGCGGCGGGCAGGTGATCCATCAGGTGGTCAGCGACATGGACGACATCGCCCGCTCGGCGCAACAGTCGGCGCAGGTGATCCGTACGCTGGATCAGGAATCCGAAGGCATCTTCAACATCATTCAGGTGATCAAGAGCATCGCCGACCAGACCAACCTGCTGGCGCTCAACGCGGCCATCGAAGCCGCTCGGGCTGGCGAGCAGGGCCGGGGCTTTGCCGTTGTAGCCGACGAAGTGCGCAGCCTGGCGGCACGCACCAGTGCTTCAACCCAGGAAATCGCCGCGATGGTCGCGCGCATCCAGCACAGCACCCGCGAGGCGGTCAGCAGCATGGAGGCCGGCGTGGCCCAGGTCGACAAGGGCATGGCGGTGACGGCTGAAGTCGAACGAGCGATACGCGAAATCCTCGACGCCACCCTCAGCACTACGCAACTGGTCAACGACATCACTCGCACCATCGGCGAGCAAAGTCATGCCAGCAACGAAATCGCCCATCAGGTGGAGATGATCGCGGGCATGTCGGAGGGCAACAGCAAGGTGATCGGGCAGACGGCCAATACTACCGATGAGTTGTCGAGTCTGGCGGGGGCGTTGGCGTTGTCGGTGGATCGGTTTCGCTTGTAGTGCCGCCATCGCGAGCAGCCCCATTCCCTGTAGGAGTGAGCCTGCTCGCGATGGGGTCAGCCCAGCCATCACAGGTTTCGGGATCATGTTCAGCCCAAACCGGCCGATAACGTCCAAAGCGGAAAAAGACTCTCAAGTCGGGAACAGACGCGCGGGTTTGCCCTGACGTGATATTCTTCGCGCCAACTTGGTTTGACCTTATTCGGTTTGCCTGCCTTTGGGGCGGGCTGACGGAATCCCTGTCGCTCAAGTAGCTGAAGCCAATAATGATAAGAAGTCAGTTCAGAAGGGACATTAACTGAGGTCGATGCGGTACGTCGGCCTTGTGTGCCCACCCGTCAAAATTGAAGTGTGCCGGAATCTGCGACGCGAGCCTGAGCGTCATCAAAGCGGATCGCATACAGATAACAGCGGCGGGCGGAAGGCGTTTTATCATAGGTGCAACGGATGTTTAAGAAAGTGAACACAGCCTTGCTCGGGCTGGCTTTGGCGATGGGGATGTCGTCCGCCAATGCTGCAGAAGCAAAGAAAGTCGACGTTCTGCTGATCGGCGGCGGCATCATGAGCACCACCCTGGGTGTGTGGATCAATGAGCTGGAGCCAAGCTGGTCGATGGAAATGGTCGAGCGCCTCGATGGCGTCGCCCTGGAAAGCTCTAACGGCTGGAACAACGCCGGTACCGGTCACTCGGCCCTGGCTGAGCTGAACTACACCCCGGAAGACGACAAAGGCAACGTGACGATCCCGAAAGCGGTCGAGATCAACGAAGCGTTCCAGGTGTCCCGTCAGTTCTGGGCCTGGCAGGTTCAGCAAGGCGTTCTGAAGAACCCTCGCTCGTTCATCAACACCACTCCGCACATGAGCTTCGTGTGGGGCGATGACAACATCAAGTTCCTGAAAAAGCGCTACGAAGCCCTGCAAGCGAGCCCGCTGTTCGCCGGCATGCAGTACTCCGAAGACCCGGCTGTGATCAAGAAGTGGGTCCCGCTGATGATGGAAGGGCGTGACCCGAACCAGAAAATCGCGGCCACCTGGAGCCCGCTGGGTACCGACATGAACTTCGGCGAAATCACCCGCCAGTTCGCCGCTTACCTGCAGACCAAGCCTAACTTCGATCTGAAACTGTCCAGCGAAGTGCAGGACATCACCAAGAACGAAGACGGCACCTGGCGCGTCAGCTACAAAAACCTGAAAGACGGCACCAAAACCGAAACCGACGCCAAGTTCGTGTTCATCGGCGCTGGTGGCGGCGCTCTGCACCTGCTGCAGAAGTCGGGCATTCCTGAAGCCAAGGAATACGCTGGCTTCCCGGTCGGCGGCTCGTTCCTGGTGACCGATAACCCGGCCATCGCCGAGCAGCACCTGGCCAAGGCCTACGGTAAAGCTTCGGTTGGCGCACCGCCGATGTCGGTTCCGCACCTGGACACCCGTGTTCTGGACGGCAAGCGCGTCATCCTGTTTGGCCCATTCGCGACCTTCAGCACCAAGTTCCTCAAAGAAGGCTCGTACCTGGACCTGCTGACCAGCACCACCACCCACAACATCTGGCCGATGACCAAGGTCGGCATCAAGGAATACCCGCTGGTCGAGTACCTGGCCGGTCAACTGATGCTGTCGGATGAAGACCGTCTGAACGCGCTGAAGGAATACTTCCCGAACGCCAAAGCCGAAGACTGGCGCCTGTGGCAAGCCGGCCAGCGCGTGCAAATCATCAAGCGTGATGAAGCCGCTGGCGGCGTGCTGAAACTGGGCACCGAAATCGTTGCTGCGCAAGACGGCTCCATCGCCGGCCTGCTGGGCGCATCGCCAGGCGCGTCGACCGCTGCACCGATCATGCTGAGCGTGCTGCAGAAAGTCTTCAAAGACAAAGTCGCCACCCCTGAGTGGCAAGCCAAGCTGCACCAGATCGTTCCAAGCTACGGCACTCAGCTGAACAACGATCCGGCCAAAGTGGCACAAGAGTGGGCGTACACCGCCAAGATCCTCGAACTGCCGACTCCACCGGTGATCGGTCAGGCTGCTGCTCCGGCTGCACCTGCAGCTGAAAAAGCTGAAGCGCCGAAGGAAAATGCTGCACGTGACATGGCGCTGTAACTAGACGCCTGATGCACAAAAGCCCACTGAACCGGTAATGGTCAGTGGGCTTTTTTGTGGCGCCACTCCCCTGTAGGAGCTGCCGAAGGTTCGGGCCGCGATCGGACGATCTTTTGATCTTGTTTTTGAAAAATCAAAGTCAAAAAGATCGCAGCCTGCGGCAGCTCCTACACTTGTTTTGCGTTTGCCAGATAGGCGCCAAGCCGACGGCCCATTTCTTCGCCGAGGGCCTGCAAGCCGCTCAACGGCCGCACCATCACCTCGAACTCGACAATCTTCCCGCTTTCATCAAAGCGAATCATGTCGATCCCCTTCAACTCTTTTGCCCCCACCTTGGCACTGAACTCCAGCACCACATTCAAACCATCGGCAGTCGCCAGTTCGCGGTGGTATTTGAAGTCTTCAAATACGTTGCATACGGTGCTGAGGATCATCGTCACCACTTGCGCGCCGGGGTAAGGCGAGTGGGCCATGGGCGAGCGGAATACCGCGTTCGGGTCGAGCAGTTCGGGCAAGGCCTTGAGGTTGCCGGTGCGGATCATCTCGTGCCAGCGTTTCAGGGATTCGGCAGCGTTGGCGTGCAGGTTCAGTTCGGACATTGACCACTCCTGGAATTGTTGTTGTTCTTCGCGCGACGGCAATCACTCTAGTTCAAAGCGGAGGATCACGAACTGTTGTGTGCCGATCTGAATACCAGAGCATGGGCGGAGCGGATCAGATTGGCATCTGATCCGTATTTTTCTGCTGGATCTGCCTCTGTAACCGGTTCAGTCAGGCGCTCAGAATAGCCCGGCAGTTCGGTCACACGCGGCAGCCCTTCATCCCGAAGCGCCCGGTGCACCGCAAGCTCAACATTAAGGAGAGCAGCATGAACAAGATGGCGATTTTCCTCGGTGGGTTTCTGACGTTGACCATTCTGATCGGAATGCTCGCGACGATATCTCCGGTCTGAACCCCGGCCGTTTTACACCAGACTCCAGCGCCCTTTTTTGTCGAAGGGCGCGATTGTTTCTACTGCGCTGTAATTTCTCGCATCAAACCGAACTGGACTGAACCGGGAGGCGGCGCAAGCGATTGAGGGTGTATGTACCGGCCTCTTCGCGAGCAAGCCCGCTCCCACATGGATTTGTGAACAACACAGATCCAGTGTGGGAGCGGGCTTGCTCGCGAAGGGGCCAGTAGCGTCACTGAAAATCTCTCAAGCGAATCAAGGCGCACCAAACACCATCGTCCAATAAACCCCCTCATCACTGCGCGCCTCACTGGCGAACCCGGCGCCGACCTGGGTGAACATCGGATTCATCAGGTTGGCGCAGTGCCCGGGGCTGGCCAGCCATCCGGCCATCGCCTTGCCTGGTGAACTCTGGCCGGCGGCGATATTTTCGCCGATCTGCCGACCTCGATAACCCGCCGCCCGGGCGCGATCTGCCGGCATATCGCCGTCCGGGTCGCGATGGGCGAAATAGTTGCCGTAGGCCATGGCTTTGCTGTGGCCTTGTGCGGCGGCTCCCAGCGCGGCGTTCCAGCTCAGGGGGCGGGCGGCGGCGAAGCGTTGGCGCCCGCACATCCGTGGGCGTGCCCGTGCGGCGTTGACCTGCGCAAGCAATGCCTTGCCGACGCTGCGGTTGTCGCCGACACGACTGTCGAGCACCGGTCGCGCCAGTACCACTTGCCATTCACCGCGGGAGCGGCTGACGCCGATGTCGGCGTACTGCGCGTCAAGCAGGGCGGAGCAGTGGCTGTCTTGCAGCTGTTCGAAGGCTTCCTCAGCATCCTCGGCACCGACAATGCGGATACTGCGCACCGCTACCGCCGAATAACCCGAAGATTTCAACCTCTCGCGCAAGCCACCGCCGTAGCCATAGCCGATCGGCAACGCCAGATTCGATTTCAGCGACAGTGGCGCCAGGCGCTGGGCAGGGCGGCGGTCGCAACGTTGCGGATGGGCGCGATAGTCGTTGATCGCGGCGGCCAGTTGCCGCTCTTCGCTGGCGTGGGAGGTCTCGGTGAATAGTGGGGCAAGGATCAGCAGGCACAGCGAAACGAAGCGTGATGAGCGAACGACATGGCGCATGGGACGGCAGACTCAGGGAAAAAGACAGTGCTGAAGTGGGTAGCCGCTGAATACGGCGCCACTAGGACTGGGCTTTTTGCACTTGGTTCATGCTGGCTACCTGGCTTTTTTGGTGGGACGAAGAAGGGCAGGGCCACTCTGGTTTTGTATGGTAAGGACTGGCCTCATCGCGAGCAGGCTCACTCCTACAGTGTCCGTGGCGTATACAAGACCTGTGAGCGCACCCGAAACCTGTAGGAGCGAGCCTGCTCGCGAAGGGGCCAGTCCAGACAATGCAATAAACAGCCATCAGCGATTGAGCACATCTCCCATCCACTGCAGATACTGCACCCGCTCGGAAATCGAGTTGTGCCCCGAATCCGGCACCACCCGCAGCGTCGCCACGCCTTTGGGGAAATGCGTCAGCAGCCGCTGCGTACTGTCCCGTGGAATCACCTCGTCATCGCTGGCAGCAAGCAGCAGAGTCGGCACTTGAATGTGCGCGGCATAGCGGCCTGACTCGTAGCGATCCTTCAGCAACCATCTGACCGGAAACCACGGGTATTGGCGGACGGCGAGTTCTTCGAGGCTGTTGTACGGTGTCACCAGTATTAGCTGGTTCGCCGGGCGCTGACTCGCCAGCCGCACCGCCACCCCGGAACCCAGGCTGCGCCCGATCACGGCAATCTGCGGATGGCTGGCGTACACCTGATCGAACAGCGCCAACGCATCTTCGGCAAGCGCTTCTTCCGAAGGCGAGCCGCCGCTGCCACCGAAACCCCGATAGTTCAGCAGGTACACCGCGTACTCGGGAAAGGCTGCGCTGAATGAAGGCAGGTTGCGCGACACATCTTCGGCATTGCCGCCAAAGTAGATCAGCGCTTTCGGCCCGGCGTGTTCGCGGACGGTCACCCACACATCGGCCTCCGGCATCGCCAGTTTCAGCCGCGAATCTGCCGTAGTCACGGCGTTGTCAGGCTGGGGGAAATAGATCAGCGAACGCTGAAAAATGAACAGCGCCCCGCACAGCAACAGGTAGAGGGCGATGAGCAAGGCGACGAGTGACATCAGCTTTCTGGACATTCGACTAACTTTAACGGGGCGCGGGTGTTCGCTGTCGCAGTGTAGTCCAGCGGACTGGGCGGGGCGCCGTCGCACACAACGTGCAACAGATTCACGCAGCAGGGGAACCAGCATGAGCCACACTGAGGGTTGCTCCCGTCGCCGCTTGCTCATGCTGGCTGCCGGGGTTTCGGCGGTCCTGACCTTTGACCGGGCGTTGGCCACCGCCATCACGCCGACTGCCATTTCGCCGAGCCAGGCAGGAGACCAGACCATGCAGACCCGCGCCATCCCTTCCAGCTCCGAGCTGTTGCCCGTGGTGGGCCTGGGCACTTATCGCAGCTTCGACGTTGCCCCCGGCGATCCGCCTTACAAATCATTGCCAGCAGTGCTCGACGAGCTGTTCAAAAAGGGCGGCACGCTGATCGACAGCTCGCCGATGTACGGCCGCGCCGAGCAAGTCACTGGCGAGCTGCTGGCGATCCACGAACCGCGTTCACCCGCGTTTCTGGCGACCAAGGTCTGGACACGCGGGCGCGAGGAGGGCATCGCGCAGATGGAGCAGTCCTTCCGTCTGCTGCGCACCGAGCGCATCGACCTGATGCAGATCCACAACCTGCTGGACTGGCAGAGCCATCTGCCAACCTTGCGCGAATGGAAAGAACAGGGGCGCATTCGCTATATCGGCATCACCCATTACACGCCGTCGGCCTACGATGAAGTCGAAGCGTTGCTCAAGGCCGAACAACTCGACTTCCTGCAAATCAACTACGCCCTCGATGATCGCGGTGTGGAGAAACGCATTCTGCCGCTGTGCCGTGAACGCGGGGTGGCGGTGATCTGCAATCGGCCTTTTGGCGGTGGCGAGTTGCTCGCCCGACTCAAGGGCAAGCCGTTGCCGTCCTGGGTCTCGGACGTGCAGGTCAACAGCTGGCCGCAACTGGCGCTGAAGTTCCTGCTGTCGCACCCGGCGGTGACCTGCGTGATTCCCGGTACCGGCAACCCACGCTATATGGCTGACAACGCCGGCGCCGGGTTCGGGCCGATGCTCACCGATGCGCAGCGCCACCAGTTGATTGCGCTATTGGGCTGATCCGTCTGTGACAGATGAACGCTTTAACGCGCAGCTTTATCGCGAACGCGTCTGAAAGACTGTCAGGTCTGACAGTTGGAAGAGCGGCCCCAGCACATGATCATGCAGATTCACCGGCTTGAATAAAGCAGGCAGATCATGAACGTTTCAGCTAACAGGCTCGTCGGTTGCGTTGCGGTATGCCTTCTGTTGATGTCAGTGGGCGCGTACGCCGCGAGTGCCGAATACATCTGTCTTGGAATGCAGCGTGGGCAAATTACTACTGTCACCGCCAGCTCTCTGAAGGCCGCGATCAAAATAGCGAAAGATCAATGGGGGGCGGCGGGTTGCTATAAAAAATGATAGGTCCCGGCAGGTTTTTCACCCACGATACCGCAGCGCCTCCACCAACAGCGCAAACGCCGGCGCCGCCTGCCGTCGGCTCGGGTAGTACAGGTGGTAACCGGCAAACGTCGGGCACCAGTCTGCCAACACTTGCAGCAGGCTCCCGTCGGCCAGATGCGGCGCGACGATGTTTTCCGGAATGTAGCTGAGGCCGAAACCATCCAGTGCGGCGTCGAGCAGCGGGTAGACGCCATTCAGCGTGACTTGCCCGGCCACCCGCACCTTGAGGCTTTCGTCACCCTTCTCGAATTCCCAGGTGTACAGCCCGCCGTTGGTGGGCAGGCGCAGGTTGTTGCAGGCATGGTCAGTCAAATCTCTTGGTGTTTCCGGTCGAGTGCGGTTGGCGAAGTAGGCCGGGGAGCCGACCACCGCCATGCGCATGTCCGGGCCGATGCGCGTGGCGATCATGCCTTGGGCCACGTCTTCGCCCAGGCGTATGCCGGCGTCGAAGCCTTGCCCGGCGATGTCGACGAAACCGTAATCGCAAATCACCTCGACCGCGATGTCCGGGTACTGCGGCAGGAATTCCTTGAGCACCGGGCGCAACAGCCAGTTCAGCGAATGGTCGGTGGCGCTGATGCGGATCCGGCCGGCCGGGGTTTCGCGCAGGTTGCTCAGGGCCGCCAGTTCCTGTTCGATCTCTTCGAAGCGCGGGCCGATGGTTTGCAGTAAATGTTCGCCGGCCTCGGTAGGGGAGACGCTGCGGGTGGTGCGGGTCAGCAGGCGCAGGCCCAGACGCGCTTCAAGGGCGCGAATGGTATGGCTGAGCGCCGATTGCGAGACGCCGAGTCTGGCTGCCGCTTTGGTGAAACTGCGCTCGCGGGCCACGGCGAGGAAGGCGAGCAGGTCACTGGCGTTTTCTCGAAGCATTGATGAGTGTCCTGCATAAGTTTTTTCGAATTCTAGTCGATTATCTGAAGAGTACGGCTCGGTAAAGTGCCGCAAGTTCCCTGTAGGAGCTGTCGCAGGCTGCGATCTATTGATTTGTTTTTTAGGATCAAGATCAAAAGATCGCAGCCTGCGGCAGCTCCTACAGGGAGGTTTCTTGCAGATTTGGAGTCTTGTGATGAATGCACATATCTCAGGCGTCACCGTTACCCCCAACGGTTCACAACCCTCAGCCAAAGGCCCGGCAGACTGGTTCACTGGCACTGTGCGTGTTGACGCGCCGTTCAAAGGCAGCGACGCCGCGCGCGTCAGCGGCGCAACGGTGACCTTCGAGCCCGGCGCACGGACGGCGTGGCACAGCCATCCGTTGGGTCAGACGCTGATCGTCACCGCTGGTTCAGGTTTTGTGCAGGAGTGGGGTCAGCCGGTTCGGCATATCCGCCCTGGCGATACGGTGTGGATTGCGCCGCAGGTGAAGCACTGGCATGGCGCCGCGCCGACCACGGCGATGACGCACATTGCGATTGCCGAGGTGCTGGAGGGTGAAGTGGTGGAGTGGATGGAGCAGGTGAGTGCTGAGCAGTATCCACACTGATTTCTGTAGGAGCTGCCGAAGGCTGCGATCTTTTGACTTTAGCTTCTCAAGCAAAAGATCGCAGCCTGCGGCAGCTCCTACAGGGGGTGGACGAGTCAGATCATTTCCGGCAACGAATCGAGGATCTTGTCCAGCGTAATCGGATACTCGCGCACCCGCGCCCCGGTGGCGTTGTAGATTGCATTCGCCACCGCCGCACTCACGCCGCAAATCCCCAGTTCACCCACACCCTTGGCTTTCATCGGCGATGAAATCGGATCGGTCTCATCGAGGAAAATCACCTCCTGATGCGGGATGTCGGCATGCACCGGCACCTCGTATCCGGCGAGGTCATGATTGACGAAAAAGCCCAGCCGCTTGTCCACCGCCAGCTCTTCCATCAACGCCGCGCCGACGCCCATGGTCATCGCGCCGATCACCTGGCTGCGCGCGGCTTTCGGGTTGAGGATTCGTCCCGCCGCGCACACCGCGAGCATGCGCCGCACGCGGACTTCGCCGGTCGCTGCATCTACCGCAACCTCCACGAAATGCGCGCCGAAAGTCGACTGCTGATACTGCTTGGCGAGGTCGCCGAATTCGATGCTGTCCTCGGCCTCGACCACGCCATCTTTTGCCGCATCACGCAGCGACAGGGTCTTGCCGCCGGCGCGCACCTGACCGTCGGCGAACTCGACGTCGCTGCCGCTCAGGCCCAGTTTGCCGGCCACCGCTTCACGCAGTTTCATGCACGCGGCATACACCCCGGCGGTCGAGCAATTGCCGCCGAACTGGCCACCGGAGCCGGACGACACCGGGAAGGTCGAATCCCCCAGATGTACGCTGACATCCGCCAGCCCCACGCCCATCATCTCGGCCGCGGTCTGGGCGATGATCGTGTAGCTGCCGGTGCCGATGTCGGTCATGTCGGTTTCCACCGTGACCTTGCCGTCGCGCTCCAGCCGCACTCGGGCGCCGGACTTCAGCAGCAGGTTGTTGCGAAACGCGGCGGCGACGCCCATGCCGATCAGCCAGCGGCCTTCGCGACGACTACCGGGAATAGCATTGCGCTGGTTCCAGCCGAATTTCTCGGCACCGGTCTGCAAGCATTCGATCAGGCGCCGCTGGGAGAACGGACGCTCGGTTTTCACCGGATCGACCTGGGTGTCGTTGAGGATGCGGAACTGCACCGGATCGAGCTTGAGCTGCTCGGCCATTTCGTCCATGGCGATTTCCAGCGCCATCAGCCCCGGCGCTTCACCCGGCGCACGCATGGAATTGCCTTCGGGCAGATCCAGCGGCGCCCGGCGCATGGTCACCCGGCGGTGTTCCCCGGCATAAAGCAACTGGCTCGGCTGCGCGGCGACTTCGACCTTGCCGTCCTTGAGATTACCCGACCAGCCTTCGTGAGCGATGGCGCTGAGCTTGCCGTCCGCCGTGGCGCCCATCCGAATGCGCTGGATCGTGGCCGGGCGGTGGGTGGTGTTGTTGGCCATTTGCGGGCGGGCGAGGGCGACTTTCACCGGGCGGTTGGCCAGGCGCGCACCGAGGGCGGCGAGGATCGCGTCGGCGCGGATGAACAGTTTGCCGCCGAAGCCGCCGCCAATGTATGGCGAGATCAGGCGCACGTTCTCCTTGGGCAGGCCAAGGGTGGTGGCGACATCGCCGACGCTCCAGGCGATCATCTGATTGGAGGTCCACAAAGTCAGATGATCACCTTTCCAGGCGGCCAGGGTCGCGTGCGGTTCCATCATCGCGTGGGACTGATCGGGAGTGGTGTAGGTCTGGTCGAACTGCACCGGTGCAGCGGCGAAGGCCTTGTCGAAATCGCCGTGGGTGACGTCGGGCAATTCGTCGTCTTCGACACCCTGGTCGCGCACGTTGGCCAGTTCGAACTCGCCTTTGGCCGCGACGTAATCGACCTTGACCAGTTGCGCTGCGGCGCGGGCCTGTTCGAAGGTCTCGGCGACCACCAGCGCCACGGCCTGATGATAGTGCTGCACCTCGGGCCCGGCCAGCAGCGGCGCCGCGTTGTATTGGCCCTTGCCGAGTTTGCCGGCATTGGCGGCGGTGACGATGGCCAGCACGCCGGGCGCCGCTTGCGCAGCGTCGAGATCGATGTGGCTGATGCGGCCCTTGGCGATGGCCGAGCCGACCATGAAGCCGTAGGCCTGATTCGCCACGGCCTCGTGCTGCTCGTAGGCATATGGCGCCTGTCCGCTGGTTTTCAGCGGGCCTTCAATGCGGTCGGTGGGTTTGCCGACGACCTTGAGCTGGTCGATCGGATTGGTGGTGGCGGGCGTGTCGAACTTCATGCTTCATCCCTCGCTTGCGCCAACACCGAACCGAGCGTGCGCTCGACCAGGGTCAGTTTGAATTGGTTGTCGTGGGTTGGCGTGGCACCGTCGAGCAAGCGTTCGCTGACGGCTTTTGCGCCTTTGGGCAGCAACGCGTCGGCGTCTTCGACCCGCCACGGTTTCGGCGCAATACCGCCGACTGCCACGCGGCCACTGCCGTCCTTTTGCAGGATCAGACCGACCGATACCAGCGCGAAAGCGTACGACGAACGATCGCGCACCTTGTGATAAATGTGCGTGCCGCCGACCGGCGCCGGCAGGGTCACTGCGGTAATGAACTCGCCTGCTGTGAGGCTGGTTTCGATGTTCGGCGTGTTGCCCGGCAGTTGATGGAAATCGGCGATGGCGATGCTGCGGGTGCTGCCGTCCGGCTTCACCGTTTCAACCTGCGCGTCGAGGGCGCGCATGGCAATTGCCATGTCACTCGGGTGGGTGGCGATGCAGGCGTCACTGACACCGATCAGCCCCAATTGCCGGCTGACCCCGCCAATCGCCGCGCAGCCGCTGCCGGGCTGACGTTTGTTGCAGGCCTGATTGACGTCATAAAAGTACGGGCAGCGGGTGCGTTGCAGCAGGTTGCCGGCGGTGCTCGCCATGTTGCGCAACTGGCCCGAGGCCCCGGCGAGCAGGGCGCGGGAAAGCAGTCCGTAGTCTTTGCGCACGCGGCTGTCAGCGGCCAGGTCGGTGTTGCGCACCAGCGCGCCGATGCGCAATCCGCCTTCAGGCGTGGCTTCGATCTGATCGAGGCCCAAGTGGTTGACGTCGATCAGGTGCAGCGGGGTTTCGATGTCGAGTTTCATCAGGTCCAGCAGGTTGGTACCACCGGCGATGAACTTCGCGCCTTCGACCTGTGCCGCCAGCGCTGCGGCTGCGGCAGGGGAATCGGCGCGGCTGTAATTGAACGCTCTCATGCTGGCACCTGCGCGACTTCAGTGATGGCTTCGATGATGTTCGAGTAGGCGCCGCAGCGGCAGATGTTGCCGCTCATGCGTTCCTGGAATTCGCTGGCAATCAGTTGCGGGGCTTCGGTCAGGCTGGGGCTGACGTGGCTGGGAATGCCCTCGCGGATTTCCTTGAGCACCGCCACCGCCGAGCAGATCTGCCCCGGCGTGCAATAGCCGCACTGGTAGCCGTCGTGCTTGATGAACGCGGCCTGCATCGGGTGCAAATTGTCGGGCATGCCGAGGCCTTCGATGGTGGTGATCTCGCTGCCTTCGTGCATCACCGCAAGCGTCAGGCAGGCATTGATTCGGCGGCCGTCGGCGATGACGGTGCAGGCACCGCACTGGCCGTGGTCGCAGCCTTTTTTGCTGCCGGTCAGGTGCAGGTGCTCGCGCAGGGCGTCGAGCAGGGTGGTGCGGTTGTCGACCTCAAGGGCTTGGGTTTTACCGTTGACGTTGATGGTCAGTTTGGCCATAGCGGGTTGCTCCAGACTGGCCGCGTAGGCCTTGAGGCTAATGAAGGGGGGCATTGCAAACTCGGTGGCGGTCACCGCGCCGAGGATCAGGAATCTTCGTCGGGAAATCGTCATGCTTGGATTCCTCTCTGGCTTATCAGGACGGCAGGGATTGAAGGGCCCAATCGGGCGCGCCAGCATGTTTGCCGGTCTCGTTCTTGGAATGACCTGCGCGGAGGGGAAAAGGTTTTTGCGGATTTGCGCTATAGAGTTATGCGCATGGCTCATCAATCATCTGATCGACACATAGCCAAATTTGGGGGGCATGCATATCAATGTGGGAAGGGGCTTGCTCCCGAAGGCGTCGGAACAGTTCGCCTATGGGTTGAATGACACTCCGCTTTCGCGAGCAAGCCCGCTCCCACAGTGGAATGCATTCCAAATGTGGGAATGGGTTTGTCCCACGGGGAATGCATTCCAAATGTGGAAAGGGTTTATTCCCACAGAAGTGCATTTCAATGTGGGAGCGGGCTTGCTCGCGAAGAGGCCCTCCCAAACGACATCAGTGCCCGCCAACCACCATATACGTGAACGGCGCCACATACGCCTGCAGCGTCACCAGTCCGCCCACCAGGATGGCCAGCACGATCGAGTGGAAGAACACGTAGCGCAGAATCTCGCCCTCATGCCCATACCAGCGGGTCGCGGTGGAGGCGACCACGATCGATTGCGCATCGACCATCTTGCCCATCACCCCGCCGGAGCTGTTGGCTGCGGCCATCAGCACCGGGCTGATGCCCAGTTGTTCCGAGGTCACCCGTTGCAGTCCGCCGAACAGCACGTTCGAGGCCGTGTCTGAGCCAGTCAACGCAACGCCGAGCCAGCCGAGCAGGGTGCCGAACATCGGGTAAAACACCCCGGTCGCGGCGAACGCCAGGCCCATGGTGGCGTCCAGTCCGGAATAACGCGTGAGAAACCCTAGCGCCAGCATCGCGGCGATGGTGATCAGCGAAAAGCGCACCACCCACAACGTGCGCAGGTATTGCTTGATCAGTTGCGGGATCGAATAGCCCATCAGCAAACCACCGACAATCGCCGCCAGCAGGATGCCGCTACCGGTGGAGGTGAGCCAGGTGAACTTGTAGACCGCTTCTTCAGCTTTTGGCGCCGCGACCACCGGCGGGACTTTTTCGATTTGCAGGTGCAGATTGGTGAAGGTCACGGCCGGAGCGAAAATCGGGTTGGCCTCGCGCAGCGGTTTGCCCTGTGGATCGAGCCTGGCCGATTGCGTGACCGGATCAATCGCCGGACGGGTGTCGAACATGTTTTTAAAGCCCTGAGTGCCCCAGGCAAACACGAACACCGTGAGGATGATCCACGGCATCCACGCACGCATCACCGCCGGGCGCGCCTGATCGCTGAAGGCTGCGCTGGCGGTGACTTTCTCTTCCTCGACTTTCGAGTTGTCGACCCGCCCGGACAGCGCTGCCGAGGTGTGAACGGTCGCCGGTTTCCAGACTTTCAGGAACAACGTCAGGCACGCCATGGAAATCAGCGCGGCGATCACGTCCACCAGCATCGGCCCGTGGTAGTTCGACACGAGGAATTGCGGCACCGCGAAGCTGACCCCGGCCACCAGAATCGCCGGCCAGATCTCCAGCATCTTGCGCCACCCGGCAAACGCCCAGATCAGCCAGAACGGCACCAGCACCGAGAAAAACGGCAGTTGCCGACCGACCATCATCGACAGCTCCATTTCGTCCAGTCCGGTGACCTTGGCCAGGGTGATGATCGGCGTGCCGAGTGCGCCGAACGCCACCGGTGCGGTGTTGGCAATCAGCGCCAGCCCCGAGGCGGCCAAGGGTGAAAAACCGAGGCCGATCAGTATCGCCCCGGTCACCGCCACCGGCGTACCGAATCCGGCCGCGCCTTCGAAAAACGCGCCGAAGCAGAAGGCGATCAGCAGCAACTGCAAACGCCGGTCATCGGTGATTCGCGCCAGGGAATCCTGCAGCACTTTGAACGAGCCGTTCTCGGTGGTCAGGCGATGCAGAAAGATGATGTTGAGCACGATCCAGCCGATCGGCAGCAAACCATTGGCCGCACCGAACAACGCCGCTGAACCGGCCATGCTCGCCGGCATGCCGAAGGCGAAGATCGAGATGAGCAGGGCCGAAGCCAACGCCAACAGTGCGGCCAGATGCGCCTTGACGTGAAAGAACGCCAGCGCCGCGAGCATCACCACCACCGGCACCGCGGCCATGAGCGTGGAGATCAGCGTGTTGCCGAACGGGTCGTAAATTTGCTGCCAGACCATGATCCACCTCTGCTTGTTGTTATCGAGGCGCAGATCCATTGCGTGGGAGTCGGTAAGCAGCAGTATAGGTGGCATTTCGCCGCTGCCCGGATGCAGGCGGCGGGCCGATCAACGGTCGTGCCCGGGCAGTGAATCAAAGTCCTTTTGACCGGTCGTATCAGCGGCTGCGCGCACTGCGTCCTGAAGGCGCGGGCAGCGACAGCCGTTCCGTCGTCAAGACCTTGGTTTTAGGGAAGTGTTGAATGAAGCGCGCTACAACGATGCTGCTGACCGTGACCGCCGCCGTATTGCTGGCAGGCTGTGTGGCGGACTTTGATGATGACCACCGCCACGGGCGGCATTACGACCGCGATCACGGGCGTTATTACGACCATGACCGGCGTTGGGATGACCGTGATGACGGGCGCCGCGACGGACGCCGTTACTACCGTGATCGTGATGATGACTGAGTGAATACCAAGAGGGCGTTCCCGCAACGGGAACGCCCTCGGCGATTAAAAATGAGCGCTCGCCCGGACGCTGGAATGCGCAGGCGCGGTGGCCTCGAGATCCAGCAAATGGGTGGCGAGTATGTCGCTCAGAAAGCGGAACTGATCGTTGATGCCGACCACTTCATTGCTGAAATGATTGCTCGCGGCGGGCATCAGCACATCGTCGAAATCGTCGTTGAACAGCAGCGCTTGCGTCTTGCGCGAGACAACCTGCTGCTCGTAGTAGTTGTTGCCAAACACCGGGAAACTCACGGAGAGGGTGATGGTGCGAATCATGATGGGTACTCCTCGTTGCGTCTCGGATGGGTGAATCGTGCCTTCGCCGGGCGGCGGGCGGAAGGCAATCGTGGCGATGGTGAATATCGACGGCGTTGATGGTTGATGCCTCCCCCTGTGGGAGCGGGCTTGCTCGCGAATGCGTCGTTTCAGTCGACTTCGTTGCTGCCTGACACAGCGCTTTCGCGAGCAAGCCCGCTCCCACAGGTTGAATGCATTTCAAAGTGGGAGCGCCCGTCCGGCCACAACCGACAAACGGCCTGAGCCCCGCACCTATACTCAAATCTGTCTCCCTCCATTCAAGGACTCCGCCACCGTGAACCTGCGTGCGCTGAGCCTCGCCGCACTGTGTCTGCTGGCTGGCTGCGCCACCTCGGCCCGTGCCCCGGTGGCGCCGCCGGCTGTGGTGGTATCGCCGGCGACCTGGCAGCAGATCGACCGCGACATCGTCAGTGCCTCGCAGCAATCGACCGAGCAAGTCAAAGTATTTGCCCGTGGCTCGATGGAACATTGGCGCACTCGCGTCTATCAGCAAACTGAAGAAAATTTCATTCCGTGGTTCAGCAGCTACTGGACCCAGGAATGGCTGTCGATGAAGGTCAGTTGGTACACGATCAGTGCCGGCGGCGAGCAGGACGCTTCGGCCAAGCGGCTGGCGCGCTATCTGCTTGAGCAATATCAGGAAAGGGTGCTGGCGCCGGTCGCGGTGGAGATCGATCCGGATGCGATCCTCGGTCAGGCCACGGCGTTCTACGCGCAACTGATGGCCCAGCAGATGCCGCTCATCGCCCAGCGTTATGGCGTGCCGGTGGCGCAGCTCAACGGGCGTCTGCAGAAAGTCCCGGCGATTGCCCTAGGCCCGCCGCCGGCGCGGGATGCCTCGCTGTACAAGGTCATCAGCACCGAGCCGCTGAACACATTGCCGGCCTACGCCGCGTTGATCGACAGGATTCACACCGACGGTGGGGCGAAAGGCATCGGCTCGACCGACGCCGGCATGGCGCCCGTGGCCAAACGCGCGAGCCAACGATTAGAGGCGGAAATGGCCCCGCGCGGTGCCGCCAGTGCAGTGGCCGCTGCGGCGGGCAAATTGGCCGGGGCGATGATTTCCGTGGGGGTGATGGGCATCCGCGCCATTATCCAGGCCAACGACCGGCCGGACAGCGAAGCGCTGATTCGCAGCAGCCTGGGCAGCACCTTCGACAAGGCTTGGGCGAAATTGCTGCAGAACCCGACCACCGGGGTCATGGCCGGAACACTGCATATCGCCGGACAGGTCGAAGGCAGCCTTGGTGGGGGCCAGCAACCGTCGGTCGGGCTGGGTGTGAATCGTGTCGAGTGGCAGCCGCCACAATCGACTACCCGACAGATCGAACCCAACGTGCGAGGAGAGTGATCATGGCTTACATCGATATTTTTGTAGCACCCGTGCCGAATGCCAATCGCGAACAGTATAAAAAACACTGTGAGATCGCCGCGAAACTGTTCAAGGAATACGGAGCGAAGGAGGTGGTTCAGTGCTGGGGCGATGACGTGCCGGACGGCAAAGTCACGTCATTTCCGATGGCGGTAAAACTCAAGGACGGCGAAACGGTGTCGTCCGGCTGGCTGATCTGGCCCGACAAAGCCACCCGCGATGCCGGCATGGCAAAGATGATGGAAGACCCGCGCATGCAACCGGACGTCAACCCGATGGGATTTGATGGACAGCGCATGATCTTTGGTGGCTTCAAAAACATTCTTGAATCCTGAAGACCAGCGCAAATCCATTGTGGGAGCGGGCTTGCCCGCGAAGAGGCCGGCACAGCCAATATTTTCATGGCTGACCCACCGCTTTCGCGAGCAAGCCCGCTCCAACCCTGGAGTTGTGGCGTGCCCGCGATTGTCGTCATCCTGCGAAACCCTGTGGGAGCGGGCTTGCTCGCGAAGAGGCCGGCACAGCCAATATCTTCATGGCTGACCCACCGCTTTCGCGAGCAAGCTGAACTGGTCAAGTAATCTTGGACACTGATTAAGGTTTCACGCCGCCAACTTCTCCTTGGCGACTGGTGACCGATAGTCGTTGTAGCTATGTGGCCTGGTGATGTTGTAGCGCGATACATAGCGCTGCACATCCGCTCGGGCCTCGTGTTCCGATACGTAGCCTGCTTCTGGCACCCACTCTGATTTCAAACTTCCAAAGAAACGCTCCATCGCAGCGTTGTCCCAGCATTCGCCTTTACGGCTCATGCTCTGCCGGAGTCCATGTTCCAGCAGTTCATTTCTGAATTTATGGCTGGTGTACTGGCAACCTTGGTCGGAGTGAAACAGTACGTCTTTTGGGCGACCGCGTAGTTCAATCGCCATCCGCAGGGCTTCGCAGGTCAGCGTGGCATCGGAGATCATCGAAAACGACCAGCCCACGATCCGGCGAGCGAACAAGTCCAGAACCGCCGCGAAATACAGCCAGCGCTTGCCGACTTTGATGTACGTCACGTCCCCACACCACACCTGATTGACCGCCGTAACATCAAACTTGCGTTTGAGCACATGCGGTGCCACCAACGCTTCCACGCCGGGTGACTTGTACTTATGGCGCCGGCGTTGACGGCTGACAATGCCTGCTTCTCGCATCAAGCTGCGAGCCATGAACCGCCCGACATCATGCCCGCCGGCTTGCAGCTGTTTAGCCAAGGTACGAGCGCCCGCAGACTCTCTCGACGCCTTGTGGTGCTTGACCAGCATGGCCTTGAGCTGCTCTCGCTTAGGGCTCACTTTGCCTTGGCGCTGACGCCATGCGTAAAAGCTACTGCGGTTTATTCCGAACACACGACAGCAATCGTTAACGCCGTACTGCTCGCCCAGCTCACAGATCAACGAGAGTGATCTTTGGCGTCCAAAAGCAGGAGAGCACTGGCCTTTTTTAGGATTTCGATATCCCGATCTTTTTGCCTGAGCAAGGCTTTAAGTTCCTGAATCTCTCGCTGATCCGCGGTGATCGCCTTGGCTCCCACCGGAGTCGAGCCCAAGCGTTCCTTGCGAACCTGATCGACCCAGCGGCGTAAGGCCGTAGGGCCAATATCCAAACTGGCACAGACCTCGGGAACCGACTGCCCCTCGTCCAGCACCATGCTGGCAGCCTTGAGTTTGAACTCACTTGAATAAGATTTACGCATATCCAAACACCTCAGATTTGGGCGCCATCATAGCGCCCGATTGAGGTGTCCAAAATCATTAGGCCAGTTCAAGCCCGCTCCCACATGGGGTGGTGGTCACTCTGCAGAGGGGGTGATCCGACAGCTTTTGCGGTGGCGGATTTCTTCTTCCGTGGGTCGCTCGCGAACGAATTCAAAACGCGGTTCACCTTCGCTGTAATGCACCAGCCAGCCCCATTCCAGCTCGCTTTCATCCTGCCCGGGGCTGGGTGGTCGGGCCCACCACGGTTCTTTGCTGAGGATCTCGCGCATGGCGGCCTCCGGTTCGATGGCAATCCTTGAACTATAGCCGGGTGTCGCCAGTCGTCAGGGAAGGCTGTGTAGAATCGGCCGTTCGACGAGTGAAGGAGCAGGGCCATGACCGATGATGCGCGCAGGGATGAACCGTTCAAGCGACTGTTTTTCGCCCTCGACTGCCCACCAGCGCAGCGCAAGGCCATCGCTCAGTGGCGCGCCGAGCTGGGGCTGCGCACCGGCAAACCGGTGCCGACGGATAACTTTCACCTGACGCTGCTGTTCCTCGGTGCCGTGCCGCTGGCGCAGATCCATGAAGTCTGCGAGGCCGCCGGCAAGGTGCGCACGCCGGGTGAACCATTGAAGATCGTGCTGGATCGTCTGCAGGTCTGGCATCGGGCGGGGATTCTGTCTCTGGCGCCGGAGCAGGCGCCGCCGGCCCTGTTGCGTCTGGTGTATGCGCTGGAACAGGCGATGCTGCCGTTCGGCTTCGAAGAATCGCCACGCGAGTTTCGCCCGCACCTGACCCTGGCTCGGGAATATCGGGCAGAAGAGCCGGAATCCACCACGCCGCCGGAATTCTTCCTGAGCGCCGAGCGCTTTGCCTTGTTCGAATCGCACAAGGGCCGCTATCGAATCCTGCAGGATTGGCCACTGAATTGAGCGCAGAAAAAAAGGCGCCCGAGGGCGCCTGAAATTCACCTGAGCCGAGGGAGCCAGGTGAGGCCGTTCATTGCAGGGTGCAGCGGTGGTAAGGCGCTGCGTGAACGGGAAACCATAAACTTTCAAGCTGACACCTATCTCCTGTGGGAGTGGGCTTGCTCACGAAGGCGTCAGGTCAGTCAATTCATCTGTGCCTGACACTACGCTTTCGCGAGCAAGCCCGCTCCCACAGGAGTATTTGGTTATTTACCGAGTTTCACCCGGGTCCAGCCGCGGGTCATGATCCGCTGCGTGGCAATCGGCTGATCCGGCACCGCATACAACGTCGCCATCACTGCCTGCGACGGATACGAACCCGGGTCGTTGCGGATCGCTTCGTCCACCAGTGGCGTCGCCGCCGAGTTGGCGTTGCTGTAGCCGTTGCTGTTGGTGATCTCGGCGATGATGTCCGGGCGCATCAGGAAGTTCATGAACAGGTAGGCGTTCTCTACGTTCGCCGCATCGCGCGGGATGGCGACCATGTCGTAGAAACTGCCGGCGCCTTCCTTCGGAATGCTGTAGTCGATCTGCACCTTGTTGCCGGCTTCCACCGCACGGGCCTTGGCCTGCAGCACATCACCGGAGTAACCGACCGCCACGCAGATGTTGCCGTTGGCCAGGTCGGAGATGTACTTCGAGGAATGGAAGTACGCCACGTACGGGCGGATCTTCATGAACAGCGCTTCGGCTTCGAGGATGTGCGCCTTGTCCTTGTCGTTCACCGGGTAGCCCAGGTAGTGCAGGGCGGCCGGGATCATTTCGGTCGGCGAGTCGAGGAAGCTGATGCCGCAGGCTTTCAGCTTTTCAGCGTTTTCCGGCTTGAACAGCAAGTCCCAGGAGTTGGTCGGGGCCTTGGCACCGAGCACTTCCTTGACCTTGTCCGGGTTGTAGCCGATGCCGATCGAGCCCCACATGTACGGGAACGCGTGGGCGTTGTCCGGATCACTGGCGGAGGCGTTTTTCAGCAGCACCGGGTTGAGATTCTTCCAGTTCGACAGTTTCGATTTGTCGAGTGGCTGATAGACCCCGGCCTTGATCTGCTTGGCCAGGAAACTGTTGGACGGCACGACGATGTCGTAACCGGATTTGCCCGCCAGCAAACGCGCCTCGAGGGTCTCGTTGCTGTCGAACACGTCGTAGGTTACCTGGATGCCGGTCTCGTCTTCGAACTTCTTGACGGTGTCCGGCGCGATGTAATCGGACCAGTTGTAAACACGCAGCACCTTGTCGTTGGCCTGGACGCCCGTGGCGATTGCGCCCATTAAGGACAGTGTCAGCAGAGTCCTGCCAAACATTTTCATCGGTGAAACTCCATTTTTTTTATTCAAAAACACAACCCGGGTGTACGTAAAACCTGTGGCGAGGGAGCTTGCTCCCGCTGGGCTGCGAAGCAGCCCCAAAAATCTTGTGAGCGCTGCGCACTCAAGCGGGAGCAAGCTCCCTCGCCACAGTTGTTCATCGGTGTTGCTTAGGCGGTGACGGCGCGTTGCGGCTGCCACGCCTCATTCGCCGTTTGATCCATCGCTTCCTGAATCGCTTTCTTGCGGTTGGCTTCTGCCTTGCGGCTGAAGTACCAGACCAGGAACGTCACCAACGACACCGCCAGCAGAATCAGACTGGCCACGGCGTTGATCTCCGGCTTCACGCCCAGACGCACCGCCGAGAACACTTCCATCGGCAGCGTGGTCGAACCCGGGCCGGAAACGAAGCTCGCCAACACCAGGTCATCCAGCGACAAGGCGAACGACATCATCCCGCCCGCTGCCAGCGACGGCGCGATCATTGGAATGGTGATCAGGAAAAACACCTTGAACGGCTTGGCCCCCAGATCCATCGCGGCTTCTTCGATCGACAGATCCAGTTCACGCAGGCGGGCGGAGACTACCACCGCCACATAAGCGGCACAAAACGTGGTGTGGGCGATCCAGATCGTGACGATGCCACGCTCCTGTGGCCAGCCGATCAACTGCGCCATCGCCACAAAGAGCAGCAACAGCGACAGACCGGTGATCACCTCAGGCATCACCAACGGCGCCGTCACCAGACCGCCGAACAGCGTGCGACCCTTGAAGCGCGTGACCCGAGTCAGGACGAACGCGGCGAGGGTGCCGAGCGCTACCGCAGCAATCGCGGTGTAGCAGGCGATTTCCAGCGAGCGCACCACCGAGCCCATCAGTTGCGTGTTGTCGAGCAGGCCGACGTACCACTTCACCGACCAGCCGCCCCACACCGTGACCAGTTTCGAGGCGTTGAACGAGTAGATCACCAGAATCAGCATCGGCAGATAAATGAACATCAGGCCGAAGATCAACATGAACTTGGAAAAACCGAAGCGTTTCATCCCCGTGCCTCCATCTCTTTGGCCTGACTGCGGTTGAACAGCAGAATCGGCACAATCAGGATCAACAGCATCACCACCGCCAGCGCGGACGCCACCGGCCAGTCGCGGTTATTGAAGAACTCTTGCCACAGCACACGCCCGATCATCAGCGTCTCCGGGCCACCCAGCAGTTCCGGAATCACGAACTCACCGACCACCGGAATGAACACCAGCATGCAGCCGGCGATGATCCCGTTCTTGGCCAGCGGTACGGTGATTTTCCAGAAGTTGTTGAAGTTGCTCGACCCCAGATCCTGCGCGGCCTCCAGCAGGCTGCCGTCGTGCTTGACGAGGTTGGCGTACAGCGGCAGCACCATGAATGGCAGGTAGGCATAGACGACGCCGATGTACACCGCGGTATTGGTGTTGAGGATCTCGATCGGGTGGTCGGTGAGCCCGGTCCACATCAGAAACGCGTTGAGCAGACCGTTGTTGCTGAGGATGCCCATCCACGCGTAAACACGGATCAGGATCGCGGTCCAGGTCGGCATCATGATCAACAGCAGCAGGACGTTTTGCGTTTCCTTGCCGGTCTTGGTGATTGCGTAGGCCATCGGGAAACCGATCACCAGGCACATCATTGTGCTCAGCGCCGCGACCTTCAGCGAACCGAGGTAGGCCGACAGGTACAACTCATCTTCGCCGAGCAGGGTGTAGTTGCCGATGTTGAGCAGCAGTTGGAATTTCTGTTCGGCGTAGGTGTAGATCTCCGAGTACGGCGGGATCGACAGTGCGGCTTCCGAGAAGCTGATCTTCATCACCAGGAAGAACGGCAGCATGAAGAACAGGAACAGCCAGATGAACGGAATGCCGATCACCAGTTTTCGCCCGCTGGGCACCAGGCGCAGGAATTGCTGATTGAAGGTTCTCATGAGCGCAGTACCACGCCGCTGTCGTCTTCCCACCACACGTAGACCTTGTCGTCCCAGGTCGGACGCGCGCCACGGCGTTCGGCGTTGGCCATGAACGACTGGACGATCTTGCCGCCGGGCAGCTCGACGTAGAACACCGAGTGGCCGCCGAGGTAGGCGATGTCGTGCACCTTGCCTTCGGACCAGTTGTAGCGGGTCTCTGGCTTGAGGGTGCTGACGAGCATTTTTTCCGGGCGGATTGCGTAGGTGATCGACTTGTCCTGCACCGAAGTGCTGACGCCGTGGCCGACGTAAATCTTTTGCTGCAGATCCGGGCTGTGGATGATCGCGTGACCTTCAAGGTCTTCCACCACGGTGCCGTCGAAGGCATTCACGTTGCCGATGAACTCGCAGACCATGCGGCTGACCGGTGCTTCGTAAATGTCCACCGGGCTGCCGATCTGGGCGATCCAGCCGAGGTGCATGATCGCGATGCGCTCGGCCATGGTCATGGCTTCTTCCTGGTCGTGGGTCACCATGACGCAGGTCACGCCGACGCGCTCGATGATCTCGACCAGTTCCAGTTGCATCTGCGAACGCAGTTTTTTATCCAGCGCGCCCATCGGCTCGTCGAGCAGCAACAGCTTTGGACGCTTGGCCAAAGAGCGGGCGAGGGCGACGCGCTGGCGCTGACCGCCGGACAACTGATGAGGTTTGCGTTTGGCATATTGGGTCATGTGCACCAGGCGCAGCATCTCTTCGACGCGGGCGTCGATTTCGCTGGCCGGCAAACGGTCCTGCTTGAGGCCGAAGGCAATGTTCTGCGCCACGGTCATGTGCGGGAACAGCGCGTAGGACTGGAACATCATGTTGATCGGCCGCTCGTACGGCGGCATGTCAGTGATGTCCACACCGTCGAGCAGAATCCGCCCTTCAGTCGGCCGCTCGAAACCGGCGAGCATGCGCAGCAGGGTCGATTTGCCCGAACCGGAGCCACCGAGCAGGGCAAAGATTTCGCCCTGATGGATCTCCAGGGACACATCGTCCACTGCCGTGGTTTCGTCGAACTTCTTGGTGACTCGATCGACCTTCACCAGAACCTTTTTCGGTTGCTGGTGGCCTTCAAGTGCCTTCCGGTAAGTGCTGGAGGCGTTTGCCATGTGAAACTCCCAACAGGTTTCAGTCGCCGGGCCAATGTGGCCTGGCTTAAGTGGATTGCAAGCCTGTAAGCGCAATTTCAGTCATTACATATCCCCCTGTAGGAGTGAGCCTGCTCGCGATGAGGCCATCTCAGTCGACATCTCTGTTGACTGGTCTACTGCTATCGCGAGCAGGCTCACTCCTACAGGGGAATTGCGCATGCCTGACTGACCTTGCGCTGCCGAGGGCTTGTTCGGCGCCGCCGTCCTGGCTGCCTGGGTCGTACTTGTTGTTATTACGGTTTGTTGTTTTAACGGATGACGGATGCGCACACGCGCCGCCGCCGACCCCGTGGGGGCAGTAAACAGTTTTGAAATCCTGGGTTGAATCAGCGCTGGTTGCGTCGCGCCGCCCGTTGCCGGCAGGCCTCGCCGAACGCCTGGAAAATCTTCAGGTAGTTCGGGTTGTCCAGCACCTGCCATTCCGGGTGCCACTGCACGCCGAGGGCGAAGGTCGGGCTGTGCTCGACCGAGATCGCCTCGATCAGGCCATCCGGCGCCACCGCTTCGGCACGCAGGCCGGGCGCGAGGCGGTCGATGCCCTGACTGTGAATCGAGTTGACCTGGAACTCGCCCGGCAACGCCAGCGCTTCGAACACACCGCCCGCCAACACGCTCACGGCATGCGCCGGTGCGTATTGCACGGCCACGTCCGGGCTGTCGGCTTCACGGTGATCGAGCATGCCCGGCAGCTCGTGCACCTTTTGGTGCAGGCTGCCACCGAAAGCCACGTTCATTTCCTGGAAGCCACGGCAGATGCCGAGCACCGGAACGCCCGCCGCAATGGCTGCACGCAATAAAGGAAGGGTAGTGGCGTCCCGCGCCGGATCGTGATCCGTACCGGGTTCGCTGGCCGGGCCTTGATAGTGGAAGGGCTCCACGTTCGAGGGTGAGCCGGTCAGCAACAGACCGTCGAGTTGACCGAGCAGGTCTTCGATCTCAGTCAGTTTGCCAAGGGAAGGAATGACCACTGGAAGGCCCTGAGCGCCAACGCTGACAGCACGTACGTACTTGTCGCCGCTGATGTGATAGGGGTGCAGGCCAATCTGTTTGACGCACGCAGTAACGCCGATCAATGGCTTGAATGCCATTTTTATTCACCTCGAAGTTTGACACTTGAACGAGCTTTTCCGGAGCTTAGCCTCGTTGATTTTAATTAACAACTGCCATGTAAAAAATTCTAAACGCCGCTCATCCAATCTTCACGATTCCAGACCTTGCGGCGCCTGCATTGGCACGAGAGTGTTAAAAAAAGCCCGAAAAATAAACGCTGAGCGGCCAGGTGTTCGCTATTGACTTCACTTTGCCTTTCGGATTGACTGGCTCGGCGAAACAGCGGTGAACATAATAATTAACAGCTAAATAGGTGCATCATGTCGGTCCCTCTGCGTGCCGTTCAACTCAACGAAGCAAACGCATTCCTTAAGAAACATCCTGAGGTTTTGTACGTCGACCTTCTGATTGCGGATATGAACGGTGTGGTGCGCGGCAAGCGCATCGAACGCACCAGTCTTCACAAGGTTTACGAGAAAGGCATCAACCTGCCGGCCTCGCTCTTCGCTCTCGACATCAATGGCTCCACGGTGGAAAGCACCGGCCTGGGTCTGGACATCGGCGACGCCGACCGCATCTGCTACCCGATTCCGGGCACCCTGAGCATCGAGCCGTGGCAGAAGCGCCCAACCGCACAACTGCTGATGACCATGCACGAGATCGAGGGCGAGCCGTTCTTCGCTGACCCGCGTGAAGTGCTGGCCAACGTGGTGCGCAAGTTCGATGAACTGGGCCTGACCATCTGCGCCGCGTTCGAACTGGAGTTCTACCTGATCGACCAGGACAACGTGAACGGCCGTCCGCAGTCGCCACGTTCGCCGGTCTCCGGCAAGCGCCCGGTGTCGACTCAGGTCTACCTGATCGACGATCTCGACGAATACGTCGACTGCCTGCAAGACATCCTCGAAGGCGCGAAAGAGCAGGGCATCCCGGCTGACGCCATCGTCAAGGAAAGCGCCCCGGCGCAGTTCGAAGTCAACCTGCATCACGTCTCCGACCCGATCAAGGCCTGCGACTACGCGGTGTTGCTCAAGCGTCTGGTGAAGAACATCGCCTATGACCACGAGATGGACACCACCTTCATGGCCAAGCCGTATCCGGGCCAGGCGGGCAACGGTCTGCACGTGCACATTTCGATCCTGGACAAAGAAGGCAACAACATCTTCGCCAGCGAGGATCCCGAGCAGAACGCCGCGCTGCGACACGCGATCGGCGGTGTGCTGGAGACCCTGCCTGCGCAAATGGCGTTCCTGTGCCCGAACGTCAACTCGTACCGCCGCTTCGGCGCGCAGTTCTACGTGCCGAACTCGCCGAGCTGGGGCATCGACAACCGCACCGTTGCGGTACGTGTGCCGACCGGTTCGGCCGACGCCGTGCGCATCGAGCACCGCGTGGCCGGTGCCGACGCTAACCCGTACCTGCTGATGGCTTCGGTGCTGGCCGGCATTCACCACGGCCTGACCAACCAGATCGAGCCAGGCGCGCCAGTTGAAGGCAACAGCTACGAGCAGAACGAACAGAGCCTGCCGAACAACCTGCGCGACGCACTGCGCGAGCTGGACGACAGCGAAGTCATGGCCAGGTACATCGACCCGATGTACATCGACGTGTTCGTCGCGTGCAAGGAAAGCGAGCTGGCCGAGTTCGAGAACTCGATCTCCGACCTTGAGTACAACTGGTATCTGCATACGGTGTGATGGTTTCGGCCCTCAAAAGCCAAGAGCCCCTCACCCTAACCCTCTCCCGGAGGGAGAGGGGACTGACCGGGGATGCTTGGGAAATCCTGCGACCTGAACCTGCTTTACCGAATCCATAATCGACTCGGTCATTCAGGTCGGCGCAACTCCCGAGACAACTCGGTCGGTCCCCTCTACCTCTGGGAGAGGGCTAGGGTGAGGGCAGCTATCTCAAGCCAGATACGACACCCCCAATTCCCCCTTGTCGAGCCACAACCATGACCAGCACCCGCAACGACTGGGAACAACGCTTCCAGTCCCTGACCATCGAATCCCGCGCGTTCATCAACGGTGAATACCGCCCCGCGATCAGCGGCGCCACCTTCGAATGCCTGAGCCCCGTCGACGGCCGTTTTCTCGCCTCCGTGGCCAGCACCGATGAAGCCGACGCCAACCTCGCCGTCGAAGTCGCCCGTCAGTCGTTCAACTCCGGTGTGTGGGCGCACAAAGCCCCGGCCGAGCGCAAACGCATCCTGATCCGCTTCGCTGATCTGATCCTGCAACACCAGGAAGAGCTGGCGCTGCTGGAAACCCTCGACATGGGCAAACCGATCAGCGACTCCATGAGCATCGACATTCCGGCGACCGCCAACGCGATCCGCTGGAGTGCCGAAGCCATCGACAAGATCTACGACGAAGTCGCCGCCACCCCACACGACCAACTCGGCCTCATCACCCGTGAGCCATCCGGCGTAGTCGCCGCGATCGTGCCGTGGAACTTCCCGCTGATCATGGCCAGCTGGAAATTCGCCCCTGCCCTGGCGGCGGGTAACTCGTTCATTCTCAAGCCATCGGAAAAATCTCCGCTGACCGCGATTCGCATCGCGCAACTCGCGCTGGACGCGGGCATTCCGAAAGGCGTGTTCAACGTCCTGCCAGGCTTCGGCCACACCGTCGGCAAGGCGCTGGCGCTGCACATGGACGTCGACGTGCTGGCCTTCACCGGCTCCACGGCGATTGCCAAACAGCTGATGATTTATGCCGGCCAGAGCAACATGAAACGCGTCTGGCTCGAAGCCGGGGGCAAGAGCCCGAACGTGGTGTTTGCCGACGCCCCGGACTTGCGCGCGGCAGCTCAGGCTGCGGCCGGAGCCATTGCCTTTAATCAGGGCGAAGTGTGCACCGCCGGTTCGCGTTTGCTGGTCGAGCGTTCGATCCGCGAGCAATTCATCCCGCTGCTGGTGGAAGCGCTGCAAGCGTGGAAACCGGGGCACGCGCTTGACCCTGTCACCACTGTCGGCGCCGTGGTCGATCAGCGCCAACTCGACAACGTGCTGCGCTACATCAGCATCGGCCGCGAGCAGGGCGCCGAACTGATCGCCGGCGGCCAGCGCACCCTCGAAGAAACCGGTGGCCTCTACGTGCAACCGGCGATCTTCGATGGCGTGACCAATGCGATGACCATCGCCCGCGAAGAAATCTTCGGCCCGGTGCTGTCGCTGATCACCTTCGACACCGTTGAAGAAGCGCTGCAGATCGCCAACGACAGCATCTTCGGTCTCGCCGCCGGCGTCTGGACCAGCAACCTGAGCAAGGCGCACACCTTCGCCCGTGGCCTGCGTGCCGGCAGCGTCTGGGTCAACCAGTACGACGGCGGCGACATGACCGCACCGTTCGGTGGCTTCAAACAGTCGGGCAACGGTCGCGACAAATCGCTGCACGCGTTCGACAAGTACACCGAGCTGAAAGCGACCTGGATCAAGCTCTGATTTTCTACAGCGGTGGTCGCCTTTGAAGGGCGACCCTCGGAGAACAATAAAATGAAGCAACAACACGTCAACAGCTACTACGCCGCCACGCGCAACGAAGTCATCGACTTCCCGACCCTTGAAGAGTCGGTCGAGTGCGATGTCTGCATCATCGGCGCCGGCTACACCGGCCTGTCCTCGGCGCTGTTCCTCACCGAAGCCGGCTACAAGGTGACGGTGCTGGAAGCGGCGAAAGTCGGCTACGGCGCCAGTGGCCGCAATGGCGGGCAACTGGTCAACTCCTACAGTCGTGACGTCGATGTGATCGAAGAGCGCTACGGCGACAAGACGGCGGAAATCCTCGGCAGCATGATCTTCGAAGGTGCCGACATCATCCGTTCGCGGATCAAGGACTACGACATCCAATGCGACTACCGCCCGGGCGGCATTTTCGCAGCGATGAACAAGAAACAGCTCAACGGTCTGGCCGAGCAGAAGCGCAGTTGGGAACGCTACGGCAACCAGAACCTGAAGATGCTCGACGCCGCTGACATTCGTCGCGAAATCGGCTCCGACGCCTACGTTGGCGGTCTGCTGGACCTGCAGGGCGGTCACGTTCATCCGCTGAATCTGGCCCTCGGTGAAGCAGCGGCCATCGTGCGCCTGGGCGGCAAGATCTACGAGCAATCGGCTGCCGTGGAAATCAAATACGGCGAACCGAACGTTGTGCGCACCGCCAAAGGCCAGGTACGCGCCAAGTACCTGCTGATCGCCGGCAACGCCTACCTGCCGCAAGGTCTGGACAACCGCGTGACCGCGAAGAGCATGCCGTGCGGCTCGCAGATCGTCGTCACCGAACCGCTGACCGAGAAGCAGGCACGCAGCCTGATCACCAACAACTATTGCGTCGAAGACTGCAACTACCTGCTGGATTACTACCGCCTGACGGCCGATAACCGCCTGCTGTACGGTGGCGGCGTGGTCTACGGCGCGCGGGAACCGGATGACATCGAACAACTGATCCGGCCGAAGATCCTCAAGACCTTCCCGCAGCTCAAGGACGTGAAAATCGACTACCGCTGGACCGGCAACTTCCTGCTGACCATGTCACGCATGCCGCAATTCGGCCGCATCGAGAAAAATGCCTACTACATGCAAGGCTACAGCGGCCACGGCGTCACCTGCTCGCACCTGGCCGGCAAACTGATCTCGGAAATGATCCGCGGCGACGCCGAACGCTTCAACGCCTTCGCCTCACTCCCGCACATGCCAATGATCGGCGGCCGCACCTTCTCCGCCCCGTTGACCGCCCTCGGCGCCGTCTACTACTCGCTGCGCGACCGTTTCGGCATCTAAGTTACCTCCCCGGCGGCGGCCCCCAGGACCCCGCCGGTTTTTTAATGCTGTAGCAACACCGCCGATGTCCAAACGTGGGAGCCGGCCTGACAACCGCTACCCAGTTAACTGACACAAAAGAGATCCAACTGTGGGAGCGGGCTTGCTCGCGAATGGGCTCTGTCAGCCAACACACATATCGCCTGACACACCGCTTTCGCGAGCAAGCCCGCTCCCACAGTTGCCGTATTAACAAGGCCAGAAGGACTTTTACCGCACCGTCCATCGAACCTGCTGAGCAACACCGGCAAACGTGATTTAATAGCCGCCTTTCACGGTTCCGGGACACGGGAGCAACGTGATCCGCGCCCCCGGCGCGTCACCCGCCACCCACCCCCATCGCCCTTAAGTCGTTCTCACATAAGGCTGTCATGGATACGGGTTCTCGACTCAAACTAGTACGCGAAAGCTACAAACTCTCCCAGCGCGAGCTGGCCCGGCGTAGCGGCGTGACCAATGCCACCATCTCCCTGATCGAACAGAATCGCGTCAGTCCTTCCGTCAGCTCGCTGAAAAAGCTGCTCGAGGGCATCCCGATGTCCCTGGCCGACTTCTTCACCTTCGACCAGCCCCCGCGCGAACACCAATACGTCTTCCGCGCCAACGAACAACCCGACCTCGGCCGCCACGGCCTGCGCCTGCTGCTGATCGGCGCCTCGGTCCCAAGTCGCCAGATGCGCCTGCTGCGCGAGCAGTACGCGCCGGGCGCGAGTTCGGGGGAAGAGCCGATTGTTCACTCGGAAGGCGAGGAGTGTGGGTTGGTGACGCGTGGCACGGTTGAGTTGACGGTGGATGGGCAGGTGAGCGTGTTGAGTGCGGGGGATGGGTATTATTTTCCGACGACGCTGCCGCATAAGTTCCGGAATATTGGGGCGGATGAGGCGGAGATTATTAGTGCGAATACGCCGGCGAATTTTTGAGGAGAAACCTTCTATTAATTAGGTGTTTGTCTTGAGCTATACGTCTAAAGTTGGTCGAGCCGCGATGCGTTAGCGGCTCTGTAGTTATAGGCATCTATACCTGTGCTAAGTTGAAATTATTCTGTTTTTTGAATAATTTCGCTTTCGATTTCATTAGAAATTCTCTTGGCAATGTCTATGCTGGGTGAGAATATTTTGTTGGTTTCGCACGCTTCTATAAGAATATCCATTCTGTTTTTGACTGTTTCGAGAATGTTTTTACATATTTCGTATTCTAGTTTTAGTGTTCGGTAGGTGCCAAGTGTAATATTTACGTTTTGCCTGCTTATTTTTATATTCTTCATTTGTAGTCGAAATATGGATATTTCTTTTCTGACCTCCTCCTCAATGGATATGTCGCCATTCTTGAGCCGTGTGGAAAATTCCTCAGCGTCGTATCTATACGTATTTATTTCCTTGTCGTCGTTGTAGTTGTCTGTATAGCCGCTCTCGATCATTGCCTTTGCGACTGCTCGATCAAGTTTTAAATTTTTTGTGTCGAGTATGGCTTGAAATATATCTCCAGATGTTTGGACTTTGTTGTTATTTGGTTTTAATAGTTTTTTTGCTTTTTTTATCCATTCTACGGTTGCTTTTTGATGTTTTGGATGCAACTTTCCTGAAGTGGCATGCTTCATTTCCTCAGGTGTTGCTTTTTTAACGGCATTCTGGACTTCGCTAAATTCACCGGAGTCTTCAAGCTCTGCCGGCGTGCAGTAATGTATGTTGTCTACTGCTTTTATTCCTCCGGCGTTCAAACATTCGGCTACAAAGCGCGAACAAAATTGGCTGTTGTTTTTTTTTGGTCGAGGGTCGGTTTTTTTTAGATGATATTATTGCCTCGGAAATGCTGTATGAAGTTCCGATACTGGTTCTTGCATGCATGGTTATAAATTCTAGTGATTCATTCGATAAACTTGTCTTGTGACGAATTACCTTCAGGTCTTTTTCGTTTTTTACGTAGAATCTATTTGGAACTCTTGTGAATACTGAGCCAGACATGGTTGATTCGAATATTGAGTTTTCTAGAAATATCATTGCGTGTGAGTAGTGGCTTCCTGTTTTTATTTTTATGGCCTCGCTATGTGGCTTGTATCCAGCCTCTAGAATTACATCTCCACTTTTTAGCTCCGCTAGATTTAACACGAATCCATCTATTGAGGGCGTAGTCTGCGATTCTTTCATTTTAACCTCTTAGGCAATGCTTTGTGGAAGTGGGATATTAGTCTTGATTGTTGGTGAAGTGACTTGTTGGGTTGGCCATTTGTGATCGATCTTTATGACTTGTCGTTGAAGTCTGCGTTGTAAGAAATAATAAGTGCTGTTTGCGGTAGTCCAAAGTCTTCGAAAGTATTTTTGTGCGATTTTTTTTGTAGTAATTGCCCTTGAGTACATTCGCAGATTTGTCTAACAATATCTGGAAGGTTGGTTTTGTGAGCGGAAAGTAATTTTTGTAGCTCTATATCAGTCCATGGTGTTGTGTTGCTGCTTCTAGAGTTTGATGCTGTTAACGCATCTGAATGCCAAACGCAGGTGGAAAGATCATCCTCCATGAAGTTAGGCTGTTTTCCGTACGAATATTCGCAATAGAACATTTCCCAAACGGCAAGCACGTGTGCTTGCATCGATTGTCTAGTTAGCTGGTCGTGAAAGTGGGATTGCCTCGTTCTTTTTTGAATAGAGTCCCAGTAGTCTTTGTGTGTTTTAATCGAGGCCATTTAGCCTCAAATATTCCAACTTTAAAGTGAGTGGTATTCTCAAATATTATACAGGCGTCTGCTCCGTTTTCCCTTTCTAGGGTCGGGCTTAGAATTTTTACTGTGGCACGTAGGTTTTCTATGTTTCTAGAGTTTATTTCTCGTCTTAAAGCGCCTGTTAAGTTTGACGTGTAGTCGTTCTCAGTTTCTATAATGCCGTCGCTTAGTTCGCTGCGGATTTCTTTGTCTGCCCAGTATGCGCAATTTGCAAGTGTTTCTATTATATCTTGAGGAAATAACATGCTATGTCCCTGTTTTCGGATTCTAGACAAAAAAGTTGACAGATCTAATTTAATAATCTGTCATCTTTATATTTATTTTTTCTTTGGTTTGCCCGCATCACTGCGCTTGTCGCGGATTTGGCCATCGTTGTTCCTAGAGCGGGGATGTTCACCACCGCCAGGTTTTGGAACGTTCACGTTGGGATTAATAGGTCGTCTGTCTGTCATTTTTTCTTCCTTACTTTTTCGAGGATTAGTTAGAAAAATCACAGCCTTGAGTCACTAAATACTCGGCATTTGCTGCTTGCCGAACTGCTGATGGCCTATGGCTGGCATCGAAGCTATCAAATTGATATCCCGAATTCCACAGTCAGTTCTGAGAAAGGAAAGGTGGTTCCTGAGCGGTATGGAGAATTCGCCCTGAGCAAACTCGTAAAAGAGGCGTGATTTCTGTTGCTGGAGCGTTATCAGTCCTAACTAAGGCCCTTAGTCTCCCGCTTCTCTATCACCCGCAACACATCAGCCACATCCTGCACCATGATCCTGGCGATGGTGGTGACGGTACTGATGTCGTGTTCAGCATGATCGGGGAAGTGGACGCAGGCCATGAGGTCCAGATATTTGAGGACTGCATTCAGGCGCTCGCTGACGCAGGCGTGGAGGTCACTCAGTGGCGCGTCGGCATCTACGAACAGGACGGGCTGCTCAGTGGCGGGGTGGGACATATTCGCGTAATTGCGGAGCGGTTTATCCATCGGCATAAGTAAAGTTTCCTCGTATCTGTGAGAAGAGCTACTGCCGCTCGCTGCGAGTCGAAGGGTGGTAGCCATGTGCGGGTTCGCAGACCGAGGATACGAGGAACCCGGCAGACCCGAAGATCTCCCACACACAGCCACCATTGTGCGGTTGTCGGGCGCGATTGCGACCGCCACCGTTTTGGGGGGCGTCAGGTTACTACACGTATCGTCAGGGCTGCGAAACCCTATCGCCAAATTCGTTCAGCGACAGACCCACTCTAGGCACCGATTCCCATTGCCGCAATCAGCCTGTAGGGCACGAACTCACCACGTTTAGCTAAAGAGCTGGCTTCAGTTCGGCGGTGCAACCCACGTAAATCAAGGCCTGCGGCGTATCCGGGAAAAATAACCTGCCGAGTTTGGTGCAGCTTCGCAGTCGAGTTACAACAAGCTCCCTCAATGCGCGCGGTCATTTCCTACGATGTTTTCAGATCCCAAAATCCAGCCCTCATCCCCGCCCCGGAACTTTCCTAAAAAACGATGTCAATTTGATGGCGTGTCGCGACGCTCATTTGAAACGGATAAACCAGTGCCAGGCTGTTTCCTGGCAAGCCAAGGAAGTGTGAGATGAAACTGATTTTTGCGATGTTGTTGATGTTCAGCGGTTACACGTTTGCCAGTTGTTCCAGCATCAGTGACAGCGATCAGCGCAATTATTGCCAGGCCACGCAGGAAGGCAGTACTTGCTCCTCAATCCGGGACAGTGATTTGCGTGCGTCCTGCGAAGCGGAGAAGGGCAGTACTTGTTCGAGCATTCGCGACAGCGACCAGCGCGCTTACTGCGAGGCGAAAAAGGGCAGCACCTGTTCGAGCATTCGTGATTCGGATTTGCGCGCTACGTGTGAGGCTGAAAAAGGCAGTACTTGCTCCAGCATCCATGACAGCGATCAGCGTGCATTTTGTGAGGCGAAGAAGGGCAGCACTTGTTCGAGCATCCGGAATTCGGACTTGCGCAATCAGTGTGAAGCCATGAAGCATTGATTTCCCACCATTTAGAGCAAAAAGGGACACCCATCGGTGTCCCTTTTTCATGCGCGCTCGAACGCCGTTATTTCGCCTTCCAATGCCCACCCCCGTTCTCGCAATCAATCCGCGCCTGCGGCAGATGCTCCACGTCGTAGTAATAGGTGGTCACTTGGGCGTTGTCGGGGATGTTCAGCGCCTTGGCTTTTTTGTCTTTGCTGGTGGAGTGCGGGTTGGCCAGGGATTCCTGGGTGATCGTGGCGATACACGTGGCCTGATAGTGGTCGGCACAATGTTCGACCTTGGTTTTAGTGCTGCTGAGCATGTCTTTGCTTTCGTTGCTGCACGACCAGTCGATTGAGTTGACGGGCATGCCTTCGTATTCGTAGCAGCTGTGGGTTTCCACGGCGGGGACCGAGGCGCTGGAGGATTGGGTCTGGACATCGCAGCCCTCGGCCATGACGCAGGTGGGGATGACGGCGAAGGTGGCGATCAGAAGCAGGAAGCGAGTGTTCATCGGGGTTTCCTCTTCAACGGCGCCGGGTCTGATCGATGATGTTGGCGCTTTATAGTTTCGAGACGGCGTGGAGGAGGGAGGTTCCATCGGGTTTTTGATTTGCTCCTATCGCGTACACTGCGAAACAATCGGAAACATTCAGCGCCCAAGGATTGGAACATTGCCCATGATCGAAATTGGCAGCCGCAATAACGCGACCCCCTCGCAGCATCCATTCCACGACATCTATCTGTTTCACATCGATCCTGCAAAGCCAGACTCGCCTTTCTGTTTCGAGCAGTCGATGTCCGGCGGGCACATGGAACACGGCGGTGCGCGATGGTTGGCGCTGAATGAGCTGGATGCTTGGCCGGGCGAGTGGCGTGAACACCTGAGGAAGGCTGACTGCGCGTGGGTTGCCGAGTTGATCGATGCCCATCCAAATGCCGATCAGTCCACCGTGGTCTCGCTGATTCTTCAACGTCATTCCGGGCCTGCGAAGCCAACCGGACGGCTTGAAGCGATCCGCAACTGGCTCAAACGCAACATCCACGTCGGCGGCCGATACGGCGTTTAACCCACGGAGACTCCCATGACCCAGACCCTCGAACGCGCTATCGCCATCGCTGCCACCGCCCATGCCGGGCAGGTCGACAAGGGCGGTGCGCCGTACATTCTGCATCCGCTGAAAGTCATGTTGCGCATGAGCACACTGGAAGAACGCATCGTCGCCGTGCTGCACGATGTGGTCGAGGATTGCGGCATCAGCCTCGATGATTTGCGCAAGGAAGGTTTCAGCGAAGAGGTTCTGAGCGCTATTGAATCCGTGACCAAAGTGCCGGGCGAGTCCTACGAGGATTTCGTCGACCGCGCGGCGCAGAACCCGATCGGACGGGTGGTCAAGCTGGCGGATCTGGAAGAGAACAGCGACCTGTCGCGGATTGCCTCGCCAAGTTGGGAGGATCTGGAGCGGATCGAGAAGTATCGGCGGGCGATCGGGCGGTTGCGCGCGTAAGAACGAATACCCCCTGTAGGAGCTGCCGAAGGCTGCGATCTTTTGATTTTGTTTTTTAGGATCAAGATCAAAAGATCGCAGCCTGCGGCAGCTCCTACAGGGGATTGATGTCGGGTCAGTTGAATAGCCAGGAAGGCGAAGAATATGAAATCGATTCTGTGTTTGTTGATCGCGGCCGCTGTCGGCGCTGCGTTGCAGGTCAGCGGTGTTCCTCATGGCCTGTTGCTGGGGGCGATTCTTGTCACCGCATTGGTCGCCACCAAGTTCGGGTTTGCCCCCGCGACGCCTTATGGTTTGGGCTACATCCAGGTCACGCTGGGCATCGCCACCGGGCTGATGTTCGAAGCGTGGGACAGTGCGACGGCTTCGGCGATGTTGCCAAGCCTCGGCGTCCTGCTTCTATGCCTAACTGTACAGATCGCCCTCGCCGGATGGTGGCTGACTCGCGGCGCAGGCTGGAATCGCACCGATGCGCTACTCGCGGTGTACCCCGGCGCACTGGCGGCAGTGTTCGATTTGCTGGAGTCGGAAAAGGCTTCGAGCAAGGTCATCATCGTGCACCTGATGCGCTTGCTGTTGATCACGCTGCTGGTGAGCTTTTTGATTCCCGGGCAGGCCTCGGTGGCAATGGTTGAAAACGCTCCGCTGAGCACGGGCATGGCGTTGACCGTGCTGGCGCTGATCGGCTTGAGCGTCGTTATCGGGCGACTGCTTTTGGTGATCGGCGTGCCGGCGCCGTTCATGTTGACGGCGATTCTGCTGACGGCGGTGTTTGTGAAATCGGGATGGCTGCATGGCTTTCACATGCCGGACTGGAGCCTGAATCTGGCGGCGCTGATTCTTGGCGTGCGGATCGGCTCGCGTTTTCAGGGGCTTGGCCTTGCGGAGCTGGGGCGGCATGGTCGCACGGCGTTGGTATCGGTTGGCTTGATGATCGTGGTGGCGGCGGCATTTGCCGAAGTGGCGGCGCGGTGGCTGGGCAGTGATCCGCTGTCGCTGTGGCTGGCGTACATGCCGGGGGCGATCGAGACGATTGCGATTGTCGCGTTTGCCGGCGGGCTGAATGTGGTGTTCATCCTCACTCACCACTTGGCGCGGATGGTGCTGCTGCACTTTGCGCCGGCGTTGTTGGTGCAGATGCGGCGAGTACGGGAACAAAGCTGATTACGCGTTGACGCCGGACCGGTGCGCGACCAGCACATGCATCATCAACGTGCCGTACAGCGTCACCAGAATGAACAACCCCATGCGCACCGCAAATGCGCTGTAGACATCCTTGCCCGCTGCGCTGTCCTCAACGGATTGGCCGAGCAGGATAATCATGGTGATCAGGGTGTTGAGCCAGAACCCCGGGGTGAGTTGCGTCGGGTGCAACCGATAGAGTTTGCGCGCCACCAACAGCCCGAACAGCAGCATCCACAGAAAGAACATCCACAGGTGTACGAACAGGCTCAACGCACACCAGAACAGCACCGCCAGCAGTCCGCCGAGCAAGGTCGAGCCGAGCAGTTCGCGCCCGGCATGGTGGGTGCGGGTGGTGGTGCTTTGCTGGCCGAGGCTGACGGCTTTGAGGATGATCGGCAGGTAGCTGGCGGGGTCGATCAGCACCAGCAGGAAGGTCGGCAGCACGATCAATGTTGCGCGCAACGCTACGCGGGGCACGTCTTCGGCGGGCAGGGCGGGGGCGGGTGGTGACGCGGGACTGTTGGCCGGTTCCGGGAACAGGACGTGGCTCAGGCCAACGATGACGACGGCCAGCAACAGGCCCTTGACCAGTGCGCCGATCACCGCCATCGCCAGCTCGAATGAGGCGAAGCCGGCGGCAGAGATCATGGTCATGCCGATCACCAGGAACGTCATGATCAGCACGTTGCCGCCGCGCAAACCGTAGGTGAACACCAGAAACAGCCCAACACCGATCAGCAGCACGCCGCACACCGGGTAATACCGCAGCAACGGCACCAGCAACAGTCCGAGACTGGTGGTAAGCGCGGCGACCAAAGTCAGTATCAGCGCCATTTTGACTGGCAATGGCCGGGGCATGCTGGCGAGCAGCAACACCGCGAGCACTGGCGACAGAAACGATAGCGGCAAGGCGAAACCGTAACTGGCAGCGGTGCACAACGCCGTGCCGAACGCCAGACGCAAGGCCCGTTGCGCCGGCACGCTGCGCTCAGTAGGCATACGACAGCCAGCTCATTAACCAGACAAACACCCGCCCGAGTGGGTTGAGCAGATTGCCCTCGGTGGGGAAGGCCATGACTTCCGCCTGCCCACCGGCGCGGATCGCGCGACTGTCGATCAGGCGCTTTTTCGCCTCGTCGCTGAACTCGATGATTACCGGAAAACGTTGCGCCGGGCGCAGCCAGTCGCGGCTGTTCTGAATGCTTGGCAAGGTGCCGGGCGCAGGCGTCTGGCCGACGCTCACGCCATAGCCGACGCTGCGCACGCGACCGTCGAGGACTTCGCCGGGCAGCGCGTCGAGGACGATCGCCACCGGGGTGCCGGGTTGCACGCGGCCGAGGTTGTTCTCGGTGAGGTCGGCGCTGACCCACACGTCCTGGATCGTGATCAGTGTCATCACCGGACTGCCGGCAGCCGCGAACTGGCCGACGTCGGTGCGCAGGTCGGTGATCAGTCCCGCCGAGCGCGCGCCGATGCGGGTGTTGGCCAGATCGAGTTCAGCCTTGGCCAGCGTGGCGGCGGCGCTGAGCAGTTTGGCGTTGGTGTCGGTGTTGCCGCCTTCCTGTTCCTGGGCACGCAGCACTTCGGCCCGAGCGGCGGCGACCTTGCTGACCGCCGCTGTATGGTTGGCCCGGGACACTTCAAGAAGTCGTACGGACACCGTGCCCGGATCTTCTTTGTACAAGCCTTCAAGCCGGCGATTGTCCTGGCGCGCCTTGAGTTCATCGGCTTGGGCTGCACGCAGCGACGCCTGGGCCGAAGCGATGCCTGCGGTGCTGGCGCCAACTGTGCGACGGGTGTTTTCCAGATCCGCCCGGGCGCGGTCGACGGCAATCTGCAGCGGCTGTGGATCGAGTTCGAAGAGGATGTCGCCAGCCTTCACGTCCTGATTGTTGCGCACGTTGACCTTGATCACCCGCCCCGCGACTTCCGCCGCTACCGGAATCACGAATGCGCCGACCCGCGCCTGCTGGGTGTAGGGCGTGTAACGGTCGGCCAGCAGGTACCATGCCAGGCTCAGCACGATCAACAGCAGCACCCAGCGGATGCCTTTTTTCGCCGGGTCAGGTTGAACCGGGGCGGGCGCGGGAGGCGTGGCGTTAGTCATGAGGGCTTACCTGCGGTGGAAGGGGATACGCCGGTGGGGCGGGCGGTGCGGTGAGCAAGTCGCCCCAGTGGGTGCGCTGCTGCATCTGTTGTCGGGTGGGCTCATCGACTTGGGGTGCATTGCTTTGCCAGCCGCCACCGAGGGCCTTGTACAGGGCGATCAGGTTGCTCACCGCGTCGCTGCGGCTGACCAGATAGTTGTCCTGCAACTCCAGCAGCGCACGCTGGGCGTCGAGCACCCGTTGAAAGTCCGAATAGCCTTCGCGGTATTGCGTGTTGGCCAGCACCAGCGAACGCCGCGCCGCGCCTTCGGCCTCACGCAAAATACGTTCGCGCTGCAGCGCTTTGCTCAGCCCGCTGGCGGCATCGTCGGCCTCGCGCGCGGCCTGGCGCACTTTGTCGCGGTAGGCTTCGATCAGTTGCTGCAGGCGTGCGTCCTGCACGCGGATGTTGTTGCGGATCCGCCCGTAATCGAAGAGGTTCCAGCGCAAGCTCGGGCCGCCGATCAGGTCGAGGCTGCGCGGGGTGGCGCTGAGGGTGTCGGTGGACCAGACGATGCTGCCGAGCAAAGTCAGCGAGGGGTACAGATCGGTTTCGGCGACCCCGACCAGCGCTGATTGCGCAGCCACGTTCAGTTCTGCCGCCCGCACATCGGGGCGGCGCAGCAACAGGTTGGCCGGGACGTCTTGCAACACCGCGCGATCGACCAGCGGAATCAACCCCGTTTGCTCAGCCAGCAGCGCCGCGCCACCGGGCGGCTGACCGACCAGCACCGCCAGCGCGTTGCGCGTGCGCAGCAACTGATCTTCGAACACCGGAATGCTGCTCAGCGTGCCCAGGTACTGGGTTTTCGCCTGTTGCAGATCGAGTTCGGCGGTCTGGCCGCTGTTGAACAGTTTTTCGGTGATCTCGAAATTGCGTTTCTGCTGGGCGGCGTTTTCCCGGGCGACCCGCAGCCGCGCTTCGGTGGTGCGCAACAGAAAATAGGTGTCGGCGACTTGCGCGCGCAGCAACACCAGAGCGTCTTCGTAGTTGGCCTGGGCGGCGAAGTAACTGGCATCGGACGACTCGATGGCGCGGCTGAAACGGCCCCAGAAATCCAGCTCCCAGCCGACATCGAACGCTGCGCTGTGTTGCCAGAATTGGCGGTTCTGCGGGTTGTTGCCACCGGACTGATGACGGTCGACGTAAAGGCTGTCGACGCCCAGCTGCTGCAGTTGCGGATAGCGGGCGCTTTCGGCGATACCCAATTGTGCGCGGGCCTCGAGCACCCGCAGCCCGGCGATTTTCAGGCTGCTGTTGTGCGCATCGGCTTCGGCGATCAGGCGGTCGAGCACCGGGTCGGCGAACACTTGCCACCACTGGCGCAGGTCTGGTTGCTCGGCGCGTTCACTGGCCTGCTCCAGCGCGGCGCTGTTCCACTGCTTGCTCCAGGCCTCGCCCGGCGGCTGGAAGTCCGGCCCCAGACGTACGCAACCGCTCAAACTCAAGGCGCCGAGCAACAACAGGTGGCCGGGCCGCGTCAGCAGGGCGGTGGTTGCAGGCATTGCGCGTGTCCCGGGTCGCAAATATCACTGGAGCATAGACGGCAGATGGCGGGTTGATCGGGCGATTCTGCTGCTACGCTTTTCAAGCGCTCCTCAACCACTCGCGCCCTCGATCAAAAGGTACGAAACCATGGACACCTCACAGGATTCGGTTGTACCGAGCACCCCTGCCACCTGGCGCTTCAAGGCCGGCGTGGCAATCATTTGCGTGATGCTCGGCTCGTGGCTGATGGTGCCACTGGCGGCCAGCCTCGATGTACCCGGCTCGAAAGTCGCGGCGCTGACCGGGGTGCTGTTTATCAGCAACAAGGTGCTGTTGCTGTTGGTGATCGCGGTGATGGGCAAGGCCGGGTTTGCCGAACTCAAGCGCAAGATCGGCAGTTATGTGTCGGGAATCATTCCGACCCCGGTCGATCAGGTCGGGCCGATGCGGCACCGGATCGGCGTGGTGATGTTCTGGCTGCCGCTGCTGACGGCGTTTCTGGAACCGTATTTCGATAATTTCTGGCCGGGATTGCGCCCCAATCTGTGGCAGCTGCAACTGCTGGGTGACCTGATGTTCATCGGCAGTTTCTTTGTGCTCGGCGGCAATTTCTGGGACAAGGCGCATGCGCTGTTCGTGCGCACGGCACGGGTGGTGTCTGTCTGAAAGCAAAAGATCGCAGCCTTCGGCAGCTCCTACAGGGAAAACCTGATTCCTGTGTAGGAGCTGCCGAAGGCTGCGATCTTTTCCAGGCATCAACGCAAATGCGCGGCGAAGCCTTCCTCACCCGGGGCGATATCATCCTTGAGCGTCAACGCTGGAATCTCATAATCCCCGGCATTCTGCTGCCGATACGCAATCGGCCGCGTGCTCCACAACTCATCCAGACGCGTGCCCAGCGCCTCGCAGGTCTCGGCAAACCGCGCTTGATCCATGCGGCTGGCGCGGTACACCAGAAATGGCGGCACCACGTCGAAACCGGGGTAGAACAGCACGCCGTGCTGAATCGGAAACAGCAGATCATCAATCGGCCCGTTGATTCCGCGCGGGCTGTAGTGCGAATCCCAGCCTCCGGTGGTGACCAGCAGCATCGCGCGTTTGCCTTTCATCTTGCCTTCGCCGTAGCGCTCGCCCCAGCGCGCATCGGAGTGCTCGCCGACACCGTAGGCAAACCCATAGGCATACACGCGCTCGACCCAGCCTTTGAGAATCGCCGGCATGGTGAACCACCACAGCGGGAACTGCAGGATCAGCGCGTCGGCCCACAATAGTTTTTCCTGCTCGCGGGCGATGTCAGCCGACTGCCGGCCCTGTTGGTAAGCCAGTTTTGAATCGATCGAGGCGTGGAATGGTCGGCTTTCATCGCGACCGGGGGCGTCATCGGCGTCGATCGTGGTTTTCCAGTTCATCGCATACAGGTCGGAGACCTGCACGGTGTGACCGGCGGCTTGCAGACGCTGGACGGTGAAGTCCCTGAGCGAGCCGTTGAGCGAAGTAGGTTCGGGGTGGGCGTAGACCAGTAGCACATTCATGTTGCAACTCCTTGGTTGAATGCAGGCAGGATCAATCCTTGATCGGTATATTGGAAATGAATGTCTGATATGTCAGGTATAGCCATGAATAATTTACGACGTCTGGATATCAACTTGCTGTTGACCCTAGACGTGTTGTTGGCAGAACACAACGTAACCCGCGCCGCAGAGCGGTTGAGCCTGTCGCAGCCGTCGGTGAGCGTGCACCTGGCCAAGCTGCGCGAGATCTTCGGCGACCCGCTGTTGCTGCCGGGACCACGGGGCATGCGCCCGACGGCGCGGGCCGATGAATTGCGCGAGCCGTTGCGCGAGGCGCTGGAAGCACTGGAACGCGCGGTGGCCCCGGCCAGTGCCTTCGATCCGGCGCAGGCCAGGCATGTCTGGAAAGTCGCGGCGACGGATTACGGCGAATCGACGGTGGTGCTGCCAGCCCTTAGTGGTTTGCGCCTTCAGGCGCCGGGCACGCGGCTCGCGGTGCTCGATCTGATGCCGGCGCAGTTGGCCAGGCAAGCGGAGCAGGGCGTGTTTGACCTGGCGCTGCACATCACCGAAGAGGCGCCGCTGGATCTGCATCAACGGGTGCTGTTCACCGAGCATTACGTGTTGGCCGGGCGTGTCGGTCATCCGGGTTTGAAGCGTAAACCGACCCGCGAACAGTTCTGTGCGCTGGAACACGTGATGGTGTCGCGCGAGGGCGGGGGCTTTTTTGGGGTAACTGACAAGGCGCTGGCCGAGGTTGGTCTGGCGCGCAAAGTGGTGCTGTCGGTGCCGCATTTTCTGATGGTGATGTCGGTGCTGGCGAGTACCGATCTGGTGGCGATGCTGCCGTCACGCTTGGTTCGCGACAACCCGGCGTTGCAGGTAGTCGATGCGCCGTTGCCGGTGCCGGGCTACGAAATGGCGATGTTCTGGGGCGAGCGCGCGCATCGCGATCCGGCACACAAATGGTTGCGTGAGCATCTGGCGGCGTCGGTGTGACGGATCAGGCGTGGCCCAACGCAATCGCAAAAGACACCACGATCATGCACGCAAACGCAAAATTGAGATTCATCAGCTGTTCATCCTGAGCCTTTTTAAAGTGAGGCCATTCTGAACAGGCTGAATGCAAAGAAAAAATTCGGCATGTTGATTCCAATGATCGAAACAATTGATGCCGGCCGGTTTGTGTTGGCCCGAGGCTTTCGCTAGTCTCGGCAAACCTGCAACTACAAGCATAAACAGGCGAAACCATGCACGATCATTCGGTCACCGAACTCCCGTCCCTGCGCCGGCAGAAAATCCTCCTGATCCTCGAACGCGACGGTAAGGTCATGGCCTCCGAGTTGAGCCAGCACTTCGCCGTGTCCGAAGACACCATTCGCCGCGACCTCGCCGAGCTGGACAACGCCGGGCTGGTGCAGCGCGTGCATGGCGGGGCGCTGCCAAAGCCCAAGGACAGCGGCAAGGATTACTTCACCCGGCTGGATGAGACTGATGAGGTGAAGGTGCGTCTGGCGCAGTTGGCGGCGCAAAAGGTCGAGGACGGGCAGATTGTGCTGTTCGATTCCGGCTCGACCGCGCTGCAGGTGGCGCGCTCGTTGCGCGCGGATATCCAGATCACTGCGGTAACCGCCGCGCCGATGACAGCGATTGCCTTGTCGGAATACAAGGGGGTGAAGGTGATTCTGGCCGGTGGGCAACTGAACCCGCGCACGATGTCGGCCAGCGGGCACGAGGCGGTGCGCATGCTGGCCGGGATCAAGGCGGATCTGGCGTTTACCGGCGTCTGTGCGATTCACCCGGAGGTGGGCGTCACCTCGCTGCATTTTGATGAAGTGCCGGTGAAACAGGCGCTGCTCGACAGCGCGGCGCGGGTGATTGCGGTGACCACCGCGGACAAGCTGGGGGCGGTGGAGCCGTTTGTGGTGGCTGCATGTACGCGCCTGCATACGCTGATAACGGAGCGGCACCTGGCGTCGGGGAGCGTCGAGGATTATCGGCGATTGGGGATTGTGGTGGAGCAGTTGCCTGACTGAGATTTGTAGTGAGGCTGCTGGCCTCTTCGCGAGCAAGCCCGCTCCCACATTTGGAATGCATTTCAATGTGGGAGCAGTTGCCTGACTGAGATTTGTAGTGAGGCTGCTGGCCTCTTCGCGAGCAAGCCCGCTCCCACATTTGGAGTGCATTTCAATGGGGGGGCAGTTGCCGGACTGAGATATGTAGTGAGGCTGCTGCCTCTTCGCGAGCAAGCCCGCTCCCACATTTGGAGTGCATTTCAATGGAGGGGGCAGTTGCCCGACTGAGATTTTGTGCTGAGGCTGATGGCCTCATCGCGAGCAGGCTCACTCCTACAGTTGGAACGCGTTTCCCTTGTAGGAGTGAGCCTGCTCGCGATGGGGCCAGTGCGATCAACGCAACTTTTCAAGCATCTGGTAATACCACATCCCCGCCGCCAGCAACGGATTGCCCAGCCAATCCCCCATCGGTACCCGGATGTGTTGGCACTGCGCAAAGGTGTCGAACTGTTCCATTTGCCCGGTGATCGCGCGGCTCATGATTTCGCCCATGATGTGCGTCGTCGCGATGCCGTGGCCCGAGTAGCCCTGGCAATACCAGACGTTGTCCGAGAGCTTGCCCAGTTGCGGGATGCGGTTGATCACGATGCCCATCGCGCAGCTCCACTGGTAGTCGATCTGCACCCCTTTGAGCGCCGGGAAGGTCTGCTCGATACATGGGCGCAGTTCGGCGGCGATGTCCCGTGAATCCTTGCCGCTGTAGTTGGCGCCGCCACCGAATAGCAGGCGACCGTCAGCCGTGAGGCGGTAGTAGTCGAGAACGAAACGGCAGTCGTACACCGCGAGGTCTTCGGGGTTGATCTGCCGCGCCAGATCACCCAGCGGCGCGGTGGTGACGATGCCACCCATGGCCGGGAAAATCTTGCCCTTGAGCTGACCCGGTTCGAGTTTGTGATAGACGTCACCGGCGAGCATCACCTGATTGGCATCGATCTGGCCGTGTGCGGTGCGCACACCCGGGCTCTTGCCGTGAATGATCTCCAGCACTTCACTGTTTTCGAAGATCAAGGCGCCGAGGCTTTGCGCCGCCCGCGCTTCGCCGATGCACAGGTTGAGCGGGTGCAGGTGCATGTTGCGGGTGTTCTTGATCGCGCCGTGGTAGAGATCGCTTTGCAGCAGGTCGCGCACTTGGCTGCGGTCTAGCAGGCTGACTTCATCACCCAGGCCGCGGCGCACGGCTTCGTCGTAATCCTTGCGCAAACCGTCCATGTGGCTTGGCTTGTAGGCGGCGTGCAGATGGCCGTGTTTGAGGTCGCACTGGATGCCGTACTTCTCGACCCGCTGCCGGATAATTTCATGCCCGCGCCAGCGCAGGTGCCAGATGAAATCGTCTACTTCATCGCCGAGCTTCGGGCGCATCTGTTTGCGCATCGCACCGTCGCCGGAGAGGCTGCCGGTGACTTGTCCGCCATTGCGCCCGGTGGCGCCCCAGCCGATCTTGTGGCTCTCGACGATGGCGACTTTCAGGCCTTTTTCGGCGAGTTCGACGGCGGTGGCAACGCCGGTGAAACCGCCGCCGATGATCACCACATCAACCTGGTGCCGGCCCTGCAGGGTCGGGTAGTCGGTGTCCTGGTTGAGGGTGGCGGTGTAATAGGAATTGCAGCGTTGGGTCATATCGGTGTCCACACAAATTCTTCGGTTGTACGCGGTCCCCTGTAGGAGTGAGCCTGCTCGCGATGAGGCCATGTCAGACACATTATTGCTGAATGACACACCGCTATCGCGAGCAGGCTCACTCCTACAGGGGTTAGTGGTGAGGCTTCAGGCTTCGGTCAGATACCAACGCCAATCCTGCTCACCCACCTCGGCCATGAACTGCCGGTACTCGGCGCGCTTCACCGCCAGATACACCCCGAGAAACTCCTGGCCCAGGGCATCCCGTGCCCACGCAGAATTCTCCAGCGCCTGCAGCGACGTCAGCCAGTCGGTCGGCAGCAGTTCCTTGGCCTGCGCATAGCCGTTGCCCTCGACCGGTGCGCCCGGATCCAGATCCTCGCGAATCCCGCGATGGATCCCGGCAAGGATCGCTGCCGCCGCCAGATACGGGTTGGCATCGGCGCCGCAGATACGGTGTTCGATGTGCCGGGTATTGGCCGGGCCGCCCGGTACGCGCAGGCTGACGGTGCGGTTGTCGACGCCCCAGGTCGGCGCCAATGGCGCATAGCTGTTGGCCTGAAAGCGGCGGTAGGAGTTGGCATTGGGGCAGAACAGCAGCAGCGTATCGAGCAGCGAGGCGAGCATGCCGCCAATCGCCGTACGCAGCAGTGGGGTGCCCGCCGGATCCTCGGCGGCAAACAGATTGCGCCCCTCGCCATCAGCAAGGCTGACGTGCATGTGCATGCCGGTACCGGCCAGATCATCGAACGGCTTGGCCATGAACGTCGCTTGCATGCCGTGCTTGTGCGCCACCGCTTTGACCAGACGTTTGTAGCGCACCGCCTGATCCATCGCGAGCAATGCGTCGCCGTGTTCGAGGGTGATTTCCACCTGGCCTGGCGCATATTCCGAGATCGCCGTGCGCGCCGGAATGCCGTGCAGTTTGCAGGCGCCGTAGAGGTCGGCGAGGAACGGTTCGATCTGCTCCAGTTCACGCAAACCGTAGACCTGAGTGTGTCGCGGTCGGCCCCCGTCGGCGTCCAGCGCCGGTTGCGGACGGCCGTTGTGATCGCGTTTGGCGTCGAGCAGGTAAAACTCCAGCTCGCACGCCATCACCGGGTGATAACCCTCGGCCTTGAGGCCGTTGATCACCTTGATCAACAGATGACGCGGGTCGGCGATGCTCGCCGGCAGGCCCTCAGTCGGGTGCATGCTGACCTGCACCGCCGCGGTCGGAATCTGCCGCCACGGCAGGCGCACCAGACTGCCTTCGAGCGGGTAGGCGCGGCAGTCGATGTCGCCGACGTCCCACACCAGCCCAGAGTTTTCCACGTCTTCGCCCTGCACGGTCAGGCCGAGAATGGTGCTGGGCAGCGGGCGACCGCTTTCGTATACAGCGAGCAGTTCCTCGCGGTGCAACAGCTTGCCACGCGGCACGCCGTTGGCGTCGAGGATGAACAGCTCGATCATGTCGATATCGGGGTTCTGTTCCAGGAACAGGCGTGCGTCTTCGATGGCTGCGAATTTCATGGTCAATCACTCACGATGGCGCCGCACAGGCGCGCAGATTCGGGCCGGGCGCATTGAAGGCGTCCCGGCAGGGATATCAAATGGAGATCAGTCAGACGTGACACAGAACCTGTGAGGACTGCTGCGCAGTCCATCGGGGATAAATCCCCTCACTACAGGTCATGCATCCAAAGTTTTTGTTGACTGAGAGAGTCAGCAGGCGATATCCGGCGGGCGTGCGGAGTGACGCAGCTTGGAACGGCGCAGGGCCATGGGGAGATTGACGATGCGATTCATGCGCGGCCCCTGTGACAGAGGGCGCACACAGCGGAGACGTTCAACCTTTCTGGTTGTTGTGGTGACGTACTCATAACGCGTGTTTCCGTTGGCGGAAAACGTCGGTGGCGGGGCAGGCCCGCCGACCGGTGTGCCCGGATAGTAAGGGGCAATCCGCGGGCGTGTAAACCGCTGATTGCGCCCTTGTACCGTTGGCCGCCGCTCAGCGCAGCAGGTGAAAGCCCAGCCCGGCAAGGGCGCAAACGATCAACACTTCGATCACTCCACGCTTGAAAATGAACAGCGCCAGTGCCGCCAGCAGCACCAGCCCGATCGAAAACAGATCCGCGTGCCCGGCAAAACCGTTGGGCCAGAACACGTGATAAGCGAAGAAACACGCCAGGTTGAGAATCACCCCGACCACTGCTGCGGTGATGGCGGTCAACGGTGCAGTGAACCTCAATTCGTTGTGCGTTGATTCCACCAGCGGCCCGCCGGCGAGGATGAACAGGAACGAGGGCAGGAAGGTGAACCAGGTCACCAGCGTCGCCGCCAGTGCACCGGCGGCGAATGCATGTTCCGCACCGAACGCCGGCTGCACATAACCGCCGATGAAACCGACAAACGCCACCACCATGATCAGCGGCCCGGGCGTGGTTTCGCCGAGGGCGAGGCCGTCGATCATCTGCGTCGGCGTCAGCCAGCCGTAGTGCCCGACCGCGCCCTGATAGACGTAGGGCAACACCGCGTAAGCGCCGCCGAAGGTCAGCAACGCGGCCTTGGTGAAGAACCAGCCCATCTGCGTGAACGTGCCGTCCCAGCCGAACAACGCGGTCAGCAGGCCCATCGGCAAACACCACAGCGCCGCGCCAACCAACAGCAAACGCCAGAGCTTCGGCAAGCTGAATCGCGCATGGTCGGGTGTCGGCGTGTCGTCGTCGATCAGCGCCGGGCCGAAGGATTTGGCACTGCCGCGCTGCCCGCCATTGTCGAAGCGCTGCGGCGCCAGGCGTCCGCCGAAATAGCCGAGCAATGCCGCGCCGAGGACGATCAGCGGGAACGGCAGATTGAAGGCAAAAATCGCCACGAATGACGCTCCGGCGATCGCCCACAGCCAACTGTTTTTCAGCGCCCGCGAGCCGATGCGATGCGCCGCGTGCAAGACGATCGCGGTCACCGCCGGTTTGATTCCGTAGAAGATCCCGGCGACCACCGGCACATCGCCGAACGCGATGTACAGCCACGACAGCGCAATCAGGATGAACAGCGACGGCAGCACGAACAGCGCCCCGGCAATCACCCCGCCCCAGGTGCGATGCAGCAGCCAGCCAATGTAGGTCGCCAGTTGCTGCGCCTCGGGGCCGGGCAGCAACATGCAGTAGTTAAGCGCGTGCAGAAAGCGCCGCTCGGAGATCCAGCGCCGGCGCTCGACCAGTTCCTGATGCATGATCGCGATCTGCCCGGCCGGGCCGCCGAAACCGATGCAGCCGAGCTTGAGCCAGAAGCGCCAGGCCTGGCGCAGGGTGACGGGAGCGGGGCGGGGCAGGTTGTTGGGCACTGTGCTCAAACGAAACTCCGGAGTTTAATCCTGGCGGAGTGGCTATCTAATCAGACTTTCAACCCTCACCCCAGCCCTCTCCCAGAGGGAGAGGGGGCCGACCGAGGTGTCTGGCGTTATCCATCGACCTGAAAGATCGAGTCGATTATGGATTCAGGGCCAATCTTTCAATTCGGTGAATTTCTTCAATATTCCCCAATCTGTCCCCTCTCCCTCGGGGGAGAGGGCTAGGGTGAGGGGCTTTTGCTCTTCAGGCATGCGCCAGACTCCAGCGAAGCGCCGCATTCTGGTCATTCTCCCGCGCCTCGACCCAGTGCGAACCCTGCGCCGTGGTCTCGCGCTTCCAGAACGGCGCGCGGGTCTTGAGCACATCCATGATGAACGCACAGGCTTCGAACGCCATGTGCCGGTGCTTGCTGCTGACGCCAACAAACACGATCGGCTCGCTGACCGCCAGTGCGCCGACCCGATGCACAATCTCCACTCCCAGCAGCGGCCAGCGCTCGCGTGCCTCGTCGGCGATCTGTTCGAGGGCCTTTTCGGTCATGCCCGGATAGTGTTCGAGGAACAGCTCGTTCACGCTCTGCCCGATGTTCAGATCGCGCACATAGCCGATGAAATTCACCATTGCGCCGACCCTTGGATTGCGCGCATGCAGGTCGGCGGTCAACTGGCCGACGTCGAAGCTTTTGTACTGGACTCGAACCGTCATGCTCAGCCCCCGGTGACCGGTGGGAAAAACGCGATCTCGTCGAAGTCTTCGATCGCCGCGCTCGGTTGGCACAGCTCCTGATTCAACGCGCACATCAGGTTGCCGGCGCCGAGCACTTCGCGCCATTCCTCACCGCGAGCCATAAGCATCTGCCGTACGTCCTCGATGCAGTTCAGGTCGTCGCTCAGAGGGATTTTTTCCCCGCCCAGATTGAGGCGATCACGGTAGCTGGCGAAGTAGTTGATCAGGATCATTGCGCGTCCTCCCATTGAAAGTGTCCGGAGCGGCCGCCCTGTTTGCTCAGCAGGCGGATGTCGCCGATGACCATGGCCCGGTCCACCGCTTTGCACATGTCGTAGATGGTCAGCGCCGCGACACTGGCGGCGGTCAGGGCCTCGAGTTCAACGCCGGTCTGGCCGGTCAGGCGGCAGGTGCTGGTGATCTGCACGCGGTCCGGTTCGCAGGCCTTGAGTTCAACGTGAATCGAGCTGAGCAACAGCGCGTGGCACAACGGGATCAGTTCGTGGGTGCGTTTGGCCGCCTGGATTCCGGCGATGCGCGCCACGGCGAAGACGTCGCCCTTGGGGTGACCGTTGGCCTGGATCATCTGCAGCGTTTCCGGGCGCATCTGCACCCAGGCTTGCGCCGTGGCTTCGCGGCGAGTCGCGGCTTTGTCGCTGACGTCGACCATGTTGGCGCGGCCCTGATCGTCGAGGTGGGTAAGGGTGTTGCTCATGGCATAAGCTCCTGGATCGGGCTGTAGATTCGGGGGGCGTTGCGGTGCGGCACGTGGATCAGATTGAGCCGATGCCTGAGCGCCCAGCGCACGGTCAACGCGGTGGGGGCGGACAGGCTGACAAGGGTGCCGAGGCGGGCGCGCACGGCTTTGTGGATCAGCTCCAGGCTGCAACGGCTGGTGACCACCACGAAGCCCTGGCGCGCATCGACGTCAGCGATTTGCATCGCGCCGATCAGCTTGTCGAGGGCGTTGTGCCGGCCAATGTCTTCGCGGCACAACAGCGCCTCACCGCTGGCATCGAAGTACAGCGCCGCGTGCAGGGCGCCGCTGCTGCGGGCCAGTTGCTGGGCCTGTTCGATGCGTTGGCGGATGCCGTCGAAATGCGCGGCCGGCGGCAGCGCGCAGGGTTGCAGAATGTCCAGTTGCGGCAACGCCTGCTCCAGCGCCTCGACGCCACAGATGCCGCAGCCGCTGGTGCCGGCCATCTGCCGACGATGATCTTTCAGTGCCCAGAACGCGCGACTGGAAATCTGCACATCGGCCTGGCAGGCCTGATCGAAATGGCTCAAGCGGATGTCGTAGATCTCGTCGACGCTGTCGATGATCGCGTTGCTCAGGCTGAAGCCCCGGATGAAATCTTCAAGGTTGCCGGGCGAGACCATCATCACCGCCTGGCTCAGGCCATTGAAGGTGATCGCCAGGGCAATTTCCGCGGCCAGGGCGACGTGCGAGAGCGGGGCGTGCGGCAGGTATTCGCGAAACGCCACCTGTGATGGTTGCGGTGCGGGGGCGTTGGGTTCGGTGTTGGATTCGACGTGGCAGAGCATCTTGAAAAGTCCCGAAGCGCTGAAGTGGGTTCAGGCTACGGGGGTGTTAAAAGTGCGTCCAATCGCTTGTTCTGATCTGGTGATCGGGCTGGTCGATGACCGATTCACCTCGGGGTTTTGTGTTGGTCGGGCGGGCCTCTTCGCGAGCAAGCCCGCTCCCACCTTTGAAATGCATTCAACCTGTGGGAGCGGGCTTGCTCGCGAAGACGGTCTGACAGCCAGCATCAATGTCTGGAGAGGTCACTCAAGCAACCGGCAACTCAACCCCGAACAACTTGCGCGCCTCGGCAAAACACTTTTCGGCAATCGCCGAACGCGGCTCGGTCTTGCGCATCACCAGCCCCAGCGGCGCCAGCACGCTGGCATCCGGCAATTGCATGAACGACAGGTGTTCGATCGGCTCTTCCAGCCCGCTGTCCAGTGGCATGATCGAGCAGCAGAAACCCTGGTGAATCGCCTGCAGCAATTGATACGTCGAATCGCTTTCCAGGATCGGCTGCGGATTGAGCCCGCGACTGCGGAAGCTCAGGTCGATGGATTTGCGGTAATGCATGCCGGTGGTGATCATCCCCAGCGGCAGCTCGGCGGCGTCTTCCCAGCTCATTTCCGAGCCTTCGAAATGGAAGTGGCGGTTGTCGTAAAGCAGGCCGACGCGGGTTTCGCCGATCTCGAAAAAGTCGAAATAGTTCGGGTTGACGTGGTCCAGATAACACACGCCAAGGTCCAGTTGATTGTTGCCCAGGCCAGCGATGATCTCGTCGGAACTCCCCGACGACAGGCTGAATTTCAGCTCCGGATAGGTCCCGGACAAACTCTGAATGTAATTGACCGGGTTGAAATTGCTCAGTGGCACCAGCCCCAGGCGCAAGCTACCGACCAGTTGCCCGCGGCACGCCGCCGCTTCGGCGAACAGACCGTCATGCGCGGCCAGCAGTGTGCGAGCCCAGGCCAGTACCCGTTCGCCGGCCTGGGTGAAACCCTCAAAGCGCTGACCGCGATTGACCAGCACCAGATCCAGCTCATCTTCCAGATTGCGCAGACGCATCGACAGGGTCGGCTGGGTGATGTGGCACCGGGCGGCGGCCTGGCCGAAGTGTCGGGTTTCGTCCAGTGCGATCAGGAACTTGAGTTGTTTGATGTCCACGCAGGCACCTGCTCGTTGAGAAATTGGATTGAGTATTGACGCAGATGCGCGCAGCGCACGAAAAACGCGAGGTGCGACGATCTCACCTGCTTGTATCTGAGTCCAATCGGAAGAATTGAAAAGCCTATCGATCAGCTCTATCGCCCATGGTTTCAAAGGCGTTGGCCAAGGTCAACGGCGCCGATAGAGCAGCTCGATAATGTGGTTGGCCAGAGTGATTAGACAGTACTCATAAGTGGCACTTAGGCTGCTTGGCAATCTGATTGACTACTGCCGGAGATTCCCATGAGTGCGAAAGCGGATGCCCTGTTTGTCCCCCTGAACATAGCCGTACTGACGGTCAGCGATACTCGCGATTACGCGAGCGACACGTCCGGCCAATTGCTGGTCAGCCGCTTGCTGGAGGCCGGTCATACCCTGAGCGAGCGCAATCTGCTCAAGGATGACCTGTACAAGATCCGCGCCCAGGTCGCGCACTGGATTGCCGACGACAGCATTCAGGTGGTGCTGATCACCGGCGGCACCGGCTTCACCGGACGCGACAGCACGCCGGAAGCGGTGGCCTGTTTGCTCGACAAGCAGATCGACGGGTTTGGCGAGTTGTTCCGCGCCATTTCGATTCTCGATATCGGCACCTCCACCGTGCAAAGCCGCGCGCTGGCCGGGCTGTCGAACGGCACGCTGGTGTGCTGCCTGCCGGGCTCCACTGGTGCCTGCCGCACCGCGTGGGAAGGCATCCTCGCCGAGCAACTGGATAATCGTCATCGCCCATGCAACTTCGTACCGCACCTCAAACCAGTCGCCGCCTGTGGGCCGCGCGGATGAGCAAGGCAGCGTTGATGCCGGTCGAGGACGCCCTCGACCAATTGCTGGGTATGGCCGATGAGCAACGTCTGGCCGACAGCGAAACTCTGCCGCTGGACGAGGCGCGCGGGCGGGTGCTGGCCAGTGATCTGGTGGCGACACTCGACCTGCCGCCATGGCCGAACAGTGCCATGGACGGTTATGCCTTGAACCTGGCCGATCTGCATCGTCAGCCGTTGAAGGTGTCGCAGAAGGTCTACGCCGGTCTGGCACCGGACGCGCTGTTGCCCGGCACCTGCGCGCGGATTTTTACCGGCGCACCGCTGCCGCCCGGCGCTACCTGCGTCGAGATGCAGGAGAACGTCGAAGTGCTGGAGGACGGCCGCGTACGCTTTTTACAGCCGTTGAAGGCGGGGCAGAACATTCGTGCGCAGGGGCAGGAAAATCGCGTCGGCGACATCCTGCTGCGCGCCGGCAAACGTCTCGGGCCGTTCGAACTGGCGGTCGCCGCCGGGCAGGGTCTGGCAAAGTTGCATGTGGTGCGACGCCCGCGCGTGGCGCTGCTGTCGACCGGTGACGAACTGGTCGAGCCGGGCCTGCCGCTGCGTCCCGGCAGCATCTACAACAGCAACCGCGTGTTGCTCGGCCATTGGCTGCGCGAGCTGGGCTGCGAGGTGATCGACGCCGGGATCCTCCCGGATCGTCCGGCGCAGACGCGGCTCAAACTTGAGCAGCTGCAAGTGGCGGCTGACTTGATTCTCACCACCGGTGGGGTGTCTGCCGGCGATGCCGATTGCCTCGGGCAGGTGCTGCGCGAGGACGGCAAACCGCTGCTGTGGAAACTGGCGATCAAGCCTGGCAAACCGCTGACCGTGGGGCATTTCGGCAGCGTGCCGGTGATTGGCCTGCCGGGCAATCCGACCTCGGCGCTGGTGACTTTCGGCCTGCTGGCGCGGCCGTATCTGCTGCGCATTCAAGGCGTGGAAGAGGTCATGCCGTTGAGCTTTACGGTGAGTGCCGGGTTCGCCTGGAGCAAGGCGGGCAGCCGTCGAGAGTATCTGCGGGTGCGGCTGGAGGCGGGCAGTGCGGTGTTGTATCCGAACCAGAGTTCCGGCGTTTTGCTCGGTGCGACCTGGGCCGATGGGCTGGTGGAGGTGTCGGAAAACAGCACCCACGGCATTGGCGATCCGCTGCGTTTCATTCCCTTCAGCGAACTGTTCTGACAAATCAAACCCGTGATGTTTATCCATTCTGCGGGTGTACCTCAAACCTGTAGGAGTGAGCCTGCTCGCGATGACGGCGGCACAGTCAACATCTTCATTGACTGGAAGACCGCTATCGCGAGCAGGCTCACTCCTACAGAGGGTATTTGTGTGGTGAGGAGAGCGAGCTCAGCTCAGCACAAAGTCCACCGGCAGCAACATCGGCGGCAGGTCGGTTTCGCCCAGTTCGCTGAGAATGTCACGCTCGATGGTGCGCACCAATGAATCGGTCGCCAAATCGTTTTCGTCGCGGCCGAACGGGTCTTCAAGCTCATCGGCAATCGCATCCAGGCCAAAAAACGTGTAGCTGACAATCGCCGTGAACAGCGGTGTCAGCCAGCCCAGCGGTTCGGCCATGGCGAACGGCAGCAGAATGCAAAACAGGTAGATCGTGCGGTGCAGCAGCAAGGTGTAGGGGAAGGGCAGCGGGGTGTTCTTGATCCGCTCGCACACCGCTTGTGCCTGGGTCAGGCTGGTCAGGTGATTGGCCAAGAGCATGTAGCGCCACTCGGTCAGTTCACCGCTTTGATGCAGATCGGAACACTGCTGGCCGACCTGCTGCAGAATCCGTCCGCTGTAGTCCGGCACTTGTGCATCGTGTTGCGGGGTGATCCACTTGCTGCTGGCCGCCGCTTCGCTTTCCCGGCGCAACCGCGCATTCAGCGCATGGGCGAAACCGCAGAGGTTGAGCAGCAACGGCTTGCGCTGCGCCGATTCGCGGATGACATGGGTTTCGCGAATCACCGAACGAATGTGTACCAGCACATCGCCCCAGGCCTTGCGCGCCTCATACCAGCGGTCGTAGCAGGCGTTGTTGCGAAAATTCATGAAGATCGACAGCGACAGCCCGAGCAGGGTGAACGGCGTGGCGTTGACCTTGGTGAAGTTGCTCGGATGGAGCATTTCAATCAGCACGATGGCAGAAGCCAGCAGGGTGACCATCAAGGTGCGCAGGGCGATACGTTTGGCAATCGAACCCTTGAGGGTGAAGAGGATGGCGAATTGGTTGACCTTGGGTCTGATGATCATGCTGGGCGATCCCGGTTACGCAGGGTGAGGGCGGCTCAACCGCCGGTCATGTTCATGAAGCGCACGACCTGCACGTCGTCGTTCACTTCGAAATTGTGCCGATACGGCTTGAGTTTCATCGCCTCGATAATGGCCTTCTCCAGCCGCTCAGGTTGCCCCGGATGAGCGCGCAGCACGGCTTTGAGATCCATCGAATGCTCGTTACCCAGACACAGTAGCAGGCGCCCTTCGACAGTCAGCCGCACCCGGTTGCAAGTGCCACAGAAATTGTGGCTGTGCGGCGAGATAAAGCCCAGGCGAATATCCGGCGCCTCGGCCAGCCGCCAGTAGCGCGACGGGCCCTGGGTCGATTCGGCGGAATCGATCAGGGTGTAGCGCTCCGCGATTTTCTCGCGCACCTGGGCGCTGGAGAAAAACGACTCCGCGCGGCTGTGTTCGCTGATGATCCCCAGCGGCATTTCCTCGATGAAGGAGACGTCGAGCTGGCGGTCGATGGCGAAACTCACCAGATCGTTGATCTCCTGGTCGTTGCGCCCCTGCATCACCACCACGTTGAGTTTGGTTCGGGTGAAACCGGCCTTGCGCGCGGCATCGATGCCGTTGATCACTTGTGCCAGATCACCGGTACGGGTCATTTGCTTGAAACGATCCGGGTCGAGGCTGTCGAGGCTGATGTTCAGGCGCTTGACCCCGGCGTCGAACAGCGGCGCGGCGAGTTTGCCCAGTTGCGAACCGTTGGTGGTCATGCACAGCTCACGCAGGCCGGGCAGGGCGGCGATCTGCTCGCACAGCTTGACCACGCCCGGGCGGATCAGCGGCTCACCGCCAGTAAGACGAATCTTGCGCGTGCCCAGCGCCACGAAGCTCTGCGCCAGTTGATAAATCTCCTCCAGCGTCAGCACTTGCTGACGCGGCAGAAACTGCATGTCCTCGGCCATGCAATAGACGCAGCGGAAGTCGCAGCGGTCGGTGACCGACATGCGCAGATAGTCGACGCGGCGGTTGTAACCATCGATCAAGACACGCTCTGACATGACAGCCTCGCAGGAGTGGGAAGTCCGCATTGACGGAACCGGTTAGCGCAGATTATGGGCAACTTCAGATCTCGTCCAATCACTGTTTATGAACGCTTGATTGAGCGCGTCGATGATCAATTATTTTCGCTCGAAAGTTACCGCTTTAGTTTCGCAACACCCCGTAAATAAAGGGTTTTTCACCGTGATAGAGGGTTTCGATAGTGTGGTCATAAATAGCGATTAGACAATGTTTTGTAACGGTTCATATCCTTGCTCCGGCAACTGAAACGACCGCTTTATTGCTGTGCAAAGTCGGCCGTCGCTGTTTAACCAAGATCAGGTTCATGCCTGTGTGCATCGTCATGGAGATGTCCCATGTCACAAGTCGATCGTTACAAACCTTACAAGGGTGCCGCTGCCGGATGGGGGGCTGTGATCAGCCTGACCAAAAGCTGGCTGGGCAGTGAAAACGCCCTGAAAAACATCCGCGCCATGCTCAAGACCAACCAGAACGGCGGCTTCGACTGCCCGGGCTGTGCGTGGGGTGAAGCGCCCGGTGCGAGCATGCTCAAATTCTGCGAGAACGGCGCCAAAGCGGTGAACTGGGAGGCCACCGGGCGTTTGGTCGACCCGGCGTTCTTCAACAAGTACACGGTATCGAGCCTGGCCGAGCAGAGCGACTACTGGCTTGAATATCAGGGCCGCCTGACCCACCCGATGCGTTACGACGCGCGGGTCGACCGCTATGTGGAAACCACTTGGGAAGACGCCTTCGCGCTGATCGCCGAACACCTCAAGGGCCTGAAATCGCCACACGAGGCCGAGTTTTACACCTCGGGCCGGGCCAGCAATGAAGCGGCGTTTCTCTATCAGTTATTCGTCCGCGCCTACGGCACCAACAACTTCCCGGACTGCTCGAACATGTGCCACGAAGCCAGTGCGGTGAGCATGGGCGAGACGCTGGGCGTGGGCAAGGGCACCGTGGTCTACGAGGATCTGCACCACGCCGACGCGATTTTCGTCATCGGCCAGAATCCAGGCACCAACCATCCACGCATGCTCGAACCACTGCGTGAAGCGGTGAAACGCGGCGCGCAAGTGGTGTGCATCAACCCGCTGAAAGAGCGTGGCCTGGAACGTTTTCAGAACCCGCAGAACCCGATCGAGATGCTCAGCAACGGCTGGGAAGCGACCAACACCGCGTACTTCCGCCCGGCCCTGGGTGGCGACATGGCGATGATTCGCGGCATGGTCAAATTCCTTCTGCAGTGGGAGCGTGAAGCCCAGGCCAGCGGTGGCGAACCGGTGTTCGACCATGCGTTTATTGCCGAGCACACTTCAGGTCTGGACAGCTATCTGGCGGAGGTCGACGCCACGAGTTGGGAGCACATCCTCGAACAGTCCGGCGTGCCGCTGCACGACATCGAACTGGCGGCGCGCATGTATGGCCGCGCCAAAAGCGTGATCATGTGCTGGGCCATGGGCCTGACCCAACATGTGCACTCGGTGCCGACCCTGCAGGAAGTCATCAATCTGCAACTGCTGCGCGGCAACGTTGGCCGTCCGGGCGCCGGTCTGTCGCCGGTGCGCGGGCACAGCAACGTGCAGGGCGACCGCACCATGGGCATCAATGAACTGGCGCCGAAGGAGCTGATGGACGCCCTGGAAAAACGCTTCAACTTCAAAGTGCCGCGCATGCACGGCCACAACACGGTGATGGCGATCGGTGCGATGGAGCGGGGCGAAGCCAAGGTGTTTATCGGTCTGGGTGGCAACTTCGCCCAAGCCACGCCGGACACCCCGCGCACCCACGAAGCGATGCGCAAACTCGACCTGACCGTGCACATCTCGACCAAGCTCAACCGCAGCCATCTGGTCACCGGACGCGACGCGTTGATCCTGCCGTGCCTCGGTCGCACCGACATCGACATCCAGGCCGAAGGCCCGCAAGGCGTGACCGTGGAAGACACCTTCAGCATGGTGCACTTGTCGTTCGGCCAACTGAAGCCGAAGTCGGCGCATTTGAAGTCCGAGCCGGCGATCATTGCCGGGATTGCTGCGGCCACGTTGGGCAAGCATCCAATCGACTGGGAGTGGGTCGTGGGCGACTACGGGCGCATCCGCAACCTGATCGGCGACGTGATTCCGGGTTTCGAAAACTTCAACGAAAAACTGCTGACCCCGGGCGGCTTCCACCTCGGCAACGACGCCTCGGATCGGGTCTGGAACACCGAGTCGGGCAAAGCCCAGTTCACCCCGTGCGTGCTGCCGGAACACCTGATCAGCGAAGGCGTGCGCAACCTGCCGGTCAAACCGGATCTGATCCTGCAGACCATGCGTTCGCACGATCAGTACAACACCACGCTGTACGGCCTCGACGACCGTTATCGCGGGGTCTACGGCATGCGCGACGTGATCTTCGCCAACGAGCAGGACATCCAGCGCCTCGGTTTTGAACCGGGGCAGAAGGTCGATCTGGTGGCGCTGTGGGATGACGAGCGCGAGCGTCGGGTCAGCGGTTTCACCCTGATCGCCTACGACATTCCGCCCGGTCAGGCTGCGGCGTACTACCCGGAAACCAATCCGCTGGTTCCGCTGGAAAGCTACGGCGACCGGACCTACACGCCGACCTCGAAATTCGTCGCGATCCGCCTCGAAGCGGCCAAGGTCAGCAACCTGATCCCGTCATCGCTGGCCTGACCCGCAACCTATAAAAACACTGGCAATTTGACTGGCTGCAGGCGTTCGCGCCTGGCGGTGGCCCGGCGACGTGCTGCCGCTTTTCAGCCTGGATGAGGACATCATCATGCTTAACATGGAGGCACTGGACCTGGCGCGAATTCAATTCGCGTTCACGGTTTCGTTCCACATTATCTTCCCGGCGATCACCATCGGCCTGGCGAGTTTCCTCGCGGTACTCGAAGGCCTGTGGCTGAAAACCCGTGACGACACCTACCGCGATCTCTACCACTTCTGGTCGAAGATTTTTGCCGTCAACTTCGGCATGGGCGTGGTCTCGGGGCTGGTCATGGCGTATCAATTCGGCACTAACTGGAGCGGGTTTTCCGACTTTGCCGGGAGCATCACCGGGCCGTTGCTGACCTATGAGGTGCTGACGGCGTTCTTCCTTGAGGCGGGTTTCCTCGGGGTCATGCTGTTCGGCTGGAACCGCGTCGGTCGTGGCTTGCACTTCTTCGCCACGGTGATGGTCGCTATCGGCACGTTGATTTCAACCTTCTGGATTCTCGCCTCCAACAGCTGGATGCAGACGCCGCAGGGCTTTGAAATCGTCGATGGGCGGGTGATGCCGCTGGACTGGCTGGCGATCGTGTTCAACCCGTCGTTTCCGTTCCGTCTGGCGCACATGGCGATCGCCGCGTTCGTCGCCACGGCCTTCTTCGTGGGCTCGTCGGCGGCCTGGCATTTGCTGCGCGGCAACAATACCGCGCCGGTGCGCAGGATGTTTTCCATGGCGTTGTGGATGGCGCTGATCGTAGCGCCAATCCAGGCAGTGGTCGGTGACGCCCATGGTTTGAACACCCTGGAGCATCAACCGGCAAAAATCGCCGCCATCGAAGGCCACTGGGAAAACGCCGACAACGGCCCGACGCCGCTGGTGCTGTTCGGCATCCCCGACATGCAGGCGGAGAAGACCAAGTACGCGCTGGAAATCCCTTACCTCGGCAGCCTGATCCTGACCCACAGCCTCGACAAGCAGATTCCGGCGCTCAAGAGCTTCCCGAAAGAGGATCGGCCGAACTCGACCATCATCTTCTGGAGCTTTCGCGTGATGGCCGGGCTGGGCATGTTGATGATCCTCGTCGGTGTGCTCGGTCTGGCCCTGCGCCGTGGCGGCAGGCTCTATCAGCATCGCGGCTTCCAGCGTCTGGTGTTGCTGATGGGGCCAAGCGGGTTGATCGCGTTGCTGGCCGGCTGGATCACCACCGAAGTCGGGCGTCAGCCGTGGGTGGTTTACGGCCTGATGCGCACCCATGACGCCGCGTCGCACCACTCGGTGGCGCAGATGAGCACCTCGCTGTTGCTGTTCGTGGTGATCTACTGCTCGGTGTTCACCGTGGGCATCGGCTACATGATGAAATTGGTGAAGAAGGGCCCGCAGCCCCATCACGAACATCCGCCGGAGGGCGATCAGTTGCAGACCCCGCGCCGGCCTATTTCGGCGGCTACCGCGCCGATGAAGGAGCATTGAGTCATGGGTATTCAAGGTATCGATCTCTCGTTGATCTGGGGTGTGATCATCGCCTTCGGGGTGATGATGTACGTGATCATGGACGGCTTCGATCTGGGTCTGGGGATCCTGTTCCCGCTGATCCCGGATGAGCAGGAGCGCGACGTGATGATGAACACTGTCGCCCCGGTCTGGGACGGCAATGAAACCTGGCTGGTGCTCGGTGGTGCGGCGTTGTATGGCGCGTTTCCACTGGCCTACGGGGTGATTCTGGAGGCGCTGTACCTGCCGCTGATCCTGATGCTCTGCGGGCTGATTTTCCGTGGCGTGGCGTTCGAGTTTCGCTTCAAGTCGTCGCCGCAAAAGCGCCACTGGTGGGACAAGGCGTTCATCGGCGGTTCGCTGCTGGCGACGTTCTCTCAGGGTGTGGCGATCGGCGCGTACGTGTCGGGCATTCCCGTGGTGGATCGGCAGTTTGCCGGTGGCGGCCTGGACTGGCTGGCGCCGTTTCCGCTGGTGTGCGGCATCGGTCTGGTGGTGGCTTATGCGTTGCTGGGCAGCACTTGGTTGCTGGTCAAGACCGAAGGCATGCTTGAGTCGCGGATGCGTCTGTTCACCCGTCCGCTGGCCTGGTTGCTGACGGCGATGGTGGTGGTGATTGGTGCGTGGACACTGAAGTTGCACCCGGAGCTGGCCACTCGCTGGTCGACCAGCGGACACCTGATGGTATTCGCCGGGTTGATGGCGCTGGCGCTGCTGGCGTTGTTCGGGTTGCTGCGCACCTTGCGTCAGCGTCATACCCACTGGCCGTTCGTGTTCACTCTGGTGCTGATGCTGCTCGGTTACATCGGCCTGGCGCTGAGCATCTGGCCGAACATCATCCCGCCCTCGGTGAGCCTGTGGGCAGCGGCATCACCGCCCTCAAGCCAGTTGTTCGCCCTGATCGGCGCACTGTTCATCCTGCCGGTGATCCTGATGTACACCTTCTGGAGCTACTACGTATTCCGCGGCAAAGTGAGGATTGGCGATGGCTACCATTGATTCGCGCGAGGTCAAAACCAGCCGTTGGTACAAGCGCCTGGGCTGGTTGCTGCTGATCTGGTTCGGCAGCGTGGTATCGCTCGCGGTGGTGGCGAGTGTGCTGAAACTGGCGATGTATGCAGCGGGGATGAGAACCCACTGACAACAGAAAAACCGGAGCCATGACTCCGGTTTTTTTGTGCCCGCATTCTGAACATCACTGATGTCCCCTGTGGGAGCGGGCTTGCTCGCGAAGGCGTCCGCTCAGTCGACATCGATGCTGAATGTGCCGGCCCCTTCGTGAGCAAGCCCACTCCCACCCTGGATTGCGGCCAGCCCCCAATCCTTCATCCACCACCAATCCCACCCTGGATTTCGGCTAGCCGCAAATCTTCCACTCAGCAGCAATCCCCTTTGGGAGCGGGCTTGCTCGCGAAAGCGTCAGCTCAGTCGACACTGATGCTGAATGTACCGGCCTCTTCGTGAGCAAGCCCACTCCCACCCTGGATTGCGGCCAGCCCCCAATCCTTCATCCACCACCAATCCCACCCTGGATTTCGGCTAGCCGCAAATTCTTCATCCAGCATCAATCCCCTGTGGGAGCGGGCTTGCTCGCGAAGGCGTCCGCTCAGTCGACATTGATGCTGAATGTGCCGGCCTCTTCGTGAGCAAGCCCACTCCCACCCTGGATTGCGGCCAGCCCCCAATCCTTCATCCACCACCAATCCCACCCTGGATTTCGGCTAGCCGCAAATTCTTCATCCAGCATCAATCCCCTGTGGGAGCGGGCTTGCTCGCGAAGGCGTCCGCTCAGTCGACATCGATGCTGAATGTGCCGGCCCCTTCGTGAGCAAGCCCACTCCCACCCTGGATTGCGGCCAGCCCCCAAACCTTCATCCACCACCAATCCCACCCTGGATTTCGGCTAGCCGCAAATTCTTCATCCAGCAGCAATCCCCTGTGGGAGCGGGCTTGCTCGCGAAGGCGTCCGCTCAGTCGACACTGATGCTGAATGTACCGGCCTCTTCGTGAGCAAGCCCACTCCCACCCTTTTTCTGGTGTGCAGACACATCCTGCCAACAAACATGTTCGGCGCACTGTGATGGCTGATCTAGCTTTTTCTGAATTCAACCATGGACAAGGCAAAGGAATGCCCAAACGTTATTCATCACATCGCCTGCGAACCGGCCGTCATTGCGAAGAAAATCAGATCTACCTGCTAACCGCCAATACCTTGGGGCGAGAACCAGTGTTCAAGGATTACGGGCTCGGTCGATTGGTTGTGCATCAGTTCAGGCAGGCGCAGGAAGAGGGATTTGCCGACACATTGGCATGGGTGGTTATGCCCGATCATTTTCATTGGCTGATCCAATTGCAAAAAGGAACACTTGGCCAATTGATGTGCCAGGTCAAATCCCTGAGTACTCGTTCAGTCAACACAGCGAGCGGTAGATCCGGATGCCTTTGGCAGCAAGGTTTTCATGACCATGCGTTACGTCGAGAGGAGGATCTGGTGAAACTGGCCCGCTATGTAGTGGCTAATCCACTGCGGGCCGGACTGGTGGAAAAACTCGGTGACTACCCGCTATGGGACGCGGTCTGGGTTTGAACTCAGGATGCGCATTCACCGCGTTACATCAGAATAAACGCGATTCCTGTGGGAGCGGGCTTGCTCGCGAAGGCGTCCGCTCAGTCGCCATCGATGCTGAATGTGCCGGCCTCTTCGTGAGCAAGCCCACTCCCACCTTGGATTTCGACCAGCCCCGAATCCTTCATCCAACAGCAATTCCCCTGTGATTTCGGCCAGCCGTAAATCCCTGATGCACTGACTACCCCTGTGGGAGCGGGCTTGCTCGCGAAGGCGTCCGCTCAGTCGCCATCGATATTGAATGTGCCGGCCCCTTCGTGAGCAAGCCCACTCCCACCCTTGATTTTCGACCAGCCCCGAATCCTTCATCCAACAGCAATCCCCTGTGATTTCGGCCAGCCGTAAATCCCTGATGCACTGACTACCCCTGTGGGAGCGGGCTTGCTCGCGAAGGCGTCAGGCCAGTCGCCATCGATATTGAATGTGCCGACCTCTTCGTGAGCAAGCCCACTCCCACCCTTGATCGCGGACAGCCCGAAACCTTCATCCAGCAGCAATTCCCACATTGGATCTGCGGTGGTTTCTGAAGGGGAATTACTGCGCCCCAAACATCGCGGTCCAGTAAATCCCGGCGCTGCTCTTTGGATCGGTCGCGTAGGCGGCGCCGAGTTCTTTGTATTGCGGGTTCATCAGGTTGGCGCAGTGGCCGGGACTGGCGAGCCAGCCGTCGACGACCTTGCCCACGGTGTCTTGGCCGGCGGCGATGTTTTCGCCGACCAGTTGCCCGCTGTAGCCGGCCAGTTCGGCGCGGTCACCGGGTGTGCGGCCGTCGCGGTCCTTGTGGTCTAAGTAGTTGTTGTTGGCCATGTCGCGGCTGTGATCCTGGGAAATGCTGCCCAATGTGGCGTTCCAGGTCAGAGGTCCGGCGGCGGCGAAGGGCTGGCCGCCGCATTGACGTGGCTGGGCGCGGGCCGCGTTGAGTTGTTCGAGCAACTTCTGGCCTTCGCTCTGCGCATCGCCAAGCTTCGCCGAGAGCAACGGTCGCGCCAGCACAATTCGCCAGTCACGATCGGCGCGGCTGACACCGACATCGACGAACTGCGGATCCAGCACCACCTGACAGAAGCTCTCCTGAATCGCCTTCATCGCCGACGCCGCATCCCGTGGGCCGTTGAGGGTGATCGCCTGCACGTTGACCATCGGGTAGCTGGCGCTGGCCATGGCCTGTTGCAGATCGACTGCACCGGCGGCCGGCAGTCTCAGCCGTGGGTCGGCCGACAGCGGTGGCAGTTCACTGGACGCCTGGGTGCCGCAACGCTGCGGTTGGCTGCGGTAGGCATTGATCGACTCGATCAGTTGCGACTCGTCGGCAGCCACGGCCGAGGCGGCCACGGCCAGCCCCACGGCCAGCGCGGCGAAACGCAAAACGGATGGCATGAAGCGCATGGAAATCTCCCTTGAGCTGAGTGCGCTCATGATGCGCGAAAGGCCCCCGGTCAGTGCAATGTCTTTTTCTTCATCGTGCGGATTTTTCTGCGGAACAATGCGCCGAAATTTGCCGTCTACACTCTCCGAAGGCCCCGGGAACCGGGCGTCTCCCCCACGAAACACCTTGCCCGGAACGGGCGCTGCCGGAAGAACAGACATGGGATTGAAATGGTTGGCTGGCTGTTTCGCATTAACCCTTATGGCCGGCGTTGTGAGCGCTACCGAACAGGCGCCGATCAAGGCCAAGGCCGAAGAGAAGGCTCAAGTGCTGGAAGAGAAGGCCGCCGACAAAGTCAGCGCGGCGCCGGCACCCAAATCCGAAGCGATCACCCCCACCGAAGTGCAGGCGGTTGACCCCGCCGGCACCGCGCCGCTGGACGATCCGATCACCTGTCTGGCGCGCAGTATCTATTGGGAAGCCAAGGGCCGCGATACGCTGGAAATGGAGGCGGTGGCCAACGTGGTGATGAACCGCCTCGGCCATGACGGCTTCCCCGACACCGTGTGCGCAGTGGTCAAGCAAGGGTCGGAAACCAAGAGCTGCCAGTTTTCCTGGTGGTGCGACGGCAAGGCCGATCAGGTCAAGGAAGACGCCGAATACACTCTGGCCAAGGACATCGCCGGCAAGGCGCTCAACCGCCAGTTGCCGGATCGCACCGATGGCGCACTGTACTTTCATGATCGCAACGTGCATCCGAGCTGGGCCAGGGAATACCGAAAGACCGCCGCGGTCGGCAAATTCCGGTTCTACAAACCGGCCGGTGGCGATGCGCGTTAGACGCAGACTTCCCGTACACAATTGCGCAACCAGCGGTGTGCCGGGTCGGCGTCCATGCGCGGGTGCCAGAGCATCGACACGCTGATCGGCGGCATCCTGAAGGGCAGGGCGAAGCTGTGCAGGCCCATGCGCAGCTTGCTGGTGTGACGCTCCGGAACCGTGGCGATCAGGTCCGATTCGCGAACCAGTGTCAGCGCTGCAGAAAAGCCGCCGAATGACGTGACGATGTCCCGCGTCAGCCCCGCGGCGAGCAGCGCTTCATCGACCGGGCCGCTGCTGCGCCCACGGCGTGAGATGAGAATGTGCTGGCCGCCGGCAAAGCGTTTGCTGCTGATCTTGCCCGAGCTCAACGGATGGCCCTCACGAACCACACCGATCCAGTGATCCTGAAACAGGATGCGGCTGTGCAGCGCCGGGTCGGTGCTGTCATCGACCACACCGGTCTCCAGATCCACCCGGCCTTCGCGTAGCAGGGTGCTGTCCTTGTCGGCTTTCTGCACAAAACGCAGGCGCACGCCGGGCGCTTCTTCTGCGATGCGCGCGAGCAGTGCGGCGGCGAAGGTTTCAACAAAACCGTCCGTGTTGCGCAGGGTGAAGGTGCGCTGCAACTGACCGGGGTCGAGGATCTCGGCGGGACGCAAGGCGGCCTCGGCTGCCTGCACCAGACCACTGACCCGCTCGCGCAACTCCAGCGCATGCGGGGTCGGCACCAGGCCACGCCCGGCGCGCACCAGCAACGGATCGCCAGTGGTTTCGCGCAGCCGCGCCAGGGCACGGCTCATGGCCGACGGGCTCAGGCGCAGAATTTGCGCGGCGCGGGCGACGCTGCCTTCGCGCAACAACACGTCGAGGGTGATCAACAGGTTCAGATCCGGTGTGCTCATGACATGGCGTTCCATGCAGGTATCAAGTGCAAAGCATGCGTCTTGCGCCTTGCCGTGTCGAGACTCAGGCTATGCCGTCTGACCTTTGCACCAGGAGCGCCCGATGCCCGGATCCCCCTTGCCCCCTCAAGCCCGCTGGGCGCTGACCAGTCTGGCGCTGTCGATGTTGATGCCGTCGCTGGACACCAGCATCGCCAACGCCGGGTTGCCGACGCTGGCCGCGGCATTCGAGGCGACGTTTCAACAGGTGCAGTGGATCGTGCTGGCTTACCTGCTGGCGGTCACCACGTTGATTGTCAGCGTCGGACGTCTGGGCGATGTGTTCGGGCGGCGGCGATTGCTGCTGATCGGGATCGGCATTTTTACCAGCGCTTCGTTGTGTTGCGCACTGGCTCCGGGGCTTGGCTGGTTGATCGGCGCGCGGGCCGTGCAAGGTCTTGGCGCGGCGATCATGTTTGCCTTGACGGTGGCGCTGGTGGCCGATGCGGTGCCCAAGGCGCGGGCGGGCAGTGCGATGGGCCTGCTGGCGACGATGTCGGCCACCGGCACCAGCCTCGGGCCATCGCTGGGTGGTCTGCTGATTGCGCATGTCGGCTGGCCGTCGATCTTTGTCCTCAACGTGCCGTTGGGCCTGCTCAATGCGTGGCTGGTTTTTCGTTATCTGCCGGCCGATCGCCCGGCGAAATCGGCAGTCGCGTTTGATTACCTCGGCACCGTGGTGCTGGTGTTGACGCTGGCCGCTTATGCGCTGGCGATGACGCTCGATGGCTATACGCTGATGTTGCTGCTGGTCAGCCTGTGCGGGGCAGGGGTGTTTGTCGCGGTCGAGATGAAAGCCACGGCGCCGCTGATTCGCCTGTCATTGTTTGCCGACGCGCGTCTGAGCAGCAGCCTGGCGCTGACGTTGCTGGTGACGACGGTGATGATGACCACACTGGTGGTCGGGCCGTTTTACCTGAGTCGGGGCCTGGGACTGGGCAGCAGCGTGGTTGGCCTGGCGTTGTCGGTCGGGCCGCTGCTGGCCGCGTGCGGCGGGGTGCCGGCCGGGCGTCTGGTGGATCGCTTCGGTGCGCGGCGGGTGGTGCCGGGGGCGTTGCTCGGGATGGCCGGCGGTTGCAGCTTGCTGGCGTTGTTGCCGATGAGTTTCGGTCTGGTGGCGTATCTGCTGCCGATGGCTGTGGTTGCCAGCAGTTACGCGTTGTTTCAGGCGGCCAACAATAGCGGGTTGATGGCCACGGTCAGTCAGGATCAGCGCGGTGTGGTGTCGGCCCTGCTCGGGCTGTCGCGCAATCTGGGGCTGATCACCGGCGCGGCGGTCATGGGCGCGGTGTTCGCCTTCGCTACGGATGACCCGACGCAAGCCCCGGCCGAGGTCATCGGCAGCGGCTTGCACAGCACGTTCGGGGTTGCGGCGGCGTTGATGGTCGTTGCCCTGATCATCAGCCGAACCCGGATCACCCGTGGAAGCGGCCAGCCCAGCCAAAGCGCTGCTGACGGAAACAAATCCCTGTAGGAGCTGCGGCACGCTGCGATCTTTTAAAGGCAACATCAAAAGATCGCAGCGTGCCGCAGCTCCTACAGGATCCTAGCTGGCGTGAGTATTCAAGATGCTCGCCACTTGCTGTGGCTGACAGTTGAGGTACGGCGAGGATTTCAGCCAGCGCTGGTCCGGGTACCAGGAGAACATGAACTGGCCGTCCTTTAGCTTGTCGATCACCTGCTTGGCCACTTGCGGGCGGACTGCCGGGCAACCCTGGCTGCGCCCGATGCGGCCCTGACGCTTGCTCCACAGCGGATTCACGTAATCGGCGGCGTGAATCACGATCGCCCGGTCGCGGGCCAGGTCATTGAAGCCCGGCTCCAGACCGTCCATGCGCAGCGAATATCCGTGAGTGCCCTTGTAACTTTCCTGGGTGCGGAACAGACCGAGGCTGGACTGGTAACTGCCTTCGCGGTTGGAGAACTGGGTGGCGAAATTTTCCCCGGAATTGGAGCCGTGGGCGACCAGGTCGCGCAGCACCAGTTTCTGTCTGCTCAAGTCGAAGATCCACAGCCGGCGGGCGGTGGAGGGTTGCGAATAATCGATGATCGCCAGGTGCCGCGACGGTTTGGCGCCATTGTTGACCGCACATTGCATGGCGCTCAAGGCACCTTTTAGCGCCTGGGGATTGAGTTCCGGCGCGGCGTGCGCGAGGCTGGTGAAGAGCACCGGCGATGGTTTGCCGGCGGCGAAAGCTGGGCTGCTCACGACGACGAGGGTCGCGGTGGTCAGCAGAAGTCGGCGCAAAAACGTCAACATTTATAAAGTGTCCTCACTTGCTACTTATTTGGCACTTTGGCTCCTGACTTCCAGTCATACCCTCAGACCCCAGATTCGGGCCTGACTGTTCAGCGCACCTGTTGTAAGGTTGACCGTCATTCAGACGGCCATGGATTGGAGTAAAGCAGTTGTTCAAAAAGTACGCATGCTACTTGAGCATTTGTTTGCTCGCTGCGCCGTTTGTCGCTTGCGCCGATGAACCATTGCCGCCGTTGCAGACCTTGCCGACGCCGCCGGCGCAAATGCCGGTCGAGCCGCAAAGTCCGCTGCAGGCGGTATTGATCGGTTTGCCTCAGGCGTGTCCGGCGATTGCTGGGCACTTGAGTGGTCCGGCGCTGGCGCAGTTGCAAGCGTTTTATCAGCAGCAGGACTGGCTGCCCGTGTGGGCCAGTGAGTCCGGGCGATTGCCAGCATTGCAAGGGCAATTGCAGCTGTTGGCCGACGATGGCCTCAATCCCAAGCGCTACCCGGTAGCGGTCAATCCGCCGCAGGACGGCGAGCTGTGCGCCGATATCGATATCAGTCGCTATTACCTGCAAGCCCTGCAGGACTTGCATTACGGGCGTCTGTTGCAGTCGCATTTCGAGCCGCTGTGGCATTCCGATGACACCCCGCGTGATCGTCAGGCGGAATTGCTGGCGATCGCTGTGCCCGGTCTGCACGATATCAAGACCGCGTTCGATCTGGCGCGGCCACGTCTGGCGCAATACCAGAGCCTGCGCCACCTCTACGCCAGCCAACGATTGCAAGCCTTGCCGCACTGGCAGTCGGTGGGCAACGGCCCGTTGCTGCGCCCGACGATGGAAGACAAGCGCGTGCCGGAACTGGCCCAGCGCCTGTACAACGAAGGCTATCTGACTGACGCCATTGGTACGCCCGGCAATGCCTATGAGGGGGTGCTGGTGGACGCGGTGAAAAGCTTTCAGACCAACCATTCGTTGCAGGCCGACGGGGTGGTCGGGCCGGGGACGATTGCCGAGCTCAACATCAGCCCGCTGACCCGCCGCGAGCAGTTGCGGGTCAACCTTGAGCGCTTCCGCTGGCTGGCCCAGGACATGGAACCCGACGGTTTGCTGGTCAACGTCGCCGCCGCCGAACTGACCCTGTACCAGGGCGGCGTGCCGGTCTGGCAGACCCGTACTCAGGTTGGTCGCGCCGAGCGGCAGACCCCGCTGCTGAAATCCCGGGTTACGCGTCTGACCCTGAATCCGACCTGGACCGTGCCGCCGACCATCTGGAAAGAAGACAAGCTGCCGGCGATCCGCAAGGATCAGACCTTCCTCAGCCGGCAGAACCTGCAAGTGCTCGACGCCCATGGCCAGCCATTGGCCGCGGCGGACATCGACTGGGACAACCCCGGCAACATCATGCTGCGCCAGGAAGCGGGGCCGCGTAACCCGCTGGGGCAACTGGTGATCCGCTTCCCCAACCCGTTCGCCGTGTACCTGCACGATACGCCGAGCAAGGCCCTGTTCGACAAAGGCCCGCGCGCCTTCAGCTCCGGTTGTGTGCGGGTCGAGCACCCGATGCAACTGCGCGATCTGTTGCTGACCCCGGCGGAACGCACCCGCACCGACACCTTGCTCGCCACCGGCAGCACCCACGAATTCCGCCTGTCGGCACCGGTGCCGATCCTGATGACCTACTGGACAGCGCAGGTCGGCAAGGATGGGCAGGTGCGTTATGCGCCGGATATCTACAGCCGCGACAGCGCGCTGCTCGCCGGCCTCGACGGGGCACACTGAATCCCGGATTTGCAGCAGCCCCCTGTGGGAGCGGGCTTGCTCGCGAAAGCGTCAGTTCAGTCAACCTCAATGCTGACTGTACCGACCCCTTCGTGAGCAAGCCCACTCCCACCCCTGATCGCGGCAGGCCCCCAATCCTTCATCCACCACAGTCCCCCCAGTGGGAGCGGGCTTGCTCGCGAAAGCGTCAGGTCAGCCAACATCAATGCTGACTGTGCCGACCCCTTCGTGAGCAAGCCCACTCCCACCCTTGATCGTGGCCAGCCCTGAATCCTTCATCCACCACAGCCCCCAGTGGGAGCGGGCTTGCTCGCGAAAGCGTCAGGTCAGCCAACATCAATGCTGACTGTGCCGACCCCTTCGTGAGCAAGCTCACTCCCACCCTTGATCGTGGCCAGCCCTGAATCCTTCATCCACCACAGCCCCCTGTGGGAGCGGGCTTGCTCGCGAAAGCGTCAGGTCAGCCAACATCAATGCTGACTGTGCCGACCCCTTCGTGAGCAAGCCCACTCCTACCCTTGATCGTGGCCAGCCCTGAATCCTTCATCCACCACAGCCCCCAGTGGGAGCGAGCCTGCTCGCGAAAGCGTCAGGTCAGCCAACATCAATGCTGACTGTGCCGACCCCTTCGTGAGCAAGCTCACTCCCACCCTTGATCGTGGCCAGCCCTGAATCTTTTATCTACCACAGCCCCCTGTAGGAGTGAGCCTGCTCGCGAAAGCGTCAGGTCAGCCAACATCAATGCTGACTGTGCCGACCACTTCGTGAGCAAGCTCACTCCCACCCTTGATCGTGGCCAGCCCTGAATTCTTCATCCACCACAGCCCCCTGGGATAGCTAGTGTGATTCGTGGCAGTTGCGCGGCGTCTAGCCCCAGTGTCCCCGCAATCCCATGGGGCGAGACTTCGGAACCCGGCATGCAAGCGCTGTTGAACGAGATTCTTGACGCTGTCCGGCCCCTGATCGGGCAGGGCAAAGTGGCTGACTACATTCCCGCCCTCGGCACCGTGCCGGCCAATCAGCTGGGCATCGCCGTGTATGGCAACGACGGCGAAATGTATTGCGCCGGCGACGCCGAGACGCCGTTCTCGGTGCAGAGTATTTCCAAGGTGTTCAGCCTGGTGCAGGCCATCGAGCATTCCGGCGAGGCGATCTGGGAGCGCCTGGGTCACGAGCCGTCCGGCCAGCCGTTCAACTCGCTGGTGCAATTGGAGTTCGAACGCGGGCGTCCGCGCAATCCGTTCATCAATGCCGGGGCGCTGGTGATCTGCGACATCAACCAGTCACGCTTCGCCGCGCCGGCCCTGTCGATGCGTGACTTCGTGCGGCGTCTGTCGGGCAATCCGCAGGTGATCGTCGACGGCAAGGTCGCCGAATCCGAATACCAGCATCGCGCCCGCAACGCGGCCATGGCGTACCTGATGCAATCGTTCGGCAACTTCCACAACGACGTGGAAGCGGTACTGCGCAGCTACTTCAGCCACTGCGCGTTGCGCATGAACTGCATCGATCTGGCCCGCGCGTTCTGCTTTCTTGCCAACGATGGTTTCTGCAAACACAGCGGCGAACAGATCCTGACGCGACGCCAGACCCAGCAGGTCAACTCGATCATGGCCACCAGCGGTCTGTACGACGAGGCCGGCAACTTTGCCTATCGTGTCGGTCTGCCGGGCAAGAGCGGAGTCGGTGGCGGGATTGTCGCGGTGGTGCCGGGGCAGTTCAGCGTGTGCGTGTGGTCGCCGGAACTCAACGCTGCCGGCAACTCGCTGGCGGGAATGGCGGCGCTGGAGATGCTCAGTTCGCGGATTGGCTGGTCGGTGTTCTAAAAAGCACCGCAGTAACTGTAGGAGTGAGCCTGCTCGCGATAGCGGTGTGTCATTCAATATGACTGCGTCTGACACTCCGCTATCGCGAGCAGGCTCACTCCTACAAGGGTTTTGTGTTGCCTGGGAGAGCGCTGTTCCTATACATTTTCCGGCCGCCCCTCATATGGTGAATCCGCTTCATGTCTCTTGCGCTCGAACGTCTAGTCGCTGGCACGCCGATCCCTTTCGCTGGTAACCGCGTGACCGTGGTCAGCCCCGAACTGGCGGCGCGGTTTCAGCCCGGTGACCACCTGCTGGTCGAGCAGGTGAGTGGCGAGCTGTTGCTGATTCCGGTGGCCGATCAACAAGCGGCTGCGGTGGCGATCGAACGGGCAGAAACCGCGTTCAGCGCATTGTCTGCGGTGAGCGACGAAGCCATCAGCCACTTCTTCGATCTGTTCGCGCAACGCCTCGAAACCGCGGAATGCTGGACTCTGATCGAAGCGGCGAACCTGGCCGACATCGAACGCGCCAAGGCCCGTGGTCGCTCGACCACTCGACTGCTCGCCGACGAACGCATGCGCCGCGACATGATCGCCGGTCTGCGCGCCTGGCGGGATGCGCCAGCCACGCGCGGCAAGGTCATCAGCAGCGTCGAACACGATGGCTGGAAGGTCGAGCAAGTGGTGTCGCCGCTGGGCATTGTGGCTTTCGTGTTCGAAGGACGGCCGAACGTGTTTGCCGATGCCGCCGGCGTACTGCGCACCGGCAACACCGCAGTACTGCGCATCGGTAGCGACGCATTGGGCACCGCGCAAGCAATCGTCACTCACGCCCTGAACCCGGCGCTGGCCGAGGCCGGTCTGCCGGCGGGTGCGGTGTCGCTGGTGGAAAGCGTCAATCACGCCGCCGGTTGGGCGATGTTCGCCGACCGGCGTTTGTCGCTGGCGGTGGCCCGGGGTTCGGGGCGTGCGGTCAGCCAGTTGGGTAGCATCGCCCAGCAGGCGGGCACGGCGGTCAGCCTGCACGGCACTGGCGGCGCGTGGCTGATTGCGGATCGTGACGCCGACGCCACGCGCTTCGCCGCCGTGGTGCGCAACTCACTGGATCGCAAAGTCTGCAACACGCTGAACGTCTGCCTGATTCAACGCGAGCGTGCCACCGAACTGGTGCCGCTGTTTCTCGATGCGCTGCAGCAGGCCGGTACCGCACGCGGTCAGGGCTGCAAATTGCACATCGTCGCAGGCAGCGAACGTTACCTGCCGGCCGAGTGGCAGAACGCGACGGTCGAGGTCTATCGCGCCGAGGGTTATCAGACCGAAGCCCTGGCCGAAACGCTGACGGAATCCGAGCTGGGCCGCGAGTGGGAATGGGAAGAAACCCCGGAAGTCAGCCTGATGATCGTCGACGATCTGGATCAGGCGATCGCGCTGTTCAATCGTTACAGCCCACAGTTCACGGTGTCGCTGATCAGCGAGGATGCCGCTGCGCAAGAGCGTTTTTACAACGCGGTGAACGCGCCGTTTGTGGGTAACGGGATTACCCGTTGGGTCGATGGTCAGTACGCGCTGAACAAGCCGGAACTGGGGCTTTCGAACTGGGAAAGCGGGCGCTTGTTTGCGCGCAGTGCGATTCTTTCGGGGGATGGCGTGTTCACGGTTCGTAGTCGCATGACCCAGATCGACCTCAGCGTAAAACGCTGATCTGAACACTAAACCTGTGGCGAGGGAGCTTGCTCCCGCTGGTCTGCGCAGCAGACCCAAATAAGCGAGGGCCGCTGCGCGCCCCAGCGGGAGCAAGCTCCCTCGCCACAGGGTTGCACTGTTCTCCTTCAGGCGGCTGCACTGGTGTTTGCCTGAATGGCGCAAGTCGCCGGCTGCTCAGCCAACGGCACAAACGTCCGGCGATCCGCCGCCAGCGCATTGATCGAGCCGGTCTCGATGTCATACACCCAGCCATGCAGGTTCAGCAGGCCTTTCTCCTGGGCCAGGCGCACGCTCGGGTGGGTCTGAATGTTCGCCAGTTGCGCGATCACATTTTCCCGCACCATCGAACTCAACTTCGCCGCGTCATTGGCATGCTGCCGCGCTTCGTTAACCACTTTTGCCGACTCGGCATGTTGCAGCCAGCCGCTGACGGCAGGCAGGTGATCCATGCATTTGCACTGGGCAATCGCGGTCATTGCGCCGCAATCCGAATGGCCGCAGATCACGATGTCAGTCACACCCAGCACCGCCACCGCATATTCCACCGTTGCCGACACCCCGCCCGGATGCGGGCTGTACGACGGCACGATATTGCCGGCGTTGCGAATCACGAACAGCTCGCCGGGTTCTTGCTGAGTCAGCAGTTCCGGGACGACGCGGCTGTCGGAACAGGTGATGAACAAGGTGCCCGGGGTTTGAGTGGTCGCCAAGTGCTTGAACAGCTCGGTGCGTTGCGGGAACGCCTCGTTCTGGAACTTCAGGAAGCCTTCGATCAGGTTTTTCATGGTGTTGTCCTCTCAGTTCGAACAGCCGGTGCCGAATTCGCTGTATTGAAGAATGTGTTTTGCGCCGTGGCTGTCGAGGTAGGTCATCTCGACCGGTACAACGCCGCAGACGTCGGCGACCGGGGTGATGCTCACGACTTCAGCAATATCCAGAGTCATGCCGTAGCGGTAGGCAATGGCCTCTTCATCAGCCTGGGCCTGGGCGGCAAGGCCGGCGAGCAGGGTCAGGGTCAACAGAATTTTGTGCATGGGGCAGCCTCCAGGCAGATGTGGTGACGACTTGGCAATTCAGTTTGGATGGGCCCGCACGCGGGGTGCGGGCCGGGGTGTATCAGAACGGACGCAGCGGCAGGAACTTGCCGTCGAGGGTGACCACGGCGCGGGAGCCGCCTTCCGGGTCTTCGACTTTCTTGATGTCGAGCTTGAAGTTGATGGCGCTGATGATGCCGTCGCCGAACTGCTCGTGAACCAGGGCTTTGAGGGTGGTGCCGTAGATCTGGATCATCTCGTGGAAGCGGTAGATGGTCGGGTCGGTCGGCACGCCGCTGAGACTGCCGCGCAGCGGGATGATCTGCAGGGCGGCAACGGCGTCGGCGTCCAGTTCGAGTTTGTCGCCAACCACTTGCGCGGCGTTTTGTGGCAGTGGGTGCTGGCCGAGGAGGGCAGCGGTGACGTAGGCCAGGCTCAGGCCGGTGCCATCGGCAAGATCCTGCCATGACAGATTCTTGCGGGCCTTGATGTCGAGAATGCGCGTGGTCAGGGCCAGGCTGGCATCGTTGTAGGCGTGGGACTGTTGCATGGTGTCACTCCTTTCAAGGTTGGCTTGCTGTGTGGGAGCCATCTTCTGCCGATTGATCAATAGCGTCCAAGACCGATATACAATGCTTTGCATAAGTCCTGCCTATAGATGGTGAATCCCATGTTGCTGCGACATTTGCGATATCTGCTGGCCGTGGCCGATCACGGCGGCTTCACCCGGGCGGCGGAGGCGTTGCACGTGTCACAGCCGACCCTGTCGCAACAGATCCGCCAACTGGAAGAATCCCTTGGGGTGAACCTGTTCGACCGCACCTCGCGCACCGTTAAACCCACTGATGCCGGCGAGGCCTACATCGAATGCGCGCGGCGCGTGCTGGTGGAGCTGGAGGCGGGCAAGCGGGCGTTGCATGACGTCAAGGATCTGTCCCGTGGCAGCCTGCGGCTGGCCATGACGCCGACCTTCATGGCCTATCTGGTCGGGCCGTTGGTGCGTGATTTTGCGGCGCGCTACCCGGGGATCCATCTGCAGATTTTCGAGCTGTCGATGGACGACATCGAGGCGGGGCTGGCGGACGATTCGCTGGATATCGCGATTGCCTTTACTCCGGTGCGCCACCCGGACCTCGAGTGCATCCCGGCGTTTACCGAAACCCTGGGGATCATGGTCGGGCGCGAGCATCCGCTGTACGACAGCAGCGCGGTGCTGACGGCGAGCGATCTTGCCCAACTGGATTTCGCCTTACTGGCGCCGGACTTCATCACGCGCTTATCGATCGATGAATACTTTCGTCAGCACGGAATCACGCCACAGGTGCGGATCGAGGTGAACTCGGTGAGTACGCTACTGGAAGTGGTGCGCCATTCGCCGATGGCGACGATGTTGCCCGAAGCGATTGCCAGCGAAGACCGGGTGTTGCGCCGACTGCGGGTCGAGAACGAAGCCCCGCAGCGTGGGGCGGCATTGTTGCGGCGCCGCAATAATTACCACAGTGCGGCGGCGGTGGCGTTCATGAATCTGGTACTGGAAACAAAAATCTGATCAACGACGCAGTCCCCCTGTGGGAGCGGGCTTGCTCGCGAAAGCGGTTTATCAGTTGAATAGATGTCGACTGACCCGGCCCATTCGCGAGCAAGCCCGCTCCCACAGGATTGTGTGGTGAATTGCGGATATAAAAGGGCCTGCTTCTGTTGGAAGCAGGCCCTTTTATTTATTGAAGTTGTAAATCAGCAGAACCGGTCAATCACCCGAACTTCATTCTCGTTCTGCATCGAATCCCACGCCTGTTTCAGCGTCTGCAGCACATTGCCGATGAAGTCTTTATCGGCCGCAGCTTTCTTGCCGACATAACCGTGGCCGCGGCGGTACATCTTCAGGCGGGCCAGCAGGTTCTGGTTGCTGCGATCGAATTCTTCTTCACCAGCATGGGGCGACAGGCAGTCGATATGCACCTGACCCGACTTGCTGATCCAGAGAATGTGGCTGTCGTGGCTGTCTTTTTGCGCAGCGAACATACGAGCCAGTTCTTCGATAGTAGGTTGATTGTTCAGATTCATGATGTTTGCCCCTTGACCAGTCTGGTGATCTTTCAAAGTTGATTCGCTAATACAGGTAGCCCATCGGTTAGTTGATCCCTGGCACCGAAACCAGGACGTCAGCGGTCGCCCGTGTGAAGTACGGGGTCATGCGTCTGTTGCATGTAGTCGTGTTGAATAACTGCTACGCAATAGCGTCACAACGAGGAGAAGCAGCGAAAACCGGGAGGCTCCTTGACGACATTTTCAGGGTCGACCACAAGCGTCTTGAGAATTTTCGCCAGCGCTTCTCGTCCTTGTACTGGACGTTCAGGCCAGGTCAGCTTCTTCAATCTGCCTTGTGGGCAGCGTGTATCCGGAAAAAACAACTCGGCGGTCAGACGAGTTTGCTCAAGCGTGTTACCGATGTTCCCGATCGGGGAACGTCTTCATCATGCAAAAGCAAAACGGTGCCGTCAACGGTTTTGTAGTGATTATTTTTGTTCACTACATATTGTCGGACAAAGCTGTTTTGGAATGAGAAAAGTTCCGTTCAGGCAACGGATGCAGGGGCACGCAGGACGTAGAAGGTGCAGGGATAACCGTCCACGGCGCGCTGCTGGCGGGTGAAGGCGCCGCCAGCCAATTCGGGGATCAACCTGGCCCAGAAGCGCTGCGCAGGCAGGTTGGCGTCGATGTGGAAAATCTGCCATTGACCGGGCAGACGGCTCAAGAGGGCAGAGATGACAAACTGCGCGACGCCTTTGCCACGAAAGCGCCGAGTGAGGAAGAAGTAGCCGATGTTGTGTTGCGCGCCTTCAGTGTGGGTGTCGTCATCCACGGTCACGAAGCCGGCCAGTTCACCGTCGACGCGGATCAGGAACGGTTGGGTAGCGGGATTGCGCCAGTAATCGTCTTTCTGCTGAATGCTGAAGAAGCCATGTTCGCCGAGTTTCAGTGGTAGCCATTGGCTGAAGTCGTACATGTAGAACTGCATGAGGTTTTCGATGGTTTGCAGTTCGTCGCGGTGGGCGGGGCGCAGTTCGATAGTGGGCATGTTCAATGAACTCCAAAAGGGAGACTTAAGAACCCTGTGGCGAGGGAGCTTGCTCCCGCTGGGGCGCGAAGCGGCCCTAAAACCTGCAATCGCGATGTTTCAGATAGACCAAAGTTGCAGGTTTTGCGACTGCTACGCAGCCGAGCGGGAGCAAGCTCCCTCGCCACAAAAGCCTATTTTGTTTTGCGTTGTGTGGTGCCAGAAGTTTTGCTTCGGGTCGATTTGCGTTTCTTCTTCCACGGCGCCGCAGCCTTGCCGGCAGGTGGCGGGCCGCTGATGGTTAGGCTCAGCGCCGAACAGCGTGTAACCTGCTTGCTCATCCACGCCGCCTGTTTGGTGACGAACTCTTCCAGGCTCATCTCGCCGCTCTGCACCATGTCCAGCGCCTGTTCCCAGATGGCGGTGGTGCCGGGGTCGGCAATCGCCCGGGGTACGGCGTCGATCAGGCTGAAGGCCGCCGCAGTCGCGGCCAGCGCCTTGCCGTTCTTCACCAGATAACCACGATCCAGCAGGCCCTGAATGATCGAGGCGCGAGTGGCTTCGGTGCCGATGCCGGTGGTGTCCTTGAGTTTCTGTTTGAGCAGCGGATCTTCCACCAGTTTGGCGACGTTCTTCATCGCCTTGATCAGATCACCCTCGGTGTAGGGCTTCGGCGGCTGGGTCCATAGATCCTTGAGGTTCACGCCGGCCACGGCGCAATCGATACCCTGGCTCAGCACCGGCAGGGTTTGCGGAGCTGGCGCTTCGCGGCCCTTGGCCGGGGCCAGAGCTTCGGGCAAGGCGCGTTTCCAGCCCGGCTCGATGATCTGCTTGCCGACCGCGCGCAACGCTTCGCCGGCGCAATCGAAATCGGCCTGGGTGCGATCGTATTCATGGTTGGGCAGAAATTGCGCCAGATAGCGCGCGCGAATCAGGGTGTAGACCGCCCGGTGCTTGCCGCTCAGACGCTCGAGATTTTTTGCTGCCGCCGTGGGGATGATGCCGTGGTGGGCGCTGACCTTGGCGTCGTTCCACGCCCGTGAGCGGCGCTGCGGGTCGAGGTGACCGTTCAGCGCGTCAAGGCTGGGGTCGGCCTGACGCAGTGCGGCGAGTATTCCCGGGGCTTCGCTGTGCTGGCTCAGCGGCAGGAAACCGCAATCGCTGCGCGGGTAGGTGATGACCTTGTAGGTTTCGTAGAGGGCCTGGGCGATGTCGAGGGTTTCCTGGGCGCCGAGACCGAGTTTCTTCGAACAGACTTCCTGCAGGGTGCCGAGGTCGAACGGCAGCGGCGCCACTTCACGCATGCGTTCGGTGCGCAGCTTCACCACACGCGCACTGGCGGCATTGCTGATTGCAGTCGCCGCTTGTTGGGCCAGCGCCTGATTCAGGCAGCGATCCTGATCGTCGCAAACGTCGGAGGGCGCACGCCATTGCGCGGTGAACGGCGTGCCGTCGTGCAGCAGTTGCACATCGATCGCCCAGTACGGCACCGGCACGAAATCGGCGATGCTGCGGTCGCGATCCACCACCAGCCGCAGTGTCGGCGTCTGCACCCGGCCAACCGGCAGGACGCCCTGATAACCGGACTGCCGGCCCAATAGCGTAAACAGGCGACTCATGTTCATGCCGATCAGCCAGTCCGCCCGCGAGCGCCCCAGCGCCGAGTGATACAGGCTGAATGTTTCCGCCCCCGGCTTCATCGCGGCCAGAGCCTTGCGGATCGACGCTTCGTCCAGCGCCGACAGCCACAAGCGACGGATCGGCCCGCGATAGCGGCAGTGCTCGACCAGTTCCCGGGCGATCATTTCGCCCTCACGGTCGGCGTCGGTGGCGATGATCAGTTCGCTGGCCTCGCCGAGCAGGCGCTTGACCGCCTTGTACTGGCTGGCGGTGCGCGGCTTGACGGTCATTTTCCATTTGTCGGGAATGATCGGCAGATCCGCCAGCACCCAGCGCTTGTAGCGCGCGTCGTAGGCATCCGGCGGCGCGGTTTCCAGCAGGTGGCCGATGCACCAGGTCACTGTGACGTCCGTTCCCAGCCAGCAGCCGTCGCCCCGACGCTTTGCGCCGAGCACGGCCGCAATGTCTTTGGCCTGGGAAGGTTTTTCACAGAGGTACAGCCGCATAACCACCGTCGTCGTTCAGTTCCTGGAGGTGCACAGAATGGCCGCAGTTGGCGCCCGGGGCAACTTTTATCTGTATGGATATACAGATCAAAACATTGCCGGAGATGACCGGTATTACCGGGACGTCGCGCGCGGCTATCGAGAAATCGATTGGCAGGGCAGTTGACGCCCGTGTCAGGTTCACCGGGCTTCTTAGAAACGCGAGTGAGCGGACGATCTCGCCGTGGATTGCCGTGCTCGACGCGTACTGCCAACTCTGAAACAAGGAAGTCCCACCATGGCTCAAGCCAAAGCAAAATCCAGCAGCGCCTATGACGAAGTGAACGCCTTCAGCCACTTGTACGACCGTGGCGTCGGCCTGGTCAACGGCAAACCGTCGTTCACCGCTGATCAGGCAGCCGACGAAATCCTGCGCAAAAACCTGTCGTGGCACGACAAGAACGGCGACGGCAAAATTTCCCTGACCTACACCTTCCTCACCGAGAAACCGGCGAACTACAACCCGAACCTCGGCAACTTCAGCCAGTTCAGCGCGCAGCAGAAGGCTCAAGCCGTGCTGGCCATGCAATCCTGGGCCGACGTGGCCAAGGTGACCTTCACCGAGGGCAATGGCGGCGACGGCCACATGACCTTCGGCAACTACGACGTCAGCACCGGCGGCGCGGCGTTCGCCTACCTGCCGAGCGGCGGCAGCTATGACGGCCAGTCGTGGTACCTGATCAACAATCAATATCAGGTCAACAAGACCCCGGACACCAACAACTACGGGCGTCAGACCCTGACCCACGAAATCGGCCACACCCTCGGCCTGTCGCACCCGGGCGCCTACAACGCCGGCAACGGCAGCCCGACCTACAACGACGCCAAGTACGCCGAAGACACCCGTGGTTACAGCCTGATGAGCTACTGGAGCGAAGCCAACACCGACCAGAACTTCAGCAAGGACGGCAGCGGCGCTTACGCCTCGGCACCGTTGCTGGACGATATCGTCGCGGTGCAGAAACTCTACGGCGCCAACTATGCAACCCGCGCCGATGACACCACCTACGGTTTCGGCTCCAACGCCGGCCGCGATTTCTACAGCGCTACATCGGCGGCGTCGAAAGTGGTGTTCTCGGTATGGGACGGTGGCGGTAACGATACGCTGAACTTCTCCGGCTTCACCCAGAACCAGAAGATCAACCTCAATGAAGGTTCGTTCTCCGACGTTGGCGGTCTGGTCGGCAACGTGTCGATTGCCTATGGCGTGACCGTGGAGAACGCGGTTGGTGGTTCAGGCAATGACCTGCTGATCGGCAACTCGGCAGTCAACCATCTGTTCGGCGGAGCCGGCAACGACATCCTTTACGGCGGTGGCGGCGCGGATGTGCTGTGGGGCGGTGAGGGCGCAGACACCTTCGTCTTCGGCGCTGCCAGCGACTCGACCGACAACCAGCCGGACTGGATCATGGATTTCAAAAGCGGCCTGGACAAGATCGACCTCTCGGGCATCGCCGGTTTCGCCACGGGTGCGGCCACGCTGAACTTCGTCAGCAGTTTCACCGGCCATGCGGGCGATGCGATCCTGACTTACTACGCGCAGAACGGTCAGACCGGGCTGCTGGTCGATCTGACCGGGCAGGGGCAGGTTGACTTTGCCGTGGGTGTGGTGGGGCAGGCGGTGGCGACTGATATCGTGGTTTGATGCCAGAAGAGTAGCCCTCACCCTAACCCTCTCCCGGTGGGAGAGGGGACCGATCGGGGGATGCTGAAAACATGCATCGACCTGATAGCACTTCGCTGAATCCATAATCGATGAAGCACTTTCAGGTCGGTGTAGAACGAAAGACACCTCGGCAGGCTCCTTCTCCCTCCGGGAGAGGGCTGGGGTGAGGGGCCTTGGCCGTTCGGCTGCAAAATCATCGCCTGCTCAACAGATGGGCTATACCTGAACCGGTCTCTGCGCCGTATTCAGGAGAAACCCCCATGAGCACCACCGGCCTCAACCCCGTCATCACCCTCGAAGAACTCCCCGGTTGCCTGCTGGTGAAATTCCACGGCATCCAGGTCGCGGCGTCCTCGCATGTGCTGGTGCTCCATGAGGCCAACTACCCGCCGGTGTACTACGTGCCCCGCGAGGACATCGACGAGAAATACTTCGCCCGCACCGACCACACCAGTTATTGCCCGTACAAGGGCGATGCGAATTACTTCAGCCTGCAAATACCGGGGCACGAGGCGGCGAATGCGGTGTGGACGTACGAAAATCCGAAAGTCTCGGTCGCGCCGATTCGTGACTACGTGGCGTTTTATCCGGATCAGGTGAAGTTTGAGGTGATCAAGGCTGATGCCTGATTCTTGGCTGAGGAGATTCAATTGTGGCGAGGGGATTCATCCCCGATGGACTACGTAGTAGTCCCCTTTTTCACGGGGGGCGCTACGCACCCCATCGGGGATAAATCCCCTCGCCACAGATTTTTTACCAAAGGATCATGTTTCAGATTCAGTTCTTATCGAGATCGATATTCTTCGTCTCACGCAGACAAATCATCCCCACCACCAGGCTGACCCCGGTAATCAGCACCGGGTACCACAGCCCATAGAAAATATCCCCGGTGTACACCACCAGCGCGAACGACACCGTTGGCAGGAAACCGCCGAACCAGCCGTTGCCGATGTGATACGGCAGGGACATCGAGGTGTAGCGGATGCGCGTCGGGAACAGTTCGACCATCAGCGCCGCCAGCGGGCCGTAGCACATGGCCGAGATGATGATCAGTGCGACGATCAGCGCCACGATCATCGGCTTGTTGATCTGCTGCAGGTCGGCCTGTTGCGGGTAGCCGGCGAGGGTCACCGCGCCGCGCAGGGCCGATTCGTCATAGCCGTCGATTTTCACGTCGCCGATGCTCACCTGCACGCCGCTGCCGGCCGGGGCGGCGGCGCTGGTGTAGGGCAGGCCCTGCTTGACCAGGAAGGTCTTGACCTTGTCGCACGGGCTGTCGAATTTGGCCTTGCCCACCGGGTCGAACTGGAAGGTGCAGGTCGCCGGATCCGCCAATACGGTGATCGGCGCCTGACGGCTGGCCTGATCGATTGCCGGGTTGGCGTAATGCGCCAGGGATTTGAAGATCGGGAAGTACAGCGCGGTCGCCAGCAGCAGGCCGAGCATCAGCACCGGTTTGCGTCCGACCTTGTCCGACAGCCAGCCGAAAATGATGAAGAACGGCGCGCCGATCACCACGCTGATGATCAGCAGGCTGTTGGCCACCGCCGGGTCCATTTTCAGGAACTGGGTGAGGAAGAACAGCACGTAAAATTGCGCGGCGTAGAAGGTCACCGCTTGCCCGGCGTTGATGCTGAACAGCGCGATCAGCACGACCTTGAGGTTCTCCCATTTGCCGAAGGATTCGCGGATCGGCGCCTTGGACGTCTTGCCTTCCTCTTTCATTTTCAGATACGCCGGCGACTCGTGCAGGCTCAGGCGGATCCAGGTGGAAATGCCCAGCAGCACGATCGACAGCAGGAACGGAATGCGCCAGCCCCAGACCTCAAACTGATCGCCAGTGAAGTAGCGGCAACCGAGCACCACCAGCAACGACAGCAGCAAACCGAGGGTGGCGGTGGACTGAATCCAGCTGGTGTGGAAACCGCGTTTGCCGATTGGCGCGTGTTCCGCCACATAGGTCGCAGCGCCGCCGTATTCACCGCCCAGCGCCAGGCCCTGAAGCATGCGCAGCACCACCAGAATAATCGGCGCGGCGATGCCGATGCTGGCGTAGGTCGGCAACAGGCCGACGCAGAACGTGGCGACGCCCATCAGGATGATGGTCGCGAGGAAGGTGTATTTGCGCCCGATCATGTCCCCCAACCGACCGAACACCAGCGCCCCGAACGGCCGCACGATAAACCCGGCGGCGAAGGCCATCAGCGCGAAGATGAACGCGGTGGTGTCGTTGACCCCGGCGAAAAACTGCTTGCTGATCACCGCCGCGAGTGCGCCGTAGAGGAAGAAGTCATACCACTCGAACACCGTCCCCAGGGACGAGGCGAAGATGACTTTGCGTGTATCCGGGCTGGTCTCCGCGCTGCGCACGGCGTCCAGCGGCTGAACGTGTTCTGACATATCGGTATCCCTCACAGTGATTGTTTTTGTTGTTCCACTGATGTTGCGTGTCCGGGTACTGCGTGATGCCTTGAATCTGCTGTTGATTCCTGTGGGAGGGGGCTTGCTCCCGAAGGGGCTATGTCAGTCAAATCATGGGGGACTGACACTCCGCTTTCGCGAGCAAGCCCGCTCCCACATTGGGGATGTGTACAGGTCCTGAAAGGATCAGCTGCGCCGCCTTCTCGGCAATCATCAGCGTAGGCGAACAGGTGTTGCCCGAGGTGATGCGCGGCATGATCGAGGCGTCGGCGATGCGCAGGCCGGGCACGCCATGCACGCGCAGTTGCGCATCGACCACCGCTTCAGCGTCATTGCCCATGCGGCAGGTACCGACTGGATGGAAAATCGTCGTGCCGATGCGCGCCGCCGCTTCGTGCAGTTGTTCTTCGCTTTGCAGGCTGTCGCCGGGCAGATACTCCACCGGTTTGAACGCTTGCAGGGCCGGGGCGCTGACGATGCGTCGGGTCAGGCGGATCGCGTCGGCGGCCACGCGCAGGTCTTCGGGGTGGCTGAGGTAATTGGGTTGAATCAGCGGTGCTTCCTGAGGGTCTGCCGAACGGATGTCGATGCGGCCACGGCTCTGCGGACGCAGATCACACACCGACGCGGTGAACGCCGGAAAGCTGTGCAGCGGCTCGCCAAAACGCTCCAGCGACAGCGGCTGCACGTGGTATTCAAGGTTCGCCGAGGTCTGCTCCGGCCCGGATCGGGCAAACGCTCCGAGCTGACTCGGCGCCATCGACAACGGCCCGCTGCGGTCATACAGATAGCGCAGACCCATGCCCATCTTGCCCCACACGCTGCCGGCGATCTGATTCAGTGTGCGGGCGTTTTGCAGTTTGTAGATCAGGCGCAGTTGCAGGTGATCCTGCAGGTTGCCGCCGACCCCCGGCAGCTCATGAATCACCCCGATGCCAAGACGTTCCAGCAACGGACGCGGGCCGATCCCGGAGCGTTGCAGAATGCTCGGCGAGCCGACGGCACCGGCGCAGAGGATGATTTCCTTGCGCGCCTTGAAGCTTTTCACCTGGCCTTCGTGACGCGCGCTGACCTTCGACGCACGGCCGTTTTCCAGCAGCACGCGATCCACTTCAACCCCGGTCAACACCGTCAGATTGGCCCGCTCGCGAATCGGTTTGAGAAAGGCCTTGGCCGCGTTCCAGCGCACCCCGGCCTTCTGGTTGACCTGGAAGTAGCCGCAACCCTCGTTGTCGCCCTGATTGAAATCGTCGATGCTGGCGATGCCGCTCTGTTCGGCGGCACTGCGAAACGCGTCGAGAATCGGCCATGACAGCCGCTGTTGCTCGACCCGCCATTCACCCTTGGCACCGTGAAATTCAGCGGCGCCGGCAAAGTGATTTTCGCTCTGTTTGAACAGCGGCAGCACGTCGTTCCAGGCCCAGCCCGGATTGCCCTCGGCCGCCCAGCCGTCATAGTCGCCGGCCTGACCGCGCATGTAGATCATGCCGTTGATCGAGGAGCAGCCACCGAGCACTTTGCCGCGTGGGTAGCTCAAGCTGCGGCCTTGCAGGCCGGGTTGCGCTTCGGTCTTGAAGCACCAGTCGGTGCGCGGGTTGCCGATGCAGAACAGGTAACCCACGGGGATGTGAATCCATGCGTAGTTGTCGCGTCCGCCGGCTTCGAGCAGCAACACCCGCTGCTGTTTATCCGCCGACAGTCGATTGGCCAGCAGGCACCCGGCAGGGCCGGCGCCGACAACGATGTAGTCGTATTCCTCAAGGGAAGTCTGCATTCCCTGACCTCGCTTTTTGTTTTTATTGTCGGACACTCTAGTTGTTAGCTTTCGTTAAAAGAATGTTAGTTTTTGCGCAGCCGCTGTGCGTTTTCAAACAGCCCGGATTGACCATAGCTGACAAGGACACCCCATGTTCGACTGGAATGACCTGCGGTTCTTTCTGGAGTTGCAACGCAGCGGCCGCCTGCTCACCGCTGCCCGGCGCTTGAACACCACTCACGCCACCGTGGCCCGACACATCGAGGCCATCGAAAAAAGCCTAGGCACCGCGCTGTTCGTCCAGCACGCCCAAGGCTATGAAATGACCCCGGCAGGCGAGGCGCTCCTCAAGCACGCCGAAGCCATGGAAAACGTCGCACTGCTGGCCCAGGAAGAAATCACCCAGTCCACCGCGCCGCTGGGCAAGATCCGCGTCGGCGTCACCGAAGGGCTGGGCATCAAGTTTCTCGCCAGCCGGATGATCGGCCTGTTCGAACGCTATCCGGGGCTGGAAGTGGAACTGGTCGCCGTGCCGCGCTTCGTCAGCATCCTCAACCGCGAGGCGGAAATCAGCATCCATCTGGAGCGCCCGGCGGCGGACATGCTGGTCACGCGCAAGCTCACCGACTATCGGTTGGCGCTCTATGCCAGCCAACGCTACCTCGACAACGCACCGCCGTTGCGCAGCCGCGAAGACCTCGGGCGGCATGCGTGGATCGGTTATGTCGATGATCTGCTGTTCAGTCAGGAACTGATGTTCCTCAACAGCTTCTGCCGCAGCCCGCGCGTGGTGTTCCATAGCACCAGCGTCATCGCCCAGCAGGAAGCGGCGCGCTCGGGATTGGGCATTGCCGTGCTGCCTTGCTACATGGCCGCGTCGGATCCGGATCTGGTGGCGTTGCTGCCGGATGACAGCATCGAGCGCAGCTACTGGATCAGCACCCGGCGCGAGCTGCACAAGTCGGTACGGCTGCGGGTGGTCTGGAATTATGTGGTGGGGTTGTGCGAAGCGGAGCAAGGCCTGTTACGCGGATAGTCCAGCCCACACAAATCCCTTGTAGGAGTGAGCCTGCTCGCGATAGCGGTATGTCTGTGACATAGGAATCGACTGACACTAAGTCTTCGCGAGCAAGCCCGCTCCCACAGGGTTCTGCGGTTGCTGCCAGATGACAGCATCGAGCGCAGCTACTGGATCAGCACCCGGCGCGAGCTGCACAAGTCGGTACGGCTGCGGGTGGTCTGGGATTATGTCGTCGGCCTTTGCGAGGCGGAGCAAGGCCTGTTACGCGGATAGTCCCGCCCCACACAAATCCCCCTGTGGGAGCGGGCTTGCTCGCGAAAGCGGTATGTCTGTGGCATAGGTATCGACTGACACTACGCCTTCGCGAGCAAGCCCGCTCCCACAGGGTTCTGCGGTTGCTGCCGGATGACAGCATCGAGCGCAGCTACTGGATCAGCACCCGGCGCGAGCTGCACAAGTCGGTGCGGCTGCGGGTGGTGTGGGATTATGTGGTGGGGTTGTGCGAAGCGGAGCAAGGCCTGTTACGCGGATAGTCCAGCCCCACACAAATCCCCTGTGGGAGCGGGCTTGCTCGCGAAGGCGGTATGTCTGTGACATAGGAATCGACTGACACTACGCCTTCGCGAGCAAGCCCGCTCCCACAGGGTTCTGCGGTTGTTGCCGGATGACAGCATCGAGCGCAGTTACTGGATCAGCACCCGGCGCGAGCTGCACAAGTCGGTACGGCTGCGGGTGGTCTGGGATTATGTCGTGGGGTTGTGCGAAGCGGAGCAAGGCCTGTTACGCGGATAGTCCCGCCCCACACAAATCCCCCTGTGGGAGCGAGCTTGCTCGCGAAGGCGGTATGTCTGTGACGTAAATATCGACTGACACTACGCCTTCGCGAGCAAGCTCGCTCCCACAGGGGGTGCTGTGGTGTGGCTTGAATTCGGGGTTGAATAATATATGGATATCCGTATATTCGGTTTTCCATATGTTCGAACCCGTACCCCCATGCTCACCCCCACCGAACTGTTCAAAAGCCTGGCCGATGAAACCCGTGCCCGCGCCACCTTGCTGATTGCCGAGCAGGGCGAGCTGTGTGTCTGCGAGCTGATGTGCGCCCTCGACGACAGTCAGCCGAAAATCAGCCGCCACCTCGCGCAACTGCGCAGCAATGGGTTGTTGCTCGATCGCCGTCAGGGCCAGTGGGTCTATTACCGGCTCAACCCGGAGCTGCCGGATTGGGTTCACCAGATCCTCAAGGTCACCGCGACGGCCAACGCCGATTGGCTCAAGGACAATGCCTGTCGCCTGCACAACATGGACGGCCGTCCTGCCCGCGAAACCGCGTGCTGCTGAATTTCAAATATCCCCGGAGCTATCCATGCGTGTCCTGTTCATGTGCACGGCCAACAGTTGCCGCAGCATCCTTTCCGAAGCCATGTTCAATCATCTGGCGCGCGAGGGTTTCGAGGCGGTGAGCGCCGGCAGTTTCCCCAAGGGCCAGGTGCTGCAGCGCAGCCTGACGACGCTGCAACAGGCCGGTATCGCGATCGACGGTTTGTACAGCAAAGGCAACGACGCCTTTGAAGGCAACCCGCCGGACATCGTCATCACTGTCTGCGACAAGGCAGCGGGCGAAACCTGCCCGGTGTACTTCGGGCCGGCGATCAAATGCCATTGGGGGCTGGAAGATCCCTCCGATGTGACGGGTGACGAGGCCGCAGTGGATGCCGCGTTCCGTGCCACGCTGGCGATCATCGAGCGCCGCTGTGCAACCTTCCTCGGTCTTCCTTTCAAATCACTCAGCCGCGTTGAGCTTCAGCGCGAACTGGATCGCATCGGCTCCCTCTGAGCCGGAGGACGTATGTCAGAGCATCTGCCCAATCTTGATCACAGCCTGTTCGAAGGCCGGATCACATCACCTTCGCACGAACACAAACCACGCATCCTGCTGCTCTACGGCTCGACCCGCGAACGCTCCTTCAGCCGTCTGCTGGTGGAGGAAGCCGCACGCTTGCTGGAGCACTTTGGCGCCGAGACGCGCATCTTCAATCCGTCCGGTTTGCCGTTGCCGGATGACGCCCCGGTCGACCATCCCAAAGTCCACGAACTGCGCGAGCTGGTGCTGTGGTCGGAAGGTCAGGTCTGGTGTTCGCCGGAACGCCACGGCGCGATGTCGGCGGTGTTCAAGGCGCAGATCGACTGGATTCCGCTGGAGCTCGGCGCGGTGCGTCCGACCCAGGGCAAAACCCTCGCGGTGATGCAGGTCTGCGGCGGTTCGCAGTCGTTCAACGTGGTCAATCAACTGCGCGTGCTGGGGCGCTGGATGCGCATGTTCACCATCCCCAATCAGTCTTCGGTGCCAAAGGCGTTCACGGAATTTGACGAGGCGGGGCGGATGAAACCTTCGCCGTTCTATGATCGCGTGGTCGATGTGATGGAAGAGCTGGTGAAGTTCACCGTGCTGCTGCGCGAGCGTCAGGATTTTCTGGTGGATCGCTACTCCGAACGCAAGGAAAGCGCCGAGCAGTTGATGGCGCGGGTCAATCAGCGCTCGATCTGAAATGCACAAACGTTCTAGCCTCAACGCGCCAATTGTGGATTACTGGCCCCAGCCCACCACTGTACGCACGCCATGAGCAATTGGATCGACCTTGCCCGCGACCGGGAAACCGGCATCGAAACCCTGCACGCGCATTTCGCCGGGCACGCGCACGCCTACGATCCGCACTGGCACGAAACCTACCTGATCGGCTTCACCGAGCAAGGCGTGCAGCGCTTCAACAGCCGTCGCGTGCGGCATGACAGCACGCCGGGCAAGGTCTTCATGCTTGAGCCCGGCGACATTCATGACGGCGATGCGCCGAGCCCGGACGGCTTCACCTATCGCATGCTCTATCTGCAACCTGCATGGCTGGAGCAGGCGCTGGACGGTTTGCATCTGGGCAGTTACGGCAGCGGCTTGCCGGGAATCGGCAGTGTGCTCAACGATGATCCCGAACTGGCCCGGGCCACCTTGTTTGCCTTCAATGCGCTGCATAAGCAGGACGTGCGCATGGTGCGCGATGTGGCGCTGGATGCGTTGCTCGAACGACTGGCGATTCACCTGTACCGGCGACCGCAACCGACCGCTGCCAACCGTGCGCCATTGATCGCCCGGCAGGCACGCGATTACCTGGTGGCCTACCACGAGCAAGACATCAGCCTGCAAACCCTGGCCGACGTCTGCGGCACCGACCGCTTTCGCCTGACCCGCGCGTTCAAGGCAGCCTATGGACTCGCGCCGCACGCGTGGCTGATCCAGCTGCGCCTCAGCCGTGGCCGACAGATGCTCGCCGCCGGCATGCAGCCAGTGGACGTAGCCAGCCGCCTCGGCTTCGCCGACCAGAGCCATTTGGGCCGCTGGTTCGTGCGTGCCTACGGCATCACGCCGGGCGCCTATCAGCAGCGCGCCATTGGCACGTTTCGACGCTGAACAAACGTTCAAGACCACCACGCTGCTCAGCCATCACAGTAGGCCCTGACTTTCTACAGGGCCGTGCCATGCTTGCGTTCATCCTCTTTGCCTTCGTTGCCTCGATCACTCCGGGGCCGACCAACCTGATCGTCCTCAGCACCAGCGCCCGACGCGGCTGGCGGCCATGCCTGCCGATCATTCTCGGTGCGGGGGCGGGCGCTGCGTCACTGGTGTGGGTGGCCGGCGCTGGCGCCAGTACGCTGATGCTGCCCGGCGTGCGCCCGGTGATCAGTGCGCTGGGGATGGGCTGGATGCTCTGGTTGGCGTGGCAGATCTTCACGGCGCCGGCCACTGCCATCGATCCCGCTTGCGGCGAGGAAAAACCCGAACTGGGCCTGCTCGGCGCCGCGCTGTTGCAATGGGTCAATCCCAAGTCGTGGATGATGGCGATCGCCGTGATCAGCGTATTTACCGCGCAAGGGCAGGGCTTGAACGCGTTGTGCCTGGCGTTCTTTCTGGTGTCGTTGCCGTGTCTGGCGCTGTGGGCATTGCTCGGTCGCGGTGCGGCGCGCTGGTTGAGTAATCCGGCGCAGTTGCAGTGGCTGAACCGGATTCTGGCGGTGTTGCTGGTGGTGTCATCGGCAACTGCGCTGTTGCATGGCTGAGCTGAGCGCGGGTTGCCGAACTCGGTTCTTGTAGGAGTGAGCCTGCTCGCGATAGCGGTAATCCAGCCACATTGATGGCGCAGGATAAACGCCATCGCGAGCAGGCTCACTCCTACAGATTTTGTGGTGTATTCGGCCCTACGAGGCGGTTGCCGGAATCACACTTCGCGTCCACTCTATGGCATGCCGACAAGGAGCGTCGCCGACCCTCCGTCGTGACCCAAGGGAGCTTGCAGCATGAGCGAAGACAACAAGGTAAAAGGCCCGGCGTCGTACTTTCCCTCCATCGAAAAAAAGTACGGCCAGCCCATCGATCACTGGCTGAACCTGCTCGCCGGCATCACCGACAAGAAACACATGGAACTGGTGGCGTGGCTCAAGGAAGAACACGGCATGGGCCACGGCCATGCCAACGCGCTGGTCGCGCACCATTTGGCCGCAGGCAAACAGTGAGGGCAGGGCAGCGATGAATTTCTCCCACCGGCCAGTGACGGCCGACGACGTCAAAACCCTGTGCGGCTTTCCGCAGGGCGTCCAAGAGTTGTACTTCATGTTCCCGAAAGCGCAGTACCCGCTGACGGAAGAACAAATGCACACCGCGATCAGCCAGCGCTTCGACTCCACGGCTTTTCTGGCCAACGGCGAGTTCGTCGGTTTCGCCAACTTCTACCGTGCCGAGCACGACGGCGTCTGCTGCATCGGCAACGTCATCGTCGCGCCTTACGCCCGTGGCCAGGGCGTCGCGCGCTACATCGTCGAAACCATGACCGCGGTCGGCTTTGAAAAGTATCAGGCCAGGGAAGTGCAGCTGTCCTGCTTCAACGAAAACACCGCAGGGTTGCTGCTCTACCCGAAACTCGGCTTCGTGCCGTTCTCCATCGAAGAACGCGCGGCACCGGGCGGCAGGCGTGTGGCGCTGATCAATATGACCCGCCATCGACATTAGCATCCCTCAATCCCTGTGGGAGCGAGCTTGCTCGCGAAGACGCCAGCCCAGCCAGACGTACTCCCGAGCCTTGCGCAGAACCTGTGGGAGCTAGCCTGCTAGCGAAGACGCCAGCCCAGTCAAAACGAGTTCCCGAGCCTGACCGCGAACCTGTGGGAGCGGGCTTGCTCGCGCAGACGCCAGCCCAAACGACACCGCGCTGCATCCATAAACACGATCATCCAGGCACCCGATGACTCAAACCTCCTCACCCCTAAGCTGACGGCTCATCAGATCGCAACTCGCCGACCACGACGTCAACCACTCCGGCATCTCCGGCGACTGTTCAGGCAGCCCCAACTCCCTGACAAACTCACCCGGCGCAATCGTGCCTTTCGCCGAACGAAACAGCCCACGCATCACCACCACACCAATCACCCGTCCCTTGCTCACGAAGCGATGCTCCATGAAGCTCCATTTGTCGTCCCAGCCAAGCATCCGGCTGTGGATTTCAAACGCTTCAAACAGCTTCAGTTCACGCCGAAATTTACCCCAGGTATCGCCAACGATCGGCAACGCTTTAGCGCGCAACGCCACCCGAAACGCGCCACTGCGCAACACAAAATCCATGCGCCCGACGTCAGCCATGGTGAAGTAGCGACCATTGGTGACGTGCCGATTCAAATCGAGATCCAGCGGCCACACGCGCATGCGGATCACGGTGGATTCCAGCGCGTTGACCGGCTTGCGCCACGGGCGGCGAAAAAGCATGCAGAGCAGTCGAAACCACAGATTCATCAGTACGTCAGCCAGTTGAAAAGAGCGCTGCACTCTAGCGAGCCGGGCGACGGCGAGGTAGGTGCGTAAATGACTTTTTTGAACGGAACAGTGCATTCCGATCATTGCGGGGTTGATGCTGGATCGGTAGCCCGTTCAATCAACGGATAAACAGGAAATATTCGGGATGTTTATATGAAGCCTACGGTTACCACCGAAGCCCTACAACGCCTTGCGCCATCGCCTACGAGTACGCCAGAATCCGCCGGCTTGTGCGTCTAGGGCGCGGGTTCTATCGTCTGTCGGTCACTGAAAAACAGTGATCGGGTTTGGTAGCCCTGAGTCTCGTAGATTGCATAAGCATCATGATCTGCAGTGTCTGTCCGACACGGCTTTATGGTGGTCATGCACAGGGCGTCTTCGGGCGCGCCGGTTTTCTACGTCCCGGTCTACCAACCTGCGCATGGCCGCCACCCTCGTTTGGTAGCGAGAGTGATGGCTCCCTTTTTTGACGTAGGAGCTTCACCATGATCAAACCAACACCCAACCCGCCAGAAACCGACCTCGCATCCCCCTACGAATCCCTCGATTCGAAAAAACTCCACGAAGCCGCCGAACGCGCCCTCGACCATTACCTGTCCCCGGCCAGCCAAATCATGGCCAGCCCCCACAAACCCGAACCCATGTACCTCGCCAACCCGAAGTGCGACACCGAATCCCTGCTCGCCAACGCCAGCGAAACCCTCGGCTCCGCCAGCGAAATGCTCAACAACTTCGCCGCCACACTCGACACCTCCCACCGCAAAACCGCACTGGGCATCGCCCAGGTCGTCATGCTCGGCGAACTCGCCGTAAATCAGGCCCTCGACAACGTCGAAATCGCCCACTGACCACCCCGGTGCGACGAGCCAAAATCCTCGTCGCACCCGGCAATCCCAACCGAGCTGGCACACGGCCACGCCTTGCGCCCCCAAGCCTCGGCTGGCACCCTTCGGCCCGTTCTTCAAGGATCAGAACAAGGAATCAAGGATTGAGTGGCTACGTTCCCAACCCCCCGAAAAACTACCGCTACGAAGAAGCCAAACCCGTCGATATTCACGCCCAGCGTTGGGCTGAGTATGAGAAGTATGGGAAAGAGCCTTCATCGGCGCGTGAGAAAACTGGCATTGCACTGCGTATTGGAGTTTTCTTCGACGGCACAGGCAACAACGCCAACAATGCTGCCGCCGGGTTGCTCTGCGGTGCACATCATCCCATTGCTGCTAAAGATATTGACGCCAGTTGCAAGCCGTTCATGAAAGACCCGGACAGCAGCTACGGCAATGACACCAGCAATGTGCAAAAACTGAGTGACTTGTACTACGCCCCTCAAGGCGCCGAAGGGGATGGCGCGCAAAAGCAAGCTTTCCGCGTGGTGTATATCGAAGGCATCGGTACCCGTTCGGGCCAAGAAGACAGCAAGTTCGGTGCAGGCACTGGTCGAGGTGAAACAGGTGTAGCCGGTCGTGTGCAATTCTCTTTTTCAGAAATCAAGCTGCGTATTGAGGGGCTGTTGGCTAGCCACCCCAATAGCGAAATTACCTCATTGACGTTCGACACGTTCGGGTTCAGTCGGGGGGCTGCCGCCGCACGACACTTTGCCAACGAAATTGCACGCGGTAAGCAAGGTCCTCTCGGGGAGGTGTTGCGTAGCAACGCCAGAGATTTCAGCTCAACCTTCAATGACCAATACAAAAGCAGTATCAACATGGGCTTTATTGGTCTGTTCGACACCGTACCTTCAGTTGCTGGCTGGTCCAATCTGGGCAACATCCAAAGCCCAGTGGCGACGGGAATAAAGTTGTATCTGGACCGGCGCTTTTTCACTGATGTTGTTCAGCTAACGGCCCGCGATGAATGTCGCGCCAACTTCGCTTTGAGTCGTGTAAAACCTGATCATCTTGAGATTACTCTGCCGGGTGTCCACTCCGATATTGGCGGCGGTTACCTTGAAGATGCCCTAGAGGATGTTCTAGTCAGCCCAATGCAAACCCTCGAGGTACCCCAATACACAGAGGTGGCTTCTACTTCGATCTACCGTGACGCGGTGACAATCAGAGAACAATGGCTTGCCAAAGGGTGGCCTGCGGAAATGCTGGAGGTCGTCACCCCTGATCCTCTTCTTTTAACCGGTACAGCGAAAAACGATTTCGGCCCACGCATGAAACGCATTTATGCCGCTCTGCAACTTAAACGCCCCGTGAGCGGCCTATTGTCCAGGGTCTATTTGCGAGTGATGCACAAGTTGGCGAAAGAGAAGGGCGTCCGCTTTAAGGACATCCCAGAGACACCTGAACTGGCCGTTCCCTCAGAGCTTCAAGCATTATGTGATCGTTTTTTGGCAGGTGATTACAGCGTCACTCCCCAAGAAGATGAGATGCTGAAGCTGAAGTACATTCACACCTCGGCAAATTGGAACCATCCCTTGGGTCGCAGAGATGGCAGTGGTGTAAGAGCCGTCTATATCAACGCACCTACGACCGACTCGATTCGTGTGCAACACCCCCACGTACCTGACTGGACGCTCTGGTAATGAAATTACTTGTCACCCTGATTTGCGTGTTGTTCATGACTGGCTGCCAGTCTGCTGACCCGCTATCCGGCAAAAACGATCCCAAGTCCGAATGGTGGGAACTTGCCTTCATTGAGCCTGACTATATGCAGGTTTGGGTGGAAGACAGTTCTGTCCAGGACGTCACCGGTAAGGTTTTCTTCAAAGCCAATGGAGGCTCTGCGGCGGGTGGTGAGCCTGAAGATGGCACCGAGTCAGCCCGTGGATGGTCCATCGTTGATGGCAGCGGGAAGCGAGTGGTCGGGGCCGGTCTTCCCGTCCGCATATACGTTCGATGGCAATCGATCGTCGAAAAGAAAACCTGGCAAGCCTGGGTAGATATCCCAGAGCAGGCAAGGCAACTGATGGTGTCATCCACCAACAAACGATGCCCGGAAACGCCTGACCGAGAAGCCCGGTTTATGGCATCGGTCTACTTGGGACTCGCTCCCGGTGGAGTTGTGCAGGCTTGGGTTAAAGATTCATGCCATCACGCGGTCAAGGTCGCTCGGGCGCAAGCCGAGATCGAGCCATTAGGGCCGAGTCAGGGTAAGAACGAAGGGCGTTATGCATACCCTGTCAGCGAAAAGGCCAAGCGGTATATCGAGAAATTCGGCATTCCGTACGGGAGTTGGTAATCCTTAAGCCAATGAAGCAATTCGTAACGATACTCTGTGCCTTGTGGATGAGCGGCTGCCAGTCAAGTTATCCGCTATCAGCCAAAAACGACCCCAAATCTCCTTGGTGGGAGCTAGGCTTCACTGAGCCCAACTACATGAAAGTCTGGGTTGAGGACACTTCGGTCGAAGACATTAAAGGGAGAACGTTCCTGCGCACCGGAGGTGGATCGGCGTCAGGTGGTCAACCTCAAGACGGAACAGAATCGGCGCGAGGCTGGCACGGCGTGGGAAGCACCGGAAAAAGTGTTGTTGGTGCGGATCTTCCCAAACGGATCTATGTCCGTTGGCAATCAATTGTTGAACCGCAAACGTACAAGGTCTGGGTAGATATCCCAGAGGAAGCCAGGCAACTCATGCTTGAGTCCGTCAACCAGCGCTGCGCCAAAACACCTGAACAAGAGGGGCGCTATAACGCGTCTCTCTACTTGGGCTTGGCGCCCGGTGGTGTCGTGCAAGTCTGGGTTCGAGACTCATGCCACCATCCTGTCAAAGTCGCCAGAGCACAGGCAGAGGTCGAACCGCTGGGGCCTAGTCAAGGTAAGAACCAAGGGCGCTATGCCTATCCCGTCAGCGAAAAGTCTAAGCGGTATATCGAGAAATTCGGCATTCCGTACGGGAGTTGGTAACCCGTCCGCGAATGAAGCAATTCATATTAATTTTGAGCGTTCTACTGGTAGCTGGATGCCAGACTACGGACCCACTTTCAGCCGAGAATGATCCGAGATCCGATTGGTGGGGGCTGGCTTTCACTGAACCTGATTACATGAAGGTCTGGGTAGAAGACAGCTCAGTCCTGGACATCAATAACAGGACTTTTTTCAAGGCAGGCGGAAGCACCGCCGCCGGAGGTGAACCAGAAGATGGCACGGAGTCAGCCCGTGGTTGGGGGACGGTCAGTGGTTCCGGTATTCCGGTAACCGGTGCCGATCTTCCCAAACTCATCTTCGTCCGTTGGCAATCCATATCAGAGCAGAAAACCTACAAGGGTTTCATTGAAATTCCAGAGTCAGCGAGGCAATTGATGATGGATTCAACGCACCAGCGTTGCCCGGAAACTCCTGAAAGGACCGCTCGATACATGGCTTCGCTTTACGTGGGGCTGGCCCCGGGCGGGGTGCTTCAAGCATGGGTCAGAGATTCATGCCACCGACCGATCCGAGTCGCTCATGCCCAGGGCGAACTTGAACCGCTAGGCCCGGAGCAGGGGAAGCATGGCGGGCGCTATGCCTATCCGGTGAGTGAGAAGGCCAAGCGCTACATCGACAAGTACGGCATTCCGTTTGGGAGTTGGTAACCGTCACCTGATGAAACTACTTACAACGATACTTTGTGTTCTGTTGATCAGCGGGTGCCAGTCCAACGATCCGCTTTCAGCAAAGAACGACCCTAAATCTCCATGGTGGGAACTCGGTTTTACCGAACCTAATTACATGAAGGTCTGGGTTGAAGACAGCGCCGTGGAAGACATAAAGGGCAAGACGTTTCTACGCACTGGCGGTGGAATCGCATCGGGCGGGCAGCCTGAAGACGGTACAGAATCGGCCCGAGGTTGGGACGGAGTGGGTGCATCTGCCAAAGCAGTAGTAGGCGCTGATCTCCCAAAACGAATTTTTGTTCGCTGGCAGTCCATCGTGGAGCCTCAGACCTATCGCGCATGGGTGGACATACCCGAAGAAGCCAGACAATTGATGCTGACCTCGGTCAACCAGCGCTGTGCGAAAACCCCGGACCAGAAATCTACCTATATATCTTCGGTCTACCTGGGATTGGCTCCCGGAGGTGTCGTACAAGTGTGGGTTAGAGACTCCTGCCACCATCCAATCAAAGTGGCTAAAGCCCAAGCTGAAATCGAACCGCTAGGACCAAGCCAAGGTAAAACCCAAGGGCGTTACGCTTATCCGGTCAGCGAAAAGTCCAAACGGTATATCGAAAAATTCGGTATCCCTTACGGAAGTTGGTAAACGGTAAACCAATGAAGCTAAGCATTGTGGCGGTATGCGTGTTGTTACTGAGCGGCTGCCAGTCTGCCTCCCCGCTTTCCGTAAAAAGCGACCCGAAAGCCAATTCGTGGGAGCTTGCGTTCACCGAACCCTATTACATGAAAGTTTGGGTTGAGGACAGTGCCGTCGAAGACATAAACGGCAAGCTATTCACGCGGACGGGAGGAGGCACAGCCGCTGGTGGCGAATCAGAGAATGGCAAAGAGTCCGCGCGCGGTTGGCATGCGGTAGGCGCGGCTGCGAAACCAGTGATTGGCGCTGACTTGCCCAAACGCATTTACGTGCGCTGGCAATCCATCGTCGAGCCGCAGACCTATAAGGTTTGGGTGGATGTGCCTGAAGAGGCGAGGCAGATGATGGCGCAATCGGTCAGTCAGCGGTGCCCGGAAACACCGGAGGAACAGGCCAGCTACAGCGCATCTATTTATCTGGGATTGGCCCCAGGGGGCGTTGTACAAGTTTTCGTTCGGGACGAGTGCCACCGCCCTGTCAAAGTCGCCAGAGCACAGGCAGAGGTTGAACCGCTAGGGCCTAGTCAAGGTAAGAACCATGGGCGCTATGCGTATCCCGTCAGCGAAAAGTCCAAGCGGTATATCGATAAATTCGGCATACCGTACGGGAGTTGGCAGTAGACAGGCAGGAGACACTTCTCTTGTCTGTCTTCAGCGGCGTTGTTCTAAGTAACCATATTTGACAGCTACCGAGTCAATGTCGGGTTCAGCGAAGGTCCGCTTTCGGCCATTAGCGGACGCTCACAAACGACCGCTACTGGCCAAAAGCAGGATTGAGACGGCTCATACATCTTGAAAGCCCTTAGTCAGTAATCGCGATCCGGTTTCAAGTCTTTCAAAAGCGTGTGGCGATTCCAAGGTCCGCAGTACTGAGGAAGATGTGCGACAAGTCGGTAGCCGCACCGCTTGTACCAGTGCGCCACGCTGTCATCGAGGGTCTCAATGAGCGCTTCATGGCATCCATGCTCCAGAGCAAGTGCCTCAAGCCTGTGCAATAGCTCGGTTCCGATGCCTTGCCCGCGCCATGGAGCATCTACCCATAGGTAATTGATAAAAAGACGGCCAAACTCAGTTCGACCTGTGACACCGCCAACTAAGGTCTCATCATCCATCAGCGTGCAGGCTATGGGATCGGCATTTCCGCCATGTGCGCGCGACAAGTTCTGCCCGTGTTGTATGACGCCATCAGATACAGCACGCAGATCCTTCTCGTGAATGCTACCGGTTGTACGCCACTCCTTCCTCATTTCATTCCCTTATGTCGCGTTTAAACAGAGTGACATGCAAGTCGAGTGCCGTTTCTAGCGGCATGGGCTGGCTGGTATAACCTCTTGCGGAAGGTCACAAACGGCAAGTGGTTATAGCAGTACGTCATGAGGGGCTGCTTCCGGCCATAAGCGGACGTTCGCAAGCAGCCCCAAGCGATCGATCGTCGGGCATCATTTTTCCCCAAAAGAGGTGTGTGTGACCGGGGGGGCGGCGGCTCCAGCGCAGCACCTGATGCGCCAACACCGGCCTACCTGTTACAGCTCCGTCCGAGTCGGCTATCCAAGGAGGCACAACCCCACAGCTGATGATTTTCGCGGATATAAGTTTCGTTGGAGACGATTTCGCAAACCCTCTGTACGTAGTAGCATTTTGCATTCATGAAGGGCGCAAGGATTCAGTGCCCGTGATAAGTGAGATTGGTTTGAATCAAGGATTATGATCCACAGCTCTTTTCGAGAGCTACGATTACATCGAAATCAAGTGCTTAATTTGCGCCTAATAATTGGGGAAATTCCAGCGTGATTAATCCAAAAATGGTGTCTGCATATGAAAATTGAATTTATTACCGACCGGTGTTACGAAGGTGCTCTTGCCGTTGAGGCAGGCTCTTTCAAAAAATGGCTCAATATTAACTACCCTGAGATTGAGGTAGTAACGCCACAGGATGCGACGATATTTGATCTCCACGACTACTCATACATCATGCCCCTGGTCAGCTTAGCCAGCGATATGTCGTTGCAAAATTATCTAGCGCTTGTAGTTCAATATTTAGAAACCTACACCAGTAGTCGCTTGGAGGGCGAGTCTGATGAGGTCCAGCTCAGCGCATTTTATCAAGATGGATCTGTGACGAAGGAATTCAAATTCAAGGGATCCACAGACGCATTGAAGGCCAGCATAAAAAAGTTTGACCTTAATAAATTCATGGAATCTCCTTAATGTACGGGTTAAATCTTCTTGTTGATGAGCTCCCCAGTACCCATAAGGCCACTGCAGATATGCTAATACACATATCTACCAGAAATTATGATGACGCACTGAAGTTGGCGGGCGAAGCACAGGCTAAAATCAACGAATATAAAACCAGCATAACCGAAGACTCTGCGAGAAATAACTGTTTCATTTATTACGTATTCTTCGAGTTGCTAAAAAGCCTAGCTTCGTACTGGAAGTTTGTTGAGGCGGAAAAATATTACGACTCTTGGTGCAAACTTCAAGACGCTTTCGACTGCCTGCGCCAACTAAAGCGGTTTTATAAAGATGAGAACATCTTCCTCCGGTTCATAACTCGACAACTACTATCTGTAGAGAAGGTTTACCCCTACAAATATTTCTCAAGCTGCGGATTTGTTGTTGAGTATTTTGAGTGCAGTATATGCTCTCAGAACATTGATAGTGATAGCTGTCCACATGTTAAAGGTCAGCTATATTCTGGGGAAATGGCAATTGCCATCGCACGAAATATAAAAAGAATTGACCATCTAGCGATCGTTACCAACCCCAAGAACAAACGTCTGGTCTTAGCACAAGACGACTCTAGGCAGGAATTCAACCTGCTCCGATTGTTAATTCTAGAGTTTAATGCCAAAAAATGTGGCCCATTGGGTTTCGCGAAAGTCCACCTCAATGAGAAAATTCGTATAGATCCGGACCATCAAAGAGCTCCGCGAAACTCGCCATGTTATTGCGGCAGCGGAAAAAAATATAAAAAATGCTGCATAAAATCAGAGCAAATGTCGCATCTCCATATGGATATTACTCTTGCGGCGTTGCTTGAAAACCAAGCATCCCAGCTTTAGCTGGACAAAAATCTACCGCAACAAAACGATACACTAGGAGTAAAAATGGCAAAGGCGAAGCCAGAGATGAAAATGCCAGAATTCATGGTGTTTCTTCGAACATCAGTGGTGGGATTTCTACTGGCAGAAGTCTGGAGGGTATCAACCTATCTGGGTAATAACTTTTCCCCAGAATTGATCAATGTAAATTTCTTCGCTACAGCCTCGTTTATCTCCAGCATAGTGTTAATTTGCTTTATGTATGTATTAAGGCGAGGAGGAATGTCACATGTTGCTCGCATAGTTCGCAGCGGCAGAGCTGATATGATTTTATCAATTGTAGTCGGCGCATATGCTAACGAACTCCTATCTTTGAAGCTTGAAATATTCCACAAGGCCATCCAAAGTGCAGATCCTTACTGGACACCAGCAATTCTAACGCTGCTCTGTACGATATTAGTGTCTCCACTAATTCAAGCCTATTTTTCCGATACTCAAAAAGACTCTTCCCAACTATATTTTTTAGCAGACGATGAAATACAGCATAACAATGAGGATGCATTAGGCTGTGAGTCTCAAGCCGAATCATTCGCGAAGACAGTGATGGCAAGTAATGCGCATCCAGGTCTAGTGTTTGGCATTGATGGGCCTTGGGGCGTAGGTAAAACGAGTTTCATAAACCTAGCAGCCCGGCACTGGGAAAAAAATTCTAAAGAAGTAATTGTTTGCCGCTTCGAACCACTTCGCTTTGCTTCTGAGCCAGATCTTACTGATCGACTAATCAAGGAACTATCGGCAACCATTCAGCGAGAAGCCTATGCTCCGGAGTTTAGGCCTGCGGCTACGCGGTACTCACGCCTGATAAAAGGTAAAGCAGATATATCCTTCTTGGGATTCAAGCTTGCTGTCGAACCCTCACAAGAAACCCTTGATGAGCTTTTAGATGATATTGATACTGTGCTTCGGAGGATAGGTCGACGCGTTATTATCGTCATCGATGATCTTGACCGCCTAGATGCAAAAACCGCCAACTCTGTTTTGTTCGCAACCCGTAGAACATTTAAATTATCACAGGCCGCCTTTATACTTTGCTACGATACTGAAATTCTAGCAGGAGCTCAGGAAGAAACTTCGCGCGCCCGTGAGTTCCTAGAAAAATTTGTCACTGTGAAGCTCAGTTTATTTGTCGATATCACTTCCATACGGAATTTCCTGACAAGGGATTGGCGTAATGAAGAGCAGAAACTTGCATCGGTGCCTTCTGACACAATGGTACAACTTGGTGCTGTACTCAGCGAGCTAGCGAATATTCTTGAGGGAGATAACGCAGCGAGCTATTTACCTTTTGTTGGTAATCTTCGGAAGGTAAAACGTTTCGTGAACGCTCTGCTTATACTACAGATGGAACGCAGTGATTTATCACGCACAGATTTCAACAAAGTCGATCTAATTAATCTTGTATTGCTAAATTTGTTCTACCCAGGTACCTTCCGGATGATTTATGCAGAAGAGACAGAGGGTAGATCCGGCCGCTACTCGGTGAAGAGAAATGCTGAATCAGACTACTTCATAAACTCACCAGAGTTCTCGGGCCTATTAGAGAAGGAGCCGGCTCAAGCTTTCCTGCTACGTCAGCTCTTCGACGTGACAACTCTGGAACTCCCGGCACGCGCCGATATAGAGGAATCAGTACGAGCCAGTCGCGCATGCTTTAACCATGAAGAATCTCGAAATCTAGAAAACTATCTCAAGCTCATCGTCAGATTTGCCACCCCTGAACCCCAGGACACGTTCGCACTGTATCAAAAATCTGTCACCGCAGTTATGGGTGGTGAAAAAATCGATGCCATCCTTTCATCAAACAACTTTAATCTAGCTGTTTATGAACGAGCCCATGATCAGTTCTGGAGATTGCTCGTCAATAGCTCCTCTAACTTAAACGATATTGCAGCCGAAGATGCCATTAATACCTTAGTTGAATACCTCCCCCGATATGCTTCTATCGGCTGGTTTGACAGAAGTTTACGGCATAGATCGATCTACGCACTCTTGAGGCTTTTAGATCGAGCTGGGTGGAGTGGAATGGGTGGCAAGCGCCTCGAAAACTCTGATGAAAATGTTAGAGAAATAGCTCGTCGAATTTTTGGTGAGGGAGAGTACGAGAGCAAAGGTCTGCTCGACCGGCTTGCCAGCGAAGACCGTGGTGCGTTGGGCTGGAATGACCTAATGCTATTCAGGCTTCAATGTTCGGCAGATCGCCAAGGCCAATTGTATAATCTTCATAGAGCACTCATAGTGTTTGATTACCCGGACGCAAAAACCTCAGGAGCAGTGGGAGGATTGGCAATCATGGGTATGAGAAGGATCTCCCAGATAATATATTCCAAATTTAAAGCCAACTACATTGATAGAAAAGTTAATTTTTACGCTGCAGTTGATGCGATTCCAACGGAAAATTTTGATACGGCGGGACTTTTGCTAAATGATAAATATGATCCGACATTTAAAAGTGCAATTGCCAGCAACATACTCGCCAGCCGCTCAGGCGTAAAAAGCTTTGTGATATACCAGTTGTGCAATACCCAAGGACCGAATGGCTCTGGAATCGGTTGTGGTTACTACAATGAAGCAGGTGTTGAGGGCAATTACGGCATATCAAGACTAGTTAATAATTACGTATTCGGTTTCTGCTTCAATCCTAAGGTTGATGAAGATAACGCCTATCACTTCCTTGACTATTGCCTCTCCAACCTCAGTAACTCGTATTTCGAGGCAGAGCCTGGTGATGGCTTCGTGGCCGCTAGAAACGGTTTAATCGGATGCTTCGATTTTGAAAGCTTTGTCCAGTATTGGAGAGAGCATGGGGCTTTTGTCCGTGCAAAAGCTGAAAAAATGTCCAACCGGACGGTGGTGACGTCGAACTATGTCGCTTCCTATGCCGACGATTTAAATGGAGTGTTCAAAGTCCTTGATGGCATTGTCGATGAGAAGGATTCAGCATAGCTGGACTAACAACCAGCACCGCTACTCTGCGTGGACGGAATATAACCAACGGTCATAGCCCTGGGCGTTTAAGTCTGCCTTTTTCCAACGCATCAGACTATTCCCGACCTACCTCTAGTCGGAGCGGCTGGAGGATGTGTTCAGACGGCTGCTTCTGGCCGGTAGCGCTTGCGTGCGAACGTCCGCTTCTGGCCGAAAGCGGTAGCCTGGTACGGCAGGTTTCGGCTAGAAGCGCACTCGACAGCTAGCCGCTGATGTCTCTACGCTGATCGATCTGGTGAAAGCACACCACTAAAAGGAGCAGTCATGTTGGTAGTTGCCATTGATCGAGATAGCGTTCATGCGGGAGATGATCTGGAAAGTCATGCAATATCGATCACACTCGATCAATCAGCAACACTGCGCACCTTGATCGAAGTGATACAAGATATGGACTACCTACCTCGTATCAGTGGAGGCAAGGCCACTTGGGTTGTTTATTCATCTGGCAAACCATTAGGTGTTTTAGCCCAGCAATGGCCAGAACCTAAATTGGTCGTGCGCCCCGAGAGCATCGTGGATCAATATTTCGGAAATATCGAGCCTCGCCTACTTTTCAGATATTGGTGTCAGGCAGATCCAGATGAGGTCTTTTCGGATGCCCAGGCCGGAAATGAACTGCCATCACGATTTTAGAATGGGCAGGAGGCATTGCTTTAGATCAATGCGGTTCAGATTACTGCTGTGGGTCGATAGCTGTCTCCCGTGAACGACTGCTTTTGGCCGAAAGCAGCCCCCATCCGTAATTCCCTATCAGCCCTAGTCCCGCCAGATCAACGGAATCTGTTGGTGGTATCAATCAGCGACGATAGCAAACGCAGCACTCCCCAAAACCTCCCCATTCACCAAAACCCTCACCCCATGCCGCCCCAAAAAATGCTTCCGCGTCGTAAAATCCCGAATTACCTGCCGTCTCCCCACAACCACTTCCCCAAACCCCGCCAACTCCACCGTCTTCAATTTAAAAACCTTCCCCGAAACCCCGCCATTCGCCTTCACATAGTCAATCACATAATCAATCACCAACCGCTGTTCATGCGCCACCGTCGACTTCACCGTAAACGACAACGTAATCGCTTCTCCCAGCCTCACCACCGCCGGCTCAACCCGCACATCCAGCAACTCAACCTCTGCCTTGGCCCCCGCACCAATCACCGTCAGTGCGCGCAGATCTCCCTGTTTGATCAAGCTGCGCAGCGCATGCTTGGCAATCCACGCCGTGTGTTTGTTCTCCAGTGGCCAGCCTTCAATCGTGTCCAGCACCCATTCCGGATGCTCTTTGGTCACGTCATTCAGATGGTTCGCTACGGATTTGCGCACGTACAGACTCTCGTCGGCTTTCAACCGATCGAGGATGCCGGCGGTCAGTTGCGGGTTGGCTTGCACGGCTTCCAGGCGGAATGACCAAGGCAGGCGGGGGCGGGTGCCTTCGCTGGCGAGGCGGCGGATGTGGTGGTTTTGGTCTTGGGTCCAGTCGTGCATGAGTTCCAGCGAGCGCTCGAGGTCGCTGCGCAGGAAGTGGCGGATGGCGAATTCGGAGGAGCCGAAGGTGGTGAAGTATTTCAGCGCTTGCATCGAGGTATCGAAGGCGTGGCCGCCGTAGCTGGCGACGTAGTGCGGCAGGCACATGCTGACGAATCCGCTGTTGAGGCGGGGGGCGAGTTCGCGCAGGACTTCGAGGGAATCTTCGTAGTCCAGTGGCAGCACGGCGTGCAGGCTTTCGCTGACGCGAGCCATGCGTTGCATCACCGACAGTTCGGCCAGCCCTTGGTTGGCGTGTTTGAGAAATGCCTTGGCCTTGAATGCCGGGTACACGGCGCTCATTTCGCTGGCGATGTGTTGCAGGCGCTCGGCGTTGAAGATTTCCTTTAACGCCGGGGTGGTGGTGTCGGTGGTGCTCATGGTCAGGTCATCGGGGTGCTGACGAACGCTTCGAGGGTTTCGGCGTACGCGGTGTATTGGGCGATGTGCGGGTAGCGGCGGGTGTCGATCTGGTCGGGGACGACAAGGTCGGTGAAGCTCCAGGCGACGGCGAGGCTGATGCCGGCTTGGGTGAGGGTGCCGTCGGTGGGCAGGCCGGTTTTTTCCAGTTCCTGTTCGAGGGCGGTGAAGGCGGCCGCGAGTTGGCCTTCGACGCGTTCGACCCACGGCTGGTATTGAATGTCGGCCGGGCGCAGGTTGCGTTCGTAGTAAAGCTGCACGGCTTTTTCGCAGGCGGCGAGGTTGAGGCCGATCAGGCGCAGGGCGTGGGCGCGTTGTTTAAGGTCAGTTGGCAACAGGCTTTTGCCGCTGGCGGCTTCGAGGTAGTCGAGGATGAGGGTGGAGTCCATCAGAACAACGCCGTCATCGAGGATCAGCGTGGGCGCCTTGACCACCGGGTTGATCTGCTGGAATTGCTCGAAGTGGCGGAACACCGAGACTGACTCATGTTCGAGGTCGATGCCGAGGCGTTTGGCGGAGATCGCCACGCGGCGCACGTAAGGGGAGTCCAGCATGCCGATCAGTTTCATGACGCGTTCCTTCAAGTCGAACCGGTGGGGAAGGCATAACCTAGCCGAGCCTGAGGTAAATGTCAGTCGTCAAAACCGGCTTGTTCGTGAATCTCGTCCACATTCAATTCCAGCCGATACGCCACCGCCACAAATAACGCCTGACACAAACACAAGGTCGCACTCAGCGAACGAAACGCCAGTGCGCTGCCCTCATTCACCAGCAGCAGGCTGTTGGCGTTTTTGGCCAAAGGCGAGAGGTGGCTGTCGGTGAGGATCAGGGTGTTGGCCTGTTGCTGGCGGGCGTAGCGCAGGCAGTGCTGGGTTTCCTTGGCGTAGGGGGTGAAGCTGATGGCGATGACCAAATCGCCGCTACGCACACTGCGCATCTGCTCGCGATAGCTGCCGCCCAGCCCGGAAACCAGGTGAATGCGCTTGTGAGTGTGTTGCAAGTTGTAAACGAGGTAGTCGGCGACGGCGAAGGAGCGACGTACGCCGACCACATAGATGTTGTCTGCGTTGACGATCAGGTCGACGGCTTTTTCGAACGCGACGTCGTCGAGTTCGCGGCCCAGGCGTTCGATGCCGGAGCGGGTGGCGTCGATGCATTCGCGGGCGAGGTCGCCGTCGCTGGCTTGCTGAGACTGGTTGGCGATCATGCTGCGGATGCGTTGCTGGTAGTTGTGCACCGGCGACGCTTTGTGGGTGTAGGCGGCGCGGAACAGTGCCTGCATCTCGCTGAAGCCGCTGAAACCGAAGCGCTGCGAGAAACGCACGATGGCGGACGGATGCACCTCGCATTCCCGGGCGATGTCGCTGATGCGATCGACCATGATCCGGTCGCTTTGCTGGCTCATGTAGCTGGCGATGCGCTTGAGTTGGCGCGGCAGGGTGTCGTATTCGTCGGTGATCAGTTGCAGCAGACGCTCGGCATTGATCGGGGGGCTGGCGAGGGGGCGCTCGTCGTTGGCCGGCAGATCGGGGCGGGGCATAAGTTATCCTTCGGGCTGATCAAATCACACAAAGTGCTGGGATGTGCCTGATGTTAGGAGGGCTTTTGGGGTTCTGCTTGGCTGAAACGATGCACCGGGCGAAGAAAAATTCGCGATGAGGCACCAGCGGTTAGCCGTTTGTCTTCTATATACAGCCGCTCGACTGAATTTCTTGCTATAAACGCACTCCGATGACCGCCATGAAGCCTGTGTCAGAGCTGTTTACGGCTGTTGTCGGACAAATTCCCGGTATTTACAGTTGCTGAGGCCTCAAACGGGCCTTAGACTGCCGCCCCTTCGTAAATTGAGTGCCGGGTGGCGTTTGCAATAAACGATGCCTTTTCGTCGACCGGACACGGTTCGCCGGAACGCTCCCTATTTCGCCTTAATGCACGTTTTTTTATAGAGATATCAATGACAAAGGACAAGTTGCTGGCCATGCCGGCAGATGACTACATGAATGCCGAGCAACACGCTTTCTTCACTGAGCTGTTGCAGAACATGAAAGTCGAAACCCACGAGCGCATTGAGCAAAACCGTATCGCCATCGAAAGCCTGGACACTCCGGCCGATCCGGCGGACGCGGCTTCGGTTGAAGAAGAGCGCACCTGGCTGGTGAATGCGATCGATCGCGACCAGCGCATGCTGCCGCAACTGGAACAAGCCCTTGAGCGCATCAAGGAAGACAGTTTTGGCTGGTGCGACGACAGCGGCGAGGCCATCGGCCTGAAACGCCTGCTGATCAGCCCGACCACCAAGTACTGCATCGAAGCTCAAGAGCGTCACGAGCAGATCGACAAGCACCAGCGTCAGGCCTGATTCCATGGCTGCCCCCTGAATCGGGGGCGCCTGCAAAAGATCGCAGCCTTCGGCAGCTCCTACACGAGCTGACGGGGCTGCGATCTTTGCTTTTGCTCGTCTGCGATATTTTGCGCGTCGTTCCATTGACCTGCTGCAGACTCCACGACTAACGGACCATGGATAATGGCGTTCTAGTGGCGTTTAATGCAGTCACAACAATGAGAACAAGCGTGGGGTGTTGATATGACGAGAGATGGATCTCTGGTTGGGGCTTTGCCCGCACCAGTGCTGTTGCCGAAAAACCGCTGGATCGCTCCGACCCTGCAAAGCATCGCCCTGATGCTGTTGCTCGCCGGCATGACGCTGGGTGGATGGTCGCTGTACATCGGCATGCCGCTGGCGGTGCTGATTGTCTGGCTGCCGCGCCTGCGCTCGCGGGCCACCCCTGATGCTGCGCCTGTCGATGCAGGCAGCGCGATTTCCGAACTCACCCGCGATCTTTCCTACACCACCAGTCATAACGCACTGTCAGCTGCCGGTGTGGCGTTTTCCGTCAAGCAACTGGCGAGCAAACTCGAATCGCAACTCGACGCAGCGGCGCAGATTGTCAGCAACGCCGAAGTGATGATCGCCACCGAACACGCCACTTCGCAGCTCAGCCGTGAAGCGCTGGACGCCGCCAGCGAGGCGCATCACAGCAGCGCGGCGGGGCGCACCGAACTGGTGGATTCGATTGCGCGCATGCATCAACTCAGTCAACGCGCGAATGCCAGCCGTGAGCTGATCGAAGCCCTGAGCCTGCGCAGCGACGACATTCAACGGGTGACGCTGGTGATTCAGTCCATCGCCAGCCAGACCAATCTGCTGGCCCTCAACGCCGCGATTGAAGCGGCGCGGGCGGGTGAGCATGGCCGTGGTTTTGCGGTGGTGGCGGATGAGGTGCGGGGTCTGGCAGCGCGGACGGCCTCGGCGACTGGCGAAGTCGGCGAGATGGTCGCCGATATTCAGCAGCGCACGGCGCAAGTGGTGGAGCAGATCCGCGAGCTGTCCAGCGATCTGCAGATCGGTGTCGAACAAGTTGAAAACACCGGCCAGCATCTGGAAAACATCGCGCGGCTGGCGGCGGGCGTAGAAACTCAGGTCGGCGAAATCGCCCGTGGTGCGGAAACCAATCGCGAGCAACTCGACAGCCTGTTCAAGGCCATCGAGCAGATGCGCAGTGATCTGGCGATCAGCGATCAGCAGACCCGACGTCTGGCCGAGGCCGCTGTGCAGATGGAAGGGCAGGCGGAAACCATCAGCGAGCGTCTGGCCGAAGTCGGTCTGGATGACTATCACCAGCGCGTCTATGACCTGGCGCGGGAGGGCGCGAGTCAGATTGCGGCGCGGTTCGAGGCGGATGTCGAGCAGGGGCGGATCAGCCTTGAGGATTTGTTCGACCGTCAATATCAACCGATTCCCGGAACGCAACCGGCGAAGTTTCAGACCCGTTTCGACCGCTACACCGATCAGGTATTGCCGGCGATTCAGGAGCCGTTGCTGCCGCGTCATGAGGGGTTGGTGTTCGCCATCGCCTGCACGCAGCAGGGTTATGTGCCGACGCACAACCTGGCGTTCAGTCAGCCGTTGACCGGTGACCAGCAGGTGGACGCGGTGGGTAACCGCACCAAACGCAAGTTCGCCGACCGCACCGGGATTCGCTGCGGCAGCCATCAACAGGCGGTGTTGCTGCAGACCTACACCCGCGATACCGGCGAGTTGATGCACGACTTGTCGGTGCCGATCATGGTCAAGGGCCGGCATTGGGGCGGTCTGCGTCTGGGCTATAAACCAGAGAATCCGCGCTGATCGATTGTTACCGCTCGCGCAATGAATCTGTGCACGTGGGTTGCTGTTTCCTCCGCGACGAAGTCATTAACATGGCTATTAGTTAGGTAGCTAATGAAATCGAGAGGTCAGTATGTGCAGAGTCGATGTCGCGGTGATGATTGGCAGTGGTGTGCCCGCCGGATTGCGCGCAATGGGCCGGAGCGTGTGCTGGGTGGTGTTGCTCAACGGTGAGCGGCGTGGCACCGCGTTCGCCAGTCGCGACGAGGCGGAGGAGTGCAAGGCTGCCTGGCTCGCGCAACTGATGGCCGAGCCTGGCGACAGCCTGCACTGACATTTATTAACGTCCGTCGTGCAGGCGTACGTTCAATTCATCGACCATCCCTGCTTCTTCGCCGTCAGCGCGCAGCCACTCCTTCAGAAGTTGCGCCTGTTGTGGCGTCCAGAAGTCGGCATCGATCAACTTGGTTTTGGCGTCCAGCGGATGCGCTTCGATGAAATCGTCGATTGCCCCGTTTTCCGACGGCAGGCCCAGTTGGTCGAACAGGGTTTTCAGATCATATGCAGGCAGTTCCATCGTGTACTCCTTCTTGCGTGTGCCGGAATGGCGCTGTCGCTCGCTCTTTATCTGAGGCAGCCGTTGGACAAGAGTTCGATCCGTGATTCAAGCAAGCGGGCGAGGGCGCACGCTTCGTTGTGGTCTTCGCGGAAACCTCTTACACGACCGGTGGAAGATTCCTTGATATGAAAGAAAGCGTTACCCGCCGGAACTACCTGAAATCGCGGTCTGTGATTGCCTGCTCCGTGCTCCGCAAGTTCAGCCAGATGGGTGCCTTGCAGTACGAACGGCGTGTCGACACCTGGGTTGGAAGGCTGGGCAAAGTGGGTCAGAGTGCACATATGAAGTCCTTTTCATGAGTTGACCGACGTTTAAGGGCCGGTTCGGGTAGTCGGAAGGAGCATCGCTGCTCTAGAATCGCCAGTGTCTGCTGGCGACAGGTGCCTATCTAAAGCAATTTTTTACCGGCGATATGTCGGAAAAGGGCTTTTTTTCGTCAGTTTTTTCCCTAAAGTTTGTAGTCCGTCTTCGTTGCGCTTCAATGAAGATTTTTCCTTCAAGGCCTGGCGAACGTCGAGGCAAGTTTCTCGCCTGACTTTCCAGTAGTCTTGCGAACTTGTGATGTATGGGCGCTCCGCTTGTTTCAGGTGTACTGAAGTCATTCGGTAACAGCATCGGCCTGGCCGTTTTTTTGCCGTGCGCGTTTTGGCGCCGGGTACTTTTTCAGATGTGGGGATGTTTCTTTGGCAGTCAGTAACCTCGATATGCATGCTTTGTTCGTGTTGGGTGATTTGCGTGCAAAGCTGGTCAAGCTGTTCCAGTCGCGTTTTGTTTACATCACCGAACAGAACGCCGAAGGCATTTACGTGGCCGAGATCGACACCGAAAGTGCGTTGGTGGTCGATGACAAACCGGGGCTCAAGCTCAAGGTCGGCGATCATTTCAGCGCGGCCGTTCTGCCCAGCCGTGAAGGCGGCAAGATGGATATCCGCTTTCGCGAAATCAAACTGACGGTATACGGCCTCGGCGATTACGCGTTTGTCGATACAGCGGACGGCCACGCGATCCTGTTCAAGGAAGGCCACAGCGTGGTGACGGCGTTTGCCGCACATCAGCAACTGCAGGAAGGCCTGACCAAGACCCTGAAAGCCGTTACCGGTAAAGCGGCGAAGTGGCGCAAGGGCGAACTGATCACGTTCAAGGCCAGCGAGTGATCGGTGGTGTGAGTCGCGCCGACTTCCATTCGCAGAACCTCGACCGTGCGCGTGAGGAGGCATTGCGCCTGTTCAACGCCAAAGCCGAATTGCAGGGCGCGTGGCTGAACTGGGTGGCAGCGCAGATCTACACCTTGCGGCCTGCGGAATACGCCAGCATGGTCAGACGCGAGCTGCAAAGCTTGCAGGAAAAGTCTGAAACATAACCTCGCCGGGGTTGGCCCCCGGAAAAAGCAGGAACCTCGGCTACAGTCAGTTGACTGAGTATTCAGAGGCTTGCGGTCTTCTGCCAGGCCATCCTGCTATTGCTGTGAACAGCACGAGGTGCAAAGCATGAAAGGAATTCGACGGCTATTGGCCGCCAGCGTGGTTTCGTTCGGTGTGCTGACGGCCGCGCAGCCGGCAGCGGCGGCACAGGCGCCCATTCATTTTGCCGACCTGAACTGGGAAAGCGGCAGCCTGATCACCGATGTTCTGCGGATCATCGTCGAGAAGGGCTATGGCCTGCCGACCGATACGCTGCCGGGCACCACCATCACGCTTGAGACCGCGCTGGCCAACAATGACATTCAGGTCATTGGCGAAGAGTGGGCCGGGCGCAGTCCGGTGTGGGTCAAGGCTGAAGCGGAGGGCAAGGTCGTCAGTCTCGGCGATACGGTCAAGGGTGCCACTGAAGGCTGGTGGGTGCCGGAGTACGTGATCAAGGGTGACCCGGCCAAGGGCATCAAGCCGCTGGCGCCGGACTTGCGCAGTGTCAGCGACCTGAAGAAATACAAGGACGTGTTCAAGGATCCGGAAAACCCGAGCAAGGGTCGGTTTCTCAACAGCCCGATCGGCTGGACCTCGGAAGTGGTGAACAAGCAGAAACTGACTGCCTACGGCCTGCAGGACGACTACACCAACTTCCGCAGTGGCTCGGGCGCGGCGCTGGATGCCGAGATCAGCTCTTCGATCCGTCGGGGCAAACCGGTGTTGTTCTATTACTGGTCGCCGACGCCGCTGCTGGGCAAATTCAAACTGGTGCAGCTGGAAGAGCCACCGTTCGATGCCGAGGCGTGGAAGACCCTGACCGATGCCGATAACCCTAATCCGAAACCGACCCGTTCGCTGGCGTCGAAGCTGTCGATTGGCGTGTCTACACCGTTCCAGAAGCAATATCCGCAGATCGCGGATTTCTTCAGCAAGGTGGATTTCCCGATCGAGCCGCTGAACAAGGCGTTGGCCGAGATGAGTGAGAAACACACCGCACCACGGCAGGCGGCTGAGGCCTTCATGAAGGCGCATCCGGAGGTGTGGCAGGCTTGGGTGCCGAAGGATGTGGCGGAGAAGGTGGCGGCTGATCTGAAATGAGATGGGCTTCTGTGGCGAGGGAGCTTGCTCCCGCTGGGTTGCGAAGCAGCCCCAAATCGGCGACTGCTTCGCAGCCGAGCGGGACGGTGCGACGATTCGACAAGCTCCCTCGCCACAGGATAAGTGTCGACTCAGAACTTCGTCTGTACCGCCAATTCAAAGGTACGCGGCGTACCCAGATAGTAAGCCGGCGAAACATGCGCAAACTCGGCATACACCTCGTTGGTCAGGTTGCGCACCCGGCCGGTGACGGTGGTGTGCGAGTCGACCTTGTAGCTGAGAAAGCTGCCGAACAGCGTGTACGACGGCACGGTCATGGTGTTCGCTGTGTCTGCATACACCGACGCCACATACCGCGCATCGACCCCACCTTGCCATTGCGGCGAAAAATCATACGTCAGCCATAGATTGCCGACCCGGTCCGGAACGTTGGTTGGCGTGTTGCCCTTGCGTGAAACCACCACGCCGGCGGCGTTCTTTTCGGTGAAGTCATCGTATTGCGCATCGACCCAGGCGAAGTTGCCTTCGGCCAACAGCTTGTCGGTGATCCGCAGGGAGCTGGCGATCTCGATGCCTTTCGAGGTTTGCTGACCTACCGGAATGCTGGTGGTCGGGTCCAGCGGGTCAGTCACGGCGAAGTCCTTGCGTTCGATGGTGTACGCGGCAACCGTCGCCGAGCCACGGCCGTTGAGGTAGTCGAACTTGCTGCCGATTTCCCATTGCTTGCCGGTCGACACGTCGAAGTCCTGCGTGCCGTTCGGTTGTTCGGCGGCGGTGCTGTATTGCACGTAGACGTTGGCCGACGGGATGAACTGGTAGGTCAGACCGACGCGCCCGGTGACCGGCTCCCAGCTGCGTTTGAGGTGCTTGGGATTGGCGGCCGTCACGCTGCGATGGTTGGTCACGTCGAGGTCGATATCGTCGTAACGCAGGCCAGTGAGCAACGCCAGTTTGTCGGTTAGTGCGAGGCGATTTTCCACGAACAGCGCCTTGGTGGTGACCTCGTTGGTCTTGTCGCTGATCAGCGCCGGGTTGGTGCCGGGAATGTCGTAGAAGTGCCCGGGCCGGTAGTGGTTCGGATCGACCGTGCTCGCGCCTTTGATATTCAGCGGCGAGTTGGTGGTCTGGTTGACCTTGTACTCGAAACCGCCGGACCAGGTGGTGTCGAGGCCGAACAGGGTGTTGTCGTGGCGCAGTTCGAACTGGTTGCCGTTCTGCTCGCCCTGATGCCGCACTTGATAGGCGGTGGAGCGGTTCACCGCACTATTGTCGGCGTTGTACTGATAGGTTTCGAGGTTGCGGTAGTCGCGTTGGCTGTCGAGGTGATACAGCGTATTGCGCAGAGTGGTGCTGTCGTTGATCCGGTAATCGATGATCGAGCGCACCCAGATCGTGCGCTGTTCGTAGCGCCCGTCCTCGACGTTGTAGTTGTTGAAGCGGTTGTGTTTGTCGATCTTCAACTCGCCGGCCTTGGGGTTGAGTACCGGCGTGCCCCAGTACGGGCTGTCTTCGTGTTCGTCCTGATATTCCAGGGCCAGGGTGTGCGACAGATCCGGCGTGAGGTCGCTGAGCAACGAGAACGCCACGCTCCAGGCATCGCGCTCCTGACGGTCGATGTAGCCGTTGCTGGTGTTGTGGCTGACATCGAGCCGCGCGTAGTGCTGCACGTCGGCGCTCGGGTTGGTCAGCGCGTGGTTGAGGCCGAACGCAGTTTCCGTGGTGTCGTAGCTGCCATAGCTGATGCGACCTTCGGCGGCTTGTTCGTCGCGGGTCGCCAATTTGGTCACGTAGTTCAACGAGCCGCCGACCGAGCCAGCGCCGTTGATCAGCGATGAAGGACCGCCGACCAGTTCGACTCGGTCATAGATCCATGAATCCACCGGTCGGGCGAGGCCGCCGGAGACGTTGATGCCATTGAACATCTGGGTAATCTGGCTGCTGGTGAAACCACGATAGGAGACGAATCCGCCAAAGCCCGGCGGCGCGCTGGCATTGACCCCGGGCAGGGTGTTGGCGGCGTCTTGAAAGTTCTGTGCGCCGTGGCGTTCGATGTCGTTGCGGTTGGCGACGGCCACCGAGGCCGGCGTGTCGCGCACGCTCAAGCCGAGGCGCGAAGCCATACCGCTGGATTGGTCGAGGCTCAGGCCCGGTTCGCTGGTGGATTCGCCGTCGATGGTGATCGGCGCCAGATCCACGGTGGATTGCGCCCAGGCGTTAAGGGACAGGCAGCCGCACAGGCTCGCCAGCAAAGGAATATGTTTCATCGTTGAATCCTGAATGCTTGTCTAGAAATCAGCGCACAGGCGAACGCCGCGCGTTGGCGCAGTGAGCTGAAAAATCAAAAAGGCAAGGACACTCAGGCGAGCGGCGGGGCGCGAGGGTTGGCCGAAGGCCAGGTGAAGCGGGCAGGGAGGTCGGCACTGACGATGGGCGCCAGTGGCGGACTGTGTTGCTCGGGCAGAACCGCGAGGGTCAGGCTGGAGTTGAACGCCGGGCCCATGCCGCCGCCGACCGAGCACAGCGGACAGCCGAACGCCTTGGACAGGGTCGGCAATTGTTCTTCGCTGGGATTGCTGGTCAGCGGCGCTTGAGTGGCCGGGTCGACCGCACAGAACTGGCCGCCGATGCCGTTGAGCTGCATCCCGACCATTTGTCCGTGACCGATGCTGCAGGCGAAGACGTTGAACAGGACGCAGCAATAAAGCATCCAGGCCAGCAGTGAGCGATCGGAACGGGTGAATTTCATGGGGCGGCACTTTACCGTACCGCTGATCGGTCGTGCACTTCAAAAAATGCCGACTAGGATGTTTTGTTCAAATCCCCAGAAAGGATTCTCGACCATGACCTTTGTGTTGGCTCAATGGCTGGTGACGATATTTGCGGCAATCGCCCTGGTACACGTGTATTGGGCGCTGGGTGGGCAGTGGGCGGCGGTGGCGGCGGTACCGCAAGTGCCGGTGCGAGGATTGGTGGCAACGGTGCGACCGGCATTCAAACCGTCAGGCTGGATCACCTTGTTGGTGGCGGCGGCGTTATTGCTGATCGCCGCGCTGGTGTGCATGCGCGTCGGCTGGGGCATGCCGGCGGTGCATCACAAGGCGTTGCAATGGGTGATCAGTGCGATTGCGTTATTGATGTTCGCCCGGGCGATCGGCGATTCGAATCTGGTGGGGTTTTTCAAGGAAGTGAAGGGTTCGCGGTTTGCGCGGCTGGATACCTGGGTGTATTCGCCGCTGTGTCTGGCGTTGGGGGCGGGGTTGTTGGCGGTGGCCTGGGTCTGACCCGGTTCATGTGTTGGCAGTACCGGCCTCTTCGCGAGCAAGCCCGCTCCCACAGGGGAAATGCATTCCAAATGTGGGAGCGGGCTTGCTCGCGAAGAGGCCAGTTCAGACACCCTGGATGTAGAAACTAACTACCACTCTCGGTCCTGCGACTACTCACCTCAGCCGGCACATCATCCCCGGCCATGCGCTTGCGGAACAAAGCCGCCCGCGCCAGCAGCAACGTAGTCACCGGCACGGTGATCGCCAGCAGAATCGGAATCAGCCAGGCATGCATCACCGGCCCGGACTTGAGTGCCGAAAAACAGATGATCGACGCCAGTGCGACACACCACGCGCCCAGCGTCGAGGCCAGCGCCGGTGGGTGCATGCGCTGGAAGTAATCCTTCATACGCAGCAATCCGGTCGCGCCAATCAGCGCAAACACCCCGCTGAGCACCAGCAGGATCGCCACCGGAATCTCCACCCACAGCGACAATTCAGCAGTCATTCGATCACCTCGCCACGCAGCAGGAATTTCGCCAGGGCAAACGAGCCGACGAAGCCGAACAGCGCGATCAGCAGCGCCGCCTCGAAATAAGTGTCACTGGAATAACGAATGCCCAGCGTCAGCATCATCAGCATGGCGACTATGTACAGGTAATCCAGAGCGAGTACCCGATCCTGTGCCGACGGCCCCTTGAACAGACGAATCAAGGTCAGAACCATCGCCAGTGAGAACAGGAACAGCGTCAGCAGAATCGCGTTCGACAGCAGCGGGCTCATTCGAAAATCTCCATCAACGGCTGCTCGTAGGCAGTCTTGAAGTGGTGGATGAAGTGCGCCTCGTCATCCAGATCCCAAACATGCAGCAGCAGGATGCTGCGATCCAGCGCCAGCTCCGACCACACGGTGCCCGGCACCACGGTGCAGATCATCGCCAGCGCCGCCAGACCGTTGGCGTCGCGCAGGTCCAGCGGGACTTTGACGAAGCGCGAGCGCGGCGGGCGGCGACCGGCGTTGAGGACGCCCCAGGCGACGATCAGATTGGAGAGAATCACGTCACGACCGACCATCACCAACAGGCGCAAGATGGTCAGCGGGCGGCGGATACGCACCTGTTTCGGACGCAGCTTGCGCATCATCAATGGTGCGGCGAACCCGAGTATCGCGCCGAGCAGCAGGTTGCCCGGGCTGACGGAGAGGTTCAGCGTCAGCCACAAAACCCACAACGCCAGTGACAGCAACGGTGCCGGAAATACACGCTTCATGGCTGCACCTCCAGCATCGCCGCTTTGGCTTCAGGGCTGGGCACGGCGCGGGTGCCGAGCACCGCCATCACGTATTGCTGCGGGTTGTTCAGCGCGTCGGCGGTGGCCTCGGTGTAACGCAGCAGCGGTTCGGCCTTGAAGGTCAGCGCGATACTCAGCCCCAGCAACAGGAAGATCGGTGCGCATTCGAGCTTGCGCAGCAGCGGCGAAGGACGCTCCTCGGGCGTCCAGAAACGCTGGATGCCCATGCGCGCGAATGCCATCAACGAGGCCAGCCCGGACAGGATCAGCAACGCCAGCAACGCCCATGCAGCGTTTGAGATCGGCGCATCAGTACCCAGCCCCAACGGATTGAGCAGCGCACCGATCAGGTTGAGCTTGCCGATGAATCCGGACAGCGGCGGCATGCCGATGATCAGCAGCGCGCAGGCGATGAAGCTCAGGCCGAGAAACGCCATGGTCCACGGAATGACCTGGCCGACCACGGCTTTCTGTTCATCGTCGAGGTTGATGCCTTTGGGCGGTTGCAGCGATTCCTGCGGACGCGGTAGCAACTCGCTTTCATCCTCCAGCGGGATTTCGTTGGCCGAGCGCGAACGCTCGATCAACTCCGCCAGCAGGAACAGCGCACTCAGTGCCAGGGTCGAGCTGACCAGATAGAACAGCGCCGCGCCGATCAGGTTTGGCTGGGCGAAACCCACCGCCGACAACAAAATCCCGGCTGACACCAGAATGCTCAGGCTGGCCATGCGCTCCAGGCGTTGCGCGGCCAGAATCGCCAGCGCGGCGCAGGCGATGGTCGCCATGCCTCCGTAGATCAGCCAGTCGCCACCGAAGAAGGCCGAGCCCCCGGCCTGCCCGGAAAACAGCAGCGTCCACAGACGCAGCAGGGTGTAGACGCCGACCTTGGTCATGATCGCGAACATCGCCGCCACCGGTGCGCTGGCCGAGGAATAGGCCGGCACCAGCCAGAAATTCAGCGGCCACATGCCGGCCTTGGCCAGGAATGCCACGGCGAGAATCCCCGCGCCGGCGTGCAGCAAGCCCCGGTCGGCTTCCGGCACCAGCGGAATCTTCAGCGCCAGATCGGCCATGTTCAGAGTGCCGGTGACGCCATAGATCAGCGCTGCGCCAATCAGGAACAGCGACGAGGCCAGCAGGTTGATCGAGATGTAATGCAGCCCCGACGATACCCGCGCCCGACCCGAACCGTGCAGCAACAGACCATAAGAGGCCGCGAGCAGCACTTCGAAGAACACGAACAGGTTGAACAGGTCGGCGGTAAGGAACGCGCCGTACAGGCCCATCAACTGAATCTGGAACAGCGCGTGGAAGCTCGATCCCGCGCCGTCCCAGCGCGCCATGGCGAACAGCAGGGCGCTGACGCCGATGATCCCGGTCAACACCAGCATCAATGCCGACAGGCGATCGACCACCAGCACGATGCCGAACGGCGCCTGCCAGTTGCCCGGCAGGTACACGCCGATGGAACCGGGTACACCAGTGGTTTGCGTCCACTGCAGCAGCATCACCGAAATGAACAGGCCGACGAGGCTGGAGAACAGGTTGATTTTCGCCTTCAACGGCCGGTGCTTCTCGCCGAGCATCAACATGATCGCGGCGGTCAGCAGCGGCAGCAGGATCGGTGCGGCGATCAGGTGAGTTATCGCCATCATTCCTTGGGCTCCCGGCCGTCGACGTGGTCAGTACCGGTCAGGCCCCGCGACGCGAGCAACACCACCAGGAACAACGCGGTCATGGCGAAGCTGATGACGATCGCCGTCAGCACCAGGGCCTGCGGCAGTGGATCGGTGTAGTGCAGCAAGTCCTGGGTCACGCCATCCTTGATCACCGGTTCTTTACCGATGAACAGGCTGCCCATGCTGAAGATGAACAGGTTGACCGCGTAGGACAGCAGGCACAGGCCCATGACCACCTGAAACGTCCGTGGCCGCAACACCAGCCAGACGCCGGAGGCGGCGAGCACGCCGATGGCGATTGCGATGACTTCTTCCATCAGACGGCTCCTTTGCTGGCGACGGACTTGGGCAGCGACGCGGTCTTGTGACCCCGCACCGATTGGTGGGCGAGGGCGGTGAGGATCAGCAGCGTCGAGCCGACCACCACGGCGTACACGCCGATATCGAAGAACAGCGCGCTGGCGATATGGATCTCGCCCAGCAGCGGCAAGGCGAAATGCCAGGTGTGGGTGGTCAGGAACGGATAACCGACCGCCATCGCGCCGAGGCCGGTGGCGGTGGCGAACAGCAGCCCGGTGCCCATCCAGCGCAGCGGTCGCAGGCTCATTTGCGCCTCGACCCACTGCGTCCCGGCGACCATGTATTGCAGGATGAACGCTACCGACATCACCAGTCCGGCGACGAAACCTCCGCCCGGCTGGTTGTGGCCGCGCATGAAGAGGTAGCACGACACCACCAGCGCAATCGGCAGCAACAGGCGCACCAGCACCGCCGGCACCATCATGAAGCCGAGCGCGGTGTCGCTGGCGCTGCGCGGGTTGACCAGATCGGTGACCACGTCCGGCGCGAGCAGGCGTTGCTGGGCCGGCAACTGCAGGCTTTCTTTCGGCGGGCGGAAGCGGCGCAGCAGGGCGAACACGGTGAGCGCCACGGCCACCAGCACGGTGATTTCACCGAGGGTGTCGAAGCCGCGGAAGTCCACCAGCATCACGTTGACCACGTTGCTGCCACCGCCCTCGGGCATGGCCCGGCTGAGGTAGAACGAGGAAATGTCGTTGGGCGTCTGCCGCGTCAGCATCGCGTAGGACAGCAGCGCCATGCCGGCACCGACGGCAGTCGACAGCAGCAAGTCGCGCAAGCGCCGCACGCGGGCCTTGCGCAGGCTCGATGGCAGTGGCGAGACTTCTTCGATCCGCCGTGGCAGCCAGCGCAGGCCGAGCAGGATCAGCACCGTGGTCACCACTTCCACCGCCAGTTGCGTCAGGGCCAGATCCGGCGCCGAGAACCAGACGAAGGTCACACAGGTCATCAACCCGCAGACGCTGACCATGGTCAGGGCGGCGAGACGGTGATACTTGGCCTGCCAAGCGGCGCCGAGGGCGCAGGCAATTGCCAGCAGCCACAAGGTGACGAACACGATGGAACCCGGAATCTTCGGCCGGTCGCCCCAGCTCAGGCTGCTGTGCAACATCGGGATCAGGCCGGCGAGCACTGCCGCCAAAACCATCAGGAACAGTTGCATTTGCAGGCGGCGGGTGCCGAGTCGTCGTTCGACCCGACGGGCCATGCGCATCATCAGCACCAGGCTGCGCTCGAACAGGCGCTTGCCGTTGAAGCGGCCCACCAGCGGCGGATATTTGAAGCGACCACGCTTGAGCTGGTTGCGCAGCAGCAGATAGACCACGATGCCGCCGGACATGGCGATCAGACTCATGATCATCGGCGCGTTCAGCCCGTGCCAGATCGCCAGGCTGTATTCCGGCAACGTCCCGCCCACCACCGGCAGCGCGGCGGCTGCGAGCAGCGGGCCGACCACTTGGGCCGGAAAGATCCCCACGACCAGACAGGTGAACACCAGCAGCTCGACCGGCGCACGCATCCAGCGCGGCGGTTCGTGCGGGGTGTGCGGCAGGTCGGTAGCGGTCGGGCCGAAGAACACGTCGACGGTAAAGCGCAGCGAGTACGCGACGCTGAAGGTACCGGCGATGGTCGCGACAATCGGCAACGCTGCTTCGACCCACGCAGTGGCGTTGATGAACACGGTTTCGGCGAAGAACATTTCTTTCGACAGGAAGCCGTTGAGCAGCGGCACGCCGGCCATCGACGCGCTGGCGACCATGGCCAATGTCGCGGTGAACGGAATCAGTTTGATCAGGCCGCTGAGTTTGCGGATGTCACGGGTACCGCTTTCGTGGTCGATGATGCCCGCGGCCATGAACAGCGAGGCCTTGAAGGTCGCGTGGTTGAGAATGTGGAACACCGCGGCAACAGCTGCCAGCGGACTGTTCAGGCCCAGCAAAAGAGTAATCAGTCCGAGGTGGCTGATGGTCGAGTAGGCCAGCAGACCCTTGAGATCGTTCTGGAACATTGCGCAGTAGGCGCCGAGCAACAACGTACACGCACCGGCGCCGCTGACGATGTAAAACCATTCTTCACTGCCGGACAGCGACGGCCACAGGCGCGCAAGCAGGAACACCCCGGCCTTGACCATGGTCGCCGAGTGCAGATAAGCCGAAACCGGGGTGGGCGCCGCCATTGCGTGCGGCAGCCAGAAATGGAAGGGGAACTGCGCGCTTTTGCTGAGGGCGCCGATAAGGATGAGGGGAAGCAGGACAGGGTAGAGGGCATGTGCGCGAATCTGATCGCCGGCGGCCAGGACCTTGTCCAGGTCATAGCTGCCAACGACATGGCCGAGGATCATGACCCCCGCCAGCAGGCATAGTCCCCCGGCACCGGTGACCATCAGCGCCATATAGGCGCCACGTCGGGCATCGGAGCGGTGGTGCCAGTAGCCGATCAACAGGAACGAGAAGAGGCTGGTCAGCTCCCAGAAGAACACGATCTGGATCAGGTTACCGGAGATCACCAGCCCGAGCATGGCGCCCATGAACGCCAGGAAGAAGGCGAAGAAGCGCGGTACCGGATCGTCCGGCGACATGTAATAACGCGCATATAAAGAGACCAGCGCGCCGATGCCCAGCACCAGCAGCGAGAACAGCCAGGCGAAGCCGTCCATGCGCAGGACGAAGTTCAAACCGAGGCTGGGCAGCCACATGAATTCTTCGCGGATCACCCCGCCGTGGGCGATTTGCGGGTACAACAGCGCGACCTGCACGGTGCCGATCAGAGCGACCAGACCCGCCAACAGGGATTCGGTATTACGCGCGTTGTGTGGCAGCACCGCTGCCAGACAGCTGCCAATGAATGGCAGAAGCAGTAGAACTATCAGGGACATAGGCTTCTAATCTGCGGAAGTTTGTGAAGCATCATACGTGCCAGCTCCCTGATTACCAAACCCAAGGATGTCTCAGAATCCTACAAAGTAGTCTGGAATTTTCTGTTTGGCATTGTTTCAGGTAGATGGATATTGATTGGAATGGCCTCATCGCGAGCAGGCTCACTCCTACAGGGAAAACGCATTTCAATTGTAGGAGTGAGCCTGCTCGCGATAGCTACGGTTCAGGCACTAAAGATATCGCGGATTAACCTTGGGTCTCCCGCTCCAGCTCAGCGTCTTCTTCGACAACCTTACCCTTGGTCTTCAGCTCGCTGACAATCACCGCCGCCACGATCAACCCTGCACCCACCAAGGCAATCGCCGGCAAGCGCTCCCCGGCAATCCGCCCGACGATCCCGGCCCACACCGGTTCACCGGCGTAGATCAAGGTCGCCCGGGTCGGCGAAACGCTTTTCTGCGCCCAGTTCATCGCCACCTGAATCGCCGCACTTGCCGCGCCGAGTCCCAGTGCGGTCACCAGCAGCGTCCAGGAAAAATCCGGAAGCGCTTCGCCGGTCGGCACCACCAGCAGAAACGACAGCACCGAGGTCGCCGCCAGTTGCACCACGGTGACCCGGCGTACATCGACTTGACCGGCATAGGTGCTGATCAAAATGATCTCGGCGGCAATCGCGATGGCGCTGATCAGCGTGGCGATTTCGCCGGGGCTGAAGTTCAGCGCAGCCCCGGACGGCCCGGACAACAACATCAACCCGGTAAACGCCAGCATGATGCCAATGCTCGGCATCAACCCTGGTCGACGGCCCAGCACCAGCCATTGCAACAACGGCACGAAGGGCACGTACAGCGCGGTAATGAATGCCGACTGACTGCTCGGGATCGTTTGCAGACCAACCGTCTGCAAGCCGTAACCGAGCATGATCGCCACACCGATGAAGGATCCGGCCTTGAGCTCGAACAGGGTCAGTTCACGCAAGTGGCGCCAGGAGAACAGCGCGACAATGGCGGCCGCAGCGGCAAAGCGCAGGCCGACAAAGAACATCGGGCCGCTGACGGTCATGGCGTGTTGCACCAGCAGGAACGTACCGCCCCAGACCATGGTGATCAGCACCAGCACGCACTCGGCCTTGCTGAAACGGGAGAAGCGAAGAGGCGTGGGGGAGCTGTTCACTGACGTCATGACCTTGCGCACTATAAAAGGCAGGACGCACAATGCGTCCAACGTTGCGCAGTATACTGCCCAACCCCACCGAGTGAGCAATATAGTGCACAAAGATTCCAGCCAACGGGCGTCCGTTCTGCAACACGTCAGCCACAACGTCCGGCGCCTGCGCCACGCCGCTGACATGAGCCAGACCGCGCTGGCCGAAAAGTCCGGTGTCAGTCGGCGCATGCTGGTGGCGATCGAGGCCGGGGAAAAGAACGTCAGCCTGACCACCCTCGACCGCGTCGCCGAAGCGCTCGATGTGGCCTTCAGCGACCTGATCCAGGCCCCCGACGCGCGCGACCCGAGCCGCATCAACGAAGTAGCATGGGCAGGCTCCATTCCCGGAAGCAAAGCGGTGCTGCTGTCCAAGGCCACCGCCACCCGTGAAGTCGAACAGTGGGAATGGTGCCTGCAACCGGGCGAGGTCTATCCGTCGCAACCGGATGCCGATGGCTGGAGCGAGCAGATTTATGTGTTCGAAGGTTGCCTGACGTTAACGGTGGGGGATGTGACCAATATCATTGCGACCGGCGAGTTTTTCATGTTTGCCAGCAACCAGCCGCACGGCTATCGCAATGATGGGCCGGTGGCGGTGCGTTTTGTGCGCAATGTGGTGATTTGAATGCATCAGAGCGCAGACATCCTGATCATCGGCGGTGGCCTCAGTGGCACGATGCTGGCCGTGCAATTGCTGCGACTGCCCGGCCAGCGCCGGATCCTGATCATCGAACCGCGCGCCGAACTCGGTCGCGGTGAAGCTTACAGCGCCGTCGAACTGGGCCATACGCTCAACGGCAATGCAGCGCGCATGAGTGTCGACCCCGATAATCCCGATGACCTGACTCAATGGCTGACCGCGCACATCGCTGCCGGTGGTTGGCTGGAATCTGCCGAGCAGAATGTGCCGGTCAGTGAACTGTTCCCGCCGCGCGGGCTGTTTGGCGTGTATGTGCAGCAGCGCCTGGCCGAGGCGCGCGTCGTTGGTGCGCGGCACGGTTCGACCGTCGAGCACATCTGTGCCGAAGTCGTCGATCTGCAAAGGGAGGCCGATTCGGTGCAAGTGAGTTTGAACGACGGTCGACGGTTGCGCGGCGCCTATGCCGTGCTCGCCACGGGCATGTTCCCCGCCGCGCGCACGCCGCAGAAAGAGTCCAGTGGCCTGAACGCCGCAGCGCTTGATCCGTGGGATGTCACCGCCATGCGTCAGCTCGATCCGCAGTCGACTGTGCTGATCATCGGCTCCGGCCTGACCATGGTCGATGCCGTGGTTTCACTGGAGCAGGCCGGTCATCGCGGGCCGATCGAAGTATTTTCCCGTCACGGACTGTTGCCCCATGTGCGTCGGCAACCGCCGGCGTGGGTGGATTTTCTTGCCGAAGATCAGAGCATTCGCACACCTCGACAGTTGTTGCGCGAGCTGCGCAGGCATTGCCGCGAGGCGATCGCTCAGGGCATCGATTGGCAGGCGCCGCTGGACACGGTGCGGGCCCATATCGGACGGCTGTGGAGTCAGGCGACTGACGTGCAGCGTCGACAATTCGTACGCCATGTGCGGCCGTGGTGGGAGAGTCATCATCACCGGTCGCCGCCGTTGAGTGCGGCGTTCGTTGAGCGCTTGTACCACGAGGGGCGGTTGCGGATTCAGGCGGCGTCGTTCCAGGGGCTAGAGCCGGTGGCGGGCGAGGGTGTGAGCATTCGAATTCGGCGTCGGGGCGAGGCAGAAAGCTGTGTGGTGCAGGGTGCGGCGCTGATCAATTCCAGTGGCATCGAGTACGACTGGCGCCGCGTCGCGCGACCGCTGCCGCAGCAGTTGCTGGCGCGTGGGCTGGTGCGGCCTGGGCCGTTGGCGTTGGGGATTGCAGCGAAGGAGGACGGTGCGGTGCTGGACGCTGAAGGGCAGGCCGGCAGCCGACTGTTCGCGATGGGGCCACCGCTGCGCGGGATGTGGTGGGAGAGCACGGCGGTAACGGATGTGGCGTCGCAGGCCAAGCTGCTGGCGGCGCGGCTGGTGGATTGAAAGCGGGCCGGCTTGCACGGGTCTCTGTAGGAGTGAGCCTGCTCGCGATAGCGGTGGGTCAGTCACATCAGTACTGAAGGGGCTGACGCTATCGCGAGCAGGCTCACTCCTACAGTAGAACGGAGCAGCTCAGTCACCTCGGCAGTGCGTCCATCAGCCAGCGCTGGCGAATCTGCTCCAGGCGCCCGTCGGCGCGCAAGGTATCCAGCGCCTGTTGCCAGCGTTTGACCTGAGCCGGATCGGTCTGCAGCGAAAAGGCGATGTAGGTGTCCTGTTTCATCAGCGACATCTGATACTGCAAGCGTCCCGGTTCCATGCCTTGGGTGCGGGCCAGGGCGGCGGTGGACAGGGTGTCGGAGACCACGAAATCCGTCCGGCCCAGGCTGAACAGACGCATCATCTGTTCCGGGGTTTCGACGCCATCGAGGTTGTTCAGGTTTTGCCGTTGCAGGTAGCTGTAGATCAGCCATTTGCGCGGCACGCTGATGCGCCCGGCCTGATCCGCCTGTTGCAGGTTTTTTACCGGCGGCTGGTTGTTGGCACGGGCGTAGAGGGCGGTTTCGACTTCAATCAGCGGCCCGACCCATTGATAGCGCTCATCGCGCTCATCGGTACGCAGGACAGTGAACACACCGGTGCTGGCTGTTTCGCTGGCGGTGCGCAAGGCACGCAGCAAGGGCACCTGCTGCAGGTCGATCCGGTCGCCGGTCTGTTCCGCGAGCGCCCGCACTACGTCCACGCCATACCCCACCAGATGATCGCCTTGCTGGAAATGCAGGGGCGGGTGATTGTCGGTGAGCAGTTGCAGATCGGCCGCATCGGCCGCCAAGGTCAGGAGTGACAGCAGGCACGCGGCAATCCGTTTCATGAATCGTCCCTGAAAAATTGATCGCGAAGCTTAGTACGGGCCGAGGGTGGCTGTCGTGAGGAATGTACGGGGCTTTGGCGTCAGAAACCAAGGCGGATTGGCAGAGCCGGCGTACGCAGAAACATTGTGGTGTGCCTGGTATTTGTGGCTGGCACACAACCTGTGGGAGCGAGCCTGCTCGCGAAAACGGTGGATCAGTCACCATTTGAAGTGGCTGACCTGGCCTATTCGCGAGCGGCTCGCTCCCACTTTGGTTTTGTTGTGCCTGCATGGGTGGCTGGCACAGGGGGATGGGTGGCTGGAGGGTTACGCCACCACGCGATAGCACGGCACATACGCCGCGCCGCCCGGCAGTTTCATCCGGTGCTGGGCGACGAAGGCTTTGAGCAGCGCATCGAGCGGTTGCATGATCGCCGCGTCACCACGGATCTGGTACGGCCCGTGTTCTTCGATCAAACGGATGCCCTTGTCCTTGACGTTGCCGGCGACGATCCCGGAGAACGCGCGGCGCAGGTTGGCGGCCAGTTCGTGGGGCGGCTGGTCGCGGTGCAGCTTGAGGTTGGCCATGTTCTCGTGGGTCGGATCGAACGGGCGCTGGAAGCTTTCGTCGATCTTCAGCAGCCAGTTGAAGTGGAACGCGTCGTTGCGCTCGCGGCGGAACTGCTTCACCGCTTTGAGGCCGGCGGTCATCTGCCGCGCGACTTCGGCCGGGTCGTCGATGATGATCTCGTAGTGCTGCTTCGCCGCATCGCCGAGGGTGGCGGTGACGAAGGCATCGAGTTGTTCCAGATACGGCGCGGCATGTTTCGGCCCGGTCAGGATCACCGGGAACGGCAGGCCGGCGTTGTCCGGGTGCATCAGGATACCCAGCAGGTACAGGAACTCTTCGGCGGTACCGGCGCCGCCCGGGAAGATGATGATGCCGTGGCCGACACGCACGAACGCTTCCAGACGTTTTTCGATGTCCGGCAGGATCACCAGTTCGTTGACGATCGGGTTCGGCGCTTCGGCGGCGATGATGCCCGGCTCGGTCAGGCCGAGGTAGCGCCCGCCGTGAATGCGCTGTTTGGCGTGGGCGATGGTCGCGCCCTTCATCGGGCCTTTCATCACGCCGGGGCCGCAACCGGTGCAGATGTCGAGGCTGCGCAGGCCCAGTTCGTGGCCGACTTTCTTGGTGTATTTGTATTCTTCGGTGTTGATCGAGTGACCGCCCCAGCACACGACGATTTTCGGCTCCACACCCGGACGCAGGGTGCGCGCGTTGCGCAGCAGGTGGAACACGTAGTCGCTGATGCCTTGCGAGGTGCTGAGGTCGATGCGTTGGCTGTCGAGTTCGTTTTCGGTGTAGACGATGTCGCGCAGGGCGCTGAACAGCATCTCGCGGGTGCTGGCGATCATTTCGCCGTCGACGAAGGCGTCGGCCGGAGCGTTCAGCAGCTCAAGGCGCACACCGCGATCCTGCTGGTGAATACGGATTTCGAAGTCCTTGTAGGCTTCAAGGATGGTCTTGGCATTGTCGACATGCGCGCCGGTGTTGAGGATGGCCAGGGCGCACTGGCGGAAGAGGGTGTAGGTGCTGCCGGATCCGGCTTCGCTCAGTTGCTGAACTTCACGTTGAGAAAGGGTTTCCAGGCTGCCTTTCGGGCTGACCGAGGCGTTGATTACGTGTCGTTGGGTCATGCAATGATCCTTAAAACGATGTCATTCCAATGAAAGCAAATGGCATCCGAATAGTGTGTATCCATGAATGAAGATGGCACGATCTGCGCTGTACCGCCATGTCCCCGTTGGACGCTGAAAAGATGAAAAGGGCCCCCAGCATAGCTAAATCGCAGAGAGAGGCGATAATGCGCAGCGAGTTTTTTCCGTTGCCCTTTTTATCGCTCAAGGAAGTCATGCCTGATGTTCGAGATCCAGCCGATGGACCCAGCAACGTTTCGCCAGCAGACGCGCCGCAGCACGCTGATCATTACCGTGCTGTTCCTGGTGCTGGCAATGGCACTGTCGACGGCGGCGGTGGCGCTGTTCGGCGAGCCCGGCGGCGATAATTTGCGGTTCAATGTCGGTGGGGTGTTCGTCGCGTTTCTGCTGACGGCGGCGCTGTTGCGCGGGCAGTTCTGGCAGCAGTCGTGGATGGCTCCGGCGGTCTATAGCTGGCGGCTCAAGCGCAGCCTGATGAGCGTGACCAACGTGATGCATCAGGTGACCGCTGCGGTGGAACAGAACGATCCGACGGCGATGAAGGTCTTGCGCTTCTATCATCTGGGGCTGACCCAGATGCACGAACTGGACGGCAACTCCAGCGATCACGCGCAATTGCACCGGGAAGTCGAAGCGCACAAGGCGCGGATGCAGGCGTTGGGTCTGGAGATCGACCAGAAACGCCTGGATCCGGCCTGGCTGCAAACCTTGAAACCTGCCGCGCGTTAAAACGGAATACGGCTGGCGCGGCGCAGTTTCCACGCACGGATCAGGCGTGCATAAACCAGCAGGTTGATCGCCAGCACCACGCTGCCCAGCGCCAACTGGATCTGCGGCGTCAGCCCGGCGGGGTAGATGATCGGCCAGATGTAGTGCTCGATGAAGCCGCCGGCGTATTCGGTCTGCCCGGCGGCGTGGCGCATCAGGTTTTCCCAGTAGGTCAGCGGACAGGTCAGGTGCAACACTTCGACTGCCACGCCCCATGCGGCGGCTGGCAGATGCAGCCACATCACGCGTGGCCATTTGAGCACCAGCAGCCCGCCGAACAGCACGAACAGAATGAAGCACAGATGAAACAGCACCAGCCCGTCGGCTGCGATTCGGTACAGCATGTCGTCTCCCTGACACGGTTGTGAAGGCCTCCATGGTACGCCGACAGCGACGCCGGGGCGCTGCGATTTAGCGCAAGTGCGCAAGATTGTTCAAGCCGCCAAGGGGCATTTGCTGGCAGAGTCTGCGACCGTTTCCTCGGTTGAAGAGCGTTATGTCTGACTCACTTATGCCGCGCCGTGCGTTTCTTCGCGGCGCTGCGGCGATCATGCCGTTATCACTGGCGACGGCGCCGTGGGGGCTGCTGGCCGGCTCCATGGCGATCGAGGCCAATCTCACGCCGTTGCAGGGGCAGGGCCTGTCGAGCATCGTGTTCGCAGGGGCCGCGCAACTGGTGGCGATCGGCATGCTCAAGGGCGGTGCCGGGATTTTCTCGATCCTGCTGACCACGCTGCTGCTGACCTCGCAGCATTTGTTGTACGGGATGAGCATGCGCTCGGTGATCGCGCCGCTGCCCGGGCGCTGGCGTATCGGCCTGGGCTTTTTGCTCACCGATGAACTGTTCGCCCTGACCAGCCAGCATGATCGTCAGCAGTTCAATCGCTGGTACGCCTTGGGCGTCGGCCTGACGTTCTATGTCGCCTGGAACCTGTTCACCCTGGCCGGCATTGTCTTGGGCAGCAGCATTCCGGGACTCGAGCACCTGGGGCTGGACTTCTCGATTGCCGCCACTTTCATCGCGTTGATCACCCCGGTGGTGCGTAACGTGCCGACCGTGGTTTGCGTGGCGGTGTCGCTGTTCTGCTCGGTGCTGTTCAGTTATTGGCAGTGGGGCTCGGCACTGGTGCTGTCGGGGCTGGCCGGGATGACCGCAGGATTTGTCTGCAACAAGCTGTATCGGGGGCACACATGATGGTCTGGGCAGTGATTTTCGGCATGGGAATTCTGGTGTTCCTCAACCGTTACGTGTTTCTCGAACCGCGCCTGCCGCTGCGTTTGAGCAGCAATGCACGGCAGTTTCTCGGGTTCGCCGTACCGGGCATGCTCACGGCGATCTGCGGGCCGATCGTGTTCATGCCGGACAAACAGCTGAATTTGCAGTGGGATAATCCGTATTTGCTCAGTTCGTTGGTGGCAATCGGGCTGGTGCTGTACACCCGCAATACCTTGCTCAGCATGCTCTTGAGCATGGCGTTTTTCTTTTTGTTGCGCTGGTGGCTGTAAGTTGGCGGGAAAAAACTGTTCTACGCTTGTTGGATGACTAGTTGCGACAAAGCGAGGTGCACATGACGACCGAGCAACAGCGTGCGGATGAAGATGAAGAAGTAGACGAGCCCAGCGAAGAAGAAATCGAGCGTGAGAAACGCAAGGAACAGACGTGGAAGCACGACGATGGCAAGGAGCTCACCGGGCCTGACGTGAAACTCTGAGAGCCATCTGCAAGAAGCCCCGCAATAGCGGGGCTGCTTTTTTTCAGAGGTCTTCCAGGTGCGGGAAGTCCGGGTGTGATGCCCGATAGCCCAGGGTCTTGTCGAGCCACGCATTGAGTTCGTTGACCATCACCGGTGGGTGCCCGGGATAGCTCTCGAGGGTCGTGCGCAAGACGCGTTCGATGTCCGGCACCGAACGCAGGTTTCGGGTCTTGATGTAGTGGCCGATAAAACAGTCGAGTTGAAAGCGTTCTGTCATGGACAGATAAATACACTCCAGGCCGTTGGCCTGTTTGATTGCAAAATCGTCGCGCAACTTAGTTCTCTGCAAGGCTTGGTAAAAGTTGTAGGGGATTCCTGGTTTTGCTGACTCTTTGGTCAACTGGTATGCCAAATGGAAATGCGGCGCGCATGCTATCCGTAGTGCATCTAAATGTATGTATGACGGTTGAAATGTCAGACAGGCGGTTAGTTCGCTCAAACGACTGTTTTTTTCGGGCTGTCTCAACAATGAAACAACAGCTGTAAAGATCATGCGTCACCTGTGATCAGCTGTAATCACCTGTAGGAGCTGCCGAAGGCTGCGATCTTTTGATCTTTTTTTCAAAGCAAGATCAAAGGATCGCAGCCTTCGGCAGCTCCTACAGGGTAAACGCGTGAGATCACGGATCTTTAAGCCACTGCATCAATCAGCCCGGCACCCTGATTGCGCGAATTACCGATAGCTGTGCCGACTTTGTGCCAGGCAAATGCCTCACTGGCTTCACCTTCGAACAGCAGCATTTGCTCCGCGCGCTCCACAGGTGTTGCCGGATCAAGCCATTCGGCAGCCAGTTCCGCACGAAAGACCACCGGTCGGCGATCATGAATATCGAGCATGCCCCCGATGCTGTCGGCGGTGATGATCACGAATCCATCGTCGTCCCGACCATCGCTGCCGGGTGTCGGAAACTGTCCGATGGCCGCACAGAAAACCGGCCCGTGATCGGCACGACGGATCAGCCACGGCTGTCGGGTTTTGTCCGGGCCGTCGACCCATTCGAACCAGTTGTCGACCGGCACGATCAGCCGATGACGCCAGATCGCCCGAAAGAACGGCCCATGGGCGACTTTCTCCACGCGCGCGTTGATCGGCGCCGCGCGGTCTTTGGCCCAGTGCGGGCGCCAGCCCCAGCGCAGGTTGTCGGCATACAGCTGTTGATCATGTTGATGAAGGACTGCGATTGAAGTGGTCGGCGCCGCGTTGTAGCGTTCCAGCGCGGCGTCGCCGACGTGATTGATCAGCGCATCGGGAATGCTCAGCACCGCGACAAAGTCGTGAATGCCGCGGTACTGCGAGAGTCTTCCGCACATGCGCCGAATCTCCGGTTGGACGCTTTCAGCATAGTTGGCTCTGGCCAATCAATCCTGCGCCTCCTGACCGGTGAACGTGTCGCGCCAGACCAGCCAGCGGCGCTCCAGCACCGCGAGCAGGCCGTCGCTGAGTTTGCCGAGCACGGCGAGCACGATGATCGCCGCCAGCACGATGTCCGGCCGTGAGGTTTCGCGGCCGTCGCTGAGCAGATAACCCAGGCCCTTGGTCGCGGCGATCAGCTCGGCGGCCACCAGAAACATCCACGCCAGACTCATGCCGCTGCGCAGCCCGGTGAACAGGCCGGGCAGGGCGGCGGGCAACAGAATGCGCCGCACCAGTTGCAGGCGGCTGAAGCCATAGATGCGCCCGACCTCGACCAATTTGCGATCGATGTTGCGAATCGCCGCGACCACGTTGACGTACACCGGAAAGAACGCACCGATGGCGATCAGCACGATCTTCGAGGTTTCATCGATGCCCAGCCACAGCAGCAACAGCGGCACCCAGGCCAGACTCGGAATCGAACGCAGCGCGGCGAACGTCGGTTCCAGATACGCCTCGGCCTCGCGGCTCAAACCGACCCAGGCGGCGAATACCAGCGCCAGGCTGGCGCCAATCGCAAAACCGAGCAACACCCGCAGCAGGCTGGCGCCGATGTGTTTCCACAGCGCGCCTTCGGCGAGGTCGGTGAGGGTCAGGGCGATCTCGCTGGGCGCCGGCATTTGATAGGACGGCAGCCAGCCTAGACGCACGATGAATTCCAGGACGACCACGATCAGCAGTGGCAGGGCCAGACCTTTCAGGCGTCGGCGCCATGTCGGGTTGAGGGATGAAAGGCGCGGTCTCGACAAGCTGCGAGGCGGCGCGGGCAGTTCGTTACTGCGAGTGGTCATACGCGGGCTCCGCTCACAGCGAATCCGCGTCGGGCGCGGATGGGCTGTGAGTCTGGTCGATTACTGGCGGGCGACGGCTTGCTGCACTCCGCTGTCGAGCAACTGATCGATGACTTGATCGACATTCACTCCACGCCGCACCAGTTCCTCCGAGACCAGAATCGGTGCCGCCGCCTTCGAAGCCTGCACATCGTTGGCGGTCAGTTGCGGACTGCTCAGGTCGGTGCGCGACAATTGCAGTTTGGCCACGTCCAGCGGCAGACCGGATTCCTTGGCAAGCAGCGCGGCGAACTCGTCGGGATTTTTCTGCGCCCAGTCCCGCGCCTGCTCGTAGGCTTTGATCACGGTGTCGATGGTTTGCGGATGTTCCTTGGCGTACTGCTCGGTGACGCTGACCACGCCGTAGCTGTTGAACGACGGGTTGCGATACAGCAGACGTGAACCGGCTTGCACCTGGCTGGCGGCCATGTGCGGATCGAGTCCGGCCCAGGCGTCGACATCGCCTTTTTCCAGTGCGGTGCGACCGTCCGGATGTTGCAGGTGCACCAGTTCCACGTCGTCTTTCTTCAACCCGGCCTGTTGCAGGCTGCGCAGGGTGAACAGGTACGGATCGGTGCCTTTTGTGGCGGCGATCTTCTTGCCCTTGAGGTCGGCGACGCTCTGGTACGGCGAATCCTTGCGCACCACCAGCGCGGTCCATTCGGCGCGGCTGTAAACGTATACCGATTTGATCGGGCTGCCGTTGGCGCGGCTCAGCACTGCAGCGAGGCTGGCGCTGGAGGCGAAATCGACGCCGCCACTGTTCAGGTATTCCAGCGAACGGTTACTGCCCTGGCTCAGCACCCAACTGATTTTGGTTTGTGGCAGGGCCTTTTCTAGAAAACCAAAATGCTTGAGCACCAAGCTCACCGGTGAGTAGTAGGCGTAATCCAGATGGACTTCCGCAGGTGGCGCTTCGGCGGCCTGGGCTAGAGGTTGCAGGCTCAACGCCATGGCGCTGGCGAGCAGCAGCGTTTTGAGGCGAGTAAAGGGTAAGAACGATGTCATGGGGCGCTCCGGCAAAGGCTCTGGTTGTTATGTCAAAAAATATATTTTTATCGACGGAATCCTGCATGAATGGAATATTGCAGGCTCTGTGCCATGTGCTTCTCGACCCATGTTTACTGGGTTTTCGCCGGTTTTAGCGCCTTTGAACTGTTGCTTGGGCAACATTGTGGCAAGGCACTGTTGCGCAGCGGACAGTGAGCATTCCGAGCGCTGAGCTTATGCATTTATCGAATTTAAAATCGGTTTATCAACAGCGTTATGGTCTATGCAAAATCCCTTCGCAGGACCTTCCATGAAGCTCTCCCGTTTGCTCCGCAACACACTGATGACTGCCTTGTTCGCCGCTCCGTTTGCCTACGCTACGGAGCCGTTGGTTCTGCACATCGGTGATCAGAACTACTACAACATCCGCGCCTCGATCGAAGCGTCCGGCGTGTTGAAAGACGCGCCTTACAGCGTCGACTGGAAGCACTTCCAGGCCGCCGCGCCACTGGCCGAGGCGTTGCAGACCGGCTCGCTGGATCTGGGCTTTCTCGGCGATTCGGGTTTTCTGTTTCTCGCCGCCAAACAGGCGTCAGTCAAACTGATCGGGGTGTCGCGGCAGAATCCGGACACCATCGCCTTGCTGGTGCCGAAGGATTCGCCGGTGAAAACCATCGCTGATCTGAAGGGCAAGAAAGTCGCCTACTGGCCCGGCGCCTGGAGCCAGCAGTTGACCTTGCGCGCCCTGGAGCAGGGCGGTCTGCCGGAAAACTACGTCGATTTCGTCAAACTGATGCCGATTGATGCGGCGGCGGCATTGCCACAGGGCAGCATCGACGCCTTCCCGGTATGGGAACCGTACATTTCCCAGCAAATCGTGTTCTCCGGTGCGCGGCCGATTCTCACCGCGAAAAACCTGATGCCGGGCCTCAGCGCGATTGCCGCGTCGGCGCCGTCGATCGACAGCAAGCGTGCAGCGATTGCCGATTTTCTCGGGCGTTTGAAACAGGCGCGGGCCTGGGTCGACAGCCACACCGACGAATACGCGGACCTGTGGGCCAAGAAAGCCAATCTCGATCAGCAGGTTTCACGGCACTGGTTGCGTCAGGCGCACATGACTGTCGGGCCGGTGGATCAGCAGGCGGCGGTCGACCTGCAAGGCACCGCGGACTTCCTGTTCAAGGTCAAGGCACTGCCGGCGCCGCTGGCCACCGCCGGGGTCATCGATACCTCGTTTCAACAGGCACTGGCTGACTGAGCGAGCGCCGGAACCAAAGCCTGTGTACCCTATCCAGACCTGGCTCGCGAAGCCGGGCGCAGGGATGGATCAGGGCGAGGGAGTTTTGCCGGACGACAACAGGGCCGCAACGGTCAGGCGCAAGGCAAAACATGAAATACGCGTTCAATCTTCTCTGTGCAGCGGCCATCGCGCTTGGGCTGGCCGGCTGCATTGCCGCGCCGATCGAAATGACCGCGCAAACCGAAACCCGGCTCAAGGCTCAGGCGCCGGTGCGTTTTCTGCTGACCTTCGATGACGGCCCCAGCGCCTCGAGTTTCTGGAATCCGTCGGCGACGGTGCTTGACAGCCTCAAGGTCAACCCGGTGCAGCCGGACATCAAAGCGGTGTTCTTCGTCCAGACCCGTGCGCCACGCGCCGGCAACAGTGACATCGGTCGCGGCATCATGCGGCGCGAGCATGCCGAAGGGCACATCCTCGGATTCCACACCGCCACCCATTGGCACACCAACCATCGCTCGCTCGATCCGCAAGAACTCGAGCAGTCGTTGAGCAATGGCACGGCGGATATCGCCGTGATCACCGGAGCTGCGCCGATCCTGCTGCGTCCGCCATTCTGGAATTACGACAAGCGCACCTTCGCCGCGTATCAGCAGCATGGCTTGCACGTGTTGTTGACTGATCTGAGCGCCAACGACGGCAAGATCTGGGGCTTCAATGCCAGTCCCCGACGTCGGGCGAATATGCTGCGCCAGCTATCGGAAGTCCGCGAGCGCATTGCCCTCGGCGAATTTCCGACTGTGGACGGAGTGATTCCGGTGGTGGTGACCTTTCATGATCTCAACCGCTACACCGCGCGGCATACCCGCGAGTACCTGCAGATCCTGCTCGACAGCGCCGCCGCCACGGGCGTGAGACTGGCCGACAAACCCTTCTACGATGATCCCGCGGCGCTGCAGAAAGCGGCGCTGGCGCGCACGGTTCAGCAGAGTTCGGAGCCGGTGCAGTTGCCGGGGATGTGGAACTGGATTTGGGATCATGACGACCACTGAGGCCGCGCTGGAAATGTGATCGGGTTGGCACTTGCCGGGGCGGCAGATTATTGATCGCTCATCTATGCTGAATCGGTCGACCGACTCATCGCCTGCGAGGCGTGCGCCCATGCTAGCCATTGCCGACATCTGCCGGATTGTCGAATCCGGCTTTCCGTCGCTTGAATGCGAATGCACACAAGTGGAGCAGGGGCTGCTGCGGATCAAGGTGTACGAGCCGCAGTCCGGGCGAGTCGAGTTGTTGCTCAATGGTGTGTCGCCGGAACATCTGGTGACGATCCGCGATATTTCCAACTTCATCGGTGAATTGCGCACGGAAATGAGCGCCGGGCGCCGGGCATTCGCCGGCTGATTCCTTACAATCGCCGCTGAAATGCCTGCACGATGCGCAAGGTCGCGTCGCTGGTGGGCAGATTCTGCACCGCGTCCAGCGGATGCCAGATGCATTCGATGATCTCGTTTTGCGGACGCAACTGCTCAAGGTCGAGCACCGAGGCCTCATAGACATGATGCTGGGTGCTGCCGCTTTGCAGTTCCATCAGATACAACATCTGCTCGGCATCCAGTGCCGTTTCTTCCTGCAGCTCGCGCGTCGCCGCCCCGGCTTTGGTTTCCCCAGGCTCGACCTTGCCGCCGGGCAATGTCCAGCGGCAGCGGGGTTTGCGCACCAGGAGAACGTGTCGATCCTGCTCGCAAATAACGGTGGCGCGTACTTTCATCTGTTACCTGTTTACTGCCTGTCACATAAATGAAATAAAACTGCAATATTCGAGCCGGGCCCGGATTCAAAGGTTCCCTTGAGGTTTTGAGTGTTTGGCGTGGCTGAAAGTGCCAGAGCCTTGGCGCCTCGCGATGGCGACATCCGGTCGGCACAACTGCGGCATCCGGGTGTAAGTTAAAAAGGCAGAGCTGAATCCATTGTCAGCAAAAAGGAGGTGCCCATGAGCATTCCGGTCTTGAACAAAATGCACATGAACGGCTACGACGTACTCAGCGTGAACAACGGCCCATGGCGGGTTTGTACTCAAGGCGACCGGCTTGCGTCGTTTGGTAGCAGAGAGGAAGCGCTGGCCTATGCCGCTGCGTTGCCGGGTTACAGAAAACGCTCGGTGCGAGCGCGAAGTCACACTGCAAGTTGAAGCAAATGTAACGAAAGAGCCCCGGTGATTACCGGGGCTTTTGTTGAGGGCAGGGGGTGGTATCAGTGGACCTTTGTCCGGCTGATGGAGCGCGTCTTCACTTCCTTGGCATACAGCTGCAGGCGTTCTTCATCACTTTGCAGCACCTCGCAGGACCTGAGTACCGCCTGGGCATCCGCTTCATTGCCGCTCTTGCGCAGCTGTTCGGCGATGCGTTTGAGGTCGACCGCCGACCATCTCAGATCCGATGCAACGGCTTGCAGGTCGCGCTGAAGTTCGTGTTCGTATTCATTGAGCCGCATGATCACCTCCGGAACATTCTCGGTAGAACAGAGTAGTCGCATTTTTCTTCGGTGATGTGCAGCTCGTCTGCCACCGAGCTGCATGCCTGTAAATATTTGTCCAATCTGCCTTGTGGGCGACGTGCCGCGCTGGATGTACGCCCGGTTACACGTTACATTCGCGTTTTTTCAGATCAGGGAAACACCATGCGGATATGGATCGGGAGTTTGGCGTTGGCATTGCTGGCGGGTTGCTCATTGCCAGCATCGCTGGTGCCGGGCGAGCCAAATCTCAGCAAAACCACCACCAAAGCGCCTAAAGACTATGCCGCGTGCTTGTTGCCGTTGTGGCAGCAGGACGTTCCGAAGACCACGCAGACGTCCATTTCCAACGGCTACCGGATCAAGGCGCCGAGCCTCGTCACCGCCGACGAGATCCTCGACATCATCAAATACAAGGACGGCAGCCGGGTTTCTCTGTATCAGGGGCCGCCATGGGCCAAGTCCGGGTCGTTGCGCAAATCGGTGCGTGACTGCCTGTAAAACCCAGCCTCAGCAACAAAAGTCAGCCGTAAAAAAAGCAGAAACCGGATCAATGGTTTCTGTTTTTTTTTTGCTTTGCGAAATGCGCTGTGACAGATCGGCGCGAGGCGTATTTCAGTGTGCGCTAGGCTTTTGAGTGTCGCCCGGTAACCGGAGGGGCATGCCTTTCAAGGAGCCACGGATCATGGATGATCTGGTCAAAGAAGTTATTCCGTTGTTGCAGTATCTGATTCCCGGATTTGTTTCTACCTGGATTTTCTACACGCTCACTTCATTCAAGCGGCCTGATACGTTTGGGCAGATTGTGCAGGCGTTGATTTTCACGTTTGTGATTCATGGGGTGGTTTTGGGGATCGGGGCTATTGGTCTATGGGTAGGCTCGAAAGGCTTTTCTGTCGGAAAGTGGGATGGCAAAGCCCAGGCTGTGTGGGCGTTCATGGTTTCCATGGGGCTCGGCTTGTTGTCGTGTGCTCTGGCCTCGAATGACAAACTGCACAAATGGTTACGAAGTAAAAATGTAACGAATAAAAACTCATACCCCAGCGAGTGGTACAGCACCTTTGCCCGGCACAATCGCCTGGTAACGCTGCATTTGATGGATGAAAGGCGATTATTCGGCTGGCCCGTCGAGTGGCCTTCAGGCCCTCTGGAAGGACAGTTCATCATGCTGAATCCAGGCTGGCTGGGGGAGGATGGCGTGGCGTTGCCTTTTGGCGCCGAACTATTGGTGATAGATTCCTCGAAAGTTCAGTGGGTCGAATTCAGTTCTGTCGAAGAGGTTTCATCATGAGCGCAAAAGAGCCTACTCCCATGCCGCCTGGCGTCAGGCGCCTCTTTTATGGCCCGGACGGCAAGCTGCTGGCCAAGCCCCTTGTCAAAGGGCCAAGTGCGCCGCCACCGCTAAGGCGCCAGTACCGGGATTGACTGAACGCCGCTCATCAAGCGGCGTTTCGTTGTGTCTGGCATTTGTGGGATCACCGGTCAGAGCGTATCCACCAACCAGTCCCTGAACGCTTTCAGTGACGGCAACGCCTCATTACGCGGCGGATACACCAGGTAATAGCTGCGCCGGCTGGTGATCGGCTTCCCCAGTTGCAGCAGCTCGCCGTTAAGCAATTCATCCTCCACCAGAATCCGCGGCACCAGACCCACGCCAATATTCGCTCGCACCGCCTGAATCAGGTGCGAGGTCATTTCAAAGCTCGGGCCGATGCGCATGCTGCGGTGTGGCAAACCATGATGCGTGAACCATTCCGCCCAGGCCTGGGCATTGCTGCTGACATTGAGCAGTAACTGCCCGGCGATGTGCTGTTCCGCTTCATCGCGTTCGGCCAACGACAATTGCGCACTGGCAATCACCACCAGTTCTTCAGTGTGCAGGGGCAGGGCGCTCAGGCCCGGCCAGTCCCCCGCACCGACACAGATCGCCGCATCGATTTCGCTGGTGTCGAAGTCGATCGCTTCGATACGCGAATGCAAGTGCACGGTCATGCCCGGGTGCGCGGTGTAGAAGTCCTTGAGTCGCGGCAGCAGCCATTTCGAGCCGAAGGTCGGCAGCGTCGCCAGACGCAAACTGTGAATGCCGGAACCGAACGCCATGGCCTGCAGGGTCGCGCTACGGATCTGCCCGAGGGCTTCAGCGAGTTCGCGCTGATACATGCGCCCGACATCGGTGAGCACCACTTGCCGGCCTTCGCGGCTGAACAGGCGCATGCCGAGCATCTTTTCCAGAATCTGCACCTGACGACTGACCGCGCTTTGCGTCAGCGACAGTTCGTGGGCGGCGCGGGTGTAGCTTTCATGGCGTGCGGCGGCCTCGAAGGCCAGCAACAGCGACATGGAAGGGGTGAGGGTTCGCGGATTCATTCGTTTTAGTCATGGATTGCGGGTCGATTTTACGTTTGTCCCGATGGCGCCAAGCAATGAATATAAGCACCATGAGATGGCGGGAGCGTGACGCAATCATTCCTTGCGCACAACTGTTCACCGCCACACGGCCCGATTTTGACCGAGATTTCCTCACCGATGATTGCCCAGCTGTCACCCGCCACCGCATTGACCGCCGATTACCAGCAGTTCCTCAAGGCCCTGAAAGCCAGTGGTTTTCGTGGCGAGATCAGTGCCGATTACGCCAGTCGCGTAGTGCTCGCCACCGATAACTCGATCTATCAGCGTCTGCCGCAAGCAGCGGTATTTCCAATGGATGCGGAGGATGTGGCGCGGGTCGCACGGTTGATCGCCGAACCGGCTTATCAGCAAGTGGTGATCACTCCGCGTGGCGGCGGCACCGGCACCAACGGCCAGTCGCTGACCGATGGCATCGTCGTCGACCTGTCGCGGCACATGAACCGCATTCTGCAAATCAACGTCGAGCAGCGCTGGGTGCGGGTGCAGGCCGGGGTGGTCAAGGATCAGCTCAACGCCGCACTGAAATCCGCCGGGCTGTTTTTCGCTCCGGAACTGTCGACCTCCAACCGCGCCACCGTCGGCGGCATGATCAACACCGACGCCAGCGGCCAGGGCAGTTGCACCTATGGCAAGACTCGCGACCACGTGCTCGAACTCGACATGATCCTGCGCGGCGGCGAACGCCTGCACGGTGCCGCGTTGGCGGAAGACGACCTGACAGCGTTGTGTGCCCGTGAAAATCGGGTGGGTGAAGTCTATCGTTGTGCGCGGCAGATCATTGATGAGCAGGGTGAGCTGATCAAGCAGCGTTTCCCTGATCTCAATCGCTGCCTGACCGGCTACGACCTGGCGCACCTGCGCGAGGCGGACAATCGTTTCAACCTTAACAGCGTGCTGTGCGGCGCTGAAGGCTCGCTGGGGTTTGTGGTTGAGGCGAAGCTCAACGTACTGCCGATCCCCAAACACACGATGCTGGTGAACATTCGCTACGCCGGGTTCATGGATGCGTTGCGCGATGCCCGGGCGTTGATGGCGCTCAAGCCGCTGTCGATTGAAACCGTGGACTCCAAGGTGTTGCTGCTGGCGATGCAGGACATCGTCTGGCACGGCGTCGCCGAGTACTTCCCGGAAAGCGCCGAGCGGCCAACACTGGGGATTAACCTGGTGGAATTCTGCGGTGACGATCCTGAAGATCTGCAACGCCGGGTCGAAGCCTTCCTCGAACACTTGAGCAGCGACACCACCGTCGAACGCCTCGGCCATACGCTGGCGGTCGGTCAGGCGGCGGTGAACAAGGTGTATGGCATGCGCAAACGCGCGGTGGGTCTGCTCGGCAACGTTGCCGGTGAAGCGCGGCCGCAGCCGTTTGTCGAAGACACCGCGGTGCCGCCACAGCATCTGGCCGAGTACATCGCCGAACTGCGCGAACTGCTCGACAGCCACGGTTTGCAGTACGGCATGTTCGGCCACGTCGATGCCGGCGTGTTGCACGTACGGCCGATTCTCGACATGAAGGATCCGCAGCAAGCGGCGCTGGTGCGTCCGGTGTCTGACGGTGTCGCCGCGCTGACCCAGCGCTACGGCGGCCTGTTGTGGGGCGAACACGGCAAGGGGCTGCGCTCGGAATACGCGCCGGCGTTTTTCGGTGAGTTGTACCCGGCGTTGCAGGCACTCAAAGCCGCGTTCGACCCGTTCAACCAGTTCAACCCGGGCAAGATCGCCACCCCGGCCAACACCGATGCGCAGCTGTTGAAGATCGACGAAGTGACCCTGCGCGGCGAACTTGATCGGCAGATCGACGAAAAAGTCTGGCAAAGCTACGGCGCAGCCATGCATTGCAACGGCAACGGCGCCTGCTACAACTTCGATCCCGACGACGCCATGTGCCCGTCGTGGAAAGCCACCCGCGAGCGTGCGCAATCGCCCAAGGGCCGCGCGTCGCTGATCCGAGAATGGTTGCGCTTGCAAGGCGAGGCGGGGGTGGATGTGCTGTCCGATGCGATCCGGCGTCCGGCGTTTTTCCGCAACCTGTGGACGCGCTGGCGCAACAGCCGTGGGCAGAGCGCAGACTTTTCCCACGAGGTGTATGACGCCATGGCCGGTTGCCTGGCGTGCAAGTCCTGTGCGGGGCAGTGCCCGGTCAAGGTCAACGTGCCGGAGTTTCGTTCGCGGTTTCTTGAGCTGTATCACAGTCGTTATCTGCGCCCGGCGCGGGATTATCTGATTGCTTCGCTGGAGTACAGCATTCCGTACATGGCGCGGATTCCGGCGCTGTACAACGGTTTGATGGGCGCAACATTTGTGCGCAAACAGTTGGAACGTCTCGGTGGCATGGTCGATGTGCCGTTGCTCAGCCGCTTTGATTTCCACGCTGCGCTGCGCCGCTGGAACGTGCAGCCGGCGACGGTCACCAATCTGTCGGCGCTGACCCCGACCCAGCGCGAGCGCAGTGTGGTGTTGGTGCAGGACGCCTTTACCCGTTACTTCGAGGCGCCGCTGCTGGCGGATCTGCTGGAGCTGATTTCGCGGCTCGGCTATCAGGTGTATCTGGCGCCATTCAGTGCCAACGGCAAGCCGTTGCATGTGCAGGGCTTCCTCTCGGCGTTCAACCGCGCGGCGTTGCGCAATGCCCGGCAACTGCGCGAGCTGGCCAACGTTGGCGTGCCGCTGCTGGGGCTGGATCCGGCGATGACGCTGGTCTATCGCCAGGAATACCTGAAAGTGCCCGGCATGGACCAATGCCCGGAAGTCGCGCTGGTGCAGGAATGGTTGCTCAAGGTGATGCCGGAGCAGGCCACTGCCGACGCGGCCCGGTCATTCCGTCTGCTGGCACACTGCACCGAGAAAACCAACGCGCCGGCCGCCACCCGCCAGTGGGAGCAAGTGTTCGAGCGAGTCGGGCTGAAACTGGCGACGCAGGCCACGGGTTGCTGCGGCATGTCCGGCACCTACGGCCATGAAGCGCGCAACCGCGAAACTTCGGCGGTGATCTACGAGCAATCGTGGGCGCGGCAGGTCGAGGCACCGGCGGAGCAGGGCGAAGCACTGGCCACCGGGTATTCGTGCCGCAGTCAGGTCAAGCGCCAGTCGGATCGGGCGCTGCGCCATCCGTTGCAGGTGCTGCTTGAGATGGTGCGTCGCTGAGCGGTTCGTCGCCCGGGGCGTTGTCCCAGATCAGCCGTGGGTCGAAACTCATCGCCGAGAGCATGGTGAACACCACCACCATGCCGAAAAACAGGATGCCCGGGCGTGGCTCGATATCGCCCAGCGCCTGGAATTTCACCAGCGCCGCGACCAGTGCGACCACCAGCACGTCGAGCATCGACCAGTAGCCGATCAGCTCGACGAAACGGAACAGCCTGGAACGCTCGCGGCGCGCCCAGTCGCTGCCCCGCTGCACGGTGATCAGCAGCAGCGACAGGGCGACGAACTTGATCCCCGGCACCGCGATGCTGGCGATGAAAATGATCAGCGCGATGTCCCACGCGCCGCCCTCCCAGAACTCCAGCACGCCGCTCATGATCGTGCTGTCGGCGCCGTTGCCGAGCATCACCGTGTTCATCACCGGCAGTAGATTGGCCGGCACGTAGAACGCCAGCGCGGCGAACAGATAGGCCCAGGTGCGCGTCAGAGAATTGGTCTTGCGCCGATGCAGCGGTGCATCGCAGCGCGGGCACTCGTGCGGCTCGTCGGTCATGTCACAGGCCAGCCCACAGCTGTGGCACAGGCACAGATTCAGTTCGCTGGCGGTCGCGGGTCGCTTCATAGAATGTCCCACAAATCACGAATGTCGCGGCCGGCAATGCGGATCATCATCAGACTCAGCACCGCCAAAGCGAACAGACCGATGCCCGGCAATACATCGAGCAGCCCGGCGAGTTTGAACACCGCGACCATCGCCCCCAGCAGACACACTTCGAGCATGCTCCACGGACGCAGGGTTTCCAGCCAGCGCATGCACAGCTTGAAGCCCGGTGCCCGGCGCGATGACAGGGCGAAACTCAGCACCCAGATCAGCAGCACCAGTTGAAACGCCGGGGCGATGATGATCGAAATCGCCGCGACCATCGCCATGAACGTGATTGGCCCCTGACTCAGCGCCAGCACCGAATCCCACAGCGTCGCGCTGTTTTTCAGGCCCTTCATGCTGATGCTCATCACCGGGTAGAAATTGGCGAACAGCCACAGCATGGCGGCGGTGAACGTCAGGGCCAGCCGCTGCTCGACGGTCAGGCCGTTATAGCGCTGCAGCACGCCGCCGCACCGCACGCAGAGGGTTTTCTGGTGTTTGCCGAGCACGACTTTTTCGTACACGCAATCGCAGTGCTCGCAGATGATCAGGTGTTCGGTTGAGGTCATGGCCAACGCTCGACAGCAGGCGCAAAGGGCAGGGGGCGCCTGATCACTATAGAAGCCTGACGTGATTGGGCAAATGTCGTTTGGCTTGGGAAACGACTTTTTATGTTATAGAGTAACGCCATTTTTTGGCGGGACGTGCAGTTGCGACCCCGATTCATTGACTCGATGGCGAAATGTCCATGACGATTACGTGTGCCCGTTCCAACCCGCCGCCGAGCGGCCGTTTGCTGTCCATTGATGCGCTACGAGGTCTGGTGATCCTGTTCATGTTGCTGGATCACGTGCGCGAGACGTTTCTGCTGCACCGTCAGGTGTCCGACCCGATGGACATCGCCAGCACCGAGCCAGCGTTGTTTTTCAGTCGCACCCTGGCGCACTTGTGCGCACCGGTGTTCGTGTTGCTGACCGGATTGTCCGCGTGGCTGTTTGGCGAGAAGTACGCGGGCAAGGCCGATGTCAGTGCCTTCCTGTTCAAGCGTGGACTGTTTCTGGTGGTGCTGGAATTCACCTTGGTCAACTTCGCGTGGACGTTTCAGTTGCCGCCGAGCGTGATCTATCTGCAGGTGATCTGGGCGATTGGCCTGAGCATGATCGCCTTGTCGCTGCTGGTCTGGTTGCCGCGCTGGCTGCTGCTGACGCTGAGCCTCGCGATCATTGCCGGGCATAACTTGCTGGATGGCCTGCATTTCGCACCGGAGTCGGCACTGCATGTGCCATGGGCGATCCTGCATGACCGGGGCTGGATCGACGTCGGTGACAGTCTGCGTTTGCGCACTTCGTATCCGCTGTTGCCGTGGATCGGCGTGATCGGTCTGGGTTATGCGCTGGGCCCGTGGTTCGCCCGTGTGGCCGATGCCAGTAGCCGTCAGCAGAGTCTGTTGCTGGGCGGTGTTGCCGGACTGCTGGGTTTCGTCGGGCTGCGGCTGCTCAACGGATACGGCGAAAAGCCCTGGGCGGTTGAAGACACGACCGTGCAAACGCTGATGGCGTTTTTCAACATCACCAAGTACCCGCCGTCGCTGCTGTTCATCACCCTGACGGTGAGTATTGGATTGCTCTTGTTGCTGGCGTTCGAACGACTGCAGACCCGGCGCTGGATTCGCTGGCTGACGGTCTTCGGTTCAGCGCCGATGTTCTTCTATCTGCTGCACCTGTACGTGCTGAAGGTGCTGTATGTGATTGCCGTGGCGCTGTTCGGACTGAATCAGGGCAGCTATTTCGGCTTCGACTCGGTGCCGACGATCTGGCTGGTGTCGCTGCTGTTGGCGGTGACGCTGTATCCGGCGGTGCACTGGTTTTCCGCGCTGAAATCGCGGCGCCGTGACATCGCCTGGCTGAAATATCTGTAAGCCCTAGTGGCCACTGCGCTCGCGCGCGAAGTCGATAAAAGCCTTGAGCGGCGCCGGTACGTGGCTCCGGCTCGGGTAGTAAAGATGCAGGCCCGGATAGTATGGGCACCAGTCGGCCAACACCTGGATCAGACGCCCCGATGCCAAGTGTTCGCTGACCATGTCATCGAACACATACGCCAATCCCAGGCCTTGCAGTGCAGGGCCGACCATCAAGCTGACATCGCCCAGGGTCAACGGGCCGTTGACCTCGATTTCCTGGGCAATGCCCTTGCGTTCGAACTCCCAGCGATACAGCGTGCCACTGGGATAGCGGTGGCGCAGGCAGGGCAAATCGCGCAGATCTTCGGGTTTTTTCGGCGCAGGATAGCGTTCAAGGAATGCCGGCGAAGCGACCACCACCGAACGCATCGCCGGGCCAATCGGCAGCGAGACCATGTCGGCCTCCAGTCGATCGCCAAAACGCACGCCTGCATCAAATCCGCCAGCGACGATATCGAGTAATGCTTCGCTTTCGACCACCTCCATGCGAATGTCCGGATACGTCTGCAAGAACTCGCTGGCAATCGGCAGCAATACCAGTTCGCACGCCTGGCGTCCGCAGGTGATGCGCAGGTTGCCGGCGGGTTGGTCGCGAAAATGGTTGAGGTCTTCCAGTGCGTCGTCAATGTCGCGGAAAGCCGGTTTCAGGCGCGCGTACAAGCGCTCACCGGCCTCGGTCAACGCCACGCTGCGGGTGGTGCGATTGAACAGACGCACACCGAGGCGATTCTCCAGTGCCTTTACCGAATGGCTCAGGGCTGACGGGGTGAGCCCGAGTTCGACGGCGGCCTTGCTGAAATTCAAGTGCTGCGCCGTACAGAGAAATACGGAAAGGTCTGCCACTGAGGGTGATTTCATCTATGAATGCCTTTCACAAAGTCATGCAAAATTGCTGGGATTATCGCATCAATCTCACGACCTTAAAGTCGCAGCCTGGCAATTTCTTTAAAGGATGAATGCATGACAACGGTCTCTCATCAACAAGGCGCGCGTAACAAGCTGCTGATCCTCGCGGCCGTGTGCCTGTCGGCATTGGTACTGCCCTTGAGTTTTACCGGTGGCGCGGTGGCGACGCCCGCCATTGGCCGAGATTTGGGCGGCAGTCCCGTTGCTCTGACCTGGATCACCAATGCGTTCATGTTGTCGTTCGGCAGTTTGCTGATGGCGGCGGGCGCGTTGGCCGATGTCTATGGGCGTAAATGCCTGTTCAGCTTCGGCATGTTGCTGTTCACCGCTGCATCGATTGCGCAGAGTCTGGCACCGTCGGTGTACTGGCTGGATGGGCTGCGTGCAGTGCAGGGCGTGGCCGGTGCTGCGGCGTTGGCCAGCGGCTCAGCGTCGCTGGCGCAAGAATTCGAAGGCCATGCGCGAACCCGTGCATACAGCGTACTCGGCACCACATTCGGCATTGGTCTGGCTTTCGGGCCGTTGCTGGCCGGTGCGTTAATCGAGGCGTTCAGCTGGCGGGCGATTTTTGTTTTCACCGCGCTGATCGGCGTAATCGCCATGGTCTTCGGCCTGCCCCGCATGCGCGAAAGCCGCAACCCGGATGCCACGGGACTGGGTTGGCCGGGCACGATCACCTTCAGTGCGATGTTGGCGCTGCTCACCTTCGGCGTGATTCAGGCCCCGGAAAGCGGTTGGGACAGCGCGCTGGTGGTCGGTCTGCTGGGCGCTTCGGCATTGTTGCTGGGGTTGTTCGTGATGATCGAAAGGCGCGTCGAACATCCGATGCTCGATCTGACCCTGTTGCGTTTTCCGCGCTTCATCGGCGTGCAGATGCTGCCGATCGGCACCTGTTTTTGCTACCTCGTGCTGGTGGTGATGTTGCCATTGCGCTTTATCGGCGTGGAAGGCTTGAGCGAAATTGACGCCGGCCTGCTGTTACTGGCGCTGTCGGCGCCCATGCTGGTGGTGCCGATGCTGGCGGCGTCGCTGACCCGGTTTGTCTCGGCGGGAATCCTGTCGGGGATCGGTTTTCTGATCGCTGCGGTGGGCTTGCACGGGTTGAGCCTGTACAACGTCGGCGAGCCAAAATCCGCCTTGGTCATTGCGATGCTGTTGATCGGGATTGGCACCGGTTTGCCGTGGGGCTTGATGGATGGACTATCGGTAAGCGTCGTACCGAAAGAGCGCGCGGGGATGGCGGCGGGGATCTTCAATACCGTGCGCGTGGCGGGTGAGGGTATCGCGCTGGCGGTGGTGGGCGCAGTGCTGACTTCGCTGCTGCATACCGATCTGACGGGGGCAGTGGCAGGCAGTGTCGATGCGGCGCTGATCGCCGAGACCGCGCACCGGGTCACCACGGGGGACATGGCGCATGCGCTCAACACAGTTCCGGGGCTGGCCAAAGAGCGTCTGGTGCAGGGTTATGCCACGGCGTTTCAGTACCTGTTGCACATCCTTACGCTGATTACCCTGGCCTCGGCGGCGGTGGTGCTCGGGTTGTTGAGCAAGGGGCGGGCGGTTGCGCAGCCGCAAAAAACAGCGCCCGACTTGCTATAGCGGTGTGTACGGAATTTTCGAGTGTGGGAGCGGGCTTGCTCGCGAAGGCGTCAGGTCAGGCAGAATCAATGCTGAACATGCCGGCCCCTTCGTGAGCAAGCCCACTCCCACCAGTGCGTGTTGGAGCCCGGGTTATTTACGATCCAGCCACACGGTCTGCGCATTGCAGAACTCACGCACGCCGAAGTGCGACAGTTCGCGACCGAAACCGCTTTTCTTCACGCCGCCGAAGGTCACGCGCGGGTCGCTGGCGGAGTAGCCGTTGATGAACACGCCACCGGTGTCCAATTCGCTGGTCAGTTGCTGGGCCAGTGCGACGTTGGCGGTGTAGATCGTCGCGGTCAGGCCGAAGTCGCTGTCGTTGGCCAGGGCCACGGCGTGGGCGCAGTCGCGGGCGGTGATGATCGACGCCACCGGGCCGAACAGTTCCTGTTTGAACGAGGTCATGCGGTCGGTGACGTCGGCCAGCACGGTCGGCTCGTAGTAGTTGCCCGGGCCTTGGGCCTTGCCACCGCCGAGCAGCAGGGTCGCGCCTTCTTCGAGGGTGTCGCGCACTTGCTGATCAAGTTCATCACGCAGATCGAAACGCGCCATCGGGCCGATGTAGGTGTCGGCGGACAGCGGATCGCCGACTTTCAGCTTGCGTGTGGCTTCGACGAATTTGCGGGTGAACTCCTCGACCACACCTTCTTCAATGATCAGGCGCTTGGCGGCGGCGCAGACCTGGCCGGAGTTCTGGTAGCGGCCGATGACGGCAGCCTGCACGGCTTCGTCGAGATCAGCATCATTGAGCACGATGAACGGGTCGGAACCGCCCAATTCCAGCACGCATTTCTTCAGCGCGGCACCGGCCTGAGCACCGATGGCCATACCGGCGCGCACGCTGCCGGTTAGGGTTACGGCGGCGATGCGCGGGTCGGCGATGGCATTCGAAACGCCTTCCGGGGTGACGTTGATCACTTCAAACACGCCATCGGCAAAACCGGCGCGTTTAAAGGCGTCGCGCAGCAGGTAGGCGCTGCCCATCACGTTCGGCGCATGCTTGAGCACGTAAGTGTTGCCGGCGATCAGTGCCGGAACGGCACCGCGCAGCACTTGCCAGATCGGGAAGTTCCACGGCATCACCGCGAGGATCGGGCCGAGCGGCCGGTACTCGATGCGGGCCTTGCCGCCTTCGACCTGAGTCGGTTCGGCGTCGAGCATCGCCGGGCCATGTTCGGCATACCACTCGCAGAGCTTGGCGCATTTCTCGATTTCGCCACGGGCCTGGGTAATCGGCTTACCCATTTCCAGGGTGATCATGCTGGCCATGGCTTCGGCGGTTTCGCGTAGGGCGCCGGCGAGGGCGGTGAGGGCGCGGGAGCGATCCTGCAGAGGCTTGCGTTTCCATTTCGAGAAACCGAATGCGGCGCGGGTCAGCGCGGCGTCGAGGGCTTCGGCGGATTCAAAGGCGTAGTGAGCGATCTGCTCGCCGTTGGCGGGGTTGATCGAGATGGCGTGGGTCTGGCTGGAAATCTGGCTCATGGCTGGCTCCTGCGAGTTCAGTGGATGGGCCTAGATTAGGGTGGCGTTTGTTTTCTGGAAACTGAATAATAAAGATCGTTTCTTTCACGATTGGAGAATGACTGTGGATCTGGTGCAGCTGGAAATCTTCAAGGCCGTTGCCGAGCACGGCAGCATCAGCGCCGCCGCGGCGCAGATTCATCGCGTGCCATCGAACCTGACCACGCGGATCAAACAGCTGGAGCAGGATCTGGGCGTCGATTTGTTCATTCGCGAGAAAAGCCGTCTGCGCCTGTCGCCCGCCGGCTGGAGTTTTCTCGAATATGCGCGGCGCATTCTCGATCTGGTGCAGGAGGCGCGGGCCACGGTCGCGGGAGAAGAGCCGCAGGGCGCGTTTCCTCTTGGCTCGCTGGAAAGCACCGCAGCGGTGCGGATTCCTGAACTGCTCGCGGCGTACAACCAGTTGCATCCCAAGGTCGATCTGGATCTGTCCACCGGCCCGTCCGGGACAATGATCGACGGCGTACTCGCCGGTCGCTTGGCGGCGGCATTCGTCGATGGCCCGGTGCTGCACCCGACGCTGGAAGGCGTGCCGGCGTTCGAGGAAGAAATGGTCATCATCGCCCCGCTCAATCATGCCCCGGTGCAGCGCGCGGCAGATGTGAACGGCGAGAACATCTACGCGTTCCGCTCCAATTGCTCTTATCGTCATCACTTCGAAAAATGGTTCAGCACCGACGCCGCCGTGCCGGGCAAGATCTTCGAGATGGAGTCGTATCACGGCATGCTCGCCTGCGTCAGCGCCGGGGCTGGACTGGCGTTGATGCCGCGCAAAATGTTGCAGAGCATGCCCGGCAGCGCCACGGTCAGTGTCTGGCCGCTGACGGCGGATTTTCGCTACCTGACCACCTGGCTGGTGTGGCGCCGGGGTACGGTGTCGCGCAGCTTGAGCATGTTCGTGCGTTTGCTGGAAGAGCGCGGGGTGGTGCGTGCAGAAGAGTAGCTGCGTCGACGACTTCACTCATGCCGCAACGCAGCAACGGTCATGCTTCACGGCGTACCGTTTCTGCCATACAGGCGAAAGCCTTCGCGTTGACTCAGACGCTCGTAATACGACCTGACGGCGGGATAGTCCGGATGCGCGAGCGGCGTTTCGAACCAGCGGTTGACCGACAGCCCGATGGGGATATCGGCGAGGGAAAACTGCTCGCCGCTGACGTAGGCGCCAGTCTTCTGCAACTGCTGATCGAGGATGCCCATGGTCTTTGACCACTGTTCGACGCCGTTGGCCAACGCGGCGCGGTCCTGGTAATCCGCTGACTTGCGTACCAGCGACATGAACGCATACGACCAGGAGCGGTTCAGCTCCGACGCCTGCCAGTCGATCCACTGATCGACCCGCGCCCGGGTTCGCGGCTCGGCGGGGTAGAGGTCTGCGCCGCCATAGTTGCCCGCCAGATAACGAATGATGGTGTTCGATTCCCAGAGGGTGAAATCGCCGTCCTGAATCACCGGCACCATGGCGCAGGGGTTGAGGGCGAGGAACTCAGGTGTGTCGGTGGATTTGAAGCCCGAGCCCCAATCCTCACGCTCGAACGGGATCTGCAGTTCGGCGCAGGTCCACAGCACTTTGCGCACGTTGATCGATGAGGCCTTGCCCAGAATTCGCAGCATGAGTTTTGCCTTTCTCGTGGGTACCTGTAGAAGCTCAACAAATACCACACCACAACGCAGAAGGCCCGCGCATGGCGGGCCTTCTTTTGTCATGCGGACACCGTCACAGACTGCCCGCCAGTTTGCCGCCCATCATCCGCCGCCGATAGGCGCTGTCACGATTGGCCAGCCAGAAGTACAGCGGCGAAGTCACCAGCAGCCCAACCAGCCACGACAGATCCGCGCCGTTGATGTGCGCCGACACCGGGCCGACGTACAGCGGGGTGTTCATGAACGGGATCTGCACCGCAATGCCAATCGCATAGGCCAGCAACGCCTGCGGGTTGTAGCGCCCGTAGATACCGCCGTCGACCTGGAAGATCGACTGGATGTCGTACTTGCCCTTGTGGATGGCGTAGAAGTCGATCAGGTTGATCGCGGTCCAAGGTACCAGGACCACCAGCAGCACCAGCACCATGTCGACAAAGTGACCGATGAAGTCCTTCGACGCGCCGACGGCGGCGAAGCAGCAGGCCAGCAGCACGATGATCGAGATCACCGCACGGCTCTTGGCGGTCGGGATCCAGCGGTAGGCGAAGGTCTGCACCAGGGTGATCAGCGACAGCACCGCGCCGTACAGGTTGAGGGCGTTGTGGCTGATCACGCTGAGCAGGAACAGCACCAGCATCAGCGGGCCGATCGAGCCGGTGGCGAGTTTGACCGCATCCATGGTGTCCATGCCCACAGGTGTCGCGAGCACGGCGACGGCACCGAAGATGAACGCCAGACTCGAACCCAGCGCCGATCCCAGATACGTGGCCCAGAACGTCGACGAGACTTTGACGTCGGCCGGCAAGTAACGCGAATAGTCGGACACGTAAGGCGCAAACGCGATCTGCCACAGCGCGGCGAGCGACACGGTGGCGAGCCAGCCGGAGAGGCTGAAGCTGCCGCGGGTGAGGAAGTCGTCGGTTTGAATATGGGTGAAGATGTAGCCGAACCCGACGACGATGCCGATCCCCAGCACCCAGGTGCCGATGCGGTTGAGCACGTGGATGAAGCGGTAGCCGATGATGCCGATGATCCCCGAGCCGAGGGCACCGATGACGATGCCGACCGGCACCGGCACGCTGTCGACCACGCCGTGCAGCGACTTGCCGGCCAGCACGATGTTGGAGGCGAAGAAGCCGATGTACATGACCCCGGCAATCAGCACCACCAGCAGAGCACCGAGGGAGCCGAACTGCGCGCGGCTCTGGATCATCTGCGGAATGCCCATCTGCGGGCCTTGCGCCGAGTGCAGCGCCATCAGCACGCCGCCGACCAGATGCCCGACCAGAATCGCGACGATGCCCCACAGCAGATTCAAGTGGAACAACTGCACTCCCAGCGCGCCGGTGACGATCGGCAACGGCGCGATGTTGCCGCCGAACCACAGCGTGAACAGATCCCTGACCTTTCCGTGGCGATCTTCGGGGGGCACGTATCCTATCGTGTGTTTTTCAATGAGCGGCGCGGATGTTGTTGCAGAGGTGGACATGACGAACTCCAAGGCAAGGATGAGTACGTGGACGTACTTCGGTAAGCGCCGACACGGACGGCGCATTTCTTGTTGAAGCGATCATGTGCAAAGGCTCGGGATAGATAAATTAGTAAGTTTGTTGCTTCAGACCTTAAAAAATATATGCCGCGTGTTGAGGGCTGTCCGGTATGTTCAACCGTGATCAACAACAAAACTTTCAGAGGCGAACCCTTTCCTGTGGCGAGGGAGCTTGCTCCCGCTGGGCAGCGAAGCGGCCCCAAATATTGCGCCACGTCCCCTGATATTGTGAGTGCTGCGCACTCAAGCGGGAGCAAGCTCCCTCACCACAAAAGCGTTGTCTCACTTGCAGAGGTTCATATGGCCGCCTACAACCTGCGCCAGCTCAAATACTTCGTCACCACCGCCGATTGCGGCAGCGTCGCCGAAGCCTCGCGCAAGCTCTACATCGCCCAGCCGTCGGTTTCCACCGCGATCAAGCATCTGGAAGAGAGCTTCGGTGTGCAGCTGTTTATCCGCCATCACGCCCAGGGTGTGTCGCTGACGCCCAGTGGATCGCGGTTTTATCGCAAGGCGCTGGAGTTGCTGCGGGTGGCGCATGAGTTCGAGCAGAACGCGCTGGCCGACAATGATGTGGTCTCCGGGCAGATCGATATCGGCTGTTTCGAAACGGTGGCACCGCTGTACCTGCCGCGCCTGATCGCCGGGTTCAAGCAGCGCTGGCCGGGCGTGGAAATCCGCATTCGCGATGGCGAACAACAGGAACTGGTGCAGGCGCTGACCGCCGGCAGCATCGATGTGGCGATGCTCTTCGAACATGACCTCGACACCACCATCGACACCACGCCGCTGATGCCGCCGCAGCAGCCTTACGCGTTGCTACCGGCCGACCACCGTTTTGCGCAACAGGCGAAAGTCTCGCTGCACGATCTGGTGCTGGAACCGATGATCCTGCTCGACGTGGTGCCCAGCCGCACCTACTTCGTGAGCATTTTCGAAGAGCGCGGACTGACCCCGCACATCGTCTTCAGCTCACCGTCGATCGAGATGGTGCGCGGCATGGTCGGGCGCGGTTTTGGCTTTTCGATTCTGGTGACCCGGCCGTTCGGCGAATACACCTACGACGGGCAGAAAGTGGTGTGCGTGCCGCTGGCGGAAACCGTGACCGGCTCGGGCTTGTCGGCAGCCTGGCTGCGCCGGGTGCAACTGACCAAACCGGTGCAGTTGTTCGTTGATCATTGCCGGGAGGAATTGGCCCGACTGCACGCCTGAAGGCAGGCCGTCAGGCCGAAATGATCAGGCGCGAATCGAGGCCAGCATCCGTTGCAGCATCGCATCGCAGGCATCGAGTTGCGCACGACTGACAAACTCGTCGGGTTTGTGCCCCTGATCCATGCTGCCGGGGCCGCAAACCACCGTGGGAATACCCGCCGCATCGAACAGCCCGCCCTCGGTGCCGAACGCTACGGTGCCGAACTCCTGCGAATCGCAGAACGCCGCGATCAACTCCGCGGCCTGACTCTGCGCATCGGTGGCCAGACCCGGATAGGCCGACAGCTCACTGAAACGAATCGCGCTGTGCTCGCTCACTGCCCGCATGCGCGGCAGCACTTGCTGCTCGGCGTAGGCCTGCAACTGCTGCGCGACCAGGGTCGGATCCTGCGAGGGCAGGGCACGGATTTCGAAGTCGAAGCGACAATCGGCGGGCACGATGTTCAAGGCCTTGCCGCCGCTGATCACACCGGTCTGCACCGTGCTGTAGGGCGGATCGAAACGCGCGTCGTGCTGCTCGGGGGCCTTTAGTTGTTGGCCGATGCGCCCCAGTTCGCCGATCAGCTCGGCGGCGTATTCGATGGCGTTGACCCCCAGCGGTGCGTAGGCCGAATGGCATGGATGCCCGTGCACGTCGCAGCGCATCGCCAGTTTGCCTTTATGGCCGAGCACCGGTTTCAGTTCGGTGGGTTCACCGATGATGCACAGCAGCGGTTTGACCGGGCGCTGCTGCAGTTCGGCGAGCAATGAGCGCACCCCGAGGCAGCCGACTTCTTCGTCGTAAGACAGGGCGATGTGCACCGGTATGCGCAGGTCTGCAGCGACCAGCGCCGGCACCAGGGCCAGCACGCAGGCGATATAGCCCTTCATGTCTGCGGTGCCGCGCCCGAACAGCTTGCCGTCGTGTTCGCTGAGTTCGAACGGCGCTACTGTCCATGGTTGACCATCGACCGGCACCACATCGGTGTGCCCCGAGAGTACGATGCCCGGTTGCTCGGCCGGGCCAATGGTCGCGAACAGATTGGCCTTGCTGCGCTCGGTGTTGTAGATCAGCTCGCACGGCACATCGAAGCCAGCGAGGTAGTCGCGCACGAACTCGATCAATTGCAGGTTGGATTCGCGGCTGGTGGTGTCGAAGCCCACCAGCGTCCTGAGCAACGCGACGCTGTTCATCGATCATCACCGGCAACGCCATAGCCCGGTGCCTTGGCCGGGTCGAGCGCGCGGTCGATGTAGTCCTGCAACTGCGGCTGATAGGCGTCCCAGAGTTTTTGTAACTGGCCGATCGGGTCTTCGTCGGCCCAATCAACGCGCAAATTGACGATCGGCCAGGTCTGTTCGCCGACCACCACCACGGCCGCCGAATGCACCGGCCCGGCTTCGCCACCGAGGGCTTGTGCGGCGTGCAAAGCCTTGAGCAGGCGATCGGCCAATTGACCTTCGCCGTCTTCAAAGGCACTGACCATTGCCTCGATTACCGCACGCCCGGCGAGCATGTTGCCGGCGGCCACGCATTGTTCGCCGGAGGCCGCGTTGTGCACGCCGAGGGTCTGCGCACCGCTGAAATGCGCGGTCTGGCCGAGGTGGTTGATCGCGGTGATCTGCCGGTACTGGCTGTAGCCGTTGCGGGTCAGCACCTGGTCCAGCGCCGCGTCGGGCGCCTGGCCCTGTTCCATCAGCGCCAGCACTTCCGGGCCGAGGGACGGCAGGGTGATGTTCTGGCTCGACACCGCGCCGACACCCGGCAGCAGCCACGGGCAGCGTGCGCCGACGGCGATGCTCGAGGAACTGATGGCGACACCGAACTGGCCGGTTTCGGGGCAACGGGCTGCGATTGAAAAGGTCATCTGTTTACTCCTTGTGTGTCTGGAATGGCCTCATCGCGAGCAGGCTCACTCCTACCTTGAAATGCGTTCCCTTGTAGGAGTGAGCCTGCTCGCGATAGCCGCGACTCGGTCTGCCGGCTTACTCGGGAATCACCGCCACCACATCAATCTCCATCAGCCACTGCGGCTGCCCCAATGCCGACACCACCAGCCCGGTGGAAATCGGGAACACGCCTTTGAGCCACTTGCCGACTTCCTGATACACCGGCTCGCGGTAGCGCGGGTCGATCAGGTAAGTGGTGGTCTTGACGATGTGGCTCATGTCGCTGCCGGCTTCTTCCAGTAACTGTTTGACGTTGCGCATCGCCTGTTCGGCCTGTGCGCGCGGATCACCGAGGCCCACCAGATTGCCGTCGAAATCAGTGCCGACCTGACCACGCACATACACGGTGTTGCCGGCGCGCACGGCCTGGCACAGGTCGTTGTCCAGCGTCTGATTCGGGTAGGTGTCCTTGGTGTTGAACATACGGATGCGGGTGTGGGTTGGCTTGCTCATGTACAGCTCCAGACTAGGTGTTCAGCGGCGCACCGGGCACCGCCGCGAAAGAGGGCAATCAAGCGTCGACGGTATCGGCGGCTTTGGTGTTGGCGGTCGAATGCAGGGCGGCTTCACGCTGCTCGGCATCCTTGTAATCGAGGTATTTACGCTGGGTGGCGATGTGGTCGGCCACGTGTTTGGCGTCATGCCACACGCCCCAGATGAACGACGAACCACGGCGCGACTGCCACGGCAGTCCGAGGAAATACACCCCCGGCTCGCTGGACACGCCGCGCTGGTGCTGCGGTTTGCCCTTGTCGTCAAACGCTGCGACCTGCAGCCAGGAATAGTCCACGGCGAACCCGGTGGCCCAGATGATCGAGGTGACCCCGGCCTTGGCCAGATCGAGATCGAGCAGCGGATGTTTCACGCACTCGGGATCCGGATAGGTTTCGCGTGCCTCGGGTTCTTCGGGCAGATCCAGGCCATTGCGTTCGATGTAGGCATCGGCGGCATCCAGTAGCGCCAGATAGTTTTCGTCGCCACGCTTGAGGTTGTCGCGCAGATCCTGCTTGAAGGTCACCACGCCGTTATTGAACGACTCGGTCACGCCGACCAGGGTCATGCCGCGATGCGCCAGGCCACGGAAGTCAATGGTGCGCCCGCTATGTGCGCCGCTGACCGCGATGGTCACATGCTCGCGGCCGGGTTTCATCGCCGCCTGATCCCACTCGCCGAGCACCCCCAGCCACCAGCAGAAATCACGGTTGCGATAGGCACGCGGTGGACGGTCGTGAGCGCCGACCGAGAGATACACCTGCTTGCCGGAACGCTGCAATTCATCGGCAATCTGCACGCCCGACGAACCGGCACCCACCACTAGCACCGCGCCGTCGGGCAGTTGCTGCGGGTTGCGATAGTCGGCGGAGTGGATCTGCAACAGACGCGGGTCTTGCGGCGCGATCGGCGGGATCACCGGGCGCTGGAACGGTCCGGTCGCCGCGACTACGCGGCTGGCCTCGATCACCCCTTCCGAGGTCTCGACGGTGAAGCCCGGACGCCCGACATTGCGCACCACGCTTTTGACCTCGACTCCGGTGCGGATCGGCGCGTTGAATCTCTTCGCATAGGCTTCGAAATAGTCCGCCACACGCTCCTTGGGGGCGAAACCGTCGGGATCGACATCATCGAATTCCAGCCCCGGAAAGCGGTCGTGCCACGCCGGACCGTTGGCCACCAACGAGTCCCAGCGCCCGGTGCGCCAGCGTTCGGCAATGCGGCTGCGTTCCAGCACCAGGTGCGGCACGCCGAGTTTGCTCAGGTGCTCGCTCATCGCCACACCCGCCTGTCCGGCGCCCACGACAAGCGTGTCTGTTTTTATTATTTCAGTGGTCATTTCTACATCCTTCCTGGCAAGGCAAGTGGATTCGGATCGCTTCAGGCTTGTCCGTTTTGCTTGCGGTCAGACTAGGCAGGAGGGGTGTATCGGTAAAATATTATTAAGCTGGGCTGTGAATACAAATTGCTGAAGCAGACAGGAAAAGCTCAGTAAAACCGAGGGTTTCAGGGTAGGGGGGGTGAGTTGTCCCGGGCAGGAAAACCCGGGACAGAGAGGAGAAAATTCTACTTCAGGACGGGGAGCGTCGCCTCAGTTGCCGTCGGCAACCTTGCGTTCAATCGCATCGGTCTTGCGCTTGAGTTCCTCGGCGTCCTGTTCTTTTTCGCGAATGGACGTCGGTGTAATGACCTCATCCACGGCGCGGGTGTCGTCGTCGCGGTCCTGCAGATCGCGGCGCACCACATCCACCGGTTTGCCCGAGGAATCGAGTGGTGGTGCGTTATGCGGGGTTGCAGGCTTGCTGTCGTCGGTGCTTTTCATTTCTCATACCTCCATTGACTTACAACGTTGGATACGACGACATGACACGAGTTCGAGAAATTTCACGGGTGACCGCTGCCGCCCTCGGCTGTGCGCTGCTGATCGCTGCCAATTCGGCACACGCCGCCAGTTTCGACTGCGCCAAGGCCAAAGCCGCAGACGAAAAAGCGGTCTGCGCCAACCGCACGCTGAACGATCTGGACGTAACCATGGGCGAGCTGTTCAGCCTCGACAAACGCCTGCTGCCGATGGGCGGGCGCGATGCTTTGATCGGTGAGCAGCAGGACTTCCTCAAAAGCCGCAAGGCCTGTGGCGCGAAGGTTGGGTGTTTGACTGGTTTGTATCAGAAGCGGGTTAACGCGCTGCGCAGCATCATCGAGACGCGGGTGATGACGCAGGGGCCGTTTTGACGGACTGGTTGACCCTCCGGGCGATGCATAGCAGCATCCCGGGCAAACCATTCGCCAACAGGAAATTGCCACGATGTCTGGCTCTGATGATCTTGATGAGTTGCTAGAGCGTGTGAACGACGAGCGATCGTTCATCACATTTATTCAGGCACTGGGTGCCGATTTCGCCCGTGAGCGGACGATGAACGAACCGCTGTTACCCTATGGTCGGGGCGCGTTGGGTTGGGAAAATGGATCTGTGGATGCGTTTCTTGAGGCAGCAGGTGCCTGGGCAATCGACAGTTCCAGGCAGGTGGCAGCAGAGGAATCTTCGGCCAACGTATGGCAGCGCTGCGCGAGCATTTTGCTGGCCGGCAAGTTTTATGAGTGAACCGGGCGAGCATCAAGAACAGAGCAGGAAAATGTGTGATAAGTAGGCCGTTGAGTGAAGCTGACCTTCATCTGGTCATGTTGGAAGCGATTGAAGAAGGTTTGACCATCGATCTGCAACCCTTTTGTGAGCGGCTGCAGGTCGAGCGTCGCGATCTGCTTAATCAAGTCTCGATCGCCGTAGCCAGAGATTTCCTGTCAAACACGCGTGATTTTGAGTTTGGCGATGAAGTGATGAATGCACTTATCAGCCCCATCGTTGATGTGTCCATGCATGAAGAAATGCCCCAGCCAGCCTTTGACATCTATCAGGCATTTGATGCCGGCGAGTATCTGCACACAGGCGATGCGCAGGATGTTTGCCCTTGGGAGAAACATACGCGGCCGGGGCTGGAGAATATTTTGCGTAATCATTTGCCTACGTTGGAGTAGTAACCCGGCGGGTTGCCGAGTATGCAAACCGTCAGAGCAAACTCCACGACACCCCGACATAAACCCCGAGCCCTTCACCCGGCGTAGACCGCGCCGCATCCTGGCCTTTGTCGTCATACCCCGGCGTCACCGTCGCGGCGTAGTGCTTGTTGGTCAGGTTGCGCAGGTCGAGCCAGGTTTGCCAGTCGTTTTCCGGCGCGTTGTAGCCGACGGTGGCGCCGAACAGTGCGTAGGGATCGGCGTAGTAGCTGTTGGCGTAATCCACCGCGACCTTGGACACCAGTTGCGTGTTGAACGCCGCGAAGAAGCCCTGCGGCCAGTCGTGGCGCAGTTCGCCCTGGTAGAAGTGCATCGGCAGGCCGGGCAGGCGGTTGTCGCCGAAACGCTGGTCGTCGCGGTAGTGGAAGTCGCTGAAGGTGTAGGCCTGGTGCAGGCTCAATTTACGTCCGTCTTCGGCTGACCACAGCGTGCTCTGCAGACTGGCTTCCACGCCTTGGTGCACGGTGGGGCTGGCGTTGAGTTCGTACGGGGTGACGGCGTTGGCGTCCGGCAGTACCGACAGCAATTCGTGGCGCACCTGGGCGTAGTACCACGCCAGGCTCCACTGGCCGAGCGCGCTGTCGCCGCGACCGCCGAGTTCGAGGGTGGTCGCGGTCTGGTTCTGCAGTTTGATCGGGTCGCTCTGGGTGCCGGTTGCCGCACCGCTGCCGGCCGGGAAGCGGATGTTCGAGCTGTAGATCAGCGACCACGGGTGCGGTGCTTCGACCGAACGGCTGAGGTTGCCGAACAGTTGCAGGTCTGGCGTGACCTGATAGCGCAGGCCCAGACGCGGCGCGTAATCCCAGTCGTTCAGGCTGGTCTTGCCACCGCTTTGCGGGTAGGTGACGGCGCTTTCGCGGCGGGTGTAGATGGCGGCGAGGCCGGTGGTCAGCCACAGGTCGTCGGCGATTTCCAGGTCGTTGCCCACGTGCAGAACGGTGTCCGAACCCTGATAGGTGAAGTTGCGCATGCGGGTGCCCGGCGCATACGCGGCGGTGTTGCCGGACGGGATGCGCACGAATTCACTGGCGCCGTCGTTGGGCAGGTGTTTGGTGGTGCGCAGGCCGACAGTGCTGCGGCTTTCCATGCCGAACAAGGTGTCGCGGCGCTTGTAGTCGAACGTGCCGCTGACATCGGTGTAGGCCACTTTCAGGCGGTTCGGGCCTTCGCGCAGGTCCATCGGGTAGTCGTGATAGACCAGCCCGGTCTGGATGCTCGAATCATCGTCGATGTAGTAGGTGGTCTTGTTGCCGATGAAGGTGCTGCCCGGTTGTTTGCGGCTGTCATCGCGCGCCACATAGGCCGGGTTGGCCGCCCGCGGAGTGTGCTCGATCGAATGCTTGGTCACGCGGCCGGCGAGGTCGTTGTCGGTCTCGCGATAGCGGAAATAGAAGCGGGTTTCCAGGTTCGGATTGAAGCGATAACCGAAGTTGGCGATCACGCCTTTGCTCTCGCTGGTGGTGTGATCCTGATAGCCGTCGGCGTTCGAGTCGGTCAGCGACACGTAGTAATCGAAGTCGCCCAGCACCTGCCCGGAACTCACCTGACGCTGCTGATAACCGTGGCTGCCGGTGGCATAGCGCACCTGCAATTTCGGCGCGTCGTAGCCGGTGTGGCTGACGTAATCGACAGCGCCGCCCAGCGCCAGGGCGCCGCGATCAAAGCCATTGGCGCCGCGCAGCACCTCCACATGGTCGAGCCACAGCGGTTCAAGCAATTCGTAGGGCGTGCCGCCGGGGCCGGTCAGCGGCAGGCCGTCGAGCATCGTGTACAACCCCGAGGCATGCGCGCCCGGTGCGCGGTTGATCCCCGAACCACGGATCGAGATTTTCACCCCTTCATTACCCGCCGACTGCGCGTAGACCCCCGGCTGATACGCCAGCACATCCTGATTGCTCGCCACTCGGCCCTGCGACGGCTGGCGCATGTCGACCACGTTGCTGCCGCCGGGGACTTGCGTCAGACGTGCTTGGGCATCGGCCACGGAGGCCTCGGCGCCGCTTTGTTCCTCAGCCGAAATCAGTACCTGTCCCAACTCCATGCTCTTGGGTTCCTCGGCCATGACCGGGCAGGCGAGGGCCAGGCCCAGCAGGGCAGAGGGCAGGGATTTGGGCGACGGCATCGAAGAAACTCCAGGCAGACAGGAACGGGCAATGAACAGTGCGACGCAAGAAGGAACGACGGAAACACATGGCAATTTTGCTTTTTTTAACGGGGTGCTGCGTGGCAGGCGGGGGCAGGATGGCTCAGGAGGCGGCAGTCAGGGCCATATACGCCGGGCGACTGGCCGCTTCTATCGCGGCCAGTCGCCCGGCGTATATCAGGATCAAGCAATCTTCAGCGCTATAAGAATGTCCAGCGGTGTCTGGGCAAATGCCCGGGCCTGTTCGGTCATCTCGGCAAGGTTTTCTTCGGCCGTGAGCAGCGGCTGGTCACCCTTGTGCAGCACTTCGCCCTGCTCACCGATGACGGCCCACGCCAACTGCGCCCAGTCTTGCGGGTCGGTCATGCCTTGCTTGATCGAAATCAGGAACAGCTGCTGCACGCGGCTGATTGGCACGCCACCGCCGGTGACCGGGCTGGCCAGCACCTGAATGTTGCTGTTGAACAGGGCGCGCTTGCACAGTTGCAGGTTGAGGGTGTCGCAACGTTCCTGCACCTGCCTTTCGGCGGATTCACTCTGGCACGGGGCGGCGACGCCCATACCGATCAGCACGGTAACAGCCTGCACCAGGTCGTCATAAGACACGGCGCCGACGGCCATCGACAACTGCTGCAAGGTTTTCGCTTCGTAGGCATTGGCGGCGAGCGCTGCGAGCACCGGGCGGTAAATGTCCGCCTGTAAGGACGCCTCGCCCGCAGGGCCTGAGACCGTGCCGGGAATGCTGTCGATGGCTTGCAACAGGACAAAACGGCTTCTCAGCAGGCCATCGCGTTGCTCGGCGGCAGACAGCCGATTGGCGCCGCGTACGTACAGATCCCGGCGGAAATTCTGATTGATAAAGTAGTCGCGCGCCTGTTCGCGCATGATCGGGTGCTCGATACCTTCCAGAAAGTCCATGCCTTCTGCACTCAGGTTCAGCGCGGCCACGGTGTCCAGCGGTACGGCGGTGGTGGCGTAGTCGAGTTTGGCCGCGGTCATGGCATCGACCACGTCGATGAAATACATGCAGTCCCAGTTGCGATTGAAATACTCATGGGCCACGTACTGACGGTTCTGGCCCTTGATGCTCTGCAACTGCGCACCGAGGGCCGGCGCCGCTCTGGCGTACTTCGGATTGGCCGCCAGCAGCGTTTCGGAAAACTGCACCGCGGCATCGATGCGTTTGGCCGGGCTGGTCGAGGCCTGGCTGGCAAAGCGGTTGTGCAGGCTGAACAGATTGCGCAGTGGCGCCGAAGGCGACCAGCCCGGGAAACAGTTGTAGCTGACGTACAACATGCCGCCGGGCTTGAGGTGGCGACGGGCGAACTCGACGATCAGTTGCTGATTGTCGCGGCTGACCCAGGACCAGATGCCATGCAGGCTGATGCTGTCGAAGGCCGGCAGATCATCGCGGGCCAGCAGTTGCTCGAAGCTGTCGTCATATAGACGGGCCTGGCTGTTCCAGTCGTTCGCCAGCGCCATGGCATGTGCGGCCTGGGACGGCGTGAAATCGGTGCCGACGTAGTTGCCCGGGTTGGCGGCGGCGTGGATGTTGATCGACACCCCCTGACCAAAGCCCAGTTCGCAGTGGTAGCCGCCGCTGCCTTCCAGGGTGGCAAAACCGCGCAACAACAAACAAAAACGCTGGAACACCGGGTTGATTTCCCGGCTGTACGAATAGGTGTAACCCTCGTCGGTAAAATACCCTTCGTTCCAGGCATTGCTCATGGGTGCATCCTTCAATTCGCGAGTGAGAGCCGCTCTTATAAGGGGTTGGCAACGTGCACCACAAGCGGAAAAACATGTAAGTGAATCTTACGATTGCAAAGGCACGTAGATATCCGTCTGCCACTGATCCTGTGGGGTTTCGGGATAGACGCTCAGGTAATGGAAAAACAGCGGATGATCGCGCAATTCCTCACCACTGTCGGGCAGCCAGTCGCGATAGAAGATCGCAGCCTGCGGCAGCTCCTACAGGGGGAACATGGAGAGTCATACCGCATTCCAGGTCTGCCAGTTCGGTTGCTTCCTGAAGGCGCTGGGTGTCATGCCGAAGTCACGCCGGAACGCTCGACTGAACGCTTCCGGACTTTCGAATCCGGCGCCAGACGCGGCCTCCAGTATCGAATGATCCGGCTGCGCGGCCAGCCGATGTGCAGCCCGGCGCAAGCGCATCAGTTGCACGTAGCGCGAGACCGGCACGCCAACGAACGCGCTGAATTGCCGATGGAAGTGAAACACCGAAAAGTTCGCCAACTGACTCAACGTATTCACCGACAGGTCACCTTCGAGATGGGCATCGATGTAGGCGAGCACGCTGTTGAAGCGCCGGGTATAGGCGCGGTGGGTCGGCAGGTCGGACACGGGTTGGAAGCTCCTGGAAGTGCGTTCTGCCATAGCCTCGTCGATTTCCGGGTCGGCACGCCTAGCCGGGTTTGCTCAAACGTCATACCTGTAGGAGCTGCCGAAGGCTGCGATCTTTTGATTCTGCTTTTGAAGGTCAACGTCAAAAGATCGCAGCCTTCGGCAGCTCCTACAGGGGAGCGTGGGGATTCAAACAGCATAACGCCCAAGGGGTTGGCGCGCTCTGGAGGGTTTGAGTGGCGTGCTGCCTCGGGCGGTATGTCAGGTCAGGGTTTCGTACGGTTCAACTGCTCTTCTGCAAGTTCTACGAATTCCCTAAACCTGCTTGAGCGACGCTGTCGCGCCTACTGCCTCCAGTTTTTTTTTCAGGGCCTCTGCATCAGTTTTCGAGAGTTCTTTTTCCACTGGTTTTGGAGCGCTATCCACGAGTTCTTTTGCCTCTTTCAGACCCAGACCGGTGTATTCTCGAACCATTTTTATGACCGCCACCTTTTGGCTTGCCTCAACAGGTTCAAGAATTACTGTGAAACGTGACTGATTCGAAATGTCGGAAGACGAGTCCGATGGGGCTGCGGCATTCGGTACCGTTTTCGTGGTTCCGAACTCCTCCTCTAGTGCTTTAACCAGATCGTCTGTTTGCAGTACGGAGTCTGGTGAGAGTGCGTCAATAATATCTAATTTGGAAACCATGGGGCTTTCTCCTGTAATACAAAGTGAATTAAAAGCATCACTGCTTACCGGAGACTTGGCACCTGATAGAAATTACAGTTTTTCAGATTGTTTAATAATTACTTCTCAAGCCAAAAAAACTAAACATCGGCTTTAATAGGCCGGCTCCTTGCGCGCCGCCGCGAGGATTCATATCCACCAAGCGTCCCCTGTAGAAGCTGCCGAAGGCTGCGATCTTTTGATTCTGCTTTTGAAGGTCAACGTCAAAAGATCGCAGCCTGCGGCAGCTCCTACAGGGGAGCGTGTGGAGTCAGCGCCCGTGTGCCGCGTCCGCCAGTTGCCCGGTATCGACCCGTACGAACACCGAATCACCTACCGCAGTCAGCACCTCCCCGGCATACACCTCGCAAATCACCCGCGTCTTGCGCCCGACTTCGCCTTCGACCCTGGCGCGCAAGGTCAGGGTGACGCCCATCGGTGTGGGTTTGATGAACTTGAGGCCGAGGTTGCCGGTGACGCAGTCGATGCGCGGCAGGCTGCCCGGTTCACGTTGTTCGTCACGGTAGTGATAAGCCATCGCGGTCCAGTTGGAATGGCAGTCGACCAGCATCGCCAGCAGGCCGCCGTACACCAGGTCCGGCCAGCCGCAGTATTTGTCGTCCGGCAGATGTTCGGCCATGACGTGCACGCCGTCCTCGTGCCAGTAGCTTTTGACGTGCAAGCCATGGGGGTTGCGGCCGCCGCAGCCGTAGCAGACGCCTTCGGGGGCGGCGAGGTCTTGCAGGGGTGTCTCGGAACGGGTCATGGGTCTGGTCATCCTGAAGTGGTGAGCCCGGTCAGGCGCAGGCGGTTGCGGCCGCCGCGCTTGGATTCATACAGCGCGGCGTCGCCTTGTTCGATCAATGCCGCGAGGCTGGCCGGTGGCTGGTTGAACAGCGTGGCGCCGATGCTCAGTGTCACTGGCTCGGCGGTGGGAAATGTCTGGATCGCAATGCGCTGAAACTGATCGCGCAGGGCGTCGCCCAGTCTGACGATGTGATCACTGGGCGCGTTGCTCAGCAAAATCACGAACTCGTCGCCGCCCAAACGGGCGGCCAGTGCCTCATCGGTGGTCTCGGCGCGGATCATTTCGCTCAAGGCCACCAGTAAACGGTCGCCGGCGCTGTGGCCGTACTGATCGTTGACCGACTTGAAGTTGTCGATGTCGATCAGCAGCAGGGCGCCGGGATGCGCCGTCGACACGCCCCGCAGCAGACCCGGCGCGCGCATGTCGAGGGCGCGGCGGTTGTAGAGAGCGGTCAGTGGATCGCGGGCGGCCAGTCGGGCGATCTGCTCCTCGCGCCGGTAGCGTTCGGTGCCGGTCATCGACAGCGCGATCAACATGATCGCCATCGCACCCTCGACCAGCGAGATCTGGATGATTACGCCACGGAATGCAGCCAGGTCGATCAGCGTTCCGGGGATCACCACGGTCAGGGCCTTGGCCACATAGAAGATGCCGTGACCGAGCAGCACATAGCGCAATTGCACCGCACCGACGCTCAGCGATTTGCCATGCGGGCGCAGCAGCAGGCTGGCCTTGAGCGTCGAGGCGGCCACCAGCAGCGAGTTGGCGGCGAGCATGACTTTCGACCACAGCGGCCCGTCCGGCAGCAACAGCATCACCAGCCAGCAGAGGAAGATCAGGTACCAGGCGCGTGACAGGCGGATCTGGGTGAACCGCGCCACCCCCAGCAGAAACAGGAAGTGCGCGGTCACCAGCAAGCCGTTGGCGAACCAGATGCCAATCAGCAAAAAGCCGTTGCTGCGCAGCAGGGCCAGGGTGGAGCCGACGGTGATCGTGGCGAAACCGGCGCTCCAGAACAGCAGCGAAGGCTCACGAATGCTGCGCCACTCGACCGCCAGATACAGCGCGGCAGCGGCTGCGAGAGCGATCGAGATGGTCAGCATCGTTGGTGGGTCGAGCGGCATTTCCGGGGGAGCCTGTCAGAAGGTCGGTAAGGCCGCCGATTGTAAGCGTTCGGGGCCGTTTTGGCAGGCGCCGCATACGATCGTCACCGACCGGCGTCCACGCTCATTCGTGAGGCGTCAGCCAGGTGTCGACGACCCGCCGATCCAGTTCTTCCCAATAAGCCATGCCCAGCACCCGCGTAGTGTTCAACCCACGCAGATAGCCGCGCAACTGATTGGCGGTATCGCGCTTGAGCCGCGCATCGGTGATGGCCTTGTCCAGCAACACGTTTTCGTACTGCACCAGGTATTCCGCCACCCGCTCGCGAAAGTCGGGCAAAACCGCGTCGCGGATCAGGTCAAAGGTTCTCAAATCGGCTTCCTCACTGTTGTTTTAGTCATTGGGGATGAGTGTGTACCTGTCTTTATCGTGCGCAACTATCGCTAGAAGTAATAGTGACCATCACGAAACGCAAGTTCAGCTTTGCAGGCAATAGGCGGAAAATTGCCTTCATTGAAAACGCAGCTCAAGGAAATTGCGCGATGAAGACCCTGACCCGACTGGTGCTGACCGCTCTGCTGATGAGCGGCATGGTAGCCACGGCACCGTCTTACGCCGGCGACGTCTGTGCGTGTCGTCTTCAGCCCATCGCCGGCAGCAGCGCGACTTTGCAGCATTCACAGACCGTGGGTGTGTTGTACAGCGAAAACACCCGGGAAAACCTGCAATACCTGACGCGATACCACGACATGGCGCTGCACGGTGCCAAGGATGCCCTGGATTCGCGAATCCGCGCCGCCTTCGTCAGCAGCTCCGACCCGGAACTGGCGATCGACTGGTTGCTCAGCTCGCTGCAACGCCAGTTCATGTCGGTGACTGTTTACGACAACCTCGATGCGCTGATTCTGGCGCATCCGGACATCGTGGTGAAACTGGACACCTTCAACCGCCTGCTGACCCAGCAGAACAGTCTGTACGAGGCGCATTTCATCGCGCGTTTCTACGATGCCGACCTGCAGTACATCGGCAAGGCTGAAGGCTCGGTGGAGAAACAGATCCCGGCGGTCTGGGTCCACGACAAAGCGGCGCATGAGATTGCCGCGCAGATCGAGCAACAACGTGACCTGCAACTCAATGCCTTGAAGCAGTTCGATGTATCGCTCAAGGCGCTAGTGGCGTCCAGCTGAACATTCAAAACCAAAAGGGCAGCGGCGGCACCGTGACGCTGAACCGCTGCCAGTTGAACCGAACCTTTATTTTCAGGATTACCCCGATGCGTGCTTTGTTTGCCCCGACCCTGGCCGTTGCCTCCTTGCTGCTCGCCGGTTGCGCCTCCGCACCGAACGACCCGACGCTTACCTTGCAGACCCGCAAGACTCCAGCGCAATACGCCGATTGCGTGGTGCCGAAGCTGCAGGGCAGTGCGCTGAACCCGACCGTCTCGCAGACCCAGCGCAGCTATCGGATCGTGGTGCCAAGCAAGGTGTCGGCCGACAACGTGCTGGAAGCCTACAAGGCCGGCAACGGCGGCAAGGTGTTCATCTACGAGCGTCACTTGCTGGCCTCGAATTTCCTGCCTTCCAGTTTTGAACGCGCCGCCCAGGACTGCATCTGACCCGGCTGCACAAACCGTTTTAACCTAGCTCCTTTGGTTGGCCGCAACCAACCAATACTTTGCCCCGCACCTCATTCGGTTGCGGGGCTTTTTTTGCCTGACATTTGCTGCTGTGGTGACGTCGGCAATCGAACGCTTGCCATCGCGATCAACGGCCAGGATCTGGGCAACAATCAGGCGCATTTGCGCTGGTTCATCCTCGACGACGGCTGCCGCGGCAGTGGCGTCGGACGGCAACTGCTGAGCGCGGCAGTGGAGTTTTGCGATCAGCAGGGTTTTGACGCGATAAGTGGGGCAGCGTGGTGACGGAACAGCAGTTCACCCGTGCAGCCGCCTCACGTTGAAGGTTGATTCAGCGTCATCACGCAGGCGCTTAACATGTCCGCCAGCCACTCAGGCTTCCTGCGCCTTGGCTCTGGCAATCGAAAGCGCCTTCGGCAGGCTGGCGCCATTCTTCGCGGCCAGGATCTCGGCCATCACGCTGACGGCGATTTCCGCCGGTGTCTTGCTGCCAATGTAGATGCCGATTGGCCCGTGCAGCCGTTCGAGTGATGCCTGGGTCTCACCAAAATGCTCGATCAGACGTTCGCGGCGCAGTTGACTGTTGCGCCGCGAACCGATGGCGCCGATGTAAAACGCCGGGCTGTGCAGGGCTTCGAGCAGTGCCAGATCGTCGAGTCGCGGATCATGACTCAAGGCGACGATGCAGGTGCGCAGATCGACCGCGAAGTCGCGCACCACGTCATCGGGCATGCCGATGATCCGCTCCACACCGTTCACCGCCCAGGTGTCGATGTATTCGGCACGTGGGTCGCACACCGCGACCTTGAAGCCGTTGAACAGCGCCATGGTCGCCAGATACTCGGCCAGCGCGCCGGCACCGATCATCAGCAGCCGATACCCCGGCCCGAGGGTATTGAGCATTTGTTGGCCGTCGAAACTGAATTGCTCCGGGGTGGCCGTGGCCTGCAGTGTGACGCGACCGTTATCCAGTGCCAGGCAGCGGCGCACCAGTTGCCCGGCATCCAGTTGCACCAGCAGTTCGTCCAGCACCTGCCACGACGGGTTGAACTCGAGAATCAGCTCAAGCGTGCCGCCACAGGGCAAACCGAAACGATGCGCCTCGTCGGCGCTGACGCCGTAGCGCACCACCTCGGGCGCACTGTCCTTGAGGCCGCTGCCGCCATGCGCGGTGGTGTAGCGATCGATCAGGTCGTCCTCAATGCAGCCGCCGGACACGCTGCCGACCACACGCCCGTCGTTACGCAAGGCCATCATCGAGCCTGTCGGGCGCGGCGAAGAGCCCCATGTGCGCGCCACCGTGGCGAGCAACACTCGCTCGCCGGCGGCGAGCCAGTCCCGCGCGGTGCGCAGGACCAGCAAGTCGATGCTTTCCATCAAACGTTCCTCTAACGCATTTGCAGGATGATCGGGCTGCTGCTGGCCGGATCCGTACGTTCACGCAGCTTGTTGACGGCCTGCGCTTCAACGGCACTGCCCTGATTGCCCCAGGTGCTGCGCATGAAGGTCAGCACTTCGGCGATCTCTTGATCCGACAACTGCTCGCGGAAGGCTGGCATGCGATAGGCGTCCGGTACTCCGGCGGCCACCACCCGTTGCGAACCGTTGAGGGTGATGTTGATCGCCGAGGCGCTTTCCTTGGCCAGTGCCGAAGTGGCGCCGGCCAGCGGCGGCATCCATTCGGATTGGCCCTTGCCGTCCAAACCGTGGCACGAAGCACAGCGCGTGACGTAGGTATGAGCACCGGGCGCGTCCAGACGTTCCGTCGCCGAAACCGCCTGGTACTGCCATGGCTGGCCGTCGCGCTGACGGTCCCCGGGCAATGACTTGAGATAGCGTGCGATCGCGGTCAGATCGTCATCGCTCATGAACTGCGTGGAGTTGTTGAACGCCTCGGTCATCGAGCCGTAAACCACTGCGTGTTTGTTGCGCCCGGTCTTGAGGAACTGCACGATCTCCGGCTCGCTCCAGCGGCCCAGGCCGGTGTTGTGATCATCACGCAGGCTCGGCGCGTACCAGCCATCGAGCAAGGCGCCAGCGAGGTACGGCGTGGCGGATTCATCCAGAGCCTTCTCGTTGAACGCCAGACCGCGCGGCGTATGGCAACTGCCGCAGTGCCCGGCGCCTTGAACGAGATAAGCGCCGCGATTCCACACGGCATCCTGCGACGGTTTGGCCACGTAAGGTTCGGTATCGACGAAGACACCGTTCCACAACGCAATCGGCCAGCGCAGGTTCAACGGGAAAGGAATCGCACTCGGGATATTCGCCTGCTTGACCGGTGCCACGCCTTTCATGAAGAACGCGTACAGCGCCCGCACATCGTCGTCACTGAGCTTGGCGTAGGACGGGTAGGGCATCGCCGGGTACAGACGACGGCTGTCGGGCGCTACGCCGTGGCGCACCGCACGGTCGAAGTCCGCCAGGCTGTAGCGACCGATGCCGGCTTCCGGCTCCGGGGTGATGTTGGTCGCGTGGATCGCGCCAAGTGGCGTGGCCATTTCCAGGCCGCCAGCGAACGGCGCACCGCCCGGCACGCTGTGGCATGCCACGCAATCGCTGAGTCGGGCGACGTATTCGCCACGAGCCACCAGCGCCGGGTCGATATCGGCCACGGCGGTTTGGTCGTTTTCAAGGTGCGAGAGAGGCTCGCGGGTGACATACCAGGCCAGCAGGCCTGCCGCGACCAGGCACGGCACTGCCAGCCAGCCTGCGGTTCTTGCGAATCGGCTGTTATTCATGGACGCTCCGGCGCTGATCAACTGAAGGTGTGGCGGCTCATGGGCAGGCTGCGCACCCGTTGGCCGGTCAGCGTTGCCACCGCATTGGCGACGGCGGGCGCGACAGCGGGCAACGGTGGTTCGCCGATGCCGCCCATTTTTTCCCCGCTCTCGACAACACGCACGTGGACCCGGGCCATCCGCGCAGGCGGCAGGATCGGATACAAGTCGTAGTTGCGCGCGCGCGGTTTGCCATCAATCCACACGGCTTCCTCCACCAGGGTCTGCGACAGTCCCAGCGCGACCGCGCCATTGACCTGCGCTTCGACAATCGCCGGATTGACGATGCTGCCGGGGTCGATCGCCTGCCAGATGTCGTGCACCTTGACCTGACCGTGCTCGATGGAAACCTCGGCGATCACCGCCGTCTGGGTCCCGAACGGCGACGCCATCGCCACGCCTCGCGCACGTTTGCTGCCGTCCGCCGCGGTGAACGGCCCACGCTTCCAGCCCCCCGACAGCTCGCCCACGGCTTGCAGCAGCGTGGTCAGTCGTTGGTTGTCGCGCAGCAGATGCAGGCGCAGTTCGAACGGGTCCTTGCCGCCCTTGTCGGCCAGTTCGTCAAGGAACGATTCGTAGAAGAAGTCGTTGAGCGAGTTGCCCACCGAACGCCAGTAACCCAGCATCGCCGGGCCTTTGGCGTAGATCTGCGCGATGCGCTTGTTGGGGATCGCATAGGACTTGCCCGACAAGCCTTCAAGCGCCGTCGGGTCGAGTTTTTCACCCTGTTTGCCGGCCAGCGCCTCGGTCGGGCCTTCGGTGGCGCTGATCGCTTCGATTGCCAGCGGCCAGCCGTCGTTGTCCAGCGCGGCACGGAAATTCACCGCTGCCACCGGACGCAGCACGTCGCGCAGGAACTCTTCCTCGCGGCTCCAGATCAGTTTGACCGGGCGGCCAACCGCTTTCGATAACTCGATTGCCTGCGGGTAGGGACTGGCGGCGTCGTAGAGGAAATGCCGACCGAAGAAGCCCCCCAGCAATGGCGAATGCAAGGTGATGCGCGACGGATCCAGCCCGGTGCGTTTGGCGATGTCGGCACGGAACATGTCCGGCGCCTGATTCGGCAGCCAGACTTCCAGCGAACCGTCGGGATTGAATTGGGCCAGCGCCGATGGCGGCTCCAACTGGCCGTGGTTCAGGTACTGGTTGTGGTAAGTGGCGTCAATCCGCGTCTTGGCGCTGGCCAGAACTGCAGCCACGTCGCCCTCATTTTCATCATCCCTGGCCGGGCCTTTGTCGTCAGCCAGGCGCTTAAGCCAGGCGTCACTGGAAAAATCCGCGGGCATCGAGCGTACCTGGCTGTCGGCCGTGGGTTCCTGCCAGTCGACCTGAATCGCTTCCACTGCACGTTTGGCGTGCCACCAGCGCTCGGCCACCACCGCCACGGCCCCCGGCAGGCGATGCACGGAATGCACGCCTTTCATTGCCTTGACCTGCTCTTCGTTGCGCAAATTGCCCACGGTCATCCCCAGACGCGGTGCATGTTGAACGGCGGCGTGCAGCATGTCGTCGACCTTCAGGTCGATGCTGTAGAGCGCCTTGCCCGTGGACTTGTCGTAGGCATCGACGCGCTTCACCGGTTTGCCGATCCAGCGGAACTGGCTCGGATCACGCAACTGCACCGAGGCCGGATCGGGAACCGGCAGATCCATGGCGTGCTCGGCCAGTTCGCCGTAGGCCACCGAACGCCCGGACTTGGCGTGCACGACTTTGCCGGGTTCGGTGCTCAGTTCGCTGACCGGCACCCCAAGTTTCTGCGCACCGGCCTGCAGCAGCATGGCGCGGGCGAGGGCGCCGAGGCGGCGCATCACCGGGTAACTCATGCGCACCGACATGCTGCCGCCGGTGATGCGCATACCGTTTTCCATCACCACATAGGCTTCGCCGGGCGGTGCGGCTTCGACCAGGAACGTCGACGGGTCGGCATCCAGTTCTTCACCGACGATCTGCGCCATCGCGGTGAACGTACCTTGCCCGCCTTCCATGAACGGGCAAAGCAGGCGCACGCGGTTGTCCGGGCGAATTTCCAGAAACGCCGGCACCTGCGTGCCGCGCTCGGCAGTCGCGGCCGCCACTGCCGCTTGCACGCGAGTCGTGCCCAGTGGCAGGCCGAAACCGAGCACCAGTGCGCCGACGGCGGTGCCGGTCAGAAAACGTCTGCGCGACACATTGATCGGTTCATGCAGAGCCAGTGCTGATGCTTCCTGAGCAGGATCGATACGCACGTTCATCAGGCATCTCCCTTGCCGGCCAGCTCATGCACAGCGGCATGAATGGCGTTGTACGTGCCGCAGCGGCACAGGTTGACCATCGCCGCCTCAATCTGCGCGTCACTTGGCTTGGGGTTTTGCTTGAGCAGCGCCGTGGCCGCCATCACCTGCCCGGACTGGCAGTAGCCACACTGGGCGACCTGCAGATCAACCCAGGTCGAGACCACGCGTTTGCCCACGTCATCGGCCTCGATCGCCTCAATGGTGGTGACCTCGCGGCCGACCACTCCGGCCACCGGTGTGACGCATGAGCGCACCACGTTGCCGTCCACCAGCACGGAACAGGCGCCGCACTGCGCCAATCCACAGCCGTACTTGGTGCCGGTCATGCCCAGATCATCGCGGATCACCCACAGCAGGGGCGTATCGGCGTCGGCATCGACCTGATAGGTTTTCTGGTTGATTCGTAGTTCCATGGTTCACCCGCTCGATCATCGGTTGACGTGCATTTTTATAAGCGGTGAAACGCTGCGTGGCGCCTCACCGGTAAAGCGTGTTCTTTGCTCAACTGGCCGCGTTGCCCAGCGTTTCTGCGGCGAAGGGTTCGCCACGCAGCAACGCGATGTCCCGACTGGGTGCGGTGCCGTACAGGCGTGCGTATTCGCGGCTGAACTGCGAGGGACTTTCATAACCGACCGCAAACGCCGCTCGCGAAACGTCCAGACGCTCCATCAACATCAGCCGGCGCGCCTCGTTCAGTCGCAGCCACTTCTGGTACTGCAGCGGACTCATGCCGGTGAGCTGGCGGAAGTGATGGTGAAAGGTCGGCGCGCTCATTTGCACCCGCGCCGCCAGTTCATCGATGCGCAGCGCCTCGGTGTAGTTGACCTTGAGCCAGTCGATGGCTTTGGCGATGCGATAACCTTGGCCATCGACGGCCGTGATCTGCCGCAGCCGCGCGCCTTGATCGGTATGGAGCAGCCGATAGTGGATTTCCCGCAGCACCAGCGGCGCCAACACCGGGATCGCTTCAGGCTCGTCAAGCAATGCCAGCAGGCGCTCAAGCGCACCTTCCAGAGCGGAAGACATGTTGCCAATACCAGCGCCGGTGTTCGTCGACGGCTGCCGTTTCGCAGGCAAGCCACCTTTGCTGAGGATCTCGGCAAGCATGCCGACATCCAGTTTCAGCACCAGCCCGACGCAGGGTTGCTCGGGGCTGGCAAGCATCACTTCGGAATTGGCGGGCAGATCCAGCGAGGTGACCAGAAACCGTGAAGGGTCGTAGCTGTAACCCTCACCGCCGACCCACAAGCGCTTTTCCCCACGGCCCACCAGAATCAGGCTCGGCTCGATCATGCACACGGTCGGTGGCGCCGGCTGATCGCGACGAAACAGCGACAGGCCGGCTATCGACGTGGCGAAGTCGCCCGCTACGCTCACGCGCGAGTCAATGTTCAACGCCAAAGGTGATTCGTGGCGCAGCGGGGTAGGGATCATGTCGGGCAACTCCTGTTGAACGAACTCTAATCCGCTGCACAGGCGTTTCCTATACACCACCCTGCAACCTCAGAGGATCAGGCAAGCATTCAAGAGGAATGCACTAGGGCAGAGGCAAATCGACCGGGAGAATGTGTCAAACCATTACGGGATTGACGCGATTCGACGATGCGATCCTGGCACTGTGAAAAACAGTGCGTCCGGGCAATCGCCCGGACGCCTCTCGCAATACAGGTAGTTTCAATGACTTCTCTTTCTACAGAACAACGCGGCTGGAGCGCGGTGCTGGCCATGTCGTTGGCCGCTTTCGCTTTAGTCGCTTCAGAATTCATGCCGGTCAGCCTGCTGACGCCGATTGCCGCCGAACTGCACATCACCGAGGGGCAGGCCGGGCAGGGGATCTCCGTGTCCGGAGCATTCGCCCTGGTGACCAGTCTGGTGATTGCAGCGGTCGCTGCTCGCATCGAGCGCAAGAAGCTGTTGCTGGGTCTGACCTTGCTGATGATCGTCTCGGGTACGGTGGTCGCGTTCGCGCCGGGCTATCCGTCGTTCATGTTCGGGCGGGCCTTGATCGGCATCGCCATTGGCGGTTTCTGGTCGTTGTCGGCGGCAACCGCGATGCGTCTGGTGCAGCCTGACCAAGTGTCCCGGGCACTGGCGATCGTCAACGGCGGCAACGCGCTGGCGACGGTAATCGCCGCTCCGGCGGGGAGTTTCCTCGGCGCGTTGATAGGCTGGCGCGGCGCGTTCTTCTGCGTGGTTCCGGTCGCCGTGCTGGCGGCCGTGTGGCTGCTGATCAGTCTGCCGTCCTTCAAGCTTGAGCGTCAGGCCGGTAGCGGCAACGCCCTGCGGCTGATGAAGCAATGGCCGGTCGCCTTGGGGATGGTCGCTGTCAGCGTCTTTTTCATGGGGCAGTTCATGCTGTTTACCTACCTGCGGCCCTTTCTGGAGGGGGTCACCGGGGTCAGCGTTGCAACCCTGTCCTTGATGCTGCTGGGGCTGGGGCTTGCCGGTTTCATCGGGACCTTTGTGATCGAAAGATTCCTCGGCACTGGCCTGTACCGCACGCTGACAGTTATCCCGCTGATGATGGCGGTCATCGCACTGGCGCTGGTCAACTTCGGCGCATCGCCGCTGCTGACTGCGGTGCTGCTGGGCCTGTGGGGGCTGGTCGCCACGGCGGCTCCCGTGGGCTGGTGGACATGGCTGGCGCAGACGCTTCCAGAGGATGCCGAAGCTGGCGGAGGCTTGCTCGTGGCCATCGTGCAGCTGGCAATCGCCGCAGGGGCCATCGTCGGTGGCCTGGCGTTTGATCTGAGCGGTTATAAAGCCACCTTCGAGCTGAGCGCGGCGGTGTTGGTGATTGCGTCGGTGCTCGCCTGGTGCGCCGGTCGCAGTGCGACTGAAGTTCATCTGGTCGAGTCGAACGCGGCCGGTTGACGGGGAAACGTTGTCATTTGAGCGTAACGACGACCTTGCCCTTGGCACGCCCCTGCTCGACGTACTTCAACGCCTCTGCCGTCGAGGCAAACGAGAAGCTGCGGTCAATCACCGGTCTGATGATTGCCTCCTCGACCAGCGTGGCGATTTTTTGCAGTTGTGCACCATTGGCCCGCATGAAGACGAACGTGTAGCTGACCGCCTGCTTGCGCGCCTTGCGCCGGATACCGAGGCTCAGCAGGCGCATGACCTGTTGCAATGGCCAGGACAAGCCTTGTTCTTGGGCGAACTGTGCAGTGGGTGGTCCCGAGATGGAAATGAGCTGGCCGCCGGGCTTCAGGACCTTGAGTGATTTTTGCAATACGTCCGCGCCGAGGCTGTTCAACACCACATCGTAGTCGTGCAGGACGTTTTCGAAGTCTTGCTGTTTGTAGTCGATGACCAGATCGGCCCCCAGTGCCTTGACCCATTCGACGTTCGCGGTGCTGGTGGTCGTGGCGACGAAGGCGCCGAGGTGTCTGGCCAGTTGGATAGCAATGCTGCCAACACCACCGGAGCCTGCGTGAATCAGTACTTTCTGACCCTTTTTCAGTTGTGCGGTTTCGATCAGTACTTGCCACGCCGTCAACGCGACCAAAGGCAGGGACGCGGCTTGTGCCATGCTGGTATTGGCAGGTTTTCGTGCGACCGCGTTTTCGTCCACGGCGATCCATTCGGCGAACGTTCCGATCCGCGTTTCCGGCGGGCGAGCGTAAACCTCGTCTCCCGGTTTGAACCGCGTCACCTGTGAGCCAACCTCAACCACCACACCCGCCAGATCATTGCCCAGTATCAGCGGTAATGCATAGGGCAGAATCAGCTTGAACTCGCCACTGCTGATCTTCGAATCCAGCACATTGACGCTGCTGGCGTGTACCTCGATCAAGACATCACGGGCACCCACCACAGGGGCAGACGCTTCGCCAATGCGCCCGGTGTTCTTTCCATAGCGATCAATCAGAAATGCTTTCATCGTAGTGCGGCTCTTGGCGGTTGTAAGGAGGGTAGCTGGCGCGTTGCGGTGTTGCTGCGCCGTGTCGTCAGGCGTCGAGGAATGCCTGCGCCTTGGCGACAAAATCAACGCAGTGCTGGAAAATCCCGCCGTGCCCGGCATCCTCATAAATCACCAGTTGTGCGTTGGGAATACGCTTGGCCAGCGCCATCGAGTTGACGCTGGGCACCATGATGTCGCTGTCGCCGTTAACGATAAGCGTGGGTATGCGCAAGCGTCCGAGGTCTTGCGGCGGCTGTTGGCCCCACGCGGTGATCGCTTTCAACTGGCGCAGAAAAGCGCTCGGTGTCGGGCCTTTGTCGCGATTGTTTTTGCGTGCTTTCAGGCGTTGCAGATACTGCGACGCAGATCGACGGCCATTGGCTGTCGAGGTGAAGAACAGGTAGACCTTGGGATCGCGCAAGGTCAGCAAGCCTTTGAGGATCAATGGCCAGGTGACCGAACCGACTCTGTCGATGCCGTCGCCACCGGCCGGACCGGTACCGGTCAGAATCAAGCGACGCACCCGATCAGGCGCCTTCAGGGCAATGTCCTGAGCAACGAAGCCGCCCAGCGAGAATCCCAGTACATCAACGGTTTCCAAGCCCAGCGCGCGAATCAGTTGAATGGCATCGTCTGCCATTTCACCGACAGTCAGTGGCGCGGTTCCACCAGAGCCGCCAATACCGCGATAGTCAGTGGTAATGACCCGTCGGGTTTGTGCCAGTCCATCAATGATCGCGGGATCGAAGTTGTCCAGCACGGCGCCCCAATGGTTGAACAGCACCAGAGGCACGCCGATCGCGGGGCCGATGTCGCGGTAAGCGAAGCGAACGCCGTTGACCGTGATCGACTGGTTCGCCGCGTTGCTGAATGGCGTCGACGCGCCAGTGTGGTTATTTGCCAGGGTTTGATTCATTTCTGCTCCGGATCGCGGGCCGGATTCGATGCAGTGACTTGCGCCTGCATCGAATCCGCCGCGCGTGCTCGCTACCAGACAATCACTGTGGGTTCAGGTAGCGCTGGGCAACCGCAGACTGACGGATTTGCCCGATCAGGCCCTGACGTGCGCCTTGCAGATCATCCCAGCGTTGCGCTTCGTGCAGCGGCGGGATGGTCACCGGTTCGCGACGATCGAAACCGACCAGTGCGGCGTCCACCAGATCGCCGACTTCCATGATGTCGTTCAAGGTGTTGATGTCGATGCCGGAGCGATCCCAGATTTCCGTACGGGTGGCGGCGGGGAGTACGGCTTGCACGTAGACGCCCTGAGGTGACAGTTCCAGGCTCAGTCCCTGGGACAGGAACAGGACGAAGGCCTTGGTCGCACCGTAGACGGTCATGCCGAACTCCGGCGCCAGGCCCACCACCGAACCGACGTTGATGATCGCGCCGTCACCAGCCTTGATCAGACGTGGAGCGATGGCGCTGGCCAGGCGCACCAGCGCGGTGGTGTTGAGGGCAACGAGTTGCGCAACGCTGTCGGTGCTTTGGTCGATGAAGTTACCGGAGAGGGCAGCGCCGGCGTTATTGACGAGGATGCCGATACGGGCGTCGTCGCGCAGGCGGTTTTCAACGGTGCTCAGATCAGCGAGTTGGGTCAGGTCCGCCGGGATCACATCGACGGTGACGTCGTGTTCGCTGCGCAAGCGGGCTGCAAGTGTGTCCAGGCGTGCCTGGTCGCGGGCAACCAGAACCAGATCATGGCCGCGGCGCGCGAAGCGCTCGGCGTAGACCGCGCCAATGCCGGTGGAGGCGCCAGTGATCAGAACAGTAGGGCGGGTGCTCATGGGGGATCTCTCTTTCAGGGTGTGAGAAACGGAACGCGCTCAGCTGGCGCTGACGCTCGATTCAGCCAGCGTCGGGTAGTCGATGTAGCCTGCCGCACCGCCGCCGTAGAGGGTGGCGGGATCGAACGCGGACAAGGGCGCGCCCTGCTTGAGGCGCTCCACCAGATCCGGATTGCCAATGAACGGGCGACCGAAGGCGATCAGGTCGGCCTGGTTTTCGGCGAGCTGCGAAGTCGCCAGCTCCAGGTCATAGCCGTTGTTGGCGATGTAGGTGTTTTTGAACCGCTGGCGCAGTGCGCCGAAATCGAAGGGCGCCACGTCGCGCGGGCCACCGGTCGCGCCTTCGACCACGTGCAGATAAACCACACCGAGGGCATCGAGTTGCTCGGCGACGTAATCGAATTGCGCCTGCGGATCGCTGCTCGAGACGCCGTTGGCCGGCGACACCGGAGACAGGCGCACACCGGTGCGATTCGCGCCGATTTCATCAACCACGGCCGCCGTCACTTCAAGCAACAGACGCGCCCGGTTTTCAATCGAGCCGCCATACGCATCGGTACGCAGATTGGCGCTGTCCCTGAGGAATTGATCGAGCAAATAGCCGTTCGCACCATGAATTTCCACGCCATCGAACCCGGCGGTAATCGCGTTTGCCGCAGCCTGGCGAAAATCGGAAACGATCCCTGGCAGTTCGCTGGTCTCCAGCGCGCGCGGCGCCGAGACATCTTCAAAGCGATTGTTGACGAAGACTTTGGTGGCGGCGCGCAGCGCAGAAGGGGCCACGGGGGCGGCGCCGTTTTCTTGCAGATCAACGTGCGACACGCGGCCGACATGCCACAGTTGCAGGAAGATTTTTCCGCCCTTGGCATGGACTGCATCGGTCACCTGGCGCCAGCCGTCGATCTGCGCCGGCGTGTAGATTCCCGGGGTGTCCTGATAGCCCTGACCTTGTCGGGAAATCTGCGTGGCTTCACTGATCAGCAAGCCTGCGCTGGCGCGTTGGCTGTAATAGGTGGCCGCGAACTCGCTGGGTACAAAGCCTGCGCCTGCACGGTTGCGAGTCAGCGGTGCGAGGACCACGCGGTTCGACAGCGTCAGGTCGCCAAGTGTGTAAGGGGTGAACAGAGTCTGGTTGCTCATCTGGTATTTCTTCCGTGCCCGTTGGAGAAGTCGCTGTGTCTGCAATTAGGATGATGATCGAAATCTAAACTGTCAACGGTTTTGATTATGACCAGCATCTATGTATGATTGGCGCAAGCATTCCCAATGAATACGAGGTACTGCACGTGCGAGTGACCAAGGCCCAGGCGCAGGCCAATCGAGAACACATCGTCGAGACCGCTTCCGAGCTGTTCCGTGAGCGTGGCTTTGACGGCGTCGGTGTGGCGGATCTCATGGCGGCTGCCGGTTTCACCCATGGTGGTTTTTACAAACATTTCGGCTCCAAGGCCGACCTGATGGCTGAAGCCGCGTCCTGCAGTCTCGCCAAGTCGCTGGCAGGTGCCGAAGCGCTCGACGTGCCTGGCTTCATCGATGTCTATTTGACAAGAGAACATCGCGACGGACGTGGCAGCGGTTGCACCATGGCCGCGCTGTGTGGCGACGCGGCGCGTCAATCGGATGAGGTGAAAGCGACGTTTGCCGAAGGGATCGAGCGCACCCTGCAGACCCTGGGAGACAAATACCCGACCGGGCCGGACGCCGTGGCGGGCGAGGGCAGAAAGAAAATGATCGACCTGCTGTCGCGGGCTGTCGGCGCGATTGTGCTGTCGCGCGCCTGTCCGGATGATTCCGCGCTGGCCGACGAGATTCTAGAGGTGTGCCGCGCGGAGATGCTGGCTTCGTTGCCGGTTGACGAAGAGGCGGTCTGAGGCGGCGCTCGCTTATCGTTTCGTTCAGCATCCGGTTGCGCTACGTACCAGCGCCTATGAGCAGATGGACCTGAAGCGCAGCCTCAGCGGCAACGCAAAGGTCAGGAGTACCGTTTCAGACGCTCACGCCAGTTGCCACCGTGAGTACGCTGGCATTCCTCCTCGGAGTCGAAACGCACGTTGCGCTCTGAAGGGGGCAGGTCGATATCGGCCTCTCTCAGTGCAGTGGCCGTCAGTTCGAAGAGGCGTGCCTTGGCGTCAGTCAGGGCGAGGTTTTTTTCGGCTTCGGTGTCGAACACCCAGATGACGTTCAGGGTCGCCGCCAACGCGTTCAGGTCAGCGGTGTGGGTGAGCCAGGTGAAGCCGTTGATTTCGCTTTTTGCGGTTTCACATGCGTCGGTGAGCGTGGCAATCAAGCGCCGCTCGATCCGCGCCAGTTCACGTTTTCCAGGGGGCATTGCAGATCCTTTGGCGACAGTGGTGGTGTGGAGACGGGTTTATCCGGTGGGTCTTGGCGAAGCAGGGCATTTGCGCGTCGCGCACTCGTGTTGCTGTGGGAGCGGGCTTGCTCGCGAAAGCGCCGGGTCAGTCAACACTGACGTCGCAGGCCTGGCGCATTCGCGAGCAAGCCCGCTCCCACAATGATTGGTGGTAACTGCGAAAGCCCCTGTCCAGCACAAATCCCACTGTAATTTCTGGGGCTCACAAATCCTCATGTCCAACCCGAACCCTCTGTGGGAGCGAGCTTGCTCGCGAAAGCGGTAGGTCTGTTATGTCAGTGTTGACTGACTTGGCGCCTTCGCGAGCAAGCCCGCTCCCACAAAGGTTGCTGTGATCCGGGATGCCCTGTCCAGCACAGATCCCACAAAGGTTGCTGGTAATTGCGGAAGCCCATGCCCAACACAAATCTTTGTGGGATCGTGACGTCAATCCAGATCGCTGGCCTGATGCCGTTCCGCAACCTGGCTCGCCTCGTCACCCCAGGTGCGATTGACGCGCTGGCCACGAATCACCGCAGGGCGTTGGGCGATGTTTTCGGCCCAGCGCTGCACGTGGGTGTATTCGTGGGCCGCTAGAAATTCGGCGGCCGAATACACGTTGTTGCGCACCAGTTGGCCGTACCACGGCCAGACCGCGATGTCGGCAATGGTATAGCTGTCGCCGGCCAGGTAGCGGCTTTCCTTGAGGCGTCGGTCGAGCACGTCGAGCTGACGCTTGGCTTCCATGGTGAAGCGGTTGATCGGGTATTCGAGCTTCTCCGGCGCATACGCGTAGAAGTGCCCAAAGCCGCCGCCCAGATAAGGCGCGGCGCCCATCTGCCAGAACAGCCAGTTCAGGGTTTCCGTGCGGCCGGCGGGATCTTGCGGCAGGAAGGCGCCGAATTTCTCCGCCAGATACAGCAGGATCGAGCCGGACTCGAATACCCGAATCGGCGGCTGTGCGCTGCGGTCGAGCAGTGCCGGAATCTTCGAGTTCGGATTGATCTCGACAAAACCGCTGGAGAACTGGTCGCCCTCGTTGATGCGGATCAGCCACGCGTCGTACTCGGCCTCGGAGTGGCCCAGCGCGAGCAATTCTTCCAGAAGGATGGTCACCTTGACGCCATTGGGTGTCGCCAGTGAATACAGCTGCAGCGGGTGTTTGCCCACGGGCAGGGTCTTTTCATGCGTCGGCCCGGCAATCGGGCGGTTGATGCTGGCGAACTGGCCGCCGGACGGGGCTTCGTGTTTCCAGACGGCGGGTGGAACGTAGGGCGCTTTACTCATGAAATGGGCCTCATGGTGAACTTGCCGAGAATGATCTTACGGGTATCAGACACGACAGCATAAACGCTCTAGCTCAAGACTGCGCAACCCCCGGAATGATCAAACACGCCGCCAGAGCCATCAGTGCGATCCCGATGACCTTGTCGACGATCCGCTGTTTTTCCAGCAGGCGCCGGCGTAACCGTTCAGTGGAGAAAAACAGCGCGACCAGGCTGAACCACAGCCAATGAATGACCGACATGAACAGGCCATAGGCGAAGTTCAACGTCAGCGAACTGCCTGGCTCGACCACCTGGCTGTACGCCGCCACCACGAACAACATGGTTTTCGGATTCAGTGCATTGGTCAGAAAACCCGAGCAGAACACCTTCCAGGCACGGGGTGCAGAAGCGCTCGCATCGGCAAATGTCAGCACCGATTTATTGGTAAAGGATTTGATGCCCAGATAGACCAGGTAGCCGGCGCCCAGCAGCTTCATCATCCAAAATAGCAGCGGCGATTGGGTGATGATCAGCGCCACCCCGAACACCGTGTAGAACACATGAACCTGCACGCCACAGGCGATGCCCAGCGCAGCCAGCAAACCACTGCGCCGCCCGTATGCATAGCTGTTGCGAGTGACCATGGCAAAGTCCGGGCCGGGACTGATCACCGCCAGAAGGGTGATGGCGATCATCAAAAACAATTCACTCATCCATACGCTCCATCGCGTTATTTGCGCTACTTGAATTCACAGATACAGCGCCTGCAGCATCGCCGCCAACAGCGTGGATGGAAGTAACAGGCCCTGAGTGGTGACATGATGGAGAAGTGTCTTTGGCAAAAAAAACGATTTATAGTCGCGAAAATCTGTGAGAAATCATCGCCTATATGAACCTGCCTCCGCTGGCTGCCTTTCGCTTCTTCAACACCGCCGCCAAGACCCAGAGTTTCGTCAAGGCCGCTGAGTTGCTGCACGTCACCCACGGCGCGGTCAGCCGCCAGGTGCGCTTGCTGGAGGAGGCGATCGGCGTCGAATTGTTCGAGCGGCGCAACCGCGCGATCTTTCTCAACCACGCGGGACGCATGCTGTTCAATGTCACCGCGCCGATGTTCGAGCAGTTGCAGAGCACGGTTTATCGCCTGCAACGTGAAGTCCACGATGACGTGCTGGTGGTGTCCTGCGAGCCGACCATCGCCATGAAGTGGTTGATCCCGCGTTTGCCCGACTTCCACAGCGCGCATCCACAGTTGCAGGTGCAATTGCTGACGGCCGGAGGGCCGATCGACTTCGCTCGTTCAGGCGTGGATCTGGCGATCCGCCGCGACGATTTCCATTGGGACGAGACCGTGCACGGCGTGACTATTTGCGAGGAGTGGATCGGCCCGGTTTGCGTGCCGTCCAGTCGTCCTGACGGCGATCATTTGCGCGGCGCCTGCCTGCTGCACAGCAAGACGCGCCCGCAGGCGTGGGATAACTGGATGCGACTGGCCGGGATGAACGCGCCGGGTGTCAGTCGGGTCGATTACGAGCATTTCTACCTGTGCATTCAGGCCGCGTTGGCCGGGCTGGGCGTCGGTATGGCGTCGTTTCTGATGGTGCAGGACGAACTCAAGTCCGGACAATTGATCGCGCCGTTCGGCTTTGTGCGAGACGGTTCGAGTTATTGCCTGCTGTCACCGCGACCCTTCGAACAAAGCACCAACGCCATGCTTTTTCGTGAGTGGATTGCCCAGCAGATGAGCGCTTCCAGCCAATGGCTCGGGGGTGATCTGCAGCCTTGAAAGTGCAAGAGCTGCTGTGGATCAACCAGCTTGCACGGGCCAGCGCCTATTCAAGTGCTCCGTCAAATAATCCATGAAGGCTCTGACCTTCGGCGTCATCGCTGCACGTTCCTGCACGCACGCATAAATGTCCATCGGTTCGACATACCCGTGGGTTTCACCCTGAAGATCTTCGAACAGTTGCACCAGTTGACCGCCCTCGAGATAGGGGGCAGCGACGAATTCGGCCAGGCGCGTAACGCCTGCGCCGTTGACTGCCATTTGCGCCAGCGCGTCGATGTCGTCGCTGATGGCGGTGGCGTTGATCGGGGCGTCGTAATGCTGGCCGTCACGGACGAAACCCCAGCGCAGAAAACGCCCATCCAACGGGTAGCGGAATGCCAGGCAGGCGTGGTGTTGCAAGTCCTGCGGTGATTGCGGCACGCCGGCGCGCGCAAGGTAGGCGGGGGCGGCGCAGAAGATGAAGGGCAGGGAAACGATCCGGCGTGCAACGATACCGTCCTCCAGTTGTGGTTTGATCCGCAGACTCAGATCAATGCCGTTCTGGATGTGATTGATTTTGCCGTTGGTGGTCGACAGCTCGACCAGCAGGCGCGGATGCAGTGCGGCAAAACTGGCGAGTAACGGCGCCAATACGTGGCGGCCGAATGCGCTGGTGGAGGCGATGCTCAAGCGGCCTTGCAGTTCGCCTTCGTCGCCGATGATCGCGCTTTGCGCCGACTCCAGATCGGCGGCGATACGTCTGACCTTCTCGTAATACAGCGCGCCATTTTCGGTGAGGGCCATGCGGCGGGTGGTTCGCTGCAGCAGGCGCACACCGAGGTGCGTTTCGAGGCGATTGAGGGTCTGGCTGACCGCTGCCGCACTGACGCCCAGAGCCTTGGCGGCGCCGACAATCGAGCCGGCCTCGACCACTTTGATAAAACTGGCAATCGCCGCCAACAGATTCATCCGTGTCCCGCCGCGTGGTTTGATTCGTAAGCTGTGCTTTATAAAGTACCTGTGGCGGGCCGTCTAGTTGAGGGCAGGGGGCTTTGCTAAGGTGCCGGCTCCCTGTCAATGGATGGAAAAGCCATATGAATCAAAGAACCACTACCGAAGCCTTGTATCCACCGCGTCGAAAGTTGTCGTCACGGGCGACGCCCTATGTGTTTGCGTTGTACATGGCGACGATCATGGCGTTCCTGATGTCGCTGGTGATCACCGCCGCCAACTCCGGGATTGATAACGACTACCTGAGTAATGCGCTGCACGCCTATAAGCTGGCGATGCCGGTGGCGTTTTTGTGCATCCTCGTGGTGCGGCCGATCGTGATCAAACTGGTGGCGATGACGGTGCATCCGCATCGCTGATGATCGCCGTGTAGGAGCTGCCGCAGGCTGCGATCTTTTGATCTGCAAAAACAACATCAAAAGATCGCAGCCTTCGGCAGCTCCAACAGGGAGCGGTTTGGCAATTGCCGTCGGGTAAAAACAATCGAAACTTCGCGGGCGACCCGACTGTCCAGACCCTTGTGCCTGCCCGGCGGATATCTCCCCGGGCAGGCTTCATGCACCGGTGACAGGCGAGGAACGAGATGACGACGACAGTGGGAGATTTTCTGGTTGAGCGGCTCAGCCAATGGGGCGTCACGCGGATTTTTGGTTATCCGGGAGACGGCATCAACGGCGTGTTCGGTGCGCTCGCCCGAGCCAATGGCAAGATCGAATTCGTTCAGGCGCGACACGAAGAAATGGCCGCGTTCATGGCGTCGGCCCACGCCAAGTTCACGGGCGAGTTGGGCGTGTGCATTGCCACTTCGGGACCGGGGGCTTCGCACCTGATCACTGGGTTATACGACGCCCGCATGGATCACCAACCGGTGCTGGCGATTGTCGGCCAGCAGGCGCGGACGGCGCTCGGCAGTCATTACCAGCAGGAGCTGGACCTGGTGTCGCTGTTCAAGGATGTCGCCGGGGCGTTTGTGCAGCAGGCGTCGGCGCCGTCGCAGGTTCGGCATTTGCTCGACCGCGCCGTGCGTACGGCGGTTGGCGAGCGGCGGGTGACGGCGATCATCCTGCCCAATGATTTGCAGGATCTTGAGTATGAGCCACCGGCGCGGGCGCATGGCACCGCGCATTCCGGCGTCGGTTACACCAAGCCGAAAGTGCTGCCCTACGAGGCCGATCTGCAGCGCGCCGCTGATGTGCTGAACAGCGGTGAAAAAGTCGCGATTCTGGTGGGCGCCGGCGCACTGCAGGCAACGGATGAAGTGATTGCAGTTGCGGAAAAGCTCGGTGCTGGCGTCGCCAAGGCGTTACTCGGCAAGGCTGCGTTGCCGGACGATTTGCCGTGGGTCACCGGCAGCATCGGCCTGCTGGGCACCGAACCGAGCTACAAGATGATGCACGAGTGCGACACCTTGCTGATGATCGGCTCGGGTTTCCCCTATGCCGAGTTCCTGCCCAAGGAAGGTCAGGCGCGTGGCGTGCAGATCGACCTGCAGCCCGACATGCTGAGCCTGCGGTATCCGATGGAGGTCAATCTGGTCGGCGACTCCGCCGAAACCCTCGCTGCACTGCTGCCGTTGCTCGAACCGAAAACTTCGCACAAGTGGCGCAAGAAAATCGAAGGCTGGCGCAGCACTTGGGAAAAGACCCTGGAAAAACGCGCGATGTCCAAAGCCGATCCGATCAATCCACAGCGGGTGGTGTATGAGCTGTCACCGCGCCTGCCGGAGCAGGCGATCATCACCAGTGACTCGGGTTCCTGCGCCAACTGGTTCGCCCGTGACCTGAAAATTCGCCGGGGCATGCAGTGTTCACTTTCCGGTGGCCTGGCCTCGATGGGCGCTGCCGTGCCGTATGCGATTGCCGCCAAGTTCGCCCATCCGGAGCGCGCGGTGATTGCGCTGGTGGGTGACGGCGCGATGCAGATGAACAACATGGCCGAGCTGATCACCGTCGCCAAATACTGGCGCCAGTGGGACAGCCCGAAGTGGATCTGCGCGGTGTTCAACAACGAGGATCTGAATCAGGTCACTTGGGAGCAACGAGTGATGGAGGGCGATCCGAAGTTCGAAGCCTCGCAAAGCATTCCCGATGTGCCGTATCACCTGTTCGCCATTTCCATCGGCCTGAAAGGGATTTTCGTCGACCGCGAAGAGGACGTCGCCGCCGCCTGGGAGCAGGCATTGGCCTCGGACGTGCCGGTGCTGATCGAGTTCAAGACCGACCCCAACGTGCCGCCGTTGCCGCCACACATCAAACTCGAACAGGCGAAGAAATTTGCCACGACCTTGCTCAAGGGCGACCCCGACGAAGCGGGCGCGATCGTGCAAGCCGCCAAGCAGGTGCTGGCCAGCGTCCTGCCCGGCAAAAAATAACCCCTGAAGGAGCTTCGTCGTGCCCCCAATCTGTGAACGCCGCAGAACCCTGTGGGAGCGAGCTTGCTCGCGAAAGCGTTGTGTCAGGCGCAGCGATTGTGGATGTGCCGACGCCTTCGCTGGCAAGCCAGCTCCCACAGGTCCTTTATCGTGCTCCAAATCTGTGAGCGCCGCAGAACCCTGTGGGAGCGAGCTTGCTCGCGAAAGCGCTGTGTCAGGCGCAGCGATTGTAGATGTGCCGACGCCTTCGCTGGCAAGCCAGCTCCCACAGGTATTTCGCCATCCCCGAAATCTGTGAACGAAGACCATGGAGATTTTCATGCGTGAAGCGACGAAGGTGTTTTTCTGATGTTCATCGGTTGCGCAGGTTGGAGTCTGGGGCGTGAGTATTGGCCGCAGTTTCCGGCCGAGGGCACGCATCTGCAGCGTTATGCGGCGCGGTTCGACTGTGTGGAAATCAACAGCTCGTTCTATCGCCCGCATCGGCGTCAGACCTATGCGCGCTGGGCGGACTCGGTGCCGCCGGGTTTTCGTTTTTCGGTGAAGGTGCCAAGGCAGATCACGCATGAATTGCGTTTACAGAACTGTGATCAAGCGCTGGACGAGTTCCTCGGACAATGCGAGGGGCTGACTGACCGGTTGGGCTGTCTGCTGGTGCAACTGCCACCGTCGCTGACATTCACACCTGAAATTGTCGAAGCGTTTTTCGTGGCGTTGCGCCAACGCTTTGCCGGTGCCGTGGTGCTTGAGCCACGGCATGAATCGTGGGTGGTGGCGGCGCCGATGTTGCAGGCGTATCGGATTGCTCAGGTCGTGGTCGATCCGTCGCGGATCACTACCGATGGTGCGGCGCAGGGCTGGGCGGGTTTGCGCTATTGGCGGTTACACGGTTCGCCACGCATCTACCACAGCGCCTACGATGAGCGTTATCTGCACGCGCTGGCAGAGCAAATGAAAGTCGCGGCAGCAGAGGGGGCCGCAGTCTGGTGCATCTTCGACAACACTGCCAGTGGTGCCGCGCTGGGTAACGCGTTGGCACTGGCAGCGTTGATGGCAGATTGAGGCAGGCGGACAACCACTCGCAGAAGGTTGTCGCGCCGACGAACATCAGCGGTTCAGGAAACCCAACAGGTCTTCGTTCAGCGCTTGGGCGTGTGTCACGGCAAAACCGTGCGGTGCTCCGGCGTAGACCTTCAACTCGGCGCCTTTGATCAGTGCCGCCGCCTGCTTGCCGGTGGTTTCGAATGGCACGATCTGATCGCCGTCACCGTGGATCACCAGGGTCGGCACATCGATCTTCGCCATGTCTGGGCGGAAGTCGGTTTCGGAGAATGCAGTGACGCAATCCACGGTGCCCTTGAGCGAGGCCAGCAACGCGACGTTGAGGGTCTGGGTCAGCACGCCATCGGAGACGTTCTGGCCCTGATTGGTGCCGTAGAACGGAGCGGCAAAATCCGCGATGAACTGCGCACGATCCTTGAGCAGACCGGCCTTGATCCCGTCGAACACCGAGGTGTCGACGCCCTGCGGGTAATCGGCCTTCTTGCCGAACAGTGGCGTCACCGCACCGAGCAGTACCAGCCCAGCAACGCGCTCGCTGCCATGGCGGGCGATGTAGCGGCTGACGTCGCCGCCGCCCATGGAGAAGCCGACCAGCGTCACGTCGCGCAGGTCGAGGTGGTTGATCAGTTGCGCGATGTCATCGGCGAAGGTGTCGTAGTCGTAGCCGGTCCATGGTTGATCGGAACGCCCGAAACCACGGCGGTCGAAGGCAATCGTGCGGTAACGGCGACTGCTCAGGTATTCCATCTGGTATTCCCACATGTCGGCATCCAGCGGCCAGCCATGGCTGAACAGCACGGGTTTGCCGCTGCCCCAATCCTTGAAATAGATCTGTGTGCCGTCATCGGTAGTGAATGTGCTCATGGAAACTCCTTGCTGTGGGCGATCGTTCAGGAAGGCCGGATACCGCAATGGCCGCCAATCACTATCGGCGCAAACCGCTGAAGTCACTTGTACGCAAGTGCTCAATTGCCAAGGCGGGGGTGTGGTTCTTTTCCAGCGTCACAGTTGTAAGATGCAACCACGCCCCGGTCTTGATGGAGAAACACCCTGTGAAGCGCAAAAGCCTGCACGGCAACGCCTGCCCGGTCGCCCGTACGCTGGACCTGATCGGCGACTGGTGGTCGCTGCTGATCATCCGCGATGCGCTGGAGGGCATCCGCCGCTTCAGTGATTTTCAGAAGAATCTGGACATCGCCAAGAACATGCTCAGCGCCCGGCTCAAGGCCTTGGTGGAGCAGGGGATCCTGCAAACTGTGCCGGCCGCCGATGGCGGTGCCTACAAGGAATACGTGCTGACCGAGCGCGGCAAGGCCTTGCAGACGGTGATCGTTGCGCTGTCGCAGTGGGGCGGCGAGCACATGTATGCGCCGGGTGAACCGGGTTCGGTGATGGTTGATGCGCAGCAGCGCCAGCCGATCAGGAAGCTGGAATTGCGTTCAGCGGATGGCCGCTTACTGGCACCTCAGGACGTGACGACGAAGTTGGGTGTTGCGCACTGAACCCAGGATTCCCCCCGGAAAACCGCAGCCGCGTCGATTATTCAATCCCCGTTACAAACCCGACAAAAGGTTGAAACGATTGTTTGACGTCAAAATGATGGCCATCTAATATCGCGCCACTATTTTGATGTCATTCCGTATCGAGGGATCGAACATGTACCCACCCGCCCTCGCGGCGAGGTTGTGCGTAGCTTTGCTGTGCCTGTCTCCGCTTCAGATTGCCTTCGCTGCACCCACCCCCGGTGAAACCGACCTGATCCGCGAGCGCCAGAATCGCCTGCTCGAAGAGCAGCAGCGGCGTCTTGAAGAACTCAAGGACTTGCCCGGCAAAGATGCCAAGCCTGCGCAACCGGCAGCGCCCACCGATACCCGCTGTTTCCCGATCAAGGACATCGAGCTCAAGGGCGCCGACAGTCTGTCCGACAGCGACAAGACCCGCCTGCTCAAGCCCTACATCGACCAATGCCTCGGAGTGCCGCAACTCAACGAGTTGCTCAAGGTCATCACCGACCATTACATCGAGAAAGGTCTGGTCACCAGCCGTGCCTACCTGCCGCAGCAGGATCTGTCCGGCGGGCACCTGAAAGTGCTGGTGGTCGAAGGCAAACTCGAAGGCATGAAGGGCGCCGAGAACAGCAAGCTTTCGCAGCGTGAACTGGCGATGGCATTTCCCGGCAAGTCCGGCGAACTGGTCAACCTGCGCGAGATCGAGCAAATGGTCGATCAGCTCAATCGCCTGCCGTCCAATCAGGCAAAGATGGAGCTGGCGCCGGGCAAAAACGTCGGCGGCAGTGAAGTGCTGGTCACCAACACGCCGCAGAAACCATGGCGTGCCGGACTGTCGCGCAGCAACGACGGCCAGCGCAGCACCGGCGAACAGCAGTGGGGCACCACCTTCGATTGGGACAGCCCGCTGGGCCTGGCCGATCAGTTGAGCCTGCGCGGTGGTCACGATGCAATGACCGATCACCAGCACACCTCCAGCAACGCCATGCTCAATTACAACTTGCCGTGGGGCTGGTGGAACTTCAGCTACACTTACAGCCAGAGCGACTACCGCTCGCAGATCGCCGCCAACGGCTACAACTTCAAGCAGACCGGCGACAGCGAAAACCATCAGCTGCGCGCCGAGCGGGTGATCCATCGTGACTCGGTGAGCAAGACCTCGCTCAGCGCCGGGCTGTCCTACCTGCGCACCAACAACTACATCGAAGACAGCAAGCTCAAGCTGAGCAGCAACCGCATCAGCGAAGCGCAGTTCGGCTTCAACCACGGTCGCCGCATCGGCAGCGCCTTCGTCAACTTCGACGCCGGCATGCAGGAAGGCATCGGCGCCTTCGATGCGCAGGGCAGCCACGATCCAGGCCCGGGTGAGCCGGACGCACGCTACCGCAAATACACCGCGACCCTGAGCTACCTGCAACCGTTCAAGGTGTGGGGCGAATCCTTCAGCTTCAGCAGCCTGATGACCGGCCAGCGCAGCGAGGATGTGCTGTTCAGTCCGCAGCGCACCAGCCTTGGCGGGTCAGCGTCGATCCGTGGCTACAAGGATCAATCGCTATCCGGCGACAGCGGCGGCTACTGGCGCAACGATCTGCGCTGGAGCCGACCGGTCACGGCCGAATGGCTGCGCCCGGTGTTCGCTGAATACGGCACCAGCCTCGGTTACGACCAGGGCGTGATTCGCGGCGACCGCTACAACGGCGATCAGCACGGGCGCATGTCGAGCAACTCGCTGGAACTGTTCGCCCGTGGTCAACACGTGGCTGCCAGCGTGACCTTTGCACATTCCCTGGAGCGTCCGGATGTGCTGACCGAGCGTGAAGCGCCGATCTATTTCCGCCTCGACTTTTTCATCTAATTCAAATTCTTCGAGACCATCGACATGGATGTTCGCCAGTTCGCCTTCCTTGCAGGCCAGCCTTCTGCGGCCGTGAAAAACCGTGAGTCGTTTCTGGGCATGCCCAAGCGCGGGCTGGCGTTCCTGCTGGCGAACGTCATGTTCTGGCAACCGATGTGGGCGCAGGCCGACGGCATCGTAGTGGCCAACCCCAACACCTCGCTGGATCGCGCCGGCAATGGCGTGCCGATCATCAACATCGCCACGCCTAACGGCAGCGGCCTTTCGCATAACCAGTTCCACGATTACAACGTCGGCGCGCAGGGCGTCATCCTCAACAACGGCTCGGCGCAAACCTCGAACACCCAGTTGGCCGGGCACATCATTGGCAACCCGAACCTGAAAAACAGCGGTTCGGCGCAAGCCATTCTCAACGAAGTCATCAGCGGCAACCCGAGCCAGTTGCGCGGTTACACCGAAGTGGCGGGGCAGTCGGCGCGAGTGATCGTGGCCAACCCGTATGGCATCACTTGCAACGGTTGCGGCTTCATCAACGCGCCGCGCGTGACGCTGACCACCGGCAAACCGGTGCTGGATGGTGCGGGCCGGCTGGATCGTTTTCAGGTTGATCAGGGTTCTGTGGCCATCGAAGGCGCCGGCCTTAACGCGACCAACGTCGATCGCTTCGAAATCATCACCCGTAGCGCCAAAATCAACGCTGAACTCCAGGCGCAGAACCTGACGATTGTTGCCGGGCGCAACGACGTCAATGCGCAGACCTTGAATGCCACCGCCCGTGCCGAAGATGGCAGCGCCAAGCCACAACTGGCAATCGATTCCTCGGCACTCGGCGGGATGTACGCCGGGGCGATCAAACTGGTCGGCACCGAGGCCGGAGTCGGGGTGAAGCTCGACGGCAAACTGATCGCCAGTGGTGGCGATATTCAGCTCGATGCCAACGGGCAGTTGAGTCTGGCCGATACCTCGGCGACCGGTGCGGTCAACGTCAAGGCGGCCAGCCTCGATGCGCAAGGTCCGGTGTACGCTGGCACGGCATTGAGCGTGCAAACCCAGGGCAATCTGACCAACCGCCATACCCTCGCGGCCCGCGACAGTATTACCCTGAGTGCCGGTGGGCAATTGACCAACGGCGGCGTTATCGAAGCCGGGGTCAACACCGACGGCGGGCGCAACGGCAACGGTGATCTGAACCTGAGTGCGCAGAGTCTCGACAACACTGGCAAGAGCCTGGTGGCCAGCCGCAGTCTCACCGTCAGCACCGCGCAAACCCTGAGCAACCAGGGCGGTACGTTGAGCGGTCAAAGCACCACGATCAGCACCGGCACACTGGACAACCGCAATGCGGGACGCGTGCTCGGCAATGCGACGCTGAACGTCACCGCCAATCAGCTATTCAACACTCAAGGGGTGATCCATAGCTCGGGCAATCTGACCGGTAGTTTCGGTCAGCTGGACAACAGCAACGGCGAGTTTTCCAGCAGCGGCGTCACCCGGCTCAACGCGGCAACGGTGAACAACCGCAGCGGTCAGATCCTCGGCGATCTGGGGCTGAATATCGACCTCAGCGGCGCGCTGGACAACCGTGATGGCGTGCTCGGCTCCGGCCAGTTGGTGAGTCTGCAGGCGGCCAGCCTGGATAACCGCGATGGCGGTGTGCTCGTCAGCGACGGTAGCCTGACCGTGCGTCTGCGCGGCGCACTCGACAACCGCAACAAAGGCGAGATCACCGCCAAGGGCGCCATCGATGCGCAAGCCGGCAGCCTCGACAACCGCGACGGCAAAGTCATCGGCAAAACCACGCTGGCACTGCGCAGCGATAGCGCGGATAACCGTGCCGGCGTGATCCAGGCCGATCAGCAACTGACGCTCAACGTCGACCGCCTGGACAACCGCGACAAGGGCCAGATCACCGGCAAGGCCGCTATCACTTACACCGGTACACGTCTGGACAACAGCGGCGGACTCATCAGTGCGGTCGGTCCGGTCAGCCTCAACGCGGGCGAAGTGCAAAACGCCGCAGGCCGAATTTCCAGCCAGAACGATCTGACAGCGACCATCGGCCTGTTGCAACAACAGGGCGGTGCGCTGGTCGCTCAGGGCAATCTGAGCCTGACCGGCAAGACGCTCGACAACCGCAATGGCGGTCTGGTCGGCACCACAAAAGCGCTGACCCTGACTGTCGACGACATCGACAACCGCAACGGCGAAATCTCCAGCAGTCTGCTGCTCAACATCAAGGGTCAGCGCCTGGACAACAGCGACAGCGGCAAGCTGCTGGCCAGCACCGAACTGGGCCTCGCCGTGGCGAAACTGATCAACCTGAATCAAGGCCTGATCAGCGCCAAGGGCGCAACCACGCTGACCGGCAGCAGCCTGGATAACAGCGGCGGTCGCTTCCACAGTCTCAACAGTCTGGTGATTACCCTCGACGATGCCTTGATCAACGCACAGGGTACTATCAGCAGCGAGGGCACGCTGACGGCCAATGTCAGCCGGATCGACAACAGCGCCGGTAGCCTGAGCACAGCCGGCGTATTGTCGGTAACCAGTCGTGGCGCGGTGCTCAATCGGGCGGGTTCGATCAGCACCGACAGCTCATTGACCCTGACCAGCGCCAGCCTCGATAACAGCCAGAAAGGTTTGATCAGCGCCAAAGGCGCCAGTCATGTCGATACCGGTGACTTCGATAACAGCCTGGGCGGCAAACTCACCAGTGAAGCCTCTCTGACGCTCAAGGCCGCTCAGGTCAACAACGCCACTGGCCGGATTGCCAGCCAGCAAGCGTTGAACGTATCGGTCACCGGGCTGGATCAGCAGGGCGGCGAACTGTTCAGCAAATCCGACCTGAGCCTTGATTTGAACCATGGGCAACTGAACAACCAGAACGGACTGATCAACGCGCCCGGCACCCTGCTGCTGAAAAACCTCAATGGCGTGAACAACCAGAGCGGCGAGATCTCCAGCCAGCAAGCATTCACCCTCGCCGCCAATGACCTGGACAACAGCAACGGCAAGCTGATCAGCCAGCAAGGGCTGACGCTGCGCATTGCTCAAGCGCTGAATAACCTCAAAGGCGTAATTTCGGCGGCGGCACTCGACAGCCATTCCGTGAGCCTCGACAACCAGGATGGCTTGATCAGCAGTCGTGGCCCCCTGGTGCTGACCACCGACAAGACCTTGAACAACCAGTCCGGCACTCTCATCGCCGACGGTGAACTGACGCTGACCGCCGATACGCTGGTCAACCAGCAGGGCAGCATTGCCGGCAAGTCCGATGCCAGTATTCAGGTCAAAACCCTGAACAACCAGAACGGTAAACTGATCGCCACCGGTGTGCTCAAACTGACTGCCGAAACCTTCGACAACCGCCAGAGTGGCTTGCTCGGTTCGACCAAGGCCATGACCCTGACGGTCGATGAGCTGGACAACCGTGGCGGTGAAATCACCACCAACAGCGATCTGCTGCTGACCGGTAAAAAACTCGATAACAGCGATGGCGGCAAGATCTTCACCAGCCAGGCACTGACGCTCACGGTCGATCAGTTGCTCAACCGCAACAAGGGCCTGATCGACACGGGCACGCTGCTGAAGCTGCAAGGTCGTACGCTGGACAACAGCGGCGGTGAATTGCTCAGCCAGCAGGACACACTGCTGAACCTCAGCGGCGACTTCACCAACCACCTCGGTAAAGTCAGCAGCGAAGGCGCGCTGACCGTCAATTCAGCGCAACTGAGCAACACTGGCGGCAGCCTGTCCAGCGCTGCAGATCTCACTCTCGACAGCACTGGCAAAGTCGATAACCAGGGCGGACGGATCGTCACCGATGGCGCCCTCGTGCTGAAAAGTACCGGCCTGGATAACCGGCAGAAGGGCACTCTCAGCGGCAAAGGCGCGGTCACGGTCACGACCGGTGATTTCGACAACAGCAGCGGTTCGCTGAGCAGCGCCGACACGCTCGATCTCGTCGCCGGCCAGGTCACCAACACCGATGCCGGCAGTATCGGCAGCCAGGGCGCACTCACCGCGTCGGTGACAGGCTTCGATCAACAGGGCGGCAAGCTGCTCAGCAACACGCGCCTGAGCCTGGACCTGAACCACGGCCAGTTGAACAACATCAACGGCGTGATCAGCGCGCCCGGCACTCTGCTGCTCAAGCAACTCAACGGCGTCAACAACCAGGGCGGCACGATCTCCAGCACTGAAGCGTTCACCTTGACCGCGCAAAGCCTGGACAACAGCAACGGCAAACTCCTGAGCAATCAGGGGCTGACCCTGCGCATTGCCAACGCGCTGGACAACGTCAAGGGCCTGATCGGCGCGGCGTCGATCGATGTCCGGGCGGGCAGCCTGAACAACAGCAACGGCGGTCTGGTCAGCCGTGGCGATCTTGAACTCACGGTCGATGGCCTGCTGCGCAACGATGCCAGCGGCCTGATCAGTGCCGCGCAGGCGCTGAACATCAGCAGCGCCGGTCTGAATAACCAAAGCGGCACGCTACTGGGTGTCAGCGCGGTCACGCTCAATGCGATGGCGCTGAACAACCGTGACAGTGGTTTGATCAACAGCAAGGGCAATCTGAAGCTGACCGCGACCAGTCTCGACTCCAGCAATGGCGGTGAAGTCTCCGCTGCGGGTGACATCGATCTGACCCTGACTTCGTTGACCCAGAACGGCGGCCGCCTGTTGGGCGACCAAGCCGTCACGCTGGACCTGGCCAACGGTGACCTCGATAACCAGAACGGCCTGCTCACCGCCAAAGGCCCGCTGACCCTCAAGCGTCTACGCGACCTGAACAACCAGCGCGGTGAGATCTCCAGCAAACTGGGTTTCGACGTCATCGCTCGTGCCGTGAATAACAACGCCGGCAAGTTGATCAGCGGCGAAAAACTCTTGCTGCGTGGCACCTCGATCACCAACCAGAAAGGCTTGCTGTCCGGCTGGCAAGAGCTGAGCGTCAGCGGCGACAGCCTCGACAACCGCGACAGCGGCACACTCTCCAGCAAGCTCGGCGATGTCGCGGTCGAGCTCAAGGACGCTTTGCTCAACAGTGGCGCCGGTGCGCTGGTCGCCGAGGGCAGCCTGACGGTCAAGGCCGGCAGCCTCGATAACAGCAACAAAGGCATTCTGAGCAGCGGAGTAGGGCAGGTCCTCACGCTGAACGGGGCGCTGACCAACGTCGGCGGCGCGATCAATGCGCAGCAGGCGATCACCGCCACGGTTTCGCGACTGGACAACAGTGGCGGCCAGATCGCCAGCAACAACGCGATCACCCTCAACCTCAGCGGCGACCTCAACAACAACGGTGGCCGACTGGCTGGCGCAGGCCCCGTGCTGATCAAGGGCGTGACTGATCTGAGCAACCAGAACGGTCAACTCGCCAGCAAGAAAAACCTGGAGCTGTCGACCGGCTCGCTGGACAACAGCAACAAGGGCACCATCGCCGCCAATGATCTGCTGCAAATCACCGCCAGCGGCGCAGTGCGCAACAACGCTGACGGCTTGATCTACAGCCAGAACGCCGCCCTGCAACTGAAGGCGGCGAGCCTGAGCAACGGCAAAGGCGCGCTGCAAAGTGAAACCGGCCTGACCCTCGATGTCAGCGGCGATCTCGACAACCAGAGCGGCAAAGTCATCGCGCAAAACGGTGATGTGAGCGTCAACGCTGCCAACATCGATAACCGCGGCGGCATCCTGTCCAGCATCAAAGGCGCACTCGAAGCGCGGACGGTGGGTGTGCTGCGCAATGGCTACGACCTCAACAACAACCGTCAGGGCGGCATCATTCAGGCACAGGGTCTGAAGCTGTCGGCGCTGGCCGGGCTGGACAACAACGGCGGGCGAATCTCCGCGCAAGCGACAGACGCGAACATCACCACGGCCGGATTCGATAACCGCAACGGTGTGCTTTATGCCAAAGGTCTGGTGAGCGTCAGCGGCACCAATCTGGACAACGGTGCCGGGCAGATTGCCGGTGAGCGCATCGACTTCGGCCTCAGCGGCGCACTGAGCAACGTTGCGGGTGTCATTGAAAGCAACACGCAACTCGCCGTCAGGGCGGCCAGCGTCAACAACCAGAATGGTCGTCTGCGTTCGCTGGGCAACTGGGGCAAGACCGATTTGCAGATCGGTGGCCAACTCGACAACCGTAACGGCGTGCTGGAAACCGCCAACACCGACATGACTGTCAACGTCGGAAACTTCCTCAATGACGGCGGTCAGCTCAACCACGTCGGCCGCGGCAAGTTCGAAATCGCCACGGCCAATGTGATCGGTGCGGGTGGCAGCATCACCACCGGTGGGTTGCTGGAACTCAATGCTGATACCTGGAACAACAGCAGTGTCATCCAGGCTGGACGTTTGAACGTCAATGTTCGGCAGTTCAGCCAGACTGCCAGTGGCAAGTTGCTGGCCTCGGATCTTTTGCAGGTGCGTGGCGGCAACTGGACCAACGACGGCTTGATCGCCAGTGATGGCCTGATCGATATGCAGTTGACTGGCGGCTACAGCGGCAATGGCCGGCTGTCGAGTCAGCGCGGCACTTACCTCTCTGCAGCACAGATGAACATCGGCGCGGGCGGCAGTTTTGCCGCGGGTGCGACCTCGACCATCAGTGTGGGTGGGGCACTCATCAACGCCGGGCGCATCACTTCCAGTGAAGACCTGACCGTCAATGCCGGTAGTTTGACCAACTACGGCACCCTGGGTGCGGCGCAGAACCTGAACATCAACACGCCTTCGTTGCTCAATGATCGCGGGCTGATTTTCAGCGGCAACGACATGACGCTCAGTGTGGGCAATCTGACCAACCAGCACGGTGATTTCTACGGGTTGGGGAATGTGACCATCAAGGGTTACGGCGGCGCCGCGCGGGCTGCTGGGGTCTACAACATCTCCGGTTCGATGGAGAGCGGTGGTGGGTTCGCGATCAACGCCGATGTTTTCGAGAACCGTACGGAAGGTCCGGTGATGTCGGGCGATCGCAAGCTGATATCAGGATTTATCGCTGGTAGCTGTGGTGACTGCGTCGGGGACAACTACAGCATATTCATCGCTTCTCGCGAGACCTACCAAAGTACTGACAGCGATACCAGCGCGTCTGCCGTGCTTAATGTTGGTAAGGATTTCGTGTTCCAGGGCGGCACATTCCTAAACAGCAAAAGCTCCGTGGCGGCCGGTGGCAACATCAATATCACCGCTGACAATCTGAAGAACATTGGTGCAAAAACCGGCACTATCGAAGTCACGAGCTATTACTCGTTTGGTCTGACCGATGGGGGCACGGATCGGTTTTTCTCCGGCGTTGTGATGCCTTACAACCAGCGAAACAACCCTGACTTTCCAAATGTTTACTACCTTGATCCGCAAGGCAATGTTCGCAAAGCCAATGCTGAGTCTGCTGAATTCAGCCAAGGGGGAGAGCTCGGTCAGACGTTTTTATGGGCCGCACTCTACGACACTGTAACCGGCGAAGACGTGAGCCAGCGCAAATATGGCGCAGGATTGTCCGGATTGGATTACGGTTTCGAGAAAACAAAACATTCGCTGTATGACCCGAACAATCTGGTTGCGCTGCCGAGCCAACTAACTCAGCGCACACCGGACAAAGTTATTGAAGTTGCGGTCGATAGCACCGGAGCCGTCAGTACAAACACCGGTCGCAACGCCGTGATACAGGCGGGTGGCAACGTTTCGATCACTGCGTCCAAGGAACTGGAAAACAGCGTTATCCATCAGGATTACGGTTCGGCGGGAGGCACCAACAAAGTTGGCAGCACCAACGTCGGCAACACCGGCACTACCGTTATTCGTATCAACAGCCAACTGCCGCCGGACCTCGCCCAACAGCAGGTCAACCCGTTGTCCCTGCCCGGCTTCTCCCTGCCAACCGGGGATAACGGTCTGTTCCGCCTGAGCGGGCAGGGCGCCACGGATACCGCGCCAGTCGCCACGACCGGCCCGGCGCCGACCTGGACCGTGGGCGGGCAAACCGTCGCCACGGAAGCTCACGTCGTGGCTGGCAGCAGCGGCGGCCCGCGTAATCTTTTTATTGATGCACCGCCCGCAGTCTCCGACAGCACACGTGCAGTGGATACGTTCCACCGCACCCCGAGCGTCGTTCAGGCCGTCGCCAGTACGGTCGACGTCAACGTGCCGGTGAACGCCGCCGGCCCGGGCATGAAAGACCGCGGCAACGACGCCAAGGAGTCGATCGACACCCGTCCGGTGACCCGCGTCACCGGTCTGCCGGACACCAAGGCGCCGTCCAACGCGCACAAATACCTGATCGAAACCAACCCGGTGCTGACCGACCTCAAGTCGTTCATGAGCTCCGACTACCTGCTGGAAAAACTCGGCTACGACCCCGACCAGAGCGCCAAGCGTCTCGGCGACGGCCTCTACGAGCAACGCCTGATCCAGCAAGCCGTCACCGCCCGCACCGGCCAGGCGTTCATCGACGGCCAGACCTCCAACGAGGGCATGTTCAAGTACCTGATGAACAACGCCATCGCCAGCAAGGACGCCCTCAACCTGTCGGTAGGCGTCGGCCTCACCTCGCAGCAAGTTGCCGCGCTGACCCACGACATCGTCTGGCTCGAAGAGCACGAAGTGAACGGCGAAAAAGTGCTGGTGCCGGTGGTTTATCTGGCGCAGGCCAATGGTCGTCTGGGTCCTACCGGGGCGCTGATTGCCGGTAATGATGTGACGCTGATTGCCGGTGAAAACCTGGATAACGTCGGGACTTTGAAGGCGACGAATAATCTGTCGGCGACGGCGGGTAATAATTTGATAAATAGTGGACTTATTCAGGCTGGGAATCGTCTGGATCTGTTGGCGACCAACGACATTATCAATAAGTCCGGGGGCATCATCACCGGGCGTGAAGTGTCGCTGAACACACTCAATGGGGATGTAATCAACGAGCGCAGCATTACTTCATCCGACAGCAGCACGCGTTTCGGTACTCAGCATCACGATTTCGCCGATACCGCTGCACGTATCGAAGCCACCAATGACCTGAGCATCATGTCCGGCCGCGACATAAATATTTCCGGTGGTGTGCTGCAAAGCGGTCGAGACATGGATCTCGATGCCGAGCGCGATCTCAATATCGCAGCGACACAAGTCACTAACAGCGTATTTCACGACAGCAAACACAACAACAGTGACGTCACTCAACTGGGTGCGAACGTCAATGCGGGGCGCGATTTCACTGCTCAGGCCGGTCGCGACCTGGCAGTGATCGCCAGCCAGATTGATGCTAAGCGCGATGTCTCGATGAGCGCTGCCGAAAACTTGATCATCAGTTCTGCGGCGGACGAACAGCACTCTTTGTCCAAGAGCAAGAAACTTACCGTTCAGGAAGATCATGTCAGCCAGGTCATGTCGGGGGTGACGGCAGGCGGCAGTGTGGCGCTTAGTTCTGGCGAAGATCTGACCGTTGTCTCCAGCCGGGTCACGGCGGGCGACGAGGCGTATCTGGTAGCGGGTAACAACCTAAATATTCTCGCGGCCCAGGACACTGATTACTCGCTGTACGACAAGAAGAAAAAGGGCTCTTTCGGCTCCAGTAAGACCAAGCGTGATGAGGTGACCAAGGTCGACAACATTGGCAGTGTGATCACCTCGGGTGGTGACATGGTACTGGTGAGTGATGGCGATCAACATTATCAGGCCGCCAAACTGGACAGTGGCAATGATCTGACCATCACCAGTGGCGGCTCCGTTACTTTCGAAGGCGTCAAGGATCTGCATCAGGAGAGTCACGAGAAGAGCAGTTCAAGCTCGGTCTGGAGTTCTGCGAAGGGTCGAGGGAATACCGACGAAACAATGCGTCAGACCGAACTCACAGCCAATGGCAATCTGGTAATCAATGCTATTGACGGCTTGAATATCGACCTGCGCGACATCAACCAAAAGTCGGTCAGTCAAACGATCGACGCCATGGTCAAAGCAGACCCGGGGCTTGCCTGGTTGAAAGACGCTGAGAAACGCGGTGATGTTGATTGGCGCATGGTCAAGGAAACCCACGAATCGTTCAAATACAGCAACTCCGGAATGGGGCCGGCAGCGATGCTGGCGGTGGTCATCATTGTTTCTGTGCTGACAGCAGGAACCGGAACAGCCGCGACGATAGGGGCTACTGCAGGTCAAGCGGCTTCGTCCGCGGCAATCGCTGCGGGTGCTTCCGCATCTACGGCTGCTACCATTGCCGCGGCTGCATCTGCGGCAGCCACGGCGGCGTTTTCTGCAGCGGTAGGGCAGGCTGCTACCAGTGCAATCAACAACAAGGGCAACTTGGGCGATACCTTCAAGGATGTGATCTCTTCGGAGAGTTTCAAAAGTTACGTTTTTGCTGCAATCACGGCAGGTATTGCCTCGAAGTTCGGATACAACCCCACAGATCTGAACTTCGATCTGGACAGTGTCCAGAGCGTAGCTATGAAGGCGACGTTTGATGCCTTGGCGAAAACGGCGATCATGGGCGGGAGTCTTCAGGACAACCTGGTTTCTTCAGCACTTGGCTCCGTCGTTGCCATCGGTGGCGCGGTTGCAGCTAATAAGATTGGTGATATCACCGTATTTGACCAAGGCAAAGTCACCAAGGTTGTGATGCATGCCGCGCTGGGCGGTTTGATGGCCGAAGCGATGGGTGGCGATTTCCGCACCGGTGCGATTGCAGCGGGGGCGAATGAGGCGCTGGTTGATTTTCTGGCCGACAAACTGTTGCCGGTAGGTGTTGACAAGAACAGTGCGGTTTATCAGCAAGGGATAAACAAGTTACTGGCAGCCTCGCAGTTGGTTGGAGTACTGACGGCTGCAATTACAGGTGGGGATGCGTCCACTGCTGCTGCTGTGACAGCCAATGCAACCCAGTACAACAATCTTGACCATCCGTCCGCCGAACGATTGCTCAAAGAGCTTGAGGGATGTCGATCAACTGCTGGTTGTAGTGCGCAAACGATCCGCGACATCATCACGAAGTATGAGGATCTGTCCGCCCAACGTTCGATGGCAATCAATGATTGCAAAAGTCGGGCATGTGTTGAAGAAATCCAGAGCAGTGCCGTGTCGCTGGATACTCCGGTCGCCAAGGATCTGCTGAATTTTCTTCGCCGGAACGTTGCTTACGATATGCCGGGTTTGCTTACGGGTAATCCTGGTTCGATAGCTGTACCATCGCAAGGCGTCGATGGTTGGGGGGCCTTGTTTACATCTGACAAACAGATGGCCTTTGCAAAAAACTTGGCAGAGGGCTGGTTGACACCAAGCGAAATGGCGCTGGCAGACCAGTGGGCAAAAGATACTAGTTGGTTGGATCAACAGGCAGGTCAGCCGTTAACGTTGCATGAGCGGGCGACGTTGATGACTGAGTTGCAAATGGCTGCAGGGATCCTGCTTATCGGAAGAAGTCCTGCTTCTGCAACTGCTGTGGAGTTCGTGCCGAAATGGACACGAAATAGCTCAGGCCAAATCGATGCTTTCACTACTCCTGCCGAGGCGATAAAAATGCTGGAAGCCAATGGCTACGATAAAACATTTTCGAAGGATGGCAGAATTTCAATTCTGACCAAGGGGGATAGAACCTACAGGTTTTACCCAGAGTCAACATCGACGAAAGAGCCTTCCGCGTCATTGGATATAGCAGGAATCAAAAAAACGATTGTCAAAATCCGATTCAAGGGTAAGTAAATGGGCCTGTCAAAGACCGATTTAAATGAGGCGAGTCGGATAGCGAAAATACTATCGAATCGTCTTGAACTGAAAAAAGATCTGCCCGCGATGGTTTTTCGCGGTGCCGGGCTTGAGTATTACTTTTTTGAAAGGCCGCTGCTGAGCTCCATTGACGTCTTGCACAAATTGGTCCGCTTGAGCTATGAAACTTTTTCAACGAAAGTTTTTGTCCTGTTTGGCGAGCCACAAAACGGCGCCTACTATGTATTAGATGGTCAGAGCCTTGAGGAAGATATTGAAAATTTAAGTGCTGGATTTCTAGATTTTTTCAAAGGAACCGTCGATTACCCAATGGTTATCGGTAATCTGGATTGTGATTGGTTGGCATTTGAAAGTGCGTGCGAAGAATATGGCGTATTGGCTTTAAATTCGGGTGGCAGTCATCTGGAGTTCTCTGAGTTCCTTCGCGAAAACTTGATAAGTTCCGAAGAGTTTCGAAGCCTGAAAGGTAATTATGAGATTCTGGATAAAATCATCGATGCCTTTCATGAGTATTTTCAGGAGTGAAATGCATGAGGTAAATGGGGACAGACCACGTTTAGAAAGCACTCCGAAAATGTGGTCTGTCCCCGTTAACCTTGTGGTCTGTCCCCTTTTTACCCGGGACAGACCACGTTTAGATAAAGGGGCACGGGCCACAGCTTTGAAATTTATTTAAGAAACGTGGTCTGTCCCCGTTTTCTCACGCCAAAACAAATTATTTGGAATGTGGTGGATAAAGTTGCGACAGGGGAACTGACTAATGTCCAAGATATTTCAAAAGCATTAAGAGGGCTGGATTAATGTCTTTCTATGAGCTTTCTGAAAAGTATGCAGCCCGTTTCGGTTCGCCAAGTATGAATAGCGTCGGGCTAGAGGAGTTTATTCAAATACTAGAGTTGGTGGCGATGAAAAATAAGGGTTTTTTCATCTTTAAGGTGGATGGTGAAAGAGAGAGTAATGTTTATACTTTTGTTTTAAATATGTCGACAAGTAATAATGTTGTAATAAGGAAAGATACAGATAGCGTGCGGGAAGGTATGGAGTATTTTTTCTCTGAGCTTGAGCGGCTCGGCATATATCCATAACTTGATGTTTAGACATTTTGCCTAGCCTCGATTGCATAACCTATATTGATGTTTGCTGTAAAAGTGATTTGAATTGCACCGGCCTCGCGCCGGTGTTGTTCTATCTACTTAGGGCAATAGGTAATGCAATAAAGGTAAATGGGGACAGTCCACGTTTAGAAAGCACTCCGAAAATGTGGTCTGTCCCCGTTAACCCTCAAAAATTCAATTGAATGTATTGACAGTGGAAAATTGAATATGCGAGTCGATAGTATGTTTAGTCAGGCTAGAGCTATGGTTGCAGGGAACTATAGCTACGCGATTGATGAGCTTGGTTTTCGTCCGGAACAAGCGTTTGCGTATACTCAAGATGAATTGGAGCGTCTTATGCGAAAGGATGCTCCTGGCGCTAACGCTGTTCTTCAGACTGCTATTTATTTGGAAGGCATTCGTCGTGGACTAAGGCTGTCAAGGGAAAGTCAATACGCGATTGATATGTTGGAGGTTTTGGCAGATACGTACGAAAAGTGCAGCGTTGAGAGTCTTATAGAGATCGGCGTTGATGATAAAGAATTAGAGATCATCCAGTCTGATATGGACACTGTTAGGAAAGTGTTTTTGTGATTGAAATTATTAGGCCGGGTTTCAATTGTTTCTATGAAGGTGGACCTGTGATAAATGGGGACAGACCCTGAGGGATCCCCACAAATCTACTCAATTTGGCGGTGGAATATCCCAGAAGATTATTTGCATGCTGAACTGAAAAGCCCCGAACTACTCGGGGCTTTTTTTATTTGGGGCGGGCAGTCAGCAATGACTTAACGAAACGCCGGCACCACATCCCTGATAAACAACTCCAACGACCTCTTCTTCTCCGCATGCGGCAAGCTGTTGTCACACCAGAAACTGAACTCATCCACCCCCAGTTGCTGGTAATACTTGATCCGCGGAATAATCTCTTCCGGCGTACCAATCATCGCCGTCTTGTGCAGGCTCTCCAGTTCAAACTCCGGACGCCCGGCGAACTTCTCTTCCGGGCTCGGAGCGAGGAATCCGTTGACTGGGATTTCCTTGTTGCCAAACCACGCATCGAAGGTGCGGTAGAACCGTGAGATTGCTTTGGCGCCGACTTTCCAGCCGTCCGGTTCGTCAGCCGAGTGCACGTGGGTGTGGCGCAGCACCATCAGTTGCGGGCGCGGCACATCCGGGTTGTTATCCAGCGCAGTCTGGAATTTGTTCTTCAGGTCAACGACTTCTTCGTCACCTTTCATCAATGGCGTGACCATCACGTTGCAGCCGTTGGCCACGGCGAAGTTGTGCGAGTCGGGGTCGCGGGCGGCGATCCACATCGGTGGGTTGGGCTTCTGAATCGGCTTCGGCACGCTGGTCGAGGTCGGGAATTTCCAGATGTCGCCGTCGTGGGCGTAGTCGCCTTGCCACAGGGCGCGGACTACCGGGACCATTTCGCGCAGGGCTTGGCCGCCGCTGGAGGCGGGCATGCCGCCGGCCATGCGATCGAATTCAACCTGATAGGCGCCACGCGCCAGGCCGACTTCCATGCGTCCGTTGCTGATGACGTCGAGCAGCGCGCATTCACCAGCGACCCGCAGCGGGTGCCAGAACGGCGCGATGATGGTGCCGGCTCCGAGGTGAATGGTGGTGGTTTTGGCGGCGAGGTAGGCCAGCAGCGGCATCGGGCTTGGCGAGATGGTGTATTCCATCGCGTGGTGTTCGCCGATCCACACGGTGCTGAAACCGCCGGCCTCGGCCATCAGGGTCAGTTCGGTCAGGTCTTCGAACAGTTGACGGTGGCTGACGCTTTCGTCCCAGCGTTCCATGTGGATGAACAGGGAAAATTTCATGACGCTTCCTCGGATCTTTTATTGTTGAGGCTACAAAACTGTGTGGGAGGGGGCTTGCTCCCGAAAGCACTGGATCAATCGACATCTCTGGTGGCTGACACATCGCCTTCGGGAGCAAGCCCCCTCCCACAGTGAATTTGTGTGGGGCTGAAATTTTGCTCAGGCCAGAACGGGCAGGGCGCCCATCTTGCCGTGGCAATACACCAGCGGCCCGGCGTGCTGCTCCGGGACGATCAGATTCTTTACCGCGCCGACCATGATCGCGTGGTCACCGCCTTCGTATTCGCGCCACAACTCACACTCGATGATAGCCGTCGCATTGGCCAGGATCGGGTTGCCCAGCTCGCTCAATGTCCACTCGATGCCCTGCGCCTTGTCCTTGCCTTTGCGGGCGAAGGCGTAGGCTTCGCTTTGCTGGCCGCCGGACAGGACGTGGATCGCGAAGCGTTTGTTCTTGATCAGCACAGGGTAGGAGTCGGAGCTGTAGTTGGGGCAGAACAGCACCAGGGCCGGGTCCATCGACAGTGAACTGAAGGCGCTGGCGGTGAGGCCGACGATCTGACCGTCATCCTCCAGCGTGGTGATGACTGTGACGCCGGACGGAAACGAGCCCATGACTTGTTTGTAGATGGCAGCATCGATCATTGGACGGTCCTCGGGTGTTGTGACGCGATTTTTATGTATTTGTTGGTCTGATGGTATACCAGTATTTTTTCTTTGCAAGGGCTTTTAGGCTGAACCGATAAACGTGGTGCTTTCGTCGGAAACTCAGCGTTTATTGGGCTTTCGGCTGGCCTGCAGGCCGCGGTATCAGTGAGGATGGCGTATCAGACGGCGCCGTAAACTACGGATCAGTCTTGTGAAATGTTTGGAATACCATAATATGGTCTGCATCTGAGGGGCGGCCGCAGAGTCCCCCCGGTTTGGCTTCATACAAAGATAAGAACAGACAAACTCGAGTTCATGCATATGTCCCAGATGTCCCGGCAAGATCCGTTGATCGAGAATCACACGGTCGACTACGTCCCACTCGCGGAACGCCACGGGAAGGCCCGCGACCTTTTCACTTTATGGTTCAGCACCAACATCGCGCCACTGCCCATCGTCACCGGCGCCATGGTGGTTCAGGTGTTCCATCTCGACTTGCTCTGGGGGCTGATGGCGATTGCGCTGGGGCACCTGATCGGCGGCGTGGTGATCGCTCTGGCGTCGGCGCAGGGCCCGCGCATGGGCATTCCGCAAATGGTTCAGAGTCGCGGTCAGTTCGGGCGCTACGGCGCATTGTTGATCGTGTTCTTTGCGGCGCTGATCTACATCGGTTTTTTCATTTCCAACATCGTGCTTGCCGGTAAATCGATTGTCGGCATCGCACCGTCAGTGCCGGCATCGCTGAGCATTTTGATCGGCGCACTGGCGGCCACGGCGATTGGCGTGATCGGCTACAACTTCATCCACACGCTGAACCGCATCGGCACCTGGGTGATGGGCGGCGCGCTGCTCGCCGGTTTCATCTACATCTTCGCCCACGACTTGCCGGCAGACTTCCTGACGCGCGGCAGTTTCAACCTGTCGGGCTGGCTGGCGACGGTGTCGCTGGGGATCATCTGGCAGATCAGCTTCTCGCCGTACGTGTCCGATTATTCGCGTTATCTGCCGGCGGATATCGGTATCGCCAAACCGTTCTGGGCCACTTATCTGGGGGCGACGCTGGGGACGATTCTGTCGTTCAGCTTCGGCGCCGTGGCGGTACTGGCAACGCCGGAAGGCACCGAGGCGATGGCCGCGGTCAAGCAGTCCACCGGATGGCTCGGGCCGATTCTGATGGTGCTGTTTCTGCTCAACATCATCAGTCACAACGCGTTGAATCTGTACGGCGCAGTGCTGTCGATCATCACCTCGATCCAGACCTTTGCCAGTCAGTGGACGCCGAGCGTCAAAGTGCGCGTGGTGTTGTCGAGTGTGGTGCTGGCGGGTTGCTGCGTGGTAGCGCTGGGGGCCTCGGCGGATTTCATTTCGCAGTTCATCGGGCTGATTCTGGCGTTGCTGCTGGTGCTGGTGCCGTGGGCGTCGATCAACCTGATCGACTTCTACCTGATCAAGCGCGGCAGCTATGACATCAGCTCGATTTTTCGCGCGGACGGCGGCATTTACGGGCGCTTCAATCTGCACGCGATCATTGCCTATTTCATCGGGATCATTGTGCAACTGCCGTTCGCCAATACGTCGCTGTACGTCGGGCCGTACGCCAATCTGGTCGACGGCGCCGATCTGTCATGGCTGTTCGGCCTGGTGGTGACGGTGCCGTTGTATTACTGCCTCGCCACACGCGGGCAGACGCAGAAGCAACGTGGCGAGGGGATTTATCCCCGATCGGCTGCGAAGCAGTCGTGAAGTCAGCGAGTGCGGCGCCCTTTGAGATGTAAAGGGGGCCGCTTCGCGACCCATCGGGGATAAATCCCCTCACTACAATTGATCTCCTCCCAGACTCCGCATTCCAGCGGACATTCAAATTGGCCATTTCGATCCCCTTTTGGCCCGTCAACCACTGTGCCGCGGCCCCGCGGTCGGCAAGAATCAAAGCCATAACGAAACGCTGAACCTTCCTTGCCCTTGGCTATCTTTGCAGCCGCTGCCGTGTACAGAACATAAAAACCATCGATCTCACGTCGCAATCCGGGGAAACAACCATGGTCACGATGAAACGCATTCTGGGTGCCACCGTGTGTGGGCTGACGCTGCTGGCCAGCGCGGTACACGCCGAGCAGCGCGAGCTGCGGGTCTACAACTGGGCGGATTACGTTCTGCCGTCGGTGCCCAAGGATTTCGCCGCGAAGACCGGCATCAAAGTGACCTGGGACACCTTCGACACCAACGAATCGCTGGAAGCCAAGTTGCTCACCGGCAACTCCGGTTACGACCTGGTAGTACCGTCGAACCAGTTCATCGACACCCAGATCAAGGCCGGGGTGTTCCAGAAACTCGACAAGTCGAAACTGCCGAACTGGAGCCACCAGGATCCGGCGCTGCTCAAACTGCTCGATGCCAACGACCCCGGCAACCAGTACGGCGTGCCTTACATGTACGGCACGGTGCTGATTGGCTTCAACCCGGCCAAGGTCAAGGCAGCGCTCGGCGACAACGCGCCGGTCGACAGCTGGGATCTGGTGTTCAAGCCGGAGAACATGGAGAAGCTCAAATCCTGCGGCGTGGCGATGCTCGACTCGCCGTCGGAAATTTTGCCGCTGGCCCTGCATTATCTCGGCCTCGACCCGAACAGCCAGAACCCGGCCGACTATGAAAAGGCCAAGGACCTGATGCTGAAGATTCGTCCGTACGTGACTTATTTCAACTCGGCCAAGTACATGACCGACATCGCCAATGGCGACATCTGCGTGGCCATCGGTTACTCCGGCAGCTTCTATCAGTTCGGCAACCGTGCGAAAGAGGCGGGTAACGGTGTGGTGGTTGACTGGCGCTTGCCGAAGGAAGGCGCGCCGATCTGGTTTGATACTTTCGCCATTCCGAAAAGCGCGAAGAATGTCGAAGAGGCGCATGAGTTCCTCAACACCTTGCTCGATCCAAAAGTCATTGCGCCGATCAGTGATTTCCTCGGCTACCCGAACGTGAACAAGGACTCGATGCCGCTGGTGAACAAAGACATCACCGGCAACCCGAACCTGACGCCAACGCCTGAGGCCCTGAAAACCCTCTATGTCGTCCAGCCACTACCGCAAAAACTCGAACGCGTACGCACGCGGGTGTGGACCAGCATCAAGTCCGACAAGTAACAACACGGTCCCTGTAGGAGTGGGCCTGCTCACGATGCGTCGTGTCAGCCAACATTGATGCTGGATGTACCGGCGTCTTCGTGAGCAAGCCCACTCCCACCCTGGATCTTGGCTAATCGTAGATCCTTCATCCACCGCCAATCCACTGTAGGAGTGGGCCTGCTCGCGATGCGTCGTGTCAGCCAACATTGATGCTGGATGTGCCGGCCCCTTCGTGAGCAAGCCCACTCCCACCCTGGATCTTGGCTAATCGCAGATCCTTCATCCACCGCCTATCCACTGTAGGAGTGGGCCTGCTCACGATGCGTCGTGTCAGCCAACATTGATGCTGGATGTACCGGCCCCTTCGTGAGCAAGCCCACTCCCACCCTGGATCTTGGCTAATCGCAGATCCTTCATCCACCGCCTATCCACTGTGGGAGTGAGCCTGCTCGCGATGCGTCGTGTCAGCCAACATTGATGCTGGATGTGCCGCCGTCTTCGTGAGCAAGCCCACTCCCACCCTGGTTCTCGGCTAGTCGCAGATCTTTCATTCACCGTCAATCCACTGTAGGAGTGGGCCTGCTCGCGATGCGTCGTGTCAGCCAACATTGATGCTGGATGTGCCGGCGTCTTCGTGAGCAAGCCCACTCCCACCCTGGTTCTCGGCTAGTCGCAGATCTTTCATTCACCGTCAATCCACTGTGGGAGCGGGCTTGCTCGCGAAGGCGTCCGATCAGCTGACATTTTCATTAATGTCACGCCGCCATCGCGAGCAGGCTCACGCCTGCAGATGTTGTGTCATTCGGTGCGTTGGAGGTCTTCCTTGCGAGTGACGATCAGACTCAACACCACCGACCCCAGAATCACCCCGCCCACCACCGCCAGCGACCACTCCACCGGCATGTGAAACCACGGCATCAGCGTCATCTTGCCGCCGATGAACACCAACACAATCGCCAGTCCATACTTGAGCAAATGAAAGCGGTCGGCCATGTCCGCCAGCAGGAAGTACAGCGCGCGCAGGCCCATGATCGCGAAGATGTTCGAGGTGAAGACAATGAACGGGTCGGTGGTGACGGCGAAGATCGCCGGGATGCTGTCGACCGCGAACATCAGGTCGCTGGCCTCGATCAGCACCAGCACGAGGAACATCGGCGTGGCCCAGCGCACGCCGTTCTGCAGCACGAAAAAGCGCTCGCCATGAAAGCCCTGCGTGATCCGCATGTGCCCGCGCACCCAGCGCAGCAGCGGGTTTTTTTCGAGGTCCGGTTGTTGCTCGGCGAACATCAGCATCTTGATCCCGGTAATGATCAGGAACACCCCGAAGGCATACAACAGCCACTCGAACTGCGACACCAGCCACACCCCGGCGAAGATCATCGCCGCGCGCATCACGATCGCCCCGAGTACGCCGTACAGCAGCACCCGGCGCTGCAATTCCGGTGGTACGGCGAAGTAGCTGAAGATCATCACGAAGACGAACATGTTGTCGATCGACAGTGACTGCTCGATCAAATAACCGGTGAGGAATTCCAGCGTCTTGCGTTGGGCAATTTCGGCGCCGAACTCGCCGTTCAAGTACCACCAGAGCAATCCGGCGAAGGCCAAGGCCAGTGCGCACCAGGCGATCACCCAACAGGATGCTTCCCGCACTGAAACGCGGTGTGCCTTGCGTCCGCCGAAGACGAACAGGTCCAGTGCAAGCATGGCGAGGACGAAGACGATAAACGCGCCCCACATCCACGGTTCGCCGATATTGATATTGTCAGTGGGCATGGCAATCTCCCTGTCTTTTATGTCGTTGGAGGCAGACCGGGACATGCTAGCGAGGAGTGAATGCCAAGGAAAAATCGTATATTCCTGAGGCAAAGTTCGATAAAAACGAAGTGTCTGGCGTTTTTTGCGGCAGGCATCTTTGCAATGGCAAGCGGCATTGATGCGTTTATACGAGAGAAATTTCAGTGCGAGTTAATTGGGAAGGCAGAGTTGCCAAACACTGCGGGCAGGCACCTACCCGTTTGGCATTAATATGTCACTGCGACTGACTTTTTATTGTGCAGGTTTGTCAAGAGGACCCGACGCCAGCAGTTCTAATCTGCCTTTTACTTTGTGCGGCGTGCCACCGGACTCTATTTGGAAATCAAACTCTGCGTATATTGATTTGTTTTTGTCGTCTCGCTTAAGTTTGATTTCGCCGTTGTCACTCGAAATGATCCCTCCAGAAGCAATGACGCTGGCACGCACAGGGCTTTCGTCACCTTTCTTAATTGGATATGTGCCACTTTCGAGCTTCTGATCAATGATGATAGTAATCTGGTAAAAAACGTCTGCTTCGTGATATCGGCCGATGATGCTGACTGATCCGGGAACCAAGGATGCATAAATAAACAGCTCCGGCCTGAAACTCGGAATGGGCGGAAAATCAGGATTGAATTCGGCCTTGTAGTATTTGCCAACGGGTTGTTCTTCTACTTCTATGAGTAATGGCTTCAAGTCTTCATCGACGCCATGTTGTTTAAGCAGAATGGCATTGCTCATGTTTGCGTTCCTTCAGTGCTGAACGGTTTCAGGGATTTTCCAAATGGAAAGTCTATCAAGCGAGAACGTTACTCGCCGTCCTGTTCGACCGCTACTGTCAGAACTGTCAGTTGCCAGTTATGGGAGAGTGTGTTGGCAGGGTTGTATTGATGCAGAGATGAGTGACAGGGCAAGGCCGCCGAAAGCGGATTGAGACCCTTTCGAGCCTCAATCCAACCCACCTTGTTACTTGCGGGCAGCCAACGGCGGAGTGCGCGGCGGCACCTGACGCTTCGATCCCGTAGCCTCAAAAGCCGAGGCCAGACGCAACAGACTCGAGTCATCGTAAGCACGACCGGCGAAAGTCAGACCAACCGGCATGCCGATGTCGGCCATGATCCCCATCGGCACAGTGACAGTCGGCACACCGAGATGCCGGATCGCCAGATTGCCGTTGGCGACCCAGACGCCATTGCTCCAGGCGATGTCCGCCGATACCGGATTGATATCGGCATCCGCCGGGCCGACGTCGGCGTTGGTCGGGAACAGCACCGCGTCGAGTTTCAGCGCATCCATCCAGTCTTCCAGATCAAGCTTGCGGGTCTTTTCCAGACCGCGCAGACCGTCCGGCAGGGTCGGGATCTGGTCCCACGGAGTGATCCCGCGTTGGGCCATGCGCACGTATTCGTCCATGCCGGCGGCCAGGTCGCCTTCACGGTTGGGCAGGGTGCCCGGGTCGTGCGGGAAGATTTTTGGCCCGTCGACATCGGCCAGGCGATTGAGCTTCGGATCGCCGTTGGCGCGCAGGAAATCATCGAAGGCCCATGCCGACAGATCCCACAGTTCGTGGTGCAGAAATTCCTTGGAGACGATGCCGCGATTGAACACGGTTGGTGCGCCGGGACGGTCGCCTTCGCAGTTGGAGACCAGCGGGAAATCCACTTCGATGACTTCGGCACCGGCCGCTTCCAGGGCGGCGCGGGCCTGTTTCCACAGGTCGATCACCGAAGGGCGGGTGTTGATGCGCTGCCCGGTCGGGCCGCCGATGCCCGGTGCTTCGCTGGTGCCGGCTTCAGGGTCGGCGTTGATGTACATCTTCGGTACACCGAGGCGTTTACCGGCCAGTGCATCGGACTTTACCGCCAGTTCGGCGTAGGAGGCCGGGCGTACCGAAGCAACGCTCGGGATCGGTACCCACGGCTGCAGGCGCCACAGATCGCCACGGGTATCGGGGTCTTCGGCGACCACCACGTCGAGCACTTCAAGCAGGTCGGCCATGGTCCGGGCGTACGGCACCACCACGTCCATGGTCGGCGTCAGCGGCCAGTTGCCGCGCACCGAGATCACCCCGCGCGACGGCGTATAGGCGCACAAACCGTTGTTCGACGCCGGGCCGCGGCCGCTTGACCAGGTTTCTTCCGCCAGACCGAACGCCGAGAAACTCGCGGCGGTGGCGGTGCCGGCACCGTTGGACGAGCCGGAAGCAAACGGTGCAGTCAGATAAGCAGCGTTATACGGGCTCTCCGCACGACCATAGACGCCACGCTGCATGCCGCCATTGGCCATCGGCGGCATGTTGGTCTTGCCCAGGCAGATCGCCCCGGCGCCGCGCAGGCGTTCGATTGTGAAGGCGTCGCGATGCGCCACCAGATCGGCGAAGGCCGGGCTGCCGGAAGCAGCGGTCAGACCCTTGACCAGATAGCTGTCCTTGGCGGTGTAAGGGATACCATCCAGCGGGCCGAGGATTTCGCCCTTGGCCCGGCGCGCGTCGGACGCCCGGGCTTCGGCCAGTGCTTCGGGATTGCGCACCACCACGGCATTCAGTGCGGTGGCGGTGTTCGGGCCGTCGTAGGCGTCGATCCGGGACAGATAGGCCTGCACCAGTTCAACCGCGGTGGTCTGGCCGGCTTCGAGCGCCGCGCGTAATTGAGCAATGGAGACTTCAGTGACTTCGATCATGCTGTTACCGCCGACAGGTTCGCTAAAGGGGTGGATCATTATGGTTATGGTCGAGACGTGTAGAAAATTGCGTATGGACGAAACTCTACCCTGAACTTTGCCGAATGGCATGTGCTAATTCGATAAATATCGACAAAACTCAGCGAAAAAATTCCCCCGGTGTCTCGCCAAACTGCTGCCGAAAGGCCGCGATGAAGGCCGAGGTCGAGTCATAACCGCAGGCCAGAGCCACGTCGGTGACGCGTTCGCCGCGTTCCAGTGGAGTCAGCGCACCCAACAGACGCAAGCGCTGGCGCCAAGCGCGGAAGGTCAGACCGGTGTCGCGTAAAAACAGCCGGCTGAGGGTTTTCTCGGTGACGCCGAATTTTTCGCTCCAATGGTTCAGGGTGGTCTGCTGTTCCGGATGTTGCTCCAGGCTTTGATAGATCTGCCGCAGACGGCTGTCCTGCGGCAGCGGCAGCATCAGGTCGATCTGCGGCGCTTCGGCCAGTTGATCGAGGATCACCTGAGCCAGGCGGCCATGCGCGCCGGTCTCGTCGTATTCCACCGGAACCAGGCTGAACGCGCGAATCAGCTCGCGCAGCAGGTCGCTGACGCCCAGCACATGACAGCGCTCAAGCGCCCAGCCGGCCACGCTGCAATCGATATACAAACTGCGCATTTCGGTGTGCGGCGAGCTGAACACACGGTGCGGCACGCCCGCCGGAATCCACACTGCGCGCTCCGGTGGCGCGACGAAACGCCCGGCGCTGGTCTGCACTTCGAGCACGCCCTGAATCGCATACGACAACTGCACCCACGGGTGACTGTGACGCCGGGTCAGGGCGCGATTGGGCAGCGATTCGGTGCGCCCGTACAGCGGACGTGGCAGGCTGGGCAGCCCGGGAATGCTGCGCCGGAAGCTTTTCTCATGTCCTTTAGGCGGCATCTGTTGGCTCTTCGGCGTTAGTCGGTAATTTCTGCTCACGTTAGAGTCGCAGTCACGTACTGGCAACCCCCGGATGAGCAAACCATGACCCGCCCAAGATTCCTGCCCGACAACTTCACCCTGACCCTGATCGGCGTCGTGCTGCTGGCCAGTTTTCTGCCGGCCAGCGGTCAGGTCGCAGTCGGGTTCGGCTGGCTGACCAACATCGCCATCGCGCTGCTGTTTTTCCTCCACGGCGCCAAGCTGTCGCGTGAATCGATCATCGCCGGGGCCGGCCACTGGCGCTTGCATCTGTTGGTGTTCGGCCTGACGTTTGTGCTGTTCCCGCTCCTCGGCCTGGCGCTGAAACCGCTGCTCTCACCGCTGATCGGCGACAAGCTGTACATGGGCATGCTGTATCTCTGCGCGTTGCCGGCCACCGTGCAGTCGGCGATTGCCTTCACTTCGCTGGCCCGAGGCAATATTCCGGCAGCGATCTGCAGTGCGGCGGCGTCGAGCCTGTTCGGGATCTTCCTTACGCCGTTGCTGGTGACGCTGTTGTTGGATGTGCACGGTGACGGCGGTTCGACCCTCGATGCGATTCTGAAGATCAGCGTGCAATTGCTGCTGCCGTTCATTGCCGGGCAGATCGCTCGGCGCTGGATCGGCGCATGGGTGGGGCGCAACAAGAACTGGCTGAAGTTTGTCGATCAGGGTTCGATTCTGCTGGTGGTGTACGGCGCATTCAGCGAGGCGGTCAACGAAGGTATCTGGCACCAGATTCCGCTGGTCGATCTGCTGGGGCTGGTGCTGGTCTGCTGCATCCTGCTGGCGCTGGTGCTGTTGGCGTCGACCCTGCTGGGCAAGGCGTTTGGCTTCAGCCAGGAAGACCGCATCACCATTCTGTTCTGCGGCTCGAAGAAGAGCCTGGCCACCGGCGTGCCGATGGCGCAGGTACTGTTTGCCGGCAGCACGATTGGCGTGTTGATTCTGCCGCTGATGCTGTTCCATCAGATTCAACTGATGGTCTGCGCGGTGTTGGCGCAGCGTTACGCGAAACGGCCGGAATCGGTGCCGGAGTTGATGGCGCAGGTAGATCCATAAAAAACTGCATTCTTTGTAGGAGCTGCCGCAGGCTGCGATCTTTTGACTTTCAAGATCAAAAGATAGCAGCCTGCGGCAGCTCCTACAGAGGATGTGTCAATCCTGAGTCACGTGTTTCGGCCCGGCCAATGCCCAGGCAATCAGGCCAAACAACGGCACAAACACAATGGCGATAATCCACACGCCTTTGTTGCTGCCTTTGCCTGCGCTCTTGCGCACGCGGTTGATCGCCCACAATTCAACGATCACAAGAACGACGGCGAGTACGATCCAGACGGGTTCAATTTGCATGGGCTACCTCCTGATGGTCTTTCAGTTAGGTGAGCTGATGGCCACAGGGTTCATTTTCTTTCACCCCTTGTGCGGCCCCCCGGCAGACAGAACACCTGTTTGATATCACATCCCGATGACCGGCGAGTCACTCTGGCCCTGCACCGATTGCCTGAGTTCGGTCAGCAGATCCTGGGTATAGGTGATGGGAAACCCGTGCTCTGTCAGGCGCTGGCAGGCATGCCGGACAAAACTGCTCATTCCGCGGCGGTAAGCGATACCGTCGAGGGTGTGAGGCCGGTAAAACAAGCCGCCTTCCAGACTGCATAGCGGCATTGCATGGGCCTGATAGCCCTGTTCCTTGTATTTGCGTTTTGCCGGGTAATCTACGAATTTTGCATACCTCACCACATCTTCGGTGCGATAGGCCCAAACCTCGATCCAGAGCGGCGCCGCGTCGATGAGGAAATCGGCCATCGCCCGACCTCCGCCATAGCCGGGGAAACGGGTGATTGGCGGATGATCGACAAAGTCGTAGTCCGCCAAGTGCAGCATGTTGGCCACGATCGTTTCTGGCAGAGAGTCATAGCGAAAGCCGTTCAGCCCTTTGAATTGACCCCAGTTGAACAGCTTCGAGATTTCCCTGACCCAGTTCTGGCTGGCGGCGTACTTGTAGGACCCGGATGAAGACGCGTGCCAGTCCGAAGACGATGTAAACCCTGAGTCGCGAATATGCTGCGCAATATCGTCGAGGCTTTTGCCTTGCCATACGGCAGGCAGCTGAAAGCCCATTTTTGCGCAGAGATCGCCCATCAGGCCGCGCTCGCGAATATTAAGGATAAGACTGCTGTAACTGCGCTCCAGTTGACTCAGGCTGTCGAGCTTTTCGTCCTGACAAAGTTCGTTGGCCTTGTCCAGAATTGCCTGATCTGTCAGGCGCGAATAGTTGACCAGCGGGATCCAGCCATAAGAGGCCATGACTCCCTCTTTGAAGCCTTGCGCGATAATGCTTTCACTCGCACCTGGATAGCGCGAAACGAACTCCCCCCAACTCAGGCACTTGGTATCGCGTACGCATTCAAGCGCGTCTTGCAGCGTGGCAATTTCGTAGCTGCGCTTGAAGCGAATGTCCATGTCGGCGAGGACGCGATGGTGGATAAAGTCTCCGGCATTTCTGCGGCGAGTGATGAAGTTGTTGACGCTGTTGGGCAACTTCGCCCGGATGTGGCCGATGGTCGTCGCGCCGTGATCGATTTCGGTCTGGAAAAACCCGCGCAATTGCTGCTCGGTGTACTCGGTGGGACGGGCATTCGAGGGCAGGTCCAACGCTTGCTGCACGATCTCGTACTTGCGTGTCAGTTTGTCTGCGTCATTGCCGGAGGTGTTCGAGGGGTAGCGCAGATAGCGCATCGCCCTGGGAAACAGCTTTTGTCCATCGGCGAAGTTCCTGATGCCTCTGTCGCGCAACAGATCAATGTAGTACTGGTCGTTTTCGCCAATCCGGTCTTCAGGCAAATACGTGTTGCGACAGTGCGGATTGTCGCAAAAGGTGAAACCGCGGTACCGGATCAGGTCGTAACTTTTGCGCGCATTGTGTTGATGACAAACGGTGCAAGTGATCGACAGGGACTGGCTGCGATTGACCTGCGATTTCCCTTCGAGCAGTTGCAGAGTGCCGTCGAAAGTCATTTCCACATCCGCAAGGAATGCGTTGAAGGCCAGAAGCGCGGCGCGTTTGAACGGATTGCAGTGGGGGCAGCGGGTGGCATCCCAACTGTCGAGTTCGCTGAACCTGAGCGTAACTTTTTTGCCGCAGACGCTATGAACGTAATCGACCTTTTGCATTCGCCGAGCAGGAGTCTGGTGCGGAGGAACAAGGCCTTTGGGCGCGCAGATCTCCTCAAGCGTTGAACGCGTGAGCACCGGGGACGGCATCTTTCTTCGGGTCTCGTCCGGTTGGAAGAATGTCCCTTTCTTTGAAGACAATGCACGCGAACGAACGACGCTCCAGCTCTGGGTCATCGTCAGATTGCCCTTGCGCCAATGCAATGTGTCACCGGCAGAGATTTTCAAATGACTCAGTGGCACGCTCCCTTCAAGGGCGTGCGTCACGTCATCGAGTCCCTGTTCCCGAGCGATGGACTTCAGATACAAGAGGCTCAACTTGCCGCGCTCATGGCAGGGAATGAAAGCGCAGCCGCGTTTATCGCTGACTAACGTTTTGGAGTTCTTCAAGTTCACCATCCCGCACGAGTGAAGAACCTCATGAACGGATTGGCCATTTTTGTGTGTGCCGCTGAGCCGTTTGTAGCCGGCGGCATGGATGATCTCGAGGATTGCTTCGTCGGTGTAATCGGATAGGCGAGACATGATCGAATGAAGGGCTCAGCGTGAAAAAGGTCGGATTTACGGCAGGGCCGTGTTTTTTTGGGGGGAGGCGTGCATGTGCGTGAGGGCTACCCACCTCCCGAATATTTCACCGCAGCGGCTGCCCGCGACGGCACGTTGAGCGTGCGCAGCAATGACGACACATGGATGCGCACGGTGAACGGCGAGATATCCAGTTCCCGGGCAATCTCTTTGTTGGTCTTGCCTTGGGCGATCAGCCGCAGCACATCCTGCTGACGCGGGGTGAGGGCGGTGCCGGTCTCCAGCGGCAGCAGCCCGGAAGGGGCGAACCTGACCAGCACTTCGCCTTCGCGGATCGCCAGAATCGCCTCGCCGATCTCATCCGGGGCGATGTTCTTGCCGATGAAACCGTCGACGCCGGCTGCCATCACCTCACCGATCAACGTCTCGTCGTCGACCATCGACACCACAATCAGCGTGGTGCGCGGCAGTTTTCGGCGCAGTTCGGCGAGTTGGCTGATGCAGGTCAGGCCGGGGAAGCGCAGGTCGAGAATCAACGTGTCCGGCTCGCTGCCGTCGGGCAGCAAGGCCAGCACGGCGTCGAGGTCTCCGGCCTCCTCGATAGTCGCCTCGGGCAGCAGGCGCTGCACGGTGCGCAACATGGCCTCGCGAAACAACGGGTGATCGTCGGCTATGATGATGCGGCATGTCATGACGTGACCCTCCCTGGATCAGCGTGGTTTACGGCATGCACCTTAGCACCGCAAACGCAGATTGCCTGCCGACCGTTGCTGAATCTGACGACTGTCGCACAAGGACGTTGCCCATGAAGTTCGAGAAAAACACCGAGCTGGATCAGGCCAATCTGCGGATCATCATCGCCGGCATTGCCATGGTTTACATCTGCGTGCTGGGCGTATTGCCGGGGCAGCGCTTCGATACCTATCTGCCGGTGGTGATCTACATCTCGCTGTTTCTGCTGGCGTCGATTGTCTTGCGCCAGGCCATTGCAAGCTGGCCGGGGCATTACCCGGCGCGGCGGATTTTCGCGATGGTCCACGATTACACCGGTACCTGTTTCGGCCTGGTGCTGGGCGGTGAAGCGGCGTTGCCGCTGTACGCGGTGATCATCTGGGTCAACCTGGGCAACGGCATGCGCTATGGCTCGCGCTATCTGGCGATTGCCACGGGGTTGGCGCTGCTGGCGTTGCTGGCGGTCTATCGGTTGACGCCGGTGTGGCAGGCGCAACCGTACATGGTGCTGATGTTGATGCTCACCAGCACGGTGATCCCGTTCTACGCACACTTGCTGCTGGAGCGCACGCGCAAGGCCTCCGAAGAGGCGGTCGCGGCCAATCTGGAAAAGTCGCGGTTTCTCGCTCAGGCCAGCCATGATCTGCGCCAGCCGATTCACTCCATCGGTCTGTTCACCGCGTGCCTGCGTGAATCGCGGCTGGGCGAGCAGGAGCGGCAACTGGTCGACAACATCGACCGTTCGCTGCTCAACGTCTCGCAGTTGTTCCGTTCGATTCTTGACCTCTACACCCTCGACAACGGGCGTATTTTGCCCAGGTTGCAGGTGTTCAATCTTGGCGAGTGGCTGGCCGACCTGATCCGCCAGAACGCCGAGGCGGCGCGCTGGGCCGGCGTGGAGTTGCGTCTGCGCCCCTGTGAGCACTGGGTACAGAGCGATCCGGCGTTGCTCGCAACCATGGTGCAGAACGTGCTTTCCAATTGCTTCAAATACGGCGCGCAACGCCCGGTGCTGATCGGCGTGCGCAAACGCGGCACCGGGCTGGCCATCGTGATTTATGACCGCGGCAACGGTATTGCCGAGGAGCATCTGCCGATGGTCTTCGAGGAGTTTTATCGGGTGCGCCAGGTGCGTGACAAGGACGTGGAAGGCGTCGGCCTCGGGTTGTCGATCGTCAAGCGTCTGGGGCAGTTGATCGGCGTCGATGTGGCCTTGCGCTCGCAGCTTGGGCGCGGCACGGCGGTCACCCTGTATGGCTTGCCGGTGGCCGTGGCGCCGCAGATGCCGGCCATGCGTGACGATGTGCGGCAGGCCGGCCTGCTGACCGGGCTGAAGGTGTGTCTGGTGGAGGATGATCGCAACGTGTTGCTGGCAACGTCGGCGCTGCTCGAGCGCTGGGGCTGCGTGGTGCAGGGCGAGTTGAGCGGGCAGGGGCTGGTCACCGATTGCGACATCATCGTCGCCGATTACGATCTGGGTACGCATGCCACGGGCATCGAGTGCATTGACGAGGTGCGGCGCCAGCGTGGTTTTGCGGTGCCGGCGATGATCATCACCGGGCATGACATCGAGAAAATACAGGCGGCCTTGCACGACCGCCAAATTGCCATCCTGTCCAAACCGGTACGCCCGGCCGAGCTGCGCGCGACCTTGCGGGCCCTGCGCGACCGGCAAACCGAGCCGGCCGAGCAGGTTTGACTCAGCGCTTGCAGAGGTAGTCTTGAGTGATGGTGGTTTGCAGGCAGTTGTACTGGCCCATGGTGCGGCAAATGTTTTTCTCCGAGCCGGTCACCTCGGCATTCTTGTAGCCCCAGGTTTTGCAGCGCTCTGAGGCGACGGTCAGGCCTTGTGCGGCGCTGGTCTGGCCGCTTTCAAACTGGCCCAGTTCATAGGAGACCTGAACCACGCCGTCGTTCTTGCTGCCGCCGGTGGCTTCCCACTGTTTGGGTGTGGCGCAGCCCGTCAGGGCGAGGGCGGTGAGGGTGAGAGTTGCGAGCAGGGTTTTCATGATGGAACGTAGTCCTTTACCGGGGAAGAGGGATTACTGGAACGGAATTGGCGAGGCGCCTTTGGGCAGGCACGACAGCGGCGGGGTCATGATGCCCATGCTCGCCACGGCGATAATCGCGCCGCTGGGCAATTCGCAGTTGTACTCGCCGGCCGGGGTATACGCGGTGTAGTAGGTGAGGGTGCTGTCGCTGCGGATGTTGTCGATTTTCGACACCGGTTTACCGATGACCGTCTGCGCGCGCTCTTTCATGCTGGCTTCGGTGGGTTTGGCGGTCTGGCAGCCGCTGGCGCCAAGCAACAAAGCGCTGACGATCGCCACTTTGCACAGATTGGAATGCAGTTTCATGGTGTTTCTTCCTTGGTGTTGTTCTGATTTCCAGGCACGACGATCCCGCGCACTGCACAGCGGCAATGTTGGGGAGCATCGGGGGTTGCGAGGGAATATAACGCCGGGGGGCGGGGCGGTCGATTAGCACAAATGTGCTAGTGAACTGCGCAGGCGATAGTCTTTTCGCTTCCTTGCAGGTGGGCGCAGAAAGGAAATCAGTCTAAAAACACTGCCCGCGACTCGACGGCTTTTGCTAGCCTCAAAGGTGTAGGCGAAGACGCAGACTGATGCGCAAGCGGATAGCAAGGGGACGTGGGGCGCGTTCCGAAGGGTACACGGTTAGAAAGATCTCCGCGCTGAGATCCAGCCCTTATGCCGTGTGAGGCAGCAAAGCACCGCTCTTTTTCCATGGTTGCTTTTGTACTGTGAGAGGCCTGATAAACCTTGTAAGCCAGAGACCAGCACTGGCCGCCTACTCGAACACCAAAGCCCGCATTGCTGCGGGCTTTGTCGTTGTTGCAGGGTCAGATTTTGGTCAGCGCGTACGCCAGATCGGCGCGCAGGTCTTCGAGATCTTCGACCCCCACCGACAGACGCACCAGACCATCGCCGATGCCCAGTTTCGCGCGGGTTTCAGCTGGAATGGTCGCGTGGGTCATGATCGCCGGATGCTCGATCAGGCTTTCAACACCGCCCAGGCTCTCGGCCAGGGCAAAGATCTTCACGTTTTCCAGAAAGCGCCGTGCGCCCTCCAGATCACTGTTTAGATCCACCGAGATCATCCCGCCAAAACCATGCATCTGCCGCTTGGCCAACTCATGTTGCGGGTGCGACGGCAGGCCTGGGTAGTAAACGCGTTTGACCTGCGGTTGCTGCTCCAGCCACTTGGCCAGTTCCAGCGCGTTGCTGCAATGACGTTCCATGCGCAGCGCTAGGGTTTTCACCCCGCGCAACGTCAGGAATGCATCGAACGGGCCGGAGATTGCGCCGACCGCGTTTTGCAGGAAGCCGAGTTTGTCCGCGAGTTCGGCATTCTGCCCAACCACCGCGATACCACCGATCACGTCGGAGTGACCGTTCAGGTACTTGGTGGTCGAGTGCAGCACGATGTCGAAACCCAGCTCCAGCGGGCGCTGGATATACGGGCTGGCGAAGGTGTTGTCGGCGACGCTGATGATCCCGCGTGCACGACAGATGCGCGCAATCGCGGCCAGATCCGACAGGCTCAGCAACGGGTTGGTCGGTGATTCGACAATCACCAGGCGCGTGTCGTCCTGCAGCGCCGCTTCGAATGCCGCCAGGTCAGTCAGATCGACGTAGCTGAAGCGATGCCCGGCACTGCGCTGACGGACCTTGTCGAACAGGCGGAACGTGCCGCCGTACAAGTCATTGCCGGAGATGACGTGCGAACCGGCATCGATCAGTTCGAGCACGGTGGAAATCGTCGCCAGCCCGGAAGCGAAAGCAAACGCCCGGGTGCCTCCTTCCAGATCCGCCACGCAACGCTCCAGCGCAAAACGCGTCGGGTTGTGCGAGCGACCGTAGTCGAAGCCCTTGTGCACGCCGGGGCTGTCTTGCAGGTAAGTCGAGTTGGCGTAGATCGGCGGCATCAGCGCGCCGGTGGTCGGGTCAGGCGTTTGCCCGGCATGGATCACCCGGGTCGCGAAGCCTTGGGATTTATCGTCGTGCTGACTCATGCGAGGGATCTCCGTAATTGGTTGAGCATGTCGGTGCGGGTAATCAGGCCGTGGAAGCCCGAGGCGTCGGCGATGATCGCGACGAGGCCGCGACTGAGCACCGCTTCCAGTTCGGCGAGGTTGGCACCGGGGGCGAGGGTTTGCAGTTTGTCGGTCATCACGCTGGAGACCGATTGACTGAAGCGTGCGGCGTCTTCGTGCACCGCCAGCAGGATGTCGGATTCGTCGATCACGCCGACCAGTTGTTTGCCTTCCACCAGCACCGGCAATTGCGAGACATCCGCCAGACGCATGCGCTGGAACGCGGTCAGCAGGGTGTCGTCGGGGCCGACGCTGATCACCCGGCCATCCTCGAAACGCCGGGCGATCAGATCGCGCAGGTCGCCATAGCGCTTGCGCTGCAACAGGCCCTGATCGGTCATCCACTGGTCGTTGTAGACCTTCGACAGATAGCGCGTGCCGGTGTCGCAGACGAAGCTGACCACGCGCTTGGGCTCGGTCTGTTCGCGGCAGTAACGCAGCGCGGCGGCGAGCAGGGTGCCGGTCGACGAGCCACCGAGAATGCCTTCGGCGCGCAGCAACTGGCGGGCGTGGTCGAAGCTTTCTTCGTCGCTGATCGAGTACGCGTGGCGCACACTGCTGAGGTCGGTGATCGACGGAATGAAATCTTCGCCGATGCCTTCCACCGCCCACGAACCGGGCGTCGGCATGGTGCCGTCGCGGCTGTACTGAGCCATCACCGAACCCACCGGGTCGGCGAGGACCATTTGCAGATCCGGCTGTACGCGTTTGAAGAAGCGGCTCAGCCCGGTCAGTGTGCCGGCGGAACCGACGCCAACCACGATCGCGTCCAGATCATGCTCGGTCTGCGCCCAGATCTCCGGCGCGGTGCTGCACTCGTGTGCCAGCGGGTTGGCGGGGTTGTTGAACTGGTCGGCGAAGAACGCGCCGGGAATGTCTTTCGCCAGTCGTGCGGCCACGTCCTGGTAATACTCGGGGTGGCCCTTGCCGACGTCCGAGCGGGTGATGTGCACCTCGGCGCCCATGGCTTTCAAGTGCAGGACTTTCTCGGTGGACATCTTGTCCGGGACTACCAGCACCACGCGGTAGCCTTTGGCCCGGCCGACCAGCGCCAGGCCCAGACCGGTGTTGCCGGCGGTGGCCTCGACGATGGTGCCACCCGGTTGCAGGCGGCCGTCGCGTTCAGCGGCATCGATCATCGCCAGACCGACGCGGTCCTTGATCGAACCGCCGGGGTTTTGTGATTCCAGTTTGAGAAACAGTGTGCAGAGGCCGGTATCGAAGCGGGTAACTTGTACCAGCGGCGTATTGCCGATCAGCCCAAGTACGGCAGGGCGTGAATCCTTTGACATTTCTTCACCTCTTGTAGTGGTGTTGATCGCGTTCCATTCGCGGGGAAAAGCTCGCGTGCAACATAGGCGCAGACCTGATCTGTCGCAACCTTTAACCCGCCGCCGATACAGCCATTTCGATCTAACCATAGAACAGAATTGCAGCCTGCAAGGGCCCGGTTTCAGAGGGTTTACATCAAGGCGCCATTGAGTATTGAAAGGGCGTCGCAAGCGCTCCTCAATGCTTGATCTGCGGATGAATATCCTGCAGGGCAAAGACGTTTTCAGCGGGCATGCAGCTGATATCCGATCATGAGGGAAACTTGTGATCATCAAGATTAAAATGAGTTTGTCTCACTAGCACTCGATCCCGACAATGGCCGCCATCAACAAGACATTGGAGTTGTTTGTCATGGCACTGGCCCATTCCCTCGGATTTCCGCGCATCGGTCGCGACCGCGAACTGAAGAAAGCGCAAGAGGCGTTCTGGAAAGGAGAACTGAACGAGGCTGGCCTGCGTGACGTTGGCCGCCAGCTGCGCAAGGCCCATTGGGACTTGCAGAAAAACGCCGGCATCGAGCTGCTGCCGGTGGGCGATTTCGCCTGGTACGACCAGGTGCTGACCCACTCGCTGATGTTCGGGGTGATTCCCGAGCGTTTCCGTCCACATGACGGCAAAGCCAGCCTACAGACCCTGTTCAGCATGGCCCGTGGCGTCAGCGACAGCTGCTGTAGCGGTGCGCACGCGCAGGAAATGACCAAGTGGTTCGACACCAACTACCACTACCTGGTCCCGGAATTCAGCGCCGATCAACAGTTCCAGCTCGGCTGGGAACAGTTGTTCGAAGAAGTCGAAGAAGCCCGCGCACTGGGGCATAACGTCAAACCGGTGATCATCGGCCCCCTGACTTATCTGTGGCTGGGCAAGGCCAAAGGTGCCGAGTTCGATAAGCTGGAACTGCTCGATCGCCTGCTGCCGCTGTACGGGCAGATCTTCGCGCGGCTGGCCGCCCTAGGTGTGGAATGGGTGCAGATCGACGAGCCGATTCTGGTGCTCGACCTGCCGCAGGAGTGGAAGAATGCTTTCGAGCGTGCCTACAACCAGATCCAGCGTGATCCGCTGAAGAAACTGCTCGCCACTTACTTCGGTGGTCTGGAAGAGAACCTCGGTCTGGCCGCCAATCTGCCAGTCGATGGTCTGCACATCGATCTGGTGCGCGCAGCGGAACAGTACCCGACCATCCTTGATCGCCTGCCGGCCTACAAAGTGCTGTCGCTGGGTGTGGTCAACGGCCGCAATGTCTGGCGCTGCGATCTGGAAAACGCGCTGGCGACTTTGCAGCATGCGCATGAACGTCTGGGGGATCGGCTGTGGGTCGCGCCATCGTGCTCGCTGCTGCACAGCCCGGTGGATCTGAACCGCGAAGACCAGCTCGATGCCGAGCTGAAAAGCTGGTTGGCGTTTGCCGTGCAGAAGTGCGAGGAAGTCGCGGTGCTGGCGCAGGCGGTTAATCAGCCGGAGGCGCCGAAAGTGCTCCGCGCCTTGACCCAAAGCCGCTCGGTACAGACCAGCCGCGCCGCCTCGCCGCGTATTCACAAACCGGCAGTGCAGGCCCGTGTGGCGGCCATTACCGCGCAGGACAGCCAGCGCCAATCGCCGTTTACCCAGCGCATCGCCAAGCAGCGCGCCGGCCTCGATCTGCCGCTGTTCCCGACCACCACTATCGGTTCGTTTCCGCAGACCGCGTCGATCCGCCTGGCGCGTCAGTCGTTCAAGCAAGGCAAACTGAGCGAGGCCGAATACACCGAAGCCATGTACAGCGAGATCCGCCATGCGGTGGAGATCCAGGAGCAACTGGGCCTCGACGTGCTGGTGCACGGTGAAGCCGAACGCAACGACATGGTCGAGTACTTCGCCGAGCAACTCGATGGCTACGTGTTCACCCGTTTCGGCTGGGTGCAGAGCTACGGTTCGCGTTGTGTGAAACCGGCGGTGATCTTCGGTGATCTGAATCGTCCGCAAGCCATGACCGTGGACTGGATCCGCTACGCGCAAGGCCTGACCGACAAGGTCATGAAGGGCATGCTGACCGGCCCGGTGACCATGCTGATGTGGTCGTTCCCTCGCGAAGATGTGTCCCGTGAAGTGCAGGCACGGCAGTTGGCGCTGGCGATCCGTGACGAAGTGGTGGATCTGGAAGCCGCCGGGATCAAGATCGTGCAGATCGACGAAGCCGCCTTCCGCGAAGGTCTGCCGCTACGCCGCGCGCAATGGCAGCACTATCTGGACTGGGCAACCGAAGCGTTCCGCCTGTGTGCCTCCGGTGTACGCGACGAAACGCAGATCCACACCCACATGTGCTACAGCGAATTCAACGATGTGATCGAGTCCATCGCCGCCATGGACGCCGACGTGATCACCATCGAAACCTCGCGTTCGGACATGGAGCTGCTCGATGCGTTCGAAGCCTTCGATTACCCGAACGAGATCGGCCCGGGCGTCTACGACATCCATTCGCCGCGGGTGCCGGATGCTTCGGAAATGGCCAACTTGCTGCGCAAAGCAGCGCAGCGGATTCCGCCAGAGCGGTTGTGGGTCAACCCGGATTGCGGTTTGAAAACCCGCGGCTGGCCGGAGACGGAGGCGGCGCTGGTGCACATGGTCAACGCTGCCCGGCAGTTGCGCAAAGAACTGGCCTGAGAAGACAACCCAAAAAACCTGTGGGAGCGAGCTTGCTCGCGAAAGCGGAGTGTCAGCTAAATAATTTTCGACTGACACTCCGCCTTCGCGAGCAAGCCCGCTCCCACACTGGAGTGTGTAGGGTGTCAGTGCCGGCTCATCAGTCCATGCAGTACACCGAGGCGCAAACCCGGTTCCGACGGCACCATCTGCGAAATCCCGAGTTGCGCAAAGAACGCCATCCCTGTGGGAGCGGGCTTGCTCGCGAAAGCGGAGTGTCAGCTAAATAATTTTCGACTGACACTCCGCCTTCGCGAGCAAGCCCGCTCCCACACTGGGTTAAGTGATCGGTCAGTGCCGGCTCATCAAACCATGCAGTACACCGAGGCGCAAACCCGGTTCCGACGGCACCATCTGCGAAATCCCGAGTTGCGCAAAGAACGCCATCCCTGTGGGAGCGGGCTTGCTCGCGAAAGCGGAGTGTCAGCTAAATAATTTTCGACTGACACTCCGCCTTCGCGAGCAAGCCCGCTCCCACACTGGGTTAAGTGATCGGTCAGTGACGGCTCATCAGTCCATGCAGCACACCGAGGCGCAAACCCGGTTCCGACGGCACCATCTGCGAAATACCGAATACCTTGAATGCCGCCAGCATCAGCACCAGCCCACCGGGCAAAATGCTCTGGCGATGCGGCTGCAAGCCTGCCAGCTTTAACTGTTGAACGTTCTTCACCTTCAGCAGCAGGAGCGACAGACGCAACAGTCCGCCATAGGTGATGCCATCCTGACCGAAGTCGTTCAAGCGATTGGCCTTCAGCACTTTCGCCAGCATCCGCGCCGTGCCCGACGAGCCAATGGTCTGCTGCCAGCCCTGCGCGCGATAGCGGCGGGCGACTTTTTCGAATTGCAGGATCGCCACGCGCTCGGCTTCCTGTAGCGCGCCGGGAGCAATGCGTCCCTCCGGGAAATAGCGTGCGCCCAGGGTGCCGCTGCCGATGGCGATGCTTTCAGTGAGCAGCGGTTGCGAGCCCTGGCCCAGAATCAGTTCGGTGGAACCACCGCCAATGTCCACCACCAGACGCATGTCTTGCGCATCCGGCAGGGTATGAGCGACGCCGGCGTAGACCAGTTGCGCCTCTTCATGGCCGGAAATGACGTCGATGCGAAAACCCAGATGGCGTTCGGCACTGTGCAGAAACAACTGCGCATTGTCGGCCTCGCGTACCGCGCTGGTTGCCACTGCCCGCACCTTGCCGGCCTCGAATCCACGCAGTTTCTTGCCGAACCGCGCCAGCGCCTGCCAGCCTCGATCCAGCGCCATTTCGTCCAGTGCACCGCCGTCGAAGCCTTCGGCCAGCCGCACCGGTTCACGCAAGGTTTTGACTTCCTGAATCATGAAGCCTTTTCGACTGCGCACCGACTGGCCGATCATCAGGCGAAACGCATTCGAGCCCAGGTCGATGGCGGCAAACAGCGAGGCGTCTTCTTTCATGGGAATCCCTGCAAAACATCCGTCGAAGGCTCAAGACGGTTTGCGAGGATTCTGCCGTGATCTTGATGACATCCTGATGACTGGGCAGGGGCGGTTGAATGAATTTGCGGCTGTCATGACACTGTCATTATCCGGCGTCTATGCTGCGGCCAATACATCGCGTGTTCTTAAAGTTTTCGCTGCCGAATTTGGCAGCTTTTTTTTGCCTGCGATTTGATGCCTTGCATTCTGTAGGAGCTGCCGCAGGCTGCGATCTTTTGATTTTGTTTTTGAAGATCAAAAGATCGCAGCCTGCGGCAGCTCCTACACGATGGCGTTTGTAGATTTGCGGAGTCAATTTGCAATTCAGCGTTAGGCCTGGCTAATATACGATCCATATACAAATCGTATAGGATTCATATATGGGCATCGTAAAGATTTCAGAAGACATGCACGAGAACCTGCGCATCTCCAGCACCGCGCTCAGCCGCTCGATCAACGCGCAGGCCGAGCACTGGATGCGCATCGGCATGCTCGCCGAACTGCACCCCAACCTCGACCACAGCGCCATTTGCCGCTTGCTGATCCGCGCCGAACAGAACGGCGGGCTGGATCTGCATCAACTGACTCAGGAAGCCGTCAGCGCATGAGAAACCAGATCAAGATCAATACCCCCGAGGAAATCGCGAAGTCGCGCGCGGCGGGCAAACTCGCCGCCGAAGTGCTGGCGATGCTGGTGCCGCATGTGAAGGCCGGGGTGACGACCGATGAGCTGGATCGGTTGTGCAACGATTACATCGTCAACGTGCAGAAAGCGATTCCGGCCAACGTCGGTTATCACGGTTTTCCGAAAACCGTGTGCGCTTCGGTCAACGACGTGGTGTGCCACGGCATCCCGTCGGGCACACCGCTGAAAGACGGCGACATCGTCAACCTCGACATCGCGGTGATCAAGGACGGCTGGTTCGGCGACACCAGCCGCATGTACGTGGTCGGCGAGGCGACGCCTGAGGCGCAGCACCTGATCAAGACTACCTACGACGCCATGTGTGCCGGCATTCGCATGGTGCGTCCGGGCGCGACGCTGGGTGACATCGGCCATGCGATCCAGAGCCTGGCGGAGAAGGAAGGCTTCAGCGTGGTGCGCGAGTATTGCGGGCATGGCATCGGCAAGGTTTATCACGATGAACCGCAGATCCTGCATTACGGGTTTCCCAATCAGGGCATGAAGCTCAAGGCGGGGATGATCTTCACCGTCGAGCCGATGCTCAATGCCGGCAAGCGCCACGTGAAGAACATGCCGGACGGCTGGACCGTGCTGACCAAGGATGGCTCGCTGTCGGCGCAGTGGGAGCATATGGTCGCGGTGACCGACACCGGTTTCGAAATCCTCACCGCGTGGCCGGACGAAATTGAAGGTTTCACTCCGATCGCCTGAACACCACCAGACCCCTGTGGGAGCGGGCTTGCTCGCGAATGCGGTGTGTCATTCAACATAAACAGTGACTGACACGCCGCCTTCGCAAGCAAGCCCGCTCCCACAGTTGAAATGCAACCTCATGTAGGAGCTGCCGCAGGCTGCGATCTTTTGATCTTGAAAAGCACAATCAAAAGATCGCAGCCTGCGGCAGCTCCTACACGGAACCTCAGTGTGAACCGGCCGCTTTATTGAGGTCGCTTTCAGCCCATTCGGTGTAGACACAAGCGTCCGCCGTAGCCCAGCGCACTCGCACCGGATCGCCAGCCTTGAGCGGCATGCCCGCCGCCGACAGCGCTTTCACCGTCATCGAAGTACCGCCCGAAGTCACCACGCTGCAGGTCTGGCTCTCGCCAAGAAACAACACTTCCACCACTTGCGCCGACACTTCATTCCAGCCTGCCGCCAACGGCTCTTCGCTCGCTTGTTGCACGCTCAGCGCCACCGCTTTTTCCGGACGCACCATCAGCAGCACATCCTGATCGATATGCAAGCCGGCGGTCAGGCGAATCGACAATGACTGTCCTTCAAACGAAGCCGCCGCGTTGCCCTGAGCCTTGAGCTTGAGGAAGTTCGAATTGCCGAGGAACGACGCGACAAACGCGTTCGGCGGATTCTGATACAGGTCATAACCGCTGCCCAGACCGACAATCTTGCCGTGACTGAAAATCGCGATGCGCTGCGACAGGCGCATGGCTTCTTCCTGGTCGTGGGTCACGTAGACGATGGTGATGCCCAGGCGCCGATGCAGCTGGCGCAGTTCATCCTGCAAGTCTTCACGCAATTTTTTGTCCAGCGCACCGAGGGGTTCGTCCATCAACAGGATGCGTGGCTCATAGACCAGCGCCCGGGCGATGGCGACGCGTTGCTGCTGGCCGCCAGAGAGTTGCGAAGGGCGGCGATGGGCGAATTGTTCGAGCTGCACCAGTTTCAGCATCGCATCGACGCGTTTGTCACGCTCGGCGGCGGCGAGTTTGCGGATCGCCAGCGGGAAGGCGATGTTGTCGCGCACCGACAGATGCGGGAACAGCGAATAACGCTGGAACACCATGCCAATGTCGCGCTTGTGTGGCGGCACGTTGACCAACGACTGACCGTTGACCAGGATCTCGCCGCTGCTCGGCGTTTCGAACCCAGCGAGCATCGACAGCGTGGTGCTTTTGCCCGAGCCGCTGGAGCCGAGGAAGGTCAGGAACTCGCCGTCCTTGATGTCCAGCGAGATATTGTCGACGGCGGCAAAGTCGCCGTAGTGCTTGTTCAGGTTGCGCAGGCTGACCAGGGGGTTGTCGTTCTGCTGGGAAGCGTCTTTGATCACGGCACTCATGTCGTACTCCTGGGCGCTCAGGCGCGGATTTCGTTGCGCCGGCGCAGCGCGGCGGCGATCACCATGACCAATACCGACAGGCCGATCAGCAGCGTCGAAGCGACGGCGATCACCGGGGTCAGGTCCTGGCGCAAAGTGGTCCACATTTTCACGGGAAGGGTTTGCAGGGTCGGGCTGGCCATCATCACGCTGAGCACCACTTCGTCCCACGAAACCAGAAAGGCGAAGAGGGCGCCGGCCACCATGCCCGGACGGATCGCCGGGAACGTCACCTTGAACACTGCTTGCAGGCGTGAGGCGCCGCAGATCACCGCCGCGTCTTCAATCGACTGATCGAACAGCTTCAGCGAGTTGATGATCGAGATGATGGTGAACGGCAGCGCGACGATCACATGGCTGACCACGAACGCAAACAGGGTCCCGGTGTAACCGAGCTTGAGAAACAGCGCGTACACCGCCACCGCGATGATCACCAGCGGCACGATCATCGGCAGGGTGAACAGGCCGTAGAGCATTTCCCGGCCGGGGAAGCGCCCGCGCACCAGGGCGAAGGCAGTCGGCAAACCAAGGGCCACGGCGCAGATCGTGGTCAGCACGGCGACCTTGAGGCTGGCCGCCGCAGCGCTCATCCAGTCGGCGTTGGAGAAGAACTGGCCGTACCATTTCAGCGTCCAGCCCGGCGGCGGGAACACCAGCCACTGCGATGAGCCGAACGACAGCAGGACGATGAAAACGATCGGCAACAGCAGGAACAGGCCGATCAAACCGGTGGTTGCGTAGAGCCCGAAACGCATCCGCCGGCTCATGGCATTGGGAGTCAGGAGCATGTCGGCTTACCTCGCATTGCTGGCGCCAACCGGGGATTCCGGCTGAAGCTTCAGGTAGAAGTAGAACAGCACCAAAGTGATCGCGATCAGCAACGCAGCGCCGGCACTGGCCAGGCCCCAGTTGAGGAACGATTGCACCTGCTGAATGATGAACTCCGGCAGCATCATGTTCTGCGCCCCGCCGAGCAGTGCCGGGGTGACGTAGTAACCGAGCGACATCACGAACACCATCAAGCCGCCGGACGCCAGACCCGGCCGGCACAGCGGCAGGAACACCCGGAAGAAGTTGGTCCACGGGCTGGCGCCGCAGATCGAGCCGGCCTGCAGGATCATCGGGTCGATGGCCTGCATGGTCGCCTGCAACGGCAGCACGATGAACGGGATCATGATGTAGCTCATGCCGATCACCACGCCGGTCAGGTTGTGCACCATTTCCAGCGGCTGATCGATGATCCCCAGCGCCATCAGCGCCTTGTTGATCACCCCCGAAGCTTGCAGCAGCACCAGCCACGAATAGGTGCGGGCGAGCAGGCTGGTCCACATCGATAGCAGCACGATGTTGAGGATCCAGCGGCCCCAGCCGCGCGGCACCAGCGTGATCGCCCAGGCCAGCGGAAAGCCCAGCAACAGGCTGAAAATCGTCACCAGCCCGGCCACGGAAAAGGTGTTGAGCAACACCCGCGCATACGCCGAGTTGGCGAACAGTTGTTCATAGTTGCCAAGGCCCGGGGTCGGCTCCAGCACGCCGCGCAACAACAGGCCAATCAACGGCGCGAGAAAGAACAGGCCGAGGAACAGCAGTGCCGGGACCAGATTGCCGGCACCTTTCCAGCGTTGTCTGAAGGTGTGGGTCGAGCCGGCAGCGCCGGTGGCGCTCCCGGTCACCGTTGCAGGACGGGGCGCAGTGGCCGCCATTTTCATTTGACCAGCCATTCGTTCCACCGTGTCGCGATGGCCGGGCCGTTCTTGGCCCAGTACGCGAAATCAAGAGTGATCTGATCCTTGGCGTAGGCCGTCGGCAGGTTCGGGGCCAGCACCGAGTCCAGGCGCGCCACGCTGTCGACGTTGACCGGGGCGTAGGCGGTCAGGTTGGAGAAGTCGGCCTGGCCTTTGGCACTGCTGGCGTTGGCCAGGAACTTCATCGCCGCGTCCTTGTTTTTCGAGCCCTTTGGAATCACCAGAATGTCGGCCATGACCAGGTTCTGTTTCCAGCTCACACCGACGGGGGCGCCGTCTTCTTGCAGGGCGTGAATCCGGCCGTTCCAGAACTGGCCCATGCTCGCTTCACCGGAGGCCAGCAGTTGCTGCGACTGCGCGCCGCCGCCCCACCAGACGATGTCTTTCTTGATGGTGTCGAGTTTTTTGAAGGCGCGATCCAGATCCAGCGGGTAGAGCTTGTCAGCCGCTACGCCGTCGGCCAGCAACGCAAGTTCGAGCACGCCGGGGCTGGGCCATTTGTACAGGGCGCGTTTGCCGGGGTAGGTCTTGGTGTCGAACAGGGCGCTCCAGTCCTGCGGCTTTTTGGCGCCGAGTTTGCCCTCGTTGTAGCCGAGGACGAAGGAGAAGAAGAACGAGCCGACCCCGTAATCGCTGACGAAACGCGGGTCGATCTTGTCGCGCTGGATGACGTTGAAATCGAGGGGTTCGAGCAGGCCTTCAGCGGCGGCGCGCAGGGCGAAGTCGGCTTCGACATCGACCACGTCCCATTGCACATTGCCGCTTTCGACCATGGCTTTGAGTTTGCCGTAGTCGGTCGGGCCGTCCTGCACCACGGTGATGCCGCTGGCCTTGCTGAACGGATCGGCCCAGGCCTGTTTCTGCGCATCCTGGGTGCTACCGCCCCAGCTGACGAAGTTCACGCTTTCGGCGGCCATTGCAGCCTGGCCGGTCACGCTCAGCAGTCCCGCAAAAAAGATCGCGGTTGCAGCTTTGTTCAACACCATTTTTACGCCCTCATTGTTGTGTTTTTGAGCGGGCTTGCGTTGTTGCCCGCCTGTCGGGAGCAGTAGCCGGACGGTTTTTCAGGTCGCCCGGTCTATGGAATATCATATTATGGTATTCCAAACTTTGTGCAAGCACTTTGCCTTACCGGTTATCTGGCGACGCTCCTTTTTTGTAGTTCGAGGAAATCGGTTTGAAACGCAAACCCCTTGTGGGAGCGGGCTTGCTCGCGAATGCGTTGGGTCATTCAACATTGATGTCGACTGTTACGGCGCCTTCGGGAGCAAGCCCCCTCCCACAGGGGAGCGTGATTTTCTGTGGGGTTATTCGGTGAAGGGGATGCTCTCGACCACCTCTAGGTCATACCCGGTCAATCCCGCGTATTTCAATGGCGGCCCGAGATGCCGCAATTTGCCCACCCCCAGGTTCTGCAGAATCTGCGCCCCGGTGCCGACCTCCGAATAGGTCCGCGATTGCGAGCGACTGAACTGCCGTGGCGTCTGGGTCAATTGCGGCACGCGCTCCAGCAATGCCTGCGACGATTCATGGTTGGCCAACACTACGACCACGCCATGACCTTCAGCCGCGACCCGTTGCAGCGCCGCCCACAGCGTCCAGTTGCTTGGCCCGCTGTACTCGGCGCCGACCAGATCTCGCAGCGGATCAATCACATGCACGCGCACCAGCGTCGGCTCTTCGCGGCGCAGATCGCCCATGACCATCGCCATGTGCACGCCACCTTCGATGCGGTCTTCAAAGGTGATCAGCCGGAACGTGCCATGCACCGTCGGCAGCTCACGTTCGCCGATGCGTTCGATGGTGCGCTCGGTGCTGAGGCGATAGTGGATCAGGTCAGCGATGGTGCCGATCTTGATCCCGTGCTTGCGCGCGAACACTTCCAGATCCGGGCGGCGAGCCATGGTGCCGTCGTCGTTCATCACTTCGACGATCACCGAGGCGGGCGTGAACCCGGCCAGACGTGCCAGATCACAACCAGCCTCGGTGTGACCAGCGCGGGTTAGCACGCCGCCCTCCTTGGCGCGCAGTGGGAAGATGTGCCCAGGTTGCACCAGGTCTTCTGCGCGAGCGTTCGGCGCCACGGCGGCGGCAACGGTGCAAGCGCGGTCGGCAGCAGAAATGCCCGTAGTGACGCCGACCGCCGCTTCGATGGAAACCGTAAACGCGGTGCTGAACACGCTGCCATTGCTCGGCACCATCTGCTCAAGGCCCAGGCGTTGGCAGTGTTCGTCGGTCAACGTCAGGCAGATCAACCCGCGCGCCTCACGGGCCATGAAGCTGATCGCCTCGGGCGTGCAGCAGTCGGCGGCCAGCAGCAGGTCGCCTTCGTTTTCCCGATCTTCGTCATCGACCAGCAGGACCATTTTGCCGAGACGATAATCTTCGAGGATTTCTTCGATGCTGTTGAAGGCCATGCTGGACTCTCAGGGTTGGTTGCAAATAATATTGGTATACCATAATACAAAATCAACAAAGAGGTCACTATGAAGGCGTACTGGATTGCCCACGTGGATGTCGACGATGCCGAGCACTACAGCCAATACACCCAACGCGCGCCGGCAGCGTTCGCCGAGTTCGGCGCGAAGTTTCTGGCCCGGGGCGGGCGCAGCGAAGCGCTGGAGGGCAGGGCTACTCCTCAGCGTAGCGTGGTGATCGAGTTCGAGAGCTATGAGAAGGCCGTGGCGTGCTACCACTCGGCGGCGTATCAGGAAGCGAAAAGTTATCGCGAGGAATGGGCGCGGGCAGAAATCATCATCGTCGAAGGCATCACCCCAATTTAAGCAACACCACAAATCCCCTGTGGGAGCGGGCTTGAACTGGTCAAGTAATCCCGGACACCGATTACGGTGTTTATGCCGCTTTTTGCTCCATGGCTATTGGCGACAGGTAGTTGTTATAGCTGTGGAGCCTGGTGCGGTTGTAGTACATGAAGAAACGCACCATGTCCGTTTTTGCTTCCTCGATTTGGCTGTAGCCGATGCGAGGAATCCATTCTGATTTCAATGTGCCGAAAAAACGCTCGGTCGGCGCATTGTCCCAGCACTGTCCACGATGGCTCATGCTTTGCAAAATGCCGTGGCGCACCAATTCCTCTTGAAACTTGCGGCTGGTGTACTGACATCCTTGGTCTGAATGAAACATCAGCCCAAGGGGACACGTTCGTACCGCTGTCGCCATGCGTAACGCTTTGCTGACCAAGTTAGCGTCATTGACCAGAGAAAACGCCCAGCCAATGACCCTGCGAGCATACAAATCGATCACGATGGCCAGATGAAACCAGCGTTTGCCCACCATCAAACTGGTGACGTCGCCACACCAAACCTGATCGATCGCCGTCGGTTTGAAATTGCGCTTGAGCCGATTGGGCGCGACAAATGCTTCCACACCTTTGGATCTGAAGGGGTGGGGTTGGCGTTGTTTACTGACAATGTTGGCTTCCCTCATCAGCGCTCGGACAAGGCTCCTTCCAACAGCTATTTTCTGAGACTTCAGGCCCTTGCTGATCATTCTGGAGCCCATGGCTTCGCGGCTTTGGCTATGTAACTCAACTACTTTCGATTTGAGTTCTTCACGTCTGATCCGCGGCTTGGCTCGCCGTTGAATCCACTCATAAAAGCTACTGCGCTTCACACCAAAAACACGACATACCACGGCCGTCGGAAATGACTCTCTTAGCTCTGCGATCATCGAAAACGATCGGGATCCGACATCAAGAGAGCGGTAGCCTTTTTTAGTATTTCGGCTTCCATCTCCATGCGCTTGATCTTGGCTTTTAGCTCCTGGATCTGGCGCTGATCTTCGGTAATTGCCTTGGTGCCTTTAACTGGCTGGCCCTCGCGTTCCTTACGAACCTGATCAACCCAGCGTCGTAAAGCCGTAGGCCCGATATCCAGCGAGGCACAAACATCTGGAACCGGGCAGTTATCATCAAGCACCATGCTGGCAGCATGCAGCTTGAACTCGCGGGTGTAGACCTTTCTTTCGTTCATGAGACCTCCAAGTTGGCGAAATCATATCGCCCTTAAGAGGTGTCCGGAATTATTAGGCCAGTTCAGCTTGCTCGCGAAGGCGTCGTGTCAGTCGATAGAAATGTTGAATGATGGACCGCCTTCGCGAGCAAGCCCGCTCCCACAGGGGCGAAGGTGATCCTCAGCGGATGAAGTGAATCTTGCCGCTGTCATCATTGCCCATGTAGATCCCATACACCCCGGCCTGACGCTCCTCGATGTAACGCTCGAGAATCTGCCGGATCGCCGGGTAATAGATCTGCTCCCACGGGATGTCTTCGGGGGCGAAGAACTTGTAGTCCATGGTCTCAGGGCCGAACTGGCCGGTGATCTCCAGCGCGATCGCGCGGAAGATGATGTACACCTCGCTGATCTTCGGCACGCTGAAAATCGAATACGGCGAGACGATTTCCGCACGTACGCCGCTTTCTTCCCAGACTTCGCGCAGCGCCGCCTGCTCGGTGGTTTCGCCGCTTTCCATGAAGCCGGCCGGCAGTGTCCAGGTGCCCGGGCGCGGTGGGATCGCCCGTTGGCACAAGAGGTATTTGCCGTCCTGCTCGATGATGCAGCCGGCGATGATCTTCGGATTGACGTAGTGGATATGGCCGCAGCCGCGGCACATCAGACGCTCGTGCGTATCGCCCGGCGGTACCTGCTGACCGAGGTCAGGGCCACCGCATTTCGGGCAAAAGCTCGGGCTGAACATGTCAGTGACCTATGCGCGGTTCTTTCAGCGCGATCGGCAGGGTGATGTTCGGCGTGGCGCCGGTCTCTTCCTGTTTGCGCTTGAGGTAGTCGAGGGCCACGGCCGCAGCGGCGCGTACGTGATCGACACAGGCCTGATGCGCCGCCAGCGGATCGCCGCTCTTGATCGCCTCGACCATTTTCTCCATTTCGTGGTTACTCGCGCCGCGACGGTTTTCCTGGGACACCGAGGTCGCTCGCAGATAGCTGATGCGTGCCTGCAACTGGCGCAACTGGGTGGCCGCAACATGGTTGCCCGAGCCTTCGAGCAGCACGTCGTAGAAGCCCTGTACCGAGTCGATAACCTGTTGCAGTTCGCCGTCCTTGAGCGCCTTGCGGTTCTCGTCGAGGGCTTTTTCCAGGGCCTTGATGTCCTTGGCCTTGGCGCGCAGGGTGAACAGCTGGACGATCAGGCCTTCGAGCACGCAGCGCAGCTCATAGATGTCGACCGCATCGGCGAGGGTGATGATCGCCACCCGTGGGCCTTTGGCATCGGCGAACTCGACCAGACCTTCGGACTCCAGGTGACGCAAGGCTTCGCGCACCGATGTGCGGCTGACACCAAGGCGATCGCACAGATCGCGCTCCACCAGACGATCGCCGGGCATGAGCTGGAAATTCATGATCGCGCTACGCAGTTTGTCCAGCACGATTTCGCGCAGGGTAACGGGGTTGCGATTGACCTTGAAGCTGTCGTCGAGTGGCTGGCGTTTCATGGGGTCCGCTCTTGAAGTTGGCTGTCCATGCCAGACGGGCATCTAAACAGCCGAGGGGTTAACTGGAGGCCTCGGCGTCGGCTTCGGCGAAGGCTTCACGGGCGAGCCGGAAACTGTCCACGGCTGCCGGGACGCCGCAATAAATACCGACCTGAAGCAGAATTTCGCGTATTTGCTCACGACTCAGGCCGTTACGCAAGGCGCCGCGCACATGCAGCTTGAGTTCATGCGGGCGGTTGAGCGCCGAGATCATCGCCAGGTTGATCATGCTGCGCTCCTTGAGCGACAAACCCTCGCGCCCCCAGACATGGCCCCAGCAGTATTCGGTGACCATTTCCTGCAGCGGGCGGGTGAAGTCGTCGGCGTTGTCGATCGAGCGCTGCACGTAGGCTTCGCCGAGCACCTGAGTGCGGATCTTCAGGCCTTTTTCGTACTTTTCGTTACTCATCATTCCTCCCATCACCACAAATCCCTTGTAGGAGTGAGCCTGCTCGCGATAGCGGTGGATCAGTCGACATCAATGTTGAATGTCAGTCCGCTATCGCGAGCAGGCTCACTCCTACAGGGATTGTGTGAATCCATCAGGCCAGGGTTGGCAACGGGCCAAGTTTGCCCTTGTGATAAATCATCGGCGTCACCGGTTGCTCGGGCAGGATCAGGTTCTTCACCGCGCCGACAATGATCGCGTGATCACCACCGTCGTATTCACGCCACAACTCGCACTCGATGATCGCCGTGGCCTTGGCGAGGATCGGGTTACCGAGTTCGCTCAAATGCCACTGGATGTCTTTGGCCTTGTCCTTGCCTTTACCGGCGAAGGCGTAGGCCTCGGCGGTCTGGTCGGCGGACAGCAAATGGATCGCGAATTTCTTGCTGTCGCGCAGCACCGGGTAGGTGTCGGAGGCGTAGTTGGGACAGAACAGCACCAGCGCCGGATCAATCGACAGCGCGCTGAAGGCACTGGCGGTGATGCCGACGATGGCGCCGTCCGGGTCGAGGGTGGTGACCACCGTGACCCCGGATGGGAACGAGCTCATGACGTCTTTGTAAATGCCGGGTTCGATCATGTCGCAGGACTCCTAGCGCATCACAAACGGATCAGGCATCGGGGCCTGAGAGAGATTGATCCACACCGTTTTCAGTTCGGTGTAGGCCAGCACCGAATCGATGCCGCTTTCGCGTCCATAGCCACTGTTCTTGAAGCCGCCGATCGGCGCCATGGCCGAGACTGCGCGGTAGGTGTTGACCCAGATGATTCCTGAACGCACATCCCGCGCCAGACGATGGGCGCGACCGAGATCGCGGGTCCAGATGCCGGCGGCGAGGCCGAACTGCGAGTCGTTGGCGATGGCCAGCGCCTCGGCTTCATCTTTGAAGCGAATCACCGATGCCACCGGACCGAAGACTTCTTCCTGCATGATCTTCATCGAGTTGCGGTCGCACTCGAACAGCGTCGGCTCGTAGAACCAGCCGTCACCGAGATCCGTCGGACGCTTGCCGCCAGTGCGCAACCGCGCGCCTTCAGCAATGGCGTCAGCTACCAGACCTTCGACCACCGCCAATTGCTGCGCGGTGGCCATCGGGCCCATTTCGCTGTGGTCTTCCTGCGGGTTGCCGATGCGGATGCGCTGGGCGCGTTCGACCAGGCGATTGACGAACTCGTCGTAGATTTCGTCCTGCACCAGCAGCCGCGAGCCGGACACGCAGCTTTGACCCGAAGCGGCGTAGATCCCGGCGATGGCGCCGTTGATCGCGCTGTCCAGATCGGCGTCGGCGAAGATGATGTTCGGCGATTTGCCGCCGAGTTCCAGCGACAGCTTGGCGAAGTTCTCGGCGCTGCTGCGGACCACATGCCGGGCCGTGGCCGCGCCGCCGGTGAAGGCGATCTTGCGGATCAGCGGATGGCGGGTGAGGGCGGCACCGGTGCTCGGACCGTAACCGGTGACGACGTTGACCACGCCCGGCGGAATCCCGGCTTCGAGGGCCAGGCGTGCCAGCTCAAGGATGGTCGCCGAAGCATGTTCGGACGGCTTGATCACAATCGTGTTGCCGGCGGCGAGCGCCGGCGCCAGTTTGATCGCGGTCAGGTACAGCGGGCTGTTCCACGGAATGATCGCGGCGACCACACCCATCGCTTCGTGCACCGTGTAGGCGAACAGATCGGGCTTGTCCAGCGGCAGGGTGCCGCCTTCGAGCTTGTCGGCCAGACCTGCGGTGTAGTGGAAGAACTCCGGCAGATAGCCGACCTGACCCCGGGTTTCGCGGATCAGCTTGCCGTTGTCGCGGCTTTCCAGCTGCGCCAGTTGTTCCTTGTTTTCTGCGATCAGGTCACCGAGACGGCGCAGCAGTTTGCCGCGCGCGGTAGCGGTGAGGCCGCGCCAGGCCGGACTGTCGAAGGCTTTCTGTGCCGCTTGCACGGCGCGTTCGACGTCGGCTTCATCGGCGTCAGGCAGTTCGGCCCAGGCCTGGGCGCTGGCCGGGTTGAGGCTTTCGAAGGTCTTGCCGGAGAGGGCGTCGACCCATTCTCCGCCGATGCACATCTGGAAGCGTGCGAGTGTCATGCAACGATCCCCTTTATATGGTTTTGTCGGGAGTGTGCGTAGTCGAGGAATTCCAGCAGCGTCTGATTGACCAGCCGCGGCGACTCTACCGGCATCATATGCCGTTGCTCGGGCAGCACCGCAACCTTCGCGCCGGGGATGCGCCGGGCCAGTTGCTCGGCCATTTCCGGGGTCGAACCGGGGTCGAGTTCGCCAGTGGCGATCAGCGTCGGCGCCTGAATGCTGCCCAGGTCGTCGGCGCGGTACATGTCCTGGGTGGCGAACAATTCGTAGGTGGTCAGGTAACCCTGCGGGTCGTTGCCGGCCAGGGTCTGACGAATGGCCGCGATCTGCGCCGGGTTGGCCGCCTGATATTCACGGCTGAACCAGCGCGACAGCGCCGCTTCGGCGTTGGCATCCGGCCCGTGTTCGGCGGCTTGTGCAGTGCGGGCGATAACCCCGGCGCGCTGTTCTTCGCTGCGGTTGAACACGCTGTTCAGCACCACCAGGCTTTGCAGGCGCTCCGGGTAGTGCAGGGCAAACGCCCGCGCCACCAGGCCGCCCATGGAGAAACCGATCACCGCAGCCTGAGGCAGATTCAGGTGATCGAGCAGCTCCAGCAACTGATCGGCATAACCGAGCAGGCCGGTGCCGCTGGCCGGGCGCGGGCTGGCGCCGTGGCCGAGCATGTCGTAGGCGATCACCTGGTATTGGGCAGACAGGCCAACGATCTGGCCGCCCCACATTTCTTTGTTCAGGCCCACGCCGTGGATCAAGACCACGGGCTGGCCTTGGCCGGTCGCCAGGTAACTGGTGCCAGCCGGGGTGAGTTCAGCGGTGAGCCGAATCATGGAGCGCTCCTGCAGTGCCTTTTTGTGATTACTGGGCTTTTTCGGCGGCCAGTTCTTCCAGATCGATGTAGCGGTTGCCGATGCGCGGGTGCAGGCGACCACCGTCGGCGCAACCGAGCACCACGACGATTTCGTCGGCACGCGGCGCGTCTTCGATCTGCATTTCCAGAGTGATGTAGTGCGAACGCAGGCCTTCGTCATCCTTGTGCATCATCGGGATCTGAATCGAAGTGCCCGGGCCGCCGCGCTTGTTGGTGAAGCTCAGGTAGCTTTTGGCCTTGACCGCCTCGCGGTAGTGGTTGCCGAAGCGCAGGGTGTGGATCACCGCCGAGGCGTGCTCGATTTCGCCGTCGGCGCCGACCACTGCCGCTTTGCCGTACGCCTCGATCTTCTCGGCGCCGCCGATGATGCCCACCAGACGCTCGACCATCATTGCGCCGAGGTCGGAGCAGTTGGCGCGAATTTGCGGTTTCAGATCCTCGACGAAGCCGTTGCCGACCCACGGGTTCTTCATCACCACGGCCAGCCCGACCATGGTCACTGGCTTGTCAGTGACCTTGCCGCCTTCGATGAAGGTTTCTTCGACATAGCTGACGATCTTGCGAATTTCGAAACTCATGAGCTGCTCCGTAGGGGGATTGAGAGTGTCTGTGCGTCTGATGGTATACCATAATACCGATCGTGCAAGTCCCCTACGCAAGATTTGCCGGATCCATCCGGCGAATGGCGCTGTACTCACTGCCAGCCCCAATCTCACAAACACCATTACACCTTGTGGGAGGGGGCTTGCTCCCGAATGCGGTGGATCAGTCGACATCTTTGGTACCTGACACATCGCCTTCGGGAGCAAGCCCCCTCCCACAGTGGAAATCACCGCTGACAGGAGGTCATCCGGTTAACAAAAGATAACGTGGCGCCGATTGTCAGACGTTTCCAAAGCCCGATAGGATGAGCCAGCTTCCCAAGGCGCTCTGGACTGCGGGTTTCACGGCTATGCTTGTGACCCATCAGTCACCACGAGCACCCTTGCGGCGCCCTAAGGCCGAACGGCCTAACAATAATAAATAGGGGAAGGTCTATGAGTCGTTGCCGCCCGCCGGCGTTACGCAACACCGCGTTGCTGGCCACAGCACTCACTTTGCTGGGCTTTGCCACGTTATCGGCACCTGTGATGGCCGCCGAGGCGCCAGCCGACGTGGTCTATGCCACCGAATCCGCCAAAGCCGCGAAAAGCCTGATGCTCGATGTCGTCCACGCCGGCAACCGCCTGGTGTCGGTCGGGGATCGCGGACACATTCTCTATTCCGACGACCAGGGCAAGACCTGGACCCAGGCCAAAGTGCCGTCCCGGCAACTGCTGACGGCGGTGTACTTCGTCGATGACCAGCACGGCTGGGCGGTCGGCCACGACGCACAAATTCTCGCCAGCGCAGACGGCGGTCTGACCTGGACCAAGCAATTCGAAGACCTCAAGCGTGAATCGCCGCTGCTCGACGTCTGGTTCAAGGACGTCAACAGCGGCCTTGCCGTGGGCGCGTACGGCGCGTTGCTGGAAACCACCGATGGCGGCAAAAACTGGGAAGACGTCAGCGACCGCCTCGACAACGAAGACCAGTTCCACCTCAACGCCATCGCGGCGGTGAAGGACGCCGGACTGTTCATCGTCGGCGAGTCGGGCAGCATGTTCCGCTCCGCCGACTGGGGCCAGACCTGGGAAAAACTCGAAGGCCCGTACGAAGGCTCGCTGTTCGGCGTGATCGGTACGGCGCAACCGCAGACACTGCTGGCCTACGGCTTGCGCGGCAACCTCTACCGTTCCACCGATTTCGGCAGCACCTGGGAGCAGGTTGAGCTGAAAGCCGCACGCGGCGCGCTGGAATTCGGCCTGTCCGGCGCCACGCTGCTCGCCGACGGCTCGATCGTGATCGTCGGCAACGGCGGTTCGGTGATCAGCAGCAGCGACAACGGCGAAACCTTCAGCGTCTTCAACCGCCCGGATCGCATTTCGCTGTCCTCGGTGACGGCAGCCGGCGACGGCAATCTGATTCTGACCGGGCAGGGTGGCGTGCACACCACGCAGCCAAACGGCGCCGAAATCAATAATAAGAAGGCGGGGCTATGACTTCCTTGATCACTCCTCAGCAGGACAAGGCGACGTTCCTCGAACGTCTGATCTTCAACAACCGCCCGGCAGTGATCCTGATCTGTCTGGTGGTCAGCGTCTTTCTGTTCTGGCAGGCCACGCTGATCCGGCCGTCCACCAGTTTCGAAAAAATGATCCCGCTCAAGCATCCGTTCATCGAGAAGATGATGGAGCACCGCAACGATCTGGCGAACCTGGGCAACACCGTGCGGATTTCGGTGGAAGCCAAGGACGGCGACATTTTTTCCAGGGAGTACATGGAGACCCTGCGGCAGATCAACGACGAGGTGTTCTACATCTCCGGCGTCGACCGCTCCGGCCTCAAGTCGCTGTGGAGCCCGAGCGTACGCTGGACCGAAGTGACCGAAGAGGGTTTCGCCGGCGGGGAAGTGATCCCGCAGAGCTACAACGGCTCGCAGGACAGCCTCGATCTGCTGCGCAACAACGTGCTCAAATCCGGGCAGGTCGGACGCCTGGTGGCCAACGACTTCAAGTCGAGCATCGTCGACATTCCGTTGCTGGAGTCCTACCCGGATCCGCAGGATCAGGGCAAGTTGCTGGCACTGGACTACCGCCAGTTCTCCCATGAGCTGGAAGACAAGATCCGCAACAAGTTCGAAGCGCAGAACCCCAACGTCAAGATCCACATCGTCGGTTTCGCCAAGAAGGTTGGTGACCTGATCGACGGGCTGGTGATGGTGGTGATGTTCTTCGGCATCGCTTTCGTCATCACCCTGATCCTGCTGTTGTGGTTCACCAACTGCCTGCGCAGCACCATTGCGGTGTTGAGCACCACGCTGGTGGCGGTGGTCTGGCAACTGGGGCTGATGCACTTCTTCGGCTTCGGGCTGGATCCGTATTCGATGCTGGTGCCGTTCCTGATCTTCGCCATCGGCATTTCCCACGGCGTGCAGAAGATCAACGGTATCGCCCTGCAATCGAGTGAGGCGGACAACGCCCTGACCGCTGCGCGGCGCACCTTCCGCCAACTGTTTCTGCCGGGGATGATCGCGATTCTTGCCGACGCCGTGGGCTTCATCACCCTGCTGATCATCGACATCGGGGTGATCCGCGAACTGGCGATCGGCGCGTCCATCGGCGTGGCGGTGATCGTGTTCACCAACCTGATCCTGTTGCCGGTGGCGATTTCCTATGTCGGCATCAGCAAGCGTGCGATTGCCAAGAGCAAGAAAGACGCGAATCGCGAACACCCGTTCTGGCGCCTGTTGTCGAACTTCGCCAGCCCGAAAGTCGCACGCATCTCGGTGCTGCTGGCGCTGATCGCCTTCGGCGGCGGCCTCTGGTACAGCCAGAACCTGAAAATCGGCGACCTCGATCAGGGGGCGCCGGAGCTGCGTCCGGACTCGCGCTACAACAAGGACAACAACTTCATCATCAGCAATTACTCGACCAGCTCCGATGTGCTGGTGGTGATGGTCAAGACCAAAGCCGAAGGCTGCTCGCGCTACGAAGCCATGGCGCCGATCGACGAGCTGATGTGGAAGATGCAGAACACCGAGGGTGTGCAGTCGGCGATCTCGCTGGTGACCGTGTCCAAGCAGATGATCAAGGGCATGAACGAGGGCAACCTGAAATGGGAAACCCTGTCGCGCAACCCGGACGTGCTGAACAACTCGATCGCCCGCGCCGACGGCCTGTACAACAACAGCTGTTCGCTGGCCCCGGTGCTGATCTTCCTCAATGACCACAAGGCCGAAACCCTTGACCGCGCGGTGCACGCGGTGCAGGAATTCGCCACGGCCAACAACAAGGACGGTCTGGAATTCATCCTCGCCGCCGGTAACGCCGGGATCGAGGCGGCCACCAACGAAGTCATCAAACAGGCAGAGCTGACCATCCTGATCCTGGTGTACATCTGCGTCGCGGTGATGTGCATGATCACCTTCCGCTCGTGGGCGGCGACCCTGTGCATCGTCTTGCCGCTGGTGCTGACCTCGGTGCTGGGCAACGCGCTGATGGCGTTCATGGGCATCGGCGTCAAAGTCGCGACCCTGCCGGTGGTGGCGCTGGGCGTGGGAATCGGCGTGGACTACGGGATCTACATCTACAGCCGTCTGGAAAGTTTCCTGCGCGCCGGGCTGCCGTTGCAGGAAGCCTATTACCAGACCCTGAAATCCACCGGTAAAGCGGTGCTGTTCACCGGTCTGTGCCTGGCGATTGGGGTGTGCACCTGGATCTTCTCGGCTATCAAGTTCCAGGCCGACATGGGCCTGATGCTGACCTTCATGCTGCTATGGAACATGTTCGGTGCGCTGTGGCTGTTGCCAGCGCTGGCGAAGTTCCTGATCAAACCGGAGAAACTGGCGGGGCAGAAGGGCAACTCGCTGTTTGCTCACTGATCCGGATGCCTGAAACGACAAAGCCGCAACCTCAGGGTTGCGGCTTTTTCATGCGTTGAACTTCACGCCGACCCCCTGTGGGAGCGGGCTTGCTCGCGAATGCGGTGTGTCAGATAAGTCTGTGCCGACTGACACACGCATTCGCGAGCAAGCCCGCTCCCACAGGGGAATTGTGGTGTGTCAGGAGAGCTCGGTGCCGAGCACGACGCTAAGCGCACTGCGCGCATCATCCAGCTGCACTAGCGTCGCGTGGCGGGCGCCAAGGGCATCACGGTTCTCGATCGCCGTAAGAATCGCCTTGTGCCTCGGCAGCGCCAGTTCATGCAGATTCGGGCGCTGGTTGGAATGCTTCAACGCCTCGGCAATCGCCACCGAAAGCATGTTGCACAGGTTCGCCAGCAGATCGTTATGGGTCGCGTCAGCGATGCGGCTGTGGAAGTCCAGATCCGGTTGCAGCAAGGCTTCCGGCGTCGGCGCTGCTTCCATGCGTTGATAGGCTTCGCCGATGGCCGCGATGTCAGCCTCGGTCGCGTGCTGGGCGGCGAGGGCGGCGGCGGCCGGTTCGATGATGCTGCGCACGCTGGTCAGCACATTGAAGAATTCATTCTGCGGGCTGCTTTGCATCAGCCAGTGCAGCACGTCCGGATCGAGCATGTGCCACTCGCGGCGCGCCTTGACCACCGTGCCGACGCGCGGTTTGGAATACACCAGCCCCTTGGCCACCAGCACTCGCGTGGCTTCGCGCAACACCGGGCGGCTGACCGCGTATTCCTCGCACAACAGCGCTTCGGCGGGCAGTTTGTCGTCGGGCAAAAAGCGTCCGGAGACGATCTGCATGCCCAGTTCCTGGACAATGCGCGAGTGCATGCTTTTGCGGTCGGAAGGTTTGCGGTAATCCATGGGGAGCGGCGCGATCCTGAGCGATGGAGATGCCGCGCATCATAGCAGGCACGGCACTGTATTGAGGCAGACACAGTAGCCAAATGTGGGAGCGGGCTTGCTCGCGAAAGCGCAGTGTCAGCCAAAAATATGGCACTGACACTCCCTCTTCGCGAGCAAGCCCGCTCCCACAGTGGGAATGCATTCCAAGGTAGGAGCTGCCGCAGGCTGCGATCTTTTTGGGTCAGTGAGAATGACGCGGGACTTCCGCCCCTCGGCAACCCACCAGAAAGTCAAAGTCACAGCCCTGATCCGCCTGCAGCACATGGTCGATGTACAGCTGACGATAGCCACCCACCAACAATTGCTGCGGTGGCTGCAGATCCGCCATGCGCGCTGCCAGTTCGGCATCCGGAATGTCCAGATGCAAACGCCCGCTGGCGCAATCCAGCTCGATCCAGTCGCCTTCCTGCACCACCGCCAACGGCCCGCCGGCCGCCGCTTCCGGGGCGACGTGCAAAACCACCGTGCCGTACGCGGTGCCGCTCATCCGTGCGTCGGAGATGCGCACCATATCGGTCACGCCTTGAGCCAGCAGCTTGGCTGGGAGGCCCATGTTGCCCACCTCGGCCATGCCCGGATAACCTTTCGGCCCGCAGTTCTTCATCACCAGAATCGAATCTTTATCGACATCCAGTTCCGGATCATTGATCCGCGCCTTGTACATGTCGAAGTTCTCGAACACCACCGCACGACCGCGATGTTGCATCAGCTCAGGTGTGGCGGCGGACGGCTTGAGCACCGCACCCAGCGGCGCCAGATTACCGCGCAGCACGCAGATACCGCCGTCAGCGCGGATCGGATTGTCGAGGGTGCGGATCACTTCGTCCTCGCCATAGATCGGCGCGTCCTTGGTGTTCTCGCCCAGCGATTTACCGTTGACGGTCAGCGCATTCGGATTGGGGATCAGATTGGCCTCACCGAGACGGCGCAGCACCGCCGGCAAACCACCGGCGTAGTAAAACTCTTCCATCAGAAAGCGCCCGGACGGTTGCAGGTCGACGATGGTCGGCATGCCGCGTCCGATACGGGTCCAGTCGTCCAGATCCAGCTCGACGCCGATGCGCCCGGCGATGGCTTTCAGGTGAATGACCGCGTTGGTCGAACCGCCAATAGCCGCGTTGACCCGAATGGCGTTTTCAAAGGCTTCCTTGGTCAGAATCTTCGACAGACGAAGGTCCTCGCGAACCATCTCCACCGCGCGCATGCCGGACATGTGCGCCAACACGTAACGTCGCGCATCCACGGCCGGGATCGCCGCGTTGTGCGGCAGGGACGTGCCCAGTGCTTCAGCCATGCAGGCCATGGTCGACGCGGTGCCCATGGTGTTGCAGGTACCCGCCGAGCGCGACATGCCGCCCTCGGCTGCAAGGAAATCGTCGATGGTGATGGTGCCGGCCTTGACCTGCTCGCTGAGCTGCCAGACCACCGTGCCCGAGCCGATGTCCTTGCCCTTGTGCTTGCCGTTGAGCATCGGCCCGCCGGTGACGACGATCGCCGGCACGTCGCAACTGGCCGCGCCCATCAGTAGCGCCGGGGTGGTCTTGTCGCAGCCGGTCAGCAGCACCACGCCGTCAATCGGGTTGCCGCGAATCGCCTCTTCGACGTCCATGCTCGCCAGGTTGCGGGTGAGCATGGCGGTCGGGCGCAGGTTCGACTCGCCGTTGGAGAACACCGGGAATTCCACCGGAAAGCCACCGGCCTCGATCACCCCGCGTTTGACGTGCTCGGCTATTTGCCGGAAATGCGCGTTGCACGGGGTCAGTTCCGACCAGGTGTTGCAGATGCCGATGATCGGCTTGCCGTGGAACTGGTGGTCGGCGATGCCCTGATTCTTCATCCAGCTGCGGTACATGAAGCCGTTCTTGTCGGCAGTGCCAAACCATTGGGCCGAGCGCAGGGTGGGTTTCTTCTCAGACATGATCGATTCTCTTATTGTAAGACTATTGTTTGCGAGTCACGGCTAAACATAAGCGCAAAATCGACGGTTTGGAAGTGTTGTTGGGTAATTAGTATTACTATATAGTCGTTTTCGACGGAGGGATTGGCCCTGGCGGTGTTCCGCGAGAGGCGTCCCCCGAGGTTCTATAAAAACAACAATCGGAGACCGACCCCATGAGCCAGGAACTGCGGCTGATCCGCCGCATCACGCTGAAACTGATTCCCTTCCTGATCCTGCTGTACCTGATTGCCTATGTGGATCGCTCCGCCGTCGGCTTCGCCAAGCTGCACATGGGCGCCGACGTTGGCATCGGTGATGCGGCCTACGGTCTCGGTGCCGGGCTGTTTTTCATTGGCTACTTTCTTCTCGAAATCCTCAGCAACCTGATGCTCGAGCGCTTCGGTGCGCGGCGCTGGTTCGCGCGGATCATGATCACCTGGGGCGCGATCACCATCGGCATGGCGTTCGTCCAGGGGCCGCACAGTTTCTACGTCATGCGCTTTCTGCTCGGCGCGGCGGAGGCGGGGTTCTTCCCCGGCGTTCTGTACTACATCACCCAATGGTTCCCGGTACGCCATCGCGGCAAGATCCTCGGCCTGTTCATCCTCTCCCAACCGATCGCGATGATGATCACCGGCCCGGTGTCCGGCGGCTTGCTCGGTATGGACGGCATCCTCGGTCTGCACGGCTGGCAGTGGCTGTTCATCGTCATCGGCACGCCGGCGATCCTCCTCACCTGGCCGGTACTGCGCTGGCTGCCGGACGGCCCGCAGCAAGTGCAATGGATGGATCAGGCCGAGAAAGACTGGCTGACCGGCGAGCTGAAAAAGGATTTGCAGGAATACGGCCAGACCCGTCACGGCAATCCGCTGCATGCACTCAAGGACAAACGCGTGTTGCTGCTGGCGCTGTTCTATCTGCCGGTGACCCTGAGCATTTATGGCCTCGGCCTGTGGCTGCCGACATTGATCAAACAGTTCGGCGGCAGCGATCTGGTGACCGGTTTCGTCTCGTCGGTACCGTACATCTTCGGCATCGTCGGCCTGCTGATCGTGCCGCGCAGTTCCGACCGCATGAATGATCGCTACGGCCACCTGGCGGTGCTCTATGTATTGGGTGCGCTGGGCTTGTTCTTCAGCGCGTGGCTGACCCTGCCGGTGGCGCAACTGGCGGCGCTGTGCCTGGTGGCGTTTGCGCTGTTTTCCTGCACGGCGGTGTTCTGGACCTTGCCGGGACGATTCTTCGCTGGGGCGAGCGCGGCGGCGGGGATCGCCTTGATCAACTCGGTGGGCAACCTCGGCGGCTACATCGGGCCGTTCGTGATCGGCGCGCTGAAGGAATACACCGGGAACCTGGCTTCGGGGCTGTATTTCCTCAGTGGGGTGATGGTGTTTGGTTTGATTCTTACAGCAATCGTTTACCGGGTGCTTGAGCGTAAACATGTGCTGCCGGTCGAGCAGTTCGCCGCCAGTGCACGCGGTGCTACCCGAACCTGAATCTGCAGAACAACATGGAACCCATGTGGGAGCGGGCTTGCTCGCGAATGCGGTGGGTCAGCCACCATCATCGTTGAATGACACACCGCTTTCGCGAGCAAGCCCGCTCCCACAATGGATCGGCGCCGAATTCAAGACTGGTTTACAGGAGAGGACATATGCATCTGGTTCAATTCGAATTGATTAACGGCGAGCGCCGCGTCGGCGTGGTCGACAACGGGCTGATCCGCGAAGTGCAGGACGCCCGCAGCGTACGCGATCTCGCGCTGGCCGCGATTGAGGCCGGCAGCACCCTGGAGCAGCAAGTACAAACCCATGGCCTGGGCATCAGTCATGACTATGCGCAATTGCTCAAAGACCTGCGCATCCTGCCACCGCTGGACCATCCCGATCCCGCGCACTTGCTGGTCAGCGGCACCGGCCTCACGCACCTGGGCAGCGCCTCGGCGCGGGACAAGATGCACCAGCAGGCCGGCGACGAAGCGCAAATGACCGACACCATGCGCATCTTCAAATGGGGCGTGGAGGGCGGTAAACCAGCGGCGGGGCACGCGGGCGTGCAGCCGGAGTGGTTCTACAAGGGCGACGGCAGCATCGTCGTGCGTCCGGGCGAAGCCTTCCCGTTGCCGCCGTTCGCCGAAGACGCCGGCGAGGAGCCGGAGATGGCCGGGCTCTACGTCATCGGCCATGACGGCAAACCGTATCGCCTCGGTTTCGCGGTGGGCAACGAGTTCTCCGACCACGTCATGGAGCGCAAGAACTACCTGTACCTCGCCCACTCGAAACTGCGCAGTTGCAGTTACGGCCCGGAACTTCGCACCGGTGAATTGCCTCAACATCTGGCCGGCAGCAGTCGCATCCTGCGTGACGGCGAAGTGCTGTGGCAAAACGAATTCCTCAGCGGCGAGGCCAACATGTGCCACAGCCTCGCCAACCTTGAATACCACCACTTCAAATATCGCCAGTTCCTGCGTCCGGGCGACGTGCACATTCACTTCTTCGGCACCGCGACCCTGTCGTTCGCCGATGGCATTCGCACCCAACCGGGCGACCAGTTTGAAATCAGCCAGGCCGAATTCGGCGCACCGCTGGTCAACGGTATCGCCCCGGCAGCAGCGGCTTTTCAACCGGACAGCATCGGCACCCTTTAAGGAGCTCCCATGACTCAGATTCTCGGCCACAACTACATCGGCGGACAGCGCAGCGCAGCGGGCAACGTCAAACTGCAAAGCGTCGACGCGACCACCGGCGAACAGCTGCCGTACGCTTTCATTCAAGCGACTGAAGCCGAAGTCGATGCCGCCGCCAAAGCCGCCGCAGCAGCGTACCCGGCCTATCGCAGCCTCAGCGCCGAGCGCCGCGCACAGTTTCTCGACGCGATTGCCGATGAACTGGATGCGTTGGGTGATGCTTTCGTCGCGTTGGTCTGCCGCGAAACCGCGCTGCCTGCGGGGCGGATTCAGGGCGAGCGCGGGCGCACCAGCGGTCAGATGCGCCTGTTCGCCAAAGTCCTGCGGCGCGGTGATTTCTACGGTGCGCGGATCGACCTGCCGTTGCCGGATCGCCAGCCGTTGCCACGCCCTGATCTGCGCCAGTACCGCATCGGCCTCGGCCCGGTGGCCGTGTTCGGTGCGAGCAACTTTCCGTTGGCGTTTTCTACGGCCGGTGGCGATACCGCAGCCGCGCTGGCCGCCGGTTGCCCGGTGGTGTTCAAGGCACACTCGGGTCATATGGCTACCGCTGAACTTGTCGCCGATGCACTGATTCGCGCCGCCGAAAAAACCGCGATGCCGGCCGGTGTGTTCAACATGATCTACGGCGGTGGCGTCGGCGAGTGGCTGGTCAAGCATCCGGCGATTCAGGCGGTCGGCTTCACCGGTTCGCTGAAGGGCGGTCGGGCACTGTGCGACATGGCAGCGGCGCGGCCGCAACCGATCCCGGTGTTTGCCGAGATGTCGAGCATCAACCCGGTGATCGTTCTGCCGCAAGCCTTGGCTGAGCGCTCGGAAACCATTGCCCGCGACCTGACCGCTTCGGTGGTGCAGGGCTGCGGCCAATTCTGCACCAATCCGGGATTGGTCATTGGTATTCGTTCGCCGCAGTTCAGTGCCTTCGTCCAGCAAGTCGCCGGGCTGATTGGCGACCAACCGGCGCAAACCATGCTCAACGCCGGCACCCTCGGCAGTTACGGCACAGGTCTGCAAAAGTTGCTGGCGCATTCCGGCATCGAGCATCTGGCGGGTAATCCACAGCAGGGTAACCAGGCGCAGCCACAACTGTTCAAGGCCGATGTCAGCCTATTGATCAACGGTGATGAAGTGCTGCAGGAAGAAGTGTTCGGCCCGACCACGGTGATCGTCGAGGTAGCGGACAAGGCCGAGCTGAGCGCGGCGTTGCAGGGTCTGCACGGGCAACTGACAGCGACGATGATCGGCGAACAGGCCGACTTCGAAGGCTTCCCGGAACTGACGCCGCTGCTCGAACAGAAAGTCGGGCGGATCCTGCTCAACGGTTACCCGACCGGGGTTGAGGTGTGTGATTCGATGGTGCATGGCGGACCGTATCCGGCGACGTCGGATGCGCGCGGCACCTCGGTGGGGACGCTGGCGATCGACCGGTTCCTGCGCCCGGTGTGCTTCCAGAACTACCCCGACAGCTTGCTGCCGGAACCGCTGAAGAATGGCAATCCGTTGCGCATTCAGCGCCTGGTCGACGGCAAGCCGTCACGCGACGCGTTGTAAATCGCGCCGCACACCCCCTGTGGGAGCGGGCTTGCTCGCGAAGGCATTCTTTCAGTCAGTGATTTATTGCCTGACACACCGCTTTCGCGAGCAAGCCCGCTCCCACAGGGATCTCCAGCGACAATGAGCTATCATTGGCCCTTTCCCCCCTAGAAAGACTGTTTGCCATGACTGCCCAAACCCTTCTCAACGCCCTCGAACACTGCGGCATGGTCGAGATCGACGGCCTGCACGCCTTCGAATTCGCCCTCGACGAAGACGACAACCTGCACATCGAATGCATCGACGGCCGAGAGGCCAAGCATTGGGAATTCGCGCCGGCTCAGGTTGAAGCCGCAACGTTTGATGAAGACCTGCAGAGCTGGCTCATCATTGGCTACGCCAGCGATACCAAAACCACCGGCGAGCACCGTCTGGTCTGCCTCGGTGATGTAGTCAGCAGCAGCGACGACGAGGATGACAATCAATGAACATGCGTAAATTCTGGCCGCTGCTGATGGCCGGCAGCGTCGGTGCGATGGGCCTGTCCAGTGCCAGTGCCGAGACCTATCAATTGCTGGTCGGCTCCTACACCGCGGGCACCAGCCAAGGCATCTATCGAATGAGTTTCGACAGCGCCACCGGCCAGATTGCCGCCCAGCCGCTGCAAGTGGTGAAGAGCGAAAACCCGTCGTGGCTGACCCTGTCCAAAGACCAGAAGCAGCTGTTCGTGGTCAACGAAAACGGCCCCGGCCAGAAAGATCCGGTCGGCCGCGTCAGCAGCTACTCGATCGATCCGAAGACCCACGCTCTGACCCTGATCAATCAAGTGCAGAGCCTGGGCAACGAGCCGACCCATTCGAGCCTCAGCGGCGATGCCAGCCATCTGTTCGTCAGCAACTATTCGGTGGTCGAAGATCCGGGTGGCACCCTCGCGGTGTTGCCGGTCGGCGCCGATGGCAAACTCAAACCGGTGGTGCAGATGAGTGCGCACCCGGCGAGCCGGGTCAACCCCGAGCGTCAGGCCTCGAACCACGTGCACTCGACGGTGTCCTCGCCGGATGGCCGCTACGTGTTCTCCAACGACCTCGGTGCGGACAAGGTCTTCATCTACCAGTTCGACCCGAAAGCCAATCCAGACCTGCCGTTGACCCCGGCAAAAACCGCTTCGGTGAGCCTGCCGGCCGGCAGTGGCCCGCGTCATTTGCTGTTCAGTGCTGACGGCAAGCATGCCTGGCTGACCATGGAAATGAGCGCACAGGTCGCGGTGTTCGACTACCACGACGGCGTGCTGACGCAGACGCAAATGGTCGATCTGGCTGCCGGTCAGCCGACCTCGGACAAAGCCGCTGCCGCGCTGCATGCGTCAGCCGATGGCAAGTTCCTCTACGTCAGCAACCGCGGCACTGCCAATCAGTTGCTGGTGTTCAGCATCGATCCAGCAACCGGCCAGCTCAAGGAACTGCAAAGGCGTTCGGTGGAAGGTGATCACCCGCGTGAGTTCAGCCTCGATCCGAGTGGCAAGTTCCTGCTGATCGCCAACCAGAAGAGCAACGAAATTGTCGTCGTCGAGCGCGATGCCAAGACCGGTCTGCTCGGCAAAACCGTGCAAAAACTGCCGATGGACGCCCCGAGCGACCTGAAGTTTCTAGTGCGACAATAAGCCACAGGCCCCGGTTTGCGGGGCCTGTCTCGTTGTATTAATCGCGCTGATATCCGGTAATGCTACAAAGCATTTCAAGCGATCAACCCTCGAGCGTTAAGTTTGCTTCACGGCCCAACCGGGCAGAGCAAGCCAACCGAACACGAGGGTTACCGCCATGAACTTCAATCTTTTCTCTGTCATCGCCGCTTCCGCCATCTCCGCCACCGTTGCATTGCCAGCCAGTGCCAACGCCGAAATCGCCGGCAAAAAATCCCACACCCAGAGCTACACCCAGAAATACCTGCAACAGAGCGCCAACTTCTACGCCGCACTGGATCACAAAGCCCAACACTGAACGTCTGATTTGGCACCACTCCCTGTAGGAGCTGCCGAAGGCTGCGATCTTTTGATCTTCAACGTCAAAAGATCGCAGCCTTCGGCAGCTCCTACACGTGTGCGTGTGTTTTTCGCAGCCTGATAGGTTTCTTGAACCGCGCAAATAGACCGGCTAAATAATCAACCAAGCTGATGTTTACTATGGCAAACCCTGAGTGGTTACCGCGGCTTTTTTGATTGATCCTGACGGCACTGAAACATGCCCACGGAGCACATCATGGCCAGTTCAATCATTACCTCAGCCAAGCGCGGCGCCTACCTGGCCATCGGTCTTTACCTGGCACTGGTGCTGTTCGTCAGCATCGCCGCGCAAACCCAACACAGCTTCGACGCACCGATCGAGGTCGCACACCCCGGCATCCAGTTCGAACACCGCGCAGACGTGCTGGTTGATCGTGCTGAACTCGCAGGAGTGGGCGGCGCATGAAAGGCTACAGACTCTGGGTCATTGCCAGCCTGGCACTGATGACCAATGGCGCGGCATTACTCGGCTTCGGTCAGGGTTCGGTGGGTGCGCTGGCGCGGGCCATAGAGGCCAATCACAGCATTGCGCACAACATCGAAAGGGCCAATTCACTGGGGTTGATGGCCGGCAATCCGCCGATCAAGGCTGCGGTCGACTTTCTTGGGCCGTTTGAAGTGGATTGCATGGCACTCGGCATGTGCAACGCTCTTGCTTAGACTGATCGAACCATTGTGGCGAGGGGATTCATCCCCGATGGGTCGCGAAGCGGCCCCAGACCCGGCAAACCGGATTATTCTCATACACCGAGGTGTCTGATTTCAGGGCAGCTTCGCCGCCCATCGGGGATGAATCCCCTCGCCACAGGTGTTCGGCAAGCAAGAAGAGAAAGTTATTTCTTCATGATTGAGGTGAACAGCTCGGAGTCGAGGAAACGCTCCAACCAGACCTGCAAGCGAACGTAAGGCGTGTGCGCAAACCACTCGCGATCCACATGCGCAAACTGCCGAACGAACGGCAGCAACGCCACGTCCGCCAGACTCAAGTGATCGCTCAGCAAGTAATCGCGATCCGTCAGCAACTCATCCAGCCTCTGCAGAAACAACGCGCCCTCAGCCCGATAAACTTCCATCGGCTGCTCGGGATAACGCTCGGCGTATTTATAGCGGTTCAAATGCACCTTGAACCCCTGATCGTTAGCCTCGATCAACTCGGCAATCCGTGAATCACCGCCGAGCAGCCAGTCATCCGGATCATGCTGTGCCAACGCCCAGCGCATGATCTCCAGGCTCTCATCGATCACCTGCCCATTGGCATCCAGCACCGGCACCGTGCCCTTGGGCGAGATCGCCAGCATCGCGGCCGGTTTGGCCTTGAGGCTGACTTCGACGATCTCCACCGGCACCTCGGAATAGCGCAGGGCCATCCGCGCGCGCATTGCGTACGGGCAGCGGCGGAACGAGTACAGCGTGTTCATTTCACCTCCAGGGTACTCAAGCCGTTGCCCTGGCGTTGCACCTGAATCTGCACCGGAATCCGTTCGTGCATTTCCTGCACGTGGGAAATCACCCCGACCTTGCGCCCCTGCGCCTGCAAACCGTCGAGGGCGTCCATCGCCAGTTGCAGCGATTCCGGGTCGAGGCTGCCGAAGCCTTCGTCGATGAACAGCGATTCGATTTTCAGCGTGCTGGAGGCCATCGATGCCAGCCCCAGTGCAAGGGCCAGCGACACCAGGAAAGTCTCGCCGCCGGACAGCGAATGCACCGAGCGCAATTCGTCGCCCATCTCGGTATCCATCACCAGCAGGCCGAGCATGCTGCCGCCGCGTTTCAGGCGATAGCGTTTAACCAGTTGGCGCAACTGCACGTTGGCGTGATGCACCAGCAGGTCGAGGTTGTAGGCCTGGGCGATCTTGCGGAACGTGTCGCCGGTGGCCGAGCCGATCAACGCATTCAGGCGCGCCCAGCGCTGGTATTCGGCATAGGCGTCGGCGATCTGCTGCGCCAGCGCTTGGTTGGCGTTTTGCCGACGCTGATCTTCAGCTTGTTCGGCGCGCAGTTCGGCGCACTGTTGCTCGCTGAGGTTGAATTGCTGTTGCAGCTCGGCGAGGGCGCTGACGAGTTGCTCGGCATCGAGATTGCCGTTGTGTTGCGCCTTATGATCGGCCAAACGCTGATCCCGTTCCTGCAGCAGCACCTTGGCCTGTTCGATGGCTTTTTCGTTGTGCTGCAAGCGCTGGCGCAGTTCGCTGAGCTGCGTGTCATCGACGCGCAGCAGGTCTTCGAGACCGCCGTCATCCAGTTCAGGATGGCGTGCGCGCCAGTCGGCAATCTTCTGCGTCAGTTCGCTGTCTTCGCTTTGCAGCGCCTGCAAGCGTTCTTGCTGAGCCTTGAGTTCGGCGCCAATTTGCACAAGTTGCGTACGCACGCTCTGCAGTTCCGCAGCGGTACTGGTTTCGGCGTTGCGCGCCTGATCCACAGCCTGTTCCAGTTGCTGCTGCCAGTGCTCGGCGCTGCTGTGTTCGCCCAGCAGTTGCGCGAGTTTCGCCTGGCAGGCCTGCTGCTGCTCAGCCAGCGCGCTGAAGTGCTGCTCGGCGCTTTGCAACTGCTGTACGCGGCTGAGCTGGCGATCCTGTTCCTTGTCCAGCGTCTGCTGGCGTTGTTGCTGTTCGACCAACTCTTCCTTCTGCTGATCAACCTGCGCCAGGCGCTCGGCAATCTGCCGATCCAGCTGCATGAAGGTTGCCGCCGGCTCGATGCGCAAGGCTTCGAGGGTGTCGGCCGGCAGCAGGCTGGCGAACGCGCTGAGCTCTTCGTCGAGACGCTGACGGTCGCTGCTCAGTTCGCGTTGTTGGTTGCTCAAGTGTTGCGCCGCTTGCTGATGCGCGGTTTCGGCATTGCGCAGTTGCTGGGTCAGGCGCGCCGCGTCCTGTTGCAGGGTGAGCAGGGCGCTCTGGCGTTGCTCGTCCTGAGTGATGCTCTGGTTCAGTTGATCGTTCTGCCGGGTCAGCCAGGCGTCGCGCTTGTCGGCGTCCTGATTCAGCAACTGAGGCGCCAGCGGATGCGCCTGCAGACTCGGCGCCAGTGCCTGAAGCTGGGCGGTCAATTGCTCCTGCTGTTGCAACAGCTCTTTCTGCCGGGCGATCACGCCACCGACGTCGGCGCGCAGCTCGGTGAGTTTTTCCTTGAGCTGATCCACCGCTTGCTGCGCGCTGGCCTGCTCGGATTCATCGTGACGGCCGAGGCTTTGCAGCAGCGCTTCCGGCTGATGATACGGATGCTCGTTGCTGCCACAGACCGGGCACGGCTGATCGTCCTGCAACTGCGCGCGCAGCTCTTCGACACTGGCACTGCGCGCCAGACGCTGGCGTTCGAGCAGTTCTCGGGTGACGTTAAGGGTTTGTTCGGCGACGGTGAGTTCGGCCTTGGTTTTCACTCCGTCCTGGGTCAGGCGCTCGCGTTCCTGCTGTGCATCGAGCAGACGCTGTTGCAGCTCGGCGCCGCGTTTTTCCAGCTCCTGCTGACTGGCCCAGAGCCGTGTCAGGTCTTCGATGGCGCGCAGCTGTTTGCGGTTGTCTTGCAACAGAGTGCCGAGGATGCCGATCTGCTCGGCGACGGCGTCCGGCTCGGCGCCGGCCTCTTTGAACAGCACTTCCAGTTGCTGTTTTTGCGTAGCCAACGCGTCGGCGCTGTGCGCGGCGTTCTGTTCGAGGGTCGCCAGTTCGGCCTGGCCCTGGTTCAGGCGATTGCCGATCAGCATCAGCTGTTGCAGGCGATCGCGATAGGCATTCCAAGCGTCGCTGAGCGGCGCCAGATCCGCACTCTGCTCCAGCTCGGCGGCGATTTTCTGCAGGCGTTCAGCGACTTCGGCCTGTTTCGCTTGCAAGGCCTGAATCGCGCTCTGGCCTTCGGTGCAGGCTTGCTCGGCGGACTGGCGGGCCTCGGCGCTGAGTGCGGTGTCCTTGGCGAGACGGGCGAGGGTGCTTTGCTCCTCGAATGCCTGACGCAGCAGCGGGGCGCTTTCGCTGTGCCGCTGCTGCGCTTCGCTGAGGGCGACTTTCGCCGACTCGAGTGCCTGTTCCAGTTGTGTCTGGCGTTCGCCGAGTTCGCCGTGTTCGCGAGTGTGCGCGGCAATTTGCGCCGCCAGCGGTGTCAGCTGCACATCGAGTTCGGTCTTGCGCGCGAACTGGTGACGTTGCGGGGCGAGTTGTTCCAGGCGCGTCAGTTTCAGGCGTTCACCAGCCAGGCCTTCCCACTGTTGCTGCGCACTCTGCAATTGTTCGGCGGCGGCTTGCTGCGCGTCCTGCAACTGGCGCAAATCCCTGAGCCAGCTGTGCTGTTGTTCCAGTTGCTTGAGCTGCGCTTGCTGCAACTTCAATTGCTGCTGGGCAGCGTTGAAGCGTTCGTCCAGCTCGGCGCGGGCTTCGGGGGCCAGTGGAGTGACGCCAGTGGCCTGATCCTGCAGCAGCTTGTGCGCTTCGCGGGCCTCTTTGGTCTTGTCGAACGCGCGGCGGCCGAGGCGGGTGTAGAGCGCGGTGTCGGTGAGTTTTTCCAGCAGTTCGCTGCGGTCGTTGTCGTCGGCCTTGAGGAACGCGCTGAATTCGCTCTGGGCCAGCAGCACGGCGCGGGTGAATTGTTCGAAATTCAGGCCCAGCGCGGCTTCGAGTTGGGTCTTGTATTCGCCTTTCTGGCTGGCGAGCAGTTGATCCTGATCGATGTCGCGCAGGCTCTGCCGGCTGGCCTGCAATTTGCCGCCAGCCTTCTCGCGGGCACGGTTGGCTTCCCAACGCGCGCGATAACGGCGGCCATCGACGCCGACAAAATCCACTTCCGCGTAACCTTCACCGGTCCCACGGCGCAGCAAGGTGCGCGGGTCGCCGGTGGCGATTTCGCCGTCCGCATCCGGAACCTTGGCGTCACGGCCAGTGTTGTTCAGCCGCGGCACGGCGCCGAACAGCGCCAGGCACAGGGCATCGAGCAGGGTACTTTTACCGGCGCCGGTCGGCCCGGTGATCGCGAACAGGCCAGCACTGGCCAGTGGTTCGGCGGTGAAGTCGATTTCGAACGGCCCGGCCAGCGAGGCGAGGTTCTTCAAGCGAATGGCGAGAATCTTCATGGCTGCTCGCCCTCCAGTTGTACGTCCTGCAGCAGTTCGGCGAAGTCCTTGAGCGTCTGCTCATCGACCTCGTTGCCATAGTTGTCGAGCCAGGCGCGACTGAACAGTTCTTGCGGAGTGAGTTGATCCAGTTCGACCAGCGCGCTGCCGTCGTCGCTACCCTCGGCGCCACGGTTGCCGGCGTACTCGGCGGCGATCCGCACCAGACGCACGGCTTTGCCTTGCAGAGCGTTTTCCACCTGATGGCGCAGATCCGGCTGCGGCTCATCGAGGGTTACGCGCACTTCCAGCCATGGCTGGCGCTGGGTTTCGGCGAGCAGATCGATGTTCGGCAGGTCGGCCAGTTGCAGCAGGATCTCCGCCAGCGGCGCCGGGCCGATGCGTTGCAGGTTGACCGAGCGCGGGATCAGTTTCGGTTCGACGCTGACCAGGGTTTCGCCGTCGAGGGTGACGTCGAGAATCTGGTGCTGATAGCCGATCTCCGAGAACGACAGCGGAATCGGCGAGCCGCTGTAGCGAATGCGTTCTTCACCGTTGACCTTCTGCGGCTTGTGCAAATGGCCGAGGGCGACGTAGCTGATGCTCGGCCCGAACAGGCTGGCGGGCAGCGCTTCGGCGTTACCGATGATCAGGCTGCGCTCGGAGTCTTCCGAGACCGAGCCGCCAGCCATGTGCGCGTGACTGATGGCGACCAGCGCCTGACCCGGCTGGCGCTTGGCATTCGCCGCTTCGATCAGCCACTCATGCACCTGACCGATACCGCGCAGATAGTTGTCGCCCAGATGCGCACCGGTCACTTCGGCTGGACGCAGGAACGGCAGCGCCAGGCACCACGCAGCGATCTCGCCTTGGGCATTCGGCAGCGGCAGCAACAGCCGTTCGGCGTCGAGCTGGCCGTCATCCAGCCACAACACCCGCCCCAGCGCATGGGTGCGCAAGCGGCGCATCAACGGCGCCGGCAGTTCGATACGCGAGCCGGAATCGTGGTTGCCGGCAATCATCACGATGGTTAGCAACGGCTGCTGCTCGTGGGCGCTGACGATGAAGTCGTAGAGGCGTTCCTGGGCTTTGACCGGCGGATTGACCGTGTCAAAGATGTCACCGGCAATCAGCAGCACATCCGGCTGCGCCAGTTGCAGTTGGCGCAGCAGCCATTCGAGAAAGCACGCATGCTCGAAATCGCGCTCCTGGCCGTGCAGGTTTTGCCCAAGGTGCCAGTCGGAGGTGTGAAACAGACGCAAGGTGGACTCCGCTACATAAACAGGTGATGGCCGCGTGTATGAGAAGGCGGCAAAAAGAGGGAGAGTTTACAGATTATTGCGTCAGGAGGGCTGGTCGTGGCTCCGGACGACGTTGGGATTGACGCGCAATTTGGCCATGATCGTTTATCGGCAACTCAATTTATCGCATCGAATAATTGACGCCAAAATAGTGGCCATCTAATATCTCGCCACTATTTTGATATCAGTGTGCCGCTACGAGGGAACGAACAGGCTTTCATGGCTTTTGCCGTGATCGACCGGGCAACGCTTGATCGCCTTGCGCAACTTTCTCCCTACCCGATTTTGCTCTGCCGGGCGCCATTCGCGCGCCCGTCGGGACCATCGCGCCTGCCTTCAAATCGCCCATCCTGCTTGTTGCATTGAGATCTTCACATGGACGTTCGTCAGTTCGCCTTTCTCGCTCGCTTGCCATCTGCCGCCGTAAAAAGCCGTGATCAATTCTGCGGTATGCCCAAGCGTGGTCTGGCGTTTTTGCTGGCCAACGTCATGTTCTGGCAACCGATGTGGGCGCAGGCCGACGGCATTGTGGTGGCCAACCCGAACACCGCGCTGGATCGGGCCGGCAATGGCGTGCCGATCATCAATATCGCCACACCCAACGGCAGCGGGCTGTCGCATAACCAGTTCCACGATTACAACGTCGGCGCGCAGGGCGTCATCCTCAACAACGGCTCGGCGCAGACCTCGAACACCCAGTTAGCCGGGCACATTATTGGCAACCCGAACCTGAAAAACAGCGGCTCTGCGCAGGCGATTCTCAACGAGGTCATCAGCGGCAACCCGAGCCAGTTGCGCGGTTACACCGAAGTGGCGGGGCAGTCGGCGCGAGTGATCGTGGCCAACCCGTATGGCATCACTTGCAACGGTTGCGGCTTCATCAACGCGCCGCGCGTGACGCTGACCACCGGCAAACCGGTGCTGGATGGCGCGGGGCGGCTGGATCGTTTTCAGGTTGATCAGGGTTCTGTGGCCATTGAAGGCACCGGGCTTAACGCGACCAACGTCGACCGCTTCGAAATCATCACCCGCACCGCGAAGATCAACGCCGAGATCCAGGCGAAAAACCTGACCATCGTCGCCGGGCGCAACGACGTCAACGCACAGACCTTGAACGCCACGGTCCGCGCCGATGATGGCAGCGCCAAACCGCAACTGGCGATTGACTCCTCGGCACTCGGCGGCATGTATGCGGGAGCGATCAAACTGGTTGGCACCGAGGCCGGGGTCGGCGTGAAGCTCGACGGCAAACTGATCGCCAGCGGTGGCGATATTCAGCTTGATGCCAATGGTCAATTGAGCCTGGCCGATACCTCGGCGACCGGCGCGGTCAACGTCAAGGCGGCCGGTCTCGATGCACAAGGCCCGGTGTACGCGGGCACTGCGCTGAACGTGCAGACCCAGGGCAATCTGACCAACCGCCAGACCCTGGCTGCCGGCGACAGTATCAACCTCAGTGCCGGCGGTCAGCTGACCAACGCCGGCGTCATCGAGGCCGGGGTCAATGCCGACGGCAGCCGTAACGCCAACGGTGATCTGAGCCTGAGTGCGCAGAGCCTCGACAACAGCGGCAAAAGCCTGATCGCCAGCCGCAATCTGACAGTCAGCACTGCGCAAACCCTGAGCAACCAGGGCGGCACCCTCAGCGGACAAACCACGGCGATCACGGCGGGCACCCTGGACAACCGCAATAGCGGACGCGTACTGAGCGGCGGCACGATGAGCCTGAATGCCGCTCAAGTGCTGAACAACAAAGGCGTGATCAACAGCCAGACCAGACTGACTGGCAACATCGGTCAATTGATTAACCGCAATGGCGAACTCAGCGGCCAGACCGACGCCGTGCTGACGGTCACTTCGCTGGATAACGTCGCCGGCGTGATGAGCGCCGGGCAGTTGCTCGACATCACCGCCCTCGGCGCGATCAACAACAGCAACGGCGGCCGGATCGGCGCCAGACAAGCGCTGACCCTGCGCGCGCAACAATTCGACAACAGCCAGCAAGGCCAGTTGACCAGCGAAGGCACGCTGACCACCCGCATCAGCGATCGCCTGGACAACCAGAACAAAGGCCTGATCCAGGCCAACGGCGCCATGGACGTGCAGGCCACGCGCCTGGATAACCGTGCCGGCAAGATTTCCAGCCTCAACACTCTGACGGTTACCAGCGCCAGTACGGACAACCGCGGCGGAACGCTTCGCGCTGATCAGGCGGCGAAACTGCTGATCAGTGAACTGGATAACGGCGACAAGGGCCGCGTTGAAAGCAAGGCCACACTGACGTTCGAAGGCAACACGCTGGACAACCGCAATGGCGGTCTGCTGACCTCGACCGGTTTGCTGAGCCTCAAGGCCAACAATGTCAGCAACGATGGCGGACGGATTTCCGGCAAGGGCGATGTCGACGCCAACATCGACAGCCTGAACCAGCAGGGCGGTGAATTGGTCGCCGAAGGCAATCTGTTGCTGACTGGCAAGGCGCTGCAGAACCATCAGGACGGTCTCGTCGGATCGCTCAAGACCCTGACGGTCAACGTCGACCAGATCGACAACCGCGGCGGCTCGCTCTCCAGCCAGCAGGATCTGCACATCAACGGGTCGCGCCTGGACAACAGCGAGGGCGGCAAAGTGTTGTCCGACACTACGCTGGAGGCGAAAGTCGCGCAGATCATCAACGCCAGCAACGGCCTGATTTTCAGCAAGGGCGCGAGCACCCTGAGCGGCACCGGGTTGAATAACGTCGCTGGGCGGATCGTCAGTCAGAACAATCTGGGGCTGACCTTCGACGGCGCGATGGATAACCAGCAAGGCCTGATCAGCAGCGAAGGACAAATGATCCTCACTGCCGGCAGCCTCGACAATCGCCTGGGCAAACTGTCGAGCCTTGAAGCGATGGCGCTGACCGCCAATGGCGCGGTACTCAGCCAAGGCGGCCTGATCGTCTCGCAGAAGGGCCTGACCTTCAAAAGTGGCAGCCTGGATAACAGCGCCAACGGCATCATCAGCGCCAAGGCCGATTCGACGCTGACCACCGGCGAGTTGAAGAACCGTCAGAGCGGCAGTATCGCCACCGATGGCTCGTTGTTGTTGACTGCCGGGCGCCTGGACAACTCCGGGGGCAGCATCGGTAGCCAGCAGAAACTTCAGGCTTCGCTGACCTCGCTGGAACAGGACGGCGGCGAGCTGTTCAGCAACAGCGACCTGACCCTGGACATGAACAACGGCCTGCTCAACAACCAGCGCGGCAATATTCATACGCCGGGCCAGTTGCTGCTGAAAAACCTCAAGGACGTCGACAACAGCACCGGTGAAATTTCCGCTGCCAAGGCCTGGAGCCTCAATGCGCAAAGCCTGAACAACGACGACGGCAAATTGCTCGGCAATGAAAAGCTCACCCTGGTCATCGACCGCGCCCTGAGCAACGTCAAAGGGGTGATTGCTTCCGCCAGCCTCGACAGTCGCAGCGACAGTCTGAACAACAACAGCGGCGACATTCGCGTGCGGGGTGATGTCGATTTCAGCGTCACCGGAATGTTCGATAACCAGAACGGTGTGGTCATCGCTGACAACGGCCTGACGATCACGGCCGCCAGTCTGGATAACCGTCAGGAAGGCCTCATCGGTTCAACAAAAGCGCTGAACCTCAACGTCGACCGTATCGACAACCGCAGCGGCGAGCTGTCGAGCAAGGCTGATGTGAGCCTGATCGGCGCCTGGCTCGACAATAGCGACAGTGGCTACATGCTCGCCGGCGGCAATCTGGCGCTGACGGTTAATGAAGTCATCAACCGCAACAAGGGGCTGCTGTCCGGTGACAGCGGTTTGACCCTGACGGGCAAGACCCTGGAAAACAGCGGACGTCTGACCAGCCAGAAAGATCTTGCGATCAACCTCTCTGCGGATCTGAACAACGCACAGGGCAGCCTCGTCAACGAAGGCGCTTTGGCGATCACCGCGCAAAGTCTCAATAACAATGGCGGCACGGTTTCCAGCGCCAACGCGCTGACCATCGACACTCGCGGCGCTGTCAGCAACCAGGGCGGCAAACTGCTGACCAACAGCGATCTCACGCTCAACAGCAGCACACTCGACAACCAGCAAAACGGTGCGATCAGCAGCAAGACCAAACTGAACATCAGCACCGGCGACCTCAACAACAGCCAGGCCAGCATTTACTCTGCCGATCAATTGCACATCACGGCCGGCCAAGTGACCAACACCGCCGGCAGCCTTGGCGCGGGCAACACCGTGATCGCCACTGTTAAAGGTCTTGATCAGCAGGGCGGCAAGCTGTTCAGCAGCAATGCTGATGTCAGTGTCGATCTGAACGGCGGCGCGTTGAACAACCAGGGCGGCGTCATCAGTGCGCCGGGTCAGTTGTCGTTGAAGAATCTGGCTGACGTGAACAACCGTGGCGGCGAGATTTCCAGCGAGCTGGCTTTCGAATTGCTCGCCAAGTCATTGGACAACAGCGGCGGCCAACTGCTGAGCAATCAGAAACTCACCCTGCAGATCGACAACGCGCTGACCTCGATCAAAGGCAAGATCGCGGCGGCGGCGCTGCAGGTTCGCGCGGCGAGTCTGGATAACAGCGGCGAAGGTGTTTTGCTCAGTGACAGCGATATCGAGGTCAAGGTCGCTGGTCTGCTGAACAACCAGAACAAGGGCAGCATCAAGGCCGCGCAACAACTGACCCTCAACAGCACCGGCCTGAACAATCAGGGCGGCACGCTGGTGGGCGTCTCAGGCCTGACGATGGATCTGGGCACCACCGCCCAGGATCTGAATAACCAGGACGGTGTGATCAGCAGCAAAGGCGGGTTGAGCATTGCCCATCTGCGCGACCTGAATAACCAGAACGGCGTGATCAACAGCAAAGGCGTGCTGAGCATCGCCACGCTGCGTGACCTGAATAACCAGCAGGGCGAAATATCCAGCGTCAACAGCTTCAGCCTCAAAGGCAACAGCCTGGACAACCGTGGCGGCAACTTGATCAGCAACGATCAACTGACCATTACTGCGGCGGATCTGAAAAACCAGAGCGGTCTGCTCTCCGGCTGGAAAAAGGTGAGCCTCAGCGGCGGCACCCTCGACAACAGCCTGGAAGGCGCGATCTCCAGCCAGCTCGGCAATGTCAACATCGACCTCAGCGGCGCGCTGCTCAACCACAGCAAGGGTGGGATCGGTGGCCTCGGCGAAGTGACCATCACGGCCGCCAGTCTGGACAACAGCGGCGGCACGGTCAGCAGTGACGGCAAACAAATCCTGACCATGACGGGCGGCGCGATCAACAACGCTTCGGGTGGTCTGATCAAAAGTGGCGACACACTCGACATCCGTGCCGCCAGCCTGAACAACACCTCCGGCAACGTCATGGCGAAAAAAGCCCTGACCTTCACCGGCGGGCCACTGAACAACACCAGCGGCAGTCTGGTCGGTGACGACAGTGTCACCCTCGATTTGCTCGGCGCCCTGACCAACGTCAACGGCGCACTCGGCAGCGGCGCTGCGCTGCTGATCAAACGCGCTGCCAGCGTTGACAACCAGGGCGGCCAGTTGATCAGTCAGACCCTGCTGAGCCTGCTCACCAGCGGCGATCTGAACAACAGCCAACGCGGCACCGTCTCGGCCAACAGCCAACTGGACCTCACCGTTGGCGGCACGTTGCGCAACGACACCGACGGCCTGCTGTCGAGCCGCGATGCCGGCGTGACCCTCACCGCCGCCGCGCTGAACAATGCCAAAGGCGCAGTGCAAAGCATGACCGTGCTGACCGTGAACACTGGCAGCGGCGCCATCGAAAACCAGGGCGGCAAGATCATCGCCCAGAACGGCAATCTCAACCTCACCGCCGCCAGCCTCGACAGCCGTGGCGGTGTGCTCTCAAGCCTCAACGGTCTGCTGCAAACCCGCCTGAGCGGCGTGTTGCGCAACGGCCAGGGCGGCAAGATCGAAGGCAGCCGCCTCGACCTGCAAGCGCTGGGCGGGATCTATACCGACGGCGGACGGATCGCCGCCAACACCGGCAACATCCTGCTCAACGCCGGCGGCAACACCCTCGATAACAGCGGCGGCGGGATCTATGCCAAAGGCGTGGTGAAAACCATCGCCGGCCTGATGAGCAACAACAATGGCCAGATCAGCGGCAGCAGCATCGAGCTGGGTGTCGACGGCAACCTGACTAACCGCAGCGGCCTGATTGAAAGTGCCGGCACACTGGCGGTTCGTGCCGCCAACCTCGACAACCAGGGCGGCAAACTGCGCGCGCTCGGCGCTGGCGGCAAAACCGATTTCCAGATCGGCAGCCAGTTCGATAACCGCAACGGTCTGGTGGAAACCGCCAACAACGACTTCAACCTTGCCGCGCCGAGCCTGCTCAATTCCGGGGGCTCGATCACCCATGTCGGCGTCGGCGAATTCGGCATCTCGACCGCCAACGTCATGAACGCCGGCGGCTCGCTGGTGACCCTCGGCGGCCTGACGCTGAACGCGGACAGCTGGACCAACAGCAGCGTGATTCAGGCTGGGCGGTTGACGGTCAATGTCGGCAATTTTGTGCAGACTGCTAGCGGGCAGTTGCTTGCTTCCAATCAGTTGATTGGACGTGGTGGCAATTGGAACAATGACGGATTGATTGCCAGTAGTGGCAATTTCGATATCCAGTTGAGCGGCACTTATGGCGGCAACGGTCGGCTCAGCAGTGTAGGCAATCTTGGCCTCACCGCGTCCGGAATCGAACTGAGCAGCGCGGCCAGCATCACCGGTGCGACGACCGCCACAATCACCAGTCGCGGCAACCTGACCAACCTGGGCCGACTGACGTCGGCAGACAGCCTGACCGTCAATGCCGCAGCGCTGACCAACAACGGGACGCTGGGCAGCGCCGGCTATCTGCGCGTCAACACCGATTCACTTCTTAACCAGAACGGGCTGATTTTCAGTGGCGGCGACATGGCCTTGCGCGTCGGCACGCTGACCAACCGCTACGCCGACATCTATGGCATCGGCAACATCAGCATTGCCCGGGATGACAGCAACGGCTGGAGTTCGTCGATCAACAACGTTTCAGCGACTATTGAAAGCGTGGGTGATCTGAGTCTGGCGGCGGATCACATCGAGAATCGCAAGGATGTGTTCGAGGTCGCCGCAGGTGGCGGACTCGTTTCGGGAACAATTGGTGTTCGATGCACGACGTGTACCTCGTTCAGTGGCATCAATTTCGAGAGTCGCCTGCCCAGCCACCTGGTATGGGAAGAAAAATACCATTCCACCATTGTCAAGGATTCTGCATCGGGCACATTGACCGCCGGGCGCAATCTGACAGGGAACGGTCGCGAATTCATCAATGACGCGTCGGTCGTCAGCGCTGGCCGCGATCTGACATTCAACGTCCAGAACTTCACCAACCAAGGGGCCACTGTCGGGGATTACACCATCACCCGTTGGATTGATGCACCCAAGGCCAGCAAGGGCTGGAACTTCTGGCAGGACGTCCTGAATTACAACGCCGCGAACGATCCGGATTATGACTCGGGTAAAACAGGCGTTGTGAACGGGGATATCAGGATGGTTCCCAATATTCACACCTGGGACATGAATAACGTCGAATCGCTCACCCGAATAGGAGGGCGTCAGGGTGGTCGTGAGGCGATCAGATACCTTCTGTTTGGCTCGATCGCTATCGAATACGATTGGGGGAAACTGCGTTACGCTGCGCCAAGCTATGACTCGGGCGTGCGTGCTGAAGCCCCGGACATTATCAAAAACGCAGTCCCCTTCGACACGAAGATTACCGAAAGCAGCCCGACGGCCAATGCCAACGCAGTCGTTCAGGCTGGCGGCACGGTCTATATCAACGCGACAAACAAACTGGACAACGGCGTCGTTCGCAACGGTAACGCCGCTGCCGGCGGAGCGTCTCGCCTGGGTTCCACGCAACTCGCGGGTCAAGTCACCCCGACAGTCATCCGCATCAACGCCCAGCTTCCTCCAGACCTCGCCCAACAACAGGTCAACCCACTGGCCTTGCCGGGCTTCACCCTGCCGACCGGCGACAACGGTCTATTCCGCCTCAGCCGCAAGGACGGCAGCGAGCAAGCGATCGTAGCCGGCAAGGACTGGACGATCGGCTCCATCACGGCCGCACCCTCGACACATGCGGGCGGCATGCCGGTCAGGCATGCAACAGACCTCCAGTTCGATAAAAACGATCCAGTCTCGGTGAAGAACCGTGAGCTGGCATTGGCCAGCCGTCCTTCGCTGAATCTCAATGACAAGACGGCTGTCATCAACGTCAATGCCGCTGCCGGTGACGGGCCGGTAGGTGTGCTGATGCCCGCTCGTGGCAACGTTTCCTTCGACGTTCCACGCGTGCAGGCCCTGCCCGATACCAGCGTGCGCTCCAACCCGCACAAATATCTGATCGAAACCAACCCGGCGCTGACCGACCTCAAGCAGTTCATGAGTTCGGACTATCTGCTGGGCAAACTCGGTTACGACCCGGACAACAGCGCCAAGCGCCTGGGCGACGGACTGTTTGAGCAACGCATGGTGCAGCAGGCCGTGGTGGCCCGCACCGGCCAGCGTTTCATTGACGGCCAGACCTCTGACGAAGGCATGTTCAAGTACCTGATGAACAACGCCATCGCCAGCAAGGATCAGCACAACCTGTCGGTGGGCGTCACCCTGACCGCGCAACAAGTGGCGGCACTGACTCACGACATCGTCTGGCTCGAAGAGCACGAAGTCAACGGTGAGAAAGTGCTGGTGCCGGTGCTGTATCTGGCGCAGGCCAACAACCGCTTGGCGCCTAACGGGGCGTTGATTCAGGGCAGCGACGTCACTCTTATCGCCGGCGGCAACCTCGATAACGCCGGTACGCTGCGAGCCTCCAACAACCTGTCGGCCGAAGCCGGTAACAACCTCACCAACACCGGTCTGATCGAAGCGGGCGAGCGCCTGACGCTCAAGGCCGGCAACGACATCATCAACAAATCCGGCGGCATCATTTCTGGCAAGGACGTCAGTCTTACAGCCACCAACGGCAGCGTGATCAACCAGCGTGATGTGACCAGTGTCGATGTCAGCCGCGGCGGCAGTGTGTACCACCGTGACTACCTGGACAACGCCGCACGGATCGAAGCGGCCAATGATCTTACGGTCAAGTCCGGCAAAGACATCAACAACATTGGCGGCGTGCTGAAAAGCGGTGGCGACATGACGCTCGATGCCGATCGCGATGTGAACATCACCTCCGTGCAGGATCGCAGCACCAATGCGCGGGGCGGCAGCTATCTCAATCAGACGATTACCCAGTATGGGGCTGAAGTGACATCAGGGCGCGATCTGTCGATCAGTGCCGATCGGGATGTGGCGGTTGTGGCCAGTCGGCTGGATGCCAAGCGTGATCTCAGCGTCGATTCAGGCCATGACATTGTCATTACTTCGGCCGCCGACGAGAGTGACTACGTCTCGCGCAGCAAGAAGCGCGCGAACGAAACCCACAGCATCACGCAACAGTCGTCGGTATTGAACGCCGGTCGCGATATCGCGCTGAACGCGGGTAACGATCTGGGCATCATCGCCAGTCGGATCAAGGCTACGGAAGATGTCAGCCTCGATGCGGTTCAGGACATCACCGTTGCCTCGGCCAAAGATGAAAGTTCTTCTTATTACTACAAGAAGAAAAAGGGCTCTTTCGGGCGCAGCAAAACCACCACGACAGAAAGTTATGAGAGCGAGAACGTCGCTTCCGTGATCGAGGCTGGACGTGACTTGACCGTCAACTCGTCCAAGGACGAAGACGGCGCCGTGAGTCTGGATGGCGGGCGCAGTGTCACCATCATCGGTAGTCAATTGAACGCCGGCAAAGATCTCGTCGTCGGTGCGACCAACGATGTGGCTGTGCTTTCCGCTACAGAAGAATCCGGCTCTTACACCAAGAAAACCAAGACCGGTACATTCGGCTTGTCGAAAAGTGGCAGCAGCCATTTACAGACTGCTGTTACTCAAGTCGGTAGCCAGTTGAACGCCGGGCATGATGCCGTGGTCCTGGCAGGACGCGATGTTCGTCTGAACGCCAGTGAAGTCAATGCTGACAATGATGCTGAACTGCATGCCGGTCTCGTGGACAAGGAGGGTGATATCACCCTGTCGTCTGCGGATGACCAAGCGTACAGCCGAGCCGAGGAATACAAGAAAAAACTGGGTATGTCGCTCAAGGACACCATTGGTGTCTTTGCCGGTACTCCGGGGCTGGGAGCCGATATTACCGTCGGTGCCTCGCACAATGGCGGACGTGAAGTCGTCAGTTCCAACAGCATTGGCAGCCAGGTCAATGCCGGGCACGATGCGATTCTCAATGCATCTCGCGACATCAACGTCATTGGCAGTGGAATCAGTGCCGATAACAGCGTTTCGCTCGATGCCGGCCGCGATGTCAACGTAGTCGCCTCGATCGATCAGCAGCGCAGCAATACTTGGGAGACGGACAAAAGCGTCGGGATCAAGCAGACCATCGACAGCAATGCCTTCACCACGTTCGTTGGCAGCGAAACCCTTCAACATGGCGTCAACAGCAAGGGCTACACCGCAGCGGGCAGCTCCATCGATGCGGGGATGAACATCAATGTAAACGCCGGTCGCGACATCAACCAGCAAGGTTCCGATCTGACCGCCGAGAACAACATCAAGCTCAAGGCCGATCGCGACATCAACATCGATGCCAAGGAAGAGGCCAGCGAAGTCACCATCCGTGACAGCATCAAACGTAACGGCATCACCGTGACCACCGCCTACAACATCGGCAACACCATGGAGGGTCTCAAAGGCACTGGCAAAGGTGAAGATGGGGTCAGCAAGGGCTCAAGCGTACTGAAGTCGGTTGATACGCTGGATCAGTTCTTCAGTGGACCGAAATTTGACGGACATATCGGCGGCTCGAGCGTAAGTTCCAGCCAGACTCAGACGTTGGTCACTCAACGTCCGTCGACACTGTCTGCCGGCAATGACGTCACGCTGGATGCTGGCAACAACGTCAACGTCAGCGGTAGCCAGTTCAATGCCGGCCGTGACATCAACGTCAAAGGCAAGGACATCACCTTTGACGTTGCGCATGGCTCGGAAAGCAGTGACGAGCATTCGACCCAAAGCAAGGGTGGCGTCAAAGGGGGCACCACCGGCGGCTTCAAACTCGGCGTAGGTGTCAGCAATGCCGGCACCGTAGGCAAATCGACTCAGGGCACTTCGACGGCAACCCAGTTGAATGCCGGTGGCAGCATCAACCTTGACGCGGAAAACGATCTGACCCTGATCGGCACCCGCGCCACCGCTGATCGTGATATCTCCCTCAAGGCCGGTAACGATCTGAATATTCTCTCGGCGCAAAACGCCTACGAGAGTTCGCACGATCGGCGTAGCTGGGGTGCGGAGGGCGGCATCATCGCCGGCCAGGACGGCTTCGGTGTTTATGGTTCGGTGAATGTGGGTATCGGCGATCTCAACCGTGAGGGCGTCAAGCAGCAAGAAGCCTATCTGTATGCCGGCAACAAACTGGGCTTCGAAAGCGGTCGCGATACCAATATCGCTGGCGCGACTTTGCGTGGCGACGAAGTCATCGGTGATGTCGGTCGTAACCTGACCGTGACCTCTGTGCCGAACACCGGCAAGGTCGAAGGCAAGGAGTTCGACGCCAGCCTGACGGTCGCGGTGAGCTTCGGTGCAACAGTCAGCGGCTCGCTGGGTTATGGCGAGACCAACGGCAAGACCAACTGGGTCGACAATCAGACTGTTATCAGTGGCAAAAGCAAAGTCGACATCCGTACCGAAAAACATACGCAACTCGATGGCTCGGTGATCAGTGCCGACAACGGCAACCTGAAACTCGACACTGACACCCTCGGCTACCGCAACATCACCGGCAAGGATAACGAGCACGGTTACTACCTCAATGTCAGCGGCAGTTATGGCGGGGGCGGTGGCGCCCAAGCCGACAAGCCGAACAAGGGCATGGAAGGCGAGAGCAAAAACAGCTGGGCCGTGGAGGGCTACAAGTATGACAAGGACCGTCAGCAGACGCTGAACGCCACCGTGGGTGAAGGTCAGATTGTCGTGCGTAACGACAAGGCTACCGGCCAGGATTCCACGGCGGGACTCAATCGTGATGTGAACAAGGCGTATGAGATCACCAAGGATGAGGAACATCGCACGACGTTGTATGCGAGCAGTTCCTCCATTGATGCCGTCAGCCATCCGCTGGAGACGCTGGACCGTTGGGGTGACAGCGTTACCGATTTCAAGAAGAACATGCTCAACCAGGCTTTGGCCGGCGCCAGCTTTCTGCAAAATCTGAAACTGGCAATCAATGCTCAGCTAGTTGATATCAGTGAGGTGTCTCCTTCGCTTCGCGATGAGCTTGGTGATGAGCAGGCATTGGCCGTCACAAAAAACTTTGTTCGACAGGGAAAAAATCCATCGGATATGGATTCCCTTGACCCCGAAGTGCGTGCTGGACTCAAGCGATTTGCCGATCTGGCAGCCGACTACGATAAGGAAATGGCGAAGGAGGTTGACCAGGGCAACATCATCATGGAGCCCAAGAACGACGGTAGTGGGGGAACCAACGTCGTCTATCTCGATACGACCACAGTGAACGAGAAGGTCATTCCCATGGGGCAGGCGGCCCTTTCAGAACTGGGTGACCTGCTCGTGGTGGCCAATTCGTTGCCGGCTGATAAACGTGATCAGCTCAAAACCGTTGCCATTGCAGCTCAAGCTGTAATGGGACCCATGAAATTCATGGTGAGCTTTACTGCAAACGCTCTGATTAATGCTGCAGCAGGTAAGGAAGTTGAAGAGTTAAAAGATGGCGCAGCGATTAAATTGGCAGCTTTCTTTACCGGTAAATCTGAGGAAAGCCTGAGGAAGAGCAACGAGCTTGCAAAGGGTGAGCATGAGAATGGCAACACCGTCAAGTATCCTCTGGAAGGTGATAACTATGTCGTTGCTTCGCGTTTCCTTATCGATGCGGCGTTGGGTGAGTTTAAGTCGCTCGGTGTAAAAGTGGGTGGGCGAGTTCTCACGGTGACGAACAAAGGACCGACGGGCGGAGGTTCGCCTCATACTCCGTCTGTATTGACCCCCCCGCGAAATGCCGCGAATCTGATTGGAGGCCCCTTGGAGCATGCCACACAAGTCAGCGGTAGATTCAGCCTGTTGGGGCCTAAGGGTGCGACCCTGTATCGTGCTGATAATCGAGGAAACATCACCAGTTATGCGGTATACGATTCGCAAGGCATGATCATCAAACGCGTGGATGTCACGGGTGCCGCTCACGCAGGTGTACCAACGCCTCATGTCATTGAGTATGGTAGAAATACCCTCCCTGATGGGTCAGTCAGAGTTCAGTCACCATCCACCAAAGCGCCTCCAAGAAGCGTCAATCCGGAAGAAATACCATGAATGGGATCTACTCAATTCCCCCTGTTACGGACGCCGTAAACTACGAGACCTGGAAAAAACAGTGGACTGAACAAGAGGGGCTGGATGTTTTTTCATATATCAGTGATCAATGTCATCCTGAGCAAATGTTGTTATTTTCGAAGGTGTTTTTCCCAGACTTTTTGACGGTTGGGGAGGGGGTTTTTCTGGAGCGAAATTTTGCTTTTGAAACATTCTCTGCGCGAATGGCTGAGATGAATGATGTTCGCGAAGTCGAGCGGATCATTAACAATGTGCATGTTTATGATCTTTTCGATCATTGCGCAGATAATGTATCGGACAGCGTTTTTTTTCAGCTGTGCAATGTAATTGCATTCTCTTGGAGAATGGTGCTGAAAGAGAAATTTCCCGACCAAAAATTCTTTGTGGAAGTCTCGAATTCAGAAAGTGACTACGGCCCCGTCATTACGTTTTTTCAGGTGGGTGAGTAACTCGCTCGAAAGAAAGTATCGATGGGACAGACCACGTTTAAATAAAACGTGGTCTGTCCCCGGTTCTGCTGACTTTGCCGTTGAGGTCATGGCGACCTATCCGGATGGCACAAAGACGGTGAAGTTTGTTACCCAGTTCGCGGACGGTGATCTGTCAAAAATCAAAACCAGTACGCTTTTTCCTGATAGTTGGACTGACTCGCAAGCGATCAACGCCGTCAAGCTTGTTGGCGACACTAAGCCTGTGGCGACGAGAACCTCTGATGGCGCGTCACTCTTTCAGTCCACGGTCAACGGGGTCAAAGTTGAGGTGATCAAGATTGGTGACAATGTCACGGCCGGTTACCCTTGCGGTCGAGCTTGTTCAACCGCGCAGAGTTTCATGGGGCCATGAGTATGTATTCCAGGTTTGATATTTGTATAAGCCGGTACGCTGATGATGAGCTTCCGACCGATTACTGGTCGGATGTCGAAGTTGTGAACGCGTCCGGGATACTTGAAGAGTTTTCCGACACCGACTGGTCAGAGCTGCTGGCGGCCGTCAATGGCAAGAGTGAATTCTGGATATTGCGCATGTGCGAATCCATGGGGGACGTTGCTGATGAACGCGCCCTGGCTGTATTGCTGGATGTCATGTTTCACGAAAGCGAAACCGTCAGGTACGCGGCGCTGGACGCTATCAGGTCGATGACAAGCTCAGGTGTGGAAGCGGGAAAGTGCTTCGCTCTGATTGCGTCGGCCATCGAGCGAGCAAAGCAGGAAAACAACCAGGCAGGGCGGGTGTCGGTGTTAAATCTCGAGCATCTGCTTACAAGCAAATGAAGGGGGAGGGCAGACCACGTCGAGTGGTCTGCTGATCTTGCCAGAAACGAATTCGAGCGCGACGCGTAAATGGGGACAGACCACGTTTAGAAAGTACTGCGAAAACGTAGTCTTTCCCCGTTTCACACGGCGGGGAAGTGATAGGCGGCTAAAGAGGGTGGAGTTTACTGGCAGACGGGCGGACTTGCCCAAAGGCTTGAGAGATCAGGAGGTCGTTGCGGATGCCGTCTGTCGCTACTGTCAGATCTGACAGTAGCTGGCCGGCAGCTTCGGGTGATGGGATACCGCAGTCGCCAAGGCGTCAGGCCGGGGCTTTCTGTCACTTGAGGAGTTGCTTGTATGAAAACGCAATCACCATCAGCCTCTACATCTTCTGATCCAGGTGTGAACGCGCTCAAGCCCATAAGGATCACCAAACTCAAGACTCCCGTGCAGGGCTATGACGGTGGTTTGCCGGTGGCCGCCGTGGAGGGAGGCGTCGATTTTCTGGTCCCTCCCTGGCTGGTCATGGAGGCGGGTGATCTGCTTGAGGTGTTCTGGGGCGACCTGCAGGCGCCGGTCTGGAGTAAAGACATCGAGCCGGAAGATGAAAACGAACTCATCAAAGGGGTTATCGATGAGGGGCATATCCGCAGGGGGGAGGCCTATCCGGTTTTTTATCGAGTGACCAAGCCGTTTCAGGAACCTGAGTCAACACCGCGGAAAAGGTTCTTCGCCAAACTGGATCGCCCCGGCGGCTTCGATGACGACCAGTCAACGCCCGGCAACCAGAACCTGCGCTACCACATTCCCCAAAGCATCATCGACAATGGCGTTGGCCCCGAGGAGGCCGCGGCGGGTGTGCCGGTCACGATCCTGCCGTACCCCTTCATGCGTATCAACGACCGTGTAAAAGTGGCGTGGGGCAGCGTAGAGAAAAACGTCCTTGTCGAGCAAAAACATATTGGCGACCCTGACGACCCTGACTACAGCCCGCTGGTCGTGACCATCGATCAACCACTGATCGAGGAGGCGGGCGACAGCGCCGGGGTGATCGTGACGTACCAGGTGATCGATGAGTGTGGCAACTATCCCGATCCACGTTCCCTGTGGTCGGCGCAAACCCGAGTCGTGGTGGATCTGAAAGGAAATCGGCTCGATGCGCCGATCGTGCTGGAGGCCGATCCGCAGACTTACGAAATCGACCTCGACGAATTGAACGATGACGACGTGAACGTTCTGGTCAATACCCCCGCTGGCATCTTCCAGGAGCAGGATGTCGTCGCCTTGACCTGGCGAGGAACCAACGCCGAGGGCGCACCGATCAACCATGGCCCGGTAGAGCTGCCGGTGACACGAGTCGGTCTTGCGCTGACGTTCACTGTGCCGAACGACAAGGTACGAGCCATTGCCAAAGGCCGGGCGAGTGTCTCCTACATACTCAAGCGAACGGGCGCGGCCGATCGGCCTTCCAAGACCGTCGGTATCTCGGTAACGGGGGAGACTTTCCGACTGCCGTCTCCTACGGTGGACGAAGCCCCTACCGGTACGCTGAACCCGGACGAACGCTGGGCCACCGTGCGCATTCCATGGTTTGCGGGACGCGCCGCCAGTGACCTGTTGACGCTGATCTGGGAGGCCACGCGTCCCGGCGGCGCCATCGTCTATTACGAAGACCCGCGCCCGGTTGGCGATGTGCCGGATGACGAGCCGGTGTTGCGCAATGTCTCGAACGCGGAGATCCAGCGTTTCGACGGCTTGCAGGTCTCGGTTTTCTATACCGTCGCCAATGATGATGAGGCGACACTCAACGTGCGCGAGTCGTTGCCGTTCGAGATGCAGGTGGGCGAAGTGCAACCGCTGTTCGTGACGCCGCGCGTGGAAGAGGCGGTGCCTGGCACGTCGTTGATCGATCCGGAAGCCGTCCCGCCGCTGGGCTGTAAATTGATTGTGACGTATCTGCAGACACAGCCCGAAGACCTGGTGAATTATCGCTGGCGCGGTACGGGCGGTAACGGCAGCACCAGTGGCTCACTGCGTCTTACAGCGCAAACTGCGGGTAAGGAAGTGCCGTTCACGGTGCCGAAACAGTTTGTGACCAACAACCTCAATCGCCGGATCGTCATCGACTATTTCATCGTGCGTGACGGCAAGACCCTGGGTTACTCCTTTCCACTGACCTTGCGGGTCGGCAATGCCCTGCTGGATTTCGATCCGCCCTCAATTGACGACGCGCGCGGCGACCAGATTGATGCGAGCGCGGTGCCTGCGGTAGGTGCAACCGTGCGTCTGGCTGCGGCGTATGGCTTGAGGGTGGGCGACAGCGGCGAGATCCGCTGGATCGGCGTTGCCGGAGGCGGTACCGCCATCGTGCCGTTTCGCGTGGAGAGCGGAGAAGCGGGGCGCGACAAACTGATCAGCGTGCCGCAGTCGGTGGTGTTGGCCAACGTCGGGCGGGAGATCTCGCTGGACTGCACCGTAGTGCGTCAGGCCGGTGGTCGCCAGTATTCGCGGGTGGCGGTTTATGACGTGCGTGCTTCGCTGGGGACGGGACGCTTGCGGGTGATGGGCGCGCGCTCGCGGGGTAATTACCAGATTTATGGCGGCGGGACTGCGTGGTTGACCGCGCTGGATGCAACCACCCGGCAGCCGGTCAAGGCCTGGTGGCGGTATAACGGCGAGGAGGGCGAGGTCAGTGGTGCGACGTTCCGTGACACTCGGCCGGACCGGCTGCTGCATGTGCGGATCAGCGATGATCAGGTGACGATCAATCCGCAGAACCTGTGCGGGAACGGGAATTTTATGTCCGATGTAGCTTTACATAACGCAGCCTTTGCGGCGCGGACAGAGCGTGGAGCGCTGGTGGCATGGGGCAAGCCTGCCCGTGGAGGGGATCTGGGGGATTCGTTACCGGACCTTTCTGATGCCATATCGCTGAGTGCTTGCGGTTATGCCTTTGCGGCACGACAGGCCACTGGTGCGGTAGTGGCTTGGGGGCTGAGTGGATACGGAGGAGACGTGTCGGAACCCATCAGTCTTTTGCGGAATATCGTAGCGGTGAGCGGCAACGGTTACGCGTTTGTTGCGCTACGTCGCGACGGGAGCCTGGTGGCGTGGGGACGCCCTGGTAATGGGGCAACGCTCCCACAGCCAATACCTGCGCTGAGGGATGTCGTCAGAGTGATTGGCAACCTCTACGCCTTTGCTGCGCTACGTGCCAATGGGTCGGTAGTGGCTTGGGGGCACCAAACCTATGGAGGTAATTTGCCTGCGGCCATTGCGGCATTGACTGACATAGTTGATTTAGTCGCTACCGGCTATTCTTTTGCAGCGCTACGTACCAACGGTGCGGTAGTGGCGTGGGGATACAGCTCCACCGGAGGAAATGTGCCTGCCACGATTGGAGAGATCACAGACATTATCGAACTGAGCGCTACTCACAGGGCCTTTACAGCCCGACGAAGCGATGGCAGCGTTGTTGCTTGGGGGGACGGCGCATATGGTGCAAACGTTCCTACGCCCATCGCAATACTGAAGGAAATCCTGACGGTAACGGCTAACAGAGGATCATTCGTCGCACTGCTCAGCAGCGGGCGTGTCGTGGGATGGGGAAATCAGGCAATTCCGCAGCGGGTTGCAGTACTGACTGACATCGTCCAGGTGGTATGCGCAGGAGTTGCTTTTGCCGCGCTGCGGGCCAACGGCACCGTTGTAGCCTGGGGGACTGCTGATCGAGGTAGTGAAATCCCGGAGGCCATTGCGGCCCGACTGATCAACGTCCGCGCCATTTATGGCAACACCCATGCCTTCGCCGCGCTGACCTCCAGCGGCGAAGTCGTGACCTGGGGCCGTGGCCCGGCCGGCGGTAACAGCGATGGTGTCGCCGACCAGCTCAACGGCAAAATCTTCTACGAAGCCACAGCGCTGTCCCGTGGTCTGGGAATGCGTGAGACGCGACTGCTTGAAGCGGCAGAAAGTGAACAAACGTCATAACACCTTCAACGCCTGAAAGATCGCAGCCTGCGGCAGCTCCTACACGTGATCCCTGTAGGAGCTGCCGCAGGCTGCGATCTTTTGCTTTTTACTTCGGATAAAGCGGCGGCAACCCGCTGTCACCCACCGGATCCTGCACCCGTTCCGCCGCCGGAATGGTACGGATTGCCCGCCACAAATCCTCGCCCTGCCAATGCTGCCCGGTCTCGCTGTACAGCGCGCCGTTGAGGCCGTCGAGGGCGTCGGAAAGCGGTACGAAGCGCGCCGCCATATCCGCCAGTGTCTCCGGCTGCTGCCGCGCCCATGCATCCAGTGCCTGGCGCGTCGCTTGCGGATCATTCGCCTGGCACGCCCGTTTGATGTCGTCCATCAAGGTGCGCGGGCTCGGCCCGGTTTGGGCGGCGCGATGCACCGCCGGTTGCCAGCGCGCACGCCACCACAGGCCGAAGCCGAGCAGGGTGGTGCAGGCGAGGATCAGGGTGCTGAGTTTCCACCACCACAACACATCGTTATCGGCGGTGCCCGGTTGCAGGTTGCCGGTCGGGGTGTCGACCTGCAGGCTCGGGTTGTTGGCCACTTGCAGGGTGCGCGCCGGCAGGCTGGTGTGCTCCAGATGATCTTCGAAGGTGTTCCACCAGATTACGTCGACGGTCGGCAGTTCGATGCTGCCGCTGCGGCTGGGCACCAGCGCTTCGCGTTCTTCACGGCTGCCGATCAGGCCGCGCTCGCCGCTCTGGTTGTTCAGCACCGGTTGATCCGGGTAACGGCGCAGGCCGTTGGCCTCTGTGGCGGGCAGGGCCGGTAGCTGCGAACTGGCCAGGCCTTCGGCCTTCAGCGTCAGGCTGCGGGTCAGGGAGTCGCCCACCTGAAGGTGATCCGGCTCGGGGTTCCAGCTTTCGCTCAGGCTCAGGCTGCGCGCGGGCAGCCACGGCGCATCGGCCGGGTAGGTCAGCGGTTTCGGTTTGACCGTCAGCGGAATCTCTGAGGAACTGACGCGCAGCAGCTTGCCGGGTTTCGGGCCCTGCGCGGTAGTGTCCTGAGCGGGCTGAGTGTCGACCAGCGTGGCGCTGAAGGTCTGCGGGGCGATGGTCAGCAAGCCGCTGTGCTGCGGGTAGATCGCATAGCGCATCTCGATCACGCCATGGCGCACGCCATTGATGTCTTTCTCGTAAGTGCGGGTGTCGCCCAGTTGCTCGATGCGCGCGTCGGCGATTTGCAGCGGGGTGAGGCTGCTGTCGTCGTACAGCGACACCGAGTGGTAAATGCGCAGGGTCAGGATCGCCTGGGCCTGCACGTAAACGCTGGACTGGTCGAGGCTGGCCTCGATGAACACCGGATCCAGGTTGTTCTGTTCTTCGCGGGTGTCGCTCTCGACCACTTGCACGGTAATCGGCTGGCTCTGCACCTCGCCCAGTTGCAGCGGCGGAATGACCACGCTGCCGTTCTCTTTCGGCAGCAGGGTGATGATCCAGCGGGTGGTGGCGCGGCTGTCGCCATTGAGGGTGTTCAACTGGTTGACCTGACGTGTGCCGCGCACCTCGAACAGCGGTTCCAGCGGGGTCAGGTCGGGTTTGCCGAACTGCGTGACATCACTGGTTTCAAGAGTGAGTTCGACCGTCTCGCCGGAGTTCAGGCGACTGCGATCCACGCTGGCCGTCAGCTCGGCCGCCTGGGCGGTGGCCGTGCAGAGCAGCAGGGGCAGCAAGAGAGCGGTGAAACGGGTCATCGAGTTTTTTCCTGATCCTGATGTTGTTGCTGTTCGTACCAGAATTTGCGTCGCAGCAGTTCGCCCGGATCGTCCGGGATCTTGCCCAGCCATTGTTCCAGTGCCTGACGTTGCTCGCCTTCGAGGTTGTCCTCGCTCGGGCGCAGCGTAGGCACGGTGTCGGTTTCTTCCGCTTCATCGCTGCCCGGCACTTCATCGGGTCCCGGTTGCGGCGGGGTGGTCGGTGGCGGTTCGTTGGCCGATTCGCCGGGCTGAGCCTCGCTCGGGGCGTCACTTTTCACCGCGGGTGGCGGCGTGGTCGCTGGCGGTGGTTCATCGCCGGGCACGTTCGGCTGCGCCGGTTGTGGCTGCGGCTCGACCGGCGGCGGGATGTTCTTCTGTTTGAGCAGGGTTTCCACCAGGGCCTTGTTGGTCAGCGCCGGGCGCAAATCCGGTTGCAGTTCCAGCGCCTGTTCATAGGCATCGATCGCCGCTTCCAGCTCACCACTTTTTGCCAGCGCGTTGCCACGATTGTAGTGGGCGTGGGCATCGCTGCCTTCGGCGAAACGCTGAGCGGCGCCACTGTAATCGCCGGCCTCGTACAACGCCACCCCTTGCCACTGATGATCTTCGAAGTGTTCGGCAGCCTCGGCCGGGCGTTTCTGCTTGAGCAAGTGCAGGCCCTGTTGGTCGGGGCGCAGCCACAGGTCTTCGAAGTCAAAAGCGTAGCTCGGCTGCGGCAGGCACAGCAGCAATGGCAGGCAGAACAACCAGCCACGCCGTCCGGCGCAGGCGGCCAGCAGCAATAGCGGCAACAACAGCCAGTAACCCTGATCGGCCCAGGTGTCGAGGCGCACGGTCTGGCCATCGTCGCGCAGGCTGCGCGGGCCATCGAGCAGGCCGAGGGCGCGCAAATCGGTCTCGTCCAGCCGCGCACTGTGGTACTCGCCGCCGACACTGGCGAGGAATGCGCCAAGGCTCGGACTGTCGAGTTGTGGCACGCGGATCGCGCCCTGTTCGTCCTTGAGGAAACTGCCGTCCTCCTGGGCAATCGGCGCGCCTTCAGCGGTGCCGATGCCGAGCATCAGCAGTTGCGCCGATTGCTCGCCGAGGGCGCGGCGAATGCCTTGGCGTTCTTCATCTGTCAGCGAGGAGCCGATCAGCAGAATTCGCCCCTGACCGAGCGCGCCTTGCTTGAGCAACGCCAGCGCCTTGCTCACACCGAGATCGGCGCGATGACCGCTTTCCGGCATCAGCGACGGCTTGAGGGCGTCGAGCAGATTGCGACTGGTCGCCAAGTCATCCGACAGCGGCACCAGCGTGTGCGCGCTGCCGGCGTAGACGACGATCGCGGTCTGCGCATCGCTGCGCGCCTGCAACAAGTCGAACAGCTTGCGCCGGGCCTGTTCCAGTCGCGTTGGCGGCGAGTCGGTGGCGAGCATTTCCGGGGTCAGCTCCAGAACGACGACCAGCGGGTCGGCAGGTTTCTGGCTGGTCTGTTCGACGCGTTCCCAGCTGGGGCCGAGCAGGGCGACGATGCTCAGCAGCCACGCCACGCCGAGGGCGACCCACGGCAGCTTGCTGGTGCGCCCATTGCCTCCGCTGAGCAGCGTCGCGTGGAATGCCGGCGGCAGAATCATCTGCCAGCGCCCGGCGCGTTTCTGCCGGTGCCAGAGTTGCCAGATCAGCCAGCCGAGCAGCGGCAGGAGCAGCAGCCACCAAGGGCGGAACCAGTGCGGCCAGAGCGCGATCATCGGCGCCTCCGCAGACGCAGGCGCTTCAGACGCTCACGCCAGTCAGGCAACGGACTTTGCAGATAAAGCTCCTTGGTGAACAGGCGTTGCAACGGGTTGTCCGGCCACAATTCGCGGGCGACCAGCAACAGGCTCAGCAGCAGGGCAAAGGCCAGCGGCCACTGATACAAGGCTTGCGCCGGGCGCGCCTGGGTCGGTTGCTGGGGCACCGGTTCGAGTTGATCGAGGGTGTCCCGGATCGCTTGCAGCTCTTTGCCGTCGCGGGCGCGGAAGTATTGGCCGCCGGTGGCGTTGGCTATCGCTTTGAGGGTCGGCTCGTCGAGGTCCAGGCTCGGATTGACCCCGAGCAGGCCGGTGCTGCCACTGTCTTCGGGGTCGGCGCCGATGCCGATCGGGTAGATTTTCACCCCTTCGCTGGCGGCCAGCTTCGCTGCGGTCAGCGGATCGATTTCGCCGCCGTTGTTGGCGCCGTCGGTGACCAGAATCAATACCCGGCTTTGCGCCGGACGCATGCGCAGGCGCTTCAGCGCCAGACCGATCGCATCGCCGATGGCGGTGTTCTTGCCGGCGATGCCGATGCGCGCTTCATCGAGCCAGACGCGCACGGTATGGCGGTCGAACGTCAGCGGTGCCTGCAGATAGGCCTGACTGCCGAACAGGATCAGACCGACGCGGTCGCCATCACGACTTTCAAGGAAATCCCCGAGCAGATGCTGAACCAGCGACAAGCGACTGACGTCTTCGTCCTGCCACTGCATGTCGGGAAAATCCATCGAGCCGGACACGTCCACCGCCACCAGCAGATCGCGGCCGCTGGCGGCAATCGGCAACGGTTCGCCGAGCCATTGCGGACGCGCGGCGGCGCTCAGCAGCAACAGCCACAGCAGCAGGAACGGTGCTTGCTGGCGCCACGCCGGCAGGTTGGCGCGGGCCCGGCGCCGCGCCAGGCCTTCGAGGTCGGAGAGGAAACTCACGCGCAGCGCCGGCTCGCCGCTGTCGGCCACCGGCAACACCAGACGCATCAGCCACGGCAGCGGCAGCAGCACGAAGATCCACGGCCAGGCGAACTCAAACATGCTTGCGAATCCAGGTGTCGACGGCTTGGGTCAGGCCGGCGATAGCCTTGTCGTCGAGTTTGCATTCGGGTTTGTAGGCGCCTTCGACCAGCACCATCCAGCGCGTCAGGCCGGCAGCCGGGCAACGGTTGTCGAGAAACGCCAGCCATTTGCGGCCATTGAGCGTGTGGCTCTGGCTGTAGGGGTAGTGGTTGCGGCACAGGCGTTTGAGCAGGCCGTTGAGCTGCTGCAGCCAGGCCCCGGCCGGTGCGCCATCGTAGGGTTTGGGCATCTGCGCCAGTTCGGCCAGTGCGGCGATGCGCACCGGATCGAGCGGCTGTTCGGCGCGCACGATCGGGCGTTTCCTGGTCGGAATGAACCGGCGCAAACGCCACACGGCGAAGCCCAGTAGCGGCAGCAATAACAGCAGCAGCCACCAGCCCGGCGCTGGCGGCCAGAAGTCGATCGGCGGCGGGGAAATCAGCGGTTGCAGTTGTTCGAGGCCGTTCATCGACTGCTCCCCGGACGCTGCGGATTGAGGAACTCGCGCATTTGCTCGACCATCTCGCTTTGCGTGCTCAGCGGCATCAGCAGTACCCGCAGTTTTTGCGCGAGCAATTCCCAGCGGGCGATGCGTGCTTCGGCTTGGGCGCGATAGGTCTGGCGCAGCTCGAAGTTGAGGGTGTCGAGTTCCAGTTGTGCGCCTCTTTCCGCGAACCGCAACAGCCCGGCGGCAGGCAGGGCGTGGTCCAGCGGATCGGACAGCGGCAACAACAAAAGATCGCAATGACGCGATAGCAGGCTCAGTTGCTGCTCGGCGCTGTCGGACAGCGCGCGCTCGTCGCAGATCACGATCACCAGACTGCCCGGGCGCAACACCTCACGCGCCCGGCGCAGCGCCACGCCGAGGGCGTCGCGATCCGGCTCGCGTTCGCTGTGCAGCGACTGATTGACCTTCACCAGGCGGTTGAGCAATTGCAGCAGGCTCTGCTTGCTGCGGCGCGGTTTGATTTCGTAATGCTCGTTGTCGCCAAACACCAGCCCGCCGACCCGGTCGTTATGGCCCAATGCGGCCCAGCCGATCAGCGCCGCCGCTTGCGCCGCAAGCACCGACTTGAACATCAGCCCGGAACCGAAAAACAGCCGGGTGCTTTGCTCGACCATGATGAAAATCGGCCGCTCGCGTTCTTCATGGAACAGCTTGGTGTGCGGCTCCTGGGTGCGCGCGGTCACGCGCCAGTCGATGGTGCGCACGTCGTCGCCGGCCTGGTAGACCCGCACCTGATCGAAGTCGACCCCGCGACCACGGAATTTCGAGTGATGCAGGCCGATCAGCGGGCTGCGCTGGCTCGGCGTGGAAAACAGCTGCACCTCGCGCACACGGTGACGCATCTCGATCAGATCGGTGAGGCTGATACGGATGCCCGGTTCGGACGGCAGGGTGGCGTTCATAGGGGTCAAGCGACGGCTACGACGTCGAGAATCCGCTGCACCACCCGATCCTGGTCGATGCCGGCGGCTTCGGCTTCAAACGACAGAATGATGCGGTGCCGCAACACGTCGAACAGCACCGCCTGAATGTCTTCCGGGCTGACGAAGTCGCGACCGGCCAGCCAGGCGTGGGCCCGGGCGCAACGGTCGAGGGCGATCGAGCCGCGCGGGCTGGCGCCATAGGCGATCCACTCGGCCATCTCCGGGTCGAACTTGGCCGGGGTGCGCGTGGCCATGACCAGTTGCACCAGGTACTCCTCCACGGCGTCGGCCATGTACAGACCGAGGATTTCCTTGCGCGCGGCGAAGATCGCCTGCTGGCTGACCCGGCGTTCCGGTTTGGTTTCGCCATTCAGCGCTTCGCCACGGGCCTGCTGCAGGATCCGGCGTTCGACGGCGGCGTCCGGGAAACCGATTTTCACGTGCATCAGGAAGCGGTCGAGCTGCGCCTCGGGCAACGGGTAGGTACCTTCCTGCTCGATCGGGTTCTGCGTCGCCATCACCAGAAACAGTGGCGACAGCTCGTAAGTGCTGCGCCCGACGCTGACCTGGCGCTCGGCCATGGCCTCGAGCAGCGCCGATTGCACCTTGGCCGGGGCGCGGTTGATTTCGTCCGCCAGCACCAGGTTGTGGAAGATCGGTCCTTGCTGGAACACGAAACTGCCGGTTTCCGGGCGATAGATCTCGGTGCCGGTGATGTCGGCCGGCAGCAGGTCGGGGGTGAACTGGATGCGATGGAACTGGGCTTCGATGCCCTCGGCGAGTTCTTTGATCGCTTTGGTCTTGGCCAGACCCGGAGCGCCCTCGACCAGCATGTGGCCGTCGGCGAGCAGGGCGATGAGCAAACGCTCGATGAGTTTTTCCTGGCCGAGAATCTGCGTTGAAAGAAAGGTTCGCAGCGCCAGCAGCGCTTCACGATGTTCCATCGGTGACTGTTCCTGGAAAGGGTGGCCGCAGGCGTTCGGATAACGCCGGGGCTGGGGGCGTTACTTTAATCCATCGAGGGGGGCGGCGACTAACGGCATTTTGCGCAAAGTGCGGGAAATGACTGGGGGATTTGTTGGAATTTTGTAGCAGGGGAGTGATTGGTTGCCCGTACCGGCCCTATCGCGAGCAGGCTCACTCCTACAATGGATCGTCGTACACCATACCTGTAGGAGTGAGCCTGCTCGCGATGAGGCCAGTCCAGCCGATATCAAATCTGGCTGATATAGGTCCCGGTGCCATCCAGAATATTCTTCAGGGTTTCTTCAACTTCAGGCAGATCAACCATATCCGGATTGAAAGTGATCTCCAGCACATCATCCCCATTCAACGCATCGGCATCCGCCGCCGCAATCTCGATCTTCAGCAAGGTTTTGCTCAGGGTGACCTTTACGCCGTCGAGCGTCGAAGGCTCACCATCCAGGGTGATCTCCAGCTCGTCTTCGTCCGGGTAGCGGCTCATCAGAAACATGTCGCCCTTGTCGCTATGGCAGCAGAGCATGGCCATGTTGTCTTCTTCGTCGTCGCACGGGTTGACGATCAGTAGGGCGGTGGTCATTTGCATGGGGGAATTCCTGCCTCGGCGGGGGTGTTGGTCGCAATTGGGCGCGATTCTGCCAGCCCTCGGGAATTTCTGCATGTGAGAGTGTCAGAGGATGTGTCGCGGACGCGACACAGGTCAATGGTCACTTCTGGCGCAGATGTACCGTAAATAAGGGCTTTCGAGCCGCTGTTTTTCGCCACGACTGCTAGTGTTTACCGTTGCCAAAGCCTTGGTTTACGTGCCAATGACCGAATATGTCGCAGCACCGCAAGCAGACACATTGTCGCACCCATTAAGCTGCGCAACGGATGAGCACCCGTAAAGGCATTGTCGGCAGCCTCGACAGTCGTTTTTGCAGATGCCCATTCAATGGAAGGTGAATGTGACCTGAGTGTCTCGTCCAGCTTCACCCACCTGTCCCCCTGTTTCCTCTGCCCGAGAATCAGGAACAGGGCGACACAAGCCCCGCAAGGGGTGTTGCACGCGACGCTTTCCATCAATAACAAGCTTAAGCGGAGTACCACAGATGGCGTTCTTCACCGCAGCCAGCAAAGCCGACTTCCAGCACCAACTGCAAGCGGCACTGGCGCAGCACATCAGTGAACAGGCACTGCCACAAGTGGCGCTGTTCGCTGAACAATTCTTCGGCATCATTTCCCTGGACGAGCTGACCCAACGTCGCCTCTCCGACCTCGCTGGCTGTACTCTTTCCGCGTGGCGCCTGCTTGAGCGCTTCGATCACGCGCAACCGCAAGTGCGCGTCTACAACCCCGATTACGAGCGTCATGGCTGGCAGTCGACCCACACCGCGGTCGAAGTCCTGCACCATGACCTGCCATTTCTGGTCGACTCGGTTCGCACCGAGCTGAACCGCCGCGGCTACAGCATCCACACCCTGCAGACCACCGTGCTCAGCGTACGCCGTGGCAGCAAGGGCGAGCTGCTGGAAATCCTGCCGAAGGGCAGCACCGGCGAAGGCGTGCTGCACGAGTCGCTGATGTACCTGGAAATCGACCGTTGCGCCAACGCGGCCGAACTGAATGTGCTGAGCAAAGAGCTGGAGCAGGTGCTCGGTGAAGTGCGCGTCGCGGTCGCTGATTTCGAGCCGATGAAGGCCAAGGTGCAGGAGATCCTCACCAAGCTCGATCACAGCGCATTCGCCGTCGATGCCGACGAAAAGACCGAAATCAAGAGCTTCCTGGAATGGCTGGTGGGCAACCACTTCACCTTCCTCGGCTACGAAGAGTTCACCGTTGTCGATCAGGCCGATGGCGGCCATATCGAATACGACCAGAACTCCTTCCTCGGTCTGACCAAACTGCTGCGCACCGGCCTGACCAACGAAGACCGGCACATCGAAGACTACGCGGTGAACTACCTGCGCGAACCGACTCTGCTGTCGTTCGCCAAGGCTGCGCACCCGAGCCGTGTACACCGTCCGGCCTACCCGGATTACGTGTCGATCCGTGAAATCGACGCCGACGGCAACGTCATCAAGGAACACCGCTTCATGGGCCTGTACACCTCTTCGGTGTATGGCGAGAGCGTGCGGGTCATCCCGTTCATCCGCCGCAAGGTCGAAGAAATCGAACGCCGTTCCGGCTTCCAGTCCAAGGCTCACCTGGGCAAGGAACTGGCGCAGGTGCTCGAAGTACTGCCGCGTGACGACCTGTTCCAGACTCCGGTCGACGAACTGTTCAGCACCGTGATGTCGATCGTGCAGATCCAGGAACGCAACAAGATCCGCGTGTTCCTGCGCAAAGACCCGTACGGTCGCTTCTGCTACTGCCTGGCCTACGTGCCGCGCGACATCTATTCCACCGAAGTGCGCCAGAAGATCCAGCAAGTCCTGATGGAGCGCCTGAAGGCTACCGACTGCGAGTTCTGGACCTTCTTCTCCGAGTCCGTGCTGGCTCGCGTGCAGTTGATCCTGCGCGTCGATCCGAAGAACCGCATCGACATCGATCCGCTGCTGCTGGAAAAAGAAGTCGTGCAGGCCTGCCGCAGCTGGCAGGACGACTACGCCGCACTGACCGTCGAAAGCTTCGGCGAAGCCCACGGCACCAACGTGCTGGCGGACTTCCCGAAAGGCTTCCCGGCGGGTTACCGCGAGCGTTTCGCGGCGCATTCGGCCGTGGTCGACATGCAGCACCTGCTGAGCCTGAACGAAAAAAATCCGCTGGTGATGAGCTTCTATCAGCCGCTGGGCCAGGTGTCCGGTCAGCGCGAGCTGCATTGCAAGCTGTACCACGCCGACACCCCGCTGGCGCTGTCCGACGTCTTGCCGATTCTGGAAAACCTCGGCCTGCGCGTGCTGGGTGAATTCCCTTACCGTCTGCGCCACACCAACGGCCGCGAGTTCTGGATTCACGACTTCGCGTTCACTGCGGCGGAAGGTCTGGAGCTGGACATCCAGCAACTCAACGACACCCTGCAGGACGCGTTCGTCCACATCGTCCGTGGCGATGCCGAGAACGATGCGTTCAACCGTCTGGTGCTGACCGCTGGCCTGCCGTGGCGCGACGTGGCGCTGCTGCGTGCCTACGCCCGTTACCTGAAACAGATCCGTCTGGGCTTTGACCTGGGTTACATCGCCAGCACCCTGAACAACCACACCGACATCGCTCGCGAGCTGACCCGGTTGTTCAAGACCCGTTTCTACCTGGCGCGCAAGCTGGGCAGCGATGATCTGGAAGACAAGCAACAGCGTCTGGAACAGGCGATTCTGACCGCACTGGACGACGTTCAGGTGCTCAACGAAGACCGCATCCTGCGTCGCTACCTGGACCTGATCAAAGCCACCCTGCGCACCAACTTCTATCAGACTGATGCCAACGGCCAGAACAAGTCGTACTTCAGCTTCAAGTTCAACCCGCACGCGATTCCTGAGCTGCCGAAGCCGGTACCGAAGTTCGAAATCTTCGTTTACTCGCCACGTGTCGAAGGCGTGCACTTGCGCTTCGGCAACGTTGCTCGCGGTGGTCTGCGCTGGTCCGACCGTGAAGAAGACTTCCGTACCGAAGTCCTCGGCCTGGTAAAAGCCCAGCAAGTGAAGAACTCGGTCATCGTGCCGGTGGGGGCGAAGGGCGGCTTCCTGCCGCGTCGCCTGCCACTGGGCGGCAGCCGTGACGAGATCGCGGCCGAAGGCATCGCCTGCTACCGCATCTTCATCTCCGGTCTGCTGGACATCACCGACAACCTGAAAGACGGCGCGCTGGTACCGCCGGCCAACGTCGTGCGGCATGACGACGATGACCCGTACCTGGTAGTGGCCGCGGACAAGGGCACTGCGACCTTCTCCGACATCGCCAACGGCATCGCCATCGACTACGGCTTCTGGCTGGGTGACGCGTTCGCCTCCGGTGGTTCCGCCGGTTACGACCACAAGAAAATGGGCATCACCGCCAAGGGCGCTTGGGTCGGCGTACAGCGCCACTTCCGCGAGCGCGGCATCAATGTTCAGGAAGACAGCATCACCGTGGTCGGCGTGGGTGACATGGCCGGTGACGTATTCGGTAACGGCCTGTTGATGTCCGACAAGCTGCAACTGGTCGCTGCGTTCAACCACATGCACATCTTCATCGATCCGAACCCGAACCCGGCGACCAGCTTCGTCGAGCGTCAGCGCATGTTCGACCTGCCGCGTTCGGCCTGGACCGACTACGACACCAGCATCATGTCCGAAGGCGGCGGCATCTTCTCGCGCAGCGCGAAGAGCATCGCCATCTCGCCGCAGATGAAAGAACGCTTCGACATCAAGGCCGACAAGCTGACCCCGACCGAACTGCTGAACGCCTTGCTCAAGGCACCGGTGGATCTGCTGTGGAACGGCGGTATCGGTACTTACGTCAAGGCCAGCACCGAAAGCCATGCCGACGTGGGCGACAAGGCCAACGACGCACTGCGCGTGAACGGCAACGAGCTGCGCTGCAAAGTGGTGGGCGAGGGCGGTAACCTCGGCATGACCCAACTGGGTCGCGTGGAATTCGGTCTGAATGGCGGCGGTTCCAACACCGACTTCATCGACAACGCCGGTGGCGTGGACTGCTCCGACCACGAAGTGAACATCAAGATCCTGCTGAACGAAGTGGTTCAGGCCGGCGACATGACTGACAAGCAACGCAACCAGTTGCTGGCGAGCATGACCGACGAAGTCGGTGGTCTGGTGCTGGGCAACAACTACAAGCAGACCCAGGCCCTGTCCCTGGCGGCGCGTCGTGCCTACGAGCGCATTGCCGAGTACAAGCGTCTGATGAGCGATCTGGAAGGCCGTGGCAAGCTGGATCGTGCCATCGAGTTCCTGCCGACCGAAGAGCAGATCAACGAGCGCGTTGCGGCAGGCCATGGCCTGACCCGTCCCGAGCTGTCGGTGCTGATCTCGTACAGCAAGATCGACCTCAAGGAACAGCTGCTGAACTCGCTGGTGCCGGACGACGACTACCTGACCCGCGACATGGAAACGGCGTTCCCGCCGACCCTGGTCAGCAAGTTCTCCGAAGCCATGCGTCGTCATCGTCTGAAGCGCGAGATCGTCAGCACCCAGATCGCCAACGACCTGGTCAACCACATGGGCATCACCTTCGTGCAACGACTCAAAGAGTCGACCGGCATGAGCCCGGCGAACGTGGCCGGCGCCTACGTGATCGTGCGTGACATCTTCCACCTCCCGCACTGGTTCCGTCAGATCGAAGCGCTGGACTATCAGGTTTCCGCTGACGTGCAACTGGAGCTGATGGACGAGCTGATGCGTCTGGGCCGCCGTGCTACACGCTGGTTCCTGCGTGCCCGTCGCAACGAGCAGAACGCTGCCCGTGACGTCGCGCATTTCGGTCCGCACCTGAAGGAGCTGGGTCTGAAGCTCGACGAACTGCTGAGCGGCGAAATCCGTGAAAACTGGCAGGCGCGTTATCAGGCTTATGTTGCGGCCGGTGTGCCGGAGTTGCTGGCGCGTATGGTGGCGGGTACCTCGCACCTGTACACCCTGCTGCCGATCATCGAAGCATCCGACGTCACTGGTCAGGACCCGGCCGAAGTGGCCAGAGCCTACTTCGCCGTGGGCAGTGCGCTGGATATCACCTGGTATCTGCAACAGATCAGCGCGCTGCCGGTTGAAAACAACTGGCAGGCCTTGGCCCGTGAAGCGTTCCGTGATGATGTGGACTGGCAGCAACGTGCGATCACCATCTCCGTCCTGCAACAGGGCGACGGCACTCAGGACGTGGAAGCACGCCTGGCGCTGTGGATGGCACAGCACGAAAGCATGATCGAGCGCTGGCGCGCCATGCTGGTGGAGATCCGTGCTGCGAGCGGCACTGACTACGCCATGTATGCGGTGGCCAACCGTGAACTGCTTGACCTCGCGTTGAGCGGTCAGGCGGTAGTGCCTGCGGCTGCTGCGAATGCCGAGCTTGAACTGGCCTGAGTAGTGTTTGAATGAAGAAGCCCCGGTGTTGTGAGATGCCGGGGCTTTTTTGTGTCTGTTGGTTTTGTGGTGGTCGGGCTGGCCCCTTCGCGAGCAGGCTCACTCCTACAGTTGAAATGCGTTTTCCCCCTGTAGGAGTGAGCCTGCTCGCGATGAGGGCCTGACTATCAATACAACTTATGTGCTTGTTTGTTATCCAGCATCGACACTTTATCTGTCGCCCTGGTCAATAAATTACTCAGCGACTGATCAAATTTCTGCAGCGCCCGAACTTGCACATCCTGCTGCTGATTAATATCAGCGACGATCTCGTCCGAACCTTTGAAGTCCGCCCACACCGGCGTCAGTTCTTTGGCCTCCGAACCTTTCGCCGTGCCGATGTAATTCAACTTCGCATCATAAAAGTCCGCACTGACATCGGCCTTGATGTCGGAGCTGCGCGAAGTGATCAACTGGCTGTGGGCGTCGACGATCGCCACCACATCGGGGTGCGCCGCGCGCAGGCTCTGCATGTCCGGGTACACCGTGACCGAGCCGAACTGCCGTTGCAGCGAGGCCTTGACCCAGTCCACGGCCATGTCCGGTTTCGAGGTGTTGACGTAGGCGTCGTGGATCGGCCGCACCAGCAGGCTCTGGCCGAAACCGGTGCCGGCGTTGGCCTGATAGTCACGCAGATATTCGCGGTTGGTCTGGGTGCTCGGGCTGTAAACCACGCCCAGAGACACGCCGGGACCACTTTGCACCTGGGCGGCGCTGCTGCGGTCGGTCGGGTGGGGAAGCAGCGTGTCGAGGGAGGAGACCGCTCGCGGCGCGGTGGGCACTGAACAGGCGGAGAGGGCGATAACCGAAATCAATAAGGTACTGGCCAACGCAAGTTTCATGGTGAGTCTCCCGTGAAGCAACTTCAGTCGGAAAGTCAGAGTTGTCGCGGCTGTAGGTGACGGGCGCACGACAGTTGATTCAGACTAAACCCGCCAACCTGTAAATAAGCTGACAATTTTTCGAGTTGTGGCGATGCATTAGTTTTATTGGCTTTAAGGCAAATCAGTTAATTGCCTCGGGAAATAAACAGGCGCAAAACACCGTTTTGCGCCTGTTTATTTATGGCTGTGCCAACAACCATCAGTTTTTCAAGGGGATCAGCACTTGTTCGTCCGGGGCCAATACCATGAACACCAGTAACTTCGCCGGTTTGCTGTTGCTGGCGTTTTTCGACACCAGGTGTTCGGAGCCGGCCGGTTCATACCAGAACTGGCCTTTCTTGTAGGTGATTGCCTGTTCGCCCTTGACCTGGGAAATCACTTCGCCTTCGAGCACATAGGCCATGGCGGTGCCGTCGTGTTTGTGGGCGATCGAAGATTGGCCTGGTTTGTAGTCGACTTCGATCATCATGGCTTTCTTGCCGGGGGCGTTTTTCAACATCTGGTCTTGCAAGACGGTGACTTTCTCGGACGGGTCGTGGGCCAGGGCGGCAGCAGATACAGACAGGGCGAGAATGGCGGTGAAGAGGTGCAGGGCTTTCATGGTGGATCACCTTGGGAGGAGGGGGTGGTGACCACAGTAGTCTGCGGGGTGGGGTATTCAAACGGCCAATATTCGGGAAGATTGGGTGACCAATCGATCGTTCGGCGGTGCGGCTGAATACGCCTTCGCGAGCAAGCCCGCTCCCACAGTTGAACGCATTCCAATGTGGGAGCGGGCTTGCTCGCGAAGGCGTCCGGTCAGACGATGGGGAAACTATTAAAATCCACACTGTTGGCCAGACGGCTGTCGATCAGGTCGATAAACCCCTGCGCCTCGGGCCGGTTGAAGTGCGCCTGCATCGCCGCTTCCGACTGCCAGCGCGCACTCACCGTCCAGCGCTGGCTGTCCTCGGGGCAGCGGTCGACCATGTAGGCGTCGCAGCCCGGTGTCTGGCGCAAGGTGTCGACGATCTTCTGCAACTGCCGGCCGAGCTCTTCCGAACGGCCGGCGGCAGCGCGCACCTCGACGGTGTTGATCACTTCGTTGGACATTGCTCACACTCCTGAATCAGGCCGGACGAATCCTGCTCATTGAGGGATAACGCCCATGCAGAATAGGCCTGCACCTGCTGATCACCAATAACCAATCGGCGGTTAATCGCCCAGACCAATCATTCACGCCACTTGTTGCAGAATGTCGCGCAGGCGATCCAGAGCGGTGTCGATATCGAGGGTTTCAATGGCGCCGAAGCCGAAGTACAGGCCGCTCTTCACCGGCTGTTGATAATGGAAAATGTCGATGGAATACAGCCCGACCTCGACTTTTTTCGCCAGTTCGATCACCAGCGGCAGGTCGATCGGCACCTTGCATAGCACCGCCATGTGGAACCCGGCACTGGGCGGTATCGCCTCCAGCCACGGCGCCAGATCCGTCGCCATGCGCGCCAGAATCCGCTCGCGGCGCTGGGCGTAAATCGTATGGCAACGGCGGATGTGCTTGAGCAGGCAACCTTCGGCGATGAACTTGGCCAGCGCCCATTGCGGCAGGGTCGAGGCGTGCAGGTCGGTGAGTTGTTTGGCGCGGACCACCGCTTCGAGAATCGCCGGCGGCAGGATCGCGTAACCCAGGCGCAACTCCGGCAGCAAGGTCTTGGAGAAGGTGCCGACGTAGGCCACGATGCCGCGCTGGTCGAGGCTGAACAGAGAGTCCGTCGGCCGCCCTTCGTAGCGGAACTCGCTGTCATAGTCGTCCTCGATGATGATCGCGCCCAGCTCATGAGCCCGGGCCAGCAAGGCCTCGCGGCGCGCCTGGCTCATCGGCATACCCAACGGGAACTGGTGCGACGGCGTGACGTAAATCAGCCGCGTGCCCTCGGGAATCTGCTCGACCACAATCCCTTCGGCATCCACCGGTACGCCGACCACTTCCGCACCGTGGGTGCCGAACAGCAGGCGTGCCGGCGGGTAGCCCGGATCCTCCATCGCCACCCGACTGCCGGGGCAGATCAGCACGCGGGTGATCAGGTCCAGCGCCTGCTGCGCGCCGTTGCACACCACGATGTCTTCGTCCTGACAGTTGATCCCGCGCGAAAAAGCGATGTGCCGGGCAATCGCATTGCGCAGCGCCGGCAGGCCTTCGGGCACGCTGTAGAAGCCTTTGGAGCCCGCCATCTGGCGCATCGCGTGTGACACGCAACGGCGCCAGTCGTCATGCGGGAACTGGCCCTTGCTGGTGGCGCCGCCGATGAAGTCGTAGCGCAACGAACCTTCCAGCGACGGGTGGCGCAAGAACACCGGCAGGTTGCGCCAGCGCGCGATCACCTCGGCGCTGGCCAGTTCGGTGTGGCTTTGCTTGCGCTGAATCTGCGCCGGGCGGGCGTTGACGTAGGTGCCTTTGCCGATCACTCCGGTGAGGAAGTTTTCGTACGTCAGCTGCGCGTAGGTGTCGGAAATGGTCTTGCGCGAGATCCCCAGTTGCTCGGCCAGCAGACGGCTGGGCGGCAACTGCGTACCAGCGGCCAGGCGCCCGGACTCGATGGCGCCGCGCAGCTGGTTGTACAACTGGCCGGCGAGGTCCTTGCGGCCATTGATCACGACGTGAAGTTCCATACCGACGCGGCTCCGGGGGGCGATTGAAGTGTCGGCCAGATTAACGCTGTTGGGTGATTGGCAGTAGTTGCGCAGCACAAAAACCCGAAATTGGTCACCGTCTCCCTTGTAGGAGTGAGCCTGCTCGCGATGACGTCGGCACATCCAACATGGCGGTGACTGAATGACCGCTATCGCGAGCAGGCTCACTCCTACAAGGTTGTGTGTTTGGCCGGGGGGCAGTGGTGTAGCGATATTACGTGGAATTGGGGCTGTAACGCTGGCAGCTCCGCGCTTACCGTGAACTCATCATTCCGCTTCCCGAGACCTGCCATGTCCCCGCGTCTGGACTACTACAACGCATCGCCCAAGGCGATGAAAGCGATGATCGCCATGGAGGCGCTGACCAGCGACCTGAGCATCGAGGCGCCGCTGTTGCAACTGATCAGGATCCGCGCCTCGCAGCTCAACGGCTGCGCGTTCTGCACCGACATGCATTCGGTGGACGCGCGGCGGGCCGGGGAGAGTGATCGGCGCTTGTATGCGATTGCGGTGTGGCGCGACAGCGGCTTCTTTAACCCCCGTGAACGCGCAGCGCTGGGTTGGGCCGAGGCGGTGACGCTGTTGGCGGAAAGTCATGTGCCGGATGATGTTTACCAGTTGGCCAAAGCGCAATTCAGTGAGGCGGAACTGGTGGATCTGACCATGGCCGTCACCACCATCAACAGCTGGAATCGTCTGGCCGTAAGCTTTCGCCAGACCCCGAGCGATTGACATGCACATAACCTGTGGCGAGGGAGCTTGCTCCCGCTCGGCTGCGCAGCAGCCGCAAAACCTTTGCATGCGGTCTGTCAGTCAAAACCGGTTCGGCAGATTTGGGGGCGCTACGCACCCCAGCGGGAGCAAGCTCCCTCGCCACAAAGTTTGGTCTTCAGTTTGGTGGAAAGATCGCAGCCTTCGGCAGCTCCTACATTCGATCCCATGTAGGAGCTGCCGAAGGCTGCGATCTTTTGACTTTGATGTTTTCCTAATTCGGTGGGCGCTGTGGTTTGACTGACGTCCCGAAGGTATTCCCCATCCGCGTACTGGTCGCCGCCGGCGTCGCCAGCCCGACCTGATTCGGTGGCCGCTTGTTCACCGGCACGTTCAGCGCTTCCTGATTCTTCTGCGCAGCCGCAGCGCCCTCGGGGTTGTTACCCATCTGCTGACTCAGACAATCGTAATTCGGCGCCTTGTAGCCACCCACCGTCACCTCCACGCAGCCCAGCGGCTGTTCGGCGTGGGCACTGGCGAAGGCGCTCAGCAGCAGCCCGCCGAGGGCGATTTTCCACAGTGATTTCATGCAAGCCTCCTGGCCGGCCCGAAGCGGCCGTTCTCTGAATGCAGTCTAGTGCAAGCCTCGCGCGAATCCCGTGATGGTTTTTTTGCACCGCCCGTCACACCAGATTCATAAACAGCCATCAGGATGACGGTTTTCAGGGGTACGTCAGCCGTGCAGCGAGGCAGTTCCAGGGACGGTCTTCAGCGTTCAGCGACTCTTGTGCGCCGGGTGAGTCTGGGGCTGCTGCTTGGCTGGTTCAGCGGAGCTGCGACAGCCGAACCGGTGCCGGCCGATATGCGCATGACGCTGCACATTCCGGCGCAGGACCTGGCCCGGGCGCTGGATCAGTACAGCCATGCCACCGGGGTGGCGGTGCTGGTCGACAGTCAGTTGAGTCGTGGCCGGCGCTCGTTGGCGGTCGATGGCGAATACACCGCTGCCGATGCGCTGCGCCGTTTGCTCGGCGGCAGTGGCCTGATGGCGCGTTATGCCCGCGACGATGCGTTCACCCTGCAAGTGGCGCAGGTCGAGGACGTGCCATCGGCGCTGGATAAAACCACCCCGGCCAGTGCCGCTGTCAGTCGCAGCTACGCCACCGCCGTGCAAGCGGCGATCGAGCGCAACCTGTGCCGCTCGCCGCTGACCCGTCCCGGCAGTTATCGCGCGGTGTTGCAGGTCTGGGTCGGGCGCGACGGCGTGGTGCAGCACAACCGGTTGGTCACCACCACCGGTGATGTACGGCGCGATACCGCGCTGGTGGAGAGCTTTCGCAATCTCAGGATCGACCGGCCGACGCCCAGCGCGTTGCGCCAGCCGGTCACGTTGCTGTTGTTACCGGAGTCGTCAGGGAAACGCATGGAATGCACCAAATGGGAAGGAGTTTCCGGGGGATGAAAGACACCGGACAAGGTTCGATGGTCCAGCTGTTCCTGACGTCCTACGAGGACTTTCGGGTGCGCTTGCGGCGCCGTCTCGGCTCGGAAGACTTGGCCAACGACGTGCTGCACGAAACCTACCTGCGGGTCGACCGCATGGAAACGCCGCCGAACCTGCTGCGGCCCAACGCCTACCTCTATCGCATGGCCCTGAACATCGCCGCCGACCGCCGTCAGGCCGATGCGCGCCTGCTCACCGGCGAGGAAGTCGAAGAGCTGCTGAAGATCGGCGACGAGGCGCTGGATCCGGCGCGAGTGGTCGGTGGGCAAAAGGAAATTCAGTCGCTGCTCAGCGCCCTTTACGAGCTGCCAGCGCGGCGTCGCAGAATCTTCATCGCGGCGCGGCTGGAGGAGGCGCCACACCTGGAAATCTCCCAGCGCTTCGGCATTTCCACACGCATGGTCGAGAAGGAAATCAAAGCTGCATTGGGCTTCTGCGCCGCGAAACTGGAAAGAAAAGTGTTTCAGCGGTTCGGTCGCGGGGCCGGAAAACCGTCTTCTGAATAGTGCCCGATCAATTCGTTGAGAATCTGCGCGTTTGAACATCTTTCGACTGACACCTGCCGAGCCATCGGCGGCCGACAATCTGCACAGCGAAGCCCACGACTGGTTGGTCCTGCTGACCTCCGGCCGCGCCACCGTGGCCGACGCCCGGGCGTTGCGCCAGTGGTGCGCGCAGAGCGCCGAACATGCCCAGGCTTTCGAGCAGGCCAAGGTCTTGTGGCACAACCTGCAGCCTGCCGCTGAAATGCTGCAGTCGCCACGGCGCTTCGGTCGCCGGGCGTTTCTCGGTGGCGCCATCGCGGCATCGGCGGCGTTCCTGCTGGTGCGCGGGACGATCCCCGGTGGCTTCGAAGGGCTCGGCGCCGATTACATTACCGAGGTCGGCCAGCAGAAGCGTTTCGAACCGGCCGACGGCGTGCGCCTGGAACTCAACACCCAGACCCGCATCAACCAGCGCTCTGCCGATGATGGTGTGCAGGGGTTCGAACTGGTCAGCGGCGAAGTCGAAGTGCAGACCGCGCGGCTGCCATTGGCGATGCAGGCTGGAGGAGGGTGGTTGCGGGCCAGTCAGGCGCGGTTCAATTTGCGCAATACCGATCAGCAAGTGTGCGTGACGTGCCTCGATGGTTCGGTGGACATCAATGTCGATGGTCGCAGCCTGCGTTTGCAGCCGGGGGAGCAATTGACCTACGACGCGCAGCAAGTGGGCGCAGTGCAAAGCGTCGACACCGCAGCAGTGATGAACTGGCGCCAACAGGTACTGGTATTCAACGGCGCAACCCTCAGCCAGATGATCGACGAGATCAACCGCTACCGCCCCGGCATGTTGCTGCTGCTCAACCGCGAACTCGGCCAACGCCGCGTTCAGGCCCGCTTCAACCTCGACCAACTCGCCGGCGTCGCCCTGCTGATCCGCGACGCCTACGGCGTCAAATGCACCGAACTCCCCGGCGGAGTAGTCGTCCTCAGCTAACCCAACCCCACCAACCCCACCACCCCCTGTGGGAGCGAGCTTGCTCGCGAAGGCGGCCTACCAGCCAACCAATCTCTGCCAGACCGCATACGATCCAATTGTAGGAGTGAGCCTGCTCGCGATGACGGCCCGACAGCCGACCAATATCTACCGGCTTGTGGGAGCTGACCTACCAGCGATGACAGCTTACAAGCCAACCATTCCCAACTGACCAAACCCAATCCAACTGTGGGAGCGGGCTTGCTCGCGAAGGCGTCCACTCAGCCAAATCATCATCAACTGACCCACCGCATTCGCGAGCAAGCCCACTCCCACAGGTTTTTGCAGTGATTCAGATTATTGCAGCGGCCCAATCACCTGCCGATACCACTCCACCCCCTGCGCTGTCTCCCGCGTCAACCTTACCTCCAACCCCAACGGATCCTCCCGCCGATTCCCACTCAACTGCCGCCACCCCTTGTCCACCTCCCAAACCCGCACCTGCACATCACTCACCCCATCCAACACCGCCACCCCAACCCCCGGCGCCGGCAACGGATAACGACTGCGCGCCTCAGCCATCGCCCGATACAACGTATCCCCCTTGACCCACCAACGCACCCGCTGCAAAGCCCCAGGTTGATCCGCCGCACTGCGAATAATGTCCAGCCGAAACCCCTTGCTATCACTGCTCCGCACCGTCAGCGCAGGCGGTGCACTCGGCGGCTCATCATCCACGCCAACCTTCTTCGGCTCAGCCAATTCAATCCCCGCACGCATCTCCACATCGCGCTGCAACTGATTCAACGCCCGCAACAAACTGTCACTCTGCTCACTGCTCGCCTGCAAATGACTGTCCGCCCGCGTCACACTGTCCAGCCCGCGCCAGGCAATCAAACTGACCACCGCCATCAGCAGAATCGCGACCATCACCTCGATCAGGGTAAAGCCCCGTTGATCGTTCATTGCACACTGATCCTTCCACTGGCATCACGCAGCACACTCAGCCGATTGAGCCCATCAGACAAGGTCAATTGCAGCGGCGGATTGATCCACTCGGCATTGAGCACCACCTTCAGCTTCGGCTCCACCCGCACCTCCAGCTTCGGACTCTGCCAAGTGCGCGGCCGCAACTGCGGATCATCCTTGAAATGCTCGAACCCCCGACCACTGTCACTGCGCCGACTGAAGCGAAAGCCCTTGCCATCACTCACCCAAACAATCGGCCGACCATCGGCGCGCGCCTCCGCCTGGGCCACCTGCAGCAACTGCGCCACACGCTCGGCGTCCTTGCGCAGCAACTGCAGCGGATCCGGCTTGATACTCAGACTGATCGCCGCACTCGCGATCCCGATGATCACCAGCACCACCATCAGCTCGATCAGCGTAAAGCCCTGTTGCTTGCCCACATTCATCGGTTGCGCGCTCCGTTGCGTCCTGCCCGGTCCAAAAAAACATCCTGCACGGCCAACATGTAAGCCGTGTGAAATAAAACCGTGAGAATTGCCGCGTAGCCTGTCAGCAGGGACTAAAAGGAGATTCAGCCCATGATGCTCACCACCCGCATATCCCCCCCGCAAACCGTCCAGGCCCTCGCACTGCTCGCCGCCCTGGTCGGCGTCGCGACCTGGTCGTCGCTACTCCTGACCTCCGCCGAGTCCCACACCCCTCCGGCGCCACCGCAAATGCTCGCGGCGCGCAGTGACAGCCCGGCGTTGCAGTGGTTTTCCAACCAGACGGCGCCGGTGGACATCAAGGTGAGTGGGGTGATGGCGGGGGGGCGCGGGGCGGTGGCGATTTTGAGTTTGAACGATGGACCGCCGAGGAGTTTTTTGCAGGGGGAGAGGGTGGGGCCTGGGGTTAAGTTGGTGGCGGTGGAGGGGGATGGGGTGGTGATTGAGCAGGGGGGGGAGAGAGTGCGGTTGGGGGTGGAGAGGTTGGGGGAGGGGGTGGAGATGCCGAGTCTCAGGAGACCCTGATTTGTTGGATGAACGACCGGTTCGACGCAGCGTTGCCATTGAGTTACACCGGATTCCGATTGTTTGCAGCTACCCGCCAATTAGTGGAGAATTTCGCGCATTCTTTCATTGCAGGGAGCAAATCAATGAAGCCGTTAGTTCAGTATTGTCATGGTGCTGTCAGAGCCTTAAACGCTCAATACGAAATGACTAAGGTGCTAGGGCACTCTGTCACGGCAGGCTCAGCGCGAGAACGGCTTATTCAAGATTTTCTTCTTGCGCATCTTCCAGAAATGACCAGCATCGTAAGCGGAGTGATCATTGACTCGGAGGGGCGGCGCTCTAAGCAGCAAGATATTGTTCTAATGTTGAAGTCCATGCCTAGGCTTCCATTTGCTAGCGGTCATGACCTCATATTTCAAGAAGGAACTGTAGCAACTTTTGAGATTAAGACAGAAATAACGCCCTCTATTCTTGAAGCTATTTCTCTGAATGTCGAGAGCGTAAAAGCGCTTATTCCAAGTACGCTTGAGGGTGTGCAGTTTGGTGATCTAGATTGGCCTTATAATAGAATATTGAACGCTGTTATCACATATGGAGGGTCGGCTTTAGAAAGCATCGAACAAACCCTAATGGCACTCCCGGAGGCGCGCCAGCCAGATGTTTACTTTGATCTTACAAAAGGGATTCTTGTGAAAAATGACGGCATATTGATTGGTCTGAATGGTTCAAGCTCTTTTCTAATGTTCAATGATCCCTCCATTGGTCTTGCACGCTTGCTTACAATGTTATCGAAATTAAGTGGGCGTTTAGTTATGCGTGGCGTGAAGTGGGAATCATATTTCATATAGCTGGCATAAAACAAGTTAAAAGGAGGTGGATCCCTTCTTTTAAGAGCTAAATAAATCTCCCTCTATTTCTTCCAAGGTCAAGTGAGTGACTTGTTGTCGAATAATTAAATTAACTAACATTTTGTCTGGTTTTCTCATTTTTTTTTCTGAAGTGGAAATTTGATTCGGCTAAATTGGGCTTCGCTATTTATTACTAGCCCCTGACTTATACTAATATCAGGGGGCTGAGGATTCGAGGCTGATAAAAATTACCAGGTTGCGTCGTAAAAATTTTTATCTTGTGCCAATGCTTGATACATAACTCTTTTCCAGTGGTTCGAAAAATATATCGTCGAGTTGGAAACTGATCCCAGGTATGCTGAAAATTCCTCGGGCGATATGCTGGATAAATATCCGCGGCGCAAGTCAATAAGAGCACTTAATTCATCCGCAGCCTGTACGCTATATCGAGATCCAATGTTGAAATCTCTGAAATGATTCAGTGCTCTATTTTTGTCGATGTCGCGCCATTCGTTTGGCGGTGCAGAAAAATATACTAAGCTGCATGGTTGTGTAAGTTCCACTTTTGCAAATACCCATTGCTCTAAAAAAAACTTATCATCATCAAAATACGGATGAATAGATTGTTCATCTTCTACATCGGCGAGAGCGTTGCTTTTCTCTGTATTACAGTCCCTGCAACAAGGTACCAAATTTTGTGGGAGCACGGCGTACTGAGGGTAGTTGGCTTTAGGTAGAAAGTGATCTAGGCTCTTGGGTCTACCTATACCGCCGCAGAACGGGCACTTTTCATTAGCTGCTACTAAAATCACATCGTACAGACCTCTGCCAGGCTGTCTATCAACCATGTGGTACCGATATAATTTAAGAAGTTCACTTTTCCTTATATCCGCTATTACGATCGGATCTTCGTCTCTTTGATGAGTCAGCGGAGGAATGGAGTAAATATTGCCGACTCTGGCTCGATTGATGTAAATGCTTGATGCACTCTCGATAAAATCAGAGGCGCGAATTAGGCGCTCCTTTAAGTTTAAGTCAAGAACAGATGCCAGGCATAGATTGTATGATTGCAAAGATGTGAATTCAGGCAAGTTTAGACGTCTCATTTTTTGCCCTCTAAATCACGACTAGCAATTAGCGCCCTAACAATTGCTTGAGCTTCAAACCCCAGTTGGTCATCGTACTCGTGCATTACCTGTTCAAAAGTTCCACCGGCATCAACTGAAATTTTAAGCATTTTATGAAAACCTGACTTTCTTACTTCTAAGCCAAATACTTCACGAGTCAAAATGCCTACATTTTCTCCAAATGTTTGGATTTCAGGTCGTTCAGTTCCAATTACTAATCTCGATCTATTTATCTTCCAAGAGCAAGAGGTGGGGATTTCCTGCAAAACAACAGGCGAGTGTGTAGCAATAATGGCTACGCCATTTCTATCGAGTAGAAGTTCGCTCAGGGCCCTTAAAAAAGCGGACAGCAGAGGCGGGTGAAGATGGCTTTCAGGCTCATCTATCACAACTAGAGTTTTCTCCTCTACAGTTGCTACTAGCTTAGTAATGGTCAAAAGAACTATTGCGTGTCCGGAACTCATTCTAGCGATTAGTTCTAGTGCCTTGATGTTAAACTCTTGCCCTGTCAAGTCCATTAGGCGAGAAAGTTCCATGTCGGCGAAATTTTCGTCGGACTCTAAATTTGAAATTGCACTTAGCCAGCGCGACTTTTTTCCCGGCTGACTCATGCAAAGAGCCAGGCTTCTTAAATACTCTTGATGAATTTCTCCTAAAGTTTTTAATTCAGAGCTGTTAGACGAAATCTTCTTTAGTCCTACATAATAATAACATGTGCCTTTGGCTGGGTCGGGTTGTTCAGGAGGTGGTGTGAACGGATCAAACGCACTAAATGAAACAGATACTAAACTGCTAAAATAATCAGGCCCTATAAGGACTTTTCCAAAAAGCCCTTCTTTAAAAAAACCCTCTTCAGTTCCCAGGCTTTCAGCTACCGCTTGAATCATACCGTTTAATATTGTTGTTTTTCCGACGCCGTTCCGACCTATAAGAGCATGGATGTTGGTGCTTGGCTTTGATTCTGACTTAACGTTAAATGTAAGCTCTATTCCTGCTTGCCTTTCATTTGCCAGCCTTAAGTACGAAAAGGAAAAGTCAGTTCTAATGACTCCCCCATCTAGAACTCTTTTGAACTGTTCCTTGACCGCTGCCAAACTAACTCCTCTCAATAAGGATGTGCTAAAAACATCCTCTCCTAAAGCTGTTTCTAAATGCTTCTCGCTCCAGACAATGTCGCGTAATGATTTAAGATACGTGTCCCGTGCTTCTTTGTTTTCAATCTTTGCCAGCTTTTCGTAATATTCAAGCTCTGTGCCAAGAGAGAAAAAATCGTCTGTTAAATAATTAAATGGGGAAATTAATTTTGAGTAAGTAGATGCTGAAGTGGTCTGGCCTTTGAATCCAATCTTAACATTGCCTAAATTATGCTGGTTACAATCTTGATCACATAGAGTCACGTAAAACATTGTGACGTAAGAGTAGTCATTCCAGTTGTCATACCGTAAAAATGCTGCGTTTGACGTAGATGGCGGGATACTGTCATTGCGACCTATTATAAAAAAGTCCATTTTTCTACCTTGTTTTCTAGCAGGGATAACTGATTCTGAATTATTTAGAATAAGATCTCAACCTGTAAGGGAAAACGATATCGTTGATAGCCCTATCTGATATCTCTTTTGGCTGATACCGATTGTGTGAATGAAAGCCTTAGGGGGAGTGCAGAAAAGGCCGCGCTGAGCAACCACCATAGAAATCATTGGCCGCCAGTAAGAACGCGTTTTGGTAGTAAAAGGGAGACGCGTTGTCCCACGCCCAATGCAGTCATGGTTGGACTTGTACCTCGTATCAGGTACAGGAAATGCTGCATGCCACAAAACCAAAGTACGACGGCATTGCCTTGAGCTACCACGCAGACCCTGAGAACAGAGGATTGGTAGTTTGTTGACGAGATTACGGGACGATCTATTCAGTGAAACGTGACGGAGTGAAGTCCCCGATAAACGCGACTGTTTAGATAGACATCTCCAGACACTCTCCCAGGCTACACATCCTTGCGCCTTTGCCTACAGCTACGCCAGAATCCGCCGGCTTGTGCGCCTTAGGGGCGGGTTCTATTGTGGTTCGGTCGCTGACGAATCAGTGATCGGGTTTGGTAGCCCGGCTTAGACTTGGCGCATAGCGTCACCCGACACAGGCCCTTCTGGGGCTGTGTATTTATGGTGGCCATGCGCAGGGCGTCTTCGGGCGCGCCGGTTTTCCAAGTCACCGGTCTACCAACCTTCGTATGGCCACCACCCCTTCGTTTGGTAGCGAAAGATGATGGCTCCTTTTCTATGATTTGGAGATTCACTCATGATCAAACCAACACCTAACCCGCCCGAAACCGCCTCGGTTTCCCCCTACGAATCCATCGATTCCAAGAAACTCCACGAAGCCGCCGACCGCGCGCTCGACCATTACCTCTGTCCGCCCGGGTCCACGCCGCCCCCACGTAAAACTCGCGGGATGTACGCCGTGACGGCGGACAACAAAACCGAAGAACTGCTGGTCGATGCCAGTGAAACGCTTGCTTCGGCCAAAACCCTCGCGCAGAACATCGCCAGCTTGTTGCCGGTGTCGCAGCGTCATGCGCTGGCGGGGATTGCGCAGTTGATCATGCTTGGGGAGTTGGCGGTGAATCGGGCTTTGGATAATTTGCAGTTGCCGGGGTGATGTAGGTGTCGGGGACACTTGGTTATTGATCGGGTGTTCATTCTGGCGCCTTCGCGAGCAAGCTCGCTCCCACAGGGATTTATGTTGATCACAGATTTTGTGTAAGTCGCTGAAACCGTTGGGAGCTGGGGACAGAGGGGACGGATTTATTCTCGGAAAATAAATCGCTCCCCTCTGTCGCGCAGTTCGCCGATCCGCCACGCACGGCCGCTATAAAACACTGATGATTCGAGCCCGGAATCCGCAAGCCAGAAATACGGATTTCCCCTACAACGAACAGCGATCCATCCTGCATTCAAAACTGAGTCCGTTCGCCAAAGTCCCCCGTTTTCAGAACGGGACACGGACGTGGCCAGACTCATTCCGCAAAGCGAGCTGCATGGTCAGCACGACCAGATCCTTGATTCTTACCAATCCATGGAAGAATTCCGACAAGCAATGAATCGCCCGGACGACTTGCCCGGATTTGACGATTTGCTGAACGCCATGGGCCTGCATCGTTCGAACTACATGCAAGGCGCGAATGAGCGAAAACTCATCGATGCTGTGCGTAACGGTGAGTGGGCGGTGGTGAAGCCGCGCAAGGTTGCAGATAGCGGCGGTGCCTCCTGGAACGCCTTCAAGCCCAAACCCGAGCCACCTCCCGCACGACATCTGGTGGAGGAGCACGCCTACACCTTGCCGCAACCCGCCGAATCGGGCTTCCACATCGTTCAGAAACCCATGACGCTCGAAGCGCTTGAACGGGAGTTGTACGAAATCAGGCCCGGTGACTCACTGCTTCGCGAATTCCGCTCACTCAATCGACATCTCGGTGACTGGGTCAAACCTGGGCAAATGGTCTTGTTCAGTGACTCTCGCAACTACATGTGCCGGCGCGAAGAAGCACAGATGATGGTCGCTGCAGAGAAGGTGAACGAGGCGTTGAAAGACCTTTCGGATGAAGAAGCTTCGTTCCTGGTTGAGCATCATGAGGTCATTGAGCCGTTTCTGGAGGTATCGGCAGGCTCACTGGGCGTTGCGTCATTCATGATCGGCCAGCATCTGGAAGGATTGAAAAATACCCTCAAAGAGTTGGAGCAACTGCATCAGCAGCAATACACCCAACATCGTCATCTGCACTCCCCAGGGTTCTTTGCCAAACGCAAACGTCTGATGACGAAACTGGATGCCAGCCTTGGGCCGCTGGTACGCAAAGGCACCGGTTTGCCAGATCATCCAAAACTCAAACGTGCACTGGGATTGTCCAGCCGCCGAATTGTTCACCGATGGGGCAAAGCAGGTGCACCGGCACAATTGCCCGGGTATGCAACCCACATTGCGGGTGTTGCCAGAGCAGCGAAGTTCATGAAGGGAGGTGGTTATCTCGGCATAGGTCTGCAACTGGGCGCATCCAGCCCAAAGATCCACGAGGTATGCGCGTCCGACCGCGAGGCGGAATGCAGGCAAGTGAGGTTTGTAGAAGGAGGGAAGATGGTCGGCGGTACGGCTGGAGCTCTCGCTGGTGGATATCTCGGAGCGAAAGCAGGTCTGGCGGTATGCGCGAAATTGAAAGGAATGGGGAAACTGGTGTGTGTGCTAGTGGTCGGTGCGGCAGCGTCCGTGGAGACAGGAACTCAGATGACTGAAGGTGGTGAGTATTTAGGACAAATAATCTACGAGTATTCCGAATGATATATGCCTGGGCTTGGGGAGCGCTGATCCTATTAGGCGTGATCAACGGCGCAATGATTTTCTACGCGGTTTATACAAAACTCGATGCTCTGGAAAAATACTTTGATGAATGGCTGTACCTATCGATGGACTGTGGTTCATCAGGGGGAAGTTTTTACTCGAGAACTCAGCGGATGACCGCTGTCAACCGGTTGATTACATCCAAGAGTATCCAACGGCAGGAGCCCTTGTTGATCGACGCCGTTCAACGCCTGCCCAGAGAACTCAGGTTCTGGGCGACGAGCCCATTTCATGTCAGCTATGTCGTGTGCGGTGGAACGTGGGTGGTTTGGCTTTATGGGAAATACAGAGGTTATTTATAAAGGGGCAGACAGAAAGTCAGCCCTAGGTGAAATCGTCTACGAAGCAATCTCAAATGACTGAAATCAAACTTCTCTTCGCCGCCGCTGGCATTGCGTTACTGGTGCTCATCATCTCCAACGTTCTGGTGATGATCTATGTCGGGTATTTCAAGCTTTCCGAAATTGAATTGCACCTTGAAAATTGCTTTCTGCTCCACAACTGCCAGCAGAAAGGACGCTCGGGTTTTTGGGCGCGGAGGTACAGGCTCAACCTGATCATTGCTTTGCTCGGTAAACGTCCTTCGCGTCTGTTACTGGATAATCCGAGCGCCCTCGAAGATGTCCGGAGCCTTCCGCTGAATTTGCGGCGGTGGGTCGAAATTCCATATCGATTAAATGCATTTTCCCTGCTGGGAATTCTGGCTTTGTATGGTTGGGCGGAATATTTAGGACTGTTCGAGTAAGCACCATGAGAAACCGGTCGTCTACCAAGTGCTATCGCGAGCCGTCCGGGTGTCGTGGAGACAGAAAAAAAGGGTGTTTGATGATGGTGAGTTTTCAGGACAAGAAACTCACGAGTATTCGGAATAATGGAAATCACCGAAATAGTATTTGCCTGGGCATGTGGGGCGCTGATCCTGCTGGGATTGATCAACTGCGCAATGATTTTCTACGCCGTTTATACAAAACTCGATGTTCTGGAAAAACACTTTGATGAGTGGCTGTATCTATCCATGGACTGTGGTTCATCAGGGGAAAGTTTTTACTCGAGAACTCAGCGGATGACCGCTGTCAGCCGGTTGATTACATCCAGGAGTATCCAGCGGCAGGAACCCTTGCTGATCTACGCCGTTCAACGTCTGCCCAGAGGACTCAGGTTCTGGGCGACGAGTCCATTTCATGTCAGCTATGTCGTGTGCGGTGCATCGTGGGTGATTTGGCTTTATGGGAAATACAGAGGTTTTTTGTAGGAGCAGGTGTCTTTGACGGTCCGACGACTCCTAAGGGCTAGGGACTTTCGGGCCGGCTGAGCAACGTTTCCAGGCGGGCCAGGGGCGGGGCGTCTTGGTTGCGGTCGAAGACCTGGATGCCGACCTTGAGTAATCGGCCATTCTCTGCCGCTGCGATTACTTGCTCGCACCGCAACGACAATCGTCCCTGATCACAATCAACGGCTTTCACACCGGTCGGCAATCGGCCTTCCAGTTGCAGCTCCGCTATGCGAGTTTGCGCCGCGATCATTGCGATTGAGCGATCCCGCAGAACTCCGCTACTTTGGGTCATTAGCCCCGCCACGCGCACAGCCGCCGACATCGCCACAGCAATGATCGCCAGTGCCACCAGCACTTCAATCAGGGTGAATCCGCTTTCTCGGGAGCGCGTAGGCATATAAGGCCCAAAACCAGAATACAGCCCTCGACCCTAACCCGCGTCCTTGACGGCTTGACGACGAAAACTCCCGAGGATTTTCAACATCCCTGACATATCTTCTTGCAACACTGCGCGTCGAATCGAATCAAGCCAAGGGAATGTCGAGATGGATATCGCGCAGTTCAAACAGCCCAGACGACCGAGCCGGATGCCCCGAGGGCAGCAGGGTTTTACCCTGATCGAGATCATGGTGGTGGTGGTGATTCTCGGGATTCTGGCGGCGATGGTGGTGCCCAAGGTGCTGGATCGGCCGGATCAGGCGCGGGCCACGGCGGCGAAGCAGGATATTGGTGGTTTGATGCAGGCGCTGAAGTTGTATCGCCTCGATCACGGCACTTATCCGAGCATGACTCAGGGTCTGAAAGTGCTGGTGGAGCGGCCGGCGGATGCGAAGAATAGCAACTGGCGCTCGTACCTGGAGCGTTTGCCGAATGACCCGTGGGGTCGTCCTTATCAGTACCTCAACCCCGGCGCCAACGGCGAGATCGATATCTTTTCCCTCGGTGCCGACGGTCAGCCTGACGGCGACGGCGTGAATGCCGATATCGGTTCCTGGCAGCTGTAAGGCCGGTGATGAACAGCCAATCGAACCAGCAGGGGATGGCGATCATCAGTGCGCTGTTGATTGCGGCGGTGGTCGCGGTGATTGCGTCGGGGATGTTGACCCGGCAGAGCGTTTCGACCCGTGCGTTGGAGGCGGATCAGCAGCGGGTGCAGGGGCGCTGGGTGTTGCACGGTGGTCTGGAGATCAGTCGGCAATTGCTCTGGGATGCGCGGCAGCGTGATCCGTTGACCCGGCTCGATCAGCCGTGGGCGCAGCGTTTGAATGCGCAAGGTTTCGAGGGGCGGCTGGAGGATGAGCAGGGCAAGTTCAACCTGCGCAATCTGGTGGCCAACGAGCGTGTCGATGAGGCGCAGGTGCAGGCGTTTCAGCGGCTGTGCGCGTTGATCGGTATCAGCGCCGGGTTGAGTCAGCGCATCAGTCAACGGGTGATCGGCTCTTATCCGTATCTGTTGAACCCGCAGATTGCCGACAACACCGCGAGCAAAAACGCCTTTGACAGTGGCCGCGCCACGTCGCCGAATGCTTCGCGCAAGCCACAGAATCCGAAGTTGCCGATGCTGCGCAGTGTCGAGGATCTGCGCAGCGTCGAGGGCGTGAATGATGCGGTCATCGGCAAACTGGCGCCGTACCTGACGGTGATTCCGGCGACCACTTGGCTCAATGGCAATACCGCCACCGCGCCGGTGCTGGCCGCGTATGTGCCGGGGTTGTCGCTGGAGCGCGCGCAGGCACTGATCAATGAGCGTGACGCCGGGCGCTGGTTCATCAACCGTGGCGATTTCGTCAACCGCTTGCGCATGCCAAACCTGGAGCTGACCAGCGTCAAGGTCGGCATCACCAGTGACTGGTTTCGTCTGCGTGGCGAGGCGCGGCGTGATCAGCGCCGAGTCAGTCTCGATGCGTTGCTGCACCGCAGCGAGGATCGTCTGCCGCAAGTGATTTGGTCGCGGGTGGGCGTATGAGTCAGTTGCGCGTGAGTTTGCCGCCACTGGCGGGGTTGAGTCTCGACAGTGAAATGGACTGTGCGTGGCTGGACCGGCAGGGGCAGGTTATCCGTGAGCAGCGCCTGACCTTTAGCCAACTGGGGCAGTCAGCGAAACAGCCACCACTGAGCGCTTTTCTGCACCCGGCGGACAGCCTGCTGGCGAGCATCGATCTGCCGCCATTGCCGGCGAACAAGACCGCAGCGGCGGTGCAATGCGCGGCGCAGGCCTTGATGCTCGGCGACTGCAACGACATGCATATCGCTCACAGTTCGCGGGATGAAGCGGGGCAGGTGCAGATTGCCTGGGCGCCGCGTCAACGCTTGCAGCAACTTGGGCAACTGCTGAAGCAGGCCGGGCTGAATCTGCGCGGCTTGTACCCGGCGGCGTACAGCTTGCCGGTGCTGCCGGGCACGGTGGCCTGTCGGCAGGACGGCCATTTGTTGCTGCGCGAAAGCGTGCAGGTGGCGCGGGTGCAGCCGCTGTTCGACGACGAGATTGGCGATTGGCTGCTGAGCTGTGGCACGCCGCTGCACTGGATCGGTTCTGCACCGCCGGCGGAAGCCGAATTGCCGATGGCCGAGGCGCAGCGCTGGACCGGGCCTTTGCCCGGTTGGGGCTTGCAGGGCGCGGTGCAACAGCAGCGCAGCGAGCATCGCGGTTGGGGCCGGGCGTTGGGGCTGTGCGCATTGGCGGTGGCGGTGTGGGTCATCGGCTTGAACCTGTATGCGGCTCGCGAAGCCAGTCAGGGTCAGCAGCTCAAGGCGCAGATGGCGCAGCGGGTGAAGCAGGCCTTTCCCGAGTTACCGGTGATCCTCAATCCGCTGCAGCAGGCCCGTCAGCAATTGGCGGCGCGGCAGAAGGGCGCGGCGGAGGACCCGGCGCAGCCGTTCAATCGACTGGTGTTGCAGGCCGGCAGTGGCATGCCGTTCATGGCCGGCACGGTCGAGCGCCTGACGTTTGTCGATGGCATCTTGCAGTTGAGTCTGCTGGCGGATGCCCGGCGCAGCGCCAATGACAAGGACAAGGATTGGCAAGCCGCATTGGCCCAGGTCGGGATCAGTGCGACGGCTGACGATGAAGGCTGGCTGCTGCGCCCGAGCGACGAAGTCACCACTCCCGATGAAAGCGCCGACGACAGCGGAGCAGAAGATGAATAAGGCATCGCTCGCGGTGTACCGCGCCCGTTGGCAGCGTTTCAGCACGCAGCTTCAAGTGCGCTGGCAAGCGCTGGCCCTGCGCGAAAAACGTATGGTCGGCGGCATGGCGGCGGTGCTGCTGGCGCTGTTGGTGTGGGTCGCGCTGATCCAGCCGCCGCTGAAAAAAATCACTTATTGGCAAGCCGAAACGCCAAAGCTGCGCGCGCAGACCGAAGCGCTTGAAGTGCTGTTGCGCGAGGTCAGCGTACGTCCGCAAGGGCAAAGTCTCGCGCAGTCGCTTGAGCAGACGCTGCAAGCCAGCGGTTTGGCCGGACACTATCAATTGCAGGCCGGGGAGGCCGGCGCCTGGCAGCTGACGTTCGACGCGGCGCCAGCCGATGCGGTGCTCGACTGGCTGCTGAGCAACCCGGCACAACTTTCTCTGCAAGTGGTCGAGGCCCGTCTGCAACGCGCCGACAACGATTCGACCGAAGTCACTGCCGGCACATTGTCAGGCACCGTTCGCATGGATCAGGCGCTGGGCGCTAAGGAAGCTTCATGAAGGGGTCAGGATCCAAACCGGCGCGCATGGCGTTGCCGATGCTGCTGATGGCGTTGAGCGCGTGCAGCAACACCACCACACCGCCAAATCAGCCGCCTTTGCTGGTGGACAGCGAACTCGGCCGCCCATTGGCCAACACCCAGCGCAGCGGTGATGCGCTGCTCGACCGGCAACGTGCCCAGGCACAAACCGCACCGCAACCACGGCAGATGCACAACATCACCGAACGCGCGCGCAGTGGCGGCGCCCCGCGCGGTAGCACACTGCCGAGCAATCCGCTGGGTGATCAGCCGGTGACGCTGAATTTTGTCGATGCCGATATTCAAGCGGTGGTGCGCGCGTTGTCGCGTTCCACTGGCCAGCAGTTTCTGGTCGACCCTCGGGTCAAGGGCAGCCTGACGCTGGTCTCGGAAGGTCAGGTGCCGGCGCGCCAAGCCTACGACATGCTGCTGGCGGCGTTGCGCATGCAGGGTTTCAGCGTGGTCGATGTCGGCGGCGTCGCGCAGGTGGTGCCGGAGGCTGATGCGAAACTGCTCGGCGGGCCGATCTACAGCCCGGACAAACCCGCCGGCAACGGCATGCTCACCCGCACCTTCCGCCTGCAATACGAGAACGCGGTGAACCTGATTCCGGTGTTGCGCCCGATCGTGTCGCCGAACAATCCGATCAATGCCTACCCCGGCAACAACACCATCGTCGTCACCGATTACGCCGAGAACCTCACGCGCGTCGCCCAGTTGATCCAGACCATCGACACCCCGAGCGCGATCGACACCGACGTGGTGCAGATCCAAAACGGCATCGCCGCCGACATCGCGCCGATGGTCGCGGATCTGCTCGACGCGCCGGGCAACGATCCGACGCAGAAAATCGCGGTGATCGGCGACCCGCGTTCCAACACCATCATCATCCGCGCCGGCAGCCCCGAGCGCACCGAGCTGGCGCGCAACCTGATCTACAAACTCGACAACGCGCAGAGCAATCCGAGCAACCTGCACGTGGTTTATTTGCGTAACGCGCAAGCGGCGAAACTGGCGCAGGCGCTGCGCGGACTGCTGACTGGCGAGAGTGACAGCGGCACCAGCGACAGTGCGCGCTCGGTGCTCAGTGCCATGGGCAGCAACGGCAACAGCAATGGCGGTTCGAGTGCGCAGAGCGGCACGCAAACCAGCGGCAACACTTCGACCACGTCGAGCACTGGCAGTACCGGCGGCAGTTACGCGCAGGGCAGCAGTTCGACCGGCAGCGGCGGCAATCAGGCCAGTGAGCAGAACGTCGCGTTCAGTGCTGGCGGGGTGACGATTCAGGCTGATGCGACCACCAACACCTTGCTGATTTCTGCGCCGGAGCCGTTGTATCGCAACCTGCGCGAGGTCATCGACCTGCTCGACCAGCGCCGTGCGCAAGTGGTGATCGAGAGCCTGATCGTTGAGGTCGGCGAGGACGATGCCAGCGAATTCGGCGTGCAGTGGCAGACCGGCAATCTCGGCGGTAAAGGCGTGATCGGCGGGGCGAATCTGGGCGGTTCGGGGATCAACCTCAACGGCAAGACCAGTCTCGATGTGCTGCCGCAGGGTTTGAACCTCGGTTACGTCAACGGCACCGTCGACATTCCCGGCATCGGCAAGATCCTCGACCTGAAAGTGTTGGCCAGAGCGTTGAAGAGCAAGGGCGGCACCAACGTGCTGTCGACGCCAAACCTTCTGACCCTGGATAACGAAGCGGCGAGTATTTTTGTCGGCCAGACCATTCCGTTTGTCAGCGGCAGCTATGTCACTGGCGGCGGGGGCACCAGCAACAATCCGTTTCAGACCGTGACCCGTGAAGAGGTGGGCTTGAAGCTGAATGTGCGGCCGCAGATTTCCGAGGGTGGCACGGTCAAGCTTGATATCTATCAGGAGGTCAGCAGCATCGACGAACGCGCGTCGGCCAGCGCGACGTCGGCGGGGATCGTCACCAACAAGCGCGCGATCGACACCAGCATCCTGCTCGACGACGGCCAGATCATGGTCCTCGGCGGTTTGCTGCAGGACGGTTACAGCCAGAGCAACGAAGCGGTGCCGTGGCTGGGCACCTTGCCGGGGATCGGCGCGCTGTTTCGCAACGAACGCCGGGCAATCAGCAAGACCAACCTGATGGTGTTCCTGCGCCCGTACATCATCCGCGACAGCGAAGCGGGGCGCAGCATCACCCTCAACCGCTACGACTTCATGCGCCGCGCCCAGGGCGGGTTGCAACCGGAACGCAGCTGGGCGATGCCGGACATGCAGGCGCCGCAGCTGCCGACGGCGGCGCAGGGGGTGCCGAGTCCGGTTCCGGCTTCGGGACCCCGCGCGACCATCAAAGCTGTGCCGATTGAAGGGAGCACACGCTTTTGAACAGAGTCCTCAACCTGAGAAGTAACCCTGTAGTGAGGGGATTTATCCCCGATGGGCAGCGAAGCAGCCCTAAAACCTATGCACGCGGTCAGTCAGATGGATTCGGATATCAGGTTTCGGGGCTGCTGCGCAGCCCATCGGGGATAAATCCCCTCGCCACAGGAACACCTCCAGGCAGAGAGATTGGGGAGGTTTTGAGATGAGTTCGCTTCCCTGCGCTGGGTCCAAGGCCATGAACTCGGCCCGCAAGCTGAAAAACATTCCTGTGGCGAGGGAGCTTGCTCCCGCTGGGCTGCGCAGCAGACCCAAAACCTGCTACCCCATTCTTCCAGATACACCCTGCATGCCGGATTTACGTGGGCTTCGCCCCCGAGCGGGAGCAAGCTCCCTCGCCACAAAAACATGTCCAGACCCTGGAGTTGGGGAGGTTTTGAGATGAGTTCGCTTCCCTGCGCTGGGTCCAAGGCCATGAGCTCGGCCCGCAAGCTGAAAAACATTCCTGTGGCGAGGGAGCTTGCTCCCGCTGGGCTGCGCAGCAGACCCAAAACCTGCTACCCCATTCTTCCAGATACACCCTGCATGCCGGATTTACGGGGGCTTCGCCCCCGAGCGGGAGCAAGCTCCCTCGCCACAAAAACATGTCCAGATCCTGGAGTTGGGGAGGTTTTGAGATGAGTTCACTTCCCTGCGCTGGGTCCAAGGCCATGAACTCGGCCCGCAAGCTGAAAAACATTCCTGTGGCGAGGGAGCTTGCTCCCGCTGGGCTGCGCAGCAGACCCAAAACCTGCTACCCCATTCCTCCAGATACACCCTGCATGCCGGATTTACGGGGGCTTCGCCCCCGAGCGGGAGCAAGCTCCCTCGCCACAAAAACATGTCCAGACCCTGGAGTTGGGGAGGTTTTGAGATGAGTGCGCTTCCCTACGCCTGGGCCAAGGCCCAGCGCATTCTGTTGTGCGACGGCGTGCTGACGGTGTGCCCGTCGACGCCCGGCTGGTCGATCAGCGAGGTGCGGCGGCAGTTCGGTGATACGTCGCTCAAGCGCGTGCGCGATGACGAACTCGACGGCTTGCTCGCCACGGCTTACGCGGATACCGGCAGTGCGGCGGCGGTAGTCGGTGCGGCAGAAAACGAAGTCGACCTCGACCGGCTGATGCAGGACATGCCGGAAATCACCGACCTGCTCGACACCCAGGACGGCGCGCCGGTGATCCGCATGATCAACGCCTTGCTCACCCAGGCCGCCCGCGATGAGGCCAGCGACATTCACATCGAACCGTTCGAAACCCATTCGGTGGTGCGCTACCGGGTCGACGGCACCCTGCGTGACGTGGTTTCGCCGCGCAAGGCGCTGCACGGTGCGCTGGTGTCGCGGATCAAGATCATGGCGCAACTAGACATCGCCGAAAAACGCCTGCCGCAGGATGGTCGTATCGCGTTGCGCGTGGCCGGGCGACCAATCGATATTCGTGTCTCAACCGTGCCCACCGGGCATGGCGAACGCGTGGTGATGCGTTTGCTCGACAAACAGGCCGGGCGTCTGCATCTGGAAACCTTGGGCATGGACGCGCAGGTGCTGGCCAAACTCGATCACCTGATCCGCCAGCCCCACGGCATCGTGCTGGTTACCGGCCCCACCGGCAGCGGCAAGACCACCAGCCTCTATGCCGCGCTGGCCCGACTGGATGCCAGCACCAGCAACATCCTCACCGTCGAAGACCCGGTGGAATACGACCTGCCGGGGATCAGCCAGATTCAGGTCAACGCCAAGATCGACATGACGTTTGCCCTGGCCTTGCGGGCAATTCTGCGTCAGGATCCGGACATCATCATGATCGGCGAGATCCGTGATCTGGAAACCGCACAAATTGCCGTGCAGGCTTCGCTCACCGGTCACCTGGTACTGGCGACGCTGCACACCAACGACGCGGTATCGGCGGTCAACCGCTTGATCGACATGGGCGTCGAGCCGTTTCTGCTCGCGTCGTCGATGCTCGGTGTATTGGCGCAACGGCTGGTGCGCCGGCTGTGCAATCAGTGCAAACAGCAAGACCCGGCAGCGCCGGGCACCTGGCGGCCGGTGGGCTGCGCCGCCTGCAATCACACCGGCTACAGCGGTCGCACCGGCATCCACGAATTGTTCTGCATCGACGACGACATCCGCACCCTGATTCACCAAGGGGCAGGGGAGCAGGCCTTGCGTGCGGCGGCGGCCAAGGCCGGGATGTTCAGCCTGCGCGAGGACGGTGAGCGCTGGATTCGCAGCGGTGCCACCGCCCCTGAAGAAATCCTCCGTGTGACCCGGGACGCCTGATGAATCGCTATCGTTTTGAAGCCGCCGACGCCACCGGCAAGATCGAATCCGGGCATCTGGAAGCAGACAGTCAGGGCGCTGCGTTCGGCGTGTTGCGCAGCCGTGGGTTGACCGCGTTGTCGGTGCACAAGGAGAGCAACGTCGCCCAGCATGGCGGCGGCGGTCTGTTCAGTGCGCATATGTCGGATAACGATCTGGCCTGGGCCACCCGGCAACTGGCGAGTCTGCTCGGCGCCAGCCTGCCGCTTGAGGCCGCGCTCAGCGCGACGGTGGAACAGGCCGAGAAAAAACACATCGCCCACACCCTCAGTGCGGTGCGCGCTGATGTGCGCAGCGGCATGCGTCTGGCCGAGTCACTGGCCGCGCGGCCTCGGGATTTTCCGGAGATCTACCGCGCGTTGATCGCTGCGGGGGAGGAGTCTGGTGATCTGGCGCAGGTGATGGAGCGGCTGGCGGACTACATCGAGGAGCGCAACAACCTGCGCGGCAAGATCCTCACCGCTTTCATCTATCCGGGTGTGGTCGGGCTGGTGTCGATCGGCATTGTGATTTTCCTGCTCAGTTACGTGGTGCCGCAGGTGGTCAGCGCCTTTTCCCAAGCGCGGCAGGATCTGCCGGGGCTGACGTTGGCGATGCTCACCGCCAGTGATTTCATTCGGGCGTGGGGCTGGTTGTGTGCGGCGCTGATCGCCGGTGCTTTCTGGAGCTGGCGCCTGTATCTGCGCAATCCGGCGGCGCGGTTGAGTTGGCATCATCGGGTGCTGAAATTGCCGCTGATCGGGCGTTTCGTGTTGGGCCTGAACACCGCACGATTCGCCTCGACCCTGGCGATTCTCGGCGGTGCCGGGGTGCCATTGCTGCGCGCGCTGGAGGCGGCGCGGCAGACATTATCGAATGATCGCTTGAGCCTGAGTGTCAGCGACGCCACGGCCAAGGTTCGCGAAGGGGTGAATCTCGCGGCGGCGCTGCGGGTGGAGAACGTGTTTCCGCCGGTGCTGATTCATCTGATCGCCAGCGGCGAGAAAACCGGCGCACTGCCACCGATGCTTGAGCGGGCGGCGCAAACGCTGTCCCGCGATATCGAACGGCGGGCGATGGGTATGACCGCGTTGCTCGAACCGCTGATGATCGTGGTGATGGGCGGGGTGGTGCTGGTGATTGTGATGGCGGTGTTGTTGCCGATCATTGAAATCAACCAGTTGGTGCAGTAGCTGATTCCGAGGTCGCCTGGTCTGGCCTCTTCGCGAGCAAGCCCGCTCCCACAGGGGACAGAGTTGTTAATGCAATATGTGTCACACCACAAGAACCTGTGGGAGCGGGCTTGCTCGCGAATGCGCCAGTCAGAACAACAAATAATTCAGACTTTTTTCCAGGGCTTCAGCATCACCCGAGTCAGGTTTACCTCATCCTCGGGTTCTCCTTTCTGTCATCTGCAACCACCCCGCAACGGCTGCAGCCAGTTTCAGCCAAACCCACGATCCAGACCCCTCGCCATCCCCCGCAAACACCCGAGAAAACTCCCGGAAAAACCCCGCGCAGCTCCCGAGGTTTTTTCCTTTATCTGTCACCGGAAACTGCGAATTTCTCAGTGCGACTTAACCACGGACCCCGCTTGCGAAGGTCAGCGGTGAGTCTTCCCAGTGTCATGCAAGACCCCTGAAAACCTGTGTTCACAACCATCGTTGAAAAGGAGATTCTTCATGTTCAAGCGCACTCTGATCGCCGCTTCCCTGACCGTCGCCGCCCTGGCTTCCGCTCAAGCCATGGCCGTTACCGGTGGTGGCGCTACTCTGCCAGCCGCTCTGTACAAAGGTTCGGCCGACAGCATCCTGCCAGCCAACTTCAGCTACGCCGCCGTGGGCAGCGGTGCCGGCAAGACCGCTTTCCTGACCAACAACCCGGCCGGTTTCAGCACCACCGGCACCGTGCATTTTGCCGGTAGCGACTCGATCCTCAGCACTGCGGAAATCAACACCTACAACGCCACCTACGGCGCTTCGTTCGGCCCGCTGATTCAACTGCCTTCGGTGGCCACTTCGGTTGCCATCCCGTACAAAAAAGCCGGCCAGACCGCGCTGAACCTGACCAGCGCTCAGCTGTGCGATGCGTTCTCCGGTGCCAAAACCACTTGGGGCCAACTGCTCGGCACGACCGACACCACGCCGATTCGCGTTGTTTACCGCAACGTTTCCAGCGGCACTTCGGAAATCCTCAGCCGTCACTTGAACTCGGTCTGCCCGACTCAGTTCGCCACCAGCTCCACCTTCACCAACGCCCGTCTGCCAGCCGGTTCGGCGCTGCCGTCGAACTGGGTCGGCGTCGCCAACACTGCCGATGTCGCCACTGCCGTGAACGCGGTTGACGGTTCGATCGGTTATGTCGGTCCGGACGGTGTCGACGCTACCAGCAACGCTGTTGTTGCCCGCGTCAACGGCGTTCAGCCAACTTCGCTCAACGTCACCCTCGCACTGTCGTCGGTGTCGGCTCCTTCGACGCCAGCCCAGGCTGCAAACCCTGCCAACTGGTCGCCAGTGGTGGCTAACCCGGCTTCAGGTTACAAACTGGCTGCCTACACCAACTTCATCTTCGGTCAGTGCTACAAGGATGCAACCGTGGCCGCAGCCGTCAAAGCCTTCCTGACTACCCACTACAGCAACCCGGGCAACAACACCGCGACGCAGGCTCACAAATTCGTCGCAGTGCCTAACGCCTGGAAAACCGCTGTGACCGCCAACTTCATCACCAACACTTCGGGCAACAACCTGGACATCAACAACGCCAGCGTCTGCAACGCTATCGGTCGTCCTTTGTAAGCTCGCGCGGTCGTAACACCGATGACGGCAACCTTCGGGTTGCCGTCATTTTTTTTGGCTCGAAATACACGCCGAACATGAAGTTTGTGTGACATCCGTTCGGTCGCGCCCCTCGCCAACGGCCTATGTCGTAACAGCAGTTTTTTGCAGGCCTGCGGCATCTTTGGCAACCAAAGTGTGGCAATCAAAAAAGGATCTCGTAGTGATGCTCGCTCGCCCATCCCGTCGTCGTACCCACGTTCAGTCCTTCCAGCGTGATGCCGTGGAGCCGGCGCTGTGGCTGCTCAAGCCGTTAGCGCACGCGGTGGCGTTGTGTCTGGTGGCGGGCACTGCGCAGGCGCAGACGGCGTTCAGTTCGAGCTGGTTTGCCGCCAAGGGAGCGGCGCAGCAGGCCGCGGCTGCGCGTCCGAGCGTGGGTGGGCTGCCGGGGATGACACCGCCATTGGCCCAGCAGCAAAAAGCCAATGCGCAATTGCAGCGTTCGATTCAGACCCTGAACAACACCGTCGCGGCGATTGCCGCGCAACAAGCGGCGCAGGCGGCCGGACGCGCTGCCGCGTTGGGCACGGTGCAGTTCGTGCCGGACGGTCTGGGTGAGGGCGGTTTGAAAGTCGATAACAGCCTGACCCAGGGTTGGCAGAACGCCAAGGGTCCGCAACAGACTCAAGCCGACGGCAAAACCACGGTGAAGATCGAGCAGACGGCCGACAAGGCGATTCTCAACTGGGAAACCTTCAACGTCGGCCGCAACACCACCGTTGAATTCGCCCAGCAGTCGAACTGGGCGCTGCTCAACCGGGTCAACGACCCGAACGCACGGGCCAGCCAGATCCAGGGCCAGATCAAGGGCAACGGCACGGTGATGCTGATCAACCGCAATGGCATCGTGTTCAGCGGCAGCAGCCAGGTCAACGTGCGCAACCTGGTGGCGGCAGCAGCGAATATCACCGATATCCAGTTCCGCGATCGGGGGCTGTATTTCGACAGTACCGGCAGTCAGCCGACCTTCACCGATGCGGCCGGCAAAGTGCTGGTGGAGCGCGGTGCGTCAATTGAAACCCACAAGCCGGCGGCTTCCACCGATGCCGGCGGCTATGCGCTGCTGCTCGGCAACGAAGTGCAGAACGACGGCAACATCAACTCCGCCAAGGGCCAGACCGTGCTGGCCGCCGGTGACCGTTTCTACATTCGCAAGGGCTCGGGCACCGAGGGCAATGCGCTGTCCACCACCTTCGGCAACGAAGTCATTCCCGGTTTCAAGGCCGGTGCCGTGGCGGGTAATGTCACCAACAACGGACTGATCCAGTCTGCCACGGGCGACATCACTCTGACTGGTCACGAGGTCGTGCAAAACGGCGTATTGCTCGCCAGCACGTCAGTGGCGACGAGGGGCACGATTCACCTGACCAACCCGAGCACCGACAGCAGCGGCAGCGTCGCGCTGGGGCAGGGCAGCGCCACGGCGATCATGCTCGACAGCAGTGATCTCAGCGCCCTCGACAGTCAGCGCGACGCGGCCCTGACGGCTGTCAACGCGAATAACCGGATCCGTGGCGACCAGTCGCGTATCGAGCTCCAGAGCGGCGGCACTGTCGAGTTCCAGAGCGGTTCGATCACCCTGGCCACCGGTGGCCAGGTCGCGGTCAACGCACAACGCCGCAGCCTGGTGCGCGACGGCGCAATGATCGATGTGTCCGGTGCCCTCGGCGTCAAAGTGGCGATGGAAAACAACAGCATCAAGATCAACGTGCAAGGCAACGAGCAGCGCGATGCCTCGGTCAACCGCGAGAAGGGCGCGCTCAACAGCAATGACATTTGGGTCGATGTGCGCGATCTGGTGTATGTACCGGCCGGCACCAACGGCTACGCCACAGATCGCTGGTACACCGCCGGTGGCCTGTTGGAAGTCGGTGGTTATCTCGGCACTCAGGGCCACAGCGTCGGCGAATGGATGGCCCAGGGCGGCACAGTGAGTTTTGCCGGCAATGACGTGGTCACGGAAAAAGGTTCGTTGATCAACCTGTCCGGCGGCACCCTGGATGTGCAGAGCGGCGAGATCCGTCAGAGCTGGCTGCGTGGCGCCGACGGCAAGTTGTATGAAGTGTCGCGTGCGCCGGGGGACCTGCTCTACACCGGCCTCTACAAAGGTTATGAAGACAGCAGCGAACGCTGGGGCCAGACCAGTTATTACTACAGCCCGCTGATTGCTCCGCGTTCACGTTTCGAGTCGGGTTACACCGTGGGTCGCGATGCCGGACAACTGGTGATCGCCACGGCCAATGCGGTACTCGACGGGCAAATGATCGGCGAGGTGTATCAGGGCGAACGGCAGAACCAGGCGCCAAAACCGGTCCTCGACGGCTATCAGCAGAGCCAGACCGCACTGGCGCGGCGGGCGCAGTTGATCGTTGGCAGTTATGACCCGACCTTCGTCGCGGCGTCGAATGGCCTGCTCTACACCCTCAATCCGACGCTGGACCAGGTGCAGATTGGCGGCGCGCGTCCGCTCGCCGGCAGTGATCTGAACCTGAGCGCCGCAGTGTCCGAGTCGCGCAAGGGCAAGTTGTATCTGGATAACGATCAACTCAATGGTTTCCGGCTCGGTGCGCTCAAGGTCGCGGCCAGCGATCAGATTGTTGTTGACGGTGTGCTGACGGTCGATAGCGGTGGCGACATCACCCTGTATTCCCCGGATGTGCAGATCGGCGCCGACCTGAGCGCGCGTGGCGGTAGCCTGCGTCTGGGCAACGTGCTCAATCAGTTCCTCAGCAGCGATAGCACCGACACTCGGCTCACGGCGAAGGTCGACAAGGCGACGCAGGTAAAAGTGACCGACGGTGTGCAACTCGATACCCGTGGCGTGTGGAGCAACCTGCGCACCAACCCGGACGATGGTGCGAGTCTGGCGTACCTCAATGGCGGTTTGCTGTCGATCCGCAGCAGCGGCGATATCGATGTGGGCGCGGGCAGCCTGCTCGATGTGTCTTCCGGTGGGGCGGTATTGGCCGGCGGCAAGACCCGGGGCGGCAAGGGCGGGGATCTGACCCTGGAATCCAGTGCGATTTCGGCGCCCGACAAAACCCACCTGAACCTTGCGGGCGATCTGCGGGGCTACGGTGTCACGGGCGGCGGCACGCTGACGGTGCAGGCCGACAAGATACTCGTCGGTCAAACCGACAAGGCGCTGGCCGACAATACCCTGCAGCTGTCTGCCGATCTGTTGCGCAAGGGCTTTTCCGCCTACAACCTGATCGGCTTGAGCGGGCTGGCCGTTGCTGAAGGTACGGCAATCGATGTGCACATGCCGGTGTACCGTTTCGCTGATGCCGCGCCGAATCAGGTCAGTGGTGTCGATCCGCAAACAGCGCTGGAGTTGTGGACGCCGACGCTGTTCCAGGAAAACCCGACCAAGGGCCTGCTGACCCAACGCGCCGGCGCCAGCCTGACCTTGCAGGGCGGGGCCAGCCTGATCGGATTGATCGATGCCGCCAACAGCTCGTTGACGCTGGGGCGCGGTTCGCGGATCAGCGTCGATCCGGGGCAGAGCATCAAACTGCGCGGTGCCGGGCAGATCACCGTGGACGGTGAACTGAATGCCTGGGGCGGTACGATTGATATCCGTCAGCAGCAGTTCGGTTCGAACAAACCGGCGACCTCCATTGTCGTGGCCGATCCGAACGCGCATGACCGGTCAATCTGGATCGGTGAACAGGCTGTGCTGGATGTCGCCGGACGCGCCACTACGGCAGTCGATACGCTGGGCCGCACTTACGGTCAGGTCGGCAAGGGTGGCAGCATCATCATCGGCGGTGAAATCGATGCGAAACTGGCCACTGCCACGGCCGCCGATGCCTATGTGATCGTGCGTCAGGGCGCGCGGCTGGACGCTTCCGGCAGCGAGGCCGTTGTGGATATCGCCGGCCAGGGGCTGACCCGCGTTGCGACGGATGGCGGGCGGATCAGCCTGAGTTCCTACAACGGCCTGTTCCTTGAGGGCAACCTGCGTGCAGCGGCGGGCGGTGTCGGGGCTGCCGGCGGTCGTCTGGACATTGCGCTTGAGACACCGCTGTACGTTGACTCGGCAAGCAATGCCGTGCGGGCGCCGCGAGAGATGATCATTGGCCAGGCGCCGACGGACAAACCGCTCGCGCAGGATCTGCGTCCGGGCGAGGGTGCCGCTGGCCTGCGCTACGGTCAGACGCGCTTGAGCGCAGACCGCCTGATGGCGGGCGGCTTCGATAACCTGAGCCTGTTGAGCAACGGTTTGCTGTCGTTTGACGGCGACGTCAATCTGCACATGAACCAGAGCCTGACGCTGTACGCCGGGGCGTTGTCGCTGGCCGACGCCTCCACGAGTACGACCCGCGTCGATTTGAGCGCGCCGTACCTGCGTCTGTCCGGTGTGGGCACTTACCACGCTGGCTTCGGCCTGATACGGCCGCGATTGACCAATAATCCGACGACACAGCTGTCGGACGCGACCTTCAACGCATCAGCGGATTTGCTGGACGTGGGCAATGGCCTGTCGTTCGGTACACAGGGCTCGATCCTGCAACTCGGCGCGCCAGCGGTTGCGTACGGCCGACGGGCATTTGGCCTGGTGAACCTCGACAGCCGTGGCGATCTGCGTTTCCTCGCGCCCAATGACGGTGCCGAAAAAACCCGGCTGTGGACGCCGGGAGACTTGAACCTCGGGGCTGCACAAATCTATCCCGCCAGTGATGTCCAGGCTGAAGTGCGCGTTGGCTATCAGGGCGCCGTTGCGGTGTCCGACCATACGCTGCGGATCAGCAGCCACGGTGCGGCACCCGCTGAGGTGCCGTACTCGGTATTCGGCAATCTGAGTTTTTCCGCGGCGTACATCGAACAGGGCGGTGTGGTGCGGGCCCCGTTGGGCAAGATTGTCCTGGGCGACGATTTGCAGACCACCAGTCATGAGGTTCGGCTGCTGCCGGGCAGCACCACGTCGGTGAGCGGCGCCGGATTGGTCATGCCCTACGGTGGCACTACGGACGGCATCGACTATCTCTACAACGGTAAATCGGTGGTGTTGAACGGCATCACGGGCGATAAAAACGGCGTGGCGATCGGTGGGCAATACATCGAGGTGCAGAACGGTGCGCTGATCGATCTGTCCGGCGGTGGCGATCTTCGCGGCGCCGGTTTCATTTCCGGACGCGGCGGCTCTACCGATGCGCGCTTCAATCCGCTGGTGCGCAATGCCACCGATGGCACCTTCAGTCTGCCGGGGCTGGCGAGTAATCCGGTCTACGCCATCGTGCCGGGCAATCAGAGCCGTTACGCGCCGGTCCTGGCCGAAGCCGGAGCGGTCGATCCGCGCATCGGCCAGCAGGTCACTATTGGCGCTGGCGTACCGGGGTTGGCAGCGGGGACTTACACGTTGTTGCCGTCCACTTTTGCCTTGTTGCCGGGCGCGTTCCGGGTCGAGGTCAATGGTCAGGCGACATCGGCTGCGACGACGGCGGCGTTGCAGCTGCGCAATGGGTCGTGGACCAGCAGCGGGCAGATGTCGATTGCCAATACCGGCCTGCGCGACAGCCTGGCCAGTCAGGTGATCCTGACGTCGGCTGACGTGTTGCGCCGTTACTCGCAGTACAACGAAACGTCGTTCACCCAGTTCATCCGCAGCGATGCCGCCCGGCGCGGCGTGCCGCGTGCGTTGGCGCCAATGGACGGCAAGGTGCTCGATCTGCGCCTGAGCACGGGTGGCAAGCAAGAGACTGCGTTGCAGTTCGATGGGCGAGCGCTGTTTGATGCGGCCGAGGGCGGGCTGATCGGCACCGCGGCGCTACGCGGTGGTTACGCCGGTGCCGAGTTCGAGGTGCTCGGTGCGGGGCATGCGCCGACGCCGGGTTTCAGTGGCGTGTCGGTGTATGCCGACACGCTGAACAACCTCAATGCCGGACGTCTGACACTCGGTGCGCTGCCGGAGGTGATTTACAACACGACCGGCAACATCATCAAGTTCGTGGGGACCTCGGACAACATCACGCTGCGTGAAGGGGCCATCCTGTCTGCGCCGGAAGTCGTGTTGCGCACCACCTCGACCACCGGTGGCATCACGGTCGAAGCGGGCGCCGGGATCAATACCCTGGGGCGTGGCAATGTGGCCTTCGATTCAACGTCCGGCTACCTCTACCAGCCGCAAGCCTCGAGTCTGTTGGTGGTGTCCAACGGCTGGACCAATGTGCTGGCGCCAGAAGCGGCCAGCGGCATCAGCGGTGCGGGCAGCATCCGGATTGGCGTGTGTTCCACTTCATCCTGCAACGATCCGGCGCTGCTGTATTCGAACGGCAGCATCACTGCCGCCACGGATAACCAGTTCGAACTCGGTGAAGCGGTGCGTTTCGGCACCCGTCATCTCGCACTGTCGGTCGGCTCGGTCAATGCCGGCAGCGCCGAAGCACTTGCAGCGGTGAGCAGCCGCGTGCCCGCCGGCCTCACGCTCAACCAGAACGTACTCGACCGCTTGCTGCGCGGTGATACGCAGTTTGCCGCGCCGGCCCTGGAAACGCTGAGCCTGACCACCCGCGATGCCTTCAATTTCTACGGCAGCGTCAGCCTCGACACAATCGATCCGCAGACCGGCCAAAGTAAACTGCAGAACCTGGTGCTGGTCACCCCGGCGATCTACGGTCTGGGCGATGCCAACGATGTGGCGAGCATTCGTACCGCCAACCTGATCTGGAACGGCGCGACGCAAAGCGCCGGCAGCGTCATCACCGGTGGCGCCGGTACGGGCAGCGGCACGCTGGATATTCAGGCCCAGCGGATCGAGCTGGGTTACGGCCCGATGCCTCAGGCCAGCGGGCTGGATCAGAACAATCGTCTGGCGCTGGGTTTTGCCAACGTCAACCTGAGCGCCAGCGAGCGTATCACCGCCAATCACAAGGGCAGCCTGGCGGTGTATCAGGAGCAGGGCGCTTACGATCCGCTCACGGGTTACAGCTACAGCGGCGGCAATCTGAACCTGCGCACGCCGTTGCTCACCGGTGAGGCGGCATCGGTCAGCCTGCTCAAGGCCGGCAACAGCCTGACGCTCAGCGGCGCCGGGGCTGCCGGGGTGGCCAATGCTTTGGGTGCGGAGTTGAATCTTGAAGCCCGCGATGTCGTGCTGGACAGCCGTATCGCATTGGCCAGCGGCAAGCTGACCGTCAAGTCCGAGGGCGATTTGACGCTGGGCAATGGTGCGGTGCTGGACATGGCCGGACGTACCTTGCCGTTCAACGATGTCAGCAAGTACAGCTGGGGCGGCGACGTCTCGCTGTACAGCGCCAACGGCGATATCCGTCAGGCTGCGGGCTCGCGGATCGACCTGTCGGCGAAGAACAATCAGGCCGGTAACCTCAGCGTCGTCGCTCTGGCCGATGCGGCCGGGATGGTCGACCTGCAAGGCGAGATTGTCGGCGGCAGCAGCGGTTATTACGACGCCGGGGGCACGCTGGTGCCGTACAAGGCCGGTGGCGTGGACATTCGCGCGCAGCGCCTGGGAGGTGACGCCACCGAGCAGTTCGCCGCGCTCAATCAGCGCTTGAACGCCGGGCAGGTGTACGGCAGCCGCAGCCTGCAACTCAAGCAAGGCAATCTGGTGATCGGCGACGGCCTTAAGGCCGGCGATATCAATGTCTCGGTGGACAATGGCAGCTTGACGGCGACCGGTCTGATCGATGCCAGCGGCGAACGAGTCGGCAGCATTCGTCTGTCGGCGAAAAACGGTCTGACGCTGACTGGCAGCAGCGTGCTCGATGCCCATGGTCGCGTACTGCGCGTCGACAGCTACGGCAAGATCATCGATGCGCCGAACCGCGCCACGGTCGAACTGAATTCCGGCGATGGCTTGCTCACGCTGGGCAGCGGCGCGCGGATCGACCTGCGCCACGGCACCGATGCCGTGCCCGGTTTCCTCGCGGGGCAACACGATGGAACGTTGCGCGGCACGCTGGAGCTGAACGCGCCGCGTCTGGGCAGCAATGACATCGCCATCGACGCCAGCGGTGTGTTGACCATTCAGGGCGCACGCTCCATCGGACTCAACGGTTTGCGCCGCTATACCGATGCCCGTGAGGGTGTCGATCAGGCGGTCAGTGGCCGACCGTATCAGGTGATTGATCAGGCCATGCTCGAACGCATTCACGGTGACAGCAATGACTTTATCAACGCCGCACTGGGCAATAACGATCTACTGCAGCGCAAACTCGCCGGGCTGAACAACGCCACTTACGCCGATGTGTTCCATTTGCGGCCCGGTGTGGAGATCGCCAGCAATACGGCTGACGGTGATCTGGTGGTGGAGGGCGATCTGGATTTGTCCGGTTACCGTTACGCCAGCCTCAATCCGCACACGCAGCTGAACCCCTCCGTATATGGTTCCGGGGAAGCGGGCAGCCTGGTCATTCGCGCCGGTGGCAACCTCGATATTTACGGCAGCATCAACGATGGCTTCGCACCGCCACCGGAAACCCAGGACGATGCCGGCTGGAAACTGATTGCCGGTGTGCAGCCGTTCGGCGGCGATCTGATCGTGCCGGGCAGCGGTGTTTCGTTGGCCGAGGGCACGCAGTTCCCGATAGGCGCCACGCTCAATTACGACGTGACCCTCCAGGGCGCGGTCTTGGCCGGTGGCACGTTGCTGCCGACTCAGGCCGTGGTGGCTGAGGCGTATACCTTCAGCGCCGGCACCGTGCTGGCGGGGGCGATCCACGACAGCAACGGTAATCTGCTGTTCGCCGCCGGTACGCTGCTCAGCGATAGCGTGACGTTGCCTGCCGACACTCGCCTGGGTGCCGGGATCCGTTTGAACAAGGCCACCGCCCTGCAAGCGCTGAACTGGCCCAAGGGTGTGCCGTTGCCCAGCGTTTACGATGCCGATCTGACGACCTTCTCCGGGGTGAAATTAAAAGGCGAACTGGCCTTGCTGCGCGGTTCGCTGATTCCGTCGATGACCGATGTGAAGCTCGCCGAAGGCACTTCGCTGATCGAACTGCGGCCGTTCAACGGCACACAACAAGGCAAGAACTGGGCGCTGGCCAGCATGTTGCCGTCGGGCAGTGCTTCCTGGTCGATGCGCGTGGTGGCGGGTGCAGATCTTGCTGCGGCCGACAGCCGTGCGGTCAAACCGCTGACCCCTGAAGGCAATCTGCGGCTGGCGGACAGTCATTACGGCGTCAACATCACCACGGCGGCGGGCAAGCTGGTCTGGGCTCCCGATAATCCCTTCTTTACTCCCTACGAGCCGGTCCCTGATGACATGCTCGAGTATTGCCAGCAGATTGCCGACTTGTGCGTACCCATGGCCCGTTGGGTCTGGGCGCCAGGCAGCGGAATGGGGCCGGACTACGAACCGGTTCCCGAGGAGGCTCAATTCATTTGTGATCTGCAGCCGGAACTGTGCATCGGCAACAATCCCGGGAAAACGGCCAAGGCCCATACGCAGATGTTCAGTGTTCTACGCACCGGCACGGGTGATCTCGACCTGATCGCCGCAGGCAATCTGAGCATGGATTCACCGTTCGGCGTGTACACCGCTGGTACCCAATCAGCGAATATCGATCCGCTCTATAACCAGCCGCGCGGGCATCTTTCGGATAACAATTCGGTGTTGGGTACGGCGGGTGCCGCTTATGAAAAATGGGTCGACGGTGGCAGCGACAGCCTCTATCAGGCCTGGTATCCGCAGATGGGCGGCAACCTGACAATCAATGCCGGTGGCTCGGTCTCCGGTGATTCCGTCGGTACAAAAGCACAATCGGTGAATGGCGGTTTCCGCGAACAGATCGCCAGTGCGTCAGTGGGTAACTGGCTGTGGCGCCAAGGCACGGGCAACCCGGATGTGCCCACAGCGTGGTGGATCAACTTTGGCAGTTACGCTACTCGGTTGATGACGCCTGACAGTAATACCGAACCTTACCTGGTGGGCTTCACCGGATTCGGCACCCTGGGCGGCGGTAACATCAGCCTGCGTGCCGGTGGCGACGCCGGCATGCTCAGACCGTTGGGCGATGCGGTCAATTATCCACGCAGCCAGGGGCTGATTGTTGCCGTGGGCAGCACCGGGCGTGTCGCCGGCGATGGCAGCGTGCAGATGACCGGCGGCGGCGACATGGACATTCACATCGGCGGCGCATTCAACCCATCGCTGCAAGCGCGGGCCGGGGATAACGGGACTCAGCCGCCGAAGCACGACCTGCAAGGCGCGTTGATCAACTTGCGCGGTGCGGCGCAATTGACCGGAGGGGCGCTGGGCGGCGTCAATCTGCAATACGGTGCGATTTCACAATTGCATGATGTCCGTGAAACCCGACCGCTGGATCCTTTCACCTCGACGACCAGCAACGCTTCTGGTGGCCTGGTGCTGATTCCCGGCGACTCGGGCATGAGCCTCAGCACCCGTGGCGACCTGGTGCTGGGCGGCGCTGCCGATCCCGGTCGTGTGAGCCAATTCAACGCCACGCCACTGCTCGATAGCAACGGCAACATCCTTACCGGCGGCATCCTGAGCGGCTTCTCACTGTGGACCGATCACACGGCCATCGATCTGTTTTCCGCCGGTGGCAATCTCACGCCCAGCACTCAGTCGGCGCAGGTCGATGGGAGTCTGTCTCCTGTGAGGGGCGCCAATACCTCGCCCACCGATGGTCGTTTTGTCTACCCGGCGATTCTTCGGGCCGTTGCCGCTCAAGGTTCGATTTATGCGGGGCCATCAGCGGCTTACGGTGTCGGCAATGCTGCGCCGAAAACCGCGTATTCCCTGCTTTTGGCGCCTTCTACATCCGGGCAACTCGAACTGTTGGCGGGCGATTCCATCTACGCCGGCGGCTACGCAATCAATCAGTCCGGTGCCAGCCCGCTGGCCATCGCCACCCCGTTCAGGCCGTCATTCCTCGCCTTTTCCAGCAATAACCCCAACAAGCCACTCAACAGCAACTACGGCAGTGACGGTGTTAAACCGGATGGTAATTCGCGTTATCCATTGTTCGCTTTTGGTCCCGACAGCTATTCCGGTTTGAGTGATGTGCAGGGGCCCGCACGGTTCTATGCCCTGACCGGCGATCTGGTAGGGATACGCAGTGGCGAGACGTTGAGTTTCGATACCTCGAAACGCACTTGGTACGAAGCAGCAGGCCCTGTCTGGATGATTGCCGGACGTGACATCGTGGCATCCGGAACTAACCTGGGCCAACCTACAGCCGTGCAGCCCGAGGAAATGGGCGTCGGTCAGGAGGGCATTACCTCAACCGGCAACCTGTTCGTTCATAACAATCCGCGAGATGTATCGCGGGTGTCGGCGGGCCGCGACATTCTCTACAGCAGCTTCGATATCGCCGGCCCTGGCACGCTGGACATTAATGCCGGGCGCAACATCCTCTTGGAAAATCGCGCCAGCATTACCAGCCTCGGCGCAATAGTGGCCGGGGATTCGCGGCCTGGCGCCAACGTGGTACTGCAGGCGGGCGTGGGCGCGCAGGGGCCGGATTACACAAAGTTCATCGCCCGTTACCTGAGCCCGCAAAACCTTGCTGATCCGAATGCCTCTCTCAACAGCCAGCCGGGCAAAGTGGTCAAGACCTACCTCGACGAGTTGCAGAGCTGGCTGACGCTCGGCTACGGCTTCAGCGGCGACGCAGAGCAGGCACAGGCGTTCTACGCCGCGCTACCAAGTGCCGAGCAGGCGATCTTCGCTCGCCAGGTGTACTTCGCCGAACTGCGCGCCGGCGGCCTCGAATACAACGACGCTGACGGCCCGCGCAAAGGCAGTTATCTGCGCGGTCGCAACGCCATCGCCGCACTGTTCCCGAGCACCGATGTGGCGGGCAATCCGCTCCGTTACGACGGCGACATCACGCTCTACGGTGGTGCGGGGGTCAAGACCCTGTTCGGCGGCGATATCCAGATGCTCACGCCGGGTGGCGGTCAGGTGTTTGGTATCGAAGGCGCAGCACCACCGTCCACCGCCGGGATTATCACCCAGGGTTCGGGCAACATTCAGCTCTACTCGCAGGGCAGCATTCTGCTCGGCCAGAGCCGGATCATGACCACCTTCGGCGGCTCGATTCTCGGCTGGTCGGCCGAGGGCGATATCAACGCCGGTCGCGGCTCGAAAACCACTGTGGTCTACACCCCGCCGAAACGGGTTTACGACACCTGGGGCAATGTAACCCTGTCGCCATCGGTGCCGAGCACCGGTGCGGGTATCGCCACCCTTAACCCGATTGCCGAAGTGGCGCCGGGAGACATCGACCTGATCGCGCCGCTGGGCACCATTGATGCGGGCGAGGCGGGCATTCGCGTCTCGGGCAACGTCAACATCGCCGCGCTGACCGTGGTCAACGCCGCCAACATCGCCGTGCAAGGCAAAACAAGTGGGGTACCGGTGGTGGCGTCGGTGAACACCGGCGCGATCACCTCGGCCAGTTCGGCGGCGTCTTCGGCAACCCAGGCCGCTGAGGACGTGGCGCGTCAGCAACAAGCGGCAGCGCGGCAGAATCAGGCGTCGGTGTTCACCGTGCAGGTGTTGAGTTTCGGCAACGAACAACTGGCGCCGAACCGCGATGGCGCCAGTCGTGCGCCGGCGACCGGCTACAACCCGAACAGCCCGGTGCAGGTGCTGGGAGCGGGGGCACTGGATGAACAGGCGAAACAGCAGCTGACTGAGGAGGAACGCGGGCAGCTGACGTTGTAAAAGACTCTCGTGTAGTACTTCGGGCGGCCTTTTGGTCGCCCTTTTTTTATGTTGATGAGGTTCGTGGGTATTGTCGTCGGGTGTGGACTAACGTCAGTATTTTGATACGCCCGTTCACTCGATAGACCAGCAGATAGTTCGGATTGACCACCATTTCCCGAGTGCCTGGCACTCGACCGGCCCGGTAACCATAGCGGATTGATGAAAGCCTTTGCGTTGCTGCACCAACCTTGTGCTGTAGAGCCACGGAAGCGTTGGAGTTGTATTGTTCAACGTAATCGATAATGTCAGCCAGATCGTTCAGAGCTTGATCGCTCCATTCAAGCAGCAGCGCGGCGCTTCCTGCGCATCTCTTCCAGCATCTGGTCAAGCATTGCCATAGCTTCATCATGGGGAATGCCAGGGCTGGGGTCATCGAGTGCCTCCTGCACCTTGGCACGAAACCAGCGATCGTAGCTCTCTGCCTCTTCTTCGGATTCGAAGTCAGAGTAAAACGGGGAAAGTAATAAGCTCATTGTGATCTCCATGATCAATCTCAGCAGTTTAAGGGGGAATGGCCCATTGTCGTCACTGGCAGACGAGGTACCCCATGAGCTCTTGAAGAACCATGGGATAACGAAGCCCAGTATCTGCAAGCGCCCTTTTGGAGTCTGCCGGACGTTTCCCTCCGTTGTCCGGCAATCTCGACCGCCGTTGTAGGCCTATTCCTCCACTCTGTTTTTCAGCTTTCCAGCCTACAAATCCGCGCGCACCTTCCTACAAATGCACTCAGAACGCATACGGAATACTCACCTTCGCCCACAACATTTCCCCCTCTGGCCGGTTTTCCACGTCAAACTCCTTGGCCCAGCGAATCTCCGCGCTGGCGTACTTGAGAAAGGTGAAATGCAAGGCCGGGCCGATCGCGAACACCTGGCCGCGCACGCCGTCGTCCACATCCTGCCCGGCGAATTGCACGGTGTGGCCGTACTGTTTGTCGTCGGTGGTCTGCTTGAGGTAATAGCCGTTAAGGCCGAGCATCACATCGTCAGTGATCTTGTAGCTGGCCGAGTAATCGAAGTGGAAGATCTGCCCGGACTTGTAGTCGGTGTCCTTGTTCTTCTCGTTGAAGCTGTAGGTGGTCTTCATCGACACTTCGGTCTTGTCGGTCGGCAGCCAGGTGAAGGAGAACAGCGGCTTGTAGGTATAGAAATTGTTGCTGGTGTTGGCCAGCCGATCGACGCTGTATTCACCGGTGGGCACGGTGATTTCCACGGCGGCGCCGAGGGTCAGATGCTTGCCCATGTCCCACAGGATGATTGGCGCAATCGTGGTGTCGCCCATGCCTTCGCGGGTATCGCTGAGACCGAATACCGAGATTTCCTGCTTGAGCCAGGGCTGGGCGATGTAGCCGGCCAAGCGTCCGCCGAACACCCGCACCGGGCTCAGATAATCGATGCGCGGAATGACCGCGGTGGATTCGATTTCGACATTCGGCACCTTGCCGCCCAACGAACTGATGTTGAGCTTGGTCGACTTGTAATGGTTGTAGTAGAGGTTAAACGCGACCATGTTTTGCGGCAGGCTGTCGACTTCCATCGGTAGCATGAAGAACCCGTCGGTGCCGGGGCCGATGTTGTCGACGCCGGCTTCAGTGGCCAGGGCCGGCAGGGACGCGGTGCAACCGAGCAAAGTCAGTGCCAGACGCAAGGGGAAAGTGGCGCGGTTCGGGCTCATGGTTGTCCTCATTATTATTGTGGTGGGACGTGGCGCCGGTACGCGTAACGTCCGGCACCCTAGAAATAAGCGCTTGGCGCCCGACGGGGCAGGGTATTGGCGGACAGTTAGGGGGGCTTCTGCGGACACTCGGCCAACCCTGTGCTAACTTCCTTCGACATAACCGGTAACAAAAATAACAATCAAGCGTGATCCGGAATGTCAGCCCCCATGAACGTAAAAGTCCAAGACCCCACTTTCGAACTGGCGCTGGTCTCGCCGTTCCTCCTGCAAACCCTCGCCGAAGTCGTGCACAACAAAGGCATTGACCCCGAAAGTCTGTGTCGTGGCCTGGGCTTCACCCTCGAAGATCTGCAGGATCCGGCGCAGCGGATTTCCTACCGCCAGGCCGTGGCGATGATTCAGCGTGCGCTCAAAGTACTGCCCAATCAGGGCCTGGGGCTGTGGGTCGGCGCGCAGAATGTGTTGGGTACGCTGGGGCTGCTCGGCCACGTACTGTCGCTATGCAAGACCTTGCGCGATGCGTTTGCCCTCGGCATCCGCCACCAGCACACCTCCGGCGGGATCGTGGTGTCCAGCGTCGATGTGATCGGCGATCAGGTGCACCTCGATGCCGAATGTCGCTTACCGTTTGCCGATGTGCAGGTGTTCGCGGTCGAAGAGTTTTTCGCCAGCCTGCTGGTGTATGGCCGGGCCTTGGCCGGCAGTGAATTCAAGCCGATTGCCGTGGAGTTTGTGCACGCTGCGCCGGATTACCTGAGCGAATACCACCGCGTGCTCGGGCCCGATGTGCGCTTCGGCTGCCTGCACAATCGCATGCTGATCGACGCGCAATGGCTGGACGTCAACCTGCCCAATCATCATTCGCTGGCGCTGCGTCAGGCAGTGGCGCTGCTGGAGCTGGAAGCGGCGCAGGTGCACCAGAAACTTGATCTGATTCAGGCGGTGGAGCGGGCGATTGCCCGGGACTTGAGCCGGGGCAGTCATATCGAAAAAATCGCCGGCGACCTGAACATGAGCAGCCGCACCTTGCGCCGCCGTTTGACCGAGCATGCGCTGACCTTCGAAGCGCTGCTGGAACAGGTGCGTCAGGCGCGGACCATGAGTCTGCTGGCCAATCCGGAGATGCCGATCGAGCGGATTACCGAAGAAGTCGGCTACAGCGACGTGCGCAGCTTCCGCCGGGCGTTCAAGCGCTGGACGGGGATGAGCCCGAGTGCGTGGCGACAGGATGCAAGCACCGCTTAGACATCGGTCCCCTGTGGCGAGGGAGCTTGCTCCCGCTGGGCTGCGCAGCAGACCCAAAACCTGCCACGCCATTTCTCCAGACACACCATGCCGGCGGGGTTTGCGGGTGCTTCGCCCCCGAGCGGGAGCAAGCTCCCTCGCCACAGGCTTCCGTGCGCCACTCATCAGTATTTCAACCCCACAAACCCTCCGGCCACAGGTAAACTCCCGCGCACTTTCCCAAGGAGTTCACATGAGTTACTACCAGCCGGGCATTCTCGCCACCCCTGTTCCTGCGCAAGCACGTCATCTGTTCTTCGCTCTCAAGTCGGTTGAAGCACTGCCGCAGGCGATCGACAACCTGCTGAACCTGGTGGACGGCAAGTCGGCGGTGCTCGGTTTCGGTGAACCCCTGACCAAAGCGCTGAACGTGCAGATCGACGGCCTGCGCAGCTTTCCGGCCATGAGCGGCGTCGGCGTGGAAAACCCGTCGACCCAGCACGCGCTGTGGGTCTGGCTGCACGGTGTCGACCGTGGCGAACTGCTCAATCGCTGCCACGCCTTCGAAGCCGCGCTGGCCCCGGCGCTGCGCCTGGTAGACATGCAGGAGGCCTTCCGCCACAAAGACGGCCACGACTTGACCGGCTACGAAGACGGCACCGAAAACCCCCACGATGACGCCGCAATTGCCGCCGCGTTGCTGGGTGAGGGCGCTGATGGTCTGGTCGGTGGCAGCTTTGCCGCGATCCAGCAGTGGCAGCACGACCTCAAGGGTTTCCATAAATTGTCTGCCGAAGACAAGGACAACATCATGGGCCGTCGCCTCAGCGACAACGAAGAGATCGACGACGCGCCAGTCTCCGCCCACGTCAAACGTACCGCCCAGGAAAGCTTCGCCCCCGAAGCGTTCGTTGTGCGCCGTTCGATGCCGTGGATCGATGGCGATCGCGCCGGCCTGATGTTCCTCGCCTTCGGTTTTTCGCTGGACGCCTTCGAGGCACAACTGCGGCGCATGAGCGGTCTGGAAGACGGCATCACTGATGGTCTGTATCGCATCAGCCGGCCGATTACCGGCGGCTACTACTGGTGCCCGCCCATCAAGGATGGCCACCTCGATCTGCGCGCCTTGCGCATCGGCTGAGTGTTTCAAACATAGGGAGTTGAGCATGGACGTGGTGCGTTGGGGCATGATCGGTTGCGGCAGCGTCACTGAACGCAAGAGCGGGCCGGCCTTCTACAAGGCGCCCGGCTCGGCGCTGGTGGCGGTGATGGGCCGCCGCCTCGAAGCGGTGAGCGATTACGCCGCGCGCCACGGCATCGCCCGGGTCTACACCGATGTCGATGCGCTGATCAACGACCCCGAGGTGGACGCGGTGTACATCGCCACGCCACCCGACAGCCACCACGCCTACAGCCTCAAAGTCGCTGCCGCCGGCAAGCATTGCTGCGTCGAGAAACCGATGGCGCTCAATGCCGGGCAAAGCCGCGAGATGCAGCAGGCATTTGCCGATGCCGGTCTGCACCTGTTTGTTTCCTATTACCGCCGCTCGTTACCGCGTTTTGCCCAAGTGCGGCAATGGCTGGAGCAGGGCCGCATCGGCGAGGTGCGGCACCTGAGCTGGACGTTGACCAAGGCGCCATCGGCGGCGGATCTGGACGGCAGCGCCAACTGGCGAACCGACCCGAGCGTGGCCGGTGGCGGCTACTTTGCCGACCTCGCCAGCCATGGTTTCGACCTGTTCCAGTACCTGCTCGGCGATGTCGTCGAAGTCGCCGGTTTCACCGCACGCCAGGCCGGGTTGTATGCGGCGGAAGATGCGGTCAGCGCCAGTTGGAGGTTTGCCTCCGGAGCGCTGGGCATGGGTTGCTGGAGCTTTGTGGCGGATCGGCGCGAGGATCGGGTGGAGATCATTGGCAGTCAGGGTCGGATCGCGTTCTCCGTGTTTGACGAGCATCCGGTGCAGCTATTTGCCGATGAGCAGATCAGCCTGGAAATCGCGCATCACGAGCACATTCAGTGGCATCACGTGCTGGGCATGAATGCGCATATTCGTGGTGATTCGCAGCATCCAGCAGTTGCCGAACAAGCCCTCAAGACCGATTGGGTCATGGATCAGATCCTTAAACGCCACTGATCCACGGACCACAACACATCTCCCTGTGGGAGGGGGCTTGCTCCCGAAGAGGCCGGCATTGCTGGCATTTCCATCGCCTGACACACCGCCTTCGGGAGCAAGCCCCCTCCCACAAAAGCGAGGGGGATCCTGTTGTTATTGGCTGGTGGTATAGACCTGACGTCCGCCGAACCAGGTTTGCAGCACCTGGGTGTCATGCAGCGCCTTGTTGTCGACGCTGAACACGTCGCGATCGAGCACGATAAAGTCCGCCTGCTTGCCCGGCGTCAGCGAGCCGATCTGCTGGTCCAGGCCAATCGTGCGCGCCGCGTTGAGGGTGTAGGCGTAGAACATGCTTTCGCGATCCAGACGCTCGTCGGCATTCAGCACACCCAGCGGGCCGACGCGGGTGATGGCCTGGGCCATGGCGTTGAACGGATTAGGCGACGACACCGGCCAGTCGCTGGCGCCGGCAATCGTCGCGCCTTGTTTCAGCAACGAGTGCGCCGGGTATTGATAGCGGAAGGCGAGGGCGCTGACGTAGGGCTTGATCATGTCGGTGGTGTAGTCGTCGGCACTGGCCCACAGCAATTGCATCGAGGCGATCACGTTCAGCGGCTTGAAACGGGCGAACTCTTTCGGATTGACCATCTGCAGGTGGGTGATCGAGTGAGTGATGCCGCTCTGCCGATCCTGGCGCGCGCGTTCGATGCCGTTGAGTGATTCACGCACCGCACGGTCGCCGATGGCGTGGATGTGTACCAACCAGCCGCGCTGGTCGATGGCGCTGACCAGTTCGCCGAAATGCTGCGGGTCGATCAGCAATTCGCCCTGTTTGTGCGAGTTGCGGTACGGATCGATCATCGCCGCGCTCTGCGCCGGGTATTCGATCACGCCGTCGGCGAAGATCTTGACCCCGGGCAGGGTCAGATTGGGGATGCCCTGAAATTGTTGGCGCACCTTATCCAGGGTATCGAGATCGGCCGGCAGGCTTTTCGGGTTGGCGACCAGCAACGCTGCGACGTGCACGCTCATGTCGCCGCTTTCCGACAGCGCTTTGTAGGCCGGCAGCACGCCGACGGTTTTCTCGGTGGGTTTGAGCGCGAACACGGCCTCGCCCGGCGCAGCGTTGGCGGCGGGGTCCATCCACGCGGTGATGCCGAGGCTGTTGTTGAAGCGCACCGCGGATTTGGCCGCGGTGAGCATATCGGCCGGGCTCGGCACCGGCATTTTCGCGGCGACCCGGTCCCAGCCGGCATCGACCAGAAACCCGTTGGGCTCGCCGCTGGCCAGTTTGCCGATCGTGTCTTGTTCCGCAGCGGGCAGGCTCTTGAGCAACGCCGCGTCAATGCCGGCGCGCTTGAGCATCACGTTGTTGGCCCACGCGGTGTGGTGATCGCTGCCGGTGAACACCACCGGCACGTCAGCCCATTCGCCCTGGTTGAAGGTCTTGCCCAGCGCTTCGGCCTGCGCCCAGTACGCTGAGCTCATGCCGGCAATGCTCAGCACATCGCCATGTCTGGCCTTGCCGTCGTCTCGCCAGGCGCGCAGGCGTTTTTCCAGTTCGTCGAGGGCCACGACTTCGTCTTCCATGTTGGCCGAGACCATTTCCAGGCCACCGAAAATCGCGTGGGAATGGCTGTCGATCAAGCCTGGCATCAGCGTCTTGCCGCCGAGGTCGATCACCTGTGTGCCAGGCTCGATCAGCGCCTTGATCTGCGCATCGCTGCCGACTTTCAGCACCTTGCCGTTTTCCACGGCCAACGCCTGTACCTTCGGTTGCGAACGGTCGGCGGTGAAAATCTTGCCGTTGACCAGTACCAGATCGGTGGCGGCCATGGCTTCCATCGAGGCAAAACTTACAGCGCTAACCAGCAGGCTCGGGATGAATCTTTTCATTGAAGATTTCCTTGTTATTGCGTCTGATGGCCAGATTAGTGGCTGACACTGGCCGACAGAACGCCTCCCTCACGAAAAACGTTTTTGCCTGAATGGAAAAAGCATGGACAAGCTGGGTGCACTGAAAATGTTCGTGGTTACCGCGCAACTCGGCAGTTTCAGCCGCGCGGCGGAACAACTGGGCAAGACCCCATCGGCCCTGACCAAAGCGGTCAATCACCTGGAGTCGGAACTCGGTGCGCGGCTGTTCGAACGCAGCACGCGGCGGATTCTGCTGACCGAAATCGGCCGGGTCTATCTGGAAACCGCGCGGCTGGTGTTGCAGCGGCTGGAGGAGGCCAGCGAGGAGATCGAGCAGTTGCAGCACGGTCTGCGCGGCAGCCTGAAAATCACTGCACCGTTGGCGTACGGGCGGGCGTTTCTCGATCAGGTGTGCGACGGCTTTTTGCAGCAATACCCGCAGATCAGCCTGCAAGTGGATCTGTGCGACGCGTTCGTCAATTTGCTGGAAAGCGGCTACGACCTGGCCTTGCGCGAAGGCCATGACGACTTGCCGGGGCTGATCGCCCGGGTGGTCGGCAGCAATCGCCTGGCGTTGTGCGGCAGCCCGGACTATCTGGCGCGCAAGGGTTTGCCGGTGGATCCGCAAACCCTCGAACAGCATGAATGGCTGTTGTATCAGCACCCGTTGCTCAGTCGCGAGTTCTGGTGGGCCGAGCGCGACGGCCAGCGGCTGAGCCTGCCACAGCCGACGACGCCGCGCTTACGCAGCGACAATTACGACCTGTTGCTGGCCAGCGCATTGGCCGGGCGTGGTTTGCTGCATACACCGCTGTGGAGCGCCGCGCCGTACATTGCCGACGGGCGTCTGGTGCGGGTCATGGCTGACTATGAAATAGACCCCGACACCTTCGGCCCGCACATTCTTGCGGTGTACCCCAGCCATCGGCGGGCCACGGCCAAGGTCGTGGCATTCATCGATTACATCTCGGCATTTCTGGCCGAGCGTGGGTTGAACTGACGCCCGTTCCTTGTAGGAGCTGCCGCAGGCTGCGATCTTTAAAAAGATCAAAAGATCGCAGCCTGCGGCAGCTCCTACACAGTTCCCGAGTCGTCTTATTTTTAGGAGCTGACGAGTGAAACGAGGCTGCGATCTTTTGATTTTTGTGGATGGTCGGTTTGGGCCGACTGGCGGTGCTTGTCAGTAAAATCCCACAGGAGTACAAATGTACTCCATGACCAATCTTACTCCCCGCCGTACCGCCATCCTGACCTTTATCCGCGAACGCATCGCCGAACACGGTCAGTCCCCAAGCCTCGCTGAAATCAGCGAGGCTTTTGGTTTTGCCTCGCGCAGCGTGGCGCGCAAGCACGTGCTGGCGCTCACCGAAGCCGGGTTTATCGAGGTCAATCCGCACCAGGCCCGGGGCATTCGCCTGCTCGGGCAACCCGCGCGGCCGGAGCTGCTGGATATTCCGGTGCTCGGCCGGGTGGCTGCCGGTGCGCCGATCGGTGCCGATGCCGACATCCATAACCGCTTGATGCTCGACCCGGCGCTGTTCTCCCGTGCGCCCGACTACATGTTGCGGGTGCAGGGCGACTCGATGATCGAGGACGGCATTCTCGACGGTGATCTGGTGGGAGTGAAGCGCAATCCCGAGGCGCTCAACGGGCAGATCGTGGTGGCGCGCCTCGACGGTGAAGTCACAATCAAACGCTTCGAACGTGTCGGCACTACAGTGCGCCTGCTGCCGCGCAACCCGGCGTACCAGCCGATTGTCGTGCGCGACGATCAGGATCTGGCCATCGAAGGGGTGTTCTGCGGTCTGGTGAGGCAAGGCTGATGGGCGCCGTCGTTGCACTCGATACGCTGTTCAATGGCGGCCAGGTCTGGAAGGGCCGGCCTGCGCCACCGGCCGCCAGCCCGCAACCCACCGGGCATGCCGCGCTGGATGCGGCACTGCCCAGCGGTGGCTGGCCGGAAGCGGCGCTGAGCGAAATCCTCCTGGCCGGCCCAGGGGTTGGCGAGTTGCAACTGGTGTGGCCGACGCTGGCGCGGCTGTCGGCGGCGGGCGAGCGCATCGTGCTGGTGGCGCCACCGTTCGTGCCGTACCCGCAGGCGTGGGCGAACGCCGGGGTCGATCTGCGCCAGTTGTCGGTAATCCAGGCCAGCGAACGCGATGCCTTGTGGGCGGCGGAGCAATGCCTGCGTTCGGGCAGTTGCGGCGCGGTGCTGTGCTGGCCGCACAAGGCCGATGATCGGGCGTTGCGGCGTTTGCAGGTAGCGGCAGAAACCGGCCAGACCCTGGCGTTTGCCTGGCGCCCGTTGAGCGAGGCGGTCAACCCGTCGCCGGCCGCGTTGCGCATTGCCATCGACGCCAGACCGGCGCAGTTGCGCGTGCTCAAGTGCCGTGGCGGACTGGCGCGCACCGCGCCGATCGCGTTTACCGTGGGGCACTGAGGTCGTCATGCGCTGGGTGTGTATTCTGTTCCCGCAATTGGCCCTCGACGCGGTGCTGCGTCAGCGTGCCGATCCCGATGAGCCGTTGGTGCTGCTCAGTGGCCCGGCCCAGCGCCGGGTCTTGCAAGCGGTGAATGCAGCGGCGCGTCAACTAGGCTTGCGCGCTGGCCAGTCGATGACCGCCGCACAAGCGTTGAGCAAAGGTTTTGCCACCGCCGACTACGACCTCGCCGAGGTCGAACACTGGCAGCAGTTTCTCGCCGCGTGGGCCTATCGTTTCAGCGCGCAGGTCAGCGTGCATTACCCGCGTACCGTGGTGTTCGAGATCGAGTCGAGCCTGGGCCTGTTCGGCTCCTGGGCGCAGTTCGAAGCACGGCTGCGCAAGGAGCTGACCGAGTTGGGCTTCCGCCATCGCATCGTCGCCGCGCCCAATCCGGTGGCGGCGCGGGTGCTGGCCAATGCCTACGACGGCCTGGTGGTGCCCGACGGCGAAGCCTTGCAACATCACCTCGGGCAATTACCCGTCGACCGTGTCGGGCTGGAGCCGCAGGTCGCCACGGCACTGGCGCGCATGGGCCTGCGCAACCTGAACCAGTTGCAAAGCCTGCCGCGTCAGGCCCTGGCCCGGCGCTTCGAAGCGTCGATGCTCAAACACCTCGACACCCTGTTCGGCGCACGGCCGCTGGCCTTGGCGTTCTACCTGCCGCCGGATCGTTTCGATGTGCGCATCGAACTGAATTTCGACGTGCAATCCCACCAGGCATTGTTGTTCCCGCTACGGCGTCTGACCGCTGACCTGTCGGCGTTCCTCTGTGGACGTGACAGCGGCGTGCAGCGTTTCGACCTGCATCTGGAGCACGCCGGGCTGCCGGACACGCTGATCAAGGTCGGCCTGCTCAGCGCCGAGCGCGATCCGGCGATGCTCTTCGAACTGGCTCGTGGGCGACTGGAACAAGTCCAGGTCGAGGCCCCGGTACGCGGCTTTCGCCTGCGCGCCGAAGACCTGCCGAGTTTCGTGCCGCAGTTTCAGGAACTGTTCGATGACCGTCCGCAACAGACTTTGCCCTGGGAGCAATTGCGCGAACGTCTGCGTGCACGGCTCGGCGATGACGCGGTGCAGGGCTTGCGCTTTCAGGCCGACCATCGCCCCGAATGTGCCTGGCAGAACGGCGTCGACAAGCAGCGTTGCAGCGGTTTGCCGAGCGTGCAGCGTCCGGGCTGGCTGCTCGGCGAACCGCAGAGCGTGGCCGAAGGTTCAGCGCGGATTCTCATGGGCCCGGAGCGCATCGAATCCGGCTGGTGGGACGGCGACGATGTGCGCCGCGATTACTACCTGATCCAGAACCGCGCCGGTCAGCAGGGTTGGGCCTATCGGGCCGTGGGCGAGGGCGGGCCGTTGTGGCTGCAGGGCTGGTTTGCATGAGCCACGGCTATGCCGAGCTGCACTGCCTGTCGAACTTCAGTTTCCAGCGCGGTGCCTCCAGCGCCCTTGAACTGTTCCAACGGGCGAAAAAACACGGCTATCAGGCGCTGGCGATCACCGACGAGTGCACCTTGGCCGGGATCGTCCGGGCCTGGCAAGCGGCGAAAGCGGTAGAGCTGCCGCTGATCATCGGCAGCGAAATACGCATCGACAACGGCCCGAAACTGCTACTACTGGTGGAAAATCTTGCGGGCTATCAGGCTTTGTGCGGCTTGATCACTCAGGCCCGGCGGCGTACGCAGAAGGGCCAGTATCAGGTGCTGCGCGAGGATTTCAGCGAGCCGCTGCCGGGGTTGTTCACCGTGTGGGTGCCGGACAGCATCGATGACGTGGAGGAGGGGCGCTGGCTGAAACAGACCTTCGGCGAGCGTCTGTATCTGGCGGTGCAGCTGCATCGTGGGCAGGACGATCAGCGTCGGCTGGCGGCACTGCTGAGTCTGGCTGAGCAGCTGCAGATCGCCGCCGTGGCCAGCGGCGACGTGCACATGCACGCCCGTGGCCGGCGCGCCTTGCAGGACACCATGACCGCGATCCGCCATCACGTCCCGGTGGCCGAGGCCGGATTACGCCTGCACCCCAATGGCGAGCGCCATCTGCGTAGCCTCGAGGTGTTGCGCGAGTTGTATCCGCCGGCGTTGCTCGACGCCTCGGTGCAACTGGCGCGGCGCTGCACTTTCGAGCTGGGCGAGTTGCGCTATGAGTATCCGAAAGAACTGGTACCGGAGGGGCACACCGGCAGTTCCTGGTTGCGCCAACTGACCGAAGAAGGCATTGCCTGGCGCTGGCCGAAAGGGCCGCAGGCCAAGGTGCTCAAGCAAATCGACGATGAATTGCAACTGATCGCCGAACTCGGCTACGAAAGCTACTTCCTCACCGTGCACGACGTGGTGCGTTTCGCCCGCGATCAGCAGATCCTCTGTCAGGGCCGCGGTTCGGCGGCCAACTCGGCGGTGTGTTTTGCCCTGGGCATCACCGAGATCGACCCGGACCGCACCACGCTGCTGTTTGAACGTTTCATGTCGAAGGAACGCAACGAGCCGCCGGACATCGACGTCGATTTCGAGCACGAGCGTCGCGAAGAAGTCCTGCAATACGTGTTTCGTCGATATGGCCGGCAGCGTGCGGCGCTGACGGCGGTGGTCAGCACTTACCACGCCGCCGGTGCGGTGCGTGACGTGGCCAAGGCCCTTGGGCTGCCGCCGGATCAGATCAATGCACTGGCCGACTGCTGCGGCCACTGGAGCGATGAAACACCACCGCTGGCACGCTTGCTCGAAGGCGGCTTCGACCCCGACAGCCCGGTGCTGCGTCGAGTGCTGAGCCTGACCGGGCAACTGATCGGTTTCCCCCGGCACCTGTCGCAGCACCCCGGCGGTTTCGTGATTTCCGAGCAACCGCTGGATACGCTGGTGCCGGTGGAAAACGCCGCGATGGCCGAGCGCACGATCATTCAGTGGGACAAGGACGACCTCGACGCGGTCGGGCTGCTCAAGGTCGATATCCTCGCCCTCGGCATGCTCAGTGCGATCCGTCGTTGTTTTGACTTGCTGCGCCGTCATCGCCATCTGGATCTCAGCCTGGCGACGATCCCTGATAAAGACAAAGCGACCTACGAGATGATCAGCCGTGCCGACACCATTGGCGTGTTCCAGATCGAATCGCGGGCGCAGATGTCGATGCTGCCGCGCCTGAAACCGGCTAAGTTCTACGATCTGGTGATCGAGGTCGCAATCGTCCGCCCGGGGCCGATTCAGGGCGGGATGGTTCATCCGTATCTGCGCCGTCGCAACAAGGAAGAGCCGGAAACCTATCCCTCGCCGGAACTTGAAGTGGTGCTCAAACGTACCCTCGGCGTGCCGCTGTTTCAGGAACAGGTGATGCAGATCGCCATTGTCGCCGCCGACTACAGCCCCGGCGAGGCCGATCAGTTGCGCCGCTCGATGGCCGCGTGGAAACGCCACGGCGGGCTGGAGCCGCACAAGGCGCGACTGGCCGCCGGCATGAAGAAAAACGGCTACACCGAGGAATTCGCCGCGCAGATCTTCGAGCAGATCAAGGGCTTCGGCAGCTATGGCTTTCCCGAATCCCACGCTGCCAGTTTCGCCTTGTTGACCTACGCCAGTTGCTGGCTCAAGTGCCACGAACCGGCAGCGTTCGCCTGCGCGTTGATCAACAGTTGGCCGATGGGTTTCTACAGCCCGGATCAGATTCTGCAGGACGCGCGCCGCCATCAATTGCAGATCCGTCCGGTGGACGTGCGTGCCAGCGACTGGGATTGCAGCCTGGAGCCGATCAGCGGCGCGCAACCGGCGATTCGCATGGGCCTGCGGATGATCAAGGGCTTTCGCGAGGAGGACGCCCGGCGCATCGAAGCGGCGCGGGCGCGGGGGGCGTTTGCCGATGTCGCCGATCTTGGCGAACGCGCCGCGCTCGACAGCCGCGCCCAAGCGTTGCTCGCCGATTCCGGAGCGTTACGCGGGATGGCCGGCCATCGGCATCGCGCGCGCTGGGAAGTCGCCGGGGTGCAGAAACAGCTGGGCCTGTTTGCCGGGTTACCGAGCCAGGAAGAAGCCGATGTGCTGCTGCCCAAACCCAGCGTCGGCGAGGACCTGCAGGCCGATTACGCGACCATCGGCACCACGCTGGGGCCGCATCCACTGGCGCTGTTGCGTGGCGAACTGAAGGCGCGGCGTTGCCGCAGTTCGCGGGAGTTGCTGGACGTCGAACACGGCCGGCCGGTGAGCATCGCCGGGCTGGTCACCGGGCGTCAGCGACCGGGCACTGCCAGCGGCGTGACCTTCGTCACCCTTGAGGACGAGTTTGGCAACGTCAACGTGGTGGTCTGGCGCGATCTGGCCGAGCGCCAGCGTCAGGTGCTGGTCGGCTCACAATTGCTCAAGGTCGATGGCCGCTGGGAGCGGGAGGGCGAAGTACGGCATTTGATCGCTGGCCGGCTGAGCGACCTGAGTCCGCTGCTCGACGGCATCCGCGTGCAGAGCCGCGACTTCCACTAAACCCCAGAACACCACAAATCCCCCCTGTGGGAGCGGGCTTGCTCGCGAAGACGGTGTGTCAGTTGGCAAATAAGTGGCTGACACACCGCTTTCGCGAGCAAGCCCGCTCCCACATGGGGGATTTGTGTGTGTCCAAACAAGCCAATTGATTGGCGTCAAAAATCTCTGTCACCAATGGTGGCACTTTGTCATAATGCCGCCCCTTTTCCGCTCCCCACCGCGTAGCCGTGCCGGGACACACCGTTTTTTTCAGAAGGAATGCACAGTGAGAATGATCTCCCGGATGTTGGTCTCAGGCGTTGCGATTGCCGTGCTCGGCACCCTCGCCAGCTCCCTTGCCGGGTGCGCCACCGAAAGCTCCCGCGCACTGCCGGTGGCCAAGGTCGAGAGCGCCACGCAAGTCTGGACCGGCGCGCGCGTACCGATGGCGGTGGGCAAGTTCGATAACCGCTCCAGCTACATGCGCGGGATCTTCTCCGATGGCGTTGACCGTCTCGGCGGCCAGGCCAAGACCATCCTGATCACGCACTTGCAGCAGACCAACCGTTTCTCGGTACTGGATCGCGACAACATGGGCGAAATCCAGCAGGAAGCGGCGATCAAGGGCCAGGCCCAGCGCCTCAAGGGCGCCGATTACGTGGTCACCGGTGACGTCACCGAGTTCGGCCGCAAAGAAACCGGCGACCACCAGCTGTTCGGCATTCTCGGCCGTGGCAAGACCCAGGTCGCCTACGCCAAGGTCAACCTGAACATCGTCAACATCAGCACCTCCGAAGTGGTGTATTCGACTCAGGGCGCCGGTGAATACGCCTTGTCCAACCGCGAAATCATCGGCTTCGGCGGCACCGCCGCGTACGACTCCACCCTCAACGGCAAAGTCCTCGATCTGGCCATGCGCGAGGCGATCAATCGTCTGGTCGATGGCATGAACGCCGGTGCCTGGAAACCGGGTAACTGATCGCTATTCATTGCAAGGAGCAACACCCATGAATCTGACTTTGTCGCGGTCGCTGCTGGCCCTGACGCTGGCCGCCAGCGCCTTGCTGGCCGGTTGCAGCAGCCCGAAAACCCTGTACCAGTGGGAAGACTACCAACCGCAGGTCTACGAATACTTCAAAGGCGAAGAGCCGAAGGAAGCTCAGGCCGAAGTGCTGGAGCGCGACCTGCAGAAGATCCGCTCCACCGGCAAGGCCGTGCCGCCGGGTTACCACGCGCACTTGGGTCTGCTGTACCTGAGCATGGGCAAGGACGATCAGATGGTGCAGCAGTTCCGCACCGAGAAAGCGCTGTTCCCCGAGTCCGGCCCGTACATGGATTTTCTGCTTAAAAACGCCAAGACCGGAGACGCCAAATGATCTCGCGCACCCTGAAACTGCTGGTCGCCGGTTTGGCCTTGACCGTACTCGGTGGCTGCGTAGCGCCGAAGACCGTGGATTATTCGGCGTACAAGCAGGCGCGGCCGAAGACCATTCTGGTGCTGCCACCGCTGAACACCTCGCCCGACGTGAAGGCGTCGTACAGCCTGTTGTCGCAAGTGACGTTCCCACTGGCCGAGGCCGGGTATTACGTGCTGCCGATCACCCTGGTGGACGAAACCTTCCGTCAGAACGGCCTGACCACCCCGGATGACATTCATCAGGCACCGGCCAACAAGCTCAAGGAAATCTTCGGCGCCGACGCTGCGCTGTACATCACCGTGACCGAGTACGGTACGCGTTACATGGTGATCAGCAGCGAAACTGCAGTGACGGCCACCGCCAAACTGGTCGATCTGAAATCAGGCACCACGCTGTGGACCGGTTCGGCCCGGGCGTCGAGCGAAGAGGGCGGCAACAACAGCGGTGGCGGCCTGGTCGGCATGCTGATCACGGCGGCGGTGAAGCAGGTGATCAACAGTTCGACCGATGCCGGTTTCCCGATTGCTGGCGTGGCGAGCAATCGCCTGTTGTCGGCCGGTCAGCACGCCGGCCTGTTATACGGCCCACGTTCGCCGAAATACGGCACGGACTGAAATTACCGGCACGCCTGAAATCCCCTGTGGGAGCGGGCTTGCTCGCGAATGCGGTGGGTCAGTCGCTAAATTTTTTTCTGATCCGACGCTTTCGCGAGCAAGCCCGCTCCCACAAGGGGGAATGTGTTTTTCGATTGATTTCTTTGGCAGCCGGCCAAAATCGCTCGCCCCCCCTTAGTGCTGACCGTCCACGCTTGCAATGAGCGGGTCGGCAAATCGAAGTCATCTCGCCCTAATCGTTCCAGACCCTGCATCAGGAGGCCGAAGACGATATCCTGCGCCACACTTATCGGTGCAAACAGCGCACAACTCTGGAACACCGTGTTTGCCCGAGGCTAAAGGAGTGTTCGAATGACCGAGAAGAAACTGGAAACCACGGTCGACCGCGTCTACCAAGGGGTTTACCAGGCGATCAGCAAGCGTTCGCTGCGTCCGGGGATGAAGCTGGGTGAAGCGTCGCTGGCCGAACTGTTCAATGTCAGCCGTACGTCGGTACGCGCCGCGCTCAAGCAACTGGAAGCCGAGGGGCTGGTCACCACCGAGCCGAATAAAGGTGCATCGGTGTCGTTGCCGAGCAACGAAGAGATCCGCTCGCTGTTCGAAACCCGGCGGCTGATCGAGATCGGCATCGTCACCGAACTCTGTCGGCGCAAGGACACCGCCGCCATGCAGGTTCTGCGCGAGCACCTGCTACTGGAGGACGCAGCCCACGCGGCGGGCGACCATGAGCAATTGATTTACCTGCTCGGCGAGTTCCACCTCAAACTGGCGCGCAGCCTGAACAACCCGGTGCTGCTCGACTGGTTCCAGAAGCTGATTTCCCGCGCCTCGCTGTATGTCGCCGCACTCGATGACGACAGCCATGAAGCCTGCCGTGACAACGAACATCTGCGCCTGATCGAATACATCGAGGCGGGCGACCAGAACGCCGCCATCGAACTGACCTGCACGCATTTGAACGGCATCGAGAAGGCGATTCTCGACGTCGCCGCGAAGATGAAAACTGGCTACCATCCGCTCAAACACCTGATCGGGGTCTGAACCCGGGCCGCAGCGAGAAATCGGCTATACCTTCAATGAAACCAATGCGGCCGGCGGCGCTCGAAACACAGGGGCGCCGCGTTCGTTCAGCGTTGCGATACATCGGGCAAACACCACAGGACACCGAGTCAATCGATGCAGTTTTTATCCGATAGCCACGGTTGCGACGGCTGGAAAGGCGAGATGGCCGAACGCATTTGCGCGTTCGACTGGCGCCTCACCGAACTCGGCCCGCTCGACACCTGGCCTGCCAGTCTGTGCAGCACCGTGCAATTGATGCTGGCCTCGCCCTTGCCGATGGTCATGCTCTGGGGCCACGCCGGGTACATGATCTACAACGACGCCTACTCGCAGTTTGCCGGTGGTCGCCACCCGTATCTGCTGGGCGCACCGGTGGAACTGGGGTGGCCGGAAGTCGCCGAGTTCAACCGGCACGTGGTCGACACCTGTCTGGCGGGCGGCACCTTGTCCTACCGCAACAAGGAACTGGTGCTGTTGCGCGATGGCGTGCCCGAAGATGTCTGGATGGATCTGTATTACAGCCCGGTGGCCAACGATGACGGGGTGCCTTCCGGCGTGATGGCGATGGTGGTCGAGACCACCGAGTTAGTGCGCTCCGAGCGCCTGCGTCAGGCGGCAGAAGACGCTTATCGGGCCGACAACGAGCGGGTGCGTCTGGCGCTGAATGCCGGGGCCTTGCTTGGCTCGTTTGTCTGGGACGTGAAGAACAATGTGCTGTCGGCCGACGAGCGTTTCGCCCGGACCTTTTGCTATCCGCCGGATCAGGACCTGAGCAACCTGCCGCAATCGGTCAATGAGTCGCGGATTCACCCGGATGACCTGGCGTGGGTGCATGACCGGGTCAGTCATTCGCTGCAGACCGGCGAGCCGTACAACGCCGAATACCGCGTGCGGCGGGCGGACGGCAGCTACCTGTGGGTGCTCGCCAGTGGCGCCTGCGAGTTCGACGAACACGGCGCGCCGTTCCGTTTCCCCGGGGTGTTGATCGACATCCATGAACGCAAGATCGCCGAAGAATCCCTGCTCAAATTCACGCGCAACCTGGAGCAACGGGTGGCTAACGAAGTGGATGCCCGGCTGGCGGCGGAAGAGCAATTGCGCCAGTCGCAGAAGCTTGAAGCCATCGGCGGACTGACCGGCGGCGTGGCCCACGACTTCAACAACCTGCTGCAAGTGATCGCCGGCAACCTGCACCTGCTGGCGCGGCATGAGCCGGACAATGCCAACGTGCAACGCCGGGTCAGCGCCTCGCTGGCAGCGGTCGAGCGCGGTGCCAAGCTGTCGTCGCAACTGCTCGCTTTTGCCCGGCGCCAGCCGTTGTCACCGGCGGTATGCGATCCGCGGCAGATCTTCGACGGCGTCGGCGAATTGCTGCAGCGCGCGTTGGGCGAAACCATTCAGATCGATGTGCAAGTGCCGCTGGACCCGTGGCACATCAACGTCGACCGCAATCAACTGGAAAACGCCATTCTCAATCTGGCGATCAACGCCCGCGATGCGATGAAAGGCGAGGGCACGATCGTCCTCAGCGCCCTCAATACCCGGCTGGACAGCAACTTTTGCACCGGCAAAGGCATCGTTGCCGGCGATTTCGTGCGGGTGATGGTCAGCGATACCGGCGTCGGCATTGCGCCGCAAATGCTCGAGCAGGTGTTCGAACCGTTCTTCACCACCAAAGCCGATGGCCAGGGCACCGGGCTCGGTCTGAGCATGGTGTTCGGCTTCGTCAAACAAAGTGGTGGTCACGTCGAGATCGACAGCACCGTGGGCGAAGGCACGCGGGTGCAACTGTACTTTCCGCGCAGCCTGCGTCCGGTTCTCGATGAGACGCCGAACGTCGACCCGCAACAGGGCGGCGGTCACGAGACCATTCTGGTGGTCGAGGATAACGACGCGGTGCGCGCTTCGGCCGTGGAGTTGCTGCGCGAAGAAGGCTACCGCGTGCTGACCGCCAGCAATGGCGACGTGGCGATGCAGATGCTGCTGGAAGGGATCGACGTGGATCTGATTTTCACCGACGTGGTGATGCCGGGGCTGATCAAAAGCTCCGATCTGGCGGCGTGGGCCAAAGTGCAGACGCCGCCGGTGGCGGTGCTGTTCACCTCCGGCCACACCCGCGACATCATTTCGCGCAACCACCAGTTGAGTCCGGACACGCATTTGCTCGGCAAGCCGTATGGCCCGGAGGCGTTGTTGCAGATGATTCGCTCGGTGCTCAATGCCTGATTCCCTGTGGCGAGGGAGCTTGCTCCCGCTCGGCTGCGCAGCAGTCGTAAACCCGGAAACCGCGGTTTACCTGCCGGGTTGATTCGTCTGGATTTGGGGCCGCTTCGCAGCCCAGCGGGAGCAAGCTCCCTCGCCACATGTTTTGTGTTCGACTCACATTTTCCGATCAAGGCCCGCCCATGACTTCCAAACGCACCTCCAAAGCACCCGCCGGCATGGTTCGGGTGCGTGGCGCCCGTGAACACAATCTGAAGAATGTCGACGTCGACATCCCCCGCGATGCGCTGGTGGTGTTCACTGGAGTATCGGGTTCGGGCAAGTCGTCGCTGGCGTTTTCAACGTTGTACGCTGAAGCCCAGCGGCGTTATTTCGAGTCGGTGGCGCCGTATGCGCGGCGGCTGATCGATCAGGTCGGGGTGCCGGACGTCGATTCCATCGAAGGCCTGCCGCCCGCCGTGGCCCTGCAACAGCAGCGTGGTACGCCGAGCACGCGGTCGTCGGTGGGCAGCGTGACCACCTTGTCGAGCCTGATCCGCATGCTTTATTCCCGCGCCGGCAGTTATCCGCCGGGGCAGCCGATGCTCTATGCCGAGGATTTTTCGCCGAACACCCCCCAAGGCGCGTGCCCTGAGTGCCACGGTCTAGGGCGGGTCTACGAGGTAACAGAGGCGCTGATGGTGCCCGATCCGAATCTGACCATCCGCCAACGCGCCGTGGCGTCCTGGCCGCTGGCGTGGCAGGGGCAGAACCTGCGCGACATCCTCGTGACCATGGGCATCGACGTCGATATTCCCTGGAAGAAACTGCCGAAAAAGCAGCGTGACTGGATTCTGTTCACCGAAGAAACCCCAACCGTGCCGGTGTACGCCGGGTTGACCCCGGAGGAAACCCGGGTCGCTCTCAAGCGCAAGATGGAGCCGAGTTATCAGGGCACCTTCACCGGCGCCCGACGCTACATCCTGCACACCTTCACCCACTCGCAAAGCGCGCTGATGAAGAAGCGCGTTGCGCAATTCATGCTTGGCAGCCCGTGCCCGTTGTGCGACGGCAAACGCCTCAAGCGTGAAGCGTTGTCGGTAACCTTTGCCGGTTACGACATCGGTGAACTGTCGCAGATGCCATTGCTGCAAGTGGCCGAAGTATTGAAACCCGTGGCTGCGGCGACCTATCTGCAGCAGGCCGAAGAAAGCGCCGAAACCCTCAGCCATGCGCAAACCCGCGAGGCCCGTCAGCAGCGCGTGGCGCACGGTGCCAGCGGCCACGCCAGTGCGCCGGACGTGCGCCACACGCCAAACCTGTCGCTGGAAAAACGTCTGGCAGCGCAGCGGATTGCCGAGGACTTGCTGGAGCGGGTCAGCACCCTGACCGATCTGGGCCTCGGTTATCTGGCGCTGGAGCGCAGCACGCCGACACTGTCGTCCGGCGAGTTGCAGCGCCTGCGCCTGGCGACGCAATTGGGCTCGCAACTGTTCGGCGTGATCTACGTGCTCGACGAGCCGTCCGCCGGTCTGCATCCGGCCGATGGCGAGGCGCTGTTCGAAGCCTTGCAGCGGCTGAAGGCTGACGGCAATACGCTGTTTGTGGTCGAGCACGATCTGGAAACCATGCGCCGCGCCGACTGGCTGATCGACGTCGGTCCGGCGGCGGGCGAGAAGGGTGGCCGGGTGTTGTACAGCGGCCCGCCGGCAGGGTTGGCCGAGATCGACGAATCGCAGACCCGCGCCTACCTGTTTGCCGAGAGCGAGCGGCAGACCCGCACCGCGCGCAAGCCGTCCGGTTGGCTGAAACTCGATGGCATCAGCCGCAATAACCTGCACAACCTCAGCGCTGAATTTCCCTTGGGCTGCTTCACCTCGGTGACCGGGGTTTCCGGCTCGGGCAAGTCGAGTCTGGTCAGTCAGGCGTTGCTCGAACTGGTCGGCGCGCAACTTGGGCGGCTGCTGATTGAGAACGAGCCGGAAGAACTCAGCCTCGAAGACGATGCGCCGCAGGCCAGCAGCGGCCAGGTGACTGCGGGGTTGGAGTCGATCAAGCGCCTGGTGCAGGTTGATCAGAAACCCATCGGCCGCACGCCACGTTCGAATCTGGCGACCTACACCGGTCTGTTCGATAACGTGCGCAAACTGTTCGCCGCCACGCCCGAGGCACGGGCGGCGGGGTATGACGCCGGGCAGTTTTCCTTCAACGTCGCCAAGGGCCGTTGCCCGACCTGCGAGGGTGAAGGTTTTGTCAGTGTCGAGTTGCTGTTTATGCCGAGCGTGTATGCGCCGTGCCCGACCTGTCATGGTGCGCGCTACAACCCGCACACGTTGGCGATTCAGTGGCAGGGCTTGAGCATTGCCCAGGTGCTGCAACTGACGGTGGATGAGGCGGTTGAGGTGTTCGGCGAACAGCCGGGGATTCGCCGTTCACTGGAGGTGCTGCGTGACATTGGCCTCGGTTATCTGCGGCTTGGGCAACCGGCCACCGAGTTGTCCGGTGGTGAAGCACAACGGATCAAACTGGCCACTGAGCTGCAGCGCAATCAGCGCGGTGCGACCCTTTATGTGCTGGACGAACCGACCACCGGACTGCACCCGCGCGATGTCGACCGGCTGCTGGAGCAACTGGACAACCTGGTCACGGCAGGGCACACAGTGATCGTCGTCGAGCATGAAATGCGCGTGGTGGCGCAGAGTGACTGGGTGATCGACATCGGCCCGGGGGCTGGTGATCAGGGCGGCAAAATCGTCGCCGCCGGCACGCCGCAGAAAGTCGCCGCGAGCAAGAAGAGCCGAACCGCACCGTTTCTGGCCCGGGCCTTGAGCCGATAACCACGGCGATCCCACTGGCCCCATCGCCAGCAGGCTAGCTCCCACAGATTTTGCGCAGTGCAAAAGGCTGGTGATCACCACCGATCCCGTGTGGGAGCTGGCTTGCCAGCGATGGCGGCGGGTCAGGCAATAGAGATGCTGAATGTTCCGACGCCTCCGCGAGCAAGCCCGGCTCCCACAGATTCTGCGGTGAGCACTAGGCTGGTGATCAACACAGATCCAGTGTGGGAGCGAGCTTGCTCGCGAAAGCGGTGTGTCAGGCAATAGAGATGCTGAATGTTCCGACGCCATCGCGAGCAAGCCCGGCTCCCACAGGTTTTGCGGTGTGCACAGAGCTTGTGATCAACACAGACCCAGTGTGGGAGCGGGCTTGCTCGCGAAAGCGGTGTGTCAGGCAATAGAGATGCTGAATGTTCCGACGCCATCGCGAGCAAGCCCGGCTCCCACAGGTGTTGCGGTGTGCAAAAGGCTGGTGATCACCACCAATCCCGTGTAAGAGCGAGCTTGCTCGCGAAAGCGGTGTGTCAGGCAATAGAGATGCTGAATGTTCCGACGCGTTCGCGAGCAAGCCCGGCTCCCACAGATTCTGCGGTGAGCACTAGGCTGGTGATCAACACAGATCCAGTGTGGGAGCGGGCTTGCTCGCGAAAGCGGTGTGTCAGGCAATGAGATGCTGAATGTTCCGACGCGTTCGCGAGCAAGCCCGGCTCCCACAGATTTTGCGCAGTGCAAAAGGCTGGTGATCACCACCGGTCCCGTGTGGGAGCTGGCTTGCCAGCGATGGCGGCGGGTCAGGCAATAGAGATGCTGAATGTTCCGACGCGTTCGCGAGCAAGCCCGGCTCCCACAGATTCTGCGGTGTGCACGAGGCTGGTGATCAACACAGATCCAGTGTGGGAGCGAGCTTGCTCGCGAAAGCGGTGTGTCAGGCAATAGAGATGCTGAATGTTCCGACGCCTTCGCGAGCAAGCCCGGCTCCCACAGATTCTGCGGTGTGCACGAGGCTGGTGATCAACACAGATCCAGTGTGGGAGCGAGCTTGCTCGCGAACGCGGTGTGTCAGGCAATAGAGATGCTGAATGTTCCGACGCGTTCGCGGGCAAGCCCGGCTCCCACAGGTGTTGCGGGGTGCAAAAGGCTGGTGATCACCACCGATCCAGGGTGGGAGCGAGCTTGCTCGCGAAAGCGGTGTGTCAGGCAATAGAGATGCTGAATGTTCCGACGCCTTCGCGAGCAAGCCCGGCTCCCACAGGTTTTGCGGGGTGTACAAGGCTGGTGATCAACACAGACCCAGTGTGGGAGCGAGCTTGCTCGCGAAAGCGGTGTGTCAGGCAATAGAGATGCTGAATGTTCCGACGCGTTCGCGAGCAAGCCCGGCTCCCACAGGTTTTGCGGTGTGCATAAGGCTGGTGATCAACACCGATCCAGGGTGGGAGCGGGCTTGCTCGCGAAAGCGGTGTGTCAGGCAATGAGATGCTGAATGTTCCGACGCGTTCCGAGCAAGCCCGGCTCCCACAGATTCTGCAGTGAGCACTAGGCTGGTGATCAACACAGATCCAGGGTGGGAGCGGGCTTGCTCGCGAAAGCGGTGTGTCAGGCAATAGAGATGCTGAATGTTCCGACGCCTTCGCGGGCAAGCCCGGCTCCCACAGGTTTTGCGGTGTGCACAAGGCTGGTGATCAACACCGATCCCGTGTGGGAGCGAGCTTGCTCGCGAAAGCGGTGTGTCAGGCAATAGAGATGCTGAATGTTCCGACGCCTTCGCGGGCAAGCCCGGCTCCCACAGGTTTTGCGGGGTGCACAAGGCTGGTGATCAACACAGACCCAGTGTGGGAGCGGGCTTGCTCGCGAAAGCGGTGTGTCAGGCGCCATCAAGCGTGCGGCGGACCTTGTCCAGCAGTTCGCTGATCTGGAACGGTTTGACCAGCATTTCCATGCCGCTGCCCAGGAACACCTGGCGATTGATCGCGGTCTCGGCATAACCGGTCATGAACAGAATCGGCAGGCTTTCACGCCAGCCCCGCGCCACGTCCGCCAGTTCCCGGCCGCTCATGCGCGGCAGGCCGACGTCGCTCAGCAGCAGGTCGATCGTCGGATCATTCTGCAAGCGCTCCAGCGCGGTTTCGATATCCGCCGCCTGCGTGCAGCGGTAACCCGCGTCTTCCAGCACTTCGGTAACGAACATGCGCACTGCCGGCATGTCCTCGACAATCAAGACATGCTCGCCGGCACCCTGCGGATCCACCTTCGGCGCCGGGATGTCGGCACCGGTCGGGTCGTTCGTCGCCGGCAGCATGATGGTCACTTCGGTGCCACGCCGTGCGACGCTGCGGATGTGCGCATCGCCACCGGACTGGCGGGCGAAACCGTAAATCGTCGACAACCCCAGACCAGTACCCTGGCCCAGCGGTTTGGTGGTGAAGAACGGATCGAACACCTTGTCGATCACACTGTGCTCGATACCGGTGCCGTCATCGCGCACCGAGAGCGCGACATACGCACCATCGGCCAGATTCGGGTCGCCATGGGAATACGCCGCATAGGTGTTGACCCAGATATTGCCACCCCTGGGCAGCGCATCCCGGGCATTGATCACCAGATTCAGCACAGCGCTTTCCAACTGCACCGGGTCGACCAGGGCAACCGCCGGTTTGTTAGTCAGCTCAAGTTTTAGGGTGATGCGTTCGCCGATGGTGCGCATCAGCAGTTCTTCCAGCGAGCGCACCTGCTCATTGATGTCCACCGGCCGGGTATCCAGCGGCTGTTGGCGGGCGAAGGCCAGCAGACGATGAGTGAGGGACGCCGCACTCATCGCCGAATTCAGTGCGGCTTCGGCGTAGAACTGCACCTTGTCCGGACGCGCATCGGCCATGCGTTTCTGGATCAGTTCGAGGCTGGTGATGATCCCGGTCAGCAGATTGTTGAAGTCGTGGGCGATGCCTCCGGTGAGCTTGCCCAGTGCGTCCATCTTCTGCACTTGCAGCAACTGCGATTCGGCGCGCACCCGCTCGGCGACTTCCTTGGCCAGTTGTGTGGTGGTGTCGTCCAGCTGTGCCAGGTGCGAGCGCTCGCGGTGGCGATGCTCGGTGACGTCTTCGACGAATACCAGGCTCAGCTGCGGCGTGCGATATGGCGAAATCTGCCACTCGGTTTCGCGAACCTCGCCCTGTACGCGCATGTTCAACGTGCCTTTCCAGCGCTCGCCATCGACCAGCCGCAGGCGCAACTCGTTGAGGATCGCGCCCTGGTCTTGGTCAAAGCACTCGCTGAGCGTTTCCGGGTTGCGGTTGTCCTGAATCATCTGCGTGAAGGCGTGGTTGCACTCATGCACTTTCAGGTTGGCGTCGAGCACGGCAATCGGCGCCGAGACATTGACGAAAATCTCGCGAAACCGGGCCTCGCTCTCACGCAGCGCGTTTTCGGTATCACGTACCCGCAGCAGAGTGCGCAGGGTCGCCAATAGCACGTCCGGGTCTACCGGGTGAATCAGGTAGGCGTCGGCCCCGGCGTTCAGGCCGGTGATGATGTCGCCGGTCTGGATCGACGCGGCAGACACGTGGATCACCGGCAGCAGCGCGGTGTGTGCATCGGCGCGCAGGATCCGCACGATGTCGAAGCCACTCATGTCCGGCAGGTTGACGTCGAGGATCAGTGCATCAAGTACCTCGCTCGCGATCAGCGCCAGGCCCTCGCTGCCGGTGCCGGCCTCCAGCACCTCGTAGCCATGGCGCTCCAGGCGCCGGCGCAAGGCGTAGCGGGTGGCGACGTTGTCGTCGACGATCAACAGACGGATGTCACGTTTCATCGACATTCTCCAGGGCGAGCGCCAGTGGAATGATCACGAAAAAGGTCGATCCGACCCCCGGCTTGCTGTCCATCCCGACCTCGCCTCCGAGCAGGGCGGCGAAGCGCTTGCACAGCGACAAGCCGAGGCCGGTGCCGCGCAGACGTTTCTGCAACGGCGAGTCGACCTGCGAGAAGTCCTCGAACAATGCGCCGTGCAGCTCCGGCGCGATACCGATCCCGGTGTCGCTGACGGCAAAACGTACTTTGTCCGAGCCTTCCAGACGCGCCGAGACCCGCACTTCACCACGGGTGGTGAACTTCAGCGAGTTGGAAATGAAATTGCGCAGGATCTGCGCGAGTTTCTTGTCGTCGGTGTACAGCCGTGGCAGGCCGACCGGCTCTTCGAAAATCAGATCCACTGCCGAGGCATCGACGATCGGCCGGAACATCCCGCGCAGGGCAGAGAACAGGTCGAACATGTCGAACCACGCCGGAGAAATACTGATCCGTCCGGCTTCGATTTTCGCCAGATCGAGCAGGTCATCGACCATGTCGCTCAGTTCGCGGGCGGCGCTGCTGACGAACGCAACCTGCTTGTGCTGCTCGGGGCTGAGCGGGCCGTCGAGCTCGTCGGCGAGCAAGCTGTTGATGCTCAGGATCGAACCCAGCGGCGTGCGGAACTCATGGCTCATGTACGACAGGAAACGGCTTTTCAGATCCGAGGCCTGGCGCAGTTGTTCGGCCTGGGTGTCGAGCTCGGCGTAGAGCGCCAGCACGCCCTGGTTGGTTTCGTCGAGTTCCTCGCGCAGGGCCGCGGTCTCGCTCTGCAATCGGGCGATCAGCGCAGCCTGTTCGGCGGCATTCAGGCTTGGCGACTCAGCCATGGGCGGCCTCCAGAGCAACGACCAGCACGGTTACATCGTCGCGGCCGCGACAGAAGTCACGGTGCAGGACGCTGGCTATCACGGCAGGATGGCGGTGCACCAGACCGGGGTAGTCTTGAAGATTCCAACGGGACTGCAGGCCGTCGCTGTACATGATCAATAGATGTCCGTTCACGTGAGCATAGTCAAAGGGCTGGGCTTTCCGGTATTGGCCGCCGACGATGCCCGGGTGCGAGGCCAGGCCCCGCGACTTGTCGGCGGTGATCAGGCTGGCGCCGATGTTGCCCACGCCAGTAAAGGTCAGGCCATCGCGGACGGCATTGTACTGGGCGAACGCGGCGGCGCCGCCACGGCTGCCGATCATGTCGCGGTGCATATCCTCCATCAGCAGCACCGGGCTGGCGAACGGGGTCTCGGCGAACACCCGTTCGCCGGCCTTGGCCGCGCGTTCGGCATCCTCACCGTGGCCGAGGCCGTCGATCACCAGCGCACTGACATTGGCGCCGTTGTACGCCAGGTGCCAGGTGTCGCCGCACGCCGGGTCGTTGTGCAGCGAGTGCTGGCTGACGCCGTAACGCAAGTCGGGGTGCCGGTCGTTGCGCGGATACAGACGCGCCAGCAGCACGGCGCCACGGGCGTCGGCGTGCACGTCGAAGACTTCGGTCTGCCGCGCCACGGCACCCAGGCCGATACCCTGGGTGCCGCCGGTGGAAAATCCATCGGTCAGGCAGGCGTCAAGGTCAAAGCCCTGTGCGCGATCGACAGCGAGCATTTCGATGCCGAACCCGCTTGGGCGCGGCAACAACCGCAGATGAAGCTCGCCGCGGCTGGCGTGCTTGAGCACGTTGCTGGCCAGTTCGGTGGCGACCAGCGCTACCCGCCCGGCATCGGTCTCATCAAAGCCATGTTGCTCGGCGAGCCGTTGCGCGGTGCGCCGGGCGTGGCCGATCTGGCTGCTGTCTTCGATCAGCAGCACCTGGGTCAGTGACCCTGCGATATTCATGTCCATCGGGTGATCGTTATTCGCGTGCCCTTGCCCGGCTCGGTGTCCAGTTCGAATTCTTCGACCAGGCGTTTTGCCCCGGTCAGGCCCAAGCCCATGCCGCTGCCGGAGGTCCAGCCGTCGGTCATCGCCAGTTTGATATCGGCAATACCGGGGCCTTCGTCGCGGAACGTCAAGCGCAGACCGACCTTGTGATCTTCATCGAGAATTTGCCAGTCCATGTCGCCGCCGCCACCGTACACCATGGTGTTGCGGGCCAGTTCGCTGACCGCCGTGACCATTTTGGTCAGGTCGATAAGGCGCATCCCGCATTCGGTGGCGAGTTTGCGGGCGGTCTGGCGTGCGAGCACGACATCCTGCTCGATATGGATGGGTTGAGTACCGCTGCTGCGTACGGTCATCGCCGGTCTACTCGTTCCTGCAGCAGTTTCATCCCGCGCTCGACGTTCAGTGCGGTGCTGACGCCGGGCAGGGTCAGGCCGAGTTCGACCAGGGTGATCGCCACGGCCGGCTGCATGCCGACCAGCATGGTTTCGGCGTCCATGATTTTCGACAGCCCAGAGATGGTGCTGATCATCCGGCCAATGAACGAGTCGACCATGTCCAGCGCTGAGATATCGATCAGCACACCGCGAGCCGAAGTGTTGCTGATGCGCTCGGACAAGTCGTCCTGCAACGTGAGGGCAAGTTGGTCATGCATGTCGACCTGAATGGTCACCAGCAGAAATTTGCCCATTTGGAGAATCGGGATACGTTCCATCGGCTCAGACCGCTTTGCCGAGGCTGATGCCCAGGCGGGTGAGGGCAAGCTTCAGCGCGTCGGCCAGATTGGCCTTGGTCACCACGCCTTGCAGATCGAGGCCCAGGTGGACGATGGTCTGGGCGATTTGCGGACGCACGCCGCTGATGATGCAGTCGGCGCCCATCAGGCGAATCGCGGTCACGGTTTTCAGCAGGTGCTGGGCGACCAGGGTGTCGACGGTCGGTACGCCGGTGATGTCGATGATGGCGATTTCCGAACCGGTGTCGACGATGCGTTGCAGCAAGGACTCCATCACCACTTGAGTACGTTGCGAGTCGAGGGTGCCGATCATCGGCAGCGCCAGGACGCCATCCCACAGCTTGACCACCGGCGTGGAGAGCTCCAGCAGTTCTTCCTGTTGGCGTTTGATCACCGCTTCACGGGACTTCTGGAAGGTGCGGATGGTGTGCATGCCGAAGGCGTCGAACAGTTCGGAAATTTCCCAGAGTTGTTCGGCGAGCAGCGCTGGCTGTTCTTTGTAGTGCGCTTGCAGCAGGGCAAACAGCGGGCCCTTCAGGGCGAAGATGAAACTGGCGGTCTGTTGCGAATCCTGACCGAGCTGGGCGCGGCTGTGGGAGAGCTTTTCGAGGAACTGGCGGGTGGCTTCCCAACCCGGCGCATTGATGTTGGTGCCGTTGTCATCCTGCAGGCCATTGATCACCAATTGCAGGAATTCGCTGGTCTGTTGTTGCAGGTCATGGTCTTTGAGGTTGCGGGTGGCGCCGCTGGCTTCCAGGCCGTTGATCCATTCGCTCAGCAGTTGTGGTTGTTTGTTTTTCATCGCATCGAATGTGCTGTTCTGCAGTGCTGCCATGTGCCTGTTGCTCCGTAGCGTATTGGGGTCGGTTCTGTAAAAAGTGACCGGTGCGAAGTCAGTGACCTTTGCCGTTCAAAATAGTTGTTCGGTTGCTCAGGGATATTTTTGATCTGACGCAAGAAGTGCCCGGTAACTCTAGTCGGCGCCCCTGAAACCAGCGATGTTTTGAACGTTGGCACCGTAGCGGCTTCGAATATACAAGGCCGGCGGGTTTGAGACGCGCCAGCATTGAAAAACGAGGTGGCTATGAACGAGCAATCGCAACAACAACAGAAACCGGACGCCGAACCGATTAATCGCAACGACCCGGCCATCGACCCGCAAGTGCCGGGACAGAGTCCGCCAACGCAACCCACGGGTGGCACCGAGCAGGCGCAGAGCGCCGATCCGGCGGTGGATCAAAAGAACAAACACACCGACAACGACAACGAGTTCAGCCCCGGTTTCGAGCCTGAGCCTGATCGCCCGAAGCCCGGTGAAGAAACCGATGCCGACATCGATACTGACGGCGGTTGATCGCGCTGAAACGACAAAAGGCCGCATTAATCAATGCGGCCTTTTGCTGTACAGCGCCCGGGTTACTTGCTCGGGTGCTTGGCCTGCAGCTCTTTGGCCGCGGTCAGGTGTTTTTCCAGCGCCGGCAGCATTTTCTGTGCAAAGGCTTTCAGCTCGGTAGCGCCTTTGGTCTTGTCGTCGGTCACGGTGTTGGCTTCTTTCTTGAACAGTTCGATGGTTTCTTCGTGGGCCTTGACCTGGTTGTTGGCGTAGGCCGCGTCGAAGGATTCATCGCGCATGTCGAGGATTTTTTCCTTGGCCTGTTTGACCAGGGTGGTGGTGTCCGGAACTTCGATGTCATTGGCCTTGGCAATGCTGGCCAGTTCATCGTTGGCCTTGCTGTGGTCGGTGATCATCATGTTGGCGAACGCCTTGATGTCGGCCGACTGACTTTTTTCCAGGGCGAGGCGGCTGGTCTCGATCTCGGCGATGCCACCGGCAGCGGCATTGTCGACGAAGTCGTTCGAGGTAGCGGCGAAGGCACTGCCCATGCCCGCGCTCAGGGCTACAGCCAAAACGAGATGACGCAGGTTGAATCCGTCCATTGATGTATCTCCACACAGGTTTTTGTTGACGTTATGCAATGGAGGGAGCGGAGAGGGAAAAGGTTTGATCGTGTTTCCGAAAGGGCGACGAACGGCCACCGCTGGTCTGACAGGTGGTCGACAGAACCTCTCAACCAAGGCCATTCTGATATGGGCTGACGCATCGGTCGCGTCGGCTGCCGATCAACTGACGGAGGTGTTCCATGCCGGTTCCCCATGACCTGTTTCAGGACTTGAGCTGCACGAAGGAAGAGATCCAGCAAAAACGCACCCAGGATCCACGACTGGATTCACTGATCAACAAGTATTCCCAGGCTGACGCCGACGTGGTCAAGGCCGAAACGGCCACCTCGGACGCCCCCAGCGACGACGCACTGAAAAAACTCAAAGAGAAGCGTCTGAAGGTCAAGGACGAAATAGTCAGCCATTTGCAGGCGCCGTCCTGATCCCCGGATGATCCGCCGACCCACGGTTGCGGATTGATTGGAACGACAACCACCCTCGGCACCTCGAATGTTCAGAGTCTTCATTCAGCGACTCTCTGCGAGGTGCCACATGAACACACCCAGATTCCCCAGTGAAGAGCAGGGCGGTTTCGACCCGGTGCCCACGCACCCTGAGCCCAACAGCCCAGCGCACACCACCACTTTTCCCGAAGAGCCGGACGAAGATCTTCCTGAAGACGAAGATCCGGACAAGTTCGACAGATCCGGTAACTGACAGACCGCCTTCGCGAGCAGGCTCACTCCTACAGTTGGAATGCGGTCAACTGTAGGAGTGAGCCTGCTCGCGATGACGTCAGTTGATCTAACACAAAACCAGCAGGCTCACTTCAACGCATCCGCCAACGGCAACCGCGCCATGTGCGTAGCCTTCAGCGACCCTAGATACAACCAGTCCCCATATTCCCGCGCAGTGGTAATCGGCGAGTAATTGCCGTTGCTGGCGTCCTGCAGATTGGCGATCACCTTGCCCTCAAGATCCAGCCCCAGGACAAACCCGCGTTTCTCCACCGGCTTCGGCAGCACCATCAGCGCGCGCACGATCATCTTGCGCAGCAGCGGATGCCCGGCGGTGCCGTCGAGCAAGGCACTGCGCGGCGCGTACAGCGCGACCCAGAAGCGATTGCTGCCATTGAACGCGAGGTTGTCCGGCAGGCCGGGCAGGTTTTCGATGAACAGATCATGGGTGCCGGCCTTGGGCCCAATCAGCCAGTAACGGCTGATGCGATAGGCGCCGGTTTCATTGACCAGCACATAGGCGTCATCCGGGCCGAGGGTCACGCCGTTGGCAAACTGCAGTTTGTCCAGCAGCACGCTGGTCTTGCCGGTCTGGAAGTCATAACGCAACAGACGCCCGTCGCCAGCGTGCTCGATGATCGCCTCACCGTCATGGCCGTAGCCCCAGCGGCTGCTGGCATCGCTGAAATAGGCGTAGTGCCCGGACTTGTCGATCGTCACATCATCAGTGAAACCGAAGGGCAGGCCATTGGCCTCGGTGGTCAGCGGAATCAACTGACCCTGAGCGTCGAGCGACAGCAAACCCTTGACCCCGTCGGCAATCACCAGCAAACCGTTGGGATGCCGCGCCAGGCCCAGCGGCCGGCCGCCAGTGTCACTCAGCACTTTGCGCGTTTTGCCATCGAGGCTGGTGCGGATCAGGCGCCCGTCATGCAGACCAGTGATCAGGTAATCGCCCTCCAGCAGCAGTGCTTCGGGGCCGTCGATGTCGCTCGGGCCAACCTGTTCGACGCCCTTGAGCCGCTGGTTTTCTGCGTAAACCCCTTCGTTCAGTGACGGAGCCGCTGGCGGTTTCCACGCCACCGGCTGCACCTTGGTCGGCATCAGCAGCACAAACGCGATGACGAGGATCACCAGCAATAACAGCAGGCGCTTCATGAAAGGTGCCCCGTCAGCGTCAGGTGCCTGAGCGCCATGTCGCGCAAGGCCTGCATCGAGGTTGCCGATTCACGTTCGATGCGGCGCTTGAGCAGCAGCAGATTGGCCAGGCGCATGCCCAGCCCCTCGAACCGGTAATCCAGAGTGCGCACGAACCGCGTGCCGTCACCCTGCGCCGTGCACTCGTAGGTCAGCAGCAGCGACAGGCCATGATCGCCCCGCGCCCGGGCGCACCAGCGGCGACCGGGCAGATACTCGGTGACCTCCCAGCGCAAATGGCCGGCGCGCCCGCCGGCATGAATGTCTTCTTCGAAACGCGCGCCGGCATGCAGCGGGCCTTGCGGGCCTTGGATTTTCAGCGACGACGGGTGCCACTCGGGCCAGTGGTCGACGCTGGCGGCGTAGCGGAGCACGGCGATCGGTTCGCCGGCGATATCGATCTGGTGCTGCATGCGGGTCATGGGCGATCTCGAATAGCGCAACGGGGCGGGTTGCGGCTCCCAGTAAAGGGTGCCGAACAGGTAGTCCATCAGCGGAAAAACGATATTGAAATTACGCTCCTGCATGCACTCGCGGCGGTGATGCAGTTCGTGCAGATGCCGCATCTGGCGGATCCATGGCAGGCGGGTCAGCGGATTATTCGGCGGTAGATGCTCGCAGGCGTGAAACACCTCGTAGGCCAGATAACCCAAGACCATGCAGCCGCCGAACAGCCCGGCGACATTGGTGTTGAACTGCGCGAGCAGCCACCACAGCGGCAGGGTGAAAACCAGCGTATGCACGACGATCAGCCAGGCCGGAAACAAAATCACCCGCCAGTCGCGGGCGCCGTCGTAAGTCATGTGCCCGGGGGTGAAAAAGCTGTGATGGTCACCGGCATGTCGGGCATAGAACAGCTTGGCGAACGTCTTTTTGTGGTGACCGAGATGGCGATGGACCATGTACACGCCAAAGTTGAACAGCAGCAGGGTCAGCGGCACGCTCAGCCATTCCAGCGGCTGCACCTGATGCGCGCTGCTCCAGAAGGCGCCGATTGCCAGCACGCCAAACAGCAGCACGAAGGCGCCGTGCAGCCACGGGGTGTACAACGGATGAATCGCCGCACGGTAGCGGCTGCGAAATGCCTCGGTGGTCTGCCTCACTGCGTTCACCTGTGGGTATTGTTGTTATACCCGGCAGATTAGCCGATCCGGCCGTTTGTGCAGGCCGCACCTTGAGGTCAGTTGCGCCATGCTCCGGTGTAAAGCGGCCGACTCAGCTCAACGGGTTCCAGCGCTGCGACCAGTCGTCATCGGTGGCGATTACCTGGCGCAGCAGATCGAACGCCTGTTGCAGCGTCGCCGAGTCGCGCTCGCGGGCATACACCAGATAGGTTGGATAGCCGAATTCCGGGGCCTTGGTCACTGCTTCCAGCGCGCCGGTTTCCAGATAGCTGCGCACCACGCGGGTACGGAAGTAGCCGCTGCCACCATGTTCGAGGATGTATTGCAGGGCCAACGGGCCGAGGTTGAAACTCAGCGCAGCTTTGGCCTTTTCCGGCAGGGCAGCGTCGTGCTGGCGACGGAAATCCGGCCCCCAGTCGATGTAGACGTAGGGATCCGGGCGGTTCGGCGCGCGCACCAGAATCAGTTTTTCTTCCAGCACCTGCTCGACCTGCAGGCCCGGCCAGTATTCCGGCTGATAGACCAGCGCGGCATCGAGCACGCCGAGTTCGAGTTGGCGCAGCAGGTTTTCGCCGTCGCGGATTTCCATGCGCAGGGCGTGGCCGGGAATTTTCTCGCGCAGTTCGGCGGCCCAACTGAGCATCAACGGGTTGCACAGGCTGACTTCGCCGCCGATGTGCAGCACGTTGTGATAGCCGTCCAGCAGCGGCAGGTCGCGCCGCGCGGCTTCCCAGGTCTGCACCAGTTGATTGGCGTAGACCACGAACGCCTCACCGTTGGCGGTCAGTTTCGCCCCGGCGCGGTTGCGCACGAACAGGGTACTGCCCAGCTGACTTTCGAGTTTCTGCACCCGGGCGGTGATCGCCGTTTGCGTGACGAACAGCTTCTGCGCCGCCGCAGCGAGGCTGCCGTGACGGACGATTTCCAGAAAGGTGCGGGCGAGGTCGATGTCCATGGGCGGGCCGGTGTCTGAGGTGCGGGCATTGTAAAGGCAAAAGCCCCTCACCCTAACCCTCTCCCGGAGGGAGAGGGGACTGATTGGGGAATATTGAAGAAATACACCGACTTGAACGATCAGCGTTGAATCCATAATCGACCGAGATATTTCAGGTCGATGCGGGGCGCCAGACACTTTGGTCAGTTCCCTCTCCCTTGGGAGAGGGCTAGGGTGAGGGGAAAGGCAGTCACCGCAAAATCAACTGGCCAACTCGATCGAACGCACCCGCGCCCAGTCTTCCACCAATCGCGCCGGCGTGCCGCAGGCCTTGCGTTTGTAGACGAAGTGGCTGCACTTCTCGGCAAACTGGTTGCGGTTGTAGAGCATGTCCTCCTGCATCTCTTGCAGTTCGTTTTCCCGGCATTGCTCGATCAGCACCTGATCCACGCGCAACTTGCGCTCGCGCACGGCGGCGTAGGTCGGGTCGTTCAGTGCCGCATTGGCTCGTTGCAGCAACCACAGCGAAAACTCATCCGGGCAGCGCGGGCCGATTTCCTGGACCATGCCCAGTTGCAGCGCCTGCGTCGCGCTGACCGGCAGACAGGCTTGGGTCAGTTGTTCGGCCATCGCCGGGCCGACGGCGCGCGGCAGGCTGTAGGTCCAGTATTCCGAGCCATACAGGCCCATGCTCTTGTAGTGCGGATTGAGCACGATGTCGGCGCGGGCAAACACGATGTCGGCGGCCAGCGCCAGCATCACGCCGCCTGCTCCGGCATTGCCGGTCACGCCGCTGACCACCAGTTGCCGCGCGCTGAGCAGTTCGGCGCAGACATCGTCGATCGCCTGAATATTCGCCCACGCCTCGGCGCCCGGATCCTGCGCAGCCTGGATCACGTTCAGGTGCACGCCGTTGGAAAAGCTGCCGCGCCCGCCCTTGATCAACAGCACCCGAGTGTCCCGAGACTTGGCCCAGCGCAGCGCTTCGACCATGCGCTGGCACTGTTCGGTGCTCATCGCGCCGTTGTAGAACTCGAACGTCAGCTCGCCGACATGCCCGGATTCGCGGTAGCGGATCGGCTGATACGCCTCGTCGTTGAACGGCTCGCTGGCGATCGACCAGTCGAGCGTCGGCACGCCATCCAGTTGCCCGGCCAGCACATGCCGCGCCGGTTGCTTGAAGGTCTCTTCGCCGGGCAGTGGTTTGCGTCGCAACGAGCCGATCCACAGGCTGTGATCGCCGGTCGCGACCAGCACCGCGTCGTCATGCACCGCGAGGATTTTGCCGGGAATGCCGGTGCGCTGATCGAGGTGCGCGTCGTACACGTAATACTGCCCGCCGGCCAGGCTTGCCAAGACCCCGGGCTGGCCGTCAGCGGCGTCGATGCAGCGTTTGATGAACCGCGAGCAGTCGTGCCAGCTGAAGGTGCGGTCGTCCTGCTTCATGTTTGGCTGCAAGCGACCCCGGACTTTTGGGTCGGTGTAATCCAGTGGCACCGGTTGCACGCCGTCGATGAATTTCTCGACCACTTCGCGAATGCAGCGAATCGCCGCATCGCTGACCCGACCGTTGTACAGCTCGGACTTGCGCAAGCCCGACGGCAGATTGAATTCGCAGGTGGCCCAGACCGGGCCGGCGTCCATTTCTTCTACCGCTTGCAGCGCGGTCACGCCCCAGCGTGTGAGTTCGTTGGTGATCGCCCAGTCCAGCGCGCTGGCGCCACGATCGCCGACGATGCCCGGGTGGATGATCACCACCGGGCGCCGCACATTGCTCCACAGCGCCTGCGGTACGCGGTCCTTGAGGAACGGGCAGATCACCAGATCGGCGCCGCTGTGTTCGATCTGTTCGCACACCGACGCTTCGTCGGTGAACACCACGACGCTGGGCGAGTGCCCGGCCTGACGCAGTTCGAGCCAAGCACGTTGAGTCAGGCCATTGAAGGCCGAGGACAGCAGAATAATCTTCAGTGATCGCATGTTTTTCTTCCTTGAAGGGATAGCCGCGGGCTCCCGGTGAGCCGTCCTTGGCTTTCGATGAAGCGCGCAGATTAGAGAGTGGTTGCGCGCTGGCAACTGATCAGGGTCAACGTTGTGTCAGTCAATATTTCTGCGGCGACGGAACGTCTTATTCTCAAAGGTTTGCTTATCCTGTTTTTTTATTACTTCAAATGTCCGCAGCGCTATTGCACAGTCGCGCCTGATCAAGAGCCGGACGATCCCGGCAGAACCACGGATTTTCGCAGCGGGTGGGACCCGTTTCAGGGAGCAAGGCATGGGTGATGTTCAGAACCCGCATTACCGGATGATTGGGCACATGTTCCAAAAGGACTATCGCTGGCTGTGCGCTGCCGTTGGCCGCACGCTGGGTTGCCCGCACAGCGCACAGGACATCGCCTCGGAAACCTTTTTACGGGTGCTGGCTCTGCCAGATCCGAGCGCCATTCGTGAACCCCGGGCGCTGCTGACCACCATCGCCCGGCGGCTGGTCTATGAAGGCTGGCGCCGCCAGGATCTGGAGCGCGCATATCTGGAGAGCCTGGCGCTGGCGCCGGAACCGGTGCATCCATCGCCGGAAGAACGGGCGCTGGTGATCGAGGCATTGCTGGCAGTCGATCGCTTGCTCAATGGCTTGTCGGCAAAGGCCAAAGCCGCGTTTCTCTACCATCAGCTCGACGGTTTGACCTACAGCGAAATCGGCGAACGGCTCGGGGTTTCCACCAGCCGTGTGCAGCAGTACATGGTCGAAGCCTTCAAACGTTGCTATCAGGCGATGCAGGCATGAGGCCGGACGAGACGGTGATCGACGAGGCGGCGCAGTGGATGGCGTTGTTGCAGTCCGGCGAAGCCAGTGCTGGCGAACGCGCGGCATTCGAAGCGTGGCGCGCGGCTGACCCGCGCCATCAGCGGATCATCGAACAAATGGGCGGCGGCCTGAACCTGCTGCGCAATCCGACCTTGCGCGGGCTGCCGCGCAACAGTCTGCTGCACAGCCTGAATGCGCCGTCGAGTCGGCGGCGCTTTGTCAGTGGCAGCTTGAGCGTGCTCGGTGTCGCGGTGCTGGCCGGGTTGCTCGGGCGCCGCTACGGCTGGCTACCGGAAGCGGGGGAGTTGGCGACCGGTACCGGCGAGCGACGCGATTTCACCCTTGAGGATGGTAGCGCGCTAAGCCTGAATGCGCGGACGCGGGTGGTGGCGCAATTCGATGCGACTCAACGCTTGCTGGCGTTGCGCTCGGGTGAGTTGTTGGTGGATGTGGCCAAGGACCCTGCGCGGCCATTCGTGGTCGCGACCGAACACGGACGGATGCGGGCGCTGGGCACCAAATTTCTCGTGCAACAGGGCGACGATTTTACGCGGCTGGTGATGCTGCATTCGCAGGTCGAAGTGGTCACCGCCGGCGGTTCGCGGCAAGTGGTGGAGGCGGGGGAAAGTCTGCTGTTCAACGCTGAGGACATTCTGGCTCTGGAGCGCAGCACCGGTCAGGAAAGCGCCTGGGTGCGAGGCCGCCTGGAAGTGCGCGACCGGCCGCTGAGCGAAGTGATCGACAGCCTGCGCCGCTATCGCCGCGGCATTCTGCACCTGAGTCCCGAAGTGGCCGATCTGCGCCTGAGCGGCCTCTATCCGCTGGACGACAGTGACCGCACCCTGCAATTGCTGGAGCGTTCGCTGCCGATCCGCGTCACCTGGCACAACCCCTATTGGGTCAGCATCCAATCCCGCCCTTAAGCCCACCGCATTACCTGTAGGAGCTGCCGAAGGCTGCGATCTTTTGATCTGAAAAGCAAAAATCAAAAGATCGCAGCCTGCGGCAGCTCCTACACAGAGGTGCGTGAAATACGGTTATAGGTTTATGACTTCTTGGCCTAATCGCCGCCCTATAAAAAGCGCCGGCCCGCTGCTCATTCCCTGCAGACGCCTTCAACAGGGAAGCCCTTGATGATTTCATTCAAACAACAATTACCGCGCCTGACCCTCGCCGCCGCACTGGCGATGGGGCTGGGGCCGATCGCGGTGTATGCGCAGGATTCTGCGGCCCAGGTCTATACCTTTGACATTGCCAGCGGCCCGCTCGACGAGGTCTTGCTGGATATCTCACGCCAGACCGGCGTACCGATTTCCTTCAGCCAGAATCTGGTGCAAGGCAAGCGCAGCAGTGCCGTGCGCGGTGCGTTGGGCGGGCGTCAGGCCGTCGAGAAGGCATTGCGCGGCAGCGGCTTGCAAGTCGAGCAAAGTGCCCAGGGCCTGAGCGTGCGCGAAGGCGCGGCGAGTACGCCGGTGGCGGCCAAAGTCACCGCTGTGGCCCCGGCGACCAGCGCCGATTACCGCATGGAAAAAGTCACCGTCACCGGTTCGCGAATCGCCCGCGCGCAGAGCGATGGCGCGACCCCGGTCAACGTCATCACCCACGAAGAGATGGAAGCGCGCGGCTACAAGAACGTCTATGACGCGCTGGCGACGCAGACGCAAAACACCGGCATGACCCAGGGCGAGGACTACGGCAACACCTGGCAGCCGGCGGCCAGCGCGATCAACCTGCGTGGCCTCGGCCCCAACCACACGCTGGTGCTGATCAACGGCCGGCGCGTCGCCGATTATCCGACGCCATACGATGGCAAGGTCAACTTCACCAACCTGGCGAACATTCCCTCGGCGGTCATTGAACGCATCGAAATTCTCAGCAGCGGCGCCTCGGCGATCTACGGTTCGGACGCAATTGCCGGGGTGGTCAACATCATCCTCAAGAAGCAGATCAATGGCATCGACGTCAATCTCAAGGGCGGCACCAGCGAGCGTGGCGGTGGCGACAATCAGCGCCTGCAAATCAGCGGCGGTGGCAGTTGGGGTGACTTCGACGGCTTGTTCGGCCTGGAGCTGACCAACCGCGATCCGATCTGGGCCGATGATCGCGGCTTCATGCAGAGCGGCCCGCTGGCGGATGTCGGTTACCGTCGCGACCTGAGCAACAATCGCTACCTCGGCCCCGGTTGCGGCGCCTATCAAGGCACTTTCGATAACAAGCTGCTGAACAACGCGGGTCGTTGCCGCACCGATCAGATGTACAACGATTACTGGACGATCCAGACGCAAAAGGAAAACTACGACGGCTACACCCGCGGCACCTGGCACTTCAGCGACAGCGGTCAGGTGTTTGCCGACTTGATGTATGGCCTCGATCACATCCAGAACAACACCCGTGGCCCGACCTTCACTTCGCCGGACTTCATCAATCAGAACAGCGGCAATCTCGAGCGCTGGTATCGCCGTTACGGTGAAGAGGAAATCGGTGGCCGCACCAGCAACAACAGCAAGTGGACCGACACGTCGTGGACCGGCACCCTCGGCCTCTCGGACAAGATCGCCGACACCGGCTGGAGCTATGATCTGGCGGCCAACCGCTCGGAGTACCGCAGCGTCCGAACCACGCGTTACACGCCGCTGTCATCGATTCAGGATTTCTACCTTGGCCCGCAATTGGGCGTGAGTGGCGGCTACCCGGTGTTCGCCCCGGACGCCTCGCGTCTCGATCGCCCGCTGACGCCACAAGAGTGGGAGCAGTTTCGCAGCAACCTGACCCAGCGCAGCAAGTCGGTTTCCACCAGCTACAACGCCTCGATCAATGGCGACTTGTTTGACCTGCCGGCCGGCCCGGTCGGGTTTGCCGGCGTGCTGGAAGCGGGCAAACAGGAATATCGCGTCGACCCGGACGACGGTCTGAATGACGGCACTTTTTATGGCGTGAGCCCGGCGCAAAGCTCCGGCGGTTCGCGCAAGCGCTACGCGGCGGGCGGCGAGTTCAGCATTCCGGTCACCGACACCGTGCTGGCCACCGCCGCCGGACGTTGGGACCAGTACAAATTCAGCGGCCGTAGCGAGCAACAGAAGACCTACAACCTCGGCCTGGAGTGGCGCCCGATCACCAGCCTGTTGCTGCGCGGCAGTTACGGCACCAGTTTTCGCGCGCCGGATCTGAACTACATCTACCAGTCCGACAGCAACGGTTACTACCCGGCACAGATCGACTACTACGGTTGCAGCCAGGGCGTGCAGGGCGCGTGTGATCGTGGGCGGGTCGACTACACCCAGCGCGGCACCCCGGATCTTGAGTCCGAACGTGGCAAATCCTGGACCTATGGTTTTGTCTGGTCGCCGTCGCGCAACTTCGATTTCTCCACCGATTTCTGGCGGGTCGAGATCGACGACCTGCTGACCACCGTCGACGAAAATCGCCTGTTGCAGCAAGAGAACGAATGCCGCAACGGCACCCAGGACATCAACTCGGCGAACTGCCAGTCGACCCTGGCGCGTATTGATCGCAATCCGGGCAATGCCGCCATCGATCCCAATCAGTTGCAACGGGTACGGGTCAATGCGATCAACGCCGCCAGCGAGCGGGTCAGCGGTCTGGACTTCAAGAGCAACATCCGCTGGGGTGCTGGTGAGTACGGCGCGTTCAGCTCGGCGCTGGGTTATACCTTGGTGCTGTCACATTTCTACAAGGAGTCGGACGAAGCGCCGACTCAGGACTGGCGCACGTCGCGGACCAATTACGACTGGCGCAGCAAGGTCAACGCCAGCCTGACCTGGGATTACCAGAAGGCCACGGCGACGCTGATGGGCATTCGCTATGGGTCGGTGACCAACGGCGCGGGTGACGGGCGCCTGTCGCCGTGGACGGTGTTCAACGCCAGTGCGCGATACAAACTCAATGACCGCGCCAGCGTCGGGCTGACCGTGAACAACGTGCTCAACCAGATCAAGCACGATGACTCGGCCGGCTGGCCGTATTACCCAACCGGTAACTATGACCCATACGGGCGGCAGTGGTGGCTGGATGTGAGTTATCACTTCGGCAGTTGAGTGCGCGGAATTTGTGAGTAACGTCCTACGGAAACGGGGGAGTTTTTTGCAGAAACGGGGATATTTCCGACGACATTCTCAGGTTGGTCGTCGGAAGCGCGATCTATAGCATCGGAGCTGACATTGAAGTCGTAAACGGCTTGGACGCTCAGGCCTCTGATAACGGATGGATTATGCGAACTCCCCACCTCGAATACGAAACGCCTGCTTATTCCCATCGCCTTCACTGGCGCACCGATCGTGCCAGATGCCCCATGGAGGATGTCGCCATGCCCAGCGTCAAGGTGCCCCGGCTGACGGGGGTAAAGAGGGCCGAGGGCAGACCTGTCGACTTGCTCGTGAATGGCCGGAACATAGGTGACGATGCCTTTCTGATCGTCGACCTGACCGACGAAGGTTTTGAGCTGAGCGATGTCGTCAACATGCTTTCAACCTCTGAGCTTTATCTGCAAGGCGACATGGTCAAACGCATCACCGGCAAGTCGGTCAGCACCGTACGGCGATTACTGAAGGAAGGTAAAACGGTACGGCTTGACCCGCAGCAGAGCGTCGTCGCCTACCAATATGCGTTGGTGCTGGAAAAGGCCACTCGCGCCTTCGGACGCCAGTCCCGGGCCGAGGAGTGGCTGCGCAAACCCAGCACCTACCTGAATGGGCGCGTACCGGTGGAGTTGATCCGGCATTCACTGGGGTTTCAGATGGTGGAGCAGTATCTGGGGCAACTGATATACGGGGTTTACACATGAATCCCTTGCCCTGGGACGAGCACTGGTATGCCTGGCGGCTGGACCCCGAGGTTTATGGCGGGACGTGGGACAGCGGCATGGGTTCGAATCTCAATGGTGGCCGATGGAACATACCCGGGCGGCGAGTCGTTTATGCATCAGTCGATCCGTCTTCGGCCATTCTGGAGGTGGCAGCCAATCACAGCTTTGATGCGCTGGACAGTGAACCTTATGTGCTCACGTGTTTTGAGGTCGTCAGCGAAGCAAAAGTGAAAATCGTGCAGCCGGAGGATGTGCCGAATCCATATTGGTTGAGCCCCGCAAAGCCTTCCCCCAATCAACAACTGTTCGCCGATGCGTTATTGGCAGAGCATCCGTTTGTACTGATCCCCTCGGCGGCAACCCGGCACTCGTGGAATCTGCTGGTGAGCTGCGAATTGGCGGAGGGGCAGTTCAGGATGGTTTCCCAGGAGCGGTTCGGGCTGGATACCCGGTTGCTGAGGGAGATGGAGCTGGCCTGATCCACACGTGCCATTTTTTTGCATAACCTCATCACCCAACGGTCTAAATCGGGCTCTATAAAACGCTGCTGTCCATTGCACATCCCTGCATAAACCAAAACGCAGGGATGGCTGTTCATGATCCATTTTTCACCCGTTAGATCCCGTTTGAGCCTGGCCTTGCTGCTGGCGATCAATACCTTGCCGGCGGTCGCTGCCGAAGAGCCGACAACCCAGTTGCAACGGGTCGAAGTTACCGGCACGGCGATTCGCCGGGTCGATGCGGAAACTGCGGTACCGGTCACCATTCTGCGAGTTGAAGAACTGCGCGAGCAGGGGGTGAGCACCACCGAAGAACTGGTCAGCCGGATTTCCGCCAACCAGTCCTCGGTCGGCTCCGGTCGTTCGGTGGGGTCGAGCAGCGGCGGGGCGTCGTATGCCGATTTGCGCGGCATCGGCCCGAACAAGACGCTGGTGCTGCTCAATGGCCGGCGGCTGAGCAACAACGCGACCAATGCGATCAATGGCTCCGGGGTTGACCTGAACACCATTCCGTTCGCCGCCATCGACCGTGTCGAAGTCCTGCGTGACGGCGCTTCGGCGTTGTGCGGCACCGATGCGATCGGCGGGGTGATCAACTTCATCACCAAGACCAGCCTCACCGAAGGCCAACTGAGCACCAACTACGACACGCCGACCCATGCCGGCGGTGGGGAAAGTCGTAACTTCAGCGGCAGTTGGGGCTTCGGCGATTTGCAGGATGACCGTTTCAACGTGTTCGGCGTGGTCAGTCATGACAAGCAGCAACGACTGGCTGCCGAGGATCGTGGCTACACCTACAACTATCAGCCCGGACGTGGCCTCGATTACACCTCGGGCACCGCATCGCCGGCCAACTGGAGTCAGGGCAGCAACGCCACCAACCCGCTGGCCAGTTCCGGCTGCAACGCCCCGGGCCTGCTGGCGCGCAATGGCATCTGCCGCCAGAGCCTGTGGAACTACCTCGATCTGGTGCCGGAAACCGAGAAGACCTCGGCTTTCGCCAAAGCCACCGGCAAGCTCGCGGATGATCACAACGTCAGCCTCGAATACTTCTGGGCGCGCAACGAAAACCGCACGCAGATCGGCCCCGGTACGCTGATGGGCAATCAGGTCAATCCCGGCACGACGTTCTATCCCGGTAACGGCATTACCCCCGGCCCCAACGGTTTCGCCCTCGACCCGACGCAACCGGTGGATGTGAACTGGCGCGAAACCGCCGTTGGCGCGCGCCAGCATGAAGACGACAACACCGGCCAGCGTTTGCTGTTGAGTTTCGACGGCAGCGTGGTGGGTTGGGACTACAACGTCGGTGCATCGTACAACCAGAACAAGGTGGTCAATGCCATCGAGGCCGGCTACGTCAACGACCGCGCCGTCAGCGCCGGTATTGCCAACGGCATCATCAACCCGTTTGGCGCGCAGACCGCTGCCGGGCAGGCGCTGCTGGCGGCCAATGCGGTGGACGGCGATTACTCGACGGCGGTAGGGCGGGTGAAGGCGATTGATGGACGTGTCAGTCGCGAGATCGGTGACTGGTTCGGCGCCGGCCCTTCGGCTCTGGCGCTGGGTGGCGAATACCGCAAGGAAGATTTCCATCAGGACTTCGCCCAGTTCGCCGCCGATGTGCAGAGCCTGGGTGTCGACCCGAATGCCAGCGTCGCCGGGGATCGCAGCGTCTCGGCGCAATACGCCGAGGTCAACGTGCCGGTGCTCGACAGCCTGGAATTGTCCGCCGCCGTGCGCCACGACAAGTACAGCGACTTCGGCAGCACCACCAACCCGAAGTACTCGTTCCGCTTCCAGCCGTTCAAGGAACTGGTGGTGCGCGGCGCCTACAGTGAAGGCTTCCGCGCGCCGTCGTTGTACGAGCTGTACAACCCGAACTTCACCACGTTCACCGTCGCCAACTACAACGACCCGCGGCTGTGCGCAGGCGGCAATCCGAGCAATGGCGGGATCGCCAACCGCGACTGCGCCCAGCAGTTTTACAGCCGCACCGGCGGCAATACGGAACTGAGCCCGGAAACCGCGCGTAACGTCACCCTCGGTTTCGTTTATCAGCCGTTCGAGCGCCTGAGCACCGGGCTGGATTTCTGGTGGATCAACATCGCCAACCAGATCGCCGAATTCCCCGAATCAGCGGTGTTCGAGAACCCGGAGCTGTACCCGGATCGCCTGGTGCGCAAGCCTGATGGCTCGATCGATCACATCGTCACCGGGCTGGCCAACCTCGGCAAGATCAAGACCAGTGGCGTCGATGTCAGCTTTGACTACCGCTTGCCGAGCACCCCGTACGGCAACTTCGGCATCGGCCTGCAAGGTACCTATGTCAGCCGTTACGAGTACCAGCAGCAGCTCAAGGGCGACTACATCGACAAGCTCGGCGATTTCCGTGGCGGCGACTTTTCCTCGGCCGGCGCCGTGGCCCGCTGGCACCACAGCCTGACCGGCAGCTGGAACTATGGCCCCTACGGTGTGGCGCTGACCAACCGCTACACCAGCGGTTACCACGACTCCGACCGCGAGACCCACGATTACGTCGGCTCGTACAACGTCTGGGATCTGGCCGGCACCTACACCTGGCGCAAAACCCTGAGCGTGACACTCGGCGCGAAGAACCTGTTCGACCGCGAGCCACCGTTCAGCAACCAGACCTACACCTTCCAGAGCGGCTACGACCCGAAATACGGCGACCCGTTCGGGCGGACGCTGTACACACGGGTCAACTACAAGTTCTGAGAATGTCCAGAGGTGGCGGGTTTTAGTCACTTATTGATCTAAGCCTGCCCTATAAAAATCGCCGGCCTGTTGCACATCACAGGTAGGCAGAAGGTTTGGTGACTGTACTGACCTCTTCGCGAGCAAGCCCGCTCCCACAGGGAATCTGCGGTGAGCACAACTTCCTTGTGGGAGCGGGCTTGCTCGCGAAGAGGCCAGTCGCAACACCTTGTGAAAGGATCTGCCAATGCTATCCAGGCTCATTCTGCTCAGCGCTTTTGCGCTCTCAAGCCCATTCAGTTGGGCCGCCCCGCAACCTGCGTTAACGGTCTACGGCGAAGCCCCCAAATACGCCCCGGACTTTCAACACCTGGCCTACGCCAACCCTGACGCTCCGAAGGGCGGAACGCTGCGCCGCTCCTCGCTGGAAAGCGGCCCGTTCGATCACCTGATTCCGTACATCGACAAAGGCACCGGGGTGGCCGACATCGACGGCTGGCTCTACGCGCCGCTGGCCTATCGCAGCAAGGATGAACCCTATAGCGTCTACGGCCTGGTGGCGCAGCAGATGGAGCTGGATGCCGATCGCCGCTGGCTGCGCTTCTACCTCAATCCCAAGGCCCGGTTTGACGACGGCACGCCAATCACTGCCGAAGACGTGCGTTATACCTTCGAACTGTTCACCACGCAGGGCAGCCTCAAATATCGCCAGCAGTTTCGTGACGTCGCCGACGTAGTGGTGGAGTCGCCGACGCAAGTGCGCTTCAACTTCAAGAACAACGACAGTCGCACCTTGCCGCTGGATCTGGCGACGCTGCCGGTGTTGCCCGAGCACTGGTGGCGCACGCGCAACTTCGCCGAGGGCGCCGGTTTCGAGATCCCGCCGGGCAGCGGCCCGTACCGGATCAGCGCGGTGGATGCCGGGCGCAGCGTGAAATTTCAGCGTGTTGCCGACTGGTGGGCCAAGGATCTGCCGATCACTCGTGGTCTCTATAACTTCGATCACTTGAGCGTCGAGTTCTTCGCCGACACCGATGTTTCCCGGCAAGTGCTCAAGGCTGGCGGCTTCGATTACAACCGCGAGTTTTCCGCGACCAGTTACACCATCGGCTATGCCGGCGCGGCGCTGGAGCAGGGCAAATTGCTCCGCGAACATCTGGCGCCGGGTGCCGCGCAGGGTTCGCAGGGTTTCGTGTTCAACCTGCAAAAACCCATGTTTCAGGATCGCCGGGTGCGGCAGGCGATCGCCATGCTCTGGGATTTCGAATGGAGCAATCGGCAGATGATGCGCAGCATGTACCTGCGCCAGCGCAGTTACTTCTCGCACAGCGCATTGGCGGCTACCGAGTTGCCGGACGCCGAGGAACTGAAAATCCTCGAACCGTGGCGCGGCAAAATCCCCGATGAGGTGTTCACCCAAGTCTTCGAAGCGCCGAAAACCGACGGCAGCGGCAACATCCGCGCCGAGCAGTTGCAAGCGTTGAAGTTGCTGGAAGCCGCCGGCTGGAAACCCCGTGGCGATCAGTTGGTGAATGCCAATGGCGAGTCGCTGCAGTTCACTTTTCTCAACGGCCAGAAGGGCTTTGAACGGCTGCTGCTGCCGTTCAAGCGCAACCTGGCGCAGATCGGCATCGGCTTCGATATTCGTCAGGTCGACACCGCGCAATACACCAACCGCGTACGCAACCGCGACTACGACATGATCGTCGTTGGTTACCCGGTGAGTCAGGCGCCGGGGCGCGAGATGTTCAATTACTTCGGCTCCGAAGGCGCCGACGATCCCGGCTCGAACAACTACATGGTGCTGCGCGATCCTGCGGTCGATCACTTGCTCGAAGGGCTGGTGCAGGCCGATAACCGCGAAAGCCTGCTGCGCCATGCTCACGCCCTGGATCGGGTGTTGCAGTGGGGTTATTACTGGATTCCCAATTACTACCCACCGGGAATTTCCACGGTGTGGTGGAACCGTTTTGGTCGTCCGGCGACGGCGCCGCTGTATGACGCCGGGCTCGATACCTGGTGGGAAATCAGCCCGACGGCGCTAACCGCCACACAGATGCAGCAACAGGAAAAGGAGTACGCCCATGTTGGGTTATAGCCTGCGGCGTCTGCTGCTGATCGTGCCGACTTTGTTGGCGATTCTGCTGGTCAATTTCGTCATTGTGCAGGCCGCCCCAGGCGGACCCGTCGAGCAAGCGATTGCGCGCTTGCAGGGCATCGGTGTCGGTGCTGCGGTGGGCGGCGGTCATGTCGAAACCATCGGCGGCGAATCCCGCGCCACCCGAGGCCTCGACCCGAAACTGGTGGCTGACATTGAGCGTCAGTACGGCTTCGACAAACCCGCCGGCGAGCGCCTGTGGCTGATGCTCAAAAGCTACGCGCAACTGGATTTCGGTCAGAGTTTTTTCCGCGGTGCCAGCGTCACCGAGCTGATCTGGCAGAAGCTGCCGGTGACCTTGTCGCTGGGCTTATGGGCCACGTTGATCACCTATCTGGTGTCGATTCCGCTGGGCATCCGCAAGGCCGTGCACAACGGTTCGCCGTTCGATGTCTGGAGCAGCGTGGCGATCATCATTGGCTACGCGATGCCGGGATTCCTGTTTGCGCTACTGCTGATCATCGTGTTTGCCGGCGGCAGCGCGCTGGACTGGTTTCCGGTGCGCGGGCTGGTCTCGGACAACTTCGCCGAGTTGTCACCGTGGGGCAAGGTTGCCGATTACTTCTGGCATCTGGTGCTGCCGGTCACCGCGCTGGTGATCGGCGGATTCGCCACGCTGACGATTCTCACCAAAAACAGCTTTCTCAACGAGATCTCGCGCCTGTATGTGGTGACGGCTCGGGCCAAGGGCCTCAGCCAGCGTCAGGTGTTATACGGCCACGTGTTTCGCAACGCGATGTTGCTGGTGGTCGCCGGATTACCGCAGGCGCTGGTGACGGTATTTTTCGGCGGCTCGTTGCTGATCGAAGTGATCTTTTCCCTCGATGGCCTCGGCCGTCTGAGTTATGAGGCGGCGGTGTCGCGCGACTATCCGGTGGTGTTCGGTTCGCTGTTCATCTTCACCCTGTTCGGCCTGCTGATAAAACTGCTCGGAGACCTGTGCTACACGCTGGTCGACCCGCGCATCGACTTTACCGCGAGGACTGCCTGATGCTGACTCTATCTCCCATCGGACAGCGGCGCTGGGCGCGGTTCAAGGCGCATCGGCGTGGCTGGTGGTCGCTGTGGCTGTTCTTGCTGTTGTTCGGCCTGAGCCTGGGCGGCGAGCTGATCGCCAATGACAAGCCGCTGCTGGTCGAGTATCAGGGCCAGTGGTATTTCCCGGCGTTCAAGCGCTACACCGAGCAGGATTTTGGCGGCGAACTGCCGTTCCAGCCGGACTATCGCAGTGCGCAGGTGCGGCAACTGATCGAGGGGCAGGGCGGGCGGATGTGGTTTGCGCCGGTCCCGTTCGGTTTCGATACGGTCAATTACGACCTGACCGAGCCGGCACCGAGCCCGCCAAGCGGCGAGAACTGGCTGGGCACCGACGATCAGGCGCGGGATGTGCTGGCGCGGGTGATCTTCGGTACGCGGGTGTCGCTGCTGTTTGCCTTGGCACTGACGGCTGCCAGTGCGCTGATCGGCATTGCGGCCGGTGCCTTGCAAGGCTATTACGGTGGCTGGGTCGATCTGCTCGGGCAGCGGTTGCTGGAGGTGTGGTCGGGGCTTCCGGTGTTGTATCTACTGATCATTCTGTCCGGGTTCGTCGAGCCGAATTTCTGGTGGTTGCTGGGGATCATGGCGCTGTTTTCCTGGCTGAGTCTGGTCGATGTGGTGCGCGCCGAGTTTCTGCGCAGCCGCGGCCTGGAATACGTGAAAGCCGCGCGGGCGCTGGGGGTTGGCGATGTGCAGGTGATCAGTCGGCACATCCTGCCCAACGCCATGAGCGCGACCCTGACCTATCTGCCGTTCATTCTCACCGGGGCGATCGCGACCTTGTCGGCGCTGGACTTTCTCGGTTTCGGCATGCCCGCCGGCAGCGCTTCACTGGGCGAACTGATCGGCCAGGGCAAGAGCAATCTGCAAGCGCCATGGTTGGGGCTGACGGCTTTTTTTGCCTTGGCGCTGATTCTTTCTCTGTTGGTGTTCATCGGTGAGGCCTGCCGAGATGCTTATGATCCGAGGGCTTGAGATGAGCGATAACCTGATCGAAATACGCGACCTGCGTGTGGCATTCAACGGCCAGGCTGTGGTGCATGGCATCGACCTCGATATTCGTCCCGGCGAATGCCTGGCGCTGGTCGGCGAGTCCGGCTCGGGCAAATCGGTGACCGCCCACAGCATCCTGCAATTGCTCGACCCGAACATCACGCGGATCGACGGCAGCATTCGTTATGCCGGGGAAGAGCTGCTCGGCGTGCATGAGCGCTATCTGCGCCAGTTACGGGGCAACCGTATTGCGATGATTTTTCAGGAGCCGATGAGCTCGCTGAATCCGTTGCTCACCATCGAACGGCAACTCGGTGAGAGCCTGGCGCTGCACAAAGGCCTGGCCGGCGCGCAGGCCCGTGAAAGGATTCTTGAACTGCTCGAACTGGTGGGGATTCAGAAACCGCGCGAACGGCTCAAGGCCTATCCGCACCAGCTCTCCGGCGGCCAGCGCCAGCGGGTGATGATCGCCATGGCGCTGGCCTGCGAGCCGCAGTTATTGATCGCCGACGAGCCGACCACCGCGCTCGATGTGACGGTGCAGCGCAGGATTCTGTTGCTGCTTAAAGAGCTGCAACAGCGCCTGGGCATGGCGCTGCTGATCATCAGCCATGACCTGAATCTGGTGCGCACCATTGCGCAGCGGGTGGCGGTGATGCGCGGTGGACGGATCGTCGAGCAGGCGTCGTGCGAGCAACTGTTCCGCGCGCCGCAGCATCCCTACAGCATCGAATTGCTCAACGCCGAGCCGGGGGGCGAAGCGCTGTGCCGGGATGTCGCGCAGGACTTGTTGCAGGTGCGCGATCTGCATGTGCGTTTTCGCCTGGGGGGCGGTTGGCTGCGGCCGAAGACTTGGCTGGCGGCGGTCAAGGGCATCGATCTGAATCTGCAGCGCGGCAAAACGCTGGGGATTGTCGGAGAGTCGGGCTCGGGCAAGTCGACCTTGGGTCAGGCGATTTTGCGCCTGATCGACGCCGAGGGCAGCATTCGCTTTGCCGGTGAGGCACTGGAGCAGTTGAGCGGCAAGCAGCTGCAGCCACTGCGCAAACGCCTGCAAGTGGTATTTCAGGATCCGTTCGGCAGTCTCAGCCCGCGCTTGTGTGTGGAGCAGATCATTGCCGAGGGCTTGCAGGTACACAGCGATCTGAATGCTGCCGAGCGTGAGCGGGCGGTGATCGATGTGCTGCGTGAGGTTGGCCTGGATCCGGCCACCCGACATCGCTATCCGCACGAGTTCTCCGGTGGCCAGCGGCAACGGATTGCCATCGCTCGGGCGCTGGTGCTCAAGCCGGAGCTGATTCTGCTCGATGAGCCAACTTCTGCGCTGGATCGCACGGTGCAGAAGCAGATCGTTGCTTTATTGCGGCGCCTGCAGGAAGAGCACGGGCTGACTTACCTGTTCATCAGTCATGACTTGGCGGTGGTGCGGGCGTTGGCCCATGACCTGATTGTGATGAAGGATGGCGAAGTACTGGAGCGTGGCGAGACCAGTGCGCTATTCAGCGATGCGCAGCATCCGTATACGCAGGAGCTGTTGGCGGCATCATTTGCTGGTTGATGACAGTTCCAACATAGAAGAAGGTGCATGCCGCAGTTTATGGAGCACCACGTGACCAATGTGGGAGGGGGCTTGCTCCCGAAAGCAGTGTGACAGGCGGCAAAAAATGCGGCTGATACGACGCCTTCGGGAGCAAGCCCCCTCCCACCTATGACCTGTTTATGACGAAACCTGAGGGCCAGACGCAAAAATCCCGCCACAGGGGCGGGATTTTCTTCAAACCGAACGCAAGTCTTACGACGGGAACAGCTCGGACAGTTTCATCGACAGCATCATGTCGCCTTCAACGCGCAGCTTGCCGCCCATGAACGCCTGCATGCCGTCGGTTTCACCGCTGACGATGTCTTTCAGAGTTGCGCTGTCCAGTACCAGGGTGCAGTTGGCGTCTGGGTTTTCACCTTCCTGAATGTCGCAAGTACCGTCTTTGACGATCAGCGCGTACTGCTTGTTTTCGTCAGTGATGTTGAAACCGAAGACCAGGTCCAGACCGGCAGCAGCGGCTGGGTTGAACTTGGCTTGCATCGCTTTTACGGCATCAGCTACGGAGGTCATGGTTCGATCCTTTCTTGGGTAATAGCGCTGGTTGATTACAGCAAGGGTCACAATTATCCGGACTCAGCGGAAAGTGATGAGTTCCGGAGCCTTCAGCAGTTGCAGATGTGCGTGACTGTTGAAGGAGGCCAAAGCCACCTCGCGACCGCGGAATTTCAGCTGGTTGAGCGAGGTGTTGACGATTTGCCAATTCAGTTCAAAGGCCTGCCTGGCAGGCATTTGGGTAATCAGATGGAGCAGGGCGGTGATGGTGCCGCCGGAGGTGAATACGGCGATTTTCTGGTTGCCGACGGCCTGTTCGAGGATGCGGTGCAATCCGCCCCGTACTCGCTCGACAAAACCCAGCCAGCTCTCCAGCCCGGGGGTATCGTAGGTGCCCGCCAGCCAGCGCTCGATCACCAGGGCGAAAATGCGCTGGAACTCGGCGCGGTTCTGCGCTGCGTTGCGCAGAATGTCGATGGCTTCCGGTTCGTCGTCGAGCATGGCCGGAATCAGGGCGCGGATCACGGCGTCGGCATCGAACTCGTTGAACGCCGAATCGGTCTCCAGCGTCGGTACCGCCAGGCCCTTGGCGCTGAATTGCTCCAGCGCACTGGTGGCCGTGTGTTGCTGACGGCGCAGGTCGCCGGCCAGACAGCGATCGAAACGGATTCCCAGCTCGGCGAGGTGCTGGCCGAGGATCTCTGCCTGACGCACGCCGATGGGCGACAGGACGTCATAGTCGTCTGCACCAAAGGAGGCCTGGCCATGTCGAATCAGATAGATGCTGCCCACGTCCGCGTCATCCCGGTACGTTGAAGGTTTGGCGAGGTTATGAGGATGACGGAGTGCTGTCAATGAAAAAACATACGCTTGTTTGAAATGCTCGTTACAGGCCTGTTGCCAGAGGTTTCACGGCTGGCCGACGGGGCGAGGCATGGGTATGCTGCAACCATCCCGCGCGTGTTTTGCATCCGCGCATTGTTTTAAGGAGTCTCTGTGGAGTTTTTCACCGAATACGCCAGCTTCCTGGCCAAGACCGTAACGCTGGTGGTCGCCATCCTGGTGGTGCTCGCCAGTTTTGCTGCATTGCGCAGCAAGGGCCGGCGCAAGTCGGCGGGGCAGTTGCAGGTCAGCAAGCTCAACGATTTCTATAAAGGCTTGCGTGAACGTCTGGAGCAGACCCTGCTCGACAAGGATCAACTCAAGGCCCTGCGCAAGGGCCAGGCCAAATCGGAAAAGACCGAGAAGAAGCAGAAGAACAAACCCGAGAGCAAATCCCGGGTGTTCGTGCTCGATTTCGACGGTGATATCAAGGCCTCGGCCACCGAGAGCCTGCGTCACGAAATCACCGCACTGCTGACTCTCGCTACGCCAAAAGATGAAGTGGTGCTGCGCCTGGAAAGCGGCGGCGGCATGGTGCACAGCTACGGTCTGGCGTCGTCGCAACTGGCACGTATCCGCGAGGCCGGCGTGCCATTGACGGTGTGCATCGACAAGGTCGCCGCCAGCGGCGGTTACATGATGGCGTGCATTGGCGAGAAGATCATCAGCGCGCCATTCGCGATTCTTGGCTCGATCGGCGTGGTGGCGCAGTTGCCCAACGTCAATCGTCTGCTGAAAAAGCACGACATCGATTTCGAAGTGCTGACCGCCGGTGAGTACAAACGCACCCTGACCGTATTCGGCGAAAACACCGAAAAGGGCCGGGAGAAGTTCCAGGAAGACCTGGACATCACCCATCAGTTGTTCAAAAACTTCGTTTCCCGTTATCGCCCGCAACTGGCCATCGACGAAGTGGCCACCGGTGAGGTCTGGCTTGGTGTTGCAGCGCTGGACAAGCAACTGGTGGACGAGCTCAAGACCAGCGATGAATACCTGGCAGACCGGGCGAAGAAAGCCGAGGTTTATCACCTGCATTACGCCGAACGCAAAAGCCTGCAGGAGCGCATCGGCATGGCCGCCAGCGGTTCAGTGGATCGCGTGCTGCTGAGCTGGTGGAGCCGCTTGACCCAGCAACGCTTCTGGTAAGAAAACGCCAAAGAAAAACCCCTTTTACTGTAACGGGAAAAGGGGTTTTTTTATGGTGGCGGTATATATGTATGGTTTAAGTTTGAATAGTTGATTTGAATTCAAGGTTTTTAATCGGTAATTCGCGCTTTTATTAAAAGGCCTGCTCGATAAGCTGTTGCTACTTTCAGTTTTCGAGATATTCAGTATGTCTTCTTTACCTGTCCAGGCTGTCGCGCCTGTACTAACACCCGAACAAAAAGGCATGTTCTTTGAGTTGATCAAGAACAATGCTCCCGGCTGGCTGCTTTCAGCATCGGATGAACTGCGTCAAACACTTTATCAAAGCATCATGGCCAGCCACCGCGCCCAGAGTGAAGTGAACCCGTTTCTGAAGAACCTCAAGTCTCCAGAAGAGTTTTGCGCACCGCTACTGGCCAGCGCCATGTCGCAAAAGCTCGGCCACTCGCTGGATATCGGCGGGGTGATCTTTCAGCACGTGCGCTCCACCTCCAGTCTGCTGGGCTTGCGCAGGAAACTGGTGTTGCCAGTTGATCGGGATCTGCTCACGGCCGCCTGCGAAAACTTCGAACTCAGCGAGGCTCAGGCCACAAATTATAACGATACCTCCTTGATCTATATTCCCGAAAAAGTAACCGGTCGAGAGGCGAATATATTATCGATCCAGCCCCACGAGTTTGCGCTGTTGTGTCGAACCCTCGACTTGGGTAAGCAATATCAGACTCATCTTCGTGCGGTCTTCAATGTGGAGGCTGAGACCCATCCGTTGCGCGGCAAGTTTACTGCGAACCTGCGGTGTCGGTTCGAAGTGGATCGGCACGTGGCATTGATGAAAAAACATATCAGTGTCGAAGTGCATGAGATGTTGCAGGCAGTCAAGGATAACCAGGCCACGATCAAACTGGGCAACAACACCCTGGGTTATCAGGGCTTGCAGATGCTGGGTGTCACACTTAACGGTGTGCTGTTTATCGGCCCGGTGAGTGTGCACGCCGATGACGACTATCGATGCGTTGTTTACCTGCCAGGTGATCCGTTGCACCCGCTCAAGGAGTATTCATCCTTCAGCGATTTCGAGAAACAGTTGAGCCAGCGGTTGAAAGGCGCAGCGTTTCGCCAATTCTTCATGCGCTACATCAAGATCAGTGAGCGCGCAGCGTGGGTGACCGAACTCGATGGGCGTTTGTATGCGCACAGTCATTCAATCCTGCCTCGTGCCGCGTTCTACGTGACGTTGTCCGGCATCGATTTTGCGGGTGACCCGTTCAGCCTGATGTATCGCCAGCACGCCGAACAGACCATGGCCGACGCTCGGCTCGTAGTGGTCCCAACGGACGATGAAGACGAGAAAACCCGGCTGGCCCGACTGGACACCTATAAGGCAATCGGGGTCAACCTGCTGTTGGTCGCTGTATCGTTCATACCCGTAGTAGGAGAGGCGTTATTGGCGGTCACTGCGGTGCAGTTGCTCTCGCAGGTCTATGAAGGGATTGCCAGTTGGTCCAGAGGCGAGCAGGAGCAGGCGACGGATTACTTTTTCGATGTCGTCGAAAACCTGATCCTGATGGCGGCTTTCGCTGCGAGTACCAGGGCGGTGGGCACAGCGTTCAAAGTCGTCAGGTCATCGGCTTTTATCGAGCGCTTGCGCATGGTCAAAATGGCCTCGGGGCAGTCTCGCCTCTGGAAGCCTGACCTGCACGTGTATCAACAGCGTCGGGCCTTGCCTGCCGGAGTGCGTCGCGATGGTCGCGGCTTGCGTTGGGTCGATGGCCAGGCGTACCTGACGCTCGATGACCTGCACTATGCGGTGCGCCCCGAGCCTCAGACCGGGCTGTGGGAAGTACAGGCGCCGCCGGAATCGGCGAGCCGCTATTCACCGCTGCTCGAAACCAACGATCGGGGGGCCTGGCGTCATGACAGCGAGCTGGTTCAGGACTGGGATCGATTGAAGCTGTTTCGCCGCTTCGGCCATCCCCGCGAGGAGCTGTCCGATGCCAGAGCGCTGCAGGCTCTGGCTGTCAGCGGTATCGAAGACAGCGTGTTGCGTCAGATCCATGTAGATCGCGGTCATCCGCCGGCCTTGCTGCTCGACACGGTGTGGAGATTTCGCGTCGATGCAGCGGTGACGGAGTTTATCGAGCAACTGCAGATCCCGTTGTCGGCACCCATGGCGGACGCTGACCTGCAATTGCACCTGCTGACGACCTCGGCCAGTTGGCCGGCAGACTGCGTTATCAGCGTCGTCGATGCAGCGGGCACGCCAATCAATCGTTATGGCGCCACCACCGCCACCACGATCCTGAAGATAACCCAGCAGGATGTGCATCGGGGGAAACTGTACCGTTCTCTGCTGGCTGCACTCGGCAGCCAGCGGCGCAAGACCTTGCTCGGCCTGACGAGCGAGGATTCGGTGGTTCAGACGCGCAAGCTGGTGCAAATTGTCGGCGAACAGGCACAAGGTCGACGGGAGCCGTTGTTCCAGCGAATCTATCGACGCCGCGAAGCGCCGGGCAATGGTCGGGTGGCGTTGCTGATGAAGACCTTTGCCGATCTGCCTGCCAGTGTTGCCGAGGAGTTGGCGGGCAGTGCCCTGGATGGCGAAGCGCAGGAGCTGGACGCTGCCCGCGTACCATTGCGGCTGGCGCAGGAGGTGCGCCGCTATCAACAGGCGATTGCTGTGTGTCGAGCCTATGAAGGCCTGTACCTGGAGAGTGGCGGTGGTCACAGTACCAATCGCCTGGTGCTCGATACCCTTGAACATTTGCCGGGCTGGTCAGGGGCTTCAGCGATCGAGATACAGGAGTGGTCGGGCAGTCACGGCAGTGTTGCAACGACGGCGTCAAGCTCATCCAGTGAGCGGGTGATCATCAATGTGTTGGCGGACCGCATCAGCGTTCTGCAGGGTACTGATGCTGCGCTGAAAACATTTTCCGGGCGCACCCGCGAGCATTATTTCCAGGCCCTCTGGCATGGGTTGTCGGCGCAACGCAAGGTCGCGTTGGGCCTGTCGATCGAGGCCGGGGCGAACGGGCTACGGGAGAAAATCACCGAACTTGCCATGCAACGGCGAACAACGTTTGCCAGGACCATGGGCGAACGTCCCGGCGACTATTCGCCGATGGCCCTGGCTGACCGGCCCCCGGCAGGGCCTTGGGCGAACTCAGGGGTGAGCGTTTCAGTGATGGTGCGCCGTATTCAGGAACTCTACCCGGCCCATTCCCCTGCACAGATCCATGCGCTACTCAACGTCTTGGGCCGCAATGAGATCCTGGTGCTGATGAAACTGGAATTGCTGCGCCTGGAGTTTCTCGGTATTCGCGAAGTCCTGAGTCGTTGGGTGACGCGGCAAACGCAGTACAACGGGATCGATGGCGCATTGCTTGATGTTCCACAGTCGGCGAAGTCCCGGGCCATGCGCGCGATCATCCGCTGCTGGCGCAGAGAACCGGGGGCCTCGGGAGACGCGCCACCCGACACGTTGATCTTCGCCCCGGAGCCTTTGGGAGAGTTGCCAGTGCTGGTCGGGGATTTCAGCCACGTCACGCATCTGGTCATGGACGGCACTACGCCGCTGGGGCTGACGGCATTTTTGCGTCATTTCAGAAATTTGCGCAGCCTTTCCCTGAGAGGGAACCAATTGACCCAGTTACCGGTGACATTGGAACGCATGCCCTGGCTGACGCATCTGGATCTGAGCGAGAACCGTATTCGTCTATCTTCTGCATCGGTGCCGTCACTGGCGCAATTGAAAAAGCTGCGGGTGCTGAGCCTGGACTTCAATGTTGATCTTGCGCATGCCCCGGATGTCAGCTCACTGCCGGATCTGGAAAGACTGCGCCTGCGCGGTTGCGCAATCGATCATTGGCCCGAGGGAACCACCGGTTTGCAACGACCGCAACTGATCGATCTGCGCGATAACCAGATAAGCACGGTGCCGGAGGCGGTACTCAGGGCTCCGTTGGTGGTCACCCGCGCCGTTCGCCTGATGGGTAACCCCTTGTCGCCTGACTCTTTGCGACAGATTGCGACGTATCAGCAGGCGAACAGCGTCAGTTTCGGTGTAATGGCCCGGGTCTATCGACATCAGCCGCTACTCGGCGTGTCGTATGAAGGCCAGAGTGCCCGCTGGCTGACCGGCAGGCCTGCCGTCGAAGCGATACCGCGTAGCGTTACCTGGGAGGCTGTACGGGCAGCGCCCGGCTCGCGGGATTTCTTCAATGTTCTTTCACAGTTGATCCACACGGCCGATTACACCCGGTTGTACCCGTATTTCAGCCAGCGTGTGTGGAATGTGGTCGAGGCGGCCGCTGAAGACACGCGGCTGCGCAGCGAATTGTTCCGCACGGCGCGCGTCGCCACCAGTGTCGATGGCTATTCTGCGGTATTCAGTGAGATGGAAGTCCAAGTGCTGTGTTATCGAGCCACGGTCGCGGCCGGGATCGATGGCGCGCCGCTGGAGCGGCAACTGACGCATTTGCTCAGAGGCTTGTTTCGCCTGCAAACGCTGGAAGAGCAGACCTTGGCAGAGATCAACAGCCGCGCCCAACCGAGTGTCTACGAGCATGCGCTCGAATTCAGTCTGGCCTATCGGGTGGGGCTGGCGGAGCGCCTGAATTTGCCTGGGCAGCCAAGGGCGATGAGCAGCCCGTTGAATGTCGAGGTATCGCAGGTAGAACTGGATCAGGCTTATCAGGCCGTCATGCGTATCGAAGGTTCTTCGGCGTTTCCCGAATGGTGTATCGGCCAGCGATTCTGGGTCGAATTTCTCGAATCGGCGCATCCCGACGCTTTCGCCCTTGTCTATGTTCGGACCTCGCGGGCCTTGGCGCGTCTGGAGGAACAGGCGGAGCTGACGCGCGACCAGGCATCGGTGCAGATGAATGCGATTCACGACAATTTCAGAAATGAACGTCAGGTGCTGATTCGCCAGCTCACCGATCAGGCACTGGTGCGCCATCCGGCCAATGAGCTGGCCAGTTCGGATACAGAAGAGGAGGGGAGTACGCCTTGAGCAGGTGCTCAAGGCGTATTCGATCAGCGGCGACGGAACAGCGGCAGCGGTTCGTCAGTGGCGGCCTGGTAGGTCACTGAGAAGTCTTTCAGGCTTTCCAGCGCATCGTACGGGTCCTTGTCGGCGCGCAGGGCGAACGCATCGAAACCGCAACGGTGCATGTAGAACAGCTGGTCGCGTAGCACATCGCCAATCGCCCGCAGTTCACCTTTGAAACCGTAACGGTCACGCAGCAGGCGGGCGTTGGAATAGTTGCGGCCGTCGGTGAAGGCCGGAAAATTCAGCGCGATCACCTGGAACTGCGCGACGTCGTCACCGATTTCCTCGGCTTCTTCATCGGCGTCCAGCCACACACCCAGACCGCCGTCGCGGGCCTTGAGCGCGTGAGCATGATCACGCCACAGGGCCAGCGGCACGATCAGGTCGTCGCAGTTGGAGATGCCGTCGAGGGTCGCGTCCTTGGGCAGCAGGTGCCAGGTTTCGTCGACGACTTCGTTGTTCTTAATGATTCGCTGCATAGACGCGTTCCTTGAAGAGGTCGATGCCAATACGCTGGTAGGTGTCGATGAAGCGCTCGTCTTCGGTACGTTGTTCAACGTACACGTCGATCAGCTTCGAGATCACGTCCGGCATGTCGTCCTGGGCGAAGGACGGGCCGAGGATCTTGCCCAGGCTCGCGTCACGGCTGGCGCTGCCACCGAGGGACACCTGGTAGAACTCTTCACCTTTCTTGTCCACCCCGAGGATGCCGATGTGGCCGACGTGGTGGTGACCACAGGCGTTCATGCAACCAGAGATGTTCAGGTCCAGCTCACCGATGTCGAACAGATAGTCCAGGTCGTCGAAACGGCGCTGGATCGATTCGGCGATCGGGATCGACTTGGCGTTGGCCAGCGAGCAGAAATCACCGCCCGGACAGCAGATGATGTCGGTGAGCAGGCCGATGTTCGGCGTGGCAAAACCGCTTTCACGCAGCTCGCCCCACAGGGTGAACAACTGACTCTGCTCGACGTCCGCCAGAATGATGTTCTGCTCGTGGGAGGTGCGCAGTTGACCGAAGCTGTAGCGCTCGGCCAGATCGGCGACGGCATCGAGCTGCTTGTCGGTGATGTCGCCCGGAGCAACGCCGGTCGGTTTCAGCGACAGGGTCACGGCGACATAGCCCGGCTTCTTGTGCGCCAGGGTGTTGCGTGAGCGCCAGCGGGCGAAACCCGGATGCTCTTTGTCGAGTTCGGCCAGGGCGGCGGTCTGATTCTCCAGCGCCTTGTAGTCCGGATCGACGAAGTGTTTGGCGACACGATGCAGCTCGGCTTCGGTCAGCGTGGTCTGGCCACCGCGCAGGTGCTCCATCTCGGCATCGACTTTCTGCGCGAACACCTCAGGGGTCAGCGCCTTGACGAGGATCTTGATCCGCGCCTTGTATTTGTTGTCGCGACGGCCATAGCGGTTGTACACCCGCAGGATGGCGTCGAGGTAGCTCAACAGATCCTGCCACGGCAGAAACTCGTTGATGAACGCGCCGACCACCGGGGTACGGCCCAGGCCACCGCCGACCAGGACACGGAAGCCCAGCTCGCCGGCGGCGTTGTGTACCGGCTCCAGGCCGATGTCGTGGACTTCGATGGCCGCACGGTCAGCGGTCGAACCGTTGACGGCGATCTTGAATTTGCGCGGCAGGTAGGCGAATTCCGGGTGGAATGTCGTCCACTGACGGACGATTTCGCACCATGGGCGTGGATCGATCAGTTCATCGGCGGCGACACCGGCGAACTGGTCGGTAGTGACGTTGCGCAGGCAGTTGCCGCTGGTCTGGATCGCGTGCATCTGCACGGTGGCCAGTTCCGCGAGGATGTCCGGGATGTCTTCCACCGCCGGCCAGTTGAACTGCACGTTCTGCCGGGTACTGATGTGGGCGTAGCCCTTGTCGTAGTCGCGGGCAATCTTGGCCATCATGCGCACCTGACGGGAAGTCAGCTGGCCGTAAGGCACCGCCACGCGCAACATCGGCGCAAAACGCTGGATGTAGAGGCCATTTTGCAGGCGCAGGGGGCGGAATTCTTCTTCGCTCAGCTCGCCTGCCAGATAGCGTCGGGTCTGATCACGGAACTGCTTGACGCGGTCCTCGATGATCCGCTGATCGTACTCGTCGTATACGTACATATAAGTCCTGTTCTCAGGCTTTGGGCTACTCGGAAAACGCTGCGTTTTCGCTTGCTGGAGTCCGATGGTGCCTCGGCAATTACGCGCGCACGGCCGCGCACTCCCTAACGGAGCCGGGGCAATATACCCGTTTGCAGTTATGCGCAAAAGTGATGTTTGAGTATATGTAAAGAACCAAATCGCCTAACGAGAATAGTTGTTGATTAATCCACATTTGTCGCGGGGACAATCATCGTCTTAACTGTGATCGAGTCTTTCTGCAATCACCGATAAAACCGACAAGAGGCGATGCAATGAGCAATCCGACCAAGGCAAGAAAAAGCGATAGCAGTGTCGATGCTTGGGCCATTCTGTTCCTGATCATTCTGGTCGTAGGGACAGCGGTATTCTGGGTCAGTCATCAGTAAACGACCGATTCGGGCCCGCTTCCGACAATTGTCGGACAAAAGCGGGATCAGGCGTCAATAGCCGTAGGTTCGAAGGCTATAATGCGCGGCCATTTTTCCCTGGGCCCGGATTTTTCATGTTGAAGTTTGTCCATCTCAGCCTGCTGCTGTTCGGCGCGGCTGTCAGCGTCGCAGCGAAAGCGGAGTCGGTGCTGTTCCTCAATCCTGGGTCAACTCAGGAAGCCTTCTGGGTCAGCTATTCGCAATTCATGCAGGCGGCGGCCCGCGACCTGGGCGTCGATTTGCAGATTCTCTATTCCCAGCGCCAGCCCGAACTCACCGTGGCCCAGGCCAGAATGGCTCTGCTGGGGCCGAACCGTCCCGACTATCTGATGTTCGTCAACGAGCAGTACGTGGCGCCGCAGATCCTGCGGCTGGCGCAAGGCAGCGGCGTCAAGCTGTTCATGGTCAACGCGGTGCTGACCCCCGATCAGCAGGCGCTGGTCGGCGAGCGTACCGATCGCATCGGCAGCCTGGTGCCGAATGACGAAGAGGGCGGCTACCTGATGATGAAGGAGCTGATTCGCCTGCATCCGCCGGTCGCACGCGATCAGCCGATCGAGGTGCTGGCGTTTTCCGGCCTCAAAGTCACGCCGTCGGCGCAATTGCGCGAACGTGGCATGCAGCGCGCTCTGGCCGAGCATCCACAGGTGCGACTGCGGCAGCTGGTGTACAGCGGCTGGACCCGGCAGCGCGCCTATGAACAGGCGCGGCAACTGGTCAACCGCTATCCAGAGGTGTCGCTGGTGTGGTCGGCCAATGATGAAATGGCCTTCGGCGCCATGCGCGCGTTTGCCGAAGCCGGCAAAACCCCCGGCAAGGACGTGCTGTTCAGCGCCGTCAACACCTCGCCCGAGGCGTTGCAGGCGCTGGTCGATGGACGCTTGAGCGCGCTGGTGGGCGGGCACTTCACGCTGGGTGGCTGGGCGCTGGTGGAGTTGCATGATTACGATCAGGGCGTCGATCTCGACCGGTATGGCGGACGTGACCGGCAATTGTCGCTGCTGCAACTGATCGACAAGCATCAGGCACAGCAGATGCTGGCCATGGGCGCCGCGCCGGATTACGGCGTGAGTTTTCGCAAACTCTCTGCCAAGGGGCGCCCCGCGTCCTATCGCTACCCGTTCGGCCTGCAGATCCTGATGCACTGAGCGCCGTCAGACCCCGGCGAAATGCAGCACCAGTTTGACGATGGCAAACAGCGTCAAGGCGAACACGGCGGTGAAGCCGATCCCCAGGACCACGAAATGGCTGGGCTTGCCATGGGTGAAGTCCCTTGCCCGGTTCTTCCCGCTTTGCACACCGAATGCTGCAGCCATCACGCTGTGCAGCATTTGCCAGAAGCTCGGTGGCTTGTTGTCGACTGGATCGTCCATAAATCCCCCGTCCGAAAGGCTGTCCCGACAGCATAGTCAATCCAGCGGGTTGTGCCGTGGTCGCACGCGGGTTCCTGACTTGTCCGGTAACACGTCCGCGCCCATACGATAACTATGTACCGCAGATCAGCGCGGCGCACATGGTGTCCTGTCTTTCCATTTTTCAGGAGAGACAGGATGTCCACTCATCCCCCGACATTGCCCCGCGCGCCGGTCAGCGCCAGCCTTCATGGCAAACTGCTGGAGCAGATGATCCCCGATTGGCTGATTGCCGCCTCGCCCGCACGGCAAGCCGCGATGAAAGCGGCCAGCACCCGTCCAGCGCACGGCTATCACCATTTCTTGAATGATCAGCAACAAGCCTTGAAAGAGCGAGTCACGGCGGCCTTTGTCGCCCAGAGCCGACTCGACAGAACCATGGCCGGCCTTGAAAGCGTCGATGCATTTGCCCAGGCGCTGCTCGGCAAGGCACTCAAGGATCAGTTCAACGTCACGGTCGATCTCGACAAGACCTTGCTGTGCCTCAGAAGGCCCCTCGAACTCGGGGTGCTGGAAGTTGAAGTTTCCACGTTCGAAGTGTTGAAACTGCCCTTGCTGCAAGCGGCATTGCACAACTTCGAGGCGTCGGAATGTGAAGCGGGTGCCTATCACGCCAGATCCGGTTTCGTGGTCGAGACGGCGACCCCGGGCGAGTTTCAGGCAGCAGAAATCGGCATCACGGTCAGGCAGTTTCTGACGCTGTGTCGTTCGCTGGACGTCGGTGCCCGTTATCAGGCACGGATCAAAACGTTTTTCGAGAAAACCGACACCTTGCGCCGGCACTTCATTGCCAGCCAGAAAACCGCATTGCGTGCCGCCGCCGAATGGGCGCTGCTGAAACAGGACATCGAACCCGCCGACTACCGGATGATTCTGTCGGTGGTGGACGGCCAGATCCACCCGCAGCTCGGCGGCAAGGCCGTGTGGTTTCGTGATTTGAGCCTGATGAAGCGGCGGATGACCGGTTGCGTGGTGTTCAGCATCAGCGAGCGCTACCGCTACACCAACGAGTTCATCGTCTACATTCCCCATGACCCGCAACACCCGCTCAAGCGTTACACCATGGCGCAGATGCGTGAGGTGTTCAAAGGCAAGTTCACCGCGACTGACCCTGCGGCTTCCGGGCCAGGCCCGACCGCTTACCAGCAGTTTTTCAGTCAGTTCGTGGCTTATGCCGACCGTCCTTACTATTTCAGTCAGTTCACCCAAAAGGCTGCGGACTCTCCGAGTGACCCGCTGCATTCGATCTGGGTCAAGGTTGCACAACTGATACCGCCACTGTCGACCATCGCGCGAATCAAGGAGCTGCCACCCGAAGCCCCCGGCAAGCGCGAGCCGCAGCCTGACCCGTATCTCGACCCGTTGCCGACCACGCGCAAAGGCGTGGCCGGGATCTGGGCCGACAACACCGATCTGTGGCAGTACCTCTACGAACAGCACCGCGCCAAATTCATCGCCGACGCGCGGGCCCATGCCGTCCCCACTGCGGATGTCGATGCCCGGGTACGCGCAGAAAAACTCAGTCATCTGCTCGAACTCGGGATGATGGCCTTGAACATGGTGTCGATGTTCGTCCCGGTACTGGGCGAAATCATGATGACCGTGATGGCCGGGCAACTGCTCTATGAGTCATTCGAAGGCGCCATCGAATGGTCGGAAGGTGATCGCCAGGCTGCCAAGGCGCATCTGGTCGATGTGGCGCAGAACCTGGCGCTGATTGGCGTGATGGGCGCGGTCGGCAAGGGCGCAGGCCGACTCCAGGCGGCCTCCGCCGAGCAGGCGATCGAGCACTTGCACCCGGTCGAGCGGCCTGACGGTTCGGTCCGCCTGTGGAAGCCTGACCTCGATGCTTACGTCAGCGATAGTGTCCTGCCAGCGACTGTCGTACCCGATGCGCAAGGCGTGTATCGATTCGATGGCAAGACCTTCATTCGCCAGCAGGGCAAGGTCTACCAGACGCACTACGACGAGGCCTTGAAAAGCTGGCGCATCCTCCACCCGCGTGATCCTGCGGCGTATCAACCGATCCTGGAGCACAATCGACTGGGGGCCTGGCGCCACAATCTCGAGCGACCGCAGAGCTGGGATCGGCTGACCCTGCTGCGGCGCATCGGGCATTCGACTGAGGCGTTTTCGGATGCGCAACTGCTCGAAATCGCCAATGTCAGTGGTGTCAGTGATGATGCTCTGCGTCAGATGCACCTCGATCATCAGCCAGCGCCACTGGCCCTGGCCGACACGCTGCGCCTGTACGAGGCGGATCAGCAGGTCGGGCGGCTGATCGATCAGGTCGAACGAGGAGCCAGCCTGGATGATTCGTATCTGCTGATGCTGCCAATGCTCACGCAAATGCCACGCTGGCCGAGCGGGTTGATTCTGGAAGTCTTCGACGGAGCGCAGCTGTCCGGCCCCAGCCGGCTGTTCGGCGCAGAATCAGGCTTGATCGAGGGCCAGACGCATACACCGATCCAGGTGACCCGCGCCGAAGTGCTCGACGGCCAACTGCCTGAGCGTATTCTGGCCGCGCTGGATGAGCCGCAAACACGTTGGCTGCTGGGCGCCGAACCGGCGCGTGTGGTCGAATCCCGGCCGCTGGAACTGCGCAAACAGATCGCCGACTACCTGCGCACCCGGCAACCGGCGATGTTCGACAGGCTCTATGACGAGCCCGCGTTGAACGATCGGCGAATCGCCAGGCTACAAGCCGCGACACCGGGGTTGGGCAGCTCGGCGGCAATCCGCGTGCTGCTGGAGGCGAACGCCGAGGAGCTGGCGCGCCTGCAAAGCGGTAAGCGGGTGCCGTTGCGGCTGTTGGAGATCTCCCGTGAATTTGCCCGGCAACGCCGCTTCAACCACGCGGTCGCCGGCCTGCACATGGAGAATTCGGGTGGCAGCGAAAGCCAATGGCTGGCCTTGCGCGCCCTGGAGCGACTGCCGGGCTGGTCGGACGAAGTGCGTCTTGAGGTGCGCGAAGGTAGCCTCGACGGGCCGTTGATTGACAGTGTCGGCAGCGAAAGTGCCGGCCAAACCAAGTATCTGGTCAAGCGCGGGCCGGTCTATCAGGCGTACAACGAGCGCGGCGAAGAGCTGAACAGCATTCCGCGTCACGGCGACAACTTTTTTGCCTCAATCCTCCATGCCTTGCCCGACCAGTCGCGACAGGCCCTGGGTTTTACCCAGGTTGCGCGTAGCGCCGGACTGCGTCGGGCACTGATCCGGTATGTGGCCCGACACCGTGCCGAACTGGCTCGACTGGCGAGCAGACGCCATGGCCACAAGCAACGCTTCAAGGCGCCGGTGCGGGTACGCCAGCACGGGCTCGGTTATTACGCCAGCGGTCGCGGCGAAGGCGTCAATCCGTTGCTGGTGACGCGCGTGCAGGACGTGTATCCGGCGCTTACCGATCAGCAAGCGGGCGGGTTCATCCTCAAACAACTGGCAACCGGCCGGACTGACGCGCAGATCTACGAGCTGTTGCAAAGGCGCCTGCGTGAATGGCAGGAACTCGAATCGTCGCTGGCGCAATGGGAAGGTGTGCCGGCCCCTGAGTCGACGCTGGAGTCGATGATCGGCGGCCGATCCAGCGTGGTGCGCAGCCTCAAGCAGAGCTGGCGCAATTCGCCGCTGGCCGATAGTCACGTGAGTGCGGCACGCCTCGATCTGATCTGCGATGACCCGTTGCCGGTGCTGACGGCGGACTTCTCGCATGTGCGCGATCTGCGAGTCAGGGGGCGGTGCATCACCGATGCCAACGTCGATGAACTGTTGGGCAGTTTCCCCAGGCTCAAGGCGCTGCGCATCAATGCCACCGCTGAAACATTTACCAACGTGCCGGTGGCGTTGCAGAACATGCCGGAATTCACTGACCTGACGCTCTACAGTGCAATGCCCTTTGCCGCTGACATGCCGGCACGCCTGGCTCAACTGACCCGTCTTGAAGCATTGAGCGTCAGCACCTCGAGCTATCAGCCGCTGTCCTTCGACGTCAGCGGCATGCGTAATCTGCGCACACTGGAAATCGTCGCCTACTCATTGTTCGACTGGCCTGCGGGGGTGCTGGAGTTACCGGCCCTGGAACGTCTGAACCTCAGAGACACGGGGATCAGCACCGTGCCGGCAGCACTGCTGCAGGGCCATGAAAAACTCTGGTCGGGACTGTCGCTGGACTGGTCAAGATTCTCCCGGGAAAACTTCACCGGCGTGTACGAATACGTCAAGACCCATCCGGAACACCTGATCGATCGAGAGACGATGGTCAGGGATTATTGCCGCGGCGAGTTGCGGCGCCTGGGCGAGGGCGTGAATCAATCGCCCGAGGGGGTGTTCAATCGTTTCTTCGAGCAATGGCCGAATGAGCAGCAGCGTTTCACCGCCATCAATGCCTTGAGCGATCAATATGCCGCGCTGGATAGCCAACTCAATCAGTGGCAGCAGCGCGTGGTGGTGTCGGCGGAATCGCTGCGCGAACTTGTCGCGCGATCAAACCTGGCCCATGTCCTGAAAACCAGTTGGCGCAAGGGCATGTTCAAGCGCTATGGCGCGACCATCAGCGCTTCGACTCTGGACTTGTCGGGGCTGATGCTCAGCGACCTGCCGGCGTTACCCGCTGACGCATTTGCACATGTACGCACGCTGCTGCTCAACGGCCAGCGCGTTGCGGCCGCGCAGATGCGCGGTTTCCTCAGTGCGTTCAGCGAAGTGCGAACCCTTGATCTGAGTGACAATGCCTTGCACGAATGGCCGATCGAGTCGCAGAGCCTTTCGCGCCTGGTGCACCTGGATCTGGCCGACAACCTGCTGAGCGACGCTTCAGGCCTGGAGAGCGGATTGAGTGAATTGCCTGCGCTCGAACAGCTGAATCTGCGGAACAATCCGCTGAACGAACTGAACGTCGACAGCCTGCAACGTTTAAAGGCCCTCGACCTGCAGGCAACGCACCTGCAACAGTGGCCGACAGGGGCCGAAGGTCTGCCGCAACTGTGGTGGCTGGATCTGCGCGATACCCGTATCAGCACGTTGCCGCCTGCCGTACTCGAGAGCACTGCACTGCTCAATATCAACCTGACCGGTGCGCCGCTGACCGCAGCGGCGTCAGCTGAATTGCGTCTGGGGCAACTGCGGCTCGAGCACACCCTCGGCCTGCCTGCCGGCGCGCTGGATGCGTTTGCCCGGCAGCCGGTGCCGGCGACTTTTCCGCCGGCGGAGAACGGTTTGTCAGTGGCCCGCCAGTTGCTGCCGCTGACGCAGGCACCTGTCAGTACCGGGCTGACACGGATGCGCCAGAACCTGCAGCGAGTGCAGCCGGCCCTTACCGATGAACAAGCCATGCAGGTGATCGAGGCGCTGCGTACCGAGGGTGCGACTGATGTGCAGATCGGCGAGCGGATCGCGGGCTGGAGCCAGACCTTTGAAACCCTCGTTCGCCGACTCAATGGCTGGCTGTATACCCGGGAAACCCGTGGCGTTGACTGGGTCATCTCCTCGCAATCGCGCAGCCTGGCGGCGTGGCGCATTCTGACGTGCTGGCGCGCAAGGTTATCGACTGTCGGGGGCGATGCGGTGCTGGATCTCAACGGCCTGCAATTGGGTGATCTGCCGCCGCTGCCCGAGGACTTCGGGCATGTCAGCAGCTTGAACCTGACAGGCACACGAGTGACGGCCGAAGGCAGCAACGGCTTTCTCAAATCCTTCACTCACCTGCGCGATCTGACCCTCAGTGGCAATGAACTCACCGCGCTGCCTGATGGCGTCCGGCAAATGCCGCAGCTCGAGCGACTCGAGCTGGCCAGCAACAACTTCACTGACACCGAGCCGCTGTATGCCGCGCTGTCCGGTCTGCAGCATTTGCAAACACTGGACCTGAGCTACAACCATCTTGATGCGTTCGACGTCAGCTATTTCGAGCATTTGCAAAGTCTGGATCTGCGTAATAACAACCTGGCCGAATGGCCGGCCGGGACGCTGGATGCGCAGCACCTGCGGACACTCAACCTCAGTCGCAACGACATCACCGCCATCCCCGAACAGGCGCTGGACGGTCAGCACGATGAGCTGATGGACGGCACCGACCTGACTGACAACTACAACCTGTCGGAGGAGTCGCTTGAAAGGCTCAGAACCTATCAGGCTGCGGGTAATCGCCTGCGAGTGCTTGGTTTCTCCAGTTCCGATCTGGAGGAAATGGCTGACGACGTTGCCGGCGGGCTCAGTGAAACCACCGACAGCATCGAGTCCGACGAAACCCTCCCGAGCGAACAGGCCCATGCGCAACAGAAAGCGCCGTGGCTGGTGAATCTGCCGGCGGAGCAGGCGTCCGTACGCGACAAACTCTGGGATCAACTGGCGGCGGAACCGGATAGCGCGGCATTCTTCCATTTGCTTGATCGATTGCAGGACACCCAGGAGTTTCGCGTAGCCAACGCCGATCTGACGCGACGGGTGTGGATGGTCATGGAAGCGGCGGCGGCCAACAGTGAGCTGCGCGAGGTGATTTTCGCCGGTTCGGCCACACACGGGACTTGCGTGGACGGGCGCATCCTTACGTTCAGTGGTCTGGAGAGCAAGGTCTTCACTTACAACGCCTTGCTCGACTTGCCGGCGGGCCGCCCAGGCATCCGCGGTGAGGCCTTGTTGTCGCTGTCGCGACAGCTGTTTCGGCTGGACAAGGTCGATGAACTGGCAAAAGCGGCGGCTGCGCGCAGTGGTTTCGACGAAGCCGAAGTTCGCCTCGGTTACCGGATCGGTCTGACCGGGGGGTGGGACGATGGACTGGAGTTGCCCGGGCAGCCGAAAAACATGAAATTTGCCTCCGGTGTCACCCCGCAGCAGTTGGTCAATGCGCGGGCCGAGGTGGTCAGCGCGGAACGCTCCGAGAGATTTCTGGAGGACCTGATTCAGCGCGATTTCTGGCTGGATTATCTCAAGGAGCAGCAGCCTGAAGCGTTCAGGCAAATGGATGAAACGCAGTTGCTGGAGGAGGGCGAGGACGAAGGTCTGAGTGCTGACGATCCGCTATATCTGAGCAGGCTGTTCGATCAGGCGGCGGCGCGAAATGCCAGGCTCATCGAATTGTCGCGACAGGAGATCGAACGGATCGGTTTGTCTGCCGGTAACGCACAATTGCCCGGAACCTCCGGGCAATTGTCAGGCGCGTAAACCCGGTGAATGGTCAGTCCCCGGCAGGTCCGGGGGCTGACCGTTGCGGTCATTCGTCGTAACCGAGGTTCGGCGCCAGCCAGCGCTCGGTCACACTCAGCTCCTGACCTTTGCGCGAGGTGTAGCTCTGCACCTGATCCTTGTCGACCTTGCCCACGGCAAAGTATTGCGCCTGCGGATGGGCGAAGTACCAGCCGCTGACCGCTGCCGCCGGGAACATCGCGTAATGCTCGGTGAGGAACACGCCGCTGCGGCCCGCACGCATTTCGCTGGCTTCAGGATCGAGCAGGGTGAACAGCGTGGCCTTCTCGGTGTGATCCGGGCAGGCCGGATAACCCGGTGCCGGACGGATACCGGAGTATTGCTCTTTGATCAGCGCGTCGTTATCCAACGCCTCATCCTTGGCATAACCCCAGTGCTCCTTACGCACTTGCTGGTGCAGCCATTCGGCGCAGGCCTCGGCCAGACGGTCGGCCAGTGCCTTGACCATGATCGAGTTGTAATCGTCGCCAGCGTCCTGATAGGCCTTGGCGACTTCTTCGGCGCCGATGCCGGCGGTGGTGATGAAACCACCGACGTAGTCGGTCACTTCGCTGTCTTTCGGCGCGACGAAGTCGGCCAGCGAGAAATTCGGTTTGCCGTCGGTCTTGATGATCTGCTGGCGCAGGTGATGCAGGCGCGCCATTGGCTTGCCGTCATCGTCGTACAGTTCGATGTCGTCGTCATGCACCTGATTGGCCGGCCAGAAACCGAACACCGCACGGGCGCTGATCAGCTGCTCGTCGATCAGCTTGGTGAGCATTTCACGCGCATCCTTGTACAGCGCGGTGGCGGCTTCACCGACCACTTCGTCTTCGAGGATGCGCGGGAATTTGCCGGCCAGGTCCCAGGAGATGAAGAACGGCGTCCAGTCGATGTACTCGGCCAGAACGTTGAGGTCGATGTTGTCCAGCACGCGGGTGCCGGTGAAGGTCGGTTTGACCGGCGTGTAGCTGGCCCAGTCGAACTGCGGCTTCTTGGCGATCGCCGCCGCGTAGCTCAGGCGCTCGGTTCGGGCGCTGCGGTTGGCGGTGCGCTCACGTACATCGACGTATTCCAGACGGGTCTTCTCGACGAAACCGGCCTTGAGTTCCTTGGACAGCAACTGCGTCGCCACGCCCACCGCGCGCGAGGCGTCGGTGACGTAGACCACTGCATCGTTGCTGTACTTCGGCTCGATTTTCACGGCGGTGTGCGCCTTGGACGTGGTCGCGCCACCGATCATCAGCGGCAGATGGAAATCCTGACGCTGCATTTCGCGGGCAACGTGGACCATCTCGTCCAGCGACGGGGTGATCAGGCCAGACAGGCCGATGATGTCGCACTTTTCTTCCTTGGCGACCTGGAGGATTTTCTCCGCCGGAACCATCACGCCGAGGTCGACGATGTCATAGCCGTTGCAACCCAGCACCACGCCGACGATGTTCTTGCCGATGTCGTGCACGTCGCCTTTTACCGTGGCCATCAGGATCTTGCCCTTGGCTTCCGGCTTGTCGCCTTTTTCCAGTTCGATGAACGGGATCAAATGCGCCACGGCCTGCTTCATTACGCGGGCGGATTTCACCACCTGCGGCAGGAACATTTTGCCGGCGCCGAACAGGTCGCCGACGATGTTCATGCCGGACATCAGCGGGCCTTCGATGACTTCGATCGGCCGGGCGAACGACTGGCGCGACTCTTCGGTGTCTTCGACGATGTGGGTGGTGATGCCCTTGACCAGCGCATGCTCCAGACGCTTGTTGACGTCCCAGCTGCGCCACTCTTCGGTCTCGGCTTCCTTGACGCTGCCGTCGCCCTTGTATTTGTCGGCGATGGCGAGGAGGGCGTCGGTGCCTTCCGGCGTGCGGTTGAGGATCACGTCTTCGACGGCGTCGCGCAGCTCCTGCGGGATCTGGTCGTAGATTTCCAGCTGACCGGCGTTGACGATGCCCATGGTCAGGCCGGCGCGGATCGCGTACAGCAGGAACACCGAGTGAATCGCCTCGCGCACCGGGTTGTTGCCACGGAACGAGAACGACACGTTGGACACGCCGCCGGAGCTCAGCGCATACGGCAGCTCGTCGCGGATGTAGGCACAGGCGTTGATGAAGTCCACAGCGTAGTTGTTGTGTTCTTCGATACCGGTGGCCACGGCGAAGATGTTCGGGTCGAAGATGATGTCTTCCGGCGGGAAGCCGACTTCGTTGACCAGAATGTCATAGGAGCGTTTGCAGATTTCTTTCTTGCGCGCCTCGGTGTCGGCCTGGCCGGCTTCGTCGAACGCCATCACCACCACCGCCGCACCGTAGCGTTTGCACAGTCTGGCGTGATGGATGAACTGCTCGACGCCTTCTTTCATGCTGATCGAGTTGACGATGCCCTTGCCCTGAATGCATTTCAGACCGGCTTCGATCACTTCCCATTTCGACGAGTCGATCATGATCGGCACGCGGGAGATGTCCGGTTCACCGGCGATCAGATTGAGGAAGGTCACCATGGCCTTCTTCGAATCGAGCATGCCTTCGTCCATGTTGATGTCGATCACCTGCGCGCCGGCCTCGACCTGCTGCAGGGCGACTTCCAGGGCTTCAGTGTAGTTGTCTTCACGGATCAGACGGGCGAACTTGGCGGAACCGGTGATGTTGGTGCGCTCGCCAACGTTGACGAACAGCGAGCTGCGATCAATGGTGAACGGCTCCAGGCCCGACAGGCGGCAGGCCTTGGGAATGTCCGGAATCTGCCGTGGCGCGTAACCGGCGACGGCTTTGGCGATGGCTTCGATGTGGCCCGGGGTGGTGCCGCAGCAACCGCCGACGATATTGAGGAAACCGCTCTGGGCGAATTCTTCGATGACCTTGGCGGTGTCCACCGGCAACTCGTCGTACTCGCCGAACTCGTTCGGCAAACCGGCGTTTGGGTGCGCGGAAACGTGAGTGCTGGCCTTGTTCGACAGCTCTTCCAGGTATGGACGCAGCTCACTGGCGCCGAGCGCGCAGTTGAGGCCGACCGAGATTGGCTTGGCGTGGGCCACCGAGTTCCAGAATGCTTCGGTGGTCTGGCCCGAGAGGGTGCGGCCGGACGCATCGGTGATGGTCCCGGAAATCATGATCGGCAGTTCGATGTGCAGCTCTTCGAACACCCCTTGCACGGCGAAGATCGCGGCTTTGGCGTTGAGCGTGTCGAAGATGGTTTCGATCAGGATCAGATCGACGCCGCCTTCGATCAGGCCTTTGGTGGCCTCGGTGTAGTTCTCCACCAGCTCATCGAAAGTGACGTTGCGGTAGCCGGGGTTGTTCACGTCAGGCGACAGCGAGCAGGTGCGGCTGGTCGGGCCGAGCACGCCGGCGACGAAACGCGGCTTGTCCGGGTTCTCGGCGGTCTTGGCGTCGGCCACCTTGCGCGCCAGTCGCGCGCCTTCTACGTTTAATTCGTACGCCAGCTCTTCCATGCCGTAATCGGCCATGGAAATGCGTGTGGCGTTGAAGGTGTTGGTTTCCAGAATGTCGGCGCCGGCATCCAGATAAGCCTTTTCGATGCCACCGATCACGTCGGGACGAGTGATCACCAACAGGTCGTTATTGCCCTTGACGTCACTTGGCCAGTCAGCGAAGCGTTTGCCGCGATAATCCTGCTCTTCGAGCTTGTAGCTCTGGATCATCGTGCCCATGCCGCCGTCGAGAATCAGGATGCGCTCTTTGAGGGCTTGCTTGAGAGCTTGAAGGCGGACGCTGCGATCGGACATTGGGACTACTCGAAAAGACCATGACGAAGGGGCGGGATCATAACAAACCTGTGCGCTTTTGGAGCACGTGCTGCTTTTGCATGAATATCGTTCATGTTGGTACGAGCGTCATACTGTAGAATCGCGGGCGTTTTTTTCACGATCGGGATCATGGGCATGTCGTACCGCGTCATCAGCATTTTCTTGCTGTTTTTAAGCTGGGGCGCCATTGCGCAGGAACCCGCGATCTCACCTTCTATTTCATATACGCGTGATATCCAGCCAATCTTCACCGAGAAGTGTGTGGCCTGCCACGCCTGCTACGACTCGGCGTGCCAGCTCAATCTGGGCAGCGGCGAAGGCGCAGGGCGGGGCGCGAGCAAGATGCCGGTCTACGACGGCGAACGCACTCAGGCGGCGCCGACCACGCGGCTGTTCTACGACGCCTTCGGCAAACGTGCCTGGCAGCAGAAAGGCTTTTATTCGGTACTCGATGCCCAGGGCAGCCAGGCGGCGCTGATGGCGCGGATGCTGGAACTGGGCCACAAAACCCCGCTGACCCCGAATGCCAAGCTGCCGCAAGACATCGTCCTCGGCCTGCAACGGGAAAACATGTGCGCGATGCCCGCCGAGTTTGACGGCTATGCCGGCGCTCACCCGAAAGAAGGCATGCCGCTGGCGGTGACCGGGCTGACCGATCAGCAATACCAGACCCTGCAACGCTGGCTGGCGTCCGGTGCACCGATCGACGAGCAGGGGCTGGCGCCGAGCGCCAAAGAAGCGCTGCAAATCGTCCAGTGGGAAAACCTGCTCAATGCGCCGGGCGCGCGGCAGAGTCTGGTCGGGCGCTGGCTGTTCGAACACTGGTACCTTGCGCACCTCTATTTCAAGGACGGCGAACCGGGGCACTACTTCCAATGGGTGCGTTCGCGCACGCCGACAGGGCAGCCGATCGACCTGATCGCCACCCGTCGCCCGAATGACGATCCGGGCACTCAGGTGTATTACCGCTTGTGGCCGGTGCAAGGGGTGATCGTGCACAAGACCCACATCACCTATCCGCTGAGCGCGGCGAAGATGGCACGGGTCAAGAGCCTGTTCTACAGCGGCAACTGGCAGGTCAATGCATTGCCGGGTTACGGCCCGCAGAGCCGGGCCAACCCGTTCGCCACCTTCGAGGCGATTCCGGCGCAGGCGCGTTATCAGTTCATGCTCGACAACGCCGAATACTTCGTCCGCACCTTTATTCGCGGGCCGGTGTGCCGTGGGCAGATTGCGACGGATGTGATCCGCGATAACTTCTGGGCGCTGTTCCAGGCTCCGGAACACGATCTGTACATCACCGATCCCAACTATCGCGGCCAGGCCACGCCGTTGCTGGCAATGCCCGGGCAGAACGACGACGTCGGCAGTGTGCTGAGTCTGTGGCACAACTACCGCAACAAGCGCAACGAATACGAAGCCCTGCGCCGCGACAGCTACGCCGAACTGCCGGCCCCGAGCTGGTCAACTCTGTGGGCCGGTAACGATAACGCGCTGCTGAGCATTTTCCGTCACTTTGACAGTGCGTCGGTGACCAAAGGCCTGATTGGCGAGGTGCCACAGACCATGTGGCTGTTCGACTATCCGCTGCTGGAGCGCACCTATTACCAGTTGGCGGTGAATTTCGATGTGTTCGGCAACGTCTCCCATCAGGCGCAGACCCGCCTGTATTTCGATCTGATCCGCAACGGTGCCGAGCAGAACTTCCTGCGCCTGATGCCGGCCGATTCCCGCGAGGGCTACCTCAACGATTGGTACCAGAGCAGCGGCCAGTTCAAGATGTGGCTCGATTACGAAGCCATCGACGACGACAAACCGACCGCACTGAAACTCGATGAGAAAGATCCGAAATTCGACTTCGCCATGCAGTTGTTGGGGCGTTATGGCGACCTTAATGCGCGGCCGGATCCGATCAACCGCTGTGACGGCGCCTATTGCTCGCGGCCGAATATCGACCCGGCCCTGCAAAATGCCGAGCAGGCGTTGAGCCGTCTGACTTCGCGCCCGGCCGCCGGTTTGAAGGTCATCGACCAATTGCCGGAAGCGAGCATGCTGCGCATCGAAACCCGCAGCGGCAAACGCGAGGTATACAGCCTGCTGCGCAATCGCGCGCACAGCAACGTGGCGTTCCTGTTGGGCGAGTCGCTGCGCTATCAGCCAGGGCTGGACACCTTGACCATTTACCCGGGCGTGCTCAGCAGCTATCCGAACTTCATCTTCAACATTCCGGCCGAGCAAGTATCGGAATTTGTCGATGCCATGGAGAATGCCAAGGATGCCGATCGTTTCGAGAAAATCGTCGAACGCTGGGGGATCCGTCGCAGTCATCCGCAATTCTGGTTCTATTTCCACGACCTGAGCCAATACCTCCACGAAACCGATCCGGTGGAAGAGGGCGTGCTGGACATGAACCGCTACGAGAATCTTTGATCGTTTAATACAGGCCGACTGTCCTAATTCTTAGCAACACCGCACATTCCCTGTAGGAGTGAGCTTGCTCGCGATGGCGTCAGTCCATTCAGAATGGTTGTCGCCTGACATGCCGTCATCGCGAGCAGGCTCACTCCTACAAGGGGTCGGTGGTGGTTTTGAGAGTTGTGGACAGGAGCCGATCATGTTGATTTCAGTGCAGGCCCTGCGGGCGCTTGCCGCGTGGACGGTGGTCTGCCACCACTTCATGCAGATTTTCTTCGACTTCAAGGCCCGCGGCCCGGTCGGGCAGTTCTTCATCGACAAAGGCGCGGTCGGCGTCGATATTTTCTTTGTCATCAGCGGTCTGGTGATTTTCCTGTCCACCGAGGACAAGATTCTGCGGCCGGGGCAATTCCTGCTGTATCGGCTGTCGCGGATTGTCCCCGCGTACTGGCTGTACACGCTGTTGATGGCGTTGTTGGTGGTCTTCGCCCAGCCGCTGTTGCCGGATCAGACGGTGGACTGGGCGCATTTCCTCGCGTCGCTGTTATTCATCCCTGCACAAAACCCCGGCGGCTATGGGATCTATCCGACGCTCAATGTCGGCTGGACGCTCAATTACGAAATGCTCTTCTATGTGTTGTTTGCGTGTGCGCTGGTGTTCCGCTGGCAGGTGCGCTTGCTGGTGGTCGCCGCATTACTGTTTTCAGCATGTCAGGCGTTCGGCTGGCTCAACGAGTTTTACCGTTCCGATATCGTCTACGAGTTTTTGCTGGGGATCGGCATCGGCGTGCTTTATCGCCGGGGCTGGATTGGCGCCGGCCTGTGGCTGCCGCTGTTGGCGATGGGCGCCGCGTTGTTGGCGATCTATCACCTGGCGCCAGCGCCAAGGCTGTTGAACTGGGGTGTGCCGAGCGCGGTACTGGTGATGGCCTGCATGGCGCTGGAGCGTTACGTCGAGCGTAACCGGGTGATGAAATGGCTGGGTGACTGTTCCTATTCGGTGTATCTGATGCACGTGCTGATACTGTCGGTTGGCGGTTTTATCGCGCGGCACTACGGGATAAACCCGTATCTGATGTTCATCGTCTGCGCGCTGGCCATTGGCGTGGGGTCATGGTTGAGCTACGAATGGGTGGAAAAACGCAGCTATCAGTGGCTTAAAGCGCGGATCGATGGCGAACCGTTGCACGCATCTGTCGAGAATCTTTCCCGACAAAAATACTAGGACTTTGTCCGGCGCAATGATTGGCGTAAACTGCGCCCAAGCCTGCGAGGAGTTTCCATGACCGCTATTACCATTACCGACGCCGCCCACGATTACCTGGCCGATCTGCTCTCCAAGCAGAACACCCCGGGCATCGGCATCCGCGTCTTCATCACCCAGCCTGGCACCCAGTACGCCGAAACCTGCATTGCCTACTGCAAGCCGGGCGAAGAAAAACCAGAAGATACCGCGCTGGGGCTGAAAAGCTTCACTGCCTACATCGATTCGTTCAGCGAAGCGTTCCTTGACGATGCCGTCGTCGATTACGCCACCGACCGCATGGGCGGCCAGCTGACCATCAAGGCGCCAAACGCCAAAGTCCCGATGGTCAACGCCGACAGCCCGGTCAACGAGCGCATCAACTACTACCTGCAAACCGAAATCAACCCGGGGCTGGCCAGCCACGGCGGTCAGGTCAGCCTGATCGATGTGGTCGAGGACGGCATCGCCGTGCTGCAGTTCGGCGGCGGTTGCCAGGGCTGCGGCCAGGCCGACGTGACCCTGAAGGAAGGCATCGAGCGCACCTTGCTCGAGCGTATTCCAGAGCTCAAAGGTGTGCGTGACGTGACCGACCACACGCAGAAAGAAAATGCCTACTACTGAGTAAGGTGTTCACTGCGAACATAAAAAACGGCGCCCCGTGAGCGCCGTTTTTTTTGCGTGAAATTCAATGACGCCTTCGCGAGCAAGCCCGCTCCCACATTTGAGCGCATTCCAAATGTGGGAGCGGGCTTGCTCGCGAAAGGGCCTTCATGGGCGATAGAGGTGCGCATGCCCCGCGCGATACAGCGACGACTCGCTAAACACCTCACTGCCCAACACCCGTCCCACCAGAATCAACGCCGTACGCCGAAACCCTTTGGCCGCAACCTTCTCGGCAATATCCTCCAGCGTCCCCACTACCCAGTCCTGATCCGGCCACGTCGCCCGGTGAATCACCGCAATCGGGCAATCCGCGCCGTAATGCGGCAGCAGTTTGGCGATGATTTTCTGCAAATGATTGACCCCCAGATGAATCGCCATGGTCGCGCCATGCTGCGCCAGACTGCTCAGTTCCTCACCCGCCGGCATCGCGGTCTTGTCCGCGTAGCGGGTCAGAATCACGCTCTGCGACACGTCCGGCAATGTCAGTTCCGCGCCAAGCAACGCCGCACACGCTGCGGTGGCGGTGACGCCGGGGATGATTTCGAACGGAATCTGCAACTCACGCAAATAACGAATCTGCTCGCCAATCGCGCCATACAGGCTCGGATCACCCGAATGCACCCGCGCTACGTTCTGGCCCTTGGCATGGGCGGTTGTGATCAGTTGAATGATCTGCTCCAGATGCAATTCGGCGCTGTTGACCACGGTTTCGGCCTGATGCCCCTCCAGCACCGCGGCCGGCACCAGCGAGCCTGCGTAGATGATCACCGGGCAGCTGCGGATCAACCGCTGGCCTTTGACGGTGATCAGTTCCGGGTCGCCGGGGCCGGCGCCGATGAAGTAGACGGTCATGAAGAAATCCTGTGGAAAACGGGGCAGGGCAACGCTTCAGATGAAGATTGCTCATGATCAAACGGGGGATTATCGGGAATTTACGCAGCGCCGGCCAATGCCAAGGTTGCCTGAGCGTATTTTTGCCGGGAAATCAGCAGTTTTGCCGGTGCCTGAATCAACTGCTCGGCAAGGGCCAGCGCGGCACTCTCCGCAACGCCGTAGCAACCGGTGCGCTCGTAGGCGATCTGCGAATGGTGGCTTAGGCGTTGCTGATAATTGGCCAGTTCGTCGCTGCTGAAATACAACAGCGGCAACGCCAACTGGCTGGCCAGTTCCTGCAAACCGGGTTCATCGCGTTTGAGATCGATGCTGGCCAGGGCCTTGACCGCTTCCAGCTCGATGCGATGCGCCTGCAACGCCTGATCGAGTAACGCGCGCAGCGTGCTGACCGGGCAGCCGCGCTGGCAGCCCAGGCCGACCACGAAGGTCGGCGCTGCGCGGTCATCTGTCATGCGTGGTACTGACCATCGCTTTTGCGGCGGAACAACCAGGCGCTGATCAGGCCCAGGGCCAGCCAGAACGCCACGTTGGTCAACTGCGAAGCGATTTTGAACTGGGTTTCCAGCGCTTCCGGAGCGAGCATCGAATGCACTTCCGGTTGCGGAGCGCCGATCACGTGCGGCACGGCGAGGATCGCCACGCCCAGCAACTTCATCAGCCAGTGGCGGCTGAACACAATCAACGCCAGGCCAACTGCGGTGGAGGCAGCGGTGCCGATCCACCAGGTTTGCCGCGAAGCCAGATCGGCTGCGGCGGTGCCCGGCAGTTCAGGCGGCAGGCCCAGGGTCGGCGCAAGGACGAAGGTCGCGTAGCCGGCCAGGCCCCAGAGCAGGCCTTGCGAGGTTTTGGTCGGTGCACGCAGGGTGTACAGGCCGGCGAGCATCAGGGCGAAACCGACTGCCACTACCAGATTGCCGCCGGTGGTCGAGACCACACGTTGCCAGCCATCTTCCGGCTCCCAGGCTTCGGCGTCATGGGTGTGAGCGGCGGTGCCGGCGGCGTGTTCGTGAACGGCCACAGGTTCGGATTTCTCGAAGGTTTCGGCCTGCAGAATCAGCGGCGAGACCCAGAAGCTTTGCAGCAATGTCAGCAGCAGGGCGGCCAGCAGGCCGGTGAAGCCTGCGGTTTGCGCGATACGCTTGATCATGTCGGCAGGTCTCAGTGGCACGGGAACGCGGCGCTGTGGCGGGTATCGTGAGCGGCGTTATGCACCGCTTCGATGTGCGAGAAACCGGCGAAGTAAACGAGGCCGGCACCCAGGAACGACGCGAAAATCGCGGCGGTCAGGCGTTGGCTCAATGTGCTGGTGCTGGAGATTTTGTCGGTGTTGCTGCCGGTGCTGCTGATGATCGACATGGCGCTTCCCTCTGGAGTGTCAGCGGGTCAACAGAGCGCATGAAAACCCCTGCGAGTCGGGCACGCAGAGGTTCGAACAGCGCCCGCCCACCGCGGGTTTGTTATGTTCAGTGACGCAAAATGCGCACTGTGTGTTGCGGGCCGGTCTCCGGGCTCACGAGGGGTTGGCGTCTGGCCGACCTGCAAGCGTCACCTTCCCATGCCGTAATGGCACAGTGGATTTGACGCTTCGCTCGCTTACCGTTGCGGGGGCAGCACCGGACTGACATGGCTTTGAGTAAAGCACATGATTCACCGGTTTCCCGTTTCACCCTGTGAAGGGCACCCGTAACAAGTTGTGTAGGAGAGCATGGGTTGGGGATTTGAGTCAATCGGATGGGTATGGGGGGATATCCATTGCTGCGGTAACGGCCACTTAGGGTTCCGCCCTTACGGCGGGTCACTTTTGGCAAACGCCCCAAAAGTAACCAAAAGGTCTATGCCCTGACGTCCGGCCCTCGCCTAGGCTCGGGTTCCTTCGCTGCGGGATTCATCCGGGGGGCAGCGCCTACGGTTTGCTTCGCTGCACCTCCTCTCGCTGTGTTTGGCTGCGCCAAACGGTCGCTGCGCTCCCCCCCCCGGATAAATCCCTCCACTCAGCCTGCCGACGGGCCCTCAGATCAAAAGCGGTACTCGAGCTAACGCTCATTGTGTTGAGTGGGGCGGCTTCGCCGCATGGGGTGCACGCTATCTAAATTGTAGGAGCCATCCTGCTGGCGATGGCGGCCTGACAGCCGACCAATTTCAAACTGAACACACCCATTCCAACTGTGGGAGCGGGCTTGCTCGCGAAGGCGGCCTGCCAGTCGACCAAACTCCAACTGAACACACCCAATCCCATGTAGGAGCTGCCGAAGGCTGCGATCTTTTGACCTGCTTTGGCTCTGGCTTTTGATGTGGCTTTTGATCTTCTGCCCCTTCGGCAGGCCGAGCGAAGGTGTCCATCAGGGGGTTAGGCGCGCAGCGCCATGCGGCGAAGCCGCATACATCGAGAGGAGGTGCAGCGAAGCAAACCGTAGGCGATGCCCCCGGATGGACACCGTAGCGAGGGAACACTGAGCCTCAGCGAAGTGCCGTACGCCGGGGCAAAGCCTTTTGGGTTACCTTTTCGGCGTTTGGAAAAGGTGACTCGCTGTAAGAGCGAAACCGCCAGTGGCGACACCCGCAGAAACGGATATGCCCCCAATCCAAAAAAACCAAACCCCTTAACCCGAAGTCTGGCAAAAGTGACCCGCCTCAACGGCGAAACCGCCAGCGGCGACACCCGCAGAAACGGATATGCCCCCAATCCAAAAAAACCAAACCCCGTAACCCGAAGTCTGGCAAAAGTGACCCGCCGCAATGGCGAAACCGTAATCAGCAACCCCCGCAGCAACGGATATGCCCCCAATCCAACCATTGACCGGTCACCACCCGATGCGTAGCCTTGCGCTTTCGAGGTTCTTCGGCCCACGCCGAAGCTAAGAAGGGAACGCGGTCAAAGCCGCGGCTGCCCCCGCAACTGTGAACGGTGAAGTTCGTTGCCACGCCACTGCCAGCTCAATCCACTGAGCCCGCGGGAAGGCGCAACGAACGCCAGGCGCAAGGCCTGAACACCGTCAGCCAGGAGACCTGCCTCGTGACAGATTTCTCACTACAACCGGGCGGGGTGATCCGGTGGCGAATTCTTCCGCGCGCACGCTCGCAGCGGATCTCGTCCCGCATGCCCGCCACCTTGCCAAAGGGCATCCGATGAAAACACTGGCCAAACTCCCCGTCACCATCGTCACCGGTTTCCTCGGCTCGGGCAAAACCACCTTGCTGCGACACATGCTCGACAACGCTCAGGGCCGTCGTATCGCGGTGATCGTCAACGAGTTCGGCGAGCTGGGCATCGACGGTGAAATCCTCAAGCAATGCACCATCGGCTGCACCGAAGAAGAAGCCACCGGCCGCGTCTACGAACTGGCCAACGGCTGCCTGTGCTGCACGGTGCAGGAAGAGTTCTTCCCGGTGATGCGTGAACTGGTCGCCCGTCGCGGCGATCTCGATCACATCCTGATCGAGACCTCCGGTCTGGCTCTGCCAAAACCATTGGTGCAAGCCTTCCAGTGGCCGGAAATCCGCAGCGCCTGCACCGTGGATGCGGTGATCACCGTGGTCGACAGCCCGGCCGTGGCCGCTGGCACCTTCGCTGCGTTCCCGGATCAGGTCGATGCCCAGCGCAAACTCGACCCGAATCTGGATCACGAATCGCCGCTGCACGAACTGTTCGCCGATCAACTGGCCAGCGCCGATCTGGTGATCCTCAACAAGGCCGACCAGACCAGCGCCGAAGATCTGGCTCGCGTTCGCGCTGAAGTCGCCGAAGAACTGCCGCCGGCAGTAAAAATCATCGAAGCCAGCAACGGTCGCCTGCCGCTGGACGTGCTGATCGGTCTCGGTGCCGGATCCGAAGAACATATCGACAGCCGTCACAGCCATCACGATCACCACCACGACGGTGATGACGATCACGATGACCACGATCACGACGCCTTCGATTCGATCTCGATCGAACTGCCGCAAGCCGACGAAAGCCTGCTGCTCGACGCGCTTACGCAACTGGTTGTGCAGCACGGCATCCTGCGTGTAAAGGGCTTCGCGGCGATTCCGAACAAGCCGATGCGCCTGTTGATTCAGGGCGTGGGCACACGTTTCGACAAGCACTTCGACCGCCAGTGGGGCGCTGACGAAGCGCGCGTCACCCGTCTGGTGCTGATCGGTCAGGAACTCGACGCCGCGCAACTCGAAGCGCAACTGCGCGCCGCGCTCAGCGTTTAAGCCATGCACCTGCTCAGGACCCAGCCCGGCGGTTTCGTGTCGGATGACAACATTGCCGACCTTGGACAAACCCCCGCCGAGCTGGTGATCCTGTGCAGCGGCGATTCCAGCCTGGCGCTGCTCGCCGAAGCGGCGCAGCAACTGCCCGAGGATTACCCGAACCTGCGTCTGGCCAATCCGATGCAGGTGCAGAATCATGCTTCGGTCGATTTGTATGTCGATGAAGTGCTGCGTCACGCCAAGGTCATTCTGATTTCGTTGCACGGCGGCATTGCCTATTGGCGTTACGGTGTCGAGCGTCTGGTGGAGTTGTCCGAGCGCGGGGTGCAGGTGATTCTGGTGCCGGGCGATGATCGTCCCGATCCGGAGCTCAGTGACCTGAGCACCGTGCCCGCCGAGGATCGCGACCGCCTCTGGCAGTTCCTGCGTCAGGGCGGCATGGGCAATGCGCTGGATTTCTTTCATTGTCTGGCCAACCGCTGGCTGGCGCGCGACTACGCCTGGGGCGAACCGCAGGCGCTGCCGCGTACGGCGATTTACCACCCACAGAAAAACACCGCCGCACTGAGCGACTGGCAAGCCGAATGGCTGCCCGGTCAACCGGTCGCGGCGGTGTTGTTTTATCGCTCGCATTTGCAGGCGGCCAACACCGCGTTCATCGATGTGTTCTGCCAGCGCTTGCAGGCGGCAGGGCTCAATCCGTTGCCGATTGGCGTCGCCAGCCTGAAAGAACCCGGCTGCCTCAGTGTGGTCGAGGACTGGCTGGACGAGGTCGAGGCGGCGGTGATTCTCAACACCACCGGGTTCGCGCAATCCAGCCCGGAAGCGCCGCATCTGCGCCCGTTCCGGCGCAATATTCCGGTGATTCAGGCGATCTGCGCCCAGGACAACGAACCCGGTTGGCGCGACAGCGAGCAGGGCCTTGGCCCGCGAGATCTGGCGATGCACATCGCTTTGCCGGAACTTGACGGGCGCATCATCAGCCGGCCGATCAGCTTCAAGGACCTGGCTTGGCGCAGCGAGCGCAGCCAGTCCGACGTGGTCTGCTACCGGGCGCAACCCGAACGCATGGATTTCGTCGCTGAACTGGCGCGGCGCTGGAGCGATCTGGCGCGGCTGCCGAACACGGAAAAACGCATCGCGCTGATCCTCGCCAACTACCCGACTCGCGACGGCCGGATCGGCAATGGCGTCGGTCTCGATACGCCGGCGGCGGCATTGAATATCCTGCGCGCGTTGCAGGCGGAAGGCTTCCCGCTGACGGCGGAGTTGCCGGACAGCGGCACCGAACTGATCCAGCAATTGCTCGGCGGCGTCAGCAACGATCTCGACAGCATCGACCTGCGTCCGTGCCAGCAAAGCCTGGCGATGGACGCCTATCTGGCGATGTTCAATGCGCTGCCGCAGGCCAATCGCGCGGCAGTGCTGGAACGCTGGGGCGCGCCGCAAAATGATCCGATGTGCCGTGACGGGCGAATGATGATCGCCGGTCTGCGTTTTGGCCTGACCTTCGTCGGCATTCAACCGGCGCGCGGTTATCAGGTCGATCCGAGCGCGGTGTATCACGACCCGGATCTGGTGCCGCCGCACGGCTATCTGGCGTTCTATTTCTGGCTGCGCAACACCTACGGCGCGCACGCGGTGATTCACGTCGGCAAGCATGGCAACCTCGAATGGTTGCCGGGCAAGGGCGTCGGCCTTTCGGAGAATTGCTGGCCCGATGCACTGCTCGGACCGCTGCCGAACATCTATCCGTTTATCGTCAACGACCCGGGCGAGGGCGCGCAGGCCAAACGGCGCACGCAAGCGGTGATCATCGACCACCTGATGCCGCCGCTGACCCGCGCCGAAACCTACGGCCCGTTGCGCAATCTGGAACTGTTGGCCGACGAATATTACGAAGCGCAACTGCTCGATCCGCGTCGTGCGCGGGAGCTGCAGCGCGACATCCTGCAACTGGTGCGCGAGACGCAGATCGACCGCGAACTGCAACTCGACGCGGGCATGGACAGCGACGCCGACGCCGCGATCTGGCTGCCGCGTCTGGACACCTATCTGTGTGATCTGAAGGAATCGCAGATCCGCGATGGCCTGCACATTTTCGGCGAGTCGCCGACCGGACGTTTGCGCATTGATACCTTGCTGGCCTTGCTGCGCATCCCGCGTGGCGACGGCAAGGGCGCGCAGTCGAGTCTGCTGCGGGCGTTGGTCAAGGCCTTCGAGCTGGAGTTTGATCCGCTGGATTGCGCACTTGCCGACCCGTGGAACGGCCCGCGCCCGCCGGAGCTGCAAAGCGTCAGCGACGAAATCTGGCGCACCGCCGGTGACACCCGCGAACGCCTCGAACTGTTCGCCACCCACCTGATCTCCGAAACATTGCACGCCCCTTGTAGGAGTGAGCCTGCTCGCGATAGCGGTGTGTCATTCAACAGTGAATTGCCTGACATGACGCCATCGCGAGCAGGCTCACTCCTACAGGAACCGAGGGGGGCTGAAGTGAGCGCGATCCTGGACAATCTGCGGGAAGTCGTCGCCCCACGCCTCGACGCCTGCGGCCCCGCTGAAATGCGCGGCCTGCTCGACGCCCTCAACGGCCGCTTCGTCCCCGCCGGCCCAAGCGGCGCACCCAGCCGTGGTCGTCTCGACGTGCTGCCCACCGGGCGCAATTTCTACTCGGTGGACGTGCGTAACCTGCCGACCACCACCGCGTGGCGCATCGGTTTCCAGTCCGCCACGCTGATTCTCGAACGGCACCTTCAGGATCACGGCGATCACCTGCGCCAGCTCGGCCTCTCGGTGTGGGGCACCGCGACCATGCGCACCGGCGGTGATGACATCGCCCAGGCCATGGCGCTGATGGGCGTGCGCCCGGTGTGGGCCACCGGCAGTCAGCGCGTTGATGACTTCGAGATTCTGCCGCTGAGCCTGCTCGACCGGCCACGGGTCGATGTCACGCTGCGGGTCTCGGGCTTCTTCCGCGATGCCTTTGCCAACCTGATTCGGCTGTTCGACGCGGCCGTGCAAGCGGTAGCGGCGCTGGATGAACCGGATGACCTTAATCCGCTGGCGGCGAAAGTGCGTGCCGAGCGCGAGGCGCTTTTGCAATCGGGGCTGGATGCCGATACGGCGCGGCGCCAGGCCGGCTGGCGGATCTTCGGTGCCAAACCCGGTGCTTACGGCGCGGGCGTGCAGGGCGCCATCGATGGGCGTCTGTGGCAGAGCCGCGAAGATCTGGCCGAGGTCTACCTGAACTGGGGTGCCTACGCGTACGGTGGTTCTGACGAAGGCACCGCCGCCCGCGAGCAGTTCGTCCAGCGCCTGAGCCAGGTGCAGGCGGTGTTGCAGAACCAGGACAACCGCGAGCACGACTTGCTCGATTCCAATGACTATTACCAGTTCCAGGGCGGCATGCTCGCGGCGGTGGAAACCCTGCGTGGCGAAGCAGCGGCGAGTTATCACGGCGATCACAGCCAGCCGGATCTGCCGAAAATCCGTACCCTGAAAGAAGAGCTCAATCGGGTGATCCGCTCGCGGGCGGCCAATCCGAAATGGATCGACGGGGTCAAACGGCACGGCTATAAAGGCGCCTTCGAACTGGCGGCGACAGTCGATAACCTGTTCGCTTTCGACGCCACCACGCAACTGATCGACGATCATCAGTACGCGTTGTTAGCTGACGCCTACTTGCTCGACCCGGCGACCCGCGACTTTGTCCGCGAGCACAATCCGCATGCGCTGCGTGATATGACCGAGCGCATGCTCGAAGCACAACAACGTGGAATGTGGCAGGAACCCGGGGCCTATAAAGAAGCCCTGGAAAACCTGTTGCTGGATATAGAAGAAGACACCTGACACACCACAACATTTTGTAGGAGTGAGCCTGCTCGCGATAGCGGTGTATCAGCCAACCTATTTGTCGCTGACCCACCGCTATCGCGAGCAGGCTCACTCCTACATTGAAATGAATCCACACCGACCATGACCGAGTATTGAAGATGACCGACACCCCGCATTTCCCGCTCTCCGCCGTGGTCGGCGCCGATGACCTGAAACTCGCCCTGTGCCTCACCGCCATCGACCCGAAAATCGGTGGCGTGCTGATCGAAGGCCCGCGTGGCATGGCCAAGTCGACCTTGGCCCGTGGCTTGGCCGATCTGCTCGCCAGCGGTCAGTTTGTCACGCTGCCACTGGGCGCCACCGAGGAACGTCTGGTCGGCACCCTCGATCTCGACGCGGCCCTGAGTGAAGGGCGGGCGCAGTTTTCCCCCGGTGTTTTGGCCAAAGCTGACGGCGGCGTGCTCTACGTCGATGAAGTGAACCTGCTGCCCGATCATCTGGTGGACCTGCTGCTCGATGTGGCGGCCAGCGGCACCAACCTGATCGAGCGCGACGGCATCTCCCATCGGCATTCGGCGCGATTTGTATTGATCGGCACGATGAACCCGGAAGAGGGTGAACTGCGTCCGCAACTGCTTGACCGGTTCGGCCTGAACGTCGCCCTCAGCGGCCACACCGCGCCAACCGAACGCGGGCAGATCATCCGCCGCCGCCTGGATTTCGACAGCGATCCCCAAGCGTTCTGCGCACAGTGGGAAGCCCAGCAACAGGCACTGCGCGAACGCTGTGAACAGGCGCGCATCGCCTTGGCGAGCATTGCGCTGGATGACGACGCGTTGGCGAGCATCACCGAGCGTTGCTTTGCGGCGGGTGTCGATGGCTTGCGTGCCGATCTGGTCTGGCTGCGTGCGGCCCGTGCGCACGCGGCATGGCGCGGCGCGGCAGCGATTGCCGAGCAGGATATCGACGCGGTCGCGGAATTCGCCCTGCGTCATCGCCGTAGAGAGTCCTCTTCTTCCAGTCCGCAGCCACCCGCGCAGAATTCGGCCAATACGCAAGCCGAGTCAAGCGAGGGCCAGGGGCAGTGGGGCGATATGCCCGCTCCGGCACTGGCCACTGGCGCTCGCCGCGAAGTGCCGAGCTGGCCAAAAAAGTAACCGGCATTCGTCCCCGATCCGACGCGGGGGCGAATGCCAGACCTCGTGCCGGACGCCTCGACCACGGACGCCAGGGCCAGCGCCACGCTGCGCGCAGCGGTCTGGTGAACTGGCCGGGCACGCTGCTCAACGGTCGGCCGCAGACTCGCGACGATCTGCAGTTCCAGTTGCGCACTCGAACTCCCCACGAACTGTGGCTGGTGATCGTCGATGCCTCGGCTTCGACCCGTAGGCATCAGGCGCTGAGCGATGCCAAGGGCTTGCTCGCGCAATTGTTCGATGATGCTTATCGGCAACGGGCGCGACTGGCCCTGCTGACCGCCAGCGGCAGCGTGCCGAAATGGCAAGTACAAGGGTTGAAGGCGTCGAGTGGCTTGCGTACCTGGCTGGAGGCGCTAGGGGCGGGCGGTGGAACGCCGCTAGTGGCAGCGTTGACGCAGGCACAGCAATGGCTGACCCAGCGACAAAAGCGCTTCCCGGCCGAGCAGCAGCGCGTGCTGGTGGTGACGGACGGGCGTTTGAAAGCCTTGCCGTCGATACCGCCGCTGGAGTGTCCGGGATTGTTGATCGACATTGAGCGTGGGCCGATCCGCCTGGCACGGGCGCGGGAATTAGCGACGGCGCTGAATGCGGAATATCGGCATATCGATGATGTGTGAAGTCTGAGCGGGCCTCTTCGCGAGCAGGCTGGCTCCCACAAGCATTGTGAACGCTGCTTTACCTGTGGGAGCGGGCTTGCTCGCGAAGAGGTCACCTCGGTTCAAACGGATATCATCCAAACTTGCAGCGCTGCTCTATGCTCCACCCCAGCCCAATCACAAGGAGTGAACCATGCGGGTATTGGTCGCCAATCCTCAGGACGATTTCCGCGTCAAAGCCTACGCTGGCACCAATGGCGTGCTGCTGGCCATGGATCTGGCTGAGCCGCAACGCAAAGGCCTGCTCGGGTTTGCCATCGAAAAGCAGCAGGGCGACAAACCGTGGTTGTTTCTGTTCAACAGCCTGACGTTTCCCGGCAAGGCACACACGTTCCCCCAATATCACGCCACGCCCAGCGATAAAGCGCCGCTGCAGAAATTCCGCTGGGCCGATTACGCTGTCAATCCGGGCACGACGATGCACTATCGCGTGCATCTGGCCTATGGCACGGCGGACGCGCCGCAACTGGGCGAATCGCTGGCGCTGAGCATCACCAGTGACAACGGTCATCCGGCCAACCAGAGCGTGATCTTCAACCGTGCCGTGGCCGCCAGTCAGGCCTTCCAGCGCAAGTTTCCCGACCTTGACGCGCAAATCAGCGCCAACAAAAATCTGCCCATCGAAGCCTGGCCCGACGCGGCGCGGCTGTGGCTGGAGAACGGACTGCTGGAGCGATTGCTGGGCTTTATCGAACGTGCGGTGGACGCGCAGTGGGCGCTGGATATTGCGATCTACGAGTATCAGTTGCAGGCGATTGTCGACGCAGTGAACTCGGCATTTGCCCGAGGGGTTCAGGTGCGCGTGCTGTATCACGCCCAGCCTGATGACCCTGGCACAACCTTCAACGAAGAGAACCTCGCCAGGTTGCCTGAGGCGAACAAACGTGGCCGGGTCACTCACAATATTTTCCACAACAAATTCATCGTCCTCAGCCGTGTCGATGGCGCGGGTCAGCGTCAACCGCAGGCCGTGCTGTGCGGCAGCACCAATTTCACCGCCAATGGTGTTTATCGCCAGGCCAATGTGGTGCATACGCTCGACGATGAGACGATTGCCACGCGGTATTTGCAAACGTTCGAAGAGGTTTGGGCCAATCCCGCCGACGTCGGCGCGACGCGCAACTGGATCACCGAGCACAATCCGATGGACTCCGCGCAGCCGCTGTTCGCCGGGTTCTCGCCACGTCGCGGCGGGGCTGATTTGCGCGAGTTCGTCGAGATCATCGAGGCGGCGAAAAAGGACGTGTTGTTCGTCACCGCGTTCAGCCTGCCGGATGCGATTCTCAACGCGCTGCTCGGCAAACCGCATGACGATATCCTGCGTTACGGTCTGCAAAACACCGCGAGCCGTATAACTGGATTTCACGCCGATCGTTCCGCCGAATTCGCCGCTACGGCATTGCTGAACACCGGTCTGGAAGGCTGGCTCAAGGAAAACATGAAAGGCCAGAAGGGTAACCTGCTGGTGCACACCAAAGCGGTGGTCAGCGATTTCACCAGCGATACCCCGACGATTATCAGCGGCAGCCACAACTTCAGCACCTCGGCCAGTAACGGCAATGACGAGAACTTCCTGATCATTCGTGGCGACACCGATCTGGCTGATCGCTATGGCCTGGAATTGCTGCGGTTTTATGAGCATTACCGCTTTCGCTATTTCGCGAAGAAGCTGGCGCTGAAGCAGGTGAGTCCGTTGGCGGTGGATGACAGCTGGACTCATGATTATTACGTAGAGGGCGATCTGCGGCAGTTGTCGCGCTTGCGCTTTGCCGGGCGATGATGTGGTGTGTTTGATGACCCCTTCGCGAGCAAGCCCGCTCCCACAGGGGTTATTCGTCGGACGCAGGTTCTGAGTTCAAAGAAGATCCAATGTGGGAGCGGGCTTGCTCGCGAAAGGGCCTGCAGGAAAATCACATTTCTTGTGCTCTTACAGATTTTGAAATGATTTGCCGCTGTAGAAAATGTGCCTTGAGCCTGTACGCTCCAAGGCCATTTTTCATTCAGGATTTGCATGAACACCCTCTTGGAGCCTCCCAGTCGTACCTTCTCCACGCGCCATGGCGCGGTCTTGACGCACTCGCAGCATCCGGTTTTCCGACACCCGTCTATCGTTGACAACGCGGCTTCAGAGCCTTCGCGTTGCACTTTGCCGTGCCCGGCAGCCTGAATTCACTGAAGAGAGATCGAGACATTTTATGGAATGGTTAGCGGATCCCACGGCCTGGTTAGGCCTGTTGACTCTGATCGTGCTGGAACTGGTGCTGGGTATCGACAACCTGGTGTTCATCGCGATTCTGGCGGACAAACTGCCGCCGCATCAGCGCGACCGTGCGCGAATCATCGGCCTGTCGCTGGCGTTGATCATGCGTCTGGGCCTGTTGGCGAGTATTTCCTGGCTGGTCACTCTTACGCAGCCATTGTTCGAGGTATTCGACAAGAGCTTCTCCGGCCGTGACCTGATCATGCTGTTCGGTGGTGTGTTCCTGTTGTTCAAGGCCACCATGGAGCTGCACGAACGACTCGAAGGCCACGTCGGCCAGCGCTCGACCAACGCCGCTTACGCGCTGTTCTGGCCGATCGTGGCGCAGATCGTGGTGCTCGACGCGGTGTTCTCGCTGGACGCGGTAATCACCGCCGTCGGCATGGTCGATGAACTGGCGGTGATGATGATCGCGGTGATCATTTCCATCGGCCTGATGATCGTCGCCAGCAAGCCGCTGACCCGCTTCGTCAATGCGCACCCGACGGTGATCATGCTGTGTCTGGGCTTCCTGATGATGATCGGTTTCGCCCTGACCGCCGAAGGCCTGGGTTTCCACATCCCGAAAGGTTATCTGTATGCGGCGATTGGTTTCTCGATCCTGATCGAGGTGTTCAACCAGATCGCCCGGGCCCGGCGCAAGCGTTCGATGCAAGGCCTGCGCCCCATACGTGAGCGCACGGCCCACGCGGTAATGCGTCTGCTGGGCGGGCGCAAGCTGGAGGCGGAGGAGGTCGGCGAGGAAATCTCCGACCTGCTGGATGACGGCGAAGCCCCGAGTGCGGAGCTGTTCGACCGCCGCGAGCGAGTGATGATCAGTGGCGTGCTGCAACTGGCCGAGCGGCCGATTCGTAATCTGATGACCGTACGCGCGGACGTCGACACCATCGATCTGGCCGACGACGCCGAAACGATTCGCACAAAATTGATGCACTCTTCGTATTCGCGTCTGCCGCTGATTCGCGACGGCGCGGTGGATGAACCGTTGGGCTTCGTGCACAAGAAAGAGCTGCTCAAGGAGTACCTGTCCGGTACCGAGCCGAATCTGGAGCACCTGGCACGCAAGACCATCAACCTGCTCGACAGCTATTCGATCCTCAATGCGCTGGAACAGATGCGCGCGGCGTCGACCCACATCGCCTTCGTGGTCAACGAATTCGGTGACTTCGTCGGCGTGTTGACCATGACCGACATCCTCGAATCGATTGCCGGCGAACTGCCCGATGCCAGCGAAGTCGAAGGCCCGGACGTGATCGAGGAGCAGGGCGGTTTTGTCGTCAGCGGCGCATTGAACCTGACGCGTGTTCGCCAGCGCACCGGGTTCGGCGCCGAACCGACCGAGGACTATCAGACCTTGGCCGGACTGGTGATGAGCCTGCTGGATCGCTTGCCGATGAAGGGCGACCGGCTGCAGTACGAAGGCTGGCAAATGACCGTCAAAGCCGTTGAGGAACGACGGGTGACGCGGGTGTTGCTGGTGCGCGATTCTGCGTAAGGCAGCAGCCTTGCGCTGACGGTGCCGACCCCTTCGCGGGCAAGCCCGCTTCTACAGTGCACGCGTCGTACACGAAATGTGTGAACAACGTTGACCCCCTGTGGGAGCGGGCTTGCCCGCGAAAGCGATGTGTCAGACGCCGCAACGATTACGGGAAATGCACTGCCTCAAATCACCCGCCGATGCGCACGCGTGATTGTGCAGAGCCTGCTCAATGTGCGGCGCAACCACGGCAGGTCATGCCTTGGTTTCTGCTGCACTAGCGGTGCCCTGGTCCTGCCAATATGCCGGGCAAAATCCGCCGCCAGTGTTTCCTCTGTGCCGATGCCCTTGAGTTTTTTCACCAGCCTGCCGTTCGTGTAGAACAGCACCGTCGGCGTGCCGGTAACCAGCGGATGGCGCGGCGACTCACGGGTGTTAAGCATGTAGATATTGGCGCGATGACGGTACGGCTCGGCAATCTGACGAAAAATCGGCCCGGCCCATTCGCAGGCGGGGCAGTGTTGATTGGCGAAATACAGGATCACCGGGCGCCAGGTTTTCAGGGCTTTGCGGTAAACCGGGGCCAGATTGGAAATGGTATTGGCAGCGCTCATTGAGAACTCCTTTTCAACGACCTCGAAGGTTCGATGACGTTAAAGAAGGGTGAAGAACAGGTCTACTGTCAGAAATTACAGGTGGCCTGTGGATTCGCGAGATTTTTCCCACTTTTATGAAGGACCAGCCCGACACGAAGCCCGGAAATGTGGAATGTCGGGACGTGATACCTTTTTTCACTCAATAAAAGAGAAGGCGGTAATAAGCGATAGGCGTCGAAGCCGTCTTGGAGTGCTATTTTAAGCACCATTAACAGCACTCCAAGGAGCACCATCATGACTCACGTAGTCCTTTCTAATATCGTTGCGAGTATTTCTGAATTGAAAAGAAACCCCATGGGTACCGTGGCCGCCGGTGGCGGCCAATCTGTTGCAATCCTCAATCGAAATGAGCCAGCGTTTTATTGTGTTCCCGTAAAGGAGTATGAGGCGATGATGAATCGTCTTGAGGATCTGGAACTGATCGCACTATGCAAGGAGCGAGAAAACGATCCCACCATCAAGGTCTCTATAGATGACCTATGAGCCGGAGTTTTCCGAAAAGCCTGGAGGGAATGGAAAAAGCTTGATTCAGCACTTCAGGATCAGTTCAAGAAAAAGCTCTCTACACGTCTGATCAATCCTCACGTTCCTGCCGATCGACTCCGAGGGTTGGGAAACGCCTACAAAATCAAGCTTCGCAGTGCTGGATACAGGCTGGTCTATCGCGTAAAGAACGAGGTTTTGGTTGTTACCGTGATTGCGGTAGGGAGAAGAGAGCGGGGAGAGGTCTACGACAAAGCCGCTTGCCGATAGATATGGAGAGCTGGCCCCTTCAATCGCTAACCACTGCACCGAAGTAGCCCTTCGTGCTCCATCTGGGAACCTGCTACTCGTTATTTGTAGCCTAAGGTAGCGCAGCCTATCAGTACCCGCACCTGACTCCTTTTTCGCATTTCCTGCATCCCGTTGATTCCAAAAACATTTAACCCCTATACAGATTCCCTGCAATTCCTGTGGCACACTTTCTGCTGTCTATTCCGTAGTAACAAACCGTGTTCCGGTATAGCGGAATAAACATCATCCTGGAGTGCTTGCCATGCATCGCCGTCCTTCGTTGTTCAAAGCGTGTGTTTTTGTTCTTGCGGCTTCGTCCGCTGTGATGGGCATGGCCCAGGCAGCCGATAGCAAGCTCGACAGTGTTCTGGCCCGGGGCAAGCTGATTGTCGGCACCGGCAGCACCAATGCGCCGTGGCACTTTCAGGGTGCGGACGGCAAGTTGCAGGGCTTTGATATCGACATCGCCAGGATGGTGGCCAAAGGGCTGTTCAATGACCCGAGCAAAGTCGAGTTCGTCGTGCAGTCGTCCGACGCGCGAATTCCCAATCTGCTGACCGACAAGGTCGACATGAGTTGCCAGTTCATCACCGTTACCGCCAGTCGTGCGCAGCAAGTGGCGTTCACCCTGCCGTACTACCGCGAAGGTGTCGGCCTGCTGCTGCCGGCCAACAGCAAGTACAAGGAAATCGAAGACCTGCAGGCCGCTGGCGACAGCGTCACCGTGGCCGTGCTGCAAAACGTCTATGCCGAAGAACTGGTGCATCAGGCGCTGCCCAAGGCCAAGGTCGATCAGTACGACAGTGTCGATTTGATGTATCAGGCGGTGAACTCCGGCCGTGCTGATGCCGCTGCCACCGATCAGTCGTCGGTCAAATACCTGATGGTGCAGAACCCTGGCCGCTACCGCAGCCCGACCTACGCCTGGAGCCCACAGACCTACGCCTGCGCAGTCAAACGCGGCGATCAGGACTGGCTGAACTTCGTCAACACCGCCCTGCATGAAGCTATGACCGGCGTTGAGTTCCCGGCTTACGCGGCATCCTTCAAGCAATGGTTCGGTGTCGACCTGCCGTCGCCGGCGATCGGTTTCCCTGTCGAATTCAAATGATCCCGTGAGAGTGGGGCGCCTGCACGCGCCCCGCTCAAGGTACTGCTGACCATGAACTATCAGTTGAACTTTGCTGCCGTATGGCGCGATTTCGACACCTTGCTGGCCGGGCTCGGTCTGGGTCTTGAACTGGCGCTGGTGTCGATCGCCATCGGCTGCTTGATCGGCCTGCTGATGGCGTTTGCCTTGCTCTCGAAGCATCGCGCCTTGCGGGTGCTGGCCTCGGTGTACGTCACGGTGGTGCGTAACACGCCGATTCTGGTGTTGATTCTGTTGATCTACTTTGCCTTGCCGAGCCTGGGGATCCGTCTGGACAAGATCTCGTCATTCATCATCACGCTGTCGCTGTATGCCGGTGCCTATCTGACCGAAGTGTTCCGTGGCGGCTTGCTGAGCATTCCCAAAGGCCAGCGCGAAGCCGGGCTGGCGATCGGTCTCGGTGAGTGGCAGGTCAAGGCCTACGTCACCGTGCCGGTGATGCTGCGCAACGTGTTGCCGGCGCTGTCGAACAACTTCATCTCGCTGTTCAAGGACACCTCGTTGGCCGCCGCGATTGCGGTGCCGGAGCTGACTTATTACGCGCGCAAGATCAACGTCGAGAGCTACCGGGTGATTGAAACCTGGCTGGTGACCACGGCGTTGTATGTCGCGGCCTGTTACCTCATTGCCATGCTGCTGCGTTACCTCGAGCAGCGTCTGGCGATCCGCCGATAGGAGGCTGCGATGTACCAATCTCCCAGTTGGTTGCATGAATTATGGGTGGCACGCGAGACGTTGCTGCAAGGTTTTCTGACCAGTGTGCAGGTGTCGGCGCTGGCGATTCTGTTCGGCACGCTGCTCGGCGTCGTCACCGGTCTGGTGCTGACTTACGGCAAGTTCTGGATGCGCGCGCCGTTCCGCTTTTATGTCGACATTATTCGCGGCACGCCGGTGTTTGTATTGGTGCTGGCCTGCTTCTATATGGCGCCGGCGCTGGGCTGGCAGATCAGCGCGTTTCAGGCCGGTGCGCTGGGTCTGACGCTGTTCTGCGGCTCGCACGTTGCCGAGATCGTGCGCGGTGCCTTGCAGGCATTGCCACGCGGGCAGATGGAAGCGAGCAAGGCGATCGGCCTGACGTTTTATCAATCCCTCGGTTACGTGCTGTTGCCCCAGGCGTTGCGGCAAATCCTGCCGACCTGGGTCAACTCGTCCACCGAAATCGTCAAGGCTTCGACCTTGCTCTCGGTGATCGGCGTTGCCGAACTACTGCTCAGCACCCAACAGATCATCGCCCGGACTTTCATGACCCTGGAGTTTTACCTGTTCGCCGGTTTTCTGTTCTTCGTCATCAACTACGGCATCGAATTACTCGGCCGGCATATTGAAAAGCGGGTGGCCCTGCCATGACTCAAGCTCAAGTTTCCAACGTTCACAACGCTCAGCCGCTGCTGGACATCCGTGGCCTGCACAAGCAGTACGGCGCAGTCGAAGTGCTCAAGGGCGTCGATCTGAGCATGCAGCGCGGCAACGTCGTGACGCTGATCGGTTCCAGCGGTTCGGGCAAGACCACCTTGCTGCGTTGCGTGAACATGCTCGAAGAGTTTCAGGGCGGGCAGATCCTGCTCGACGGCGAGTCCATCGGCTATGACGAGGTCGGCGGTAAACGTGTGCGTCACGCCGAAAAAGTCATCGCCCGCCATCGCGCGATGACCGGCATGGCGTTCCAGCAATTCAACTTGTTCCCGCATCTGACCGCCTTGCAGAACGTCACTCTCGGTCTGCTCAAGGTAAAGAAAATGCACAAGGACGAAGCCGTGGTGCTGGCCGAGAAATGGCTGGAACGGGTCGGCCTGCTGGAGCGGCGCAATCACTTTCCCGGGCAGTTGTCCGGCGGGCAGCAACAGCGTGTGGCGATTGCCCGGGCGATTGCGATGAACCCGAGCCTGATGCTGTTCGACGAAGTCACCTCGGCCCTTGATCCGGAACTGGTCGGTGAAGTGCTGAACGTGATCAAGGGCCTGGCCGAAGACGGCATGACCATGTTGCTGGTGACCCACGAAATGCGTTTCGCCTTCGAGGTTTCGGACAAGATCGTGTTCATGAATCAGGGGCGGATCGAAGAGCAGGGGCCGCCCAAGGAACTGTTCGAACGCCCGCAATCGCCACGTCTGGCTGAGTTTCTCAAGAGCACGCGGTTCTAATTTTTGCTTTGTAATCAGGAGAAGTACCCATGAGCATTACTCGATACGGCACCGGCAGCACGGCCGCTGGTGGCCAGCCCCGTCCCTTCGCGCGCGCTGTTGAAGCGGATGGCTGGCTGCATGTGTCCGGCCAGGTGCCGGCGGTGGATGGCGAGATCATCGTTGGCGGCATCGTCGAGCAGACCCACCAGACCATGAAGAACCTGATCGCGATTCTCGAAGAGGCCGGTTACGGCCTGGAAGATGTGGTGCGCGCTGGCGTATGGCTGGATGACCCGCGGGATTTCAGCAGTTTCAACAAGGTCTTCGGCGAGTACTTCAAACCGGAACACGCCCCGGCACGGGCCTGTGTGCAGGCGAGCATGATGGTCGATTGCAAGGTCGAGATCGATTGCATTGCGTACAAGAAAAAGGCTTGAGTAAAAGGCTCTCCCTCACCCTAACCCTCTCCCGGAGGGAGAGGGGACTGATCCCTATCGATACGGAGTCTGGTGTATATCAGTTCTTTTTGCATCGATCCGGTCAGGCTCCCTCTCCCTCCGGGAGAGGGCGGGGGGTGAGGGCCTCGATCCAACTGACACAACACCTCAGGCCAGTTACCATCCCGGCACTTCTTATGGGAACCACTGACATGACCGAAGACACCATCAAACGCCGGGCCCGCGGTCTGGACCGGGCGTTCGATATCCTCGATTTCCTCAAGGAAATCGGCCAGCCGCTGCGTCCGAACGACATCGCCAACGGTATCGGCAGCCCGAAATCCACGGTCTACGAGCTGGTGGCGTCGCTGCTGGAGCGACGGATTCTGGAGCCGGTGGGCAAGGACGGTCACGTTTATCTCGGTCGTCAGTTGTACTTCCTCGGGCAGGCGCACCTGCGTCACTTCGACCTCAGTCGCGAGGCCGATCACGCCTTGCAGGAGATCGTCAGCCAGACCCGCGAAACCGCGCAGATGTGCCTGCTCAACGGGCGCAAATACACGGTGGCGCTGATGAAGGAGGGCGAGCGGCATTTCCGCATTTCGTCCGACATTGGCGAAAACGCGCCAATCCCGTGGACCGCATCCGGGCGCCTGTTGCTGGCGCATTTGAGTGATCAGCAGATCATCGACCTGATCGACGAAGACGACTACATCCTGCCCGACGGCGAGCGCCTGCCGCTGGAACGCTTTCTGGCGGAGATCCGCCAGGCCGGCATCGACGGATTCTTCTCGTTCGACAGCGTGGCCGACACCTTCACCCATTGCTTCGCCGCGCCGGTCAAAGACCCCAGTGGCGTGGCCATCTGCACCCTGTGCATCGTCGCCCCACGGGCCGATGCGAAAAACAATTACGACGACTATCGCCGGGTGCTGATCGAGAGTGCCAACAGCCTCGCCCGGCGTATCAACGAATAACCGCGGCTGCTTGCGGCCGCGACTGAATGCGAGGAGTTCAAGCATGACGACTGCCATCAATACCGCTGTGGAAAAGGGCGACGCTGCCATTGGCGCACACCTTGTGCGTGACGTCAGCCTGCCGGCGCTGGTGCTGCACCGCGAGGCGCTGGAGCACAACATTCGCTGGATGCAGAAGTTCGTCAGCGACAGCGGCGCCGAGCTCGCGCCCCACGGCAAGACCAGCATGACCCCGGCGCTGTTCCAGCGTCAGCTCGACGCGGGCGCCTGGGGCATCACCCTCGCCAGCGCCACCCAGACCCGCGCCGCATACGCCCACGGCGTGCGCCGGGTGTTGATGGCCAACCAACTGGTCGGCACGCCGAACATGGCACTGATTGCCGATCTGCTGGCCGATGCCGATTTCGATTTCTACTGCATGGTTGATCACCCGGACAACGTCGCCGATCTCGGCGTCTACTTCGCCTCGCGCGGAGTGAAGTTGAATGTGATGATCGAGTACGGCGTGGTCGGTGGCCGCTGCGGTTGCCGCAGCGAGCAGGAAGTCATCGCGCTGGCCCAGGCGATCAATGCGCAACCGGCGCTGGCCCTGACCGGTATCGAGGGTTACGAAGGGGTAATCCACGGCGATCACGCGGTCAGCGGTATTCGCGAGTTCGCCGCATCGCTGGTGCGACTGGCGGTACAACTGCAGGACAGCGGCGCGTTTGCCATTGCCAAGCCGATCATCACTGCCTCGGGGTCGGCGTGGTACGACCTGATCGCCGAATCGTTCGAAGCGCAGAACGCGAGCGGACGCTTCCTCAGTGTGCTGCGCCCGGGCAGCTACGTGGCGCATGACCATGGCATCTACAAGGAAGCGCAGTGCTGTGTGCTGGATCGTCGCAGCGATCTGCACGAAGGCCTGCGTCCGGCGTTGGAAGTCTGGGCGCACGTGCAATCGTTGCCAGAGCCGGGTTTTGCGGTGATCGCCCTGGGCAAGCGCGACGTGGCGTTCGATGCCGGCCTGCCGGTGCCGTTGCTGCGTTACAAGGCCGGCGTGGTGCCGGCAGTCGGCGATGACGTTAGTGCGTGCAAAGTGACGGCGGTGATGGATCAGCATGCGTTCATGAGCGTGGCGTCGGGGGTTGAGTTGCGGGTGGGCGACATCATTTCCTTCGGCACCTCGCACCCGTGCCTGACCTTCGACAAGTGGCGGGTGGGGTTGCTGGTGGATGAGCAGTTGATGGTGGTCGAGAGTATGGAAACTTGTTTCTAAGGCTTCAGACCGAGTCGCGCCCATCGCGAGCAGGCTCACTCCTACAGGGGAACGCATTCCAATTGTAGGAGTGAGCCTGCTCGCGATGAGGGCCGCCCAAACACCGATGATTATCCAGAGACACCTCCCAATGACCACCCTCAGCCCCCTGGGCCCGAACACCCCGCGCATCGCCCTGATCGGCGAGTGCATGATCGAACTCCAGCACCGCGCCGATGGCAGCCTGCAGCAAAGCTTCGGCGGCGATACCTTGAACACCGCGGTGTACTTGTCCCGCGCCCTCGGCGACAAAGCCCAGGTCGACTACGTCACCGCGCTCGGCGACGACAGCTTCAGCGATGCCATGTGCCAGAGTTGGGCCGATGAAGGCATTGGCCTGGATCTCGTCCAGCGTTTGCCCGGTCGCTTGCCCGGCTTGTACTGCATCCAGACCGACGCCAACGGCGAGCGGCGTTTCCTCTACTGGCGCAATGAGGCGGCGGTGCGCGATTGCTTCACGACCCCGGCGGCCGAGCCGATTCTGGCGGCGCTGCCGGACTACGATGTGCTGTATTTCAGCGGCATCACCCTCGCAGTGCTGGGGGCCAAGGGCCGCGAGCGCTTGATCCAGACCCTGATCGAAGCCCGCCAGCGCGATGCGCGGATCGTCTTCGACAACAACTATCGGCCACGCTTGTGGGCCTCACCGGAAGAGGCGCGGGCGGCCTATCGCAGCGTGTTGCCGCATGTTGATCTGGCGTTGCTGACCGTCGATGACGAGCAGGCGCTGTTCCATTTTGCCGATTGCGAGGCGGTGTTCGAGGCGTACGCGCAGATCGGCACCCCGGAAGTGGTGCTCAAGCGTGGCGCCGAGGCGTGTCTGATTCGTTGTGATGGCGAGGCGCTCGAAGTGCCGGCGCAGCAGGTCGAGAAGGTGGTGGACACCACGGCGGCGGGGGATTCGTTCAGTGCGGCGTATCTGGCCAGGCGTTTGCTGGGGGGCAGTCCGGTCGAGGCGGCGCAGGCGGGGCATTGGCTGGCAAGTCGGGTGATTCAGGTGCCGGGGGCATTGATTCCCAGGTAAGCGGTGGATGGCCGCTTGCTGCGCAATCGGTTCGCGGGCAAGCCCGCTCCCACAGGGGACCGCATTCCAGACTGTGGGAGCGAGCTTGCTCGCGAAGAGGCCCGAAAGCAAAGCACTTAATCGCGGAAAAACACCTGCACCAGGTGATAGCCGAACTTGCTCTTGATCGGCCCATGCACCGTGCGCAGCGGCTTCTTGAAGATCACCGCATCAATCGCACCGACCATCTGCCCCGGCCGCACTTCACCCAGATCACCGCCGCGCTTGCCGGACGGGCAGGTCGAGTATTTCTTCGCCAGCACATCAAACGCTTCGCCCTTGGCAATGCGTTGTTTGAGCTGTTCGGCCTCTTCGGCGGTTTTCACCAGAATATGGCGGGCTTGGGCTTTCATCGTGCGATACCTGTAACGGGGTGACGGCGGGGCGCGGGATTATGCCTCAAGTGACGGCGTTTGGTTGATCATCTCGCGGATCTTGTTGGCCAGCACTTCAATCGAAAACGGCTTGGCCACCATGTCCATGCCATCCTCGAGAAAGCCCTGACGCTCGGCGGCTTTCTGCGCGTAACCGGTCATGAACAGCACTTTCAGGCCCGGACGATGCTGGCGGGCGATTTCCGCCAGTTGCCGGCCGTTCATCCCCGGCAGGCCGACGTCGGTCACCAGCAGATCCACACGCAGCTCCGATTCCAGCAGCGGCAGGGCGGCGCTGGCGTCGGCGGCTTCGTGGGCGAGGTAACCCAGCTCCTTGAGCAGATCGAGCACCAGCATGCGCACCGCCGGGTCATCCTCAACCACCACCACGGTTTCCCCGCAAGTGGCCGTCGGCGCTGCACCGAGGGTTTCCACGACAGGCCGTTCGGGTTCCAGCAGGTTCAGGCGCGGCAAGTACAAGCGCACACAGGTACCCTGATTCGGCAGGCTGTCGAGGCTGACATGCCCGCCCGACTGCTGGGCGAAGCCATAAATCATCGACAGCCCCAGCCCGGTGCCCTGGCCGATCGGTTTGGTGGTGAAGAACGGATCGAACGCCTTGGCGCGCACCGACGGCGTCATACCGGTGCCGTTGTCGCTGACCGCCAGCATCAGGTAGTCGCCGGCCTTGACCGGTTCGAGGGTGGTGATGTCGTTGCCATCGAGGTAGACGTTGGCGGTTTCGATCAGCAGCTCGCCGCCATCGGGCATGGCGTCGCGGGCGTTGATCACCAGGTTGAGCAAAGCATTTTCCAGTTGGCTGACGTCGGTACTGATCGGCCACACGTCGTCGGCCAGGCGCAGCGTGAGTTCGATCGGGTCGCCCTTGGTGCGGCGGATCAAATCTTCCAGCGAATGAATCAGTTCGTTGACGTTGAGGGTCTTGCGGTCCAGCGACTGCCGACGGGAGAACGCCAGCAAGCGATGGGTCAGCGCCGCCGCTCGGTTGGCCGACGACACCGCCGCTTCGGTGAAACGGCCGATTTCATCGGCGCGGCCATCGGCGATGTAACGCTGCATCAGGTCAAGGCTGCCGATGATCCCGGTGAGCATGTTGTTGAAGTCGTGGGCGATACCGCCGGTGAGCTGGCCGACCGCTTCCATTTTCTGTGCATGGCGCAACGCATCTTCGGCGCGCTCGCGTTCGAACATCTCGTTCTGCAGACGCTGATTGGCCTGGGCCAGTTGTTCGGTACGGGCGCTGACCCGTTCCTCCAGGGTTTCATTGAGATTGCGCAGGGCTTCTTCGGTCTTCTTCCGTTCGGATTCGTCGATCACGAAAATATAGAAACCGTTGACTGAGCCATCGGCGCCGTGGCGCGGCAGGTAATTCATCAGCGCATGCCGGCTGCTGCCGTCGCGATGCGGGGTGTACAGGCTGAACGAGCAGGGCCGCCCGGCCAGCGCTTCGGCAATATACGGCGCGCGCAGGAAGTAGGCTTCTTCGCCGATCACTTCGCGAATGGTGCGGCCATACAACTCCTGCGGCGTGAGGCCGTACCAGTCTAGATACGCCGCGTTGTTCAGGCGAAAGCGCTCTTCGTGGTCGACGTAACTGATGAGGATCGGCATTGCATTGATGATCAGCTGCAATTCCGTCTGGCTCTGACGCAGCGCCTGCTCGGTGTGCTTGCGCTCGGTCAGATCCAGCGCGGCGCCGAGGAAACGCACCGGTCGCCCGTGGTGATCCTTGTAACAGCGGCCCCGGGCAAACACCCAGCGCAGTTCGCCGTCGGCTTTCAGCAGGCGGTATTCCTCGGCGTATTCGGTGCCGTGGGTAATGCAATGCTTGATGCTGCGGGCGATCAACGCGCGGTCTTCGGGGTGCACGCCTTGCAGGTAGTCGCTGATCGGTAGCTGGCTGGCGTGGGCCGGATCGATGCCGTGCAACTGGGCAAAATGGGCGTCGGCGATGAAACGGTCTTCGCCGATGTCCCAGTCCCAGGTGCCGACCGCATCGGTGGCGGCCAGCGCCAGTTGCAGGCGTTCTTCAGTGTCGCGCTGGGCCTTGAGGCTTTCTTCGGAACGGCGTTGCAATTCGAGGGCGATGCGCCGGCGTTCGTTGGTTTCGATGGCGGTCACCAGGATCCCGGCCACCTGAGTGTTTTCATCGCGGATGGGGCTGTAGGTCAGATCCAGCCAGAAGTCAGACTCTACGCCTTCGCGTTGCAGGGTAAATCGCCGTTCGCTGTAGGTGCGCACCTGGCCTTGTAGGACGGCTCGATAAATCGGGTCGGTAAAGTCCTGAAGTTCCGGCCATATAAGGTGCGCCGGCTGTCCGAAAGCGTGCGGATGCTTGCTCCCGGCGAGCATCGCAAAGCCGTTGTTGTAGATTTGCGTGAGCTGCGGCCCCCACAACAGCAGCATCGGCATCGGCGAGTGAATCACGATGTCCACCGCGGTGCGCAGGCTTTGCGGCCAGGTGCCAGAAGCGCCCAACGGCGTGCGACTCCAGTCGATACGGGCGATCAGGGCTTGGGCGTCATCGGGGGAGGGTGTTGCGTTCATCACATCTATCCTGAGCGTCGGTCAGTGCGTTGGCATCTACTATTCTTGCACTTGCGGTAGACGCTGTATGACCCGTTACGTCACGACAGCGGGTCATTTCTGTTCATTGAATGCTTCGCGGGTGCTTATTGCCATGGAAATCGATGCACTGTTGCTCCGTCTGTCGAGCCAGCACGGCTCTGACCTGTTCCTGTCCACGGGAGCGCCACCCAGTGCGCGCATCGACGGCGTGCTGACGCCGTTCAGCGAGCGGCCGTTCAAGCCCGGTGAGGTCGAAGCGATCGCCAGCTCACTGATGGACGCCGAGCAGCGGCGCGAGTTCGATCGGGATCTGGAAATGAACCTGGCAATTTCCCGTACGGGCATCGGACGTTTTCGGGTGAACATCTTCAAGCAACGCAACGACGTGTCAATCGTGATCCGCAACGTCAAACTCGATATTCCGCGTTTCGAAGACCTTAAGCTGCCGCCGGTGTTACAGGAAACGGTAATGCTCAAACAAGGGCTGATCCTGTTCGTTGGTGCCACCGACTCCGGCAAATCCACCTCGCTGGCCGCATTGATCGATCACCGCAACCGCCACAGCAGCGGGCACATCATCACCATCGAAGACCCGGTGGAGTATATCCATCGACACCAGCGCTCGATCATCAATCAACGCGAAGTCGGCGTCGATACCCGCAGTTTCCATGCGGCGCTGAAAAACACCCTGCGCCAGGCGCCGGACGTGGTGCTGATCGGCGAAATTCGCGATCGCGAAACCATGGAGCACGCGCTGACATTCGCCGACACCGGGCACCTGGTGCTGTCGACGCTGCATGCGCACAACGCCAATCAGGCGCTGGACCGTATCGTCAATCTGTTCCCCGAAGAGCGCCGCCCGCAGTTGCTGCATGCACTGGGCAACAATCTCAAGGCGTTCGTCTCGCAACGGCTGGTGCGCACTTTGGACGGTCAGCGGCGGGCGGCGGTCGAAGTGATGCTCGGCACCCCGACCATCGCCGACCTGATCCGCCGCAACGAGTTGGGCGAACTCAAGGGCATCATGGAGAAGTCTGGCGAGGCCGGCATGCAGACCTTTGACGCGGCGTTGTACGGGCTGGTGGTGGAGGGCGTCATCAGTGAAGACGAAGCGCTCAAACATGCCGATTCGCAGAACAATCTGCGGCTGCGTTTGAAGCTGCATGCCGAAGCGGGGCCAGCGCCCGCGCCCTCATCATCAGGCGACTGGGGCTTGATGGATTAACACCTCACCCCTGTGGGAGCGGGCTTGCTCGCGAAAGCGGTGTATCAGTCACATTGTTATCGACTGACAGATTGCCTTCGCGAGCAAGCCCGCTCCCACAAGGGATTGGGATCAGTCCGACAATTCCGGGCGATTGCGAAACTGCTCCAGCGCTTCGGGATTGGCCAGCGCATCGGTATTTTTCACCGGCTCGCCATGCACCACATTGCGCACCGCGAGTTCCACCACCTTGCCGCTGATGGTGCGCGGAATATCGGTCACCGCGACGATCTTCGCCGGCACGTGGCGCGGCGTGGTGTTGGCGCGGATCACCTGGCGGATCTGCTGTTGCAGGGCCTCATCCAGCGTCACGCCATCCTGCAGACGGACAAACAGCACCACGCGCACATCGTCCTGCCATTGCTGCCCGATTGCCACGCTGTCCAGCACCTGCGGGACTTTCTCGACCTGACGATAGATTTCCGCCGTGCCGATGCGCACGCCGCCGGGGTTGAGCACGGCGTCGGAGCGGCCGTGGATCAGCATCCCGCCGTGGGGCAGTTGCTCGGCGTAGTCGCCCTGGGCCCAGACACCGGGGAACAGGCTGAAATAGGATTTGCGCAGCTTTTCTCCGTCAGGGTCGTGCCACAGACCGACGGGCATCGCCGGGAAGTGCCGGGTGCAGACCAGTTCGCCTTTTTCGCCGACCACGGCAACGCCGGCGTCGTTCCACACTTCAACGGCCATGCCCAGGCTCTTGCCCATGATTTCGCCCTGGCGCACCGCCGACAGCGGGTTGCCGTTGACGAAGCACGACACCACATCGGTGCCGCCGGACATCGACGCCAGGCACACATCGCGCTTGAAGTCGCGGTAGACGTAGTCATAGCTCTGTGGCGACAGCGCCGAGCCGGTGCAGAGCAAGGTCTTCAGGCTGCTCAGATCGTGGCTGTGCACAGGCTTGATGCCGCTGCTTTCCAGTGTTGCGAGGAACTTGGGGCTGGTGCCGAACACACTGATGCGCTCATCGTCGATCAGATCGAGCAAGCGCTGGTTATCCGGGTGAAACGGCGAGCCGTCATACAACACCACCGCGCTGCCGACGGCGAGGGCCGAAACCAGCCAGTTCCACATCATCCAGCCGCAAGTGGTGTAGTAGAACAACCGGTCACCGGGGACGAGATCGACGTGCAGCCCATGCTCCTTGGCATGCTGCAGCAGCACGCCGCCGGTGCTGTGCACGATGCATTTGGGCACGCCGGTGGTGCCACTGGAATACAGCACGTACAAAGGGTGATTGAACGGCACCGGAACAAAACGCGGCTCGCCGCCGGGTTGGTAGAAATCGCCCCACAACGTCACGTTGGCGTGGGTTCGGTAATCCTCGGCACGGGCCTGCGTGCGAGCATAGGGCACGATGATCAAGTGCTGCAGCGACGGCAGTTGTGCGAGGATTTCGTTGACCTTGGTGGTCTGGTCGATGTCTTTACCGGCGTAACGGTAGCCGGCGCAGGTGATCAACACTCTGGGTTCGATCTGGCCGAAACGGTCGATCACACCGTGGGTGCCGAAGTCCGGCGAGGAGCACGACCAGATCGCGCCGAGGCTGGTGGTCGCAAGCATCGCCACCAGGGTCTGCCAGGTGTTGGGCATGCACGCGGCCACCCGGTCGCCGAGTCCGACACCGGCGGCTTGCAGGCTGGCCTGAAAACCGGCGACGTGTTCGGCCAGCTCGGCCCAGGTCAGCTGTTCGCGCTGACCGTTTTCCGCCACGGCGATCACTGCAACGGCATCGTCACGACGGCGCAGCAAGTGTTCGGCAAAGTTCAGGGTCGCGCCGGGAAACCATTCGGCACTGGGCATCTGTGCGCCTTCACGCAGGACGGCGTCGGGCTGGGTGTGAAAGCGGATGTCGAAGCAGTCGACGATCGCCTGCCAGAACGCTTCGCGCTGATCCACGCTCCAGCGGTGCAGGTCGGTGTAGCTGCTCAGCGCCAGGCCATGACGCTGATTGATATCGCGGCGGAACTGATCCATGCGCGATTGGGCGATACGCTTGGCATCGGGTTGCCAGAGGAGGTCGGACATTGGTTTGCCTCTTGTTGTGTTGTTCAAGCACGCAGGCCGAGGTGCAGCACTTAATTCTGTGGCGAGGGAGCTTGCTCCCGATCGGCTGCGCAGCAGTCGTAAATTGTCGGGGGCGGCTTCGCCACCCAGCGGGAGCAAGCTCCCTCGCCACAGGGGGCCTGCGCTACCTATTGCGCCAACCACCCCCCATCAATATTCCACGTCGCCCCCCGCACCTGGCTCCCAGCCTCGCTGCACAAGAACAACACCAGTTCCCCCAGATGCTGCGGCGTGACGAACTCCAGCGACGGCTGCTTTTCCGCCAGCAAATCGTGCTGCGCCTGCTGCGGATCGACGCCTTTGGCGGCACGATCATCGATCTGCTTCTGCACTAGCGGCGTCAGCACCCAGCCCGGGCAGATCGCGTTGCAGGTGACGTTACTGGTAGCCGTTTCCAGCCCGACCACTTTGGTCAAACCGATCACCCCGTGCTTGGCCGCAACATACGCAGCCTTGCCGGTCGAACCCACCTGACCGTGCACCGAGGCAATGTTGACGATCCGCCCCCAGCCCTTGGCGCGCATCCCCGGCAGGCTCAGGCGCGTACTGTGGAATACCGACGACAGGTTGATCGCGATAATCGAGTCCCAGCGCTCCACCGGAAACTCCTCAACGGCGGCCACGTGCTGAATCCCGGCGTTGTTGACCAGAATGTCGACGCCGCCGAATTCACGCTCGGCGTAAGCAATCATGTCGGCAATCTGCGCCGGGTCGCTGACGTCCGCCGGATGATGACCGACCTTGCCGCCGAACTGGCCGACTTCGGCGATCACGCTCGAGGCATCACCGAAACCGTTGAGAATCAGGTTGGCGCCGGCCTTGGCCAGGCTCAGGGCGATGCCCAGACCGATGCCGCTGGTGGAACCGGTAACCAGTGCGGTCTTGCCCGAAAGAGTCGTCATGAATACCTCACACAATGCCAGTGGCGTAGAAAGTGCCGATCACTACGAAAACCGCCAGGGTCTTGATCAGCGTAATACAGAAAATGTCTTTATAGGCTTCGCGGTGGGTCAGGCCGGTGACTGCCAGCAGGGTGATCACCGCGCCGTTGTGCGGCAGGGTGTCCATGCCGCCGCTGGCCATCGCAGCCACGCGGTGCAGCACTTCCAGCGGAATGTTCGCGGCGTTTGCCGCCGCGATGAACTGCTCGGACATCGCCGCCAGCGCAATGCTCATGCCTCCCGACGCCGAACCGGTGATACCCGCCAGCAGGGTCACGGTGATCGCTTCATTGACCAGCGGATTGGGGATTTGCTTGAGCCAGTCGGCCAGCACCAGAAAGCCCGGCAACGAAGCGATTACCGCACCGAAACCGTATTCCGAGGCGGTGTTCATCGCCGCCAGCAGTGCACCGCTGACCGCACTTTTGCTGCCTTCGGCGAGTTTGCTGCGGATCGCCTTGAAGCCGAACACCAGCACCATCAGGATGCCGATCAGCAATGCCGCCTGCACCGCCCAGATCGCCGTGAGTTTGGCGATTTCCGTGTTCACCGGCGTGGCCATCCCCGGCAGCGCGAGGCTGTGGGTCTTGCCGTACCACTGCGGAATCCACTGGGTGAACAGCAGGTTCATGATGCCCACCGCCAGCAGCGGCGACAGGGCGATCCATGGGTTCGGCAGCTTCAGGTCTTCGGCGGTTTCCGGCTCGTTACGCAGCTCGGTGCCATAACCTTCGCCGGCGCGCTGGGCCTTGTTGCGTTGGCGCTGCAGGAACAGCATGCCGGCGCAGAACACGAAAATCGTGCCGATCACCCCCAGCCACGGCGCGGCCCACGCGGTGGTGTTGAAGAAGGTGCTGGGGATGATGTTTTGAATCTGCGGCGTACCGGGCAGGGCGTCCATGGTGAACGAGAATGCGCCGAGGGCGATGGTCGCCGGGATCAGGCGCTTGGGGATATTGCTCTGACGGAACATTTCGGCGGCAAACGGATACACCGCAAACACCACCACGAACAACGACACGCCGCCGTAAGTGAGGAGGGCGCAGACCAGCACAATCACCAGCATCGCCTGACGGGTGCCGAGCAAGCGAATCGCTGCGGCCACGATCGAACGGGAGAACCCTGATAATTCGATCAATTTGCCGAACACGGCGCCGAGCAGGAACACCGGAAAATACAGTTTGATGAAACCGACCATTTTCTCCATGAACACCCCGGTGAAGGCAGGGGCGACGGCGGAAGGGTCAGTGAGCAGGACAGCGCCGAGGGCGGCAATCGGGGCGAAGAGGATGACGCTGTAGCCACGGTAGGCGGCAAGCATCAGCAGCGCGAGGGCTGCCAAGGCGATGATCACACTCATGGAGTGTCTCCAGGGATTGTTATTTTTGTGGGTGAAGCGGGTGCGGTAGAGGTGTTAGCGAGATCTGTGCCAGATACTCAAATCATTGAAATATAAGGGTTTTATTGGTTTAAGCGTGTTGAGAGTTGAAGGGCAGTCTCTCTTTGGAGATTTTTGTCGAGAGGCTGACGCCTTCGCGAGCAAGCCCGCTCCCACATTTGGAATGCGTATCCCCTGTGGGAGCGGGCTTGCTCGCGAAGCTTTTGCTGTTGTCTTTTATTGGAGACTTGGGTCTCTTTATTGAGACTCGGCGATACCCAAGGCCAGCATCTTCTTGTACAACGTCGAGCGCCCCAACCCCAGCCGAGCCGCCGCCTCCGGCACTTTGCCCGCACATTGCGCGAGGGCAGACTGGATCAGTTGCCGGTCAAACCGCTGCCGCGCCTCGGCAAAGGTTTCTTCCGCCAACGGGTCCAGCGTGGTTGCAGACGGGCGTTCAACCGGTGTGAAGGTGCCGATTGCAGCGCGAATATCCTCTTCGGTGAGGATCAGGTCGTCGCTGAGCAGCGCTGCGCGCTCCAGCACGTTGCGCAATTCGCGGATATTGCCCGGCCACGCGTGTTGTCCGAGCAGGTTCAGCGCTGCGCGACTCAGTTCATGCTGGCTGCGCAGTTCTTCAAGAATCGCTTCGCTGAGCGCCGGCAGATCGTCGAGACGTTCGCGCAGCGGCGGAACCTGAATCGGCAGCACGTTGAGACGGTAATACAGGTCGGCGCGGAACTCACCGCGCTTGATCGCGGCTTGCAGATCGGTCGAAGTCGCGGCGATCACTCGCACATCGCTCTGGATCACGTCGTTGGAGCCAACCGGTTCGAACTCCTTTTCCTGCAGCACCCGCAGCAGTTTGCTTTGCAGCGGCAACGGCATGTCGCCGATCTCATCGAGAAACAGCGTCCCACCCTGAGCAATCTGCAACTTGCCGGTACGACCCTTGCGGTCAGCGCCGGTAAACGCACCGGGCGCGGTGCCGAAGAATTCGGCTTCGAGCAACGCCTCCGGGATTGCCGCGCTGTTGATGCTGACGAAGGCTTTGTGCGCCCGGGGCGAAGCGCTGTGAATCGCCTGAGCCAGCAACTCCTTGCCGGTGCCGGTTTCGCCGAGCAGCAACACCGGGGATTCGGCGCTGGCACTACGGCGGGCGCGGCGTTTGACCTCGAGGCTGGCGCTGCTGGTACCGATGAAATGGGCAAAGTTGTATTTGGTCTGCCGGGCCCGCAGCAGCGAGCGGGTCGAGGCCAGTTCTTCCTGCATGCTCAGGTAGCGCTTGAGCATCGGCGACAGGCTGCGCAATTCATCAAACAGAGCAAAACCGATGGCGCCGATCACCGCCCCGGCGTCGTCGTGGATCGGCAGGCGCATCACCACCAGCGGCTCTTTCGGCGTGTCCTGCATGTCCAGCAGAATCGGCCGGCCGGTGCGCACCACTTCACGCAGCAGGCTGCCGGGGATCACGCTTTCGCAGGGTTGGCCGATGGCTTTTTTCGCCGACTCAAGACCGAAACGCCGGGCGTAACGCTCGTTCATCCAGACGATGTTGGCATCACGATCGACAATCACCGTGCCTTCGCTGGACTGTTCGATGATCTCGAACAGCGAGCGGATTGCCAGCGAGCGAACGCGTTGGTAGTCCTTGAGGCTTTCGGTGGTGTTCATCTGACAGATCCTGAATATTTTTCGGCTTTGGCGACGCCATCGCGAGCAGGCTCACTCCTACACTGGAACGCATTTCAAATGTAGGAGTGAGCCTGCTCGCGATAGATGCTACTCGGTATCAAGGCATGCGCCAGATTATGCCTACCCCGGATGCGCCGCTGCCAACAGCTCTTTGGTGTAAGGATGCTGCGGCGAGTCGAACACCTCGTGGCTGGCGCCGCGTTCCACCACTTTGCCGTCCTTGATCACGATCATGTCATGTGCCAGCGCTCGCACCACCGCCAGGTCGTGGCTGATGAACAGGTAGGTCAGACCGTGTTTTTCCTGAAGGTCGCGGAGCAGGGCGACCACTTGTTTCTGCACGGTTCGGTCGAGGGCCGAAGTCGGCTCGTCAAGCAGGATCAGCGCCGGTTTCAGCACCAGTGCCCGGGCGATGGCGATGCGCTGTCGCTGACCGCCGGAAAACTCGTGCGGGTAGCGATGACGGCTTTCCGGATCGAGACCGACTTCCTTGAGTACGCGGATCACCTGTGCGTCGCATTCATCGGCGCTGGACTGACAGTGCACCTCCAGCCCTTCGCTGATGATCTGCGCCACCGACATCCGTGGACTGAGGCTGCCGAACGGATCCTGAAACACCACCTGCATCTGCCGACGCCATGGCCGCAACTGCTTCTGATCGAGGCCATCGAGGGCGGTGCCCTGAAAACGGATACTGCCCTTGGAATCGAGCAACCTCAGAATCGCCTGACCCAGGGTCGACTTGCCCGAACCGGACTCACCGACAATGCCCAGGGTTTTGCCGCGCTGGATATTCAGGCTGATGCCGTCCACCGCGCGCAAATATTGTTTGCGCTGGAACAGCCCGCCGCCGACGACGAACTCGACCCGCAGATCATCCACCTCCAGCACGTTCTCGCGTTCATCGCGGGGCAGGGCTTCGCCTTCCGGCTCGGCGTTGAGCAGTACGCAGCTGTAAGGGTGTTTCGGTTCGGTAAACAGGGTTTCGCACGGGGCTTGCTCGACGATTTCGCCAGCCTTCATCACGCACACCCGTTGCGCAATGCTGCGCACCAGATTGAGGTCATGACTGATCAGCAGCAGCGACATGCCCAGGCGTTGTTGCAAGGATTTGAGCAGCAGCAGGATCTTGCGCTGCACCGTCACATCCAGCGCGGTGGTCGGCTCGTCGGCGATCAGCAGTTCCGGCTCGCAAGCCAGCGCCATGGCAATCATCACCCGTTGCCGCTGGCCGCCGGACAGTTGATGCGGATAGGCCTTTAGGCGCCTTTTGGCCTTCTGAATGCCCACCAGTTCCAGCAATTCAAGAATGCGCTGCTGCGCCGCTTTACCGCCCAGGCCGCGATGCACCAGCAGGGTCTCGCCGATCTGCTTTTCGATGGTGTGCAGTGGATTGAGCGAGGTCATCGGTTCCTGGAAGATCATCGCGATCCGGTTGCCGCGCAGTTCACGCAGCACCTTCGGATCGGCTCCGAGCAGTTCCTGACCGCGATAACGAATGCTGCCGCTGGTTTGCGCATCGCCTTCGGGGAGCAATTGCAGAATCGAATGCGCGGTCACCGATTTGCCCGAGCCCGACTCGCCCACCAAGGCCAGGCACTCGCCGGGGCGGATGTCCAGGCACAGACTGCGCACCGCCGGCTGGCCATGGAAGGCGACGTTCAGGTCACGGATTTCGATCAGGTTATCAGTCATGGTCACATTTCAGGATCGAGGGTCGAACGCGTCACGTAACGCTTCGCCGATGAACACCAGTAAGGAAAGAATCAGCGCCAGGGTGAAGAACGCCGTCAGCCCGAGCCACGGCGCTTGCAGGTTCTGCTTGCCCTGGCCGATCAGTTCGCCCAGCGAGGCACTGCCGGCGGGCATGCCGAAACCGAGGAAGTCGAGAGCGGTGAGGGTGGAAATCGCGCCGGTGAGAATGAACGGCAGGTAACTCAGTGTCGCGTTCATCGCATTCGGCAGGATGTGCCGGAAAATCACCTTGCGGTCGCTCAGGCCTAACGCGCGCGCCGCTTTGACGTATTCCAGATTACGCCCGCGCAGGAACTCGGCGCGCACCACATCCACCAGTGCTAGCCACGAAAACAGCGCCATGATCCCCAGCAGCCACCAGAAATTCGGCTCGACGAAACCGGACAGAATGATCAGCAGGTACAGCACCGGCAATCCGCTCCAGACCTCCAGCAGACGCTGCCCGAGCAGATCGACCCAACCGCCGTAATAGCCTTGCAGTGCGCCGGCGGCAATGCCGATCAGCGCGCTGACGGCGGTCAGCATCAAGGCAAACAGGATCGATACCCGTGCACCGAAAATCACCCGCGCCAACACATCACGCGCCTGATCGTCGGTGCCGAGCCAGTTGACCTTTGAGGGCGGGCTCGGCGCAGGTTGATTGAGGTCGTAGTTGGGCGTGTCATCGCTGAACGGGATCGGCGGAAATAGCAGCCAGCCACCGTCCTTGCGGATCAGGTTCTGCACATAGTCACTGCGGTAATCGGCCTGGAACGGCAGTTGCCCGCCAAACTCCTGCTCGGTGTGGCGCTTGAAGACCGGGAAGTAGAGCTGGTTCTGATAGCTGACCACCAGCGGTTTGTCATTGGCGATCAGTTCACCGCCCAGTGTCACCACGAACAGGCCGATAAACAGCCACAGCGACCACCAGCCACGGCGGTTTTTCTTGAATCGCGCAAAACGGCGACGGCCCAGAGGCGAGAGCTTGAACATCAGGCGTTCCTCGCAGCGAAGTCGATACGCGGATCGACCAGGGTGTAGCACAAGTCGCCGATCAGTTTTATCAAGAGGCCGAACAGGGTGAAGATGAACAGCGAGCCGAACACCACCGGATAGTCCCGGGAAACTGCCGCTTCGTAACTCATGCGGCCGAGACCGTCGAGGGAGAAGATCACTTCGATCAACAGTGAGCCGGCAAAGAACACACTGATGAACGCCTGCGGAATCCCCGAGACCACCAGCAGCATCGCGTTGCGGAACACGTGACCGTAAAGCACGCGTCGTTCGCTCAGGCCTTTGGCGCGGGCGGTGACCACGTACTGGCGGGTGATTTCATTGAGGAACGAGTTCTTGGTGAGAATCGTCAGCGTGGCGAAGCCGCCAATCACCAGCGCCGTCACCGGCAACACCAGATGCCAGAAGTAATCGGCGATCTTGCCCAGGGTCGACAGCGATTCGAAGTTGTCCGAGACCAGTCCGCGCACCGGAAACCAGTTCAATGACGTGCCACCGGCAAACACCACGATCAGAAACATCGCAAACAGAAACGCCGGCATCGCGTAGCCGATAATGATCGCGGTGCTGCTCCAGATGTCGAAATGGCTGCCGTGATGCACCGCTTTGCGGATGCCCAGCGGGATCGACACCAGATAGGTGATCAGCGTCGCCCACAGGCCGAGGGAAATGGTCACCGGCATTTTTTCCAGAATCAGATCGGTGACTGTCGCGCCGCGGAAAAAGCTCTTGCCGAAGTCCAGCTGCGCGTAGTTCTTGAGCATCAGCCACAGACGCTCATGCGCCGGTTTGTCGAAACCGTATTGCTTTTCGATGTCCTTGATCAGTTGCGGATCGAGGCCACGGCTGGCACGCGAGGTGCCGCTCATGGTTTCGCTGGAACCGCCACCGACACTCGCGCCGCCGATCCCTTGCAGATGGGCGATGGCCTGTTCGACCGGGCCACCGGGTGCCGCCTGAATGATCACGAAATTGACCAGCAGGATGATCACCAGCGTCGGAATGATCAGCAGCAGGCGCCGCAGAATGTATGCCCACATCAGTGCGGTCCTCCGGGTCTGCCACGCCCGATTTTCTCGGCGGTCATCTGCTGGTTGGTCAACGGCGTGCTGCTGATTTCCCACCAGCTCTCGATGGCTTCGTCATTGCTGGCCTGGATCGCCGGCATGCCGAAACGGTTCCACCAGACGGTGGAGGTGCCCGGCGGGTAATAGTTGGGAATCCAGTAGTAGTTCCATTGCAACACCCGATCCAGCGCATGGGCATAGTGCAGCATGTCACTCTGGGTCGAGGCACGGATCAGGCCGTTGATCAGGGTGTCGACCGCCGGATTTTTCAGCACCATGTAGTTGTTGGCGCCGGGGTCGTTGGCCGATATCGAGCCGAAGTAGTTGAGCAGCTCGCCACCCGGAGACGTGCTGACCGGGTAGCCGGTGACGATCATGTCGTAGTCGCGGCTCATCAGGCGATTGACGTATTGCGAGGAGTCGATGCGGCGGATATTCAGCTCGATGCCGATCTGTTTCAGCGTGCGCTTGTAAGGCAGGAGCAGGCGGTCCATGCCGTTCTGACTGACCAGAAAGGTGAAACTCAGCGGCTCGCCCTCGGCATTGACCAGTTGGTCGCCCTCGGGTTTCCAGCCGGCCTGTTCGAGCAGTTCCAGGGCTTGCAGCTGTTTATCGCGGATCAGCCCGCTGCCATCGGTTTTCGGTGCCTCGAAGACCTGGGTGAAGACCTCGTCGGGAACCTGCCCGCGCAATGGCTCAAGGATTTTCAGCTCGGCGGCATCCGGCAGCTCGCGGGCTGCCAGTGCGGTATTGGAGAAATAGCTCTGCTGGCGGATGTACATGTTGCGCATCATCTGCCGGTTGCTCCACTCGAAATCCCAGAGCATCGCCAGCGCCTGACGCACCCGACGATCCTGAAACATCGGTTTTTGCAGGTTGAATACGAAGCCCTGCGCCGATTGCGGGGCTTCGGTGGCCAGGTGGGCCTTCTGCAAACGACCGTCACTCAGCGCAGGGCTGTCGTAACCGATCGAATAGCCAGTGGCGGAAAACTCGCGGTTGTAGTCATAGGCACCGCCGCGCAGTACTTGGCGTGCGACATCGGTGTCGCCGAAATACTCGATGCTGAAGTGATCGAAGTTGTACAGGCCGCGACTGACCGGCAGATCCTTGCCCCACCAGTCGGGGTTGCGCTCAAAAGTGATGCTGCGCCCGGAATCAACCTTGCCGACCCGATACGGGCCGCTGCCCAGTGGCGGTTCATAGCCACCGCCGCCGGCGAAGTCGCGGGTTTTCCACCAGTGCTCGGGGAATACCGGCAGGGTGGCGATGTCCAGCGGCAAAGTGCGGTTCTCGTTGCTCTTGAAATCGAAACGCACGGTCAGCGGCGCTTCCACTTCAACACCTTTGACGTCGGCGAACTGCGTGCGATAGCGCAGGCTGCCCTGGGTCATCAACAGGTCATAGGTGTAGCGCACGTCTTGCGCAGTGATCGGCTTGCCGTCTGCGAAACGTGCCTTGGGATCAATGAAGAAGCGCAGCGACAGGCCATCCTCCGAGCGCTCCATCTTCTGCGCCACCAGGCCGTAGACGGTGTAAGGCTCGTCCATCGAACGCTGGGCCAGCGGCGAATAGAGCATGCCGTCAATCTGGGTGACACCGATGCCTTTGTCTATATAAGGCAGGATGTGATCGAAATGCCCGATCTCTATCGCCGAGCGGCGCATGGTGCCGCCCTTGGGCGCCTGCGGATTGGTGTAGTCGAAGTGGCTGAAACCGGCCGGGTATTTGGCAGGTTCGCCATAGACGGTCAACGCGTGTTGCGGGGTAGCGTCCACACCAGCGGCGCCCAACAGCAGGGCCACGGCAGTGAACAGCAAAGTCGGGAAAGCCAGTCGCATTGTCAGCCTTAAAGCCGGGTGATCGATAAGCGCAATTTGTACGCGAGCGGCGCGTCAGTCGCCAGCCGTATCCTGTAACCAAAACACAACGGCCCACCAAAAGGCGGGCCGTTGCACAGCAGACCGGACGCGGGATCAGTCCTGACGGCTGGTGACTTCGAGCAGGTGATAACCGAACTGGGTCTTCACCGGGCCTTGCACGACGTTGATCGGCGCGCTGAAGACCACGGTGTCGAATTCCTTGACCATCTGGCCAGGACCGAAAGAACCCAGATCGCCGCCCTGACGGCTGGACGGGCAGGTGGAGTTGGCCTTGGCGACTTCGGCGAAATCAGCACCGCCTTCGATCTGGGCCTTGAGTTCGTTGCACTTGTCTTCGCTGGAAACCAGGATGTGGCGGGCAGTGGCTTTAGCCATGGGGAAACTCTCCAATCTATTTCAGTAAAGTGCGGAGCCTACCGGATTCAGTAAGCGATTTCTCGGCAAAGTTCCACTCGGTGCGTTGATGTACATCTATAGGTGCGCGGCCTTCAGGCGTACCGCGTGTTCGACGTAGAGGTCGACAGGATCCGCGCCGGGTATTCGCAACCCGCCCGGACGGCGCAAGCTGCCAAGGTGATTGAAAGGGTAGTCGGCGCGTATGACCCGCCCCAGATGAGAACTGTAGCGACCCACGAAGCCATCGTTCTGTCCGGCCTCCTTGACGAAATGGCTGGATAATGCGTGGCAGACGGAATGCACTGGGTCCAGAGCCTGCAACAAATTGTCCTGCAGCGTGCCGCTCCAGGAATAGTAGTGAACGTCATTGACCCGTTCCGCCCCCTGGCCGCCCCAGGTAGAAGGCAGGCCTTGAGGGTACTTTTTGTTGAATTGCACAACGCCCGCAGTCGTCAGGGCATTGAGTGCGGCGACGGCGTTCTGCGGCATGCCGGGTTGACCGCTGAGCAGCGAGAGGAATCGAGCAAACTGTGTCGCAGCGTGCTCCGCCACCTGCTCCGGCAGGCCTCCTGGAATCAGCGCCAGGCGTAAGGCGTCAGCCAGTTCCGAGCCGTGATTGGGGCCACTGACCGACGTGACCGAGGCGACTTTCTCCGGCGCGAGCGCAGCGGCATAACGGCATGCCAGCGCGCCCTGGCTATGTCCGATCAGATTGACTTTACCGGCGCCGGTGCCGCGCAGAACGCGTTCGATCTGGAACATCAATTGCTGGCCGCGAACTTCGTTGTCATGGGTTGCGGACAGCTGCGGCACAAAGACTTGCCCGCCTGCTTCCCTCAGCGCTTGCTTGACATCATGAAAAAGCTCGAAATGGCCGATACGGTCAAACCCGAACAGGCCATGGACCAAAAGGATGGGGTAGCGGGTTGTCGCATTCCGTTGCATGTTCCTGCCTCTTTTGCAGATGCTTGTCAGTGGTTGGTGCGTGCCACTGTAAAACAGGCCTGCGGGTCGGCGATGTCTGAAAAATCCTCTGTACTGAAAGGAAATTGGACTAAAAGCGGTACGAATTTTCGCTTCTGCTTGAGAGGGTAGTCGGAACATTTGGCAATCTTTTGCCCGTTATCGCTGGATTCTGCTTCGTAAGCCTACGTTATGCGGTGTATTTACCCTGCCGATGGAAGGCGTTGTGCTGACTTCCGCCAATCGCTGGATGGTGTTCAATGGATTTCGTTCGACGCGGCCTTCACGGCGGCGTTTTATCCAAGGAATGGAGCTACGAATGTCTATATACGAAGCCAATGGCGATTCTTCTGTGGCATCAGCGTCAAATATGTCCCCTGTAGCGGATGACTCTGATGAGCGCGGTCTTCTGAGTTTGAAGGTGGACGGCAAGCACTTCGAGTTCTGCTATCGACCTGGGTCTGCAGCGGCACCCTCTCCAGACTCGTGGCTGCCTGCACCGATGCTCGAGGTTATGGAGGGCGGAATGCTTGATCCTTCACTCGACAACGCATTCGTCAGGGTTGCGCCTTACCCGAACATGTTGTGCGGCGACAAACTTGTGCTGAGCTGGCAAGGACTGGATGACGAAGGATTGCCCTATATTCACGAAACCACACGTGCGGTCAGTGAAAGGCAGGTGGGTCAGGAACTCGTCTTTGTCGTAAAGGGTTCGCATATCGCAGCGCTGGAGCGCGGCTCGCTGGAGGTTTACTGGACGCTGTACAGCGTCGCGCAGCCGAAGCCGGTGCCGTCCAGTCGTTTGCAGCTGAATGTGGGTGATCCGGAACCCGATCTGCTGGCTCCGATCCTTGAAGAGACGGTGGGTGGGACGCTCGATCCAGCCCGTGTTCCGCAAGGCACTAGCGTTATCGTACGACCTTATGCCCGGATGGCTGTCGGGGACCGGATCATCCTGTCCTGGCATGGTGTCGAAGGACTGCCGGTGATCAACGATGTGTTGCTCGTGGAGCAGTTTGCGGTCGGCGAAGCACTGTCTTTCTGGATACCCGCAGATTGCATCGCCCCTCATCGTATGCAGGAGGTAAGCGTCAGCTACCGGGTGGAATCAGGGGCGGCGCAGGTGAGGAACTCTGCCAGCTCGCGAATTCTGATTGCGCCATTGATGCGCGGCGATCTCGCAGCTCCGCAGGTACTGGAAGCGCAAGATGGCGAACTGGAGGTAGTAGATGCCGAGGATGGCATCACCGTGGTGATCGGCAATGCCCAGGCCGAGGAGGGGGAGCTGGTTTACTTGAAATGCGATGGTGAGTATTTCAGTCACCGCGATGATCGGGACATTACCCGGGAAACCGCAGGCCAGCCCTTGGTATTCATCGTGCCTTACCGTTTCTGGCGAGAACACCGGGAAACTGTGGTGCAGGTGTCGTATTCAGTGGAGCGGCTGGATGATGTCAGCCAGGCTTCCGAGACAACCCGCATCCGGGTGTGGGCATAACCCGGTGGTGAAGTCTGAACGATGAATCAGCCTTTGCGGGATTTTGATAAGCCCGCAAAGGCTGCTCGGATCATCAGGCTCGAAGACGCTCGGCAGTGCTCGACAGCAACTGTTCCGTCGCACTGAACCCGAGGCAACCATCGGTAACCGACACGCCGTAACGCAGTGTGGGGCTTAACGGCTGGCAGCCTTCGAACAGGTGGGATTCAATCATCATGCCGATCAAGGAGCGATCGCCCATCAGGCGTTGTTCGAGAACTGCGTTGAACACGTCGGGCTGGCGTAATGGGTCCTTACCGCTGTTGGCGTGGCTGCAGTCGACCATGATCCGGCTCGGAATCTTCAGTCGGCTCAGGTCGGCGTGTACCCGGGCGACGCTTTCGCGATCGTAGTTCGGACCGTGATGACCGCCGCGCAGCACTATATGAGTGTCGGGGTTGCCCGGGGTCTGAATGATCGCCGGGTGTCCTTGGCTGTCGACGCCGAAGTGTCGGTGCGGATGTGCTGCCGAGCGCATGGCGTCGACGGCTACACTCACGCCACCGTCGGTGCCGTTCTTGAAACCGACGGGCATGTTCAGGCCGCTGGCCATTTCCCGGTGGATCTGCGATTCGGTGGTGCGTGCGCCGATGGCAACCCAACTGAGCAGGTCGTCGAAGTAGCCGGCGGCCATCGGCTGTAGCAGTTCGGTGGCGATGGGTAGGCCCAGACGGATCATCTCGATCATCAATTCGCGAGACAGGGTCAGGCCGGCAGCCATGTCATCGCTACCGTCCAGGTGCGGGTCGTAGGCCAGACCTTTCCAGCCAACGGTGGTGCGGGGCTTTTCGACGTAAGCGCGCATTACCAGCAGCATCTCGTCGCTGACTTCATGGGCCAGGCGGGAAAGTTTTTCGGCGTATTCGAGTGCGGAGCGCGGGTCATGAATCGAACAAGGGCCGACGACGATCAGCAGTCGATGGTCTTCGCCATCGAGAATCGCGCGGACCGCCTGGCGGTGGGCTGCGACTTGCTGGGCGAGGGCATTGCTCAGGGGCAATTGCTGTTTGAGCTGCAACGCGCTGGGCAGACGCAGGGTCAGTGCTTCGTTGGCAGAATCAAGGGTGGTCAGTGGCAGAGCAGAAACAGACGAGTTCATATTCGGGATTCCTGGGCTGGCGGCGGGTGCTTCCCGCTCACTCGGCCCTATTGGGGTGTTCGACAATTGGCCGTATTGGCTGCGTGTGTGTGCTTGCCACCTGTGGGTGACCGATCGGAGGCGGCAGGCTGTCCCGAGCGGAGGCTGCTAAATCGCCAGGCGCTAAAAGTGTCGTAACGGTAATAAGTGGCGTAGTTCATGGGGTAATCCTCAAAGTGTCTGGTGTGTTGCTGAAAAAGTTGGGGCCTGAAAAAACAAAACCCCCGGTCGGGAGGCCGACCGGGGGTTGAGAATTCTCTGGTAGGCGACCCGTTTTCATGGGCGCCGGTGGGTATCAGGCGCGCCAGTGGCTAAACCAATACCCAAAATAAAAGCTGGCAGGAGCACAAACGTCATTCACCCGGGCAGCCGCAACCGAGCGCAGGGCGCTGGCGGAACGAAGCTGTGAGAGGGCGTTGAACATGGTCTGTCTCCAATGAATGCGCCGAGCTTACTAGAGGCCCGTACGCCTGAGCAATCAGAAATTGCTATGGCCCATTCAAGAGGTTACCTATCGCTTGAGTGCCAGGGACGTTGTGACACACTGAGTGTTTGGCACAATCCCAAGGATGAATAATGTCGAGATTCACCATCGCTGCAGCCCAATCCTTTTCCGTTGCCGGTGATCTGGCGGCGAACATCGCCCGTCATTTGCGCTTCATGGCCGAGGCGGCGGAGCAGGGCGTCGAGCTGCTGGTGTTCCCGGAGCTGTCGCTGACAGGCTACGAAGGCCAAGTGGCGGCAGACCTGGCAATCGATCCGCAGGATGCGGTACTGCAACCCTTGCGCGATTGCGCTCGCGAGCTGGGCCTCACCGCTGTCGTCGGCATGCCGATTCGCAATAAGGAACGTTCGAAGGTATTGATCGGCGCGCTGACATTAGGCGGGAATGGTTCTCTTGAGGTTTACAGCAAACAACATTTGCACAGTGGCGAAGAACGCTTCTATGCCCCTGGGGTTGGTGGTTCGACTCTACGTATAGGCAGCGAGACCGTCGCGCTGGCGGTCTGCGCTGATTTTTCTCATGCCAGCCACGCGGCAGCGGCTGCTGGTGCGGGCGCCGACCTGTACGCAGCAGGCGTGCTGATCGGTGAAAAAGGCTACGGCGTGGATAGCGCGCTGATGCAGGGCTATGCCCAAAACCACTCAATGGCGTTACTGATGGCCAATCACGCCGGGCTCACGGGTGGATGGCAATCGGCGGGTCGCAGCGCGTTCTGGTCTGAAAGCGGTACGTTGGTGGTGGCGGCACAAGGACCGGATGAAGTGTTGGTTATTGCCCGGCGTGATGCCGGCGCATGGCAGGGACGGGTAGTACCCGTGGCGGTGGGCCGGTGACATGGGCATTGCGTCGTGCCGAATCGGCAGATCGGGCGTTCGCCCGAGAGCTGACGTGCCAGAACATGCTGCGCTATTACATTGACCACGATCTGCTGTGGCAGGACGAAGCGTTCGACGTTGCCTGGGATGGCCGCGACAGCTGGCTGATCCTTCTTGGTGAAGCTCCTGTGGGATTTTTCAGTCTCAGTCATGATCGCCGGGCCTTGTACATCCGCGAGCTGCAAATAGCCGAGGCCTTTCGCAGGCAGGGCGCAGGATCCTGGGCGATTGATCAGGTTGTCGCCCTGGCTCACAGCGAAAAACTCCCGGCACTGCGTTTGACAGTATTCAAAAATAATCCGGCACAAAGCCTGTATAAGAGAAAAGGCTTCAAGGAGTGCGGTGAGGACGAGTGTTTCCTGAGGATGCAACTCGATTTCGATACACCTGTGCTCTGAAACCCACGGCCGGCAAGCCTTCGATGATGAATTGAAACTTTTTAAATGATGCTTGCCGCTAGGTCTGTCTGGCACTTTTTGCTAAGGTGTCCGGCATCCCAATAAGACCATATCGCGAGGTGTCTGCTTGATTAGGGTGCTAGTGGTCGACGACCATGATCTCGTTCGTACAGGCATTACACGTATGCTGGCCGATATCGATGGCTTGCAGGTGGTTGGACAGGCCGAGTCCGGGGAAGAATCCCTGATCAAGGCCCGTGAATTGAAACCCGATGTGGTTCTGATGGACGTAAAGATGCCCGGTATTGGTGGCCTCGAGGCCACGCGCAAGCTGTTGCGCAGCCACCCGGACATCAAGGTCGTCGCGGTGACCGTGTGCGAGGAAGATCCGTTTCCTACGCGCCTGTTACAGGCGGGTGCCGCCGGCTACCTGACCAAGGGTGCTGGTTTGCCGGAAATGGTTCAGGCGATCCGTCTGGTGTTTGCCGGGCAGCGCTATATCAGCCCACAGATCGCCCAGCAACTGGCGATCAAATCGTTCCAGCCAACCAACGATTCACCCTTCGATGCCTTGTCCGAACGGGAAATCCAGATCGCACTGATGATTGTCGGCTGCCAGAAGGTGCAGATCATCTCCGACAAACTCTGCCTGTCACCGAAAACGGTGAACACCTACCGCTATCGGATTTTCGAAAAGCTGTCGATCAGCAGTGACGTCGAGCTGACGTTGCTGGCTGTGCGCCACGGCATGGTGGATGCCAGCGCCTGATCATGACTGAAGTATTCGATTCCGGCGCCTTCCTGGCGACTGTCAGCGGGCGCCCCGGCGTCTATCGCATGTTCGACAGCGATGCGCGCCTGCTGTACGTCGGCAAGGCCAAGAACCTCAAGAAGCGCCTTGCCAGCTATTTTCGCAAGACCGGGCTGGCGCCGAAGACCGCAGCGCTGGTCGGGCGCATCGCCCAGGTCGAAACGACCATCACCGCCAACGAAACCGAGGCGTTGCTGCTTGAGCAGACCCTGATCAAGGAGTGGCGGCCGCCGTACAACATTCTGTTGCGCGACGATAAGTCCTATCCCTATGTCTTTCTGTCTGACGGCCAATTCCCACGTCTGAGCATCCACCGTGGCGCGAAGAAGGCAAAGGGCAAGTATTTCGGCCCGTACCCGAGCGCCGGGGCGATTCGCGAAAGTCTCAGTCTCTTGCAAAAAACCTTTTTCGTCCGTCAGTGTGAAGACAGCTATTACAAGAACCGCACGCGCCCGTGCCTTCAATATCAGATCAAACGTTGCAAGGCGCCGTGTGTCGGCCTGGTCGAGCCTGAGGTTTATGCCGAGGATGTGCGCCACTCGGTAATGTTTCTCGAGGGGCGCAGTCATGCCCTGACCAATGAGCTGTCAACGGCAATGGAAGAGGCGGCGATCAATCTCGAATTCGAGCGCGCCGCCGAGCTGCGTGACCAGATCGCCTTGCTGCGCCGGGTTCAGGATCAGCAGAGCATGGAAGGTGGCACGGGCGACATTGATGTCATCGCCGCCTTCGTCAACCCGGGCGGCGCTTGCGTTCACTTGATCAGCGTGCGCGGCGGGCGGGTGTTGGGCAGCAAGAACTTCTTTCCGCAAGTGGGTATCGAGGAGGAGGTTGCCGAAGTCATGGCGGCGTTCCTAGGTCAGTATTACATCAGCAGTCCGGAGCGCGACCTGCCGAGCGAACTGATCGTCAACGTGGTTCCGGAAGACGCCACGGCTCTGATCGACGCCATCCACGAGCTGCGCGGTCGGGAGCTGAGCATCAGCCACCGGGTGCGGGGCACACGGGCGCGCTGGCAGCAGTTGGCGGTCACCAATGCCGAGCAGGCGCTGGGCGCACGCCTGGCCAACCGTCAACACACGGCTGCGCGCTTCGATGCACTGGCTGAAGTGCTGAACCTGGATGAGCCGCCGCAGCGTCTTGAGTGCTATGACATCAGTCACTCCAGTGGTGAGGCTACCGTCGCTTCCTGTGTCGTGTTCGGCCCGGAAGGCGCGATCAAATCCGACTATCGTCGTTACAACATTGAAGGGGTCACGGCGGGTGATGACTATGCAGCCATGCACCAGGCGTTGACCCGACGCTTCAGCAAGCTGAAGGACGGGGAGGGCAAGCTGCCGGACATTCTGTTGGTGGACGGCGGCAAAGGTCAGTTGTCGATGGCCCGTGACGTGCTCAACGAACTGGCAGTGCCGGATCTCATTCTGCTGGGTGTGGCCAAGGGCGCAACACGCAAGGCGGGCTTCGAAACTTTGTATCTCAATGATGCCGCGCATGAGTTCACGCTGCGTGGCGACTCACCGGCGTTGCACCTGATCCAGCAGATTCGTGACGAGGCTCACCGCTTCGCAATTACCGGCCACCGTGCGCGGCGCGGCAAGACCCGTCGTACCTCGACGCTGGAAGGCGTTGCGGGTGTCGGGCCGACCCGACGTCGGGACTTGTTGAAACATTTTGGTGGATTGCAGGAGCTGTCTCGTGCAAGCATCGAAGAGATCGCCAAAGCACCGGGGATCAGTAAAAAGCTCGCAGAGTCGATTTATGCAAACCTGCATAGCGAGTAGAATGCCAACTCACCTCGTAGCCAGTTGTGCCGATGAATATCCCTAATCTGATTACCGTTCTCCGCGTCCTGCTCATCCCGATCTTCATTTTGCTGTTTTACCTGCCTTATCAGTGGAGCTATATGGCCTCCGCCTCGGTATTCGCCTTTGCGGCGGCCACTGACTGGCTCGATGGCTATCTGGCCCGTCGCCTGGAGCAAAGCACGCCGTTCGGCGCATTCCTCGATCCGGTCGCCGATAAGCTGATGGTGGCGGTCGCCCTGGTATTGCTGGTGCAGGAACACGGCAACTTGTGGCTGACACTCCCCGCTGCAGTCATCATTGGCCGTGAGATTGTCGTATCGGCCTTGCGTGAATGGATGGCCGAACTCGGTGCTCGCGCCCATGTAGCGGTGTCCAATCTCGGCAAGTGGAAAACTGCAGCGCAGATGCTGGCGCTGGTGATCCTGCTGGCCAATCCCCGCGACTTCAGCTTCTGGGTACTGCTAGGTTACGCCTTGCTGATGATCTCGGCGGGCCTGACGTTGTGGTCGATGGTTCAATACCTGCGGGCCGCCTGGCCGCATCTGAAAACCGACGTTGAAAAGAAATAAAACTTTTTTGAATCAAAGGGTTGACGGGGCATCTGAAATCTATAGAATGCGCCACACCAAGCGGGAATAGCTCAGTTGGTAGAGCACGACCTTGCCAAGGTCGGGGTCGCGAGTTCGAGTCTCGTTTCCCGCTCCAAGTTTGTACGCGGTTGTTGTTGTGCTACTAAACAGCGATCGTTTGAGGCCGAGTAGCAAAATGGTTATGCAGCGGATTGCAAATCCGCCTACGCCGGTTCGATTCCGACCTCGGCCTCCACTATAAACAAGCTCCGTAGATCCATGATTTACGGGGCTTTTTTATTTTCAGTGTGCTGCAAGATTTAGTCTTGAAATCAGCTACTGTGAACTTGCTTCACCGGGGCGTGATGTATATATTTCCCGCTCTGCTACACAAGGCTCGGCTCTGTCAGGTTTGCTGATAGCTGATTTGAGCACTACACCGCGCTACCGCCCGAATGGCGAAACTGGTAGACGCATGGGACTTAAAATCCCCCGCTCGTAAGGGCGTGCCGGTTCGATTCCGGCTTCGGGCACCATCTTAAATCAAGGGTTTGCGGGCGAAAGCTGAGGCAAACCCTTGTTTGTTTCCGAGTCGCTATTTTTAACTGGCTCCTCGCCAATTCCTTCCATTTCTTCTTGTGCCTGCGCGGGTTTACGTTCATGAACGCGAGCACGAGAGGAGTCTGGCGTAAGTCACTTGAGTTGCACTCTCGTGGCTAAGAAGCCTGGATGTTTTTAACGTTGACGATTAATCAGGCCCAGCCCCACGCTGGGCTTTTTTGTATCTGCTGTTCGGCCAGAAAACAAAAAGCCCAGGCATGCCCGGGCCTGTCAGGGAAAAACACTCAGCGCGAATCAACCTCTTTTGCAGCCTGGGCGTTTGATCGTTCCTTGCGCCTGCGCAGCCAGCTGAAGAATGCGTGTACCGGGTGTAAAAACGCAGCCAGTACGCACAGTAGCATGATGGTGAAAATGGCAATCAGCGGGAGGCTTTCGTGCGAGAACATGGTGGGGTACTCCTGTAGGCACTATGTTGGAACCCGCAGGCTAGACGCATTGGGCCATCCTTGCGATGAACGTATGTTCATCCTCGGGTGCTTGAACTGTGCTACAGAGGGCTCACCAAAATGATTGATTCCAGAGGTGCGCCCGACGCCGGCCTTCAGTTGAGGCCAGCGCCGTGCGTGAAGCGATTACGCAGGTGTGTTTTCAGCTGCGTTTCGGCAGCTTCCAGTTCGGGCGGATGAAATGGCAGGTGTAGCCGTTCGGAATCCGCTCCAGGTAGTCCTGGTGCTCAGGTTCCGCTTCCCAGAACGGCCCGGCAGGTTCGATTTCGGTGACTACCCGGCCCGGCCAAAGACCGGAAGCGTCAACGTCGGCGGCGGTATCCTCGGCGATGTCGCGTTGCTCGTCGTTGAGGTAATAAATCGCCGAACGATAGCTGGGGCCGAGATCGTTGCCTTGACGGTTGGGCGTACTCGGATCGTGGATCTGGAAGAAGAACTCGAGAATCTGCCGGTAGCTGATCACGGCCGGGTCGAAAACGATCTCGATGGCTTCGGCATGAGTACCGTGGTTGCGGTAGGTGGCGTTCGGTACATCGCCGCCGCTGTAGCCGACTCGCGTCTGCAACACGCCGGGATAGCGTCGCAGCAGGTCCTGCATGCCCCAGAAGCAGCCCCCGGCGAGAATCGCGGTTTCGGTTTGTCCGGTCATGATTTTTTTGCCTCTCGGTGACTGTGGATACGGTTCTGGTTATGAGGGCGCGTTGGCTATTTGCAAGCTTGACTCAGGGCTACGGGTTGCTCGAGCCGGTGTTTTCAACAAAAAGCCCTGACGATAAGGCCAGGGCGTTGATGGGGTCGAGTGGTGAATTCGGGGCAATTCGCGTCGAGTGATGGACTAAAAACACGACATCAAGCGGTTATACGAACGCTTGCCCGAAAAAGCCCCGTGGCAGGCGCTGCGGCCCGGCCAGTGCGGTCAGCCGTTCGATCCACTCCGAACGCCAGTCAGACGCACCGTGATCAGCCTTGGTGTGGCGCGCTGCGCGGCGTGCGGCATTGCGCTGGGTCTTGCGTGCTTCTTTGTAGGCGTCGGTGTTGCGGCAGCTGCGGCATTTGACGCGATTGAGTTCCAGGCTTGAGGCAAGGTTGCTGCCCTTGTGACCACAAGCCAGATGTCCGTCTGTTTTGAAATGGATAACCATGAACCGTCTCCTGGGTGACGTGTACAGGTTTTGACCTCCCACACCCCGGGGCGTTCGTTACATCGGCCAGACGGTACGCCGGTTAGCTGTCGTTTATCGCGGCGCAGTCATCTGAAACGCGGCAGTGGCCGCTCGACCGGTTGTAGCGACGACAGGGTGCTGCGGATCAGCGGTGTGTCTTTTTCGATGTCGTTCAGTCGATCGCGGATGCGCAGGGCAGTCGGATGGCCGCCTTGATGGTCGACCCAGTCGGCGATTTCCTTGCAGGCCGCCGCCAGGCGAGCCTGACGGGAGTCGAGCAGGGTGAGGAGGGTGGTGATGGACTCTTTTTCGGACATGGAACACCTCCGTTCAGACAAACCGTTGAGAGGCAGCAAAAAGCCCGCGGGCGGCGAGCGCTTTGCCGTTGGGGGGCGCTGGTCCGTCAGCTGCTTTGAGTATAGACCCCACCTGTCAATTGCATCAGCCGGCCGATCGTCGCGCCGGCAGTAGCGAGCTGGCCGCATTGAGCCGTTGGCATTCGCGTCGGGCATCTTCCTCAAGATCGTAGCCATCACCGATGAAACCGCCGGTGCGGGTGTCATTGATCCGAAACCAGCTGCTGGCCTCGGCGGGCTCGTGCTCGCTTTCCCCGGCGCGGCGGCCGTGAATGATGATCTTGTTGCAGTGCTTCACGACAAATATGTCTTCCATGGCGTCACCACAGCAATTGGTGTCAGATCAACTATAGAAGCCTTGGCCAATCGTGCAAAAAATAGACAGTCAGTTCGTCGGTTGCAGCCGCCATTCTGTGGCATGCCAATCCAGACGGTGCGTCGGTTTCAACGCTTGTAGAAACTCAATGTCGTGGGAAACCGCAACAATTGCGCCGGGAAACGTCTGCAATGCCTGCTCGAAAGCCTCAACCGATGCCAGATCCAGATGATTGCTCGGCTCATCAAGCAGCAACAGTTGCGCAGGCGTCTTGCCCCACAAGGCCACCGCCAGTGCGGCTTTCAAGCGTTCGCCGCCGCTCAGTGAAGCACTTGATCGAGTGACCTGCTGCGCGCCCAGTTGCAGGTGCGCCAGATGGTTGCGCAATTCGCTTTCACTCAACGGACTCTGCAGCGCGAGCAGTTGCTCGATGATGCTGAGACCGTCATCCAGCAGCTGCAGATGCTGGTCCAGATAAGCCGCAGGAACATGGGTGATGCATTCGCCACTGGCGGGATGCAGTTGACCCGCGAGCAACCTGAGCAACGTCGATTTGCCGCAGCCATTCGGACCATTGACGGCGACGCGTACAGGACCGCTCAGCGCAAGATTGAACGGTTGCGCCGGCAACCATGGCACACGCGCATCAATCAGCGTACAGACCCTGCGCGCAGCGGGCACTGCGCTGCCGGGCAGATTCATCAGCACCACATCGTCCGGGAGTACTTTGGCGTAGGCATCGCGCACCTGTGCATCGAGTCCGGATTTGCGCTGCTGATGACCATGACGCACCTGGCCCATGATCTGCCTCGCGGCACCTTTCAGGCCGGCGCGTTCGAAGCCCGAAACGTTGGCGGTTTTGGCGTTGCGCAGTGAGCGGGCGGCATGCCGCTGGATGGTGTCGTGTTCCTTTTGCAAGCGCTGCTGCTCGCGCCGGCGCTCGGTTCTGCTTTGATCCAGTGTCGCTTGCGCTGCCGCCTGATGAATCTGTCGTTGTTGCTGATAAGCGGAAAAATTGCCGCCGAACACCGTGGCGCCCAATGGCGTCAGCTCGACGATACGCTGCATCCGCTCAAGCAATTGGCGGTCATGACTGACAACGATCAATCCGCCACGCCAGCGTTGCAGCTCACGCATCAGCCAGCGCCGACCGGCGGCATCCAGATGGTTGGTCGGCTCATCCAGCACCAGCAGGCGCGCCGGACTCAGGAAGGCGCCGATCAACGCCAGTCGGGCTTGCTGGCCGCCGCTCAGCGACTCGGTCAAATCCGAGGGGGCAATGTCCGGTAGACCCGCGTCATCCAGCCATCGGCGCAGACGTTCGGGCAGATCCCAGCGTTCGCCGAGAATGTCAAAATCTTCCACCGCCGCCTCGCCGGACTGCAGCCGTTGCAATGCGCGAAGAGCGGCAGCGGTGCCCGTGGCGTCGGCCACGGTCTGCGCCGCGTCGGCGGTGAATGTTTGCGCGACATAGGCCAATGGAACCGAGCAAGACACGTTGCCGGCAGTCGGTTGCAGGCGTCCGGCAATCAGCTTGGCCAGCACACTTTTACCGATGCCGTTGCGTCCGACAATCGCGGTGTGGGTGTGATCGAATTGCAGATTCAGGTCGTTGAAAATCGTTTCGCCATTGGCGAACTGAAAACTTGTTTGATTCAGGGAGATGAGGGCAGGCGTACGCGAGACATGAGTCATCGGCACCTCCGAAAAATATCGTGAAGACTGACAGTCGCGCTTCAGCGCGTGTCGCGATTACATTTTCAGAAGGCTTGATTGTTCACTGTCTGCGGTTGTCCTGAAGAGGGGGAAAGGCCGCTAGCGTAGATCAGCGGTGCGCCTCGATCAAGGCGCGTCCATCATTTGCTCGAGAAACATCGCCAGCGCCACTTCCTCTGTACGCAAGCCCTTGCGCACTCTCGGGCGTGGCAGTTCGGCCAGCGCACCGAGCAGGAAGCGCTCGACCACCGCCGGGTGGATGTAGCACTTGCGGCACACCGCCGGGGTGTTGCCCAGCTGTTTGGACACGCTCTTGACCATCTCCACCACGTGCCGTTTCGCCTCGGCTTCCGACTCCCACTGCAGTTCGCGCAATACCGCCAGGGCCAGCGCGCTGCCGGCCCAGGTGCGGTAATCCTTGGCGGTGAAATCGGCGCCGGTAAGGGTTTGCAGGTAGCTGTTGACGTCGTGGGAGCTGACGGTGTGCCGCTCGCCGTTTTCATCCAGATACTGAAACAGATTCTGCCCGGGAATCTCCAGGCAGCGCTTGATGATGCGCGCCAGGCGTCGATCTTTCACGGTGATCTGGTGTTCGATGCCGCTTTTGCCGCGAAACTGGAACAGGATCGCGCTGCCGTTGACCTCGACATGCCGGCTGCGCAGGGTAGTCAGGCCATAGGAGCGGTTGTCCCGCGCGTACTGGGTGTTGCCGACACGAATCAGCGTGGCGTCGAGCAGCGTGATGACCGTGGCCATGACCTTGTCGCGGCTGAAGCCGGGTGCGTCCAGCAGGGTTTCAAGCTGTTTGCGCAACTTCGGCAACGCCATGCCGAACTCTCGCAAGCGCGAGTACTTGTCGGCATCGCGCACCTCGCGCCAGCGCGGGTGATAGCGATACTGCTTGCGGCCCCGGGCATCGCGTCCGGTGGCCTGCAAATGGCCACGCGGATCGGCGCAGATCCACACGTCGGTGTAGGCCGGCGGCACTGCCAGTGAATTGATCCGTTTGATCTCATCAGGGTCGGTGATGCGCTGCCCGGCCGGATCGAAATAGGCGAACTTGCCACGCAGCTTTTTACGGGTGAGGCCGGGTTGGGTATCGTCGACGTAATGCAGGTCGGGCGGTAAGACGTCGGCTAGTACGGTGTCGGGCATGGCGGTGTCCTTGGCGAATCGCTCTGTTACAGCGATTGACCGCGCGCCGTGGCCGTCGTGCCAACCAATTCAGGCCAGCACGGCGACAGCCTTGATCTGCGCCCACAAATGCTGGCCCGGATGGATGCCAAGCTGATCCCGGGAGAAGCGGGTGATCCGCGCCAGCAGCGGTGTACCGCCGGCATCAAGACGAATCAGCACATGCGCGGCATTGTCCGCCGCCAGCTCGCTGACTACGGTCACCGGCAAGCGATTGAGGATGCTGCTGGCCTCGCTGTTGTGCAGGGCCAGACTGATGTCGCGGGCGTGCACCTTGCAGCGCAGGGCCTGACCGACCGTCATCGGTGCGTGAGTCACACGGATATTCATTTCAGTGGCCGGCAGCTGCAGGCTGAGCAATTGATAATCGGCATCGTAGGCGCTGACCTGGCCTTCGATAATCACCCCGGCGTCGTCGCCCAGCGCCATTGGCAGGTCCAGCCGGGCGAGGGTCTCGCCAATCGGGCCGCTGGCCAGGGCCTTGCCGTCGCTGAGCAGCACCAGATGATCGGCCAGGCGCGCGACCTCATCCTGCGCGTGGCTGACGTAAAGCACCGGGATGTCCAGTTCGTCGTGCAAACGTTGCAGGTAAGGCAGGATTTCGTTTTTGCGCTGGCTGTCGAGAGCGGCTAGTGGCTCATCCATCAGCAGCAGTTTCGGGCTGGTCAACAGCGCACGGGCGATGCCGACACGCTGGCGTTCGCCACCGGACAGATGTTGCGGGTGGCGCTCCAGCAAATGACCGATGCCCAGCAGTTCGGTGGCTTGCGCCATGTCGACCCGACGCTGGGCCTTGGCGATGCGTTTAAGGCCAAATTGCAGGTTGGCCAGCACTGACAGGTGCGGAAACAGACTGGCTTCCTGGAACACGTAACCGATTGCACGTTTGTGCGGCGGGACAAAAATCCGTCGCTCGCTGTCCTGCCAGACTTCGTCGTTGATCTTGATGAAACCCTTCTCGGCACGCTCAAGCCCGGCGATACAGCGCAGGCAGGTGGTTTTGCCCGACCCGGAATGTCCATACAGCGCGGTCACGCCGCGCCCCGGCAAATGCAGATCGACATCCAGGTTGAAACCCGAATAAGTGATTTTCAGACGTGCATCAATCATCGATCAGCTCCAGCCCGCGCGGGTCTTGCGGCTGGAGTAGAGCACCAGCAACACCACAAACGAAAACACCAGCATCGCCCCGGCCAGCCAATGGGCCTGGGCATATTCCATCGCCTCGACATGGTCGTAGATCTGCACCGAGACCACGCGGGTCTTGTCGGGAATGTTGCCGCCGATCATCAGCACCACGCCGAATTCACCAACGGTATGCGCGAAACCTAGGATCGCCGCCGTCACGAAACCGGGGCGCGCCAAGGGCAGGATCACGCTGAAAAAAGTGTCCCACGGATTGGCGCGCAAGGTTGCGGCCACTTCCAGTGGGCGGGTGCCGATGGCCGAGAACGCGTTCTGCAACGGTTGCACCACAAACGGCATGGAATAGATCACCGAACCGATTACCAGCCCGGTAAAGCTGAAGGTCAGAGTGCCCAGGCCCAGCCATTGCGTGAAGTGGCCGAGAAAGCCGTTAGGTCCCATCGCCAGCAACAGATAAAAGCCGATCACCGTCGGTGGCAGCACCAAGGGCAGGGCGACGATTGCGCCGATGGGGCCGCGCAGCCAGGAACGGCTGCGCGCCAACCACAGGGCAATCGGCGTGCCGACGACCAGCAGGATAGCGGTGGTCAGGGACGCCAGTTTCAGGGTCAGCCAGATCGCCGCGAAGTCGGCACTCGTCAGCGACATTTAGAGCTGGTAACCGTAGGACTGGATCACCGCAGCGGCTTTCGGGCCTTTGAGGTATTCAACCAGCGCTTTGGCAGCGGCGCTGTCCTTGCCTTTGTTGAGAATCACCGCGTCCTGCTTGATCGGGTCGTGCATGCTGGCGGGAACGATCCACGCCGAACCGCTGCTGACCTTGCCGTCCTTGAAGATCTGCGACAGCGCGACGAAGCCCAGTTCGGCGTTGCCGGTGGACACGAACTGGTAGGCCTGAGTGATGTTCTGGCCTTCGACGATCTTGGCTTTGGTCGCTTCAGTCAGCTTGAGCTTTTCCAGCACCTGAGTGGCGGCCAGGCCGTATGGCGCTGCTTTCGGATTGGCGATGGACAGGTGCTGGTATTCGTTCTTCTTCAGGACTTCACCTTTGGCGTCGACATAACCTTCCTTCGCCGACCACAGGGCCAGGGTGCCGATGGCGTAGGTGAAGCGCGAGCCCTTGACGGTGTCGCCTTCTTTTTCCAGTTTTTCCGGAGTGGTGTCATCCGCCGAGAGGAACACTTCGAATGGCGCGCCGTTCTTGATCTGGGTGTAGAACTGGCCGGTGGCACCGTAGGCGGCGACCAGTTTGTGCCCGGTGTCTTTTTCGAAGTCGGCAGCAATCGCCTGAATCGGCGCGGTGAAGTTGGCGGCAACCGCCACTTGCACTTCATCAGCCTGAACGGTACCGAAGGCGAATACCGCAAGCAAGGTGGCCAGGCAAGTCGGGGCAAAACGTGAGGCACGAATGGTCATGTAACGGCTCCGTTAGGGCGGGTGCAGAGAGCAGTGATTGTTGGAGGTGAACTGCACCGATGCGAAAGGTGAAACGCTATATAGCGAAATATATAGCGAAAGGCCGCTAAACAGGAAGTGCTGGTGAACACCGGGTGAGGTGGTGCCATGTCTCACCCTGTTCGCTGGATCAATGGCGAGCCAGTTTTGCCAGGGCGCCTTGCGCCAGTTGCCGGGTCAGATCAGCGCTGTTCAAATCTTGTCCCAATGGGAACGCCTGACCGGCCCAGAGGTTGCTGAACTGCGCTTCGTTTTTGGCGCGCAACGGCATCAAGGCTCCACCGGCCAGCGGGAAGGCCGGGGCTTTGGCCGACATCGGGCCGATTTCGCGCATCACCCGGTTGAGAATCCCCCGCGCCGGGCGCCCGGTGAACAGATTGGTCACCGCGGTTTCACTCTCCTTGGCGCTGCGCAGCGCCTGGTGATGGGAGGCGCTGACTTTCGCTTCCGGGGTGAACAGATACGCGGTACCGACTTGCACCGCTGACGCACCGAGTACCAGTGCTGCGGCCACACCGCGGGCATCGGCAATCGCCCCGGCAGCAATCACCGGCACCTTGACCGCATCGACGATCTGCGGAACCAGCGCAAAGGTACCGACCTGACTGCTCAAGTCTTCACTTAGAAACATCCCGCGATGACCACCCGCCTCGTACCCCATCGCAATGATTGCATCGCAGCCGTTTTGCTCAAGCCAAACCGCTTCGTCGACGGTGGTGGCAGAGGAGAGGACTTTCGCACCTGTGGCCTTGACCCGTTCCAGCAGGGATTTCTCGGGCAGGCCGAAGTGAAAACTCACCACTGGCGGGCGAAATTCTTCAAGCACCGCGCACGCTGCCGCATCGAATGGCGCGCGGTTGGAAACCGGTGTCGGCGCATCGAAGTCGACGCCCAGTTCGCGGTAGTACGGCTCCAGCAGATGCTTCCAGTCTTGCGCGCGCTGTTCATCGGCGGCCGGTGGCTGGTGGCAGAAGAAATTGACGTTGAACGGTTTGTCCGTGTGCTCACGAATAGTCTTCAGCTCTTCGCGCAGTTGCTCGGTACTCAGCATCGCCGCCGGCATCGAACCCAAGCCTCCGGCATTACACACGGCGATCACCATCGCTGACGTCGTTGCGCCGGCCATCGGGGCCTGGATGATCGGCAGCTCGATGCCGAGCAGGTCAAGGATGCGGGTGTCAGGCCATTGGCTCATTGAAGCGGTACTCCGAACGATGAAACGGGGCAAGGACGGCAGAGGCGGTTTTTTAACAGCAAACCCGGACTCAGGGCCAGCCTGAATTTTCAATGCAGCGATCAGCGTCGATGAAAACCGCCGCCCCCGCCCCCCCCAAATGAGCGGTTCATGAATTGCGAAGAGTTGTGGAAGTTGTTGGTGCGCTGGTTGCCGAAGTTGCGCGCGGCAGACTCGCGATTGAGGTTCTGCAACTGCGCATTGTTGTTGACCGGCGCCGTGCGGGCCGGGCTGCCCTTGACCATCGATTGCCAGCCGTTGTCGGTTTTCTTGTAGACATTGCCGTCGCGCCCGGCATAGACGTTGTCGCCGACCCGGGCGGCGCCGCCGTTGCGGCCTTTCACGCCGGCGTATTGCGTGGTCTTGTCGGTGTTGGGGTTGTACACCGCGCCACGATTGGCGCTGACCTGGGTGCCGGTGCGAGCATTACCTGCGGTGACCCGGCCACCGGCAATGGCGCCACCGTTCGGCCCGACCACTTCACCGCTGCGTCCAGCCGCGTAATTGCCGTTGTAGGCATTGTGCACCGCGCCGCGTTGGCCTGCCGCCGCAATGCCGGTGCGTGAGTTATAGGACGAGCCTACCTGGCCGGCCCAGCGATTGCCGGTCCAGGCGTTGTAGCCGGCGCCATAGCGGCTGACGATCGCGCGGTCGCCCCACTGACGATAAATGTTGCCGGTGGTGCCAGCCCAGCCACCGGGCCCCCAGGCCACAGCACCGCCGCGATATCCATAAGCGGCGCCGCCCCAGGCCAGCGGCGCGGGGTACAGGCGCGGGCCCCAGGCGTAACCCCAGCCGTAATTGCCCCACCACGGATAAGCGCCCCAGCCCCAACCCATCGCCACGGTGTTGCCGCCCCAGCTCCAGCCGAAGCCGAAACCGAAGGTCCAGCCGGTCCACGGTGTGTAGCGCATCGCGACGCCGAAACCGTAGGTCACCGGTGGCCCGTACCAGACGCTGCCGACCCACGGCGTATACGGATAACCGGTGCCGTAGACCACCACACCGGTGGCCGGGTCCAGCGTCGACCCCTGATAACCCGGGGTGTAACCGACCACCACGGTGTCGCCGCTGGATTCATAGACTTTGACGTAGGTGAGGTAATGCATCGGCGAACTCGGCGGGATCGAATAGATCACCGCCGGTACTGAACTGGCGACGGCCCATGGCCCGCTCACCGAGGTGGCGCTGAACCAGATGCCGTTTTCCACCGCATACCAACTGTCGTTGGCGACCCGGATGATTGGCGTGGCGCTGTTGACCACGTACTGCAGCGATGTACTGTTAATTGCCTTGAGTTGCGGCTCGCCATCGAATTGCGGTGCGGTCATTTTCACTGCACTTTTCTTGATCGCCGAGGTTTGCGGAATGGTCGCGGCGATCGCGGCTTCCCTGGCCTGTGGCGTACCTGCGACCGAGGCCTTGACGTTCTCTTTCGGACTGTCGTCGGGGATGTTGGCGAAATCTGCCGGCAGTTTGTCCGCCGGGGTAAACGTCCATGGGCCGCGCATGTCGGCCGCCCGGAACCAGCGTCCTGAGATCAGCACGTAACTGTTCTGGTCGCCGATTTCCTTGAAGATGTGCCCGGTGGTGTTGCTCACGTAGAGCAGGCTGGTGCCCTGAATCGGTAGCCACTGCGCTGCGCCGTCGGTAACGATCAGTTCGGTGGGGGTAGTGGCGATGAAGACTTTCGGTTGCGGCGGTTTGGCCAGGCTGGGGATCTTGTCTTTCGGGTCACTCTGGCCGGTCAGCAGATCGACCTGACGACTCTGAATCGCCGCCTGTCTGGCTTTCTCCAGATCGGCCAGGGGCGTGGTCAGGCGGGTGTATTCGCCGCTGAGGCTGTCGGCAACCATCCAGCCATCGAACACGTGCAGGTAGTGCTTGCCTGCGGCGTCCTCAAGTAGCAGTGGGCGAGTGTTGATCACCCGTTGCAGCGCGGTAGCGTCCACTGATCTGTAGACCGGATCGCCATCAATGTAGACAAGCAGGGCAGGGACGTCGGAACTGATGATCGCCGGCGGGGTGTTCTCCAGTGGGGCGCTGTCGGCCTTCTGCTCCGCCGACAGTACGCCGACGGCGGCCTCGAGTTGATCAAGGGAAATGGTTTTCTTGCGGCTTTCGGCATCTTTTTGCAACGCCGCGAGCCAGACATCGGCCTGGTTGGCATCGGCAGGGAAATCGGCCTTGATGATTTTGTATTGATCCAGCGCGACCCAGCGTGTGGCCTTGTCGACCAGCGTGTGCGCGCTGAACTGGACAATGCCGTAAGTGGGTTTGCCGTCGGCGCCGGTGGCTTCGACGGCGGCCCGGGCATTGAGGGTGTAGCCATCCCAGCTGTCGAGTTGCGGCTGATACACGGTCAGCTTGGCCTTGCCGCTGGTGATCACTTGCGGCCACGTCGGGGCGCTCGGGGCGGTGTCGGCCGCAGAAGTTTTGGTGGCCGGGGCAGGAGCTGCCCAGGCATTGCCAACGGCCAGCAGACATAGCATCAGCATCGCAAGCAACGGGCGCGGGTAAGACATTGTCAGCTCCATCGACAGGGCCGCTTTCAGCAGGAGGGCAGCGAAAGCACGACCGTCGAAAAAGCATAGTCGTCCGCTCTGGAATTACCGGGCGGATTTATGAATTGGCGCAAAGTCGGGTGGGGCAATGTGTTGCTTTGTGTTATTTCAGGGCACGAGGATTTGAACCCATTGATTGAGAGGCAGCCATGTTCAACGGCATTTTGATCGACAAAGATGACAGCGGTTATCACGCCAGCCTGCAACAGATCAGCGAAGCGCAGTTGCCCGAAGGCGACGTGACGGTGCAGGTCGCGTACAGCACGCTGAACTTCAAGGACGGTCTGGCGATCACCGGCAGCAGTCCGGTGGTGCGCAAGTTTCCGATGGTGCCGGGGATCGACCTGGCGGGCACGGTCGAGGTCAGCTCGCATCCTGCCTATAAAGTCGGTGATCAGGTACTGCTCAATGGTTGGGGTGTGGGCGAGAGTCATTGGGGCGGTCTGGCGCAGAAGGCGCGACTCAATGGCGACTGGCTGATTCCGCTGCCCAAGGCTTTTACTCCCGCGCAAGCGATGGCCATCGGTACCGCCGGCTACACGGCAATGCTGTGCATTCTGGCGCTGGAGCGTAACGGCGTCACTCCCGATCAGGGTGAGGTGCTGGTGACGGGTGCCAATGGCGGCGTCGGCAGTTTCGCCATCGCGCTGCTCAGCAAGCTGGGTTATCGCGTGGTGGCGTCCACCGGCCGGGTGTCCGAGCATGAATACCTGAAGCAACTGGGCGCCAGCGAAATCATTGATCGCGCAACCTTGTCGGAGCCGGGCAAGCCGCTGGCCAAGGAGCGCTGGGGCGGGGTGATCGATTCGGTCGGCAGTCACACTTTGGCCAACGCCTGTGCCAGCACCCGCGCGGAAGGCACAGTGGCGGCCTGCGGCCTGGCTCAGGGCATGGATTTTCCGGCATCGGTGGCACCGTTCATTCTGCGCGGAGTGACCCTGGCCGGAATCAACAGCGTGACCCAGCCCAAGGCTCGGCGGATCGAGGCCTGGGAGCGTCTGGCCAAGGATCTGGATTTCGCCCTGTTGCCCTTGATCAGCCATGAAATCGCCCTGAGCGAAGCCATCGACGCGGCGCCGAAACTGCTGGCCGGACAGCTGCGTGGCAGGGTTGTGGTCGACGTCAATCGCTGACAGAGTAGGCGTCATTGCGGCTCGGTGTGGAGCCGCTTTTTCATCAAAGAACAAGCCGAGCGCATTCCCGGCAAGATTTGCTAAGACTGGGTTTCCCGCTCCAGCAATTGGCGTTTACGCTCAACGCCCCAACGATACCCCGACAGATTGCCATCGCTGCGTACCACGCGATGGCAGGGGATTGCTACGGCCAGACGGTTGGCGCCGCAGGCTTGCGCCACGGCGCGCATGGAGGTCGGCGCGCCAATGCGTTGAGCGATTTCGGCGTAACTGGCGGTACGGCCCACTGGAATCTCCCGCAACGCCTGCCACACCCGTTCCTGAAACGCGGTGCCGCGCACGTCCAGTGGCAAATCGAGGCCCAGCGCTGGCGCCTCGATGAAACCTACCACCTTGGCAATCAACTGCTCGAAGCCGGCATCGGCGCCAATCAGGTTGGCTTGACGGAACTGATCCTGCAGATCGCAGACCAGTTGGTGCGGATCGTCACCCAACAGAATCGCGCACACCCCGCGTTCGCTTTGCGCCACCAGAATCGCCCCGAGTGAACATTGGCCAACGGCAAAATGAATGTCATTGTTGCGTCCCGCAGCGCGGTAGTCGCCGGGCTTCATGCCCAGTACCTTGTCGGCTGACTCATAAAAGCGGCTGTTGGAATTGAAACCCGCGTCGTACAACGCATCAGTCACCGAGCCGCCGTCTGCGAGCCGTTCACGCACCCGGCGCGAACGATGCGCCGCTGCGTAGCCTTTGGGCGTCAGGCCGGTAGCAGCCTTGAACACGCGATGAAAATGGAACGGGCTGAGTCCGGCGACCTCGGCGAGTTCATTGAGCACGGGCACTGTTTCACTCGACTCGATCTGTCGACAGGCCATCGCCACGGTCGCGGCGTGCTGGCTGGCGACTTCAGTCTGATCCTTGCTCGTGCGTTTGCTTGGGCGATAGCCCGCCGCTTCGGCAGCTTGAGCACTTTCGAAGAACTCGACGTTCTGCGGTTTGGGCAATCGCGAAAGGCTGCTCGGGCGGCAATAGATACCAGTGGTTTTCACCGCGTAGACAAACTGCCCGTCGGCCCGTGGATCCCGCGCAACCACGGCAGCCCAGCGCGGATCGGCTTCAACGTTGATGATGGGCGAAAGCTTTTTCATGGCGAGTAGTCCGTTGACCTGTTTGATTCAGGTTAACCGGCAGCGATGTTGGTAACACTCCGGGCCTTGCGGTCAAACTTTTCAGATCACCCGGCGACACGCAAGGTCAGATTGATCCGACGTTCGCCCAGACGCGGATGTTGGCCTGGCTTGATCGGCAGCACTCCGTGAAAACGCAAGCGATCGACTCCGCCCCAGACCACCATGTCCCCATGCAGCAGAGGAATGCGCTGGCTCTTGTCGCTGCGTAAAAAACCACCGAACAGGAACATCGCCGGCAATCCCAGGGACAGTGAGACAATCGGCGCCGCGTAGGCATTTTCGTCTTTGTCCTGATGCAAAGACATCTTCGCGCCGGGGACATATTGGTTGATCAGGCAGGAGTCAGCGTGGAAGTCGGCAAACCCTGCGCGTTGCGCCGCTGTCTGCGCCAGTTCGGACAGCACCTCAGGCATGTCTGGCCAGGGCTTGCCGCTCAGCGGATCCACAGCGCTATAGCGATAACCGCTGCGGTCAGTGATCCAGCCCAACGCGCCGCAACTGCTGGTGCCCACCGACATGCTGAAGCCGCCCGGGGTCATCATGTGGCGTAACGGCGCTGCGGCGAGAATGGCATCCAGCGCCGGCAGCAGTTCATCGATCACCGGCAGGGCGAAGCCGCGCAACACCCACGATTGCTCGCCGATCTGTTCATCGCGGGGCTGTTGTTCGAGAGCGTCGTCGGCAAACAGATCGAGGGTGGTCGGGTGCATGGCGGTCATTGAACCTCGTGACAGACAGTGCCAAGGGTATGCCACTTCTCCCTGGTCGGCACTTAGAGCGCTTTGCTGACGGCGATATCGCTGATCTCGTCGTCAGTCTGGCCGTGGATGGCGTCCAGCGCAGCCTTGGCTTCTTCCACGGTGCCGTTTTCCAGTTGCGCGAACTCGAAGCGGCGTTCGCCGTTGAGCTTGTATTTGATGACGTATTTGGTCGTTTGGGCCACGGTCGTGCTTACCTTTGCGTTGGGGGCGACTCAGCTGAGTTTGGAGCTGGAGCGGCGGATGATCTTGATCGAGTGGGTCAGGGTCGGCTTGCGCGTGACGCTGATGGCGCGACGGCTGACGGTGTCGATGGTGATGTTCCAGAAACCGGTACTCGGTGCGGTGATGCGCGCAGGAAACGTGTCGAAAGCGCCGCCGTGGTAGGTGTGGCGTCCGCCGTTCTTGAAGGCGCGGAAGTTGGCGTCGTTCATCAAGCGGATGTTGCAGGTTTGCGAGCACTGGATGACGACGATGTCGTCTTCGTTGAGGTGCTCGCGCTGGTGAATGAATTTCATGGGCGCCTCCAGAAGGGCTTTTTCTACTAAATCAAAACGATAGCATGTGCGATTGGCGCAGTTTATCAGCCAGAACGGGTTATTATCCTGCCGTCGAGCGCTGCTTTGACAATTAAAAACAGTTATTCGCGATTCGATGCGGGTTTAATGGAGTGAGCCTCGGAGAAAAATGGCATTACTGCTGTCCGACGGTCTTTATGGGAGGTGTTTGTATGAAGTGGGGTGTGGTGTGTCTGCCGTTGATATTGGCTTTGGGTGGTTGCGCGAGTGTTTCCGAAATCAATGAAACCCTGCCGACCATGAGCGTGATTTCCGGCAAAAAACCCCATGAGTATGCTCAGTGCCTGGCAGACAAGCTTGCCAGCAGTCGTGGCGCGTTGCAGATGCAACCGCACAAGGATGGCGTGCGAGTGATTGTTCCCGGGAAATTTGCCACCGGCGCGGCTGCGGTGTTTGATATCGAAGACCGTTCCGGCGGTAGCAGCATCAAGCTGCATGAGCGCATGTCCAATGTGCCGGTTCGTCCGCATGACGTGCGAAACGCCGCCAATGCCTGTATTTCCGGCTGATAGAATAGCGCTCATCAGCACCGATGCCGTCGCAGCCATGCTGTGACGGCATTTTCATTTCTGGAGTCGCGCATGAAGCGAGAGCAAGTACGGGAACGGCATGCAGAGGGCCTTATCTCTGCCACGCATGTGATTCAGAATCCGGCGAATTCGGGCGAATGGATCGTGTTTTTCAAGAAGAGCGCCGGTCGCAGCTATTTTCTGGTGGACGATAACGACGAAGTCGAATCCTTCGCCCGTCTCGACGACCTGATCGAGATCGTGCGCGGGCTCGGGATCAAGTTCGCCGAGATCCACATGTAGGGTCTATTTGCAGACCACCACCACGCTGCGGTTCTTGTAGTTGCCGACATCGACCCCCAGGGTTTTGTCGCTTTCCTTGGGCGCTGGTGTGCCGTCGGTACCGACGATGCGATAACCGGTGCCGGCGCAGGAGGCGTCAGCCTTTTCGTAGCAGGTCGCCCAGGAGTTGGCTTCGCCGGAGCAATCGATGCTCAAGCCCTGTTCGCCGTTGTTCAGGTAGGTGGTTTGCGAGGTAGCACAGCCACCCAGGGCCAGTACCGCAATCAGCGGCAGCATTCTGTTCATATTCATAGATGTGTCGTCTTCAGCGAGGGAGGGGCTAAGCGCTCTGACAGCGCCCGAGTGAAAAGGTTATAGCGATTGGCCACTTGTTTGCACGGATCTTTCGCCCGGCCATAAAAAACCCTGCGCAAGGGCAGGGCTCGGTGTGTGTCGCAGTGGATCAGTCCTGATCCTTGCCACGGCGCTTGGACGACGCTGGAGTGTCGGTGAACACCGACGCTACGTCCGTCGCCAGTTGCTCGCTGTCGAACGGACCGGCGATGTGTTCGCCATTGGTCGTGGTCAGGTTCCACTTGCCGTCTTTCTTGTCGATCACATACCCGTTGATGATTTTTACCGCGGCCATCTATCAGTCTCGTTCGCTGGTTCAAAGGCGCCATGATACCGACAAATCCTCACATTGTGGGGCGATCAGCGTATGGTGAAGCAACGCATTTGCGTGTTTGAACTACTCTGTTTTGCGGGTCGAAGTCGCCAACGGAACTATCGGCGAGAATATTTCTCTATGTTGACATCGGTTAGCCAGTGCGGGGCATTGTAAGGTGCACGCCGCCTGATTAGACTGCGCCGAAACTCGTACACACAGCCCTTTCAAGGACTTATATGATCAAGAAATGCTTGTTCCCAGCAGCCGGTTACGGTACTCGCTTCCTGCCAGCGACTAAAGCCATGCCCAAAGAAATGCTGCCGGTGGTAAACAAGCCACTGATCCAGTACGGCGTTGAAGAAGCTCTGGACGCTGGCTTGACTGAAATCTCGATCGTGACCGGTCGTGGCAAGCGCGCGCTGGAAGACCACTTCGACATCAGCTATGAGCTGGAAAACCAGATCAAGGGCACCGACAAGGAAAAATACCTGGTCGGCATCCGCAAGCTGCTGGACGAGTGCTCGTTCTCCTACACCCGTCAGACCGAAATGAAAGGTCTGGGCCACGCGATCCTCACCGGTCGCCCGCTGATCGGTGACGAACCGTTCGCCGTGGTACTGGCGGACGACCTGTGCGTCAACCTCGAAGGCGATGGCGTACTGACCCAGATGGTCAAGCTGTACAAGCAGTTCCGCTGCTCGATCATCGCGATTCAGGAAGTCGACCCACAGGAAACCAGCAAGTACGGCGTGATCGCCGGCGAGATGATCCGCGACGACATTTACCGCGTACACAGCATGGTCGAGAAGCCAAAGCCGGAAGACGCGCCGTCGAACCTGGCGATCATCGGTCGTTACATCCTGACCCCGGACATCTTCGACCTGATCGAGCAGACCGAGCCAGGCAAGGGCGGTGAAATCCAGATCACCGACGCCCTGATGAAGCAGGCCCAGAACGGCTGCGTCATGGCCTATAAGTTCAAAGGCAAGCGTTTTGACTGCGGTGGCGCTGAAGGCTACATCGAAGCCACCAACTTCTGCTTCGAGAACTTCTACAAGACCGGCAAGGCTTACTGATAGCGCCGGATCTGCCTCGCGAAGGGTGTGAAAGCACCCGCGCGAACGCACCCACAAACGCCCCGACCTGTTCGGGGCGTTTGTTTTTGTGCTGGAAAAAAACTTGAGTCGAGCGCCGCGATTCACTGACGGGCTCTGAGCGCGCTGGCTGCTTTTTCAAGGGCGAGGGTGCGTTCGAGCATACTGGCTGCCCCGATTCTCTTCAGCCGGCACAGCAGAGCCTCGCACAAGCGGGCAACCTGTCCGCCCGCAACAAAAAAAGCTCCGTATCTTGCGATACGGAGCTTTTTATTTGTGCGTTACGCCGATGGCGATCTGTCGCAACCGGCGCCTTCCATGCGGTTACTGCAGCACGACATTCGTTGCGGCAGAGTCGACTTTTTTCGGCTTCATCAGGCTGAAGTCGATCAAGGCCCGCTGCTCGCGTTCGTACGGATTACCGATCATCAACGGACGCGGTTTGAAGCTGTCACTGACCAGACTCTTGCTGCGGTCCAGTTCGTCGAAGCTCAAACCCGCCATGTCCGCCCAGGTGTGGATCAGGTGCGAGCTGCTGTACGGCCGGCCCAGATCAGCGGCGAAGTCCCAGTCGTGGTTCTCGCGCCATTTCGGCGAAGCCCAGGCCATGAATGGAATGGTGTACATCGGCGCGGTCGGTTTGTTCTCGTTACGTCCCAGGGTGTTGTGGCCGGCGGAGTCGAACACGTCTTCACCGTGGTCGGAGAGGTACAGCAGGAAACCGTTCGGATCGGACTTGGCGTAGTCCTTGATCAGGCTCGACACCACGAAATCGTTGTACAGCACTGCGTTGTCGTAGCTGTTGTAGGTCGGCACCTGATCGTCGCGCACACCGGCCGGCACGCCGTTACGGTCCTGAAACTTGTCGAAGGTCGGCGGATAGCGGTACTGGTAGCTCATGTGAGTACCGAGCAGGTGCACGACGATCAGCTTGCGCTGCGCCGGGTCGGTCAGCGCCTTGTTGAACGGCTCGATCACATCACCGTCGTACTGCGCGGCGTTCTGGTTGCGGTTGTTGTTCAGGTACACCTGCTCGTCGGCCTGTTCGGAGAAGGTCGTGAGCATGGTGTTGCGCTTGGTCATGGTCTGCTGGTTGGTGATCCAGAACGTCTTGTAACCAGCCTGTTTCATCATGCTGACCAACGACGGCGTGGACAGGTACAGGTCCGGATTTTCTTCGTCGGCGAAGGTCAGCACCTGCTGCAGCGCTTCAATGGTGTACGGGCGCGGGGTGATGACGTTGTCGAACACCGCGAGCTGATCCTTGAGCTTGTCCAGTTCCGGCGTGGTCTTGCGTCCATAGCCGTACAGGCTCATGCGCTGACGGTTGGTCGACTCGCCGATCACCAGCACCAGAGTCGAAGGTTTATCGGCGTCGGCCGCCTTGAGGTTATGCAGCGGCGGCACCTTGCTCGCGCTGTGCAGCATGTCCTGCATGCCGGCCAGGGTGTCGAGGTAACGGTGGTAGGCCACGGCCATCTGCCAAGGCACGGCGGGCTCGATGCGGTCTTCGAACTTCTCGAAACCGCCGGCGAAACTGCCGGTACGCTGGGTCTGCTTGATCAGCGGGTAGCCGACCACGGCGATCAGGATCGCGATCGCTGCGGCGAAAGCGCGGCCACGGGGCATGTACACCGGGCGCAGGCGCGTCCACAGGAAGTAGGCGAACGCAGTGTGCGCGAGAAACGCCGGGACCATCCACCAGGCAAAGTACTGGGTCATATACTCGCCGGCTTCAGAGATGTTCGACTCGAACATGATGAAGATGACGCTTTGCGAGAATTCCTGCTGATAGATGAAGAAATAACCCAGGCTGGCCATCGAGCAGGCCCAGAGTACGACACCGATCAGCGCGGCCAGCAGTTTGGTGCGTTTGGGAAACGCCAGCATCGGGGCGAGCCACAGCGCACTCATCACGAAGGCCTGACGGAACCCGCTGAAACCGGAGGTGCCGGTCAGCTGGATCAGCAGTTGGGTGATACCCGAGAAATACCAGAAGAAAGCGAATAGCCAGAGAACACCGGCCCAGTCGAAACCTGTCGCAGTCGTTTTGCTGCGTTTGAACAATGCCATTCAGCACTCCAGCTCATCGTCACTAACCACCGTCGGAGTGCTACATCAAACCGACGAACGGAAGCCGCGCGCAAACGCACGGCCAGAATGCGCCGGAGTATCACCAAGGCAGTGTGAAAACTTCGTTAGTTGCCGATCAGGGGCAGGGGAGCATCATGTCGGGAACGACAGGCGCCGTTCCCGAAGCAGGCGGGGCAGGTCAGGCGTGCGGATGGCGCTGGACCACCGGCAGAGGTTTGGGCTGAGCGCCCTGGGTCAGCGAGCGCAGCTGCGCCAGCTCCTGCTTCAACTGGTCGCGCTCGTCTTTCAACTGACGCAATTCATCGCGACGGATCGTGACGTACAGGGTTTGTGGCGGCATTGCTGTGTGTACTGTGCCCATTGCTCACCTCGCAAATGGCGTGTCTCAACTGCAAATCGTCCCCGCGTCGGGGCTACTGACTTGCTATCGGCGCCAATTTTGATTTCTTTTGCCCGTGAATGGAACTTTTTTATTTTTCATGGTCGGTGTGTCTTCGGCAGGATTCGGGGCGTTATCAGTCTGGATCGGGCACAATGCCCGGAAACTTCATCGCAACGCTCTGGACTAACCTCCATCAGTCGCGTTGGGCTATAACCAATGACACACATTTATTTGTAGTAAGGAGCATCAGCACATGCAACTCGGGATTATTGGACTGGGCCGCATGGGCGGCAATATTGCGCGACGTCTGATGCTCAACGGTCACACCACCGTTGTTTACGACCGCAATACCGCTTTCATCGATAACCTGGTCGCCGAGGGCTCCACCGGCGTTGCCGACCTGCCCGCTCTGGTGGCAGGCCTGGCCAAGCCACGTGCCGTATGGGTCATGTTGCCGGCCGGCGCGCCGACCGAAGACACCATCAACACTCTGAGCGACTTGCTGGAAGCCGGTGACACCATCATCGACGGCGGCAACACCAACTATAAGGATGACATTCGCCGGGCGAAAACCCTGGCCGAGAAGGGCCTGCACTACATCGACGTCGGTACCTCCGGCGGCGTCTGGGGCCTGGAACGCGGCTACTGCATGATGATCGGCGGCGACGCCGAGACGGTGAACCGTCTGGACCCGCTGTTCGCCGCTCTGGCGCCGGGCATGGGTGACATTCCGCGCACCAAGGATCGCAAGTCCGAGGATCACCGCGCCGAGCACGGCTACATTCATGCCGGTCCTGCCGGTGCCGGGCACTTCGTGAAGATGATTCACAACGGCATCGAGTACGGCATGATGGCCGCGTTCGCCGAAGGCTTCGACATTCTCAAGACCAAGTCCAGCGAGCGCCTGCCGGAAGATCAGCGTTTCGACCTCAACGTAGCTGACATCGCTGAAGTGTGGCGGCGTGGCAGCGTGGTGTCCTCCTGGCTGCTCGACCTGACCGCCGACGCGCTGGCCAGCGATCCGAAACTCGACGGCTTCTCCGGCTCTGTTGCCGACAGCGGCGAAGGTCAATGGACCATCGAAGCGGCCATGGAGCAGGCGGTGCCGGTTCCGGTGCTGTCGAACTCGCTGTTCTCGCGCTACCGCTCGCGCGGTCAGGGCACTTTTGGCGACAAGATTCTTTCGGCCCAGCGCTTCGGCTTCGGCGGCCACGTGGAGACACCGAAGAAATGACCCATACGATCCGCAGAAAATCCAAGGCAGAACCCGCACCACCGACCACGCTGTTTCTGTTCGGTGCCCACGGCGACCTGGTCAAGCGCTTGCTGATGCCGGCGCTGTACAACCTCAGTCGCGACGGCTTGCTGGACGAAAATCTGCGGATCGTCGGCGTTGATCACAACGCCATTACCGATGAAGCCTTCGCGCAAAAACTCGAAGACTTCATCCGTACCGAAGTGGCGGCGAAGGTCGGCAAGGGCGATCAGATGCTTGATCCGGCCTTGTGGGCCAAGCTCGCCAAAGGTATCAGCTACGTCCAGGGCGACTTCCTGGACGACAGCACTTATTCCGCGCTGGCGGCGAAAATCGCCGACAGCGGCACCGGCAATGCGGTGTTCTACCTGGCCACCGCGCCGCGTTTCTTCAGTGAAGTGGTGCGCCGACTCGGCTCGGCCAAACTGCTGGAGGAAACCCCGGAAGCGTTCAGAAGGGTGGTGATCGAGAAGCCGTTCGGCTCTGACCTGCAAACCGCCGAAGCATTGAACGCCTGCCTGCTCAAGGTCATGTCCGAGAAACAGATCTATCGGATCGACCATTACCTGGGCAAGGAAACCGTGCAGAACATTCTGGTCAGCCGGTTCTCCAACAGCCTGTTCGAAGCGTTCTGGAACAACCATTACATCGACCACGTGCAAATCACCGCCGCCGAAACCGTCGGCGTCGAAACCCGTGGCAGTTTTTACGAGCACACCGGTGCGCTGCGTGACATGGTGCCCAATCACCTGTTCCAGCTGCTGGCAATGGTCGCCATGGAACCGCCGGCCGCGTTTGGTGCTGACGCCGTGCGCGGCGAGAAGGCCAAAGTGGTTGGCGCGATCCGCCCATGGAGCGTTGAAGAGGCGCGAGCCAATTCGGTACGCGGCCAGTACAGCGCCGGCGAGGTCGATGGCAAAGCGTTGAATGGCTATCGCCAGGAGGCCAACGTGGCGCCTGACAGCAACACCGAAACCTACGTCGCGCTGAAGGTGATGATCGACAACTGGCGCTGGGTCGGCGTGCCGTTCTACCTGCGCACCGGCAAGCGCATGAGCGTGCGCGACACCGAGATCGTCATCTGCTTCAAACCGGCGCCGTACGCGCAGTTCCGGGATACCGAGGTCGATGAGTTGCAGCCGACCTATTTGCGTATTCAGATCCAGCCCAACGAAGGCATGTGGTTCGACCTGCTGGCCAAGCGGCCGGGGCCGGCGCTGAACATGGCCAACATCGAGTTGGGGTTTGCCTACAAGGACTTCTTCGAGATGCAGCCGTCGACCGGCTATGAAACGCTGATCTATGACTGCCTGACCGGCGACCAGACGCTGTTCCAGCGCGCCGACAACATCGAGAACGGCTGGCGCGCGGTGCAGCCGTTCCTCGATGCCTGGCAACAGGATGCGAGCGTGCAGACCTACGCCGCCGGGGAAGATGGCCCGCAAGCCGCTAATGATCTGCTGACTCGCGATGGTCGCGTCTGGCATGGTCTGGGATGAGTGAATCGATCCGCTTTTTACTGAGTGACATGGACGGCACGCTGTTGCTGCCCGATCACAGCCTGAGCCAACGCACCATCGACGCCGTTCGTTCGCTGCGCGAGGCCGGCGTGTTGTTCAGTCTGGCGACCGGACGCCCACCCAAAGCCATGTTGCAGCAGATCGAAGCCTTGGGTGTCGATCTGCCGACCGCCGCCTTCAATGGCGGCACCATCGTCAATCCGGATGGCAGTCTCTTGGTGGCGCATTACCTGCCGGTGCCGACCGCGCTGATTGCCCTGGCGTTGTTCGCTGACCAGCCGGATGTGGAGATCTGGGTGTTCAGTGGTGGCGACTGGTTGCTCAAAGACCCACACGGGCCGATGGTGCCGCGCGAACAGCACGGTCTCGGTTATCCGCCGGTGGTGGTCGAGAGTTTCGAACCGTACCTGGAGCGCATCGACAAGATCGTCGCCACCAGTAACAACACCGATTTGCTGATCGAGCTTGAGGCGCGCCTGTTAGCCAAGGTCAGCGGCATGGCCCAGGTTTCGCGTTCGCAACCGGTGTATCTGGACGTGACAGCGCTGGAGGCCAACAAGGGCACCGCACTGGCGACGATTGCCGAGCATCTCGGCATCGCGCTGGAGCACACGGCGGCGATTGGCGATGGCGGCAACGACCCGGCGATGTTCCATTGCGCGGGACTGTCGATTGCCATGGGGCAGGCGGAAGAAGCGGTGAAGCGCCAAGCCGATGTGGTCACCGCGCCGAACACTGAAGACGGTGTGGCACAGGCGATCGAGAAGTACATCCTCGGTCGCTGATTCACCCGGAAACAAACTGTGAGAGCGGGCTTGCTCGCGAATGCGGTGTGTCAGTCAACACATCAAGTGCCTGACCCGGCCTCTTCGCGAGCAAGCCCGCTCCCATAGTTTTAATCGCGTGTTGTCAGAGTCATTGGCTCACCGCCCTGGCAATGTGGGCGCGGGCTTGCTCGCGAATGCGGAGTGTCAGCCAACACATCCAGTGCCTGACACGGCCTCTTCGCGAGCAAGCCCGCTCCCACAGTTTTAATCGCGTGTTGTCAGAGTCATTGGCTCACCGCCCCGGCAATGTGGGAGCGGGCTTGCTCGCGAATGCGGAGTGTCAGTCAACACATCAAGTGCCTGACCCGGCCTCTTCGCGAGCAAGCCCGCTCCCACAGTTTTAATCGCGTGTTGTCAGAGTCATTGGCTCACCGCCCTGGCAATGTGGGAGCGGGCTTGCTCGCGAATGCGGAGTGTCAGCCAACACTTCAAGTGCCTGACACGACCTCTTCGGGAGCAAGCCCGCTCCCACAGTTTTAATCGCGTGTTGTCAGAGTCATTGGCTCACCGCCCTGGCAATGTGGGAGCGGGCTTGCTCGCGAATGCGGAGTGTCAGTCAACACATCAAGTGCCTGACCCGGCCTCTTCGCGAGCAAGCCCGCTCCCACAGTTTTAATCGCGTGTTGTCAGAGTCATTGGCTCACCGCCCTGGCAATGTGGGCGCGGGCTTGCTCGCGAATGCGGAGTGTCAGTCAACACATCAAGTGCCTGAAACGCCTCTTCGCGAGCAAGCCCGTTCCCACAGTTTTAATCGCGTGTTGTCAGAGCCAGTAACTCACCGCGTACCAGCCCAGCAATCCCATCACCCCGGTGTACGGCAGCGCCATCCATACCATCCGCCCGTACGACAGGCGCACCAGCGGCGCAATCGCCGAGGTCAGCAGGAACAGGAATGCCGCTTGACCGTTGGGTGTCGCCACGCTCGGCAGGTTGGTGCCGGTGTTGATCGCAATCGCCAAAGTCTCGAAGTGTTCGCGGCCCATGTGCCCGGACAGGAAGGCCTGTTTCACTTCGGTGATGTAGATCGTGGCGACGAACACGTTATCGCTGATCGCCGAGAGCAGGCCGTTGGCAATGAACAGCATGCCCGGCTGTTGCTCCGCTGGCAGTGCCAGCACCCACTGGATCAGCGGGGCGAACAGTTGCTGATCGTGAATCACCGCGACCACGGCGAAGAACACCACCAGCAATGCGGTGAACGGCATGGCGTCCTTGAACGCGCTGCCCAGACGATGCTCGTCGGTGATGCCGGTAAACGCGGTGATCAGCACGATCACCATCAAACCGATCAGCCCGACCTCTGCAACGTGAAACGCCAGGCAGCCAATCAGAATCAACGCAGCAGCACCTTGCACCAGCAGGGCAGCACGCTGGCGCGGGGTGCGTTCGGCGTTGTCTTCGGCGGCATAATTGGCCAGTACGGTACGCACGTTGTCCGGCAGCAGGGTGCCGTAGCCAAACCAGCGCAGTTTTTCCAGTAGCACGCAGGTCACCAGACCCGCCGCCAGTACCGGCAGCGAAACCGGCGCGACTTTCTGGAAGAACTCTGCGAAGTGCCAACCCATTTCATGACCGATCAGCAGGTTCTGCGGCTCGCCCACCAGGGTGCAGACCCCGCCGAGTGCGGTGCCGACCGCGCCGTGCATCAGCAGGCTGCGCAGGAACGCGCGGAATTGCTCCAGATCTTCATGGTGCAAGGCTGGCAGATGACGGTCGTCGCTGAATTCGCTGTCCTGACGCGGATCATTGCCCGAGGCCACACGGTGGTAGACCGAATAGAACCCGACTGCCGCGCTGATGATCACCGCAGTGACGGTCAAGGCGTCGAGAAACGCCGACAGAAAAGCCGAAAGAAAGCAGAACATCAGCGCCAACAACGCCTTGGAGCGCACGCCCAGCAGCAACCGTGAGAACAGAAACAGCAGCAGATCCTTCATGAAGTAGATGCCGGCGACCATGAACATCAGCAGCAGGATCACCGGGAAGTTATGCACCAATTCGTCGTACAGCGCCTGCGGCGTGGTCATCTTCAGCAGCAGGGCCTCGATCAGCAACAAGCCACCGGGCATCAATGGATAGCACTTGAGGGCCATGGCCAGGGTGAAGATGAATTCGATCACCAGCAGCCAGCCGGCGGCGACCGGGCCGACAGTGAACAGCACCACCGCGTTGAGGATCAGGAACCCGACGATGCACGCCTTGTACCAGCGAGGCGAATGCCCGAGGAAGTTATGCGCGAACGCCTGAACCAGTGAACCGGACATCGGTTGCTCCTTGTATTAAGAAGCGCGCAAGTTGCCGCATGTGTCTGGCAAGTTCAAGTCCGGGAAGTTATTGATTCAGATAACGCGCGACCATGGCGCGGTAGTTGCCGTCGAGCGAGTAGCCGCCGACAAGAATTTTCCGGTCTGCCTGGATCGCGAGAGAGTTGGCGGTGTCCAGGCTGCGGCCCAGGCGCGTGCGTAACCAGCCGTGGCCGTTGCCGAAGCTTCGATCGAGATGGCCGTCAGCTTTGTAGCGTGCCACGATGAAGTCTGCCTCGACGCCGCCGATCGTCGCACCCACCGCCATGATCCGACCATCCGCCATGCGTTGCGCGGCGCTCCACTGGCAACCACTGGGGCCGATTTCCAGCAGATGCGGGTGGCCAGTGTCGTTGCGCCAGTCCGGGCGGCCGTTAGGGTGCAGGCTCAGCGCCAGGCAGCGGATCGGATCGCGACTGCTGCCAAAGCAGTGCAGATGTTCCTTCGACTCGATGACCTGGCTGACCATCGCGCTTTTGCCGTTGGCTTTGAAAGCCAGGAAGCCATCCACCGCGAAGCGTTCATCAAGACGCCCGTCAGGCAGATAGCGCGCCACCAGACCCTCTTGGGGAAAATCAATCGAGCCGGCGACGAGGATCCGCCCGTCCTCTTGCAATACGAGGCTGCTGAGCCACGTGTTGAGCAGCAAATGTCGAATCATCACGAAACCGCGCCCATTGAAGCTTTCATCGAGCGTCCCGTCTGGTGTCAGGCGGATCAGCATTCCGGCATGGTCGGCGAGTTCGAAGTGGTGATTGGCGATCAGCAGAATATGCCCGTCATCCTGCACGGCGATGTCACAGGCTTCAGCCCCCGGTACGCCGGGTGGCAGCCAGCAATCGCGGGAGCCGATGGACAGGTCGCCGGGCAGGCGTACCACTTTGCAGCCATTTTTACCAAAGTCCGGGTCGGGGATTCCGTCAGCGCTGAACAGGGCCAGCGCAGGCAGGGTGCGATGGGTGTTTTGATAATGCAGCCCGGCCAGCAGGATTCGTCCGTCGGGCAACACTTGAACCTTGCCACCGGTGGCCTCAAAACCGCATTCGAACTCGCCAATCACGCTGCCTTGCTGGCCGAACGCGAGGTCGGCCGAACCGTCTGCGAAGAGGCGTGCCAGACCAAACCGACTGCCTTGCGCAGTGCCGACTTTGGCGGCGACCAGCACGCGCCCCTGTCGATCCAGCGCAATACCCTGGGTCATGCTGGAGACACTGCCGGCGAAATACACTTGGGCAACGCCAGTGCTGGCGAATTGTTTGTCGAGTTGCCCGGAACTGTTGAGTAGTGCCGGGCGCGCGAAGGCGTTCTCGGGTGACATGCATGCCTCTCCTTGCAAGTTGACCAGGCCCAAATGGGCGGTAACTGCATGAGCGGAACATTCAATCCCTGAATACACGCAAGTTCAACTGACAGAACTAACAGGTGGAGGGTCGCACTGTGCCATAACAGTGTCTTTTTGAACCAAATGAAAGCCTGCCAAGCAGTGGCGCCTGACAGGTTGAAAAAAGTTGTACAGAGGTATTGAAGATAAACAGCAGCGGACAACTAACAAAGAACAGGGCGGATGACGTTAAAGTCATCCGCGTCAGCCTCTGATCAATGTGGCATCGACCACGATTGCAGTTGATGCCCCTCTTTGCTCAATTCGGCACGGGCCTGTTGCAACAGCAGTTCCAGTTGCGCCGGATCGGAATAGGCGCTGCTTGGAATCTGCTTGCGACCAATGTGCGAGTTGGTACGGTCGATGACGGTCAGGTTCAGTTCGCCGTTGCCGTCTTGTGGGGCCCAGGCCACGCACTGGAAGGGTTTGAATGCGTGGTTGGCAATCAGAAGAGCTTCGTTGATACGGAGCGGGGCGGTCATGGGGTCGTCTCTCTGTCGTGCCCAATCAAATGATGTGCCGTCGGTTGGGCTTACCGTTCGGCTGGTTACTTGTACTGATGCACGCAACCCCGTCGCGGGTCACACACGACACAAAGAAATTTCAACTTTATTGCCGCTGCTCGATTTTTCGCCAGTTTTTGAAAGCTGGGCGAAAGATTCAAACTCGATAGCTAACTAATAACCTCGTTTCTTATAACTCGTTAGCTTGTACATCTATAAGCAATCGATACAAGGAGCTGTCAATTTCTTGCTAGTGTTACAGTCGGGTCTGCCAAATGACTGTTTTTACAATAATTTCCCTAAATTTGGCGCCAAGGAACAGTCATGATCGAAGCGCCTGCGTTACGACGTTTATTGGTGGTCGACCCGTGCGACGACTGTCACCGGTTATTACCTGGTTTGCGCGCGGTTGGGTGGGATGTCGACAGTTGTAGCCTGGAAAATGCCGCTGATCGGACATGCGATGTCGGGCTGTTACGCCTGCAGCCTTTTCACCTTGAACGCCCTGAAGCGGTCAAGGAACTGATCAGCCGTAGTGGCACCGAGTGGATCGCGGTGTTGAACCAGGAAGTCCTGCGGTTGCAGAACGTCGGTGATTTCGTCTGCGAATGGTTTTTCGATTTCCACACCTTGCCGTTCGATGTCTCGCGGGTCCAGGTGACCCTTGGGCGTGCGTTCGGCATGGCGCGTTTGAGGGGGCAAGGCACGATTCATGTTGATCAGCCGGAGCATGAGTTGCTCGGCGACAGCAAGCCGATCCGCGAACTGCGCAAATTATTGAGCAAACTGGCGCCGACCGAGTCCCCGGTACTGATCCGCGGTGAGAGCGGCACCGGTAAAGAACTGGTCGCGCGCACGCTGCACCGCCAGTCCCAGCGCCACAACAAGCCGTTCGTGGCGATCAACTGCGGGGCGATTCCCGAACACTTGATTCAGTCCGAACTGTTCGGCCACGAAAAAGGCGCGTTTACCGGTGCTCATCAGCGCAAGGTCGGGCGCATCGAAGCGGCCAACGGTGGCACGTTGTTTCTCGATGAAATCGGCGATTTGCCGCTGGAATTGCAGGCCAATCTGCTGCGTTTCCTGCAGGAGAAACACATTGAACGCGTCGGTGGCAGCCAGCCGATTCCGGTGGATGTGCGCGTCCTCGCGGCCACCCACGTCGACCTCGAAGCCGCCATCGAGAAAAAACGCTTTCGCGAAGACCTGTATTACCGTCTCAATGTGCTGCAAGTGGTGACTGCGCCATTACGCGAGCGCCACGGGGATCTGTTGATGCTGGCCAACCATTTCTCGCACTTCTACAGCCATGAGACCGGCCGCCGTCCACGCAGCTTCAGCGAGGATGCATTGATCGCCATGGGCAAACACGATTGGCCCGGTAATGTGCGTGAGCTGGCCAACCGCGTGCGACGGGGGTTGGTGCTGGCCGAGGGCCGGCAGATCGAGGCCCGTGACCTGGGGTTGATCAGCCAGCATTCGATCAACACGCCGATGGGCACGCTGGAAGACTACAAGACCCGGGCCGAACGCCAGGCCTTGTGCGATGTGTTGAACCGGCACAGCGACAACCTCAGTGTGGCGGCTAAAGTGCTGGGCGTGTCGAGGCCGACGTTTTATCGCCTGCTGCATAAACATCAGATTCGCTAGAGACCAAAGCTCAAAAGATCGCAGCCTGCGGCAGCTCCTACAGGGATTGACTCTGTAGGAGCTGCCGCAGGCTGCGATCTTGTGCTTTAGAAGTAGTACGGGAATTTCAGGCTGAAGGAAAAGTCCGGAGCATCGTCGGTCATGCCGATCGACAGGTTGGGCACGATGGTCAGGTTATCCGTGGCGGCAATGGTCATGCCGACGTTGAAATAACCGGCGTTAGCGTCACTGGAGACCACCGACTCCCAATCGCCGCCGTCCTGTTTCAGCTTGCTCTTGCGTTGCACCAGGTCAGACACCGAAAACGACATACTCATCTTTTCGTTCAGCGCAAACGCAATACCGGCGCCGATCTGGAAGCTGTCGCCAATCTTCACCTTGCCCGGGGTTTTCTGGTTGACGGTCGAGCTGATGTCGTCGAACGACTCCTCCAGGTTGTGGGTGTAGGACAAGCTGCCGAACAGCACTGCCGGGTCGAACGTCTTGACCAGCGAAATCCCGGGGGTGATCGACCAGACACCGTTACCGGTTGGCAGCGTGTCAGGTACGAACAGGTTGGAGTTGGCGTCGGTCTGACGCAGCTTGATCCCGAACGGGTCCTTGCCGGTAGGTGCCTTGACTCGCAGGGTGACCACGGCGTCCGGGGTGTTGACCGATTCGTCGAGGAACTTGTAGGCGATACCAAAGTTGACGTCGCCGATGGTTGGATCACGCGAAACATCCTGTTCCGTCGTGACGTTGGACGCACCACCGTTGCCGCCACCGGACTGGTAGGTCGATTCGCGGTAAACCACCGGTACGTTGACGTCGAACTGCCAGCGGTTGTCGAAGTTGTAACGGCCGGTCAGGTCCAGCGTCCAGGTGTCGGCCTTGATCCGGTCGAGGTTGATGTTGCCGAGAAAGATCGAGTCCAGCGCCAGGAAACCGTTGAGAATCAACTGCCGGGTGTCGTAACGCGAGTAGGTCACACCGGTTTCAAAGCTGAATTTACCGCCGCCGAAAAAGCCGCTGGCTTCGTCGTAGAGGTTGGACACACTCTGTGCCGGTTGCGAGTCGTCGGCCAGCGACTGGCCGTAAGAAGCGCCACTGCCCCCGGCCGCGCCCCCCGACGCTGCTGCGGCACCAGTCCCGGTCGCGACTTTTGGATTGCCTTTCATGTCGGATGGCGATTTGGCCAGGCGTTTGGGTTGCGGGGCTGCCGGTTGGTCCTCGACCTGACGGACCCGTTGTTCGAGCACCGCCAGGGCCTTTTGTTGTACTTCGTATCGTTGCTTCAGCTCCAGAAGTTCCTGTTTCAGGGTCTCCACATCTGCGTCGGGAGCTGCTTGCAGCATCGCCGCGGGTAGAAGGGTACTCAAACATACAGCGGCGCGCAGTGATACTGATCGATACATGAATAAGCCGTCCCTTTAAGCCCAATGATCGAGACTCAGCGTAGTTCAATATCCGATATTGCGTAGTGCCCTGAGTTGAGTCAGGTTGCAGTCCAGTGCGCCGGGGCTGATGCCGTTATTGTTAAGCACAACATTGAGTTGGGTCATGTTGTTGACCACGTTGGCGCTGCCCAGCAGGCGAGTGTTCTGCAGCAGGCCACCCTGGGCGACTTGTTGCAGGGCGGTGCCCTGATTGCCCGAAGCCTGAATCGCCATTTGCACACCACCGCTGCTGGCCGAAACGGCGACGCTGCCGGCGGCATTGCTGGCACCGATGGTCTGCCCGGACATCAGCGCCTGGCCTTGTGCGGGGGCCAGTGGAGGAGGGGTGTTGGCTTCTTTGACGTTGATTGCCACGTTGTTGCTGGCGGTGTTGCCGTCGCCGGCGGCGCGTACGCTTTGGGTCACGCCCTGGCTGCTGTTGAGTGCCGCACCACCAATGACATTGCCAGTGCCCGGAGTCGGGGTGCTGCCGTTGCCCTGTTCCTTGATGGTCGAGACATAGAATTCCGGCTTGATCGTGGCGGCCTGGATTTGCATCGACGTCGCAGCGCCGATCAGATCACCGCTGGCGTTGCGCCAGGTACTGCTCATGACAATGCCGAAGCTGATGATCCGCCCCGGCATGACGTAACGACCACGTAGCTCGGCGAGCTCCTGGTCCTTGATTTCGATGGGTTTGAATCCTGCATTGGCATAGCCTGACGCGCTTGCTGCCAGGCAGGCGGCGGCCAGCCAGTATGAGGTTTTCATCTGCTGCTCCCGGGACATCCAGCCCCATTTCTTTATAATCGGCGATTAAAAGAAGTCGCTCTGTATGAACCCGAAGTCCATCAATTCAGCATCTTTGACAGGGTTGAAAGAATCGAGCTTGTTCTTGGCGGTCAGCGGGGTCGGAGGACTGCGTAATGCATTGGTTTTGTCGTATCCGGGGCCGACGATGGCGAAGACAATGCCGTTCCAGCCTTTGACAAAGTCATCATGGGTGTAGCGTTTGTGACCTAGAACCGGATCTCCGATGTAAACCCAATTCTTGTCCGAACGCTGCAGCACCACGAAATGCTTGTAGCCGCGAATTTCCAACAGTACCACCACCGGGATCGTGACTGCTTCGAGCTTCTCCGGCGGAATCTTGTAACCTCTGGCGCGCATGCCGATGCTTTCTACGTAGCGCTTCATGTCCAGCATGGAAAACCCTTGAGTACGAACAAGGTCCTGATCAGCGTTGACCAGCATGCCTTTGATGATGTGCTCCTCATCGACGTCGAGCCAATAGGCCTGGCGCAATACCGTGGCCAGTGCGGCGGCGCCGCAACTGAAATCGGTTTTCTGTTCGACGATGTCGGCAAACTTGCGTTCACGAATGCTTTGCACGTCCTTGTAGACGAGCACGCCGCCGGGCAGGGCAGCGATAGGCATCTGGGCAGCCTGGGTCAGGCCGGACAGGCAAAGCAGAGCGAGAAGGGCAGTCTTACGCATGATCGATACGCCTTTGCGGACTGAGGAAAAGCCCCGTTTCCGGGGCTTTCGTTTCGATCGCGATTACATGCAGGCTTTGCAACCTGCAGCGATGGACAGCGAGTTGCTTTGTTGGTTGCCCACACCCGCCGAGACGTTGGCTCCGCCGTTGCCGGAGAAGTTGTTCATCGAGTTGGTCATGTTGGCATTGTTGACGACAGGCGTTTTCCAGCCATCTTTGGTCAGCACTTGCTGAGTGGTGACCCCAGCGAGGCCAAAGGTACCCACGGCTTCGAACTTGGCTTTCTGGTCATCGTTGCCGCCGTGGCCGCCGCCACGGTTACCCCAACCGCCATGGTTGTCGTCTTCGATGGTTGCAGTGCCTTTGGCTTTAAACACGCCAGCGGCCGCGTAGGTGCCGGTAAGGGTGTCGGTTTTGTAGGCCTGCACGCCTTTGTTTTCTACAACCAGGCCAGTAGAGGACTGATTGGCGGACGCGGCGGCAGTGGCTACGCGGCCACCGGATACGGCGATCGCCAGGTTGTTTTTCTGCTGGTTGAAGTTGCCGGAGGACACGTTGATGCCGATGTTGCCGGAACCATTGTTGCCTGCGTTGTTGAGCGTAGCGTTATTGAAGGTCGACGAGTTTTTCACATAGTTGTTGTTGTTGACTTGAGTTGCACTGGAGGCAGCAACTGCAGTGCCGAAAATGAAGCTTTCATCGGCGGTAGCCAAGGCGGCGGCGTTGTCTTGCTGGTTGCCGTCGCCGGCAGCAACGTTGGCGCCCATGTTGCCGTTAGAACCATTGAGCGAGTCGCTGGCGTTGGCGTTGTTGAGAGTGCCCTGGTTTTTCACCACGTTGCCGTCGCTGTTTTGTTCGTCGAGCACTGCCGCCCCGGCACCTGCGCCGATCTGCAGAAGCTGTTCCAGGGTTGGGCCTTTTGGTCCATGGTTGTCATGACCATTGCCGTGCCCGTTACCACGATCATTACCGCCAGCCTGAGCGGCCATTGCCATTACTGCTGCAAGTGCGAAAACCAGAGGTTTGAGAGCCATTGTAGGTTTCATGGTGTTTCTCCGTCGTGCTTATTAGTTGGTTAAGTGTTGGTACTTTCTAATTGCACTGCTTTTGTTGTTTGGGTCAGTCAGCGACCCGGATGCTCAGGGTGTTAGCCATACGGTTCCCCACCCCGGCACTCTGGTTCACCTGAATCACCCCTCGGCTGCCGGTGAAGGCCTGATCACTTGTCGTGACCTGGCGACTGCCGGGTGAGGTGCCAGTTGCTCCTGAGCTCGGTAAAAGCGCCACGTTCTGTTGCGACAGGGCGCTGTCGTCAACGCTTTGCGGGGCAGCACTGATGCTGATGCGCGTCACGTTGGCCATCTGGTTGTTGGCCCCGGCGCCCTGGTTCACGCCCAGAATCCCGTTGCCATTACTGAAAGAGGTGCCGCCGATGGTGGCGCTGGCGTTCATCGAAGGGTTGGCGGGGGTATCCAGCTTTTGCCTGACAATGGTCGTGGCGCTGGCATTGGTGCCAATGGCGATCGCCTTGGTGTTGGTCTGTTGCATCTGGTCGCCGGCGGCCTGGTTGACGTTGAAGTTGCCGCGGTACTGCATGCCACTGTTCTGGATGTCGGCGTTATTCACGGAGCCTGGATCGGCCATGGCGCTGGCGCAGCCGAAGAGGGCAAGCAGCAGAAGGGAACGATTCATCTCATTGACCTCCGGCCATGCGGGTCAGCGGAGCAAGACCTGAACTCATCGCACGGTTGACGGTGTTGGAAATCGAACCGCCCGCGCCACCGCCGTGACCGCCGCCCATGCCGGGCAGGCCGTTGGGATTGGTCAGGGTGTTCATGCCAGGCATGTTGGCGGTGGGTGTGGTGATATTGCCGCGAATCGAAGAGCCACTGGCTACACTGGCAAATTCACCGTCATCGAGCTCGGTGCTGGTCATCGCTTGATTGATGCGAGCCGAAGGGTTGGCATTGACTGTGGTCGGGTAGGGGTCTTTGCCACCGCTGCGCCCGATGGGAATGGGCTGGACGTCGCGGTTGAGAACGATCACGCCATTGCCTTCGGCCTGGACGTTGAAACTGATGAATGTGCTGGCGGCTGATCCAATCAGCAGAAGGCAGGTCAGGCCTTTATTGATATTCCCCACGGCGGCAATTCCTTCTTCAGTGGGCTGGCTCTTGTCAGCGTTGGGAAGGAGAGAGCGAAAGCTGTGCCGCTTTTGAGTTGTTGTTGATTTTCAATGGGTTGGCGATGCGCCGTGCAGCGCTGATACAAAAGCTGTTTCAGCATTGAAACAGTCGGGCAGGCAGCCACACGGTCAAGGGCGGCGCAAAGCTCTGGAACAGGGGTTTGCCGAAGACTGTTTCACTGACGTAACAGATGTTCTGACAAAACGATGAAGGCCATTGAACTCGCAGCTTTGCGCTGAGGGAGGTGTTTCAGGAATGGACACTTTCGCCCTGAACGGAGCTATTCGATGGATCAATCAGCCAATAACCGCGCGACGTCGTCAAAAGCCTGAACGCGGCGTTGATCCCAATCGCCCTGAATGATCTGCAACGGTTGCCCGTGCTGTTCCAGCCAGTCGCGGGTGGCCTGAAAGAACGCCATGCGTTCGCTCAGTTGTGGCTGGCAGCGTTGGCCGTCGTCGGTCCAGTCGATCTGCTCCGGCGACAGCAGCAGGTGCAGGTCGTAATGCCGCGCCAGCAGCTCGGGTTCCAGCCATGCCGGGCAGGCGCCAAACAGGGTCTGGCTCCAGAGGATGTTGCTCAGCAAATGGGTATCGAGAATCAGCAATGGCGGTTGCTGCGCCCGTGCCTGATCTTCCCATTGCAACTGCCCACGGGCGATAGCGGGGATGTCGTTGAGGCAGGTATCGCGTGGATTCTGCTCGATGAACCAGCGCACGTATTCGTCCACTCGCAGGCCGCCAAAGCGCGCCTGAAGGCCAGCGGCCAGCCAGCTCTTGCCGGTGGATTCCGGGCCGGTGAGAACAACTACCTTCATCGCTGCAACGCCGGATCGGCGCGCCATTCGCGCCAGCCTTGCAGCGCAATCAGGGTGAACAGGGCATACAGCGCTGCGGTGAGGTACAGACCCTTGTACAGGAACAGACCGACGAAAATCACATCCAGCACGAACCACAGCGCCCAGCATTGCAGGCGTTTTTGCGCCATCCACAATTGCGCGACGAGGCTGAACGCGGTCAGTGCGGCATCGAGCCACGGTTGTGCGGCGTCGGTCCAGTGGGCCATGGCCGCGCCCAGCAGCAGGCTGCCGAGTGCGCCCACACTCAGGCCGAGCAGAATCGAACGCTGATCCAGGCGCGTGACTTCACGTCCGTCGTGCATCGTCCCGGCGCGGGTCCATTGCCACCAGCCGTAGACTTGCAGCGCGGCGTAAATCACTTGCAGCAACATGTCCGAATACAGCTTCACGTCATAGAAGATCCAGCTGTAGAGCAACACCATGACCAGGCCGATCGGCCAGCACCACGGATTCTGTTTGACCGTCAGCCACACGGCGATCACACCGAGGGCGGCGGCAAACAGTTCAAGCCCGGACATGGGGGTTCCTTGAGGGAGTTGAGGAGGGAGCGGATTGTACCGAAAAACCTGTAGGAGTGAGCCTGCTCGCGATGGCGGTGGTTCAGCCACTCTGTGGTTGACTGATACGACGCTATCGCGAGCAGGCTCACTCCTACAGGGGAACGGTGTCAAACGCGGAACTGGCGCAACAATTGGTTCAACTGCTCGCTCAACTGCCCCAGCTTCACGCTCGCCACACTCGACTGCTCGGCCGCCAGCGCCGTGCTGTGAGACAGGCCGGCCGCCTGCGTGACGTTCTGGTTGATGTCCTCGACCACATGCGCCTGTTGCAGCGTGGCGCTGGCAATCGAAGCGTTCAGGCCGTTGAGATTGCGCAGGGCCTGGCCGATGGCGTTGAGGCTGGCACCGGCGAGGCCGGCCTGTTCGATGGTCAGTTGCGAGGCCTTGCTGCTGTCGCCGATGACCTTCACTGCGGCTTCGGAATGATTCTGCAAGCGTTCGATCATGCTCTGGATTTCCGCTGTCGACTTTTGCGTGCGCTGCGCCAGCAACCGCACTTCATCGGCCACCACCGCAAAACCTCGGCCCTGTTCACCGGCGCGGGCCGCTTCGATGGCCGCGTTGAGCGCCAGCAGGTTGGTCTGCTCGGCAATCGAGCGGATCACCTCCAGCACACTGCCAATCTGCGTGCTCTCCGCCGCCAGGGTGCGAATTACTTCGACCGCCTGATCAATGGTCGCGGACAACTTGTCGATCTGTTGCAGGCTGCCGTCGATGTTGATCTGACCCTGCTGGGCCTGAGCTTCGGCATCGCGCATTTCAGCGGCAGCATGTTCGGCGTTCTTCGCCACATCCTGCACGCCATAGGTCACTTCGTTGATCGCGGTCGCCACCAGTTCCATCTGCTGCGATTGCTGCTGACTGCGCTGCTGAGCCTGAGTCGCATCGTTGCCCAGTTCGCTGGACGACTGGCCCAGGGCACTGGCCGAAACCTGCAGGTCACCGATGACCCGGCGCAGCTTGGCGGTAAAGGCGTTGAAGTGATGCGCCAGTTGCGTGACTTCGTCCTGGCCATGGGTATCGAGGCTGCGGGTCAAATCGCTTTCACCGCTGGCGATATTGGCCATGGCGTTCACGGTTTCCTGCAACGGACGGACGATGCTGCGGGCAATCAATATCACCAGCAGGGCCATGATCAGCGCGATGACCAGGCCGATCACCGAGGCCTTGATCAACTGAGCGCGGAACTCGCTCTGCACATCATCGACGTAAACCCCGGAACCGAGCACCCAGCCCCACGGCTCGAACAGTTTTACGTAGGAAGTTTTCGCGACCGGCTCGCTGGCACCGGGCTTGGGCCAGCGGTAATCGACCATGCCGGCGCCTTTGCTTTTGGCGATCGCAACCATTTCGTTGAACACCGCGAAACCGTCCGGGTCGCGGATCGCCGAGAGGTTCTGGCCTTCGAGTTTGGGGTTGGTCGGGTGCATGACCATCACGGGGGTGAGGTCGTTGATCCAGAAGTAATCGCTCTGGTCGTAACGCAGGCCACGAATGGCGGTCAGCGCCTGTTTCTGTGCGGCGTCGCGGGTCAGAGTGCCGTTGGTTTCCAGGTCGTGGTAGTAACTCAGCAGACCGCTGGCGGTCTGCACCACATGCTGGGTTTTCTGTGCCTTGGCGTGATACAGGTCATCGTGAATCTGCTTGAGCATCAACACGCCCAAGGTCAACAACATGACCACGGCCACAATCAAAATGAGCCACAAGCGTCGGCTGATCGACACACTGCGCAAGCTGTTCATAACGCTGTCACTCCGATTTCTTTTTCTTGTAATAAATCAACGCCAGCATCCAACCACGTTTGAGTGGTCGGGCATACGCGACCCAAGTCGTATAACGCCGCTGCACTATCAAGGCTTGTCTGTTAGGATTTCGGCCCCGTGCGTGAAAACCTGAATCCAAGTTGATATTTCACGGAATTTTGACCGTTCCGTGTGGATCCTGTGCGCGCGGAATCGGTACAGCTACGCTGAACGCAGTGAACGTTAGAAAAATATTATCGGGGCATGCCCGCGTGCATCGCTCTTTGGGGGATTGATGGATCTTTGGACCGCCTTGCAGGCGCTGATTCTTGGAGTTGTAGAGGGGCTGACGGAGTTTTTGCCCATTTCCAGTACCGGACACCAGATCATTGTTGCCGACTTGCTCGAGTTCGGTGGCGAACGAGCCATGGCGTTCAACATCATTATTCAGCTTGGCGCGATCCTCGCGGTGGTCTGGGAGTTTCGCCGCAAGATTCTCGACGTGGTGATTGGCCTGCCCACCCAGCCGAGTGCACGGCGTTTTACGGCCAACCTGCTGATCGCGTTTCTGCCGGCGGTGGTATTGGGGGTGATTTTTGCCGACCTGATTCACCAATACCTGTTCAACCCGATCACCGTCGCGACCGCACTGGTGGTGGGCGGCGTGATCATGTTGTGGGCCGAGCGTCGCCAGCATGAGGTGCACGCCGAAACCGTGGACGAGATCACCTGGAAGGACGCGCTGAAAGTCGGGTTCGCCCAGTGTCTGGCGATGGTTCCTGGCACTTCGCGGTCGGGCTCGACGATCATCGGTGGTCTGCTGTTCGGCCTGTCGCGCAAGACCGCGACAGAGTTCTCGTTCTTCCTGGCGATGCCGACCATGGTCGGTGCAGCGGTGTACTCGGGTTACAAATATCGAGATCTGTTCGTGCCGGCGGATTTCCCGGTATTCGCCATCGGCTTCGTCACCGCGTTCATCTTCGCCATGATCGCCGTGCGCGGTCTGCTCAAGTTCATCGCCAGCCACAGCTACGCGGCGTTCGCCTGGTACCGGATCGTTTTTGGTCTGGTGATTCTGGCGACCTGGCAGTTCGGCTGGGTGGACTGGTCGGCGGTCAAACCATGAATGATTCCCGCGCGCGCCGCCCGGATGGACACGCGTCCCGTGGCGGTATTCAACATCTGAAATTGAAACTGGCAGTGCTGCTGATCGTCTGCGCCTTGCCACTGTTTGGTTCGCTGTCGATGTGGCTGCGCGGGATCTCGCTGGTGCCGTTGACTGCTTATGGCGTGGTCAGCGTGCTGGCGTTTTTCATGTACTGGGCGGACAAACGCAAGGCCCGCGCCGATGCGTGGCGCACGCCGGAGAACATTCTCCATGCCCTGGAACTCGCCGGCGGCTGGCCGGGCGCGCTGATCGCCCAACAGGTATTCCGGCACAAGACGCGCAAGGTCTCGTTTCAGATTCTGTTCTGGGTGATTGTGGCGCTGCATCAGGTGTTCTGGATCGACCAGCTGTTTCTCGGTTCGAACCTGCTTTCATTGTTCTGAAGCAACACAAGAAACCCTGTGGGAGCGGGCTTGCTCGCGAATGCGGTGTGTCAGACAACATATTCGTCCATTGGCACACCGCTTTCGCGAGCAAGCCCGCTCCCACCAAAGGCAAAAGCTAAAGCAACAATCCAGCCTGGGTTTTCTTCGGCAACTTGCCCACCACCAACTGATGCGAACGCTGCAGCAATCCCTGCAATTCCTCCGCGCCCAGCGGGTAGGGCCGGTGCATGATGATCCACTGCGCCCGCGCCAGATACGGCGCCGGGTGAATCCCCGGGCGGTCGCAATGGCCGAGAAACAGGTCCTTGTCGACCTTGAACGCCAATGAATCCCCGCGCAGCCCTTGCAGGGCGAACATCTTGTTGCCGGCAATCGAGAACACCCGCACGCCGCCCCATTTGTAATCCTCCCGTGCACCTGGCAAGGCGAGGCAGAAGGCGGCGACGTCCGCCTCGTTCATCTTTCCCTTGTTCATAACAGTCGCTCCCCGCACGCATTGAACGATTCGACCAGGTGATCGATCCACGCCCGCACCGCCGGCATCACCCCGCGCCGATGCGGATACACCGCCTGCAACCAGCCGCCGGGCAACGACCACTCGGGCAACAGTTGCACCAGGGCGCCGCTCTCAAGGTCGGCTTCGCAATACATCATCGGCAGCAGGGTAAACCCCTGGCCGGCGAGCACACAGGCCTTGCGCACGATGAAGTCATCGATGCCCAGGCGCGCCTCCATGTTCAGTTCGACGCTGTTGCCCTGTTGATCAAGCAGACGCACGTGGACCATGCGATCGGCTTCCAGTGCGCCGAGCACCGGCAGCGACTTCAGATCTTGCGGCTGGCTGATGGTCTTGCCCTCGACAAAGGCCGGACTGGCCACCACGACCATTTGCGCCTGGCGCAGACGGCGGGTGACCAGCAACGGATCTTCATCGCCGAGTTCGCGCACACGCAGCGCAACGTCGAAGCCTTCAGCGACCAGATCCACCCGGCGGTTGAGCAACACCACCTCCAGTTGCACCTGAGGGAATTTGCCGAGGAATTCGCTGATCACCCATGGCAACATTTCTCGCGCCAGACCCGTGGGACAGGACACCCGCAAGCGGCCGCGTGGCTCGCTGGACATGCTGGCGACCGCTTCGTCGGCCATCTCCGCTTCCAGCAACATCGCCTGACAGTGACGCAAGTAGCGCTCGCCAACCGCGGTCAGGTTCAACTGGCGCGTGGTGCGTTGCAGCAGGCGGGCGCCGAGGCGCTCTTCGAGTTCGGCAATGCGACGGGAAAGGCGGGATTTGGGAATGCCCAGCAAACGCCCGGCTGCGGCGAAGCCACCGGCCTCGACCACTTTGGCGAAATAGTAGAGATCGTTGAGATCCTGCATGAAAAGTCCACCGTTCTATCAGTGGGACGAACTATCGCATTGTCGGCGGCTAATCAGCTATTGGTTTCTTCCGTAGGATTGTCTCCATTCCGTCGCCGCCGGCGATTCTTTACAGGAGATTCCACATGAAACTGCTGCACATCGATTCGAGCATTCTGGGCGACAACTCCGCTTCCCGTCAGCTGAGCAGCCAAGTTGTCAAAGCCTGGCAAGCCGCCGAGCCTGCTGCTGTCGTTACCTACCGCGACCTGGCCGCCGACGCCATCAGCCACTTCTCGTCGACCACCCTGGTGGCTGCCGGTACCACCGCTGAACTGCGCGACGCCGCACAACAGCACGAAGCCGAGCTGAGCGCCTCGACCCTGGCCGAATTCATTGCTGCCGACGCCGTCGTCATCGCCGCGCCGATGTACAACTTCACCGTACCGACCCAGCTCAAGGCCTGGATCGACCGCGTCGCCGTTGCCGGCCAGACTTTCCGTTACACCGAAGCCGGCCCTGAAGGCCTGTGCGGTGGCAAGAAAGTGGTGATCGTCTCCACCTCCGGCGGCATCCATGCCGGTCAGGCGAGCGGCATCGCCCACGAAGAATATCTGAAGCTGGTACTCGGCTTCCTCGGCATCACCGACATCGAAATCGTCCGTGCCGAAGGTCTGGCCTACGGTGATGAAGTGCGCAACAACGCGATGAGCGCTGCTCAGGCGAAGATCAGCGAGCAACTGTTCGCCGCTGCATAAGCATTGCGTAAAGACCAGCTGCGGTTCAGGTAGCCCCTCAAAAAAACTCTGTATTCTGGTTCTGCAAGGGCCTGATGCGGAGTTTTTTGTTTCTGACTGTTGCATAATCTGGCCCGGGTTATGCAGTCAAACGATCAACGTCTGAGTGCAGCGCTGCGCCGGATTACCGAACCACCGGGTTTCGGGCGTGTCGCAGCACAAAGGATCATTCGATTGAGTAACACAGGGTGGGCCATCCCATGATGCGTCTTTGTGCAGCGTTACTGATGTGCCTGTTCGGCAGCGTTAATTCAGTGCATGCCGCGCCGGGGCGACACCCTGTCTGGAGTGTCGGTTACCACGAGATGACGTTCCTTGATCCGCTGGATCTGCAACCGATGCGCGCCATCGCCTTCTATCCCTCCAGCGACCGCGAACACAGCAGCCTGCTTGAGGGTTACACCGTCGAGGCAGGCGCTGACACCAAGGTAGCGATCGGTCGCTTTCCGATGCTGATGCTGTCCCACGGCAACACCGGCACGCCGCTGGCGCTGCATGACCTCGCCACCTCGTTGGCGCGCAAGGGGTTTGTGGTGGTCGCGGTGATTCATCCCGGCGACAACTCCAAGGACCACAGCCGCCTCGGCACCCTGAGCAATCTGTATGGGCGGCCGATCCAGATTTCCGAAGCGATCACCGCCACCCTCGGCGACCCGATGCTTTCGCCATTCATCAACGCTGATCAGGTCGGGGTGATTGGCTATTCGGCCGGTGGCGAAACTGCTTTGATCCTCTCCGGCGCGCAGCCGGATCTGGATCGCCTGCGCCGGTACTGCCAGGAGCGCCCGGACGACCATGATGCCTGCAACACCCAGGGCGAGTTGATTGTCGACCGCGATGACCTGCAGCCAGTGGCCGATCCGCGCGTGCATGCGCTGTTGCTGATGGCGCCGCTGAGCCTGAAATTCGGCCGCAGCACTCTGGCGGACGTGCATGTGCCGGTGCTGCTGTACAGCGGCGACGGCGACAAACTGGTGGCCTTCGACAAAAACGCCGCCGCGCTGGCGCGCAAGCTGCCGACCGCACCGGACTTCAAATTGCTGGCCGGGGCAGGGCACTTCGTATTCATGGCGCCGTGCAACGAAGAGCAGATCCGCGCCATGCCGGCGCTGTGCACCGACGCTGACGGCGTGAACCGCGAAGATATCCATCGCAACCTGATTTCCGAAGCCGGGCAGTTTTTTTCTCGAACGCTGGGCAAGCCGAACCGCGCGGGGATGCAGACCGCAGATCAATAAACGACTCAATTCCCCCGTGGGAGCGGGCTTGCTCGCGAATGCGGTGGGTCAGTCAATGTAGATAGCGACTGATCGACCGCCTTCGCGAGCAAGCCCGCTCCCACAGTGATTTGTACGAAACTTCAGGACATCGAGCGGCGCTTGAGCAACAAGGTCAACCCCAGCCCGATCACCGACAACAGCGCCGCACTGAAGAAAATCCACGCATACCCCAGATTCAACGCCACTGCGCCCATCAACGGCCCGGCAATCGCCAGTGCCAGATCGAAGAACACCGCATAAGCCCCCAGCCCCGAACCACGGCTGGAGCTGGGCACCTGCTTGATCGCCTCGACCCCCAGCGCCGGATACACCAGCGACAAGCCAAACCCGGCCAGCCCTGCGCCAATCAGGGCGAACGCGGTGGAGGGTGCCAGCCACAACAACACCAGCCCGACGGTCTCGATGCTCATGCAGGCAATCGCCGAATTGAAGCCGCCAAAACGGCTGATCGCCGAGATGAACAGCAGCCGCGACACGATGAAACACACGCCGAATACCGTCAGACAATACGCCGCGCCGCTCCAGCCACGGTTGAGGTAATAAAGGGTGATGAAGGTGGTCAGCGTGCCGTAACCGATCGACGCCAGAGTCAAACTGGCCCCATACGGTGCAATCCGCCCGAACACCGCCCAAAAAGGCAGCCGTTCGCCGCGCACCACCGGCACCGAAGGTTTATTGCGGATCAACACCAAGGCGCCCGCGGCTAATATCGACAAGGCAATGCCCAGGCTGGCAAAGCCGTAGTCGGCGACCATCACCACGCCCAGTGGCGCGCCAATCGCTATTGCGCCATAGGAGGCAATGCCGTTCCAGCCGATCGACCTCGCCGTGTGCTCGACGCCGACCTGGCCCATGCACCAGCTGATGGTGCCGACGCCGATCAAGCCCTGCGCAACGCCGAGCAGCAGCCGACCGATGATCAGAATGATCAGGCTCGGCATCGGGAAAGCCTGCAACCGCGTGGAGATCAGCGTCAGCAGCCCGCTGAGCACAATCCCCGACAAGCCATAAACAATCGCCCGTTTAGTGCCCAGCGTATCCGACATGCGCCCGGCCATCGGCCGACTGAGCAGGGTGGCCAGATATTGCGAACCAATGACCAGCCCGGCAACGATCGCACTGAACCCCAATTGCTCATGAACATAGCCGGGCAGCACCGCAATCGGCAGGCCGATGCACAGGAAGGCGACAAAGGTGTAGAAGACGATGGAAACGATCTGCAGGGTGATCGCCAGGGAGCTTTGCGGAGGCTGTTGCTGCGCAGACATTTGGACTCGTTCGCGGGCGGCGGTGGGAGAGTCGGCATCATGGCTTGGCGTTGAAATAAAAGGAAGCAGGCTAACTAATTTACTTGGAGTCGGTGGTGTTTCTGAGGGCCTCTTCGCGAGCAGGCTCGCTTGTATGTTTAGACTTGAAGGGGTGGGCGGGACTACAGACTCGATTCTGACTCTGACCAGTACAGACCGTGGGAGACTTCTCGTCCCGCCCCTTCTACCCAAAGCGCCAATAAGGAATTCATCGGTAAACCGACGACAGAGACAAGCCAGCGCAACGGTAGACCCCAACAAGCTCTTAAACCCTAGCTCCGAGGATTCGTCATGACAATCCTTACTTCGCAGACGGTTGTTGGTATCGATATCGCCAAGGCCGAAATCGTTGTCTATCGCGCCGACTTGGAAACTATTGAAGCGGTCAAGAATGATCGTGCCGCCCTCAAACGTTGGCTCAAAACTCTGCCCGCGCAAAGCGCTATCGCTGTCGAAGCCACCAATATCTACCATTTGGAGACTGTTGATCTGGCTCATGCGATGGGACATCAGGTCTATGTGGTGGATGCTTATCGAGTCAGCCACTATCGTCGCGGTGTCGGTCAGCGAGCCAAAAATGATCCCTGCGATGCACGTGTGCTCGCACGCTATCTGACGAATGAACAAAGCAAACTGCGGCTTTGGAATCCGCCTCCTAAAGCCTACACCGTACTGAAAAGCTTGCTGCACAGACGCGCGACGCTGATTCAGAACCATACGGGTCTGATGTTGAGCTGGGCCGATGAACCCTTGCTGAAAAAAGAACGTACGGCTCAGCAAAAGGCATTCGAGCGATCCGACAAGGTCATTCAAAAACTGCTGCGCAAAGTCAGCAAAGAGGCCGGTATTGATGACAATATTGACCGCTGCAAAGCAATCGAGGGCGTGGGAGAGCTGACTGCAACTGGGTTGGCAACGACCTATATGCGCGGTGACTTTGCCAACAGCGACGCGTTCATCGCGTTTTTGGGTATGGATCTGACGGTGGACGATTCGGGGAAAAAGAACGGCCCGAGGTTCCTGAGCAAAAAAGGAGATCCGGAGATCCGTCGATTAGCCTACAACGCCGCAATGGCGGCGTGTCGCTCAACCAAGTGGAAGCCTTTTTACGAGTCTTACCTGGCCAGAGGCTTCTCGAAAACACAGGCATTGGTAGCTCTTGCTCGCAAGCTCTGCCGAGTGGCATTCACCCTGATGAAGAATCAGGGCGAATACCGATCAGTTTGAGATTCTAGGGTTGCTGAGCAACATAGAATCTCCCACAGGGGGACTGCATTCCAAAATGTGGGAGCGGGCTTGCTCGCGAAGGCAGTCGAACCAATAAAGCTTTCGCCCCTGAAATGCAAAAAGCCCTGTCACAAGGACAGGGCTATTCTTCAAGCCTGCAGCGATTTAGAACACCACACCCTGACTCCGCAGGTAGTCATCATAGGTGCCGCTGAAGTCAGTCACGCCATTGGCGCTCAGCTCGATGATGCGCGTGGCCAGGGACGATACGAACTCACGGTCGTGGCTGACGAAGATCAGCGTGCCCGGGTAGTTTTCCAGCGCCAGGTTCAGCGCCTCGATCGATTCCATGTCCAGGTGGTTGGTCGGTTCGTCCATGATCAGCACGTTCGGCTTTTGCAGGATCAGCTTGCCAAACAGCATGCGGCCTTGCTCACCACCGGAAATCACTTTGACCGACTTGAGGATCTCGTCGTTGGAGAACAGCATGCGGCCCAAAGTACCGCGAATCATCTGCTCGCCCTGTGTCCACTGACCCATCCAGTCGAACAGCGTCACGTCGTCTTCGAAGTCGTGCGCATGGTCCTGAGCGTAGTAGCCCAGTTCTGCGGCGTCGGTCCACTTGACGCTACCGGCATCCGGGGTCAGTTCGTTGACCAGGGTGCGCAGCAGGGTGGTTTTGCCGATACCGTTCGGGCCGATGATCGCTACGCGCTCGCCGGCTTCAACCTGGAAGCTGAAGTCCTTGAACAGTGGCTTGCCGTCGAAGCCTTTGGCCATTTTTTCGACCATGACCGCCTGGCGGTGCAGCTTTTTGTTCTGCTCGAAGCGGATGAACGGGCTCACGCGGCTGGAAGGCTTGACCTCCGCCAGCTGGATCTTGTCGATCGCCTTGGCGCGGGAAGTGGCCTGTTTGGCTTTCGAGGCGTTGGCCGAGAAGCGGCTGACGAACGATTGCAGCTCGGAAATCTGCGCTTTCTTCTTGGCGTTGTCCGACAGCAGTTGCTCGCGGGACTGGGTCGCCACGGTCATGTACTCGTCGTAGTTGCCCGGGAACAGGCGCAGCTCGCCGTAATCCAGGTCAGCCATGTGCGTGCAAACGCTGTTCAGGAAGTGACGGTCGTGAGAGATGATGATCATCAGGCTGTTACGCTGGGTCAGGATGTTTTCCAGCCAGCGAATGGTGTTGATGTCCAGGTGGTTGGTCGGTTCGTCGAGCAACAGCACTTCCGGATCGGAGAACAGTGCCTGCGCCAGCAATACGCGCAGTTTCCAGCCTGGCGAGACTTCGCTCATCGGGCCGAAATGCTGCTCCAGCGGAATACCCAGACCCAGCAGCAGTTCACCGGCACGGGATTCGGCAGTATAGCCGTCCATCTCGGCGAACTCGGTTTCCAGCTCGGCCACGGCCATGCCGTCTTCTTCGCTCATTTCCGCCAGCGAGTAGATGCGATCGCGCTCGGCCTTGACCTTCCACAGCTCTTCGTGACCCATGATCACGGTATCGATCACGGTAAATTCTTCGTAGGCGAACTGATCCTGGCGCAGCTTACCCAAGCGCACGTTCGGCTCGAGCATGACCTGACCGCCGGACGGATCGAGGTCGCCGCCGAGGATTTTCATGAAGGTCGACTTGCCGCAACCGTTGGCGCCGATCAGGCCGTAGCGGTTGCCCGCGCCAAATTTGACCGAAACGTTTTCGAAGAGCGGCTTGGCGCCGAACTGCATCGTGATGTTAGCTGTGGAGATCAATTGCTTTACCTATCAATGGGTTGCGAGCCGCACATTTGGCGCTTGGGCCATTTCTGGGGCATTTTGGAGCTTTTTCTTTTCGACCCGATCAGTGCTGGCGGTAAGCCGGCAGGCGTGGGGCGAGAGCAGCATCTGGACGCGGTGTCCAGGCTGTTGGGCAATAAAGGCGGGATTCATGCCAGACATTGCGCGCATTGTCGCATAAGTCATGCGGCAGTTGTATGGCAGACGCTAATGAACCTGAAGGCTGTTGCGTAACGGTGTTCATTGCCGCGCAAGGCTGAGGTCGGCCCGGGCTACTGGCTTGTCCCGCGCTTGGAGCAATCAAGGGAGCAACCAAAACCAGCAACATCGTCTACATTTCAAACAGGAATGTCTCATGAGAGGACGGTCATGTTTAAAACACGATTACTTGTTGCGTCTGTTACTTGCATGGCTTTGGCGGTGAGCTCAATAACCGCACTGGCCGATCCGGGAAATGGCAATGGTAATGGCAAAGGGAACGGCAAGGGCGGCTCCCAGAACAGTCAGGGTCACGGCAATCAGGGTGGCAAAAACAAAGGATCCAACTCGGGCAATCGGGACTATGCACCAGTGATCGATCGAAGCGGTGTGCTGGGCGTGCTCAACGGCTACAGGGACTACTGGAGCCCCGGTCCGGCACTGCCTCCCGGCATTCAGAAGAATCTGGCGCGCGGCAAGCCGTTGCCGCCGGGTATCGCCAAAAAACTGGATGGGCGACTGGCGGGGCGCCTGCCTCATTACGATGGCTACGAATGGCGGCAGGCGGGCACGGACTTGATTCTGGTAGCCATTGCGAGCGGGCTTATTTACGAAGTGCTGAATGGCGCTTTCGATTAATCGGTTGCCGGTTTTAAGGCAGCGTCTCCAGCAAAGGCCGCGCCGAAGGTCAGGTAACGGATCATGACGGCGGGGCCCTTAGGCAGCATGGCGTCCATGGTCAACCTATTGGGCGCGTCCACGTCTTCGACCCTGGGCACGGCATAGCGACCCTCGGCCGAAGCGTATTCCAACGTTTGTTTTTGCTCTGTGTCAGCACTCCTGCACCTGCACGAGCGTATTGTCGCGCCTGCCGTTTGGCAGATTCTGCGGACAGTTTTTAACAGATCAGGTTCACCATTGGTTACAAAGTATGGCTAAAATGCCATCCGATTACCCAATAGCCGCTAACGGCATGGGCTCAAGGAAGTGCCACCGGGATAGTATCTGTATTCATGCCACTGCATAGACCCTGGGCCTCTGGCCGGCAGGCGCGCAGTTTGTTCACTTTTGACGTGTGACGATTTCCGTGAAACTCATCATTGCCGCTATTTATGTCATTTCCATTGCATACGTTCACCTTCGTGGTCGTGTGCGCCACAAACTGGGCCGGCAGTTGAGCGATCACTCGACGTTCCTGGCGCCGATCAACTGCTTCCTGTACCTGTTTTCGAAGAAGCCGAACAAAGCGTATCTCGATCCGTCGGAGTTTCCGGACCTGAGCCCGTTGCAGGCGCATTGGGAAGAAATTCGCCAGGAAGGTCAGGACCTGCTGCGTGCCGGTGAGATCAAGCGTTCCAATCAGTACGATGACGTCGGTTTCAACTCGTTCTTCAAAACTGGCTGGAAGCGTTTCTACCTCAAGTGGTACGGCGACAGCCATCCGTCGGCGATGAAACTGTGTCCGCGCACCACAGAACTGGTGCAGAGCATCGGTTCGATCAAGGCCGCGATGTTCGCCGAACTGCCACCAGGTTCGAAACTGGTTCGTCACCGTGACCCGTATGCGGGTTCGTACCGCTACCACTTGGGTCTCGACACGCCGAACGATGCCGGTTGCTACATCAATGTCGACGGCGAGAGCTACCATTGGCGCGACGGTGAGGCGGTGATGTTCGATGAGACTTACATCCACTACGCCGAAAACACCACCGACAAAAACCGCATCATCCTGTTCTGCGACATCGAACGCCCAATGAAATATCGCTGGGCAGCGGCGTTCAACAGCTGGTTCAGTCGCACCGTGATGTCGGCGGCGGGTGCACCTAACGATGCGGGCGACCGTACCGGCGGGATCAACCGCCTGTTTACCAAAATCTACAAAGTGCGACTGCGCGGCAAAGAGCTGAAAAAGCGCAACCGTACGCGTTACTACATGGAAAAGTGGGCGATCTTCGGCGGCTTGCTGGCGATCTTCATCTTGATCTGATGGCTGTACCGCGCCTGTTTATGCCATCGCCAGCAGGCTGGCTCCCACAGGGAATGTGAATTCAGGAAAGAATGCATTCCAACTGTGGGCGCCGCTGGCAATGAGTCTCTCAAAGCCAACCTGTCAGCTTCCTGACAGGAACCGGATATGCTTACTCTCCCGAAGCCTTTTTGGTCTTTCTCGCCGGGGCTGCCTTACTGGCAGGCTTGTCCTTTGCCTTCGCTTTGGCCGGCGCCTTACCGCCCAGGCTGCGTTTAAGCAGTTCGGTCAAGTCGATCACATCGGCAGATTTGCGCTCCTCCTCGCCACCCACGGTTTCAACATCCTCAATCTTGCCTTCATGGGCCTTTTTCTCGACCAGTGCCATGATCTTGTCTTCAAACTCGTCCTTGTAGTCCTCCGGGCTCCAGTCACCGCTCATGTCCTGCACCAGACGTTTAGCCATGTCCAGCTCGCCCTTGGCCAGTTGCGGCTTGGTCACCTCGCTGCCCAGTTCCAGTTCGTCGAGGCCGCGTACTTCCTGGGGCCAGCGCAGTTTGACCAGCACCAGCGCCGATTCCAGCGGCATCAGTGCCGCCAAGTATTGCCGAGTGTGCAGGACGACGCGGGCGAGGGCGACCTTGTTGGTTTTGCTCAATGTTTCACGCAGCAGGGCGTAGACCTTGCCACCACGTTTGTCCGGGGCCAGGTAATAAGGCGTGTCGATGTTCTGTAGCGGAATCTGCTCGGCGTCAACGAAGGAAAAGATGTCGATGGTCTGCGTCGACACCGGGTGCGCCGAGCGGATTTCTTCCTCGCTGAGCACTACGTAGCGGCCCTTTTCGTAGGCCACGCCTTTGACGATGTGTTCCTTGGTGACTTCCTTGCCGGTGACCTTGTTCACCCGTTTATAACCCACCGGGTCCATGCTGCGGCTGTCCAGCCAGTCAAAGTCCACACCGTGCGAAGACGTTGCCGACACCAGCGCGACAGGGATATGAACTAGTCCGAAACTGATCGCGCCTTTCCAGATTGCCCGAGCCATGGTGAGTCCTCCGCGAGTGATGTTCAGGTGACCTGCAGCTTGTGGCGAAAGTTTCCAGCGTTTGCCTGGGGACGCCGTGCTGACGGTCAAGCCGTGTTACATCTTGTTTAAGGGCGATGGGTTAACAAATCCGAACCCAGGGCGTAGCGTGGACTCGAAGGCTCTAACACCTGCGCATCGAGAGGCCACCCCATGAACCGAATATTGCCCGGCATGATTGTTCTGCTTCTTGGGGCAGGCCTGGCGCATGCCGACGTCGAGGCACTGTCCGCGCCGCTGTTGCTCGCGCAAAGTCCCACCGGCACCAGCAACAATCCCTATAACAGCCCGATCCGCCGGGCCAATCCCAACAGCATGCAGGGCACGCAGCCCAGCGCGCCGGCGATTCGCGGGCCGAATACAGTGCCGGTGCCCAGTACGCCCACTGTCGGCAATGGCGGCATCGGCAATGGCCAGCAGCAACGCTCGGTCCCGAGTACGCCACCCAGATTCATCCCCAACCCACCGCCACGCGCTGGCGACAGCAACCGTTGAACATCAGGCCTGAGCGCCTGTCAGCCTTCGAAATGAACAAAAGGAATCGTGCATGTTGCGTAAAACCCTTCTAGCCACGCTGTGTGCCGGCGCGTTGATCAGCGCGCCTGCCTTTGCCGCTGCCCCTAAAGAGTTGCAAAGCGAGCAAGGCACCCTTGAAGTCACCACGATCACCCAAGGCCTCGAGCATCCCTGGGCGCTGGCATTTCTGCCGGATCGTCAGGGAATGCTGGTGACCGAGCGCCCGGGCAACCTGCGGGTGATTACAGCCGACGGCAAGCGTTCAGAGCCCATCAGTGGCGTGCCCAAGGTCTGGGCCAAGGGCCAGGGCGGTTTGCTCGATGTGGTGCTGTCGCCGGACTTCAAACAGGATCGACTGGTGTACGTGTCCTACGCCGAGGGCGGTGGTGCCGGGGACAAGGCTGGAACGGCGGTGGGCCGAGGCAGGCTGTCGGATGATCTGAAGACGATCAGTGATTTCAAGGTGATCTTCCGTCAGGAACCGAAGCTCTCGACCGGTAACCATTTCGGCTCACGACTGGTGTTCGACCGCGACGGTTACCTGTTCATCACTCTGGGCGAAAACAACGACCGTCCGACCGCGCAGGATCTCGACAAGCTGCAAGGCAAGGTCGTGCGGATCTTCCCCGACGGCAAGGTGCCGGATGACAACCCGTTTGTAGGCCAGTCCGGCGTGCGTCCGGAAATCTGGTCGTACGGCCAGCGCAACCCGCAGGGCGCGGCGCTTAATCCGTGGAATGGCACCCTCTGGGAGAACGAACACGGCCCCCGTGGCGGCGATGAAGTGAACATCATCGAGCGCGGCAAAAACTACGGTTGGCCGCTCGCTACCCACGGCATCAATTATTCGCTGCAACCGATCCCGGAAGCCAAGGGCAAGAGCGTCGAGGGCGCCGTTGATCCGCACCATGTCTGGGAGAAATCACCCGGTGTCAGCGGGATGGCGTTCTATGACGCTGACCGCTTCAAGCCTTGGCAGCAGAACCTGTTTATCGGTGCGCTGGTCAGTCAGGAGCTGATCCGCTTGCAGTTTGACGGGGACAAGGTGGTGCACGAAGAGCGGCTGTTGGGTGAACTGAAACAGCGGATTCGTGATGTGCGGCAGGGGCCGGATGGCTACCTGTACGTGCTGACGGATGAGCAGGACGGTGCACTTTACAAGATCGGCCTGAAGTAACTTCACTTCAAGTTTTCACAGATGTCCTGTGGCGAGGGAGCTTGCTCCCGCTGGGTTGCGCAGCAGCCCCAAAATCCTGTGAGCGCTACGCACTCATACGGGAGCAAGCCCCCTCGCCACAAAAAAAGTCTCTAGAGCCTGACGATAGTTGGCGTAGCGCGGGCATACAAAACCACCGCCGCCCGCAATTTCCCGCGCCCAAACCGGCTCATCTTTTCAAACTCGCCATGGCTGACCGGCACATGCTGGCAGTCCATCGGCTGACGATGCTGGCTGTGATCGACGTCGGGATCATGCAGGTACACAAAATCTTCATCGCAATCGGTGACCACCACCCAGTGCGGTGACTTGGAGCGGGTCAGGCGATAGCTGCTGATTAACACCAGCGGCTGTCCGCCATCCTGTAGCAGGCGCGGCAAATCCAGATGGGTGCCAATCTTGCGCTCGATATCGGTCTCTTGCATTTGTGCGCTGAACTCCTCGTGCACCAGGCGCATGACGTCTTTCTTATGCTCATCACGCACGCCGTCGAGGAACAATGGCCCGGCCATACTCAGCTGCAAACGCACCTTAAAACCCCGTCGCCAGGCCGCCAGTGCCAAGCCCTGGGGGCTGCAGCCACCATGGCCGGAGGTCATGAACACCGTGGTCGCTTCACGCCAGATCTGTAATTCCTCACGCCGCTCCAGTAAACGCTCAGGTTGCAGCGCGCCCATGGCCATCAGCAGACAGGCCGGGCCACAGGTGAACTCAGTGGTTTGCGGGTAATAGGGCACCTTGATGTTGCGCGAATCACGGTGCTGAACAATGCGCTTTTCCAGGCGCAGCGCATCGGCATGGTCTTCGTAGTAATCGTGAATCAACGCAAAGCGTCGGTAGCCGTTGCGCTCGTAAAGCGCGATGGCGGTGGGGTTGTCGATACGCACTTCCAGGCGCAGATACGCGCAGTCATGCTCGACGGCGCAGGCCTCGATACGTTGCAGCAACTGTTTGCCCAAACCGCTGCCGCGAGCTTCGCCGGCAATGGCGATCGAGTACAGACGCGCCAGCGATGTGCCGCGATGAAACAGTACCAGTGCGTAGCCGAGCAATCGACCATCAAGCTCGACGACCAGCAGTTGCGCATGGGCGCGGGTAATCATCCACTGAAAGCTGCGGCTGGTGAGCCGGTCGGTGGTGAAACATTGCATTTCCAGGGCCAGCAGCTCTGGCAGATCTTCAACTACCGCCAAACGAAAAACAGCACTCATATGACCACCGTAAAAGTTGCGTAACGAAACGGGACTTTCGAAAAACTTCGTGCTTAATAGAAATGGTCTTGTTCTCCAACGGATCAATCTCTATGTCAGCGGTACAGGGTCATTGGCGCGAAGTATCCGAGCAAAGTTTGCCGGCGGCAACTTTTTTAAATCCAGCCATCAGAACTTCCAGTCAAGTGTTGATAATCGTCGAACGCAAGGAAGACTGGGCCTCGTACTTTCCCAGCGAGGACATCGTCACGGCTCAGGAATACCTCGAGCAAACCCGTGACAGCGAGCCGGGCAAGCGCGTGCAGGTAATCAACCTGTGCCGCAGCTACAAGTACCTGGGTCACGGTTACTACTGCTCGCTACTGGCTGAAGCCCGCGGCCACAAGGTGATTCCATCGGTGCGCACCATCAGCGAACTGACGAAAAAATCGCTTTACGGTCTGGCGCTGGACGATCTCGATAAAACCCTGGAAAAAGCCCTCAGTCATCATCTGTACAACGATACCGAAGGTTTCACCTTGACTCTTTACTTCGGCAAGACTCATATCGAGCCGCTGCAGGATCTGGCTCGACAGTTGTTTGAAGTGTTTCCTTGTCCAATCCTGTTAGTTGAGTTTCGGCGAACTAACGGTTGGCACATCGAAGGCATAAAGTCCGGCGCGCTGCACAAGTTGCGTGACGATCAGGAAGACCAGTTCGCCAATGCGCTGGACGGGTTCAGCCGTAAAGTCTGGCGGGCACCACGCTCGCCACAAGTGGCGCGTTACGACTTGGCGATCCTGCACGATCCGCAGGAGGCCTTGCCGCCATCCAACGCCAAAGCACTGGAGAATTTCGTCCGGGTCGGCAAGCGCATGGGCATCGACGTCGAGCTGATCGAACGCAAGGATTATGCGCGGATCGCCGAGTACGACGGCTTGCTGATCCGCGAGACCACCAGCGTCGACAACCACACCTATCGCTTTGCAAAAAAAGCCGAAAGCGAAGGGCTGGTGGTCATGGATGATCCGACGTCGATCCTGCGTTGCACCAACAAGGTCTACCTGACCGACCTGCTCAACAGCCATCAGTTAGGCATGCCCGCCACGGAAATTCTCTACAAGGAACGACCGGAAGATTTCGAACGGGTCGGCGAACGCCTCGGTTTTCCGCTGGTGTTGAAGATCCCCGACGGCTGTTTTTCTCGCGGAGTGATCAAGGTTGAAAGTCAGCAGGCGCTGCTGGAGGCCACCGCCGAACTGTTCGAACACTCGGTGTTGCTGCTGGCTCAGGAGTTTTTCTACACCGAGTACGACTGGCGCATCGGCGTGCTCAACCGTAAACCGATCTTTGCCTGCCAGTACTTCATGTCCAAGGGCCACTGGCAAATCTACAACCACAAAGCCAAGGGCCAGGACATCAACGGCGAGTGCCGCACCTTGGCGGTCCACGAGGCGCCGCGAGCGGTGGTGGAACTGGCGGTGAAGACAGCCAACCTGATTGGCGATGGCCTCTATGGCGTGGACCTGAAACAGGCTGGCGACAAAGTGGTAGTAATCGAGGTCAACGACAACCCCAACCTCGACGCCGGCATTGAAGACGCCTACTTGCAGGACGATCTGTATTCACTGGTACTGGAGGAGTTCGTGCGACGGCTGGAGCTCAAACGTCGCGGCCAGGCCTGGTGAAGCGCCGATGATCAGCAGTTTCGCATTGAGTCATGGCGCGTTGCAGCGGGTCGAGCGGCTGGACGCCGAGGTGATGCTGTTCAGCAATCCCGATGCGGCCGAGCGCGACTTGCTCCACAGCCATTACAAGGTCGACGAACACGCGCTGGCCTCGGCGCTGGACCCGGACGAAGTCTCGCGAATCGAGTTTCACCCGGATCATTTGTTTCTGATCTGGAAGCGCCCGGAAAACTACTCCGGCGGTGGCAGCCTGGCGTTTGAAGTGTCGTCCTGTGGCCTGCTGTTTGCGCCCGGCCAATTGCTGGTGATCGCGACCGACGACACGCCGCTGCACGGCATCGGCACACGCCAGCCGCTCAATGCACCGCTGGATGTGTTGCTCGATCTGCTGTTCAACAACATCCACCATTACCTTGGCCACCTCAAGGTGATCAAACTGGTGGCCTGCGAGCTGCAACAGAAATTCAACGCCTCGATGCAGAACCAGCACCTGGTGCAGATGTTCAACCTCAGCGAAAGCCTGATCTATTACATCAACGCCCTGCACAGCAACGGAGCGGTGCTGACGCGGCTGCGCAATCATGCGGAAAAACAGCATTTCGGCAGCGAGGCGATCGGGCTGATCGACGACCTGATCATCGAGAACAACCAGTGCTACAAGCAGGCGGAGATCTACTCCACGGTGTTCTCCGGGCTGATCGATGCGCGCGGCAATCTGATGAACAACAGCATGAACAACCTGCTGCGCAAACTGACGTTGATCAACGTAGTGTTTCTGCCGTTGAACCTGATTGCGAGCATTGGCGGGATGTCCGAGTTCAGCATGATGACGGCGGGCACGCCGTGGTGGATTTCGTATCCGGTGTTTCTGCTGGTGATGTTGCTGGGGGCGGGGGGGATGTTGTTTGGGTTGCGGCGGTTGGCCAAGTGATTGATGGGGCTTGAGCTGACGCCTTCGCGAGCTAGCCCGCTCCCACAGTGGATTGCGGGATGGCTCGGGATCTGTGCCTGACACAAATCCCTTGTGGGAGCGGGCTTGCTCGCGAAAGCTATTTCAGCAGCACCGGAGGCTCAGGATCAGCTCGCCGGATCTGCCACAGTCACTTTCCTGCGCTCCCGAACCCCACGCACCACCAGATACAACAACGGCCCAATCGACACAAACACCGCCGTCAGCAACAGATACGGCACCACCGACCAGACCGACATCCCTCGCGACCGGGCATCCTTGACCATCCACACCCCGGCCAGCGTCGCCAGCAGATACAGATCAATCACCACCTGCGCCGTGTCCGGGCGCGACATCAGGCTGATACCGAAGTCGATCAACGACTGTTCGGCCTGGAACATCACCGACACGGTGTAGCCGGTAAACGCAATCAACGCGGTGAGGGGCAGGGCGACAGACATCATGCATTCCTTCCTTGGGGTGATGAGCAGAATCGCCAGCCTATAGCGCCAGCGTCAAATAAGCCATTGACTCGCCGGTCGTCGGCGGGCTAATTTCAGGCCCATGACTTCCACCGTATTGCGCTGCCAGCCAAGCATTATTACCGCCATTCCTCACTTGGCGGGCTAGCTCACGACTGCAGCACCCAACCCGCCCTAGAGGCGGGTTTTCATTTTCTGTCTCCGGGGTTTTAACAACGAACGCTCCCTGTAGGAGCTGCCGAAGGCTGCAATCTTTTGACTTTGTTTTGCTCAAATCAAAAGCAAGATCAAGAGATCGCAGCCTCCGGCAGCTCCTACACAGAGCGCCCGGAGATGACGATGAAATACAGCCCCGACCAGCAAGCCCTGCTTGAGCAGTACGTGAAAAGGATCCTCGCCGCGCCGGTCTACGACATTGCCGTGCGCACTCCGTTGCAAACGGCGCCGGCGCTGTCCGAGGTGCTGGGCAACCGGATCCTGCTCAAGCGCGAAGACCTGCAACCGACGTTCTCCTTCAAGATCCGTGGCGCCTACAACAAGCTGATGCAATTGAGCTATGCGCAGAAAGCTCGCGGGGTGATCACCGCCTCGGCGGGCAATCATGCCCAAGGCGTTGCGCTGGCGGCGCGGGAGCTGGGAATCGCGGCGACCATCGTCATGCCCTCGACCACGCCCGAACTCAAGGTGCTTGGGGTGCGAAGTCGTGGCGCCGAAGCGCTGCTGCACGGCGAGAGTTTTCCGTTTGCCCTGGCCTATGCGCTGCAACTGGCCGAGCAAACCGGGCGCACTTTTGTCTCTCCATTCGACGACCCGGACGTAATCGCCGGCCAAGGCACGGTGGCCATGGAAATCCTCCGTCAGCATCAGGGGCCGCTGGATGCGATCTTCGTTCCGGTCGGCGGTGGCGGCCTGATCGCCGGCATTGCGGCGTACGTCAAATACCTGCGACCGGAGGTGCGGATCATCGGTGTCGAGTCGGAGCACTCGGCCTGCCTGAAGGCGGCGCTACAAGTGGATGCGCGCGTTGTGTTGTCCAGTGTCGGAACGTTCGCTGATGGCGTGGCGGTGGCGCAGATCGGCGCTTATGGATTTGAAGTGTGCAGATTTTGCGTGGACGAGGTGGTCACCGTCAGCAATGACGAACTGTGCGCGGCGATCAAGAATATTTACGACGATACCCGCTCGATCACCGAGCCTTCCGGGGCATTGGCGGTGGCCGGTATCAAGCAATACGTGGCGCGCAGCGGTGTTCGCGAGCAAACCTTCGTCGCGATCGACTCCGGCGCGAATATCAACTTCGACAGCCTGCGCCATGTCGCCGAGCGCGCCGCGGTGTGCGGCGTCCCGGCGTGATAACACTCAGGGCAGCAGTGGGCGCAGGAAACTGCGCTCGTAGCTGACGATGAATTTCTTCTGCACCAGTGATTCCACCAGCGCCGTGCTTTCCGGGTCGGTCAGCGCGATGTGCCGGTAGCTTTCGTAATCGGCCAGTGAGGGAAAGCTGAACAGGCAATAAGCGATGTTGCTCGCGCCCTCGGAGGGCAGGAAATAGCCGTGATGCGTGCCGCCCAAGCGCTCGACGATGCCCAACCAGGCCTTGGCATAGGCTTCGAACTCGGTCAGTTGGTACGGATCGATCACGTATCGCACATGGCAGGTAATCACGTTTGGTGCTCCCTGTTTCAGGTCATTCCACGATGGCCGTGCCGACCTTGTCCGAGGCCGACCAGACGCGATAGCGCACCTCGACATCTTTCGGGGCGTAGATCACCAGCGGCAGCTTGCTGTTGTAGCGCAGCATGAAGCCGTCACCGACGACCGGGACAAAAGCGCGCTTCTTCTGCGTGCCGGGCGGGCAAGCCATCATGGTACTCATCGGGCCAATGACTTTTTCCAGTCGATAGAACGGATAGCCCCAGCCTTCGAGGTTTTTCTCGTCCAGAGCGCCGCCCAGGCGCTGGCGATTACAGTCGACTTCCAGGGTTTTGCCAGCGAGAACTTCAACCTGGAAGTTCTCTTCCTGGTCCTGCTTGGGCAGGTGGATGACCTGGCGAGTAAAGCCGTTTTCCGCCTTGGGATACGGCGCGACGTCTTCGAGTTTGGCCGCATGGGCGAGGGTGGACAGGCCGGCAACGAGCAGACCGATTGTCGCGCGAGCGCGTAAAGAACCCATGAAAGCCTCCTGGCGAGTGTAGGGTGGATGACGGGCATTCTCACTGTCATCAGCGATGAATGCAAACCGGCATCGACTTGCAAATTGCAGTACCCAAGAGGGGCGATCTTGCATTTTGCAACTGGCCAACTGCTGGCCACCGCGCCAAGTACTTGATTTCACAAGGGGCGAAACGTCCCGATGAAAGGCACGTTTTATGCGTCGCTTTAGTGCAGCGCACCGGCGTCGGGCGCCTACACTCCAATGGGCATTTCGCAGTACAACCGTTTGCCGCACCAGGGAATCAGCGGGGACACACCCGTGCAGGGGCAGCAAAAGCGGTCAACGTGAAGAGTTGATTGGCAGTTTCATCAATAAGGAGAGGTTCACCATGTTTCTGTCTGCCTTGGAACTACGCAATATCATTGAAAGCAGTTTTCTGCCTAAACGCTGCCAGTGCACGCTGTCGCCCGACTTGTCGATGACCGTCAAAGTCTTCGGCGACCACCGGACTGACCAGGTTGATCTGCACGTCAGCGGTATCGACGCCAGCCATCTCAACGGCTGTCGCGAGATCAACGAACTGATTGCCGGCCTGCGTTCGGATCTGGCACTACAAACCGCGCCACAGCATTACAGCCCTCGCTCCAGAGCGCTTTAACTCACCGTTTCACCCAGTTCGACCGTCACGCGCCGGGCCTGCACAAAACCAAGGCCCAGCGCGAACTCGACCAGCACCGCGAGCAGAATCCCGGGGCCGGCATGGCCGTTAAGCCATTCGCTAAACCCCAGCACCGCCAGACCAAAACAACCGACGATAAACCCGTTACTCAGGGCATTGCGACCCAGCGACGGCGGCGCGCTGCGCACCAGATAAAACATCACCCCCAACGCCGCAAACAGCACCGCACTGCGCCGCGCAACAAAACCGGCAGCGCTCGAGTACTCAATGCTCCAGATCGCCAGCAACACCTGCGGGAAAAAGCCCCAAGCCAGCGCCAGCACGAAACACAACAAAGATGTGATGATCGACAACGTGCGAAACGACAACTGCATGGCGAGTCCTTGCGGCAGTGAGAAGTGATCCCGAGCATAACCCTCGAGCCCTTCACCGCCTACCGCAAAGCCGCAAATCAGAGCCTTCTGTCAGTTCTGGAAGCTGCAGGCGTCAGACATTTTCCGGTAGGTGATTTCCGCCGGCTTGCCTGCATTGTCGATGTACTTCATGTCAGCGGTGATGACCTTGCACTGCTGAGTCTGTGGCTCGGTCAGCGAGATCACTTTGTTCACATGCAACGGCATGCCGTACTGGTAAGGAACGGGCTGGGTAGCAGCGTTGGTGTCATTGGCCTGAGCCAGCCCGGCGAACGCGGTGCAGGCGAGGGCGGAGGTGAGCAATAGCGTGCGAATGTTCATGAATCAGACTCCCGTGCGACGGAATAAGCGTTCGGCGCCATACAGCCGAACCTGCCGCACTCGGCGTCAGCCAGGGGCTGAGGTGTGCGGTTCAGTACAGTCTTGGACTACGGCGTTAAGCGATGGTTAACCGGGCTGAATGCCGGCTGTCTGGCGGAGGGATGATTTCTCGGGGATGCGGTGCCGATTCCTACAAGGGGTGATGCCTTGTCTGCTTTCGGCGGTGGGAGCAGGGCGGGTATGGTTTGGCGTCGCTGCAAAATCAGCGATTCGGGTTTGGTCACCTGAGAAGAGTTCATTGCATATGTGCCTTCATTTGCACTACGGACACTCATGTTCGTAAAGTGCACTGCTGTGGCGGCTGTGTGCAGGACGCCTTCGGGCGAGCTGAGTTTGAACTGTTCTCGGTTGACCAAGCCTGTACACGGCCGCCTCCCACCGTTTGGTCACGGTGTTGGCGGATACCCTCTAATACAGTTGAGTAATCAGTATGCCAATACTAAATCCGCTTCCAAACCGCTATCACCCGCTCAACAGCGGCGTCACCGACAGCGCGCCAATGGTCATCGACACCCAAGCCAACCCCCAAGACATCCTCGAGTCCGCCGTCCAGCGCATCCGCGCCTGCAGCGACCTGCTCGAAACCCTGCACTGCATGTGCTTCCGCCATGGCGATGTTCAGGACATTCCACACATTACCCATGCGCTGTACCTGCTGGCTCAGGACGGCAATGATTTGCTGCAGGTGGCGCAGCAACAGATGCTGGATTGGAAGGCGCCGGTTTTGATGCCTTGACTGAGAACGGGAGTGGGATCGCGTTGGACGAACCTCACGCTATCTACTCCTCCCGTTTGTATGATTCTCGTGCCCTTGTATTCGTATAAAACAAGCTAACGGCTTAGCTTGTCAGGGAAGAAGGACAGGGGAGGGTGGATGGATATCCATTTTTTTGATTGCTCTTTAGCTTCTAATATTTGCGAAGGGGTCAACTTGGAAGCAATGAGGGGAAGCTTGTATTTAACATTTTCCTGCATTCCGCCCCCGCCATCCAAGCTACTTAGAGAAAAAATAAGCGAGTATCCCTTTACAGGGTCATACGGAAAGCCATAGGTGTCGGGCTCGTGAGCCAGGTATGAACCGTATCCATATATGGACTCTGCGTAACCTGATACTGCGGCTTGCTCATTCCAATGTCGGAAGCCTTCAATATCTCCTTTCTCAAAAAGAAGAGCAGCCAACTCCATCATTGATCTAGGGTTGCCGCCTTTAGCTGAAAGTTTGTACCATTTTTCAACTGCCTCACTTCGCTTCCATGGTAGCAAAAATCCCTCACCTTGCTTAAGTGAAGTGGCAAGCCAGTATTGTGCAAGAGCATTTCCTGAAGTTGCAGATCGTTCTAGCCAAGTATCATCTAGAGTGATTTCATACATTATGTACATCGCTTCTGCGTCGCCAGAATTTGCTTTTTGTTGGGCTAATTGTTTTGCTTGGTTTAACCACTCTATTGCCGGCTTCTGCGAAGGAGAGCAGTCGTTAGAGATTTCGCACATGTCATGCTCAATACGGCCCAATTGGATCATAGCATAAAGATCGTTCTGACCTGCTGACGCTTCATACCATTTCTTTGCTTCCTTATTCATGTAATGGTTTTTCTTACGAAGAGCCTCACCTAAATAATATTGAGCTTCGTGGTCGCCCGATTCTGCAGCGGTTGTTAAGAACGGGATTGCTGAGGTGGCTTTGTATTGATTGTATAGATTTATGCCTTGTTGTTTTGCGGAGATTTGGTTCGGCGTTATCTGGGTGTTTGCGTGACAGCCAAGTGGCAGCAGTAATAATAAAGTGAAAATTATTCTGGTTGTCATGAGTATTCTGCGTGATATTTTATTTTGCTCCTTCAGATTCCCGGGTCGGAACTGTATGGGTTGCTAAAAGGAGGTAATAAAAAATGATTGTAAGTTGGCAGAAAATGCAGGCGGCCTACAATCCATAAATATTTCGAGAAGTCTATAAATAATCTGGATTAATTGCCAAGCTTGTCTGGAAAAAAAGAAAGTGGTGGATGAGTGGCTTTCCAGTCTTTTGCCACTTCTAGTGACTTTTCAGTTTGTTCTGATGTCATTTTTTCGCGTATTTCCTCACTTTTTCTCTCAACATATCTCCCGATTCCGCCACTGTCCTCAAGCTCCTTAAGAAGCGTGAATAGCGCATAACCTTTGACCAAGTCTAGTGGGTAGCCTATTTTGTCTGGTGTATGCGCTATGTAGGCGCCGTAATTGCTTATGGCGGCTTGATCGCCAGTCGCTGCTGCAGTTTCAAGCCAGTGGCGCATGCCTACGACATCTCCTTCTTCGAATAAAATTTGTAGATAATCCATCATTGCTTTTGGGTGTCCGCCCTCGGAAGAAAGTAGTAGCCATTTTTTGATAGAGGCCTCGTGTTTTCCAGGAATCAAGAAAAAACCTTCACCTTGGCGTTCGCTTACAGCCATCCAATATTGTGCAGTCGGATATCCCGCATTTGCGGATTTCTCTAGCCATTCACGATTAAGAGTGATCTCATACATCAGATACAGGGATTCAGGGTCACCTTTTTGTGCTTTTGGCAAAACTAGCTCATTAGCTAGTTCAAACCATTCTGCTTGTGTTTTTTTTGATGGTGAGCAGTCGCGTATTTCTTGGCAGGGTTCACTTTTGAATCGTCCAAGTTGGATTATTGCATATACATTGTTATTTTCTGCTGCGGACTCGTACCAGTGAAGTGCCTCTGGAGTCATGTAGCCATTACGTTTTCGAATAGCCTCACCCAAGTAATATTGCGAGGTTGTATTTCCAGATTTTGCTTCTTTTTCTAATGCGGGAAAAGCTGCGTCGATTTTTAGTTGGTTATATAGGACTACGCCCGGCGAGACTACTTGTTCTTGCTGTTTTAATGGGGTGGCTTTACAGATGGTAAAAAGTGAAGCAGCTAATAGAAATGTTAACGCTTTCATCAAAATCAGCGACTTAGTTTGTCTGGAAAAAACGAAAGTGGCGGATGAGATTTCTTCCATTGAATGGCAAAGTCTTCCGCTTCTTTTATTTGCTGAGAGGTCATTTTTTCTGCGATTTCCGGAAGAACTTCCTCGACGTAGACCTGCACGTTGCCCCCGCCATCAAGATCTTTTAAAAGCGAAGTGATAGCGTAACCTTTAACCAAGTCTAGTTCGAAGCCAAATCGTTCGGGAGCATGCGCTAAATAAGCACCGTAACTGCTCACGCCGCTTTTGTATCCTTTCTCAGCCGCTACTTTTATCCAATGCCGAGCAACTTTAAGATCACCTTCATTCTCATAAAGGTAAGCGGCATACTCCATCATGGCTCGAGGATTTCCTCCTTCTGCGGATGCTTTAAACCAATTTCCCACTGCCTCCTTACGTTTCCAGGGAAGTAAGAAGCCCTCACCTTGCTTGTCACCAATTGCCATCCAGAATTGTGCATCTGGATTGCCGGCATTTGCAGACTTTTCTAACCAATCACGATTCAATGTAATTTCATACATTACGTACATGGCCTCCGCGTCACCTTTTTCTGCCAAAGGTTCCGCAAGCGCACGAGCATTTTTCAGCCAGTCGACAGGAGGTTTACCGGAATCAGGGCAATTACTCATTACTTTGCAAAGATCGTTGCCACTCCGCCCCAACTGAATCATGGCATATAAATTTTCTTGCGCAGCAGCGGCCTCATACCATTCTTTAGCTTCTGAAGTCATGTAGCGATTGCGCTTTCGAAGAGCCTCTCCTAAATAGTATTGTGATTCCGAGATTCCCGACTGTGCTTCTTTTTTTAGTTCAGCTATAGCAGAGTCTATTTTTAGCTGGTTGTATAAAGTTATTCCCTTGCTCAATCCGTTTTCTTGTGCTGCGACTGCGCACGTTTCGGTGAGCGCAGAAATAACTATCGCTAAGATCCGAAAATATACGCTCACTAAAATTAATATCCTAGCTTGTCAGGGTAGAACGAGAGAGGCGGGTGGTTGGCCTTCCACGTTTTTGCGAGGTCTTTCGCTATTTCTATTTGTGCTTTTGACATGTTTTTTTCTATATCGGGCAAGGTGTCATTGACGTCTCGTATTACATTGCCTCCGCCATTAAGTTCCAGCAGGTTTGACAGTAAAGCATGTGATTTTATCGGGTCGAATACGAAGCCGTATTTTGAGTTCTCTTCGCCTATGTAGGATGCATATCCAAATACACCTTCTACGAAGCTCGACTCAGCTGCTTTTTCGTTCCAGCTTCTGAACGAGGCTAAATCTTTTTTTTCGATCATGATCGCGGCTAATCCCATCATCGCAGGTGGGTAACCATTTTCCGCAGAGGCCTTCATCCATCGTTCGATAGCTTGGTTGCGCCTAGAGGGTAGTAAAAATGAACCACTTCCTTCCTGGTATTTAGTCGCCAGACGGAACTGTGCAAATGCGAATCCGTTCTCTGCTGATTTCTCCAACCAGTCATCGTTCCCTGTCATTTCATATAACAGGTACATTGATTCGCTATCTCCCTGCGTTGATCGTTGAGTTGCAAGGCTTTTAGCTTTGATTACCCAACTGCTAGGAGATTCTTCACCCGGTGGACAGTTTTTCATGGTTGAACACAAGTCGTCTCCAATTCTCCCGAGGCGAATCATAGAGTAGATATTCCCCTTTCTTGCGGAACTTTCATATGCTTTTTTAGCTTCCGGAGTCATGAAGCGGTTGTTTTTTCTTAATGCCTCACCCAGATAATAAAGTGCTTCATCATCACCGCCTTCGGCCGCTATTTTGAGTGGTTCGATTGCAGAAATAGCCTTGTATTGATTGTAAAGTTCAATACCTTTTTTTTTTGGCTTCTTCTTGCTGCTGGGTGAGAGCGGCATTCGCAGTGTTGCAGAGCAATATGAAGAAAATACAAAGAGAGGTGTTGAATAATTTTATAAATTTCAATTTGGTTTGCTCGCTGGAGCTGAGTATCTTGCTGACGATTTTGGTATGTAGCTGTTTTCGTGCTTACACAGTATTTTTCTAAAATGCGTTCCTTTGGCGCAATAAAGACTTTTTTGTCAAAATCCATATTTTCCGGGATAAAAGGATAGAGGTGGATGTGTGCTTTTCCACTGCTGAGCGAATACCTTGGCTTCTATTAGCTGCTCAGCACTCATTTTTTCAGCAATTTCCGGCAGAACTTCATCTACGTAAGGCTGTATGTTTCCACCGCCATCGAGTTCCTTCAGTAACGATGTCAGTGCGTAGCCTTTTACTAGGTCAAGCGGGAAATCATATAGAGAAGGGGCATGAGCAAGATAAGCTCCGTAGCTACTAACGCCAGACTCATACCCCGTTTTTGCCGCCTCTTCTATCCAATGTCGGGCTACCCCGATATCGCCGCCGTTTTCATAAAGAAATGCGGAGTATTCAAGCATTCCTGCGGGAAAACCATTTTCAGCTGATGCTTTTAACCAACGTCCGACTTCTTCCGTTCGTTTCCAAGGCAGAAAAAATTTTTCACCTTCTTTGTAGCGATTTGCCAAAAGCCACTGCCCTCTGGCGAAGTTAGCTGTTGCGGATTTTTCCAGCCACTCTAATTTCCCAGAAGACAGATATTTAATATACATCGCCTCACCGTCACCATCGTCTGACTTTCGTACGGTCTCTTTATTTAATAATTCTAACCAGTCGGCGCGTTTTTTCGAGCCTTGAGGACAATTATTCATGACCTCGCATAAGTCATTGTTTGATGTCGCAAGTCTTAACATTGCGTACAAATCGCCTTGCAAAGCAGCAGATTCATACCATTTTTGAGCCTCGGAAGTAATGTATTGTTTTTGCTGTCGAAGTTCTTCCGCTAAATAATATTGCGCCTCGGCGTCTCCTGCTTCTGCAGCAATTTTTAATTCTGCGGCTGCGGGTTTGTATTGGTTATAAAGTACCAATCCTCTCTCTTTTGCCTCTTTTTGTGATGAAGAAAGATCGGCATGCACTTGGCTGCATAATGTCAGGGTAAATAATCCTGCGCACAATATGGATTTGATTGACATAAGTAATCTTCTCTTTAATTCTTTGGGCCAACATAAGTGGCTTGACCGCTCGGCAGGAATGTATTGCCATAATATTTTATTCGCTTGCAATATCCATCCAGGCGTGCGCCAAGCACCTCAACGTGCTTTTTGTATCGACTGCGCATTCTGTCATTATCTACGCTAACTAGTCTTAGGACGGCTTCAGACATGAAGTTATCAATTCCTAGTCTATTTTCACAATAAGTTTGCTCAGGGTCGCTGGCGTCTTTTGTCCCAAAGCGATTCATGCTCATGCACGCCTCTTCAAATTGTGCTTGTGCAAGGGGGATTGTTCCCTGTGTTTCAGCTTGGCGAACAATCAGTCCAAGTATGCGCTCAATAGCTTGCTGTTGGATTAAGTGGCATTGGGCTTTTGAGTATTCCTTTTCCGCAGGTTTAATATCAGTCTCCTGCATCCCATACTCTCTAATCTTAAATGAGCTGGCCTCAGAGGTTAGTGTCATGAGCATTGGGCCAAGCGCACCAGGGGTTGCTGCTAATATCCATTGTTCAAGCTCAGTTTGATTGCGATAGTTCATGATCGTATGTGCAATCGTCGCCCCTCTGCCACCGCCAGTTAACGCCTCGTATAAGGACATCACCATGTCCACGCCTTGCATATAAAACATCGCAACTTCCATGCCTGCAGCGCCAAGGAAGTTAAGCTTGTCTATGTAATCAGCTGCATCATCGGTTACAAAAATTAGCGTTTTATCCTGGTTTTTGTGGATTTCTCGACGCACGAGATTAATCAGGTCAGTAACCCCGTCATAACCGACTTCGAACTGGAATTCGCCTCCCGCTCCCGCACCGACAATTAGTGATGCCTTGAACCGCATAATGAAGCGGCCTTCGTGCAAAGAAATGCCGATGTCTGCATTCGTGCCAAGCCCGTATGCGGCAGTAAAACCAGCAGTGAGTCTGGCAAGACTGGACCATTGACTGGCTTTGGTGCTGTTGACGCTGTTAGCCATTCCGGGCGTTGGCGCGGTGCGCAAGGCTGCTATGTCTTTTGGTGGTGCCCAGTTCAGAGCGCCGGTCAGTAGGATCCCTGCCTGCACTCCAGCAAAAAGGTTGAATTGAGCTTTGGCGCCGTCCTCTACTCGAACTTTGGCGGCATTGCCTTCCAGCACCGGTTCGCTTCTCACGGTTCCAGCGGTTGAATTTGTCGTTTCAGGACGTTTTGCGTCGGTGATTTCCGGAAGATTTAGGCCGCCTTGTACGTTTGCACGTCCCAACTGCACGCTGGAGGAAAGGAGGAGAGTGGCACCTGTGTATCCCCAGGCTCTGGCGCCCAGGTGGATGGAGAACCGACCGAGATTCAGGTTTTTGCGATTTTTGTCGTAGTCGAGGTAAGGAATCAGGATGTCTTTGGCCTGATCTCTGCCCGGAAGATCCATTTTCATCAGTTCGACTTCGCCACGTGCGAGGTCAATGGCCAGGCTTGCTTCAGCCTTGGCGGAAGCTTTGAAGTTATCCGCGACACTGAATGTCGGGCCGTTTATTTTAGCGCCAGTGTGGATTGATGACTGCGGCGGTGTGAGGCAACGCACGAGTTGCGCTTGGGGGCTATTGTCGAACAGGCGCAACGAGCTTCTGACTTCTTCTTTGAAGAGCAACTGACGAAGACGAAGTCCCCAGTCCTTGCGGGCTCCTGCATCCTCAAAGGTTTCGACCTTGTAGTTTTTCGACTTCAGGTAAGAATGGAACAGCTCTACATCAAACCAGCCTTTCTCATCAAACCAGTCACTCTGCTGATCTTTGATGGCTAGTGCACCTTCCGCTCGCAGCCACTCATGGAAAGGATTGTCGTCAGTGTCCGATGTTGCTTTTCCGTTGCTGTTTCCCGGAAGTTTCTTCAAGTCCTTGCTTGCTTTGGCGCCGATTTCACTCGCGTCCTTTTTCAGTACCTTTGTGATGCCCTCCAGATTGAGCAGACTCAGGTGTTTAACGGGACTGTTGGGACTATTGAAAAGTGCAACTTCGCGCAAAGGAAATTCTGCTTTGACCAAGCGCTCTTCCGGTTTTGGTTGAAACTGCTCTGGTTCCCACAGGAGATGTCGTAATGGCAGGGCTGCAGCAACCGCCGCTTCAGCGTCTTCGCGGAGTTTAAGGCGATCTTGTTGGATGCGCTGCCACTCTGCTTGCTCCGCTTCCACGATTCCTGTGGGGGGCGCGACGTTTTGGCCGCTGGCGTCAATCCAGGCTTTATATTTCGTGCGGATCTGCTCGGTGAGCTTGATCTGTTGCTGCTCCATCTCGAGATATGCTTTGAACTTCTCGACACCTGCGCTGATGTCACCCGTCTCAGGAATGAGCGCAAACTCCGGTAGGGCCAATCCGTAGTCGGCAACTTTCAAAATCGCATCGATATAAGCAGAGAAGTCTTTTTCGACTTTTTTGCGCTCGTTAGCGACTTCCTTTAAATAACCACACATCCGGGCTTTGCCATCGATTACGCAGTTTGTGGCGTCCAGATAAGCCTTTTTGTCTTTCTGAAAGTCTGCCTCCTTCAGAGTCGTCAACTTGCCACTCTTCGTGAGCGCAGCGCGGGCTTTCAAGTAAGTCTGCACGCGATTTCTTGCTTCGATCGCCCCCGGGGAAAACAGGTTGCCGCTCTCGTAGGTGTAGCCAGCAATTTTTGCCTGTGCAACTGCAATCGCTTTCAGCTTCTTCCATTCGTTGTAGAGGCGCTGCAGTTTCTGGCCGTCAGAGTTGGCTTCAAGCAGGCTCGCTTGCTGTTGATTGGCAAGCTCCCGATTGCGAGCGTATTCGCTTTGGTCTGGCAGTTTGTCCAAAGCAGCGGAGTTCCGGGCCTCTCGGCTGACAGCCTTCAATCGCATAGCCATGGTGGGCTGCGCGATATCGGGTTCCTGAGCCTCGATTTCGAGCATTCGGCTTTTTTGCTCGCCTTGCAGGAAATTACTCAGTTTGGGCTCCAGAAAGTACTCTAGAAGCCCTGCGGTGTTCATTCCCTTGAGTCGTTCTTCCGGAGACTTGCTGGCGCTGATGTGTTGCTCGAGTTCATTCATCGCCTCTTTGATCGAGCTGGCCGCTCGCTTAGGCAACAGGTAGAACATTTTTTCCTTGGTGGCGTAAATCACTTCGCCATATTCCGTCGAGCAGGCCGCCTTCACTTCGTCGAACGCGTTAGAGCAACTGTCAGGCGCCTCAGGCTGGGGATCAAGTTCCAAAGCAGGCTTGCTTTCGACCGGTACCGCTGAAGTCGACGCGTTCGCACGTGGTCCGTTGAGATCTACCTCGGGTGCTTCTGAAATTTCAGTTTCCATTTCGCTTCCATTCATTCTTTACGGACGGGGTCATCAAGCAACGCTGTTAGTGAGTTGCTGCAACTGCTGCACTTTGATGAACGACTCTTCCTTGGATTGCAGGATGGCCATTGCCTGTGGCTGCGTTTCGAGCAGCGGGCCGTTAGTGACGTGGCCCAGTTTCAGTAAATGACGACCTTCGTAAATGTTGTGGGCAACCAGCACGCTGAGGTTTTCCACGAGGTTGGGCAGTTGTTCGTCGGTAGGTTCACCGTAGGCAGCGTATTGCTCGTCTGCCCAATAAACCCATCCCAAATGCTCCTGAACCTTTGGCGCTGAGGGTGGCAGGTTGAACGCTGAAACGTCGCCCAGCCATTCAAGTTCCGAAAGGGCACGCCAACTGAGCCAGCGACCGCGATTGCGCCCGAAGTGGAGCGGTGCGGGGCTGTATACGTGTTGCCAAGGGCCGAAGAGCTGATGTGAATGTTCAGCGGTGGTGTAGGCCAGTGCGGCCCACAGGCTTGGCTTGTGATAACTCAACAGGCTTTGACCGCCGGAGCCATCGTTGGCACGCAGGAGCCAGCGGGCGTGTGCAAGTGCTTTGACTGGATCTGCTGTGGTGAGGGCGATGCCGGCAAAGTTCTCTTCGCAGAGACCTGCCGCTTCTGCAGCGAGGCGACTGCCCCACGGGGCGACCAGCCAGAGAGGGCCGTCAGCGGCGATTTCGGCGAAGTCGGTGTTGAGGAACAGGCCTTGGGTGTCGACGGGTTCGCCGACACGGTAGAGGCGGCTCATGGCTTCTGGCTGACGGACGCGATCAATGATGAAACACAGGCTCAGGTCGGAGCTTTCTTTCGGCAAACCCTCGAAGGCGTAGCGCGGCGCTTCGAGGAGGGCGCTCAGTGCTTTTACATGCATGTGCAATCCTTACGGCTGCAAGCGCCGTTGCTTTGTTTGCCGCACAACGGCGTGATACCGGACTCGTTGAGGCGTTTGGGCAGCGGGATGAGGACTTTGCCCGCCTTATCCGCATCCGCCACCTTCATCGGCCCTGGCAGCAACGGCGCGGCCGGCGTACCTACACCCGGTGCACCGCCGGTATTGACCTTCACCTCGGCACCGCTGATGGTCACGCCACCGGCGTCGACCTTGACGAAGCTGCCGCCGGCTTTGGCGGTCAGTTCCATTGCGCCTTCGACGACGACTTTCTGGCCGGCGTAGTAATGGATTTCGCTGCCGGCTTCGACGAATTGCGCTGTGCCTACTTTGAGGTGCTGGGTGACTGCGACGGTCAGGTGATCATCTGCGCGCATTTCACTGACACGATTCAAATGGGTGATGCGGTGCTCTTCGACTTTGAATTCGCTGTAGGTGTTGGCCTCAACCGTGTCATGCCGCTCATTGCCCACGCGGATTTTCTGGTCGTGCTCGATGTTTTCATCCCAATCGCGCTGGGCATGGATGTAGATCTGCTCGGCACCCTTTTTGTCTTCAATCCGAAACTCGTTGTAGCCCTTGCCGCCCGGGGAGCTGAGGGTTTTGAAGGTGCTGCGGGTTTTGTTCGCCGGCAGGTCGTAGGGGACGACGTTTTCCTTGTGGTACAGGCAGCCGGTGACGAGTGGCTGGTCGGGGTCGCCTTCGAGGAAGGTGACGAGGACTTCCATGCCGATGCGCGGGATGGCGATGCCGCCGTAGGCGGCGCCGGCCCAGCCGCTGGCGACGCGTAGCCAGCAGGTGGTTTTGTCGTCGGACTGGCCGTCGCGGTCCCAGTGGAACTGGACTTTGATGCGGCCGTACTGGTCGCAGTGGATTTCTTCACCGGCCGGGCCGGTGACGACCGCGGTCTGGCTGCCGAGGACTTTGGGTTTCGGGTGTTCGAGGGCAGGGCGGTAGTGCGCGTCCCACGGGGTGGCGAGGAAGCTGTTGCGGTAGCCCTGGTGGAAATCGCTTTTGTTGTCGGTGACGTCGCTGGTGACGTTTTCACCGAGCACCTGCGGTTGTTTGCCTTCGTGGAAGACTTCCAGCAGCAGCCACAGGTCGTTCCATTCAGCGCGCGGGTGTTCGGCCAGGGTCAGGAAGTGGCCGCTGGTCAGGGTCGGTTCGTCACCTTTGCCTTCGGCGAGTTTGTAGTCGCTGCGATGACGTTCAAGGGCGCGGGTCGAGAGGAATTTTCCGCGCTCGCGGGTGGTGAAACGACCGGGGTAATCGTAGTCCTCAAGGTCCGGGGCGAACTCGGATTTGACTGCGCCTTCGGGCAGGATCTTCGGTTTTTCGAAGTCGTAGTCGCGGCGGCTGACGCGGGTGGTGCGGGTTTCCAGGCGCAGGTTGAAGCGCTTGATCACCGGTTTGTCGGCGCTCATGCCGGAGTCTTGCTGGTAGCTCACGGCCTTGAGTTTGCGGAACACCGTCTGATCGTCGCCGAACACCAGTTTGTGCCCGCTGCTGCTGTGCTGGAAGTGGAAGTGAATGCCTTCCTCTTCGCACAGGCGCTGGATGAAATGCAGGTCGGACTCGTCGTACTGCACGCAGTAGTCGCGCTGCGGGTACTCGGCGTTGAGCTGGAAGCTGTAGGCGTCGGCCAGAATGCCGCGATCTTCCAGCACCTGGGCTATGATTTTCGGCACCGTGAGGTTCTGGAAAATCTGCTGGTCATGGTTGTGCCGCAGATAGGCCAGTTGCGGCACCAGGCTGATGCTGTAACGGGTCAGGGTCTTGCCGGAATCGCCTTGTTCGATGCGATACACCAGGCCGTGAATCTTGCCTTCGCCGGTGGCGCCGAAGGTCAGGACGCCGGGTTTGTGCAGCAGCTCTTCGAGTTTCAGGTCGGGGCGGGCGCTGACCAGTTCGAGGTCGAAACGGAAAGGCTCGTTGAGGGCTTCGCGACCGGTGAAGCTCAGCACTTGCAGGTCGGCGGAGGCGCCTTCGAGGGTAAGGGTAATGTGGGTAGCGTTGGCGTCCAGCATGCCTTGAATTCCGTCCGTTGAATAAGCAGGTGACGGATGATGGAGGATTAAACCGCCTCGTTCAAGGCGCAAATGCCGTAGGGAAGGGACCCGCAGGGTATAGGGAAAACCCCTATGCCGGCGTTTTCACCCAATGAAACCGGGGGCTTCGCAGTCATGAGCCACTCGCCAGCACCTGGTTTGAGCCCATCGCAGGCCGAAGAATCGCCAGTCAGTTTCAGACTAAAGTCGCCTTCAGGCCGTCAAAGCCATCTGCCATCATTGCTGCTCACCCCTGCGTGTCCACTTCTTCCCGGCTGTTTTTGACCCGGGACGGGAGCTATTTTTCTGGCTGACTGCGCCCCGGCGCAAACGCTGTACTGTTGGAGTTTTTCATGCGTCCCCCATTTCCCCTCATCACCCCGCGCCAGTCGTTTGGCTTCGGAGCCGTTGTGCTGTGCGCAGGTTTTGCCGCGCAGGTTCAGGCCAGCGGTTTTCTTGAAGACACCACGGCGAAAATCGAATCGCGCACGGTGTACTTCAACCGCGATTTCCGTGATGGGCACACCTCCAGTGACCAGGGCGCTTCCAAGCGTGAAGAGTCGGCGCAAGGCTTTATTCTCAATCTGCAATCGGGTTACACCGAGGGCACGGTCGGCTTCGGTATCGATGCGCTGGGCATGCTCGGTTTTCAGCTCGACTCCAGCCCTGATCGCAGCAACAGCGGCTTGCTGCCGTCCAGCGGCGACAACCCGCGCGGCTCGAAGGGCCAGTACGCGAAGATGGGCCTGACCGCCAAGGTCAAGGTCTCGGACACGGTGTTGAAGTACGGCGCACTGCTGCCGGATCTGCCGCTGCTCAAGTACAACGACGGCCGCTTGCTGCCGACCATGTTCAACGGTGCGATGCTGACCTCTAAAGAAGTGAAGGATCTGACCTTCATGGCTGCGCGTCTGGACAAGTACACCGCACGGGATTCCACCGACTCGCAAGACATCCGCGTGCACTGCAAGAACAAGCGCTACGCCTGCAACACCACCGCCGATCATTTCGACATGTACGGCTTCGACTACAAGATCAACGATCGCCTGACCGCGCAGTATCACTACGCCGAGCTGGAAGACATCTACCGCCAGCACTTCATTGGTTTGCTCGGCAATCAGCCACTGGGCGACGGCGTGCTGAAGGCCGATCTGCGTTTGCTGAAAAGCGCCGACAGCGGTGATGCCAAAGCCGGCTCCATCGACAACCGCGCCTTGAGCGGCATGCTCTCGTACGGCATCAGCGGCCACACCTTCAGCGCCGGCTGGCAGCGCATGAACGGCGACAACTCGATGCCGTACCTCGATGGCAGCAATCCGTATCTGGTCAACTACGTGCAGGTCAACGACTTCGCCGCGGCGCAGGAACGCTCCTGGCAGCTGCGTTACGACTATGACTTCAAGGCCATCGGCATCAACGGCCTGAGCTTCCTGACCCGCTATGTCAACGGTGATCACATCAAGGTCCCGGGCAGTGATCAGGAGGGCAAAGAGTGGGAACGCGACAGCGAGTTGAAGTACGTGATCCAGACAGGCACGTTCAAGGATGTCAGCCTGCGCCTGCGCAATGCGACTTACCGCACCAACTATGAAAAGTTTGCGCGGGATGTGGATGAGACCCGGTTGATTGTGAGTTATAACTTTTCGGTGTTGTAACCCTTAGAACTATGGCGCCTGGATGACCGCTATCGCGAGCAGGCTCACTCCTACAAAGGAATTTTGGTCGCCGCGGATAGCGTGTTCGCCATCGATCCCTTGTAGGAGTGAGCCTGCTCGCGATTGGGTCTGATAGTCATCCCTACAACCAATGCCAGAGCCGGCTCCAGAAGCCGCGATTCAGATCTTCCTTGCACCCGGCATACTGCCGCGCATACACGTCGGAGCGCGCCTGCACCTTGCGCGCAGTGGGCATCAGCCAGGCCTTGCTGGCGTAGGTCTTGTTGCGGAAACCGCCCCAGCCTTCGTGGTAGTTCAGGTACTGGTTATAGGCGTCGTACTTGTACACGCCGTTGATCGAAGTGGTCTTGTCCATGTACCAGCCGACGAAGTCGATGGCGTCATCGAAGTCTTCGCGGTCGGCCCAGTTGCGCCCGGTACTTTTCTGGTAATCGGCCCAGACTTCATCCTTGGCCTGGGCATAGCCGGAGGCCGTCGATACCCGGCCCCACGGAATCACCCACAACAGGTATTTGCGCGGCGTCTTGGCGTCGTAGCGGTAGCCGGACTCCTGATACATGATCGCGAAGGGCACCTGGATCGGTACGCCCCAGCGCTTTTGCGTGACTTGCGCCGCGTCGTACCAGTCGCTCTTCTCGCGGAAGATCTCGCAGATGTCTTCCGGCGAACGCGGCGGCGAGGTGCCGCAGCCGCTGAGTAGTCCCGCCAGTATCAAAAGTCCCGCCGTCCGCCCCAACATCAAACCGTCATCCCCATGCGCGCAAAAAGGCCGACAGTCTACGCGCTCAGCTCAACTGGTGACGATAGGGCAAATCCGGACCGGTCTTGCTGCACGTAAGGGCGGCCGCCTGTACGGCAAACCTGAGCATCGCCTCGATCTGCTCGCGGCTGAGTGCTTGAACCCCTTCGACCGAGTCCAGTTCTTGCTCGGTCAGCCAGGTGATCAGCGCCGCCTGGAAGGTATCACCGGCGCCGACGGTATCGGCGATCTTCACCGAGCACGCCGGTACTGACCACGAACCATGAACGCGGCTGAACACCGTTGCGCCTTCGCCGCCACGGGTCAGAAACACCAACTGGCAGCGATGCTGCAGCCAGCCTTCGATCACGCGTTGTGGATCCTGCTCGGGATACAGCAGGCTCAGGTCTTCGTCGCTGACCTTGATCATGTCGGCCAGTTGCACCAGGGTCGCCACGCGCTCGCGCCACAGGTCGATGTTCGGTTCCGGGTTGAGGCGCACGTTGGGGTCGAGGGTGATCAGGCGCTTGCCGCTTTCGCGTTGCACCAGGGTCAGCAGGGTGTCGGCGATCGGTTGCACCACCAGCGAGAACGAGCCGATGTGCAGACCACGCACATCAGCGCCGAGCTGCGGCAGATGGGCGAGGCTTAATTGGCGATCAGCGCAACCTTCACCGCGAAAACTGTAATGCGGCGAGCCATTGGCGCCGACCGCGACCATCGCCAGCGTGGTTGGCGCGGCGAAGTCGATCAGGTAGTCCGCACGCACGCCTTCATCCTGCAGCACTTGCTGCAAACGCCGGCCCAGATAGTCGGTGGACAGCCCGGCAAACAGCGCCGAATCCACGCCCAAACGGCGCAAACCGACCGCGACGTTGAACGGCGAGCCGCCGGCAATCGCCTTGAAATTCACTTTCGAAGCCAGACCGCTGGCATCGTCTTCGCTGAAGAAATCGAACAGGGCTTCGCCACACACCAAATACATAATTGTTTGCTCTTTATAGGGTTGCGACATGCTGTTGATAGCGTTCATAGGCCTGCTGGAACGCCGCGACATTGGCGGCAACCGGCAGGGTTTCACTGTGCAGATCGAGCTTCACGCAGCGCTGGCACAGATCGGCCAAAGTGTCTTCGTGGCCGTTCGACCATGACTTGCACCACGCCGCCTGAATCGCCGCGCCAAGGGCTGCGGCTTCGCTGTGTTCGGTGCAGATCACCGGGGTGTTCATGATGTCGGCGACGATCTGCCGCCACACCGCGCTTTTCGAACCGCCGCCGATCAGGCTAATGCTGCGGCTTTGTAAACCATTGTGGCGTAACAGATCCAGCCCATAACGCAAACCGAAGGTGGTGCCTTCAACCACGGCGCGACACAGGTTGGCCTGGGTCAGGTTGCTCAGGGTCAGGCCGTGCAGGCTGCCGGTGGCATGGGGCAGGGCGGGGACGCGCTCGCCATTGAGGAATGGCAGCATGCTCACGCCTTCGGCACCGATCGGCGCCTCGGCCACGAGGTCATTGAACTGCTGCAGATCGAGGTCGAACAGTTCGCGGATCGCGCCGGTGGCGTTGGTCAGGTTCATGGTGCAGATCAGCGGCAGCCAGCCGCCACTGGACGAGCAGAACGTGGCAACCGAAGCATCCGCGCTGACCTGCGGCGCCTCGGCGTAGGCGTACACCGTGCCGGAGGAACCGAGGCTCATGGTGATCGCCCCCGGTTGAATGTTGCCGGTGCCGATGGCGCCCATCATGTTGTCGCCACCGCCGCTGGCGACCAGCGCGTTCGGATTGAGGCCGAGTTGTTCGGCAATCGCCGGCAACAGCGTGCCGACCGCCTGATGTGCGTCGATCAGCTCCGGTAATGCCGCTTGCAGGCGCCCGGTGGCGTCGATGTCGCGCAACAGTTGTAAATCCCACTGGCGGCTGCGCACGTTGAAATAACCGGTGCCGGAAGCGTCGCCGTATTCGCTACAGGCGCGACCGGTGAGCCAGAAGTTCAGGTAGTCGTGGGGCAGCAGGATGCGCGCAATACGCGAGAACACCTCCGGGTGCTGTTCCTTGGTCCACAGCAGTTTGGACACGGTGTAGCCCGGGGCGATGACCACGCCGAGGCGCTCCAGAGAGCCTTTTTCACCGCCGAGGTGTTTGAGCAGACGGTCGTTTTCGTCAGTGGTTTCGGTGTCGCACCACAGCTTGGCCGGGCGCAGCACCTGGCCCTGATCGTCGAGCAGCACCAGACCGTGTTGCTGGCCGGAGACGCCAATGCCGAGGATCGCCTGACCGTCGATATTGGCTGCGAGCAAGGCGCGGCGGGTGGCGAGGGCGAAGGCGTCCAGCCACTGTTGGGTGTCCTGCTCGCGCCGGCCATTGGCGCCGCTGATCATCGTGTGCGTGGCAGCGCCCTCGCCGAGCACCTGACCGCTGGCGGCATCGAGGATGATCGCCTTGGTGCCTTGGGTGCCGCAGTCGATGCCGAGGAAGAGTTGTCGGGTGGTCACAGTGAGGTCCTCAGGGTGTCAGGTTTGCCAGGGTGAGGCTGCCATTCGCGAGCAAGCCCGCTCCCACATTTTGAAACGCGTTCCCCTGTGGGAGCGAGCTTGCTCGCGAAGGCGTCAGTAGCGTCACCGCATCACTCAGTCAAAATCCGCTCCAAAGTGCGCGTCACACCCACCTCACGCAAGCTGTTGCAGCACCACTCGAACGCCGCCACAAACGCCGCCGAACGCGGAATCGCCGTGCCGAAGATCTCTTCAACCGCCAACAACCGCTGAGTGATCAACGCATCATCGGCCACCAGCCCCTGACAAAACTCTGCCCGTGGATCAGGAATCCCATAGGTATCGCCATTCTCATCCACGCCCTTCAGATACAGCGCCCAAGCCGCCACCACCAACGCGGCACGCTTGGTTTCCTTGCCGTCGGCAATCAGGCGATTGATCGTCGGAATGGTGAACTTGGGAAACTTCGACGAGCCATCCGAGCACACCCGCTCCAGCTGATCGGCAATCGCCTGATTGGAAAAACGCGCCACCAGCGTGTCTTTGTAGTCGGTCAGGTCGATGCCCGGCACCGGTGCCAGTTGCGGGGTGACGTCGAGGTCCATGTAGGCGCGCATGTAGCGCACGAACAGCGGGTCGTTCATGGTCTCGTGGACGAAACGATAGCCCTTCAAAAAGCCCAGATACGTCAGCGCCAGGTGGCTGCCGTTGAGCAGTTTGATCTTCATTTCTTCATAGGGCGAAACGTCATCGGTGAACTGCACGCCGACCTGTTCCCAGGCCGGGCGACCGTTGACGAATTTGTCTTCCAGCACCCATTGCACAAAAGGCTCGCAGACCACTGGCCAGTTGTCGTCCACACCGTGTTTGTCGGCCAGTTGCAGACGATGCGCGGTGCTGGTCATCGGCGTGATGCGGTCGACCATGGCGTTGGGGAAACTGACGTTCTGTTCGATCCAGTCGCGCAGTCCCGGATCGCGCAGGGCGGCGAACGCCAGCAGTGCCTTGCGGGTCACCGCGCCGTTATGCGGCAGGTTATCGCAGGACATGAGGGTGAACGCCGGTATGCCCGCGCCACGGCGTTTTTCCAGCGCCGCGCAGAGGAAACCGAACACGGTTTTCGGCGCCTGCGGATGTGCCAGATCGTGTTGAATCTGCGGCAGGTGCGCCATGAATTCGCCGTTGCTGTCGTCGATGCAGTAGCCGCCTTCGGTGATGGTCAGCGAGACAATGCGGATCTGCGGATCGGCGAGTTTGTCGATCAGCGCCTGCGCGCCGTCTTCGGCCAGGAGCATGTCGCGGATCGCACCGATCACCCGCACTTCGGTGTCATCGTTATCGCCGAGTTCGAACAGGGTGAACAGGTAGTCCTGCTCCTTGAGGTCGTCACGGGCGCGGCGGTCTTCCGCGCGCAGGCCTACGCCGCAGATCGCCCAGTCCAGCGCCTGACCGGTATTCATCAGCGCGTCGGTGTAATACGCCTGATGCGCACGATGGAAACCGCCGACGCCAATGTGTGCGATGCCTTGACGGGTGTCGCTGAGGCTGTAGGCCGGCAGTTGCACCTCGGGTGCGAGGCGGTGCAGGTTTTGTTCATTCAGTTTCATCGGGAAGGTCTCGAGGTTCAGGCCGCCGCGCGCAGCGGGCGGGTCAGCGCCACGCCATCGGCGTCGAACAGGTGGCAATGGCTGGCGTCCAGGTGCAGGTTCAGTTGCTCGCCGTAGCGGCTCGCCAGGTCACCGCGCACGCGCATGGTCAGGGCTTCGCCAGCATTGGTGGTGACGTGGCAGAAGGTGTCGCTACCCAGCCGTTCGCTGACGTCGGCGGTGACTTGCAGGGTGCAGTCGCCCGGTTGTGCCAGCTCCAGATGTTCCGGGCGAATGCCCAGGGTCACCGCGCTGCCGACGCTCAGGTTGGCGGCGTTGAACGGCAGGGTGATGCGCGTGCCGGCGTCCAGCGAGACTTCGCAGCTGTGGCCGTCGACGCGGGCGATCTTGCCCTTGAGGAAGCCCATTTTCGGCGTGCCGAGGAACCCGGCGACAAACAGGTTGGCCGGGTGGTGATAGAGGTCCAGCGGCGAGCCGACCTGTTCGATCTTGCCGCCGTTGAGCACCACGACTTTGTCGGCCATGGTCATCGCTTCGACCTGATCGTGGGTCACGTAGATCATCGTGGCTTGCAGATCCTTGTGCAGGCGCAGCAGCTCCAGACGCATCTGCACGCGCAGCGCGGCGTCGAGGTTGGACAGCGGCTCGTCGAACAGGAATATCTTCGGATTGCGCACGATCGCCCGGCCGATGGCGACCCGTTGCCGTTGGCCGCCGGACAGCTGTTTCGGCTTGCGCTCGAGCATCGGCCCGAGTTCGAGAATGCGCGCCGCTTCGCCGACCTTTTTCTCGACTTCGGCTTTCGGTACACCGGCCAGATCAAGGGCGAACGACATGTTTTTCTTCACGGTCATGTGCGGGTACAGCGCGTAGGTCTGGAACACCATCGCCAGATCGCGCTTGGCCGGGCTGACTTCGGTGATGTCGCGGCCATCGAGTTCGATGGTGCCGCCGCTGACTTCTTCCAGCCCGGCGATCAGTCGCAGCAGGGTGGATTTGCCGCAACCGGAGGGGCCGACGAAGACCACGAATTCCTTGTCGTTCACCTCAAGGTCGATGCCCTTGATGATGGAGAAACCTTCGAAACCTTTTTGCAGATTCTTGATTTTCAGGTTGGCCATGGTGATGGGCCTCCGCTTAAGTTAATTCAATTGCGCCGGGCAAGCTTTTGGTGGGAGCGGGCTTGCTCGCGAAGGGGCCGTGTCAGTCACGATCATTGTTGGATGCCCCACCGCTTTCGCGAGCAAGCCCGCTCCCACAAGGGGAAGGTGTTGGTTCAGGAATATTCATTTCACGGCACCGAACGACAGGCCGCGTACCAGTTGTTTCTGGCTGATCCAGCCGAAGATCAGGATCGGCGCGCAGGCCAGGGTCGAGACCGCTGACAACTTGGCCCAGAACAAGCCTTCGGGACTTGAGTACGAGGCGATCAACGCGGTCAGAGGCGCAGCTTTCGACGAGGTCAGGTTCAGCGACCAGAACGCCTCGTTCCAGCACAGGATCAACGACAACAGCACGGTGGACGCGAGGCCGCCCTTGGCGATCGGCAGCAGCACGCGAACCATTTCCTGCCACAGCGTGGCGCCGTCGAGACGCGCGGCTTCGAGGATGTCTTTGGGGATGTCCTTGAAGTAGGTGTAAATCATCCAGACCACAATCGGCAGGTTGATCAGGGTGTAGATCACGATCAGCGCGATGCGTGTATCGAGCAGGCCGAAACTCTTGGCCAGCAGGTAGATCGGCATCAGCACGCCCACCGGCGGCAGCATCTTGGTCGAGAGCATCCACAGCAGCGTGCCTTTGGTGCGCTGGGTTTCGTAGAACGCCATCGAGTAGGCGGCGGGCACCGCGATCAACAGGCACAGGGCGGTGGCGCTGAACGAGATCACTACCGAATTCCAGGCAAAACTGAAGTAGTCGCTGCGCTCGTTGATGTGCAGGTAGTTCTCCAGCGTTGGCGTGAAGATGAACTGCGGCGGCGTGGCAAAGGCGTCGATTTCGGTCTTGAAACTGGTCATCACCATCCAGAAGATCGGGAAGAAAATCACGATCGCGATGGCCCAGGCCAGGGTGCCGAGCAGCAGGCTTTGCAGCCGGCGGGATTGTTGAAGAGTCATGGCAGGCCTCAGGCTTTGTCAGTCAGGTTTTTGCCGATCATCCGCACCAGAATGATCGCCGCGATGTTGGCGATGACCACGGCAATCAAGCCGCCCGCCGAGGCCATGCCGACGTCGAACTGCACCAGCGCCTGGTTGTAGATCAGGTAGGCGAGGTTGGTCGAGGCGTAGCCGGGGCCGCCGTTGGTGGTGGTGAAAATCTCGGCGAACACCGACAGCAGGAAGATCGTTTCGATCATCACCACCACGGCAATCGGCCGCGCCAGGTGCGGCAGGGTCAGGTGCCAGAAGATTGCTACGGGGCCGGCACCATCGAGTCGCGCGGCTTCTTTCTGCTCCTGGTCAAGGGACTGCATGGCGGTCATCAGGATCAGGATCGCGAAGGGCAGCCATTGCCACGAGACAATGATGATGATCGACAGCAGCGGGTAGTGCGCCAGCCAGTCCACCGGTTGCGCGCCAAAGAGCTTCCAGATGTAGGCGAGGATTCCGGAGACCGGATGGAAAATCAGGTTCTTCCAGATCAGCGCGCCGACGGTGGGCATGATGAAGAACGGCGAGATCAGCATCACCCGCACGATGCCGCGGCCGAGAAACTCGCTGGCCTCCAGCAACGCACTGATCAGCACGCCGAACACCACGCTGATCAGCAGCACGCTGCCCACCAGCAACAGGGTGTTGGTGGCGCCGGGCAGGAACCCGGAGTCGGTGAGGAAATAGCTGAAGTTCTCCAGCCCGACGAATTCGTTCACCCCCGGATCGAGCAGGTTGTAGCGAATCATCGAGAAATAAATGGTCATGCCCAACGGCACGATCATCCACAGCAGCAACAGGGCCACCGAAGGGCTGACCAGAAACCAGCCGGGATTGGCCACGCGGCTTTTGCGCTGCGGCCGGGTCAGATCGATGTGGGCTTTGGCAGTTGAAGTATTCATGGTGATCACAACCGAGTCATACAGACCTATGGAGATCTAATGTAGGAGTGAGCCTGCTCGCGATAGCGGTGTGTCAGCCACCAATGGGGTTTGATGGAAAACCGCCATCGCGAGCAGGCTCACTCCTACAAAAGGCAGGAGCGAGCAGTGTGGTTACTTGGGATAACCGGCGCGCTTCATCTCGCGTTCGGTGGTTTGCTGCGCGGCGGTCAGGGCCTGATCCACTGTGGTCTGGCCGATCAGCGCCGCCGAGAACAGCTTGCCGACCTGGGTGCCCACGCCCTGGAATTCAGGAATGGTCACCAGTTGAATGCCGATGTACGGCACCGGTTTCAGCGTCGGTTTGCTCGGATCTGCCGCTTTCAGCGATTCCAGCGTGACCTTGGCGAACGGCGCCGCGCTCATGTACGCATCGCTGTAGGTCGAGGCGCGGGTGCCCGGCGGCACGTTGGCGATGCCGTCGGTCTTGGCCACCAGCTCGCCGTATTCCTTGGACGTGGCCCAGGCGCTGAACGCTTTGGCGGCGTCCTTGGCCTTGGAACTGGTCGGAATCGCCAATGCCCACGAATACAGCCACGCCGAACCTTTATCGGTGACCTGATGCGGGGCGAAGGTGAAGCCGACGTGATCGGCGACCTTGCTCTGAGTCTTGTCGGTGACGAACGAGCCGGCAACGGAAGCGTCCACCCAGATCGCGCATTTGCCGCTGTTGAACAGCGCGAGGTTCTCGTTGAAACCGTTACTGGAGGCGCCCGGCGGGCCGGACTTCTTCATGGTGTTGACGTAGAAATTCAGCGCGTTTTTCCATTCCGGCCCGCTGAACTCAGGTTTCCACTGCTCATCGAACCAGCGCGCGCCGTAGGCGTTGGCGACGGTGGTGATCAGCGCCATGTTCTCGCCCCAGCCGGCCTTGCCACGCAGGCAGATGCCGTACTGCTCTTTGTCCTTGTTGGTGAGTTTTTCGGCGAAACCGGCGATCTGTTCCCAGGTCGGGCGCTCGGGCATGCTCAGCCCGGCATCCTTGAACAGGTCGGTGCGGTAATAGGTGATCGAACTCTCGGCGTAGAACGGCAGGGCATACAGCGAACCCTTGACCGACAGGCCTTCGCGCACCGACGGGAACACATCGTCGAGGGCGTAACTGGCCGGCAGGTCCTTCATCGGTTCCAGCCAGCCTTTGGCGCCCCAGAGTGCCGCTTCGTACATGCCGATGGTCAACACATCGAACTGCCCGCCCTGGGTGGCGATGTCGGTGGTCAGGCGTTGGCGCAGGACGTTTTCTTCCAGTACCACCCAGTTGAGCTTGATCTCCGGATGCTCGGACTCGAAAGTTTTCGAGAGCTTTTGCATGCGGATCATGTCGCTGTTGTTGACGGTGGCGATGGTCAGGGTCTGGGCGCCAAGGCTGACGCTGCTGAGGGTCATGCAGGTGAGGGCTAGCAGAGCTTTTGCAGTGGGTTGCATCGTGCACTCCTTTTCTGCGTCCGTTGGGAGGCAGAAGGACAGTTATTGTTTTTGTGTCTTCCGGTGCAGGAAGAATGTGCGCTGATTACAGCCCTCAATCGACGGACTGACAAATCATCCGTCGCACTCAAATCAATACTTTTTTGCACTGGGGTTTGTTGCGGTAGACGCAGGGAAGGGCTTTTCAGTGGGAAGGGGCTATCGAATCAGTACAGGTTTCATCGCGTCGGATGCTTTTTGTGAGAGCAGGCTTGCTTGCGAAAGCGCTGTGTCAGTTTGCCGATCAGTTGACTGATACGCCGCTTTCGCGAGCAGGCTCACTCCTACAGGGGGCGGTGGTGTCAGCCGAGGTTTTGTTCGGTCAGGCGTTGCACGGCGAGGCGCCGATAGTGCGACGGCGTCATGCCCTTGAGTTGCTGGAAGCGCCGATTGAAGTTGGAAATATTGTTGAAGCCCGACTCGAAACACACCTCGGTCACCGGTTTGTCGCCATCGGCCAGCAGTTCGCAGGATTTGCTGATGCGCAGCCGATTGACGAACTCGATGAAGTTGCGCCCGGTGGCCTGTTTGAACACGCGGCTGAAATAGGTCGGCTTCATCCCCAGATGCTCGGCGACTTCTTCCAGGGTCAGCTCCCGGGCGTAATGGTCGAAGATGAAGTCGACCGCGCGGTTGGTGCGGTCGATGTTGTGCTCGTCGGCCAGTTGCGTGTTAGTGGCGCCGGACAGCAATTGATAATCGTCAGTCGCCGCCAGTAGCTCCATCAGAATGAAAAAATGCCCGAGACGGGTAACGCCGCGCGTATCGGCAATTCGCTGCATCAACGTCATGGCCTGACGGATCGTATCCTTGTCGCGAAATTCGATGCCATATTGCGCACGCTCCAGCAGCGGCGCCAAAGTCTTGAGTTCGGCGAACACCTGGTGCCCGCTGTCGAACAACTCATCGGTGAAGTTCACCAGCATGTCGCGCTTTTCCACCACTTCGTCGTCGGCCACCTGGCTGATCCAGTTGTGCGGCAGATTGGGCCCGGTGAGGAACAGTGTTTGCGGATAAAAGTTGCCGATGTAGTCGCCGATGAAGACCTTGCCGGAACTGGCAACGATCAGGTGCAGTTCGTATTCCTTGTGAAAATGCCAGCGTACTAACGGGCACGGAAAACCATGCTGACGGTAGATGATGGACAACCCGTTATGGTCGTCCATCAGTTCGTAGGAGGGATCAGTGATTCTGGTTGCCCGAGTCATGTCCGATGCGTCTTGTTGTGGTGTTCAGGCGCCCATCATGCACGCGCGCCACGGACAGTTCCAGCGCCTCAGCCCCGGGTCTTTCTGAGACCTTTAGACTGGTTGACCTGCTGGCAATGGCCGATCAGTGGAGTGCCACCGATGAAGTCGGCATTGATAATGCTGCACTTCGGCGCCCATCCCGAGTCCGGGCCAAACCATTGATCGAGTTCGTCGGTGATCCGCTTGACGCCGGCCAGTTCGCCGTAGCTGGTGGCCGACAACGACCAGAGGCTGCCGGATGCCGGCGGGTTGGCCAGGGTGCGTGTGATGTGTTGTTCGAGTTGCTCGAGAGAGGTGATATTTGAACCGCTCCATTCGTGGCGGATTTTCGGCCAGTACAGGGGCGAATTGAAATCCGGGTGCGAGTCGCTTGCCAACACCACGCGTTGCAGCGCACTGGCCTTTTTAAGTTGTTCCAGGGTCAGATGACTGTTGTTTCGGGGAATAAGCCGCGAAGCCAGTTCTGTGGTGATGACTTCATGGAAACCCTTGTAATCGAATGGCTGATCGTTGATGCCCTGGAGTTCATGTAAGTCCAATACGATGAATTCGTTCGGATTGTCATTGAGGAAAAAGTTGAGACTTTTTACAAGATCGCTCAAGGAACGTCCCTGGAACAGTTTCACGCCATGAAACGTATGAAACTTCCTGATGCCCAGCCAGTGTTCATCGGCATGCAGACGCAAGTCGAAGGCGCGCACGCCCTCGCTTAGTTGCTGAATGAACGGGCCATCCTGGCAGACAAACCAGTTTTTAGTGGGCTGCAGGTACGCCGGGTACGAAAAGTCGTAATCCAGCCCGGAGTTATGCGCGCCGGGCCAGACCACTTCGCCAAGGGTCAGTTGGTCCATATCCGGTGTAGCCGCCATCCAGTTTTTGAAAGGGTAATTACTCATGGTGCATTCCGTTGCAGATAAAGTTTAATTTCCGACCAGTCAAGTTTTTGGTCAGTTCGGAAGTTATTCTTTGGTGCAAGCGGAAAAAGTACAAGCCAGCACTCTTTTCAAAGTATTGGCAATGTGCTTTTGCACTTTAGTTATCAACTTTTCTGGTTCTTTGCTTCGATCCATTGCGCCATGTATTGGGTGCTTTTATGCAAGTGGTGACGCAACATGCTGCCAGTGAAGTTGGCGCGACGTAATGCGGTCAAGTTGTCGCGGCAATGTTGCAGGCGAGCGATCAGCGCCGGGCCGTGATCAGCCTGCCGATAGCGCGCGTTCAACAACGCGACGCCGGCCTGCTGTGCGTCAGTCCAGCGCTGTTGGTCTTCGTGCAGCGCCACAGCGGCGTCGGCCAGGGCCTGGGCCGACTGAGCCACCGCACCAGGCCAGGGCAATGCGCCGCCCATGCCTTCAGCGCCGATGGGCGTCGTGACATTGGGCGTGCCGCAGAGCATCGCATCGACGATCTTGCCCTTGATCCCAGCGCCGAAACGCAAAGGCGCCAGGCAAACCCTGGCTTGCGACATCACTTGCAGCGCATCTTCTGCCCAGTTCATCACATGAAACCCCTGCGCCGCGTTGTGCAGGGCTGTGGCCTTGGGCGGCGTATAGGCACCGTAGACATGCAGTTGGGCGCCGGGCAATTGCTGGCGGATCAGCGGCCAGACGGCGGTCTTCATCCACAGCACGGCGTCCCAGTTGGGCGCGTGACGGAAGTTGCCAATACTCAGAAAATGCGCCCGCTCCTCAAAGGGGACGAACGAGGCGCGCGGTGGTTCGAGCATCAGCGGGCACCAGTGCAGCAGCTCGTCCGGGACTTGAAACTGTTCGACCAGCAACTGGATTTCCACTTCGGAAATCATCAGATTCAGATCGCAGCGGTATAACGCGGCGATTTCCCGTTTGGCCAGGTCAGTGTCGGCCATCAACTCGAACTCTTCACGCAGCGCCGGGGCGAACAGTGCGCTGAAGTCCTGATTGTCCGGGTCGTCCTTCAAGCGTTCCTTGAGCCGTTGGTGACGGGCGTGGCGCAGGCTCTGCAGGTCGGATGTCTCCAGTACGCGCAGGGCGTCCGGGCATTGCTTTTCGACACGCCAGCCGAACTGCTCTTCCATCATGAACTGGTCGAACAGGACGATATCCGGGGCCAGTTCACGGATGAAACTATCGAAGCTGCTGTTGTTGAGTTCGATCGGCACTTCGCGGATGCCCAGCGCGGTCAGGTCAGCCTTGTGCTCGCCCGGGCCGGCCGGGCTGCTGAAGGTGATATCCCAGCCTTGCTGCAGGAACGTATCGAGGATCTGCATCACATGCCCGCTGGCTGCCGAAGAGCGCGGTTCGGGCCAGACGTAACCGATGACCAGAACTTTGGTGGCGGGTGATGCAGTCATTGACGAGTGTTCCTTGCAGGCAAGCGGCTGAAAATGGCGCGCAATTAGAGCACATCTGCAGCCGCTGCCGAATCAAGGCCAATCACTGGTTCAGAATGCCCTTGACCTTGTCACGCAGTTGATCGATCGAGAATGGTTTGCCGATCACGTGCATATCCGCAGGCACGTCGATGTTTTCGGCATATCCGCTGGCGAACAGCACGGGCAGGGTGGGGCGCATTTGACGTGCCTTTTCGGCGAGTTCACTACCTGTCATGTCCGGCAGACCGTGGTCGGTCATCATCAAGTCGATAAGCTTGCTCTGATCGCGGAGAGTGTTCAGCGCAGATTCGCCGTCTGCCGCCTCCAACACCTTGAACTCCAGCTCCTCCAGCACATCGACGATGAGCATACGTACGATGTCGTCGTCTTCTACTACAAGGATGGTGGACGCTGGGGTGGACATAGGGATAGCTCTCAAGAAATGAAATCGGAACGGCGACCGGTCGAAAATGCCGGGCTCTTGCATGAGTAAGTGGCGCATGGCCACAAGTTCCCGAGCGGATACGAAAAAGATTAGCTGCAAATCGGGGCGGCAAGGATACCCGTTGCCTGATCGGGAAGTGCAGCAAATGTAGGAAATTGCCACCATGGCAGTGAGAAAAATGGATCCATAGTACCGTTTTGGGGCAAACTCCCGGGTTTCGACAGTTCGACAAGGCTGCCCCATGTCCACTCGGTCTACAGTTGACGAAACACGGTTCCGTAAACTCCTGACGCGCAACATCAGTCTGCCCCTGGGCGTCGGCGCGATCAGTGCAGTGTTTTTCATTTCGCTGATCACCTACTTGCTCTCGGTGATCCAGTGGGTGGAACACACCGACCGGGTGATCAATAACGCCAACGAAGCGGTGAAACTCACCGTTGATCTGGAAACCGGCATGCGCGGCTTCCTGCTCAGCGGCGACGAGCACTTCCTCGACCCGTACGAGACTGCCAAGCCGCGGATCAATGTGGCGCTCAATACCTTGCTCGAATTGACCGCCGACAACCCCGTGCAAACCGATCGTCTGCGGCGTCTGCAGGCCTTGCAGACCGAGTGGAGCAACTACGCGCAATCGATGATCGACCTGCAGCGCTCCAGCGGCGACTACCGGGGCGCGGTCAAGGCCGGGCGTGGCAAGCGCCTGACCGACGAAATTCGCAAGCAATTCGAAGACGTGATCGACATGGAGCAGCAGTTGCGCACCACGCGCAACGAAGAGGTGCGCCGTACCACGATCTGGAGCATCGTCCTGTACCTGCTGTTTATAGCCGGGATCAGCGGTTTGCTGGCCTATGTCGGGCGCCGTGATCTGGTCAGTCTGTCTGACAGCTACAGCGCCAACCTTGCGGCGCAGCAAGCCAGCGCCGAGCGTCTGGAGCGTCAGGCGTGGATGCGCAGCGGCCAGACCGAGCTGGCGGAGCAGGTGCTGGGGCAGCTGACACTGAACCTGCTGGGACGCAATATTCTGCAGTTCTGCGCGCAATACCTCGGCACTGCGGTGGCGGCGCTGTACGTACGCGAAGAGCACGGCGGCCTCAAGCGCGTGGCGTCCTACGGGTTCTCCCGCGAACAGGAAGAAAAAGATCAGCAGATCTACAGCGGCGAAGGCATCGTCGGCCAGGTTGCCCAGCAGGGACAACTGATTCGTCTGGATTCGGTACCGGCCGACTACTTCAAGGTCAGCTCGGGCCTGGGCGCGGGCCTGCCGCACAGTGTGCTGGTGGTACCGACCAGCGATGACGACCGGGTCAACGGCGTGATCGAACTGGGCTTCCTGCGCCCGCTCAGCGATCGCGATATCGATTTGCTGGAACTGATTGCCGGCAACATCGGCACCTCGATCGAAGCGGCGCGTTATCGCCAGCGCCTGCAGGAAGTGCTGGCCGAAACCCAGCAGCTCAACGAAGAGTTGCAGGTGCAGCAGGAAGAGCTGAAAACCGCCAACGAAGAGCTGGAAGAACAGTCGCGGATTCTCAAGGAATCCCAGGCGCATCTGGAAACCCAGCAAGTCGAGCTGGAGCAGACCAACGAGCAACTGGCCGAACAGGCGCAGACCCTGGCCGAGCAGCGCGACGCCATGGATCAGAAGAACACCGAACTCAATCAGGCTCAGGTGCAGCTCGAGGAGCGCGCCGAAGAACTGCAGCGTTCGAGCAAGTACAAGTCCGAATTCCTCGCCAACATGTCCCACGAACTGCGCACGCCGCTGAACAGTTCGCTGATCCTCGCCAAGTTGCTGGCGGAGAACCCGCAGGACAATCTGACGGCCGAGCAGGTCAAGTTCGCCGAGTCGATCTATTCGGCGGGCAACGATCTGCTGAACTTGATCAACGACATTCTCGACATTTCCAAGGTCGAGGCCGGCAAGCTGGAAGTGATCCCGGAAAACACCAGTGTCGCGCGTCTGGCCGACGGCCTGCGCAGCGTGTTCGAACCACTGGCGGCGGACAAGCAACTGACGTTCAGCGTCGAGTTGCAACCGGATGCGCCGATCATGCTGTACACCGACCGCCAGCGCCTGGAGCAGGTGATCAAGAACCTGCTGTCCAACGCCGTGAAGTTCACCGAACACGGCGCGGTCAGCCTGACCATCGCCGGCCAGCCGAACGAGCGCATTGCATTCATCGTGCGCGATTCGGGGATCGGTATCGCGGCGGATCAGCAGGAAAGCATCTTCGAAGCGTTCCGTCAGGCAGACGGGACTACCAACCGCAAGTACGGTGGCACCGGTCTGGGCTTGTCGATCTCGCGTGATCTGGCGGCCTTGCTTGGCGGCTCGATCAGCGTCAGCAGCGCGCCGGGGCAGGGCAGTGTGTTCACCCTGGTGCTGCCGCAGCAATACAGCGAGCCGGGTGACAGCCCTGCGATCCCGCTGACCTTCACGCCGCCGGTATCGGCCCCGTCACCGGTGGTGCAGCCGCCATCGATTGCGGTGTCGCCGCTGGCGCCGGTGCACATCCCGCGTTTTGCCGATGACCGTGGCAAGGCGCCGTTCGCCACGCGCTGCATTCTGGTGGTGGAAGACGAGCCGAATTTCGCCCACATCCTTTACGACCTGGCCCACGAACTGGGTTACCAGTGCCTGGTGGCCCACGGTGCCGACGAAGGCTATGACCTGGCCCGCGAGTTCGTGCCGGACGCGATCCTGCTCGATATGCGCCTGCCGGACCATTCCGGGCTGACGGTGCTGCAACGCCTGAAAGAACACGCCGAAACCCGGCACATCCCAGTGCATGTGATCTCGGTCGAAGACCGTGTCGAAGCGGCGATGCACATGGGCGCGATCGGTTATGCGGTCAAGCCGACCACCCGCGAAGAGCTCAAGGACGTGTTCGCCCGTCTCGAAGCCAAGCTGACCCAGAAGGTCAAGCGCGTGTTGCTGGTCGAAGATGACGATCTGCAACGCGAAAGCATTGCCCGCCTGATCGGTGACGAGGACATCGAAATCACCGCCGTCGGTCTGGCGCAAGACGCGCTGGAAAAGCTGCGCACGACGATTTATGACTGCATGGTGATCGACCTGAAATTGCCGGACATGCTCGGCAACGATCTGCTCAAGCGCATGTCGACCGAGGACATCTGCTCGTTCCCGCCGGTGATCGTCTACACCGGACGCAACCTGACCCGCGATGAAGAGGCCGAGCTGCGCAAGTATTCACGCTCGATCATCATCAAGGGCGCGCGCTCGCCGGAACGCCTGTTGGATGAGGTCACACTCTTTCTGCACAAAGTCGAATCGCAGTTGTCCCATGAACGGCAGAAGATGCTCAAGACCGCCCGCAGTCGCGACAAGGTCTTCGAAGGCCGCAAGGTGCTGCTGGTGGACGACGATGTGCGCAACATCTTCGCCCTGACCAGTGCGTTGGAACACAAGGGTGCAGTCGTGGTGATCGGCCGTAATGGTCGCGAAGCGATTGATAAGTTGAATGAAATCGAGGACATCGACCTGGTGCTGATGGACGTGATGATGCCGGAGATGGATGGTTTTGAAGCCACCATTGAAATCCGCAAGGATCCGCGCTGGCGCAAACTGCCGATCATCGCAGTGACGGCCAAGGCCATGAAGGACGATCAGGAGCGCTGCCTGCAGGCGGGCGCCAACGATTACCTGGCCAAGCCGATCGATCTGGATCGCCTGTTCTCGTTGATTCGCGTGTGGTTACCGAAGATGGAACGCATTTAGTGGATAGCAGTCACTCCGCGGAGCGCAACAGCGAAATTGAATTACGCTTGCTGATCGAGGCGATCTACCTCAAGTACAGCTACGATTTTCGCGATTACTCGGGCGCTTCGATCAAGCGCCGGGTGCAGCACGCCTTAAGTCAGTTCGAATGCGCGACGATCTCGGCGTTGCAGGAGAAAGTCCTGCACGATCCCACGGCGTTCATGCAGTTGCTGCAGTTGCTGACGATTCCGGTCAGCGAGATGTTCCGCGATCCGTCGCACTTTCTGGCGATCCGCAAGGAGGTGGTGCCGCTGCTGCGCACCTATCCGTCGCTGAAGATCTGGATCGCCGGGTGCAGCACTGGCGAGGAGGTTTACTCGATGGCGATCCTGCTGCGCGAAGAAGGCCTGCTCGACCGTACGATCATCTACGCCACCGATATCAATCCGCGCTCGTTGGACAAGGCCAAGCAGGGCATTTTCTCGATGGAGAACGTGCGCGCCTATACCGCCAATTACCAGCAGGCCGGCGGTCAGCGTTCCTTTGCCGATTACTACACCGCAGCCTATGGCTACGCGATTTTCGACAAGAGCCTGTGTGAGAACGTGACCTTCGCCGACCACAGTCTGGCGACGGACAGCGTGTTCTCCGAAACGCAGTTGATTTCCTGCCGCAACGTACTGATTTACTTCAACAAGAAACTTCAGGACCGTGCCTTCGGTCTGTTTCACGAATCGCTGTGCCACCGTGGCTTTCTGGTGCTGGGCAGCAAGGAAACGCTGGATTTTTCCGGTTACTCGAATCAGTTCGAACCGTTGGTCAAACAAGAACGGATCTACCGCAAACTATGAATGATGCCGTGGATTTGCCTCGTGTCGAGGCTGTCGTGGTGGGCGCTTCGGCCGGCGGGGTCGAAGCGTTGCTGACCTTGCTGGCGCCGTTGCGCCAGGGTTACGTGTTGCCGATCATCGTCGTCTTGCACCTGCCGGAGGAGCGCCGCAGTCAGTTGGCCGAAGTGTTCTCCCGGCGCCTGATGCTGCCGGTGGCAGAGGCGACCGACAAGCAGGACATCATGCCCGGCACGGTTTATTTCGCCACGCCCGGGTATCACCTGTCGGTGGAACAGGATCGCAGTCTGTCGCTGAGTCTTGAAGACCGCGTGCACCATTCCCGTCCGGCCATTGATTACTTGTTTGAATCCGCCGCTGATGTTTACGGCGAAACCCTGGCTGCCGTGTTGCTGACCGGCGCCAATCACGATGGTGCTCGCGGCCTGGCGCAAGTCAAGCAGCGCGGCGGACTGACCATCGTGCAAGACCCGCAGGACGCGCAGGTCGCCACCATGCCTCTGGCTGCGCTGAAGATTCAGCAGCCTGACCATGTCCTACCCATTCACGGCATCGGCCGTCTGCTTGTCGAGCTGGAACGAATCGCATGCTGAGTAATATCCAGGCCAAATTGCTGATCGTCGACGATCTGCCGGAGAACCTGCTGGCCCTCGAAGCGCTGATCAAGCGCGAGGATCGCTCGGTGTACAAGGCGCTGTCGGCGGACGAGGCACTTTCGCTGCTGCTGCAACACGAGTTCGCCATGGCCATCCTCGACGTGCAGATGCCGGGGATGAACGGCTTCGAACTCGCCGAGTTGATGCGCGGCACCGAGAAAACCAAAAACATCCCGATCATTTTCGTCAGCGCCGCCGGCCGTGAACTGAACTACGCGTTCAAGGGCTACGAGAGCGGGGCGGTAGACTTCCTGCACAAGCCGCTGGATATCCACGCGGTGAAGAGCAAGGTCAACGTGTTCGTCGACCTGTACCGTCAGAGCAAGGCCATGAAGCAACAGGTCGAAGCCCTGGAGCAGGCCCGTCGCGAGCAGGAAGCGCTGCTGCAGCAACTGCAAAGCACGCAGTCGGAGCTGGAGCAGGCGGTGCGCATGCGCGACGACTTCATGTCGATTGTCGCCCACGAAGTGCGTACGCCGCTCAACGGCCTGATACTCGAAACCCAGTTGCGCAAGATGCACCTGGCGCGGGACAACGCCGCGGCGTTCACCCTCGACAAGATGCACGCGATGGTCGATCGCGACGAGCGCCAGATCAAAAGCCTGATCCGCCTGATCGAAGACATGCTCGACGTCTCGCGGATCCGTACCGGCAAGCTGTCGATCCGGCCGAATCGTTTCGACCTGACGCAACTGGTGAGCAACCTGCTGCAGAACTTCGCCCAGCAGATAGAGGCAGCCGAGACCGAAGTGTCGTTCACCGCGTCCGGCCCGGTAGAAGGTCATTGGGACGAATTCCGTATCGAGCAGGTGGTCTCCAACCTGCTGACCAATGCCTTGCGCTACGGTGGCCGCAGCCCGATTCAGGTGCGCGTGTACCGTGAGGGCGACGAGGCGCGGGTCGAGGTTCAGGACCGTGGCATCGGCATCAGCGAAGAGAACCAGAAGCGTATTTTCCAACAGTTCGAACGGGTTTCCGCCAAGACGGTAGTGGCTGGTCTCGGGCTGGGTCTGTTCATTTCCGAGCAGATCGTCGCCGCCCATGGCGGTTCCATCGTCGTCGAGAGTCAAATCAACGAAGGCGCCCTGTTTCGCGTTTGTCTGCCAATCCAGGAAAACGGCATATCCGACGCAACCTCTGAGTGACCGCACGGTCGTATCAGCAGCTATTGACCGAACAAAGGCTTCCCATGAGCGTAGATGCACAAGATGTAGTACTCGTCGTCGAGGACGAACCGGTTATCTTGATGTTGCTGACAGATTACCTGTCGGGGCAGGGGTACCGCGTGTTGCAGGCCGAAAACGGCGAGCAGGCGTTCGAGATCCTCGCGAGCAAGCCGCATCTGGACATGCTGATCACTGACTTCCGCCTGCCGGGCGGGATCTCCGGCGTGCAGATCGCGGAGCCGGCAGTAAAACTGCGCCCGGATCTGAAGGTGATCTTCATCAGTGGCTATCCGCAGGAAATCCGCGAGACCGGCAGCCCGATCACGCGCAAGGCGCCGATCCTGGAAAAACCGTTCGATCTGGACGTACTGCAGGAAAAGATTCAGGAATTGCTGGCCTGATCAAGAAACACTGAAATGCCCGTGTAGGAGCTGCCGCAGCCTGCGGCAGCTCCTACAGTCGTTTTTGGGGATCAGTTCTTGATCATCTCGCGGACCTTGGCGGTCAGCAGATCGAAAGTGAACGGCTTGGTGATCATCTGCATCCCCGAGTCGAGGAAACCACCGCGCACTGCGGCATGCTCGGCATAGCCGGTGATGAACAACACCTTCAGCCCCGGCCGATACTGACGACCAATTTCCGCCAGTTGCCGGCCGTTCATGCCTGGCAGGCCGACGTCACTGATCAGCAGGTCGATGCGCTGCGTCGAGTTGAGGATCGGCACGGCGCCGTCGGCATCGCCGGCTTCGACAAACGCATAGCCCAGCTCACTGAGTACCGCGCTGACCAGCACGCGCACGGCAGGGTCGTCCTCGACGATCAACACGGTTTCGCCATCCATTGCTTCCGGGGCCTGCTGAACATCGGACACCGGATGCTCCAGCTCTTCGCCGCGAAAGCGCGGCAGGTACAGTTTGACCTTGGTGCCCTGATCGATTTCGCTGTCGATCGAGACATGACCACGGGACTGTTTGCTGAAGCCGTAGATCATCGACAGGCCCAGCCCGGTGCCCTGACCGATCGGCTTGGTGGTGAAGAACGGATCGAACGCGCGATTGACCACACTTTGCGGCATGCCACTGCCGTTATCGGTGACGCTGAGCATCACGTAGTCGCCAGGCTCGAGATTCGGGTAGGCCTCGGTGAACTCCGGCTTAAGCACCTGGTTGCTGGTCTCGACCACCAGTTTGCCGCCCTCGGGCATCGCGTCACGGGCGTTGAGCACCAGGTTGAGCAGGGCGCTTTCCAGTTGATTGGGGTCGGCTTCGGCCACCCACAAGTCGTCGTTCAGGCGCATGTCGAGTTGAATGCTTTCGTTGAGGCTGCGCTGCAGCAGCTCACCCATCGACAGCACCAGCGTGTTCATCTGCACGGCTTTGGAATCCAGCGATTGTCGACGGGAAAACGCCAGCAAACGGTGGGTCAGGCCCGCGGCGCGGTTGGCTGACGTGACGCCCAGGTCGATCAGGCTATCGAGGTCATCAAGGCGTCCGCGAGCCAGTCGCCGGCGCAGCAGTTCCAGACTGCCGATGATCCCGGTGAGCATGTTGTTGAAGTCGTGAGCGATGCCGCCGGTGAGCTGACCGACCGCTTCCATTTTCTGTGACTGGCGCAAGGCTTCTTCGTTGTGGCGCAGTTGCGCGGTGCGTTCCTCGACCTGTTGCTCAAGGGTTTCCAGGGTCGATTGCAGTCGGCGTTCGCTTTCACTCAGATCGATCAGGCGATCGCGGGCTTCGTACTGTCGTCGTCGCCCGCGCAGGGCGGTGGAGACCAGACTGACCAGGGTCGCCGGATGAAACGGGCGCTCAAGGAAGGTGACGTTACCCAGCAGTTCACTCAGGCGTGAGGAGGGGCCTTGCTCAGGGCCGCCGTGGTGGGTCAGCAAGACGATCGGCAGATCCGACCAGGCCGGCTGCTGCTCCAGAAAATGCAGCAGCGTTTCCAGTTCAGGGCCGCGCAGGGCTTCGGTGGCAATCAACAAGAGTCCGGCGCCAGGCTCCAGTTCTGCGCACAATGCGCCCAGATCCGGAGTGATGACCCCGGCGTAACCCGCCTCATTGAGGATCATCAGCGCCACTTGGCTGTCCCGGCCCATGGGCGCCAGGATCAGCGCCCGTTCCGACAGTGATACGGAAGCTGTCACAAGGTTTCTTCCCGCAACAGCGGATTGCTCGCGCCGAGGTAAGTCGGTACGCCACGTAGCACACCCTGGAACGCTTCCAGCGGTTCACCGATGGTCATGCCCTGGCCCGAAATGCGGTATTCACGGATGGTCGATTCGTGGCTGCCGGTGCGTTTCTTGATAATGGAAATGGCCCGGCGAACCTTGCCGATGGCTTCGAAGTAGCGCAGAAGGATCACCGTGTCCGCCAGGTAAGTGATGTCGACCGGCGCCTGCATGTCGCCGACCAGACCATGCTGGGCAACGGTCATGAAGGTCGCCGCACCTTTGCGGTTCAGATACAGCAGCAGCTCATGCATGTGCAGCACCAGCGCGTTTTCTTCCGGCATCGCGGCCTGATAGCCGTTGATGCTGTCGATCACCACGGTCTTGATGTTGCGCTCATCAACGCAGCGACGCACCCGATGCGAAAACTCGCCGGGGGACAGTTCGGCGGCGTCCACCTGATCGATCAGCAGGTTGCCGGTGGCTTGCAGGGCCTTGAGGTCGATACCGATGTTTTTCATGCGCTCGAACAGCAGGCCCAGCTCTTCATCGAAGATGAACAGCGCGGCTTTTTCGCCCCGCGCCACTGCGGCAGCGGCGAAGATCATCGAAATCAGCGATTTGCCGGTACCGGCCGGGCCAAGAATCAACGTGCTGGAGCCGGTTTCGACCCCGCCACCGAGCAAGGAATCCATTTCCTGAATTCCGCTGCTCAGTTGCAGGCGCGGGTAGTCGCTGCGGTGTTCGGCAGCCACCAGTCGCGGGAACACATGGACGCCGTCGCCCATGATCGTGAAGTCGTGGTAACCACCACGGTATTTCTGGCCGCGATACTTGACGATGCGCACGCGGCGGCGCTCGGCACCGTAATTGGGCGTCAGTTCTTCGAGACGGATCACCCCGTGGGCCACGCTGTGCACAGTCTTGTCGAGCGACTCGGTGGTCAGGTCGTCAAGCAGCAGGACGGTGGCGTCGTAACGCACGAAATAATGTTTGATCGCCAGAATCTGCCGGCGGTAGCGCAGCGAACTCTGCGCCAGCAGGCGGATCTCCGACAGGCTGTCGAGCACCACGCGGGTCGGCTTGAAGCGCTCGACCACTTCGAAAATCTGCTTGGTGGCTTCGCCCAGCTCAAGGTCGGACGAGTACAGCAGGCTTTGCTGATGCTCCGCGTTGAGCAGGCTTTCGGGCGGCGTCAGCTCGAAGATTTCAATGTTCTCGTTCAGCTCCCAACCGTGGGACGCCGCGCCTTGACGCAGTTCACGCTCGGTTTCCGACAGTGTGATGTACAGACAGCGTTCGCCGGCACGGGCGCCCGCCATCAGGAAATGCAACGCGACGGTGGTTTTGCCTGTACCGGGTTCACCTTCGAGCAAAAACACATGCCCTCGGGACAAACCGCCGGCGAGGATGTCATCCAGGCCGACGATGCCGGTGGCGGCTTTTGCACTGATCAACTCGTTGGACGTAGACAAAGAATGCCCTCTCATGACTAGGGGAATCGAGGCAGCAGGCTGTATCAGCCGTTGTGCTCTACCTGATTACTTGACCGCTTGCAGTCATGACTGGTTCCGAGGTTTCGATATCAAAGTGTCATTGAATTAACGGGTAAAGGCTCAAAGTCCCTGCTGCAACGCCGGGTCATCAGGGTTCATCTGTTCCAGTTGCGCGAGCAGAATCTGCACGTTCTGCAACTGGCCGCTTTCCTTCCAGTAGTTGATCAGCAGCACCCGCGCCTTACGGTCGGCGGGGTGGCGCTGGACGACTTCCTGCAACTGCTTTTGCGCCGCTTCCAGCTCCTCGGCCGCGTGCAGGGTGGTGGCGAGGTCGTAGCGGTAATCCTTGTTGTCAGGCTCAAGTTCCACCGCTTTGGACAAGCCGAGCAGGGCGAACTCACGCTGGTCATGGTGCAACAGCCACAGCCCGAGCGCGTGTTGCAGGTAGGCGGAATCCGGTTGCGCCTGCAACTGTTTGGCGAGCAACTGGCGCGCGGCGTCGCTCTGACCCTGACGGTCGAGGACATCGATCTGCATCACCAGCGCCGGCAGATTGCCCGGTTCCAGACGCAGCGTGTTGTCCAGCGCCTGCTGCGCCTGTTTGAGTTCGGCGTTGTGCAGATACAGGCGTGCCAGTTGCGCATAGGTGGCGGCGCTTTCCGGCTGACCTTTGAGCACGTGTTCCCAGCCATCGATGGCTTGCTGCAGAGGGGCGAAATACAGTCCCAGTTGATCCGGCGTCAGGCCAAGCAGGGCGTTGATCGCGGCGAACCGTACGCTCTGGTCTTCATCGTCGAGCATCGGTCCGAGCAACAGACTGCGTTGTCCGCCGGGCACCAGTCCGACCACGCTCTGGATTGCTGCCAGCCGTACTTCGGGGGCTTCGTTCTGCAGATGGGCGTCGGCCAGTTTCAGCGCTTGCGGGCTTGGATAGTTGGGCAGCTCGGCCAGCAGCCAGACAATGCGCTTGACCGACAGATCCGGGCGTCCCAGTTGCTGATACAACTGCCGCGCGGCTCCCGGCTGACCGGCGCGCGCCGCCGTAAGGGCTTCGCTGTAGCCGCGTTTGATCGCTTCTGGCACCACTGGGGCGGTAGAGCGCAGGGTTAACCAGGCAATGACGACGAGCAGCACAAGGCCAAGGCTGATGAGCAGGTAGCGGCGGGACTGAGGCATGCGATTTCCGTGAACGGGCGTTCTATAGCAGAGGGGCAAGCTTCGGTCAGAGAAGGCCATGAGTCAAACCCATGCTTGCGAATTGACCTGTAGGAGCTGCCGAAGGCTGCGATCTTTTGATGTCGCTTCTGAAAAACAAGATCAAAAGATCGCAGCCTGCGGCAGCTCCTACAGAGGGGGCGGACACAAAAAAGCCCCGCGACCGAATGATACGCGGGGCAAAAAATTGGTTGGTTGCGGCCAACCAAAGGAGCTCTTTGAAAAGCGTTACTTGCTGGCGACGGTTTCCGGCTGCCAGCCACCCCCCAGGGCCTTGTAGATCGCGACGATGCCGCGATACAGATCGACTTCGGCCTGGGCCTGAGTGTCTTCGGCATTCAAACGTTCACGCTGGGCGTCGAGCAGCACGAGGAAGTCGGTAGTGCCTTCGCGGTAGCGGATTTCCGCGAGATCGGCAGCCTTGCGGCTCGATTCACTCTGGCGAATCAGCGAGATCAGCCGTTGCTGACGTTTGCCGTAATCGCTGAAAGCGTTTTCCGATTCTTCCAGCGCCAGCAGCACTTGTTGCTCGTAGGTCGCCAGAGCGCCTTCGGCATCCGCATCGGCACCGCGCAAGCGGGCGCGCACGCTGCCCAGATCGAACGCTGCCCAGGTGATGCTCGGGCCGAGTGCCCAGGCATTGGCCGCCGAAGAACCGATCTGCGAACCGCGCCCGGCCGTCCAGCCGAGGAAGCCGCTGAGGCTGACCCGCGGGAACAGGTCGGCTTTCGCCACGCCGATCCGCGCGGTGGCCGAGGCCAGTTGGCGTTCGGCGCTGAGGATGTCCGGACGGCGTTGCAGCAGCTCACCCGGATCGCCGATCGGCAAGGCCTTGGCAATCGCCGGCAAGTCTTTCGGGCTCAGATCCACGGTCAGTTTGTCCGGACGCTCGCCCAGCAGGGTGGCGATGCGGTTTTTCTGCCGAACCTGTTCCGCCTGCAATTGCGGCACGCTGGCTTCGACCGAGGCCAGGCGCGCATCGGCACGTTCGACGTCGAGCTGATCACCGACGCCGGCATCACGCAGGCTGATGGTGATCTTGCGTGACTCCTGCTGGTTTTCCAGGTTGGCCACGGCGATCTTCTCGCGCAATTGCGCACCGCGCAGTTGACCGTAGGCGTCGACCAGTTCGGCAATCATGGTGACTTGCAGTTGGTACAGATCGGCTTCGGCCGCCTGCTGGTCGGCGTCGCTGGCTTCCAGATTGCGCTGGATACGCCCGAACAGATCGAGTTCCCAGGCCATGTCCAGACCCAGATCGTAGCGTTCGCTGTTGACCCGGTTGGTGGTCTGGCCAGGGATTTGCCCCTTGGCCAGATCACTGCTGGCGCGGCTGGTGATGGTCGGCATCGCATCGTTGCTGGCGTCGTCGCGGATCGCCCGGGCGGCTTTCCAGCGGGCGAACGCCACGCGCAGTTCACGGTTGCCTTGCAGCGATTGCGTCACCAACTGGTTGAGGGTCGGATCATCGAATTGCTGCCACCAGATGCCTTCGAATTTCGAACGGTCGAAGTTCTTTTGCCCGGCGGCGCCATCGGTGGCGGCCGTGATGTTGGCCGCCTCCGTGGCTGGGGTCTTGTAGTCGGGGCCGACGGCGCAGGCGCTCAACGCCAGCACCAGCAGACTCGGCAGGAAGACTTTCAGACTCATTGGTGCGCCTCCAGTGGCTTTTGAAGTGATTGCGCCTTGGCCGCTTTGCGGGCTTCACTGCGCTCCACGAAGTTGCGGATCAGCACATAGAACACGGGGGTCAGCAGCAGACCGAAGAAGGTCACCCCGAGCATCCCGGAGAACACCGCCACACCCATGGCATGCCGCATCTCGGCACCGGCACCGCTGGAGAACACCAGTGGCACCACACCCATGATGAACGCGAAGGAGGTCATCAGGATCGGCCGCAGACGCAGACGGCAGGCTTCAAGTACTGCGGCCAGCGGATCGAGACCTTCCAGCTGTTTATCCTTGGCGAACTCGACGATCAGAATCGCGTTCTTGCACGCCAGGCCCACCAGTACGATCAGACCGATCTGGGTGAAGATGTTGTTGTCGCCGCCAGAGATGATCACGCCAGTGATGGCCGACAGCAGGGTCATCGGTACGATCAGGATCACCGCCAGTGGCAGGCTCCAGCTTTCGTACTGCGCGGCGAGTACCAGGAACGCCAGCAATACGCAGAGCGGGAACACGAACAGCGCGGTGTTGCCGGACAGAATCTGCTGGTAGGTCAGGTCGGTCCACTCGTAGGTCATGCCGTTCGGCAGTTCATCTTTCAGCAGTTTTTCGATGGCTTTTTCGGCCTGGCCGGAGCTGTAGCCAGGGGCTGCTGCACCGTTGATTTCTGCTGTGATGAAGCCGTTGTAGTGCATCACGCGATCCGGGCCGGAGGTGTCGCTGACCTTGATGAAGGTCGCCAGCGGGATCATTTCGCCCTTGTTGTTGCGCACTTTCAGCTGACCGATCTGGTCGGATTCGAGACGGAACTGTTGTTCAGCCTGAACGTTGACCTGATAGGTGCGTCCGAAACGGTTGAAGTCGTTGGCATACAGCGAACCCAGGTAAATCTGCAGGGTGTCGAAGATGTCGCTGACGGCCACGCCGTGGGTCTTGGCTTTTTCGCGGTCGATGGCGGCATCGACCTGCGGCACGTTCACGGTGTAGCTGGTGAACAGCCCGGCCAGTTCCGGCACGTTGTGGCTCTTGGCAATGATGTTCATGGTTTCCTTGTACAGCTCGTCGTAGCCCAGGTTGCCCCGGTCTTCGATTTGCAGGCGGAAACCACCAATGGTGCCCAGACCTTGTACCGGCGGCGGCGGGAAGATCGCCATGTACGCTTCCTGAATGTTCGCGTACTGACCGTTCAAGGCCCCGGCGATGGCACCGGCGGACATGCTCGGGTCTTTACGCTCGTCGAACGGTTTCAGGGTCACGAACACGATGCCGGCGTTCGGGCTGTTGGTGAAGCCGTTGATCGACAGGCCCGGGAACGCTACGGCGCTTTCCACGCCCGGCTGTTTCAGCGCCAGGTCGGACATGCGCTTGATCACCTCTTCGGTGCGATCCAGGCTCGCGGCGTCCGGCAGTTGCGCGAAAGCCACCAGGTATTGCTTGTCCTGACCGGGTACGAAACCGGTCGGGGTGTTGGAGAAACCGAAGAACGTCAACACCATCAGGCCTGCGTACAGGAAGAGGGCGATGCCGCTGCCACGGATGACCCGGCGCACGGTACCGACGTAGCCATGACTGGCCTTGTCAAAGAAGCGGTTGAACGGACGGAACAGCCAGCCACCGAAGATCTTGTCCAGAACCCGCGAGAACCGGTCTTTCGGAGCGTCGTGACCCTTGAGCAATACGGCGGCCAGTGCTGGAGACAGGGTCAGCGAGTTGAAGGCCGAGATCACCGTGGAGATGGCGATGGTCAAAGCGAACTGCTTGTAGAACTGACCGGTCAGGCCCGAGATGAACGCGGCGGGTACGAACACCGCACACAGCACGAGCGCGGTGGCAATGATCGGGCCGGTCACTTCACCCATGGCCTTTTTGGTCGCATCGAACGGATTGAGCCCCAGTTCAATGTTGCGCTCGACGTTCTCCACCACCACGATGGCGTCGTCGACCACGATACCGATCGCCAGTACCAGGCCGAACAGCGACAGGGCGTTGAGCGAGAAGCCGAATAGGTGCATGACTGCAAACGTACCGATCAACGATACCGGCACTGCCACCAACGGAATGATCGAGGCGCGCCAGGTCTGCAGGAACAGGATCACCACCAGCACCACGAGGATCAGTGCTTCGAAGAGGGTGTGAACCACCGCTTCGATCGAGCCGCGCACGAAAATCGTCGGGTCATAGACGATGCTGTAGTCCATGCCTTGCGGGAAGTTTTTCTTCAACTCGTCCATCTTGCTGCGAACATCGTTCGAGATGTCGATGGCATTGGAGCCTGGGCGCTGGAAGATCGGGATGGCCACCGCCGGCTGGTTGTCCAGCAACGAACGCAGCGCGTATTGGCTGGAGCCCAGTTCAACGCGCGCGATGTCTTTGAGGCGAGTGATTTCACCGTTGTCGCCTGCGCGAATGACGATGTTCTCGAATTCTTCCTCGCTGACCAGACGGCCCTGGGTGTTGACCGACAGCTGGAAGCTCTGGGCATTCGGCGCAGGGGGCGCACCGAGTTGACCGGCCGCCACCTGACGGTTCTGCTCACGAATGGCGGTCACCACGTCGGTGGCGGTCAGATTGCGCGAAGCGGTCTTGTTCGGATCGAGCCAGACCCGCAGCGAGTAGTCGCCCATACCGAACAGCTGCACGTCACCGACACCACCCAGGCGAGCCAGCTCATCCTTGATGTTGAGGATCGCGTAGTTGGACAGGTAGAGCATGTCGTAGCGTTTGTCCGGCGAGGTCAAGTGCACAACCATGGTCAGGTCGGGCGAGGCCTTGTCGACGGTGATACCGATGCGCGTCACTTCCTCGGGAAGTTTCGGCTCGGTCCGGCTCACCCGGTTTTGCACCTGCACCTGCGCGTTGTCCAGGTCAGTGCCCAGGGCGAAGGTGATGGTCAGGGTGATCTTGCCGTCAGCGGTGGACTGCGAGGACATGTACAGCATGTTCTCGACGCCGGTGATGGCCTGCTCCAGCGGAGCGGCCACGGTTTCACCGATGACTTTGGGGTTGGCGCCCGGGAAGTTGGCACGCACCACCACGGTCGGTGGCACGACTTCCGGGTATTCGCTGATCGGCAGCTGGAACAGCGAGATCGCACCGGCGATCAGGATCAACAGCGAGAGCACCGCTGCGAAGATCGGCCGTGAAATGAAGAATTGGGAAAAATTCATCGGAGTTGTCGTCCCTTAACCACGTGGGTTCGTAGCGGCCAGCTTCACAGTCGTACCCTGTGCACCTTTGGCGGGCGCGACTTTGGGCAGGTTGCTGGCTTCCAGCGCTTGACGTTGTTGAGCCAGAGCGGCAATGGTCTGCTCGCTGGCCATCGGGATCACTTCAGGCGTTACCGGCGAACCCGGGCGTACCCGCTGCAGGCCCTTGACGATGATCGTGTCGTCCTTGTTCAGACCGCTGCGCACGATGCGCAGGCCTTCGATCTTCGGTCCCAGTTCGACGGCGCGGTAAGCGGTCTTGTTGTCCGCATCCATCACCAGCACGAACTTCTTGCCGAGGTCGGTACCGACCGCTTCGTCGTTGATCAGCATGGCGTTGTAGGTGCCGCTGCCGACCAGTTTCAGCCTTGCATACAGGCCTGGGGTGTAGCTGCCGTCGCTGTTGTCGAACACCGCGCGGCCACGGATGGTGCCGGTTTTCGGGTTGACCTGGTTGTCGACGAAGTTCATCTGACCGAGGTGCGGGTTGCCGTCTTCATTGGATAGGCCCATGTACACCGGGGTGGTGGCGCCACGTTGGCCGTTGCGGGCGAGTTGGGTGTATTTGAGGAACACCCGCTCGTCGGCGTCGAAGTAGGCGTAGACCTTGTCGGTGGAGACCACGCTGGTCAGCGCGGTGGTGTCGGCTGTCACCAGGTTACCGGCGGTGATTTCCGCACGGCTGACGCGACCGCTGATTGGCGCGGTAACGCGGGTGAAGCTCAGGTTGAGCTTGGCCAGATCCAGTTGCGCCTGCAGGGCGCCGACGGCGGCGCGGGCTTCCTGGGCGGCGCTGGTGCGCGAGTCGGCCAGTTCGGCGGAGATCGCATTGCTGGCACGCAGACGTTCGCCACGACCGGCCTCGTTTTCACTGCGGGTGGCGGTGGCGCGGGCCTGGGCGACCAGGGCTTCGAGGCGGCGAACCTCAGCCTGGAAAGGACGCGGATCGATCTGGAACAGCAGGTCGCCTTTCTTCACCAGTGCGCCTTCGGTGAAGGCGACGTCGTCGATCTGGCCGGAGACTCGCGGACGGATTTCAACGGTTTCCGGGGCTTCGAGACGCCCGGTGAATTCGTCCCACTCGTTGACCGGTTGTTCCAGCACCTTGGCCACGCTGACTTTGGCAGCGGGCATAGTGGCGGCAGTCTCCGGAGTCTTGCCGCAGGCGCTCATCACCAGCACGGCCAACATGGCCAAGGGGAAGCGCAAATGTTTGAGTGACTGTTCCATGGAATCATCCGCCAATGTATTGAAGATGGGCGGATGATGCTCGGCGGGGTGTGATGGCACGAATCGAATGAAGCAAAGGTAACTATCATTCGGAATGATATAAGACCGATTCGAGCCCTCTAGCATGCACCTTTCGTTAGGGGGCTATCAATCTTTTTGATGACAAATGTGTGTTGCGTGGAGTGCAAAGGTCGCTTGGCCAAGTAAAAGCGGTCTTCCATTTGAATAGTGGCTTTATGATGCTATTTTTCGCGAACTTTATTCTGTTTCATTGGCTCAGGGAGAAAGAGCACTCATGGTTGAGCATCAGTTGATCCTTTTCGGCCCGCCCGGCACGAGCAAGAGCCATCGGGCCCGGACAACAAAGGCCAGGGTTCTGGGCGTTAACAGTACCCAGATCGTTCCAGTGGCCTTCCACCCTGATTACAGTTATGGCGAGTTTGTCGCGCGGTTGATGCCAAGAACCCGGGAAAACCAGATCGAGTATCGCGTGCATGCCGGGCCACTATTGCGGGCGCTGGCGCTGTCATACAGTCATCAGCCTCAGGAAGATAACGCTCAGGAAGCGCAGAACGTACTGCTGCTGGTCGATGAGATCAACCGTGGTAATTGCGCGGAAATTTTTGGCGATGTGTTTCAGTTGCTTGATCGTGATGACGAGGGTTGGTCCAGCTACGCGATCAGTGTTTCCGATCTGGTGATCGATGCCCTTGAGGCCGAGCTCGCGCTGCTTGGCCACACCAGTCCTTTTCCCGATCTGAATCGGCGACTGACCGATGCGCTGAAGCAGCGTCAGTTATGCCTGCCACCCAACCTGTTCATGATCGGCACCATGAATACCAGCGACGAATCGGTGTTTTTCATGGATTCGGCGTTCAAGCGGCGCTGGCATTTCGAGTTTTGTGCGGAAGCGTTCAACGATGAGGTGCCGAACAGCCAGAGAAAGGCGTTGATGCCATCAACTCATCATTTGACCTGGGAGACATTCGTCACAGCGCTCAACCAGTTCATTCGTGATCGGTGCACAGCCCCGAGGCTCGATGACAAGCTGGTTGGGCCATGGTTTATCAAGGCCAGGCGCGAGCCTGACAAAACCCTGGCTGAAGTTTATCCGGGCGAATTGGCCAGACTCGTCGCCACTACCAGCATGATCGGAGATCCCGCCAGCGGTGTTAAACAAAGCAGGGCATTCGATGATGACCTGTTGAAATTGGCGGCCAAAATGTCCAAAGCCAACCGCAAGCGACTGCTCGATGAGGGAGGGCATGATCCAGACGCCGAGCTCAAGTTCAAGCGAATCCGCTCTAATTCGGGCCACGCCAATCAATACTATTGCTCAAAGACCTCTCCCAAGAAGTTCAAGTCGGACACCAAGGGTCTCATTATCGAGGATTACCTGGAGCAGCTTGCCAAGTTCAAATTGCGCTTCGAAGTCCACCATATTCAGCGCGCCGATATCGTCGGCAAGTTGTTCCTGTATCTGTGGGACAACGTCTTTGATCGTGACCGAACCCCCCTGTGTTCGCTGCTTGAAATCGACCCGCGTGAGCTGCGCACCTTCGGCCAGTTTGCCAAACGCGCCGATGAATTCATTACTTGTCTGTGCCCGCCTCCTGATATTCACGAACTGCTGAGCGCCGCGTTTGCTGATGCCGCATTCAATTCGGAAGATGACGAACTGATGACATCCGGCGAGGCCTGATAATGCAGTTCGACGAAATCGAACGAGTAGAAAGCGACGGCGAGGTGGGACTGGTTCGTGAAGCCGATGGGCGTTACCTGTTGAAGGTGCCCTATGGCATGGGGGCAATGAGCGGTGCAGAAGCATTGTCGCTGCTTTACCGCTGTTTCGTGGTATTTCGCCGGACACGACGCGAGCCTGAGGTGCTGACGGCCCGTGATGGCGTCGAGGCCCACGGTAAGGGGAAGGAGCGTATTGGTGACGGGCTTGCATTTCACGATGCGTTGGCGCTGGACGAGTTGTTCGACCGCGTCGACCCACGCAGCCTGCTTTCAATGTGTGAGCGCCGCGGTCGCAGTGTCGACGACCCCTATCGCCGTTTTGATCGACATCTGCATCGTGCGCTGTTTGATCAACGGGGCGCTGCTTACTTTGAGTCGGTCGCGCAGGATCGTCGGGTCGGTCAGTTTGGCAAGGCGGATATCGTAGGCCTCTATTGTTTTTTGGCAGTGGATTTCTATCGGGGTTTTCTGCAGGTAGATCCTCGGTGTGCCTGGGGGAGCTTCGTGGGGGAAGGCGAAGCGCTGGCGCAAGACTTCCAGCATCGTTACCTCAGCGCTGAGGACTCGCTCTATTTTGGCAATGTCCAGTCGCGTCAGCGCAGCCTGAGCCATCTGCGGCACCTGCTGCAGAGTATCGACCGCTGTGCGGCCCCGCGCGACGCTCACTATTATCAGTTGCACGATGCCTTGGAGCGCTACCTGCATGCGGGTACACAAAGCGACCTGGACACGGGACTGATATGGGGCGTGGAAAAGTTCTGGGCTGTCTGGGAGTCAGTCTGTCTTTGTCATGGATTGAGCGAAGGCGAGGGAGGGCTGGAACGCTTCCAGACGTGCGACGACCAGCATCTGCCTCACGGGATAGCCAGCACGGCTATACAGTCTCGCTGGCAGCAGCAGCGTCGAAAGATCTTTGCGCGCAACCACATCAAACGGCGCCCTGATCTGGTGAGGCAGGACGGTAAAAACTGGACGGTAGTGGATTTCAAATACTATGAGCGGGCGACTTTCCAGCGCCCCAAGTGGAGCAAGAATGCAGAAATCGCCAAGGAAGAACGGGACTTTCTGAATCTGGAAGCCTACGGGCTACTGCTGCATAACCATCTGGCCAAAGAGGGATTGAGCGAGCACAAGGTAGGACTGGAAATGTGGTTGCCGGGCGAGCGAGAGGCATGGTTCGAGTTCGTTGGCGAACCGGCATGGGATCCGCCTCTGCGAATGCGAACGCTGGTGACGACCGAGTTGATCAAGGCATATGCCGATCGATACGAGTCCTCGGCAAGGCCCTGATTCCATCACTGTGGGCGCTCTTGTTCTTTCGCCATGGCCGCACGCTACGCAGGCCTTTTGCTGCTCAATGAAACGGCAGATTGATTCATCAAGCCGACTGGACCAGATTAGTGTGGCCTGGCTCACTGATGATGCGTCCCCTGAACGTCGACACATTCGGCAATCGGTGGACAAGAAGCCGACAAATGGGCACAGATCGCTGCGCACAAGCACGCGCGATCATCAAAGAGTAAAACGACTTTTAATGAGTGATTCTACAGCGACAAACAACGGCAACTGGTACGCAGTCATTGCCTTGGCACTGGCTGCGTTTGTGTTCAACACCACCGAGTTTGTCCCGGTCGGCCTGTTGAGTTCGATTGGCAGCAGCTTTGACATGTCGACCGCGCAGGTCGGCCTGATGTTGACCATCTACGCGTGGGTTGTGTCCCTGACATCGCTGCCGATCATGCTGCTGACGCGCAACGTCGAGCGGCGGAAACTGCTGATTGTGCTGTTCGGAATGTTTATCGCCAGTCACATTTTGTCGAGTCTGGCGACCAGCTTCGGGGTGCTGCTGGTGAGCCGGATCGGTGTGGCGTTGTCGCATGCATTGTTCTGGTCGATTACCGCGTCTTTGGCCGTGCGCCTGGCACCCCCGGGCAAACAGGTTCAAGCCTTGGGCTTGCTGGCAACGGGTACTTCGCTGGCGATGGTGCTGGGCATTCCCCTTGGCCGCTTGCTGGGCGAGGCCATGGGCTGGCGCACGACCTTTCTCGTGATTGCAGGCTTTGCGGCAGCGCTGGTGTTCTGTCTGGCGAAGGTGCTGCCGCTGCTGCCCAGCCAGAACTCGGGCTCGCTCAAGAGTCTGCCGATATTGCTCAAGCGACCGGCGCTGGTGGCCGTCTATGTCCTGACGGCTCTGGTGGTAACGGCACAGTTCACCGCCTACAGCTACATCGAGCCGTTCGTACTGACCGTGGCCAACATGAGCGGTGATGTGGTGACGCTGCTGCTGTTGTTATTCGGTGGCGCCGGTATTTTCGGCTCGCTGCTGTTCAGTTACCTGCACAGCTATAACCCGCAGCGCTTTCTGATCATCTGCGTATCGTTGCTCGCCTTGTGCCTGGCTTTGCTGTTGCCGTTGAGCGGCAACGTCTCATACCTCGGCGTGCTGAGTGTGTTCTGGGGCATGGCGATCATGGGCTTCGGGCTGGCGTTGCAGTCGAAAGTCCTGGTACTGGCGCCGGACGCCACCGATGTGGCGATGGCGCTGTTTTCCGGGATCTACAACATCGGTATCGGCGGCGGGGCATTGGTGGGGAGTTGGGTCGGCAGCCAGTTTGGTTTTGCTTACATCGGGGTGGTTGGCGGAATGCTGGCGGCTTCGGCGTTGGCGTTTTACTGTTTGTCGATTTATCGCAACAGCCGGGCTGGGGTTTGATGTTTGGCTGCCTGCTTAATGTGCAGGCAGCTCGAGGCTGTCCGGGTCGCCAAAAAACATTTTGACTTGGCTCTAGAACAATATTTACAGGCAGAAAAAATTCAAACATGCCCCCAATTTTGCCCCAGTTGGATCAGGTTTGTGAGTGATCGCGAATGGCGATTTCTTACATAAAACAAGATGGATTCGGATGGCTTTCAGTCTACCTTCATCTCAGATTGGACTGTTTGGTATTGATAGTCGGTTGGTGAAGGCAGAGGGAGTGGCGCGTTTGAGCACTGTTTTTCGGGGTACACCTGAAATGATGTTCGCTGATAGCATGTGGCCACTGAATAATCAGCGCTGATTTTCACATTAATTTGGTGAATGCAATGTCCGATGCTACAGGGAAGTACTTAGACGTTTATCAAAGCTGGCAGCAACACCTCTTCAACTTCAACCTGGCAGTGCGGGATACCAATACGCCGGGCTTGCGTAAGCCTCAGCTTGCCGCCCTATACGCTTCACTGGGCCACCTGGTGATGTCTCCGGCCACGACGGCAACGATCGTGATGCCAACGGGTACCGGCAAGACCGATACCATGCTTGGTCTGCTTATCGCAGGGCGGTTGGCAAGGACATTGGTGCTCGTCCCGTCAGATGCCTTGCGTTCCCAGCTTGTCGAAAAATGCCTCGGGCTGAAAAAACTTCGGGAGATCGGTGCTGTTTCTGCCACAGTACTTAACCCTGTGGTTAGGGCGATCGGCTCAGGAATGTCGGCTGAAGATGTCCAACAGCTTGCCGAGGCGAATGTAATTGTCGCTACCCCGCAAGCATTGCAGCGATTCGACACAGAGTCCCTCCAAGCCTTGGCTGAGCTCTGCAGCCACCTGATCATCGATGAAACCCATCATGTGGCCGCCATGACATGGGGGCGGGTGAAAACCGCGTTTAAAGAGAAGCCATGCCTGCAGTTCACTGCTACGCCTTTCAGGGAGGACAATCAGCCCCTTGAAGGTAAGATTATCTACAACTACCCGTTGAAGGATGCGCAGATCGATGGCTACTTCAAGTCGATCGAATTTCACCCCGTGCGCGAATACAACCTCGAGTTGGCTGACCAAGTGGTTGCTGATAAGGCGGTAGAGTTGTTGCGAGGCGATCGAGAGCAAGGCTTTAACCACCTACTGATGGTACGCGCACGATCGCAAAAACGTGCTGAAGCCCTGTTTGAGCTCTACAAAAAGCATGAAGACCTCTCACCCATTCTCATCCACAGCAAGGTGCCGAATCGGGTCAAGCTGCTGGGTGAAGTTGTCGAGAAGAAGTACAAGATCATCGTCTGCGTGGACATGCTCGGCGAAGGCTTCGACCTGCCAGAGCTGAAAATCGCGGCTATTCACGACCAGCATCGCAGTCCGGCCGTCACGCTACAGTTCATCGGTCGGCTAACCCGGGTTGATGACACGCTAGGCGACGCCAAATTCGTCTCAAACATTGCCAACCAGAAAGTCGATTACCAGATGGCAGTGCTTTACAAGGAAAGTGCCGACTGGAGCGCCGTGATTCGAGATGTGAGCCAAGACAAGATCGCCCGCGAAATCGAAAAAGAGACGTTCACTGAACAGTTCCCGGATGATGCCGACTCCGAGGAGATCTTCGGGTTGAACCCAAACCCCAAGATCAGTGCGATCGCCTACCATGTGGAGCGCGACCATTGGCGGCCAGAGAAAGCGAATCACTTCTCCCAGAAGAAAGAACCGTTGCAGTTCCTTTCTATCAACGACGATTCAGACACCATCATCATGGTGACCCGACGAGAAACACCCGTCGGATGGGCTCAGACCTCGGCGATTGTGGACACGAACTGGATTCTGTACTTGGCGTACTACCACGCGCCCGACAAGACGCTCTTCATTCACTCCTCTGGTGATGAGTCGCAAGCGACGCGTTTTTTGAATTTGATTGCAAAGGATGCCAGGCGAATCAACGGTGAGCCTACCTTCCGAACCCTGCACGACATCAAGCTCATAAAGCTGCAGAACGTGGGGCTGTCCAGGACACGCAAGGATCTGAGATTCACGATGCACGTCGGGCGGGACATCAATACCGTCATCAGTGAAATCGAGAACGGCACGGCGAAAAAGTCCAACATCTTCGCAACGGGCTATGAAGATGGACTGCGCACCACCGTTGGCTGCTCTCACAAAGGGAAGATCTGGGAGATGAACTCTTCCAGCATCATTTACTGGATTGAGTGGTGCAAGCGCGCCTCACGGAAACTCAACGATGCCACGATCAATCCTTCTGAAGTGCTCAAGGATGTGATTCGTTCGGAGAAGATTGAGGGAGCCTGGCCAACGGGAATCTTCTATGCTGATTGGCCTGAGTCCATTGCGATCGAAAACGAGCAGAAAATTTCGGTGACGTTCAATGGTGAGATCTTCAACCTGCTTGATGTCGAGCTTGGCAAACCTCAGCGGACCGACGATCTGACACTAGAAGTGCCCGTCATCGCCATAGCAGCAGATGGCACGGAGCGTCAGCTTCCTGGCATCACAATACGGTTACTGAACGACAGCTACAAAGTGTCCTGCCCGGGGGTGAAGATTATTTTCGCTGAAGAGAGCTCGTTTGAGCAGTACTTGGATGCGAACCCTTTGGTATTGCTAGCCGTGGACGGTTCGATGGTCGAGGGCAATTACCGGTTCTACACACCCAATAGCTTGGACTTGAAGCTTCCTATAGCGCTGATTGAGGCTTGGGACTGGGGGACCACCCAGATCCACAGCGAGTCCATGAGGGCAACTCGTAACATGGACACCGTCCAAGGGTTCACCTACAGCCGAATCGAGGACGACTATGCATTCATTTTCAACGATGATGGCGCAGGTGAGATTGCGGATTTGGTGGCAATCAAAGAGAGCAAGGACGCAATCTTTGTCGACCTTTACCACTGCAAGTATTGCCCCCAAAAAGATGGCGAGGCTCGACCTGGAGCTCGTGTGAGCGATGTCTATGAGGTCTGCGGCCAGGCATCACGATCAGTAAAGTGGCTGCACACCGAGGAAAAACTCTTTAATCGATTAATGGGTCGGTACCAGCAATCGCTGCCGAAAGGGTTCGACAGAATCCTCAAGGGTGACCCAATAGATTTGGAGCTGCTTCGCAACAAATGTCACGATCATGAGATGATTTTCAGATTTGTAATCGTGCAGCCCGCCATTTCAGCAGCGAAAATCTCCGCTGATCAGCTTACTGTCCTCGGTACAAGTTATTCCTACATCAAGAGTGTGTCTGGTTCGGATGTCCGGGTCATTACCAGCGCGTAAAATAAAATTTATAACGCGTTTCAGTGGAGGTGAGCGTGGGAAAGGAATGGAAAAGTTACGTGCACTTGAATGCGGCGACGGGTCAGAGAGAGTCTACCTATACATATATGGGTAGAAAATGCGTTAAGTTTGTTTTGGATTCTCACCTTTGCAAGCAAATGCTTGCTTATGCGGCGATAGAGAGAGATCTCACCGTTGCGATAGTGTGGCTAAAGAAAATAAGTGACATAAAATTGCCTAGTGCGAATGATGCACTCCATGTTGATAGTTCAGCCATGGTTGATAGGGAGATAGTGAAGGCTTTATTTGTGGCTGCAATTTCTTTTTATGGGAAGTGTTTTACTGTTGGTGACGGTAGACCAGTAAAGCTTGAGCGCATCATGCTTCCTGAGGCATTACGAGAGACGCATGACACTGCAATGACTTACAGGCATGACTACGTATCGCATAGTGGATCTCGCGGCATTGAAAGCGGTCGGGCTTATTTTGTCAGACAAAAAAACATCGAACGAGGTAAGCCTTTCGGGTATGGCATAAAGGTCGAAATGTTTCAACCTGACTTGGTGTGGTTTAGAGAGGGTGATAGTAATTTGTGGATTGAGCTTTTTGAAGGCGCTAGATCGGTCGCTGAAAAGAAACTTAATTTATTGCAGGAAAAAATTTATGTGGAGGAAATTGAGTCCAAATCTGATGAATTGTTCGGTTTAGGGTTTGAAGCTTTTGATAGCAATTCAAGGCCAGATTAGCTGCTCATGCTTGACTTTTTTGGGGGGCGGCTGAAGTTCGTCGCTTAGCTGGTTTTTTTGGTGTCAAGTTTTATTGTATTCTTATGTTGGGATGAGATTTTAAAGTCAGCTTGTGGCTCCGCGACACTTTCAGAGCTTCTGAGCAAAATAGGACATTCTTCTGATGGTAAGCGGGGAATGAATAGTCCGGCAATTCGGGGCGTTCAGCGATTCGGTCCTTGACCGGACGCGGAGCGATGTCGGTTTTTTGCGTGGTATTTTATGTTCAAAGTTTGATGATCAATAATCATAAAAGGAAGGTATTAGATGGCTCTCGAACCGAAGGATCTATTCGATCACGCAATGCGAAGGGCAGATCATTTTCTCGATCTTTACGACTTGGTTCACAATTCCCGGCAGCGAAGTATACGAAGCGATTGGAAAGCAAATTTTATCTCATTGATGCGCTGGCCAAAAAATGAAAAAATAGTCCGTATTGATGGTAAGGATAAAAAAAGCTTACTTATTCTCAGAGAGTCAGCCGGGCTTTCGCGGGAAAGCTTTACACATGACTATGCATCTGAATTATTGCGCGGAGCTATTTCGGCAACAGTCTCTGCGTTAGATCGCTACATGCACGAGATTGTTGCAAAGTACTTCCTGAAAATCCTCAACTTGCCGTTGGAGTCTCAGTCGAAAGAATTTCGCTCTATCTCTCTTCCTGTAAATGCTGTGAAGAGAGCTACCGACAAGCTTAGATCTGATGCAGCCGCTCGGCCTGGGAATATTATCAAGGAGGAGGTTAGAAAAATTTTGCATCGTGACTTCACATTTCAAACGGCTTCCAATATTCAGAAAGCCGCTACCATTCTTGGTATAAAGGATTTTTGGCGCAAGGTTACCGTAGCTATGAATAACGGAAGCCAAAAAGATATCACTGATAAATTGAATGGCATAGCTCGCCGACGAAACCAAATCGTGCATGAAGCAGATCTTATTATCCAGTCGCGAGGTCGGGAGGTTAAAATGCGTGACATATCAAAACAACAAGCTTTAGACGCCGTTGTGTTTATGAAGGATCTAGTAATTGGGTTTGATAAAGTGATTCAGGCAGAAATGGCCTGATGCAGTTATCTAGGGGGAGCTGCTAGGTTTTCTCCGATCTGTCCATAGTACTTAGTTTTGGAGATTATATCGAAGGATTAGGCCCAGACCTAGGCTAAAAAGTAATGCTGCCGCTATCTCCAGCGAACGGTATTTCGGCGGTTACGCTATGATAGTACTTGTCCCGAGTTAGGGCTTGGCTGCAAGGATCAACGTCAGATGAGCGTCCCCAAATACGATCTTCACCTCTTGGGTTGGCATAGCTTTCAGCAGTTATGTATGGCTGTAGCCTCTACGGTATTGGGTCAGTCGGTCGAGACGTTCCTAGAGGGAAATGATGGAGGTCGCGACGGTGGGTTCAAGGGGACGTGGTCTCCTCAGCCAAATGAGTTGTATGAAGGCGCGTTCGTCTTCCAGTGTAAGTTCACATCGCGCCGTGATCATAATCTGACGCTTTCAGATGTAGCTGGTGAGCGTGAAAAAGTGCTCAGACTCGTCGCCAAGGGGCAGTGTGATGTCTATGTTCTGATGACGAACGGAGACTGGACTGGGCAGAGCCATCTCAAGATCAAGCAGGCGTTTGAAGATGCTGGGGTCAAGCACGTTCTGCTGCTGGGTTCCACATGGATCTGCGAGAAGATCCAGCTAAATAGTAACCTGCGCATGAATGTACCTCGGCTCTATGGTCTGGGTGACCTCAGTCAGATCTTGGATGAGAGACGGTACAAGCAGACGAAGGCGCTGCTGACAGAGCTTCCTGAGCTTTCAAAGCTTGTGGTGACTGGCACGTATCGCAAAGCACTCCAGGCCCTCCAGCAGCATGGTTTTGTTCTCTTGGTTGGAGAGCCCGCCGCAGGAAAGACGACGATTGCCTCACTTATGGCCATGTGTGCGATGGATAAGTGGGGAAGTAGGGTATTGAAGCTGGAAAAGCCCGAGCAAATTCGAGATCACTGGAATACGGACGAAGCATCGCAGTTCATCTGGATTGATGACGCCTTTGGAGCGATGCAGTACGAAGCCGACCTGGTGATGGAATGGAATCGGATACTCCCGGCGCTTTCGACGATGATCCGAGCGGGCCATCGTGTAGTCCTGACTAGCCGTGATTACATCTACAACAGCGCACGGCGTGACCTCAAGAGAACGGCATTTCCTTTGATCGAGGAAAGCCAGTTGGTCATTGACGTGAAAGAGCTGACCCCACGAGAAAAGTCAGAAATCCTCTACAACCATGTGAAGCTTGGCAACCAACCGCAGCGGGTTCGGACAGCTTTAAAGGAGTTTCTTCCTGCGGTGGCAGCTCACAGTCGGTTCGCTCCTGAGACAGCTCGGCGGTTGGGCAGTATTGAATTCACCAGGGCCCTCAAGATCGACCAGAGAAGTATCGATGAGTTTGTCGCCAAGCAGGAGCGATGGCTCGTTGAGACAATGCATGGCATGGATGACGAAAGTCAGGCCGCATTGGCTTTGCTTTACATGAAGCACGGAGCGATCGAAAGCCCGGTCAACCTCTCAGGGGATGAGATGAAGACAATTGAAAGGTTAGGTGGTAACCAAGCCGGTTGCATCCGTGCGCTTGAGAGTCTCCGGGGAAGCTTTGTACAAGTAGCAGATACTGCTGAAGGACGCTATTGGCGGTACAAGCACCCAACGATTGGCGATGCGTTTGCTTTGATTCTCGCCCAGAGTCCTGATCACCTGCAGATTTTTGTAGATGGCACACCCATTGAGCGCTTGATGGAACTTGTGACGTGCGGCGATGCGGGCATCCAGAATGCTACGATTTTGCCGTCGAGCATGTTCGCAGTGATCGCAACACGATGCTATCAGTACGTCACTTGTGGGGCCGAAGTGGTGCGCATGAGGCGGGGCAGATTGTACTCTTTTCTGCTGCGCAGGACTGACGCCGTATTTCTGGCCATGTACTCGAAAATTGATGGTGAACTGGCCTCCAGCCTGGTTCGTGATTTTGCGAGAAACCTATTCACGATGTCGTCTGACCTTGCACTGCGCTTGCTTCGACAAGGCCTTTTTGAGGAATCAGCAAGGGGTGCGATCTCGACCAAAATTCACGGCTTTGTGTTCGATGAGGATGACCTAGGGTACATCTACGATCAGGACATGCATGAGTTCTTTAGTGACCAGGAGCGGGAAGACTTCTACAGCGATGTACAGAAGCATGTCTTGCCTGACCTAGACAGGATTCGCCAGTCTCAGCAGGAAATGTATAGCTATGAGGACGATCCTGATTACCACCTTTCTGATTTTATTGATCAGCTAGAGGGAATACGTGCGGCTTTCCCTGAATGGCCCAGGGTGGAGGATGTGGTCGAAACTCAAAGGCGCCGAGTCGACGAGTGGGTGAGCGAAGTATCACAAGAGCGGGGAGAAGAGCCTGCAGTTGGCCGAAGCGATCTGATGCGGCCATCTGCACAGGAGGGCGGCCGAAACATCTTTGACGATGTCGATCTCTAGACCAGGTAAACGAGGGTATACCGATGCCCGATCAAGCTTTTGAGTAACGAACTGTAAACGCTCAGAACGACATAAAGTCATGGGCGGAGAGAAGCGACCTCTGGGACGAGATCAGCTTTATGGCGATGCTGATGGCAGTCTGCCGCTCTTCGACATCATCTCGCCGTGAAGAACGGAAAATGAGGTGACTTAATCACCTCAGTCTGGACAACAGATCGATACAAATCAAAATTGTTCGCTGGCTCAAACTCGTGGTCGGCGGTGTTCATCGCAATCACAACCGTTGTATCCCAAGAATACGCTGTTGTAGTTTCTGGGTTTCACTTCAGCTTTCGTGTGGATGCATTTGAACCTATAAGTGACGTGTTGAGCCGCAGTTTTCCAATCGGCATCCACTAGCTCCAGACCAATGGATCGGCCTCTCTCTCGAAGCGCCTCCAGGTATTCACCACCCTTTAATTTCATTGTGTTCCGGCGTCGCTCTTTGACTTCTGGATGATTTCGTGCGCAGCGGGGACAGCACTTCCACTTTGCAGTTTCACGCACGATATAAGGCGATTTAAACTCGTTGTCGCATATGTTGCATTGCCATGAGTAGCTATGCCATTTTCCGTACCATGCCGTTTCTTTCACACTGAGGTTATGTTCATCAGCCAGTGCAAGCAGCTTCTTTTGGCCATTCAGGTTGAACAATGGAATGTGAGATAGCAGCAGCAAAGGCTCTTGAACAACACACTGCTGTTTCAGACAAACCTTATCAAGGCCTTCCAGGATCTTCTTTCTTACATCCGCAGCCTCAAACGGGTACATGAACTCGTTTATTACAATTAGTTTGATTTCCAGCTCTTCGCACATAACAGCCTTCTGCTCATCTCGCTGAATTTGGCGCTGGTAGCTCGCCTCCGTACGGTGCCGAGCCCTTTGGGAGTGCCATGCGCCTTGGTATTCAAACGCAACTTTGTACTGCGCATTGTATCCATCCAGTTCGAGGCTGGCGTGGGGCTGAATCAAGTGAGGATGATCTTTCTGCTTAAATCGCCGTTTCTGTAGCGAAAATCCGAAGCCCTCTTCAAGAATACTGCGGGTAATTGCCTCGCCAACGAAAGGAGAGCAATTTGGGCAGCTTCGACCACTAAAAATCTTCTGCGGGACTACGTTTGCCTCATGGCCTTCATTGCAGCGAACCAACATGGGTTCACCTTGGTTCTTGTAATCATGCTCTGGGGTGAGAAGGCTAAAACCATGTTTGGCCAATTTTGCTTGGACCTCGATGTAAGGTTTGCGGTAGCGCAGTCGAGAAACGTCTCCCTTGCAACGCTGGCATCCTGAGGGTGCTCGGTTGCCTTTTTGTACGTGCGCCGCTGCAGACGGTGTAAACGTAAAATCATGCTGCTTGCAGTAGGCAGTGATTTTGCTGACACGTGTGACTAGCTCCTCCTCTAAGTTAGGATATTCGTACTTTCCAGAGTGGGCCGCGAAAGCCGCCTCTCTAAAGGCTTGGAGCAAGGCATGGTGTTTAGCACGGCGGTTTTGTTCGGTGGTCAACGCCCGCGATTGGCTCTTGCAAACCCCGCAAAACGGCGTGCCACGCAGATGTAGTTCGGCGCTGATACTGCCGCGAACATCATGCTCAACGCAGAGGATGCTGATTTTTTCTTGGCCACTGGCTTGGCTGAAATTCGTTTGGCCATAATCGAAACGGTCAGCGAAGCGTTGGCGTGCCGACCTGATGAACTGGTCTTGGTAGGCGCAAATATGGCAACCCGTGCCGCCCAGATGCTCTTCAGGCTTTAATTTGAAGGCTCCGTGGGTGTGGCAGATCACTTGGCACGGCCGGGAAAACGAGATAAAGAGGTTTTCCTCGTAGCGGTACTGAGCTCGGTGTTTGCGCGTGGCGTCGATGCTAAATCTCAGAAAATCAGGGTTTCGACTGGTTTCCAAATAACGTAGTTCGGGGGGCAAGCTGCTCACCAGCGCTGCTAAAGCAGGCCGATTTTTAAGTTCGTTTACACAGTGACGACAACCACCGCCCGACAGCAGGGCGCTCGCAGTCAAGCTCCAGCTATGTCTATGTCGACTGCAGAATGCCTGGACAATCGTTTTGAAGCCTGACCAGACACCGAATCGAACCGAAAGAATCGAGCCAAATTTCTGCTCAATACGCGCCCGAAGTACTGGCTCGGTGATCTTGAGGTTATCAGCCACGCACTTCTTGCACTGACTACCGCTCGCATGTCGCTCGGCGCGTTGAGAGAACAGGCCGTGCTTGGGGCAAATGATGCGAATATTTTTGCTAAAGCCTACATAGCTTTCGGGCTGATACTGGTAGTAACCGTTATGCGTCAAATTTGCCCTAGTCAGGAACTCCTCAAATTTGACGCTCCGCTGGCTGTACAACTCCGCATTGCTCTTTTTTAACTTTGCACTCTTGCAGGCAGGGCAGCCACTGCCCTTCAAATGGACCTCGGGAAGTTGCCAGAACTCGATGCAGTGCTCAAGGCAGTATATGAGTAATTTTGTCTTGGCATTGAGATATACCAATTTGCCGTAATCAAAGGCGTCCCCGTGCCTGGCTTTGGCCTCGGCGACGAAGACCTCCCGAGTCTTGCCATGTCGAGCCCTTACGCTGTCAGCCTTGCATTGCCTGCAGCCGCCCTTCTTGCTCAGATGCTGATCGGGATTTATCTCAACTTTTTCGGGGGGGGTGTGCCTCAGGCAGTGAAGAACTACAGGTGCGCGCGCTGAGTGCCAGAGGGTCTCGGAGTAACTGAACTGCTGGCCAAATTTCGCCTTTGATTTGGCGATGAAAGCCTCGGTGTCCTTAATACGGCTGATGATTTTTCTCCTTGAAATCAATCTGAGAGGCAAATCTTAGCAGAGCATTGAGTTGGCGGCTGGACGGCAGTGTCGCCAGAAATACAAGCGGTGGCAGCGCTGCTGTCGTCCGCTTATTCCATTCACACAGCGTGTGTCCATGGTCAGGCGGTTTTTGATAGACAAATATTCTCCAATCCACAGGTATTATGGAAGGTACATATTTGTACATGCAATATTCCCGAGGGGCAGTGCTGTGCGGCACAGATGCGCTCAGTAGACTGACCATGGCTGCGGTAGATCATGGTTTTTGGTTTGTTTTGAAGTAAAGATGTGCTAACGCAGTTGCCTATCCAAAAGACCAGCGAAACCGGGCAACTGCTGCCGCATCAGTGGACACCTGACTTACAAAAGGTGAGTTGGACGCTTGCTTACGTGGGGCTTCAGGCTGGGAGCATCCTTTTCAAACAATCCATAGCATGCCCTCAAATATGTCCCCAATGTAGCAATCCTCTGGAAGTGAATGGAGCTCCATGGTTTGTGGAAAGGCAGAAATGGTCAGCCGAATAGCCTATCCGGCGGCGCCTAAAGACTCTCAGGATCGCCAAAGAACATCTGAATCCGCGACCGCAACCAACGTTCCCCCGGATCATTATCCTGCGATCCACGCCAAGCCATATGCAACTCAAACGTACGCGTCGGCAACGGCGGATCTTCCGCGCGCACACCGCCCGCAGCCGTCAGCGCCTCCGCTGTGTAATCCGGTACTGTCGCGACGATGTCGGTGCCGGCAAGGAGCGTACTCAAACCGTTGAACTGCGGCACGGCCAGTACCACATGGCGTTTGCGCCCGAGTTTCTCCAGCTCTTCATCAATAAAGCCACTCAGGTCGCCCGCGAACGACACCAGTGCATGCGGACGCGCGCAGTAGTCATCCAGACTGAGCGGGCCGGGCACGGTGTCGGCGCGCAGCAGTTTTGGCTGGCTGCGGCGCAGTACCTTGCGCTTGGCGTTGGCTGGCAGGTCGGTGGTGTAGCTGACGCCGATGGAGATTTCGCCGGAGGCCAGCAGGCCCGGCATCAATATGTAGTTGACTCGGCGCACGACGAGGACGATGCCCGGGGCTTCGGCGCGCAGGCGTTTGAGCAGCATCGGCAGCAGGGCGAATTCGACGTCGTCGGACAGGCCGATGCGAAATACCGAGGTGCTGGTGGCCGGGTCGAATTCGGCGGCACGGCTGACGGCAGTGGAGATCGAGTCGAGTGCCGGCGAGAGCAGGGCAAAGATCTCCACCGCGCGGGCGGACGGTTCCATGCTGCGTCCGGTGCGCACGAACAGCGGGTCATCGAACAGGCTGCGCAGGCGCGAGAGCGCCGCACTGATCGCCGGCTGGCCGAGAAACAGCTTCTCGGCGGCGCGGGTCACGCTGCGTTCGTGCATCAGTGTTTCGAATACGATCAACAGGTTCAGGTCGACACGACGCAGGTCATTACGATTCATCTGGAGTCCTGGCAGAGTCATCAAGCTTGACGAGAGCGACCATATGAGAACAATGGCCGGCATGAATATTACGGGGAAAGGCTGGTACTCTGCACCGCTAAATTCAGCTTTACCGGGCCGATTGCGGCATTTTTTCATCGATTTTGCCAATGCCGTTCATACTGCGGAATCAATGACAGGCATGTCGACTATTAATAGCCACTGATAGTCATGGGTCAAAAGCCCAGATAGAGTTCAGGGCATTAGAGGTTACTTTGACGAGGTTTGCGATGTCCCGCACGATCCGTTTTCACAAGTTTGGTCCGGCCGAGGTGCTCAAATGCGAAGAGCATGCGGCCGCTCAGCCAGGTCCTGGCGAAGTGCAGGTGCGTGTCGAGGCGATCGGCATCAGCTGGTACGACATTCTCTGGCGTCAGAACCTGGCCTCGTCCCAGGCACGCCTGCCGTCCGGTCTCGGCCATGAAATGGCCGGTGTGGTCACTGCGGTTGGTGACGATGTGGACGATCTGTCGGTTGGCGACAAGGTGGCCAGTTTTCCTGCCGAAAGCCCGAATGACTACCCGGTGTATGGTGAGCAGATCGTGCTGCCACGCACCGCGCTGACCCGTTATCCGGATGTGCTCAGTCCGGTCGAGGCCAGCGTGCATTACACGCCGTTGTTGATCGCCTATTTCGCCTATGCCGATCTGGCGCGGGTCAAGCCCGGGCAGTTTGCTCTGGTCACTGACGCCAGCCATTGCGCCGGTCCGTCCTTTGTCCAGTTGGGTAAGGCCATGGGTGTGCGGGTGATTGCGGCGACAAAAACCGCCGATGAGCGCGATTACCTGTTGTCCCTGGGTGCCGAGAAAGTCATCGTCACCGAGGAAGAAGATCTGTTGATGCGAATCAACAAGATCACCGACAACCGTGGTGTCGACGTGGTGTTCGACGGTCTGGGCGGTCCGCAGATGTCGTTGCTCGGCGATGTGCTCGCACCGCGTGGCAGCCTTGTCCTGTATGGCCTGCAGGGCGGTAACCAGACACCATTCCCGGCCTGTGCGGCGTTTCAGAAGAACATCCAGTTCTTCGTGCACTGCATCGGCAATTTCACCGGTAAACCCGAGCTGGGCATTACTCAGGACCACGTCGCCTTGCAGCGCGCCCTGCGTGATATCAATCAGTTGACGGCCGACCGCGTGCTGCTGCCGTTGAAGACACGGGTTTTTCCGTTCAACGAGTTCGTTGAAGCGCACCGCTACATGGATGAATGCCCTTGTCGTGAACGGGTCGCCCTGCAGGTCGAACCCGCGTAACTCCCTCCGAACAGAGTCCGTGGCCCCACGGACTCTTGCGTTTTACCCCTCGCAAATAATCAGACAGACCAAGCATGGTGCGTGGCCGGTTGTGCATCTGAACCGGTTTTTGTCTGCAATCTGTATCTTCTAATCGCCATATAAGCCCTGATAATTGAATGATTACTTTCATCTCAAGGAATGAACCATGTCTGTGCATTCTGTTTTCCATTGCGCGTTTAATGTTTCCTCTCGTGGGCGATATGCCGGATTTTGTTTAATGACTGTAGGGTATTTCCTATTGTTGTTCTGCTTTTGTTGTACTCAATGTTCGTGGGACGCTGTAAGAAGTTTCCTCAGATATTTTTAGTTAAGAAAAAACTCAATAAAGACAGGGGCTTACGTCGACTGAAGCGGTTGGGTTGCAGGCTCCTTCGCAGCAAGTGTTTCAAATAACTTCAAAATCATAAGTGTTAGTATTTGATCGTCTATTACTTATTGATGAATTTATTGCGCCAGCGTCATCGCTGATGCGTGATATGAATTTTTTACGCCGGGTAAAGTACTGATGAGCACGATCCATGATCAGGCAATGAACTATGTCTATCAGCAAGTATTGCAACGCCTGCTGAGTTTCTTTTCCAGAGCCGAGCGCACAGCGCTGCAGTTGCTGATCCAGCGGCTGGTGGTCGCCGCCGGCGGAATGGAGCGCATGGGTGAATACAAGGTCATGGTGACGCCATCCGGTACCCGCGACAGTTGCTACATGCTGGCGCTGCTGCGCGCCGCCCAGTTGAGTATCGCCGGCCGCGCACCCGCCACGTTCCAGTTGCGTGTCGCCACCTTGCGCCGCAGCGGAGCGGGGGCGGCGGCGCTGAACAACCTGCACCGCAGCTTCGCTGCCTTGTTTCTGTATGACGATCCCCGTGTCGAGTTGCTGATGGTGGAACATCGACAAGTGTTGCCGTTCAACCCACTGGCACCACTCGAAAAGGACAGTGCGGATGCCCATCGCACCAATCTGCTGATGATGGGGCATCGACGTGCCAGGGGCGAGAGGCTTGAGTGGCGGGACGACGCCTGCCTGGCCTGGGCCGAATTTTGTGGCCAGATTGCGCGCTGGGGTAACGGCGTCGATGCCTGGCTCGCCAGCGAATCGCCGCGTCGCCAGAAGCAGTTTGTCGAAGACCTCGACCGGGCCGTGCAGAAAGCCGATATCGGCGCGCTGAAGTCCAATTCCGGGACCTTCGATGAGCTGTTCGCCTTGCTGGACGGCTTGGGAGGGGATTTGTATCGCGGTTTTTACCCCGAATCGGAGCGGCAATGCTGGCGCCCCGAGGGGGGCTTCGAGTCATGTCGTCGCACTACATTTGTCGACATTCATGACATGGCGGTCGGCAATCTTGAAGAACGCTGGCCGCTCTTGAGCGAGTTTCTGGGGTTCGAAGCAGAGGAAGGGATGTTTCATCTGGGTGAGGGTGAATATGCCGACCCCTTGATCGAGGCCCATTTACGCGGTCTGGAAGCCGAATTCATCAGCGGCCGCAGCTATGAAGCGGGGTTCTCGGAGCATGTCCAGCGCATGCTGGCGAATATGCAGATGCAGCGGGTGCCGGAACCGGTCTGCGAGCAGATGATCGCAAGACTGGGGCAACGGCAGACCACTGAAGAGCTGCGCGAAGCGGCGGCGAACTGGCTGCTGCAGACTTACGGTCTCAACGAAGCGCAATGGGTCTGCCTGCTGTTCACGCCGTTCATCGAGCGTGGAGCCGGGCTCGAGCGGTTCCTGCGCAGTTGTCATCCCGGCATGTTGGTGGCGCTGCCTGATTTGCATCGGGCCATGCAGGGGTTGCACGGCCCGGAGCAGGTGCTGCAGTGGATGGTGGACGTCAGCGGGTTGCCGGTCCGGCTCATCTGTCGCCTCTACGCCATGGAACCCTTGCCAGCGCATGGTGCGCCCCGGCAAGCACTGGAGGCGGCACTCGACGCGGCAGGTCTCGATGGCGCCGGCGTGGGTGACCGGTCAGCGGAACGATGAGGTGAGCGAGCGATCCTTCGGCGCACCGTCGGTTATGGCGTCCGCCTCATGAAGGCTGCACGGGAATCCGGCTTTGCCTACCAGGCGGTCTACCGTTACCTGATGCGCTTGATGGCCGAATCGGCTGGCGATGGCAATGCTAGGCTGCCATCGCTGCGTCAGTTGGCAGATCGTTTGAACGTGTCGATCTCGACCATTCAATACGCCTATTCGTTGCTCGAAAAGGAAGGGCGGATCTATTCGGTGGCCAAGTCCGGGTATTACGCCAGGGCGGTTTCGGGGCTGAGGCCACCCGCCATGAGCAATGATCTGCTCGAAACGCTCTATGTCAACGCGCGGCAGCCGGGCATGCGTTTGTTGAATGCTGATGATCCGGTTTCGCTGCAATCACTGGACAGTCCATTGCTGTTGTTGGAGCGTGAACTGCTGCGCCAGTATCCCCGCCAGCCACCGTTGCTCGACCAACCCTGTGGTGAGCTGGAATTACGCACCGTTCTGGCGGCCCGCTATACCACCTCGCCGAAGCAATGCTGGCACGCCGAGGATGTTTACATCGGCGCGGATATGTGCGGGGTGCTGGAGATCCTGGTGGCCGTTCTGCAGCTCAGGCACACAACCATACTGGTCGAGTCGCCCTGTGACTGGGTGATACTGCGGTTGCTGCAGGCGGCAGAGGTGCGGGTGATCGAACTGCCGTTGCAGTCCTGTGGCGGGCTGGAGCCGCAACGGCTGGAAACACTGCTCAAGACCGAAGATGTGCGCCTGATTCTGCTGTCCTCGGGCCTGTGCATGCCGCGCGGTACACCGGTTCCTGCGGATAACCGCAACACGATTGCCGGCTTGCTTGGCGAGCACGGCACCTGGGTGCTGGAAAACGACTGCTACGGTGAACTGGGTGAGGCAACCGGCGCCGAGCGTTTGCGTGATCATCTGGATCCTGACCGACTGCTGATCTTCTCCACGTTCGAGAAATTCATCGGTCTCGAAGCTCCCTACGGGTACGTGTTGTCGCGCCAGTGGAAGAACGAAATGCAGCGGCATTTTCTGATGCGCTCGTTCCGGTTATCGCCCGTGCGCCAGAAGGCCATCGCTCGTCTGTATGGAAACGGTCGGGTCGATCAGCATCTGCACGTGCTTCGCCGGCTCCTCAAGGAGCGGCGCACCCCGATGATCCAATTGTTGCGCGAGCGTCTGGGCGATGCGCTACAGGTTGTAGAACCACAAGGCGGGGCGACGGTCTGGGTGCGGGCACGGCGGCCGCTGGACATGCGCGATGTGTTTCAGCGCCTGCTCAGGCAACAGGTACTGATCGCGCCCGGCGAGCTGTTCAGCTTGCAGGGATTGCACCGTCGGCATCTGCGCTTGAGCCTGCTGGATCATGGCGAGAGCGGCTTGGGTGGAGCGCTCGACAGGCTGGGTGATGCATTGCGCTTGGCGCCGCTGGAGTGAACGTTGAAATCTGTCGGATAGATCCCGTCGCGCTGTGGTCGAACTGCCAGTAAACTGCGCTGTATTTCCTGAACCACTCTATTTCAGAGGTTTTGCATGACTATCAGTCCTTTTGCGGGCAAACCGGCACCGGCAGAATTGTTGGTCGACATCCCGCGACTGGTAACGGCTTATTACACCGGCCAACCGGACGCTTCGATTGCCACCCAGCGTGTGGCGTTTGGTACTTCCGGACACCGCGGCAGCTCTTTCGACCTGAGCTTCAATGAGTGGCACGTCCTGGCGATCAGTCAGGCGATCTGCCTGTACCGCGAAGCGCAGGGCATCACTGGCCCGTTGTTTGTCGGTATTGACACTCACGCGCTGTCGACCCCGGCCGGGGCGAGTGCGCTGGAAGTGCTGGCCGCCAACGGCGTGACCGTGATGATTGCCGAAGGTGACGAGTACACGCCGACCCCGGCGGTATCGCACGCGATCCTCTGCTATAACCGTGGCCGTACTTTGGGGCTGGCCGACGGCATCGTGATTACGCCCTCGCACAACCCGCCACAAAGCGGTGGCTACAAATACAACCCTACCAACGGCGGTCCGGCCGATACCCACATCACCAAGTGGATCGAAGCCAAGGCCAACGAACTGCTGGCGAACAAACTGGCGGGCGTCAAACGCATCAGCTACGAGCAGGCGCTCAAGGCCAGCACCACCCACCGTCACGACTACCTGAACACTTACGTCGCCGACCTGATCAATGTGATCGACTTCGATGCCATTCGCGACGCCAAGCTGCGTCTGGGCGTAGATCCGTTGGGCGGAGCAGGGGTGCGCTACTGGTCGGCGATTGCCGAGCATTACCGTCTTGATCTGGACGTGGTGAACAAGCAGGTCGATCCGACTTTCCGTTTCATGACCGTCGATTGGGACGGTCAGATCCGCATGGACCCATCGTCCAGCCATGCCATGCAAGGTTTGATCGGTCTTAAGGAGCGTTACGACGTAGCCTTCGCCTGCGACCCGGATCACGATCGTCACGGCATCGTCACCCCGTCGGGTGGTCTGCTGGCACCGAACAACTATCTGGCGGTGTCCATCGACTATCTGTTCCAGAACCGTCCGCAATGGCGCGCCGATGCGGCTGTGGGTAAAACCGTGGTCAGCAGTGGTCTGATCGATCGCGTGGCCAAGCGTCTGGGACGTCGTCTGTACGAAGTGCCGGTTGGTTTCAAATGGTTTGCCGATGGCCTGTTCGACGGCTCGCTGGGTTTCGGTGGCGAGGAGAGTGCTGGCGCTTCGTTCCTGCGCAAGGATGGTGGCGTCTGGAGCACCGATAAGGACGGTCTGATTCCAGCGCTGCTGGCGGCGGAAATGACCGCGCGTACCGGGCGTGACCCAAGCCAGGCTTATCGCGCACTGACCGATGAACTGGGCGAACCGTTCTCGGTGCGCGTAGACGCCAAGGCCAACCCTGAGCAGAAAGCGCTGTTGAGCAAACTGTCGCCGGAGCAGGTGACGTCGACCGAGCTGGCAGGCGAGAAGATTCAGAGCATTCTCAGCCATGCGCCGGGCAACGATCAGGCCATCGGCGGTTTGAAGGTGATGACCGAGAACGGCTGGTTCGCCGCGCGTCCTTCCGGCACTGAAGACATCTACAAGATCTACGCCGAAAGCTTCATTGGCGACGACCACCTCAAGCAATTGGTGGCCGAAGCGCAAACGCTGGTGGATGGTGCTATTTCCACGAAATAGTAGTTAACACCAAAAAAACTGTGGCGAGGGAGCTTGCTCCCGCTCGGCTGCAAAGCAGTCGCAAAAGGACGCTTCGCGCCCCGGCGGGAGCAAGCTCCCTCGCCACAAGGGTTGGTAGCCGTAAAATCATGTGGATAAAGGGTGACCCAATTGGTCACCCTTTTTCATACCTGCAATCTAGGCGAGATCCACCAGAACGATTTCGCTGTCCTCCAGCGCCGTCACTGTGAGCACCGACTCATGCTCGACGGCAACACCGTCTCGAGCTTGCGCGCGCAAGCCATTGACTTCAATCAAACCGGTAGCGGGTACCAGATAAGCTCGGCGTCCCGCATCCAGCTGATATTCAGCAGTTTCGCCGGCCTTGAGGTTGGCCGCGACCAACCGCGCATCGCCGCGAATGCGCAGGCTCTGATCGTCGCCGTCCTTGCCGCTGGCCAGGGTCACGAAACCCTCGCGCTGGCCTTTGGGGAACGGTTTGGCGCCCCACGATGGCGGTGCGCCGGTTTCCGTCGGCAGAATCCAGATCTGGAAGATGCGAGTCTCTTTGTCCTCCAGGTTGTACTCACTGTGCGCGATGCCGGTGCCGGCGCTCATGACCTGTACGTCGCCAGCCTCGGTACGGCCCTTATTGCCCAGGTTGTCCTGGTGGGTAATCGCACCTTCACGCACATAGGTGATGATTTCCATGTCACGGTGCGGATGCAGCGGAAACCCGGTGCCGGCGGCGATCACGTCATCGTTCCACACCCGCAGATTGCCCCAGTTCATGCGCTGCGGATCGTAGTATTCGGCGAACGAAAAGTGGTGATGGGCATCCAGCCAGCCGTGGTGAGCGCCGCCCAGCGTATTGAAAGGTCTGAGTTCAAGCATGATCGTCTCCTCAAAAGGTTCGTCATGGGGCGTAACGCCAGAGCCACGAAGCGAGACCGTCGGTTAATGACGGGCATCATCCATCAGTCAATCATCGAGAAAAAGCGTAAAAAGTGCGGCATTCTCATCGAATCCGTTGATGGGAAACCGGCTCGAAACAATCTCACGCAACTTTCAGTTCATCGCCTAAACCAATGAGCTGTAAGCATTTCGCTAGAACTCATAAGCAAATAAAGCCACCATAGCCCCCCAACAGCCTCACACACTGGAGCCCCTCAGCGTGGCGCAACACACTCCCGATCTGCCTCCCGAACTTCGCCCACTGGCCGAGATGCCATGGTTCAAGCGTCTGGCCGCGCGTTTCTTCGGCCATGGCCTGACACGCTTGCGCGCTCAACACCGTGCGTCATGGCTGCACGGCCAGGCGGACGGTTTTCGCAGCGGTCACACCGCTGGCGTGGAGTACGGCTTCAAGGAGGGGAAACTCGAAGGGCTGGAAGAAGGCCGGCAAGTGCTGTTGATTCGTGACAGTCGCAGCACCGAGCATCGTCCACCGAGCGTTGATAATCATCTGTTCGACGACTGGCGCCTGCCGCTCACCGCCGAGCTGAAGAAGCGCATGAAGGCTGACGTGGCACGCCTGTTGCCCGAACATGCCCAGCCAAGCGCTGCGCAATGGAAGATGATTTTCAGTGACACCCCCTCGACCTCGGTGATCGCCGGGGCGGGGGCAGGCAAGTCGACCACCCTGGTTCTACGTATTCTGCTGCTCACGCATTATCTGGGCTTTGAGCTGGATTCGATGACCGTGGTGACCTTCACCCGCGAGTCGCGCAAGGATTTCATCAATAAGCTGATCGAGATGTTCGCGCTCTGGGGGCGGCCATTGAGCCTGAAGCACGCGCGGGATCTGGTGCGCACCTTTCACTCACGCATTCTGCCAATGGTTCGCAGCTTGCCGGGGTTCGAGCGCTTGCAGGCGTTTGAAAACCTTAGCCTGCGACCTCAAGGCGCTGACGAGGAGGTCGACAGCAACCCGTTCGATCTGCGCATCAACGATGCCCAGCGCCAGCAGCTCAACGCCTGCTATCACCGCTTGTTCAATCAAGACGAACGCTTCCGCCAGTTGATTCAACCGCTGGCCAAAGCTGCCTTGCAGCTCAAGGAACTTGAGCGCGATCACCCGGACGTGCAGAAACGCGTGGCGGTGACCGAACTGGCGGCCAAGCGCGACGAAGAATTGTGCGATGCCATCGAAGACCTGTGGTTTCGCGCCGGTGCCTGGCCGATCAAGGGCATCGAGCCCAGCCGGCAGACGTTCGAGATCAACGGGTCGACCTTCCACTGTCATGGCTACATTCCCAGCCTCGATGCCTGGGTGGTGCTCGGCTTCGATCCCCGGGAAAACCCGCAAATTTGCCGGCCCAACGCCAAGCTCAGCGTACGCGCCGAGTGGGCCGTCAAGCGCACCCTGTTTCAAGCTTTCTGTCGTAAGCCATTGATTTGGCTAGACAGTTATGAGGCCTCAAAGCGGGTGTTGTCGACCTTGGCCGGCGACGCGAGCGCCGGTCCAGGCTTCGACTACAAGGTCAAAGGTGAGCTGGTCTCGGCGCCGCTGCTCGATTGTTTTGTCGCGGCGGCCGGCTTCATCGAAAACCTTGGGCTGGATGTGCCGGATGCGGTCGGCCGCATGAGTTTTGCCAAAGACGACCCGGATCGGTTTTTCTTTGAGGCGCTGAGCCTGTTCTGGCGAGCACTGGAAGATCATCTGCTCGATCAGAAGCCGCCGGTGATGACCTACAACCGAATGTTCGCGCTGTTCAGCGAGCATTCGCCGGAGAACCTCAAGTTGCTCAGCGATGAGCTGCTGCGGCCCATGTCGCACCTGATGATCGACGAGTTTCAGGACGTATCGCCGCAGATCGTCTCGTGGATCCGCGCCAGCCTCGCGGAAATCCGCAGTCGCGGTCCGGCCATGCATGTCGGGCGGGGCGCGCAGCGCTCATCATTGCTCTGCGTCGGCGACGATTGGCAGTCGATCTACGGCTGGCGCGGCAGTTCGCCGAGTTACTTCATGGAGTTCAACAAGGAATTCCCGTCACCGAGCACCACGCGGGTGATGCTCAGCGACAACTATCGCAGCCATCAACACATCATCGATGCTGCCGAGCACATCGTTCGCGCCGCGCCGGCAATTCCCGGCAAGAAGGCCAAGGCCAGCGGCGCACCCAAGCCGGTGCAGCCGGTCAATGTGCTGGAGCGTGATGACCAGGCCCTGGGGCAGCGCTTGGCTGAACATTACAATCGTGGTGATTCGATCTTGATGCTCTATCGAAAAAGCAGCGATAAGTTATTGATAGAACAGCATATTCAGCCTGTAGTTAATGTTGATTCGAGCTTGCCGTACGAAGCGCGACGGCTGAAACAGCTGACTTACCACAGCGCCAAGGGGCTGCAGGCGGATGCGGTGTTCCTGCTCGGGGATTGCCAGCACCTGACCAGCTCACCGTACAAGAATCAGGTCTACCGCATGGCCGGCCTGGGCAAGGCTGGTGACAGCGAGCCTTATGACACGGCGCAGAAGGACGAGATTCTGCGGCTGGCCTACGTGGGTATCACCCGGGCGGTCAGCCATTGCTACTGGTACGTCGAGCCGCAGGATACTCAGGCCGTGAACATGCCAAGGGCGTCCGATCGGGTTGTCCCAGGCAAGGCGTTCTTCGCCGATCACCGGAAACAGCCGCAAAACGCCTAATACACACGCACAAAAAAGCCCGCCTGAATTGGCGGGCTTTTTTATATAAAACAATAGTTTATGCATAACTCTTGAGAGATTCCGGAGGAATGAAGGCCTCCAGTTCGTCTTCCACAGCCTCGATGATGCGCTCGACATCGGCCGCGTTCATCACCGTCGCACAAGGAATGCCGGCAATGGCGATCATGGTTTCGCCGCTGGCCCGATCAAACAGTCGGGCAATCATGCTGCCCGGCGCATCCATCGTCGCTTCAAAACCCATGGGATGAAAGTGCCAGCGCATCAGCTGGCACGCATTGGGGAACGTGACTTTGCTGGAACCTTTATTCATGTGTTGCCCGCCTTCTTCATCGAGCGCTTCCTTTTGCTCACGTTAGGTGGGAAGAACCTTCATTGGCTCAACCGTTCAATGACGTTAAAAGTAGCACCCGCATGTGAATTTTCCGTGAGATTTTTCAGTTCATTTTGCGATTGCTACGCATTTTTTGATGTAAGTCACGCTGTGATCACTCATCGCCAAATGGCCACTACCGTTTGCTCGTTGATCGTTTTGGCGAACTTGGGCAAGCTCGGTTCTTTTGCGCCGAGACCTTTATGCACGCCGACGATGACGGCCCAGAACAGACTCCGGCCACGGCCGCTACGGTCATGCGCTATCACCTGAGCTGGAAACACCGCGATCTGGACAGCGTCATGGCGCTGTATCACCCGCACGTCCAATACAACGATTTCTTCCAGAACCGGGTCCTCGGTCTCGGCGAGTTGCGTGAGTACGTGCGCGTGAGCATGCCGCGAGAATCCGACGAAGCGCTCGAGCATTGCGACCGGATCCGCGTGGATGGCAACACCGCGTTCATTCAATACGAAGTGACTTTGCGCGGTGGCGACGGGCTGGTGTCGTTCCGTTCCAGCGAAGCGATCACGGTCAAAGACGGCCTGATCTGGCGGGTCAACGAATACGCCTCGCTGGTCCGTACGCAATCCAACGGCGCTGTCGCACCCAGTCAGCGCCCGGCGGTGAGTCGCCTGGGGTTGTCGCCGCGCCAGATCAGTTTCATGGCCGAGGATCTGCAGCAGTATTTTGAGCGGCAGCAGCCGTACCTCGATCCGGAACTGGACCTGCAAAGGGTGGCAAAAGAGTGCGGCTACAGCCGCAATCAGATTTCCTACCTGCTCAATCAGGTGCTCGGCCAGAGCTTCTATCGCTACGTCAATCAGGCCCGCCTGCAGCACTTGCTCAAGTCGCTGGACCACGCCGCGCCGCCGCTGCGTATCGACGAACTGGCGTTTGCCGCCGGGTTCAACTCGCTGTCAGCGTTCTACAGTTGTTTTCGCCAACACACCGGCCAGTCACCGAAGGCCTACGCCAAACAAATTTCTTTGCGGGCACGCGCGCAAGACAGTGATTGAAGTCACGCACTAGGATCGACGCCATCGAAGGTTTTCAGTGGCGGAGTCTTGCATGCCGGCGTGGCGCACTATCAGTTTGTGGATGGATCAACTCGACGAGCCGCTGATCGCGCGGCCGGCGCTTGAGCAGGATCTGGATGTCGACGTGGCGATCATCGGCGCCGGTTATACCGGGCTGTGGACCGCGTACTACCTGAAAAAACTCGCCCCCGGTCTGGATATCGCCATCGTCGAGGCGCAAACCGCCGGTTTCGGTGCGTCCGGGCGCAATGGCGGCTGGCTGATGGGTAACCTGCTGGGCGAGGATCGACTGCTCGCAGGTCTCTCTCCAGAACAACGTCGCGCATCGTTTGATCTGCTGCACAGCATTCCGGATGAAGTGGAAGTTGTCCTCGAACGTGAGGGCATCCATTGCGATTACCGCAAAGGCGGGGTGTTGTACTGCGCCGCCCGCTACCCGGAGCAGGAAGCCAGCCTGCGCGAATACCTCGACAAACTGCACGCCCAAGGCCTGACCGACAACGATTACCGTTGGCTGAACCCCGAGCAACTGGCGCAACAGATTCGCGTGGCGAAACCCTATGGCGGCATCTACGCGCCGCACGTGGCGACCATTCACCCGGCGAAACTGGTGCGCGGTCTGGCGCGTACCGTGCAAAACATGGGGGTGAAAATCTATGAAAACAGCCCGGTCACCCATTGGCAGTCCGGCAGTTTGCGCACGGCCAGGGCCAGTGTGCGCAGTCGCTGGATTGTGCCGGCGGTCGAAGGCTATTCGGTCACGCTGCCACCGTTGGGTCGCTATCAGTTGCCGGTGCAAAGCCTGATTGTTGCCACCGAGCCGTTGTCGGCGGCGACCTGGGATGAAATCGGCCTCAACCGTGGCCAAGCGTTCAGCGAGTTCAGCCGTCAGGTCACTTATGGCCAGCGCAGTGCCGACAATCGCCTGATCTTCGGCGCCCGCGGCGGTTACCAGTTCGCCGGCAAGCTGCGCCATAACTTCGATCTGACCCGTGATGAAGTCGAGCTGCGCCGCTATCTGTTCGGCGAGCTGTTCCCGCAGCTGAAAAACGTGCAGATCACCCATGCCTGGGGCGGCAACCTCGGTATGTCCCGGCACTTCAAGCCGCACATGCTCTGCGATCGCGCCAATGGCATTGCGCTGTCCGGCGGTTATGGCGGGGAGGGTGTGGGTGCCAGCAATCTCGGCGGCCGCACCCTGGCCGATCTGATTCTCGAGCGCGATACCGAGCTGGTGCATCAGCCGTGGGTGCTGCCGGACGGCGGGATCCATGCGCTGCGCGCCTGGGAGCCGGAGCCGTGCCGCTGGCTCGGTTACAACGCGATCATCAAAAGTTTCGTCCACGAAGACCAGACCCTGGCCAACCCGGCCAGCGCACCTTGGCGGCGCAAGCTTGCCAGTCAGGTCGCCGGGTTCATGGAAGGTTTCATGCACTAACCGCCGTTTTCTTCACAAGACAGGTCCCACCATGAGCATTACGCAGTTCAAGAACACCGCCAGTCTGCAACTGGATGAATCCAACCCGGTCGCCGTGCCACTCGGCGAGCCGGTCGCGATTGCCTCGACCACCAGCGTCGAGCGCGACGACGGCGTGGAAACCGGCGTCTGGGAATGCACCCCGGGGCGTTGGCGCCGGCAGATCACCGCGCAGGAGTTCTGCCACTTCATCTCCGGCCGCTGCACGTTCACCCCGGACGACGGCAGCGAAACCCTGCACATACAAGGTGGCGACGCACTGATGTTGCCGGCCAACACGCTCGGCATCTGGGATATCCAGGAGACCGTGCGCAAGAGCTACGTGCTGATTTTCTGATTGTTTGATCCTTTGATTGCCTGCCAACAACAATAGTCTCTACAGGAATCGACCCCATGATCCAGAAAACCCTCGCCCTGGCGCCGTTGCTGCTGGCCGCCTCGATCAGCCATGCCGCCGAGACGGTCAAGGTCTACAACTGGTCCAGCTACATCGCGCCGGATACGACAAAAAACTTTCAGAAAGAGACGGGCATCGGCGTCACCTATGACGTCTACGACAGCAACGAAACCCTCGACGGCAAGTTGATGACTGGCAACTCTGGTTACGACGTGGTGTTTCCGTCCAACCACTTCATGGCGCGGCAGATTCAGGGCGGGGCGCTGAAAAAGCTCGACAAGAGCCAGTTGCCGAACTGGAAGAACCTCAACCCGGTATTGCTCAAGGCGCTGCAAACCAACGATCCGGGCAATGAACACGGCTTTCCGTATCTGTGGGGCAGCACCGGCATCGGTTACAACGTCGCCAAGATCAAAGCAGTGCTGGGTGACGACGCCCCGGTGGATTCGTGGGATCTGATCTTCAAACCCGAATACATGCAAAAGTTGCAGAAATGCGGCGTGGCGATCCTCGACAACGGTCCGGAATTGCTGCCAGCGGCGCTCAACTACCTGGGACTGCCGCACCACAGCAAGAATCCCGAAGACTACAAGAAGGCCGAAGCGTTGCTGATGAAAGTGCGGCCGTACGTCAGCTATTTCCACTCATCGAAGTACACCAGTGATCTGGCCAATGGTGACATCTGTGTGGCCGTGGGTTTCTCCGGGGATATTCTGCAAGCCGAGAGCCGCGCCAAAGAGGCGAAGAACGGTATCGAAATCGGTTACGCGATTCCCAAGGAAGGCGCGGCCATCTGGTTCGACATGGTTGCCATGCCCAATGACGCGCCGGACGAGAAGGCCGGCTATGCGTTCATGAATTACCTGCTGCGCCCGGAGGTGATGGCCGATATCAGCAACTCGGTGCACTACGCAAACGGCAACGAACAGGCCGACAGCCTGATCGATCCGGCAATCAAGAATGACACCAAGGTCTATCCGAGCCCGGAGATGATGGGCAAGCTGTTTGCGCTTGAGGCGATGCCGCTGAACATCGACCGGATCCGCACGCGGGTGTGGAACAAGATCCGCACCGGTAGCTAAACCACCTCACCCCCCTCTGTGGGAGCGGGCTTGCTCGCGAATGCGTTCGATCAGTCAGCAAACAGGTTGGCAGATACCCCGCATTCGCGAGCAAGCCCGCTCCCACAAGTGTTTTAGCACTGCTGATTTAATTGATATCAATACACTGGCATCGCACTAATAGAGTGCGGGAAAGTGAGACGCACCCAACAAAAAACAACTTACCAATATTTAATATTTAAATAGAAAATCGTCAGACAATTGGACGGGGCGCGACCCGTTAAAACAATCTCTCGACCTCACAGGCTTTGTTTACGGCAGTTTTACGCAACAGTGCAATTTGATCTCAAAAAAATGCTAGACGACAGATTTCAAATTGTGTCAGGTTTCTTACGCCTTCATTGGGCGAGTGATAGGACGATCTCGCCAGGGATCGTCGCTATCTGACAAAAACTGTTCCATTGCTAAACAAGGAAGTGTGTTTATGTCGAAAGTAAAAGCTAACGCTATTGATATCACTGCAGACACATTCGTGCCGGTAGGCGCAGTGCAGGCTCTGGCGGCAACCAGCTCCGCCTGGAACCAGATCAATAGCTTCAGCCACCAGTACGACCGTGGCGGCAACCTCACGGTCAATGGCAAACCCTCCTTTTCCGTCGACCAGGCCGCAACCCAGTTGCTGCGTGACGGCGCTGCCTATCAGGACAAGGATGGCAGCGGCAAGATCGAACTCACCTACACGTTCCTGACTTCGGTATCGTCCAGCACGATGAACAAGCACGGGATCACAGGGTTCAGTCAGTTCAGTAATCAACAGAAAACCCAGGCCGTGCTCGCCATGCAATCCTGGGCCGACGTGGCCAACGTCACCTTCACCGAGAAAGCCACCGGCGGTGACGGCCACATGACCTTCGCCAACTACAGCGGTGGCGTGGACGGCGCAGCAGCGTTCGCCTACCTGCCGGGTACCGGTCCGGGTTACGACGGCACTTCGTGGTACTTGATCAACAGCGGTTATACGCAGAACAAGACCCCGGATCTGAACAACTACGGTCGTCAGACCCTGACCCATGAAATCGGCCACACCCTTGGCCTGGCGCACCCGGGCGACTACAACGCCGGCAACGGCAACCCGACCTACAATGACGCCACCTACGGGCAAGACACCCGCGGCTACAGCGTCATGAGCTACTGGAGCGAAAGCAATACCAGTCAGAACTTCAGCAAGGGCGGTGTGGAAGCCTATTCCTCCGGCCCGCTGATGGACGACATTGCCGCGATCCAGAAACTCTACGGCGCCAACATGAATACCCGTACCGGTGACACCACCTACGGCTTCAACTCCAACGCCGGTCGCGATTTCCTCAGCGCCTCGTCGTCGAGCGACAAGCTGGTGTTCTCGGTGTGGGACGCGGGCGGCAAGGACACCTTCGACTTCTCGGGTTTCACCCAGAACCAGAAGATCAACCTCAATGCAGCTTCGTTCTCCGACGTTGGCGGCATGATCGGTAACGTGTCGATCGCCAAAGGTGTGACCATCGAGAACGCCATCGGCGGTTCGGGCAACGATCTGCTGATCGGCAACAGCGTTGCCAACGAGCTGAAAGGCGGTGCCGGCAACGACATCCTCTACGGCGCCGGTGGTGCGGACAAGCTGTGGGGCGGCGCAGGTTCGGACACTTTCGTGTTCGCAGCCAGTTCCGACTCCAAGCCGGGTGCGATTGATCAGATCCTCGATTTCGTCAGCGGTCTGGACAAAATCGATCTGACCGGTATCACCAACGGTTCCGGCCTGCACTTTGTCAGCAGCTTCACCGGTTCGGCTGGCGACGCGATCCTGACGTCGTCGGGCGGCAACAGCCTGTTGTCGGTGGATTTCTCCGGGCATGGCGTGGCGGACTTCCAGGTCAGCACCGTAGGCCAGGCCGCGACCAGCGACATCGTGGCGTGATGTAACGGGAAAGCGGCGCTCGATGCGTCGCTTTCTTTGCTTGCATCGTGTGGATTGCTGGGCAAGGCTAGGTGCCGGAGCGAATTTTCTGATGATCTGTAAAGTTTTTACCTACAAGGCAATGGCGTGGCTTTTGGCGGCGCTGATCATGATTTCTGGAGAAACAACCATGGCAAGCAGCCTCAGACTTGAAGAACCATCGGTTTTTGCCGGGCAATGGCAGGCGACGTTGAGCGCTAAAAATGACGCGCCTGAAGCACAAAAGCTGCAGGATAAACCGTCGAACACCTGTGCCCTCGAACTGCAAGCCAACCAGACCGTCGGCAAGGGCGCCGAATGCCTTGGCGCATGGCTGAACGAGTCGCCCATCGGCTGGTTTCCGGAACCCGACGGAATATCGATCACCGGCACGGAAGGTTCAAGAATCGTGTTTTTCAGCCGACAACGTGACGGGCTCTATTCCAGCACTTTGAAGTCAGGCCTGATTGTTACACTCGAACGCGCAACGAAATAAACGCTCAACTAATCCAGATTGAATATATGGCAGTGCTTGAACGTTATAAGTGATTGTTGCAGTTGTTGTTGAATTGTAAGCGGGTACTTGCAAAACATCTTTCGCAGGTAGGCGGAACATTAATTGAGCGCTCGCCGAAGTCTGGCGGGATCTATCATTTCAGGAAGAATCAATGAAGATGGCGAAGGCCCCAGCCACCGCTCCCTTGTTCAAGGCTTTGGGTGACTATAAAAGCATTCTGATCAGCGTCGGGTGCTTTACCGCACTGATTAACGTGCTGATGCTGGTGCCCTCCATTTATATGCTGCAGGTCTACGACCGCGTACTGTCTTCGCAGAACGAAACGACGCTGGCGATGCTGTCGTTGATGGTGGTCGGCTTCTTTGCCTTCATCGGCATGCTGGAAGTGATCCGCAGCTTCATCGTGATCCGCATCGGCAGCCAACTGGAGCGCCGCTTCAACCTGCGGGTGTATCAGGCGGCATTCGAGCGGAACCTGTTCAAGGGCGAGGGCAACGCCGGGCAATCGCTGGGCGACCTGACCCACATTCGCCAATTCGTCACCGGCCCGGCCCTGTTCGCGTTTTTCGATGCGCCTTGGTTCCCGGTCTATCTGTTTGTCATCTACCTGTTCAACGTCTGGCTGGGCGTGCTCGCCACCGCCGGTGCGCTGTTGCTGATTGCGCTGGCGTGCCTCAATGAATACATGACCAAAAAACCGCTGGGCGAAGCCGCCGGTTACTCGCAGAAATCCAGCCAACTGGCGACCAGCCACCTGCACAACGCGGAAACCATTCAGGCCATGGGCATGCTCGGCGCGTTGCGCAAGCGTTGGTTCGGTGTGCACTCGCGTTTCCTCGGCCTGCAGAATCAGGCCAGCGACACCGGTGCGGTGATCAGCTCGATCAGCAAGACCCTGCGTCTGTGCCTGCAATCGCTGGTGCTGGGCCTCGGTGCGTTGCTGGTGATCAAGGGCGACATGACCGCCGGGATGATGATTGCCGGTTCGATCCTGATGGGCCGCGTGCTGAGCCCGATCGATCAGTTGATCGCCGTATGGAAACAGTGGAGCGGGGCGAAACTGGCCTACCGTCGTCTGGACTCCTTGCTGCAGGCGTTCCCGCCGAGTGATGACGCCATGGCGCTGCCGGCGCCGAAAGGCCAGATCACTTTCGAGCAAGTCAGTGCCGGCCCTCCGGGGCAGCGCGCGGCAACCTTGCAGATGATCAATTTCAATCTGGGCGCCGGAGAAGTGCTCGGCGTGCTCGGTGCCTCCGGTTCCGGCAAGTCAACCCTGGCCCGTGTGCTGGTCGGCGTGTGGCCGACCCTCGGCGGCACGGTGCGCCTGGACGGTGCGGACATCCATCGCTGGAACCGCGACGAGCTCGGCCCGTACATAGGCTATCTGCCACAAGACATCGAACTGTTCAGCGGCAGCATCGCCGAGAACATCGCCCGTTTCAGCGAAGCCAACCCGGGAAAAGTCGTGGCGGCCGCGCAACAGGCCGGCGTGCACGAAATGATCCTGCGCCTGCCGCAAGGCTACGACACGCAACTGGGCGAGGACGGCAGTGGTCTGTCCGGCGGTCAGAAGCAGCGTGTGGCCCTGGCCCGTGCGATGTATGGCGATCCGAGCCTGGTGGTGCTCGATGAGCCGAATTCCAACCTCGACACTGTCGGTGAAGCCGCGCTGGCCAGCGCCATCGCCCAGCTCAAGGCCAAGGGCACCACGGTGGTGCTGGTGACGCATCGCTCTTCGGTACTGGCTCAGGCGGACAAACTGCTGGTACTCAACGATGGCCGCTTGCAGGCGTTCGGCGCCAGTCAGGAAGTCCTCAAGGCGCTGTCCGGCGCCCAGGAACAACAACGGGAAAAATCTGCGCAGGCACCGGGCGGGCTCAGCATGAGCCGGCAGTACCAGCCCACGACAAGGAATTCGGGTGTATGAGCAGCGCCAGCATGAACACTGAAAACGAAGCGAGCATGGAACACGCGTATGTCACCGAGCGCCCGGAGCGCGATGCGAAATTCTTCGCCCGCATGGGCTGGATTCTGGCCATCGTCGGCGCCGGCAGCTTCTTCACCTGGGCCGCACTGGCGCCGCTGGATCAGGGGATTCCGGTGCAAGGCACCGTGGTGGTCTCGGGCAAGCGCAAGGCTGTGCAGTCGATGAGCAGCGGCGTGGTCAGCCGGATCCTGGTGCGCGAAGGCGAGATCGTCAAACAGGGCCAGCCGCTGTTCCGTCTCGATCAGACCCAGGTGGCCGCCGACGTGCAGTCGTTGCAGGCGCAATACCGCATGGCCTGGGCCAGCCTCGCGCGCTGGCAGGCCGAGCGTGACAACCGCAAAGAGATCACCTTTCCTGCGGAACTGAGCAATGACCCGGACCCGCGTCTGGCGCTGGTGCTGGAAGGTCAGCGTCAACTGTTCAGCAGCCGCCGCGAAGCGTTCTACCGCGAGCAGGCCGGGCTGCGCGCCAGCATCGAAGGTGCCACCGCGCAATTGGCGGGCATGCGCCGCGCCCGTACCGACCTCAATGCCCAGGCCGATTCGCTGCAACAGCAACTGAGCAACCTGCAGCCGCTGGCGGACAACGGCTACATCCCGCGCAACCGTTTGATGGAATACCAGCGGCAGCTGTCGCAAGTGCAACAGCAACTGGCCGAGAACACCGGTGAAAGCGGCCGGGTGGAGCAGGGCATTCTCGAATCGCGCTTGAAGCTGCAACAGCATGGCGAGGAATATCAGAAGGAAGTGCGCACGCAACTGGCCGACGCGCAGCTCAAAAGCGTGACCCTGTCCGAGCAATTGACCTCTGCCGGTTTCGACCTGCAGCACAGCGAGATTCTGGCTACCGCCGACGGCGTGGCGGTCAACCTTGGCGTACACACCGAAGGCGCCGTGGTGCGTCAGGGCGAAACCCTGCTGGAGATCGTCCCGCAAGGCACCACCCTGGAAGTCGAAGGGCACTTGCCGATCAACCTGATCGACAAGGTCGGCACGCATCTGCCGGTCGATATCCTGTTCACCGCGTTCAACCAGAGCAAGACCCCGCGTGTACCGGGTGAGGTCAGCCTGATTTCCGCCGACCAGATGGTCGACGAGAAAACCGGCGTGCCGTACTACGTGTTGCGCAGCAGCGTCAGTGATCAGGCGATGGAGAAACTCCAAGGCCTGGTGATCAAGCCCGGTATGCCGGCGGAAATGTTCGTGCGCACGGGCGAACGCTCACTGCTCAACTACCTGTTCAAACCATTGCTCGATCGCGCTGGCTCTGCGTTGACTGAAGAATAAGGATGTTCGGCTGTATGAATAAGCTTTCGATGTTGGGAGCAGCGTTCGCGCTGCTCGCAGGAAACAGCGCGCTGGCGGCCATGGGGCCATTCGAAGTCTACGAACAGGCATTGCGCAACGACCCGGTGTTCCTCGGCGCGATCAAGGAGCGCGACGCAGGCCTGGAAAACCGCATCATCGGCCGTGCCGGGCTGTTGCCGAGACTGGGTTACAACTACAACCGCGGTCACAACACCTCGAAGGCCACGCAACTGACCAATCGCGGCAACCTGACCGAAGATCGCAACTACAACAGTTACGGCTCGACCCTGACCTTGCAGCAACCCTTGCTCGACTACGAAGCCTACGCGGCGTATCGCAAAGGCGTGGCGCAGTCGCTGTTCGCCGACGAAGCGTTTCGCGGCAAGAGTCAGGAGCTGCTGGTGCGGGTGCTCGATAACTACACCAAGGCCTTGTTCGCCCAGGATCAGATCGACATCGCCCAGGCCAAGAAGAAGGCTTACGAGCAGCAGTTCCAGCAGAACGAGCACATGTTCAAACAGGGCGAGGGCACGCGCACCGACATTCTGGAAGCCGAGTCGCGCTATGAACTGGCGACCGCCGAAGAGATCGAGGCGCGCAATGAGCAGGACGCCGCGCTGCGTGAATTGGGGGCGTTGGTCGGCGTGCAGACGGTGGACATCAGCGAGCTGGCGCCACTGGATCAGAATTTCCAGACCTTCGCGCTGATGCCCGCCAACTACGACACCTGGCATGAGCTGGCGATCAGCAACAACCCCAATCTGGCGTCGCAACGCCAAGCGGTGGAAGTGGCCAAGTATGAAGTCGAGCGCAACCGCGCCGGGCACCTGCCGAAAGTCAGTGCCTATGCGTCGATCCGCAAGACTGAATCGGACAGCGGCAACACCTATAACCAGCGCTATGACACCAACACCATCGGTTTTGAAGTCAACGTGCCGCTGTATGCCGGTGGCGGGGTATCGGCCTCGACCCGTCAGGCCAGCCGCACCATGGAGCAGGCGGAATACGAACTGGATGGCAAGACCCGCGAAACCTTGATCGAACTGCGCCGCCAGTTCAGCGCCTGCCTGTCGGGGGTCAACAAACTGCGCGCCTACCAGAAGGCTCTGGCTTCGGCTGAAGCGCTGGTGGTGTCGACCAAGCAAAGCATTCTCGGCGGCGAGCGGACTAACCTCGATGCGCTGAACGCCGAACAACAACTGTTTACCACCCGCCGCGATCTGGCCCAGGCGCGCTACGACTATTTGATGGCCTGGACCAAGCTGCATTACTACGCGGGGACATTGAACGAACAGGATCTGGCACGGGTGGATGAGGCGTTCGGACAAGGTCCGAAAACCCAGTAACACTGAAAATCCTGTAGGAGCAAAGCAGAGCAAAAGATCGCAGCCTGCGGCAGCTCCTACATAGAACACAGCAATCCCAGTAGGAGCTGCCGAAGGCTGCGATCTTTTGATCTGGCTGTCAGTGCCTGCAAAACAATAAGAAAAGTGAGTGGTGAACATGGAAGTACGCATCAAGCCGGCAGCGGTCGGCAGCCTGTTGCTCGCAGTTTCCATCGCGCAAGCCCATGCGCAGTACCTTGAAACCGGCAAGCCCGGCGATCCCGCCAGTTGGCGCAGCGCCGAATTCCAGCGCGACTGGGGCCTGGCGCGGATGCAGGCGGATAAGGCTTACGCCGCCGGGATCACCGGTAAAGGCGTGAAAATCGGCGCCCTCGATTCCGGTTTCGACGCCGCCCATCCCGAGTTCGCCAGCGAGCGCTATCAGCCGGTGCTGGCCTCCGGCAGTTACGTCGACGGCTCGCTGTTCAACGTCAACGGCACGCTCAATCCCAACAACGATTCCCACGGCACCCACGTGGTCGGCACCATGGGCGCGAGCCGTGACGGCAATGGCATGCACGGCGTGGCGTACAACGCGCAGATCTACGTCGGCAACACCAACAACAACGACAGCTTCCTGTTCGGCCCGAAACCCGATCCGCGTTATTTCAAAGCGGTATACGACGCTCTGGCCGATGCCGGTGTGCGCGCGATCAACAACAGTTGGGGCAGCCAGCCGCCGGATGTCAGCTACCGCACTCTGGCCGATCTGCACGCCGCGTACGCTCAGCACTGGAATCAGGGCACCTGGCTCGACGCGGCGGCGGATGTCTCGCGCCGTGGCGTGATCAACGTGTTCAGCGCCGGCAACAGCGGCTACCCGAACGCCAGCGTGCGCTCGGCGCTGCCGTACTTTCAGCCGGACCTCGAAGGCCACTGGCTGGCAGTTTCCGGGCTGGATCAGAGCAATCAGCAGAAGTACAACCAGTGCGGCATCGCCAAATACTGGTGCATCACCACGCCGGGGGCGAAGATCGACAGCACCATTCCGGACGGTGGGTACGCGATCAAGTCCGGTACCTCGATGGCCGCGCCGCACGCCACCGGGGCCCTGGCGCTGGTGATGGAACGCTACCCGTACATGAACAACCAGCAGGCGCTGGAAGTGCTGCTGACCACCGCCACGCAACTCGACGGTTCGGTCACCGATGCGCCGACCGAGCGGGTCGGCTGGGGCGTGGCCAACCTCAATCGGGCGATGCACGGGCCGGGGCAATTGCTCGGCGCGTTCGATGCCAATCTGGCCGCCGGGCAAAGCGATGTGTGGAGCAATGACATCTCCGACAAGGCGCTGATTCAGCGTCAGCGCGAAGACCTCGCCGAACACAGCGCCTGGCAGCAGACCCTGCAGGACAAGGGCTGGCAGAACGGTATTCCGGCCGGCGCCAGTCAGCAGGACCAGACCGACTACGCCGTCGGTATGGCCCGTGATGCCGCAGCGGCGACCCGGGTCTATCAGGGCAGCCTGATCAAGTCCGGGGCAGGGCGCTTGCTACTGACCGGCGACAACACCTTCCGTGGCCCGACCACGGTCAACGGGGGCTTGCTCAGCGTCAACGGTTCGCTGGCTTCGGCAGTGACCGTCAATGACAACGGCACTCTGGGTGGCTCCGGGCGCATCGGTGCGTTGATCGCCAACAGCGGCGGCCGCGTGGCGCCGGGCAATTCCATCGGCACCTTGAACGTGGCCGGTGACGTGACCTTCGCCCCAGGCTCGACCTACGCGGTCGAGCTGTCGCCGACCAGCAGCGACCGCATCGTCGCTGGCGGCAGCGCGAGCATCAGCGGTGCCACGGTCAGCCTGTCGCTGGAAAACAGTCCGACCCTGCTCAGCACCACTGAAACCCGCAGCCTGCTCGGCCATTCGTACGACATTCTGCAAGCGGCCGGTGGCATTCAAGGCCAGTTCGGCGCGGTGCTGCCGGACTACCTGTTCATCGGTGGCAACCTCGACTACGCGGCCAATGCCATTCAACTGGACATCCAGCGCAATGCGACCTCGTTCGCCAGCGTCGGGCAAACCCCGAATCAGCGTGCGGTGGCGAGTGCGGTCGAAGGCTTGGGCGCCGGCAATTCGGTGTACGAAAGCCTGCTGCTGTCGGCGTCTGCTGCATCGGCGCAGCAAGCCTTCCAGCAATTGAGCGGCGAAATCTACCCGGCCCTCGGCTCGATGCTGATCAATGACAGTCGCCAGTTGCGCGACGCGGTCGGCGAACGTCTGCACGATGCCAACGCCACGCAAAGCAATGGCTGGATCAAGGCTCTCGGCGCCTGGGGTTCGACCGATTCCGGTAACGACACCTCGCGCTACAGCACCTCAATCGGTGGTCTCCTCGCCGGAGTCGACGGCGCGCTGGACGAGCAGACCCGCATCGGTCTGGTCACCGGTTACAGCGACAGCTCGCTGAACATGGGCTCGGACACGCACTCGTCGGCCAAGGTCGACAGCTATCACCTCGGCGCTTACGCCGGTCATGACATCGGCGCCTGGCGCCTGAGCACCGGCGCGGCCTATAGCTGGCATCGCGCCGATGTGAAGCGCGATCTGCAATACGCCGACGTCAGCGCCAAACAGAAAGCCAAAGTCGATGCGGCGACCACGCAGGTTTTCGGTGAGGCGGCTTACCGGCTGAACCTGCAACCGTTGGCGCTGGAGCCGTTCGCCAACCTCGCTTATGTGCATCTGGATACCGAAGGCTTCACGGAAAAGGGCGACGCGGCGGCGCTGAAAAGCTCCGGCGACCAGCGTGATGCGGTGCTGAGTACGCTCGGTGTGCGCGCGGTCAAGCGCTTCAATCTGTCGACGCAACAGGCACTGGACGTCAGCGGCCACCTCGGCTGGCAGCACAGCCTGAGCGACATCGACGCCGAACAGCATCTGCGCTTCGCCAGCGGCAGCACTCCGTACACGGTCGAGAGTTCGGCACTGGTGCGTGACGCGGCGCTGGTCGGCGTGCAAGCCAGCCTGGCATTGAGCAAGGACGTGCGGGTCAACCTCGATTACAACGGGCAACTGGCCAACCGCGAGAAGAGCCACGGCGTGGGGCTGAGCCTGAACTGGCAGTTCTGACGGAGGGCGTACGCGTATCCCTGTAGGCGCTGTGGGCACATACCTGTGGCGAGGGAGCTTGCTCCCGCTCGGCTGCGCAGCAGTCGTAAATCCGCCCAGCAGAGTTCGACTGGAAGAACGCAGAGGGCCGCTTCGCGCCCCAGCGGGAGCAAGCTCCCTCGCCACATGAAGCAGCATTCATGAGATTGGAATAGACGTTTTTTTCGCAACAACACTAAGGAAGGTCGCTGGATGAATAACAACAAAACCCCCGCGCAAACGGGCGGTCGCTTCGCCATGAAAACCCTCAATTGCGCCGTACTCTGCGCACTGGCCACATGGGGCTCCGCGCACGCGGCGCCTTATGTGGAAAGCGGCCGCGGTGGTGATCCCGCCAGTTGGCGCAGTGCCGAATTCAAGGCTGACTGGGGCTTGGGCGCCATTGGCGCGGATCACGCCTACGCCGCCGGTTACACCGGTAAAGGCGTGAAACTGGGGATCTTCGACCAGCCGGTGTATGCCGCGCACCCGGAGTTTTCCGGCACCAACAAAGTCATCACCCTGGTCACCAGCGGGATCCGCGAATACACCGACCCGTATATCCCGGTCAAAGCCGGCGATGCGTTCCGTTATGACGGTTCGCCCTCGGTCGGCTCCGACGGCAAGCTCGGCGCCCACGGTACCCACGTCGGTGGCATCGCTGCCGGTAGCCGCGATGGCGGGCCGATGCACGGCGTGGCGTTCGGTGCGCAGATCATCAGCGCCGACAACGGCGACCCGGGCCCGGAAGACGGCATCGTCCGTGGCAACGATGGTGCGGTGTACAAGGCCGGTTGGGATGCGCTGATCGCCAGTGGCGCGCGGATCATCAACAACAGCTGGGGCATCGGCATCACCGATCGTTTCGACCTCGGTGGGCGCGATCCGGCGTATCCGCACTTCACCGTCAACGACGCGCAAGTGCAGTTCAACGAGATCCGCACACTGCTCGGCACCAAGCCCGGCGGAGCCTACGACGGTGCGATTGCCGCCGCCCGCAGCGGTATCGTGACAATCTTCGCTGCCGGTAACGATTACAACCTGAACAACCCGGACGCCATCGCCGGCCTCGGCTACTTCGTGCCGGACATCGCGCCGAACTGGATCACCGTCGCCGCGTTGCAGCAGAACCCGGACCAGGCCAGCGCCAACCCGTACATCATGAGTACGTTCTCCTCGCGCTGCGGCTACACCGCGAGTCTCTGCGTCTCGGCGCCGGGCACGAAAATCTTCAGCTCGATTATCGAAGGTACCAACGCCGACAACCTGACCACCGCCTACAAAAACTACAACGGCACCTCGATGGCCGCGCCGCACGTGGCCGGCTCGATGGCGGTGCTGATGGAACGCTTCCCGTACATGACTGGCGATCAGGTCGCCACGGTACTGCGTACCACCGCCACCGACCTCGGCGCACCGGGCATCGACGCCTTGTACGGCTGGGGCATGATCAACCTGCGCAAAGGCATTGATGGCCCGTCGATGTTCGTCACCGAGCAGGACATCCCGGAAGAATTCCGCATTCAGGGTGCCTACGGTTCCGGGCAGTTCGTCGCGGACCTGCCGGGCATCGGCGCGATCCTCGACAAGGGCAAACCCACCGAGCGCGTGTGCAACGACATCACCTGCGGCCTCGATACCTGGCGCAACGACATTTCCGGTCACGGCGGCCTGACCAAGCAGGGCATCGGCACACTGGTGCTGACCGGCAACAACACCTACAGCGGCCCGACTCTGGTCAATCAGGGGCGACTGGCGATCAATGGGTCGCTGGCTTCGGCAGTCACGGTCAACGACAGCGGCATCCTTGGTGGTAACGGCCGTATCGGCGCGCTGACCGTGAAAAGCGGTGGTACCGTCGCGCCGGGCAACTCGATCGGCACCCTGAACGTGGCCGGTGACGTGACCTTCGAGCGCGGTTCGACCTACGCGGTGGAAGTGTCGCCGACCAGCAGCGACCAGATCGTTGCCGGTGGCAAAGCCGTGATCGATGGCGCCACGGTCAGTCTGTCGCTGGAAAACAGCCCGACCCTGCTCAGCACCACCGAAGTGCAGAGCCTGCTGGGTTCGCAGTTCAACATCCTGCAAGCGGCCGGTGGCATTCAAGGCCAGTTCGGGCAAGTGCTGCCGAACTATGCGTTTCTCGGCGGCACCCTGGCGTACTCGGCGAGCGGTGTGCAACTGGACGTCGGGCGCAACGGCGCGTCGTTCGCCAGTGTCGGTCTGACGCCGAACCAACGTGCGGTTGGTGCGGCTGCCGAAGGGCTGGGCGCGGGCAATGCGTTGTTCGAAACCTTGCTGTTGTCGCCGAACGCGGCGTCGGCGCAACAAGCCTTCCAGCAACTGTCCGGGGAAATTCACCCGGCCATCGGCACCATGCTGATCAACGACAGCCGCTACCTGCGTGAGGCAGTGGGCGAGCGTCTGCGCGAGCGTGACCTGTTCAATGCCGACGCACCGACTGACGATCGCAGCAATGCCTGGGTCAAGGTGCTGGGGTCGTGGGGCAAGAGCGATGGCGGCCACGAAAACGCCGACTCCAACAGCTCCATCGGCGGTCTACTGGCCGGTGTCGACGGCCTGATCGCTGAAGATACCCGTCTGGGTTTCGTTACCGGTTATAGCGACAGTTCGTTGAACATGGGCGGCGGTACGCATTCTTCGGCCTCGGTCGACAGCTACCATTTGGGCGCGTACCTCGGGCATCAGGTCGATGCGCTGCGTCTGACCGCCGGTGCCGCTTACAGCTGGCATCGCGTGGACGTGAAACGTGATCTGCAGTTCGCGGGCGTCAATGGCAAAGAGAAAACCAAGCACGATGCGGCGACCACTCAGGTGTTCACCGAAGCGGCTTACGATCTGCGCCTGCAACCGATGAACCTGGAGCCGTTCGCCAATCTGTCGTACGTGCACTTGAACACCGAGAGCTTCACCGAAAAGGGTGATGCTGCGGCGCTCAAGAGCGGCGAAGACAACCGCGACGTGGTGCTGTCGACCCTTGGCGTGCGCGCCAAGCGCAGCTTCGCGCTGTCGGACAAACATCAGCTGGAACTGGGCGCGACCCTCGGCTGGCAGCACAACCTGAGCAATGTCGATGCTGACAGCCACCTGGCCTTCGCCAATGGCAACAGCGCGTTCACCGTACAGAGTGTGTCGATGGATCGTGATGCAGCCTTGGTCGGCGTGCGCGCCGGGCTGGCGCTCAATCGCGATGTCCGGGTCAACCTGGATTACAACGGACTGATCGGTAACAACGAGAAAGACCACGGTGTGGGTCTGACCCTCGACTGGCAGTTCTAAAAGCGTGCCGGCAGTCCTCGCGGGCTGCCGGTTTTGAAGGAAGAGAGAGCACAACATGGGATTGTTCGATTATAAAAATGCCGACGGCAAAGCGTTGTACAGCGATGCCATCGCACTGACGCTGTATGCCTATACGCCAACCGGCCAGCCGTTGCCGGCCACCGCCTGGAAACCGCTCAACGCGACGGCACTGGGTTATCAGGGCAAGGTCGGCGCGCAAGGTACGTTCTTCGGCGAGAAGGATGGCTTCACCAGCGCCGAGGCCGAAGTGCTCGGCAAGTACGACGCCGGCGGCAAGCTGATCGGCCTCGGCGTGGCCTTTCGCGGCACCGGCGGGCTGGGTTACAGCGATACTTTCGGCGACATGAAGAACAACCTGCTGGCCGCCATCGGGCCATCGGATTACGCGAGTAACTACGCGAAAAACGCCTTCGACAACCTGCTCAAGGCTGTCGCTGCATTCGCCATGGCCAACGGCATCGCCGCCAAGGACGTGTTGTTCAGCGGCCACAGCCTTGGTGGCCTTGGGGTCAACAGCGTGGCCGAGTTGAGCGGCAGTAATTGGGGCGGGTACTTCAAGGACGCCAACTACATCGCGTTCGCCTCGCCGACCCAGAGCAGCACCGGCAACAACGTGCTGAACATCGGTTACGAAAACGATCCGGTGTTCCGCGCGCTGGACGGCACCACGTTCAGCAGCGGGTCGCTGGGCAAGCACGACGGGCCGCATGAGTCGACCACCGACAACATCGTCAACTTCACCGACAACTATGCGTCCACCACGCAGAACCTGGTGCCGTTCAGCATCGTCAATCCGCTGAACTGGTCGGCCCACAGCTCGCTCGGGTATGCCGATGGCTTGAGCCGGGTGATCGACTCGAAGTTCTACAACCTGACGCACAAGGACTCGACCCTCATCGTTTCCAACCTGGAAGAAGCTTCCCGGGGCAAGACCTGGGTCGAGGATCTGGGGCGTAGCGGCGAGCCGCACACCGGCAGCACCTTCATCATCGGCACCAACAGCAACGACTGGCTCAAGGGCGGGGCGGGTAACGACTTCCTCGAAGGCCTGGGCGGCGATGACCGCTTCCGCGATGACGGTGGTTTCAACGTCCTCCTCGGTGGCCAGGGCCACAACACGTTCGAGCTGCAGAAACCGCTGCAGAATTTCAGCTTCGCCAATGACGGTGACGGCACGCTGTACGTGCGTGACGCTTACGGCGGCATCAGCATGACCCGCGACATCGGCGCGCTGGTGAGCAAGGAATCGGGGTCGTGGTGGGGCAGCAAGGAAATCACCTGGGGCGTCACGGCCAAGGGCTTGACCAATGGCAGCGAACTGACCCAGTACACCCATTCGCTCAACGGCGATGCCTACGGCAACGCAGTGCACGCCAGCGCCGACGGTGACTGGCTGTTCGGTCTGGGTGGCGATGACAAGCTGATCAGCGACAAGGGACACGTGACCTTCGTCGGCGGCGCCGGCAATGACGTGATGACGGCGGTGGGAGGCAACAACACTTTCCTGTTCAGCGGCGCGTTCGGTTTCGACGCGATCAATGGCTATCAGGGCAGCGACAAACTGGTGTTCATGGGCGTCGAAGGCGCGGGGCAGGGCTACGACTACAAGCAGCATGCTGCACAGTCGGGGGCTGATACCGTGCTGAAGATTGGCGACTATGCCGTGACCCTGGTCGGGGTGGGAGTGGCTAACCTGTCGGACTCGGCGTTCGTGTTCGCCTAGCTCCTTGTTAAGACAAACCCTGTAGGAGTGAGCCTGCTCGCGATCGCGGTGAGTCAGTCTCCATCCATGTTGCCTGACACGGTCTCATCGCGAGCAGGCTCACTCCTACAGTTAAAAGCAATGCAAGTAGTACTGAAATGCTCCGGGGCGTGCCCGTGAGGGGCGCCCTGGCTGTGAGCTATCTCTGACAATTCCAACAAAAGAGAGGCAATAGCAATGGGTGTGTATGACTACAAGAACTTCGGCACAGCCGATTCCAAGGCGCTGTTCAGCGATGCCATGGCGATCACGCTGTATTCCTATCACAACCTCGATAACGGTTTTGCCGCCGGTTATCAGCACAACGGTTTCGGTCTCGGCCTGCCGGCCACGTTGGTCACCGCGCTGCTTGGCGGTACTGATTCGCAAGGGGTGATTCCCGGGATTCCGTGGAACCCCGACTCGGAAAAACTCGCCCTCGACGCCGTGAAAAAGGCTGGCTGGACACCAATCACCGCCTCGCAACTGGGCTACGACGGCAAGACCGACGCGCGCGGAACCTTCTTCGGCGAGAAGGCCGGTTACACCACCGCTCAGGTCGAGATCCTCGGCAAGTACGACGCTCAGGGCCATCTCACCGAAATCGGTATCGCCTTTCGCGGCACCAGCGGCCCTCGGGAAAACCTGATCATCGACTCCATCGGCGACGTGATCAACGATCTGCTGGCAGCCTTCGGCCCCAAGGACTACGCCAAGAACTACGTTGGCGAAGCGTTCGGCAATCTACTGAATGACGTGGTGGCGTTCGCCAAGGCCAACGGCCTCAGCGGCAAGGATGTGCTGGTCAGCGGCCACAGTCTCGGTGGGCTGGCGGTCAACAGCATGGCCGATCTGAGTGGCGGCAAGTGGGGCGGATTCTTCGCCGATTCCAACTACATCGCCTACGCCTCGCCGACCCAGAGCAGCACCGACAAAGTGCTCAACGTCGGTTACGAAAACGATCCGGTGTTCCGCGCCCTCGACGGTTCGACCTTTACCGGCGCCTCGATCGGCGTGCACGACGCACCCAAGGAGTCGGCCACCGACAACATCGTCAGCTTCAACGATCACTACGCCTCGACCGCGTGGAATCTGCTGCCGTTCTCCATCCTCAACATCCCGACCTGGATCTCGCACCTGCCGACCGCTTACGGCGACGGCATGAACCGGATCATCGAGTCGAAGTTCTACGATCTGACCAGCAAGGACTCGACGATCATCGTCGCCAACCTGTCGGATCCGGCGCGGGCCAACACCTGGGTGCAGGACCTCAACCGCAACGCCGAAACCCACAAGGGCAGCACCTTCATCATCGGCAGCGACAGTAACGACCTGATCCAGGGCGGCAGCGGCAATGACTATCTGGAAGGCCGCGCCGGCAACGACACGTTCCGTGACGGTGGCGGCTACAACGTGATTCTCGGTGGCGCCGGCAACAACACCCTCGACTTGCAGAAAGCGGTGAACACCTTCGACTTCGCCAACGACGGCGCCGGCAACCTGTACGTGCGCGACGCCAACGGCGGGATCAGCATCACCCGCGACATCGGCAGCATCGTCACCAAGGAGCCAGGTTTTCTCTGGGGGCTGTTCAAGGACGACGTGACCCATAGCGTCACGGCCAGCGGCTTGAAGGTCGGCAGCAACGTCACGCAGTATGAGTCCAGCGTCAAAGGCACCAGCGGCGCCGACACGCTCAAGGCAAATGCCAGCGGTGACTGGTTGTTTGGCCTGGATGGCAACGACCACTTGATCGGCGGCGCGGGCAACGACGTGTTTGTCGGTGGCGCCGGCAATGACCTGATGGAGTCCGGGGGCGGGGCGGATACGTTCCTGTTCAATGGCGCGTTCGGTCAGGACCGGGTGGTTGGCTTTACGGCCAACGACAAACTGGTGTTCCTTGGCGTGCAGGGTGTATTGCCCAATGATGACTTCCGCGCGCATGCCTCGATGGTGGGGCAGGACACGGTGCTGAAGTTTGGTGGTGATTCGGTGACGCTGGTTGGGGTGGCGCTGAATAGCCTCAGTGCCGATGGAATTGTGATCGCCTGATACATCCGTAACCTGTGGCGAGGGAGCTTGCTAGCGGCTCTGAAGATTTTGTGAGCGCTACGCGCTCAAGCGGGAGCAAGCTCCCTCGCCACAACCTGGTATCAAAAGTGACTCGACAGCCACACCCTGACTCAAAAGCTCTGCAAACAGCAGAAGCGGCCTAAAGCCAGCACGTGCACACACGTTCTATAGCCAGCCGCCATTGAGTACAGGAGATGCACACGTGAAAAGGTTCAAGGGGTATGTCGGGATTGTCGGACTGGCGCTGTTATCGGCCAATGCCTGGGCCGATCTGCCTCAAACCTCGATTCTGAGCCGCTATGGCATCAGCAGTGACCAATTGCCGAAACCGGCGAAGACCGAAGCAGCCGAGCCGGTCGAAGAGAAAAGCCTGTTTCAGATCCAGCCCGAACAGCCGTTCGTGACGTTTCGGCGGGGTGACGACAAACAGGCGCAAGCCACCGGTAACCTGAGCATCGACCGCATGACCCAGCAGGATCTGGAGCGCTGCCGGCGTCTGCAAGCCGAGCTGGCGCGGCGGGGCGAGCATTATTTCAGCTGTGACAACAGCATTGTGGGTTTGCCTGCTTTCGAATAACGCCCAGTACTTTGATTGGCTTCTGTAGGAGCTGCCGCAGGCTGCGATCTTTTGATCTTGCCTTTAAAAGATCGCAGCCTGCGGCAGCTCCTACCCGTACAGCGGGGTGTCAGTCTTCCTTGCGCACCGTCGCGACCTCGTCGCCGCGGACTCTCACCTTGGTTCCGGAAATATCTTCGAATTCATAGAAGCCATCCTTGTTCTTGGTTTTCGGCATGTCCTTGGTCAAATACTGAGTGCCGTTCTGCAAGGTCACCACGGTCGGTGTCGAGCAGCCGCCCAATGCCAGGAAGGCTGCTACCGCCAGGGGAAGACCCAGAGTCTTGATGTTCATACCCACCTCAAATACCTCATTCCATATCAATTGACCGTATCCGGTCTCTAACGCGGTTGGTGCCGTCGAACCGGGAAAAGTTCTATGGCACCCTGAAAAAATCCCGATTGCCGCTGCCACTGATCTTTTTCCGTTTGCAGGAGACAGGGCAGAGCTGGTATCTGTACGCATAACCAGTATTCGCTCGCCATGGCCCTGAATTCCCGTGACTGCCAATCCGCTCGACGATCCGTTTTATTACCTCAACAACTTCCGGCAAGTGCTTGATTGGCTTGACCTTCGCTATGCCGATGTGATGAGCGAATCCGAGCACGGCTTTATCCGCGACTTCAAGGCCTTGCCACGCACTTCGCAGGCTTTGCTGGTGCGCATGATAATGCGCAAGGGCGTGCATTTCCGCCTCGGCAAACTCAATTACCCGGAAATCGGGGACATCAGCAGCGCCGCGCAGCCGTTGTTGCGTCACGGCTGGCTCGACGATCAGGCTTTGTTGAGCGTGGCCGAAGTGTTCGACGTGTTGCTCAAGGCCGAACTGCTGCAGGCGTTCGGCAGCTTTATCGAGCAACCCAAGGGCCGCAAGGACGACTGGCTGCCGGCGCTCGCCGAGCAATTCAGCGAGTCGCGCAGCCTCTGTGATTGGGCGCCGACGCTCGGCGACCGCTTGCTCAGCCTGACCATCATGGATGTGTGCGACCGCCTGCGTCTGATGTTCTTCGGCAACCTGTACCAGGACTGGTCGGAATTCGTCCTCGCCGACCTCGGGATCTTTACCTACGAAAAAGTCGAGTTCTGCTCCGACTCCCGCGGCCTGCGCAGCCGTGAAGACGTTGACGCCTGTCTGTTCCTGCATCAGTGCCAGCAACGCTTCGAGGCCGGTGAGCCGTTGGAGATCATCGTCGAGCAGGTCTGCGCGTTGCAGTTCGACAACCCGTGGCTGCAACGGCGGCGCGGCAAGGTACTGTTCCAGATCGGCCAGTATTGCGAGCGCATCGCCGAGTTTGCCCTGGCCCTGAGTATTTACCGCAACTGTGCCTACCCCGGCGCTCGTCAGCGAATGATCCGCGTGCTGGAGCGCTGCGGCGAATACGCACTGGCGCTGGAGCTCGCCAGCCTCGCCGAACAGGCGCCGGAAAGCGCCGCCGAACAGCAGAGCCTGCAACGGATGCTGCCACGGCTGCGACGCAAACTCGGCGGGCCACCGCTCAAACGGGCAACGCCACGCCCGGTCGAGCGCCTTGATCTGCAACTGCCGCGCACTGATCCGGGAATGTCGGTGGAGTTCTACGTGCAGGCGCATCTGCACGAAGACAGCGGCCCGGTGCATTACGTCGAGAACAGCCTGATCAACTCGCTGTTCGGCCTGCTGTGCTGGCCGGCGATATTCGCGCCGCTGCCGGGGGCGTTCTTTCATCCGTTCCAGCGCGGGCCGGTGGACCTGCTCAACGAAGACTTTCAGCAACGCCGGGCCGAACTGTTCCAGGCCTGTCTCGACCAACTCGACGACGGGCGTTACACCGAGACCATTCGTGAGCGCTTCACCGCCAAATGGGGCGTGCAGTCACCGTTCGTGTTCTGGGGCGCGTTGAACGAGCAATTGCTGGAACAGGCGTTGGCGTGCTTGCCGGCCGAACACCTCAAGCACTGGTTCAATCGGCTGCTGCTCGACATCAAGGCCAACCGCGCCGGTATGCCCGATCTGATCCAGTTCTGGCCGCAGCACAAGACCTACCGGATGATCGAAGTCAAAGGCCCCGGTGACCGCTTGCAGTACAACCAGCTGCGCTGGCTGGAGTTCTGTCACCAACATCAGATGCCGGTCGCCGTGTGCTACGTGCAATGGGCGGAGCAGAGCGCTTGAGCTACAGCATTGCGGTGCGTGCGCTGTGCGAGTTCACCGCCAAGACCGGCGACCTCGACCTGCGGTTTACCCCATCGCCGACAGCCCTCGAAGGCATGCTCGGTCACCGCACTGTGGCCTCGCGGCGCAGCGACAAATACCAGAGCGAAGTGGCGCTGGAAGGCGAGTTTCTGCAATTGAAAGTCAGGGGCAGGGCGGACGGCTACGACCCGGCGCAGAACTGTCTGGAAGAAGTCAAAACCTATCGCGGCGACCTCAGCAAGCAACCGGCCAACCATCGGCAGCTGCATTGGGCGCAGGCGAAGATCTACGGCTGGCTGATGTGCCGCAAGCTTGAACTTGAGCAGATCAATCTGGCGCTGGTGTATTTCGACATCGTCAGCGAAAAGGAAACCTGTCTGGTCGAGTCCTTCAATGCACCCGCCTTGCAGGCCTTTTTCGAACAACAATGCCGGTTGTTCCTGGACTGGGCCGAGCAGGAAATGGCCCACCGCGAGGCGCGCAATCTGGCCGCGCAGCAATTGAGCTTTCCCCACGCCGACTTTCGCCCCGGCCAGCGACATCTGGCCGAATCGGTGTTCAAAGCGGTCAGCACCGGCCGTTGCCTGATGGCCCAGGCGCCCACCGGGATCGGTAAAACCCTCGGCACGCTATTCCCGATGCTCAAGGCGCTGGCGCCACAGCAACTGGACAAGGTGTTCTTCCTGACCGCCAAGACCCCGGGGCGCAAGCTGGCGCTGGATGCCAGTCAGGTGTTGTTCGATCAATCGCAAAACCTGCCGCTGCGGGTGCTGGAGATGGTCGCCCGCGACAAGGCCTGCGAACACCCGGACAAAGCCTGTCACGGTGAATCCTGTCCGTTGGCCCAGGGCTTCTATGATCGCCTGCCCGCCGCCCGCCAAGCGGCGAGCCGGATCAATCTGCTCGATCAGGCGGCGATGCGCGAAGTGGCCCGTCAGCACGCGGTGTGCCCGTATTACTTGAGCCAGGAAATGGCCCGCTGGGCCGACGTGGTGGTGGCGGACTACAACTATTACTTCGATTTCAGCGCGCTGCTGTTCGGTCTGGCCCAGCTCAATCAGTGGAAAGTCGCGGTGCTGGCCGATGAAGCGCACAATCTGGTCGAACGCGGGCGTTCGATGTACAGCGCCAGTCTCGATCAGGCCGCGCTGGCCAGTGTGCGCAAGACGGCCCCCGAAGTGCTGAAAAAATCCCTGCAACGGGTCAATCGCGAGTGGAACGCGCTGCATCAGCCGCAACTGGCGCCATATCAGGCCTACGACAAGGCCCCGGAGAAACTGCTGCAAGCGGTGTCCCTGTGCAGCGCGGCCATCGGCGACTACCTCAATGATCATCCGCAGGGACTCGACAGCGCGCTGCAAACCTTCTATTTCGACATGCTGCAGTTCGGCCGGGTGGCGGAGCTGTTCGACGAGCATTACCTGTTCGACATCAGCAAGCGCGACCTCGAGCGCAAGCGGCCGCTGTCGCAGTTGTGCCTGCGCAACGTGGTGCCGGCGGCGTTCATCGGCCCGCGCCTGAAAGCGGCGCGCAGCAGCGTGTTGTTCTCGGCGACGCTAAGCCCGCGGCGCTATTACGCCGACCTGCTCGGCACACCCTCCGACACAGTGTGGATCGATGTCGAATCACCGTTCAGTGCCGAACAGCTGCAGGTGCAGATCGTCAGCCGGATTTCCACGCGCTTCAATCATCGGCAGGCGTCGCTGGAGCCGATCGTCGAGCTGATCGCCCGCCAGTTCAGCGAGCGCCCGGGCAATTACCTGGCGTTCTTCAGCAGCTTCGATTACCTGCAACAAGTGCTGACGCTACTCGCTGAACGCCATCCGCAGATCAATCTGTGGCAGCAATCCCGGGGCATGGCCGAAGGGCAACGGCAGGCCTTTCTCGATCAGTTCACCGCCGACAGCCAGGGCATCGGCTTCGCCGTGTTGGGCGGTGCGTTCGGCGAGGGCATCGACCTGCCCGGAGCACGGCTGATCGGCGCGTTCATTGCGACCCTGGGGCTGGCCCAGCTCAACCCGATCAACGAGCAGTTGAAACGGCGCATGGCGGCGATTTTCGGCGCCGGCTACGACTACATCTATCTGTATCCGGGTGTGCAGAAAGTGGTGCAGGCTGCCGGGCGGGTGATCCGCACCCGCGAGGATCGTGGTGTGGTGATGCTGATCGATGACCGCTTCGCCGAACCGCGTATTCAGCAACTGTTGCCGCGCTGGTGGTCGCTCGGTACAGACTCGTGTGCAGCGAGCACTTTGATCACGTCGTGAATTGACGCGCGTTTGCACCTTCCCATGGCGCCGGATTGCCGCATACTTGCACTAACGAAAACCAGCGGTGAACCTGATGAGTGACAACCCGAGCAAAACTGCCGCGATCGAGGAGATGCGTTTCCGTCTGCTGATCGATGCGGTGGTCGATTATGCGATTTACATGATCGATCCGGACGGCATCATCACCAGCTGGAACACTGGCGCCAAACGCTTCAAGGGCTACGAGAAGCAAGAAATCATCGGCGAGCATTTCTCGCGCTTCTACACCGGGCAGGATCGCGCGGCGGGCTTGCCGCAACGGGCGCTGGACACCGCAATCCGCGAAGGGCGATACGAAGGCGAAGGCTGGCGCGTTCGCAAGGACGGCACGCATTTCTGGTGCCATGTGGTGATCGACCCGATCATCGATCCGGACGGCACGCTGCTGGGCTTTGCCAAGATCACCCGCGACCTGACCGACCGCAAAATGGCCGAAGAAACCCTCAAGCAAAGCGAGCAGCAGTTTCGCCTGCTGGTGCAGGGTGTCACGGACTACGCGCTCTACATGCTCAGCCCGGACGGCCGGGTGTCCAACTGGAATCAGGGCGCCCAGCGGATCAAAGGGTATCGGCCGGAAGAAATCATTGGCGAGCACTTCTCGATTTTCTACACCGCTGAAGACCGCGAGCGCGGCGAACCGCAACGGGCGCTGGAAATCGCGGCGCGGGAAGGGCGTTTCGAAAACAGAAGCTGGCGGGTGCGCAAGGACGGCAGCCGATTCTTCGCCCATGTGGTGGTGGATGCCATTCGTGGCGAGACCGGGACGTTGCTCGGCTTCGCAAAAATCACCCGTGACGTGACCGAGGTCCATGAGTCGCAGCAGGCCCTGGAGAAAACCCGCGAGGCACTGTTCCAGGCGCAGAAGATGCAGGCCATCGGTCAGCTCAGCGGCGGCATTGCCCACGACTTCAATAACCTGCTGACGGTGATCCTCGGCAACCTTGAAATTGTGCGCAAGCGCGTGGGTGACGACCCGAAACTCAATCGCCTGCTGGAAAATGCCACACAAGGTGCGCTGCGCGGCGTATCGCTGACCCAACGCATGCTGGCGTTTGCCCGGCGTCAGGAGCTCAAGACCGAACCGGTCGATATCGCGCAACTGGTGCAAGGCATTACCGGGCTGCTGCGCAGTTCGCTGGGGCCGGGAATCAGCATCGAAACCTCGCTGCCCGAAGGGTTGGAACCGGTGCTGGCCGATACCAACCAACTGGAACTGGCGGTGCTCAATCTGGCGACCAATGCCCGCGACGCCATGCCCGATGGCGGCAAAGTGGTGATCAGCGCCTGGGCGGAAGTCGTCCTTGAACAGAGCCACTCGACCATGGCAGCGGGACGTTATGTCTGCCTGAGTCTGCTCGACACCGGCGAAGGCATGGACGAGCACACGCTGGCCTCGGCCCGGGATCCGTTTTTTACCACCAAAGGCCTGGGCAAAGGCACCGGGCTGGGGCTGTCGATGGTGCATGGTTTCATCGAGCAGCTCGGTGGCCGTTTTATTCTCAAGAGCGAGAAGGGGCAGGGCACGGCAGCAGAACTCTGGTTACCGGTAGCGGCGCATGGTGCACGGTCCCCAACGGTGCAGCCGGGCAGCGAACCGCTCACCGTGCCACGCCTCAGCGTGCTGGTGGTCGACGACGACTCGTTAGTGTTGACCAGCACCACGCTGCTACTCGAAGACCTTGGCCATCGGGTGCTCAGCGCGACGTCCGGTGCCAGGGCGCTGACGTTGTTCGAGCAGGGCGAAGTAATTGATCTGATGATCACCGACATGGCCATGCCGCACATGAGCGGCGCGCAACTGGCGCATGCGGTGCGTCTGCTCAAACCGGATTTGCCGATCGTCCTGGCCACCGGTTACGCCGAACGTCTGGAAGGCTTCGCCGCGCAATTGCCGCGTCTGCCCAAGCCGTTCACCCAGCTCAACCTGATGGAAATCATCGCCCGCTCGATGAAGTGAATCCGCCTGAACTTGTCCGTGGCGAGGGCCTTCTAAAAGGTTTCCCCGCCATGGAGTGCGCGTCCCTTGCCTCGCATACTGACCCAGCCCACCGCTGAAGAACACTTGACCGAACATGACGCCAAGATGTTCGGCTCACCCAAGGAACGGTTGGATTTCTATCGCAAGGAAATCCAGTACGAAACCAGCATCCTTGCCAATCGCACCGATGCCTATCTGGCGGCGCAGTCGTTTCTGGTGATTGCCTTTGCTTCGTGCATGGCCAACCTCAACCCTGAGTGGGGCAAGCTGTTCACACTGGTGGTGCCGCCGTTTCTCGCACTGCTTGGGCTACTCAGTTCGCTCAACGCCTGGCCGGGGATTCGTGCGGCGTACGACATCATCGATCACTGGCACTACAAGCAGAGCGAGTTGTTGCGCAGCGAGCCGATCATGGGCATGGCTTACGACGAGTCGCCGCTGTTCAGCGAGATGGAGTCGAGCCACAAGGGCTATCGCAAGTCGCTGTTGTTTTCGGTGCGCACGCCCTGGATTTTCGCTACGTTCTGGATCCTGCTCGGGGCTTACGCGGTGTTCATTCAGGTAACCAACCCCGGGGGCTGAACGCCGCCCAAAGAAAAAGCCCGGACATCGCTGCCGGGCTTTTTCTTGCGCGCTTTATTCGACGGTTTCAAGCTGCCGACGCAGTTCCTGCGAATGATGCGGCGACATCGGAATCGGCGGGAAGTCTTCGTTGAGGACACACAGGTGATCGATGGCTTCCTCGAACTTCGCATCGGCTTTGCGGCGCAGTGCTCGATAGTGCTCAAACTGTTCGAGGTCCAGATTGTCCGCTTCCAGCAGCTCGTAAGCCGCTCGGTTGAGGGCGTGGGCATCTTCGAACAATTGACGATTGCGTTCCAGGGCCAAAGCCCTGCAAGCCTTGATTTGTGCAGGAGTCGAGCATTCTTTCATGACCGTGACCTTGTTATCCAAAGATTCCTTTTCATGGGCTGCAAGCCGCAGGGGAACCGAACCTGCCGGACCCCGCCGAGTGCTTCCAGCGAGGGGTTATGCTTGTGACTGTCCGCTTTGGTCGAGGGATCCATTTATTTTCAGAAAAAACTTCGATTAATTACCCAAGTGATTCCCGTCTGAAAAATCAGTTTTTTCGTTTTTGCCGTTGTTCGTAGCGGGCCAGCAGCGGCTGGGTGCTGATGCCATGCAGCAAAATGCTCAATGCCACCACTGACAGGGTGATGTTGGTGCACAACGTCGCGACTGAAGGACTCAGCCCGTGGTTCAAGGCATAAAACAGATAGAACAGGCTGCCGATCCCGCGAATGCCGAACCAGCCGATCAACAGCCGCTGACCACCGTCGAGCAAGGTGCCCCAAGGCATCAACGCGACGCAGAGCGGACGCACCACGCAGAACAGCACCGCGCCGATGACCAATGCCCGCCAGTCCCAATGCGGCACCAGCACCACACCGAGCAGGGTCACCAGAAACACTTCCATGGCCCGTTCCACCAGGCTGCCGAACGAGAGCATGTCGCCCATCATGATGCCGGCGGCGACCTGGCTGCTTTCCAGTCGTTCGGTATCGCCGTGCACCGCGTCCTGCGGTTCGATGTTCTGATGGCCCACCACCGGTTGCACCAGATGTTCGGCCGGCGGCTGGCTGGCGCCGGTGGATTTGACTTCTTCCTGGCGCAAGCCGAGGCCGGCGGCGAATACCGACAGAAAACCGTAACCGCCAATCGCATCTGCGCCGACATAGGCCAGGGCAATCAGCGACAGCGCCAGATAGTCGTTCGGGCTCAGGGTGCTGTCATCGTTGCGGATGCGCAGCGACAGGGTCAACCGACCGATGCCGCGACCCATCCAGTAACCGGTCAGCAAACCCACCGGCACCGCCCAGAGCAGACCGTGCAGCACCCAATCGGTCAAAGCACCGGGTTGCGCATCGGCCTGCAACAGCAACAGCCCGAGGATCACGAACGGAAAAGCGATACCGTCGTTGAGCCCGGCTTCACCGGACAGACCGAAGCGCACACTGTCAACATCCCGCGCATCGTTGACCTGTACCAGCGCAGCCAGTACCGGGTCGGTCGGCGCCAGCATCGCCCCGATCAACAGCGACGGCCCCCAAGGCAATTGCAGGCCCCAATGCAGCAATACACTGACCCCGGCAATGGTCAAGACCATTACCGGGCCGGCCAGCCCGAAGGCAATCCGCCAACGCTTGTCGCGCAGTGGCAGACGCAACTTCAGCCCGCAGACAAACAGCGAAAACAGCACCGCCACTTCCGTGAGGTGCTCCATCCAGACCGAGGCGTTTTCCAGTGACAGCTTCAGCAAGTCCAGACCGCTGGGGCCGATGCCGATCCCCAGCAGCAGGCACACCGCCGACGTGGTGACCGGCATCCAGCGCAGGTATGACGAGGTCAGCGCAAGGGTCAGCAACACGGCGCCCAGCACCGCGACCCACACGACAAAGCTCATGTCCGGTCGTCCATCGACGACAGCGTTGGCACCGGGTTAACCAACGGTAGTTCGCAGGTACTCGGGCGAGAGCACGTTGAACCACAGCAGAATCATCGACACCAGAATGGTCACCATCACCAGCAGGCCGACGCCCCAGACGCAGGCCGAGTACAGCAAGCCCTGTTCTTTACGCTCATGCATGAACGTCGGCAGGCCGACGAACAGCAGGAACGTCGAATACACCGACGCGGCACCCAGCACCAGAATCGCCAGCCAGCGGCTCGGATAGAGACCGGCGATCCCGGCGACGAAGAACGGCGTCACGGTATAGGCGGCGAAACCGATGCATTGGTTAAGCGTGGGGCATGCGTCGAACGTCCGTGACATCCAGCGGATGAACCCGCCGATGATCGCGACCCCGGCGACAATCGCCACATACAGCAGAATGCTCAGTTGCAGTGCACTGGCCGTGCTCAAGCGTACGGTCTCGCCGGCTGCCAGACTCCAGCCGACATACGTGGTACCGAGGAACAGGCACACGGCGGGAATCAGCGCCAATAGCAGCAGATGCGCCAGATAGTGGCGGGGATGGGCCTCTTCTTCGCGGCGGATGTCAGTCCAGACGAAGTTGGGCTGGGTGAAGAGTTTGATGAGCGGGGCGGACATGACGACCTCCTGATCCTGCGGACCGGTTGGGGCTCTTAAAGGTATGGAGGGACGTCATGCCGCCAGGTTCAGTTTTTCTCGCGCCGCTCAGAGCATCGGCTTGCCGCCGGTCACGCCATAGCGCTGCCCGGTGATGTAACTGGCTTCATCGGAGGCCAGCAGCACGTAAATCGGCGCCACTTCCACCGGTTGCCCCGGGCGGCCGAGCGGGGTGTTGCCGCCGAAGTTCTGCACCTCTTCATCGGGCATGGTCGAGACGATCAGCGGCGTCCAGATCGGCCCTGGGGCCACGCAGTTCACGCGGATCTCTTTCGGCCCGAGGATCTGCGCCAGACCGCCGGTGAAGTTGGCAATTGCGCCTTTGGTGGTGGCATAGGCCAGCAGGGTCGGTTTGGGCATGTCCGAGTTGACCGAGCTGGTGTTAATGATCGAGGCACCGGGACGCATGTGTTTGATCGCCGCCTGGCACAGCCGGAAAATCGCGGTGATGTTGACGTCGAAGGTCATCACCCATTCGTCGTCGGGGATTTCTTCGAAGGTCTCGTGGGTCATCTGGAACGCGGCGTTGTTCACCAGAATGTCGATGCGCCCGAAGCGTTCGACGGTCTTGTCCACCAGTTCCTGGCAGTGGGCCTTGTGCGCGAGGTCGCCGGACAGCAGCAGGCATTGGCGGCCTGCCTGTTCAACCCAGCGTGCGGTCTCTTTGGCGTCATCATGTTCATTGAGATAGGCCACCACCACATCTGCGCCTTCGCGGGCAAAGGCAATCGCCACCGCACGCCCAATGCCGCTGTCGGCGCCGGTGATCAGCGCAATCTTGCCGGCCAGCCGCCCGGAGCCGACGTAGCTTTGCTCGCCACAGTCGGGGTAAGGCTGCATTTTGCTTTGCGCACCGGGGACGGCTTGGGCTTGTGCGGGGAAGGGTGGTTTTGGATAGTCGGTCATCACAAATCTCCGAGGTTCTCAGGGCAGGTATGGGTGGTTGACCCGGACGGTTTGCCGTGAGTTCGATCGGATTTTGGATGACCACAAAACCATTGTAGGAGTGAGCCTGCTCGCGATGGCGGTGTATCAGCCGACATTGATGTTGAATGTCAGTCAGCTATCGCGAGCAGGCTCACTCCTACAGATTGGTGGTGTTTTCAGATATTGCGGTTTGTCAGGGCACGCTCCATGCGACTGATGCCCTCTTCGAGCAACGACCGCGGGCAGCCGAAGTTCAGGCGCACGAATTGTTGGTGCTGATCACCAAAATCCAGCCCCGCGCTCAGACCAACTCTGGCCTGCTCAAGAAAGAACTGCTGCGGATTGTCCAGGTCCAGCGCCGAGCAATCGAGCCACGCCAGATAGGTTCCCTGCGGCACATTGATCGTCACGCCCGGCAAGCGGCTGCGCACCGCATCCACCAGCCAGTCGCGGTTGGCCTGCAGATAGGTTTTCAGCTCGGCCAGCCACGGCGCGCCTTCGCTGTAGGCGACGCGGGTGGCTTCCATGCCCAGCGGGTTGACGCTATCGACCATGCCACAACGGGCGTGGTTGACGCGCTCGCGCAGGGCGGCGTCTTGGATGATCATGAACGAGGTTTTGAGGCCGGCGATGTTGTAGGCCTTGCTCGCCGACATCAGGGTGATCGTACGTTTGGCGATTTCCGGGCTCAGGGAGGCGGTCGGAATGTGCACGCGGCCGTCGAAGCACAGCTCGGCGTGGATCTCGTCGGAGATGATCCAGGCGTCCTGTGCCGCACAGATATCCGCTACGGCTTGCAGCTCCTCACGGGCAAAGACCTTGCCGATCGGGTTGTGCGGGTTGCTCAGGAGCAGGGCGCCGCCACCGTTCAGCGACTCGCGCAGGGTCTCCAGTGGGGTGGCATAAGTGCCATCGGCCTGGGCGACGAATTCCAGCTCGACCTTGTTCAGCCCCCAATGCCCCGGCGCATGCCGCAGCGGCGGGTAGTTCGGCACCTGCACCACAACATTCTGCTGCGGCTGCACCAGCGCTTTCAAAGCCATGTTGAAACCCGATTCAACGCCCGGCAGGAAGATCAGCTCCTGCGGTTTGACCTTCCAGGCGAACTTGTTCAACAGGTCGGCGACGATGGCTTCACGCAGGTTGTCCTGCGCCACGCTGTAACCCACCAGCGGGTGCAACAGACGCTGCTGCAGTGCCTCGATGATTACCGGCGGCGCGGCGAAATCCATATCAGCGACCCACATCGGCAACACATCGGCCGGGTAGCGGCTCCACTTGGTGCTGCCGGTGTGGTGGCGGTCGAATACCTGATCAAAATCGAAAGTCATGCGCGGTCTCGTGAAGGCGGGTTGTTCATGGGCGTCATGATAAACCCGGAACCCCTGTAGGAGCTGCCGAAGGCTGCGATCTTTTGATCTTGTTTTAAAAAACCAAAATCAAAAGATCGCAGCCTTCGGCAGCTCCTACAGGGGAATGGGGTTAGCCGACAAACGGCCGACGGTCGGTTTTCACACAGAGTGTGTGGTCATTGTCTACAGTGAAAAAGCCGGCAGGCATTCTGCCGTAACCGTGTTTGTCCAGAAAAAGCCCGGCTCAAGTACCGGGTTCCACCTGATCAGGAGTGCACGATGGATCTCAGCCGTCGTCAATTCTTCAAGGTCGCCGGTATCGGCCTTGCAGGCTCTAGCCTGGGCGCGTTGGGCATGGCCCCGACGCAGGCCTTCGCCGAGCAGGTGCGCCACTTCAAGCTTGCCCACACCCATGAAACCCGCAACACCTGCCCGTATTGCTCGGTCGGTTGCGGGTTGATCATGTACAGCCAGGGCGATACCTCGAAGAACGTCGCGCAAAATATCATTCACATCGAGGGCGACGCCGACCACCCGGTCAACCGCGGCACCCTGTGTCCAAAAGGCGCTGGCCTGCTGGACTTCATTCACAGCCCGGGCCGCTTGCAGTATCCGCAAACGCGCAAACCCGGCAGCAGCGAATGGACCCGCATCAGTTGGGACGAGGCGCTGGATCGCATCGCCGACCTGATGAAGGCCGACCGTGACGCCAACTTCATCGAGAAGAACGACAGCGGGCAAACGGTGAATCGTTGGCTGACCACCGGGTTCCTCGCCGCGTCGGCCGCGTCCAACGAAGCCGGCTACATCACTCAGAAGGTGATTCGCAGTCTCGGCATGCTGGGGTTCGATAACCAGGCGCGTGTCTGACACGGCCCGACGGTGGCAAGTCTTGCCCCGACGTACGGCCGTGGAGCCATGACCAACACCTGGACCGATATCGCCAACGCGAATCTGATCCTGGTGATGGGTGGCAACGCAGCAGAAGCGCATCCCTGCGGCTTCAAATGGGTGACCGAGGCCAAGGCGCATAACGCGGCGCGGCTGATTGTGGTCGACCCGCGTTTTACCCGGACCGCTTCGGTGGCCGACTATTACGCGCCGATCCGCACCGGTACCGACATCGCCTTCATGGGCGGGCTGATCAATTACCTGCTGACTCAGGACAAGATCCAGCACGAATACGTGCGCAACTACACCGACGTTTCGTTCATCGTCAAAGCGGGCTATGGCTTTGAGGACGGCATCTTCAGCGGCTATGACGCGGCTAAACGCAGCTACACCGACAAATCCGGCTGGGGTTACGAGCTGGGCGAGGACGGCTTCGTCAAAGTCGACCCGACCCTGCAGGATCCGCGCTGCGTCTATCAATTGATGAAGCAGCATTACAGCCGCTACAACATTGATCTGGCCAGCCAGATCTGTGGGATGCCGGTCGATGCCATGCAGAAAATCTGGGATGAGATTGCCACGTGCTCAACGCCCGGCAAGACCATGACCATTCTCTATGCCCTCGGCTGGACGCAGCACTCGATCGGCGCGCAGATCATCCGCAGCGCGGCGATGGTGCAACTGCTGCTGGGCAACGTCGGCATGCCCGGCGGCGGGGTCAATGCCTTGCGTGGGCACTCGAACATTCAGGGCCTGACCGACCTCGGGTTGTTGTCCAACGCGTTGCCGGGCTATCTGACTTTGGGCAGCGACGCCGAGCAGGACTACCCCGCGTTCATTAAAAAACGCACACAAGTGCCATTGCGTCCGGGGCAACTGTCCTACTGGCAGAACTACAGCAAATTCCACGTCAGCCTGATGAAGTCGTGGTACGGCGCCAACGCCACGCTGGAGAACAACTGGAATTACGATTACCTGCCGAAACTGGATATCCCGAATTACGACGTCCTGAAGATGTTCGACCTGATGAGCCAAGGCAAGGTCAACGGCTACTTCTGCCAAGGCTTCAATCCGATCGCTGCGCTGCCGGACAAAAACCGGGTAATGGGCGCACTGGCCAAGCTCAAATGGCTGGTGGTGATGGACCCGCTGGCCACCGAAACCTCGGAGTTCTGGCAAAACGTCGGGCCATACAACGATGTGAAAAGCGCCGAGATCCAGACCGAAGTGATTCGCCTGCCGACCACCTGCTTTGCCGAGGAGGACGGCTCGCTGGTCAACAGCAGCCGCTGGCTGCAATGGCACTGGAAAGGCGCCGACGGCCCCGGCGAAGCGCAAACCGACATCCGCATCATGAGCGAACTCTTCCTGCGCCTGCGCAAGCGTTATCAGGCCGAGGGCGGCAAGTTCCCCGATCCGCTGCTGAACCTGTCATGGCCGTACAAGATCCCTGACGAGCCATCGCCGGAGGAGCTGGCCAAGGAAATCAACGGCAGCGCCATGGTCGACTTCACCGATGCCAGCGGCGTGGTGGTCAAGGCCGGTTCGCAACTGGCCGGGTTCGGTCTGCTCAAGGATGACGGCAGCACCGCGTCCGGTTGCTGGATCTTCGCCGGCAGCTGGACTGAGGCCGGTAACCAGATGGCCCGACGTGACAATGCCGACCCGTATGGCATGCATCAGCATCAGGGCTGGGCCTGGGCGTGGCCGGCCAACCGGCGGATCCTCTACAACCGCGCTTCGGCGGATGTCGCCGGCAAACCGTGGGATCCGAAAAAACGTCTGGTGTGGTGGAACGGCAAGGCCTGGGGCGGCACCGATGTGCCGGACTACAAGGCCGATGTGCCGCCGGAAGCCGGGATGAACCCGTTCATCATGAACCCGGAAGGCGTGGCGCGGTTCTTCGCCGTCGACAAGATGAACGAAGGGCCATTCCCCGAGCACTACGAGCCGTTCGAAACGCCGATCGGCATCAATCCGCTGCACCCGCAAAACAAGAAAGCCATCAGCAATCCGGCGGCGCGGATCTTCGATTCGGTCTGGGAAAGCCTCGGCGAAGCCAAGGACTTCCCGTACGCCGGCACCAGTTACCGGTTGACCGAGCACTTCCACTTCTGGAGCAAGCATTGCAAGTTGAATGCGATTGCCCAGCCCGAGCAGTTCGTCGAGATCGGCGAAGTGCTGGCGAAGGAGAAGGGCATTGCGGCGGGAGATCGGGTGCGGGTCAGCTGCAAACGCGGGTTCATCGAGGCGGTGGCGGTGGTGACCAAACGCATCCGGCCGCTGCAGGTCAACGGCCAGGTGGTGCATCAGATCGGCATCCCGCTGCACTGGGGATTCACCGGTCAGACACGCCACGGTTACCTGACCAACACCCTGGTGCCGTTCCTCGGCGATGGCAACACACAGACCCCGGAATCCAAGTCATTCCTGGTCAACGTGGAGAAACTGTAAATGGCCAGCCAAGACATCATTGCCCGCTCGGCCACCACCACGGTGCCGCCCTCGGTGAGGAATCAGGAGGCGGTGGCCAAGCTGATCGACACCACCAAATGCATTGGTTGCAAGGCCTGCCAGGTCGCCTGCTCGGAATGGAACGAGCTGCGCGACGAGGTCGGCCACAACCACGGCACCTACGACAACCCGCAGGATCTGAGCGCAGAAACCTGGACCTTGATGCGCTTCACCGAACACGAAACCGACGCTGGCAACCTCGAGTGGCTGATCCGCAAGGACGGCTGCATGCATTGTGCCGAGCCGGGTTGCCTGGCGGCATGTCCGAGTCCCGGCGCGATCATCAAGCACGCCAACGGCATCGTCGATTTCGATCAGGATCACTGCATCGGCTGCGGTTATTGCATCACCGGTTGCCCGTTCAACATTCCGCGCATCTCGCAGAAGGATCACAAGGCCTACAAATGCACCTTGTGTTCCGACCGCGTCGCGGTCGGGCTGGAACCGGCCTGCGTGAAAACCTGTCCGACCGGCGCCATTGTCTTCGGCACCAAGGAAGATATGAAGGAACATGCCGCCGAACGCATCGTCGATTTAAAAAGCCGTGGCTTCGACAACGCCGGGCTGTATGACCCGGAAGGCGTCGGCGGCACCCACGTGATGTACGTGTTGCACCACGCCGACACGCCGAAGATCTACGCCGGGTTGCCGGAGGCGCCGGCCATCAGTCCGCTGGTGGGCTTGTGGAAAGGCATCAGCAAACCCTTGGGCCTGCTGGCGATGGGTGCGGCAGTGCTGGCCGGGTTCTTCCATTACGTACGCATCGGCCCGAATCGGGTTGAAGAGGATGAACATCCGACGCCGCCGGATACCTCCGTACATGTTGTCGACCCGGCGGTGCACACCTTCGATCCACGCGGGGAGGACCGGCCATGAGCAACAAGACGATCCTGCGCTACACCGCCAACCAGCGCACCAATCACTGGCTGGTGGCGATTCTGTTCTTCATGGCCGGGCTGTCGGGACTGGCGTTGTTTCATCCGTCGATGTTCTGGCTGACCAACCTGTTCGGCGGCGGGCCGTGGACGCGGATTCTGCATCCGTACATGGGAATAGCGATGTTCGTGTTGTTCCTCGGTCTGGTGCTGAGTTTCTGGCGCGCCAACTTCTTCATAAGCAACGACCGCAAGTGGATGCGCCGCATTGATCGGGTGTTGGTCAACGACGAAGAAAGCGTACCGCCAGTGGGCAAGTACAACGCTGGGCAAAAGCTGCTGTTCTGGACTTTACTGCTGTGCATGCTCGGGTTGCTGTTCACCGGGCTGGTGATCTGGCGCGCCTGGTTCAGTGCGTATTTCGGCATCACCGTGATTCGCTGGGCGATGCTGTTGCATGCGCTGGCCGGGTTCATTCTGGTGCTGAGCATCATCATTCACATCTACGCGGGCCTGTGGATCAAGGGCTCGGTGGACGCGATGCTGCATGGCTGGGTCAGCCGCGCCTGGGCGAGGAAGCACCACGAACTGTGGTATCGCGACATCACCCGCGATGAACGCAATCCGGACGTGCCGGAGCGACCGATCACCAAAAAGGGCTGACCTTTGGCAACCATTCTTGAACCCGGGGAAATCGAAGCGGCGGCCAGTTCGCCGCCGTTTCTGCACCTGCCACCAAATAATCTGTTCACTTTACGCGCCCAGCGTCTGGAGCAATTGGCTCAGGAGCATCCGCTGGCCGATTACCTGCGTCTGATCGCCGGATTGTGCCGGGCTCAACAGCAGGTTTTCGACGATCCACCGCTGACGGCACCGTTTGATCAGCAAAGGATCGAAGCCTGTCAGCAACATGGCTTACCGCCGTTCGCCGCCGACACATTGGTGCGCGAAGAGGGCTGGCAGGCTTATCTGGGTGCTTTATTGCAACGTTATGTGGCGCCGGATCAACCCGCTGTAGTCGAAGCGCTCGCCACATTACGCGGCGCCAGCGCCGGGCAGTTGCGTGCGTGGGCGGTGGCGCTGGTCAGCGGTCAGTATTCAATGGTGCCGGCGGCGCTGGTGCCGTTTCTCGGCGCCGGCCTGCAAGCGGCGTGGAGCCATTGGCTGCTCAGCGCACCGAACCTGCAACTGAAACCCGGCGACAGCCTCAGCCAGTGCCCGGGTTGCGGTTCACCGGCAATGGCTGGGGTCATTCGTCATCGCGGCAAACACAACGGTCTGCGCTATCTGGTGTGTTCGTTGTGCGCCTGCGAATGGCATGTGGTGCGGGTCAAGTGCGTGTATTGCGAATCGAGCAAAGGCCTCGATTACCTGAGCCTAGAGGATGATCGCCACGCCGCCAATCAGGCGCCGATTCGCGCGGAGGTCTGCCCCAGTTGCAACAGCTACTTGAAACTGGTCTATCTGGAGAACGATGCCGAAGGCGAAGCGTTGTCGGCGGATCTCAGCAGCCTGCTGCTCGACATGCGTCTGGCGCAGGACGGTTATCAGCGTCTGGCACCGAATCTGTTGCTGGCGCCGGGAGACGAATGACCAGAGCGTCTACACTCCTGAAAAACTTGTGAGAGGGGCTTGCTCCCGAAGGGGCCGTGTCAGTCAGATTATTTGTGGCTGACTCACCGCATTCGCGAGCAAGCCCGCTCCCACAATTGGGGGCCGGTGTGCTGTATTTAGACGCGTTGCGTCTGGCCATGCCGGAGAGTCTTTTGTTTTCGGGAGTGGCGGATGTCTTCGAGTGTTGCCCTGCGGTTGCCTTCCATTGATGGTTTGTTGCGTCACCCGGCCTGTGTGCCACTGCTTGAACGTTATGGTCGTGAGGTGTTGCTGAGCGGTTTGCGGCAGTTGCTGGATGAATTGCGCTCAGACGTGTTGCACGGGCAATTGTCAGCCGTCGAAATCAGCCCCGACGTGCTCGCCGGGCGGGTTGGCGAGCGTCTGACGCAGCAACAGCGCAGCAACGTGCGGCGAGTGTTCAACCTGACCGGCACGGTGCTGCACACCAATCTGGGCCGCGCCTTGCTGCCGGACGAAGCCATCGACGCGGTGCAGATGGCCGCGCGTTATCCGCTGAATCTGGAATTCGATCTGGTCAGTGGCAAACGCGGTGATCGCGATGACCTGATCGAAGGCCTGATCCGCGAACTGACCGGTGCTGAAGCCGTCACCGTGGTCAACAATAATGCCGCTGCGGTGCTCCTGACCCTCAACAGCCTTGGTGCGCGCAAGGAAGGCATCATTTCCCGTGGCGAGCTGATCGAGATCGGCGGCGCGTTCCGCATTCCCGACATCATGGCCCGCGCCGGTGTGCGTCTGCACGAAGTCGGCACCACCAACCGCACCCACGCCCGCGATTACGAAGCCGCCATCAGCCCACGCAGCGGCTTGATCATGCGCGTGCATGCGAGCAACTACAGCATCGAAGGCTTTACCGCCCGGGTGCCCACCGCCGAACTGGCCGAGTTGGCCCATCGGCACGGCGTGCCGCTGCTGGAGGATCTGGGCAGCGGCAGTCTGCTGGACTTGACCCGTTGGGGGCTGCCAGCGGAACCGACGGTAAGACAGGCGCTGCTTGATGGCGCGGACATCGTCACCTTCAGCGGCGACAAATTGCTCGGCGGGCCGCAGGCCGGGTTGATTGTCGGGCGCAAAGACTTGATCGCGAAGATCAAGAAGAATCCGTTGAAGCGCGCCTTGCGGGTCGACAAGTTGACACTGGCCGCGCTGGAGGCAGTGCTGGGCCTGTATCGCGATCCGGATCGCCTCGCCGAACGTCTGCCGAGTTTGCGCCTGCTGACTCGCCCGCAAGCCGAGATCCTCGCCCAGGCTTGCCGTTTGCAACCGGCGATGGCTGAAGCCTTGGGCGAACCCTGGCAGGTCAGCGCCGTGCAGGCGTTGGGCATGATCGGCAGCGGCAGCCAACCGGTGGCGCGGTTGCCGAGTGCGGCGCTGTGCCTGCGCCCGCAGGTGTCGAAACGCATGCGCGGGCGTTGTCTGCTGAATCTGGAAGCGGCATTGCGCCAGTTGCCGATCCCGGTGCTCGGGCGCATTGACGACGATGCGCTGTGGCTCGATCTGCGGCAGCTCGACGATGAGCCGGCGTGGCTGGCGCAGTTGCCACAGTTGCAGGTCGAGTCGTGATCGTCGGCACCGCCGGGCACATCGACCACGGCAAGACCTCGCTGCTGCAAGCGCTGACCGGGCAAACCGGCGACCGTCGCCCGCAGGAGCGCGAGCGCGGCATGACCATCGACCTCGGTTATCTCTACGCGGAGCTGGAACCCGGTGCCGGGCTGACCGGGTTCATCGATGTGCCGGGCCACGAGAAATTCACCCATAACATGCTCGCCGGCGCGCAGGGCATCGATCTGGTGTTGCTGGTGGTGGCGGCGGATGACGGGGTGATGCCGCAGACCCGCGAGCATCTGGCGATTGTCCAGTTGCTGGGCATTCCCCGGGCGCTGGTAGCGATCACCAAATGCGATCGGGTTGAAGCGGGCAGGGTAGAAGAGGTGCAGCGCCAGGTTCTGGATTTGCTCGAAGCCGGGCCATTCGCCGATGCGCCGACACTGACCGTGTCGAGCGTGACCGGGCAGGGTGTCGATGAGCTGCGCCAGGGCTTGCTGCAGATTCAAAGCGAAGTGCATGAGCGCAGCCGCGAAGGTGGTTTTCGCCTGGCCATCGACCGCGCCTTCAGCGTGGCGGGCGCCGGGATTGTGGTGACTGGCACGGCGTTGTCGGGCACGGTTTCTGTCGGGGACAGAGTGGCCCTCGGGCCGTCCGGCAAATCGGTGCGGGTGCGGGGCTTGCACGCGCAAAACCAGCCTGCCGAACAGGCCTTCGCCGGGCAACGGGTGGCACTGAATATCAGTGGCGATCGATTGACCCTGGAGCAGATCCATCGCGGCCAATGGTTGTTGGCGGAGTGGCTGCACGCGCCGACGCAACGGCTCGATATCGAGTTTCAACTGCTGCCCGGCGAGCGCACGTTCGAACATTTTCACCCGGTGCATGTGCATCTCGGCACTCAGGACGTCATCGCCCGTGTGGCGTTGCTCGAAGGTTCGCGCTTGAGCCCCGGTCAGCGCATGTTCGCGCAATTGCTGATCAACGCCCCGGTGCACGCGGTGAAGGGCGATCGCTTGATCCTGCGCGACCAGAGCGCGCAACGCACCCTCGGTGGCGGTCAGGTGCTCGACCCGTTCGCCCCGGCCCGACAACGCCGCAGCCCGGAGCGGCTGGCGCAACTGCAGGCCCTGGCCGGCAGCGACAGTCTTGAACAAGCGTTACCACTGCTGCTTGACCACAGCGCTGGCGGCCTCGATCCGCAACGGCTGGAGCGTCAATTCAATCGCCCGCGTGAAGACTGGGCGCTACCAGCCAACGTGCGCCTGATCGACACCCGCCAAGGCCCGGTGCTGTTCAACGTGCAGCGCTGGGGGCTGTTGAAGTTCACCTTGTTGGGCCAGTTGGCAAAATTGCACGAGCTGGAACCGGACCAGATGGGACCGGATCGCGATCGCCTGCGGCGCTTCAGTGGTCTGGCGCTGGAGCGTTCGACCTTCGTCAGCCTGCTGGAAGAACTGCGCGTCGCCGGATCGATCAACGCCAGCGGGCCGTGGTTGCATCTGCCGGATCATCAGGTGCGTTTGAATGCCGAAGACGAAACCCTGTGGCAGCGTATGCAGCCGCTGTTCGAACAGGCCGGGTTTGATCCGCCTTGGGTGCGCGACGTCGCCACAGTGCTCGGTACGGAAGATGCCGTGGTGCGCCTGCTGCTGCGCAAACTGGCGCGCCTGGGTCTGATGCACCAAGTGGTGCGCGATCTGTTTCTGCCTGACGGGCAACTGCGGCGTATGGCCGACATCCTGTTGCAAATGGAACAGGAAAATCCGTCGATCCAGGTGACAACCTTCCGTGATGCGCTAGGCTTGGGACGCAAACGCTGTATTCAGTACCTGGAATACTTCGACCGCCTCGGCCTGACCCGGCGCATCGGCGAATCCCGGGTGATCCGCCACGACAACGCGCTGGCCAGTGCCGACGCACCCTGAGTTCAAAGGAAGGCAATCGCGCCCGGTGGCGCGGCCGGGCTTCAAACCCGGTTGGGGACGGCATCCGTTCCCGGGCAGGTTCGACTCCGGCTGCCTTCCGCCAATTACGCAGCATCACCCAATCCCCTGTGGGAGCGGGCCTGCTCGCGGATGCGGTATGTCATTCAACATCTATGTCGACTGGTCGTCCGCCTTCGCGAGCAAGCCCGCTCCCACAGTGGATGGGGGCTGTACACAAATATTCTGTACACACCGAACCCTGTGGGAGCGGGCTTGCTCGCGAATGCAATCTGCCATTCAACATCTATGTCGACTGGTCGTCCGCCTTCGCGAGCAAGCCCGCTCCCACAGTGGATGGGGGCTGTACACAAATATTCTGTACACACCGAACCCTGTGGGAGGGGGCTTGTTCGCGAAAGCGGTATGTCATTCAACATCTATGTCGACTGGTCGTCCGCCTTCGCGAGCAAGCCCGCTCCCACAGTGGATGGGGGTTGTACACAAATATTCTGTACACACCGAACCCTGTGGGAGGGGGCTTGTTCGCGAAAACGGTATGTCGTTCAACATCTATGTCGACTGGTCGTCCGCCTTCGCGAGCAAGCCCGCTCCCACAGTGGATGGGGGCTGTACACAAATATTCTGTACACACCGAACCCTGTGGGAGCGAGCTTGCTCGCGAATGCAATCTGCCATTCAGCGCATTTTTCAGCCCTGCCAAGCCGCCGGATTCACCAGATTCACCGGCTTCTCCCCAGCCAGAGCCGCCAGCAGATTGTCCACCGCACACCTGGCCATCGCCTCCCGCGTCTCATGCGTCGCCGAGCCCATGTGCGGCGTTGCCACCACATTATTCAGCTGCAACAACGGCGAATCATGATTCAGCGGTTCACGCTCGAACACATCCAGCCCCGCTGCGCGAATCCGCTGATGGCGCAACGCGTCGATCAGCGCCGCTTCATCCACCACTTTGCCCCGCGAGATATTGATGAAGATGCTCTCGGGGCGCATCAGCGCAAACTGCTCGGCGCCGATCAGGCCTTCGGTCTGCGCGGTCAGCGGCAGGGTCAGGCAGATGAAATCCGCCTCTTGCAGTAGCGCCTCAAGGCTACGGTACTGCGCGTCAAAGCGCGCCTCGACCGCCGGTTTTCGCGACTGACTGTGGTAAAGCACCGGCATGCCAAAACCGAAATGTCCACGCTGGGCCAACGCCTCGCCGATGCGGCCCATGCCGATGATGCCCAGGGTCTTGCCGTGCACATCGGTGCCGAAATGCGTCGGGCCTATGTTGCGATGCCATTGGCCACTGCGCACCATATTCGCCAGCTCGACCACGCGCCGGGCGGTGGCGAGGATCAGGGCGAAACCGGTGTCGGCGGTGGTTTCGGTGAGCACGTCCGGGGTGTTGCTGAGGAGGATCTTGCGCTGAGTCAGGTAGTCGATGTCATAGTTGTCGACACCCACCGAGACGCTGGCAATCGCCTCAAGTTGTGGCGCCAGATCGAGCAGCGCGGCATCGAGTTTGAGGCTGGCGCCGAGCAAACCGTGGGCGCCGGGCAGGGCGTCGCGCAGTTTCATCAAGCCGTCGGCGTCGAGGCTTTCGATCAGCGTCACTTCACACTGTTGCTGCAGACGCGACATCAGCGCCGGCGAGAGTTTCTTGTACAGCACGACTTGCTTTTTCATGAGCAAAAATCTCTTCAGGAATGCGCCGGCACGGGACGCGTGACTACGGCTTTGGCCACGACACGATCACTGGCGCCGGGCTTGAGAAAAATCGTCAGCACCACCGACAGCAGCAACGCGCCGCTCATCAGCAAGTACGAGGCACCGGGCGAACCGGTGGAGCTGTTCAGATAGCCGACCAGGTACGAGCCGCCGAACGAGCCCAGCGCGCCCATGCTGTTGATCAGCGCCATGGCCCCACCGGCAACGTTGGCCGGAAGGATCTCTGGAACGATGGCGAAGAACGGCCCGTAAGGCGCGTACATGCAGGCGCCGGCGATCACCAGCAGCGTGTACGACCACCAGAAATGTTCCGCGCCCAAGGCGTAGGAACCGTAGAACGCGACGGAGGCGATCAGCAGTGGCGGCCAGACGAAACGTTTGCGCTTCTGCAGTTTGTCCGAGCCCCACGACACCGCGAGCATGCCAATCACCGCCGCCAGATACGGCAGCGCCGACAGCCAGCCGGCCTCGATCATGTCCATTTGTGCGCCGGCCTTGAGGATCGACGGCAGCCACAGCACGAAGCCGTAGACGCCGATGCTCCAGCAGAAAAACTGCAGCGCCAGAATGATCACCTTTGGCGAACGGAAGGCTTCGGCGTAGTTCTTCACCGCTTTGATCCCGACCTGTTCGGCGGCAAGGGCGCTTTCCAGGTCGTGCTTTTCCTGCTCGCTCAGCCACTTGGCCTGAGCGGGACGATCATCGGCCAGTTTCCACCAGATAAACGCCCAGAGCACCGCCGGCAAACCTTCGATGATGAACATCCAGCGCCAGCTGAAGTGCTGCACCAGATAGCCCGAAACCACCGACATCCACAGCATCGTTACCGGGTTGCCGAGGATCAGAAAGGTGTTGGCCCGCGAGCGTTCGGCACGGGTGAACCAGTGGCACAGGTAGACCAGCATCGCCGGCATCACCGCCGCTTCGACCACGCCGAGCATGAAGCGGATCACGATCAGCCAGTAAGCGTTGGACACCACGCCGGTCAGGGTGGCGAGGCCGCCCCAGAAAATCAGGCTGAAGAAGATCAGCTTTTTCACGCTGTGCTTTTGCGCGTAGATCGCACCCGGCACCTGGAAGAAAAAGTAGCCGAGGAAGAACAGCGCACCGAGCAATGAAGACAGGCCCGGGGTGATCATCAGGTCGGCGGCCATACCGGACGCGGCGGCGAAGCCGTAGTTGGCGCGATCCAGATACGCCAGGCTGTAGGTGATGAACACGATGGGCATGATGTACCACCAACGGCGGGCGGCGAGGGTTGCGGTTTTCATGGTGTTGCTCCTGAGCTTGTTGTTTTTGTCGCAGCAGGTTCAATGAATCGGTTGTCTGAGCGGGCCTCATCGCGAGCAGGCTCACTCCTACAAGGGTTATGTGTTTGCCGCTGCAGCTGTGACTGGCGGAGATCCACTGTAGGAGTGAGCCTGCTCGCGATCAGCGGCCTCGAATTCGGCGACGAGCTCAGACCGGGTCGGCAAACCCTCCATATCCCCGCGACTCTGCACCGCCCGACTGCCAATCCAGTTCGCGCGTTGCACCGCCTCGGCAAAGCTCTGATGTTCCAGCAGGGCACTGATCATGCCGACGGCAAATCCGTCGCCCGCACCCACCGTGTCGACCACGTTGGCCACCGGCACCCCGGCGACAAAACCCTGATCCAGATGCGTGCGGTAATAGGCACCCTGTGGCCCAAGCTTGATCGCTACGGCTTCGGCACCCTGATCGAGATAAAACGCGGCGATGTCCGCCGGGTCTTCGAAGCCAGTCAGCAAGCGACCTTCGCTCAAACCCGGCAAGACCCAATGGGCGAGGGCAGCGAGGCGGTTGATCTCGCGGATCATCTCTTGCTCAGAGGCCCACAGGCTCGGGCGCAGATTGGGGTCGAACGACACGCTGCGCCCGGCATGGCGCATGCGTGTCATCAGCTCGAACGACATTTCCCGGGCGGTTGCCGACAGCGCCGGCGGAATTCCGGTGGCGTGCAGGTGACGGGCGCCGAGCAAGGTGTCGCTGATTGACTGCACGGACAAATGACTGGCCGCCGAGCCACGGCGGAAATACTCGACCTGCGGGTCGCTGCCGTCGTCGTTACGGGACTTGAACTGAAAACCGGTCGGATGCTGGTGATCGACCGCGACATGGCTGCAATCCAGACCTTCCTTGATCAAGGTCTCGACCACAAAACGTCCGAGGGAATCGCTGCCGACCCGGCTCAGCCACGCCACATTGAAACCCAGGCGCGACAGGCCGATCGCCACGTTGCTGTCGGCGCCGGCAATGCGTTTGTGAAAGTGCTCGACCGCAGCCAGATCACCGGTCTGCTCGGCGACCAGCATCGCCATGGTTTCGCCGAACGACAGAATATCGATGTCAGACATGGGCAGGCTCCAGACGCGATTGGCCGAGGCGGGCGAGGGCGGCCACGTGCTCGGTAGTCAGTGCCACGAGGTCATCGGCCTGCAATGGGTATTCGGCGGCACGCATGACGCCTTGGGCCATGTGCCGCAGCAGTTGTTCCCACAAATGCAGGTCGCTGACGGCCGGTGGCACGGCGACCAGTTTGCCGTCGGCGCGGCGCGCTACCGCTTTGCAGTGCACGTAGCCGACGTGGCGTCCGAGCAGGCGTGCGGCGTTGGCGGCGGACTGGTCCTGCCACTGCCAGTTGCCGATGTCGAAGGTCATCTTGATCGGCAAATCATGCTGCTCGACCGCCGCGAAAAAGCGCTGGAACGGCTCGATGCGGCCGCCATGCAAGGTCTGATCGTTTTCCACCAGCAACTGCACCGGACTGTTGCCCAGCAGTTGTTTCAGCACCTGCAAATCACAGTTGTCGGTGAAGTAACCGAGCGAGACTTTCAGCCATTTCGAGCCAAACGCCTCTGCATGTTGCAGGGCGCTGATCAACTCGGGATTGGGCCGTGCCTGCCCGGCGAGCCACAGTTCGCTCGGCGACGAATAAATGCTTTGCAGGCCCTGCGCCCGGGCGGCGGCGTGCAGTTGCTCGGGCACTTCGCGGGTCAGCAACTCTTCGCGCCACTCGATGCGATCAGCGCCGGCAGCGGCCAGCACATCGATGAAGAAGTCCTGCCCGCGTTGGCGCACAAGCTCGGCGCCGTAGCTGGACAGACTGATGGAAACGGCAGGTTTATTCATTGTTATCTACCTCTGAAACCGGTTTCATTTTTGTTCAAAAAAATCTGATTGATCTTCGTCGGGCGTTCGGGCGCCATCGCGAGCAGGCTCGCTCCTACATTTGGAATGCGCTCCCCCTGTAGGAGTGAGCCTGCTCGCGATGGCGCCATAACAGTCACCGCAAAGATCCTCGGGTAGACCCGCGCTCAACCAGCACCGGCGCAAAATCCACTCTGCGCGCTACCTCGACATCCCCCCGCAAACGCTTGAGCAAACACTCAAACGCCCGCGCGCCAATCTCGGCTGTGGGCTGAGCGAGGGCGGTAATCCCGCTGCCGACCAACGGGTACCAATCCAGATCATCCAGGGCAATCAGCCCGACATCCTCGAACAATCGGCAACCGATTTCGCGCAAGGCGAGGGTGCAGGCCAACGCTGCCACGCCATTGGCGCAGAACAGCGCTTTCGGCCCATTCGCCGGTTGCTTCAAGAAGTTCTGAAGTTGAGTGGCGAGTTCTGCGCCGGTTTCCAGCTCCGCACCGGTCAGACCGGAACGCTGGGCCATCTGCTGCTGAAAACTGCTGACTCGCTCGATCCGCGAACTGGTGCCGTCAAAAGGCTCAGTCACCAGCAACACATCGCGATAGCCGCGCTGCTCAAGGTGCGTCAGGGCCATCTCGACCGCCTGCGGGTTGTTCAGCCCGAGCATGTCGCTGTCGAGGCCATCGACCTTGCGATCCACCAGCACCAGCGGCATTTCCCGGTGCAGTTCGTGGAGTTCGTCACGGTGGTGGCCAAGGGTGTTCACGATCAGCCCTTCGATGTTGTACGAGCGCAACAGCGCCAGGTGCTGGCGTTCCTGTTCGTCATCACGGTCGGTGTTGCACACGACAAGGCTGTAGCCGTGCGCACGGCAGGCGGTTTCCACCCCGTGCATCACGGCAATCGAATAAGGGTTGCGGATATCGGCCACCAGCATGCCGATCAGGCGGGTACGCCCGCGTTTGAGGCCACGGGCCATCTGGTTCGGGCGATAACCCAGCTCACTGATCGCCTGCTCGATACGCAGTGCGATGGCATCGGAGAGCAGGGCGCGGTCATCGCCGATAAAGCGCGAGACGCTGGCCTTGGACACGCCGGCGCGCTCGGCAACATCAAGCATGGTCACGCGGCTGCGCTGGGCGGCGGAGAAGTCGTTCACGGTCTGAAACCTATTATTGGATTTATTCGTTCCGTGCGCCGCGATGGCGCTGAAACCGGTTTCAGGAAACACCAGAAGCCGACGCTCCGTCAAGTGAATGCGCGTGAAACTTCGTTAGAACACCGACGGGCGGCGCTCTGCATAACTGAAAAGGTCAAGTATTCGTCAGCCAAACAGGCCGGCAGCAATATTGATCGAAAACCCCAGAATCGCCGTATTGAACACAAATCCAATCAACGATTGCGCCAACACGATCTTGCGAATATCGCGAGTAGCCACGCCGACATCGGCAGTCTGCACCGCCACGCCGATGGTGAACGAGAAATACAGGAAGTCCCAGTAATTGGGCGTGGTCAGGCCTTCGGCAAAACGCAAGGCCGGTTCCTTGCCGTCCCAGGTGTAAAACAGGCGCGCGTAGTGCACACAGAAGATCACCCCGATCACCAGCCACGAACCCACCACGGTGACGGCGGTGAACGCGTAATGCAGAAGTTTGCGATGAGTATCCAGATCCTTGGTGCCGGCCAGTTCCAGGGTGATGGCGGCCAGGCTTGCCAATGCTGCGATACACACCACGAACAGCACCAGTCCGGCGTTCTCGTCTTCAACGACGGCGATGCGTTTGACGTCCGGTGCCTTGGCCCGAGTGGCCAGCCAGAACATCAGGATCAGGTAAGTCCAGACGCCGGCATTCCAGCCGATGAGGATTTTGCTGACGATGGAGTCGGCAGGGATCAGCAGGCCAGTGGCAAGGCCAACCAGAGCGGCGGCGGACAGGCGAGGGTGGGTGCGGGCGAGAAAGCGCATGGGGACTCGATGGGCCAGGATGTCTTTACACCTTAGCCCAGCGACGTCCGGGATGACCACTGACGTGACTGTTCGAATGACCTTGTGGGAGCGGGCTTGCTCGCGAAAGCGGTGTGTCAGCTACATCAGTATTGACTAACACGACGCCTTCGCGAGCAAGCCCGCTCCCACAGGGGTCAGTGGTGTTTGGTGAAGCGTTGTACGAGCTTCATCACTACTACAAAAAACAATGGCACGAAGATCACCGCCAGCGTCGCCGTGATCATCCCGCCGATCACTCCGGTGCCGATGGCTTGCTGGCTCGCCGAACTGGCGCCAGTGGCGATGGCCAGCGGCACCACGCCGAGGATGAACGCCAGCGAAGTCATGACGATCGGCCGCAGACGCAGGCGCGCGGCTTGCAACGTCGCATCAATCAGGTCGTGACCCTCGTCATACAGGCTCTTGGCGAACTCGATGATCAAGATCGCGTTCTTCGCCGACAGGCCTATGATGGTAATCAGCCCGACCTTGAAGAACACATCGTTGGGCATCCCGCGCAAGGTCACCGCCAGCACTGCGCCGAGCACGCCCAGCGGCACCACCAGCAGCACCGAAGTCGGAATTGACCAGCTCTCGTACAACGCCGCCAGACACAGGAACACGATCAGCAACGACAGACCGAGCAAGATCGGCGCTTGACTGCCGGACAACCGTTCCTGCAACGACAGCCCGGTCCACTCCTGACCCAGACCCTTCGGCCCTTGGGCGACCAGACGTTCAATCTCCGCCATCGCTTCACCGGTGCTGTGCCCGGGCGACGGTTCGCCGGAAATCGCAATCGCCGGATAACCGTTGTAACGGGTCAGTTGCGCCGGGCCTTGCGTCCATTTTGCCTGGACGAACGCCGACAGCGGCACCATGTGCCCGGCGTTATTGCGCACGTGCATTTTCAGCAGGTCATCAACCTGACTGCGCTGATCGCCTTCGGCCTGGACCACCACCCGCTGCATGCGCCCCTGATTGGGGAAGTCGTTGATGTAGGAAGAACCCACGGCGGTGGACAGCACGTTGCCGATGTCAGCGAACGACACGCCCAGCGCATTGGCCTGCTTGCGGTCTACCTCCAGTTGCACCTGCGGCGCTTCGGCCAGCGCGCTTTCGCGCACGTTCATCAGCATCGGGCTTTTGTCGGCGGCGGCGAGCAGTTCGGTGCGCGCCTGCATCAATGTCGCGTGACCGAGGCCGCCGCGATCCTGCAGACGGAATTCGAAACCGCTCGACGTACCGAGGCCGTCGACCGGTGGCGGCAACACCGCGAACGCGATGGCGTCCTTGATCTGGCTCAGGGCGATATTGGCGCGGTCGGCAATCGAAGTAGCCGAGTCGTCGCTGCCGCGTTCCGACCAGTCCTTTAAGGTGGTGAACGCCAGCGCCGCATTCTGCCCGCTACCGGAGAAGCTGAAGCCGAGAATCACCGTGCTGTCGCCCACCCCCGGTTCACTGGCGTTGTGCGCTTCGATCTGTTCGACCACCTGCACCGTACGGTTCTTGCTCGCACCCGGCGGCAACTGAATATCAGTGATGGTGTAACCCTGATCCTCAACCGGCAGGAACGAGGAGGGCAGACGCGCAAAGCACAAACCCATGCCGATCAGCAGCACGCCGTAGATCAGCAGATAACGCCCGCTGCGCTTCAGCGCGTAACCGACCCAGCCTTGATAACGATCGGTCAGTTGCTCGAAGCGGCGGTTGAACCAGCCGAAGAATCCGCTTTTCTCGTGGTGCTCGCCCTTGGCGATCGGCTTGAGCAGCGTGGCGCACAGTGCTGGCGTCAGAGTCAGGGCCAGGAACGCCGAGAACAGGATCGAGGTCGCCATCGACAGCGAGAACTGCCGGTAAATCACCCCCACCGAACCCTGCATGAACGCCATCGGGATGAACACCGCCACCAGCACCAGGGTAATGCCGATGATCGCCCCGGTGATCTGCTTCATCGCCTTGCGCGTCGCCTCTTTCGGCGACAGGCCTTCAGTGGCCATGATGCGCTCGACGTTTTCCACCACGACAATGGCGTCGTCCACCAGAATGCCGATCGCCAGCACCATGCCGAACATGGTCAGCACGTTGATCGAAAAGCCCAGTGCGAGCATGGTGGCGAAGGTGCCCATCAGGGCCACCGGCACTACCAGCGTCGGGATCAGCGTGTAGCGGATGTTCTGCAGGAACAGGAACATCACCGCAAACACCAGCAGCATCGCCTCGCCCAAGGTGTAAACCACTTTGGTGATCGAGACTTTGACGAACGGCGAGGTGTCGTACGGAATCTTGTATTCGACACCGGCCGGGAAATAGCGCGACAGCTCGTCCATCTTCGCCCGGATCAAAGTGGCGGTCGCCAGCGCATTGGCCCCCGGCGCCAGTTGCACGCCGACGGCGGTGGACGGCTTGCCGTTCAGGCGCGTGCCGAACTGGTATTCCTGACTGCCGACTTCGACCCGCGCCACATCGCCGATGCGCACGGTGGAGCCGTCAGGATTGGCCTTGAGCACGATGTCGGCGAACTCTTCTGGCGTCGACAACTGACCCTTGACCAGAATGGTCGCGGTGATTTCCTGCGAGGACGGATTGGGCAAGTCGCCAATGCTACCCGCCGACACTTGGGCGTTCTGCGCGACGATGGCGGCGTTGACATCGGCCGGGGTCAGGTTGAAACCGATCAGCTTCTGCGGATCGATCCAGATCCGCATCGCGCGTTCGGCGCCATACAGCTGAGCCTTGCCGACACCGTCGATGCGTTTGATCTCGTTCATCACGTTGCGCGCCAGGTAATCACTGAGCGCCACGTCATCGAGCTTGCCGTCGCTGGAGGTCAGGGTGATCAGCAGCAGGAAGCCGGCGGAGACTTTCTCTACCTGCAAGCCTTGCTGATTGACCGCTTGCGGCAGCCGCGACTCGACCACTTTGAGGCGATTTTGTACATCAACCTGCGCCAGCTCCGGGTTGGTGCCCGGCTGGAACGTCGCTTTGATCGTCGCACTGCCGAGGCTGCTTTGCGATTCGAAGTACAGCAGATGATCGGCGCCGTTGAGCTCTTCCTCGATCAGGCTGACCACGCTTTCATCGACGGTCTGCGCCGAGGCACCGGGGTAGACGGCGTAGATTTCGATCTGCGGAGGGGCAACGTCGGGGTACTGCGCCACCGGCAATTGCGGGATGGCCAGCGCACCGGCCAACAGGATGAACAGGGCGACAACCCAGGCGAACACCGGGCGATCGATAAAGAACTGCGGCATATAAAAGCGTCCTGCTTACTGACCAGAGGTCTGGGCAAGTGGAAGAGGGGTGTCGTCGATCTGCACTTTTTCGCCGGGACGGGCGTGCTGCAGGCCTTCAATGACAATGCGGTCGCCGGGCTTGAGGCCATCGCTGACGATCCAGCGATCGCTCTGCACCGCACCCAGCTGCACTGGCTGCTGGGCCACGCGCATTTGCTCGTCGACAGTCAGCACTTGGGCGATACCCGCGCTGTCACGCTGCACCGCACGTTGCGGAACGGTGATGCCGTTCTGTACGGTGGCTTGTTGCAGACGTACGCGGATGAAGCTGCCCGGCAGCAGGTCGAGGTCAGGATTGGGGAACTCGCTGCGCAAAATGATCTGGCCGGTACCCGGGTCGACCGTGATGTCGCTGAACAGCAACTTGCCCGGTAACGGGTAGAGACTGCCGTCATCCTGAATCAGCGTGGCCTTGACCTGATCCTGACCGACTTCCTGCAACTGCCCGGAACGGAACGCACGGCGCAGCTCATTGAGCTCACGGGTCGACTGGGTGAGGTCGGCGTAGATCGGGTTGAGCTGCTGGATCAGCGCCAGCGGCGTGGTTTCATTCTGCCCGACCAGTGCACCTTCGGTGACCAGAGCACGACCGACACGCCCGGAAATCGGCGCGGTGACGGTGGCGTAGCCGAGGTTCAGCTTCGCCCGTTCTACCGCAGCTTTATTGGCTGCCACGTCGGCGGCGGTTTGCCGGGCATTGGCGCGGGCGTTGTCGTAATCCTGAGCGCTGATGGCCTTGTCGTCGATCAACTGAGCGTAGCGTTGCTCCTGCAGCCTGGCCTGGAAGGCATTGGCCTCGGCCTTGCGCAGCGCGGCTTCGGCGCTGTCCAGGTCAGCCTTGAACGGCGCCGGGTCGATGCGAAACAGCACGTCGCCCTTTTTCACGTCGCTGCCTTCACGGAAGGTCCGTTGCAGCACCACGCCGGCCACACGGGCACGCACTTCGGCGATGCGTGGCGCGGCGATACGCCCGCTCAGTTCGCTGCTGATCGACAGGGGGCGGGCCTCGATGGTCTCGATGCGCACGGTGGCTGGCGGCGCTTCTTCTTCGGCCTTCGAGGACGAATCACAGGCGCTCAGCAACAGCGCAACGGCGATCAGGCCGAGCCCGGCCAGCAGATTTTTCGACATGTACCACCCCCAATATTGAAGCCCGCATCCTAAGGCCAGACGCCGAGGGTAGCGGTGAAGCTTTGTAGGCGCTGTGTGAAATTGTGTAAGGGTTTTACTCAGGGACGGGTGAGGGCGTATATCCTTTACGCCTTGAAATTTATTGCGACAGATAAACCGCCATCGCGAGCAGGCTCACTCCTACATTGGAACTGTGCCAGACACGAACCTTGTAGGAGTGAGCCTGCTCGCGATGAGGCCCAAACAGTCGCCACAGCACTTTCCTGGAACACCCCATGCCCAACATCCTCCTGGTCGAAGACGACACCGCCCTCGCCGAACTGATTTCCAGCTACCTGGAGCGCAACGGCTATTCCGTCTGCGTGATCGGGCGTGGCGACCATGTGCGTGAACGGGCGCGGATCAATCCGCCGGATCTGGTGATCCTCGACCTGATGCTGCCCGGCCTCGATGGCTTGCAGGTCTGCCGCTTGCTGCGGGCGGATTCGGCGACGCTGCCGATCCTGATGCTGACCGCCCGCGACGACAGTCACGATCAGGTACTCGGACTGGAAATGGGCGCCGACGATTACGTCACCAAACCGTGCGAGCCACGGGTTCTGCTGGCCCGGGTGCGTACTTTGTTGCGGCGCAGCAGCCTCGGTGAACCGATGACGGTCAATGACCGCATCGTCATGGGCAATCTGTGCATCGACTTGTCCGAGCGCACCGTGACCTGGCGCGAGCAACCGGTGGAGCTGTCCAGCGGCGAATACAATTTGCTGGTGGTGCTGGCCCGGCATGCCGGGGAAGTGCTGAGCCGCGACCAGATCCTGCAACGCCTGCGCGGCATCGAGTTCAACGGCACTGATCGTTCGGTGGATGTGGCGATTTCCAAGCTGCGGCGCAAGTTCGATGACCACGCCGGCGAGGCGCGCAAGATCAAGACCGTGTGGGGCAAGGGTTACCTGTTCAGCCGTTCCGAATGGGAATGCTGAGCTGATGTTCAGAATCCTCTTTCGTCTGTATCTGGTGACGATCGTCTCCTACAGCGCGGCGATCTATCTGGTGCCGGATCTGGTGGTCATGGCATTCCGCGAGCGCTTCATCACCTACAACCTCGACTACTCGCGCGGCCTGCAATCGCTGATCACCCGACAGTTTCGCGCGGTGCCGCAGGAGCAGTGGCCAGCGTTGGCGCAGTCGATGGACAAGGATTTCCAGCCGCTGCACATCGTCCTGGCGCGCATCGACGACGCCGGGTTCACCGCCGCCGAGCAGGCGCGTTTGCGCGCCGGGGAAAACGTGGTGCGTATCGGCGATTGGGGGTGGCGCACCTTGGCGGTCACCCCACTGAACGATGACGTTGCTGTGCAAATGGTGGTGCCGCCGGATCCGCTGGACGTCAATTTGTTGTACTGGAGCATCAACGTGCTGATCGGCGCGAGCATGCTCGCCTGCCTGCTGCTGTGGATTCGTCCGCACTGGCGCGATCTGGAGCGCCTCAAGGGCGCCGCCGAACGCTTCGGCAAGGGGCATCTGAACGAGCGCACACAGATTCCGGCCAGTTCCAACATCGGTAGTCTGGCTAACGTGTTCGACACCATGGCCGGCGACATCGAGGATCTGCTCAATCAGCAGCGCGACCTGCTCAATGCGGTGTCCCACGAATTGCGCACGCCGCTGACCCGGCTGGACTTCGGTCTGGCCCTGGCGCTGTCCGATGACTTGCCGGTGACCAGTCGCGAGCGCCTGCAAGGGCTGGTCGCACACATTCGGGAACTGGATGAGCTGGTGCTGGAACTGCTGTCTTACAGCCGTTTGCAGAACCCGGCGCAGTTGCCGGAGCAGGTCGAGGTTTCGCTGGATGAGTTCATCGACAGCATTCTGGGCAGTGTCGATGAAGAGCTGGACTCACCGGACATCGTCATCGACGTGCTGCTGCACGGTCAGCTCGAACGCTTCACGCTGGATCCGCGCCTGACCGCCCGGGCGATTCAGAACCTGCTGCGCAATGCCATGCGCTATTGCGAAAAACGTATTCAGATTGGTGTGCAGGTCAGCCCCGATGGTTGCGAGATCTGGGTCGACGACGATGGCATTGGCATCCCGGATGACGAGCGGGAGCGGATTTTCGAACCGTTCTATCGCCTTGATCGCAGCCGCGACCGCGCCACCGGCGGCTTTGGTCTGGGCCTGGCGATAAGCCGCCGGGCGCTGGAGGCGCAGGGCGGGACGCTGACGGTGGAAAGTTCGCCGTTGGGTGGGGCGCGGTTCAGGTTGTGGTTGCCTGACATGACTTGACCCGAAACCTGTGGGAGCGGGCTTGCTCGCGAAGGCGGTCTGTCAGATTAACTTATGTCGACTGACACTCTGCCTTCGCGAGCAAGCCCGCTCCCACAGGGATATGTGTTGGTCAGATGAGTTGGTTCGACTGAATCAAGCCAACCCCGGCCGTCTGCATCCGCTCCATCGCCGCTGCCAGTGATCCATCCCTGTCAATGGCACGACAGGCGTCCAGCACCACGAACGCATTGAACCCCGCCGCCCGCGCATCCAGCGCCGAGAACATCACACAGAAGTCCAGCGCCAGACCGACCATGTACACCGTGTCGATACCGCGCTCCTTCAGATAACCGGCCAGACCGGTGGTGGTGTGCCGGTCTGCTTCGAGAAATGCCGAATAGCTGTCGATGTCCGGATTGCAGCCCTTGCGGATGATCAGCTGCGCGTGCGGCAGATCCAGCCCGGGGTGAAACTCGGCACCGGATGTGCCTTGCACACAATGCTCCGGCCAGAGTACCTGCTCGCCGTAGGGCAACTGAATCACCTCGTAAGGCTGGCGTCCGGGGTGGCTTGAGGCGAAGGACGCGTGGCCGCTCGGGTGCCAGTCCTGGGCAATCACCACCTGTTTGAACAGGCTACCGAGGCGATTGATCAGCGGCACGATCTGATCGCCTTCGGGCACGGCCAACTGGCCGCCGGGGATGAAGTCGTTCTGCACGTCAATGACCAGCAGGGCGGTGCGGGGTGAAATCTGCATCGGGGCTTCCTCCTTGGATAATCACCCGCTCAGCATAGTGGAGCGGCACTCACGCGCCCAGCTTGTCGACCAGGTGTTTTGCCAGGTCTTCCAGCGCCGGCGCCGGGTTGTGGCCGATCAGCATCCAGGCATGTTCACCTTCGGTCCAGTACACCACGTTCATCTCGTGTCGGCGTTCGTGCGCCAATGGCCGGCTGCCGCTGTTGGAGCGGGTCACGCACAAGGCCAGCGGCCCGTGTTTCGCATCGAGATAGGTCAGTTGTGCAATCGGCACGCCGTCGTACTCGAGCATTTGTGCACGCTTGAGTTCGGCGCCCGGCAACCTCACCAGCGCCGGCGACAGATTCAGCCCCAAGCGTGCATCCACCGCACGCAGTTGCGCGCGCTGGCTGGCTTCGTCGCTCGGCAGGTGATCGAGGGTGTGCGACACATACAGCGCCATGTAGTCGCCCACCAGCGCACGCCAGTTATGTGTTTGCCGGGTTTGCCAGGCGAGAAACAGGCGATCGGCCAACACACCGCCCGCCAGCAGACTCGCGGCGGCGGCACCGATGAACCAGCGCCGGCTCAGGCCTGGCTGCTGGGAGGCGGGAATGGCATCAAGGCGCGCCTGCAAACGTTCCAGCGGTGCCTGTTGCGCCAGTTCGTCATAGGCTTCCTTGTACGGCAGGCTGCTGCGATCAAGCCATTGCACGCGCAGGCTGAGCAACGGGTCGTCGGCAATCGCGCTGTCGAGCTGGCTGCGATACGCCGGGTCCAGCTCGTTATCGAGGTAAGCCGTCAGTTGTTCGTCGGAGGCCTTGTTCATGAGCGGTCACCTCCGGTGGTTTGCGGCACGGCTTGCAGCGGCGGGTATTCAGCCAGTTTCAGGCGCGCGGTGGCCAGACGGCTCATTACCGTGCCGATCGGCACTTGCAGGATCTCGGCGACCTCGCGGTAGGACAAGCCTTCGACATACGCCAGGTACACGGTTTCGCGCTGGGTTTCCGGCAACGCATCGACCCGGCGGATCACCTGCGCCGCCAGCACATGAGTCTGCGCGAAGGCCAGTTGCCCGTCGGCATCGACCTGTCCCGCACCGTGACGCACCCGACGCACGCGCACTTCGTTGAGCCAGATCGAATGCAGGATGCTCAGCAGCCAGCGATCCATGCGCGTGCCGGCCACATATTGGCCGGCACGTTCCAGCGCCCGCACACACGTGGCCTGCACCAGATCCTCGGCCACGTGCCGATTGCGCGACAGCAGCAAGCCGTAGCGCCACAGCCGCGCCAGATGCTGTCCGAGTTCCGCTCTGAATGCCTGATCGCTGACGATGATGGCGTTCCTTTATCTATGTCAGGTTTTCGATGAATCGTTGATGGCTTCAGCCAGGTCCTGGTATTCCTTGCAGGCGGTGCTTTCGTCACCGTTGGCAAACGCCATCGACGCAGACAGCGCGGTCACCAGCGGCCACGGGGCGGCGAACATAACGGAACGGATAGTCATGGGCAAGGTTCCACAGAGGGTTATGTTTCACTTTGAACAACACCGTACGGCATTTGATTCATTGTTTTGTCAGGCTCTGTTCAAGGAGCGCGCAAATGCCGGCGTTATGCTCAGCAATGCCAGCCGTCCATCCAGCGCCTTGCCATGCTGCCGCGCTGACACATGAGGAACTGCCATGAAAGATCAGGTCCATCACTCCGCTGCTGCCGGCTACAAGACTGCCGCCGATACCTACGTCAAAGGTCGCCCCGATTATCCGCCGCAGGTCAGTCAGTGGCTGACGCAGACGCTGGGTCTGGACAGTCACAAGACTGTCATCGATCTGGGCGCCGGTACCGGCAAGTTCACCGGACGGCTGGTGGCGACCGACGCGCAGGTGATCGCTGTGGAACCGGTGGCGCAGATGCTGGAAAAACTCTCCGCTGCCTGGCCCGATGTACTGGCTGTGAGCGGTACCGCGACCGATCTGCCATTGCCCGACGCGTCGGTGGACGTGGTGGTCTGCGCCCAGGCGTTTCACTGGTTTGCTACCGCAGAATCCTTGAGCGAAATTGCCCGGGTACTCAAGCCCGGCGGCAAGCTTGGCCTGATCTGGAACCTGCGCGATACGCAGGTCAGCTGGGTGCCGAAACTCGACGCAATCGTCAACGCGCTGGAGGGGGACACGCCGCGTTACTACACCGGTCAATGGCGCGAAGCGTTTCCGCATCCGGCGTTCGGGGCGCTGCAGTTGCAGCAGTTTCATCACGGACACACCGGCTCGCCCGAGGACGTGATTTTCAATCGGGTGCGCTCCACCAGTTTCCTTGCAGCATTGCCGCAGGCGCAGCGCGACAACGTTGATGAGCAGATTCGCGCGCTGATTGTCTCGGAACCGGCGTTGCGTGGGCGGCATGAGCTGACGGTGCCTTATGTGACAGCGGCGTATGTGGCGGTGAAGGTCAGTTAGATCGGCGGTACAGCCCTTCGCGAGCAGGCTCGCTCCCACAAGGATCGGTGGTGAATGCAGAAACTGAGTTCACTGAACATCAATGTGGGAGCGGGCTTGCTCGCGAAGAGGCCAGCCCTGACACCCCATTTCTCGAAGCAGTCCCGCATTTGGCCGAACCGCCATCGTCATGCCTTGTTATAGTTCGGGCCTCATTTTCTGCCCGGTAAAGGATCACTGCCATGACTCAATACACCGCCTTCAGCGTCGAACTGGCCGACAACATCGCTCATGTGCAGATCAATCGCCCGGAAAAGATCAACTCGATGAACGCCGCGTTCTGGAGCGAGATCGTCGAGATTTTCCAGTGGATCGATGACACTGATGAAGTGCGGGTGGTGGTGCTGAGCGGCAACGGCAAACACTTTTCCTCCGGCATCGACCTGATGATGCTCGCCGGCGTCGCCAACGAACTGGGCAAGGACGTCGGCCGTAACGCGCGCCTGCTGCGGCGCAAGATTCTCACCCTGCAAGCCTCGTTCAATGCCGTCGACAACTGCCGCAAACCGGTGCTGGCGGCGATTCAAGGCTATTGCCTGGGCGGCGCCATCGATCTGATCGCCGCCTGCGACATGCGCTACGCCGCCGAAGATGCGCAATTCTCGATCAAGGAAATCGATATCGGCATGGCCGCCGATGTTGGCACTTTGCAACGGTTGCCACGGATCATCGGTGACGGCATGCTGCGTGAACTGGCTTACACCGGGCGCACTTTCGGCGCAGAAGAAGCCCGCAGCATCGGCCTGGTCAATCGCGTTTACGCTGACAAGGATCTGCTGCTCGAAGGCGTGATGGACATTGCTCGCGACATTGCCAGCAAATCGCCAATTGCGGTCACCGGCACCAAGGAAATGATCAGCTACATGCGCGACCATCGCATCGACGACGGCCTCGAATACGTTGCCACCTGGAACGCCGCCATGTTGCAATCCACCGACTTGCGCGTGGCCATGGCCGCCCATATGAGTAAACAGAAACCCGAATTTCTGGATTGAGAAACCATGACAGCTCGCTGGACCACTGCAGTACTGGACACCGATCAACCCGGCGGCTGGGCCGTGGCGCGCAGCCCCGAAGGCTTTCTGTTCGATGACAACGGCGCGCTGTTCCCGCGGGAATGGCTCAAGCGTCAGGACCTGTCAGTCCTCGCCGAACACGGCATCGGCCATCTCGATGGCGAGCCGGTGTATCTGCTGGAGCTGCGCAGTTCCAGTGACGTGCCGGGCTGCAACTGGAAAGGCCTGCGGGCGTTCATGCTCGATGGCGATCACACCGTCTACAAAGTGCTCGGGTATGCCGCGCAGATCGGCACCTGGGCGCGTGAACATCGCTTTTGCGGCAACTGTGGGCAGGCGATGACGCAGGTGCCGCGCGAGCGAGCGATGTATTGCCAGCCGTGCGACCTGCGCAGTTACCCGCGGATTTCGCCGAGCATGATCGTGCTGATCACCCGCGGAGACGAAATTTTGCTGGCGCGCTCACCGCGTTTCGTCACCGGGGTCTACAGCACGCTGGCCGGGTTCGCCGAGCCGGGCGAATCGGCGGAGGACTGCCTGATTCGCGAGGTGCGCGAGGAAGTCAGCATTGAGGTGAAGAACATCCAGTACATGGGCAGCCAGTGCTGGCCGTTCCCGCATTCGATGATGCTCGGCTTCCATGCCGAATATGCCGGGGGCGAGATCGTCTGTCAGGAAGACGAGATCGAAGACGCCCAATGGTTCAACGTGCACGATCTGCCGCCGTTGCCGGCGTCAAAATCGATTGCCCGTTACCTGATCGACGTCTACGTGGCGCGCCGTTTAGGCCACGCTGAACCAGTGTTGCCAGGCTAGCCGCACAGTCAAGCCCAATACCACGGTGATGAACACCGGACGAATGAACTTGGCGCCGCCGCTGATTGCGGTGCGCGCCCCGAAGAACGCGCCGACCATCACCGACAGGCCCATGCTCAGGCCGATGATCCAGTCCACTTGCCCGGAAAACACGAACACCGACAGTGCCGCAATGTTGCTGACGAAGTTCATGCTGCGCGCCACGCCGCTGGCCTTGACCAGGTCGATCGGGTAGAGCAGCAGGCTGCTGACGGTCCAGAACGCGCCCGTGCCGGGGCCGGCCACGCCGTCGTAGAAACCGAGGCTGAAGCCTTGGGTCGATTGCCATTTCTTCTTGATCGGGGCATCGCTGTCCAGCGGCGCTTTTGGCGTGCCGCCGAACAACAGATACAGGCCACAGGCGAAGACGATCACCGGCAGCATCTTGTTCAGCCATTCCGCCGGCAGGTAGTGCGCGACGACAGCACCAGTGAGCGCACCGACCAGGGTGCCGACGATCGCGTGCATCCACTGTCGAGGGTGGAACAGTTTGCGTCGGTAGAAAGTGAAACTGGCGGTGGCCGAGCCGAAGGTCGAACTCAGTTTGTTGGTGCCCAGCACCAGGTGCGGTGGCAGGCCGGCAGTGAGCAGCGCCGGGGTGGTCAACAGACCGCCGCCGCCAGCAATGGCGTCGATGAAACCGGCAATGAAAGCGACAAGGGCCAGAACGGCCAGGGTGGTGAGGTCAACGCTGAGTTCGAAAGGCATGGAATCGGCTTATTCGGCAGGGCGCAGAGGGGCTGCGGGGAAGGGCTGACATGTTACTCATTTCCAGGTGTTGCGGCGACCCGTAAAGCTTCATCGCGAGCAGGCTCACTCCTACATTTGAAATGCGTTCCCCCTGTAGGAGTGAGCCTGCTCGCGATGGGGTCAGCCCTTTCAACTCAAAACCCAACTGTTGCCCACCCAACACCTCGACAACAAATCACCCTCCAACAATGCAACTCCATCAGTCTCAAGCCCAATAAAACCGGGTGCCTGAGCCCTGGCACGCTTGCTGCTCTGTCCCATTGACCTTCCCAATGTCCCGAGGACACGCCAATGAGCAAGCAAGCCGTGAAATTCGCCTACTGGGTGCCGAACGTCAGTGGCGGCCTGGTGGTCAGCAAGATCGAGCAGCGCACCGATTGGGGCATCGACTACAACCGCAAACTCGCGCAACTCGCCGAAGCGGCCGGGTTCGAGTACGCCCTGACGCAGATCCGCTTTACCGCCGGTTACGGCGCCGAGTTTCAGCATGAATCGGTGGCGTTCAGTCATGCGCTACTGGCGGCTACCACCAAGCTCAAGGTGATCGCGGCGATTCTGCCGGGACCATGGCAGCCGGCGCTGGCAGCCAAGCAACTGGCGACCATCGATCAACTCACCAACGGCCGGATCGCCGTGAACATCGTCAGCGGCTGGTTCAAGGGCGAATTCCAGGCCATCGGCGAACATTGGCTGGAGCACGACGAGCGCTACCGGCGCTCCGAAGAATTCATCCGCTCGCTGCGCGGGATCTGGAGTCAGGACAACTTCAGCTTTCGCGGCGACTTCTACCGCTTCGACAATTACAGCCTCAAACCGAAACCGCTGGGCCGCCCGGAAATCTTTCAGGGCGGCAGTTCCCGCGCGGCACGAGACATGGCGGCGCGAGTCTCCGACTGGTATTTCACCAACGGCAACAGCGTCGAAGGAATCAAGGCGCAAGTTGATGACATTCGCGCCAAAGCGGCGGCGAACAAGCATTCGGTGAAGATCGGCGTCAACGCCTTCGTCATCGCCCGCGACACCGAAGAAGAGGCCCGCGCTGTACTGGCGCAGATCATCGACCAGGCCGACCCTGAGGCGGTGAACGCGTTTGGCGATGCGGCGAAGCAAGCGGGCAGGGCGTCGCCGGAAGGTGAGGGCAACTGGGCGAAATCCACTTTCGAGGATCTGGTGCAATACAACGATGGCTTCAAGACCAACCTGATCGGCACGCCACAGCAGATTGCCGAGCGGATTGTGGCGTTGAAAGCGGTGGGGGTGGATCTGGTGTTGGCGGGGTTTCTGCACTTTCAGGAGGAGGTGGAGTATTTCGGCAAGCGGGTGTTGCCGCTGGTGCGGGAACTGGAGGCTGAAAGGACTGCCGCAGTAGCCTGACCACCAACAAATCTCCTGTAGGAGTGAGCCTGCTCGCGATTGCGTATGAACATTCAATATTTAGGTTGACTGACACACCGCTATCGCGAGCAGGCTCACTCCTACAATTGGAACTATGTGAGCTTACAGACCGAGATCGGAGAGCCCCGGATGATCATCCGGACGCCGACCCAACGGCCAGTGGAACTTGCGCTCGCTTTCCTTGATCGGCATGTCGTTGATGCAGGCATAGCGCTGGAACATCAGCCCATGCTCGTCGAATTCCCAGTTTTCATTGCCGTAGGAACGAAACCAGTTACCCGAATCGTCACGCCATTCATAGGCGTAGCGCACGGCGATGCGCGTGTCCGAATAGGCCCAGAGTTCCTTGATCAGGCGGTAATCAAGTTCCTTGTCCCATTTACGGGTCAGGAAGGCCTTGGCTTCTTCGCGGTTGTTGGCGAACTCGGCGCGGTTGCGCCATTTCGTATCCAGGGTGTAAGCCAGCGACACCTTCTCGGGATCGCGGGAATTCCAGCCATCTTCGGCCAGACGTACTTTTTCGATAGCCGATTCACGATTGAATGGCGGTAGCGGTGGACGCACTTGGGCAGCAGTCGACATTGTCAGTCTCCCGATCTAATTAACGATTAAACAACGGTTGAGGCTTATTTAAGGCGTTACAGGTCCAATAACTTACGCGCCATGCATTGCGCATTATCAGCGGCACTGTGATCACCCATCACAAGCGCTACGGTAATGGCGCCGTCAATCAGGATCAGCAACTGTCTGGCCAGACGTTGCGGGTCCTCGGTGCCATGTTCGGTGCACAGCTCGCACAGGTAGTCGAGCAGTTTCTGTTTGTGGTCTTTGGCGACCTGGCGCACCGGGTCTTCAGGATCGCCGGTCTCGCCACTGGTATTGATAAAGGCACAGCCGCGGAAGCCTTCCGAGGCGAACCAGCCCTTGAGTACGGTAAACAGGTTGAGCAGGCGGTCGGCCGGGGTTTCGGCCTGATCGACGGCGCTGCGGTACCAGTGCATCCAGCGCACATCGCGGCGTTGCAGGGCGGCGACGGTCAGCTCCTCCTTGTTGGCGAAGTAGCGGTAAATGCTTTTTCTGGAGACGCCGGCGGTTTTCACCAGAAGATCCATGCCGGTGGCCGCGATGCCACTTTTGTAGATCAACTTTTCGGTGACATCCAGAATGATGTCGCGGGTCGAGGTGTCAGTGATTTCGTTCATGGGGCTAACAGTAGAACGATCGTTCTCCTTGGTCAAGCGGTTATTTTTTTGTGTCTGCCATACCGCTTTCGCGAGCAAGCTCGCTCCCACAGGGGAATGCATTCGAATGTGGGAGCGAGCTTGCTCGCGAAGGGGGCATTACAGACAGTAACAAGACCCGAACCGGTTGATGGTGTAAGCTCTCGGGTTCTTCGGATTCGACCCATTGCGAGCCCTATGCCGTTGCTTTTCAAACGCTCTTTGCTGCCCAAACTGCGCAGCTTTCCGCTGACTCCCGAGGCCGTGACCATTCTGTCCGGCGCCGCCGAGTTCCGTCGTTGCCTACTGGAGAAAATCGCCGAGGCGACCCGGCGCATCTATATCGTTGCGCTGTATCTGCAGCATGACGAGGCCGGTCAGGAAATCCTTGATGCCTTGCACGCCGCCAAGCTCAAGCGCCCGGAGCTGGAGATCGTCGTGGTGGTTGACTGGCTGCGCGCCCAGCGTGGGCTGATCGGTGCCGGCAAACAGCCGGGCAACTCGGCGTGGTACCAGGAAATGACTCGCACGCACCAGAGCGAAGTGCCGGTCTACGGCGTGCCGGTGCAGACCCGCGAACTGTTCGGCGTCCTGCATCTGAAAGGCTTCGTGATCGACGATTGCGTGGTTTACAGCGGTGCAAGCCTGAACAACGTCTACCTGCACAAGTTCGACAAGTACCGATTCGACCGTTATCACGTGCTGCACAGCCGCGAACTGGCCGACTCGATGCATCATCTGGTCAAGCATGGCCTGATCGAGTCCAAGGCTGTACATCGCCTCGACCTGCCGAATCTGCCGACCACCCGCAGCCTGCGCAACGACATCGGCGATCTGCGCAGCCGTCTCAAATATGCGGCGTACGACACCAGCGCCGGCAGCACGGCGCACAGCGGCCTGTCGGTGAGTCCGTTGCTGGGCGTGGGCAAAAACAATCCGTTGAACCGGGTGATTGTCGAGCTGATCGCCAGTGCGCAACAGCAGCTGACCATCTGTACGCCGTACTTCAATCTGCCGCTGCCGATCATCCGCGAGATCAATCGCGCGCTGGCCCGTGGGGTGAAGATCGACATCGTGGTCGGCGACAAGACCGCCAACGATTTCTACATTCCGCCGAGCGAGCCGTTCAAGGTGATTGCGGCGTTGCCGTATCTGTACGAAATCAGCCTGCGGCGTTTTGCCAAGCGCCATCAGCGCAACATCGACAGCGGCCAGTTGAACCTGCACCTGTGGCGTGACGGCGACAACAGCTATCACCTCAAGGGCATGTGGGTCGACCAGCGCTATACGCTGCTGACCGGCAACAACCTCAATCCGCGGGCGTTCCGCCTCGACCTGGAAAACGCGCTGCTGATCGATGATCCGCAAGGCGAGTGGCTTGAGCCACGGGCGAAGGAGCAGCAAGAGATCTTCCGCAACACCACGCGGATTGCCAGCTTCCAGAACCTGGAAACCTTGCCGGAGTATCCGGCGGGGGTGGCGAAGTTTCTCAAGCGCGTGAGTCGGGTGCGGATCGAGCGGTTGCTCTACAGGATTTTGTAAACCTTCAGATTATTCGGTGCGGTTAAAACCGCTATCGCGAGCAGGCTCACTCCTACAGGGGAATGCATTCCAACTGTAGGAGTGAGCCTGCTCGCGATGGGGCACTTAAGGCCTCTACATCAATCAGTTCAGACCGAGCTTGCCACGCAACGTGGAAAGATCTTCAGCCAAAGTGTTGACCGGGCCAACCAGCGCCTTGCGGTCGTTATCCTTCACCTTGTCATACGTCTCGAAACCACCGTCCTTGGTCTGGTACTTGGCGAGGATCTTGTCCACGGTGGCGAAGTTCTTGTCGACTTTGGCAACGAACGCCTTGTCCTGCTTCTCGATCTGCGGACGGAACAGGTCGACGATTTTCTTCGCGCCGTCGATGTTGCCCTGGAAGTCGTACAGGTCGGTGTGGCTGTAACGGTCTTCTTCACCGGAGATCTTGGTCGCGGCCACTTCTTCCAGTAGCGCGGCAGCGCCACCGACGACTTTCTCCGGCGGGAAGGTCAGGCCGGCGACGCGGGTCTGCAGGTCTTTCACATCGCTGTCCAGCTTGTCCGCCAGCGCCGTCAGGCCTTCGGTGCTTTTCTCCGAGAACAGCGAGTATTCGATGCGATGGAAACCGGTGAAGTCTTCAGCCTTCACACCTTTTTCGTGGTCGTCGACGCGGGAGTCGATGGACGCATCGAGGTCACTGAACAGCTCGGCAATCGGCTCGATCGACTCGTAGTAGACGCGGGTCGGGGCGTAGAGCTTTTGCGCAGTGGCCAGATCACCTTTCTTCACCGCATCAGTGAATTGTTGGGTGTGGCTGCCCAGTTCATCCAGTTGCTCGGTGACGTAGATCTTGTAGTCAGACACCGGGCCGACCAGATCCAGCGGCGCCGTCGCGGCGAACGCGGAAAGCGGGGTGTTGAGCAAACCGAGGGTCAGCAGTAACGCGAGTGGCGACTTTTTCATGGAGCGGCTCCGAGGTTTTTTATGGTTAGGCAGCGGTTTTGGGTTGGGTGGCGTTGAGCAGCGAGCGACCGATGAAATCCTTGTCGCCGGTGACACCCGGAAGGGTGAAGAAGTAGCCGCCGCCGACCGGTTTGAGGTACTCCTCAAGCGGCTCGCCGTTGAGCCGGGTCTGCACGGTGATGAAGCCTTTTTCCAGATCGGCCTGGTAGCAGATGAACAGCAGGCCCATGTCGAGCTGGCCGTTCTTGTTCACGCCGTTGGAGTAGTTGAACGGCCGGCGCAGAATCAGGTTGGCCTGGCTCGCGGCGGTGCGCGGGTTGGCCAGGCGAATGTGCGCGTCGAGCTTGGTCAGTTTGCCTTCCGGGTCTTTGCTGTAATCCGGGACTTCGGTCTCATGCTGCGCGCCCATCGGCGCGCCAGTGGTCTTGACCCTGCCGATGATGCTTTCCTGTTCCTGCAACGGCGTACGATCCCAGCGCTCGACAAAGTTGCGGATGATCCGCACCGCTTGATAGCTGCCGTGGGTCGCCCAGGCCGGTTCATCGCTGCCCGGTTGCACCCAGACGATCTTGTCCATTGCCTTGGCGTCGTTGGAATCGGGGTTGGCCGAGCCGTCACGGAAACCGAGGAAGTTGCGCGCCGATTGCGCCGGTACACCCGGTTTCGCCGGAGCTTGCGGCGGCACGCTGCCTTCCTGTTTCCAGCGCACCAGCAGCAGGTCTGGCAGGTTCTTGACGATGTCGCGCAGGGCGTGAATGTTGGTGTCGGCGGTGTTCGAGCAGAACTGCAGGCTCAAGTCGCCGTGGCAGCAATCGGCCTCCAGCGCATCGTTGGGGAAGCCGACCATGCGTTGCAGGCGCTTCGGTTTGGCGGCGGCCAGACCGAAGCGCTCGTCGAACAGCGATTCGCCTACCGAGACGGTGATGGTCAGGTTGTCCGGGGTCACCACCGGGCCGAGGATGCCGGAATCCGGCGGCGGCAGTTTCGGATCGATCTGTGCCACCGGGCCGCCCTTCATCAGGAACGCGATGCGCTCGTTGAGGGTGCGGAACAGCCGCTCAAGGTCTTCGCGATCGCTGGCCAGTACGTCGAACGACACGAACATGCCGGACGCCGGACGCGGGGTGACAATGCCGGTCTGGTGCACGCCGTGGAAGTCGTGGCGGTCTTCGGTCTTGTCGCTGCTCGGCGCTTCGGTGACTTGCGCCGGGACCGCCGCCATGGCCGGGCAGCTCAGGGCGGAACCGGCCAGTGCGACACCGGCGACCCCCATGCCCATCAGCAGGCGGCGACGTTGCAGATCGAGGTTTTGCAATTCTTTCATCGGTATTCGTCTTCTGCTTACAGGCCGGAGAGGCCGAGGGCGGGATCGATGCCATCCAGAGCGTCGGCGAGTGCCTTGGCCTTGTCGGCGATCTGTTTGCGTTGTTCGCCACTGACCGTGTCGTAAGTGGCGTAGCCGTCCTTGACCTTGAAGCTGTTCAGTACGCTGTCGAAATCACTCAGCGCCGCGTCGATTTTCGGCAGCAGCTCCGGCGCCGACTTGCTCAGCATCGGCCGCAGCAGCTCGACCACTTTGTGCGCGGTTTCCAGGTTGCTGGCGAAGCCATTGAGATCGGCGTGGCTGTAGCGCTCCTCTTCACCGCTAGCGGCGCGCACATCAGCCAGGGTGTTGAGATTGCGCACCACGATGCTCACCAGTTGCTCCGGCGGCAGCGATTGGGCCAGCAGTTGTTGTTTGAGCGTGGTGACGTCGGCCAGCAGGCGCTCGGCGACCGGGTTCAAGCCGTCGAGGCTGCGTTGCTGGAACAGCGCATATTCGACGCGGTGGAAGCCGACGAAGGCTGGATCCTGCTCGCGTTTTTCGAAGTAATCGGCGCGGGCATTGATGCTGTTGTCCAGTTCCGCCAGCCGTTGCGCGGCAGGCGCCAGACGCTGGTAAGCGGCACGCGCCGGCAGGTACAGCGCTTGCGCCTGGGCCAGGTCGCCGCTGGTAATTGCCTGATTCAGCGCGGTCACGGCTTTGATCAGTCCGCTGCCCTGAGTTGCCAGATACACGCGGAACTCCGACAGCGGCCCGACGAAGGCGACCATCGACGGCTTGGCCTTGGCGGCAGCGTCGGAGGCTGCGGTCGGCGTTACGTGGAGCACGCCACGCGGATTGCTCAGCAGGCCGCAAGTGATCGCGTAGTCGCCGGGTTGCAGGTTGGCGTTGATCACCTGGCTCAGGCCCGGGGCGATGTTTTCACGTTCTTCGACCACCAGCACACCGTCGAGAATTTCCCACTCCACCGCCCGGTCGGAACGGTTGACGATGCGGAAACTGGCGCGGCCAGCGGGAACCGTCAGCTCGTTCGGATCGCAGCTGTGCGCGTTGATGTTGACCACCACTTCATCATGGTTGTGCTGACGCTTGGCCGCGGCCATTTTCGAGGCGTAGTAGAACAGGCCACCGGCGGCGATCATCACGACCACCGAACCGGCCACCGCCCAACGCAAGGCGCGGGGAGGGGAGGCCTGGGGAGTATTAGGCTTTGACATGGGTGCCCTTATTGGCTGGAAACGGAAGACGATTTGCCGGCTGCGTCAGCGCTGGAGGCCGGCGCGGCGGGGTAGAAAAACATCACCAGCGCCAGCACCAGATAGATCAGGTACGCACCGAGGGTGCTGACGGTCGGCGCATCCTGATAACCGAACATGCCGGCCAGCACCGAGCCCAGCGGGCCGTCCATCGGCAGCGTCGCGCTGAAGTCGAACAGCACAGTCTGCAGGTGATTCCACACACCGGCTTCATGCAGGGCTTGGACCGAGTTGGCGAGGATCCCGGCGGCGACCACCAGAATGAACAGCCCGGTCCACTTGAAGAACGCCGACAGGTTCAGGCGCATGCTGCCGCTGTAGATGAGGAAACCGACGACAATCGCCAGCACCAGACCGAGCAGGGCACCGATCGGCGCGCCCGGGCCTTCGCTCTGCTGGAACACCGCGAGCAGGAAGAACACGGTTTCCAGGCCTTCGCGGGCCACGGCGAAGAACACCATGGCGATCAGCGCGATTACCTGATGCTTTGACGAGGTCAGGGCGTGATCCAGCGAGGCCTGCAGCGAATGCTTGATCGAACGCGCGACCTTGCGCATCCAGAACACCATCGAACTGAGAATGCCCACCGCGACCAGTCCGACAATACCTTCGAACAATTCCTGCTCTTTCTGCGGGAATTCGGCGCTGACCAGCTCCAGACCGCCGCCGACCAGCAACGCCAGCGCAGCGGCAAGAAACACACCGATCCACACCGCCGGCATCCACTGGCCACGGCCGGTCTGTTGCAGGTAGCTGGCGATGATGCCAACGATCAGCGCGGCTTCAATGCCTTCGCGCAGCATGATCAGAAAGGGAACGAGCATTCAGGCAACCACAAGTGATTTAGATAGGTGGCTAAGTTGTAACATAATGACACTCATTCCCAAATGGGGATGGTTGACATTTACCTGAACGTCAGCTGAACGGCACCTATCTTTGCCTTGCTCATCTCCAACTGTGGGAGCGGGCTTGCTCGCGAAGGCGGCGTGTCAGTCGATAAGGATGTTGCTGACACATCGCCTTCGCGAGCAAGCCCGCTCCCACAGGGGATTCGTGTTGAATTCGCATCCTGCGTTAAGATGCCGGTCACTCGAAAACAACAAGGTCTGCCTCGCTCCATGTCGGAAAAAGACACCATCGCCGTGCAACTGGTGCGTGAAGCACTGCTGCAAAGTTGTGCCCCGGGCGTGGCCACGGATGAAGTCTTGAACAAGGTCGGTATCGATTCAGCCTTGCTGCACGGCGCAGAGGGCCGGGTGCCGGCCTCGCAATACGCGAAACTCTGGCGCTTGCTGGCCCGGCGCGGTGATGACGAGTTCTTCGGCATGGATCCACGCAAGCTCAAGTCCGGCAGCCTTGAGTTCCTTTGTCGAAGCGCCATGGCGCAACCGACCCTGGCCGCCGGCCTGGACATGGGCCTGAATTTCCTCTCCTTGATGCTGGAAAGAATGCCCGCGCAATTGGCGCATCAGCAGAGCCTGGCGGAAATCGTCCTGCTCGAAGACGACCCCGAACCGCGTCGGGCGTTTACCTATTTCACCTACTGGATGATCGTCCACGGCGTCGCCTGCTGGCTGGCGGGGCGGCGGATCCCGATTCTGGCGATCGAGCTGCGCTGCGCCGAGCCGGATTTCTGCGACGACTACCGGGTGATGTTCTCGGAAAACCTGCGCTTCGACCGTCCACGCACGCGGATGATCTTCGCCGCCGACTGCCTCGACCTGCCGATCAAGCGTACGGCCGAAGAGCTGAAACGCTTTCTGGCCCATGCGCCGGCGAACATTCTCGTCAAGTACCGCGACCCGGAAAGCCTCGCCAGCCGAATCAAACAAGATTTACGCCAGCTACCTGCCGAACAGTGGCCGGAGACCGAGGCTCTGGCGCAACAGCTGTGCATGTCCGCCTCGACCCTGCGCCGGCGTTTGTCCGAGGAAGGGCAGACCTATCAGGGCCTCAAGGACAGCGTGCGCAAGGAGTTGGCAATCACCTGGCTGGCGGAGCCGTCGATCAGCTTCGTCGAGATCGCCACACGGCTGGGGTTTGCCGATGCGAGTTCGTTCTACAAGGCGTTTCGCAAGTGGTCGGGGTCCAATCCGGGGCATTACCGCACGCTGATCCTCAACGAAGCGGTCTGATCCGGACTGTTTGTAGCCTGATCAGGCCTCTTCGGGAGCAAGCCCCCTCCCACATTTGAAATGCATTGTTCCTGTAATTTTCAGCCTGCCTGGCTTGTCCAGGTGGCCTTTCATTTGAAATGCATCCCTTCTGTGATTGCAGCCTCCCTTGTTTTTGTGGCTGATCCCTCATTGTGAAATGCAATCTCCTGTGGGAGGGGGCTTGCTCCCGAAGGCGTCAGTCCAGCCTGTACATCTCGCGAACCTTGGCCAAACCAGTCAGCCACTTTGATGGCTTTGACCATTGCCGCCTCCGCGCCGCAGCGCGACTATCCCTGTGTTGTTTACGGTTCCCAGCCTAATAAAAACACCGAGGGATTCTGGCAATGCGCGATTACCTGTCTGCCACCGAACAGTTCAACTATCAGCACACCGTGGACGCTGCGCTCAGCGGCACGCTGGAGGCGCTCAACGCCTGCGTCGAATGTTGCGACCGCCACGCCTTGCCGGGGCGCATTGCGTTGTTCTGGGAGGGCCGCGACGGCGCCAGCGCCACGTACACCTTCAGCGAGCTGCAAGACCATGCCGCGCGTTTCGCCAATTTCCTTCTCGAACAAGGCGTGCAGAAGGGCGACAAGGTCGCCGGCCTGCTGCCACGCAACATCGAATTGCTCATCACCGTGTTCGCCACCTGGCGCATCGGCGCGGTGTATCAGCCGTTGTTCACCGCATTTGGCCCCAAGGCCATCGAACATCGCCTGAACAGTTCCGGCGCCAAAGTGGTAGTCACCGACGCGGTCAACCGGCCAAAACTCGCTGAAGTCAGCGATTGCCCGACCCTCGTCACCGTCGGCGGCGCCAAGGGCCAGGGCATCGTCCGTGGCGATTTCAGTTTCTGGGCCGAGCTGGCCAACTATTCCAATCTCTGCGAGCCGGTGCTGCTGAGCGGCGAAGACCCGTTCCTGCTGATGTTCACTTCGGGCACCACCGGCCCGTCGAAAGCGCTGTCGGTGCCGCTCAAGGCCATCGTCGCGTTCCAGAGTTACACCCGCGACGCGGTGGATCTGCGCCCCGAAGATTCGTTCTGGAACGTCGCCGATCCGGGCTGGGCCTACGGCATCTATTTCGGCGTCACCGGGCCGATGGCGATGGGGCATCCGATCACCTTTTACGATGGCCCGTTCACCCTCGAAAGCACCTGCCGGGTGATCAACAAATACGCCATCACCAACCTCACCGGTTCGCCGACCGCGTACCGCTTGTTGATTGCCGGCGGCAACGAGTTCGCCAAGTCGATCAAGGGCAAGCTGCGCATCGTCAGCAGCGCTGGCGAGCCGCTTAACCCGGAAGTGATCCGCTGGTTCGCCGACAACCTCGGCGTAGTCATTCACGACCATTACGGCCAGACCGAACTGGGCATGGTCCTGTGCAACCACCACGGGCTCGAACACCCGATCCACCTCGGCGCCGCCGGTTTCGCCTCGCCGGGCCATCGCATCGTGGTGCTCGACGAGCAGTACAACGAACTCGGTGTCGGCCAGCCGGGCATCCTCGCCATCGACCGCACCCAGTCGCCGATGTGCTGGTTCGGCGGCTACGAAGGCGTGCCGACCAAAGCTTTCGTCGGCAACTACTACCTCAGCGGCGACACCGTGGAGTGGAACCCGGACGGCAGCATCAGCTTCGTCGGGCGCAGTGATGACGTGATCACCACCTCCGGCTACCGCGTCGGCCCGTTCGACGTCGAGAGCGCGCTGATCGAGCACCCGGCGGTGGTCGAAGCGGCCGTGGTCGGCAAGCCTGATCCGGAGCGCACCGAGCTGGTCAAAGCCTTCGTCGTGCTCAACCCGCAATACCGCGCCGAACCGGCGCTGGCCGAGGAGTTGCGGCAACACGTGCGCAAACGTCTGGCCGCGCATTCGTACCCGCGTGAAATCGAATTTGTCAGCGAATTGCCGAAAACCCCAAGCGGCAAATTGCAGCGCTTTATCTTGCGCAACCAGGAAATCGCCAAGGCTCAAGAGGCCGTGGCGCACAACGTTTCAGCTTGAATCAGGAAGTCAGTCATGCAGATCGAGAACAAGGTTTTTATCGTCACCGGCGGCGCCTCGGGCCTGGGTGCGGCCAGCGCTGAATTGCTGGTCAACGCCGGCGCCAAAGTGATGCTGGTGGACATGAACGCCGAAGCCGTTGCCGCTCAGGCCCAGCGCCTCGGCGCGCAAAGCGTCGTCGCCGACATCAGCAATGAAGCCGCTGCCGAAGCCGCCGTGCAGGCCACGCTCAAAGCCTTTGGCAGCCTCAACGGTCTGGTCAACTGCGCCGGTATCGTCCGTGGCGAAAAGATCCTCGGCAAGAACGGCCCGCATGCGCTGTCGAGTTTTGCCCAGGTGATCAACGTCAACCTGATCGGCAGCTTCAACATGCTGCGTCTGGCCGCGGCGGCCATCGCCGAGAGCGAGGCGAATGCCGACGGTGAGCGCGGGGTGATCATCAACACCGCCTCGGTCGCGGCGTTCGACGGCCAGATCGGCCAGGCCGCGTATTCCGCCTCTAAAGGCGCGATCGCCAGTCTGACCCTGCCAGCCGCGCGTGAACTGGCGCGCTTCGGCATCCGCGTGATGACCATTGCCCCAGGCATTTTCGAAACGCCGATGATGGCCGGGATGACCCCGGAAGTGCGCGAGTCGCTGGCCGCTGGCGTGCCATTCCCGCCGCGTCTTGGGAAACCTGCCGAGTACGCCGCGCTGGTTCGGCATATCATCGAAAACAGCATGCTCAACGGTGAGGTGATCCGTCTCGACGGCGCCTTGCGCATGGCCGCCAAGTAAGGAGGATTTGTCATGACTATTGCCAACGATCCGATTGTTATTGTCAGCGCCGTCCGCACCCCAATGGGCGGTTTTCAGGGCGAACTGAAAAGCCTCACCGCGCCGCAACTTGGCGCTGCCGCGATCAAGGCAGCGGTTGAGCGCGCCGGAGTTGCCAGCGACGCGGTTGATGAGGTGTTGTTCGGTTGCGTATTGCCCGCCGGCCTCGGTCAGGCGCCGGCGCGGCAGGCAGCTTTGGGCGCCGGGCTGGATAAATCGACGCGCTGCACCACGGTCAACAAGATGTGCGGCTCGGGCATGGAAACCACCATTCTCGCCCACGACATGCTGGTCGCCGGCAGCGCCGATGTGGTGATCGCCGGCGGCATGGAAAGCATGTCCAACTCCCCGTATCTGCTGGATCGTGCCCGCGCCGGCTACCGCATGGGCCACGGCCGGGTGCTCGACTCGATGTTCCTCGACGGTCTCGAAGACGCCTACGACAAGGGCCGGCTGATGGGCACCTTCGCCGAAGACTGCGCCGAAACCAACGACTTCAGCCGCGAAGCCCAGGATGCCTTTGCCATCGCTTCGACCACCCGCGCCCAGCAGGCGATCGAGGACGGCAGCTTCAAGGCCGAGATCGTTCCGCTGACCGTGACCGTCGGCAAGGAGCAGGTGCTGATCAGCAACGACGAGCAGCCGCCGAAAGCCAAACTGGACAAGGTCGCCTCGCTGAAACCGGCGTTCCGCGAAGGCGGCACGGTGACTGCGGCCAACTCCAGCTCGATCTCCGACGGCGCTGCGGCGCTGGTGCTGATGCGCCAGTCGCAAGCACAGAAACTTGGTCTCAAACCACTGGCGGTGATTCACGGTCACGCGGCATTTGCCGACACTCCTGGCCTGTTCCCGGTGGCGCCGATTGGCGCGATCAAGAAGCTGGTGAAGAAGACCGGTTGGGCGTTGAACGAGGTCGATCTGTTCGAAATCAACGAAGCGTTCGCCGTGGTGGCGATGGCGGCGATGACCCATCTGGAAATCCCTCACGACAAGCTCAACGTGCACGGCGGCGCCTGCGCGCTGGGCCATCCGATCGGCGCCTCGGGCGCGCGGATTCTGGTGACCCTGCTCTCGGCCCTGCGCCAGAAAAACCTGAAACGCGGGATCGCGGCGATCTGTATCGGCGGCGGTGAAGCCACGGCAATGGCCGTGGAATGCGTCTACTGAGGCCAGCACCCGTTCTCCCTGTGGGAGGGGGCTTGCTCCCGAAGGCAGTGTGTCATTCAGAAATTATCTGACTGACACGGCCAATTCGGGAGCAAGCCCCCTCCCACAATGTATAGGCGGTGCGACTTGAATTTAAGGATTCACCATGATTCCCAACGAAGACCAAACCCAGATCCGCGACATGGCCCGGCAGTTCGCCGAGGAGCGGCTGAAACCGTTCGCCGCCGAGTGGGATCGCGAGCATCGTTTCCCCAAGGAAGCCATCGGCGAAATGGCCGAACTGGGCTTTTTCGGCATGCTGGTGCCGGAGCAGTGGGGCGGCTGTGACACCGGCTACCTGGCGTACGCCATGGCTCTGGAAGAAATCGCCGCCGGCGACGGCGCCTGCTCGACCATCATGAGCGTGCACAACTCGGTGGGCTGCGTGCCGATCCTCAAGTTCGGCAACGACGACCAGCGCGAACGCTTCCTCAAACCGCTGGCCAGTGGCGCCATGCTCGGGGCCTTCGCCTTGACCGAACCGCAGGCCGGTTCCGACGCCAGCAGCCTGAAAACCCGTGCCCGTCTGGAAGGTGATCACTACGTACTTAACGGCTGCAAACAGTTCATCACCTCCGGGCAGAACGCCGGGATCGTGATCGTGTTTGCGGTGACTGACCCGAGTGCCGGCAAGCGCGGCATTAGCGCGTTCATCGTGCCGACCGATTCACCGGGCTATAAAGTCGCGCGGGTCGAAGACAAGCTCGGCCAGCACGCGTCGGACACCTGCCAGATTCTGTTTGAAGACGTCAAAGTACCGGTCGCCAACCGCTTGGGTGAGGAGGGCGAAGGCTACAAGATCGCCTTGGCCAACCTCGAAGGCGGGCGGGTCGGCATCGCGTCGCAAGCGGTGGGCATGGCCCGCGCTGCGTTCGAAGCGGCCCGCGACTATGCCCGTGAGCGCGATACCTTTGGCAAGCCGATCATCGAGCACCAGGCCGTGGCGTTTCGTCTGGCCGACATGGCCACGCAGATCGCCGTCGCCCGGCAAATGGTGCATTACGCCGCGGCCCTGCGTGACAGCGGTCAACCGGCACTGGTCGAGGCCTCGATGGCGAAACTGTTCGCTTCGGAAATGGCCGAGAAGGTTTGCTCGATGGCATTGCAGACGCTGGGCGGTTACGGTTACCTCAACGACTTCCCGCTGGAGCGCATCTACCGCGACGTGCGCGTCTGCCAGATCTACGAAGGCACCAGCGACATTCAGCGCATGGTCATCTCACGAAACCTTTAAACCCAAACCTGTGTAGGAGCTGCCGCAGGCTGCGATCTTTTGCTTTTGATTGTTAAAAACAAGATCAAAAGATCGTCCGAACGCGGCCCGAACCTGCGGCAGCTCCTACAGGGTACAAATTCAGGAGTCATGTATGAGCTACGAAACGATTCTGCTGGAAAACCATGGCCGCGTCGGCCTGATCACCCTCAACCGCCCACAGGCGCTGAACGCCCTGAACGCGCAACTGGTCAGCGAAGTGAACCATGCCCTGGATGCGCTGGAGGCTGATGTGAACATCGGCTGCATCGTCATTACCGGTTCGAAGAAAGCCTTCGCCGCCGGTGCCGACATCAAGGAAATGGCCGAGCTGACCTACCCGCAGATCTACATGGATGACCTGTTCAGCGACAGTGATCGCGTGGCCAACCGCCGTAAGCCGATCATTGCTGCGGTCAACGGCTTCGCCCTTGGCGGCGGCTGCGAACTGGCGCTGATGTGCGACTTCATTCTGGCCGGCGACAACGCCAAATTCGGCCAACCGGAAATCAACCTCGGCGTGCTCCCGGGCATGGGCGGCACCCAGCGCCTGACCCGCGCCGTGGGCAAAGCCAAGGCCATGGAAATGTGCCTCAGCGGGCGGATGATCGATGCGGTGGAGGCTGAGCGCTGCGGCATCGTCGCGCGGATCGTGCCGAGTGATGAACTGCTCGACGAGGCGCTGAAGGTCGCTGCGGTGATCGCCAGCAAATCACTGCCGATTGCGATGATGATCAAGGAAAGCGTCAACCGTGCCTTTGAGGTTAACCTGACTGAAGGCGTGCGCTTCGAGCGCCGAGTGTTCCATGCGGCGTTCGCCACGCAGGATCAGAAGGAAGGCATGGCGGCGTTTGTCGCCAAGCGTGCACCGGAGTTTCAGGGCAAATAATGCGCTGAGCTGACTGACGCCTTCGCGAGCAAGCCCGCTCCCACACTGGATTTGTGTACGACACAGATCCAGTGTGGGAGCGGGCTTGCTCGCGAAGCTTTTGGCATTACAACGGGTAGTTCTTCAGCTCCCGCGCAATCACCATCCGCTGAATCTCGCTCGACCCCTCGTAGATCTGGGTAATCCGCGCATCGCGGTAGTACTTCTCGACCGGATAGTCCTCCAGATACCCATACCCGCCATGAATCTGAATCGCCGAGGAGCAGACTTTCTCGGCCATTTCCGAGGCGAACAGTTTGGCCTGTGACGCCTCCGACAGGCATGGTTTGCCCGCTGTGCGCAGGCGCGCCGCGTGCAGGATCATCAAGCGCGCCGCGTTGATTTGCATGTGCATGTCGGCCAGCAGATTGGCGATGCTCTGGTGTTCGTTGATCGGCTTGCCGAACTGGATGCGATCGCGGGAATACACCAGCGCCGCTTCAAACGCTGCCCGAGCGATGCCCAAGGCCTGCGCGGCGATGCCGATGCGGCCGCCTTCGAGGTTGGACAGGGCAATCGCCAGACCCTTGCCGCGTTCGCCGAGCAGGTTGGCCTCGGGAATGCTGCAGTTGTTCAGGGTCACTGCGCAGGTGTCGGAGGCACGGATGCCCATCTTGTGTTCGGTGCGATCGACGATGAAACCCGGGGTATCGGTCGGTACGAGGAACGCGGAAATGCCTTTCTTGCCCAGATCCGGGTCGGTCACTGCAAACACGATCGCCAGTTTCGCCCGTTTGCCATTGCTGACAAATTGCTTGGCGCCGTTGATCAGCCACTGGCCGTCGCGCAGTTCGGCGCGGGTGCGCAGGTTGTGCGCTTCGGAGCCGGCCTGCGGTTCGGTCAGGCAGAAGCAACCAATCGTCTGGCCACTGGCGAGGTCGGCCAGCCAGGTCTTTTTCTGTTCTTCGCTGCCGTAATTCATGACGGGGCCGCAGCCCACCGAATTGTGGATGCTCATGAACGCACCGGTGGCGCCGTCGCCGGCAGAGATTTCTTCCACCGCCAAGGCGTAGGCCACGTAATCGACGTAAGTGCCGCCCCATTCCTCGGGCACCACCATGCCCAGCAGGCCGAGTTCGCCCATTTTTGCCACCAGCGCGTCGTCGATCCAGCCGGCCTTTTCCCAGGCTTGCGCATGCGGCGCGATTTCGCCACGGGCGAAGTCCCGGGCCATGTCGCGGATCATCACTTGTTCTTCAGTCAGTTCGAGATCGTGCATGGCTCAGCTCCCGCTCTCAGTGAAACCGTGGAAAAAACTCGCGACATGCCCGGCGTCCAGCGCAGCGAGGGTCGGCGGGTTCCAGCGTGGTGTCTTGTCTTTGTCGATCAGCAGGGCGCGCACGCCCTCGATCAGGTCGCCGCGTGCGAACCACTGGCAATCCAGATGCAGTTCGAGGGCGAAGCAGTGTTCCAGGCTCAGTTGGCGACCGCGCCGGAGCATCTCCAGGGTCACGGCCATTGCCAGCGGTGAGCGGGTCTGCAGCAGATCAGCAGTGGTGGTCGCCCACTCATGGCTGTCGGCGACGGTGACCGCGCGCAGTTGCTCGACGATGCTCGGCACGTCCGGCAGGGCGAAGAAATGGTCGATGGCCGGACGCAGTTTCTTCAGCGGTGCATCGGCGAGGGTTTGCACGCCGTTTTTCGCCAACAGGCCCTGCAGATCCTTGAGCGGCGTGTCGCGCCATTCCAGGTGGTCGAGTTGTTCGTCGAGGCTCGGCAGTTGGCTGCTGTCGACAAACCAGTCGGCCAGCCCGCAGTACAAGGCATCGGCCGCGCGAATCTGCACGCCGCTGACGCCCAGATAGATCCCCAGTTCACCGGGAATCCGCGAGAGGAAATAGCTGCCGCCGACATCGGGGAAATAACCGATCGCCACTTCTGGCATCGCCAGCCGGCTCTTTTCGGTGACCACCCGCAGATCCGCACCTTGCACCAGGCCCATGCCGCCGCCGAGGACGAAACCGTCCATCAAGGCCAGCACCGGTTTGCGGTAATGATGAAGCGTCAGGTCGAGGGCGTATTCCTCGACAAAGAAATCTTCGTGCAGCGTATCGCCGCTTTTGAAGCTGTCGTACAGCGAACGGATATCGCCACCGGCACAAAAAGCCTTTTCACCGGCACCGCGCAAAACAACGGCACGCACGTTGGTGTCAGTCGCCCAGGCATCGAGTTGCTGCTGCAACTGACGAACCATGTCGAGGGTGATGGCATTGAGACCGGCGGGGCGGTTGAGGGTCAGGTGACCGATGTGATTGCGAACCTCGGCCAGCACTTCGTCTGGCGTGGCATCCATGGACGGCGTCCGCGGGGATGAAGCCTGAGCAGTCATCACTAACTCCCTGCTTTTATTGTCTTTATTCGAGAAGCTCGCGCGCGAGCGTTGACGGATCGTAACAGTGCAAATTTGCCGTGTACAACCGGGATATGTGCAGGGGGAGTTTGCGTTTTTGCAGCAGGTTGAGGATTGCTTTTGTGGCGAGGGAGCTTGCTCCCGCCGGGCTGCGAAGCGGCCCGACACGGCGAGTTTACGACTGCTGCGCAGCCGAGCGGGAGCAAGCTCCCTCGCCACAGAGATTCAGGTGCTTAACGGGTGAAAACTTCACCGATGCTACGGCGCTTGGCGTGCAGTTCGCTGGCGTGGATCAGTTGTTCAAGGTCTTCGGGCGTGACGTCGATAAACGCTTCCATGTCCGCCAGTGCCAGTTTCAAATCCTCGGCGGTAATTGCCTGGCTATCCACCGGCACCAGTGCCGGCGCTGGCTCGGCCGGGCGTTTCGGGTAGCGGATGCGCGTCAGGTTGTTATAGGCCAGGGCGCTGAGCAGCATGCAGGCGGCGGCGAGCATCACCGGTTCCATGGCTTTCCAGTCCATGGCGATGGTGGCCGGATCGGCCAGTACCAGCGTCAGCGCCAGGGCGCCGGCCGGTGGATGCAGGCAACGCAGCCAGCACATCAGAATCAGTGCCATGCCCGCCGCGAGGCAGGCGCTGCCGAGGGTTCGGCCCAACACGTGGGCCACCAACAGTGCGACAACGCTGGCGCACAGGTAGCCGCCGATGATCGACCACGGTTGCGCGAGTGCGCCGGAGGACACGGCGAACAGCAGCACCGCCGAGGCGCCCAACGGCCCGATCAGGTGATACGCCACTTCATGGCCGAACAGCTGACTGCACGCCCAGACGCTGAACAAAGTGCCCAAGGCCATGCCAATCGCGGCGCGGCTCCATTCGGTGGGGCGGGTGTTGATGGCGGCAGGCAACCAGCGAGCGAGCATGTGAATCGGGTCCTTGCGGTAAATTCGGGGCAAAAAAAGGACTTGTCCGTTTCGGAAAGTCCTCGAAGCGTTCCAACTATTGGGGGAGGAACGCGCACAGTGTGCCGGGCAAATTCGATGCTGACAAATTCATATAAATGCAGTTTCAGTGCATTATTTTTGAATTGTCGCCACACGGCGTCCACTGACAAAACACAAGTACCCACCCAGCGCCGCCAGAGCGCTCAAGGCATAGAACATGCTCGGTGCCGGCGTGTGCATCAGCAGGAACCCGCACATCACCGGGCTCAGCGCGCCGCCCAGCGCCGCGAGGTTCTGCGCGCCGTAGTAACTGCCGCGCAGCTCTTCGGGTGCAAGGGTGTCGACGAAGAGGAAATCCGCCGGGTAAATGATCATCTCGCCGAGGGTGAAGATGAACATCGCCACGCACCAGCCGACCAGACTGTCGGCCAGGCTGAAGCCGATCAAGCCGACGATGAACAGCGCGGTGCCGCCGGCAATCCAGAACCGCAGGTGCTCGCGCTTGAGAAAGCGGCCGATCTGGTATTGCAGCAGGATCACCGTGATCGCGTTGCATGCGAGCAGGGCGGCCATGGTGTCGAGGGTCTGTTGCTGGGTGTGAGTCGCGAGCAGGTATTGCGACAGGTACAGGGTGAAGCGCCCGTGAACCAGGGTGCTGAGCAGGCAACCGAGGGTGAACAGGATCATCGTGCGGTCGTTTTTCAGGATGATCAGGGTGTTCAGGAAACTCTGCGGCGGGCTGCCCGGCGCAACCGGACTGGCCTCACGAGAGACGCCCAGCAGCAGGAAAACACTGCCAGCGGCAATCAGCCCCGCGACGATAAACGGCGCAGAAGGCTGAACCCCGGCAATCACCACGCCGATCATCGGGCCAACGGCGTAGCCAATGTTGGTCAGCGTGTAGTTCAGCGAAAACGCCTTGACCCGCTGGCCGACCGGCAGGTTTTCACTGAGCATCGCTTTGGAACAGATCAGGAACAGCGCCGACGCCGTTTCACTGATGATCAGCACCAGCGTGACCAGGTACAGATTCTGCGCGAAGGTCAATAGCATCAGGCCGACACCGCTGGAAAGCATGGTCAGGATCAACAGCTGACGCTTGTCGAGGCGATCGATGATGTAGCCGCCGTACAGCGAAAACAGCGTGGCGCTGAACACGGCGATGCCCAACAGCAGACCGACGTCCTGCGGGTTGAGGCCCAGTTTGTTGCTGAGGAACAGGGTCAGCAGCGGACTGATCAGGGCACGGCTGATGACGATGCTCAGCGAGGTCATCATCAGTCGGCGGATCAGGCGGGAGTAGGTGGCCACGGCAGTGCAAATGTCCTTATTTTCATGGTGAGAAACCCTGTGGGAGCGAGCCTGCTCGCGAATACTGAGTCCCAGGCGCCAACGCAGTTGACTGACAGGACGCTATCGCGAGCAGGCTCACTCCTACAAGGGATTTGTCCTGTCAGGGCAATCTCAGGCGCATGGCGCAGCGTCGTTCGGCGGCAAAACCATGCTCGATCTCTTTCTGCAGAGCATTTCGCAAATGCACTTCCTGCTCACCCGGTGCGATCACGACAAACCCCATCCGCTGATAAAACGGCGCATTCCACGGCACGTCACAAAACGTGGTCAGGGTCACGGCGCGCATTTGTTGACGGCGGGCATGTTCAATCGCGGCCTGCACCAGTCGACGGCCTACGCCCTGACCCTGAAACGCGAGGCTGACCGACAGCTCTTCAATGTGCAGTTGCTTGCCAACATCCTGCGCGCGGATAAATCCGGCCAGTTGCGCCGAGGTGTTTTCGGCGACCCAGACATGGGCAGTGTCGATGGCCTGACGATGTTGCGCGGCACTGGCCACGTCGGTGTCGGCAAGCCAGGCGAGGGTCGGATCTGTGCGAAACAGTTCGGCAGCCGAGCGCTCGATGGCGGGGAGGGCGGCGGCATCACTCTGCCGCGCCCGGCGTACAACAAAACTCATGGTAAAAAGTCCCTGTAGGCGCTGCCGCAGGCTGCGATTTTCCTGAAAGCGCAAAAGATCGCAGCCTCAATCAGTTCCTACAAGGGCTTCAGATACAACAGCACGTAATCGTTCTTGTCGAAACGCCCCGTCAGCACCGGTTGCAGGCCAGCCAGCGAAGTGCCTTGCAGCGATTGCAGGTCCTTGCTGTCCATCATCAGCCAGGCCGGGCCCTTGAGGGCTTCGAGTTGCTGCACCGTTTCGGTGAACTGCGGTTGCAGATCCTGCTCGACGTTGACCATGAACTTGATCGCCTTGGCGTCTTTGCCCATGCCGTGCAGCACCAGCGGTGCCGGGTGCTGTTGCACCTGCGCGAAGGCAGCGCGGCTGAAGGTCTGCGTGTCGTACAGGCGTCGCTCTACCGGTTCGAACACTGCGACATACACCGTCCACAACGCCAGCACTGCGCACAGCGCCAACATTTCGGCTCGCCAGCGCGGGATCATCAGTCGCGACAACGCGAGCAATTGCACAACACCAAGTACGATCAGTACCACAGTGATGCCGTCGAGTTGCTCGGGAAAGCGGCGCCTGGAAACCAGCAGGGCCACCATCAACAGTCCCGGCGTCACCAGCCAGATGCCTTGAATCACCCCACGCAATACGCGGAACACCCGGCCATGCAGCACCTGAAACGGGTACGCGGCGATGATCGCCGCCATCGGCAACATCGGCAGCAGATAACGCGCCTTCTTTGCCTGTGGAATCGACAAGCCGACCATCACGATCAGCCCGGCGGCCGCGCAGTACTGCACCAGACGCAAGGCCGGCCCGCGCTGATGCGGTTTGCTCAGCCAGGTCGCGGCCAGCGTCAGGATCGCCAGCGGATACGCCAGTGCGTAGTTGCCCATGGAGCTGGTGAAGTAATACAGCGAGCCGCTGACGCCTTCACTGCCGTCCATGCGCCCCATGAATTGCATGCGGATCACGTCCTGCAGGAACGCTTCGCCACCACTGAGTCTGGCCAGCCACAGCAGCAGGCCGACGCACGCGGCGAGCAGGATCGACGCCAGCACACCGAACACCAACAGGCGTTGCCACTCGCGATTGAGCAAGTAGTAACTGCAGAGCATGCCGGTTGGCACCACCAGACCGATGGGCCCACGAATCCCGAAGCCCAGCAACAACAGGACAAAGATCAGCGGCCAGCGCCGGCGCGAACCGAAGTGGTTGTGTGCGTAGCCCAGGTAAAACACCGACAGCGCCACGGCGGCGAGCATCAGGTCTTGTGACACCGCGCGCACTTCGGTGACAAAGGTGCTGGTGAGCATCAGCAACGCAATGCTGATCAGTGCCCAGCGCTGCGAATGCACCGCCAGCAAGCGGTACATCAACGTCACGATCACACCGCCGGCAATGGCGCTCGGCAGCCATGCCGTCAGGGGGTTGATCGCGCCGAAGGGCAGCGCCAACAACCAGATGAACAGGGTCGAGAGCGCCGAATAGTCGGCGTACGGCTCACCGTAAGTGGTCGGGAATACCGTTGGCCCGTGTCGCAACATCTCTTGGGCAAACAGTACGAAACGTGAATCGAAGCCAACGGGCGCCTGCCCGTGAACCCCGGCGATAAACAGCAGCAGTGCCAGCAGCCCTGCGATCAGGGACTGCCGGCGGATGACAGGCGACAAGCTGATCAAGCGACTTTCGCTTTGTCAGACCACTGCTGCAGCGGCATCGGCAGTTTGCGTGAATCACCACGGCCGATCGGGAAGTATTGGAAGCCATTGCGCGCCAGACGCTCGGCGTCGTACAGGTTGCGCCCGTCGAAGATTACCGGGGCTTTCAGGCGTTGCTGGATCAGGTCGAAATCCGGTGCCTTGAACTGCTGCCATTCGGTGCAGATGATCAGCGCATCGGCACCGGCCAGCACCGATTCAGGGGTGCCCATCAACATCAGTTTCTCTTCGTTCAGGTACAGATGCTGGGTTTCCTGCATGGCTTCGGGGTCAAACGCACGAACATGGGCACCGGCGGCGAACAGCGATTCGAGCAGTACGCGACTGGGTGCATCACGCATGTCGTCGGTGTTCGGCTTGAAGGCCAGGCCCCACAGGGCGAAGGTCCTGCCGCGCAGGTCACCCTGGTAGAACGCATTGATGCGGTCGAACAACTTGTGCTTCTGCCGCTCGTTGATCGCCTCGACCGCTTGCAGCAGGTCGCTGGAGCAGTGCGCCTGCTCGGCGCTGTGAATCAGCGCGCGCATGTCTTTGGGGAAGCACGACCCGCCGTAGCCGCAACCCGGGTAGATGAAGTGATAACCGATGCGCGAGTCGGCACCGATACCCTGACGCACCGACTCGATGTCGGCCCCGAGGTGCTCGGCCAGTTCGGCGATCTGGTTGATGAAGCTGATCTTGGTTGCGAGCATGCAGTTGGCGGCGTATTTGGTCAGCTCGGCGCTGCGCAGATCCATGAACATGATGCGGTCGTGGTTGCGGTTGAATGGCGAGTACAGGTCGCGCATCACGTCTTGCACGTCGTCACCTTCACAGCCGATGACGATGCGGTCCGGACGACGACAATCGGCCACCGCCGAACCTTCCTTGAGGAATTCCGGGTTGGAGACAATATCGAACCGCAACGCTCGACCGGCCTTGTCCAGTGCGGCCTGAATGTGTGCACGCAGGGTGTCGCCGGTGCCGACCGGCACGGTGGATTTCTCCACCAGAATCAGCGGCTGTTCCCGATGCCGCGCCACGGCGTCGCCCACCGACAGCACATATTTCAGATCGGCCGAGCCATTCTCGGTGGACGGCGTCCCCACGGCGATGAAGGCGACGCGACCGTGTTGCACGGCGAGTTTTTCATCACACGTGAAATGCAGGCGACCGGAGTCCAGTCCTTCGCGCACCAGGCTCGACAGGCCCGGTTCGAAGATGCTGACGTGCCCCTGACGCAGCAGGTCGACTTTCTTCTGATCGATGTCCATGCACACGACGTCGTGACCGACTTCGGCCAACACGGCGGCCTGCACCAGACCGACATAACCGCTACCAAAAACTGTGATTTTCATGGAGCACTCCTGAGTTCGGGCGCACGAGAGGGACGAGTGTTAATAGTGATGACCCCGAGCATGACCAGTGCCACGCCCAGCGACTTGGTGAAACTGAACGATTCGTTGAACAGCGGCAGACTGGCCGCCAGCAGGTACACCAGCGCGTAGCTGATGCTCAACAGCGCATAGGCCCGGCCCAACGGCAGATCGCGCAATGCCGCGAGCCAGCAGAGCATCGACAGGGCGTAGGCGAAAATCGCGGCCACAACCACGGCCAATGCCGACAGATCGACACGGCCGGCGCTCAGCGCCGCCAGCCATTGTTCCGGCTGCGGCAGGCGCGTCATGCTCCAGCGCATGCCCAGTTGGGCACTGCTGACCAGCCCCACGCTGGCGAGAGCGAAACCGATACCTTGCGCCTGGTTCATGACGGTTGCCCCAGCAGAACCACGCCGCCGATCACCAGCGCCACGCCCAGCCAATGCCGACGGTCGATGGGTTCGCGAAAGATGAAGCGGGCGATCAGGGTAATCAGGACGAAATTGAGGCTGAGCATCGGGTAAGCGATGCCCACTTCAAGGCGTTGCAACACCAGCAGCCAGACCACCAGCCCGGCGCCGAGCGAAACCAGCGCCAGCCACAACCACGGCGAACGCAGTTTGTCGGCCCACGACGAAGCGACGCCGCGCCAGCTCTCGACGGCGAATTTCTGCGCGACTTGCCCCAGGCAGGTCAGCAGGCACGCCGTCAGTAACAAAAACCAGCTCATGCCGGATCCTCCGGCAGCACCATGATCACCAGATTGCCCGACTCGTAACGGGTACCGTCCTTGGGCAACAGGTCCAGCTCTTCGAGTTCGCCCTGTCCCTTGACGCGCATCAGCACACCCACCGAGCCGCTGCGGCGCGCGTCACGTACCCATTGTTGAACGGTGTCCTTGGTGATTCGGCGTGTTGCGCCTTGCGGGTAGGAAAGTCCGTACTTGAGCTCGCCGACCGTGTTGTACAGCGCGACCTGCGGGTCTTTCATGCGCCAGGCCAGTGCCGCTGCGGCGCCCAGATCATTGCTCAGCAGATGCGTGGCGCCAGACAGCTCGGTGACGTGCTGCCGGATGAACTGATCCGGGGTTTTGTTGGCCACCACTGACTCGGGCAATGCGGCCGGCAGGATCCCCACCAGCAACAGGCTGCCCAGCGCCGGTGCCGCCCAGCATTGCAGCGGCAGGAACGCTTGCGCCAGGTTGGCGATGATCCAGCCGATCAGGGCGATGAACACCAGCACCAGGCTGTGCAGTTCGTGGTCGTACACCGGTTTGTTCAGTTGCAGGTAAACCAGTGCAATCAGAGTGAGCACACCCAGCAGCAGGTTCAGCAAGCCATTGATCGCCAGCGCCCGTCCTTGCTCCAGACGCAAGCGATCGGCCAGCGCATTGCCCAGCAGCAACGCCATCGGTAACAGGCACGGCAGGATGTAGGTCGGCAGCTTGCCGTTGCTCAGGCTGAAAAAAACCAGCGGCAGCAGCAGCCACAACAGCAGGAAGACCATCTTCGGCTCGGCCCGGGTTTGCCAGGCTTGCCTGAACGTGGTCGGCAACAGGCCCACCCACGGCAGACTGAACGCCACCAGCAGTGGCAGGTAGAACCACCACGGCGCATCGTGCTGTGCATCGTCACCGGCAAAGCGCCGAATGTGTTCGTGCCAGAAGAAGAACCGCCAGTAATCCGGTTCCTGTGCATGCACCGCCAGTACCCACGGCAGGCTGACGATGAGCGCGATGGCGACCGCCACCGGGCCGAACATCAGCAGCTCGCGCCAGCGTTTGTGCCAGAGCATCCACGGCAACGCGATCAACACCGGCAGCAACCAGGCGAGAAAACCCTTGGTCAGGAAACCCATGCCGCAGGCCAGCCCCAATATCGCCCAGGCCCCCAGTCGCTGCGCGGTGCTTTTGCTGTCGAGCGCAAACCACAGCGCCACCAGACTCAGGTTGACCCAAAAGGTGAACTGCGGATCAAGGTTGGCGTACCCGGCCTGACCGGCAACCACCGTGAAGCTCATGTAGAGCAGGGCGCAGACGAAGCTCTTGCGCGGGTCGTTCCACAGCCTGCGCGCAACCAGGTAGGCCAGCAGCACACTCAATGCGCTGCTGAGGGCCGAGGCGAAGCGCACGCCGAACAGGTTCTGCCCGAACAATTCCTGGCCGAGGGCGATCATCCAGTAGCCGGCAATCGGTTTCTCGAAATAACGCAGGCCCATGAAATGCGGCGACACCCAATTGCCACTGAGCAGCATGTCCTGGCTGATCTGTGCGTATCGGGTTTCGTCGGGGATCCACAGGCCATGGCTGCTCAACGGCAACAGATAGGCCAGCAGACAGAAACCGACCAACAACGGCAGTGCCCAGCGTCTGGTCATGCGCCTTGCACTCCCAGCCAGCCTTCACGGCCTTCGAGCGCGCCACGTTGTACACGGCCCACGGGCAAGGTATTGAAATACTCGGGCAACAAGTCGCCCAAGGGCTGGAAGTCAATGTGGCGCTGGCGTGCATCGGCCAGCAATTGACGAAAGTCCTGAGCCATCAGAATCCCTTCGACTTCGGCATGAATGGTGTAGACGTTGAGTGCTTGCGGCCGGAAGCGGTCGAGGATGAAGGCGTTGAAGTCCTTCGCGGCCACGCGCGGGCCGACGACTTCGTCGAAGGTCGGCAGATCCACCGGAATCTGCGGGGTGCCCGGCGTGCCGTCCGCCAGCAGCGGACGGAACAGGCTTTGCCCACGGCAATCGCTGTTGTAGCGCAAGCCGAAAGTCTGCTTGGCCTCGATCACGCGCTCGTCCGCACGCCAACCGGCGGCGGCCGAACACTGGATCTTTTCGCCGAGGATGTCGCTCAAGGTGTCGACACCGCGCCGGATCTGTTCGATCAGTTGCGCGTCGCTCCAGCGCCCGGCGTTGGCCTGCCAGCCATGATGATCCCAGGCGTGCAGGCCGACTTCGTGACCGGCGTCCCGGGTCTGACGCATCAGGTGCCCGAGATCACGGCCAATCGGTTTGCCCGGCCAGGCCGTGCCGGCCAGCAAAATGTCCCAGCCGTACAGGCCGGCAGCGTTGGAACGCAGCATTTTCCAGAGGAACTGCGGGCGGATCAGGCGCCACAGATGCCGGCCCATGTTGTCCGGGCCGACACTGAAGAAAAACGTTGCCTTGACCTGCGCCTCGTCGAGCATTTCCAGCAGCCGCGGCACACCTTCCCGGGTGCCACGGTAGGTGTCGACGTCGATACGAAGACCTGCCTGCATTATTGCTTGTCCGCGATTTCGAGCATGGCTTCACGCAGGAAGAAATCCAGGGTATTGCCGATGGTCTCGCGCATTTCCACGCTCGGCTCCCAGTTCAGCAGGCGCTTGGCGTTGGCAATGCTTGGCTTGCGGTGTTCGACGTCCTGGTAACCGGCACCGTAGAACGCCTTGCTTTCCACGTCGCGGAAACCGGCGAACGGCGGGAAGTTGTGGCGCAGCGGGTGCGCTTCGAACTGACGCAGCAGCTCTTCGCCCAACTGACGGATGCTGGCTTCGTTGTCCGGGTTGCCGATGTTGATGATCTGGCCGTTGCAGACGTCGTTGTCGTTATCGATGATGCGCGCCAGTGCCTCGACGCCGTCAGCGATATCGGTGAAGCAACGCTTCTGCTCGCCACCGTCGAACAGACGGATCGGCGTGCCTTCCACCAGGTTGAGGATCAGCTGGGTGATGGCGCGGGAGCTGCCGATACGCGCCGAATCCAGACGGTCCAGACGCGGGCCCATCCAGTTGAACGGACGGAACAGGGTGAAGTTCAGGCCCTTGGCGCCGTAAGCCCAGATCACGCGGTCCAGCAGTTGCTTGGAGACCGAGTAGATCCAGCGCTGCTTGTTGATCGGGCCGACGATCAGGTTCGAGCTGTCTTCGTCGAAGTTCTTGTCCTGGCACATGCCATAGACTTCGGAAGTCGACGGGAAGATCACGCGCTTGTTGTATTTGACGCAGTAGCGCACCAGTTTCAGGTTTTCTTCGAAGTCCAGTTCGAATACGCGCAGCGGGTTGCGGGTGTATTCGATCGGGGTGGCGATGGCCACCAGCGGCAGGACCACGTCGCATTTTTTGATGTGGTACTCGATCCACTCGGAGTGAATGCTGATGTCGCCTTCGACGAAGTGGAAGTGCGGGTGGCTGCGCAGGCGGTCGATGGCGTCGGAGCCGATGTCCAGGCCATAGACTTCGTAGCGATCGTCACGCAGCAGGCGCTCGGACAAGTGGTTACCGATGAAGCCGTTGACCCCCAGAATCAGCACACGAGTGCGACGTGGCGCACGACCGGATTCAGCGCCGCGCAGCAGCGAGCCATCGACCAGCCCCAGTTCGTTGGCCAGTTGCGGGCCGCTCAGATACAGACCGTTGTCGTTGCGCTGACCGGCGTTGATCACCAGCGAATCCTGACCGCAGGCGATGCGCAGCGGATCAACGCTGATCACGCGGCCCGGCGCCTGGCCTTCGTTGCCCCCGACAACCTCTGCACTCCAGACGATCAGTTTGTGCTCGCCCACGGCGCAGAACGCGCCGGGGTATGGGCGGGTCACGGCGCGCACCAGGTTGAACAGTTCTTCGGCGGGTTTGGCCCAGACCAGTTTGCCGTCTGCCGGGGAGCGGCGACCGAACACGGTGGCTTGCGATTCGTCCTGCGGGGTTTCAGTGATGTTGCCTTGCAGCATGCTCGGCAGGATGTCGCGCAGCAGGTCGCTGGCAGCCGTGCGCAATTTGCCGTGCAGGCTCAGGCCAGTGTCGCTGCGTTCGATGGCAACACGATGCTGGGCAACGATGGCGCCGGCGTCAGCGCGTTTGACCATGCGGTGCAGGGTAACGCCGGTTTCGGTTTCGCCGTTGACCAGCACCCAGTTCGCCGGAGCACGACCGCGATAGCGTGGCAACAGCGAGCCGTGCAGGTTGAACGCGCCTTTTTTGGCCAGGGCCAGCAGTGGCTCGCTCAGCAGGTGGCGGTAATAGAAGGAGAAAATATAGTCCGGGTCGAGCTTGGCGATGCGCTCGATCCACAACGGGTGGTTGGCGTCTTCCGGGGCGTGCACCGGGATGCCTTTGCTGGCGCACAGTTGTGCAACCGACGCGTAGAACGCGTTCTCTTTCGGATCATCGGCGTGAGTGAACACGGCTGCAATGTCATAGCCGCTGTTGAGCAAGGCTTCGATGCCGGTGCAACCAATATCGTGGTAAGCGAAAACAACAGTTTTTGCACTCATGAGAGCACCTGATCGGGAGTAGAGGAAGTAGAAGAAAGACCATCAACGGTGATGGCTGGGGCCGGATGGGCCGGTTGGTTACGCAACACCTTTTCAATGAAGAAACGTGGACGGGCGCGCACATCGCTGTACATGCGGCCCAGGTATTCACCCAGCAGGCCCATGCCGATGAACTGGCCACCGGTAAACACGAACAGCACGGCGAACAGCACGAACATGCCGTCACCGGCCCAACCGGCACCGAAGGTCAGACGCAGGGCGATCAGCGCAATCGCGAACAGCACGCCCAGCCCGGCCATGGCGAAGCCGACGATGCTCAGCAGACGCAACGGGGTGGTGGTCATGCAGGTGACCAGATCGAACATCAGGTTGATCAGACGCATCGGGCTGTATTTCGAGTCGCCGTGTTCACGCTCAGCGTGGGCCACAACGATTTCGGTGGTGTGACGGGCGAAGCTGTTGGCCAGAATCGGGATGAACGTGCTGCGTTCGCGGCAGGCGAGCATCGCGTCGATGATGGTGCGGCGGTAGGCGCGCAGCATGCAGCCGTAGTCGCTCATGGCAACGCCCGTGGAGCGTTGCACCGCGAGGTTGATCAGCTTCGACGGGTAGCGGCGCAGGGCCGAATCCTGACGGTTGCCGCGCACGGTGCCGACCACGTCGTAACCTTTTGCGGCCTCGGCCACCAGCCGCGGAATTTCTTCCGGCGGGTTCTGCAGGTCGGCGTCGAGGGTGATCACCACGTCGCCCTTGCACTGTTCGAAACCGGCCATGATCGCGGCGTGCTGACCATAGTTGCGGTTGAGAATGACCGCCACGAACGGACTGTTTTCACGCCCGGCGGCTTCTTCGAGCAGGTTTGCCGATTCGTCGCGGCTGCCGTCGTCGACCAGCACGATTTCGAAATCGTGATGCAACTGGCGGCAGGCTGCCTCGGTACGACGCAGCAGCTCGGGCAGGCTTTCCTGTTCGTTGTAGATCGGGATGACGATCGACACGCTACGGATTGGATAAGGTTTCACAGGCGATTTTCCAGGGTTTGTGCGATGGCACCGACCACACGGTCAAGGTCTTGACCGGTCATGTCGGGGAACAGCGGAATCGAACACAGCCGCGCCGAGTTCCATTCGGTGTCGGGCAGGTAGAGGTCGGGGTCACGCTGGCGATACCAGGTGTGCAGGTGGGTGGCGATGAAATGGATGCCGGTGCCGATGCCCTGATCCTGCAACGCCTTCATGAAGGCTTCGCGGTCCATGCCGCAGCGCTCGTTGTCGATGCGCAGGATGAACAGGTGCCAGGCGTGTTGCTGGGCATAGGCGGGCAGGGCCAGCGGTTGCACCGGCAGGCTTTCGAGTTTTTGCAAATAGGTGCCGGCCAGCTCGGTGCGGCGGGCGTTGATGTCGTCCAGGCGTTGCAATTGCACCAGGGCAATCGCGGCGTTGATGTCGGCCAGGTTGTACTTGAAGCCCGGCTCCATGACTTGCGCCTGCGGTTTGCGGCCACCGGTCAGACGGTCATAGGCGTCAACGCCCAGACCGTGGAACTTGAGCATGCGCACACGGCTGGCCAGGGCTTCGTCGTCGGTGACGAACATCGCACCTTCGGCACAGGTCATGTTCTTGATTGCGTGGAAGGAGAAAATCGCCGTGCCTTGCGAACCGACGTGACGCCCCTTGTAGCGAGTGCCGGCAGCGTGAGCGGCGTCTTCGATGACCGCGATGCCGTGCTTGTCAGCCAGGGCGTACAGCGGATCGAGATCGAACGCAGCGCCGGCGTAGTGCACCGGGATAATCGCCTTGGTCCGAGGGGTAATGGCCGCTTCGATGCGCGCGGCGTCGGTCATCAGCGTGTCGCGATCGACATCGACGAACACCGGTTTGGCACCTAGCAGGGAGATCATGTTGGCAGTCGAGACCCAGGTCTGCGACGGGGTGATGACTTCGTCGCCCGGGCCGATGCCCAGGGCCAGCAACGTGATATGCATACCGCCGGTGGCCGAAGACAAGGCCACCGCATGTTTGCAACCCACGTATTGTGCAAACTGCTCTTCGAGTGCCTGGTTTTTCGGCCCGGTGGTGATCCAGCCCGAGCGCAATACTTGCTCGACAGCGGCAATTTCCTCATCGCCAATACTTGGGCGGGAGAAGGGGAGAAACGCCTGACTCATGGGCACCTCATTACAAGAAAATAAAGGATGGATTCACGCAGTTATTCGATCCAGCCTCAGCGCAGACACAGAAAACTGACCTTGCATCAATAACTTGGCAAAAAGCATGACGTCGGCGATTGATTGACTTTTCACGATTTGCCCGGCAGGTTGGGCATAGCCGGTACCGCACCTATGGGAACTAAGGCTATGCCGGTTTTTGTGAAAGGAATATGAAAAACCGGTGGGCGAATCGTTTATCTGTGACTTATACAGCCGCCGTTCAGACTTCTGCCGTTCATCGTGGTTTTTAGTCAGCCAGTGCGGTTCAAGTACCTTCTTTACTTCAAGTACATTGCATTTTTTAGTTGTTGTAGTGCTGTACGTTTTTTACTTAAGGTTTAACGTTTGATTGATTTAGTTGCTGCAAACCCCGACGCACCAAAAACCAACCCGATGAGCCTGTACCTCGCGCGTTTGGCGCCTTCCAGCCAACTGACCATGCGCTACGTGCTGCAAGACGCGGCCGATCGCCTGGGGTTTGAAGACATGAATGTCGAGGAGATTCCCTGGCATGCCTTGCAACCGGAAGATGTTGTAGCGCTGGTCGCTGCATTACGCGCAGACAACTACGCACCCAACACTTCTTCGTTGTATGTGAATGCGGTGCGCGGGGTCATGAATGAGGCCTGGCGCATGAGCCTGATCACTCAGGAACATCTTTTAAAGATGCGTTCGGTAAAGGGCATTGCCGGCACGCGGTTGTCTCAGGGGCGCAATCTCAAGCGCACATTGATTCACGAGTTGATGGAAGTCTGCGCCGCCGACCCGCGCCCACAGGGCCTGCGTGATGCGGCAATCATTGCGTTGCTGTACGGCACCGGTATGCGCAAGTCGGAATCGGTGGATCTGGACTTGAATCAGGTCGACTTCACGGAACGCAGCCTGTGCGTCACCGGTAAAGGCAACAAACAGCTGATCAAATACGCACCGGCATGGGCGTTCAGCAAACTTGATGCGTGGCTCGAACTGCGCCGTTCACAGCTCAAGGAGGGCGAGAGCGACGATGCCTTCCTGTTCAACCGTATTCGCCGTGGCAGCCACATCACCCGCGAGCGCATCACCAAGCATGCGATCTACTACATCGCTCGCCAGCGCGGCACGCAGGTCGGGGTGAAGATCATGCCGCACGACTTCCGTCGCTCGTTCATCACTCGGGTGATCGAGGAGCATGACCTGTCGATCGCGCAGAAACTCGCGCATCACAGCAACATCCAGACCACCGCCAATTACGATGTGCGCGATGACAACGAGCGGCGGCGGGCGGTGGATCGCTTCGATCTCTGATCAACGCGACGGTCATGGTTGGCTCTGGGCAAAGATGAAGATTTCCAGGTTGCCACGCCGCCAGTGCTGGCCATCGACCGGCAGCAGCGCCAGTTGTTGCTCGTCAGAGGTGCTGTTGACGCGCATCACCACACCCACCGAGCCTTTTTTGCGCGCTTGGGTCATCCACTCGCTGACGCCGTCGAGGCTGACCTTGCGTGACGCCATGGCCGGGTCATCGAGACCGTACTTGAGTTCGCTGACGGTGTTGAACAGGTCCACCTGCGGGCGACGCAAGCGCCATGACAACGCGGAGGCTGCGCCCAGGTCGTTACTCAGCAACGAGCTGGTTTCGCTCAGTGCCTGCTGATGCTCGGCAATGAACTGATCCGGCATCTTGCTGTTGACGATGGTCGCTGGCATCGCCGCCGGCAGCAACGCGACGAGCAGGCCGATGCCCAACGCCGGCATCGCCCACAGCGTCAGCGGGCGCAGCACTTGCAAGGCGTTGCTGATGATCCAGCCGACCAGCACGATGTACAGCAGCGACAGGCTGAACATCTCGCTGTTCTGGTAGGTCTCCCGGGTCGCCTGTACATACAGCAGCGCGACCAGCGCCGCGCTTGCCAGCAGGGTGTTGATCACGCCATTGGCGCGCAAGACGCGGCCGTTGCCCGTATTGAGCCAGTTGATCAAGGTGTGGCCCATCAACAACGCCAGTGGCAGCAGGCACGGCATGATGTAAGTCGGCAGTTTGCCGCTGCTGAGGCTGAAGAATGCCAGCGGGAGCAGGAACCACAGGGCGAGGAAGGCGATTTTCGGCTCGCGTTTTTCCCGCCAGATGCGCATCAGCGTCGACGGCAGCAGCACTGCCCATGGCAGGGTAGCGGCGAACAACAGCGGCAGGTAGAACCACCATGGCCGGGCGTGCTGGGCATCTTCACCCGCGGCAAAACGGCGAATGTGTTCGTGCCAGAAGAAAAAACGCCAGAAATCCGCTTCCCGAGAGTGAACAGCGAGCCCCCACGGCAGGCTGATCAGCGTTGCCACCAGCACCGCGAGTGGCCCATAACGCAGCAGTTCACCGAAGCGACGCTGCCAGATCATGTAGGGCAGGGCGATCAGCACTGGCAGCAGCAGGGCGAGAAAACCCTTGGTCATCAGCCCCATGCCGCAGGCGATGCCCAGCAGAGTCCAACTCCCGAGCCGTGCACCTGTGGTTTTGCTGTCGATCGCGAACCACACCGCGACCAGACTCAGGTTGACCCACAAGGTGAACTGCGGATCGAGGTTCGCGTATCCGGCCTGACCGGCAACCAAGCCGAAACTCATGTACAGCAAGGCGCAAGTCGCGCTGGTACGCGGGTTGTTCCACAGTCGGCGGGCCAGCAGATACGCCAGCCAGACGCTGAGCCCGGAGCTCAACGCCGAGGCAATACGTACACCAAACAGGTTGTCACCGAAAATGGCCTGACCGATGGCAATCATCCAGTAACCGGCAATCGGCTTTTCGAAGTAGCGAATGCCCATGAAGTGCGGAGCGACCCAGTTACCGCTCAGGAGCATTTCCTGACTGATCTGGCCATAACGGGTTTCATCGGGAATCCAAAGCCCGTGGCTCATCAGTGGCAGCAGATAAAACACCACGAAAGCCAGTACCAGCCCGGGAATCGCCTTAAATAGACAAGACTGTATTGACTCAGCGCACAGTGCTAAACCTTTGAACCGCAACATTTCATTCAGCGCAACGTATGGTTGATGACGCGAGCCACTTTACGATGGTCTGTTTGAATGGTTGCTGAACACTCGGTTCAGGGGGAGGCGGTCAACTGTTCAGGACGCTGGCGGACACCCGCGCGGGTTGCCCGCCGCCTGACTGATGACGGCAGCCAGGCGTTTGACGTTGTTCTGTTGCGCGGCCACCAGGTCGTCGATGCTCGGGCCGGACGGAGTTTGCAAGGTTGAATGGCAGGTCAGCAGAGCATTGTCCGCCGCACCGCTCGGGCGCAGGCGCCATTTGACGTCGATCAGCCCGTATTGTCCGGGTATCGAATCAAACCGCTGCACATCGATGCGCACCGAGACATTGCCGCGACCGCCGGTATTGCTCAGTTGATCGTTCAAGGCACTGCGCAGCTCATCCGCCAGACTCGCCCCCCACCACTGGGTTTCCAGAATCGCCAGGCCGTTGTTGCCCTGACGGATGACGATTTGTGGGCGGTCGACCTGCGGCGGCACGCTGATCCCCTCGATCGGAATCTGCGCGCCGGCCCGGGACGGCGGCAGTTGCACCGGGGTCAGGGTGTGAAAGTTGATCGGCTCGCTGCGGCAGGCGCCAAGCAGCATGAACGCAGCGAGCACGGTGATCTTCAGCGGTAAAGCCATGGGGTAGCTCCTGTGCTCAATTGCGTGGCGGTCCTTTCAGATCCAGCGGCGCCGCGTTGTCGGGACGACCGCGAATCAGCGATTCGGGATGGCGGCCGAGATAATCCGACAGCTCACGCAGCGAACGCGACATGCGCCCCAGTTCGTCGAGGGTCTCGGTGAGTTTCTCGCGCTGCGGCGAATCCTCGGCCAGGGTCGAGCTGGCGGACTGCAGGGTCTTGCTGACGTCGGCCAGGGTGGTCTGCACGCTCGGCAGGGTTTTCGCGTTGAACTGGGTCAGGCCTTTGCGCAGCTCCACGAGGTTGCTGTCGAGGTTGCCGGCAATCCGCTCGACCGGCAGTTTGTTGAGCTTGTCGACCACCGCTTCGAGTTTTTCCTGCAACTGTTCGAGGCTGCCGGGCACGGTTGGCAAGACCACCGGCCGAGCCGTCGCGTCGAAGGCGATTTTCTCGGCTTTCGGGAAGAAATCCAGCGCGATGTACAACTGCCCGGTCAGCAGGTTGCCGCTGCGGGCCTGGGCGCGCAGGCCGTTGTCGACGAAGGTACCGAGCAGACGAATGCCGGCCGCTTCGTCGTTAGGATCGTGCTTGAATTCGGTGAGCATCTTTTTGTAGGCCTGACCCAGGCGCTGCGGGTAAATGACGATGCCGACGTTAAGCGGGAAGGTGCGTTTCTTCGCGTCGAAATCCAGATTGATGCCGACCACCCGGCCGATCTCCATGCCGAGAAATTCTACCGGCGCATCGACCTTGAGCCCGCGCAAGGACTGTTCGAAACGCAGCACCATGTATTGCGCCTTGCCGTTGGGCGGGGCGAGGGCGGTCTGCTGATCGGCGAACAGTTCGAAGTCCTTGTCGTCGGCAGCGGCTACATCGTTGGGGCTGTAATCCGGCGCACGGAAGGCAATGCCGCCGACCAGCATGGTGGACAGTGATTCGGTCTTCACCGCAAAGCCGTTGGCGCCGACATTGATATCGATGCCGCTGGCGTTCCAGAACCGGGTGTTTTCGGTGACGAACGCGTCGTTCGGCGAATGGATGAACACCTCGATGTCCACGCCTTTGCCCTCGGGATTGAGGGTGTAGGTCACGACCTGGCCGACCGGAATCTTGCGGTAGTAAACCGGCGAACCGATATCCAGCGAGCCCAGATCCGGCGCATGCAGCATGAAACGCTTGCCCGGTTCGCCGTAGGTGATCGGCGGTGGATTCTCCAGGCCCTCGAAGCGTTTGGCGCGGCTGTCGGCCTGACCGATATCGGCGCCGATGTAGTCGCCGGAGAGCAGGGTGTCGATGCCCGACACGCCACCGGCGCCGATGCGCGGACGCACGACCCAGAATTGCGAGTCTTTGCGGGTAAAGGTTTCAGCCTGTTTGGACAGTTTGATTGTGGCGTCGACACTTTTCTGATCGCCGCTCAACTCGACGTCAGTCACCTGACCGATCACCACATTGCGGTATTTGACTTCGGTCTTGTTGGCGGTCAGGCCGCTGCCGGTCTTGAAGTTGACGACGATGGTCGGGCCTTCCTGCATCAGGTTGTGCACCACCAGCGAAATACCGACCAGCACCGCGACGATCGGCACGATCCACACCAGTGAAATACTGAAACGACGCGTCTTGATCGGCGCTTGGCCCGGTGCTCGTGGCTCATCGGCGGCTGACGACTTCATCCATGTCCTCCTCGGTTTTGTGGATGCTGAGCGTCAGGAACGCAAAAGCACTTCATCAATATAGAAGTGCTTGGCGATAGAGCAAATAAGGTTACGTGTAGGAGCTGCCGAAGGCTGCGATCTTTTGATCTTGGTTTTTAAGGTCAAAAGATCGCAGCCTTCGGCAGCTCCTACAGGGGCGAGCGTTAGCCGAGGATTTCACGCAGGCGATACCAGAACATGCCCAGTGCCAGCAGCGGCGAACGCAGGGCCGGGCCGCCGGGGAAGGTCATGTGCGGCACGGCGCTGAACACGTCCATGCCCTGACTGTGGCCGGCGTGAATGGCCTCGCCCAGCAGCTTGGCGCACCAGTGCGTGACGTTGAGGCCGTGACCGGAGTAACCCTGAGCGTAGAACACGTTCGGCTGCTGCTTGAGCCGGCCAACCTGCGGGAAGCGGTTGGCGGTGATGCCGATCTTGCCGCCCCATTGATAGTCGATGCGCACGTCCGCCAGTTGCGGGAAGACCTTGAGCATCTTCGGGCGCATGTAGGCGGCGATGTCCGCCGGATCGCGGCCCGAATAGTGACAGGCGCCGCCAAACAGCAGGCGTCGGTCCGCCGAGAGCCGGTAGTAATCGAGGCCGACTTTCTGGTCGCACAACGCGAGGTTGTGCGGGATGAGTTGCGCGGCACGAGCTTCGGACAACGGCTCGGTGGCGATGATGTAACTGCCGGCGGGCAGTACCTTGCCGCTGAGTTGCTGTTCGAGTTCCTCCAGATGCGCATTGCAACCGAGCACCAGACTGCCGGCTCGCACGCTGCCGGTGGCGCAGCGCACTTCAACGGTTTCGCCATGAATGATCTGCAGCACCGGGCTTTGCTCGAAGATCCGTACACCGAGGGACGCCGCCAGACGCGCTTCGCCCTGCACCAGATCCAGCGGATGCAGATGGCCGGAGCCCATGTCGATCAGACCCCCCGCGTAAACGTCGGCGTTGACCACTTGCTGACGGATCAGCTCCGGGCCGACCAAGCGGGTCTGATGTTGATAGCCGAGTTCGTCGAGGCTGACCTGTTCGTCCTTGAACGCAGCGAACTGTGCGGGGGTGTTGGCCAGTTCACAGAAGCCCCAGCGCAAGTCGCACTCGATGGCGTTCTCGGTGATGCGCTGGCGCACCAGTTCCACCGAGTCGATGCCGGCGCGCTGCAAGTAACGCACGCCGTCATTGCCGACGTAACGGGCAAAGCCTTCGACCTCATGACCGATACCGCGAATCAATTGACCGCCATTGCGCCCGCTGGCGCCCCAGCCGATGCGCCGGGCTTCGATCAACACCACCGACAGCCCGCGCTGCGCCAGTTCAATCGCGGTGTTGACCCCGGTGAACCCGCCGCCGATCACGCAGACATCGGCGCTGAGATCAGCGTCAAGTGCCGGCCAGGGCGTGCTGGCCCGGGCCGAAGCGGCGTAATAGGAGCGGGCGTGTTCTTTGCTGTACTGATTCATTTGTTCGACTTCACTTTGCTCCAGGACCGGGTCATCAGACGCATGATCGACTGGGGCGGGGTAGAGGAGATGTAGAGCTTGTCCAGTACCGCCTGCGACGGGTAGACCTCGGGATTGTTCACCAGCGCCTGATCCATGTACTGCTTGGCAGCCGGGTTCGGGTTGGCGTAACCGACCGAAGCGCTGACCTTGGCGATCACTTGCGGATCGAGCAGGTAATTGATGAAGGCGTGGGCTTCCTTGGTGTTGCTGGCGTCGGCCGGGATCGCCAGCAGGTCGAACCACAGGTTGGCGCCTTCCTTGGGAATCGCATAGGCGATGTTCACCCCGTTGTTGGCTTCCTTGGCCCGGTTGGCCGCCTGGAACACGTCGCCGGAGTAACCGAAGGCTACGCAGATGTCGCCATTGGCCAGGTCGGAAACGTATTTCGAGGAGTGGAAATAGGTGATGTACGGGCGGATGCTCAGCAGTTTCGCTTCAGCCTTTTTATAGTCTTCCGGGTTTTCGCTGCGTGGGTCCATGCCCATGTAGTTGAGGATCGCCGGGAACACTTCGTCCGCCGAGTCCATCATCGACACGCCGCACTGGGTGAGTTTCTTCAGGTTTTCCGGCTCGAACAGCACCGCCCAGGAATCGATGTGATCGATGCCGAGCACAGCCTTGACCTTGTCGACGTTGTAGCCGATGCCGTTGGTGCCCCACAGGTACGGTACCGAATGCTGGTTGCCCGGGTCGTTCTTCTCAAGCAATTCGAGCAGCTTGGGATCGAGATTCTTCCAGTTCGGCAACTGCTCGCGATCAAGTTTGAGGAACGCGCCGGCCTTCACCTGACGCGCGAGGAAGTGATTGGACGGCACCACCACGTCGTAGCCGGTACGGCCGGCGAGGAGTTTGCCTTCCAGGGTTTCGTTGGAGTCAAAAACGTCGTAGATCACCTTGATCCCGGTCTTGGCCTGGAAGTCGGCGAGGGTGGTTTCACCGATGTAGTCGGTCCAGTTGTAGACGCTGACCTGTGGCTGGGCCAGGGCTGCGGTGCTGCACAACAGCGCCAGTGCGGCGGGAACCATGGATTTCAATAGACGCATATCGACACCTCTTCGATTTTTTTGGATTTTTCAGGTGGTTCGCTAATTCCTGTGGGAGGGGACTTGCTCCCGAAGAGGCCGGCACATTCAACATTTCTGTGACTGACAGACCGCTTTCGGGAGCAAGCCCCCTCCCACAAAAGCCCATCCCACAGAGGTGAAGGGGCTTTGTGGGATGGATCAGACGCTAAGCAGCAGGAACTCGCGCTCCCAGGAGCTGATCACGCGCTTGAAGTTTTCATGCTCGGCGCGTTTGACTGCGACGTAGCCGCGCACGAACTTGTTGCCCAGGTATCGGGCAACGGTGTCGCACTCTTCCATTTGCGTCAGCGCGTCTTCGATGGTGATCGGCAGGCGCAGGTTGCGGCGTTCGTAGGCGCGGCCTTCGACGGCGGCACTCGGTTCGATGCCTTCGACCATGCCGATGTAGCCACACAGCAGGCTCGCGGCGATCGCCAGATACGGGTTGGCATCGGCGCCCGGCAGGCGGTTTTCCACGCGCATGGCTTCCGGCCCGGAGGTCGGTACTCGCAGGCCGACGGTGCGGTTTTCTTCGCCCCACTCGACGTTCACCGGTGCCGAAGTGTCTGGCAGGAAGCGGCGGAACGAGTTGACGTTGGGTGCGAACATCGGCAGCACTTTCGGTATGTACTTCTGCAGGCCGCCGATGTGATGGCGGAACAGCTCGCTCATTGTGCCGTCGGCATTGGCGAAGATCGGCTTGCCGGTGGCGATCTCCACCACGCTCTGGTGCAAGTGCATGGCGCTGCCGGGCTCGTCGCCAATCGGTTTGGCCATGAACGTGGCGGTGACGTTGTGCTTGAGCGCCGCTTCGCGCAGGGTGCGTTTGAACACGGTGATCTGGTCGGCCAGATCCAGTGCGTCGCCGTGACGGAAGTTGATTTCCATCTGGGCCGGGCCGTCTTCGTGGATCAGTGTGTCCAGGTCCAGACCTTGCAGCTCGCACCAGTCGTAGACGTCTTCGAACAGCGGATCGAATTCGTTGGCGGCATCGATCGAGAACGACTGCCGGCCGCTTTCGGCACGGCCCGAACGGCCCAGCGGCGCCTTGAGTGGCAGGTCCGGGTCTTCGCAGCGCTGGGTCAGGTAGAACTCCATTTCCGGTGCAACAATCGGCTTCCAGCCCTTGTCGGTGTACAGCTGCAGGACTTTCTTCAGCACGTTGCGCGGCGACAGTTCGATCGGGTTGCCGAACTTGTCGAAGGTGTCGTGGATGACGATGGCGGTCGGCTCGATCGCCCATGGAATCACATACACGGCGTCGCTCACCGGTTTGCAGACCATGTCGATGTCGGCCGGGTCGAGCAGGTCGTAGTAGATGTCGTCGTCGACAAAATCCCCGGTTACCGTTTGCAGCAGCACACTTTCCGGCAGGCGCATGCCTCGCTCATGCAGGAACTTGTTGGTCGGTGCGATCTTGCCGCGGGCAATGCCGGTCAGGTCGCTGACCACACATTCAACTTCGGTAATCTTGTGATCTTTCAGCCACGTGAACAGCTGATCGAAAGGGGCATTCATAAAGACCTCGTTATTGGTTTTATAGACGCCGGGGAGGGCGGGTTTCATCTTCCGCCCCTTCCCCTGTGGCGCGTTGGCGACTATCTTGGGCGTGCCTTGCCGTTCCATCTATCCACTTTAAGCAGCACCAAAGCGCACCAAAAGAGTGCGCAAGGTCTCCCATGACAACGTGTAATCCGCTTCAGGTTCAGGCTTTCAATACCGCTGATGTCACCGAACAGATCCGCGCCACGCCGGGTTGGGTCCAGCATTACCAGCAGATGTCTCCCGGCCATTTCGCCGGGCAGATCCGCTATCTGGACCTGGAGGGTGTGCAGGTCTACGAAGAACAGATGAACACCCGCGTCGAGCAGACATTCAGCGCGCCATCGGGTGCCTTGGCGTTCTGTTTTGATCGCAGCGACAACGCGCTGTATCTGCTCAACGAAGACAGCCGCAACATCTGGATCACCCCGGAGAACTACCAGGAAATCGCCGTGGTGTTCGGCCCGGAATTCGTCCGTCAGCACAGTCTGGAGGTGGCGAGACTCGATGGATTGTTCATGGCACCGCTTAACTGCGGGCAGAACGCTTTGTTCAGTCGCTGGTTAAGCTCAACTCTCACGAAGTTGTCGCAAGCTGTTGATCCGTTTGATAAAGACTCACTGACTCAACAGTTACTCGAAGACTGCCTGTTCATCCTCGACAACGCACACACCCGTCTTGATCGCGGCGGATTACAGCGGCGTAGCGAAGAACGGATGATCATGAAGCGAGTCGGGGAGTGGGCAGCGGATTCGCCGGAAGACACCGTCAATCTGCTCGAACTGTCGAAGGTCGCAGGGGTGCCGTTGCGACAATTGCAGCAGGCATTCAAGGCCTACACCGGGATGACCCCGAGTCACTGGTTGCGCCTGCGCCGGCTGAACAGCGCACACCGCGAATTGCTCAAGCGCCGGCCTACCGAAACTACTGTGGCCGAGGTGGCGATGCGGTGGTCGTTCTGGCATCTGGGGCGGTTTTCCAGCAGTTATCGGGCGCTGTTCAAAGAGCTGCCGAGCGAGACGCTGAAACGCTAGAGATTGCAGTAACGGGCAAAAAGATCTTGTGTCCCAAGCGAAGTTAAATAGAATCAGTCTCATTTGAATCTAACTTCGCGCAGGGTCTCCCGAGATGATTGAAGCCGCCACGCCATCGGAGCAGAGCCTGCACGCGCTGTACCGCGATCACCGGGGCTGGCTGGAAACCTGGCTGCGTCGACGCATGGGCAATGCGTGGGATGCGGCGGATCTGAGTCAGGACACCTTCTTGCGCGTGCTGTGCAGCGCTCAACCCATTGCCGACATGCGCGAGCCTCGTGCTTATCTGCTGACCGTGGGCAAACGCCTGTTGAGCAACTTCTACAGCCGCCGCAGTCTGGAAAAAGCCTACCTCGAAGCCCTCGCGCAACTGCCGGAGGAGTGCGTGCCATCGCCCGAGCAGCGTTGGCTGCTGCTGGAAACCCTGCAAGCGCTGGACGAATTGCTCGATGGTTTGCCGCGAGCAGTGCGTCGGGCGTTTTTATGGAGTCAGCTTGAAGGCCTCGGTTACCGCGAAATCGCCGAGCGCCTGCAAGTGTCCGAGCGCACCGTCAAACGTTACATGGCGCAGGCCTACGAGCATTGTCTGCTGGTGGATCTTTGATGCGCGTTGCCCCCAGTGATGAAGCCCGCGAGGTCGCCCGCGCCGCCGCGCAATGGCTGGCGTTGATTGAGTCCGGCGAAGCGGGCGCTGACGATCATGCGCAATTGCAGGCCTGGCGCAACAGCGATAGCCGGCATGAACACGCGTGGCAGAAAATCCAGCGCTTGCGCGAACGGTTTTCCGCTCTGCCTTCTGCGTTGGCCATGGCTACGCTGGATCGTCCGGATCCTGCGCGTCGGGCCGCGCTGAAACGCGCGCTCGGCATCGCGGCACTGGTGCCGGCGGCCTGGCTGATCAGTCGGCAACTGCCGCTGGATGTCTGGCGCGCGGATTTGCACACCAGCACTGGTGAACACAAGCGATTGCGGCTCGCGGATGGCAGTGCGTTGCAGCTGAATACCGACAGCGCCGTCAATGTGGATCTTGCTGCCGGTCAGCTGACACTGGTGCGTGGCGAGATGGCGCTCGACGTGCCAGGCAACTCAGCCCTGATCATCAATGTTCCGTACGGGCGGATCATCGTCAGTCACAGTGAGATTTGCGTGCGTCTCAATGAGCGTGACTGCAATGTGTCGGTGGTCAGTGGCTCGGTGCAGTTGCAACCGTCAAGCGGGCCAGCGCTGATCCTCAATCAGGGCCAGCAGATCAGGCTGCAGGCGTCTGGCGCGGGTGCTGTCCGAGCGTTTGACGCCTCGATGCCGAGCTGGCGCGACGGTGTATTGATGGCGCAAAACCAGCCGCTGGGGGATTTTCTGCGCGAATTGAGCCGTTATCGCCCAGGCGTGCTGCGCTGGGACCCGGAGCTGGAGGCGCTGCGTATTACCGGCAGTTTTCGTTTGGATAACACCGATCAAGTGCTCTCACTGTTGGCGGCCAGCCTGCCGATCGACGTGCAGAAGCGCACGCGCTTTTGGGTCTCTCTCGTTCCGCGAAATCCCTCTCAGTCTAAAAAAACAGCTTGAGATCTGTCCCTTTTTTTCGCCTCGCTGGTCATTCCAGGCAAGTGAACCAAATCGAGAGCTTTTTCCTATGCCTGCAGTATTTCCAGGTCGTTTGCGTCCGTTGTTGCAGTTGAGCCTTTTGTTGAGCCTGAGTGCCAGCCCCCTGTTGATCCCCTGCAGTTGGGCGGAAAGCGCCGACCGCCGCGCTTATCAGGTGCCTGCCGGCAGCCTGGGTGCTGCGCTGACCCGTTTTGCCGGACTGGCCGGGGTCAATCTGTCGGTAGATCCTGCACTGGTCAGCGGGCGCAACAGCAATGGTTTGTCGGGTGAGTTCGGCGTGGAGGAGGGCTTCACCCGGTTGTTGCTGGGGTCCGGTCTACAGCTGCAACCGGCGGGCGATCGTGCTTACACAGTCATTCCGGCGCCGGACGGCGGCAGCCTGGAACTGGCACCTACTTCGATTCTTGGATCGACGGGTAGCACGGATTCCGAGGTCTTTGCCGGTGGCCAGGTGGCGCGCCGAGGCTCGCAAGGGTTGCTGGGTTCCAAGGATTTCATGGAAACCCCTTTCAGCATGACCACCTACACCAGCGAAACGGTGAAAAACCAGCAGGCCCGCACTCTGGGCGATCTGATCGCCAACGATCCCTCGGTGCGTGCGACCAACCCGGCAGGCGGCCGTTATGAGCAATTCACCATCCGCGGTTTCAGTCTGTTCAACAGCGACGTGGCCTATAACGGCCTCTACGGTGTCTTGCCGACTTATACGATCGACATGGAAATGGCCGAGCGCGTCGACATCCTCAAAGGCCCGAGCCAACTGATCAACGGGATTTCGCCACGGGGCAGTGTAGGAGGGGGGATCAACGTGGTGCCCAAGCGTGCCGGCGATCAGCCGAATACGTCGCTGACGGCCAGTTACGCCTCGAACAATCAGCTCGGCGGTGCCGTCGACATCGGCCGTCGCTTTGGTGAGGACAACCAGTTCGGGCTGCGTTTCAACGGCGTCAAACAATCGGGTGACACCGAATGGGATCACCAGAGCGTCGATCGCGACATGGCTGTGCTGGGCCTGGATTTTCGCGGTGAGCGCCTGCGACTTTCTACCGATATCGGTCATACCGAGCGCGATACCGATGCGCCGCAAGAACGTGTGCAGGTCGGTGCAAACGCTAAAGTTCCTGATGCTGATGATGTGCGCGACAACTACGCGCAACCCTGGAGCCAGGCGCGAACCAAGGATACGTTTGGCACGCTCAATGGCGAGTTCGACGTCAGCGATTCGGTCATGTTGTATGGCGGCGTCGGCGCCCGTAAAAGTAACCACGATTTCCTTCGGCATGCGGTGTCGGTGACCAACGACGCCGGCGACTTCAGCGTTCAACCGCGGGACTTCACCCGTGACGAAAATGTCCGGACTGCCACGGCGGGTGTGCGCAACTGGTTCCATACCGGTTCAGTCAGCCACGAGCTCAACCTGGCGGCCAGTTACTTCTACATGGACTTCGAAAATGGTGGCGCGCGGTATGCAGCAGGGCGCAGCAATCTGTATGACCCGGTGGAAACCACGAAGCCTCGCACGCCAACACGCTACGACGCCAAGGTCTACACGGAAAACCGCTTCAGCGGCGTAGCACTGTCCGATACGCTGGGCTTCTTCGATGATCGCCTGCAGCTGACCCTTGGCGCCCGTTGGCAAAGGGTTCAAGTCGACGACTGGAGCGATGACGTGAAGGGCGACACGGCTTATGACGAAGAAAAGCTTTCGCCATCGGGCGGCATTCTGTTCAAGGCGACGGACAAGTTGTCGCTCTACGCCAACTACATGGAAGGACTCAGCCAAGGGAAAATCGCGCCATCGACGTCAGTCAACGAGGATGAAATCTTCCCGCCTTTTATCAGCCGACAAGTCGAAGTCGGGGCCAAATATGACGCGGGTTCGTATGCGCTGACAGCGTCCGTGTTTCGGATCAAACAGCCTGCGTACGAAACCAACGCCACGACACGAGTCTTCGGCCCGAACGGCAAACGACAGAACGACGGGGTGGAGTTGAGTGTGTTCGGCGAGCCATACAAAGGGTTTCGATTGCTCGGCGGCCTGATGTACATCGACAGCGAACTGACCCAGACCACCAATGGAACCTTTGACGGGAACCGCGCACCCGCGACCCCCAAATACAACGTCAATCTCGGCGCAGAGTGGGATGTCCCAAGTGTGCAAGGGCTGACGCTGACAGGGCGCGGAATCTATTCGAGTTCGCAGTATCTGGATCAGTCCAACCAGAAGGAAATCGACTCATGGGAGCGATTCGACGTGGGGACGCGTTACGCCTTTAAACTGGACGACAAGACCATCACCGTACGCGCCAATGTCGAGAACGTATTGGATAAACGCTACTGGAGTTCGGCGGGCGCATCAGATGACAGCGAACCCGGGTTGACGCTTTCGACGCCAAGGACTTATCTGCTATCGGCAACGGTGGATTTCTGAATGGTCTTCTCGAATAAACAGGTGCTCAAAAGAAGGGTATTTGCTTAGAAAACCGCCGATCTACTGTTAACTCCACTAAATAGCCGTTTAGTAGAGCTATCGCCGCATCTGTCCTTAAATCAATGGAGTGGGCCATGAATCGAGGGAAAACAAGCGTCATGGATTTGATTGCGGCGCTGGGTCTGCTGCCTCATGTCGAGGGCGGCTATTTTCGCAGGACTTTTCAAGCAGATCAGCGCGCCATGCTGCAAACCGCCGGTGGCCCACGTTACCTGATGACTTCGATCTATTACTTGCTGACTGAAGATTCGCCGGTGGGTCAATTTCATTTCAACCAATCGGACATCCTGCATTTCTACCATCTGGGCGATCCTGTCGAGTACAGCATGATCCTCAGTAATGGTGAGTTACGAACGCTGGTGATGGGTAGCGACGTTCTTGCAGGCCAGCCTTTGCAAATGCACGTGCCTGGTGGAATCTGGAAAGCTTCGCGACTGCTTGAGGATGAGCACGGATTTGGATTGATCAGCGAAGCGGTGTCGCCGGGATTTGATTTTGCCGACATGGAGATGGGTGATCGACGGAAACTGATTGCGCGATTTCCACAGCATCGCACGCTGATTGAAAAGCTGACGCGGGATGCTGATTGAAGGTCGCCAATTTCAGGCAAGGCCGCGGTTTTGAAAAGTCAGGTTTTGGGGGAATACGCTGGATTGAAATCTGGCGTGCAAACGGGCTAATCCTGAAACATATTGTTACGTGTAATGTATATTATGTTAAACGATGTATTACGCTGCGCGCCTTCCGTACCCAACGACTGTCTTGTGTTCAGAACTGAACATGCGAATCACCTTTCGCTGGAAATGGATGTGGAGTCGAATTGCCGACTACTTCGGTCTGCCTGCTGCCGATTATCCTGCGTTGATCAGCTTTCACCGCTTGAGAAGCAGATGGATAACGACCAAGCAGTATGGACGCAAATGGTTGCGGAACACGGTTTGAAAGAATCCGATATCGATCGTCTGGTGTCCCCATGGCACACAGATGCAGACCTCGGTCGCCCCATCGAAGTTGTCACGGATATGTCGAAAAGCCGTGCCATGGGCTTCACTGCCTATCAGGCGAGCGATCAGGCATTTTTCGACGTGTTCGACAAACTACGTGCGATGCGCTTGATACCCTAGGTTGTTCCAAACTGATAGCTGAGTGGCTCCCGTCCAGTAAGAAATACAGCGATTGCTTGATACTTACTTGGGCAAAACTCAAGCTTTTATAGCTAGGAGGGCTGCAGAAAATGGAAGCCTGGCTAAGCTCGCAATAGGTTTATGAAGCCGGGTTGGTCATAAGGACAGGCTGGGCAATGCTTTCTGAGCGAGAACAATGGAAATGCGCAAGAAATCTCAGTCATGGTTTGTCCCACTCCTTATTCTTTTCGCTGTCCTTTGGGCAATAGGCAAAAAAGACACGCCTCCCGTTCAGGTGCAACCGAGCCCCACTCCCCCTCCGAATACTCTGGTCTCATTCAACTCGGTTCCATCACCGCCACCTGCCCCCTTAGTTGATCAATACGTAAGCACAGACAAGCTAAATATCCGAGATCAACCAGGTGGAAAAGTAATCTCCAAGTTGAGCCGGGGAGCCAAGGTTCAGGTATTCGAAAAACGGGATGATTGGGTGCGCATAAGTGCCGATGGCCAACCTGCGAAGTGGCTTTCTTCCAAAAGCCTTTGTACCGGATCGAATTGCTACACCGCCTCTAAACCGAAACAGTCGCCTTCGCCGGTACAACCAATCCGGAGACAGGCTCCAGAATACGGATCCTCCTGCCCTTGTTCTTCCGGACACGTTTGTATCGGGCCACGAGGCGGTCGGTACTGCATCACTTCAGGTGGCAATAAGCGTTACGGTGTTTAAGCGATTGTTGGGGGCAGTACATTCAAGATCCGGTCAGTGCGTCTTCGATTTGGTATCGAACCCCTCCCAGCGATCGCGGTCTGCTTTGTACTACTCTCGGGAATAGATTCAATGTCTGCGCAACATACCCTTGTAATACTCGCTCGGGGAGGATACGCCGCTCGAGGAATGCTTTATTTGATCATCGGCATCTTCGCGCTGCTGGCAGCACTTGATTCGACAAAACCAAAGGACAGCCACAAGAGCCTGGAAGCTTTACTAAGCCAGCCATTCGGATATTTTCTAGTTGGCCTTGTGGTGGCAGGTCTGCTCGCATTTTCGGCTTGGCGTGTCTTGCAAGCTACGCGAGATGTCGATCATCACGGCAAAGAAATCAAAGGAGTGGTGATTCGCACTGGTCTGTTTGCCGGAGGTTTGGTCAACGCTGCTCTGGCGTTTTTTGCAGTCGGTCTACTCGTTAGCGGTATCAGAAGGTCGGGGGATTCCGGAGGGCAGACTAAAGACTGGCTAGCGCATCTTCTGTCGTGGGATCACTCGAATTTGTTGGTGTACCTGATCGCAATCATTCCGCTTGGTGTTGGAATTGCTCACATCATCAAAGGATGGAAGGCGTCGTTCGAGAAATATTTCGAGGCCGACGAGGACGTCATGCAGTACGTCCGGCCAGTGTCTCGGTTCGGTCTAATAGCCCGTGGAGTTGTGTTTATAGAAATTGCCTTACTTCTGGCAATTAGCGGTTCCACTTATCAGGCTATGGATCCACCTGGTATGAAAGAAGCGCTCGACGCTCTTCAGAATCTACCCGCTGGATGGCTGATTTTGATTGTGATGGCCCTAGGTCTGATTGCCTTCTCGGCTTACAGTTTCTCTGAGGCTTTCTGGCGCAAGATCAATATGGATGTGCCGGGAGTATCGAGGCCGTAGGTTACCGCATTTCAAAAGGCGAAGTTCTGAACTTTGCAATCACGTCGGCATGGCGTGGCAGGCGAATGGGCCAACGCAACAAACCGCCTAGAGCTGCATTACGGCAAGCGCCCTGCGCAGGGGCTCGTCGGATATCTGGATAGGGCCGTGGAAAGGAACATCCATGTCCAATACAAGGTAAACAGAAGCTGCGATGAGCAATGCCGAGATTATGAACATTCCAATTACCATCGAGTTTCGTGGTGCGCGATAACCAAAACTAGCGAAGATGAGTGTCAACCAGGCGGCCAGCATCCCGATCAAAGGGCCCGGAATCGCTCCCTCCGACTGCTCGACAATCCTCCAGCGTTGCTCGATAAGCGAGTGATATTGCTGACGGATATCCTGAAGCATCGTTTCATGGAAGCGATCCGGGGGCTTGATACCGGTTAACGACTTGCCGATGTCATCCAAGTATTTAGCCGCCTCACTGTTGCGATGCTGCAGTGCTTCGTCACCTCGGTACGGGTTTTCGATAGCTCGCTCGAGGTAAGTAATCAGGCGATTCCTCGTGTCTTGTGTAGCTTCTCCGTAGCCACGTAGCGTCCGGTCAAAAATGATCAGGCTGGTTGCATACCCATGGAAGTTCGCATCAATGGATTCGAAGGTATTTTTGGCAGAATTAATCATCAGGCCGAACACCAGCGATGTCATGACCACAAAAATGTTGGCTACCAAGCGAATGACGGTGTTGGTGTCGTCATCCCTATGATGGGCTGCCAGTCTTGGGTACCAGTGCATCATGAGAAGCGACGCTGCAACCAGGCACCCGAAAATGACCAGTGCGATCCAGAGTGAATTCATGCATTAGTGCTCTGACCGATTGATTCAAGTCTGTAAGCATTGTCAGTCGACGGCTCGCAGGATCTTGCTCGACTTATGCATAGCTGACTTTGGGAGTGACCACAATATTGGAATGGAATTCTTCGCTGGTCATTAGCAGGTATTGGCCGAACGTCGAAAAGCTCCAGCTATTGCAGATATTACCAGCAGCCAGGCATTCGCCAGGCTTGAGGCTGATCTGGGTATATAGATGGAGCAGCCACTACTCAGCCCCCAAGAGCTTCTTAACCTCGGCAATGATCAGGTCGATATTGAATGGCTTCGCCAATACTGCATCAAACAGATCCGATCTCTGCATACCGATGTGTGCCTGAGCACCGCTCATCAAGATGATCGGCAATTGATTAGCGGAAGGGAGAGCACGAACGGCTGTGGCGAATTCCAGGCCGTCCATCACCGGCATCATGAAGTCGGTGATGATCAAGGCAGGCCGTTCTCTCTCGAGTACCTCGAGCCCTTTTCGACCGTTGCTGGCCGTCACCACCATGAACCCCTCATCCTCCAGCGCAAAGCTGAGGATGTCAGCGATCAAATACTCGTCGTCGACGACCAGAATGGTGGTCATGTTAATTCAACCCGCACAAAGGTTTAAGATCTTGAACCGGGCGATGACTCAGTGGGGACTGAAGGTTCATGTCTTGAAGCCTTTTTCAGGAAAACATCATGATCACGGATGACGACCTCAAATCGTGAGGGATCGTAAGAGCTGTCTCTTACTTTAAGAATGGAAAGCGTTCTGCTTAGTTCAGAGTAATTCTCAGAGAATCGCATCAGCATCAGGTTGTCGACGATGCTGGACAGGTCAGAGTTTGGTGCACTCACCTCGGAGCCGAACAGATCGCGCATTTCCCAAGAGGCAAATACCGTAACCCCTCTGGATCGCAGCTCGTTCATCAGGGCACTGAAGAAGTCAGTGATCCGCGCCGGATTTGTCGAAACTCGTGTCATACCGCTAAGACTATCGATGAACAGGCGCTTGATGCCCTTCTCCTCGACGATCTTCAGAAGTCGTGCCCCCAGACCATCCAGCAGGCCTTCAGTTGTAGGCTGCCAAGCGATGCAGAGGGCGCCCCTGTCTTCCATGCCTTTGATATCGATACCCAGCGATTGGCCTTTGAGCCGCAATCGTTGCGGGCTTTCGTAGAAACCAAAATGCAGGCCAGGAACTTCCACAGTCGACTCAGCCAGAAATTTGAGGCCAAGGGTAGTTTTACCAATCCCGGAGGGGCCTATTACGAGAGACACACTGGAACTGTGCAGACCTCCGCCTAAAATGTCGTCCAGTGATTCAATACCACTGGGGATACGCGTCATATCCGCGCTGTCGGGAGAGGATGGGTGACTGTAGAGACTTTCTAGTCGCGGGTAAACCACCAAGCCATTTTCGGTAATTTCACACTCGTGAAGACCTGTCATTGCTGGGCTTCCGCGTGTTTTACGAAGCTGAATTCTACGCACTGAACGAGTGCCGTATAGCTCCTCGCCCATCTCAATCACACCATCAACCATGGTGTGCTCAGGACTGCCATCGTCGAGGCGGGAGCTAGTGAGAAATAGCACCGTGCAACCAGCAAAAGCAGCGTGCCCCTGCAGTTCTGAAATGAATTTCTTGGTATCGATATGCGAATCGGCTTTTGAGCGCGCATTGAGCAAGCCATCTACCACCATCACTGTGGCTTTCTGGCGGCTTATCTCTCGCCGAAGCAGTTTCACCACCTCGTCCAGTCCTTCGTTTTCCAGAGTGTCAAACGCGCTGACAAACTGAATTTCGGCGCCTACTTTGGAAGCGTCGAAAAAGCTCAGAGTAGAAAGGAATTGAAAAAGACGGTCGTGTGACTCGGCGAGTAACGTCGCGACCAGAACACGGCCTCCGTTGCTCGCATGATGGAACCCAAGCTGGTTGGCGAGGATCGTTTTTCCAGACCCTGGGCGCCCTTGGATTATGTATGAAGAGCCTGCTACCAATCCGCCCTTGAGCAGAGCGTCGAGCCCTTCAATTCCACTTTCGAGGCGTTTTAGCTTTTCCACAATGCGACCCTGATCCGAAACGAACTGTAATATGCAGTGACTCGAATGCTAACGCCATTTTTTCCTGAGAGCCATTCACACCTTGATAAATACGCGTCTTTTCATTGTCAGGCTGTAAAGAAAAGTGCTGACAGGCAGGACTAAACGCATCTTGCTGTGATCGCTATTCATCCTGGATATCAACTACGGCTGAGCGGTGTTTAGGGCAGCAAGTAACCAACGCCTGTCTTCATTCCAACAATCACCCCAGCACCCTATAAATCTCAGAAACCACCTGCATCGTAGCGTCGTCAACCGCTCCCTCATTACGGCACAGAACCCAACCGTGCTCCTTGACCGCTTGCTCGAACATCTCCGTACACGCCAAATGCTCTGCGTACTTCTGGATCACAGTGCCGCCCAATCCTCGCGATCTTGTCGCAGCCCTTGCCCATGAAATGTCCGGATCGGTGACGACGCCGACATGCAGATCCGGCACGCGCACGTCTCGATCCAGGTTCAACTGGAGAATCTCGGCAAACGGGATGGTTCGGCGAAACGCTGCATCCGACGGATACCAGCGATCGATCAGGATGATGCTGTCCAGCGGCTGCTCCGTCAGCACGTTTCGGGAAATCCAGCGCCGACTATCAGCCAGGCGCTGGCACACAGCCCATTCCAGATCCTGAGAAGGATTTCTGGCAAGTGCGTTGATCAGGGCCATGGTTTCACCCCGAAAAGGATCGCTTTTTCTCTCGCAAAGCCGGATGACTTTCTTGTTGCCAGCCCTCAGTACCTTTGTGACGGACTCCAACAGCGTGGTTTTGCCGGTGCCTTTGGGCCCATCCAGAGCAACAAACAGCGGAATATTCATTGTTCACATAGCGGTGGATTTGCGGTTTTCTGCCTCTGTACGTTCGCTACTACCACTTGGTGCAGCTGCGCGAAAACAGACATGGAGGACCACTGTAACCGTATTTCCGGCATTCAGATGGCTGAACTGTCATTTCCAATGGCATGGCCCTGCCCTCACCCTGCGGCCCCGCTATTTTCCCAAGCGCCCGGCTGTCATCAGCTTCATGTTGCAGACATCGAGTACAGCCAACACCTGCAACTCCTGCAATAATGCCGACCACAGCGGCGCGAAGGCATATCGAGTGCTCGTGCCCACATCTGCTTTTCGGGTTTGGAGGACTTCATGCAGGACATTATTGACGGCTTTCTGCGCTTTCAGCGCGAGGTTTATCCGCAACGCGTCGAGCTGTTCAAGCAGCTCGCGACAGAACAGAATCCGAAGGCGTTGTTCGTCACCTGCTCGGACAGCCGTGTGGTGCCGGAACTCCTTACGCAGCGCGAGCCGGGCGAACTGTTCGTGATTCGTAACGCCGGCAACATTGTGCCGTCTTACGGCCCTGAACCGGGTGGCGTGTCGGCGACCGTCGAGTATGCGGTCGCCGTGCTCGGGGTACAGGACATCGTGATCTGCGGCCACTCGGACTGCGGGGCGATGGGCGCGATTTCACGCTGCACGTGTCTGGATCATCTTCCGGCGGTTGCTAACTGGCTACGTCACTCGGACGCCGCGAAAGCGATTAACGCAGCACATGAGTTCGACACCCCCCGCGCCAAGCTTGATGGTCTGGTGCGGGAAAACGTGATCGCGCAACTGGCGAATCTGCGGACGCATCCATCGGTGGCCCTGGCGCTTGAGCAGGGACGCATGAATCTGCACGGCTGGGTCTACGACATCGAAGCGGGATGCATCGATGCTCTGGATGGCGCGACCCGCAAATTCGTGTCACTGGCTGATTCGCCGACCACCGTTGCGATCGCAGCGCGTAACGGCAAGCAGATGTGATGGCTACATATAAGTGAGGCAGAAGCCGCCTGTGGCGGCTTCTTGTCGACTCGCTGTCTTCATCAGTGACCGGCGCTTTGGCCGCCGTCGACATGCAGAATTTCACCGGTGACGAAGTTGGCGCTGTCCAGGTACAGCACCGCTGCGACGATATCCTGCACCTCGCCCATGTGTCCGAGCGGATGCAGGCTGCCCAGAGCGGCGTGGCTTTCCTCGCCATGCATCGGGGTCTTGATGATCCCGGGCGATACGGCGTTAACGCGGATGCCGCGCTTGGCGTATTCGATCGCCAGGGATTTGGTGGCGGCGTTCATACCACCTTTGGTCAGCGACGCCAGCACCGACGGCACCCCATCGATGGCGTGATCGACCAGCGATGTGGTGATGCTGACCACATGCCCGCCCTCACCTTGTTTCTCCATCTGGGCAATCGCCTGCTGCGACATGTGGAAGAAGCTGCCCATGTTGGTGGCCACAGTATTTACATACTCTTCGCGGGTATAGGCCGTGAACGGTTTGGCGAGGAAGATCCCGGCGTTGTTCACCAACGTGTCAATGCGGCCGAAACGCGCTACGCCTTCGCGGATGATTTTCTCGGCAGTCGCCGGATCGGCAATGTCACCGGCGACGGTCAGGATGTCCGGATCCGCTGACGGTTTGATGGAGCGCGAAGTCGCCACCACTTGATAGCCGAGTTTGCGAAAACCTTCGACGATGCCTGCGCCCAGCCCCTGGGATGCGCCAGTGACCACAACGACTTTTTTTGAATGGCTCATGATAATTCCTCAATAGTTTACGAAAGGGGTTTCACACACAGACGAGCCTGATGGCGTGATTACTTGGGCTCCACCAGCGACTGGCGGTACTCGGTAGTGGTTATTCCTGCGTAGCCCCAGTTATCGGTATCGACTTCCTCGATCACGATGTGCGTCAGGTGCGGATCCTTGTTGAGCACCGTCTGCATGGTTTTGGTGATCTCGGCGATGACCTGGGCTTACTGTTCTTTGGTAACGCCGTCGCGGGTGATACGAACGCTGATGAAAGGCACGGGAGAGTCTCCAGTTCGCGCCTCATCGGCATGAGGAGGCGGCAGTGGAGTGAACTCTAGGAGGTTGCCTTCAATGAATAAATGCGGGTTCGGTTACTTCATTTGTGACGCGGTGTAATGAATCGATCCGCGGTCCTCGCCACTGCATCATCGACATCGGTATGCTTTCGGGCACTTCGCGAAGATCCGGTGTGATTAATATGAAGCGCCATTTTGATGACCTGCAGCTAGGCAGCATCGAGCTGTTTTGCCTCGCCTCGGAAACCGGCAGTTTTACCGCAGCCGCGCAGGTCGCCGGTGTGACGCCTGCGGCAGTAAGCCGATCAATTTTGCGTCTTGAGGAGCGTTTGGGATCACGCCTGTTCGTGAGAACCACGCGCAGCATCCGGATGACTGAACCGGGACGGGTGTTCTACGAACAATGCCGACAAGCCCTGACTCAATTGGTGGAAGCGCAGCAAGAAGTCATGGGAGCTCAATCGAAGCCTTCAGGGCGGCTGCGTATCAGTCTTCCGACCACCTATGGGCATCATCGGATCTTGCCGCTTCTGCCGAAGTTTCGAGCGCTATATCCAGACGTCAGCGTGGATATCCACTTGGGTAACCGAAATATCGATTTTGTGGCGGAGGGCTATGATCTGGCGATTCGGGTCCGTGCTCAACCGGACTCGACCCTGATTGCGCGCTTGCTCGAAGACGCACAATTGGTCGTGGTCGCAACACCTGAATACCTGAGCAAGGCCGGCACACCAACGACACTGGATGACCTCGTCGCTCACGAGTGCATTCAATTTGAACTGCCGAGCAGCGGTCGACGCATCTCATGGCTGTTCGACGTCGAGGGCAAACATCGGGAGATCTTCACTGAGGGCAGCTATTGCTGCTCGGATGATGTGCTGGGTGGCGTTACCTTGGCCAAACACAGTGCGGGTCTGTTCCAGACTTACAAATTCATTGTCGAGCGCGAACTGGCCGATGGCAGCCTCGTCGAGGTACTCCAGCCCTACAATGGACGCTCCAGGCCCTACACCCTGCTCTACCCCCATGGCCGCTATGTCCCTCAGCGCGTCCGGGCATTCGTCGACTTTCTGCTGCAGTATCGAGCCGACTGGGCCGCGAACTGACCCTCCAGAGCATCATCAAATATCAGTGAGAGCAACGCTGCATTCCCGCGCATTCGGCGGTCTGTCGTTGAATCCATAACGTCCATGAAAGGCCGGTTAAAAAAAAGAGCCCCTAAGGGCCCTTTCCTTTAATTCAATTTTCCTGTCTTTCAACGTCTGGTGAAAAACCCGGTCACTCACTCAGCGACGAAAAATTCGGTTTATCAGGATCAATGCCGCAGCACCAATCGCGATTGCAGCTATCGGTTTTTCTTTGACGAAGGTCGACACGTTATCCAGTGCATCGCCGTAGGATTTAGTCAGTTGTCCAGCTGCTTGATGTCCGGCACCTTCAGCTTCCATCTTCGAATCACCCATCAGTTTCCCGACCGCGCTCTGCGCCTTGCCAGCCAACTTTTCCGCTACGCCTTCTACCTGTTCACTCTTCATGATTCATAAACCTTCGTGTAAGTGGGAAGCTCTGAGTCTCGACAGAAAAGTTGACTGGTGGCTGTGAGTTGGAGTTCCACTTTTTATGGCTGCCGCTCGTCAGTGGTGCTCAAAAAATGGAAAGGTCTTTTCCTCGAATGCCCATTGACGCTTCCTTGGCGAGTGGGGAGAAAGGGTTGTGGGTGTCCTCAGCTTTGCAAAAGCTGTTTGGTCATCACCATCGACGTCTGCAACGACTGCCCCGTGCGCTGCAGCTTGTTCAACAAACTGGCACCCAACCAGAGTTGGTACAGGGTTTCTGCCAGTTGCCGAGCGTCGGTCTGCGGCAAACTGTTATCCAACTGCCCTTCTTCCAGGCACGTCGTGATGCGCGCAACGATGCGCTCGGCGCCGTCGCGCAAGGTCAGGCGCATCGACTCGGACAGGTCGGCGACTTCCGCGCTCAACTTGACCACCAGGCATTCATCGCCATGACCTTCCAGGGTGCAGCGGTTCTGCCAGCCCTGCCAGTAATCCATCAGCCGCTCATAGGCACTGAGGCCGGGCAGGGTCAGGCGTCGCTCCATGTCCGCGAGATAGCCGACAAAATAGTCCTCAAGCAGCGCCTGGCCGTAGAGTTCCTTGGATTTGAAGTAGTGATAGAACGAGCCCTTGGGCACACCGGCGGTCTGCAGGATCTCGCTCAGGCCAACGCTGGTGAAGCCCTTTTCGGCCATCATGCGGTGGCCGGTGTCGAGCAGATGTTGGCGGGTATCGTCGTAGGTCGGTTTCATGGGGCGCAAAATACCAAACATTAGACCAGTCGTATATTTCTGATGAGCAGGAGTTTGCCACAGTGATGGCTTGGAAACACGGGCGTAAAAATTTACTAGACGACCGGTCTAATATGAATCTATTCTGTGCCCGTCACTCCTTCCGAGGTGTCGCAGACGAACCCGTCGAGGACACCAGACCAATACAGGGCGCTCTATGAAAATCTTGATGGTTCTGACTTCCCACGATCAGCTTGGCAACACCGGCAAGAAAACCGGCTTCTGGCTCGAAGAGTTCGCGGCCCCCTACTACGCCTTCAAGGATGCCGGCGCGCAGATCACTCTGGTATCGCCGGCCGGCGGCCAGCCACCGCTCGATCCGAAAAGCGATGAGCCCGATGCACAAACCGCTGAAACCGACCGCTTCCGCAAGGACCCTGCCGCTCAGCAGGCACTGGCCAATACCGGGCGCCTGGCGGATGTCCGCGCTGAGGATTTCGATGCCGTGTTCTACCCGGGTGGTCATGGCCCGCTGTGGGATCTGGCCGAAGACCAACACTCGATCGCATTGATCGAAGCCTTCGACCGCAGCAACAAACCTCACGGTTTCGTCTGCCATGCGCCGGGCGTTCTGCATCACGTGGTGGCTGCCGATGGCAAACCGTTGATTCAAGGCCGGGACGTCACCGGTTTCACTAATGCTGAAGAAGCCGCCGTGGGCCTGACCGATGTCGTGCCGTTCCTGATCGAGGACGAATTCCAGCGTCTCGGCGGGCGTTACTCCAAAGTGGCTGACTGGCAGGTTCACGTGGTGACCGATGGCCAACTGGTGACGGGTCAAAACCCGGCCAGCTCGGCAGCCGTCGCCGAAAAACTGCTGAAGCTGTTGGCCTGAGCCCTCCACCGCTCCAGACACCGTGCGCATCCCGCACGGTGTTTTTTTACCGCATTGCTAGTCGACTGGTCTAATAAGGCCAAAACAGGAATCACATGAAAAACAGCCCTTACTTCACCCCCGTCAAACTGGGCCTGCACACCCTGAAGAACCGCATCGTCCTGCCGCCCCTCACCCGCCAGCGCAGCACACAACCGGGCAATGTTGCCAACGCATTGATGGCCGAGTATTACCAGCAACGCGCCGGCGCCGGTCTGCTGGTCACCGAAGGCACGCAGATCGAGCCTCGCGGTCAGGGCTACGCCTGGACTCCCGGCATTCACACCCCTGAACAAATTGCCGGATGGCGCACAGTCACCGAAGCGGTTCATGCACAGGACGGCGTGATTTTCGCGCAGCTCTGGCACGTCGGACGTGTGTCCCACACCGCGCTGCAACCCGGTGGCGCAGCACCGGTTTCAGCGTCTGCCATCGCCACCGAACGGGTCAGCGTGTTCATCGAAACTGCGCCGGGCGCCGGCGAGCTGGTCACGCCATCCGCGCCGCGAGCACTGAGCACCGATGAAGTCCAGGAACTGGTTCAGCTCTATATACAGGCGGCGCGCAATGCGATGGACGGCGGTTTCGACGGGATCGAACTGCACTGCGCCAACGGCTATCTGGTGAACCAGTTCATTTCGGCCCACAGCAACGTGCGCACCGATCAGTACGGTGGCTCGCTGCACAACCGCCTGCGCTTTCTGCGCGAAGTGGTGTCGGGTGTCGCCGAGTGCATCGGCAAGGAGAAAGTCGGCGTGCGTTTCGCGCCGCTGTTCACCACCACCGATGAGGCGCGCACCTATCTGGGCATGGTCGAAGAGGATCCGCATACCACTTACATCGAAGCGATCAAGGTGCTTGAGGATGTGGGCATTGCCTACCTGTCCATCGCTGAAGCGGACTGGGACGACGCGCCTGCGATGCCGCAAACCTTCCGCCGTGCGGTGCGCGATACCTTCAGTGGCGCGATCATCTACGCCGGACGCTACAACGCTGAATCCGGTGCGCAATTAATTGAATCGGGACTGGCGGATCTGGTGGCTTTCGGCCGTCCGTTCATGGCTAACCCGGACCTGCCGGCGCGCATCGCCAATGACTGGCCGCTCAATCCGCTGAACCCCGCCACGGTTTACGGCGGCAATGCCGAAGGCTATGTGGATTACCCGACCTACAGCGAATAATTCCGCGAATTCGCACAGCGCTCCCACTCACCGGGAGCGCTTCCTCTTCTCCCCCGCTACACCCGCAACCTCGCGCGCTGCGCTGCGAGGTTTTCGCATCTGCACAAAAAAGATTGCCGATTGATTGTCAGGTTTATTTTTTCAGCCTATCTTGAATAAAACCTATACAAAGCACTTATCTGCGTACAACTCTTCCGCTATGGATTGGCCCTCACGCACAGCACTGCCGCGAGCACCCTGAATGAACCCACTACTAGCCAGCCATTACCGCGAAATCCTCGTCGGTGTCGGTGAAAATCCCGAACGCGAAGGTCTGCTCGACACGCCCAAACGTGCGGCCAAAGCAATGCAGTATCTGTGCAACGGCTACTCGATGAGCCTGGAAGACGTGACCAACGGTGCCCTGTTCGAATCGCAAAGCGATGAGATGGTCATCGTCAGTGACATCGAGCTCTATTCCTTGTGTGAGCACCACATGCTGCCTTTCATCGGCAAGGCGCACGTGGCGTACATCCCCACCGGCAGAGTGCTGGGACTGTCGAAAGTGGCGCGCGTGGTGGACATGTTCGCCCGGCGCCTGCAGATCCAGGAAAACCTCACCCGGCAAATCGCCGAGGCGATTCAGCAGATCACCGATGCCGCCGGCGTGGCCGTGGTCATTGAAGCCCGGCACATGTGCATGATGATGCGCGGCGTCGAAAAGCAGAATTCGATCATGACGTCCTCGGTAATGCTCGGTGCTTTTCGCGACAGCTCCACGACGCGTCAGGAGTTTCTGCAACTGATCGGGCGGCGAAGTTGATTTCCGATCTTCGACAGGCGCGATAAACCTGTACACAGCAACCCCACTGTACAAGCACGATATTCCTAATCTCACCCCCCATACCTGTGCACTCAGGGAGAACGGCAATGGCCCGACTTGTGCTCTTACTGGCTCTGGTACTCGGCGTTGCGAGCTGCGGCAGCGTGGATGTCAGCCACTATGCCGATCAGCAACCGGCGCTGGATCTGCAACGCTTTTTCAGCAAACCCGTGAAAGCCTGGGGAATGTTTCAAAAGCGCTCCGGGGAAGTGGTCAAGCGCTTTGAGGTCAACATCGTCAGCCATCGTGAAGGCGACAACCTGATTCTCGATGAGCACTTCCTGTACAGCGACGGCACGCGCCAACGCCGCGTCTGGACCCTGACGCCCGAGGGCCAGGGGCGCTGGAGCGGGCGTGCGGGTGATGTGGTGGGTGTCGCCACAGGTCAGGTCGCTGGCAATGCGCTGCACTGGCGTTATCGCCTGAATCTGCCGGTCGACGGCACGACCTATGAAATGAGCATGGACGACTGGATGTACCAGATGGACGAGGACACGCTGATCAATCGCACCAGCATGTCCAAGCTCGGGGTTGAAGTTGGCCAGGTGACCTTGTTCTTCCGTCGCCAGGGCGCGAGAGAAAACCAATGAACAGCCCCTTCAGCATGGCTTCCCTGGGCGATGGTTATCGCGCACTGGTGATTGGTGCCAGTGGTGCTATCGGTAGCGCGTTTTGCCAGCAGCTCAGTCAGGATCCGCGCTGTGCCGGGGTTCGTGAGCTGGGGCGTCGTACCGTTCCGGCGCTGGATCTGGAGCAACCGGAAACCATCGCCAACGCCTCCGCCGAATTGGCCGCAGAAGCGCCCTATCAGTTGATCGTGCACGCTGCGGGTCTGCTGCATCGTGAGCGGATCAAGCCAGAAAAGAGCTACAGCGCGATCGAGGCGGATGCGCTGCAAGCCGTGTTTCAAGTCAACACGCTGGGACCGGCAATGGTGTTGCGGCATTTTCTGCCGCTGCTCGATCCCCAAGGGGCGATGGCGATGCTCTCGGCCAAGGTCGGAAGCATTGGCGACAACCGTTTGGGCGGCTGGTACGCCTACCGCGCCTCCAAGGCGGCGCTGAACATGCTGATCAAGACCGCGGCGATCGAACTGGCGCGCACCCGCCCGCACAGCCGCTTGCTGAGTTTGCACCCGGGCACGGTCGTGTCGGGGTTGTCGCAACCTTTTCGCGGGGCTTCCAGCGCCCGCCCGGCAGACGTTGCCGCTGACCAGTTACTCAACCTGATTGACCAATTGACCCCGGCCGACAGCGGCCAGTTCTTTGCCTACGATGGACAACGCCTGCCTTGGTAGGCAAGGAGTGAAGCATGAATCTGCAAACCCTGACCGAACGTGCGGCCAACAGCGAAATTCGTGAGCTGGAGTTGCTGTCGCTTGAAGGTGGTTTTTATCTGGCCCGCATCCGCCTGGATCACGGCCAGTTCACCTTGCTCGACGATGCAGCCAAACCGATGCATCTGCGTTCAATCACCCATCTGCGTGACCTGCTGCAGACCGTGCCGGCATTCCCCTGCGTGCTGGTGCAGCAATGCGTGCACGATGAAATGTGCGGGCGTGATACCGGGCCCGTCGAAGAGCTGCGGATTCCGTTTTCGTTGGCCACACCGCTATGAAACGGATGCTGTGAATGAACCAGAAACGTCGGTTGTGCCTGGTGCTGGGCGATCAGTTGTCCTTCGATCTGGCTTCATTGCAGACGCTCGATAGCGAGCGCGACACTGTGCTGCTGGTCGAGGTCATGGAAGAAGCCAGCCATGTGCCGCACCATCCGCAAAAGATTGCCCTGATCTTCAGCGCCATGCGCCATTTCGCCGAGGCACTGCGAGACCAAGGAGTCAGCGTCGAATACGTGACCCTGGATGATCCGCACAACAGCGGCTCGGTACCGGGGGAGTTACGCCGCTGGCAACAGCGGTTGCACGCCGAGGAAGTGCACGTCACCGAATGCGGGGACTGGCGCCTGGAGCAATCGATCAGGGACTGTGGCTTGCCCATCCATTGGCACGCCGATATGCGTTTTCTTTGCAGTCGTGATGAGTTCGCCGCCTGGGCCGCCGGCAAAAAGCAGTTGCGCATGGAGTTCTTCTATCGCGAGATGCGCCGCAAGAGTCGCTTGCTGCTCAATGGCGACGGCACGCCGGTGGGCGGCGCGTGGAATTTCGATGCCGAGAATCGCAAGGCCCTGCCCAAAGGCGTGAAAGCCCCCTACCCGATCCGTTTCAGTAATGACGCGATCACCGGTGAAGTGCTGGATCTGGTGAAGGCGCGCTTCAGTCAGCATTACGGTGCACTCGACGACTTCAACTACCCAGTCACCCACGCCGACGCGCAAGCGCTATGGGAATATTTTCTGGATTATGGCCTGGCAGGATTCGGCGACTATCAGGACGCCATGGCCAGTGACGAACCGTTTCTGTTTCATGCGCGCATCAGCGCTGCGCTTAATATAGGCCTGCTGGATTTGCGGCAGTTGTGCAGCGACGTCGAGTCGGCTTATTGGGCCGGCAGGATTGCGCTGAATGCCGCCGAAGGCTTCATTCGGCAACTGATCGGCTGGCGGGAATATGTGCGCGGCGTGTACTGGCTGAAAATGCCGGACTACGCACTGGGCAATGTATTCGGCAACGACCGGCCACTGCCCGAGTTCTACTGGACCGGCGCTACGCAGATGAACTGCATGCGCCAGGCCATCGGCCAAAGTCTGCAGCACGCCTACGCGCACCACATTCAGCGGCTGATGGTCACCGGCAATTTTGCCCTGCTCGCCGGCATCGCGCCGAGCCAGATCTGCGAGTGGTATCTGGCGATCTACATGGATGCCTTTGACTGGGTCGAGCTGCCCAACACGCTGGGCATGGTCATGCATGCCGATGGCGGCTATCTCGGTTCCAAACCTTATTGCGCCAGTGGCCAATACATCAATCGCATGTCCGACTACTGCCGAGGTTGTGCCTACAAGGTCAGCGAAAGTACGGCGGACAATGCCTGCCCGTTCAATTCGCTGTACTGGCATTTCCTGATGCGCCACGGTGAGCAACTGCGCGGCAATCAGCGCATGGCGATGATGTACAAGAACCTCGACCGCATGCCGCAAGCCAAACAGGAGGCGCTGTGGCAACGCGGGCAGAACCTGTTGGCGCGTCTGGATAACGGCGAATCGATCTGAAATGAACGCTCGCTTGCGCGGGTGGTGAAACTTAAGTACAGCGCGCCCGGTCAACGGATGATTGGCGGTCGAATCCCTTGCGAGCGCAACTTTCACTGCTCGTGTGTGCCTACGCGCTGTATGAAGCCAGACCCTGAAAATTCAATAAGCAGGTCACATGGATACCCTTGAACACCTTAGCCGCGAAGCGCTTGAGTCAGAGGTAAGGCGATTGCGCGCGGCGCTTCAGTGCCCTCAGGTCGACACACAGGTCGTTGACCTCGATCGCGACATGGCGGCGCAACTGCAAGCCAGTCGGGATGCGCTCGCACGCAGCGAGGCTCGCTTCATCACCATTCTGGAAACCATCGAGTCGGCGTTCGCCATCGTCAAGGTCAAATTCGACGCCGAGGATAAGCCCGTCGACTATTACTTCGTCGAAGCCAACCCGGCGTTCGAACACCAGTGCGGGGTCAACCTGCGCGGCAAATGGGTGACCGAGTTCGCGCCCAATCTGGAAAAATTCTGGTTCGAAACCTATGGCCACGTGGCCAAGACCGGAGAGCCGGCGAACTTCGAGAGCTACGCTAACACCTTCGAACGCTGGTTCGACGTACGCGCGGTGCGTGTCGGCGATCCGGCTGACCGGCAGATCGCCATTCTGTTCAACGACGTCACCGAGCGGCGCGACGCCGAGGAGCGCTTGCGAGCCAGCGAGGCCATTGCGCGGGAGAACGTCGAGCGCGTGCAACTGGCGCTCGCCGCCGGTGCGATCATCGGCACCTGGCACTGGGACCTGCTCACTGACCGTTTTGCCGTGGACGAAGCGTTCGCCCGGGTGTTTGACCTCGACCCGGCGCTGGGCCGCGAAGGGCTCAGCCTCGAACAAGTCATGGTGACCGTGCATCCCGAAGACCAGGATGGACTGACCACCGCGATCAACGAAGCCATCGGCCGCGGTGGTGCCTACTCCCACCAGTACCGTGTGCGCCGCGCTGACGGCAAATATCAGTGGATCGAGGCCAACGGCCGTGTTGAATGTGCCGATGATGGAACGCCGCTGCGCTTTCCCGGCGTGCTGATCGATGTCGAGGAACGGCGCAATGTCGAAGCGGAGCGCGACCGCGCCATCGCCGCGTTGCGCGCGCTCAACGATACGCTGGAGCAGCGCGTGTCATCGCGCACCGCAGAGTTGATGCAGGCCGAAGAGAAACTGCGTCAGTCGCAGAAAATGGAAGCCGTCGGCCAACTGACCGGAGGCCTGGCGCATGACTTCAACAATTTGCTGGCCGGCATTTCCGGCGCGCTGGAGTTGATGGGCGCGCGCATAAGTCAGGGCCGGCTGAACGAGGTCGACAAATACATGGTGACCGCCCAGGGCGCGGTCAAGCGAGCCGCCGCCCTGACCCACCGTCTGCTGGCGTTTTCCAGACGCCAGACCCTCGATCCACGACCAACCGATGTCAACACGCTGATGACCGGCATGACCGAACTGATCCAGCGTACGGTAGGCCCCAGCATCGTCCTGGAAACCCTCGGCGCGCCGGGACTCTGGCCAACGCTGGTGGATGCCAGTCAGTTGGAGAACGCCCTGCTCAACCTGTGCATCAACGCGCGCGACGCGATGCCGGACGGCGGGCGCATCACCATCGAGACGGCCAACCGTGCGCTGGACTGCGAGACGGCGCGCACGCTGGACATGCCCGAGGGCGAATACCTGTGCCTGTGCGTGACTGATACCGGCACTGGCATGACTGCCGATGTGATCGCCAAGGCCTTCGATCCGTTCTTCACCACCAAACCGCTGGGCCAGGGCACCGGGTTGGGGCTGTCGATGATCTACGGTTTCGCCAAGCAGTCCGGTGGCCAGGTGCGCGTGCATTCGCAGGTCGGTCAGGGCACCGAGATGTGCATTTATCTGCCGCGCTACCATGGCGAGCCCGTGCCGAATCAGGATCACAAGGACAACACGCCGGCAGCCTTGCCCAAGTCTGGCGAGACGATTCTGGTGGTGGACGACGAGCCTACGGTGCGTTCGCTGCTGACTGACGTGCTCGGCGATCTCGGCTACACCTTGATAGAGGCCGCTGACAGCGTGGTCGGGCTGAAGATGTTGCGCTCGGACATTCACATCGACTTGCTGATCACCGACGTCGGCTTGCCGGGCGGCATGAACGGTCGGCAACTGGCCGACGCCGGCCGGGAAATCCGCCAGAATCTGAAGACCCTGTTCATTACCGGGTACGCGGAAAACGCGGTGATTGGCGCCGGTCAATTGGGCCCGGACATGCAGGTGCTGACCAAGCCGTTTGCCGTCGACACGCTGGTGGCGCGGGTTAGCGACCTGATGGCGGTGAAATCCGAATAAACCACCGTCATGGTGATATGAATTCAGACAGAGTGGCTGCGGCCAAGGAGTGATAAATGGTGACGTTTCTGATTTTTCTGATCGCGTGCGGCGCTGCGGCGACTACCGGGGTGATTTTCAAACCCGGGCCATGGTACGAAGGGCTGAACAAGCCCGGATTTACTCCACCCAATTGGGCGTTTCCGGTGGCCTGGACAATAATCTATCTATTGCTGGCCTGGGCCGGTTATCGCTTGAGCCTGATTCCTGGCAGTCAGACAGTACTGGCGCTGTGGGCGGCGCAGATTGCCTTGAACACGTTGTGGACGCCGGTGTTCTTCGGCGCGCATCAGGTGGCCGCCGCCATGGTGATTCTGCTGCTGTTGTGGCTGGTGGTCGCGGTGATGGTTTTTATGGCGTTGCGCCTGGATTTGATCACCGGGTTGATCCTGTTTCCTTATCTGGCCTGGCTGTGTGTGGCGGCGGCGTTGAATTTCTCGATTCTGCGCAATAACCCAAGGTGAGCAAGACTGACGTCCAGTGATTTTCAAGTGCTGAAGGGGCTCGTTTTGATCTATGAAAATAGAGACAGCCCCATTCTGCCAATCAGAAAAACCAGCAAAATCAGGAAAAAGATCCGAATAAAGCCACTTCCGTAACGCAGTGCCAGAAATACTCCGGTGAGGGAACCGGCGATGTTGCACAGCGCTACGACTCCACCTACAGCCCACAGTACATTTCCGGTTGGCACAAAAAACAGGAGTGCTGCGCTGAAGGTGCCCAGATTGACCAGTTTTGCAGAGGCGGATGCGTTCAAAAAATCAAAACCAAAGTATTTGACGAAGATGAATAACAGTAGGCTACCGCTGCCCGGACCGAAGACGCCGTCATAAAACCCGATCAGGCCACCAAAAAAAATGCCCCAGGCAATTTCTTTTGTTCCGCAATGAAAGTCAGTGCTGACCAGGCCTAATCTTTTTTCCGCAAAGGTATATATGGCCATGGCTATCAAAATAAAAAAAACTACAAACTCCATGATTTTCTTTGGAACAATTGAAACGGAAAACGCACCAAGAAACGCAAAAACAAATGCTGAAAGCATGGTGGGCAGCATCAATTTCCAGACGATTTTTATTCTTTTGGTATAGCTGTATATCGAAGAAAGGTTGCCCGCCAGAACCGCCAGCTTATTGGTTCCAAAAACAGTGGCCAAACTATACTGAGGCAGGGCATGTAGAAGTGCTGGCAGCTGTACAAGCCCGCCACCACCGACCGCCGCATCTATCAAACCACCGCAGAAAGCAAAAAAACCCAAGGCGAACAACGCCTGTTCAAAATCCATGCAGGGGACCCTTTCGGAACTGTAATTCTCCGTAAAGCATCACAACATCCTCGAAGCTATTTTTCCGTATTCAGATTTCGGTACATGGCCTCGAAAGCTCTGCCTACGCGCTCATTGTAGTTGAGCATGATGCCTTTCAGGCGGCCGAGTTTAAAGGGTAGATCCATCGTTCGGCCATACGCTTGCGCTGCGGCCAAAGCATGCAGGCCATGTTTGTTTTCGACTTCCCCCGAGTGGCCCATCACGTAACCTTTGGCGTTACGTAGTGCATGCACATTGTTTTTCAACAATGGATTGACTTCAAGCAACTTATCCTCAATGTACTGAGCGATAAAGTTATACTCACGACCATTCCAGAGTTCAGAAGCAATAGAAACCATCATCGCATCCATAATTGAGCTTTTGTGCTCAAGCGAGTTCAGAGCGGACTTGTGCTCTGCGATGCCCGTATTGTAAAGAAAGTCTGAAAACTCATTGCACTCCCGAACCTTGTATTGACTTTCAACCCAGGCAGTCGCGGCAAAAGCCGAAGTCATGTATTCGTACATACCGTCATGCCCTGGGTGTCCGAGCCCGAAGTCGTCTTTTGCAACTTCATGCATATGTGCCATGACATTGAGATATTCAATTTGTTTTTCAGCAGGTACGGACATTGCATCTGCTGAAAGCCGCATAATTATCTTTGCAGAGACCAGGCTAGTAGTTTTATGCGTTTCATTCCATCCGTTAAAAAATTTCAGAACAGCTGAACTCACTGTGTCTGTTTGAAGAAACGCTTTGAACGCGTTCTCCGCATGGCGTTGGGCTTCCTGGGTAATGGAATGATTGAGCACCTCCAGCATGGAATCCTGAATGTCAGCAATGTGCGTGACATTTGCCATTACTGGCTGTCTGCGCTGATTTTGCAATATGACTCGACCCGGTATTTTCAGGTTCTTTATGTGCTTTGGCAGCGCATCAATAAAAACCTCACCAAACTCTTGCATAGACCTGTAACTGTCAAACGCGTCAAGGCGACTCTGCAACATGGTTGAGTTCATGAGCTTATCCTTCTCCCTAAAGATATGTCGAGTTGGCCCCCTGATTTAAACTTCCATAATCAAATCAGGACTTGAACAGTATGTCACTTGATGGGTGGCGACAAGTGAATTATAATGATCAAATCATTCATTATAAGTGAGCAATAGCATGGAGCTTTCTCAACTTACTATGTTCAAGACGGTCGCGGATCACGGAAGTATCATTCGCGCCTCTGAACTACTGCACTGCGTCCCATCAAACATTACCAATAGAATCAAACTTCTAGAGAAGGAGCTCGGTGTTTCATTGTTTATCAGGAAAGGCCGGGGACTTGTTATCAGCCCTTCCGGTAGATTATTTCTCGGCTACGCAAACAAAATACTGTCTTTATGCCAAGAATCACAAAGAGCTCTCGATCCTGCGGCGGCGCCGTCAGGACTATTGAAGATCGGGGCAATAGAGTCATCGGCCACTGGCAGACTGCCCAAGCTGCTCTCAAAGTACCATCAACTCTATCCGTCTGTGCAAATGCAATTCAGCACAGGTGATTGGTCGCAGTTATTGAATGATGTGGTTGATCATAAACTGGACGGCGCCATCATTGCCGTCAATCAGGATCATCCGGATATTGAAAGTATCGAAATCTACAAGGAAGAACTGGTATTGATTGCCTCTTCAGCCGCGGGACAGATACATAAACCGCAAGACCTGAGTGGCACGGACATATTCATGTGGCCTGAAGGCTGTCCTTATAGAAGAGCGCTGGAAACCTGGCTGGACGCGCACGATGTCTCTGGTTCCATTACCAGCATCGCCAGCTATGGCACCATTCTCGGTTGCGTCAGCTCCAAAGCGGGTGTTTCGTTAGTTCCCAGAGGCGTATTTGAACAGTTTCGGCGGATTGGTGACATAAGCGGCTATGTATTTGACGACCTGCTGCCAATACAAAATTATTTTATAGGGAATAAAAACAGCGGGCCCCATCGAGCAAAAGAAAAATTTGCGGAGCTGCTCGTAGAGGAATTCAAGAACGTCTGAGGTCATGTCTGCAGTACGGCGTGCTCACTGAATTCAGTGCGCGCGCGGCGTGTTGACCTTACTGAGCATCGTCCTTGTGCAGCCGAAAAGGGTGCAACCGTATGTCGGTTGATGGCTGGCATTTCGAAATCGCGCTTTTCGACTCACCCTTCCCACCTGTCAAAAATCCCATTTATCCAGACAAAAGCGCGACTTTAGCTGACGCAAGACCAGTCCTTGTCCGTCCCGCGAGCGCTCGTGCCTGCTCGCAAACCCGCACAGGCACGGTGATCTATGCTTCATGCTGAATTAGTGATTTAACTAGGTAGTTACCTATCTATATAATGCACGCCTCATTTCAACGGGACATTCAACGTGAAGCAGAGTCAACGCCTCTCGGGCATATCAAAATTCATTCTGGTCGGGCTGGGGGTGATCATCGCCCTGCTCGGCCTGGCACTTGCGGCTGGCGGAGTGAAGCTGGTCAGCCTGGGAGGGTCGTGGTACTTCCTCGTGGGTGGTCTGGTGATGGCCGTATCCGGTCTGCTGATTGCTCGCTTCAAGACGGCCGGCGCCTGGCTGTTCGCGGCATTTCTGCTCGGGACAGCGATCTGGGCGGTGAGCGATGCCGGGCTGGTGTTCTGGCCGGTGTTCTCGCGCCTGTTCATGTTCAGCGCCGTGGGTCTGGCGGTGACGCTGGTCTACCCGCTGCTCAAGCGTGCCAACGGTGATGTTCCGGGTCGTGGCGCTTACGCCGTTGCCGCTGTCCTGGCCGTGGGACTGGCGGTGGCTGCCGGCAATATGTTCGTTGCGCACCCGACTGTCGCCGCGACCGGCACTGGTCCAGGCGTGACCCCGGTTGAGCCGGACAAGGCGCAAAAAGACTGGGCGCACTACGGCAATACCGAAGGCGGCAGCCGCTTTGCTGCGCTGGACCAGATCAACCGCAACAATGTCGACAAGCTGAAAGTGGCGTGGACCTACCACACCGGTGACGTCGCCGAGAGCGATGGCAACGGTGCCGAAGACCAGCTCACTCCGCTGCAGATCGGCAACAAAGTGTTCATCTGCACCCCGCACAACAACCTGATCGCGCTGGATGCCGACACCGGCAAAGAGCTGTGGAAGAACGCGATCAACGCCAAATCCAAAGTCTGGCAGCGTTGCCGTGGCATGGCTTATTTCGATGCGACCAAGAGCATCGCTCAGCCAAGCAATTCGAGCATCATCGAAGCCAAACCGGCGCCGGCCGCCAACTGCCAGCGCCGTCTGCTGACCAACACCATCGACGCCCGCCTGATCGCGGTCGATGCCGACACCGGCGAGTTCTGCCAGGGTTTCGGCAACAACGGTCAGGTTGATCTGAAGGCCGGTCTCGGTGACGTGCCGGACAGCTACTACCAGCTCTCCTCCGCGCCGTTGATGGCCGGTACCACTGTGGTGGTCGGCGGTCGTGTGGCCGACAACGTACAAACCGACATGCCGGGCGGCGTGATCCGTGGTTTTGACGTGATCACCGGCGCCATGCGCTGGGCCTTCGACCCGGGCAACCCGCAGGACAAACAGGCACCGGCCGATGGCAGCACGTATGTGCGCAGCACGCCGAACAGCTGGGCGCCGATGTCCTACGATCCGGCGACCAACACCGTGTTCCTGCCGATGGGCAGCTCGTCCACCGACATCTATGGTGTCGAGCGCAGCAAACTCGATCACACCTACGGCGCCTCGATCCTCGCGCTGGACGCCACCACCGGTGATGAACGCTGGGTGTTCCAGACCGTGCACAACGATCTCTGGGACTTCGACCTGCCGATGCAGCCGAGCCTGATCGACTTCACCAAGGACGGCAAAAGCGTTCCGGCGCTGGTCATCGGCACCAAGGCCGGGCAGATCTACGTGCTTGATCGCGCCACCGGCAAACCGTTGACCGAGGTTAAAGAAGTCCCGGTCAAAGCCGCGAACATCCCGAACGAACCGTACTCGCCAACCCAGCCAAAATCGGTGGGCATGCCACAGATCGGTGCCCAGCACCTGACTGAGTCGGACATGTGGGGCGCCACCCCGTACGACCAGTTGCTGTGCCGGATCGATTTCAAATCGATGCGTTACGACGGCCTGTACACCGCGCCGGGTACCGACAAATCGCTGAGCTTCCCGGGTTCGCTGGGCGGCATGAATTGGGGCAGCATCTCCACTGACCCGGTGCACGGCTTCATCTTCGTCAACGACATGCGCCTGGGTCTGTGGATTCAGATGATCCCGTCGCAGAACAAGGCTCAGGCCTCCTCCGGTGGCGAAGCGTTGAACACCGGCATGGGCGCGGTACCGCTCAAAGGCACGCCGTATGCGGTGAACAAAAACCGCTTCCTGTCGGTGGCCGGCATTCCTTGCCAGGCTCCGCCGTTTGGCACGCTGACCGCGATCGACATGAAGACTCAGAAAGTTGCCTGGCAGGTTCCGGTCGGCACCGTTGAAGACACAGGTCCCTTGGGCATCCGCATGCACTTGCCGATCAAGATCGGTCTGCCAACCCTCGGCGGCACCCTGTCGACCCAGGGTGGCCTGATCTTTATCGCCGGCACCCAGGACTTCTACCTGCGCGCCTTCAACAGCGGCAACGGTGAAGAGGTGTGGAAAGCGCGCCTGCCGGTTGGCAGTCAGGGCGGCCCGATGACCTACGTGTCGCCGAAGACCGGCAAGCAGTACATCGTCGTCACCGCCGGTGGTGCACGTCAGTCGACCGATCGCGGCGACTACGTGATGGCTTACGCCTTGCCGTAAGCCGCAGCGCCCGTGCTGAACACGGGCGCTTCTTTTTTGCGCGCGGCACCTGAGGGTGCCGCGCCGCTTTCCGATATCGCTACCGCTTTGAGCAGGAAGATCTCCATGTTTGGTTTTACTCGTAACGGCTGGGTCAATGGCGTGCTGTTGGGCCTGACCTGCAGCGCCACCCTGCCCGCCTTCGCCGATACCGATTCAAACCTGTTGACCCGCAATACCCTGACCGGCGATTGGGGCGGTCTGCGCCACCAGATGGACCAGGACGGCATCAAGTTCACCGGCGATTACACCGGTGAAATGGCTTACAACGCCGATGGCGGCCTGCATCGCTCCGGCCGTTACTCGCAGAACATCAAGCTCGGCGCGCAGTTCGACCTGAGCAAGTTGTATGGCGTAGAGAACGCCGGCAAGGTTCAGCTGACCATCAACGACCGCCGCGGCAACAGCGCCTCCGAAGATCTGGTTGGCAACCGCCTGCCGATCCAGGAAAACTACGGTGGTCTCTACACCCGCCTGACCGAACTCAGCTACGAGCGCAGCCTGTTCACTCCAGCGCTCAACGTGAAGCTGGGTTACATGGCCATGGGCAACGACCTCGGTGGTCTGGACAGCGGCATTCTGTGCAACTTCATGAACGCCGGTTTCTGCGGCCATCCGCTGAACATGTCCGGCGGCAGTGGCTGGACCAACTATCCCAACGCACACCTGGGCGTGCGGGTGAAATACGACTTGTCGCCGTCCTGGCAACTGCGCGTGGCCGCGTTCAACGTCGATCCGGAAAGCAACGGCAACTCCAGCCGCGCCTGGCATCTGGGCCCGAAACACACCACCGGCACCGTGGTGCCGATCGAACTGGTGTACAAGCACGCGGGCCAATTGCCCGGCGAATACAAGCTGGGTTACTACTACGACAGCTCCGACGTGAAACGCATCGGCAGTGACAAAGAAGTATCCGGCCGTGGCGGTCACTACTTGCTGATCGATCAGGCGGTGTGGAGTTCGCCAACGTCCGAGGGCCGCAGCCTGCATGCGTTCGGCCAGTACTCGGCGGCCAGCGAAGCGGCTTCGCCGTTCAGCAAGTGGTATGGCACCGGACTGGTGCTGTACAAACCGTTCGAAGGTCGCCCGCGCGACACCGTTGCTCTGGGCTACGGCCGCGCCGTGCCTAACCCGCGCAGCCGCGACGTGCAACAGGACGCCGCCATGGCCAACGGCACGCAGTTCCCGAACCTGGACAGTGGCGAGCAGTTGATCGAACTCGGCTACGGCTACCAGGCCACGCCTTGGCTGACGCTGCGCCCGAACATGCAATACATCATCGAACCGGGCGCGTTTTCCGGGCAGGACATCGACAATGCGTTGGTGTTTGGCTTGCAGGTGAAAGCCTCGCTCTGAACCTTCGATGTGAAGCAATTGCAGACTCAAACAACCCGGCCTATCGCCGGGTTTTTTGTTGCTCGATTATCGCGACTCGGGAGGCTCTCTTATCACGTGTTCAACGCTGACTGCGGCGTATCGGGATCAAGCTGCCGACGCCGGAATTGCCCCGGAGGCTGGCCGTGGATCTGGCGGAAGCGCCGGGAAAAATAAGCCTCATCCGCGAAGCCGCACAACCTCGCCACCTCGCCCACCGGCCGTGTGCCGTTAAGCAGGTAATTGCGCGCTGCGTGCATCCTGCGTTCGAGCACCAGTTCGGTAAACGTCTTGCCGATTTCCTTGCGTAACCAGTGCGTCAGGTACGTCGGAGACAGATAGGTCGCGGCCGCTACCTTGATCAGATTCAGATCGGGATCGGCAATGTTCTTGCGCAGATACTCATACATGCGGCTCAGCGCATCGCGTCGACTGGCTTCAGCCGCATTTTCCTCTGCCAGGCGTTTGAGCGGTTCGGCATACAGAAAACACACGTTGCCGATCAGTTGCAGCAACAAGCCCTTGAGCATTTCGCGGGTACCTAACTGGCGGTTCTCATCCAGCGTGCGCATCTGCTCGATCAAGGCACAGACCTTGTTGAAATCCGCATCCTCCAGAACGAAGTCCAGATGCTCCTGAAAGCGGAACGGCGACAGCTCAGGCGCGAGAAGAATCGACACCTCCTCCAGATCCATCGGGTCGCACTGCAAATGCGGCAACAGGAAGGTTTGGGAGAAGTTGATCACCATGAACTTGCTGTCCGCAGGATGCGGGATCACATGCACCCGATGCGGCAGGATAAAGGCCAGCGTATTGCGCGGAAACGGACGCACAGCGTTGCCAATGTGCTGCACGGTGTCGCCGCCGAGGTTGACCTGAATCTGGAAGTACTCATGCCGATGCGGGCTGGTCTCGGCGCGGCGGCCCTGTTTGTCGCGAATGTAAAAGTCGGTGAGTTCACTACGTTGCTGCATGACAAAGGTGGGGACACGGCTGGGTGACGACATTTTTTGAGAATCCTCGACAGGTACGTTGGCAGGTTGTCCTGGCGTTGCCGGGCAAGTGGCGATGTTTATCTTGAAGCCTCAGGGGTGCTCCTTCAAGAAGTCATACGATGTCTCTGCTCGTGAAAAATTTTGCCAGTGCGCGAATCGATTTCGACTGTCCAAAAAAATAAATTGTGGATGATTTAGATTTTCCGTTTAAAAACAAATAGGTAGGCAATTATCAGGCGGCGACGCCATACAGATTTACTGTGGGATGTTTTTGGACAGGTTTGCCAAATCGGTTTTTCAACAAAAAAACGATCTAAAACCCGGATTGCTTTAACAAGGTTGTACGACCACTGTGATTACCCATGCAGCCCGACCTCTTTCAAAAACAATCAAAGGTGCGCACGTCATGACTCTGCTATTGCTCCCCGCTGATCCCCCCGAACTTATGCCTGTAGCGCTTGGCGCACGACGAACCTGAACGTCTGCCGCTAACGCTCACTGTCTTTTTTCAGCACTCGATGGCTCGCTCCCTGCTTTTGCGGGCAAGGCGTCGGCTGCCCGCAAACATCTCGACATTTCTAACAATAAAACGAGGCTCACTCATGTCGAATACCCACACTTCCCAATCGAGCGCTGCGCCATTGCTTCCCGGCGCGCGCGACACCGTGTTGCCTCAGCGACTGCCTTCGCGGCGGCGCTGGTTCATGCTCTCTTTGCTGCTGATCGCGACGATCATCAACTACATCGACCGGGTGAACATTTCGATTGCGGCACCGTTCATGGCCAAGGATCTGGGCCTGGACAAGATCGAAATGGGCCTGATTTTTTCCGCGTTCGCCTGGACCTACGCGCTGGCTCTGGTGCCGGCCGGGTTTATTGCCGACCGCTTCGGTTCCCGTTTTACCTACGGTGTCTCGCTGATCAGTTGGTCGACGGTCACCGTCTGCCAGGGTTTTGCCAGCGGATTCGCCTCACTGTTCGGTCTGCGCCTGGCCGTCGGCGCCATGGAGGCTCCGGCGTTTCCGGCCAACAGTCGTGCGGTCACGGTGTGGTTTCCGGCTCGCGAGCGCGGTCTGGCCAGCAGTATCTATGTATGCGGCCAGTACCTGGGCACAGCGTTGTTTACCGGGGCGCTGTTATGGCTGGCCACGACCTTTGACTGGCGCCATGTCTTCTACAGCACGGGCGCGCTGGGCATCGTTTTTGGTGTGCTGTGGCTTTATCTGTATCGCGACCCGTTGAACTGCAAGAAAGTCAGCAAAGAAGAACTGACCTACATCGAAGCAGGCGGTGGTCTGGTCAAGAGCAGTCAGGAGCGCACCCGCTTCAACTGGCGGCAAATCGCCGAGCTGTTCAGCTACCGGCAGATCTGGGCGATTTGCATTGGCAAGTTCGCCAGTACCTCTGCCCTGTACTTTTTCCTCACCTGGTTCCCGACTTACCTGATCGAGGAACGCAAACTGACCATGATCAAAGCCGGGATTTTTGCCGTGATGCCATTCGTGGGCGCCACCGTCGGCATTCTTCTCGCCGGGATTGTGTCCGACCTGCTGATTCGCCGGGGCTACTCGATGTCCTTCGCACGCAAATTGCCGCTGGTGATTGGCTCGATGCTCGGAATGTCCATCGTTCTGGTCAATTTCACCGACTCCAACATGATCTGCATTGCCGTGTTGACCGTGGCCTTCTTCGCTCAGGGCATCGCCTCGTCTTCGTGGGCGGCGGTGTCGGAAGTGGCGCCCAAGGAACTCATCGGGCTCACCGGCGGCATCACCAGTCTGGCCGCGAACATCGGCGGCATCGTTACGCCGATCGTGATCGGGGCGATTGTCCATGCCACCGGCTCGTTCGCCTGGGCCTTCTGGTTCATTGGCGCTGTCGCACTGATCGGCACCCTTTCCTACTCGCTACTGCTCGGCCGTTTGTATCGCATCGAATTGAAGACCAACTGAGCCGCAAAGCACCGTTTTCTCCAACCAGAGGCGGCTTTCGTCCAACTTTGCCAACGAGCGCCGCCGTACGCTGAAGCTTCTGACAGGACATTTAACAGGATGAACATGACTGAGTATGTTTTTACCCCGGATCTGCCAGTGACCTTGCCGGTTGTCGGCAGTGAGCAACGTTTTCCCGTCGGCCGGGTGTTTTGCGTCGGCCGTAATTACCCCTGGCCAGACACTCAGGGGCAATCTCGCCAGCCACCGGTATTTTTCATGAAACCGGCGAGCAACGTGGTGGATGCCGTTGGTGAAGTGCCCTTCCCGCCGCTGACCGACGAGTTCGCCCACGAAATCGAACTGGTCGTCGCCATCGGTGAAGGGGGCGCCGATATTCCAGAGAGTCAAGCGCTGGCCTATGTATGGGGCTACGCCGCCGGCCTCGACCTGACCCGCCGCGACGTGCAGCGCCAGGCCAAAAGCAGCGGTTTGCCATGGGAAGGGGCCAAGGTGTTCGACGGTGCCGCACCGATGACCGCCATTGTCCCCGTCAATCGGTTGGGCCATCCCGACGGTGAGCTATGGCTGAACGTCAACGGTCAGGAGCGTCAGCGCGACAGCCTCGATAACCAGATCTGGTCGGTCAGTGAAGTGATCAGCCGGATTTCCCGATCGGTGACGCTCAAGGCCGGCGATCTGATCATGACCGGCAGCCCGGCCGGCGTCGATGTGCTGCAACCGGGCGACATCATCAACGCCGGCATCGACGGTATCGGCCAACTCGAAATGCGCGTCGGCCCACGGACTTGATCCCGCGCCACGCCCAACCTGATTCGTAGACAGGAGAACAATAAGATGTCGAGCGCTCAACCTTTGAAAGTAGCCCTGGTGACCGGTGCCGGTAGCGGAATCGGCCGCAGTGTGGCACTCGGTCTGATGGCCGACGGTCACTCCGTGGTACTCGCCGGACGCCGACCGGAACCGTTGCAGGAACTGGTCGAGATGGCAGCCCTGCAAGGCCATCAGGCGTTGGCGGTGCCCACCGATGTGCGTGACCCGGCCAGTGTCGATGTGCTGTTTGCCACCATCGCCGAAGTCTATGGACGCCTTGACGTAGTCTTCAACAACGCCGGGGTCAATGCCCCCGCCGTTCCCCTGGATGAACTGACGTTCGAGCAGTGGCGCAACGTGATCGACACCAATCTCAACGGCGTTTACCTCTGCGCTCGTGGTGCCTTCGGTTTGATGCGCCGCCAGCAACCGCAGGGCGGCCGGATCATCAATAACGGCTCGATCTCGGCTCACACGCCACGCCCTTTCAGCAGCGCCTATACCGCCAGCAAACATGCCGTGCTCGGGTTGACGAAATCACTGGCGCTGGACGGTCGCGAATTCAACATCGCCTGCAGCCAGATCGATATTGGCAACGCCCTCACCGAAATGTCGGTGCGCATGACCAAAGGTGTGCGCCAGGCCAACGGCAGTATCGCCGTGGAGCCGATGGTCGACGTCAAGCATGTGGCTGATGCCGTGCGCTATATCGCGGCCCTGCCACTGTCGGCCAACGTCCTGAACATGACAGTCATGGCCACGGCCATGCCTTTTGCCGGTCGCGGTTAAGCCGGCCTTTTATCGAGTAAGTGAGGTTTACATGAAGCCAGAAGTCCTGCAGCTCAGCCCGATCCTGATTCCCGAAATCAACGCCCGTCTCAGCGAGCTGTTTACGATCAGACGTTACTTCGAGCAGGCTGACAAAGCGGCGTATGTGCACGAGCACGGGGCCAATATCCGTGGCGTGATCACCGGTGGCCATACGGGGATCAGCCAGGCGCTGATGGCACGGCTGCCGAAACTGGAAGTGGTGGCCGTCAATGGCGTCGGCACCGATGCGGTAGACCTGGCTTACGCCCGGGATCGCGGGATCCGCGTCACTGCAACCATCGGCGCGCTGACCGAGGACGTCGCCGATCTGGCGATCGGTTTGCTCATCGCCGTGTGTCGTGGCCTGTGTACCAGCGACCGTTATGTGCGCTCCGGCCAGTGGCCGCAGAGCCCGACACCGCTGGCACCGCTGCCGCTGGCTCGCCAGGTCTCCGGCATGCGCATCGGCATTGTGGGCATGGGCCGGGTTGGCCGCGCCGTGGCGGTGCGGGCGGCTGCGTTCGGTTGCCCGATCAGTTACACCGATCTGCAACCGATGAGCGATGTCGGCCACACCTTCGTGGCTGATCTCAAGCAATTGGCCCGCGACAGCGACGCCTTGATACTGGCAGCCGCCGCCGATAAAGCCGAGGCGATTATCGATGCTCAGGTGCTGCAGGCGCTGGGCAAAGATGGATACCTGATCAACGTGGCGCGGGGCAAACTGGTCAACGAAGAGGATCTGGTGGCAGCCCTCACGGCCGGCGAGATTGCCGGTGCGGCGCTGGATGTGTTTGTCGACGAACCGAATGTGTCTGAGGCGCTGTTCGCCAACGAACAGGTGGTGTTGCAGCCCCATCGCGCCAGCGCAACGCTGCAGACCCGCACACGAATGGGCGAAATGGTCGTGGCGAGTCTGCTCGACAGCTTTGCCGGAAAAACACCACAGGGATGCGTCACCGGCTAGCGGTAATCAGACATCTCTGACTCTGCACGAAAGCGTCGCAGGCGCGCCCAGGCATCAGGCCTGTGAGCGTGACCTGCGTTGCCCTCGTTTGATGGATGCGGCCAGCCATCGAACCTTTACAGCGAAAACACCGTCCGAGCTAAGACGTAATTGTTGACCGCTCGCCACGAGGTTTCCGTTTGAAAGCCACCATCGTCAAAAAATACCGCTTGATCATCAAGACCATGGGCTACGTGGGCTGGTCGCTGTTCTGGCTGTTGCTCTGGGACATCGCCGTCACCGTCGATTTCATGTTGTTCCTCAACGCCAAGATCAACCTGCCGCTGATGCCTCTGACTTTGCTCGGTTCTGCTCTGGTGGTGCTGATCAGTTTCCGCAACAGCAGCGCCTACAACCGTTGGTGGGAGGCGCGCACCCTGTGGGGCATGATGATCAACAGCTCGCGCAGCTTTGCCCGGCAGGTGCTGACGCTGCTGGATGATCCCGACAACGAAGTGAACCCGGTGAAGGCGACGCTGTTGCGCCGCCATGTGGCCTACGTCAATTGCCTCGCGGCGCATCTGCAAGGTCAGCCTTGCCCGGAGGAAGTCCGCGCGTTCATCCCGGCGGATGAATTCGCCCGTAGCGGCACCACCAACAACTTTGCCAACGACATCCTCACCGGTTCCGCGGCGCTGCTCGCCCGGGAATACAAGGCCGGGCGCCTGGACAGTATTCGTCTGGCACGGCTGGAATCGACGATGGTCGATCTGTCCAACAGCCAGGGTGGCATGGAGCGGATCGCCAATACCCCGCTGCCCTACCCTTACGTGTACTTCCCACGCCTGTTTATCTCGCTGTTCTGCCTGATTGTGCCGGTGGGCCTGGTGGAGTCGCTGGGTTGGTTCACCCCGCTGGCCTCGACGGTGGTGGGCTTCATGCTGCTGGCCATCGAACGCATCGGTACTGACCTGCAAAGCCCGTTTCGCCACAGCGAGCACCAGATCCAGATGGAAGCCCTGTGCGAAACCATCGAGAAAAACCTGCAGTCGATGCAGCGTGATTCGTTGGGGGATGTGCACAGGGTTGAAGAAACCGCTTGAACAACGATCTGAGGGATGCCAAGGCGTAAAGCCCTGGCGAGTCGCAGGTATTACTTCTTCTTTTTCGCCGGCTTGTCAGCCTTCTTTGAGTCCTTGGCCTTCTCCGGCTTGCTATCGGCTTTTTTCGCAGACTTTTTCGGTTCGGCGTCTTTCTTCTTGTCTTTCTTGTCGGAGGACTTGGAAAGCGCCGAAGCTGCCGCTGATTTCTTTTCCGGCGAAGACTTTTTGTCTTTCAAGTCCTTGCTGGCTTTCGAAGCGTCGTCTTTTTTGCTTTTCTTCTCGTCTTTAGCCACGTTGACCACCTCTCGGAATGTGCCGGTATTGGCACCGGGCCTGTGCGAATGAACACAAGCTGATCGTTAGGCGTGGGCGTTCGGGCGGGGTTCAGATTATTTGACTCGATCGAGCGACTTGGCGAAAGCCAAAGGCGGACGTTCGATTACGTCCGCAGACTACTGATAACGGACATTGTTAAGCCACCTTGGTACTCCTGAAAAATCCGCCCCTTTATTCCGGATTTTTCAGGAGTACGCTCCTTTACCCGAGTGCGCTGGCAAAACGCCTGGGGCGTCGGGCTCTCCTCCCATTGTGCAACGCCTTGCGGCAGAACCAGCCAAGGTTGCTTGCGTCGCGTCCAGATATGCGCGACCGGCGTGAAGCGCTCCGAACCTTCCAATACGCCGCCCCGCACCACACGCATGCCGGGCGCGGCGCTGGTCTCGTTGAACAGTCGGGTATGGCACTCGCCGCAGACATGTTGCGTGGAGGTATGCCCTTGGTGCTCGTGTGCAAAGGTCGCTGTTTCGCCCGTCACCTGCACTGCCGAAGCCGCGCATAGCATATGCAGGCCGAACGCGCTGCCGCTCCAACGCTGGCAGTTCAGACAATGACAGGCATACAGCGGTGGCAGTTGCTGCGCCTCAATTTCGATGCTGACGTGCCCACACAGACATTGACCGGTGAATCTCATGCGTTGACTCCTTACAATGACGCCCGGATAAGTTCGGCGCGCATGATCCCTTTTCACTCGCCCGAGCAGAAGAGCAAAAAAGGAGCAACTGTTGGTCAAGAATGTATGAGCGGTCTTGAGTGGGAAAGCCAGCAGGTGTTCCTTGCGGTGCTGCGCTCCGGCAGCCTGAGCGGTGCTTCGAAGTTGTTGGGGATTGCGCAGGCCACCGCGCGCCGACGCCTCGATCATCTTGAGCAGACACTCGGCTTGAGCCTGTTCACCCGCACGCCCTCAGGCCTGACACCTACGAGTGGGGCGCAGCGCCTCATCGATCATGTCGAAGCCATGGACCTCGCCGCGCAAGCCTTCAACCGGGCGGCCAGCGCTGAAACGTCAGTGGACCACGGCACGGTACGGCTGACCTGTGGCGAATTGCTGGGGGTTGAGGTGTTGCCCGCTTTACTGCGGAACTTCCATTACAACCATCCTGGATTGAAGCTCGAACTGAGCATCGGCGACGCACTGGAAGATATCGCCAGGCTGCAATCGGATATAGCCGTACGCCTGATGCGTCCTATGGAGGCCGATATCGCGGTGCGGCGAGTCGGCAGCTTACGGATCGGCATCCATGCCAGTGCCGAGTGCCTGGAGCGTTATGGTGACCCCGTCAGCCTGACGTCGCTGCGCCAGCGGCCGATGATCGGGCCAGACCGTCGCTCAGCCGACTTGCGTCGTTTGGTCGACGTCGGGCTGTTTGAAGCCGATCAGCATTTCGCGATTGCCACGGATCATCACCTTGCGCAACTGGCTGCATTGAAAGCGGGATTGGGCTTCGGTCTTTGCCCGATACCTATCGCCAGAAGCCATGGGCTGATTCACGTATTGCCAGACAGCTTCGGCTTCGAGGTCGATGTGTGGATCGCGATGCACAGTGACTTGCGCAAAATCAAACGGATCGCCAAGGCGTTCGAAGTGATAGGTGAGGAACTGCATCACTATCTGCGCTCGAATGACCATTGAGGGAAGTGATTGAGCGTCCGCTGTTTGACCCGCTGGTAATGAGGGTATGTCAGTGGATGAAGTCAAACGTCCGCTTCAGCCATTAGTTGACGTTCAATTTGGGGGGCTGCCCCCCGCTGTTTACCAAAGGCTTGTGGCTGTTTAACAATCCGCCAACAGGTCGGTAAGGCCCCGGCGGAAGGCACACCTACCTACATCGTTCTACCACTGGCTTGCTCATAGCACGCAAGAAAATGCCGCCACTGCGATTCATCCCAGAAAGAATGCCGTCTGAGTTGCGGAATGTCGTGACGCGCCGCACCCATTGCCGTAGCCCGACCGCGAGATTTCTCCAGGTCAAGCAGCGCCAGTTCGAAATCGAAGTCTGTGTCGGTAATCGACGCCTTGATAAAGACGTGTTTGGAACGCATGCAACCGTGCTGCCATCTGCCCGAGTGCATCCGTGCCAGCATTTGCGCTAAACGCTCAAAAAGTCGCAGATGTTGCTCTGTGGTCAACAGGCTTGCAGCGCCCTGGCTATACCAGGTATCCAGATCAATGAAGCCGCCCAGGTCTTTGGTAACCAAGACACCCTGCCATACGCCGTCGACTTTTCTCGCGCCATAAAATACCGGTCTCGGCGCATTCACACCCAGCTCTTCGAGTCTTGAAAGGGCAACGCCTTCACGCAATGCAGTGGGTCGGCCAGTGGGGTAACGGAGACTGCGGAACAAATGGCCGGTTTGACGCTTTACGAAAAACGTCTTGTCACCCTGAACAACCAACTGGACACCGCTGGTGCCGCTGCGGCGCACATTCGGCGGTTCAACCCACGATCCAGACGTACCCCACCAGAAATCAAACTCATCGCCTGCCCTGCCCATTGCGCGCTCCATTTATTGTAGAAATCGTTTCGTGCGACGTTTGCATGAGGGTCGCACCAGCAGCTCAGTCTGTTGGTAGACGTTAATAGTTCCCTCGTTGTTCGCGGATTTTAGGGCCAGGTTGGGGCTTTTACGCGACTACGTGACGACAATTGGCTATTGAGGGGTGTTTGGCCCTTCAGGTGTGTCCTTTTCGCCGATAGCTAACGACATCAAACACAGATGCCAACCGTGTCGCGAGGGTCCGCCGACTGTCTTTCGATCAACCTTAAAGCTCGTTAAATTGACCCAGATCATGATTCAATTCGATTGAAGGAAATAACGAACAACCTTCTTGATCGGCATTTTCTTTGTGCTAAAAGTATTGCCGCCAGTGGCTCCTTACAGGGATGAGTAAGGGTTTGCTCATCCGCAGCCATTGCCCACGGATGCATACTTTCAACAAGGAAGTCATATGAAAATAGTTGGGTTGTCCGGGATTCTCCCATCACGCATTGTCAGCAATCAGGACGTTATAAACCTGGTCGAGGAACACTCTAAAGATACCTTCCAGGAAGCCTTGCCTAAAACATTAAAGACCATCAGCAAGTTGCTTGAAAAAAGCGGCAGCGGAACGCGTCATTGGCTGGGTGCCAACGAAACGCCAATGCAATTGATGGAGACTGCATTCAACTCGGCGCTCGCTCAGGCCAACATCGACAAGGCCGACCTGGATCTGTTGATCTATCCGAACGTCACCCGCGGGTTCATCGAGCCGGCCAACAGTACGTTCATTGCCAAGGCGCTGGGCCTGAGCTGCAGAAACTTTGATGTGGTGGACGCCTGCAATGGCTGGGTGACCGCCATGGATGTCATCAACAGCAAAATGCAGGCCGGCGAGATTCGCTATGCGGCAATCGTCAATATGGAGTTTGGCATGTCTGCTGGCGGGCCGGTGATGCCCAAGAACTTCTCTTTGCAGTCGTCGGCGGAACTGGCTTACAAGTTCCCGAGTTTTACCATTGGCGAAGCCGTCACGGTCACCATCCTCAGTCATGAGGCACCCGGCAACTTCAAGTTCTCGTACATCAACCGGCCGGACTTGAGTGACTTGTCGACCATCTCCCTGCCGGACTGGAAACTGTTCTGCAATGAGGAGGATATTCCCCGTATTTCACCGACCGGCGGGCAGTATCAATTCAACTCCTACGCGGCAGCCTTGCATGAAGATGGTCGCAATGAAGCGATCAAAGTCTTCAATCTGCAAAACGTCTCTGCTGCGGATGTTCATAAAGTGTTTATCCATACCGGTTCGCCAAAGATGTGGGAGCACATTGGGCAACTGATCGGTATTGATCACAAACTGCACCACGTCGGGCATAAGACCGGCAACATCATTACCGCGTCCATCCCCTACGGCATCTTCGATGCGATGAGTCGGGGCGAAGCCGAAAACGGCCAGTTTTGCATGGGCTGGGCAGGCAGTGGCGGGATGGTCTTCTCTGCGTTGTCATTTACTCTGTAAGGCCTGAAGCAACTTGCCGTCGTGAGGCGGCAAGTTGCTCGAACCTGTTGGCAACAGGAATCTGACCCAGTCATTTCAACGTGTCATGGCGATCAACGTCTTCGGTTCCAAATACGCGCTCATCCCCCACTTGCCCATTTCGCGCCCAAGGCCTGAATGTTTGAATCCACCGAAGGGGGCACGCGGTTCGTGGGTCAGGGTGTTGATGAGCACGCGTCCCGCATTGATCTGGCGGGCAACGTTCATACAACGTTCAGCGCTTTTTCCCAGTACCAGGGCGCTCAGCCCATAGTCCGTATCGTTGGCAATGGTGATCGCTTCGGCATCATCCTCGTAGGGGATGATCGTCAACACCGGCCCGAAGATTTCCTCACGTGCAATGCGCATCCGGTTGTTGGCATCAGTGAAGATCGTGGGCTTCACGAACCATCCGGCATGCAAGCCTTCCGGGCGCCCTTCGCCACCCGCCAGCAACCTCGCGTCTTCTTCCTGGCCGATACGGATGTAGCGCTGCACCCGTTCCCATTGTTTCTGGCTCACCATCGGACCGATATCGGTGTCGGTGTTACGCGGATCGCCCGATCGGATCTGTGAGACGCCCTCCTTTGCAATCCGTTCAAACTCTGCCAGCCGGCCGCGCGGCACGAGGATACGAGTGCCCGCGATGCACGCCTGACCGCTGTTGAGAAATCCGGCTTGCAGCACCATCGGCATGACCGCCTGCAGATCAGTATCATCAAGCACCACGGTGGGCGACTTGCCGCCGAGCTCCAGCGTCACACGCTTCATGGTGTCGGCACCGGTTCTGAGCAGATGCTTACCGACAGCGGACGAGCCCGTAAACGAGATTTTGGCAACGTCGGGATGACCGGCGATCTCCTCGCCAACCACATCACCCCGTCCGTTGATGACATTGAATACACCCGGTGGCAACCCCGCTTCATGCAACGCACTGACCACGACCTGCGTCTGCAACGCGCTCATCTCGCTAGGCTTGATGACGGCGGTGCAGCCTGTCGCCAGCGCGGTGGCCAGCTTGTTGCAGATGAAGCCCGCATTGCTGTTCCATGGCGTGATCAGACCGGTCACACCCACGGGCGTCAGAATGACCCTGGCCGTGCCGACCTGCTCCTCGAAATCGAACGCCTCCAGAGTATCGATTGCCTGCGCAATCACGTCGGCCGGATAACTCGCCATCGAGCGCGCGCGAGCCGCAGGTGCACCGTATTCCGTGACGATGGCTTCCAGCAGCTCTTCCTCCTTTGCCGCCACGGCCCGGTGCATGCGGTGCAGTGCCGCAATGCGCTCCTCCCGGCTAGTACGGGCCCACGCAGGGAATGCAACCTTGGCGGCTGCGATCGCACGCTGGGCGTCCAGTGCATCGCCCAGTCGAACCTGACCGATGACTTCCTCGGTGCTCGGGTTATGAAGGTCGAACCATTCCTGACCGTGTGGAAGAACGAACTCGCCGTTGATATAGATATGTTCAATGCGTTGCATGGCGACTCCTCGCTCAAAACGACTCGTCTGAATCGAGCCTCTGTGATGAAGTCTAAGAAGGGTTCATTATTCCGATAAGCCATCCTTTGGCTGATGAAGCATCCTTATATTCAGGACGATCATGCACAGAACAGGAATGACCGAGCTGGAAGTGGTACTGGCCGTGGCGCGGCGCAGCAGTTTTCGCGGCGCCGCACAGGAGCTGGGCATGTCCACAACTGCTGTGAGCAGCGCGGTGGCCGGTCTGGAAGCACGCCTGAAAGTGCGCCTGTTCAATCGCTCCACGCGCAGCGTTGCTCTCACCGACATCGGCCAACGCTATGTGGCACGCATCGCACCTGCGTTGGCACAGATCAAAAGTGCCGGCGAAGAAGCCAGCGTCGGCCCCGACGAGCCCAGCGGCACATTGCGCATCAATGCACCGCATGGCGCGGCTTACCTGCTGCTGGATCCGCTATTGAAGCAGTACGCTCAGCGCTATCCCGACGTACGTATCGACATCGTCAGCGAATCAAGCATGGTCGACATCATCGCCGGTGGCTTCGACGCCGGGATTCGCCTGGCGGAGTCCGTGCCGCAAGACATGATTGCCGTGGCACTGTCAGGTGACATTCGGATGCTTGTGGTCGCAACGCCCGAGTACTTCGAACGCCACGGCGTACCCGAACATCCGCGAGATCTGCTCACCCACCGGAGCATCGGCATGCGCATGGCCCATGGTGGCCTCTACCAGTGGGAATTGGAGCGCGATGGGCAAAAGCTGCAGATGGATCTGCCGGTGTGCTTCGCCTCCAACGAAATGCTGGCAATCAAACAGGCGGTGTTGTCAGGCCTTGGCATTGGTTTCATTTCCGAGTGGTTCATCCAGGAAGAGCTGGCGAGCGGCACCCTGGTGCCGGTGTTGATGCCATGGTGCCCGTCATTTGGCGGACTGAGGCTCTATTACTCGGGCCATCGCTTCGTGCCCGCGCGGTTGCGCGCATTGATCGAACTGGCGCAGGAGTTGCGGCCTACTGTGATTTGATCCTGTTTTGCCCACTTTTTATCGTCCAAACTGCCCTGGAATTCCCCATGGAAAACCGCCACCTTCGTCTCTTGCTCCAGGGAACAGCGGAGTGTAATTCCGCTGTCGAGTCTCTCGTCCTCGTACTTGAGGCCGCTGTTGAACTGGTGTCGATTCCCGAAAATGATTTCTGCTGGTCGTATTGGGCTGATGAGCTTGAGGCGAAAACTGAATTACAAGCCCTGATCCACTCATTAAAAACCGGCACCTTGCCTGAGCGGCTGGACGTCGCCGTGTTGTTTGCGCCCACCGGACCGTTACAGGAGCTGGCCATGAGCAGTGGATGGGCTGAGACTTATTTGAAGGTCGCCGGCAAATTTGATGACGTTGAAGGGTTGCTGTGGAGAAGGTAACCGAAAGCGGTTCCCATATCCCAGCTAGCAAGCCGGGCCATTCGCCGGAACACTCTGACGCACATAATAATTGTCGAATTCACTGCTTTCCGTGAATTGGAAGCCATGGCGGGTATAAAAGCGATTCGAAGCACTTTCTTTGAGAGCGCCAACTTTAACAGGGAGCGCAGCCGAATCCGCCTCTTTGAAAATCTGAGTGAGAACAGCAGCCCCTACACCTGATCCTTGCGCGCTCGGTCTCACATACAAGTGGTCGAGCAAGATTTCATTGTGGTGATGCTTGACCACTACAAAACCAACCCTCTCTCCAGATACCTCGATATAGCGCGTATTGCGAGCTTCAAAACCGCCAACAAACCGCTCACGCGCACGCACCGGATCAAATCGCCCGACACGCTCCAGACTTTCGCGCATGGCCTCAATTCGAATGGCTACAAGATTGTCCAAGTCGCTTGGTTGAGCCGGGACCAAAATGACTGGGAAATTTTGATTGGGTGCGACGGGCATAGGTTGTGCTCTATTTACCATCCTGGAGGGCCAGTATAGAGAGCCTGGCTTGTGGGGCCCAGTTTGGCTTCACCGTCGAATTCAGGCACCCCCTCTCAAAAACGAACATGACTTGGTCAATCTGGATTTTGATTGCCAGAGCCTTGCGTGACCGACAGGTCTCAAATACGACCTCACGGTATTCATATGTCGATATCAGACACGACCATGGCGCAATCAGGCTACTGAATCGACAGCAAGGCCGGCTAAGGTGCCGTGTCTTCCTATCAAAACAATCCCGGTCAGATCATGGGGTTGATAAGAACTGCGGCGGTTGGACGGGCTTCTTTCGGGAGTTTCAGCAGGCAACGATGGTGACCGATCGTGTGCCCGTTCAATTGCTTAAATGTCGATCAGCAGAGAATAAAAATACCGATGATCAGCCCGAACTCCATGGATTCGAGTAGCCAATTGGCGCAGGGCTTCAAGCCTCGTCACGTCACAATGCTGTCCATCGCCGGGATTATCGGCGCCGGTTTGTTCGTCGGCTCAGGACACGCCATTGCCGCAGCAGGGCCGGCGGTACTTCTCGCCTATCTGTTTTCAGGTCTGCTTGTCGTGCTGGTCATGCGCATGCTCGGCGAGATGGCGGTGGCCAATCCGGACACCGGTTCGTTCTCCACCTACGCCGACCAGGCCATCGGCCGCTGGGCCGGTTTTACCATCGGTTGGCTGTACTGGTGGTTCTGGGTGTTGGTAATTCCCATCGAGGCATTGGCGGCCGGGCATGTGCTGCACCAATGGTTTCCGCAGGTCGATGCCTGGCTGTTCGCGTTGGGATCGATCATCGCGCTGGTGGTGACCAACCTGTTCAGCGTATCCAAGTATGGTGAGTTCGAGTTCTGGTTCGCCATGGCCAAGGTCGTGGCGATCATCGGCTTCATCGGGGTCGGTTTTGCCGTGTTGATGGGCTGGGTGCCCGACCGCGAAGTCAGCGGGTTGAGCGGCCTGATGGCCGAGCACGGCGGATTTGCGCCCAACGGCTTGTCGGCGGTGGTCGGCGCTTTCATCACGATCATGTTCAGCTTCATCGGCACTGAAGCGGTGACCATCGCGGCCGCCGAATCGAATAATCCGGCGCAGAACATTGCCAAGGCCACCCGCTCGGTGATCTGGCGCATCGGCGTGTTCTACCTGCTGTCGATCTTCGTGGTCATCTCCGTGGTGCCCTGGAATGATCCGTTGCTGGCGTCGGTGGGCTCGTATCAGCGCGCCCTGGAAATCATGAACATTCCAAACGCCAAGTTCATGGTCGACGTCGTCGTCCTGATCGCCGTGGCCAGTTGCATGAACTCCTCGATTTACATTGCCTCACGCATGTTGTACTCGCTGGGCCGTCGCGGCGATGCACCGAAAGCACTGAAGGCGACTTCCGCGGCCGGTGTGCCACGGGCCGCCGTGATCGCCAGCACCGTGCTGGGTGCATCGATCACCGTGTGGAGCTACTTCATGCCCGCCGGACTGTTCGAGTTCCTGCTGGCCAGCTCCGGGGCGATTGCCCTGCTGGTGTACCTGGCGATTGCAGTGTCGCAACTGCGCATGCGGCGGATATTGCAACAGCGCAAGGTCGAGCTGACATTCCGCATGTGGCTGTTTCCATGGCTGACGTGGCTGGTGATCGGCTTCATCTGCGCGGCGCTGGCGGTCATGATGATTACTCCGCAGCACCGCACCGAAGTCACCACCACCATTGGCTTGGCGCTGGCAATCTCCTTTATCGGCCTGATGACGTCGCGTCACCCTGCCCCGGCGGCACGCGCAACCTCGGTGGGCTAGGCGTTCACGCCGAAGCTGATGTTCCCTTGGCAAAGACCGGGGGAATGACCGACGCCTGCAACTCAGACCGATTCCTGTGAGGCCATGATGTCATCGACCCCCTCCGTGGCCGACGGTACGACCCAATCCGTCGGGTTTTTGCTGTTGGATAAATTCACCCTCATGTCGCTGGCATCCGCCGTCGAACCACTGCGCATGGCCAATCAATTGTCGGGGCGAACGCTGTATCGCTGGCATACCTTCAGCGCCAATGGTGCGGCTGTTTGGGCCAGCGACGGGGTCCCGATCACGCCGGATGGCTCGTGGAGCAACCCCGGCGTGGCGGACACGGTGATTGTCTGCGGCGGGGTCGGCATCCAGAGCGTGATCACCCGCGAGCACACATCCTGGCTGCAAGCCCTGGCGCGCCAATCCAGACGCTTGGGCGGTGTGTGCACCGGTAGCTGGGCACTCGCCAAAGCCGGATTGCTCGATGGTTATGAGTGCAGCGTGCATTGGGAGTTTCTGGCAGCCATGCAGGAAGCTTTCCCACGCGTCAACGTCAGCACCAGCCTCTTCACCCTCGACCGCAACCGCTTTACCAGTTCCGGAGGAACAGCGCCGCTGGACATGATGCTGCACCTGATCGCCCGCGATCATGGTCGTGAGTTATCCGCCGCCATCTCGGAGATGTTTGTATACGAGCGCATCCGCAACGAGCAGGACCATCAACGCGTGCCACTCAAGCACGTGGTCGGTACGCATCAACCCAAGCTGCAAGAAGTCGTTGCGTTGATGGAAGCCAATCTTGAAGAGCCGATCGAGCTGGATAACCTTGCCGAATACGTCGATCTGTCACGCCGACAGCTGGAGCGGTTGTTTCAGAAATACCTGCAATGCACGCCGTCACGCTACTACTTGAGGTTGCGGCTGATTCGCGCGCGACAACTGCTCAAGCAAACCTCCCTGTCGATCGTGGAACTGGCGTATGTCTGCGGATTTGCCTCCACACCGCATTTCTCAAAATGCTATCGCGAGCACTTTGGCGTGCCGCCGAGCGACGAGCGCTCAGGTTCTGCAATGAGTCGTAAACGGGCAACGCCGCCGTCATCGATCAACACGCTGACAACGCTGGATCAGGCGAGAAACGAATCGACGTTTGCCAGTGTTCGAATGATGGCGAGTGCCGATCTGGCTTGAATAAACCAGGGCACATGGCCGGGGACGCACAAGATTCCCCGGCCATGTGCCCTGCCCGTTTACGCCTGATCCAAAGCCTCCACCACGCCTTTGTCTTCCCCTAGAAACCCGCCACTCTGATGCGCCCACAGCCGCGCATACACGCCGTTCTTCTCAAGCAACTCCGAATGGGTGCCCTGCTCGATGATGCGCCCGTCATCCATGACAATCAGCCGATCCATCGCCGCAATCGTCGACAGTCGATGCGCGATCGCGATCACGGTTTTGCCCTGCATCATCTCATCGAGGCTTTCCTGAATCGCCACTTCGACTTCCGAGTCCAGCGCGCTGGTGGCTTCGTCCAGCAGCAGGATTGGCGCGTTCTTCAGCATCACCCGGGCGATCGCCACCCGTTGACGCTGGCCGCCGGAGAGCTTGATCCCGCGTTCACCCACCAGGGTGTCGTAGCCGGTATGGCCCTGACGGTCGCTGAGTTGGCTGATGAACTCATCAGCCTGCGCATTGGCAGCGGCGCGGCGGATCTGCGCGTCGGTGGCATCGGGCCGGCCGTAGGCGATGTTGTCGCGAATCGAGCGGTGCAGCAGCGAGGTGTCCTGAGTGACCATACCGATCGCGCTGCGCAGGCTGTCCTGAGTCACGTGCGCAATGTTCTGGCCGTCGATACGAATCTCGCCGCTGTCGACGTCATAGAAGCGCAGCAGCAAGTTGATCAGCGTCGATTTGCCCGCACCGGAACGCCCTACCAGACCGATCTTTTCACCGGGACGAATACTCAGACTCAGGCCATCGAGCACCTGACGCTCGCCACCGTAGTTGAACTTCACCTTGTCGAACGTCACCGCGCCGCCGGAAGTGACCAGCACGCCGGCATCCGGTGCGTCTTGCACCTTGGTGCCCTGGGTCAGCGTTGCCATGCCGTCCTGGACGGTGCCGATGCTTTCGAACAGCGAGGTCATCTGCCACATGATCCAGTTCGACATGCCATTGATCCGCAAGGCCATGGCGGTAATCGCCGCCACCGCACCGGCGCCGACGTCGCCCTGGTGCCACAGCCACAGGGCGTAGCCCCCGGCAGACATGATCAACCCCACCACCAAGGCCTGATTGACGATCTCGAACAGGCTGACCAGACGCATCTGGCGAAAGCCGGTCTGCTTGAAATCTTCCATCGCCGCCCGCGCAAAATGTGCTTCGCGGTTGGAGTGGGAGAACAGTTTCACCGTGGTGATGTTGGTGTACGCATCGGCGATGCGCCCGGTCATCATCGAGCGCGCATTGGCCTGCTCCTGACCGACCTTGCCCAGACGCGGCACGAAGTACCACATGGCCAGACCGAACAGCACGACCCAGGCGAGAAACGGCAGCATCAGCTTCAGCGCAAAACCGCCGGCCAAGGCAATGATCGCGATGAAGTACACGCCAATCCCCGGCAGGATCTCGATCATGGTGAACAGCACGTCGCGCACCGCCAGCGCCGTCTGCATGACCTTGGTCGTGACCCGGCCGGAGAACTCGTCGGAGAAAAACGAAAGGCTTTGCCGCAGCATCAGCCGATGGAAATCCCAGCGCAGGCGCAGCGGCAGGTTAATCGCCAGAATCTGGTGCTGAACCATGGTGCGCAACGCCACCAGCCCGACACTAAGCACCATGACAATGCCCATGCCCCACAACACACGGCTCTCCTGCACCGCCGCTTCGCCGCCGGCCTGCCACGTGGAGAGCAGATCGACGACCTGGCCGAGGAAGGAAAACAGCCACGCTTCATAAACTGATACGGCGGCGCTGAGCAACGCCAGTGCGAGGATGTAGCCGCGAGCACCGCGAGTGCAGGCCCAGAGAAATTTAGCCAGACCGTTGGGTGGCGGTGGCACCTCATCAGGCGGGAAAGGGTCGAGTCTTCGTTCAAACACACGAAGCATGATGTTCTCCTGAACTTTCAAGTCAGGGAGATTCTGCCACTGATTGGATCCCGGGAGGTCTTTGTGAAAAAGTGTGTGCTCGTCAGTAAAGGTTCTACCTGAAAACGAACAATTGGATCTGTTTACAACCTGAGCACCTCCTGAAGTGGCGATCAGGCTGTGCGGGCACTTGTCCTCATCAGCGGCATCGATATGCTCTGTTCGCTCCGCAGCTCACATCAATTCGGATAAAGACAATGCTTCAGTTGATTGGCCAGACTACCGATATCAAATCAGCAATCAATGCGTTCAACGCCTCTTACCACGCTGATTATGCTCATGTACGCAAAATTTCCAGTCGGTACCTTGCCGCTGATGTTTCAACAGAACGTGCTGGCGAGCTCGCTGAGGCCTTATACGCCGCATTGGCCAACTGGGGAGCGTGTACACGCAAGGCTCCGATACTCCGTACAACTCGGCAAATCGCGACAGCGCTGAGCTGCAAGGCGCTGCACTCCAGGTTTGTGTGCCTCGACCGCATCGGACTGGATGCTTTGAATCTAGACCCTGCGGGCGGTCGAAACTTCACCCGAGAGACACCCTTCAGCTCGCTCAACCAATTTGATACTGAATTGCTAAGTATCCTCGAGGCGTTGGCGCATGCGCTCTTCATCAACAATACCAACGTCACTTATCCAATGAAGGCTTTACTACTGATCACTGGATTCATGCCCGCGTTTGACAGCCAGGTCAGAAAGGGTTTGCAACGTGCAGGAATATCCGGGTTCAGCGGCACACAGTACCTTCTACCAAAAAACGCCTACAGAGCCGCTGGTCAGCGCATTTGCCATCTACCATTCTCCTTGGGCCAATGCTGGCGCGACAATAAAGCGCTGCTGACCGAGGCAATTCTCCAGAGCAACTACCCTGAACTCAGCACAGAGCCAGGTCGAATCTTCGACATCATCCTGTTTATGCAAAGATCCCCTCAGCGACGTTTGATCTTGTCGGCTGGTTAAGCAGCGTCGTCTACTCCAGGCGCTCCCGGCCATCGCACGCCCGCCGCAGTCTCAAGGCAAAATCCCCACACATTCACTACGCTAGAGAAATCCGCCGCAGCGCAATCGCCAACAGCAGATTGAACATTGCGCCCAGGCCACTGTTCCAGATGAGCAAACCCAAGCTACCAAGGACGAGCATATGGACAGTTTCGCTCCTGCTACGCCGGTTCCGCCTCAGCAAAGTGCAATCACCCGCCGCCTGGCGTTTGCGGTCGGCACGCTGTTTCTCGTCGGGGTGATTGCCGCTATCGGCACCCTGCTCAGCATTGCCGCTCGCCTGGATCGCGAGGATGTCGAGCAAAACCGTTTCTACACGGCCCGCGCCCTGGAAAACCGCATCAGCACCTCAAAGAGCTACATCACCAGTTACGCCGACTGGACCACCGCCTATGAGCACCTGCATACCCAGGTCGATACCGACTGGGCGTACACCCAACAGAACATTGGCAAAACTTTGTTCACCACTGACGGTTATGACGGCGTGTTCGTGCTGGATCGGCAGGGCACAAAATACGCCGTGGTGCAGGGACAGCAGGAAGACGCGGACATCTCGCGCTGGCTCGCGGTGCCTGCCGCGTCGCTGATTGAGCAGGTGCAAGACCAGCCCGAGTTGACCGTGCCTGTCAGCACGTACTCGCTGTTCGACGGCTGGCCGGCGCTGGTCACGGCGGCGGCCATTCTGCCCAACGATGAGCGTCCGGTGGGCGATCCGCAACAGACGTCGGTGCTGGTATTCGTTGACAAGCTGACGCCCGCCAAACTGCAGGCGATCGGCGTAGCCTACGGCTTGAACAACCTGACCCTGATGCCGGATGACCAGCTCAGCGGGGAGCAACCACGCGTGCCGCTGGACAGTACCGGTTTCAGCTTGACGGCAGATCTGAAACGCCCCGGGCTGCAATTGTTGTGGTCATTGCTGCCCACCCTCGGCAGCGTGCTGGCGGTGCTGATGCTGCTGACCGCGTATTTCCTGCGTCACGCCGTGCGATCTTCGACCTACGTCGACCACAGTTTCAGCACGTTGAAGACCTCGAATCAGGCGCTGGAGGCGGCCAACCATGCACTTGAAGCCAGTGAAGAGCGGTTTCGCGCGGTGGCCGAAGCGGCATCGGACTGGATCTGGGAAGTCGACAACCAGTTGCGCCTGACCTATCTCTCGGCGCGCTTCAGCGAGGTGACCGGCTACCCGCAAACCGAGTGGCTGGGGCAAGGCATCGGGCAACTGGTGTCCTGCGATACCACGCCGCTGGAGCTGTGGCTTAAAAAACTCACCGAAGACAGCAATGCCAGCGACCTGCGCTGCACCTACCGCGATCACGCCGGGCAGCAACGCCACTGTCGGCTATCAGCGCGGCCGATTATCGAAAAGCAAACCGTGGTCGGCTATCGCGGCACCGCCAGCGACATCACCGACGAAGTCGCCGCCCATGCGCAGATCCAGCACCTGTCGATGCACGACGCCCTGACCGGCCTGCCCAATCGCAACCAGTTGGCGCGTTATCTGGATGAGGCGCTGTTGCTCAAGGAACACGCCGCACCGTTGTCGCTGCTGGTGATTGACCTGGACAACTTCAAGCCGATCAATGATTCCCTCGGCCATCCGGCCGGTGATGCGGTGTTGCAGGAAGTCGCCAGTCGCCTGCGCGAATGCACCCGTGAGCACGATATCGTCGCTCGCTTGGGTGGTGACGAATTCGTCGTGGTGCTCAATGGCATGGACACTCGGCAAGAGGTCGACCGCTTTTGTACCCGGCTAGTCGAGAGCCTGCATCAACCGATGGTCTTCGAGCATCACCCGTTGCACGTCGGCGCAAGCATCGGTATCGCCCTGAGCCGCCGTCAGGGCTTCGTGCCCAGCGAGTTGATCCGTTGCGCCGACATCGCGCTGTATCAGGCCAAGTCCGAGGGCAAGAACACCTGGTGCTATTTCGAAGCGCACATGAACGACCAGATTCAGACCCGCAGGCAAATGGAAAGCGATCTGCGCGGTGCGCTGAAGAACGACGAATTCATCCTGCATTACCAGCCGCGCTACACCGTCGACGGCAAGCACATCGTTTCGGTCGAGGCGCTGGTACGCTGGCAGCACCCGACCAAAGGCCTGCTGGGGCCAGATCTGTTCATCGGCCTGGCGGAACAGACCGACCTGATCGTGGCGCTGGGGCGCTGGGTATTGCGCGAAGCCTGTGAAACCGCACTGAGCTGGCCGTCGGACATTCTGCTCTCGGTCAATCTGTCGCCGGCGCAGTTTGCCCTCAGCGATGTCGTCGAAGACGTGCGCGAAGCGCTGATCCAGACCCGTTTCCCGGCCAGTCGCCTGGAACTGGAAATCACCGAAAACGTGATGCTCGTCGACACCGACGGCGCGCTGACCACGATGAATGCGCTCAAGGAACTTGGCGTGCGCCTGAACATGGACGACTTCGGCACCGGCTATTCGTCCCTCGGCTACCTGCGCGCCTACCCGTTCGACGGGATCAAGATCGACAAACGCTTCATCGCCTCGATCAGCAACGGCGCCAACGATCGGGCGGTGGTTCAGGCGATCATCGGCCTGGGCAAAGCCATGGGCCTGACCGTGACCGCCGAAGGCGTGGAAACCGAGGAGCAACTGGAGATTCTCGGCAAGGATCAATGCAATGAGGTGCAGGGTTATTTCATGAGTCGACCGATCGACAAGACGGCGTTTGCGCAGTTGTTGAAAAGCGCCAGGGCCGTGCCTGCCACTCACCCATCACCGAAGAAAGGTCGCGTCATTTAGCCGGTTGGGCATCCCTGACCGGGCTGTCTGATAGCAACTGGCACTGGGGGAACGTTGGCCGCCAACCGCCGCGTAAGGCAGGTGGCGCCCGCTTTCGCGAGCGACACCTTCATCCCCTGCCCGCTAATCAGGCCTTCTTGTCCGCCTCTTCCAGCGCTTTTTCAGCGTTGAACCCGTCGAAGTTCTCGAATACGCCCAGAAAGCCCGGCACGGTCACTTCTCGCGCCCAGTCGCGCTGTAGTTCGCAGTACATTTGCACCCGGCTGATGAGCTTCGCGCCCGCCTGTTCCATTCTGCGCAACGCCGCGTCGTGCGCGGCGAGCGATGTGCCGCCGACCGCATCGACCGGCACATAAACGTCATAACCTTCCTGGATCGCGTCGAGCACCGGGAATGTCAGGCATGCTTCGGTCCAGAGTGCAGTCATGATGAGTTTCTTGCGCCCGAGCGCCTTGACTGCCTGCTTGAATTGCGTGTCCTCCCAACTGTTGATCGATGTGCGGTCATAGGTCGGCAGATGGCCGATCACCTTTTGCAACTCCTGAATCGGCGGCTTGTTGCGGCCGGTCGCGACATTGACTGTCGAGTGGATGATCGGAAGGTTGTAGTTGACCGCCGCCTTCGCGACGCTGGTTATGTTGAAGACGAGTTCATCACGCGGCATCGAGCGGATCGAAGAAACCTGAACCGGCTGATAATCGATGATGATCAACGCCGAGTTTTCCGGGGTCAGTAGCTGATCGGTATGGGGGTTGCGGAGAGTCTCGCTTGCCATTGGTAAATCCTTTTCATGGGTGACGCACGTTTGTGAATCAGGCCGGAGCCTGTGCGGGTGATGGGTTCCGAGACACGTGCGAATGACGCCATGCCCGGAAAATCCATTGTGCTGTTCCCATGTTCGACGCAGTAGTAGCATTGCGCGACGTGCTGTGTCGCTAAAAGAGGAACGCCAGAGTGGACATCGAAGAACTGCAGACCTTCGTGGAAGTGGCTGATGCCGGGGGCATTTCTCAGGCTGCCCTGCGGCTTGGCGTGTCAAAATCGATCGTCAGCCGCCGCCTGGCTCGGCTTGAAACCGAACTGGGTGTGCAACTGCTGGCACGCTCTACTCGCGGGGCGGCGCTTACCGAGGCCGGTGCGACGTTCCGGGACTACGCCGCCAGGGTTTGCACCGAGATCGACATCGCCAAGGAAACGATCCTGCCCGCCGGCGCCCTCCGCGGCCGCTTGCGCGTGGCCGTGCCGCTGTCCTTCGGCCAGAGTCACTTCGCCCCGATGCTGGCAGAAATGGCGCGTCGGCATCCGCAGCTGCACATCCAGACCTGTTACAGCGATCGCTTCGTTGACCTCATTGCCGAGGGGTACGATTGCGCCATCCGGGTGGGCTATATGCAGGACTCCAATCTGATTGCCAGACGGATTGGCCCGGTCTACACCAAGCTCGTCGCGAGCCCCGCCTACATCAACGCGCACGGCGAACCCCAGACGCCGTATGAACTGATTGCCCATCAGGCCCTCATGCAGGGCACCGAAGCCTGGCAATTCATGGATGGCGACAAAGTCATCACGGTCCGTCCGCAAGGCCGCTTCAAGGCCGACAACGGCATCGCCTTGGTCGCCGCCGCGACCGCAGGCCTCGGTGTCGCCTACCTGCCCGACTGCCTCACCCATGAACACCTGGCATCCGGCGCACTGGTGCCGATCATGACAAACCATCCTCCCCCTCCGGCCGGTGCCTACATCATCCGCCCGCCGGGTCCGCATCCTGCGCGCAAAATTCGTGTGCTCACTGAACTGCTGATCGAGTTCTTCGGTGAAACGCCACACCTGGCGGTGCAGCCGCTGTCACATCAGGATGACGCGCTGGCGTGAGGTTGGGCTAAGCGAGAGCGACAGACGTTCCTCTTGATCCGCCATTCGCGTAGGGCAGCTTCCGGTCAACGCGACTCGTTAACTCTCACCCGAGCGTGCATCATCGCGCTCCCCACGATCCCGTCGTGGTATCGAAGCCATCAGTGCAGAACCTGGCCGTCCGCAAAAACGAGCCTTTTGAAACGGAAGTCATCTCATGTTCGAACGTAACAAACTGGTTCCGGAGTTAATGGTTACCAACCTGGATAGAAGCCTGGCATTTTGGGTTTCTCTTCTGGGGTTCAAAGTAGCTTATCAACGCCCGGAAGATGGATTTGCATATCTTGATTTGAATGGTGCGCAAGTAATGCTTGAGCAGATTGATTCGGACACGGGTCAATGGCTGACTGCGCCGTTGGCCAAGCCGTTTGGAAGAGGCATCAACTTACAGATTGATGTTGAGGCTGTCGCACCCATCATCCAAAAACTGGATCTGGCTGGATGTCCACTCTATCGAGAATGCAAAGACACCTGGTATCGGGCTGACAATGTAGAAATAGGCCAGCGCGAATTCATCGTCCATGATCCCGACGGTTATCTCGTAAGGTTGGTAGAGCGGTTGGGGGAGAGACCGGCTTGCCCAATCTGAAACTGAGCCAGACCGTCCGTCAGCTTCGGACCGGTGCAACCCCTCACACCAGGCAGCAATCGGCTAGAAGCGGACGTCCACGAACCACCGTTTACAACCTGGCCCAGTCTTTTGTTGCCTGAACTTTTGAGTAGCTGGATGATGCTGACGCTGGCCAGGTCATTCGGCCGGGTCCTCCTCAAGCCTATTGCGCAGGTGCTTTAGAACCTGATGGGCAGTCTGGATAGACTCCATGTCCAATCCCTCCGCCAGCTCATTAATCCAAGGCGTTTGTAGCTGCATCGCCAGATCGAATGCCTTTCTCCCAGCTTCAGTCAGGACAACCAGCTGCGCCCTGCGGTGATGTGGGTTGGGTTGAAACTCGAGCAGCCCTTCCTTCACCAGATCGTTGACGATCCGCTGAACATTTTGCCGATTTGCCCCCATGTCGCGAGCAATCCATGAAACCGGTTGTGCTCGTTCGGCGTACACAATCGTACCCAAGAGTTGCCAGCGGGCGCTTGTCAGACCTAGCTCTGCGACGAGTCGATCGCCTGCAGTAAGCAGGCGCGCGCTTGCTCTAAAGATTTCAAGAACCAGATCGCTCGTGGCGCGCCCTGCGGGTGTGTAGTTTGTCTTTTGCATGGCGTGAATCCTTCCACGTTGACACCATGTTGTCAAACGCAGTAGGTTTGGAGCGTGAAACCCAAACTGTCATCATGATTACAATGTAGAGGCCGCCATGCTTTCTATTCGCCCCCTTGATCCGATCGTTCCCATCACTCAACAGCTGCAGTGCAGCGAAGCTCCTGTGGTATTGATCAACCTCTTCACTGTCGACGCAGACGATATACCTGACCTGCTTTGCGCGTGGGAACTGGATGCCAACTGGATGAAGCAACGTGCCGGTTTCATCTCCACGCAGCTCCATCAGGCCATCGGTGGCAGCAACATGTTCTTGAATTACGCCGTATGGGAATCGGTAGAGCGGTTTCGCGATGCTTTCAATCATCCGGAGTTCGCCAACGCCCTGAGTCGGTATCCCTCAAGCGCCTTGGCCATGCCGCATTTGTTTACCAAGGTAGCTGTGTCGAATATCTGCACGGCCTGATTATTAACCAACTGTCCCACGGTATTAGATAAATGCTCAAACGATTACATTTGATCTTCAGCACACTGGCACTGCTGTGCATCGCCACCTTCTTTCTGTCGACCATTTGTGTTGAGGTTATCGGATCCCGTCACTCGATAGCCTCACTTAAGCAGCTGATCGTGAGTCCCGGGCTTTGGATACTGGTACCGGCAATCATTGCGACCGGTGCAAGTGGAGTGTTAATGAGTCGGAAACGACAAGGTCGACTGATCGCTTTGAAGAAGAAACGCATGCCATTCATTGCCGCCAATGGCCTGTTGGTTCTGATGCCGTGCGCCATTGTGCTCAACCAATGGGCGTCGGCGGGGAGCTTCGATACGCGTTTTTACTTCGTACAGTTAATCGAACTGATCGCAGGGGCCACCAATATCGCATTAATGGGGCTGAATATGCGTGACGGCCTGCGCCTCAGCGGCCGACTGATGCGGGTCGAACCTCGCAGGCAGTAAGTTGGATACTTGCTTCCGTTTTATCTTGAAAAGCTGGGCCGAAATCTCCCATTCGAGACCGGTAGCTATCGGCCAAAAGCAGTCGTTCACGGGAGACAGCTATCGACCCACAGCAGTAATCTGAACCGCATTGATCTAAAGCAATGCCTCCTGCCCATTCTAAAATCGTGATGGCAGTTCATTTCCGGCCTGGGCATCCGAAAAGACCTCATCTGGATCTGCCTGACACCAATATCTGAAAAGTAGGCGAGGCTCGATATTTCCGAAATATTGATCCACGATGCTCTCGGGGCGCACGACCAATTTAGGTTCTGGCCATTGCTGGGCTAAAACACCTAATGGTTTGCCAGATGAATAAACAACCCAAGTGGCCTTGCCTCCACTGATACGAGGTAGGTAGTCCATATCTTGTATCACTTCGATCAAGGTGCGCAGTGTTGCTGATTGATCGAGTGTGATCGATATTGCATGACTTTCCAGATCATCTCCCGCATGAACGCTATCTCGATCAATGGCAACTACCAACATGACTGCTCCTTTTAGTGGTGTGCTTTCACCAGATCGATCAGCGTAGAGACATCAGCGGCTAGCTGTCGAGTGCGCTTCTAGCCGAAACCTGCCGTACCAGGCTACCGCTTTCGGCCAAAAGCAGCCTGTTGTAACAACCTAGCAGCTTTCTCACAGCGCTGAGTTGACTGCTCGCTGGCTAGAGTCTAAAGCCAGCTACTATTGAATACGGGGAGACGACGGTAGCCCTGTTTCTTCGGCCGAATCCTCTCGCTATTATGTGGCCACCTGCCACTGGTGCCTTGGGTGCCGAAATGCTTGAAGGGATTCAGAATGATAAGAAGGTTCCGGCTTGAGCAAAAAGGCCGCTACGAGAAGCTGGTAATAGCTCAACGTTTGTCGGACATGGTGGACAATTACCTGGATGGGCGCCCTGCACCGCTGCAGATCGGTGCCGAACAAGGTGGTATTGGTGAATGGGATGACGTGGTCATCTACCATGCGGATGAGCATTACGATCACTTCCAGATCAAGCGGCAGACGACCCCCTTCAGCGATAAGCACATCGATAAAGCCGATTACATCAAGTCCTATAAACCCAAGGCCAGCAGCAAGACAGCAGCAAGTGCAACGCCAGTTGTCCCGCCCGATAGCGCCATCGATTCTGAGCTTGATAAGGCCATGAAGAGCTTGTCTGCCTGGACTATCACACCCCAGTCTAAGCAGCCGCCAGCCCGCGCTTTTTCACTCATCCTGCTCGGCTTGGAAGTTGTCATCAAGGGCAAGCCAAGTGACTTCATCACCGCCAATCACCTGCATGAGTTTTGTCGACTCTGCAAGCAGGACGGTCTTGATCTGGCTGCCCTATCTAGCCGCCCCGATACCCCAACACAAAACGTCTATAAATGGTTGACGACTTGGTGTGGCTTTACCGACTGGGAACATGTTCGACAAACCATGCGGACACTCACGATCCATGCCGTAGGGAGCGAAGAGAACCTTGAAGAGCGTGCGTGCGAGTCGTTAGGAAGGCACTTTAATAATTCGCGGGCAACCCTTGAGAAGCTGGTGGGGTACATTTCTACAAGTACCACGGATGTTAACGCCATCAGCTGTCATGCGATGGCCAACCATCTCAAAGACGCACGCCGGTCAGATGCTGTGACTTGGACGCAATACCTCATGAAACCGCAGGCTGGATCCAGTTGGATGGTCGCCGGCACCCACAACTTGAATGGTACGACGAGCTTGCCAGCGGCCCATGCTGCCACGGAAGTTGTCGGTCACCACTGGACAGCGGGCGGTAACAACAGAAGGCTGCGGTTGCACGCTACCTATTGCCCACCTACGCCAAATACCGTGGCCCTCCCCTCGGCCATCCTTCGCCTGGCCTTGCACTTGAAAAGCGGGAGCCATTGCCTGCTTCTGGATGAACCGCTTTGGCGCCAAGGCGCTGGTAGTGAGTTGGGTAGAACGCTTGGGATCAGCGAGAGTGACCTTGATGAGCTTCCTTGGATAGACAATTCAGAGGTGCTGTCCTGCGCGTCGGGTCGCGAAATCTCGTCGATCCTGGAGACGCGAGAGGAATCTTCAGCACTTCATCGGGCAATGAACGATCTTGTGTGGGAACAGCTACAAGCTCGCATCACGACCAGGTTGAACTCGGTATCCGACATGTCATTACTGGCAGCATTGGAACCGAAGTGGCGCTCTTGGGCCGCTGAGCTAACAGCGGACGCCGCTGCGCGTGAGTCACTGTTAGAACAATTCATGTACCCCAAAACAGAAGGCTTAGATGGGAAACACGCGTTGCGCGTCGGGCCTCGCACTGCAGACCTGCTGGAAACTGCCATTCTGATGCTGCTTCTGGTTTGCGTCGCAATCGGTAACGACGATGGCAATTGGCGCGGAATCCCTGACGTTGGGGATGTTCTCAGCATTGCGTTGCAGAACTGGTCAGGCGCTTCAGGCGATCATGGCGGCGCTAGGCCCGTTGCCGATGACCTGATGGCCATTTTGGGGCCTTCACCGGCGTCGGTAGTCATTCTAGCGGGTGTCGAAGGGTCTCCCACGAGCCTGCTCGAGTCCGGTATGGCTGATGATTTTGAGACCAGTAACAGCATGGCTGCAGAGCGCCAGCCCAGATTGCTGGTGACACGATTTGGGGTGCTCAAGCACCTGCGTACCGGGACACTCGCCCAGCTACAACTGCATTTCAAACGTCATTGGGATGCTTGGCGCAACGCGCGCGAAGCAGCAATCGAAGCTCATGGGGAAGGACACTGATCATGCTGACACTACAGGAAGTGGCTAGCGCAATCATTCAGCGTGTAGAGGGTCGGTACGACGTGTGTCCCCGGGAAGTAAGGGAGCTCATGCTGCCTGAGGTCGACTACGACTCGCATGTTCTTCGACTCAAGCGCTCCCACATCGAACGGGCAGGCTGGCGGACGGTTCTGCTCATCGAGCTTCCACTGACGGCCCTGCAAGCTGCCAACCAATGGGCTGCCGATGTCCGGGATGTGCTGCCCGAACCTGAGACTGCAGACCTCTATATGTTTCTGATGATCAGCGGTATCGCCAAGGATGACGCTGCGCGGATTGAGACTGATGACAGATTTTGCCGCAAGGTTGTCGTGCGCGAATCTGAGGCAGCTGGTGATTTTCTTAATCGGACATTCTTGGCAGCCTTGGATCCTGCTGACGATGTCGAGACGCTGAGCGATCCATTAGTGTCGGCGCTGAACACGCTGTCCAATGCGCACCCTTGGTCTGCTCCACATATCGCGGCTTGGAAAGCGGAACTTCTGAGCAACCAAAACGGAGCGGATGTGGTGCGTTTTTTTAGTGATTCGCTGGGTGAAAGCGAGGTGCAGTCGTGAGTAAGTTGAATTCCATCACCCTGTCGAACCTGCGCAAATTCGGGTCTGACGTCACCATCGAGCTGAGTCCTGGAGCGACTATTTTGCTCGCACCCAATGGTACTGGCAAAACTACGGTTTTCGAGGCGATCGAGTTTGGTCTAACCGGAAAAATTGCGCGTCTCCGTGACGACCTTGCTCACATCATTCGTGATGATCAGACGGCAGCGACAGTCAGTCTGAACTTTTCTGAGCTAACTGCGACATCACGCGTGACTGCCGCGGGCAAGGTCAGCCGGGACGGAGACTTGAGCAGCGTCTTCCCTAATGTGTCCGTAAATGACATCCCATTCTTGCTGCGTCTAACTCACCTTTTAGATCAGAGGGAGAATGGGTGGATTGTCAATGCGGAAGAAAAGGAAGCCGGATCCCAGTTGGCGAAGCTGCCGATTGGCCGCGACGGCTCTAAAGCACGCGCTAACCTAGCTGCCGCACGACGGTCGCTGACGGAGCAAAAAGCCCGAGCAGAAGAAGTGCTCATTGGGCATGAGGCTGATTTGAACGAGTGGATTCGCCTGCTTGAAGAGCGCGACTTCGCTGCTGCGGGTGCAATAGGTGCATTGCGTCCGCGCGATCGAATTGCGGACATTCTCTCTGACGTTGCAAACCAGACGCAAAGCCTGAGTCAAATTCCGCCAGGCTTGTTGACCGGGACTGTCAGCCAGGAGGAGCTGACGATTGCACACTCTGCACTGTCCGAGATTTTGCAAGGGAAAGTCGAGCGGACTCGGGCGCATATTTCAAGTCTTGCCTTAGTAAACGATCTTGTTGAAAGCTTTGTTGCGGCGCAGGAGCAGCTCGAAAAGCTTAACGAAGACCTCACGGCAGCGAGTCAGACGCTCGATAAACACGCAAACACGAGGGCTGACGGCAATGCTGCATTGCGGGAGCATCAGGCCAGTATCCACTCTGCGCAGCAACAACTTACCAGTATTGGGCAGCAACTTGAGCGCCTAGTTGGAGAAACCACAGCCAAACAGGAGATCGCTCACCGGAATGACGCGTTGACATCAGCGATTGCAGCCCTAAGCGAGGCTGAAGAAGATTCTCGTGTACTTCGCGAGCAGCATGAGCGCAATCAACGCGTTCGCAACCAGCATGCTCAGATTGACATCCAGCTTCAGGGCATCAACCAGACCGAGCAACGCTTGGACGAGGGTCGAGTAATGCTTGCCGACTGGCAAGCCACTGAGAAACGGATCAGCGAGGTTGCCCAGCAAATCACCGCTCTCGAATTGCTCATCGATAAACAGAGCATCGATCGGGATGCCGCACGTTCCTCGTATGAGGCGTGTAAAGCTGCTGAGGCCGCTGCCCGATCACATTATGAGATGCTCAGTTCTTCCGTCGACGCAATCCGTCAGGCCGTTGCATCCATAGCGCAACATCTTCCGGCTGACCAAGATCAATGCCCGCTTTGCCTGGAACCGCATGGTGCAGCCAAGCTTCAGTCCCGTGTGGCTCAAGCCCTTGAGGCGATCAATCCGAGGTTGACCGCAGCTGAGCAGCAATTGCGAGCTGCGGTGGAAGCGTTGACAGCCAGTGAGGTTGCGGTTGAGAAAGCGCAGCAAACACTAGATCTCAGCCGAGACGAATTGAGGGCTTTGGAGTCCAGCCGCCAGGATCTAGGACGACACGTTACGCAGTTTCGTATCGATCCGATTTTGGCTAGTGACTCGCTCCCGTTAGCAAGGGAGTCGCTCAGGCAGCAACTCGATAGTATTGCTCCTGCCAAAAAGCGTTTGACTGATCAGCGAGCGGCTTTGGACGCTCTCCCTACCCCAGAAGTCTTTGAACAAACCGAGGGGGCCTTTAGCTCTGCACAGCACATGCTCGACTTGGCCCGAGTTCAACAAAGCGAAGCGGCTACACGACTGGATCAAGCAGTTGCCGCACTGGCCGCGCTCACCTCTGGAGAACCGCTGGCTCATACACTTGGGCAACTCACTGCAGAAAAAGCGCAGCTGGAACAGCAGATCAGCGATCTGAACGGGAAGGTTGAGACTGTGCAATCCGCCCTAGACACCCAGCAGCATCAGTTGGTTGTGTCATCAACCGCAGTCCAAGGGATAGAGGAAGACATCAGAAGGGTTCAAAAGCTCCTTCTTCAGTTCCGGGCGAGCTGGCAAGAGCAAGAGTTGACCGGCGACCCACTTGCAGAAGCTGCGCAAGCCCGCGAAGCGACGCTGCGCGCTACGTTGACCCTCCTGGAGGGCTATGTTTCAGCACTCGAAGGCATTGGGGTGGAGATATCTGCTTGGGCCAAGCTGAGCGAATCACAACTGGCTCAGCGGTTGATTGATGCTCAGCGTCTTGACCGATCAGAAGAGGCCTTCGAAGCGTTCCTCAATGAGAGCATCAAAGCGGCACGCTCCAGCTTCTTGCGGTTGTCCTTGATCTCGGACGCGATGGATTTGCTGGACGGCTCACTCAAAAAAGAAATTGAGAACGTTCAGAAGCATGTTGGCAAGGTGGTACCCCGCTGGCAGTCGCTGCTCAAGCGTGTCGTACGAGAGTCCAGGTTCCACGAGGCAAGCCTGAAATTCTTCAACTCGTATAACAAGGATCGTGCCGGCGTTTCGGTACCGCTTGGCAATAAAGCGGTACCGGTACCTGATATCGCGAGTGAGGCACAGTTGACGGACCTTCAACTGACCTTCCTGCTCTCAATGGCTATGAGTCATCAGTGGTCTCCTTGGAAAGCACTGTTATTGGATGACCCGACTCAGCATCACGACCTAGTACATGCCTCTGCAGTTTTCGATTTGCTGCGAGACTACATCGTTGATCATGGTTTCCAGGTCGTTATCGCTACCCATGATGCTCTGCAGGCTCGTTACTTCCTGCGCAAGCTGCAAAACGATGGAATTGAGGCCAAAATCTGGACGCTCGTGCCGACTGAAGATGGCGTCACTGCGCAAGCAGGGAGCTGGAAACAGCGCATTCAATAATGCAGATATCGTTTCGGGCGTCGATTTAAATACAAGCTGAGCGTGAACTAAGCCCTAACGGAGGTTGGGTTTCGTGCAGCGGTAGCTACGCATATATAGATTCGCCATTTTGGGGCCGAAAGCAGCTCTTGGGGAATGACTGCTTCTGGCCGATAGCTGCCAGCCAAAGTTAACTATTTCCAACTCAGCGCAGACATTTCAAGGGATGGCGTTGGATTTTCTCCAGACGTCATTCAAGCCGTTCTTTCGCCATCTTCACGTCCGGTTTTCAAAATCCCTCGTGGCTCGATCATCAATTTTGATAACCGGATGGAATTCACCGGTACTGAATTCCATCCGGTCATCGCGGCCCCCGCACCTGACTCAAGTGGGGTTGCTGAACCAGCAATCACAAATACCAGCGATACTCCCGCGCACTGATCTCCTGCATGAATGCCAGGTGATCCTGACGCTTGTTCTCGCAATACACGTCGACGAACTCGGCGCCCAGTCCTGCGCGCAGTTGTGGCTGATGCTGCAAGGCGCGCACCGCGTCGAGGATTTCCGTCGGGAAATCGATGCCGCTGTTGCGATCGTCGTTGAGTGGCGGGATCGGTTCCTTGCCTGACTCCAGACCATGTTCCAGGCCCACCAGAATTGCCGCCAGCACCAGATACGGGTTGGCGTCGGCGCCGGCCAGACGGTATTCGATGCGCAGGTTTTTCGTGTCTGATTCGGGGATGCGCAGGCAGGCGTCGCGATCTTCGTAACCCCAGCTCGCCTTGGTCGCGGTGTTTACCGTGCCGCTCAGGCGGCGCATGGCGTTCTGGTTTGGAGCGAAGATCGGCATGCTGTGCGGCAGTAGATCCAGGCAGCCGGCCACCGCATGGCGCAGCGGCTGTTGGTGATTGGCCGCCAGCAGGTTGTTGCCGGCCGCGTCGTACAGGCTGACATGCACATGCATGCCGCTGCCCGGATGCTCCACGTACGGCTTGGCCATGAAGCTGGCGCGGTAGCCATGCTTGAGCGCGACCCCACGGGTGCTGCGACAGAACAGCGCCGCCCAGTCCGCAGCGCGCAAGCCGTCGTCCAGATGGCCAAAGTTGATTTCGAATTGGCCCGGGCCCAGCTCGGCGGTGATCACCGTGGCGTCGATGCCCTGAGCTCGCGTTGCTTCAACCATTTCGTCGAGCACCGGGGCGAAACGCGACAAGCGTTCGATGTGCATGTTCGGCTGATCATCGGCGTCGTCGGTCAGCTCGTCCCGAGGGAATTGCGGCAGCCCGTCGCGAAGTTTTTTGTCGAACAGATAGAACTCCAGTTCGAAGGCCACCACCGGATGAATACCTTTGCCCGCCAGTCGGTCGAGTACCTTTGCCAGCACCTCGCGGGGTTCGAATTCGATCGGTTTGGCGGTGCCGTCGGAGGTAATCAGCATCTGCCCCAGCGGCTGCGCTTCCCATGTCACGGGCTTCAAAGTGCCGGGCACCAAGCGGCGCACGGCGTCCGGGTCGCCGTCGTTGAAGCAGTAATCGCCAATCTTGAACAGACCGCCCTGCACGCCCAGCAACACACAGTTCTGAGGCAGCTTCAGTGCGCTGCCCGCCGCGACTTTTTCGAGCATGTCCACCGGATAGCGCTTGCCGTAAAAATGCCCCGGAATGTCCAGGGAAATCAGGTCGACATAACGCACCTCGGGGTAGCGTTGGCGAAACGCGCGCACTTCGGCGAGCAGGTCAGAGCAGACAGCGTCCATCGTGTTCATCCTTTGTTGTTATCAGGTGTAGACCCAAAGCACGCGGGTGAGCTGCCCGGTGAGGTTGCCGTAACGGCAATGGGTATGACTGTCGAATTGAAAGCTGTCGCCGGCCTTTAAGGTCACCGGCTCGTCGTCGTTGCCCAGCCACAAAGTCAGTTCGCCTTCGAGCACGTAGCCGCCCTGATCCGAGCTGTCGCTCATGTGCCGGTCACCACTGCTCGCGCCCGGTTCCAGATGACTTTCGAGCATCGAGAACGAGGCGCGCATCTGCGGCGACACCAGAATGTCGGTGATGCCGTTGGCGTAATACAGCGTGCGGCGTTCGTCAGGACGGGTGACCCACGGTAACTCCTTGGGCTTGGGCAGACTGTAGAAATAGGTGGTCGGCACGCCGAGGGTTTCGCTGATCGCGGTGAGATCGGCCACGGTCGGGCGCGACAAGCCACGTTCGACCTGCGAGAGAAAACCCACCGAACGGCCGATTTTGTCGGCCAGCTCTTTGAGGGTGTACTTCTTGTGCTTGCGCAGGTCGTGGATCAGGATCGCCAGCGCGGCGATTTCTTCTTGCTTGTTCATGGTCAAAATCTCATCAAATGCTGTCGCGCAGCCGATACCAGGCCTTTCCGATGGCCTCCAGCGGCGCTGCGAAGTGCTTGCCGCCGGGGAAACGACCATTGCTCAGGCCCTGATACAACGCCAATTCATCAGCCTCGCCGAGAATAGCCTCGGACACCGCTCGCGCGGCGGCCAATGTCGGCAGCACGCCGTGGCCCGAATAGCCCTGCAGCCAATAACGATTGCCCTCGCCGCCGACATCCGGCGTACGGTTCATGGTCAGATCGATATGCCCGCCCCAAGCGAATTCCACCTCGACGCCTTTTAGCTGCGGAAACACACGCTCGAGAAATGGTCTTGTTGCCGCAGCGATGTCTTTGGGCATACCGCCCAGATAAGTGCAACCACCCCCGAACAACAAGCGGTTGTCCGGCGTGCGACGGAAGTAATCGAGGACGAACTGGTTGTCTGTCACGCAGACGTTGCTCGGCAGCAGCGCAGTGGCCTGCTCCGGTGTCAGCGGTGCGGTGGCGACTTGATAGGTGCCGACCGGCAGGATGCAGCTGGAGAGGTGCGGGTAGAGCTCATCGAGATAAGCGTTGCAGGCCAGCACCAGCACGTCGGCCTTCACCGAACCGCGCTCGGTATTGACCCGGAAACCGTTGCCCTCCTGCTGATAACTCAACGCTGTGCTTTGCTCATGAATACGCCCGCCGGCACGTTCGATGGCGGCGGCCAGCCCGAGCGCGAGTTTCAGCGGATTGAGGTGCGCGCCTTCGGCGTCGTAGAGGCCGGCCTGATAGCGTTCGCTGGCGACCCATTGCGGCAGGTCTTCACGGGGGATGAACTGCAGACCGTCGTGGCCCCATTTGTGGCTGGCTTCGTGTTGCCACTCAGTCAGCAGGCTGACTCGACGCGGCATCACCGACGTCCACAAATGGCCGGGGCGATAGTCGCAATCGAAACCATGCCGCCCGGGCAATTCACGCAGCTCCTGTGCGGCCCAACGCATGCCGTCCCATAGACGCCGGGCGCGCTCATGTCCGAGCGCGGCTTCCAGCGGCGGCATGTCGCACGACCAACCCAGAATCGCTTGCCCGCCATTACGCCCCGACGCCGCCCACGCCACGCGACTGGCTTCGAGCACGGTGACGCGCTTGCCGGCCAGGGCCAGACGCAACGCGGTGTGCAGCCCACTGAAACCGGCGCCGATGATCACCACTTCAGCGTCGTGCGCACCTTCCAGCGCCGGCCGTGTGCTGAGGATATCGGCGCAACTGTGGGCGTAATAGCTGGCGACATGCTGCTGGGATTGCTGAAACATTCGGCGCCTCATGAAATTTATTTCTTATAATTTCATGAAAATCTACAGAACAATTTTCATAGCGACAAGCAGCAAAGCGTTTTCACCCGTTATCACGGTCGGCGTAACAGCTGGATGTTTCGCACCTCAGGATTGAGGTGCTACAGCGGCAGCTCAACCCGAGCCAGCAAACCACCACCGCTGCGATTGCTCAATGTCAGTTCGCCGCCCTGCTCGCGCACAATCGCCCGCGCCGCCGACAGCCCGAGCCCGACACCACCGGTTTCCCGGTTGCGCGAGGTTTCCAGGCGAAAAAACGGATCGAACACCCGCTGCAACGACGCTTCGGGAATCCCCGGCCCGTTGTCGCTGACGTCGATGCAGACGCTGTAACCGTCGCTGCTCAGCGCAATGGCCGGCTGCTGCGCGTACTTCTCGGCGTTTTCCAGCAGGTTGACGATCACGCGCTTGATCCCCAGCGGCCGGCCCTCGTAGACCAGATGCGCCGGGCCGTGGAAGTCGATGGCGATGTTCTGGTCGCGATAGTCGTCGATGATCGTCTGCAGCAATTCCGACAGGTCGAACGCGGTGCTTTGCTCCGGCTGAGTGTCTTCCCGGAAGAACGCCAGTGCCGCGTTGATCATCGACTGCATTTCCTCGATGTCGCGGATCAGTTTGCCCTGATGATCAAAGTCCTCCATGAACTCGCTGCGCAGGCGCATGCGGGTCAGCGGTGCGCGCAAGTCGTGGGAAATCGACGCGAGCATGTGAGTGCGTTCGCTGATGTAGTGCTGAATCTGCGCCTGCATGGTGTTGAAGGCGATGATTGCCTGGCGGATCTCGTCCGGGCCTTCGACCTTGATAGGTGGCGCACGCAGATCACCGCCAAAACGGCGGGCGGCGCTGGCAAAGCGTTGCAGCGGTTTGGCCAGTTGCTGCGTGGCCAGCCAGGCCACCAGTACGGTGGCGATCAGGCCGAGGGCGATGATGATCGCGATGCGTGTGCCTATGTCCAGGCCCCAGGAACGTTCGGGCGAAGAGAACAGCAACCAACTGGCATCCGGCAGTTGAATCAGCGCCGCGTAGCGGCCCAACGGGCTGTCGCTTGGCCAGTCAGCGGGATTGAACACCCGAATGTCTCGCTCATCGCCCAACAACTGATGCAACCCCGACGTCTTGTTGGCGACGAGCTGCGTACCTCCCGCTGGCAATCCGAGTTCGTCGCGTTGCGCACTCCAGGTCACCTCCTGCGTCGGGCCGGTTGCCGCGTGCGCCAGTTTCGGGCGTAAAGGCGCCGGTGCAGCCTCGATCACCTTGACGGTGGCCGCGATCTGCTCCAGCAACCCGGTGCGTTCAATCGGTGGTCGCGCCCAGGTCCCGGCAACCTCCACGAACAAAAAATTGAGCGCCAGCGAAGCGAGCATGGCCGCGACGATGGTCAGCGCGATCCGCCGACTCAGCGGATCACGGCGCAGGAAGCGACGGATCATGAACGAGTGACCTTGGCGGTGAACATGTAACCGCCGTTGCGCACGGTGCGGATCAGGTCCGGGCGCTTACTGTCCGGCTCGATCTTGCGGCGCAAGCGGCTGACCTGCACGTCGATGCTGCGATCAAAGGCGTCGTGGCCCTGACCGCGAGACAGGTCGATCAATTGTTCGCGGGTAAGAATGCGCTGCGGGTGTTCGAGAAACACCACCAGCAGGTCGAACTCGCCACCGGACAGCGGAATCATCACGTTTTCCGGAGAACGCAGCTCGCGACAAGTGATATCCAGATGCCAACCGGCGAAGGCGATCACCGGCCGTGACGGCTCGCTCGCGGGGCTGACCTGCTCACCGGCGCGGCGCTGCACGGCGCGCAGGCGAGCCAGCAATTCACGCGGGGCGAACGGTTTGGTGACGTAGTCATCGGCGCCCAGTTCGAGGCCGACAATCCGGTCGCTCAACTCGCCCATGGCGGTCAGCATGATGATCGGAATGCCCATTTGCGCCCGGACTTTCTGGCACAGGCTCAGGCCACCCTCGCCGGGCAGCATCAGGTCGAGAATGATCGTGTCCGGGCGTTGCTGGGCAATCGCCGCCCACATTGCTGCGCCATCGGCGGCGACATCGACCTCGTAGGCGTGCTGGACGAAGAACTTCTTCAGCAGGGCGAGAATTTCCACGTCATCGTCGACGATCAGCAGTCTGCTCACGGGCACAGGATCCTCAGGCCAAAAAAGAACGCATCTAAAACTATTCTGGCGGGCGGGTCATATATTTCAATCGAGCAACATTCCGTCGTCCCGGACATCAAGCGGACATTCTGCGGCAAAACCCCTCAGGCACCCTGCACGCCATCGACAACCGGGGGGCTTTCAATGAGCGCATTGCACAACCGTTATACCGCCGAGGGCCACGACGCCCGCTATCCGTTGATTCTCAGCCAGCGCACCAGCGCGCCTGAGCAGGATACGCCGCTGTTGTTCCAGGAGTTCTGCCTGGGCCTGTCAGATGATCAAAGCCGTATCGTCCTGCGCCGCTATTTCGAGCAGTACGGCCCCAGCGATTCGCAATGGGTGGAGTACGTGCATTCGATTCCGACCGCCGACCTGATCCAATGGATCATGAGCCACGGCCAGTTGCACATCGAATGCTCGGACAACACCCCGCCGCTCTCCTCCCCAATCACTGCCCGCGCTTGAACGACGCGGAGCAAAAGCGCAAAACGAGGATTCGCATGATCAGAAGCCATTGCTTGATGTCGGTGCTGTGTACGGCGTCCCTCAGCCTGTCGGCCTGCAGCAGCAAAACCGTCGAACCGCAGAAGTACACCGGATTTCTGCACGATTACAGTGTGCTCAGCGAGCGCCAGTCGCCATCGGGGCAGACGGTACTGGGTTGGGTCAGCCCGGCGCTGGCGCGGGGGCGTTACACTCAGGCCTATCTGGCGCCCAGCCAGTTCTACCCCAGCGCTGCACCGACCGAGCGGATCCCGCTGAGCACGCTGTCCGGCGTCACCGACTACTACGACGCCGCCCTCAGGCTGGAACTGGGCAAGGTCATGCACCTGGTGTCGCAACCCGGCCCGAACACCCTGACCGTCAGACCGGCGATCACCCGCGTCGCCGCCAGCACCCAGGGCCTGCGCTTTTATGAATGGCTACCGGTGACCCTGGTTGCCGCCGGCGTTAGCACCGCCACAGGCATCCGTGACCAGGACAGTGAAATCACCACCGAAGTCTCGTTCGAAGACGGCTCAACCGGCGAAGTGGTCGCCGAAGTCGTGCGCAAGGGCATCGGGCTGCCGCTGGAAAACGACCAACAGGTGCTGACCGCCGATGACGTCAAAGGCGTGCTGGATGGTTGGGCCAGTGATCTGGGCAAGTCGTACGCGGCGATTCGCAGGTGACGCAGCGCAAGCAGCGGCGGACGGTTAATTGACCAGGCCAATAAAGAGCCGGTGCCTGGACAAAGCAAGTCATGAGGCCTCAAGGCCAGTGCCCCCGGCTCACCCCTCCAGCATGCCGTGACACAACAGCTGCAACACCCCGCGCATGTGCGAGGCATGCGCAGACCGGTCCGGCACTTCCTGGGTGGCCAGACGAATAAACGCCATATTCGCGTACTGGTTGAACAACGTCGCCGCCACATCGAGATCGACCGTCGCCCGCACCTTGCCCTGCACCTGAAAATGCCCGAGCAGCGCCTTGGTCTCTTCGATCACCGCCGCATTCCACGGGCTCAAGGCCTGAGCCAGTTCACCCGTGAGCAGAAACGGCGCCAGTTCACGCCACAGCGAGGCCGGCATCGCTTGCAGTTGATAGTCGGTCATCAAGCCTTCGAACTCACACAATGCCTCCAGCGGATCACTGTCGTCGTCGAGATTGGCGCGGGCATCGCGCATGGCCTGCTCGTCCGGCTGTTTGAGCAAGGCCAGCAGAATCTCCTGCTTGCCACCGAAATAATTGACCACCGTCGGCGCGGACACCCCGGCCTGATTGGCGATCTGCTCCAGCGTGGTCGCGCCGAAACCGTTGCTGATGAACAGCTCAAGCGCTGCCTGCGCGATGACTTCTCTGCGCTGTTCCTTTTGCCGTTCTCTGAGCCCGCTCATGGTGCTGATGTCCTGTGGCGCTGATGTTCCGAAGCCTACGGATTTCTTTTTTCATCGACAAATATTTTCTTTACAAAAATATTTTTAAGTGACAAATATTGGCCGTGCACCGCTGGAATGAACGCGCACCCACTTGCCCCGTTTCTCTGGAGAACCGCCATGTCCGCCGAATTCGATCCGACCCGCAGCACCCGCGATTACCAGGCCGCCGACGCCGCCCACCACATTCACGCGTTCGTCGATCAGAAAGCCCTCAACGAGGAAGGCCCGCGGGTGATGGTCAGCGGTGATCGCCTGGCGCTGTGGGACAACGACGGCAATCGCTACCTGGACGGGATGTCCGGCCTGTGGTGCACCAACCTCGGTTACGGACGCAAGGATCTGGCCGCCGCTGCCTCTGCGCAGCTGCAACAACTGCCCTACTACAACATGTTCTTCCACACCACTCACCCGCAGGTGATCGAGCTCTCCGAGCTGCTGTTCAGCCTGCTACCCAAGCACTACAGCCACGCGATCTACACCAACTCCGGCTCCGAAGCCAACGAGGTGTTGATTCGCACCGTGCGCAAGTTCTGGCAGGTGATGGGCCAGCCCGAGAAGAAAATCATGATCGGCCGCTGGAACGGCTACCACGGCTCAACCCTCGCCGCGACGGCGCTGGGAGGCATGAAGTTCATGCACGAAATGGGCGGCACCATCCCCGACGTCGCGCACATCGACGAACCGTACTGGTTCGCCCACGAAGGTAACCTCAGCCCGGAAGAATTCGGCCTGCAGGCGGCTCGGCAACTGGAAGACAAGATCCTCGAACTGGGCGCCGACAAGGTCGCCGCGTTCGTCGCCGAACCGTTTCAGGGTGCCGGCGGCATGATCATTCCGCCCGCCACTTACTGGACGGAAATTCAGCGTATCTGTCGCCAATATGACGTGTTGCTGTGCGCCGACGAAGTCATCGGCGGTTTCGGTCGCACCGGCGAATGGTTCGCGCACCAGGCCTTCGGTTTTGAACCGGACACGCTGTCGATCGCCAAAGGTCTGACCTCCGGCTACATCCCCATGGGCGGGCTGATCCTTTCGCGACGCATGGCCGAGGCGCTGGTGGAAAAAGGCGGCGTGTTTGCCCACGGCCTGACCTACTCCGGGCACCCGGTGGCGGCTGCGGTGGCGATTGCCAACCTCAAGGCGTTGCGCGATGAAGGCGTGGTCACTCAGGTAAAAAATGACACCGGCCCGTACCTGCAGAACTGCCTGCGCGAAGTGTTCGGCAACCATCCGCTGGTGGGTGAGATCCAAGGCGTCGGACTGGTGGCGGCGTTGCAGTTCGCCGAAGACAAAACCACCCGCAAGCGTTTCGCCAACGAGAACGACATCGCCTGGCGCTGCCGCACCATTGGCTTTGAAGAAGGCTTGATCATTCGTTCGACGCTGGGCCGGATGATCATGGCCCCGGCGCTGATCGCGACGCGGGCGGAGCTGGATGAACTGGTCGACAAAACACGGATCGCCGTGGATCGCACCGCCCGCGAGTATGGCGTGCTGTAACGCATACCCCTTGTAGGCCTTCGCCTGCTCGCGATAGCGGTGTGTCATTAACATCGATCTAAACTGATCGACCGCTATCGCGAGCAGGCGAAGGCCTACAACGGAATCAGGTATGCCTTGAACTCAGCACATCAGCTCAATCCAGCCCGGTTGATAGTGCCCATCATCGGAGACTTTCCCTGATTGTCGGTCTCTCACGATGGCTTCCTCAACACCCCAATTTGCGCTGTTGGCCCTGCTGTGCGCAGCGACCGATACTGTTTTCGCCAATGACTTCTTCAACGATGCCAAAACCGAAGTGCTCAGCCGCAACTTCTTCCTGAGCAACGACTACCGCTCGCCCTCTCCCTCCGGCAAAAACTATAAACAGGAATGGGCCCAGGGTTTTATCGGCACGTTCACCTCTGGCTACACACCGGGCACTGTCGGACTCGGCATCGATGCCCACGCCTTTCTCGGCCTGAAACTCGATGGCGGCAAAGGACATTCCGGCACGGGGCTGTTGCCGGTCGACAGCAATGGTCGCAGTGAACCGAACTACTCCAGCGCTGGCGGCGCGTTCAAACTGAAAGCTTCGCGCACCACCCTAGCGTTTGGCGAAATGACGGTGGAAACGCCGGTGTTCGACACCTCGGACAAGCGCCTGCAACCGGAATACGCCACGGGCCTGCTGCTCAACAGCCAAGAAATCGACAACGTTAACTTCACGGCCGGCCGCTTCAGCGCATTCAAGAATCAGGACAGCTCCTCAGGCCGCGGCGACTTTTATGGTTACGGCGCCAACACCGAGGCCGGCGGAATCAGTTTTTTCGGCGCCGATCTGTTCGGCGACAGTCCGGTCGGTGGATCGCTTTACGCCTCAGACCTGACTGACACCTGGCATCAGTACTACGCCAATCTGCATTTCAAACAGTCCGGCCTGTTGCTCGACGCCAACCTCTATCACACCCGCGATACCGGTCGCGCGCTGGCCGGGGCGATCGATAACACCGCGTTCAGCCTGTCCGGCAAGTACAGTTTCGGCCCGCACGCGCTCATGCTCGGCTGGCAACGCATCAACGGCGACACACCGTTCGACTTTGTGGGTGGCGACTCGATCTATCTCGCTAACTCGATCAAATACGCCGACTTCAACGGCGCCGGCGAACGCTCCTGGCAAGCACGCTACGACCTTGACCTCGGCGCCTTCGGCATCCCCGGCCTGACCTTCATGACCCGCTACGTCTCCGGCAGCCACATCGACGGCACTCACGCGCCCAAGGGCGGCGCGTACAACCCGTTCGATGCCGAAACTGGTGACTATCAGCCGCAGCAGGGCGCAGGCGGCAAACATTGGGAACGGGATATTGATCTGAAATACATCGTGCAGTCGGGTGCGGCGAAGGATCTGTCGGTGCAGTTGTCGCACGTCTCGCACCGGGCCAACGAGGCGCAGGCCGGGGATGATATCGACCGGATTTATGTGGTGATTCAGTACCCGCTGGGGTTCTGATGGCCGGTAATTAAACCCGGACTCAGACCCGACGTCGCCCTGCGAATCCATCGACTCAAAAAAACTCCACGAAGCCGCCGACAGCGAGACCCTGCTGGGCACTCAGCAAGTCGTGATGCTCGGCGAACTGACCGGCAACCGCGCCCTCGACAACCTCGCCCCGCCCGCCTGAAAACCCAATCCCCTGTGGGAGCGGGCTTGCTCGCGAAAAAGCCGGCTCAAACAACACCCATCTCTCAGGCACTGCGCGCCTGCAACAGCTGCACCGCACACAACGCAATCCGCGCACAGGCATCCGCCAATTGCACCCGATCCAGCACCAGCCCGATGCGAATATGCCCCGCCGCACTGGGCCCGAAAGCTTCACCGGCCAGCACCGAAACCCCGTAACCTTCCAGCAGGCGCTCGGCAAACGCCTGCGCGCCTAACCCGGTCTGGCGCACATCGACCATCACGAACATCCCGCCATCCGGGCGAATCGGTTGCAGCCCCGGGCAGCCGCGCAAGCGCTCGCAGACCAGATCGCGGCGCAAACGGTATTCCTCGCGCATCTGCGTCACCTGCGGCAGATCACTTTCCAGCGCCACTTGCGCGGCTTTCTGCACGAAGTCCGGAAGGCCGAACAACATGCTCAACGACAGATTCACCAGATGCTCAGCCAAGGCTTTCGGCCCGATCGACCAGCCAATGCGCCAGCCGGTCATGGCATGGGATTTCGACAGGCTGTTGATGGTTGCCGTGCGTTCGGCCATGCCCGGCAGACTCGCCGGGCTGATGTGTTCGCCATCGTAGAGCAAATCGCTGTAAACCTCGTCACTGATCAGCCACAGATCGTGACGCACGCACAGCGCCGCCAGCTCTTGCCAGATCAGCAGGGACAGACTCGCGCCGGAAGGATTATTGGGACTGTTGAGCAACATCGCGCGGGTCTTCGGCGTGATCCGCGCGGCAACATCGGCGGGATCAACGCGAAAACCGTTCTCCGGCTTCACAGGCACCGGCACCACCGTGGCACCACAGGCACCGAACACACCTTCATAGGTCACGTACATCGGCTCGGCGACGATCACTTCGTCACCCGGATCCAGCAGGCATTGCGCGACCGAATACACCGCACATTGCGCGCCGGGCAGCACGATCACGTGCTCGGCATCCACCACCTGACCGCTGCGCCGCTGATGGCGGGCGGCGATAAGCTTGCGCAGCGCCAGACGGCCGCGCACGTCGGAATAATGCGTATCGCCGGCCAGCAGACTGTCGATGGCGCCGTGGATGATCGGCAACGGCGTGTCGAAATCCGGATCGCCCACGCTCAGCAGCAGGATATCGACCCCCTCGGCGCGCAGCTCCAGCGCTCGGTCATGAATCTGCCAGGCGGCGGCGCCCTCCCCGGCGATGCGTTGGGTCAAGGCTGAATAGCGCATGCACGTCTCCTGATTGCGCGGTCTCCAGCCTTCACCCTAGGTCAAATCACAAACCGCGCCAGCCGCTTTGTCCTTTGGATGAATTTAAAGAAGAACTTCGTACTGTGGTCGATTAGCAGTCGGCTGACTACCTGTCAGAGCTGACAGTAGACTCACTTCACAAACGCTCGCTTAATCAACATGAGGAAACAACTGCGCCCCCCTCTAATCGAAACGACGGAGTGTTGAAACGATGACGAATCTGAATGAAAAAATCCTCTTATTGGACGCACCGGAAATCCCCGATGCGCTACCCGATTTCCCTGGCAGTCAGGTTAACCTGTTGCCATTGAGTGCATTGGTATCGCCACTAAAGGTGTTGATTCCAGACTGGCAGTGTTCACCTCCTGAACCAGTGCCAGTGCAAGTACTGTTGACGCTGTTGTTAAATGAGAAACCGGTGGCGGACTATCCTTTTACGACACCCATCGACCCGGCGCTTTTCCCATTTGCGGCCCATATTCCTGAGACCTACCTGGCACAGGAAGGCGAGCACGAGGTTTCATATATCGTCAATATTGGCGGGAATGAAGCCATGGCCGCGAGCACGCCGATTACGGTCGATCTAACGGCTCCCAACTTCGGCAATCCGGGAGAACCTCCGCAATTTCCACCAGAAATCGACATTGAGGGGATCACCCAGCAGTATCTCGCCGCCAACAATGATGAAGTTCTGGTAACCATTGCCACCTATATGCAGCAGCGAGCCTGCGACAGCATCGAATTTCACTTTGGCTCACTTGCGGCGGAGCCAGTCATCATTAAAACGGTGCATGACGCAACTTCACCTACCGTTATCAAACTGAGTGGCGCGATTATCCGTGAGATAGGCTCCGGCACGATGTTCGCGTTTTACAGGCTGCGCGATCGTGCAGGAAACCTTGGGCAACAATCTTCGTTTAAGCAAGTCAAAGTGGACCTGTCTTGAAGCGCTGACTCTTCGAGGTGGGCCGAACACTCATCTGGTTCGTCCCACTTCAGGCAACTGCGTATTTCTCAAATCACAAACCGCGCCACCATTGCATTCAAATCCACCGCCAGACGCGACAGTTCATGGGTCGCAGCGCTGGTCTGGTTGGCCCCGGCGGCGGACTGCGTGGCCAGATCACGGATGTTGACCAGGTTGCGGTCGACCTCACGCGAGACCTGCGCCTGTTCTTCCGAGGCACTGGCGATCACCAGGTTGCGTTCGTTGATCTGATGGATCGATTGGGTGATCTGCTCCAGCGCCACGCCGGCAGCGCGGGCCATTTCCAGGGTGGTTTGGGTACGCTGGTTGCTTTGCTGCATCGACGAAACCGCTTCGCCGGTGCCGTTCTGAATACCGGCGACCATTTTTTCGATTTCCTGAGTCGATTGCGCGGTGCGATGTGCCAAGGCACGCACTTCGTCCGCCACCACCGCAAATCCGCGTCCGGCCTCACCGGCACGCGCCGCTTCGATCGCCGCGTTGAGGGCCAGCAGGTTGGTCTGTTCGGCGATAGCGCGGATCACATCGAGCACCTTGCCGATGTCACGACCCTGTGCAGCGAGGCCTTCGATCATTTGCGCGGTGCTCTGCACGTCATGGGTCATGGTCTGGATCGCGTCGACGGTTTTCACCACTTGATCGCGACCTTCGCGGGCGGCCTGGGTCGACTGATTCGAGGCTTCGGACGTCGACACCGCGTTGCGTGCGACTTCTTCCACGGCGGCGGTCATTTCGTTGACGGCGGTGGCAGCTTGTTCGATCTCGTTGTTCTGCTGTTGCAGGCCACGGGAGGCTTCTTCGGTGACCGCGCTCAGCTCTTCGGCAGCCGCGCCCAGCTGAGTGGCGGAACCGGCGATCTGTTCGATGGTTTGACGCAGGTTGGTCTGCATCGTCGCCAGCGCTTGCAACAGCTGTGTGGCTTCGTCCTTGCCGTCGACTTCGATGGACTGGGTCAAGTTGCCGCCGGCGATGGTTTGCGCTGCCAGAACCGCACGGTTCAACGGGGTGACGATGCTGCGAGTCAGCAACAGGGCCAGCAGTACGGTGGCGAGTGCCGCCACCACGGCGACGATCACGATACCGGTGATGGCGCTGTCGTAATACTCGCCGGCCTGAGTGGAGGCGACTTTCGCCCCCGCCGCGTTGATTGCGATGAGCTTGTTGAGCTGTTCGCCCATCTGGTCGGTGCCGTCCTTGATCCGCGTGTTGATCAACGTACGCATCTCGTCGACCTTGTCCTGACGCGACAGCTCCATCATCTGGTTTTGCGCTTGCAGGTAGTTGTCGAGCGTGGTCGCGAACATCTGATACAACGCACGCTCTTCGCTCTCTGCCGGCAACGCGGCGTAACTGGCCTGAGCACTGCGCACCTTGTCCACCAGCACGCCGATGCGCGTTTGCGCTTCTTGCAGACCTGCCGGGTCGCGGTTGACCAGAATCCGGAACGACAGAATCCGCAGGCGCAGAACGTTTTCCGTCACCACACCAAGGTAAGTGACGCTGGGCAGTTGGTTGGTATCCATGTCGAGGGAGGCCTGGCGGATGGTCGACATGCGGTTGACGGCGAACACACCAAGGACAATCACCAACAAGGCGATAAAGGCAAAACCGAGGAAGGCACGGGGCGCGATATTCAGGTTACGCAAGGACATGGTTGGACTCTCGGATAGAGGTAGCTGCGAGCGTCCTTGCCGTCATCACTGGCCCTTGGGGGGCGGGGCCAGTACGGCGTCACTGTTCGAGGGAATCTGTGTGCGCCTGATCTCTGTATCGGCGGCTCTTCAGGAAGGTTTCGTACAAATCTCAAGTATTTTTCAAGGTGTTTCACCACTGAAACACCATGTAGCTTGGCCTACTTCTGTGGCGAGGGAGCTTGCTCCCGCTGGGCTGCGAAGCGGCCCTATATCCTGCCACCACGTATCATAAGTCTCACCGCATCAGCCGGATTGACGACTGCTACGCAGCCGAGCGGGAGCAAGCTCCCTCGCCACAACATCTTCAGGGCGTCAGCTATTGAGTTTAGCCATCTGCCAGACCCGGGCGATGTCCGTCGCCCGTTCGCGCAACAAGCGCGGCGCTTCGGCACACGCCTGCTCCAGGGTCATCGGGCCGCTGGTGACGGCGAATGCGGCGTCGATGCCGTGGCCGTAAAGCTCCTGATAGCCCTCGCCCAAGGTGCCGGCGATGACGATTACCGGCACACCGTGCTGCCTGGCGATCCGCGCCACGCCGAGCGGAGTCTTGCCGCGCAAGGTCTGCGCGTCGAAACGCCCTTCGCCGGTGATCACCAGATCGGCGCCGTTGACGGCTTCGGCCAGGCCCACCAGCTCGGCAACCACTTCGACGCCAGCCTGAAATTGCGCGCCAAGAAACGCCTTGGCCGCAAAACCCAGGCCCCCCGCCGCACCACTGCCCGGCTCATCGCGAACGTCCTTGCCCAACGCTTGCGCGCAGAGCCCGGCGAAGTGCCCCAACGCCTGATCCAGTTGCTGCACCTGTGCCGCTGACGCGCCCTTTTGCGGGCCGAAAATCGCCGAGGCGCCATGCGGGCCACATAGCGGATTGTTGACGTCGGCGGCAATGTCGAAGCGTACCTGCGACAGACGCGAATCCAGATCACTCAGATCAAGACGGGCCAATTGCGCCAAGGCAAGACCACCCGGCACCAGCGCCTGCCCCTGCGCATCGAGCAATTTCACCCCGAGCGCCTGCATCGCACCGGCACCGCCATCGTTGGTGGCGCTGCCGCCAATCGCCAGAATCACCCGTTGCGCGCCGGCATCCAGCGCGGCGCGAATCAGCTCGCCAGTGCCGAAGGTGCTGGTGATGCAGGCATCGCGCTGCCCCGTAGGCACCAATTGCAAACCACTGGCCTCAGCCATTTCGATGATCGCGGTGTGGTTGTGCGGCAGCCAGCCCCACGCGGCGTCGACCGGCGCACCCAGCGGCCCGCGCACTCGGGTGCGGCGCAGTTCGCCCTCGCAAGCGGCAAGAATCGACTCCACCGTGCCCTCGCCGCCGTCGGCCATCGGGCATTTGACCAGCGTCGCGTGCGGCCAGACTTGCGCCAGCCCGAGGGCAATGGCTTCGGCAACGCCTTGGGCACTCAGGCTGTCCTTGAACGAATCGGGGGCGATGACGATCTTCATGCGAATTCTCCAGTTCCAATGCCGTTCATGCTGCCAGTCGGCCTGCGCATTGACGCCTGTCCGCTGCACAAGCGGGATTGGCGATTGTTGTTCATTTATACAAAAGCCTTGGGATTGATGCTGAATGTTCTGGCCCTATCGCGAGCAGGCTCACTCCCACAGGGGAATGCATTTCAAATGTAGGAGTGAGCCTGCTCGCGATGGCGTCTCTGAAAACACCCGATCAACTCGGGTCAGTCTGCGGCAACAACTGCACCCCAAGGTACAACGCCAACATCCCGTCCAGCCGCAGCGGATCCACCCCGCTGATCTCGGCAATCCGCTCCATCCGATAACGCAAGCTGTTGCGATGAATGCCCAGCGCATCGGCGCACGCCTGGCTCTGCCCATCGTGTTCACACCAACTGCGCAGGGTCGCGAGCAACTGGCCATTGCCGTCCTTGGCGATGACTTTGCGCAACGGCTTGAGCAGTTCATCCAGCGCATCATCGTTGCGATGGCGCCAGAGCATCACCGGCAGGCGATAACGATTGAGCGTCAGCAGTCGCGACTGCGGCAGCACATCCCGGCCATAGGCGAGCAGATCGCCGACGCGCCGATAACAGCGGCGTAAACCGGCCAGGCCATCCGCCTGCCCGCCGACGGCGATGCGCAGAATGTTCCAGCCCAGGCCATCAAGCTTTTCCAGCAAACGATCATGCTCAACCGTCTGACTTGCGGGCCGGCACCACAGCAGCGATGACTTGGCCGAACTGACGCACCAGCTGTCCGGGTAGCGCGAAGTCAACCAGGCGCTCAAGGCCTCGACGGTTTGCCCCGGCCCATGTTCCAGACCGAGTTCGAACAGATACGGCACCCGGGTCAATTGTGGTTTGAGACCCAATTGCTGCGCCTCATCAACCAGTCGCGGCGAATCCCCGGCTTCGCTCAACAGCAACGCCAGCAGGTCGTCGCAACGCTGGCGCCGCCATTGCTGCTCGGCCTGTTGATTGCGCTGGCCGACGAGCATTTCCGCGGTCATGCGCACCAGTTCGGCGTAGGTGCGCAGTTGCTCCGGTTCGCCGGTAATGCCAAGCACGCCGATCAGGCGTTGATCGAGCAGCAGCGGCAGGTTGATCCCCGGCTGCACGCCCTTCAAATGCACCGCGGTTTGCGCGTCGATCTCCACCACCCGCCCGTTGGCCAGCACCAGTTGCGCGCCTTCGTGACGGGTGTTGATGCGCTCCGGCTCGCCACTGCCGAGGATCAGGCCCTGGCTGTCCATGACGTTTACGTTGTAGGGCAAAATGGCCATGGCCCGGTCGACGATATCCTGAGCGAGGTCGTGATCGAGTTCGAACATGATCGGCAAAATCCTTAAGCAACGGCGGCGGACGGTTGTTCACCCGCACAGGGTCTGGCGGCAAACCCTGTGCTCAGGCACAAAGACAATCCGGCCACAGGTGGCCGAGACTCTCACAGCGATCAACGTTAACCTGTGCATCGCAAAAAATCATAATAAAGAGAGAGCCGCTATGTCGCAGAGCGCCGCAGCTACCCAGACCATCGATGACGGTAAAGACGCCGTCTACAAACGCATCACCCTGCGTTTGATCCCCTTCATCTTCATCTGCTACCTGTTCAACTACCTCGACCGGGTCAACGTTGGCTTCGCCAAACTGCAGATGCTCGACGCATTGAAGTTCAGTGAAACCGTGTACGGCCTCGGTGCCGGGATCTTCTTCATCGGCTACGTGCTGTGCGGCGTGCCGAGCAATCTGGCCCTGACCAGATTCGGCCCGCGCCGCTGGATCGCGCTGATGATGATCACCTGGGGCACGCTATCGACCTGCCTGTTGTTCGTCACCACCCCGACCCAGTTCTACACCCTGCGCCTGTTCACTGGTGCGGCCGAAGCCGGGTTCTTCCCGGGTGTGGTGCTGTACCTCTCGCAGTGGTTCCCGACGTTTCGCCGTGGACGGATCATGGCGCTGTTCATGTCGGCCATCCCGGTCTCGGGCCTGCTTGGCAGCCCGTTCTCCGGCTGGATCCTCAATCACTTCGCCGCCGGGCAAGGTGGACTGGCAGGCTGGCAATGGATGTTCCTGCTGCAAGGCATCCCGACCGTAATCCTCGGTGTGCTCGCCTACTTCCTGCTCAGCGACAGTTTCGCCAACGCCAAATGGCTGACTGCGCATGAACGCGCGGTGCTTGAGGCGGATCAAGCCGAAGACCTGGCGAACAAACCGAAAACCACCTCGGACTCGCTGCTCGCGGTGTTCAAGAACCCGGCGATCTGGGCGTTCGGCCTGATCTACTTCTGCATCCAGAGCGGCGTGTACGCGATTAACTTCTGGCTGCCGTCGATCATCAAGAACCTCGGCTTCAGCGACAACCTGGTGATCGGCTGGCTGAGCGCGATTCCGTATCTGCTGGCGGCGGTATTCATGCTGCTGGTCGGGCGTTCGGCGGACTTGCGCAAAGAACGTCGCTGGCATTTAGTTGTGCCAATGCTGATGGGCGCGCTCGGTCTGCTGATTGCGGTGAACTTCGCCGCCAACCCGGCCATCGCCATCCTCGGCCTGACCATCGCCACCATGGGCGCACTGACCGGTCTGCCGATGTTCTGGCCAGTGCCGACTGCCCTGTTGAGCGCGGGCGCCGCGGCCGGTGGTCTGGCGTTGATCAACTCGATGGGGCAGATGGCCGGCTTCCTCAGCCCGTACCTGGTGGGTTGGGTCAAGGACAGCACCGGTTCGACCGATGCGGCGTTGTATCTGCTGGCGGGTGTGATTGTCGGCGGCAGCTTGCTGGCGTTGCGCATGACGCGGACGCTGCGGGCTTAATCACGCTTCAAGATCAAAAGATCGCAGCCTGCGGCAGCTCCTACAGGGAAACGCGTATTTGCGCGTAGGAGCTGCCGCAGGCTGCGATCTTTTTACGATGCCCGAGCAAGCTCAGGTATTGCAGGCGGGTTGCTGAGCCGATAATTCACTTTGCGGCGTCGGACGCTTCTGGTATTTGATTGGAGTTTTCCCACCCGATCAAAGGATTTCGGCATGAGCTACCGCACACTGGGGAACTCGGGGTTGCAGGTGTCCACCCTCACCCTCGGCACGATGATGTTTGGCGAACAGACCAGCGCTGAAGACTCGCTGCGCATCATCGACAAGGCCTGGGATCAGGGCATCAATTTCATCGACACCGCCGACGTCTACACCAACGGCCGCTCGGAAGAAATCGTCGGCGAGGCGATAGCCCGCAATCGGCATAAGTGGGTGCTGGCGACCAAGGTCGGTTTCGGCCCGGTGGATGGCGTGCCGAATCGCAGTGGTTTAAGCCGCAAGCACATCTTCAATGGTCTGGAGGCCAGCCTGAGCCGTATTGGCACCGACTATCTCGACATCTATTACCTGCACCGCGAAGACCACAACACCCCTCTGGAAGTCACGGTGTCGGCGATTGGCGATCTGATTCGCCAGGGCAAGATTCGCTACTGGGGCCTGTCGAACTATCGCGGCTGGCGGATTGCCGAGGTGATTCGTATCGCTGACAAGCTCGGAGTCGACCGTCCGGTGATCAGCCAGCCGCTGTACAACATCGTCAACCGTCAGGCCGAAACCGAGCAGATCAGCGCCGCGCAATCCTATGGCCTCGGCGTAGTGCCTTACAGCCCGCTGGCTCGCGGCGTGCTCAGCGGCAAGTACGCGCCGGATGCGGCGCCGGACGCCAACAGCCGCGCCGGGCGTCAGGACAAGCGCATTCTGGAAACCGAATGGCGGGTGGAATCGCTGCGCATCGCCCAACAGATTCAGCAGTACACCCAGGGCCGTGGGGTCGGGATTGTCGAGTTCGCGATTGCCTGGGTGCTGAACAACAGCGCGGTGACCTCGGCGATTGTCGGGCCGCGCACCGAACAACAGTGGGATGCTTATACCAAGGCGCAGGCGGTGCAGATCACGGCGGAGGATGAAGCGTTCATCGACTCGCTGGTGACGCCGGGGCATGCTTCGACACCGGGATTCAACGATGTAAGCCATTTTGTGTCGGGCCGTAAACCGCGCTCGGCCTGAAAGCTTCGCGAGCAAGGCCGCTCCCACAGGGGATTGGCGCCGGATGCAAACCTTGTATTCGACACCAATACACTGTGGGAGCGGGCTTGCTCGCGAAAGCGTTGGCTCCGTCACTAAAGATTTCGAGTCTGCCCCTTCTTCGCGAACTCAATCACGCCCACAGGTTTTGTGCTTATCTTCAAGATGTGGGAAATATTGATCACTCGGCCAATATTCAGCACAAAAACCACGTATCCTGCGCGCCCTGTTTGATCACCCACCCGCGAGGACAGTTTGTCTAAAGGTATCGCTCTATCGGTTTCAGCCTCGGTGCTGTTTGCCGTCATGTATTACTACACCTCGCTGCTCACCCCATTGAGCGGCGTGGAAATCTTTGGCTGGCGGATGCTGCTGACCGTACCGTGCATGACCGTGTTCATGCTGGTGTCGGGGGAATGGCGGCGAGTGCTGGAGTTGCTGCGCCGCGTGGCCGGCACTCCAAAGCTGATCGGCGGCCTGATCGTTTCGGCGGCGTTGCTCGGCGTGCAGTTGTGGCTGTTCATGTGGGCCCCGCTCAACGGCTACAGCCTCGACGTGTCGCTGGGTTATTTCCTGCTGCCGCTGGCGATGGTGCTGACCGGACGCATCGTGTACGGCGACAGCCTGTCGTACCTGCAGAAAATCGCGGTGTTCTTTGCCATTCTCGGCGTGGCCAACGAGCTGTATCGGGTCGGCGGGTTTTCCTGGGCGACCCTGGTGGTCGTGGTCGGGTATCCGCTGTATTTCGTGCTGCGCAAACGCCTGAAGACCGACAACCTGGGCGGTCTGTGGGTCGACATGACCTTGATGCTGCCGGTGGCCTACTGGTTCGTGCGCGGCGGTGAGCAAGGCTTTGGCGTGTTCGATCAGTACCCGGGCTTGCTTTGGCTGATTCCGCTGCTCGGTCTGATCAGTGCTTCAGCGCTGGTGGTGTACATCATTGCCAGCCGCTTGCTGCCGTTCAGCCTGTTTGGTTTGCTCAGCTATGTCGAGCCGGTATTGCTGCTCGGCGTGGCGTTGTTGCTCGGTGAAAGTATCAAGGCCGGCGAGTGGCTGACGTACATTCCGATCTGGCTGGCGGTGGTGGTGTTGGTCTTCGAAGGCTTCAAGCACCTGATGCGGCAGCGCCGCCCTTAATCGCACCACAAAACAACTGTGGGAGCGGGCTTGCTCGCGAAAGCGTCAGTTCAGTCAACAAAGACCTTGAACCAAAGACCGAATTCGCGAGCAAGCCCGCTCCCACAATTTTGCTGACGCAAAAAAATCCCGGCTGTGCATGACTGCAAGCCGGGATTTTTTCATTCTGGTGGCGGATTACTCAGTCGCGAGCACACCACGACGCACCTGATCACGCTCGATCGATTCGAACAGGGCCTTGAAGTTGCCCTCGCCGAAACCATCATCACCTTTACGCTGGATGAATTCGAAGAACACCGGGCCCATCAGGGTTTCCGAGAAGATCTGCAGCAGCAGGCGCTTGTCGTCCGGGTTCGACGAGCCGTCGAGCAGAATGCCTCGCGATTGCAGTTGATCAACCGGCTCGCCGTGGTTCGGCAGACGGCCTTCGAGCATCTCGTAGTAGGTGTCCGGCGGCGCGGTCATGAAGCGCATGCCGATCTTCTTCAACTGATCCCAGGTCTTGACCAGGTCGTCGGTGAGGAACGCCACGTGCTGGATGCCCTCGCCGTTGAACTGCATCAGAAACTCTTCGATCTGCCCGGCGCCCTTGGACGACTCTTCGTTCAGCGGGATGCGGATCATGCCGTCCGGTGCGGTCATCGCTTTCGAGGTCAGGCCGGTGTATTCGCCCTTGATGTCGAAGTAGCGGATCTCGCGGAAGTTGAACAGCTTCTCGTAGAAGTTGGCCCAGTAGGCCATGCGGCCGCGGTACACGTTATGGGTCAGGTGGTCGATGATCTTCAGGCCGGCACCGACCGGGTTGCGGTCAACGCCTTCGATAAAAACGAAGTCGATGTCGTAGATCGAACTGCCTTCGCCGAAACGGTCGATCAGGTACAGCGGCGCGCCGCCAATGCCTTTGATCGCCGGCAGGTTCAGCTCCATCGGGCCGGTTTCGATGTGGATCGGCTGGGCGCCGAGTTCCAGGGCACGGTTGTAGGCTTTCTGCGAATCCTTGACGCGGAACGCCATGCCGCACACCGACGGGCCATGCTCGGCGGCGAAGTACGAGGCGACGCTGTTTGGTTCGTTGTTGAGGATCAGATTGATCGCGCCCTGGCGATACAGGTGCACGTTCTTGGAACGGTGGGTCGCGACTTTGGTGAAGCCCATGATCTCGAAGATCGGCTCCAGGGTGCCAGGAGTCGGCGATGCGAACTCGATGAACTCAAAGCCCATCAGGCCCATTGGGTTTTCGTATAAATCGGTCATGGTGACGCCTCATCATTCTTATCAATTAACCAGAGTTATTTGTCAGTAATGCTGAGACCGGCGGGAGGTGCGCAGGAGATGCCTCGCACACTGCGGGCGAGGAAGTCACCGTAGATCAGTTGAAACCCGAATATCTTCATTGTCGACCCAAGGCTCTTGCGGGCGAGGCTTCTGCTGCCAGAAGACGTTTATTATTGTATGCGTAACCGGATTCTACACAGCGTAAATAGGGTTGTCTGCCCTCTCTATAAAATCCGCCTTTTTCGCATCGGTGCAAGGGGTTTGTTGCACAGGTAAATCCCCACCAGCACCAACCCGCCGCCCAGGCACATGCTCAACGTCAGTTGCTCGCCGAGCAGCAGCGCGCCGAGCACCACCGCGGTCAGCGGATTCAGGGCAATGAACACGCCGGATCGGGTCGCGCCGATTTTGCGGATGCCATCGTAGTAGCCGATGTAAGCCAGCGCCGAGCCGAACACGCCGAGGTAAATCAGGCTCAGCCATTGTGGCGTTCCGAGGCTGATCAAGGCTGCTCCGCTGACCTCGCCACGCAACATTGCCAGCGCCCACAGCATCGCGCTGCCGATCAACACGGAAAAGGTCACGGTCTGCAGCGGGCCGATGGATTGGTTCAGCCCCCGGGAAAACAGCGAGTAAACACCCCAGCTCAACACGCAGCCAAAAATCAATAGATCACCGATCCACGCATCGGGTGTCACGGCAAGTAATTGCGGGTTACGGCTGACAATCACCAGGCCGGCGCCCGCGATGCAGAGCGCGATACCGGCGACTTTCGCCCGCCCCAGGCGCTCCTTGAACAACGCCCACGAGGCCAGACCGATCACGGCCGGGTTCAACGCGACAATCAACGAAGCCCGTGAAGCGTTGATGTACTGCAAGCCATAAAAGAAGCACAGGTTGTAGAAGAAAATGCCGAAGAGCCCCAGCAAAGTCAGTTGCAGCCATTGCCGGGGCGTCGGTCGCGCCAGCGGGATACGCGCTATCCACAGAAATCCGAGCAGCGCCACGCTGGCGAGCAGGAAGCGCAGGCTGGCGGCGAGTAACGGGCTGAGGCTGCCCGCCAGAAAACGCCCGGCGACAAAGGTCCCGCCCCAAATCATGGTCACCGCTGCCAGCGTCAGGTAAACCGACCGGTCGGAGGCCGTTATGTGGATTTGCTCAAGGTTGCGCATGACGTTCCAAACGAAAGAAGTTGAAGGATGGCGTATCATTCCCCTCATGCCCTCTCATCGTAAAATGAGCAAACACTCATGACCCTCACACAACTGGAGATCTTCTCGCTGGTCGCCGAACTGCGCGGATTTACCCTCGCTGCCCATCGTCTGGGGATTTCGCAGTCGGCGATATCCCACGCGATGAAGTCGCTGGAGCAGGAGTTGGGCGTGGAGTTGTTGCGGCGGCACCAGTCGCAGGTGGAGCTCACCGATATCGGCGAGCAACTGCTGCAGCGCGCAAGGGCCATGCTCGGTCTGGCCAACACCCTGCGCCAGGAAGCGGCCGATGCGCGAGGCATGAAAACCGGCACGTTGCGTATCGGCTCATTCGGCCCGACGTCATCGATCAAGTTGCTGCCGAAGATTCTGCAGCGCTATCGCGAAGTGCATCCGGGCATTGAAGTGCACATTGATGAGGGACCGGACCGGCAGGTGCTGCAGTGGCTGGAGGAGCGGCGAATCGACATCGGTTTTGTGGTGTTGCCCGAGGAGCGCTTCGACACTTTTGCTCTGGTCGAAGACCAGATGGTTGCCCTGCTCCCGCTCGATCACCCATTGGCCGCACGTGCGGCGCTGAGCCTCCAGGATTTGAGTGCCGACCCCTTTGTGCTGACCGAGGCCGGGTCATCGGAACTGGTTTCACGTCTGTTCACTGCCGCGCGCCTGCAACCGAACATTCGCTACCGCTGCTCGCAATTGCTCAGTACGCTGGACGTCGTCAGCCGGGGCGATGCCATCACCGTCGTCGCCGAAGGCTCATTGCCGGACGATCCAGCGCCGCGTTACCTGAGGAAACCGCTGTTGCCGGCGGTACAACGCCTGATCGGCCTCGCTGTTCTCGATCAGCGTCAGGCTTCGCCCGCCACGCGGGCATTTATCGAACTCGCCACGCAGATCAACCAGCCGTGAGCGGCACAAGCGCCAACGGCCATCTATCATCCCTTCTGACTTCGCTGTTTTTCACCGGTGCGCCGTTGCCAGGCCTGCATTCGAGAGTTCCACCCCATCGCGACAGGATGCGCCAATGCCCTTGACCGTCAGACCCCGCCGCAAACGCAGCGTACGCATTTTTGTGAGCCTGCTTTGTGGTGTTTTGCCCGTCCTGCTAGGCGGCGGGATTCTGTATCTGCAAGCCGGACGCGCCTTGCAACAGAGCACACAAAATACTGCCGAGGAGGCGTTGCGCCAGTTTGAACTGATGCTCGACAACACCGCCCAGGCCGCCAGTGAATTGTTGCCATTGGCTGGCCAGCCCTGCGACAGCGTAAAACTGGCCTTGCGTGAACAGGTGACGCGTCGCCCCTTCGTGCGCTCGACCAATCTGGTGTGGGACAACAATCTCTATTGCAGCTCGCTGTTCGGGGAGTTCAAGGAGGCCGTGAACCCGGGCGACTATGCGCAGGGCAAACTGTGGTTGATGAATGGCAACCCCGTCACGCCCAACACCGCGCTGCTGGTGTATCGGCTCAGCGAAGGTCGCGGTGGCGCGCTGACCACCCTCGATGGTTATCACCTGAGCAACATCCTGCGACTGATCGGCCGGCAGACGCTGCTGTTGCTGCAAGTCGGCGATAACTGGCTGTCCGTCGATGGCAAGGTGCATCAAGGCGCCCTGCCGCCGTTGCCGGTGGCGCAAAGCATGCTCGCGTCTTCGCGCTATGCCTTCAGTGTCAGTGCCGGCTTCCCGCAGGGACAAACGTGGCGCTACATGGCCGGCGAATACCCGCCGCTGTTCAGCCTGCTGATGTTTTTCGGGGTGATTGCGGGCGCTATCGCCCACGTCCTGCAACGGCGCGCCACCTCGCCCAGCCATGAAATGCTGCGCGCGCTGGAGGCGGGCGAATTCATTCCCTACTTCCAGCCGGTGGTGCATGGCGACAGCCGGAAATGGTCCGGTGCTGAAGTGCTGATGCGCTGGAATCACCCCAAGGAAGGTCTCGTGCGTCCGGACCTGTTCATTCCGTTTGCCGAACATTCAGGCCTGATCGTGCCCATGACCCGCTCGCTGATGCAGCAGACTGCCGCCCTGCTCGGTCCATTGTCGGCGGACTTCGACAAACCGTTCCACATCGGCATCAACATCACCGCCAGCCACTGCCAGGATCTGCAACTGGTTGAAGACTGTCGCAAGTTTCTCGCCGTATTTGCCCCCGGCAGTATCAATCTGGTGCTGGAGCTGACCGAGCGCGAGCTGATTGAGCCAACCGATATCACGCACCAGTTGTTCGAGCAGTTGCACACGCTGGGGGTGATGATCGCCATCGACGACTTCGGTACCGGCCATTCAAGCCTGGGCTACCTGCGGACATTCAATGTCGATTTTCTCAAGATCGACCAGAGTTTCGTCGCGATGATCGGCATTGATGCGCTATCGCGGCATATTCTGGACACGATTATCGAACTCTCGGCCAAGCTCGATCTGGGTATTGTTGCCGAAGGTGTAGAAACTCCGGCACAGGCTGACTATCTGACCGCACACCACGTCAACTTCCTGCAGGGCTATCTGTTCGGAAAACCCATGCCCGGCGCTGACTTCATCGATGCATTAAGTCACCATTAACTAAAAATAAATTAAGCCCGGTGCTGCGACCGGACGCACCAAATTGATACAAAACACCACTGTTGTTACATGACGACAAGATCAGGATTTACTCTTGGCGCATTAACTACTACAATTTTTTCAGCCTGTGCAAGATTGGCAGGCGAGCCATTATCACCGAGTCGCTTCAAGGCTCTTGGCTTATAGCTTTGTTTGCGGTTGGTATCAGCCAAACACACTATTGGAGTAAAGATATTGTCCAGACTCGCTGAATTTCGTGCAGCTGAAAAGGCCCTTCAGGAACAGCTCAAGCAGTTGGAATCGCTGAAGAACGATGCCGGGCTCAAGAAAGAAATCGAATTCGAAGAAAAGCTCCAGGGGCTGATGAAAACCTATGGCAAAGGCCTGAAAGATATCATCGCCATCCTCGATCCGAACCCATCCAAGTCCGGCCTGCAAGTATCTGCCGCACCGAAAACCCGCCGCGCTCGCGTGGTCAAGGTCTATCACAACCCGCACACCGGTGAACTGATCGAAACCAAGGGCGGCAACCACCGCGGCCTGAAAGCCTGGAAGGAACAGTACGGTGCTGCCACCGTCGATTCCTGGTTGCGCGGTTAATCTTGCGTCAATAAACAAGCCCTGCTGTATGCAGGGCTTTTTTTTCGACAATATCTAACAAAAGCAACGATTTCCCCCGCGCTAGTTATCAATTCGCTTTAACACCCACAAGACGTGAGGCCAAACAATTTGCGCCGGGATGTTGCAGCTGTAACCGCTGCTAAACTTTGTGCTTAATTCCTTCGGGTATCTAATCCTGCCAGAGAGCGAACAGCCACTTAAAGTTTCAAGCTGTTTCTCACCGCTTCTATTTCTTCAGTGCTGGCCTTATAAACCTCCGCCCGACCCGCGCAGGAAAGTACATAAGCCTTACCCGCCGAGGCCGCAGCGACCAATGTTTGCGACAACACATGTCGGCCGTTTTCAGTGATCGTGCAGGTGGTTTCCAGCGCAGCCAAAGAGCCGAGCGTCGCCGGGTGCACCTTGTTGCAAACACTTTGGTAGCCGCCCTGGAAGAAGTCTTTCTGAATAGACTTGCGCATTTCCAGCAGGACACCCTGCACATTGACCTGATGGCCTGCCTCAACCTGGCTCATGGTCAACTCCATCACCATCACCTGATTGCCGTCAGCATCGTTTTTCACCGCGCGCTGGCGCGAAACCTGAGGGGCTTGATCAGGCAGCGCCTCCACTTCCCAGCCTGCAGGCCAGGTGATACCGGGCTGATCCGCCAGCGCCGGAACGGCAAGCAGCGATGAGAAAAGGCAAACGAACAGCGCTTTGAACGGTCGGATCATTACCAGAGGCACTCGCAGATTGAGCAGCAAAGTCTGAGGCCCGGCAGCCCACAGAGCAAGCCGCGCATTCGGTTTGGCGATGTCGCCCCGCATGCGTATCATTGCGCCCATTCACTCGCCCCATTGTTACGGAGGGCCTATGAGCCTGCACGAACTGAACACTTTCCCCGGCGTCACCGCCACTCCAGACAGCGCAACCCGCAACTTCGTCTTCAACCACACCATGCTGCGTGTGAAGGACATCACCAAGTCGCTGGACTTCTACACTCGCGTCCTGGGTTTCTCGCTGGTCGAGAAGCGTGATTTCCCGGAAGCCGAATTCAGCCTGTACTTCCTCGCGCTGGTCGACAAGGCACAGATCCCGGCCGACGCCGCTGCTCGCACCGAGTGGATGAAGTCGATTCCCGGCATTCTGGAACTGACCCACAACCACGGCACCGAAAACGACGCCGACTTCGCCTACCACAACGGCAATACCGACCCACGCGGGTTCGGTCATATCTGCATCTCGGTGCCGGACATCGTTGCCGCGTGCGCACGTTTTGAAGAGCTGGGCTGTGATTTCCAGAAGCGCCTGACCGATGGCCGCATGAAAAGCCTGGCGTTCATCAAGGACCCGGATGGCTACTGGGTTGAAATCATTCAGCCTGCGCCGCTGTAACTGACCACAAATTTCTCCTGTAGGAATGAGCCTGCTCGCGATAGCGGTGTGTCAGGCCATGATGTTTTGAATGTGCAGCCGCCATCGCGAGCAGGCTCACTCCTACAATTGGATTGTGTCAGGCATAAAAAACCCATGAGCGATCATGGGTTTTTTTCATTTCAGCGGCTAACGTTTACGCCGGCGCCGAAGTGCGGATCAAGTGATCGAACGCGCTGAGGGAAGCCTTGGCGCCCTCGCCCACCGCAATCACGATCTGCTTGTACGGCACAGTCGTCACGTCGCCGGCCGCGAAGATCCCCGGGATCGACGTCTCGCCACGGTTGTCGACGATGATTTCACCGCGCGGCGACAGCTCGATGGTGCCCTTGAGCCAGTCGGTGTTTGGCAGCAGACCGATCTGCACGAAAATCCCTTCCAGTTCGACGCTACGCAGTTCGTCAGTATTGCGATCCTTGTAGCGCAGGCCGTTGACCTTCTCGCCATTGCCAGTGACTTCAGTGGTTTGCGCACTGGTGATCACGGTGACGTTCGGCAGGCTGTGCAGTTTGCGTTGCAGTACCGCGTCGGCACGCAGTTGCACGTCGAACTCCAGCAGCGTCACGTGGGAAACGATACCGGCCAGGTCGATGGCCGCTTCCACGCCGGAGTTACCGCCACCGATCACCGCCACACGCTTGCCTTTGAACAGCGGACCGTCGCAGTGCGGGCAGTACGCCACGCCCTTGTTACGGTATTCCTGTTCGCCCGGCACGTTCATTTCACGCCAGCGTGCGCCAGTCGCCAGGATCACGCTCTTGGCTTTCAGGGTCGCACCGCTGGCGAAGTGGACTTCGTGCAGCTCGCCGTTTTTGCCAGGAATCAGCTTGTCGGCGCGTTGCAGGTTCATGATGTCGACGTCGTACTGCTTGACGTGTTCTTCCAGCGCCGTGGCCAGTTTCGGGCCTTCGGTTTCCTGCACGGAAATGAAGTTTTCGATGGCCATGGTGTCCAGCACCTGACCGCCGAAGCGCTCAGCCGCAACACCGGTGCGGATGCCCTTACGTGCCGCATAAATCGCAGCCGAAGCACCGGCCGGGCCACCGCCGACCACCAGCACGTCAAAAGCTTCTTTCGCGCTGATTTTCTCGGCCTGACGCTCGATGGCGCCGGTGTCGAGTTTGGCGAGGATTTCTTCCAGGCCCATACGGCCCTGGCCGAAGTTTTCACCGTTGAGGTAGATGCTCGGCACGGCCATGATCTTGCGATCGTTGACTTCGTCCTGGAACAACGCGCCGTCAATGGCGACGTGACGGATATTCGGATTGAGCACCGCCATCAGGTTCAACGCCTGAACCACATCCGGGCAGTTCTGGCACGACAGCGAGAAGTAGGTTTCGAAGCTGAACTCACCTTTGAGCGAGCGGATCTGTTCGATCACGTCGGCACTGGCTTTCGATGGGTGGCCGCCGACTTGCAACAGGGCCAGCACCAACGATGTGAATTCATGGCCCATCGGGATGCCGGCGAAACGCAGGCTGATGTCGGCACCTGGGCGATTGATCGAGAACGACGGCTTGCGGGCATCGGTGCCGCTATCGATCAAAGTAATCTGGCTCGAAAGACCGGCAACGTCTTTGAGCAGGTCAAGCATTTCCCGGGATTTCGCACCGTCGTCGAGGGAAGCAACGATCTCGATCGGCTGGGTGACCCGTTCCAGGTACGATTTCAACTGGGCTTTAAGATTGGCGTCCAACATACGGGCGATCTCCTGTGTCTTTATTTGAGGCGAAAAAAAGCCCGAGCGAATCTCGCCCGGGCTTTTTCAATGGGCGGTGCAGCTTACTGAAGTAGGTGCGGAGTCCCGCCCTGTGTTGCGTGTCTCACAGACTCAGATCTTGCCGACCAGGTCCAGGGACGGAGCCAGAGTGGCCTCGCCTTCTTTCCATTTGGCTGGGCAAACTTCGCCTGGGTGAGCAGCAACGTACTGAGCAGCCTTGATCTTGCGCAGCAGCTCGGAAGCGTCACGGCCAACGCCGCCATCGTTCAGTTCAACGATTTTGATCTGGCCTTCAGGGTTGATCACGAAGGTGCCACGGTCAGCCAGGCCAGCTTCTTCGATCAGCACGTCGAAGTTGCGGGAGATGACGTGGGTCGGGTCGCCGATCATGGTGTATTCGATTTTGCCGATGGCTGGCGAAGTGTTGTGCCAGGCAGCGTGGGCAAAGTGGGTGTCGGTCGAAACGCTGTAGATTTCCACGCCCAGTTTCTGGAACGCAGCGTAGTTGTCGGCCAGGTCTTCCAGCTCGGTTGGGCACACGAAAGTGAAGTCGGCTGGGTAGAAGAACACTACGGACCATTTGCCTTTCAGGTCAGCGTCCGAGACTTGTACGAAGTCGCCGTTTTTGAACGCGGTAGCTTTGAACGGTTTTACTTGGCTGTTGATGATAGGCATTGATGACTCTCCGTCAGGGTTGTGAATTCGATGGGTGAATCCTACCCACTCACTCGACGGATGGCTCATTGGCAAACCTGATGCTGCTGATTTGTTTTCGCTATTAGCAGACAGTATTAATAGAAGAAAACCATATCTACGACGAAGCCGGCTTATCCGTAATCCGAGCCATCCCGTGAAAGGGGCTGGCTTCAACATAGCGCATGGCTGACTTCATATCCTTCCAGCCGACGTAACTCATCAGCGATTTCAAATCCCAACCGCTTTGGTGCGCCCAGGTAGCGAAGCCGCGACGCAGGGAATGGCTGGTGTAGCGCTCGGCCGGGATGCCGGCGCGCTCCAGCGCCTGACGCAGCAGCGGAATGATGCTGTTGGCGTGCAAGCCCTCCTCGCTCAGATGGCCCCAGCGGTCAACGCCGCGAAACACCGGGCCGCGCACCAGCGCTGCCTCGGTGATCCAGTCGATATAAGCCTGCACCGGGCACAGCTTGAGCAACGCCGGCGCCTGATACGTCTGCCCGAGGTTGTCGCGATCGCCCTTGCTGCGTGGCAAATACAGGGTGATGCCGCTGCCGGCGTGCGCCTGCACATGCTCGATCTGCAGACGACAAAGCTCATCGCTGCGAAAGCCACGCCAGAAGCCCAGCAAGATCAGCGCCCGATCGCGATAGGCCTTGAGCAGTTGCGGGCGATCCTGATTTTTTCTGGCGTTGCTGGCTTCCTGCTCCAGCCAGTCGACCACTTGTTGCAGATCGTGCAGCTGCAACGGTTCGGCCTGTTTTTCCTGCGCCGGATGCAGTGCGCGAATGCCTTTGAACACTTTGCGCACCACCGGCGCCTTAGTCGGATCGGCAAAACCCTGACTGTTGTGCCACTGCGCCAGCGCCGACAAGCGCAGCTTCAGGGTATTGATCGACAGCACGCCGGCATGCTCGACCAGATACCGCGCCACGCTGTCAGCGGTTGCCGGCAGGAAACCGCCCCATTTCACTTCGAAATGCTCGATCGCAGAACGATAGCTGCGGCGGGTGTTGTCACGGGTGGCGGCTTGCAGATAGCGATCGATCTCGCTCATGGGCAGTGTTCTCGCAGGCGTACTGATTGCTGGATGAAAAAACCGATTCAGGGGTCTGACATTGGGTAATACCAGTATATCCCGCCTGTGAAAAATCAAGCATTTAACTTTATTTTCAGCGTGGTACACTGCGTACTTTAGTGGCATGTACCACAGTACGTAATGGTAGGAGTTCACATGGCCCGTGGTGGCGTAAACAAAGCAGTGGTGCAGATCGCGCGCGCAGCGATTCTGGCCCGAGGCGAACACCCCAGCATCGATGCAGTACGCATCGAACTGGGCAACACCGGTTCGAAAACCACGATCCATCGCTATCTGAAAGAGCTGGATGACGGCAGCCAACCGGTCGAAGCGTCCGCGGAACCGATCAATGACGAACTGACCGCACTGGTCTCGCGTCTCGCCCAGCGCCTGAAAGAACAGGCGCAAGAGCCGATCGAACAAGCGCGCGAGCAGTTCGAAGAGCAGCGCGAAACCCTGGAAGCGGAACTCAAGCAGGTGCGCCAGGCACTTGAGCAACTGGAACAACAGCACGACATTCAAGGCGCGGCGCTGGCCAAGGAATCCGAAGCGCTAAAAGAAACCCGCTCGATGCTGCAGACCGAGCAAACCCGCAACGCCGGACTCAATCAGGCGCTGGCCGATTTCGAGTTGCGCCTGCAGGACAAGGACGAGCAGATCCGCTCGCTGGAAGAGAAACACCTGCACGCCCGTGATGCTCTGGAGCACTACCGCAACGCCACCAAAGAGCAGCGCGAGCAGGAGCAGGCCCGTCACGAAGGACAGCTGCAGCAGTTGCAGATGGAATTGCGCCAGGCGCAACAAAGTGCACTGGTGCGTCAGGACGAGATCACTCAGTTGCATCGCGACAACGAACGCCTGCTCACGGAAAACCGTGGCACTCAGCGCGAGCTGAGCCTTATGCAGGATCAGCTCAAGCACAGCAACCAGCGTCAGGATCAGTTGCTGGAACAAGCCACTCGCGTTGACAGCGAGCGCACCCTCCTCCAGGAACGCCTGCGCGTGGCCCTGCTGGAAAGTCAGACGCTGAAACAGGATGCCGACGAACAGCGGCAGCTCAATCAGTCACTGGAAAAGGAACTGACCAAAACTCAGGCCAGCCTCGAGGAAAGCATGCGTCTGGCGGCTACCGTTGCGGCAGCGCCAGACACAGCCAAAGCGAAGGACGCTTAAGCGCCGACCGGCGTACGCATGGTGACGAACTCTTCGGCGGCCGTCGGGTGCACCCCGATCGTGTCGTCGAAGTCACGCTTGGTCGCGCCAGCCTTCAGCGCGATCGCCAGCCCCTGAACGATCTCTCCCGCGTCCGGGCCGACCATGTGGCAACCGAGGACTTTGTCGGTCTTGCCGTCGACCACCAGCTTCATCAGGGTTTTCTCCTGGCATTCGGTCAGCGTCAGCTTCATCGGGCGAAAGCGGCTCTCGTAAATCACCACCTCATGCCCCGCTTCCCGCGCCTCTTCTTCGGTCAAGCCGACAGTGCCGATGTTCGGCAGACTGAACACTGCCGTCGGGATCATCTTGTAATCCACCGGACGGTATTGCTCAGGCTTGAACAAGCGCCGCGCCACCGCCATGCCTTCGGCCAGTGCCACTGGCGTCAGTTGCACCCGACCGATCACATCACCCAGCGCCAGAATCGACGGTTCGCTGGTCTGGTATTGCTCGTCGACCTTGATGAAGCCCTTGTCGGTGAGCTGCACATCGGTGTTTTCCAGCCCCAGGTTGTCCAGCATCGGACGCCGGCCTGTGGCGTAGAACACGCAGTCGGCTTCCAGCACGCGGCCATCCTTGAGGGTTGCCTTGAGGCTGCCGTCTGGCTGTTTGTCGATGCGCGCGATGTCGGCGTTGAACTGCAGATCCATGCCGCGCTTGCTCAGCTCTTCCTGCAGATGCTTGCGCACCGAGCCATCGAAACCACGCAGGAACAGATCACCGCGATACAGCAGCGTGGTGTTCGCGCCCAGGCCATGGAAAATCCCGGCGAACTCGACCGCGATGTAACCACCACCGACCACCAGCACCCGTTTCGGCAGCTCTTTGAGGAAGAACGCCTGATTGGAGCTGATCGCGTGTTCGTGCCCCAGAATTTCCGGAATCTGCGGCCAGCCACCGGTGGCGATCAGAATGTTTTTCGCGGTGAAACGCTCACCGTTGACCTCGACCTCGTGCGGGCCGACGATCTTCGCGTGGGCCTCGTGCAGGGTCACGCCACTGTTGACCAGCAGGTTGCGATAAATGCCGTTGAGGCGATTGATCTCGCGATCCTTGTTGGCAATCAGGGTCGCCCAGTCGAAATTCGCTTCGCCCAGACTCCAGCCGAAACCGGACGACTGTTCGAAGTCCTCGGCGAAATGCGCGCCGTACACCAGCAGTTTCTTCGGCACGCAGCCGACGTTGACGCAGGTGCCGCCCAGGTAACGGCTCTCGGCTACTGCCACTTTCGCGCCGAAACCGGCAGCGAAGCGCGCCGCACGTACACCGCCGGAACCGGCACCAATCACATAAAGGTCAAAATCGTAGGCCATTGCTATCTCCTCGGCAGGCCAACAGCATACCCGCCGCCGTCCATTGGGCAAGCGCTGTGCACAGCTTTTCGCGCGGATCGGCGATCTCGGGAAACATCTCCAAATAACAATATTTCTTGTTTGTGACTAAATCGCCGGCCTGCACCTCGTCTTTGAACCAACGGATTTTTTCCCTCGAAGACAAGGAGTCGGCTGCGATGTTCGCGCCCATTACCCGTTCCATGACCCTGACTGTCGGCTTGTTCAGCATGGCGTTGAGTCCCGATCTGCTGGCTGAAACCGATCCTGAAACAGCGCCACAATCCGCCGCCCAGGCGCTGGAACTGGACGCCACCAGTGTCAGCGCCGAAGGCCTCGGCCTCAACACCGAAAACACTGATTCCTATACCACTGGCGCGATGAGCACCGCGACGCGGCTGAACCTGTCGATCAAGGAAACCCCGCAATCGGTGTCGGTGGTCACGCGCCAGCAAATGGATGATTTCAAGCTCGGTACATTATCCGAAGCCATGCGCCAGACCACCGGAATCGTCGTGCAGCACAACGATTCGGATCGGGTCAGCTATTCGGCGCGTGGCTACCCGATCAACAATTTCCAGATCGACGGGATGCTCAATACCTTCGGGCGCATGAAGTCGGATTCGGACACCATCATCTACGATCGCATCGAAGTCGTACGCGGCGCCACCGGCCTGACCACAGGTGCCGGCGATCCTTCAGCGACGATCAACATGGTGCGCAAACGCCCGACTGCCCAATGGCAGGCCTTGGCCGGGGTCAGCGGTGGCAGTTACGACAATTACTACAGCTATGTCGATGTCGGCGGGCCGCTGGCCTTCGATGGTCGGCTGCGCGGGCGCACGGTGCTGGCCTATCGCGACAGCCAGTCGTTCCGCGACAAATACGCGCTGCAACGCGAGGTCGGCTACGGCATTCTCGAAGCTGACCTGACCGACTCCACCGTGCTTGCCGTCGGCTACGACTATCAGGACAAGCAGGTTCAGGGCACCTCCTGGGGCACCGTGCCGTACTGGAACGCCGACGGCAGCAAGGCCGGCCTCGGGCGGTCGACGAACATGGCGACGTCCTGGAGTTCCTGGCCGCTGAAGGACAAGACCGCGTTCGTCACCCTTGACCAGCAACTGGGTTACGGCTGGAAGCTGAAGGCCGCCTACACCCACCGCGAAAGCGATACCGACGGCAAGGTCTATTACGGCGGCGCCGGTTATCCCGAAGCCGACCGCAGCGGCATGACGGCCTACATGGGACACATGCTCGGCACGCAGAAAATGGCCGTCTACGACTTCAACCTGTCAGGGCCGTACCAGTTGTTCGGCCGCGAACACGAGATGATGTTCGGCTATGGCGAGGCGGAAAACCGCTCCACCTCACCCTACGCCTTCAACAGTCCCCAAGCCGCCGACTACAGCAAGATCCGCGACTGGAAATACATGGGCGATATCGGCAAATTCGCCGACACCGTTACCAGCCTGCCGGGTTCGCGTGGCATCACCCGGCAGAAAGCCGGTTATCTCGCCACCCGTTTGAGCCTGACCGATGAGCTGCATGCGGTACTCGGCAGCCGCTATGGCAGTTGGGATGAATCCAGCACCGATTACTACTATGACGCGCAGCAAAAACTGACCAGCACCGATGCCACCCATCAACGCCAGAATGATATCTGGACACCCTACGCCGGCCTGCTTTACGACCTGACGCCGGAGTACACGGTTTACGCCAGCTACACCGACATTTTCAAACCGCAGAGTAGCCGCGACAGCAACCGCAATTACCTCGATCCGGTGGTTGGCAGCAACTACGAAGTCGGGCTCAAGGGCAGCCTACTCGACGAACGCCTGAACCTGGCGACGGCAGTGTTCTGGAGCAAGCAGGACAACGTCGCCGAGCGCGACAACTCGGTACCGCCAGACCCGGTGAGCGGCGAGGAGTTTTTCAAGTCCGGCGGCAAGGGTAACAAGGTCAATGGCTTCGAGGCCGAAGTGTCCGGGGAAATTCTCAGCGGCTGGAACATGACCGCCGGCTACACCTACACCCACTCAGTCGACGGCGAAAAACAGCGCAGCAACACCGCTCAACCACTGAACATGCTGCGGCTGTCCACGGCCTATCGCCTGCCGGGCAACTGGCACGCATTGACCGTCGGTGGCGCGGTGAACTGGCAGAGTGACGTCTATGGCGCGGCCAACCGCCCGGTCGGGCGCGGCGCCAATGGCCGGATCATCACCGAGCGGTCGCGGATCAATCAGGAGGCCTACACCGTGGTCAGGCTGATGTCGCGCTATGAATTCGACAGGCATCTATCGGCGTCGATCAACGTCGATAACCTGTTCGACAAGAAGTATTACGACAACGTCGGCTTCTACAACGGCGTGTACTGGGGCGACCCGCGCACAGTGACGCTGAGCCTGGACTGGAAACTCTGAGCGCACCGGTCCAACAAAACCCCTGTAGTGAGGGGATTCATCCCCGATGGGTCGCGAAGCGGCCCACTCGCAAGGTGACGCGCAATGCGTCACCAAATCCCCTCACTACTGCTGTTAACCCCGAGTTAATTCCCCGACGGGAAACTGTGCCCCGAGATCTGCTTCATGGACGAACGGCTCCCACGTTTTTCAGTAGGAGGCACCATGAAAACCACTACCGTCATTCTCGCCGGGCTCCTCGCCCTCGGTTCCGCCAGCGCCTTTGCCGAGGGCGGCGCCGAACGCATGCGGCATTACTACGACAACTTCCCGGTCCACCACGCGCCAAGCGAACAGCCGACCGACAGCAAAGCCACGGAACTGAAGGTTCCGGACGATCAGACCGCGCAAGTCACCGAGACTTATCGCAACTGATTCACCGAGCAACCGATGGACCTCCGATGGCTCCGCTCTGGCCTCGGAGACGACAGTTGGGCGCCCTGTCCGGGGCGCCTTTTTTTATGCCTGCAGATCCTTGATCCAGAACAGCATGCGGCCATGTTCCGGGTCGAACATGCCGGGGGCGAAGCCGAACTTGCGGTAGGAGTTCTGTGCCACCTCGTTGCCTTCGAGCACTTCCAGGGTGATCTTGCAGCAGCCGCGCTGGCGGGAAATCTCCTCGACCTTGCGCAGCATTTTCTGGCTCAGGCCGAGGCCGCGAAATTTCGAAATCACCGCCACGTCATGGACGTTGACCAGCGGCTTGCAGGCAAACGTCGAGAAGCCTTCAAAGCAGTTCACCAGCCCCGCCGGCTCACCACCGACGAACGCCAGCACGCTGAACGCGTGAGGCCTGCGGGCCAGTTCTTCAGGCAGGCGGCGCAGCAGCTCGGGGTCAAGCGAATGGCCGCCGCCCATGGGATCTTCTGCGTAGTGATTGAGCACGATGCCGATGGCCTCGGCATGCACTGGATTGCTGTAACTGGCTTGCAGCACAAGAATTTCTGCGGAATCCATTTCCATCCCCGATCATGGCCCCGGCGTGCAAGGTGCGCACCTGAAAGGCTGCTCGACCTTACCGCGAGGATGTTGCGGGCCACAACCCGAGAATTCAAAAGATCGTCGGATCACTGTTTTCAGGCGACGCCACAATACTTGTAGGAGCTGCCGCAGGCTGCGATCTTTTGACTTTCAAACATCAATGTCCCCAGATCAACTCTTCCGTCCACCCCAGCTCGGCAAAATCCTGAGCACGCAACCCGCTCTCACCGACGCAGAAAAACTCATCCAGTTGCGGCGGTTTTACCGAGGTCGCGCTGAGCATCGCATGCACCTGCCCCCGGTGATGGATCTGATGCTCGAACAGGTGCGACAGCATACGCAGGCGACTGTCATGCTGCGGCGTTTCCCGGGCGATGGTGACGATCCGCCCCAGATCGGCATCGCGCAGTTGTTCGCAATAAGCGATCAACCGGCGGTCAACCTGCGCCTGCTCTTCACGCAGCGCTGCGGCCTCGCTGAACGGTTCGTCATGGTTGAAAAACACATAGCAGTCGGGATGCGGCTCGTCACCGCGCAACTCGCGTTCCAGTGCGTCAACGTAAAACCAGTCGCACGTCAGGATGTGATTGAGGGTGAGGCGGATACTCGGAAAAAAGCTCACTCGTGGCGCCGCCAGCTCAGTGGCGTCGAGCTGATTCCAGGCTTTGCCGAGGCGATGATTGGCCCACGCGTTCTGGTAGGCCATGGTCAGTAAATGATGCGACAGCGGTTGGCTCATACTCGCGCCCTCTTCGCTCAGGATTCGGCAAAACGCTGCAACTGCATCTCCTGCAACCGGCTGAGGGTACGCCGGAACGGGAACTCCAGATAACCCTCGGTGTACAGCGCGTCCATCGGCACCTGCGCCTCAATGTACAGCGGGACTTTACGGTCGTAGCACTCGTCGACCAAGGCAATAAAACGACGCACGCCGTCGTCGTGCACCGACAGTTGCGGCAACTCACGGTCACCGGCCACCACCTGCGCCGAGCCGTCCTCCGTGCCGCGAGCGATGCGCCCTTCGCGTTTCTGCGCGCTGAGGTTCGGCACGTCGCTCAACAGAATAGACCGATAGCTGTCGCACAGTGCGATGAAATCCATCGCGGCAAACGGTTGCTCGCAGAGATCGGCGTAGCGGCACCAGAGCACCGATTCGCTTGCTTGCACCACGTTCAATATGCGATGGCCGACGGGTACCGGCTCCGCGCTGGCGGGCTGCCCGGCGTTGAGCGACTGGAACACTTGCTGCAGCGCACTGTCCTGCCCCGGCGTCGCGACAAAATACCGCTGCAGACCCGCGCCCGGATGCAGGCGATGATCCTCGGCGCCGTTCACCGCCACCACTTGCATATGCGCCTTGATCGCGGCAATCGCCGGGACAAACCGGTCGCGGTTGAAGCCATCGGCATACAGTTCATCCGGCGGCAGGTTGGAGGTGCAGACCACCACCACGCCTTCGTCGAACATCACCTGAAACAGCCGACCGAGGATGATCGCGTCGCCGATGTCATTGACGAACAACTCATCGAAACACAGCACCCGCACTTCCGCCGCAAGCTCCTTGGCCAGCGCCCGCAGCGGATCGGCGATCCCGGTCAACTGGAACGAGCGCTGGTGCACCCAGCCCATGAAATGATGAAAGTGCTGCCGTCGGGCCGGTACCCGCAGGCTCTGATAGAACTGATCCATCAACCAGGTCTTGCCGCGCCCGACCGGGCCCCACAAGTACACGCCGGTGACCGAACGGGCGCCGGCGTGCAAGGCTTCATGGCATTTTTGCAAGGCCCAGACCGCATGCTCCTGGGCTTCATCCTGGATGAAACCCTTGTGCTCGATCGCGTGCTGCCAGGCGCTTAAAGGGGAGTCGAAAGTCATGCGCGGCAGTATGCCACGAAGCAGGGAAATACTGCCCTGCCAGGAACTGCCTGAAACACAGATCCCCGTGGGAGCGGGCTTGCTCGCGAAGGCGTCAAGTCAGCCAACATCATCGTTGAATGACACACCGCTTTCGTGAGCAAGCCCACTCCCACATGGGTTTTGTGGGGGGCAAAGATCGACTGTATATCTCGCGACCTCAAAACAGCGTGCAGCAACTGCCTGGAATACAACCTCCTGTGGGAGCGGGCTTGCTCGCGAAGGCGTCAAGTCAGCCAACATCATCGTTGAATGACAAACCGCTTTCGTGAGCAAGCCCACTCCCACATGGGCTTTGTGAGGGGCAAAGATCGACTGTATATCTCGCGACCTCAAAACAGCGTGCAGCAACTGCCTGGAATACAACCTCCGTGGGAGCGGGCTTGCTCGCGAAGGCGTCAAGTCAGCCAACATCACCGTCGAATGACACACCGCTTTCGTGAGCAAGCCCACTCCCACATGGGTTCTGTGGGGGGGCAAAGATCGATTGTATATCTCGCGACCTCAAAACAGCGTGCAGCAACTGCCTGGAATACAACCTCCTGTGGGAGCGGGCTTGCTCGCGAAGGCGTCAAGTCAGCCAACATCATCGTTGAATGACACACCGCTTTCGTGAGCAAGCCCACTCCCACATGGGTTTTGTGGGGGGCAAAGATCGACTGTATATCTCGCGACCTCAAAACAGCGTGCAGCAACTGCCTGGAATACAACCTCCTGTGGGAGCGGGCTTGCTCGCGAAGGCGTCAAGTCAGCCAAAATCATCGTTGAATGACACACCGCTTTCGTGAGCAAGCCCACTCCCACATGGGTTTTGTGGGGGCAAAAATCGACTGTATATCTCGCGACCTCAAAACAGCGTGCAGCAACTGCCTGGAATACAACCTCCTGTGGGAGCGGGCTTGCTCGCGAAGGCGTCAAGTCAGCCAACATCACCGTCGAATGACACACCGCTTTCGTGAGCAAGCCCACTCCCACATGGGTTTTGTGGGGGGCAAAGATCGACTGTATATCTCGCGACCTCAAAACAGCGTGCAGCAACTGCCTGGAATACAACCTCCTGTGGGAGCGGGCTTGCTCGCGAAGGCGTCAAGTCAGCCAACATCATCGTTGAATGACACACCGCTTTCGTGAGCAAGTCCACTCCCACATTGGCTTTGTGGTGTTTTAAAGGTCAACTTTGTGTCGGGCGGCATAGAGGCAGAGCATTTCCATCGCCAGGGTTGCCGCTGCCAGTGACGTCACGTCCGCATGGTCATAAGCCGGCGCCACTTCCACCACATCCATGCCCACCAGATTGATTCCGCGCAAACCGCCGAGGATTTCCAGCGCCTGCAGCGTGCTCAACCCGCCACACACCGGAGTGCCAGTGCCCGGGGCAAAGGCCGGATCCAGGCAATCGATATCAAACGTCAGGTACACCGGGTGATCACCGACCCGCGCGCGAATCGCCTCGACAATCGCCTCGCAGCCACGCCGATGCACCTGGCGGGCGTCGAGCACGGCAAAGCCCTGATGATCGTCATTGGTGGTGCGCAAACCGATCTGCACCGAGCGCGCCGGATCTACCAGCCCTTCCCTGGCCGCGTGCCAGAACATGGTGCCGTGATCGACACGTTTGCCGCCCTCGTCCGGCCAGGTGTCGCTGTGCGCATCGAAGTGGATCAGCGACAGCGCGCCGTGTTTGCGCGCATGGGCCTTGAGCAGCGGATAGGTGATGAAGTGGTCGCCGCCAAACGTCAGCATCGCGCTGCCGGCATCAAGAATGCGCTCGGCGTGGGCCTCGATGCTTTCCGGGATGGTGTGCGGCGAGCCGTAATCGAAGTCGCAATCGCCGTAGTCGATCACCGCCAGATGATCGAACGGGTCGAACGCCCACGGCCAGTGGCGCTCCCAGGCGATCCCGGTGGACGCGGCGCGGATCCCCCGTGGCCCGAAGCGTGCGCCCGGGCGGTTGCTGGTGGCGGTGTCGAACGGAACCCCGCTGACCGCCACGTCGACGCCGCGCAGATCACGGCTGTAGCGGCGACGCATGAAACTGGTGATCCCGGCGTAGGTGCTTTCGGCACTGGTGCCGTACAGGCTGTCGCGGGTCAGGGCTTGGTCGTTGAGCATCGGCACGTCCATCGGTGTGCTCCCTTTGTTATTGATGGCTACGGAAAGTGGTCCACAGACGCGTGCGCTGACGCATGTCCTTGAGGCTCATGCTGCGGTCGGCGTACAAGCGCTCGCGCATTTCGGCGGGCGGGTAAATGTCCGGATCATTGCGCACGGCTTCGTCCACCAGCGGCGTCGCGGCCTGATTGGCGGTGGCGAAAAACAGCGTGTTGGTCAGATCGGCGACGGACTCGGGACGCAGCATGAATTCGATGAACGTGCGCGCCGCTTGCGGGTTCGGCGCGTCCTTGGGAATGGCCAGATTGTCCTGCCAGATCAGCGTGCCCTCGCGCGGAATCCGGTAGGCGACTTCGTAGGCTTTGTTGGCCTTGTGCGCCTGATCGGCAGCCATGCTCACGTCGCCGTTGTAGGTCAGCGCCAGGCACACGCTGCCATTGGCCAGATCGTTGATCTGCCGGCCGGTGGCGACGTACAACACCGACGGCTGGAGTTTCTGCAACAAGGTTTCGGCGGCGGCCAGATCACTCTTGTCGGTGCTGTAGGGATCTTTACCGAGGTAGTGCAGCGCCAGACCAATGACTTCCTGCGGCGAATCGAGCACGGCAATCCCGCAGTCCTTGAGTTTGCTCGCGTACTCGGGCTTGAACAGCAGATCGAGGCTGTTCAGCGGCACGTCCGGCAAGCGCTTTTTCACCGCCTCGACGTTCAGCCCCAACCCGAGCGTGCCCCAGGTATAAGGCACGGCGTAGCGATTGCCGGGATCGACGGCGGCGAGTTTTTCCAGCAGATCGGGATCAAGGTTGGCGTAGCCCTTGAGGCCTTGATGCGGGATTTCCTTCAACGCGCCCGCTGCCAAACCCCGGGCCAGTACGCTGGACGACGGCACCACCACGTCATAACCGCTGCCGCCGGTCAGCAGTTTGGTTTCCAGCACCTCGGAGGTATCGAAGGTGTCGTAGCGCACATGAATACCGGTCTCCTGCTCGAAACGCTGCAGGGTTTGCGCCGGCACGTAATCGGCCCAACTGTAGAGATTGAGGGATTTGTCCTCGGCCTGGGCATTGAGGGCCACGGACAGCAACAGCGCGGGAAAACACAGTTTGGACACGGGAGCCATGACGAACACCTGACCGGAGGAAGTGGTGGCAGGATGCGCCGTCGGATACATTGCAGAAATATCAAGCTTGTTAACCTGACTTTATCCCGGAGTAATGTAATGCTCGGTCAGCTTCACGACCTCGATTTGCAGTTGCTGCGCCTGTTTGTGCGGGTCGTGGAATGTGGCGGCTTCAGCGCGGCGCAAGGTGAACTGGGCCTGAGCCAGTCGAGTATCAGCCAGCAAATGGCCAAACTGGAAACCCGTCTCGGCTATCGCCTGTGCAGTCGGGGCAAGGGCGGTTTCAGTGTGACGCCCAAGGGTGAGCAACTGCTGATCGCGATTCGCGCACTGTTCCAGTCCATCGAGACGTTCCGGCATCAATCCAACGGCGTTGCCGGACGGTTGATCGGTGAAGTGCGGCTGGGCTTGTCCGAGGCGGTTGATCAGTCGGTGCTACTGCGTGTGGCGGATGCGATCAGGCGCTTCCGCGAGCGCGATGAGTCGGTGCGCATCGAGTTGATCAGCGCGATGCCCGGTGAAATGGAGCGCCTGTTGCTGCAACAGCGGCTGGACCTGGCCATTGGTTATTTCTCCCAGGTGCAGAGCGCTTTCGATTACCGCGAGCTGTTCCGGGAAACCCAGCATTTGTATTGCGCGCAGGGGCATCCGCTGTTCAGCGTCGATGCGCCGGATGACGCGGCGTTGCAGGCCTGCGACCGGGTGGATCATCCGTATCGGTTCATGCGCACGGGCGAGCCGTTTCCGGACAAGCGCTTTTCCGCGCGTTCGGAGCAGGTCGAAGGCACCCTCGCTTTCATTCTTTCCGGCAAGCATGTGGATTATCTGCCCGATCACTACGCGCGGGTCTGGGAGGACAAGGGCTTGCTACGCGCGTTGCGGCCTGGGGAGTTGAGTTTCGAAGTGGCGTTTCATCTGGCCCGGCATCGCGCGCAGGTGCCGGGGGATGCGCAGAAGGCGTTTGAAGAGGATTTGCTCAGCGCGTTTACATGACTTCTAAGCTTTTGTGGCGAGGGAGCTTGCTCCCGCTGGGGTGCGAAGCAGCCCTCTGCATTATCCAGTCAATAGTGTTTTACGACTGCTACGCAGCCGAACGGGAGCAAGCTCCCTCGCCACAACAATGTGTGGCAGGGTGCGCGGATTACCGCCAACACCAATAAAACCTGACCTTTCAGGCAATTTTTGCTCGTTGCCCTCGCCGTCCTCTTCCGGCATCCTGCGCCTCCATTTTCTGACCCGGCCCCGCCTCGCGGCGCGCAAAACACCATGACCGCCTCTGAAAAAGTCCCGCGCAACAACGATCTGCTCTACGGCCTCAACGACCGTCCACACCTCACCGCCACCGTCTTCGCCGCGCTGCAACACGTGCTGGCGAGCTTCGTCGGCATCATCACCCCGACCCTGATCATGGGCGGCGCCCTCGGCCTGCAAAGCGAAATTCCGTACCTGATCAGCATGGCGCTGTTCGTCTCGGGCTTGGGTACGTTCGTTCAAGCCAAGCGTTTCGGCCCGGTCGGTTCCGGTCTGCTTTGCCTGCAAGGCACCAGTTTTTCCTTTATCAGCGTGATTCTCAGCGCCGGGTTCATGGTCAAGGCCCGGGGTGGCGGTACCGATGAAATTCTCTCGACAATTTTCGGCGTGTGCTTTTTCGCCGCGTTCATCGAAGTGGTGCTCAGTCAGTTCATCGGCAAACTGCGGATGCTGATCACCCCGGTGGTCACCGGCACCATCATCACCCTGATGGGCCTGTCGCTGATCAAAGTGGCGATGACCGACATTGCCGGCGGTTTCGGCGCACCCGATCTGGGCGCCGCCAGCCATGTGTTTCTGGCCGCGCTGGTGATCGGCACTATCGTTGTGCTGAACCGCGTCGACGTGCCGTTCCTGCGCCTGGGCGCTATCGTCATCGGCCTGACCCTCGGCTATGTGGTCGCCTGGCTGATGGGCACGGTGGATTTCGCCTCGATGCCCGAAGTGCCGCTGGTCAGCGTGCCGGTGCCGTTCAAGTACGGCTTCAATTTCGACTGGGTGGCGTTCGTTCCGGTGGCGGTGATCTTCCTGGTTTCGCCGCTGGAAGCGGCCGGTGACCTGACCGCCAACTCGATGATCTCGCGGCAACCGGTCAAGGGCCCGCTGTACATCCGCCGAATCAAATCCGGTCTGCTCGCCGATGGCCTCAACTCGGCGATGGCAGCGGTGTTCAACAGCATGCCGATGGTCACGTTCGCGCAGAACAACGGTGTGATCCAGTTGACTGGCGTGGCCAGCCGCTACGTGGCGTTCTTCATCGCCGGCCTGCTGGTGCTGCTGGGGCTGTTCCCGATGATCGGCGCGGTGCTGCAACTGATGCCCAAACCGGTGCTCGGTGGCGCTGAACTGGTGATGTTCGGCACCGTGGCCGTGGCCGGGATCAAGATCCTCGCCGAGGCTGGCCTGCATCGGCGCAACATGTTGATCGTGGCGATCTCCGTGGGCATGGGCCTGGGCATCGCCGCCGTGCCGGAAGTGCTGCGCGAGTTGCCGCAAGCGCTGCGTAACATCTTCGAATCGCCGATCACCGTCGGTGCGTTGTGCGCTATCGTGCTGAATATCTTCCTGCCGGAAGAATTCATTGAGCTGGAAGAAGACGATTTCGATCCGGAAGCGTCGATTCTGCAGGTCATGGAAAACCCCGATCTGCCGGCCAAAGCTGAACCTGCAACGGCAGCGGCGGTCGCACAGTTGAACCGCTGACGCTGCGCCATGAAAAAAGGGCTGAGCCGGCAACGGTTCAGCCCTTTTTCGTTGAGAGACTGTTTATGCGCCGCGCCCACGCCGTCATCCTGTCCCTGCTGCTGTTGTCCCTGAGCGCCTGCGCGCTGTTTCCTAACCGAGATCCGGTGAACATCAACGTGGTCGGCCTCGAACCGTTGCCGAGCCAGGATCTGGAAGTGCGTTTCGCGATCAAGTTGCGGGTGCAGAACCCCAATGAAACGGCCATCGATTACAACGGCATCGCTCTGGATCTGGAGGTCAATGGCCGTCCACTGGCCTCGGGCGTCAGCGATCAGGTCGGCTCGATCCCGCGCTTTTCGGAAACCGTGGTCAGCGTGCCGGTCAGCGTGTCCGCGTTCTCGGTGTTACGCCAGACCCTTGGCCTGAGCCAGACACAAACCCTCGACAACCTGCCTTACGTGCTGCGCGGCAAACTCGCGGGCGGGGTGTTCGGCACCATGCGTTTTGTCGACAGCGGCAAGCTGAGTTTGCCAAAGGCCACTTCCGCGACCTGGTAACCCACTTAACTGTAGGAGTGAGCCTGCTCGCGATAGCATCGTGTCAGTCAATAAAGGTATTGGCTGATCTGGCGCTATCGCGAGCAGGCTCACTCCTACAGGTCGGTGCGCGAGTTATGCGGTGAAACGCACGCCGGGTTTGGCCCGCTCATCGACACTCAGCTCAAACACATCCGGCCGCGCATAGTGGCCAACCACGTCATAGTCGTACCGCGCCCGCACCAGCTCATCAGTATCGATCTCAGCCGTCAGCAACCCGGCCTCGCCACGCAAAGGCCCCGCCAGCACATCGCCCATCGGCCCGACAATCACACTGCCGCCGGCAATCAGCGGACGATCCGCCGGCCAGTTGGCAATTTCCACACCCAACTCGTTCGGCGAGGCCTGCACCTGACAGGCACTGACCACAAAGCAGCGGCCCTCATGGGCAATGTGGCGCATGCTGACCTGCCACATCTCGCGCTCGTCCACGGTCGGCGCGCACCAGACTTCAATGCCTTTGGCGTACATCGCCGTGCGCAGCAGCGGCATCATGTTTTCCCAGCACACCACCGCACCGAGTTTGCCGACCTGTGTGTCGAGCACCGGCAGCGTCGAGCCATCGCCCTTGCCCCAGATCAGCCGTTCGGTGCCGGTCGGCATCAGTTTGCGATGCTTGGCCACCAGCCCTGCCTGCGGATCGAAATACAGCGCCGTGCAATACAACGTGCTGCCGGCGCGCTCGATCACACCGATCACCAGATTGGCCCCGGTGCGCGCCGACAAACCGGCCAGTGCTTCGGTTTCTGCTCCCGGCACGTCAATGGCGTTGGCGAAGTAGCGGGCGTAGGCCTCACGCCCCTCGGGCAAGCGATAGCCCAACTGCGTGCCGAAGCCCTCGCCTTTCGGATAACCGCCAAGCAACGCTTCAGGCATCACCACCAAAGCCGCGCCGGACTCGCTGATCATGTCTTCCCAACTGAGGATCTGTTCCAGGGTTTCACCCTTGCCACCGGGCAAGGCGCCGATCTGCAGGGCGGCGACGATTGATTTGGGCATTGCGGTCACTCCATCGGGTTCAATTGTTGCCGATTCTGCGGCGGCGCGGGATCATGAATAAAGACCGACTCACTGCTGAATGATATGAGCCAAATGAATATCGCAACCGTCGACCTCAACCTGCTGAAAGTCTTCGAAGCCCTGCATGAGGAGTCCAGCGCCAGCCGTGCGGCGCTGCGTCTGGGCGTGACGCAATCGGCGGTCAGCGCAGCATTGCGTCGATTGCGTGAGATGTATGGCGATCAATTGTTCGTACGCACCGGTCGCGGATTGGCGCCAACACTTAAGGCCAATCAACTGAAACCGGTGGTCAGTGAAGCGCTGAATAAATGTCGGCAGAGCCTGGCGATGGTCGACCCCGAGGCACATCACTATGACGGCCGCTCAGTCACCATAGGCCTGTCGGATGATTTTGAAATTGCCTATGGCCGACGCCTGATCGATGCCATCGCTCGCAGCGCGCCCAAACTGCGGCTGATCTTCCGCCAGACCCACAGCCAGATTGTCGCCCGCGCCCTGATGGAGCGCAGCATCGACCTGGCGATCACCGCCGGTGGATTCGCCGAGCGTCTGCTCAGCCGTCAGGTGTTGGGTGAAGGGGATTATGCGTGTCTGGTCGATCCGGGCAGTCTGGCGCCCGGCCAACAGCGCATCGATTTGCCGGAGTTCGTCGCCCGCGAGCACATTCTGGTGTCCTCGGGCGGTTTTATCGGCATCACCGATGAAGGCCTCGCGGCGCTGGGCCTGAGCCGGCGGGTCTGCGCCTCGACCACGCACTTTGCCGCCCTGCCGCATCTGCTCAAGGGCAGCGGCGCGGTAGCAACCATCCCGACCCATGCCGCTCAGGCCATTGCCGAGCTCAGCGGACTGGTGCTGCTGCCCTGCCCGCTGGCGTTGCCGCGTTACCCGATCGAACTGGGCTGGCGCACCAGCACGCAGATCGATCCGGTGGAGATCAAGGTGCGTGAGGCAATTGTCGGGTGTTTCAACGCGGACTGAGGCGCGTGTTACTTGTTGGCGGCCATCAGTCGATTGACTTCACTGCGCACCATGTTGGCGAATTCCGGCGGGGACATGCCATCAAGCTCGGCGCGCACCCACTCGGCCCATTTGCCCTTGCGCTTGGAGCGTTCGCCGAACAACCGCGCGGCTTCGCCTTTGGCTTTGCCCAGATTGTTCTGCCAGAGTTCGAACAGACGGGATTTCTCGTCTTCCAGCGCAGCGCGCTCGGCGAGGGATTTGTCGGCCAGATTGAAACTCATGGGGAAATACCTGCTGCGTAAAATGGCGACATCTTACACGCTCGGCGGAAATCTCCCGCGCAGGTTTTTCTTTCGCACCTAAAATCAGTGCAACTTTTCAGTCAGCGCCACACTCCATTGATCACTGTTCATCCATCTGCAAGGAGTCACCCAATGGCCCGCAAATCCCGCGTGCAAGCCGTCGAAGACCAAATCAAGGATCAAGCCTTCAGCGAACTTCAGGCTTTGATCGAAGAGTCCGACAAACTGCTCAAGAGCAGCGCCTCACTGGTGGGCGAAGAAGCCGAGACCCTGCGCGGACAAATCGCCCTGAAGCTGCAACAGGCGCTGGATTCGGTGTCGAGCGTGCGTGAGCGCACCAAACCTGCGGTCGAGGCCACCGAGAGCTACATTGGCGGCCACCCGTGGCAGACCGTGGCGATTTCCGCCGGTTTCGGTCTTGTAGTGGGCCTGCTGCTCGGTCGTCGTTGATCAACGTCTGACAAAAAAACCTGTGGCGAGGGAGCTTGCTCCCGCTGGACTGCGCAGCAGTCCCCCCTGTTTCTCAAGTAGACAAAGGGGGGAACCGCTTTGCAACCCGGCGGGAGCAAGCTCCCTCGCCACATTGGCTATCTGCCAATTATTCCCCGGCCAATTCGCGCAACTGCGCCAGCGTCTGCTCATCCAGCACGACCCCCTCGGCCAGCGATCTGGCCCGCTGCAAATGCCGACGATCACCCGGCAAGCGCTTCAGCCCCACCCCATGCATCTGCCGCACCAGCTCTTCGCTGCGTTCGGCAAAGCTCTGCCCGGCGGACTTGCTCGGGTCGATGACAATCAGCAGTTGTCCGGTCCACGGGGTCTTGGCCCCGGGATGGTTCGACCAGTCGAACTCGAAGGAAAAATTGCCCCCCGTCAACGCCGCCGCCAGCAGCTCGACCATCATCGACAACGCCGAACCTTTGTGGCCGCCGAATGGCAACAGTGCGCCGCCCTCAAGAATGGCTTTCGGATCCTGAGTCGCCTGCCCAAGACCGTCCACGCCCATTCCGGCAGGCAGACGTTCACCCTTGCGCGCCGCAATCTGCACATCACCGTGAGCGATGGCGCTGGTCGCCAGATCAAAGACAATCGGCGCGCCACCCGTCCGGGGCGCGGCAAAGGCAATCGGATTAGTACCGAACAGCGGCCTGTCGGCACCATGCGGCACCACGCAGGTCATGCTGTTGACCACGCTGAGCGCCACCAGCCCTTCCTCGGCGAACGGCTCGACGTCCGGCCATAGCGCCGCAAAGTGATGGGAGTTGCGAATCGCCAATACGGCGATCCCGGCGTTGCGCGCCTTTTCCACCAGCAGCGGCCGAGCAGCGGCCAGCGCGGGCTGGGCGAAACCGTTGCCGGCATCGACTCGTACGAAACCGGAGGCTACGTCCTCGACTTGCGGCACAGCCTGTCCATTGACCCAACCGCTATTGAGTGTCGAGACATAACCGGGGATACGGAACACACCATGACTGTGCGCACCGTCACGTTCAGCGCCGGCGCAGTTGGCAGCCAGGGTTCGGGCGACGGACGCCGACGTACCGTGACGCAGGAAAACCTTTTCAAGCAGTTGCGTCAGCGCTTCGAGCGAGAGTGTGGACGCAACGGGGGAAGACACGCAATCGTGTGGCGCAGACATCTGAAGCTCCAGACTAATTATTGGAGGGAACAACAGCGTACGAATACCTTGCCCAGCGATTAACCACGTCAGACATGGGTGCTGTCAACCGTTGCGGTGTCTGCCTGTCGCAGCAAGCACATTGCGTTGCCGCTGGTGCGGTAACTATGTACCACCTCTGCTATCGATCCGGTCTTTAGTCTCGTGTCTCAATTTACCGGTGCACCGGACGGTGCCCTGAACGAGACCCGATGATGCCTGCTCCCATTCCTCCCCTGCTGTTCCAGCCCATCCTCAACTCCCCCGGATCGTGGCGCGAACTCGGCAATCTCCATCACTTGTCGACTGCTGACTTCCAATGGCTGAGTCACGTGCAACTGGCGACCCACGCACTACGCAGTCAGCAGACCCCGCCCATGCTTGCCCAGCGCATCCTGCTCAATACCGCTGGTGCGCCAGCGGTGCCTCTGGCCGGCAGCTTCATACTCAGTGCCACCCCGGATGATCACGGCATCCTGTTGTACACACCTTTCGCCGGGCTGAAAAAACATGCCAGCCTCACCGCCCTGACCGCGCACCTGGAACAGCATCTGAACAGCGCCAGCGAGGACGACCGGCTGCTGGCGTTCCTCGCCCTTTCCCAACGCAAACGACTGGCAGAACAGCACGGTATCAGCGTGACCTACCAGCTTGTCGAGGGCGATATCTTCGAGGATCAACGCGTCGCCATCGAGGACTGCCAGCAGCTCAACGCGCAGGCGATGCTTGATGAATTGATGCAACTTCCCGAACTTGGCAGCCTGCTCCAGACCATCGTCGACGCACTACTGACGCCAACGATGCGCGGCGTCGACCAGACACGCACGCGCGTGAACCTGTACGCGACCACGACTGCCACTGGCCCGGCATCGACCGACCTTGCTTCACGGCGCGGGGTTGAAGCGCTGTCACTTGGCGATGCGTTGCTGTTGCACTATCGCCACTCCGGATGGGCGGTTGGCCAGACTCATGAGGTTTCGCACCCCGACCGGACTTTCCAGGCCAGTGACCAGCAACACTGGGAGACAGCCATCACCACGGCTTCAGGCAAACTGCTGGTGTTGCTGTACCAGCAAATGGAGCGCTACTGGAATGGCCCCAGCGCTGACGGGGCCTCGCGGCGCGACGTATTTGCGCAGATCATTCGGCAACAGGCGCTGGCGGACTTTTTGCTCAAGCGCGAGGCCGGCATCATCGATCAGCGCCAATTCGACAGCCTGCTGACCTCGCTGGGGTTCAGTGAAAGTCCGGCACGCCGCGCGGCCGTGGAAACCGTGCGGTTATGGGAGCACCAGGCAAACTTCGTGGAGCTGGCCGGCGCGCTGATGATCAGCCATTCCGACAGTTTCCTGTATACCCCGACGCACGGCTTGCAGGTACTCAGGGACTACGAAGATCTCAAATCCATGCTGCTCGGCAAGTTCGCCAGCCCCGGGCACGAAGACGAACTCTATGGTCTGTTGAGTCTCGACGAGCGCCAGCGCTTCCTCGGTTTCGACCGGCCGCAGGTTTCCGGCAAATCGATCGCCGGAGACGTGTTCAGCGTCCTGCTTGAGTTGATCATCACCAAGCAACGACAGAACATCGACTATGCCTTGCAGTTGTACCGGCACAGCGACGGCGTGGTGGATATCCGCGCACTGTTCGACAAGGCCCTGGACATCCGTTCGATGCTCCACGAGCGCCTTGTAACCCTGGATACCCGCGGGCGCTGGAGCACCCGGCCGATGCTCACCGGCAACCAACTACCTTCAAGGGTGCTGGCGGACACCGCCGCAGCCGAAGTGCGCAAATTCGGCAGCATCATGCCAACCATCGTCGCAGACTTCTCCGCCCAGCCGTTGACCGTCACAGCGCTGCAGCGTACCTACCTGCAAGGTATCGCAGCGAAGCTGGCGCACGCCCTGTCTGTCGGCATCAATGGCGAAGCACGGTTGAGAGTCCTGAACGCAACGTTGAGCCGGCATGAGCAAGCCCTGGTCGACACCGTGTTCAATCCGGATAACCCGGATCGCAGCCGCCGCAAGGCACTCAACGGGTTTCGGCCGGACGCCTGGTCATTGACGTTACAGGTCGCCGGTGAGAGCGAAATGCTGCCGCTGGCCAACTGCGTCCTGCTCACGGAACGCGGTGGCCTCGATACGCAGCACTCCGGACGTGCGATTTTGTGGACCCCGGCTCTGGGCCTGGAAGTCTTCCGCTCGATCGAGCAAGCCAGACAGGTTTTGAGCCAGCGGCTGCTGGACCCGCAAAAACGCCTGGTGCTGCTGGAAAACCTTTCACCCCTGCACCAGAGGTTCCATCAAAACTACGCGCTGGGACGGTTACAACTGATCAGCGGCAATGTCCTGCAGGATCGCACCGAATCAGCAATCGAACACTTCCTCCAGCGCTGTGAACAGGTGCGGGGCCGCCAATGGCCAAAGCCACGGGAACATCAGATCCTCAAGATGTTGAGTGGGCAAGTCGTGGAAACCAACCTGCAACGCGCCACCGCTCTGGCGCAGGCCCTCGCTAAACAGCATTCACTGCCTGCCTGGCTGGGAATGGCCAGGCTTGACGATCAGCAGTTGCACCTGGAACTGCTGGAACAGTGGCGGCACAGCGTCATCGACGACGAGGATTATCTCCACGCGCTGCCAACCTTGCGTGATTACATCCGGCAGACCCTCAAGACGCTGCTGAGCACCCGCTTGCACAGGCAGGATCTCGACCCCGAACAAATTACCGTCACCCCGGCGCTGAGCCTGATTGGGTCTGCGATGAGCCTGACCGATTTCGCCTTGAACCATGCGCATATTGCCCAGGACACTGCATTCGCCCTGAGCTCGAGCAACGACCGGGCGCTGCCGACCGGACTCGACCAGCAAGCGGTCAGAAGCCTTTTTTTGTCCTTGAACGTTGCGACAACATTTGCCGATAAAATCACTACGGCGTTGTCCGCGAATGACGTGGATGCCGAGCAACGCAAGCTGCGTTTCGTCCAGCAACTACCCTGGCAACTGCTGCAGCATGCCCATCAGCTACAACTGCAACAACGCTTGTCGCCGAAGGCCTTCGGCTTGATTTCACAGGTGCTCGACATGCCCGATGCCGTCGCTCGCGCGACCGTGCAAGGGGCAGATGCAATTGTCCGGCCGTTGGCGCTGATCAAGACCGCCGGAGCCTCAGCGATCAAAGCGCTGGGGCTGTACTTGATCGGCCCTGCGGAAAAAACCGGCCCTCAGGTGCTTTATGCGCCCTACCATGGAGAGCACGCATTCAGTGAGTTCGAGGACGAGGCGGCAGTGATCGCCGCGCTGAATACGCCGGGCTCACTGCAGGACTTGCTGCTGCGCCGCTTGCCGGAAAGTCAACGTTCGATCTTCAGCGCGTTGTTCAAGGCGAGCAGCGGCCAGACGAGCGAGATGACCCTGGCCACCACCCCGATCGACGGCAACTTGCTGCTGCAGTTGTTCGACGACAATCTGGCCTTGTTGCCACACTTGCTGAGCAGCCATTCGCTGCCATCGGCGCAGGCGGATTGGGACGCCGCGAAGCACCTGTTCAGTTCCGGCATCCAGCAGATCCGGGGCCTGCTGCCGGGCAAACTCGCCTATGTGCAGTTTCTTTGGCAAAGCTTCAAGGACTTCATGGGTTCGGCCGAAGCGTTGCAGGATCACCACTGGAAACGTGCGCTGGAAACCTTTATCGCCGGCGCAGCGGAGATGATCAGTCTCGGGCGGTTGGCACTGGAATCGCGTCTGGAATCTCAAGCCGTGGCAGCGCCGCAACCACCGCAGCCAACCACATTGAGCGCTCCCGTCCTTGCGCAGACAAAGCCGACCGATCCGCTGCGCACCTCGCTGCAATCATTCGAGACTCCAACAGTCGCCCTGAAGGATCTGACCCGCAATGCTGCCGAGGGCACTTATCAGAATCTGAAAACCAAAGCGACTTACGCCCCTATCGCCGGCAAAGTCTATCCCGTGGAGCGGCCGGGAGCCGTCTGGCAGATCAAATGCGACGAGCAGCCAGGCCCGGTGCTGCAACACACCGCTTCCCGGCAACTGGTGCTGGACCCGGATCGCCATACCGTGCATTTCGGCAAGGCCATGTCGACGATGTTCAACCATTACGCCACCGATCGCCAGGCGCGGTACATGCTGAATATCGAAGCGCAAGGCATGGAGGAAATCCGCGCCCGCCATCCGGAAAAAGCCCGCATGTTGATCGAGGCGATTGATCTGGCCCGGCATTACGCGTTCAACAGCCTGCACAATCTTGCCCAACTGAGAAACTATGTACCGGGTACCCGCCTCGATACTTTTCTCAAGTCTTTTTTTGGTGTGCAACGGATTGATGCCGACATTCTCGACAAGTTGAAGCAGGCGATCATGCCGATCTGTGATGCACTGGTCGATCCAACAGAAGACCTGTTGAACACCAGTCGCTTTGTGGTCGGCTCGAACAGACACAGCAGCTCGGGTGTAATCGCCTTTGTACTGGGTGGCGATTTACTCAAGAAAGTCCATTTCACCGAAAAGTTCTTCAATCAAGGGCTGGATTGGTACAACACGGGCCTGACCGAACCGTTCAATGTTGACGGGCATGCACGGGCAGCGACGCTGATCCACGAGTTTTCCCATCAATTCAGCAAGACCGTCGACATTGCCTCCCTGGAAGCGCGGCGCCCGTTTGCTGATCTGATTGCTACGGCGACCGGTTACGGAGCTGCCCGCAAACAGGTACAGACCCGATTTCAGCGCGAAGCACTGTCACTGTCCACGCGCCGTGAAGAGCTGTTTTCGCGCTGGAGCGACAACCTTCAGGAGTGGCTCGATATCGACGAGTTTGAGGGCATGGAACATGTGCGCAGGGAAGTTCTCAAGACCACGGGGACGAGGAATCTTGAGGACGCGCGAACGGCGTTTCTCAGCCCGACCAACCCGCATCCACGCATCGACACGATATTGCGCAACGCCGATTCGATCGCCTTCCTGATCTGCGAAATGGGCCGTCAGCTCGACCCGGTAACCCAACCTCACGGAGGGCTCAACTGAGGCAAAAAAAATGCGCAGGCGGTTGGCCTGCGCATTGTTTATCGCTGGGTGAACTCAGTCTTTCTGGTCACGCAATACATTGCCCGAGGCGCCGTCGATGCGGAATTCATACACCGAACCGTCGGCTTTGCGGCCCTCGCCTTTCCAGTAGCCGTCATTGTCGGCCTCGATTTCATAGACTTCGACGTAACCGGCCTTGGTTTTCACGATCTCGATAGCCTTTTCGATGGTGACCCAGCCCGCACCGGGACGATCAGCCATGGCGGCACCGGCGCTGAACAAGGCGGCAGTGGCGATTGCAGCGGCTAAGGTTTTTTTGATCATTTTTTCACTCCATTTGTGGATGATGTACGTCAGACGTCCTGAATTTTGGCGTCACACGGAAAAATAAGTTCCACTTTGATGGGCAATTGCCATGACGGATGTTCTCGGCACCCGGCTCTCAAGGTTAGAATGCAGCAAATCAGGACGAGTCAATGACCCAAGAATCCCTCTCGGAAGCCGAATACGATGCGATCACCGATGCCGCCGCGCACTGGTGCATGCGTCTGCACGCCGTAGACTGCTCCGTCGAGGAGCGTCTGGCTTTCGAGCAATGGCGCGATGCTCATCCGCTGCATGCGTTCGAATATGAAGCCATGCTGGAGATCTGGGACGTTGCCGAACATCTGCCGCGTCCGCCGCTGCCACCAACGCTCAATGTGCCGCTGACCGATGCGGTGCCCGCCTGGCGGCGCTATGCAATTGCCGCGAGTGTCTGCGCCCTGGCCTTGCCACTGGCGGCGTACAGTGGCTGGAACTTGGGCTGGTTGCCCAACAGCTATCAGCACTTCGAAGCCACCGACAATGTCCGTCAGGTCACCTTGAAGGACGGCAGTCAGGTCGAGCTCAACCTCAACACCGAGCTGACCTTCAGCAATTACAAGGACGAGCGGCGGGTCACCCTGAAAAAGGGTGAAGCCTTTTTCGAAGTCAGCCATGACCTCTCCCACCCGTTCGTGGTCAGGGCCGGCGAAGGCAAGATCCGCGTGACCGGCACCCGCTTCAATGTCTGGCTCTACGAAGATCAGGTGCGGGTCAATCTGATCGAAGGCTCGGTGCTGGTGACCAGTAACGCCGCCCTGCCCGGCGACGGTCTGCGCCTGGGGCCGGCCATGCAGGCGCAGTACCGGCATGGCGACTACACGCCACAGATCAGCCAGACCTACGCCAACAATAACGCCCTGGCCTGGCGCAGCGGCAAACTGGTGCTCGACAACCTGGCACTGAACGAAGCCTTGCCGCTGATCAATCGCTACCTGAGCAAACCGCTGAAACTGGCCGACGCCAGTACCGGCGCAATCCGCGTCGGCGGCGTCTACAACATCAAAGAACTCGGCGGCCTCGTCAACACCCTGCCCAAGGTATTGCCGGTTTACCTGACGCGTAACACCGACGGTGATCCGGTGATCAACTCGATGCCGCGGCAGCCGCCAAAAACCTGAAACCGGGCACCACCTGCCAAGGTAAATTCAGGGTAATAAAAAAGCCGCTGTTCCTGTCAAGGAGCAGCGGCTTTTTCGTTCAGGACAACTTACTGCGCAGCCACTCCGGCAGTCTTGCCCGCCACCTCGCGAACCGTTTGTACCTGATACTGCGGATCGGCAGCGATCTGCTGCTCAGTGAACGGCAACACGCTCCACTGTTTTTTCGAAAACGCCTCGGTCTGATCCCGGGAGTATTTCGACTCAGGGTCACTCGACAGCGAGAACGCCAGCAGCCCTTGAGCGTGCGGGCCCTTGTCGTCGAAGGTCACCACTTGCAGATAGCTGGTGCCGCTGACCACTTCGAGTTTGCCATCTTCACGCGGCACGCTCTGGATCGCGTTGTAGATCCCCAGCGTTCCCGGCCCGCCGTGAATCGCGGTTTGTCGAGCGCCGCTGCTCACCACCTGAATATCGCCCCAGCGGGTGTCGGGTTTCAGGCCCATTTTCTGCGCGGTGGCGGCCGACGCCAGCAGCGCTTCACGCAGTGCCTTGCTCACCGCCGGTTGCTCGATCGCCAGACCGCGTGGCGTGTGTTGCGGGTCTTTTGGATCGAACGGCACGCGCCAGACATCCGGCGACGCTTGCAGCGCCTGCATGATGTTCTGGAAATGCACCAGACCAATGCCCGAATCCAGATTCGCCCGGCCATCCCAACCCTTGAGACTGGCGCAAACCGGCTTCAACGCGGCCGCGTCCGCCCCCAGATCCGCGGCGCAAAACTTCAGCAGATCGGGCAGCACCTGAGTCGCCAGATAGACGTTGTCGTCCATCACCATCTGTTGCAGATCCTTCACCGCCAACGGACCTTTTTTGCCCAGAGCACTCAGGCGCTCCAGCGCAAACCGCGCACGCAGGCCCAGCGGCTGGCCGTCCTGACTGATCAGCGGCGAGAACCCGGTCAGCGGTTGTGCCGGGTTCGCCAGCCACGCGGAATCGTTGGAGTGCTGGACGAAGTCCTTGCGCAACAGTTGCGGCAGCTGGCTGGCGGCATAGATACCCTTCTGCGCAGCTTGCGGATCGATATCCCAGGCGCAAGCGCTGTTGGAGCCGTCGAGCACGATCATCTGCAAGCCGATGCGCGGGTCGCTGCATTTGGCCAGTTTGTCGGCGCTGACGTTCGGCACCACCGACAGGTTCATGTACAGCGTCTGCCCCTGGTCATCCACGGCCAGGGTGTTGACCCAGGGGATGCCCTGAATCTTGTGCACCGAATCCTGCAGATCCTTGAGGCTCGACGCCTGGTTCATCGCGTACCACTGCGTCAGAACACGATCATTGTCCAGGTTGGCGTCGCGCAGGCTGTAGGCGTACTGATGATCCCAGTCGAGCTTGCCCGGCCACTGCACGATCGGGCCGAACTGCGAGCTGTAGACATCGCGCGAAACCGGCACCACCTGGCCGTCCGCCTGTTTGACCTGCACGGTGACCGTCTGCTTGTTCAGCGGCAGCGACTTGCCGTCGAGCATGTAGCGGGTCGGGTCTTTCGGGTCGAGTTGCAGACGATACAGGGTGAAGTGTTTGGATGAATCCACGGTGTGGGTCCACGCCAGATGCTGATTGAAACCGATGTTGATCATCGGCAACCCCGGCAAGGCAGCGCCCATGACGTCGAGTTTGCCCGGAATGGTCAGGTGCATCTGGTAAAAGCGCATGCCGCCCACCCACGGGAAATGCGGGTTGGCCAGCAGCATGCCGCGCCCGTTGAACGAGCGCTCGCTGCCCACCGCCACGGCGTTGCTGCCGCGATCCAGAGCGAAGCGCTGCAGGCGCGCGTCGGCCAATTGATAGGCTTGGGCATTGCTGCCGAGCTGGGCCGTGGCCTGCGGCGGTGTCGCGCCAGCCAGCGCCTCGGCGAACTGCCCGACACCGCCCTCAACCAGCAGGCGCCGAGTGAGTCTCACCAGATCTTCGGCGCTGATATCACGCACCCACTCACCCTGGCACTGTTGCGGCAGGCCCAGCTGGCGGCGCTCGGCGAGATAGCGGTTATAGCCCGCGGCATAACCTTCCACCAGGTCGTGCACCTGCGCCGGTTGCGCGTCCCAGAACGCCTTCACCGCTGCAGGCGTATTGAGCCAGGTGAAGAACAGGTCGCTGACGCGATTCTCGCGTTGTTCGACGGTGAACTGCTCCGGCCCGAAATAACGCGAGCGCTGGCCGTTGACCGTGACGATCTCGTTGGCCAGCAGGCACAGGTTGTCCTGCGCGTAGGCGTAACCGATGCCGAAACCCAGTCCGCGTTCATTTTCCGCGCGGATGTGCGGCACACCAAAGGAGGTGCGGCGGATATCGGCACTGGCTTGTGCAGCGGGACTGAAGGCATGGGCGGACAGACTGAGTCCGAGAAACGCACCGGCGAGGGCCAGTCCGGTTAACTGTCGGGAAATAATCACACTCGCTCCTGAACGACAAGACAAGGATCGGCGCTTGCGCCGGATCCGCTCTGAAATTGATTCATGCGCCTGGGCGCAAGACGGCTGTTCAGGAAACGAATGCGAGAAAAAAAATTTAGCCCGATTGACGGGGGTGCAATCCACTGATTACGGGAAAACAACGAATAACCGACAAAATTTCTACATATTTCCTTTCATGATTTGTCGTGCTGAAACGTCTTGTTTACTGAGAGCAGTCAAAACGTTTCCTGATCGGGCTCTGAAAAGGAGTAATCCCATGTACAACTCGCAACTACCAATGGACGGTAGCCAGGCGTCACAAGGAGCTTCCATGAGTTCCCGCGCGAGCAGCTTCGCCCCCAGCCCCGAGCGCCAGGGCAATGAGCGGATTCGTCTGTTGCTGAAAAGCTTCGGCCTGCGCACCAGCCTGATTCGTCTGAAAGTCATCGATGCCCTGCTGGTCGCCGCACAAAGCGATCGACGCCTGGGCGTGCGCGGCGTGCACAGTCAACTGCTGGACCTGGATATTCCGTTGTCCTTTCTCAGCGTGCGCGAAGTGTTGAAGCGTCTATGCGCCGAAGGGGTGGTCACCTTCAACCCGGACAAGAGTTACAGCCTGCATCCACAGGCTGCTGCAGTGCTCAATCACGATTGAAGCGTCCCGCGATCGCCGTCAGGGTTTGACCTTGCGGCGCATCACCCCGTTGATCACCACCACGACCACCGCCACACCGATGGCGATGTACTGGAACATTTTCTCACTGATCATCCCGGCATTTTGCAGCCAGGACAGGCCGAGCATGATCGCCAGCACCGACAGGGCGATCAGTATCGAGTATTTCAAACGTTGCTTCTGAGTCATTGCGGGTTCCTGAAACTTTCAAATGTATCCGGTCTGTATCCGGTTGCATGCCATGCACATACCGTATTGCGGGGATGGGCCTGGCCGAACGCGGTCTCATGTTACAGCCGATGAAGAGTTTTGGCTTCATGACGGCGTAACCATGAGGATTTCTGAAATGTTCCGTCGAATCACCTGGCTGATTCCCCTCCTTGCCGTACTGACCTTGAGCGGCTGCATCATTTTCCCCCACGGCGGCTGGCATGACGGCCACCATCGTTATCAGGAAGGCTCCGGTTATTACCATCGATAGAACAGGACCGTTCGCCCGCCGGTACGCCTGAAATACCGGTCGGGATACCTCACCAGCCTTTTCAATGCCAACCATGCCCGCCCGCCAGCGGGCATTTTTGTTGGCGCGCCTGTGCTCGCAAACGCCTTGTCGATCGGCCTGCGGGGGAAAGTAAATACGCTGTAAGTATTTGAAATTTCATGTCGCAGCAAAGCATTGGCTGCCGCGCCAACTCTGCCTCTAGTCTCTGCGAACTTTTCTCGCTTACTGAAACAGGGATGTTTATGCAGAGAACCTTGATCGTAATGGCGCCCGTGCAGATTATCGGCTTCTGCCTGGCCATTACCGCTTTTGAGCTGCTCACCTATATGGCCAGCGACATGATCATGCCGGCCATGTTGACGGTGACCGGCGAGTTCAACGCCGATACCCGGCATGTAGCCAACGCCTTCAACCTGTACCTGATTGGCGGCGTATGCCTGCAATGGCTGATCGGCCCCCTTTCCGACCGTTACGGCCGGCGTCGCTTGCTGTTGCTCGGTTGTGCGCTGTTCGGCCTGGCGTGCAGCGCCGCAGTCGTAACGCAGCGCATTGAAGCCTTTAATGCGTTGCGCCTGATCCAGGGCATGGGCCTGGGCTTTGTGGTCGCCGTCAGCTACCCGACCCTGCAGGAAGTGTTCTGCGAGGCGGATGCGGTGCGTCTCATGGCATTACTGGGCAACGTGGCGCTGCTGTCGCCGCTGCTCGGCCCGTTGCTCGGCAGCCTGCTGCTGGAATGGCTGAGCTGGCGACAGATGTTTCTGGGGCTGGCGGCAACGAGTGTGGTTATCTGGCTCGGTCTGTTTGCCTGGATGCCGGAAACGATCGGCGTGATGCGCCGTGACGGCCAGCGACAGGCTCCCGCGGCGTTTTCGCTCAGGCAAATCGGCCTCGGTTACCTCGCACTGCTGCGCAACCGCCGATTCATCGGCGCCAGTCTGACACTGGGCCTGATGAGCCTGCCGCTGATTGCCTGGATCGGACTGGCACCGGTGCTGCTCATGCAACGCCTGGAGCTGTCTGCGCTGGAATATGGCCTGTGGCAGATCCCGGTGTTCGCGGCGGTGATTCTCGGCAATTTACTACTGGATCGATTGCTCGTCGGGCACACGCTCGCCCAGGTGATCGGTCTGGCCCAGTGGCCGTTTTGCCTCGGACTGCTGGGGCTGATCGCTGCTGCCCTGAGTTCGGCTGCGCTGCCATTGGCCGTTTGCGCACTGGGCGTGTATGCACTGGGGCTTGGCATGAGTAACGCCGCGCTGTACCGCCTGGCGCTGTTTTCCAGCGATGCGGGCAAGGGGCTGGTCTCGGCCATGATCGGCATGCTGTCGATTGCCGTGATGGGCTGCGGCGGCTCGCTCATCGCCGTCATCGGCGGTGGTTCGAGCCTGCAATCCTTCTCCCTGCTGGCAGGCCTCGGTGGCCTGCTGTGCTTGCCCCTGCTCTACCGCCTTCTGCGGCACTCGCCGCACCCACCACACATCAATAAGGATATTCGATGACTCAGTTTCCCCACAGCGATGCGCTTTGCGCATTGCCGCAGCCCTATTGCGCGGATGCCGTGCCCAAGGGGCTGTTCAATCAGGCCATGAGCGAAATCACCCGGTTCCACGCTCGCCATACGCCCGGTTACGAGCACTGGCTTGGCGCCCATTCAATCGCTGTCGATGACCTGGACACGCTCGACGACTGGTCGCAATTGCCACCGATTTTCGCCAGTTTCTTCAAGCAGCAAATGCTGCTCAGTCCCACGGGCGAGGACGCTCTGGAGCTGACCTCTTCGGGCACCAGCGGGCAGAAGAGCCGCATGCGCTACGACGCGCGCAGCCTCGGCGCCGCGCAGTACATGGTCGAACGGATTTTCGCCCAATATGGCTGGATTACCCCGCATGCCCCGTGCAACTACCTGTTGCTCGGCTATGAGCCCGAGCAGAAAAACTCCCTGGGCACGTCCTTCACCGATCAGTTCCTGTGCAGTTTTGCTCCCGCCAATCGGGTGGTTTACGCCCTGCGTCGCAATGGTGACGGCCACCAGTTTGATCTGTTCGGCGTGATCAGCGCCTTGCAGGCCTTTGCCGAAGAAGGTCTGCCGGTGCGCATCTTCGGCTTTCCCGCCTTTCTCTGGGAAACCCTGCAACGCATGCGCGCGACCGGCGTGGCGGACCTGCAACTGGCGGCCGGATCGCTGGCATTTTTCGGCGGCGGCTGGAAAACCCGTGCCGCCGAAGAAGTCCCCAGACAAGCCTTGTATGCGCGGATCCAGCAACAACTGGGCATCGCGACCCAAGACTGTCGCGACGGTTATGGCGCCGTCGAACACGCGGTGCCTTACGTCGAATGTGCCCACCATCACTTTCACGTACCGGTCTACGCAAAAGTATACGTACGCAGCCCGGTGGATTTTTCAGTCTTGCCCTATGGCCAGCGAGGCCTGCTGAATCTGGTCTCACCCTACATTTCCTCAAGCCCGGCCCATGCCGTGGTCATGAGCGATCTGGCCACGCTGCATCCGGGCACCAGTTGTGCCTGCGGCCTGGCCAGCGACTGGTTCCAGTTGCATGGCCGCGCCGGCACCACGGCCGCGAGGAGCTGTGCCATGGCCGCGTCCGAACTGCTGGGGAGGCACTGATATGTACTTGATCAACGGTCAGTTGCACACCGAGTGCAGTCTCGACAGCGCCTTGCACCAACTTCAGCTGGAGTTGCCACGAAGGCTGCAGATTCCACTGCAAACCAGCACTCTGCTTGCCACTGCCAAGGCCTTCGCCGAACGTCTGCAACAAGAAGAAACGGAACTGCCACTGGCTCCCGGTCAGCGCGAGGCACTGATCGATTTCTGCCAGCCTGCCGCCCTGCAAGCCAAGCTGGATCGTGAACTGGGCTTGCGCCCCGAATCGCTGCGCCGTATCGACTATCGACAGTCACGCTTCGAGCGCTGGAGTCCGCTGGGCCTGGTGGTGCATATCACTCCGGCCAACGCGCCGCTGCTGGCGTTCTGTGCGGTGATCGAGAGTCTGCTGAGCGGCAACGTCAACTGGCTGCGCCCCAGCAGCAGTGACGCTGGCTTCACCGCGCGCCTGCTTCAGGCGTTGGTTGCCTGCGATGCAAGCGGACAACTCAATGGTTACGTGGCGGTGCTGCCGACCCGCACCGAACAGATCGGCCAGCTGTGCAGGCACGCCAACGGTGTCGCGGCGTGGGGCGGCGAAACCGCGCTGCACGCCATCCGCCAGCAGATCCCGCCAGGCTGTCGCTGGATCGACTGGGGGCACCGCATCAGCTTCGCCTATCTGACCCCGGACGCGGCATCGCCCGCCGTGCTCGATGCGATTGTCGATGAAGTCTGCCGCCTCGATCAGCAAGCCTGCTCCAGCCCGCAGTGGTTGCTGGTGGACAGCGACGACGCGAGCGTACTGAACGATATCGGGGAGCAACTGGCCGCCGCATTCGAACGCCGTGCCGGACAATGGCCGGCCCTTGCACCGACGCTTGAGGAGGCTTCGCAAATCACCACCTGCACGGCGATGGCCCGGCTGGCCCAGAGTTTTGCCGGGCAGACCGGCCGGGTCTGGAGTGCGCCGGGCTGGCGGGTGATCTGGAGTCATGATCGCCAGCTCGAACCTTCTGCGCTGTTTCGCAGCTTGTTGCTCAAACCCCTGCCCCGCGAGCGGCTCAGCGCCACGTTGCTGCCCTGGCGCAACGTACTGCAGAGCTGCGCCTTGCTGTGCCCCGAGGCGCAGATCGCCGAACTGGCGCAAACGCTGATTGCCGCCGGTGTGACGCGCATTACCCCGATCGAGACTATTCACGATGGCTACGACGGCGAACCTCACGACGGTGTTTATGCGCTGCAGCGCCTGAGTCGGCGCGTGTCGGTCAGTCTGCCGGCGAACGTGCTGACCAGCCACTCCACGCTTGATCAGCTGCCTGCCCCACCACCACTGACCGGTCTGGCGATCATGGACAAAGGACAATTCGTCGGCCAGCCGCCGACTTCAGCGGCGCAGCTGTTCTTTCGCTCCGGCGGCAGCAGTGGCGCACCTGTGCTTTCCGGCTTCAGTTACCACGACTTCCAGCGCCAGATGCAGGCGGCCGCCGATGGCTTGCTCGCGGCCGGACTGGACCCGGCGCAGGACAGGGTCATGAACCTGTTTTTCAGCGGCGGGCTGTACGGCGGCTTTTCCAGTTTTGCCAAAGTGCTGGAACAACTGCAGGCCCGACACTGGCCGATGGGCGCCCCGGCGGACGACGATTACCGTGAGATCGCGCAGATGATCGAGGCTCAACGGATTACCGTGCTGATCGGCATGCCCGGCACCCTGCATCGGTTGTTTATCAACGAACAACAAATACTCCGGCGCTATGGTGGCGTCGACAAAGTCTTTCTCGGTGGCGAACACCTGAGTGAGCAAACCCGCGAGCTCTTGCAAAGTTGCGGCGTCAGCCTGATCCGCTCGGCGATTTACGGCAGCGTCGATGCCGGCCCCTTGGGGCATGCCTGCCGGGCCACGGCGGATGGCGTGTTCCATCTGATGAGCGACATCCAGCACCTGGAAATTGTCGATTTTGAACACGACGCGCCGGTCAGTGACGGCGAATCCGGTCGTCTGCTGGTGACCTCCCGTGGGCGTCAGGGCCAGTCCGTGCAGCGCTATGACATTGGCGACAGCGGACGCTGGCTACCCGGCCCGTGTGCCTGCGGTCTGACTTCACCGCGCTTCGAACTGCTGCAACGCCACGGCAACCTGCTGCGCATCGGCACCGATTTCATTTCGCTGGTGATCCTGGAGCAGCATCTTCAGGCGCCGTTTCAGCTGGTTCTCGATCATGGCCCTGACGGCCTGGAACGCATGCGCCTGCGCTGCCCTCTGGAACCGGCCGAGGCCCATCGACAGCTGCAGAATTATTCGACGCTTACCACGCTGGTGCAGACCGGTTTGCTCACGCTGGACGTCGAGCAATGTGCCGTCGAGCAGTTCGCCCGAAACCGGCACAGCGGCAAGACACCTTTACTGATTGATACACGCCGCTGACAGCAGAAACCTGCACGCGGCCCATCGCCACTTCATACAAGAAGAAATCATGAACACGCTCATTGAATTGAACAACTTGCTCGGTTTTACCCGGCAACATTCGGCCTATTGCCGCGAACACTTCAGAGATGTCGCGGCCCCCATCAGCGCCTTGACCGAACTGCCCCTGATCGACCCGGAACAATACTGGCGTGACAGTCAGCATCCGCACCGGTGGCCAGTGTTGTCAGGCCCGCTGGAAGACGCGATGGTCTTCAAGACCGGGGGCACCACCGGCTCGGGAAAACTCTCGCTGTTTACCCGCGCAGAATGGCAAACCCTGGTGCGCGATTTCGGCAGCCACCTCACGGCGCAACTGAACCCCGGCGACCGGGTTGCCAATCTGTTCTTCGTCGGCGACCTGTATGCCAGCTTCATTTTTCTCCACGACGCGCTGGCCCATGTCCAGACCCCCGTCAGCGAATTTCCCTTCACCGGGGCCGTCGACAGCGCCGTACTGGCCGAGTCGATCGTTGCGTACCGGATCAATGTGCTGGCCGGTCTGCCAGCGCAAATGCTCAAATTCGCCGCCTGGCTTGAGCGCCAGTCACGGATCCTGGAGGGCGTCGAAACCCTGCTCTACGGCGGCGAAAGCCTGTTCGCCGCCCAACTGCAAACGCTCCAGCGGGTGTTCCCGAACGCACGCATTGCCTCTATCGGCTACGCCAGCGTCGATGCCGGACTGATCGGCGTCAGCGCTCGCGATTGCAGCCTGGGCGAACACCGGATGCTGGAGCGGCATAGCGTGCTGGAGATCATCGACGAGGTGAGCGGTGACGTCATCGAAGAATGCAACCGTAACGGCAGGCTGGTCCTGACCAACCTCACCCGGCGCTTGATGCCGGTGATCCGCTATCCGGTCGGCGACCTCGCCTGCTGGCGTGAACCGGCAGGGACGCCGATGCGCAAGTTCGCCCTGATGGGCCGCAGCATGAACAGCCAGCGCGTGCGGGTGAGCGTGTTGAGTCTGGATACCGGTGACATCGGCGAGCTGGTGCGCAAGATCGCCGCCAGCGATGACTGGCAACTGCTCATCGAACAGCGAGCCAGCCAGGATCTGCTGAGCCTCAAGTGGGTACCCTGCACGCGAACGGCTGACATCAGCCAGGCAAGCTCAACCCTGCGCCGTGCGCTGATCGACCAATACCCGCTGATCGAGAAGCTGCAGTCCGATCAATTGCTGGAGCTGAACGTGATCGCCTGTGCGAACGATGAACTGACCTGTCATCCACGCTCCGGCAAACATCAGCGGGTCGTGGATCGACGGGTTTACGACCATCCGCAACAGGGGCAAGCGTGATGGACACGACGATCATCCGCCGCTATCGCGTCGCCGATGCGCCGGCAGTCAGCCGCCTGTTCGAAGAAATCTACGGCGTTCATTATCCTCAACCCCACGTGTATCTGCCCTGGATGATCAGCCAGAACCACAGTGACGGTCGCTGGCACTCGCTGGTAGCGGTGGTCAACGAGCATATCTGCGGGCACGCCACGTTGTTTCGCCAATCTGGCCGAAGCGCACTGGCGGAGCTGGCCCTGACCGTGGTGCACCCGGACACTCGCGGGCAAAACATCGCCACGCAATTGGGCCAGCAGCTGCTGATTCATGCCCAGGCGCTGGATTGCCGAGGCGTGACGATCAAGCAGGTCACGCACCACCCGTATACGCAGCGCATGGCCGCCGGCCTGGGGTTTCACAGCTGTGGTCTGTTGCCCGATTACGCGCCCTCGCCGTTCGGTGGAACCGGGCGGGAGACGATTGTTGTGGGTCACTGCAGCATCGACGGTTATCAGCGCCCGCTGCCGGCACTCGCCTGGCCGCAGGATTGCCGCGAGCTGATGTCGCGTCTGGAGGCGGTGTTTGGTACCACCGACAATGCCGTGCAGTGGAAAGGCCCGAAGATCCGCTTCGATCACGTATCAGGGCGCTATGATTTGCTGCTAAAGGCCCTCGATGACAACCTGCTCGAGCAATTGGCACAACTGCCGGCGCACTGGCTGATTTCGATCAGACTCAGACTCGCCCAAGGGTTTTCCAGCGCGCTGCACAAACTGGCCGATGCCGGATTCGCTTTCACCGGGATTGTCCCCGATGACTACAGCGACGGCTGGCTGGCACTGTTTCATCGTGGCTACCAGGCCTCAACGCTGAGCCTGCACTGTCCACACATGCAGCACCTGCAGGATCAGGCCCAGCAGGCCGGCGAAAGGTATCAGGACTAAAAACGAAAACGGCCCACCCAATCAATGGGTGGGCCGTGGGTGACCGGCTCAGGCCTTGGACTTGACGCCTTGATCCACAGGTTTCGCCGCGTTGCCTTCACCGTAGGTTTTCAGATTCTGCAGCACGTAGATCGCCTTCTTGTACTCGGGGATCAGGTTTTTGCCGTAGGCATTGCCATTGAGGCCATTGTTCTGAATGGCGTCGAGCTGGGTGGCGAAATACTCCAGCGCATTGAATTTTGCATCAGGGTCTTTGGTCACGCCGAAACGGTCGAACTTGTCGCCGGCATTGAGCAATGTAAAGGAGGTGATGTCGGAAATCAGTCCGCGTTCACGCAGGAAAACACTCAGATTGCTCAGTTGCTTGACCGAGACATTCGCCGGATCGAACCCCTTGATATTTTTGCGCAGGCCCTGCTTGTCCATTTCGGCAGTGTTCAGCGCGGTCGGATTGGTGCCGACCTTGGCGAGCATCTGCTGCACCTTGAGGCTTTGCTTGACCTCCTTCTTCGCGCCTGTATTGCGAACCAGCACCCCTGCTTTGCTCTCCCAGCCGCCGACAATGCCGATCGTCATGAGAAGACTCCCTGTGAAATAACCATGAAATGTCCTTGCTGGACTACTTGAATGCCGGGAAGTATCTACCGGCGAACTGGTGGCACCAACCCTTTTAGTGCAGTCGCTTACAATTTTTGTACATTCTCGATACAAATTGCCAGAAGCTCACTGTGTCGCGGTTTCATGGCAGTTTGACGATTGCATCCGATGCTTTTTTGCGCCAGCTGACGAGAGGCTCGATTCATTTGTATCGGAGTCGACACACCCCTTCCGTCAGCCCGACACTTTCTTGCACCAAAGTACTTAAAGCTTCCCGCTTCGCCGACGATACGCTGGTGTGACCCCGCCGTTTTCCCCCGACCCCACAATAAAAATCGCAGTTCAAGGACCGGTATCCATGCCCGCATTCCGCACCATTCAGGCTCGCTACACGTTATTTCTGGTTCTGTTCATCCTGCTGCTGTCGGTGCTGACCGTGGTCGGTATCAGCCAACTGGTCGCACCCAAGCTGCGGCATACCGAAGAACAGGTGGTGCTCAACCGGATTGCCGAAGTCGCCGAACAGATCCAGGGCGAACTGAACAAAGTCCAGGCGCAGCAGCGCAGCATCACCCAGACCATTCCCCTGCTCGACAGCGCGGCCATTGACACGGTGTTGCCGGGCCTGGTGGATCAGTACGGCGAGCTGAAAGTCTTCGGCGGCGGGATCTGGCCACTGCCGGGTCAGCGTGAGGCCGGGCGCAACAAGTTCAGCACGTTCTGGCACCGCGATGCCTCGGGCAAACTGGCGGTGAACACCTTCTGGAACAGCGACGCGGCGCCCAACTACTACGATCAGAGCTGGTACAAGGGCGGCATGCAGACCCCGCGCGGCCAGTGCGCCTGGGCTGCGGCCTATAAAGATGATGCGAGTGCCGAGCCGCGTACCAACTGCGCCATGGCGATCCAGAAAAACGGTGCAGCGTGGGGCGTGTCGACCATCGACGTGACGCTGGGCTTCTTCAATGATCTGGTGGCGCGCAAGGAAAAAGACCTCAACGCCGAAATGCTGATCGTCGAGGCCGACGGCAAGATCATCAGCAACAGCTCGCGCATCAGCGGCCCGATCGTGCTGAAGAACATCAGCGAACTGGCCGCCGGTTCGACCTTCGCCAGTCAGGTCAAGGCCGGCCTGCAGAACCGTGATCAGGCGCAACGCGTCGAGTTCGACAACAACGGCGAAGCCAGCACTTTCTTCATGCGCCCGATCGAAGGCACGCCGTGGTTCCTGGCCACCGCCCTGCCAACGAAAATGCTCACCGCCCAGCGTGACGACGTGCTCAGCAGCCTGAGCCTGTTGCAGATTCCGCTGGTGATCCTGCTGGTGTTGTTGCAGGTGTATGCGATTCGCCAACTGGTTTCGCGCATGAAAGCGCTGAAGGCCAACATCGACTTGCTGTCCAGCGGCGATGCCGACCTTACCCGGCGCATCACCATCCGTGCCGAAGACGAACTGGGCGCCATCGGCCACTCGGTCAACACCTTTATTGCCTACCTGCAGAACATGATCGGTGAAGTGACCCAGGCCACCGGCGCCATGGCTTCGAGCCTGGACGACCTGCAGCGTACGTCGGCCAACACCAGCCAGATTCTGCTGCGCCATGCTTCGGAAACCGATCAGACCGTTACCGCCATCACCGAAATGAGTTCGACGGCCGAGAGCGTCGCGCAGAACGCCGCAGAAACCGCAGCGTTCACCCAGCGCGCCAACGAGAACGCCGACCGCTCACGGGTGGTGGTCGGTGAAGCGACCAACAGCGTAGTGGCCTTGATCGACGAAGTGGCCAGCGCCACCCAGAAAGTCGAGAACATGCAGCAAGACGCGCAGCGCATCACCGAGATTCTCGGAGTGATCGGCGCAATCGCCGGCCAGACCAACTTGCTGGCCCTCAACGCCGCCATCGAAGCCGCCCGGGCCGGTGAACAGGGTCGCGGTTTTGCCGTGGTCGCCGACGAAGTCCGCGCCCTCGCCGCCCGCACTCAGGCCAGCACCTCGGAAATCAACGAGATGTTGAGCCGCCTGACCCAAGGCGTGAGCTCCTCAGTCAGCGCCATGGAAAACACCCAGGCCAGCTGCCAGTCCGCCGCCGACGCCACGGCGCGGGTCAACTCGGGTCTGGATGAAATGGCCGGTTCGGTCAGCCACATCAACAGCCTCAGCACGCAGATCGCCACCGCTGCCGAACAGCAAAGTGCGGTGACCGAAGAGATCAACCGCAGCATGGTGCAGATCCGCCACATGGTCGAAGAACTGGTGCACAGCGGCGAGGTCAGCGAGCGCAACACCCGCCAGTTGCTGGAGGCCAACAACCGGGTGAGCGCGATCATGGGGCGGTTCAAAGTCCGGTGACCCACCATTCTCCTGTAGGAGCTGCGGCACGCTGCGATCTTTTGACTTTGATTTTATGAACCAAGATCAAAAGATCGCAGCGTGCCGCAGCTCCTACAGGGGTCGTGTTTTATCTGACAGATTTGTAATCTCTCGCTCAGCAGGCTGTCAGGCTTGATCCATGATCATCCTGCCAGTCTGCCTTGTATCAACTTGAAACACTCCGTTGATGCCCGGCAGGATAATCCGGTCAAAATACTTTCCTTTTTGACCGTCATCCTTGTCGAGAGCCCACCATGCGAACCTCCCTGCGACTGGCCGCCCTGAGCGCCCTGCTCCTGTCATCCCTGGCCCAGGCCGCCGATCTGATCCCGATCGAAGTGCATCGCGACGCCAATTGCGGCTGCTGCAAAAAATGGATCAGCCACCTCGAAGCCAACGGTTTCAAAGTCGAAGACCACGTCGAAAGCGACATGAGCAGCTTCAAGCAGCAACACGGCGTGCCACCGCGCCTGGGCTCGTGCCATACCGCACTGATCAACGGCAAGTTCGTCGAAGGTCATGTGCCGGCTGAACAAGTGCTGGCCCTGAGCAAGCGCGACGATCTGCTGGGTATCGCCGCACCAGGCATGCCCATGGGTTCGCCGGGCATGGAAATGGACGGCATGAGTGATGCCTATCAAGTGATCGGCCTGAAAAAGGACGGCACAGATGTAGTGGTGGCGGACTACCCGGCTCACTGATGCCTGCCGCTTACGTCGGGCTGTTCGCCGCCGCGTTCGGCGCTGCGACGCTGTTGCCGCTGCAATCCGAAGCGCTGCTGGTCGGCCTGATCGCCAGCGACCGTTACTGGCTCTGGGGCCTGCTGGGCGTGGCGACGCTGGGCAATGTCCTCGGTTCGCTGGTCAATTGGTGGCTGGGGCGCGGCCTCGAACGCTTTCAGGATCGACGCTGGTTTCCCGTCAGTCCGAAACACATGGCCACCGCGCGCAAACATTACGAGCGTTACGGTCACTGGTCACTGCTGCTCAGTTGGCTGCCGGTGATCGGCGATCCACTGACCCTGATCGCTGGCGTCATGCGCGAGCCAATCGGGCGCTTTCTGTTGATCGTCACATTGGCCAAAGGCGCGCGTTACGCCGTGGTGGCGATGCTGACCCTGGGCTGGCTCGGTTGAACATTCCGGCCATCGCGTTGCCTGTGGTTAACGTCGCCCTAATCCGGGCGTTCCAGCATCGGCCGATTTCCATGGAGTTTGCCCTTATGTCCGTCACCCTGTCTCGCTGGCTGCCCGGCCTGTTCCTCAGCGCCGCGCTGCCGCTGTTTTCCCACGCCGCCGCACCCGCTGAAGCAGCGCCCGCTGCAGTCCCGAACAATGCCCCGACTTATGGCCCGGAGCTGCAAGGTTTCCAATACCCCTACACGCTCAAGCACTTTGCCTTTCAGTCCCAGGGTAAATCCCTGCAGATGGGCTACATGGACGTCGCCGCCCACGGCAAGGCCAACGGGCGCACCGTGGTGCTGATGCATGGCAAGAACTTTTGCGCCGCCACCTGGGACAGTTCGATCAAGGCCTTGAGCGAGGCCGGTTACCGGGTCGTCGCGCCGGATCAGATCGGCTTCTGCACCTCCAGCAAACCCGATCACTATCAGTACAGCTTCCAGCAATTGGCGACCAACACCCAACAACTGCTCAAGGCCTTGGGCATCCAGAAAGCCACCCTGCTCGGCCACTCCACCGGCGGCATGCTCGCCACTCGCTACGCGCTGCTGTTCCCGGATCAGGTCGAACAACTGGCGCTGGTCAACCCGATCGGTCTGGAGGACTGGAAAGCCCTCGGCGTGCCGTATCGCACCGTTGACCAGTGGTATCAGCGCGAGCTGAAAGTCACTGCCCAAGGCATTCGCGACTACGAGCGCAACACCTATTACGACGGCCGCTGGAAACCCGAATTCGACCGCTGGGTCGACATGCTTGCCGGCCTGAGCAACGGCCCGGGCAAGACCCAGGTGGCCTGGAACTCGGCGCTGATCTACGACATGATCTTCACCCAGCCGGTGTACTACGAGTTCAAGGACCTGAAGATGCCGACCCTGTTGTTGATTGGCACCTCGGACACCACGGCCATCGGCAAGGACCTCGCGTCCCCCGAGGTCAAGGCGAAAATCGGCCACTATGAGGTGCTCGGCAAGCAGGTCGCCAAGCTGATTCCACAATCGACACTGGTGGAATTCCCCGGCATGGGCCACGCGCCGCAGATGGAAGAACCGGCGAAGTTTCACCAGGCCTTGCTCGGCTGGCTGAACAACCCCGATCCCGTTCGTTGATGAGGTAAGGCTGATGGCGGTGCAGATTGCAGTGATCGATGACTGGCAAGACGTGGCGCGGGAGGTGGTCGACTGGTCGCAGCTCGACAGCATCGGCGAAGTGACGTTTGTGCATGACTACCCGGCGGACAACGCCACCTTGGCCGCACGTCTGGGCCAGTACCAGGTGATCTGCGTGATGCGCGAGCGCACGCGTTTCGATCAGGACCTGCTGCAGCGCCTGCCCAACCTCAAGCTGCTGGTCACCGGCGGCATGCGTAACGCAGCGCTGGACATGCCGGCGGCCGCCAGCCTCGGGATCAAGGTCTGCGGCACCGACAGCTACAAACACGCGGCGCCGGAACTGACCTGGGCCTTGATCATGGCGGCCACGCGCAATCTGCTGAACGAAGCCAGCTCCCTGCGCGCCGGTGGCTGGCAGCAAGGGCTGGGCGGTGACCTGCACGGCAAGACATTGGGCATCCTCGGTCTGGGCAGCATCGGTCAGAAGGTCGCGCAATTCGGCCAGGTGTTCGGCATGCGCGTGATTGCCTGGAGCGAGAATCTCACCGCTGAACGCGCACAGCAGGCCGGCGTGACCTGGGTCAGCAAGCAGCAATTGTTCGAACAGGCTGACGTGCTGTCGGTGCATCTGGTGCTCAGCGAGCGCAGTCGCGGGCTGGTTGATGCGCAGGCGCTGGACTGGATGAAACCCACTGCGCTGCTGGTCAACACCGCCCGCGGGCCGATCGTCGATGAGGCAGCGCTGATCAAGGCGCTGCAGAAACAGAAGATCGCCGGGGCGGCGCTGGATGTATTCGATCAGGAGCCGCTGCCTGCACTGCACCCGTTCCGCACACTGGATAATGTGCTGGCGACACCGCATGTGGGGTATGTCAGCCGGCAGAACTATGCGCAGTTCTTTGCGCAGATGATCGAGGATATTCAGGGGTGGGCCGCCGGGAGCCCGCTGCGCCTGTTGAATTGATCACAACTATTCGACTGCGGTGAATTGACTGACGCCTTCGCGAGCAAGCCCGCTCCCACATTGGAAAAGTGTCGTACACAAATCAACTGTGGGAGCGAGCTTGCTCGCGAAGGGGCCTTAATAGACAACACATCAACAAATTGCCCGCACCAGAACAGTGCGCCCTGCCTTTCCGCTAGCACAAAATCGTGACCGATCAGTCACCGTTTTAGCCCCCTCCCTCAAAAAAAACTGCCCTTCGTCGGTGCGTTCCTGCTTGAACACCACGGATTTCGCTGCCTGCCAACCGATTGTCGAACAATTTACCCGTTTGCTGCCGCCCGCTCTAGGATCTGGCCTAGACTGATTTTCGCGGGTTAAAACCGGTCAGTCACAAACCCGAAAAATTGTCGAAACTTTTGCAGATGGCGGCGGGTCATCTGAAAGGCAGGGTCAACGCGAGTGGTGCAATCCTTGCAACGGCCCCTTCACCCATTCTGCTTGCACGTGTTGGGTAGCGTTTGCTCACCGATGCGTGGCGCGTTTGCGCCCGGCCACAGGATTTGGCCACAGCTTGTTCGATACAAGAATCAGATCAACGACACGGGAGATTCATATGATCAGTGCGGCATTGGATATTCAGGGAGAGCGTGCTCAGCAGGCGGTTGGTGAATCGAGCACGGTGAGTCTTCCCGGCAGCCGGTCGATCAACGTCCCGGGCACCAAAACGCTGACGCCGGTCGCCAGCCAGAATCCCAACAAGAAGAAAGTGTTGTTCGTGACCTCGGAAATCGCCGATCTGGTGAAGACCGGTGGTCTGGGGGACGTCTCCGCCGCCCTGCCCCGCGCCATGGCGCACCTGCACGATGTGCGCGTGTTGATCCCCGGTTACCCGCAGGTGATGCACAGCGAGAACCCGATCCACATCATCGGCGAACTCGGCGGCCATGCCGCGTTGCCTCCGTGCAAGATCGGCCGCATGGACATGCCGGACGGCTTGGTGATTTACGTCCTGATCTGCCCTGAACTGTATGAGCGTGAAGGCTCGCCTTACGGCGCGAACAACGGTCGCGACTGGCCGGACAACCATATCCGTTTCGCCCGCCTGGGTCTGGCCGCTGCCGACATCGCCGCCAACCTCGCACAAATTCACTGGTGCCCGGATCTGGTGCACGCCCACGACTGGCCGGCCGGTCTGGCCCCTGCCTATATGCACTGGCGCGGGCAGCGCACGCCGACCCTGTTCACCATTCACAACCTCGCCTATCAAGGCGTGACCAGCCTCGGCTCGTGCCCGGAGCTGGGTATTCCGACCCACGCCCTGCAACAGGAAGGCATGGAGTTCTACGGCAAGATGTCGTTCCTCAAGGCCGGCATGGCCTATTCGAGCCACATCACCACCGTCAGCGCGACCTATGCGCAGGAAATCACCACCCCGGATTTCGGCTGCGGTCTCGACGGTTTTCTCGCCGCCAAGACCCAGCAAGGCTTGCTCAGCGGCATTCCCAATGGCATCGACGAGAGCTGGGACGCCGCGACTGATCCGCACCTGTTCGCGCCGTTCGCCATCGGCGACTGGGAAGGCAAAGCGATCAATGCCGCCCATGTACGTGAACTGTTTGGCTTGAAAGATTCCAGCGGCCCGCTGTTCGCCGTGGTTTCGCGTCTGGTTTATCAGAAAGGCCTGGACCTGACTGAAGCGGTGTCCGAATACATTGTGCAGAACGGCGGCCAGATCGCAATCATCGGCCGTGGCGAGCCGGAAGAAGAACAAGCCATGCGTGAACTGGCGCTGCGCTTCCCCGGGCAGATCGGCGTGCGCATCGGCTTCAATGAAACCGACGCCCGGCGCATGTTCGCCGGCAGCGATTTCCTGCTGATGCCGTCGCGTTATGAACCCTGCGGCCTGAGCCAGATGTACGCCCAGCGCTTCGGCTCGTTGCCGGTGGCGCGCAATACCGGCGGCCTGGCCGACACCATCGAAAACGGCGTCACCGGTTTCCTCTTCGACGAATCCACTGTCGAGAGCTACCGCGAAGCCCTGAGCCGCGCGTTCAAGGTCTTTGCCTTCCCCGAACTGCTCAATGCCATGCGCTGCCGGGCGATGGCTGCGCCGTTCAACTGGTGCAAAGCGGTCGAACCCTACGCCGAACTCTACGAACAACTGGTCGCCAAGGCGCTGGGTAAAGCCGGCCACAAATAACTCAGGGAGCTTTTCACAATGCCGTTACGGACCCAAGAAAACTGGCCCCACGGCGCGATCATGCAGGACGCCGAACACACTCAGTTTGCGCTGTGGGCACCGGATGCGTTTTACGTCAGTGTCGAACTTGAAACCGGCCAGTCCCTGCCGATGTTGCCGCAGGCCGATGGCTGGTTCGTGATCAAGACCCGGTGCCCGGCGGGCACCCGCTACCGCTTCAACATCGATGGTGAACTGGAGGTGCCCGACCCGGCCTCCCGCGCCCAGGACGGCGACCTTGACCGCCACAGCGTGGTGGTCGATCCGCTGGCCTACGACTGGCGACATACCACCTGGCACGGCCGGCCGTGGAGCGAAGCGGTGATCTACGAGCTGCATGTCGGCGCGCTCGGCGGCTTTGCCGAAGTCGAGCAGCATCTGGCGCGTCTGGTCGAGCTGGGCATTACCGCCATCGAACTGATGCCCCTGGCGCAGTTTCCCGGCACACGCAACTGGGGTTATGACGGCGTGCTGCCTTTCGCACCGCAAGCCTCCTATGGCACCCCGGAACAACTCAAACATCTGATCGACAGCGCCCACGGCCATGGTCTGGCGGTGATTCTCGACGTGGTCTACAACCACTTCGGCCCCGACGGCAATTACCTCGGGCGCTACGCCAAAGGTTTTTTCCGCGAAGACAAGCACACGCCATGGGGCGCGGCGATCGACTTCCGCCGCCGTGAAGTGCGGGACTTCTTCATTGAAAACGCGCTGATGTGGGTGCTCGAATACCGCTTCGACGGGCTGCGCCTGGACGCGGTGCACGCGATCGAAAGCCCGGATTTCCTGCCCGAACTGGCGCAGCGTATTCGTCAGCAGATCGATCCGAGCCGCCACGTCTGGCTCACCGTGGAAAACGAGCTCAATCAGTCGAGCCTGCTCGAAGAGGATTACGACGCGCAGTGGAACGACGACGGCCACAACGCCCTGCACGTGCTGCTGACCGGCGAAACCGACGCCTATTACGCTGACTATGCGCTGCAACCCACCGAGCAACTGGCGCGGTGTTTGAGCCAGGGCTTCGTGTTTCAAGGCCACATCACCCGCCACGGCGAACCGCGCGGCGAGCCCAGCGAACACCTGCCCTCCACCGCTTTCATCCTGTTCCTGCAGAACCACGACCAGATCGGCAACCGGGCCTTCGGCGAACGCCTGCATCACCTGGCCGATCCACGCGCGGTGCAGGCCGCCACCGTGCTGTTGCTGCTGTCACCGATGATTCCGCTGATGTTCATGGGCGACGAATTCGCCGCCGAGCAACCGTTCCTGTTCTTCACCAGCCACCACGGTGAACTGGCGGATCTGGTGCGCGAAGGTCGGCGCAATGAATTCGCCGGGTTCAGCGCCTTCACCGATCCGCACAAGCGCGAGCAGATTCCCGATCCGAATGCCGAGCAGACCTTCCACGCCTCGCAGCCGCGCCTGACAGGCAGCGGCAGCGCGAAACAGCGGGAGACCCTCGCGCTGTACCGGCAACTGTTGCAATTGCGCCACCGCTACATCATTCCCCATCTGTCCGGCACCCAGGCGCTTGGGGCGCACATGCTCGGCCATGGCGCGGTCAGTGCGCGCTGGCGTCTGGGTGATGGCAGCGAGCTGCGAATTGACCTGAACCTCAGCGATACGCCAGTGGTCAACCCTGCACAGACCGACGCCGTGTGGCTGTTTCAGCAGCCGCCTGCCGTTGCCCTGTCGGAACCGGGCGTACTGCCCGCGTATTGCGCGCTTGTCAGCCTCACGGCCGCAACCCCCTTGCAACCTCTGGATGGAGAGCGCCTATGAGCGATGCGCAACTGGAAATACTCGCAAGCCGCGCCGGCCTCGCCGTCGACTGGATCGACGCCAACGGCCGCCCGCAGAAAGTCGCCCCGGCGGTGCTGCGCAATGTTCTCACCGGCCTGGGTCATCCGGCCAATACCACACAGGAAATCGACGCCAGTCTGCTGCAACTGCAGCAAGTGCAGCAGGATCGCCACCTGCCGCCACTGTTGACCGCAGATGTCGGGGTCAGCGTTGACCTGGCCCGCTATTTCGAGCCTGAAACCCCTTGCGAAATCCACCTCGAAGACGGCTCACGGCTTAACCTCAAACTCGACGCCGAAGCGAAACTGCCCGGTTTGATCCCGGTCGGTTATCAGCAGGTGCACATCGCCGATCAATATTTCACCCTGGCCGTGGCCCCCGAGCGCTGCTTCAGCGTCGGCGATGCGGTAGACAACCCGATCCCTCGCGTCTGGGGGTTGAGCGCGCAGTTGTACAGTCTGCGCCGCCCCGGCGACTGCGGCTTCGGCGACACCCAGGCGCTGGAAGAACTGGCGCGGGTGGCTGGCGAGCGCGGTGCCGATGCGCTGGCAATCAGTCCGCTGCATGCGATGTTCAGCGCCGACACCGGGCGCTACAGTCCTTATTCGCCGTCCAGCCGCCTGTTTCTCAATGCCTTGTACGCCGCACCGGGCGCCATCCTTGGCGAACGCGCGCTGCGTGATGCGATCGACGCCAGCGGTCTGGCCGAGCAATTCCGGCAACTGGAAGACTTGAAGCTGATCGACTGGCCCGCCGCCGCCGACGCCAAACAGAAATTGCTGCAAGCCTTGTACGACGGCTTCGTCGCGGGCGAGCACCCGTTGCATCCGGACTTCGCCAGTTTCCGCCATGCCGGTGGCGAAGCCTTGGAAAACCACTGCCGTTTCGAAGCCATTCAGGAAATGCGCGCCGCCCGTGGCGAAAGCCTCGACTGGCGCGAATGGCCGGAACACTGGCATGACCCGCGCGGCGCCGCCCTCGAAGCCTTTGCCGAGGAATACGCCGAACGCATCAGTTACTTCGCCTTTTGCCAATGGCTGATCCACCGCTGCCTGGAACGTGCGCAAACGGCTGCGCGCAGTGCCGGCATGGGCATCGGCCTGATCGCCGATCTCGCGGTCGGTGCCGACGGCGCCGGCAGTCAGGCCTGGAGCTTTCAGGACGAACTGCTCGCCTCGCTCACCGTTGGCGCCCCCCCAGACATTCTCAATCGCTCCGGGCAGGGCTGGGGGATTTCCGCGTTTTCCCCCGAAGGCCTGATCCGCAACGGCTTCCGTGCGTTCATCGACATGCTGCGCGCCAACTTCGCCCACGCTGGCGGGCTGCGCATCGACCATGTGATGGGCCTGCAACGCCTGTGGGTGATCCCCAATGGCGCGGCCCCGGCCGATGGCGCTTATTTGTATTACCCGTTTGACGATCTGCTGCGCCTGTTGACCCTTGAGTCCCATCGGCATCAGGCGATCGTCCTCGGCGAAGACCTCGGTACCGTGCCCGACGGTCTGCGGGAAAAACTCAGTGCGCGGGCGATCCTCGGCATGCGCGTGCTGCTGTTCGAACAGGACAACACGTATTTCAAACCGATCCTCGACTGGCCGGACAACGCGCTGGCGACCACCAGCACCCACGACCTGCCGACGCTCAATGGTTGGTGGCATGGCCGCGATATCGACTGGAACGCGCGTCTGGAATTTGTCGACCCCAACGGTGAAATCGAATGGCGTCGCCATCGCCAGCGCGAGCGCGAAGGCCTGCGCGGGGCCTTGAGCCAAGACCCGCAAAACTTCCGCGAAGAGTCCCATGAAGTCGATCAAGTGGTCGATGCCAGCGTGCGTTTCCTCGGTCATACCCGCGCACCGCTGGTGTTGCTGCCGCTGGAAGATGCGCTGGGCATCGACGAGCAGGCCAACCTGCCGGGCACCATCGACAGCCACCCGAACTGGTCGCGACGCCTGCCCGGCAACAGCGAAGCCTTGCTTGATGGCGCCGATGCCGCGCGCCGTCTGGAACTGCTGGCCTGTGCCCGCCTGCAAGCTGCCGAGCGTGACCAATGAACCAGACCCTCATCCAACCCCTGCGCGCCACCCTGCGCCTGCAATTTCACAAGGGTTTCACTCTGGAACAGGCGGTGCCGCTGGTGCCGTACTTTGCCCGCCTCGGCATCAGCCACATTTATGCCTCACCGCTGCTCGCGGCCCGCGCCGGTTCGATGCACGGCTACGACGTGGTCGACCCGACCCAGGTCAATCCGGAACTCGGCGGCGAACCGGCGCTGCGGCGTCTGGTCAGCACCCTGCGCGATCACAACATGGGCCTGATCCTCGACATCGTCTCCAATCACATGGCGGTTGGCGGTGGTGACAACCCGTGGTGGCTCGATCTGCTCGAATGGGGCCGCCTGAGTCCGTACGGCGAGTTCTTCGACATCCAGTGGCACTCGCCCGATCCGTTGATGGAAGGCCAGTTGCTGTTGCCGTTTCTCGGTAGCGATTACGGTGTGGCGCTGCAGGAAGGCACGCTGAAACTGCATTTCGATGCGCAGCAAGGTCGCTTCCACGTCGAGCATTACGAGCATCACTTTCCGATCTGCCCGAATGACTACGGCGAGTTGCTCAAACCGGTCGAAGCGCTGAAATCCCTGGCCGATCGTTTCAGCACCCTGAGCTACCAGACCGACGCGCATGCGCTGGCGATGCCGCTCAAGGCTGAACTGAAAGAGCTGGCAAGCGATCCGCAGATTCTCGCCGCGATCGAGGAAAGTCTTGCGCATTACGACTCCACGACTGCAGAAGGCTTCGACAAGCTGCACCAGTTACTCGAACGCCAGAGCTACCGTCTGGCCAGTTGGCGTACCGCTGCGGACGACATCAACTGGCGGCGCTTTTTCGACATCAACGAGCTCGGGGGCCTGCGCGTCGAACGCCCCGCCGTTTTCGAAGCGACTCACGGCAAGATCTTTCAGTTGATCGCCGAAGGCCTGGTCGACGGTTTGCGCATCGACCATATCGATGGCCTCGCTGATCCGCGCGGTTACTGCCGCAAGTTACGCCGGCGCCTCGATTTGCTTGCGCCGGGTCGGCACTTGCCGATCTACGTCGAGAAGATTCTCGGCGAAGGCGAAACCCTGCGCACCGATTGGGCGGTGGATGGCAGCACCGGTTACGAGTTCATGAATCAGCTGTCGTTGCTGCAACACGACCCGGATGGCGAACACGTCCTCGGCGACCTCTGGCAACGCCGCACCGAGCGTCCGGCGGCGTTCATCGAAGAAGCGCAACTGGCGCGTCAGCAGATCCTCAACGGCTCGCTGGCCAGTGACTTCGAAAGCGTCGCCCAGGCGCTGCTGCAAGTGGCCCGGGATGACCTGATGACCCGCGACCTGACCCTCGGCGCAATCCGCCGGGTGTTGCAGGCGCTGATCGTGCATTTCCCGGTGTATCGCACTTACATCAGCGCGCTCGGGCGCTCGGCGCAGGATGAACAGTTTTTCCAGCAGGCCATGGACGGTGCCCGCCAGACCTTGGGCGAAGGCGACTGGCCGGTGCTCGATTGTGTGGCGGCCTGGCTCGGTGGCACACCTTGGCGGCACAAGCCGCGTGGACGCTCGCGCAAAATTCTCAAGCACGCCTGCGTACGCTTCCAGCAACTGACTTCGCCGGCAGCGGCCAAAGCCGTCGAAGACACCGCGCTGTATCGCTCGGCGGTGCTGCTGTCGCGCAATGACGTCGGCTACAACACCGAGCAGTTCAGCGCACCGGTCAGTGATTTCCACGCGGTCAATCAGCAACGGCTGGCGGCGTTCCCCGACAACTTGCTGGCCACCGCCACCCACGACCACAAACGTGGCGAAGACACCCGCGCACGACTGGCGGTGCTCAGTGAACGCAGCCACTGGTACGCCGAACAGGTGGAGTTGTGGCGCGCCCTCGCCCGGCCGTTGCGCGACGATGACCAAGTGCCGTCGTCCGGTGATGAACTGATCCTGTATCAGGCGTTGCTCGGCAGTTGGCCGCTGCAACTGAGCGATGACGATCAGTCAGGTTTCAGCGACTACGCCGAACGCATCTGGCAGTGGCAACAGAAAGCCCTGCGCGAAGCCAAGCTGCAAAGCAGTTGGAGTGCGCCGAATGAAGCCTATGAAAATGCTGCGCAAACCTTCACCCAACGCCTGCTCACCGGTGATGAAGGTGAGCTGCTGCGCGCCGCGCTGAGCAAGACCGTCAACAGCATCGCGGCAGCCGGCGCCCTTAACAGTCTGGCGCAAACCTTGCTGCGCATGACCGTGCCGGGGGTGCCGGATCTGTATCAGGGCAACGAGTTCTGGGACTTCAGCCTGGTCGATCCGGACAACCGCCGGCCGGTGGATTACGCCGCGCGCGCGCAGGCTCTGGACGGACACGCACCGCTCCCGGAGCTGCTGGCGAACTGGCGTGACGGGCGCATCAAGCAATCGCTGATCGCTCAAGTGCTGAACCTGCGCGCCGAACACGCCGAGCTGTTTCGCCGGGGCACGTATCAGGCCCTGGAGGTGCTGGGCGAGCAGGCGCACAACGTGCTCGCATTCGCCCGTGAGCACGAGGGCCGTTACGCCATCGTGATCGTGCCGGTCCGCTGTGCGACGTTGCTGGAAAACAGTGCCATCCCTCAGGTCGATGCGCTGCACTGGGGCGACACGCGGGTGGTTTTACCGTTCGCCGCCTCCGACACAAACCTGAAGGGACTTTTTCACAGCAGCGCAGTCACAAAAAACAGGGAGCTGAACGTCAGCGCCGCGCTGGGGGATATCCCGGTCAATCTCTTTATCCAACTCTTTACGTAACGACGAGTTCAGTTCAGGAGCATTGCGATGAGTACCGACGATAAACGCATCCGCGAGTTCGCCTATCAGATCTGGGAATCGGAAGGTAAGCCGGAAGGTCACGAAGCCCGTCATTGGGAGATGGCGCGCAAACTGGCTGAAGCCGAAGCTTTGGCGCCGAAGAAATCACCGAAAGCGGCGGGCAGCAAGACCGCCGGCAAAGGCACCGACAGCAAGGCCCCGGCGGCCAAGCCCAAGGCGCCAGCGGCCGCGAAGGCCAAGCCGGCCGGCGCCGCCAAAGTCGTACCGCCGGGTGAAAAAGCCGCCGAGAAAAAGCCCCGCGCCCCACGCAAGCCCCCGGCCAACTGACACAACCGGATTATTGAACTGAATGACCGTGTGGCGGGTTCGCTCGCCACCGAGGACTAACTCGTCCTCAAGAAACATACAACCTCCCTGTAGGAGTGAGCCTGCTCGCGATAGCGATGTATCAGGCGAAATCGAGATCGAATGGCAGACCGCTATCGCGAGCAGGCTCACTCCTACAAGGTTTTGTATCAGCCGAGAATTTCCCCGTTTTGCAGGAGCAATCATGACCCGTCCAAAGAATACCGAGCCCGCAGCGCACGCTGAACCTTCGAGAATCCGTGAAGGCCTGCCCTTCCCGCTCGGTGCGACCTGGGATGGTCTGGGGGTTAACTTTGCACTGTTTTCCGCCAATGCCACCAAGGTTGAACTGTGCATTTTCGACGATGCCGGCGAAGTCGAGCTCGAACGCATCGAACTGCCGGAGTACACCGACGAGATCTACCACGGCTATCTGCCCGACGCCCACCCGGGGCTGATCTACGGCTACCGCGTGTATGGCCCGTATGACCCGGCCAACGGCCATCGCTTCAACCACAACAAACTGCTGATCGATCCGTACGCCAAACAACTGGTCGGCGAGTTGAAATGGTCGGAGGCGCTGTTCGGCTACACCATCGGCCACCCCGACGCCGACCTCAGTTTCGATGAACGCGACAGCGCGCCGTTCGTGCCCAAGTGCAAGGTCATCGACCCGGCGCACACCTGGGGCAACGACCACCGCGTCAGCGTGCCGTGGGACAAAACCATCATTTATGAAACCCACGTACGCGGCATCAGCATGCGTCACCCTTCGGTGCCGGAGAACGTGCGCGGTACGTTTGCCGGTCTGATGGTCGACGACGTGCTTGAGCACATCCGCAAACTCGGCGTGTCGAGTGTGGAACTGCTGCCGATCCATGCTTTCGTCAACGACCAGCACCTGCTGCAAAAGGGCATGACCAACTACTGGGGCTACAACAGCATCGCCTTCTTCGCCCCGGATCCGCGTTATCTGGCCAGCGGCAAAATCGCCGAGTTCAAGGAGATGGTCGCGCACCTGCACGAGGCCAATCTGGAAGTGATCCTCGACGTGGTCTACAACCACACCGCCGAGGGCAACGAACAAGGTCCGACCCTGTCGATGCGCGGCATCGACAACGCCTCTTACTACCGCCTGATGCCGGACGACAAGCGCTATTACATCAACGACTCCGGCACCGGCAACACCCTCGATCTCAGTCACCCGTGCGTGCTGCAAATGGTCACCGACTCGCTGCGCTATTGGGCCAGCGAGATGCATGTCGACGGCTTCCGCTTCGACTTGGCAACGATTCTCGGGCGCTATCACGACGGTTTCGACGAGCGTCACAGCTTCCTCGTCGCCTGCCGGCAGGACCCGGTGCTGCGTCAGGTGAAAATGATCGCCGAGCCTTGGGACTGCGGCCCCGGTGGCTATCAGGTCGGCCACTTCCCGCCGGGCTGGGTCGAGTGGAACGACAAATTCCGCGACACCGTGCGTGCGTTCTGGAAAGGCGACGACGGCCAGGTCGCCGACTTCGCCAGTCGCATGACCGCGTCCGGCGAGATGTTCAATCAGCGTGGACGGCGGCCGTACTCGTCGGTGAACTTCATCACCGCACATGACGGCTTCACCCTCAACGATCTGGTGTCGTACAACGACAAGCACAACGAGGCCAACGACGAGAACAACCAGGACGGCAGCAACAACAACCTGTCGTGGAACCACGGCGTCGAAGGCCCGACCGACGACCCGGAGATCAATGCACTGCGCCATCGGCAGATGCGCAACTTCTTCGCCACGCTGCTGCTGTCGCAGGGCACGCCGATGATCGTCGCCGGTGACGAATTCGCCCGCACCCAGGACGGCAACAACAACGCCTATTGCCAGGACAGCGAGATCGGCTGGGTCAACTGGGACCTGAGCGAGGACGGCAAGGCGCTGCTCAAATTCGTCAAACGCCTGATCAAGCTGCGTATGGCTTATCCGATCCTGCGTCGCGGGCGCTTCCTGGTCGGCGAGTACAACGAGGACATCGGCGTCAAGGACGTCACCTGGCTGGCGCCGGACGGCACCGAGATGACCACCGAGCACTGGCATGACGCGCACAACCGTTGCCTGGGCATGCTGCTCGACGGTCGCGCGCAGGAAACCGGGATCCGCCGCAAAGGTGCCGATGCGACGCTGCTGCTGGTGGTCAACGCCCATCACGACATCGTCAATTTCAGCCTGCCGGAAGTGCCGGAAGGCAGTTTCTGGACCTGCATGATCGACACCAATCAGCCGTCGATTCGCGGTCAGGAACGCTTCGAGTTCGGCCATGAGTATTCGGTCACCGGGCGTTCGCTGCTGCTGTTCGAACTGCAACGCGAAGAAGAAGACTGATATGGACCTGCACAGTTATCTGGCGCGCCGCCCGCCGGACTATCACGATACCGCCGCACTCGGCCATTGCCTGCGGGCGCTGGTCGAGGCCGGTCTGGATCAGTTGCCGTTACCGGGCAGCGGCCGCACGCTGGAGCGTTTTCAGCGTCTGGCTGAAGTCGGCGGACATGATCTGGGCTTGTGCAAACTCTACGAAGGCCACACCGACGCATTGGCGATCATCGAACAGCTCGGTGGTTCGCCCACGCCGGGCAGCACCTGGGGCATGTGGGCGGCGGAACCACCGCAGGCGCGGGTGCAGGTGCGCCCGGCCGGGCACATGGTGCGCCTCGACGGGCGCAAGGCCTGGTGCTCCGGGGCGGCGGTGCTCAGCCATGCGCTGCTCACCGCGTGGGACGCCGAGGATCGTCAGCAACTGGTCGCGGTGGCGCTTGATCAACCGGGTGTGAACATTACCGATCAGGGCTGGCAAGCGGTCGGCATGGGCGCCACCGGCAGCGTCGAAGTGCTGTTCGACGGCGCCGAGGCTCAGGCGATTGGCGAACCCGGGGATTACCTGAATCGTCCGGGTTTCTGGCAAGGCGGGATCGGCATTGCCGCGTGCTGGTACGGCGCGGCGCGGCAGATCGCCGAGGCGTTGCGTCAACACTGCGCGCAACGCCAGGAGCCGCATGCCCTCGCCCACCTCGGTGCGGTCGATGCGGCGCTGTACGCAGCGGCCAATGTGCTGCGTTTCAGTGCGTTGCACATTGATGCGCATCCCGAAGCCGATGCCGAACTGTTGGCCCGGCGTGCCCGCGCCGTGGTCGAGCAATCGGCTGAGCAAGTGATGCGCGAGACCGGTCGGGCGCTGGGTGCCGCTCCGTTCTGCAAGGATCGACACTTCGCCTGGTTGAGCGCCGATCTGCCGGTGTTTTTGCGCCAGAGCCATGCCGAGCGTGATCTGGCGGCCCTTGGCCAAGCGCTGGCTGAACACCCCGAGGAGGCCTGGACGCTATGAATGCCGTGAACAAACCCGATCCGATCATCGGCCACCAAGGCACTTCGCTGCTGCAATGGCAACATTCCCGGCACCTCGCGGCGCTGGACAGCGTCGATGTCCTCAGTCTGGTGCCACCGGGCGCGCGGGCGGTGATTGTCGCCCCGCACCCGGACGACGAAGTGCTCGGCTGCGGCGGGATGTTGCAGTTGCTGGCCGCCGCCGGGCGCCAGTTGCAGTTGATCTCGGTCACCGATGGCAGCGCCAGTCATCCCGGCTCCGAGCGCTGGCCGGTCGAACGTCTGAGCGTGGTGCGGCCGCAGGAATCAGCCGAAGCCCTGCGCCGCCTCGGCGTGCCGCTGCACCGGATGAAATGGCTGCGCGGCGGTTTCAGCGATAGCCAGGTCGCTGCGGATGAGCCGTCGCTGGTCGCCTTCATCGAACGCCACCTGCGCCCCGGCGACGTGGTGTTCAGCACCTGGTGCGAGGACGGCCACTGCGACCACGAAGCCGCCGGCCGCGCGAGTATCGAAGCCGCGCGGCGGGTCGGCGCCACCTGCCACGAATTGCCGGTATGGACCTGGCACTGGGCCTCACCCGAAGACGCCTCGGTGCCATGGCAGCGCGCGCGCAAGATTCTGTTGTCACCCGAGCAAGTGGCGCGCAAACGCCACGCGATCCATGCCTTCGCCAGTCAGTTGGAGGGCGACCCGCAAGCCGGCCTGCAACCGGTACTGGCGCCGTATGTGCTGGATCGTCTGCTGCAACCGTTCGAAGTGGTGTTCCTATGAGCGTCGATGATCGTTACTTCGACGGATTGTTCAGCGCCAATGATGATCCCTGGGCCTTCCGCGAGCGCTGGTACGAACAGCGCAAACGCGCGATCACCCTCGCCGCCCTGCCCCGTGCGCATTATCGGGCGATCTTCGAGCCCGGCTGCGCCAATGGCGAACTCAGCGCGGAACTCGCCGAGCGCTGCGACCGCCTGCTGTGTTGCGACACCGCCAGTGCCGCGGTGAGCCTGGCGCGTACCCGATTGAGCCTGTTTGACCACGCCGAAGTGCGTCAGAGTCGCTTGCCCGGCGACTGGCCGGAGGAAAAATTCGACCTGATTGTATTTAGCGAAATCGGCTACTACCTCGATGCCCAGGATCTGACAGAAGTGATCCGGCGCATCAGTCAATCCCTGACCGCGGACGGCCAGTTGCTGGCCTGCCACTGGCGCCCGCCCATCGACGGCTGCCCGCTCAATGCCCGTCAGGTGCACGACCTGATCCACGAGCAATTACCGCTGCCGCGTCTGGCCTTGCATCAGGAAGCGGACTTCATCCTTGAGGTCTGGAGCCGCGAGCCACGCTCGGTGGCCGCACTGGAGGGCCTGCGATGATCGGCATTCTGATTCCCGCGCACAACGAGCAAGACCTGCTCGAACAGTGCCTGACTGCCGCCGTGCGCGCCAGCAAACACGGGCTGCTGGCCGGCGAACCGGTCGAAGTGCTGGTGGTGCTCGACAGCTGCACCGATCGCTCGGCGCAGATCGTCAGCGGCTTTCCGGTACTGAGCCTGCACATCGACGCCCGCAACGTCGGCCAGGCCCGTGCCGCCGGCGCGCAGGTGTTGCTGGAGCGTGGCGCGCGCTGGATCTCCTGCACCGACGCTGACAGCCGTGTGGCCGATGACTGGCTGGTGGCGCAGTTGGGGCTGGGTGCGGACGCGGTGTGCGGCACGGTGACCGTCGAACATTGGGATCCGACATTCGACGAAAGCGCGCAAATCCGTTATCACAGTCACTATCAGGCGCGGGACGGGCATCGCCATATCCACGGCGCCAATCTTGGGGTCAGTGCCGATGCTTATCGCTGGGCCGGGGGATTCGCGCCCTTGACCTGCGATGAGGACGTGCAACTGGTGCGGCAACTGGAATTGCTCGGTGCCGACATCGCCTGGAGCCATCGTCCGCAAGTGCACACCAGCGCCCGTCTGGACAGCCGTGCCCGGGGCGGTTTCGGGGACTACCTGCGAAAATTGGTACAGTTAGACATAAAAAAAGCGGATCAGATTGATCTGTAACGCGACGAACCGGTTTTCATGAGCAATACTCTGCTGCGCGGCAATCCAGGGTTGGGAGCGTCGCACAGCAATCCATTCGCCTTCACGGGTCGAGCGCACCTGCTTTTGCACGGTGCAGATTCGGCTGAGGGCCTGACTCGACAAGGACGTAGCACCCATGAAACCGTTATTCCTCAACGAAAACCCGCCGCCGGTACAGATCTGGAACAGTGCCCCGCAGCTGGACAACATTCCCGTCATCAACACCCATAGCCTCGTTCCCCGCGGTGCTCGCGCCGTCGTCGTCGCCCCGCATCCGGGTGATGAAGTGGTGACCTGTGGCGGCCTCCTGCAATTGCTCTCCAGCCTCGGCCATCCGCTGCAACTGCTGTCGATCACTGACGGCAGCGCCAGCCATCCCGGCTCGCGACAGTGGTCGGAAAAACGCCTGAGCGTGTTCCGTCCGCAAGAGAGCGTCGAAGCCCTGCGTCGGCTCGGCCTGCCGATGCACAGTCTGAAATGGGTGCGCGGCGGATTTACCGACAACGCGCTGCTCGAACGCGAGACCGAAATCAGCAGTTTCATCGCGCGTTATCTGCGCCCCGGCGACGTGGTGTTCAGCACCTGGCGCAACGACGGCAACGACGACCACGAAGCGGTCGGACGTGCGAGTGCCAAAGCGGCGGCGCAAGCCGGAGCCACCTATCACGACGTGGCGGTCTGGGCCTGGCACTGGCCGGAGCGCGAACAGAGCCTGATCCCCTGGGATCGTGCACGCAAACTGCGCCTCGACACCTGGACCGTGGCGCGCAAAAGCCACGCCACCCACGCCTATGCCAGCCAGCTCAAGGGCGAACCGGCGATCGGCATCGCGCCGATGCTACCGCCGGTGATCCTGGAACGCATGCGCCTGCCCTACGAAATTGTCTTCATCTGAAGCACCCATCCCCTGTGGGAGCGAGCTTGCTCGCGAAAGCGTCGGTTCAGTCACCTGTGATGTTGAATGTGCCGGCGTATTCGCGAGCGAGCCCGCTCCCACATTGATATGCGGCGAGCAAGTGGCTATGGCTCACGACCGTTCATCGCAAATACCTCCTCACCTGTAATTTCTGACAGTAGCCACAGCCGTCATCTTCAGCGCTGAATAACTCCACGCCCTTTGTCTTCCGACAGTTCGCACGGAGTTCCGTCCATGCTCGTTCAGCCCAAGAAGAAAATCTCTGCTCCCCATTCACTGCTGGACCCGTTAGTCCCCGGGCGCCTCCTGCCTTCCGGCCAGTGGGGGATCAACCGGGCGGCGGCGCTGCTCAACTTTCCCGATGACGGTCTGCAAGTCGTGATCCCCGCCTGGGCCAGCAAGGCCGTTGGAGATACCGTCAAGCTGCTGCTCAATGACCGTGAGGTCGACGGGCGTCCCATCATTGACGCGGCCGAGCTCAAGCAACCGACCCTCTTGTGGGTGGCTCCTCGTCATCTGCAGACAGGTCCTTACGAACTCACCTACGAAATCAAACAGCCCAATCAAAAAGAAGAGCGTCCGGACAAGCCCCTCAACCTCTTCGTCAAACTGGAACTCCCCGCTGGCCAGGACATCGACCCGGGCCCTGGTCACTCCAACCTGTACATGTACATTCCCCCGGAAATCGTCAACGGCGGTGTGGACAAAGACGTTGCCGAAGCGGGAGTGCCGATTGTCATCAGGTCCGCGGCCGGCAGCGGCTTGCCTTACCCCGACATTGCGGAGGGCGACGTCATTCATCTCAGTTGGGGGGGCTTTTTTGAGTATTCCACACCGGTGACCCTGGAGCAGATCAACGATCCAGCGGCAAACCCGATATTAATCACGGTCTCCAAAGCCACCATTGAACGGGCTGGTAACACCGACCTCTTCGGTCTGGCGGTCACCTTCAAAGTGCGCGACATCGTTGGCAATGAATCGGAAGACTGGTGCAAGGCAACCCGCATCGTCGTCACCACCGGCATCGACCTGCTGGCCGCACCGATTGTTCAGGAGGCTGTCAATAATGAACTCGACGCCGATAAACAGGGCGATAACGACATTACGGTGCATGTCACGGCCACCCAGCCAGACTTCGAGATGGGTGACATCATTCACTTGACCATGCTCGGCACCACCCTGGAGGGCGAAAAAGTCGAAGTCACCGCCCTGCCCCAGACCGTCGACAATATTCCGCATAACTACGAGTTCAAGCTGTCCATTGCGGCCGTGCGCAAACTGGTCAATACCCAGGTCAGTTTCTTCTATCGGCTGGAACGCAGCGGCAGCAGTGACCCGTTACGCTCAAAAGGGCAGTTTGTACAAGTCACCGGCGCAGCCCACCGCCTGGCCGCACCGATCATCGAAGAAGCCGAGGGTGACTTCATCGATCCCACGAAGACCCCCATCAACGTCCGCATTCCGTTCGATCCGGCCATCGAGTACGGCATGGGCATTGAGCTGTTCCTGTTGGGTAAAAGTCCGGACGGCAGCACCTTCCTGCCTGAGTTGGAGTGGCACATTCCGGAGGAGTATGAAGTCGAGAATCCCGAAGGTTTCGTCATCACCGTCAATGACTACAACCTCAAGCTCCTTGACGGCGGAACCCTGAAGGGGTGGTACGACCTGCTGATAGCCGAAGGCGACGAGATCCTCAGACGGGAGTCGCTGCACACGAAATTGCTCAATGTGGGTGAACCGAAATTCGAGCTGGACGCCCCCATTGTCCTCGGGGTGGCGAACGGCTTCCTCGACCCGGCCACACTGCCCGGCGGTACCAGTAAACTGACCATCCCCAGGCCTGTGGTGAAGCCATGGGTAGCCAACGACGAGGCCACCTGGAAGTGGGTGGGCGACATCTCCGGCGAGGAGCCCGGGTCCCGCACATTCAATGCCGTAACCGCCCAGCAAGACTGGGTCATCAACCTGGACGCCGCCTTCGTCGCCCAACACATCGAACCCAACCGCGGCAGCAAGATCACCGTCCGCTACCAGCTCTGGCGCCATGCCACAAATGAGACCAGCCTTTCGAACCCATTGGTGTTCACCGTGGGCGTCGCGCTGGAACTGCTCGCCCCTTCGATCAAGGAAAACAACGGCGACAGCGCACTCAACCCGCTGCTGGTCAGGGACACCTTGACCATCGTGGTGCCGGACAACACCGCGTTGCTGCCAAACCATGCAATCAGCGTCACCTGGACTGGCGCTGACGGCACGCCGGCCGGCGGGTCGCACACCTCAGTGCCGCGCGCGGTAAGCGAAGGGCTTGAGTTTGCGATCCCCAACAGCGTGGTGGCGTTCAATCTGGGTAAGCAGGTAAAAATCTCCTACGTCGTCATCATTGATGGTCATCCAACACCGTCCCGGGTATTTGACCTGACGGTGCAAGCAATGCCGCAGAGCGCGCTGGCCAGCCCCACCATCGAGCAGGCCGACAACGACGGCGTCGGCCCGGAACTGCATACCGGCAACCTGACCCAAGCGTCCGTACGCATGGGTGACTGGCCGCTGATCGCCCTCAACCAATACGTCTGGTTGCGTCTGCACGGGACCAATGCCGACGGCAGCGCCTACCTGCGCGAGATATGGAGCGCGCCGACGGCCGGCACCAACCCCGACTGGATCGCTGACCAGTTCTTCACTGCTCCGCTTCCAGCCGATGAACTCAACGCTCTGCAGGATGACAGCAGCCTGGAATTGGCGTTTAAAGCGGCGCTTGGTCAGAGCACGGTGGAGAGTGAGGCGGTGGAGTTTCCAGTGCGTACTTATACGATCAAATCCACAAGCGTGATTCTTTCCCATGCGCTATACACACAGCGGCTCGACGGGACGGACCGGCAACAGCACACATCCGGCGCAACCTTGAGCTTTGAGGCTTATCGTGACAAAACGATTTCTATCGTCACAACCTTCTCTAAATCGATACGAAGAGTAAATTTTAATTTAAGGCGGGGGGCTGGCGGGCTGTGGGACAGTTTCACTTGGATGTGGATACCAGTCACCGCAGGGAAACCAGTGACTGTCGGTCCGACCGATCATGTTACCGTCAGGATTAACTCCCGAAATATTTATACTTTCGTTGTCTCCTCCGACACCACACCTACTGAGGTGTACGGTACTTTCGAACTGCGATTTGTTTGAAACGAAAAAACCGCAAGCCACACCAAGCACCTCTCCATGATGGGTAGGCGCCTGGATAACGGGGCTCAGAGAAGGATTTATTTAATGACAATCGCGAGCAAACTCACACCTACAAGGGATCTTTGCCGGGCACTTAAGCAGTGACCAACGCAGATCCACTGTGGGAGCGGGCTTGCTCGCGAAGAGGCCAGAACTGTCAGCGCCTATTCCTTGGGCACAACATTATCCAGCGCCTGATTCACCGCCAACTCCCCCAGCATCACCACCTGCGCAATGCCCAACACCGTATTACGACTCGGCCCCTCCAGCGTCCCGGCGAAATCGCCGAGCATCACTGTGGCCGAGGCCAGGGATTCGCAGGCGTTGGCCAGCAGGGATTCGGTGTCGGTTTGTGGATTGACCAGGAACATGCTGCTGGGGGTGTATGGCGTTGCCATGATTTGCGCGGGCGCGAGGTAGTGGTCGAGGGCGCGTTCGGCGGCTTCGTGGAGTTTTCTTGAGTTGAGGGATTCGTAGGGTGATAGCGGGTCTGTGACTGGCGGATTGGGTGGGGTTTCGGGCATCAGATGGAACTCCGATCGAGGCACTTTGGAAGAATGACTTCCTGTAGGAGCTGCCGAAGGCTGCGATCTTTTGATGTTGCTTTTAAAGATCAAGATCAAAGATCGCAGCCTGCGGCAGCTCCTACAGGGGGACCGGGCAGTTAGTTCGGCACGCGGCGGCCGTCCAGTACCCGGTTGACCATCAGTTCACTGAGCATGATCACCTGATGCAGCATCAGCATGGCCCGGCGCTGTGGGTTGTCGACGGTGTCGCCGATGTCGCGGGCCATGTCGCTGGCGGCGGCCAGGGATTCGCAGGCTTCGACGAGCAAGGTTTCTTCGTCCACGGTGGGGTCGATGAGGAAGATTCTGTTCGATTGGCGTGACGAGGTTGAAGGGATCGAGATCTTCAGTGCGCCGGGGTTGAGGTAGAAGTTGATGGCGCGGTCGGTTGCCGCTTTTATCTTCTGCGGGTCGAGGGCCGGGTCGTATGGGATCGGGTCGACGTCTGGGGGGTTAGGTGTGGCTTTGAACATAAATATCTAATTCCTGATTGAGAGCCGCGACCGTTCTCTACTAAAAGAAGGGTGGCGGCTGTGCACAGGTTAGTAGACCGGAGGAATTAGCAAGACCGGCGCGCTCGAGAGCGCCCTGCGCACAACCACCATCGAAGTGCAGGCAATAGATACGCCTGGCTCAATGGGACTCATGCACTTACTAAAACCATACGGGCTACTAAACCCGACCACCGATGGGCAGTGGCAGGAAAACGATATAGCGCAGGGTATGGTCGTGTAAGCCGGCGGATTCTGGCGTACGCGTAGGTAACGGCGCAAGGCGTTGTAGCCGTTATGGCGTAACGGTTCGTGTACTTTAAACGTGGTTGCGGGGTTATGTTTATTTGCGGGGTTTGCTCTGTTGTTTTGATTTTGTCTGATAGGCCGCTTTCGCGAGCAAGTCGAATCGTCGCACCGCCGCTCCCACAGTTGGAATGCTTGCATTCAGTGGGAGGTTGGTCGGCTTGTGAGCCGTCATCGCTGGCAAGCCAGCTCCCACCATTTGACCGAGTGCATTCAGTCGGAGATTGGTCGATCGGGAGGCCGCTTTCGCGAGCAGGCTCACTCCCACAGGTTTCCTGGCGGCTCTGGTGATTTGTATTACGGCCTGGGGCATCTGGAAGGAACTGCCCGCTCACAGACCAGTCGCATGAACAGGAAGCCGTTTTTTCAGAGGAGTGAACGTGTCCAGCGATCCCAAGCGTCACGCCGTCGACGCCCCCGTCATCCATCGCCTGCGCGTGCTGACGGTCAACACTCACAAGGGTTTTACCGCCCTCAACCGACGCTTCATCCTGCCGGAACTGCGCGAAGCGGTGCGCAGCACCTCGGCCGATCTGGTGTTTCTGCAGGAGGTGGTGGGCGAACACGAGCGCCATTCCAATCGTTACCAGGAATGGCCGCAAACCTCGCAATACGAATTTCTTGCCGACAGTATGTGGAGCGATTTCGCCTACGGGCGCAACGCGGTGTACCCCGATGGTCATCATGGCAATGCCCTGCTGTCGAAATACCCGATCCGCGAATACCGCAACCTCGACGTGTCGATCACCGGCCCCGAGCGCCGCGGCCTGCTGCATTGCGTGCTGGACGTGCCAGGCCACGCCGAAGTGCATGCAATCTGTGTTCACCTGAGTCTGCTGGAAAGCCACCGCCAATTGCAGTTGCAGTTGCTTTGCCAGTTGCTCGAATCATTGCCCGACGATGCACCGGTGATCATTGCCGGCGACTTCAATGACTGGCAGTTGCAAGGCAATGTCGCCCTCGCCCGCCGCGATTACCTGCACGAAGCCTTCGAACGCCACCACGGCCGCCCGGCCAAGACCTACCCCGCGCGTTTTCCACTGCTGCGCCTGGACCGTATTTACCTGCGCAATGCCAGCAGTCACGACCCGCAGATCCTCGGCAACAAGCCGTGGACGCACTTGTCGGACCATTTGCCGCTGGCGGTCGAAGTGCATTTATGAGCACAGACAACGACTTAGATATGTGCAGAAAAACAAACACTTGCAGCGCCTGATTTAGCTGTACCGCTCATCGTTCAGTTTCTTGACGCATGGGCATCACTCTTCTTATCTCTACCTTACTACCCCCGGAATCACTAACCGGGGCGACCCTTCCGGCACTCGAGAAATCGAGCGCCGCGGTTCGCCCCGCTCCATTCGGTCGCCCCTCGTTCGGGGTAGGAGAGACGCCAGAAAAGAGAGCCCGCATGCGCTTGCAAGGTAGACCTCCATGAAAAGCTCATTCACCCCGCAAGAAATCAAAGTGACGTTTTGCACAGTGTCGAGTTCGATTCTGCTGTGCTCATCCATGGAGGCGCAGGCCGGTCCTGCAGCGGATGAAACCACCCCCTGGTATCGCCAGGACGTGCCCGTCCTGACCCTGCCGGCGACCGTTATTACCCCCGGGCCCCAACGCCTGAGTCCCCGTCCCGATCTGCGCGGCGCCGACCTGATCACCGAGGATCTGGCACCGGTGGCCTGGGATCAGTTGTACGGGCAAAGCGCTCGGCGAGCGCAAACCGACGTGCTGTCACCAGGTTTTGCCACCCCCGGCCACGGCGACTTCAAAGGCGCGCCAGTAATCACCGTGCAAAGCGCCGGCGGCCACACTCAGACCCTCGGCCTGATTGGCGGATACAACCAGATCCAGGCCAACAGCGGTGGCCCGATCAACAGCCGCGCCCTCGCCGACCCGGCCGCCGATACTCTGAACCTGCAAGGCCAGAGCCTCGGCGCTTATTACCGCCTGACTGGCGCGCAAGGCTGGCATGTCGACCTGTCGGCCAGCGGTGGCCGGGTCAGTGGTTTCAGTCGTAACGAACAAGGCGCGCGCCAGGCTACCGAAGGCAGTGCGATGACCTTCTCGGTCGAAGGTGGATATCCGATCGGCCTGGGCGGCAACTGGGTGGTTGAACCCCAGGCGCAACTGATCAATCAGCGCATCACCCTCGACACGCCGTACGCGGGCTCCGGCAATGCGTCGTCATCGGATCTGTCGGCGTGGAGCGGCCGCGTCGGCGCCCGCCTCAAGGGTAGCTACGATGTGAACGGTCTGCCCGTGGAACCCTACGTGCGCACCAACCTCTGGCACACGGTCTACACCGGCAACACGGTGACCCTGGATCAGGTCGACAAGATCAGCAGCAGCCGCAAATCATCGACGGTCGAATTAGGGCTCGGATTAGTGGCGCGGGTGACGCCGGCGGTCAGCCTGTATGTCAGCGCCGATTACAGCAGTGATGTGGATGACAATGACTTGAACGGGTTGATTGGCAGCCTGGGGGTGCGGATGCGTTGGTGATTTCGGCTTGAGGGGCGATGGCAGCGACGCGGTCGCGGATCAACCCTCCGGCTTGAGAATCAACACCGCCAGCGGCGGCAGATTCAGCTCCAGCGACAGCGACTGGCCATGGCTCGGCACCTCTTCGGTAAACGCCCCGCCGCCATTGCCATAATTGGACCCGGCGTAGGTGTCGGCATCGCTGTTGAGCAGCTCGTTCCAGCGCCCGGCGAACGGCACGCCGACCCGGTACGACTGACGCGGCACCGGAGTGAAGTTGGCCACCACCAGCACCGGTTTACCGTCCTTGCTCCAGCGCAGCCACGCGTACACGCTGTTGATCGCATCATCGCCAATCAGCCACTGAAAGCCCTGCGGCGCATCGTCCTGATCATGCAGCGCCGGTTCCTCGCGGTACAAACGGTTGAGGTCGCCGACCAGTTTCTGCACGCCTTTGTGTTCCGAGTATTGCAGCAGGTACCAGTCCAGTTGCTGATCGTGATTCCACTCGCGCCACTGGCCGAATTCGCAGCCCATGAACAACAGCTTCTTGCCCGGATGGGTCCACATGAAGCTCAGATAGGCGCGCAGGTTGGCGAATTTCTGCCAGCGGTCGCCGGGCATCTTGTCGATCAGCGAGTGCTTGCCGTGCACCACTTCGTCGTGGGAGATCGGCAGGATGAAGCGCTCGGACCAGGCGTACACCAGACCGAAACTCAATTCGTTGTGGTGATGCGCACGGTACACCGGATCCTGCTGGATGTAGTGGAGCGAGTCGTGCATCCAGCCCATGTTCCATTTGTAGGCGAAACCGAGACCGCCCTGCTGGGTGCTCTGGCTGACGCCCGGCCATGCGGTGGACTCCTCGGCGATCACCAGCGCCCCCGGGGCCTCCAGCTCGACCACGTCATTCAAGTGGCGGAGGAAATCGATTGCCTCCAGATTCTCGCGCCCGCCGTGACGGTTCGGCACCCATTCGCCGGCCTTGCGCGAATAGTCGCGATAAAGCATCGAGGCCACCGCATCAACGCGCAGACCGTCGATGTGGAAATGCTTCAACCAGTGCAACGCCGACGCCAGCATGTAGCCGTGAACTTCGGTGCGCCCCAGGTTGTAAATCAGCGTGTCCCAATCCTGATGGAAGCCTTCCAGCGGGTTGCCATATTCGTACAGCGCGGTGCCGTCGAACTGCGCCAGGCCATGGGTATCGGTAGGGAAATGCGCTGGCACCCAGTCGAGGATCACGCCGATATCGGCGCGGTGGCAGGCGTCGACGAACTCACCGAACTGCTCCGGCGTGCCGTAACGGGCGCTCGGGGCGAATTGCGACAGCAACTGATAACCCCATGAGCCGCCAAACGGGTGCTCCATGATCGGCATCAGTTCGATGTGGGTGAAACCCAGTTCCTTGACGTAAGGAATCAGTCGTTCGGCCAGCTCCGGCCAGGTGTACTGGCGGGCGACTTCGCCCAGATCGTCCAGTTCGCACTGCCACGAGCCGGCATGTAATTCGTAGATCGACAGCGGCGCTGAATGCTTCTGCCGTTCGCGACGGCCGTTCATCCAGTCCTGATCCTGCCAGTTGATCTGCAGCGGCGCGGCGACTTTCGAGGCGGTGTCCGGCGGCAGGCTGGTGGCCAAGGCCATCGGGTCGGCCTTCAACGGCAAGATGCCGTGAGCGCCGAGGATTTCGTATTTGTACAACTCCCCTGCTTGCAGGCGCGGAATGAACAACTCCCAGACCCCGGACGGATGGCGCAGGCGCATCGGATGCCGGCGACCGTCCCACACGTTGAAATCGCCGACCACCGACACTCGGCGAGCATTCGGCGCCCACACGGCAAAACGCACACCGTCGACGCCATCGACCGTGGTCAGTTGTGCGCCGAGGCAACTGCTGAGGTCGCGATGATTGCCTTCGGCGAACAGATACAAATCCATTTCGCCGAGCAACTGGCCAAAGCTGTAGGGATCTTCTGCGACCTGTTCGCCGCCGGCCCAACGCGTGCGCAGCAGATACGGCCGCGCCTGATCGAAGTGACCGACAAACAATCCCGGCGTTTCGGTGGCTTGCAGTTCGCCGCGTTCTTCACCGCTTTCCTTGTCCAGCACTTCGACTTTCAACGCACCCGGCAGATAGGCGCGGATAAATTGCCCACCGGCACCATCACCGTGCGGGCCGAGAATGGAAAACGGGTCGTGGTGTTCCGCGCGCACCAGGGCGTCGATGTCCCGCGCCGCCGGCAATAACGCTTTTTTAGCGTGACCCTGTTCCTTGTTCGAGAAACTCATGACTACTCTCCACCAAGATCGGAAAAGGGTTTAAGCCCCGTCAATAACCCATACAAACCGTGCAACGGCACAGGCAGCCACGTGGGGCGATTTTCGGCTTCATAGGCCACTTCATAGGCCGCCTTCTCCAGGCCGAACAGCGCAAGCGCAGCGTCGGCACCCGCAGGATCCTGCCAAGCATGATCAAGACTAGCTGCCGCTTGGCGATACGCCTGAACAAATGCCTCGCGCGCCTCGCGCAGGTAGCGTTCGGCAACCCGGTGCCGGGCCGCTTCCGACTCTGGACTGTGATCGACGTTGTGCACGTTGATCGTCATCGCCGCCGCGTAATCGAAGGAACGCAGCACACCGCTGACGTCTTTGTACGGACTGTGTTTGCCGCGCCGTTCGTGCAGCGGCCGCGCCGGTTCACCCTCGAAATCGATCAGATAGGCATCGCCCTTGATCACCAGCACCTGACCCAGGTGCAGGTCGCCGTGGACGCGAATCCGCAAGCCGCCCACGGCTTTCTGTGCGAGTTCCTGCACATGGCCGAGGATGACTTTTTTGTTGTCGAGCAGCCGCGCTACCATTTTCTGATCCGCCGCGCTCAGATGACTCTGATGCTGCTTGAGCAGCTTCAACGCATGCTCGACCTGCGCCGCAACGTCCTTGCCAGTGGCTTGGGCGTCCTTGGCGCTGGTGGTTTGCGGGGCGAAGTCGGCGTTGTCGCTTGGTGCCGCCAGCACTTGGTGCATTTCGCCCAGACGCTGGCCGAGCATGCCGGCAAAGTCCTTAAGCTCGCCGAGGGCGTTGTAATGCTGTTCCTGCTCGGACATCGCGTCCGCCAGTTCATCACGCAACGCTCGTTCGAGGTTGTTCTGCGTCCATTCCCAGGCATCGCCCTGATTGCTCAGATAGCCTTGGGCGATCATCAGTAGATTGTCTTCGCCAGCGGCGTCGCGGCGGATCACCGAGCCGAGCAGCGGTGAGATGTTGGCGAAACCGGCCTGGGTCAGGTACGCGCTCATTTCCAGTTCCGGGTGTACACCCGAGGCGACCTTGCGGATCAGCTTCAGTACCAGACTGTTGCCGATCACCACCGAACTGTTCGACTGCTCGGCCGACAGATAACGCACCTCGGATTCGGCGCCGAGGCCGAGTTTTTCCAGCTGCGCGGTCGGTGCGAAACGAATTTCGCCCTGTTCGGAGTTGAGCACGGTGTTGCTCTGCATGCCTTGCAGCACCGCGTGCACGAACGTTTCGAGGCTGAACGCATCAGTGATCAGACCGACCTGACGCCCGCGACGAACCCGGGACAACGCCAGTTGCTGCGGCAACGCCGGCCCGACCTGATCTTCAGCGATGAAGCCGAACGGCAGTTGATAGCGGCTGGTCTGCCCGGCGCTGGTGACTTCGATCTCGCTGAGCAGCACCGGATGCTGCGCATCGCCGAAGCGCACGCCGTAGGCCAGATTGACCTGCTCGATGGCCGCGTCCTTGCCGGCGAACCAGCGGCGGTTCTGCAACCAGCTCGGCAGGATGCTCTGCTCCAAGGTGTTGCGGGTCGGCGTTTCGAGCAGTTCTTCCATGCGTTTTTTCAGCACCAGGGTGGTGAAGTCCGGCAGGCTCTGCGCCGGCTCCACGTGCCAGCTCGGCATCTGGTTTTCCGCAGCCAAGGCGAACCAGTAGAACCCGTACGGCGCCAGGGTCAGGAGGAAATTCAACTGGCCGATCGGCGGGAACGCATTACCGCCGAGCATCTCCACCGGGACCATGCCGACGTAAGCCGACAGATCGAGTTCCGCCGCTTGCGCGCTACGCGAGACGTTGGCCACGCAGAGGATGATTTCGTGCTTGCCATCGGCGTCGGTGAACTCACGGGTGTAGGCCAGAATCCGTCGGTTGCTCGGCGAGAGCATCTTCAACGTGCCACGGCCGAACGCCTTGGACTGCTTGCGCACAGCAAGCATGCGTCGCGTCCAGTTGAGCAGCGAATGCGGATCGCCGGCCTGGGTTTCGACGTTGACCGACAGATAACCGTATTGCGGGTCCATGATCGGCGGCAGCACCAGACTGGCTGGATCGGCGCGGGAGAAGCCGCCGTTGCGGTCGATCGACCATTGCATCGGCGTTCGCACACCATCGCGGTCGCCGAGGTAGATGTTGTCGCCCATGCCGATTTCGTCGCCGTAATACAGGGTCGGCGTGCCGGGCATCGACAGCAGCAGGCTGTTGAGCAACTCGACGCGGCGGCGGTCACGCTCCATCAACGGCGCCAGACGCCGACGAATGCCGAGGTTGATTCGCGCGCGGCGGTCAGCGGCGTAGTAGTTCCACAGGTAGTCGCGCTCTTTGTCGGTGACCATCTCCAGCGTCAGCTCATCATGGTTGCGCAGAAAAATTGCCCACTGGCAGTTGGCAGGAATCTCGGGGGTCTGACGCAGAATGTCGGTGATCGGGAAGCGATCTTCCTGGGCCAGAGCCATGTACATGCGCGGCATCAGCGGGAAGTGAAAGGCCATGTGGCATTCGTCGCCGTTGACGCCCTCGGCATCGGTGTCGCCGAAGTACAACTGGGTATCTTCCGGCCATTGGTTGGCCTCGGCCAGCAGCATGCGGTCCGGGTAATTGGCGTCGATCTCGGCACGGATCTGCTTGAGGACGTCGTGGGTCTCGGGGAGGTTTTCGTTGTTGGTGCCGTCGCGTTCGATCAGGTACGGAATCGCGTCGAGGCGCAGGCCGTCGATGCCCATGTCCAGCCAGTAACGCATCACCGACAGCACCGCTTTCATCACTTGCGGGTTGTCGAAATTGAGGTCGGGTTGGTGGGAATAGAAACGGTGCCAGAAGTATTGGCCGGCGACCGGGTCCCAGGTCCAGTTGGACTTTTCGGTGTCGAGGAAGATGATCCGCGTGCCGTCGTACTTCTGGTCGTCATCCGACCACACATAGAAGTCGCGCGCCGCCGAACCGGGCTTGGCCTTGCGCGCCCGCTGGAACCACGGGTGCTGATCCGAGGTGTGGTTGATAACCAGCTCGGTGATCACCCGCAAACCACGCTTGTGCGCCTCGGCGATGAAACGCTTGGCGTCGGCCATGGTCCCGTAGTCGCTGTGTACGCCGCGGTATTCGGCGATGTCGTAACCGTCATCGCGACGTGGCGACGGATAGAACGGCAGTAGCCAGATGGTGTTGACGCCGAGTTCGGCGATGTAATCGAGTTTGGCGATCAGGCCGGGAAAGTCGCCGATCCCGTCATTGTTGGAGTCGAAAAACGATTTGACGTGAACTTGATAGATCACCGCATCCTTGTACCAGAGCGGGTCTTTGATAAAGGTGGCTGCCTTGGGTTTCTTCGCCATGTGAAACTCCTGTTCAATTCTGGAAAGCCACGCGGCTAATACCTGTGGCGAGGGAGCTTGCTCCCGCTGGGTTGCGAAGCAGCCCCATTGCATTTGTTCTGATGCACCGCGTTCACTTGGGTTACGACTGCTGCGCAGCCGAGCGGGAGCAAGCTCCCTCGCCACAAGGTTCTGTGCACGACCTTATGCGGCAGTAATCCGCCAGATCCCGAACGGCTGGTACGCAGGGTCAATCCGCATGAATTGATACTTGCCATGCCAGTCCCAGCGATGCCCGTTCATCAAATCCTCACCGTGGGTGGTTGCGTCGTCGGGCAGGCCCATTTCCCACAGCGGCAGTTCGAAATTGGCTTCCTGCACGTTATGCGGATCGAGGCTCACCGCCACCAGAATGAAATTGCTGCCGTCAAAGCTGCGCTTGCCGAAATACAGAATGTTGTCGTTCCACGCGTTGTAGATTTTCAACCCCAGGTGCGTGTGCAACGCCGGGTTCTGCCGGCGGATGCGGTTGAGCTTGGCGATTTCGGCAATGATGTTGCCCGGCGCATTGAAGTCGCGGACGCGGATCTCGTACTTCTCCGAATCGAGATACTCCTCCTTGCCCGGCACCGGTGCCGCCTCACACAGTTCATAACCGGAATACATGCCCCACAGGCCCGACCCCATGGTCGCCAGCGCCGCGCGGATCAGAAACCCCGGCCGCCCCGACTCATGCAGGAACGCCGGGTTGATGTCCGGCGTGTTGACGAAGAAGTTGGGCCGGTAGCATTCGCGCCACGGTGACTCGTTGAGTTCGGTGAAATAGGTCGCCAGCTCCGACTTGGTGTTGCGCCAGGTGAAATAGGTATAACTCTGGGAATAACCGACCTTGCCCAGCCGCGCCATCATCGCCGGCGTGGTGAACGCCTCGGCGAGGAAGATCACTTCCGGGTGCAGCGCGCGCACATCGGCGATCAGCCATTGCCAGAACGGCAGCGGCTTGGTGTGCGGATTGTCGACGCGGAAGATTTTCACACCTTCGTTGACCCAGCCGACGACGATATCGCGCAGTTCCACCCACAGGCTGGGGATCGCATCCGGCGCATAGAAGTCGACGTTGACGATGTCCTGGTATTTCTTTGGCGGGTTTTCTGCGTATTTGATCGTGCCGTCCGGGCGCCAGTTGAACCAGCCCGTATGCTGCTTGAGCCACGGGTGATCCTGAGAGCATTGAATGGCGAAATCGAGGGCGATTTCCAGGCCATGCTCAGCGGCGGCGGCGACCAACCGGCGGAAGTCTTCGCGGGTGCCGAGCTGCGAGTGAATCGCCTCATGGCCACCCTCCTCGCTGCCGATCGCGTACGGACTGCCCGGATCATCGGGACCTGCGGTCAGAGAATTGTTGCGGCCCTTGCGGTGGGCACGGCCGATCGGGTGGATCGGCGTGAAGTACAGCACGTCAAAACCCATGTCCTGAATCATCGGCAGGCGCGAGTGCACGTCGTTGAAAGTGCCGTGACGCTTGGGATCGTCGGTGATCGAGCGCGGAAACAGCTCGTACCAACTGGCAAACTCGGCCAGCTCCCGTTCGACATCCACCGGGAATTCAGCGCTCAGGCTCAGATAGGCGCGGTGATCGGCCTGCGCCATCAATTGCGCACTGCGCGAGTGCAGAAACAGCGCCACCTGCTCGGTTTCGAGCAGGCCGGACAATTCGTGGTGCAAGGCAGCGAGCTCCTCGCTGAGCTGACCTTCGCTGCGTTCGGCAGCCTGCTGCACCATGCTGCGGCCTTCCTGCAGTTCGAGTGACACCGGGACGGCGACGTTGTGCTTTTTCTCCAGTTCGTACTGGAAACTGGCGAAATGGTCGATCCACGCTTCGATGCAGTACACGTAGCGCCCCTGGCGGTCGGGACGAAACTGCCCCTGCCAACTATTATTGCCCAGCTCGTTCATCACCTCGCTGTGCCAGGACTCTTCGCCCTCGGCACGCCAGCGGATGCGCACGGCCAGCTTGTCGTGGCCGTCGGCAAAGACCTTGCTGGTGACGATCACGTCACGCTCGACGATCGACTTCACGGCAAACTGCCCGCCATCGAGGGTCGGCATGGTGTTTTCGATCACGATGCGCGGCAGCAGCAACGCCTGCGACAGCGGCATGTGCGGGTTGTAGCTCTGCTCTGAAGGTTTTTCAGCAGACATCGAGCATCTCTCCTTAACGCCCCAAGGACGCTCTTGTGCCGGAACAGTGTTCACAATGAGGCACCCGCCCCGACTTGAACTCACTTAGGTTCCGAGCGACCGGCGCGCGGAAAAGTTCACAGGGATTTGTCTGGACAGAAAAGCGGATCGAATTCATCACACGGTGGTCAATCCACTTAAGCACTTCTCACGCCATGTGCCACACGGAGGTCTACAGATGAACATCCCGATTCCGGCCGAAACGCCTGATCCGAACATCGACAAACCCACCCTGCCCGAGACCGAGCCGCAACCGATCCCCGAGCAGGAACCACCGGGCACCACGCCACCGCCGAAGGAAGAACCACCGACGACGATGCCACCCGTAATCGTCTGAGCAGTGCCCCTCATCCTGTAGGAGCTGCCGCAGGCTGCGATCTTTTGATCTTGTTTTTAAGAGCAAAATCAAAAGATCGCAGCCTTCGGCAGCTCCTACAGGAGTTAATCCAAGGTTGTTACAGGTGTGGTTTTTTCTCCCCTTCCTTCTCAAACAATCTGACCACCCGCGGCATCACACTGAAGATCCCCAGCGCCAGCAAGGTGCTGAGCAGCGCAGTGGCTTCCCTGCCCAACCCGGTCGCCACGCCGATCGCCGCCGTCATCCACAACCCGGCAGCCGTGGTCAGCCCTTTGACATGACCCTCATCGCCTGCCTGATTCTTCAGAATCGTCCCGGCACCGAGAAAGCCGATCCCGGCGATCACCCCCTGCAACACCCGGCTCATCGCATCGGATTCAGCCCCTGAGGTCTGCGGCACCAGCACAAACAGCGCCGCCCCCAACGCCACCAGCATGTGCGTGCGCACCCCGGCGGCCTTGCCCTTGTGTTCACGTTCGAAACCGAGAATCCCGCCCAGCACCGCCGCCATCAACAGGCGCACGGTGATGCGTGTCAATTGCGAGGCATCGCCGATGTCGGCGAACTCCGCTTGCAGCGTTTCCCACACTTCATGCCACCAGGCGTTCATTGCACCGTCCTTTCTTATTGGTCGTTAGTGGATGGACAGCAGCGACCATTAATCAGTTGCGCAGAACGATTGGCAAAGCACGCGCCCTAACCTTTCAGGTACCCATGAAAAAAGGACAGCCTCATGCCCGTTCGAATCGATGAATCCAATCCCGAATCAAAAGTGTGTTTTTTCAGCGTCGAAAATGGCGAGGAAATTCGCATCTGCGACACGCTGGAAGTCAAAACCGATAGTGAAAAGGCCATGTCTTTTGTAGAGGTTGAAAACCGGCGCATCTACATCACCGAGGCAGAAGCCGACGCCTTGACCGTTGCCGGTGCAAAGGATGGCCGCAAGCACCTGAAGGCTGACGAGAGTGATTCGGTGATTTGACTGACCCTGATCAACATCCGGCGCAGACGCCTGCGATAGGCGTTTGCGCCTGCGCCTGCGGGCTGCTTCAAGTTGTCGCAGGATGTGTGCCCAGAGCCATCTGATACGCTTTTTATTAAAATAGCTGAGTCTGTTATGCAAACAGATCGGCGCTCATAGTTCGCTCGCCTGATGGAGGCTGATGAGCGAATGACCATGAGCGAACAAATCCCCGTCCGAACCGTAGAAGAAAGCCCCACCATAAAAAACGTGCCTGGTCGCCCGATGAAGGCGAAGGCCGGCTCCACCGACACGCAGATCCACACCCGCAGTTTCACCGGCTTGTTCCGCACCTTGCGCATCAGCGGCGCGGGCGTTCTGTTTCTGCTGTTCTTCGGCACCGTGTGGCTGAACTGGGGTGGCCGCCAGGCGGTGCTGTGGGACTTGGCCGAAAGCAAATTCCACATCTTTGGCGCGACCTTCTGGCCACAGGATTTCATCCTGCTCTCGGCGCTGCTGATCATTGCCGCGTTCGGCCTGTTCGCCATCACCGTGTTCGCCGGCCGGGTCTGGTGCGGCTACACCTGCCCGCAGAGTTCGTGGACGTGGATCTTCATGTGGTGCGAGAAAGTCACCGAAGGCGAACGCAACCAGCGGATCAAACTGCAAGCTGCGCCGTGGGGCCTGAACAAACTGGCCAGGCGCGCCGCCAAGCACACCCTGTGGCTGGCGATCAGCGTGATGACCGGGCTGACCTTCGTCGGCTACTTCACCCCGATCCGCCTGCTGGCCGAAGAGCTGTTCACCTTGCAGATCGGCGGGGTCAGTCTGTTCTGGGTGTTGTTCTTCACCGCCGCCACTTACATCAACGCCGGTTGGCTGCGCGAAGCGGTGTGCATGCACATGTGCCCGTATGCGCGGTTCCAGAGCGTGATGTTCGACAAGGATACCCTGGCGATTTCCTACGACGTGGCCCGTGGCGAAAACCGTGGCCCGCGTAAACGTGATGTGAAGCCAGCCGAAGCGGGACTGGGCGATTGCATCGACTGCCAGTTGTGCGTGCAGGTATGCCCGACCGGCATCGACATCCGCGACGGCCTGCAGATGGAATGCATCGGCTGCGCGGCGTGCATCGACGCCTGTGATTCGATCATGGACAAAATGAATTATCCGCGCGGCCTGATCCGCTACAGTTCCGAGCGCGAATTGCAGGGTGGCAAGACCCATCTGCTGCGACCACGGCTGATCGGTTACGTCGCAGTGCTGCTGGTGATGATCGGCGCGCTGGCGCTGGCCTTGGTCGAACGGCCGATGGTCTCGCTGGATGTGACCAAGGATCGCGGGCTGTTCCGCGAAAACGGTCAGGGCCAGATCGAGAACATCTACACCCTCAAGGTGATCAACAAGACTCAGCAGCGACAGGACTACCACCTGAGCCTGGTGGACGGCAACGGCTTCCAGTTGCAGGGCAAGACCGAACTGAGTCTGGCGCCGGGGGAGATTGTCGACGTGCCAGTGTCGGTAGCGATGACCACCGAGCGTCCGGCCAGCAGCTCGCAGACCTTGAGCTTCAAGATCGCCGACAGCGACGAGCCGCAGATTTATAGCGTGGCGAAAAGCAGGTTTGTGGCGCCGATGAATCGCTGAGCCGTTAGAATCCCCCCCCTCACCCCAGCCCTCTCCCCCCAGGGGGCGAGGGGGAAAGGGAGCAGATCTCAGTGGCTTTCAAACCCGAGTTCGACTCCGGGCTTTCAAGTCGGCGTAACTCGAACATACAACCCGATCAGTCCCCTCTCCCTCCGGGAGAGGGCTAGGGTGAGGGGCTTTCCCTGACACCCTACACATCCAACCAGCACCAAGGCCCCCGATGAAACGCTACGAAAAATTCGCCGACGACATCGCTGAACTGATCCGCTCCGGCGTCCTCGGCCCCGGGCAACGGGTGCCGTCGGTGCGCTACGCCAGCCAGACTTACGGGGTCAGCCCGTCGACGGTGTTCCAGGCCTATTACCTGCTCGAACGTCGCGGCCTGATTCGCGCCCGGCCGCGCTCCGGCTACTTCGTCAACACCCATGCACCGAGTCCGTTCTCGGAGCCGGTGATCAGCAGCCACGTCAACGACTCCACCGAAGTTGACGTCAGCGAACTGGTGTTCTCGGTGCTGGAATCGATCAAAGACCCGAGCACCGTGCCCTTCGGCTCCGCGTTCCCCAGCCCGACGCTGTTCCCGTTGCAGCGTCTGTCGCGTTCGCTGGCCAGTGCCGCGCGGGAGATGGACCCGCGCATGGTGGTCACCGACATGTCGCCGGGCAACCCGCAATTGCGCCGGCAGATCGCCCTTCGCTACATGGTCGGCGGGCTGATGCTGCCGATGGAAGAACTGCTGATCACCAACGGCGCCCTCGAAGCGCTGAACCTGTGCCTGCAAGCGGTCACCGAACCGGGCGATCTGGTAGCCATCGAAGCCCCGGCGTTCTACGCCAGCCTGCAAGTGCTGGAGCGCTTGAAACTCAAAGCCGTGGAAATCCCCGTGCACCCGCGCGACGGTATCGACCTCAACGTGCTCGCACAGACCCTGGAACGGCATCCGGTCAAAGCCTGCTGGTGCATGACCAGTTTTCAGAACCCGATGGGCGCGACCATGCCCGAGGCGAAGAAACAGGAACTGGTCGAGCTGCTGCGCCTGCATCAGGTGCCGCTGATCGAGGACGATGTCTACGCCGAACTCTATTACGGTCAGCAAGCGCCGAAACCGGCCAAGGCGTTCGACACCGAAGGGCTGGTGATGCACTGCGGTTCGTTCGCCAAGAGCCTGGCCCCCGGCTACCGCATCGGCTGGGTCGCTGCCGGGCGCTACGCACAGAAAATCGAACGGCTGAAACTGATGACCTCGCTGTGTGCCTCAATGCCGGCGCAAGCGGCCATCGCCGACTACCTGCAACACGGCGGCTACGACCGTCACCTGCGCAAACTGCGCTATGCCCTGGAAGAACAGCAAAGCGCGATGCTCGCAGCGATCGCTCGGTATTTCCCGGCACAGACCCGCGTCAGCCAGCCGGCCGGCGGCTACTTCCTGTGGCTGGAACTGCCACCGCAGATGGATTCGTTGAAGTTGTTCCAGATGGCATTGGCGCAGGGCATCAGCATCGCGCCGGGGCCGATCTTCTCGCCGACCCAGCGGTTCAGGAATTGTATTCGCCTGAACTACGGCAGCCCGTGGACCGAGGATTCGGAGAAGGCGATGGAGACGTTGGGGCGGATTGTGCGGTCGTTCTGACAGTTGGATGTTGCCGCTCATGACGCCTTCGCGAGCAAGCCCGCTCCCACAGTAGATCGCATTCCATCTGAAGAAACTCGGTCTACTGTGGGAGCGGGCTTGCTCGCGAAGAGGCCGGATCAGGCAACACAAATCCCAACGATCAGCGCCCACCACCCAGATCAACAAACGTCCCGGTCGCATACGAAGCCTTGTCGGAAAGCAGCCAGACAATCGCCTCCGCCACCTCATCCGGCCGCCCGCCCCGGGCCATCGGGATCGCCGACTCAAGCTTGCTGACCCGATCCGGATCGCCACTCAATGCATGGAAATCGGTATAGATATAGCCCGGACGCACCGCGTTGACCCGAATCCCCTCGCCCGCCACTTCCTTGGACAAACCGATGGTGAAGGTGTCGAGCGCACCTTTGGACGCGGCGTAGTCGACGTACTCGTTGGGCGAGCCCAGGCGTGCGGCGACCGAGGAGACGTTGACGATGCTGCCGCCCTGCCCGCCGTGTTTGGGCGACATGCGCAAGATCGCGTGCTTGGCGCAGAGGATCGGCGCCAGAACGTTGGTTTTCATGATTTTGAGAATGCGGAATTCGGACATTTCATCGACCCGCGACTTGTGTCCGACGGTGCCGGCGTTGTTCACCAGCGCGGTGACCCGACCGAGTTCGGTATCGACCCGCTGAAACAGCGCGATCACCTCGTCTTCGATGCTGACATCGGCGCGTACCGCAATGGCTTGCGCCCCCAGCGCCCGCACTTGCTCCAGCACGCTTTGCGCGGCCTGTTCATCCGACTGATAGTTGATGCAGATCCGATAGCCCTGTTCGGCAGCCAACAACGCCGTAGCGGCGCCGATTCCGCGCCCGCCACCGGTGATAACCATGACTTTATCCATGCTGGCCCTTCCCCCCAATGCACACGTAACAGTCGGGTGGAAGAATAACCGCCATTGGGCGGTTTTGCATGGAGTCTGTCAAAGACAAAACCCTGTATGCGACTGAGATGTTTTTTGTGGCGAGGGAGCTTGCTCCCGCTCGGCTGCGAAGCAGCCGTGAATCCGGCCAATACGCTACAACCGAGTAAAAACGGGACCGTTTCGCGCCCTAGCGGGAGCAAGCTCCCTCGCCACAGAATGCAGTCAGACAGCCGCCAGAGCCTCTCCACGGGCAATGTTCTGCATGAAGCGATCCGCCGGCATCGGATGCCCCAACAGATAACCCTGCAACGAATCACAGCCCAACTGCGTGAGGAAATCCTGCTGCACGCCGGTCTCGACCCCCTCGGCAACAATCCGCAAACCCAGTGCCTGGCCCAGCGCCACAATCGCCGAGACGATGGCCGCGTCGTCGCTGTCGCGCTCCAGATCGCGGACAAAACCGCGGTCGATCTTCAGCTCGTTGGCCGGCAAGCGCTTGAGGTACATCAGGCTCGAATAGCCGGTGCCGAAGTCATCGATCGACAGGTCGACGCCCATGTCCGACAACTCCTGCAACACCTTCATGCTCGCATCGGCGTCGCTCATGGCCGTGGTTTCGGTGATCTCCAGGGTCAGGCTATTGGCCGGCAGATGATGCGTCGCCAGCGCCCTGGCCACGCTCTGCACCAGCCCCGCATGACAGAACTGCAAGGCCGAGAGGTTCACCGCGATGCGCCAGTCGGTGTAACCGAGCACGTACCATTCGCGCATCTGCCGGCAAGCTTCATTGAGCACCCATTCACCGATGGCGATGATCAGACCGGTCTTCTCTGCCAGATCGATAAATTTGTCCGGCAGCAACATGCCCTGCGTTGGATGCTGCCAGCGCAGCAGTGCTTCGGCACCGACCGGACGACCGCTGGCGGCGTCGAATTTGGGTTGGAAATACAGGCTGAACTGACTGTGCTCCAGCGCGGCGCGCAGATCTTGCAACAGCTGCAACTGCTTGCGCGCGTTGCTGTTCATCGAGGCATCGAAGAAGCTGTAACCGTTTTTGCCGCTGCCCTTGGCGTGATACATCGCCGCGTCGGCGTTCATCAGCAATTCCTGAGCGCTCAGGCCGTTGCCCGGGTACAGGGCGATGCCGACGCTGGCAGAAATCTGCAAGTCGTGCTCGGCCACGCGGAACGCCTGACCAAGCAGCCCGACCTGACGCGCGGCCAGCCCCAGTGCATCGTCGGGTTCGCTCAGGCGCACCAGCAGCACGAACTCGTCGCCGCCAATTCGCGCGAGCGTATCCTGACTGCGCAGATCTTCGCGCAGGCGCACCCCGACTTCGCGCAGCAACTGGTCGCCCATGTGATGGCCGAAGGCATCGTTGACCGGTTTGAAACCGTCCAGATCGATGAACATCAGCGCAAAACAGCCGCCCTGCTCCTCGACCTTTTTCATCGCCTGATTGATCCGGTCGTCCAGCAACATGCGGTTCGGCAGACCGGTCAGGGTGTCGTGCAACGCCAGTTGCGTCAGCTCACGGTTGGCCAAGGTCAGCGAATGCGCCAGATCGGCAGTGCGCGCTTCAAGGCGAGCATCGAGAATTGAGGTGAGCAAGGCGATCGACAGCACCGCCAGCGTGGTGATCAGCACCAGATTGTCGAGGCCGTTGCCCTTGAGGCCGTCGAGCGTTGCGCCGCAGAAACTGCCATCAGGAAACTGCGCGGCGGCCATGCCGGTGTAGTGCATGCCGACAATCGCGATGCCCATGATCACTGCCGCACCACCACGAATCAGACGCACATAAGGCGAGTGCTGGCGCAGGCGGAAGGCGATCCATAACGCCGCTGCCGAAGCTGCGACAGCAATCAGCAACGAAGCGCCGAACAGGCTCGGGTCGTAATCGATGCCAGGCGTCATGCGCAGCGCGGCCATGCCGGTGTAATGCATTGCACTGATGCCGGCGCCCATGATCAAGGCGCCGAAACCCAACTGCAGGATCGGTAGTCTCGGCTGGCTGACCAGCCACAGGGCAAACCCGCAGGACAGCACGGCAATCAGCAGCGACAGCGCGGTAATCGCAATGTCGTAACCCAGTTCGATCGGCAACTTGAAGGCCAACATGCCGATGAAGTGCATCGACCAGACGCCGACCCCCATTGCCAGCGCGCCGCCCGCCGTCCAGAAATGCACTGCACGGCCACGGGCGCTGGCGATGCGCCCGGTCAGGTCGAGCGCGGTGTAGGACGCGAGGATCGCCACACACAAAGAAATGAAAACCAGGGTGAAGGAATAATTACCGATGAGCATGAAGATTCTCGCGACCACCCACGCCGTACTGCGTCCATTCTCGGCCGGGCAAATGCGGCGATTGTACTGATTGCGCGGAAGAACGCACTGACAAAGTAATCATTTTGCCATCAACCCGATGAAACGCTTGTTTGATGGTTTTGCGAGGCTCTGGAACAACCATCACAACCTGTAGGAGCTGCGGCACGCTGCGATCTTTTGACCTTGTTTTTAAAGATCAAAAGATCGCAGCGTGCCGCAGCTCCTACTCAGGCTATTCGGTGGCCAGTTGTCCGTCCCAGCCGCCACCCAGCGCCGCAATCAATTGCACGCTGGCAATCAGGCGGCTTTGCAGAATGTTCAGCACAGTCCGCTCGTTGCTCAGCGCCGTGGCCTGCACGACGACCACATCGATGTAGGCAATCAACCCGGCCTTGTACTGGTTCTGGGTCAGGCGCAGCGAATCGCGCGCGGCATCCAGTGCTTCCTGACGCACCGCCGCCTCGTCTTCATACACCTTCAATTGCACCAGATAGTTTTCCACTTCACGGAAGCCATCGAGTACGGTCTGGCGATACTTGGCGACGGTCTGGTCGTACGCCGCCTCGGTGCGATCAACTTCGGCCGAACGGATGCCACCGTCAAATATCGGCAAGTTCAGTTTCGGCCCGACCGACCAGAAACGGTTCGGTAGCGTTAAGAGATTTTTCGAGGTACTGCTGCTGTAGCCGCCGCTCATGCTCAAGGTCAGATCGGGGTAGTACGCCGCTTTGGCCACGCCGATATTGGCGTTGGCGGCGATCACCGAGCGCTCCGCCGAGGCAATGTCCGGGCGGCGTTCCAGCAGCTGCGACGGCAGGCTCAGGGGAATCTGCGGCAGATTTGGAATGTTCTGGGTTTCGGCAATGCTGAATTCGGCCGGTGCCTGCCCGGTGAGCACGGCGATGGCATTTTCAAACTGCGCCCGCTGCCAGATCAGGTCGACCAGATCGGCCTGAGTGGTTTTCAACTGGGTCTGCGCCTGCGCCACCGCATCACGCCCGGAAATCCCCGCGCGGTACTGGTTCTGGGTCATTTGCAGGGATTTTTCGTAGGCCGCGACGGTGGCTTCGAGCAGACGCTTCTGCTGATCGATGACCCGCAGTTGCAAGTAGTTCTGCACCAGCTCCGACTGCTGGCTCAGACGCATCGCGGCCAGATCGGCGAAGCTCGCCTGGGCGCTGGCCTCGTTGGCTTCCAGGCCTCGGCGCAATTTGCCCCAGATATCCGCTTCCCAACTCACGCCCAACTGCGCGTTGTAGGTGTCGCGAATGCCGCTGGCGGAACTGCTCAGGCTCGAACTGCTGCTGCCGGTGCCCTGGCTGGAGCGGGTCTTGCCCACGCTCAGGTCGACACTGGGATAAAACGCCCCACGGGCGCTGCGCACCAAGGCCTGGGCCTGACGGAACTGAGCTTCGGATTGCGCGACGGTCTGGTTGGAACTGTTAAGTTTTTCGATCAGGCCATTGAGCTGCTGATCGCCGTACAACTCCCACCAGGCGCCGCGCGCCAGCGAGTCGCTCGGATTAGCCTGACGCCAGCCTTCGGCCTCCTTGTATTGCGCGACCTCGGCGGTCTGCGGACGCTGATAGTCCGGGCCGACGGCGCAGGCACTGAGCATCGCCACGCACAGCGATAGGCTCAACAGGCGCGAACCGCGCGCAGTGGCCAGATTGAGAAGCGAACGGTCAGTCATAGCGGAGTTTCCAGAGCGGCGTCAGTACGCACGCCGCGCCACTTGTTGAAGCGGTGGCGCAGCTTGTCGAGATAGAGGTAAACCACAGGCGTGGTGTAAAGGGTCAATACCTGGCTGAAGACCAGGCCGCCGATGATGGTCAGGCCCAATGGCTGGCGCATTTCCGCACCCTCCGCCCGGCCAAGCAGCAACGGCAAGGCGCCGAGGATCGCCGCCAGGGTGGTCATCAGAATCGGCCGCAGCCGTTGCAGGCAGGCGCTGCGGATCGACTCCAGCGGCGACAGGCCCTGATGGCGCTCCAGTTGCAGCGCCAGGTCGATCATCAGGATCGCGTTTTTCTTCACCACCCCGATCAACAGGAACAATCCGAGCAGGGAGATCAGGCTGAACTCGCCGCCCAGCGCATAGATCGACAGCAACGCACCGACACCGGCCGACGGCAAGGTCGAAAGAATCGTCAGCGGGTGAATGTAGCTTTCATACAGCACACCGAGCACCAGATACACCGCCAGCAGCGCACCGAGGATCATGAACGGCTGACTCTTCTGCGTCGCGGCAAAGGCATCGGCGGTGCCGGCCATTTTCGCGATCACGTCTTCCGGCAGACCGACCTTGGCAATCGCCCGCTCGATCGCGGCACTGCCCTGCTCCACGGTCACGCCTTCAGCCATGTCGAACGCGATGCTTTCCGAGGCGAACTGGCCTTCGTGGCTGACGCGGTCGTCTTCCAGGCTGTTTTCGTAATGGGCGATGGTCGACAACGGAATCCGCGCACCGTCAGCGGTAATCACCTGCACCTGATTGAGCGTCACCGGATCCTGCGCGTATTTCGGATTGACCTCCATCACCACTTGGTACTGGTTGAGGCTGTCGTAGATCGTCGAAATCTGCCGCTGGCTGTAGGCGTTGTTCAACACCGCCGTGACCATGTTCATGTCGACCCCGAGGCGCTTGGCCTGATCACGGTCGACAATCAGCGTCACCTGCTGCGCGCCACGGCCCTCGCGGGCGTCGATCGCCGTCAGCTCCGGCAGTGCGCGCAGCGCGGTCACCACTTTCGGGTACCACTCGCGCAACGCCCCCAGATCGCCGCTTTGCAGGATGTAGCTGTATTGCGAGGTGGTCTGCTCGCGGCCACCGCCGAACTGCAGGTCCTGATCCGCCATCAGCATCAACTGGGCGCCGGGCACCTTGGGCATTTCCTTGCGCAGGCGTTCGATGACTTTCTGCGCCGACAGGTTGCGTTCCTTGATCGGCTTCAGGCGTACCAGCATGAACGCGTTGTTGGTGCCGTTGCTGCCGCCGATAAACCCGGCGACGCTTTCCACTGCTTCGTCCTTGAGCACGGCGCGGCGGAAGGTTTCCATTTTCGGCTGCATCACGCTGAACGACAGACCGTCGTCACCCCGGACGAAACCGATCAACTGGCCGGTGTCCTGCTGCGGCATGAACGTCTTCGGTACGACTACGTACAGCGCGACGTTGACCCCGACCGTGATGATCAGGCTGAGCAAAGTCAGGCGGCGGTGGCGCAGCACCCAATCGAGGCTGGTCGCATATTTGCCGACCATCCAGTCGTTGGTCCGGCGGCTCCAGCGTTGCAAACGGTTTTCCTGGCCCGGCGTGTGCGGCTTGAGCCAGCGGGCGCAGAGCATCGGAGTCAACGTCAGCGAGACCACCAGCGAGACCACGATGGCTGCTGCCAGGGTGATGGAAAACTCGCGGAACAGACTCTCGACAATCCCGCCCATGAACAGGATCGACAGGAACACCGCCACCAGCGACACGTTCATCGACAGCAAGGTGAAGCCGACTTCCTTGGCCCCGAGATAGGCAGCCTGCATCGGCTTGACGCCTTCGTCGATGTGCCGGGAAATGTTCTCCAGCACTACGATGGCATCGTCCACCACCAGCCCGGTCGCGAGAATCAACGCCATCAGCGACAGGTTGTTCAGCGAAAAACCATAGAGGTACATCACCGCGAAGGTGCCGACCAGCGACACCGGCACCGCCAGCGTCGGAATCAGCGAGGCGCGGAAGTTACCGAGAAACAGGAACACCACCAGAATCACCAGCGCCACGGCGATCAGCAGGGTCATTTCCGCTTCATGCAGCGTGGCCTTGATCACCGGCGAGCGATCCATCGCCAGGTTCAGTTTAACGCTGGCCGGCAGTACCGCTTGCAACGCCGGCAACTGCGCCTTGATCTCGTTGACCGTCTCGATGATGTTGGCGCCGGCCTGTCGGTTGATCACCAGCAGCACCGCCGCGTCATCGTTGAAGAAACCGCTGTTGTAGCGGTCTTCGACGCCGTCGCTGACCTTGGCTACATCCTTCAGGCGCAGGGCCGCACCGTCCTTGTAATGGATGATCAGCGACTCGTAATCCTTGGCTTTCTCCAACTGATCATTGGCTTGAATCTGCCACAGGCGTTCGCCGTCCTCGACCGAGCCCTTGGGCCGGCGCACGTTGGCCTCGGCGATGGTCTTGCGCACATCATCGAGCGCCACGCCGTACTGGTTGAGCGCCTGTGGTTCGAGCTCGATACGCACCGCCGGCAGCGAACTGCCGCCGATCTGCACCTCACCGACACCCTGCACCTGGGACAGGCTCTGCGAGAGGATGGTCGAGGCCAGGTCATAGAGCTGGCCTTTTTCCAGCACGTCCGACGTCAGCGACAGCACCATGATCGGCGCCTGCGACGGGTTGACCTTCTTGTAGGTCGGCATGCTGCGCATCCCGCTCGGCAACAGGTTGCGCGAAGCATTGATCGCCGCCTGCACCTCGCGCGCCGCGCCGTTGATGTCACGGTCGAGGTCAAATTGCAGAATGACCCGGGTCGAACCCTGGCTGGAGCGGCTGCTCATGGTGTTGACGCCGGCAATCGCGCCGAACGAACGCTCCAGCGGCGTCGCCACCGTGGACGCCATGACCTCGGGACTGGCGCCGGGCAGACTGGCCTGAACCACGATCACCGGGAAATCCATTTGCGGCAGCGGCGATACCGGCAACAGACCGAAACTGACCCCGCCCAGCAGCATGATCGCCAGACTCAGGAGCATGGTCGCGACCGGGCGCTTGATGAAAGGACCGGAGAGGTTCATTGACCAAGATCCTTACTTTCACCGCACTCCCCTGTAGGAGTGAGCCTGCTCGCGATGAGGTCGGCACATTCAATATCGGTAGGGACAGACACACCGCTATCGCGAGCAGGCTCACTCCTACAAGGGGTCTGTGTACGGACAGTCATACCGAAACCTCTTCGCGGTCAGCATTGGTCTTGCCAAAGCGCCGGCCGAGACGGTCGAAGTACAGGTAGATCACCGGCGTGGTGAACAGAGTCAGCACCTGGCTCACCAGCAAGCCGCCGACCATCACCAGACCCAGTGGCTGACGCAACTCAGCCCCGGAACCGGTGGCGAGCATCAACGGCACCGCGCCGAACAGCGCCGCCAGCGTAGTCATCAAAATCGGCCGGAAGCGCAGCAGCGCCGCCTGATAGATCGCCTGCTCCGGCGCCATGCCCTGGGTGCGTTCGGCGTCGAGGGCGAAGTCGATCATCATGATCGCGTTCTTCTTGACGATACCGATCAGCAGGATGATGCCGATGATCGCGATCATGCCCAGGTCATTGCCGCTGAGCAGCAACGCGAGCAAGGCTCCCACCGCCGCCGACGGCAGGGTCGAGAGAATGGTGATCGGGTGAATGTAACTTTCGTAAAGCACGCCGAGCACGATGTACATGGTCACCACCGCCGCCAGAATCAGCAGCAAGGTGCTCGACAACGACGCCTGGAACGCTTCGGCCGCACCCTGGAACTGGGTCTGCACGCCAATCGGCATGCCGATGTCCTGCTGCACCTGTTCGATGATGTCCACCGCATGCCCCAGCGCCACGCCGGGTGCGAGGTTGAACGACATCATCACGGCGGGGAACTGGCCGATGTGGGTGATTGCCAGTTGCGCCTGACGTTCCTCGACATGGGCCAGGCTCGACAGACGCACTTGCGCACCGTCAGTGGTCTTGACGTGAATCTGATCCAGCGCCGCCGGGCCGATCTTCTCCCCGGCCTGTGCCTGCAGCACCACGCGATACTGGCTGGCCTGGGTGTAAATGGTCGAGATCTGCCGCTGGCCGAAGGCGTCATACAACGCATCGGTAATGTTCTGCACCGACACACCGAGGCGCGAAGCCGCATCGCGGTCGATCACCAGATAGACCTGCAAACCCTTGTCCTGCAAATCGCTGGCGACGTCGGTCAGCTCCGGACGCTGGGCCAGTGCCTCGACCAGACGCCCGCTCCACTGGCTGAGCAGTTCAGAATCCGGCGAGGACATACTGAATTGGTACTGGGTACGGCTGACTCGATCCTCGATGGTCAGATCCTGCACCGGCTGCATGAACAGGCGGATGCCGACCAGTTTGTCCAGTTGCGGTTGCAGGCGCGCGATCACTTCGGTGGCGCTCAGGTCACGCTGGCCGTGGGGCTTGAGGTTGATCAACAGACGACCGCTGTTGAGCGTGGCGTTGTCGCCGTCGACGCCGATGTAGGACGACAGGCTCTCCACCGCCGGATCTTCGAGAATCACCTTGGCCAGCGCCTGCTGACGCTCGCCCATGGCCGCGAAGGAAATCGACTGCGGCGCTTCGGAGATCCCCTGGATCACCCCGGTGTCCTGCACCGGGAAGAAGCCCTTGGGCACCACCATATATAGGAACACCGTCAGCGCCAGCGTGCCGATAGCGACCAACAGGGTCAGCGGCTGGTGTTTGAGCACCCACTGCAACTTGCGCCCGTAGGCGGCGATCATCCAGTCGATGACCGCGCCGCTGGCCCGGTAGAAACGGCCCTGCTCGCGGGTTTCCGGCTCACGTTTGAGCAAGCGCGCGCACATCATCGGCGTCAGGGTCAGCGAGACCACCAGGGAAATCAGGATCGCTACCGCCAGAGTGATGGCGAACTCGCGGAACAGCCGCCCGACCACGTCAGCCATGAACAGCAGCGGAATCAGTACCGCGATCAGCGACAGGGTCAGGGAAATCAGTGTGAAGCCGATCTGCTTCGCGCCTTTGAGCGCCGCCTGCATCGGGCTGTCGCCCTCCTCGATGAAGCGCGCGATGTTTTCCAGCATCACAATCGCATCGTCCACCACAAAACCGGTGGCGATGGTCAGCGCCATCAAGGTCAGATTGTTGACCGAGAACCCGGCGAGATACATCACGCCAAACGTGCCGATCAGCGACAGCGGCACCGCCACCGACGGGATGATCGTCGCGCTGGCACGCCGCAAAAACAGGAACGTCACCATCACCACCAGCGCAATGGCGATCAGCAGTTCGTGCTGCACGTCAGTCACCGAGGCGCGGATGGTCTGGGTGCGGTCGGTGAGCACGGTAACGTCGAGGCCGGCCGGCAGGTTGTCGGTGATGCTCGGCAGCAACGCCTTGATCCGGTCGACCACCTCGATCACGTTGGCGCCCGGCTGACGCTGGATATTGAGCAGCACTGCCTGATTCTGGTTGGCCCACGCGGCGAGACGTTCGTTCTCCGCGCCGTCGACGATTTCCGCCACATCCTTCAGACGCAACGGCGCGCCGTTCTTGTAGGCGAGGATCAGGTTGGCGTAGTCCTTGGGCGACGTCAGTTGGTCGTTGGCATCGAGCATCGAGACCCGGGTCGGGCCGTCGAAGTTACCTTTCGGCTGGTTGACGTTGGACGCGCCAATCAGCGTGCGCACGTCTTCCAGGTTCAGGCTGTTCGCCGCGAGGGCTTCCGGGTTGACCTTGATCCGCACCGCCTGACGCTGACCGCCGGCAATGCTGACCATGCCGACGCCGCTGATCTGGGCGATCTTCTGCGCCATGCGCGTGTCGACCAGGTCATTGAGTTTGGGCAAGAGCATGGTTTTCGAGGTGATCGCCAGGGTCAGCACCGGGGTATCCGCCGGGTTGACCTTGTTGTACACCGGCGGCGCCGGCAAGTCGGTCGGCAGCAGATTGGTCGCGGCGTTGATCGCGGCCTGCACTTGCTGCTCGGCAACGTCCATGTTGATGTCGAGGCTGAAACGCAGGGTCAGCACCGAAGCGCCGCCGGAGCTGGTCGAAGCCATTTGCGTCAGGCCCGGCATCTGCCCGAACTGGCGTTCGAGCGGCGCGGTGACGGCACTGGTCATCACGTCCGGACTGGCGCCGGGGTACAGGGTCATGACGCGAATGGTCGGGTAATCGACCTGCGGCAACGCCGAGACCGGCAGCAGGCGATAGGCAATCAGGCCGGCCAGAATAATGGCCAGCATGCTCAGAGTGGTGGCTACCGGACGGAGGATGAACAGCCGCGAAATGTTCATGCGCCCTTCTTGGCCTTGTCAGCCGCGGCAGCGTCCGGCGCACTGGCGGCGGGTTTGCCCTGCAGGTGCCCGGTCGGGGTGGTCGGCACCTCATTGCTGTCGTTGACCACTTCGACTTCGCTGCCTTCCTTGAGGCGGTCGGTGCCTTCCAGCACCACGCGATCACCCGCCGCGAGGCCTTCGGTGACCACAGTGTTGGTGCCGTCACTGGCGCCGATCTTCAGTTGGCGGATGGTGACTTTCTTGTCGCCGTCCAACGCGTAAACGAAAGTGCCGTTGGTGCCGAACTGAATCGCCGCCGACGGTGCCAGCACCACGCCTTTCAGGGTGTCGGCTAGCAGGTGCACATTGACGAACTGATTGGGGAACAGCGACTGGTCGCGGTTATCGTAACGGGCCTTGAATTTCAGGGTGCCGGTGGCGACGTCGATCTGGTTGTCGAGGCTTTGCAGCACGCCGCTGGCCTGGATCTTGGTATCGCCGCGATCCCAGGCCTCGGCCGGCAGTTTGGCGCCGCTGTGGTAGCGCGCCAATACGGTTTCGAGGCTGTTTTCCGGCAAGGTGAAGACCACGCTGATCGGTTGGGTCTGAGTGATCACCGCAAGGAACGTGGTGTCGTTGGCGGCGACGAGGTTGCCGACGTCGACCTGACGCAGACCGACGCGACCGGCAATCGGCGCGCGGATCTTGGTGAATTCGAGATTGAGCTTGGCGTCATTGACCGCCGCCTGATTGGTCTTGACCGTGCCCAGATATTGGCCGACCAGCGCTTCGGCGGTGTCCAGGGTCTGCTTGGCGATGCTGTCTTCCTTGTACAGGCCGCGATAACGCTCGACGTCGACCTGTGCGTTTTTCAACTGCGCCTGATTCTGCAGCAAGGTGCCTTCAGCCTGGAGCAAGGCGTTCTGGTACGGACGCGGATCGATCTCTGCCAGCAGGTCGCCGGCCTTGACCATCTGCCCTTCCTCGAAGTTGATCTTCACCAGTTCACCGCCGACCCGGCTGCGCACATTGATGGTGTTGAGCGCGGTCACCGTACCCAGCGCCTTGTAATACAGCGGGAAGTCCCCCGTGACCGCCGGCGCCACCCGCACCGGAATCGGCCCGGCCGCGCCGCCGAAGCCCGGCCGCATCATTCCCGAACGTCCGGCATGGCCGCTCGCAGCCTTGTCGGCGCCCTCCTTGTGGGCCGAACCGGCGGGCCAGAATTTCCAGCACAGAACGGCGATGACCAACAGGACGAGCAGGCTGATCAGCCAGCGACGGGAATTGCGAGGGGACGATTGCATGGATTGATTAACCATTGGGCGCGTGGGCTTCTTTTACGGGAGGCTGAACGATAAGCACTGATGGGATTTAAGCAAAGCAGCTTTACCGGCAATTTACCTTCAACTTACGTTTCAAGGTGTGAGGCAAAACACTGATACACAAATGAAAACGGCCTGGACAGGGCCAGGCCGTTAACAATTGTAAAAGCGCTTATTTCAGAACGGCGAGTGCTGCGTCGTAGTTCGGCTCTTCAGCGATTTCCTTGACCAGTTCGCTGTGCAGCACGTTGTCGTTCTCGTCCAGCACCACCACCGCGCGGGCGGTCAGGCCTTTGAGCGGGCCGTCAGCGATCGCTACGCCGTAGTTTTCGATGAACTCGGCACCGCGCAGGGTCGACAGGTTCTGCACGTTCTCCAGGCCTTCGGCGCCGCAGAAACGGGCTTGGGCGAATGGCAGGTCAGCCGAGATGCACAGCACCACGGTGTTGTTCAGTTCGTTGGCCTGAGCGTTGAACTTGCGCACGGAGGTGGCGCAGGTCGGGGTATCAACGCTTGGGAAGATGTTCAGCACTTTGCGCTTGCCGGCAAAGTCTTTCAGGGTGACGTCTGACAGATTGCCGGCAACCAGGGAAAAGGCTGGCGCCTTGGAACCGGCTTGTGGCAACTGGCCGTTGACTTGAACCGGGTTGCCTTTGAGGGTGACTTGAGCCATGACTTTAGTCCTTCTTAACGTGGTTATTGAGCATGCAAGAGGCCGAAGTTAACCACGAAATTGTCCGACGACCTATGCCCTGAATGAAAATTGTCAGGGGCCTGCGCAAAAAATTGTATACAACCCACCCCCCCCCCCGGTAGGAGCTGCCGCAGGCTGCGATCTTTTGACTTTACCTTTTCATCAAGATCAAAAGATCGCAGCTTCGTTTCACCGACAGCTAAAAGAATTGGTCAGTCGGGCATGGATCGGATGATGTCGGCTAGATCATCCTTGGTTAGTTCATTGGCCTTGATAGCAGCGGCAATATCGGTTTTGGAGAGCGGAAACCGTTTGAAAATTTCTTTCAAGGTTTCCTCATCAACATTGGCCAGCCAGAGCGGGTCTATAAATGAACCGCCATACTCAGGCTTCATGGGTACTTCTTCGTGTGCAATTGCACCTTTATGATTGAGATACACCACATAACGGTCATGCCCTTCAGGAAAGCTTTTATCGTGATAAAGGGTAGTACCCAAAGGCAGGACATAGTAATTCTCGTCGCCATTTGGCCCTTCAATCAGCAACGGTTCTTTAGTTTTGATCATTTTCATATTGTGCCCCTTCGCAATATCGCCAAAAATCAGAAAAGCCAAAAAAATCGCATTGACGGATAAAACTGCCACCAGCCACAGGCCAAGACGTCTATTTGTAAACATTTTTCTTATCATAGGGGGCCTCGGTATTCGCTTCGAGCATGGCTTGTAAATCCGCAGGCATGAAAATACCGTCCTTCGGACTACTTTGCGTACGCGCTGCCTGTCTTTCGATGAAAGATAGACCTTGCATCTCATTGATTTGCGCTGGGAAATTTCCAGCGAGGCAGCGAAGTTGATGAGCATCTCGCTGGCCGACCCGAAGGTCCACCACGCACAGCCGCCATAACGGAGTGCACACATTCGTAGTGCGCAAGGACACGTTATGAAAGGCGTGTACGCGCCACTAATACCCGTCGGGGTTTCCAGTCCCGGTCGCTGAATTGGCAGCGACGAACACAGGCTAGAGACCCGACGTCCGACGGACAACCTGAATACCTTGTGGGAACGTTCCGCAAAATCGAAACAACGTTTAAACATCCTGAATTGAAATACGCACTGGGAGCTGCCGAAGGCTGTAATTTTTTGATGTTGGTGTTTAACGACAGGAGCAAAGATCGCAGCTTGCGGCAGCTCCTGCATTGGCAGTTGCACCGTGTCGGATTGCGTTTGTTAAAACGCCGGACTGCATCTTTTATTCAGAGACCTGTCGATTCACGCCCTGCCCGCTCGACTATGCAGTGAATCCCCCCATTCCCTGGAGAAACCACCATGCGATTCATGATCCTTGTCAAAGCCAGCGCCGATTCCGAAGCCGGCATAATGCCCAGTGAAGAGCTGATCACCGCCATGGGCAATTTCAACGAAGAACTGGTCAAGGCCGGCATCCTCATCGACGGCAATGGCCTGCACCCGAGCAGCAAAGGCGTCCGCGTGCATTTCTCCGGCGACAAGCGCACCGTCATCGACGGCCCGTTCATCGAGACCAAGGAGCTGGTGGCCGGCTACTGGATCTGGGAAGTGAAGTCGAAGGAAGAAGCCATCGAATGGGTCAAGCGTTGCCCGAACCCGATGCCGGGCGAATCGGATATCGAGATCCGCCAGATCTTCTCTGCCGAGGATTTCGGTGCCGAGTTCACTCCGGAAGCGCGGGCGCAGGAAGAGCGTGTTCGCGAGCAAGCGAAGAAAAACGTGTAATCCCCTACCCCTGGAGCTGCCGCAGGCTCGGGCCGCTCCTACAGGGCCCCGTGCTTATTTGCTGGCCTTGAGCTTCAGATACATCTGATGCATGTCATTGGCCCAGCCATCAATCACCGGTTTGACGTCACTGGCCTTCATCGCCTGGGTGTCATTTTCCAGTGGTTTGCCGGTGCCTTTGCGCACCACTTGCGCCACCACCTTGTTGCTCGCACCGTCGAGGAACACCGCTTCGGTGGCCAGAGTGGTTTCCTGATCACGGATACCGCTGGCAGTGCTGACCGCTGCCGCGACCAGCGCAACCGGAATCACTTCATACACCTGCAGGCCTTCGGTCTTGCTGCTCACGGCGGTAATCGCCGCGCGCACCACAATCACTCCTGGGCCGGGGCCGTTGGCCAATGGCAGATCCTTGCTGATTTCACGCTTGAGCGCCTGGTCGTAATAGGAAGTGATGCCGTTGAGGGTCTGCTGCGAAATCTTCGCGGTCGGTTGCGGCTTTGGATAGAGCTGGGTCGGCTCGATATACACGCTGGTGAACTTGCTGATGTCGACCTTCGGATCGATCCAGCGCATCACCTCGGCACCGGAGGGCGATTTGGTCTCCTTGAGCTGGCTGTAGTCCTTGAGAAAGCCGGAATACTCATCGGGAGCAACGGTTTTGCTGGAGCAACCCACCACGCCAAGGGTGGCGATGCAGAGGGTGCCCATCATTACGGCTAGCTTCATGCTGTAACTCCTGTCAGAAGGCCTGAATGTATTGCGTATGGGGGAGTTACAGGTATAGCTAAAAGCGCGGAGATTGCGTTGCAAAACCACAAAATTCATACGAGACCCTGCGCGGCTTGGCAAACCTCATTTGAGCCACAGATGCAGATACGACTTAAGGCTGGAAGAAGATGAACATGGGGGATCCGGCGCTGAAATAACCGCTGATCCCTTGTGGGAGCGGGCTTGCTCGCGAATGCATTCTCTCAGCCAACATCAAGGGTGATTGATGTATCGCATTCGCGAGCAAGCCCGCTCCCACAGGGTCAGTGTTGATCTCAAGCGCCGGGTGTTACCAGGAAGACGTCGCGCCACTCTTCAACGCCATCTCCCGCCGACTGTTGGCGCGCATCGCCTTGATCAGCGACACCGAGCCTACCAGCAGGATCGCCGCGCCAAACAGGAAGTCGATGTTGTACAACTGGAAGTCCTGCACCGGCCCCACCAGCAGCACCCGTACCACGGCAATCGTCACCAGCGTGGCGAGGAAATCGATCCCCGGCTCGTCGCGATAGAACACGTGCAGCAGCGGTAGGCACAGCACCAGCAGGAACAACAGCACCACGACTTTGAACGAGCCTTTGCGCTCGACACTGAACGCGCATTCGTGGGGGCCGTAGGCCTTGTAATCCTCGTCGCGGATCATCGAGTTTTTCTCGTTGATGTACTCGACGCGGTTGTACTTCTGGATCGGTGTGAAGGTGTTGGACATGTCCATCAGCGTGGTGATGTTCTTGAAGCGCAGGTCAATGCGCTCGCTGCCCTTGAGGTAATACAGCACCGGTTTGTAGCCGTAGCGATAGGTGTCGAAGGGGAATTCGGTGACTTGGCCCTGGACGCCGATCGGCCGCGGCTCAAGCTCGGCGTAGGCGCTTTTGGTCGGTGAGGCGAGGTTGCGGCTCAGCGGCTGAACCTTGACCTGTTCGAGGAAGATCGGCGTCACGCCATACGACCACTGCAACGGTTCCAGGCGCAGACGCAGTTCGTTGCGGCCCAGATCGTAGCGGTTGAAGGTGCGTTCGGAGACCACCAGCGAGCCACTGAGCATGAACTCGCCGCGCAGGTTGTTGGTGACGCGCAAGGTCAGTTGATCCTTGCCCAACAGCGCCGCTTCGGTGGACGGCGGCGCGCCGCACCACGCGGTGCTTTCACCGGCGCCGCCCAACTGGCCGTCGCGGTTTTCCTTGAACACATAGAAGTAACTGGCCCACAGCGTCAGCATCAACAGCAACGCCGTGAGGCCCAAAATCTTTTTGCCCGCACTCACTACCCAGACTCCCTTCTTCGTTCCGTCGTCCAGCCGAAAACCCGCTGGCGACGGCGACTCTACCAAAAGGCCAGCATCGACCCAAGGAAAAATCCGGGAATGGTGCGGGATGTAAGGGTTTCCCCTGTACGAGCAACGCCAGACACCTGTGGCGAGGGAGCTTGCTCCCGCTGGGTGGCGAAGCCGCCCCAAACCAGACAACGCGATTTATCTGTCGGATCGCATCATGCCTGTTTGGGAGTGCTGCGCACTCCAGCGGGAGCAAGCTCCCTCGCCACAGAGTCTTCAGCGTCTGCGGAATAGCGGCCGTGGTTCGATCACCGAGCGGCCGTACAGCACGCTCATGCCGGCCAAGCCCTTGAGTGCATCCTCGGCCGATTTGTCCTCGCGCACCGCAAAGCTGTCGAACCCGCACTGACGCATATGGCTGAGTTGATCACGCAGCACATCACCGATCGCGCGCAACTCGCCGGCCCAGCCAAACCGGCTGCGCAGCAGATACGCCTGACTGTAGGCGCGACCGTCGCGAAAGCTCGGGAAGTCCAGGGCAATCAGCGGTAGCGAAGCCAGCCAAGGCACTACGCTTTCGACCTCATCGTCCGGCCCCAGCCACACCGCGTGAGTCGAAGGCGATTGCAGCCAGTGCGCCAGCGGCAGGATCAGCAATCCTTGCGGCCTGACCTGCTCCGGCTCGCGGATCAGTGTCCAAGGATCGTCTTCGATCAACCGCGCAACACCCTGCTCCAGGCGCAGCAGATTGTTCATGCCGACACCTCCAGCGCTTTCGGGTAGACCCGCTCCTTGAACGGCTCGAGGCCAATGCGCGCCACGGTGTCGACAAACAACTCCTCGCTTTCGCGGTAACGCACAAACGTACCGATGATCCGTTCGATCACCTGTGGCACTTCGGTCGCGCTGAACGACGGGCCGATGACCTTGCCCAGTGCACTGTGCTTGCCCTGCGCGCCGCCGAGGGTGATCTGGTACCACTCGCTGCCGTTCTTATCGACGCCGAGGATGCCGATATTGCCGATGTGGTGGTGGCCGCAGGCGTTCATGCAACCGGAGATGTTCAGGCTGATGTCACCCAGGTCGTGCAGGTAGTCGAGGTTGTCGAAACGCGCCTGAATCGCTTGGGCAATCGGGATCGACTTGGCGTTGGCCAGCGCACAGAAATCGCCGCCCGGGCAGGCGATGATGTCGGTCAGCAGGCCGACGTTGGCGCTGCCCAGATTGCGCTCGCAGGCCAGTCGCCAGAGTTCATACAGGTCAGACTTCTGCACATCGGGCAGGACGATATTCTGTTCGTGGGCAATGCGAATCTCGCCGAAACCGAAGCGCTCCGACCAGTCGGCCACCGCCAGCATCTGCTGACCGGTGACATCACCCGGTGGTGCACTCAGACCCGGTTTGGTCGACAGCACTACGCTGGTGTAACCCGCTTTCTTGTGCGGCTGCACGTTGCGCGCGACCCAACGGGCGAACGCCGGGCTTTCGGCAAGGCGCGTGCCGAAGTCCAGATCGGTGTCGGCCAGGGTGTGATAGATCGGCGGCACGAAGGCACTGGCGACCCGCTCATATTCAGCCTCGGTCAGCTGCGCCGGGCCGTCCTTGAGGTGTTGCCATTCTTCCTCGACCTCTTTGGCGAACGCCTCGATGCCCAGCGCCTTGACCAGAATCTTGATCCGCGCCTTGTACTTGTTGTCACGCCGGCCATGGCGGTTGTAGACCCGCAGGATCGCCTCGACGTAGGACAGCAGATGCTGCCACGGCAAACCTTCGCGGATCTGCAGACCGAGGATCGGCGTGCGCCCCAACCCGCCACCGACGATCACCCGCAACAGCATCTGCCCGTCGCGCCCCGGATAAAGATACAGGCCGATGTCATGCATCATGATCGCCGCACGGTCCTGCTTCGCCGAGCAGATGGCGATCTTGAACTTGCGTGGCAGGAAGAGGAATTCCGGGTTGATCGTCGACCATTGCCGCAGGATCTCGGCCAACGGGCGCGGATCGATCATTTCGTCCGCCGCGACCCCGGCAAACGCTTCAGTGGTGATGTTGCGCACGCAGTTGCCGGAGGTCTGGATCGCATGCATGTTGACCTGCGCCAGGCGCTCAAGGATGTCCGGCACCTGCGCCAGTTCGATCCAGTTGAATTGCAGGTTCTGCCGCGTGGTGAAGTGGCCGTAGCCACGATCGTAGTCGGCGGCGATGCTCGCCAGCGTGCGCATCTGTTCGGCACTCAGGGTGCCGTAGGGAATCGCCACCCGCAGCATGTAGGCGTGCTTTTGCAGGTAGAGGCCGTTTTGCAGACGCAGCGGCAGGAACTCCTCCTCGCTCAATTCGCCGGCCATGAAGCGCTCGACCTGATCGCGAAATTGCGCAACGCGCTCGAACACCAGTGCGCGGTCGTAATCGTCGTATTGGTACATGCAGCGGCTACCTCATCAGAATTGTGCGCAATTCCTGTAGGAGTGAGCCTGCTCGCGATTGCGGTGTGTCAGGCAACTGCTTTGTTGACTGACACACCGCAATCGCGAGCAGGCTCACTCCTACAGATTTTCCCCGACTATGGACGAGCAGCGCAGCACGCAACAGATTCACCTGAAACGATAAAAACCATATCAGGGCGCGGCAGAACGCCGCAGACAGCACTTCAATCTGATCCGTATAAATGAAATATTCCTGAGCCTGTTTTGTTTCTGGCGCTGTTCCTACAGTGCAGCTCGTGCCAGACCGGGTGGCCTGGCAAGACTTTGCAACCGTGGAAGAACTGACCATGAGCACAGCAACAATCGGACAGGCTTATAACTACAAGGTCGTCCGCCAATTCGTTATCGCGACGGTTTTCTGGGGTGTGGTCGGCATGGCGATGGGGGTATGGATCGCCTCGCAACTGGTGTGGCCGGACATGAACCTCGACCTGCCCTGGACCACCTTCGGCCGCTTGCGGCCACTGCACACCAGCCTGGTGATTTTCGGTTTCGCCGGCAGCGCGCAATTCGCCGCCAGTTACTACGCGGTGCAGCGCACCTGCCAGGTGCGGCTGTACTCGGACAAGCTCGCCGCCTTCACCTTCTGGGGCTGGCAATCGGTGATCGTGATCATGCTGATCACCCTGCCGCTGGGCTACACCACCACCAAGGAATACGCCGAGATCGAATTCTCCGGCGCAGTATGGATGGCAGTGGTCTGGGTCGCGTATGCCATCGTGTTTTTCACCACCGTGGTGCAGCGCAAAACCAAGCATATCTATGTCGGCAACTGGTTTTTCGGTGCGTTCATTCTGGTGATCGCCATGCTGCACGTGGTCAATCACCTGTCGATCCCGGTGGACTGGTTCAAATCCTATCCGGTGTATTCCGGGGCCACCGACGCCATGGTGCAGTGGTGGTACGGGCATAACGCGGTGGGTTTCTTTCTGACCACCGGGTTCCTCGGAATGATGTATTACTTCGTGCCGAAACAGGTCAACCGCCCGGTGTATTCGTACCGGTTGTCGATCGTGCATTTCTGGGCGCTGATCACCCTGTACATCTGGGCCGGCCCGCACCACTTGCACTACACCGCGCTACCGGACTGGGCGCAGTCGCTGGGCATGGCGATGTCGCTGATCCTGCTGGCGCCGAGCTGGGGCGGGATGATCAACGGCATGATGACCTTGTCCGGCGCCTGGCATAAGTTGCGCACCGATCCGATTTTGCGCTTCCTCGTCCTATCGCTGGCGTTTTACGGCATGTCGACGTTCGAAGGGCCGATGATGGCGATCAAAACGGTCAACGCCCTCTCCCACTACACCGACTGGACCATCGGCCACGTTCACGCCGGGGCCTTGGGCTGGGTGGCGATGATCACCTTCGGCGCGACCTACCACATGGTGCCGAAAGTCTTCGGCCGCGAGCAGATGTACAGCACGCCGCTGATCAACCTGCACTTCTGGCTGGCGACCATCGGCACCGTGTTGTACATCGCGTCGATGTGGGTCAACGGCATCACTCAGGGCCTGATGTGGCGGGCGATCAACGAGGACGGCACGCTGACTTACTCGTTCGTCGAAGCGCTACAGGCCAGTCATCCGGGGTTCATCGTGCGCTTTGCCGGCGGGGTGTTCTTCCTCAGCGGCATGCTGCTGATGGCCTACAACGTCTGGCGCACGGTGCGGGTCGCCGACGTGGCGCTGGCGCGCAGCCAGGCGCAGATTGCCTGAGGCAGGGAGCCGCAGAGGATGGATATTTTCTTGAATGTGCTGGGAGTGGTGTTTCTGTGGCTGGCGGTGGAGTACTGCCTGCGCCATCAGACTTCAGAGAGCCTCGACGACGCGAGCATGGTGCCGTTTGCCGATGATCCGGAGGTGGCACGGCGGGTTGAGTTGGCCACCGGTAAAACCGTGAAAGCAGTGGCGCCGGAAGAGGCGAAACCGGGGTGGATCAACCTCGAGATGTAACCCCACCACCGCCCCTTTGTAGGAGTGAGCCTGCTCGCGATTGCGGTCATTCAGCCAACTTTATGGTGACTGATATACCGCTATCGCGAGCAGGCTCACTCCTACAGGGGACTTGTGCAAATCCTGAGATCTAGGCGCGGTCGCGCGGGATCAGGCTCTGCAGCTGCTGCGCGAGAAAATCCGCATCAAACAAAAAGGTGTCCGGATCCTTCAGGCCATTGGTCTTGCGCCATTGCCACTCGCCGTTCGGCAGCCCGACCAGCGAAATGCTGCCGTAGCGCGCCGCCGTCAGGCCCATCACCGCCAGGGAAATCTGCCCGGCGCTGCCCATCACGTCTGGCACGAATTCCACCGGCTTGCCGGCAATCACGATGCTCAGTTTCTCGGTCTTGAAGGTCGAGGTTTCCACCGGTGTGCTCGGCCCGAACGCGACGTAAGCTTCGCGGCTCACCTCCAGCAGGTTCGGTGCCTGCACCGGTTCCAGCCATTGCTGGATCTGGCCGAACAGCTCGGTGATGCGGCTGGCCCACGCCTGTGACTGGGTTTCGAACAGTTGCTTCTTGTGCGCTTCACTCTCGGCATAGTGACGAAGCATTTCGCCCAGTTGTTGTACGTCGTTCATCGGTACGTTCCTCGGGAGAGCCTGCGATAGTCGATAGTGACAGATCGGCGCGCCGGCGTACGTTAAACCTCGATCGCCGGCACCGGGACACTTGGCAACAGGATCAACGGTACAGTTGCTTTGTACTGGCATCCGTCGTTGAACCGATGGACACTCGGCCGGAGCCCGACTTTTCCAATACGGGCCATTGTTCGAGGAATTTCAATGCGCACCATCGGCCTGATCGGCGGCATGAGCTGGGAATCCAGCGCTGAATATTATCGTCTCATCAATCAACAGGTTCGTGACCGACTCGGCTCGCTGCGCTCGGCGCAAATCCTGATGTACAGCGTCGACTTCGGCCCGGTCGAACAGGCCCAGCACGCCGGGCGCTGGGACGACGCAGCGGCGATTCTGGTGGATGCCGCACGCAGGCTCGAAGCCGGCGGCGCCGAATGCGTGGTGCTGTGTACCAATACCATGCACAAGGTCGCGGCGCAGATTCAGGCAGCGATCAGCATTCCGTTCCTGCACATTGCCGAGCCGGCGGCGCAGGCAGCACTGGACATTGACGCGCGCACAGTCGGTCTGCTCGGCACGGCGTTCACCATGGAGCAGGACTTTCTCAAGCAGCGCCTGATTGCACAGGGTCTGACGGTACTGGTGCCGGACGACGCCGAGCGCAAGGACGTGCACCGGATCATCTACGACGAACTGTGCGTCGGGGTCATCAGTGACGAATCACGCAAAATCTATCAACGGGTGATCGAAACGCTGACCGCGCGCGGTGCCCAGGCGATCATCCTCGGCTGCACAGAAATCGGCCTGCTGGTCAAACCCGAACACAGCGCCCTGCCCCTGCTCGATACCACCGAACTGCATGCGCAGGCGGCGGTGGCGTTCGCTGTGGATGACTGACTTCACAGAACCTGTGGGAGCGTGGCTTGCCCGCGAAGAACGATGACGCGTAATACCTGAAAAACCGCGGTGACTCTTCGCCGGCAAGCCACGCTCCCACAGGATTTTTGGCTTATCGACGACGCAGACGGGCCATGCTCAGGGTGTCGACCCATTGCCCGTCGCGCACAGCGTAGTCACGAAACAGGCCTTCGTTCTCGAAGCCGAACTTGCGGTAGAGACCGATGGCCGCCTCGTTGTCGGCGTACACCGAGAGTTCGACCCGGTGCAGGTTCATCCAGTTGTCGGCGACGTCCAGCGCCGCCGCCAGCAATTTCGACCCGACACCTTTGCCCTGCCACGCCACAGCGACCGCCATGCCGACACTGCCGGCGTGGGCGCGGCGAATTCGTGAATAATTTTCCAGCCCAAGATGACCGACCACCGCGCCCTCATGCAGCGCCACCAGTTTGACCATCCGCTCGTTCTCCGCCAGCAGCCGTTGACGCCAGATCTCGGTGGACTGAAACGGCATCTGCAGCACTTGCCGGGTCACGGCCGGATCGTTGTACAGCGCGGTGACGGCCTCGATATGCGATTCGTTGAAGCGTTCGAGGGTGATGGCGGGGTTGTGGTCGGGCATGGCGGATCCTTCCTGGATCGAGGGGTGGCCGCTTACTCTAAACCGTTGAGCCTCTGGCTGGCGAATATCAAAATGTGGGAGCGGGCTTGCTCGCGAAAGCGGTGTGTCAGGCAACACAGATGTTGAATTTCAGACCGTTTTCGCGAGCAAGCCCGCTCCCACAGGGGATTGGGGGTGTTGGAAAGATCAGGTCTGGAACCATTCCTGGCGTTCGTTGAAGGTGTGCTGGATCAGTTCGACCAGGGTTTGCACTTCGGCGACGTCCCGGGAATCAGCGTTGACCGCCAGCCATGCCTGCAACTGCATCGGCTCGTCAAACAGCCCCGGCAGCGCAATCAACCCGCGATCGAAGCGGCTCATGTACGCCGGCAACAAACCGATGCAGGCGCTGCAGCGGATCATTTCCAGCATCAGCTCATAGGACTGCATCTGCACCACGCCGGCCAGGCGTTGTTCGACCAGCTCATTCCATGGCCGGAAGCTGTCGATCTGCCGGTCGTGCTGCCATTGCACCAGCATGAAATCGCTGAGGTCGTCGGCACTCGCCGGGCGCGCGGTGACCCGGGAATAGCGCTTGGCGATGTGCGGCAGGTAATCCAGACGCGCCAGGGCCTGCGGCTGACTGGTGGCGAAGGTCGGGCCGGGGCTGGGGGTTTCGCCGTGGGCCAGCCACAGCACCACGTCGGCACTGACCGCACGCAGCGCAAGTTCGCTGTCCAGCGCAATGATCTCCAGGCGCACGCTGGCATTGCGGCGCAGCAATGCGATCAGGTCGCGACCGAGGATGTCATGCAGGATCGATTCGGCAACCGCCAGGCGGATCAGCGGCTGCTCGACCACCGGCAGTTTGCGTTCGTGGGCCAGCGCGACCAGTTGCGCCTGCAGTTGCTGGCCCTCGCGGGTCAGGCTCAGGGCGCTGCCCTGAAAGCTGAACAACGAGTGCTGCAGCGTTTGCTCCAGCTGCGCCAGTTGCTTGCGCAGCAAGGTCGAGCGCACGTTGAGGCTGCGCGCCGCCTGCATGAAGCAACCACAGCGGGCACTGACCAGAAAGTATTGCGCGACCTCGGCATCAATGGTCGCGGCTTGCGCCAGCCACGGCTCGCGCTCGCCCTGTGCCCAGCGATAGTCGGGGCTACCCTGTCGTCCTGCAGGTTCGGTGAATGACATCGATGACTCCCTGTCGATCTTTGTATTTAGACATTGCGCAGATCCCCTGTAGGAGTGAGCCTGCTCGCGATAGCGTCGGCACAGCTGACATCTCTTTGCCTGACACATCGCTATCGCGAGCAGGCTCACTCCTACAGGGTTTGTGGTGTGCCAGTGCTCTAATTGTTGGTTTCGAGGACCTTGTTCAGCTCGGCCCCGTCGATACTCAACGTCGCGGTATTGAGCATCCCGTCCAGATACGCCTGGGCAATCTGCTCCTGCCGTTGCGCACGCAAGGCCTGGGTCAGTTGGTCGCGCAGTTCGTCGAGGGTCGCAGTACGTGCCGGTTGCTGTTCGGTGAGTTTGATCACATGGAAGCCGGCTACACTCTGCACCGGGTCTGACACTGCGCCGACCTTCAATTTCGCCACCGCACCCCGCACCTCCGGCACCAGTTGCTGTAACGGTTGCAGCCCGGTATCGCCGCCGCGTTCGGCGGTCAGCCGATCCTGCGAATACTGAGTCGCCAGCGCGGCAAAATCCCCCGGCGTGCTCTGGGCTTTCTTGCTTAGCTCGGTCGCCTGCTTGCGCACCGCTTCGAGGTTCTGCGGCTCATTCACAGCGAGGAAAATCTGGCTCACCCGGTACAACGCCGGAGTCTGCCAGTTGCCTTTGCCAGCGTCATACGCCTGCTGCAACTCGGCCGTACTCGGGTAGTCCGCCGGCACCGTGCTGACCGAGCGCAGGTAATCGCGAAAGACGATCTGCTCGGTGGCCGCGCGGGTTTGCCGCACCACGTCCGGACGCTGCGCCCAGCCCTGAGCATCGGCCTGCTCCAGCACGGCTTTCTCAGCCAGACGCGCACGAATCCAGCGCTCCAGCGCTTCACGGTTGCCGCGCAATTGTTCGCGAGTCGCCGGCGGGACGGTCGCCAACAACGCCTGCAACTCCTGCGGCGTCACCTGCTGATTGCCCAACCGCGCTACCGCAGGCCCTGTTGCAACCGCCGCCAAGGGCGACGATTGCTGCGCTGCGACCGGGTCAGTGCCCGGTCGCAGCACCAGCGCCACGGCTACCACCAACAGCGCCACTGCCCCGGCGCCGATCACCATGGCAGGCTTCTTCACAGCGCGACTTCCTCTTGCTCAGCGGAAGCGACTTTGGCGGTCGAGGCTTGCGCAGCCTGGCTGAAATCACGCAGGTAGACGATGAACTCCTGCAACAGGCGATCCCACAATTCCAGGTTGCCGCGCAGGTGATCGTTGCTCACACCGGCGGCCAGCACCACGTCCATTTCCATCACCAGAAACTCGCCCTGCAGCGACAACCGCGCAAAACGCCGGGTGGCGTTCCACTGTTCGGCCACGCCCTGTGGCAACTCACCTTGCACCCGCAGCGCGCAGCTGAAAGTGAAATCGACGTAGCTGCCCTGCTCCACCGCCGGGTTGCCGAAACGCACGGCATAACCGATGCCCTGACTGGCGCTGAGCAACTGTACGATGCCGTTCTGTTCGCTCTGGTTGACGCGATAACCGGCCGCTTGCAGGACGTCGGTCAGGGATTGTGGGGATACGTGGGAGATCAATTGAGTCATTACTTCTTCCTTGTCTATGAGTCTTTTAATCAGTGCGCAATCGCAGCTTGTGGCGCATCGAATTGAGTCTTGTACAGTTCATCGCCAAAGCCCTGAGCCAGTTCATCGAACTTGACCCGGGCGCTGCCCGCAAAGGGCTGGCGGATCTTCATCACCTCGGCCACATCGATGTTTTCGTAGGCTGTGAGGATCTGCTTGGCGACGCCATACATCTGCTGATTCTTGACTGAACATTGCTGCACTTGTGTGTCACGTTCAGCCAATTGCGCTTGAAGCTTAGACCGTTCTGCCTCTTTGGCACGCGCCATGACCAGCAACTCGTCGTAGGCCTTCTTGAACTTGCCGACCTGTTCGTTACTCGCCGCGACTTGCGCCTGGGCCTGGTTGTGCAGGTTCTGCTGCTGGCCGGCCAACTGTTCGGCGACGCCTTTGGCCTTGGCCAGTTCGGCGGTCAATTGCTTGATCTGCGCCTGCGCGGCCTTGGTTTCGTTCTGCGCCGCCAGTTGCGCGGCGCTGGCTTGAGCCTGCTGACTTTGCAGGGCCTGCAACTGCTGAGTGGTGCTGCGCAACTGGGTGCGCAGACGCTCTTCCATGCCTTCGGCGTGCGCGCCTTGCGCGATGAAAAAACTCAGCCCCAACAGAAAAACTCGTGCGTGCATGACCATACTCCCGGCGCCTTAGAAGCGCGTGTTGATCTCAAGCTGCAAGACGTCGATGTCGAACGGCGCGCCGTACACCGCCTCGGTGCTCAGCCAGCGGCCGGTGGCGTAGACGTTCTTCGCCAGACCGTAATTGCCGCCGAGGAAATAGCCCTTGGCGTTGGTGCCGCCGAGGTGGAACGAGGAATCGTTGAAGCCGTCGGGCAAGGCGTCCGGCTGGATGTACTTGTAGCCGGCGAACATATTCCAGTCGCCCTGCTTCTTCAGGTCCAGCGTATTGCCGAGGGTGAACTGCACCATCCATGCATTGGCGCCGCTTTCGATCTGGCCATTGCTGTTGAGGTTGTTGACGATCTGCCCCTCGGAGCGTTTGCGCATGTCGCCTTCGTCGTAACCGAGGTTGTGGATGTAGTTGCCCTGGCTGCGCAGCTTGAAGTCCTCTGGCAGATCGGCGTCCCACACCAGGTTCAGGTCGAGCAGGTTGAACTCCGACGCCAGACCGACAAATTGCGGCTGCGGCGTGGTGGTCGGGTTGGCCGGGTTCGGCGTGATGTCACGCAGCAGGAACACGCTGTTGCCCTTCTGCATGAACGCTGCACGGCTGCCGTCGGTGTCGCAACCCGGAGCGCCGGCCCACGGCTCACAAGGGCTGGAACGCTGCCCCTGAATGTCGTCGAAGCGGTAATAGGCCAGCGCACCCTTGAGGCGGTTGTTGCTGTTGATCGCCCACTTGGCGCCGATCTGCGCACCGTACAGCCACTTGTTGTCGCTTTCTTCCTTGTCGAAACCGTTGCTGGTGCTGGTGTCGTTGGTGTAATCCACCGGGAACGCGCCGACGGTGCCGAACACGCCCCAGTCGCGGTTGAGCTTGTGGTCGAAAATCGCCGTCACGCCGTCGAAGTTCAGGTCGTTGGAATAGAGCATGTCGGTGGACATGAACGGGTTGGCGAAGCGCCCGCCGGTCAGGGTCAGCTCGTCGGTGGGTTTCCAGTTCAGGTAGCCCTGATCGAGCCAGATGTCCTTTTTCGAGAAGCCGCCGCCGAGGTTCTGCGTGGTCGACACCGGGTTGTTGTCCGAGCCGGTACCGATGCGGATGCCGGCGGTCCATTCCGGCGAGATCACCGCTTTCATGCCCAGCCGTGCGCGCAGGCGGAACTGGTTGGTGCGATCTTCACGGGTGTTGAGCAACGGCGGCAGATTGGTGCTGCTGTTGGGGTTCACGTCGTACGGGCCGTTGTTGTTGAGTTTGGCGAAGTCGACGATTTCGTTGCTGTTGCTGCCCGAGTAGTAGCGCGACTCGTCACGCAGACGAATGTCGCCGTCGAAGCTGATGCGCGACGCCCAGTCCGGGAAGGTATTGGGCGCCGCCCAGTTTTCCTGCTTGGCGGTGGCCATGACTTCGGCCTTGACCTGATCGCGGATCTGGTCGCGCACCGCGGCGGGCACGTACTGCACGCGCACATCGCCCGGTGCGGCCACCGGACCTGCCGCCACCGCAGTAGAAGCCGCTGCCTGCTTGGCCTGGGCGGCTTCGTTCTGCGCCTGGGCGATCAGCGCGTCAGCCTTGTCCTGTTTCAGAATGCCCTGCTCGACCAGCAAGCGGATCAGATTGATCGTGGCGTTCTCCGAGGGCGCAGGCGCTGCCGCGGCCTGACCGACCAGGGTCGCGATGACCATGCCGACCGCCAGGGACAATCGATTCACGTTGGAAATCATCTGCACACAACTCCTTTTCATACAGCTTTATGAATTCGGTTAACCCGGACGCCGCCCTTGCAAGGACAGGCGCACAGGCAAGGTAATGGAGGCCGGTGGCCGTTCGCTCAGGTGCGGTGCGTTACGCAGCGCCGCCAGCACCTGGGTGTCGATCTCGGGCTTGCCGCTGGACTTGACCAGCTCGACCCGGGTGATTTCGCCGACGCTGCTCAGCCACACATCGGCCTGCAGCGAAAATGCGAGGTTGCGCAGGTCGGGGTTTTCGCGCAGCAAACGCTGAAAAGTGAATGCGAGGAACTGGCTGTAAGTGCCGGTGCCCAGGCGTCCGCCACCCGCGCCGGCCATGCCGCCGCCCTTGCCGGCGCCGATGTTGAAAGCGTCGTTGCCACTCTGCGCGTCACCGTCCATTTGCATCGGGTTGGCCAGATCGTCCGCCGGCGATGGCGGCGCCTCTTCCTCAGGCTTGACCTCTTGCGGCTCGGGCGTGGGCTCCGGCTCGACGACTTTTTCTTCCACCGGGGTTTCCGGCTCCGGCGGTTTTTCCGGAGGTGGCGGTGGCGGAGGCGGCAACGGAATGATCGTCGGCACCTTCGGCGCTTCACGGCGCACGCCGCTCATGTCGTTGGCCCACTGCCACAGAAACCACGCGGCGAGCGCGCCGAGTAGCAGCCCGGCGCCCCACTTCAAGTAACGCAACGGCGAGCGTTTCACCGGCAGCGGCTCGATCGGAAGTTGTGCGGTCATCACTCAGCCCTGCGTCGGTTTGCCGGTCACCAGACCGACCTGAGACAGTTCGAGCCGGCGCAACAGATCCAGCACTTCAATGACCTTCTGGTATTGCACCGTGGCGTCGCCGCGCACGATCACCGGGAAGTCCGGGCTCTGCGCTTTCTCGATGCGCAGGCGCTCTTCCAGCTCCGCAAGGGTCACCGGGTAGGCGTCGAGGAACACCTGACCGCCGTCGTTGACCGAAATCGCCTTGGTCTTGGCCTCGGACAGCGACACGGCGGCGCTGGCCTTGGGCAGGTTGATCTGGATCCCGGAGACCTGCGCGGTGGCGGTGAGGATGAACATCACCAGCACCACCATCAGCACGTCGACCAATGGGGTGATGTTGATACTGTCCACCGCTGCATCTTCGTCATCGTCGTGGGAGGCATTTACGGACGCCATGGCAGTGCTCCTCAGGCCGGTACGGAGTGGTTGGCGTGATGGCCGCGCTGATGCGCCGCTTCGCTGGACTGGCCTTCGCCGTGCATCTCCGCCAGACGGGTGATGAACTCGTCGACGAACACGCGCATGTCGGCGCTGACTTCCTTGTTGCGGGTGATCAGGCGGTTGTAGCCAAACAGCGCCGGGATCGCGACGAACAGGCCCATGGCGGTGGCGAGCAATGCAGCGGCCATGCCCGGCGCGATGGCGTTGATGTTGACGTCGCCGGCCATGGCGGTGCCGAGGAACACCACCATGATCCCCAGCACGGTGCCGAGCAGGCCGATGTACGGGCCGCCGGCGATGGCGTTGGACAGGGTCGAGAGTTTCGAGCTGAGGGCCTGGTTCTCGCGAGTGCGCACGCCGTCCATCGAGCAGCGGATCGCTTCAATGGTCGCTGCCGACACCGAAGAGGTATCGGCGCCCTGCTCGCGGCGGGTACGGATTTCCTTGACCGCCACCGAGTACAGGCGCCACAGCGGCGAGTGCTGCAGACGCTGGGCCAGTTGCGCGTCATCGGCGAACATTTCCAGACGCGTACCGACCTTGGCGAACTGCTCGCGGAAGTCCTCGTTGGCCTTGCTCACGCGGCTGAGGGTGCGGTTCTTGCGCAGCATGATGATCCACGACTGGAACATCATCAGCACCAGCACAGCGATGATCACCCAGGCGTCGACCGGTACCGCGTTCAACAGGAAACCGAGGCTGCCGAAACCGAAGCCGGACTGTTCTTCGTCGACACCGTAGGCCACCAGTTTCGACTCGGCGCCTTGCGCGGTGGCGTCGGCCAGCAGCAACGGCGCCGGACGCGCGACTTTCGACAAACGCAGTTCGTCGATGGCGCCCACGAATGGCTGGTACGGGCCAGCGGCCAGATCGGCGCCAATCGCCATCACCGAATTGAACGCCGGCGTCGCTTGCGCGAGGGTCGCACTCTCACGACCGTTGATGTACAGGCTGACTTTCGAACCTTCGGCAGTCAGCGCGACGTGCTGCCATTGGCCCGGATTCAGCGGCTGAGAGGCCACGGCGCGCTGGCCGTCGATCTCCACAAACGGCACACCTTGATTGACCCCGACCAGCAGGCTGTTGGCGCCTTCGCGGCGGGCAAGGATCAGTTGCTCGCCATTGGCCTGGTCCAGCCGCAGCCACGCACTGAAGGTGAACGCGCTGCCCGCGTTGTGCTGCAACGATGGGCTGGCCGGCAGCAGCAACGGCTGGCCGCTGAACTGCAAGGCGCGCCCTACTACACCGTCAATCGCCGCACCGGTGGCGCTTTGTGCGGTGTTGCCGTAGGCGCTGGTGTCCTTGGCCGGGGTGCCGGTGGCGCCGTCGAAGTGATACAGCGCGGTGTAATTCGGATCGAAGGTCAACTGGCCGTTGCCGGTGGCCGGGGCCTTCTGATTGCCGTAGTACATCCAGATGTCCTGACGCTGACCGCCCTCGACATTCGGCACATCGACCCAGATCAGCGCCATCCCCATCAACGCGTCGAAGCTTTCGATCTGGTGGTTGAGCACGGTTTTGTCATCGGCGGCGACGAAGCGCAAATCCGCGCCGTCTTCCTTGACCCCGTCAAAGGTGAAATTGCCGGTGTGCAAGCGCACCAGCAGCGCGGTGCGGCCCAGCGCCTGATTGATCCCGGCACCCTGCGGCGTGGTGTCGACGGCGATCTGTTTGCGGTAATGCCAGTCGTCCTGCCACCAGGCCTGCGCCGTGGCCGGGAGCACGAAGCCCAGGCAGATCAACAACGAAAGAATGAGGCGCTGCATGAACGTGCTCCTTTAGAAAGTGGCTTGAAGGTTGAAGTGCAGGCGCGATTCCTGCTTCGAGGTGTTCGGCCCTTCGAGTAGCGGGTAACCCCAGTCGAGGCTGCCGGACAGCCATTTGCTGAGGCTGGCGCGGGTGCCGAGGCCGACGCTGGCCAGGGCATAACTGGCGTCCTGGTCCGGCAACTCGTCACGCAGATACAGTTGCGCGCCTTCGGCGAAGGCGTAGAAGCGCCATTCCTGCATCCAGCTGCCGGCGTATTTCGCCAGCGACGGGGTGCGCAGCTCCTGACTGAGCAGCACGCCGTCATCGCCGGTGCGCTCGGCCGCCAGATAGCCGCGCACCGAGGTCGCGCCGCCAGCGGAAAACTGTTCGTTGGAAACCAGCGGCCCCGACGCCAGCTGGAACGCGCCTTTGCTCGCGCTCTGCCAGTCGTTGTCGAAGGTCCAAGTGAAATTGCTGTCACCCTTGACCACAGCGAAACTCGGATTGGCGCGGTAGCGTTTGTAGTCGAAGTCTTCGTCGGAACTGCCGTAGCCGAAAATGCTGCGGGTGGCCGCGACCAGGCTCAGACCGAGGCCGAGCTGACTCTTTTCGGTGTAGCGGAAGCCGTTGTAGGCGAAGGTGAACGGCGCGTATTTCAGCGGCACCTTGTCGCTCTCGCCGGACAGGGTCAGACGCTCGTCGAAGTCCTTGAAGTCGATACCGGCCGACAGCGAGTTCGACCAGTTGCCACTGGACGGCAACGTGTAGATCGCCGACACGCCATAGGAATGGCCCTTTCCCAGCACGTTGCTGCCACCAATGGTGGCGACGTTGCTGTCGGACTGATAACCGGAGAATTGCACGCTCCAGCGCTCGGTCAGCGGCGCGGTGTAGGAAGCCGACCAGACCTTGGCGTTGTCGGTGTCCTGCGGCGCGGTGAAGTACGTCAGGTTGATGCTGTGGCCGAGCTGCCAGAGGTTGTTGTAGCCGAGGCTAGTCACGGCGCGCAGCTTCTCGGTGTCGGCGCTGTAGTCGTTGTTGAGGCCGACGCTGGCGCTCCACGGGTTCTGGTCTTCGACCTGCAAATCGACGTCCATGGTGCCGGGGCGTTGCCCTTCGCGCACCAGCGGCATGACCTGGCGGCCCGGGGTTTTATTGAGCTGCGCCAGTTCGCCCTGAACCTTGGCGAAGTCCGGCACCTCGCCTTCTTTCAGCGCCGGGACGTTGTCGCGGATGTCCAGCGGCGAATAGTGTTTGGCGCCGACCACACGCACGCGGCCGACCTTGGTTTCGCTGACTTGCAGATAGACGATGCCGTCCGCTACCGCTTGCTCCGGCAACTCGACGAACACCGATTGGTAGCCGCGCTCCTGATAAGCCTTCTGCAAGGCATCGCGGGCGCCTTCGATGTCAGTCATGGCTTTTTGCGGGCCGAGAAACGGGTACACCGCTTCTTCGATAGCCCGCGCGTCGAGCACGGTGTTGCCGCGCACGAAGTATTCGTTGACGTCCACCAGACGTTGCGGCGCGGCGTCTTGGGCAGCCTCTTCGGCGAACGCCGGTTGCGCGCCGGCCGTCACCAGTAGCCAGCCCCACAGCGCCAGCCGTGACGTGAAAATCTGATCCACACTACCCCCTGAATTCGCGATGACCTGTTGGCGCTGTTGCGCGCCTTGTGTGTTGCGTCAATTGCTGACTGTCGAGGCACCGCTGTGCTTGCCGAGCCAGGTGTGCAGGAGCGCGAAGTTCAAGGAGAACTCGGGCATTTGCAGCAAGGCACCGCAGAACACTTCGCCGATGATTTTCTGAATGAGCTGCACCGCACGCGGGTTGTTGAGCAGCGTGGCGATGTCGCGACTGAGGACGTTGAAGCTCCAGACTTTCTGGTTCAGGCCAAGACCGACGAACCAGCGGAACAGCAGGTTGTAATTGAGTTGTTCATACAGTTGCTGCTCGCTGGGCACCGAATACAGCAGTTGCAGGAGCAGGATGTGCATGACGGTTTGCGCGGGGATGAGCATGCCGGGCTCGGCATTCAGTTCGTGCAGGAGGCCTTGGTGGGCATCGAGCAAGTCGTCGATCTGCGGGCGCAGCAACACCAGCGAATGGCCTGGCGGAATGTAGCTGGAGACCTCTTTCAAGGCTCCCTGCCAATCATCCTGCGAGACGATCCAGACCCACGGCGCGCCGTAGCGATACACCGAAACCGGCTTCTTGCGCGCCGCTTCGACGATCTTCGACAGGCGCTGATCGAGTTCCTGCATGCCCACTTTCGAGTAGCGTTCCATAGTCCCCATTGCCTCACTCCCGGCGTCCCGCCTCGGCTTGTGAAAAGCGCCCCGTTGGGCCCCTCAAGCGCGTTACATAGGCATGACCGGACTGGCTATGTGCTACCGAACTTTTGTCATAAAAGCTTCATTACAGAAGGTGTGAGCGGCACACAAATCAAACTGTGGGAGCGGGCTTGCTCGCGAATGCGGTGTATCAGCCATGAGGGTGTCAGCTGACAGGACGCCTTCGCGAGCAAGCCCGCTCCCACAGGGGGATCTGAGGTGTTTTTGGGTCAGGTGTAGACCGGCCAGTTGTCGACGATCTTGCCGTCACGCACCGCCAGCAGATCACCGAATTGCAGCAGCACGGCTTCGGTCTGGGTCGGGCGCAGAAACACTTGATCCTCGACGGTCAGGCCGACGGCGTTGGAACCGTTGACCATCTCCTGATTCGAACTGCGCCCATACACCCCATTGCTCTGCAACCCCGGCGGCGATTCGAACTCGGCCATCCAGTAACCGCCGTAGATGAAAAAGGTCTGGCGCTGATTGGTGTCCCACCACGAGAACAACGTCGACTTGTCGTCCAGCGCCGGGATATTCACCGCCCCCGTGCTCTTCAACACAGGCGTGGCGATGTAGGTCGCCGGCACGTGGTCAACCAGCGACGGCAGGTCGTAATGCGTCGGTTTGAGCATCGCCGTGCCCACCGACACCTCAGTGCTCAGCTTTTCGTTTTCGTGGATGCGGTAACTCGGGCTGCCGGCGGTGTTCAGGCACAGATTTTCGTTCCACAACGCCGGAAACTGCTGGCGAGTGAAATCCACGCAACGCTGATAAATCACCATCACCTTGGCGAACAGTTCTTCCGGTGAGCCGAGTATCCCCGGCACGCCCATGCCCACAAACGGGTCGTAGCCCATGAACCCGGCGAACGCCAAGTGCTGCGGGTTGGCGCTGATCAGCGTGAGCATCTGCCCCAGCACATTCACATCACTGACCCCGCCGCGATGCAGGCCGACATCCAGTTCAATGTTGATGCGCATCCGCGTGCCCAAACTCTTTGCCAGCGCGAGGTATTGCTGCAAGCGCTCAGGCCCGTCGAGCAGCCATTGCAGCTGTCTGGACGGATCGAACGGGCCTTTGTGGGTTTGATAGAACAGCTCGGCCGAACGCACCGGCAGCGGCTTGCCGAGCAGGATGTCGGACTGCGGAAACGTGAGCGCATCGTGATTGAGAAACGGCTGGTGAAACGACATGAGTTTTTGCGTCCCGGCCCGTTGTGCGATGTAGCTCAACAACCCCGGAGACGGCAGGGATTTTTCCACCAGACGCAATTGCTTGCCGCCGCGTTTGACCGACTGCATCACTACGTCGATGTTGTGATCGAGGCGATCCAGATCGATCAGCAGCACCGGGCGCATCGGGCCGTTGTCCTTCAACTCTTTATTCAGCGCGCGAAAATACTCGCTGTACGGGCCGCCACGATCACTCGGTCGCAGCCAGGCGCCCACGCCCACCAACAAAGCGCCGACACCCAGCGTGCCGAGGAGAAAATTGCGTCGGTTGACCGCCATCAGTTCACCCCCAAAATCGACGATAGATGCGCGTTGAGAAAGCGCCCGCTCGGATCCAGTGCCTGACGCACCTCGACGAACTCGCGCCAGCGCGGATACAGCGGTTGCAGGGTGCGCGCATTGAGCGAATGCAACTTGCCCCAATGCGGACGGCCGTTGTACTTCCAGAAGATCGGCTCGACCGCGGCGAAGAAGTTGTGATGATCCATCTGGTAATGCTGGTGCACCGAGATCGAACAGCTGTCGCGGCCCTCGAACATGCTCAGCGGAATGTCATCAGCCTTGACGTAGCGGTACTCGATGGGAAACCAGGTACGCAGGTCCTTGTCCTCAATCAGCTTGAGGATTTCACGCAGACAGGCCGGGCCGTGTTCGGCGGGCACCGAATATTCCATCTCGTTGAAGCGCACGGTGCGCACGTTGGCGTAGATGTCGAACGAGTCGCCGACCCGATCATCGAAACTCGCCAGATGGCGCAGGCTGTTGAGCAGCGTGCGGCGCAGCTCGGGGAAGTCGCTGCCGTATTTGTCGATCTTCTCGATCAGGGTCACGAACTCATTGCCGCCCTCCTCTTCGGGCGGAATCGGCGGCGTGGCCGGGTCGCTGGTTTCGTTGAGGGCGATGGACAAGGCGTAATCGGAATGGGTGACCACGAGCATTTCCCAGTGCTGGTTTTCCCGGGTGTTTTTGTCGAGGTCTTCCAGCAGCTCTTCGGTCCTGGCGATCCACTGGCGCTCGCGCAAGCGATAGGCCGGGCGGTTTTGCAGACGGATTTTCGTCGCCACACCCAACGCGCCGAGGGACACCCGCGCGGCATTGAACACTTCCGGGTGGCGCTGGCTGTCGCAGTCCAGCACCTCGCCATTGGCCGTCACCAGTTGCATGCCGCAGACGTGCGCCGAATAGGACTGAAAGGTTGTGCCGGTGCCGTGGGTCGAGGTGGAAATTGCCCCGGCGAGGGTCTGGTAGTCGATGTCGGCCATGTTCTGCAGGGCCTGACCGACGTCCTTCAGCGGCACGCCCATGCGCGACATCGGCGTGCCGGCGGCGAATTCGGCCTGCAGGGTTTTCGGGTCGTGGTCGAGCAAACCGGTGAAGTAGCTGAGCGACAGCAGCGTGCCGTCGGTGGGCACCAGCGCACTGAACGAATGTGCCGAACCGACCGGGCGGATTTTGCCCTGAGCCTGACGGATCGCGGCGGTCAGTTCATCGAGGTTCTTCGGCGCCAGCCGCGCCGCCGGCAGGCAACTCTGCCCGCCCGACCAGTTGCGCCAGGGAATCAGTCGCGGGGCGCGCATCAATTGCCCCAGCGCGGGATTGGCCGCCAACGCACTAAACGCGCCGACGATGCTTGCCCGTTGCAACAACTGACGCCGTGTCAGATCCATGCTCATGCGCGCACCCTTACTGTGGGAGGGGCTGGTCGGCCATGAAGCCGATCAGTTGCAGGAATTGCTCTTCAGTGCACTCGACGCACTGGCCCATCGGCGGCATGCCGTTGTAGCCATTGATGGCGTGGTCGAGCAGCGTGTCGGCGCCTTGGCGGATGCGTGGTTCCCAGGCTTGACGATCACCAGTGAGCGGCGCATTGGCAGCCGGGTTGGCGTGGCACAGTTGGCAGCTGTTGACGTAGATCTGCGCCAGGGCCGGGTCGGAGGGGGTGGCGTTGCGAGTGGTCGCCGGCGGTGCGGATTTTTCGTCGCAGCCGCACAGCGTCATGGACAGCGCCAGCAGTAAAGTGAGTGGGATTGCCCGCATAACGATCCTCAAGGATGGCAGCGCTTATTGTTGTGATCCCACCTTAAGGCAGTCACGGCTGCGGGCTGAGGGCATTGCGGGACAACGATGGGGGCAAACGGGGCCAGTAGAAAGTGTTCAGGCAACCCGATTCAACGGTGGGAGCGGGCTTGCTCGCGAATGCGGTGTGTCAGCAATGAGGATGTCAGTTGAAAGGACGCATTCGCGAGCAAGCCCGCTCCCACAGTGGATTTCATAAACCAGTCAAAGCTCTGCTCCGGGGATCTGCGTGACATTCGCGTGACATTGGCGGGTTTAAATTTCGGCGCATTCAGGCGTATAACCTGTAAAGACTTTTTGATCTGTATACGGACATCAACACGGGGTAGCGACATGACCACAGCAAACATCCTTGGCAATCTGTTCCCTTCTGTCAGCGACATCCCGGAAAAATACCGCCTCGACGGTCAGGTCGAGCAACGCGAATACCTCGTCGATGGCGAACTGCGGCGCTGGGACGGCCCGCTCGCCACCGTGCGCAGCCCGGTGTACCTGCACGGTGAAAACGGCGATGAACAAGTTATTCTCGGCAGCACCCCGTTGCTCGACGCCGACACCGCGCTCACCGCCCTCGACGCCGCCGTGCGTGCCTACGATCGCGGTCAGGGCCTGTGGCCGACTATGCGCGTGGCCGAACGGATTCAGCACGTCGAAGCGTTTCTCGGCCGGATGCGCCAGCAGCGCGAAGCCGTGGTCAAGCTGCTGATGTGGGAGATCGGCAAGAACCTCAAGGACTCGGAAAAAGAGTTCGACCGCACCTGCGACTACATCGTCGACACCATCAATGCACTGAAAGAACTCGACCGCCGCTCCAGCCGTTTCGAGCTGGAACAGGACACTCTCGGCCAGATCCGCCGCGTGCCGCTCGGCGTGGCACTGTGCATGGGCCCTTACAACTATCCGCTGAACGAAACCTTCACCACGCTGATTCCGGCGCTGATCATGGGCAACACTGTGGTGTTCAAACCGGCCAAGCTCGGCGTGTTGCTGATCCGCCCTTTGCTCGAAGCGTTCCGCGACAGTTTCCCGAGCGGCGTGATCAACGTGATCTACGGCAGTGGCCGCGAGACCGTCAGCGCGCTGATGGCCAGCGGCAAGATCGACATCTTCGCCTTCATCGGCACCAACAAGGCAGCCAGTGACCTGAAGAAACTGCACCCGAAACCACACCGCTTGCGCGCCGCGCTGGGCCTGGACGCGAAAAACCCCGGCATCGTTCTGCCGGAAGTCGATCTGGACAATGCAGTCAGCGAAGCGGTCACCGGTTCGCTATCGTTCAACGGCCAGCGCTGCACCGCGCTGAAAATCCTGTTTGTGCACGAAGACGTGGTCGACGCCTTCATCGAAAAATTCAATGCCAAACTCGCTACGCTGAAACCGGGCATGCCGTGGGACAGCGGTGTGGCGCTGACGCCGTTGCCGGAGTCGGGCAAGGTCGATTACCTGCATGGCCTGGTGGCCGACGCGCAGAGCAAGGGCGCACAAGTGGTCAACCCGAACGGCGGTGAGAGTCGCGAGTCGTTCTTCTACCCGGCGGTGCTGTACCCGGTGACGCCGCAGATGCGCGTGTACAACGAAGAACAGTTCGGCCCGGTGGTGCCGATCGTGCCGTACCGTCACCTCGATACCGTGATCGATTACGTGCTGGAATCGGACTTCGGCCAGCAACTGAGCCTGTTCGGCACCAACCCGGTGGCAATCGGCCGACTGGTCGACACCTTCGCCAACCAGGTCGGGCGGATCAACCTCAACGCCCAGTGCCAGCGCGGCCCGGACACCTACCCGTTCAACGGGCGCAAGAACTCCGCCGAAGGCACGCTGTCGGTACACGATGCACTGCGGGTGTTTTCGATCCGCACACTGGTGGCGACCAAGTTCCAGGACAGCAACAAAGACCTGATCAGCGAAATCATTCGCGGCCGCGATTCGAGCTTCCTGACCACCGACTACATCTTCTGACGAGGACTTTGCACTGAGCACCTTCAGCACCCAACGACTGCCACCGCTGCTGCGCCGAATCCTGCGTCCGTTGCTGGACCCGTACCGTCGCTACCAGCACGCCCGACTGATTCACGCGGTGCGGGTAGCGCTGGGGCTGCTGGCGACCATCCTGCTGACCACCGGCATCAACCTGCCCCACGGCGAGTGGGCGTCGGTGACCATGCTGGTGGTGATCGGCGGCCTGCAGCACCACGGCAACATCGGCAAGAAAGCCGCCGAACGCGCCACCGGCACCCTGATCGGTGCCGGGGTTGGTCTGCTGCTGGTGGCGCAACAGGCATGGCTGGGCCTGCCGTGGCTGACCTACTTTGCCATGGCGGTGGTCTGCGGCTTCTTCTCCTATCACGCGATCGGCAAGGGCGGGTACACCGCCCTGCTCTCGGCAATCACCGTTTTCATCGTTGCCGGACATGGTGACAACCCGATCACCGACGGTTTGTGGCGCGGGGTCGACATCCTGATCGGCATCGCCCTGGCCCTCGCCTTTTCCTTTGCCCTGCCGCTGTACGCGGTGTATTCGTGGCGCTACAACCTGGCTGATGCCTTGCGCGACTGCGCCACGTTGTACGGGCGGATCATTGGCGGCCAACCGGTCAGCGCCGATGAGCATCTGAAGCTGATGGGCCGGGTGACCACGGTGATGGTGCAACTGCGCTCGCTGATGCCTTCGGTGTCCAAGGAAGTGAAAATCTCCATGACCGAACTGGACGCGATTCAACGCAACCTGCGGATGTGCGTCAGCACTCTGGAGATCCTCGGCAACACCCGCCCGGATGCTAACGACCCCGAAGCCATGGCGCACCTGCAATCAGCGCTGCGGGCCGAACACCGGGTGATCCGCGTGCAACTGATCGGCATGGCCCGGGCCTTGAAGTCCGGCGCCACGCAACGCCTGCAGCGCCCGCTGGAGTTGCCTGACGCCAGCCTCGACACACCGGTCTACAGCACGCTGGACGGTTACCGTTTGCTGACCCGACAACTGGCCGCGAACATTGGTGAGCTGCGTCAGCGTCTGGCGATGACGGCACCGCGCTGGAACATCTGAATCAACGGAAAAATCCATGTAACAAAGCCGACATCATCACTACAATGCGGCTCACAACGGACGTGTACATGGATGCAAAATGCAGTTCAGGACGAATATCAACGCGTTACGCGCGCTCGCCGTTTTGTCGGTGGTGCTGTTCCATTTCAAGGTGCCCGGGTTCGCAGGCGGATTCGTCGGCGTAGACGTGTTCTTCGTCATCTCCGGGTTCCTGATGACCGGCATCATCTTCAAGGGTGTGCAACAGCAGAACTTTTCCCTCCTCGGTTTCTACGCCTCCCGCGCCCGCCGCATCATTCCCGCCCTGCTGGTTCTGTGCGTTGCGCTGCTGATCTTCGGCTATCTGTATCTGCCGCTGGACGATTTGCGCCAGACGATCCGCACGATCAAGAGCAGCCTGCTGTTCAGCTCGAACTTCAGCTTTGCTGAAAGCGGCAATTATTTTGCGGCGCCGCTGCATGAAAACTGGTTGTTGCACACCTGGTCATTGTCGGTGGAGTGGCAGTTCTACCTGCTCTATCCCGTGTTGTTAATGGGACTGCACCGGTTCTTCGGTGCCGATAAAACCCGCTTTGCCTTGCTGGTCGTGGCGCTGATTTCGCTGCTGGCGTCCATCGTTGTGACCCGCTTCAACCCGACGTTCGCCTTCTACATGCTACCCACCCGCGCCTGGGAAATGATCGCTGGCGGGCTGGTTTTTATGTTTCCCCTACGATTGAGCCAGCGCGGCGGCGCGATTTGCGAAGGGCTTGGACTGTTGGCGATTGCTCTTGGCGTGCTGGGCTTTTCTGAAGCGGATCTGTGGCCGGGCTACCTGGCACTGGTGCCGGTACTGGGGACGATGCTGGTGATTCACGGCAACACCCGATCCGTGTTCAGCACAAGTCCTGCGCTGCAGTTTGTCGGGAGCATTTCCTACTCGGTGTACCTCTGGCATTGGCCGCTGGTGGTACTGCTTTATCTGTGCGGGCTGTTGAGCAGTTGGCCGCACGTGATCGGCGCAATCATCGCCTCGTTCGCCCTCGGCACCCTGTCCTTTTACCTGGTGGAATCGAAGGTGAAGAAAGGTACGACCGCTACTCGAACAGTGATCAAGTTCGCGTCGCTGACGGTAGCGGTGGTGGCCATGTCGGCAACGACGTCGTCGCTGGTCAAGCAACACCCCGACTGGCGCCCGGCGCTGGTCGAACTCGGCCAGCCGGAATACACCAGCAAGCTGTATCCGCAGGAGTGCTACCCGAATGCCTATGCGGCGGCGGATTGCAAACTGGGCACGGGTGATGTGTCGGTAATTCTGTACGGCGACAGTCATGCGCAATCCACCGCAGCAGCGGTGCAAATGCACAACCCGCAAGCGGCACTGTCATGGTCACGGGGCGGTTGCCCGACCCTGGCGCACTTTGCCATGCACGACAAGACCGTCGAAAGCCAGTGCCGGGGCTTCAATCAGGAAAAGCTGCAACAACTGAAAACCGCGTACGCCGGCGTGCCGGTGGTGCTGTTTAGCCGTGCGGCGCTGTACGCGGATTCAGGGCGGGAAAACAGCTATCGGATTTCCTTTCCCGAGCGCCAGACCGCGTTTGCCGAAGCCTATACCGAAGAGTACGTCAGCACGATCTGCTCGATCGCTGAAAACCATCCGGTGTATATCGTCAAACCGATCCCGGAGATGCCCTTCAGCGTCTACAAAGGCCTGAATCTGAATCAGCGGTTGTTCCGGCAAACCACGGACATTTCCCTGCCGTTGCAGGCATACGAGAAACGCAACCGCATCGCCATCGCAACCATCGAATCCGCCGCCAGCCGCTGCAACGCGACGGTGATCGATCCGATACCGTACCTGTGCCCCAACGGCAATTGCATGGGTTCCATGGACGGCGTGCCGCTGTACTTTGACGACAATCATCTGGTGGATGCCGGCAATCAGCAGCTCAAAGGCCTGTTCAAGGATCTGATCAAGCCGATTTGAGCTGGCGTCGGGCTTTCAGGCCCCAGCCCTGTTGCATCCCGGCGGCGGCCAGCAGAATCGCTGCCACCCCGATCCATTGCAGGATCTCCAGTCGATGGCCGAAGGCGAACCAGTCGACGAAGATCGCTGCAATCGGGTAGATGAAGGACAGCGCACCGGTCAGGGCAGTCGGCAGTTTCTGGATCGCGCCGTACAGCAGCACATACATCAGACCGGTGTGGACGATGCCCAGCGTCACCAGACTGGCCCAGGCTCCGTTGGTTTGCGGCAGGCTGTTGAAGTGCGCGAACGGCGCGAGCAACAGCACTCCGGTGCAGACCTGGATCAGCGCGATCAGATGCGGCGGCGTGCCGGTCAGGCGCTTGATGATCAGCGCCGCAATCGCGTAGAGCAACGCCGCACCCAACGCCAGCGCAATGCCCAGCAGATAGTCACTACCGCCCTCGCCCTGCCCGCCATGGGCGCTGACGATTGCCAGCATGCCGAGAAAGGAAATCGCCAGCCAGAACAGCTTTTGCAAGGTGATTTTCTCGCCGAGAAACAGCGCCGCCAGGCCGACCAGCATGAACGGCTGCACGTTGTAGACCGCCGTGCCGATGGCGATCGAGGCCCGGGAATAGGAGCCGAACAACAACACCCAGTTGCCGACAATCGCCACCCCGCTGAGCACCGCGAGCAGGAACGTGGTGCGGATCAAAATACCCGGACGCAAGAAGCCGAATGCCGCGCAGATCAGCAGCAAGGTGCCGGCGCCGAACACGCAACGCCAGAACACCACGTCCAGCACCGGTTGCCCGGACACCAGCACGAACCAGCCGATGGTCCCGGAAATCAGCATGGCGGCGGTCATTTCCAATGAACCACGGCGGATTGTGTTGTCCATCATCGATCTCCCTAAGCGTTTGACGAAAGCATGGCAAAAGTATGCCAAGCCGACCCCGAGCGCCTCCAGTGCAAAAAGCAGGCTAAACTCGGATTCTGCCTTTTTTATCGCGGGTGGTTTCCCGCAAATGCCTAATACCGGAGTTGCGCCATGACCGACGATATCGACCAGATCCTCATCAGCGCCTTGATGGAAGACTCGCGCCGCTCGCTCAAGGCATTGGCGCAGATCAGCGGCCTGTCGTCGCCCAGCGTGGCCGAGCGCTTGCGCCGCCTGGAGGAGCGCGGCGTGCTCAAGGGCTATACCGTCGAAATCGACCCCAAATGCTTCGGCTATCAGCTCCAGGCGATCGTTCGTGTACGGCCGCTGCCGGGTCAACTGCAGGAGGTGGAGCGGCAGATCATGTTGATCCCGGAGTTCACCGAATGCGACAAGGTCACGGGCGAGGATTGCTTCATCGCCCGCCTGCACGTGCGCTCGATGGAACAGCTGGACACCCTGCTCGACCGCCTCAATACGCTGGCTGAAACCAACACCGCGATCGTCAAGAAAACCCCGGTCAAACGCCGATTGCCGCCGATGGCGTGAGTGCTTTTTGCGCCTGCTCGGCGTAGATTGAGGTTTTTCCGGCGAAGGATTGGCGGTAATGAGAATTCAGGCAGTGATGCTGACAGTGTTGATGCTCAGCGGGTGCGGGACGGTGCAGACCGTTGTGCTTAGCGACAAGGCTTCCGTAGACCAGTTGAAAACCAAAAAAAGCTACTGCGGCGCGGTCCCGCGCATTTACAGCGGTGCAACCTACGACTTCTGCATGCTGCACGCCGAAAAGCCGGATGACGTCGACGCGTTCAATTACAACAACGCTTCTTTTGGTCTGGTGGTCGATGCAGCGGTTTCGGGTGTGCTGGATACGTTTCTGTTGCCCTACACGATTTATAAGCAACAGGCCGATGGCAGCATGGTGATCAACTGATCCGCTTTTCGCAGACGACAAAAAACCCGCCGAAGCGGGTTTTTTGTTGATTCACAAACAGCGATCAGTCGTCGCGGCTCATGATGCCGAAGATCTGCAACAAGCTGACGAACAGGTTGTAGATCGATACATACAGGCTGATGGTCGCCATGATGTAGTTACGCTCGCCACCGTGGATGATCGCGCTGGTCTGGAACAGAATGCACACCGACGAGAACAGCACGAAACCGGCGCTGATCGCCAGTTGCAGGCCGCTGATCTGGAAGAACAGGCTCGCCAGCGTTGCACCCAGCAGGACGAAGAAACCGGCGGTGATGAAACCACCGAGGAAGCTCATGTCCTTACGGGTGATCAGCACGTAGGCCGACAGACCACCGAACACCAGCGCGGTCATGGCGAATGCCGAGCTGACCACTTCAGCGCCGCCCTGCATGCCCAGGTAACGGTTGAGGATCGGGCCGAGCAGGAAACCCATGAAACCGGTCAGCGCAAAGGCGGACACCAGGCCCCACGCGGAATCACGGAGTTTGTTGGTGAGGAAGAACAGCCCGTAGAAGCCGATCAGCACCACGAAAATGTTCGGGTAGCCGACGCGCATCTGCTGCGCCACGAACGCCATCACACCGCTGAATGCGAGGGTGAGCGCCAGTAGGCCGTATGTGTTGCGCAGGACGCGGCTAACCTCTAGCTGCTCAGCCTGCACGCTGTTGTGAACTGCGTAATCCTGTTCGCGCATGGCGACACTCCTGTTGGTTTGAAACGTTCAGTCGCAAAGATCATAACAGACGCTCTGTAACAAGCCATGCACAGAGTTTGACAGTGTGTTTCATTCAGGTATTATGGCGCCCGCAACGCAAACGGAGGTGTGGCCGAGTGGTTTAAGGCAACGGTCTTGAAAACCGTCGACTGTAACAGGTCCATGAGTTCGAATCCCATCGCCTCCGCCATATTTGATACGACAAAGCCCTGATTATTCAGGGCTTTGTCGTTTCTGGGGTTTACGAAAATTTCTGCTTTTCGGTATGTGTTCCATAACTTTTGTGGACGCGTTCCATAACTCGACCGAGTTTCCCCATCTCCGGCGTCCTGCCAATCGTTAAAACACTCTTCATGTAACACGGTGCTACGCTGATTCCTTCGCTGCCAAGGAAACCAAAATGCCCAACTCCGACCTGCTCCCGTCACTGCTCTACAAGATCAACGAAAACCAGCTCGCCCTCGAAGCCGCCATCATGGAGCTGTCCAACTGGGTCGAGCAGCGCGGTTCGGCCGATGTCGCCGAGAACGTCCGCGGCGCGCTCTGGACGATCGACAAAAACGAAGAGTTCATCAAGATGACCCTGGCGGTTTTGATGGCGCCCGACTGACAGCTCGTCGCCTTCCCCTCGTCCGCTCGGCTCACCTCGATTACTGTACATACATACAGCTTCTGTACAGCGAATCTCCTTCCATGAATTTCGACACAGTCAAATCTCTCCGGCTCCAGCAATGGCGCGCGACTCTCGACGACCAGGACTTCCGCATGCAGAACCCGGAGGCGCACCGGGAAACGCTTCATCAAATGGCTGCTGCCCTGCGTACAGAGGGACTGATCGACCAGCTTGAGCAGTTCGATATGAACGAGATGGCAGACGCTGCCTACTGGCATTCTGTCGAGGAGCTGCAAAACTCGCCGGGTCAGTACCGAGGAGCGTCGACCTACGATGTCGTTCAGATCGACACCGGAAGGCTGCTTGGCAAAATAAACCGATCGATATTCAACTTCGAAAGCGACGAACCACGCGGCGCCTCCTTTACCTACGACGGCAAGGTTTACTCTGGCGCAGACGGTGTGCGGCTGACCTTGGGGCTTTCCCGGAAGATTGGGACAATCTCAGGCCTGATGTTGGAACTGAATGGGCACCGGTACCAACTGGTTGAAACCGAGCGGGTTGTTCGCGGGGTTGATTACACGCCAATGGATGATCCAGACGCTTACCGCGCTCTGATTGATGTTGCTCAAGTCGCCCAGGAAGAGCGCAACCTACACGCCTTTGAAAAGATGCGCCCTCATATCGAGTCGGCGGCTTTTTGCATTTGCCCCACCTGCCTCGATCGATTTGATGCGCGTGATGACTGCCCAACTTGCACCGGAAAAGGTTTTGTGATGAAGACGGCACAGGCGGGTCTACGCTGAAGGAACCATGCGAGGAACGGGCAATGTGTGGACGACTAACCCAGTACAGCGGCATTCACGACTTCGTGGCGGCGCTGAGCATGCCGAATGCCCTGATCAACACGATCGGAGAGCAGCCATTCGAGCGTTATAACGCCGCGCCGACCGCTCAACTCGCCCTCTTCCACCAGGAAGGACAGGTCCTGCACGCCGACATGGTTCGCTGGGGATGGCGCCCACACTGGGCGAAGGATCGCGCCGCGCCGATCAACGCTCGAGTGGAGAAAGTGGCCCACGGCCCGTTCTTCCGTGCCATCTGGCCGCACCGGGCGATCATCGCCATCAACAACTGGTTCGAGTGGGTCGACGAAGGTGGGCCGAAAAAGCAGCCCTACCTGATCCGGCACCGGGACGGCTCCCCGATTCTGTGTGCTGCCATCGGCCAATACCCGAACGAGGAGCACGGCCCAGGCGAGCATGATGGCTTCGTGATCATCACAGCCGACAGCGCCGGGGGCATGGTCGATATCCACGACCGGCGGCCGGTAGCACTGTCACCGGAGCTGGCTCGGGAATGGCTGGACCCGGCCACGCCGAAAGAGCGCGCCGAGCAAATGGTGCTGCACCAGGGCGAGCCGACAGAGGTGTTCGAGTGGTACAAGGTTGACCGGGCCGTGGGGAACGTCCGGAATCAGGGCCCCGACCTGATCAAGCCGATCAAATGACTCAAACCTGCGTCAGCGTTTTCAGGCGCTCGACCAGGGCGGCTTCGAAAATGATGTACAGCCTTTCAGCATCTCCGGAACGCAAAGCCCCGCCGGTTTCCAGCCCCAGCACGAAGCCATCCGCCCGCGCGCCCGCCTTCACCGCGATGATCATCGAATCAGCCCGGACAATCTGCGCCAGCAGCCGGTCCGCCTCCCGCTGCATCTTCTCGCTCAGCACCACACCTTCCACGTGAGCCACCTATTACCTTCACTACGACATCCAATAAATGACAGAAAGGACGACTGCAACCCAGATAATCGTCATCACGATTGAGTAACCAAGTAGCTGCGTGTCCATGTGCACCGAATACAAAGGTTCGAAATATGATGGTTGAGCCATCCCGGAACAGCAACTCCAGCGCCTTGCCCTCAGCGTACCGACCAGTGGGCCCGACTGAAACTCAGCGAAGTAATTTTTGTTGTGCCATCCGACCACCGGAAGCGCACAAAAAATCGTGGTGTGTTACAAAATAGTTACAAATGCTCCCTATATCTACTGCAGGTATTTAACATGGATGTTATGCACATGATCTCGATTATCAGCTTGGACTTGTTGTTCGCCTGGATTGGAGCATTGTTGCTCGGCGTGTGCAGCCAGGGAGTTCATGCTTACCGAAGCTGGGCCAACGATGATTCATCTCCAGTTCCACGCAATCCAGTGCTGGATCGAGTATTGGATTTTTTTGCGCTCAATCACGGGGACAGGCTTTCCCACAGCCTGATAATCACCTGCTCCATCATCGCTTGGCCGATTGGGCTCGTCATTTTCTTTCCTGCGCTGCTGATGCTTCGTGCAAAGAAACGCAGGCGCGAGGAGCGCCCAAGCCTCACCAACGACGAACCACCTCATCTCTTCGATGAAAAGCTTGCTGGCCAGCCTTCTAAAACGGCGAGCATGCGGGAGACAATCAGCAGCTGATCCGCGCATTCTGGAAAGGCCCTCGAACCTATTCAGAATTCTTCGGTTCGAGCGCCCGTATGTAGGCCTGGCACGCCTGCAGCGCGATCAGCCCCCGGTCGCCATCGTCGGTGATGGCGACAATTCGTTGAGCATGCGCCGGGTCAAGTCGGGCTCGTACGGCTGCATGATCCACGCCGCTGGCGCCGGCGGTGGCTGGCACACGGCAGCCCTTGGCAACGTCTGTTGCGTCGAGGAGGACTGACAACCGCAGATCAGCGGTAGCAAGGCGATCGCGCAGCAGAGCCTGGTCTTTTTGTGCATGGGTCATCTTCTCGAAGTGGGTTTTCTCGCTAGCCGCCAGCCGATGTTCCAGGGCCAGGCGCTTGTCCTGCTCGGCCTGCTGGGCGGTCGCGGCTGCCTGGTTCAGTTGGCTGATGGCGTCGGCGTGCTGCTGGGCTTGCTCGGCCAACTGCTTCCCGTAGCGCCAGTCCTGGAACTGCCAGGCGCTGCCGGCACCGATCAGCACCAGCGCCAGCGCGCCGATCACTCGCCACGGCACGGCAATCACGCCAGCACCTTCAGCGCTTTTTCGTAGAACGCCGCGCGCTCAGCGGCTCCGTTTGGCACCCGTCCGCGCCGGCCGGTGTTGATGATGCTGCCGATGTTCGCGTTATCGCCGACATCAGCCAGGGTGTTCAAGCCGTTGATCCCCCAGAACCAGGCCGCCGACATCGCGGCATGCTGCGGCAGCTCCAGCAGTTCCGGGTGGCTGATTAGGTCCAGGTCCAGGGCCTCGCCGCACGCTGCGTAGTTCGCCCGGCCGGTGACCTGAATCAGCCCGCGGCCGCGGTACTTGAAGCCATCGCCGGCGACGACATTGCCCAGGTCTTTGCGCCCCTCATAACCGCGCTGGGCGGCGGTCGGCCCCCAGATCTCGCGCACATAGACCAGTTGGCCGGATTCGTGGCCAATCTGGGCGATGAACGCCGCAACGCGCTTGTTGCCGACAATCTGGTACTGCTGCATCGCCGTGTTCAGGGCGGGTACAAAAACGCCGGCTTTGGTGCCGGCGTTCGGGAGGATCTGCAGCAACTGCTGCTGAGTAATGGGCATGGGTGTTCTCCAGGCAAAAAAAATCCCGCTCGATGGCGGGTATTCGGTTTGGATCAGAAAACGGTAGGTCACACAGACCAGTCCACACAGACTGTATTTTCAGTTGTAGAATCGGCTCCTTTTTTCCAGCAAGAGCGCAAAAGCAAGATGACGCACGTACCAATCGATAACAAAAACACTGACATCGAGGTTCTGCGTGCCTATGCCATCGCTATCACAGTTATTGCGCACCTCAACATTCTGATCCCTCAATGGTATGGGGTAACCGCGTACTTCTGGCTCGGAGGCGGAGTAGACCTTTTCTTTTGTATATCCGGCTTCTTAATTGCCGGAACATTAATGAGAAGTTCACAGAGCATTGGGTTCGTACGCTATGCATCTTCATTTCTTGTAAAACGCGCATTCCGCTTGTGGCCAGCAGCAATTCTATGGGCCACCGTAACCCTCTTCATATCTGAATCGTTTGATGTTGCGAGAACTTTCGGGCCTCAAGACTTAGTACTGCAATCATGGATTTACGGAATTCTCAACATTGAGAATATCCACATTTGGATGATCGGAAACGCAGAACACCCTACACCGATTTGGCATTATTGGAGTCTCTCACTTGAAGAGCAATTTTACTTATTGCTTCCGGCAACACTGTACTTTGTCAAAGATAAGAGATTCTTAATTGCTCCGATTCTGGCTTTCGCGCTCTATCAGACGCTCACTATCAGACCTTGGGGCACTATATGGTGGTTCACTCGCAGTGACGCCTTGTTGTACGGAGTGACGATCGCCATATTATGGCAATACTATCCAGATCAAATACGCAATTTCTTTATTGGGAGACGAAAAAGCTCTTTGACCATCTTGATGGTTATATTGCTACCACTTCCCGTCCTACTTTCAAAGACCAGCTGGTCACCTTACTACATGGGACTTGTTTCGATTTCTGCCACTTCATTAATTCTGTTGGCTTCCGCAAATCTCAGCTTGCTTGGAAGACAAGGAAAGCTCCACGCAGCCGCTATGTACATTGGCTCAAGATCCTATTCTATATACCTTATTCACAACCCTGTGTTCGCCATTACAAGAGAGCTGATACTGCAGCTGGAAATATCCGAACTACAAAGCAAGGGCTCCACGCTTATGGCGCTTATAGCCGCCATGACGGCGACAATAATGATCTCAGAATTTTCCTATCGACTGATCGAAACACCGTTGAGAATTTATGGTGCTCGATTATCCATAGAAAGGTTAAAGCGTGCTCCAGTCGTCCCGCTCCAGCCGTAGTAGTGGAGCAAAATAGGCAGAAAGAATCGAGATTAGACCGGAAACCCTAACCTCTCGGTAGGATCTGCAGCAGCTGCTGAGTGATGTACATAGGCGTTCTCCAGGCAAAATCCCGCTCAAGAAAGGGTTGCGGGTTCATGGGGAATTTTCCTCAGGCGGGGCAACGGGCCAGTTGATGCTGTCAGGCCACCCTGCCTGGTCAGGTAGGCGGTTCAGCTCAACGCGGTATTTCTTCCAGGCCTTCAGCAGAGCAATGTCAGCGGTCGTTGCGTCGTCGATGTCGACTGCGTCCTGCAACGGCGGGATTGCATAGTCAGCAATTGCGCGGCGGCGCGCGCACTCAGCCACCGCCACGGCAACTGGGTCCACTGGTGCAGGCTCGATTGGCGACTCTTCAACGGCTGGTCCAACGTTGAATCCTCCGCTAATGGTCACGACCAAGCCGGCCACCATCCCCTCAATCGCTGCGGCGTACTGCGCGTCCGAAATTTCAATCCCGCCAACCAGTGGGTCCTGGCTGATCTGCCCGTCAATGGCGTACGGCATTATTTGACCCTCATGTAAAAGGTTGCGCCAATGGACTTCGCCCGAGTTTCAGTCGAAACCCTCGGTGAACCGTTGGCACCGTTGATGATGGGCACACCGATGGCCAGGTCGTTACCGGTTGTGCCCGTCGAGGAACGAATTCCAAAACCGTTGCTGCTGGCACCGGCGTCATAACCCACACCCGTGGCGCCGCTGTCCGCGATAGCACCGGGGGTGCCGACAGTCTGTCGATGACCGTGGCCCTGCAGCGCATCTTGCTCAGCAGTGCCTGACGCGCCCGCACGAATCACCCGGCGCTCGGTGTTGATCAGGCTGATGAACGCGCCATTGATCGGGCTCCCAGCCAAGGACAGTGTTGCCGTCGCCACAACCAGCGGGGCCGAGCCGGAAACGGACTCCCCCGTCAGCAACCCGGCGTTGTACGAATCCGAGGCAGTGAGCTTGATGTAGCGGTAGGCATTGCCGGTGGGCGGCGCCGCGCCGCCATAATGGTCGTAGACCGGGATGGGCACGCCAATGGGCTGGAGCGCCCAGGGATCGGCGCTACCATCAAACTTTGCGTACAGCTCGTCGAAGTTCGACTGGGTCTTGAGGAAGGCGCTGCGCGGCGTATCGCCGCCCGCCCCCGTAGGCACAGTGCCGAGGTTAATCGTCTGTTTTGACATGGTTTTTCCCGTTATGAAGCGACGTCGACATAGTTGAAACTGCTAGGCGATGGGCTTGGCGAAGACAGCAGGCAGTGAAAAGCTGAACGGGTTGTTCAGCGCAGAAGTGGTGAACCAGAGCTGAGAGGCGGCGAAGTCGTAGGTGATCCCTGTTCCCCTTCCCACGTTGTCGCCGGACAACATCCGCATCCCTGCGTTGTTGATCATCAAATACTCATCAGCCGAAGTGCTGAACGGTGATGAATACCAGTTCGTGTAGAAGCCTTGCGCGTCCTGGGTCGACTTCACATACGTCCAATTCTGATAAAACCGAGTGAACACCGCGGCCTGCTTTCCGCTGTCGAACAGGAGCTTTGAGGCCCCATCCCACAATCGAAGCCCGAACGAAGCGGTTGGAGTTGGTGCAAACCCGCCGATAAAGTATTTGCCGTTCGGGGCATAGTTGGTTGGGCCAGTGATATTGATGCCTGTCCAATTCCCAGCAGAACCGAGGATGCTGCACCCAATTGTGACCAAGCCTCCGTTGTTGTTAGGTCTGAGGAATACCAGCGGCGGCTCTTGCGTGGTAATTACAGGATTGAAGCTGATCGTCGCGCTGCCGGCGCCGCCTGAGTAGGTCCCAATCTGGAGAACGCACAGCCTGGAGTACTCCGAGTCGATACTGATCACTCCAGCATCATTTACAACCGAAAGACCAAATCCGGGCATCAGTACCACCTCATAACGATCAATCGCATGGTGCTGTGGGAAAACATCGCCCCCGCGTACCCGTTGATGTAGTTCCTGACATTGACAACGCCATCTAATACTTCAGTTTCCAGCTGACGATCATCTGCAGCTGCTGCGCCTATTGGGAGAACCATTGCGACAGCGTTATTTGCGTTACATCCGGGCGCAGAGAATTGCTGAGTGCTCTTTCCTGCTGCGCCCGCGAATGACACCAGAGAGGACAGGACGATTCGCCAAGTCGCCGTATCCGTGTTGAATTGGAGAGTCCCATCGCCACCCCAGATCCTTAGTCCATGGCTCATGCGTCGAGATCTCCCAGTTGCACACGTTTCACGCCGTTCGAGTCGTACACCTTGATCGCCCGGTTGGTCATTGTCAGTCGCCCGCCACCCGGTGCCGGTCCGTTGAACTCAAGATTGCCGGCCTTATCGAGCCTCCAGCCTTGTACGTTCGCGATGTAGTTGTCCGATTGCAGGTACTGACCAATCTTCAGCATGGTGATGCTGCCGTCCTGGATGAAGGCGGAGTTCATGAACACCTGACCGCCCTGCACCGCAAACGGCACAGAGATCGCGCCACCGGCGATGGTGTTGACGATGGCGAAGCGATCAGCGCTGACCAGGAATTGGCTCTGCAGGCCGGCGCCGGTGTTCTCGATGCCCAGGCCAATGCCAGCGGCGACGTACTGCCCGCCCGCCGTGACCTGCATCTTCACCGACCACATGGTCGAGGCCTTGCCGTCCAAAGTGGCCACAGCCTGGCTGGTGGTTTGAACGACCGCGTTGGTCTGGTTTACCTGAGCCTCGACCGTTTCGAATTTCTTGGCCGTGGCAATGCCGTCCTCAAACCGCGCCGACTGCTCGGACCACACCCCGGCGTAGACCTGATCTGAACCCGCGTACCCGCCTGTGTCGCCCGCGAGCGCGGGATTCACCTGCACATACACACCGTCGAGCTTCGACGCCTGAGCGATCAACTGATCGCCCTGATGCTCGATATCCAGCGTGTTTTTCGAGACCTGAGCGGCCAGTGCATTGGCCTCCTCCAAGACCTGGCCAATGTCATCCCAGAAGGTAGGGTTCGGCGGTGGAGTGTTGACTGGAACTGTCTGCGCTGCCTGATACAAGCGTCGCCCCACTCGCACCGTTTCCCCTTTCAGGTAAGTTGACTCAGGGTCGTACTCGAGCGCGTCGGCGATGTTGTCGATCTGCTCCTGAAGACCGGGAATCTTATCGATCTCGTCTAGGATGTCCTGGCCCAGCTCAGTGCGACCGATCTCTCCGGCGATCATTTCCAGAATGTCACCAGCGTTCGCGCTGGACTGCCCCTGCACACCTATTCCAATCGGGTACCACGGCCCGATGTTGCCGATCTTGTCGACGATCCGACCCCAGAAGTAGAACGTCACGCCTGCGCGCAGGCCGAGCATGGAGAAGTCACTCTGCGGATAAGCCAAGTCGGTCAGCTTGGTCGCGGCATCCAGTTCGGTGGTCGGCCCGTACCAGATTTCAGTTCGTTGGCTGTCCTCCGCACCAGCAGGGAATCCCCACTTTAGATAGATACCGAACAGCAGCGGTGTGGCCGTCAAGTACGACAGCGCCGGCGGCAACCCCTGCTTTCCGCTGAGGTTGGTCAGGATCGAGTTACGCCATTGCGACGAGATGTCGAACGCACTCACCGCGCGGACTCGGGCCACGTAGGCGCCGGCATAAATACCGACCACGTCCACGTTGGTCATGCCGGTGCGCTGCAGCTTGATCCAGTTGCCGCTGTCCTTGCGCCATTCAACGTCATACCCGACCGCGCCATCCACGGCAGGCCAACTGATGGTCATGGTCGCCACGGACAAGCCCTGCACCACCGACGACGTCGATGCGAGGGACACGCTCGCCGGAGCCGGAACAACGGTGATCGGAATCACGCTGATCGGCCGCTCTTCCAGGCGCGCACCGGTATCGATGTGAGCGAATTTGCTCGGCTCGAACTGCAGCGCGCTGATCTCGAAGTCGCCCTCGGTGGTACGCTTGGTGCGCAACACGCGGTACAGCGGAATTGCCAGGTCGTCAGCGTCGAGCGCCCACTGCAGTTGCGCGGCCGGCGGCTCGCTGTAGGCGACCGTGACGGTCACGGCACGGCCGTTGACGCTCTGCACGGTGCGCCCTTCGGCGCGGCCGCCCGGAAGGTTGATGATCAATCGATCACCGGCCTTGGCTTGGGTGTCGCGATCGAGCGTGACAACGCGGCCAGCCGCTGACGAGATTCGCCCGCCGACCTCCCGCCCGGCCAGCAGTGAGTCCGCCACCGGAATGATGTGGCCCGGCAGCGGGATAACGCCTTCCATACCGGTCTTGAACGATACGGTGCGGTCTTGGTTGTTGCTCAAGATCGCCCACTTGCCACGGCGCTGGGCCTCGGAGGCGCGGGTGCAGCCAATGGCACTCAGCTCGGTCGGCCGGTCGCCGTAGCGGCGCTGAAGGTCCAGGTCAGCGAACGGTATGACGTCGGTGTCGTAGTTGTTCGCCGGGTTGTCGTAGCTGACCAGCGCCCGGGTGTACCGGGTTTTCGCCGAGGCGCTGCCGTACGAAAACTTGCCGTCGATCACGTTGGCCCGGGTGAAGACGTAGTCGAAGTCCTGCGCCCGCGGCATGTCGGCCTGCATCACTAGTTGGCCCTGCGCCCAGTAGGTCATGCCCCGATAAATTGCCGAGATATCGCGCAGCAGCGACCAGGCGTCAGCCTTGCCCTGCAGGTTCATGTCACAGAGGAAGCGCGGCTCCTGACCGTTGAGGCCATCCGGCACCAGTTGGTCGCAGTACTGGGCGATCCGGTACAGCTCCCACTTGTCGACCATGAACGGCTTGATGCGCTTGCCCAGGCCGAAACGGTCTTCGGTGCAGATGCCGTAGGTGATCCACGCCGGGTTGTTGGTCCAGGCCGACTTCATCGAGCCATCCCATGTCCCGGTGTAGGTGCGCTGAATCGGGTCGTAGTTGCTCGGCACCATCCAGCGCCGCGCCTTGCACTTCACGGTCACCGCCGGGATGTTGGTGAACTGCTCGGCGTCGAACTCGATGTAGAGCAGCGCGGTGTTTGGGTACCGCAGCTTGGCGTCGATGACTTCGGTGTAGCCGGCCACCAGCATTGTGTCGGCAACCTTATTGCTGTTCTGGTTCGGCGTCAGGCGGCGCACGCGGATCTGCCAGCCCGTGGTGGCGGTCGGCAGGTCAATGCGGCGCGAGCGCTCGTAGCGCGTAGTGGTCTTTCCGTCGACAGCGTCCACAAGAACCTGCTGATAGGCGCCGCCGTCGGTGGCCACGTCGATGGCGTACTCGATCCGGTAACCGCCAACGTTGCCTTCGTCGTCTGACCGTTGCAGCGCCGGCCAAGCGAGGCGCATCCGTACCGCCGACAACTGGGTATTGCTGATCGAGCGCACCCACGGCGAATCGCTGCGCAGCTCAATGTTCAGCGAGGTCTCGTTCTCCACGGACGGGATGCCCGGGATGTAGGCCTGATCCACCGAGCCCGGGCGCCAGTCCCACTTCACGTTCGGGAAGTTGTAGTTGCCGCTGGCATCGCGGATCGGCGTGTTGTCCAGGTAGATGTCGTAATCGGTCGGGACGCTGTCGAACTCGCCCTCGCCCACGGCGATCAGCAATTTCGCAAGGTTGGTCGAGCGCAGGCTATCGCTGGCTTCGACCGGCGACTTCGGCTTGCTGCTGCCGCCCTTCTCGCCACTGATATCGATCTGTGCTGCTGCGCCCATGCTTTCCTCCAGGCATAAAAAAACCCGCTCAATGGCGGGTTCTCGTAAATCCGATAATTTTTATGGCGATTCGGCGAGCTCAAATTGCCGGCGGATTTCAGCAAGCTCCTCGTTGGTGACCTTTACCTCAAGGCCTTTCCACGGCAGGTCTATTTTTCGACTGCCCTTAAACACGCAAGGAGGATTAGTTTCCAAGTTCAACGACCAGCCCGGCATCTGTAGTTCCTCACCGTCTGCCGCAACAAGCCGCACGCCGAAAGCCATGTGATCAACTCCGTGAAATTTTCTTGAGCATATCCTAGCGTACGCCTCAAAAAAATTACGCTTTGTCTTCAGCCAGGATCGAGGCCGAGATGATCATTCCGCCCCAACGGCGCTCGCCGATGCAGATCGGTACCGGATTGCCGCTGGCCGTGGTGTTCTTGGCGCTGCCGAAGGCGTAGGACGGGGCGTTTTCGGGGGATGCGCTCTGTTTCAGCCCGGAGGCTTGGGGGCTGAGCATTTGAATTACGCCGCCCGCGATAAGGCCAATACCGGCGGGTGTCAAATAGGGCGCAGTGAAGGGAAGCGCGTAGGAAATTGCCAAGAGCACAACACCAACGACAGTTTGCAGAACACCTGCGCGCTTGCTCCCCTCGACAACCGGCACTATTCGAATCTCTCTGGTCCCACCAAGATCCAATTCAGCTTCGCCAACGTTCACCCGATTTCGAAAAACTGCAAAGCGCATACCCAGAGCGGCAAGCCTTTTGATTTCCGCCTCGAAGCCTTCGATAGTGCAGCTCATGGCCTTGAACACTTCGCGGGATGTGCCTGAATCGATCTTCTTGGCGTGAGACCTGCCAAACTTCTGCGCAAGAGAGCCCGATAGCTTGATGGTTGTCATGCCGGTAATGACGGCCACAATTGTTCTCCTTTCACAAAAAACCGCCTTTCGGCGGTCTTGTATTCATTTGCATTTTTGAATTGAGTCTCGCAAGGATCCACGCCCGATTTGCGACCATGCGACCCGCTGATAGAGCTTCGCCACGCTCCCAGCTTTGGCATTGCTGATGTCCAGCACATCATCTGTCTGCTGGGCAAAACCGCTGACCAGGCGGTAACCGGTAGTCGTTTCGCTCATGCTGGCATTTGAGTTGTGCTCTTGCCACGCAGGAAAAACACAGAGCGCGAAGGCTTTCGGTGTTTTTGCAGAAGAAACGGTAATTGTCGGCGCCTCAGACATGAGGTCCGATGGAGAGGAACACCCCGCCAACAGCGCTACAGCCAACGCTCCTACGATCAATTTCATGCAGGTCACTCCTGTGGAAATGGCTCACGATATCACCGTGCGTACTTGTGGCGCAGCACCAGGCGCGTGCGCTCACCCCACGGTCCGCCGAAAACGATGACCTCGGAGGGCCTGCCGTACAGATGGTGCAGCAGGAACGGCCCGGGGCCGAACGTCGCCGCATCCTCCCCTGGCAGCGCCGGGTCAGCGCCGAGAAAAATCCCGGCGTGGTTTGGGTACACGGTGCGCCCCACTTCCATCACGATCATGTCGCCGCGCTGCGGCTGATCGACCCGGTAGAACCCGGCGGCCTCGTAGTTCGCCTCGTACAGGCTGGCGTTTTCCTTGCTCTCCCACCAGCCATCGGCGCGCTTGAAAGCTTCGAACTCCAGTCCCCATTCACGCTTGTACCAGTCCGCGCAGACCTGCCAGCAGTCCCATGCGCCGTGGACGAAAGGCCGTTTGAGCAGCGGCACCTCACCGGCCGGCATGACCGTCCGAAGATCGCCTTCGGGCCAGCTCAGGATGTGCCAGGGCAATGCAGTCGCTTCGCACATAGCGAGATCGCGCGGCGAAGGCCGGCTGGTGGCGTCCGGATGCGAATGAACTACGCCGATTACTTCGCCGATATCTTCGGCTTGGGCGTACTCCTCCGGGTCGATGCGAAACTCCTCGTTCGGCTCGGTCGAAACATTGCGGCACGGGTAATACTGTTGTTTGCGACCGATGCCCAGCAGCAGCCCGCAGCACTCTTTCGGGTACTCGGCAGCCGCGTGCGCCTGGATCGCATTCAAAATGTGTTTACGCATATCAGCTCCGTGCGATCAGCGAGACGGCCGGGAAGCCACCGAACGGCAGCGGGTTTCCTTCGCCGAAGCGCGGGATACAGCCCTTTCCCAGCGTGGCATCGCATTCATCCAGTTCGGGGTTATCAGTGACGATTCCGTCCTTGCTTACGTACGGGCCGGTGTAGCCACAGTTCGGCCCTCGGTAGCCGCCGGTGAGGCACCAGTGGCACAACGTTGTGGCCTGCCGCCCAATCGACTCGCTGCCGACGTCGCCCGGGCTGGCCAGCTCCCAACTGACGTTTTCCCCGTCCTCGTTCGTCTTCTGGTCGATGTACCAGACCTCAATCGTCTCTTGGGTTGGGTCTGCCGTCGGATTGCCGACCGGGAAGTTCGCCGCGTCGAGGTAGGTGCCCAGCGTATGACGCATGGTCAGCTTGAACTCGAGCAGATCCTCGAAAGCCAGACAGAGCGCGGTGATGCGCCCGTTGACGTTGCCCACCGACAATGTCGGCCGAACCGCCGTGCCGTCACCGTTCGCCTCAATGCCGTCGATCTGCATCGGCCAGGCGCTGTACTCGTTGCCCTGCCAGTAGATCGCCTTCGCCGGCAGCTGGTCCGCGTTGTCGCCGGCGGCGATCAACTCGGCCGCCGTGTGCGGTATCGCGTGCCCGTGAAAGCGCAGAACGTCCGCGCCATAGTCCGTACCGTCCAATTCAAAGAGCAGCACTTCGCTGCCAGGCTCAAGCACCTGGATGTCACTGATCAGCGGCATGATTGCCCCTTATGGTTGGAATGCCCGCTCGAAAGTGGCTGTGAGTTTGAAGACCCCGCCGCCCATTGGTGTGGGAGCGGGATTTTTGCAGGTGAAAAGCCCGAGCTCGCCGAGCGGCGTTGTCCAGAGAAACGCTTTCGCGCCGGCGTGCCGGTCGAGGAACTTCATGATCTCCAGCACCGTGGCCTTTTGGCCGACGCAGGTAACCGGGTAGGAGTCCTCTTTGTTGTTCGGGCCGTCGCCGACGTTCTGCGCGTAGCCGTTGCCGAATTTCGAGGTGCGCACCCGATAGTTAATATCGGGTGTTTCCCCGCGCTCGGTCGGCCAGTTGAATTTCTCGATGGCCATCAGGCCCTCCCATTTGTCAGGCGCCAGATCGAACCGCCCGGCTGCAGCGCTCGGGCAATCGCAGTTTCCGCTTCGGTTTTCGCAGCCTGCTGGATGCTCTTGCCAAGTTGGTTGGTTGTCTCTTGCGAAACACCCACCCCGTCGCTCCCAGAAGTCTGCACCGAGACCGCTACCGGAAAGTTGTACGTGTTGCCGCCACCGCCGGACATTGCGGCCAGAGCAGGCCCGCCGCCGGTGGTCAACGGCGTGACGCTGCCGCCGTTGGCACCGGTCATCAGGAACGACCGGCCGCCCTCGTTGTAGAGCTCCGGTCCCAGTTCGTTGACTTCGTACAGAGAGTTCGGCGCAACAGGCCCGCCAGCAGCCCGATATCCGGAGAGATCAAACCCTGTGTAGCCGGCCTGCGATGCTCCGAGATCTGAAGACACGGCACCGGCAGATCCAGCGGCCAATCCATTCCCGCCGCCGCCACCGAAGTAGGAGCCAGCTGCTGATGCAGCAATACCGAACAGAGCGCTGAGTCCTTGAGAAGTAGCCTGCCGAGTGGCGATCTTCGCCATATCCGCCAACACCGATTTGGTGAAGTCAGAAAACGAGAATTTGCCGTTGATGGCGAAACTGGCTACTGCGTCCTCTGCCGAGCTGAATGCATTAGTGAGCAGGCTTTTCGTCTGCCCCGCCGCATTCTGTGCGGACTCCAGATAGTTCTGCCATGCCGACGAGGCTCCGGCACTCCAGTCGCTCTGGGCTGCCGTCATCTCGTCGTAGTTGGCTTGAACCGTGTCGTGCAGGTCCTGCTGGGTTGCCTTCAGCGCCGCCAGCTTCTGCGTGTACTCGTCAAGGCTCATGCCGCGCGAGCCATCGCCGTACTGGTTCGCCAGATCCAGCTTCTGCTGATTGAAGCGATCGTCGATGCCGTTCTGCTGGCTCATCAGATCGCGCTGGCGATCTCCCAGGCCGATGCCCGCCGCTGCACGCTGGCCTTGCTCACGCAGAGTTTTGACTTGTTGCTGCAGCGCGCTGCTATAGGTGTTGACGGCCTCGGTCTGCTTCTTCAGCCGGCCCTCTTCGTTCTTCGCCAGGACGCTCAGTTCGGTGTCAGCATCCTGCTGCACCTTGACCATGGCGGCCCGGGCGTCGGCGATTTTCTGGTCAAGCTGGATGCGCTGCGCGGCCGATGTTCCGGCTTTGCTCTTCGCCGCTTCCAGTGCGGCGATCTCAGCCTCATAAGCTGCAGTGACCTCGTCGCGCTCGTTGCTGATCATGGCTTCACGCGCTTGCAGGTAGTCAGCCTGCGAAATCAGTCCAGCCTTTTGCGAAGCATCCAGTTCCTTCTGAGCATTCTTGTACTCGGCGAGCACGGTATTGAGCGCATTTTTCGAGTCATTGAAGCCGGATAGATCGACGCTCCCTGGGGCTGTTTTGGAATCCTTATTCTGCTCGTCGATTGACTTGCGCAACTGGTCGTAGGCGCCACCGGAAAATTTCTTCCCGTCAAACTGAACACCATCCAGTAGCGGCGACTTTTGGCCAGTCTTCTCCGCGTTCTGATAGAGCTTGGTGAACTGGTCATCGAGCTTCTTGTACGCATCCTTACGCTTCGCGAGCGGGTTCAGGTTATCCATCTGCTTGTCCAGTTCCTTCTGGACAGCGATCAACTCCTTGTTCGCCCGCATCTCCTCGCCGGTCGCGGCAGCATTGCTTTCGCTCGCCGACAGACGCGCCTTCAGCCCCGCAAGCTTGGACTCCAGTGCCGGCGTCGAGTCGTCGTTCTCACCGTCGTTCAACCCCAGAAAGGAATTGAGCGAGCTCAGCCCGTTTGAAATCGCTCCTGTAACCCCACCCCCTTTCCGGGTTTCCAGCACGCGCTGGGTGATCTCGATCTGCTTTGCCAGGTCAGGGAAAATCTCTGACCTGACTTCAGCGTAGGCGCCCTTGATAGCCGCCTTCACTCGATCCCAATCGCGTTCGATATCGGACAGCGATTCTCGGTAGCTCTTCAGGCGCTCCTGGGCGGACTGATTTAGATCTTCACTGAGGGTGTCAAGCGCTCGCTGATGGTCGCCCTGATCATCAATCGCCTTGATCGTCTGGTACTGTTCGTAGGTGAGTAGCCCATACTGGTCGCTGATCTTCTCCGCCGCTTCTGTAGCGGTGTCGCCGGCATTCGCGAGCGACTTGGCGAGGTCTCCAGCGCCCTTCCCTGTCACCTCACCAATTGCTGCCGCGGCCTGAGCCAGGTTCTGCATTTGGACGCCGCTGGTAGCGGCACCGGAAGCCAGTGCGATCACCGCCTCGCGAGCGCCTGCAAAGTTCTCAGTGATCGCCCCGGCGGTTTCGGCCATCAACTTGAGGCTGGCTATGCTCTGACCGGCATCATTCGATCCGCCGTTGATGGCGACGTTGAACTCGCGGGCCTGCTTCTGTGCGTCGAAGTAGGCATAACCCAGCGCGCCGAGGACACCGGCCAGCAATCCGGCGGGAATCAGCGCTGCGGCCAGGCTCTTGGCAGACGCGCCGGCACCAGCGCCCAACTGAGCGACAGCCCGCGCACCACTCCCCCAATCCCCAGACTGCAGGGCATTGGTCAGCTGCATCACGTTTTCTTGCGCCTGGCGGGTGCCGAGCTTCAGCTTGTCGAATGCAGTTTCTGTCGCGGTCAGGCCGTCACGGTCTTTGCCGATCTTCGCCAGCGCCTCACCGTAACGAGTCGCGTCGATCTGGCCGGCCTTGTACAGATCGTTGAGCGCTTTCTCCTGCGCCTCCAGCTTTGCCAACTTCGCAGTGACCGGGTCGATGCCGTTGACAGTGCGCTTCAACGCTTCGATCTGACGGTTTTCAGCGTCGATCAGCCGCTGCTTCTGCGCCATCTCCTTGGATTCGGCTTTCTCGATCCGCTCATACGCCTTGCCAAGCCGATCCTGATAGGACTCCTGCTGCTCGATGGTGACGAGACCGCCCTTGCGAGCGCGTTCCAGCAAGCCTTCAGCCTGGATCAGTTGCTCCATGCTGCCAATGTTGCCGGACATCGCCTTGTCGAGCTGGCTGATGATTGCGATTTCACTGGCCGCGCTGGCACCTGCCTTGCGGCTGGCATCGACCTGGCGCTCTTTGGCGCCCGTAGCCTTGTCGATGCCCTGAGCAGCCTCGTTCTCGGCCTGGCTGATCTTCTTGCCAGTGTTGGCCAGGTCCTCGCCAGACTTACCGAGATCATCAATCGCCTTTTCGGCATCAACTGCCGAGTCGACCAGCTTGTCGAGATCGTCAGCCGCCTTGGATGCCGACGAGGAGTTCACCTCGATACCGAGGGACGCGAAGGTGGTGCTCATTTACTGTCCCTCTGTTCCGCCATCACCCGCAGGGCTTCGGCTTCCATGACGCGGATATCTGGAAAGACATAGGCGACCTCCGACCGGGAAAGCCCGAGGAATCCGGCGACATGGCGAATTGACGTGTAATCGAGTCCGGTAGCGCCGCACGCGCCTGTACGCCACTGGGTGCCCATCGCCTCGAAGACCTTGAAGGCCTGCCAGACATCAGGCCAGACCTCACAGATCTCATCGGGTATGTCACGAAGAGAAAGGCCGAAGGCCGCCAGCGATTCGGCTGACGGCCCCGGCTCGTACAGCTTGCGGGAGACGCTTAGGAGTTTCCCAGGCGCGCCTTGCTGAACGCATCGGAATAAGCGGCCAGCACCGCGCCCGGCGTGGCGGCAATGGAACTGACCAAGACGCGCAGATTTTCGTCGGTGAACTCTTCAGCGATATCCCAGCCGGCGACGATCGCCTTCAGCTGCTCGACCTGCAGATCAATCAGTAAAGCCGTGAACTGCTCAATGCCAGCCTCTTCCGCTTTCTCCTTGAGCGCCTTGTGACGCTCACCCCACTCCGCGTAGAGCCCAGCCAGTTCGGTGCGATCGCGATATTTGAATTCGAACTCAACGCTGACCGGGTCACCACCAACCGTTGGCAGCATGACGACATGGTTGAAGGTTGGATTCCGGGCGAGTGTGAACTTTGCCATGTTCCTTCCTTACGCCGAGGCGCTGTAACGGGTTGGGCGGCCGGTCAGCGCGATGCTGATAACGCGGGTCATCAGGTTGTTGCGCGACATGGTCGGGGTCGAAGTGATCGAAACGTAGCCGTTGTAGATGATCCGGCTACCGCCCGGCAGGTTCAGGCGCAGAACGCGGGCCTGTTTGTCGTCGTCCGCGGCCTCGCATACATCGACATAGGGCTGCGACGGATCGTCGGCGACCGTGATGGTCAGAGTGATCGGATTCTTGGTGGTCGGCATCTGGCGGTCGTCATCGTCAGCCAGGAAGCCGAACGTCAGAAATTGCTGGTCGCCGCCGCTCGACCCGAGCTCGGTGATTTTCGAGATCTCGGTGAAGGTCGTCACCTCGCGGGCGGCACCGACGCCCGAGCCGGCCGGATATTGCTGAATGTTCGTGGTGTTCACGCCATCGAGCGCAAAGGTGCCGCTGGCAATCTCGCCGACTTGCACGGCGCGGCCGTCCAGGCGGGTCCAACCGGAGTTGACGGCGACGATGTCGCCCTCGGCCAGTCCGTGCGCTGCCGCGGTCGCCACTGCCGGGTTGGCATTGGTCAGGGCAGTGAATGGGATTGCAGCGCCATAGGCGGAAGCAATTTCGAACGTTGCGCCGTTGGGCATTTGAATGCCGGCCATGAGGTTTTTCCTCTCTTCCAGAAATGACAAAACCCGCTCGATGGCGGGTTCTGGGTTTGCCCAATGGGCGGATTAGATAGTGCTACTCAAGCTTCATATTGCTACGCACTTCATCCAGCGGTATGCCGGACTTCGAACCGACAACCACGCCGGTGAGTCCGCAGTGTGGACAACAAGCATGCAGTTCTTCGTACCATTTGATGATTTCGGCCGGCATCAGCCATGCGCCGCACCCAGTACATAGGCACCGGTCGCTCCCGCCAATTTCCTCACGGTTTCGATAGCAGTGGGCATCCACCAATTCGCTGAGGTATTGAAGCCGTTGCTTCCGATTTTCATCCATCATCAGTCCGCTCTTAAGAGTTGATGATGGAATTCTACCTCAGCAGATCAGTCGGTATCGGCTCGGTACATGAACGACACCGGTACTGTGTAGATTGTGTCGCCAGAAATGCCGGGGCCCTGCTCGACCGGTGTCATGGTCACCACGGTCAGCACGCCCTTCGTGGTTCGCTCGTACAGCGGAAACAGCGCGGCGATCTGGTCGGCCAGCGTGCCGGCGGCACCGCGGTACTTGCCGGACGGCGTCACGATGCTGACCTGGAACACGCCGGTGTACAGCTTGTGGTCTCCGGCAAGCGTGCTGCTCGTGGTATCGCCCGGCAGCGTGAACGCCTTCAGGTAGGTAGCGCCGTCCACTGGCGTGTATGCCTCGTTCTCCACCACAACCTTGAGCGGTGTCGGCAAGGCCTTCGCCCAGGCGATCAACTTGGCCTCATAGATCGAGGCAATAGTGTTGTGGCTCATACCTGATTGTTCCTGATGGCTTCGTCGACGATCTGCTGGAACCGTGCGAGCGTGATGCGCACCATTCCGCCCGGTGCCTGTTTCGAATGGCCGTACTCGAGCGGTACCGCATATGGCAGGTTGTTCACGATGTACGCCGTTTGCCCGATGGTCAGCTGCTCGACCTGAAGCCTGAGCTTCGCCAGCGTGACGCCGCCGGCCGGATCGACCTGATCAAGCTCACCTTCAGCCGGCGTTCCAATCGAGAATTGCCAGTTACCGCGGAATCGGCCCCCGACGTAATCCTTGCCAGCAACCAGTCCATTCACGCTGAAGTTCTGGTCGCGCTCGGTCTTTGTCAGCGGCTTGGCGTACTTCACGCCGCGCTTCAGCTTCCCGGCCTTGGTGAAATTACTCTCATCGAGATTGATGAGGGTGTTGCGCACGGCGACCTTGAAATCGTAGTCATCGGCAGCGCGGGTGTTGGTAGCGCGATGCGCCACGTTCGCAGCCCAGATCTCGGGGTTGCCCACCGGAGACATCCGGATGACGCTACTGCCAATCTCGATCACGATTTCGCGGAAGGTGGCGTTGATCCCGGCCTGAACCTGCTCGGCAAACTGATGGATGCTCTCGGCAAAGCTGCCGTTGAAGCCTGTGTATTTACTCACGTCAGACCCTCAACTGAATGGTCCAAGTGGCACCTGCAGGATCCTGGGCGACGTTGAGCGCGCGCTTGCCGCCAATGATGTCGCCAATTTTTGGAGTGGCAGCCTCTGCTGTTGGCTCTCCAATCACGGTGATGAAAAGCTCGTTCTGCAGTACTAGCAGCTTTTCGTCGGTCTTCTGGATCAAGGAACCGTCGATTTCTTTGGCCAGGTAGCTGCCAAATACTCCACGACCGCCGTAGGTGGTGGTCACCTCAGGCGCGCCGCCGAGGTCAGGGTCATACTCGCCAACAACCTTGCGGACACCTGTCACTGGCTTCACCGCGTCGGCAAGGCCATCAGGATCATCGAACGCTTCCGCCATTTCGGCCTGTATCTCTTCACGCATGCCCATGATCAGGTCCTCTTGAGCATCATTACGCCGGAGCGCTTGATCCAAGGATCGAGCAGCGCCAGTGCGAAGTTCACACCCGCTGACTGATCGGTAGAGCCCGCCACGTAGGTCTTGCTCACCGACGTGCCGGGCTGAGCCGATACGGTCTTGCTCTGCACTTCCTTCTGCGTGGACGTGTACAGCTTGCCCGTCGCCGCCTCTTTGGCGACCTGAGCGCCGGCTGTTTTGATCTCAGTCGGAACGGGATCTGGAACAGCCCGCTTAATCTTGGTCGTGAGCCAGGCATTGGCCATGGTCACGGCAAGGACCGGATCACCGGTGCCGGCCCAGCCAGGACCGAGCTGAGCGTCAACATCGGCTACGGTGATAAAGTCAGTCATGTGCTTGTCCTTATTCCGCCGGCACCAAGGCCTGCAGGTCTTCTTTCTTGGCGGTCGGATCGAAGGTGATGCCCTTCTCAGTCAGCCATTCTTTCAGTTGGGGAACCTTCATTTTCAGAGGGTCAGTTTCCGGGGTTTCCTGCTCATTGCCGTCGGATACCTTGATGCCAGCCGCTTGGTAGGCATCGACGATATCCGGGGCATCGCCATCGACGACCACCTCGGTAGCGGAGCCGATGACACCGAAGAATTCGCTCAGCAGGCGGTAGCACACGCCGCGCTCTTTGCCCGGCTTGTCCGTGTAGATCACTTTCATAAGTCACCTCAAAAGTATCCTGACGCCATACGGGCGCCAGGTTGTGTGGGCCGAATTAAGGCGTGGTGGTACCGCTGATCACGGCGGCGAATGGAACCTGCTTGCGGCTGAACACGCGCTGCCAATTGGCTGCGGCGGCGTACTGGGTCGCGGTCGGGCTGGCGTTCTGGGCTTCAGAACCTTTCCAGCTGAAACCAGCAGGCTGGAGGATGTAGGTCTTCCGCTCCCACAGCACTTCAGCACCGCCACCGTTGCCGCCGCCTGGCTTACGTTCGAGCTCGACTGGCACCTTCGGGGCACCTTCGCCGTAGCCGAAAGCGCCCTGGCCGAAGAACACGGACAGGTATTTGCCAGCGCCATAGACCAGACCGTCATCCATGAACACCGGTTTACCCAGATAGGTGGCCAGGATGATTTTGCCGTCGGAGTCACGCAGGTACTCGATCAGGTCTTGCTTGACCATCTGGTTCATCACGACCGAGTGCACGCCGATCGCGCCGAACTGATCAGCCGCATCGCCCGCAGTGAACGCGGCGTCTTGGAAGGCATTGGCGTTGATAGTCGCGCCCGCGTCGATAACCATGTCACCGCCGTTATTGGCGATGTTCGAGGCGATGATGCCGCGAGCGGCGCCCAAGGTGTAGCGCTGCCACTGGCGGGTCCAGTAGGTGCCGAAGCGGTTGCGGATCTGCTGCTGTGGCTCGGTGTTGGCCAGCTCCGCAGTCAAATCCGTTACGCCGTAGCCTTTGTTGAGGTACAGGACGCGAGCACGCATGCTGTCCTGCTCGACCTTGCCTACCTCACCCTGGTCGTTCGGGTCATCGTTGCTGATGTTCGGGGCTTCATCGGCGTTGAGATCCTGCCAGTAGCTGATCTCGGCGGTACCTTGGCTGCCGGAAGCGATCGCATCCAGCACAGGCGAGCGAGTCACAATGCCCGACTCGTAAACAGCAGTCTTTTCCGGGCTGTTAACCGGTGCCAGCGAGGCGTAGTAATCGCCGACGAAGATGTCGGTCAGTTGGGTAGTTGCCATGGATTAAGTTCCTTTGGTGGCCTGGAGTTTTTTGAATGCGTCGGGGTTATCCCGGGCCAGCGCGGCGCGCTCCTGCTCGGTGTACTCACCCCACTTTTTCGTGGCCTTGCCACCGTTGTCGCCGGTCTGCCCGGCACCCTGAGCCCTTGGCCACAGGTGTGTTGCTGTTTCACGCAGAGATTCCGCCCATTCGAGCGGCGACAGCGGGGTCTTTCCGTCCTTCCCGTAAACGACCTCGCCGTCACGGTCGGTGGCAATCGCCTCGCCGTCTTCACTGAGTTTGAAAGTGCCCCGGGCGCGCAGGATGATGTCCTCGGTAGCCTCAGGGAGCGCTCCGGCCTTGATGGCAGCGGCGCGGATTGAATCAGCCAGCACCTTGTCGCTGTATTTGGCAGCGAACTGCTCGGCCTTGTCGGCACGGGCTTTCTCGGCGGCCAGCTTGGTGTCGTAGTCGGTGCGCAGGCGTTCGGTTCGGCGGGTGATGACCTCGTCCAGCTTGCCCTCGGCAATCAGCTTGGTCTCTTCATCCTGTCCAACTTTGGTCAAGAGCCCTTTTACGGCTGCGATGTCCAGGCCTTCGAACTGGCCCTTAAAGCCTTCCAGCTCTGTTTTAGTGGTCCGGAGCGAGCCAAGCAGCTCGGTGTTTTTGTTCTTGAGGCCCAGGGTCGCAGCCTCGACAGCTGCAGCAATGGCGGTCTGAACTGCCGGGTCTTCAAGATCAATCTGGTTTTCGTCTGCCACTTGGTGCACCCCTTGGGTTTGGTAAGCCCGTTTTACGGACATAAAAAAACCCGGCGATGCCGGGTTATTTAATTTCAATTAATTTTCTATTCGTATCTGCTCAAATGCAGCAACTTCTCTCAAAAGAGCTTTCACTTTGATGTCTAAAGGAAATACAAAAGCATCAACTGATGTAAGTACCTCAACGCTTAAATCATCAATGCTTGTGCATTGGAGGGTATTGATTGCCATGAGTAAGGGCCGCATCTTACTAACATGCCATTCCAGTTGGAAATCGTCTTTGAATCCTAGATATTGAGGAAGCTTCGGCTCGGTACCAGTCAAATCATGGCCGAAGAGTGAAATAGAGACACCGTCACTTTTGGCAAGCAGAACACCTCTGACCTTAGAGGTGAAGTGTCCATGAGATGTGAATCTCATGAGTGCGTAGCTACTGGATGCACCCTGTTCGATTGTTATTTCGTCTTTTCGCGCTACAGCCTGCTGCGCCTCGTTTCGTTTATGGAGATATAGAGTAGATAGGACTGCGATGAGTGCACCAACCCCGGACACCCAATCGCCAGCACTGCCCCATACCCACACATACTTGACGGTCGAGCTTGGGTTTAAATTAATTCCCGCTGTCAAACCTAAGACAACGGAAACAACACAGGCAATAACAGCGATTAGGATAAACGTAATGTTCATAGAAGCTCCTTTTTGGAAGGGAGCTTTATATCAGGCCACTGAAGCTCTTACCATCATTGCGCCACCACACTAATCGTAACCCTCGTGTCAGCAAGAAATCAGCGAATTGCGCCCTGCTCGGCGCGTATGGCGGCGGCCGCATGCGAAAGCCTGGCGTATCTCGGTTGAGCCGCGTGCGCCGGCCATTCGGCTCAGTGCAATGCGTCGGCTCCTCGATCAGGAAGCCCTGTTCGACAGCGTATAGCTCGACGGCCAGCCGTACCTGGCCCCATTCAAGCTCAAAGGGCACGAATGTCTCGGAGAGCGTCTGGTATTCGATCTTGCAGTCACGCCGGGGCCAGGCCATAGCCTGATCGGGATTGGCCTTGCTGCCCTTCCATTGACGAGCGTTGATATCAGCTGCGGCGCGCAGCAGCAGTTCGACTTGATCGGCCTCAGCTTCAGGGATCCGGAAACCGTAGTAGTCGCGGTAGAAGGTCAGCTTCTCCAGCGGCACGAAGCTATTCGCGTCCGGCCTTCCCTTCCCGTCCTCAACGATGATCTGCATGCGGTATCTCAGCCTGGTTGAGCGCCGAGTGTAACGCCTGCTCGGATGAACATGTCTGGCTCTGCATCTTTCAATTGCGCCAAGGTCAGCGGCTTGAACGACTTGTCGAGCTGCAGCTTGGCGAACTTCTCAGGCGTCAGGCCGCCATCGCGAAACAACTTGGCCCGTACCGGGCCGAGCGCATGATCCTGAAAGTTCGCCGGCTGCGTTGCCAGCCATTCGTAATAATTCAGGCTTGCGCTGACCTGTGTTCCGCCGTTGGCGCCTACCGATGCGCGCGTGGCGCCCTTGGCAAACATCTCCGAAAGCCTGGTGGTCGGCACCGTAGTCGACCGGCAGTTGATGTGCGCCGGCGGCAGCGGCCCTTTACCCAGATCGAAGCGCATGCCGTCCAGGCCCTTGCACTGCTGCGAGGTCTTGCGGTCGAGCGTCGACACCCAACGATAGCCCAGCACCACATCGCTGTTGGCCTTCAGCGTTTCCATCCGGGCCGTGGTGGCCACATGTTGGATCGCAGTCTGCACCACAGAGGCGGCGTTGCGGTTACTCACCGCCAAGACACCGTCCGTGAAGTTCTGCGCCGCGGTGCCGCGGATAGCCTGGATGATCTGAGCGTTGGTCTGGCCTTGGCCGAAGCCAAGCCGGATAGTGTTCGTGACCCGCATCGTCTCAGTCCGCGTCCAGCCACTGACGAAGCTCTTCAGCAGCTTGCCGCCATCGATTCCCTTCACCTGCAGCGGATAGGAGAACACCGCCGCTCGGATCACGGCGTTGGTCGGGACGACCGCGTCAATTGACAGCGCGTTGCTCAGGCTTTTTGCCTCGAAGGTCGACTCGTACAGCGCGATGTCGACCAGATCGGCCTGCACAAGGTCGCCGTAGGCCTTGTAGATATCCAGCAGCTTGCCGTCCACCCGAGTCAGGATCTGCTCAAGGCGGTCTCGGCTGTAGGTGGTCAGCTCCTTGCGGGTCAACTGCACCCGCACGAGCGTGTCGATCTGGCGAAGGTACTTCTCGAACTTCTTGACCTCGCCGGCCTTAAGCCGCTCCAGCATTACCGAGTGGCGCGTCGTCTGCTCCAGCATTTGGCTGTCTGCCTGCGCCTGGTTTGTCGATGGCATCGTCTTTATCCAGGTTGATGCCGGCCGACTCGCGCTCATCGCTGATCAGGTCGGCTTCGTCTTCGTATGGGCGGTCCGGCAGCTTGCCGGTGGTGAGGTAATGCCAGTAGGTATCGGCGCTGATCGTTCCGGCCATCACACCTTTCAGCAGTTCGGCGAGCACCTGGGCGTCGACCACCGAGGTCACGAACTCAGGACTTACCTTGAACTTGACCTGCTTCGGGTCGTAGCCCTTCCACTCAGCTGCGTACCGCAGCCCCTGCTCCACCGCCTCTCCCACCGTAACGACAATGCTGTGCAGCGTGGCGTGCTGATCGTTCTGGCGTGTCTTGCGCGCCTCACCCGACTCAGTTCCGCCCACGTCCATTACTTTGGCACCAGCCTCAAGCGCGGCGTTCTTCTGGGCATCCATGGCCTTGCGAACAGCCTCGACGCCTGCACCCTGGAACTCCAGATAGCCGCACTGTCCGCTGGGGCCAAGATCCCATGCCGCTGATGGCCCCGTCACGCTGAGCTCTACGGAGTCATCGAGGCCGGATACCCACGGCTGCGGATGGCTGGTTTGGTGCAGCGCGGTGAAGTAGTCGGCACTCAGCTGATACGACTTCAACGCGGCCCGCGCCATGGTCAGCAGCGGCACCTCGTCGACGTCCGGCGAGTTGTCGGTCGAGCCGCAGTAGATCACCGGAAGGTACGGCAAACCTTTGACCAGCCGGTTGTCCGTGCCGGTGGTGCCCAAGGGCTTCTCGCCCTCGACGAGCTCGCCGCCCTCATTACGCACCGCGGTGTGGCAGACACTGTCTTTCATGAAGAACTCACGGAAAACAGTGTCGCAGTCGTGACTGTAGCGATCGCCGCCCTTCTTGCGAAACTCGCGGAACACCGAAAGGACCAGATCCTGCCGGCCGCTCTGATCTGCGGTGTCCCAGTTGATGGCGTTGCGCGTGGCATACGTCGAGAAATACGGCTCGCCGCGCCCATCGATGTTCACCACCAGCGGCACCCGACCGTGCGAGATGGCCTGGCGCACCATGCGGAAGAAAAGCTGCTTCAGACCGAAGCCGTCCGCCGTAGCGTTGTCCTCCAACCCTTTCAAACCTGCGGGCAGTTCGATCTCCGGCATCAACCGAGACACCAACCCCATCATCGAGCGCAGAGAGTCGCGCACCCAGTGTTCGTACTGAGCCCGGGCCGTGTAGTTCGCGTAAAGGTACTTGTTACCGGCGGCGTCGAGCTTCTCAGCTTCGACCATGCCGCTCGGCTTTGGCAGATTGCGCTCGTTGCGCTTGACGGCGCACTCACCCTCGAGCGCGTCGTCCATCATCTCCCACTCGGCAATGTGCGCGTCGTAGTCGGGGTTTGTAGATTGCACTGGCATCAGGCCAAGCCTCCAATTCGGCGTGTTCCGCCTGTGCGTTTGCGTCGGCCCATCGAGACGGCGAAGTAGCGGAAGGCATCCGCGCCGTGCGATGACCAGTCGTGAAGTGGTTTGTCTTTCCAGCAGCCTCGCTTGTCGTCCCACTCCTTGCGGTAGTTCTCCAGGCAGGAAATACCCAGTTCGCACCTAGACTCATCGAAGGCGCAGGCCGGAAGGATCTCCCGCACCTGCTCAATGCCTTCGTCGATGCCAAGCTTCGGAACTACGCTGAACTTGAGGCTGTATTTCTGCCCGTCGATCTCGTAACCCTCACGGGCCAGTTCGCGGCGGGTCTTGCCGTCGCTGCCGAATTCGCGGTTGTCGATGTCGTGCGGCCCCCAGTGATCGCCATAGGTGTACTTGCGATCCTTGAGCACCTTCATGTAATGCCGCAGGCCTTCTCCGCTGTTCTCGTAGAAGTCGATGACGTGGTATTCCTCGCCGACAATCCGAACGAACCAAATGGCCGTGGAGTCGCCGACGCCGATATCCCAAATCGTGTGAACCGGCAGATGACTGTTGTCTGGCAGCGTGCCGATGCGCTGAGCGGCATACAGCTTGGTGAACTGCTGGGCGTAATAAGCGCCCTCAATCGATTGCTGGAAGGCTTCGGCCGGGATCGACGGGTATTCCCGCTTCATGTCGTCGCCGAGAGTCTTCTCCTTGGCGGCGTACCAGGCGCGCTGGCCGGGGTTGGTGTCAATGCCGTGCTTGGCGAACAGCTCGTTGAAGTAGTCGGTCAGTCGCTGCGGAATGACCGCTTCGGCCGGGTCGAGCCAGTAGGCCTTGTTCTTCCACCAGCTGAAGAAGAAGAACTTCCAGTCCAGCTTGCCGAGTGGCGTACCGGACAGCAGTTGCTTCTCTGCGCTCTGCGAGTAGTCGAAGAAGTAGCCAGCCCGCCCCTCCGCCGTTGATTCAATCGTGACAAAGCAATCGGTGGCCACAGCCTCAAAGGCACCGGTAACGATCTCGCGCGCCTTGTGCGGAAACTTGGCGCAGATCTTCCCGAACTCTGAGACGTGCAGGTAACGCAGCGTGCCGCCCCGGAACGAGGTGCTGACGTAGAGCGAGCCGCCCTTGCTGAACACCAACTCACCGGCAGCGTCGTTGCTCGCAGGGTTCGCAGCGCGGATCTCTTTCGGCAGATTGTCGTAGGCGTACTTCACCTTCTCCCGGAACAGGCGCTTGGCGTCGTTCAGGGTGTGGGCGATCAGCGCACACTTTGCCGATTCGAACAGAGCGGCGTCGAGCTGGATAATGCAGCACTCAGTTGTGAAGCCGAGCTGGCGAGCCTTCAGGATGATGTTCCGGGTGTGCATCCCGTCGAAGTATTCAATCTGCTCGTCCGTCATGCGGAAGCGGACTTTCTTGCCCTGCTTGTCGGTGATGAAGTAGAGATTGTTCAACCGCCAACGCTTATCCCGGAGCAGCTTCATGTGCTCGGGCTTCATGTCAGGCGTCCTTCGATAGTTCGTCCATCATCTTCGAGAGTTCGTCGGCGTCGTCCGTCTTCTCCTTCTCGTCCAGGCCAAATGCCTGACGCTCCAGAACCTGCAGGTTCTTCATTGCAGAGGAAAGCTGGAACAGTGTTTTGGAATTGCTGGGCAGCGCTACGGCGGCGAGCATCGAGGCCCGACGAATGCCGTTGTTGTCTTCGGAGGTTTCATCTTCGATCGCGTCTTCGATCTCTTCGCGGCGCTGGATGGTGGTCATCAGATCATCCATCAGCAGGTTCGCAAGAATTGTCGCCTTGCGAATGTCGCGACGGTGACTGCGAACCACCCGGGCGCCTTCCTCTGCCGCCTCTTCGATGATCTCGGCGTCGAGTTCGCAGTTCGCGCCTTGGTCGTTGCGAACTTCTCCGCGAACCAGCTTGCTGCGAACCTCTTTCCGCACCTGGTCAGAAAGGTCTCTCGCCCATCCAAGGGCTTTGGCTTTCTTTCTGATGGCGGTGTCGCTCACGCCGTGGCGCTCAGCGATGGTCCGGATGGAAAGCGAACCGGCCCGGTAGGCTCGTTCGATCGCCTCCCAGTCGGGTTGCTTGGTTGTCATGAGTGTGTATTCCCTTTTGGTGCAAGTATCATCTGCGCGCCGTCGTAGCGAGACCTAGCCCGGCAAACGCCATAATCAATCACAGGAGAAAAGGTAATGGATAACAACGGCGCCCTCTGGCTCATAGCGCAGGTTTTGTCTGCAGCGAGCCTCTCAATGGAAGAAGGGATGACAGCCCCTAACAACCGCGATCTACCGCTAGCAAGAGAGCTGGCCGCCAAATGCGGGATCGTCCTAAAGAAGCACGAGATAGCGGTTTTTGCCATCACTGAGACTGGATCAAAAGTACAGCTTCCGGCCAGCTATGATGTCATTAGAGGCAGGGAGCGCTACTCAAAGATCATTGCAGAGACACCCGAGAGTCAGTTTGAAATTGATATAGGCACAATCACGATGCACTCAACCCAGTTCATGCCCGGAATCTGGGAGCGCTCCGAACTGAGCCAGGCCCTCGCAAAGGCGTTCCGGCTCGTCGGATGAGCAAGTAATGTGTGCCGCATTCACCTGCGGCACACCTACCCTTCCCCGGCGTCAAGCAGTACATCAATCAGCTTGTGTTCACCAAGGCGCATCGCACCCAGGCACTGCAGGTCGTCGCACTTCGGCCCGAGACCGAACACAGTAACCTCGCCTTTCGGCCCCATGAGGGTCAGCGCGCCTACCGTGCATTCCGGATGCACACCGGCATCGAGGTCATCTGCGATCTTGCGCAGGGTCTTGGCGGCGTCGCGCCATCCCTCACGCTTGAGCTCAACGAGCTTTGCAGTCATGCCTTCACCTTGTTGTGGGTCTGAGTCTGGGCGCGCCATCGAACGACGCATGCGAAAATGCGGTGAGGTAGAATCTGGAACTCATCACAAGGAAGACCTATGTCTAAGATTCAATGCTTGGTTAGATTCAGCCTACCGGGGATCGCCACTATCGAAACCTTCACCGAGGACGATGAGGAGGTCATTCTGATTTTGGATGCCGAAATCGCAGCAAATCTCGCCATGCAGCAATTTGTCTCAGACGGATGTATACCAAAACGTATCCATGATGTGCGCCGGGAAATTTATCACCGCCGGGTTCTTCACATACCGATGGTTCATCTACCAGAACACGGGGAGCCCCTCGAATTTAGTGATGGGCGCCATCGTAGCCTTACGATGCATGGAATGGGGTTTTCGTGCCTGCCAGTTCTAGCTAGTCGTCGTGACGCGGAAAAACTCAGCCACCTATACGGCGAGATAGCTCTGGCAAAAGAGGAATACGATTTTCCCGACGATGATGTTACTGAGTTCATTGGCCGGGCTTAAGAACTTTCTGGTTGACTATGTAGCCATCATCAGTTTCCCGCCCTTGAATGTGCACGGGCTACCGATTGCGCCGCTCAACCTCGTCAGGACCGTGCCGACAATCCTTCAGGCAGTGTTCACATTTCAGCGTTCGGCACAGCCAGGCCTTCACCCGCTGCCACCAGATGACCATGAGGATGTGACGCATGCCGGCAAGGGCCAGCGAGACGTGCAACGTGATTCCGGCGGTGGTCGGTCCCATCATGAAAATGGTCTGCTCCCGGCTCATCACCACAAACCCGCTGATGGCGATCGCCGAATAGATCAGCTTGCCGATGACGCCGTCCCGCACTCGACCGCTCAGAACACACCAGGTCGCCCACAAGGCAATCAAGCCGCAGGCGATAGAGTTGATCAGTTCAAAATTCATGGTGGATTGCCTCCCCCGAACCGCTGGCGAATGAGCGCCCAAAGGTCAGCGGACTTGATTGCACGGTTGATGGCTGCAAGGAGCGACCCACCGAATGCCCCAAGCAAGAAGCCGATACCTGCAACGATCTTCGGCTCTGTTACGCCCAGATAGGCGCTGACCATGCTCGTCAAATAAATCGAGCAGGCAACTCCCGTAATCAGAAAGACAATCCAAGCACGCCAATCCGTTAGGTCGTCCTTGTGCCACCAACTGGCGACAACGGCGCCGACCAATCCCGCGATCAGCAATCCGAACCTGTCGATGAGCTCGAGCAGGCGGTGTAAAGAATCCATGCGCTCGACTCCGTGGGTGCATGTGAATAGGTCGGCCCCGCTGCACTCCCAGCTCAGAGCTATGGGTGTGGGGAGCCGAAAACGAAAAAGCCCCGAACAATTTCGAGGCCTTGAATAGGTGCGAGACTTCTCGCTTGTAAGAGGGTCGCCCAGACAGGCACGACCCTTTTGCTACTCCCGCCTCATTTGCGCGGGCAGAGCCAGGCATTAAGCCGCCAGCTCGAGTGGAAAGCGGTTAAAACTCCCAGCCGATGTGGCCGTAGGTCGGATATGGGTCCGTACCGTTATGCTCGGCGCTCGTGTTGTCGGGGTAATAGATCTTCCGACGACGAATCGTCGGGGTGTAGCCAAAGCGAGCCCAGACTGGTACTTCCTGAACAACTGCAAGGCTGCCATTTGGCTGCAAGCGCAGAGTAGCGCCAGGGTTGCCACCGGTGCCCGAATTCCACAGAGGAACGTCATTCGCGGCGTAAACTACAAAGTTGCCATCCGCCTGGAATACTGCCTTCACGGCGCCTTTGTTTTGAGTGTAACTCGCCCAGCGAACGCTCCAGTTCGGCCCGTAGTTCACTACGTTACCATCACCCTGGAAGATCAATGCACCATCACCGGCGAAGTAAGGTACCCCCATCGTCAGCTCGCACGGACCGCCGAACAGAAATGCGCTGCCACCCGGATCAAGCGGAATGCCTGGAGTACCGTTCCAGATCGCTCGAGAGTCGATGATCACGATATTTCCGTCGTTCTGCACCTGGAGAAAGTTGCGGTACGCAGCAGCTTCAACGCTGTCGGGTGGGGTGCTATTTACAGTACTCCAGCAGCGACTGCGGGTATGGTCAACCAGAACCCCAGACTCAAAGATGTAAAACGAGTTGGGAACGGCCGCTACCGGGTTGCGGATGGTGGTCGTATATGGGTTGTTGTAGTCGGCAACCCATACAACGGCGCCATTGTCATACAGCGCCAGATTCATATCCGGCTGAAGGATCAGTTTGAATCGCTTGTTCGGCGACTCCAAGAACTGACCAGGGCTCATTGAGTTACGAGGAGGCAACACTGGGCTGCCGTTGTTTGTAAATTGAACGCGTGGTGGTCCACTTGGTGCCATCTTTTTTCACCTATTAGTCGAATGATTTATCGCGGAGGATTCCGCTCTCATGTCGCTCAAAGGCGATGGATAGAGGCTCGGGGCCTTGTTGATTTCTGACTCTGAAAAGGGGCCACCCACGCAGCCCCCATCGCTCGTTACGGCAGCAGATCGTAAGTTACGAAGACGGTACCAGCGTTAGCCGAGGTTGCCATCCAAAGCCCTCGGCCAGCGGGTAGAGAGATCGGATATTGCAACTGACTAATTGCTGTAGTGCCTGCCATCAACAGGATCGGGGTCGAGAAATCAAATGCGTTGTTGGGCTTAACGGTGCCCGCCGACAAAATCGAATAGCTACCGCTCGACATTTCCGCAGTCCGAATTACTACACCCGAAACGTTGTCAGCGGGATTCACAATCTGAACCACACCGGTCGAACTACCGGAAAAGTGTTTAGCGCCGATTTGTTGAACTTCCATAATTTTCACCTTTTAAGTCGAATGATTGTTCGCGGAGATTTCCGCTTTCATGTCGCTCAAAGGCGATCGCTCGAGGCTCGTGGCCTTCTCATGATTCAACGTCCCGCATCGGGAACATTTGATCTGGAGCTCGGTAAACTCACCCGCGCGGGCGAGAAGTCTGTTGCATTTTCCGCATCTGCATTCTTTTAACATCTGCAAGTCCATTTGGTTTTCTGCTAGGCTCCGTCCCGCTCGCGCGAGCAGTGAGGGCCTTGGCTGGCTTGCAGGCACCATCTGCGATCTGGCGTCTCCACTGGGTGTTACCGCACCCTTTGGAGTCGCCCTCTCTTTGTCTCCGCGCATAAAAAAGCCCCGAACTTGTCGGGGCTTTTTGCTTTCTAGCGGGCATAAAAAAACCGGCTTTCTGGCCGGCTCTTTAGTAACTTGCCGCAGGCAAAATACTAACTGTGTAGAAATCATGCCCTCAGCCGTGCGGGAAGTCAATCATGTTCCTCAAAGAATTTTTTCGCACTTTCTGAGCACTCTTTGAGCTGCTCTTCAATTCGTGGCATGCCCCACTGGGCGCCTTGGTGAGAGAGCTTGTACTTCGATCTAAGCAGCTTTGAGATTGACAGGGCTTCATATCCGAAGTACCCCACCAAATCAGCATCTGCTTCAACTGCATCCTCGGAATCAAGGTAAACCTCCCATCGCGCACGAATCCCATCCGAGCCAAGACTGATATCGTTTTCGATCCAGGCAATTCTACAAGCGAGCTCCCGGTCAATTTTCGACAACCCATCAGGGTCGATACTGAACTCTGGCTTCGCACAACCAGGATAAACTCCCCCGCCCTCCCGATCTCGCAATTCAGACCAGCTACTGTGGAATTCCCAGTAATTTCTCGCGCATTGCGCAGCTAGCGCGTCCAGTTTTGAGATTAGATGAATCGCCTGCAACTCAGCTTCGAAACGTCGCTGCTCCTTGCTTTGCCAGCGATCCTTAAAAAAACCTATACCGGCAGTGACAAAAGCAGCGACGACTCCACTACCTGCGGCAATTTTTATCACATCAACCAACTGCAATCCTTCCATGAAATCAAGCCGCCTTCTTCATCTGATAAATGACCGCCGCAACCGGGCTTAACGCCATCTTATCAAGGTCCTCACAACACTCGAACACTCGCGCAATGTAAGGCTCCCAGTCCCGCCCCCAGGCACAGGACTCTAAACGCACACCGTAAAACTGCCACATCCAAGCCCGGAACCTCTCAGCGTTGGTGAAGGGATCTTCATTTGCTGACTGGCCACCCTGGTGCATGTGCCGGTACCGGCGCATCACGCCCTTCACCACGTATTCCAGCTTCTCGCGCTTAGCTGCCGTCATCCTTGGCGACTTGCCCACCACCATCAGGAACACCACCTCTTCCGCCGCCTCGCGGATGTCGTCGCTCTGCTCAGCGGCGTACATAAAGTCGCCGAACACGCGGATCTGGGGATGCAGTCGAGCGATTGCCGATTGGATGTGCCCAGCCAGTGCACCGTGCACCGCGTGATTTGCTGTTGGACCGCGTTCGGTGTTCTGCACAACCACGCCGAGCTGCACGACGTCAGAGCTTTGGCCGGGGGCCGGGTTGTATTTGCAGTCGTGCCAAGCCTGGCGCGCTGAGTTGATCTTCATGCTGCCTGTCCCTTTTTCAGTTCTCTGTTCTTTTCCCGATATTCGGCCTTGATGGTTTTAATTTCTTCGACGGTGTACTTGCGGGGCTCATGAGGCCCCTCCAGCCAGGCCACGGTTTCGGCGCCGAGGCGCAGCACCAGCCGGATGCGGTACTCGACTGTGTTGCCGGACAGGTTGCGGTTGCACTTCACGCACTGGCGGTGGATGTTCAGCGGCTCGAAGCGCAGCTCCGGACAGGCGCCAACGGATCGGTAGTGTCCAGCGTCCCAGCGGCTGCCGGTAATCAGATCACTGTCATTCGGCATCGAGTCGCAGCTGATGCACGGAAGGTGTGCGTCACGCAGGCGGACGTACTCGTTCACAGCAGCTTGGGCTTCGCGTAGGTGATCCGCCCTGCTCTTCAGCTTCTCTTTGCGTACCTTGATCTCGCGGCGCTCGATGCTGGCCAGCAACTTGCGCTTCTTCTCCTGCTTGTCCCGCGCGATGACAACAGCGCAGTCCGGCGAGCACCAAGACTGAAAGCTCACCTTCGGGACGAATAAGGCCCTGCAGGTTTTGACTGAGCACTTTTTCGGGCGCGGCTGCTTCCTTTCAATCGTCATGCAGCCTCCTGGCTCAGAAGATCATCGAAGTACACACCCTGCGGTGCGAAGCGCGCGACAATGCGGTCGGTGTACGCCACGCCTTGGGCTCGATTGAAAAGACTGGTCACCGGGAAACCGTCCGGGCCGAACAAATGGCAGCCCCCCATCATTTCCAGCTTTGTTGCGTACGGAAGATGGCGCATCACCCGGTACCACTCAGCCTGGAATCCGGCGTCTTCGTTCAGCAGGATCTGCACGCCGATGTGCAACTTGCAATACCGGCGAGCGTCCGCCTCGTCGCCGATCTGCGTCATTTCAGCGATGCGCTTGTACATCGCGAACCACAGCCGGTTCTGGTCCAGCGTCCGGTCCTTGCCGGGGCGCAGCGAGACGACCACGAACTTCTTGTCGCGGTACATTGCACTAATAGCGGTGATAGCCTCGGAAAGCTTGGCCTGACAGTTCACGGAGATTTTGTCAGCCATGGGCGACCACCTTGTTGGGTAATCCGTCGATCAACTCACCGAGTTGATGCGTCAGTCGTTCGTTCTCGGCCAACAGCTCCAGTGCCACCTCCTCCACAGTCTTTTCGCCGAGGAAGTCCTGAAGAGCCTCAGTGTTACGTTTCCAGTTCGCGCAATCAGCGCGGTATGACGCGGCCTCAGCCCAGAGCAATTTCTGGAGTTTTTGTTTATCGATGTTCATTGAGCAGCGCTCCCTGCTTTCAATTGTTCGGCCTGCCGAATCAGCAGCGCCCGGCGATCGGCAAGCTCGTTGGCTGCCAAAATTCGCAGTTCTGTTTTTTTCTCGTCCGAGACTTTGCGCATGGCCAGCATCGAGTCCTTCACTGCGGCGAGCTTTTCGCGCAATTTTGGCGAAGGCCGTGCTACCTCGCCGGTGAGCAGCGCGACGACGGCCCGACCGTCTTCAGTGACCGGCGCGACACTCAAGTCGGCCAGGTACTGCTGAGCGCGCTCCTGTGGGATTCGCTGCATTTGCAATGCCTTGGTAATCGCCTGTGTTCGGCGGTTTGCGTCGAAGCCGACAGACACATGCCAGTTCACCTCCTTGCCGTCCTCCCGGGCTTGCCCCACCAGGCGCTCGTAAGCGCTGTTAAACGCCATGCGCGCCCCGACCTTGTCGCCGGCGTCGAGGACAGGTTTCGCCGCAGCCAGCGCGAGCTGGATTTCGTCGGTCAGCACCACGGTTTCAAATTCATCGTTGGTGGTCATGGCGATCGCCCATGCTTCGTCCTTGCCCGGGCGGCCGTCAGCGGCCTGCACTCGCTGGAGAATGTCGGCCATCGCCAGCTTGCCCTTCACCTCGAAGCGGCAGGCCTTCAGCGCAGCTTTCACGGTGGGCACCGAGTAAGCGCAAAGGTCTTCAGCCATCATCGCCGCAGTGCCTGGGTTCATTTCCTGACCCATGGCCTCGGCGGTGGCGCAGATCGCGGCGGCGAGGCCGGCGACCTGGTGATCGTTCATTTCAAAGGTACTCATTGCGCTCCCCTGCTTTGCGCTTCGCCAAAACCATTTGCGCGGCCTGTTCGGCGGCGGAGACGTTCGCCTCGGTGCGCTCCATCTGGCGTGCGGTTGTCCCGTTAATGCTCTGACCGGTCACCCACTGGGTGTGGTAGCTCTCGGCGTTGGCCAGCAGTTCGTTGAGGCTGTGACACTTGCGCAGAACGGCGGCATCGCTGGTTTTCAGGTAGTGCGCAGCGACGTGATGAGCAACATCGGCGCCCAGGCGGTCGACCAGTTGGCCGAGCTGGCCACCGACCTTGGCGTTCCACACCGGCCAAGTGCTGTAGCGCTTGCGATAGGCCATGGCGTAGTTCGCCCAGACCTTGAAGGTTTTGCAGGACTGGTCTTTGGGGCCCGGCATGTCGGCAGGGATCTCGACCCGTGGCGCATCGGTTCGATCAACCACCAGAACCAGATTGCGGGAGTGAGCCGGCACAACCTCGGCGGATGCCGGGGGTGCAATTGGTTCCATGACCGGTTCCATGACTGGTTCAAGAGAGTTACTGATTCTGGGTGCAACTGCTGCACTACCCCCTGGTGCAGGAGATTCACTAGGGGGTGAACCTGCTGCACTACCCGGGTGAATCTTGTGCACCACCCCTGGTGCAGGAGGTGCACCACCATCAAGGGTAAGGAAGTAAACGTTCGACGAGTTGCCCTTCGGACCACCCTTTCGGATTTCCTTGCGAAGCAGTCCTGCCTCACACAGAGCGGTAATGTGGTTCATGACAGAGCGCTTGCTGATCTCGCACTGATCGGCGATGTGCTGGTAGGAAGGCCAGCACTCGCCTACGTCGCTGGCGTTGTCCGCCAGCTTGATCAGCACCAGCTTGCGCAATGGATTGCCAACGCGAAGCTTCATCGCGGCGACCATAAGGCCCATGCTCACGCAGCACCTCGCAAGACTTTGTCATGAGTGAACAAGCCGTCCCAGTTCTTCTTCATTGGTAGTGCGCCGGTCAGATACAGATCGTACAGACGTACTGCGCCCTTCTTGAGCAAGATCGGCGTGAAGGCAATGAATGGCTCTTTGCCGTGAAGGGCGATTTCGGTCTGGTGCTCAGTCATGTACTTGTCGCGAGCGTAGGACGCCACGCGGAAGCGCAGGCCGGATTTGCTCTCGTTGTAGAGCCAGCTCCGGCCCTCGAGGAATTTACCCACCTGCATGACGTTGACCCCATTGAGGCCCTTGCAGAATCGGGTATGGGTCATCCCTTCCTTGAAAAGGTTTTCCATGAAGTGGATTTTTGAGGCTTGGGCTTCGACCTGGATCGACAGCTGCAGACGCTGCTGCTCAGCCTCGAAGGCGAGCTGGATGAGATCCATGCGGGAGAATTCGCGGGGTTGGCCGATCTGCCCTTCCAGTTCGCGCCACCGGCGGACAACTGCCAGACGCATCTTGGCGCTGTAACCGGTCAGCAGAGTGTCAGTCATTTCTCGATCGAGGTTGAAGCACGGAAGACTGCGCCCTGTTCCATCTTTGTACTGGGCTGAAAATTCAGCCGAGTCGATTTCCAGTTCAGAGAACATCGAGCGGATGTCAGCTAGCACGTTCTTGTGCAGCTTTCCGGTCAGCTCGACTATTTCCACCGACGACATTGTTTGCGACACGTTTTCAGAATTCGAAAAACGTGTCGCGACACTTTTGGGGGTATTGCTTGAATTGGGTTGGCTCTGCATACTCGGGTCTCTCTAGTTTACGAATCAGCCGACCTCGACCGTCGGCTTTTTTGTGCCTGGGCTTTCTGGGGCTGCTACTTGAGAGTGCGAACCCAAAGACCACTTTTTTGGTGGTGAACTCAGGATTTCCGCGCATGCGCGGAAATCAGACGATCTTCAAATTCGGTCGGTGTTTTGCGATCAGTGCTTCAGCCTTCCGGCCAAGCTCCCCTGCCCGCGCTTCAACCTGACGGCATTGCTCGGCGAACGCCGGCAGGTGCGGCAGGTCCTCTTCGCACATCACCTGGTCGTAAAATACTTCGCTGCCGGTGTCGATCACGTCGCCCAGCGCGCGGATCAGCGCACCGAAGCTTTTGTTTGCGCATTGGTCGCTATGCATTTGGCGGGCGCCGGTCAAGCCGTGGCGGCCAGCCAGCTCATTGATGCAGTTGTCGCGAAACTCAGGCTCCAGTGCATTCACCCAGGCCTCTTCCAACCAAGACGGCATTTCCTGATCGCCCGAGAGCCAGCGCTGCACGCGCTTTAACCAGCGGCCTGTCGCCTTAACGAATTCGCTGACGTCGTTCAGGCGTGCCAGCTCAGCGAAGTCTGGAACCTTGGCGTCCTTGATCTTCGCCTCAGGGACGCGCACGTAGATCTCCCGGCTCAAGGTCTGGGCAAAGTCATCCTGGCTCAGGCTGGTACGGGCGATCTGATTTGCTGCGTGCGCCACCAGAACCTGGTCTCGGGTTTGCGCGGTGTGTCTTGGACTGGACGTTTCCATGGGGACTGCTCTCTTCTAATCTGGCTTCAACGGATTGGCGGACAGGGATTTCGCTTAGGCGGCCATCTCGGCCCAAGGAAACGACGGGCACAGGTTTTCTTTTTTGAAAGTACCTCCGGTCAGCGCTTCCGCTCGCTTGGCAATAACCGGAGACATGCCGTGCTTCCCCCGAACCCAACCGGAGACGGTGCTTTGATCAACCTTGAGCTTTTCGGCGGTGGCCTCCTGGGTGCCGAAGTAGTCAACGAGGCCCTTGTAAATTGCGTTCATGATGCCCCTCCATACGGGAATACCCATATAGTAAATTATGGGAATACCGATTTGCAAGAATATGGGAGCACCCGTAATACTTCGCGGATGGAATTTAAAGACCGACTCAAAGCAGCCCGTCGCCACGCAAAGCTCAATCAGACTGAGCTTGCAGAGCGTGCCGGACTCACACAGACCTCTATCTCGGATTTAGAGAGAGGGAAATCGAAGGCTACAGCCTTCGCCGCTCAGATCGCCTCTGTATGTGGCGTGTCCCCGATGTGGCTGGCTGAAGGTGTCGGTGACATGCTCAAGGCAGTGCCTGATCATCAAGCTGAACGTATCCAGCCCAGCGTGAAACTCGGCACCATCGAAACCTGGGACGACGAAACGCCGCTTGATGACGATGAGGTCTACGTCCCCTTCCTCCATGAAGTCGAACTGGCGGCCGGATCTGGCAGATTTGCCATTGAGGAAAACGCCAACTCGCGCCTACGCTTCAACAAGAAGGATCTGCGCCATAACGGCGTTCAGTTCAGCAACGCGAAGTGTGTGAAGGTCGGCGGCAACAGCATGGTGCCCGTGCTGCGCGACGGCGCCACGGTAGGCGTGAACGTCGGCAAGAACTCCCTGAGCGATATCGTTGATGGCGAAATGTACGCAATCAACCACAACGGCCAACTCCGAGTGAAGCAGGTTTACCGGATCCCGATCGGCATTCGCCTGCGCAGCTTCAACCGTGACGAGCACCCGGACGAGGATTACACGTTCCAGCAGATCCAGGAACAGCAGATCTCAATCCTCGGACATGTTTTCTGGTGGGCAATGTACTCACGGTAGGTAATATTTCATTTATCTCTACTGCGGACAGAATTAGGAATTCACAGGCATGAATGGAATCAAGAAAAGTTGGTTAAATAACTTATTAAACGAGAAAGGTTTTTTAGGAACATCAAAAAACTTATCTCATATGGGGCTGCTTGGTGACGAAGCCTCCTACATAGTTATGGCGACGGTGGGAACTGTACTGCTAGGCTTAGGCGGTGGTTTTGTTGGCGGATGGGATTTTTCAAAAACATTTAGCCCCATTCAACCGGAGTATCTGAGAGTAGCCCTCGCTTTAATCTTCAACCCTTACATGTCTTTTATTTTTGGAATTGCACTTTTAGGTATAGGCGCCACCGGAACTTATAAAGACCAAAACAAACAACAATCCAAAATAATAGAACTAGACAACAGAATAGCGACACTGAACGCAGCCAAAGAAGAGATAGCTAGAAAATTAAATGCTTCAGAATCGGCACTAAAGTCAAGCCTAGAAGACAAAGAGCTTCTTAACGCAGAGCTGAGACAACTAAACACAGCAATTGTAAAGAATCATTTGATAAATCTTTCTATGCAACTTGAGTTAGGTACAACGGACAGAATAACAATGTATTACGAGATGGATAATACATTCAACCTTCTCGCCAGATACTCCAAAAATCCAAAATACAACAAAGTCAACAGGCAAAAGTTTGCAATTGACGAAGGCGCCACAAGCATCGCTTGGGAGCATGCTGAATGTATTGAAAGTAACTGCCCGACATACGATCTGGCGGACAACGAAGATTATTTCAACTACCTTATTGAAACTTATAAATTTGATGCAGCCCTTGTAAATAGCTTCAGAATGAAAAGCTGTCGAATAGTCGCGCTTGCCGTTTCCGACGCAGGTACCCATTCCGGGGTTATCGTATTTGAAAGCACATCTCAAGACTTTTTTGATCGACATAACGGCGACCTTATAACAAAAATAAAAAGACACTGCGAGGGAAACCAAGATATACTATCAAAGTATTTCCGAGACGGGCTTAATTTAAATCGCGAAGGCAAACTAAAAGTAAGAAACAAACCCGAAAGTGTGGAAAGTGAATTTCTAGAGCAAATGGGTGGAGGCATGCAATGAACCACTTACAAAATCTGATAGCTTACCTTTGCGTAATGTATCCATATCCTAGCGAGCTATCCAAAGCCAGATTAACAAAATTAGTTTATTTAGCAGATTGGTTTTCTTCTGTTCAAAGTGGTCAGCAGATGACGAACATACGCTGGCTTTTTAATCATTACGGGCCATACGTAGATGATGTTGTAGACTCCGTCCGCAATCGTGGCGATTTCTTGATAGCGAATGAAATAAATAACTATGGATCAGACAAACAAACTGTCAGGTTCACTGGAAATCCACAGTTAATCAGGGTTGCCACGCAGGACAGAGCCATTTTAGACTGGCTGATTAACAGAACCCAACACATGTACTTCAATGATTTTATAGATTTTGTTTACTCTACATACCCAGTCTCACATAGTGAACGGTATTCAAATTTTGATTTAGTACAGCTGGCGGAAGAATACCGAAACAATAATTAACTAGGAAACCCGGTCAGTGCACCGGGTTTTTTGTGAGCAACTGCTTTGCAATTTTTTACTCCGCCCTATCTTCAACTCCTTCAGCTGTCACTGCGCGCTGCTGAGTAGGCAACCACGCTTCCAAAAGTGTTAGCGCTAATGGACTCCTTTGACACCTTTATCGTTTCGTCGCATCACTCTCCAGCTCCTCGAGTAATTAGCACCTTAACTGTACGATCTGCATTTATGGCGGGCTATCGAGTAAATCTGTCATCTACAGAAGGCATCACTGAACCTGTCGTTCAGGGGTTGTGGACTTGGTGCATCAGCTAATCCTCCAAACATCAAGGCCCCCGCGAACGCGGGCTTTCCCCACACGAAAATACATGGCGATAATTTTATGGGAATACCCATTGACACAAAATATGGGATTGCCTATATTTCATCCATCGCATCGACGTACTGCTCTGCGAAGGGACTCTACGGACCCGCCGTTCTTTAACAACCCGCGCCATAAACGATTACCCGGCTCACGCTGGGAGGTCAGCCCCGGCCACACCTGTGGGGCGAGATGAAGTCAGGTGAACAAAATCGCGCTGCCACTACCGGCGACCGGCGATCCGATAGCCCCGAAAGGCTACCAACGCGCAGAACTGCGACGGCGGACGAGGTGTTGACCGAACTGGCGAATGACCCGGTAGGAGGCGCGAGCAATACCGATAGATTTACTGATGCCGCTTCGATGAGGCGGCATCAGTCCAAAGCGCAGAGCCCTCCTTGCCCTGAATCTTGAATGAAGGGGACAGTCAGGGAGAGCTCTGCGGTTTGGATTGAACAAATCGACCGAGTAGATAAATTGAATTAGCTACTTGCCCGCTCGGTCAAGAATTATGAACGCAGTAAATCTGACGAGGTGACAGCAATGACTATCCAAGCAGAGACACTCGTACAACTGACCGAAGCGCTCCAAGAGCGAGGCATGAATCTGGTTTCAGATGTTCACTTCACTCGCGCGCCGTATCGGCAAAATCACCGCTGGATTTGCATCGTAGAGTAACCATGCTCGTTGCCGGCGGCTCGGACTAAGACGCCACCGCCGGCCCCACAGCCCCGCTACACCGCTTTCCCTTCCGCCCAACCCGCGCGCGATTCCCCTCTACGCCAAGAGACACTCACCGGAACGGATAGCTGCAGTCGGGCTTTTTGGGGGATCAATGACGCAACTCCTCCGACTTGAGATGGTGCTACCGGCATGGTCAAATGAGTAATGGCCTTTTGCTACGGTAATCTCAATTGAAACAGAGTCGCGGAATCATCATATTTTTTTCGGCAATGACCTTGCTCTTTATCTTGGTACAGGTATGGCACGCAAAATCTGGCCCGGAAGAGAAAAAGCAGGAGCGGGAGCGCCAACTCAAGGGGCTCGCGCTCATCATGAGTGTCCAGTCCGGAAAAGTATCCGACGATTCAACCCGCGTCGATTCTGTGACCTACAGCGATGAGGTCATGCGTATCTCTTACACACTCACAAAAGTTACGAAAGACGAAATGGATTCTGATGAATTCACCAAGGACGCAAGAGCGCTTGCAGCTTCTGCATTCTGTAATGAAAAAGGTTTAGGGCAGTTCGTGAAATCGGGGCTTTCCATTGACCTCCTCTACAAAGATTCAACCAGCTCACCGATAGTCGAGTTTCAGATAGGCAAGTCCGACTGCCTCTGAAGCCATCCCCAAAGCCCGCCTCTCTCGCGGGCTTTTTTCTGCGTGTCGTACCCCAATGAGTCCGCGCAGCTAGGCATCAATCTCCCGACCAATCTCGAATGCACTCCCCCTCCGCGCCCAACGGCAACCAGCGGAGCGAACGCGTGCATCCGAGTTTTGTTGGATCAACACCCCGCCACTCTGGAGACGACCATGTCAGCTCTACGCAAGCCCATCCCGGAAGACGATTTTCTCGAAACAGAGGCAGGTCAGGAATGGCTGACCGAGTCGGTCGACGATTTGCTTTATCGGCGCCACGTCGAGGCGCCCAACCCTGTTGGGCGAAGCAAGATCCTGGTGAACGCTGACCACTTACCGGAGGCGCTGGCCGATCACATGGCCGCGAACCCAGACCCTGATCGGTACATCGAGAAGATTTTGATCGAGCTGATCTGTCGCGGGGATGGGGGTGTACTGCACAAGTGGGCCATCGAAGCCGTCGGCGGTGATCCGCAAATCGTTCGGTCGCTCGCCAACGACCTGGTTGCGGTGCACGCCAACGAGTACCGAGATGCCAAGCGCGAAAGCGATCGCGTAGAGCGGGAGTGTGGGTTTTGAGCCCTCACATCCTGATCGACCAAGCCCTTGACGGTGTGTCGGCGCCCGCCGGCGAAGAAGACATCAGCCTGCTGGTACAGGCGCTGATCACCCGACTCTTCACCGACGGCGCAATCACCACCGACGAGTTCAACCACTACTGCAAACGCCTGCGTGACACCCGTCAGCGGCGCAAGGAGGACGCATGAGTACGGCACCGGTTAAATCGCTGATCGACGAGCAGCTCGAGGACATCGAACACAAGATCGCCCTGCTCGGCTTCGGCCTTCCCTTTAACGAGGTCATCGGTCGCAAGCGCGAGGTCCTGGTCGCGAGTCTCCCGCAGCGCTTGGCGCCTTCCATGAAGGGTAAGCGCATCGCCGTGAGAGTTCGGCCGCGACCGGTCGCCAATGGGCGCGCCGCCTGATCATCTGGCGTGGCGCGTTCTCCTCCCTCGGCGTTTTCACCTTTTTGATGCTGCTCAGCGCACTCGCCGATCGCATCACTCAATAAACAAAGTATTCAATCGCTGCGCACCGCGCGGCAAGGAACAGTCATGTCCGCTCAAAGCGTGGCGCCGGTGGCGCACGACCGAAACCTACACGTCCTCCCACACGCAGCAACCAGCACCAGTGCTTTGGTGTTGGACGGCGACAGCCTGGACAAGATGATGCGCCTGGCCGAAGTCATGGCCACCGGCCGCGCCACGCTGCCGAAGCACTTCAACGGCAACCCAGCGGATTGTCTGGCGGTCGTCATGCAGTCGATGCAGTGGAAGATGAACCCGTTCGCCGTGGCACAGAAAACGCACTTGGTGAACGGCGTGCTGGGCTACGAAGCGCAGCTGGTAAACGCGGTGATCACTACCTGCGCACCGGTAGTGGATCGCCTGCACTACGAGTGGTACGGCGCTTGGGAAAAGGTGATCGGCAAATTCACTATCAAAAACAGCGACAAAGGCGAGTACCGCGTCCCGGGCTGGAAGCTTGAGGACGAGGAAGGTCTGGGCGTAAAGGTCTGGGCGACCTTCCGGGGCGAAGACGAGCCGCGCGTGCTTGAGCTGCTTCTGGCCCAAGCTCGCACCCGCAACAGCACCCTCTGGGCTGACGATCCTCGCCAGCAATTGGCATACCTCGCCACCAAACGTTGGTCGCGCCTCTACTGCCCGGACGTGATCCTCGGCGTGTACAGCCCGGATGAGTTGGAAGAAACCGCACCAACCATTCGCGACGTATCACCGGCACGTGGCGCGGCACCAACCGTACTTCCACCCTACCCCGACGAAAAGCTCACAGAGAACTTGCCCAAATGGCAAGTCGCTGTCGACGCCGGCCGCTCTGCCCCTGATCACCTAATCGCAACCGTCAGTAGCAAATTCACCCTGAGCGACGAGCAGATCGCCAAGATCAAAGCGCTCGCGCCTATTGAAGGAGACCAAGAATGAAAATCCACAATGTCGCTCAGGGCTCCGAAGCCTGGCACGCGCTCCGCGCCAACTACTTCACTGCTTCAGAAGCGCCGGCAATGATGGGCGCATCGAAACAGATGAAGCGCACCGAACTGCTGCACGCGAAGAAGACCGGTCTCGACCGCGACGTGTCGTGGTGGGTGCAGAAAAACCTGTTCGATAAAGGCCACGAAGCCGAGGCACTTGCTCGGCCGATTCTAGAAGGACGCATTGGCGAGGACCTGTTTCCCGTCGTCGGCACCGAAGGCGACCTGCTCGCATCCCTCGATGGCTGCACAATCCTCGGCGACGTGTTGTTCGAACACAAAATGTGGAACGAGCAACTTGCTGTCGACGTTCGCGCCGGCACGCTGGATCCGCACTACTACTGGCAGCTCGAACAGCAGCTGCTGGTCAGCGGCGCAGACAAAGTAATTTTCGTCTGCTCCGACGGCACCGAGGAAAACTTCGTGTCGATGGAATACGCGCCGGTGCCGGGCCGGGCCGCGACGCTCGTCGCGGGCTGGAAACAGTTCCAAGCTGACCTGCTGTACTTCACCCCCGCCGAGGTGGTGCCGGAAGCCGTCGGCAAAACGCCGGAATCACTGCCAGCTCTGCGGATCGAAGTGACCGGCATGGTCACCGCCAGCAATCTGGAGCAGTTCAAAGCGCACTCGCTGGCTGTCTTCAGCTCAATCAACACCGAGCTGGAAACCGATCAGCACTTCGCTGACGCCGAAAAAACAGTCAAGTGGTGTGGCGATGTCGAGGAGCGACTGGAAGCCGCCAAGCAGCACGCGCTGAGCCAAACCGAAAGCATTGACGCGCTGTTCCGCACCATTGACGAGATTAGCGCCGAGGCCCGCGCCAAGCGTCTGATGCTCGACAAACTGGTGAAGGCTCGCAAGCTCAGCATCCGTGAAGACATCGTCATGGATGCAGCCAAGGCGCTGCAGGTCCACATTGACCAGATCAATGCTTCACTGGGCGGCAAAGCGCGCATGCCGGCGGTGCCTGCAGATTTCGCCGGGGCGATCAAAGGCAAAAAGACGATCAGCAGCCTGCGCGACTCTGCCGATTCCGAGCTGGCCCGGGCAAAGATTGCCGCAAGCCAGATCGGCGACAGCATCCGGAGCAACTTGGCCAGCCTAGACGAGCTCGCAGCCGACTACATGTTCCTGTTCAACGACGTTCAGCAGCTGGTGATGAAAGCGAACGACGACCTGGTTGCGCTGATCAAGGTGCGGATCTCGGAACACCAGAAGGCGGAGGAGCAGAAAGCCGAAGCGCAGCGCGAACAGATCCGTAAGCAGGAGCTGCAGCGCATTGCGGACGAGGCGAAAGCCAGCGCACCGGTCGAGCCTGCACCAGTCACCAGCCCAGCGCCGGTGAAAGCCGCCGCACCGGTTCAGTCTTCATCGAAACCAGCGACCACAACCGCAGCGCCGGTGAACCTGCAAGCTGAGGTGTTCGATCTGGAAGCGCTGATCCATGCCGTTGCTGGCGGTCACGCTCCAATCTCGGTTCTAACCGTGGACTGGGAGAAGCTCGATGCAATGGTCGCCGCCCAAGGCTCTAAATTCAGCATGGCCGGCGTGAGGCTGGTCAAGGTGGCGGCATGATCAGCAACCACCTCAACCTGATCGAGCAACAGCGGCAGAACGCGGAAGCCATCAATGACCAGGTCGCCCAGTACTTGGCCGCCGGCGGGCGGATCGACAAGCTGAAAAGCCCGCCGCGCAATCCTCTGCCACCGCCCCGGTCCAACAAAATAGACCCTGAAACGGTCCTCAAGCGGCGCCCGAAGCCGATTTCGGCCGCCGAGCGCAGGGCTCTTCGCAAAATGGCGGATTCGCTATGAAGTCGAAACGAAAACCCAACAACGGTTTCGCCCGGGCTGAACGCAGTTGCCGGGCGCTGCTGCGCACCAACCACGTCGCGGTGGTGAACATCGACCCTAGCGGCAGCCAGATCATGGCGAACTGGAAGAACTGCCGGCAGATCCGCAGTCTGGCGATCGCCAACGCTATCTTCGACTTCTCCTACCACTGGACGATCTACATCGGCGCCATGTGTCGAGATGAGCGCGGAGCCGAGTACATCAAGTCGGTCGAGATATCGCCCGAGGGCATCTACAAGGTCGAGCGCCTGACCGATGCCATCGAGCATTACTACCTGGAGCTGCGCAACAGCGCCAACCCGAACCATCTGGTGGTATCAGGCTGGATCGCCATTCCGGACGAGGTTTCGATGGATGAAGCCCAGGCAGCGAAGCTGTTCTACGCCGCCGGCGCTTGGCATCAGGTGAAGGTCGCAGCGTGAGACAAACCATCAACAGGGCGAACCAGCGCCGCCGACAGACCTGGCTGGACTTGCCGGCCAGCGGAATTGAAGAGGTAGGCCATGGCCAAGAGCAATGCAGATCGCTCAGCGAAAGCCTCGGCGAAGAGGAAGGAGCGCGGCGAAGAGGAAATCAGGCTGCACTGCCTGCCCGGCACGCGACAAGCACTTGCTGAGCTGATGGTCTGGAGCGGCATCGAGGAAGCAGGCGAGGCAATCACGCTGATGATTCACCATCTGCACAGGCTTGGCCCGGGCGGCGCCCTTCCATTACTTGAGCCACCGCCGCGACACAAATACGAAATACCTGAAAATGTGTCGCGGAAACTAAAGCTGGCCTATCAGCGAGAGGCGCTACGGCTTCAGCAAGATTGATTGAAGATTACGTTCTTTGATGAACTGATCAGCATGTGCATTCATCACCGCTCTCGCTTGTAGTTCGTCGGAGCAATCCAACGAGTGCTCGGCCTCCACGTTTACTTTCGGCGGAACGACCGTTTTACCGTAGAGTCCGAGCCAGGCGACAACCGGAGCGCCGGTGCGCTGCGAGCCAAAAATGATTCTCACCTTTGGATCATGCTCTGGATAATCATACGAGTCCCAATAATTCATAGCTTCTCCTTGTCGCAGATGGATGCAAAGTACCCGTATACCCCACGCCAGCAATACTAACGAGCCCTACAGCTTTTTGATGGCATATCTGGTTAATGCTAACCGCACGGGCGAGCGAATGTATCATTGGTTAGGAACTACGAATGGTATATACCATTACCCATCATCGTGTTGCCAAGATGAAAAAATCCAGAACCGTCATCGATAGAAAACATCACGGTAGTTTCTGCAAGAAGGTCTTTTAGCGCCTGCAGTTCAACGGGGTCTGTTGGCATTTTAATAAGAATTGAAGAAACCATTGCATCATCCAGCCTATCCATTTGGATATATTCGTAGCCAGCTAGAGATTTCCGAAGAGAATGGTGACCGCCAATTTCCTTCCCAGAGCGTACGAGTCGTGCGCACACCGTGAACGCAAAAGCGTACCCCGTGATTACGGGATCTGGCTGTGGCGATTCTTTCCACTCTTTACCATCTTGGCTCTCAATCATATAAGGGCCTTCGCCAATATATTGCCCGTAATTTTCGACAAGATAAGCCATCTCATAAGTTGACTTAACTGTCGAGGCGATTTCCATTACAGGCGAACTCAGGCTGATGACAAGCATTGAGGCAGCCGCGAGTCCCCGCAAATAAGCAGGCAAGTCGTTTTTTTGCACGAGTTCTTTCATCTCGCTCTCCATCCGGCTCCATGCCGGGCCGAACACAAATACCCCACTTCTACGAATCACGCCAGCCGGCGAGGATCCCCTATGGAAATCGAATACGGCTCGGTTTGCTCCGGCATCGAGGCGGCAACCCTTGCATGGAAGCCGCTCGGCATGCGCGCCACCTGGTTCGCCGAGATCGAAGCGTTCCCCAGCGCGGTGCTGGCTCACCACTACCCGAATACGCCGAACCTCGGCGACATGACCAAACTCGGCGCCCAGGTGCTGGCCGGCAAGATCGCCGCGCCGGACATCCTCGTCGGCGGCACGCCGTGCCAGGCGTTCAGCGTGGCCGGGATGCGCGAAGGACTCACCGATCCGCGTGGCGCCCTCACCATCAAATACGTGGAGCTCGCAGATGCAGTTGACTATGTTCGAGCAGGCCAGCGAAAGCCGCCCTGCGTCATCGTCTGGGAAAACGTCCCCGGCGTCCTCAGTGACAAAGGGAACGCCTTCGGATGCTTTCTTGGCGCGCTTGCTGGGGAAGACTGCGAACTGCAGCCTTCAGGGAAGAAGTGGCCGGACGCTGGTTGTGTGTATGGACCCAAAAGAACAATCGCGTGGCGGATCCTGGACGCCCAATATTTCGGCCTGGCCCAACGACGCCGTCGTTTGTTCGTTGTCGCAAGTGCTCGAGACGGATTCGATCCCACCGAGGTACTTTTTGAGCGAGAAGGCGTGCGCCGGGATACTGCGCCGCGCCGAGGCGAGGGGCAAGACGTTACCGGATCAGCTCCTTTCGGCCCTGCGCTCCAGTGCGGATGTGGATACATCTTCGACGAGTCATTAGGGCAGTACGGCTGCCCGAATTGCGAGGGCGACGAAGGCCCCGCGGTTGGTGTGTTCTGCGGCGTACCGGCGTTCGGCGGTCACAGCCTGGCTGGCTCAGTCGAGCGGTCGGCAACACTCACCGCCAAGGACAGCCGGCTCGACATGGAAAGCGAGACGTTCTTCCTTCATCCGGAGGTGGCCGGGGCTCTAACCAGTCATGCATTTAGCGGTGGTGCCGGCGGCCGCCCAGACGGCGCAGCGGCTGGCCATTTTGTTGTTGCGCCAACACTGGCTGGCGGTGCTCGCAAGTCCGGTGGATACAGTTACGACGACGTGCCGTGTGTAGTGCACGGAACTCAAGATCCCTGCGTAAGCTACGACCAAGCCCATACGCTTGGGCGCAACAACGGTCAGGAAAATGCCGTACTTGCGATCCAGAATGCCACCCGTGGGAAAGATCAGAACGGTCTTGGTATCGCAGAACCAGGCGAACCGATGTACACGCTAGATCAAGGCAGTCAGCACGCCGTCATGGTTTCCGAAGTCGCCGGCACACTCGGTGCCAATCATGGAAATATCAAGGCTGAGCATGCATGGACTGGCCAGCTTGTCGGCGGATCAAGCGTTCGCCGATTATTACCGCGAGAGTGCGAACGCCTTCAGGGCATGGTCGACGACTACACGCTGATCCCGTGGCGCGGCAAGCCTGCGGAAGAGTGTCCGGACGGCCCGCGCTACAAGGCGATCGGCAACAGCAAGGCCGTGCCCTGCGTTCGCTGGATCGGCCGGCGCATCCTCAAACAACTCTGAACCCACCCTCCACCGCCCGGGCATGCCCCGGCATAGGACGCCCCATGCCCACAGAAAACAAAACGGCCGATCCATTCGGCCCCAGCGGTCGCACCTTCCACATTCATTTGAGCGTGCGCGGCGCGCTGCGTGACTTCAGCAAGCGTCAGCTCAAAGGCATGTTCCGCATGGAGGGCGGCCGCGATTGCACCGCCGATGAGGCGAAGGATCACCTGCTCGAGGCGCTGGCCCAAGGCAAAGAAGTGCTGCCATTCGGACCGCCTTGCAAGGGTTTCGATTTCGCCGGCAACGGCTGCCCAGGACATGACACGGAGGCAAAATGATCAATTTCTTCTGGCGCCTGGTCGCCAAGCTGCTCGCGCGCCCGGCAATCGCCGACTGGCTCATCGCCCGCGCCAAGCTCACCCCCTACCAGCACATCATGTCCGCCGACGGCACCGAGATGTACATGGGCCGCTGGTGGCTGTTCAACCCGTACAGCCGGGAGACGCACAAGCCTGCGCTGTGGTGGTGCCCGTGGTCGTTCCGCGTTCACCACATCATGCGGCCGGACGAAGATCGGGATCTGCACGATCACCCGTGGAACGCCCGGACCATCATCCTGCGCGGCTGGTACATCGAGCAGCGCCAAATCATGTGGCGCCGTCGAGCGACCGGAGAAACCGCCCGCCTCAACCACGGCGAATACCACCGCATCGACCAAGTATCACCCGGCGGCGTCATCACCCTCTTCATCACCAGCAAGTGGCGCGGTGACTGGGGATTCCTCGTAAACGGCGTGAAGGTGCCTTGGCGCACCTACACCGGCACCGACAACTGAAAAGGATTGCATGATGACCGGAATACAAACGCTGGCAACTCTGGTACTCGGCGGCGCGTTCGACGCAACCGAGCTTGGCGAGAACGATATTCAGCCAGATTCGAAGCTGATCGAAGAGCTGCAGCAGCGGCTGGTCACCGGCACCGATGACGTGTACATCCAGCTGATTGACCGCGCCGAGTTGAATCGAGTTACCGCCGAGCGTGATGCCCTGCAGGAGCGCCTGAGCGCAGCGGATCAGCAAATTGATGAACTGACCAATGAGCGCGAGAGCCTGATCGCATACGGTCGCAGCAATGGCCTCGATGAGGCCTCGACCCTGTGCAGCCGCATGGCGTACGACACCTATTACCCGGCCGGCTCACGCTTCAAACACTTCGTGCCGAAAGCGCAAGAGAAGTTGGGCAACCTGCTCATCAAGGCGGCCAACGCAATCGCCGATCTGCCGGATGGGCCATACGAGCGGCACCGGGCTCGTCAGCAGAAGAAAGCGGAAAAGTCCGCCACCGCCTGAAAGGAGTACATCTGTACTCCTCCCACAAAATTACTCCCTCCCCCTTCAAAGTCAGCCGCTATAGCGGCAAGGACGAGCTTGCCCATGGAAACGATAAAACTGATTCAGCCAGCCCCAGTCGTGCGCGATGAGGACGGCATGTTCCAACATCCTGACCTGCCAGATTTTGATGAGGGCGATCAGGAAAAATGCAAAGCCTGGATCGCCGAGCAAGGCCTGCAAGTGAAAATGGTCGAGCTCGAGTATCACAGCGACCAAGCAATCTCAGACCGTTACTTCGACGCGGGCGATTCGGATTGCAGCTACTGGGATCCGGATAAACCTGAAGGCGAAGGCTGGTTCTGCCTTTCCATCCACGACACTGACAACGGCCCGGTCTGCTGGTGGGCTCGCCGCGAAGTGACGCCATGAAAGTCACCGACGAAGAAATCCTGCAAGCCATCTGGCGCGCTCAGGTGAAGAAAACTGCAAATGGCGTCATCACCAACTACGTCGGCGGCGGCAAAGCACTGAGCGGTAGCGATAGCCAACGGTACGCTCAGGGACTGCACATGATCAGCCGTCGAGCGTGGGGCGTGCCACTGAGCTATGCGCAGTTGCGGCGCCGCACTCTTGCGCTGATCAATGCCAGATCGATTCCTTGGCGCACCGACTTCAACGGCTCGATCATCTGGATCGACGACCAACGCGCGAAGGCTGTGTTCGAGTTCGCTCGCCAGTGGTGGCGCGATCAGGGCGTTCCTGAAGGCTTTGACGAACAGCGCAAACGCAAGCGCACCGTTCAAGTAGATGAATTCGGAGAGAAGGTCGAACAGCTCGAGGCTGAACTCTTGGAGCGATTCGGCAAGCTGGAGGTGACGCCATGATCTTCGCCCCGCTCTACATGGCCTACCTGATCTACAGGGGGCCGTAGCGATGACCGGAATGATCGGCGCCCGCGCGGCGCCGCCGAAGCACAAGAGCGTCGAGTGGTACACCCCGGCTTGGATATTCGACAGGCTCGGGCTGCAGTTTGACCTCGACCCTTCCAGCCCGCACGACTATGTAACGGCGGTACCGGCGAAGACGAAATATACGATCTTCGATGACGGCCTCTCGAAACAGTGGACAGGCCGAGTATGGATGAACCCGCCCTACGGTCCGGATACTGGGTTCTGGATGCGCCGGCTGATTGCTCATGGCGACGGCATCGCGCTGGTATTCAGCCGCACGGATGCCGAGTGGTTTCAGGAGGCGATGGCCAGTGCATCAGCGACCCTCCTGATCAAGGGACGAATTGCCTTCGTGCCTGGTCATGAAAACAGCCACAAGAAGGGCCGCTCAGGCGCTGGCAGTGCGATGTTTGCCTTCGGCGACGATTGCGCGATCGCGTTGCAGAGCCTGGCGGATCTCGGCGTTCTGATTCCGCGAATCGCCGCCTGATAACCATCCCCCAACTCAACAGCCTGCCGGTGTACGGCGGGCGAGGAATTCGTATGGCCGATCAAAAACATCACCTGCGCGAAGCCATGATCGAAGCGATCATGGACATCGCCCAGCACCTGCCGCTCGACTGCCAGATGTTCGTCATCGCCTGCCGGCCAGGCAAGGTCGACTTTGACCTGGTGCTGCCGTCTCCCGAGGCGAATCTGAATAACGCGCTCGACGCGCTGCGCCGAAACGGCCTGAGCATCGACGGCAACAACTCCTACAAGAGTGACCTGCTGGACTGTGTCGTCGGGGCACTGGCGCTCGGCGCGCAGAACAGTAACCCGCCGGCATCCAGTCATTGGGCAACACGGTTTTGGGAGATTGGCCGGGAAGAACGCGGACTTCACGAAGAGCTCGTCGCCGCGCTGAAGCTCACCCGCGAGAATCTGCGCGCCTGTCAGGCGACCATCCACTTGGCCGGCTACTTCGATCCCGCATACGTGAACGACGCCCAAGCCGCAATGGCAGTTGCCGACGCAGCTTTGGCCAAGGTCGGCGCATAACCCATCACCACCTTCTGCCGCCACGCGCGGCATGGAGCAATACCTCATGGAAACCGAAATCCTCTCTGACGAGGAGCTGGCCGAACTCACCGGCTACAAAGCCCGGGCCTACCAGCGCCGCTGGCTGATTGATCGCCAGTGGGTGTTCGTCGAAAGCCGCGGCAAGCGCCCACTGGTGGGTCGGATGTATGCCCGCATGAAGCTGGGCATGCTTAGCCCCACTATTGCCGATCCGAATCCGCCGCCGGCCGCGCCGGTGTGGACGCCAGACTATTCGCAGGTGAACTGATATGCGCCCCCGCAAGACCGAGCACCAGCACCTGCCCCCTCGAATGTACAAGCGATCCCGAAAGCGCAAAAACGGTAGCACCTGGACCGCCTATTACTACCGCGACCTGCTCGGCAATGACATCCCTCTGGGCAAGGATCTCGACAAAGCACGGTTGAAATGGGCCGAGCTGGAAGCCAAGGAAAAGCCGCTCGACCTGCGCACCATGAAGGGAATCTTCGACCGTTACATTCGTGATGTGGTGCCAAAGAAGGCGCCGCGCACGCAGAAAGACAACCTGGCGGAGATCAAGCAGCTTCGGCCGATGTTCGATAGCGCCCCGATCGACTCGATCACGCCAGCAACGATTGCCGGGTACCGCGATGCGAGATCGGCGAAGGTTCGGGCGAACCGTGAGATCGCTACCCTCTCCCACATTTTCAATATCGCCCGAGAGTGGGGGCTGACGACTAAGGAAAATCCCTGCCAAGGCGTGCGCAAAAACAAGGAGACGCCGAGGGACTATTACGCGAATGATGTGGTTTGGGAGGCGGTGTACGAGCAGGCAGCTCAGGAGCTGAAAGAAGCGATGGACCTGGCCTATCTGACCGGGCAAAGGCCGGCAGATGTGCTGGTTATGCGGAAGGATGATGTTGAAGGCGGGTATCTGACTGTTCAGCAGAACAAGACGCACAAGAAGCTGCGCATTCAGATGACGACCGCCGGAGAGGCGAACAGCCTGGGCATTCTGATCGCTGCGATCACAGAGCGAAACGCTGCGCATGTCTCGAGCTACCTGATCATCAACCGGAGCGGTAAACGGATGACGGCGACGATGCTGAGGAAACGGTGGGACGCGGCGCGGGAGAAGGCAAAGTTGGAAGCGCTTGAGCAGGGAGACGAACTGCTGGCGAAGCGGATCGGTGAATTTCAGTTCCGGGACATTCGGCCAAAGGCGGCGTCGGAAATCAGCGATGTGGGTGACGCCAGCCTGCTGCTCGGGCACACAAAAGGCGATATTACCGAGCGAGTTTATCGTCGCGTCGGCGCCATCGCCAAACCATCAAAATAGGCAAAAAATGCGTTCCATAACTCAAATCGCGCCCCTTGTAGAATGCGGTCTGTAGAGGTGCTGCAAAACAAAAGTATTGGAACGAAAAAGAGTCTGAGGCCGCGTATTCAGCGGCTTTCCATAGCGGTCTTGAAAACCGTCGACTGTAACAGGTCCATGAGTTCGAATCCCATCGCCTCCGCCATCTTATGTACGCTTTGTGGATCGTTTCCACATCTTGTCGGCTATTTCCGCAATCCATCTCTCCGACATCACTGGTTGGACATCGACACACCTGGGGATGTGGGTGTCTTCAACGGACAGCTTTTGGCCATTCTCTGCCGCTCTCACTACAGCATGTCGTGCCCAGGTTGAATGCTTGGACAGGCCTTGTCGAAGAGATTGTTTGCCAGATACAGCGAAACGGTTGCTTACAGCGTCCAGTCGAACCACCCGAGCGCATTGCCTATACCTGCTGTGCGCATAGATTTCAGGCGTCCTTGGTGAGACGTCGTGTTGTTCATATTTCATGTCCGGGCCAAGGACAGAATCGAGGCGACCCGGGGAGTCGGATCAAAGGTGCAGCGCTGGCCGGGCTTGGGCACTGCCATGGGAAGGAACCCGAACACGCAACGCAATCAGCAGCGCGGCCAGCAGCATCAGCACGGCCGCCGCTACAAATACGCCTGCGCTGCCACCGAAGCTGAACACTGCACCGCCAGCGGCGGCGCCCGTTGCAATGGCTGACTGCACAGAGGCCACTACCATGCCTCCGGCGCTTTCCGCTTGGTCAGGTACCGCGCTGGCGACCCAGTTCGACCACGCCACCGGCACACCGCCAAAGGCCAAGCCCCAGACTGCCAGCAGTACCGCCTGCCCCGCCAACGAGGCCGGTAACAGCACCAACGCCAGTGCTGCAACGCCGACCAGCGCCGGCATCAACACCAGAGTGGCCAGTGGATGGCGCTCCAGCAGCCTGCCGGCTAACAGCGTGCCGAAGAAGTTCGCCGCACCGAACCCCAGCAGCATCAGTGACAGCCCTTGCGGGCCGATGCCGGTCGTACTTTCAAGGAATGGACGAACATAGGTGAACATCGCAAAGTGGCCACTGTGCACCAGCACGCAACCAAACATGCCGATGGCGATGCCCGGGCGCTGCAATACCTCGAGCACAGTACGCAGGCGGGCCGGCCGGCGCGGCGCAAGGCGCGGCAGGGTGAACGACTGGAATGCCAGGGTCACCATGCCTACCGCCGCCGCGGCAAAGAACGCGCTGCGCCAACCATACAACCCGCCCAGATAGCTGCCCAGCGGCACAGCCACGACCGTGCCGATGGCAATGCCGCTGAAAATGATCGACAGCGCCCGGGGCAACAGAGCATTCGGCACCAAGCGCATCGCTACCGCCGCCGCCATGCTCCAGAAACCGCCAAGGGCAATACCCAGCAAGATGCGCATGAACAACAGCACCGCGAAACTGGAGGAAATAGCGACCAGCAGATTGGATGCGATCATCAACGTGGAAAAACCCAGCAGCACCCAGCGACGATCGATACTGCGAGTCAGGCCTGGCACCAACAGGCCGGCGAACAGCGCCACCACTGCTGTCACCGTTACCGCCTGGCCAGCTAGCGCTTCGGACACACCCAAATCGGTAGCCATTAGTGTTAACAGGCTGGCCGGAAGGTACTCAGCGGTCAGCAAGCCGAACACGCCCATTGCCAACGAGAATACGGCCATCCACGCGGGGGTTGCAGGTTCTACATCCTGTCCGACGCCGGGACGGCAGTGGGGTTCGGCATTACACACAAGGTCAGTCATTGCACAGATCTCCAAGTCTTCATTGCGACCCGCAGTCTAGGCGCGAGAATCTGGATGATCTATGATCAAAAACCTCGATTTTTTGACTGAAACACCTGAAACAATGCCTACAGATCAGTTTGCTCTTTCGTCGGAACTCATCAACGAGCTGTTGCGCGGCATGCGCCTGCGTGGCGTAGAACACCGACGTATCCAAGCCGGTCGAACCTTCGGCCTGGGCTTCGCTGCCAAACCTGGGCATGCCTGGTTCCACTTCCTGGCAGTCGGCAATGCGATGCTACGGACGGAGGACGGGACAACGTATGGACTGTCTGCCGGCAACGCCGTACTCATCTCCCATGGTGCGGCCCATCAACTGCTTTCCCATGCGGACGTGCCTGTTGAGGACATCGACCGTTTGGACGGAGCGCCCCTCGGTGAAACCGTCAGCGCGGTGGATGCCGGAATCGATGCCAACCCCACGCCGACCAACATTTTGTTCAGTAGCTGCATGGAGTTTGAGCTGGGCAGTATCCATGGCCTGGGCAGCCTTATGCCCGGCCTGATGCTGATTGATGCCGGTGGCCAGCGTTACCCCGGACTGGTGCCAATCCTGGCCGCCATGGAGCGCGAAGTCAGCGCCGCACGTATCGGCTTCGCCGGCATCCTCGCGCGACTGGCCGACGTGGTGGCTGCTATGGTCGTTCGCGGCTGGGTGGAGTGCGCCTGCGGTAATGCCTCAGGCCTGGTCGCCGCATTGCGCGATCCACGCTTGGCAAATGCGCTTCTTGCGCTCCACCAACAACCGGGGCGCGACTGGACCGTTGCGCAGCTGGCGGAGCAATGCAATACGTCGCGCTCAGTCTTTGCGGACCGTTTCCAGGTGACTATTGGCATGACCCCGCTACGCTACGTCACTGAGTTGCGGATGCGGCTTGCAAGCCAGTGGCTGACGCTTGAAAGGCTGCCCATTGAAGAAGTGGCTCAGCGTTTGGGCTATACCTCTCAGGCCGCTTTCAGTCGCGCATTCAAACGTATTACGGGCAAGACACCTGGATTAAGTCGACAGTCGAGGCAGTCCGCTGCTTCCTGACGCCGAGCAGGAGTTGTGGAGGGAACCCTATGGCGGCTTCGCACTGTCTATGCGTCAGGCAGCTTACGGCCAATAGCGGCCGTTCTGGAATGGCAGGAAACGACCGATAACTGCCTTCGATACGCGACTTTCGCCCGCTAGCGGCTCGATTGTAAGAATATGGCGGAGAGCTGCAAAACCGCCTACGCTTATAGAATGATTCCTCGAACGCCTTGCCCATCTGGTGGTATAGAGCCGAGAGATCTGACTTCCTTTGACCGTCCACTTAACACCCACCCGGACCGACCCGCGCCTATCGCCAGCAACTGACCCCTGAATCCGTTCCACACGACCAGCAGTACGGCGCAACGGGTAAAAACCAGACCCAGTCCCCCCACCTGTCGTTCAAAAGCGACCGATGCCGCAGCACCTCTGGAAACGGGGGGCGCTGTTCACGTTCTGCCAAGAGGTCAATCCGTATGTATCGGCCGAGCACGATTCCTTACCAGCAGCATCGAGGGTTCAGCCGAACCTTCACTCAGGGGCATTTGAGCCTAGGATTATTCTTTCCCATGGAGGCGTTCGACGGGGACACTCCGAGCATGCTCAACCAGGTCACACTGGCTAAACAAGCCGAGATGCTGGGCTTCTGCGCGCTCTGGTTTCGCGACGTGCCGCTTCGCGATCCTGGCTTCGGCGATGTCGGCCAAGTCTTCGACCCCTGGGTTTACCTGGGTTATATGGCCGCCCATACCTCGGAGATTGCACTTGGCACCGCCTCCATCGCCATCCCGCTGCACCATCCCCTGCACACGGCCAAGGCGTCAGCCAGCGTCGATCAGTTGAGCACTGGTCGCTTGATTCTGGGGGTTGCTTCGGGAGATCGGCCAGTGGAGTTTTCGGCGTTTGGCGTCGATCCAGAAAGGCGTGGAGAGATCTTTCGAGAGCACTACGAGGTGATTCGCCGAGCCCACAGCACCAGTTTTGAACCCATCCACTGGAGTACGGGTGAAATGCGCGGCGCAGACCTGATTCCGAAACCCACCACCCAATTCATTCCAATGCTCGTGACCGGCAACAGTCGCCAGTCACTAGACTGGATCGCGCGCGAGAGCAACGGCTGGATCAACTATCCACGCATACCGAACATGCAGCGGCTGGTCGTGGAAGATTGGCGATTGGAGGTCACCAGGCAATGTGGCTCTGTGTACAAGCCCTTTACTCAGTCGCTGTACATCGATCTCGATGAGAATCCGTCCACGCCACCCACACGTATCCATTTGGGTTTCAGACTGGGACGTTACCATCTACGGTTTTTGCTGGAGTCGCTTGAGGAAATCGGCGTGGACCACGTCATTCTCAATCTCAAATATGGCAAGCGCCCTGCGGCGGAGGTTATCGAGGAATTGGGTACGCACATCGTTGCGCAGTTCGGAGTGCAGCCGCGTCAGGCAGCTCATTGAACATCGGTCACTGCTACGCCGACGAATGCTCACTTGACGAAACCATAAGGTGTCACGGCGCGGATGACCTCCGGTTCTATATCAATGATGGAGATCTTCGCGCCATGAGCGACCGGTGCCCGGCAAACAATCAACCCTACCCAGCCTAAACCCGTGATGAGCACGTTGCCTTGCAGATTTTGTGCGGCTTCCACGCCGTCCATGGACACGATTTGCGCGCGTATCCTTTCACTTATACCGAGCGCGCGAGCATGGCATGAATCCTGGACACGGCACTTTAGCCATGACATTTTCTTCAATACAGGTGTTTTGATTGATCACCGCCCGGAACAGCAGCAGGCCCAGGCGATCCTGATTTTCACAAAATACATCCTGGGCCTCCCCGAACTGAATGGAACTTCCTGTTGGATTTGCTTAACCGGGCAGCTTGGCCGCAAGGACGTCAACCTTCTCGATTGATGGCGGTTCGGCAAACAGCTCGGGAGCGTTTGCCATAAGCGCCGCCGCGACCTTGCCCGAAAGATGAGCCTGCCGGCCCGCTTCATCCGGGAATGCGTCAAAGATGCCAAAGGTAGACGGCCCCAAGCGGATTCCAAACCAGGCTGTAGTGGCTGGCTCCTCCTCCACTAAAGGAAGGCCGCTCAAGAGAAAGCGCTCCACCTCTTTCTCTTTCCCAGGTTTTGCTTCCAGACGAACGAACAACGCTACTTTGACCATGACGTGGCTCCTGTTGTTACGATGCGGCTGGTGCTATCTGGTCGCAATAGCTAAAAGGGGCATCCGGCTGTTAACTATGGTCGACGACACCACGATTACAAACCCAAAGAGACCAAGGGTAGCGCCGCATGTCGCTCGGACACTGAGAATGACGTAGTAGGCAGCGCGCAAACCGCAGACCAGCCGCTTGATCACTTTTCCCGAGCTGTGGCCTGATAATCAAGACTCAACGATATCTGAAATTCAGGAGAACATAACAGATCATGGTTACTGTCAGGCCGACCAATATGTACTCGACACGCGGTAGAAATATAACTAACCCACCTAAAGAAAGCACGATCAAGGTGTTTTGCAGTATGTATTTCCTTATTCGACTCACGGCTATGAAATAGCCATATTGCTTCCCCAGGAAAAACAATGCCATGCCGATGATCGACATGATCTGGAAATCGCGCATCGCAATGTCATTCAGGATCGCATGCCTGATCAAATTTGCCAGGAGCGCCAGCCCCATAAAAAGAAAAAGGTGCGAGTAGATCAAGGCGTGCCCACTCATACTGCTGTGATTTTTGCTCAGCAGGTAAAAGCTATCAAAATAGATCCACCAGATACTGCAAATCATGATGAATCCGGTGATGGCCGCCATCACATTGTAATAACCCCATTGAATGTTAGATAAGCCTCCGGAAAGGCTAATAATTGACTCCCCCAATAAGATTAGGGTGAGTAGGCCTATGCGCTCAACCAAGTGCTCTGTGTGTGCTGGCAACGGTTTTAATTTAGTCCAGAAAAATACAGGAAACAGAATATCAAGAACAATCCCAATATAAGCAACAAGGTAACGCAAGGGCGGGTCAAAAATAACCGATGAGAGACTAATAACTGCGCTAACTAATAGGGCGAAGCCGAGCCTTGAGGAAAGTTCGCCGCGAGAATCGAGTTTACTAATGGACGAAATATACATAACACTGATGATCGCACGTATACCAAAATAGCAGGCAATAATAAGCGGGTAGTTCACTTCCAGGTCTTCCCCGATCCGTGCCGATAGCACAATGAGCAGGAGCATTATGAATAATGTTGCCAAACGGTGAAGATTGCTGTCTGTATCAAACCTGTTGGAGTAAATCGTGTGACTGGACCAGATCCACCACAACGGTACAAAAAGCAGTAAGAATGTCCATAGTTGCTTATGTTCAAAGTGGCCTTCATGAACATGTCCGAGAGTGTGCGTAACCTGGCCAATCGTAACAACGAAAGTCAGGTCAAAAAACAACTCCAACCATGTTGCATGTCGATTTTTTTCATAATATTTCAAAGATTTCATTAGCTGCCGGCTCCGTGTACACCTCTTTAATGTAGAAGGAAGCTAACGCTGGTTTACCCTCGGCTCTGGTATGGGTGATGCCAGGCCGATGTGGCAATCTAGCGATTTCGTCCGCGCACTAACAGAAGCTCAATCATCTGACTCATCTCGTTGAACTCTGGGACCCCGTCATAGCGAAGGCCGTCAAAGTAAAACGCCGGAGTACCGTTCACGCCGCTGCGTACACCGCCATTGAAGTCGGATTGTATTTTGGGGATGTAAGTGTCCTCTCGCATGGCAACGTCGAGTTCTTCGCTGGAAAGGCCGTGTTTTAGAACAATGGCGCGATACAGCGGCAGGCCCAATCGATCCTGATTTTCGTACAATTCGTCGTGGGCCTCCCAGAAGAACCCTCGACTACCGGCATGCTCCGCGGTGACCGCTGCACCCAGCGCATGCGGGTGAGCGGTGGTCAGAGGAAAGTTACGGAACACGAACAGCAAATCATCGCGAAAATGCTGTTGCAGATTCTTGACCATCCAATACGCTTCACCGCAATAGGGACATTCATAGTCACCAAATTCCACCAAGGTGACCTTGGCATGCGCACTTCCCTGGCGATGGTCGTTGGCACTTACCGGGACTTTGAGAGTGGCCATGTAATCACCTGTTAATTTTTGGTTGGCGTGCTTTGTGGTGAATTCGCCAGAGCATCCAGCGCATCCAGAATGCCGTCCGCCCCAGGGTTGATTGCCATTGGTGAGATGTAGCTCCAGGCGACCACCCCCTCCTTGTCAATCACGAACAGTGCCCTCTTACAAACTCCGAGCTGGGACTCGTACGCTCCATACTGTCGTGCCACCGCGCCTTTGGGCTCGAAATCGGCCAGCAGGCTGAAGTGGAAATTTCGATCTTTGGCAAAGGCCTGATGACACCAGGCGCTGTCAACCGAGATACCCAATAGCACCGCACCGTATTCTCTGAAGGTGGGTAACAACTGGTTGTACAAGGTCAGTTGGTCACCACACACCGAAGTCCAGTCAGCGGGATAAAACGCCAATATCACGGGATTTCCCTTTAGCTCACGCAGCGACAACTGTTGATCAGGGGTCGCGTGAAGAGTGAAGTCGGGAGCGACAGTGCCGGCCGGCAGCGGCCCCTGAACCAGGTCGCCATTGGTTTTTTGTGCATCATCGAACTCTAAAGTATTCATTGCTTGAACCTTGATAGATGGGTGGTTGGGACGTGCTCAGTGGGATACGACGTGCCCGGCGGGATAACTCCATCCACCATCAAGGGGTTCAAATAAAGACAACGCTGCCTCGATCTCAGCCTGAGCCTGAGTAATTTCGGCAGCGAAACGTTTACGTTCCGCATCAAGGAACACAAGAAGATCCGCCGTGTAATCGCGGAATTGGATTAGGCCAGGTTGGCAGGGGAATGGTCGGATTCGCTCTGGCTCACCAATGACTATAGTCGTTGATGACGCTTACCGTAGTAACTGAACGAATTTTCGGTACCCTCCAGTGCCAACAACAGTCACGCGCTTAATGCGTCCACGGCCAGGCGTGTTGAGCAGAGCTTGGGTCTAAAGCGCTCAGTTTCCCAAACGCTTCTGGACCCGGCAAAAGATCTGAAGCGCTCAACAGGAACGCTCCAGGACCGAAGTGGCAACTGAAGTGTGGTTCAGGGCAACCGGACTCGTTCGAATCTGAAGATTCGCCTTTTCAAACTTCGGAACAGACAAGATCGGGAATCAGGGACCGGGACGCGCGAAGGCTTAGGAAAGCTTCGAGGTCCGCATAGGGCATCGGTTTAGCAAAGTAATACCCCTGAAAAACATCGCAGCGACCGCCCTTGAGAAAATCCACTTGAGACTTGGTTTCCACACCCTCGGCGACCACCGTCAGGCTGAGGTGATGGGCCATGGAAATAATGCCTTGGGTGATCGCGGCATCGTGATGGTCGGTAGCGATATCCCGGATGAAAGAACGGTCAATCTTGATCTTGTCGATGGGTAAGCGCTTGAGGTAGCTGAGGCTGGAATAACCGGTGCCGAAATCATCGAGCGCAATGCGTACACCTAGAGCCTTGAGCTGGTGCAACGTGTCGATCGCCTGCTCAACGTTATGCAACAGGAGCGACTCGGTAATCTCCAGTTCCAACTGCCCGGCGCTAAGTTCGTACCTGTTCAGCACTGCCTGTATACACTCGACGAACTGCCCACGCTGGAAATGCATCGGCGAAATATTCACGGCCATCGAGATGCCTGTGATGCCCTGCTCGCCCAGTTGACGCAACTGCGCGCAGGCCGTATCGAGTACCCAAAGGCTCAGCGGGATGATCTGACCACTGTCTTCAGCCACTGTTACAAACACCGCTGGTGAGATAAATCCTTTTTCCGGATGCTCCCAGCGCAGCAAGGCTTCGATCCCGACCACCTGCCCCGTGCGTGCGTCTATCTGCGGTTGATAATGCAGCTGGAAGGATTGAGTTTCGATAGCCTTTTGCAAGTCATTGCGCAGGCTCGCGTGCTCGCAAACACGTTGATTGAGCTCGCTGGTGTACCACTGAAAGTTGTTGCGCCCTTGCTGCTTGGCTTTGTACATGGCCATGTCAGCCTGCTGGATCAGTTGCATCGGCTGCTCAATGTGACCATCGCTCAGGGTGATGCCGACACTTGCACTCACATGCAGGTCAATGCCCTGGATGCAGTAGGGTCTGGCAATGCTGGCCATCAAGCGCTCGGCGACTGGCACTGCGTCCTCGTCACATAGCAGGTCCGGCAGCAGCACAATGAATTCGTCACCGCCCATGCGCACGATGGTGTCACCGGGACGAACTTGCTGAGTCATGCGTTGCGACACTTCGATCAGCACCTGATCGCCGAAGTAATGCCCGATCGAATCGTTGATGGATTTGAATCCATCCAGATCAATGCACATTACCGCCAGACGCCGATTACGCCGACGACTGATGTGGCAATCCCGAACAAGTCGCTCTTCAAGCGAAACACGGTTAAGCAAACCGGTCAGCCGGTCATGGCTGGCATTGAAGCTCAATTCGCGTTCGAAATTTTTCTGTGCGCTGATGTCCCGGGCAATTCCGAATACTCCCACAATCTCTCCGTTGACCATGATGGGCAGGTTGGAGATATCCATGGTCAACAGTTGCTCACTTTCGTCGCGAAGCTGTGCCTCGAAGCGCTGAGGCGATCCGGCACGGGCTGCGCAAAAATGCTGACTGACCCGTTGCAGATCCTCATCGAGTACAAGATGGGAAAAATGATGACCAATGAAATTGACGGCCGTCTGCGGTTTCAGCTTCAGGCCCGCAGGATTGACGCTCTGGACGTTGCCGGCCAGATCGAGGGCGAACACCGGGTTGGGGTTATAGGTGAACAATGAACGAAAACGTTGTTCGCTCTCCTCCAATCGCCGACCGTCACGCTCATGACGGATCGCAATGACTGCCAGTTGCGCGGCAAACACCAGCTGCTGAATCTGCACCTCGTCCGGCGCATGGATACTCTTTTGGTACAGGGCAAATGTCCCCAACACCGTTCCTTCATGGGAGAGCAAAGGGACTGACCAGCAGGAACGCAGGTCATGCACCAGCGCCAGGCTGCGGAAACGTTCCCAGTTCGGGTCCCGTGCGATGTCTTCGGTGACTACAAGCTCGCGCCGGAACGCTGCTGTACCGCAGGTCCCTTCCTGCGGACCAATGGCCATTCCATCTATCGCCTCGCTGTACTCGGCCGGCAGGCCTGGTGCCGCGCCGTTGAGTAAGTGCTTGCCCTCTGCATCCGCCAGCAGGATAGAGCAGTAGGTTTCGGGAGTCTGTGTGTCGAGCATCTGGCAGATGGCGCAGAGTACATCGCCCAGATGCTGATCGGTCGCGATCATGCCGAGAATGTCACGTTGCGATTGGGGGAAGGTCTTGCTCTGAAAGCTTGGACGAGTATTCATGGTGATTCCTGAAGACTCTCGATTCGTCCGGTCTTCAGAGAGCCAGAAACAGCAGCGGGCCGATCACTGTCCCCTTGTGCGTCGGATATACACTCTATAGAGCGTTGCCCCGTTAAAAACAGACTCAGATCTAACAAAAAAAGCAGGATCACATTGTTGCCGTCTGGCTGACTTCGCTGTCTCGAGTTTTGGAAATCCGCCCTTTTACGGACGTTCACGACACCGCAGGTGGCCAGATCGAACGCTGCGATTTTCAAGCCTGATTGTTCACCCGTGGCTACGGCGTGGGCGATGCCAAGACGACGCCGCACCCTAGCGATTTCGTCCGTGCCCTACAGACCGCTCTACTGGAGTCCCGTCATACTGCCTATGGCCGAAAGCAGTCATTTGTGGACGGCAGCTATCGGCCAAAAGCAGCCATCCCGCGCGAAAACTTTAACGTATTCCAGATGCCCGATGCAGGCGACACACGTGTGCCAGTCTCCTCTTCCCCGCTCGCGCCCTGACCGTAGGTAAAAGGCTATTCAGGGCGCTGATGGAAGGCAGCAAAAACATCCGCCATGAAATCCATGAAAACGATGGCTCGCTGGGGCAGCAGCCGATTCGCCAGATATACGATTTGGATCGGTACCGGCGGCGCCACGTATTCGTTAAGCAGCAATTGAAGATTGCCACTCTTCAGCCCTTCCTCATAAAGCCATTGCGGCCCCTGCGCGATGCCCAACCCTGCATTGACGTACTCACGGATCGCCTCAGGTGAGTTGACACGCAGTCGTCCGGAGATCGGGACATCAGTGTCCTTGAACCGCCAGTTGGTTCCAGTGGACAGGAGGGTATAAATGAGGCAGTCGTGTTCCTTCAGGTCGTCTGGCGAAGAGGGAGTGCCTCGTTTCTCCAGGTACGCACGGCTGGCAACGCACACACGCTCGAACCACGCCAGTGGCCGGGCTCGCATTGCACTGTCTTCCAGGTGACCGATACGAATCGCGAGTTCTACCCCCTCGTCGACCAAATTGACGTAGCGATCATTGATTTGAAGATCGAGTGACAGTTCGGGGTAGCGCCCTAGAAAACTCGCGACGTGCGGTACGATGAAAGTGTGAGCCAATGCGGTCGGGCAAGCGACGCGCAGTAATCCGGATGGCGCTACGTTTCCTCTTAGCGAGGACTCTGATTGTTCCACTGAGTCCAGGATACGCCGCGCATCTGCGTAGTACCGTTCACCCTCGGGCGTGAGCATCAGCTTTCGTGTGGATCGGTGAAGCAGCCTGGTTTGCAAATGGTCTTCAAGCGCAGCGACGTAACGACTGACGCTCGGTTGCCCTAGACCCAGATCACGTCCCGCAGCAGAAAAACTGCCTGTCTCGACAGCGCGCACAAAGCAGTTCATCAGTAACAACCGGTCCATCACGCCCCTATTCATGCTTATTTCGCATGAGATCTATTCTATTTGTCCATCTTATCAGCGCATCGGCATGAATACATAGTTGCTCTCAGAGGGCCAGTCGTCCGTTTGGCGGCCCAAAAAAAGAGGAAATTCAGATGTCCCGTTTACAAGGCAAACGTACCCTGATCACCGGCGGTACAAGCGGCATCGGTCTGGAGACCGCCAAGCAGTTTCTCGCCGAAGGCGCACGCGTGATCGTCACCGGGGTCAATCCTGAGTCCATGGCAAATGCTCAAGCTATTTTAGGTAGCGAAGTCCTGGTGTTGCGCGCCGACTCAGCCAGCGTCGCAGCCCAGAAGGAGTTGGCGCAGGCCGTTCAGTCTCATTACGGGCAACTGGACGTTGCCTTCCTCAATGCTGGCGTATCCGTCTGGAGGCCAATCGAAGACTGGAACGAGGAGATGTTTGATCGCTCCTTCGACATCAATGTCAAAGGCCCTTACTTCCTTCTGCAAGCGCTGCTGCCGACCTTCTCCAATCCTGCATCGGTGGTTCTTAACACCTCGATAAGTGCGCACTTGGGCGCCGCGAATTCATCTGTTTATGCTGCAACCAAGGCTGCCTTCCTGAACATGTCGAAAACGCTCTCTGGCGAGCTTCTACCGCGTGGTATTCGAGTCAATGCGGTCAGCCCTGGTCCGATCGACACGCCACTGTATGACAAGGCGGGTATACCCGATGCCTACCGCGAGCAGGTCAATAAGGAGATTGTCGCGACTATCCCATTTGGCCGTTTTGGCACGCCTGAAGAAGTAGCCAAGGCGGTGCTGTATCTCGCGTCGGACGAATCTCGCTGGACGGTGGGAACGGAAATTATCGTTGATGGTGGTCGCGCGCTTTAACGAGACAAGTACGCTTTTGAGTCTGAGCATTCCGCCTCCTGCCCGGCAGCGTAACGCCCACGCAAGGGATGATATTTACCCTTGTTGTGCTCCGCAGAAGACGGTCAGGGGTGGGATTCATACACCACAGGCGAAGGCTTGTCCTGAATCGCCACGGCGTACTCGATCGCCGTGGCGCTTACAGGCACGCTGCAACGTCTGGTCACTTCTCAAGCGTCGCCGCCTGGTTATCGCCTTGCTCGGCGATTTTCGTCAGTTTTCCATCCGCGCCCTTTTCTTCTGCAAGCGGGGCCTGCAGCAACGTTGCGGCATCCTTGAGTTTCAGGTGCTAGGCCATCGCGATCAGCGTGCCATAGTGAGACTTCCATCAACCCAAAGCGGTATCGAGGAACATCATCACGCCAAAGCCGAGCATCAAGCCGAGGGTCGCCGGGGTCTCGTGACCATTACGATGGGTCTCGGGGATGACTTCGTGCGACACCACGAAGATCATGGCCCCCGCAGCCAGACCCAGCGCAATCGGATAGCCCAGGGCGAAGCCACTCGACACACCCAGTCCGACCACTGCACCCAGCGGTTCCATCAAACCGGAGCCAATGGCGAACAGTGCCGCCCGCCAAGCCGAGATCCCGGTGACGCGCAAAGCCAGCGCAACCGCGAGTCCTTCGGGGATGTCCTGTATCGCGATGGCGGTCGTTAACGGCAGGCCCACTTTCATGTCGCCGTCCGCAAAACTGACGCCGATGGCCATGCCTTCCGGCAAGTTGTGCAGAGTAATCGCCAGGACGAAGAGCCAGACGCGATTGATGCGTTGAGCGTCGGGCCCACGCCTGCCGATCTGCTGATGCTCATGGGGTACAAAACGATCCAGACCGACCATCAGGGCAACGCCCAGGGCCAATCCACACACGACCACCGCGGCGGCCAGCAGCGGGTTGCCACACAGCGTTTGGGCAGCCTCGATTCCGGGCATAATCAGTGAGAAAGAACTGGCGGCCAGCATCATGCCGGCCGCGAACCCCAGCATAATGTCCTGGGTGCGTGAAGCGATATCGCGCAGGAAGATCGCCACCAAAGCACCCAATGCGGTCGCCCCGAAGCCTGACAGGCCACCCAGTGCAGCCAGACGCAGATTTCCCTTGTCAGCACCGACCAGTGCGCTGTACCCGCTGATCAGCAGCAGGCCGGTAACCAGCATCAGCGTTAACCAAAACAAGATGCCTGGCCAACCACCACTGGACGCGATGCTCCACACGCGAATGCAGTTCAGTTTCGCGCGCACATCCGCACCCTCGATCACTTATCTGAATCGGGCGCTTTGTCTTTCTGGATCTGCAGCGACGCCTTGCTTTTATCGCCATCCTTGTTTGGCGCATCATTCGAACCTTCAAAACAGCCCTGCAGCAGCAACATTGAGCAAAGCCCCAGACAGGCACAGATTGTTTTCATGATCGTCTCCCGCTAAATGATTCTGTGGCGAGGGCTCTCGCCACAGGTCTGCTTGCTCAGACGGCCGGCACCAGCGGTGCTGTCCCGTCCACCTCGGCCAGCGGCACAGCACTGCCGCCCGGCGTCAGGATGACCTTGCGGCAGTCTTCCTGTTTTTTGTCGAAGATCTTGTAGCCCTCGGCCGCCTGCTCGAGCGAGAGTCGATGACTGATGATTGCGTCCGGTTGCAGGCGCCCGGTTTCGATATGCCCCAGCAGTTCCGGCAGATAACGCTGCACATGGGTCTGCCCCATCTTGAACGTGAGGCCCTTGTCGAAAGCGTCACCGAACAGGAATCCATGGATAAACCCCGCGTACACCCCCGGCACACTGACCGAGCCGCCGCGGCGAACTGCCGCGATGCACTGACGCAGTGCCTTGCCGCTGCTGCCTTCGAGTTTGAGCGTGGCCAGCACCGTTTCGGTAGTGCTGCCTTTGGCCTCGAAGCCCACCGCATCAATCACGCCATCCACCCCACGGCTGCCGGGTGTCTGGCTGATGATGGTATCGGCCGGGTCGTCGTCCTCATCGAAATTGATCGGGATGACACCGTAGGTGCGTTGCGCATAGGCCAGTCGGTAGGCATGGTGATCAACCATGAAGATGCGCTCGACGCCGAGCATGCGGGCGCACGCCGCACTGAGCAGTCCGACCGGTCCGGCGCCATAGATCGCCAGACTCGAACCCTGGCCAACGCCCGAATTGATCACCGCCTGCCACGCGGTCGGCAGAATGTCGGAAAGGAACAAGACCTTCTCGTCCGCCAGCGTTCCCGGCACCTTGAACGGCCCGGTATTGGCTTTCGGCACCCTCACCAATTCGGCCTGGCCGCCCGGAATTCCGCCGTACATGCGGCTGAAACCGAACAGCGCAGCCGGCGGCGGTATGCGCTTTTTATTCATCGCCGCGCCCGGTCCGGCATTGGTTGTCTCACAGGCCGCGTACAGCGCCTGCTGGCAGAAGAAACAGTCGCCGCAAGCAATCACGAACGGAATCACCACTCGATCGCCGCGCTGCACCGCGGTCACTGCCGAACCTGTTTCCTCGACAATGCCCATGAACTCATGGCCGAAGATATCGCCATGCTCGACCGTCGGTATCTTGCCCCGATACAGGTGCAGATCCGAGCCGCAGATGGCTGTGGCGGTCACTCGCAGAATGATGTCGTCCGGTGCTTCAAGGATCGGATCCGGCACGGTTTCGACGCGTACATCGTGAGCGCCGTGGTAGGTCATTGCTCGCATGGTGCAATCCTCTGACGATGAAATTGAAGAACTCTCTCTTCAAATTCGGAAGGACTCCGCCACTGCGAGTTCACTCTGTTTTATGCATTCTGGATGAGCGGGATGGCGGCGCGGACTCAAGGCCGAATCCACAAATCAGTCAGCGCCTGCATCCTTCACGTCGATTTGCGAAATACCCACCAGACTGGCCTGCTCCAGAATCTCTTCAGCAGTCGAGTCCGCCGTTGGCATGATCAGACTGTTCTCACCATCCCCAAAATGCAGTTCCAGCAGATGCATGGCAGCGTCGTGAATGGATAGCTTCGACTGCTGCAGCGCGAGTTGATGCGTACGGGACTCGCCGTTGAACAGGTACTCGATGGTGTAATTGCGCATTGATAACCTCAAAATCAGAGTGGCAGACAACTACCCTGACTTGCCGGTCAATCTTTAGTTCAAGCAGATAAATGTTCTGCAGCTCAACTGCGAGAAAGCGTTTTCAGCCGCTCGACCAAAGCCGCTTCAAAAATCACGTACAGCCTTTCAGCATCGCCGGCACGCAGAACCTCGCTGGTTTCCAGCCCAAGCACGAAGCCATCCGCACGAGCCCCCGCCTTCACAGCGATGATCATCGAGTCTGCCCGGACAATCTGCGCCAGAAGCCGATCAGCTTCACGTTGCATCTTCTCGCTCAATACTACGCCTTCCACTTTCCTCACCCTGCATTCAATGCGACATCAAACTAAATGGTGTGATCAAGGCTACGCCGCCGATAACGGCGCCTCAAGCCTGACGCCAATGATCCTTCGCTATGGCAGCCATCAGGAACCTTTCATGTGAACGAATCCGTTTTGTTTAGTATCAAAACGGCAGTTTCAAAAGCGTTTAGCAGTCGCCAACTCGAACAATCATGACCGGAGAACAATGCATGCCTCTCAGTGACACCATTGACAGAGCGTTGCTAAGCGCAGAGGAACGTTCCTCTATCGCTGAAATTGAAGCTACGACCAATATTCTGCAACTCGTTACACGCATGACCGGGACGCGCTTCGCGGCGATCGCAAAATTCACCGACACGGACTGGATCGTCTGTTCCGCCTACGATCCGATCGAACTTGGGATCAACTCCGGCGACACGCTGGAATTGGAGACCACGCTGTGCAGCGAATTTCGCAGAGACCCTCAGGTGCTTTTCGTGCCGCAGATAAGTCGCGACGGCAGGTTTTCCACACGCCCGGTGGTAAAGCAATATTTGATTGAAAGCTACGCAGGTGCGCCGATTTTCCTTCCCGACGGACAACTTTGGGGCGCGTTGTGTGCACTGGACTCCAGGGCGGTCATTTTCGACGACCCGGATCTGGCGGACACGTTAGGCCTGTTCGCGAGACTGATCGGCTGTATCTTTTACGCGAATCTGACGGAGGCCGGCAGCGGCTACAGCAAGAACGTTTCAAGCGTTATCGGATAATAAGAAACAGCCCTGAATATTCAGGGCTGTTTCATTTGTGGCCTGTGAGAATTTTGCTCCACCTTGCTACAAGGTGTAGGAAACACCAACCTGCACGGTTCGCGGCGCCCCTGGGTAGGCATAGACGTTGCCGAATGCGCCCTCTTCATAATCCCGGTCAAACAGGTTTTTCACGTCGAGATTGAGCCGCACCTTGTCATTGATCTTGTAGAAGCTGAGCAAGTCGACGACCGTGTAGCTGCCCATCGAAAACGCAGTGTTGGCGGTTTGGCCGGCGCGCTCGTCGACGTACTTGAGGCCGGTGCCCAGCCCCAATCCTTTGAGCGTGCCGTCCTGGAACTCATACATGTTCAGCAGGCTGAAGCTGTTCTTCGGGATGTTCATCAGCCGCGTGCCAGAGCGCAGTACGTTGTCCTTGGTCACCTCGGCATCAACATAGGCGTAACCACCAATCACCCGCCATTCGGGGGTGAGGTTGCCGGCAACGTTGACGTCGAATCCACGACTGCGCACTTCGCCGGCCGCAACGCTGAAGGTCGAGTCAACCGGGTCGGTGGTCAAAACGTTGCGTTTTTCGATCTGGTAGATCGCCGCGTCGACACTCAACTGCTGATCCAGCGCTTCCCACTTGATCCCCATTTCATAGGACTTGCCCTTCTCCGGCTCGAATCCTCCACCCTGGCGACTGGCGCCGGTGTTCGGCTTGAAGGAGCGCGCGGTGTCGGCATAGACCGCCAATGTCTCGGTCAGGTCGTAGGTCACGCCGATGCGCGGAGTCACCGCGTTGTCACTGGCCTGCCAGCTCTTGCCACCGGGCACGTAAGTTTCGTAATCATGTTCGAAGCGCTCGAAACGCGCCCCGGCCAGCACCTTGAGTTTATCGGTCAACGCCACCTGGTCCTGCACGAACGCGGCATACGTCTTGAGGTTTTCCTTGTCGTTAGTCGGCGTGCGGGTGAGTGCCGGGCGCGGCTGGCCGTACACCGGATCAAAGATGTCGATCGGGTACGCACCGACGGCGCCGCTGGAGCGCTGGATGATCGACTTGTAGTCGTAATCTTCGTACTCGATACCGGTCAGCAACGTGTGCTGCAAACCCGCGGTATCGAAATGCCCGGTCAGATTGAGCTGGGTATCCTTGTCGGTCCACTCCAGCTTGCGGTAGTTGAAGTTGCGCCCGAGGGTGCGGCCGTCATCGGCAATGCCATTGGCCTCGATTGCGTTGCCCTTGAGCGAACCGTCGAGCCACTGGAAACCGCCGCCCAGGGTCCAGTCGTCGTTGAGCATGTGCTCGAAACGCAGTTGCGCCATGTTGTTGTCGTTATGCAGTTTGCCAGCGTCTTTTTCGCCGAAAAAACTGTCGCGCGAGGCGGTTCCGGTCTGCTTCGCGTAACGGGTAAGGCCGCGATCCAGAGGCGCATTGTTGCGCATGAAATCGCCTTCGAAAATCAGCTTGGTCGCGTCGGTTGCCTGCCAGGTGAGTACCGGTGCGATGCCGTAGCGCTCGGTTTCGACGTGATCGCGGAAGGTGTCGCCGCCCTCGCCCACAACGTTCAAGCGATAGGCCAGACGCCCCTCTTCGTCGAGCGGGCCGGAAGCGTCCAGCGTGCCGCGTTTCATGCCCTGATCGTTGAGTTGGCTGCCCAGGGTGACGCTGCTTTCAGGCAACGGCTGCTTGGACACCACGTTGAAGGTGCCGCCAGGATCACCCCGACCGTAGAGCATGGTGGCCGGGCCGCGCAGCACTTCGAGGCGTTCGATTGTGTTGGCATCCGGCATGTTCGGATAGCCGCGGTTGATCGGGAAACCGTTGCGATAAAACTCGCCAGTGGTGAAGCCGCGCACGGTAAACGTGGTCAGGCCCTGGCCACCGAAATTGTTCGCTCGCCCTACGCCACCGGCGTAGTCCAGCGCGTCCTGCAAACGGGTGGCGCCCAGATCTTCGACCGCATCCTTCGAGACCACACTGATCGACTGCGGAGTTTCGTGGATTGAGCTGTCGGTACGCGTGGCGCTGGCCGAGCGTGTCGCCCGATATCCCTGCACCGGGCCGTCTGCCCTTTCGTAATTCGCCGTACCGATGACATCGGTTGCGTCCAGCTCCAGCGTTGAGGGTGATGCCCCCGTTTGATCAGCCCATGAGGCAGGCGACAATGCTTGCAGCACACAAATGGAAAGCAGGGTTCGACGCATGGAGAGAGCAACCTTTACGAATAGGCCAAAGCAGGGGGTGAAACCGCCAAAAAACTCCCGCGCATGCTATACAAAATTATTCGCAATTAATACAGATTCCCATTAACAACGTTACTCCTGGTAAAGGAGACATCGTCGCTCAGCGCCCTGCCCCGCCGAATTTTCAGGTTCCGCCCGAGAGTCCCTCCGTAGTCTGGGCGAACCTCTCCCCGGCCTTGCGCACCAACCGGCGCCATTCAGTTGCTGTAATCAGCCCTTCCTGCTCCATCGTATCGGCCATTTTCAGCAACTCGTCGTATTGATCCTCGGCGTCCATGCGGATCTCCGGCTCTTCCAGTAATTTTCGCCAGGCGGCCAACGCCTGCTCTTTGCGAATGTCGCTCATGGTGATTACCCCCGGGTGACTTGTAAGTCGGTAGAGGGCTGCGGTTCTGGAGTGTTCAGCGGCGGCGACTGACGGCGCGACAGATGGTTTTCGTTGTGCCGCAATAAATGAAGCGGCCCAAAGCAGCCGTTGATCCACGACTGCCTTGGGCCGGAGAACGATTGCCCGCCAGGTCCGATCAGTGCGGGCTGGCCGTCGGCCGTACCACAATCTCACTCACATCCACATCGTCGGGCTGTTCGATGGCATAAGCGAGTGCTCGTGCAATGGCGTCGGCGTTGAGCGCCACACGCCGGAAGGCTTTCATTGCCTCGCGTGCCACCTCATCGGAAATCGTATCGGCCAGTTCCGACTCGACGACACCCGGGCACACCACCGTGACGCGGATCTTGTCGGTTTCCTGGCGCAAACCATCCGAGATGGCGCGGACGGCGAATTTGGTCGCGCAGTACACCGCGGCGGTTGGAGAGACCGCCAGACCGCCGATCGACGAGATATTGATAACCTGCCCGTACCCTTGCGCCTGCATGTCCGGCAAGACCGCAGCGATACCATGCAGCACCCCGCGCACGTTGACATCAAGCATCTGGTTCCACTCGTTGACCTTCAGCGAGGCCAGGGGAGACAGTGGCATCACGCCCGCGTTGTTGATGATCACGTCGACCTTGCCATGTTGCGCTTTGGCGAACGTCACGAACGCCTGCATCGATTGCAGATCCGTGACATCCAGTGCGCGGGCGCTGGCCGAGCCACCTGCGGCCTGGATCTCGCTGACCAGTTGGTCCAGACGCTCTGTACGGCGGGCACCGAGTACCACATGGGCACCTTTGCTGGCAATCAGCCTGGCCGCCGCTTCGCCAATACCACTGCTTGCACCGGTGATCAGCACGACTTTGTTGTGAATGTTCGACATATCCGTAGCTCCTGCTCTCAGCATTGAAGTTCAGCAGCGACCGCTGAAGTCGCGGGCGTTGCTGCGGGGGTACGTCGAAAAGATTAAGCGCACACGTCTGTGCGGCGCGTGCCGAAACCTGCGCAACTTTTGCCTATTCGTGTCGGTGTGCAGCAATCTGCAAAACAGATAAGGCAGCGATGCTCAAGCCCCACGGAACTCGCTGGGCGTTACGCCCACCTCGCGACGAAACACTTGAGAGAAGTGACTGGGGCTTGAATAGCCGACCTCCAGCCCGATGTCGATGACACTGCGCCCGGTCTCAAGCAACAGTTGCCGCGCGCGAATCATGCGCAAGCGGATGAAGTACTGCGAAGGCGAAAAACCCGTCGCACGCTTGAACAGACGGCTGAAGTGGTACTCGCTCAGCTCGGCCAGTCCGGCCAGTTTTGCCAGACTGAATTCAGCGCCCAGATCCGCACTCATGGCGTCAGTGACTTTGCGCAGTTTGTAGGCTTGCAAGGCGTTGCTCCGACGTCCGCCTCGGGCCTCGGCGCGATAGCTGCGCACCAGATGCACGGCCAGCGCCTGTGCCAGCGAGCGGGCAAACAGAGCGCTGGGTGAGCGCTCCAGAACCAATTCCGTGCGCAACTGCTCCATGACAAACGCGACGCGCGCATCGCGTGCCCCGGAAATATCACGCAAACGCACAGCGCCAGCGTACTCACCCGACAGCTCACGCGACGCGTGCTCGATCAGCGGCAGCCCCAGATAAAGGTGCATGACTTCAAAGGTATCGCCCCCATGAGTCTGCCAGCGCATCTCATAAGGCTCGTCGGAACTGGTTAGGAAAAAATCGCCAGCGCTGACCTCCGCTGCTTCCCACTCGCCACCCGGCACGCGCTCTTCCACCCTCGCCGACCCCGCCAGGACCAGGACGAGCAGCGGCTCCACCACCGCAGGCACGAGAATGGGTTCAACCACGCTGCCATGGGTAAAAAACCGGATCACGATGTCCTTGATTTCCGGACACGCCGGCAACGCCTGCGGCTCGCCCGGCAGGTAGTCTCCCATCGACTGCCCTGTGATGCGCAAGTCCTGGGAGGAAGTGGACTTCTGTTGCAACGCCGTTCGCCCGGTATTGGTCATGAACATGTCCTTTTGCTGAGATTCAGCGCAAACCCCCGACAGCCTGGGCAATCTCCCGAAAGCCGACCTCGCCCCGCTGCGAGACAGTAGGCCCGTCGCCGATGACAGCGCCTTGCGGGCGCCGACCCGGCCAATCCCTACTCGATCAAAATGCTGGAGAACATCATGACCGATATCAAGCACAGCACACCAAACGAAGTGGCCGGTAAAGTGGCTCTGATCACTGGCGCGGCCAGTGGCATCGGCAAGGCCATCGCACTACTGCTGCATGCCCGCGGCGCCAAAGTCATCGCCGAAGATATCAACCCTGAGGTAGAGGCGCTGGCTCGCCCCGGGCTGGTACCACTGGTAGCCGACATCACTCAGGACGGGGCCGCCGAACGCGCAGTCGCATTGGCCGTCGAGCAATTTGGCCGACTGGACATTCTGGTCAATAACGCCGGCATCATCATCAACAAGCTGGTCATCGACATGACTCGCGAAGACTGGGAGCGCATTCAGGCGGTCAATGCCACGGCGGCATTTCTACATAGCCGCGAAGCAGTCAAGGCGATGATGCCGAATAAATCCGGTTCGATCGTCAACATCGCGTCCTACGCCTCCTACTTCGCCTTCCCCACCATCGCCGCCTACACCGCTTCCAAAGGCGCACTCGCGCAACTGACGCGCACCCTGGCGCTTGAGGTCATTGGCCACGGCATCCGCGTCAATGCCGTCGGCGTCGGAGATGTGGTGACCAACATCCTCAACAATGTAGTCGACGATGGCCCGGCATTTCTCGCCCAACACGGCGAGGCCGCGCCGATCGGCCGTGCGGCACAACCGGAAGAAATCGCCGAAGTGGTCGCGTTCATCGCCTCGGACCGTGCCAGCTTCATGGTCGGTTCGGTGGTCATGGCCGACGGCGGCATGACCGTCACGGCCGGTTGAGCCATTACAGGAAAGATCCGCCCGCAAGCCCGAGAGGATCAGGCAAATCTGCGGCAGCTTTGTTCTGACACCTCTGCGCTCGGCTACGTAATCTGAAAGCACGCAACGGATGCAGACACAGGCCACGGCAGGCCGCTCGGATTGAATGAGGACTGAGGAGAAAAGCTGATGAAAAATGCCAAACAAACCACGCCTGACCATCGTTACGCCGGCATGTGGGTTACCGCCGATGGATTCATCCGTCACGAGCTTCTGACCACTGGGCGTTATGACGAAGCGCGTGGTAAAAATAACAGTGCTTATGAAGGTCGCTACGAAATAACCGGTGACTATATCCAGTACTGGGACGACACCGGCTTCACCGCTGACGGGCATTTTCATGACGACGTGCTGTATCACGCAGGCATGGTCCTTTATCGGCAATGAACACTTTAATGATGTCGGGTGAATATCGTCTGCCTGGACAGTTCCGGGCAGACGCTCATGGACACTTGTGAGAGCCTGAAATGCAACAGAGCGATGCTTTCATCCTGCAAAACACGGCCATCTACCGTGACGAACTGGTTCGCTTGCTGACGCAACGGTTTAGCGCACCCGGGGTCTATGAGACCGCCGTAGCGCCCTTGCATGTGATCCGTTTTGACGCACCTTCGGAGCTGATCCACACCGTGCACAAGCCGGCACTTTGCTTGATCGTGCAAGGACAAAAAGAAGTCGGCCTGGGTGACGACCATTACCTGTACGACCCGCTCAGTTACCTGGTGGTCTCAGTGACACTTCCCGTGTCCGGGCGCGTGCTGATGGCCAGCCCGGAGGCGCCCTATCTGTGTATCCGCATTGATTTCGAAGCCACGGAAATCGCGCAGGTCATCGCCGATGCGCCCCCGACGGGCGTCCCCGACGAGCCGGAGCTTGGCCTGTTCATTGAAAAGGTCGATGTGCCTCTGCTGGAAACAATGCTTCGGCTGGTCCGGCTGCTGGAAACACCGAAAGACATCGGCATGCTCGCGCCCCTCGCCCTTCGCGAGCTGTATTACCGGCTCCTGCGAGGTGTGCACGGTCGTCGCCTGTATGAGCTTGCCCTAGGTGACTCGCAAACACGCCGGGTAACGCGGGCAATCGATTGGCTGAACAACCACTACACCCAACCCTTGCGCATCGAAGAACTTGCCCGGGTCGCCAGTCTGGGCAGCTCCACATTGCATCATCAATTCAAGGCCGTGACGGCCATGAGTCCGCTGCAATACCAAAAACAGCTCCGCCTGCAGGAAGCCCGCCGCTTATTGCTCGGCGAAGGGCTGGATGTGGCGAGTGCCTGCTATCGAGTGGGCTACGAAAGCCCGTCGCAATTCAGCCGGGAATACAGTCGCCAGTTCGGGTGCCCGCCATCAAAAGACACCCAGCGGGTTCGCCGCCCGGCGTGAAAGTCAGCCCGACGGCGATCTATCGGATAAATGCCCACCGATCACTTCACAAACCGGTTACGCCCCAGCGCCTTGGCGTTATACAACGCCTGATCGGCGACCTCGATCAACCCTTGCAAGGATTGCAGTTGCGACCCCGAGGCCGTAGCGATGCCGATACTCACACTCAGCCGGCCGAACGGGCTGGAGGGGTGTGCGATATTCGCTTGCTCCAAGCGTTCCAGGATCAGCTGCGCCACCACCGCAGCACCGTCGCTGTCGGTGGCCGGCATGATCACGCTCATTTCTTCGCCGCCGTAACGCGCCACCAGATCCGACGGGCGCCGTACACAACCTTCGAGGATTGTCCCGACCTTCTGCAGGCAGGCATCGCCGGCGACATGCCCGAATGAATCGTTGAACAGCTTGAAGTAATCGATATCGATCATCAGCAACGCCAAGGTCGTGCCATCACGTTGCGCGCGCCGGGCTTCCATGGCGAGGCTCTCATCGAAGCAGCGCCGGTTGGCCAGACCGGTCAGGGCGTCCTTCATCGCCAGCAACTCCAACTGACGATTGGAGGAAAGCAACTGCTGCTGCGTCCCACGCAATTGGTCTTCAGCCCTGGTACGCCTGCGAATATCGAGAATCAGGAGCCAGCCGATGAGCCCGGTAAGCCCCAGCAACCCCGCGACCACCACTGCCGACAGCCAGGCTTCCATGCGCCATGCCGCAAGGGCTTCGCGCTTGCCCAGGGCGACGGTGGTGATCAGCGGCAGCCGGTCACTCTTGCGGAAGGCGTAGAGCCGCTCGACGCCATCGAGGCTGGAGGTAAACGACGCGGTACCGACGGACCGATCAACCAGATACTTCGCATAGATGGGCGACTTGGAAAAGTTGCGCCCCATGTCCTGCTCGCGGAACGGATAGCGCACCAGCAACGTACCGTCGGTATAGGACAAGCCGATAGCACCCTCCTGGCCCACATCGATCTTGCCGAACAGGCGCAGGAAGTTTTCGATCCCCAGAGTCACTGCCACCACCCCGGCAAACTCGCCGTGCGCGTCATTGAAACGGCGACTGACGGTGATCACCCACTCCTGATTGGAGCGGCTCTGGATCGGCGGACCGATAAAGGTTTCGCGGCTCGGATCATCGCGATGATGAATGAAATACACACGATCACTGCTGTTGGCCCCGGCCGGGATCGGTCGGTTGGACGACATCAGCCAACGGCCCTGATTGTCGTAAATGGTGATGCCGCTGAGCTGTGGCATCAGCGGTTCCTGACGGTTGACCAGTGCGCTCAGACGCTGGATCTGCGCGGGGCCACTGCCTTCGGTTTCCAGACGTTCGACGATCCCGAGCAGCAGCAACGAACTCTGGCGGACGATCCCTTCGGAATAAGTCGCCAGCGTCTGGGTCAGGTTCAAGCCATGAACGTTGACTTCCTCCAGTGCTCGCTCTCGAGAGGCCAACACTTTCCATACCGTCAGTGACCCGAGGGAACAACCGATCACCAACAACAAAAGCACAACCAGGCGGGTATCACGCTTCACATTACTACCTTTGGGAAAGTCCGGTTTCCGTTCCTGCGGCGGGTCGACCGACTCGATGACTGCAGCCGCGTGTCCTTGTCGCGCGCAAGGATACAAGCAGCACTGACTTGCTGCAGCAACAGATTATGTGACGCAAACAACATACTTCTGATATGTACTGCGTCGTCCGGAAAAAAGCGTGCTAACGACTTCAGGACAGGATTTGCGCTTGGCGAAACAGCGACAAGAATGCCAGACCAAACCATCGCCAGGCTTTCAGAATCCGCTTGGCGCCGCCAGCCTCAAGCCAACTTTCTGACGCCTGTTTAACGACCCTTTCCCGTTGTTTTGCCAAGCATAAAATTTTGGCACTTTTGCGCAACAAGTTGACATCCAAAAGCATGCCACGGGCCACCGATGTCATTAGAGTATGCGCCCTTAAAAAGGAAAGGACTCTTGATGACTCAGTCACTCTCACGGCGCGTTGTGGCGATTACCGGCGCCCTGGGGAATCTCGGCGAGACCCTGGCGGACATGGCCGCAGCCCAGGGCGCGGATCTGGTGCTGATCGATCAGGCGACAATGGCGATGCCCAGTTCCCACAATCGACTGGTCCTGTCCGGCATCGATCTGACCTCCCTTGCCGATTGCCAGGCCGTCGCCCACCAGATCAATCGCTATTTCGGTCGCCTCGACGCCCTGGTCAACGGCGCCGGCGGCTATGCGTGGGAGCCGTTGCTGGGCAGTGCGATAGAGGCCTGGGATCGGCTCTACTCGCTGAACCTTCGAACCGCATTGAACGCCAGCAAAGCCTTGCTGCCATTGCTGCTGCAATCCTCAGCGGGACGCATCGTCAATATCGGATCAAGCATGGCGGCGAAGGGCGGGTTGGGCATGGGTGCTTACGCCGCGTCGAAATCCAGCGTTTTGCGCCTGACCGAAAGCCTCGCCGAAGAACTCAAGGACATGAGCATCACGGTCAATGCCGTGTTACCGAGCGTGCTCGACACCCCGCAAAACCGTGAAGCCATGCCCGACGCCGAGCACCAGCGCTGGGTGACACCTGCGCAACTGGCGGCGGTCATCCTGTTTCTGATTTCGGAACAGGCTTCAGCGGTCACCGGCACCGGTATTCCGGTGATCGGGCGCATGTAGGGTCTATTGACGCCGCGCGCCTTGGCGACGTCGCTTTCTTCACCTTTCGGAAAAGCAAGATCACCGGATTACCGGACTTCCCCTCCCCCCATGCGACCCGCCACCTCCAGCGCTGCCTTCGTTAACCACGTCCTTGACGTCGCCGAGCAACACGGTTGCGATGGCGACTGGCTGTTGCGGCAAACCGGACTTTCACGCGAGCAGTTGTCCGACTCGATTGTGCGCATCCCCATGCGCCAGCTGCGTACCTTGCTGGAGCTGGCGGCGCTCAGCAGCAACCTGCCGCATTTCGGCCTGCTGGTCGGCGCCGCCGTGCGCCCGGGCACCTATGGCGTGCTGGGTTATGTGCTGATGACCAGCGCGACACTGGGCGAATCGCTGAACATGATTCTGCGTTTCGGCAAGATCGTTTACGACAGCCCTTCCAGCCAGACCCGGATCGTCATCGGCGACGGCCGCGTGACCCTCGAAGATCAGCGCATCAGTGAACTTGAGCCTTACTGCGCCCTGCATCAGGAAGCGCTGATGGTCGGCTGGGCAGCGTTCGGCCGCTGGTTGATCGCGAGTCATCAGCCGATGCTCGAAGTCCGGATGATGCATCCGGCGCTGGGTGAGCCGGCGCTGTACGAAGACTTTTTTGGCTGTCCGGTGCAGTTCGAGGCCGGTTGCAACGCGCTGGTGTTCGCCGAATCGACACTCTCGGCACGAATCCAGGGCGCCGACCCGCGCATGCATCGCAGCATGTTGCTGGAGGCCGACTGGCAGTTATGTCTGACGTACCCGGCATTTTCCGTGACCGACCGCTTGCGCGCGCTGCTCACCGAACAGTTGCCGACCGGTGATTTCAGCCTGAAAAGTCTGGCCCGGCAGTTGGCGATTTCGCCGCGCACCTTGCAGCGCAAACTGGCCGCCGAAGGGGAAAACTTCAATCAGGTGCTGGAAACCATGCGCATGGAACTGGCCGACCATTACCTGCGCCGCACCGAGACCAGCATCATGAACATCGCCCTGATGCTGGGTTACTCGCAGGCCAGTTCTTTCAGCCATTCCTTCCGTCAGGCACGCGGGATTTCACCGGCGGATTACCGCAAGTTGTTGCGCGCCAGATAAGCCCTATCACGGCTTCAGCTCCAGCAGTGGCTGGCCCTTTTTCACCACATAGGTCGCCAGTTCCACGCCTTTGTCCTGGCCGACGTTCTTCGCCACATGGGCCACGCCAGCCGGGATGAACAGCGAGTCCCCGGCCTTTAGCGTGACTGCCGGCCGCCCCTCCAACTGATACTCCAGCGTGCCGCTGAGCACATGCGCCACCTCGACACCGGGATGCGCATGCCGCGGCGCGGTGACACCCGGTTCGAAATCGATCCGCGCCTGTATCACCTCGCGATCCGCATCGCCCAGATCCTGACGAATCAGGTCGGTACGGCTCAGGCCCTGCTGCCAGCTCATGGCTTGAGTGTCTGCCGCCTGCGCCAGGCCGGTGAATGAAACCAGTGCGGCCACAGTGGCCAGAATCAGTGTGCGTTGCATGCAATTACCCTCTCGACAGTCATGGTGTGAAGGCCTGCACTGTGACTGCCGGGTGTAGCGGCGATGTGTCGAAAAACCCAGGTTTGGTCTCGCCGTGTATCGCGCGCAATGCTGGATACACGGCCATACAAAGCACACCGGCTGTGTATCACAGTGTGTACAGACACCCCGGCGATACATGAACTTGAATCACCGCGCTTTTTCGACATGGGCCAGATACGTCCCGGCGTTCAAATGCCTGCAAGGTTTGCCGGGCTCGGCCCGCACCTGCCCCCAACAGGCTTGCCAAGGAGACTTCAGCATGAAAAACGCAACATTCAACCGTATGAACATCCTCGCCGTGGCGCTGTTCGGCGCAATGGCAGCGACTCAAATGCCAACGGCCGCCGCCGCGCAACCGGCAACCGACGAGCACAGCGTCAGCTATTCCGCGCCCTCGCCGTTCGGCCCGCTCAAGCATGTGAAGGCCGGACTGCTGGATGTGGCATACGCCGAAACCGGTCCGGCGCAGGGGCCGGTGGTGATTCTGCTGCACGGCTGGCCGTACGACATTCATAGCTATGACGAGGTCGCGCCATTGCTTGCCGCCAAGGGGTATCGGGTGCTGATGCCATATGCGCGGGGGTATGGCGACACGCATTTCCTCTCGGACCAGACATTGCGCAACGGTCAGCCTGCGGCGCTGGCCAGCGACGTAATCGACTTCATGGATGCCCTGAACATCAAGCAAGCAGTGCTCGGTGGCTACGACTGGGGCGCACGCTCGGCAGACATCGTCTCGGCGCTGTGGCCGGAACGGGTCAAGGCATTGGTGTCGGTCAGCGGCTACCTGATCGGCAATCAGGCTGCCGGGCAAAATCCGTTGCCGCCCAAGGCCGAATTGCAGTGGTGGTATCAGTTCTACTTCGCCACCGAACGTGGCCGTGACGGTTACCGGAAAAACACCCACGACTTCGCCAAGCTGATCTGGCAGCTCGCCTCGCCGAAGTGGGCGTTCGATGACGCCACGTTCGACCGCAGCGCCAAAGCGCTGGAGAACCCCGATCACGTCGCGATCACGGTGTTCAACTACCGCTGGCGTCTGGGCCTGGTGCAGGGCGAACCGCAATACGCGGCGTTGGAACAGAAACTCGCCAGCGCCCCGTCGATCAGCGTGCCGACCATCACCCTCGAGGGCGATGCCAACGGCGCGCCGCACCCGGCGCCCGAGGATTACGCCAAACGTTTCACCGGCAAGTATCAGTTCCGCCTGATCAACGGCGGCATCGGCCACAACCTGCCGCAGGAAGATCCGCAGGCGTTTGCTCAGGCGGTGATCGACGCCGATCATCTCTGAGGCCAATGGCCGAAAACGCCTCGGTTTATTTGACCAGGCGTTTTTCCCTGGACGGTCGATAGCCGAAAAACGCGCTGTAGCATTTGCTGAAATGGCTCGGCGAAACGAAACCACAGGCCACCAGCACTTCCATCTGCGACAGCTCGGTGTGCTGCAACAGGCGCCGGGCTTCGGTGATGCGCAGTTCCAGGTAGTAACGCTGCGGTGTGGTGCCCAGTTGCTCCTTGAACAAGCGCTCCAACTGCCGCCGCGAGCGACCGGCGTACACCGCCAGTTGCTCCAGCTCCAGCGGTTCCTCGAGGTTGGCGTCCATCAGTTTGACCACCTCACGCAACGGTGCGCTGACGCAAAGGTTTTCATCCGGTTTGATCCGCCGGTACCGCGACTCCTCGAACGCCAGAATGTCCTCGATGCCTTCGACCAGCGCCTTTCCGTGCAGGCTCTTGATCCAGTCCAGCGCCATATGGAAAGCCCCGGAAGGACTCGACGCCGTGAGCCGGTCGCGATCGATCACATAAGGTTCGCTGCTGACCTGCGTGGCTTTGGCAATTTCGGTCAGCGCGGGGCGATGCTCCGGGTGGATCGCGCAACGATAGCCATCGAGCAGTCCGGCGCGGCCGAGAAACCACGCACCGTTCCACAAACCGGCCAGACTGACCCCGCGCTCCGCCGCCGAGCGCAGCAGGCTGATCAACTCCTCACCCGCCTTCAGCTCGGTGCGGTAGCCGCCGCACACCACCAACAAGTCCAGATCCGCAAGGCTGGCCATATCAATCCGCGCATCCGGGCGAATCACCAGCCCCAGATCGCTGATCACTTCACCCTCGCCCAAACCGAACGTGCGCGAGCTGAACAGTTCGGCGCGCAACAGGTTGGCGGTGATGATGGTGTCCAGCGCCTGGGTGAAGGCCGGCAGCGAAAAGTGTTCCAGCAGCAGAAAACCGGTGCGGGTGATGCGGGTCTCGGCGGATTGCTCATTCAGATAGCGGAGGTTTTTACCCTTCATGCCTCCGCTGAATTGACGTCGTTCGATCAAGGTCTGGCCCATCGGTCATGTTGTTATGCGCCGATAGTTGGCTCGATGGGCCAAAGAGTCAATCACGCTTGTGGCAACTGAATTGGCGGGACCTGATCCGCACGGTCAGACGACCGTTAGATAACCCGCACCGAGCCGGCCTTCCAGACGACCGAACAGCACGTAATGCTGATAACCGCTGGTGAACGCGCCCGTGGAAATCGCGTTTTTGACGTCCTGGTTCATATGCAGGTATTGCGCTTCATCGAAGTTCTCCGCACTGACTTCACCGGTTCGCCCAAGCTTTTCGCTTTCGACCGGCAGCCCCATGATCGTGCGCCGCTGGAAGTCGATAATGCGGTTGACGGCGTGACTTTCCAGCGGCCCCCGATTGGATTGCGTCGAGTAGATGTGCAAGCCGTTTTTTGCGCAGCGATTGCACATGTCGACGCAATTTTTCTGGGTGGACTTCAGGCCGGTCAATTGCGCCAGAGGCATATCCAGATACTTGCCGACCTGGTATTCGGTCTGATTGAAAACGGAACAGCACAAAACGGTATTGCCGTTGCAGTCAAGCACCAGCCAGTCATCCTTGAGCGAGCACGCTTGCTTGGGATACTGACGGACCAGATTGACCAGATCGTCGAAGGGCGGCAGCGCCAGCCTTTTCAGGGTTTCATGATCGGTATCTGTCACCGAAGGGTCGCGCTCGATCAGCGCCAGCGTTTTCTCCAGCGGCATCATCACTGAATACCCAGTGGAGAACTCGAAACCCAGACTCTGGCTGAATTCGCGCATCAGCCCTTCTTCTTCCATGTTGTCCAGATAACGGTGGTAGTAAACCTCGATGCGCGTACTCAAGCCATGTTGCTGCTTGAGTTCATGCAGTTTGATCATGTTGGCCTTGACCACTGCAATGTCGCCGCCCACGTGCCCCTGCTGGTAAGTCTCCTGGTAAAACCCGGACAACGAAATACGGAAGAACCACGGGTTGGCCAGCATGGCGGTTTCCATGTTCTTGGCCAGGTTCAAGTTGGAACTGATACCGCTCTGCAAACCGGCGGCATTGATGATCTCGACAAACTCACCGATTCGCGGGTGGATCAACGGCTCGGTCCAGTTGTACAGAAAGATCGTCTCGACCCCTTCGTTGCGGGCCTTCTCGACGATCTTGCGGAACATGTCGACTTGCATGGCTTTCTTGAAGTTGACGTTTTCCGAGTTGCCCATCGGGCACGAAGGGCAGCTTAAATTGCACGCACCGACAATATCGATGTACATGTTCATGACGGGTGACGCTCCTTGAGTGAATAGCGGTGCATCCACAGCTGGCGACTGTCATGGTTGGCATTATTCGTTAGTTATTTGACAGTCCCGGAGCGCGGCTCAGCAAGTTCCGGGCCATTGCCATGGAGCGCCATCAATTCCACGATCCAATTGATAAATACCCTTAGCTTTTGGCTGATATGCCGGTTCGGCGGGTACGCCACATAGAGCGGCATCGGCTCAAGTTGCCAGTCTTCGAACAGCGGCACCAACTCGCCCCGAGCCTGATGCGCGTGCGACATGTACCTGGGCAACCACAGCACGCCCATGCCGGCCAGACCTGCCGCAAGGTAGGCGTTGCCGTCATCGACGGCGAGCACGTGGCGGCCCTTGATCTGCAGGTGTTCGCTGCCATTGTGCAAGGCGTAAGGCACCGGTTTGCCGGTGCGCGCCCAGAGAAAACCGACCACCCGATGATGCGAGTCTTCCAGCTCGCGTGGATGCTGCGGCGTGCCGGCGCGGGCCAGATAACTCGGCGCGGCGAAGACCCCGAGCTGAAGATCGGCCACCCGCCGCGCCATCAGCGACTGATCGAGCAATTCGCCGCCGCGCACCACGCAGTCAACGTTCTCATCGATGATGTCGACGATGCGGTCGCTGACGCCCATGTCGATCTGAATATCCGGATAACGCGCATGGAACTCAGGCAATGCCGGCACCAGAATCAGCCTCGCCAACGGGCTCGGCACATCTACGCGCAAACGTCCTCTGGGCAATGCCGAGGCGCCGGACAGACCGGTTTCGGCGTCGTCCATATCGGCCAACAGCTTGATGACTCGCTCGTAATAGATCGCGCCATCGGCAGTGACGTTGACCTTGCGTGTGGTGCGATTGAGCAACTTGACCCGCAGCCGGGCTTCCAGCTGCTGGACGAGCTGAGTGACGGTGGTCTTGCTCATGTGCAAGGTCTCGGCCGCCTTGGTGAAACTGCCCGCCTCGACCACCCGGGCGAACGCCTGCATTGCATCGAAACGGTCCACTTTGCGCCCTCGGATTGTTTGGAATCTGCAAACAGTGAACGCCAAGCTTGCGCGTTTATCGCCACTGCGCAAGTCCCTACAGTCACTCCATCAACAACCACCAAACAATGATGGAGACACCCATGACCCAGCGCGACGTCGTTTTCCCACCAGCCCGCCATGCGCTTTACGAGCGCCATCGTTATTCGCCGGCGATTCGTTCCAACGGCTTTCTGTTCGTCTCCGGGCAAGTCGGCAGCCGTGAAGATGGTTCGCCCGAACCAGAGCTGCAGGACCAGGTGCGCCTGGCCTTCAACAACCTCAATGCGATCCTCGATGCCGCCGGTTGCAGCTTCGCCGACGCGGTGGACGTCACGGTGTTCATGATCGATCCGCAATCGACCTTCGAAACCATCTGGGAAGTGGTGCCGGAGTTCTGGGGCAGCGCACCGTATCCGACGATTACTGCGGTGGGCGTGACCTGGCTGGCCGGGTTTCAGTTCGAGATCAAGGTGATTGCCAAGCTGCGCGAAACGGCCTGATCGTCCGGCGGATTTGCGCCGAGGGCCGGCAGTCTTCAGACTGTCCGGCCCGCCAGCCTTTTCTCGACAACCGCCATGTCAGACCTGTTATTGAAGCCCGCCCTGCCCGGTATCGCCCTGCGACGCTGGCGCCTGCTGCATCGCGTCAAACAGACTCACGCGGCGCAGTTGTTCAACGTCACCCAGTCGACCATTTCCCGCTGGGAAAGTGGTGTGCAGGCGATGGAACCTGCCGCGCAGCAACAGCTGGAGCGCTTGCTGGCTGCGCGCCTGGACAGCGCCGCCGATCAGGTATTGGCGCGTCTGGTCGGGGAAAGTCAGCGGCCGATGCACCTGATCTGCGACCTCACCCATCGTCTGCTGGCCTGCTCTCCCGCGCGTGCTGCCGAGTTCACCCGCCCCTTGAGTACGTTGCTGGGGCAGTCGCTGTGGCGCTTCGCAACGCCGGAAATTGTGCTCAGAGAGTCGGCCCTGGCATCCATCGGCTGGCACGAGATCCAGGCGCCGCCGGCCGTGGAATTCAGCACCGGCAGCAATGCCTCCGACCTCGTGCCGATCCGCGCCGGCCGGTGCCGCTGGACGCGCATTGCGCTCTCCGACGGCAGCGCCGCGCGGCTGGTGGAAACTCTCTGAACGCATATTTTATGCGTGGACGCCGAGTCCTTGCGGTTCTAGGCTGAGCTTTTCGGCGTAATAAGCCAGGCAGACAAATGAACCTCGAAATGATCAAGGGCCGCCTCGAATTCCTGCGCGAAGCAGAAAAACTCAAGGACGTGCTGCGCAGCGCGCACACCTCCAGCGGCCGCACTGAAAGCACCGCCGAACACAGCTGGCGCCTATGCCTGATGGCGATTGTCTTCGCCGATCAACTGGCCGGCCTCGACCTGCTCAAAGTCCTGAAGATGTGCGTGATTCACGATTTGGGCGAAGCCATCAATGGTGACATTCCAGCGGTCAATCAGGCCGCGTTCCCCGACAAGGGTGAACAGGAACGCAACGACCTTCTGCTGCTGACCCGTGCGCTTGATGAGGCGCTGCGCAGCGAAATTCTGGCGCTGTGGGACGACTACGAAAATGCGCAGTCCGCCGAAGCCAAAGCGGTCAAGGCACTGGATAAACTGGAGACGCTGCTGCAACACAACCAGGGGCTGAACCCGGCGGATTTCGATTACGGTTTCAATCTGGGCTATGGCAAGAAGTACACCAGCGCCGACCCGGTCTTCGCCACCCTGCGTGAGCTGATCGACCAAGATACGCGACAGCGCATCAGCGACGGTCAAAACGGCAACGAGCGATCCTGAATAGGCCGATTCATCTCGGATCAATCCACTGGCAAGAAACGTGGAGCAAAACATCACCGAGCACCCGCGCTGGTCATTGACAGCGCGGCTGCGTATAACCTCGCCGTTTCGTCTAACCTGATTGAGCGCCCGCGCGCGACACCGCGCCCGGTGGCGCTTAGAATGCGACGCTCATGAAACGGAGATTTCCATGCTCAAACGAACCCTGGCACTGACTGCTGGTCTGGCCCTGTCTTTTTCTGCTCTGGTGGCACATGCCGCCGATGTGTTGCGGGTCAGCGCGATCCCCGACGAAGCCCCGACCGAATTGCTGCGCAAGTTCGAGCCGCTGGGCGCGTATCTGGAGCAGCAGTTGGGCATGAAAGTGCAGTTCGTTCCCGTGGCCGACTATCCGGCGGTGGTCGAAGCGCTGGCGACCGACCGCCTCGACATGGCCTGGCTGGGCGGTTTCACCTTTGTTCAGGCACGCCTGAAGACCGACGCCACCACCCCGGTGATCCCGCTGGTGCAGCGCGAGCAGGACGCGCAGTTCACCAGCAAATTCATCACCGCCGACCCGAACGTGAAGAGCCTGGCCGACCTCAAGGGCAAGACCTTTGCCTTCGGTTCGGTGTCGTCCACCTCCGGCAGCCTGATGCCGCGTTACTTCATGCTGAAGAACGACAACATCAAGCCGGAAGCCTATTTCAGTCGCGTCGCCTATTCCGGCGCGCATGACGCCACTGTCGCCTGGGTCCAAGCCGGCAAGGTCGATGCCGGTGTGCTGAATGCAAGCGTCTGGCAGAAACTGGTGGACGCCGGCAAGGTCGACACCAGCAAGGTCAAGGTTTTCGCCACCACCCCGGCCTACTTCGATTACAACTGGACCGTGCGCGGCACCCTCGACCCGGCGCTGGCGGCAAAGATCAAAAAAGCCTTCCTCGACCTCGACCCGGCCAACCCCGAGCAGAAGAAGATTCTTGATCTGCAGGCGGCCAGCCGCTTCATCGACACCAAGCCCGAAAACTACAAGGGTATCGAGGAAGCTGCTCGCGCTGCCGAACTGTTGAAATGACCCTGAGCCTCACACAAGCCCGTCTGCACCACGCCAACGGGGTCGATGCGCTGCGTGGCATCGACCTGCAGATTGGCGCGGGCGAACAGGTGGCGATCATCGGCCCTTCCGGGGCCGGCAAATCCAGTCTGTTGAACTTGCTGGCCACCGCATTGCGCCCCAGCAGCGGTGAAATCGAGGTGCTGGGCGAACGCCCTTGGCACCTCTCCGCCGGTCAACGGCAACGCCTGCGCGCACGTATTGGCCTGGTGCATCAAGCCCCACCGCTGCCGCCGCGCCAGCGCGTGGTGACGGCGGTGCTGGCCGGCAAACTCGGCCAGTGGAGTTTAGGCAAGAGCCTGCTGAATCTGCTGCATCCCACGGATATTCCCGGTGCCCGTGCGGCCCTCGCCCGGCTGGATCTGGGCGACAAACTCTTCGCTTACTGCCAGCAATTGTCCGGCGGCCAATTGCAGCGCGTGGGCATTGCCCGAGTGCTGTATCAGGCACCGGAGATTCTGCTGGCGGACGAACCGGTGTCGGCGATGGACCCGGTGCTCGCCGGGCACACCCTGTCGATCCTCTCGCAGCACGCCCGGGCACATAACGTCACGCTGGTGGCGAGCCTGCATGCGGTGGAACTGGCGCTGGCGCACTTTCCGCGCATCATCGGTTTGCGCGACGGCCAGATCCTGTTTGACAGCCCGGCCGAACAGGTCAGCCGCGAGATGCTCGATACGCTGTACGCCAACGAGCAATTGCAAAGCCCGACGACGCCCAGTGCGCCGCTGATTGTGCAGATCCCGCGATGCTGAGGGCCGATTCACGCGACCCGGCCGCCGCGCCGCGATTGTTGCTGACCCTGCTGGCGATCGCCCTGCTGTGGCCGGGGATCCAGCTCAGCGAACTGGACCTTGGCGTGCTGCTGCACAGCGACAGCCAGACCGAAATGGGTCGCTTCATCGCAGGCTTCTGGCCACCTGCGCATGACCACGATTTTCTTCAATTACTGCTCAAGGCCACCCTGCAAACCCTGGCCATCGCAACCGCCGGCATGGCGTTGGCGTTGCTGCTGGCGGTGCCGGCCAGCCTGGTTGCCAGTCGCGCGCTGTCGCTGTCGGCCGCGTCGCGCGGCGGCATTCCGAGTCGAATCGGGCGCTTGCTGCGCTGGCCGGTGCGCGGGCTGCTGATCTTCCTGCGCAGCGTGCCGGAGATCGTCTGGGCGCTGCTGTTCGTGCGCGCCGTGGGCCTCGGCCCGGCGGCCGGTGTACTGGCGATCGCCATCACCTACAGCGGCATGCTCGGCAAGGTCTACGCGGAGATTTTCGAGTCCACCGACCAGCGTCCGGCACACGCCTTGATGCAGGCCGGCAGCGGACGGCTCGCGGCGTTCGCCTACGGGATTCTGCCGAATGTCGCGGCGGAGCTGCTGTCGTACACGGTGTATCGCTGGGAGTGCGCGATTCGTGCGTCAGTGGTGATGGGGTTTGTCGGCGCCGGTGGCCTCGGCCAGCAGATCGACCTGTCGTTGCGCATGTTCGCCGGCGGTGAAGTGGCGAGCATGTTGCTGACGTTCCTGATTCTGGTGCTCGGTGCCGACCAACTCAGCCGCCTGCTGCGCTGGAGGCTGACATGAATCGCCTGATCAATCTGTTGCTGATTGTCGGCATTGGCGTCGCGGTCATCGCCTCGTTCGGCTACCTCGAACTCGACCTCGGTGAACTCGGCAGCGCCACCAGCCTCAAGCAGATGGGTGCCTATGCGCAGCGCTTTCTCAGCCCGGATTTGAGCGCCACACATTTGCAGGCGATCCTCAAGGGCGCGCTGGAAACCCTCGCCATGTCGGCCCTCGGCACCCTGCTCGCAGCGGTGTTCGGCATCCTCCTCGCGCTGCCCGCCGCCGGACGCTTCGGCTGGCCGCTGAAAAGCGCTTCGCGCCTGCTGCTCAACGGCCTGCGAGCGATTCCGGAACTGGTGTGGGCGGCACTGATGGTGCTCGCCGCCGGCCTCGGCCCGAATGCCGGCACCCTGGCGCTGGCCCTGCACACCACCGGCGTGCTCGGCCGGTTGTTCGCCGAAGCACTGGAAAACACCCCGCCGGAACCGGCCGAAGCGATCCGCTTGCAGGGCGGCAACCCGGTGCTCGCGTTCTGCTACGGCACCCTGCCCAACCTTGCCCCACAATTGCTCGCGTATTGCCTGTATCGCTGGGAAAACAACATCCGCATGGCCAGCGTGCTGGGCTTCGTCGGTGCCGGGGGTTTGGGGCAGATGCTGTATGTCAGCCTCAGCCTGTTTCAGGAAGCGCAGGCGAGCACGGTGATTCTGGCGATGCTGATTCTGGTGCTGGGCGTGGATTCGCTGAGTGCCTGGAGCCGGCAGCGCTGGGTCAAGGCCTGACGGGCAAGCCTCAGGGCGCTGTCGCCAAGCGATACTGGCGCGGGGTAAATCCGGTCGAAGCCTTGAACTGACGGGTGAATGCGCTGTGGTCGGTATAACCGCACTGCAGCGCCACTTCGGTGATCGGCAACTCGCCGTGCAACAGCCGATGCGCATGCTCAAGACGGACTTTCTGGATCATCTGCCGCGGCGTCAGGTGGAACACTCGCTTGCAGTAACGCTCCAGTTGCGCCACGGAAATCCCGGCGATGCGCGTCAGTTCGCCGAGGCTGACGCGGCTGGCGAAATTCGCCCGAATGTACTCGTCCACCGCCGCCAGTCGCTGATACGCCGGATGGGTTTCGCTGGCGGTTTGCAGGTCGACGGAAATTCCCGCCAGGCCGATGATCCGGTTGTCGCGGTCGTACAGCGGACGCTTGTGGGTCAGGCACCAGCCCGGTTCGCGGCTACCGTACAGATGCAGCTCCAGCTGATCTTCCAGCACAAACCCTTCTTCCAGCACGCGCCGATCCTGCTCGGTGTAGCCCGGGCCCAATTGCGCCGGAAACACCTCGGCGCTGGTCTTGCCCAGTAACGGTCGCAGGTCTTTCAAACCGCAGCGCTGCACCAGCGTCTGGTTGGCCATGACGTAGCGCGCCTGCAGATCCTTGATGAAGATCGCCGCGTTGGGAATCACGTCGAGCATCGGCAACAGCAGCGCCACGCCGGCGAGCAGATCGTCGAGGCATTGCGGTCGGCTCGCTTCGTTGTGCTGGCTCAGGATCGCAAACGCGTTCTGCGGCATGCCTCTCACTCCCCACTCGGCTTTATCACTTGCACGCAGATTGCCCCATGGCCGACAGCCTGTCGAGCCGGGCCTTTGCCGTTGACCACTGTGCTGATTTCGTCATCGTCACCGGCAAAAAACATCAATCGCCCATCGCCTGATCAGTTCACTGTAGCGCCACTGCACGCCCCTCCAACAACCAACAAGAAGGCGACGCTATGACAGGCCAAGGCAAGTTCAAGAAACAACTTTCACTGACAGACCTCACGTTCATCGGGCTGGGGGCGATCTTCGGTTCGGGCTGGTTGTTCGCCGCCAGTCACGTGTCGGCCATCGCCGGTCCGGCGGGGATCTTTTCCTGGCTGCTCGGTGGTTTCGCCGTGTTGCTGCTGGGCATCGTCTACTGCGAATTGGGCGCAGCGTTGCCCCGTGCCGGCGGTGTGGTGCGTTACCCGGTTTACTCCCACGGGCCACTGCTCGGCTACTTGATGGGCTTCATTACGCTGATCGCGTTTTCCAGCCTGGTGGCAATCGAAGTGGTCGCCTCGCGGCAATATGCGGCGGCGTGGTTTCCCGAGTTGACCAAGGTCGGCTCCAGCGACCCGACCGTGCTGGGCTGGTTCGTACAGTTCGGGCTGTTGTGCCTGTTTTTCCTGCTCAATTACCGCAGCGTGAAGACCTTCGCGATGGCCAACAATCTGGTCAGCGTGTTCAAGTTCATCGTGCCGCTGCTGGTGATTGGCGTGCTATTCACCTTCTTCAAACCGGCCAACTTCCAAGTGCACGGCTTTGCGCCGTTCGGTCTGTCCGGCATCGAAATGGCCGTGTCGGCCGGCGGGGTGATCTTCGCGTATCTGGGCCTGACGCCGATCATTTCCGTGGCCAGTGAAGTGAAGAATCCGCAACGCACGATCCCGATTGCGCTGATCCTGTCGGTGCTGCTGTCCACCGCGATCTACGTGCTGCTGCAGACGGCTTTCCTCGGTGGCATCCCGACGGAAATGCTCGCCAATGGCTGGGCCGGCGTCGCCAAGGAACTGGCCCTGCCGTACCGCGACATCGCCCTGGCGCTGGGTGTCGGCTGGCTGGCGTATCTGGTGGTGGCCGATGCGGTGATCTCGCCCAGCGGCTGCGGCAACATCTACATGAACGCCACGCCACGGGTGATCTACGGCTGGGCGCAGACCGGGACCTTCTTCAAGATCTTCACCCGCATCGATGAGAAGTCCGGCATCCCGCGTCCGGCGCTGTGGTTGACCTTTGGCTTGTCGGTGTTCTGGACCCTGCCGTTCCCGTCGTGGGAAGCGCTGATCAACGTGGTCTCCGCCGCGCTGGTATTGAGCTACGCCGTGGCCCCGGTGACGGTGGCCGCACTGCGTCGCAATGCGCCGGACATGCCGCGTCCGTTCCGGGTCAAGGGCATGAGCGTGCTTGGGCCGCTGTCGTTCATCATCGCCGCGCTGATCGTCTACTGGTCGGGCTGGAAAACCGTGTCGTGGTTGCTCGGCCTGCAAATCCTGATGTTTGTCATCTACCTGTTGTGCGGGCGCATGGTGCCGACCGCGCACCTCAACCTCGGCCAGCAAGTGCGCTCGTCGGCGTGGCTGATCGGCTTCTACGCGTTGACCATCGTCCTCTCCAAGCTCGGCAGTTTCGGCGGTATCGGCGTGCTCAGCCATCCGTTCGACACGGTGATCGTCGCGGTCTGCGCACTGGGCATCTACTACTGGGGCGCGGCCACCGGCGTACCGGCACACCTGATTCGTCTGGAAACCGAAGATGACGAAAGCGAAGCCGCTGAGTCCTCCACCCATTCGGCAGCGGGCCAGCGCCCGGCTCACGCCTGACCTTCACTCAAGGGACGAACCCATGAAACGACTGCACATCATCGACTCCCATACCGGCGGCGAACCCACGCGTCTGGTGATGAAAGGCTTCCCCGAGCTGCCCGGCAACAGCATGGCCGAGAAGCGCGATGCCCTGCGCGAGGGCCACGATCAATGGCGCCGCGCCTGCCTGCTGGAGCCCCGTGGCAACGACGTGCTGGTCGGTGCGCTGTACTGCGCGCCGGTCTCGCCGGATGCCACCTGCGGGGTGATTTTCTTCAACAACGCCGGCTACCTCGGCATGTGCGGCCACGGCACCATCGGCCTGGTCAACTCGCTGCATTACCTGGGGCAGATCGAACCGGGCGTGCACAAGATCGACACCCCGGTCGGCCCGGTCAGCGCCACCCTGCACGAGGACGGCGCGGTGACCCTGGGCAACGTCCCGGCCTGGCGCTACCGCAAACAGGTGCCGGTCGATGTGCCCGGTTACGGTCACGTTTTCGGTGACGTCGCCTGGGGCGGCAACTGGTTTTTCCTGGTTTCCGAACACGGCCAGGACCTGCAGATGAGCAACGTCGAAGCCCTCACCGATTACACCTGGGCGATGCTCAAGGCCCTCGAAGCCCAAGGCATTCACGGTGAGGACGGCGCGCTGATCGACCACGTCGAACTGTTTGCCGACGACGCCCACGCCGACAGCCGCAACTTCGTCATGTGCCCGGGCAAGGCCTACGACCGCTCGCCCTGCGGCACCGGCACCAGCGCCAAACTCGCCTGCCTGGCCGCCGACGGCAAACTCGCCGAAGGCCAGGTCTGGACGCAAGCGAGCATCACCGGCAGCCAGTTCGAAGGGCGCTTCGAATGGCATGGCGAACGCGTGCGCCCGTTCATCACCGGCCGCGCCTACATGACCGCCGACGCCACCCTGCTGATCGACGAGCAGGATCCTTTCGCCTGGGGCATCTGAGTGCCCCGCTTTCTACCGATCTGAATGAATGTCCCGAGGAGCTACAACAATGAGCGATAACATCTTCACTGGCTGCATTCCCGCGCTGATGACCCCGTGCACCGCCGCGCGCAAACCTGATTTCGACGCACTGGTGGCCAAGGGTCGCGAGCTGATCGATATCGGCATGAGCGCGGTGGTTTACTGCGGTTCGATGGGCGACTGGCCGTTGCTGACCGAGGCTGAGCGTCAGGAAGGCGTGGCGCGTCTGGTGGCCGCCGGGGTGCCGACCATCGTCGGCACTGGCGCGGTCAACAGCCGTGAAGCGGTATCCCACGCCGCGCATGCCGCGAAAGTCGGCGCCCATGGCTTGATGGTAATTCCCCGCGTCTTGTCCCGTGGTGCCTCGGCCACCGCGCAAAAAGCCCACTTCGCCGCAATCCTCAACGCCGCGCCGAACTTGCCGGCGGTGATCTACAACAGCCCCTACTACGGCTTCGCCACCCGCGCCGACCTGTTCTTCGAACTGCGCCGCGAACACCCGAACCTGATCGGCTTCAAGGAGTTCGGCGGTGGCGCCGACTTGCGCTACGCCGCCGAAAACATCACCTCGCAGGACGATGCCGTGACCCTGATGGTCGGTGTCGATACGCAAGTGGTGCACGGCTTCGTCAACTGCAATGCCACCGGCGCGATCACCGGCATCGGCAACGCCCTGCCGCGCGAAGTGCTGCAACTGGTGGCGCTGAGCAAACAAGCGGCCAAGGGTGACGCCAAGGCCCGACGCCTGGCGCGCGAACTGGAAGCGGCGCTGGCGGTGCTGTCGTCGTTCGATGAAGGCTGCGATCTGGTGCTGTATTACAAACACCTGATGGTGCTCAACGGCGACCATGAGTACGCCCTGCACTTCAACGAAACCGACGCCCTCAGCGATGCCCAGCGTCGTTACGCCGAGACCCAGTACGCGCTGTTCCGCCAGTGGTACAAAAACTGGTCCGCCGAACAGAACCTCGCCTGACCGCAACCCCTGCCCCGGTGTGATGCCGGGGCTTCACCTTTTTTATCAAGGAAGCGCCATGACTCTGACAGGCCACATGTTGATCGGCGGCCAAGCCATCGCCGGCAGCCGTGAAGCGATCCGCGCGATCAATCCCGCCACTGACGCGGTGCTGGAACCGGCCTATGCCGGAGGCAGCAGCGAGCATGTCGAACAGGCCTGCGCACTGGCGTGGCAAGCCTTTGATCGTTATCGCGAGACGTCCCTGGAGGCTCGCGCCGAATTTCTCGAAACCATCGCCAATGAGATCGAAGCCCTTGGCGATGCGCTGATCGACCGTGCCGTGGCCGAAAGCGGCCTGCCACGCGCCCGTATCCAGGGCGAACGCGGACGCACCTGCGGGCAACTGCGCACCTTCGCCCGCACCGTGCGTGCCGGCGAATGGCTGGACGTGCGGGTCGACCAATCACAACCCCAGCGCCAGCCACTGCCACGTTCTGATCTGCGCCAGCGGCAGATCGCGCTGGGGCCAGTGGCGGTGTTCGGCGCCAGCAACTTTCCGCTGGCGTTCTCGGTGGCAGGCGGTGACACCGCTTCGGCACTCGCCGCCGGCTGCCCGGTGATCGTCAAGGCACACAGCGCACATCCCGGCACCAGTGAACTGGTCGGCCAGGCGCTGACTCGCGCGGTGAAAAAATGCGGTTTGCCTGAAGGCGTGTTTTCGCTGCTGTTCGGCTCCGGTAACGAGGTCGGCATTGCGTTGGTCAGCGATTGGCGCATCAAGGCCGTGGGCTTCACCGGCTCGCGCAGTGGCGGCCTCGCCCTGAGCCGAGCGGCGCAAGCGCGGCCGGAACCGATTCCGGTGTATGCGGAAATGAGTTCGATCAATCCGGTGCTGCTGTTTCCCGCAGCGCTTGCCGCACGGGGCGAAGCGTTGGCGCAGGGCTTTGTCACCTCGCTGACTCAGGGCGCCGGGCAGTTCTGCACCAATCCCGGGCTGGTCATTGCTCGCCAAGGGCCGGCACTGGACAGTTTCATCGCCGCTGCCGCCGAAGGAGTCCAGCGCAGCCCGGCGCAGACCATGCTTACGCCGGGGATTTTCCGGGCCTATTCAAGCGCTGTCGCCGCGTTGGCCGAACATCCTCAGGCGCAACGCGTGGCGAGCGGTCTCGCGACTGAAGGGCCGAACCAGTGTCAGGCGCAGTTGTTCGTCACTCAGGCGCAGGACTTCCTCGCTGACGCACGCCTGCAAGGTGAAATCTTCGGCGCCGCGTCGCTGATCGTACAGTGCGCCAACGACGATGAAATCCGTCAGGTCTGCGAGCACCTCGAAGGCCAATTGACCGCCACCCTGCACCTGGATGACGCCGATCTGGATCACGCCCGGGCCTTGTTGCCAACACTGGAGCGCAAGGCCGGACGCCTACTGGTCAACGGCTGGCCGACCGGGGTCGAAGTGTGCGATGCGATGGTGCATGGCGGGCCGTTCCCGGCCACGTCGGATTCGCGCAGCACCTCGGTCGGCACGGCGGCGATCCTGCGTTTCCTGCGTCCGGTGTGTTATCAGGACTTCCCCGACAGCCTGCTGCCGCAGCCGCTGAAACAGGCGAATCCGCTGCAGTTACGACGCTTGCTCGACGGTCAGAGGGAAGCCTGAACATGCTCGACAACCTCACAGCGGACAACGCCGATATCGCGGTGATCGGCGCCGGCATCATCGGTGTCGCCTGCGCCCTGCAACTGGCGCGTCAGGGTAAACGGGTGGTGGTCATCGACAAGCAACCGCCCGGTCATGGCGCCTCGTTCGGCAACGCCGGGCATCTGGCCACCGAGCAGGTGTTTCCGATTGCCGATGCGTCGATCCTCAAGCGTCTGCCGGCGATGCTGATGGACCCGATGGGGCCGCTGCGTCTGGACTGGAAGTACATGCCGCGCGCCATACCGTGGTTCACCCGCCTGCTGCTGAACCTGCGCCCCGCGCCGTTTCAGCGCACCGTGGCCGGTTTGCGCGCGCTGAATGAAAGCAGCCTCGACGCGTGGAAGCACTTGCTGCACAGCATCGCCCGTCCCGACCTGCTCAAGGAGGATGGCTCGCTGCTGGTGTTCGAGCGCGCCGAGTCGCGGCCAGCCATCGATGCCTTGCAGGCGCGCATGCGTCAGCAGCAGGTGCCGGTGGAGTTGTGGTCGGCCAACGCCGTAAGGAAGCGCGCGCCGCAGCTCAGTGAACAGATTCAGGGCGGATTGTTCTACCCGCGCACCGGGCATTTTCTCGATCCGTATCAAGTGGTGTGTGAACTGGTGAGCGCCGCCAAAACGGCCGGCGTGCAGTTCTTCCAGCAGGAAGTTCAGGGCGGCCAGTTGCAGGAGCATGGCGTGTCGCTGATCACCGATCAGGGCCGCGTCACCGCACGGCAGGTGCTGATCGCCTGTGGCGCGCATTCGGCGAAGCTCACCACTGCGCTGACCGGTAAACGCGTGCCGCTGGACACCGAGCGCGGCTATCACCTGATGTTGCCGCACGAGCACGGACGCCTGCCGTTCGCCGTCACCTCGCTGGAGCGCAAGTTCATCATGACGCCAATGACCGGCGGCCTGCGCCTGGCCGGTACGGTGGAGTTCGCCGGCCTGCAGCGCCCACCGTTCATGGAGCGCGCCTGGCAATTGCATCACTTGAGCAAGGGCTTGTTCCGCCATGATTTGAATGTGGAGGACGCGACGCCGTGGATGGGTTTTCGTCCGTCGCTGCCGGATTCGTTGCCGGTCATCGACAAGGTCTGCGACGGCAAGGTGCTGCTCGCGTTCGGGCATCAGCATTTGGGGCTGACGCAGGCGGCGGTGACTGCGCAGATGATTACTCAGTTGACATCTCCCTCGGCCAATTCCGGCGTGCCTACACTGGATGCCTATCGACTGGATCGCTTCTGAGATATCGATGAAACGTTTTTGGTTTCATACTGAGCGCCGACCTTGGCCCCGCGCATATGGAACCGACTATGACTTCATCAATGGATACCCAGACACCCGAGCCACAAGCGATCTGCAACCCGATCACCAGCAGCGCAATTTTCATCGTCGCCACGCTGCTGCCCGGTAGCGACGCCGCCACTCAGGTGCGCGGCTGGTGCGGTGACATCGCCGCCCTCACCCGCTCGGTCGGCAAACGCGTGCCCAATGGCAATCTGTCGTGTGTCTGCGGGTTCAGCGCCAGCGCCTGGGACGCCCTGTTCGGCAGCCCGCGCCCGGCGTCGCTGCATCCGTTCCGTGAGTTCGGTGTCGAGGGCCGTCGTGCCGTCGCAACGCCGGGCGACATCCTGCTGCACATCCGTGCCGATCAGATGGACCTGTGTTTCGAACTGGCGACCCAGTTGTGCAGCGCGCTCAATGGCGCGATCACCGTGGTGGATGAGGTGCAGGGGTTCCGCTACTTCGACATGCGCAGCATCATCGGTTTCGTCGATGGCACCGAGAATCCGGTGGGACGCAAGGCAGACCACTTCACCCTGATCGGTAATGAAGACCCGGCGTTCGAATCCGGCAGTTATGTGCTGGTGCAGAAGTATCTGCACAAGATGGAGGCGTGGAATGCCTTGAGCGTCGAGGCTCAGGAGAAGGTGATCGGCCGCACCAAGCTTGCCGACATCGAACTCGGTGAAGAGGTGAAACCGAGCAATTCCCACAGCGCACTGACCACCATTACCAAGGACGGTCAGGAGCAGAAGATCCTGCGCGACAACATGCCGTTCGGCCGCCCGGGGGCTGGCGAGTTCGGCACCTATTTCATTGGTTACGCGCGCTCGCCGGAACCGATCGAGCAGATGCTGGAGAACATGTTTGTCGGCAAACCCGTCGGCAACTACGACCGTTTGCTGGACTTCAGCACCGCAGTCACCGGGGGGCTGTTCTTTGTGCCGTCAGCCGACTTGCTCGAAGACCTCGCGGAGCGCGAGCCCGCGCAGGCGTGACACCGTAGCGCCACGCCCGCCCGTCACTCAGTGTGGCGCGCGCGGGATGGTTTTCAGCAGGTCTTCCGGACTGATGTGGCCAACCACGCTGCCCGGTTGCGGCATGTTGAGGATGTGGCCTTTCATCTTGCCGATGATGTGCATCTCGCACGGCTTGCAGTCGAACTTCAGGGTCAGCACTTCGTCGCCGTGAATCAGCTGCATCGGCGCGACTTTGGTGCGCACGCCGGTCACGCCTTTGGCCTGTTTCGGGCACAGGTTGAACGAGAAACGCAGGCAGTGCTTGGTGATCATCACCGGCACTTCACCGGCCTCTTCGTGCGCCTCGTACGCCGCATCGATCAGCTTCACGCCATGACGGTGGTAGAAGTCGCGGGCCTTCTGGTTGTAGACGTTGGCCAGGAACGACAGGTGCGATTCCGGGTACACCGGCGGCGGCGTGGTTTCGGCCTTGCGGCTGCCACGTGGATGCGCGGCGACGCGGGCGGCGGTCAGGGCTTCGATGACTTCACGGCGCAAGGCCTTGAGCTGAGAGTTCGGAATGAAAAACGCCTGCGGCGCATCGAGCTTGATGTCGGTGGCGTGGTACTGGGTGGTACCGAGCTGACCGAGCAGATCCTGCAATTGCTCCAGCGCCTGTTCCGGCTTGTTGGCGACACCGAACGGGCCGTTCAGAGTCACGCTGGCGCTGATGCCCTCTTCACTGGTCGCAGTCACTTCCAGTTGCTCTTCACGCAGACGTGCGACCCAGCTCAATGCGACACGACGCTCGGCAGAGGTCTTCTGCAGCGCCTGTTGCCAGTTGTGGTCGAGGTTGCGGTTCAGCGGATGGTTCGGCCGCAGCTTGTACAGGCCTTCGGGCATTTCGTTCGGCTCGACGCGGTAGCGATAGCGCTTCTCGCCGTCTTCTTCGAACTCGCCTTTGGGCTCGGCGATGTTGGCCCGGAAACCCACGACTTCACGCTTGACCAGCACATTGAGGCCGTCGCCGTTGGACAGCGGCTCCTGCGTCACCACCTGCAGGTCACGCTTGCCGACTTTCTCGACGGTGCCCACTGGCAGGCCGGTGAAGGTCGGCGAGTCGAACGCGCCGATGTCGATCTTGCGATCGGTGACGAAGTAGTCGGTGCTGCCACGGTGGAAGGTCTTTTCCGGGTCCGGCAGGAAGAAGTGCGCGGTGCGGCCGCTGGAAGCGCGGGCCAGGTCCGGGCGGTCTTCGAGCACGTCGTCGAGGCGCTGGCGGTAGTAGGCAGTGATGTTCTTCACATAGCCCATGTCCTTGTAGCGACCTTCGATCTTGAACGAACGCACACCGGCTTCGACCAGCGCGCGGATGTTGGCGCTCTGGTTGTTGTCCTTCATCGACAGCAGGTGTTTTTCGTAGGCGATCACCCCACCCTTTTCGTCTTTCAGGGTGTACGGCAAACGGCAGGCCTGGGAGCAGTCGCCACGGTTGGCGCTGCGCCCGGTCTGCGCGTGAGAGATGTTGCACTGCCCGGAGAACGCCACGCACAGTGCGCCGTGGATGAAGAATTCGATCGCGGCATCGGTTTCGTCGGCGATGGCGCGGATTTCTTTGAGGTTCAGCTCGCGGGCCAGTACCAGTTGCGAGAAACCGGCCTGATCGAGGAACTTCGCCCGCTCCAGCGTGCGGATGTCGGTCTGGGTACTGGCATGCAGCTCGATCGGCGGAATGTCCAGTTCCATCACGCCCAGGTCCTGGACGATCAGCGCGTCGACACCGGCATCGTACAACTGGTGGATCAGCTTGCGCGCCGGCTCCAGTTCGTTGTCGTGCAGGATGGTGTTGATGGTGGTGAAAATGCGCGCGTGATAACGGCGGGCAAATTCCACCAGCTCGGCGATTTCGCTCACCTCGTTGCAGGCGTTATGGCGCGCGCCGAAGCTCGGGCCACCGATGTACACGGCGTCGGCGCCGTGCAGGATCGCCTCGCGGGCAATCGCCACGTCACGGGCGGGGCTGAGCAATTCCAGATGATGCTTGGGCAAGGACATAGTTTTTTTAGTCAGGCTGTCACGGTTAAGGCGCGCATTGTAGCCGCGAAACGCCCGAGCGGCACGCCTGTGCTGCCAAGTGGCAGATGACCTCGCTCCAATCCGACACGAGAGTCTCCCGTAGGAGTGAGCCTGCTCGCGATGATGGTGGCACAGTCAACGTTGATGGTGGCTGATTTACCGCTATCGCGAGCAGGCTCACTCCTACAGGGGGCGGTCAGGCCTTGGCGGCCATCGCGGTGACTTCCACGCGCATGCCTTCCACCGCCAGCGACGCCACGCCCACCGCGGCGCGCACCGGCCATGGCTTGGCGAAGAAGCGCTTGTAGACTTCGTTGAAAGCCGCGCGATCGGCCATGTCGGTGAGGTAGATGGTCAGGTGCATCACGCGATCCATCGAACTGCCCGCCCGCTCCAGCGCCACTTTCAGCGCCTGCAGGGTGCATTCGCTTTGCAGGGTGATATCGCCCAGCTCCAGGCTGCCGTCGGCGCGGGTCGGGATCTGGGTCGAAACCAGAATGCCGTTGAAACCGACAACGTCGCTGGAAATTGAATCTGCATCCGGATCAGGGGTGAAGCTGAGGTCTTGATTAGCCATGAAAGTCTCTTGTCTGGAGAGATTGAGGGGCGCCGGCCAGCAACGCACCGGGACTTTTCGCCGGGGAGTTTACAACAGTCCCCCGCTTTGGCTCAGGCAACTGTCAGCCCCAGCCACAAATCGCGCGCATAAAAAAACGCCAGCCCTTTCGGACTGGCGTTTTTTCTGAATATGGCAGGGGCGGCTGGATTCGAACCAACGCATGGCAGGATCAAAACCTGCTGCCTTACCGCTTGGCGACGCCCCTGTATCTCAAGCTCTGTAACAAGCTCTGCGAGAATGGGCCGCAATTTACCAACCTTTTTTTGATCTGGGAAGCCCTGAGTGCAAAAAAATTTGTTTTAAAACAGCCAGTTATTTCTGAGCCAAGGCAAACGCCACGATTCACCTCGAGAGATTCAGCGCAATCGCCTCGCGAACCAGTGCTTTCAAGGCCGGCTCATCGACCTGGTCGCCCTCATGAAAATCTATCGCCCGGCGGGTGTTGCCCTCAAGACTGGCGTTGAACAACCGCGCAGGATCGGCCAGCGCCGCGCCCTTGGCGAAGGTTATTTTGACTGCCGCCTTGTAGGTCTCCCCGGTACAAATAATCCCGTCCCGTGACCACACTGGAACACCGCGCCACTTCCACTCCTCCACCACCTCGGGATCGGCCTGATGAATGACCTTGCGAATCTCGCCGAGGATGGCACCGCGCCAAGCGTCCAGTTCAGCGATTCGTGCGTCGATGAGTGCCGAGGCGTCAGTGGGTGGTTTTTCAGGTCTCATGGCGAGTGTTCTCTTCGATGTGGTTTACAAGCCGATTTGCTTGAGCCCCTCACGCATCCCTTGATCCGCTTGCTTGCACCATTGTTCGAGGCTCAGATCCGGCGGCAGGTTGCTTTTCAGGCTCTTGTATTGACCGTCGGCCAACACTTCGCCTTTGCGACCGAGATTTTCGTTCTTGTCGCCATCAGCCTTGTCGAACGCGCCCGGCATATTCGCAACGAACGCCACCATCTTGTTGGCGTTTTCCGTGCTGTCCGCTTTCAGGTAGCCCTTGTCGACGCAATGCTTGATCAGGCCCGACATGTTGCGACCAGTGTCGTACATGCCTTTCAGGGTAGCGGGATCTGGCGCTTCTGCGCGGGCCAGAGTGGAGAGGCCGAAAGTGGCGGTCAGTGCGAGGATCAAAGAAGTGGCTTTCATATTTATTCCTTTAACATCCAGAGAGTTTTGAGTTCCATCGTTACTTCAATGCCCGACCTACTCGTACAGCCTGACTTTGATCCAGCATGCAAAACCAACGGTTTGTTGGTTGGCATCAATATTCAGGCGATGCAGTAGAACAACGCCATTCATGCTTCAAGTACCCTTCAAACAGGCGGCAGGAACCCGCCGCCCTGCAAAAGGCAATCGATGCGCAAAATATGGATTCAGCTGGTAACAGCCCCTTTCGGACCACTGGCAATCAGTGCGGCACCGCAGGCGGTTTTCATGCCGTCGAGTGCGATGGGCACGCCATCGACGGTGTAGGTGCTGCTACCCTCGGCGATCGGGAAAATCCCTTTGCACAACGGGCAACTGACCTTGTGACCGAGCCCGGCAATCGGCTTGCCGTTGAGGTCGGTTTGAGAGAAGGCCTCGAGAACCTTGCCACCGTGGCTGGTGGAGTCTCCCAGGCGAATGGCATCTTTCATGTTGTCACTCCTTTGACCTTTGAGCTGGGTGGCGTTACTCCACCATCCAGCTGTCTTCAAACCATTCGAGGTCGAGCATCAATTTCGCACGTGGGCAGGCTGCGACAACTCATGACTAGCGCCAGCATCAAAACATCAGCCTGGTCGCCCCGGCATGACCAGAAACGCGGCAAAGCTTTCCGCTACCTGGTCAATTTCACCGGTTTCGTGAGACCACAAGACCACCACCGGCTCTCCTGTCTGACCCTTCACCGCGTAGTTGAAGCAGTAATAATCCCCCGTGCCAAACTCAGCGAACGGCAGAAGTCCTGAAAAGTCGGTAGAGGTATCGGAAAAATTCTCCAGCCACTCCTGCCAGTCCTTTTTAAAGTGATGATCGATCGATTCCCAGGTCTTCCTTCGGTCACGAGCGTCCAGAACGGGGAAAATCGTTAACGCCCCCAGTGACTTTCCGTTATTTGAAAGAAGCCAATCGGAAAAGGACTTTGGCAGTGTTCGGCCCAGTTTCTTTTCTTCTTCCTGAATAGCGTCTGTCGTTGTACCAATCACACGTGTCTTAGACATAAATCCTCGCTTATGGAAGCGCCCCTCGTTTAGGCAGACTTAACTTACCCGTTCCGGGGAAACCGGATTTAGGCATTCTCGCATTCCAGCATCCGCCGCGTTTTCGCCAGTAACGGTGTTGAATGCCGCGGTGATCGGCTGCCAGCATCGGATCGGCGTGAGAATAGTCATACCCTGAGTCATTCTCGAACCGTGGGCGGTGTGCCAACTCATAGCCTGGCGGTGCCTTGATATTGGCTTGCTTGCCGGCATCTACTCGGCTTGCCTGATTTTTGATCCAGCCGCGCATTGAAGACGGTGTATTCGGATCTTCCATGACCTGGCGCCAGCGTGTGTCCTGGTTGACGTAAGGCTCACCACAGCAACAGGTTTTGGCCAGCCCGAGCGGATCGATCCAGCCGGTAGGATTGGGTGCATAACTGTAAAGATTCAATCCACCGACGTAGCTGATCGGATCCTGCCCGATAAATCGTCCGGTATCAGGATCGTAATAGCGGTGTCGATTGTAATGAAGTCCGGTTTCGTGGTCATGGTACTGCCCCTGAAACCGAATCGGATTGGTTACACCCTCTCGCCGGGCAACCGAAGAGCGTTGCTCCACAACCGAGCCCCAAGCCTTGTATTCGGCAGTCCAGGCGATCTCACCCTGCGCATCGGTCAACTCGCGCGGAGTTCCCAGATGGTCGCATTGATACCAGTTCAATACATCAACAGGCTGAATGGCAACTTTAAGATTCCATAACGGATCATCTTCCAGACTGTACTCACCACTGGAATCAGCCGATCCAGGCAGGTCGATGGCTCTATGGATCAGCGCCTGGGCAACCGGGACAAAAGTGCCGGGTTCAAAGATGTAATGCACGGTGCGCCCGGTGCCGACGTCCTGTCGGGACGGACTGCTTTCCCAGGCAAGATTGTCACCGTCCCATCCATACAATGTGAAACCGCAGCCAGACTCCCGCTGTTTTCGAGCATATTCACTTTGATTCCACAGCGACCCAGCTTCCGGGCGCTGTTTGAAATGCACGCTGGAGTTTTTATAGAGACGTCGGCCCAGAGCATCGTAAGCAAAATCCACGGCCAGGCGAGCGTCGTCAAAATGCACCAGTCGATCGAAAAGATCCCAGCGCATCTCGCGGCGGCTACCGTTGTGCCAACGTACCGTCTCATTGCCGCGCTCGTCGTATTCGTAATGCGTACCCGCATAGTGGCGCAGCAAGTTATCGATCAGTTTGCTGCGTAGCGGCGTCTGTTCCAGCGGTCGACGGATCTGCGTGGCCTGGTTGTCCAGGAGGTTACCGGCCGGATCGAAGTCGAAGGTTTCCACGCCCTGTCGAGTAGTGGCTGCAAGCAAGCGTCCCACCGGGTCATAACGGTAGGACGACAAACCATGAAAACTGTCGTCCAGATCCGTCAGTTCACCCACGGCATCGTATTTGTACTCACGCTTCAATACGGCTGTTTTGCTGTCGCCGTGTATGAGCAGTTGCTGTTGCAACTTGCCGGCCGGATCCCATTTTTGGGTTTGCAGCAGGTGATTACCCTGATGACGAACCACCTCTCGATGCAAATCATCGCGCTCATAACCGACCAGTTCGTGCTCGTCCAGCCGCAGCCCCAACAAATGGCCGCTGCCATACGTGAGCCAGCTGACCCGATGCCCATCAGGACGCGTCGTTGCGACACGCTGATTGAGTACGTCGTACTCGTGCTGCCAGACCGCAACCAATGGCTTTTCCAGGCCAAGGTAGTGTTGGTGCTCACGCAGCAGGTTCCCGGCAGGGTCATGGAACCATTGCAGTCGGCTGTCAGCATTGCTCGCCATGACCAGGTTTCCATTGCCGTCATAGGCGAAGGTCTCGCTTTGCTGTTGATCGCCCAGACTGGCGCGGCGCTCCGTTATGCGGCCCATCGGATCGTAGCTCAGTGCAATGCTGCGCTCTGCGGTGCGGGTTTCGACCAGCCGACCTGAGGTGGAGTCGTACTGATAGCGTGTCGTTCGACCGTCGAAGCCGGTCTCCATCAGTAGACGCCCCACCGGGTCGTAGTGGAACTGCGCACTGCTTTGGTTTTCGTTTTCCAGATTCGTCAGTCTTCCGAGCCGATCCCAGCGATAACGCAAGGTCTGTTCGGCTGCATCGACTCGTTCGGAAATCAATCCGGCGGCGGTGTAACTCCAGGTGGTGCAACGGTCCAGTCCATCGGTGTAAGCCAGCAACCGCCCCTCGGCATCGCGCTGAAAGCGCTCCTCGGTCTTGTCCGGATGCTTGATCAATACCAGGTGCCCAGCCTTGTATTGATATTCAGTGCTGTTCCCGAGCGCATCGGTGAAGCAAACCATCTGGCCCAGTTCGTTGTATTCCCAGGCGCTGGTCTTGCCCGAGCAATCGACATACTCCACCAACTGTCCGGCATCGTTGTAGGCCAGCGTTTTCTCGTTGCCGTTGGCATCCTTGATCGCGGTCGGCCGGCCAGCCTTGTCGTAGGCGTATTCCGTCTTGTTGCCCAACGGATCGACAGTTTCGACGAGATTGCCCTGATCATCGTAGGCACGCAGCCATTGGCCGCCCTCCGCGTCACTTATCTTGATCAGCAAGTCCTGATCGTTGTAAGCAAAATGCACTACCGTGTGATCGGCCTGGATGTGTTCGAGACGGTTGCCGCGCTCATCGTAGCGATACTGATCCGTGCTGCCATCGGCATGTACATGACGAATCACGTTCTTGGCTTCATCCCGGAACAACCATTCCGAACGCTCATCCGGGTATCGAATGCGGTACGTGTAACCAAGAATGTCGTAGTAATGCCAGGTCTCGCCGCCGTGCGCGTCGGTGACATAAGTCAGGCGAATGTTTTCGTCCCACTCCAGACGTGTATCGAAGCTGCCATCGTCTGCCCATTCACGAATGGCTCTGGCATCGGCACCTGTACCCTGCCACTGCAGGTTCATTCCACGGTGGGTACGATCGGTGTAACGGGTAATCAAGTGATGCTGGTATTCATACGTCCATGCCGCACCATTCTCATCCTGCGCCTGAATCAGATCGCCAAAATCGTCGTAGCGGTAAGCGCAGAGTTGGCGCAGCGGTGCGCCATTGCAAATTTCCCAAAGGCCAGTGAGGCGTCCGTGATGATCGATCAGGGTGCCGAGGTGCAAGTGGACTTTGCTGATGTCGTTTTCCTGATAGGTCATCAGGTCCGAGAGCACCGCTCGCTCGCCGTGACGATGCTCGTAATGCAGCATGATCCCGGCGCCATTGCGCAACACGATGCCGGTCAACACATAGGTTTGACCACGCCGGACATAGGTTTCCTTGCGTTCGAAGCCACGGCACAGCAACAACTGATCGTCGCTGGCCCGAATCAGGGTAGTGTTTTCGATGGCGTCGTAATGGGACAAGCCTGCCTTGGGCAGAGGATACGAATGGCTGCGACCGTCGGCATCGTGGAACGTCAGGCCATCGTCAACGCAATCAAAACGCGTGGTGAACTCGCTAATCCAGCGCGCGCCAAGTTCGCCCTGATCATAAGCCCCGAGGCGTGAGTGGTAGATTCGCGTCCACTCGACCGGAAACGGCCCAGGCAAACTGAAATCGGTATGACTGAGGGTTTCCGAACCCAATGCAAAATTGATGCTGTTACAGGTACTGCTACAGGTGCCGTTTTTCTGCGGGTCCGGTGCGTGAGTTGCCTGAACCTGTTGATTGGTGGATTCCAGGCGACCCTTTCCCGCCAGATGTTGAGACTTCGAGGTCGTTCCCGGTTTGACGCTTGCGCCTTGCCCATGGGAGCGTCGTTTGCGCCAGGTCACGACAGCACCCGCCAACATCTGCAGCAACCAACCGATGGAGTGCTGTACGCCCGGATCACCGAGCTTTTTCATCTGCGTTCTAAGCTCCACACCCAAGGTACGCAGCATGCCGGTGTTGCTGAGCACCAGTGCCTTGGCGTCTTGCGGCAGCAAATGCTTCGCCGCACTGTTGGCGACACCTTTCCCCGCCGCCTTATAGGCACTGTATGTGGCCCCAAGAAAGTTACCGATTGATGCTTTGGGGTCATGCCAGAACTGGTTGCCTGCGGCACTCATTTTGGCACCCGCCGCCTTGAGGTCACCCTTGGCGTCGAGTTTGCCGTTAACCACGGTTTCCAGGCCCTTGGCGATCTCGTTCACCGCCTTCTGACCCAGCTCTCCCGCATCATCGAGGATGCTTGCCAGCTTGGGCTTGGCTTGCTCCACAAAGTCATCGATCGTACCAACGATGGTGGCATTCAAATGCCCGATCAACACCTCGATCAATGAGTCGCCCAACAACATCTTCGCGCTGTTGCGCAGTTCCTGACGAACCAGTGATAACGTCGGACGCAAGGTCATCCGCGCCGACGCCATGGTCGGTGGTGCCGGCAGCACACCGATCAGATTGATACCCAGGCTGACCCAATCCAGCAAATGACGCTGCTTGCTCTTCGCCAAGGTGACAATGTCTCCGAGGGCGTCAACCAGAGCCATGATATTGCCCACTACCGGGAGCGCGCCGGCAACGTTCTTGACCCGTTCAAGCGTGACCACGCCACCGCTGATCGACTGCAGCCACGCATCGAACCTGGCAGCCCCACGCCCGACGTCCTTGATATCGATAGTGTTGAGCGGTACGACCGCGACTTGCGGCTCGCGTTTTTTCACAACAGGAGTTGGTGCAGTCATGACAACTTCTCACCGGGCAGCAGAGTGGAAACGGAACTCAAATCCGGGGTTTTCAAGGAAGGCTTCGGTAGCGTCGGCGCCGGCAGCCCCGGCAACTTGCCGCTCTTGCTCGCCGCCCCCAGAATCCCCGCAGCACTCGGCAGCGCCGCACTCGCCAGTTTCGGCAACCCGGCCGGCCCACCCTGCACCGCCCCTTTCACCTGCTGCGCCGTTTGCATTGCGCCTTGCGCAGTCTGCATCGCATTCATCCCTGTTTGCGCCATGTCCTTGCCCTTCTCCAACATGTCCCAATTCTTGTTCGGTAGAGCCTGCGCAACCATCGCCTGCACCTGGCTCGGCACGTCTTCAGTGCCTGGCGGATTCAGCGGCCACTCTGCTTCGCCGATGTAGCTGCCGTCGCTCCAGGTGTCCGCCGGGTCCTTGCCGAACAGCACGCGGGCCGGCCCCGGTGCGGCGCCAGAAACGCTGGCGAAACCCTTGGCGTCAAGCTTGCCCTTGATGCTTTTGCCGAGGGCGTCGATGACTTCGTAATCGCCTTCCTTGATGCCCTGACGTCCGGCGTACTGGTTGAACAGCTCCAGATTGCCCTTGCCCGGTTTCGGCGGTTCCGGGAATACACCGGCCAGACTCTTCGCCCCGGTGTAGGCGAAGTTCGCCGCGTGCGCGGTGTACGGGCCGGTGGTGGCGTGGGTGATGCCGCCGGCGTTGTAGGTGGTCGCGCTGCCGCCGCCCTGGATCACCAGTTCGGTCTTGGCGGTGATGGTGATGCGGTCGGCATTGGCAGTGATGTTGAGTTTGGCCAGCAGGTTGATGCTGTCCTTGAGGGCCTTGACGTCGATGTCGCCGGAGGCCGCGACCAGACGCCAGCCCATGCTCTGCACGAACAGACGCATGCCGCGACTGGCACTGGCCAGCAGGCGTTTGCCGATGGAAAAACTGGTGTGCCCGGTGCTGCTCAGCGCCAGGTGTTCACCGGTGGCGATATGGCTGGAGCGCGGCGTGGTCAGGGCGATACCGGCGGGACTCGCGAGCACTAGATGCGGCTCGGTGAATTCAGGGAATTCATTGGCAGTCATGTTCGCCGGGCCACTGCCGAGCACGCCTTGATGCTGCGCGTGCAAGGCCTTGGCCACGTCGTCCTGATCGCCCGCCTCCTGCGCTTGAAGCTCTTTGGCCTGGGTGGCGAAACCGTCTTGCTGATCGCTGGCGGTGGCGAGGCGCTCGGCGGTTTCCGGCAGGTCCTTGTGGTGCTTCGATTCGTTCGGGCGCGGCTCGGTGGTGATCAACAGACCGGCGCCGGCACGCACCGCGCCATGGCGGTCGGTGCGCAACTCGAAACCTTCGCCACGCGGCTGACCGCCGCTCGGGCGTGGATGGGTCAGGTAGCCGAGGTTGATCGCACTGGCGCCGTGGTCACTGCGCAGCGCAATACTGATCTCACTGGTGGTGTCGTCGATGCGCAGTTCGTTGGCGCGGCTGCCCTTGTATTCCTTGCTCTTGACCGTGGCCAGGGTCTTGAAGTCCGGCAGTTTGTACGGCGGCAGGTTCGCGCCGTGGTACAGGCAACCAGTGATCAGCGGCTGATCGGGATCGCCTTCGAGGAAGGTGATCAACACCTCCATGCCAACCCGCGGAATGTTGATCGCGCCAAAGGTTTCCGCGGCCCAGTTCGAGGCCACGCGCATCCAGCAACTGGTCTTGTCGTCGTGCTCGCCTTCGCGATCCCAGAAGAACTGCACCTTCACCCGGCCGTACTGGTCGCAGTAGATCTCTTCGCCCTCGGGGCCGCAGACCACGGCGCTCTGAGTGCCGAGGACTTTCGGTTTCGGATGATCGAGCGGCGGCCGGTACGGCACGTCCCACGGAATCGCGTTGAAGCGGTTGCGGTAGCCTTGGTGGAAATCGTCCTTGTTATCGGTGGTGTCGCTGGTCACCGACTCTTCGAGCACTTGCGGCTGTTTGCCTTCGTGGAAGATCTCGGTCAGCAGCCACAGATCGTTCCAGGTCGGGTTGGCGTGTTCGGTGAGAGCGAGAAAATGCCCGCTGACCAGAATCGGCTGGTCGCTGTTGCCCTCGGCCAGACGATAGTCAGTGCGATGGCGTTCCAGTGCGCGATTGGCCAGGTGCTTGCCGCGCTCGCGGTCAACGAAACGCCCCGGGTAATCGTAATCTTCCAGATCCGGCTGGGCGCTGCTCTTGGCATCGCTTTCGAGCTCGATCTTCGGTTTGACGAAGTCGTAATCACGCCGAGTGGTGCGGCTGGTGCGCGTGACCAGACGCAGGCCGAAACGCTTGACCACCGGTTGATCGGCGACCAGTCCGGAGTCCTGCTGATAGGCCACCGGCGCCAGTTTCGGGAACACCGTCTGGTCATCGCCGAACATCAGTTTGTGGCCGCTGGCGGTGTGCTGGAAGTGGTAGTGAATCCCCTCCTCCTCACACAGGCGCTGGACGAAATGCAGATCGCTTTCGTCGTACTGCACGCAGTAGATGCGCTCCGGATAAATCGCGCTCAGCTGGAAGTGGTAATCGCTGGCGAGGATGCCGTGTTCTTCCAGGACCTTGCTGATGATCTGCTGCACGGTCATCTGCTGGAAAATGCGCTGGTTGACCCGATGCGCGAGGTACGACAGCTGCGGGCGCAGGGAGATTTTATAGCGGGTCAGGCGCTTGCCGGCCTCGCCCTGGGCGATGCTGTAGATCAGCCCGTGAATTCCCGTGCCGCTGGGCGACAGCTGCAGGAACGCGAGTTTGTGCAGCAGGCTTTCGAGGTTGATCGAGGCCTTCTCACTGACCAGTTCCAGCTCGAACTCGAAGGGGCTGTTGAGCGCCTCTTTCCCGGTGAACGACAGCACCTGGAAATCGCTGTCCGCGCCATCGATGGTCAGATTGAAATGAGGCTGATTGGCCGGTGAGAACATCCCTTGTTCCTCGCGCAATGCTGCGACTGACGCCATTCCATGAAGCGTGGCGCACGCAAAAAAATCTGTAGGTACAAGCCACCCCGGCCAGCCGCACTGGCCGGGGTGGTACAACCATCAGTCGCGATTAAACGACTGGAGCACGCCAGTCATCAGAACCCGAAGTACCGGAGACTTCGTGGGTCCAGGTGATTTTGCGGTAGGTGAACTGCACTTCTTCCAGGTGGGTGAAGTGGGCGTTCGACGGGTCCTGGCAGTTGTGCATCTTGTTGTTGATGGCGACGATGATCGCGTCTTCCAGTTTGGTGGTGTAGTAGTGCTCTTGAGTACCTTGAGCCGAAGTGCGGTACCACTGGATAACGATTTCGCTCATGCGCTCGCCGGAAGTCAGCGCCGCTTGCAGCAGAGGCGAAGCCTTGTCGTATACCTTGGTGATGACCACTGGCTTGTGTACGCGCTGACCGGTTGGCTGACCGGATTGCGGGTCACGCGGGATGATCACGTCGTGGGTGAAGGCCTGAACCATGACCTGGTCTTCGTGACCTTCCTGGAAGGTGTTGCCCACGGAGTCGGCGGTGAACGCGCCGGCAGTGATCAGACCTTGTTTTTCGCCAGTGACGGACATGTACGCTGGTGTTGCCATGGGGATGCTCTCCTTGCCTGAAAAAACACAACCGACAGGCACCATTGCCTGCCCGGGTACCTGCTCAGATATCAAGTTCCGTGCCAGCCATCATCTAGCCATTTCGGATCAATGGGTTGGCGGCAATACCTTCGCGTTCCGGGGTTTTAAACTTCGATAAACAGAAAAAAGTGCGCAAAAAGTTGCGCAGTACTGTGCAACTTCTTGCGCACTTGGCTGGAGGGCCTGGTTTAGAGAGGCTTTAAGGGGATTCTCGGGTGAAATTGGCGAAGCAACTGCGCAACTTTTTGCGCAGTTGCAATGTTTAGATTTTCGGCGCTGACGACGCCAATTGCAGTGGACGGTAAGTTTCGACCAAGTGCTGGGAATCGCGTGGATGCCCCTTCGCGAGCAAGCCGGCTCCCACAGGTTTTGCGTCCGCCACAGTATTCTCGAACACCGCAAAACCCAATGTGGGAGCGGGCTTGCTCGCGAAGGCGCCAGCCCAGTCAACAAAGAACCCGAGACGACCGCCATCAGCAGTCTGCGCTCGTCCGCCTCCATCACCTCCATTGCTTCCAGGGCATTGATGATCAGGTTGAGCAGGACTTGCTGCAATTCGACCCGGTCGGCCAATACCGCAGGCAAGTCGCTGGCCAATTGTGTGCTGACCACTGCCCCGCATCGCGCCGCCTCACCGCGCGTGAACCCGCCCATTTCGCCCACCACCGCGTCGCAAAGCATCTTCGCCCGGCCTTTGCCGAGCGAAGATGCGCTCCCCTCACTCCAGCCCAAGCCCCGCACGCCCCAGCGAATTCAGACTCTCCACCGGAAAACGCTCCTCCCACGACCGCTCATAATCCTCACGCGGAAAATCATCCGGCGAAGCGCCCTGCTCGAATGCCCTGAACACATCCCGCGCATAACGCAGATTCTTCGGACACATCGGCGCCGCCGGCACGTACATCACGTTGCCCCAGCCTTGCTGGTTCTGCACCGGCGCGACGCTATGGATTACATCGCAATGCCACCACACCGAATCACCGGCCTGCACATCCGGAATCGGGCTCAAGCCCTCCACCAACAGCGGATGCCATTGCCTCGATACCGGCAGCACCTTGCCCGGCGCCACACCACACAACTCATCTTCGGGCACGTCATCGAGTAGCGGCCGCAGCAGCAGGTAGGCCATCGCCTTGGGGATCGGCACGGTGTGCAGCACGCCTTGATTGGCCTGCATGTCCGACAGCGCAGTCCAGCCCTGAAATGTGCGAAACGCCGAACACTTGACCGTGTCTTTGTAGGCGTATTCATCGACCTCGGTACGAAACGCCGCATCCCACGGGTCGTAGGCCGCGAAGTCGTTGTTATAGATTTTGTCGAAGACCTTCAGATACGCCGGATGCAGCCAGCGCTCCAGCGCCCCGGAATCGGTGTGCGGCCCAAGGCCTTTTGAGTGTGTACCCGGCGGACGCCGGCGCACCCGATCCGGATACAGCGCATTGATGTCCGGGTTGAACCACTCCTGACCGTGCGAATGAGTCTTCCACAATCGATTGAGAAACGCCTGCGCCGTGCCCATCCGCTCATGCTGGCGCAACTGCATCTGTGAGCGCGACCAGTAGATCGGAAAGATCTCCGGCCGCGACGCCTCCAGGCTGCCGAAAAACTGGTCGACCGGCCCGCGATACACCTCATCGAATCGATTCTTGTCGAGGTAATCCAGCAAGCCTTGGTCCCACTGCAGCACTTGCCCGCGGGGGAAATGATTGCGGATCACCACGCAGCCGCGACGCTTGATAAACGCCAACTGCTCGGCAGTCACTGTGCCGCCGGCGATGTCGGCGAACTCCAGCACCGGCCAGCCCGACCCGGTCTGCGCTTCCTGCGCCTTGATCGACGCAATCTCGCCGGCAATAAACTCACTGACTTCGGCGAACAGCCCCTGCACATCGCCGATCTGCGCGCGCAAGGTGCGTTTCATTGTGACGATGCTGTCGCGGTAATTCTCCGGCAGCGTTGCGCTCTCGAATGCCTGGTATTTGCTCATCGGGGGACCTACAGACCTTGTTGTTGGTGCAGGTATGGGATCACTTCCGAGGGTGGCGACGGCAGCCTGATTTGCCGCGTCGGCTAATACGATTGTGGCGTTTAGCAGCGCGCCGCTTACAGAAAGTGATGACCGTGCTGACGGCGAAACTCTGAAGGTGTAAGCCCCTTCAACGCCTTGAACTGCCGATTGAACAGCGCCAGCGACGAATACCCCACTGCCTCGGCAATCAACGAAACCGTCGAGTGCCCCTGCATCAACAGCGCACAGGCGTGTCCGACTCTTAGCCGCACGATGTAGTCCAGCGCCGTACAGCGCGTATGACGGCGGAACATCCGATGGAACGCCGACACACTCACGCACGCCATCTCGGCCAACGCTGGAATGCTGATCGCCTCGGCGTAGTGACCATGCACGTAATCGAGAACCCGATGAATGCGCGGGTCTTCAACAATTTGGCTGCCAGCCTGCGAGTCCGACGCAGAGAGGATTCGCCTGGCATCGACGTCCCGCGTCAGTTTGCTCAACACGGTCAACAGCGCGATCAGACGCTCGGCCGGCTCCTGCTCGACCATCGCCTCGATCAGCGGCCGAATCTCCCGCGACGCCACCGCACTGAAACTCAACGCCTGCCGCGCCGCCGCGAGCAATTGCCGCAGCGACCCCAGCTCCGGAAACAACGCCACAAGCGACTCCGCCCACTCCGCCGAAAACCAGATCACCAGCGCCACATGCGGTTGCCCATGGTCGACCCGCTCCGCCGACGACCAGCTGTGCGGCACATTCGGCCCGACCAGAATCAGATCGCCGTCATCGTAAGGCGCCACGTCATTGCCGATGTAGCGATGGCCACGACTGTTCAACGTCAGCGTCAGCTCGTACTCGGGATGGTGATGCCATTCGAACGGAATCGCCTCCGGCAAACGCCGGTTCAGCAGCGTCCAGGAAGCAGTGGTTGCAGTGGGGACTTTTTCGAAACTGGGTTTCATCGTGACCGATTCTGCTCTGCGGCGCGTATGGCGACGCCATGATCGTATCACCGCGATCGAAATGCTCAAGCCGCGAATCGGTCAGTTTCTCGCTCGTGTTTAAGGTTTTGCCAGAGTCGTTTAAAGACACCCAGTGTTACGTCATCCCAGGCTACAACGCCTTGCGCCATTGCCTACGACTACGCCAGAATCCGCCGGCTTGTGCGCCTAGAGTGCGGGTTCTATCGTGGGTCGGTCGCTGAAAAGCAGCGATCGGGTTTGGTAGCCCGGCACTTCCAGGTCGCATAGCTCCCCTTATGCAGAGGTCGATCTCTCGTCCCTGTTTTATGGTGGTCATGCGTAGGGCGTCTTAGGGCGCGCCGGGCTCCTGGGCCGGTCTACCAACCTGTGCATGGCCGCCACCCTTCGTTTGGTAGCGAAGCGTGATAGCTCCTTAATCGCTTTCCCAGGAGTTTCATCATGTTCAAAGTCACACCGAACCCACCCGAAACCGAAACCGTCTCCCCCTACGAATCCCCCGATTCCCGAAAGCTCAGCGAAGCCGCCGAACGCGCCCTCGACCACTACCTGAATCCCGCCAGCCAGATCATGGCCACGCCCTACACACCTAACGCCATGTTCCTCGCCAACCCCAAAATCGCCACCGAGGAATTGCTGGCGAACGCCAGTGAATCACTGGGTTCAGCGACGGTGATGTTGGGGGATGTGGCTGCGCTGGTTGAGGGGCCGATTCGCAAGACGCTGCTGGGCATTGCGCAGGTGGTGATGCTGGGGGAACTGGCGGTGAATCAGGCGTTGGATAATGTTGTGCCGACGTAATAACTCGTAAGACCTCTGTGGCCGCTAGTTAGCTTGGTGCCACAGAGGGTGTTGCCTAGTGGACATCAACACGAACGGTTCGAAAAGCTACCTGCCACGAGTCAAATTCAACGGAAATCTATATTGAAAATAACAACCGCTACTCGTTTCGATGATGTCGACCATGACGCTGGCTATGAATACCGTGGGGTTAACTACGTCATCCAGAACGGCGAAGACACTTTTATGATCCGAACCTACGACGATGAGCCCGGCAAGGCTACCGTGGTGCATCCAACAAGCATGTCCAAACACTCAAGTCTCAGGGTACTCGTTGGTTTTCTACAATCTGAGCTAAGAGTATCCAGAGTATCCCTCTACAAGGGCGAACTCGGGACCTATGCCGAAATCGATCTCGACAGCCTGGAGTTTCCCTCAGCCTGAATTCAGTAATGACGGCAGCGGCCTATTACGCTCTGCAAAAAAGTTCTGGAACGAGATCAAAAAGTACGAGTACGCGCGAAAATCTCGTTGAACGAGACCTTCACCTCGGGCATCCTTCACGGCGATTTTTCAAGGACGATTTATTTTTATGAATGCCCTGCGTACGGAAGCGACACCGCGCCACAACTCCTCAGATACGCCCCCGCATTTCAGAACTGAAAGCCATCCCTTCTTGGGCGACGGCTACGTAGAGCTGCTGCTCGTAAAAACAGCAATCGCCTAATCAAACTGCCGCCCAACTCTCGCTCGAGAATCTCGAGCTCGCCTACTCACATTTCGAAACGGAACCTCCCATGAGTGGAAAACCAGCTGCTCGCGTCTCAGACCCCACCAGTTGCCCACTTCCAGGACACGGTACCAATCCTATTGCCAGCGGCTCGCCGAACGTATTCTTCGACGGCCTCGCAGCTGCTCGCATGACCGACAAATCCGCCTGCGGTAGCCCGATTACCGGGGGCATCAGTTCGACTGTATTCATCAACGGCCTGAACGCCGCGACAATAGACAGCACCGGAGGCCACGGCAACATTGTCATTGGCGGCTCCGGCACCGTCATCATCGGCGACACCGTTGTATCAGCGCCGTTCAGCGGTTTACTGCCAATGCCGGTGCACTTCAGCGACAAGATCAAACTGGTCGACGGCACGACCGGCGAGCCAATGCCTAATCACGGTTACGCCATCCAACGTGAGGATGGAAGCCTGGAACATGGCGTTAGCGATTCAATGGGCTTCACCCATATGGTGAGTTCGCACTTGGCAGAAACCATCAAAATCTTTCTGGAAGACTAAGTAATGGCTGCAGAGCAAATTGTTCTTCCAAACGGCAACACCGCAAGCCTGGCAGCAACGAAAACATTGACAGCTGCAAATGACTCAACCGTCAAAGCAGTACCAGTTCCGGAAAAGAAAGCCATCGTCTTCTTTATCGGTGGCGCCGCAGACCAGGAAAAGTATTACTTCCAAGGTGCCTATCACAACATCGATGCCGCAAAAAATCTGCTCGACAATAGAATAAGCTCAAACGCAAAACTGAAAACCAAATACACCAGTTGGGCCAGAGGCTACAACGACGCCAAAGGTTCCGGAGACATCAAAACCAACTTCATCGACAAAATACCCAGCAAATCAAGCCCGGTGTATATCGTGGGTCACAGCTTGGGTGGATGGAACGGAGCACATCTTTCTAAAATTTTATCTGAAGCGGGTTACAGCATTAAATTTCTGGTGACACTTGACCCTGTCGGCGAAGGTTTTTGGGTATGGCTGGGCTCGGATATCTACATGTCAGAGCCGCAACCTATCGCAGAGACCTGGATTAACATTCGAGCCAACTCAAGCAAACCCGACTCTTCTGACAGCGTCGCTGATTTCGGCGAGCGCTGGAATATAAAATCCGGTCCGGCCATGAACAAAACCATCGACATCCACCACGCCTCCGCAGACTGGATGTTCATTCAACCTGTTCAGGAAACAAAATCAGCGCTCGATCTGATTTTTGATTCCATCAATGGTATTTTCGGTCAATGAATCTCTATCGCGGCTTCGTTTACCTGACATTATTTCTCTGCGCTGGCTGTGTAAAAACAGCCAACATCCCGCCCGCCGATCTTACTCTGTCGTCTTTCGAATTAGGGCCGAACAATCTTTTTACTGTGAAATTCACTTCAACAGTAGATTTGGCTAGCGCATTCAATGATTTCGAAAACTCTAATCAGCTCACACCAACGCTGACCTGCTCGTTAGACGGCGATATGGATATTTCGTCCGAGCATTCAATCAATATAAAGGCTGAAGGCCTTGTGAACGCGAGCAGCCAAACCAGACCAAATTACACCTTCATTTCAGAACTTGTTTTTTACAATACAAGACCCGATGGGACGCAACTCGATCTGAATGATTACGAAGCCGTCCGACCGCTACTAGCCAATAAAGCTTTCATACCCTGCAAGGTACGCATTACCGCGTATGGATATAAAACCTATTACACAAAGTCATTGATCATTCCAACCATGAAAATGACAGAGCAGATATTTAAAAACCCTTAGCTTTTTAGATGACACCTAAGCAAGCAATTACCTGAAGTATCTGCCCGTTGCTGCCGGATATCCTGGGGATTATTGGCCGAAAGCGGCCCGATCTCCAGTGACTCAATCTCCCGTCACAAACCTGTCACCCCCAACCTGCTAACCTCCCCTCCGCCTCCCCCCCACTTACCCAAGAGCCCCAACAAAAGGTGCCCCAAGGTGTACTCCGTCGCCCCACCTCGCCAAAAAATCATCCTCCGCTCCGAAAACCTCCACTCCGAAGACTTCGGCGCCCTCTTCTCCCGGCTCTTCGGCAATCGCTACGCCGAAACCCCGCCGATCCCCTCCAACATCATCATCGGCGGCGTCTACGGGCGGCACGACGGGGTCAGTTTCCGGCGTATGCATTACCACGGTGATTTCACCGTCACCTTCCCCGACCCGCAGGACGAGATCACTTTTGTGATTCCCACGGCGGGCAAGATTGTGTTCAACCACCGCACCGAGTCCGTCGGTGTGGCACAGGTGGGGTTGGCGATTGATAAGGCGGATATCCGTTCGATGCGGTTTCTCGACAATCACGCGCAGCACGGGATTTCGGTGAATCGGGGGCAGTTGACTGAGCGGTTGGCGGCGTTGTTGGGGCGGCCGGTTGTGCAGAAGATTGTGTTTGAGCCGGTGGTGGATCTGCACTCGGCGGCCTTTGGCGGGATAAAGGCGTTGATTGATCTGGCGACGGGGACGGAGTTTGATCTGTTGCTCAACAGCGGCACGCTGATGCCGTCGCGGTTGCGCGAGATGTTGATCGATGCGGTGCTGGAGGCGTGGCCGCACAATTTTACCGACGCGTTGCGCCAGCCGGCGCCGAGGGTGGCGCCGCGGCATGTGAAGTTGGCGATGGAGTTTATTCAGGCGCATCCGGAGCAACTGGTGAGTGGCGTGGAGTTGGCGCGGTTGAGCAATGTCAGTCAGCGCGCATTGCAGGAGGGGTTTCGGCGGTTTGTCGGGATGCCGATTGTGGCGTATCAGCGGCAGGTGCGGCTGGAGCGGGCTTTCCAGGCGCTGGGGCAGCGGCATTCGGCGTCGGTGTCGGAGGTGGCGTTGCGCTTTGGCTTCAGTAATGTCGGGCGGTTTTGTCAGTATTTTCAGCAGGCGTATGGGGTGAGTCCGGCGCAGCTGAGGGGGCGGGGTTGATTGGTTTATCGGCGGGGATGCTGGTGGGTCAGTTGATGGTGATGTTGGCTGACATGGCGCCTTCGCGAGCAAGCCCGCTCCCACAGGGTTAGTTGGTGGGCTCAGGATTGGCGGCTGGTCGGTGACACGGCTGATGTGCTGGACTCAGGGTTGGCGGCTGGCCGGGATCTGAATGTGGGAGCGGGCTTGCTCGCGAATGCGGTGGGTCAGTTGATGGTGATGTTGGCTGACATGGCGCCTTCGCGAGCAAGCCCGCTCCCACAGGGTTAGTTGGTGGACTCAGGATTGGCGGCTGGTCGGTGCCATGGGGTTATGTGGCGGACTCAGGTTTGGCGGCTGGCCGGGATCTGAATGTGGGAGCGGGCTTGCTCGCGAATGCGGTGGGTCAGCCAAGGTGATGGTGACTGACATGGCGCCTTCGCGAGCAAGCTCGCTCCCACAGGGTTAGTTGGTGGACTCAAGATTGGCGGCTGGTCGGTGACACGGCTGATGTGCTGGACTCAGGTTTGGCGGCTGGCCGGGATCCAAATGTGGGAGCGGGCTTGCTCGCGAATGCGGTGGATCAGCCAAGGTGATGTTGACTGACATGGCGCCTTCGCGAGCAAGCTCGCTCCCACAGGGTTAGTTGGTGGACTCAGGATTGGCGGCTGGTCGGTGACACGGCTGATGTGCTGGACTCAGGATTGGCGGCTGGCCGGGATCTGAATGTGGGAGCGGGCTTGCTCGCGAATGCGGTGGGTCAGCCAAGGTGATGTTGGCTGACATGGCGCCTTCGCGAGCAAGCCCGCTCCCACAGGGTTAGTTGGTGGAATCAGGTTTGGCGGCTGGTCGGTGACACGGCTGATGTGCTGGACTCAGGTTTGGCGTCTGGCCGGGATCTGAATGTGGGAGCGGGCTTGCTCGCGAATGCGGTGGGTCAGTTGATGGTGATGTTGGCTGACATGGCGCCTTCGCGAGCAAGCCCGCTCCCACAGGGTTAGTTGGTGGACTCAAGATTGGCGGCTGGTCGGTGACACGGCTGATGTGCTGGACTCAGGGTTGGCGGCTGGCCGGGATCCAAATGTGGGAGCGGGCTTGCTCGCGAATGCGGTGGGTCAGTTGATGGTGATGTTGGCTGACATGGCGCCTTCGCGAGCAAGCCCGCTCCCACAGGGTTAGTTGGTGGGCTCAGGATTGGCGGCTGGTCGGTGACACGGCTGATGTGCTGGACTCAGGGTTGGCGGCTGGCCGGGATCTGAATGTGGGAGCGGGCTTGCTCGCGAATGCGGTGGATCAGGCGAGGTGATGGTGACTGACATGGCCTCTTCGCGAGCAAGCCCGCTCCCACAGGAATATGCAGTGGACTCAGGATTGGCGATTGGCCGTTCCAACGGGTTTGGTGGTGCTTTGTGAATGGTGGTCATCCTTGACCTTGCGCTGTTTGTCCCTGCTTTAGAACGCGTAACTGGCCTTGAGGCTGCCGCTGAAGCCGTGGCTGTCACCGCCGCCGCTGGCCCCGGCTTCTGCGCCGACGCTGACCGCGCCGAGGCTGGCCATCAGGTTGACGCCGCCGCTGAACTGGTCGCGGTTGTCGAAGGCGGCGCGTTGTTCGATGTCGAGGCCCAGCAGGTGGCTTTGGCTGTTGACGTCGTTGTTGCCCAGGGTGCGTTCGTAGCCAACTTGTACGCCCGGCACCAGTTGCCACGCGCCCATCGCTACCGGGGCGAACGCCACGTTGAGGTTGGCGACGGCGCTGCGGCGGGTGGCAGTGTTGTCGTCGACGTCGAGTGACAGTTCGCTGCCCTTCTCTTTGAAGCCTTTGAGGTCGAGGTGGCTGATGCGCACGCCAAGGCTCGGTTCGAGGATCATGCCGTTGACCGGCGCGCGGTAACCCAGCGCCAGCGTCGCGCCGGTGAGGTTGCCGTGGGTGTCGCCCTTGGCCGTGCCGAGGCCGCCGCCGAGGTCGCGTTTGCTGTCGTAATCGACGTAGCCGGCGCTGGCATTGGCGTCGACGAAGAGCCCGCGTTCCAGACTGGTGAAGCCGTAACGCGCACCGAGGTTGAAGAAGGTGAAATCGGTATCGGCCTCGCCGCCCGCGCCGCCGACGGTGCCTTTGCTGTAGCCGAAACCGCCGCGTGCGCTGAGTTGTTCGGAGAAGCGCTGGGTGATGCCGACCATCAGGCCTTGGCTGTGTTCGTTGCTGCTTTCGGCGTGAGACGAGCCGTCGGTGCCGAGGTAACCGGCGAGCGCGGTGGTCCACAAACGGTATTGCCCGACTTTCAGATCGGAGCCGCTGGCGTAAGGTGCGGCGGCTTGTTCGATCAACGCGTTCTGCCGCAGCAAGTAGCTGGCGGCGTCGGCGTGAACCTGGCCGCCGACCTGGGACTCGACACCGCCGAGGGTGCCGGCGTCGATCGCCGATTGCAGGTAGTAGTTGTAGGCGCTGTAGGTGCCGGACAGGTTGCTGTTCTGCAATTCGCGGAGCAATTCGGCACCGGCAGCGGCGTTGCCGATCAGCCCGGCCTGACCCGGCAGGCTGTTGTACTCGACCAGTTTGCCGCGCAGGACGTAAATGGTTTCCTGCGACAGGCCGAGGCCTTGCTTGAGGTAGTTGTCCATGCTGCCGTATTCGGCGGTGACCTCGTCGAGACCGGCCTGGAGGTAACTGGCCTGCACCCCCAGCAGCGGCGCGTAGACCGAGGCCATGCTTGGCGGCATCGCTTTAAGAGTCGCGGCGACGCGGGCGGCGGTGTAGTCGTTGGTCGCCAGGTAGTTGGCCATGATGGTCGCATTGTCGACACCGGCGATGCTTTGCAGCACGGCGGCGGTCCAGCCGGTACGGTCCTTGCCGGCGGTGCAGTGAAACAGTTGAGCGCCATCGGTGCTGGCCAGCTCGTTGAACAGCTTGCCGAACTGACCGCGCATCCCCGCATCGCTGACGAAGGCGCGGTTGGTCTGCTCCATCATGGCGATGGCGTCGGCAGCGCTTTTGAACGACACGGTGGTGATGTTCGCGCCCGAGGTGGTGCTGCCGATGATGTCGATGTTCTGGTAGGTCGCGCCGGTCAGCATCGTGTCCGGCGTACCGGCGATTTCGCTCGGCGTGCGCAGGTCATAGACGGCTTTAATGCCGAGACTGTTGAGGGTCGCCAGATCCGCTGCCGACGGCGTGATCGCGTTGGAGCGGTAGAACACGCCGCCACGCATGTTGCCATCGTGGGCCGTGGAATACGCGGTGGTCAGGCCGGCGACATCGCGGAAGTTGTCGATGCTTTGCAGGCGCGGCGTGTCGAGCACCACAGGTTCGGCGGCGTGGGCAGCGGCGATGGACAGGCTCAAAACGGAAAGCGAACACACAAGACGTTGAAACACAGTGCAGCCTCATTGGAATTACCGTTGGGCTGGCTACTATCTGCAATCAACTGATACCGAATATGACAGAACGACTGCGCAAGGAAATGGCTGCGCGATCGGGCCGTGGGCCGCGTTTTTTGTCCGTATCTGCCGGAGAGCCACTGTAGGAGTGAGCCTGCTCGCGATAGCGGTGTGTCAGACAACGCAAATGTCAGCGATATACCGCTATCGCGAGCAGGCTCACTCCTACAGGGTTCGGTGATGATGTGGAGTTTTCGGTTGAAGGCGATTCCGTCCATAATCCCTCCCCCAAATGGACTGACACAGGAAATGTGAAATGGACACCACTCAATGGCTCGGATTGTTCGAGCGCGCCTTTCGCGGCATGGAGAAGAACCTGGAGCAAGTGCTGCAACTCAACAGTTGCCGCGAGCATTGGATTCAAGCCCAGATAAGCCTTCAAGCCTGGTTCGAAGATGAGGTCGAGATCTGGACGGATCTGCCGATAGGCGACCGACGCAAGGCAGACCTGTACTCATTGGACGACAACGGCGCTCCGAGGATGGTCGCCGAAATCAAATGCCTGGGCGATGTCTCGCAAGCCAAGTGCCTGGAAGGCGATTGGTCAGTGCGGGCCGATGTCGACCGCTTGCGCTCTTTCGAATGCCCCACCCGCCTGTTCGTCCTGGTCATCGCCAAAGGCGAGCGCGAAACCAATACCGGACGCCGTCTTCGCGAAGATGAGTGGGTAGATGGCCGGACATGCGTCACCGTGGATCTGCAATTTGCCCTGATTCGGATGTGGGCGTTGTAAGTCAGGTCTTCATCCACTTCTGAACGCGACATGGGCCACTGCGAACAAGGACTGCCAATGCTAATTGTCTTCAGCGGCCTGCCGGGAACCGGAAAGACCACCATCGCCAGATCACTCGCGACCCGGCTGGATGCGACCTACCTGCGTATCGACACGATCGAGCAAGCCATCCGCAACGCCGGGGTTCTGGCTAATGATGTCGGTACCAGCGGTTACCGGGTCGCCAACGAGCTGGCCATGAACAATTTGCGTCCCGGCCACAGTGTCGTGGTTGATTGCGTGAATCCGGTCGCTGAGAGCCGGCAAGCGTGGGCCGACATCGCGGTTCGCTCGGGCGCGCCGTTGCTCAACATCGAAGTGATTTGCTCTGACCCACATGAGCATCGTCGCCGGGTGGAGCATCGGCAATCAGACATAACGGGGCAGACTCCCCCGAGCTGGTCTTCTGTTGTGAATCACGAATATGAGGCCTGGACGCAGCCGATCCTTCGGCTCGACACCGCGAGTCTCTCCGTGGATCAGGCGGTGAAGATCATCGTGGGAGCTAGCCCTGCTGGCGATTGCGGTGCATGACGATCTCCAGCCCCTCGCCCACCTCCGGCACCTGAAAGTAACGGGTGATCAAATCAAACTCTGCATCCGAAGCGGCAAACTCGTGCTCCGCCAGCGTATTACGCGCATGCAGACGAGCACGGCAGGTGGCGTCATCCACTTCCAGGTAATGCAGGCAGTGCGGCACTCGCGCGCTATCCGCCAGCCCTCGCAGCCATTGCCGATCCGCCACGGTATTGGCCGGAAAATCCAGCACCACACTCACCCCCGCGCTAAGCACATCAATCACCAACGGCCCCAGCACTCCGCGAATCTGCCGCGCACATCGAACGTAATCGGCCACGGATTTGATCTGCTCCGGATACAGCCGCGACAGCCACTGATCCTCACTGATCACAAGCGCGCCGTGCTCCTCAGCCAGTGATTTGGCCAGTGTCGATTTGCCCGAGGCGATCTTGCCGCACATCAGGTGTAGTGTGGGTACACGCATTGGGGACGTTTCCTTATGTCGATTGCTGGATAATGCCCAACACCTGTCAGCGAGGCAATTGAGGCGCATGCCCCAACGAGGAACCCAGATGACCACAATCACCGCACGCCAATGCTCGTCCTGGCTGCTACTCACCCTGCTCGCCACCACCCTGGCGCTGACAGCCGGCTGTTCAAGCAAGCGCTACGCCACCATCGGCTCGAACTGCTACGCCAAAGCCGTGCCCACTTCCGGCGAAGGTGGTCTGGCCTGGGGCGACACCTTGAGCATGGCGCGCAAGAAATCGATGAATAACTGCATGCGTTATGCGGGCCGCTCCGGCGGAACACCGAACACCTGCCAGGTGGTGCAGGCGCAGTGCAAACGTTGATCGCCGCACACTGCACCAAGCTGCCTGGCTCCCTGAGCAGGCCAGTCAAAATTGCGTCAACAGCGCATCAGTGCCCTTTCTTCTAAACCTTCGCGCCATCAGGCCGCTATAACCCGGGCGACCATCACGTATCCGGTGTCTTCCCGAGGCCTGCGGATGCAGCGCTCAACATCTTCACAGCACAGAAAGGTCATCCATGCGTCAACTTCTCCCCCTCGCCCTCAGCCTGACTCTGATCGGCTGCGCCACCAGTAAAGTCGATGTCCGCAATGAGGCCGAGGCTGCCAGGTACGATCCGGTCACCGGTGCCCGGGTGCGATTGATCACGGGCGATAACGCCCACGGCGCGTACTTCAACGGCCAAAGCTGTGAAAAGTTCATGAATGAAACGTTCAAGGGTGGTTCGCCTGAGGAGTCCGGCTGGAAAATGGCGCATAGCGATTCCTCGGGGGTCTATCCATTCAGGGACTCGGACCATCGCAACAGCGTGGTCGGCATGCCGGCCAGCCAGACAAGCCGGAATATCAACAGCACCACCAAACAGTTCGATGAATACGTGGTGCAAGCTAATAAACCGTTTTTGGCGGTTTTCGGCATGGTGGGTTCGATTGCCTGCTCGCCCAAACCCGTGTCGTTCATTCCGCAACCGGGGCAGGATTATGAGATGCAGTTGAAGATCGTCAAACTCAGCACCTTCAGCGCAGGCTGCATTGTCGAATTGAACAAGCTCTCTGTCGTCGGCAATAACACCGTGGAAACCCCAGTCCCGAAACAATTCTGTGCCAAAGGTGCAGACGGCGCGTTTCACACGATGGCTCCGGGAAACAGCGGCGAACTCGCTCACTGATAGCCCGCCATCAGCGATTCCACGGCGCCGGATCGCGCGCATCAATGCCGTACTTCTCCAGCGCCCGGACGTGAGCTTGCGGATCAAGCGAAGCCAGTGCCGCCAACACAATGTGCAGGCGACCCACCTCGAAGAACCGGCGCAGTGCCGAGCGCGTGTCGCTGCGCCCGAAGCCATCGGTGCCCAGCGCCACGTACGGTGCCTGCAGGTAGGGCGCTACCAGTTGCGCATAGGCCCGAACGTAGTCGCTCGCCGCCACAATCGGTGCGCTGCCGGGCAGACAACGTTGCAGATGACTTTGCGCTTCGCACTGCGCGGCGAACATCTGTTGGCGCTGCACCTCGCGGGCATCACGGGCCAGCTCGGCAAAACTGCTGACACTCCAGACCTCGCTGCTGATCTGCCAGTCGTCCTCCAGCATCTGCGCGGCGACAATCACTTCCTGCAGAATCGCCCCCGAGCCCAGCAGGCGCACTGCCGCTGAGCCATCCCCGTGCCGGGCGTACAGGCGCATTCCGCGAATCACGTCGTCGTACTGCTCGGGTTCCAGCGGCGCCTGCACGTAGTTTTCGTTGGTTACGGTCAGGTAATAGAACTCATCCTGTTGCTGCTCCAGCATGCGCCGGCTGCCATGGTCGATGATCACCGCCGCCTCACTGGCGAAGGCCGGGTCGTAGGCGCGGCAGTTGGGCACCGTCGCGGCGATCAATTGGCTGGAGCCGTCCTGATGCTGCAGCCCTTCGCCGGCAAGGGTCGTACGCCCGGACGTCGCCCCGATCAAAAAGCCCCGGGCACGTTGATCGGCCGCCGCCCAGATCAGATCGCCAACCCGCTGAAAGCCGAACATCGAATAGTAGATGTAGAACGGCAGCATCGGCTCGCCGCTGACGCTGTAGGACGTCGCTGCCGCGCCCCAGGAAGAAATCGCCCCGGCCTCGGTGATGCCCTCTTCGAGCAATTGGCCGTCGGTGGATTCCTTGTAGTAGAGCAAGGCGCCAGCGTCTTCCGGCTCGTACAACTGCCCCACGGACGAGTAGATGCCGATCTGCCGAAACAGGTTCGCCATGCCAAATGTGCGTGCCTCATCGGCGACGATCGGAACGATGCGTGGCCCCAGCTCTGGGTCCTTGATCAGTTGGGTGAACAGGCGCACCACCGCCATGGTCGTGGAGTTTTCCCGGGCATCCGGCGTCAGCGCGAAACGCGCGTAACTGTCGAGTGGCGGAACATTGATGACCGGCGCCTGACTGTTGCGCCTGGGCAAATACCCGCCCAATGCCTGGCGCCGCTGCTGCAAGTATTGCAGCTCGGCGCTGTCGGCTGCCGGGCGATAGAAACGCAGCTCTTCGACGGCCTGATCATCCAGCGGCAAACCAAAGCGATCACGAAACGCCTTGAGTGCCTCGACATCGAGTTTCTTCTGCTGGTGCGAGGTGTTGCGCGACTCGCCGATCCGGCCCATGCCAAAGCCTTTCTTGGTTTTCGCCAGAATGACCGTCGGCCTGCCCTTGTGCTGTTTCGCCGCTGCAAACGCCGCGTGCAGTTTGCGAAAGTCGTGGCCGCCGCGGCGCAGCGCATCGATCTGCTGCGCGCTCATGTTTGCCACCAGCGCCCGCAGCTGTGGATCCTGGTTGAAGAAATGACTGAGGTTGTACTCACCGTCATTGGCCCCCAGGTTCTGATACTCGCCATCGACCATGGCGGCGAAATGGCGTAACAGCGCATGCCCCTCGTCCCGGGCAAACAACGGATCCCAATCGGAACCCCAGAGCACCTTGATCACGTTCCAGCCGGCGCCGCTGAACAACGCGGCGAGCTCCTGGACGATCTGCCCGTTACCGCGCACCGGGCCATCGAGGCGCTGCAGATTGCAGTTGATCACGAAGGTCAGGTTATCGAGATTTTCCCGGGCGGCCAGCGACAGCGCGGCAATCGATTCCGGCTCATCCATCTCTCCATCACCGAACACACCCCAGACATGCCGCCCGTGCGTCGGCGCAATCTCACGATGTTGCAGATAGCGCAGGAACCGCGCCTGGTAAATCGCATTGATCGGGCCGATGCCCATCGAGCCGGTGGGAAACTGCCAGAAATCGGGCATCAACCAAGGGTGCGGATACGAACACAAACCGCCGCCGTCCACCTCTTGCCGGTAGCGCTGCAATTGCGCTTCCTGCAAGCGACCTTCCAGAAACGCCCGCGCGTAAACACCCGGTGCCGAATGCGCCTGGAAGTACACCAGGTCGCCGCGCCCGGCCTCGCTGTCCGCGCGGAAGAAGTGATTGAAGCCGACTTCGAATATCTCGGCAGCCGAGGCAAAACTCGCGATGTGCCCACCCAACTCACCGTAAGCCTTGTTGGCCTTCGCCACCATCGCCAAGGCGTTCCAGCGGATGATCGAGGTGATCCGCTCTTCCATCACCAGGTCGCCGGGATAGTCGTCCTGTTGCTCGCGCGCGAGGGTGTTCTGGTACAGCGAATAGGCACTGCTGGCGCCCTGCACGCCCAACCGGTCCGCCTGCTCGGCCAGACGTTGCAGCAAGTATCTGACTCGCGACCTGCCACCGACCCGCGCGACCCCGGCCAGGGCTTCCAGCCATTCGCGGGTTTCGACCTCGTCGCTGTCTTGTGGCACCGGCAGTGAATGCTTCGGCCCTGGCACAGACTCTTTCATTGCAGAACACCCCGAAAGATTGAATGAACAGTTGAACGTCAAAGCGTTCTCAGGACGAAACTTGCTCAAGGAAGATCAATTGCAGCGGCTCTTCGAGCAGGTCATCCGCCGTGGCGGCAAAGCGCTGGAAATATGGCATGGAGAAATGCGCATCCAGCGCCGCCTGATTCTTGAAAGCCTCGCGCATGTAGAACGTCCCGCGTGCGTCGCGCAGCTCGAACAATACATAGTCAAGATTGCCCGGCTCTGCGCGTGTCGGCTCAACCAGTGCCAACAGCCCCTCTTTCAATGCCTGCTCCTGACCGGCCTTGGCCTTGAGCACGGCAATCGAAACCAACACCTCAGTGGACGCATTCATCGTCATTTCTCCAATAGTGAAAACAGTTTTCAACGGGTAGGCGCAGGCGCCGCATCGATTTTCAGACGCATCAGGCTGTAGGGTTTTTGCCGCTGATCCTGGCCGCCGCGAAACACCGCCTGACGATGCAGCTGGTTAGCGGTGAAATACAGGTAGCCATCCGGGCCGATGGACAGAGTGTCGGGCCAGAGCAGTCGCGGGTCATGCACCAGCGTCTGCCATTGGCCATCGGGCAGGCGTTTGCGGATCGAGTTGTGCTCGTAGTCACCGGCGTACAACGCACCGGCAGCATCGGCCTCCATGCCATCGGACGCGCCCTTCTCGCCCAGATCCTGAACGGCGGCGGCCAGTTGCGCTTCGCTGACGCTGGCATCGCGCAGCAGCGCCGTGGCAACCGAATACAGGTGCCTACTGGACAGCGGCGTGAAGTACAGCGTCTGGCCGTCCGCCGACAGCGCGATGCCGTCCGAAGCCACTGCCAGCGGTCTGCGCTTGCCATCCGCCGCTTCCACCGTGACCGGCAAACCCTCCACCACCGGCACGAATGCCGGATCAACCGAGGTCGATGGCGCTCCGCTCAAGCGGCGCATGGCACGGCCGCTGGCGATGTCCATGACGATAATGGCGCCGGGGCCACGCAAGGACGAATCGGTCAGGTAAACAGTCCCCTCTGTGCCAGTACGAAAGTCAAAACGCATGTCGTTGACATAGGTGCTGGGCAGCATCACGTTGTCCGGGAACACCAGACGCTTGACCACGCGGTTGCTTGCCAGATCCACCGCCACCAGTTTCGCGCCGCGCGGTTTGGGGTCCGAGAAGCCCGGAGCCGCGGTGTCGAGCAGCCAGACACGGCCCTGACCGTCGGCGACCACGCTTTGCACGCTGATCAGGCCATCACTGGGATCAAGGGGGTTTTCCCGGTTGATCGCAGCATCGGGATAAGCCACGACCTTGCCGTCGCGAAGCTCGCCGACAGTGAACGGGACGTCATCGCCCCACCGCGGGAAGTTGACGAAGATCCGCCCGGTCTCGCTGACCGTCACCCCGGTGGGCATCGCATCGTAGAACGCGTGCACCTGTTCCAGTTTGCCGAAAGCATTATCGGCTGGGGCGTTGGCCGGCACCGCAACCGCGTCGATAGCATGGGCGAACGGCATGGCCAAGGCGCACGCCGATGTCAGCGCCAACACCGCGGGAAGTTTTTTCAAACGCATAAAGTGCTCCTGACCGGCCCGCTACAGGGCCGGGCTGAATGTTCGGGTGGATGCTGCTCAGAAACCTTCGAGAACGATCTTGCCCCGGGCCTTGCCGCTCTCGACCAGCGCATGGGCACGGCGCATATTCGCCGCGTTGATCGCACCGAAGTGCTCACCCACAGTGGTGTGCAACACGCCCGAATCGATCAGGTCCGAGACGCGGTTGAGCAATTCATGCTGATTGATCATGTCCTGGGTTTCGTACAACGAGCGGGTGAACATCAGCTCCCAGTGCAACGACAGCGACTTGCGCTTGAGCGGCATCACATCGAGGGTGTCCGGGTCATCGATCACGCCCAGACGCCCCTGTGGCCGCAGGACTTCGATCAACTGCGCGAAGTGCTGCTCAGTGTGGGTCAGGCTGGCGACGTAGCTGACTTCGTCGATACCCAGTGCCTGCAATTGACCGAGCAGTGGCGCGCTGTGATCGATCACATGATGCGCGCCTGACTGGCGAACCCAGTCCGCCGTCTCCTGCCGTGAAGCGGTACCGATGACGGTCAGCCGGGTCAATTGCCGAGCCAGTTGCACCAACATCGACCCCACGCCTCCGGCGGCCCCGGTGATCAGCAGGCACTTGCCCTCCCCTGTGCCCTCGGCGACTCCGAGCCGATCGAATAACAACTCCCACGCCGTAATCGAAGTCAGCGGCAGCGCCGCCGCGTCGGCGGCACTCAGCGAGCGCGGTTTGTGCCCGACAATGCGTTCATCCACCAGGTGGTACTCGCTGTAACTGCCGGTGCGGGCAATCGAACCGGCGTAAAACACTTCATCACCGGGCTGGAACAGGCTCACATCGGAACCGACCGAACGCACCACGCCGGCAGCATCCCAGCCGAGGATTTTCGGTTCCTTGGTGAAAGTACCGGCGCGCACCTTGGTATCGACCGGGTTGACCGACACCGCACGCACTTCGACCAGCAGGTCTCGCGGGCCCGGGGTCGGCACGGGGATGTCGGTATCGATCAATGACTGTGGATCTTCAATGGGTAAAGCGTGTTGGGTAAACGTGATGGCTTTCATGGGAACTCGCTGTCGGATGGGCTGTGGCACTCACTTGCAGCCATCTTCAACTGCCCCCTGGCAAAGAAAAACCTGCAAAACGCACCAACACTTTCACTTTAAAAATGAAAATGAACCCTTGAAGCGTTCAATCAGCGCCTGTGCGCGATCCATGTCATCGCCCGCTGTGCCGCTGACATCTGCCTCTGGGCAGGTTTGCAGAAGCCCCTGGTCGAACAGCGTGGAGACGCGATTGAGCAGGTAATGCTGGTTGATCATATCGGCGGTTGCGTACAGGGGCCGGGTGAAGATCATTTCCCAGTGCAGCGACAACGATTTGCTCTTGAGCAGTAGCGCGTCCAGGTTGCGCGGATCGTCGATCACGCCGATGCGTCCCTGTGGCCGCAGCACCTCAATCAACTGCAAGAAGTGCTGGTCGGTGCGGGCCAGGCTGACGACGTGACTGACGTCGGCAATGGCCACTGCCTGCAACTGCTCCATCAGCGGTTGTGTGCAATCAATCACATGGTGTGCCCCCCACTGCCGCAGTCGCGCAGCCTGGTCGGGACTATTAGCACTGGCAATCACGGTCAGGCGAGTCAATTGCCGGGCCAGCTGCACCAGCATTGAAGCTGCGCCAGCGGCGTCCCCGATGATCAACAGACAATCACCGTCGCCCGAATCCTGCTCGACGCCAAGGCGATCGAACAGCAACTCCCAGGCGATGAGCGCTGCGAACGGCAGCGCCGCCGCCTCGGTGGCACTCAACGAGCGTGGCCTGTGACCGACAATGCGCTCATCCACCCGATGAAATCGCTGGTATCCGCCGGGGCTGGCCAAGGAGCCGGCGTGCATGTAGTAAACCTCATCACCCGGCTGGAACAGACTTACGCCGCTACCGACTTCGCGGACAGTCCCCGACGCTCCCCAGCCCAATATTGGCGGTTCCTTGCTCAGTGTCAGGGACTGCGCAGCGATATCGGCCGCCCCCACCGAAATCGCGCCAATTTCTATCAGCAGCCCCCTGAAACCGAGGGTTGAAACGGATTTTTCGGCGTGGAGCAATGCACTCGCTGCTTCGATAGTCAGAGCCGGAGGCGTAAAGGTGAAGACTTTCATGAACACTCACTGTTTGAAGGGATGACGCACACACTTGCAAACAGTTTCAAGCTCACGAGCACAAAGAAAAACCGTCAGAATCCGCCAACTCTTTCACCCCTGGAGTGAAGATGATCCGCATTGATGATCTGGGTCTGTTCACGCGCAGTGCCGCGCTGGGCAGTTTTACCGCCGCCGCATTGGAGGCTGATCTGTTGCCCGGGCAGGTCGCCGCCGCCATCAAGCGCCTGGAGCGCGAACTGGACGTGCGCCTGTTCGCCCGCACTACGCGCAGCCTGCGTCTGACGGCCGAAGGCGAGCAATACCTGCCGACCGCTCACGCGGTGCTGGAAGCGCTCCAACAGGGAAAGGAAAATCTGCGCGGCGAAAACACGCCACTTCGCGGTGTACTGCAGGTGACCGCGCCCTCCGACCTGGGGCGCAATGTGCTGCTGCCCTGGCTTTCGGAGTTCCGCCGCAAGCATCCGGAACTGACCTTGCGTCTGGTCCTGTCCGACCAGGTCGCCGACCTGTTTCGCGACCCGGTGGACGTCGCCATCCGCTATGGCTCGAATGCGGATGCCAACTATGTCGCGCTGCCTCTGGCTCCCGGTAACCGTCGTGTACTGGTCGCCTCACCGCAGTACATCGAGCGCCATGGACAACCGACTACACCGCAAGAGCTGAGCGCACATCCTTGCCTGCTCTATCTGCAGAATGGCCGGGTTTTCGATAAGTGGAGTCTGGGCGAGCAAACCATTCAAGTCTCGGGACCGCTGTTCAGCGACGACGCCGATGTCGTCCGGCGCTGGGCCGTGGAAGGCGAAGGAATTGCCTGCAAATCCTGGCTGGATGTCAGTGCGGACGTATTGGCCGGTCGACTGGTCGTGTTACTTCCCGAGCATCCCGGCAGCGCCTCCCCTCTGAGCATGGTATGCCCGCACCGCAAGCAGATATCGCCCGCGGTGTCTCAACTGTATACGTGGTTGAGCAGTCAGTTTTCGGCGCTTGAGCGCGTTTGAATGTCGCGCCCGGCAGCGTTTGCTTACTGAGCCCGCTTGAGCACCGCTGTCGACACCCGTGGCTGGATCGACTTCTCGATCAATGCGACGACGTCCCTGGCGCCATAGCAGCGGAACAGAATGCTCCCTGCATCGGTGTCTAGACAGACGATTTTAGTGATGAAGCCACCTTCAAGCGTGACCTTGCGGATCATCCCCAGCGGCACTCTGATGTCCAGTGTGCCGTCCTGAACCATACGATTCATGGCGTTGGCATTCAGGTACACAGCAGTATTGGTCAGGGTCATTTTGCCGCCGACCCACAGCCCGCCGTACACCTCCTTGAAACCTTCCAGCACGCCGGCCAATGCGCCGACATTACCACTGCCGGCAGCATCGTAAAAATCGCCGACACCTTCGTAATCCACCTCGACGTCAGCCACCAGAAAGTTGACCAGCTTCGACTTCACGACCTTCTCTTCCATCCTTGAATCTCCATGTCCCCAGAATATTCACCCGTGGTGAGGGGATTTATCCCCGATGGACTGCGCAGCAGGCCCGCTTCTTTATTGGTTGAAGAGGCCGGGCTCGCTTCGCGCGCCATCGGGGATGAATCCCCTCACTACAAATTCACTCAGCGCAAAATGACCGTCGGCTATCAGCGATTCAACGCCGCCGCATTAGCCCGCGCCGCATGCAGCTTCTTGTAGCTGTCGATCAGACGCAGGTGACGATCCAGCCCTTCGAGTTTCATGCTGGTCGGTGTCAGACCATAGAAACGCACACTGCCGTTGACCGAACCAATCGCCGCGTCCATGCGCTCGTCACCGAACATGCGGCGGAAGTTGGCTTCGTAATCGGCCAGTTCCAGATCCTCGTCCAGTTCCATTTCCAGGCACACGTTCACCGCCTGATAGAACAAGCCGCGTTCGACGGTGTTGTCGTTGTATTGCAGGAAGGCTTCGACCAGATCCTTGGCCTGCTCGAATTTCTGCAGGGCGAGGTAGATCAGCAGGCGCAGTTCCAGAATCGTCAGCTTGCCCCACGGCGTGTTGTCGTCGAACTCGATGCCGATCAGCGTGGTGATGTCGGTGTAATCGTCCAGCTCGCTGTTTTCCAGGCCTTGAGCGAGGTTACGCAGGCCGACCTTGCTCAAGCTGTGCAGGTTGAGGATGTCGGCGCGGAATTGCAGGGCCTTGTTGGTGTTGTCCCAGATCAGGTCGTCCACCGGGTAGATTTCCGAGTAGTCCGGCACCAGGATCCGGCAGGCGTTGGCGCCGAGGTCGTCGTAGACCGCCATGTAGGCTTCTTTGCCCATGTCTTCGAGGATGCCGAACAGCGTTGCGGCTTCTTCGGCGTTGGAGTTTTCGCCTTGACCCGAGAAGTCCCACTCGACGAATTCGAAGTCAGACTTGGCACTGAAGAAGCGCCACGACACCACGCCGCTGGAGTCGATGAAGTGCTCGACGAAGTTGTTCGGTTCGGTCACTGCCTGGCCGGAGAACGTCGGCTGCGGCAAATCGTTCAGACCTTCAAAACTGCGGCCCTGCAGCAGTTCGGTCAGGCTGCGTTCCAGTGCCACTTCCAGGCTCGGGTGCGCGCCGAACGAGGCGAACACACCGCCAGTGCGCGGGTTCATCAGGGTCACGCACATCACCGGAAACTCTCCGCCCAGCGACGCATCCTTGACCAGCACCGGGAAGCCCTGCTCTTCCAGACCCTTGATCCCGGCGAGAATGCTCGGGTACTTCTCCAGCACTTCCTGCGGCACATCGGGCAAGGCCATTTCGCCTTCGAGGATTTCGCGTTTGACTGCGCGCTCGAAGATCTCCGACAGGCATTGCACCTGGGCTTCAGCCAGGGTATTGCCGGCGCTCATGCCGTTGCTCAGGAACAGGTTTTCGATCAGGTTGGACGGGAAGTACACCACCTCGCCATCCGACTGGCGCACGAACGGCAGCGAGCAGATGCCACGCTGGGTGTTGCCGGAGTTGGTGTCGAACAGGTGCGAGCCTTTGAGCTCGCCGTCGCGGTTGTAAATGTCCAGACAGTACTGATCGAGAATCTCTGGCGGCAGCTCGTCTTTCGGGCCGGGTTTGAACCAGCGCTCGTTCGGGTAATGCACGAACTCGGCGGTGGCGATGTCCTCGCCCCAGAACTGGTCGTTGTAGAAGAAGTTGCAGTTCAGGCGCTCGATGAACTCGCCCAGTGCCGAGGCCAGTGCGCCCTCTTTGGTCGCGCCCTTGCCGTTGGTGAAACACATTGGCGAGTGCGCGTCGCGGATGTGCAGCGACCAGACGTTAGGCACGATGTTGCGCCACGAGGCGATTTCGATCTTCATCCCCAGATCGGCGAGGATCCCCGACATGTTGGCGATGGTCTGCTCCAGCGGCAGATCTTTACCGGCGATGTAGGTGCCCGCTTCAGAGGTCGAATGCGGCATCAGCAAGGCCTGCGCATCGGCGTCGAGGTTCTCGACTTCCTCGATCACGAACTCGGGACCGGTCTGCACAACCTTCTTCACTGTGCAGCGATCAATCGAACGCAGGATGCCCAGACGATCCTTCTCGGAAATGTCCGCGGGCAATTCGACCTGGATCTTGAAGATCTGGTTGTAGCGGTTTTCCGGGTCGACGATGTTGTTCTGCGACAGGCGAATATTCTCGGTCGGGATGTTGCGCGTTTCGCAGTACAGCTTCACGAAGTAAGCCGCGCACAAGGCCGACGACGCCAGGAAGTAGTCGAACGGCCCTGGTGCCGAGCCATCGCCCTTGTAACGGATAGGCTGATCGGCGATCACCGTGAAGTCGTCGAACTTGGCTTCAAGTCGAAGGTTGTCGAGAAAGTTGACCTTGATTTCCATGCGGGTTTACCAGAGAGCAAAAACGAATTGGCGGCCATTATCCGGGTTTTCAGCCTGACGTCTTGTGCTTTTGCGTAATCGCCGCCGGGTGGGCGCTGCTGCGTCTTCGCGGGTGCGAACGACAAAAATGCCGCGAGCAGTGAATTATTTCGTGTCTTCTTGTATCTGACGGAAAGAACCCATGCCACCAAAACAATGGCATCGAATCCGTTCAGCTATGAGTGACCCGCATGAAATCAAGGAAAAACAAGGTCAATCCCATCGGATTGAAAGACATCACGATTGTCGACGACGCCAAGATGCGCAAGGCGATCACCGCCGCCGCACTGGGCAACGCCATGGAATGGTTCGACTTCGGGGTCTACGGCTTCGTCGCCTATGCACTGGGCAAGATCTTCTTCCCCGGCGCCGATCCTGGCGTGCAGATGATTGCAGCGCTGGCGACTTTCTCGGTGCCGTTCCTGATCCGTCCGTTGGGCGGGCTGTTCTTCGGTGCCTTGGGCGACAAGTACGGGCGGCAGAAAGTATTGGCCGCGACCATCGTGATCATGTCGCTGAGCACCTTCGCCATCGGCTTGATACCGTCCTACGAGTCGATTGGCATCTGGGCGCCGATCCTGCTGTTGCTGGCGAAAATGGCCCAGGGTTTCTCGGTCGGCGGTGAGTACACCGGCGCCTCGATTTTCGTCGCCGAATACGCCCCCGACCGCAAACGCGGCTTCCTCGGCAGTTGGCTGGACTTCGGTTCGATTGCCGGTTTCGTCCTCGGCGCAGGTGTGGTGGTGCTGATTTCGACGATCATCGGCGAAGAGAAATTCCTCGAATGGGGCTGGCGCCTGCCGTTTTTCCTCGCCCTGCCGCTGGGCATGATCGGCCTCTATCTGCGGCATGCGCTGGAAGAAACCCCGGCGTTTCAACAGCACGTCGAGAAACTCGAAGAAGGCGACCGTGAAGGATTGGCGGGCGGGCCGAAGGTCTCGTTCAAGGAAGTTGCGACCAAACACTGGCGCAGCCTGATGACCTGCATCGGCGTAGTGGCGGTGACCAACGTCACCTATTACATGCTGCTGACCTACATGCCGAGCTACCTGTCGCACAATCTGCACTACAGCGAAAACCGTGGCGTGCTGATCATCATCGCAATCATGGTCGGCATGCTGTTCGTGCAACCGGCGATCGGTTTTATCAGCGACAAGATCGGCCGCAAGCCTTTCATTGTGGTCGGCAGCATCGGTCTGTTTCTGCTGGCGATTCCGGCGTTCATGCTGATCAACAGCGGCAAGATCGGCCTGATCTTCTCCGGCTTGCTGATGCTCGCGGTGTTGCTGAATTTCTTCATCGGCGTCATGGCTTCGACCCTGCCGGCGATGTTCCCCACGCACATCCGCTACAGCGCACTGGCCGCCGCGTTCAACGTCTCGGTGTTGATTGCCGGCCTGACCCCGACGGCCGTGGCCTGGCTGGTGGAAAGCACCAACAACCTGTACATGCCGGCGTATTACCTGATGGTAATTGCCGTGGTCGGTCTGATTACTGGCGTGACCATGAAAGAGACCGCCAACAAGCCCCTGCGCGGTGCCGCGCCGGCCGCGTCGGACATTGAAGAAGCCAAGGAACTGCTCAAGGAACACCACGACAACATCGAGCAGAAAATCGAAGACATCGACGCCGAAATCGCCGAACTGGAAGCCAAACGCAAGGAGTTGGTGCAACAGCATCCGCGCATTAACTGATGTGGTGCCCGACGGCGGCCCTGCCTGGGGCTGCCGTCGATCAACACGTCACAGCACGAAGCCGTCACCGATCAAGCGCACCAGAACCTCCCCCGCCTCACTCAATTCACCCGGTGCCTGCATCAGGCGCAACTCGTGCAGCGGCAACTCGGGTAATCCCTCCTCACTGCTCAACACACGCATGCCGGGGCGCACTTGCGCCCGATCAACAATGCCCACCGCCAGTCCGGCCTCGATGGCTGTTTCCAGCGCGCTGGCACCGGCGCTGACAATCACCGCGCGCCACCGGCGTCCCTGCTCGCTCAATGCATCCACGGCAACGCTGCGATAGGGACAACCCTTGCCGTGCAAGGCCAGCGGTACCGGCCGGGTGAGATCCTGCGTGTAGTTGTGCGCGGCGACCCACACTGGCTGGGTCAGGCCCAGCATCCTTACGCAACGCGACGATGGCGGCGCATTGGCGACGACCACCAGCAACGCCAGATCCAGTTGCCCGCGCTCCAGACGCGCACTCAAACGGCCGCTGGCACCCGTTTCGACTTCCAGCTCGATGTGCGGAAAATCTGCCGACAAGTGCGGCAACGTACAGCCCAGTACTGCGCCGGCGTACTCCTCGGAAATCCCCAGACGGATCCGCCCGCTGGCCAGTGGCGTGCTGAAGCTCGCCAGCAATTGATCGTGGTGACGCAGCAATTCGGCGCTCTGCAGGGCGAAGCGTCGACCCAGTGGGGTGAGGTTGACCGTCTGGTTATCGCGTTCCAGCAAGCGCCCGCCCGCCAGCGCTTCCAGACGCCGCACATGCAGGCTGACCGCTGACGGGCTCTTGTTGAGGAAACTCGCGGCGGCAAGAAATTGCCCGAAGCGCACGATCGCCTGAAAGGTGCGCAACAGTTCGATATCAAGGGCTTCGGCCATGCTTGAGGATTCCTGCATCAGTGGTGCGAATCGTATCGTTTGAATGCATCAGCGCCAGATTCATATCATCGAATTCAATCCTCTGTCAGGTGCCATGCGATGAACGTCATGCCTGTTCGTTTTTTACTGCTGATGGCAATGGTGGTCAGCTGGAGTTCCGGGTTCATTGGCTATCGCTACGTCGCCGATCAAGGCAGCGTGTACCTGGCCTCGTTGTGGCGTTTTGTTTTGGCGGCATTGTTGTTGCTGCCGTTCACCTGGGCTGGCCTACGTGGTTTGCGCGGTAAAGGCATGTGGCATCAGGCACTGCTTGGGCTGTTCGCGATGGGTGGCTACATCGGACCGATTGCCGCCTCGATTCAACTTGGCGTCACGCCGGGCACTGCGTCGCTGTTTGCCAATCTGTTGCCGCTGACGATTGTGCTGCTGGCCGGCAGCGTTCCGGGGCAGCGCACACGTGGCTGGCAATGGTTGGGTTTGGCGCTGTGCGTGATCGGCATGCTGCTGGCCAGCGCTGCGAGTGTCGAGTGGGCCAGTGCGGGGTTGTGGGCCTACTGCTTGCCGTTACTGGCGGTATTGTCGCTGGCGGCGGCGACCTTGTTTGAGAAAGCCCGGCCGGGCGTTGCGATGCCGGCCACCACGGCGCTGTTTTTTCAGGTGTGTGCGGTGATTCCTGTGTTTGCGCTGCTGGCAGGCTTTGAGGGTGAATTGCGCCCGCCGATCAGTGCAGACTTCGTCAGTGGCGTGCTGTGGCTGGTGATCTTCTCGACTTTTGGCGGCTACGGATTTTATTGGCTGTGCCTGCAGCGTTTCAGCATGCAGCGCATCAGTGGCGCGCTGTTTCTGACGCCACCGGTGACACTGTTGTGGGCGTGGATGCAGTTTGGCGATCCGCTGAGTGCCAGCGCGCTACTCGGCATCGGTCTGACCCTGGTAGGGTTGCCATTGCTGGGGCGAGCGCCGATCGAAAAAGTGTGTGCCGTCGGCATCCGCCAGGAAACTAAATCCGCAGGCCACAAGTCACTGACTTAGCGGAGGTTGAGGCATTTCGCCGAACCTCGTTTATTGAAGATGCCAGCGTGGTCACTCATACCGATCGTCGCAACAACCTCTCGCTGGACAGCCTGAATTTCTTCCTCGCCGATGTGCGCGACGGACTCGGGCCGTACCTGGCCATTTACTTGCTGGCCGTTCATCACTGGGAGCCGGCCAGCATCGGGCTGGTGATGACCCTCGCTGGCATCGCCGCCCTTGTCACCCAGACACCCGCCGGGGCCCTGGTCGACAACACACGCCGTAAACGAGCGGTGATCGCGATTGCCGCTTTACTGGTGACCGGCAGTTGCGTGGTGTTGCCCTTCGTTACGTCCTTCAGTCTGGTGGCGATCACCCAAGCGCTGAGCGCCGCAGCCGCGTCGGTATTCGCTCCGGCAATCTCGGCGATCACCCTGGGCATCACCGGGCCACGCGCATTCACCCGGCGCACCGGACGCAACGAGACCTTCAACCACGCCGGCAATGCCTGCGCGGCACTGCTGGCCGGTGGATTCGCTTACCTGTTCGGGCCGGTGGCGGTGTTCTATCTGATGGCGGTCATGGCGCTGTGCAGTGTTATCGCCGTGAGCTTCGTCGACAGCAACGCCATCAACCATGATCTCGCACGAGGCCTTGACCCAAGCGATGTCGGGCACGGCAAGGCGCCTTCCGGGTTGACAGTGTTACTGACCAACAAGGCGCTGCTGATGTTCGCCATCTGTTGTGCCCTCTTCCACTTGGCCAACGCGGCGATGCTGCCGCTGGTGAGCCAGAAACTCGCGCAAGTCAACTTGCAGATGGCGACGCCACTGACTTCGGCCTGTATCGTCGCCGCGCAACTGGTCATGGTGCCGGTCGCCTTGCTGGTCGGGGCCAAAGCCGATGTGTGGGGACGCAAGCCGCTGCTGCTTGCAGGCTTCCTGATTCTGCCGTTGCGTGGCGTGCTCTATACCTTGTCCGCCGATCCTTACTGGCTGGTTGCCGTACAGATGCTCGACGGCATCGGCGCGGGGATCTTCGGGGCGCTGTTCCCGGTGTTAGTGAAAGACCTGACGCTGGGCACCGGACACTTCAACATCAGCCTTGGCGCCCTCTCGACCGTCTTCGGTCTGGGGGCGGCGTTGAGCAGTAGTGTCGCGGGAATTGTGTTGCAGGAGGCCGGTTACAACGCGGCGTTTCTGACCCTGGCCGTGATTGCCGGGGTGGCGCTTGTGCTGTTGTGGCTGACGGTGCCGGAAACATTGCAGCGTGTGGGGAATGATGCAAGTGTTCCTGACCGCGAAGCGCCTTTCGGCGCTGCGCCGTAACGGCATGTATTGTTAAGTGGGAATTGCTGATGAGGGTGAAAGAATTTGGCTGATAACACGCTTGAGTTCAGCGAAAGTGATCTGGCACAGATGCAGCGCTTCAACCGCAAACTTGCCTGGCTACCGCGGTTTCGCATCCGCAATCGGCTAACGCCGCGCTTGATCCAGACATTGCTGCGCGCCAGTCAAATTGTCAGCGCGGACAAACCGCTCAAACATGACCTGCGTGCGCAAAACACTGTGGTGTATTCGCAAGGCACTTCAGTACCCGTCCGAATCATCCGCCCGCAGGGAAAGGCTCAAGGTGTGGTGCTGGATTACCACGGTGGCGGCTGGGTGATCGGCAATGCGCGGATGAACGACGACCTTAATATCGGCATGGTCAAGGCATGCAACGTAGCGGTGGTATCGGTCGACTATCGATTGGCAGTCAATACGCCAGTTGAGGATCTGATGCAGGATTGTCTGTGCGCCGCACGCTGGCTGCTGAGCGACGATTGCACGGAGTTCGTCGGCCTGCCTGTGATCGTTGTCGGAGAATCGGCGGGCGCGCATCTGGCAGCCGCCACCCTGTTAGCGCTTAAAGCATCACCCGATTTGCTGCAGCGGGTCAGCGGTGCCCTGCTCTATTACGGCGTCTACGATCTCGCGGGCACCCCGAGCGTGCACTCGGCCTCTGCTGAAACGCTGGTACTCGACGGCCCGGGCATGGCCGAGGCGCTGCGCCTGCTGACGCCAGGTTTGAGCGATGATGAACGCCGGCAGCCGCCACTGTCTCCGCTGTACGGCGACTTGAGCGGATTGCCACCGGCGTTGATGTTCACCGGTGAACTGGATCCTCTGCGCGATGACACGCTGGAACTGGCTGAGCGCTGGCAACAATCAGCACCGGTTGAAGTACATCTGCTGCCCTCGTCCGCCCATGGCTTTATCCATTTTCCGACCACCATGGCTAGCCGTGTTTTGGCCTATAGCCGGGCGTGGCTTTCACGTCAGATCGGGGCAAAAACAAGCAGTTAGGGCCTGTATTGGCAGGCAAACCACTTTCCTGCGGGCAAAACAAAACCCCAACTGCTTTCGCAATTGGGGTTTCGGAATTTAATCTTGACGATGACCTACTCTCACATGGGGAAACCCCACACTACCATCGGCGATGCATCGTTTCACTTCTGAGTTCGGGATGGGATCAGGTGGTTCCAACGCTCTATGGTCGTCAAGAAATTCGGGTACTGACTCGTGGCACGTTGGCCTCGCTTCAGCAAATCGGGTATGTGATACAGGTGTCTTGTGAGCATCGCAAACTTTCGGTTCATTGCGTCTTCACACACCGCAATCTGGTCTCTTTCGAGCATTCAGATTGCTTGGGTGTTATATGGTCAAGCCTCACGGGCAATTAGTATTGGTTAGCTCAACGCCTCACAGCGCTTACACACCCAACCTATCAACGTCGTAGTCTTCGACGGCCCTTCAGGGAACTCAAGGTTCCAGTGAGATCTCATCTTGAGGCAAGTTTCCCGCTTAGATGCTTTCAGCGGTTATCTTTCCCGAACATAGCTACCCGGCAATGCCACTGGCGTGACAACCGGAACACCAGAGGTTCGTCCACTCCGGTCCTCTCGTACTAGGAGCAGCCCCTCTCAAATCTCAAACGTCCACGGCAGATAGGGACCGAACTGTCTCACGACGTTCTAAACCCAGCTCGCGTACCACTTTAAATGGCGAACAGCCATACCCTTGGGACCGGCTTCAGCCCCAGGATGTGATGAGCCGACATCGAGGTGCCAAACACCGCCGTCGATATGAACTCTTGGGCGGTATCAGCCTGTTATCCCCGGAGTACCTTTTATCCGTTGAGCGATGGCCCTTCCATACAGAACCACCGGATCACTAAGACCTACTTTCGTACCTGCTCGACGTGTCTGTCTCGCAGTCAAGCGCGCTTTTGCCTTTATACTCTACGACCGATTTCCGACCGGTCTGAGCGCACCTTCGTACTCCTCCGTTACTCTTTAGGAGGAGACCGCCCCAGTCAAACTACCCACCATACACTGTCCTCGATCCGGATAACGGACCTGAGTTAGAACCTCAAAGTTGCCAGGGTGGTATTTCAAGGATGGCTCCACGCGAACTGGCGTCCACGCTTCAAAGCCTCCCACCTATCCTACACAAGCAAATTCAAAGTCCAGTGCAAAGCTATAGTAAAGGTTCACGGGGTCTTTCCGTCTAGCCGCGGATACACTGCATCTTCACAGCGATTTCAATTTCACTGAGTCTCGGGTGGAGACAGCGCCGCCATCGTTACGCCATTCGTGCAGGTCGGAACTTACCCGACAAGGAATTTCGCTACCTTAGGACCGTTATAGTTACGGCCGCCGTTTACCGGGGCTTCGATCAAGAGCTTCGCGTTAGCTAACCCCATCAATTAACCTTCCGGCACCGGGCAGGCGTCACACCCTATACGTCCACTTTCGTGTTTGCAGAGTGCTGTGTTTTTAATAAACAGTCGCAGCGGCCTGGTATCTTCGACCGGCATGAGCTTACGGAGCAAGTCCTTCACCCTCACCGGCGCACCTTCTCCCGAAGTTACGGTGCCATTTTGCCTAGTTCCTTCACCCGAGTTCTCTCAAGCGCCTTGGTATTCTCTACCCAACCACCTGTGTCGGTTTGGGGTACGGTTCCTGGTTACCTGAAGCTTAGAAGCTTTTCTTGGAAGCATGGCATCAACCACTTCGTCACCCAAAGGGTAACTCGTCATCAGCTCTCGGCCTTAAGATCCCGGATTTACCTAAGATCTCAGCCTACCACCTTAAACTTGGACAACCAACGCCAAGCTGGCCTAGCCTTCTCCGTCCCTCCATCGCAATAACCAGAAGTACAGGAATATTAACCTGTTTTCCATCGACTACGCTTTTCAGCCTCGCCTTAGGGACCGACTAACCCTGCGTCGATTAACGTTGCGCAGGAAACCTTGGTCTTTCGGCGTGGGTGTTTTTCACACCCATTGTCGTTACTCATGTCAGCATTCGCACTTCTGATACCTCCAGCAAGCTTCTCAACTCACCTTCACAGGCTTACAGAACGCTCCTCTACCGCATCACTTGCGTGATACCCGTAGCTTCGGTGTATGGTTTGAGCCCCGTTACATCTTCCGCGCAGGCCGACTCGACTAGTGAGCTATTACGCTTTCTTTAAAGGGTGGCTGCTTCTAAGCCAACCTCCTAGCTGTCTAAGCCTTCCCACATCGTTTCCCACTTAACCATAACTTTGGGACCTTAGCTGACGGTCTGGGTTGTTTCCCTTTTCACGACGGACGTTAGCACCCGCCGTGTGTCTCCCATGCTCGGCACTTGTAGGTATTCGGAGTTTGCATCGGTTTGGTAAGTCGGGATGACCCCCTAGCCGAAACAGTGCTCTACCCCATACAGTGATACATGAGGCGCTACCTAAATAGCTTTCGAGGAGAACCAGCTATCTCCGAGCTTGATTAGCCTTTCACTCCGATCCACAGGTCATCCGCTAACTTTTCAACGGTAGTCGGTTCGGTCCTCCAGTCAGTGTTACCTAACCTTCAACCTGCCCATGGATAGATCGCCCGGTTTCGGGTCTATTCCCAGCGACTAGACGCCCTATTAAGACTCGCTTTCGCTACGCCTCCCATATTCGGTTAAGCTCGCCACTGAAAATAAGTCGCTGACCCATTATACAAAAGGTACGCAGTCACCCAACAAAGTGGGCTCCCACTGCTTGTACGCATACGGTTTCAGGATCTATTTCACTCCCCTCTCCGGGGTTCTTTTCGCCTTTCCCTCACGGTACTAGTTCACTATCGGTCAGTCAGTAGTATTTAGCCTTGGAGGATGGTCCCCCCATATTCAGACAAAGTTTCTCGTGCTCCGTCCTACTCGATTTCATGACTAAGAGATTTTCGCGTACAGGGCTATCACCCACTATGGCCGCACTTTCCAGAGCGTTCCGCTAATCTCAAAGCCACTTAAGGGCTAGTCCCCGTTCGCTCGCCACTACTAAGGGAATCTCGGTTGATTTCTTTTCCTCAGGGTACTTAGATGTTTCAGTTCCCCTGGTTCGCCTCTTGCACCTATGTATTCAGTACAAGATAACCATCTTATGATGGCTGGGTTCCCCCATTCAGACATCTCCGGATCAAAGTCTGTTTGCCGACTCCCCGAAGCTTTTCGCAGGCTACCACGTCTTTCATCGCCTCTGACTGCCAAGGCATCCACCGTATGCGCTTCTTCACTTGACCATATAACCCCAAGCAATCTGGTTATACTGTGAAGACGACATTCGCCGAAAATTCGCAAAACTCTTAAGAGTCACTCACAAATTTTACCTTAGCCTGATCCGTTACCAGTGAAAGTAACGTTCAGTCTATCTTTCTATCACATACCCAAATTTTTAAAGAACGATCTAATCAAAAGACTAGAAATCAGCATTCACCATCACAGCGATGGAATGCTCATTTCTAAGCTTTCAAACTTCAGAAGCAGTGGTGGTGGAGCCAAGCGGGATCGAACCGCTGACCTCCTGCGTGCAAGGCAGGCGCTCTCCCAGCTGAGCTATGGCCCCGTATTTCTACAGGTTTCCCACACAAAAATTGGTGGGTCTGGGCAGATTCGAACTGCCGACCTCACCCTTATCAGGGGTGCGCTCTAACCAACTGAGCTACAGACCCAATTTCGGGCTGCTTCTATCGTCTTCTTCAATGAATCAAGCAATTCGTGTGGGAACTTATGGAGCAGCTGATGTCGTCGATTAAGGAGGTGATCCAGCCGCAGGTTCCCCTACGGCTACCTTGTTACGACTTCACCCCAGTCATGAATCACACCGTGGTAACCGTCCTCCCGAAGGTTAGACTAGCTACTTCTGGTGCAACCCACTCCCATGGTGTGACGGGCGGTGTGTACAAGGCCCGGGAACGTATTCACCGCGACATTCTGATTCGCGATTACTAGCGATTCCGACTTCACGCAGTCGAGTTGCAGACTGCGATCCGGACTACGATCGGTTTTGTGGGATTAGCTCCACCTCGCGGCTTGGCAACCCTCTGTACCGACCATTGTAGCACGTGTGTAGCCCAGGCCGTAAGGGCCATGATGACTTGACGTCATCCCCACCTTCCTCCGGTTTGTCACCGGCAGTCTCCTTAGAGTGCCCACCATTACGTGCTGGTAACTAAGGACAAGGGTTGCGCTCGTTACGGGACTTAACCCAACATCTCACGACACGAGCTGACGACAGCCATGCAGCACCTGTCTCAATGTTCCCGAAGGCACCAATCCATCTCTGGAAAGTTCATTGGATGTCAAGGCCTGGTAAGGTTCTTCGCGTTGCTTCGAATTAAACCACATGCTCCACCGCTTGTGCGGGCCCCCGTCAATTCATTTGAGTTTTAACCTTGCGGCCGTACTCCCCAGGCGGTCAACTTAATGCGTTAGCTGCGCCACTAAGAGCTCAAGGCTCCCAACGGCTAGTTGACATCGTTTACGGCGTGGACTACCAGGGTATCTAATCCTGTTTGCTCCCCACGCTTTCGCACCTCAGTGTCAGTATCAGTCCAGGTGGTCGCCTTCGCCACTGGTGTTCCTTCCTATATCTACGCATTTCACCGCTACACAGGAAATTCCACCACCCTCTACCATACTCTAGCTTGCCAGTTTTGGATGCAGTTCCCAGGTTGAGCCCGGGGATTTCACATCCAACTTAACAAACCACCTACGCGCGCTTTACGCCCAGTAATTCCGATTAACGCTTGCACCCTCTGTATTACCGCGGCTGCTGGCACAGAGTTAGCCGGTGCTTATTCTGTCGGTAACGTCAAAATTGCAGAGTATTAATCTACAACCCTTCCTCCCAACTTAAAGTGCTTTACAATCCGAAGACCTTCTTCACACACGCGGCATGGCTGGATCAGGCTTTCGCCCATTGTCCAATATTCCCCACTGCTGCCTCCCGTAGGAGTCTGGACCGTGTCTCAGTTCCAGTGTGACTGATCATCCTCTCAGACCAGTTACGGATCGTCGCCTTGGTGAGCCATTACCTCACCAACTAGCTAATCCGACCTAGGCTCATCTGATAGCGCAAGGCCCGAAGGTCCCCTGCTTTCTCCCGTAGGACGTATGCGGTATTAGCGTTCCTTTCGAAACGTTGTCCCCCACTACCAGGCAGATTCCTAGGCATTACTCACCCGTCCGCCGCTGAATCCAGGAGCAAGCTCCTTTCATCCGCTCGACTTGCATGTGTTAGGCCTGCCGCCAGCGTTCAATCTGAGCCATGATCAAACTCTTCAGTTCAAACATCTTTGGGTTTTTAAGAAACCCTAAACTTGGCTCAGCAATCGTTGGTTACATCTTTGATTTCTCGCGGAGTAACTTGTGATGCTGATAATCTTGTTGACTATCAGTCTGACTCCACAAGCACCCACACGAATTGCTTGATTCAGTTGTTAAAGAGCGATTGGTTAAGATCTTTCGTCTCAACCGAGGCGCGCATTCTACAGCAGCCTCATTTGCTGTCAAGTGATTATTTTCAGAAGTTTTCGAAGAATTCTTCAACAACTTCAACCACTTGCGCCTCCGATCTCTCGTCAGCGGGAGGCGAATTCTACAGCGTTACACGCTGCTGTCAACACCTCTTTTTCAACTTCCTTTTGGCTTCGATGAACTGAAGCAACTTGCTGCCAAAAACTACGTAACTCATTGAATTTCAAGGAGTTTTCCGTTTCGACTGCGCCGGAAGTGGGGCGAATTATAGACCTCCTGAATCTGCCGTCAACCGTTAATTTCAGTTTTCTATCAATGCACCGAAAAAGCCTGCTTATATATAGACGCACCGTCAGCGGATGCGCAGCATACGGTCCATCGCCTGAAACAATTTGCGATGATGCCTCACAATGACAGCCCAACTTCCTGGATCTTCCCCCATGCCCGGCTCCCGAGTCCGCCCTACCCCCGCCCCCCTACTCAATCCAGGCGAGACCGTGGTGCTGTTCGACGGCGTCTGCAAGCTATGCAACGGCTGGGCGCGTTTTCTGATTCGCCACGACAACAAACAGCGAGTGCGCCTGGCGGCAGTGCAATCGCCAGAAGGTCAGGCCTTGCTGGCATGGGCCGGTCTCCCGGTGGACGAATTCGACACTATGGCGGTGATCCGCGACGAGCATTACTGGGTGCGCTCCGATGCGTTCTTCGAAGTCATTGCACAACTGCCGGCTCGTTGGTCGCCGGTCAGGCTTCTGCGAGTTTTCCCACGAGCACTTAGAGATTGGGCCTACGACCGCGTCGCACTGAATCGCTATCGGATCTTCGGCAAGTACGACAGCTGCCTGTTACCCGACCCCGATCACGAACGACGCTTTCTCAAGTCGCCAGTGTGACTGCTCACCTACAACATCAACTGCAGCCACTGCCCCGGCGTCATCTTCGTAACCATCATCAAGACAATCACAAACATCCCGAGAAACCCGCAAACGCCCATCCAGAACCACTGCTGATAAACAGCCCGGTAATCAGCATCAGTCCCTGAACCACATTGCACCGCGCCCGCCGCCATCCCTTGCAAACGTTTCTGCAGTAACAGCACCGGCAGCCAAAGCGAGCCCACTATAAAGAGCAGGATCAGCGACATCAGCACCCAGTCCGTGGTCAAGGGCAACCCGGAAAGCCTTGTCAGCCAATAACCCGTCGCGATCTGGATGAAGCCCGCCGGCGTGGTGATCCAGGCGTCATAGCGCACGACCATTTTCGCCACATGCGCAATCACTTGCGGATTGGCCGTGCGACTGGCGGCGATCAGGTATAGATAGGAACCCATGCCGAAGCCGAAGAGGAAAATCGCAGCGATGACATGCAAGTACTTCACGCTCAGATAAAGCATGCTCAACGCATCCCGCCAGAGAAAATCACGGACAGGCCAAGATTCTGCGGATCGTTGATCGCTGCCATGTATTCGTCGACGCTGATCTCACCAACACATGGACGAGCCCCCGGTTCGGGCAAGTAACCTCGGGCGATCTTCGCGGCCAGAGCGACGGCAGCACAACTAGGAATCTCCGGCCCCTTGTCATTCAGCGCGGTCAGTTGCGCCATCATCGACAACGGCTGGTCGTTTAAGCCGACACCCCGCACATCTATATACATTGCACTTTTGCCATCACCGAAACGCTCAAACCATGTCCCCCACCGATGCAACCGGGCCGCCCACACCCTGTGGTCACGCACCAGCCCTTTCCTCATCGCCAGTGCAAACAGATAATTGGCCACGCCGCCGAGCTTGAGGCCAGCGCCTGCCTTGAAACTCAGCGTGTGCGCACCAAAGCGGCTGGCAAAGATGTCCATGTCCGGTACATCAACATTGGCCAGCGCGCGAGTGCCCAGGTTCTGCAGCTTGCGCAGGGTCAGGTCTTCCCAGCCCATCACCTCATGCACTTGACCATTGCGCAACTGGCGGATCGGTTTGCCCGCATACGCCAGCACACCCTCGATCGTCGACAATCCCGGCATTTTCGCTGACGAGGAAATGCCGTGTTCGATCGAATCGATGCGTTTGAAGCGATAGCGCTGCTCATCGATGATCGCCGACGACAGCGTCGGCACCGAACTGCAACCACTGAGGATGGCGACACCGGCCTCTTTCGCTCGGGCATCGAGTATGCCGATGCCATTGACGAACGTCCGGCAGTCCGCCAGATCGCAATAGTTGACGCCCGCCTCGACGCAGCTTTCGGCCACCGCATAGGATTGCCCCTGAAACGGGCCGCCCGTGTGAATCACCAGTTGAATATTCATTGCGCGCAGAGCAGCGGTGAAACCGGCGCCCATCGCATCACCACACCAGCTTTCGCAGCTCGCCCCCAATTCAGCGACCTTGCGCCCCAGCTTCTGCGGATCGCGCCCCGAGATCGCCAGTTCGATGCCCGGCATGTCGATCAGATGCCGACAAACGATACTGCCAAAGTTTCCATACCCGCCAACCACCAACACCCTGACTGCCATCAACGCTTCCCTGAACGATTCAACTCTGCCCATAACCGGGTTCGGCGCAGCTTCCCTGATATCACCGGGCCAGGCAAGCCTGCGCCAAAGGGCCGCGATGTAGTAACGTCAGCGCCTCGACAACGGAGGTTGATATGAGTAAACGAATCATCGTCATCGGCGCGGGAATCGTCGGCGCGTCACTGGCGTATCACCTCGCCGCAAAAGGTGCAAAAGTGGTTGTGATCGAGGCCGGTGAGATTGCCTCCGGTGTGACGGGCTGCTCATTTGCCTGGATCAACACTTCGCACGGCGGTCACGACTCCGTTGCGCCGCTGCGCGCAGCGGCCATCGCAGAATACCGCCGACTTGAATCCGAACTGCCGGGGCTGAAGGTGCGCTGGACCGGTGCGCTGTCTTACGGCGATGGCCGGTTTCAAGCGCCTTCTATATATAGCGCGCAGATTCTCGAGCTTGAACCCAACCTCAAACATCCTCCAGAACGAGCGTTCTTTGCCGCCGAAGAAGGCGCGCTGGATGCCGTGCAGGCAACGCGGGCCTTGATTGCGGGTGCGCAGGTGCATGGAGCGACTCTCCTCACCCATACGCCAGTGCTCGGTTGGCAGATTCTGGACCGCACCGTCACTGGCGTGGTCACTGCGACCGGCAAGCACGACGCCGACGTTGTCGTGCTGGCAGCGGGAACTGCGACCCCGCTGTTGGCAGATCAACTGAACGTCACCCTGCCCATCGACGCCTCACCCGCAATATTCATCCGTTACCAAACCCAACCGCAGCGAGTGAACACGATCATCTCCAGCCCTGACATGGAAATCAGGCACGACGCCGACGGTAATCTGCTCGCTGCGGAAGACTATATAGATGAAGCGCCGCAAAACAGTGCGCAAGCCATCGCGCAGAGAACGGCCAACGCCATCCAGCACGCGCTGCACAGGGTGCTATCCATAGAGCCGCAACTGGCGTGCGTCGGCCTGAGACCGATGCCGGTCGATGGCATTCCAGTCATTGGCTATCTGCCGAACCTCAGCGGTGCCTATGTTTGCGTCATGCATCCGGGCGTGACACTGGCGGCAGTCGTAGGACGACTGGTGGCCGAGGAGATCGTCGGGGGGCTTTGCGACCGCGTTAGCGCCGTGTCGGCCAGATCGATTCCAATCACCGGCTTGAGCAACTCTCCCGCGATAAAATGCAGCGCTGGCGATGGCATGCCGACTTGTACGATGTCTTATCACAAGGTATTACTACGTCTCCTCAACAAAAATAAAACCACGGAGATCGCTACATGGATTCATTCCTGTCCGCCAAGCCTGAAAGCCTTGACCAAGCGAAAGGCAATACCCGCCGCAGTTTCCTGAAAAAATCTCTCGCTGTTTCCGCCACGCTCGCCACCGTCGGCAGCGCCGCACTACCCCGCTTCTCCGATGCCGCCGAACCCTTGAGTCAACGCTACCCTGACCCACTGATTCACATCCTCGACGACAGCTTCCTTGAGCTACGGGTTTTCAACGCCAGTGTGGAAAAACTCGCCACCGGCATGCGCTGGGCCGAAGGGCCGGTGTGGGTCGGTGATGGCCGCTATTTGTTAGTCAGCGACATCCCCAATAATCGCATCATGCGCTGGGACGAAATAACCGACACCTTCACCGTGTACCGCGAACACTCAAACTTTTCCAACGGCATGTGCCGGGATCGCCAAGGGCGTCTGATCGTTTGCGAAGGCTCCACGACCACAAGCGAAGGCCGCCGCATCACGCGCACCGAACACAATGGCACGATCACCGTGCTGGCCGACAGTTTCGACGGCAAGCCCTTCAACTCGCCCAACGACATCGTCTGCAAAAGTGACGGCTCGATCTGGTTCACCGACCCGCCATTCCAGACCAGCAATAACTACGAAGGCCACAAAGTCACCCCGACCCAACCCCACGCGGTGTACCGCATCGACGGCGAGAGCCAAAAAGTCACTCGGGTAATCGACGACCTCAACGGCCCCAACGGCCTGTGCTTTTCTCCCGATGAAAAGACCCTGTATGTCGTCGAAGGTCGCGCCAAGCCCAATCGCCTGATCTGGGCGATCGCGGTGAAGGACGACGGCACCCTGGGCGAACGCCGCAAGCACATTGAGGGGTTGGACTATGCCGCGATTGACGGCATCAAATGCGACGAAGCGGGCAACCTGTGGTGCGGCTGGGGCGGCAATGGTGATCCCAAGGCCGACCTGGAAAAACTCGACGGCGTGCGTGTTTTCAATTCGCAGGGCAAGGCCATCGGGCACATTTCCCTGCCAGAGCGCTGCCCGAACTTGTGCTTCGGCGGGCGCGAAGGCAATCGCCTGTTCATGGCCAGTAGTCACTCGATCTACTCGCTGTTTGTGAACACTCGTGGGACGACGTTTGCGTTGTAGAAACAACGCGAGTCTCGCGATAGTTCCTGAGTATCGAAACAAGCTCCTGCCGCGCGTCCGAGGCTGCGCGGCAGTCAAGCCCATTCATTGCGCGCGTCCACTCGCAGCCTCTACAGAATGATGACGTTTGCCCAAGAGCGAACACTGAGCGCCACGTATTTGCCTAAGACCTATCCCCTGAGTAGAATGCGATTAATTATCAATTGTGTACTTGCCGGGATTCCGATGCGCAGCGATGAAACACTAGGCACTGCAGATCTAGGGCTGCTCTATCGCACCCACCACTCGTGGTTACACGGCTGGCTGATCCGACGCACTGGATGTCGCGATAACGCAGCAGATCTGGCGCAGGACACCTTCGTGCGACTGCTCAAATCCCGTCAGTCCAGCCCCTTGCGCGAACCACGCGCCTATTTGAGCAGTATCGCCCGCGGGCTGATGATTGATCAGTATCGTCGTCGTGAACTCGAACGCGCCTACCTGGAAAGCGTCATGTTGCTGCCTCAACACGAGGTTCCCTCGGAGGAAAGCCGGCTGATGATTCTTGATGCGCTCGAGCGCATAGACCGCATGCTCGGTATGCTTAAACCAAGAGTTCGTCAGGCGTTTTTGTTTGCCCGACTCGACGGTCTGACGTGCGCGCAAATAGCCGAAAAGCTGGGTGTTTCCCGCGCGACCGTGGAACGCGACCTTGCCACGGCTCTGCAGCACTGCTATCGCTTGCGTTATGTCGAGGCGTGAGCCGCAGGCGCTGGATCCGGCCATCGTTGAGCAGGCGATTCAATGGCTGGTGCGCCTTCGCTTCAATCAAGCCGATGAACAAACACAGCACACTTTTGAGCACTGGCTGCAGCAGCGCCCAGAGCATGCGTTGGCGTGGCAGCGTGTGGAAACGCTTGGGGATGAATTCGCCGGCGTGCCACCTCAACTGGCCCGACAAACCCTTAATGGCACCAATCATGGAATCCGGCGGCGGGAAAGCCTGAAGCTACTGGGCATATTTGCTGCTGTTGGCACTGCAGCCTGGCTCGGCCGAGACTACACACCCGTACCAGCCATGCTTGCGCAGCAGCGCAGCAGCACCGGCGAGCAACGAAGTTTCCAGCTCAATGATGGCAGCCGTATCCAGCTCAATAGCGATAGCGCGGTCGACAGCGATTTCGACGCCCGGCGACGCCTGATCATCCTGCGACGTGGTGAAATCATCGTGAATGTCGGCGCGGATCAACACTCGCCTCAAGCACGGCCGTTCTGGGTGCAATCACGTGACGGGATCATGCGCGCTCAGAGTTCCCGCTTTCTGGCGCGCGAACGTGACGATGGCACCCTTGTCGCGGCTCAGGAAGGATCAGTCACGCTGTTCCCCGGCTCCAGTCAAACGCCTGCGAGCCGCAGCGTCGAGGCAGGAAATCAGCTGCTGCTCACAACCAGTGGCGTTCGAACGTTCAGTGACATGGGCCTTGATCTATGGAGCTGGGGTGACGGGGTGATCAGTGCGCGCAATATGCGCCTCTATGATTTCATCGTGGAGTTGTCGCGTTATCGCCCCGGGGTATTGCGTTGCGCCGAAGAGGTCGCTGATCGTCGCGTTTCCGGCACCTTCCAGCTCGCAGACAACGATCAGGTTCTGGCATTGATCGCGCAGTCACTGCACTTGCACTTAGATTACCGGACCCGTTATTGGGTCACCGTGACCGCTGCCACCTGAGTAAATCAAAACTTTTTGCTATCTGAAAATTAATGAGGTGGTTTCTCATTCTCGTTCGACCTCTAAGGAAGGCCGGAATACAGGCCAGTCTGCCGATGTCCTTTCTTGGAGCGAGAAAATGAGTTCGTCCCCGGTTTCACAGCGCCATCCACTAAATCGTGCCTTGCACGGTGCGATTTTGGGTGTGATCGTCAGCAGCTACGCATTGCCGTCGCTGGCGCAAACATCAAGCGCTGCCCCGCGCAATCAAGTCAAACAGTGGAACGTCGCTGCGGGCCCACTGGCGCCGGCGCTTGACCGCTTTGCGCGCGAGGCTGGCATCAGTCTTTCCTTCGACGCGTCGAGTGTCGCGAACCGCACCACTGCTGGCGTGAATGGCACGCTCGATACGTCGGCAGCGCTGTCATCGTTGTTGCAGGGGAGCGAGTTGCAGATCGAACAGCAAGACCCGAATGCGTACCTGCTGGTCCCTCAAGCAAAGACCGCCGGCCCGCTGGAGCTCGACGCAACGGACGTCGAGGACTATCGCCTTGCCCCCCTGATCATCAATGCCAAGGTCAGGGTCAGTGCCGACGACGATGCCAACTCGGTGGTCGCCAAGGAACTTTGGGTGGGCGGCAAGGTGGCAACCAGCATTCTCAATACACCGGCATCGGTGTCGGTTGTTACCAACAAGGAAATGCAGCAACGCAGCGTCAGCACCACGGAAGAGGCGCTGCAATACACGCCGGGCGTGATCAGTGACTTCTACGGTACGGATGACCGCAACGACTATTTCCAGATCCGCGGCTTCCAGGCCACCACCTACCGCGACGGCTTGACCCTGAGTTCGATGCGCGGCGTACGCGAAGATCCATTCGCTTATGAGCGCATCGAGATTCTGCGTGGCGCCAACTCCACGCTGTTTGGCCCCGCGGATCCGGGCGGTTCGGTGAACTTCGTGACCAAACAGCCGCGTTTCGAGCAGTTTGGCCAAGGCTACGTGACCTACGGTTCGTTTAACCATGTCGAGACAGGCATCGATGTCGGAGATGCGCTGAACGACGAGAAAACCCTGGCTGGGCGCTTTACTGCCAAAGGCCAAAACAGCGACCGCGAGTACGATCACTCGCAGGACGACAACCAGTTGTTTATGGGTGGCCTCACTTGGGCACCAACGGATTACACGTCGGCGACGATGATTCTGGACTATCTCAAGACCGAAAGTTCGCCAAACAGTGGTGGCTATCCGCTGGACAAGGAATACGACCGCAGCAAGTTCTATGGCGAACCCAGCTATAACTTTCACGATGTCGAGCGCACCAGCCTCAGCGGTAACATCACCCATGACTTCGACAACGGCTTCGTGCTGCGCAGCAACCTGCGTTACAGCAAGTTGACCGATGATTTCGGCTACGTTTACCTCAGCGACAGCGCCGCACGTGTCGGTACTACCGTTGACCGGTATCAGTTTGGCACGGACACCGAAGCCGACCAGTTCAACGGCAATCTGATGCTGCAATACGATGCCCGCTTCGAGAACATCGACAGCAGCAGCCTGGTGGGCGTGGAGTACCTCGATTCGACCACCAGGGAAAGCTCGGTCTACGCCCCGACGACCTCGATTGACATTGCCAATCCCGTGTTTACTGGCGTTTCACGCTCAATCACGCCGTATGCCGTCAACAAGCGAGACGCGACCACCAAGGCCGTATTCCTCCAACAGAATCTGTCGTTCTATGAGCGTTTCATCGTTACCGGCGGTGTGCGCAACGACTCGATGGACCTGACCAGCAAAGGCTTGCAATCCACTGAGAAGGACAACTTCTCCGAAACCTCCTACCGAGGTGCGTTGACCTATATCGTCAACGACGAGGTGTCCACCTATGTGAGCATGGTGGAATCCGTCTCGCCACCGCAGGTTGGGGTGACACCGCAGACGGGCAGGCAGTACGAGATCGGCGTGAAGTATGCGCCGATGGGGATGGACGCACTGTTCTCCGCAGCCGTTTACGACCTGACCCAAGAAAACGTCACCATCGCCGTGGTGCTGCCGAGCGGCATCATTGAGCAACAGACAGTGGGCGAGTCGCGGGCGCGCGGCCTCGACCTGGAGGCCAAGGCGCAGGTGACGCAGAACCTCAGCCTGATCGGTGGCTATTCCTATATGGAGTCCGAGGTATTGCGCGGTTCGCTGTACGACGGCAGTTCTCTGAAGGGTAATGAGTTCTCCACGGCGCCCAAGCATTCCGCTTCGCTCTGGAGTTATTACGACGTACCCGGCACTGATGTCAGCGTTGGCTTGGGTGCGCGCTACGTCGGCTCTTATTACTTCGATGCAGCCAACTCCGGCAAAAGCGATGGCACCACACTGTTCGACGCCGCCTTCAACTACAAGATCGCCAAGGGTACCGACCTTGCAGTGAATGTCAGCAACCTGCTGGATGAGCAGCATGTGGTCGGTTCCGGCACAGCGAACTTCTACAACCCGGGTCGGGAGATTACCGCCAAAGTGAGTTACAACTGGTAAGCCGGCGTGTAAGCCTTTTTTCCATATAGGAAACGGTGCCCGCTTTACCGCGGGCACCGTCAACCTGGCCATCAATTGGCAAGGTGAAGCAAGGGTGTTCGATTTTAATCGTTACGCGTCAGCTATAACTGCCCGCCATGCTGACCAATTGTCGTCGACCGAGATAGAGCTGAACGTCAGAGCGCCCTGCCCTTGGCTATGCAATACGCGTTAACGAATGTTGCCGTGTGCTGCAACGCCTGACGTATATCCGGTTTGGCGATTCCATGCCTGTTGGCAAATTGCTCGACTGCCGCAGTGTTAAAACGAGTGGTCTGGATAAAGTCCAAGGCTTCGGGTCTGGTATTCAAAAACCACGCGACCGGGGGAATACTCAGTAGCCACTTCAGCAATCGGAGTGAAACGTGATGCTTCGGGGACTTCAAGCCCAAAGGTTTAGCCACCTGCGCCAGGAGTTCTCGCAAGTTTGGAGTCTGATCATCAAGCGCCAGCAGTTCCTCGCCCACCATGGCAGGATCAAAAGCACAAGCGGCCACCAGCTCGACCAGATAATCCACGGTGACCAGTGGCAGCCAGTGCTCGGCGGTACCGGGCACTGCAGTCATCTTGCCCTGCACCAGGTTGCGTATCAGCGCCACCAGCGGCTGACCGTCAAGGATATGCCCCGTGCGGCTGTGGCCACAGACCGTCGCAGGGTGCACAACAGTCATCTCCCCGCCCTTGGCCGACATGACTTCCAGAGTCGCAAAATGCGCCTCCAGTTTGCTTGCCTCGTAACCACCGACACGCCGGTAGACGGCGGGCCAGTTCGTCAACTCCGGATGACGAGGATCAATGCCGATGCGTTGCAGATGTTCATGATTGTTCAGCATGTAGCCGCCGATCATCACTAAACGGCTCTTTTGCTCAGCCGCCAACAGCGCCACACGCTTTGCCCCCTGCACATTCACCGCGCGCGAGTGCTCAACTGAAAGCCCCCATGCGAAGTGGGCGCCCAAGTGGAATACGACGCTGGCGCGCCTCAGCACTTGCTGGTCAGCCAGACTCAGCCCGAGATTGTCCTGTTCCAGATCGCCAGCGACGGCAAATACCCGTGCCGCGCACCCGCCCAGATTATCAACTTGCTCGCGTAACGCAGCCAGCCGCTCCGGGCGACGCATCAACACCCGAAGGGTGTGACCTTTTGCACTCAGGTTCGCCAGCAAATGTTGACCGATGAAGCCAGTACCCCCTGTGACAAAACACTCCACGCTCATTTCCCTGTTCCTTGTTGAAGGTGAGAAATCAAGCGTAAAGTATCGACCCAACTCTACAGTCAAGCGGTGTTTTCATGAAAATCGGCGAACTCGAAATCCGCAGTGGCGCCAGCCGTCATACGTTGCGTTACTACGAGCAAATCGGCCTGATCTCCCCGCTGCGGCAAACCAACAACTATCGCGTCTATACCGAGCAAACCCTGCAGGATCTGGACTTTATCCAGCGCGCCCAAAGCATGGGGTTTTCTTTGGGGGAAATAGGCGAGATTCTCGATGCGCAGCGCAACAAGCTGATCGATTGTGCTGACGGCGCGAAGCTGATTGAAAAGAAGATGGCCGAAATCAAACAGAAAATTGCCAACCTCCAAAGCATTCATCGATATCTGGATGTAGAGCGTGCGGCCCTCGAAGCGAGTGCTGCCAGGCAACTTGAGCTTCAACAACTGAGCGACGCTGCCAACCATTGAATCTTTTGCGGTGCAGCTTGGCTTTTTATTGTCTGGGTCGCGTTGCGGGCGAGTCGAGGCAGTTTGCCGAACAGCAAATGCCATGGGGAGGTCATGCGCAAAGTTTGATGTCGCGGCCATTTTCGACTGGGCGATGCCGGACTCTCGTCAGAGAGTCCGCCAACGTCACGATTGAAATGCCTTCCGACTCACGCCGAACGCTTTTCCACCCAGCGCCGATATTGCCGGGTGCGAAACGCCATGGCGATCTGCTGCAAAATTAGCGCGCGCAACGGTGACACACTCGGATCAGGCTTTTTCGCCCGGCTGAGTTTACCCAGCTGAAACTTCACCACCGCCATGTTCGCCAAGGCCGCAATTGCCTTGTTTTTCCAGGTAATCGGCGGCAACTGCGGGGCGTTGTCCTTGCCCTGCTGCCAGTCACGCGGCAGGTACGGATCGATGGCCAACGCGGTACCGATGCCGACCATGTCCACACCACTCTGCACGACGCTTTCGGCAACCGGACGACGACGGATGCCGCCGGTGACCATCACTGGCATTTTGGCAACGGTCTGAAGATCCCGGGCAAATTCGACGAAATAGGCTTCGCGAGCCAGGGTGCGACCATCGCGCGCCTCACCTTGCATGGCGGGAGCTTCGTAGCTGCCGCCGGACAGTTCCACCAGATCTACGCCCAATTCGTTGAGCAGCTCAACCACCTTTTTCGCGTCATCGGCGGTGAATCCGCCGCGCTGGAAATCGGCGGAATTGAGCTTCACCGCCACCGCAAAATGCGCGGAAACCACTGCCCTGACGGCCTTGACGATCTCGACCAACAATCGCGCGCGGTTCTGCAGAGAGCCGCCCCACTCGTCCGTCCTTTGATTGGTCAGAGGCGAGAGAAACTGGCTCAACAGATAGCCGTGAGCGGCGTGGATTTCCACCCCAGTGAACCCGGCCTGTTCACCCAGGCGTGCGGTATTGGCAAAACGCTGAATGACGTCCTCGATCACACTGGCGGTCATCGCGTGGGGTGTGGCGAAACGCTTGGACAGTTTGCCCAGCTCCAGCGGCACCGCTGATGGCGCCCAGGTTTTCTGCCCGAGGTTGGACTGCATCTGGCGGCCCGGATGATTGATCTGCAACCAGAACTGCGCACCGGCAGAACGGCCAATCCGCGCCCAGCGCTTGAACTTGTCGAGTTGCAGATCGTCCTGCAGCACCACGCCGCCCGGCCCGGTCATGGCGCGGCCGTCGACCATCACATTGCCGGTGATGATCAGCCCGGCACCACCGTCGGCCCACGCCTGATACAGACGCATCAGCTCTGCGGAGGGCGCCTGCTCGGCGTCCGCCATGTTTTCTTCCATGGCGGCTTTGGCGATGCGGTTCTTGATGGTCGAACCGTTGGGTAAGGTCAGGGGGTCGAACACGTTCATGGGGCAGTCCTCAACTGGAGATGAGGCCACCATAAGATTGAAGTCAACTTTAAGGTCAATAGCCTTTTTAGCTGATTCGCGCTTCAACGCGCCACATCGCGACGCTCTGCAGCGCCCACCACACCTTGTTCGCGCAGTCGATTTATCAGCATTTGCGCATTGTCCGCGCAAGCCACTCCCACGGGTTTGCCTTCAATGCCCTGGATGACGAGCTGAAGTTGCGCTTTGTTCTGCGCCAGCCGTTGCTGCAGGACTTCGATTTCTTCGACCTTTTGCTTCAACCCACTGAGCAACTGGTCGTGCTGCCAGCCGCTGGCATTCATCGGCATCAACTGACGGATTTCCTCCAGTGAGAAACCCGCCGCCTGCGCGCCAGTGATGATCTGCAATACCCACTGTGTCTCGGGGGCGTAATCGCGATAGCCATTGGCTTTGCGCGCGACCGAAGTGATCAACCCGCTCGCTTCGTAGAAGCGGATGCGAGAAGGCGTCAACCCGCTGATTTTCGCCAGTTCACCGATTCTCATTTTCCACTCCGCAAAAGTGTTGATATTGAAGCTGACTGTAAACCTAAAGGGATTGACGGCCAATCGACGCGCCGGTAGCCAACAATCCGCCATCACCTTTGATTGACCGCCTCGGAACCTGCACAATGGCCGGCTTTTTTCGACAGGAAGTCTCCATGCAACGGATTGTGATTCTGGGCAACGCCGGTAGCGGCAAATCCACCCTCGCCCGCACCCTTGGGCAGCGCCTGAACCTGCCGGTGGTTCACCTCGATCCTTTGTTCTGGGAACCAGGTTGGGTCGAGCCGGACGCCGAGCAATTCCGCCTTCGGGTCAGCGAAGCGGTTGCAGCAGATGCATGGATTTGCGAAGGCAACTACGCGCGGCGAACCTTCGATCTGCGCCTGCCTCGCGCTGATCTGATCATCTGGCTCGATACCCCGCGCCTCACCTGTTTCACCCGAGTGATCTTGCGCAGTGTGATGAACCGCCCTCGCCCTGATCAACCGATAGGCTGTGAAGAGAAACTTGACCGCGCGTTCCTCGGCTTTCTGAAATTCGTCTGGACGTTTGATCGCGGCTACCGGCCGGGAATTGAAAAGGTACGTCAGGCCATCGGTCCGGACGTTCCCGTGGTGCACTTGCGAGGTAACCGGCAGATCGCTGCGTTTATCGGCAGATTGACCGCAACATCCATCACGCCAGCAACTCAGTAATCCACTGCACCTGCCGCGCGACCTCTTCCAGCTTTTCCTCGGGCACAGCCTGGCGCGCCTGTTTGAAGCTGTTCAGGGTTTTCTGTTGCTGCCTTAAAGAACGTTGCCATTTGACGAGGAATGCCGGACTGCGTGCTTGCATCAGCAACGGGCCGAAGTACAGCTGTTCGGCGCTGTAGCGCACCGGCCCGCCGCGCTCGGCGACGATGATTTCGTAGAAGAAACGGTTTTCCTGCAGCACTTCCTCGTCGAGGATGCGGTAGCCGTTGTCCATCAGCCATTGGCGCAGGGGTTGCTCGCCGCCGTTGGGTTGCAGGATCAGCCGTTCGTGCCCGCTCAAGCGCGCCTTGTCACTGTCGAGGATGTCGCGAATCGTCTCGCCGCCCATGCCGCAGAGGCTGATCGCGGTGATTCCGTCATCAGGTTCGATCGCCGCCAGACCACTGGCCAGACGCACGCTGATGTGCTGCTGCAGATCGTTGTCGCGCACCGTGCGCACCGCGGCATGGAACGGCGTCAACGCCACCTCGCCGGCCACCGCCGCAACGATGGCGCCACGGCGCATCAGCGCCACCGGCAGATAGCCGTGATCCGAGCCGATATCCGCCAAGCGCGCGCCGGCCGGTACATGCGCCGCGACGCGTTCCAGTCGCATGGACAATGTGTGTTCGTTCAACTGCCGCCCTCTTCCCCAGCCATCGCCGGCGCTGCTGCCGGACAAGGGGCGCGACTCTAGCGGGCATCAGTGGCTATTTCAAATCCGGGCAAGCGCCTTACTGCGTTGGTGTGACCAGTGGCTGCAGAGGCAAGGCTTCAACGGCTCAACCACCTAGCCACTGCGTCGATTCACGCTTACCATACCCACAACTCGTATTACCGCGGCTGCTGAACCCGGTACTCACGAGGAAATGAAGCATGGAAAGAACCCGCGCCTGGAGACGTCATCAGGCCCGTAAACGCGGCAACGGCAAAGCGGCTGATCCGCTGAAGTTCAAACCGCAAAAGAACTGGAAGCTGATGTATACCCGTGCCGACAAACTGGCCAGGGCACGTCAACTGGGCATGAGCTATCCCATCCGCACCACCCGCCAATTGCTGGATCAAGTGTGACCAATCTCCTGTTCGTTTGCAGCCGCAACCAATGGCGCAGTCCGACGGCGGAAGCGATCTGGCGCCGTCGGCCCGGGTTCGAAGCCCGCTCGGCAGGCACCAGCCCCAACGCACGCAAACCCATCGGCCCGGCGGATATCCGCTGGGCCGATGTCATCTTTGTCATGGAACGCAAGCACCTCAATCGCCTGCAAGCCGAATACGCCCGATTACTTGAGCACAAGCCGATCCACACGCTGAATATTCCAGATGACTATCGCTTCATGGATCCCGAGCTGGTGGACATTCTTGAGGACGCCGTGAAGCCTTATCTCGAGCCTCGAGCCTCGGGCTTAGTGCTCAGGCTGCCATCCTCATCACCGTACTTTCAAATTGAGTAGAAACATGAACCGCCAAAAGAAACTGCAGCAGTTGTTCAAGGAAAAGGCCAAAAAGGCCAGCGCCAAACTGGCGCCGAAAAAGCCTAAGTACATCAGCAAGGCTGACCGCGCGAAACTGGCTGCCGAAGCGGCGGCAGAACCGGTTGAGACCAGCGAGAGCTGATTCGCTGCATCAGGCCTCAATTAAACGTGCTTTACAGATACGCCTCGATGTTCGCGATCGCCCGATCGATGTAGAGCTCTTTCTCGCCAACGGGCGTCACATAATGAAACGCGTTGCGGGTAGCCTCCACACCGGCCAGGCGGGCAATGAACCAGGCCGCCATATATTGTGAGGACAGGCAACCGCCAGCGGTGGCGACATTGCCCTTGGCCATGAACGGCTGATTGAGCACTGCCACGCCGGCCTCCTCCACCCAGGGCTTGGTGATCAGATCGGTACAGGCCGGTACATCTTCAAGCAGGCCGAGTTTTGCCAGGATCAGCGTACCCGAGCACTGGGCGCCCAAGAGCTGGCGCTGCGGATCGAGCCGCAGCCGCGCCATCAGTTCGGTATCCGCCACGATATCCCGGGTCAGACTTCCGCTGCCCACCAACACCGCGTCCGCGTCGCTCGCCTCCTCCAATGACACCTGAGCCTCGATCACCAGGCCATTCATCGAACGCACTTTTTCCGTCGGGCTGGCGATCGACACGCGCCAATCGGGCTGTTTCACCCGGTTGAGAATGCTGAACGCGATAAGCGAATCGAGTTCGTTGAAGCCTTCAAAGGTCAGGATGGCGATGTGCATGGTGAGTCTCTAAATGGGCGATGACTCATCGTAAAATCTGCCGCTCATCACAATCAAAAAATTGTCATGGGTACATTACCATCCGACATCGACGGGCATTTGGCAGCCTGGGTACTGAAAGCCCAATCACCTCGCTCCTGCTGAAAACACTGGCCGCGCTGGCGCCGTTCTCCCCCGGGCCGCTTTATCGACAGACCACCCTGCGCTTCCACGCCGCGCAACTGTCTTCGTCATTCGACGTACTTGGGGCAATCAGATGCTGCGGGGCATATCGATCCGAATTGCCGTTTATTGTTGCAGCCACTAGCCTCACCAATCCAAAAGCACAAATCGGAGATCAGCATGACGGTACGCCCCGCCACCGATAGCGATCTGACAGCCCTCTTCGACTTGCATCGAGCAGTCTTGCGCGAACACATCGAGAAAATATGGGGCTGGAATGAGAGTTGGCAACGCGCAAATTTCGCAGCGGAATTCGCATGCGCAGCCACTTCGGTTATTGAACAAGACGGCGGGATTGTTGGATACGTGCAGATTCTGGATAAGGAAGATCAAATCCATATTCAGAACATCGCTATTTCGCCCGAATACCAAGGCAAGGGCATTGGCTCGCGCATTCTGAAGAACCTCCAGCTGGAAGCTGCCGCACGTCAAGTGCCGTTGCAATTGGGCGCTTTTCGTACGAACACTTTGGCGCAGAAGCTCTATGAACGGCTGGGCTTTCGCCAGACTGGCGCGACGGAAACGCATATCGAAATGTCGTGGACAGCGACCAGAACCAGGCACCTGACAACCAGCTGCCGTGATCCGAATCCATCCGCGTAAAAGACCTTTCCTGATTCAACGTATAAGGACATTCAATGCCACGCTCTCTGCAGTTCGAACAAGTTGGCAAGAAATGCGCCGAGGACGCCGCCAGCCAGGGCACCGCCACGGGCCCTGAAATTTTCCGCCGCGCCCGGTTCGATCACCTAACCTCATAGCTTGTGTGATCTACAAGAACCGGCCCCTCTCATGCGCAACACATTGAAGTCATTGTTTTTTATCGCGCTGCTCCTGCTCGCTCCGAGCAGTTCGGCGTTGTGGGCGGCGGATTTGCCGGCGTCTTCGGCGACGACTCCGGCGCCACTGGTGGAGGTTTCGCAAAGTGATCTGCAAGCGCTGCAACTGCGCCTCGACGGGTTGAAGCAGCAGATTTCCGCTGCCAATAACTACAACCAGCTCGAAGGCCCGCAGGACCGGGTACAGACGTTCATTCTCGATGTCGATCGGTTGTCGGCGTCGTTGTTGCCGCAGCAGGCGCAACTGGCAGTGCAGTTGGGGGTTCTCGGCGCGGCGCCGGATACGCAGATTGCCGCCGAACAGGCGGAAATCGCCGCACAACGGGCGCATCTCAACGAGCAGAAAAACAAGGTCGATGCCACGCTCAAAAGCCTTGCCGCGCTCAAACAAAGCGCCGCCGAGCTGATCACGCAAATCGCCGGCATTCGCCGCACGCTGCTCGAAAGCGAACTGACGCTGCGTACCGACAGCATTTTGAGTCCGGCCTTCTGGTCGCCGTTGGTGGTGCCGGAGCCGGATGACCGTCAGCGCCTGAAGTTTTTCATCGATCAGGTCAGCGTCACCTGGGCCACGGTCTGGGCACCCGGGCAGCGTTTTTTCACCTGCGTGCTGGTGCTGCTGGCGCTGGCTTTCTGGACGGTCGGCCGCCGGCTCGCCGAGCGCGGGTTGACCTGGCTGTGCATCCACCGCATGCCGGAGGGGCGCCTGCGCCGCAGCGCGCTGGCATTCGCTTCGGCGCTGGCGACCCTGGGCACCACGGCCATCGCTCTGCATCTGCTGTTCTATGCCGGCACCCGCCACGAACCACTGACGCCCATGCTGCAGACTTTTTCCGAGGAGTTCGAAAAAGCCGTTTACGCCTGCGTCCTGATCACCGCGCTGAGCCGCGCACTGCTGTCGACCCAGCATCCATCGTGGCGGCTGCCGGCGATTGCCGACTCGGTGGCACTGGCGCTTCAACCCTATCCACGGATTCTCGCCGCCACCCTGCTGGTATTGGTGACCCTGGTGCAGGTCAGCAATGCCACCGGCATGAGCGGCCAGATCGTGATCGCCCAGCGCGGGGTGATCGCCATCGTGGTGATCGTGATTCTGGTGCCGCTGCTGTTGCGCGTCGGTAAAGTGCGCAAGGCGTTGCTCACCGCCAATGACCCGGAGGCCGGCAGCACGTTTGCCGGGGCAATCTACAGCATTGCCACGGTGTGCATGTGCGTGTCGGCGCTGGCCTTGCTCACCGGCTACGTGTCGCTGGCCCGCTTTGTCACCTATGAGTTGGTATGGGCCTATATCGTGTTGGCCGGGTTCTATTTGCTGAATCAAGTGGTCAAGGATGCCTGCGAATACCTGTTCTCGCCGCGCTACTCCGCCGGCAAGACCATCAAGCAGACCCTGGGCATGGGCGACCGGCGGCTGGAGCAGATATCGATTGTGCTGTCCGGTGCCAGCCGTGCCGGGTTGCTGTTGCTGGCGGTGATCACCCTGTTCGTCGGCGGCATCGGCACCACGTTCGGGCAACTGACCACCAATGTCATGGGCATTCTCGGCGGCGCCGGGTTGCGCAAGCTGAACATCGTCCCGGCGCATCTGATCAATGCGGTACTGGCGCTGCTGATCGGCATCTACCTGATCCGCGCCCTGCGCCGCTGGCTCGACAACGAATTCCTGCCCAAGACCGACATGGACCCGGGCATGTGCGCGTCGTTGAGCACGCTGTTTTCCAACATCGGTTATGCCACCGTCATCCTCCTGACCTTGTCGTCGCTGGGCGTGCGCTGGACCAATCTGGCATGGATCGTCAGTGCTCTGTCGGTGGGGATCGGTTTCGGTTTGCAGGAGATCGTCAAAAACTTCGTCTCCGGGCTGATCCTGCTCACAGAACGGCCGGTGAAGGTCGGCGACCTGATCAGTATCAGCGGCGTCGAAGGCGATATCCGCCGGATCAACGTGCGCGCCACGGAAATCCAGCTCAGCGACCGCTCCATCGTGATCGTGCCCAACTCGCAACTGATCTCGCAAAACCTGCGCAACGTCACCCTCGGCGGCAGCGCCCAAGGGGTGGCGAGCCTGGAGCTGATGTTCCCGCTGGACATCGACCCCGAACAGGTCAAGGAACTGTTGCTGAACACCTACCGCGAAAACGAAAACATCCTCGACAAACCGGCGTCGTACGTGCGCTTCAGCAAGCTGTCACCCGATGGCATCACCTTGACTGTGACGGGCTACGTCGGCAGCCCGCGGATTGTCGGCGGGACCAAGAGTGATCTGCTGTTCGAGATACTCAAGCGGCTGGGGGATGCGGGGATTGCGCTGGCGAAACCAGCCGCCGCCCCGTAACAGCCCCCCCTGTGGGAGCGGGCTTGCTCGCGAAGACGTCAGCACAGGCAAAATCTCCGGCGACTGACACAGCGCTTTCGCGAGCAAGCCCGCTCCCACACGGGTTAGCGGTGATCCTTACAATGGATATCAGCCCAGACATTGTGCTGGCTGACCTGGCCTCATCGCTGGCAGGCCAGCTCCCACAGGATTTCGTGGCAACCACTGGATCGCTGGCTGGCAAAAATCCACTGTGGGAGCGGGCTTGCTCGCGAAGACACCGGCACAGGCAAAATCTCCGGCGATTGACACAGCGCTTTCGCGAGCAAGCCCGCTCCCACACGGGTTAGCGGTGATCCTTACAATGGTTATCAGCCTGGGCATTGTGCTGGCTGACCTGGCCTCATCGCTGGCAGGCCAGCTCCCACAGGATTTCGTGGCAACCACTGGATCGCTGGCTGGCAAAAATCCACTGTGGGAGCGGGCTTGCTCGCGAAGACGTCGGCACAGGCAAAATCTCCGGTGACTGACACAGCGCTTTCGCGCGCAAGCCCGCTCCCACACGGGTTAGTGGTGATCCATACAATGGCTATCAGCCTGGTCATTGTGCTGGCTGACCTGGCCTCATCGCTGGCAGGCCAGCTCCCACAGGATTTCGTGGCAACCACTGGATCGCTGGCTGGCAAAAATCCACTGTGGGAGCGGGCTTGCTCGCGAAGACGTCAGCACAGGCAAAATCTCCGGCGACTGACACAGCGCTTTCGCGAGCAAGCCCGCTCCCACAGGGGTTAGCAGTGATCCATACAATGGATATCAGCCTGGGCATTGTGCTGGCTGACCTGGCCTCATCGCTGGCAGGCCAGCTCCCACAGGATTTCGTGGCAACCACTGGATCGCTAGCTGACAAAAATCCACTGTGGGAGCGGGCTTGCTCGCGAAGACGCCGGCACAGGCAAAATCTCCGGCGACTGACACAGCGCTTTCGCGAGCAAGCCCGCTCCCACACGGGTTAGCGGTGATCCTTACAATGGATATCAGCCCAGACATTGTGCTGGCTGACCTGGCCTCATCGCTGGCAGGCCAGCTCCCACAGGATTTCGTGGCAACCACTGGATCGCTGGCTGGCAAAAATCCACTGTGGGAGCGGGCTTGCTCGCGAAGACGCCGGCACAGGCAAAATCTCCGGTGACTGACACAGCGCTTTCGCGAGCAAGCCCGCTCCCACAGGGGTTAGCGGTGATCCTTACAATGGATATCAGCCCAGACATTGTGCTGGCTGACCTGGCCTCATCGCTGGCAGGCCAGCTCCCACAGGATTTCGTGGCAACCACTGGCTCGCTGGCTGGCAAAAATCCACTGTGGGAGCGAGCTTGCTCGCGAAGACGTCGGCACAGGCAAAATCTCCGGCGATTGACACAGCGCTTTCGCGAGCAAGCCCGCTCCCACAGTGTTCTCGGCGGCCTGGCGGGCACCGCTACACTCATAAATTTCCTTAACGTCGATGGGCCAGCGAACGCACCAGCCGGTCGCCCAGGCTCTGCACACCCTGCACCAGAATGACCAGCACCACCACGGTGGCGACCATCACTTCATTGTTGAAACGCTGATAGCCATAACGGATCGCCAGATCACCGAGGCCGCCACCGCCAATCACGCCGGCCATCGAGGAGAAACCGATCAGCATCACCAGCGTCAAAGTGATCCCCGCCAGCAGCGCGGGCAGCGCTTCGGGCAGCAGCACTTTGAAAATCACATGACGGATATCGCCGCCCATGGCGAGGATCGCTTCGATCCGGCCCTTGTCGACTTCATCCAGGGCGTTCTCGACGATCCGTGCAAAAAACGGAAACGCGCCGATGGTGATCGGCACCACCGCAGCGGTGCTGCCCAACGTCGTGCCGACCACCAGTCGGGTCAGCGGAATCAGCGCAATCAGCATCACCACAAACGGCAGCGAACGCCCCAGATTGACCAGCGAACCCAGCGCGGCATTGAGGCGTGGCAGCGGCCACAGTCCATCGCGCCGACTGACAAACAGCAACACCCCCAGCGGCAAACCGATCAGCAGCGTGAACAGCCCGGCGAGCAAGACCATGTACAGGGTTTCGCCAGTGGCGTTGAACAGCAGTTGCAGGAATTCATCCCAGTTGATCGTGCGGTTCATGATTGGGCCGCCCGCACGCCGTATTGCTTGAGGAAGCTGAGCCCGGGGATGTCGTGGCCCAGCGGCAGGCCGCAGGTCGGACGCAACGAAGTGCCGAGATTCGATTGCGCATCGGCGAGCAAACGCGGCACCGGGCCGGCCTCCACCAGACGCCCGTCCGCCATGTACGCCGCGTGATCGCAGATCGACTTGACCACCTCCAGCTCATGGGTGATCAGCACTATGGTCACACCCAGTTGCCGGTTAATGTCGCGCAGCAGGTCAAGAATCGACGCGGTGGTTTCCGGGTCCAGTGCACTGGTGGCTTCGTCCGACAGCAGATACGCAGGCTCGGCGGCCAGGGCGCGGGCAATCCCCACCCGCTGCTTTTGCCCACCGGACAACTGCGAGGGAAAGGCTTGCGCCTTGTCCGTCAAACCAACCAGTTCCAGCAGTTCGCGCACCCGCACATGGCGCCACGGTTTGCCAACGTTGGCGATTTCCAGCGGCACGGCGATGTTGTCGAACACGGTGCGCGAATGCAGCAGATTGAAACCCTGGAAAATCATGCCGATGCGCTGCCGCTGGCGGCGCAGGTCGCTGGGCGACAGGGTCAGCAAGTCCACGCCGTCGATGAGAATTTGCCCGCTGTCTGGGCGTTCGAGCAGATTGAGACAGCGCAACAGGGTCGACTTGCCTGCCCCGCTCCGCCCGAGAATGCCGTAGATCGCGCCGTCGGGAATACTCAGCGACACCTGATCCAGTGCCGGTGCCGACGCAGTCGGGTAGGTCTTGCGCAACTGCTCGACGACGATCATGGCTTGCCATCCTCCACCGGAATCACCGAGCCCTTGAAGTTATCGCTGATGTACTTCGCCACTTGCGGCGAGGTCAGGTCCTTGGCCAGTTGCGCAATGCGCGGATCGTTCTGCAGTGTCGGCGTGGTCACCAGAATGTTGGCGTACGGATTGTGCTCGGCCTTTTCCAGCCCCAGCGCATCGTGGGTGGGCACCAGTCCGGCCTCCAGTGCGTAGTTGCCGTTGATCACCGCAAAGTCGACATCGTCCAGTGCCCGAGGGATTTGCGGCGATTCGATTTCAAGGATCTTCAGCTGTTTCGGGTTTTCGGCGATGTCCTTGGGTGTGGCCTGATCGGCTGCCGGATCCTTGAAGCCGGGCTTGAGTTTGATCAACCCGTTGTCCTGCAACAGGTACAGCGCACGGCTCAGGTTGGTGACGTTGTTGGGCACGGCGACGGTGCCTTTTTCCGGCAAGTCGGCGAAGCTTTTGTGTCGGCGCGAATAGATGCCCAACGGCTCGATATGCACCGTGGCGGCCACCGCGAGTTTCTGCCCCAGCGCTTGCTCTTGGGATTTCAGGTACGGCAGATGCTGGAAGTAATTGGCATCGACATCGCCATGCACCAACAGCTCGTTGGAGTTCACGCCGTTGGGAATCTCGATGACCTTGAGCTTGAGTTGCGGATCGATTGTCTGGATGTACGCGAGAATCTGCGCGTGGGGCACCGGGTCAGCGGCCACCCGCAACGGCTCCAGTGCCTGCGCGCCGAACGAAGTCACCAGCGCGCCGAGCACGGCCAGGGTCATACCTGCTTTCTTCAACATGAGCGGAGTCCTTGAGCGAGGGATGAATCAGGCGTTGGCGGTCTTGCGAACGGATGCGGCGGGCATCAGCGCATCGGCATAGAAGCGGCGGGCGACGTCGGGGTGCGAACGCAACCGACCCTTGAGGTAGTTCCAGCCGACATCGCGAAACAACGGATTGAGCGGATTACTCGCCGGGCCACGCGCTTCGCGCAGCAGCGCGGTGGGCAACGGATACAGCGGCACCACGGCATCGAGTTGCGCGCCGAGGAAGAAGGCGATGGACAAGCGCTCGCTGCCTGCGGGCGGCGACACCACGCGATGCACTGTGGCGCGCAGATAACCGTTGGTGGCCAGCTCCAGCAGTTCGCCGATGTTCACCACCAAGGTGTTTTCACGCGGTAGCGCATCGATCCAGCGCCCCTCCTCGACCTCCACTTGCAACCCGGCCTGCTGGTCTTGCAGGAGAAAGCTGAGGAACCCGGTATCCTTGTGCGCGCCGACGCCCTGCTGGCTCGCGTTGGCGGCTTGGCCTGGATAGCGCATCAACTTGATGTGTTCGTTGGGCTTGTCGCCGTACAACTGATCGAACGCGTCCGCCCGCAGCGACAGCGCCTGGGCAAAGGCACGCAACAGACGCAACGCCATGCGCGTCATCGCCTGTTGCCATTCGAGCAGCAGCGTTTTCAGTTCTGGCAGCGCCGCCGGCCATTGGTTGGGCCCCTGCAACCGAGCCCACAACGGACTGTCCGCGTCCAGCGGCAACGCTTCGCGCTCGGCGCCGAGATCGAACTGCTCACGCCAATCGGGTTGACCACGGGTGATCTCGGAAGCGGCACGGTTGTAACCGCGAAAATGTGGTGAATTGATCATGCCGACGGCGGTCTTTTCTTGCTCGGCCAAGGCGAAGAACTGCCGGGCGTGATCCTGCACCTGCTTGAGCAGGTCGCTGTCGATGCCATGGCCGGTGAGATAGAAAAAGCCGACGTCACGCGCGGCGTGACGCAGGTTTTCAAGAAATTCATAACGCTGTTGCGCGGTGCCTTCGAACAACGAAAGGTCCAGCGTCGGCAGTGCAGTGATATCCAGGGTATGCGGCATGATTCACTCCCGTGTGAACCAAACCTGAAGAGCCTTTGATCGATTCAGCGTGTGCCGTCATGGCAATCGGGGATCTATCGGTTTGATGCGTTTGATTCGTCGTGAGACAAAACTAAACGATCTTAAAAACCACGAACAAATACCCTTTTTGCATTAGCTTAGGCCTGACGCTCAGGTTTGCAGTCATCCCGACGCAGTGCTGGATGAACTGAGCGCTTTCCTGAGCGCCGACCTTTTCACAATGCTAATCGCGCTTCAACGGATCAACGTGCCGGGTCATAAAAAGCCTCGACTGCCACCCGGCTGCCGACAAAGAAACTGTCAGCCACCAGCCGCAGCGGCTGCAGATCGACGTCGCTGGCCCGGTCTCCAATCAGATGCCGGAAGTGTCGGTACACCGCCGTGTACTCGCCCTCTTCCGACACCGTTTGGCGCACGCCGTCGATGCTCAGCAGCGCCCCGCCGTTGTCCAGACGCAGCACTCCTTCGGCGCAGCGAATCTCGATACTCCAGAGTTCGTCGTGACCATGGTCGAAATCGAACTCCGCCTGCACGTCGAGCCTGTGCGCATCGGACATCTTGATCGACGCGGCAATCGGCGACTGGCAGTTGTCCGGTACGCGCAGTTCGGCAGACTTCACAAACAGTGGCTGCGACAACAAATGAGTGACAATCGACAAGGCATTGATGCCCGGATCGAAAACGCCCATACCACCGGGTTGCCAGATCCACGTCTGACCGGGATGCCACTTGCGCACGTCTTCCTTCCAGTCGATCTGCACGCTTTGCAACGTGCGGCTGGCGAGCCAGTCGCGGGCCGCTTCAATACCGGGGGCGTAGCGCGAATGCCAGGCGAACAACGCACTGACGCCCTGCTGCTGCGCTTGACTGACCAGGGCAAGCGCCTCGCCCAGCGTGGCGCACGGCGGTTTTTCCACCAACACATGTTTGCCGGCGGCCAGCGCCTGCTGCACCAGTGCGAACCGACCTTGCGGCGGCGTACAAAACGCAATCGCATCCACCTCGGGGCCGTTTTCCAGCAACTCGCTCAACGAGTGAAAGTTCTCCACCCCGGCACAGGGTGCACCTTGCGTGGCGACCGCCACCAGACGAAATCCGGGATTGGCGTTGATCGCCGGAACATGTTGATCCTGGGCAATCTTGCCGTAGCCCACCAGACCGAGACGGATCGGTTGCATCAGTGACTCCTGTTTTTATCTTGTTGTCATCAGCGAGTGCGCAGATTAGCCGTAAACGTCACGGAAAACCCAGCTGAGTCTGATCAAAAAAACGCAGAAGCCAGCGCTCGGTTCATCGCGCCGGGTAGTAACGCTGATGCCGCGGCGCAAACAAAGAAAGCCTGCTTTTCAGGGCAGGCCTTCACGTTCACAACACTGCAATCACTTCTGCTGCGCGGTCAACGCCGAGTAACTGTTCATCAGGTTCCGGTAGTTCGGAATCCGCTGCGACAGCAGATTGCCCAGCCCTTCGATGTCGTTGCGCCAGTCGCGGTGCAGCTCACAGGCGACCGAGAACCAGTTCATCATTTGGGCGCCGGCCTGAGTCATGCGGCTCCAGGCGGCTTGCTGCACGGTGGTATTGAAGGTACCCGAGGCGTCGGTGACGACGAAGACGTCGAAGCCTTCGGCCAGTGCCGACAGGGTCGGGAATGCGACGCAGACGTCGGTCACCACGCCGGCGATGATGATCTGCTTGCGGCCGGTGGCCTTGATCGCCTTGACGAAGTCTTCGTTGTCCCAGGCGTTGATCTGGCCTGGGCGGGCGATGTACGGCGCGTCCGGGAACATTTCTTTCAGTTCCGGGACCAGCGGGCCGTTGGGGCCTTGTTCGAAACTGGTGGTGAGGATGGTCGGCAGGTTGAAGAATTTCGCCAGATCGGCCAGAGCCAGCACGTTGTTCTTGAACTCGTTCGGCGAGAAGTCCTGAACCAGAGAAATCAGACCGGTCTGGTGGTCGACCAGCAGGACTACGGCGTCGTCTTTGTTCAGGCGGTTGTAGGTTGCAGTGCTCATGTTTGAATCCCTTTTCTTGGTTGAGGTAGTGGGCGTTGCGTTGAACATGGGCACAGATTACGGATACCGCCTGAACGGATAAATCGGTTGAAAAGCGTTTCACTGTCAACCCAAAGCGGACAGTCAAAGGTTATGAGCTAATAACACCTTCATTAAACCGTCTTTCAATCGTTGTACTAGGATAGGATCCAATTCCCGACATTGCGTCGTCCAACGGAACACGGATGGCACAGCGTCAGGAAAGGATCGTTTCACCTGTAAATCATGGATGACGCTTATGAACTCATACCTGTTTCCCCACATCGGTAAAGTCATCGCCAGCACCGGCAGCCGGCACTTTCCGCGAATGCTGCATGACCTGATCCAGACTCAACTGGCAGTGGACGCCATGCACATTCGCCAGATGCGCGTTGAGCCGGTGGGTCGTACCGCGAATCGCAGCCAGCCGGAGATCGGCAAAGACCCGTCGCAACTGGCCGAAACGGTGTTCTCCGAGCACAGTGCCGCGCGCAGCGCCGAGCCGGTCGACGCGCAACCGGCCAGTACCGACGCCTCGCAACTGCACCTGACCCGGCGCAAGGACGGCTACCGCTATGTGATCTCGGTGTATCGCCACGATCAGTCACAACACTTCTCGGCTCAGGAACGAAGTTTGTTGCAGGATATTTCTCCAGTACTGCTGCCAATGGTGGAAAAACATATTCACGCCCTGCAACCTCAGCAGACCAGTACAGAAGACCTGTCGCCCGGCGCTGACGGCGCGCAACAGGGCCTGGAAAACCTGCGGCTGCGCTTCAACGAGCGTTTGCAGCAACTGGGCCTGAGCCTGTCCAATCGCGAAACCGAAGTGTGCATCGGCCTGCTCGCCGGGCGTACCGCGCCGGAGCTGGCCGAACAGTTGCAGTTGAAGGTCAACACGGTGGAAAGCTACCTCAAGCGCGCCGCGATCAAACTGGGGATCAGCGGCCGGCATTCACTGATGCGCTGGATGTATTCGCCCGAACATACCGCCACCCTGCCCGGCTCACCCCACGCCGCCTGATAGTGCCCGATCTGCAGGAACTGCCACTGCGAGTAAGCCCGCTCCCACATCGAAATGCGCTGAGCCGATGGTTACAGCAACACCCGGTTAAAACTGTGGGAGCGGGCTTGCTCGCGAAGAGGCCGTGTCAGGCACTTAAGGTGTTGGCTGGCACACCGCATTCGCGAGCAAGCCCGCTCCCACATTGGTATGCGCTGAGCCAATGGTTACGGCAACACCCGGTTAAAACTGTGGGAGCGGGCTTGCTCGCGAAGAGACCGTGTCAGGCACTTAAGGTGTTGGCTGGCACACCGCATTCGCGAGCAAGCCCGCTCCCACATTGGTATGCGCTGAGCCAATGGTTACGGCAACACCCGGCTAAAACTGTGGGAGCGGGCTTGCTCGCGAAGAGGCCGTGTCAGGCACTTAAGGTGTTGGCTGGCACACCGCATTCGCGAGCAAGCCCGCTCCCACATTGGTATGCGCTGAGCCAATGGTTACGGCAACACCCGGCTAATACTGTGGGAGCGGGCTTGCTCGCGAAGAGGCCGGTACGGCTGGCAACCCTCTCATTCAAGTCCTGCAGGCACTGCCCGCGACGGGCACAGAAGTCTCCGAGGGGATGCCGGGCAGCGTCTTTTTATCCGTCGGGCCGCGTCTTACCGCTCATCCGAAAAGGCTTCGTACCTGTAATTTCTGACAGTAGCCAGAGCCGTCATCTTCAGCGCTGAATAACTCCACGCCCTTTGTCTCCCGACAGTTCGCACGGAGTTCCGTCCATGCTCGTTCAGCCCAAGATGAAAATCTCTGCCCTCCATTCACTGCTGGACCCGCTAGTCCCCGGGCGCCTCCTGCCTTCCGGCCAGTGGGGGATCAACCGGGCGGCGCTGCTCACCTTTCCCGATGACGGTCTGCAAGTCGTGATCCCCATCTGGGCCAGCAAGGCCGTTGGAGATACCGTCAAGCTGCTGCTCAATGACCGTGAGGTCGACGGGCGTCCCATCATTGACGCGGCCGAGCTCAAGCAACCGACCCTCTTGTGGGTGGCTCCTCGTCATCTGCAGACAGGTCCTTACGAACTCACCTACGAAATCAAACAGCCCAATCAAAAAGAAGAGCGTCCGGACAAGCCCCTCAACCTCTTCGTCAAACTGGAACTCCCCGCTGGCCAGGACATCGACCCGGGCCCTGGTCACTCCAACCTGTACATGTACATTCCCCCGGAAATCGTCAACGGCGGCGTGGACAAAGACGTTGCCGAAGCGGGAGTGCCGATTGTCATCAGGTCCGCAGCCGGCGGCTTGCCTTACCCTGACATCGCGCAGGGCGACGTCATTCATCTCAGTTGGGGCGGCTTTTTTGAGTATTCCACACCGGTGACCCTGGAGCAGATCAACGATCCAGCGGCAAACCCGATATTGATCACGGTCTCCAAAGCCACTATTGAACGGGCTGGTGACACCGACCTCTTCGGTCTGGCGGTCACCTTCAAGGTGCGCGACATCGTCGGCAATGAATCGGAAGACTGGTGCAAGGCAACCCGCATCGTCGTCACCACCGGCATCGACCTGCTGGCCGCACCGATTGTTCAGGAGGCTGTCAATAATGAACTCGACGCCGATAAACAGGGCGATAACGACATCACGGTGCATGTCACGGCCACACGGCCAGACTTCGAGATGGATGACATCATTCACTTGACCATGCTCGGCACCACCCTGGAGGGCGAAAAAGTCGAAGTCACCGCCCTGCCCCAGACCGTCGACAATATTCCGCATAACTACGAGTTCAAGCTGTCCATTGCGGCCGTGCGTAAACTGGTCAATACCCAGGTCAGTTTCTTCTATCGGCTGGAACGCAGCGGCAGCAGTGACCCGTTACGCTCAAAAGGGCAATTTGTACAAGTCACCGGCGCAGCCCACCGCCTGGCCGCACCGATCATCGAAGAAGCCGAGGGTGACTTCATCGATCCCACGAAGACCCCCATCAACGTCCGCATTCCGTTCGATCCGGCCATTGAGTACGGCATGGGCATTGAGCTGTTCCTGTTGGGTAAAAGTCCGGACGGCAGCACCTTCCTGCCTGAGTTGGAGTGGCACATTCCGGAGGAGTATGAAGTCGAGAATCCCGAAGGTTTCGTCATCACCGTCGATGACTACAACCTCAAGCTCCTTGACGGCGGCACCCTGAAGGGGTGGTACGACCTGCTGATAGCCGAAGGCGACGAGATCCTCAGACGCGAGTCGCTGCACACGAAATTGCTCAATGTGGGTGAACCGAAATTCGAGCTGGACGCCCCGATTGTCCTCGGGGTGGCGAACGGCTTCCTCGACCCGGCCACACTGCCCGGCGGTACCAGTAGACTGACCATCCCCAGGCCTGTGGTGAAGCCATGGGTAGCCAACGACGAGGCCACCTGGAAGTGGGTGGGCGACATCTCCGGCGAAGAACCCGGGTTCCGCACATTCAATGCCGTAACCGCCCAGCAAGACTGGGTCATCAACCTGGACGCCGCCTTCGTCGCCCAACACATCGAACCGAACCGCGGCAGCAAGATCACCGTCCGCTACCAGCTCTGGCGCCATGCCACAGATGAGACCAGCCTTTCGAATCCATTGGTGTTCACCGTGGGCGTCGCGCTGGAACTGCTCGCCCCCTGGATCAAGGAGAACAACGGCGACAGCGCACTCAACCCGCTGCTGGTCAGGGACACCTTGACCATCGTGGTGCCGGACAACAGCGCGTTGCTGCCAACTGATGAAATCAGCGTCACCTGGACTGGCGCTGACGGCACGCCGGCCGGCGGGTCGCATACCTCAGTGCCGCGCGCGGTAAGCGAAGGGCTTGAGTTTGCGATCCCCAACAGCGTGGTGGCGTTCAATCTGGGTAAGCAGGTAAAAATCTCCTACGTCGTCATCATTGATGGTCATCCAACACCGTCCCGGGTATTTGACCTGACGGTGCAAGCAATGCCGCAGAGCGCGCTGGCCAGCCCCACCATCGAGCAGGCCGACAACGACGGCGCCGGCCCGGAACTGCATACCGGCAACCTGACCCAAGCTTCCGTACGCATGGGTGACTGGCCGCTGATCGCCCTCGGCCAGTACGTCTGGTTGCGCTTGCACGGGACCAATGCCGACGGCAGCGCCTACCTGCGCGAGATCTGGAGTGCGCCGACAGCCGGCACCAACCCCGACTGGATCGCTGACCAGTTCTTCACTGCTCCGCTTCCAGCCGATGAGCTCAAAGCTCTGCAGGATGGCAGCGATCTGGAATTGGTGTTTAAAGCGGCGCTTGGTCAGAGCACGGTGGAGAGTGAGGCGGTGGAGTTTCCAGTGCGCACTTATACGATCAAAGCGATTGAGGATGTGCGGCCAGAAATTACCCGTGTGGAAGACTCCAAAGGGGAAGAAATTCTCCCGGGCGCCACGACCGTTGACACCTCGATCACGCTTAAAGGCAAAGGGGCTAAAGGCCAGAAAGTCCTGATCAAGGATGGCACCACCGTCAAAGGTACAGCCGACGTCGATCCACAAAGTGGTGACTGGGAGTTTCCGGTGACGGGGCTGGCCCTTGTCTCCCATAGTTTCACCGCCACTGCCCAGTACGGCAATGGGCAGATATCGGATCCGTGGGTCGTGGTCGTGACCGCTCCTACCGCGCCAACTATCACTCGGGTGGAAAACTCCAAAGGGGAAGAAATTCTCCCAGGCGCCACGACCGTTGACACCTCGATCACGCTTAAAGGCAAAGGGGCTAAAGGCCAGAAAGTCCTGATCAAAGACGGCAATATCGAGATAGGCATTGCCGACGTCGATCCACAGAGTGGTGACTGGGAGTTCCCGGTGACGGGGCTGAGCGCCGACACCCATAGTTTCACCGCTACTGCGCGGTATGGTAATGAGGAGGTATCGCTTCCGCGGATCGTGGTCGTGGTGGCTGCCGACACACCGGCCATCACATCAGTAAAAGACGAGAGCAACTGGAACATCCGCGAAAACGGTTACACCGTGCACACCAGCGTCACGCTCACTGGCTCCGCGCCGGCCGGCCAGGAGGTGGAAGTTTTCCTCGGTGCGGTCTCCAAAGGCAAGGCCAAGGCAGAGAGCAACTCCATCTGGACCCGTACCGTGAGCGGGTTATCGCTGGACGTGTTGCATACCTTCAAGGCCATTGGTCAATACGCAAATAACCCGCCGTCGAATACCTGGCGCCTGACCGTATTGAATGGGGTCCGGCCGGCCATCACCGGTGCGGAAGATTCCAAAGGGCAGCCAATCAGCAATGATGGAAGCACCGGTGACACCACTGTTCGTCTGAGGGGGACGGCGACCAAGTATCTTGAGGTGGAAATTTTCGACGGTAACAGCTCCACAGGCAAAAGGGTCGAGGCCAATGGAAATGGCATATGGACCGTTGAACTGACCGGGCTGACGCGTACAAAGCATGTGTTCAAAGCCAAGGCGTTATATGGCAGCGGGACGGAGTCGGGAGAGTGGATAGTGAACGTGGTCGATTTCGTTGACCTCGTCGAAGACTTTAAGTCATATCCAAAAGAAGTACTGATTTCAAATCCAGGGGGATCTCTCGAGGGGACGCACACCAAAGTAACGTTGAATACAAATACAGGGGGGATGCGGCACCAGGGCGTTTTGGTGACCGACATGGGTTCGACACTGTGGTTTCGGGGCAGTATGCATGGCGCGAATAGTTCAGCCACACTTGCGTACTCCTTAGGATTGAAACAAGGGAGTGCCAAGAGCGCAACAATCTACGGCATCTTTTCCATAACTCTTTCTATCCGCGTCCAGCTTGAGTTCCTACGGAACAATGTTGTGGTGTACTCAATGTTGTATTACGAGGGTAAGCCACCTGAAGAATATTATGAACGGGACGTCGCCCCAGACAATGGCCAAGCGTTCGATACACTCAGGTTCGTGGTGACTACGAATTTTGGGAATGAATCCGCGCATTGGATTGACATCGGTAGGGTCACATTCAAAAGCTAAACAGTTCCCGTGACCTATCCAAGAGCATCACTGCCCGAAAACGGGTAATCCACGCTAGGCACCTCTCCTTGGTGGGGAGGTGCTTAGCACTTTCGCCTAAAGCTGGTGTGTTTTCAATGAACTGAAGTGAACCCAGGAGGTTATTGGCCGGGGTAACGATTTCCCACGATAGTGTTACCCCGATCAATTGACCCGAGCACAGCTGTATCCGAATACTCACCTACATTACTCAAAACATATGCAGGCCAATTCTTGGCCTGCGAAAAACAATCTGGAATAAGGCGGGAGAAGGGGACGAATTTATTTAATAGACTCACGCCTGCAAGGGATCTTTGCCGGGCACATAACCTGTGACCAACGAAGATCCACTGTGGGAGCGGGCTTGCTCGCGAAGAGGCCAGAACTGTCAGCGCCTATTCCTTGGGCACAACATTATCCAGCGCCTGATTCACCGCCAACTCCCCCAGCATCACCACCTGCGCAATGCCCAACACCGTATTACGACTCGGCCCCTCCAGCGTGCCGGCGAAATCACCGAGCATGACCGTGGCCGAGGCCAGGGATTCGCAGGCGTTAGCCAGCAGGGATTCGGTGTCGGTTTGTGGATTGACGAGGAACATGCTGCTAGGGGTGTATGGCGTTGCCATGATTTGCGCGGGCGCGAGGTAGTGGTCGAGGGCGCGTTCGGCGGCTTCGTGGAGTTTTCTGGAGTTGAGAGCTTCGTAGGGTGATAGCGGGTCTGTGACTGGCGGATTAGGTGGGGTTTCGGACATCAGATGGAACTCCGATCGAGGCACTTTGGAAGAATGACTCCCTGTAGGAGCTGCCGAAGGTTCGGGCCGCGTTCGGACGATCTTTTGAGGTTGCTTTTAAAAAACAACATCAAAAGATCGCAGCCTTCGGCAGCTCCTACAGGGGGACCGGGCAGTTAGTTCGGCACGCGGCGGCCGTCCAGTACCCGGTTGACCATCAGTTCACTGAGCATGATCACCTGATGCAGCATCAGCATGGCCCGGCGCTGTGGGTGGTCGACGGTGTCGCCAATATCGCGGGCCATGTCGCTGGCGGCGGCTAATGATTCGCAGGCTTCGACGAGCAACGTTTCTTCGTCCACGGTGGGGTCGATGAGGAAGATTCTGTTCGATTGGCGTGACGAGGCTGAAGGGATCGAGATCTTCAGTGCGCCGGGGTTGAGGTAGAAGTTGATGGCGCGGTCGGTTGCCGCTTTTATCTTCTGCGGGTCGAGGGCCGGGTCGTACGGGATCGAGGTGTCCGGGGGGTTGGGTGTGGCTTTGAACATGGATGAAACTCCGTATCGAGAAATAGGAGCCATCACCCTCGCTACCAAACGATGGGTGGCGGCCATGCGCGGGTTGGTAGACCGGTCGATACGGAACCCGGCGCTCACGAATGAGCCCCACGCATGTCCACCATATAAAACTGAGCCGCAAAAAAGAGGCTGCATAAGGTGACGCCATACGACCGTACCGAAATGGGCTACCAAACCCGATCACTGCTTTCCAGTGACAGGGAAACGATAAGCCCAACGCATAGCCGTGTAAGCCGGCGGATTCTGGCGTACGCGTAGGTAACGGCGCAAGGCGTTGTAGCCGTTATGGCGTAACGGTTCGTGTACTTTAAACGTGGTTGCGGGGTTATGTTTATTTGCGGGGTTTGCTCTGTTGTTTTGATTTTGTCTGGTAGGCCGCTTTCGCGAGCAAGCCCGCTCCCACAGTTGGAATGAGTGCATTCAGGTGGGAGGTTGGTCGGCTGGTAGGCCGCCATCGCTGGCAAGCCAGCTCCCACAATTTGACCGAGTGTATTCAGTTGGGGATTGGTCGACTGTGAGGCCGCTTTCGCGAGCAAGCTCGCTCCCACAGTTGGATTGAGTGCATTCAGGTGGGAATTGGTCGGCTGGTAGGCCGCCATCGCTGGCAAGCCAGCTCCCACCATTTGACCGAGTGCATTCAGTCAGGGATTGGTCGGCTGTGAGGCCGCTTTCGCGAGCAGGTTCGCTCCCACAGTTGGAATGAGGACGAAAAACAGGGACGGGTTCGTGACCCGTCCCTTTCGATTTGTGCACTTCAGTGCACGAGCCCGGTCAATCAGCTCCGGCAATCAGTCCCGCGCCAGCGCTTCGATCGGATCGAGGCGCGATGCATTACGCGCGGGGACGAAGCCGAAGACGATGCCGATCAGCGTCGAGCAGATCACCGCCGTCAACACCGAGGCCATGGAGAAAACCATTTCCCATTCCTTGATGAACAGCGAAAACAGGTGGCCGATGGCGTACGACAGGGAAATGCCGATGACCCCGCCGAGCAGGCAGACCATCACCGCCTCCACCAGAAACTGCTGACGAATGTCCGACTGGCGCGCGCCGACCGCCATGCGAATGCCGATCTCGCGCGTACGCTCGGTGACCGACACCAGCATGATGTTCATCACCCCGATGCCGCCGACCACCAGCGAAATCACCGCGATCAGCGACAGCAGCAGCGCCAGCGAACGACTGGTTTTCTGCACCGTCTGCAGCACGCTGTCGAGGTTGTTGGTGTAGAAATCCTTGATGCCGTGGCGTTGCAGCATCAACTGGTTGACGTGCTCTTCCACCACTTTGCTCGACTGCCCGTCCTTCATCCGCACGCTGATGCTGTCGAGGAAGCGTTGGCCCAGGATACGGCCGGCGGCGGTTTCGTAGGGTACCCAGACGTTGAGGGTCTTGCCCGAGGCAAACAGATTTTTGTTCTCCGCTGCCACGCCAATCACCGTGCACGGCAGGTTGCCGATCAGGATCACCTGGCCCAGCGGATCAACGCCCTCGGCGAACAGCCGATGTCGAGTGTTGTAGTCGATCACCACCACCTGCGCCTGACGCCGGGCGTCGTTTTCGCTGAAGGTGATGCCCGCCTCCAGTTTGATCCCGCGCACCTGAAAATACTGGTCGCTGACACCGTTGATCTGCGCGTCGAGGTCGATGTTGCGATAGCGCAAGAGCATGCTGCGACCGACCACCGGGGTGGCGCTGTCGACGTAGTACAGCTGATTCAACGCGGTGACGTCGGCCGGCACCAGCGTTTCGATCGAGGCCGCGCGCTTGTCGCCGAAACTGGTGCCGGAATAGATATCGATGGTGTTGCTGCCGATTGCCGAAATGTCCTTGAGCACGTAGCGTTTGGCGCCCTCGCCGATCGCCGAAATCGACACCACCGAGGTGATGCCGATGACGATCCCGAGCATGGTCAGCAAAGTGCGCATGCGGTGCGAAATCAGCGCCACCCAGGCCATGTTGAAGGCTTCCTTGAACAGCCCGAGACTGGCGACCAGGCGGCGGGTCGCCGCAGGCTTGGGCGGCACGTCCTCTTCGCCGGCCAGTTGCCCGCTATCGCGCTCGTTGAGGCGGTCGCTGAGGATTTCACCGTCGCTGACTTCGATGATGCGCTCGGCGTTGGCCGCGACTTTCGGGTCGTGGGTCACCAGAATCACCGTGTGCCCGGCCGCGTGCAGCTCCAGCAGGATGCGCATCACTTCCTTGCCGCTGGCGGTGTCGAGAGCGCCGGTGGGTTCGTCGGCGAGGATCACCTCGCCGCCGTTCATCAAGGCCCGGGCGATACTCACCCGTTGTTGCTGACCGCCGGAGAGCTGACTCGGCCGGTGGGTCAGGTGCCCATCGAGACCCAGTCGCGCCAACAACTCGCGGGCGCGGGCGTGGCGTTGCGGCGCGGGGATGCCGGCGTAGATCGCAGGCATCTCGACGTTGTGCATCGCGCTCAGGTGCGGCAGCAAGTGATAGCGCTGGAAGATGAAACCGAAGTAATCGCGGCGCAGTTCGGCCAGCGCCTGATCGTCGAGGTCGCGGGTCTCCTGGCCGTTGATCTTGTAACTGCCGGCGGTCGCATAGTCGAGGCAACCGAGGATGTTCATCAGGGTTGATTTGCCGGAGCCGGAGGCGCCGATGATCGCCACCATTTCCCCGGCATTGATCGTCAGGTTGATGTCCTTCAGCGCGAGAAACTCGCGGTCGCCGGCGGTGAAACTGCGGGTGATGCCGGTCAATTGCAGTAACGGCTGCGTCATGCTCAAGCCCCCGCCACGGCGGGCAGCGGATCACCGATCACCACCCGTTCGCCTTCGCTGAGGCCCTGATTGATCTGCACTTTGACGTTGTTGTTGATTCCGGTCTGCACGTTGCGTGACTGCGCCTGGCCCTTGGCGTCCAGCACCCGCACCGGAAAGCTGCCATCGGTGTTGCGTGGGCCGAGCGCGGCCACCGGCACGGTCAACACCGATTGCGCGGTGTCGAGGACGATGCGCACCTGCGCGGTCATCGAAATGCGCAAACGATGGTCGGGATTGGGCACCTCGAACAGCGCGTTGTAAAACACTGCGGTGTTTTGTTTCGGCGTACCGGCCGGTGGCGTTTCGAGGAAGTTCTGTGGCGCCGGTTCGGTGCCGCGCAGCTTGCCGTAATAGCGTTTGTCCTCCCCCAGAATAGTGAAATACACCTGCTGTCCCGGCGCGATATGAATCACGTCCGCCTCCGAGACCTGGGCCTTGATGGTCATGGTGTCCAGATCCGCCAGTTTCAGCAGCACCGGCGCCAACTGGTTGGCGATCACGGTCTGGCCTTCCTGGGTGACGATGCCGACCACGTCGCCATCAATCGGCGCGATGATCCGCGTATAGGCGAGGTTGACCTTGGCGGTGTCGATCTGGATATGCGCACTCTTGATCTGCGCGTCCAGCGACAACAGATTGGCTTGCTGCACCTCGTAGTTCGATTGCGCGGTCTCGAAATCCTGACGCGAGATCGACGCATCTTCCTGCAGGTTCTGATAGCGCTCGTAGATCGCTTTGGTCTGTTTCAGCTGGGCTTGCGTGGCGCGCTTTTGCGCTTGCAGGTTCTCCTCATCGACCTGCGCCTGACGCAGGGTGTTCTGCAGCACCAGCGGATCGATCTCGGCCAGCCACTGGCCCTTCTTCACCTTGTCGCCAACCTTGACCTTGAGCGACTTCAACTGCCCCGACACCTGAGCGCCGACGTCCACCTGCTTGACGCCTTCCAGTAAACCGGTGGCGAGCACGGTGTTTTCGATATCCGAGCGTTCGACCGGGGCGGTCTGGTATTTCGGCGCTTCGGCCGGTGCCTGCACCGTGTACAGCACCAACCCGGCCACCGCCGCCAACGCCAACCCCATACCGACTTTGCGCAACTTCGACTTTTCCATAAATAACCACAAGTCCGTTCAGGGATGAACCCGGCCAGCGGCCGGGTCTTGATAGAACAACCACACTCAGGACAGCACTTGGTCGACCGCCAGCGTCAGACCGTCATGCCACCACGCGGCGAAACTGAAGACGTTGGGCGCCTTGAGAATCGTGAAGTGGTTGCCCGGCCCGTACCACACCGCCAGATCGCTGACCTGCCGCTGCCAGCCTTCAAGCACCGCCGCCTGTTCGCGCTGATTGCCCCACTCGTCCAGCGTCGGGTCATCGACCAGCACCAGCCGCACCGGCCCGGTGTAGGCCAGACGCGGTTGATAGACCGTGCGCAAGGCGCTGGCGAATGTGCGTACCGGGCCGTGCATCGCGTCCGGCGCCGCCCGCTCCGACAACACCCCGGCGCGCACCATGCCTGTGTGCAGCAGACGCAATTGCGTGGTGTCGTCGGCGTTGGCGAAGGACGCAGGATCGATGCCCAGCGATTTGCCACAGGACAATTGCAGGGTGTCGATCAGCCGTTGCAACGCGGCAGTGGCCGTGTACGGCTTGCCCGCCGTGCCGTCACCGCCCGGCGCCTCGCTGTCGATCAACGTCAGCGAAGCCACCTCGCGCCCGGCCGCCTGCAACTGCGCGGCCATGGCATGCGCGACCCAGCCGCCGAACGAATGACCGATCAGGTGCAGCGGCCCCTGCGGGTGAATCTGCTCGATGGCTTGCAGGTAGAACGCCGCAGCGGCTTCGACCGCGCTGTGCGGCACACTGACGCCGTCCAGCCCGCGCGGTTGCAGGCCGATGATCGGCCATTCCGGGCCGATGGCCTCGGTCAGGTGAATGAACCCGGTGACACTGTCACCCGCCCCCGGCACACAGAAAATCGGCGCATGCCCCGGCTGCCCGGTCTGAATCGTCAGCAGCGGTTGATACGGTGTCGGCTCCGGCGTCACCAGGGTTTCCAGCGCCTGAGTGATGGCCTGGCCGAGTGCCTGAATGTGCGGGTGCTTCATCATGGTCCGGTGATCGCCGGGGATGTCGATGCAACGCAGCAAGCCAATGTCGAAGCGCTCTTCCCAGCCCCGAGTCGGGCTCGGCAATGACTGGCCGTCCATCAGCTCCTGGGCACGAAACAGGTGGATCGGCTGGCTCGCCGGGCTGACCCGATAATGCGCCAGCGCCAGACGATGCGCCGCTTCGCGATCAAAGTAATGCCAGGCGTCCGCCGCGCTGACCGTGGCCAGTTCCGGATCGGTCAGTTGCTGCGCCTGACAGCGCTTGAACAGCTCGGGGAAATCCAGTTGTTCGACTTGCGCTTCCAGCGCTTGCACCGCCGCCAATGCTGCCTCGCTTTCGGCACCGAGCATCAACGAACGCCCACGGCAATGGCCGAGCAACTGACGCTTGTCGAGGCCCTCGCCGCTCCACATGGCCTTGTCCTGGGCGAGAGGGTTTGGCGCATAGCTGTCGAGCATGCCGATGAATTCCACCGGCTCATCGAGGCCGAGCAATTGCTGCGCGACCTCATGCGCCAGCACCCCGCCGAACGACCAGCCTGCCAGACGATACGGGCCGTGTGGCTGTACCGCGCGGATGATCCCGACCATGCGCTGCGCCATGCACTCAAGCGTGCGCAATTGCGCCTGCCCAAAGGGGACGCCGGGCAGGCCGTAAATCGGGAACTCGCCACCGATGTGCTGGGCCAGCGTCGGGAAGTACACGTCCCTGCCGCTGAATTCATGCAGCAGGAACAGCGGCGTACCGTGCGCCCCGGCACGCACCACGACCAGCCCGTCAGGCTGGCCGGGCGCCTCGCCCTGACTGAGTAGCGCGGCGGCAGACTCGATACTCGGATGCTGGAACAGTTCGGCCAGCGACAATTGCAGTCCGGCCCGGTGCAGCAGATTGACCAGCTTCACCGCCAGCAAGGAATGCCCGCCCAACTCGAAGAAGTTGTCGTGACGGCCGACCTGTTCGACGCCAAGCACCTCGCTCCAGATCTGCGCCAACGCGGTTTCGACTTCACCCTCGGGCGCCACGTATGGGCGATTGATGACTGCATCTGCCCCCGGTTCCGGCAGGGCTTTGCGGTCGATCTTGTCGTTCGGTGTCAGCGGCAAAGCGTCGAGCAATACGAACGCGCCCGGCACCATGTACTCCGGCAGACGCTCCAGCACATGCGCGCGCAAGGCCTCCAGACTGGGTGTTTCTACACCCGAGCGCACGGTGTACCAGGCCACCAGACGCTCATCGCGCACCATCACCACCGCTTGACGAATCGCCGGATGTTCGATCAACCGCGCCTCGATTTCTCCCGGCTCCAGACGCAAGCCACGCAGCTTGATCTGGAAGTCGTTGCGGCCGAGGAATTCAAGTTCCCCGTGGTTGTTGTAGCGCGCCAGATCCCCCGTTCGATACAGGCGATCACCCGCAACAAACGGGCTGTCGATGAAGCGCTCGGCCTGCATCTCCGGCAAACCGTGATAACCACGCGCCACGCCGACGCCACCAATGTGCAACTCACCACTGACACCTTGTGGCACCGGTTGACCGTAAGCATCGAGCACGTACAAACGCGTGTTGCTCAGAGCCTTGCCGATCGGCACCACGTTGTCCGGCACCGGCATGTCCGGCTCCAGCGTCCAGCCCGTGCTGTCGACCGTGGTTTCAGTCGGCCCGTAAACGTTATGCAAACGCACCCACGGCAGGCGATCACGCACCTGCCGCGCCAACGCCGCGCTGAGTTCGCCGCCACCGTTGAGCACATCGGTCAGGCTGGTGCACTGCTCGACACCGTCCTGTTCGATGAACTGCTGCAACAGCGCCGGGACGAACTTGACCACCGTCACTTGCTGCTCGCGAATGGTCTGCACCACATACGCCGAATCGCGATTGCCGTCCGGTCGTGCCAGTACCAGACGCATCCCGGAGCACAGCGGCCAGAAGATCTCCCACACCGAACTGTCGAAGCTGAACGGCGCTTTTTGCAGCAACGCACCGTGTTCGGTCGGCTGACTGAGCTGCGAACCCCAATGCACCATGTTGCAGGCGCTGCGGTGTTCGATCATCACGCCTTTCGGCAACCCGGTAGAACCCGAGGTGTAGATCATGTACGCAAGATTCGAAGCACTGAGGCCCGGCACTGGCAAATCGTGATCCGGCAGGTGCTGCCATGTACAGCGGTCAAGGTCGATCACCGTGGCGACCGCGTCATCGAACAACCCGCGAGTAGCGGTCTGCACCAGCACCGCGGTCGGCGCACTGTCCTTGAGCATGTACGCCAGGCGTTCCGTCGGGTAACTCGGGTCCAGCGGCACAAAGGCACCACCGGCCTTGAGGATGCCGAGCAGACCGACCACCAGATCCAGCCCACGCTCGACGCAGATCGCCACCCGCGCATCCGGCTGCACACCGAGTTCGCGCAAATGCTGCGCGAGGCGGTTGGCGCGCTGATTGAGCTCGCGGTAGGTCAGGTTTCCCTGCTCGGATTGCAGCGCGACAGCCTCCGGTTTGCGCCGCACTTGCGCTTCAAACAAGCCGTGCAACGGTTGCTCCAGCGGGCAATCGACGGCGCTGGCATTGAAATCGATCAGCAAGCGCTGCTGCTCCTGCGGTGCCAGCAACGGCACTTGCGCCAGCACGGCCTGATCGTCGTTGATCAGCGCGGCCAGCAGCCGCTGGAAATAGCCGACGAAACGCTGCACCGTCGATTCATCGAACAACGCCGTGGCGTAGCGCAATGAGCCGCGAATCCCGTCGTGCGAATCGCCAAGACTCAGCGACAGGTCGAATTTCACAAAGTGGCTGTCGCCGGCCACGCCTTCCAGGGTCAGGTCGCCGAGGGTCAGGCTCGGGCCGTCGTTGTTGTCCCAACTGAGCATGGTCTGGAACAACGCGCTGTGCGACAGGCTGCGCAGCGGTTTGCTGATGTCCACCACTTGCTCGAACGGCAGATCCTGATGCGCCTGAGCGTCCAGGGTTTGCGCTTTGACTCGCGCCAGCAGCGCCTCGCCGCTCGGCTCGCCCGAGGTGTCGATGCGCAGCGCCAGGGTGTTGACGAACATGCCGATCAGGCCTTCGATCTCGGCCCGGGTGCGGTTGGCCACCGGCGAGCCGATCACCACGTCGTTCTGCCCGGACAAACGACTGAGCAACATCGCCCAGGCGCTCATGATCACCATGTACGGCGTCACTGCACGACGCTGACACAACGCTTTCAAACCGGCGCTCAACTGTTCATCGAGCAGCATATCGACGCGGCTGCCGGAGTAGTCCTGGTGGGGCGGACGCGGACGATCAGTGGGCAGGGTCAGCAAGGCCGGGGCGCCGGCCAGGGTCTGCTGCCAGTAATCGCTTTGACGCTGCAGCACCTCGTCGCTGAGCCAGCGCCGCTGCCACACCGCGTAATCGGTGTATTGCAGCGCCAGCGGCGGCAGCGGATCGTCTTCGCCACGGCTGAAGGCCTGATACAACGCCGCCAGCTCGCGAGTCAGCACGCCCATCGACCAGCCATCGGCGATGATGTGGTGCAGCGTCAACAACAGCACATGATGATCATCAGCCAGACGCACCAGACGTCCGCGCAGCAGCGCATCGTGCTGCAGATTGAAGGAGGCGCAGGCCTGCTCTTCGATCAGACCGCGCAAGGCGTTGTCAGCCTGCGGGTGCTGACGCAAGTCTTCTACCGCCAGCAACAGACCGCTCTCGGCCGGCAGAATAAGCACCTGCGGCTGATCGTCGATCTGGCTGAAGCGGCTGCGCAGGGTTTCGTGACGGGCGACGATGCGTGCCAGTGCCCGTTGCAGCGCGTCTTCATCCAGCCGACCGCGCAGGCGCAAACCGACCGGGATGTTGTAGGCGCTGTGGCCGCCGTCCATCTGCGCCAGGAACCACAGGCGTTGCTGGGCGAAGGACAGCGGCAATAGCTGATCACGCGGTGCCGGCAAAATCTCCGGCAAGGTGCTGCGCCCCGCCCGGCTCAACACCTCGGCGACAGCGGCCAGCTCGGGGTTGGCGAACAGCTCGGCGAGTGTCAGCTCGACGCCCAACTGCTGGCGCACCTGCGACAGCATGCGCATCGCCAGCAACGAATGCCCGCCCAGTTCGAAGAAGTTGTCGTGACGACCGACCTGTTCGAGCTGCAGCAAACCGGCCCAGATCCGCGCCAAATGTTGTTCCAGCGCCGAGATCGGCGCGACATACACCCGACTGAGCATCGCTGCCTGCGTCGGCGCCGGCAGCGCCTTGCGGTCGACCTTGCCGTTGTTGTTCAACGGCAGGACATCCAGTTGCACCCACGCGCTCGGCACCATGTATTCCGGCAGTCGCGCCAGCAACTGCGCATGCAGATCGGCGCTGTCCAGGCGCCCGGCGTGCGCGGTGTAGTACGCCACCAGGCGGGTGATGTCCTGACCATCGCGGCGCGCCAGCACCACGGCTTCCTTGATCCCCTGGCAGTTGAGCAGGCGGTTTTCGATTTCGCCCAACTCGATACGGAAACCGCGAATCTTCACCTGATCGTCATTGCGCCCGATGCAATCGAGCTGCCCCGGGGCCAGCCAGCGTGCGAGGTCGCCGGTGCGATACAGCAACGCACCCGGCTGCTCGCTGAACGGATCACGCAGAAACTTCTCGGCGGTCAGATCGGCGCGGTTCAGATAACCCAGCGCCACGCCCTGCCCGCCGATGTACAACTCGCCGGTCACGCCCATCGGCACCGGTTGCTGATGCGCGTCGAGCACATACACCTGAGTGTTGGAGATCGGCGCGCCAATCGGCACGCTCTCGGCGTTTTCCGCCACTTCACGCACTTCAAACGTCGTCGCGTAAGTGGTGGTTTCGGTCGGGCCGTAGCAATGCACGATACGCAGTGCCGGCGCCTCGGCCAGCAGTCGACGGAACGCCGCCGGATCGCCACGCTCACCGCCACACAACAGAATGCGCAGGTCTTTGAGCGCCTGCGGAATCAACTGCACGTACTGGTTGAACAGTGCAGTGGTGACGAACAGCACGGTCGCCCCGCTGGCGCTCAACTCATGGCCGAACGCGTTCGGATCAAGCAGGGTCTGGTGATCGATCACCACGACGCACCCGCCGTTGAGCAGCGGCCCCCAGATGTCCATGGTGCTCGCATCGAACGCCGGGTTGGAGGCGAACACCACGCGGTCCTGCGCATTGAAATCGGCGTAACCGTTGTTCAGCACCAGGCGGCCGATGGCGCGGTGCGGCACCATCACGCCTTTCGGGGTGCCGGTGGAGCCGGAGGTGTACATGATGTACGCCAGCGACTCCGAGGACTGCGCCAGGTTCGGGTTGTGCGTCGGTTGGCCGCTGAGGGTCACGCGGTCGAGGTCGATGCGTGGTGCGGCGTAGTCGATGACTTCGCTGCTGAGGGTCAGCAACGCTGCGGCCTGACAGTCCTCGACCATGAACGCCTGCCGCTCGCTCGGCGCATTGATATCCAGCGGCACATAGGCCGCCGCGCACTTGGCAATCGCCAGTTGCGCCACCAGCAATTCCAGCGAACGCGGCAACAGGATCGCCACGTGGTCGCCCGGCTGCACGCCTTGGCTGAGCAAGTGATGCGCTAGACGGTTGGCCTGGGCGTTCAGTTCAAAGTAGCTCAGCGAATGCTCGCCATGCACCACCGCCACCGCTTTAGGATGCGCCGCTGCCTGCTGCTGGAAAATCCCGTGCACGGTCAGGGTTTGCGGGTAATCGCATGCAGTGGCGTTGAAGTCGTAGAGCAAGCGCTGACGCTCAGACTCGGCGAGCAATTGCACCCGCTCCAACACGGTGTGCTCATCGTTGACCATCGCCGCCAGCAGGCGCTGCAAGTAGCCGACATAACGCTCGACGGTCGCTTGATCGAACAACGCCGTGGCGTATCCCAGCGAACCGCGAATCACCCCGTTGACCTCACCCAGGGTCAGGGTCAGGTCGAACTTGGCCACCCGGCCCGGCGCGGCCACCCCTTCAAGACTCAGATCGCCCAGCGCCAGGTGCGGGCCGACGCTGCTGTCCCAGCTCAGCGTGCTCTGGAACAACGGGCTGTGCGCCAGACTGCGTGCCGGCCGGGTGATTTCCACCACTTGCTCGAACGGCAGATCCTGATGCGCCTGTGCCTCCAGCGTGCGCGCCTTGACCCGCGCCAGCAGCGTGGCCACGCTCGGCTCGCCCGAGGTGTCGATGCGCAGGGCCAGGGTGTTGACGAACATGCCGATCAGGCCTTCGATCTCGGCCCGGGTGCGGTTGGCCACCGGCGAGCCGATCACCACGTCGGACTGCCCGGACAGACGACTCAGCAACAGCGACCAGGCACTCATCAGGGTCATGAACAGGGTCACGCCGTGACGCTGACTCAAGGCTTTGAGCCCGGTGCTCAGACGCTCATCCAGGCGTACTTCGACGCTGCTGCCGGCAAAGTTCTGCTGTGGCGGACGCGGACGGTCGGTGGGCAGGGTCAGCAAGGCCGGCGCGCCGTCGAGGGTCTGCTGCCAGTAATCGCTCTGTCGCTGCAACACTTCACCGCTGAGCCAGCGCCGCTGCCACACGGCGTAGTCGCCGTATTGCAGGGTCAACGGCGGCAATGGATCCGGCTGACCGTGACTGAAGGCCTGATACAGCGCCATCAGCTCACGGGTCAACACGCCCATCGACCAACCGTCGGCGACGATGTGATGCACGGTCAGCAACAGCACATGATGCTCGTCAGCCAGACGCAGCAGGCGTCCGCGAATCAGTGGATCGTGTTGCAGATCGAAGGCAGTCGCGGCTTCCTGCGCGAGCAGTGCCTGCACCGTAGCTTCGGCCTGTGGATCCTGGCGCAGGTCCTCCACCTGCAACAGCAGGCCGCTATCGACCGGTGCAATCATCACCTGTGCCTGATCGTCGACGCTGACGAAGCGGCTGCGCAGGGTTGCGTGGCGCGCAACGATCTGCGTCAGCGCGCGCTGCAAAGCTTCGACATCGAGTTGCCCGCGCAGGCGCAGGCCAAGCGGAATGTTGTACGCCGAATTGCCGCCGTCCATTTGCGCGAGGAACCACAGGCGTTGCTGGGCGAAGGACAGCGTGCCGTCACGGGTGACTGACACGATCGGCGGCTGAGTGCTGAGGCCAGCTTGCGCCAGGCATTCGGCGACCGCCGCCAGTTCAGGGTTGGCGAACAGATCAGCCAGCACCAGCTCCAGTCCCAGTTGCTGACGCACCTGCGCGACCATGCGCATGGCCAGCAGCGAGTGGCCGCCGAGTTCGAAAAAGTGATCATGCCGGCCGACCCGTTCGACCTGCAGCACCTCGGCCCAGATCTGCGCCAGCGCGGTTTCCAGCTCACCTTGCGGCTCGATGTATTCGCGGGTGAATAGCGCAGTCAGGTCAGGTTTCGGCAATGCCTTGCGATCAACCTTGCCATTGGCGGTCAGGGGTAACGCGTCGAGCCGGACAAACGCCGCCGGCACCATGTACTCAGGCAATTGCGTGAGCAGGTGCGCGCGCAGATCAGCGACGCTCAACGATGCGCCCTGCTCGGTGTAATACGCCACCAACCGTGGCTGACCGGGTTCGTCCTCACGGGCCAGCAACACCGCATCCTGAACACCGGGGAGCTGATTGAGCCGGGTTTCGATCTCGCCCAACTCGATACGCACGCCACGGATTTTCACCTGATCGTCGTTGCGCCCGAGGTATTCGAGCGTGCCGTCCTCGCGCCAGCGCGCAAGGTCACCGGTGCGGTACATACGTGCATTCGGCACGCTGCTGAACGGATCGCGCAGGAAGCGTTCGGCGGTCATCTGCGGACGGTTCAGGTAACCACGGGCCACGCCGGCACCACCGACATACAACTCGCCGATCACCCCCAGCGGTACCGGGCGTTGCCGTGCGTCGAGCAGATACACCGTGGCATTGCTCACCGGTTTACCGATATGCAGCACGTCGCCCGCCGCAATCAAACCGGAGGTGGCGACCACCGTAGCCTCGGTCGGGCCATAGTTGTTGATCACCCGGAACGGCTGGTTGCGGTTGAACTGGCGCAGACGATCGCCACCGATCAACAGGGTTTTCAGGGTCGGATGCGCCGGCTCCTGACTGAAGGCGTATTCGGCCACCGGGGTCGGCAGGAAGCTCACGTCCAGCGGCTGCGCCCGCCACCAGGCGAGCAACGCGTCGATGTCTTCGTTGCCGTCATGGTTTGGCGCCAGATGCACGGTCGCACCCACGCACAGCGCCGGCCAGACTTCCCAGGCCATGGCGTCGAAACCGAACCCGGCCAGGCTTGAGGTATGGCTGCCGGCGTGCAGATCAAAGGCCGCGCAGTGCCAGTCCACGAGATTGCTCAGCGTCTGGTGCTCGACCATCACGCCTTTCGGCAGACCGGTGGAGCCGGAGGTGTAGATCACGTAAGCCAGGTGCTGCGGGGTCAGGGCCGACAGCGACGGGTTGTCGATTGGCTCGTTTGGCCACTGGTGCAGATCAAGGTCGATCAGCGGCACCGACAATGCCGGCAGGCGTTCACGCAGATCGCTTTGGCTCAGCACCGCGACGGGCGCACTGTCTTGCAGCAGATAGCTCAGGCGCTCTGCCGGGTGCGCCGGATCCACCGGCACATAACCGGCGCCGGCCTTGAGAATCGCCACCAGCCCGACCAGCGTATCAAGGCCGCGTCGGGCGACGATGGCCACGCGGTCGTCAGGCTGTACACCCGACGCAATCAGGTGATGCGCCAGCATGTTGGCCTGGCGGTTCAACTCGGCATAGCTCAGCGAAGCATCGGCAAACACCGCCGCCAGCGCCTGCGGTCGCTCAAGCGCTTGCTGCTCGAAACGCTGGGCAATCGTCAGTCCCTGTGGGTAATTGGCGCGGGTCGCGTTGAAGCTGTGCAACAACTGCTCGCGCTCCGCGTCCGGCAGGATCGACAGGTGCTCGAAACCTTGATGCGGCGCGTGCTCCAGCGCATCCACCAGCCTGTGCAAGGCGCATTGCAGATAGTCGCAGGTGCGCTGTGCATCGATACCGGCACCGGCCAGTGCGGTCAGGCTGAAGCCTTCGCCGAGATCGTCGACGCTGAGGGTCAGGCGATAGTTGCTGTGTTCCTCGGCCTCAAGCAATTGCATGCCCTGCCAAGCCGTTTGGGCCTCGGCAGAACTGCCCTGCGCCGAGGCACCATGACGATAATTGAACAACGAACTGAACAGCGGCGTGCTTGGCGCCATGGTGCTGCAAAGCTGGATGCGCGCCAGTTGCGCGTGTTCGTGCTGCAGTAACTGACTGAGCCGTTGATGCGTCACCAGTGCCGCGCCCTTGACGCTGTGCGCACGCAGATCGATGCGCAATGGCAAGGTGTTGATGAACACCCCGAGCGCCCGTTCCGCGCCCTCGCCGCCCTGCAAACGACCAAGCAATACCGTGCCGAACACCACGTCATCGCGACCGGACAACTGCCCCAGCACCTGCGCCCACGCCAGGTGCATCAGGCTCGCCGCGCTGACACCCAGACGCCGCGCCTGACTGCGCAGGTCGCGGCTCAGCGCGGTGTCGAGGCTCAACTGTGCCTGCGTGGCCAGCCCTTCCTGCGCCGGGCTCTGCCCGTAAGGCAAGGTTGGTTCGTCGACGTCGCCGAGCATCTCGCCGAAGAACGCTTCGTGCTGCTGTTCGCTCATCCCCGACAGGGTGTGCGCCACGTAATTGCGATACGGCACCGGCTCGGCCAGACGTTGCGGCTGACCGCTCAGGAACGCCTGCATTTCATGTTGCAGCACTTCCAGCGCAACGTGGTCCATCACCAGGTGATGGAACAGCAACAACGCCACCACCCGCTGATTGTCTGCGTCCCAGGCGTGCACCACGCGCATCAGTGGCGCCTGATTGACGGCCATGCGGTACTGCGTGGCGTCGAAACGCCGGCGCAATTGCTCCAGTACATCGCCGTTCGCGCCATTCAGCTCCAGCGCTTCGCACGCCAGCGGCGCCTCACGCCAGACCACTTGCACGGGGTCTTGCAGCCCGTCCCAAAACAGCGAAGTGCGCAGGATGTCGTGGCGCTGGATTACGTTCTGCAAGGCTTGGGTGAAGCTGTTCAGGCGTTGCTCATCGGCAAACGCGAACTGCGCCTGCAACACGTACGGATCGCCCTGTGCGGCGGACAAATGGTGGAACAGGATGCCGGTCTGCAACGGCGCCAGCGGATAAATATCCTGCACGTTGGCCACGCCGCCGGGGATGCTGGCGACGATGCGGTCAATGCTTGGCTGGTCGAGCGTCACCAGTGACAGCAGCTCGGGAGTGATGCGCGTGCAGTCCGCAGTGATCAGGTTGGCCGGGACTTCGGCCTCCGGTTCACCGCCCACGGCAGCGGCCAGCGCGGCGAGGGTCGGCTGGTTGAACAGCACGCGAATGTCGGCGCTCAGGCCGGCACGGCGCATCCGCGCCACCAGATTCACCGCCAACAGCGAGTGGCCACCGAGTTCGAAGAAATGATCGTGGCGCCCTACCCGCTCAACCTTGAGCAGTTCAGCCCAAAGCTGCGCGAGCGCGATTTCCACTTCGCCGATCGGCGCTTCATATTCACGGGCGGTCTGCGCCGCCAGATCGGGGGCCGGCAGCGCCTTGCGGTCGAGTTTGCCGTTGGGGCTCAGCGGCAGTGCATCGAGATGCACGAATAGCGCGGGCACCATGTAGTCCGGCAGGTTTTCCAGCAGATGGCGGCGCAGCGTTTCGATTTCCAGCGGTGCGCCGGTGTAGTACGCGACCAAACGCTTGTCGCCCGGAACGTCTTCGCGGGCGAGTACGGCGCCTTCCTGCACGCCATCGATCTGGGTCAGGCGTGCCTGGATTTCACCGAGTTCAATGCGCAGGCCACGGATCTTCACCTGATCGTCGTTGCGGCCCAGGTATTCGATATTGCCGTCCGGCAAATAGCGGGCGACGTCGCCGGTGCGGTACATCCGCCCATTGGACTGGAACGGATCGGTGAGGAAGCGTTCGGCGTTCAGTTCCGGGCGATTCAGATAACCACGCGCCACCTGCACGCCGCCGATGTACAGCTCGCCGACCACGCCGTGCGGCACCGGTTGTTGCTGGGCATCGAGGATGTACATGCGGGTGTTGGCGATCGGTTTTCCGATCGGTGTGTTGTCCGGGGTTTGCTCCAGCGGCCCGGCGCAATTCCATGCGGTCACGTCCACCGCGGCTTCGGTCGGGCCGTAGAGGTTGTGCAGTTCGCTGCCCGGCAGTTGCTGTTTGAAGCGCCGCACGACGCTGCCCGGCAGCGCTTCGCCACTGCACATCACTTGGCGCAGACTGGTGCAGCGTGCGGTGTCTGCATGAGCGAGGAATACATCGAGCATCGACGGTACGAAGTGCAGCGTGGTGATGTGTTCGCGTTCGATGATTTCGCTGAGGTATTGCGGATCTTTGTGTCCCTCGGGCCGAGCCATGACCAATCGGGCGCCGGTCATCAGCGGCCAGAAGAACTCCCAGACCGAGACGTCGAAGCTGAACGGGGTTTTCTGCAACACCGTGTCGCTGGCGGTGAGTTGATAGGCGTCCTGCATCCACAGCAGGCGGTTGACCACCCCGGCGTGTTCGTTGATCACACCTTTCGGTTGGCCAGTGGAACCGGAGGTATAAATCACGTAGGCAGTGTGCTGCGGGGTCAATTCAGCGAGCGAAAGGTTTTCCGTCGGCAGCGCTTGCCAGTGCGGCTGATCCAGATCGATCACCGGCACTGAGACTTCGCCGAGCAACGAACGCGTCGAACCCTGCACCAGCACCGCCAGCGGCGCGCTGTCCTCGAGCATGTAAGCCAGACGCTCCAGCGGATACGCCGGATCCAGCGGCACGTAACCGCTGCCGGCCTTAAGGATCGCCAACAGCCCGACCACCATGTCCAGACCACGCTCGACGCAGAGCGCCACCCGCGCATCCGGGCCTACGCCCAACTCACGCAGATGCCGCGCCAGTTGATTGGCCCGGGCATTGAGCTCGGCATAAGTCAGTTGCTGTTCATCAGCGACCACCGCTGGTGCCTGCGGCGAGCGCACCACTTGCGCCTCGAACAAGCCGTGAATGGTCTGCTCAAGGTTGTAATCGACCTCGGTGGCATTGAACTCGACCAGCAAACGCTGCTCTTCTTCCGGCGCCAGCAGCGGCGCCTGTTCCAGCAGCGCCTGATCGTTGGCGACCATCGCCTGCAACAGGCGCTGGAAGTAGCCGACGAAGCGCTCGACCGTGCTCTGGTCGAACAACGCCGTGGCGTATTCCAGCGATCCGCGAATGATGCCGTTGGACTCACTGAGGCTCAGCGACAGGTCGAACTTGGCAAAATGGCTAGGCTCGGCCACGCCTTCCAGCGTCAGTTCGCCGAGGGCCAGCGCCGGGCTTTCGAGGCCATCCCAACTGAGCAAGGTCTGGAACAACGGGCTGTGCACCATGCTACGCAAGGGCCGGGTGATTTCCACCACTTGCTCGAACGGCAGATCCTGATGCGCCTGCGCTTGCAGGGTTTGCGCCTTGACCCGCGCCAACAGCGCTTCGACGCTCAGCTCGCCCGAGGTGTCGATGCGCAGCGCCAGGGTGTTGACGAACATGCCGATCAGGCCTTCGATCTCGGCGCGGGTGCGGTTGGCCACTGGCGAACCGATCACCACTTCAGCCTGCCCGGACAAGCGGCTGAGCAGCATCGCCCAGGCACTCATCAGCGTCATGTACAGGGTCACGCCGTGGCGCTGGCCCAAGGCTTTGAGCCCGGCGCTCAGACGCTCGTCGAGCACTACGGCAACGCTGCTGCCGGCATAGTCCTGCTGCGCCGGGCGCGGGCGATCGGTCGGCAGCATCAACAGCGCCGGGGCGCCAGCGAGGGTCCGTTGCCAGTATTCGCTCTGGCGTTGCAGCACCTCGCCGCTGAGCCAGCGCCGCTGCCACACCGCGTAGTCGGTGTATTGCAGCGCCAGCGGCGGCAGTGGATCCGGCTGGCCGTGACTGAACGCCTGATACAGCGCCATCAGTTCGCGGGTCAAAACGCCCATCGACCAACCGTCAGAGATGATGTGGTGCAGGGTCAGCAACAGCACATGGTGATCATCCGCCAGGCGTACCAGTCGCCCGCGAATCAACGGATCGTCCTGCAAGTCGAACGGCCCCGAGGCTTCGCCCTGAATCAGCGCCTGCAGGGTTTCCTCGGGTTGCGGGTGCTGGCGCAGGTCTTCGACCCGCAGCAGCAGGCCGGTGTCCACCGGGGCGATCAGCACCTGCGCTTCGTCGTTGAATTGGGCGAAGCGGCTGCGCAGGGTTTCGTGGCGCGCGACGATCCGTGCCAGTGCGCGTTGCAGCGCCGCGTCGTCGAGACGGCCACGCAGGCGCAGGGCCACGGGAATGTTGTAGGCGGTGTTGGCGCCTTCCATTTGCGCGAGGAACCACAGGCGTTGTTGGGCGAACGACAGCGGCAACGCGCCGTCACGCGGGACGGACACGATCTGCGGCTGGGCACAGCGGCCGGCCTCGCTCAGCACTGACGCGACCGCCGCCAGTTCGGCGTTGGCAAACAGATCGCTCAGCGCCAGCTCGACACCCAGGCGCTGGCGCACTTGCGAGACCATGCGCATCGCCAGCAACGAATGCCCGCCGAGTTCGAAAAAGTGATCCTGACGCCCGACCCGCTCGACCTGCAGCACGTCGGCCCAGATCTGCGCCAGCGCGGTTTCCACCTCGCCTTCGGGCGCTGCGTACTCGCGGGTGAACAGCGCTGCCAGATCCGGCGCCGGCAAGGCCTTGCGGTCGACCTTGCCATTGGCGGTCAGCGGCAACGCGGCGAGTTTGACGAACGCGGTCGGCACCATGTACTCCGGCAACCGGCTGAGCAGTTGCGCGCGCAACTCGCCCACCGGCAGCGCTTCGACCTGCGCCTGCTCGGTGAAGTACGCCACCAGTCGCGGCTGACCGGGTTGATCTTCGCGAGCGAGCAGCACCGCCTCCTGAATGCCCGGCAACTGGTTGAGGCAGGTTTCAATCTCGCCCAGCTCGATGCGCACGCCACGGATTTTCACCTGATCGTCGTTGCGCCCCAGGTACTCAATGTTGCCGTCCTCGCGCCAGCGTGCAATGTCGCCGGTGCGGTACATCCGCGCATTCGGCAAGGGGCTGAACGGGTCGCGCAGAAAGCGCTCGGCGGTCATGTCCGGGCGATTCAGATAGCCACGGGCGACCCCGGCACCGCCGACATACAGCTCACCGGCAACGCCAAGCGGCACCGGGCGCTGTTGTTCGTCGAGCAGGTACACCGTGGCATTGCTCAGCGGTTTGCCGATGTGCAGCGCGTCGCCGCTTGCTACCCGCCCTGAGGTCGCGACCACTGTGGCCTCGGTCGGGCCGTAGTTGTTGATCACGTCGAAATGCTGGTTGCGGTTGAACTGACGCAAGCGGTCGCCGCCGATCAGCAGCGTGCGCAGGGTCGGGTGTTCGAGGTTCTGGCTGAAGGCGTATTCGGCCACCGGGGTCGGCAGGAAACTCACGTCCAGCGGCTGCGCGCACCACCACGCGAGCAAGGCATCAATGTCTTCGCCGCCCTCCTGAGTCGGCGCCAGATGCAGGGTCGCGCCCGCGCACAGCGCCGGCCAGACTTCCCAGGCCATCGCATCGAAGCCGAAGCCGGCGAGGCTTGAGGTGTGGCGCCCGGCACAAAGGTCGAACGCGCTGCAGTGCCAGTCGACCAGATTGCTCAAGGTGTGATGCTCGACCATCACCCCCTTGGGCAGGCCGGTGGAACCGGAGGTGTAGATCACGTAGGCCAGGTGCGCGGTACTCAGGCCCGGTACCTGCGGGTTTTGTGTGGCAGTCAGTGGCCAGTTGCAGTGATCGAGGTCGAGCACCGGGACGTTTAGCGCCGGCAGTCGCTCGCGCAGATGACTTTGGGTCAGTACGGCGACTGGCGCGCTGTCGCCGAGCAGGTAGTTCAAGCGCTCCGCCGGATGCGCCGGATCAATCGGCACATAACCGGCGCCGGCCTTGAGGATCGCCACCAGCCCGACCAGGGTGTCCAGCCCGCGACGGGCGACGATGGCGACTCGGTCGTCAGGCTTCACGCCCAAGCCGATCAGGTGCTGCGCCAAGGCGTTGGCCTGACGATTGAGTTCGGCGTAGGTCAGTTGCGCGTCGGCAAACACTGCCGCCAGCGCGTCCGGCCGTGCGGCCACCTGCGCCTCGAAACGCTGCTGGATGGTCTGTGCCGTCGGGAAATCCACATGGGTGGCATTGAAGCCGAGCAGCACCTGTTCAAGCTCTGCCGCCGGCAGAATCGGCAGTTGGTTGATCGGTGTCTGCGGCGCCTGCTCCAGCGCAAGCACGAGGTTTTCCAGCGCGCAGTGCAGGTAATCGCAGATACGCTGCGGATCGGTCTGGGTGCTGGCCAGCAAGGTCAGGCTGAAGGCGTCACCGAGGTCATCGACACTCATCGTCAACGGATAGTTGCTGCGCTCTTCGGAGTGCAACGTGGAGATACCGTCCCACGCCGCGAGGGTTTCGGCGCTGGCGGTGGCCATGTTGTGGCTGTGGCGATAGTTGAGCAGCGTGCTGAACAGCGGCGTCGGCGCCACCACGTGACTGCAGCGCTGAGCCAGGGCCAGCGGTGCGTGCTCGTGACGCATCAGCGTGGTCAGCCGGGCGTGGGTGGCGTTGACCGCCGCGCGCACGTCCTGGCCGTCGATGTTCACCCGCAACGGCAAGGTGTTGATGAAAATCCCCAGCGCCCGGTCAATCGCTTCGGCGCCCTGCATGCGACCCATCAGCACCGTGCCGAACACCACTTGCTGCTTGCCGGTCAGCGCGGCCAGCACTTGCGCCCAGCCGAGATGGAACAGGCTCGCGACACTGACGCCGAGCGTTCGTGCCTGCGCCCGCAAACGCTGGCCCAATAGCGCCGCAACCGGCACACTGAGTTCGACGATTTCGCTGCCGTCGCCTTGCACATCCTGCAGGCCGTAAGGCAGCGTCGGTTCGTCGATGTCGCTGAGCATCTCGCGGAAAAACGCCTCGTGCTCGGCCTCGCTGACACCCAGACGCGCCTGCGCCACGTAGTTGCGAAACGGCACCGGGCGCCCGAGCAGTTCACGCTGCCCGGTGAGGCAGGCGCGCATTTCGTGGCGCACCACGTCGAGCGCCGAGTGGTCGAGGGCCATGTGATGGAACAGCAGCGTGGCGATCACCCGTTGCCCGGCCTCATCCCAGGCGTGGGCCAGACGCATCAGCGGCGCCTGGGTAACGTCGAGGCGGAAATGCCGGGCATCGAAGCGCTCGTGCAGATACGCCAGCACGTCGCCATTTGCATCAGGCAACGTCACCTCTTCCACCGGCAGTTCGGCCCGGCGCCAGACCACCTGCACCGGCGCGTCCAGCCCTGCCCAATGCACAGCGGTGCGCAGAATGTCATGGCGATCGATCACCGCTTGCAGCGCTTGAGCGAACGCTTGAAAACGCTCACGGCTGGCGAAAGCGAAATGCGACTGCATGACATACGGATCACCGTCACCGCCACTGACGTGGTGATACAGGATGCCTTCCTGCAGCGGCGCCAGCGGGTAGATGTCCTGCACGTTGGCTGCGCCGCCGGGGACTTGTGCGACGAGGTGGTCGATGGTGGTTTGATCGAGTTCGACCAGCGTCAGCATCGTCGGGGTGATGCGCGTGGTGCCAGAGACGATGCCGTTGGCCGGCACCTCGACCTGACCATGCTTGCTGGCCGAGTACTGCCCGGCCTTGATCAGTTCGATCAGCGCCGGTTTGTGCTCGCGCAACAGCGCCAGCAACGCCGGGTCGTTCAACGCCTGCTTGTTGCCGTTGACCCGCAATTGGTCGTCCGCGACCGCCAGCTGAATATCTTTAGCCTTCAATGTGGCCAACAGTTCGATCACGTTCACAGGACGATCTCCATTCGTTCGGTAATTGCGGCGTAGCCGGCCAGGGTCGGATGTTCGAACAGCGACCTGACATCGGCTTCCATGCCTTCCTGACGCAGCCGGCCGATCAGACTGACCGCCAGCAGCGAGTGACCACCCAGTTCAAAGAAATGATCGTGGCGCCCTACCCGCTCGACGTTGAGCAACTCGGCCCAGAGCCGTGCGAGGGTGATTTCGACGTCGCCCACCGGGGCTTCGTATTCGCGCACCGGCAATGCGCCCTGATCCGGCGCCGGCAGCGCCTTGCGGTCGAGTTTGCCGTTGGGGCTCAGCGGCAGTGTATCGAGATGCACGAACAGCGCGGGCACCATGTAGTCCGGCAGGTTTTCCATCAGATGGCTGCGCAGCACGTCGATTTCCAGGCGTGCCCCGGTGTAGTACGCCACCAGACGCTTGTCGCCGGATGCGTCTTCGCGGGCGAGCACGGCGGCTTCCTGAATGCCGTCGATCTGGGTCAGGCGCGCTTGGATTTCACCGAGTTCGATGCGCAGGCCACGGATCTTCACTTGATCGTCGTTGCGGCCCAGATATTCGATATTGCCGTCCGCCAGATAGCGGGCGACATCGCCGGTGCGGTACATCCGCCCATTGGCGTGAAACGGATCGGTGAGGAAGCGTTCGGCGTTCAGTTCCGGGCGATTCAGATAACCACGCGCCACCTGCACGCCGCCGATGTACAGCTCGCCGACCACGCCGTGCGGCACCGGTTGCTGCTGGGCATCGAGGATGTACATGCGGGTGTTGGCGATCGGTTTGCCGATCGGCGTGTTGTCTGGCGTTTGTTCCAGCGGCCCGGCGCAGTTCCACGCGGTCACGTCCACCGCCGCTTCGGTCGGGCCGTAGAGGTTGTGCAATTGGCTGCCCGGCAGTTGCTGTTTGAAGCGTCGCACCACGCTGCCCGGCAGGGCTTCGCCGCTGCACATGACTTGCCGCAGGCTGTTGCAGCGTGCGGTGTCGGCGTGAGCGAGGAAAACGTCGAGCATCGATGGGACAAAGTGCAGCGTGGTGATGTGTTCACGCTCGATCACTTCACTGAGGTACTGCGGATCCTTGTGCCCCTCGGGCCGGGCCATGACCAATCGAGCGCCAGTCATCAGCGGCCAGAAGAATTCCCAGACCGAGACGTCGAAGCTGAACGGGGTTTTCTGCAACACCGTGTCGGCAGAAGTCAGTTGATAAGCGTCCTGCATCCACAGCAGACGGTTGACCACCCCGCTGTGTTCGTTGATCACGCCTTTCGGTTGGCCGGTGGAACCGGAGGTGTAGATCACGTAAGCGGTGTGCTGCGGGGCCAGTTCGGCTATCGCAAGATTGTCTGTCGGCAGCGCTTGCCAATGCGGCTGATCCAGGTCGATCACCGGCACGCCAACGTCACCGAGCAACGAACGCGTCGTTCCCTGCACCAGCACCGCCAGCGGCGCGCTGTCCTCCAGCATGTAGGCCAGACGTTCCAGCGGATACGCCGGATCCAGCGGCACATAACCGCCGCCGGCCTTGAGGATCGCCAGCAGCCCGATCACCATGTCCAGACCGCGCTCGACGCAGAGCGCCACCCGCGCATCCGGCCCTACGCCCAATTCACGCAGATGCCGTGCCAGTTGATTGGCCCGGGCATTGAGTTCGGCGTAGCTCAGTTGCTGCTCACCCGCAACCACGGCGGGCGCCTGCGGCGAGCGCGCCACTTGCGCCTCGAACAAGCCGTGAATGGTCTGCTCAAGGTCGTAATCGACGTCAGTGGCATTGAGACCGAACAGCACCTGCTGGCGCTCGGCATCCGCCAGCACCGGCAGGCGGTTCAAGGCCTGCTGCGGAGTCTGCTCCAGCGCCTCGACCAGCCCCGCCAACGCCTGCTGCATGTAGCCACACAGCCGCGCCGCGCCAATCTGCGAAGAGATCATGGCCGTGAGGTCAAAACCCTGACCCAGGTCATCGACGTTGAAGCTCAGCGGATAGTTGGTGCGCTCCTCGCTGGACAGGTTCTCGATGCCTTGCCAGGCCAGGCGATTGGCTTGCAACTGTTCCGCGCTGACGCTGTGCCGGTAGTTGAGCATGGCGCTGAACAGCGGCGACGGCGCCGCCACCCCGCTGCAACGCTGGGCCAGCGCCAGTGACGCATGTTCATGGCCGAGCAATGCCGTCAGTTGCGCATGAGTGGCGCGCACCCCGGCCCGTACCGAAACATCGCCTAAATCCACCCGCAGCGGCAGCGTGTTGATGAACATTCCCAGACCACGATCAGCGCCGGTACCGCCCTGCATCCGCCCCAGCAACACGGTGCCGAACACCACGCGCGCATGTCCGGAAGTCGCCGCCAATACCTGGGCAAATGCCAGATGGAACAGGCTCGCGACACTCACGCCCATCTGCCGCGCCTGGCTGCGCAGGCGCTGCGCCACGGCGTCGGGCACGCGCTGACGGACTTCTTCGATGTCATGGCCGTCACCGTGCACGTCCAGCAGACCGAATGGCAGCGTTGGCTCGTCGATCTCGCCGAGCATCGCGCGGAAGAACGCTTCGTGTTCCTGCTCGCTGACGCCCAGCCGGGTTTGTGCCACGTAATTGCGATACGGCACGGCGGGTATCAGCACTTCGCCGTGACCGAAGAGCAGCGCCTGCAGTTCCTGCTGCACCACTTCCAGCGCCGTGTGATCCATGGCGATGTGATGGAACAGCAGCATGGCGACCACCCGATTGTTGGCCGGATCTTGCGCATACACCAGACGAATCAGCGGCGCCTGACTGAGGTCGATGCGGTAATGCCGCGCGTCGAAACGCTCATACAACTGCGCCAGAACATCACCGCCCGCCGTATCGAATGCAACCTCCTGCACCGGCAGCTCAGCTTCACGCCAGACCACTTGCACCGGCGTCGCCAGCCCTTCCCAGACCACCCCGGTGCGCAGGATGTCATGGCGACTCATGACCTGACGCAGCGCAGCGGCAAAGGCCTGCAAGCGTTCAAGGCTGTCGAATGCCAGGCGCGATTGCAGCAGGTATGGATCGCCGTGCGCGGCGCTCAAGTGGTGATAAAGAATGCCTTCCTGCAACGGCGCCAGCGGATAAATATCCTGCACGTTGGCGGCACCGCCCGGCACCGTGGCAACGATACGCTCGATGCTGGCCTGATCCAGTTGCACCAGGGTCAGCATGTCTGGCGTGATATGCGTGCAACCAAGCGGAATCAGGTTGTCCGGCACCGCGACTTCGCGACCACTGCCCACCGCAGCTGCCAACGCGGCGAGGGTCGGCTGGCTGAACAGCACGCGTACGTCGGTGCTCAGGCCGAGCTGACGCATGCGCTCGATCAGGGTCACCGCCAGCAGCGAATGCCCGCCCAGCTCAAAGAAGTTGTCGTGCCGCCCGACCTGTTCGACCTGCAACACCTCGGCCCAGACCTGCGCCAGCGCGGTTTCCACCGGCCCTTGCGGGGCTGCGTATTCGCGGCTGAGCCAGGCGTCCTGATCCGGTTCGGGCAAGCCCTTGCGGTCGAGTTTGCCGTTGGCGGTCAGCGGCAGCGCCTCAAGCCGCACGTAAGCTGCCGGCACCAGTGCCTGTGGCAGACGCGCCTGCAGATGCGCGCGCAGCGCCTCGATATCGACTGTTGTGCGGGCGGTGAACCAGGCGATCAACCGCGCCTCGCGCACCAGCACCACCGCGTCCTGCACCGCCGCATGGCTGGACAGCGCAGCTTCGATTTCACCCAGTTCCACCCGCACACCGCGCAGTTTGACCTGATCGTCGTTGCGCCCCAGGTACTCGATATTGCCGTCGGCCAGCCAGCGCGCGAGATCGCCGGTGCGGTACATGCGCGCCTGCGGTTCGTCACTGAACGGGTCTTCGAGGAAGCGTTCGGCAGTCAGCTCGGGACGGTTCAGATAACCACGGGCGACACCCGCGCCACCGACGTACAGTTCACCGGCAACCCCCACCGGCACCGGACGTTGCTGTTCATCGAGCAGGTAAACCCTGGCGTTGCTCATCGGCCGGCCGATGTGCAGCGATTGCCCGACATGGATCTGCCCTGATGTCGCGACCACCGTGGCCTCGGTCGGGCCGTAGTTGTTGATCACGGCAAAGGTCTGCTCACGCGGGAACTGCCGCAACTTGTCGCCACCGATCAACAGCGTGCGCAAGGTCGGGTGACCCAGCTCACGAATGAAGGCGTATTCGGCAATCGGCGTCGGCAGGAAGCTCACTTGCAACGGCTGCGCGCGCCACCAGTCGAGCAGTTCATCCAGGTGTTCGTTGCTGATCGACGGCGGCGGCAGGTGCAGGGTCGCGCCGACACACAGCGCCGGCCAGACCTCCCAGGCCATCGCGTCGAAACCGCAACCGGCGACGCTGGCGGTGTGGCTGCCGGCGCGCAGGTCGAATGCCTCGCAGTGCCAGTGCACAAGGTTTTCCAGGGTCGCGTGTTCGACCATCACGCCTTTCGGCTGACCGGTCGAGCCCGAGGTGTAAATCACGTAGGCCAGATGCGCCGGGGTCAGCGTCGGCAGTTGCGGATTGCAATCGGACAGGTGCTGCCAAGTGACATTGTCCAGATCAATCACCGGCACCCGGCCCAGCAACTCGCGGGTCGAACCCTGCGCCAGCACCGCCACCGGATCGCTGTCCTGCAACAGGTAGGCGATGCGGTCGGCCGGGTACGCCGGATCGACCGGCACATAACCGGCGCCGGCCTTGAGAATCGCCAGCAGCGCCACCAGCATCTGCGGGCTGCGCTGCAGGCACACGGCAATCCGGTCGTCCGGCTGCACGCCGAGGCCGAGCAAGTGCTGGGCCAGGCGATTGGCCTGCTGATTGAGCTGCGCGTAGGTCAGTTGCTGCGTGCCCTGCACCACCGCCAGCGCCTGTGGCTGCTGCTCGGCCTGCGCTTGCACCAGCGCCTGAATCGTTGCGCCGCGCGGGTATGCCGCCGCCGTCGGGTTGAAACCGACCACCAGGCGTTCGTATTCCTCGACCGCAAGAATCGGCAAGCGGTTGAGCGCACGCTGTGGCGCCTGTTCCAGCGCGTGCACCAGATGCTCCAGCGCGGTGTGCATGTAGCCGCAGATCCGTTGCGCGCCGATCTGCGCCAGCGCCAGCACGGACAGGGAAAAGTCTTCGCCGAGATCGTCGACGCTGAGGGTCAGCGGATAGTTGCTGCGCTCTTCGCCACCCAGCAATTGCACGCCTTCCCAGATGCCCTGACCGTCACGCGGCTGCGCCTCGGCAGCGGTATGCCGGTAGTTGAGCAGTGCACTGAACAGCGGCGCCCCGGACACTGCGCTGCAGCGCTGGGCCAGCGCCAGTGGCGCGTGTTCATGGGCCAGCAGCGCGGTCAGCCGAGCGTGGGTGGTCTTGACCGCAGAGCGCACACCTTCGCTGACATCCACCCGCAGCGGCAAGGTGTTGATAAACACGCCGAGGGTGCGATCCGCGCCTTCACCGCCCTGCAAACGACCCAACAGCACCGTGCCGAACACCACGTCGCGGCGGTTGGCAAGTACCCCCACCACCTGCGCCCAGGCCAGGTGCATCACGCTCGCCGGGCTGACACCCAACTGCCGCGCCTGTTCACGCAGGCGCAGGGTCAACCCGGCATCGACGGCTTGCTGCGCCTCCTCAATGTCGCCGCCATCGCCTTGCACGTCGTGCAGACCGAACGGCAAGGTCGGTTCGTCGATATCGCCGAGCATGTCACGGAAGAACGTTTCGTGTTCCTGCTCGCTGGCACCCAGACGCGCCTGCGCCACGTAGTTGCGGTACGGCATCGGCGTGCCGAGGCTGTCGGCCTGATCGAACATGAAAGCACGCATTTCCTGGCCCACCACCTCCATGGCGGTGTGGTCGAGAATCAAGTGCTGGAACAGGATGATCGCCACCACCCGTTGCTGTGCCGGGTCTTCGGCATAGACAATGCGCATCAGCGGCGCCTGGCTCAGGTCGAGGCGGTTGTGCCGGGCATCGAAGCGCGCGTGCAACTGTTCGAGAACGTCGCCCTGCGCCGGATCCAGCGGCACCGCCTGCACCACCAGCGGCGCCTGACGCCAGACCACTTGCTGCGGACTCGCCAGCCCTTCCCAGACCACACTGGTGCGCAGAATGTCGTGACGCGCGATGACCTGCTGCAAGGCTTGGCTGAAGGTGCGCAAGCGCTCGACGCTGTCGAAGATCAGCCGCGATTGCAGCAGGTACGGATCGCCCTGTTCGGCGCTCAAGTGATGGTAAAGAATGCCTTCCTGCAACGGTGCCAGCGGATAAATGTCCTGCACGTTGGCGGCCCCGCCCGGCACCGTGGCGACGATGCGCTCGATGCTGGCCTGATCGAGTTCGGTCAGGCTGAGCATGTCCGGGGTGATGTGCGTGCAGCCCGGCGGAATGCGGTTGGCCGGCACCTCGATTTCGCGACCGCTGCCGACTGCGGTGGCCAGTGCGGCCAGGGTCGGCTGATTGAACAGCACGCGCACGTCAGCGGCGAGGTCGATCTGGCGCATGCGCTCGATCAGGCTCACCGCCAACAGCGAATGCCCGCCCAGTTCGAAGAAGTTGTCGTGACGCCCGACTCGCTCGACTTTCAGCACGTCGATCCAGATCTGTGCCAGCGCGGTTTCCACCGCACCTTGTGGCGCTTCATATTCGCGGCTGAGCCACGCGCCCTGCTCCGGTTCCGGCAAGGCCTTGCGGTCGATCTTGCCGTTGGCGGTCAACGGCAATGCGTCCAGCCGCACGTAAGCCGCCGGCAACAGCGCATCCGGCAAGCGTGCTTGTAAATGCGAGTGCAACTGCTGAATATCGACCGCCGTGCGCTCAGTGAACCAGGCAATCAGTCGCCCGTCGCGAACCAGCACCACCGCTTCCTGCAGCGCAGCGTGGCTGCCGAGCGCGGCTTCGATTTCACCGAGTTCGATACGCACGCCACGCAGTTTGACCTGATCATCGTTGCGCCCCAGGTACTCGATGTTGCCGTCGGCCAGCCAACGCGCCTGATCGCCGGTACGGTACATGCGCGCCTGTGGCTCGTCGCTGAACGGATCGAAGAGAAACTGCGCAGCGCTCAGCTCGGGGCGATTCAGATAACCGCGCGCCACGCCTGCCCCGCCGACATACAACTCGCCCGCCACACCCACCGGCACCGGGCGCTGCTCGGCGTCCAGTACATAGACCTTGGCGTTGGCGATCGGGCGGCCGATATGCAGCGGCTGATCCAGTTCGACCGGCCCCGAGGTGGCGACCACCGTGGCTTCGGTCGGGCCATAATTGTTGATCACTGCGAAGGTTTGCTGACGACTGAACTGACGCAGGCGGTCGCCACCGATCAGCAGCGTGCGCAAGGTCGGGTGCTGCAATTGCCGGCTGAACGCGTATTCGGCCACGGGCGTCGGCAAGAAGCTGACCTGCAACGGCTGCGCGCACCACCAGTCGAGCAGCTCGTCGAGGTGCTCGTTGCGGATCGACTGCGGCGGCAGGTGCAAGGTCGCGCCGACACACAGTGCCGGCCAGACTTCCCAGGCCATCGCATCGAAACCGAAGCCGGCGACGCTCGCGGTCTGGCTGCCGGCCTGCAAGTCGAAGGCTTCAGCGTGCCAGTGCACAAGGTTTTCCAGGGTCGCATGCTCGACCATCACGCCTTTCGGTTGGCCGGTGGAGCCGGAGGTGTAGATCACGTAAGCCAGATGCTTCGGCGTCAATGCCGGCAGCTGCGGATTGGCATCCGACAGGTGCTGCCAGAGGTCGTTGTCCAGATCGATGACCGGCACGCCACCGAGCAGATCGCGGGTCGATGCCTGCGCCACGACGGCCACCGGGGCGCAGTCCTGCAACAGGTAGGCGATGCGTTCTGGTGGATACGCCGGATCAACCGGCACATAACCGGCGCCGGCCTTGAGGATCGCCAGCAGCGCGACCAGCATGTCCGGGCTGCGCCGGGCACACAGGGCGACCCGGTCATCGGGCTGCACGCCAAGGCCGATCAGGTGATGCGCCAGGCGATTGGCCCGCTGATTGAGCTCGCCATAGCTCAACTGCCGGGTACCTTGCACCGCCGCCAACGCTTCAGGGTGCGCGGCCGCCCGGGCCTCGAACAAACGCTGCACGGTCTGCGCCTGCGGGTAGTCGCGACCGGTGATGTTGAACCCGACCAGGACCCGCTGCCGTTCGCTCGGCGACAGCACCGAGATCTGCCGCAGCGGCGTGGCCGGATTGTGCTCGAGGGCGGTCAGCAGATTGTGCAGCGCGGTCTGCAGGTAATCGCAGACCCGCACGCCGTCCACTTGTGGCACTGCCTGCACGCTCAGGCGGAAACCTGTGCCGAGGTCATCGACGCTGACCACCAGCGGATAGTTGCTGCGCTCGCGCGAGCTGAGAATCTCGATCCCGTCCCAGGCCACACCTGCCGGTTCGGCCGCGCTGTGGCGATAGTTGAGCAAGCTGCTGAACAGCGGCAGCGATGCGGCAACACCGCTGCAACGCTGTGCCAGCGACAGCGGGGCCTGCTCATGCGCCAGCAGTTGCGCCAGACGCTCATGAGTAGCGTGCACGCCTTGCTCCACCGCGGTCGCACCGACACTGACCCGCAACGGCAAGGTGTTAATGAACATGCCGAGTGCGCGATCGGCGCCCTCGCCACCCTGCATGCGCCCGAGCAGCACGGTGCCGAACACCACCTCTTCACGCCCCGAAACCTGCGCCAGCACCTGGCCCCAGGCCTGGTGCACCAGGCTGGCCGCGCTGATGCCGAGGCGGCGCGCCTGCTCGCGCAACCGCTCGGCCACGCTCGAATCCAGCGCCTGCTCGCTGTCGACGATGCTGCTGCCATCGCCATGTACGTCCTGCACACCGAAGGCCACGGTCGGCTCGTCGATGTCGCCGAGCATGTCGCGGAAGAACGCTTCATGCGCCTGGGTATCGGCGTGCTGTTGCGCCTGCGCCACGTAGTTACGGTACTGCACCGGCGCCGGCAGATCAGCACCGTTCGGGTACAGGCTGTCGTTCATTTCCGCGAGCAGCACTTCCAGTGCGGTGTGATCGAGCACGATGTGGTGCAGCAACAGGATGCCGACCCAGCGCTGCTGTGCTCGGTCTTCGGTGTAGGCCAGACGCATCAGCGGCGCCCGGCACAGGTCGAGGCGGTAGTGCCGTGGATCGAAGCGCGCCTGCATCTGCTCCAGCACATCACCCTCAAGCAGGTCGGCATCGACTCGTTCCAGCGCCAGCGGCGCCTCGCGCCAGACCACTTGCACCGGCTCCTCAAGCCCTTCCCAGATCACGCTGGTGCGCAGAATGTCGTGGCGTGTGATCACCGCGTTCAACGCACGGACGAAGGCCTTGATCTGCGCCAGACCGGCGAAGGCGAATTGCGCCTGCAGCACGTAGGGGTCACCGGCGCTGGTCGCCAGATGGTGGTAGAGAATCCCCGCCTGCAACGGTGCCAGACCATAGATGTCCTGCACATTGGCAACGCCGCCGGGCACGCTGGCGACCACGCGGTCGATGGCGGCCTGATCCAGCGTGGCCAGCGGCAGCATGTCCGGGGTGATCCGCATGCAATCGGCAGGAATCAGATTGTCCGGCACCCGCAGGGCGTGACTGTGGCTCAGGGTCGCCGCCAGTGCCGCCACACTCGGCTGGCCGAACAGAACACGTACGTCGCACTGCAAGTCGTGCTGGCGCATGCGTTCGATCAGTTTCACCGCCAGCAGCGAATGGCCGCCGAGTTCGAAGAAGTTGTCGTGCCGCCCGACCTGCTCGACACCGAGCAGGGTCTGCCAGATTCCGGCGATCAGGGTTTCCACCGGCCCCAGCGGGGCTTCGAAACCGCGCCGGGCGAACGCATCGCTGTCCGGTTGCGGCAAGGCTTTGCGATCGAGCTTGCCGTTGGTGGTCAACGGTAACGCGTCGAGGTGCACAAACGCGCTCGGCACCATGTAGTCGGCGAGCGACAGCAGCAACTCGTCGCGCAGTTGCGCGGCGCTCGGCTCAGTTCCTGCGGCGGCCAGCCAGTAGGCCACCAGACGCTTGTCACCGGGGCTGTCTTCGCGGGCGATCACCACCGCTTCGCGCACCCCGGCGCAGGCTGCCAGGCGAGCTTCGATTTCACCGAGTTCGATGCGGAAACCACGGATCTTCACTTGATCGTCGTTGCGACCGAGGTATTCGAGGCTGCCATCGGCGGTCCAGCGCGCCAAATCACCGGTCTTGTACAGGCGCGCCTCGGCACGGCCGCTGAACGGGTCGGCAATAAAGCGCTCGGCGGTCAGCGTCTCGCGGTTGAGGTAACCCCGTGCAACCCCGGCGCCACCGACGTACAACTCGCCGATCACGCCGGCCGGCACCGGTTCGCGCTGCGCGTCGAGCACGTACAGTTGCAGGTCGGGGATGCCCACACCGATCGGGCTGCGCCCGACCAGTTGCGTGTCCGCTGCTTCCAGTGGCCGATAGGTCACGTGCACCGTGGTTTCGGTGATGCCGTACATGTTCACCAACCGTGTACCGGCATTGCCGACCCGCGCGTACCACGGTTTGAGCAGGCCCGGTTCCAGCGCTTCGCCGCCGAAAATCACTTCGCGCAACGAGTGCTGCAACGGGCTGCGGCCCTGCGCCGCGATCAACTGGCGGAAGGCGCTCGGGGTCTGATTGAGCACGGTCACGCCAGTGCGGCACAGCAGCGCGTAGCAGTCGTCCGGCGAGCGGCTGACGGCCTGCGGCACCAGCAACAATTGTCCGCCAAACGCCAGCGCACCCCAGATTTCCCACACCGAGAAGTCGAAGGCGAAGGAATGGAACAGCGCCCACACGTCCTGTTGGTTGAAGTTGAACCAGTCGTGGGTCGCCGAAAACAGTCGCACCACGTTGCGGTGTTCGACCATCACGCCTTTGGGCAACCCGGTGGAACCGGAGGTGTAGATCACGTAGGCGAGATGGCTTGGAGTCAGCTCGGGGATCTGCGGATTGCTGCCGAGTTCAGCCTGCAACTGCAGGCTGTCCAGATCGATGATCGGCACATTGAGCGCGCCAACCCGGTCCAGCGTATCGGCCTGGGTCAGCACCGCCACCGGGGCGCTGTCCTGCAAGGTGTAGGCGATGCGCTCCAGTGGATACGCCGGGTCGATCGGCACATAACCGGCGCCAGCCTTGAGCACACCGAGCAGGCCGATGAGCATTTGCGGGCCACGCTCGACACAAATCGCCACGCGCTGATCCGGGCGAATCCCCCGCGCCAGCAGGTGATGCGCAAGTTGATTGGCGCGGCGATTGAGTTCGCCGTAGCTCAACGTCTGCTCCTCGAACAGCAGCGCTGTGGCCTCGGGGCGTGCCGCCGCGTGGGCTTCGAACTGCTGGTGAATCAGCGGGGTTTCCGGGAACTGCGGCAACGGCGAGTTGACCCCGTGCAGCAGATAATCGCGCTCGGTCGCCGGCAGAATATTCAGGCGTTGCAGCGGCGCATCCGGGGTCGATTGCAAGGCCTGCAGCAGGCTGTGCAACGCGGTGTGCAGATAAGCGGCGATGCGTTCGGCACCCAGCGCCGCATCGGCCAGCGCGGTAATGCGCAAATCTTCGCCGAGGTCGTCGATGTTGATCGTCAGCGGGTAATTGGTGCGCTCGCGGGCGCCCAGCACTTGCACGCCGGGGGCCAGTTCACTGACCTCGGCGATCTCTTCACTGCTGCTGTGGCGATAGTTGAGGATCGCGCTGAACAACGGCGTCGGCACTGCCACCGCGCTGCAACGCTGAGCCAGTGCCAGTGAGGTCTGTTCATGGCCGAGCAACGCGGTCAGGCGTCGATGGGTGGCCAGCACCCCGGCGCGCACGCCGTCCTGCCCGACATCCACCCGCAGCGGCAAGGTGTTGATGAACATTCCCAGCGCCTGTTCGCCGCCCTCGCCCGCCTCCATTCGCCCCAACAGCACGGTGCCGAACACCACGGCGGTGCGGCCAGACAACTGGCCGAGCACCCGCGCCAGCGCCAGGTGCATCAGGCTTGCGACACTGACGCCGAGCTGACGCGCCTGGCCGCGCAGTTGCCGGCTGATATCGGTGTCGAGCATCAGCAAGGCTTCTTCGATGCTTTGCCCGTCGCCTTGCACATCCTGCAGACCACAGGGCAAGGTCGGCTCGTCGATGTCGGCGAGCATCTCGCGGAAAAACCCTTCGTGAACCTGCTCGTCCAGACGCAGACGGGCCTTGGCCAGGTGATCGCGATACGGCACCGGCGGCCCGACCTGCGCGGTCTGGCCGAGCAGGTGCGCGCGGGTTTCGCGGCGCACCACGTCGAGGGCGACGTGGTCCATGATCAGGTGATGGAACAGCAACAGCGCGACCACGCGACCGTTGGCCGGGTCCATGGCGTACACCAGACGCAGCAGCGGCGCCTGCTGGATGTCGAGGCGGAAGAACCGAGGGTCGTGGCGCTCCAGCAGCTGCGTCAGTGCATCCGCGCCCGGCGCGAGGACGATTTCCTCGCAGTGCAGACGAGCCTGCCGCTGCACCACTTGCAGGGGTTCGTCCAGGCGTTCCCAGACGAACGAAGTGCGCAGAATGTCGTGGCGTTCGATCATCCATTGCAGCGCCTCGGCGAAGGCCTCCAGCCGTTCGCGGCTGTCGAAGGCGAATCGCGCTTGCGACACGTAGGGGTCACCGGCGGGCGCCGACAGGTGCAGATAGAGCATGCCTTCCTGCAGCGGCGCCAGCGGGTAAATGTCCTGCAGGTTGGCGGCGCCGCCAGGCACATTGGCCACCAGCCGGTCGATGGTCGGCTGATCCAGGGTCACCAGCGGCAGCATGTCCGGGGTGATGCGAAACGCCGGGCTCAACCAGTCGCCACCGTGCCGGGCGACCAGCTCCAGCAGCTGCGCTTTGTGTTCGCTGAGGCTGTCCCACAACGCATCGTCCAGCGCGTCGTCGCTGCCCAGAATGACCAGGTCTTCATCTTCCTGTTGAAGGCGGATCGCATGGGTGGAAAGAACAGCCATCAGTTCGCTGAAATGCATGGGATAACCTGCTGTAAATACGAGAAAAAGGAGCGCGCAGCCGCGAGTCCGTGCCTGCTGTGCGCAGCCTGGAAAAACTAAAACATCGGGGCCTGGGGGGCTGACATGGGAAGCGGGGACAAGCCGCCGGCTCGGCCGCCGCAATACCCCCCTGTAGGAGCTGCCGCAGGCTGCGATCTTTTGATCTTGCTGTTAAAGCCAAATCAAAAGATCGCAGCCTGCGGCAGCTCCTACAGGGTTCGGCGTCAGAGCCGCCGTTTGCGATTGAGGCTCGGGATGGTGGTTTGCGGGATGAACACTTGCTGCGCCTCGGGTGCGGTGCTGAGCGCCAGTGCCGCCAGCGTCGGCTGGCTGAACAGCGCCCGGGCGTCGGTGTGCAGGCCGCTCTGACGCATCCGTGCTACGAGACTCACTGCCAGCAGCGAGTGCCCACCGAGTTCGAAGAAGTTGTCATGGCGACCGACCTGTTCGACGCCAAGCACCTCGCTCCAGATCTGCGCCAGCGCGGTTTCGACATCCCCCTGCGGCGCCACGTATGGGCGATTGATGACTGCATCTGCCCCCGGTTCCGGCAGGGCTTTGCGGTCGATCTTGTCGTTCGGTGTCAGCGGCAACGCGTCGAGCAGTACGAACGCGCCGGGCACCATGTACTCGGGCAAACGCTCCAGCACATGCGCGCGCAAGGCCTCCAGACTGGGTGCTTCTACACCCGAGCGAACGGTGTACCAGGCCACCAGACGCTCATCGCGCACCATCACCACCGCTTGGCGAATCGCCGGATGTTCGATCAACCGTGCCTCGATTTCCCCCGGTTCTAGACGCAAGCCACGCAGCTTGATCTGGAAGTCATTGCGGCCGAGGAATTCCAGTTCCCCATGATTGTTGTAGCGCGCCAGATCCCCCGTTCGATACAGGCGATCACTCGCAACAAACGGGTTATTGATGAAGCGCTCGGCCTGCATTTGCGGCAGTCCGTGATAACCACGCGCCACGCCGACGCCGCCGATGTGCAACTCACCGCTGACGCCTTGTGGTACCGGTTGACCGTACGCATCAAGCACGTAAAGCCGTGTATTGCTCAAGGCTGTACCGATCGGCACCACGTTGTCCGGCACCGGGATGTGCGGCTCCAGCGTCCAGCTCGTGCTGTCCACTGTGGTTTCAGTCGGGCCGTAAACATTGTGCAAACGCACCCACGGCAGGCGATCACGCACTTGGCGGGCCAGCGCCGCGCTGAGCTCGCCACCACCGTTGAGCACATCGGTCAGGCTGGTGCACTGCTCGACACCGTCCTGCTCGATGAACTGCTGAAGCAACGCAGGGACGAACTTGACCACTGTGACCTGCTGCTCGCAAATGGTCTGCACCACATACGCCGAATCGCGGTTGCCGTCCGGCCGCGCCAGTACCAGACGCATGCCGGAGCACAGCGGCCAGAAGATCTCCCACACCGAACTGTCGAAGCTGAACGGTGCCTTTTGCAGCAACGCACCGTGTTCGGTCGGCTGACTGAGCTGCGAACCCCAATGCACCATGTTGCAGGCGCTGCGATGCTCGATCATCACGCCTTTCGGCAACCCGGTAGAACCCGAGGTGTAGATCATGTACGCGAGGTTCGAAGCACTCAGGCCCGGTACCTGCAGATCGCCTGACGGCTGCTGTTCCCAACTGCCGTGATCCAGATTGATCAATGGCACACCCGGCTCGCCCAGCAATTGCCGCGTAGCGCCATGCACCAGCAGTGCGACCGGCGCGCTGTCCTGCAACATGTAGTTCAGGCGCTCCAGCGGATAGTCCGGATCCAGCGGCACATAGGCGCCGCCAGCCTTGAGGATGCCGAGCAGACCAACGATCAGATCCAGCCCGCGCTCGACGCAGATCGCTACGCGCGAGTCCGGTTGCACGCCGAGTTCACGCAGGTGATGGGCCAGACGGTTGGCGCGCTCGTTGAGTTCGCGATAAGTCAGATTGCCTTGCGCGGATTGCAGCGCGACAGCTTCAGGTTTACGCCGCACCTGTGCTTCGAACAACCTGTGCAACGGCTGCTCCAGCGGACAATCGACGTCGGTGGCGTTGAACGTGATCAGCAAGCGTTGCAACTCCTCGGCTTGCAGGATCGGCAAACGGTGCAACGGCTGTTGCGGGGTCTGCTCCAACGCCTGCACCAGGCCGCTCAACGCCGCCTGCATGTAACCGCAAATCCGTTGCGCGCCGATCTGCACCACGGTCCGGCCGGTGAGGCGCAAGCCGTTGCCAAAATCATCCACGCTCATGGTCAGCGGATAGTTGGTGCGTTCCTCGTTGGCCAGGGTCTCGATGCCCTGCCAGGCTTGGCTGGACGGCTCCAGCAGTTCGGACTCATCGCTGTGGCGGTAGTTGAGCAGCGCGCTGAATAACGGTGACGGCGAGGCCACGCCGCTGCAGCGCTGAGCCAATGCCAGCGACGCATGCTCATGCCCGAGCAGCGCGGTCAGCCGCGCATGGGTGGCGCGCACCGCGTCGAGCACCCCGGCGTCGACATCGATGCGCAGCGGCAAGCTGTTGATGAACACGCCCAAAGCCCGGTCGGCGCCCTGGCCGCCTTGCATACGCCCCATCAGCACCGTGCCGAACACTACGCGCTGCTGGCCCGAAGTCGCTGCCAGCACCCGCGCCCACGCCAGATGAATCAGGCTCGCCACACTGACCCCGGCCTGTCGCGCCTGGGTGCGCAAGCGCTGATAGACGTCAGCCGGCAGCGCCTGCTGCGCTTCGTCGATGCCTCGCCCGTCGCCCTGCACTTCCTGCAGCCCGAATGGCAGGGTCGGCTCGTCGATGTCCGCCAGTTGCGCGCGGAAAAACGCCTCATGTTCCTGCTCGCTGACGCCCAGCCGCGTCTGCGCCACGTAATTGCGATACGGCACCGGCGGCGCCAGCGCCACGACCTGCCCCGACAGGCTGGCCTGCATCTCGCCGCGCATCACTTCCAGAGCGATGTGATCCATGGCCAGATGATGGAACAGCAGAATCCCCACCACCCGATCCAGCGCCGGGTCACGGGCAAACACCAGGCGCATCAGCGGCGCCTGGCTGACGTCGAGGCGATAACTCCGGGCGTTGAAGCGCTCGTGCAACTGCTCGATGACCGGGCCGTTGGCCGGATCCAGTTCGACCTCCTGCACCGGCAGAATCGCCTCGCGCCACACCACTTGCACCGGGGTGCTCAGGCCTTCCCAGAGCACCGAAGTGCGCAGAATGTCGTGGCGCGCCATGACCTCGCGCAGTGCTGCAGCGAAAGCCTCGACGCGTTCAAGACTGTCGAACGCCAGTTGCGATTGCAGCAGGTACGGATCGCCCTGCTCAGCGGTGATGTGGTGGTAGAGAATGCCTTCCTGCAGCGGTGCCAGCGGATAGATGTCCTGCACGTTGGCCGCGCCGCCCGGTACCGTGGCGACGATCCGCTCGATGTCCGCCTGCTGCAGTTGTACCAGCGGCAGCATCTCTGGCGTGATGCAGGTGCAATCGGCGGCGATGCGGTTGGCCGGCACTTCGATTTCCCGACCGCTGCCGACGGAAGCAGCCAGCGCCGCCAGAGTCGGCTGACTGAACAGCACGCGCACGTCGCTGCTCAGATCGAGCTGACGCATGCGCTCGATCAAGATCACCGCCAGCAACGAATGCCCGCCGAGTTCGAAGAAATGGTCGTGACGCCCGACCCGTTCGACTTGCAGGACTTCGGCCCAGATCTGCGCCAGGGCAATTTCGACCTCGCCCTGCGGCGCCTCGTATTCGTGGCGGATCAAATCTTCCGGCCCGGGCGCCGGCAGTGCCTTGCGATCGACCTTGCCGTTGGCGGTCAGCGGCAGAGCCGGAAGACGCACGTAGGCGCTCGGCAGCATGGCGCTGCTCAGGCGGGTTTTCAGCTGCGCGTGCAGCTCGTTGATGTCCAGCGGCGCTTGCTCGGTGAACCACGCCAGCAATTGCCCGTCGCGCACCAGCACCACCGCTTCGCGCACCGCCGCATGGCTGGCGAGTGCGCTCTCGATCTCCCCCGGCTCGATCCGGATGCCACGGATTTTCACCTGATCATCGTTGCGCCCCAGATACTCCAGATTGCCGTCGGCGCGCCAGCGCGCGAGGTCGCCGGTGCGATACATGCGCGCGCCCGGCTCAGCGCTGAACGGGTCGCGCAGGAAACGCTCGGCGCTCAGGTCGGCGCGGTTCAGGTAACCACGGGCTACCCCGGCCCCGCCGACGTACAACTCGCCCGTCACGCCAAGCGGCACCGGTTGCTGCTGCTCGTCGAGCAGATACACCGTGGCGTTGCTCACCGGTTTGCCGATGTGCAGCGCCTGCCCGGCGCTGATGCGCCCCGAGGTCGCCACCACCGTGGCTTCGGTCGGGCCGTAGTTGTTGATCACTTCGAACGATGGCTGACGCGGGAACTGGCGCAGGCGATCGCCACCGATCAGCAGCGTGCGCAACGTCGGGTGATCGAGCTGGCGGCTGAACGCGTATTCGGCGATCGGCGTCGGCAAAAAGCTCACCTCCAGCGGCTGCGCACGCCACCAGTCGAGCAGCGCATCGATGTCTTCGTTGCCCTCGCTGACCGGCGCCAGGTGCAGGGTCGCACCCACGCACAGCGCCGGCCAGACTTCCCAGGCCATCGCATCGAAACCGAAACCAGCCAGGCTTGAGGTATGGCTGCCGGCATGCAGGTCAAAGACATCAGCGTGCCAATCGACCAGATTGCACAGGGTGCGGTGCTCGACCATCACCCCCTTGGGCAGACCGGTCGAGCCGGAGGTGTAAATCACGTAAGCGAGGTTGGCCGGGGGCAGCCCCGGCACCTTCGGCGCGCCGACATGGGCGGCGGACCAGCTCGGCTGATCCAGCTGGATCACCGGTACCGACAGCGCCGGCAAATGCCCGCGCAACGCACGCTGGGTCAGCACCGCGATTGGCGCGCTGTCCTCCAGCAGATAGCTCAGGCGCTCGCCCGGATGCGCCGGATCCAGCGGTACATACGCGGCCCCGGCCTTGAGGATCGCCAACAGCCCGACCAGTGTGTCGAGGCCGCGTCGGGCGACGATCGCCACCCGGTCATCCGCGCGCACCCCGAGATCGAGCAGATGATGAGCGAGCGCGTTGGCGCGTTGATTGAGTTCGGCATAGGTCAGGCCTTGCCCTTGATCCACCGCCGCCAGCGCCTGCGGCCGTAGCGTCGCCTGCGCTTCGATACGCTGCTGAATGGTCGTCGGAGCCGGGTAGTCCACCCGCGTGGCATTCCACTGCTGCAGCAGCGCGATTTCTTCCGGCGTGCTCAGATCGAAATCGACCACCGCCAGATTCACCGCTTCCAGCCCCTGCTCCAGAATCAGCAACCAGCGCTCGGTCAATGCCTTGACTTCATCGGCATTGAAATACGCCTCGCTGTAGATCAGGTACAGCCGCGCGTCGTCATTGGCCAGATTGCTCAGCAGGTGCACCGCCAGCGGTGTGGCCTCTTCGACGTTCGAAGCCTTGATGATCCGTCCCGACGCCTCGCCGTAGCGATAATCGTGAGTGCCCTGCTCGTAGGACACCGTGACCTCGAACAGCTGCGAGCGCTCCTCGCGCAGCAAACCCAAGGCACGGTTCATCTCACTCACCGGGTAGCGCTGATGGCGAAAGTCCTGGCGCAACTCATCACGGATCGCCGTGATCAGTTCGGCGAACGTGCATTGGCGACCGAAGCCCATGCGCACCGCACTGACCTGGGCGAACAGCCCGAGGGTGGATTTGAAGCGCGCGCCGGAGCGGTTGAGAATCGGCAGCCCCACCACCCATTCGTCCCGTTGCTCAGTGCGGCTGAAGTAGACATGCAGCGCCGCCAGCAGTACATGGAATGCCGAGGCGCCGAACACCCGGGCCACCTGCTGCATGCGCTCGTGCAGCAGCGCCGGCAAAGGCTGCGCGTAGACCTGCGTCTGCGCGGTTTGGCCGGCCAGGCTCTGCTGATGCCGCGGCAGCAACAGCGGCTCGGGCAAGTGTTGGTATTTGTCCAGCCAGTAGGCGCGATCCTGCGCATAACGCGGCGACGCGTGATAGCGCGCATTGTCCTCAATGAAGTCGATGTACGACGGCGCGGCGACCGGTGCCGGTTGGCCGCTCGCCAGCGCGTTGTAGATCTCGTCCAGCGACTTGAACATTTCGCCGAAACCCCAGCCATCGACGATCAAGTGGTGAGCCTGCACGGACAACCAATGTCGCTGCTCATCAAGGCGGATCAACAGAAAGCGGAACAGGCAGCCGCCGTCCAGCACGAAGGGTTGATCGATGCGTGCCTGCACCAATGCCCGCGCCGCCGATTCCGGGTCGCTGTGCGTCGACACATCGTTGATCGGCATCGGCACCGCTACTGACCGGGCGAACTGCTGCAACGGCAAGCCATCAGCCCCGGCGCCCGGCAGCAGAACCGTGCGCATCGCGTCATGCCGGGCCACCAGCGCTTGCAGCGCAGCCTGCATCCGTGCCGGATCCAGCGGCCCGCTGAGGTCCAGGTAGCCGCCGATGTTGTACAGCGGCGAATCACCGCGACTCAGCTGATCCAGCCAGATATCCAGCTGCGCAGCGGTCAGCGGATACGTCTGGAGCGATGCGGACGGCGTGGCCACCGCAGGGGCAGAAATAGGCGGCATAAGATCCTTCTCAGGTGATTTTGCGCCTATTCAAGCATCGGCCCCGATGCCGACATGACACGTAAAACCCGGACAACCCCGCCCCCGGTGCACGCCTGTCAGCACTTGTTGACCCTGATTGGGCGGGAACCCTCTAAAAGTTCGGAGAGGAAAGACTGAAAATCTTGTAGGAAAAATGCCACACACCAGCGCTGCCATCGACCTGCGTGATGACCTCACAAAAACGCAATAGCCCCGGTTTTCAGGGTCTTGCCGTGACCAAACAGTCACGCAATGCGCGACATCTGTACCAAACGGCGTCAGAAGCCCGGCGCCAACTTTCAGAAATGATGGCACTTTGTGTCCCTGTTTTCCCCTACAGACGTAGGACAAATCCATAGGCTTAAATCCCGCCCCAGATCAGTTTCAAGGAGAGACGATTGCGTGGGCGGCTTTTGCATAAACAGCGGACGACTCGGTGATGACTCGGAACCAGGGATGACAAGGATATGAATCTGACCGGCAGCATTCGCAACATGGAAAACCCGCATTTCTACTGGCAACTGGGTGAACTGATTGCCAGCACCGGCGACGATCATTTCGCCAGCAACCTGTTTCAGTTGGTCGACACTCTGGTGCCGGTCAATCGCGTCGATCTCAGCGAATGGACGCTGGACGAGCGCCAGGCCAGCGTGGTCGAGATCAAGGCGCTGGGCAGCGCGGGCCTGCCGCAGACCTTCCCGCCGCCGGACTCGTTGCCGCGCCCGGACGATCATCCGCTGTTGCAGAAGATGATCGAGATGAATGACTCCCTGCTGATTCAACTCAAAGCCTCACTACAGCCCCGCCATCCGCAGCACAGCGTGCACCAGTGCAATCTGGTGTCGCGCACTTCCAACCGCCGTTGCGTCATCTCGTTCTATCGACCGCACACGCACCGGGTGTTTTCCCTGCCGGAGCTGTCGTTTCTCAAAAGCCTGTCCGACACCCTGCTGCCGCTGATCGAGCGCCACGCGCAACTCAGCCGGCAGATCATCGCCAAACAACCGCGCCTGCCGTTGGCCGACCTGGAACAGGCGCCGTTGCAGCAGGTGTTCGACGAGCGTCTGGCGCTGGGCGGCATTGTGCTGTCGGCGCGGGAGAAAGAAGTCTGCCTCGGTTTGTTGACCGGCGGCACCGTGCCGCAACTCGCCGAGAAGCTGCGGGTCAAGAGCAGTTCGGTCGAGACCTACCTCAAGCGTGCGACCGCCAAACTGGGGGTCAGCGGACGGCATGGCCTGGCGCGCTGGATGGCCGGGGCGTAACCGCGCGGTCAGGCTTCAACAGTATTCGATGGTGGTGTGGGGACGCAGTCCCCGGCACGTGTTTTTTCTGCATGAGAGCGTTCGATGCTGCGCATTTCCCTGTTGTCCCTTGCCGTGCTGCTGGCCGGTTGTTCGTTGATTCCCGACTACCAGCGCCCTGCTTCACCGAGCGCTGCGCAGTACCCGCAAGGCGCGGTTTATCCGACATCGACACCCGCCGCAGCGCGCACTGAAGACTGGCGCACGCTGTTCAACGATCCGGCCCTGCAACAGTTGATCGAAAGTGCGCTGGTGAACAATCGCGACCTGCGAGTGGCAGCGCTGAACGTCGAGGCGTTTCAAGCGCAATACCGGATCCAGCGCGCCGATCTGCTGCCGGCGGTGTCGGCCAATGCCAGCGGGTCGCGCCAGCGCATGCCGCCCAGCGTGACTCGCAGCAAGGCGCTGATCAATTCGACCTATGCAGTGAATCTGGGCGTCAGCGCCTATGAACTGGATTTTTTCGGCCGAGTGCGCAGCCTCAGCGAGCAGGCGCTGCAGACCTGGCTGGCGACCGAACAGGCGCGGCGCAGTGCCGAGCTGAGTCTGGTGGCCAACGTCGCCAATGCCTACCTGACCTGGCGCGCCGATCAGGAGTTGCTCGAACTGACGCGCCAGACCCTGGCCGCCGATGAGCAAAGCCTGCGCCTGACCACGCGCAACCGCGACGCCGGTAAGTCTTCAGCGCTGGAACAGGCGCAGGCGCAAACCAGCGTCGACAGTTCGCGGGCCAATCTGGCGCGATACAAACGCCAGGTGGCGCAGGATCTGAACAGCCTGACGCTGCTGATCGGCGCGCCAGTCCCCGAGCAACTGCCGGCGCAACCACTGGCCAGCGATCTGGTCCAGCAATTGCCGGCCGGACTGCCCTCGGATCTGCTGCAACGGCGCCCGGACATTCTGCAGGCCGAGTACAAACTGAAAGCGGCCAACGCCAATATCGGCGCGGCGCGCGCGGCGTTTTTCCCCAGTGTCAGCCTGACCGCCAACGCCGGAACCTCCAGCCGCGATCTGTCCGGGCTGTTCAGCGCCGGCTCCGGGGCGTGGACGTTCCAGCCGCAAATCAACCTGCCGATTTTCAACGCCGGCAGCCTGCGCGCGAGTCTGGATTACTCGAAATTGCAGAAGGATGTGGCGGTCGCCGAATACGAGAAATCGATTCAAACCGCGTTTCAGGAAGTCGCCGACGGCCTGGCGGCGCGCAGTACTTATCAGCAGCAATTGCAGGCGCAGCGCGATCTGGTACAGGCGACTCAGGACTACTACAACCTGGCGCAGCACCGATATAAGAACGGTGTCGACAGCAGCCTGACGTTTCTCGATGCGCAACGTTCACTGTTCAGTTCACAGCAGGGGCTGATCACTGATCGTCTCGCGCAACTGGTCGCCGAGGTCAACCTGTACACCGCGCTGGGCGGCGGCTGGCGGGCCGATGAGGGCCGAATTCAGTAGCGCCTCGTCACTTTTTCTTACACCTTTTGTCGCCCGATCCTGCGCCGCGCGGCGATCCGTGGCCGGCGTCTGCCGTCAGTTTGGTATCATGCGCCGCTTTTACGGTTAACCCCCCGCCAGTCCTGCCGACTGACGGGCTGCAAAAGGCGGTATTAGATGACGGCTTTGTTGACTCGCCGCAAGGTGCTTGCGGGAATGGGCGTGCTGGGCCTGGGCCTGCTCGCGGGCTGCGACACCCGTGGCCAACTGTCGTACAAGTACGGCAAGGACCTGAGTGACAAGATCCTCGGGCGCACCTTCAAGCTGAAGAACACCGACGGCGAAACCATGACGCTGTCGAGCTTTCGCGGGATGATGCCGATGATCTTCTTCGGCTTCACCCAATGCCCGGCGGTGTGCCCGACCACCCTCGCCCGCGCTGCGCAAATCAAGAAGCTGATGGGCAAGGACGGCGACCGTCTGCAGGTGATCTTCATCACCCTCGACCCGGAACGCGACACGCCGCAGATCCTCGACGCCTACGTCAAAGCCTTCGACCCGAGCTTCGTCGCGCTGTACGGCACGCTGGAAGAAACCCAGGCCACCGCCAAGGAATTCGACGTGTTCTTCGAGAAGGTGCCGGCCGGCGACACCTATACGATTTCCCACACGTCCACCAGTTACGTCTACGACTCGCGCGGCCAACTGCGCATGGGTCTGTCTGTATCGCTTTCGGCACAAGAGTGCACGGAAGATTTGCTCACCGTTATGGAGGTCTGCTGATGCACCCCGTTTTGAACAACATCAAACGCGCCGTTTGCGCTCTGTCGCTGCTGGGCCTGGCTTTTCAGGTCTCCGCCCAGACCAAAGTGGACGATGCCTGGGTGCGTGCGACCGTGCCGACCCAATCGGCCAGCGGCGCGTTCATGACCGTCACTGCTGACAGCGACAGCAAACTGCTGAGCGTTGCCTCGCCAGTGGCCAAAGATGTGCAGATCCACGAAATGTCGATGAAGAACGACGTGATGAGCATGGGCCCGGTCAAGTCGGTCGACCTGCCGGCCGGCAAAGCCGTCACCTTCGACCCGAACGGCTACCACGTGATGCTGATGGGCCTGACCGGCCAGCTTAAGGAAGGCGAAAGCGTGCCGCTGACCCTGACCGTGGAAAACGCCAAGGGCGAGAAACAAACTGTCGAAGTCAAAGCCGAAGTCCGTGCGCTGACGCACATGGAAGGCCACGATCACAGCAAGATGCATTGATCTGACTTTGCGGCAATAAAAAGGGGCGGCCTGATTGATGATCAGATCGCCCCTTTTTTTTCGCGCATATCAGCCGCGCTTGCGGGCCAGTGCATTGCGCACGCTTTCTCTCGACATCCCCGGGCGCGATGCCGCCGCAGTTTTCTCCACGGGCGCCGCAGCCAACTGTTGCTTGCGCTTCAACACCTGACTCCAGCGATAACCGAGATAACCGGCCGCCGCGAAGAATCCCAGCCAACCAGTGATCAGGTTGACCACCGTCCACAGCCCGAGGGTGATCAGTACGGTTTTCCAGGTGAACAGCTTCAGGTTGTTGTCGACGGGCACCGTTTCAACCGGTGCCTGCTGCGCCACTGGAGTCTGCTGCACTCCATCCAGATCAAAGCGCAATGAGAAGTCCGCCCCCGGTACCTGGACATTTATTTGATTGCCTTCAGCGGTATGCACCCGCACTTCGCCATTGACGACCGACACCGAGCTGAAACTGATCCGGGTTTCGTGATGAATCTCACCGTTGACCAAGGTCACGACTGTTCGTTGTTCGCCATTGCTGGGCTCGCGCATGTCGATTCCTTGAGAATTCCACGTCGGACGACGTGCAGAGGGAAAGTCCGTTGGGCTCGAATGCTACTAAGTGGCCATTAGACTGTCCAGAAACAACCCGTTCGAGGCTGATGGAAAGCTTGCTTTACATGGGGAAAAAGTTTAGCCAGTATGTAAAGGGTCTTTTACACAGGAAGTTGAAAAATGAACCGGTACTACCTCGAAATGGGCGCAGCCTTGATCCTCTACATGCTGGTGTTGACGGCCTCAGTAATTGCCACGCAATACCTGACGGACGCCAACATGATTCTGCGCTCAGCCGTCGCGCTGACACCGGTTATTCCGGCAGGACTGATGTGCTGGAGTATCGTGCGCAACATGCGGCGCATGGACGAAATGCATCTGCGTATCCAGTTCGAAGCGCTGGGGTTTGCCTTCGCCGCCTCGGCGTTGCTGACCTTCAGTTACGGTTTTCTGGAAAACATCGGCGCCCCGCACATATCGTGGACTTGCGTGTGGCCGGTGATGGGCGCGATGTGGATTGTCGGCCTGCAAATCGCGCGACTTCGCTACCAATGAAAAATCGCCTCAAGGCGCTGCGCGCCGAGCGCAACTGGTCGCAGGTCGATCTGGCCGAACGCCTCAAGGTGTCACGTCAGACGATCAATGCCATCGAAAACGAGCGTTACGACCCGAGCCTGCCACTGGCCTTTCAGATTGCCCGGGCGTTCGAGCTGCCGATTGAAAGCATCTTCGACGACGGTTTGAACTGATCGCCGAATTGGCCGGCGGTGGGCGCTGCCTGAGAGGTGTCAGCTCCCCGCGCCGCCATGCGCCTCTTCAAAAAAGTAATCCTTCCAACTGCCGGCCTTGTTCTTCAGCACGCCCAGTTCCTGCAGTTTTTCGGCATAGATAAACGTGCGCTGCGGCACCACCGTGAAGTCGATTTCCGGATCGCTGACGATTTGCTCGACCAGCGCCAGCGGCAGCTTGGACTGTTCGACGCGGATGTACGCCTGGGCGGCGGCGGGTTTGTCGGCCTTGATGATTTTTTCCGCTTCGGCCAACGCGTCGTAGAACGCCTTGTAGGTCCTGGGATTTTCGTCGTGGAATTTTTCCGTGGTGTAGAGCACGTTGAACGTGGCCTGACCGCCGAGCACGTCGTAGGAACTGAGCACCTTGTGCACGTTGGGGTTTTGCAGCGCCTGATACTGAAACGGCGGGCTGGAGAAGTGCGAGTTGATTTCCGAACCGCCGGCAATCAGCGCCGCCGTGGCATCCGGGTGCGGCAGGCTGACCGAGATGTCGTCAAACTTCTTGTATTGATCATTGCCGAATTCCCTGGCCGTTTCGATCTGCAAGGTACGCGACTGGAAACCCACGCCCGCTGCGGGTACGGCGATGCGATCCTTGTCGCTGAAATCCTTCAGGGTCTTGATGTTGGGGTTGTTGGTCAGCAGGTAATTGGGCATCGAGCCGAGCGAGGCAATGGCTTTGACGTTCTGTTTGCCGCGAGTGCGATCCCACACGGTGAGCATCGGCGGCACCCCGGCGGAGACCACGTCCAGTGCGCCGGTCAGCAGTGCTTCGTTCATGGCGGTGGCGCCGGAGATGCTGTTCCAGTCGACCTTAATTTCCAGTCCCTGCGCCTTGCCGTGTTTTTCGATCAACTGCTGATCACGAACCACGTCGAGAATCAGATAACCGATGCCGAATTGCTGGGCGATGCTGATCTTGCCTTCGGCCTGCGCACCGCCGCTGAGCAGCAGACTGCCTGTCAGAGATGTGGCCAACAGAGTCAGCGCAGAACGTTTGAACAGTGTGGCCATGACAACCTCGCAGCAGGGTGGATTGGCTGAAAGGCCGAACTCTATCGCTATAAAAAACAGAAATTAAATACCGTTATCGAATATCGATAGCACGCCCGCGTTTGCCATGTGCGCCGGTTTAAACAGCCTGAAACAATAAATCTGCCACCGGTTACAAGCTGGACGTCAGCCGCTAGCGGGCTGACACCAACGCCAGTCACGGCCTCAAGCCCTGCGCCGCGCTTGCGAGAGCGGATCAGCCGGGAGTTTAAAAGGGCGATCAGACAGCCCACCCTTGGTATCATCGCGCACACTTTTATGACGGTTTGATGGCTGGAAGGTCTTTGTTTGTGAGCGTTCTTTTGCGTTGGTTGCGGCAGCCGCATGCCCGCCTGTTTTCCCTGATTCTGCTGGTGCTGATCGTACCGGTGTGCCTGCGCGCGGCGTTGGGCTGGTCGTCGTCGCCGGGCTATTTGTCCGACCTGGCGATTGGTAGTTTGCTGGTGCTGTTACTGCATCGCCGTGCGTGGTGGCTGGCGTTGCCGTTGCTGCTGTTCTGGGGGTTGCTGGCGGTGGCGACGGCGGAGCTGGTCAGCGCTGTCGGCCGGTTGCCGAACCCATCCGACCTGCATTACCTGATTGACCCGCAATTCGTGGAGAACTCCACCGGTGGCGGTTTCGCCCACCCGGCGTTGGGCGCCACCCTGTTGCTGGCGCTGCTGCTCTGGTTGCTGACGCGCTTCGCCAATCGCACGCAATCCCCTGCTGCCCTGCCCCGCGCCATGTGGGCCGCACCGGCGCTGCTGTTCGCCGCGCACTGGGGCGTGCAAAACCTTTGGCCGAACGATGAAGACCCGTGGCGCCTGTACAACCTGCCGCATCAGTTGCTCGCCGCTCAAGTGGCCGATCTGCAGTTGCAGGCCGAGGAATGGCTGGACGGTGACGTCGAAGAGCCCGCGCCACAGATGGCCGGGTTGACCGATCTGGATCTCAATGGCCATAAGCTGCTGGCCGCACCGGGTCAGGCGCGCAATGTGCTGATCATCGCCCTGGAAGGCATTCCCGGCGCGTACATCCGCGCCAATCGCGAGGCCATCGGCAGCCGCTATCAAGAAGACCTGATGCCCAATCTCAGCCGCTGGGCCGAGCGCGGCATGAACACCCCGGATTACGTGCTGCACACGCACCAGACCATTCGCGGCCTGTACGCCATGCTCTGTGGCGATTACGACAAGCTCAACAACGGCACGCCCAAAGGCGTGGAAATGCTCACCCAGCAGGAGCGCAATCAGGCCTGCCTGCCGGCGCAGCTGCGGCAGAACGGATTCAGCACTCATTACCTGCAAGGCGCCGGTCTGCGCTTCATGGCCAAAGACAAGATCATGCCGCACATCGGCTTCGATGCGACCCATGGTCTGGAATGGTTCAGCAACGCCAACTATCTGGAGTTCCCGTGGGGCAAGGATGACAAGGCGTTCTTCGAAGGCGCGCTGGATTACGTCGGCCAACTGAAGAAGCAGAAGCAACCGTGGATGCTCACCCTGCTGACTGTCGGCACGCACCAGCCCTACTCCGCACCGGAAGAATATCTGGCGCGCTACGAGACGCCGAAACAGGCCGCCGTCGGTTATCTGGACGATGCGCTGGAGCAGTTCCTCAGCGGCCTCGAACGCCAGGGCGTGCTCAAGGAAACGCTGGTGGTGATTACTTCGGACGAATCCCACGGCATCGATGGCGTGCGTCTGGCATCGTCCTGGGGCTTCAACCTGACCCTGGCCCCGGAACACGAGCAACTGCCGCGACTGAATGCCGGGGTATACGGTCATGTCGATCTGAGCGCGTCGATCCTTGATTATTTCGATCTGCCGGTGCCGTCGGCGCTGAGCGGCCGTTCGCTGTTCCGCGACTATGACGGCGGGCGTGAAATCATGTCCTACACCAACGGCAAACTGCGCTACCACAATGGCCAGGGGATCTTCTCCGAGTGCGACATGCCGCGCCGTTGCCGCTACTACGAAAGCCCCGGGTTCATTGCCGACCGCGCCACCTTCAAGGGCAATGAAAGCAGCCAGCAGGCCCGGCAGATTGCCGCGCGGGCCATGGCGCTGGACCTGTCGCTGCTGCGCACCCCGCTCAATCAGCGCTATCAGTTCGGCAGTAACAACGTCATCCCGCTACAGGCGCAGATCAAGGATGACTGGGCCGATAACCTGATCGGTGCGCAATACCTGGAAATGCCCAAGGGCTCGCACACCCGCGTGCGCCTGACCGTGCGTTCGGTGGATCCGCAGCAGGCGGCGTACATTCAGCTCAAGGCCAAGGAGTTCGAACAGGACGTGCAACTGGGCCTGCCAACCGAGATGGTCGCCACGGCGGATCAGCCGCTGCAGATGGATTTCAGCTTCGACAACCCGCAGCAGCGCAAGGCTTTCTCGTTTCACTTGCTGGGTTATGGATTGGGTGCGGTCGAGGTCACGGATTTCAGTGTGATTACTGAGCTGCCGGGACAGGAAGATCCGCTGGATGCGCTGCCAGAGGATGAAACTGTGCAATCGAGTTGAAATCAGGGAAGGGGCGGATTGGTTGGATCCGTCCCTAAACTCTTACGAGCGAAGTTTAATTTGAAAATTACCTGTTATTTTTCCCTCATCAGAAAAATCAAAATCGATATCACCTGAAACAACGTATGGAAATCCTTCTTTTCTAAAAAACGTCACTGTTGCCCGCCCTGATTTAATAAGCTGGTAATTGCCATTGTCATCAGCGGTCCAACTCAAGTCCCCCTTGTAGCACATCACATCATGAGGGCCGTCTCCGGCCAGGCTTCGTGGAACGCAGAACGCAACATGACCTCGTCCATTGTCGTCAACTCCAATAATTAAAAAGTCGTTTCTTGCTACATAAAGTACCGCGTTCCCCTTCGTCGCAGACACGAACGGTTTTTTACCAACAGATGCATTGAAAACACCGTCGGAGACGTGACCAATCTCCTGTAACAGCGCTTCGAGCTGCTCTTTTGTATTAATTGATTTTTTCATATGGATGCGCCTTCAGTAGAAACTGACTACCCACAGCAGTTCATCGAGATGTTCTGGAAATATTGAATTTCCCCGTCACTTTCCGTCCATCCTTCAATACAAAATCAATGGTGCCTTCTACGCCAGTACGCTTATCAAAAAAAGTGACCTCAACTGACGAACCGGCTTCAGCGGGACGCGACTTTTCGTCGAATTTTGCAGTCCAGACAAGAGATCCGGAAGGATGTTCAACAACATGCGGACCGTCACCGACCAAGGAACTCGGAATTGCGAAAGTTACCCAGCTTTTATCGGGTTGGTCTGCAATAATCCAATATTCATCTGCACCCGCTTCGTGAAAGACTACCGTAGTAGCTTTAAGAAATTCTTTGCCTCCAACATATGCAGTAAACCAACCAGTATCTTTGTAATTCTTGACGAGCTCTGCAATTTTGCTTTCTTGGCTGGACATATTCGCTATTCCCTTATGAGATTAATCAGGCCTGTTAGCCTGCAGCCAATATATTTTTTATTAATTCCTCCGCGCACTGTCAGAAATGACAGTTCCTTAGTCGATTTCGGGCTAAAAAATTTTCAACTCATTCCAAAACAACAATCATTAAAGAGTTTTCCTATCACGCCCCAATAGCCGGCCTATTAGCTGACTGCCCAAGTCCGGTCTAGCCTTACAAGTCCGAAGCCGGCATGAGCCGGCCGCACAAGACCTGATAAGGATCCGAACATGGCAAACGAATCGAAATGCCCGTTCAACCACGCCGCCGGTGGTGGTACGACGAACCGTGACTGGTGGCCGAATCAACTGAACCTGAAGATCCTCAGCCAGCACTCGCCCAAGTCCGATCCGCTGGGCAAGGACTTCGACTACGCCAAAGCCTTCAAGAGCCTGGACTTCCAGGCCCTGAAACAAGACCTGCGTGCGCTGATGACCGACTCCCAGGACTGGTGGCCGGCCGACTTCGGCCACTACGGCCCGCTGTTCATTCGCATGGCCTGGCACAGCGCCGGCACCTATCGCACCGCCGATGGCCGCGGTGGCGCCGGCTCCGGTCAACAGCGTTTCGCTCCGCTCAACAGTTGGCCGGACAATGTCAGCCTCGACAAAGCGCGGCGTCTGTTGTGGCCGATCAAGCAGAAATACGGCCGTAATATTTCCTGGGCCGACCTGATCGTGCTCACCGGCAACGTCGCGCTGGAGTCGATGGGCTTCAAGACCTTCGGCTTCTCCGGCGGACGTCCCGATGTGTGGGAGCCGGACGAAGACGTCTACTGGGGTTCGGAACGCGAATGGCTCGGCGGCGACAGCCGCTACGGCAAAGACAAATCGGCCATGCAGGAGCCGGGGGACGGCACGCTGGTGGCCGAACCGGACCTGCACGGCAAAGAGCAAAGCCGCACCGATCAGGGCGAACGTAATCTGGAAAATCCGCTCGCCGCGGTGCAGATGGGCCTGATTTACGTGAACCCGGAAGGCCCAGAGGGCAATCCGGACCCAGTAGCCTCGGGCCGCGATATACGCGAAACCTTCGGCCGCATGGCCATGAACGACGAAGAAACCGTGGCGCTGATCGCTGGCGGTCACGCCTTCGGCAAGACCCATGGCGCCGGCCCGGCCGACAATGTCGGGCCTGAGCCGGAAGCGGCCGGGCTGGAAGAACAAGGCCTCGGCTGGCGCAACGCATTCGGCACCGGCAAAGGCGCCGACACCATCACCAGTGGCCTCGAAGTCACCTGGACCACCACTCCGACTCAGTGGAGCAACAACTACCTGGAAAACCTGTTCGGTTTCGAGTGGGAACTGTTCAAAAGCCCGGCCGGTGCGCACCAGTGGAAACCGAAGAACGGCGGCGGCGCTGGCACCGTTCCGCACGCGCACGATCCAAGCAAGAAGCTTTCGCCGACCATGCTCACCTCCGACCTGGCGCTGCGTTTCGACCCGATCTACGAGCCGATCGCCCGCCGCTTCCTGGCCAACCCGGATCAGCTGGCGGACGCCTTTGCCCGCGCCTGGTACAAGCTGATCCACCGTGACATGGGCCCGTTGTCGCGCTACCTCGGCCCGGAACTGCCGAACGAAGAACTGCTGTGGCAGGACCCGATTCCCGATGCCACTCCCCCGTTGATCGACAGCAACGATGTGGCGGCGCTGAAAAGCAAAGTGCTGGCTTCCGGCCTGTCGGTGTCACAACTGGTTTCCACCGCCTGGGCTGCCGCGTCGACCTTCCGTGGATCCGATAAACGTGGTGGCGCCAACGGCGGGCGTCTGCGTCTGGCCCCGCAGAAGTTCTGGCAGGCCAACCAGCCGGAGCAACTGGACAAGGTGCTGAAGACTCTTGAGGGCATTCAGAACGAGTTCAACGCCGGCTCATCCGGCAAGAAAGTCTCGCTGGCGGATCTGATCGTGCTGGCGGGTAATGCGGGGGTCGAGCAAGCGGCGAAAAACGCTGGGCACTCGGTGTCGGTGCCGTTCAATCCAGGTCGAACCGACGCGACTCAGGAGCAAACCGACGTCGAGTCGTTTGGCTTCCTCGAACCGATTGCCGATGGTTTCCGTAACTACAGCAAGGGCAAGTACACCGTGTCGGCCGAATCACTGCTGATCGACAAGGCGCAACTGCTCACCCTCTCCGCTCCGGAAATGACCGTGCTGGTCGGTGGTCTGCGGGTATTGGGGGCCAATGTCGGGGAAAGCCGGCATGGCGTGTTCACCTCGCGCACTGAAACGCTGAGCAACGACTTCTTCACCAACCTGCTGGACATGGACGTGGAGTGGAAACCGACGTCAGCAGCGGCGGACGAGTTCGAAGGGCGCGACCGTAAAACCGGTAGCGTGAAGTGGACGGCGACGCGGGTCGATCTGGTGTTTGGTTCCAACGCGATCCTGCGGGCGCTGGCCGAGGTGTATGCGAGTGCTGATGCGAAAGAGCAGTTCGTCAACGACTTCGTGGCGGCGTGGGCCAAAGTGATGGATCTGGATCGGTTTGACCTGAAATAACCGAAAACGCAAAAACCTGTGGGAGCGGGCTTGCTCGCGAATGCGGTATACCAGTCGACATCTCCGTGTCTGACACACCGCTTTCGCGAGCAAGCCCGCTCCCACATTTCGTTATGCGTTACGCCAGGCTTTTGCTGACCACTTCGTACACATCGCTGGACAGCTGACCGGAAGCCAGAATCCGCTCAAGCTCCCCTTTCATCAACGCCTGACGGGCGCTGTCGTATTTACGCCAGCGGGTCAGCGGCGCCAGCTGCCGCGAAGCGATCTGCGGGTTGAAGCCGTTCAGTTCGATCACCAGATCCGCGAGGAAGCGGTAGCCCGAACCGTCGGCGGCGTGGAAGTTGATCAGGTTCTGCCCGGCAAACGCACCGACCAGCGCACGCACCTTGTTCGGGTTCTTGATATTGAACGCCGGATGCTGCATCAACGCCTTCACCCGCGCCAGACCGCCGGGCAAGGTGCTGCCGGCCTGCACGCTGAACCACTGATCCATGACCAGCGGGTTGTCCTTGAAGTGCTCGGCGAAGGTCGCCAGCGCTTTGGCCTTGTGTTCTTCGAACGGCGAGTTGACCAGCACCGCCAGCGCGGTCAGGCGCTCGGTCATGTTGTCGCTGTTTTCGAACTGTTCTTGCGTAGCGGCCAGCACTTCCGGCTTGCCGCTGAGCATCAGGTACGACAGCGCAATGTTCTGCAGCGCGCGACGGGCAAAGTGCTCGGCCTCGGCCACATACGGCGTCTGCTTCGACAAGTCGCGGTTGGCCTGATAACGCAGCCACAGCGCTTCGAACAGGCTGTCCGCGAGTTGCTTGCGGGCGAATTCGCGAGCGTTGTGGATCGCCTCGACATCCGCCACTTCGCTGATTTCGGTCAGATACGCTTCGCTCGGCAGCGAAAGCATTTCGGCGACCATGGCCTGATCCAGCGACTCATCGGACAGCACGGTTTTCAGCGCCGAGATCAGACGCGGATCGAGCACCAGGCTCTCGCCCTTCTGCTGCTGGGCGATCAGCTCCTGCAGCACCTGCACCGACAGTTGCTGACCGGCGTCCCAGCGGTTGAAGCCGTCGCTGTCGTGCTGCATCAGGAACATCAACTGGTCGCGGTTGTACGGGAAGCTCAGTTTCACCGGTGCCGAGAACCCGCGCAGCAACGATGGCAGCGGCTGTTCAGCGATGTCGACGAAGGTAAAGGTCTGCTCAGCCTCGGTCACCGAGATCACGCGGGTTGTGCCTTGCGCCGACGCTTCACCGGCCAGACGCAGCGCGATCTCGTTGCCTTTGCTGTCGAGCAGACCGAGTTCGACCGGAATCACAAACGGCAGTTTTTCCACTTTGTCCGGGGTTTCCGGACAGCTCTGGCGGAAGATCAGACTGTAGGTTTTCGCCGCGGCGTCGTAGGACTCGCTGACCGCCAGACGCGGCGTGCCGGCCTGGCTGTACCAGCGTTTGAACTGGCTCAGATCGACACCGTTGGCGTCTTCCATGGCCTTGACGAAATCGTCGCAGGTCACGGCCTGACCATCGTGGCGTTCGAAGTACAGGTCACTGCCCTTGCGGAAACCTTCGGCGCCCAACAGGGTGTGGATCATGCCGACCACTTCCGAGCCTTTTTCGTACACGGTCAGGGTGTAGAAGTTGGAGATCTCGATGAAGCTATCCGGGCGCACCGCGTGGGCCATCGGGCCTGCATCTTCGGCGAACTGGTGGGTACGCAGGTACGCCACGTCCTGAATGCGCTTGACCGTGGCCGAGTTCATGTCCGAGGAGAAACCGGCGTCGCGGAACACGGTGAAGCCTTCCTTGAGCGACAGCTGGAACCAGTCGCGGCAGGTCACGCGGTTGCCCGACCAGTTGTGGAAGTATTCGTGAGCGACGATCGCCTCGACCCGCTGGTGCGCGGCGTCGGTGGCGGTTTCGGCACGGGCCAGCACGGCGCTGGAGTTGAAGATGTTGAGGCCCTTGTTCTCCATCGCGCCCATGTTGAAGTCGTTGACGGCGACGATCATGAAGATGTCCAGATCGTACTCGCGACCGTAGACCTCTTCGTCCCAACGCATCGACTTCTTCAGGCTGTTCATCGCATGCTGGCACTTGTCGATGTTTTCCGGCTCGACGTAGATGCGCAGCGCGACATTACGATTGGTCATGGTGGTGAAGGTGTCTTCGACACACCACAAATCACCGGCCACCAGCGCGAACAGGTACGCCGGTTTCATGAACGGGTCTTCCCAGGTCGCCCAGTGCCGGCCATCTTCACCCGGGCCGGAGGCAATCGGGTTGCCGTTGGACAGCAGCACCGGATAGCTGTGCTGCTCGGCGACCACCGTGGTGGTGAACTTGCTCATCACGTCCGGGCGGTCGAGGTAATAGGTGATCTTGCGGAAGCCTTCGGCCTCGCACTGGGTGCAGAACATCGTGCCGGACTTGTACAGGCCTTCCAGCGCAGTGTTGGTTTCCGGGTGGATCCTGACGCTGGTGTCGACCGTGAAACTGGCGCTGGCCGGCTGCAGGGTCAGGGTGTTTTCGCTCAGCTGGTAATCACTGGCGCTCAGTTCCTGGTCGGCCAAGGTCACCGACAGCAACTCCAGTTGCTGGCCGTCGAGTACCAGTGGCGGCAGGCCCGGGCCACGCTCCGGGTTGCGGCGCATCACCAGTTGCGCGTGGACCAGACTGTGGTCCTCGAACAGCTCGAAGGTCAGGTGCGTCTCGTCGATCAGGTACTCGGGCGCCTGATAGTCCTTCAGGTAAATCATCTTCGGTTGTTCGGTGCGCATGCTGGAATCCTTATTGATGCACGGCGAGCTGATAGGCCGTGTATTTACGAATGTTGATCACGCCGGTGTCGAAAATCAGGTACTGACCCTTGATCCCCAGCAGCGTGCCTTCGGCAATCGGGTTCTTGTCCAGGTTGAAGCTGACGATTTTGGCCGGGTATTGCTCGACCGGATAGCGGATTTCGAGCGGTTCTACATCGGCAATCGTCTGAATTGCTTGTAGGCCGAATCGCTGTTGCAGGCCTTGCAAGCCCTCAGCGCAGCTTTCGAACAACTGGTCGCGCACCTGGGCCAGATCCACTGCCGCCGCATCGCCCTTGAGCAACGCGCGCCAGTTGGTCTTGTCGGCCACCTGGCTGCGGAACAGGTCTTCGACGAAGCCCGACTGCTGGCGCGTCGATACGCGCATGATCGGCAGCGCCTGACTTGCGCCCTGATCGAGCCAGCGGGTCGGCAATTGCGTGGCGCGGGTGATACCGACCTTGATCCCCGACGAGTTGGCCAGATACACCACGTGATCGGTCATGCAGAACTTCTGACCCCACTCTGGCTCCCGGCAGGTACCGGCCTCGAAGTGACAGCGCTCCGGACTCATGATGCAGAGGTCGCACTGCGCCAGTTTGGTCATGCACGGGTAGCAGTAACCCTGGCTGAAACTGGTTTTGGTCTTGCGCCCGCAATGGGTGCAATGAATCGCCCCCAGGTACTCCAGACGCACCGTGGTGCCGATCATGGGATTGACCGGCACCTCGACGTCATCCAGACGAAACGCGTATTGCACGTTCGGCCCGTCCAGGCGCGCCGACATTTTGCTGATTGCACCGCGGCCAATCTCGATCAATGGATGGCATCCGACTTGAACAGGATGTTCGGCACTTCGATCGACTTCGACGCACATTCCTGCGGGCCCATGTAACCGGTGCGCTGGTCTTCAGGCAGGTTCTGGATTTCCCAGGCGATCATCGCTTGCAGCGACAGCTCGCGCTGTTCGGCGGTGAGTTTGCCGCCGTCGGACCACTTGCCGATTTCCACGGCCAGTTTCAGGCTCTCGTAGATGTCCGGGGTGATGTTTTTGATCATGTCGTTAAAAGAGGACATCAGGGTCTCCGTGCTCTTTATTCACTTAAAATTTCAGGCGGCCAGTTTACGGCGGTTATACAAACCGCCCAACAAACCGGTGAAGCATCCGATGAGTAACCCGCTGACGTGGGCGGCGTTGGCGATCTGGCCGAAACCGATCATCGACACCAGTCCGGACATGCAAATCACCAGCCACACCAGCATCATCACCAGCACGCCTCGCGGCAGGCGATACGCCGGGTTCGGCGCCAGCAACTGGAAGATCCAGCAGTGGCCGAGCAGTCCGTAGAGTACGCCGGACAAGCCGCCAAACAGGCTCGGGCCGCTCCAGGCAAACTGCGCGTAGTTCGACACCAGGCTGAACAGCAGGGTCAGCCCGAGCAGGTTGATGCTGCCCTGACGTGACTCGATGCGCCGCCCCAGCTCCCAGTACCACATGCCGTTCATGGCCAGGTGCAGGATGCCGAAGTGCAGCAGCATCGGCGTGAACAGGCGCCACCACTGCCCCGCCGCCAGACTGTCGGCCAGCGGCGTGAACTGGATGTACTCGCCGACCACGCGGAAGTCGAGGAAGGTCAGCCAACGGACAGTTTCGAGGTTGTCGCCCAGATAAGTCAGGCCGCCGACCAGCAGGCTCAGCAGCAGGATCAACCCGGTGGCCTTGGCGTGTTTGAGTTGTTCGGCGAAGCTCGGGCGCTTGAAGGCCGGCGCTGCCGGGATGTCCAGTTGCTGATCGGGGTCACCGGCCGGGAAGCGCTCGTACAGTGAACGCACGTCCTCGCTGATTTCCGCTGGCGCCCACAGCACCTGCTCGCCCGCCTCTTCACTGACCCGATGCGGCACCTGCATCCGTTGCAGCAGTTGGACGAAACCGCTCAGATCCACCGCCAACGGCAGACGCAATACCGCTACCGCACTCATTGCAGCACCTCCGGCCGCTCGACATCGACCCAGACAAATTTATGCGGATCGAGGCGTGTTTCCTGATCCAGACGATAGGCCACCAGTTTGCCGTAGAGCACCGCGCTGTAATCGAGACACGCGAGGTTCGGGCGGATCGGCGCCGGTTTGCCGCTGCGCCAGTAGTGGCCGACGAACAGCAACGGCTCATCGATGCCGTAGCGCAGCAGGTTGTTTTTTTCGCTGGAGGTCAGCGGCTTCTGCGCCACCGGCTCCGGCAGCGCATCTGGCTGGAAGACGATGTCACCGTAGGTTTTCGGGTCGTCTTCCCAGAATTTGGTGCGGAAGAACGAACGCACCAGACCGTCGCCGCTGGTCATGGTCAGACCATCCGGCAGGCGCATGTCGGTGCCGCGCAGCAAGCGATCAAACACGGTGCAGGCGAAGCTGCCGGGCACGGCCGAGGCCTGGAGAAAGTGCTCGTCGATACGCGCATCGGGAAACAGCCCGCGCAACGGTTCGATCAGGCTGGCATCCCAACAGGCGTGCACCACGCGGAAGCGTCCGGCATCAACCACCAGTGGCAGCTCGTAGAACCAGTTGAGGAAGTCATGCCAGTCGCCCGGATGGTCTTCGAACTGGATCAGGGTTTCCTGCAGCAGGCGCGCGTGGCGCGGCGTGTGCTCACGGACGAACTGCTTGCCGCTGCCGGGCAGCGCCGGCGTGCTCCAGCCCAATGCGTTGAATTCGTGGTTGCCCATGATGCACAGCGCCTGCCCGGCCTCGACCATGTCGTGGACGATGTGCAGCGCCTCGCGGATTCGCGGGCCACGGTCGATGATGTCGCCGACGAACACGGCCATGCGCGATGGATGCCGCCAGACCCCGCCCTGCTTGTGATAACCGAGTCGGTCAAGCAAGTGTTCGAGGGTCAGGGCGCATCCGTGCACGTCACCAATCAAGTCATAACTGCGCGCGGGATCGAGCATCAGTCGCCTCCACCACCCAACTTGCTGCCCCAGCCGAGCTTGGTCCGGCAGACTTCGTAGTAGTTGTGGTCGAGCGGGTGAATCAGCCGCAGCTTCTGGGCTTTCTTGCTGACGGTGATGGTGTCGCCCGGCGCGCAGGTGAAGTGGTTCTGCCCGTCGCAAGAGACTTGCGGGTAAATCTGCATGTTTTTCGACACGACGATTTTCAGCTCACTGTTGCCATCGACCACAATTGGCCGGCTCGACAACATATGGGGGTACATCGGCACGATCACAATGGCGTCGAGCTTGGGATGCATGATCGGGCCACCGGCGGACAGCGCGTACGCAGTGGAGCCGGTCGGCGTGGCGACGATCAGGCCGTCGGCCTTCTGGCTGCAGACGAACTGGCCGTCGATGTACAGCTCGAACTCGATCATCCGCGTCGATTTGCCCGGGTGCAGCACCACGTCGTTCAACGCATCGCCCTGGCCGATGGCCTCGGCATGGCGGCGAACTTCGGCTTGCAGCAGGAAGCGGTTTTCCACCAGATAATGGCCGTCGAGCACCTTGGCCACTTCGACTTCCAGCTCATCGGGACGAATGTCGGTGAGAAAACCGAGGCTGCCACGGTTGATCCCGAGTACCGGAATATTGTGCTTGGCCAGCGCCCGCGCAGCGCCGAGCAGGCTGCCGTCACCGCCGACGACGATGACCATGTCGCAGACTTCGCCGAGCATCTTGCGCGACGAGGTTTGCAGGCCGTGGCCCGGCAGGACTTCGGCGATGGTGTCTTCGAGGATCACGTGCAGGTGACGATCGAGCAGAAAGCGTTTCAGTCGGCGGACGGTATCCAGCACCTGGGAACTGCCCAGGCGACCGATGATGCCGATATTACGAAATTGCTCCATGGGACCTCTGCGGACAATCGAAAACGCGAAAAACACGATTATGGGCGAAAGCCCGCCATAGACAAAATCCTTTCAGCCTCAAGGGTGCGCGCGTGATTCAGGCTATGCTCGCAAGATGATCCTGTTTCCCGACCTGCTCCAGTTGCCACACCAATTACGCCATCCGGAAGTGCGTGATCTGGCGTGGGTGATTCTCGCCCCGCCGATGCTGGCCGCAACGCCGTGGCCGCAGCGCCATCCGCTGGCCGGCAGCGACTGGGTCAGTGATCCGCAGCGCCTGGAGCACTGGCTGCGGCAACTGGATCACGACAGTTATGGCTTGTTGCATTGGCTGTCGCAGGCGCGCACCCGACGGCTGGGCCTGTATTACGAGCGGTTGTGGCAGTTTGCCGTGCAGCATGCGCCGGGCATCGAGCTGATTGCCGCCAACCTGCCGATCCGCCGCGAAGGCCACACCCTCGGTGAACTGGACATGCTGCTGCGCGACCGCGACGGCGTGCATCACCTGGAACTGGCGATCAAGCTCTATCTCGGCCCGCAGGAGGGCGACGGCCACGACCCGGCGCAATGGCTGGGGCCGGGTTGTCATGATCGACTGGACCGCAAACTGGCGCATCTGGCCGAACACCAACTGCCGATCTCGGCCCGTCCGGAAAGTCGCGAGGTGTTGGCGAAGCTGGATATCGAAGTGTTCAGTGCGCAGTTGTGGCTGGGCGGATATCTGCTGTACCCGTGGCCCGGTCAGGCCGAACCGCCGAAAGGCGCGCATCCGCAGCATCTGCGGGGCAGTTGGTTGCATCAGAAGGATTGGCAGGCGTTCGTCGCCCAGCGTCCGGCCGGGCGCTGGCAACCCCTGCCCCGCCATGCGTGGCTGGCGCCGGCACACTACCCGGCGGATCAGACCTGGAGCGCTGAACACCTGCAGATGTGGCTGGACGCTCTGGAACCGACAGCCCCGGCGCAATTGATGGTGCGCCTGACCGAGAATGCCCGGGGCGAATGGGAAGAGGCGGAGCGCCTGTTTCTGGTGGCGGATCTTTGGCCGAATGTGCCGGGGCAGGCCTGAGTTTCTGCAGTGCCTGGACCGGCCCTTTCGCGAGCAAGCCCGCTCCCACATTTTGAGCTGCATTCCAAATGTAGACATTGGAATGCGATCCCCCTGTGGGAGCGGGCTTGCTCGCGAAGGGGCCAACACGGTCTAGATGGATAACCGCAACGCCAAAGCCGCCAAAGTAATCAACAACACCGGCACCGTCAGCACAATCCCGACCTTGAAGTAATAGCCCCAGCCAATCCGGATATTCTTGCGCGCCAGCACATGCAGCCAGAGCAACGTCGCCAGACTGCCGATCGGGGTGATTTTTGGCCCCAAGTCGCTGCCGATCACGTTGGCATAGATCATCGCTTCCTTGACCACACCGCTGGCCTGACTGGCATCGATCGACAGCAGCCCGATCAGCACCGTCGGCAAGTTGTTCATGATCGATGACAACAACGCCGTCAGCACCCCGGTGCCCAGCGCCGCGCCCCACACGCCGTACCCGGCAAACACATCCAGCCAGCCGGCGAGATACCCGGTCAGCCCGGCATTGCGCAGGCCATAGACCACCAGATACATGCCGAGGGAGAAAATCACGATCTGCCACGGCGCTTCTTTGAGCACCTTGCGCGTGGAAATCTTGTGGCCTCGGGCGGCGATCCCCAGCAGCAGCGCCGCGCAGACCGCCGAGATCGCGCTGATCGGGATGCCCATCTGTTCGAGGAAGAAGCAGCCGATCAACAAAATCACCAGCACCACCCAACCGGCATAGAACGTGGCCTTGTCGTGGATCGCCGTGTGCGGCTGTTCGAGCTGTTCGGGGTCGTAAGCCTTGGGAATGTCGCGGCGGAAAAACCACATCAGCACGCCGAGCGTCGCGGCCACGCTGACGAAGTTGACCGGCACCATCACCGCCGCATAGCGGTTGAAGCCGATGTGGAAGAAGTCCGCCGAGACGATGTTGACCAGGTTCGACACCACCAGCGGCAGGCTCGCGGTATCGGCAATAAAACCGGCACCCATGACGAACGCCAAGGTCGCCGCCGGGGAAAAGCGCAGCGCCAGCAGCATCGAAATCACGATCGGGGTGAGGATCAGCGCCGCGCCGTCATTGGCGAACAGCGCCGATACCAGCGCGCCGAGCAGCACCATGAAGGCAAACAGCTTGCGCCCACTGCCCCGCCCCCAGCGCGCCACATGCAGCGCGGCCCAGGCGAAGAACCCCGCTTCGTCGAGCAACAGACTGATGATGATCAGTGCGACGAAGGTGCCGGTGGCATTCCAGATGATTTGCCACACCAGCGGAATATCGCTCAGGTGCACGACGCCGAAGATCAGCGCCAGCACCGCGCCGAGCGTCGCGCTCCAGCCGACCCCGAGGCCTTTGGGTTGCCAGATGACAAGGGTGATGGTCAGCAGGAAGATCAGTGACGCAGCGAGCATTCGCGACAGCCTTCAATTATTCAATGAGTGGAGATCCAAACGTGGGAGCGGGCTTGCTCGCGAAAGCGGTATGTCAGATGACAACTTTGTGTCTGACACACCGCTTTCGCGAGCAAGCCCGCTCCCACAGGATCTCTGTTTTATCGCAGCTCTGACCAGATTATTTTTTGTGTTGTTCCACAAATTTCCCGTACGCATTGATGAAATTCTGCAGGAACGGTTTGACCGACTCGCTCAGCTTGCCCGCCTCGTCAAACGCCGAACCCGCGCCCCCCAGATACGCTTCCGGCTGCTGCATGCACGGCACATCGAGAAACACGAAGGACTGGCGCAAATGCTGGTTGGCACCAAAACCGCCAATCGCCCCCGGCGACACGCTGATCACCGCACCCGGTTTGCCGCTCCAGACGGCTTTGCCATACGGCCGTGAACCCACGTCAATCGCATTCTTCAAAGGCGCCGGCACCGAGCGGTTATATTCCGGGGTGACGAACAGCACCGCGTCGGAAGAACCGACTTCCTGGCGGAAAGTGCTGTAGGCTGCCGGCGGTGAATCGCCGTCGATGTCTTCGTTATAGAGTGGCAGGTCGCCAATCTCGACAATCTTCAGTTTGAGGTTCGCCGGTGCCAGCTCGGCCAGCGCCAGCGCGACTTTGCGGTTGATCGATGCTTTGCGCAGGCTGCCGACGACTACAGCGACGTTGTAGACATTGCTCATTGGAAGACTCTCGACTGTCGGTGGGAAGAGCCAGTAGTTATAGATGATTCGATGACAGTTTCACCAGCGAGCAAGGGAAATTCCTGCGCGCTGATTATTTTTTTCCTGTAGGAAAACTTACAGGGCTTGATGACGGTCTACCAAGCCGCAAATCAAGCGTTTTATCTCCAGAGGTTCTAAGCAGATGGCAGCAGTACTCGTCGGTCAGTTCCATGCAAGAGATGCGGAAGGCCGCGTTTATTCCGTGCATGAGTTCCAGGAATCCAACCCGTCGGCAGACGGTTCCACTGGCTCGGAGCCGATTTACAAACTGGCCATTGGCGATCGCGTCAACAAAGTCAGTGACACCGAGTTTCTCCTGGTTCAGTCAGGTATCACCCTGACCCGCGAGCCTGAGACAACCATCGCTTCATAACTGGCCGTTATGAGCAGAAGTCATGTGCGCAGACTTGGGGTAGGATTCAGCCACTGACCCCACCTGCTGAACATGGACTTCACGCATGCGTTTACGTCATATCGAAGTGATTCAGGCGCTCTTGCAGACCGGTCACCTGGGCACCGCCGCCGAATGGCTGCAGCTCCCGGTGACCGAGGTCGAAGAGCGTTTGCGCGAAGCCGAGAGCGAGTTGGGGTTCATGCTGTTCGCCAGTGTACGCGGTCGATTGCAATCGACGCCCGAAGCGCGGGCGCTGCAAGTCGAGATCGCTCATGTCTACGAGGCACTGGAACCGGTGCAGCGTCTGGCCAGCAGCCTCAAGCAATACCTCGCCCCGCCCCTGCGCATCATCGGCACCCCGCCGCTGGCGCAACAACTGTTGCCGCAAAGTATCGCGCTGCTGCGCCGGCGGTTGCCCGATGCACCCTGCCGTTTGCTCAGCTCTGCGACTTGCGACATCGTCCGTAGCCTGCTGCTGCGCGAAAGCGATCTGGGCCTGAGCCTGCACGATCCGGAACACCCCGACATCCACGCGCAACCGCTGGCCCACGGCAAGCTGCAACTGCTTGCGCCCCACGGCTGGCTGCAGCCGAAGCAGAAATACATTTCCCTGCAGGATCTCGCCGGCCAGGCGATGGTCGGCCTCGAAGGCCACGACCCGTTGAGCCCGGCGCTGGAAAACAAACTCCAGGCCCTGCGCCCGGCGCCGAGCATCCAGACCCGAGTGCAAACCCATCAGATGATGCGCAGCATGGTCGAGGCCGGCGAAGGCCTGGCCATCGTCGACCCGTTCACCGCCCTCGGCGCGCGGACGAGCGGACTGGATGTCTGCCCGTTGTCACCGGCGGTGCCGATCAGCCTGTATGCCCTGACCTACCGACACAGCGCCACGCCGTCAGCGATTCAGACGCTGCTGACGATCGTCACGGAACAAGCCGAGGCGATGCTGGCGAGCTGAGCGGGTTTTCCAGCGGGTTATCGAACAATCGATACCAGAACAACGCGATTTCCGCGGTGTTCGGGTCAATCCCGCGATAACGCAAATGGTCGATACCACCAATTTCGTAACCGCAGCGCTCATACAAACGACAGGCACCGAGGTTGTTGTTCTGCGTCTCGAGCATGATCCCCGGCAGTTTTTTCTTGCGGCTCCAGAACTGCGCGACATCCAGCAGCGCCTTGGCCACACCATGCCGGCGCGCCGGTGCGTGCACCGCCAGCTCATCAATGTGAGCAAAGCCGTTCCAGTTGGTACTGATCACCAGATGGCCGACCGGCTCGTCATCCAGATACGCCATGAAAATCGCGCTGTCGGCGGCATCGCGATAGCTGCTGAACTCTTCAGGGTCGATGCCGTAGCACTTGCGGTACGGCACGATCGGCGTCACCGCCCAGCGCTCGACCGGTTGACCAATGACGGCCGCACCGTACGCGGCCACCTCGAAACTGAAGTCGCTGCCCCAGATGTACGCCGCAAAACCATCGTCGGCGACGCGCACCGACAACCCTGGGTATTTCGGATTCATGACCGGTTGCATACTCGGAAAAGTCCTCATTCCTTGACGCAATCGACGGTGTACTGCCGTCCATTGCCTTCATCTTCATGTTGCAGTCCATGCACATCAGCGACAAAACCGGGGAAGCTGCTATCGAACGTACGGGCAAACTTCAGGTAGTCGATGATCGAGCGGGTTGCCTCGGTAAAGCGCTCGCCGGGCATGATCAATGGAATTCCCGGTGGATACGGCACCAGCATTACCGCCGCAATCCGCCCTTCCAGCTCATCGATCGGCACCGCCTCCACCTCGCCGCGCACCAGATGATCATAGGCGTGGGCCGGCTTCTTGGCGATTTCCGGCAGCACCGTGTACATGCGTTTCAGATGTTTGGCCGTAGCGTTGCTGCGGTAACAGGCGTGCAGTTGATCGCACAGATCGCGCAAGCCCATGCCGCGATAGCGCGCGGTGTCTTGCTGCGCCACGCACGGCAGGCAGGTCGCGAGACTGACGTTGGCATCGTAACTGCGCTTGAATTCCAGCAATTCGGTGAGCAGCGTGCTCCACTTGCCCTTGGTGATGCCCATCGAGAACAGCACCAGGAATGAATACAGCCCGGTCTTCTCCACCACAAGCCCGCGCTCCCAGAGGAACTTGCTGACCACCGCCGCCGGGATGCCCTTCTCGCTCAACGCGCCACCGGCATTCAATCCGGGCATGACCAGGGTCACTTTGATCGGGTCGAGCAGCACATAGTCGTCGCTGACTTCGCCGAAGCCGTGCCAGTCGGCATCCGGTTGCAGCAGCCAGTCTTCGGTCTGCACCCGGTCGATGCCTTCGACGCCGGGCGGCTGCCAGATCGAGAACCACCAGTCATCCGCCGCAATGTGCTGGCGCAGATTGGCCAGCGCCCGGCGAAAACTCAGCGCCTCGTCAAAGGTTTCCTGCAACAGCGAACGCCCGGCCGGGCCTTCCATCATGGCCGAGGCGACATCCAGCGAGGCGATGATGCTGTACTGCGGCGAGGTCGAGATGTGCATCATGAACGCTTCGTTGAAACGGTCACGGTCCAGTTGCCGCGCGCCGCCGTCCTGCACATGAATCATCGAGGCCTGGCTGAATGCAGCGAGCAGCTTGTGCGTGGAATGAGTGGTGAACACCAGCGGGCTGTCTACTGTGCGCGAGGTGGCCATGCCATAGCGCCCGGCGAAGAACTCGTGAAACGCTGCGTAGGCGTACCACGCCTCGTCGAAATGCAGCACTTCGACGCTATTACCCAGGCTCTGCTTGATCAGCTCGGCGTTGTAGCAGAGGCCGTCGTAGGTCGAATTGGTCACCACCGCCAGTTTGACTTTCGGCGCCCGGCCTTTGGTCAGCGGGCTGGCATCGATCTTCGCCTGGATCGATTCGCGACTGAATTCGCTCAACGGAATCGGGCCGATGATCCCCAGCTCATTGCGCTCCGGGCACAGGTACAGCGGGATCGCGCCGGTCATGATGATCGCGTGCAACACCGACTTGTGGCAGTTGCGATCGACCAGCACCAGATCATCACGGCCAACCATCGAGTGCCAGACGATTTTGTTGGCAGTCGAGGTGCCATTGATCACGAAAAACGTGTGATCGGCGCCGAAGTTGCGCGCCGCGCGTTCTTCGGCCTCAGCCAGCGGGCCGGTGTGATCGAGCAGCGAACCAAGCTCCGGCACCGATACCGACAAGTCCGAACGCAGGGTATTTTCGCCAAAAAACTGGTGAAACGCCTGCCCCACCGGACTCTTGTGATAGGCCACGCCACCGCCATGCCCGGGGGTGTGCCAGGAATAGTTGGAGTCGGCGGTGTGCTGTACCAGCGCCTTGAAAAACGGCGGCAGCAGGCCATCCAGATACTTGCGCGCGGCCCGCGCCACTTGCCGCGCCAGAAACGGCACAGTGTCTTCGAACAGGTAGAGAATGCCGCGCAACTGATTGAGTTCGGCCATGGCATCGGCGGGGGCGTTTTCCAGAGTGACCTGTTCGCCCAAGGCGAAGATCGGCAGATCCGGCGCGCGCACCCGCGCCAGACCGATCAGTTCGGCCATGTTCTGCAGCAGGTGCGAGTTGGTGCTGGCGTCTTCGGCAGCGATCAGCATGCACGCCAGACCATGATGGGTCGACGCCACCAACCGCCCTTCGGTGTAGTCGATGGCCGAAACGATATTGAAACCTTCCTGCTCCAACTCCCGGGCAATGCCACGGATACGGTCACCGGCGACCGTGTCGGCCTTGATGTCGCGGTGGACGATCAACACCGGAAACTTCAAATCTTTGTACATGAGGCTCAGTGTCCCGAGGCGGCGGATCAAAGTCAGCCAATGCACTCAGGGTAGAGGGTTGCAGCGAAAGTGGCGAGGGTGGCCAGTTGGCTTCATTCAGCCTGACTCGGCTTTTGTGGCGAGGGAGCTTGCTCCCGCTGGGGCGCGAAGCGGCCCCCGGTATTCGTTCAGCATCAATGTGCATTCAGGTTTTATGACTGCTTCGCAGCCAAGCGGGAGCAAGCTCCCTCGCCACAGAGGGGATCAAGCTTGAGCATCAGCCTCGGCAATCTGCGTCCACAACGCCGGCCCGCCCGCCGACTTGGCAATGATCTCCAGCCGCGCCATATGCGCCGCCAGTTCCTCTTCCGTCGCCCGAATGATCCGCGCAGGCTGGCGATCAGCCGGCAGACGACGAATTTCCGTGGCGGAGTTGTCCGCGCCCTCGCCCGTGCCATTGCCGTCGGAAGCATTGCCGGCCAGCGACAGGCTGGTCTGGCCACCGGTCATGGTCAGGTAGACGTCGGCGAGAATCTCCGAGTCGAGCAAGGCGCCGTGCAGTTCACGGCCGGAGTTGTCGACGCCATAACGTTTGCACAAGGCATCGAGGCTGTTGCGCTGCCCCGGGTGACGTTCCCGGGCCATCATCAGGGTGTCGAGAATGGTGCAATGCTGGGTGATGTCAGCGCGATCGTGCTGACCCATCAAGGCAAATTCGTTGTTGATGAAGCCAACGTCGAACGCCGCGTTATGGATGATCAGCTGCGCGCCGTTGATGAACTCGAAGAACTCGTCGGCGACTTCGGCGAAACGCGGTTTGCCGACGAGGAATTCGTTGGTGATGCCGTGAACGCCAATCGCGCCCTCGTCACTCTCGCGATCCGGTTGCAAGTAGACGTGAAAGTGCCGGCCTGTCAGGCGCCGACCGATTAGTTCGACACAGCCGATTTCAATGATCCGGTGACCATCGGTCACCGGCATGCCGGTGGTTTCGGTATCGAGTACAACGGATCTGGTGGCCATCAGTGTTCAGTTCTCAACGGGGTCAATCGTGCAAAAGCGGCGATGTTAACACGCTCGGTGGGGGTGTTTCAGTCAGACCGTGCCGCTCCATTCGCGAGCAAGCCCGCTCCCCACACTGGATCTGCGGTGGGCACAATCCTGATACACAGGAGATCCAGTGTGGGAGCGGGCTTGCTCGCGAAGGCCACGACTCGGTGCAACGGCGGGACTCAGCTCTGCTTGTACCCGCGAACCTCATCCACCCCACGGTTGGCCAATTGGTCAGCCCGTTCGTTACCGTGATGACCAATGTGCCCGCGCACCCACTTCCAGGTGACCTTGTGGCGATTGACCTGCTCATCCAGTTCTTTCCACAGGTCAGCGTTTTTCACCGGCTCTTTGGCAGCGGTCTTCCAGCCGCGTTTTTTCCAGTTGGCCATCCACTCGTTGATGCCCTTCATCACGTATTGCGAGTCGGTCACCAGCAGCACTTCGCAGGGCCGCTTCAAGGCTTCGAGGCCACGGATGGCGCCGAGCAGTTCCATGCGGTTGTTGGTGGTATTGGCTTCGCCGCCCCACAGTTCCTTTTCGACGCCCTTGCACACCAGCAAGGCGCCCCAGCCGCCCGGGCCGGGGTTGCCCTTGCAGGCGCCGTCGGTGAACAGTTCTACGCTATCGACGCTTTCGCTCATGCCACTCTATCCAGAAAAATGCCTGGCCCCGTCAATCGCGGATCGACGATGGCCGCGGCCGGAGCAAGTCCGGCCACTATAAAAAGAAGGTTTACGGTTCGATACGACGGCGGTTGACCTTGGCCATCGGCAGCGGAATCAGCTTGCCCATCGGCTCGCGGCGTTCCTGACGCACCGGACGCAGGCCAACCACGATCTTGCGCGCGACCAGTAAATAGAAGCCACCGCCCGACAGTTGCCAGTCGCCGGCCTTGCGTTCCCAGCCGGCCAGTCGGGCCTGCCACTTGGGCGACGCGAGCGGCGGACGATAGCACCCGAAGCGGCGTTTCTCCAGCGCAAAGCCCAGCAGATTGAGCCAGTCGGCGACCCGCGACGGCGAGATGCAGCGTGCCTGGCGCAACGCGTCGTGAGCGAAAACGTGGCGCAAGCCCCAGGTGCTCCAGGGGTTGATGCCGATGATCAGCAGATGCCCGCCGGGGCGCACGCTGCTCGCCGCTTCACGCAGCAAACCGTGGGGCGACAGACAGAAATCCAGACCGTGCTGCAACACCGCCACGTCGGCGGCGTGCTCGCTCAACGGCCAGGCCTGTTCTTCGCAGACGATCTCGACACCCGGCAACGGCGCGCCGAGCCGCACGTTGCGCTGCACCTGCGGCGCCGACGGCGGGGTCTGGGCCGACGGCCCGTAATGCACCAGATAGCCGCCGAAGAACCGCCCCAACTCGTCTTCGAGCATGCGCCGTTCTTCATCCAGCAGAAATTGCCCGAGCGGGCCGGCCAGCCATTCTCGGGCCGCGCCGATCAACGCCAGCCAGTCGGGATCGGCCTGAGCGAACGCTTTATCGGTCATGTCATTCTCCAACGCCGCTAGAAGCTCTAAGATGCGCCAATGTTTTCCGCTTGGCGAATTCCGACGATGATACAGATCAGTGCCCTGCCCGCGTTCACCGACAACTACATCTGGTTGTTACAGGATCACCGCACCCAGCGTTGCGCTGTGGTCGACCCGGGCGATGCCGCGCCGGTCCAGGCCTGGCTGGCGGCACACGAGGGCTGGGTGCTGAGCGACATTCTGATCACCCATCACCACCATGACCATGTCGGCGGCGTCGAACGTCTGAAAGCGGCAACCGGCGCCAAAGTCTACGGCCCGGCCAGCGAAAACATCCCGGGGCGCGACGTGGCGCTCAAGGACAACGACACGGTCAGCGTGCTCGGCTGGGACTTCGATGTCTATGCGGTGCCCGGTCACACCCTCGGCCACATCGCCTATTACCACCACGGCCTGCTGTTTTGCGGCGACACCCTGTTCGCCGCCGGTTGCGGACGCCTGTTCGAAGGCACGCCGGAGCAGATGCACCACTCGCTCGGCCGTCTCGCTGCCCTGCCCGAGGATACGCTGGTGTATTGCACCCATGAATACACCCTGAGCAATCTGAAGTTTGCTGCGGCGGTCGAACCAACCAACCCGGACATTGCCGCCCGTCTGGAAAAAGTCACCCGGCAACGGGAAAAAGGCGTGATGACCCTGCCCTCGACCCTGGCCCTGGAAAAGCTCACCAATCCGTTTTTGCGCACCGCTGAAACATTAGTTACACAAAAAGTGGACGAACGGGCAGGCGCTCAAAACCGGGCGCCGAGTGAGGTTTTTGCGGCTCTGCGGGCATGGAAAGATACGTTCTAAGTGACTTGTCACCTGGTACAAAAATTCTGAATGGTTGACCGCAGGGGGTGCGCTTTCTAGAATCGCCCGACATTTTTGCCCGGAACTTACTTCCAGCCAATGTCGTCATCCATACGTAAGTCCGTCAATTCAGACGCATTGACCCGCCTGGCTCAAGCCATCGCGGTGGCGGTGTCCGCCACGCTGGCGGGCTGCTCCAGCCATGATCCGCAGCCTGAAGCGACCCATACGCCGAACATTGCTGCGCGAGCCAAGCAGAAGCCGATCTGGCTGACTGAAAAGCCCAGCCCGCAAGTGCCTCAGGACATCTGGGAGCGCATGCGCGGTGGTTTCCAGCTACAGGACAGCCTGGGCGTCAACCCACGCATCGAGCAGCAGCGCCTGTGGTTCGCCAGTAACCCCTCTTTCCTGGAGAACGCCGGCGAACGCGGCAGTCTCTACATTCATTACATCGTCGAGCGTCTCGAAGAGCGCAACATGCCGCTGGAGCTGGCCTTGCTGCCAGTGATCGAGAGCGCCTACAACCCGATGGCCTATTCCCGGGCCGACGCTTCGGGCCTGTGGCAATTCATTCCGTCCACCGGTCGTTACTACAACCTGCGCCAGACCCGCTTCTATGATGGCCGTCGCGATATTACCGCCTCGACCACCGCCGCGATGGACTACCTGACTCGTCTGCACGACATGTTCAACGGTGACTGGCTGCTGGCCCTGGCGGCCTACAACGCCGGTGAAGGCACGGTCAGCCGCGCCATCGAGCGTAACGAGAAGCTGGGCCTGCCGACCGACTACTGGAACCTGTCGTCGTTGCCGGCGGAAACACAGGCTTATGTGCCGAAACTGCTGGCCTTGTCGCAAGTGGTGCTGGCCCCGGAAGCCTACGGGGTGAACCTCAACCCGATCGCCAACGAACCGTATTTCCAGGTCGTCGAAATCAACCAGCGCATGGACCTGTCCAAGGTTGCGGCGGTGGCCAACATCGACGAAGACGAGCTGTTCCAGCTCAACCCGGCCTTCAAGCAGCGCACCACCATCGACGGCCCCCAGCATCTGCTGGTGCCGACGTCCAAGGCGCAACTGCTGACCGCCAGCCTGCAGACCATGCGGCCTGAAGAGCTGATCAGCCCGCGTTCGCTGAAGCCGGTGTTCGACGGTGCCGACCCGAGCGAAGTGGCGAAGCTCAAGCGCGCTTACCGGGTCAAACGCGGCGACAATCTCGGCTCCATCGCCAAGGCCAATAAGGTCGAAGTCAAGGATCTGCAGCGCTGGAACAAGTTGACCGGCAAGAACCTCAAGGTCGGCCAGACCCTGGTGATGCAAGACACCACCAAACGCGCCCCGGCGCGCAGCAGTGGCCGGGTCAACACGGTGATTGCCGCCAACAGCAAGACCAAAGGCAAGACCGACAGCCAGCAGCAGACCCAGTACAAGGTCAAGCGTGGCGACACGCTGTACGTGGTGGCCAAGCGTTTCAACGTCGAGATGCAGCATCTCAAGCGCTGGAACCCGGGTGCCGGCAAGGCCCTCAAGCCTGGGCAGATGCTCACGGTTTACCAGCCGCACTGACAGAAGAGCCCCTGAAATTCAGGGGCTTTTTTGCTTTTGTGGGAGCGGGCTTGCTCGCGAATGCGGTCTGTTAGCCGCATATGAAGGTGACTGATACACCGCATTCGCGAGCAAGCCCGCTCCCACCAAAAGCAAACGCAATTGAAGGCGATTAAGCCCGCATTAACCCGCATCTTTTTCCTGTCCAGACAAGCTGTTACTGTACGGCCCACAAAGCCCAAGCCGCCTGGATCGGATCTGACTTGAAGCGTCCCCTCCTCCTGCTCCTGATCAGCCTGGCCTTGAGCTCACCCGCAAGCGCGACGATTACCGAGAGTCACGGTTATGCGCAGTTCGGCACGCTCAAGTACCCGGCCAGATTTACCCACTTCGACTGGGTCAACCCGCAAGCGCCCAAGGGCGGTACGTTGCGGGTGATGGCGTTCGGCACCTTCGATACGGTCAACCCGTACACCTTCAAGGGCTCCAGCCCGGTCACGACACCGAATTTCCTGCAGTACGGCATCAACGAGCTGAACGAGCCGCTGATGGTCGGCACCGGCCAGTATTCGCCATCCGGTGACGAACCGGCGTCGAGTTATGGACTGATCGCGCAATCGGTGGAATACAGCGAAGATCGCAGCTGGGTGGTGTTCAATCTGCGCCCGGAAGCGCGTTTCCACGACGGCACCCAGATCACCGCCTACGACGTGGCGTTCTCCTATCGCTTGCTGCTCAAGGACGGCCACCCGCTGTACCGCACCGCCCTGCAGGAGGTGTCGCGGGTCGACATCCTCAACCCGCAGCGCATCCGATTCGTGATGAAGCGCTCGGGCAATCCGCTGCTGATTCTGCGCCTCGGTGAATTGCCGGTGCTGCCGCAGCATTACTGGAAGGATCGCGACTTCAAGGCCACCACCTTCGAGCCACCGCTGGGCAGCGGCCCTTACCGCATCACCTCGGTGACGCCGGGGCGGCAGCTGATTTTCGAGCGGGTCAAGGATTACTGGGGCATGGATCTGCCGGTCAATCGCGGCAAGTACAACTTCGATCGCATGGAAGTCGAGTTCTACCGCGACAGCGACGTGGCCTTCGAAGCCTTCAAGGCCGGCGAATTCGACATTTACATCGAGCATCAGGCAAAGAACTGGGCCAACGGCTACAACTTCCCGGCGGTGCGCCGTGGCGAGGTGATCAAGGCGCAGATCCCGCACCAGATCCCGACCCAGAGCCAGGGTCTGTTCATGAACACCCGGCGCGCGACTTTCAGCGACGTCAAGGTGCGCGAAGCGCTGGGCCTGATGTTCGACTTCGAGTGGACCAACCGCGCGCTATTCAGCAATGCCTACAAACGCACCACCAGCTACTACCCCAACAGCGAATTCAGCGCCAGCGGCCTGCCGGTCGGGCATGAATGGCTGATGCTCAAGCCGTATAAAGATCAGTTACCCGCGAAGCTGTTTACCGAGCCGTTCAGCCTGCCGCAGACCGACGGCCGCGGCATCCCCCGGGAAACCATGCGCAAGGCCCTGGCCCTGCTCGCCGAAGCCGGCTGGAAGCTCAACGGCCAGCGCCTGCAAAACGCCAAGGGTCAGCCGCTGGGTTTCGAACTGCTGCTGGTCAATCCGAACCTTGAACGGATCCTCCAGCCGTACATCGAGAACCTCAACAGCATCGGCATCGACGCGCGCCTGCGCACGGTGGATCGCGCCCAGTACAAACAGCGCCTGGACCAGTTCGATTTCGACATGATCCTGATGACCCTCAACCAGACCCTCAGCCCGGGTCTGGAGCAATGGCAGTACTTTCATTCCAGTCAGGTCGGGGTCAAGGGCAGCAAGAATTACGCCGGCATCGCCAACCCGGTGGTCGATCACCTGCTCGAACAATTGCTCGCCGCACAAACCCGCGACGAACAGGTCGCCGCCGGCAAGGCGCTCGACCGAGTGCTGCTCTGGCAGCACTACAGCATTCCCAACTGGTACCTCAATTATCACCGACTGGCCTACCGCAACCGGTTGGCTTTCGTCACCACACCGCCCTACACCCTGGGCCTGAGCGCGTGGTGGCTGAAATCTTCGGAGAACAATAAATGATGCCCATCCGCGCCCTGCTCGTGCAGGCCAGCGGTCTGCTGTTCGCCGGGCTGGCGATTGCCGCCCCGCAACATGCCGTGACCCTGTACAACGAGCCGCCGAAATACCCGGCGGACTTCAAGCAGTTCGATTACGTGAACCCCGACGCGCCGAAGGGCGGGATCTTCCGCCAGGCCGGGTTTGGCGGCTTCGACAGCCTCAACCCGTTCATCAGCAAAGGCGTGCCGGCCGATGACGTCGGGCAGATCTACGACACCCTGACCAAGCACAGCCTCGACGAGCCGTTCACCGAGTACGGGCTGATCGCCGCAAAGATCGAGAAAGCCCCGGACAACAGCTGGGTGCGTTTCTACCTGCGCCCGGAAGCGCGGTTTCATGACGGTCATCCGGTGCGCGCCGAAGACGTGGTGTTCAGCTTCCAGACCCTGACCAAGGACGGCTCGCCGCTGTTTCGCGGTTACTACAGCGATGTTGCCGAAGTCATCGCCGAAGACCCGCTCAAGGTGCTGTTCAAGTTCAAGCACACCAACAATCGCGAGTTGCCGCTGATCCTCGGTCAGCTCCCGGTGCTGCCGAAACACTGGTGGGCCAATCGCGATTTCACCAAGGGCAATCTGGAAATTCCGCTGGGCAGCGGCCCTTATAAGGTCGCCGAAGTGAAAGCCGGGCGCTCGGTGCGCTATGAGCGGGTCAAGGATTACTGGGGCAAGGATCTGCCGGTCAATCGCGGGTTCTACAACTTCGATGTGATGACCACCGATTACTACCGCGACAACACCGTGGCCGTCGAAGCGCTGAAGGCCGGGCAGTTCGATTACTGGCTGGAAATGACCGCGAAGAACTGGGCCAACGCTTACAACATCCCGGCCGTGACCGAAGGCCGGCTGATCAAGGAACAGATTGCCAACAGCAACCCGACCGGCATGCAGGGCTTCGTCTTCAACCTGCGCCGCCCGGTGTTTCAGGATGTGCGGGTGCGTCAGGCGCTCGGCCTGCTGTTTGATTTCGAGTGGACCAACAAACAGCTGTTCAACGGTGCCTACTTCCGCACCCGCAGTTATTTCGAAAACTCGGAAATGGCCGCCACCGGCCTGCCCGACGCCGAGCAACGGGCGATCCTCGAACCGTTTCGCAGCAAACTGCCGGCGCAGGTGTTCAGCGAAGCCTTTGAGAACCCGAAGACCGACGCCAGCGGCATGATCCGCGCCCAGCAGCGCGAGGCCTATCAACTGTTGCAGGAAGCCGGCTGGAAGATCGTCGACGACAAAATGGTCGACGCCAACGGCAAACCGGTGGTCATCGAGTTCCTCCTGGCACAGACCGAATTCGAACGCGTGCTGCTGCCGTTCAAACGCAATCTGGCTGACCTCGGCATCGACCTGGTGATCCGCCGCGTCGACGTTTCGCAGTACATCAACCGCGTGCGTTCGCGGGACTTCGACATGATGGTCGGCAGCTTCCCGCAATCCAACTCGCCGGGTAACGAGCAGCGCGAATTCTGGATGAGCGCCGCCGCCGACAAACCGAGTAGCCGCAACACCATGGGCCTGAAGGATCCGATCGTCGATCAACTGGTAGAGAACCTGATCAACGCCGATTCACGCAGCAGCTTGGTGGCCCATGCGCGGGCGCTGGATCGGGTGCTGCAATGGGGTTACTACGTGGTCCCCAACTGGCATATCAAGACCTGGCGCGTGGCGTACTGGAACCACATCGGTCACCCGAAAGTCTCGCCCAAATACGACATCGGGATTAACACCTGGTGGGTCAAGCCTGACGCGAAACCCGCCATAGAAGTCGAAACCAAACTGCAAGCCGACCCTGTGGGCACGGAGTAATCAGATGCTGGCGTATATCTTTCGGCGACTGCTGCTGATCATCCCGACCCTGTTCGGCATCCTGCTGATCAACTTCGTGATCATCCAGGCCGCGCCCGGCGGCCCGGTGGAACAGATGATCGCCAAGCTCGAAGGCTTCGAAGGCGCCACCAGCCGCATTGCCGGTGGCGGTGCCGAAGTCTCGGTGGCCGGTTCGGCGTATCGTGGCGCGCAAGGCCTCGACCCGGCGCTGATCAAGGAAATCGAGCACATGTACGGGTTCGACAAGTCGGCCCCGGAACGCCTGTGGATCATGGTCAAGAACTACGCGCAGCTGGATTTCGGCGACAGCTTCTTCCGCGACGCCAAGGTCATCGACCTGATCAAGGAAAAGATGCCGGTGTCGATCTCGCTCGGGCTGTGGAGCACGCTGATCATGTACCTGGTGTCGATCCCGCTGGGGATCGCCAAGGCCACACGGCACGGCAGCCACTTCGACGTCTGGACCAGCTCCGCGATCATCATCGGCTACGCGATTCCGGCGTTCCTCTTTGCGATTCTGCTGATCGTGGTGTTTGCCGGCGGCAGTTATCTGGACTGGTTCCCGCTGCGTGGCCTGACCTCGAACAACTTTGATGAGCTGAGCCTGGGCGGCAAGATCCTCGACTACTTCTGGCACCTGGCGCTGCCGGTGACGGCGCTGGTGATCGGCAACTTCGCGACCATGACCCTGCTGACCAAAAACAGCTTCCTCGACGAGATCAACAAGCAGTACGTGGTCACCGCCAAGGCCAAGGGCCTGACGCGCAACCGCGTGCTCTACGGCCACGTGTTCCGCAACGCCATGCTGCTGGTGATTGCCGGGTTCCCGTCGGCGTTCATCGGCATCTTCTTCACGGGCTCGTTGCTGGTGGAAGTGATTTTCTCCCTCGACGGTCTGGGCCTGATGAGTTTCGAAGCGGCGATCAACCGCGATTACCCGGTGGTGTTCGGCACCCTGTTCATCTTCACCCTACTCGGTCTGGTGGTGAAACTGATCGGCGACCTCACTTACACCCTGGTCGATCCGCGCATCGACTTCGCCAGCCGGGAGCATTGAGATGAACCTGTCCCCTCTCAACCGCCGCCGGTTCGAACTGTTCAAGGCCAACAAGCGTGGCTGGTGGTCGCTGTGGCTGTTTCTGATCCTGTTCGGCCTGAGCCTCGGTGCCGAGCTGATCGCCAACGACAAGCCGTTGGTGGTGCATTACGACAACAACTGGTATTTCCCAGCGATCAAGCGCTACCCGGAAACCACCTTCGGCGGCGAATTCCCGCTGGAAGCCAACTACAAGAGCCCGTACATCCGCGAACTGCTCAAGGCCAAGGACGCTTGGGTGTTGTGGGCGCCGATTCCCTACAGCTACCAGAGCATCAACTACGACCTGAAAGTCCCGGCCCCGGCCCCGCCTTCGGCGGACAACCTGCTGGGCACCGACGATCAGGGCCGCGATGTGCTGGCACGGGTGATCTACGGCTTCCGCATTTCGGTGCTGTTTGCCCTGACCCTGACCGTGTTGAGTTCGATCATCGGCGTGATTGCCGGCGCGCTGCAGGGTTTCTATGGCGGCTGGGTCGATCTGGCCGGTCAGCGTTTTCTGGAGATCTGGTCGGGCTTGCCGGTGCTGTACCTGCTGATCATTCTTGCCAGTTTCGTCCAGCCGAATTTCTGGTGGCTGCTGGGGATCATGCTGCTGTTCTCGTGGATGAGCCTGGTCGACGTGGTGCGCGCCGAATTCCTGCGTGGCCGTAACCTCGAATACGTGCGCGCCGCACGGGCGCTGGGCATGCAGAACGGCGCAATCATGTTCCGCCACATCCTGCCCAATGCGATGGTCTCGACCATGACCTTCATGCCGTTCATCCTCACCGGCGCCATCGGTACCCTGACTGCGCTGGATTTCCTCGGCTTCGGCCTGCCCGCAGGCAGCCCGTCGCTGGGTGAGCTGGTCGCTCAGGGCAAATCCAACCTGCAGGCACCGTGGCTGGGCATGAGCGCGTTTGCCGTGCTGGCGCTGATGTTGAGTTTGCTGGTGTTTATCGGCGAGTCCGCTCGCGATGCCTTCGACCCGAGGAAGTGAAATGAATCAGGACAATCTGATCGAAGTGCGCGACCTCGCCGTCGAGTTCGGCCTCAACGAGCGGCGGCACCGGGTGGTCGAAGGTGTGAGCTTCGACATCAAACGCGGCGAAACCCTGGCGCTGGTCGGCGAATCCGGCTCGGGCAAATCGGTGACCGCGCACTCGATCCTGCGCCTGCTGCCCTACCCGCTGGCCCGCCATCCGGCCGGCAGTATCAACTATGCCGGGCAGAATCTGCTGGACCTGAGCGAAAAGACCATCCGCCACATCCGTGGCAACCGCATCGCGATGATCTTTCAGGAGCCGATGACCTCGCTCAACCCGCTGCACTCGATTGAAAAACAGATCAACGAGATCCTCGGCATCCACAAGGGGCTGAGCGGCAAAGTCGCGACCAGACGCACCCTGGAGCTGCTGGAGATGGTTGGCATACCCGAGCCGCACAAGCGCCTCAAGGCCCTGCCCCACGAGCTGTCCGGCGGCCAGCGCCAGCGCGTGATGATCGCCATGGCGTTGGCCAACGAGCCGGAACTGCTGATCGCCGATGAACCGACTACCGCACTGGACGTGACCGTTCAGCTGAAAATCCTCGATTTGCTCAAGGAACTTCAGGCTCGATTGGGCATGTCGCTGCTACTGATCAGTCACGATTTGAACCTGGTGCGAAGAATTGCGCATCGCGTATGTGTCATGCAGCGCGGTTGCATCGTCGAACAGGCATCGTGCGCAGAGCTGTTCCGTTCGCCGCAGCATCCGTACACTCGGGAATTGCTCGGTGCGGAGCCCAGCGGGGGCCCGGCGACCAATAAAATCGGGGCGCCGTTGCTCGAAGTCGAGAACCTCAAAGTCTGGTTCCCGATCAAGAAAGGCCTGCTCAAGCGCACGGTGGATTACGTCAAGGCAGTGGACGGCATCAATTTCAGCCTGCCTCAGGGTCAGACCCTGGGGATCGTGGGGGAAAGCGGTTCCGGCAAATCCACGCTGGGTCTGGCGATTTTGCGGCTGATCGGCAGCAAAGGCGCCATTCGCTTTGAGGGCAAACAGCTAGACTGCCTGACGCAGAACGAGATTCGCCCGTTGCGTCGGGAGATGCAGGTGGTGTTTCAGGACCCGTTCGGCAGCCTGAGCCCGCGGATGTGCGTCAGCGACATCGTTGGCGAAGGCCTGCGGATTCACAAGATGGGCACCGCGGCCGAGCAGGAAGCGGCGATTATTGCGGCATTGAAGGAGGTAGGTCTGGATCCGGAAACCCGGCACCGCTACCCTCACGAATTTTCCGGTGGGCAACGGCAACGTATCGCCATTGCCCGGGCTTTGGTGCTGAAACCGGCGCTGATCCTGCTGGACGAGCCGACTTCCGCGCTCGACCGCACGGTGCAGCGGCAAGTGGTGGAGCTGTTGCGTTCACTGCAAGCCAAGTACAACCTGACGTATTTGTTCATCAGCCATGACCTGGCTGTCGTCAAAGCGCTGAGCCACCAGCTGATGGTGGTCAAGCATGGCCAAGTGGTCGAACAGGGAGCTGCGCAAGATATTTTTGCCGCCCCCAAACATCCGTATACACAGCAGTTGCTGGAGGCCGCTTTTTTGGCACCAGCCACTGCGCAATAACCTGAAAGAGGAGCAACACATGGGTTTTCTCGCCGGTAAGCGCGTACTGATCGTCGGTGTCGCCAGCAAGCTGTCCATCGCATCCGGCATCGCTGCCGCCATGCATCGCGAGGGCGCTGAGCTTGCCTTCACTTATCAGAACGACAAACTGAAAGGTCGCGTTGAAGAGTTCGCACAGGGCTGGGGGTCGAGCCCTGAGCTGTGCTTCCCGTGCGACGTGGCCAGCGATGAAGAAATCGCCAAGGTCTTCGAAGCGCTGAGTAAGAAGTGGGACGGCCTGGACTGCATCGTGCACTCCGTCGGCTTCGCCCCGGGCGACCAACTGGACGGCGACTTCACCGAAGCCACCACCCGTGAAGGTTTCCGCATCGCTCACGACATCAGCGCCTACAGCTTCGTGGCCCTGGCCAAGGCTGGCCGCGAAATGATGAAAGGCCGCAACGGCAGCCTGCTGACCCTGTCGTACCTGGGCGCCGAGCGCACCATGCCGAACTACAACGTGATGGGCATGGCCAAAGCTTCGCTGGAAGCTGGCGTACGTTACCTGGCCGGCTCCCTGGGCCCGGACGGCACCCGCGTCAACTGCGTATCGGCTGGCCCGATCCGCACCCTGGCAGCCTCGGGCATCAAGAACTTCCGCAAGATGCTGGCCGCCAACGAAGCGCAAACCCCACTGCGCCGCAACGTCACCATCGAAGAAGTCGGCAACGCCGGCGCCTTCCTGTGCTCCGACCTGGCGTCGGGCATCAGCGGTGAAATCATGTACGTGGACGGCGGCTTCAACACCACCGCCATGGGCAACATCGAAGAGTAATCTTCGATAGCCGATAAAAAACCCGCCAATCGGCGGGTTTTTTGTGCCTGCAATTTCTTGAACGCCCCAAATCCCCTGTAGGAGTGAGCCTGAAGCGGATAAACCTGTGGGAGTGGGCTTGCTCACGAAGAGGCCGGCACATTCAACATGGATATCGCATGACCGGACGCTTTCGCGAGCAAGCCCGCTCCCACAGGGTTCTGCGCTGCACCTGAATTTTGTGAGCACCCGACAAACCTGTGGGAGTGGGCTTGCTCACGAAGAGGCTGGCACATTCAACATGGATATCGCCTGACCGGACACTTTCGCGAGCAGGCTCACTCCTACAAGGTTCTGCGCTGCACCTGAATTTTGTGAGCACCCGATAAACCTGTGGGAGTGGGCTTGCTCACGAAGAGGCCGGCACATTCAACATGGATATCGCCTGACCGGACGCTTTCGCGAGCAAGCCCGCTCCCACAATGTTTTTACGATATGCCTGAATTTTGTGGGCAGCGGATAAACCTGTGGGAGTGGGCTTGCTCACGAAGAGGCTGGCACATTCAACATGGATATCGCCTGACCGGACGTTTTCGCGAGCAAGCTCGCCCCCACACTGTTTTGCGATGCGCCTGAACTTTGTGGGCAGCGGATAAACCTGTGGGAGTGGGCTTGCTCACGAAGAGGCCGGCACATTCGACATGGATATCGCCTGACCGGACGCTTTCGCGAGCAAGCCCGCTCCCACAGGGTTCTGCGGTGTATCTGGATTTTGTGGGCAGCGGATAAACCTGTGGGAGTGGGCTTGCTCACGAAGAGGCCGGCACATTCAACATGGATATCGCCTGACCGGACGTTTTCGCGAGCAAGCTCGCTCCCACACTGTTTTGCGATGCGCCTGAACTTTGTGGGCAGCCGACAAACCTGTGGGAGTGGGCTTGCTCACGAAGAGGCCGGCACATTCGACATGGATATCGCCTGAGCGGACGCTTTCGCGAGCAAGCCCGCTCCCACAATGTTTTTACGATATGCCTGAATTTTGTGGGCAGCCGACAAACCTGTGGGAGTGGGCTTGCTCACGAAGAGGCCGGCACATTCGACATGGATATAGCCTGAGCGGACGCTTTCGCGAGCAAGCCCGCTCCCACAATGTTTTTACGATATGCCTGAATTTTGTGGGCACCCGATAAACCTGTGGGAGTGGGCTTGCTCACGAAGAGGCCGGCAGATTCAACATGGATATAGCCTGACCGGACGCTTTCGCGAGCAGGCTCACTCCTACAAGGTTCTGCGATGTGCCTGGATTTCGTGGGCAGCCGCTAAATCTGTGGGAGCTGGCTTGCCAGCGATGAGGCCCGAATCAGCGCCGCTTCAATGCCTGCTTGTGCGCATACATCGCCTCGTCGGCATCCGCCAGCAGCCGATCGACGCTGTCGTGGCGTTGCGGATCGTAGGCAATCTGGCCGACGCTGAAGCGGATGTCATAACCGCGCTGCAACGTCGCGTTGCGCTCGTCGAGGATCTCTTTGAGCCTGGCCATGATCGCCGTGGTTTCGACGTGACAGGAGCCGGTCAGCAGCGCCACGAACTCATCGCCCCCCAGGCGCCCGATCACGTCGCTCTCGCGAAAGGCAATGCGCAGCACATCGGCGAAGGTCTTCAGCGCACTGTCGCCTTCAGCATGGCCGTAGTGATCATTGATGTGTTTGAAGTCATTGAGGTCGAAAAACAGCAGTGTCGCCGGTTTGTCCCGGTGCTTGCAGGCATCCAGCGCATGTTGAGCGAGGGCCTTGAAGCCACGGCGGTTGGACAGCAGCGTCAGCTCGTCCATATTCGCCATCTGCACCGCCATCAACTCCTGCTCGGCCATACCGGCCAGATCGCGCAACAGGGCACGCTCCTCGTCGTCGAGTTCGCGCGGCTTGGTGTCGATCAGGCACAACGTGCCCATTTTGTTGCCGTTGGGCACGGTCAGCGGGTAGCCCGCGTAGAAACGAATCTTCGGCTCACCGGTGACCAGCGGATTGTCATGAAAGCGTTTGTCCTGCTTGGCATCGGGCACCAGCAGCAATTCGTCCTGAAGAATCGCGTGCCCACAGAACGACACATCACGCGGGGTTTCGTTGACGTCGAGGCCGACGCACGACTTGAACCATTGCCGATCCTTGTCCACCAGCGTGACCAGCGCAATCGGCACGTTGAACAGGCGTTTGGCCAGACGGGTTAATCGGTCGAAGCGTTCTTCGGGCGCAGAATCCAGGACGTTCAGTGCGTGCAACGCCTGGATTCGCACAGCTTCATTGGCGGGTTTACTCGGGGCCAGCATCACGCACTCCATCGAAGTCAGTGGCCGTAGAGTAGCCTGATTTTGCGCAGGGTCACATCGTCAACTCCCGGCTATCGGGCACGGCCCACCGGCATCGGCCCAAAGCTTGAACTGGGCCACAAAAATGTCATGCGGCACCGGCACCGGTGCGCGCCCTGCCCCGGGATTCCAGCCCCACAACACCAGTTTGTCGTCGCTGACATGTTTGATCAGTGCGGCGAAATCACGGTCGCCGTTGCTCGAACGGTCCTTGATCATCGCGCACAACTTGTCCGGTGGCAGACCGATCCAGGCCATCTTGTGCGCCGCCGGCGGCAGGCTCCAGTGCGGCGCTCCCGGAGGTGCATGCGCGCCATAACTTTCAGGCGGATTGCTCTCGCCATGGCAGGTGGCGCAAGGCAAACCGGCAGCGCCCTTGCCGTCCATGCCGCGCACCACATTCATCGCGTGTGGAATGCCGGCATCGAATTGCAGTGGCGAGTCGCCGGGAATGTGGCAGTTCTGGCAGCGCGGGCTCTGGAACACCTTCTGCACCGTACCGAATGCCTTGAGCGCTTCCTGATCATCGGCGAACAGGTCCGAGGCATAGCCGCCCAGCCCCAGCAACATCATCGTGCCCAACAGCAGATGTCGTTTCATCTCACACCCCCGACAGTTGCAGCGGCAGTTCACGCAAGCGTTGCCCGGTCAGCGCATACACCGCGTTGGCCACCGCCGGCGCGGTGGGCGGAACCCCGGCCTCGCCGATGCCGCCGGGCTTGTCGCTGCTGGGCACGATATGCACCTCGACCAGCGGCATCTCGTTGATCCGCAGCACCTGGTAATCGTGATAATTGGACTGCACCACCGCGCCATCCTTGACCGTCAGCTTGCTGTGCAGCGCCATGCCCAGGCCAAAAGTGATGCACGATTCCATCTGCGCCGCGATGCTCTGCGGGTTGACCGCGATCCCACAGTCCACCGCACACACCACGCGGTGCACGCGGATCGCCAGATTGTCCTGAGAGACCTCGGCCACCTGCGCCACATAACTGCCGAACGACTCGTGCACCGCCACACCCAACGCATGTCCGTCCGGCAACGGCGCTTTCCAGTTGGCCTTCTCCACCGCCAGATTCAGCACCCCGAGGTGCCGCGCATGGTCCTTGAGCAAGGTGCGTCGATATTCGACCGGGTCCTTGCCCGCAGCCGTGGCCATCTCATCGATCAGCGACTCCATGACGAACGCGGTGTGGCTGTGCCCCACCGAACGCAGCCACAGTACATTGATCCCGGTCTGCGGCGAATGCAGCTCGACCTGCTGATGGGCCAGGCCCTTGATATACGGGCTGTCGGCCACGCCTTCGACCGAAGTCGAATCGATGCCGTTCTTGACCATGGTCTGTTCGAGCATGGTGCCGGCCATGATCGACTGGCCGACCAGCACATGCTGCCAGCTCAGCGGCATGCCCTGCCCGTCGAGGCCGATGCGCGCCTGATGCAGGAACATCGAGCGATAATAACCGCCGCGAATGTCATCCTCGCGCGACCACACGGTTTTCACCGGCAGCCCGGCGGCTTTCGCCACTTGCACCGCTTCGGCGACGAAGTCCGAGGTCGGATTGGCCCGCCGCCCGAATCCGCCACCGAGAAACTCGGTATGAATCTCCACCTGCTCCGGTTTGAGCCCGGTGATCTTGCCGGCGACCATCTGGTCGAGGGTCTGGAATTGCGTGCCGGTCCAGATCTCACACTTTTCGGCGCTGATCTTTACCGTACAGTTCAGCGGTTCCATCGGTGCGTGCGCCAGATACGGCACGCTGTATTCGACATCGATTTTCTTCGCCGACTTGTCGAAGTTGCCCTGCGGATCCCCAGCCTGACTGGCGGAAGTGCCCGGTGTCGCCGCCAGTTTGCGGAAACTGTCGAGCAGGCCCTGGCTGCTCAGGTCAGCGTGCGGCCCGAGATCCCAATCGACCTTCAGCGCATCGCGTCCGAGTTTCGCCGCCCAATAATGCACGGCAATCACCGCCACGCCGGTCGGCACTTGCACGACCTTGTGCACGCCCGGCACCGCCAGCGCCTCGGCGCCCTCGAAGGATTTGACCGTGGCACCGAACACCGGCGCGCGCGCGACCATCGCGGTCATCAAGCCCTCGAATTGCACGTCCATGCCGAACCTGGCGCGGCCGGTGATTTTCTCCGGGGTGTCGAGACGCTTGGTCGGTTTGCCGATGACTTTCCAGTCCTTGGCCTCCTTGAAGGTGATCGACTTTGGATCCGGCACTGGCAGTTGCCCGGCGGCGTCCGCCAGTTCGCCGTACGTCGCACGTTTATCGCCGGCGATCACTACACCCGACTCGGTGCGAATCGTCGACGCAGCGACGTTAAAGCGCTTGGCCGCCGCTTCCACCAGCATCTGCCGCGCCGTGGCCCCGGCGAGCCGGTAACGGTCGAACTCCATCCAGGTCGAGGTCGAGCCGCCGGTAATCTGCATCCCGCCAAACGCCGGCATGCCGTAATTGGCCGCCGAGGCCGGCGAGTGTTCGACGCGGATCTTCGACCAGTCGGCGTCCAGCTCTTCGGCGATCAGCATGGTCAGACCGGTCCAGATGCCCTGGCCCATTTCAGAATGCCCGAGCAACACCGTGACGCTGTTGTCAGCGCCGATACGCAAAAACGCATTCGGCGCGAAGACCTTGCCTTCATTCTCCGCTGCCAGGGCAAAACGATGGGCACCGGGGACGGCAAATGCCACCACCAGACCGCCACCCAACACGGCACTGCCCTTGAGAAACCCGCGACGCGATACAGGACTGTTCATCAGCCTTCTCCAAACATGCATCAGCCGATTTCGGACGCGCGCTTGACCGCCGCACGGATCCGCGGATAGGTACCGCAGCGGCAAATATTGCCGGAGAGCGCCTGATCGATATCGCTGTCGGTGGGTTTGGGGATTTTCGCCAGCAGCGCGGCGGCAGACATGATCTGCCCGGACTGGCAGTAACCACACTGCACCACGTCGAGTTCGGCCCAGGCCTGCTGCACCGGGTGCGAGCCGTCGGTGGACAGTCCTTCTATGGTGAGGATTTTCTGGCCGTGGGCCACGGCGGTGGCGGGCGTGATACAGGCACGCAGCGGCGCGCCATCGACGTGTACGGTACAGGCGCCACACTGAGCCATGCCGCAGCCGAATTTGGTACCAGTCAGGTGCGCCACATCTCGCAGGACCCAGAGCAACGGCATGTCGGCCGGCACATCGAGTTCCTGATCCTTGCCATTGATATTCAAGGTCAGCATCGGGGATTTTCCTCAGACTCACGGTGTTCTGAAGGGGCGTCGCTACGGTCAGCAAAGCCTGTGCGCGCCTCGGCTTATCCCTTTCAGCAAAGCCTAATTTGCGCGTGAAGCCAGACGTGGCGACCACCGGTCATGCCTCAACGCCAAAATGTCGACTTTAATCCTCTGGCTGATAAAGGCGCTCATCCGAACCCTCACGACCGTTCTGCGACGAGCGCGGTAACCCATCACCTTGGTCAGGAGTCGCGAACATGGGATTTGTCACCACCAAAGACGGCGTCGATATTTTCTACAAAGACTGGGGGCCGAAGGACGCCCCGGTGATCCACTTCCACCACGGCTGGCCGCTCAGCGCGGACGACTGGGATGCGCAGATGCTGTTCTTTCTGGCCAAGGGCTTTCGGGTGATTGCCCATGACCGTCGCGGGCACGGACGGTCGAGCCAGGTCTGGGACGGCCACGACATGGACCATTACGCCGACGATGTGCTGGCGGTGGTTCAGCACCTGGGGTTGAAGAACGTGGTGCATGTCGGCCACTCCACCGGCGGCGGCGAGGTCATTCACTACATCGCCCGTCATGGTCAGGACAACGTCGCCAAAGGCGTGTTGATCAGCGCAGTGCCTCCGTTGATGGTCAAGACCGAGAGCAATCCGGGTGGCTTGCCGAAATCGGTGTTCGATGATTTTCAGGCGCAACTGGCGGCCAATCGTGCGCAGTTCTATCGCGACATTCCCACTGGCCCGTTCTACGGCTACAACCGCCCGGGGGCCACGCCTTCGGAAGGGATCATCAGCAACTGGTGGCGTCAGGGCATGATCGGCGGGGCCAAGGCGCATCACGACGGGATCGTCGCGTTCTCGCAGACCGATTTCACTGAAGACCTGAAGAAGGTCACCGTGCCGGTGCTGGTGATGCACGGCGAGGATGATCAGATCGTGCCGTACGCAAACTCCGGGCCTTTGTCGGCGAAACTGCTGCCAAATGGCACGTTGAAGTCGTATCCGGGGTTTCCGCACGGGATGCCGACGACTGAGGCGGAGACGATCAATGCGGATCTGCTGGCGTTTATTCGCGGTTGAGATAACCGAAGTCAGCTGACTCCCCTGTAGGAACGGGCTTGCTCGCGAAGGCAATCGGTCTGTCGATATCAGGTTGACTGAACCACCGCTTTCGCGAGCAAGCCCGCTCCCACCATAGTCGGTGGCGTGCACACCTCTATCTATCCAACACAAATCCTGTGGGAGCGGGCTTGCTCGCGAAGGCAATCGGTCTGTCGACATCGAGTTGGCTGAACCACCGCTTTCGCGAGCAAGCCCGCTCCCACCAAGGTCGGTGGGGTACACACCTCTATCTATCCAACACAAATCCTGTGGGAGCGGGCTTGCTCGCGAAGGCAATCGGTCTGTCGACATCGGGTTGACTGAACCACCGCTTTCGCGAGCAAGCCCGCTCCCACCAAGGTCGGTGGGGTACACACCTCTATCTATCCAACACAAATCCTGTGGGAGCGGGCTTGCTCGCGAAGGCAATCGGTCTGTCGATATCGAGTTGGCTGAACCACCGCTTTCGCGAGCAAGCTCGCTCCCACCATAGTCGGTGGTGTACACACTTCTATCTATCCAACACAAATCCTGTGGGAGCGGGCTCGCTCGCGAAGGCAGTCTGTCTGTCGGACTCGGGTTGGCTGACCCACCGTATTCGCGAGCAAGCTCGCTCCCACCATGGTCGGTGGTGTACACACTTCTATCCATCCAACACAAATCCTGTGGGAGCGGGCTTGCTCGCGAAGGCAATCGGTCTGTCGATATCGAGTTGGCTGACCCACCGCCTTCGCGAGCAAGCCCGCTCCCACCAGGGGACTCGGTATTGCCCGGACTTTTTGCTATTCCTCGGTGCGCCCCGTGCCTTCGCGATCACGTTCGTAGTGGTGGGCCAATGGCAGCGCCGGCAACCATGACTCACGCCGCACAGTCCACAGCTCATAAGTCGGCTTGAACTGGTTCGGCGCGTCCAGCGAGCCGACATTGACTTCAATTTCATCCCCCGAACGTGCCAGTACCGGCGACCCACAGCGCGGACAGAACACCCGCCCTTGATACTCGCCGGTCTTGCCACTGACGGTCAGCGCATTCTCGGGAAATATCGCCGAGGCATGAAACAACGCGCCGTGGTGTTTGCGGCAGTCGAGACAGTGGCAGATCCCGACGCGGTAAGGTTCGCCTGATGCTTCGAAACGCACATCGCCGCACAGGCAGCCGCCAGTTAATGGGCTCATGGTGTCTATCCTCTGCCAGACTCTGTTCAGCCTTTGACCATAGCAGTCGTACAAGCCAACGCCCACATTCTGCCTTTGCCGGAGACAGCGCCATGCCCTCCCCCGAATCCATCTTGTTACAGAGCTGGCACGCCAACGCTGATGCCTGGATCGAAGTGATCCGCAGCGGTGCCATCGAAAGCCGTCAGCAGGTCACCGATCAGGCGATCCTGCTGGCGATCATGGGCCGCCAACCGGAGTGCGTGCTGGATCTGGGCTGCGGCGAAGGCTGGTTGTTGCGGGCGCTGGCGGATCGCGGTATCAATGTGGCAGGCGTCGACGGCGATGCGACACTGATCGAGGCGGCACGCACGGCCGGTTCAGCCAGTGTGCATGTCGCCAGTTACCAGACGCTGGTCGAGGCCGAAGTCGACATCGGTCGTGATTACGATTTGATCTGCGCCAACTTCTCGCTGCTGCATCAGGAGATCATTCCATTGCTCGCCGCGATGCATGCGTTGCTGGCTCCCGGCGGTGCCATGATCATCCAGACCCTGCACCCGTGGGCGGTTGCCGCAGGCGATTATCAGGACGGCTGGCGAGAAGAATCCTTTGCCGGGTTCAAGGGTCAGTGGCAGCCGATGCCGTGGTATTTCCGCACGCTGTCGAGCTGGTGCAACGCGCTGGACATGGCAGGTTTTCAAATTGTCAGCCTGCAGGAACCGCAGCACCCGCAAAGCCCGGTGCCGCAGTCACTGTTGCTGATCGCCGAACGGCGCTCCTTGTAGGAGTGAGCCTGCTCGCGATGGCGTCGTCGCAGCTTGCATAGGCGTTGCCTGACCCTACGCCATCGCGAGCAGGCTCACTCCTACAGGGTTTGTCAGCAAGCGACGCACTTGTCGATCTACGGCACCGCCCTTCGACCAAGGACTGACTACGCTGATAATCCTGCGTGTCTAACCTGCCGAGGATGACTGCCATGCAACGCTTTCAAAAACTCACGCCGTGCCTGTGGTTCGACGATCAGGCCGAAGCGGCGGCGAAGTTCTATTGCTTGATCTTCGACCATTCGAAAATTACCGGCCTTACCCACTACAGCAAGGTCGGTCAGGAGTTTCACGGCAAGCCGGAAGGCACCGTGATGACCGTCAGTTTCGAACTCGACGGCCAGACCTTCACTGGTCTCAATGGCGGACCGATGTTCAAATTCAGTGAAGCCATTTCGTTTCAGGTCAATTGCCAGAATCAGGAAGAAGTCGACCACTTCTGGGGCAACCTGTCGGCCGGTGGGCCGGTCGAGGCGCAGCAATGCGGCTGGCTCAAGGACCAGTTCGGGGTGTCGTGGCAGATCGTGCCGGTGGCGTTCATGCACATGATGCAAGACCCCGATACCAGCAAGTCGCAACGGGCGATGCAGGCCATGTTCAAGATGAAAAAACTCGACATCGCCGAACTGGAGCGGGCCTTTGCCGGCCAGAGCTAATACACTCCGGTTCTGGCCTGCCGGGAACCATAACGATGAAACACGCTGCCGCCAAAAATCCTGAAAAAGCCCCACGCTTCTGGCGGGACGCTGCCCTGCCCTTCATCGAAGCGCGGGCCATCGCCGATGGCCGTGAGGTCTGCTACTCGCGCCATTCCCATGCGCATTTTTCGATCGGCGCGATCACGGCGGGGCGCAGCATTTATGTGCATGAGCAATCGCGGTTCGAAGTCGCCGACGGTACGGTGGTGCTGATGAATCCAGGAGACGTGCATGCCTGCAATCCGATCGATGATCAGCCGTGGTCGTACCTGATGTTGTATGTGGAGACGCCGTGGCTGACGGATTTGCAGCATCAACTGGGGTTCAGTGCGGAGCTGGAGTTTCGGCGGTTCTCCACTACTCATCTGGATGACCCGCGACTGTTTCGTGACCTGCAAGGGCTTTACGTCACACTGGTCGACGAGCAGCAGGACGTACTGCGCAAACACAGCGCAGCGGTGGAGTTTTTCAGCGATCTGCAACTACGCTTGAACCCGGCTGAACCACCGTTACGCGAGCCGAATTTCAAGCTCGAACGCGCCGCCGACTTCATCCGCGAACACTGCACTGACCTGCTCAGCCTGGAGGACATCTGCACGGCGGCGCAGTTGTCACCGTCGTATCTGATCCGAGCGTTCAAGCAGCATTACGGCATGACGCCGCATGCGTTTGTGGTCAACCAGCGCATCCAGTTTGCTCGCGAACGTCTGCGCAGCGGCCAGTTGATTGCCGATGTCGCACTGGAAGCAGGGTTTGCCGATCAGGCGCATTTTCAGCGCGCATTCAAACAGCATCTGGCGGCAACACCCGGCCAGTATCGCGGCTGACCCTGGCGCCGGGCTCACGGCAACAGCAGATAACCCGCGCTCGCCGCCAGCAACAAGGCCATCAACCGATTGAACAGGCGCATCCCCTTCGGATTGCCCAGATACCCACGCAGAAACGTCCCGGCATAGACCCAGCAACCGACCGACAGATAACAGATCACCAGATACACCGCGGCGAACTGCCAGACCAACCGCGCCTCGCCATCGGCGACAAACGCGCCCATCCCTGCCACACAGGCCAGCCAGGCTTTCGGGTTGAGCCATTGCATCACCGCGCCGTACAACATCGACGGCGCCCGCCCCGCCTCGCCGGCATGCAACTGGCCGTCATCGGCAGCCAGCTTCCAGGCCATGAACAACAGAAACGCCACCCCGGCCAATTGCACCACCCGGGTCAGGAATGGCCACAGTTTCAGGACTTCATGCAGGCCCAGGCCCATCAGCACCAGCAACAACACAAACCCCAGCGTCGCTCCCGCCACGTGCCGCTGACTGGCCCGAAAGCCGAACTGCGCACCGGAACTCAGCGCGACGATGTTCACCGGGCCCGGGGTTATGGACGCCACTAGCGCGAACGCCGCCATCGACACAATCAGACTCATAACGCACCTGCCGCAGATTGGGGAGAAAGAGACTCAGGCTAACTAAGGCATAGCCTCCTGTATTGAACAAAATTGCCCTCGTATCGACCGACAGGAAACATACATTGAAACCAATACTGCAGAACAAACCCTGACTGCGCCGATATAGTCGCCATGCGAAAACAAAACTTCGCCATACCCGTTTATTGACCCACCTATATAGCCATGGATGGACTGACACCCAATGACGACTTTAACCAATCTTTTTACCCCGGCACCTCTATCAAGTGAGCAACTTGAGCGACGTGCTATTGCGCAGACAATGAGAGCCATGCTCGAAAAGTGGGAAAAGGCCAAGGCCAGCGACAACTATGCCTACCCCACCAACCGTGTTAATAACAAACAACTGTGCATATCGACTCTTGAGGGAAGTCTATTCAATCAAGCGCATTTTTCGGCACACATCGTCCTGCGCCAACTGGTACGTCAGCCACAATTCGTTGCAATCGTCGATACGTTAGAAATCAATGATGACAACTGGACACTGGTCAATAAAAAGGGGGAAATCTTTCAAGTCCATGAAATCGAAACAACTGTCGGGACGTTTATCGAGCGCATTGATATCACCCAGCAGATCAACGAGATTGATTCGTTGAAAGCCGACCTGCAACTGCTGGCCAGCAGTGCAGTCATGACAGGTGGCATCGTGTCTTCAAGCGACCGTCTGCCCTTGCTCAACTGGCTGCAGTTCCAGCAACTGAACCTGCCCGAGACCGCAGACCAGTTGCAAAACCTGATTGCCTGGCTCGAACTGACGTTGCCGCTGCCGCCCACGCATGGCAACTACTGGGGGATATCGAACGAAACCGGCGCAACAGAGCTGTGCATCGACGAAGATCAGCAATCGGCTATCTATCAGGTCATCCATAAGCTGATGGACAAGGGCGAGCCGCGCACGGAACCGCTGATCAATTATCTGGCGGGTGCACTGCTCAAGAAAGAGACGCCGACAGCCCTGCGTGAATACCCGCGTCGCGCCTGGGAATTGCTGATCGAGACCGAAGAAGCCAGAGCTTTCGTCCAGTCCTGCCTTGAAGCGTTGAATGGACCGTCCATGGCCAATGCGACTGTGCTGAGCACAGCGCAGCGCAGTCGCCTGCTGGTCGCAGCGGTCATGCTGGATTTGTCGTTGGGTCGCGATGACAAGAACCAGAATTTCATCGAGCAAAATATCTATAACCCAGGTTACGTGCAGGCTACCTCCCATGAGGTCAACCTGGCACTGGAACAGGCACTCGGACGCCGACGTATCAAGGAATATGCAGCTCCCATGACGCTGGAACTGATCCTCGCCGGACTTGCGCCCGAGTTCCTGGTCAGGACACCCACGACGCTACAGATCGGCACGCCAGGCTGGGTAATTCTGCGCAAATCGGTAAGTCTGGCCGAGAGCATCGCGCCTGGCCTGTCCAGTCAGATGTCCTATGACAAGCTGCTTGAATTGGGCGCGATTTTGCCCACCAGTGCGCAACAGCAGACCCTGCATGACTGGGCGAACCTGCGAGGCATCATGGACTGGTCGATGCTGAATGGCCTGGAACCGGAGAATGCCAATGACCTGCCAACCCAGGAGCTGTTCAAGCAGGCAGCCACCCAATACAACGCCCACATCGAGGCGATCAACACCGCACTGACAACGATCGCCACCCCACCGGTCAGCCGGCGCAAGCTGGCGAAAGCCGAGCTGTACGACGTTGGTTGCGACCCGATGATGCAGATAGCGTTGCCGGTCGAATACGGATACAAACGCAACTATCATTCCGTGCTTGATGTTTATATGACCCGCAACTTGCTGTTCAAAAAGGGCTATGACAGGCAATCCGGAACAAGTATCTACAAGGCGTATCCGGATCTGCTGACACTCGAGCCAATCAACGACATTTACAAGGCAAAAGTAAAAGAACACTTCAAACAATACAAAACGGCCATCAATACCACTGTGCGCCTGACACTTTCACGATTGTCACTGGAAGAACGGATGGCACTTGAATTTGGCAAGGCGGCCATATTCAGCGTTCGCGAAGTTACCTCACACTCCCCGAAAAATAGTAACTTCGTACCTTTTGACCCACGTTTAACAGCGCGTTTCGGCAACATGCTGTTTTGCAAGTATGGATTGCATTTTTACTGCTTTGAAGTATTCCCTCTGCAAGGCATTTGCCGAAATAATCCGGCACTGGCTGAAGCTTACATCCGTGGCCATACAACTGATGAGTATGGATGGTTTACCGAGGGACCGAACGGCGACAGCGACTTCAAGTCGCTGACGTATCTTTCCACGCGAATCGAAAAAACCGCCTACTTCGAAGGCCAGCCCCCCTTGGGCGAGGAGCTGCGAGACAGGCCGGGCATCATTCTCGAACGCTTTGCCGAATTCGATGAACCTGACGACGCGCTCCCCTTCACGCGTAGCCCTATGCACAGTTTCAACTCGGAGCGTTTCAACAAGATCGGCGAAATCATTGCCGAACATAATCCCCCGACCCATTACGATCAGTTTTATGCAATCAGTTACGACAGACCTGCCCTGGAGAAAAAACATGATGACTGGGACAACGTCACCGAAACCTTTCTCGACATCGTCATCCCGTTCCGTCAGTGCATCAGGGGCCTGTCCTCCGGTGATCCGGATCTTCGTAGCGGTGCCATATTCAGCTGTGTGATGGACCTTACCGCGATCCTCTTCGTCTTTGCCGGAGCGCTGGGGCCGTTCAGCAAGGCGCTGGGCAGCAGTACAAGACTGTTAAGCCTGAGCAAGGTCGGCGCAAGCGTAGCGCTGTCGGTGTTCAATCCGCTCGATGGCGTTCCGAAGCTGGTTTACGGTGGTGCCAGACTGGTCGGTAAAGGCGTGATGAAACTCAGCCATTTCGGCCATACCGTCATCCGGGCCGGAGCCGGACAACTCCGAGCGCTGAGCAGTACCAGCAGCGGCTCGTACGACCTGGTCAAGGCCCTGAGCAAGACCGGGGTTGCAGCGGAGATTCGCATGACGTTGCCGACGCTGGCGCATGCACGGGCATTGTTCAAGGATGATGCACTCGAAACAGTCGAACAGCTCGTCACACGCCTGAGCCAGGACGTTGTTTCCATACCCAAGGGCGGCAATGCGACAGAACTGCAGCATCTGTTCAACGCTGCAACGAGGGAAGCGACTCAGTCCTCAAAGGGATTCCAGCAACTGGAATCGTTAATAGGTCATGCCGCGGCGAACGACGTACTGATCAGCTTCACCAAAAGCAGAGGCCCCCGGTTCAACGGCACAAAGTTCACTACAAAAGCTGGTGACTATTCGGAAATACTTGGATCAATGGCCGAGCTTGAATCCAGGAAAGTCATCTATCTGAAGAATCATCAGCAAAGCGTCTTGAAGCTGGATCTGGGCAAGCCACCCTACAGCGACGTGATGCCCGAAACGGCGTTCAACCCGCAGGGTTTCACCGACAATGCGCAGAGAGCCGGAGCCTGGATGGTCAAGGGTTCGTCCTCCGACAACGAACTGGAGCACATTGTCGCGATCCTGCGCGAGTATACGAACAACAATAAATCGCTCACCGATGCGACCGTGGTCAAAGAGATCCACGCTCGATTGGTGCCTCAACTGGCGGAGTCTGTGCGCGAGGTAGGACAGCCAACAAAATATGGTGGCAGCATCAGCGGTTATGCTTCGCTGGAACAACATCTGAAGACGCTCGATGCCGCCCATGAGCACGTCGACAAACACTTGCTGGCGGCCATCGCCGGTTTTCAAGGCTTCGGCGACGGCAATGGTCGTACCGCCAGCGCGGTGTATGCGATCAGCCAACTGCGCAACAATCGATTTGTACCGATGCCGAAACACGTGTTCATGTCGTTGAGCGATCTGGGCTAACCACCCAAAATCCGTGCCCCGTTTAACGTGGCACGGATTTCTTCATTCCCCGGAGAGCATCGCCGGCACCGTAAACCGAAACTCAGTGCCCTCACCCGGCTCGCTGCTGGCCTCGATCCGCCCGCCGTGGGCTTCAACAATCCCCTGCGTGATGTACAAGCCCAGTCCGGTTCCGGTCGGGTTGCCCTCCTTCACCGTCCAGTAGCGATCAAACACCCGCGCCAGGTTTTCCTTGGGAATGCCTTCGCCGGTATCGCGCACGGTGAACACGATTTCCTTGCCGTCAGACTTCGCCAACACACCCACCGAGCCTTTGCGCGGGGTGAACTTGATCGCGTTGCCGATCAGGTTTGACAGCACCTGAAACAGGCGCTCCGGGTCGGCATGGATTTTCAGGTCGGGATCGGCCTGGAACGAGATGCTGATGTCCTTGTCCAGCGCCAGTGGCCCGAGCAGCGACTGGGTCTCCTCGAACATCTGCCCGACATCCAGGGTCTGCGGGGCGATCGTGTAGCGCCCGGCGTCGATCTTCGAGGTGTCGAGCAGATCTTCCAGTAGCGTGTTCATCCGCCCGGCCGCCTGCTGCATGGTGTCGATCGCCGTGGAGATGCGCCGCGAGGTATGCGGGCCGTCGGAACTGAAGGTCTTCTGCATCATGCCGCAGAGCATGGAAATCACCGTCATCGGGTTGCGCAGGTCGTGGGAAACCACCGCTACCAATTCATCACGGGCGCGCACTGCCTCCTGCTCACGGCGCACCTGACGGGCGAGGTCGTTTTCCAGTGCCGAACGGCGCAGGTCATTGGCCGCGAACAGATCACCGTGACTCCATTTGGTGGAGATCCCGGCCATCTCGACTTTCCAGATTTCGAACGAAGTGCGCGGACGCAGACGCAGGCCGGCGTCGGAGTTTTCCAGATCCAGCGGCTTGCGCGGGTCACCGCTCCAGCTGATGTTTTCCTTGACCTCGGGGCGGAACCAGAGCACGCCGTTGTCCACCGGTTTGGGCAGGCTCATGGCGAGTACACCGCTGGCCACTTGCTGAAATTGCGCGGCCGGCGGGTAGACGCTTGCCAGATGATGGCTGGCGAATACCGGCTCACCGGTGTCCTGCAACCACTTGTGCAGGGCGCGAATCTCCTCCGGCTCCGGGCAGTTGCCGTAGCGATGCAATTGCTTGTCTTCGATGATCGCAATGCCCCCGGCCCCGGCCAGCGCCATCAGCACTTGAGGTTGTTGCGCCAGACCATCGAAGACATTTTGCGGGGAGTCGATCATCGCCTGATTGAGCAGCGCTAGCGCCTCGACTTTCTCTTCGCGCTGGCGGCTGATCTCCAGCGCCTCCATTGCACTGATCTGCAGCGACAGCACCTGACCGATGGTCTGGCACGCGCTGCGCAGTTCGTGCGGCACATGCAACGGCTGGCGGTTGCCGCAGCTGATCAGGCCCCAGAGTTTGTCGCCCTTGAGCAGCGAAATGCTCATCGACGACAGCACGCCCATGTTCTTCATGTACTGGCAGTGAATCGGCGAAACGCTGCGCAGGGTGGCGAAACTCAGGTCCAGCGGGGTCTGAGTGTCCGGGCGCAGCTTGGGCACCAGCGGCACCGGCTGGTAATCGGCATTCGGGATGATTCGCAGCCAGTTGGTGCGGTACAGCTCGCGCGCCTGCTCGGGGATGTCCGAGGCTGGGAAAAACAGGCCGTTGAACACTTCCATCGACGGATCGGACGCCTCGGCGATCACCTGACCGTGGCCCTCCTCCTCGAAGCGGTAGATCAGCACCCGGTCGTAACCGGTCATTGCCTGGATTTCCTTGACGCTGATGTCGTACAGCGCCTGCAGCGAAGTTGCCGCTTGCAAGCGCTGAAGCATGCGCCCCAGATGGGTCTGGTTGCCGGCGACGTTACGCGGCTGGAAATTTTCGACGTGGATTTCCAGTTCCAGAATCAACACGCCTTGATGACGGTGCAGCAACCCTTCGAACGCGGTGCCGTTGAGGCGAAAGTGCAGCGGTCCGGCATCGGCAAATACCGGTTGTTGCAACGCCTCGCGCACGGCCGCCGCATGCGTCTCACCCAGCAATTGGTGCAGCGGCTGGCCGATCAGTTCTTGCGCCGGGCGTGCCAGCAGGGTCTCGACGTTGGCGCTGATCTGAATGATTTCCAGCGCCGGTTCGCTCAGGGTCAGCAACAGGCCATGAGGCTGGATCGCGCCGGGAAAGCGGATCGGCTCGTCGGCACAGTTGGCCAGCAGTTCTTCAAAGGCTTCTTGGTCTTGCGGGTTCATGCCAGTACCTCCCGGCTTTCGAGCCAGCGCTCGAAACAACTGAATGTGGTTCGGGCCGCCGCAACCACGGCTTCACGTTCGCTTGCATCCAGCGATCGACTGCCCAGGTATTCAATGAAATCGCGCCAGCGGCGGCCGGTGGCGGAGCCATAAATATCGAGGAAGGCCGCACCGTTAGCGGCGTTCAGGCTCAACCGCGAGGCGATTTCGCGACGCAGGATCTGCCCGCCGAGGGTTGCCCCTTCCAGCACGTACGTCACTCCCAGACAGGCAGCGCTGGAGTCGATCACGGGCAGCGCCTGACACAGCGGCAAACGGGCGATAGCCTCGACCGACAGGCCTTGGGCCCTCAGATCATTGAACAGGGTCGGCGCCTTGAGACGCGGCGCAAGATCGAAATCGACCGGGATCACGCCACTGTCGAGCAATGCGCTTTCCATCGGCCGATAAAAGCCGTAGTAGGCCTGCATCAGCAGCAAAAAAGCGTTGGAATCGAGGGTATCGGAGAAAAAAGGAAGACGTTTTTCCAGTGCGATGTGCAGTTCGGCAGTGCCGGCTCGCAGATCTTGCAGCACCGGTGGCACATAAACTTCACGGGCCTTTGCTTGCATGTAGATCGCTCTTGGTGGGGCCGCTTCGGGGCCGGCAGGGTGTTTGCAGCTTTGGACGGATATTACACGGCAAACGCCTTTTTCTGACTTGGCGCACAGATTTTTCTGACGAAACCAGCGCCTTCTGACCTTTCAGAGTTCTGAAGAATCAGAAAAGTTCGACTCGATTAAAGGGCTGCCAATGCTGTACCGCGACAGCACCGCGTGACTGTACGGGTCAAGGCGCCCGCAGCCTGTGATAAAAAAGCACCATCGTTTCCGGAGCCCAAGCCCATGGATCTCGCCACGCTCTCGCTGTTTCTCCCGGCCTGTTTCGCCCTGAACATGGCCCCCGGCCCGAACAACCTGCTGTCGGTCAGTAATGCCACCCGCTACGGCTATCGTCGGGCCTGCACCGCCGGCATCGGACGGATTATCGCGTTCGCCGCAATGATCGCCCTCGCCGGCGCAGGATTGTCGGTGGTGCTGCAGACCTCGGAATGGCTGTTCCATGCGATCAAGATCATCGGCGCGGCGTATCTGCTGTACCTGGCCTGGCAACTGTGGCGGGCCAATCCCGAGGCCGAGCAGCAGATGGCCGGAGCGTCGGTGGGGTTCTGGCGGCTGGCGCGGCAGGAGTTTCTGGTGGCGGCGGGCAATCCGAAAGCAATCCTCCTGTTCACCGCGTTTCTGCCGCAATTCGTTGATCCGAGCCGCCCGGTGCCGGCGCAATTCGCCGTGCTCGGCGCGCTGTTTCTGCTGCTGGAATGGATTGCCATCGGCGCCTACGCGTGGATGGGCCTGCACATGCGCCGCTGGTTCGCCGAGCCGCGCGGCAAACGGTTCTTCAACCGTTGCTGCGCAGGGCTGTTGTCGGCGGCGGCTTCGGTGTTGTTGCTGGCGAAACGCGCGTGATGCCTAGGCCTCGGACGGGCCTTTGAGTTCGACCTGATTGCCGTCCGGGTCGAAGCAATACAGCGACAGGCCGTAGCCCTCGGCGCCGAAGCGTCGGGCGGCGTTTTCCACGGCCAGACCGTGCGCCTGCAAGTGCTCTGTCAGCGCAGATTCATCGAACGGCTCGATGCGCAGGCAGAAGTGATCGACGTTGCGCCGCTCGTTACCCGCCGCCCCGCCACCCTTCTTGCCCAGCTCGCCTTGCAAGTCGACCAGGTCGATCATCGAGGTGCCGGCGCGCAGGTGCACCAGACCCAATGGTTCGTTGTGCCTGACCACCTCGGCGCCGAACACCTGGCGGTAGAAATCGATACTGCGTTGCAGATCGGCAACACGCAGGACGATGTGATCGATGTGTTGAATGATGAACGGTGGCATGAACTCAATCCCTCAACTGTAGGAGCTGCCGCAGGCTGCGATCTTTTGCTTTTGATTTTAAGAAACAAGATCAAAAGATCGCAGCCTGCGGCAGCTCCTACACGGTAGTTCAGGGCATTTGAAAATTCACTGTCGATTTTTCGGTGGAGCCATCGAAATCCTGGATTTAAGCTCTGCCCATGAACATACAAACCGCACTCCTGCCGCCCCACGCCGAGATGGTTCGCGCCATGCTCGAACGCGACACCGCCTACGAAGGCGTGTTCTTCACGGCCGTGAAAACCACCGGGATCTTCTGCCGCCCCAGCTGCACGGCGCGCAAGCCGAAACCGGAGAACGTCGAATTCTTCGCCCACGCCGATGAGTGCTTGAGCGCCGGTTATCGCGCCTGCCTGCGCTGCAAACCGCTGGACGCTGCAGCCATCGCCCCCGACTGGGTGCAGCGCCTGCTGACCGCCGTCGATGCCGACCCGGAAGCGCGCTGGAGCGATGCGCAACTGCTGGCCGAAGGCATCGAACCGCTGAAGCTGCGGCGCTGGTTCAAGCAGCATTTCGGCATGACCTTCCATGCGTGGCTGCGTACCCGCCGACTCGGCATGGCACTGGGCGGCATCCGCCAAGGCACCTCGATTGACCATGCGGCGTTCGATTCCGGCTACGAATCACTCAGCGGTTTTCGCGATGCGTTTCAGAAGTCCTTCCACATCACCCCGGGCCGCGCGGCGAACAGTGAACCGCTGCTGTTCACCCGCCTGACCACGCCGCTGGGGCCGATGATCGCCATGGCCGAACGTCGCGGGCTGGTGTTGCTGGAGTTTCTCGACCGCCCGGCGCTGACCCGCGAAGTCGAAGAGCTGCAGACCCGTCATGGCTACGTGGTCGCACCGGGGCACAACGCGCATTTGCGGCAGATCGAAGAGCAACTCAACGAATATTTTGCCGGGACGCGCAGTGCATTCAGTGTCCCGCTGCACCTGCCCGGCAGCGCGTTCGACCGGCAAGTCTGGGAGCAACTGCTGCAAATTCCCTATGGCCAGACCAGCACCTACGGCGCCATCGCCACACGCCTGGGCAAACCCGGCGCCAGTCGCGCGGTAGGCTTGGCCAATGGGCACAATCGGCTGTCGATCGTGGTTCCGTGCCATCGGGTGATCGGTGCGGATGGTTCGTTGACCGGCTATGGTGGTGGACAGCCGCGCAAGGCGTTTCTGCTGAGGCTGGAAAACGCTGCGGTGCAGCTCACGCAACCATTGGCTTTCTGACGCTTTGCACCACTCACAAGAAGGGATTTCGATGAACGCGCTCGACACTCGGTTTCACCAGTTACACCAAGAAGGTCTGCTGATCCTGACCAACGTCGCCGACGCCACCGGCGCGCGGCTGGTCGAGCACGCGGGTGGGCAAGCGGTCGCCACCAGCAGCGCGGCAGTCGCTTGGGCGCATGGCTATCCAGACGGCAACACCCTGCCCCTCGAACGGCTGATTTCAACCGTGGAATCCATCGCGCGGGTAATCCAGGTGCCGCTGAGCGTGGACATCGAGGCGGGTTATTCCGATGACCTTGGCCGTGTGGCCGAAGTGGTCGATGCGGTGCTCGCCGCCGGTGCGGTCGGGATCAATATCGAGGACGGCAGCGGCGCCCCGGAGCTGTTGGCGCGCAAGATCGAAGTAGCACGCGAAGTCGCCCGCAAACGCGCTGTGAAGCTGTTCATCAACGCGCGCACGGACGTCTACCTCAAGGGTCTGGTACCGGCCGAGGATCGAGTCGCCGAAACCCTGCGCCGTTCAGCGTTGTACCAGGCCGCCGGGGCCGATGGCTTGTTTGCCGCTGGCGTGACCGCCGCTTATGAAATCGAGGCAATCTGCAAAGGTACTTCACTGCCGGTGAACGTGCTCGGCTTCGCTTGCCTGCCCTCGCCGTCCGAGCTGCAAGCCCTGGGCGTGCGGCGCCTGAGCGCTGGGTCTGGCATCGCCGAGTTCCTCTACGGCGCGATGGGCTCGCTGGTGAAAAGCTTTCTCGCCAGCGGCAAGCTCGACACCCATGATCTCAAGGCGCTGACCTACGGCGAAGTCAACGGGCTGCTGAAATAGCATGCCGGATCGTTATCAGGCGGCCAGCGCGTTTCTGGCCGAGTTCGACGAGGACTGGCAGCACCACATTGCAGCCGTCGGCCCCTGCCTGCATCAACCGCACCCGGCGCGCGATCCTTACGAATCGCTGGTGCGGGCGATTGCCTATCAGCAACTGCACGCCAAGGCCGGGGACGCGATTGTCGGGCGTCTGGTGGCGCTGTTTCCGGGGCAGACGTTTCCCCGGCCGGAACAGATTCTCGCGACCGACTTCGATCAACTGCGCGGCTGCGGTTTTTCGGCGGGCAAGATTGCGACCATTCAGGGCATCGCCCAGGCAACGCTGGACGGTGTGGTGCCGGATTATCCCACCGCGCTGGCGATGGACGATGAAGCGTTGATCGAACGTTTGGTCAGCCTGCGTGGAGTTGGCCGCTGGACGGTGGAGATGCTGCTGATTTACAGCCTGGAGCGCATGGATATTCTGCCGGCGGATGACTTTGGCGTGCGCGAAGGCTATCGGCGCTTGAAGGGACTGGAGGTACAGCCGACGCGCAGGCAGATGATCGAGATTGGCCTGGCGTGGAGTCCGTATCGGACGGTGGCAGCTTGGTACCTGTGGCGCGTTGCCAAGGTCTAGAGCGCGTTATCGTTCTTCGCGAGCAAGCCCGCTCCCACATTTTGAAATGCGTCCCCCTGTGGGAGCGGGCTTGCTCGCGAAGTCGTCAACATGATCACCACAAATCTTCTAGGCTCAACCGCACCACTTCAGCCAACCGGAGGCCCCTCATGCACCTCGAAGGCTCCTGCCACTGCGGCGCCGTCACTTTCAGCCTGACCAGCGCCCATCCCTACCCTTATCAACGCTGCTATTGCTCGATCTGCCGCAAGACCCAGGGCGGTGGCGGTTATGCGATCAACCTCGGTGGCGATGCGGCCAGCCTCAAGGTTCAGGGGCGTAAACACATCAGCATCTACCACGCCAGGATGAAGGAAGAAGGTGACAAACGTGCCCACCGCAGCACCGCCGAGCGGCATTTCTGCTCACAGTGCGGCAGCGGATTGTGGCTGTTCAGCCCGGAATGGCCGGAGCTTATTCATCCGTTCGCCTCGGCCATTGATACGCCGCTGCCGGTGCCGCCGGAGCATACACATTTGATGCTGGGGTCGAAGGCGCCGTGGGTTGAGGTGAATGCCAAGCCCAAGGACAAGCAGTTTGCGGTGTATCCCGAGGAGTCGATTGCGCAGTGGCATGAGCGGTTGGGATTGGTCAAATGAGCAGGGGGTTGTGTTGTGATTGATGGCCCTATCGCGAGCAGGCTCACTCCTACAAGGGAATGTATTCCAAATGTAGGAGTGAGCCTGCTCGCGATAGGGCCCAACCTGTCTACACAAATCAGTCCAGATGCGCCCAGGTCATGCGAAACGACGCCCCGCCCCAAATCGACTCCCCGACCTCGACCTGTCCGCCATGGGACTGCGACACCCGCCGCACCAGCGCCAGCCCCAGGCCGAAGCCACCGGTGCGACGATCCCGGCTGGCATCCAGCCGCGAGAACGGTTCGAAGATTTTCTCCCGGCCTTCCACCGGCACACCCGGGCCGTCGTCGTTGACCCGCACTTCGTAATAATCGCCGCTACGCACCAGTGTCACTTCAACCCGCTGCTCGGCATAACGAATGGCGTTGCGCAGCAGATTGATCACCGCCCGCGCCATGAACCGTGGCTCGATGCGCACGGTGTCGAGCCGGCAGTCACCAATCAGCAACTGCACCCCCGCCGCTTCCGCCTCCAGCGCCACGCTGCCGACCACGCTGTCGAGCCAGTTGGCGGCCTGAATGTTTTCGCGCTTGATCACCGTCGCACCGCGTTCGAGGCTGGCGTAGGTCAGCAGTTCGGAGACCATTTCTTCCAGCTCGCCAAGGTCGGCGTACATATCGGCGATCAGTTCGCGGTTCTGACTGGCATCCGGCTGTTGCTTGAGCTGATCGAGCTCGAACGACAGCCGCGCAATCGGCGTGCGCAACTCGTGGGACACGGCATTGGTCAGTTCGCGCTGATTGGCGATCAGGCTCTCGATGCGCGCCGCCATCAGGTTGAAGTGTTCCGCCAGATCGCGGATGTTCGAGCGTTTTGACAGTTGAATGCGCACCGACAAATCGTTGTCACCAAAACGCTCGGCGGCCAGGCGCAGTTTTTCCAGATCGCGCCAGTGCGGGCGCACCCAGAAGAACAGCACAATGCCGATCAGCACCGCGAGCATCGCGTAAGCCACTGCGATGTAGAACGGCATCAGGCTCGGCTCCGGCGGCAACTTGATGCTGAGCAGTTGCGAGCCACCGTCGATGTTGCTGATGAACTGGGTGTAGTTGTCGCGGATCACCAACAGGTTCTGCGCCAATTCGGATTTTTCCTCAGGACTGAGCCCCAGTTGGTCAGCCTCGACCAGTTTCAGCGACAAACCGTAGTGCGGGCGCAACGTCTCCAGTTGCTGCTCGCGCGCCTCGCCTTGCTGATCGCGCATGTGCTCGACCAGTGACCACGCTTGCCCGCGCACCGCCTCACGGTTGTAGGCCTGCATCTGGTTGTCGAGCAACGCGTTGAAGGTGTGTTCGACGGTTTGCAGGGCCAGGACCAGGCCCACCGTCATCACCAGAAACAGCCCGAGGAATAACCGCAGCATCTACAGCTCCCACGCGAACGGATTGAACAGATAACCCTTGCCCCACACGGTCTTGATACACACCGGTTCGCGGGGATTGTCCTTGAGTTTGTTGCGCAACTTGCTGATGTACACGTCGACGCTGCGATTGAGCCCGTCGAAGGCGATACCACGCATGCGGTTGAGGATGTCATCGCGCGACAGGGTCTTGCCCGCGGCGCTGGCCAGCAGCCACAGCAGCTCGAACTCCATGGTGGTCATTTCGATGATCTCGCCGGCCAGACGCACTTCGCGACAGCTGCGATCAATGTTCAAGCGCCCGAACTCCAGCGCACTGACCACGCCGGCTTCCGGCATCTGCCGCCGCTGCAAGGCGCGCAGCCGAGCGAGCAATACCGGCGGTTTGATCGGTTTGATCACGTAGTCGTCGGCGCCGGATTCCAGGCCGAGAATATGGTCGAGGTCGTCTTCCTTGGCGGTGAGGATGACAATCGGCGTGTCCGACACGCTGCGAATTTCCCGACACACGTGCAGCCCGCTCTGCCCCGGCAACATCAGATCGAGCACCACCACTTTGGGCTGGAACTCGAGAAACGCGGCCACTGCCAGATCACCGCGATGCACCGCGCGCATCTCGTAGCCATGCTGTTCGAGAAAGTGCGCAATCAACGTGGCCAGACGCTCATCGTCTTCGACCAGCAGGACTTTGCCAAAACCCAGGTTATCCATAACGACCGTCTGCCAACCCATATGTGAAGTGGGCGACAGTATGGCGGGATTCGTTGGCGAGGCGTTGTTTCGGGCAGCAAAAACCGGCCACAGGGGCCGGTTTTCGGTGATATTTCATACTCTTAAGAGTTTTTAACAATCAAGAGCAAAGATCGCAGCCTGCGGCAGCTCCTACAGGGAAACGCATACCAAATGTAGGAGCTGCCGAAGGCTGCGATCTTTTGATCTTCAGGCCGCGACAGGCACACCACTGTGGAAGCGGAACTCTTCATCCGGCGACTCGATCAGCTCCTGCTCGGCAGCACGCACCTTGTCGATCACCTGAGTGATGTCCTTCGCGTCGCCGTACTGGTAAGCGAGTTTCAGATAACCCTGGAAGTGCCGCGCTTCGCTTTTCAGCAGGCCGAAATAGAACTTGCCGAGTTCTTCGTCCAGATGCGGCACCAGCGCTTCGAAACGCTCGCAACTGCGCGCTTCGATGAACGCGCCTACGACCAGCGTATCCACCAGTTTCACTGGCTCATGGCTGCGCACCACTTTGCGCAGACCCGAGGCGTAGCGCCCGGCATGCAGCTGGCGCAGCTCGATCTTGCGGCGTTTCATGATGCGCATGACTTGTTCGTGGTGCACCAGCTCTTCCCGGGCCAGACGCGACATCATGTTGATCAGGTCGACGTGGGAATGGTACTTGGCAATCAGGCTCAGCGCGGTGCTGGCGGCCTTGAACTCGCAGTTCTTGTGGTCGATCAGCAGGGTTTCCTGATCGGCCAGTGCCGCCTGGACCCAGGCGTCGGGCGTGCGGCAGCCAAGGAATTCGTGGATTTCGGGAAGGATCATGGGGCTCACGGTAAAGGTATTGGCGCGAAGGGCGCCGATTATACCGGCCTGCCCGCAGACCACCAGTCGCAGGCGTTGATATGCATCAAGTCGCGTCCCGATGAGCAGCAACTATAGTTGTGCAACGCCATGCCTTTTCTTTGCTGGAGACTCCGCTCATGCAAGCCATTCGCAGCATTCTGGTGGTCATCGAACCCGAACATTCGGAAAGCCTGGCGCTCAAGCGCGCCAAGTTGATCGCCGGCGTGACCCAGGCCCATCTGCACCTGCTGGTGTGCGACAAGAAGCACGACCACGCCGGCATGCTTGGCGTGCTCAAAGCTGCGCTTTTAGCAGATGGCTACAGCGTCACCACCGAACAGGCGTGGAACGAAAGCCTGCACGAAACCATCATCGATGTGCAGCAGGCCGAAGGCTGCGGGCTGGTGATCAAACAGCACTATCCCGACAGTGCGCTGAAAAAGGCTTTGCTGACCCCGGCGGACTGGAAACTGCTGCGGCACTGCCCGACTCCGGTGTTGCTGGTGAAAACCGCCACGCCGTGGAAAGACCGGGTGATTCTCGCGGCTGTCGACGTGGGCAATGCCGATGGCGAACACCGGCATCTGCACACCACAATCATCGATCACGGCTACGACATCGCCAGCCTGGCCAAGGGGCATCTGCATGTGATCAGCGCGCATCCGTCGCCGATGCTCTCGGCAGCCGATCCGACCTTACAGCTCAGCGAAACCATCGAAGCACGTTATCGGGAGCAATGCCGGGCGTTTCAGGCGGAATTCGATGTCGATGACGCGCATCTGCACATCGAGGAAGGCCCGGCCGACGTGCTGATCCCATTCATGGCGCACAAGCTGCAGGCGGCGGTGACGGTGATCGGCACTGTGGCGCGCACCGGGTTGTCAGGCGCACTGATCGGCAATACCGCCGAAGTGGTGCTGGATGCCCTGGAAAGCGACGTGCTGGTGCTCAAGCCGGAGGAGATTGAAGATCATCTGGTGGAGTTGGCGGTGAAGCATTAGGGACTGAGGCGTTTGAAAGTCAGTCTTCGCGAGCAAGCCCGCTCCCACATTTGGAATGCAATCTCCTGTGGGAGCGGGCTTGCTCGCGAAGCTTTTGATCTTCAGGCGCCAAAGGCGTCCTTGAGGAAGCCCGGGGCGATATAGCGCTGATAATGCGCTTCCGACAGCAGGAAGAATTCCCGATCAATGGCATCGCGCAACTCCGGGAGGTTCCAGTCGCGGAACTCCGGCAGCAACACCATCCCGTAGGCTTCCAGATTAATGATCACCCGCGCCCCGCGCGCAATCAGCTGATAGGCCCAGCAATATTCCGACTGATGCGGCACGAAGCGGATCTTGCGCTGTTCCAGCTGTTGGCGCAGGCGCGCCGGATCGAAGATCTCGACCTTGCTCGCCATCACTTGTGACAGCAATTGTTCCAGACGCAACCACACCGCACGCTTTTCCTCCTCGCCGTAACCATTCCAGTGGATCACTTCGTGGTGGAAACGCTTGCAGCCACGGCACACCAGATCTCCGTAAACAGTGGAGCAGAGGCCGACGCAGGGGGTCTTGATGGTCTGATTGGGCATAAATTGGCAAAACACTGAAACGCGGAACAGGCCGGCATGTTAGCCCTTTGTCGGGCATTGATCACCCCTCAAACGTCAGGGGCAAGCGCTGGCTCGCGGTTTACCCTGCCCGTGCACAACGCCACCAAAGTCCAATAGAGCGCGACTTACCTTTAAATTTTTTTTGCCGTAGAATCAGCCAGCCTTTTAAGGCGCCAATGTCCGTTAGAAGCTGTTTTCAAAGCGTCACGAGCACAGTCGTTCCTTCAGAGCGGTGTTGGCGAAGGGTTTTTCCAGCGGGGAAAAGCCCAACGCCAACCCTCATCAGCTCCCCGTTCTGCAGGCGTAAAACTTTGAAAGCAGCTTCTGTAAGGAATTGCCGGTAATTCTGGCCAAACGACTCACAACGTCGTGCGGTGCATGAGTACGGCAATTTCGGGATGAGCGTCCCGGACACCCATTTGGGACCACTGATGAGGGTAATAACTGTGCTTGAAGCCTACCGCAAACATATCGAAGAGCGTGCAGCCCTGGGTATCGTTCCCCAGCCGCTTAACGCCGAACAAACTGCAGGCCTGGTCGAGCTGCTGAAGAATCCTCCGGCTGGCGAAGAAGCTTTCCTCGTTGACCTGATCACCAATCGCGTACCACCAGGAGTGGACGAAGCCGCTTACGTCAAAGCCGGTTTCCTGTCGGCCCTGGCCAAAGGCGAAGTCTCCTCCCCTCTGCTGGACAAGAAGCGCGCTGTAGAACTGCTCGGCACCATGCAGGGCGGCTACAACATCGTGACCCTGGTTGAACTGCTGGACAACGCCGAACTGGCGCCAGTGGCTGCCGAAGAACTCAAGCACACCCTGCTGATGTTCGATGCCTTCCACGACGTGGCTGAAAAAGCCAAGAACGGCAACGTTCACGCCAAAGCCGTGCTGCAATCCTGGGCTGACGGCGAGTGGTTCAAGAAGCGTCCTGTCCTGGCCGACAAGATCAGCCTGCGCGTATTCAAGGTCACCGGCGAAACCAACACCGACGACCTGTCCCCTGCGCCAGACGCCTGGTCGCGTCCTGATATCCCGCTGCACGCCCTGGCCATGCTGAAAATGGCCCGTGACGGCATCGTTCCGGACGAGCAAGGCAAGACCGGCCCGATGAAGCAGATCGAAGAAATGCGCGGTCAAGGCTTCCCGATCGCCTACGTCGGTGACGTGGTCGGTACCGGTTCCTCGCGTAAATCCGCGACCAACTCGGTGCTGTGGTTCTTCGGCGACGACATCCCTTACGTGCCGAACAAGCGCGCTGGCGGTTTCTGCTTCGGCAGCAAAATCGCTCCGATCTTCTACAACACCATGGAAGATGCCGGCGCCCTGCCAATCGAGTTCGACGTATCGAACATGAACATGGGCGACGTGATCGACCTGTACCCGCACGCTGGCAAAGTCTGCAAGCACGGTACCGACGAAGTCATCACCACCTTCGAAATGAAGACCCCTGTGCTGCTGGACGAAGTCCGTGCCGGCGGTCGTATTCCGCTGATCATCGGCCGTGGCCTGACCGAGAAGGCGCGCGCCGAACTGGGTCTGCCAGCATTCGATCTGTTCAAGAAGCCGGAAGCACCGGCTGAAAGCACCAAGGGCTTCACCCTGGCGCAGAAAATGGTCGGCAAGGCGTGCGGTCTCGCAGAAGGCCAAGGCGTTCGTCCTGGCACCTACTGCGAACCGAAGATGACCACCGTAGGTTCTCAGGACACCACCGGTCCGATGACCCGTGACGAACTGAAAGACCTGGCGTGCCTGGGCTTCTCCGCTGACCTGGTGATGCAGTCCTTCTGCCACACCGCGGCGTATCCGAAGCCGATCGACGTGACCACCCACCACACCCTGCCTGACTTCATCATGACCCGCGGCGGCGTTTCCCTGCGTCCGGGCGACGGGATCATCCACTCGTGGCTGAACCGCATGCTGCTGCCGGACACCGTGGGTACCGGTGGTGACTCGCACACCCGTTTCCCGATGGGCATCTCGTTCCCGGCCGGTTCCGGTCTGGTCGCATTCGCCGCTGCCACCGGCGTCATGCCGCTGGACATGCCGGAATCGATCCTGGTGCGCTTCAAAGGCAAAATGAAACCTGGCATCACCCTGCGTGACCTGGTTCATGCCATTCCTTACTTCGCCATCCAGAACGGTCTGCTGACCGTCGAGAAGAAAGGCAAGAAAAACGCCTTCTCCGGCCGCATCCTGGAGATCGAAGGCCTGGAAGGCCTGACCTTGGAGCAGGCGTTCGAACTGTCCGACGCCTCGGCCGAACGTTCGGCTGCCGGTTGCACCATCAAGCTGTCGAAAGAGTCGATCACCGAGTACCTGCAGTCCAACATCACCCTGCTGCGCTGGATGATCGGCGAAGGCTACGGCGATGCACGTACCCTGGAACGTCGTGCTCAAGCGATGGAAGCCTGGATCGCCAACCCTGAGCTGATGGAAGCCGATGCCGACGCCGAATACGCCGAAGTCATCGAAATCGATCTGGCCGACATCAACGAGCCGGTACTGTGTGCGCCGAACGATCCGGACGACGCCCGTCTGCTGTCCAGCGTTGCTGGCGAGAAGATCGACGAAGTGTTCATCGGTTCGTGCATGACCAACATCGGTCACTTCCGCGCTGCCGGTAAGCTGCTGGATCAGGTCAAGGGTCAGCTGCCAACCCGTCTGTGGCTGTCGCCGCCGACCAAGATGGACGCTCACCAACTGACCGAAGAAGGCTACTACGGCATCTACGGCAAGGCTGGCGCACGCATGGAAATGCCGGGCTGCTCGCTGTGCATGGGTAACCAGGCACGCGTTGAGCCGAACAGCACCGTGGTGTCGACGTCGACCCGTAACTTCCCGAACCGTCTGGGCGACGGCGCGAACGTCTACCTGGCCTCGGCCGAGCTGGCGTCCGTGGCTTCGATCCTGGGTCGCCTGCCGACCGTCGAGGAGTACATGGAATACGCTGGCAAGATCGACAGCATGGCAGCCGATGTCTACCGCTACCTGTCCTTCGACCAGATCGCCGAGTTCCGTGAAGCGGCTGCGAACGCCAAGATTCCGGTCGTTCAAGCCTAACGTTACAAAGCACTAGAAAACGCCGCCCATCGTGAGATGCGCGGCGTTTTTTTATGCCTGGAGACCTGTAGGCGCGGGCTTGAGGGCCTGCTGTACCGCCAGTGCATCATGCTTGAGCCGCGCCAGAATCAGCCGTCGCCCTATGCCCTTGCTGGAAAAACAGTTGGGCGCGCTCGACAATCCAAATGTCTCCAGACGAAAAAAAGCCGCTGTGCGCATTACGCACAGCGGCCACTGTCACCGAGTCTTTGGCGTTTTGGCTTACGCCGTCAGCGAATAAATCACCGCCGAAATGGCCACCAGACCGACCAAGGTTACGAATACGTTCGACGCCTGACCGCGATAGCGCGCCATCGCCGGTACTTTACGAATAGCGTACATCGGCATCAGGAACAGGATCGCCGCGATCACCGGACCGCCGACGGCCTCGATCATCCCGAGAATGCTCGGGTTCAGGGTCGCAACGATCCAGCACACCACCAGCATGAACGCCGCGACGATGCGATCCAGCGCCTTGGCGCCCGGACGCTTGCCGCTCTTGACGATCAGGCCCTTGAGGCCTTCGCTGGCACCGATGTAGTGGCCGAGGAACGACTTGGAAATCGCCACGAAGGCAATCAACGGCGCCGCAAAGGCGATGGCCGGGTTGCTGAAGTGGTTGGCCAGGTACGACAGGATCGACAGGTTCTGCGCCTTGGCTTCCGCCAGTTGCTCTGGCGACAGGGTCAGCACGCAACTGAAGACGAAGAACAGCACCATCACCACCATCAGCAGGTGGGCGCGGCAGAGGATCTGCGAGCTGCGCTGCTCCGCATTGGCACCGTAACGACGCTTCTGATCCACCGCGAACGCCGAGATGATCGGCGAGTGGTTGAAGGAGAACACCATTACCGGAATCGCCAGCCACAACGTATGCAACAGCGCCGATGGCGCCGGCACTTGCGAGGCGGTGGTGAGAATGCCGCCGTTCCAGTGCGGAATCAGGTACACCGCAAGGAACAGCAGCGCGACGATGAACGGATAAACCATCAGGCTCATCGCCTTGACGATCGCCGTTTCGCCGCAACGCACCACGGCCAGCAGGCCGAGGATCAGCACGAACGACAGCAGCGCGCGCGGTGGCGGCGTGATGTGCAGTTGGTGTTCGAGGAAGCTGGCGACCGTGTTGGTCAGGCCGACGCTGTAGATCAGCAGGATCGGGAAGATGGCGAAGAAGTACAGCAGGGTGATCAGCGCACCGGCCTTGATGCCGAAATGCTGCTCCACCACGTCAGTGATGTCGGCGCCTTCGCGACCGGAGAGCACGAAGCGGGTCAGGCCTCGGTGAGCGAAGAATGTCATCGGGAAGGCCAGCAACGCGAGGATCACCAGCGGCCAGAAGCCACCCAGACCGGCGTTGATCGGCAAAAACAGGGTGCCGGCGCCAATGGCCGTCCCGAACAGTCCCAACATCCACGTGGTGTCATGGCGATTCCAGCTCGACAGTTCAGCTGGTGCTGCCGCTTCATAGCGTGCGTCGACGCTATTGGCCTGATCATTCATCCGGTCGGATCTCCGCATTCCGGTCACTTGCCACTCGGTCAGGACGCGTCGGAAAAAACCGACAGACATGCTCCGGCCGAAACAGGGGCGCGATTCTCCGCGATAAATGAGCAGAAGCAAAGACTTAGCTGAGGAATGGTTGTGCGGAGCAGATCAGCGGGTTGTCGTTTTCAGGAAAATGGCTGTCGGCTCCAGGTACGTCAGATGTCGTTTTCAGGCAAGTTTCAGCGCCAATGCGAACGACAAGGCTTGATCAGATCGATCGAGCCAACATGAATCCGAGTGACATGCAAAACAGGCCGAACGCTAGCATTCCCCAGATTGGGTACATATCGCCCTTGTTTTTAATACGCATTCTTTCCTCCCACTCTTCGTGCTCACGTTCCAGTTCTTCCATTCTGGCTTTGCGGTCATAGGTACTCATGTGGATTTTCCTTTTTTGGTCATGGGTCCGACAGTTGTGGAACGCGAACAATCAAAACTTGAAGAAAACGCCTGCTACGGCGGTGATTGCTGTCACCACCCCAGCTATTACTGCAAGTGGATATAAATTTGTCTCTCTATTAAGCTTTTTTTCCTCCGCCAATAGCTTTTTCCTTTCGGCCACAAGCTTTCTTGACTCATTCTCCAGCCTGTCGAGTTCCAGATTTTCAAGATTGTTCTTGAGCATTCGCCTTCCTTGGCTGCTGACAGTCCCTGGCCGGGCTGCTTTGTGCCCACATGATTTCGCGTTCATCACCATTCCGCTAGCAGAAGCATCTGCCAATTTCGTAGGCAAATTCCCCGCAAATAGTAGGTAGCCTCGTACAAAAGCAACGGCGAGATCATCACTCCCTGCTTTCAATTTTCCCGACATGCTCTGGCGTGAGACGAGTCCCCTGCCCCACGGAGCCTTCGCCCATGCTCCTCGCTCAATACGCCAGTTGACAGCCCTTCGCCGCCGCCAGCATGATCGGCGGCATGAACCTTCGCCCGCTGCACCTCACCCGTACCACCACGACCGCCACCGGCGGGTCGTGGTGTTGCTGCCTGAGGTGAATCCAGCGCAGTGAACCCAAGGCCCCGCCAGCAATGGACGGGGCCTTGTTGTTTCTCCCGTCCGTGCGGCACTTGCAGCCCTCAAGGAGAAACACCATGTCCGCAGCACTGTTGATCATCGATATGCAGGTCGGTCTGTTCCATGGACCGGAAAAACCCCACGACGGCCAACGTGTGCTCGCCAACATCCGGCAACTGATCCATCAGGCACGCCGGCAACACGTGCCGATCTACGCCGTACGCCACACCGGCCCGGCAGGCTCGCCGATTGCTGCCGGCAGCCCCTTCTGGCAACTGCTTCCGAAACTCGAACTGGATGCCGAGTCCGACCATGTGTTCGACAAGTCCCGGCCCAACGCCTTCCATGACACCGATCTGGCGCAGCAGCTTAAAAACCGACACGTCGAAAACCTGTACCTGGTTGGCATGAAGACGCAGTTCTGCGTCGACGCCACCTGCCGCGCCGCTGCCGATCTGGGCTTCAAACCGCTACTGGTGGCCGACGCACACACTTGCATGGACACGCCGGCACTGCCCGCTCAAGCCATCATCGAGCACCACAACGCCACCCTCGGCGGGGCATTCGCACGGCTGATCAACAGCGCCGACGTGAGCTTCTGACGAAGCGCCCGCGCGCTCCCCGTTTCAGCTCCTACACTGGCTGAAGCGGGGATGCGGCCATCATTGCCAAACCGCTCTGGAATCAGCACCCTGACACGACTTTCGCGACCGAACCGCCATTGATCACAGGAGCCGCGCAATGCCCGCCACCGTTCTGGTACTGGTTGAAACCATCAATGACTATCTGCCGATTCTCGAGCATCAGGGTTTTCACCTGATTCTCGCGCCAACCCCTGCCGAACGCACGCAAGCCATCGCCACCCACGGCGCACGGATCGACGCGGTGCTGACCCGAGGTCCGCTGGGCCTGAGCGCTGAGGAAATCGACGCCCTGCCAGCGTTGAAAATCATCACCGTGATCGGCGCCGGTTACGAACACGTCGACCTGCAGGCTGCCAGCGACCGCGGGATCACCGTGACCAACGGCGCCGGGGTCAACGCCTCGTCGGTGGCCGATCATGCGATGGCGATGCTGCTGGCACTGGTGCGCGATATTCCACGCTGCGACGCCGCGGTGCGCCGGGGTGAATGGCCGAAGATCATGCGCCCGTCGCTGGCCAATAAACGCCTGGGGATTCTCGGCCTGGGCGCGGTGGGCATGGCGATTGCCAAGCGTGCCCACCTCGGTTTCGATATGGACATCAGCTATCACAACCGTCAGCTGCGCAGTGATGTGCCCTATGCGTTCTGTTCCACGCCGACCGAACTGGCACGCGCCTCGGACTTTTTGATCGTCGCCACACCGGGCGGAATCGGCACCCAGCATCTGGTGACTCGCCCGGTGCTCGATGCTCTGGGACCACAAGGTTTCATCGTCAATATCGCCCGGGCCAGTGTGATCGCCACCGCCGAGCTGATCAGCGCTCTTGAGCAACGGCGAATTGCCGGGGCTGCGCTGGATGTGTTCGATCACGAACCGCAGGTGCCGGATGCGCTGAAAGTCCTGAACAACGTGATTCTCACGCCACACGTTGCCGGCCTGTCACCCGAAGCCACCCAAGGCACGGTGGAGCTGGTCGGCAAAAACCTCGTGGCGTTTTTCTCCGGGCAACCGGTGCTGACGCCGATCGCCCTGCCCCCAAGGCTCAACAACCAGCGCGTGCACTGAAAAGAGCCGGCAGCGCCCTGCTGCCTTACCTATTCGAAACGCTGATTATCCTGCAACACGCTAACCTATAAGACCGCTGCGCGCTTGTGGCCGTCCGAGTGCGCCATTAGATTAGCCAATGATGTCTGGCCACCAAAATAAGCAGAAGGGATAAGCATGGCGCTTACTGACCAGTCCACCCGGATCCGCTCTGGCGAAGAACTCGATGCCAGCCTGATCGACCCATACTTGAAGAAGCACATTCCGGGGCTGACCGGCACGCCGCAGATCAGCCAGTTTCCCGGCGGTGCGTCGAACCTGACTTACCTTCTGGAATACCCGCAGCAGGAATTCGTGCTGCGCCGGCCGCCGTTCGGCCACAAAGCCAAATCCGCCCACGACATGGGCCGCGAATTCCGCATCCTCAATCAACTGCGCGACGGTTTCCCCTACTGCCCGAAAGCCTACGTGCACTGCACCGATGAATCGGTGATCGGTGCCGAGTTCTACGTGATGGAACGGGTCAAAGGCATCATCCTGCGCTCCGATCTGCCGCCGGAACTGGGTCTCGATGCAGCGAAAACCGAAGCGCTGTGCAAGAGCTTCATCGACCGTTTCGTCGAGCTGCATCAAGTTGACTACAACGCCTGCGGCCTCGGCGATCTGGGCAAACCGCAAGGCTACGTCGCCCGTCAGATCAAAGGCTGGAGCGAACGCTACGAAAAAGCCCTGACCCCGGACGCACCGCACTGGGAAAAGGTCAAAGCCTGGCTCAACGAGAAGATGCCGGCCGACCACCCGACGTCGAGCATCGTTCACAACGACTACCGCTTCGACAACGTGATCCTCGACCCGGACAACCCGATGCAGATCATAGGCGTGCTCGACTGGGAACTGACCACCCTCGGCGATCCGCTGATGGACCTGGGCAATACCCTCGCGTATTGGATTCAGGCCGATGATCCAGCGCCCGTGCAACTGATGCGCCGCCAGCCGAGCCACGCTCCAGGCATGCTGACCCGCCGCGAGTTCGTCGATTACTACGCCGAACGCTCGGGTATCCGGATCGACAATTTCGATTTCTACTACACCTACGGCCTGTTCCGCCTGGCCGGCATCGTGCAGCAGATCTACTACCGCTTCTACCACGGCCAGACCCAGGACAAACGCTTCGCGCAGTTCATTCACATGAACAAACTGCTGGAGCACATGAGCCTGCAGGTCATTGCGAAATCGAGCCTCTGACGGCCCACACCAAGGAACCCCTATGTCCAAGACTCAGTTGTTCGACCTCGACGGCAAAATCGCATTCGTCTCCGGAGCCAGCCGTGGCATCGGCGAAGCCATCGCCAAACTGCTGGCCCAGCAAGGCGCCCACGTGATCGTTTCGAGCCGCAAGCTTGAAGGCTGCCAGCACGTGGCCGACGCGATCATCGCCGCCGGCGGCAAAGCTACCGCCGTGGCTTGCCACATTGGTGAAATGGAACAGATCAGCCAGGTCTTCGCCGGGATCAAGGAACAGTTCGGTCGCCTCGACATTCTGGTGAACAACGCTGCGACCAACCCGCAGTTCTGCAACGTGCTGGACACCGATCTGGGCGCGTTCCAGAAGACCGTCGACGTGAACATTCGCGGCTACTTCTTCATGTCGGTGGAAGCCGGCAAGCTGATGCGCGAGAACGGCGGCGGCAGCATCATCAACGTCGCGTCGATCAACGGTATTTCACCGGGGATCTTCCAGGGCATCTACTCGGTGACCAAGGCCGCCGTGATCAACATGACCAAAGTCTTCGCCAAGGAATGCGCGCAATTCGGCATCCGCTGCAACGCCCTGCTGCCGGGCCTGACCGACACCAAATTCGCCTCGGCGCTGGTGAAGAATGACGCGATCCTCAAGCAGGCGCTGACGCAGATTCCGCTCAAGCGCGTGGCCGATCCGAGTGAAATGGCCGGCGCAGTGTTGTACCTGGCCAGCGACGCGTCGAGCTACACCACCGGGGTTTCGCTGAATGTGGATGGCGGATTCTTGTCCTGATTTCTTTGACAAATGGTTAACCCGGTGGGAACGGGCTCGCTCGCGAATGCGGAGTGTCAGGCGGCATTGCCTTGAATGACACACCGCATTCGCGAGCAAGCCCGCTCCCACACGGGTTAGCTGTCAGACAATGTTCCCCACAGCACTACTGCGTGACACACCGGGTGGTGGTGATATGTCGGGTGACCTGCTCGTCAACGTACATATTGCCCGACACCTGAGTGTCTTCCAGCGTCTGACAGGTACGTACTGGCGGTGGTGGAGGTGCAGCAGGAGGCGGTGGCGGAGGACTGGCGCAGCCGCTGGACAGCGCGACAGAAAAAGCCAGTGACAACGCCAGATACACGCGTTTCCCAGGATTATTCATAGGACGACCCGCGATGAATGGAAAAGCCACTTCCGCCGTCGCGCACAACTGCAGCGAATGACAGAAGACCTGATCACTCATTCTTTATAGCCGACCACCCTGTAAGCGCCAGTGAAATGGAGGGGGATAAGGGAATTGGCTGTCGATTTTGTGGGGATCAGACCTTATTGGAGGAGTACTTCAGCAAGAAATCTGTTCACTGGAAGGCCGCCTTCGCTGGCAAGCCAGCTCCCACAGTTGGGATGGGTGTGTTCAGTTGGAAATGGGTCGGCTGTCAGGCCGCCTTCGCGAGCAAGCCCGCTCCCACATTTGGACTGAGTGCATTCAGTTAGAAATCGGTCGGCTCGTAGGCCGCCATCGCTGGCAAGCCAGCTCCCACAGTTGGAATGGGTGTGTTCAGTTGGAAATGGGTCGGCTCACAGGCCGCCATCGCCAGCAGGCTGGCTCCTACAATTCAGAGAGCGTGCCCCGCATGCGGCGAAGCCGTTCCACTCAACACAATGAGCGTTAGCTCGAGTACCGCTTTTGATCTCAGGGCCCGTCGGCAGGCTGAGTGGAGGGATTTATCCGGGGGTGGGAGCGCAGCGACCGTTTGGCGCAGCCAAACACAGCGAGAGGAGGTGCAGCGAAGCAAACCGTAGGCGCTGCCCCCCGGATGAATCCCGCAGCGAAGGAACCCGAGCCTAAGCGAGGGCCGAACGTCAGGGTAAAGCCTTTTTGGTTACTTTTGAGGCGTTTGTCAAAAGTGACCCGCCGTAAGGGCGGAACCCTAATCAGCAACCCCCGCAGCAACGGATATACACCCCCAAAAAAACCTAAAACCCTAAGCCATATCCGGATCCCGAGCAGCCCGCAAAGAGTTGCTCTCCAACTCATACCGCAACTCATCAATCAACGCCGCCACAGCCTCCGGCGTACGCAACGAACTGAGCTTCAACCCACTGATCACCAGATCCACCTGCCCGGTCTCCGGGTGATACAACTTCACCGTCAATGAATGATCACCATCCACCAGACACTCACACGCCAACGGCGAAAAACTCTGCTCCAGGCGGGCGCGCAACTGCGCAAGATTCATCATGGAGGCTGTTCCTTTAGCTGCTTCGAAGGGAGACGATCCCGAGCCGACAGGCTCGTATCGCACGCCACCAGACTAAGAACTGCCCTACCCCACCAAAACCTCCATTTGCACCGTATCAACTAGTGCATTTGCACCTACCGTTGCCCCTTCCCGTTCCATTCACCGGAAAACAGACCACGCTCCCGCGCCCAGACAATCGCCTCGCTGCGACTGTGCACATCAAGCTTGGAATACACGGTCGCCACATGATTGCGTACGGTGTTCGGCGCGAGTTTCAGGCGGGCGGCGATCTCCTTGTCGGCCAGCCCTTCGCAGATCAGCCCCAATACGTCGCGCTCCCGCGCCGTCAGATCAGTAAACGACACGCTCGGTAGTTGCGGCGAGTTGACCTTCTTCACATTGGCCAGTTTTTCGATCAGCGTCCGGCTGAACCACGAAGCGTCTTTCATCACCTCTTCAATCGCCGCCACCAGCTCCAGCTCGGTGCGCTTGCGCTCGGTGATGTCCATCAGCACCAGCAAATAGCACGGCGTGTCCTGGATATTCACGGTGTCGGCCGATACCGCGCACTCCAGCAGATCCGCGTCCTTCTTGCGCACCCGCACATCGACCCGGTCCACTCGTCCGCTTTTCGCCAGTGCGGTCAGCAGTCGGGCCCGGGCGCCATCGTCGTCAATGAAATTCAGCTGCGTCACGGTTTTGCCCACGACATCGTCGTTGGCGTAAGCCAGGGTGTCGAGAAACGCCTGATTGACATCGATCACCTGCTGCTCGTCGGCGGTGCAGATCAAAATCGGCACCGGAGTCAGGCGGAACGCCTTGGCAAAGCGCTCTTCACTCTGACGCAGCGCGACTTCGGCCTTGTGCCGCAGCTCCATGTCGACAAAGGAAAACAGCATGCAATCCTCATCGTTGAGCAGCAGCGGCTGCCCGGCGACGATCACTTGCTTGCTGCCGCCGTCGGGCAGACGCAATTGAGCCTGCATCTGCGGAATCGTCACCACGTCGCGCAAGCGCTGGATCGCCAGATCCCTTTGCTCGGCCTGCTCGAAAATATCGATTTCATAAGCCGAGGTGCCGATCACCTGGTCGCGGGTGTAACCGGTCATCTCCAGAAACCCCGGATTGACTTTGATATAGCGCAGATCGCTGAGGCGGCAGATGACCGCCGGCGCCGGGTTGGCATTGAAGGTCTTTTCGAAGCGCTGCTCGGCGTTGGCCCAATCAGTGACGTCGCTCATGATCAGCACCAGTGACTCCGGCTGCCCTTCGCGGTCGGTCAGCACCATGCTGCGCACACTGTGCACCCAGACCCGTTCCGGGTCATCCACGGCATGCATCTCGATCAGTAGGTCGCTGAACACTTCACAGCGCGCGACGCGGCTGATCGGATAGTTCTCGGGCGGTAACAGGTGATTGTTGCGATAACGCAGAGTGAAACGCTTGGCGTACTCATCGGCATTAATGCCCAGCTCCCCGATCCGGCTGACACCGTGCATGGCCAGCGCCGCCTCATTGGCCCAGAGGATGCTCTGATCGAGCTCGAGCAGAATCACCCCGTCGGACAGCCCGGCGATGATCTGCTGCAACTGGCGACGATTGGTTTCGGTGGTCAGGACTTCCTGGCTCATTGGATCTCCACAGGGAATGCGCGTGTGCAGATTACGACCGCGGGCGTTCGTGATCGTGCCGGCCAGTTCGACAACACCACAAAACCCTGCAGGATTCGCGACTTCAGGGATTGTCGACTAACGTTAACTCCTCATCGGATTGAGCCCCTGCCAGCTATACCGGGCTCTTGATCAAGGAGAGACTGATGACGTCGCGTCGCAACATCGAACAGACTTATCGCACCTGGTCCAGCCCGATTCTGCTGGAGCTGAAAAAGCGCGAACACCAAATGGCGCCGGTCGAGCGTCAGGCACTGGAGAATGTCCTGGTCGAACGACGGTTGCTGGATTTGGGCAACCCCAACGGCTCCGATAGACGTCAGGGCACTGCCGGCAAAAATGACCGGCCCGGTTGATCAAACCAACACAAGATCAGCGGAGCGGCCGGCTCGTTCCTACAGATGAACACGAAAAGATCGCAGCCTGCGGCAGCTCCTACAGTTGGATTGCGTTCAACTTGTAGGAGCTGCCGCAGGCTGCGATCTTTGGATCTTCAGGCCGCGCGCTGCCCCGCTGCCACCATCGCCGAAGCCGCCAGCATCGCCCGCAACAACACCGCACACCCGGCCGCCAGGTCGTCCGGCGCGGCATTCTCGATTTCGTTGTGGCTGATCCCGCCCTCGCACGGCACGAAGATCATCCCGGCCGGGCCAAGTTCGGCAAGGAAGATCGCGTCATGCCCGGCACCGCTGACGATGTCCATGTGCGACAGGCCCAGACTTTTTGCCGCGCCGCGCACGGCTTCGACGCAACCCTTCTCGAAATACAGCGGCGGGAAGTCGGCCGTCGGGGTCAGTTCATAGGTCAGGCCGTGTTCTTCGCAGGTGGCGTCGATGACCTGCTTCACCTCAGCGATCATCGAGTCCAGACGTTCTGGCTGCAGATGGCGGAAGTCGAGGGTCATGCGCACTTCGCCGGGGATGACGTTGCGCGAGCCGGGATAGGCTTGCAGGCAACCGACGGTGCCGCAGGCGTGGGGTTGATGACCGAGGGCCGCGCGGTTGACCGCACCGACGATTACCGAGGCGCCGACCAAGGCATCCTTGCGCAGGTGCATCGGCGTTGGCCCGGCGTGGGCTTCAACGCCGCGCAGTTTCAGGTCGAACCACTTCTGCCCGAGAGCGCCGAGCACCACGCCGATGGTTTTCTGCTCGTCTTCGAGGATCGGGCCTTGCTCGATGTGTGCTTCGAAGTAGGCGCCGACTTGATGCCCGCTGACTTTGCGTGATCCGGCGTAACCAATGGCGTTGAGCGCTTCGCCCACGGTGATGCCCTCGGCGTCGACTTTGGCCAGAGTTTCTTCAAGGGTGAATTTCTCGGCGAACACCCCGGAGCCCATCATGCACGGGGCGAAGCGCGAGCCTTCTTCGTTGGTCCAGACCACCACTTCCAGCGGCGCTTCGGTTTCCACGCCGAGGTCATTTAGGGTGCGCAGCACTTCAACACCGGCGAGCACGCCGAAGCAGCCATCGAACTTGCCGCCGGTGGGCTGGGTGTCGATGTGGCTGCCGGTCATCACCGGCGGCAGGTTCGGATTGCGTCCCGGGCGACGGGCGAAGATGTTGCCGACCTCATCCACCGTGACGCTGCACCCGGCGTCCTTGCACCACTGCACGAACAAGTCGCGGGCCTGACGGTCGAGTTCGGTCAGGGCCAGGCGACAGACCCCGCCCTTGATCGTGGCGCCGAGCTTGGCCAGCTCCATGAGCGAGGCCCAGAGCCGGTCGCGGTTGATGTGCTGATGGGTGGATTGCAGAACGTCTACGGCTGCGTTCATGTTGATCTCCTCAGACAGTTTTTTATGATTTTCTTCAGGCAGTTCTTGTGTGTATTTGAGGCCGTCTTCGCGAGCAAGCCCGCTCCCACATTTGGAGTGCGTTCACCCTGTGGGAGCGGGCTTGCTCGCGAAAGCGCCCTCCGCTACACCGCCGATTTCACGACCGAAGGCTGCGCCCGCATCACGCACAACCCGTAATAAATCACCCCACCCAGCGCCGAACCGGTAAACCAGCCATAGCTGTAAAACCAGCTGAACGCATCGCTGCCCAGCGACAGCAAGGTGAGCACCACCGGCACGCCAAACGCGACAAACCCGGCCCAGTTCCATGCCGGATACACGTCGTCGCGGTACAGCCCGGCCAAGTCCAGTTGCTGTTTCTTGATCAGGAAATAGTCCACCACCATGATCCCGGCGATCGGCCCGAGCAGGCTCGAATAGCCCAGCAGCCAGTTGGAATACACGGTTTCCAGGCTGACATCGGAAACAATCAGCCCGAGTTTTTTCAGCAGCTCGTGAGCCATCAACGCCAGCCCGACCAAGCCGGTGAGCAACACCGCTTTGGTGCGATTGATCACCTTGGGCGCGATGTTCTGGAAGTCGTTGGTCGGCGAGACGATGTTCGCTGCGGTGTTGGTCGACAGTGTGGCGACGATGATCAGCGCCATGGCCACCGCCACCCACACCGGGCTCTGGATATGGCCGATCAGGCTCACCGGATCCGACACGGTCACGCCGACCAGTTTCACCGACGCGGCGGTCATCACCACCCCCAGCGCAGCGAACAGGAACATGGTCAGCGGCAGGCCGAAAATCTGCCCGAGGATCTGGTCTTTCTGGCTCTTGGCGTAGCGACTGAAGTCGGGAATGTTCAGCGACAGCGTGGCCCAGAAACCGACCATCGCCGTCAGCCCGGCGGCGAAGTAACTGACCACGCTGGCGCCTTCAGGACGCTTGGGCGGAATCGCCAGCAACTCGGTCATCGACACATTGGGCATCGCCCACACCAGCAGACCGATGCCGACCGCGACCAGCAGCGGCGCGGACAGGGTTTCCAGCCACTTGATCGACTCGGCGCCGCGGATCACCACCCACAGGTTCAGCGCCCAGAAGATCATGAAGCCGATCACCTCCCCCGTGCCGCCGAGGGATTTCCAGCCCTCGAACACCGAGCCGAGAAACAGGTGAATCGCCAGGCCGCCGAACATGGTCTGGATGCCGAACCAGCCGCACGCCACCAGCGCACGAATCAGGCACGGCACGTTGGAACCGAGAATACCGAATGAAGAGCGCAGCAATACCGGAAACGGAATGCCGTACTTGGTGCCGGGGAAGGCGTTGAGCGTCAGGGGAATCAACACGATGATGTTGGCGAAAAGAATCGCCAGCAGCGCCTCACCAACGGTCAGGCCGAAGTACGCCGTCAGCACGCCGCCGAGGGTGTAAGTCGGCACGCAGATCGACATGCCGACCCACAGCGCGGTGATGTGCCATTTGTTCCAGGTTCGTTCGCGCACCTTGGTCGGTGCCATGTCGTGGTTGTAACGGGGACTGTCGAGGACGTCGCTGCCGGCTTCGAGTTCGAACAAGCCGTCGCGCTCGGTCACTTGCGATCTGATCTGTTGCATGGCCGCTCCACTGTTCTTCTGATTATTTTTTTGCTCATCAGGCGGCTGCACACGGGGTGCGAGCCGGACGATGGCCGGAGGAACTGACAACTTTCGTGTACCGGCCATGATGTCAGCGGCGGCATCAATAAACGTGCCGGGTGCCCCGCTTGACGGTAGGGCCGTGGTTCAAACACATTGCAACTTTCTGATATTGCTCGGTTTTAATTATTCACCGAAAGAGTCCGCGAAAACTTGTCTGCACGCTCAGGCCAAACGCTTGCCAAGTTGTTCGAAATGTCAGGACTCAATCTGGTGCACTGCACTTTTTTTTCATCACGGGCGCTCAGCCGCAGCTCAACTTCAAGCGGCTGATTTCACTTAGGAAATCTTGCTCATATTTCCATCCTGTCAAGTGCGTCAAAATGGTGAACAGCCTCACCATTTTGGTGATTTATGTTTTTTATCGTTATTTTTCATATAGTTAAAACAGTCATAAGCTTATAAAAAATAATCTTGATCAATTGCAAAACTGCGACTAGTTTCTATTCCTGACAGCGCTGACAGGAATACGCCGATCAGCGTTGTACATCAATAAAACATTTAGAACCGACACAAGTCGGTCATGCCTGCGAGGAACTCGGAATGTCTCTGTTGATCCGTGGCGCCACCGTTGTTACCCATGATGAAAGTTATCGCGCCGACGTCTATTGCGCCGACGGCGTGATCAAAGCCATTGGTCAGAACCTGGATGTTCCCGCCGGTGCCGAAGTGCTCGACGGCAGCGGCCAATACCTGATGCCCGGCGGCATCGATCCACACACCCACATGCAACTGCCCTTCATGGGCACCGTGGCCAGTGAAGATTTCTACAGCGGCACCGCTGCAGGTCTGGCTGGCGGCACTACCTCGATCATCGATTTCGTGATTCCCAATCCGCAGCAGTCACTGATGGAAGCGTTTCACCAGTGGCGCGGCTGGGCGGAAAAATCCGCGTCGGACTATGGCTTCCACGTCGCGATCACCTGGTGGAGCGAGCAAGTGCGTGAGGAAATGGCCGAGTTGGTCAGCCACCACGGGATCAACAGCTTCAAGCATTTCATGGCCTACAAGAACGCGATCATGGCCGCCGACGATACGCTGGTGGCGAGTTTCGAACGTTGCCTGGAACTCGGCGCCGTGCCGACCGTGCACGCGGAAAACGGCGAGCTGGTCTATCACCTGCAACGCAAGTTGATGGCCCAGGGCATCACCGGGCCGGAGGCGCATCCGCTGTCGCGGCCCTCGCAGGTGGAAGGCGAAGCGGCGAGCCGGGCGATTCGTATTGCCGAGACCATCGGCACGCCGCTGTACCTGGTGCACGTTTCCACCAAGGAAGCGCTGGACGAAATCACTTACGCGCGCAGCAAGGGTCAACCGGTGTACGGCGAAGTGCTCGCCGGGCATTTGCTGCTCGACGACAGCGTCTACCAGCACCCGGACTGGCAGACCGCCGCCGGTTACGTGATGAGCCCGCCGTTCCGCCCGCGCGGGCATCAGGAAGCGCTATGGCATGGCCTGCAAAGCGGCAATCTGCACACCACCGCCACCGACCACTGCTGCTTCTGCGCCGAGCAAAAAGCCGCCGGGCGCGATGACTTCAGCAAGATTCCCAACGGCACGGCAGGCATCGAAGATCGTATGGCGGTGCTGTGGGATGAAGGGGTCAACAGCGGACGTTTGTCGATGCAGGATTTCGTTGCCCTCACTTCCACCAACACCGCAAAAATCTTCAACCTCTACCCGCGCAAAGGCGCGATCCGCGTCGGCGCCGATGCCGATCTGGTGCTGTGGGATCCGCAAGGCACCCGCACCATCTCCGCCAAGACCCACCATCAGCAGGTGGATTTCAACATCTTCGAAGGCAAGACCGTGCGCGGCGTACCGAGCCATACCGTCAGCCAGGGCAAATTGGTCTGGGCCGACGGCGACCTGCGCGCCGAGCGCGGGGCCGGGCGCTATATCGAACGACCGGCGTATCCGGCAGTGTTTGACTTGCTGAGCAAGCGGGCTGAGCAACACCGCCCGACTGCCGTTAAGCGCTAAAGCGAGGCCTTCGGCCTCATCGCGAGCAGGCTCACTCCTACAGGTGTACGCATTCCAAAATGTGGGAGCGGGCTTGCTCGCGAAGGGGCCCGTCCAGACAACCAAAAAACCACTGCCCATCAGAGGCAGAGAACCTCAATAACCGTGAGGCACAAAACCGTGATCGAGACCCTGAACCATCTCCCGCACCCGCACGAAAGTGCGGCCGCCCTCGCCGGCCATTTCACTGATCTGGCGCCACCGCTCAACGCCCGGCAGGCGCATCTGGAAGCGTCGCGCTGCCTGTATTGCTACGACGCGCCATGCGTCAACGCATGCCCGAGCGAGATCGATATTCCGTCGTTCATCCGCAATATCCATCAGGACAACGTGCCCGGTGCGGCGCAGAAAATCCTTTCGGCGAACATCCTCGGCGGCAGTTGTGCGCGGGTCTGTCCGACGGAAATTCTTTGTCAGCAAGCCTGTGTGCGCAACAACGCCCAGGAATGTGCGCCAGTACTGATCGGACTGCTGCAACGCTACGCCGTGGACAACGCACACTTCACCGAGCACCCGTTCCAGCGTGCGGCCAGCACCGGCAAGCGCATCGCCGTGGTCGGCGCCGGGCCAGCGGGTTTGTCCTGCGCTCACCGCAGCGCGATGCACGGGCATGACGTGGTGATTTTCGAAGCACGGGAGAAGGCTGGCGGCCTCAATGAATACGGGATCGCCAAATACAAACTGGTCGACGACTACGCGCAGAAGGAGCTGGATTTCCTTCTGCAGATCGGCGGCATCGAAATCCGTCACGGGCAGAAACTCGGCGAGAATCTGACCCTCAGCGAGCTGCATCAGCAGTTCGACGCGGTGTTCCTCGGCCTCGGCCTCAACGCCAGCAAACAGCTCGGCCTGCCGCACGAAGACGCCCCCGGCCTGCTCGCCGCCACCGACTACATCCGTGAACTGCGCCAGGCCGATGACCTGACGCAACTGCCACTGGCCGAACGCTGCATCGTCCTCGGCGCCGGCAACACCGCGATCGACATGGCCGTGCAAATGGCCCGCCTCGGAGCGCGTGACGTGAATCTGGTGTATCGCCGGGGCGCGGCGGACATGGGCGCCACCGGCCACGAACAAGACATCGCCAAAGCCAATCAGGTGCGCCTGCTGACCTGGGCGCAACCGGAGGAAGTGCTGCTCGACGCGCAAGGCAAGGTCCGCGGCATGCGTTTCGCCCGCACGCAACTGGTCGACGGTCGTCTGCAAACCACTGGCGAGACCTTCGAACTGGCCGCCGACGCGATCTTCAAAGCCATCGGCCAGGCCTTTGACAGCAGCGCCCTTGCTGACCCGCTGGCCCGTGAACTCAAGCGTCAGGGCGAGCGGATTCAGGTCGATGACAACCTGCGCACGAGCATTCCCGGCGTGTATGCCGGCGGCGACTGCACCAGCCTCGATCAGGACCTCACCGTGCAAGCGGTACAGCACGGCAAACTCGCCGCCGAGGCGATCAACGCGCAACTGATGCTCAACGTGGAGGCTGCATAAATGGCCGATCTCTCGATAGTCTTCGCCGGCATCAAAGCGCCCAATCCGTTCTGGCTGGCCTCCGCGCCACCGACCGACAAGGCCTACAACGTGGTCCGCGCCTTCGAGGCCGGCTGGGGTGGCGTGGTCTGGAAAACCCTCGGCGAGGACCCGGCAGCGGTCAACGTCTCGTCGCGCTACTCGGCGCACTACGGCAACAACCGCGAGGTGCTGGGCATCAACAACATCGAACTGATCACCGACCGCTCGCTGGAGATCAACCTGCGCGAAATCACCCAGGTCAAGAAGGACTGGCCGGATCGTGCGCTGATCGTCTCGCTGATGGTGCCGTGCGTCGAGGAGTCGTGGAAACACATCCTGCCGCTGGTGGAAGCCACCGGTGCCGACGGCATCGAGCTGAATTTCGGTTGCCCGCACGGCATGCCCGAGCGCGGCATGGGCGCGGCAGTCGGTCAGGTGCCGGAGTACGTCGAGCAGGTGACGCGCTGGTGCAAGACCTATTGCTCGTTGCCGGTGATCGTCAAGCTGACACCGAACATCACCGACATCCGTGTCGCCGCCCGCGCTGCGCATCGCGGGGGCGCCGATGCGGTGTCGCTGATCAACACCATCAACTCGATCACCAGCGTCGACCTGGAACACATGGTCGCCCTGCCCACCGTCGGCAGCAAAAGCACCCACGGCGGTTATTGCGGCTCAGCGGTGAAGCCGATCGCGTTGAACATGGTCGCCGAGATCGCCCGTGATCCGCAGACCCAGGGCCTGCCGATCTGTGGCATTGGTGGTATCGGCAGTTGGCGTGACGCGGCGGAATTCATCGCGTTGGGCAGCGGCGCGGTGCAGGTGTGCACGGCGGCGATGCTCCACGGGTTCCGGATTGTCGAGGAGATGAAGGACGGGCTGTCGCGCTGGATGGACAGTCAAGGCTACGCCAACATCGCCGAATTTTCCGGGCGCGCAGTGGGCAATACTACCGACTGGAAGTACCTCGACATCAACTATCAGGTCATCGCCAAGATCGACCAGGACGCGTGCATCGGTTGCGGGCGTTGCCACATTGCTTGCGAAGACACTTCACACCAGGCGATCAGCAGCCTGAAACAGGCTGACGGCACGCACAAATATGAAGTGATCGATGAGGAGTGTGTGGGGTGTAACTTGTGCCAGATCACTTGTCCGGTGGCGGACTGTATCGAGATGGTGCCGATGGAAACCGGCAAGCCGTTTCTGGACTGGAATCATGATCCGCGCAATCCTTACCATGTCTCAGCTTAGGGCAGGTAGCGTCTGAACTGACGCCTTCGCGAGCAAGCCCGCTCCCACATTTGGAATGCATTTCAAAACTGTGGGAGCGGGCTTGCTCGCGAAGAGGCCAGCCGCTTCAACACATATCAGGGCTCCAACCCGATCCCGCGCAAGATCACGCTGGTCACCGTCTGCACCGCCCGCTCGAACTGCATGTCCGACAGCGGCTGATGCTCGTTCAGAATATTCACCTGATGATCGAAGTCGGCGTAATGCTGGGTCGAGGCCCAGATCATGTACAGCAGGCTCGATGGCTCCACCGGCAGAATCCGCTTGTCCTCGACCCACTGGCGGATCTTCGCCTCCTTCATTTTTGCCCAGTCGTACAGGCTCAGATCCAGCGCTTCACCGAGGGTCGGCGCGCCGTGGATGATTTCATTGGCCCAGACTTTCGAACCATAAGGCCGGCTGCGCGAGTGGTTCATCTTGGCGCGGATGTAGCTGCTCAGCACCACCCGTGGGTCATCGAACATCTCGAAGCACAGCGCATCCTGCTTCCACACTTCCAGCAGGTCGAACAGCACCGCGCTGTACAGCTCGCTCTTGGTCGAAAAGTAGTAATGCAGGTTGGAACGCGGCAGTTGCACTTCAGCCGCGATGTCGGCCATGGCGGTGCCGCCGAAGCCTTTTTCGGCGAAGACTTTTTCCGCCGCCAGCAGGATTTTCTCGACGTTACTGCGACGAATCTCGATCTTGTGATTGCCCATGAGGGCTCCCTGACAACAGCGTTGCCCAAGACTAGCACCCGCTCTGGTGCGCGGGCGACCGTTGCAAACAAAACTTCGTATGAAGGTCGGCGCATGGCTAAACTGGCATCTTTGTCCTGCCTCAGAGGTATCCGCGATGCTGTTCAAGAACGTCCTGACCACCACTGCCCTGCTCGCTTCGCTGTTCGCCGCATCTTCGGTTTTCGCCCACGCCCACTTGAAAAGCCAGACCCCGGCCGCCGACAGCACCGTCGCCACGCCGGCCGATCTGCGCCTGACCTTTTCTGAAGGCGTCGAAGCCAGTTTCACCAAAGTTAGCCTGACCCACGATGGCGCCCCGGTCGCAATCAAACCGCTGACCACCGAAGGCGACAAGAAAACCCTGATCGTCACCCCCGCCGCACCACTCGCCGCCGGTCAATACAAAGTCGAATGGCACGCGGTGTCGGTCGACACACACAAGAGCGAAGGCGCCTACCAGTTCAAGGTTGGCCAGTAATTCATGAGTGAAGCGCTGGTGCTGTGCCGCTTTGTGCATTTCAGCGCGGTGTTGATGCTGTTCGGCGCCTGGCTGTTCCGGCCGCTGCTACTCAAGACGCCGGTGCCGACACTGGATCGGCAACAAGCGCGAATGGCGCGCTGGCTGACGGCGATTGCGCTGCTCAGCGGTGTGACCTGGGCACTGTTGATCACCGCGAGCATGGCCGGTTCGGCGGCGGCCGCGTTCGACCCGACGACCATTGGCGTGGTGCTCGGCAACACGTTTTTCGGCCAGGTCTGGCGTTGGCATCTGCTGATCAATGCGCTGTTGCTGGCATTGCTGTTCACGCCCTGGCGATCAAGCCTGACGTTGCGCCTGGGCTTGAGCGCGCTGCTCCTGGCGACCCTGGCGCCGGTCGGTCACGGCGCAATGCTCGACGGCCTCAGCGGGCAACTGCTGATCCTCAACCAGATCATTCATCTGACCTGCGTCGCCGCATGGCTCGGCGGCTTGTTGCTGCTGGTGTTGATCCTGCGCCAGCCAGGCGAAGCGATGGGCCGGATCCTGCAACGCTTCAGCGGTGTCGGTTATGCGATTGTTGGCGGGCTGCTGATCACCGGGCTGATCAACGTGCGCGTGCTGACCGGGCAATGGTGGCCGACGCCGCTGTTTGCAGGCTTTGCCTTGATTCTGCTGATCAAGGCGTTGCTGGTGCTGGGCATGCTCGCGCTGGCGCTGTTCAACCGCTTGCGGATTGATGATTGCGGACAGCGGATGGGCGCGCTCAAACGCAGTGTGCTGCTGGAATGGTTGTTGGGGATGGGTGCTGTGGCGGCCGTCTCCCTGCTCGGCACGCTGCCGCCGATGATTATTGGATAAACCCAATCTGAATGTGGGAGTGGGCTTGCTCGCGAAAGCGGTGTGTCAGATACGAAAATATCGCCTGACGCACCGCTTTCGCGAGCAAGCCCGCTCCCACATTTTTGATCTGCGCAGGTCAATGCGGTTGTGTGTCGCCCGCTGCGGTGTCGATGCTGACCACCACCGACATCCCCGGGCGCAAGCGTTCCTCTTCCTGCTGCCCCTCATCGATGGTGATCCGCACCGGCACGCGCTGGGCGATTTTCACGAAGTTGCCGGTGGCGTTGTCGGCCTGTAACAGGGCGAATTCCGAACCGGTGCCGGGCGAAATGTGCTGCACGTGGCCGGTGAACTTGCGGTGGTTCAGTGCATCGACGGTGAAGCGCACCGGCTGCCCGACGCGCACGTTGTTCATCTGGGTTTCCTTCATGTTGGCGATCACCCATTTCTGGTTCGGCACCAACGCCATGAGTTGCGCCCCGGAGTTGACGTAGGCGCCCAGGCGCACGCCGATCTGTCCGAGCTGGCCGTCACGCGGGGCGACAATGCGCGTATTCGACAAGTCGATCCGCGCCAGTTGCACCGCCGCTTCAGCGCTGGCCACTGCGGCTTCCAGCGAGCCGCGATTGACGATCACCGTTTGCAGATCCTGCCGGGCGATTTCCAGATTGGCCTTGGCCTGCGCCACCGCCGCAATGCTCTGCGCATTGGCCGCGAGCGCCACGTCCATCTCGCGTTTCGACACCGAGCCGTCACTCACCAGCTCCTTGTTACGGCGCAGATCCGCCTCGCTTTTGCGCAACTGCGCTTCGCTGTCGGCCACCACCGCCTGACGCAGTTTGATCGTCGCTTCGGCGCTGTTGCGTTGCTGCACCACGTTGGCCAGCGCAGCCTTCTGCACCGCCAGTTGCGCCAGCGCCTGATCGAGGCGCTGCTGATAAATCCGGTCGTCAAGACGCACCAGCAAGTCGCCGGTCTTCACATACTGGAAGTCCTGCACCGGCACCTCGAACACGTAGCCACTGAGCTGCGGGCCGATGATCGTCACCTGGCCGCGCACCAAGGCGTTTTCGGTGGTCTCGACCGCGCTGCTGAACGGCGGCAACTGCCAGGCGTAGAGCACGATCAGCACGCCGACGATGGCAATCGCGGCAAAGCCCAGCGACGAGATGATCCGCACCCGCAACGAGCGCGGCTCGGTGTTCGGTGAAGACGGCGGCGCCACGCCTTCCGGGGTGGCGGCGATGGCATTGGTGGTTGTTGTGGTCGGTTCGGTCATGAATTGGAAGCACCGCTAGGAGGTACGGAAGGCGCTGGGTCGACGGCTTTGGTGGTGCTCATCAGCCACAGCGCACGAATGGACAGCCAGATCATGGTCAGCACCGCAATCACGGCGATCAGCATGAATACATCGTTATAGGCCAGCACGTTGGCTTCGCGAGTCGCGGCATTCGCCAGGCTGCGAATGCCCTGCAGGTTGCGCAGGCTGGGGTCGGCCAGCACCGAGCCGACCGCCGAGCCGCCGCTCTGTACGCGGGCGGCCACCAGCGGATCAGACAGCGTCAGGTGTTCGACCAGATGGCTGGAATGAAATTTCTCGCGCACGATCTGGAACGTACCCAACAACGCCGCGCCGAGCAGGCCACCGAGGTTGTTGCAGATCCCGAACAACACCGAAAAACTCACCAGATTGCGCGGATTGGTCAGCACGTTGCGGGTGCCGAAAACCATGGTCGGGCCAAGAAAAAACGTGCTGCCGAAGGCCAGCAGAAACTGACTGAAATACAGGTTTTGCGGGCGGGTCAGGTTGTTGGAAAAGCTGTCCATCACCGAACCGGTGGCCATTAGCGCGAGCGAGATGATCAGCGGCATCAGCAGGTGCTTGGGGTCGATGGTCAGGGCGCTGGTCGCCAACCCGGCGATGCTGCCGATCAGCATCACCACGTACAGGCTGTGTAACTGCTCATACCCCATGTTGAGGTTCTGCATGAAACCGACGGCGCCGGTGGACTGTTCCGAGGTAACCATGCGAATCAGGGTCACCGCCAGCGCCAGGCGGATCATCGTGCCGCTACCGAGCCAGCGGGTCATCAGCATCGGGTTGCTGCGATTGTGCTCGATCGCCAGGCCGGCGAGGATCAGGGCAATCGAGGCCGCCAGCGCGTAGCCGATCCAGTTGGCTTCCAGCCACCAGTCGATCCGCCCCAGCGACAACACCGCGCAGAGCAGTGCCACGCCGCTGGCGAGAATCGCGAAGGTCAGAAAGTCCAGCGGCTCGAAGGTTTTGAAGCGGTCACCGGGCGGCAACTTGAGCAGCAGCACGCAGCCCAGCGACAGCAAGGCCATGCCCAATTCGAACAGGTATAGGCCGCGCCATTCGGCAATCTGCAGCAAGTCTTCGGAAAACAGTCGCGCCAGCGGCAAAGCCAGTTGCGAGGCGCCGAGGCCCAGCACCAGCGCCTTCAGCCGCCACTTGGCCGGAAACGCCTGAACCATGTAATACAGGCCCAACGAACTCAGCGCCGCACCGACCATGCCATGCGCCGCCCGCACCGCGATGGCCGAGCTCAGGTCGTTGACGAACAGATGACCGAACGTCACTAGCGCATACAGCACCAGAAACACTTCGGTGAATGCGCGCAGGCCGAACTGCTGACGAAACTTCACCAGCAGCAGGTTCATCGACACGTTGGTCATCACAAACGCAGCCGGCAGCCAGGCCATCTCCGCCGTGGTCGCACCCAGCGCACCTTGCAGGTAAGGCAGGTTGGCGACCACCAGCGAGTTGCCCAAACCACCGGTCACCGCCACTAGCAGCCCGACCAGCGCATAGGCCAGGCGCTTGGGGTTGGAGTGCAGCGGCGTCGAGGGGGAACCGGGCAGACTGGGCTTCTCGTGAGGCTGCCAGTCGCGCGGGGCGTATCGATCCATTGAAAGGCCTTGTGCTTGTGTTGCCGGGAGTTTGCCGCAAATCTTGCGGCAAACCCACAATCCTGTGGGCGCTGGCTTGCCGGCGATGACGGCAGTCGGCTCGGCAACAGGCTGACTGGCAGACCGCTATCGCGGGCGAGCCCGCTCCCACAGGGTTCGCGGTGGATTGGTAAATTCTGTTTAAAGGTCTTCTCGCCCGCAACGGATTTTTCCCGCGCCGGGCAACGAAACAGCCCTCTTCGCCGCATTTGGAGGGCTACCACCTCGCGCAAACTCGTCGTAAAAAGCCCTGTTGACTTTTGCGGAAAACCTCGCAACTATCCGCAACCATGTTGTACGACGACGTATAACAAATAATAAAAACAACAAATGCAACAGGGAGCGTCACAGTGAGCACACTCGTCTGCAATTCCGTTCGCACGTCCCGTTTTTCCATCCCCCGCCCGCGTTCCACCCTGAGTTTGATCGGCTGCAGCAGCCTCGCCCTGGTTTTGCCGATGAGTGCAGACGCCGAGGGCTTCATCGAAGACAGCAAAGCCACGCTGAACCTGCGCAACGCCTACTTCAATCGCAACTTCGTCAACCCGAACTACCCGCAGGGCAAGGCGCAAGAGTGGACGCAGAACTTCATCCTCGATGCCAAATCCGGCTTTACCCAAGGCACCGTTGGTTTCGGTCTCGATGTGCTGGGGATGTATTCGCAAAAACTCGATGGAGGCAAGGGCACCGGCGGTACGCAACTGTTGCCGATCCACGATGACGGGCGCCCGGCGGACAACTTCGGTCGCCTCGGCGTGGCGTTGAAGGCCAAGGTGTCGAAGACCGAATTGAAGGTCGGCGAATGGATGCCGGTGTTGCCGATCCTGCGCTCGGACGATGGCCGCTCCCTGCCGCAGACCTTTCGCGGTGGCCAGATCACCTCCACCGAAATCAACGGCCTGACCCTCTACGGCGGGCAGTTCCGCGAGAACAGCCCGCGCAACGATGCGAGCATGGAAGACATGTCGATGAACGGCCGCGGCGCCTTCACCTCCGACCGTTTCAACTTCGGCGGCGGCGAATACACCTTTAACGACAAGCGCACCCTGGTCGGCGTGTGGTACGCCGAACTCAGCGACATCTACCAGCAGCAGTATTTCAACCTCAGCCATAGCCAGCCACTGGGCGACTGGACGCTGGGCGCCAACCTCGGTTTCTTCACTGGCAAGGAAGACGGCAGCGCCCAGGCCGGCGACCTCGATAACAAGACTGCATTTGCCCTGCTTTCGGCACGCTACGGCGGCAACACCTTCTATGTCGGCCTGCAAAAACTCAGCGGCGACGATGCGTGGATGCGGGTCAACGGCACCAGCGGCGGCACCCTGGCCAACGACAGCTACAACGCCAGTTATGACAACGCCAAAGAGCGCTCCTGGCAGTTGCGTCATGACTACAACTTCGTTGCCCTCGGCATTCCCGGCCTGACCCTGATGAACCGCTACATCAGCGGCGACAACGTGCACACCGGGACGATAACTGACGGCAAGGAATGGGGTCGCGAGTCGGAACTGGGATACACCGTGCAGAGCGGGCCGCTGAAAAGCCTCAATGTGAGATGGCGCAACGCGACGATACGCCGGGACTTCAGCACCAATGAGTTCGATGAGAACCGGATCTTTGTCAGCTATCCGATTTCGTTGTTGTAAAGCCAGTCCTCACACCGGGTTTCCCTGTGGGAGCGGGCTTGCTCGCGAATGCGTCGGGTCAGTCAATTCATCTTTCAATGACACACCGCTTTCGCGAGCAAGCCCGCTCCCACAGGGGGAGTTGCATTACCAGAAAGGCAATTTTGGTGGTCGAAGGCTGAACTGGCTGGCCCTTCCGTCATTTACACCAAAAGTCGCGTTGACAAGTTCCGGAAACCCTACCGATACTTCAACGCAGTCATACGACAACCTACAACAAACCTAATAACAACGTGTAAGGGATTGCCATGACGTCTACCTCTACTCCCCGCGCCCCGTTCAACCGTCTGCTGCTGACCGGCGCTGCCGGTGGCCTGGGCAAAGTCCTGCGCGAACGCATGCGCCCTTATGCCCGTGTCCTGCGACTGTCAGATATCGCCGCCCTCGCCCCAGCCGTTGATGATCGCGAAGAAATCGTCCCCTGCGATCTGGCCGACAAACACGCCGTGCACCAACTGGTCGAAGGCGTCGACGCAATCCTGCATTTCGGCGGTGTCTCTGTGGAGCGGCCCTTCGAAGAAATCCTCGGCGCCAACATCTGCGGTGTCTTTCACATCTACGAAGCTGCTCGCCGCCATGGTGTGAAGCGCGTGATCTTCGCCAGTTCCAACCACGTCATCGGTTTTTACAAACAGGACGAGCCGCTCGACGCCAGCTGTGCCCGCCGCCCCGACGGCTACTACGGATTGTCCAAGTCCTACGGCGAAGATATGGCCAGTTTCTACTTCGATCGCTACGGCATCGAGACCGTCAGCATCCGCATCGGCTCTTCATTTCCCGAGCCGCAGAACCGCCGAATGATGCACACCTGGCTGAGTTTCGACGACCTCACGCACTTGCTCGAGCGCGCGCTGTACACACCAAACGTTGGCCATACCGTGGTCTACGGCATGTCCGCCAACAAGGACGTCTGGTGGGACAACCGCTTCGCCAGCCACCTCGGTTTTGAAGCCAGGGACAGCTCCGAAGTGTTCCGCGAAAAAGTCGAAGCGCAGCCTATGCCCGCCGCCGATGACCCGGCGCGGATCTATCAGGGCGGCGCATTCGTCGCGGCCGGCCCCTTCGGCGACTGAACACTCTGCCAACGACGCAAAGGAATGAGTATGCAAGCCGAATTGATCGTCGATGCTCGCAACGCCGTGGGCGAAAGCCCGGTCTGGGTGCCGCAGGAAAACGCGCTGTATTGGGTCGATATTCCCAACGGCGGACTGCAACGCTGGAACGCTGACACCGGCCATGTGCATGCCTGGAAAACCCCGCAAATGCTCGCTTGTATCGCCCGTCGCAGCGGTGGCGGCTGGGTTGCCGGCATGGAGAGCGGCTTTTTTCATCTGCACCCGCACAGCGAAGGCAGCCTCGACAGCGAATTGCTCGCCACCGTCGAGCACAGCCGAGCAGACATGCGCCTCAACGATGGTCGCTGCGACCGCCAGGGCCGTTTCTGGGCTGGCAGCATGGTGCTGAACATGGGCCTGAACGCGTCCGAAGGCCGGCTCTACCGCTACGGCGTCGGGCAGTCTGGTGTGATCGAAGCGCAGCTCGACGGTTTCATCGTGCCCAACGGCCTCGGCTTCAGCCCTGACGGCAAGACGATGTACCTGTCGGATTCACATCCGGATGTGCAATTGATCTGGGCCTTCGATTACGACACCGAGACCGGCACACCGTCGAACCGGCGGATCTTCGTTGACATGAACCACTTCCCCGGCCGACCGGATGGCGCTGCCGTGGATGCCGAAGGCTGCTACTGGATCTGCGCCAACGACGCCGGCCTGATTCACCGTTTTACCCCGGACGGCCGCCTCGATTTCTCGCTGCAAGTGCCGGTGAAGAAACCGACGATGTGTGCCTTCGGCGGCAGCCGCCTGGACACCCTCTTCGTGACCTCGATTCGTCCCGGCGACGACCACGATCCGCAATCCCTGGCCGGCGGCGTGTTCGCCCTCAACCCCGGGGTCAAAGGCCTGAAAGAACCGCTGTTCGACGATTCCCTGTAACACCCGCCTCTGCTGCACCGCTGCGCCTTGAACACAAAAATAACAAGACTGGAGACTCACCCCCATGAACTTCAAACGCACCTTGCTGGCCGCTGCACTCCCGCTGATGTTTACCTTCACAGGCGCCGCCCAGGCCTTGCAACTCAAATTCGCTGACATCCATCCCGCCGGTTATCCCACCGTGGTGGCCGAAGAAAACATGGGCAAGACCCTGACCAGGGAAACCAACGGCGAGCTGACCTTCCAATACTTTCCCGGCGGTGTGCTGGGCTCGGAAAAGGAAGTCATCGAGCAGATGCAAGTCGGCGCGGTACAGCTGTCTCGCGTCAGCCTGGGTATCGTCGGCCCGGTAGTGCCGGATGTGAACGTGTTCAACATGCCGTTCATCTTCCGCGACCATCAACACATGCGTAACGTCATCGACGGCGCGGTGGGCGACGAGATCCTCGACAAAATCACCAACTCCGAATTCGGCCTCGTGGCTCTGGCCTGGATGGACGGCGGCACACGCAACGTCTACACCAAGAAGCCGGTACGCAAGCTCGAAGACCTCAAAGGCATGAAGATTCGTGTGCAGGGCAACCCGATGTTCATCGACATGATGAACGCCATGGGCGGAAACGGTATCGCCATGGACACCGGGGAGATCTTCAGCGCCTTGCAGACCGGCGTGATCGACGGCGCGGAAAACAACCCGCCGACCCTGCTCGAACACAACCACTTCCAGAACGCCAAGTTCTACAGCCTGACCGGTCACCTGATCCTGCCAGAGCCGATTGTGATGTCGAAAATCACCTGGGAAAAACTCACCCCGGATCAACAGGCGCTGGTCAAGACCGCCGCCAAGGCTGCCCAGGCTGAAGAGCGCGTGCTGTGGGACAAGAAGTCCGCTGCCAGCGAAGAAAAACTCAAGGCCGCTGGCGTCGAGTTCATCCAGGTCGACAAAAAACCCTTCTACGACGCCACCGCACCGGTGCGGGAAAAGTACGGCGCGAAGTACGCCGACCTGATCAAAAAAATCGAAGCCGTTCAGTAACGCCTCCCGCTCCGTCCTCATTAACCAGGCCCGGCGCACCTGATGACACAGGCGCGCCCGGTTACGGTGGAACCCGATGAAGAATCTACTGCTGCGTATCAACGACAAGATCTACATGACGTGCATCTGGGTCGCCGGCCTTTCCGTCCTGGCGATTTCCCTGATGATTCCCTGGGGCGTGTTCGCCCGCTACGTGCTGGGCACCGGTTCGAGCTGGCCCGAGCCCACGGCGATCCTGCTGATGATGGTGTTCACCTTCATCGGTGCCGCCGCCAGTTACCGCGCCGGTGCGCACATGGCCGTGGCCATGCTCACCGACCGCATGCCACCGCACGTGAGATCCGCGGCGGCGATTTTTTCCCAACTGCTCATGGCGGCGATCTGCATTTTCATGACGATCTGGGGCGCCAAGTTGTGCATGTCCACCTGGAACCAGTTCATGGCAGCCCTGCCCGATCTGCGGGTTGGCGTGACCTATCTGCCGATTCCCGTGGGCGGCTTGCTGACGCTGGTTTTCGTTCTGGAAAAACTCTTGCTCGGTGACCAGAGCAAACGGCGGGTCGTGCAGTTCGATCTGGTTGAAGAAAGTGAAGGTGGCGCTTAATGGACGCTCTGATTCTGCTGGGCAGTTTTATCCTGTTGATCCTGATCGGCATGCCGGTCGCCTATGCGCTGGGCGCCGCCGCGCTGATCGGTGCATGGTGGATCGACATCCCGTTCCAGGCGGTGATGATCCAGGTCGCGTCGGGGGTGAACAAATTCTCGCTGCTTGCCATTCCGTTCTTCGTCCTGGCCGGTGCGATCATGGCCGAGGGCGGCATGTCCCGGCGTTTGGTGGCGTGTGCCGGGGTGCTGGTGGGCTTCGTGCGCGGTGGCCTGTCGCTGGTCAACATCGTCGCCTCGACTTTCTTCGGCGCGATCTCCGGTTCCTCGGTGGCCGACACCGCGTCGGTGGGTTCGGTGCTGATTCCGGAAATGGAACGCAAAGGCTATCCACGGGACTTCTCCACCGCGGTGACCGTCAGCGGCTCGGTGCAAGCCCTGCTCACTCCGCCAAGCCATAACTCGGTGCTCTACTCCCTGGCCGCCGGTGGTACGGTTTCGATTGCCTCGCTGTTCATGGCGGGCATCGTGCCGGGGTTGCTGATGAGCGCCTGCCTGATGGTGCTGTGTCTGATCTTCGCGAAAAAACGCGATTACCCCAAGGGTGAAGTCATCCCGATGCGCCAGGCGTTGAAAATCGTCGGCGAAGCCCTCTGGGGCCTGATGGCGATGGTGATCATCCTCGGCGGTATCCTATCGGGGATTTTCACCGCCACGGAATCGGCGGCCATCGCCGTGTTGTGGTCGTTCTTCGTGACCATGTTCATCTACCGCGACTATAAGTGGCGTGAACTGCCGAAGCTGATGCATCGCACGGTACGCACCATTTCCATTGTGATGATCCTGATCGGCTTCGCCGCAAGCTTCGGCTACATCATGACCCTGATGCAGATTCCGGCGAAAATCACCACGCTGTTCCTGACCCTGTCGGACAACCGCTACGTGATCCTGATGTGCATCAACGTCATGCTGCTGTTGCTCGGCACGGTGATGGACATGGCGCCGCTGATCCTGATTCTGACGCCGATCCTGATGCCGGTGATTCTCGGCATCGGTGTCGACCCGGTGCAGTTCGGCATGATCATGCTGGTCAACCTCGGGATCGGGCTGATAACACCGCCGGTGGGCGCGGTGCTGTTTGTCGGTTCGGCGGTGGGCAAGGTCAGTATCGAGAGCACCGTGAAAGCGCTGCTGCCGTTCTATGCGGTGCTGTTCCTGGTGTTGATGCTGGTGACTTACATCCCCGCCATTTCCCTGTGGCTACCGCACTTGGTGTTGTAACAGCCTGAAAGATCGCAGCCTCGTTTCACTCGACAGCTCCTACATGGGAATGCGATTCCTGTAGGAGCTGCCGAAGGCTGCGATCTTTTGATCTGCCAACATTCAGGCACGCAACAACATATACCCCGCCACCACCAGACACACGCTGGCAAACCCCACCTGCAACGTCCGCGCCGGCACCCGGGCGCAGAGTTTGCGGCCGATGATCATGCCGACGGTGCTGGCCACGATAAACGCCGCGCCCTGAGCATCAATCCGCACACCTGCATGAAACGAGCCGATCACGCCAATCGCCGAAATCAGGCTGATCACCATCAGCGACGTCGCGACGATCCCGCGCATTTGCACATCGGTCAGTTGTTTGAACGCCGGCACGATCAGGAAACCACCGCCAACGCCGAGCAAGCCCGAAACCACACCGGTCACCGCACCCAATGCCGCCAGGGTCGCGGTGCATTTGGCGGTCCAGTCGAAACGCCCGGTCTGCTCGTTGAGCATGCAGTTTTTCTGCCCCCAGCTCGCGTGGCCGTGGTCGCTCGGCCCCTCTTGCGCACGCTCACGGCGCAGCATGCGCCAGGCCACCATGACCATCAGCAGACTGAAGAGGATCATCAGGATCTTCTCCGGCAACTGGTGCGCAAAATAGATGCCCAGCGGCGAAAACAGCGCACCGAGCGCGGCAATCAGCAGCGCCGCGCGATAACGCACCAGACCATGACGCAAACCGTCGATCGCCCCGACTGCCGCCGCACTACCGACGGCGAACAACGCCACGGGCGCGGCCTGGGTCATGCTCCAGCCGAGGCCCAGCACCAGCGCCGGCACCGCGAGAATCCCGCCGCCCGCCCCGGTCAGCCCGAGAATCAGCCCCATCAACACGCCAAACAGACTTGCCAGCAACATAGGGAGTTCTCAGTCGACTTTGGACAAACCGGTCAGCCATTCACGGCCCTTGAGCATGCCGTTCCAGTAGAACCACGGCAGCAGCGTCGCCTTGAGAAACCACGCCGAGCGGCGCGGCACGGTCGCATCGAGGGCGAAAGTCGGCAGCAACTTTCCGCCGTAACCAAACTCGGCGAGGATCACCTTGCCCTTCTCCACCGTCAGCGGGCACGAACCGTAACCGTCGTACTTCAGTGGCAGCGGTTGTTGTTTGCGCAGGGCCAAGAGGTTTTCGGCGACTACGACGACCTGCTTGCGCACAGCGGCAGCGGTTTTCGCATTGCTGGTACCGCAGATATCACCGAGGCCGAACACTTCCGGGTAACGCGGATGTTGCAGGCTGTGCGGATTGACTTCGCACCAGCCAGCAGCGTCGGCCAGCGGGCTCTGGGCGATGAAATCCGGCGAGACCTGCGGCGGCACCACATGCAGCAGATCGAAAGTTTTCGCCTGTGTGGTGAGGTTGCCGTCAGCATCCTTGATCTCGAACCAGGCGGTTTTCGCCGGGCCGTCGACTTTGACCAGGTTGGAGTTGAACGCCAGTTGCGCGTTGTACTTTTCGATGTACTTCATCAGCGGCGGGACGAAGGTCGCGACGCCGAACAACGCGGCGCCGGCCAGGTTGAATTCAACCTCGACCTTGTTCAGGACGCCGGTTTTACGCCAGTGATCGCACGACAGGTATAACGCCTTCTGCGGCGCGCCGGCGCATTTGATCGGCATCGCCGGCTGGGTGAACAACGCCTTGCCGCCACGCAGTTTCTGCACTTGATCCCAGGTGTACTGCGAGTGCTGATAGCTGTAGTTGGAGGTCACGCCGTGCTGGCCGAGGCTTTCCTGCAGGCCTTCGATCTTCTCCCAGGCCAGACGCAGGCCGGGGCAGACGATCAGGTTCTGGTAAGTGACGGTGCGCTGATCGTTGAGGGTCAACTGGCGCTGATCGGGATCGATGCCAGTCACCGCCGCCTGAATCCAGGTGGCCTGACGCGGCATCACTTTGCTCATCGGGCGGACGGTGTCTTTGATGTCGTAGGCGCCACCGCCAACCAGCGTCCACGCCGGTTGGTAGTAGTGCTGGGCGCTTGGCTCGATCACGGTGACTTTTAGAGTGGGATCACGCTTGAGCAGACTGGCGACGAAGCCGATGCCGGCGGTGCCGCCGCCGATGACCACGATATCGGCACTGATGGATGGGCCCCAGTGTTGATCGTTCATTGCTTGTTCCTTATTGCTGCATGCAAGGATTTCTTGGCCATCCCACAAATCCATTGTAGGAGTGAGCCTGCTCGCGATAGCGGTATGTCAGTCTATGAAGATGTTGGCTGATACACCGCTATCGCGAGCAGGCTCACTCCTACAGGGATTGTGTGGTGGCTGACATTTATTGATGGCCTAGACTTTTCAGCACCGCCCCGCAATACAGCCCGGACAGCGTCTTCATCACCTGAATCACTTCAGGGCTGGCCAGACCGTAAAAGATGTATTTGCCTTCGCGGCGCGTCGCCACCAGGCCTTCATCGCGCAGGATGCCCAGTTGCTGGGAGAGGGTCGGTTGGCGCACGCCGGTCATTTTTTCCAGTTCGCCGACATTGCGCTCGCCTTGAGTCAGCTGGCACAGGATCAACAGACGATCCTCATTGGCCAACGCCTTGAGCAGCGCGCAGGCCTTGGAGGCGGACGCCCGCAACTGGGCGACTTCACATTCGGTCAGACTGGATTGCATTTGCACGATGCCTTCAACGTCACTTAAGCTGCGAACATTATGTTTTTAGATAAAGTGTTGCAACCCATTTCCCTGGTTCAGGTTGGTGTCCATGCCCGCGCAGATTGAAGCTTTCCTTGACCCCGCCTCCTCGACCTACAGCTACGTGGTCTATGAAGCCGATGGCGGGCAGTGTGCAATCGTCGATCCGGTCCTCGATTACGACGGCGCTGCCGGTCGCACCGGTACCGTGCAGGCCGACAAGCTCATCGCCTTCGTCCGTGAACACCGTTTGCAGGTGCAATGGCTACTGGAAACCCATGCCCACGCCGATCACCTGTCCGCCGCGCCGTACCTGCGCCGCGAACTGGGCGGCAAGATCGCCATCGGCCAGTCGATCAGCAAGGTGCAGAACGTGTTCAAGGCGCTGTTCAACCTGGAACCGGAATTCTGCGTCGATGGCTCGCAGTTCGATCACCTGTTCGCACCGAACGAGTCATTCATGATAGGCAACCTCAAAGCCACCGCCCTGCACGTGCCCGGCCACACCCCGGCGGACATGGCCTACCTGATCGATGGCGAACAGATTCTGGTCGGCGACACGCTGTTCATGCCCGACGTCGGCACCGCCCGCTGCGACTTCCCCGGTGGCAACGCGCATCAACTGTTCAACTCGATCCACAAACTGCTGGCCTTCCCCGCCAGCGTGAAACTCTACGTCTGCCACGACTACCCGCCCGAAGGCCGCGAGTCGCAGTGCCAAACCACCGTCGGTGAGCAGCGCAAAAGCAATATTCATGTGCATGACGGGATTGATGAAGCGGCGTTTGTCGCGATGCGCACCAAACGCGATGCCGGGCTGGGCATGCCGACGCTGTTGCTGCCGGCGATTCAGGTGAATGTGCGGGCGGGGAATTTTCCGGCGGCCGAGGACAATGGTGTGGTTTACCTGAAGGTGCCGATCAATAAGCTCTAAAAGCAAAAGATCGCAGCCTGCGGCAGCTCCTACAGAAACACGGTTTATGCGTGCTCTGTGTAGGAGCTGCCGAAGGCTGCGATCTTTTGATCTTCAAGTCCCGAGGGTCAAACCATTCGCCGGCAACGGCAACGCCGTCTTGTACCGCACCTGCTTCAGCGCAAAACTCGAGCGGATATTCGCCACCCCCGGCACCTTGGTCAGAAAGTCCATCATGAACCGCTCCAGCGCCTGAATCGTCGGCACCAGCACCCGGATCAGATAGTCCGGGTCGCCGGCCATCAGGTAGCACTCCATCACCTCGGGGCGGTCGGAAATTGCCTCTTCGAAATGCTGCAAAGCCTCCTCGACCTGTTTCTCCAGGCTGACGTGAATGAACACGTTCACGTGCAGGCCCAACAGGTCGGCATCCAGCAGCGTCACCTGCTCGCGAATCAGGCCTAATTCCTCCATCGCCTTGACCCGGTTGAAACACGGCGTCGGCGACAGATTCACCGAGCGCGCGAGGTCGGCGTTGGTGATGCGCGCATTCTCCTGAAGGCTGTTGAGAATGCCGATGTCGGTACGGTCCAGTTTGCGCATGAGACAAAACCACCTGTTTTTTATGTTTATGCAGAATTTCTATCTGCAAATCGTCTCCAGCGCAACGAAACAGAGAGAAATATTCTTCTGGCCCGGGCCTATGATTGTTGTAGGACAAGATTTCTTTCACCCAAGAATGATTGCCAGCTCACTACAAGAAATTCACAAGATCGAGCGTAGAAGCCATGACCCAAGCGTATGAACCGCTGCGTCTGCACGTCCCTGAACCCTCGGGCCGCCCAGGCTGCAAAACCGACTTTTCCTACCTGCATCTGACCGATGCCGGCACGGTGCGCAAACCTTCCATCGACGTCGAACCTGCCGACACCGCCGACTTGGCGCGTGGGCTGATCCGGGTGCTCGACGATCAGGGCAACGCCCTCGGCCCCTGGGCTGAAAACGTGCCGGTCGAGATCCTGCGCAAGGGCATGCGCGCCATGCTCAAGACGCGGATCTACGACAACCGCATGGTGGTCGCCCAGCGTCAGAAAAAAATGTCGTTCTATATGCAAAGCCTTGGCGAAGAAGCCATCGGCAGTGCGCAGGCCCTGGCCTTGAACATCGACGACATGTGCTTCCCGACCTACCGCCAGCAAAGCATTCTGATGGCCCGCGAAGTGCCGCTGGTCGACCTGATCTGCCAGTTGCTGTCCAACGAGCGCGATCCGCTCAAGGGCCGGCAGTTGCCGATCATGTACTCGGTCAAGGACGCCGGTTTCTTCACCATCTCCGGCAACCTCGCCACCCAATTCATTCAGGCCGTCGGCTGGGGCATGGCCTCGGCGATCAAGGGCGACACGAAAATCGCCTCGGCCTGGATCGGTGACGGCGCGACCGCCGAATCGGACTTCCACACCGCCCTCACCTTCGCTCATGTTTACCGTGCGCCGGTGATCCTCAACGTGGTCAACAACCAATGGGCGATCTCGACCTTCCAGGCCATCGCCGGCGGTGAAGCCACCACTTTCGCCGGACGCGGCGTCGGTTGCGGCATCGCCTCGCTGCGGGTCGATGGCAACGATTTCTACGCGGTCTACGCCGCTTCCGCCTGGGCTGCCGAACGTGCCCGGCGCAACCTCGGCCCGACCATGATCGAATGGGTCACCTACCGCGCCGGCCCGCACTCGACCTCCGACGATCCGTCGAAATACCGTCCTGCCGATGACTGGAGCCACTTCCCGCTGGGTGACCCGATTGCCCGCCTGAAGCAGCACCTGATCAAGGTCGGCCACTGGTCGGAAGAAGAGCACGCCGCCGTCAGCGCCGAGCTCGAAGCCGAAGTGATTGCCGCGCAGAAACAGGCCGAACAGTACGGCACCCTCGCCGGCGGGCAGATTCCAAGCGCCGCGACCATGTTCGAAGACGTCTACAAAGAGATGCCGGAGCACTTGAAGCGCCAGCGTCAGCAGTTGGGGATCTGACATGAACGATCACAACAACAATATTCAGTTGGAAACCGCCATGACCACGACCACCATGACCATGATCCAGGCCCTGCGCTCGGCCATGGATGTGATGCTTGAGCGTGACGACAATGTGGTGGTGTTCGGGCAGGACGTCGGCTACTTCGGCGGCGTGTTCCGTTGCACCGAAGGCCTGCAGACCAAGTACGGCACCTCGCGGGTATTCGACGCGCCGATCTCCGAAAGCGGCATCGTCGGCGTGGCGGTGGGCATGGGCGCCTACGGTTTGCGCCCGGTGGCCGAGATCCAGTTCGCCGACTATGTCTACCCGGCTTCCGACCAGATCATTTCCGAAGCGGCGCGCCTGCGGTATCGCTCGGCCGGCGAGTTCACCGCGCCGATGACCCTGCGCATGCCCTGCGGCGGCGGGATCTACGGCGGTCAGACCCACAGCCAGAGCATCGAGGCGATGTTCACCCAGGTCTGCGGCCTGCGCACCGTGATGCCCTCCAACCCGTACGATGCCAAAGGCCTGCTGATCGCCTCCATCGAAAACGATGACCCGGTGATCTTCCTTGAGCCGAAACGCCTGTACAACGGCCCGTTCGACGGCCACCACGACCGTCCGATAACTCCGTGGTCGAAACACCCGCAAGCCCAGGTGCCGGACGGTTACTACACCGTGCCGCTGGACGTCGCCGCGATCACTCGTCCGGGCAAGGACGTGACCGTGCTGACCTACGGCACCACCGTGTACGTCTCGCAAGTTGCTGCTGAAGAAAGTGGCGTTGACGCCGAAGTCATCGACCTGCGCAGTTTGTGGCCGCTGGATCTGGAAACCATCGTCAAGTCGGTGAAGAAAACCGGTCGCTGCGTGGTGGTGCACGAAGCTACCCGTACCTGCGGTTTCGGCGCCGAGCTGGTGTCGCTGGTGCAAGAGCACTGCTTCCATCACCTGGAAGCGCCGATCGAACGCGTCACCGGTTGGGACACCCCCTACCCGCACGCGCAAGAGTGGGCGTATTTCCCAGGGCCGTCCCGAGTGGGCGCGGCGTTGAAACGGGTCATGGAGGTCTGAATGGGCACGCACGTTATCAAGATGCCGGACATCGGCGAAGGCATCGCAGAAGTAGAACTGTCGCAGTGGCACGTCAAGGTCGGTGACCTGGTCGTCGAAGACCAGGTGCTGGCCGATGTCATGACCGACAAGGCCATGGTCGATATTCCGTCGCCGGTCCACGGCAAGGTGATTGCGCTCGGCGGTCAGCCGGGTGAAGTGATGGCGGTCGGCAGTGTGCTGATCAGCATTGAAGTTGAAGGCGCCGGGAACCTGAAAGAGTCCGCCGCGCCAGCACCGGTTGCTGCGCAAGAGCCGCCTGCTGCGCCGAAAGTTGAAGCCGCAGTCGAGAGCAAACCTGCCGCCGCTGCTGCACCGCGTTCCGCACCGGTTTGCCAAGGCCCGATGGTTGCCCGCGAGGCTGATGAACGTCCGCTGGCTTCGCCGGCCGTGCGCAAACATGCGCTGGATCTGGGCATTCAATTGCGTCTGGTACGCGGCACCGGCCCCGCCGGTCGCGTGCTGCACGAAGACCTCGACGCCTATCTGGCGCAAGGTCAATCGAACGCTTCGGCACCGGCAGCCGCCGCTTACGCCCAGCGCAACGATGAAGAACAGATTCAAGTGATCGGCATGCGCCGCAAGATTGCCCAGCGCATGCAGGACGCCACCCAGCGTGCCGCACACTTCAGCTACGTCGAGGAAATCGACGTCACTGCGATTGAAGAACTGCGCGCGCATCTGAATGAAAAACACGGTGCCAGCCGGGGCAAGTTGACCTTGCTGCCGTTCCTCGTCCGCGCACTGGTCGTGGCCCTGCGCGACTTCCCGCAGATGAACGCCCGTTACGATGACGAAGCCCAGGTCATCACCCGCCTCGGCGCGGTGCATGTCGGCGTCGCCACCCAAAGCGATGTGGGCCTGATGGTGCCGGTGGTGCGTCACGCCGAGGCGCGCAGCCTGTGGGACAGCGCCGCGGAAATCTCGCGTCTGGCCAACGCCGCGCGCAATGGCAAGGCCAGCCGCGATGAACTGTCCGGCTCGACCATCACCCTGACCAGCCTCGGTGCGTTGGGCGGCATCGTCAGCACGCCGGTGCTGAACCTGCCGGAAGTGGCAATCGTCGGCGTGAACAAAATCGTCGAACGGCCAATGGTCGTCAAAGGCCAGGTGGTGATCCGCAAGATGATGAACCTCTCCAGCTCCTTCGATCACCGCGTGGTCGACGGCATGGACGCGGCGCTCTTCATCCAGGCCATTCGTGGCTTGATCGAACAACCTGCCACTTTGTTTGTGGAGTAAGGCTCGCATGCAATCTCTGAACACTACGCTGCTGATCATCGGCGGCGGCCCCGGCGGTTATGTCACGGCGATCCGCGCCGGGCAACTGGGCATTTCGACCATTCTGGTCGAAGGCCAATCGCTCGGTGGCACTTGCCTGAATATCGGCTGCATTCCGTCCAAAGCGTTGATTCATGTGGCTGAGCAGTTTCACCAGACACAACATCACAGTCAGCATTCTGCGCTGGGTATCAGCGTCTCGGCGCCAACCCTCGACATCAGCAAAAGCGTCGAGTGGAAGGACGGCATCGTCGATCGCCTGACCACCGGCGTCGCCGCGCTGCTGAAAAAGCACAAGGTTCAGGTCATCCATGGTTGGGCCAAAGTCATCGACGGCAAAACCGTGGAAGTCGGCGATACGCGCATCCAGTGCGAACATCTGGTGCTGGCCACCGGTTCGACCAGCGTCAACCTGCCGATCCTGCCGATCGGCGGGCCGATCATTTCCTCCACCGAAGCGCTGGCGCCGAAGTCCGTGCCGAAACGCATGGTGGTGGTGGGCGGCGGTTATATCGGTCTGGAACTGGGCATTGCTTACCGCAAGCTCGGCGCCGAGGTCAGTGTGGTCGAGGCGCAGGATCGTATCCTGCCAGCCTACGATGCCGAGTTGACCCAGCCGGTGCACGAAGCGCTGAAGCAACTGGGCGTGAAGCTCTATCTCAAGCACAGTGTGCTGGGTTTCGATGGCACGTTGCAGGTGCGTGACCCGAACGGCGACACCCTCAATCTGGAAACCGATCAGGTGCTGGTGGCGGTCGGTCGCAAGCCGAATACGCAGGGCTGGAACCTCGAAGCACTGAATCTGGACATGAACGGCTCGGCGATCAAGATCGACAGCCGCTGCCAGACCAGCATGCGCAACGTCTACGCCATCGGCGACCTGAGCGGCGAACCGATGCTCGCGCACCGCGCCATGGCTCAAGGCGAAATGGTCGCTGAACTGATCAGCGGCAAATCCCGCGAATTCAACCCGACCGCCATCGCCGCCGTGTGCTTCACCGACCCGGAACTGGTGGTGGTCGGCCAGACCCCGGACGAGGCCAAGGCTGCCGGGCTGGACTGCATCGTTTCCAGCTTCCCGTTCGCCGCCAACGGCCGGGCGATGACCCTGGAATCGAAAAGCGGCTTCGTGCGCGTGGTCGCACGTCGTGACAATCATGTGATTGTCGGCTGGCAGGCGGTGGGTGTCGGGGTTTCCGAGTTGTCGACCGCGTTTGCGCAAAGCCTGGAAATGGGTGCGCGTCTGGAAGACATCGGCGGCACCATTCATGCGCATCCGACCTTGGGTGAAGCGGTGCAGGAAGCGGCGTTGCGTGCTTTGGGGCATGCGTTGCATCTGTGATGGACGGTGGCAGTGATGGCCTCTTCGCGAGCAAGCCCGCTCCCACAGGGAAATGCATTCCAAAATGTGGGAGCGGCTTCTTCAGGAAAATGCATTCCCCCTGTGGGAGCGGGCTTGCTCGCGAATTCTTGAGGCCGACTCGATTTATCTGCCTGTCATCCGATAGTCCGGGCTGCGAAACCGCGCAAGAATGAAGTATTGTTGTGCCCATCCAAAAAAACGTCAGAAGCCTTGAACCGTTTCGACGGTTGTTCAGTGATAGAGGGTGTCATGGGTAACGAGAGCATCAATTGGGACAAGCTGGGTTTTGACTACATCAAGACCGACAAACGCTATCTGTCGTACTTTCGCAATGGCGAGTGGGACAAAGGCACCCTGACCGAAGACAACGTGCTGCACATCAGCGAAGGCTCGACTGCTCTTCACTATGGCCAGCAGTGCTTCGAAGGCCTGAAGGCTTATCGTTGCAAGGACGGCTCGATCAACCTGTTCCGTCCCGACCAGAACGCCGCTCGCATGCAACGCAGCTGCGCCCGCCTGCTGATGCCGCACGTGTCGACCGAGCAGTTCATTGAAGCGTGCAAGGAAGTGGTTCGCGCCAACGAGCGCTTCATCCCGCCATACGGCACCGGCGGCGCGCTGTACCTGCGTCCGTTCGTGATCGGCGTGGGTGACAACATCGGCGTGCGTACCGCGCCGGAGTTCATCTTCTCGGTATTCGCGATTCCGGTCGGCGCCTACTTCAAGGGCGGCCTGACTCCGCACAATTTCCAGATCTCCAGCTTCGACCGCGCCGCCCCACAGGGCACCGGTGCGGCCAAGGTCGGTGGCAACTACGCCGCCAGCCTGATGCCGGGCTCCCAGGCCAAGAAAGCGCACTTCGCTGACGCCATCTACCTGGATCCGCTGACTCACAAGAAGATTGAGGAAGTCGGTTCGGCCAACTTCTTCGGTATCACCCACGACAACAAGTTCATCACCCCGAACTCGCCGTCGGTCCTGCCAGGCATCACCCGTCTGTCGCTGATCGAACTGGCGAAAACCCGTCTGGGTCTGGAAGTGATTGAAGGCGACGTGCTGATCGACAAGCTGTCGGACTTCAAGGAGGCCGGCGCCTGCGGTACTGCGGCGGTGATCACCCCGATCGGCGGAATCAGCTACAACGACCACCTGCATGTGTTCCACAGCGAAACCGAAGTCGGCCCGGTCACCCAGAAGCTCTACAAAGAGCTGACCGGCGTGCAGACCGGCGACATCGAAGCGCCAGCGGGCTGGATCGTCAAGGTTTGATCTGACGGCTGCTGATGCACAAAAGCCCCCATCGAGTGATCGATGGGGGCTTTTTATTGGAAGCAAGATCAAAAGATCGCAGCCTGCGGCAGCTCCTACACAGATCTCCTGTAGGAGCTGCCGCAGGCTCGGGCCGCGTTCGGACGATCTTTTGATTTTCTATTTCAGCGCAATCCGCTTACCGCCTCGCGCGGCTATCCCGCTGGCCTGACCATTCTGCTGCTTGCCCATCCGCGCCTGAGTTATCAATCCGGGGATCAACTCGCCCTCCGGCAGATTCTTCCAGAAACGCACCGGCAAGTGCCCTTGCATGACCTTCTCGTTCAATCGCGCCGGGTTGAAGATGTGGCTGTAGTACGTCAGCCACAACTCGCCGTGCGGGTCATCGACGTTCTGCGCCAGTTGCTGCCACTCCATCGGGCACTGGCGCTGATGAATCAACTGTTCGCCATCGTAATAAACCCCGTCACGTGGGGTGGCGATCAACCAGCGGTGGCGGCCCATGCGCCCGATGAAATGCTCGCTGGCACTGTGCAGGATGTCGTGGGCCGGTTCGTGCCACGCGACGTATTGTGGGCCTGGCTGATCTTGCGGGCGTTCGATGAAACGCACGAACGCATGCAAATGGTGGGCTTCGCGCTGCACCTGCTTGATCCGCCGCTGCAACTCGCTGCCGAGTTTGTCGCCGGCCATCATCGCCGTGCGGTCGCCGTGACTGACGCGCCACAGCACTTCGTAGAGCAGACTCCAGCGCTGGTCGCCGCGGTAGCGTGCGGCTTGCCCCAGGGTGTCGAGCAGTGCGCGGGGGATGCGTGCCTGAAACGGCCCCTGCCCCTCGGGTACCGAGACGTCACTGGCAAACAGATCGCTCACCCCTTCCGACGCCCAACTCACCAGACTGGGGTCGACTTCATGACTGAGCAGCCAGCGCGCCTGCTGGCGCCAAGTGTCGAACAGGTCGTCGCAATCGAGATTGATCATCCCCACAACCCCATCTGCTGCGGTTGCGGCCGGTCGCGCAGTTGCTGGTAAAGCATTTGGCTGGTGACTTCGGCCTGTTGCGGGTGGTAGTCGCTGGTGATGATGAACGGCTTGGCCTTGGCCAGCACACAACGCATGCGCGCCACGTCTTCGTAGCGGATGCGCCGTTGCTGGCGCAATTGCACCAGACGCTCGGTGGTGCGCAGGCCGATGCCCGGAATGCGCGCGATCAGCGACGGCTCGGCGCGGTTCAGATCCAGCGGAAACACCTCGCGATTCTGCAGCGCCCAAGCCAGTTTCGGATCGATATCCAGCGCCAGATTACCCGGGCCCTTGAGCAACTCATCGGCGCTGTAGCCGTAGCTGCGCAAGAGAAAATCGGCTTGATACAAACGATGTTCGCGCATCAGCGGTGGTGCGGCCAATGGCACGCTTTTCGGGCTATCGGGAATCGGGCTGAAGGCCGAATAGTAGACGCGCCGCAAGCGGTAGTTGCCATACAGCGACTGAGCGCTGTGCAAAATCGTGCTGTCGTCGGTGTCATCGGCGCCGACGATCATTTGCGTACTTTGCCCGGCCGGGGCGAACTTCGCCGAACGCGGTTCGTTGAGCACCGTTTGCACGCCGGTGTAGATGGTGCTCATCGCTTGCTTGATCGAACCGATCTGCTTCTCCGGCGCCAGGGTTTGCAGGCTGGCGTCGGTGGGCAGTTCGATATTGACGCTGAGGCGATCGGCGTAGCGCCCGGCCTCCTCGATCAATGCCGGATCGGCCTCGGGAATGGTCTTGAGGTGAATGTAGCCGCGAAACTCGTGCTGCTCGCGCAACAGCTTCGCCACGCGCACCAGTTGTTCCATGGTGTAGTCCGCCGAGCGGATGATCCCCGAACTGAGAAACAGCCCGCTGACGCAGTTGCGCCGGTAAAAATCCAGGGTCAGCGTGACCACTTCCTCGGGGGTGAAACGTGCACGCGGCACATCGCTGGAGCGGCGGTTGACGCAGTACTGGCAGTCGTAGAGACAGAAATTGGTCAGGAGGATTTTCAGCAGCGACACGCAACGGCCGTCCGGCGTATAGCTATGGCAGATCCCCATGCCATCGGTCGAGCCCAACCCGCTCTTGCCCTCGGAGCTGCGCTTGGGCGCACCGCTGCTGGCGCAGGAGGCGTCGTACTTGGCGGCGTCGGCGAGAATGCTGAGCTTGTCGATGATTTGCATGGCGCGGGCTCTTTACTGTGTGGATATACAGTATAGGTCCGAGCACGGTGTTACAAGGTGCAAGAAGCGCACCTCGTCGGGCAGAAGCTCAAGATCAAAGGATCGCAGCCTGCGGCAGCTCCTACATTAATTCGCAATAGTCGACATTTTTCAGATGTGCACACTCCCTGTAGGAGCTGCCGCAGGCTGCGATCTTTTGATCTTCGCGTCTAAAGGCAACTCAAGACCAAACCGCATACCCATTTCCTTTCGCCCCGCCACGGTCAGCGCCAACGCCCGACTATCAAGATCCTGCGTCACCCACTTGCGTTTCAGCGCCATCTGCAACAACACCGCGCCCAACGATCCGCCCAAATGCGGCCGACGCATGCTCCAGTCCAGGCACGGGCAGGCGAACTTGCGACGCAAGTTACTCAAATCCTGCACCTCAATCCCCAAGCCTTCGAACAGCGCCTCGCCACTTTCGCTCAAGCGATAAACCCGCTCGTCGGTTTCCACCAGCCACCCCGCCTCGAGCAAACGGTCGTGGAGCAACACCGCGAGCGTCCCGGCCATGTGGTCGTAGCAAGTGCGGGCGAATTGCAGGCGATCCGGGGTGTGCGGCTTGAAGCTCGGTGCGGCGTTCTGGCCGATCACCATCAATGCTTCCAGCGCCTGCGCCACCCGTTGATCGGCGAGGCTGTAATAACGATGGCGGCCCTGCACATGCAGGCGCACCAGTGCCAGATCCTTGAGCTTGGCCAGGTGTGCACTGGCGGTGGAGGCGCTGACTTCCGCCACGGCCGCCAATTCAGTGCTGGTGCGGGCGTGGCCGTCCATCAGCGAGCAGAGGATTTTCGTGCGTGCCGGTTCGGCGATGGCGGCCGCCACCTGCGATACGCCGACGTCTAGATGTTCTGCGTGCATATTTCGCTCCCCGACGAATCGTCGTCGCTGCGAACTGAAGATACTCGCATCACTTTCCCGACGACAAGGCTGTGAAACATGGACCCGATCATCGCTGCGACGCATGCCGATCCCTACCCCTACTACGCCCAACTGCGCGCCGAGGGCGGACTGACCTTCGATCATGGATTGAAACTGTGGGTCGCCAGCAGCGCCCGAACGGTGAGCGCAGTGCTGACGCACGCCGATTGTCGGGTGCGACCGCCGCAGGAACCGGTGCCCAAGACGATTGCCTCGGGGCTGGCTGGCAAGGTGTTCGGGCAGTTGATGCGGATGAACGATGGCGAACGTCAACGCTGTCCGCGTGCGGCAATCGAGCCGTCACTGCAGTTGATAGATGACGAGCAAGTACGCGCACTAGTGGCCGCGCGTCTGATTACAGCGGACGCCGACGGCTTATATAAGGCGATGTTTCGCGGCCCGGTGTGCGTGGTCGCGGCGCTGCTCGGCTTCACCCCGGCGCAAGGCCGGGCGATCAGTGAGCTGACCGCGGATTTCGTCGCCTGCCTGTCGCCGCTGAGCAATGACCTGCAACTGGCGGCGGCGCATGCGGCAGCGGAGCAATTGCGCGGATACTTCATCGAGTTGCTGGCCGAACCGCCTAGCGATTTGCTCAAGGCCGTCGGGCAGCGATTTGATGGCGATGAGGAAACCCTGATTGCCAACCTGATCGGTCTCTGTTCGCAGACGTTCGAGGCCAGTGCGGGACTGATCGGCAATGCACTGATCGCGCTGCGACGTCAGCCTGAGTTGCATGACGCCTCTGTGGAAGCACTGTTGACCGAGGTTCAGCGCCTTGATCCGCCGGTGCAGAACACCCGGCGTTTTGTCGCACAGACTTGCGAGATCGATGGCGTGCGGCTCGAGGCTGGCGAGGTGATTCTGGTGCTGCTGGCCTCGGCCAACCGCGATCCCTTGTTAAATGAGGAGCCTGAGCGATTTTTGCTGGATCGTCCTGACAGGCGCAGTTTCAGCTTTGGCAGCGGCCGGCATCAGTGTCCGGGACAACCGCTGGCGCTGAGCATTGCCGCTGCGACTGTCAGAGAAATCCTCGATCAGGGTGTGAATCTGCAACAGCTGACGTGGCATTACCGCCCATCGCTCAATGGGCGGATCCCGCTGTTCAGCGCGGCACAGCCTTAGGCGCTGTGGCTCAGCGCTTGGGGTTCAGGCTCATGATGTGCGTGCCCTACTCTAATCCCCTGTGGGAGCAAACTGGCGATGTCGATACCGAATATCAGATAAGGAAAATCAAGCTTGATTTATATCGGTTTCGATATAGCCTGCTGATAGGTGACTTCTGCCATTCTTTGCAACACACCGCCGCAACGCGTTTTCGTCGGAGCCATTACGCTTCTCCTTTCAACAAAGGAGAAGTCGATGCCAAGACACAAGGATGTGGTGTTTGTCGCAAGTGCACTCAAGGATCTGAGAGCTTTTCCTTTGGATGCTCGCAGAGCTGCGGGATTTCAATTGGATCTGTTGCAACAGGGCGACGAGCCTTTTGATTGGCGCCCCATGAAAACCGTAGGACGGGGTGTCAATGAAATCAGAATCACCGAAGACTCAGGAGCGTTTCGAGTGTTTTACGTGGTCAATCGGCCTGACGCGATTTATGTGCTGCACGCCATGCAAAAGACCACTCGCAAAACTGAAACGCGAGACATCGAACTGGCACGCGCCAGATACCAGGAAATAGGTTAAGCCATGAAGGATCATCAACACCCTTCCCAGCATTTCTCAAGCATCTGGGACGCACTGGAAGATACGCCGCAGGACGCGGCCAACATGCGCCTGCGGGCCAAACTTATGCGCACGCTTTGCGAAACGGTTCGTGCCTGGGAGCTTCCTCAGAAGGAAGCCGCCAAGCGTTTGGGAATTACTCAGCCACGCCTCAATGACGTGCTCAACGGGAAAATCGACAAATTTTCTCTCGATGCGCTGGTCAATCTATCGGCCGCAGCGAAACTGGAAGTAGACATCTGCTTCCCCCAGACACCACCACTGCACTGGGCGTGAAGGCCGCTCGGATTCTCAGGCTTACGAGAGGCGGTCATTACTGCATCCGCCTCAATCTTCCCGCGTCAAAACCTCCAATAACTCAATCTCGAACACCAGATTCGAATGCGGCGGAATCTTGCCCATCGTCCGCTCGCCATAGCCCAGATGCGCCGGCACCAGCAGCTTTCGCTTACCGCCCACTTGCATGCCCATTAGCCCTTGATCCCAGCCCTTGATCACCCGGCCCGTGCCAATCACGCACTGGAAAGGTTTGCCACGGCTGTGGGAAGAATCGAACTCGCTGCCGTCTTCCAGCCAGCCAGTGTATTGGGTAGTAATCAGCGCGCCTTTGACGGCAGCCTTGCCCTCGCCCACCTGAAGATCGATTACCTGCAGTTCATCAGTCATGACATTCACTCAATCGCTTAACTGACGGCCGTTTTCCCAGAATTGCCGGTGATTGGCAAGCTGATGGCGCAGAGCAACGCTATTACTCCGCGGATTGTGGATCCGGCGATGCAGGAGGTCAGACACAGCAGCATTTTGAGGTGGGAAGCCCTGCACGAGTGCATGCGCAGGGCTTTTGAGTCGGGGGACTTAACGCTCGACAGGCTGCATCTCGACAATGGTGCCGTTGGTGATCATGACCATCACGTACTTGTCATTGATCTGCACCCACTGCGCCTGATCGACCGGGGCTTTCAAGCCTTTCTGTTTCCAGTTCTTCAACGCTTTGTCGCTGCGCTGATAAATGTCTGGAGCGCGATCGTTGACCTTCAACTCGCGGTCGCTGGTCGGCGACTGGACAGTGGGTTCGCTTGAGGTTTGCGCCGCTTGAACAAGTGGACTGATCCCGGCAATGCCGGCAACCAGGGCCAGGCTGGCGACTAGGGTTTTGCTGTTCATCGGTGAACCTCCTTCAGGTGTGTGATACCTGAACTCCGACCGCGGCGTCACGCAATCATTCCTTGTTTTTTGTCTGGGATGCCCGGGCATTGTCGTTGGCAGGCAGGCCGCCTTCGCGAGAAGGCTCACTCCCACAGGATCCGGGCTCAACTGCATGCTTTTGCGCTAATATGCCGCGCAAAATCCTGCCGAGTGAATAAGGACATCACTGTGAACACCTATCTTGTCGTCAATCTGGTTTTGCTCGGTCTTTGCGCCCTCTACGCGGTGCACGCATTCAACTCGCTGGTCGCACGCCGCAACGAAATCAAGAATGCCTTCGCGCAAGTCGAAGTCCAGCTCAAGCGTCGCTACGACCTGATCCCCAATCTGGTTGCCATTGCCAAGGGCGCTCTGGCCCACGAGCGCGAAACCCTTGAAGCCGTGATCGCGGCACGCAATGCCGCGGTGGCCGTACTTGAGGCCGCGCAGGCACAACCGGGTAACGCGCAAAACATCGAACATCTGGGTCAGGCCGACAGCGCGCTCAATACTGCCGTGGATCGTCTGAATGTCACGCTGGAGGCTTATCCCGATCTCAAGGCCTCGCAAAACATGCTGCAGTTGAGTGAAGAATTGAGCAGTACTGAAAACAGAGTGAGTTTTGCCCGCCAGGCTTACAACGATGCGGTGATGACCTACAACACCCTCAAGCAGAGTTTTCCGACAGTGTTGCTAGCCCCCAGCTTCGGCCATCGCGATGATGCGGCACCGCTCAAATTTGCCGACACTCTGGCGATCAAGACAGCTCCCAAAGTTTCTTTCTAACCCCCCTTGCCCACGGAAGGCCCGATGAACTTTTTCGAACAACAACGCCAGGCGAAAAACCAGACCGCGCGCCTGATCAACATGATGATCCTGTCCATTGTCATGTTGATCGGTCTGACGAGCCTGCCTTTCGTCTTCAGTGGTTTTGAGGATTATCTGAGCGGAACCGGAAGTCTGCTGGATGCCTTTATGGCGCTGGGCGTTATCGCAACAATCGTCGGCGGCATCGTGGTGATCGGCGGCCTCCTGAAATACCGGGAGTTACGGGCGGGCGGCAAAGTGGTGGCCGAGAAGCTTGGCGGGCGTTGGCTCAACGGATTTGCGATGACGCCGGGCGAAAAACGGCTGATGAACGTTGTCGAGGAAATGGCTATCGCCTCTGGCAGCGTAATGCCAGCGGTGTACCTGTTACCGGATCAAAGTATCAACGCCTTCGCCGCGGGGTTTACACCTGAGGACGCGGTCATCGGCGTAACCCAGGGCGCAGTCACCCAACTGACTCGCGAAGAGCTGCAAGGGGTGATCGCCCATGAGTTCAGCCACATTTTCAATGGCGATATGCGCCTGAACACGCAACTCGTGGCAGTGGTACACGGCCTTCTGGTGCTAGGGCTTTCCGGCGGTCTGTTGATGGCAAGCCTGCTCAAGGGTGGAAAGCGCGACGTGCGCTTGATGCTGCTGGCGTTATTCGCTGGCTTTTTGCTGTGTCTGGCCGGTTGCATCGGCAATTTTTTTGGCAATCTGGTCAAGGCCGGCGTGAGCCGCCAGCGCGAGTTCCTGGCCGATGCCAGTGCGGTGCAATTCACTCGCAACCCTCAGGCACTCGTCAGCGCCCTGAAAAAAATCGGCGCTCAAGGTTCGTCAATCAGCGCTGCCCGGGCCGGTGAGTACAGTCATTTGTACTTCAGCACAGGCGTCTCGACCACGCTGAGTCGCATGTTTGCTACCCATCCCGATCTGAGCGTACGTATCCGGCGTATCGATCCACAATGGGACGGCCAGCTTACTGCGTCGTCCGCGCAGTAACCGCCAGCCCCCCTGAACACGATACGACAGGCGCACCCGACATCTTCCGGACTTTACGATGAATTTCTTCCAGCAACAGCGCCAGGCCAAGCGCCGCTCGGTGCTGCTCGTTATTTTGATGGGCCTCGCTGTACTCAGTCTGATCCTCATGTCGTGCTTGCTGATGACGCTGCCGGTTTCCGACGGCGACGGCAATACGGTCATGGACCTTGAGTTGAGCTGGGAAATGTTCACCGCCGTTTCGGTGGTGGTGACAAGCATTGTGCTGGTCGGCGGCCTGGTCAAATACGGCGAATTATCGGCCGGCGGCAAAGTGGTCGCACGTCGGCTGGGCGGACGTCTGATCAATCACAGCGCGCAAACTCTGGAAGAGCAGCGCCTGGTCAATGTGGTCGAGGAAATGGCCCTGGCGTCGGGCACCGTCGTGCCTTCGGTGTACCTGCTACCGGATTTGGGCATCAACGCATTCGCCGCAGGTTTTACCGCGCAAGACGCGGTCATCGGTGTGACGCAGGGAGCGATCACCCTGCTGTCGCGTGATGAACTGCAAGGCGTAATCGCCCACGAGTTCAGTCACATCTACAACGGTGACATGCGTTTGAACACTCGCCTGGTCGCCGTCGTCCACGGCATCCTGGTGATCGGCCTGACTGGCAGCTTCATTTTGCGCGGCATGGATGACGTGCGTCGCTCCCCAGTCAATCGCACTCAACCGGCCATCCTCACCGTGATGTTTGGCACCGTGCTGTGCATCGTCGGGTATGGCGGAACCGTATTCGGCAATCTCATCAAGGCGGCGGTCAGCCGGCAGCGCGAGTTCCTCGCCGATGCAACAGCGGTGCAGTACACCCGCGACCCACAAAGCATTGCCGGTGCATTGAAGAAGATCGGCGGCTACGCGTTGGGCGCGAAGATCAACGCGGCGCGCGCCGCCGAGTTCAGCCATCTGTATTTCGGTTCGGGCACTTCAAGCTTTGACTTGATGTCCAGTCATCCGGATCTGAGCGAGCGTATTCGTCGCATCGATGCCAGTTGGGATGGCACGTTCGTGAAAATTGCCGCGCCGCCGCAGGACTCAATGGTGGCCAGAGCCGTGCTGCCGGTCCCGGATGCCTTCAGCGGCGTGCCGGACACAGCGATGTCCGTGGTGTACGACATGAACGCCGTGCAGGCATCCGTGGCCGCTATCGGTGCGCCACGCGCCGAACATCTGATCGAAGCGCGCCGGGTGCTGGAGAAAATTCCACAAAAGCTCAAACTTGCGGCACGCAGCACCGACAGCGCGCAAGCGTTGGTATACGGCCTGTTGTTGTCGCGCTCCGACTCGCTGCGGGCGCTGCAATTATCTCTGCTGGAGTCGAGCCTCGACCGCACGCTGTTCAACATCCTCAATGCCATGCGCGAGCATTTGTCACTACTCAATCCGGGCCTGCGCCTGCCGTTGCTGGATCTGCTGATTCCCAGCCTTAAGCGCCTTGGCAAGAAACCTTTCGCGACGATGAAGCAGAACATGAACCTGCTGATTGACGCCGATAACGAAACCGAGCTGCTGGAGTGGACACTGCTACGCATAGTCGAACGCAATGTCGAGGGCGCGCCAGCGGTTCAGTTCAAGTTCGGCTTGTTCCAGTGCGCCGAACAACTGCTGGTGCTGCTGAATGCGATGGCGCGCGCCGGTCAGCAGAATCAGCAAGTGGCGTTGCAGGCGCTGCACTTTGCCTGGGAGGGATTGCCATTCGAGCGACCCTCGGAATTACCGGTCGAACTTGAGGATCTGCAAGGGCTCGAAGCCGCAATCAAACGCCTGCGCCACTTGATGCCAGAAGAACGGCCTGCCCTGCTCAATGCGATGACCCGCTGTGTGATGCATGACGGGGTAATCACTGTGGCGGAAGCCGAGTTGTTTCGTGCGGTGGCGGATCTGCTCGACTGCCCGCTGCCACCCTTTCTGATCACAGAGCCCGACACGGGAACGAGCATGAATGGGAGTACAGACTAACCGGGCGGCACTTCCAGCATTCGCTTTATCTGACACAACGCCTTCGCGAGCAAGCTCGCTCCCACAGAGCAGTTGGTGGGAGCAAGTTTTGCAGTCAATCCGGAAACTTGTGGGAGCGGGCTTGCTCGCGAAGGGGCCGGCACATTCAACACTTTTCCGCCTGAACCACCGCTTTCGCGAGCAAGCCCGCTCCCACAGAGCAGTTGGTGGGAGCAAGTTTTGCAGTCAATCCGGAAACCTGTGTGAGCGGGCTTGCTCGCGAAGAGGCCGGCACATTCAACACTTTTCCGCCTGAACCACCGCTTTCGCGAGCAAGCCCGATCCCACAGGTTAGACGGTGTTTTCAGGATTGATCCGCTTTGCGCATCAATCCATGCCAACAATGCAATTAACATCCTGTTACAGCTGCGCGACCATCCGCCGCAATAACAACCGTGCGCCGCTTCCACGTCGCGCACGTCATAAAAGCGGTGGAGTTTTTTATTATGACAGCCTCAATCCCACACGGCGGCTCGCGGGCCGGCGCCATTTTCCGGGTCACCTCGGGCAACTTCCTCGAACAGTTCGACTTCTTTCTGTTCGGTTTCTACGCCACGCAGATCGCGGCGGTGTTTTTCCCGGCGAGCAGTGAGTTCGCTTCACTGATGATGACGTTCGCGGTGTTCGGCGCAGGCTTTCTGATGCGTCCGCTGGGCGCGATCGTGCTCGGTGCGTACATCGATGATGTCGGTCGGCGCAAAGGGTTGATCGTCACCCTGTCGATCATGGCCAGCGGCACGATTCTGATTGTGCTGGTGCCCGGCTACGAAACCATCGGCTTGTTTGCGCCGGCGCTGGTGTTGATCGGTCGGCTGTTGCAGGGCTTCTCCGCCGGTGCGGAATTGGGGGGTGTTTCGGTGTACTTGTCCGAAATCGCCACACCGGGTCGCAAAGGTTTCTTCACTGCCTGGCAGTCCGCCAGTCAGCAAGTGGCGATCATCGTCGCGGCAGCCTTGGGCTACGCGCTGAACGCGTGGATGGCGCCGAGCGTGATTGCCGATTGGGGCTGGCGCATTCCGTTTTTCGTCGGTTGCATGATCGTGCCCTTCATCTTTTTCCTGCGCCGTAACCTGGCAGAAACCGAAGAGTTTGCCGCACGCAAACACCGTCCGAGCATGAAGGAAGTGTTTCGCACGCTTGGTCAGAACTGGGGCGTGGTGCTGGGCGGCATGTTGATGGTCGCGCTGACTACCACCGCGTTCTACCTGATCACCGTGTACGCGCCGACCTTCGGCAAGACCGTGCTGCACCTGAGCACTTCCGATGCGTTGCTGGTGACCTTGCTGGTGGGCGTGTCGAACTTTATCTGGCTGCCGATTGGCGGCATGTTGTCCGACCGTATCGGCCGACGTCCGGTGCTGATCGCGATGTCGCTGCTGGCGCTGGCCACCACTTATCCGGCGCTGTCGTACCTGGTGCAGGCGCCGAGTTTCAGCCATATGTTGCTGTCGCTGCTGTGGCTGTCGTTCATCTACGGCATGTACAACGGCGCGATGATTCCGGCGCTGACCGAGATCATGCCGGTGGAGGTGCGGGTGGCCGGTTTCTCTCTCGCCTACAGCCTGGCGACCGCGATTTTTGGCGGTTTCACTCCGGCGATGTCGACCTTCCTGATCCAGTACACCGGCGACAAAGCCGCGCCAGGTTACTGGATGAGCGTCGGCGCACTGTGTGCGTTGTGCGCCACGCTGTACCTCTATCGCCGCGCAGGCGGCCGTTTGCAACCGGTTGCCGCATAAGGAGCAATCACCTTGAAAAAACTGATCAATCTCAGCGCCATCGCCCTCTTCGCTTTCAGCGCCCTGGCCCATGCTGAACAGCTGAACGTGATGACGTCGGGCGGCTTCACCGCCGCGTACAAAATTCTCGGCCCGAAATTCGCGGCCGCCACCGGCAACACCCTCGACACCCAACTCGGCCCGTCGATGGGCAAGGCGCCGGAAGCGATCCCTAATCGCCTCGCTCGCGGTGAGCACGCCGACGTGGTGATCATGGTCGGCTACGCCCTCGATGACCTGATCAAACAAGGCAAGGTCGACCCGGCCTCGCGGGTCGAACTGGCGGATTCACGGATCGGTCTGGTGGTGCGTGAAGGCGCGCCGAAGCCGGACATCAGCAGTGTTGAAAGCCTGAAGAAAACCTTGCTCGACGCAAAATCGGTGGCCTACTCCGACAGCGCCAGCGGCGTGTACATCGAGAAGGAGTTGTTCAACAAACTCGGTGTTGAAAATCAGTTGAAACCGAAAGCGAAAATGGTCCCGAAAGTCCCGGTCGGCTCGGTGGTTGCCACCGGCGATTATCAACTGGGCTTCCAGCAGGTCAGCGAATTGCTGCCGGTGCCGGGGGTGAGTTTTGTCGGCAAGATTCCCGAGTCGGTGCAGTCGGTGACGCGCTTCGCCGCCGGCATCCCGGTCGGCGCGCAGCATCCAAAAGAGGCCAAAGCCCTGCTCGACTACCTCGCCGCGCCTGCTGCCCAGGCTGACGTGCAGGCCACCGGGCTGGATTCGGTCAAGCGCTGAGCGTTGGCGGCTGGACTTTCATTTCCACCACCAGCCGCTCCAGTTCCAATGCCGCCGGGGTCAACGTGCGACCCCGGCGCTTGAGGATGCCAACACTGCGCATCACTTGCGGATCGGTCAACGGCACCCGCGTCAGGATCGGATGATCCGGCCCGGGCATCGCCATAAGCGGCACCGCCGCCACCCCCAGCCCCGCCTCCACCAGACCAATCATCGTCGTCACATGCCGCGTCTCGCAGATGCTCGGGCGCTGCGGCACCACACGGCTCAAGGCCTGATCAAGCAGAAAACGGTTGCCGGACGTCTTGTCCAGCGAGATGTAATCCTGCTGATAGAACTCGTCCCAGGTCACGCTGCTGCGCTCGGCCAACGGGTGATCGCGCCGGCAAGCAACGACATAGCACTCCTGCACAAGTGGTTCGAAATCGACTTTGGCATCCTGCGTGCCCAGAAAACTCAAACCGAAATCCGCCTCGCCGTTGACCACTGCGCTGAGTACATCGTGAGCGCTGGAGTCGAGGACTTTGACCTTGATCCGCGGAAACTGCTGGTGATAGCGGGCGACCACTCGCGGCATGAAGTAGTACGCCGCCGAGGGTACGCAAGCCACGGTGACATGACCGAGTCGGGTCGATGCGACTTCACTGATACCCAGCAGCGCCACGTCCAGATCGTCCAGCAAGCGCTCGACGCTGGGCATGAAACCACGCCCGGCCTGGGTCAGGCTGACTTTGCGCGTGGTGCGCTCAAACAGCTTTACGCCGAGGGCGTCTTCGAGCTTTTCGATGCGCCGGCTCAGGGCCGGTTGTGACAGGCGCACGGTGTCGGCGGCCTTGCGGAAACTGCCCTGCTCGACCACGGCGCGAAAGGCTTGCAGGTCGTTGAGGTCGAAGTTGATGGCCATGGCGGACTCGAAAAGATTGATTCGCGAAGGCTATCAATGTAACCAAATGATGCAAATTATTACAGATTTGATGCTATCGCCCTTGTGGGAGCGGGCTTGCTCGCGAATGCGGTGTACCGGTCGCCACCAACATCGACTGAACCAGCGCTTTCGCGAGCAAGCCCGCTCCCACAGGGTTTTGTGGTGGATTGACGAGCGGCGCAGCCTTTATCCTTGTCACCCCCCGCCGTACCGCTGTCAGGAGTCAACCCATGCCCCATGAAGGCAACCTGTTACAAGCCGCTGTCGTGTTTCTCTTCGCAGCCGTGCTCACCGTGCCCTTGGCCAAACGTCTGCAACTGGGCGCGGTGCTCGGTTATCTGTTGGCGGGGGTGATCATCGGCCCGTCGGTGCTCGGTCTGATTGGCAATCCGCAGAGCGTTGCGCATATTTCCGAACTGGGCGTGGTGTTGCTGCTGTTCATCATCGGCCTTGAGCTGTCACCGCGCCGCTTGTGGGTGATGCGCAAGTCGGTGTTCGGCGTCGGTCTGGCGCAAGTGCTGCTGACCGCAGCGGTGATCGGCGTGCTGGCGTTGTATGTGTTCGGTCAGCCGCTGAACAGTGCGATCGTGCTCGGTCTTGGTCTGGCGCTGTCGTCCACCGCATTCGGCCTGCAAAGCCTGGCCGAGCGCAAGGAACTGACCAGCCCCCACGGGCGACTGGCGTTTGCGATTCTGCTGTTTCAGGACATCGCCGCGATCCCGCTGATCGCGCTGGTGCCGATGCTCGCCGGCAGCGCCCACGCCAGTAGCAACGCGGAAAGCCTGAACCACGGTCTGCAGGTGCTCGGCGGGATCGCCGTGGTGGTGGTCGGCGGGCGTTATCTGTTGCGTCCGGTGTTTCGCGTAGTGGCGAAAACCGGTCTGCCAGAGGTGTCCACCGCCACCGCCTTGCTGGTGGTGATCGGTACGGCGTGGCTGATGGATCTGGTCGGCGTGTCGATGGCCCTCGGGGCTTTCCTCGCCGGCCTGCTGCTGGCGGATTCGGAATATCGCCATGAACTGGAAGCGCAGATCGAGCCGTTCAAGGGCTTGCTGCTCGGGCTGTTTTTCATCAGCGTCGGCATGGGCGCCAACCTGAGCCTGCTGCTCAGCGCGCCAATCACCGTGCTGGGCCTGACGCTGCTGTTGATCGGTTTGAAGTTGCCGCTGCTGTTTGTGGTCGGGCGTCTGGCCGGTGGGCTGACGAAAGTCAGTGCGATTCGCCTGGGTATCGTGCTCGCCGCCGGTGGTGAATTTGCCTTTGTGGTGTTCAAGATCGGTCGCGATCAGGGCCTGTTCGAAGCGCGCCTGTATGACCTGCTGGTGCTGACCATCACCCTGTCGATGGCGTTGACGCCGTTGCTGCTGTTGATCTGTGCACGATTGGTCAGCCCGAAAGTGCAGCCAGTGGAGGTGCCGGAGAAATTCCGCGAGATCGACACCGAGGCGCCGCGCGTGGTGATCGCCGGCATGGGCCGGATGGGCCAGATCGTGGCGCGGATTCTGCGGGCGCAGAACATCAAGTTCGTAGCGCTGGACACCTCGGTGGAAACCATCGAACTGTCGCGCAGTTTTGGCGGTGTGCCGGTGTTCTACGGCGACCCGATGCGCCCGGAGATCCTTAATGCGGCCAAGGTTGGCGAGGCGGAGTATTTCGTGATTGCCACGGATGATCCGGAGACCAACATCAAGACCGCCGAGATCGTGCGCAAGCTCTATCCGCACATGAAAATCATCGCCCGCGCACGTAACCGTCAGCACGTCCACCGCCTGGTCGATGTCGGCGCCGAGCCGATTCGAGAGACGTATTACTCCAGTCTGGAAATGAGCCGCCGCACCCTGGTCGGCCTCGGTCTGACCCAGGCCCAGGCGGATGCGCGGATCAAGCGCTTCAAGCATCACGACGAACAGGTGCTGGAGGCCCAACACGCGGTTTACGACGACGCGGCCAAAGTTTTGCAAACCGCCCAGGAAGCCCGGGCGGAACTGGCGCGATTGTTCGAGTCGGATCAACTGGAAGAGGAAGCGCGCAAGGCCTGAATTCACCACAATTCCAATTGTAGGAGTGAGCCTGCTCGCGATTGCAATCTATCAGTAGCCATCTCTGTTACTGATACACCGCCATCGCGAGCAGGCTCACTCCTACAGGAATTGTGGATGGACTTAGGCCATTTCCAATTCACGTTCTTGCTTGACCGGCGCCACCTCAAACCGATCCGCCAGGAACGGTGTGATATCCAGCGGCAGCGCTTCCTGATTGACCAGTTTGTCCAGCAGCACGCCGGTGATCGCTGAGGTCAGGATACCGGTGCGGAAGTGTCCGCAGGCATTCAGATACCCCTCCACCCCACGCATCGGCCCGAGGATCGGCAGTTCATCCGGCGAACCCGGACGCAAGCCGGCCCAGGTGCGCTTGAGGTTGACGTCCTTGAGTTCCGGCAGGCAGCGCACCGCGCCCTGCACCAGCCCGGCGATTTCCGGGTAGGTGGTGGTGACGTCGAAACCTTTGTCTTCGGTGGTGCTGCCGATCAGGATTTCGCCGTTGTCCTTTTGCGCCACATAGCAATCGCTGGTAGTCAGGCAGCCGTTGAGGATTTTCGGCATGCGCTCGGTCAGCAGGATCTGGCCCTTGACCGGTTTCACCGGAATCCGCACACCGGTGGCCCACTCGCTCAAATCCGCCGCCCAGGCACCGCCGGCGTTGATCAGCGTCTTGCAGTGGAACACGCCCTCTTCGGCCGTCTGCACACCCGTCACGCGGCTGCCGTGGTGCAACACGCCAGTGACGTTGGTGTTGACGAAGATGTCGACGCCATTCTGCCGCGCACCTTCCATGTAGGCATCGGCCAGACGGAACGGGCTGACCTGATGATCGCAAAGAAATTCCAGCGCGCCACGGGCCTCATGGCTGACGCTCGGTTCGGCTTCACGCAGCGCGGCCTGATCGAGCCAGCGCACCTGATCAGCGAGGTGCGGAATGCAACTGACGATGTGCTCGGCGTAGAGCCGGTCTTCGTCGTCATAAATGACGAACTTCAGCCCGGTCTTTTCAAACTTGAAATCCATCCCGTGCTTGTCCTTCAGCTCGCGGTGCAACGCCGGGTACAGCGCGTTGGACTGCAAGGCGAAATCGAAGAACGACTCCGGCAGGATGTGTGGCGTGCTGGCGTCCACCGCCACAGCCGCGCCCTGGGTTTCGCGCTTGCGGTTGGCCGACATCATGCGGAAGAAAATCACCCCGCAGCCCAGCCCTACCGACTCGCCGATGGCCCACAAGCCTCCGGCCGAAGCGCGGGTCGCGTTGCCCGGGCGCTTGGCGTCGATCACCGCCACCTTGAGGCCTTGGCGCTTGGACAATTGATAGGCGCAGGACGCCCCGATCACGCCGCCGCCGGCGATGATCACGTCATAGAACTTACTCATGGGATGCGGCCTCCGTGCCGACGGACTGGAACGCGGAAAAAGGAATCGGATCAATCGGGAAGCGCGGGCGCAGCCAGCCAACGTCCTTGCGCCCGGTGGCCTGGCGCAGACGGTCGCTGCAGTAGCCGACGCACATCCGCCCCTGACAATCGCCCATGCTGACGCGGGTGCGCATTTTCAGGCTGGCGATGTCTTGCACACCCTGCTCCAGTGCCAGATCGATATCCGCGCGGGTGGCGTGTTCGCAGCGGCAGATCACGGTGTCGGCGGCCGGCAAAGCGGTCTGGCCGACACCACGTTCGGTGTAACGGTCGACGGCCGCACGGAAGCGCACGATGGATTTGAGTTTGCCCAGATAACGATCGCGGCGTACCCGAGCCAGTTCTTCTTCGATTACCCCGCGTTGCAGCAGGATCGAGGTCGCGGCGATCTTGCCGGCAAGCATCGCCGCTTCACCGCCGCGAATCCCGCCCATGTCACCGGCCAGGTGCACATGCGGCTCGTTGCTTCGCTGCCAGTTGTTCGAATTGGCGCGCAGGTAGCCGTCGTCGCTGAAACCGTGATCGAGGCCCATCTGCTGACTGAGCTGGGTGCGCGGGATGAAGCCGTAACCGACCGCCAGGGTCTGCGCTTCGAAGCGCTCGATGCGCGTCAGATCAGGCTCCCAACTGGCCGAGTACGGCGCCACGGTGACGCTCTTCAGTTCACCTTCGCCGTGCGCTTCGACCACGCCCCAGCCGTAGTTCATCGGGATGCCGTGCAGTTTCAGGTAAGCGAGCATGCTCAAACCATCGAGGAACAGCTGCGGCTTGTTCAGCAACGCCAGGCTTTCGCGGGCGATCTTGCCGAAGGCGCAGGCTTCGTACACGCCCGCGACCTTGACGCCGGACGCGTGCAGCTGCGTTGCCACCAGTGGCAGCAACGGCCCGGTACCGGCGATGACCACCGGCCCCTGCGGCTTGACCACACCACTTTTGATTTGCAGTTGCAGACCGCCGAGCATGATCACCCCTGGCAGGGTCCAGCCGGGGAACGGCACGCTGCGTTCGTGGCAACCGGCGGCCAGCAGCAATTGCGGATATTCGATCTCGTGCAATTGCTCGTCGCCGTCGAGCACCACCAGTGCACGGGTGCCTTCGGCACCGACCACGCGATGATTGAGGCGCACGTCGATCAACCCGGACTGTTCCTGGAAATCACCGTGCAGTTTGTTCAGGGCTTCGGAATAGCGCGGCCCCAGATAATCCAGTTGCACGCCGTCGCGCAACGGCCCGCGATAGACCACCCCACCAAGGCGCGAGGCCTCTTCGAGCAAGGTGCAGCGCACACCATGACTTACCAGCTCGATGGCCGCCGCCATCCCCGCCGGACCACCGCCGACGATCACCGGTTGCAGGCTCATACGACCTCCTGCTCGTTGATGCGGTTGACCTGGGTTTCGATCTGCATGCCGTCGCGCACCACGGTCTGGCAGGCACGGCGCTTGTGGCGGCCGTTGATTTTCACCAGACAGCACTGGCACACGCCCATGCCGCAGTAGGCGCCGCTGATCTGGCCATGGTCGTTGCGTGCGACCTGGCGCACGCCAAGCGACTGGATAACGCTCAGGACGGTTTCGCCAATGGCCGCCGTCACCGGTTGACCATTGATGTGGACGGTCATATCCGCCTGGGTCAGGGGCTGGATATCGAAAGTGCGTTCTAGGCAGTGCATTACGAAGTTCATCCGTGAAAAGGTTCAGGGGAATGTATTGCGTCAGCTCCTTGCTGCTCTACACCGTGCGGCCCGTTTAATTGTTGGATCGCGGGCGGGCTCGCGGGTACTTCGTCAGCGCAGCAAAGTGCGCGTGAAGCACTGTAGTTCAAACCTCAGCAAAGGCCTGGAACATTTACGTTAGGGGAAGTTACAAACGCGAATATTGATCCAGGCCAGTGAAAGCGGTCGGATTGTTCAACGATTCGGTTGGAGAAGACGAATGGTGCGCGCCAGAAAGCAAAAAGCCGCTTTCACCGTGAAGTGAAAGCGGCCGAGGCATGGGCCTCAATGGAGCATTTGAATCAGTGTACGAACAGGGCGATCAGGATGATGATCGGGATTGGCACACCGAGGAAAAACAGTAATAGAGAGCGCATGGTGATTCTCCTTGTTAACGGACTGGAGGCAGAGTGGTCGTGGTGGCGTAGGTCTCGACTTCAACGTACTCGACCGCATCCCGGCGGCGACCGCCGAAGGTGGCTGCGAGACTGGCGAAGAACGCACCGGCCAGCAGCGCGATGAACATCCACAGCGAGGTCCAGGCAGCGACTTTCGCGGCGGTGTCGGCAGCCTGTTGGGCTTTGACTTTGGCGTCGGCGATGGCTTTCTGAGTGCGGGCGTACACTTCATCGACACGACGCTCGGCGTCGACCTGACTCAGATTGGTCCGTTGTGCGACCAGTTGCGCGAGGTAGGTACGGTCTTCCGGGCTGAGTTGGCCGTTGGCCAGGCTCTGGGCGAAGATCCGCGCTACGGCGCCATGGGCGGCGTCATCACTGACCGACGCAGGACGGTCATCGCGGAACAGATTGTCGATGTAGTAACCGTACTGGTTGCTGTCGGTGTTGGCCGCTGCGCTACCGGCAGCCTGGGTCGCGGCAGCCGCTGCGCCACCGGCGACACTGGCACCGGCCTGCACACCGCCACTGATCACACTGCTGACCGAGCCGACTACCAATACTGCGGTGACCAGCGTAGCCACACACCAGGCAAGGAAGCCATGGGCGGTATCACGGAAGTACACTTCATCCCCGTGCATGTTGGCCCACTTCACCCGCAGGCGACCGGCGATGTAGCCACCCAGACCGGAGGCGATAATTTGCGTCGCCGCCAGCCAGACAATCGTCGAAATCCCCAGACTCTTGGCGCTGACGCCCTCCCCGGCCCAAGGTGAAACGGCAGAGAATCCCAAACCGAAGCCAAGCAGCACTAAAATCATCGACAGTGCTGCGGCCGCCGCTGCGCCCGCGAAAATCGCGCCCCAGGACACGCCTGACACGTTGCTCGACTCTCCTTCGAAGGCAGGATAAAACCCATCAGGGGATCTATTCATTGTTGTAGTGCTCCAGGCATGAAAAATGGTGTTACAACTCGTCACGAGAGGAATTGCAGCGACCGTGCCAGTCGACAACTTTAAATAATTCTTTGAATTTCAATGATTTAAAAAGACTGAACTTCTACATTCATTGCAATTTGCAACAATGGACTGAAAGCAGCGGGTTTTATGCATTGACGCCAAAGCGGCAAAGCGCCCCGGATTGACGTTTGTGACAGGCTGTACATGAAAGTTAATTTAAAGCGCGACGCAAAATACTTGGCAAAATGCAGCCATTCCGTTTGAACCGATCAAGGCCTGCCCTATGACGCGTATTTTGACCATCGAAGACGACGCCGTGACTGCCCGTGAAATCGTCGCCGAACTGAGCAGCCACGGCCTGCAAGTGGATTGGGTCGACAATGGCCGCGAAGGCCTCGACCGTGCCGTCAGCGGCAACTACGACCTGATCACCCTCGACCGCATGCTGCCGGAACTCGATGGCCTGGCGATCGTCACCACCCTGCGCACCATGGGCGTGGCCACGCCGATTCTGATGATCAGCGCCCTCTCCGATGTCGATGAGCGCGTGCGCGGCTTGCGCGCCGGCGGCGATGATTACCTGACCAAACCGTTCGCCACCGACGAGATGGCCGCGCGTGTGGAGGTCTTGCTGCGCCGGCAGAACAGCGTCGCCACCCAGGCCACCACGCTGCAGGTCGCCGACCTCGAACTGGATTTGATCAGCCACGAAGCACGCCGCGCCGGACAAGTGCTGACGCTGCTGCCGACCGAATACAAGCTGCTGGAATTCCTCATGCGCAACAGCGGGCAGATCCTCTCGCGAATGATGATTTTCGAAGAAGTCTGGGGCTATCACTTCGACCCGGGCACCAACCTGATCGACGTACACATCGGTCGTCTGCGCAAGAAGATCGACGCGGCGGGCAATGTCCCGCTGATTCGCACGGTACGGGGCTCGGGTTATGTCATTGCCGAACCCGTCTGACGGCTGGCGCTCCTCCAGCAGCCGCTTGCTGGCGCTCTACAGTTCACTGTTCGTGGCCTGGAGCGCGATCCTCATGGGGGTCATGTATTTCGAGGTGTCCAGCTACCTCGATAACCTTGCCAAGCATTCGCTGATGCAACGTCAGCATCTGTTTTCGCACTTTCGCGGTGAGCAACTGGAAGAAGCGCTCGCCGCCAGCATGACCTTCGACATCCGCGGCATCGACGCCTATGGCTTGTTCGACGCCCAGGGCATGTACCTCGGCGGCGCGTTGCAGCAACTGCCCGAAGGCCTGCCGCTGGACGGCAAGATTCATACCCTGAATGAATGCGCCGATTCCGACGACCCGACCCTACCCGCCGACAGCTGTGACGCGGTGGCAACCCAGACCCGCGATGGTCGCTGGCTGGTGTTGCTGCGCGACAACGGCTCGCTGTTCGCGGTGACGCGGATCATTCTGCATGCGTTGTTTTGGGGGGTGTCGCTGACGATCCTGCCGGGGATTGCCGGTTGGCATTTGCTGCGCCGCCGACCGATGCGCCGCATCCGCGCGATTCAAGACAGCGCCCAGGCGATTGTCGCCGGCGACCTGACCCACCGTTTGCCGCTGTCCAACCGCCGCGATGAACTGGACATGCTCGCCGCCATCGTTAACGCCATGCTTGATCGCATCGAACGGCTGATGCACGAAGTCAAAGGCGTTTGCGACAACATCGCCCACGACCTGCGCACGCCGCTGACGCGTTTGCGCGCGCAGTTGTATCGCATGCAACAGCAGGCTGGTGAAGGTTCGCAGGAAGCGGCGCAACTGGACCTGGTGCTGGCCGAGGCGGATACGCTGATGGCGCGGTTTCGCGGGTTGCTGCGGATTTCCGAGCTGGAAGACCGTCAGCGCCGCTCAGGTTTTGTCGAGCTCGATCCGGTGCAATTGCTCGAAGAACTGCATGAGTTTTACCTGCCGCTGGCCGAGGAAGGCGAACTGCTGTTCGTGCTGAACATGCCGGAAACCCTGCCACCCCTGAATGGCGACCGGGCGTTGCTGTTCGAGGCACTGGCCAATCTGTTGAGCAATTCGATCAAGTTCACCCCGGCGGGCGGCACGGTAATTTTGCGTGGTGTGAATGATGCCGGGCATACGCGGATTGAAGTCCACGACTCCGGACCGGGAATTCCCGAGGCCGAGCGTGAGGCGGTGTTTCAGCGTTTCTATCGGGCCGAGGGTGGGCAACCGCAGAGCGGCTTTGGCCTGGGATTGTCGATTGTCGCGGCGATTGTCAGCCTGCATGGCTTCAATCTTGAGGTCGGCAGCAGTGAGCTGGGCGGTGCGAAACTGGTGCTGGATTGTCGGCAGAGTTTGATCTCGCAGTCCTGAGAATCACCGAGCTGCATTGTAGGAGTGAGCCTGCTCGCGATATCGGTGGGTCAGCCAACATAATTGTTGAATGATCGACCGCTATCGCGAGCAGGCTCACTCCTACAAGGTTTTTTGTGGTGTTCAATCAGGCCGGGTAATTGGCCCGCAGCGCCTCAAGGCCACCCTCATAGATGCCGGTGAACAGCGCCACCACTTCCTCATCACTCACGCCCTTGGCGTTGAAGCGTCCCGACCACGTCACTCGAGCGCCCTGCCCCTGAGCTTCAACCTTGATCGTCGCCAGATAGTCAGTCGCCGGGAACGGTGCCTGTTCGATCGAGTAGCTGTAGGTCCTGGCGGCGTTGTCGAACGCTTGCAGACGCTCGATCACCACCGCGCCGTCGGCGGTTTGCAGGGTGCGCACGCGGCCGCCTTCGCTCAGTTCACTCTTGGGAATCAACGGCAGCCAGTCCGGCAGCGTGTTGAAGCCGCCGATCAATTGCCAGACCTGATCGGCCGAAGCCGGGATATCGATCGTTGCTGATGCAGTTGCCATAAATAAACGCTTCTCCAGAGTCTTCGCGGTTCAGATCGCCATACTGTCGACTACACCGCCATCCACGCGCAAGGCCGCGCCGGTGGTGGCGGAGGAAAACGGCGAAGCGATGTACGTGACCAGATGCGCCACCTCGGCGACGTCGGCCACACGCTGGATGATCGACGTCGGCCGCGCCCTGCGCACAAACGCATCAGCTTCTTCACGCAGATTGCGGCCGGACTCGGCGGCGGCGTCCTTGAGCATGTGTTCAACGCCACCGGTAAAGGTCGGGCCTGGCAGGATCGCATTGACCGTCACACCGGTGCCCGCCAGACACTTGGCCAAGCCATGGGATACCGCGAGGTTGGCGCTCTTGGTCACGCCATAGTTGAGCATGTCGGCCGGCGTCGCCACGCCGGATTCCGAAGACAGGAAAATCACCCGGCCCCAGCCCTGCTCGACCATCCCCGGCACGTAATGGCGCGACAGGCGCACGCCGGAAATCACGTTGACCTCGTAGAAGCGCGTCCACTCGCTGTCCGGGGTGTCGAAGAAATCCACGGCGTCGAAAATCCCCAGATTGTTCACCAGAATGTCTGCGCACGGTTCAGCGGCGAACAGCTTTTCCGCACCTTCGGCAGTGCCCAGATCAGCCGTCAGACCGCGCAGTTGCGCACCCGGCACGTTCTGCCGAATGCTCGCCAGCGCTTGCTCGACCTTGGCCGTCTCGCGGCCGATCACCACCACCGTGGCCCCCGCGTCGGCCAGCGACTGACTGATGCCCAGACCAATGCCACCTGTACTGCCGCTGACAATGGCCAGTTTTCCACTCAAGTCGATTTTCATGGGTTCACCTCTTTGATCGGCAATACACGGAAATTGCAAGGAATGGATCAGCGTAGACCTGATATACGCCGGATGAAGGCGTTGCCGACCAAAGACCGGTCCCGACCGATCCGACGCCTTCGCGAGCAAGCCCGCTCCCACAGAGGATTGTCGGTGGATGGAAGTTCTGTGGCTGGCCGCGATCAAGGGTGGGAGTGAGCTTGCTCACGAAGGGGCCGGTACATCCGGCATCAATGGTGACTGACCCGACGCCTTCGCGAGCAAGCCCGATCCCACAGGGAATTGTCGGTGAATGGAGGTTCTCGGGCTGGCCGTGATCAAGGGTGGGAGTGAGCTTGCTCACGAAAGGGCCGGTACATCCGGCATCAATGGTGACTGACTCGACGCCTTCGCGAGCAAGCCCGCTCCCACAGAGGATTGTCGGTGGATGTAGGTTCTCGGGCTGGCCGTGATCAAGGGTGGGAGTGGGCTTGCTCACGAAGAGGCCGGTACATCCGGCATCAATGGTGACTGACCCGACGCCTTCGCGAGCAAGCTCGCTCCCACCGGGGGATTGTCGGTGGATGTAGGTTCTCGGGCTGGCCTTGATCAAGGGTGGGAGTGGGCTTGCTCACGAAGGGGCCGGTACATTCGGCATCAATGGTGACTGACTCGACGCCTTCGCGAGCAAGCCCGCTCCCACTGGGGAATGCTTTGCGTCAGGTTTTTTGCAGGTGCAGTTGACCTTGGCTGTCGACAGTGACGCTCAGCGACTCATAACTGTCGATGGTCGCATGGCGCGTTTCGAGGGGATGCTGGTGCGTTGTGGTGATGATCATCAGCGCCGCTCCGGCAGCTTCAGCGGCCTGAATGCCAACAGCGGCGTCTTCGAAAATCAGGCAGTCACGAGCATCAAGCCCAAGGCGTTTCGCCGCCAGACGATATCCCGCCGGATCAGGTTTACCTGCCGTCACGTCCTCGGCCGTGATCATCAGCGCAGGCTCTGGAATCCCTGCCGCTGCCAGGCGCCGCACCGCCAGATCCCGAGGCGCCGAGGTCACCATCGCCCAGCGCTCGGCCGGCAGGCTGGCGAGAAACGCTGCCGCGCCAGGAATCTGCACAATCCCTTCGACATCATCGATTTCCGCCTGCGCGATGAACGCCGCTTGCGCTTCGGCATCGACCCCCGGCAGGTTCAGCCGGCGAATGGTGTCGATGGCGCGGGCGCCATGAATGGTCGGCAGGAAACTTTCGACATCAACGCCGTGACGTCTAGCCCACGCAGCCCAGACGCGCTCGGCAGCAGCGATGGAGTTGAGGACGGTGCCGTCCATGTCGAACAGGAACGCGCTGAACGCGCGATCGAAGACGTTATCGTAAGCAGACAAAAGATCGCATCCTTTGACAGAACTGGGCGGATTGGCCGGGCAATGTAGCATTTTTGCCCGGCCAATCCGCCCACTGCCTCAGTGCAAACGCTGGGCCTTGGACTTGAACGCGCTGTCGACACAGTCAAGCAACTGGCCGATCGCCCAGGGCTTTTTGATGAACGCCACCGGATGCTTGACCCCGGAAGTCTCCGGGGTTTCATAACCGGACATGACCATCACCGGTTTTTCCGGCCAGCGGTCGCCAACCAGATTGGCCAGCCCGGCGCCGTTGATTTCGCCGGGCATGGTGATATCGGTGAGCAGCAACGCGACATCCGACGCGTGCTTTTCCAGATACGGCTTGGCGGCATCCGCGCTGGTTTGCGGCTCGACCTTGAAACCTTCCTCCTGAAGAATTTCGCAGAGAAACTCCAGAATCAACGGGTCGTCCTCAACCACCAGAATCAACCCGCCAGGAAGGAGCGCGCTCGGTGTCGATGTTGGACTCATGAACTGGCACTCCCTGAATTGCATTAACGACTTAGCGGCTCGAATCCGCTGCTTATCTGGTATGAGCAGCGCGCCCTGCATAAATTCATTTTTGATACAGGTCTTTTCTTAACAGTCGACAGTGGTCGTGGCTGACCGGCGTTCGTCAGGCGGTTTTTGTGGTTAAAATGCCGGCCCTTTTGCTTGCCGACCGTGACTGATGAACCCTGAAGCCCTCGCCACCCTCCGCGCCCATCTGCTGCCTGCACTCGCCGCGGCACCGAGCGAAACCCGCCGCCTGTTCCATGGCCGCGGGCGTTGCTGGCCGGGGCTGGAACAGTTGACAGTGGACTGGCTGCAAGGCGTGGTGCTGGTCTCGCTGTTCAAGGAGCCGGCGCCCGAGCAACTCGAAGCGCTCAAACTCTTGTTGCTCGACATCAGCACCTCGGCCCAGTGGCAGCAGTCCGGCGCGCACACCCTGCTGGTGCAACATCGTTACCTGCCGCAAAGCACTGCCGAATGGTTGCTGGGCAATGAAATCGACGAGATGAGCATCGTCGAGGGCGGCTTGCAGTACCGCGTCGACCTGGGCCGCAAGCAAAACGCCGGGCTATTTCTCGACATGCGCTACGGGCGCAACTGGGTGCGTGAGCAGGCCGCAGGCAAACGCGTACTGAACCTGTTCGCCTACACCTGTGGGTTTTCCGTCGCAGCCATCGAAGGCGGCGCCAGCCATGTGGTCAACCTCGACATGTCCCGCGCCGCGCTGAGCCGTGGTCGCGACAATCATCGCTTGAACGGGCATGACCTGAGCAAGGTGAGTTTCCTCGGCCACGACCTGTTCAAGTCCTGGGGCAAGGTGATCAACAGCGGCCCGTACGACCTGGTGATCATCGACCCGCCATCGTTCCAGAAAGGCAGTTTTCTGCTGACCAAGGACTACCAGCGCGTGCTGCGCCGCCTGCCGGAACTGCTGACAGCGAACGGCACGGTGCTGGCGTGCATGAATGATCCGTCGTTTGGTTCGGACTTTTTGATCGATGGCGTGACGCAAGAGGCGCCGAGCTTGCGCTTTGAGCAGCGGCTGGAGAATCCGCCGGAGTTTCCGGATATTGATCCTGAGAGCGGTCTTAAGGCGCTCGTCTTCAAACGCCTCGACTGACCCGACATCCCGCGAACCCCACTCATCCCTGTAGGAGTGGGCCTGCTCGCGAAGACTGACTCACCGGCAACCCATTTCTTCAGAAGGACAAAACCCGCCGCCCCGATCAACCGGGGCGGCGGGTTTTGTCGTTTCAGGCCGAGATCAAATCGTACCTGTCTTCAACGAATGATCATTGAGCACGCTGCTGATGATCGCCGCGCTATCCTGCCCACTCGCAATCACCTCAGCGCCCCCCGACCGTTCATCGCAAATACCTCCTCACCTGTAATTTCTGACAGTAGCCACAGCCGTCATCTTCAGCGCTGAATAACTCCATGCCCTTTGTCTTCCGACAGTTCGCACGGAGTTCCGTCCATGCTCGTTCAACCCAAGATGAAAATCTCTGCCCCCCATTCACTGCTGGACCCGCTAGTCCCCGGGCGCCTCTTGCCTTCCGGCCAGTGGGGGATCAACCGGGCGGCGGCGCTGCTCAACTTTCCCGATGACGGTCTGCAAGTCGTCATCCCCATCTGGGCCACCAAGGCTGTCGGCGATACCGTCAAGCTGCTGCTCAATGATCGTGAGGTCGACGGGCGTCCCATCATTGACGCGGCCGAGCTCAAGCAACCGACCCTCTTGTGGGTGGCTCCCCGTCATCTGCAGACAGGTCCTTACCAACTCACCTACGAAATCAAACAGCCCAATCAAAAAGAAGAGCGTCCGGACAAGCCCCTCAACCTCTTCGTCAAACTGGAACTCCCCGGTGGCCAGGACATCGACCCGGGCCCTGGTCACTCCAACCTGTACATGTACATTCCCCCGGAAATCGTCAACGGCGGCGTGGACAAAGACGTTGCCGAAGCGGGAGTGCCGATTGTCATCAGGTCCGCAGCCGGCGGCTTGCCTTACCCTGACATCGCGCAGGGCGACGTCATTCATCTCAGTTGGGGCGGCTTTTTTGAGTATTCCACACCGGTGACCCTGGAGCAGATCAACGATCCAGCGGCAAACCCGATATTGATCACGGTCTCCAAAGCCACTATTGAACGGGCTGGTGACACCGACCTCTTCGGTCTGGCGGTCACCTTCAAGGTGCGCGACATCGTCGGCAATGAATCGGAAGACTGGTGCAAGGCAACCCGCATCGTCGTCACCACCGGCATCGACCTGCTGGCCGCACCGATTGTTCAGGAGGCTGTCAATAATGAACTCGACGCCGATAAACAGGGCGATAACGACATCACGGTGCATGTCACGGCCACACGGCCAGACTTCGAGATGGATGACATCATTCACTTGACCATGCTCGGCACCACCCTGGAGGGCGAAAAAGTCGAAGTCACCGCCCTGCCCCAGACCGTCGACAATATTCCGCATAACTACGAGTTCAAGCTGTCCATTGCGGCCGTGCGTAAACTGGTCAATACCCAGGTCAGTTTCTTCTATCGGCTGGAACGCAGCGGCAGCAGTGACCCGTTACGCTCAAAAGGGCAATTTGTACAAGTCACCGGCGCAGCCCACCGCCTGGCCGCACCGATCATCGAAGAAGCCGAGGGTGACTTCATCGATCCCACGAAGACCCCCATCAACGTCCGCATTCCGTTCGATCCGGCCATTGAGTACGGCATGGGCATTGAGCTGTTCCTGTTGGGTAAAAGTCCGGACGGCAGCACCTTCCTGCCTGAGTTGGAGTGGCACATTCCGGAGGAGTATGAAGTCGAGAATCCCGAAGGTTTCGTCATCACCGTCGATGACTACAACCTCAAGCTCCTTGACGGCGGCACCCTGAAGGGGTGGTACGACCTGCTGATAGCCGAAGGCGACGAGATCCTCAGACGCGAGTCGCTGCACACGAAATTGCTCAATGTGGGTGAACCGAAATTCGAGCTGGACGCCCCGATTGTCCTCGGGGTGGCGAACGGCTTCCTCGACCCGGCCACACTGCCCGGCGGTACCAGTAGACTGACCATCCCCAGGCCTGTGGTGAAGCCATGGGTAGCCAACGACGAGGCCACCTGGAAGTGGGTGGGCGACATCTCCGGCGAGGAGCCCGGGTCCCGCACATTCAATGCCGTAACCGCCCAGCAAGACTGGGTCATCAACCTGGACGCCGCCTTCGTCGCCCAACACATCGAACCGAACCGCGGCAGCAAGATCACCGTCCGCTACCAGCTCTGGCGCCATGCCACAGATGAGACCAGCCTTTCGAATCCATTGGTGTTCACCGTGGGCGTCGCGCTGGAACTGCTCGCCCCCTGGATCAAGGAGAACAACGGCGACAGCGCACTCAACCCGCTGCTGGTCAGGGACACCTTGACCATCGTGGTGCCGGACAACAGCGCGTTGCTGCCAACTGATGAAATCATCGCCACCTGGACTGGCGCACAGGGTACGCCCGCAGGCGGTTCGCACACCTCTGCTCCTCGGCCGCTGGGAAGCAACCGGGAGTTTGCGATTCCGAATAGTGTGGTCGCGTTCAACCTGAACAAAGATGTGAAGGTGTCCTACGTCGTCATCCGCGACGGCAAGCCGCTGCCGTCCCTCGTCTTTGATTTGACTGTGTTGAGCATGCCGCAGAATGAACTGCTCAAACCGATCATCAAGGACGCGGACAACGACGGCGAAGGCCCGGAGTTCAACGTAGGGAATCTGACCAGCAATGCCACCTATCGCATGGGCGTCTGGCCGTTGATTGCCACAGGCCAATATGTCTGGCTGCGTCTGAAAGGGACGAACGCTGATGGCAGCGACTACAACCTGCAGATTCATACGGCACCAGGCTCATACGTCACTGATCAATGGATCGCGCAAGGTTACTACGAGCGAAGCATCGCCCTTGAAGGCTTGAAAAACCTCAAGGATGGCAGCCCGCTGACCATGGAGTTCAAGGCCGCGTTCGGCAAGAACACGAATGAGAGCGAGGCAGTGGACTTCCCTGTGCGTACCTATACCGTAAAGGCCACTCATGAGGCAGAACTGACATTTATCAACCAGCCCTATTTGAAAAAATATAACGACCTGGTCGAGGACATCGTCCTGAACTCAAGTACGACTCAAGGCGTGCCTGTTCCGAATGAAAAAATCACCCTGAACCTGCCAGCAGGCTTCACCTATGCCGACAATGGCAATGGTTCCCGTGACTTCTGGACTGACAATAACGGTATGCTGACCGTTAGTGGTGTGAAAGCCAAAGGAAACCCTGGAACTTACAATTTGATCGCTGTTAGCGGTACTAAAACTGCCACGGCGAGGCTGACGATTGTTGGATATACGGAGTTGGTTGCACACAATACGAGCGCAAAAAATATTGCCATCACGGCGGACGGCTTGCGTGTTTTGACCGTTGATAACTCATACTCCGTCGGGCTCTACGATGCGGTGAACCTATCACAGATTAAGACAACCAGAATCGGTGACTACCCCACCCACGCTGCCATCACGCCGGATGGCTCGCGAGCTTTTATTACAAGTCGGAACATACTCTTTGTCATCGACATGTTGAATCTGTCAGTGATTAAAACCATTGGCATTGAGACAATCCCCTACCCATTCGGGGTTGCCATCACACCAGACGGCGCACACACCTTTGTTAGTGCATTCAACGGAAGTTCAGTCAGCGTCATCAATGTACAGAGCTTGTCAGTGATCAAGACAATATTCACAGGGGCGAATAGTCGACCCTCCGAGATTGCAATCACGCCAGATGGCAAGCAGGCTTTTGTTATCGATAGCCTCAACCAATCTGTCTCGATCATCGATACGAAGAGCTACTTGGTGACTAAGACCATTGCGCTTTTGACCCAGGGCAGCTTGACGGCCATAGGCATCACTCCAGACGGCCTGTATGCGTTTATTGTTGCTAGTGCCGCAAATAAGGTAGTAGTAATCGATGTGCCAAGCCAGTCGGTGAAAAAGAACATTAGCGTGATGCGAGGTTCTAAACATATCGCCATCGCGCCGGGCGGCCGACACGTATTTCTGACTTCGCATGACACCTTTAGTGCTGTTTCGGTCATAGATACGGTAAGTCTGGAAGTAATATTAGACGCTCACCTCCCTGCTATGGGCGTGATGGGAATTGCCATCACGCCCGACGGTACACGTGCCATTGCCTGTAATAACAAATACCTGACGGTCATAGCTGCGGGATAAGCCAAGAGATAAAAAAGGCTATACCAAGGTCTTTCTTGAGAAGTAGGACCTTCTATACCTATATCAGAACTAGACACAATCGCGAGCAAGCTCACGCCTACAGTTTCTTTTGCCGGTCACATAACCTGTGACCAACGAAGATCCACTGTGGGAGCGGGCTTGCTCGCGAAGAGGCCAGAACTGTCAGCGCCTATTCCTTGGGCACAACGTTATCCAGCGCCTGATTCACCGCCAACTCCCCCAGCATCACCACTTGCGCAATGCCCAGCGCCGTATTACGACTCGGCCCCTCCAGCGTGCCGGCGAAATCGCCGAGCATCACCGTGGCCGAGGCCAATGATTCGCAGGCGTTGGCCAGCAGGGATTCGGTGTCGTTTTGTGGATTGACGAGGAACATGCTGCTGGGGGTGTATGGCGTTGCCATGATTTGCGCGGGTGCGAGGTAGTGGTCGAGGGCGCGTTCGGCGGCTTCGTGGAGTTTTCTGGAGTTGAGGGATTCGTAGGGTGATAGCGGGTCTGTGATTGGCGGATTGGGCTTGGTTTCGGACATCAGCTGGAACTCCGATCGAGGCACTTTGGAAGAATGACTCCCTGTAGGAGCTGCCGCAGGTTCGGGCCGCGTTCGGACGATCTTTTGATGTTGCTTTTAAAAAACAAGATCAAAAGATCGCAGCCTGCGGCAGCTCCTACAGGGGACCGGGCACTTAGTTCGGCACGCGGCGGCCGTCCAGTACCCGGTTGACCATCAGTTCACTGAGCATGATCACCTGATGCAGCATCAGCATGGCCCGGCGCTGTGGGTTGTCGATGGAGTCGCCGATATCTCGGGCCATATCGCTGGCAGCGGCCAGGGATTCGCAGGCTTCGACGAGCAACGTTTCTTCGTCCACGGTGGGGTCGATGAGGAAGATTCTGTTCGCCTTGCATGACGAGGCTGAAGGGATCGAGATCTTCAGTGCGCCGGGGTTGAGGTAGAAATTGATGGCGCGGTCGGTTGCCGCTTTTATCTTCTGCGGGTCGAGGGCTGAGTCGTATGGGATCGAAGTGTCCGGGGGATTGGGTGTGGCTTTGAACATGGATGTACTCCTATTGCAGTTCTTCAGGAGCCATCACTCTCGCTACCAAACGAGGGGTGGTGGCCATACGCGGGTTGGTAGACCGGCTGCAATAGGAACCCGGCGCTCACGAGTGAGCCCCACGCATGACCACCATAAAACCGAGCCCCGCAAAGGGACTGCATAGGTGTTGCCATACAGCTATTACAGACGGGCTACCAAACCCGATCACTGATTTTCAGTGACAGGGAAAGGATATAGCCCGGCCCATAGCCGTGTAAGCCGGCGGATTCTGGCGTACGCGTAGGTAACGGCGCAAGGCGATGTAGCCGTTATGGCGTAACGGTTCGTGTACTTTAAACGTGGTTGCGGGGTTATGTTTATGTGCGGCGTTTGCTCTGTTGTTTTGATTTTGTCTGGCAGGCCGCTTTCGCGAGCAAGCCCGCTCCCACAGTTGGAATGAGTGCATTCAGGTGGGAGGTTGGTCGGTTGGCAGGCCGCCATCGCTGGCAAGCCAGCTCCCACAATTTGACTGAGTGCATTCAGTTTGGGATTGGTGGGCTGGTAAGCCGCCTTCGCCAGCAGGCTGGCTCCCACAATTAGACTGAGTGCATTCAGATGGGGGTTGGTCGGCTCGCAGGCTGGCTCCTACAATTGGATCGGGTGTATTCAGTTGGGGATTGGTGGACTTTGAGGCCGTCATTGCTGGCAAGCCAGTTCCCACAGGTTCAGGCAGTGGGTGGGCGCAACACCAACGCAAACAGCTCGCCATGCCCAGTCACATTGAGCTTGTGATAGAGATTGCGCCGATGCACCTTCACCGTCTCCGGCGAGATGCCCATCTGCTGGGCGATGGCCTTGCTGGAAAAGCCTTGCAGAATCAGCCGCGCGGTGTCGACTTCACGGGTGGTCAGGCGTGCATCGAAGCAATCGAGCAGCGTCGCAAGATCCCCCGCCACTGGCTCGACGCCGGTCCCTTGCGGCGGCAACAACTGCACATGGCGACGCATCGCCGCCAACACCCAGTCGCGCACACACAGCAGACGGCCCTGCTCGGCCAGGTCGAAAGTCGTCGAGCGCCCGAGTGACAGGCCAAGCACCCCGCCCTCGATGTTGATCATGAACTGCAACTCGTCCTCACCGACCACCGAGCGAAAGTAGCTCTGGTAATACTCGCTGTGCAGAAACTGGTCCGGCGCCACCGAGGCCAGGCTGTGCAGGCCGTCGGCGATGCCGGTCGAGGCGGTTTGGTAGAACGGATCGAGCAGGTACATCCCGGCGCTGTAGCTGGCCAGTTCTTCCTGCTCGTCGGCGCGGCCCTTGCTGTCGAAGTCGATCAGCAATTGCGGTGCCTGCCCCGCCTTCATCAGCGCCACCAGCGCGTTGTCCAGCGGCACCAGCAGGCGCAGCGTGTCGACCAGCGCGCGCCAGAAACCGTCCTGCCCAACCGTGGCAAACACCCGCGCCAGACTTTGATGCACCGGCAACTCCTGCAACAACGCGTCCACGCTCTACCCCTTTTGAGTAACCCATGATGGGAATGGGTCAGGCACGCCCGCCCCGATAGGCTGAGCACTCCTGTCAATCACCGGCCTGCCGCAGGCCAGGAGTGCCGCATCATGCGTTGTCGTCGTGGCTATATCAACCGGGGCATCCACCTTGGCCTGCTCGCCTGTTTTGGCGTCGCATCCGTCGCCAGTGCCGCCGACGCACCGAGCGTGCACGTCTACAACTGGTACGACTACATCGGCCCCAATACCCTGGCTGACTTCAAGCGCGATAGCGGCATTCAACCGGTTTACGACACCTTTGACAGCGCCGAAGTGCTCGAAGGCAAACTGCTGACCAGCCGCAGCGGTTACGACGTGGTGGTGGCGAGCAACTTCAGCCTGCCGACCCTGATCAAGGCCGGCGCCCTCGCCCCGCTGCCGCGCGATCAACTGCCGGGCTGGAAGAATCTGGACAACGATCTGCTGAGCAAACTGGCCAACAACGACCCCGGCAATCAATACGCCGTGCCGTACCTGTGGGGCACCAATGGCATCGGCTACAACGTCGACAAGGTGCGCGCCGCGCTTGGCGACAAGGCGCCGCTGGATTCGTGGGATCTAGTGCTCAAGGAAGAGAACCTCGCCAAGCTTGGCCAGTGCGGGGTGGCGATGCTCGATTCGCCGTCGGAGATGCTCCCGGTGGCCCTGCACTACCTCGGGCTGCCGCCCAACAGCACCAAGCCCGAGGACTATCAGAAAGCCGAAGCGCTGCTGCTCAAATTGCGCCCGCACATCGCCTACTTCAACTCGTCGAAATTCATCAGTGACCTGTCCAACGGCAACATCTGCGTGGCCGTCGGCTGGTCCGGCGCGATGCTCGAAGCCAAAACCAACGCCGAGCAGGCCAACAACGGCGTGAAGATCGCCTACAGCCTGCCCAAGGAAGGCGCGCCGGTGTGGTTCGACACGCTGGTGCTGCTCAAGGATGCGCCGAACCGCGCTCAGGGTCTGGCGTTTATCGACTACCTGCTGCGCCCGGAAGTGATCGCGCCGGTCAGTGATCACCTGTCGTACCCCAACGGCAACCGCGCCGCCACCCCACTGGTGGCTGCGGCCACGCGGGATAACCCGGCGGTGTATCCGTCCGCGTCGGCGATGGCCACCCTGTACACGCTTGAGCCGCTGCCCAAAGCCATCGAGCGCGTGCGCACGCGGGTGTGGAGCAAGATCAAGAACGGTCAGTAACCCCAACACATTTCCCTGTGGGAGCGAGCTTGCTCGCGATGGCGTCTTTGAATTCAACATCTTTGTTGATTGGCTCACCGCAATCGCGAGCAGGCTCACTCCTACAAGGTCCGTGAGTCCTTCAGATTTTTACAGAGAGACAAAACATGAAACCTCGTGCCCGTGACCTGAACATCCGCATCGGCCAGTTGCAACCCGGCCCGCTCAACGCCATCACCGACGTTCCCGGCGTGCGCGTCGGCCACAGTAACGTGCGTGGTCGCAGCGACAGCGGACGTGACATCTGCACCGGCGTCACAGTGATCGAACCGCGTCGCGGCTCGACCAACCAGCAACCGTGTTTCGCCGGGGTGCATGTGCTCAATGGCAATGGCGATGCCACCGGCCTTGAGTGGATTCGCGAGGCCGGGCTGCTGACCAGTCCCGTCGCCTTCACCAACACCCACAGCCTCGGCGTGGTGCGCGATGCGTTGATTGCGCTGGATCGCCAGCAGCAACCGGACGACGGGCGCCTCTACTGGAACATGCCGGTGGTGCTGGAAACCTTCGATGGCTTGCTCAACGACATCAACGGTTTTCACGTCAAACCCGAGCATGTCGCCGAGGCGCTGAATTCAGCACATGACGGCGCCGTTGAAGAAGGTGCCGTCGGTGGCGGCAGCGGCATGATCTGCCACGAATTCAAGGGTGGCATCGGCAGCGCATCCCGGCGTTTGAGCAGCGCTCAGGGCGGCTGGACGGTGGGCGCGATCGTCCAGGCCAACCACGGCATTCGCAGCGAGTTGCGGGTCGACGGTTACCCGGTGGGGCGCTACATGGAGCAGGTAGATTCGCCGTTCCTGCGTGCTTCGCTGCCGCATCCGGGCATGGGCTCGATCGTGGTCTGCCTGGCCACCGACGCGCCGCTGCTGCCGCATCAATGCACGCGTCTCGCGCAACGCGCCAGCCTCGGTCTGGCGCGCAGCGGCGGCGGCAACGAAGACCACAGCGGTGACATCTTCATCGCCTTCGCCACCGGCAACGAACACGTGCCGCCCGCCGCCTACGAGGGCAAAGGCGCGCCGACCTGCGACGGCTTGCGCATGGTCAACAATGACCACATCAGCGAGCTGTTCCTGGCCGCCACCGAAGCAGTCGAAGAAGCGATCATCAACGCCCTGCTCGCCAGCGAGAGCACCGAGGGCAACGGGCATGCGGTATCGGGGCTGGATTCGGAAACGCTGCTCGCCGCCCTCGCCAAGGCCGGCTGGCCCGGCGCGCGCTGACAAAACCTGTAGGAGCTGCGGCACGCTGCGATCTTTTGATCCTGTTTTGAAGATCAAAAGATCGCAGCTTTCGGCAGCTCCTGCAGGAGGTGAGATTTCAGGTGAACATCTGGGCACCGATGTGCCGTGCCGTCTGCAAATGCTCCTGCGGATCACGCACCTCCGACTCCACCATCAGCGTCGAACTGACCACTGTCGCCCCGCTGTAATCGAAAATCCCGTGTTCGATCTGCGCCTTCATCGCCGGGCCATAACCGTGGCGTTCGTAGGCGCGTTCATCGGCCCCTGCAAGGCCGACCAGATGCACGCGCAGGCGCTGCAGCTTCTTCACATGCTTCAGGTCGCCAGCGAAATCGAACGCCCAGCCGTTGCTGAACACCCGATCAATCCAACCCTTGAGCAACGCCGGCATCGACCACCAGTACACCGGGAATACCAGCACCAGGGCGTCGGCCCGATCTATCCGTGCCTGTTCCGCCAATACGTCGGCTGGCGGCCGCGCCTCACGGTGATGCACGGCGAAATCCGCTGCGCCGAACACCGGCTGAAATCCCTCGGCGTACAGATCGGCGATTTCCCGGGTATTGGTAGGGTTGGCGCGGGTCAAGCCCTCGGCAATCTGCGTTGCCACGCTGTGAGTCAGCGAACGCGGTTCGTGATGCGCCACAACAATCAATGCGTGCATGGTCATTCTCCTGTAAGTTTGCGCTGACCAAGGGCTATATACTCTTGGTAAGTTACGAACAGTAAGTTACGTTTGGTATATAAGCGATGTCAACCAAAGAAATGACCGAAGCCGATCCCCCTGCCCAACCACGACGTCGCCTGTCGCGCGAAGATCGCAACCGCCAGTTGCTCGACGTCGCCTGGCAGATCATTCGGGCCGAGGGCACCGATGCGCTGACCCTGGGTTATCTGGCGGACAAGGCCGGGGTCACCAAACCGGTGGTCTACGACCACTTCACCACTCGCTCGGGCTTGCTCGCGGCGCTGTATCGCGACTTCGATACGCGCCAGACTGCGGTGATGGATGCAGCGATCGACCGGTGCCCGCCAACGCTGATCGACACCGCGACGGTGATCGCCACCGCGTACGTCGATTGCGTGTTATTGCAGGGCAATGAGATTCCGGGGGTCATTGCAGCGCTGGGCAGCACTCCGGAGCTGGAAAAGATCAAGCGCGACTACGAGGCAATCTTCCTCGAAAAGTGCCGCAGTGTGCTGCAACCGCTGGCTGCTGGCGGGGAAATCACCCAGGCCGGTTTGCGCGCGATGCTCGGTGCTGCCGAGGCATTGTCGAATGCTGCCGCCAGCGCTGAAATCAGTGCCGGGCAAGCGAAGGACGAATTGTTCGCCACCATCATCGCGATGGTGGAACGGGCCGCCGCCCGTGCGACTAGCGGTACTTGAGTCAGCCTCCGCGCGTTCCCATGATGAAGGTACGCAGGCGCTTGACTCCTGAGCGACTGCGTAGGGAACGGGTGTTCTGAACCCCAAATCAAGCCTGTTCCCTGTTTCATGCGCAGCTTGAGCCTCATGGGCTCTACTTCTCCCCATCAAAGAGCCTTGAGGCTCTTTTTTTGTCCGTTTTTTGCTCCGGACTCAGTGCAGCGTCAGGCGCTGACGGACAAATTCTTCGACGTGACGGGTAGTTTGATCCAGATGCCGGTCGCGCTGTTTTTCGGCATCGAGCATCGCGCGCTTGCCGTTTTTCTGCAGCAGGTAGGTGTGGATCTGCTGCACTTCCAGCGAGCGATAGATCGGCGTGGTGTCGATGAAACCGCGCAGGCCGTTGCTGCGGTAATGCCGGGTGCTCATCAGCACCTGGGTTTCGCGCGCGCCGATCACCTCGAAGCCCAGCGCCTCGAAGTACGGCACCTTGCCGACGCTGCAGGTGAGTTCGGCATGCGGATAACGCGCCACCATCTCGCCAATCATCGCCCGCGCCACCCCTTGGCGCCGATAGCCTTCGCGCACCGCCATATAGGCGACGCTGCACGCTTCCCAGTCGCCTTGCACCGGCAGGTACAAGAGGAAACCAGTAACCCGTTCCGGGTCGTCCTCGGCCGTCGCCACCAGCAACTCCACCTCGGTGCCCTTCTCGCCGTTCAGCGCTTCCAGATACAGATGCACCTCATAGCCGACCGCGTACTGATAGACGTTGTACAGCAGATTGCTCGGGCCAAGACCGACCGCGCTGATGTCGGTGAGGTAATCGACCACCAGTTGCAGAATCTGGCTGTTGACGCTTTCGGGGCATGGGGATTTGTAGTGGGTGATGCGTGGCATGACAGCTGAACTCCGGCGGAAAACCGCGACATCATACCCCGTCCCTACGCATGCTTTATGTAGGAGCTGCCGCAGGCTGCGATCTTTTGATCTTGTGTCTAAAAAACCAAAAGATCGCAGCCTTCGGCAGCTCCTACAGAGAGGATGGTGGTTGACCTGAAGAAAATTTCATCCTGAGTGGACCGGATCTTTCGTCGATTTGGCGTCCAATTCTCCAGCTGCGTTCACTTTTTTCACGCAGGCCTTGAGGAGTTGTCATGAGCGTTTTGCGTTCACTGTTCAAATGGCGAAAAACCCTGTTGCTGGTGCCTGTGACACTGGCGGCGCTGGCCAGTGCGCCAGCGTTTGCCCAGCAGGTGGTGATCGTCCAGCAAGCCCCGCCGCCGATGCGCATGGAAGTGATGCCCGGGCCGCGTCCCGGTTATGTCTGGGATCAGGGTCACTGGCGCTGGGAAGGACGCGGGTACGTGTGGCTGCCCGGCCACTGGCAACCGGTGAGGTACGGCGCGCACTGGCGACCAGGCCACTGGCAGGCACGCGGACCGAACTGGTACTGGATCGAAGGTCACTGGGCCCGTTGAAACCGCCTCGCCTGCCAACTTCATCTATCGGGAACACCACCATGTCACGAACCTTGAAAACCCTGCTCGCCGCCTCACTGGTCGCGATCACCCTGTCGGGCTGCATTGTCGAACCGGTACGGCCGCATCGGCCACCGCCGCCGGTGGAAGTCGTGCCGGTCATGCCAGCGCCCGGTTATCACTGGGTCGCCGGTCACTATCGTTGGGATGGACGTGAGTGGCGCTGGGCGCCGGGACACTGGCGCGCGTATTGATTGCCAGCGGTGGCGTCACTGTTGTGGCGCCACCACCTTGAAGGTGATGGCAATATCGTTGGATACCACTGTGTCCGCCCACTCCCCCGCACCAAGTCCGAATTCGTTGCGCTTGAGCACCAGTTCGCCGTCGAAAATGCCGATCGCGCTGTCCGGTTTCAGCTCGACCGGCACCTGCACCTCGCGGGTGATGCCTTTGACGGTAAGCTGGCCGGCGACCAGATAGTGATTGTCTGCCACGCGGGTAAAACGGCTGGATACGAACACCGCTTCGGGAAAGCGCTGGGTATCGAACCACGCCGGTTTCACCAGCTCGGTATTGGCGTCGTCGCTGCCGGCATTGATGCTGGCCAGGTCGATGTGCAGCGTGGTGTGGGCGCCGGCGAGGTTGTCGCTGTCGAACTGCAGTGTCGCGTCGAACTTGCCGAAGGTGCCATAAACCTGATTGCCGAATTGCTTGTAAATGAAGCTGATCCTGCTGGCGGTAGTGTTGACGCGATTGTATTCAGCGGCCTGCGCGCAGGTCATGACGCACAGGCCGGTGAACAGTGCCACAGTGGTGAATCGGGCACGCATGGGATTCTCCGGACAGGGCAAACCTTCGAGGCCTCGACTGACTTAAGCAAACAACCGGCGAATGCGCCATGTCATTTGTCTGCCGGTGTGGTTCAGGCCGGCGTCTCGACGCCTTGGGCTTGAACGCTCTGCCGCTGCCCGCGACGCAGCCGATGACGCAGCTTCAACGCCGGGCGTTCGACGCAGTAGTAGGAAACCCCGCTCAACGCAAAGGCCAGCACCAGCACCGCCACCACGATGTGGTTGTCGTAGGCAACCGGCCAGAAACCGCGCAAAAAATACATCACCACAAAATGATTGAGGAACACTCCGTAACTGATGTTGCCGAGAAACTCGTCAACCCGGTGATATTTGAAGCGAGTCAGCAGATACACCGCAGGGATGCCCAACGCGATACCCAGGCTCACCTCCGCGTTGAACGGGCGACGTTCGATCAGCCCCGCCATGATCGCGACGAAGAGCAACCCTGCCAGCACCGCTGTACCAGCGGCGATTGCCACTCCTTTGGCCTGAGACCGATACAGATAACTGCCGCACAGGAAGATAAAAAGTACCCCGGGCAGCAACCGGTAACCGTAGACATCCGTGTTGAGGTAACCCAGACACGCCAGCATGAAAATGCCGAGCGAGAGCACAAATGCAGCGCCCCGCAGCTTGAAAATCAGCAGGAACGGGATCACCAGGTAGAAACACATCTCCAGGCCGAGCGACCAGGCCGGGGGGACGATTTCGGTTCCCGCCACTCCGAACATGTAGAAGCCGAGCGGCAGCATGAGCACGCTGCTGGCGATCGTTTTGAGCGTCAGCTCCGCCGCCTGAGGAGTGCCGGGCAGAAGGAAATGGATCACCGTACAAGAGAGGAGGAAGTAGAACAGGAACTGCGGGTACAACCGCAAGGCCCTGTCCACGTAGAACAGGCCGATTTTCCCGGGGACACTGTAGTTGCGCTCGATCAGCGAAGTCATGACAAACCCGCTGATGATCAGAAAGGAGATGACCGCGACCACTCCCGGATTGAACCCTGCGACCGTCTTGCCCATATGAGAAACGGCGACCAGAACGGCCAGCAACAGACGGAACGCTCCCATCGATACCCTCAAGCATCCTTATTGTTATGGCGGGTAAGCTACGACGCTTTGATCGACAATGCCAGCGACACGAAAAAGGGCCACCCCCGGGACGACCCTCTTTGTTCGTCAGACCAGCCGCTCGATCTTCTGATGCTGCCAGACCAGTTTGTAATACAGCGTCTGCAACACCAGCATGCCCAGATACGCCACCGGGAACGCCATCCACACGCCTTGCAGGCCGTACTGCCCATCCAGCCAGTAAGCCGCCGGCAACTGCACGCCGACCACGCAGACAATCGCAATAATGACCGGCACCAGCACCGTTCCGCTGGCGCGCATGATGCCGCCGATGATCGCCTGGAAACCGAACACCAACAGGCTCCACAACATGATGTGCAGCAAGTGCTCAGCCATCGCCCGGGTCGAATCTTCGGTCAGGAACAATCCCAGCAACCAGTGCGACAACAGGTAACCGAGCACGATCAAACCGCCGGTCAGGCCCACGTTGATCACCAGCCCGGTGCGCAGGATCGCTGCCAGGCGCTGCAGTTGCCCGGCACCAATGGCCTGCGCGCCAAGAATCGATGCGGTGATCGCGATCGACAGCGCCGGAAACTGCACGTAGTTGACGATCTGCGTCACCGCGCCATAGGCCGCTGTCGCCTGCGAGCCGTGCTGGTTGACCAGCGCCAGAATCACCAGCTCCGACAGCGACAACACAATCATCTGCACCCCGGTCGGCAGGCCGATGCGCAGCACTTTGCCGAGAATCGCCGCGTCCAGCCGCAGTGCCGCGAAGAACTCGCGGTCCGGCGCCAGCGGATGTTTGTTGCGAATCAGCCGCCACGCCAGCCATGCCATTGCCGACAGGTTACCGGCCAGACCCGCGTAGGCGGCGCTCTGAATGCCCAACTGCGGCAGACCGAACCAGCCGCGAATCAACGCCGGGGTCAGTGCCAGCCCGACCGAGGTCGACACGATCAGCGCCAACAGTGGCGACACGGTATCGCTGACCCCGCGCAGCAATTGCGTGAACAGCACAAACACCAGCATCGATGGCAGAATCCACATCATCACGTGCGCATACGCCACTGCGTCGTCCAGGACATCCGCCGGCGTCCCCAGCCCTTGCAAGGCCTGCCGCGCAAACACGCTGCCGAGTACCGCCGCCAGCAAACCGATCAACACCCCCAGCAACAGCGTTGCCCCGGCGATCGCCTTGACCATGTGTGCCTCGCGTGCGCCCCACGCCTGACCGATCAACACCCCGGCGCCCGCGCCCAGGCCGATCACCAGCGCGATGAAGAAAAAGATCACCGGAAACATCCCCGACACCGCCGCCAGCGCCTGCGTACCGAGCATCTGCCCGATGTAGATGCTGTTGACCGTGCCCGACATCGATTGCAGGAAGTTGGACAACACCATCGGCGCAAGGAACAACAGGTAGGTTTGCCAGAGCGGTTTGATGGTGCTGGGGGTTTGCATTGAGGATCGTTCTCGGGGTGGGAGATGCGAGGGATATTACGCTAGATGGGCGGGATAAAGTCGGTCGACATCGCCTCTGCTCAAGGCTTAAATGTCGGCACTATTTTTTGTGGAACGCGCCTGCCCATGACTCCGTTGCGAAATGCTCTGACCTGTTCCCTGCTGGTTCTTTTCAGTCACATGGCGCACGCCGACGAGCCCCCTGCTTCCTCCGAAGCATTGCGTCCTTTGCTGACCACCCTGAACGAACGCCTGAACATCGGCGACCTCGTCGCCCTGACCAAATGGGACAGTGGCAAGCCGATTCAGGACAGCCCGCGCGAAGCCCAGGTCATCGCCAATGCCCGCACTTTGGCGACCGAATACCAGCTCGACCCCGAAGACGTCGCCCAGTTGATCGCTGCACAAATGGAAGCGAACAAACTGGTGCAGTACGGATTGCTCGCGCAATGGCAAGCGGCTGGTGTGGCGCCAGACACCCCGCGACCGGATCTGGCCAAGCAGATTCGTCCGCGCCTGGATGAATTGCAGACCCGCCTGCTGCGCCAGTACGCCGACTTCGCGCCGCATCGCCGCGACCCGAATTGCCCGGTCTGGCTGGCCAAGGCTCGGCAGGGTCTGACCCACGACGCACTGCATGATCTGGCCCTGACCCGCGCCACCGGCGAGCTATGCATTCGGGTGCAGAAGCTCTGAATCAGGCGTTCCGGCTTACATCGCTGGCGTCGATAGTCACCATCACGCCAATGAAGTTCTCATAAAAAATCCGCGGCGTAACATCAGCTCCATACCAACCCAATACACCCCGGAGCACACGATCATGAAACGCCAAACCATCCTCGGCATCGCTTTCTCGGTTCTTGCAGTTAACGCTTTTGCAGCAACACCCGCTCACACCCTGGTCGCTGAAGGCGGCTCGGACAAGTTGATTGAAAGCCGTCTGGCTGAAGGTGGTTCTGATCGTTTGCTGGAACGCCGCGTTGCCGAAGGTGGCTCGGATCGTCTGCTGGAGCGCCGTGTCGCTGAAGGTGGCTCGGATCGTCTGCTGGAACGCCGTGTTGCCGAAGGTGGTTCGGATCGTCTGCAGGAACGTCGCGTCGCTGAAGGTGGTTCGGATCGTCTGATGGAGCGCCGCGTGGCTGAAGGTGGTTCGGATCGTCTGATGGAGCGCCGCGTGGCCGAAGGTGGCTCGGATCGTCTGCTGGAACGCCGCGTTGCCGAAGGTGGCTCGGATCGTCTGATGGAGCGCCGCGTTGCCGAAGGTGGCTCGGATCGTCTGCTGGAGCGCCGCGTTGCTGAAGGTGGCTCGGATCGTCTGATCGAAAGCCGCAATGCCTGAAACAACGGTTCTGAAGCAGTCAAAGAAAGCCCGGCCTGATCAGCCGGGCTTTTTCATTTCGTCGTTTGCAGCCGTGGTTCTTTTCAACAACTCGCGTCGGAAACGATCTTGCCACGCAGAGCATTGGCGAAACTTCCGACGGTGCTTATCCGAAGCGACCGACTGGCAGCCCGACGCTTAATGCGCATACCATGCGGCCACAACGTCCAAACAGAATTTGCCTGCCCATGCTCAAAGCCAGTCTGCGAAGCCACCTGACCCTCTGGTTCGCCGGTTTGTCCCTGCTGACCCTGGTGAGCGTCGGCTTATATGTCGGTCATATCGCCACCGAACAGACGAAACAGGTCAGCGGCAATTCATTGCTCAATACCGCGCGTTCGGCGGCGACGCTGCTCGGTGACCAGTTGCGCGAACGCCAGCTCGAGGTTTACCTGCTCAGCCGTGCGCCGCATCTGGAGCGCGGCGATCTCGACAACCCGGCAATTCTCAAATCGATGCAACTGCGCACCCAGGCCCGGGCCGAGTATGCGTGGATGGGCGTGACCGATGCCGACGGCCATGTGCATCAAGCGGTCAACAATTTGCTGGTCGGGCAATCGGTACAGCAGCGGCCATGGTTCCAGGCTGGCCTGCGGGGTGAGTACACCGGTGACCCGCACGAAGCGGTGTTGCTGGCCAAACTGCTGCCGGGAACGCCCAACGGCGAACCGCTGCGGTTCATCGATTTCGCCGCCCCGATCCGCAACGCCGACGGCCAGGTGGTTGGCGTGCTGGGGGCGCACGCGCACTGGAGCTGGGTGACGCGTATCGTCGAATCGGCAGCGTTCTCACATAAAAATGCATCGCCGGATATCGAAGCGCTGATCATCGATCATGACGGTAAGGTGCTGTACCCGGAAGCATTGATGGGCCAACAACTGGCGGTGAATGTGTCGAAGTTGCCGGGCTGGTCGGTCGGCAACGGTTACCTGACCAGCATGGTCACCGTACCGACGCCTTCGAGTACTGCGCTGTCCTGGTCGATTGCCGTGCGCCAGCCACTGGACACCGCTCTGGAGCCGGCGCGCCTGCTGCTCTATAAATTGTTGTTGCTGGGTGTGGCCGCCGCCGTGGCATTCGGGCTGGTGGCGTACTATCTGGCGCAGTATCTGAGCCGGCCGATCGAGCAACTCGCGCACTCGGCCAAACAGGTGCAGAACCAGCAGCCCGGTGCACACTTCCCGCTGCAGCACCCGGTGCGGGAAATCGCTCAGCTTGGGCAGTCGATCGACGCCATGACCCAGTCGCTGCTGGCCAAGGAGCGCGAACTGCAGGAAGCCAACGCCTCGCTGGAAGCCACCGTCGCCCAGCGCACCGCCGCTCTTATGCAAGCCAATGCCGAACTGTTGAACCTGGCGACCCACGATGCCCTGACCGGTGTCTACAACCGCCGCCGCTTCGATGAAAAACTTAGCGAATACAGCCTGCTGTTCCGCCGCACCGGGCGACCGTTTGCCCTGCTGCTGATCGACGCCGATCACTTCAAGCGCATCAACGACACCTACGGCCACGCGATTGGCGACGACGTGCTGCAGCAATTGGCGCAACTCATTCAGGTCAGCGTGCGTGCCACCGATTTCGTCGCCCGTTACGGCGGCGAGGAGTTCGCCGTATTGCTACCGGAAGTCGCCCAGCCTGATACACCGGAGGTGGTCGCGGAAAAAATCCGTACCGCCGTGGCCCAGGCGCACTTTGCTGACATCGGCCAGGTCACGGTGAGCATTGGCGTCGCGCTGGCCGACCCGGCGGACAACAGCCACACAATGCTGATCAAACGTGCCGACCAGCAGTTGTATCAGGCGAAAGCGGCGGGCCGCAATCAGGTGGCTTGATCGGCCCTCTTTGACTTCGCAAATGCCGTTGGCCTGGTTTGCCGGGCCGACCGAGCAAAATCTTTAATTGGGGAACTGCTGCAGATACGCCAACAAATTATCGATCTTCTCCTCATCACTCAGCCCCCAGAAAATCATTCGTGTGCCCGGCACCACGTCCTTTGGATCTTTCAGATACGCGGTCAGCGTTTCTCGGTCCCAGGTCTTGCCCGAGTTTTTCATCGCCTCGGAATACACGTAATTGGCCGAGGTCCCAGCGGCTCGACCGATAATGCCGTTGAGTTGTGGGCCGAATCCCGAACGCGCATCCGGGCCAACCTGGTGGCAGCCGCCGCACAGGCGCGGGAAGATCTTTTCGCCGGCTTGCGGATCGCCTGCGGCGCGGGTGGTCGAGCTGAACAGTACGGCGGTGGCGGTCAAGGCAAGCAAGAGTGCAACGGTGTTTTTCATCTAAGGTTCCGGAACGGCTTGAATCTGGCTGCGCAAGGGTAACATCTGTCCCCCCGGGCCTCGTTTTACAGGTAAGCGGCAATGACCTTCCTGACGGTGGTCAAGGCCTGCCGCAATACATCCATTTCCACCGAACCCAGGGCCAGTCGAATGGCATGCGGCACATGCGCCGATACGGCGAACGGCTCGGCGGTGGTGACCGAAATCTGCTTCTGCATCAGCTCCACCACAATCTGATCGGCACGCACGTCTTCCGGCAAGGGCAGCCACAGGAAATACGAGTTCGGATGGGCGACGCACGGCAACCCTTTGAGCAACTCGGCAGCCAGCGCCTGGCGCGCCTGAGCATCGTGGCGTTTTTGCGCTTCCAGCTCGATCACGGTGCCGTCGTCGAGCCAGCCACAGACAATCGCGGTCATCAGTCCCGGGGTGTTCCAGGTGGTTGCGCGGATCACCCGCTCCAACGCAGGAACGTGGGCCGCAGGCGCAGCAATGAAACCGACGCGCAGGCCGGTGGCGATGTTCTTCGAAAGGCCCGAGACGTACACCGTGCGCTCAGGCGCCAGGTCGATCAGAGGACGCGGCGGGTCTTCCACCAGAAAAGCGTAGGCCGCGTCTTCAATAAGGGTCAGATCATGCCGTCGCGCGATGGCAGCCAATTCTTCGCGCTGCTCGATAGGCATCACCCAACCAAGCGGGTTGTGCAGCGTCGGCATGCTGTACACCGCACGCACCGAGCGACTGCGGCAGAGTTTTTCCAGCGCGGCCAGATCCGGCCCCTGCTCGTTGACCGGGATCGCCACCACTTCCAGATGCAACGCCTCGGCCAGCACTTTGAACCCGGAATAGGTCAACGCATCGGCGGCGATCACATCGCCGGGCTTGAGCAACGCCATCAGCGTCACCGCCAGCCCCTGCTGGGCGCCGTTGACCAGCAGCACTTGCTCGGCGTCGACGTTGACACCGCGACTGAGCAAATGGCGCGCGACCGAAGCCCGTTCGTGGGCCCGGCCGGCATGGGGCTGATAGCGCAACAACGCTTCCAGATCTCCCGACAACGCCAACTGGCGCAGTGCGGTGCGCAACAATTGCGTCTGACCGGGCAAGGACGGGTAGTTGAAATTGAGGTCGATCATGCCGACGGCCACGTCTTTCTGGTCGATGCCCTGCCCCGGCGACAACGAGGTTTCGCGCACGAAGGTGCCGCGCCCGGTTTCGCCGCTGACCAGCCCCATGGCTTCGAGTTCGGCGTACACCCGCGAGGCCGTGACCAGTGCCAGCCCTTCCTGCGTGGCCAGTTGCCGGTGCGTCGGCAGGCGGGTGCCGGGCGCCAGACGTCCGGTGCGAATGTCGGCGGCGTAAGTGTCGACGAGGGTCTTGTAACGAGAGCGGGACATGTCGGGATGTATCCATGACAATTTTTTGATTGTCCTGATTCTCGATCATAGGATTATCTCAAAGCAACCCACAATGAGTGTGAATCGTATGGAAAGGACTTCAAACGTGAGCAACCCGGCACTGGAAAAAACCAGCGGCTGGATCAATGGCTTTATTGGCGTGGTGTGCTTCAGCGGCTCGCTTCCGGCTACGCGTCTGGCAGTGCTGGAGTTTGACCCGGTGTTTCTCACCGTCGCGCGCGCCGCCATTGCCGGCGTCCTGGCCGTTGCCCTGTTGTGGTTGTTCCGTGAGCGGCGACCGTCCAGGGATCAGTGGTTTTCGTTGTTGATCGTGGCATTGGGCGTCGTGCTCGGCTTCCCGCTGCTGACCGCGTTGGCATTGCAGCACGTGACATCGGCGCATTCGATCGTCTTTGTCGGCTTGCTGCCATTGGCCACTGCGCTGTTTGGCGTGTTGCGCGGTGGCGAGCGTCCCCGCCCGGTATTCTGGTTCTTCTCGATCCTCGGCAGTGCTCTGGTGGTGGGGTTCGCCTTGTCACAGGGATTGTCCGCCTCGCCCACCGGTGACCTGCTGATGCTGGCCTCGATTCTGGTCTGTGGTCTGGGTTATGCCGAAGGCGCAAAACTGTCGCGCACCCTGGGTGGCTGGCAGGTGATCTGTTGGGCGCTGGTCTTGTCGCTGCCCCCGATGGCAATTGCGAGCCTGTGGCTGGCCCCACCATCCTTCAGCGGCATCAGCGTGTCGGCATGGGTCTGTCTGGGCTACGTTTCGCTGTTCAGCATGCTGATCGCGTTCGTGTTCTGGTATCGCGGTCTGGCCCAGGGCGGGATTGCCGCGGTTGGTCAACTGCAGTTGCTGCAACCGTTTTTCGGCCTGGCGCTGGCAGCGACGTTGCTGCATGAGCAAGTCAGCATCGGCATGCTGGTGGTGACGGTGGGCGTGATTCTTTGTGTGGCCGGGGCGAAGAAATTTTCCCGATAGTGATCTTTGGCATCGCCGCTGTCGGAGCGGGCTTGCTCGCGAAGGCGTAATGGCAGTCGATACCGTTTCACCGACATACCGCCTTCGCGAGCAAGCCCGCTCCCACAACTGCAATCAGTGGTGTTCGACGCCGGCGCGTTTCAACAGCTTCTTGCAGCGCTCGGACAGATGAAACACCTGCAGCTCCTTGCCCGCCTTTTCGTAACGCTCGCGCAGGGTCTTCAACGCGGCAATCGCCGAGTAATCGACGAAGCTCAAATGCCGGCAGTCCAGGGTCACCCGGGCCGGGTCATTGGCCGGGTCGAACTGGTTGAGGAACGGCGTGGTCGAGGCGAAAAACAGCGTGCCGTGCAGGCGGTAGAGCTTGCTGCCGTCGGCTTCCAGATGCTCATCGGCGTACAACTCGCGGGCCTGCTGCCAGGCGAAATTCAGCGCGGCGATGATAATCCCGCAGAGCACGGCGGTGGCCAGATCGGTGAACACGGTGATCGTGGTCACGGCGATGATCACCAGCACATCGTTGAGCGGCACTTTGTTCAACACCCGCAACGACGCCCAGGCAAAGGTTTGCTGCGAGACCACGAACATCACCCCCACCAGTGCCGCCAGCGGAATACGCTCGATCAGCGGAGACAGAAACAGGATGAACAGCAGAATCAGCACCCCCGCCACCACCCCGGACAAACGCCCGCGGCCGCCAGAGCTGAGGTTGATCACGGTCTGGCCGATCATCGCGCAACCGCCCATGCCACCGAACGCGCCGGAGACCACGTTCGCCGCGCCCAGCGCCACGCACTCGCGATCCGGGTAGCCGCGGGTTTCAGTGATTTCGTCGGTGAGGTTCAGGGTCAGCAGGGTTTCCAGCAGGCCGACCAGTGCCATCAGAATCGCGTACGGGGCGATGATGCGCAGGGTTTCCAGCGTCCACGGGATGTCCGGCAGCGCGAAGCTCGGCAGACCGCCGGCGATGTGCGCCATGTCGCCGAGGGTGCGCGTCGGCAGGCCGAACAGGTAGACCAGCAGGCCCACGCCGAGGATCGCCACCAATGCCGGCGGCACCGCGCGGGTCAGGCGCGGCAGGATGTAGACGATGGCCATGGTCAGCAGCACCAGCCCGGTCATCAGGTACAGCGGCATGCCGCTGAGCCAGTGTTCGCCGCTCTTGAAATGCTCCAGTTGCGCCAGTGCAATGATGATCGCCAGGCCGTTGACGAAACCGAGCATCACCGGGTGCGGCACCATGCGCACCAGTTTGCCCAGGCGCAACAAGCCGAACGCCATCATGATCAAACCACCGAGCAACACCGTTGCCAGCAAGTACTGCACACCGTGCTGCACCACCAGCGCGACGATTACCACCGCCATCGAGCCCGCCGCCCCGGAGACCATTCCCGGCCGGCCGCCGAACAACGCCGTCAGCGTACAAATGATGAAGGCGCCGTACAGGCCCATCAGCGGATTGAGATGCGCCACCAGCGCGAACGCAATGCATTCGGGCAACAGGGCAAACGAGGTGGTGAGTCCGGCCAGGACATCGGCGCGCAGACGTTTCGGTTTCATGGCTTACCTGACTGAGCGGCCCACGAGGGGTGGCCGCGGATGTTCGCGAAAATGAGGGGTGCGAATGTTACGGAATAGTTCGGAATCGGGCCAGTGATCGCTGACACCCGTCGACGCGCGATTTATCCTGACGCGCTTCTGCCCCCATCGAGTACGACCATGACTGCACTGCTGACCGCCCGCGACGTTTGCCAGCGCTTGCGCGAGGCTGCGCTGGGTGTGCTGATGTTCAACAGATCCGAGACACCCAGTGATGCCGGACTGGTCGCGGTCGATATCGAGGGCTGGCGCCTGTTGCTGGATTTTGAGGGTGGGCACTTGCATCACTGTGAACAGTGCCGCTGCCCGGATGGCCGCGAATGGCAATTCAACAGCCGTTACGGCACCGACCCGGTGAATCTGCTCAGTACCTGGGAACTGGCGCAGATCGAGAATCTGTTGAAGCACTGAGCGCTTCACGGGTGAAGTCGGTTGCTCAATGATGGCACTCTGCCCATAATTCGCCCCCCTTATTCCTCACGCAAGGAAACGCCGTGAACAAGTCTTTGTTGTTGATCCCGATGCTGGCCGTGCTGCTGCAAGGTTGTGGCATGACCATGACCCGCTATGAGCCGAGCTACGAGAACGTCCAGAAGCTCAAGCAGACCCCGCCCCTGCAGGCGATCAGCAATCCTCAGGTAACTGCCGAGTCTGGCGAAGGTTCGTTGACTGTGCGGGCCAATCCGGTGCGCTCGCCATCCGGCAGCATCCCGGCGCACATCCAGGACGCGATCACCGAAGAACTGCGCAAGGCCGGTCTGCTTGATCCGCAGGCTCAGCGTCAGTTGAAAGTGCTGGTGGTGAAGAACAACCTGTCGGCCGGCATGGGCACGGGCGATGGCGAACTCGCTGCACGCTTCACCCTGCTTAATGGGCAGAACGTGGTTTACGACGCGACCAAGCATGTCAGCAGCCAGTGGAGCAGCAGCTTCTTTGGTTTCATTGCGATTCCGAACGCGGTCAACGCCTATAACCCGATGCTGCGCGATCTGCTGAAGGAACTGTACAGCGATCCTCAGTTCATCCAGGCCCTGAAGTAAGGGCAAAAAAAGAGCCGCGATTGCGGCTCTTTTTTTGGCATCAGGCCCGCGGAGTACGGGGCTCGAGTGCCGAGTATTTCAGGTTGTTGTTGTCGATCATCTGCTTGAGCAGCGCGTTGACCTGACGGGCGAAGGTGTCGTTGACCGCCGCCTTCGGGGTGTTGCCCATCAGCGGGATGAACCAGATACCGATCCAGGTACCGACCGCATCATGGTTGCTCGCGGTGGTCAGGGCCTGACCCGTTCCGTCCACGGCTTCGAGGCTCATGGTGTACTGATCGGTGCCGTATGCCGGGATCACCCCCAGGCTGAAACCACTGATGAAACCCAACACCATCGAACCGGCATTCGGCGGATGGTTGTACATTTTCAGACGCAGGCTGTAGTCGCCCGGCTGCTTCTGGAACTCGTCCAGGGTGACGCGGCCGAACAGGCCCGAATCGCTCAGAATCTTTTGCAGCTCAGGCTTGAGCTGGTCACGCGCCTGCGGCACTTCTACGGCCGAAGCGCTTTTCGGCTCGCCCTGATAGAAGTCGAAGTCCACATAGACATTGGGTTTGTTGGCGTAGCTGGCCATCGATGGCAGCTTGACCGGCGCGACCTCGTCTTTGGTGAAACTGGCACAGCCACCGAGCGCAAGCACCAGGCCCAGCGCCAGGATTTTCCCGAATTGCATGTTGTCTTCCCTATGTGAACCCAGCCAAATGATATCAAAGAGCCTCCATTGCGAAGGCCGGGCGGATTCTAGAGAGAGCGCTCGCCAGAGGAAAGACTGAATCGGAAAATTTACACAAAAAATCAGTCGGCCCTGACACGAGTCGAGCAGTTAGCTGGTCTCATCGCTATATAGTTTTGTATATTGCGAAACCGACTTTTGCCCGAATCTGCCCATGCCTTCTATTCACACCGTGTTCCCATGAGCGCCATCCGCGTACGCAACGAGCAACGGATCCTCGCTGCCGCCAGCGAAGAATTCGCCGCCAACGGCTTCGACGCGACCCAGACCCGCGACATCGCCGCCCGCGCCGGCGTGCCCAAGGCCAACCTGTATTACTACTTCCAGACCAAGGAAAACCTCTATTCCAAGGTTCTGCTGGAGTTTGTCGAACCGCTGCTGGAAGCCTCAGCGGCGTTGCGCGAAAGCGACGATCCCATGATCGGCCTGCGCGCCTACATCGCCGCGCGCATCCGCATCGCCCGTGAACACCCGGCGATTGCCAAGGTATTCAGCGGCGAGCTGCTGCTCGGCGGGCGCCAGTTACCAGACGAATGCCGCGACCTGCTGCACGCCGAAGCCCGACGCAACGTCGAATGCCTGCGCAGCTGGATAGACCGCGGCCTGCTGGCCCCGGTGGACCCGGAACACCTGATGCTGTTCATCTGGTCGGCAACCCGCACCTACACCAACATTGGCTGGCAGATAGGCTGCATCACCGGGCGCGAAGTACCGCAGGATGAGGATTACGCGACGGCAGCCGAGACCATTACGCGGTTGGTGCTGGAGGGCGTCGTGGCCCCGCGGGTTGGGGAGATTCGTGGGGTTCTGTTTGCGACTTGAGGTGTGAGGGCCGCTCCGCAGCCCAGCGCGAGCGAGCTCGCTCACCACAGGGAACTCATGCTGGACATGGAAATCTGTGAACACCATCAACCATTGTGGGAGCGGGCTTGCCCGCGAAGGCGTCGGGTCAGCCCACACATGCGTCACAGACTCACCGCTTTCGCGAGCAAGCTCGCTCCCACTGGGGGATTCGCTGGTTTAGAAAATGATCTCGGCTGCGGGTTTGACGTCGACCCGGGCCATGGCGCCGGTCAGGTGCGCCAGGTCCTTGTTGTGTTCGGCGATGATGTCTTCGGCGCTCATGTTGCCGTTGTCCACGGTGGAATGGGCGTCAGCCACGAGCACGACGTCGTAACCCAACTGATGGGCCTGGCGTACGGTGGCGTTGACGCAGTAGTCGGTCTGCAGGCCGCAGATGATCAGACGTTCGAAGTCTTCGCTGGGCAGCAGCTTGCCCAGCTCGGTCTGATAAAACGAATCTGGGGTGGTTTTGCGTACGCGCCGGTCTTCGGCGGTCGTCAGCAGGCCGGCGGCGAGTTGCCAACCTTCGGCCCCATGGGCTAGCGGGCTGTCCTTTTCCTCATGCTGAATCAGCACCACCCGCACGCCCGCCTTGCGCGCGCGCGTGCTGAGCTGGTTAATGGTGTCGATCACACGGTGGATGTCGAAGCACTGATACTCGCCCGAGCAGAGAGCCTGTTGGACGTCGATGATCAGCAATGCGCTAGACATGATGGGCCTTCCTTGATCGATCCTTGAGACAGGGGGGCGGAGCCAAGCCCCGCCGCCCTTTTTACGCCGCTCAATAACCCAATGACAACCCGGTGTTACGCCGTGGATCGTTGGCCCCGTAGAAACGGTTCTTGCCCACCGGTTTACCGCCCAGCGACGGCGCGCCGACCAGAATCGCGGCGATGTGGTTGGCGTCCTGCGGCCCGGCAAACTTGTGGCCCCAGCTCTCGAGGATCTTCCTGGTATCCGGGCTGGCGGCGAAGTCTTCAAGGTTGGTTTCCTCAGGCATCCATTGCTGATGGAAACGCGGCGCGTCGACCGCTTCCTGCAGGCCCATGCCGTAGTCGATGACGTTGAGCATGGTCAGCAAGGTCGCGGTGATGATGCGGCTGCCACCCGGCGTACCGACCACCATCACCACTTTGCCGTCCTTGGTGACGATGGTCGGGCTCATCGACGACAGCGGGGTTTTGCCCGGGGCGATGGCGTTGGCCTCGCCCTGCACCAGACCGTACATGTTCGGCACGCCGACCTTGGAGGTGAAGTCGTCCATCTCGTCGTTGAGGATCACCCCGGTCTTGCTCGCCATCACCCCGGCGCCGAACCAGTCGTTGAGGGTGTAAGTCACCGACACTGCGTTGCCCCACTTGTCGACGATCGAATAGTGCGTGGTGTTGTTGCCTTCATGCGGGGCGACGCCGGGTTTCAGCTCGGCGGAGATCCCGGCCTTCTGCGGCTGGATCGCGTTACGCAGCGTGGTGGCGTAGTTCTTGTCCAGCAGGTGCTCGATCGGATTTTTCACAAAATCCGGGTCGCCCAGATAGCTGTTGCGATCCACATAGGCATGACGCATCGCTTCGATCTGATAGTGCATGCCCTGGGCCGAATGGAAGCCCAGATCCTTCATCGGATAGCCTTCGAGAATATTCATGATCTCGCAGATCACCACCCCGCCGGAGCTTGGCGGTGGTGCCGAGACCACATGGTAGCCACGGTAATCGCACTCCACCGGGGCCAGTTCGCGGGTCTTGTATTTGTCGAGGTCGGCCTGGGTGATGATGCCCTTGTTGGCCTGACTGGATGTGACGATGGCGTCGGCCACCCAGCCCTTGTAAAAACCGTCGGCGCCTTTGTCCGAGATGGTGCGCAGGGTTTTCGCCAGATCCTTCTGCACCAGTTTCTGCCCGACCTGCATCGGCTCGCCGTTGTGCAGGAAGATCGAGCCGGAATCGCGCATGTCCTTCTTGAACACATCGGTGGCGTAGTCCAGCAGATCGACGTCGCCCTGCTCCAGTTCGAAACCGTCCTCAGCCAGTTTGATCGCCGGAGCGATCATGTCCTTGCGCGGTTTGGTGCCGTACTTGCTCAGCGCCAGCTCCATGCCCGACACGGTGCCCGGCACTGCCACGGCGAGGTGACCACGGGTGCTCAGATCCGGGACGACGTTACCGTCCTTGTCCAGGTACATGTTGGCGGTCGCCGCCAGCGGGGCTTTTTCGCGGAAGTCGAGGAACGTCTTGCGCCCGTCCGCCAGTTGAATGGTCATGAAACCGCCACCGCCGAGGTTGCCCGCTGCGGGATACACCACCGCCAGCGCATAGCCCACAGCGACCGCCGCATCCACCGCATTACCGCCGTTTTTCAACACATCGACGCCGACATGCGAGGCCAGGTGTTGAGCGGTGACCACCATGCCGTTTTCGGCGGCGACCGGGGCCACGGAAGCAGCGTGGGCCATGAGGCAGCTCAGTGCCAGTGACGTCGCGATCAGCGTTTTGGCCAAAGGTTCGTACTTCATGAGTCGATCTCTTTTTTGTTTTCGGGTTCTGTGCAGAGCAGAGGGGAACGCAGCAAAAGCACCAAGCAGTATGGTCGCTATTGCGATTTGCGCCTCCCCGCTCAGGCAGTATGCTGAGCGCTCTCGCCGTACCGATCCGGAGTTCTGACCATGTCTTACACGTTCATCACCCTGCCCTCACCGGTCGGCGAATTGAAGCTGGTGGCGAACGGCGCACGACTGGCGGCCATCCTCTGGGAAAACGACAAACCGGGCCGGGTACGCCTCGGGCCGATGACGGAAGCGCCGGACAATCCGCTGCTTCTGCAAGCCGCGCAGCAGCTTGAAGAATATTTTGCCGGCCGCCGTGATCGTTTCGATCTGGAGCTGGACTTTGTCGGCACCGAATTTCAGAAGAAGGTCTGGGCGGCGCTGCTGACCATTCCGTTTGGCCAAACCCGCACTTACAGTCAGATCGCCGAGCAGATCGGCAACCCGACGGCGGTGCGTGCGGTGGGCGCGGCGAACGGGCGCAATCCGATTTCGATTGTGGCGCCGTGTCATCGGGTGATCGGCGCGTCGGGGAAGTTGACCGGGTTTGCGGGCGGGCTTGAGGCCAAAGAGCGGTTGCTGGTGCTGGAGGGTGGTGACTGGTCTGATGTCGGTAGAACAGGCGACCTGTTTTAACCCTGTAAATGCCATATGTGTGGCGAGGGAGCTTGCTCCCGCTCCAGTGCGCAGCACTGGCAAAAACCTGGGGCCGCTGCGCAGCCCAGCGGGAGCAAGCTCCCTCGCCACAATGGATTGGCGCTGAATCAGCTGTCGAAAAGATTATTCATCGCCGCATACTGCAACAGCATGATGGTCTTGGCGTCGCAGATCTCGCCACGCCGGAACGCCGCCAGTGCCTCATCAAAGCGCCACTCCAGCACTTCCAGTTCTTCGGTTTCTTCTTCCAGGCCGCCGCCCTCGCTGACCTTCGACTTCGCGTCGTATTCGGCGATAAAAAAGTGCAGTTTCTCGGTCACCGAGCCGGGGCTCATGTAGGCCTCGAAGACCTTCTTCACGTCATGCACGCGGTAACCGGTTTCCTCTTCGGCCTCGTCGCGGATCCGCTGTTCCGGCGCCGCACCTTCCAGCAGCCCCGCCGCCACTTCGATCAACAAGCCGTCGTGGCCGTTGACGAACACCGGCAAGCGGAATTGGCGGGTCAGCACCACCGTGCGCTTTTCGCGGTTGAACAACAGGATCGCCGCGCCATTGCCACGGTCGTAGACTTCGCGAGTCTGCCGCTGCCAGTCACCGTTGTTGCGCAAATAGTCGAAGGTGATTTTCTGCAACAGATACCAGTCGTGGGACAACACCTGAGTGTCGACAATGTTGACCCGCGCGGCTGTCTTGGTCATGACGCCTGTTCCTTGTGCCATCGGAAAACGCCCATAGTCGAATAATCGCGCGCACAAAAAAAGCCCGGCAATGCTGTCGGGCTTGTTTACTGGCGTTCGCGGAGGTTGTCAGAGATCGACCAGGTGCCGGTCGATGCGCTTGAGCACGCCCTTGATCAGGTTCATCGCACTGTCGGCGCGAAACGGCAGGTTGAGCGACGGTTCGCAAATCTCCATCTCCATGATCATCGGCCGACCGTCATAGTCGCGGATCACGTCGACCCTGCCGTAGAGCAACGGCAGCTCAAGCCCGAGCACCTCGGCAGAAGCCACCAGCGCCGATAGCGCCACCGCCTGCTCCTCGGCATCCGCCTCGCGCGGCTGGCGAAATTCGGGGGTCGGCACATTCACCGTACCGTCCGCCATGAGCATGGCACCCTTGCGGATGGAATGGCTGAAGGTGTTATCGAAGAAGGTCAGGTCCGTCTCGCCGTAAGTGTCGATGGTGGTGATGTACGGCTGGATGATCACGTGCGAACCGCGCTGTTGCAGCGCGCGAATGTGCGCCAGCGCGGCCTCGGAACCGCCGCGGACAAACCGTTTCACCCCGCGCGAATACGAGCCGATCGTCGGTTTGACGACAAATTCGTGGCTGTCGGTGTTCGCGTCGAGGAAGTCAGCCAGATAACCCTCGGGGGCATCGTCGGGCGCCAGGAACACACTGGGAATAATCGGCACGCCGCGCGCAGCAATGTCCTTCAGGTACAACTTGTTCAAACCCCACCGGGCCACGGAGGGCACGTTCAACAGGCAGGTCAGTGCATGCACCTTGTCGCACCAGGCAAAAAATTCCTCGAGGTTTTCAATGCAGTCCCACGGTGAACGGATCAATACGGCGGTATACGCCGCCCAATCGACTGACGGATCGTCCCAGAAGCACACATCGGCGTTGATCGACAGTTGCTTGCAGGCTTCCAGCAATGGCGGCATGTCGTAGTCAATGTGCAGGTTCGGCTTATCGGTGACGAGTGCAAGCTTAATCATGAAGAATCCTTTCTACTGAACAGTTAAAAGCAGAAAAACAGCAACGACTCACCAGGGAATCACGCGATCCTGATGGCGGTAAGTGCCCGTGGGGCCATCGGCACCGATCAGCGCCAGCGCGACACTGGTTCGCGCGCCTTCCTGCACATCGAGATCACCGGCGCCGTCATTCATGCCGGTTTTGGTGTAACCGGGGTGCACGGCATTGACCTTGACGGGCGTGTCGCGCAGTTCGTAAGCCAGGTGAACCGTCCACGAATTCACCCCGCTTTTACTGGCGCTGTAGCCCGGCAAGGATTTGAACATCGGTGAATAGGCGTAGGAATCGACGTCCGTATGGGTGGTGAGCGATGCCAGCAGACTGGATACGTTGACGATGCGTCCGGCCGCAGACTGGCGAATCAGCGGCAGACAATGCTGGGTCACCGCGACCATGCCGAACAGGTTGGTTTCAAACGTCTGGCGCCACTGTTGAAGTGGTTGTTGCGAAGGGTTCAACCCGTAGGATTCGATACGGATCGCGGCGTTATTGATCAGGATATCCAGTCGACCAAACTTCGCCTCCAGCAATTTGACCGCCGAGGCGATGCTGTCTTCATCCGTGACATCCAGCAGGCACGGGAACGCCTTCAGGCCCATGCCGGTCAGCTCATCGGCCGCCTGAGCGACAGCCTGATAATTCCTGCCACTGAGCACCACCGTCACGCCCTCGGCGGCCAGTTGTCGCGCCACCTCGAAACCGATGCCACGGTTGGCACCGGTCACCAATGCAACCTTGTCAAAATCGTTCATCGTGCAACTCCAGACAACGCTCCGCCCTGCCCGCAGGGAGGACGGAACCAATACGATTCATGAAATGTTCCAGCAGCGGCCCGAACGCCCGCAGATCGGTCAGAAAGGCGTCGTGTCCGTCCGGGCAATCGAGCCGGACAAAGGTCACCTCGGCACCATCCTGTTCGAGCCCTTGAGCGATGTGCTGCTGTTGCGCGACAGGAAACAGCGTGTCGCTCTCGACGCCGACCACCAGAACCTGCTCCAGCCCGGCAGTCTGAAAACCGCCCTGCGGCGGCGTCAGACAGGCATAAAGATCAATCGCGCGGCTTAGCTGCAGATAACTGTTGGGGTCGAAATCCCGTGCGAATCGCCAGGCATTGGCCTGCAGATAATCCTCGACTTCAAAGTCGTGGGTCATGCCGACGGATTTCCCCGCCGCCTGATCGCTGCGGCTGAAACGGCGATTCAATTGCGCGCCGGAGCGATAACTCAACAGGCCGATCTTGCGAGCCAGCGTCATGCCATGGATCGGGCGCGCATCCGGCGAATACTCGCCACCGGCCCACAGCGGATCACTGCGGATGGCTTCCCGCTGCAATGAACGCAAGGCTGTGGACACGGGAAGCGAACTGGCCGCGCCGCACAGGTTGATGTGATGCCGGACAAACCCCGGATGCCGGGTCAACAGGGCCAGCGCACACATGCCACCCATCGAAGCGCCGATCAGGCAGGTCACTTGCGCCATGCCCAGCGCTTTCACGGCCATGACGATCGTGTCGACGATGTCTTCGATGCTCAGCTCGGGAAAGCGCGACTGGTAAGGCCTGCCACTCGCCCGCTCGGTGGACAGCGGCCCCGTCGAGCCCTTGCAACCACCCAGGTAGTTGAAACAGATCACATACCAGCGGTCTGTATCGATCGGCTTGCCTGAACCTGCAAAGTCCTCCCACCAGCCCGCCTCAGGATCGCGGGCGACACTGCAGACGTGGCTGTTGGCGGACATGCCGGGCAGCACCAGGACGATGTTGTCGCGACGATCATTCAGTTGCCCGAACGTCTCATACGTCAGCCTGAAATCTTCCAGTACACCTCCACGATGCATTGGAAACGGGCGCGCGAACTCGATGTAATCTGCTGCCGGAAGAGTTTCCACCATGATGCTAATCCCTTAGAGCGCCTGCTTCGCCAAATAGCCGGTTGCCTGTTACGGCTCGAGCGACTGCAACCAGTCATCGTCGGAACCTTCGGCGATGCCGTCCATCAGGAACGTCGAGAGATAACGTTCACCGGTATCCGGCAACATGGCCAGCAGCACCGAACCGGCCGCTGCGGTCTCGGCAACCTTCAACGCTGCGGCGACCGAAGCGCCCGAAGAAATGCCGACGAAGATCCCCTCTTCCCTGGCCAGGCGCTGCGAAGTGTCACGTGCTTCGTACTCGTTCACGGTCAGGACTTTGTCGATGACGGTCTTGTCCATGATGGTCGGCGTGAAGTTGGGCGCGAGTCCCTGGATCTGGTGCACGCCCCAGGTGCCGCCCGACAGCAACGCGGCATTTTCCGGCTCTGCGGCAACGATCTGCACCGCAGGTCGCGCGACTCGCAGCATCTGGCCAACGCCGGTCAGTGTGCCGCTGGTGCCGAAACCGGTGACAAAGTAGTCCAGGCGTTTACCGGCGAAATCACCGAGGATTTCGGTGGCGGTGGTTTCGCGGTGATAGGAAGGGTTGGCCGGGTTATCGAATTGTCGCGATCTGAACCAGCCAAATTTCTGTGCCAGTTCATCGGCAATCTGGTTGCCGCCGCTGCTGCCCAGATGAGCAGGAAACAGCAGAACCTTGCCGCCATAGGCGCGAATCAGCTTGCGCCGTTCGATCGAGTAACTGTCGGACATGATCGCCACGAAGTTATAGCCGCGCGCCGCAGCAACCATCGCCAACGCAATGCCGACGTTGCCGGAGGTACATTCGGCGATCGTATCGCCAGGCTTCAACAGGCCTCTGGCTTCGGCGTCGAGTACCACAGCCAGCGCCAGCCGGTCCTTGACCGAACCACCGGGGTTGAACGACTCGACCTTCACATAAATGCTGACGTGTTCCGGGGCGAGCCTTTGCAGCTTGACGATTGGCGTGCGGCCGATCGTGTCCAGAATGCTTTCATACAACGGCATGAGCGAGTTCTCCATCAAATACGAATTCAGCAGGGCCGGAGAGGTACATTGCGGACAAGTCACTCTCCCATGTCACTTCAAGGGTTCCGCCGGGCAGTTCGACATCGACCGAGCGGTCGACCCGCCCGGCCCGCGCCAGCACCGCGACCGCCGCGCAGGCACCGCTGCCGCAGGCCAGCGTTTCGCCAGCGCCGAATTCGTAGACCTTGAGTTTTATCCTGTTGCGCGATTGCAGCTGTACAAACCCGACGTTGACGTCAGGAGAGAAATACCCGGAGTTTTGCAGGGCATTGCCGACAGCTGGAATCTCATACTGATCACGTTCGGCTTCGATCACCGCATGCGGGTTGCCCATCGATACCGCCGAACACGCCAGGTGTTGCCCGGCGAGTTCCAGTTGATAAGCCGACTGCGCTTGGTCGAAGCCGAACACCGGGATGGCGGCGGGCGAGAAATTCGGCGCGCCCATGCTGATCTGATAGTTGCCGTCCTCCATGACCCGAACCCGGTGGGTACCGGAAGGACTGTCGAGGGTGAACTCGGACGCCTCCGTCAGGCCTGCCCGAACCAGCCATGCGGCGACACACCGCGCGCCGTTGCCGCATTGCCGGGAGGACTCACCCTGCGCCGTCCAGATGTCGAACGAGGCCACGGACGATGGATTGCGCGCAGCCTTGACGCCCAGGACCATATCGGCGCCGATACCTTTATGGCGGTTAGCCAGGTACTTGCACAACTCGCGTGACGGATCCTGCGCATCACGCAGATCGAGAATGATCATGTCGTTGCCCGCACCGTGCATCTTGCTGAAACGCAGCCTGGCAGCAGCAGCCGGTTTATGCATGGCACACACTCGCCTCAAGACACGCTTTGGACAGGAGCGGGTCAACGATATCGATGATGCACTGGGTTGCACGCTGTGCCGTCGCCGCATCGCAGGATGCATTGAACTCGGCGATTTCCAGGCCGACGATCTGCTCCAGCGGAATCGCTCCCAGGATCGCCGCGAGCTGTTGCGGCAGCAGACCGTCAGGCACTGCGTAATCGGCGGGCACGTAGCCAGGCTCAAGAGAGTCCCAATCGATGTGCACCCAGACCTTCGATTGGCCGATAGCGCTGCGCACCGCTTCGGCAGTTGCCTGCTGCGGGGAAAGCGTGCGCACATTATTGGCGCTCAGCAGACGCTGCTCTTGCCCGTCGATGTCGCGCGCGCCGACCAGAATGACGTTCTCCGCACGCACGCCGGCGCCACAGCCGCTGTCCCAGAGGCCACATAATGCCGACACCACCATCCCGCCCAGGTAGCCCGTGTCAGTGGTCGTCGGAATATTGAAGTCACCATGGGCATCGACCCACACCAGGCAAAGGTCCGGGTAATGTCTGGCCACCGCAGGTACGCTGCCCAGGCTGGCCGGGCAGGTGCCGTTGATGACCACTGTGAGTTGCTGCTCCTCTACCGCACAGGCCACGGCGCGGTGCAGCGAATCGATCTGCTCGCGTCCTGCCGGCAGACTGACTGTCCAGTCATCGGCAGCCGGCTCGCAACTGCCATCACCGATATACAGCGGCGCTACACCGTACTTTGCTTCAAGTGCCGACGCGGCCTTCAACGCACCGATACGGGTAAATGCCGTGCGGTCTGCCACTCTGCCGTTGGATACAATCAACTTGAACATCAGGCTTCCTCTTTATTTTCATGGCTGGAATGTTTGAATGGACAAACATCCGTACGCTCTGCATTTTCTTCAATCAAACCGTATTGCCACCACTCTTTGGCGTCAGAGCCAAACCCGCCCAATTGCAAGGCGTGGGGCACCGAATCATATTTAAGGATGCGTTTGCGTATATTGGCGCGAACATTACGTCCGCCCACGGTATCGCCGGCAAATACATCGAAGCGTTCACGCGGATTAATCACCAGCGCAAATCTCGACCCGAGGTTTCTGCTCTTGCGAAGTTTGTATGCGGGAGAACTCATATTCACAAAAAGTTGCATTCCCGCGAAGCACATCGACCAGAACGGTGACTCCGGGTCGACATCGACGCTGTCCGGCCACGGGCTTTCATCCAGCCAGTGCAGGCTCTGCAACACGCCCCACCCGGCGGCCTGATACTCCTGCGCGGTACTCGCCGATATCGCATCGGTTGAAAAGAACACGATGAGCGGATAAGCGTCTTCGATAGAACCACTCCATGTTCTGGAAAGCGTTACATACTCTTTCAAGCCTTCAGCCAGTTTCGCCAACCCTTGGGCATCCAAAGTGTCGACAAATACAAACTTGATCGAAGACTTCTTGAATGCATTCTTGGAAAAGATACAGGGAAAGTCGGACCCTGCCCCAAGTCGCTCTTCCAGTTCATTCAAAGCCTCTTTTTCCCAACCGGCCCCACGATGATTAATCTCATCCTGAGAAAGCATGACCCGATAAGAAACCTGCGCATCAAAGTTCCGCATACTCATTCCTTTATGCTGCACAACTTAGAGAGATGGCCGAGCGTGGCATCCAGCCGTCTGGCACTTTGCGCTGTCATACCTGCCACGAACTTACGTCTGGCATGACAACTTGCTTACTTGATCTGCGTCTGGAATCAGAAGACCGGCCACAGGTCCCGGGCGTTATTCGACATTCGGCGAACGCTCAGGTTGTTGACTGACCTGCTGCTGATGAATCGATGAATCCGCGCCATGGCGTCTTCGATGTCCGGCAATGCCGGCAACGTGACCACGCGGAAATGGTCGGGCGCGGGCCAGTTGAACGCGGTTCCCTGGACCACCAGCAGCCTTTCCGACATCAGCAGTTCGAGGACAAACTTCTCGTCATCCTTGATCGGGCAAATTTTCGGATCGATCCTTGGAAATGCGTACAGCGCGCCCATCGGCTTGACGCAACTGACGCCGGGAATAGCGTTGAGCAATTCATGCACCCGGTTGCGCTGTTCGAGCAGGCGCCCCTGAGGCAAGACCAGGTCATTGATACTCTGGTAACCCCCCAGCGCGGTCTGGATCGCATGCTGGGCCGGAACGTTGGCGCACAGGCGCATGTTCGCCAGCATGTCGATGCCTTCGATGTAGCCGGCGGCATGTTGCTTCGGCCCGGAAATCACCAGCCAGCCGGAGCGGAATCCGGCCACCCGGTACGACTTGGACAACCCGTTGAAGGTCAGGCACAGCAGGTCCGGCGCCAGCGAGGCGGTGCTGATGTGCACCGCCTCGTCGTAGAGAATCTTGTCGTAGATCTCGTCGGAGAACACCACCAGATTGTGCTGGCGCGCGATCTCCAGCATTCCCAGCAGCACGTCTCGCGGATACACCGCACCGGTGGGATTGTTGGGGTTGATGATCACCAGCGCTCGGGTGTTGGGGGTGATTTTGGCCCGTATGTCATCAAGGTCCGGCCACCAGTCCTGCTGTTCGTCGCACATGTAGTGCACCGCATTGCCCCCGGCAAGACTCACCGCGGCGGTCCACAACGGATAATCCGGTGCGGGCACCAGCACTTCATCGCGGTTGTTCAGCAGCGCCTGCAGTGACATCACAATGAGCTCGGAGACACCATTGCCCAAGTAGATATCGTCGACGCCGACGCCCTCGATCTGCTTCTGCTGACAGTACTGCATGACGGCCTTGCGGGCGCTGAACAAGCCTTTGGAGTCACTGTAACCTTGCGCCTTCGGCAAATTACGGATCACATCCTGGAGTATCTCGTCGGGTGCCTCGAAACCGAACGGCGCCGGATTGCCGATGTTCAGCTTGAGAATGCGCTGGCCGTCCTCCTCCATCTTTCTGGCCTGCTCCAGTGCCGGGCCACGAATGTCATAACACACACTGTTCAACTTCAGCGATTTCAGATACTGCACGACTACACATCCTTGTTTTTTTATCAGGGTCGCAGCAACAGCAATCTCAGGTCCGAGAGACTGCCTTCAACTGCTCATCCGGGGACTTCGACAGTGCCCGCGACATATTCAGGAAAACGAACAACACGACCATCGGAATGGCGATAAACAGTGCCAGGCCACGAACGCCCAGTTCGGAAAAGGAGCTGACCAGCAAACCGTAACCGGCCCCCGCCGCCATCTGGAAAAAGAAAAACTGCCCGGAGGAAATACCGATATCGCGGCTGACGCTCTTCAATAACCCGGCCTGAGTCGCGGGAATCACCATCCCGACCGACAACAGAATGAACACCATCGGAATCAGCAGCGCCGGCAGCACACTGCCGAAGACCGACAGCAGAATGCCCAGCAACATGCACCCGGCCATGCCTACCCTGCTTCCAAGCAGCAGGATCTCGTTCAACGCCCACCTGGCGCTCAATGCTCGCGCCAGCGTACTGCCAATCACATAACCGACGGCACACAGGGAGATCACCGCGCCGTAACCCAGACTGGACATGCCCAGCTCCGTCTGCAGCGCATAAGTCGAACAGGACAGGAACACGAAGTAACTCATCCACACCAGACTGATCCCGGCGGCATAAGCCAGATAATCCGCATTTTTGAAGTTGGCGGCATAAACGGCAATGATGCTGCGCCCCGTCGAATCCGATGCTCCCGGAGAGGTGTCGACCTGCCAGAAAAGCACCAATGCCGCGAGATTGAACATCCCCACGCCGCCCATCATCCAGCGCCATCCAAGCGAAGGTAACAGCACGCCGCCGAGCAACGGTGCGATACACGGCGTGAGCGCTATCGCCGAGGCAAGGGTGGTGAGAATTCGCAGGCGTTTGCTTTCCGGATAATCGGATTTCACGATCAGCCTGGTGGTTACGGTCCCTACACACCCTCCGAGGGCCTGCATGAAACGCGCAACCGCAAACAGGTAAAAGGAGTCCGAGAGCGCTGCAAGCAGGCACCCGGCAGCACAAATCAACAACCCCGAAATCTGTACGCGACGGGCTCCGACACGGTCGGCAAGAATCCCTGCCAATACCACGGACAACGCATACCCGATCATGTAAACAACGAATGTTTCCTGAATCGCCTCATGGGGGACTCGAAACTCTTCCGCCAGTTTTGCAACCGTAGGCGTCATCAGACCGAGTCCAAGCTGCGGCACGATTACGGCCGACAACAACGCTGCAGGTAACAGGATTCCGGGGCGGCTGGATTTCACGCAGAAAGCTCCTTGAGGTATTGATCAGTCGTCAGCAGATGCGGCAGAACCCGGTCGATCTGACGTGTGATCATGGCCAGTGAACTGGTGTAGTAATGGTTACCGGCAGCCAGTTGGCCCAAGGCATAAATAGCGTCGCTGGCCTTGCCACTGCGGTCGATGACCTTGTGCGAACCGAATGACACGTGCAGGCCACCAAACGGATGGTGCTGAGCGACGCCATTGTTGACCATCGAGGACACCAGCTCGGTACCGGTCTGCCCGACGCCACCCGTTTCAGATCGCGTGGCGTTGATGACCCAGTCGGCATGACAGGCGCCTGCCTGATAATTGAGGACAAAACCGCCACCAGGACTCAGTTCCACGCCCTTCAGGCCAGGGCGAATCACGAGGTGCCCGGACTCAAGCATGTTGCGCAACTTGTTGGCCGTTGCCGGAGGCATCGGATTGCACAGGCTCATGAAAATCGAATGATAGTTGGCCATGTAGTAACTGCGATCGCCCGCACTCAGGCTGTCCCAGGCCAGCTCGACGTAGTCGTTGGCAATATCAATCAGGATGGACAGCCACTTTTCGCCACGGGCCGATGCTTGAAGATGGCGCTCCAGCCGCTCGAACGGCAGTTGACCTGGCGCCAGTTCAGCCTTGAGCTTCTCCAGATCCACGCCTTGGGCTGTCAGTTCGAAGGTGATCAGGCCAAGCCATTTCGACCAGGAGATCATCCCCGCTTCATCACGCAGCTCTTCGATGCGTTCGCGGGTGATGACCTTGTAAGTGAAGTCGTGATGCGGCATGCGCACCGCTGGCAGCAGCGCATTGCGCGACAGCATGACGATCTTGCCGCGGTGTCCCTGGGCATTCAGGGCCAGGACTGCATCGACAGCGGAGAGGCTGGAACCAATGATCGCCACCTGATCGTCGCCGCCAATCGCGGAAAACTTGGTCCACATCGGATACGGATTGCCGATGTAGTTTTGGGAGCAGGCCAACGAGAAGATATCCGCCGGTTCAGCGGTACCGATGCACAGAATCACCCGGTCGAACACTTGTTGCGGCCCGTTTTCGACACCGACGACCGCTTTGTCATCGTGCATTGTCAGGCTGGTGACCTTTTGCCCGATCACCCGAATCGGCCGCTTGAGGTCGCGCGCCAGCGCCACTTGCTCGGCAAAACAATCGGACAGGTACTCACCAAAATAGTGACGGGGCAGGAAATCAAGTTGCGCCAGTGCACTTCCATATTTATGAGTGACCCATCCTACAAAGTGCCGGGGATCGTCACTTTTCACGGACATGAATCGGGCCTGGCGATTAATCAATCCATAATCACCATCGTTTTGATAAGCGCGACCTGGACCAATTTTCTTGTCAGGCTCATAGAGGGTAATTGCAACATCCATATTTTTCAGCTTAACGTCGCGCTGCAACGCATCAATTACACTAATCGCTGTTGCACCCCCTCCGACTATCGCAATCTTTAGTTGCGGCTCGCGATGATTAGTCTTATTGAGTGTTGACAGTTTTTCAAAAGCAGTCATTGCCGACGATATCCCTATACCAATCCAGTTTCTCTTGACCCCAATGACTCGCGCGCCACCCCTCAACGCGTTAGCTTGAGCGGCGTTGAGCGTATTTGTATGCCGCGCTAAGATGAAGATCCATTAAATGGATTTTGGTGTGTACCACTATGACCAGAGGTAAGCGGCCAGTTGGCCTCGACCTAGTCTTGCCGTTCGAATTGACCGAACATTCGCTGTCCACCAAACATCAGCTTTTGTGCCGTTTCCTTGAACACCTGATCAGTTCCGGTCGGCTCCCATCCGGCGAAGCGCTGCCCTCCACACGCACGCTTGCGCAAAGATGGGGAGTTTCCCGAGGGACCCTGGAAACTGTTTTCGATCAATTACGCGAAGAAGGTTTCATCATTCGCAAGCGAGGTGCCGGCTCGGTGGTCTGCGCAACATTGCCGGACAATCTGATCGCCGCCGCCAGAACTAAGGAACTGCAAGTCGAACTTGATACTCACCGGTCATCCGATTCACCTGCTCCCATTACTTATTTACAGCCGTATGTACCGTTTATTGCCAGACTGGCCGATCCGGGATTGCTCGAAGAAAAAGATGTAAAGTCGTTATGCACACCTTCCGCCAAAGACCTCGCCACCGCAGTATCGGCCTCGTCACTCGGCGGTGACGAAAACTTGCGCAAGTCCATTTGCGACCATATCCAGATCTACCGCGGGATTGACTGCTCACCTCAGGACATCGTGATTACCCATGGCATCAGACACTGTCTCGACCTCATCAGCCGGGTCTTGGGAAAAGAGGCCGTTGTTGCCATGGAAGATCCCGGCTATTACTGGGCCCGGCGGATATTCAATTGTTCCGGAAACACAATCATCGATATTCCAGTGGACGATTCAGGTCTGATCGTTGAAGCGTTGTCACCCGCCAGTCCGGTTCAGGCCATTTATGTCACGCCCTCCCACCAGGCTCCTTTGGGTGTCTGCATGAGCATGGCACGCCGCAAGGCCCTGCTGGCCTCGGCGACCGCAGCCAATGCGGTCATCATCGAGGACGACTACGACAGCGAGTACAACTATGGCAGTGCTCCCCTGCCCGCCATCAAATCAATAGATACAAACGACCGGGTGATTTTCTGCGGCAGCTTCAATAAAACCCTGTTCAGCAACTTTCGTCTGGGCTTCATGGTCATTCCCAAACATTTACAGAAGAAAGTCATCAACCTCATCGAAGACACCGGCCAGACGCCCGGCATACTGGGTCAGCTCGCACTCAACCAGTTTCTCTGCACCGGAAAATATGTACGGCATTTGCGCATCTCGCGACAGACGTATCAACATCGACGCGATTTGCTGATCTCAAAGCTGCGAGAAAACCCTGATCTGCAGATTTCCGGCGAGCAATCCGGATTACATTTTGTGCTGTGGTTACCCGCAGACATTGATGAAAGAGAATTCTGCGCACGGGCTGCCCTCTTCAACCTTTGCCTGCAACCGGTATCCGCATTCACCAGCAGTCACGCGGTCAAACCCGGCGTGCTGATTGGCTACGCGGCGCTTACCGATACGCAGATCAATCAGGCGGCTGCCTGCTTGCTGGATCTCGTCAAGTCATTTACTCAATGTACCGAGCGCGTCCCAATCGGATAAACCACCCGCCCCGCTATGACTCACACCCGAGCATTACTTGCCTGGCCCACGCAAAAAAGCCCGGCAGCGCTACCGGGCTCTTTAATTGCGGCTAACGGGCGACGCGCGACAACGTGTCATCCGTTTCCTGTGCCGCTGTTTTCGCTCCGTGAATCAACGGTCCATAACGCCGACTGAATTCCCAGCCGTACGGCACGCGATCCTTGCTGACGCCATTGTCCCAGTTCACCGACCAGGTCATCAGGCCCTTGATCGGCAGCCCTTTGATCGCCAGACGTTTGAGCGCATTGCCGACCGCGGTGCTGTCGATCACATAACCGGTGGCGGCCGCATCGACGTTGGCCGGCAGGCCGATGACGAATTTTTCCGCCGGGATTTTGGTGAAGCCCCGAGTACCGGTCACCAGACTTTCGGTCAGGTAATAGAGGAAGTCCTCCTTCAGCGCATCGTTGTTCTGCGCGATCCACGCACCATTGCCATTATTGGCTTCCGGTACCCAGACCCCGTCGCCGCCCTGGTTGTAGAACTGCGGCGCGATGAAGTCGTAATAGCCTTCCAGTGCCTGCAGGTAACCGACGTATTTGCCGTTGGTGGTCAGATACGGAAACTCCGGGGCCATGCTGATGATGAAGTGCTTGCCCTGGCCTGCGTAGTGATCCTTGACCAGTTTCAGCGCGGCTGGCAGCACGGTCTTGTTGGCAGCGAAATCAATCGCGCTCTGTTCAAGATCGATGTCCAGCCCATCGAAGCCGTAGGTTTCGACCAGACGGATGATTTCATTGGCCAGCGGTTGTTCCTGCCCGCTGCGCAACTCGATGTGCGCATCGGCGCCACCCAGGGACAGCAGCACCGCCCGCCCCTGGCTGTTGAGCACGCCGACCTGACGCCGGAACTCGGCGTCGGAGACGTTGTACGGCTTGAAGGTCGGAATCCCGCTGCCCTTCATGAACGCCACCGCGACCACGTTGTACTCCTTGGGCACCGCTTCCAGCGCGATTTCGGCGAAGCGGCCCTGACGATAGCCGTCACTTGGACCCGCCGGCCAGTTGTGCCAGAAGCCCATGAGTATTTTTTTGCCGGCGATGCTCGGCATCAGCGAGGCCGCGTCGGCCGCCTGGTTTTGCACTAGCGTGAAGTCGATATTTGACATGTTCTAATCCTTCAGAACCTGTGGGTTGAGCGTAACGCCGTTATTTGAAGTCGACGTCGAACGCCTGATAGAACGCGTTGCCGGTGTTGGCGACGATCCACATCAGCACGATGACGTGACGGCCCTTTTTGTTGGCCGGCAATTTCACCGAATGATTGACCTTGGCCTTCAATTCCCCCGGATAGCTGTAATACGGCACCTGAGTGTAGAAGTCTTCGGCGAAAGGCTGCGCCTCAAGTTGTGCACGGGAAATACGCTGTTTCGGATCCCAGCCATCTTTGGTGATCAGCCAGCGATAGCCACGGGTGGTGTGCGGCGCGGTGTATTCCCACTTCACTTCCAGCGTCTGGCCAGGGGTGACACTGAGCAGTGGCCAACTGAACGGACGGTTGAGCTTCTTGCTCATTTCCTCGTCGGTGAAGTTCACGCAGTCACGGGCATCGGTCTTGCCACCGCTGAGAATGTAACCATCGGCGGGTGGCGTGACGCTGTCACTATCGCTGCCATACGGCGCAGGAAAAGGCCCTGCCGTCAGCGCCGGAAAGTTCTTGCCGCCTTCCATTTCGTTGACCTGCCAGGCACCGAGCAATCCTTGCTCGATGGCTACCGCACCGCGGCTGGCTGGAGAGGTGACGCGACCGTGTCGCAGTTGGGTTTGAGCTTGTGGTTGATTCATGTTTTTCACTCCGTTGATTTAAGAACTCTCCTGTCCGAGGAGAGGCCTTCAAGCTAACGGAGGTGGTTTTTTTGTCCATCGGCGGTTTTGTCGCAGTCAATCGGCGTCTCAAGTCAAAAACGCCGAAAACACTGGATGAATATACAGCCAATTACGACAAGACCCACCCAACGCATGGCCAAAGGCCTACACGCCGACACTGCAAAAACTGGCATTCAGTACTCATGGCAGTTGCGCCTGGTACTCCTTTTCGTACTGGCCAGCGAGTTGTTCCTTTTGCTTGTCATCGAGCAATTTGCCGGCCATCTGGAAGAATTTCTGCTCTTCTTCCTTGAGATGGTGATGGACTTTGTCGGAGAGCTTCTTCGCCGTTGCCAGCCACGCCGGGCTGGACATCTCGGTCTCATCCAGTTCTTCCATCATCTCGTCCATTTCATGGTGCTCGGAGATGGCGTGGCGACTGAGGTCAACACCGTTGTCGAACTCCATCAGCGGGATGTAGAAGTGGCGTTCTTCAGCGGTTTCGTGGGCTTGAAGTTCGGCCTTGAGCTGCTTGTAGGCTTCAACCCGCTCCGGGGTGTCGCCGCTGGTTTTGACCAGGGCTTTGGCGTAACTGCGCTGGCGGTCGTGGCTTTCGCGAAGGGCTTCGAAAATATTCATGGGGGATCCTCATCAACCGCGTTCGGAATGACGCTGTAAAAGCTAGACCCCGGCGCGACAGCGGCGGTTCCAAAGGGATGAGGAAGGACTTGGAAGACGCTCCCCGGGCAGGATAGGCTGGCGGCTCATCTCACAAGGAAGTTGCACATGACGTTGCGAATCGAGCTGTCGCGGAACCCTACGGAAGAACAGCGCAAAGCCATTCTCGAGCCTTTGATTGCGTATAACGACGCCCGGACCGGCGGCTCCACCTCTGAACCTTTCGCCCTGCTGGTGCGCGATGAGCACGACGCGATTCTCGGCGGTTTGTACGGCCGGGTGATCTTCCAGTGGATGTACATCGAGTTGCTGTGCGTCCCGGAGCACGGTCGCGGGCAACTCATCGGCTCGGAACTGATGGCCTTGGCGGAAAATCTGGCCAAAGAGAAGAACTGCCTCGGCATCTGGCTGGACACCTTCGATTTTCAGGCGCCGGCGTTCTACGAGAAGCTGGGATTCAGCCAGTTTGGCGAGATCGTTGATTACCCGCCGGGGCATAGCCGGCATTATTTCCAGAAGCGTCTGATCGGTTGAATTCACTGGCCCTATCGCGAGCAGGCTCACTCCTACAGGATCGGTGGCGAACACAAATCCAGTGTGTGTGTGAGCCAGCCTGCTCGCGAAGACCGCAGCCGCTTCAGCGCAATATCAGAGGCAGGTCGCCAACGCCGCCAGCCGGCGCTTGGCGACAAAATCATCCTTCTGCGCGTAGTAGTTGAGCACGGTTCCCGAAGCATCGCTGGTCACGTCGACAAATGATTCCGCCGAACGGGTGTACACCGTCGAACCACCCTTCTTACCCGGTTGCAGATACGCTCCGGCGTCCACGCCAAACACTGCTTCGTCCTGCCAGCCGAACTGTACGCACTGAGCGACAACTTTCTCCGGTTTGTCCGAGGTCAGGACCTTGTAGGGGGCTTTGGTGCGAGAATCGTCCATCACCGAACCCGCGCAACCGGCCAGCACGCTCGCGGCCAGCGCTACCATCAGAATTCGCATTGCATTCGCTCATTCAGAAAAAAGCGGACTGTATCATCGCAACAGGCAAAATCGTTCTGCTTTACTGCATTTATAGCGCGACACGCAGCGACTGCTCCGGCACCCTAGGGTCATCAGCCTCACAAGGAACACACATGGCGCCCACCGACCAGCGACATGAACAAGCCCTGAAACTGTTTCTCGACGCGCGCCCCGAACTGCGCGAAACCCTCGATCATCTCAATCCGTTGCTGGCTCAGGCCAAAGGCGAAACCCCGGCGCAGTATCGTGAGGAACGCCTGCACGAAGCCTTCGAGGCCGAAGCGGAAGATCAGGGGCTGTTTGCCTGGGAATTGACTTTGCTGCTCACAGCGGCAACGCCCGAGGAGTATCAGGCCCAGCGCATGGAGGTGCATCGCGAGGTAGCGGAAATGGCCCACATGAGCTGGGCAGATTACTGCGATCTGTATGGGCTGGAACCGTAACCGCCGCTGAAGGATATCGTCGCCGATGCTGCCCTCCACTTCGACTCACCGCGCCACCTCCGGGCATCTGCATCGGCAGAAATGGCGCGGGCGCATCGGTCTGGCGCTGGTCGCCAGCCTGTCGGTACTCGCCGGCATGACCGATGCGATCGGCTTCATGGCCAGCGGCGATTTCGTTTCGTTCATGAGCGGCAATACCACACGGCTGGCGGTCGCGATCAGTGACGGCGACCTCGGTCTGACCTTGCGTCTGGTGATCCTCGTCGTCACGTTCGTGATCGGCAATGCCTTGGGCATCGTGATCGGACGCCTCGGCGGCCGGCGCACGCTGCCCCTGTTGCTGTGCATCGCCACCCTGCTCTGCCTGGCGGCGGCCTGGCCGTATGACACGCAACTGCCGGCGCTGCTGGCGGCGATCATCGCGATGGGCATGCTCAACGCGGCGGTCGAGGAAGTGAACGGTCTGCCGGTGGGCCTGACCTACGTGACCGGAGCGCTGTCGCGGTTCGGCCGTGGACTGGGGCGCTGGATGCTCGGCGAGCGGCGTAATGGCTGGCGGGTGCAACTGGTGCCGTGGAGCGGGATGTTCATCGGCGCGATTCTCGGCGCGCTGCTGGAGCAGCATTTCGGGCTTCGGGCATTGTTCGCCAGCGGCTTGCTGGCGGCAGTGCTGGGCGTGCTGTCCCTGAGCATTCCGCGGCGTTGGCAACTTGGCTATATGCCCCGCTGAAAGACGATCCAGTGGGAGCGGGCTTGCTCGCGAAAACGGTGCTTCAGTCAAAGATGTTTCGAATGACCCAACGCCTTCGCGAGCAAGCCCGCTCCCACAGAGGGCATGTGCTTCACTTGGTTTCGCGGCTGCCTTCATAAAGCTTTATCATGGCCGCAGTTTTGCTGATCGAGTCCGTCATGAAGTTCGCCATTGCGCTGTTTTCCGCCGCCCATGCGCCCTCCTCGCGTCGCGCCCTGCTGTTTGCGCAGGCTGCGCTGGCGGGGGGGCATGAGATTGTCCGGCTGTTTTTCTATCAGGACGGTGTGTACAACGCCTCCGACGCGGTGGTCACACCGCAGGACGAGCTGGACCTGCCCAAACAGTGGCGCGCGTTCATCACCGAGCAGCAACTGGACGGCGTAGTGTGCATCGCCGCCGCCTTGCGCCGTGGCGTACTGAATGACGAAGAAGCCAAACGCTACCAGCGTGATGCCGTCGCGGTCAGCGCGCCGTGGGAATTGTCCGGCCTCGGCCAGTTGCACGATGCGGTGCAGGACGCCGATCGACTGATCTGTTTCGGAGGCGCGTGAGATGGCCAAATCCCTGTTGATCATCAGCCGCCAGTCGCCATGGTCCGGCCCCGGCGCCCGCGAAGCGCTGGACATCGTCCTCGCCGGTGGCGCGTTCGATCTGCCGATCGGCCTGCTGTTTCTCGATGACGGCGTGCTGCAACTGGCCGCAGGGCAGAACGCCAAGGCTCTGCAACAGAAAGACCTCAGCGCCAACCTGCAGGCGCTGCCGATGTTCGGTGTCGAAGAACTGTTCTACTGCACCGACAGCGCCAGCGCCCGTGGCCTTAGCACGCTGTCGCTGGACGAAGCGCAGCCGCTCGGCGCCAGCGAAATCACCGCCCTTATTGACCGTTACGACCAGGTGATCACCCTCTGATGTCGACTTTGCATGTGTTGTCTCATTCCCCGTTCGGCGACGAGCGCCTGAGCAGTTGCCTACGCCTGATTGGCGCTGCCGACGCCTTACTGTTATCCGGCGATGCGGTCTACGCCCTGCAAGCGGGAACCGCGCCGTTCAACACGCTGAACGAGCGCCGGGTCAAGCTGTTCGCCCTCGCCGAAGACCTGCAGGCCCGTGCCATCGTTGCTCCCGACTGGGCTGAAGCCATCGATTACCCGGCGTTCGTCGAACTGTCGATCCATCACGACAAGGTCAACAGTTGGCTATGAACTCGATGACTGTCGGCGCCCGCGCCATCGAACTGGACAAGGACGGCTTTCTGGTCGACCTCGACGACTGGTCCCATGACGTTGCCAGCGCCCTCGCCGCCGCTGAAGACATCGAACTGACCCCCGAACACTGGGAAGTCCTAGAACTGCTGCGCAGCTTTTACGCAGAATTCCAGCTGTCGCCGGCCACCCGCCCGCTGATCAAGTACACCGCACTCAAACTCGGCCCGGACAAAGGCAACAGCCTGCACCTGAACCGACTGTTCAAAGGCACCCCTGCCAAACTCGCCGCGAAACTGGCGGGCCTGCCCAAACCGACGAATTGCTTATGACCGACTTTCCAGCGCTGACCCTCGAAACGCCCGCCGAGCACCCGTTCGCGCAGTTCGTACGGATCCTCGGCAAGGGCAAACGCGGCGCCCGCGACCTGACCCGTGAAGAAGCGCGGGAAGCCATGGGCATGGTGCTTGACGACAAAGTCGAAGACACCCAGCTCGGGGCCTTTCTGATGCTGCTGCGGCACAAGGAAGAAAGCGCCGAGGAAATGGCCGGTTTCACCGAAGCCTTGCGCGAGCGCCTGTCAGCGCCAACGCTGAACGTCGATCTGGACTGGCCGACCTATGCCGGCAAGAAACGCCATCTGCCGTGGTACCTGCTGTCGGCCAAGTGCCTGGCGCAAAACGGCGTGCGGATTTTCATGCACGGCGGCGGCGCGCATACCGCCGGGCGCCTGTACACCGAACAACTGCTTGGCGAGCTGAACATTCCGCTGTGCCGCACCTGGCAGCAGGTCGGCAGCGCGCTGGACAACGGCGGTCTGGCGTTCATGCCGCTGATCGACTGGGCGCCGCAGTTGCAGAAGATGATCGACCTGCGCAACACCATGGGCCTGCGCTCGCCGATCCATTCGCTGGCACGCATCCTCAACCCGCTGCGCGCGCGGTGTGGTCTGCAAAGTATTTTTCATCCGGGCTATCAAGCGGTACATCGCGAGGCCAGTGGTTTGCTCGGCGACACGGCGATCGTGGTCAAGGGTGACGGCGGCGAAATCGAGATCAACCCGGATGCCGACAGCCACCTGTACGGCACCAAGGGCGGCGAGAGCTGGGACGAGGAATGGCCGCAACTGTCGAGCCAGCGCCACGTCAAACCGGCCTCGCTGGACGTCGAACATCTCAAGGCTGCGTGGCGCGGCGAGGTGGTCGACAGCTATCCGCAAATGGCCCTGATTTCGACCATGGCCTTGGCCCTGCGCGGCCTTGGTCAAAGCCGCGAGCAAGCGTTCGCGACTGCCGAGCAGTACTGGGCGGCGCGCAACAAATCGATTTAACCGATCATAGACGCCCGATCTTTGCGCTTTTTGTTCGAACTCATCGGAATAGACTCGGCTCCAACGCTTATTGGAATCAGGAGTCTTGATCATGGGTTTACTCGTCGATGGCCACTGGCAGGACAAGTGGTATGAAAGCAGCAAGGACGGCGCCTTTCAGCGCGAACAGGCGCAACGGCGCAATTGGGTTACCACTGACGGCCAGCCCGGGCCGAGCGGTGAAGGCGGCTTTGCTGCCGAAGCCGGGCGCTATCACCTGTATGTGTCGCTCGCCTGTCCGTGGGCGCACCGCACGTTGATCCTGCGCAAGCTCAAAGGCCTGGAAAGCCTGATCGACGTGTCCGTGGTCAGTTGGCTGATGCTGGAAAACGGCTGGACCTTTGACAAGGCGCTTGGCTCGACTGGCGACAAGCTCGATCACTTTAACTTCATGCACCAGCGCTACACCGCCGACACCCCGAACTACACCGGGCGCGTCACGGTGCCGGTGTTGTGGGACAAAAAACTCAAGCGCATCGTCAGCAATGAATCGGCGGAAATCATCCGCATGTTCAACAGCGCCTTCGATGGCCTGACCGGTAACGAGCTGGACTTTTACCCGGCACCGTTACGCGGCGAGATCGATGCACTGAACGAACGGATTTATCCGGCGGTAAACAATGGCGTGTACCGTGCCGGCTTCGCCACCTCGCAACAGGCTTATGAAGAGGCGTTCGATGAAGTGTTTGCCGAGCTCGATCATCTTGAGCGCGTTTTAGGCGCCAACCGTTATCTCACCGGAGAATACCTGACTGAGGCAGACGTGCGCTTGTTCACCACGATGATTCGCTTCGACGCGGTGTATCACGGGCACTTCAAGTGTAATTTGCGGCGAATTGCCGATTATCCGAACCTGTCGAACTGGCTGCGTGAGCTGTATCAGTGGCCCGGGATTGCCGAGACGGTGGATTTTCAGCACATCAAAAATCACTACTACGGTAGCCACAAGACCATCAATCCGACGGGGATTGTGCCGAAGGGGCCGAAGCAGGATTTCACCATCGCCCATGATCGGGAGCGGCTGAGTGGGAAAGGAGTTTGGCGGCGGGGTTAATTGATTCGGTGTTTTTGAGGGCCTCTTCGCGAGCAAGCCCGCTCCCACAGATGATTTGTGCATGACACAGATCCAATGTGGGAGCGGGCTTGCTCGCGAATGAGGGCGACGAGGTTTCAGACCTGCGCCTGAGCACCCTCGAACCACGCCAGTTTCTCGCGCAGCTGCACCACTTCGCCGACGATCACCAGCGTCGGCGCATGCACTTCATGCTCCGCCACCAGGCGCGGCAGGTCGGCCAGCGTGCCAGTGAAGACTCGCTGATTGACCGTGGTGCCCTGCTGGATCAACGCCGCCGGGGTGTCCGCGCTACGACCGTGTTTGATCAACTGCTCGCAAATCACCGGCAAGCCCACCAGGCCCATGTAGAACACCAGCGTCTGCGCCGGGGCGACGAGGTCGGCCCATGGCAGATCGGTGGAACCGTCCTTCAGGTGACCGGTGACGAAGCGCACCGACTGCGCGTAGTCGCGATGGGTCAGCGGAATCCCGGCATACGCCGCGCAACCGCTGGCCGCCGTGATCCCCGGCACCACCTGGAACGGAATCCCGTGGGCCGCCAGCTCTTCGATTTCTTCACCACCGCGACCGAAGATGAACGGGTCACCGCCCTTCAAGCGCACCACGCGTTTGCCGGCCTTGGCCAAATCCACCAGTTGCTGGTTGATCTGATCCTGCGGCACGGCGTGGTCTGAGCGACGCTTGCCGACGTAGACACGCTCGGCATCGCGACGGCACAACTCGAGAATCGCCGGCGCCACCAGACGGTCGTACAGCACCACGTCGGCTTGCTGCATCAGACGCAAGGCGCGGAAGGTCAGCAGATCCGGATCACCCGGCCCTGCCCCCACCAGATACACCTCGCCGGTGGTAACGGTCGCTTCGCCATCGATCTTGGCCTGCAACAGACGTTCGGCCTCAGTGCCCTGCCCGGCCAGTTGCCGGTCGGCAATCGGGCCTTGAAACACGTCTTCCCAGAAACCACGACGCTGCTGCACATCCGGAAACAGGTTTTTCACCTGATTGCGGAAACGCGCGGCAAGACCGGCCAGTTGGCCGTAGGTCGAAGGAATCCAGGTTTCGATCTTGGCGCGAATCAAACGGGCCAGCACCGGCGCATCGCCGCCACTGGAGATCGCAACGATCAGTGGCGAACGGTCGACGATCGCCGGGAAGATCACGCTGCATAGCTGCGGCGCGTCGACCACGTTGACCGGCACGCAACGCCGATGGGCATCGCTGGAGACTTGCGCATTCAGCGTTTCGTCGTCGGTGGCGGCGATGATCAAGCCGCAGCCATCCAGATCCGCTTCCACGTAACCACGCAGCAGGCATTCGCCACCGCTGGCGGTGACCAGTTCGCGTAATTGCGCTTCGATTTCAGGTGCGACCACCCGCAGCAGCGCACCGGCATCGGCCAGCAGGCGGGATTTGCGCAAGGCAATTTCCCCCCCACCGACCACCAACACACGACTGCCGCGCAGGTTGTGAAACAGCGGCAGATATTTCATTTAGCCGATGACCTCAAGGCCACCCATGTACGGCTTCAGCACGTCTGGCACGCGGATCGAACCGTCGGCCTGCTGGTAGTTTTCCAGCACCGCCACCAGCGTACGCCCGACTGCCAGGCCGGAACCGTTCAGGGTGTGCACCAGCTCAGGCTTGCCGGTTTCCGGGTTGCGGAAACGCGCCTGCATACGGCGGGCCTGGAAGTCGCCACAGTTGGAGCACGACGAAATTTCGCGGTACTTGTCCTGGCTCGGAATCCACACTTCGAGGTCGTAGGTTTTCACGGCGCTGAAGCCCATGTCACCGGTGCACAGCGCCAGGGTGCGGTAAGGCAGACCCAGCAGTTGCAGGACTTTTTCGGCGTTGGCGGTCAGGCCTTCCAGCGCTTCCATCGAAGTCGAAGGCTCGACGATCTGCACCATTTCAACCTTGTCGAACTGGTGCTGACGGATCATGCCGCGAGTGTCGCGACCCGACGCACCGGCTTCGCTGCGGAAGCATGGGGTGTGGGCGACGAACTTGATCGGCAGCAGTTTCGAATCAACGATTTCACCGGCCACGATGTTGGTCAGCGACACTTCGGCGGTCGGGATCAGGTACAGATCGGCTTCGCCTTCGCGAGCGATCTTGAACAGGTCTTCTTCGAACTTCGGCAACTGGCCGGTGCCTTGCAGCGCCGGGGCCTGAACCAGATAAGGCGTGTAAGCCTCTTCGTAGCCGTGCTCGTTGACGTGCAGGTTGATCATGAACTGCGCCAAGGCGCGGTGCAGACGGGCGATCGGGCCGCGCAGCAGGGCGAAACGGGCGCCGGACAGTTTGGCGGCGGTTTCAAAGTCCAGCCAGCCGAACTTCTCGCCGAGGGCAACGTGGTCTTTCACTTCGAAATCGAACTGCGTCGGTGTGCCCCAGCGGCGCACTTCAACGTTGTCGTCTTCGTCTTTGCCGACCGGTACCGATTCGTGCGGCAGGTTCGGGATACCCAGCAGGATCGAATCCAGTTCGGTCTGGATCGCGTCCAGCTCGACTTTACCGGCACTCAGCTCGCCCGCCATGCGCTCGACGTCCGCCATCAACGGCGCGATGTCTTCGCCGCGCTGCTTGGCCTGACCGATGGATTTGGAACGCGCGTTACGCTCAGCCTGCAGTGCTTCGGTGCGGGTCTGGACGGTCTTGCGCTGTTCTTCCAGCGCTTCGATGCGCGCGGTGTCCAGGGCAAAGCCACGGGAAGCCAGGCGGTCCGCTACGTCCTGAAGGTTGCTACGTAACAGTTTGGAATCGAGCATGTCGGTTTCTCGTTATCAAAGTTTGGTCAGGGACAGGCCGGCCCACGTCGCGAGCAGCCCGCCGAATACGCTGATCGCCGCATAGCCCAAGGCCAGCGGCACTTGCCCGCTTTCCAGCAGGCGCACCGTATCCAGTGAAAAGGATGAAAATGTCGTCAGCCCCCCGAGGAAGCCGACCATCAACCCGGCACGCACCTCGATCGGCACCTCCGGGCGTATCAAAAACAGGCCGTACAACACGCCAATCAGCAGACAGCCCACGATATTAACGGCCAGCGTCGCGGTATAGAAGTGCCGTGGCCAATTGGCGTTGACCCAATTGCCGGTGGCGAAGCGCAACAGGGTGCCGGCAATCCCGCCGACGGAGACTGCAACGATCAATGGAAGCACTATTTTCTCCGCTGTCTTGGGCTTAAACGGTCGAGTTGGGCAAGGTGGTTGAGCTTCTCGCCGATCTTCAATTCCAGGCCACGGGGCACCGGTTGATAGAACGGAATCGGCTCGAGCTCTTCCGGGAAATAATCTTCGCCGGCGGCATAGGCATCCGGTTCGTCGTGGGCGTAGCGGTATTCGTCGCCATAGCCCAATTGCTTCATCAGTTTGGTCGGTGCATTGCGCAAGTGCAGCGGCACTTCCAGCGAACCGTATTCGGCAGCGGCGCGCAGCGCGGTCTTGAAGCCCATGTACACCGCGTTGCTTTTCGGCGCACAGGCCAGATAGGTGATGGCCTGGGCCACCGCCAGCTCGCCTTCGGGGCTGCCGAGGCGCTCCTGCACTTCCCACGCCGCCAGGCACAAGCTCAGGGCGCGCGGGTCGGCATTGCCGATGTCTTCGCTGGCCATACGCACCACGCGCCGAGCCAGGTACAACGGATCGCAGCCGCCGTCGATCATCCGCGCAAACCAGTACAGCGCGCCATCGGGGTTGGAACCGCGTACCGATTTGTGCAGCGCGGAGATCTGGTCGTAGAACGCTTCGCCGCCCTTGTCGAAGCGTCGCCGGGTGTCACCGAGCAGGCTTTGCAGCAACTCGGTGCCCATTTCGCTATTGTCTTCGGCCAGATCCGAGGCATTCTCCAGCAGATTGAGCAGGCGCCGGCCATCGCCGTCAGCGGCCGACAACAGCATCTGGAAGCCTTCGTCGCTGAGGGTCAAGTTGCGCTTGCCCAGCCCACGCTCTTCGGTGAGCGCGCGGTGCACCAGTTTGCGCAGCGCCGTCTCGTCGAGGCTTTTCAGCACATAGACGCGGGCCCGCGACAACAGCGCGTTGTTCAATTCAAACGAAGGGTTTTCGGTAGTGGCACCGATGAAAATCAGCGTGCCGTCTTCGACGTACGGCAGGAACGCATCCTGCTGCGATTTGTTGAAGCGGTGCACTTCATCGACGAACAGAATGGTGCGCTTGCCGTATTGGCCGGCCTGCTGTTTGGCGATTTCAACGGCCTGACGGATCTCCTTGACCCCGGCAAGCACCGCCGAGACCGTTTCGAAATGCGCATCCGAGACTTCCGCGAGCAATCGCGCCAGGGTGGTCTTGCCCACACCCGGCGGCCCCCAGAAGATCATCGAATGCAGGGCACCCTGCTCCAGCGCCTCACGCAGAGGCTTGCCGCGAGCGAGCACGTGCTCCTGACCGACGTACTCATCCAGATTGGTCGCACGCAAACGCGCGGCCAGTGGCTGGGCAATCGGTGCACTGCGAAACAGATCCATCACGTAGCGTTGAAACCTCTGATTGTCTGAAACCGGTTGGAATACCTGTGGCGAGGGAGCTTGCTCCCGCTGGACTGCGTAGCAGTCACCGCTTTTGATTCAAGAGCGGGGCCGCTTCGCGCCCCAGCGGGAGCAAGCTCCCTCGCCACAAAAGCTCCAAGCCAAAAGAGCCCAACCCGGGATCCGGGTTATTCCTGGATTACGTCAGCACCCTTCGGGATGTCGAACTTGAACTTCGACGCCGGTACCGCTTCGTTGGCCTTGACCCCGGTGAACAGGATGTTGGTGCGCTGACCGACGCTGTCGATCAGTTGCATGTCATTGACAAGGCCATTGCGGAACGACAGGCGCAGATTATCGAACAAGGTGTCCTTGGTTTTCGGCTTGAGAGTGAAGTCGATCACGCCGCCCGCCTCTTTCGCGGTGATATCAAAACTCTGGCTGATCTTCGACACATCACCGGACAGCAGCAGCGCCGGGGTCTGGGTCAGACGCTCGTCGAGTTTCTTGATGGTCGCCTGTTCCAGATCCGGGTCCCACAGGGTGACCTTCTTGCCGTCGGAGACCATGGTCTGCTCGTTCGGGGCATTGGTGTGCCAGAAGAACAGGCCCGGACGCTGCAGGGTCATCTCACCGGTGGTTTCCTGCAACTGGGTGCCGCTGCCGTCGAGGGTCAGCTGCGAGAAGTTCGCGGTCAGGGTTTTCGACGTTTCCAGCAATTGGGTCAGACGCGCCACGTCCTTGTCATCGGCGTGAGCCGTGAACGTGGTCAGCGCCAGTACTGGCAACAGCATGCGGATAAGACGCATGGGAGTCCTCTTGAATACTCGTTGGGGGAGCGGCGGCACATCATTGTCCCGCCTTTTGCTTTTAATCAGTCGCGAACCGGGCCCGGGGCCAGAACTTCACGCGAACCGTTGGTGTTCATTGAGGTGACGACCCCGGCCATTTCCATGGCTTCGATCATGCGCGCAGCGCGGTTGTAACCGATCTTCAGCTTGCGCTGTACTGCAGAAATCGACGCCCGGCGGCTTTCCAGGACGAACTGTACGGCTTCGTCATACAGCGCGTCGGCCTCCGGATCATCACCGTCGCCGCCACCGCTGCTGCCTTCAAAACCGCTGCCCGCCTCTTCGACACCGTTGAGGATGTCATCGTTGTATTCCGGTGCGCCACGCAGTTTCCAGGCCTCGACCACGCGGTGCACTTCATCGTCGGAAACGAACGCGCCGTGTACCCGGATCGGCAGGCTGGTGCCCGGCGGCATGTAGAGCATGTCACCGTGACCGAGCAGTTGCTCGGCGCCGCCCTGATCGATGATGGTCCGCGAGTCGATCTTGCTCGATACCTGGAACGCCATACGGGTCGGAATGTTGGCCTTGATCAGACCGGTGATCACGTCCACCGAAGGACGCTGGGTCGCGAGGATCAGGTGAATACCGGCGGCACGTGCCTTCTGCGCGATACGCGCAATCAGTTCTTCAACCTTCTTGCCGACGATCATCATCATGTCGGCGAATTCGTCGACGACCACGACGATGGTCGGCAGCTTCTGCAGCAGCGGCGCTTCGTCATGAATGCTTTCGCGCTTGTACAGCGGATCGCTCAACGGCTCGCCGGCGTCCTGGGCTTCCTTGACCTTGGCATTGAAGCCGGACAGGTTACGCACGCCCATCTTCGCCATCAGCTTGTAGCGACGTTCCATCTCGGCAACGCTCCAGCGCAGGGCGTTGGCGGCGTCTTTCATGTCGGTCACTACCGGGCACAGCAGGTGCGGAATGCCTTCGTAGATCGACAGCTCGAGCATTTTCGGGTCGATCATGATCAGCTTGGCGTCGTCCGGGCCGGACTTGAACAGGATCGACAGGATCATCGCGTTCACGCCCACCGACTTACCGGAACCGGTAGTACCGGCGACCAGCAGGTGCGGCATCTTCGCCAGGTCGGTGATGACCGGCTTGCCGCCGATGTCGTGGCCCAGGGCCAGGGTGACCGGCGATTTGAAGTTGTCGTACTCGGGGGTCGACAGCACTTCGGAGAAACGCACGATCTGCCGGTCTTCGTTAGGAATCTCGATACCGACCGTAGTCTTGCCCGGAATCACCTCGACCACCCGCACGCTGGTCACGGCCAGCGAACGTGCAAGGTCTTTCGCCAGGTTGGCGATGCGGCTGACCTTGACGCCGGCTGCAGGCTGGATTTCGTAACGGGTAATCACCGGGCCCGGATGGATCGAGTCCACGGTGACCTCGACGCCGAATTCCTTGAGCTTGATCTCCAGCAAGTGGCCGACCGCTGCCAGGGATTCCGGCGAGTAATTGAGTTGTTTCTTTTCCGCAGGATCGAGGATCGAGATCGGCGGCAAGGTGCCTTCCACGGCGCTGTCGACGAACAACGGCGCCTGCTTCTCTTTCTGCACGCGCTTGCTTGGCTCGGGCGCCTTGGCCGGAGCCGGGGCGATGACCGGCGGTACCTGCTTCTCGCGATCGGACATGTGCTTGCTCAGGGCCTGCTCACGCTCGATCAGGCGCTCCTTGACCTTGGCCTGTTCACGCTTGTCGGTGACAGTCGGGGCGACCACATCGTGAACGCGGTCATCGACTTCACGCAGTTGCGCGACCAGTTGCTTGCGCTCGGTACGGGCAGACCACCAGCGGTTGATGGCGCCCTGGAACAGTTCGAACAGGTCGAGAGTGATCTTGCCGGTGACGTCCATCACCTTGAACCACGACAGGTCGGTGAACACCGTGAGGCCGAACAGGAACAGCGCAATGAACAACAGCGTGCTGCCCTGAATATTCAGCGCGTTGCGCGCCAGATCGCCGAGACTTTCGCCCAGCGCCCCGCCCGCACCCGCCGGCAGACCGGTGGCGGCGTGAAAATGGATATGCGCCAGCGCAGCGCCGGACAGCACCAGGAACACCAGACCGATCAGACGCCAGGAGAACAGCCAGCCGCTCCACTGCCACGGCTCGTGACGTTGACGGAAGATCTGATACGCCTTGACCGCCAGCAGCAGCGGGAAGATGTACGCGAAGTAACCCAGCACCATGAACAGGATGTCGGCGCTGTAAGAACCGGCGGGGCCGCCGAAATTCTGCACGTCGTCAATCTTGCTGTTGTGGCTCCAGCCCGGATCATCCTTGCCGTAGGTCAGCAAGGCCATCATCAGGAACAGGCACAAGGCTCCGATGGCGATCAATGCACCTTCCTTGAGCCGGTAGTGCAATTGCTGGCGCCAGAGCGGAACGACTGTTTTTGGTGCTGCGGTGGATTTCTTCAAAACGCTTCTTTTCCTGCGCCCGGGGCGCGTCCATCTATTGAATGTCGATAAAAAACTGCCCAATCCAGGCAGGTAAAAAAGTGAACCGGCGCATCTGAGACTACTTTTAACACTGTGCCGCAGCTTTTATAAACACAGCCATAAACACAGCGCTCTACAAATATTCTGTAACAGCCCGGCATTGTACGGGTTTGTGCGGCTGATGCCATGCTTCAAACCCCATAGCTGAGCATAGCCAAGCGCACAAATCCTGCGGCTCAATTTGAGCATGCATTGCCTTTTGTGACAAAGGCTTATGAGGTGTATTTGATGAACGCAGCGAAGCATTCACGCCTGATCATTCTCGGTTCCGGCCCCGCCGGTTACAGCGCCGCCGTGTACGCCGCCCGCGCCAACCTCAAACCGGTGGTGATTACCGGGCTGCAGGCCGGTGGTCAGCTCACCACCACCGTCGAAGTCGACAACTGGCCTGGCGACGTCGAAGGCCTGACCGGCCCGGCGCTGATGGAGCGCATGCAAAAACACGCCGAGCGCTTTGCCACAGAGATCGTTTACGACCACATCCACACCGCCAAGTTGCAGCAACGCCCGTTCGAGCTCATTGGCGACAGTGGCACTTACACTTGCGACGCCCTGATCATCGCCACCGGCGCTTCGGCGCAGTATCTGGGCCTGCCTTCGGAAGAAGCCTTCGCCGGCAAAGGGGTTTCGGCTTGCGCGACCTGTGACGGCTTCTTCTATCGCAATCAGGTGGTCGCCGTGGTCGGCGGTGGCAATACCGCGGTCGAGGAGGCGCTGTACCTGTCGAACATCGCCAAAGAGGTGCACTTGATCCACCGCCGCGACAAATTGCGCTCGGAGAAAATCCTTCAGGACAAACTGTTCGAAAAAGCCGCCAATGGCAACGTTCGCCTGCACTGGAACCAGAACCTGGACGAAGTGCTGGGCGATGCCAGCGGTGTGACCGGCGCGCGCCTGCGTGACAGCCACACCGGACAGACCCGCGAACTGGCACTGGCCGGCGTATTCATCGCCATCGGCCACAAACCCAACACCGAGCTGTTTCAGGGCCAATTGCCAATGCGCGACGGTTATCTGCTGGTCAAGGGCGGCAGTGACGGTGACGCCACCTCCACCGAGATCCCCGGCATCTTCGCTGCCGGCGATGTGGCCGACCATGTCTACCGCCAGGCCGTGACCTCGGCCGGCGCCGGCTGCATGGCGGCACTGGACGCGGAGAAGTATCTGGACGACATTCCTGTCATTTAACGGCACACTTTAGCGCGGGCCTCGCGCCCGCACCGCCCTCCCCTTCTGCAAGCCTGGACGCCATGCTGACTTGGTTACAACGCAATTCCCTGACTTTCCCGCCCCTGGATAAGGCCATGCGCGATCCCAATGGATTGCTGGCTGCCGGTGGCGATCTGTCCGCCGATCGTCTGGTGCAGGCTTACCGGCACGGCTGTTTTCCGTGGTTTTCCGAAGGACAGCCGATCCTCTGGTGGTCGCCGGACCCACGCACCGTGCTGTTTCCCGACGAACTGCATGTTTCGCGCAGCCTCGGCAAACTGCTGCGCAAGCAACGCTACCAGGTGACCTTCGATCAGGATTTCGACGCCGTCATTCGCGCCTGCGCCGCCCCCAGAGATTACGCCGACGGCACCTGGATCACCGAAGCCATGCAGGACGCCTACCTCGAATTGCATCGACGCGGTTTCGCCCATTCGGTCGAGGTCTGGGATCAGGGCCAACTGGTCGGCGGCCTGTATGGCCTGGCGATGGGGCAGCTGTTTTTAGGTGAATCGATGTTCAGCCGCGCCGACAACGCCTCCAAATTCGGCTTTGCCACGCTGGTGCAGCATCTGAAGGAAGCGGGATTCGTTCTGATTGACTGCCAGATGCCGACCGATCATCTGCACAGCCTCGGCGCCCGCGCGATCCCCCGCCAGGAATTCGCCGACTATCTGGCTCGCCATCTGGATCAACCCAGTCTTGCCACTTGGGTTTGCTGAGCGACTTTTGCGCGCGTGGCTTACACTTAATTCACCAGCTTATCCCGAGGGTTGATCATGACCGAGTTGGCGCGCTTGAAGTTCTATGCCACTCAGCCTCATTCCTGCAGTTATCTGCCCGAGGAGCAGGCGACGACGCTGTTTCTCGACCCGAGTCAGCCCATGGATGTGCATGTCTACGCAGACCTGTCGGAAATGGGGTTTCGTCGCAGCGGCGATCATCTGTATCGGCCCCATTGCCAGAATTGCAATGCGTGCGTGCCTGCACGTATCCCGGTGTCGCAGTTCAGCCCCAACCGCCAGCAGAAACGTATTTTCAAACGCAATGCCGATCTGCAGGTTCGCCCGGTAAAACCGCACTTCAGCGAAGAATATTTCGATCTCTACCAGCGCTATATCGAACAGCGACACGCCGACGGCGACATGTACCCGCCGAGCCGCGACCAGTTTTCGACCTTTCTGGTACGCGACCTGCCCTTTTCGCGCTTCTATGAATTTCGTCTCGACGGACGGTTACTCGCCGTCGCGGTAACCGATCTGCTGCCCAACGGCCTGTCGGCGGTCTACACCTTTTACGAACCTGACGAGGAGCGCCGTAGCCTGGGCCGTTTCGCAATCCTGTGGCAAATCACCGAAAGCCAGCGCCTGGGGCTGGAAGCGGTGTATCTCGGTTACTGGATCAAGAACTGCAAAAAGATGAGCTACAAGACCCAATATCGCCCCATCGAATTGCTGATTAATCAGCGCTGGGTGATCCTTAACTGATCGCAAGCCGTAAACCCCTTGGCTTAAACCCCCTTTTTCGGGCACAATGCACGCCGCTTTTGCCTGGCGCAGTTGCACCGGGCCATTCATTGGATACCGAGGGCTTTACTGCATGTCGAAAGAAGACAGCTTCGAAATGGAAGGCACTGTCGTCGACACCCTGCCCAACACCATGTTTCGTGTGGAGTTGGAAAATGGGCACGTCGTAACCGCGCATATTTCCGGCAAGATGCGCAAGAACTACATTCGTATTCTTACCGGTGACAAAGTGCGCGTCGAGCTGACGCCCTATGACTTGAGCAAAGGGCGCATTACTTACCGCGCTCGTTAATCAAGTCAATACAAGACGCCCGGCTTTGCCGGGCGTTTTTGTTTGTTTGCGATTTGGGGTTTGGGTTTGAGTTTGAGTTTGAGTTTGGGCCTGGGTTTTAGGTGTATATCCGTTGCTGCGGTAACGGCCTCCTATGGTTTCGCTCTTACAGCGAGTCACCTTTTCCAAACGCCGAAAAGGTAACCCAAAAGGCTTTGCCCCGGCGTACGGCACTTCGCTTAGGCTCAGTGTTCCCTCGCTACGGTGCCCATCAGGGGGCATCGCCTCCGGTTTGCTTCGCTGCACCTCCTCTCGATGTATGCGGCTCCGCCGCATGGCGCTGCGCGCCTAACCCCCGGATGGACACCTACGCTCGGCCTGCCGAAGGGGCAAAAAATCAAAAGCCAGATCAAGAGCCAAAGCCAAAGCCAAAGCCAAAGCCAAAGCCAAAGCAGATCAAAAGATCACAGCCTTCGGCAGCTCCTACATGGTAGGGGGTGTTTTCAGTTAGAGATTGGTTGGCTGTCAGGCCGCCATCGCTGGCAAGCCAGCTCTCACAGTGAGATCGGGTGTAATCAGCTAGAAATTGGTTGGCTGGCAGGCCGCCTTCGCGAGCAAGCCCGCTCCCACAGTTGGAATGAGTGTATTCAGTTGGAAATTGGTCGGCTGTCAGGCCGCCATCGCTGGCATGCCAGCTCCCACAGTGGGATCGGGTGTAATCAGCTAGAAATTGGTTGGCTGTCAGGCCGCCTTCGCGAGCAAGCCCGCTCCCACAGTTGGAATGAGTGTGTTCAGTTGGAAATTGGTCGGCTGTCAGGCTGGCTCCTACAGTTCAGAGAGCGTGCACCCCATGCGGCGAAGCCGCCCCACTCAACACAATGAGCGTTAGCTCGAGTACCGCTTTTGATCTGAGGGCCCGTCGGCAGGCTGAGTGGAGGGATTTATCCGGGGGTGGGAGCGCAGCGACCGTTTGGCGCAGCCAAACACAGCGAGAGGAGGTGCAGCGAAGCAAACCGTAGGCGCTGCCCCCGGATGAATCCCGCAGCGAAGGAACCCGAGCCTAAGCGAGGGCCGAACGTCAGGGTAAAGCCTTTTGGGTTACCTTTTCGGCGTTTGGAAAAGGTGACCCGCCGTAAGGGCGGAACCCTAAGCCGCCGTTACCGCAGCAACGGATATACACCCAAAAAATCAGACAACAAAAAAGGCGCCCGAAGGCGCCTTTCGCTTTACAACAGACCAACAACCGTCAGGCCATCTCAGCCGTGGTTTCGAAGTCAAACGTCAGCTCACCATCCTTGATGTCGATGTGCACCACACCGCCATGCTCGGCCAGCTCGCCAAACAGAATCTCCTCCGCCAGCGGACGCTTGATCTTGTCCTGGATCAGACGCGCCATCGGACGTGCACCCATCGCCGAGTCATAACCGCCGGCCGCCAGCCAACTGCGCGCCGCATCGGTAACTTCCAGCAACACACGCTTGTCTTCCAGCTGCGCCTGTAGTTCGGTAAGGAACTTGTCCACCACACTTTTGATGACCTCATGACTGAGGCGACCAAACTGGATAATGGTGTCCAGACGGTTACGGAACTCCGGCGTGAAGCTCTTCTTGATCACTTCCATCGCATCAGACGAGTGGTCCTGATGAGTGAAGCCGATCGAAGCACGCGCCGCGGTTTCGGCGCCAGCGTTGGTGGTCATGATCACGATCACGTTGCGGAAATCCGCCTTGCGCCCGTTGTTGTCGGTGAGCGTGCCGTGGTCCATCACCTGCAGCAGCAGGTTGAAGACTTCCGGATGCGCTTTCTCGATTTCATCGAGCAGCAATACGCAGTGCGGCTGCTTGGTGATCGCTTCGGTCAACAGACCGCCCTGATCAAAGCCGACATAACCCGGAGGCGCACCGATCAGACGCGATACGGTGTGTCGCTCCATGTACTCGGACATGTCGAAACGCACCAGTTCGATGCCCAACGCCTTGGCCAGTTGCCGCGCAGCCTCGGTTTTACCGACACCGGTGGGACCTGCGAACAGGAACGAACCGACTGGCTTGTCAGGCGACTTGAGGCCGGCACGGGACAGCTTGATCGCGGTCGACAGCGAATCGATCGCCGCATCCTGACCAAACACCGTCAGCTTCAGGTCACGCTCCAGGTTACGCAGCAGTTCCTTGTCGGAGCTGGTGACGTGCTTCGGCGGAATCCGCGCGATTTTCGCCACAATGTCTTCAACCTGCGGCACTTCGATGCGCTTGACGCGCATCTCGACCGGTTGCAGACGCTGATAGGCACCCGCCTCGTCAATCACGTCGATGGCCTTGTCCGGCATATGCCGGTCATTGATGTAGCGCGATGCCAGTTCAGCAGCGGCGCGCAACGACTCATCGCTGTATTCGATGTTGTGGTGCTGTTCGAAACGCCCTTTCAGGCCGCGCAGGATACCGATGGTGTCTTCCACCGACGGTTCGACGACATCGACCTTCTGGAAGCGTCGCGCCAGCGCACGATCCTTCTCGAAGATGCCGCGAAATTCCTGGAACGTGGTCGAGCCAATGCAGCGAATGTCGCCAGACGACAGCAGCGGCTTGAGCAGGTTCGAGGCATCCATTACGCCACCGGACGCAGCACCCGCACCGATGATGGTGTGGATCTCGTCGATGAACAGGATCGCTTGCGGACGTTTTTTCAGTTCATTGAGCAGCGCCTTGAAGCGCTTCTCGAAATCACCGCGATACTTGGTGCCTGCGAGCAGAGCACCGAGGTCGAGCGAATAGACGACGCTGTTCGCCAGCAGATCCGGCACCTGGTTGTCGACAATGCGCTTGGCCAGGCCTTCGGCAATCGCGGTTTTACCCACGCCTGCTTCGCCGACCAGCAACGGATTGTTTTTGCGTCGGCGCGCGAGAATCTGCGCGACACGCTCGACTTCCGATTCGCGGCCGACCAGCGGATCAATGCGACCCTGGCGCGCGAGTTCGTTGAGATTGCTGGCATAAGCATCCAGCGGATTGCCTGAAGAAGAAGACTCACCGCCCTCGTCGTCCTGCATATCTTGTTCACCTTCAGAGTGATCGCCGTGCCCTGGCACTTTGGAAATGCCGTGGGCGATGTAATTGACGACATCAATGCGCGCAACGCTCTGCTGTTTCAGCAGGAATACGGCCTGACTCTCTTGCTCACTGAAGATTGCAACCAGCACGTTGGCGCCGGTTACTTCGCGTTTGCCCGAGCTCTGCACATGAAAGACAGCACGTTGCAGTACACGCTGGAAGCCCAGGGTTGGCTGGGTCTCGCGATCTTCGTCGTGGACGGGGATCAATGGCGTGGTGGAGTCGATGAACTCCTGCAGGTCGTGCTTGAGTTTGTCGAGGTTTGCGCCGCAGGCACGCAATACGGTGGCGGCAGCCTCATTATCCAATAGGGCCAGCAGCAGGTGTTCGACGGTCATGAATTCATGACGCTTCGAACGAGCCTCCTTGAAGGCAAGATTGAGGGTGACTTCGAGCTCGCGGTTTAACATAGCTTCACCTCATACCCAAGTGGTCGGCGATTAACCGTCCTTCTCGATTTCACAGAGTAGCGGATGCTGGCTTTCCCTGGCGTACTGGTTGACCTGCATGGCCTTTGTCTCGGCGATGTCGCGGGTAAACACTCCACATACTGCCCGTCCTTCTGTGTGAACGGCCAGCATGACCTTGGTCGCCAGCTCGCGATTCAGGTTAAAAAACACCTCGAGCACTTCGACGACGAAATCCATCGGTGTGTAGTCATCGTTGAACAAAACCACCTTGTACATCGGCGGCGCCTGTAACGCAGGCTTTGCTTCCTGAACAGCAACGCCTGCCGAATCGTCGTCGTGCTCCTGTGGAAGATCCTTTTGGAGAAGCGGGCGATCCTGATTGAATGTTAGTCGAATCTGGCTGATTGCATGCATGGAAAGAAAGGTTCGTCAGTTGTGCAAATACAGTGGTGGGGGCGGCTGTACACCTTTTCAACTCCGACTGCCCGGTCACCTTGACTATCGGGAAAACGGTGTTACAACCAATAGAGCCCACAGTGGGTAAAAAAGATCCGCGGAGTCAATTCTTTTAACGAATCAGATTGCGGATGTCCTGGATGATACTCCAGCGATGGAGTCTGTTGCAGAGGGATTTGAGCATGGCTGTCGGCAAGGTCAAGTGGTTCAACAATGCCAAGGGGTTCGGCTTCATCAACACCGATGCCCGGGAAGGACGTGACGAGGACGGCAAAGAGATCGATTTCTTTGCACACTACTCCGCCATTGACATGGACGGGTATAAAACCCTCAAGGCCGGACAAATCGTCAACTTCGACATCGTTCAGGGCCCCAAAGGCCTGCACGCGGTAAAAATCCAGACGGAGAAGGAGACAAACGAATCGGCCAAGCATGCCTCCCATCAAGAAAAGGTATCAGGCTGACTCAACCGTCACCCAGTCATGAAAAAACCGCCCGAAGGCGGTTTTTTTGTACCTGCACGACTTACATGTGCTTGATGATCGCCTCACCGAAGCCCGAAGAAGACACCAGCGTGGCACCTTCCATCAGACGTTCGAAGTCATAGGTCACGGTCTTGGCCTTGATGGCGCCGTTGGTGCCCTTGATGATCAGGTCAGCCGCTTCGGTCCAGCCCAGATGACGCAGCATCATCTCGGCCGACAGAATCACTGAACCCGGGTTGACCTGGTCCTTGCCGGCGTACTTCGGCGCGGTACCGTGTGTCGCCTCGAACATGGCCACGGTGTCGGACAGGTTGGCGCCCGGCGCGATACCGATACCGCCCACCTCAGCCGCCAGGGCGTCGGAGAGGTAGTCACCGTTGAGGTTCAGCGTGGCGATCACATCGTACTCGGCCGGACGCAGCAGGATCTGCTGGAGCATGGCGTCGGCAATGGCATCCTTGACGATGACTTCACGGCCGGTTTTCGGGTTCTTGAACTTCATCCATGGGCCGCCATCGAGCAGCTCGGCGCCGAACTCTTCCTTCGCCACCTCGTAACCCCAGTCCTTGAAGGCACCTTCGGTGAATTTCATGATGTTGCCCTTGTGCACGATGGTCAGCGACTTGCGGTCGTTGTCCACCACGTATTGCAGGGCCTTGCGCACCAGACGTTTGGTGCCTTCCTTGGAAACAGGCTTGATGCCGATACCGCAATCCTGATCGAAACGGATCTTGGTGACGCCCATCTCTTCTTTCAGAAACTTGATGACCTTGGTGGCCTCAGGGGAGCCGGCCTTCCATTCGATACCGGCATAAATGTCTTCGGAGTTCTCGCGGAAGATCACCATGTCGACGTCGCCGGGCTTTTTCACCGGGCTCGGTACACCCTCGAACCACACCACCGGGCGCAGGCATACATAAAGATCGAGTTGCTGGCGCAGGGCAACGTTGAGGGAGCGGATGCCACCACCGACCGGGGTGGTCAGCGGGCCCTTGATGGAGACCACGTAATCCTTGACGGCGTCCAGGGTTTCCTGGGGCAGCCAGGTGTCCTGGTCATAGACCTGAGTCGCTTTTTCGCCAGCGTAAACCTCCATCCAGGAAATCCTGCGCTTGCCCCCGTAGGCCTTGGCCACGGCAGCATCAACCACTTTGATCATCACCGGGCTGACGTCGACGCCAATGCCGTCACCTTCAATGAAGGGGATGATCGGGTTATCAGGAACATTGAGAGAATGGTCTGCATTGACGGTGATTTTGTCGCCGACGGCTGGAACCTGAATCTTCTTGTAACCCATGCTGAACTCCATTGTTTGGATTGAACATCTGGCTTGGTTCGAGCGTAACCCAGTTAAATCAACACGCAAACCCTCTGTTCACGGCGCGGGCACATCTGGTTTCGTACAAGCCTGAAAGCAAAGGGAAAAGCGCCAAACTCAAGCATTCGCAGCGACTCTACGCCCCACCCGCCCCTGCGACCTTTAGACCAATGGACGAGACTCGTTGCATATGAACCATCGGCAGATTGCCAGCTACCTATGTATAATGCCGCCCGCTGACCACAGGGTCACGACGGCTGGCCTCTCTAGAACGAGACTTTCCGCCTGATTGGTCGGGTTGTTACCGCAGCCTGACTGCTTGACGCTCTACTGATGCACCCAACATCACCGCGAAGATTCTCGACATTCGGTTCATGGATGACTTTGAACGAACGCGCTTACCCGGCGCCCCTCGAGTTTCTGCGCACGCTTTAGCAAAGAAGAGAGAGTTAATCCGAATATGCCCACCCGCTCGAAGATCATCTATACCTTCACCGACGAAGCTCCAGCCCTCGCCACCTACTCCCTGCTGCCGATCATCGAGGCTTACACCGCCTCGGCCGATATCGCCGTGGAAACCCGCGATATCTCTCTTGCAGCGCGCATCCTGGCCAGCTTCCCCGAGCAACTGGGCGACAAAGCCGTAGCCGACCACCTCGCCGAACTGGGCGACCTGGCCGTTACGCCTGAAGCCAACATCATCAAGCTGCCGAACATCAGTGCTTCGGTACCTCAGCTGCAAGCGGCAATCAAAGAGCTGCAAGCCCAGGGCTTCAACCTGCCGGACTACCCGGAAACCGTGACCAACGAAGCCGAAAAAGAAGCCAAGGCGCGTTACGACAAGGTCAAGGGCAGCGCCGTGAACCCGGTTCTGCGTGAAGGCAACTCCGACCGCCGCGCTCCGCTGTCGGTCAAGAACTACGCGCGCAAGCACCCGCACAAAATGGGCGCGTGGGCCAAAGACTCCAAGTCCCACGTCGCTCACATGAGCACCGGCGATTTCTACGGCAGCGAAAAAGCTGCCCTGATCGACGCCGCTGACGCTGTGAAAATCGAGCTGATCGCCAAAGACGGCACCGCCACCGTCCTGAAAGAAAAAACCAGCGTTCAGGCCGGCGAGATCCTCGACTGCGCCGTGATGAGCAAAAACGCCCTGCGCGCGTTCATCGCCGCTGAAATCGAAAGCGCCAAGGCGCAGGGCGTGCTGCTCTCGGTGCACCTGAAAGCGACCATGATGAAGGTCTCCGACCCGATCATGTTCGGCCAGATCGTTGCCGAGTTCTATAAAGACGCCTTGACCAAGCACGCTGACGTGCTGGCCCAGATCGGCTTCAACCTGAACAACGGCATCGGCGATCTGTACGCTCGCATCAAGGCCCTGCCGGCCGAGCAGCAAGCACAGATCGAAGCTGACATCGCGGCGGTCTACGCTGCTCGCCCATCGCTGGCGATGGTCAACTCCGACAAAGGCATCACCAACCTGCACGTGCCGAGCGACGTCATCGTCGACGCCTCGATGCCAGCGATGATCCGCGACTCCGGCAAGATGTGGGGCACCGACGGTCAGCTGCACGACACCAAGGCGGTGATCCCGGATCGTTGCTACGCAACCATCTACCAGGCTGTGATCGAAGATTGCAAAGCCAACGGCGCGTTCGATCCAACCACTATGGGCAGCGTGCCAAACGTTGGCCTGATGGCGAAGAAAGCCGAAGAGTACGGCTCGCACGACAAGACTTTCCAGATCAAGGCTGACGGCGTGGTTCGCGTTACCGACAGCAAGGGCAACCTGCTGATGGAACAGGCTGTCGAAGCCGGCGACATCTTCCGCATGTGCCAGACCAAAGACGCGCCGATCCAGGACTGGGTCAAACTGGCCGTCAACCGTGCTCGCGCCAGCAGCACCCCGGCGATCTTCTGGCTGGACCCGATGCGCGCCCACGACGGCGTGGTGATCGAGAAGGTTCAGGCTTACCTGAAGGATCACGACACCAGCGGTCTGGACATCCAGATCATGGCGCCGGTCGATGCCATGAAGTACACCCTGCAGCGCACCCGCGAAGGCAAGGACACCATTTCGGTGACCGGCAACGTACTGCGCGACTACCTGACTGACCTGTTCCCGATCATGGAACTGGGCACCAGCGCCAAGATGCTGTCGATCGTGCCGCTGATGAACGGTGGTGGCCTGTTCGAAACCGGCGCCGGCGGTTCGGCGCCGAAGCACGTGCAGCAACTGGTCGAAGAGAACTTCCTGCGCTGGGATTCGCTGGGCGAGTTCCTCGCACTGGCAGCCTCCCTCGAGCATCTGGGTGTGAACTACAACAACCCGAAAGCGCTGGTTCTGTCGAAAACCCTGGATCAGGCCACCGGCCAGTTCCTCGACAACAACAAGTCGCCATCGCGCAAGGTCGGCAACATCGACAACCGCGGCAGCCATTTCTACCTGGCGCTGTACTGGGCTCAGGCCCTGGCCGCCCAGACCGAAGACGCTGCACTGCAAGCGCAGTTCGCGACCCTGGCCAAAACCCTGACCGAGAACGAGGCGACCATCGTTGCCGAGCTCAACGCGGTGCAGGGCAAGCCAGTGGACATCGGCGGTTACTACCACGCCGACGCCGAGCTGATCAGCAAGGCCATGCGCCCAAGCGCAACGTTCAACGCGGCGATTGCTGCGCTGGTTTAAGGTTGTAAAGGGAACATCACAAACCCCGGCCGTGTGCCGGGGTTTGTGTTTCCGAACACAACACAAAACCCCTGTGGGAGCGGGCTTGCTCGCGAATGCGGTGGTTCAGTCAATGACGATGTTGAATGATAAACCGCATTCGCGAGCAAGCCCGCTCCCACAGGGGGATTGAGTTTTAACCTGGATTTTGAGGAAGGTTTTATGGAATGGCTCCCCCACATCACCGTCGCCACCATCGTCGAAGACAACGGCCGCTTCCTGATGGTCGAAGAGCACAAGGCCGGGCGTTATGTGCTCAATCAGCCCGCCGGCCATCTCGACCCGAACGAGACCCTGATCGACGCCGCCATTCGCGAAACCCTCGAGGAAACCGGCTGGGACGTCGAACCCACCGGCGTGATCGGCATTTATCTGTACACCGCGCCGAGCAACGGCGTGACTTATCAACGCGTGTGCTTCAGCGCCAAAGCGGTGAAACACCACCCGGACTATCAACTTGACGACGGCATCGTCGGCGCCAAGTGGTTGACCCGTAGCGAATTAATCGCTCAGCGTGACAACTGGCGCAGTGAGCTGATCATCCGCTGCATCGACGACTATCTGGCCGGCCATCACTTCAGTCTCGAACTGATCCGCCCTTCTCTTTAGCCTTGAGGCCGTGAGCCTGCTAGAATCGCGTCCTTTTTCAAGACACTCATTGAATCCCTATGCGTGATCCAGCCCCTTCTGACACATCCAAGAAGCGCGTCATTGTCGGCATGTCCGGCGGCGTGGACTCTTCCGTTTCCGCTCTCCTGCTGATCGAGCAGGGCTATGAAGTGGAAGGCCTGTTCATGAAGAACTGGGAAGAAGACGACGGAACGGAATACTGCACCGCCATGGACGACCTGGCGGATGCCCAGGCCGTGTGCGACAAGATCGGTATCAAGCTGCACACCGCCAACTTCGCCGCCGAGTACTGGGACAACGTGTTCGAGCACTTCCTCGCCGAATACAAGGCCGGTCGCACGCCGAACCCGGACATCCTGTGTAACCGCGAGATCAAGTTCAAGGCGTTCCTCGACTACGCCATGATGCTTGGCGCCGACCTGATCGCCACCGGCCACTACGTGCGCCGTCGCGACATCGATGGCCGCACCGAACTGCTCAAGGGCCTCGATCCGAACAAGGATCAGAGCTACTTCCTGCACGCCGTCGGCGGCGAGCAGATCGCCAAAACCCTGTTCCCGGTCGGTGAACTGGAAAAGCCGGAAGTTCGCGCCATTGCCGAGAAATACGAGCTGGCGACCGCCAAGAAGAAGGATTCCACCGGGATCTGCTTCATCGGCGAGCGACGTTTCAGCGACTTCCTCAAGCAATACCTACCGGCGCAACCGGGCGAGATCAAGACCACCGAAGGCGAAGTCATCGGCCGTCACCACGGCTTGATGTACCACACCATCGGTCAGCGTCAGGGCTTGGGCATCGGCGGTCTGAAAGATGCCGGCGACGAGCCGTGGTACGTGCTGCGCAAGGATCTGGACACCAACGAGCTGATCGTCGGCCAGGGCAACAACCATCCGTGGCTGTTCTCCAGCGCCCTGCTCGCTTCGGAAATCTATTGGGTCAACCCGATCGACCTGAGCCAGCCACTGCGCCTCACTGCCAAAGTGCGTTATCGCCAGAGCGATCAGGCTTGCACCCTGGAAAAAACCGAAAACGGCTACCGCGCCGTGTTCGACGAACCGCAACGCGCGGTGACCCCGGGCCAGTCCGTGGTGTTCTATGACGGTGAAATCTGCCTCGGTGGCGGCGTGATCGAAGTCGCCGAACCGTGGAGCGGCCAGGCATGAGCCCGACTCAGGAGCAACTGACGGCGCTGGGCGGGGTGTTTCTCGCCGCCGTGCTGGTCGACCGCATCGCCAAGACCGGCCAGACCAGCGAGGCCGGCCTGAGCTGCATGCTCGGCAGCCTGCTGGTACGCGACCCGAAGGACACACTGGATGTGTACGGCGGCGACGACCTCAATCTGCGCGAGGGTTATCGGGCATTGATCGGCGCGCTCGAGCGCGACCCGAGCACCCTGCAGCGCGAGCCGCTGCGCTATGCCCTGTCGATGCTCGGTCTGGAACGCCAACTGGCCAAACGTGACGACATGCTCGACACCATCGGCAAGCGCCTGCCGCAGATCCAGTCGCAGGTCGAGCACTTCGGCCCGGCCCACGAAAACGTGATCGCCGCCTGCGGTGCGCTGTATCAGGACACCCTGAGCACCCTGCGCCAGCGGATTCAGGTGCATGGCGACATGCGCAACCTGCAGCAACCGAGCAACGCTTCGAAGATCCGCGCCCTGCTGCTGGCCGGCATCCGTTCGGCACGCCTGTGGCGACAGCTCGGCGGCCACCGCTGGCAGTTGGTGATCAGCCGGCGCAAGCTGCTCAAAGAGCTGTATCCGTTGATGCGCAGCGAGTAAATCGTCGCGCAAATAAAAGTTTTGTAGTCTGTAGCGCGTAATACGCCGGTCAGTTGGCAACGGACCGGCGGATTTTTCATGTATGATACGCGCCCCATTTCGTTGCCCGACTGTCCGAGAACACCCCATGCAGCTCTCTTCGCTCACTGCGGTTTCCCCTGTTGACGGCCGCTACGCCGGCAAAACCCAGGCCCTGCGCCCGATTTTCAGCGAGTACGGCCTGATCCGTGCCCGCGTCCTGATTGAAGTGCGCTGGCTCCAGCGCCTGGCCGCCCACGCCGGTATCCCGGAAGTGCCAGCCTTCTCCGCCGAGGCCAACGCCGTTCTCAATGAACTGGCTGAAAACTTCTCGCTGGAGCACGCCGAGCGCGTCAAAGAGATCGAGCGCACCACCAACCACGACGTCAAGGCGATCGAATACCTGCTCAAGGAGCAGGCGGCCAAGCTGCCGGAGCTGGCCAAGGTCAGCGAGTTCATCCACTTTGCCTGCACCAGTGAAGACATCAACAACCTGTCCCACGCCCTGATGCTGCGCGAAGGCCGTGACGACGTGATGCTGCCGCTGATGCGTCAGACTGCCAACGCCATCCGCGAACTGGCGATCCGTTTCGCCGACGTGCCGATGCTGTCGCGCACCCACGGTCAACCGGCCTCCCCGACTACTCTGGGTAAAGAGCTGGCGAACGTGGTTTACCGTCTCGAGCGTCAGATCGCTCAAGTCGCTGCCGTGCCGCTGCTGGGCAAGATCAACGGCGCCGTGGGCAACTACAACGCGCACCTGTCGGCCTACCCGCAGATCGACTGGGAAGCCAACGCCCGCGCCTTCATCGAAGACGAGCTGGGTCTGGGTTTCAACCCGTACACCACGCAGATCGAACCGCACGACTACATCGCCGAGCTGTTCGACGCGATCGCGCGCTTCAACACCATCCTGATCGACTTCGACCGTGACATCTGGGGCTACATCTCCCTCGGTTATTTCAAACAGCGCACCATCGCTGGCGAAATCGGTTCGTCGACCATGCCGCACAAGGTCAACCCGATCGACTTCGAAAACTCCGAAGGCAACCTGGGCATCGCCAACGCGCTGTTCCAGCACCTGGCGAGCAAACTGCCGATCTCCCGCTGGCAGCGCGACCTGACCGACTCCACCGTACTGCGCAACCTCGGCGTGGGCTTCGCTCACAGCGTGATCGCCTACGAAGCCAGCCTCAAGGGCATCAGCAAACTCGAGCTCAACGCCGACAAGATTGCTGCCGATCTGGATGCTTGCTGGGAAGTGCTGGCCGAGCCGATCCAGACCGTAATGCGCCGCTACAACATCGAAAACCCGTACGAAAAGTTGAAAGAACTGACCCGCGGCAAGGGCATCAGCCCGCAAGCGCTGCAGACTTTCATCGACGGCCTGGACATGCCAGCCGAAGCGAAAGCCGAGCTGAAACAGCTGACCCCGGCCAACTACATCGGCAACGCTGTAGCGCAAGCCCGACGCATCTGATTCACCGCTTGACCCGTTTGAGACGCCCGGCCGCGCCGGGCGTTTTTATTCCCGTCTGAAAAATGCTTTTTTTCAATAGGTTACACATGAATCCTGATACTCCTCTTCAACTCCTGGGCGGTCTCACGGCGCGCGAATTCATGCGCGATTACTGGCAGAAAAAGCCGCTGCTGATCCGTCAGGCCATCCCTGACTTCGAAAGCCCGATCGACGCCGACGAACTCGCCGGCCTGGCCCTGGAAGAAGAGGTCGAGTCGCGCCTGGTGATCGAGCACGGCGAGCGCCCGTGGGAGCTGCGTCGCGGCCCGTTCGCCGAAGACGAATTCAGCAAGCTGCCGGAAAAAGAGTGGACCTTGCTCGTTCAGGCCGTTGATCAATTCGTGCCGGAAGTCAGCGAACTGCTGGAAAACTTCCGCTTCCTGCCGAGCTGGCGCGTCGATGACGTGATGATCAGCTTCGCCGCCCCGGGTGGCAGCGTCGGCCCGCACTTCGACAACTACGACGTGTTCCTGCTGCAAGGCCACGGCCAGCGCAACTGGAAAATCGGCCAGATGTGCGACTCCGAGAGCCCGCTGCTGCAACACGCGGATCTGCGCATCCTCGCCGAATTCCACGAAACCGAAGAATGGGTGCTGGAACCGGGCGACATGCTCTACCTGCCACCGCGCCTGGCCCACTGCGGTGTCGCCGTGGACAACTGCATGACCTACTCGGTCGGCTTCCGCGCCCCGAGCGCTTCTGAAGTACTGACCCACTTCACCGACTTCCTCAGCCAGTTCCTGACTGACGAAGAACGCTACACCGACGCCGATGCGAAACCGGTCAGCGATGATCCGCATCAGATCCAGCACGACGCACTCGGCCGCCTGAAAAGCCTGCTCGCCGAGCACATGAGCGACGAGCGCCTGCTGCTGACCTGGTTCGGCCAGTACATGACCGAGCCGCGCTACCCGGAACTGGTGGTCGGCCCGGAAGACGTTGAAGAAGATGACTTCCTCAACGCTTTGCAAGACGGCGCAGTGCTGATCCGCAACCCGAGCGCGCGCCTGGCCTGGTCGGAAGTCGATGACGATCTGCTGCTGTTCGCCAGCGGCCAGAGCCGTTACCTGCCGGGCAAGCTGCGCGAGCTGCTGAAGCTGATCTGCGCCGCCGATGCGCTGCACGTCGACAACCTCGGCGAGTGGCTGAACGACGAAGACGGTCGCGGCCTGCTGTGCGAACTGGTCAAACAGGGCAGCCTGGGATTTGCCGATGAATAAGATTCGCGTACGTGTCGCAGACTGGCAGAAGGATATCGCCGAGATCCGGCGCATTCGTGAAACGGTGTTCATCGCCGAACAATCGGTGCCACCCGAGCTGGAATGGGACGCCGATGACGCGACCGCCGTGCATTTTCTGGCGTTCGAAGGCGACTTTCCGATCGGCACCGCCCGCCTGCTGCCTGACGGGCACATTGGTCGGGTTTCGGTGTTGAAGGACTGGCGCGGGATGAAGGTGGGCGATGCGCTGATGCAAGCGGTCATCGCCGAAGCCGAAGCCCGCGGCCTGCAGCAGCAGATGCTCAGCGCCCAGGTACAGGCCACGGCGTTCTATGAGCGCCTGGGCTTCAGCCTGGTCAGCGAGGAATTCCTCGAAGCCGGGATTCCGCATGTCGATATGGTTCGGCATTCGGCTTGATCAACAGAGATCCCATACCCGTGAAACCCTGTGGCGAGGGAGCTTGCTCCCGCTGGGGCGCGAAGCGGCCCTGAAGATTTGGGGTCTGCTGCGCAGCCCAGCGGGAGCAAGCTCCCTCGCCACAAAAAGCGGTATGTGAGCACCCTCAAAACGCCCCGCCATCTTCGGATGCCGGGGCGTTTTGCTGTCTACGATTCAACTTGCCCCACCCTGGGCCGACAAACTGGCAATATCAAGCCTTTCGAAAGCGGAGATAACGGACATGTCCCTACGCACCCTGCTCACCACCCTGCTGCTCGGTTGCAGTTTTTCGGTGATGGCAGCCACAGAAATCGTCCCCCTCAACTACCGCACCAGCACCGACATGCTGCCGATGGCGCAAGACTTCATCGGCAAGGACGGCCAGGTCAGCGCCTATGGCAACCAACTGATCATCAAGGCCGAGCCGGACAAGATCCAGGAACTCAAGGCGTTGATCACGCAACTGGACACTGCGCCCAAACGTCTGCTGATCACGGTCGACACTAATGAAAACAACGGTCGCGGCGATGAAGGTTATTCGGTCAACGGCGCGCAGCCGAATCAGACCCGGATCATCAGCCGCAGCACCGCCAGCCGTGACGGCGGCGTGCAGCAAGTGCAGGCCACCGACGGCATGCCGGCGCTGATTCAGGTTGGTCAGAGCGTGCCGATCACCAATGTTCAAAGTGACTCCTACGGCGGTTACAACAGCCAGACCCAATACCGCAACGTCACCCAAGGCTTCTACGTTACCGCCAGCGTCACCGGCGACATCGTTCACCTGGCGATCAGTACCAACCGTGACCGTATGAGCCAGGACCGTCCTGATGTAGTGAACGTGCAAAGTACCGACACAACGGTCAGCGGACGCCTGGGCGAATGGATCACCCTCGCCGGCGTAAATCGCCAGACTCAGGCCGATAAACAGGGCCTGACCCGCAGCTACTCGACTCAAGGCCGGGATGACATGACCTTGCGGGTCAAAGTCGACGCTCTGGACTAAAGCACCGAAAACTGACTGATTAGTCGTATTAGACGAAAGATGTAGTGCTTTAAAAAAAGCACTACAAAACGTTTGACGGGCCAAAAAAGCGAAGGCATGATGGCCTCGCTCCCGCTAATCAGAGGCCCTGGCAAGGGCCTTCGAAGCGATGTTCGCACCTACCCCGCGAACCGCTTCGTGTCTGTACCGCCCACAAGGTGTGTTTGACGAGGTTGCCGACTGGAACGAAGTTGTCCCGAGGGACGGAAGCGTAATTAGGTAACCCGGCTTCACGCTGTAGACCGTATAAAGGCCCACGACGCCCGAATGCGCCCGCAGTCCGCCACTACCTGCTCACTTCCCCTCGAGCCCATCGTTCATCCCGTCGCCTACCCCGCCGAATCCGACTTGACCACCTAAGCTTCTGGTCAGCGAGCGCAGGAATTTTCCACCGCAGAACAACTTTTCATAAAGACGCGACGAGGTTTATCTCCATGGCACTGACACGCGAACAGCAAATTGCAGCCCTTGAAAAAGACTGGGCTGAAAACCCGCGCTGGAAAGGCGTGACTCGCACTTACTCCGCTGCTGACGTCGTCCGTCTGCGTGGCTCGGTTCAACCTGAGCACACCTTCGCAAAAATGGGCGCCGAGAAGCTGTGGAACCTGGTGACCCAGGGTGCCAAGCCGTCCTTCCGCCCAGAGAAAGATTTCGTCAACTGCATGGGCGCCCTGACCGGCGGCCAGGCTGTTCAGCAGGTCAAGGCCGGTATCCAGGCGATCTACCTGTCGGGCTGGCAAGTGGCTGCGGACAACAACTCCGCCGAATCGATGTACCCGGACCAGTCGCTGTACCCGGTGGACTCGGTGCCAACCGTGGTCAAGCGCATCAACAACTCGTTCCGTCGTGCTGATCAAATCCAGTGGAAAGCCGGCAAGAACCCGGGCGACGATGGCTACATCGACTACTTCGCGCCGATCGTGGCTGACGCTGAGGCCGGTTTCGGCGGCGTTCTGAACGCTTACGAGCTGATGAAGAGCATGATCGAAGCAGGCGCCGCTGGCGTTCACTTCGAAGACCAACTGGCTTCCGTGAAGAAGTGTGGTCACATGGGCGGCAAAGTACTGGTTCCGACTCAGGAAGCCGTACAGAAGCTGACCGCTGCGCGTCTGGCGGCTGACGTTGCCGGTACCCCGACCATCATTCTGGCCCGTACCGACGCCAACGCTGCTGACCTGCTGACTTCCGACTGCGACCCGTACGACCAGCCGTTCGTGACTGGCGAGCGCACTCAGGAAGGCTTCTACAAGGTTCGTGCCGGCCTCGATCAAGCCATCGCCCGTGGCCTGGCTTATGCTCCGTACGCCGACCTGATCTGGTGCGAAACCGCCAAACCGGATCTGGAAGAAGCCCGTCGCTTCGCTGAAGCGATCAAGAAGGAATACCCGGACCAACTGCTGTCGTACAACTGCTCGCCTTCCTTCAACTGGAAGAAAAACCTGGACGACGCGACCATCGCCAAGTTCCAGCGCGAACTGTCCGCCATGGGCTACAAGCACCAGTTCATCACCCTGGCCGGCATTCACAACATGTGGCACAGCATGTTCAACCTGGCGCACGACTACGCCCGCAACGACATGACTGCCTACGTGAAGCTGCAGGAGCAGGAATTCGCTGACGCCGCCAAGGGTTACACCTTCGTGGCTCACCAGCAGGAAGTGGGCACCGGCTACTTCGACGACATGACCACCGTGATTCAGGGCGGCTCGTCCTCGGTGACCGCGCTGACCGGTTCGACCGAAGAAGAACAGTTCCACTGATTCGGCTTCGCTGAGCAAACGGCCTTTGCGGATCGTATAGAAAGCTAACCGCAAAGCCGCAAGACTGACGCCCCGACTGGTTCGGGGCGTTTTTTTTGCCCGCCGATTCCCCAAACACCACAAACCCCCTGTAGGAGCGGGCTTGCTCGCGAATGCGGTGTGTCAGCCACCGCCTATGCAAACTGACGAGACGCCTTCGCGAGCAAGCCCGCTCCCACAGGTTTAGCGCCCGCCGCGCGACAAAACATTGATCCAGACCAGTACTCAGGTCAGAAAAATCAGCTAAAACGGGCGCCACCGCTACTTGCAGTAACAGGCATATAAGACAACTTTCTGTTTACTGCGCCGCTAAACAGTTACAAAACCCCTGCAAACGATATCAATTATCATTTAGCCGCAACTATGTTCGTTACATTCCCTACAAAACATTATTTGCATAAACCCGGCTAATGCCCGCAACGCATGGCCTGCAGGGCATTGGAGGTACGCTATGTCCTTATTCCAATAAATAATTTCGCTATAGGAATTTTACTTGCCGGGTGTTTAGCCATAAAATCAGCGCGATTGATTGCTGCGACATATCGTCACTGCCTATTTCTTTATCAAGCTCAGAGACCTTTGCTCTCTGTTAAGGATTACCAGCATGCCCGAAGCGACAGGACTCATGGCCCACAACTGGGGCTTTGCCATTTTCCTTCTGGGTGTCGTCGGCCTGTGTGCCTTCATGCTTGGCGTCTCCAGCCTCCTCGGGTCAAAAGCCTGGGGCCGCAGCAAAAACGAACCGTTCGAGTCCGGCATGCTACCTACAGGTGGCGCCCGCTTGCGGCTCTCAGCCAAATTCTATCTGGTCGCGATGCTGTTCGTGATCTTCGATATCGAAGCCCTCTTTCTCTTTGCATGGTCTGTGTCCGTCCGCGAAAGCGGCTGGACCGGATTCGTCGAAGCTCTCGTTTTCATAGCAATTCTGTTGGCAGGTCTTGTCTACCTGTTCCGAGTGGGCGCCCTTGACTGGGCTCCGGAAGCTCGTCGCAAGCGGCAGGCGAAGCTGAAACAATGAGGCTTTGGCAATGCAATACAATCTCACCAGAATCGACCCCGATGCTCCTAACGAGCAATATCCGATCGGCGAACGGGAAACCGTTTCCGATCCGTTAGAGGATCAAGTTCACAAAAACATTTTCATGGGCAAGCTCGAAGACGTGCTGAGTGGCGCGGTCAACTGGGGGCGTAAAAACTCCCTGTGGCCGTACAACTTCGGCCTTTCGTGCTGCTACGTGGAAATGACCACCGCCTTCACGGCGCCCCACGACATCGCGCGCTTTGGCGCCGAAGTTATCCGGGCATCACCGCGTCAGGCCGACTTCATGGTTATCGCCGGTACCTGCTTCATCAAGATGGCGCCGATCATTCAGCGTCTCTACGAGCAGATGCTCGAACCGAAGTGGGTTATCTCCATGGGTTCGTGCGCCAACTCCGGTGGCATGTACGACATCTACTCCGTGGTTCAAGGGGTGGACAAGTTCCTGCCCGTGGACGTCTACGTACCTGGCTGCCCGCCTCGTCCAGAAGCATTCCTTCAAGGCTTGATGCTGTTGCAGGAATCGATTGGACAGGAGCGTCGTCCGCTTTCCTGGGTCGTTGGCGACCAAGGCGTTTATCGCGCCGACATGCCATCGCAGAAGGAACAGCGCCGCGAACAGCGAATCGCAGTCACCAATCTGCGCAGCCCTGACGAAGTCTGATCCAGTCTGTTTCAAAGAAACGAGAAGCTGGCTTCATTCTTTACGTTGACCGAAAGCGAAAAAATAACCATGACTACAGGCAGCGCTCTGTACATCCCGCCTTATAAGGCAGACGACCAGGATGTGGTCGTCGAATTGAACAACCGTTTTGGCGCCGAAGCGTTCACCGCTCAGTCGACCCGCACCGGCATGCCGGTGCTGTGGGTGGCGCGTGCCAGACTCGTCGAAGTCCTGACCTTCCTGCGCAACCTGCCCAAGCCGTACGTCATGCTCTATGACCTGCACGGCGTGGACGAGCGTCTGCGCACCAAGCGTCAAGGGCTGCCATCGGGCGCCGACTTCACCGTGTTCTATCACCTCATGTCGCTTGAGCGTAATAGTGACGTGATGATCAAAGTCGCCTTGTCCGAAAGCGACCTGAGCTTGCCGACCGTCACCAGCATCTGGCCGAACGCCAACTGGTACGAGCGTGAAGTCTGGGACATGTACGGCATCGACTTCAAAGGCCACCCGCACCTGTCGCGCATCATGATGCCGCCGACCTGGGAAGGTCACCCGCTGCGCAAGGACTTCCCGGCGCGCGCCACCGAATTCGATCCGTTCAGCCTCAACCTCGCCAAGCAACAGCTTGAGGAAGAAGCCGCGCGCTTCCGTCCTGAAGACTGGGGCATGAAGCGTTCCGGGGCCAACGAGGACTATATGTTCCTCAACCTGGGCCCGAACCACCCTTCGGCCCACGGTGCGTTCCGCATCATTCTGCAGTTGGACGGTGAAGAGATCGTCGACTGCGTGCCGGACATCGGTTACCACCACCGTGGTGCCGAGAAGATGGCCGAGCGTCAGTCCTGGCACAGCTTCATCCCGTACACCGACCGTATCGACTACCTCGGCGGCGTGATGAACAACCTGCCGTACGTGCTCTCGGTCGAGAAGCTGGCCGGCATCAAGGTGCCGGAGAAGGTCGACGTCATCCGCATCATGATGGCCGAGTTCTTCCGGATCACCAGCCACCTGCTGTTCCTGGGGACCTACATCCAGGACGTCGGCGCCATGACCCCGGTGTTCTTCACTTTCACCGACCGCCAGAAGGCGTACACGGTGATCGAAGCCATCACCGGTTTCCGTCTGCACCCGGCCTGGTACCGCATCGGTGGCGTCGCCCACGACCTGCCGCGCGGCTGGGACAAACTGGTGAAAGACTTCGTTGAATGGCTGCCAAAACGCCTCGACGAATACACCAAGGCGGCCCTGCAGAACAGCATCCTCAAGGGCCGGACCATCGGCGTCGCCCAGTACAACACCAAAGAGGCCCTGGAATGGGGTGTCACCGGTGCCGGCCTGCGTTCGACCGGTTGCGACTTCGACCTGCGTAAAGCGCGTCCGTATTCCGGCTACGAGAACTTCGAGTTCGAAGTGCCGCTGGCCGCCAACGGCGATGCCTACGATCGCTGCATGGTCCGCGTCGAAGAGATGCGCCAGAGCATCAAGATCATCGACCAGTGCATGCGCAACATGCCGGAAGGCCCGTACAAGGCGGATCACCCGCTGACCACGCCGCCGCCGAAAGAGCGCACGCTGCAGCACATCGAAACCCTGATCACGCACTTCCTGCAGGTTTCGTGGGGCCCGGTCATGCCGGCCAACGAATCCTTCCAGATGATCGAAGCGACCAAGGGCATCAACAGTTATTACCTGACGAGCGACGGCGGCACCATGAGCTACCGTACCCGGATCCGCACTCCGAGCTTCCCGCACCTGCAACAGATCCCTTCGGTGATCAAAGGCAGCATGGTCGCGGACTTGATTGCGTACCTGGGTAGTATCGACTTCGTTATGGCCGACGTGGACCGCTAAGCATGAACAGCACGCTTATCCAGACAGACCGTTTCACCTTGAGTGAAACCGAGCGCTCGGCCATCGAGCACGAGCTGCATCACTACGAAGACCCGCGCGCGGCGTCGATCGAAGCCCTGAAGATCGTTCAGAAAGAACGTGGCTGGGTGCCGGATGGCGCCCTGTACGCGATCGGCGAGATCCTCGGCATCCCGGCCAGCGACGTTGAAGGCGTGGCGACGTTCTACAGCCAGATCTTCCGTCAGCCGGTCGGCCGTCACATCATTCGCGTCTGCGACAGCATGGTCTGCTACATCGGTGGCCACGAGTCGGTGGTCAGCGAAATCCAGAACAATCTGGGCATCGGCCTGGGTCAGACCACCGCCGACGGTCGTTTCACCCTGCTGCCTGTCTGCTGCCTCGGCAACTGCGACAAGGCACCGGCGCTGATGATCGACGACGACACCTTTGGCGACGTGCAGCCTGCCGGCGTGGCCAAACTGCTCGAGGGCTACGTATGACCCTGACATCTTTCGGTCCTGCCAACCGCATCAAGCGTTCGGCCGAGACTCACCCGCTGACCTGGCGTCTGCGTGACGACGGCGAAGCCGTGTGGCTCGACGAATACCAGGCCAAGAACGGTTACGCCGCTGCGCGCAAAGCCTTCGCCGACATGGCTCAGGACGACATCGTCCAGACCGTGAAAGACGCCGGCCTCAAAGGTCGCGGCGGTGCAGGCTTCCCCACTGGCGTGAAGTGGGGCCTGATGCCCAAGGACGAATCCATCAACATCCGCTACCTGCTGTGCAACGCGGACGAAATGGAACCGAACACCTGGAAAGACCGCATGCTGATGGAGCAACTGCCCCATCTGCTGATCGAAGGCATGCTGATCAGTGCCCGCGCACTGAAAACCTACCGTGGCTACATCTTCCTGCGTGGCGAGTACACCACCGCCGCCAAGCACCTCAACCGTGCCGTGGAAGAAGCCAAGGCTGCGGGCCTGCTGGGTAAAAACATTCTGGGCAGCGGTTTCGACTTCGAACTGTTCGTGCACACCGGCGCCGGGCGTTACATCTGCGGTGAAGAAACCGCACTGATCAACTCCCTCGAAGGCCGCCGCGCCAATCCGCGCTCCAAACCGCCCTTCCCTGCCGCCGTCGGCGTGTGGGGCAAGCCGACCTGCGTGAACAACGTCGAAACCCTGTGCAACGTGCCGGCGATCATTGCCGACGGCGTTGACTGGTATAAATCGTTGGCCCGCGAAGGCAGCGAAGACATGGGCACCAAGCTCATGGGCTTCTCCGGCAAGGTCAAGAACCCTGGCCTGTGGGAACTGCCATTCGGCGTCACCGGCCGTGAGCTGTTCGAAGACTACGCCGGCGGCATGCGCGACGGTTACAAGCTCAAGGCCTGGCAGCCAGGTGGCGCCGGTACCGGCTTCCTGTTGCCGGAGCACCTCGACGCACAAATGTACGCCGGCGGCATCGCCAAAGTGGGCACCCGGATGGGTACCGGCCTGGCGATGGCGGTGGACGACAGCGTCAACATGGTCTCCTTGCTGCGCAACATGGAGCAGTTCTTCGCCCGCGAATCCTGCGGCTTCTGCACCCCGTGCCGTGATGGTTTGCCATGGAGCGTCAAGCTCTTGATGGCCATTGAAGAAGGCCGTGGTCAGCCAGGCGACATCGAGACCCTGCTGGGTCTGGTCGGTTTCCTCGGCCCAGGCAAGACCTTCTGTGCTCACGCACCGGGTGCCGTGGAGCCGTTGGGCAGTGCCATCAAATACTTCCGTCCAGAGTTCGAAGCCGGTATCGCGCCCGCAAGCGCCGCCGTCCCGCCTCTGGCAAGGCCGATCACAGTCGGCGCGTAAACGCTTAAAAAGGCGAAGGGTCCGTGCCCTTCGCCTTTCGTCCGATGACGCCTTTCGGGGCTGACTGGATTCGGACGGATAACAAGATTCCATTAGCCACGCCCGCTGACACCGGGCCAACGAAGACCTTTGAACCATGGCCACTATCCACGTAGACGGCAAAGCGCTCGAAGTCGACGGGGCAGACAACCTGTTACAGGCATGTCTGTCGCTGGGCCTCGACATCCCTTATTTCTGCTGGCACCCCGCGCTTGGTAGCGTCGGGGCCTGCCGCCAGTGCGCGGTCAAGCAGTACACCGACGAGAACGACACCCGTGGTCGCATCGTCATGTCCTGCATGACCCCTGCCACCGACAACACCTGGATCTCCATCGACGATGAAGAATCCAAGGCGTTCCGCGCCAGTGTTGTCGAATGGCTGATGACCAACCACCCGCATGACTGCCCTGTGTGCGAAGAAGGCGGTCACTGCCACCTGCAAGACATGACGGTGATGACCGGCCACAACGAGCGCCGTTATCGCTTCACCAAACGCACCCACCAGAACCAGCAACTCGGCCCGTTCATTTCCCATGAAATGAACCGTTGCATCGCCTGCTACCGCTGCGTGCGTTTCTACAAGGACTACGCCGGCGGCACCGACCTCGGTGTATTCGGCGCCCACGACAACGTGTACTTCGGTCGCGTTGAAGACGGCACCCTCGAAAGCGAGTTCTCCGGCAACCTCACCGAGGTCTGCCCGACCGGTGTGTTCACCGACAAGACTCACTCCGAGCGCTACAACCGCAAATGGGACATGCAATTCTCGCCGAGCATCTGCCATGGCTGCTCCAGCGGTTGCAACATCTCCCCGGGCGAACGTTACGGCGAACTGCGTCGCATCGAAAACCGTTTCAACGGTTCGGTGAACCAGTACTTCCTGTGCGACCGTGGCCGTTTCGGTTATGGCTACGTCAACCGCACCGACCGTCCACGTCAGCCGCTGCTGGCCGACGGCACCAAGCTGAGCGTCGACGCTGCGCTGGATAAAGCCGCTGACCTGCTGCGCGGGCGCAACATCGTCGGTATCGGTTCGCCGCGTGCCAGCCTCGAAAGCAACTACGCGTTGCGTGAACTGGTCGGCGCCGAGCACTTCTACTCCGGTATCGAAGCCTCCGAACTGGAGCGCATCCGTCTGGTTCTGCAAGTGCTCAAAGACAGCCCGCTGCCCGTGCCGAACATGCGCGACATCGAAGACCACGACGCCGTGTTCGTCCTCGGTGAAGACCTGACCCAGACCGCCGCCCGTATGGCGCTGTCCCTTCGTCAGTCGGTCAAGGGCAAAGCTGAAGACATGGCCGAAGCCATGCGCGTTCAGCCGTGGCTCGACGCGGCGGTGAAGAACATCGGCCAGCACGAACTGAACCCGCTGTTCATCGCCAGCCTGGCGGAAACCAAGCTCGACGACATCGCCGAAGAATGCGTTCACGCAGCTCCGGATGATCTGGCGCGCCTTGGTTTCGCCGTGGCTCACGCACTGGACGCCAGCGCCCCGGCCGTTGAAGGTCTGGACGCCGAAGCACTGGAACTGGCTCAGCGTATCGCTGACGCCCTGCTCGCGGCCAAACGTCCGCTGATCATCGCCGGTACTTCGCTGGGTTCCAAAGCCTTGATCGAAGCGGCGGCGAACATCGCCAAAGCCCTGAAGCTGCGCGAGAAGAACGGTTCGATCAGCCTGATCGTGCCGGAAGCCAACAGCCTCGGTCTGGCCATGCTCGGTGGCGAATCGGTCGACGCGGCGCTGCAAGCCGTGATCGATGGCAAGGCCGACGCCATCGTCGTGCTGGAAAACGATCTGTACACCCGCACCTCGAAAGCCAAGGTCGATGCCGCGCTGAACGCTGCGAAAGTAGTGATCGTTGCCGACCACCAGAAGACCGCCACCACCGACCGCGCGCAACTGGTTCTGCCAGCGGCGAGCTTCGCTGAAGGCGACGGTACGCTGGTCAGTCAGGAAGGTCGCGCCCAGCGCTTCTTCCAGGTTTTCGATCCGCAATACATGGATGCGAGCATCCTGGTTCACGAAGGCTGGCGCTGGCTGCACGCCCTGCGCTCGACCCTGCTGAACCAACCGATCGACTGGACGCAACTCGACCACGTCACCGCTGCCGTGGCATCGAGCACCGAGCAACTGGCGAGTATCGTCGATGCCGCGCCGTCTGCCGCGTTCCGCATCAAGGGTCTGAAACTGGCGCGTGAGCCACTGCGTTATTCCGGTCGCACCGCGATGCGCGCCGACATCAGCGTTCACGAACCGCGCACCCCGCAAGACAAAGACACCGCGTTCGCCTTCTCCATGGAAGGTTACTCGGGCTCGGCCGAACCGCGTCAGCAGGTGCCGTTTGCCTGGTCGCCGGGCTGGAACTCGCCGCAAGCCTGGAACAAGTTCCAGGATGAAGTCGGTGGTCACCTGCGTGCTGGCGACCCGGGCACCCGCCTGATCGAAAGCACCGGCGATTCGCTGAACTGGTTCGCTGCCGCTCCGCGCGCATTCAACCCGGCGCCGGGCACCTGGCAGGCCGTGCCGTTCTATCACTTGTTCGGCAGCGACGAAAACTCGTCGAAAGCCGCTCCGGTACAGGAACGCATCCCGGCTCCGTACGTGGCGCTGGCCAGATCCGAAGCGGATCGCCTGGGCGTCAACGACGGTGCTCTGCTGAGCCTGAATGTGGCCGGCCAGACCCTGCGTCTGCCGCTGCGCATCAATGAAGAGCTGGGCGCTGGTCTGGTGGCCTTGCCTGCGGGCATCGCCGGCATTCCACCGGCATTCGCCGGCCTGTCCGTCGACGGTCTGCAGGAGGCAGCGCAATGACCTGGTTCACCCCTGAAGTGATCGATGTGATCCTGACGGTCATCAAAGCCATCGTGATTCTGCTGGCCGTTGTGGTCGCGGGCGCGTTGCTCAGCTTTGTCGAACGTCGCCTGCTGGGCTGGTGGCAGGACCGTTACGGTCCGAACCGCGTTGGCCCGTTCGGCATGTTCCAGATCGCCGCCGACATGCTGAAGATGTTCTTCAAGGAAGACTGGACCCCGCCGTTTGCCGACAAGGTGATCTTCACCCTGGCACCGGTGGTGGCCATGTCCGCCCTGCTGATCGCGTTCGCGATCATCCCGATCACCCCGACCTGGGGCGTCGCGGATCTGAACATCGGCCTGCTGTTCTTCTTCGCCATGGCTGGTCTGTCGGTCTACGCGGTGCTGTTCGCCGGCTGGTCGAGCAACAACAAGTTCGCCCTGCTCGGCAGCTTGCGTGCCTCGGCGCAGACCGTGTCCTACGAAGTGTTCATGGGCCTGGCCCTAATGGGCATCGTGGTGCAGGTCGGCTCGTTCAACATGCGCGACATCGTCGAGTACCAGGCGCAGAACCTGTGGTTCATCATTCCGCAGTTCTTCGGCTTCTGTACCTTCTTCATCGCAGGCGTCGCCGTGACTCACCGTCACCCGTTCGACCAGCCGGAAGCGGAACAGGAACTGGCAGACGGTTACCACATTGAATACGCCGGTATGAAATGGGGCATGTTCTTCGTCGGTGAATACATCGGCATCATCCTGATCTCGGCGCTGCTGGTCACCCTGTTCTTCGGTGGCTGGCACGGTCCGTTCGGCATCCTGCCGCAACTGTCCTTCGTCTGGTTCGCACTGAAGACCGCGTTCTTCATCATGCTGTTCATCCTGCTGCGCGCTTCCATTCCGCGTCCGCGTTATGACCAGGTGATGGATTTCAGCTGGAAATTCTGCCTGCCACTGACCCTGATCAATTTGCTGATAACCGCTGCGGTTGTGTTGTGGAACACACCTGCGGTTGCGGTTCAGTGAGGATTTGACCCATGTTCAAATATATTGGCGACATCGTTAAGGGTACCGGTACCCAGTTGCGCAGCCTGGTCATGGTCTTCGGCCATGGCTTTCGCAAGCGCGACACCCTGCAATACCCGGAAGAGCCGGTCTACCTGCCGCCACGCTACCGTGGTCGCATCGTCCTGACCCGTGACCCCGATGGCGAAGAGCGTTGCGTAGCCTGCAACCTGTGCGCCGTGGCTTGCCCGGTAGGTTGCATCTCGCTGCAGAAAGCTGAAACCGAAGACGGTCGCTGGTACCCGGACTTCTTCCGTATCAACTTCTCGCGCTGCATTTTCTGCGGTCTCTGCGAGGAAGCCTGTCCGACCACCGCAATCCAGTTGACCCCGGATTTCGAGATGGCCGAGTTCAAACGTCAGGACCTGGTGTACGAGAAAGAAGATCTTTTGATCTCCGGCCCCGGCAAAAACCCTGATTACAACTTCTATCGTGTTGCAGGTATGGCAATCGCTGGCAAGCCGAAAGGCTCTGCGCAGAACGAAGCCGAACCGATCAACGTGAAGAGCTTGCTGCCTTAAGGAAGAACGATGGAATTCGCTTTCTATTTCGCATCGGGTATCGCGGTTGTGTCCACGCTTCGTGTGGTCACCAACACCAACCCTGTGCACGCCCTGCTCTACCTGATCATCTCGTTGATCGCCGTGGCCATGACCTTCTTCGCCCTCGGCGCGCCGTTCGCCGGCGTGCTGGAAGTGATCGCCTACGCTGGCGCCATCATGGTGCTGTTCGTATTCGTGGTGATGATGCTGAACCTGGGCCCGGCCTCGGTTCAGCAGGAACGCACCTGGCTCAAGCCCGGTATCTGGGCAGGCCCGGTGATTCTCGCCGCCCTGCTGCTGGCCGAACTGCTGTATGTGCTGTTCGCTCACCAGAGCGGTCAGGCCATCGGCCACACCACCGTAGACGCGAAAGCCGTGGGCATCAGCCTGTTCGGCCCGTATCTGCTGGTGGTCGAACTCGCCTCGATGCTGCTGCTCGCCGCAGCCGTCACGGCGTTCCATTTGGGCCGTAACGAGGCGAAGGAGTAAGACATGCCTGCTATCCCTCTCGAGCATGGATTGGCCGTTGCCGGCATCCTGTTCTGCCTTGGTCTGGTCGGCCTGATGGTCCGCCGCAACATTTTGTTCGTGTTGATGAGTCTGGAAGTAATGATGAACGCCTCTGCCCTGGCCTTCATCGTTGCGGGCGCCCGCTGGGCGCAACCGGATGGACAGATCATGTTCATCCTGGTGATCAGCCTGGCAGCCGCCGAGGCCAGTATTGGTCTGGCGATCCTGCTGCAACTGTATCGCCGCTTCCACACGCTCGATATCGACGCTGCCAGTGAGATGCGCGGATGAACCTAATCTTTCTGACTTTTGTATTCCCTCTGATCGGTTTCCTGCTGCTGTCGTTCTCCCGTGGACGCTGGTCGGAAAACCTCTCGGCGCTGATCGGCGTGGGTTCCATTGGCTTGTCGGCGATTGTCGCCGCCTACGTCATCTGGCAATTCAACGTCGCGCCTCCCGAGGGCGGCCACTACACCCTGGTGCTGTGGAAGTGGATGGCGGTCGAAGGCTTCAAGCCTGACTTCGCCCTCTACATCGATGGCCTGTCGATCACCATGCTCGGCGTGGTGGTGGGTGTCGGTTTCCTGATCCACCTGTTCGCGTCCTGGTACATGCGCGGCGAAGCGGGCTACTCGCGCTTCTTCTCGTACACCAACCTGTTTATCGCCAGCATGCTGTTCCTGGTCCTCGGCGATAACCTGTTGTTCCTGTACTTCGGCTGGGAAGGCGTGGGCCTGTGTTCGTACCTGTTGATCGGTTTCTACTACAGCAACCGCAACAACGGTAACGCCGCACTCAAGGCCTTCATCGTGACCCGGATCGGCGACGTGTTCATGGCCATCGGCCTGTTCATCCTGTTCCAGCAAGTGGGCACGCTGAACATCCAGGAACTGCTGGTGCTGGCACCGCAGAAATTCCAGGTCGGCGACTTCTGGATCACCCTGGCGACCCTGATGCTGCTGGGTGGTGCGGTCGGTAAATCGGCGCAACTGCCACTGCAAACCTGGCTCGCGGATGCGATGGCGGGGCCAACCCCGGTGTCGGCACTGATCCACGCTGCAACCATGGTGACCGCCGGTGTCTACCTGATTGCCCGTACCCATGGTCTGTTCACCCTGGCGCCGGAAATCCTCCACCTGGTCGGCATCGTCGGTGGTGTGACTCTGGTACTGGCAGGTTTCGCCGCACTGGTACAAACCGACATCAAACGTATCCTCGCCTACTCGACCATGAGCCAGATCGGCTACATGTTCCTGGCGCTGGGCGTTGGTGCCTGGGATGGCGCGATTTTCCACCTGATGACCCACGCCTTCTTCAAGGCCCTGCTGTTCCTTGCTTCCGGTGCGGTGATCGTTGCCTGCCACCACGAGCAGAACATCTTCAAGATGGGCGGTCTGTGGAAAAAACTGCCACTGGCCTACGCCAGCTTCATCGTCGGTGGCGCCGCTCTGGCCGCTCTGCCACTGGTCACCGCCGGTTTCTACTCCAAGGACGAAATTCTTTGGGAAGCGTTCGCCAGCGGCAACCACGGTCTGCTCTACGCAGGTCTGGTCGGCGCGTTCATGACTTCGCTGTACACCTTCCGCCTGATCTTCATCACGTTCCACGGTGAAGCCAAGACTGAAGCCCACGCCGGTCACGGCATCGCTCACTGGCTGCCGCTGTCGGTGCTGATCGTGCTGTCGACCTTCGTCGGCGCCATGATCGTTCCACCGCTGCACGGCGTACTGCCTGAGAGCGTTGGCCATGCCGGTGGCGAAGCCAAGCACAGTCTGGAAATCGCCTCGGGCGCTATCGCTCTGGCCGGTATCCTGCTGGCGGCCCTGCTGTTCCTCGGCAAGCGTCGCTTCGTGACGGCGATCGCCAACAGCGGCATCGGTCGTTTCCTTTCGGCCTGGTGGTTCGCTGCCTGGGGCTTCGACTGGATCTACGACAAACTGTTCGTCAAGCCGTACCTTGCGATCAGCCATGTACTGCGCAGAGACCCGCTCGACCAGACCATCGGTCTGATCCCGCGTATGGCCAAGGGTGGTCACACCGCCCTGAGCCGCACCGAGACCGGTCAACTGCGTTGGTATGCCGCCTCGATGGCTGCTGGTGCCGTGCTGGTAATCGGCGCCATCGTGCTGGTAGCGGTCTGATATGAACCTTGCGAATTTGCGAAAGGAAACGAGCCCGTCATGATTCTGCCTTGGCTAATCCTGATCCCCTTCATCGGCGGCCTGCTGTGCTGGATGGGTGAGCGCTTCGGCGCTACCCTCCCCCGCTGGATTGCGCTGTTGACCATGACCCTGGAACTCGCCCTCGGCCTCTGGCTGTGGGCCCACGGTGACTATTCATTTGCGCCGGCGCCTGGCGCCGATCCGACCTGGGCGCTTGAATTCAAGCACGTCTGGATCCAGCGCTTCGGCATCAACGTGCACCTGGCCCTCGACGGCCTGTCGCTGTTGATGATCCTGCTGACCGGTCTGCTGGGTATCCTCTCGGTACTCTGCTCATGGAAAGAGATCCAGCGTCACGTTGGCTTCTTCCACCTGAACCTGATGTGGATCCTGGGCGGCGTTGTCGGCGTGTTCCTCGCCCTCGACCTGTTCATGTTCTTCTTCTTCTGGGAAATGATGCTGGTGCCGATGTACTTCCTCATCGCGCTCTGGGGTCACAGTTCTTCGGACGGCAAGAAAACCCGGATCTACGCCGCGACCAAGTTCTTCATCTTCACTCAGGCTTCCGGCCTGATCATGCTGGTGGCGATCCTCGGTCTGGTGCTGGTCAACTTCAACAACACTGGCGTGATTACTTTCAACTACGCCGATCTGTTGAAGACCAAGATGTCGATGACCACCGAGTACATCCTGATGCTCGGCTTCTTCATCGCCTTCGCGGTCAAGCTGCCCGTGGTGCCGTTCCACTCGTGGTTGCCTGATGCCCACGCCCAGGCGCCGACCGCCGGTTCCGTCGACCTCGCCGGTATCCTGTTGAAAACCGCGGCCTACGGCCTGCTGCGTTTCGCCCTGCCGCTGTTCCCGAATGCCTCGGCCGAATTCGCGCCGATCGCCATGACCCTCGGTCTGATCGGGATCTTCTACGGTGCATTCCTGGCGTTCGCGCAAACCGACATCAAGCGTCTGATCGCCTTCTCTTCCGTGTCCCACATGGGCTTCGTGTTGATCGGCATCTACTCCGGCAGCCAACTGGCACTGCAAGGTGCAGTGATCCAGATGCTGGCACACGGTCTGTCGGCCGCGGCCCTGTTTATCCTCAGCGGTCAGCTGTACGAGCGCCTGCATACCCGTGACATGCGTGAGATGGGCGGTCTGTGGTCGCGTATCGCTTACCTGCCGGCGATCAGCCTGTTCTTCGCCGCCGCGTCGCTGGGCTTGCCGGGTACCGGTAACTTCGTCGGCGAGTTCCTGATCCTGATCGGTTCCTTCGCCAGCGCGCCATGGATCACCGCGATTGCCACCTCCGGTCTGGTGTTCGGTTCGGTCTACTCGCTGATCATGATCCACCGTGCCTACTTCGGTCCGTCGAAATCGGATTCGATCCTGCACGGCATGGACGGTCGCGAACTGACCATGGTGCTGGGCCTTGCGGTGCTGCTGATTTACCTCGGCGTCTACCCGCAACCGTTCCTCGACACTTCCGCCGCCACGATGCATGGCGTGCAGCAGTGGCTCGGCACCGCCTTCACTCAACTCGCTTCGGCCCGGTAAGAGCGCTATGGAATTCACGATTCAACACTTTATTGCGCTAGCGCCACTGTTGATCACCAGCCTCACCATTATCGTGGTGATGCTGGCAATCGCCTGGCGCCGCAACCACTCGCAGACCTTCCTGATCTCGGTCGCCGGTCTGAACCTGGCCTTGCTGTCGATCCTGCCAGCCCTGAAAGTCGCGCCTCTGGCCGTGACCCCGTTGCTGCAGATCGACACCTTCGCCTGCCTGTACATGGCGCTGATCCTGGTCGCCACCCTCGCTTGTGTAACCCTCGCCCACGCCTACCTCGGCGATGGCGGTTCAGGTTACCCGGGCAACCGTGAAGAACTGTACCTGCTGATCCTGATGGCCGCCGCCGGTGGTCTGGTTCTGGTCAGCGCGCAGCACCTGGCCGGTTTGTTCATCGGTCTGGAACTGCTGTCGGTGCCGGTCTACGGTCTGGTGGCTTACGCCTTCTTCAACAAGCGTTCGCTGGAAGCCGGCATCAAGTACATGGTGCTGTCTGCCGCCGGTTCCGCGTTCCTGTTGTTCGGTATGGCCCTGCTCTACGCTGACGCCGGCACCCTGAGCTTCGTCGGTATCGGTCAGGCGCTGGCTACCACCAACCTGCCGAGCTCGCTGGCTCAGTTGGGTCTGGGCATGATGCTGATCGGTCTGGCGTTCAAGCTGTCGCTGGTACCGTTCCACCTGTGGACGCCGGACGTCTACGAAGGTGCTCCGGCACCGGTGGCTGCCTTCCTTGCGACCGCTTCCAAGGTTGCGGTGTTTGCGGTGATGGTGCGTCTGTTCCAGATCTCCCCTGCTGCCAGCAGTGGCGTGCTGAGCGACGTACTGAGCGTGATCGCCGTCGCCTCGATCCTGTTCGGTAACCTGCTGGCCCTGACCCAGAGCAACCTCAAGCGTCTGCTCGGTTACTCGTCCATCGCGCACTTCGGCTACCTGCTGATCGCGCTGGTGGCGAGCAAGGGTCTGGCGGTGGAAGCCATCGGCGTGTACCTGGTGACTTATGTGATCACCAGCCTCGGCGCCTTCGGCGTGATCACCCTGATGTCCTCGCCGTACAACGGTCGTGACGCCGACGCCCTGTACGAGTACCGCGGCCTGTTCTGGCGCCGTCCGTACCTGACCGCCGTACTGACCGTGATGATGCTGTCCCTGGCCGGTATCCCGCTGACCGCTGGCTTCATCGGCAAGTTCTACATCATCGCCACCGGTGTCGAGTCGCACCAATGGTGGCTGGTAGGTTCGCTGGTACTGGGCAGTGCCATCGGCGTCTTCTACTACCTGCGCGTGATGGTCACCCTGTACCTGATCGAACCGAACCTGCGCCGCCACGACGCCCAGCTGCACTGGGAACAGAAGGCAGGCGGTGTAATGCTGCTGGCCATCGCCGTGGTCGCGTTCTTCCTCGGTGTGTACCCGCAGCCATTGCTGACCCTGGTTCAGCAGGCGGGTCTGGCGGGCTGATTGCTCGGCTGGCTACAAATGAAAACGGCACCTTCGGGTGCCGTTTTTGTTTTTGCGGGATTTAACGTCAAAAGATCGCAGCCTTCGGCAGCTCCTACACAACTCCCCTGTAGGAGCTGCCGCAGGCTGCGATCTTTTGATCTTCATCCCAATGTCTTCACCATTGGCACGCAGGCCAGTTGCAGGCCAGAAGGCGATTGATAAACCGCATTTTCCTCCCCGATGTAACCGCAGCGCCGGTAAAAGTTGACCGCATTCAACGTCGCGTCCAGACACACCTCGGTCAGCCCGAGATCCCGCGCCAAATCTTCGAGAAAGTACAGAACACGCTTGCCCAGCCCGCGCTGCATGAAATCCGGGCGAATGAAGATCGCGCCGATTTCACGGTAATCCAGATCAAGCATCCCGGTCGCTACCGCTTCACCGTCCACGCACCCCAAATAGAAATGCTTTGCCATGAGTGTGTCGTAACCGTCCTCGGCCGAACCTCTCGTCCAATCGAGCATTTGCTGCTCGCTATAGGCACCAATGCACTGATGCCGAATCGCTAGTCGCCGGATATCGAAGGCAATCTGGGCATCGTCCGGGGTAGCTCTTCTGATGTCGAACATTTCTCTCTCCTTGAGCCATGTGCGGACGGGGCATGAAAAAGCCCCGTCCATTGCTGGCGGGGCTTTGGGTAACACGTCAAATGACAAACACGTATGACCTTATGGCCCGCCGGAAGCGGTCATGGAGGAGCACATCATGTTCATTCGAAGTTGGACAGTCATGGGGCGATAGTGCTGCGGATTGTTCCGACACGTCAATTGCTAAGCCTCCTCTCTACTCAATCGAACGTTCTCACCACACTCGTCGATTCGTCCTACAGGTGTTTTTACGACCGGCGTCTACCGTTGAAAAAGGGACGAAAAGCAAGGCCAGGAAGCCTTGACCGATTCGATTATCGAGACAACACTATACGTAGGTAACGTACAGAACATGGATGCTCTATTTATCGAATTGCCTGTGTTTCAGAAGCACCGAGACGACTATCTGGATGACGATCTGTTTCGCAGCTTTCAATTGGAGTTGCTGAAAAATCCGGAAGCGGGCGATCTCATCGAGGACACAGGCGGGCTTCGTAAAATTCGCTTCAGCGACCAACGAAGAGGGAAAGGCAAGCGCAGCGGATTACGAGTGATTTATTACTGGTGGTCAGGCTTCGATCAGTTCTGGCTCTTTACCGTCTACAACAAAAACGAGCAGGACGATTTGACGCCTGCCCAGAAAAAACTTTTCAGAAAAACACTGGATAGAGAACTCAACGCGAGAAGCCACTATGAAACGTGACATTTTTTCCGAACTGATGGATGGACTGGAAGCACTGGCCGATGAACGCCAAGGCAAAATCACCTTGCGTACCCACAAGGTTCAGCTGCCAAAACTGATGCCGATCACTGCTGAGGAAGTGGTAGCCATCCGTCAGCAACTTAATCTCTCTCGGTCAGTATTCGCGATGTATCTACGCACCAACACGCGAACGCTCGAAAACTGGGAGCAAGGACGAGCAACGCCCAATGCTCAGGCCACAACCCTGATCCGTCTGGTCGAGCGTTTTCCACAGACAATCGAACAACTCGCAGCCCTGACCTGATAGAGGGTTTTCATTCCAGCCACATGACGAAATTGTAATTCCCCCATCACCTTGGCGTTATCCGCAGCTTGCAACGATGTGACCCGGCGACCAATGCCGGCGGGCCTTTGCCCGTCGAACAATAAAACCACGCCGACGCACGTTCCCGTTCTGCCGAACCCAAGGAGTGTTTGATGGTTAACAATACAAAAATGTCGATGGCCGCTTTAGCGGTGGTGGTCGGCGCCGGGCCGTCCATGGTGTTTGCAGAAGACAAGCCTGAGGGCTTTGTCGAGGGCAGCAGCCTGACGGTGCTCAACCGCAACTTCTACTTCAATCGTGATCATCGCAACGGCCAGTCCAGCCCCACCGGCAACGGTTACTCCGAAGCCTGGTCGCATGCCGTGATCAGCAAGTTCGAATCCGGTTTCACCCAAGGCACCGTCGGGGTTGGAGTCGATGCGTTTGCGATGATCGGTCTGAAGCTCGATACCGGTGACGGGCGAAACGGCGGGCGCAGTTCGTTTGATGTGTTGCCGGTCAACAGCGACGGCGAAGCACGGGACGAATACAGCAAAGTCGGTGGCGCTGCGAAAATTCGGGCGTTCGATACGGTGGTCAAGGTTGGCGATGTGTTCCCGGCCAATCCGGTGGTCGCGGCGGGTGACTCGCGCTTGCTGCCGGAAAGCTTTCGCGGGGTGACGGCGAGCAACACCAGCATTGAAGGTCTGTCGGTGCAGGGCGGTCGGTTGCACGCGATGAGCCAACCGGTGTCGAGCGACATGCGCGAGAACTTCGCGACCTTCTACGCAGGCCCAGTCAATTCGCCGTGGATCGCGTATGGCGGCGGTGATTATGTGCTGAACAAGAACCTCAGTTTCAGCCTGTACTCCAGCCGCCTCAAGGATGCCTGGAATCAGTATTACGCCGGCACCGCATGGACCTATCCACTGTCGGATGACCTGTCGTTGTTCGGTGGTCTGAGCTATTACAAGGCAGTCGATGAAGGCAAACAACTTCTCGGCGAATTCGACAACAACATCTGGAGCGGCCGCGTCGGCGTGAAACTCGGCGCGCACTCCGTCGCCCTCTCCCACCAGCGCAACAACGGCAACGACGACTTCGATTACCTGCGCCAGTCGGACTCGATCTTCCTCGACAACTCGATCCAATACAGCGACTTCAACTCGCCGAAAGAACGTTCGTGGATGGTGCGCTACGACCTCGACATGAGCACTTACGGCATACCCGGTCTGTCGTTCATGACCCGTTACGCACGTGGCACCGACGCTGACTATTCAAAGGCTAACGCCGTGTACATGCGCCGCGATGCCGAGGGCAATCCGCTGACCGATCAGAAACGTTGGGAGCGTGATATCGAAGTCAAATACGTGGTGCAAAGCGGCTCGATGAAAGACCTGTCACTGCGCTTGCGCCAAGCCACCACCCGCGCCACGGCGTTCGAGTCGGATCTGGATGAAGTGCGGGTGATCGTCGAGTATCCGTTGGCGATTCTTTGAGTTTACCCGAGCAATACCATTCACCTTTAGAAGCTCCTTGCTCCTTTGGTCAGAGGTGAATTTTTTGGCGCCCTTCGGGGCGCCTTTTTTATGCCTGTCCGAAATCACGCCGCAGAAAACTGTGGGAGCGGGCTTGCTCGCGAAGGGGCCGTGTCAGTCAACATCAGTGCTGAATGACACACCGCTTTCGCGAGCAAGCCCGCTCCCACAGGGATTACGAGCCGGGTTCCACGTTATCCAGCGCTTTGTTCACCGCCAGTTCACCGAGCATGACCACCTGCGCGATGCCGAGCAGCGTCTTGCGATGCGTGCCCTCCAGCAACGCGGCGAAGTCGCCGAGCATCACCGTGGCCGAGGCCAGGGATTCGCAGGCGTTGGCCAGCAGGGATTCGGTGTCGGCGTTGGGATTGACCAGAAACAGCGCGTTGGCGGTGTATGGCGTGGCCATGATGGGCGCTGCGGGCTTGAGGTAGTAGTCGAGGGCGCGCTCGGCGGCTTCGTGGAGTTTGTGGGTGTCGATGGCGGCGTAGGGGGATGTTGGATCGGGGTCTGCAGCAGCGTTCGCTTCGGGCGGATTGGGTGTTGGCTTTTTCATAATGTTTTCACTCAGCTTGACGGTGGAGCTGGCCCTTTCGGTTCCACGCGAAGGGGTGGCAGCTGTACGCAGGTTGGAACCCGGGCAACTGAGCAAAACCCGACAGACTCGAAGTCTCCCGCGCACAGCCGCCATAACGGAGTGCACACATGAAAGTGCGCAAGCATACGTCATGAACGGTGCGTTTTGCTTCAGTTAAGCCGAGGGGTTCCAATCCCGATCGCTGATTTGGCAGCGACCTACACAGGCTAGAGAGCGGACGTCCGACGGACAACCTGAAAACATTGTGGGAAGGTTCAGTTTTTCCCACACAGTTTTAAACATCACGAAATGAAATACTGAACGCACAAGAGCCGCTTTAATCGCGGCTCTCGAGAAATTCGCCCACCAATTACTTCTTTTGCGCTAAATATTCCTATCAATAAAGGCAGTTAATTGAGCTTCGTCAGCGAGCCCTAGCGTCGCTACCACTTTGCCATTCTTGAACAAGCAAACTGTAGGAACGTTAGTGACCTCAAATCTCTGAGCCATTTGAGGGCTTTCCTCTATATCCAACATGACGAAGCTCACATCGGCTGAATAACGGAGGGCTGCCTGCCTGAACGTGATAGCCATGCCTCTTGAAGCACCGTTCCACGTAGCGTAGAACATCGCCAAGGCAGGCGTGGAGTTTTGTAGAACGATGGATTCGAAATTGGAGTCATTGTACTTATCTACTTGGGTGCCCATAAAATTGCCTTCTAAATGCAGAGTGATTGAAGTTGTTTATGCCGCTCTCACTCTTGGTGCGATCAGACATGGGGGCAACTGTCAGAGTTGACAGTTTTTTAGGCTCAATTGAAGTTGTATATATGCCAAAAACCTCTCAGCACCGTGTAACTGTATTCCGTCGAATCAATGTCTCAATGCAGGCTCATGCTGCAGCAATTAGCCACCGCTGTTGCGGCACACGCCTGCCACGCTGTATCTGAGCGTATTGAGCTGCCCTTGCGAGTCCTCGTAGGTCATGGCGGTCGGCACCACCGAGCAAGCCGGTTGCGGCTTCACCACGCTGACGATTTTCACCACGTCGAGCTTCATGCCGTATTCATATTCCTTGACCACCGGCGCCGCTTTGCCCTGCTCGGCGGCGTATTGCTCCATGGCTTTGGCGTTGGCGCTGAACGCACGCTCGAAAGTGCGATCGCCGCCGCCTTCAGCCAGTGCATTTACCGACATCGCCATGACGCCGGCGAGGGTCATCCATTTGATCAACTGCATGTTTACTCCTCCGTAAAAAACCCGGCATCGGCACACGACAACGGGCTTGTTTCAGTACGCCGGGCTTACAGGTCTTTGCTCTTGTCGTCTTTCTTCTCGTTGACCACGACCGGGTCGCGGGCCTGTTCCTTGGCGACGAACAGCTCCATGGAACGGTCATTGGCGGTCATCATCCGCTCGAAAGTACGGTCACCGCCGCCTTCGGCCATGGCCAGGGACGACAACATCAGGGCGGCTGCGAAGGTGCTCAGTTGGACGAATTTCATGTTTGATTCCTCGTTTAAGTAGCTGACGGGATCAAGGTAACAAGGCGCACCTTTCGTGACGGTGGCGGGGGAATTACATATCCGTTATCTGCCGGATCAGTGCACGGAACCCATGTGGGAGCGGGCTTGCTCGCGAAAGCGGTGTGTCATCCAACATTGATGTCGACTGACACGGCCTCTTCGCGAGCAAGCCCGCTCCCACAAGGGATCACCTATTCAGACGGGACGGTGTCCTCATCCCGGCGATGGGCGATCTGGTACAGCGCGGGCAATATCAGAAGCGTGAGGATCGTCGAGGACAGAATTCCGCCGATCACCACGGTTGCCAGTGGCCGCTGCACTTCGGCACCGGTGCCGGTTGCCAGCGCCATCGGAATAAACCCCAGCGACGCCACCAACGCCGTCATCAACACCGGCCGCAACCGCGTCAACGCGCCGACGTTGATCGCCTCCGCCAGCGACCGTCCCTCCTCACGCAAATTGCGAATGAACGCGATCATCACCAACCCGTTCAACACCGCCACCCCGGACAGCGCGATAAACCCCACGCCTGCGGAAATCGACAGCGGAATATCCCGCAGCCACAGCGCCATCACCCCGCCGGTCAACGCAAACGGAATCCCGGTAAACACCAGCAAACCGTCCTTCAGATTGTTGAACATCATGAACAACAAGCCGAACACCAGCAGCAACGCCACCGGCACCACAATCTGCAAGCGCTTGGCCGCCGATTGCAGTTGCTCGAACTGTCCGCCCCAACTGGTCCAGTAACCGGCCGGCACCTGCACCTCGCGTTCGATAAGCGCACCGGCCTCACTGACGAACGAGCCGATATCGCGCCCGCGCACGTTGGCGCTGACGATCACCAGGCGCTTGCCGTTTTCGCGGCTGACCTGGTTCGGCCCGAGCACCAGATCGAGGCTGGCGACGTCCTTGAGCGCGATAAAACCGATCTGATTCGCCGCACCGCTCAACGCCGGCACCGGAATCAGCAACGCCGACAAGCCGTCGATGTCCTTGCGCATGGCGTCGGACAAACGCACCACCATGTCGAAACGCCGATCACCCTCATATAACGTCCCGGCCTGACGCCCGCCCACTGCGACGGCGATGGTGTCCTGCACATCACCGACGTTGAGCCCGTAGCGCGCCGCCTTGTCGCGGTCGATATTGATGGTCAACACCGGCAACCCGGTCGTCTGCTCGACCTTCACTTCAGCGGCACCGTTGACCTTTTGCATCACCGCCGCGATCTTCGCCGCCGTGGCGTTGAGCACGTCCATGTCATCGCCGAACACCTTCACCGCGACGTCGCTGCGCACGCCGGAGATCAGTTCGTTGAAGCGCAACTGGATCGGCTGCGACAGTTCATAGTTGCTGCCCGGCAGCGTCGCGGCAGCGGCTTGCAGCTCGGCCATCAGGGTTTCGCGGGACTTGTTCGGGTCTGGCCATTGATCCTTCGGTTTGAGCATCACGTAGCTGTCGGAGATGTTCGGCGGCATCGGATCAGAAGCAATTTCGGCCGTACCGGTGCGGGCAAACACCCGTTCAACCTCCGGCACTTTGGCCAGGATCAGCGTCTCCAGCCGCTGCTGCATGTCCACCGATTGCGTCAGGCTGGTGCCCGGTACGCGCAACGCTTGCAGGGCAAAATCGCCTTCACTGAGGCTCGGCACAAACTCGCTGCCCATGCGACTGGTGAGCACGCCGCTGAGCACGATCACCGCCAACGCCGCGCCCACGGCCACCGCGCGATGCGCCATGACCCAGGCCAGCGCCGGCGCATAAACACGACGCGCGCCACGCATCACCACGCCCTCTTCTTCCTTGACCTTGCCGGTGACGAACAGCGCAATCGCTGCCGGCACAAAGGTCACCGACAACAGCATCGCACCGAGCAGCGCGATGACCACGGTGAACGCCATCGGGTGGAACATTTTCCCTTCAACGCCGCTCAGGGCGAAGATCGGCAGGTACACGACCATGATGATCAACTGGCCGAAAATCAGCGGGCGCCGCGCCTCCTTCGCCGCGGCGAAGACTTCCTTGAAACGCTCGGCACGGGTCAACAAACGCCCGTGATGCTGCTGCGCGTGAGCCAGGCGGCGCAGGGTGTTTTCGACGATCACCACCGCGCCGTCGACGATGATGCCGAAGTCCAGCGCGCCGAGGCTCATCAGGTTGGCGCTGACCTTGTTGCTGAACATGCCGGTGAAGGTGAACAGCATCGACAGCGGAATCACCATCGCCGTGATCAGCGCGGCGCGGATGTTCCCGAGGAACAGGAACAGAATCGCGATCACCAGAATCGCGCCTTCGATCAGGTTTTTTTTCACCGTGGCGATGGCTTTGTCGACCAGGTGCGTGCGGTCGTACACCGGCACGGCGATCACGCCTTGCGGCAGGGATTTGTTGATCTGTTCAAGCTTGCTCGCGACGGTTTGCGACACGGTGCGGCTGTTCTCGCCGATCAACATGAATACCGTGCCAAGCACCACTTCACGACCGTTTTCGGTAGCCGCACCGGTGCGCAATTCACGGCCGATTTCCACGGTGGCGACGTTCTTCACCCGGATCGGCGTGCCGTCGACATTGGCCATGACGATGTTGGCGATGTCCTCGGTACTCGCCACTTGCCCCGGCGCGCGGATCAGCAATTGCTCGCCGCTGCGCTCGATGTAGCCGGCGCCGACGTTGGCGTTGTTGCGCTCTAGCGCGGTGATCAGATCGGTAAGCGTGAGCTTGTACGCGGCGAGGCGTTTCGGGTCCGGCGCGATCTGGTATTCCTTGGCAAACCCACCGATGGTGTTGATCTCGGCAACACCCGGTACGTTGCGCAATTGCGGCTTGATGATCCAGTCCTGAATCACCCGCAGATCGGTCGGCGTGTAGGTTGTGCCATCGTCTTTCAACGCGCCCTCCTTCGCCTCGACCGTCCACAAAAAGATTTCACCGAGGCCGGTGGAGATCGGCCCCATCACGGCTTCCGCGCCTTCGGGCAATTGCTCCTTGGCAATCTGCAGACGCTCGTTGACCAGTTGGCGAGCGAAAAACAGGTCGGTGCCGTCCTTGAAGATCACCGTCACTTGCGACAGCCCCGAACGCGACAGCGACCGGGTCTGCTCCAGCGCCGGCAAACCGGCCATCGCGGTTTCAATCGGGAAAGTGATGCGCTGCTCGGTTTCCAGCGGTGAGAACCCGGCGGCGCCGGTGTTGATCTGCACCTGGACGTTGGTGATGTCGGGCACGGCGTCGATCGGCAGTTTCTGATAACTGGCGATGCCGAGGCCGGCCATGAGCAGAACGGCGAGCAGCACGATGATGCGCTGCTCGATGGCAAACTGGATCAGGCGTTCGAACATGGTGACCTTCCAGAATTAATGACTGTGCTCGGCTGAGGCTTTGCCCAGCTCCGACTTGAGGACGAAGCTGCCGGCGCTGGCGACTTGCACGCCCGGTTCCAGGCCTTGGGTGACTTCGACGTGGCCGGCGGCACGGCTGCCCAGTTCTACCGCCCGCGCCTTGAAGCCGTCGTCGGTACGCACGAACACCGTGGGTTTGTCCTCGACGGTCTGGATCGCGGTTTCCGGCACGGCGACTTTGGCCTGGCGGCTCTCGGTGGCGACCAGTGCGGTGACGAACAGCCCCGGACGCCATGAGCCCTGCGGGTTTTCCAGGGTCACGCGCACGGTCGCGGTGCGGGTCTGTTCGCCGAGCAGACTGCCGACGTAAGCCACGCTGCCGCTCACTTCGGCTTTCAGTTCTGGCGCGCTCACGGTGACCGGTCTGCCCACCTGCACCTGGGTCAGATCCTTGGGTGAAACGCCGAAGGTCACCCACACCCGGGACAAGTCCGAAAGGGTGAACGCGGCGGTGGTTTCATCGACCACCTCGCCCGGCGTCAGGTGTTTTTCCACCACCACGCCGTCGAACGGCGCACGCAGTTCGTAGCGATTGCCGCCGGTGGCGACCACGCTGCCGCTGAGCACGCTGATTTTTTGCCGGGCGTTGTTCATGGCGATTTCCGCCTCTTCCAACGCCTGCTTTGCCTGGAGGAAATCCTGCTCGGCGGAGATCCTGTCCTGCCAGAGCTTTTTCTCGCGCTCGTAGGTAGTACGCGCCAACGCCAAGCGACGTTGCGCGGCGGCCTGTTCGCTGCGCTGATCGGAGATCTGCTGACTGGCGATCACCGCCAGCAACTGGCCCTTCTTCACGGTTTGCCCGAGGTTGACCGCCACCGACTCGACCACCCCCGGCACGCGCGGCACGACGTGCGCCGTGCGGTCCTCATCGAAACGCACTTCTCCGGGGAACGACAGGCCGAGACTGATGCTCTGCGCCCGCGCCTCGACCAGTTGAATGCCCGCCGCCGCGATCTGCTCGGAGCTCAATTCGATGTGGCCCTCTTCGGCATGGTCAGCCGCTGCACCTTCTTCATCGTGATCGGCGTGTTCAGCAGCCTCATCGGCATGCGCGTCGATATTTGAATTGGCCGGCCACATCGAACCGATACCAATGCCCAACACCAAGGTCGCCACCGCGACCACCATCAGTTTTTTATCCATGGAAACTCCTCTGCGCCGTGCCATCGCGCAGTTGTCTGAAAAGTGAAATTCAAGGGCTGACGCTGAGGTCGCCGTAGATCCGTTCGAGGCGCACGCGGGCGTCGGTCGCCTCGCTGACGGCCTGGATGTATTGGCTGCGCGCGGCAATCAGGGTGCGCTGGGCGTCGAGTACGTCGAGGAAACCGAACTTGCCCATTTCGAAACCACGGGTGGCGCTGTCCACTGCGCTTTGTGCGGCAGGCAGGATGGTCTGGTTGAACGCGTTGACTTCGCCATTGGCGGTCTGCCATTGCTCAAGGCTGGTCTGGACTTCAGTGCGCAAACGCAGCTCGGTGGCGTTGCGCAGATCCCGCGCCTGATCGCTGCGCCGTGCGGCGGCGAGCACGTTGCCCTGATTGCGGTTGAACAGCGGAATCGGCATCGACAGCCCGACCACGTTGACCCGTTCGCGCTCGGTTTCGCTGTACTGGCTGCCGATGCTCACGGTCAGATCAGGAATGCGCTGGGACTTTTCCAGGCCCAACGAGGCTTCGCGCTGATCGATCTGCAGTTTCGCCAGACGCAGCTCGGCGGTCTGGTTCAGACGCTCGAGCAAACGGCCCGGCGGCGGCAGCGTGGCGAGGTTTTGCGTGGCGGCCTGGACGTTGGTCGAGGTCGGCAACGGTGCGCCCATGACTTGCGCCAGTTGCTGATAGGCGTTGGCCTGATCGCGCTCGGCGCGGCTCACCTCCAGGCGCACTTCCGAGAGCTGCACCTGTGCCCGGGTGCCTTCGACCGGCGACGATTTACCGGCCTCGATCCGCCCCTGAGCGACGCGCAAACCGTGCTCGGCCAGTTGCAGTGACTGACGCGACAGCTGCAAGCGTTGCTGCGCGGTTTGCGCGCTGTTGAACGCCTGAATCACATCGGCGCGCAAGGCATTGCGCTTGCGCTCCAGTTCGACGCCGGCGGCGTCCTGCGCACGGCTGGCGACATCAATGCGCGCACCGCGTTTGCCGCCCAGTTCAATCGGCTGGCTGAGCATCACCGTAGTGGTGCGCGAGTCGCGCCGGGTGTCTTCGGCCTCCCACGACACCTCGGGATTAGGGATCAGCCCGGCCTGTTGCCGATCGCCCTCGGCAATGCCGATTTCCCACTGCGCGGCGGCGAGATCGGGGTTGCCGGCGAAGGCACTTTGCAGCGCCTGATCCAGTGTCAGGGTCGATGCGCTGGCCAAGCTGCTGCCAACCAGCAACAAGAGGCCGCTGGCAGCTTTTTTCAGGCGTGATCGCGCCGTCAGTTCAATTAAACCGGGCAATGGAGGACTTCCTTTGATTCAGGATTTTTCGATGCCGCCACGTTAGGGTTTTGAACTTATCGACAAGGTGACTGGAACATTACAAATCCGTTATCCACGGTTCAGCAAAGTTGTTTTGTTCTACGATGCGAAGTGCAAACGGCTTTGCCGCAATACATGGAAACAAATACTCGGTAGTTATCTGCTGAACAGTACTTGTCGGAATCAAACTTACGAGAGTCACGTGGTCCGCGCTGCGGCGGACTGTCGCACAGCCCCGGATTAAAGCATTGAGTTGTTGACCCTGTAGCCGCTACAACCTTTATCGTTGCGGACATCCCCTCACCCCAGCCCTCTCCCGGGGGGAGAGGGGGCCGACCGAAGTGTCTCGCGTTTTTTATCGACCTGTTACATCAAGTCGATTATGGATTCAGTAAAGTTTTTTCACGTTGGCGTAGTTCTGAAATATCCCGCATTCAGTCCCCTCTCCCTCGGGGAGAGGGTTAGGGTGAGGGGTTGCCTTAATTAAATATCCCTTAAATAAAAGTGGTGATAGATCATGCGAATCCTTGTCGTCGAGGACGAGCTTAAAGCTGCCGAATACTTGCATCAGGGTTTGACCGAAAGTGGTTATATCGTTGACCACGCCGCCACTGGCGCCGATGGCTTGCATCTGGCGCAACAGCAGGCGTATGACCTGATTATTCTCGACGTGAACTTGCCGGAACTGGACGGCTGGGGCGTGCTGGAGCAACTGCGCCGCACCCACTCGACGCGGGTAATGATGCTCACCGCGCGCGGGCGCCTGGCGGACAAGATTCGCGGTCTGGATCTGGGCGCCGACGACTATCTGGTCAAGCCTTTCGAGTTTCCCGAACTGCTGGCGCGGGTGCGCACCCTGATGCGCCGCAGTGAAAACATCCCGCTGCCGCAGGTGCTGAAAGTCGCCGATCTGGAACTCGATCCCGGGCGTCATCGCGCATTTCGCGGCGAGCAGCGTATTGACCTGACCACCAAGGAATTCGCCCTGCTGCACCTGCTGATGCGCCAGTCCGGCGAGGTGCTGACCCGTACGCAAATCATCTCGCTGGTGTGGGACATGAATTTCGACTGCGACACCAACGTGGTCGAAGTCTCGATCAGGCGCTTGCGGGCGAAGATCGATGACCCGTTCGACAACAAGCTGATCCACACCCTGCGCGGTGTCGGCTACGTGCTGGAGGCGCGGGAATGAAGCCGGCCAGCCTGTCGATGCGCCTTGGTTTGACGGTGAGTATTCTCGGCGCGCTGTTGGTGGTGTTCCTGGCGATCCTCGCCTATTTCGCCCTGACCCATGAGCTGAATGCGCTGTCCCGCGACAGCCTGCAAAAGAAGATGGCGCAGGTCGAGCACAGCCTGTCGCTGTACGTCGATGCCAACGAAGTCAGTGGCAAGCCGCACATTCTGCTCGATCAGGTCATGGGCCATGACAACCTGACGCTGACGATTTACGAGCGCTCGAATCTGCGTTCGCCGCTGCTCAAATCCGGCACGGGTCTGACCGATCCACGGGTGGAACTCAGAGCTGTTCGCGGGACCACCGATCAACTGACCTACAGCGACAGCAGCGATGCCGAAGGCGCGAAGTTCCTCACCGCGTCGAAGCTGATTCGCCTCAAGGATGGCAGCAGCGTGCCGGTGCTGCTGTCGATGGACAACGCGCATGATCAGGCTTTGCTCAGCGCCTATCTGCGCTCGACGCTGATTGCCCTGCCGCTGTTGCTGGTGTTCATCGGCCTGACGGCGTGGGGCGCGGTGCAGCGTGGATTGGCGCCGCTGCGCGAGTTTCGCAAAGTGGCGGCGATGGTCTCGACGCAGGACCTGGATCATCGGCTGTCGGTGGTGAACATGCCGCAGGAGTTGAGCGAACTGGCGCAGGGCATCAACTTCATGCTGCATCGCCTCGATGCCGGGGTGCAGCAGTTGTCACAGTTCTCCGATGACCTGGCGCATGAACTGCGCACGCCGATCAACAATCTGATGGGCAAGGCCCAGGTGACGCTGTCGCGCGAGCGCACGAGCGAGGAATACCAGGACGTTCTGGTGTCGTGCACCGAGGAGCTGGAGCGCGTGGCGCGGATTGTTTCCGACATGCTGTTTTTGGCGCAGGTCAGTCATCCGTCGGCACTGGCGCCGTTTGAAGCGGTGGCGCTGGAGGAGGAAGCGGCGAAGGTCGCGGAGATGTTTTCGCTGGCGGCGCAGGACAAGCAGATTCATTTGAATGTTGTTGGCAGCGCATCGGTGTTGGGCGATCGGCTGATGATCCAGCGGGCGATTTCCAATCTGCTGTCCAACGCGCTGCGCCATTGCCCGAATGGCAAAACCATCACCTTGCTGATCGAGCAAGGTGCAACGCAAGCGTCACTGCTGGTGAGCAATCCCGGCGCCGGCATCGAGGCGCAACACCTGCCCCACCTGTTCGACCGCTTCTACCGCGTCGACAGCGCCCGCTCGCGTTCACAGGGCAGCACCGGGCTGGGACTGGCAATCGTGCGCTCGATCATGAGCCTGCATCAGGGCGTGGCGGAGGTGAAGAGCTTGCCCGGCGTCATGACCGTGTTTCGCCTCGGCTTTCCTGCGGCGACATCCACGGCCCCATCGCTTGCAGGCAAGCTCCCACAGTAATCTGATACTCAGCCTTCGCGAGCAAGCTCGCTCCCACAGGGGCAGTAGTCATCCACAGAGTGTGTTAACACAGCCAAAACCTGTGGGAGCGAGCTTGCTCGCGAAAGCGTCGGATCAAGCGATATCCATGTTGAATGTCAGAAAGCAATCGCTTGCAGGCAAGCTCCCACAGTGGTTTCAGGTGCACTCGGAATGTGTGAGCGACGCAGAAACCTGTGGGAGCTTGCCTGCAAGCGATTACGGTAGATCAGGCAGCAAAAAAAACGGCACCTTCCGGTGCCGTTTGCCTTTCACAGTTCCCCTATCACTTACGCGCATCCGCCCACGATTTCAGCAGTTCGTTGTAGCTCACGGTCTCGCCCTTCGGCTTCTCGTTGGCCAGTTTCGGTTTTGGTGCGCCCGGTTGATCGAACCAGTATTGCGCGTCGCGTTCCGGGTTCATTTTCGGTGCGCAAGTGGCTTGCGCCTTGGAGCGTTCGAGGCGGGTCATGATTGCGTCCTGATCCTTGGCCAACCCATCCAGCGCCTGTTGCGGAGTCTTCTCGCCGCTGGCCGCTTCGGCGATGTGGCTCCACCACAATTGCGCCAGACGCGGATAGTCCGGCACGTTGGTTCCGGTCGGGGTCCATTGCACGCGGGCCGGGCTGCGGTAGAACTCGACCAGGCCACCGAGCTTCGGCGCCAGATCGGTCATCGCCTGCGAGTTGATGTCCGACTCGCGAATCGGCGTCAGGCCGACGATGGTTTTCTTCAGCGACACGGTTTTCGAGGTGACGAACTGCGCGTACAGCCACGCCGCCAGCTTCTGTTTCTCAGGCGTGGATTTCATGAACGTCCACGAACCCACGTCCTGATACCCGAGCTTCATGCCCTCTTCCCAATACGGCCCACGCGGCGATGGCGCCATGCGCCATTTCGGCGTGCCGTCGGCATTGACCACCGGCAGGCCCGGTTTGGTCATGTCGGCGGTGAACGCGGTGTACCAGAAGATCTGCTGAGCGATGTTGCCCTGCGACGGCACCGGGCCGGACTCGGAGAAAGTCATGCCCGCCGCTTCCGGTGGCGCGTACTTCTTCAGCCAGTCGACATACTTAGTGGTGGCGAACACCGCCGCCGGGCCGTTGGTGTCGCCGCCACGGGTCACGCTGGAACCGACCGGATGACAGTCCTCGACGCGAATCCCCCACTCGTCCACCGGCAAGCCGTTGGGCAGGCCCTTGTCGCCGCCACCGGCCATGGAGAACCAGGCATCGGTGAAGCGCCAGCCCAGCGACGGGTCTTTCTTGCCGTAGTCCATGTGCCCGTAGACGCGCTTGCCGTCGATTTCCTTGACGTCTTCGCTGAAGAATTTGGCGATGTCTTCATAGGCTGACCAGTTCACCGGCACGCCGAGTTCGTAGCCGTACTTTTCCTTGAACTTGGCTTTCAGATCCGCGCGTTCGAACCAGTCGGCGCGGAACCAGTACAGGTTGGCGAACTGCTGGTCGGGCAGTTGATAGATCTTGCCGTCCGGCGCGGTGGTGAACGAGATGCCGATGAAGTCCTTGATGTCGAGGGTCGGCGAGGTGAAGTTCTTGCCTTCGTTGGCCATCAGGTCGGTGATCGATTCGGTTTTGCCGTAGCGAAAGTGCGTACCGATCAGATCCGAGTCGTTAACCCAGCCGTCGTAAATGTTCTTGTCCGACTGCATCACCGTCTGCATTTTTTCCACCACGTCGCCTTCTTGCAGCAGGTCGTGGGTGAGCTTGATCCCAGTGATTTCGCTGAAGGCCTTGGCCAGCACCTTGGACTCGTATTCGTGGGTGGTCAGGGTCTCGGAAACCACTTTGATTTCCATGCCGCGAAACGGCTCGGCGGCCTTGATGAACCACTTCAATTCTTCGAGCTGCTGATCCGCCGTCAGGGTCGACGGCTTGAACTCGCTGCCGATCCATTTTTTCGCAGCGTCTTCGTAGGCATCGGCCCAGGCAGATGCGCTCAAACCGCTGAGTGCCAGCAAGGCTGCCAATGAAATGCTATGTCGCAGCTTATTGTTTTTGTCGAACATAGAGACCTCCAGTTTGAGTTACGGAGCACGATTGCCGAGCGACTCGACTAGCCCCAGCGCATCACAGCCAACAGCCACACCAGAGACAGCGCGGACGCTACCCAGATGCTCCAGTCGGTGACGCCGATTACCAGCAGATGCAGGTAGGCGCTGCCGAGAAGACCGATGAACAAGCGATCGCCACGGGTGGTGGCAATCGGCAGAAAACCTCGCCGCAGGATGCTCGGCGAGCGCAATTCCCAGGTGGTCATGCCCACCAGCAGCAGGCCGATGGCGATAAAGAACCCCGCCGTGGGGGTGGTCCAGCTCATCCATTCCATCATGCGTTCCTCAGACCCGACCCAGGGCAAAGCCCTTGGCCACGTGGTTGCGAACAAACCAGATCACCAGCATGCCCGGGAGGATGGTCAACACCCCCGCCGCTGCCAGCACGCCCCAGTCGATGCCCGAGGCCGACACCGTGCGCGTCATCACCGCGGCAATCGGCTTGGCATTCACCGAAGTCAGCGTGCGCGCCAGCAGCAGTTCGACCCAGGAAAACATGAAGCAGAAAAACGCCGTGACGCCTATGCCGGAACCGATCAACGGGATGAAAATCTTCACGAAGAACTTGGGAAAACTGTAGCCATCAATGTAGGCGGTTTCGTCGATCTCCTTCGGCACACCCGACATGAAGCCCTCCAGAATCCACACCGCCAGCGGCACGTTGAACAGGCAGTGCGCCAAGGCCACGGCAATGTGCGTGTCGAACAGTCCGATCGACGAATACAACTGAAAGAACGGCAACAGAAACACCGCCGGTGGCGCCATGCGGTTGGTCAGCAGCCAGAAGAACAGGTGCTTGTCGCCGAGAAAGCGATAGCGCGAAAACGCATAGGCCGCCGGAAGCGCCACACTCAGCGAGATCACCGTGTTCAGGCTGACGTAATACAGCGAATTGAGATAACCGGTGTACCAGCTCGGGTCGGTGAAAATCACCTTGTAGTTGTGCCAGGTGAAATCCTGCGGAAACAGGGTCAACCCGCCGAGAATTTCGGTGTTGCTCTTGAACGACATGTTCAGCAGCCAGTAGATCGGCACCAGCAGAAACAGGATGTACACCAGCAACGGAATAAGCTTTCTCTTGCTCATGGCCGGGCCCTCAGCGATTGGCATCGGAATGGGTCATGGCGGTGTAGAACAGCCACGAAACCAGCAGGATGATCAGGAAGTACACCAGCGAAAACGCCGCTGCCGGCCCCAGATCGAATTGACCGACGGCCATCTGGGTCAAGGTCTGGCTCAAGAAAGTCGTGGCATTGCCTGGCCCGCCGCCAGTGAGCACGAACGGCTCGGTGTAGATCATGAAGCTGTCCATGAAGCGCAGCATCACCGCGATCAGCAGCACGCTTTTCAGCTTCGGCAACTGAATATGGCGGAACACTGCCCACGCCGAAGCCCGGTCGATCCGCGCCGCCTGGTAATACACGTCGGGAATCGCCCGCAGCCCGGAAAAACACAGCAGTGCCACCAGCGAAGTCCAGTGCCAGACGTCCATCACCAGCACCGTGACCCAGGCGTCCATGGTGTTGGCCGCGTAGTTGTAACTGATGCCCAGCGCATTCAGGCTCGAACCGAGCAGTCCAATATCGGCGCGGCCGAAGATCTGCCAGATGGTGCCGACCACATTCCATGGGATCAGCAACGGAATCGCCAGAATGATCAGCACCACCGACGACCAGCGGCCCTTGGTCGGCATGGTCAAGGCGACAGCGATGCCCAACGGGATTTCGATCAACAGCACGCAGGCCGAGTAGATGAACTGGCGCAGCAGCGAGTCATGCAGGCGCGGATCGAGCAGCACCTGCTTGTACCAGTCGGCGCCGACAAAGTAGCGGCTGGACTGGTCGAAGATGTCCTGCACCGAGTAGTTGACCACGGTCATCATCGGGATCACCGCACTGAACGCCACCAGCAGGAACACCGGCAACACCAGCCACCAGGCCTTGTTGTTCTGCACCTTGTTCATGGCTGCACCTCTTCATCGGCTTCAAGCAGAAACTCATCGGCATAAACCATCAGCCACTGCGCAGGAAAACTGATGTACGCCGTGCCCTGCGGCACCGGTTTGTCTTCGGCCAGACGCACTTTCAGCGGTGCGCCATCGAGGTCAAGGGTGAGGATCTTGTAGGTGCCGAGGTCTTCGACGTGTACGACCCTGGCCTGCATCGCGTCATCAAACGGCTCGTCCCACACGTGAATGAACTCCGGGCGGATGCCGACCTTCAGATTTTTCCACTGACCATGTTCGATATGCCGTTGCAAGGCGTCAGACAACGGCAAGTGCGTCGAGGCGAAACCGACCCCACCCGGCTGCGGCTGCACTTCGATCAGGTTCATGCCGGGGCTGCCGATGAAGTAGCCGACAAAAGTATGGCTCGGCCGCTCGAACAACTCACGGGGCGTGCCGAATTGCACGATCTGCCCGCCATACATCACCGCGATTTTGTCGGCGAAGGTCGAGGCTTCGAGCTGATCGTGGGTGACGTAGACCATGGTGATGTTGAACTGCTCGTGGATCTGCTTGAGCTTGCGTCGCAGTTTCCACTTCAGGTGCGGGTCGATCACCGTTAGCGGCTCGTCGAACAGGATTGCGGAAACGTCGTCGCGCACCAGACCACGACCCATGGAGACTTTCTGTTTTTCGTCAGCGGTGAGGTTGCGCGCCTTTTTGCTCAGCAGGTTTTGCAGGTCAAGGACTTCAGCGATTTCCTGCACCTTGCTGTGCACTTTCGCCTCGGCCATGCCCTGATTTCTCAGGGGGAAGGCAAGGTTGTCAAACACCGTCATGGTGTCGTAGACCACTGGGAACTGGAACACCTGAGCGATGTTGCGCTTCTCCGGGGTCAGGTCATTCACCGCTTTGCCATCGAACAGCACATGCCCTTGCGAGGGACTGAGCAGGCCGGAAATGATGTTGAGCAAGGTCGACTTGCCGCAACCCGAAGGGCCGAGCAAGGCATACGCGCCGCCCTGCTCCCAGACGTGGTCCATCTCGCGGATCGCGTAATCCTCCGCGCCGCTCGGGGTTTTGCTGTAGCTGTGGGCGAGGTGCTGCAAACGGATTTCGGCCATCAGGCAACCCTCGCGACACGCTGGCCCGGTGCCTGCACCAGACGGCCCTGCGCATCGAACACGAACAGTTTGTGAGTCGGGATGTAGATGCGGATCGGCGCATCGACGTCGTATTCGTGAACCCCCGGCAGGTGCAGCACCAGCAGGAAATGCTCGTTGCGCACATGCAGGAAGGTTTCCGAACCGCTGATCTCGGCCACTTCGACGGTCACCGCCAGCTCCAGATCGTCATCGTTGCTCGGCACCAGCGAGATATGGCTTGGGCGCACGCCAAAGCGAAACTCGCCCTCGCCCACCGGGCGCAGATCGACGTTCAGCGGGAAGTGCACGAAATTGGCGAAGCTGACTTCGTTGCCGGCGATGCGCCCGGGCATCAGGTTGATCGGCGGTTCGGAAAACAGCTCCGCCGCCAGCACGGTTTGCGGCTGGTGGTAAACCGAGGTCGACGGGCCGCTCTGGATCACCCGGCCCTCGTGCAGAATCGTCGTGGTGCCGCCCAGCGCCAACGCTTCGTTGGGCTCGGTGGTGGCGTAAATCGCAATGGTGTGACGCAGCTTGAACAGCTCGCGCATTTCCTGACGCAGCTCTTCGCGCAGCTTGTAATCGAGGTTGACCAGCGGCTCGTCGAACAGGATCAGTTCGGCATCCTTGACCAGCGCCCTGGCCATCGCCGTGCGCTGCTGCTGGCCGCCGGACAGCTCCAGCGGATAGCGCTGCAGGAACTTCTCGATGCGCAGCATCTTCGCCGTTTCCAGCACTTTGCTATGGATGATTTCTTTGGAAACACCGGCCTGACGCAGCGGCGAGGCGATGTTCTCGAACACGGTCATGGTCGGGTAATTGATGAACTGCTGATAAACCATCGACACGTTGCGCAGGCGCACCGGACGCTGGGTGACGTCGACGCCGTTCATAAGGATGCGGCCGCTGTCGGGCTTATCGAGCCCGGCCATTAAACGCATGAGGCTGGTTTTGCCGGACAGGGTACGGCCGAGCAAAACGTTGAACGAACCGGGTTCGAATTTCAGGCAGGCATCGTCGATCCAGGTCTGGCCCTCGACGGTGCGGCTGACGTGCTCCAGGGTGAGTGACATGGCTCGGCCTTTTTATTATTGGAGTCAAGCGACCTGTGCAGCAGAGCGACATTCGTGCCAGAAATGGCAAGTGGTTGATTTGTCGTGAAAAGGGCTGAAAACGCGGGGAATGGGCGTTCATTGCTGAACACATTTGAACAGTTGGGCGATTGACAATGAACAATAGTGAACAACACTCTATGAACGCTTTTTGCCCAAATTCTGTGAACGATGAAAATCCAATGTGGGAGCGGGCTTGCTCGCGAAGGCGGTGTGTCAGTCGATGTAAATGTGTCTGATATACCGCTTTCGCGAGCAAGCCCGCTCCCACAGTTTTGATCTGTGTTGGTTTTGAAAGCAGTGCCATAACAACAATAAAATGCCCTTCAGAGGCCCACCACCATGGCCGCACCTGCCCCGCCGCTGTCCCACGACGCGATTGTCCAGACCTCCTGGCAACGTTGCCGCGCCTTCGGCCTTGACCACCAAAGCACCCCGGCCTTCGATCAACTGCCCGCCGCCGGCATCGCACAGTTGCTCGACAGTCACCACGCGCTGGTGCAAACCACCCATCAGGAAGTCCTGCCGTATTACGAAAATATCCTGAGCAACTCCAACTGCCTGATCATGCTCGCCGACCATCAGGGCCAGGTGCTGACCTCGTGGGGCACTCAGCGCTTTATCGAGCCGAGTCTGGCGCGGGGGTTTCAGGCCGGGGCGAGCTGGATGGAGTGTTCCAGCGGCACCAACGCGATCGGTACCGCGCTGGCCTGCGAACAGGCGGTGCACATCGAGCACGATGAACACTTTCTGAAAGCCAACCGTTTCATGACCGGTTCCGCCGCGCCGATTTTCGATGCCGAGCGCAAGGTGATCGCGGTGCTCGACGTCTCCAGCGACAGCTATCTGCCGCCCTCGCACACGCTGGGCATGGTCAAGATGATGAGTCAGACCGTGGAGAACCGGCTGATCCTCAACCTGTTCCACGGCCAGCACTTTCAACTGACCTTCAACACCGGGTTGAACAACCTCGACAGTCAGTGGGCCGGTTTGCTGATTTTCGATGAGAGCGGTCAAGTGCTGTCGGCCAATCGCCGCGCCGACAATCTGCTCGGCGTGCGCCTGTCGCGGGTCAGTGTCGAGAGCCTGTTCAACGTGTCGCTGCTGGAGCTGATCAATCAGCCGGACGGCTTGCCGTTCGCCCTGCAGACCTCCGGGCGCAACCGTTTTCAGTGTTTGCTGAAGCGGCCGAAACAGGCTGCGATCCAGCCCCGGGTGTTTGCAGACCCGAAAAACACCGAAACGTCGAACAAACCAGCTGGAGCGATCAGCCTCAGCACCCTGCACTTCGGTGATAGCCGCGTCGAGAAAGCCGTGCGTCAGGCCGAACGCCTGCTGGAAAAAGACATTCCGCTGCTGATCCACGGCGAAACCGGGGTCGGCAAGGAAGTCTTCGTCAAAGCCCTGCACCAGGCCAGCTCACGCAGCAAACAGGCATTTATCGCCGTCAACTGCGCGGCAATCCCCGCCGAACTGGTGGAGTCGGAACTGTTCGGCTATGAAAAAGGCGCGTTCACCGGCGCCAACCAGAAAGGCAGCATCGGCCTGATCCGCAAAGCCGACAAAGGCACCCTCTTCCTCGACGAAATCGGTGACATGCCGTTGCCGACTCAGGCCCGGCTGCTGCGGGTGTTGCAGGAGCGCTGCGTGCAACCAGTGGGCAGCAGCGAGTTGTTCCCGGTGGATCTGCGGATCATCTCGGCGACCAACCGCTCTTTGCGCGAACAAGTGCAACTGGGGCGGTTTCGTGAGGACTTGTACTACCGCATCGGCGGTTTGACCCTCGAATTGCCGCCACTTCGCGAGCGCAGCGACAAGCAGGCGCTGTTCAAACGGCTGTGGGAACAACATCGCGAACCGACGCAATGGGCCGGGCTCAGCCGCGAAGTGCTGGAGCTGTTCGAGCGGCACCCGTGGCCGGGCAATCTGCGTCAGGTCAGCAGTGTGATGCAGGTAGCGCTGGCAATGGCCGAGGAGCAACCGGTGCGGCCGGAGCATCTGCCGGATGATTTTTTTGTTGATCTGGAGATGGAGCCGGTGGAGAGCGTGCAGCCGCTGGGGCTGGATCTGAATGATGTTGAAGCGTTGAACCGGGAGCTGAAGGCTTCCGGGGGCAATATTTCGCATCTGGCACGCAGGCTTGGGGTGAGCCGCAATACCCTCTACAAGCGCTCGCGCCAGGCTGAATGATGCGTCGGCCTTGTGGGCCTCTTCGCGAGCAAGCCCGCTCCCACAGGGATTTGCGACCGACTCAGGATTGGTGGCGTAACCGATGACCCGTGTGGGAGCGGGCTTGCTCGCGAAGGCGCCAGTCCCTTCACCACAAAAACCACAGCGCACCCCAAAAACAAAAACCCGCACACGGCGGGTTTTGTTTTTAAAGCGGATCAGGCATTCAGTCAGCCAAACGCCAGGTAGTCCCACCCTTGCCGTCTTCCAGCACCACGCCCATTGCCGTCAGCTGGTCACGGATACGATCGGACTCAGCCCAATCCTTACCCGCACGTGCCGCCAGACGCGCCGCAATCAGCGAATCAACCTCAGCCGCATCGACACGCCCTTCGGCGCCCGCCTGCAGGAAGTCATCGGCTTCCAGCTGCAACACGCCCAGCACGCTCGCCAGCTCTTTCAGACGTGCCGCCAGACCGGCCGCCGCATTGAGATCGCTCTCGCGCAGACGGTTGATCTCACGCACCATCTCGAACAGCACCGCACAGGCTTCCGGCGTGCCGAAGTCGTCGTTCATCACCGTGGTGAAACGCTCGACAAAGGCTTCGCCGCCGGCCGGAGCAACGCTCGGCAGGCCTTTCAACGCGTGGTAGAAACGCTCCAGAGCGCCCTTGGCGTCCTTGAGGTTTTCTTCCGAGTAGTTGATCGCGCTGCGGTAGTGGCTCGACACCAGCAGGTAACGCACGACTTCCGGGTGGTACTTGTCGAGCACGTCGCGAATGGTGAAGAAGTTGTTCAAGGACTTGGACATCTTCTCGCCATTGATACGGATCATGCCGCAATGCATCCACGCGTTGGCGTAGGTCTTGCCGGTGGCCGCTTCACTCTGGGCGATTTCGTTTTCGTGGTGCGGGAATTCGAGGTCACTGCCGCCGCCATGAATATCGAAGGTCTCACCGAGGCAGCAGGTGGACATCACCGAGCACTCGATGTGCCAGCCCGGACGCCCGGCGCCCCACGGCGATTCCCAGCTCGGCTCGCCCGGTTTGGCGGCTTTCCACAGGACGAAGTCCAGCGGATCTTCTTTCGACTCGTCGACTTCGATGCGTGCACCGATGCGCAGGTCTTCGATCTTCTTGCGCGACAGCTTGCCGTAGCCCATGAATTTGGCGACGCGGTAATACACGTCGCCATTGCCCGGAGCGTAAGCGAAGCCCTTGTCGATCAGGGTCTGGATCATCGCGTGCATGCCCGGAATGTGATCCGTGGCGCGCGGCTCCATGTCCGGCTTCTTGATGTTCAGGCGCGCTTCGTCTTCGTGCATCGCGGCGATCATGCGCTCGGTCAGCACTTCGAACGACTCACCGTTCTCGCGGGCACGATTGATGATCTTGTCGTCGATGTCGGTGATGTTGCGCACGTAGGTCAGGTCGTAACCGCTGAAACGCAACCAGCGGGTCACCAGGTCGAACGCGACCATGCTGCGGCCGTGGCCGAGGTGGCAGTAGTCGTACACGGTCATGCCGCACACGTACATGCGCACCTTGTTGCCATCCAGCGGCTTGAAGACTTCTTTGCTCTTGGTGAGCGTGTTGTAGATCGTCAGCACTTTATATTTCCTTGACGCTAAATCACTGGCCCCACGAATCACGCAGGGTCACGGTACGGTTGAATACCGGCTGACCTGGTTTCGAGTCCTTGATGTCGGCAACGAAGTAGCCTTCGCGCTCGAACTGGAAACGGTCTTCCGGCTGTGCGTTGCCAAGCGATGGCTCAGCACGACAACCGGTCAGCACTTGCAGTGAGTCAGGGTTGATGTTGTCGAGGAAACTCGCGCTGTCTTCGGCCTTCTCCGGGTTCGGAGAGCGGAACAGGCGATCGTACAGACGAACTTCGCACTCGATGCTGGCAGCCGCCGGCACCCAGTGGATCACGCCTTTGACCTTGCGGCCTTCAGGGTTCTTGCCGAGGGTGTCCGGGTCGTACGAGCAACGCAGCTCGACGATGTTGCCGTCGGCGTCCTTGATCGCTTCGTCCGCACGGATCACGTAACTGCCACGCAGACGCACTTCGCCGTTCGGCTCCAGGCGCTTGTAGCCCTTTGGCGGTTCTTCCATGAAATCATCGCGGTCGATGTAGATTTCACGGGCGAACGGCAGCTGACGCACGCCGAGTTCTTCTTTCTGCGGATGACGCGGCAGTTCGAGGTTTTCGACCTGACCTTCCGGGTAGTTGGTGATCACGACTTTCAACGGACGCAGCACGCACATGGCACGCGGGGCGTTCGCGTCCAGATCCTGACGGATGCTGAACTCGAGCATGCCGAAATCGACCACGCCATCGGAACGGTTGGTGCCGATCATGTCGCAGAAGTTGCGGATCGACGCCGGCGTATAGCCACGGCGGCGGAAGCCCGACAGCGTCGACATGCGCGGGTCGTCCCAGCCATTGACGTGCTTTTCATCGACCAGTTGCTTGAGTTTGCGCTTGCTGGTGATGGTGTAGTTCAGGTTCAGGCGGCTGAACTCGTACTGGCGCGGGTTGGCCGGCACCGGCAGGTTTTCCAGGAACCACTCGTACAGCGGACGATGGCTTTCGAATTCCAGGGTGCAGATCGAGTGGGTGATGCCTTCGATGGCGTCCGACTGACCGTGGGTGAAGTCGTAGTTCGGGTAGATGCACCACTTGTCACCGGTCTGATGGTGATGGGCGTGGCGGATGCGGTACATGATCGGGTCGCGCAGGTTCATGTTCGGCGAGGCCATGTCGATCTTCGCGCGCAGCACGCGGGCGCCGTCCGGGAACTCACCGGCGCGCATGCGTGCAAACCAGTCAAGGTTCTCTTCCACCGAACGGTCGCGGAACGGACTGTTCTTGCCCGGCTCGGTCAGGCTGCCACGGTATTCCTTGGCCTGCTCAGGGGTCAGGTCGTCGACGTAGGCCTTGCCGGCCTTGATCAGTTCCACCGCCCAGTCGTGCAACTGGTCGAAATACTGCGAGGCGTAGCGCACTTCGCCGGACCACTCGAAGCCCAGCCATTTGACGTCGGATTCGATCGCGTCGATGTATTCCTGGTCTTCCTTGGCCGGATTGGTGTCGTCGAAACGCAGGTGCGTGACGCCGCCGAACTCCTGGGCCAGGCCGAAGTTCACGCAGATCGACTTGGCGTGGCCGATGTGCAGGTAGCCGTTGGGCTCAGGCGGAAAACGGGTGACGATCTGGGTGTGCTTGCCCGAGTCCAGGTCTGCCTGGATGATCGGCCGCAGGAAATTGACCGGCACGGCAGGGCCGGACTTGGCATTCGAGGTAGGGTCGACAGTGGGCTTGCTCATAGGATCCTTGACTTACATGTGCGCGGCCGCAAAGGGGGCCAGACAAAACAAAGCCGCTATCATAGCCGATGCTGTCAAGGGGCTGACAGAGCGTGGCCTATAAAGGAGCGCATTTAATCACCGGGATTTGAAAAACAGCCTCGAAATTCGCGCCTGTCACGCTAAACTGCGCACCTTGGCCGATGCAGGCTGAACCGGTTTCGGTACTCAGTGTCCGAAAACCACGAATTCCTTATAAAGAGTAGCGATCATGACTCAAGTCAAACTGACCACCAACTACGGCGACATCGTCATCGAACTGGACGCGGAAAAAGCGCCGATCACCGCTGCCAACTTCATCGAATACGTTAAGAAAGGTCACTACGAGAACGTGGTGTTCCACCGTGTGATCAAGGGCTTCATGATCCAGGGCGGCGGTTTCGAGCCTGGCATGCAGGAAAAGAAAGACAAGAGCCCAAGCATTCAGAACGAAGCTGACAACGGCCTGAAAAACGAGAAGTACACCGTTGCCATGGCCCGCACCATGGACCCGCATTCGGCCTCGGCGCAGTTCTTCATCAACGCCACCAACAACAGCTTCCTCAACCACACCGCCAAGACCGCTCAGGGCTGGGGTTATGCCGTGTTCGGTAAAGTGGTTGCCGGTACCGACGTGGTCGACAAGATCGAAGGCGTTGCCACCACTTCCAAGGCCGGTCACCAGGACGTGCCGAAAGACGACGTGATCATCGAGAAAGCCGAGATCATCGAAGCGTGATATTGCTGATTTCAGACTTGCATCTGGAAGAGGAGCGCCCGGACATCACCCGGGCGTTTCTGGATTTGCTCGCCGGACGCGCCCGCTCGGCGAGTGCGTTGTACATTCTCGGCGATTTTTTCGAGGCGTGGATTGGCGACGACGCCATGACGCCCTTCCAGCGTTCCATCTGCCAGGCCCTGCGCCAATTGAGCGACAGCGGCACGGCGATCTTTCTGATGCACGGCAATCGCGACTTCCTGCTCGGCAAGGCCTTCTGCAAAGAGGCTGGCTGCACGCTGTTGAAGGACCCGAGTGTCGTGCAGTTTTACGGCGAGCCGGTGCTGCTGATGCACGGCGACAGCCTGTGCACCCGCGACGTTGGCTACATGAAGCTGCGGCGCTACCTGCGCAACCCGATCACGCTGTTTATCCTGCGCCACCTGCCGCTGAGCACCCGCCACAAACTGGCGCGCAAGCTGCGCAGCGAAAGCCGCGCGCAGACGCGGATGAAGGCTAATGACATCGTCGATGTCACACCGGAAGAGATTCCGCGGATCATGCAGCAATACGCGGTGAAAACCCTGATTCATGGCCATACCCATCGCCCGGCGATCCACAAGCTGCAGCTCGGTGAGCAAGCGGCGAAGCGGATTGTGCTGGGGGACTGGGATCGTCAGGGTTGGGCGTTGCAGGTGGATGAGAACGGGTTTGCCCTGGCGCCGTTCGACTTTGCTCCGCCGCCACAACTGGCAGCACCTGCCAACTGACACAACACAAAACCCAATGTGGGAGCGGGCTTGCTCGCGAATACGGAGTGTCATTCAGCATTGATTTGTCTGATACACCGCTTTCGCGAGCAAGCCCGCTCCCACATTTTTGACCGCGTTTTGCCTAGTGACCGCTGGCTGCCGGGCCGGCCTTCGCCGCAAACGGTGGCTTCGCCAGCCACACAATCAGAATCAGCCCCATGAAGCCCCAGCCCAACAACGTGAAGTAATCCACGGTGGAGAGCATGTACGCCTGGCTGGTGAGGATCTGATCCATCTGCGCGTACGCCGATTGGCTCGCGCCGCCCAAATGATTCAAGGTCTCGCGGGTCGCCGGCTCATAGGCGCTGATGCTTTCGCTCATGTATGCATGATGCTGATCGGCGCGGCGGATCCAGATCCACGTGGTCAGCGATGCGGCAAAGCTGCCGCCCAAGGTGCGCAGGAAGGTCGCCAGGCCTGCGCCGTCGGCGATCTGGCTCGGTGGCAGGTCGGACATGAGGATGCTCAGGGTCGGCATGAAGAACAGCGCCACGCCAATCCCCATGAACAGCTGCACCAGGGCGATGTGCTGGAAGTCCACCTCGTTGGTGAACTCGGCGCGCATGAAGCAGCTCAGGCCAATCGCGAGGAACGCCAGACCGGCCAACAGGCGCAGGTCGAATTTGTTCGCGTACTTGCCGACAAACGGCGACAGCAACACCGGCAGAATCCCGATCGGCGCCACCGCCAGACCGGCCCAGGTCGCGGTGTAACCCATCTGGGTTTGCAGCCACTGCGGCAGAATCAGGTTGATGCCGAAGAACCCGGCGTAACCCAGCACCAGCACCAGTGTGCCGATGCGGAAGTTGCGATGGGCGAACAGGCGCAGATTCACCACCGGATGCTGATCGGTCATTTCCCAGATGACGAACACTGCCAGGGCGATCACCGAAATCGCAGCACCGATGATGATGAAGTTCGACTCGAACCAGTCCAGGTCATTGCCCTTGTCGAGGATCACCTGCAACGCGCCGACGCCGATGATCAGCGTGATCAGCCCGACGTAGTCCATCGGCTGGCGACTGGTCTCCACCGGGCGCTTGGCCAGTTGCGAGCGCACCACCATCACCGCAAAGATGCCGATCGGTACGTTGATGAAGAAGATCCACGGCCAGCTGTAGCTGTCGGTAATCCAGCCACCGAGAATGGGACCTGCAATTGGCGCGACCACCGTGACCATCGCCAGCAACGCCAGGGCCATGCCGCGCCTCGCGGGGGGGTACACGGCAATCAACAGCGTCTGCGTCATCGGGTACAGCGGCCCGGCCACCAGGCCTTGCAGCACACGGAAGCCGATCAGTTCCGGCATCGAGGTGGAGATACCGCAGAGAAACGAGGCCAGCACAAACAGGATGGTGGCCCAGAGAAACAGCTTCACCTCGCCGAAACGCCGGCTGAGCCAACCGGTCAGCGGCAGCGCGATGGCGTTACTCACGGCAAACGAGGTGATCACCCAGGTGCCCTGCTCCGAACTCACCCCGAGGTTGCCGGAAATGGTCGGCAGCGCCACGTTGGCGATGGTGGTGTCGAGCACTTGCATGAACGTCGCCAGCGACAGGCCGATGGTGCTGAGCAACAGGCTGGGCGGCGTGAAAGAGGCGTTATTGCTCATTGTGAATCCTATGAAACCTGATGGTCGCCGCAGCCCTGTAGGAGTGAGCCTGCTCGCGATAGCGGTGTGTCAGACCCAATTTTCTCGACTGATACACCGCTATCGCGAGCAGGCTCACTCCTACAAGGTCAGTGCAGGTCAGCGTTGCGCGGTCTTGCTCACCGCTGCGCTGTTGTCGTGGATCAGCTGCGCAATCATCGCGTCGGCTTCAGCCAGTTGGCGGTCGTAGACGTTGGTGCTGAACGAGGCCTTTTGCGGCGGTTGCTGGGCCAGCACCGGGCCGCTCTGGTCGTGCAGATTCACTTCAACGTTGGTCGACAGACCGACCCGCAGCGGGTGCTTGGCCAGCTCTTCGGCATTGATGTGAATCCGCACCGGCACGCGCTGCACGATCTTGATCCAGTTACCGGTGGCGTTCTGCGCCGGCAACAGGGCGAACGCGCTGCCGGTGCCGGCGCCGAGGCTGTCGACGGTGCCGCTGTATTTCACGTCGCTGCCGTAGATGTCGGACTCGATGTCCACCGGCTGGCCGATGCGCATGTCACGCAGCTGGGTTTCCTTGAAGTTGGCGTCGATCCACAATTGATCCAGCGGAATCACCGCCATCAGCGCAGTGCCCGGCTGTACACGCTGACCGAGTTGCACGGTGCGTTTGGCGACGTAACCGGTGACCGGCGCAATCAGGGTGCTACGGGCGTTGGTCAGGTAGGCCTGACGCAGATCGGCAGCGGCGGACATCACGTCCGGGTGCGACGAAACCACGGTGTCATCGACCAGTGCGCTGGTGGTTTTCAGTTGCTGCTTGGCGTTGGCCAGGGCGTTTTGCGCCGAGGTCAGGTCGTCGCGAGCGTGGGACAGTTCTTCCTGGGAAATCGCCCCGCCAGCAGCGAGGTTTTTCCGGCGGTTGTAGTTGTCCTGGGCCTTCTGCACTTCGGCCTGTTGCGCGTTGACCTGGGCTTTCATGCCGTCGACGTTGCTGTAGAGGCCACGTACCTGACGCACGGTGCGCGCCAGTTTCGCCTGGGCACTTTGCAGGCCGACTTCAGCGTCGTTCGGGTCGAAGTTGATCAGCACCTGACCTTCGTGGACCAGGTCGCCATCGTCGGCGCCGATGCTGACCACGGTGCCGGTCACCAGCGGCGTGATCTCAACGACGTTGCCGTTGACGTAGGCGTCGTCGGTGCTCTCGTTGAAGCGCCCGATGAATTCGTGATACGCCCACACGCCAGCACAGGCGAGGAGCACGATAACGGCCAAGACCAACAGCATGACTTTGCGCTTGCGCGGATTGCCGGTGTCGGGGGTGTTGGCTTGAGCTTGAGTGTTTTCGGCAGTGGCCATGACAAATACCTGAATTAGTTGTGCGACGTGGCTGGGGTGGCGTTGGCTGCGGTCAGGGTTTCACCCTGAAAGCCGCCGCCCAGCGCTTGCATCAGTTGAATCGACAGGTCGATCTGCTCGGCATTGAGGGTGGCCAGCTGACGCTGGGCCTGGAGCAATTGCTGCTCGATGCTGAGCACGTCCAGGTAGTTGCCGATGCCGGAACCGTAACGCTGGACGACGGTGTTGTAAGAATCCTGGGCAATCTCGGTGGCGTGCTGCTGCGCACCGATCTGGCGGCCGATGTCACGCAACTGGTTGATCGTGTCGCTGACATCGCCCAGTGCTTTCACCAGACTTTTGTTGTACTGCGCCACCGCCAGATCGTAATCAGCGTCGCGCGCATCGAGGTTGGCGCGCAGACGCCCGCCATCGAAAATCGGCACCGAGATGGTCGGGGCGATGTTGAAGAAACGACTGGCCGACCCGAACATCGCGTCACCCAACAAGGATTCCGCACCGGCCGAAGCCGTGAGGTTCAAGTTCGGATAGAAGCGGGTTTTCGCCGAGTCGATGTCTTTGCTCGCCGCCTCTACGCGCCAGCGCGCAGCGACCAGATCCGGGCGACGGCCAAGCAGTTCCGCCGGCAGCACCGACGGCACCGCCACGGCACTGGCCTGCAACACTTTTGGCCGGGCGATTTCGCCGCCGCGATCCGGACCTTTACCGAGCAACACGGCCAAGGCGATTTTCGCGCTGTTCAGGCGTTTTTCCGCGTCGATCAGGCTGGCTTCGGAGCTGGCTTCCAGACTCTGGGTTTGCTGAAACTGGTACTGGCTGTCGATCCCGGCACCCAAGCGGCGCTGGCTCAGCTCGAGCATCTGCCTGGTGCGCTTGAGGTCTTCGTTGGCCAGGTCATAAACGATGTGCGCCTGCCCCAGATCGCTGTAGGCGCGGGCCACATCGGCGGCGAGGGTCAACTGCGCAGCCTGGCGGTCGACTTCGGCGGCACGGGCCTGACCGAGTGCGGCTTCCCAGGCGTCACGCTGGCCGCCCCAGAGATCGAAGTTGTAATTGAAACCGGCGCTGACGTTACGCACGGTGGCGTAGGCGTCGCCCTGCCCTCGCGGGTCCTGATCCTTGGCCAGCCGCGAACGGCTGATGCCGGCGCTGGCGTCGAGGGTCGGATAGCGTTCGGCATCGGCGGCATACGCGGCGGCGCTGGCCTGATGCGCGCGGGCTTCGGCGATCTGCATGTCAGGGCTGTCGTGCAGCGCTTCGCGGATCAGACCGTCGAGTTGCGGATCGCCAAGGCTGGTCCACCAGTCGCTCTTCGGCCATGCGGCCGGCGACAGAGTCACGCCGTTGAGGGACTGGCTGGCGTTGAGGCTTTTCGCATCCAGGCTTTTGCCTTGAGTGTCGAGGCCGCTGTAGTTGGCGCAGCCGGCGAGGATCATTGCCGACAGCACCAGGGTCAGACTGCTGCGCAAGGTTTTACCGCTCATTGTGTTCACCTAACCGCTGGATAGTGATCGGGTCACCGGCTGCCAGCAGGATTTTCTTGAGGATGTATTCCAGGGTTTTCAGCTCTTCGCGGGAGATGGCGCCGGCCAGTTCATTCATCGCATCGGCACCGATGTATGGCAGGCGATCGGCCAGTTGCTGGCCCTGCTCGGTGAGCTTGAGCTGCACCTGACGGCGATCGCCTTCGTTGCGTTGGCGAGCCAGGAAACCTTTCTGCTCCAGACGATCGAGCATGCGTGTCATCGAACCGCTGTCCAGCGACAGATGCCGGCACAGCTCGGCCGGGGTGTCGACGCCGAACTGGGCCATGATGATCAACACCTTGAACTGCGCGGCGGTGATGCCGTGGGGTTCCATGTGGGTGTCGATGATCCGGTCCTTGAGCAGCGCGGCACGGCCGAGCAACAGGCCGAGATGGCAGTGTTTGAATTCGTCCGGGGTGAAATGCTTCATGTGCTCACCTAATAACTGCCTAGGCAGTGAATGTATGTCGAGATGTTACTGCCTAGGCAGCGAATGTCAACGTAATAGTTAGGTTGCTTTGTAATTAGTTGACCAGTGGAGTGGGTTTTTGTGTTGCATGGAAGAACGCCATCGCGAGCAGGCTCAATCCTACAGGGGGAACCCATTCCACATGTAGGAGCGAGCCTGCTCGCGAAGGCGGCAACACGGTGCAAGGGATGATTGCTTTCTAAGAATCGCCTGATGTGCGGGCTTGAATACCTTGGCTAACGTACGCCGCTCACTGGCCGATACGTAAAGCCCTCTTCATGAAACGTTTCAAACTCCAGCGCCCGCTCCAGCTAACGAAATTGATTCACACGCTATGTCTGTCGTTACTTTTTGCGCCCTGCTACGCGGGCGCGGCTAATTGCTCGTTCTACCCGGGTCATCATCAAACAACTATCACTATGCAAGTACCCGCTACACTTTCGATTCCTCGTGATACACCTAACGGCACCGTAATATATGAAAGTCCTCCATTCACAATGGGACCTACGCCCAGCTCGTATAAATGTACTAACGAGTTTTCATATGGTGTTCAGAACAACGTCGGTGTGTCTAAATCGGGTGACCTTGTTTACGCAATCGGAAACACCGGGCTCGCATGGCAATGGTCCTACAAAGACAATGTAACCCTACCCATTTATCCGGGTATTCGCCGAGAGGCGGGCGGATACGGATGGGACACCACAAGACACGTGCTACGGCTATTCAAAATAGCGGATGTAATCGATGTACAGAAAATCCCGGCAGGAACACTTGGGATTTTCCATGCAGATGGAGTGTCACCACTCGCAATGGCGACCAATGGCACAACGATTGTGCCTCAATCCTGTGAAACGCCTGACATCAAAGTAGACATGGGCGCGCATGACATGAGTAGCTTTGCCCAAAACGGCGCATATTCTGAGCCGGTCAAATTTGACATCAGCCTTAATAACTGTCCGCCAGGCATAAACAAAGTAACTTATACGCTCAAGCCTACCCTGACTTCTCCTTCGCAAAACTCCACGAGGGGCATCGTAAAGCTGAGTGCAGATTCGACTGCTCAGGGCGTGGCGTTGCAAGTACTCGATAGCAATGGAAACCCCTTGGTTTTACATCAAAGCTATGTGTTCGCGGACTATTCCCCTGCGGGAGGCAACTTGAAGATCCCCCTGAGCGCTCGTTACTTTCGCGTCGCTGAAACAGGTGGCAATGGTGGGTTTGACAAGGGCATGCGCGCCGGAACAGCCAACGCAACGATTGCATTTGTCATGAGTTACCTTTGAATCCATTGATGGGTTGCTATAGCCAATTGTTCGCGCAGCCCTCTTTAAGAATCGTCTGATTTTCATCATGCCCGGCCGCTCCTACTGTGCCGGGATGCGATTGAAGAACTACCTCCACCAGATCAGCCCGGTCCTGTCCACACCCCACGCTGCGCGACGTTTGTTGCGCATTTTTGCGTGGGTGCTGCTGGTGGGCATCCTCGGCGGCGTGTACAGCTTTCTGCTGTTCACCTTCAACAACGAAATTTCTCAGCGGCGCAGTTACATGAGCAGCGCCATCGCCGAGGCGCACACCTTTTTCACCACCCGCGAGGCGCTGCTGGAAAGCCTGAGTTTGTCGGCGACTCGCCAGACCGCTTTGAGCGCGCCGCTGTCCGAGGAAGAAATCCGGCTGCTGCTGGGACAAACCCCCGGCAAGCAATGGAGCATCTGGCTGACCCAGCGCATGCGTGACTATCTGCAAGCGCGCAAATTGAATCTGCTCTACGTCAGCAGCGGCACCGAGGCGCAGGTGTGGCGCCTGTACAACACGACGCCCATGGCTGGCGATTTTCCGCGTGCGATGCTTGATCGCCTGGAAACCTTCAAACGCGACAACACCAGCGCCCTCAAAGAAATCTGGCTGACCCACAACTTGCAAGGGCACTCGCAGCTGTACATCTTCATTCGCCTGGATGATCGCGACCTCGATTCCGGCTGGCTCGGTCTGGAAATGGACGACCGGGAAGTCTCCAACGCCTTGAGTGACCATAGCGCCGGCGAGTTCACCATGTTCAACTCGCAAGGGATGCCGCTCTTCAGCAACAGCCACAAGCCGCCGCCGGGGCAGGATCTGCCACTGCTGCGCCAGCAGGATTTCTTCGGATTCGTCGGCAACGGCTGGCTGCCCGAGCAACTGGTGTTGCGCAAACAACTGAAGTCGTCGGACTGGCAACTCACCTACTCCATCGACTTGCTGGCGGTGCTTTGGGCCTTGTGGCCGCAGATGCTTGGCGCACTGGTGTTCTGTCTGGCGAGCATCAACCTGGTGTGTCTGCTGACCCGGCGCCTGGAACATCGCTTCATCACGCCCACACTGCACCGGATTCAGGCGCTGGTGGAAAGCGAGCTGTTCAGCCGCGACGTGATCCAGACCGCACCCGTGGCACTCTGCGTGTTGCGCCGCAGCGATGGCCAGGTGGTACTGGAAAATACCCTTGCCCAACAATGGCTGGGCACATGCAGCCAGCAACTGGGCCCCGGCTGGATTCGCGCTGCGTTTGACGACAATGCGCCCTGCCTGACCGACTATTTCGACACCGCTGATGGCCGGCACCTGTACCTGAGCTGCGCACCGACCCGCTACAAAGGTGAAGACGTATTGCTTTGCGCCTTCAGCGATATCAGCGCGCGCCGGCAAATCGAAGCGGCGCTGGAGCAGGCGCGCCAGTCGGCCGATGCCGCCAACGAAGCGAAAACCCTGTTTCTCGCGACCATGAGCCACGAAATCCGCACGCCGCTGTATGGCGTGCTCGGCACCCTCGAACTGCTCGCCCGCACCCGGCTCGACAACCAGCAGAAAAGCTATTTGCGCGCGATCGAAGGCTCGTCCGCGACCCTGCTGCAATTGATCTGCGATGTGCTTGATGTGTCGAAAATCGAGGCCGGGCAACTGGCGCTGGAGCTGAGCGATTTTTCCATCGTTGCGCTGGCGCAGGAGGTGGTGCAGGGATACGCGGCGGCGGCGCAGAGCAAAGGTTTGCAACTGTACGCATGCTTTGATCCGCAACTGCCCGACACCCTGGTGGGCGATGTCAGCCGGGTGCGGCAGATTCTCAATAATCTGTTGAGCAACGCGGTCAAATTCACCGACTCCGGACGCGTGGTGTTGCGGGTCAAAGCGCTGTCCCGTGAAGGCGAGCGCGTGTGCGTGCAATGGCAGGTGTCGGACACCGGGCGCGGCATTGCCCATGCTGATCAGGCATTTATCTTCGATCCGTTCTATCAGACTCAGGGCAATAGCCATGCGGTCGCGGGCACCGGGTTGGGCCTGCCGATCTGCCAGCGGCTGACAAATTTGATGAACGGCACGCTACGCATGGTCAGCGAACCGGGGCTGGGCAGTAGTTTTTCCCTGACCTTGCCACTGGAGCAGCGCGCGGGCAGCGGATTGCCCGCAGCAGCGCCGAATCTGGCGGGTGAAACCGTTTACGTGGTGTCGCCGGTACGCGAACTGGCCGAAAGCCTCGCTGGCTGGCTGCGCCGTTGGGGCGCCCGACCGCACCTCGGCGCGCCGGACAACCACGAATCAGCCGACGCTGGCGTGTTGCTGGAACTGTACCCGGCACCGATGGAGCCGCGCGGCGAACTGCAATGGTCAGGGCCGCGGGTACTGGCCAGCGGCGATGCTGCCTGTGAACCGCAATGCACGGGTAAAGGCTGGGTGGCGAATCTGAGTGATCTGGCCGCGATCCGCCGAGCCGTGCGTCAGGCTCAGGGCGGCCAGACCATTGAGCATCCGCAACAGGCAGAAACCCAGGCGCTGGCGCCGCTGCACCTGCACATCCTCGTGGCCGAAGATAATGCAATCAACCAGTTGATCCTGCGCGACCAGTTGCAAGAGCTGGGCTGCACGGTAGCGTTGGCCAGCGATGGCGAAGAGGCCTTGTCACTGTGGCAGGACGACACCTTCGATGTCGTGCTCAGCGACGTCAACATGCCACGACTCAACGGTTATGAATTGGCCAAAGCCTTGCGTCACCTGGGCTGCACCACGCCGATCATCGGCGCCACCGCCAACGCCCTGCGCGGTGAAGAGGCCCTGTGCCTGGCGGCCGGCATGAACCACTGCCTGGTCAAACCTTTTACGCTAAGAGCCTTGTCGATCGTCCTGGCTCCCTACGAACGAGTCACCCATGAAGTCCTCTAGCCTGCTGATTGTCGAAGATCATCCGTTCCAGCACCTGTACTTGCAGAACCTGTTCAACGAGTTGGGCGTGTTCGATCTGGAGTTTGCCCGGGACGGCGAAGAAGCCTTGCGGCGTCTGAAAAACCGCGAGTTCGATCTGGTCCTCACCGATCTGCTGATGCCGGGCATGGACGGCGTGCAGTTCATCCAGGGCCTGGCCGCACAGCCCTCGCGCCCGGCACTGGCGATCATGAGCGCTGCCTCGCGGCGCATGTTGATGGGCGCGAGCCTGGTGGCGAGCAACCTGCAGGTCAAAGTCATCGGGCTGATTTCCAAACCGGTCAACAGCGCTGCCCTGCGTTGTCTGATCGAGCAGTTACAGACGCTGCGCCAGGCCGGCCCGGTCGCGACGCAGCCCGGCATTGATCGGCAAAGTATTCTGCATGCTTTGGACAAGGGTGAATTACAGGCCTGGTTCCAACCCAAAAAGGCACTGGACAATGGGCGCATCGTCGCCGCCGAAACATTGGTGCGCTGGATGCATCCCGAACATGGCACGCTGTTGCCAGGGGCATTTCTACCGGCGCTGATTGCTTATGACCTCGAAGAACGGCTGCTCTGGCGAATGCTGGAACAGGCGATTGCCGCGCAAACCGTATGGCGCCAGCAGGGCTATGACATTCCGGTGTCGATCAATCTGCCCACGCACCTGCTTAACAGCCATGACCTGCCCGACCGCATCCTCGCTTTCGTGCTGCAACATGAAGGCCTGCCGGCGCGGATCTGTTTCGAGCTGATGGAATGTTCGGTGCCCGATGACATCAGTAATTTCTACGCCGGCGCCTGCCGCTTGCGGATCAAGGGTTTCGGTTTGTCTCAGGATGATTTCGGCAAAGGCTACAGTTCTTATATGAATCTGGTGTCTGCACCTTTCACCGAGCTTAAAATCGACCGCGCCCTGGTGAAGGGTTGTAACAGTAACGCCGAGCTGGCCCAGGCGCTGACCAGCATTGTCACCCTGGGTCGGCAACTGGGCCTGACGGTGGTCGCCGAAGGCGTGGAAACCGCGCAAGAACTTGCTCTGTTGCGTAAGATCGACTGCACTCAGGTTCAGGGTTTCCTGATTTCCCACGCCGTGTCTGCGGAGCAGTTCCAGCAGTTGCTGACCCATGATGGACCGGCCAATGCATGGTGAACCCCATACGCTGTTGACGACGCTGTTTGCTACCGAGGTCTTTGTGTCCAGACACTTTTCCACTTTGACTGATCAGGCGCTGTAATGCCGCAGCCCAACGCATTTCTGGAAAGACTCGCCAGCAGTTCGCTACGCCTGAACAAGAGCTTGCTGGTGCTCGGTGCGCTGGTCCTGTTGTTGCTGGGCATCAGTTATCTGGGCGTGCAGCGCATGGTGGAAGAACAGCGCGATACCCTGCAGTTCCACTTCGCCCGACTGATGGAAAACATTCACGAGCAGGAAGCCTTTCTCGACGCTATCTCAAGGGCCAGCGCCAAGGGTGTGTACCTTTCCGAGGCTGTGACGCCACCTGTTGTCCAAAAGCTTTTGCCCGAAGAAGGGCCGAACATTTACGAAGGCCGTGGGCTGCCGTTTTCGCTGCCGTTCAGCGTAAAGATCGATCCGGAGCGAATCGCCCCCAGCCAACACCCCAAGGTGTTTGCCCTCGGCAGCTATCTGGCAGCTTATTACAGCGCCTTCTGGGCAGCCTCGCATTACCAGTCACCGCAGGTGATCCTGCTCAACGGGCCGGACAATTTCGATATCGCCGTGCCCGCCGCCGGCCGTTTGCGTGGTGCAGGGCCGACGCAGATAAGCACCTTCGTCGAGCTCATGACCCGGATGAACATGCAACGGCGCACGCAGACTTCAGCGCAGGTTCACTGGGTGCCCTACGCGTTCGCCGAGAAGGACAACGTTACCCCGACTCTGCTGGCCTACGTGCGGATCAATCTGAGCAAACCGACGCAGGCCATCGAAGGCGCCAATTCCTGGGCGGTGGTCGGCGCGCTGCTGAAACTGTCCCAGGTCAACAACATCGAGCGTTTGATGGCGTGGTCGATTTACGACGACTTCACCCTGCTCACGCCCGACGGTACGGTGTTGATCGGTGCGCTGAAGCCCGATCAAGTGCTCAATGAAGGCACGAATCTGACCGCGGACGGCTTGGTGTTCAAGCTGACCAGCCCCGACGAACGTCCGTGGACGGCGATTTACGTTATCAGTGTGCAGAGCTTTCTCGATTACGCGCTGTGGCCATTGCTGTGCCTTTTGGTTCTCGTGCTCGCCCTGCTCGGCAGTGGCCGGGCACTCAATCGCTGGTACACCCAGCGCGTCATTCTTCCCGCGCAAAGTGCCCACGCGAGCATCGCCGAAAGCGAAGCGTTCAGCCGCGCGGTCATCGACACCGCGCCCACCGGCCTGTGCGTGATCAGTCGCCGCGATCATCAGGTGTTGCTGGAGAACCAGCGCGCCCAGCAATGGCACGACACCCGCGAACTGATAAACCTGCTCGACCGGCAGGCAGCGACCGGCCAAGGCCATGCCGAACTGGAGATTGACGGTCGGCATTTGCATGTCGCCTTCGTCGCCACCCGTTATCAGGGCCAGGACGCCTGGCTGTGTGCACTGCATGATGTGACCCGCCATGTCGAAGACGCGGCGGCGCTTGAGGTCGCGCGCCAGGCCGCTGATTCGGCCAATCGAGCCAAGAGCCGGTTTCTGGCGACGATGAGCCATGAAATCCGCACGCCGCTGTATGGCGTGCTCGGCACTCTGGAACTGCTCGGTCTGACCACGCTTAACCCGCGTCAACAGGCTTATCTGGACACCATCCAGCGCTCGTCGGCCAGTCTGTTCAAGCTGATCAGCGACGTGCTGGATGTGTCGAAGATCGAGGCCGGGCAAATGAATCTCGAGCTTCAGCCGTTTTGTCCGCTGGAGCTGACCGAAGACGTCGTGCGCAGCTTCGGCGCGTTTGCCCGTGGCAAAGGTTTGCAACTGTATGCCTGCATCGATGCGGCGCTACCGGATCAATTGCTCGGTGATGCGCAGCGCATTCGCCAGATCCTCAATAACTTGCTGAGCAACGCAATCAAGTTCACTGACAATGGCCGTGTGGTCATGCGCGTTCATGTGCTGCAAAACACTGGCGGGCGCGCCGAGGTGCAGTGGCAGGTCAGCGATTCGGGCGTCGGCATTTCCCAGGCGCAGCAACAGCAGTTGTTCGACCCGTTCTATCAAGTCAACGAAGCCGACAGTCATGCCGGTGCCGGGTTGGGTCTGGCCATTTGCAAGTGGCTGTGTGAGTTGATGCAGGGTCAGTTGAACGTGGTCAGCGAGCCGGGACTGGGCAGCCGCTTCAACTTGCAACTGACCCTGGATTGCGCACCTGGCAGCCTCGCCGATTGCCCATCGTTCGTGGCCGGCGGCGCCGCCGTTTATGTACGGGCACCGGTGGCCGAACTGGCGCAGCATCTGAGCGCCTGGCTTGACCGCTTTGGTCTTGATTGCCGCCTGGTGACGAACGAGCTGCCACCCTCCTCGGCGCTGCTGGTGGACCTTGCGCCGCTGGCCAACGCCAGCGTATTCGATGGCCCGCGAATCATCGCCATGGCGGGCGGCCCTAATCCGGCGCAGGTGAGCGGCAGCGACTGGCTGGTTGATGCCGACGATGTACGTGCAATTGGCTGGGCAATTGCGCTGGCCCGACACGGCGCCAGTCACCCGCGTGCGCCTTCGCAGCAGAAAAACAGCCGAACGCTGAACCTGCGCGTACTGGTGGCCGAGGACAATACGATCAATGCGGCGATCATCAAGGAACAACTGGAGGCGCTGGGCTGTTCGGTAGTGGTCGCCGCCAATGGCGAACAGGCGCTGGTGCAATGGGCACCCGGACGCTTCGATCTGCTGCTGACCGACGTCAACATGCCGATCATGAACGGTTACCAGTTGGCCGCCGCACTGCGCCAGCAGGATGCGACGCTGCCGATCATCGGCGTCACCGCCAATGCCCTGCGCGAAGAAGGCGAACGTTGCGCCGCCGTCGGCATGAACGCATGGATGGTCAAGCCGCTGAACCTGGCGACACTGCGCACACAGCTGCAAAGCCACTGCCAGACAGCGATCGCGCCGGTGGCAGACGCCGCGCCACCCCTCTCACCCAAAATGCGCGAGCTGTTTGTCGCGACCCTGCGCCGCGACGTTCAGGCCACACTGACGGCGCTGGATGCGGCCAACGCCAGCAGCGTCGCACAGCAACTGCACAGCATGGCCGGGGCACTCGGCGCCGTGCGGGTCGAGGCCCTGGCCAGCACGTTTGTCGAGCTGGAATGTCGCTTGACCGGCATGGCGATCACCCCGGCGCTGGCCCTGCAAGTGCGCCAACAACTGGCGCGTCTGACTGACCTGCTCGACACCCTCGAATAATTTCACTCTGGATAAAGCACCCATGGAAACCTTCAACGTTGTCATCGCCGACGATCATCCCATCGTCCTTCTGGGGGTACGGGAACTGGTCGAGCGTGACCGACGCTTCAACGTGGTGGGCGAGGCAGTGTGTCCCGATGGCTTGATCGAGTTGCTGAAGTCTCAGGCGGTGGATCTGTTGATCACCGATTTCAACATGCCCGGTGACTCGCCCTACGGTGACGGCCTGAAGCTGGTGGAGTTCGTGACCCGGCATTTTCCTGAAGTGAAGGTGCTGGTCCTGACCATGATTTCCAATCCTCTGATCCTGACCCGCCTGCAGGAACTCGGTGTACTGGCGGTGATTCAGAAAAGCCAGCTGCACGTTGAAATAGAGGTGGCGCTCAAAGCCATTGCCAAAGGCAATCGGGTACGTAGCAAAGGACCAGCGCCAACGTCGGTGCTCAACGATGGCGCCGATCTGGATGAACGCTTTTCCCGACTGTCGCCCAAGGAACATGAAATTCTGCGGCTGTTCGTTCAAGGCCAGGGCGTTAACGAAATTGCCAGAGGATTGAACAGAAGTGCCAAAACCATCAGTACGCAGAAAATCTCAGCCATGCGCAAACTTGAAGTAAATAGCGATCAAGAGTTACTGGCTTATTGCATAGAACGCAACTTGTTCAAATAAACGACTCTGCACTTCGACGTAACATCCCCGCATCTAGGAATCGTCTGATGTTCCACCGGGAACCCGGGTTTTATTGTGTTGCTTTAACCCCAACCAATGGAAAAGCAACATGAAAAATCTGACTCGCGCACTTCTCGCCCTTTCGATCATTGCCGCTGCCGGCAACGCTCTGGCAGAAGATCCACCGGCCCCAACCCCGACCAAGGCCGGCAGCGGCACCATCAACTTCACCGGCACCATCAACAACGATGCCTGCTCGGTTGAAGGCGCCGGAAGCAACAAAACCATTTCGGTCAACATGGGCGAAGTGTCGATCAAGGACATGGGCACCGCCACTGCACCTAAAGGCAACGGCACCCTGAGCGCCGAAAACTTCGACATGAAGATCAACTGCAACGCCGGCACAAAAGTGGCGATGATTTTCGAACCGACCAAGGGCGCAGGCTCGGGCATCGTTGCCGGGACCAAAGTGCTGAAGCTGATCGACGGCCTGGGCGCTGCGAAGAACATCGGTATCGCCTTGCTCGACTCCAACGGCGCATTGATCGACCTGAGCTCGCCGTCCACCGCGAAGATCGAAAATACCCTGCAAGACAGCAACACCACGCTGAAATTCTCGGCCGCCTACGTCACCACCGCCGATGTGGCAACTGCCGTTGCCGGTCGCGGCGATGCCACCCTGCCGTTCACGCTGCAATACGAATAACCCGCGCAAATGCTCGAGCCCGGTGCGGGGCCACACGGCCCCGCGCTTTCAATCACTTGCGCGGTAACCATCATGTTTTATCGTCACTCATTGTCCTTTTGTGCGGGCCTTTTGGGTCTGCTCGTGGCCAATCAGGCCACGGCCGGCATTTCCTTGAGCAGCACCCGTCTGGTCTTCGACGGCCAACACAAGGAAGCCGGGATCACCGTGCGTAACAGCGGTGCAGATGTACTGATTCAGTCGTGGATCGACACCGAGTCCAGTGAAACTGCCGCGGTACCGTTTGCCGTCACTCCGCCACTGGTGCGAGTCAGCGGCGACGAACAGCAGATCTTGCGGGTGATCTACGAAGGCGCGGGCATGCCGACCGACCGCGAGTCGGTGGTCTGGCTCAACGTGCAGGAAATTCCCCAGTCGGCGAAATCGGCCAACACTTTGCAACTGGCCGTGCGCCAGCGCATCAAGGTGTTCTTCCGCCCCTCGGGACTGAAAAACAATGCCTACCTGGCACCGAGCGAACTGACCTGGCGCCTGGCCGAACGCGCCGGCAAACAAGTACTGCTGGTGAACAACCCGGGCCAGTATCACGTGTCGATTGCCGAAATAACACTGCAATCGGGCGCACTCAGCGAACATCCCTTTGATTCAATGATGATTGCTCCCGGCGAACAAAAAGAGTTCAGCCTCAAACAACTTCATCACACCAATACCGCACGCCTGTTATTCAGCAGCATTAATGACTATGGCGCACAAGACCGTTACAGCGCGCAACTTTCCAACAGTGCCGATATTCGAGCCAGATTGAATAAAGAAGCGCCATAACTTACGTGTCGCTGTCACAGCCGCACTTTCACTGTATTTCTCTTCGCTCCGTTAGTTCGTATCGGAGGTGATATAGGGTTCCTGCATGTTTTTACTCAAGCGCGACGGATTGGTGCCTTTTTCAATGGCCCTGGTGTTCAGTTGCACCTGCCTGGCCGATGACGAAGAACAATTCAATACATCGTTTCTGCAAGGCGCTCCCTCCTCTGTTGACCTGCAATCACTGCTCGCCACCAGTCGCGTACTGCCCGGTATTTACCGGGTGGATCTCTACGGCAACGAGACCCTGGTCGGCCGTCGCGATATCGACTTCCGTCGCCCCCCCGGCACGGGTAAGGTCCAGGCCTGCCTGACCCTGGAGATGGTGCAGCAATTGGGGGTCGACATCGGCAAACTGCAAGCCGCTGGCAAACTCGTCGGCGATGACCCCGACGCCTGCCTCGACCTGCCCGCGTTGATCGACCACGCCACCGTGCGCTACGACGTGCCGCGCCTGCGCCTGATGGTCAGCGTGCCGCAAAGCGCCATGGAGCGTGGCCGGCGTGGCTATGTCGACCCGGCTTTGTGGGACGCAGGCGTGCCCGCCGCGTTCATCAACTATCAGTTGAGCAGCAGCCGCAACAGCACTCAGGGTGTAAACACGCTGAGCAATAACGTTGGCTTGCGCAATGGCATCAACCTCGGCGCCTGGCGTTTGCGTAACGAATCGAACTTCAACAGCAGCACCGGCCAGCCCAGCACGTTCAAGAGCAACCGCAGCTATCTGCAACATGACGTGACCGCGCTCAAAGGCCAGTTCAGTGCCGGGGATATTTTCTCCGACGCCGACCTGTTCGACAGCGTGCGCTATCGCGGCCTGAAACTGGCGTCCGACGACGGCATGCGCGCCGACAGCGAGCGCGGTTATGCACCCGTGATTCGCGGCATTGCGCAATCCAGCGCGACCGTGGAGATTCGCCAGAACAACTACATCCTCTACACCGCCAACGTGCCGCCGGGGCCGTTCGAGATCAGCGATATCTACCCCAGCGGTTCCAACGGTGACCTGGAAGTGACGATTATCGAAGCCGATGGTCGACGCCGGGTGACGGTGCAAGCATTTTCCAGCCTACCGATCATGGTTCGTCAGGGCCAGTTGAAGTACAGCGTCTCGGCCGGCCAGTACAACAGCAACAGCGAGGATCAGAAGACCCCGCAGTTTGTCAGCAGCACACTGGCGTATGGCATCAGCAGCAACTTGTCCGGGATCGTCGGTGTGCAGGCGACGGACAATTTCAAGGCGTTGTCCGTCGGAGCCGGTCGCAATACCGCCATCGGTGCGATCTCCCTGGACTTGACCCACTCGATGAGCAACACCTTCGGCGAAACGGTCACCGGTAACAGCCTGCGCGCGCTGTATGCGAAAACGTTCACCGGCACCGACACCAACTTCACCCTCGCTGCCTACCGTTACTCGACCGAGGGCTATCGCACCCTCACCGAGCACGTCGAGGAGTTGAGCCGCGATGGCCAGCAACGCACCGGCAACTCGAAAACCCGCACCGACCTGACCGTCAACCAGAGCCTGGGGCGCAACCAGGAATATGGCAGCGTCTACGTGAACGCCAGCGACCAGCGTTACTGGGGGCGCGGCGGTTCGCAAAGCCTGTCGGCCGGGTACAGCAACTATTGGGGGGATGTGAGTTACAACATCGGCGCGACGTATACTAAGGATGTCGGCAATTACGGGGCGGCGAACAACGACACACTGGTCAACCTGTCGGTGTCGTTCCCGCTGGGTTCCAAGCCCCGCGCTCCCCGGGCGTTTGTCTCGGCCAGCACGCAGAAATCCAGCGACACCACGCAAATGGGCATCAACGGCTATCTGTCGGAAGACAGCGACACCTATTACTCGGTACAAGCCGGCAACAGCAGCACCGGTGGCAGCTCCGGGTCGGTCAACCTCAGCACCCGCACCTCGGTGATGGATATCAGTGCCGGTTACAGTCAGGGCCGCGGTTACAACTCGCAGAACCTGAACCTGGCAGGTTCGATCGTCGGCCATGCCGGCGGGATCAACATCGGACAAACCGTGGGCGAGACGTTCGCGCTGGCTCAGGTCGAAGGCGTGGAAGGAGTGAAAATCGGCAGTTTCACCGGGGCCAGCACTGGCAGTAACGGCTTCGCCGTGGTGCCCAATGCGCAGCCTTATCGCGTGAACTGGATCAACCTCGACACCCGCGATCTGGGCGGCGATGTCGAGATCGACAATGCGACCCGACAAGTGGTGCCACGCCGTGGTGCCGTGGTGCTGGCGCGTTACACCAGCAAGACCGGACGCCGCGTGCAGTTCGCCTTGTTCGATGCGCAGCACCAGCCGATCCCGTTTGGCGCCTCGCTGGAGGACAGCGCCGGCAAGCAATTGGCGATCTCCGACCCGGGCGGCAAGGCACTGGCGCTGGTGGAGGCCGACGCCGGCACCCTGATCATCAACTGGCAGAACCAGCGCTGCGAAGCGCCTTATGCGTTGTCGGAACGCAACAAGGCGCTGAACTACGAACGGGTGGCGCTGGTGTGCCGCCCGCCCCAGTAATCCCAACAGTTCAAATCAGGAGCGAGCCTGCTCGCGAAGAGGTCGGCAACCTCAGCATCATCGATGAATGAGAAGACGCCTTCGCGAGCAGGCTCGCTTGTATGTTTAGACTTGAAGGGGTGGGCGGGACTACAGACTCGATTCTGACTCTGACCAGTACAGACCGTGGGAGACTTCTCGTCCCGCCCCTTCTACCCAAAGCGCCAATAAGGAATTCATCGGTAAACCGACGACAGAGACAAGCCAGCGCAACGGTAGACCCCAACAAGCTCTTAAACACTAGCTCCGAGGATTCGTCATGACAATCCTTACTTCGCAGACGGTTGTTGGTATCGATATCGCCAAGGCCGAAATCGTTGTCTATCGCGCCGACTTGGAAACTATTGAAGCGGTCAAGAATGATCGTGCCGCCCTCAAACGTTGGCTCAAAACTCTGCCCGCGCAAAGCGCTATCGCTGTCGAAGCCACCAATATCTACCATTTGGAGACTGTTGATCTGGCTCATGCGATGGGACATCAGGTCTATGTGGTGGATGCTTATCGAGTCAGCCACTATCGTCGCGGTGTCGGTCAGCGAGCCAAAAATGATCCCTGCGATGCACGCGTGCTCGCACGCTATCTGACGAATGAACAAAGCAAACTGCGGCTTTGGAACCCGCCTCCTAAAGCCTACACCGTACTGAAAAGCTTACTGCACAGACGCGCGACGCTGATTCAGAACCATACGGGTCTGATGTTGAGCTGGGCCGACGAACCCTTGCTGAAGAAAGAACGTACGGCTCAGCAAAAGGCATTCGAGCGATCCGACAAGGTCATTCAAAAACTGCTGCGCAAAGTCAGCAAAGAGGCCGGTATTGATGACAATATTGACCGCTGCAAAGCAATCGAGGGCGTGGGAGAGCTGACTGCAACTGGGTTGGCAACGACCTATATGCGCGGTGACTTTGCCAACAGCGACGCGTTCATCGCGTTTTTGGGTATGGATCTGACGGTGGACGATTCGGGGAAAAAGAACGGCCCGAGGTTCCTGAGCAAAAAAGGAGATCCGGAGATCCGTCGATTAGCCTACAACGCCGCAATGGCGGCGTGTCGCTCAACCAAGTGGAAGCCTTTTTACGAGTCTTACCTGGCCAGAGGCTTCTCGAAAACACAGGCATTGGTAGCTCTTGCTCGCAAGCTCTGCCGAGTGGCATTCACCCTGATGAAGAATCAGGGCGAATACCGATCAGTTTGAGATTCTAGGGTTGCTGAGCAACATAGAATCTCCCACAGGGGGGGCGAGCGAACACAAATCCGTGCCTGGCACAGTTCGAATGTGGGAGCGGGCCTGCTCGCGAAGGCCGCGCCTCGGTTCAAATAACCACTTACGGTCTAGAAATCCCGTTTGTAGAAGATATCCAGCGAACTGGCGACGCCGCTGGCCGCCTCGACATAAACCTTCTTGCTCAGCTTGTAACGCAGCGCGATGGTGTTGGCTGGTTCGAACACGCCGACGCCATAACGCAGGCTGAGTTTCTCGGAGATATTGCCGCTGGCAACTACGCTGGTGGTGTTGCCACTGCCCTGGGTGTCGAGCTGGAAGTCCTGAATCCCCAGGTCCTTGGCCAGGCCGCTGGTGACCCCGGAACTGCCCATCAAGCCCAGGCCCAACGCCGCTTGCGCGAGCATGTTGTTGTCTTCACCGTTGGTGCTCAGCGGACGCCCCAGTACCAGGTAGGACAAGGCCTGTTCCTGACTCATGGCCGGTTCGGAGAAGATTTGCGTGGTCGGTTGCTCGGCGCTGCCGCTCAGGCGGATACCGGCGATCACGTCGTCGGTCTGGCGAATCGCCTCGATGTCCAGATACGGCTGATCGATCGGGCCGGCAAACAGCAGCCGCGCACGGCGCACGTTCAGGCGCTGGCCATAGGCGCGGTAACGGCCGTCGTTGAGCCACAGCTCGCCGCGGGTGTCCATGTTGTCGCCGATGTGCACTTGACCTTGCAGGTTGGCGGTCAGGCCGAACCCGGCGAAGCTCAGTTTGTCTTCGCCGACCACCACGTCGATGTCCATTTTCATCGCCAGCGGTGGTTTACCCTCTTCGGTCTGCGCCCCGACGATGATCGTGTCGTCGGACACCTTCACCGTTGACGGCGGCAGTTCACGCACGGTGATTTCGCCTCGCGGCACCTGAACCCTGCCGGCAATTTTCAGCTCATCGCCGGCCATGGAAATCTTCAGGTCCGGCGCCACTTCCAGCTTGGCGTACGGCTCGACGGTGACCGGCAATTGCGTGCCCTTGAGCGCCAGATCGACCACCAGCGCCTGGCCCCAGGCGACGTTACCGTTCAGGCTGCCCTGCCCGCTCTTGCCGCTTTTCCAGCCACCGTCGAGGCGCACCGATTCGCCGGCAATCACCGCGGTGAGTTGCAGATTCTGCAACTCCATCGGCAACTCGGCGCCAGATACTTCGCCGTCGCTGAGTTGCACGGTGCCGTTGACCAGCGGCGCCAGCAGCCCGCCGGAAATCGTGCCGCTGCCGTTCAGGCGCCCGGTCAGTTTCTCGACCATCGGCACAAACGGCCGCGCCACCGAAAGGTCCAGCCCGCTGAGACGGAAAGAACCACTCAGCGGTTTGTTTTTCGGCAGCGGATTGAGCTGTGCCTGCACCATCAATTCGCCTAGCTTGCCGCCGACGAAGTTGAGTTCGGTATCGACGCGCTTCGGTGTGAGTTTGCTGGTGAGCTTCAGGGTCTGGTACGGGAAGTCCAGCCACTGATCCTTTTCCTTCATGCGCAAGGTGCCGCCGCTGGCGTCGACGCTGACCACGCCGTTGGGGCCGCTGGCCGGCAGGTCCAGTTGCAGGTCGGCGTTGAGTTTGCCCTGCCAGGCGAAGTCTTTCGGTAGCCATTGTGCGAGGCTTTCGATCGGGAACTGCTTGAGGTGATAGCGCAGTTTCGGCTCCGGCAGCAGCCGCTGATCTTCACCGCACAGGCTGGCATTGCCGGACATCCAGCAATGCGCGCCGAAGTTGATCTTGCCGTCGGCGAGGCGTTCGAGTTTGGCCGGGCTCTGCAGTTTCCAGTCCTGGCCGCCGGCCTGAATATCGCCGCTGGCCAGACGGCCGCGCCAGTTGCCCTTGTCCAGATTGCCGTCCAGACCGAGGGCCAGTTTCAGCTTCGGCCCGAGCAGGTCGAGGTTGAGTTTCTGGCTCTTGATGTCGCCCTGCGCGCTGGCGGTCAACACGCCAAGATTGGTGTCGCCGGCCTGAATGCCGCTGCCCTTGAGATCGATCTTCGCCCGTTGCGCACTGTCGAGCGTGGCGTCGAGGTTGAGGCTTTGCAGGCGATTGTCCTGAAACGCCAGTTGCGAACCTTGCAGGCCGAGTTTGCCTTGCGGAGCTTTCAGCGTGCCAGCAACGTTGACCTGCCCCATGACCTGCCCGCGCAACTGCGGCCAGAGCTGGGCCAGACGCGTCAGTTTGATGTCGATCTGGCCGGTGAGTTTCTGTTGCAGGCTACCCTTGCCGCTGATGCTGTTATCGCCGAGGCGGATTTGCAGGGCATTCAGGTTCCACTGCTCGCCCGCGCCGTCAGCCTTGGCTTGCAGGATCGCCGGTTGGCCGCGCAGTTTGCCTTTCAGATCGAGGTCAGCAGTCAGGCTCAGGCGTTCGTTCTTCATTTCGCCTTTGCTGCGCAACGGCCCGGCCAGGGTGCCCGGCAACTCCGCAACCCAGTACGCCGGGTTCAGCGCAGAGAGATCCAGCGCGGTGTCCCAGGCGATGCCATCGGCGAACTGCACGTTGACATGACCTTCGGCCTTGCCCTGCCCGGCTTCCATTTTCAATTGCGGGAAGGCGATCTGCTTCAGGCTGCCGCTGAACGGGCTGCTCAGGCTGAACGCCCCCGCCGGGCCATCGAGGTCGGCGGCGAAGTTACCGAGGTATTGACCGTCGGTGTAGGAGACTTCGCCAGTGAAGGTGCGCAAGGCGACTTGCGGCTCGTCGATTTCGTTATAGAGCCGATGCCACGGGAAATCCTGCCAGTTGATATTGGCCTGAGCCGTGAGGCCCTTGCTCCAGTCAACGCTGCCAGTGAGCTTGAGGCTTTGCTTGTCGTTGGCACTCAGGTCGAGGCCGGCGATCTGCGCGCCACTGGCATCGACCTTGCCTTTGAGCAGCAGCGCCACCGGGCCTTTATCGGCGGGCAGCGTGGCGTTGCCGTTGAGCTGATAACCGTTTTGCAGGTCACCGTCGGCGGTCAATACCAGTTGATTGAGTTGCAGCGTGTCCGGCAAATCGGCGCTCGGTTTGAACGCCTCGCTAGTGATGCGCACCTTGGCCGGCAGGTTTTCCGCCAGCGGTTGCAGTTCGCCGCTCAACTGGCCGTCGAGGTAACCGTGGCTGTTGGCGTGCAGGTTGATGGTTTTCAGCAGATCGCCGTCGACTTTCAACGCCAGCGTCCATGGGCCAGTGCCTGGGGACGGCAGGCTCAGGTCACCGGCGATGTTCAGCGGCCAGTTGCCGGTCGGTTGCAGCAGGCCGGAGAGGTTCAGGCTGAGGTCGTCGCGCTGCAGTTTCACGCTGTCGATCTGCATGCCCTGGGCGGTCCAGTGCGCCGCCAGTTGCAGGCCCTTGAGCTGCTCGCTGCCGTTGAACAGCAGGCTGCCGACTTGTACGTCGCCGAGTTCGATGGCCACCGGCAGTTGCAGATCCGGCAGTTTGATCGGGCCGCTTTCAGTGGTTTCTTCACTCGGCGGGAATTGCAGAATTACCTGATCGGCCTTGAGCTGTTCGATGCACAAAGTCATGCGGGTCAGGCACAGCGGCGACCAGGCGAAGATTGCCTGGTTCAGCTCGACGCGACTGCTGTCCTGCTGCCACAGCAGATGATCGGCGCTCCATTGGCCACCGAGACGGCCCTGGAAATTCTCCACGCTCAAACCCGGCACCAGGCTCAGCGCCCAACGGCTGCCGGCTTGCGTGCCGAGTACGGCTGCGATGCTCAATGCAACCAACAGCACCAGCGCCAACAGCGCCAGTGCCACTATTTTCAAACCACGCTTCACAGCTCAGGCCCCATGGAAAAGTGCAGCCGGATGCCGCCGTCGTCGTCCAGCGCGTGGGCCAGGTCGAGGCGGATCGGCCCCACCGGCGAGACCCAGCGCACACCGATACCGACCCCGGTCTTGAGGTTCGGCAGTTCGAGTTTGTTGAAGGAGTTGCCCTGGTCGACGAAGGTCGCGACCCGCCATTTCTCGGCAATCGAATACTGGTACTCGACGCTGCCGGCGACCATGTAGCGTCCACCGATGCGGTCGCCATCGGAGTTTTCCGGAGACAGACTCTGGTAGTCGTAACCGCGCACGCTTTGATCGCCACCGGCGAAGAAACGCAGGGACGGCGGCACCGAGTTGTAACCGTTGGTGGCGCTACCGCCGACCTGCACCCGACCGAGGAAGCGGTGTTTGTCGAACACCGTGGTCAGGCCTTTGATCAACGCCGTGCCATATAAAAGGTTGTTGTCCGAACCGAGGCCTTCCTTGGCCACTTTGCTTTCGAAGCTCAGGCGATAGCCGTTGTGCGGGTCGATGCGGTTGTCGCTTTTCAGGTACGAGTAACTGATGCCGGGCATCAGCAACGTACTCAGGCCGGAGTCGTCGCCGAGTTCATATTCTTCACGCTGCCATTTCAACGAGATCACCCGCTGCCAGCCGCTCGGCAACTTGCTGTGCCATTCCGGGCCGAAGGTCAGCAGTTTGCTCAGGGTGTCCGAGCCGTCGATGTTTTCAAATTGATAACCACCGGCCCAACGCAGTTTGTCGGTCAGCGGCGGGTCGAGCGGGATGTCATAGAACAACCCGACGTTCTGTCGCGGCGCCGACAATTCGGCTTCCCAGCCGTAACTGTCGCCCTGCGGGTTGACCCAGTGGCGCGTCCAGTTGGCCTTGATCCGTGGGCCGACGTCGGTCGAATAACCGAGGCCCAGGCCCATGGTGCGTGGCTTGCGGGTGTCGAGTTTGACGTCGACCGGGATCACGTCGTTTTTGGCCGCCGTCGGCGCCGCATCGACGCGCACGCCTTCGAAGTAGCCGCTCGATTGCAAGTCGCGGTTGAGTTCGGCGATCAGCTCGGAGTCATACGGGTCGCCAGCCTTGAACGGCACCATGCGTTGCAGCAGGTCTTCGTCGAACGGCGTATCGCCCTCGAAACTGACTTTGCCCAGCGCATAACGCGGGCCGCTTTCGTAGATCAATTCAACGTCGGCCACCCCGGCACGCGGGTCGACCAGGAGTTTCTGACTGGTGAAATGGCCACTGAAAAAACCGAAGCGCGAGGCCTGGTTCTGGATCAGGCGTTTGGCGTCTTCATAACGCCCATGGTTGAGCACCGCGCCGGACTTGAGCGTGTCACTGCTCGGCACACGAAAGGATTTGAGGGAGGCAGCAGGCCCGTCGACGCGGATGGTTACGTTGCGCAGGCGAATCGGTTCGCCGGGATCGATGTTCAGCACCAGGCGCGGCTTGTCGCCGCCCTTCACGTCACTGTCGATCTGCGGCTGGTAATAACCCAAGGCCTGCGCAGCTTTGCGCGCCTGCTCCTCGGCCCCGCGACTGAAGCGCAGCAAGGCTTCTTCATCACGATCGCCGAGGCTGCCGATATAGCCTTCTATATTGGCTTTAAGTTCATCGTTGGACGGTTTGATCCGCACGTCCAATTCACTTTGAGCCAGCGCCGCGCAGCTGGTTAACAGCATGAGCACGCCACTGGTAAATCTTCCTGGAAACTTCATAGGCGCGGATGCTATCACGGGCTTGGGAGCGTGATAGAACAGGAAATTTCCTGAAAAGTTCTATGGCTAAGCCGTTGCAGTTTGTAACACCTGCGGATTGGCGTGAAAAAACACGTGCTCGCGCACCGGGCCGACGGCCACTTCGCCGATCTCTTCGTAGCCTTGGCGTTTATAGAATTCCAGGTAACGCGGGTTGCCGGTGTCGAGCACCACGCCTTGCGAAGTTTCGTCCACCGCGCACCAGTTGTGCACGGCGGTCAGCAACTGCTCGCCGAAGTGTTTGCCCTGAAACTGCGGATGAATGCCCAGCAGCGGCAGCATGTGCACCGAGTCGCTGGGCACGCAGGCGGCCACTGCATCGTGGTATTCCAGATAGCGCCGGGTGCAGCGGAAACCGGTGCTGAGCACCATGCGCAGGCGCCACGCCCAGCTCTCGGTGATGCCCAGGCGACGCTGCGGCGGCGCGATCAGGGCAATGCCGATCAGGCGGTCATTGACCAATAGGCCGATGGCCGGCTGATCCTGCAGAAAATGCTGTTTGACCAGTTCGCGCACCGTGGCCCGCACGCGCTGCTCGTAGCCCGGCCGCTCGGCCTCGAACAGGTAACCGAAGGTCGGCTCGTGGCGATAGGCCTGATACAGCAGCGATCGGGCTTCGCGCGAGTAACCGCGGTCGAGCATGTGGATGTCGGCGATGGCGGTCTGGGTTTCAGGCATGACGGTGATTCTCCCCGGGGCGCGGCTCAAATGACTGCGCTCTTGATGGTACGAACCTTTTGCCGGTGGCGCAGTTCCCCACAGGTATAGACCAACTCGGGATCTTCATCGATTCAAATGACGCCTTCGCGAGCAAGCGAGCTCCCACATTTGGAATGCATAAACCTGTGGGAGCGGGCTTGCTCGCGAAGAGGCCGGTTCAGACAACATCTATCTTGCAGGCAAAAATGATTTCTCCCACCCCACACTGGCCCCCGTCCCACATGTCAGCTAGCATCGCCCTTTTGCCAGGACTGCCGACCATGAAGATTGTTTCCTTCAACATCAACGGACTGCGCGCCCGTCCGCATCAGCTGGCAGCGCTGATCGAAAAGCATCAGCCGGACGTGATCGGCCTGCAGGAAACCAAGGTTCACGACGACCAGTTTCCGCTGGAAGAAGTGCGTGCGCTGGGTTATCACGTTTATTTCCACGGCCAGAAAGGCCATTACGGCGTCGCGCTACTGTCGCGCAAAGAGCCGATCGCGATTCATAAAGGCTTCGCCAGCGATGAAGAAGACGCGCAGCGTCGCTTTATCTGGGGCACTTTCGCCGACGCCAATGGCGTGCCGGTGACCATCATGAACGGCTACTTCCCGCAGGGCGAAAGCCGCGACCACCCGACCAAATTCCCGGCCAAGCAACGCTTTTACAGCGACCTGCAAACCCTGCTGGAAAGCCAGTTCCACAACGAACAGCCGCTGGTGGTAATGGGCGATGTGAACATTTCCCCGGAAGACTGCGACATCGGCATCGGTCCGGACAACATGAAGCGCTGGCTGAAAACCGGCAAGTGCAGCTTCCTGCCGGAAGAACGCGAGTGGATGGCCCGCCTGAAAAACTGGGGCCTGACCGACAGCTATCGTCACTTGAACCCGGACGTGACCGACATGTTCAGCTGGTTCGACTATCGCAGCCGTGGGTTTGAGGACGAACCGAAACGTGGCCTGCGCATCGACGTGATCCTCGCCTCCCATGGCTTGCTGCCGCGGGTCAAGGATGCGGGCGTGGACTATGAACTGCGCGGCATGGAAAAACCGTCGGATCATGCGCCGATCTGGCTTGAACTGGCCTGATCTCAAGCTTTAAGAGAACCTTGTAGGAGTGAGCCTGCTCGCGATGACGGTGGATCAGTCGATGTGTTTATTGGCTGATACTCCGCCATCGCGAGCAGGCTCACTCCTACATTGGATCACTGTCATGTTTTGGTCATGCGCCTGACTTAATCTCCCCGGCAATCCCCTTGGCTTGATTCGGTGCCGGCATGACCCTGCGTGTTCTGTTCGCTTTTCTGTCGAGTGCATGGCTGTCGGTGTCTGCCGCCACTCTGCCCATCCCCGAAAACGGCCCGGCATTGCGCATTCAGGGTTCCAACACCATTGGCGCCGATCTCGGCCCGGCGTTGGTCGAAGGTTTCCTGCAAGAACAAGGGCTGCTCAAAGTCCACCGCGAAAATCCCGACACCGCCAACGAACAACACATCGTCGGCCAGAACGCCCAAGGCAAACGGGTGGTGATTGAAGTCGCCGCCCACGGTTCCAGCACCGGCTTCACTGCACTGAAAAGCGCCAGTGCCGACCTCGCCGCTTCTTCCCGCCCGATCAAGGACAACGAACTGCTCAGCCTGCAAGCGCTCGGCGACATGAAGAGCCCCGAAGCCGAACAGGTCATCGCCATCGACGGTCTGGCGATAATCCTTCACCCCGGCAACCCACTGCAGCAACTGGACACCGAGCAACTGGCGCGGATCTTCAGCGGTGAGGTGAAAACCTGGGAAGAACTCGGCGGTCGCGGCGGCGCGATTCATTTATATGCGCGGGATGATCAGTCCGGCACTTACGACACGTTCAAGGAACTGGTGCTGGGTCGGCGTGGGAAAAATCTGAGTTCCAGTGCGAAACGCTTCGAATCCAGCGAGCAATTGTCCGACGCGGTGAGCAGTGATCCGCAGGGTATTGGTTTCATCGGTCTGCCGTATGTGCGCCAGGCCAAAGCCGTGGCCATCGCCGACGGCGCATCGCAATCGATGTTGCCGCTCAACAGCCTGATTGCCACTGAGGACTATCCGCTGTCGCGGCGCCTGTTCTTTTATCTGCCGCCCCACAACCAGAATCCATGGGCATCGGCATTGGTGGCGTTTGCGCAAAGCTCACAGGGCCAGAAGATTGTCGCGGCCAAAGGTTTCATCAGCCAGACCGTGCACGCGATGACCGTCACGCCGAATGCGCTGATGCCCGAGGGTTATCAATCCCTCAGCCGCCACGCCCAGCGTCTGACAGTGAATTTCCGTTTCGAAGAAGGCAGCGCCAGCCTCGACAATAAGGCGCGGCAGGATCTGGCGCGGGTGCTCGACTATATACAGCGCCACGACAAGACCGAGCGCGCGGTGACGCTGGTGGGGTTTGGCGACGAGAAAGACGATCCGGCACGCGCCGACCTGCTGTCGAAGCTGCGGGCGATGGCCGTGCGTCGCGAGTTGGTGAAGAACGGCGTGGTGCTGCGCGAGGTGCGCGGGTTTGGCGCGCTGATGCCGGTGGCGGCGAACAGTGCGGATGAAGGCAGGATCAAGAATCGGCGGGTTGAGGTTTGGCTGTATTGAATCTGATGTTGATGTGCTGGATGCATGGGCCCCTTCGCGAGCAAGCCCGCTCCCACTTTTGATCGCATGCTTCCAGCTGGAATGCGGTCGAATGTGAGAGCGGGCTTGCTCGCGAAGCCGGCGACGCGGTCTTAATGACCGCTACGCAACATTTCCTTCGGCACATACTTGCCGATTTCGAACTTGCCGATCGCCGCGCGGTGCACTTCGTCCGGGCCGTCGGCCAGGCGCAGGGTGCGCTGCATGGCGTACATGTAGGCCAGCGGGAAATCATTCGAGACCCCGGCCCCGCCGTGGATCTGGATCGCCCGGTCGATCACCCGCAGGGCCACGTTCGGTGCGACGACCTTGATCTGCGCGATCTCGCTCTTCGCCACTTTGTTGCCGACGGTGTCCATCATGTACGCCGCTTTCAGGGTCAGCAGACGGGCCATGTCGATTTCCATCCGCGAGTCGGCGATCTTGTCGACATTACCGCCCAGACGCGCCAATGGCTTGCCGAACGCGGTGCGACTCACCGAGCGCTTGCACATCAATTCCAGCGCACGTTCAGCCATGCCGATCGAGCGCATGCAGTGGTGAATCCGCCCTGGGCCGAGGCGCCCCTGAGCGATCTCGAAGCCTCTTCCCTCACCAAGCAGGACGTTTTCGTACGGCACGCGCACGTTGTCGAACAGCACTTCGGCGTGGCCGTGCGGTGCATCGTCGTAGCCGAACACCGGCAGCGGACGGACGATTTTCACCCCGGGGGTATCGACCGGCACGAGGATCATCGAGTGCTGCGCATGGCGCGGTGCGTCGGGGTTGCTCAGGCCCATGAAGATCAGAATCTTGCAGCGCGGATCGCAGGCGCCGGAAGTCCACCATTTCTTGCCGTTGATCACCCACTCGTCGCCATCACGCACGGCGCGGGCAGCCATGTTGGTCGCGTCGGACGAGGCCACGTCCGGCTCGGTCATGGCGAACGCCGAGCGGATCTCGCCGCGTAGCAGCGGTTGGAGCCAGCGCTGCTTCTGCTCTTCGTTGGCGTAGCGCACCAGCACTTCCATGTTGCCGGTGTCCGGCGCCGAGCAGTTGAACGGCTCCGGCCCCAACAACGAACGGCCCATGATTTCCGCCAGCGGTGCGTATTCAAGGTTGGTCAGGCCGGCGCCGAGTTCCGATTCCGGCAGGAACAGATTCCACAGCCCTTCAGCCTTGGCCTTGGCTTTGAGCTCTTCCATGATCGCGGTCGGCTGCCAGCGATCGCCCTCGGCAACCTGGCGTTCGAACACGGCTTCGGCCGGGTAAACGTAAGCGTCCATGAACGCGGTCACGCGCTCACGCAGTTCTTGCACCTTGGGCGAATAAGCGAAATCCATGAGCAATTACCTTCTTTAGGCAGAGGTTGTTCAGATCATGCAATCGATGCTAGAACAGCGCGGATAATTTACCTAGCCTATTCTCGGCGTGTATAAACATTCATCACCGATATATGATCCGCTGATCGTCAGCCCACAGAACAAGAGAAGCCGCGTTATGAATCTGAGTAAGGTCGACCTCAACCTTTTCATCGTCTTCGACGCGATCTACACCGAAGCCAACCTGACCCGCGCCGGGCAGATTGTCGGGATTACCCAGCCGGCGGTGTCCAACGCGTTGGCGCGGTTGCGCGAAACCTTCAACGATCCGCTGTTCGTGCGCACCGCGCAGGGCATGGTGCCGACGCCGATGGCGCAGAACATCATCGGCCCGGTGCGCAACGCGCTATCGCTGCTGCGGGTGTCAGTGCAGGAAAGCCGGATTTTCAACCCGGCGCAGGCGGTGAAGACTTACCGCATCAGCATGACCGACCTCACTGAGGCGGTGATTCTGCCGCCGCTGTTCCAGCGTTTGCGGCGTCTGGCGCCGACGGTGATCATCGAGAGTTTCCTGTCCAAACGCCGCGAAACTACCAAGGAATTGGCTGCCGGGCGCCTGGATTTCGCCGTCGATGCACCGCTCAACACTGACCCGCAGGTGCGTCACGTCAAGCTGATGGAGGACCGTTACGTCTGTGCGATGCGCAAGGGCCATCCGCTGGCGGGCAAGGAAAAACTGTCGCTGGATGACTATCTGTCGCTGACCCACATCCATATCTCCAGCCGCCGCAGCGGGCTGGGCTACGTGGATCTGGCGCTGGGCAAAATGGGCATTCAGCGCAAGATCGCCCTGCGCTCGCAGCATTATCTGATGGCGTCGCAGGTCATGCAGCAGACCGACATGGTGATGACGGTACCCGAGCGCTTTGCCCGGCGTAATGACTTGCATGCGTTCAACCTGCCGGTCAACGACGTACCGCCGCTGGAGACTCATCTGTATTGGCATGAAAGCACCGACCAGGACCCGGCCAATCGCTGGATGCGCGAGCAGATCATCGAGTTGTGCCAGCAGGTGGCGGCGCAGGAGAAGAAGCTCGATAAGGTGTAAGTCTTTTTACCGAGTCATCGTTCTTCGCGAGCAAGCTCGCTCCCACATACGACCGCGTTCCACCAGATGGAACGCAATCAAATGTGGGAGCGGGCTTGCTCGCGAAGGGGCCATCCCTCACAGCACACATTTTGAACCTTGACGTAAACGTCAACTCGCCATTAGCTTAGCGCCAAGACCTTTTCCGAGCGCGTTCATGAGCAGCCAGACCTATAGCATTTCCGACCTCGCCCGCGAGCTGGACATCACCACCCGGGCGATCCGCTTTTATGAAGAACAAGGCCTGCTCAGCCCTGAGCGCCGTGGCCAGGAACGCATCTACTCCCCACGCGACAAGGTCAGCCTGAAGCTGATCCTGCGCGGCAAGCGCATCGGTTTCTCGCTGGCCGAATGCCGTGAGTTGATCGAGCTCTACGACCCGTCCAGCGGTAACACCAAACAGCTCAACAGCATGCTGGCGAAAATCAGCGAGCGCCGCGAACAGCTCGAGCAGCAGCTGCTCGACATCGAACAGATGAAGCTGGAACTCGATACTGCTGAAGAACGCTGCGTGCAGGCGTTGGAACAGACGCTGAAGAGCCAGCAGATAGCGCAGTAATCAGCCACAACTCATTTCCTGTGGGAGCGGGCTTGCTCGCGAAGGCGGAGTGTCAGGCGACAAATTTTGTATCTGATACACCGCCTTCGCGAGCAAGCCCGCTCCCACAGGGACCTCATGTAATTCCGAAAATGAGCAGGTCAATCCCATGTCCCTCCCCTCTCAAGTACGCCTGATCGAAGTCGGCCCGCGCGATGGCCTGCAGAACGAAGCCCAACCGATCAGCGTGGCTGACAAGGTGCAACTGGTCGACGCCCTGAGCGCCGCCGGCCTTGGTTACATCGAAGTCGGCAGTTTTGTCTCACCGAAATGGGTGCCGCAGATGGCCGGGTCCGCCGAGGTGTTCGCGCAGATCCAGCGCAAGCCCGGTGTGACCTACGGCGCACTGGCGCCGAACCTGCGCGGCTTTGAAGACGCGCTGGCAGCAGGCGTGAAAGAAGTCGCGGTGTTCGCCGCCGCGTCCGAGGCGTTCTCGCAGCGCAACATCAATTGCTCGATCAGCGAAAGCCTGGCGCGCTTCGCACCGATCATGGAAGCGGCGAAACAGCATGGCGTTACCGTGCGCGGTTACGTGTCCTGTGTGCTCGGCTGCCCTTATGAAGGCGAGGTCGCGCCGGAGCAAGTGGCGATGGTCGCGCGCGAGTTGTACGCAATGGGCTGCTACGAAGTGTCCCTCGGCGACACCATCGGCACCGGCACCGCCGGCGCGACCCGGCGGTTGTTCGAAGTGGTGTCGGCGCAAGTGCCACGGGAAAAACTCGCCGGGCACTTCCACGACACCTACGGCCAGGCGATGGCCAACATCTATGCCAGCCTGCTGGAAGGCATCGCGGTGTTCGACAGCTCTATCGCCGGCCTCGGCGGCTGCCCGTACGCCAAAGGCGCGAGCGGTAACGTCGCCACCGAAGATGTGGTGTACCTGCTCAACGGCTTGGGCATCGAGACTGGTATCGACCTGGACGCCTTGATTGCGGCGGGTCAGCAGATCAGCGCGGTGCTCGGTCGCCCGAGCGGTTCGCGTGTGGCCAAGGCCCGTAACGCCCAGTGAGGGTGAAGGTGTTACCGCTGTGTCGGAAACGTGGGCGTAGTCGAGTAACACGGAAACAAATTGTCTGGTTTTGCCTGAAAGAAAAATCCTTCAAAAATCTCAAACCCTTGATTTACAAGGATTTTAAAAAGTTGGCACGGCTTCTGCTATCTCTATGGCATAACAAGAATAAAAAGCAGCAAACCAATAAAAATAAGACGTACCGACTCTGACATAACAAAAACAACACGGCAGAGACGCAGCTAACAGATTTTTTTGGAGAAGGTGTGCTTTCCAGGGTGCTCTCAGGAGTGACCCGCAACCGGGCAGAGAACAATAAAACTACCTTCAGGTAGCTCCCGAATCGGTTGGATCGTTTAACGAGAAAGCAGATCAGCGCTCAAAAAAATACGTTTGCTCTTGACCCCGGATGGGGGTCGCCAAAAACAGCGGTAAAGGGCCACGGTTGCCAAAAACAACAACAGACCGCCCCTCAATAATAAGAAAGAGCACGCGACGACAAAATTAAAGGGGAGCTTCGGCTCCCCTTTGTGCTTTCTGTGATTCCGGAAAACATCACAGATTCCCTGTGGGAGCGGGCTTGCTCGCGAATGCTGAGTGTCAGGCGACAAATTTGTATCTGATACACCGCATTCGCGAGCAAGCCCGCTCCCACATTTGATCGTTGTCAGGCCTGCTTTTCGCGGAGCTCCTCGATACTGATCTCACGCATCCTGAATTTCTGGATCTTGCCCGTCACCGTCATCGGGAACTCTTCGACGAATTTGAAGTAACGCGGCGTCTTGAAGTGCGCGATGCGCTCCTTGCACCATGTTTGCAATTCCAGTTCGGAGGCGCTGTGACCGGGGTGGAACTTGATCCAGGCGACAATCTCCTCACCGTAACGCGAGCACGGAATGCCGATCACCTGCACGTCCGCCACCGCCGGGTGGGTGAAGAAAAACTCTTCCAGCTCACGCGGATAAACGTTCTCGCCGCCGCGAATGATCATGTCCTTGTTGCGCCCGGCGATGTTCACGTAACCCTCATCGTTCATACTGGCCAGGTCGCCGGTGTGCATCCAGCCGGCCTCATCGATGGCTTCAGCGGTGGCCTGCGGGTTGCTCCAGTAACCGAGCATCACGCTGTAACCGCGGGTGCACAGCTCACCAATGGTACCGCGCGGCACCAGGTTGCCGGCCTCGTCGATGATTTTGCTTTCCAGTTGCGGCTGGGTGCGGCCGACGGTGGTCACGCGCAGTTCAAGCTCATCGTTGGGTCCGGTCTGCAGCGACACCGGGCTGGTTTCGGTCATGCCGTAGGCAATCTGCACTTCGCTCATGTGCATCTCGCTGATGACCCGGCGCATGACTTCGATCGGGCACGTGGCGCCGGCCATGATCCCGGTGCGCAGGCTCGACAGATCGAATTCGCCACGCAGCGGTTGATCGAGCATGGCGATGAACATGGTCGGCACGCCATAGAGGCCGGTGGCTTGTTCTTCGGCGACGGTTTGCAGGGTCAGTAACGGGTCGAACGCGTCGTTGGGGTAAATCATGGTGCTGGCGTGGGTGATGCAGCCGAGGTTGCCCATGACCATGCCGAAGCAGTGATACAGCGGCACCGGGATCACCAGCCGGTCGCTCGGGGTCAGGCCGATGCTTTCGCCGACCATGTAACCGTTGTTGAGGATGTTGTAGTGACTGAGGGTCGCGCCCTTGGGGAAACCGGTGGTGCCGGAGGTGTACTGGATATTCACCGGTTGATCGAAGTGCAGGCTGTCGCTGCGCTCACGCAATTGTTCGGGCGAAACACTGCTCGCCAGATCGGCCAGTTGCGACCACGGCAGGAAGCCCGACGGTGGCTGTGCGTCGAGGCTGATCACCCCACGTAAATCCGGCAGACGTTCGCTGCGCAACTGGCCTATGGATTGCTCGGCGAGTTCCGGCACCAGCCCTTGCAGCATGGCGTGGTAGTTGGAGGACTTGAACGCGCCGGCGCAAACCAGCCACTGGCAACCGGACTGTTTGAGCACGTATTCCAGTTCGGAGCTGCGGTAGGCCGGGTTGATGTTGACGAGGATCACGCCGAGCTTCGCCGTGGCGATTTGCGTGATGCACCACTGCGCACAGTTCGGCGCCCAGATGCCAAGCCGATCGCCGGCCTGCAAACCCAGCGCCAGCAAGGCTCTGGCGTGCAGATCGACGCTATCGGCCAGTTGCTGCCAGGTGTAGCGCAACTGCTGATGCCGTACGACCAGCGCCTCGCCATCCGGGTGTTGCGCGACAGTCTGGTCGAACTTCTGCCCGATGGTCATCGCCAGCAAGGCTTGGTCCTGGGAGCCTCGGGTGTAGCTGCGCTGCGGGTTTGCACTGGGTTGATCCATGACGACCCCTATTGTCTTTATTAGTGGGTTTACCGGGATTTTGCTTCGGGTGGGAGCGGGCTTGCTCGCGAATGGGGAGGATCAGTCGCCAGATGTATAGGCTGACACACTGCATTCGCGAGCAAGCCCGCTCCCACCAAAAGCACTCCGCTTCAATCCTGAACTGGTCCTACTCTCGCCTATGTTGACGTTAACGTAAAGGGTGATTGACAGCCATTCGTCACAGGCTTACGTTAACGTAAAGGTGAGAGCCATTGACCGCCCTCCCCACCCTACAAAAAAGCCAAAAGGTGACCCATGAGCTACCCATCCCTGAACTTCGCCCTCGGTGAAACCATCGACATGCTGCGCGATCAGGTTCAGTCCTTCGTCGCCGATCAGATCGCCCCACGCGCCGCGCAGATCGACCGCGACAACCTGTTCCCGGCCGACATGTGGCGCAAATTCGGTGACATGGGCCTGCTGGGTATCACCGTGCCGGAAGAGTACGGCGGTGCGGGCCTGGGTTACCTGGCGCATGTGGTGGCGATGGAGGAAATCAGCCGTGGTTCGGCTTCGGTGGCGCTGTCCTACGGCGCGCATTCCAACCTCTGCGTCAACCAGATCAACCGTAACGGCAACCACGAACAGAAAAGCCAGTACCTGCCGAAGCTGATCAGCGGCGAACACGTCGGCGCCCTCGCCATGAGCGAACCCAACGCCGGCTCCGACGTGGTTTCGATGAAACTGCGCGCCGACAAACGCGGCGACCGCTTCGTGCTCAATGGCAGCAAGACCTGGATCACCAACGGCCCCGACGCCAACACCTACGTGATCTACGCCAAGACCGACCTGGAAAAAGGCCCGCACGGCATCACTGCGTTCATCGTCGAGCGCGACTGGAAAGGCTTCAGCCGCAGCAACAAGTTCGACAAGCTCGGCATGCGCGGTTCCAACACCTGCGAGCTGTTCTTCGATGACGTCGAAGTGCCGGAAGAAAATATCCTCGGTGTGCTCAACGGCGGCGTGAAGGTGCTGATGAGTGGCCTCGATTACGAGCGCGTCGTACTGTCCGGCGGTCCGACCGGGATCATGCAGTCGTGCATGGACCTGATCGTGCCGTACATCCACGATCGCAAGCAGTTCGGCCAGAGCATCGGCGAATTCCAGCTGATCCAGGGCAAAGTCGCCGACATGTACACCCAACTCAACGCCAGCCGCGCCTACCTGTACGCGGTGGCCCAGGCCTGCGAGCGCGGCGAAACCACGCGCAAGGACGCCGCCGGGGTGATCCTCTACACCGCCGAACGCGCCACACAAATGGCCCTCGACGCCATCCAGATTCTCGGCGGCAACGGCTACATCAACGAATTCCCTGCGGGCCGCTTGCTGCGCGACGCCAAGCTCTACGAAATCGGCGCGGGTACCAGTGAGATCCGGCGCATGCTGATCGGTCGCGAACTGTTCAACGAAACCCGCTAAACGGAGCTGCACATGGCTATCCTGCATACCCAGCTCAACCCCCGTTCAGCGGAGTTCGCCGCCAACAGCGCGGCGATGCTTGAACAGGTCGACGCCCTGCACACCCTGCTCGCCCAAGTGGCGCAGGGTGGCGGCGCGAAAGCCCAGGAACGGCACACCTCGCGCGGTAAATTGCTGCCGCGTGAGCGGATCAATCGTCTGCTCGATCCGGGCTCGTCGTTTCTCGAGATCAGCCAGCTCGCCGCGCACGCCGTGTATGGCGAAGACGTACCGGCCGCCGGGGTGATTGCCGGGATCGGCCGGGTCGAAGGCGTCGAGTGCATGATCGTCGCCAACGACGCGACGGTGAAAGGTGGCTCGTACTACCCGCTGACCGTGAAAAAACACCTGCGCGCGCAGACCATCGCCCAGCAAAACCGCCTGCCGTGCATCTATCTGGTGGACTCGGGCGGCGCCAACCTGCCGCGTCAGGACGAAGTGTTCCCGGATCGCGAGCACTTTGGCCGGATCTTCTTCAACCAGGCCAATATGAGCGCGATGGGCATTCCGCAGATCGCCGTGGTCATGGGTTCGTGCACCGCTGGCGGCGCCTATGTGCCGGCGATGGCGGACGAAGCAATCATGGTGCGCAATCAGGCGACGATCTTCCTTGCCGGCCCACCGTTGGTGAAAGCCGCGACCGGTGAAGTGGTCAGCGCTGAAGACCTCGGCGGTGCCGATGTGCACTGCAAGATTTCCGGCGTGGCCGACCATTACGCCGAGAGCGACGAACACGCCCTCGCCCTCGCCCGCCGCAGCGTCGCCAACCTCAACTGGCGCAAGCTCGGCGAAGTGCAGCAGCGCACGCCGATTGCGCCGCTGTACGCCAGCGACGAGTTATATGGCGTGGTTTCGGCCGACGCCAAACAGCCATTCGACGTGCGCGAAGTGATTGCGCGGCTGGTCGACGGCTCGGTGTTCGATGAGTTCAAGGCGCTGTTCGGCACCACCCTGGTCTGCGGTTTTGCGCACCTGCATGGATACCCGATCGCGATCCTCGCCAACAACGGCATCCTCTTCGCCGAAGCCGCGCAAAAAGGTGCGCACTTCATCGAACTGGCCTGCCAGCGCGGCATTCCGCTGCTGTTCCTGCAGAACATCACCGGGTTCATGGTCGGCCAGAAGTACGAGGCCGGAGGCATCGCCAAGCACGGCGCGAAACTGGTGACGGCGGTGGCCTGCGCCAAGGTGCCGAAATTCACCGTAATCATCGGCGGCAGTTTCGGCGCCGGTAACTACGGCATGTGCGGGCGCGCTTACGATCCGCGCTTCCTGTGGATGTGGCCGAATGCGCGCATTGGCGTGATGGGCGCCGAACAGGCTGCGGGCGTGCTGGTGCAGGTCAAGCGCGAGCAGGCCGAACGCAGCGGCCAGGCCTTCAGCGCCGCGCAGGAAGCCGAGATCAAGCAACCGATCCTCGATCAGTACGAAGAGCAGGGTCATCCCTACTATTCCAGCGCACGGCTGTGGGACGACGGCGTCATCGACCCGGCGCAGACCCGCGATGTGCTGGCCCTGGCCCTGTCCGCGTCGTTGAACGCGCCTATCGAGCCGAGCCGCTTCGGCGTGTTCCGGATGTGATGCTTTTTTGTGGGAGCGGGCTAGCTCGCGAAAGCGGTGTTTCAGTTGACGTATCCGGAACTGAAAGACCGTCTTCGCGAGCAAGCCCGCTCCCACAGAAACCGTGGAGACGGAAGAATATGAGCGACTTCAACACCCTTGAACTGCACAACGACCCACGGGGTTTCGCCACCCTGTGGCTCAACCGTGCGGAAAAGAACAACGCGTTCAACGCAGAAATGATCCGCGAACTGATTCTGGCGCTGGACAAGGTTGCCAGCGACGCCAGCCTGCGTTTCCTGTTGGTGCGCGGGCGTGGCAGACACTTCAGCGCCGGCGCCGATCTGGCGTGGATGCAGCAGTCAGCCGAACTCGATTACCACACCAATCTGGACGACGCCCGCGAATTGGCGGAGCTGATGTACAACCTCGCCAAGCTGAAAATCCCGACCGTGGCCGTGGTGCAAGGCGCGGCGTTCGGCGGCGCGCTAGGCCTGATCAGTTGCTGCGACATGGCGATCGGCGCCGATGACGCGCAATTCTGTCTGTCGGAAGTGCGCATCGGCCTGGCGCCGGCGGTGATCAGTCCGTTCGTGGTGCAGGCCATCGGCGAACGTGCGGCGCGTCGGTATGCGCTGACCGCCGAGCGCTTCGGCGGGCAGCGTGCGCGGGAAATCGGTTTGTTGTCCGAGAGCTACCCGGCCGCCGAGCTTGATCAAGCCGTCGAGCAATGGATCGACAATCTGCTGCTCAACAGTCCCGCCGCGATGCGCGCCAGCAAGGATCTGCTGCGCGAAGTCGGCAACGGCGCGCTGACCCCAGCTCTGCGCCGCTACACCGAAAACGCCATCGCACGCATCCGCGTCAGCCCTGAAGGCCAGGAGGGCTTGCGCGCCTTCCTGCAAAAACGTCCGCCAAGCTGGCAAGCCGCATCCACCACCAAGGAGCCGCGTTGATGAGCGCACCTGTTCTCACCACCCTGCTGGTGGCCAACCGTGGCGAAATCGCTTGCCGGGTCATGCGTACCGCCAAGGCGCTGGGCCTGACCACCGTCGCCGTGCACAGTGCCACCGACCGCGAAGCGCGGCACAGCCGCGAAGCGGATATCCGCGTTGATCTCGGGGGCAGCAAAGCCGCCGACAGCTATCTGCAAATCGACAAACTGATCGCAGCGGCCAAGGCCAGCGGCGCTCAGGCGATTCACCCGGGTTACGGTTTTCTGTCGGAGAACGCCGGTTTCGCTCGCGCCATTGAACAGGCCGGGCTGCTTTTCCTCGGCCCGCCTGCCTCGGCCATCGACGCGATGGGCAGCAAATCGGCGGCCAAGGCGCTGATGGAAACCGCCGGTGTGCCCCTGGTGCCGGGCTATCACGGCGAGGCGCAAGATCTCGAAACCTTCCGCGATGCCTGCGCACGCATCGGCTATCCGGTGCTGCTCAAGGCCACTGCCGGAGGCGGCGGCAAAGGCATGAAAGTCGTCGAGGACGTCAGCCAACTGGCCGAAGCCCTGGCCTCGGCGCAACGTGAAGCGCAGTCGTCGTTCGGCGATTCGCGGATGCTGGTGGAGAAATACCTGCTCAAACCGCGTCACGTGGAAATCCAAGTGTTCGCCGACCAACACGGCAACTGCCTGTACCTCAACGAGCGCGATTGCTCGATTCAGCGCCGGCACCAGAAAGTCGTCGAAGAAGCCCCGGCCCCGGGCCTGACCCCGGAACTGCGTCGCGCCATGGGCGAAGCGGCCGTGCGTTCGGCGCAGGCGATCGGTTACGTCGGTGCCGGCACCGTCGAGTTTCTGCTCGATGCGCGTGGCGAATTTTTCTTCATGGAGATGAATACCCGTCTGCAGGTCGAGCATCCGGTCACCGAAGCGATCACCGGCCTCGATCTGGTGGCGTGGCAGATTCGTGTGGCGCGCGGTGAAGCGTTGCCGATCACCCAGGATCAGGTGCCGCTCAATGGCCATGCGATTGAAGTGCGCCTGTATGCCGAAGATCCGTCGAATGATTTCCTGCCGGCTACCGGTCGCCTGGATTTGTATCGTGAATCGGCTGAAGGACCTGGGCGTCGGGTCGATAGCGGCGTAGAAGAAGGCGATGAAATTTCGCCGTTCTACGACCCGATGCTCGGCAAGCTGATCGCCTGGGGCGAAGATCGAGAGCAGGCGCGCCTGCGGCTGTTGAGCATGCTCGATGAGTTCGCGATCGGCGGTTTGAAGACCAACATCAACTTTCTGCGGCGGATCATCGCGCATCCGGCGTTTGCCGCCGCGGAGCTGGATACCGGGTTTATTCCGCGTTATCAGGAACAGTTGTTACCAGCGCCGCGTGCGTTGAGCGATGAGTTCTGGCAGACCGCAGCGCAGGCATTCGCGCAGAGCTTGCCGGGCACTGTTCGGGCGGATGACCTCGGTTCGCCGTGGGCGTTGAACAGCGGTTTGCGCGCGGGGTTGCCGGCGGAAATCACCTTGCATTTGAGCTGTGAAGGTCAGGATCGGGCGTTGACCTTGAGCACCGCCGACAACGCCAAACTGACGGATGAAGCATTGGTCGTCGAGCACGATGGCGTGCGCCGCACCTTGCGGGCAATTCGTCAGGGCGATTCGCTGTACCTGCAATGGGACGGCGAGTTGCGGCGCATTCAGACTTACGATCCGATCAGCGCCGTCGACGCCAGCCACAGCCATCAGGGCGGTCTGACTGCGCCCATGAACGGCAGCATCGTGCGGGTGTTGGTGGAGGCCGGGCAATCGGTCGAGGCCGGTGCGCAACTGGTGGTGCTGGAGGCGATGAAGATGGAGCACAGCATTCGCGCGCCCCATGCGGGAGTGATCAAAGCGCTGTATTGCCATGAAGGCGAAATGGTCGGCGAAGGCAGCGCTTTGGTTGAATTGGAAGCCGTGTAAATGGGAGATCGATCCTACGCCGCGCGAGGATCGATCTGACTAGAAACGCGCCGTAGCCTGAACCACCACGCCGATGATTCGACACTCCTCGGTGAACAGGGCTTTGGGCCAGGTCGGATTGAGCGGTACCAGGTAACGCTGGCCGCCCTCTTCGTCCAGTTTGCGGAAGATCGCTTCTTCGCTGTTCTGCCACTGGGCGATCACCAGTTTGCCGGGCACCGCTTCCACCTCCGGGTCCACCAGGATCAGCATGCCTTCGGCGATGCTCTGGCCGGTGGGTGCGGTCATCGAGTCCCCCGCCACCGTCAGCCAGAACGCTGCACCACGGGCGTGATAATCCGTCAGTTCGAAGCGCTGCTTGTCCTGCGTCGGGGTATAGCTCGTGGCTGCACTTTCGCGGGTTTCACACGAGGTGCGCCAGTCGCTGACCGGGTAGCGGAAGTACGGGTTGTACTTCTGCGCCAGTGGCATCTCGTCATCCGTGGATTCCTGCGGCTCACGGATCACCAGCACGACTTCGAGGAAGTCCATGCCCAGCGCTTGCAACACGCGGTTCATTTGGGTGATGCCCGGTTCGCGACGTTTGTTCAGCCAATGGCCGATGCCGCCCTGGGACATGCCGACGCGCTCTCCGAGCTCTGTTTGAGTGATTTTGAGTTCACTCATCTTGGCCTTGACCAACTCAATCCATTTATCCATGTGCGGCACCTTACTTGCCCCGCCTTCGGCCGACAAAACACATATTGTAGTATTTAAATTCTGGTCACAACTACGCATCGTACTATGCTGAAAGCACGGATCTTCAATCGAACAAGGAGTGACCCTTCACCATGAATATCAGCAGCAAAGACTTGCCCGATCTGCAAATGGACACCACGTTCACCTCCCCTCAAGGCAACGCGGCAGCGCAGCGGGCGCTGGATTATTACTTGAAACCAGCTGTTTCAGAACCCGAGGTCGAGGAGCGTTTTTTCAATGTGAAACGCCATCTCAGCGGCGAAGAAGCCCTGGTGCACGCGTCAGATCTGTTGCGCTGTGCAGCGGCCACTGCCTTCAAGGCAGCCGAAAATCTGCAGGGCGCAAGCCGCGACCTGGCCTTTTCGGTGGTGCACATGGTGGATATGGCGCGGGCGATGGTCGACCATTCAATCGATGGCGAACAGCTCTGACGGACACGGGAAGCGGACGGACAGGAAAGATTTTTCCCATCGAGCAGATAAAAACATTTGACTTGCAAATGATAATGATTATTATTGCAAGCAGCTGGTCGCGAGATCAGTCGATGGACCAGAGACCTTAGGTCGGTCTTCTGGACTATCTCCTCATCAGGCTAATCACGGTTTTTGACCCGGCTTTTTGCCGGGTCTTTTTTTGCCCGTTTTTCGGGCTTATGGCTTCAGGCTAATGAAGACGTTGGTGTTGCAAATTCGATGGCGCGGATAATATCAAAAGAATATCGCTTGGCAAGCAAAGCCCGGCCGGATTGGGCCAAACTAATGACAATTAGCACTTGAGAATCAATCGCACACTCTCTAAGCTGCTTGCGCGTCACGGAAGACGCCCCCCACCGCAACCCGCAATTTCCCTCGGTTTCAGCCCTGTCTTGCGTGTAAAGTAGCCGCCATAAAAATCATATTCAGGAACCGATTATGACCGTGGCCAAATCTTCGTTCGACATCAGCGCCAACTTCGACAGCGGCAACATTCAAGTCATCGACATCTCCAATCCGCTCAACCCGGTTCTGGCCATTCGCCCGGATACCCGCAGCGCTCACTTCCAGTGGTTCCACTTCAAGGCCAGCGGCCTGCATGTCCATCAGGAACACTGGTTTCGCCTGGTCAACGCCAGTCAATCCTCTTACAACAAGGCCTGGACTGGCTATCAGGCTGTCGCGTCCTACGACCACGTCAACTGGTTCCGTATTCCTACCAGCTTCGAAGGCGACAGCCTGCGCTTCTGCCTCGAAGCCGAGCAGACCCACGCCTGGTTCGCCTACTTCGAACCCTACAGCCGCGGTCGTCATGACTGGCTGATCGAGCAAGCGCTGAGCAAGGCCGGCACCGAGCTACTGGCCACCGGCAAGAGCGTCGAGGGTCGTGACATTCAGCTGCTGCGCAAGGGCAGCGGCGCCGAAGGCCAGCGCAAAATCTGGATCATCGCGCAACAGCACCCGGGCGAGCACATGGCCGAATGGTTCATGGAAGGTGTGATCGAACGCCTGGAACGCCACGACGACCCGGTGCTGAACAAGTTGCTGGCCAGCGCCGATCTGTATCTGGTGCCGAACATGAACCCGGACGGCGCCTTCCACGGTCACCTGCGCACCAACGCCATGGGCCAGGATTTGAACCGCGCCTGGCAGAGCGCCAGTCAGGAAGTCAGCCCCGAGGTACTTTTCATACAACAGCAGATGGAAAAGTACGGCGTCGATCTGTTCCTCGACGTACACGGTGACGAAGAAATTCCCCACGTGTTCACCGCCGGTTGTGAAGGTAACCCGGGTTACACGCCGCGTATCGAGAAGCTTGAAGAGCATTTCCGCACGCACCTCAAGCACACCACCAAAGACTTCCAGACCAAGTATGGTTACACCCGCGACGAACCGGGCCAGGCCAACATGACCCTGGCCTGCAACGCTGTCGGTCAGAAGTACGACTGCCTGTCGCTGACCCTGGAAATGCCGTTCAAGGATCACGACGACCATCCGGACAAAGAAACGGGCTGGTCGGGCAAGCGCTCGAAACAGTTGGGCAAGGACGTGCTGACCACCATCGCCGACATGGTCGACACTCTGCGCTGATCCCTCCCCCGCTCCATCCAAAGATCGCAGCTGTTGGCTGCGATCTTTTTTTGCGCAATCAAATGCCACGACCAAAAAGGTTGCAAATTAAAACCAAGCTGCCTACCTTGATTCTGGTTTTAATTTGAAACCCAAAAAGGAATCAGGGCATGCAATCTCAACCCCTCAAAAGCAGCGTGGTGCTGCTGTTCGCCATCGCCTGTGGACTGGCCGTGGGCAACGTGTATTACGCGCAGCCGCTGCTGGACGCCATGGCCGAGGCCTTCGCCATGGCGCCGGCAACCATCGGCATCGTCATCACCCTGACGCAGATCGGTTATGGCCTCGGTCTGGTGTTGCTGGTGCCGCTCGGCGATTTGCTCAACCGTCGCCGGCTGATCGTCACTCAGACCCTGCTCTCGGCTGCCGCCCTGCTGATGATCGCGCTGGCCCCCGATAGCGCGTGGTTGCTGCTCGGCATGACCCTGACCGGTTTGCTCGCCGTGGTCACGCAAATACTGGTGGCCTACGCCGCGACATTGGCCGTTCCGGCGCAACGCGGCCGGGTAGTCGGCGTCGTCACCAGCGGCATCGTCGTCGGCATTCTGCTCGCCCGCACGATTGCAGGGGCCATGGCTGATCTGGCTGGTTGGCGGGCGATCTATCTGCTGTCGGCGGGGCTGACGCTGCTGATGGCGCTGCTGCTGTTGCGCGTATTGCCCCGGGATGAAGCCGCGCAGCCGCCCAGTGGTTACGTCGAGCTGATCGCTTCGGTGTTCAGCCTGTTCAGGCAAGAGCCGGTGCTGCGGCAACGGGCGATTCTCGCGCTGCTGACCTTTGCCAGCGCCATGGTGCTGTGGACGCCGATGGTGCTGCCGCTGGCCGCCCCTCCGCTGTCGTTATCCCATAGCGAAATTGGCCTGTTCGGGTTGGCCGGCGCCGCCGGTGCACTCGCCGCTGCGCGGGCCGGACATCTGGCTGATCGCGGTCTGGGCCAATGGGTCAGCGGTCTGTCGCTGCTGCTGATGCTCGCCTCGTGGCTGCCGATCGCCCTCACCCAGTCCTCGTTGTGGGCGCTGTTGCTCGGCGTGATCACCCTCGATCTGGGCTTGCAGGCCGTGCACGTCACCAGCCAGAGCATGATCTACAACGTGCGCCCCGAAGCGCAAAGCCGTCTCACTGCCGGCTACATGCTGTTCTATTCGATCGGCAGTGCATTGGGTTCGATTACGTCGACGGCGATGTACGCCTGGGCCGGCTGGACCGGCGTGTGTCTGCTCGGTGCCGCTATCAATGCGATGGCGCTGGGTTACTGGTGGCTGACCCTGAAAAATGGCGCACCCCAGCGGTGCGCCACCCAGGCGGGCTAGTCGCGATCACGACCGCGCAACATGCTGTCAAGGACCTGGTCGCGGCGCACCCAACCATGGAACAGCGCCGCCGCCAGGTGCAACAGCACGGTCAGAAACAACAGGTACGCCAAATAGCCATGCGCCTTGCGCAGCAGGGCAAACACTTGCGCATCGGCTGGCAGGATCGACGGCAAGTGCAAGGTATTGCTGAGCATCACCGGCTCCCCCGACGCACTGATCATCGCCCAACCGAGAAGCGGCAGCACCAGCATCAACGCGTACAACAACACATGCGAGGCCTTGGCCGCCAGCACCTGCCAGCCCGGCAGATCGTCCGGCAGTGGCGGCTGGCGGGTGGAAAACCGCACCAACAGACGCACGACCACCAGCAGCAGAATCGCAATCCCCAGCGGCTTATGCAGATGGATCAGCCATTCATGCCGCTGTGAAACCGAAGTGACCATGCCGGCGCCGATGAACAACATGGCGATGATCATTACCGCCATCAGCCAGTGCAGCAGGCGCGCCAAGAGAGCGAAATGAGTCGGTTGCGTGCTCATGGGCGAGCCTCCTGTTTGGCGGCGGGCAATTGGCTGACTTCACTGGTACGCCGTAGATAAGAATCGGCGTAACCGGCGGAACGCGCCGCGAGCAATGGGTCGTCGGAACCCTCGATACCAGCCGGCAACACCAGCGGATCGTAGTTGATGTCACGGCATTCGCCGCTGAGCTGCGGTTGAGTCTTCTCCAGCACCAGCGTGCCAGCGTTGATCACCTTGCGGCCCTCGGGCCAGGCTTTGCTGGCGTCGTTCACCGGATCACCAGGGTTGGCCAAGGTGATATTCAACTGCCAGCGCAACGGCCCCTCGGCCAGACGCTGCACCAGATCCTTCTCGAGAAAATCCGCACCCTCCGGCGCCGAGGCTCCGGCGGCATCACGCGCCAGCGGCGTGACACTCCAGCGCACCGCCTGCTTCTGCCCGCTGGCGTTGACCAGATAAAACGCATTCACGCTGTTGTAGGTTTCAGTGGCATAGCTGGCGGAAGGTTTGGCGGTCTTCACCCACGTCAGGAACGGCACGGCTTCCGGATGCGCAGCGAAGAATGCCGGGACTTTCGACGGATCCGGTTTGCCCGTGGCCGGGTCCGGCGACTGCGCCTGCTGCAACTGATAGAACGCCTCGGGAGTGCCGACCGGGAACACCGGCATGCTGTTCATCCCGGTGCGCCATTGCTGCCCGTTGGCCTGGGTGAAACGCAGCGCCAGGCTGCGGATCGGCACACTGCTGTCCGGGGCATAGGGATTCCCCGCCGGCAATGCGAAGCGTCCGACCACCGGGGTCTGCGCCTCGTTGAACACCTGCGCGGAAGAAAACGCCCGCGCCTCGCCACTGCTCTCGAAATGTCCGATCACGCACACGCCCTTGGCGTGATTGCGGCGAAATCCGGGGTGCACGCCGTTGTTTTTCTCCAGCACATCGACCAGCGCCTTGGGCGTCAGACGTTGTGGGTCAAGGTTACCGTGCACGTAGGCAAACGCCCCGGCCACTGCGGCAACCACCACGGCAATCGCCGTCAGGCGCAACACTGTGCTCGCGGCACTCAAGGGTGGGCGCGACGGCCTGCCCGACGGTGAAGTGCGATCAACCATGAATAACTCCAGGGCCATCGGCCACAAGTAGGAAGAATCAGCAAGACGCGCCCCATCGGGATTTATTCCATGGCCCGGTATTTATTTTTCCGAACGTGGAATAACCTCGAACGGCAGACGTCTCCCTAGTCCACAGCGTAGTGACTAGTAGAAATTCATGAGCGAATTCGACGAACAGTTGAGAGAAATCATTCCCAGATTGCGCCGCTTTGCCGTGTCATTGACCCGCAACAGCAGCAGCGCCGACGATCTGGTGCAGGCCAGCCTTGAGCGGGCCCTGTCCGGCTGGGGCGAGAAACGCGCCGAGGGTGACGTGCGCGCGTGGCTGTTCGCGATCCTCTATCGCCAGTTTCTCGATGCCCATCGGCGCTCGCGTCGTTATGCGCGGATGCTCGAATTCTTCACCGGTCGCGACGATGCCGAACCCTCGACCGAGCGCACCGTGATCGCCCAATCGACCCTGCAAGCCTTCGATCGACTGCCCAGCGAGCAACGCGCGCTGCTGTTGATGGTTTCGGTCGAAGGCCTGAGCTACAAGGAAGTCGCGCAAATCCTCAACGTCCCCAGCGGCACCGTGATGTCGCGCCTGTCCCGCGCCCGCCAGGCCTTGCGCCAGCTCAGCGACGGCGAAATCAGCAGCCCTTCCTTGCGGATACTCAAATGATCAGCATGCCCCCCAGCGAGCGCGACCTGCACGCGTACGTCGATCACCAACTCAACGAAGCCGACCGGCGTCTGGTCGACACCTGGCTGACCACTCACCCGGAAGCCGCCGCGCAAGTGCGCGCCTGGCAGCACGACGCCCAGTTGTTGCGCGCAGCCCTGGGTGGTGCCTTGCAGCAACCGGCCAATCCGGAGCTCGATCCAGCGCTGATTCGCCAGCGCCTCAAGCGTCAGTCGCGGCGCCACCTGGCCAGCGCGGCGGTGTTGCTGATCGCGGTCGGCATCGGCGGCTTCAGTGGCTGGCAGGCGCGGGAGATGACCCTCGTGCGCTCCTCCATGCTGCCGATGACCGATGCCTTGCAGGCCTATCGTTTGATCGCCCAGCAAGGGATTTTGCCGGCGGACTACAAAGTCGACAGTGACGGCGACATGCAGCATTGGCTCGACCGCTATTTCACCCAGGCCAGTCGCTTGCCGGATCTGAAATCCGCCGGCTTCGAACCGGTCAGCGGCCGCCTGCTCAGCACCAACGAAGGCCCGGCGGCGATGGTCATGTATGAGGATCGCAGCGGCCACAAGGTCAGTTTCTACGTGCGGCCACCGGGACCGAAGAACACCTTCCTGCCACGCGGTAGCCGCAGCGACGGCGATCTGCAGGCCGATTACTGGTCCGGTGGCGGGTACAACTATGCGATGGTCAGCCCGACGGACTCGCCGGCGGCGCAGCAACTGAGGCAGTCACTGCCATTGTGAAAACTGCGCAATCCCCCTGTGGGAGCGGGCTTGCTCGCGAATACGGTGTGTCATTCAACAATGATGGTGGCTGGTCTACCGCTTTCGCGAGCAAGCCCGCTCCCACAAGGGTTCATCGTATGAGTCAGAAACCCACGTCGAGCACCACATTGTCCAGGTACGTCCCCGCCGGCGGCGTGGTCTGGTCGGTGTAGATCTTCGCGTTGTAATTGAAAATCTGGCTCCCCGTGCCCAGTCCATTCCCCGGATTGACCTCCGCGTCAGTGCTCGACCGGCGCGCGCTGCCGACGCTGCCCCACCGGGTGGTGCCGGCGCTTTTGAAGATGTCGTAGGCCAGATAGTTGCTCCCGGAAATCATCCGCCGCCGACCGCCGACGCTGAGCGGGTTCTGCCCGTCGCTCAAACCGACGGTGTAAGCGCTGCCCTTGGTACAGGCCAGGTTGATCGTCTGCCCGGTCACCGGGGTAAAGGCGCTGATTACCGGCGCGCTGCCGAAGGCGATGTTCGGCGCGGTAATCGTGCAGTCGTTGGACACGGTCAGGTTCACGGTCAGCGTGGTGGTGCCGCTGGCAATATCGCGGCCGATGCAAATGGCGCCAATGCCAATGCCCGAGCAGTAATTCCAGTTCCAGAAAATGCTCAGGGTTTCCGTGTACACCCCGGCGGCGACGTTGCTGCCAATGGTCGTGCCCAGATACAGCGGCACGGTTTTCGGGGTGGTGCCGTTGAGCAGCCCCAAGGCATCGATGATGCCGTTGCGGGCGAAGTCGAATGCGGTGCCACGGGTGACCGGGTAGCTGGTGCTGTTGTTGGCGTAAATTGTGTAGCCGATGACGTCGCCGGTCGGCCCGCGCAAGCCGCTCTGGGTCGAGGTGATGGTGGCGTAGAAATGATCGTTGCTGGTCAGCAATGACAGCAATGAACCGGTACAACTCAACCCGGCGTTGAGGGTGGAACTGGGCTGCGTCGTGGTGCGCACGGCAATCGAACTGATTGAGCCGAACGCCGCCGGTGTGGTGCTCACCACCGAACACAAGGCCTGCGCTACCCCCGGCAGCAGCAGCGCCAGACACAGGCAGATCCGCACCGCATTCACTGGCACACCAACGGGCCGATCAGCGGCACCTGGCTCTGCTGCATGTCCACCTCGAACTGCGTCTTGCAGATCTTGCCGTCCGCCAGCGTCACCAGCAACGCGTTCTGCGCCTGCAGGTTTTCCAGATAGACCAGACCATCCCAGCCGACCACCGTGCGCGCGCCACTCTGCTCGTGCAGCACGCCCGCGCCCAATGGCAGCTCGCGTTGCTGCGCATCCACCAGCACGATGCTCGCGGCGATCACCCGGGTCAGCGGAAACTCCAGCAAATAGCCGCTGCCACGACGCACGGCGATGCGCTGTTCGACGTTAGGGCTGCGCACGTTGGCCGGCAGATTCAGCGGATCGATTTCGTATTTGCCGCGGTAGTACGCGCTGCTCCACGGCACCAGCAAGTGGCCGTTTTTATCGGTCTGACCGACCTGCTGGTTTTCGTAGCGCACCGGAATATCGGCAAACCCCTCGGTGCTGACCACCACAAAAGCATCGTCGATGCGATTGGCCGCGAACACCTGGCGGTCCATCCACACCAGCGAACCACTGGCATCGGCCCAACGGGTTTCAGCCTCCGAAGTGCCATAAACACCGGCCTGCAATTGCACCGATTGCAGACGCCAGGTGACGTCGGCCTGGCGATAATCGGGACCATCACCCTTGGCGTAACCCAGATTGAAACCGACCCCGCCCTCGGTCGGCACCGAGCGGCTGTAATTGACCCGCTGCTGACTCTGCCCGGTCTTGCTGCGCTCGCTGCTGATCGCCAGGCTGCCGCGCAGATCGAACGGAATCACCAGTTGCGCCTGCACCGCCCAGTTGCTGTCGCCGATCTCGCGGTTGGCCGACAGATAAAAACTGCTGTTGCGCCACAGTGGTTTGCTCCAGCTCAGGTTGAGCAACCGCGTGCGCGAATCGTCCGCCGCGCGCACGTCGAAGTAGCCAGCACCGAGGCTGCCCCAGCGTTCGAGGTTGACGCTCAGGGTCGCCTGCTCGCTGCGCCGGCTGAGGCTGATGTAAGGGCTGTCGATCACGCTGAGGTCGGCGTACCGATCGCGGCGTTGCAGGCGCTGCCAGGAAAAACTGTAACGCTGGCTGCTGTATTGATAACCGAGGCTCAATTGCTCGCCAGCGTCACCCTCGAATCGGCTCTGACTGATGGCGCTGTTGAGTACGCCGAAATTGCCCAGACGCAAATTGCCGCCGATCCCGCCGAGGGTCAGCGAGTCAGCCGCTTCGGCGTGGCTTTCCAGGGTGAAGCTGTCGCTGACACCGTAGCGCAGGCTGCCGGAGGTCACGCCGGGGCCATAGCTGAAGTCCTTCAAGCCGTAATCGCGGCGCAACGTACCGGCCGCCACCGAAAAATCACTCAGGCCTTTTTGCAGCAGACTGCTGGTGACATAGAACGGCACCGTGGTCGACACCTGCCGCCCCAGCGCATCAGTGGTCACCACCACTGCCTCCCCGGCGCCGTTGATGAACGGAATGTTGGTCAGGGTATACGGCCCCGGTTGCAGGTCGGTGCTGCTCGACTTGTAGCCGTTGATAAACAGATCAACCGACGACGGCACCGCGGCCTCACCGGCGAACTGCGGCAACGGATAGGTCACCAGATCCGGGCGCACGGCAAAATCCCGTGAGAACTGCACGCCGCCCAGACGCACCGAATTGCTCCAGGGCAAGGCGCCACTGATCACGTCCCCGCCTTCGTAGGTGAGCATTCGCTCGTCATCGGAGTAACGCCAGGTGGTGTCGTAGCGCAGGTAACCATTGTCGAGCGTACTGACCGAATCCCCGGACAAGGTGCGCCGGTACTGCCCGGTGTTGGACAGCGTGCCCCAGCTGTCGAACAGCCGCACCTCGTTCCACGCCGCCAGATAAGTGCCAGCATCGTCGGTGTCATTAAGGTACAAGTCGTAGTTGAACAGCGCGCCGAAACTGCTCAGCGCCGGGGTGCGCGGATAGTTCTCGCGATTACCGATGAACTGATCCGGCAGCCACTGCGGCGGCACATCCAGAAGCAGCCGCTGACCGACACTGTCGTACTCGCTGTGCAGTCCCGGCAGGCCGTCGAGATCGACTTCGGCCCCAGCATTGCCCGGCAGTTTCATCCCGGTTGCAGCCAATACGCTGGCCGGCAGAAACAGATGCCCGTCGCGCTGCTGCACTGCCACCACCCGCCCGGTGTTCATCTGATTGACCACCAGTTCCAGAAACAACTGTGCATCACTTACGGCCTCCATGCCGCTGGGCGGCGGCGGCAGTTCGCCGGCCTCGGATGGTTGCACGAACATCAGGCACCACGCGCCGGTCATGAGCCACAACGGACGCTGAATACGACGAGCCCATCCCGGGCTCATACACGCTTTACGTCCGTCAATGGACTTGATCCTCCTGATGCCACTCTTGCCAAAGCCAGTTATCTTTCTCTGGTTTTTTGACGACCCGACGCAATCATTGTGGCGAGGGAGCTTGCTCCCGCTCGGCGGCGCGGCCGTCGTCAGAACTGTTGAAGCGGACTACCTGCCACGGCTTGGGGCTGCTTCGCAACCTAGCGGGAGCAAGCTCCCTCGCCACAGTAATCCTCTCGACACAGCGTCTTGTTTTAGCGTCCCGGCGCAATGCTCTGCACCTGCGCGCCACCATTGACTCGCACCTGCAACGCCGACTCACTGGCCAACGGCCCCGGTGCCGGCCAGCGCATCACTGCTCCCGGCAACACATAACCCAGCAAGCCCTCGGCCAATGGCTTGCTCTGCCCACCCTGTTTGATCACCACGTCGGTCAGCCGCGCATGCACCGCGCCCTGGTTGCGCACCTCGACATACGGCCGACCGTCCACCGCCACCGTGCGCCAGCTCAGTTGCGGCACACCGACACCTTTGGGATCACGCGGGCGGGTGCTGTCTTCCTTGCTCCACAGCCCCGCACCGTAAGCAAACAAGGGCACCGAATAACGCATCTGAAAGCGGATCGCGGCTGCGGTTTTGCCGCCCTCGGCAGCCGGCGGCTGGGCAGAAGGGATTTCGTCGATGATGATCCGGTAGGCCAGTTCCTGCCCCGGCGGCACATCCTTGGTCCGGGTCAGGCGCACCAGTTGTTTTTGCCCCGGCTCGATCTTCGCCACCGGCGGGCTACCGATCACATCACGCTGGTTCTGGTATTGCTCTGCAAAGCCACTCTGACTCCAGCCGAACACGCGGATCTGCAGGTTGGCGGTTTCCGTGCCGCGATTCTCCAGCCACAACGCACTGGCCTGTTGATCGGCCTCCAGCACCGGATCGATTGGCCAGATCAGCACCGAACTGGCGGCCTGTGCATGCCCGGCCCCGAGTATGACCAGCGCCAGCAACACCAGCTGCACAACCGAATGCAGTGAAGTAACTACCCCCATGAACCTGCTCCTTGTCAGCATTCAAACTTCGCCTCACCACGACAGCTGCACCTGCAACACGTCGCTGTACGTCCCCCCAGGCTGATTGCCCGGCAATTGCACCTGGCCGTAAATCGGCAGGCTGATGTTGTTCGCATCGCTATAGGCCACCGCCACGCTCTGGCCAATGCCCAGGCTCTGGCTGTAAGCCGCATCGCGAAACAGCGCATACGCCACCCGCGCACTGCCGCTGTTGATCTGCATATGCCGACCGCTGCTGTTGTACTGGCCGCCATCGACCGTCATGTTCAGTGCCACCCCCGGCGTGCATTGCAGTTGCACGCCGCCGGTCAATGCCACTTGCACCGTGCCGGTCGCGAGGGCCGAACTCGAACCGAAATTCAGCCCGCCGTAATTCGACACTCCGCCGACCACAAGACACCCCGGCGTGATGGTCGCGCTGACCTGAAAGCTCTGGCTGGTCGCCGCCCCCAGCGGCAGCGGCACACTGCCCGCACAGAGCAGGAGCAGCGCGGCACAGCCTTGGCGGCGCATGGCATCAGAACGTCAGTTCGACAGCGACGGTGTCGGTGTACGTGCCCGCCGGCAACCCGGCCTTGCCCACCGCCTGACCGTAGATATTCACCGTCTGCGCCACGCCAGTGCTGGTCGCCAGGTTGATCGTGCCGTCGATCGGCAGTAGCTGCGAATGCCCGGCATCGGTGTAAAAGTCGTACGGCACGTAGTTGGCGACACCGTCGTACAGCGCGCGAGCGCCACCCGGCGACTGCCCGTCGTGAGCACCGGCACGCACCTTGACCACCGGGGTCGTGCCGCTGGAGCAGAGAATCGACAGCGCCCCGCCACCACCGCCGAGCACTTGCCCGCTGGCGGTGGTGAACAGACTGTTGGCGGTGCCGAAGTTCAGCGCACCGAAGTTCAGCCCGGTGGAACCGCCGGCACCGTTGACCTGACAGCTGCTGATCAGGGTCAGGCTGGCGGTGATCTGGCCGGTGACCGTGGTGGCGGCGTTGGCACTGGAAACCAGCGTCAGGCCGAGCAACGACAAACCTATCCTTGATGCAAACTTGCGCATGGTGTCCGTCCTCTACGGGGTTACCAGTCGAGCGTCACCGTCAGCGTGTCGGTATAGACACCTGCCGGTACCGCGCGGGTATTCGCCACCACCGTGCCAAACACCGGAATCGGTATCTGCGCACCGCTGGTGACAGCGAAGTTGTGTTGTTGGCCAATGCTGTAGCGCTGGCTGCCGGAGGCATCCAGAAAGAGTTGATAAGGCAGGGTCTGGCGCCCGTTGCTCAGGCGGCGGGTGGTGCCGTCACCGTGGCTGCCGCCATCAATAGTGACGGTGAAACCGGTGACCGAGGGATTGCAGGCGACGTTCAACTTGCCGCTGCTGTCGCCGTCGAGACTGGCCTTGATCGGCGCGGTCCAGGTCGGCCCCTGCTGACCGAAGTCGAGGGTGCCCAGATTGCTCACCGGGATCGCGGGCGTGGCACTGTTGGTGACTTCGCACCCGGCGATCAGAATCAGCCGCGCATTGATCTGCCCACTGATTGCCGCCTGTGCGTCGTCAGCGAGCAACAGCATTGTCCCTGCGGCGATAACCATCCAGTGCTTGCCTGTCATTGCGTCCGCTCCTACTCCTTCAGGATGCCTGCGTACCTCGCGTTCAGCATTGAACGCGCCTTCCCTGCGCAACCCGCCTCCAGCGGATTGCCTGAAATCCTGCACTCACCAGGTCACGGTGACCTTTACCAGATCCGAATAGCGGCTGACCTGCGGAACCTGCGCCAGACGCTCGATCCGCGCGTACAGCGGCAGCTCCACAGTGCCGGTGTCCGGCACCCGACCGCTCACCGGTACGTCCACCACCAGCGGCACCCGGCGCGCCGCGTCCTGATACAGCCGATAAGGAATCGGCTGGCTCCCCGCCGCCCCCGCCATATAGCGAACCTCACCAACCCCGCCATGCAGGCCACCGTCGACCCGTAGCTGATACGGCGTGTCAGGGTTGCACTCCAGGCGTGGCAACCGTTGGTTGGTCAGCGCCGCTCCGAGTGGCCCGGCCGGGTCATCGAGACGCGCAGTACTGCCGAAATCCAGCACGCCCAATTGTTCGATACCCGCTTCGCGCTGCTGGCCGATCAACTGGCAACCACGCTGCACGTCAACGCGTACTTCGACCTGAAGATCCGCCGCATACACCGAGGCCCCAAGCACCCCGAGCAGGCCCACCACCACACGTGCAATCACTTTCCCATTCCTTGCGAGGGAACATCCTGGATGACGTTGCTGTGTTTCAGGTTAGCAACGGTCGACGAATCCGCCAGTCGATTGGATCCATGGATCTGCCGGGATATGTTTCGAAAGTTTGGCAACACGGCGAATTACATCGCTGAAAATAGCTGTACGTCCCGCACAAATTTGTTCAGTGATCGCCCACAGTCGACGAGCCGTGATGGAAGCCGGGCGCCGCCTCTGGTTACACTACGGCGCCGCGCTCCCGGGCGTCGGCCTGATGACTACGGAGTGACTGCACTGTGCCCTCTCGATCGCCCAAACGATCGCCACTGACCCTACGCTGGTCGGCGCTGCGCCGTTGGTTCGCCAAGGGCCGGCCCGCGAATGCCGGGCATGACGCGAATGCCCAGTCGATCCGCGACTATTTCCGGCACAAGGCTCACGGTCAGGGCTACACCCTCAGCCACAGCCAGCAGCGGGTGATCGACTGCATGGCGCAACAGGCCAGCCTGTTGTTCGGCGCCAAGCCGCAAACGCCGCCGAGCCTGTACCTGCATGGCGCGGTCGGACGCGGCAAGAGCTGGCTGCTCGACGGTTTCTTCCAGGCACTGCCGACCGCGCAGAAACAGCGCGTGCATTTCCATGAATTCTTCGCCCGGCTGCATCAGGGCATGTTCCATCATCGCGAACAGGACGACGCCCTCGGCGTCACCCTCGACGAGCTGTTAGCCGATTGCCGGGTACTGTGTTTCGACGAATTTCATGTGCATGACATCGGCGATGCGATGCTCATCACTCGGCTGTTCAAGGCCTTGTTTCAGCGCGGAATTCTGCTGCTGGTGACCTCCAACTATCCGCCGGAAGGCTTGCTGCCCAATCCGCTCTATCACGCACGCTTCAAACCGGTGATCGAATTGATCAACGCCCGAATGCAAGTGATGGAGGTCGGCGGCCCGCACGATTACCGCAGCCAGGCGAGCAACCATGCGCATCAGGTTTTCACACAGGGCCACTATGTGTGGCCAGCCACCGTAACCCAGCGCCAGACGCTGAACCTGCCGCCCGAAGGTGCCCCGGCCATTGAGTTGCCGGTGGGCAGCCGACACGTTCAGGCGCGGCTGTGCGATGGCAGCCGGGTCGCTTTCACCTTCAACGATATGTGCGAGCAACCGACGGCGGTGATGGATTACCTGGAGCTGTGTCGGCGTTTCGACCAGTGGATCATCGACGACCTGCCGGAACTCGGTGAGTGCTCGATCGCTGCACAACAGCGCTTCATCAACCTGATCGACGTGCTCTACGACCAGGACAAACACCTGACCCTGCTCAGCCGCTTGCCACTGCGCGAGGCGCTTGGCGGCAATGCCATCGACCTGGCCCGCACCCGCAGTCGCCTGGGGCAGTTGCAGGAAATCCACTGACAACTCAAGTCCCTTGTGGGAGCGAGCTTGCTCGCGAAAGCGGAGTGTCAGTGACGAATCACTGACTGACAGGACGCCTTCGCGAGCAAGCTCGCTCCCACAGGGTTTCCGGTGTTATCGGGAGTCGGGTCAGTGCAAATCCAGCCATTGCCGTTATCATGTCGCCCGTTTCGAGCGCCCGGCGCTTCTTTCTTTTGATAGTGAACATCCCCATGCACACCCTTGCTCAATTGCGCGCCGGCGAGTTGTCGGGCATTACCCGGCTGGATCTGTCTTGCGGCCTGACCGAGTTTCCCCGGGAGATTTTCGAGCTGGCCGATACGCTGGAGGTGCTCAACCTCAGCGGCAACGCCTTGAGCAGCCTGCCGGACGACCTGCATCGCTTGACCAGGATGCGCATTCTGTTCTGCTCGGACAATCGCTTCACCGAAGTACCGGAATGCGTCGGCCAATGTACAGCGCTGACGATGATCGGCTTCAAGGCCAACCGCATCAGCCACGTACCGGGCGCCGCACTGCCGCCGCTGTTGCGCTGGTTGATCCTGACCGACAACTGCATCGAAACCTTGCCGAACGAATTGGGCGAGCGCCCTTATCTGCAAAAACTGCTGCTGGCCGGCAATCGCCTGCAAGCGCTGCCCGCCTCCATGAGCCAATGCCATCGCCTGGAGCTGATCCGCATCGCCGCCAACCAGATGCGTGAACTGCCGCAGTGGCTGCTGACCCTGCCGAGCCTGACCTGGCTGGCGTATGCCGGCAATCCGCTGGAAACCGAGGCCGATGCCGCCGCGCTGGAAGCCACGCCGCTGATCGACTGGTCGGCGCTGCGTCTGGAACAGCGCCTGGGCGAAGGCGCCTCGGGGGTGATTTCCCGGGCGCAGTGGCAGCGCGACGACGGCTCGCAGGTGCCGGTCGCGGTGAAGCTTTATAAAGGTGAAATGACCAGCGACGGTTCGCCGCTGCACGAGATGAACGCCTGCATCACCGCCGGACTGCACCCGAACCTGATCCGCGTCGAAGGCCGTATTCACGGGCATCCCGATGGCCAACAGGGGTTGGTGATGCAACTGATCGACCCAAGCTTTCGCAATCTGGCGGCATTACCGAGCCTGGCGAGCTGCTCGCGGGATGTGTATGCCGAGGATTGCCGCTTCAGTGCCGAAGTGGCGCTGAACATTGCCCGAGGCATCGCTTCGGCGGCCGAACACTTGCATCAACAGGGCATCACCCACGGCGACCTCTACGGCCACAACATTTTGTTGAACGATCAGGGTGATTGCTTGCTCGGGGATTTCGGCGCGGCGTCGTTCCATGCCACCACCGACACCCTGGAAACCCGGGCGCTGCAACGCATCGAAGTGCGGGCGTTCGGGGTTCTGCTCGGGGAATTGCTGGCGCGCATCGACTCGGGGTTGAGCGATGAACAGCGCGAGGTGCTGGAAGTGCTGGAACAGCGTTGCTGTCAGCCAGATGTGCTGGCGCGGCCGGGGTTCAGCGAAGTGATTGAGGTGCTGGAAACGCTGTAACTGACGCAAATCCTGTGGCGAGGGAGCTTGCTCCCGCTGGACGGCAAAGCCGTCCCAAAAACAACGACTGCTGCGCAGCCGAGCGGGAGCAAGCTCCCTCGCCACAGTTATCTTTGCAACAGATCAGCCCGCCAGACCGACAAACATGTCCTGCACGTCATCGTGGTTGTCGAGGCCTTCGAGGAACGCCTCGACTTCAGCCATCTGCTCGGCGCTCAGGCCGCTGACCGGGTTCTTCGGCTGGTAACCGAGTTTGGCCGACAGCACGGTAAAACCTTGCTCAGGCAGGGCTTTCTGCACAGCGTCGAGGTCGGTCGGATCGGTCAGGAACAGGGTCGCGCCCTCTTCGCCCGGCTCGAAGTCCTGGGCACCGGCCTCGATCGCGGCCATTTCCGGATCGGCGTCCGGAGTGTCCGGCGAGGCTTCGATCATGCCGACGTGGTTGAAGTCCCAGGCCACCGAACCGGAAGCGCCCAGTTGGCCCTTGCGGAAGGCCACGCGGATTTCCGCGACGGTGCGGTTGATGTTGTCGGTGACGCACTCGACGATCAACGGAACCTGGTGCGGCGCGAAACCTTCGTACGTCACGCGGTGGTATTGCACGGTTTCGCCCAGCAGGCCGGCACCTTTCTTGATGGCGCGGTCCAGGGTTTCCTTGGGCATCGAGGCTTTCTTGGCCTGTTCGACCACCAGACGCAGGTGTGCGTTGGTGGCGGTATCGGCACCGTTGCGGGCAGCGATGGTGATTTCTTTCACCAGTTTGCCGAAGATCTTGCCCTTGGCGTTGGCTGCCGCTTCTTTGTGTTTAACCTTCCACTGTGCGCCCATTACTCACTCTCTTGATCTGTGGCGCCGAGACATCTATTGGCCGACGCGTGGCGCCAAGTTTATACGGCCTAAAGTCGGCAATCGACCAAAAAAATCATTGTTGAATCGACATCTTCACCACGACTTGTAGGGCGATTCTGAAAAGCCCACCAGCCATGACCATTCGTGCTCGCGTTTTCGTACCCTCTGCCGTCCGTATTGCCCACAGAGCCCGTACGAATGCTCAATGACAAGGAAAGCCCGTTCACCCTGACCCTGACCGACGGCCCGCTGTGCCTGCCGGTCTTGCGTTTCAGTGGCAAGGAAGCACTCAATCAGCCGTTTCGCTTCGAAATCGAAGTGATCGGTCTGGCGCCGGCATTGTCCCCTGGCAGTCTGCTGCATCAACCGGCATTCCTGCGCCTGGGCGCCGATCACGGGATTCACGGTCTGATCCACAGCGTCAGTTGCGAGCATCGCGCCAGCCACCGCATCGGCTACCGGCTGATCCTCGTCCCGCTGCTGCTGAGTCTGGACCAGCCGCCCCGGCGCCGGGTCTTCGTGCAAACGAGCGTGCCGGCGATCCTCGCGCAATTGCTCGGCGAATATGAATTGCCGGCGGACAGTTACCGGATCGAAATGAGCGTCGGCCAATACCCGCCGCGGCCCTTTTGCATCCAGTACGAGGAAAGCGACCTGGCCTTCGTGCAACGGCTGTGTGAGGAGGAAGGCATCCATTATCACTTCGAACATCACCCGAACGGGCATGTGCTGATATTTGCCGATGACAACCTCAGTCTGCCGCAGGAACCATTGCCGGTACCGTTTGGCATCACCGAAGACACGCCGTCACCACGTGTCAGCACGCTGTTTCAGCGCCATGACGCGCCACCCTTGATGGCCGCGCACGGCATTCGCAACCGTGGACAAGAGGCCATCGCCGCCGACGCAGCCAATCATCCCGTGCCCCCGCTCACGCCGCAGAACCTGTCGGGGGAACAGCGTCACGCCGAACAACGCAGCCGTCGCCATCTGCAGCGCCAGCGCTGTCAGTCGCGCTCGATCCGCGGCACCTGCGATTGCAGCGCGTTGCGCAGCGGGCATCTGTTGCAGATCAGCGAACATCCGATCAATGCCTTCAATGAACAATGGCTGATCACCGAGCTGCACCATCAAGGCCAGCATCCCTCGATCCTCGATCCGACAACGGATGTGCATCGCTATCGAAACGACTTCACTGCCCTGCCCTGGTCAAACGATTTTCGCCCGCCACTGGCACAGCCGCGCCCGAACATCGGCGGCTACCACCTGGCACAAGTGCTGGGATCGCCCGGCCAGCCCGCACAACTGGATGATCGCGGGCGCATCGGCGTCAGCCTATGGCCGGCGCAAACAGCCGCGTCTGCATGCCTGTGGCTGCCAATCGCGCTGACCGGCGCCGGCCGACTCACCGCCCACCAGTTGCCCCGCGCCGGCAGTGAGGTGTGGGTCAGCTTCCTCGACAGCGACCCGGATCGCCCGATTCTCTGCCTCGCCAACCCACGCCCTGCGCCACCGAGCGAAACACCACCACCGCGCGACAGCAGCCTGTTGCTCGATTGGCTGCTGCATGGTGCCGATCCTTAAGTGCCGCAAACATAGGAATTGAGTACGGCGGCCGGACACTGTTTGGCTGGGAGGTGGCTATCGCCAGCAGGCTCACTCCTATAGTTGGATTGGGTGTGGGCTGTTGGAGATTGGTCGACTGTCAGGCCGCCTTCGCGAGCAAGCCCGCTCCCACAGTGGATTGGGTGTGGGCAGTTAGAGATTGGTCGGCTCGTAGGCTGCCTTCGCTGGCAAGCCAGCTCCCACAGTGGATTGGGTGCGGGCAGTTGGAGGTTGGTCGGCTCGTAGGCCGCCTTCGCTGGCAAGCCAGCTCCCACAGTGGATTGGGTGCGGGCAGTGGGAGGTTGGTCGGCTCGTAGGCCGCCATCGCCGGCAAGCCAACTCCCACAGTGGATTGGGTGTGGGCAGTTAGAGATTGGTCGGCTCGTAGGCCGCCATCGCCGGCAAGCCAACTCCCACAGTGGATTGGGTGTGGGCAGTTAGAGATTGGTCGGCTCGTAGGCCGCCTTCGCTGGCAGGCCAGCTCCCACAGTGGATTGGGTGCGGGCAGTTAGAGATTGGTCGGCTCGTAGGCCGCCTTCGCTGGCAGGCCAGCTCCCACAGTGGATTGGGTGTGGGCAGTTGAAGGTTGGTCGGCTCGTAGGCCGCCATCGCTGGCAGGCCAGCTCCCACAGTGGATTGGGTGTGGGCAGTTGAAGGTTGGTCGGCTCGTAGGCCGCCATCGCTGGCAAGCCAGCTCCCACAGTGGATTGGGTGTGGGCAGTGGGAGGTGGGTCGGCTCGTAGGCCGCCATCGCTGGCAAGCCAGCTCCCACAGTGGATTGGGTGTGGGCAGTGGGAGGTGGGTCGGCTCGTAGGCCGCCATCGCTGGCAAGCCAGCTTCCACAGGAGAGCTAAAGCCGGGCGCATGCTTTTCACCACTCAAATGGCCGAGTGTCAGCTCGCCGAAAGCTCTTGATCTTGCCGTGCCGGCCCCATCGGCAGGCTGAGTGGAGGGGTTTATCCGGGGGTGGGAGCGCAGCGACCGTTCGACGAAGTCGAACACATCGAGAGGAGGTGCAGCGAAGCAAACCGGAGGCGATGCCCCCGGATGAATCCCGGAGCGAAGGAACCCGAGCCACGGCGAGGGCCGAACGCCGGGGCAAGCCTTTTTGGTTACTTTTGAGGCGTTTGTCAAAAGTGACCCGCCGTAAGGGCGGAACCCTAAGCAGCCGTTACCACAGCAACGGATATGCCCCCATAAATCAAAGCCCCCATTCACCCCTTGTCAGCCTTCCCAGCCGCCGCCGCAAACTTCGCCAACCGCACATCCAGATGCCGCGGCCGCCGCCCATGATCCTCAGCCCGCTCCTTGCGCCGAATCGCATTACGTACCATCAACGACCCCAGATACCGAATCGGCTCCGGCGGAAAAAACCCCAGCGGCCCGTTCACCAACGGCGAACGGGTCCAGGGGTTATCGAGCCCCTGCACCAACGAGGCAAGAATCTGCCCGCCCATGTGACACGGCCCGACGCCACTGCCGGAATAACCAAAACCATAAAACACATTGCCACTGGCACTCATCTGCCCAAAAAACGGCAACCCGGTCACCGAACGATCCGAGGGCCCATTCCAGGTCGCATCCACCTTGACCTCGGCAAACGCCGGAAAAAACTCCCCAAGGCTACGCTTGAGCAAATCCGCATAGGGCGATGGCTGATCAAACACCGGCAACATCCGCCCACCAAACGCAAACGTGTTGCCCCCCTTGCCAAGCATGATCCGGCCGTCCGGCGTGTTGTGGTAGTAGTGCACGAAAATCCGCGAATCGAGCACCGTGACGCCGCTGGTCAAACCGATTTCCTGCAACAGATCCGGGCGCGGCTCGGTGATCAGCATGTCGCTGGAAACGATCGCCACGCTGCGCTCGAACTGCGGAAACGCCCGGGCCATCCACGCGTTCATCGCCAGCACCACGCGGTCGGCAATCACACTGCCGCCAGCGGTGTGAATGCGCGCCGGACGGCCCTCCTCCAGGCCGGTCATCGCCGTGTTCTCGTGAATCTTCACGCCTAGCTGCAACGCCACCCGACGCAGCCCGCGCACCAGTTTGCCCGGTTGCACACTGGCCGCCGCCGGCGAAAACCAGCCCTCCAGATGCTTGCTGGAACCGGCCATGCGCTGCACGTCGGCCACGGGACGCTGGGTGAACGAGTTGATGCCATTGCGCTCCAGTGCTGCGATCACGGCGTCGGTCGAACCGACCTGCGCCTTGTTGGTGGCGGTGTACAGCGTGCCGTCGAGGCGGTAATCGGCATCAACACCGTACTGTTCGCAGAACGCGCCAATGGCGTGGATGCTGCGCTCGGATTCCTTGACCAGGCGCACCGCCTCCTCGACACCGAACAGTCGCTCGAGGGTGAAATACTTGGCCGACCACGACAACGCGCAACCACCGTTGCGCCCACTGGCGCCGGCGCCGCAGATGTCGGCTTCGATCAGCAGCACATCGAGTTCCGGGTTCTGCTGCTTGAGCATGATCGCCGTCCACAACCCGGTATAGCCGCCGCCGACGATGCACACGTCGCTGCGCACTTCGCCTTGCAGCGGCGGGCACGTCGGGGATGGGTCGGCCTGCAAGGCCTGTTCGAGCCAAAACGGTCGCATGGGATTCTCCAGTCAGATGGCCACGGCACAGCCCGCCGCGAGCGCCGCAGCAGGCCACGAGGCAAGGGTTTTCAGTTACGCAGGGGTTTGATCGTCAGCGGGCAATTGGGAATGGACGCGCGCGGTTCCATCACCCCGACCGGGCGGCTGTTCCAGTGCGGAATCAGCACCAGCGCCGAGAACAACGCGCAACCGGCGAAGACGATGAACACCGTCACCGAATCGAAGTAACCCGGCAGCAATCCGCCGAGCACCGCGCCGACCGAGCCGCAACCGTTGACGAAACCGGCCGCCGTGGCACCGGCCTTGGCTTTGCCGAAGTCGATGGCGGCCGCGCCGCTGATCATCGAATCCGGGCCGTACAGGGTCAGGCCCATGACAAACAGCAGCGCCACCACCAGCAACACACTGCCGGTTTGCAAGGCGCCCATGAACAGCGCCAGGGTCACGGTCAGCGCCAGCAGACTCAACACACAGGCCGGCATGCGCCGGGCACCGAACAGTTTGTCCGAGGCCAGACCGATCAGGATCGGCCCTAGCAGACCGGCCAGTTCGAACGAGGTGGGAATGATCGCCGCGCCGACCTTGCCGACACTTGGCATCTGCTCGAAGACGATCACCGGGCCCCACAACAGAATCGCGTAACGCGCCGGTTTCAACATGAAGTACGCCAGCCCCAGCACCAGCACCGTGCGGTTGCGCAGGATTTCCTTCAACGGCTCCCAGACGCTGAGTTTGCTGTTGGCTTCGATCTCTTCAGCGCTCAGTTCCGGCTCCGGCTCTACCGCTGGCAGGCCGACATCTTCGGGTTTGTTGCGCTGAAAAATGAAGAACAACACCGCCACCACCGCGACCACCGCCGCACTGGAAATAAACGCCGCGTGCCAGGTGCCCATCAGCGTGTACGCACACCAACCGGCGAACGGCGACGCCACCAGACCGCCAAACGCATAGCAGGAACTCCACAACCCCAGCACTCGCCCACGTTGTGCGGAAGGGAAAAAACTGCCGAGGTTCTTGCACAAGCCCGACCAGCCGGTGGACTGCGCCAGCCCTTGAATCAGCATGCAGGTGGCGAAGATCGGCAAGGTGGCAAAACTGCCCATCACCAATGCCGCACCAGCGGAAATCAACAACCCGCCAAGCACCACGACCCTCGGGCCAAAGCGGTCGGCGAGCATGCCCCAGGTGAATTGGCCGATGGCGTAGGCCGCCAGATAGATCGCATCGAGGTTGGCCATGGCCATTTTGTCGAGCATGAAGGTCGGGTCTTCGGCGATGCCCAGTTTGGCCACCGAAAACGCTTTGCGGGTGAAATAGAAAGCGGCGTATGCGAGCCAGGTGATAGCGAAAATCTGCATGCGCCAACGCGCAATGGTGCCGATGTGCTTGTTCATTGTGGTTCTGACCTCAGGGTGTGAGTGTGCCGGCAGAATCGTTAAGTAAACGCCTGTGTTTTTTATTGTTGAGCACTGCGCCAGCGCCCCATCCCTGATGGCGATAGCGGTCAGATGAGTCCTGTTGTTGCACGCACAGGCTCATCGCCGACGCTGCTGTCCGAGCGGACAGTCAGCGCTGGCGTGAGCGGATCAAAGCAATTACTGTTTAATAAATAAAATCGATTTATCGTATTTCACACATAAGCTCAGCTTGTTACTGGAGGCTGCATGTCGGTGTCCCACGCCCAGCTCAAAGCCTTCCACGCCGTGGCCGTCCATGGAAGCTTTACCAAAGCCGCCGAACGGCTTTTTCTCACGCAACCGGCGATTTCCGACCAGGTGCGCAAACTCGAAGAACGCTTCGGCGTGTTGCTGTTTCATCGCAACAAGCGCTCGGTGCGGCTGACCGATCTCGGTGAGCGCCTGCTGGCAATCACTCAGAGGCTGTTTGTGATCGAGGCTGAAGCCCAGGAGCTGCTGCAGGAATCCCAGGCGTTGCAGACCGGCAGCCTGATTCTCGCAGTGGACGCGCCGATACACGTGCTGCCGCAGATCGCGCAGTTCTGTGAGCGGTATCCGGGGATCAGCGTGAAGATCGAAACCGGCAACACCGATGAATCGCTGTTTCGCTTGTTCAACTATCAGGCCGATCTGGCGCTGCTCGGGCGTGATGTCAGTGATGAACGTCTGCTGTGCGTGCCGCTGCGTAACGACCCGATGGTGGCGTTCGTTTCGCGCCATCATCCGTGGGCCGAGCGCGAGTCGATCTGCCTGGCCGATCTGGACGACACACCGCTGGTGCTGCGCGAACACGGCTCGGTGACCCGGCAGACCCTGGAGGAAGAAATGGCCCGCGCCGGGTTCCGCATTCGTCCGGCGATTCAGGTCGAGGGCCGGGAAGCGGCGCGTGAGGCGGTGGTGGTGGGGATCGGTGTGGGGGTGGTATCGGCGGCGGAGTTTGGCGCGGATTCGCGGGTGTGTGCGTTGCCGATTACCGATTGCACCCGGCGCTTGACCGAGACACTGGTGTGCTTGCGTGAGCAGAGTTCACGGCGGGTGGTGGCGACGTTTCTCGAGATGGTGCGCGAGAGCCTTGTGTAAACCGGTCTGGCCCCTTCGCGAGCAGGCTCGCTTGTATGTTTAGACTTGAAGGGGTGGGCGGGACTACAGACTCGATTCTGACTCTGACCAGTACAGACCGTGGGAGACTTCTCGTCCCGCCCCTTCTACCCAAAGCGCCAATAAGGAATTCATCGGTAAACCGACGACAGAGACAAGCCAGCGCAACGGTAGACCCCAACAAGCTCTTAAACACTAGCTCCGAGGATTCGTCATGACAATCCTTACTTCGCAGACGGTTGTTGGTATCGATATCGCCAAGGCCGAAATCGTTGTCTATCGCGCCGACTTGGAAACTATTGAAGCGGTCAAGAATGATCGTGCCGCCCTCAAACGTTGGCTCAAAACTCTGCCCGCGCAAAGCGCTATCGCTGTCGAAGCCACCAATATCTACCATTTGGAGACTGTTGATCTGGCTCATGCGATGGGACATCAGGTCTATGTGGTGGATGCTTATCGAGTCAGCCACTATCGTCGCGGTGTCGGTCAGCGAGCCAAAAATGATCCCTGCGATGCACGCGTGCTCGCACGCTATCTGACGAATGAACAAAGCAAACTGCGGCTTTGGAACCCGCCTCCTAAAGCCTACACCGTACTGAAAAGCTTACTGCACAGACGCGCGACGCTGATTCAGAACCATACGGGTCTGATGTTGAGCTGGGCCGACGAACCCTTGCTGAAGAAAGAACGTACGGCTCAGCAAAAGGCATTCGAGCGATCCGACAAGGTCATTCAAAAACTGCTGCGCAAAGTCAGCAAAGAGGCCGGTATTGATGACAATATTGACCGCTGCAAAGCAATCGAGGGCGTGGGAGAGCTGACTGCAACTGGGTTGGCAACGACCTATATGCGCGGTGACTTTGCCAACAGCGACGCGTTCATCGCGTTTTTGGGTATGGATCTGACGGTGGACGATTCGGGGAAAAAGAACGGCCCGAGGTTCCTGAGCAAAAAAGGAGATCCGGAGACCCGTCGATTAGCCTACAACGCCGCAATGGCGGCGTGTCGCTCAACCAAGTGGAAGCCTTTTTACGAGTCTTACCTGGCCAGAGGCTTCTCGAAAACACAGGCATTGGTAGCTCTTGCTCGCAAGCTCTGCCGAGTGGCATTCACCCTGATGAAGAATCAGGGCGAATACCGATCAGTTTGAGATTCTAGGGTTGCTGAGCAACATAGAATCTCCCACAGGGTTCTCGGTCGTTCACACATTATGTACACGCCACAATACCTGTGGGAGCGAGCTTGCTCGCGAATGAGGCGACGCGAATTGTCAAACTGTCGCCAGACCGAAGAACGCCTGAATCAGGCGCAACTCCCGCCGCCGCTCCATGCAGCCGATCATGTGCCGATTGACCAGCCCGTCCCCGACAATCGGAATCGCCACCACCCGCGGGTCATGGCTGACCTCCACCGACGACACCACACCCACCCCCAGCTCCGCTGCCACCGCTTCGGTCACTGCCTCACGGCTGTCGAGTTCCAGCAACACTCGCGGATTGACCGCCGCCTGCGCACACGCCTGATCGAAGGTACGGCGGGTAATCGAGCTCGGCTCGCGCAACACCATGATCACTTGATCCAGCTCCTTGAGCTTCACTTCGCCGGCACGCTGCGCCCACGCATGCGCCGCCGGCACCAGCGCGCAAATCCGCGATTCGCTCAACGCTTGCAAATGCAAGCCTTTGCGCGGTTCGACCTCGGTCAGCACCGCCACGTCCGCATGCTCGGATAACAGCGCCGCCAAGGTTTCTTGGGCATTGCCCAGGCGCAAATTCACCGTGATCCCCGGATAGCGCGCGCGCAGGCTGGCGAGCATCGGCATGACCATGTGCGGGCCGTCCGCCGCCACTTCCAGACGCCCGGTGAGCAACTGGCGGTTGGCTTCGAGCAGGGTCTGCGCTTCTTCGGCCAGACCGAACATGGCGCGGGTGATCGCCGCCAGTTTAATGCCCTCCTCGGTCAGCTCCACCCGGCGTGCAGTACGGCGCAATAAGGTGATCTGGTAATGCTCCTCCAGCGCCTTGATGTGTCCGGTGACCGCCGGCTGACTGATGAACAGACGCGCGGCGGCGCGGGTGAAGCTGCCTTCCCGGGCCACGGCGTCGAAGGCGCGCAGTTGGAACAGATTCATGGATAACCCTCACTGATGGCTGGCATAACAACAAACAATTTGATTGATAGACCGCCGAATTGCAACGTATGCCCCGTAGCTTCATCCCACAGCGCTTACGCGAGGACACACGAATGAGTACTGCCGCACCCATCCTGCTCACTCCCGGCCCGTTGACCACCTCGGCCCGCACCCGCCAGGCAATGATGGTCGACTGGGGGTCATGGGATGACCGCTTCAATCAACTGACCGCCAGCCTCTGCGAACAATTGCTGGCGATCCTCAACGGCGCCGCCACTCACCACTGCGTGCCGTTGCAGGGCAGCGGCACCTTCGCGGTCGAAGCCGCCATCGGCACCCTGGTGCCACGCGACGGCAAAATCCTCGTGCTGATCAACGGTGCCTATGGCAAGCGTCTGGCGAAGATCTGCGAAGTGCTCGGCCGCTCGTTCAGCACCTTCGAAACCGCCGAAGACGAACCGACCACCGCCGCTGACGTCGACCGCCTGCTGCGCGCCGATGGCGACATCACGCACGTCGCGCTGATCCACTGCGAAACCAGCACCGGCATCCTCAACCCGCTGCCAGAGATTGCCGACGTTGTTGCGCAGCACGGCAAGCGCCTGATCATCGACGCCATGAGCTCGTTTGGCGCGTTGCCGGTGGATGCGCAAAAAGTCCCGTTCGATGCGCTGATCGCCGCTTCGGGCAAGTGTCTGGAAGGCGTGCCGGGGATGGGGTTTGTCTTCGCCCGCAAAGAATCGCTGGCTGCAGCGGCCGGCAACTCGCATTCGTTGGCGATGGACCTGTACGACCAGCACACCTACATGCAGAAGACCGGTCAGTGGCGTTTCACCCCACCGACCCACGTGGTCGCCGCGCTGCACGAAGCGTTGCTGCAATACAACGAAGAAGGTGGCCTGCCCGCCCGTCATGCGCGCTACGCCGCCAACTGTCAGGCGCTGATGGAAGAGATGGGCAAACTCGGCCTGCGCAGCTTCCTGCCGGCGGCGATCCAGGCACCGATCATCGCCACCTTCCATGCCCCGCAAGACCCGCGTTACCAGTTCAAGGACTTCTACGAACGGGTCAAGGCGAAGGGCTACATCCTCTACCCCGGCAAACTGACCCAGGTCGAAACCTTCCGCGTCGGCTGCATCGGTCACGTCAATCCGGACGAAATGCGCCAGGCCGTGGCGGCAGTGGGTGAAGTGCTGCGCGAGATGGAAGTGCTAGAGATCTAACCCACACCAAAAATCCCTTTGTAGGAGTGAGCCTGCTCGCGATTGCGTTTCAGCATTCACCGACGATGGCGACTGACACACCGCTATCGCGAGCAGGCTCACTCCTACAGTTTGAATCGCATTCCAATACAGGATTCTGACCAACATGAACTACACCAACCCAAACAAACTGCAAGCCGCCATCCTCGACTGGGCCGGCACCGTGGTCGATTTCGGCTCGTTCGCACCGACGCAGATCTTCGTTGAAGCCTTCGCCGAATTCGACGTTCAGGTCTCCATCGAAGAGGCCCGTGGCCCGATGGGCATGGGCAAGTGGGATCACATTCGTACCCTGTGCGATCAGCCACAAGTGGCCGAGCGTTACCGCAAAGCCTTCGGCCGCACCCCGACCGATGATGACGTGACCGCGATCTACAACCGCTTCATGCCGCTGCAGATCGAGAAGATCGCCGAGCACTCGGCGCTGATTCCCGGCGCACTGGAAACCATCGCCAACCTGCGCCAGCAAGGGATCAAGATCGGTTCCTGCTCCGGCTACCCGAAACAGGTGATGGACAAGGTCGTGGCGCTGGCCGCTACCAACGGCTACGTCGCCGACCACGTAGTCGCCACCGACGAAGTGCCGAACGGTCGGCCATGGCCGGCTCAGGCCCTGGCCAACGTGATCGCCCTGGGCATCGACGACGTCGGCGCCTGCGTGAAGATCGACGACACCGTGCCGGGCATCCTCGAAGGTCGTCGCGCCGGAATGTGGACCGTGGCGCTGATCTGCTCGGGTAACGCACTGGGCCTGGATTACGCCGGCTACCGGGCGCTGGGCAGCGACGAAATGGCCAGCGAACGCAAACGCATCCACGCGCTGTTCGCCGATTCGCGTCCCCACTACATGATCGACACCATCAGCGACCTGCTGGAAGTGATTGCCGACATCAACAAGCGTCTGGCCAACGGTGAGATGCCGCAATCGAGCTGATTGCGCCTTTGGTCAAACAATAGAAAACGCCAGGGTCTTCGCGACACTGGCGTTTTTTTTGGCTAAAGCCCTGACTCAGCGCAGTGAAACTCCGATCAGCCTCAGGCAAATCCGCCAAAGCGGATTACAGTTAAAGCATGCCGTCGCACAAGAACGGCACGTGGCGACCCTGATCTGTGAGGAAAACACCGTATGCCGTGGACAAGTTCCGAATCCCGCTACAGCACCGTGTCCGTGCTGCTGCACTGGCTGATGCTGATCCTGTTGGTGCTGGTGTACGCCAGCATGGAGTTGCGCGGGATTTTTCCCAAAGGCAGTGGCGGTCGCACGCTGATCCGCGAAGTGCATTACATGCTCGGCCTGACCGTGTTCGTGCTGGTGTGGTTTCGTCTGGTAGCACGCAGCATCGGCCCGGCACCGAAAATCTTCCCGGCCTCGCCGCAGTGGCAAACCCTGCTGGCGCGGGTGATGCACTGGCTGTTGTACCTGTTCATGATCAGCATGCCGATTCTTGGCTGGCTGATCACCAGCGCCGAAGGGCATCAGGTGATGTTCTACGGTTTCGATTTGCCATTGCTGGTGAGCGAGGACAAAGCGTTCGCCAAACAAGTTGAAGGCTGGCACGTGCTGATTGCCACCGCAGGTTACTGGCTGATCGGTCTGCATGCCGTGGCGGGGCTTTATCACCATTATGTGGTGGGCGATAACACGTTGCTGCGGATGATGCCCAAACGCGGTTGAACACCAACTCGGTGAATTTCCCCTGTGGCGAGGGAGCTTGCTCCCGCTGGGCTGCGCAGCAGACCTGAATCCTGAAAATGTGGACTGTCAGGCAAACTGTATTCGCTGAATCGACGACGGCTGCGCCGCCGAGCGGGAGCAAGCTCCCTCGCCACAGAAGTTCAACTGTAGGAATTGAATCCGCGGCGCCCCTGCAAACCGCCGGTATGAACAAAGATCAACCGGGTGCCTGGCTCAAATCTGCCGGCCTCGATCTGCTCCTTGAGCATCAACAAAGCCTTGCCGGTATACAGCGGCTCCAACGGGACGCCGCTGCTCTGTTCAGTGTTGTCGATGAATTCGAGCAACACCGGATCGACTTTGGCGAACCCACCCCGACTCGCGTCGAACAATGCGTAATTCGTCATTGCCATATCCGTCTCCCGAACGATCGCCTCCACCTGCGCCGCCACGCCATGATCCTCCGGCACCGCCAGCGCACCGTACACCGCACGCTCTCCCGCCTCGGCGAGTACCAGCCCTGCCAGAGTCGTCCCGGTGCCGCACGCCAGCCACCAGCCTTGATAATCGCTCCAGCCCAGATGGTTCAGTTGCGTGTTGACTTGCTCCCTGAGCGCTTTGCAGCCCAGCGCACCGGCCAATCCGCCGCCACCCTCCGGCACCGCGTGCAGATTCGGGTACTGCGCCTGCCAAGGCTCCCAGAAGCCGGGCTCATGCCGCGCCCGATAGCCGCCGTAACCGAGCCAGTGCAGTTGCATGCCGAACGCCTGCAAGTCCTCAACCGTGGGCGTCTGCTGTGGATGGCCACGCAACAGCCCAACGGTTTCGAAACCCAGACGCTTGCCAGCCGCAGCCAGCGCATGCAGATGATTGGAATGCGCGCCACCCAGGCTGATGATGCCCTGCGCGCCGGCGCGATCGGCAGCCTTGAGGTGTTCGGTGAGTTTGAACCACTTGTTGCCGCTGATCAGCGGGTCGATCCGATCCAGACGCAGGATCGCGACCTCGATTCCGGCGTTGGTGAGCCAGTCGAGTTGAAGCAATTCGAGGGGGGCTTGGGGTAGCCAGTTGGCGGGAGGAACAAGCATGGGCGACTGATCATTCTGGGCAGAGGCCGGCATTCTAGTCGCTCACAGGACGCCATCGCGAGCAGGCTCACTCCTACAGGATCCGTGCGAACACCATACATCTACTGTGGGAGCGGGCTTGCTCGCGAAAGCGTCGTGTCAGCCGACCTATGCGTTGACTGACACTCCGCCTTCGCGAGCAAGCCCGCTCCCACAGGGGGGATTCGTGGTGGTTAAAGTTCAGCGGCGAGACGCGAACCCTGATTGATCGCGCGCTTGGCATCCAGCTCCGCCGCCACATCAGCGCCGCCGATCAGGTGCACGTTCTGCCCCGCTGCGACCAGACCGTCCTGCAGATCGCGCAGTGGATCCTGGCCGGCGCAGATGACGATGTTGTCCACCGCCAGCACTTGCGGCTCGCCGGTTTCGCCGATGCGGATGTGCAGGCCTTCGTCGTCGATCTTCAGGTATTCGACGCTGTTGAGCATCTGCACCTGCTTGTTCTTCAGACCGGTGCGGTGAATCCAGCCAGTGGTCTTGCCCAGACCATCACCGACTTTGGTTTTCTTGCGCTGCAACAGGAACACTTCGCGAGCCGGAGCGTGCGGTGCGGCTTTGATCCCGGCTACGCCACCACGGGCTTCCAGATGGGTGTCAATGCCCCACTCCTTCCAGAACGCGGCGCGATCCAGACTGGTGGCCACGCCTTGGTGCACGAGGAACTCGGAGACGTCGAAACCGATACCGCCCGCGCCAATCACGGCAACGCGTTTGCCCACCGGTTTGCGCTCAAGGATCACGTCCAGATAGCTCAACACCTTGGCATTCTCGACGCCCGGAATCGCCGGCACACGTGGTGCGATGCCGGTGGCGAGGATGATTTCGTCGTAACCGCCCTCTACCAGTTTCGCCACGTCGACGCGGGTGTTCAGGCACACCTCGACATTCGTGGTCTGCAGCTTGCGCTTGAAGTAGCGCAGGGTTTCGAAGAATTCTTCCTTGCCCGGCACGCGCTTGGCGATGTTGAACTGGCCGCCAATCTCGCTGGCCGAATCGAACAACGTCACCTGATGGCCACGCTCGGCGGCCACGGTCGCGGCGGACAGACCGGCAGGGCCGGCACCGACCACGGCGATCTTCTTGATCTGCTGCACCGGCAAATAGTTGAGCTCGGTTTCATGGCAGGCACGCGGGTTGACCAGGCAACTGGTGAGCTTGCCGCCGAAGGTGTGATCGAGGCACGCCTGATTGCAACCGATGCAGGTGTTGATTTCGTCGGCGCGGCCTTCGGCGGCCTTGTTGACGAAGTCCGGATCGGCAAGGAATGGCCGCGCCATCGAGACCATGTCGGCATCGCCTTCGGCGAGAATCTGCTCGGCGATCTCCGGGGTGTTGATGCGGTTGGTGGTGATCAGCGGGATGCTCACCGAACCACGCAGCTTGGCGGTGACCTTGCTGAACGCCGCACGCGGCACCTTGGTGGCGATGGTCGGGATCCGCGCTTCGTGCCAGCCAATGCCGGTGTTGATGATGGTCGCGCCAGCCTGCTCGATGGCTTTGGCCAGGGTCACAATCTCTTCCCAGCTGCTGCCGCCCTCGACCAGATCGAGCATCGACAGACGGAAAATGATGATGAAGTTCGGCCCGACTGCTTCGCGTACGCGGCGAACGATTTCCACCGGCAGGCGCATGCGGTTTTCGTAGCTGCCGCCCCAGCGGTCAGTGCGGTGGTTGGTGTGCGCGGCGAGGAACTGGTTAATGAAATAACCTTCCGAGCCCATGATTTCCACACCGTCGTACTCGGCGCTCTGTGCCAGCACCGAGCAGGTGACAAAATCGCTGATCTGTTTCTCGATGCCGTCCTCGTCCAGCTCTTTGGGCTTGAACGGGTTGATCGGCGCCTGAATCGCGCTTGGCGCCACCTGTTTCGGGCTGTAGGCATACCGCCCGGCGTGGAGGATCTGCATGCAGATCTTGCCGCCCGCCTCGTGCACTGCGCGGGTGACGATGCGGTGTTTGAGCGCTTCTTCCTCGGTTGTCAGCTTGGCTGCACCGGAGTACACGCCGCCCTCGTCGTTCGGGCCGATACCGCCAGTGACCATCAGACCGACGCCGCCACGGGCACGCTCGGCGAAGTACGCGGCCATGCGTTCGAAGCCGCCCGGTTTCTCTTCTAGGCCAGTGTGCATCGAGCCCATCAGGGTGCGGTTGCGCAGCGTGGTGAATCCCAGGTCCAGCGGGGCCAAGAGGTGCGGGTAGTGAGCGGCGGTCATCGGTAACTCCACAACGAGCAATCACGGAAATTGCGGGAGCTCTGCGTCCCCCGTCAGTCATGTTCGACAGACTAAGAGTCGCACTGCTGTCACTCAATGACCGAAACTGACAACTTATTGATCCAAATGCGCAGCGCCCCTTGGCAAGCGCAGGTATGCGCCCTACCCTAGTCGCCACACCCTGTACCCGGCTGTTGTTGGTTTTCATGCGCAAACTTCTGTATCTGTTTTTCTCCATGGCTATCGTTGCCGCCCTGACCACCTACGCCATGTGGGCGGCGGACCGGCCGGCGGGGCATTACCTGTCGGACCTGCGGATCAAACTGGCGGTCGATCAGGGCACCCCGTCCGACCGTGGCAATTTGCTGGGCATCCAGCCGGAACTGTTTCCCACCGACTACCAAAGCCCGGAACGCCTGCATCGCAAACTCGCGGCCTATCTGCAACAGGCGCAGGATCAGGGGTTGCTGAACGAAAAAACCGTGGTAGTCCTGCCCGAGCATGTCGGCACCTGGCTGATGATCAGCGGCGAAAAAGACGAGCTGTATCAGGCCCCGACCCTCGCCGAAGCCATGAACTGGCTGGCGGCGAGCAATCCGTTGCTGTTCGCCCGCGCCTGGCTCACTGCAAAGGGCGAAAATCGCCTCGACGACGCGCACCTGCGCATGAAGTCCAAGGCCATGGCCAAGGACTACCAGGCGTTGTTCGGTGGTCTTGCCAAGGAATTCCAGGTGACGCTGGTGGCCGGCTCCATCGTCTTGCCCGAACCGAGCATTCGCGATGGACAGCTCAAGCCCGGCAGCGGCGCGCTGTTCAACAGCAGCGTGGTGTTCGGTCGTGATGGCGTGCCGCTGGGCCAGCCCCAGCGGCAGATGCACCCGATCTTCGAACAGCGCGATGTGCTAGATAGCGAAGATGCCCACGCGATCAACGTGGTCGAGACCCCGGCCGGGCGCTTGGGCGTGCTGATCGGCAGCGACAGCTGGTACCCCGACAACTATCGCCAACTCGACGAGCATGGCGCGCAACTGGTGGCGGTACCCGCCTTCGTCGTCGGTCACGACGCCTGGAATCAGCCGTGGGCCGGCTACAAGGGTTCGAGTACGCCGGGGTCGGTCAGCCTCAAGCCCGGGGAAATCAGTGAAGGTCAGGCGTGGCATCGCCTGACGCTGACCGCGCAACCGCCGAGCAGCCGTGCAATTGCCGGCATGAGTGTGTTCCTGCGCGGCCAATTCTGGGACAAGCCCGGCTCGGGGCAAAGCTTCCTCAGCAGCAACGGCCAGCAATTCGCCGACGGCGAGGCCCGTGGTGCGCGCCTGCTGAACGTCTGGTTGTGAGACATGAAGCCGCTGCCGATGCGCCTTGGGGATCTGTCGGTAGGCTTCGTTCACAGCCTGGCCGATGCGGTGCGCAGCCACGGCGCTGATCCGCAATCACTGCTTGAACAATATGGTCTGGATGCCGCGCGACTGGCCGAGGCCGGTGCGCGGCTGTCGATCCCGCGCTACATGCGTCTGGGGCACAGCGCGATCCAGTTGACCGGCGATCCGGCGCTGGGCCTGCGCATGGGCCAGCTCAGCCGCTTGAGTCAGGCTGGACTGGCCGGGGTCACTGCCGCACAAGCGCCGACCGTGCGCGAGGCCGCCCGTTGCCTGATCCGCTTCGAGCCGCTGTACGGCTCCAACTATCGCGGCCAGTCGAGTTTTCATGAAGACGCCCATGGCGCGTGGCTGCGCTTCTATTCGATCAGCCCGTACAACGCCTATAACCGCTTTGTGGTGGATTCGATCATCGCCGGCTGGCTGCATCAGCTGTCCAGCGTCGGGCGCGAGCCACTGCGCGCCGAGCGCATCGAGATCGAATTTGACGCGCCGGACTATCGCGACGCCTACAGCGCACTGGGCGACTGCCCGATCCAGTTCGGCGCTGAGCGCAATCAATTGCGCCTGAGCCTGAACAGCCTTGCGCTGCGCAACCCCGAGCACTGCCCGAGTACCTGGAAGCATTTGCTGACGTTGTGTGAACGGGAACTGGAGCAATTGACCCGCACCCGCAGCCTGCGTGAACGTATTACTCAGCTGTTGGGGCCGTTGCTCAATGGTGGCCGGGAGCCCGACCTGGAAGAAGTGGCGGCGCGCCTGAAGCTGCCAACCTGGACCTTGCGCCGCAAACTGGCCGAAGAAGGCACACAGTTTCGCGCGATCCTCAACGACACCCGCCGTGATCTGGCGATGACCTACATCCGCGACACCGAACTGGCGTTCGGCGAAATTGCCTACCTGCTGGGCTTTGCTTCAGCCGAGGCGTTTCAACGCGCCTTCAAGCGCTGGAGCGGCCAGACGCCCGGCGAGTTTCGCCGCAGTCACCGCAAAACCGCCTGACACCTTACAGCTCGGTGGCGTCTTCGGCCGGCTCTGGCTGATCCAGTTCATACGCCTGGTATTCGAGCAGTTCTTCTTGATACTCGTCCATCGTGTCATCCCCCTGCCGCCCGCTTGAAAATAGCCCGGCCAACTGACCAGTGCCTCGAGCCTATCGTGCCCGTATGAAGGAAAAGTGACATCCAGCCTTCATGAATAAAACGTAGCAGGTGGTCAGGAATTTATCGCAGGATTTTTGTCGGGGGAATGTAACGAGATTTGAGTACACCACAAAACAAATGTGGGAGCGGGCTTGCTCGCGAAAGCGCAGTGTCAGTCGCCATGTACATGGACTGACACTCCGTATTCGCGAGCAAGCCCGCTCCCACAGGAGAACCCGGCGCGGCTTACTGCATTGCCGGAATCGGCTCGGACGGTGGCGGGATATTGGTCGGGTTGGCCGGCGGCGTGATCGTTTCGGTGGCCGGTGCAGGCTCTGCACTCGGTGCCGGGGTAATCGGCGCTGACTCGGCCGGCGGCACTACCGGCTCGGAACCCGTTGGGGTCGGCGCAACCTGGGCCGGCGCCGGGGTCACTGCCGGGGCTGCCGGCGTCGTGTTCTGGGCAGGCTCGACAATCCCGGCTGGCTGTGGCGCAGGCGCTGTCTCTGCTGCCGGCGCAGGTGTTGAAGACGTCGCCGGCGCTGCAGCGGCAGGCTTGGGCTCCGGCACACCGAGATCGGTCTTGGGTTTCTCTTCGATATGCGCGGCTTTCTTCGCATCTGCCGGCAGGAACAACTCAACCAGAGTGAAGAACCGCTCGTAGAATTTCTGCGAAGTCACGGTTTCGCTGGCAACCTTGACCATCGAATCGTCAGAAGAACCGATCGGCATCGATACCGAACCCAGTACGCCAACCCCGAGACTGGCGGAGTTGTTGGTCTTCTTCAGCGCGTAGCGATCCTGCAGGGCATTGGCGAACACCGTGGCATGGTGCTTGGCGCTGCCATCTTCGGCACACACCACGTTGAAGCTGATTTCCAGGTGGGTTTCCCCGGTCTGCTGGAAACTCTTGTGGCCACTGACCAGTTTCGGGTCACTGCTGGTGATGATGTAGCCCTGGCTGAGCAACGCACGACGGGCCGCCTCGCAACTCGCGGTGTCGGCCACCGGATAATTGCGCGAGAACGTGCCGGAATCATCGAAGTTCTCATGCTCATAGATCGGCTTGTCCTTCGAACAGCCAGCAACAGCGGTCAACAACAGCGCCAACCCAACGACACGCATGGGAATTGAAATCAACATTGAACATCCTGAGGAAAAACAGTCCGGGGCGTATTGTGCAACAGAACTTGGCCCTGCGGCGCATGGATTGTGTCTTAAAGCCGTTACAACCCTATTGACCCTTGTTTACCGGAAAAAGTCGCAGCGCCAAGTGATCGATGAAGACGCGCAATTTGGCGGTGGCATGGCGGCTGGACGGCCACAACACCCAGAACTGACCGACGTGTTGCAGATGCGCATCCAGCACCCGCTGCAAGCGCCCCTGCGCTACGTCCTCATGGGTCATGAAATCCGGCAGGCAGGCGATACCCATCCCTGCCAGGGCCGCATGATTGACGGCTTCGATGGAGGTGGTGACCAGCCGCGCCGGCAACCTCGGCTCCGGCGCGCCCTCCTCGCCAATCAATGGCCACGGCTCCAGCTTGCCGGTGGCATGAAAGGTGTGCCGCAAGCAGGCGTGCTCCGCCAGATCGGCGGGGATTCGCGGTACGCCGCGCTGTTGCAGATACTGCGGGCTCGCCACCAGCACCATGTGAAACGCGCCCAAGGGCCGCGCCATCAGCCGCGAATCTCGTGGCTGACCGGTACGAATCACCGCATCGAAGCCCTCCTCCACCACATCGACCATGCGATCGGTCAGGTCCAGATCCAGCTCGATCTGCGGGTACAGCGCCATGAACTCGTTCATCACCGGCATCACCAGGCCGTGCACCTGCGGCAGGCTGATGCGCAGTTTGCCATGGGGTTGCGATGCGGAATCGCAGAGCTCGAATTCGGCGGCTTCCACCTCGGCAAGAATTTTGCGACAGCGTGCGAGAAAAAGCGCGCCCTCGCTGGTCAGGGTGATGCTGCGGGTGGTGCGATGAAACAGCCGCACGCCCAATCGCGCCTCCAGCCGAGCGATACTCTTGCCCACCGCTGAAGCCGACACGCCCTGCAGCCGCCCCGCCTCGGTAAAACTGCGGGTCTCGGCGACCTGCACAAACACCGAAATACTGCCCAGACTGTCCATTCCATCCCTCCGATTCACGACATCCGTGTCCGATATGTTCGGAACCGTAACCCATTTTTCTCCACTGCGCAGCGCCCTAGCCTAAGGCCTTCACCCACTTCGGCACATGGACGCTGACTCATGAACGACGTACAACTGGCCTCCTCGGCCCTCACACAGCCAGTCGACACCCGCGAACGATTACCCCTCGGCGCTCTGCTGGCCCTGGCCACCGCCGGCTTCATCACGGTGCTGACCGAAGCCATGCCCGCCGGCCTGCTACCACAAATGAGCGCGGGGCTGAATGTCTCGCAGGCACTGATCGGGCAACTGGTTACCCTGTACGCGATTGGCTCGATGCTCGCCGCCATCCCGCTGACCATCGCCACCCGCGGCTGGCGTCGTCGGCCATTGCTGCTGTCTGCCATCGGCGGCTTCGCCATCGCCAACAGCATCACCGCCGTGTCGGAGTGGTACTGGCTGACGTTGACCGCGCGCTTGCTCGCCGGGATATTTGCCGGGCTGCTGTGGGCGTTGCTGGCAGGCTACGCCAGCCGTATGGTCGCCCCACACCTGCAAGGCCGCGCGATTACCGTAGCCATGCTCGGCGCGCCGCTGGCGCTGTCGCTGGGCATCCCGGCGGGAACACTGCTCGGCACACTGGTCGGCTGGCGCCTGAGCTTCGCCATCATGACTGCGCTGACGCTATTGCTGGTGATCTGGGTGCGCTGGCAAGTGCCGGACTTTGCCGGAGAACGCGCAGGAAAACGCCTGCCTCTGCGTCAGGTCTTCACCTTGCCCGGCGTACGCTCAGTGCTCTTCGTAACCTTGACCTACGTGATCGCCCACAACCTGCTGTACACCTACATCGCACCATTCCTGCAACCGTCGGGACTGGCCAGTGATATCGACCGGGTGCTGCTGGTGTTCGGCCTCGCCTCAGTGCTCAGCCTGTGGATCGTCGGCAGCCTGATCGATCACTGGCTGCGCGAGCTGATGCTGATCAGCACGCTGCTGTTCATGCTCTCCGCCATCGCCTTGGGCCTGTGGCGAGACTCGGCGACCGTGGTCTACATCGCCGTCGCCGTGTGGGGCCTGGCGTTCGGTGCGATGCCTTCACTGCTGCAGACTGCATCGGCGAAAACCGCTGGCGAGGCTGCCGATACGGCCCAGTCGATGCTGGTGACCCTGTGGAATGTCGGGATTGCCGGGGGTGGTTTGGCGGGTGGTTTGCTGCTGGGGAGTCTGGGGGTTGGGTTTTTTCCGTGGATTGTTGTGGGATTGCTGGTTTTGACTTTGTATGCGGCGCTCATGGCGCGGAGCTATGGGTTTGTGTGATTGGGATGTTTGTCTGTAAGGGGCCGGGCGGCTAGTCGGACGTCTTCGCTGGCAAGCCAGCTCCCACAATTGATCTGCGGATAGTCAGTTAGAGACAGGTCGGCTCGTAGGCCGCCTTCGCGAGCAGGCTCACTCCTACAGAAAAGCAAAAGCCGACCGCACGCTTTTCACCACTCAACAGGATGAGCGCAAGCTCGGCTGCAGCTCTTGATCTTGCCGTGCCGGCCCCTTCGGCAGGCTGAGTGGAGGGGTTTATCCGGGGGGGTGGGAGCGCAGCGACCGTTCGACGAAGTCGAACACATCGAGAGGAGGTGCAGCGAAGCAAACCGGAGGCGATGCCCCCGGATGAATCCCGTAACGAAGGAACCCGAGCCACGGCGAGGGCCGAACGCCGGGGCCCAGACCTTTGCTTCCTTTGGGGCGTTTGCCAAAGGGAGTCGCCGTAAGGGCGAAACCGCCAGCCGCAGCACCCGAAGCAACGGATATTCACCCAACCCACAAGAGCATGGTCGGCCCAAAGGCCGCCAAGCGCAAAAACCCAAGCGAAAAAAAAGCCCCGACCATAAGATCGGGGCTTCCCTGTTACCACTCAGTCAACCATCAATACCGCTTGATGTCCGCCTGACTCTCCAACTGCTTACGCAACGCCGCAAAATCCTGCTGCCCCTCACGCGAAGCAAGGAAACGACGGTACTGCGCCTTCTCTTCATCAGTCGGCGCTACCGCTTCATTCACACCGTCCAGACGCACAATCATCAGACTACCGTCCTGCAAGGTCACGCTGCTGAACGTCGGCTTGCCCTTGGCCGCCGGCTTCGGCATACGGAACAACGCCTGCAGCACAGTCGGGTCAACCCCTTCCTGAGCACGAGTCGCCGCCGTCACAACCCTCCAGCTCTGGCCATCAACTGCCTTGTCCAGCGGAGTCTTGCCATCACGCAGACTGGCGATCAACTGGTCAGCCTTGGTCTTGGCCGCAGCGCTGGCATGCTCTTTGGTCAACTGGGCACGAATCGAGGTGTTGACCGCTTCCAGCGGCAGTTGCTCGGGCTTCAGATGCTCCTTGGCACGCAGGACAACCACGGTTTCCGGATCCAGCTCGATGCCGGTGCTGTTGGCGTTTTCTTCCAGCACTTCCTGGCTGAACGCAGCGGTCACCACAGCACGGTTGGCCGCAATGCCTTCACCACCTTCACGGCCGAACGGCTTGGAGGTGTGCACAGTCAGTTTCAGATCTGCCGCAGGCTGAGCCAGGTCAGACGCTTCGAACGCCGAGTCTTCCAGTTGCTTGGTTGCCTCGACAAAACGCTGCTCGACCTGTTGAGTCTTCAGCTCGCGGGTCAGCTTGTCTTTCAGGCTGGCCAGGGTCGGAACTTCCGGCGCTTCAACACCCAGCAGCTTGATCAGGTGGTAACCGAAATCGGTACGCACCGGCTCGGACACCTGATCCTTGTTCAACGAGTACAGGGCTTTTTCGAAGGCAGGATCGTAAACGCCAGGACCGGCGAAACCGAGGTCACCGCCATTGTTGGCCGAACCCGGATCCTGCGAGAACTCCTTGGCCAGCGCTTCGAATTTCTCGCCCTTGGCCAGACGCGCCTGGACTTCTTCGATCTTCGCCTTGGCCTGAGCGTCGGTGGTCTTGTCGTTGACTTCGATCAGAATGTGCGCCGCTCGACGCTGTTCCGACAGGTTGGCGATCTCTTTCTGATACGCCGCCTGCAGGTCTTCGTCCTTGACCCCAACCTGGTCGAAGAACGAGGACTTCTTCAACTCGACATAATCGACAACCACTTGCTCAGGGGTCATGAACTCCTTGGCGTGCTCGTCGTAGTAAGCCTTGACCTCATCGTCAGTCAGCTTGACCGCGGCCGGATCGGCCTTGACGTTCAGCGAGGCGAAATCGCGGGTCTGTTTTTCCAGACGGGCAAAGGCCAGCACTTCGGCGTCGGTAACAAAGCCGCTGCCGGCAACACCGGCGCGCAACTGACCGATCAGCATTTCCTGAGCCAGCATCTGGCGGAATTGCATGCGGGTGTAGCCCAGTTGACGAATCACCTGGTCGAAGCGCTCGGAGCTGAACTTGCCGTCCACCTGGAATTCAGGAGTCTGCAGGATCACCTGATCCAGTGCGCCTTCGGAGAAAGCGAATTTCGACTGTTCTGCGCCTTGCAGCAGCAGCTTGCGATCGATCAGACCCTTGAGGGCCGATTCGCGGAGCATTTTTTCGTCAAGCAAGGAAGCATCGAAGTCCTTGCCCAGCTGTTGCATCAGCTGACGGCGTTGCATGTCAACGGCCTGGCTCAGCTCGTTCTGGCTGATTTCTTCACCATTGACCTTGGCCGCATCGTTGGTATGCGTCGTGGCCTGGAAAATGGCGTCGAAACCGGTCAGAGCCATCAGTGCAACGATGACCCCGATAATGGTCTTGGCAATCCAGCCTTGTGAATTGTCCCTGATATTCTGCAGCATGCGTCCCCCAGAAACGGTTGAACTTCAAAAATTTGGCAACCGTGGAGCGTGGGTAGAATCCGGATAGAAGAAAGGCGCATCCGAGGATGCGCCTTCTCGTAACTGGCGGAGCGGACAGGGCTCGAACCCTCGATCCCGGCGTTACAGGCGGCTGTTCCAGCGACCTGCTCTACCGCTCCGCTGCCAAGTCAGGCATGACCCCGACCCGGATGGGTAAAAACCTGAAACAAACTAACTTAGTTAACAGCTTCTTTCAGTGCTTTACCGGCTTTGAAACCTGGCTTTTTAGCAGCAGCGATTTGCAGCGTCTTGCCGGTCTGTGGGTTACGACCAACGCGAGCTGGACGATCAGTCACGGAGAAAGTGCCGAAACCAACCAGAACAACGGAGTCGCCAGCCTTGAGAGCGCCAGTGACGGATTCGATCACAGCGTCCAGCGCACGGCCAGCAGCAGCTTTCGGGATATCAGCGGATGCAGCGATAGCATCAATCAGTTCCGACTTGTTCACTCTAAGTCCCCTTATATCTATTTTGAGATGATTCTAAGTTTTTTGGTGAAAGCAAAAACGAGTGCTGAATGGCCTACAGACACTTAAGAGCCGCTTTATAACAAGGGCTCTAAAAAGCTGTCAAGGAAGCCACCCAGGCAAAAACGTATTAATGCGTGCTAATTCTTTCCTTTGAATCAGACTCACGTTTTTCGTCCTTGGAAACTATCTCCGGAGCCACATCCGGCAAGGGCTCCGGCGCGTATTGCAGCGCAATTTGCAGGACCTCGTCAATCCATTTAACCGGTTTAATCTGCAGATCCTGCTTGATATTGTCAGGAATCTCCTTCAGATCGCGCACGTTTTCTTCCGGAATAATCACAATCTTGATTCCGCCGCGATGAGCCGCGAGCAGTTTTTCCTTCAGACCACCAATCGCCAGTACCTGACCACGCAACGTGATCTCACCCGTCATGGCAACATCGGCGCGCACCGGAATTCCGGTCAAGGCCGACACCAGTGCCGTGCACATGCCCACACCAGCGCTAGGACCGTCTTTCGGGGTCGCCCCTTCCGGCATGTGAATGTGTGTGTCGCGCTTCTCGTGGAAGTCCAGAGGAATGCCCAGGCTTTTGGCACGGCTGCGCACAACGGTCAGCGCGGCAGTGATCGATTCGACCATTACATCGCCCAGCGAACCGGTCTTGATCAATTGACCTTTACCCGGCACCACAGCCGCTTCGATGGTCAGCAATTCACCGCCGACCTGCGTCCACGCCAGGCCAGTCACCTGACCGATCTGATCCTGTTGCTCTGCCAGACCGTAGCGGAATTTGCGCACGCCGAGGAAGTGCTCCAGCAAGTCTGCTGTCACTTTCACCGAGAAACGTTTTTCCAGCGCGTGCTCTTTGACGGCCTTGCGGCAGACTTTGGCGATCTGACGTTCGAGGCCACGCACACCGGCTTCACGGGTGTAGTAACGGATGATGTCGCGAATCGCTTCCTCGTCGAATTCCAGCTCGCCCTTCTTCAGACCATTAGCGGCGATCTGCTTGGGCGACAGGTACTTGACGGCAATGTTGATCTTTTCGTCTTCGGTGTAGCCCGGCAGACGAATGACCTCCATCCGGTCCAGCAGTGCCGGCGGGATGTTCATCGAGTTCGAGGTGCACAGGAACATCACATCGGACAAATCGTAATCGACTTCCAGATAGTGATCGTTGAAGTTGTGGTTCTGCTCCGGATCGAGCACTTCCAGCAACGCCGATGCCGGGTCGCCACGCATGTCGCTGCCCATTTTGTCGATTTCATCGAGCAGGAACAGCGGATTGCGCACTCCCACTTTTGTCATCTTTTGAATCAATCTTCCCGGCATCGAACCGATGTAAGTCCGGCGGTGACCACGAATTTCCGCCTCGTCGCGCACGCCACCCAGGGCCATGCGCACGAATTTACGGTTGGTGGCGTGGGCAATCGACTCTGCCAGCGAGGTTTTACCCACGCCAGGAGGACCCACCAGGCACAACACGGGGCCACGGATCTTCTTCACGCGCTTCTGCACGGCGAGGTATTCAAGAATGCGCTCCTTGACCTCTTCGAGACCGTAGTGATCGGCATCGAGAATGTCTTCAGCACGCGCCAGGTCGAGACGTACCTTGCTTTGCGCCTTCCACGGCACCTGCACCAGCCAGTCGATGTAGGAGCGCACCACGGTGGCTTCAGCGGACATCGGCGACATTTGCTTGAGCTTGTTCAGCTCGGCGGTGGCCTTGGCCAAGGCATCTTTCGGCAGGCCGGCGGCATCGATGCGCTTTTTCAGCTCTTCGATTTCATTGTGACCTTCGTCACCGTCGCCCAGCTCTTTCTGAATGGCCTTCATCTGCTCATTCAGGTAGTACTCGCGCTGGCTGCGCTCCATTTGCTTTTTGACGCGGCCGCGAATGCGTTTTTCAACTTGCAGCAGATCGATCTCGGCATCCAGCAAGGCGAGCACGTGCTCGACCCGGGCCGACAGATCGATGATTTCGAGGATTTCCTGCTTTTGCTCGATTTTCAGCGCCATGTGCGCGGCCATGGTGTCGACCAGGCGGCCAGGCTCATCGATGCTGTTGAGCGAAGACAGGACTTCAGCCGGGACTTTCTTGCCCAACTGCACATATTGTTCGAACTGCGACAGCAGGCTACGCACGAACACTTCAGATTCGCGCTCAGCGGCGTCGACTTCGTCGATCAGCGAGACTTCGGCGCGGCAATGCCCGTCGACTTCGCTGAAGCGCTCTACAGCGCCGCGCTGCTCACCTTCGACCAGAACCTTGACGGTGCCGTCCGGCAGCTTCAGCAGCTGCAATACAGTGGCGATAGTACCTACGCGATAGAGAGCGTCTTCACCGGGATCATCGTCAGCCGGGTTTCTCTGGGCCAGCAGCAGGATCTGCTTGTCGCCCGTCATCGCGGCCTCGAGGGCTTCGATGGATTTCTCGCGCCCCACGAACAGCGGGATAACCATGTGCGGATAAACCACGACATCACGCAATGGCAGGAGAGGCAATTCGATGGTTGTCTTCATGATTTCGCCTCTACGGCGGCCATATGGCCGTAATCAGATGGAATTAAACTTGAAACCAAGATGGGGGCTGCCTTGAAAAAAAACAAGCGCAAAGCGGATGTAAAAAACGACATAAAAAAAAAGAGGCCCGAAGGCCCCTTCTTTGTTCCGGCAGTGTGGACGCTTACGCGTCCGGCGCTGCCTTGGCCGTCGGCTCACTGTTTTCGTAGATATACAGTGGCTTGGACTTGCCTTCAATCACGCTTTCATCGATGACGACTTTACTCACTTCGGACTGCGAAGGGATTTCGTACATCGTGTCGAGCAGCACACCTTCGAGAATCGAGCGCAGGCCACGGGCACCGGTTTTACGTTCCAGGGCACGCTTGGCGACCGATTTCAGTGCGTCGGTCCGGAATTCCAGATCCACGCCTTCCATCTCGAACAGCTTGGCATACTGTTTGGTCAGAGCATTTTTCGGCTCGGTGAGGATCTGCATCAGCGCAGCCTCATCCAGCTCGTCCAGCGTCGCAAGAACCGGCAGACGACCGACGAATTCCGGGATCAGACCGAACTTGACCAGATCGTCAGGCTCGACTTCACGCAGGGATTCACCGACTTTCTTGCCTTCTTCCTTGCTGCGCACTTCTGCATTGAAACCGATGCCGCCCTTGGTGGAACGGTTTTGAATAACCTTTTCCAGACCGGAGAATGCACCACCGCAGATGAACAGGATGTTACGGGTGTCGACCTGCAGGAATTCCTGCTGCGGATGCTTGCGACCACCTTGCGGCGGGACGGAAGCGACCGTGCCTTCGATCAACTTGAGCAAGGCCTGCTGCACGCCTTCACCGGAAACATCGCGGGTGATCGACGGGTTGTCGGACTTGCGGGAAATCTTGTCGATTTCGTCGATGTAGACAATGCCCATCTGGGCCTTTTCCACGTCGTAATCGCACTTTTGCAGCAGCTTCTGAATGATGTTCTCGACATCTTCACCTACGTAACCGGCCTCGGTGAGGGTAGTTGCGTCGGCGATGGTGAACGGAACGTTCAGCAGGCGGGCCAGTGTTTCGGCCAGCAGGGTTTTACCGGAGCCTGTCGGGCCGATCAGCAGGATGTTGCTCTTGCCGAGTTCGACGTCGTCAGCCTTCTTGTCACGCTGGTTCAGGCGCTTGTAGTGGTTGTACACCGCTACGGCCAGAACCTTCTTCGCACGCTCCTGACCGATTACATACTGGTCAAGGATGCCGCTGATTTCTTTAGGCGAAGGCAATTTATGCGCGCTGCTTTCGGCCTGTGCTTCCTGCACCTCCTCGCGGATGATGTCATTGCACAGGTCGACGCACTCGTCGCAGATAAAGACCGAGGGGCCGGCAATCAATTTGCGCACTTCATGCTGGCTTTTGCCACAGAAGGAGCAATAGAGCAGCTTGCCGTTGTCCTCGCCGTTGCGGGTGTCAGTCATTCGTTCGATCCAAATCCGATAGGCTTGCAACACAAGATGAAGGCTATTGCGGGCTTTTTCAAGCCCGCTGGTGGTCGGACCTGCCGACCCACCTTATTTTGAGCTGCTTATTTTACGCAGGACGCTGGTTGATGACTTCGTCGATCAGGCCGTATTCCTTCGCAGCTTCTGCACTCATGAAGTTGTCGCGGTTGGTGTCACGCTCGATTTCTTCAAGCGTACGACCGCTGTGCTTGGCCATCAGCGTGTTCAGACGCTCGCGAATGAAGAGGATTTCCTTGGCATGGATTTCGATATCCGACGCCTGGCCCTGGAAACCGCCCAGTGGCTGGTGAATCATCACACGCGAGTTCGGCAGGCAGAAACGCTTGCCTGGAGCACCGGCCGTCAGCAGGAATGCACCCATGCTGCACGCTTGACCAATGCACGTCGTCGATACGTTTGGCTTGATGAACTGCATGGTGTCGTAGATCGACATGCCCGCTGTCACCGAACCGCCCGGGGAGTTGATATAGAGATGGATGTCCTTGTCCGGGTTTTCCGCTTCAAGGAACAGCAATTGCGCACAGATCAGGTTGGCCATGTAGTCCTCTACAGGACCCACCAGAAAAATGACGCGCTCCTTCAGAAGGCGCGAGTAGATGTCATAGGCGCGCTCGCCACGAGCAGATTGCTCGACAACCATCGGGACCAGGCCGCCGGCGGCCTGGATATCAGAGTTCTGCTGAATATACGAATTACGGAACATGCTCTGCAGTCACTCCCAAATAGTTATGTCTTGAATACGCATAAGCCAGCTCGAAGGCTGGCTTATGTGTGTACTTCTTAACGCAAAAACAATCAGTCGGCTTTTGGAGCTTCTACCGGCTTGACCGCTTCTTCGTAAGAGACCGATTTGTCGGTCACGCTAGCTTTCTGCAGAACAGTATCCACAACTTGTTCTTCCAGCACAACCGAACGAACTTCGTTCAGTTGCTGCTCGTTCTTGTAGTACCAGGACACGACCTGCTCAGGTTCCTGGTAAGCCGAAGCCATTTCCTGGATCATTTCGCGAACGCGGGCTTCGTCAGGCTTCAGGTCGAATTGCTTGACCACTTCAGCCACGATCAGACCCAGCACTACACGACGCTTGGCTTGTTCTTCGAACAGCTCGGCCGGCAGTTGGTCAGGCTTGATGTTGCCGCCGAACTGCTGAACAGCCTGCACGCGCAGACGATCAACTTCGTTGGACAGCAGAGCCTTTGGCACTTCGATCGGGTTGGTGGCCAGCAGACCGTCCATTACCTGATTTTTTACTTTGGACTTGATGGCCTGACGCAGCTCACGCTCCATGTTCTTGCGAACTTCGGTGCGGAAACCGTCGATGCCGCTTTCCTTGATGCCGAATTGAGCGAAGAACTCTTCGTTAAGCTCAGGCAGCTTTGGCTCGGAAACGGTGTTTACAGTCACGGTGAACTCGGCGGTTTTGCCGGCCAGATCCAGGTTCTGATAGTCCTCAGGGAAGGTCAGGTTCAGAACGCGCTCTTCACCAGCTTTAGCACCAACCAGGCCTTCTTCGAAGCCCGGGATCATGCGACCGGAACCCAGCACCAGCTGAGTACCTTTGGCCGAGCCGCCAGCGAACACTTCGCCGTCAACCTTGCCAACGAAATCGATGTTCAGCTGGTCTTCGTTCTGAGCAGCGCGATCGGCCACTTCGAAACGGGTGTTCTGCTTGCGCAGGATGTCCAGCATCTTGTCCAGATCGGCGTCAGCCACTTCAGCGCTCAGGCGCTCGACAGTGATGCCGTCGAAACCGGCAACGGTGAACTCAGGGAACACTTCGAATACGGCTACGTATTCCAGGTCCTTGCCAGCTTCCAGCGACTTTGGCTCGATCGAAGGCGAACCGGCAGGGTTCAGCTTCTGCTCAACCACGGCTTCGTAGAAGGAGGACTGGATGACATCACCAACAGCTTCCTGACGAGCGTCAGCACCGAAACGGCGCTTGATTTCGCTCATTGGCACTTTGCCTGGACGGAAGCCAGCAATCTTGGCCTTTTGGGCAGTCTGCTGCAGACGCTTGTTGACCTGGCTCTCAATGCGCTCAGCCGGCACGGTGACGCTCATGCGGCGCTCAAGAGCAGTAGTATTTTCAACAGAAACTTGCATGGATATTCCTCGTTGCACAGACGTTAGCCGGCCGTTTCCGACCCCAGAATCAAGGGCATGCATTCTAGTGGGTCAAACTCAAGAAGTCACCCTACTGAAAACGGGTAAAAAAACAGCAGGCCATTTATAGGTGTGAATGCAGCAATGCACTCCACCCCGAAGACGAATAAAGACCATCACGCCAGGGCTCTGTTCAACCGCTTCTATATATAGAAGAGACCGCGAACCATCTCCCTGACGGCTGATCCCGCGAATATGGCCGGCGGTCGGCACGCTGGCAGCAAACCCCTGAACACGACGAAACGCCCTGCCCTTCGACCCGAAACGCTGCGCGACAAACCACCAGCCGTAAAACAAAAAAGGCGCCAGACTGTTAAATCTGGCGCCTTTCGAAATATGGGGTGGACGATGGGGATCGAACCCACGACAACGGGAGTCACAATCCCGTGCTCTACCAACTGAGCTACGCCCACCATATTGCGTCACAAAAAAGCCATTCAACTTCTTTGCTGAACTTCATCAGGCCTGCGGCATGAATGAAGCTTTAATTGGTGCGGATGAAGAGACTCGAACTCTTACGCCTCGCGGCGCTGGAACCTAAATCCAGTGTGTCTACCAATTCCACCACATCCGCAGATGAAGCTTTTTAAAGCAAAGGCGCCAGACTGTTACATCTGGCGCCTTTCGAAATATGGGGTGGACGATGGGGATCGAACCCACGACAACGGGAGTCACAATCCCGTGCTCTACCAACTGAGCTACGCCCACCATATCGCGCTACTTGTGCCAAAGCTGCCTAATGGCGCACCCGGCAGGACTCGAACCTGCGACCATCCGCTTAGAAGGCGGATGCTCTATCCAGCTGAGCTACGGGCGCCTTATTAATCTGTACTCTTGGAGGACTACAAACTAAATGCTTTCCAGCTTCGCAGAACGCTAATTCCGCTCAACCTTCTTAACCAGTGCTAGGCTGTGCCCGACAAGTGCGACGAATAGTATAGAGCGCTCCCAAGGTCGTCAAATCCTTTTTGAAAAAAATTCATTTAATTAAAGGAGTTAGGGGAATTTGCTGACCAAGCGCCTTTGCCCTCACCGTCTGACATGCGAGAATGCGTTCTCTTTTTTTCCCCTCTCGATGGTTAATCACGCGCAATGACTGCACAACTAATCGACGGCAAATCGATCGCCGCCAGCCTGCGCCAGCAGATCGCCCAACGAGTTGCCGAGCGTCGCCAGCAAGGCCTGCGCACTCCCGGCCTCGCGGTGATCCTGGTCGGCAGCGATCCCGCCTCTCAGGTTTATGTCTCGCACAAGCGTAAAGACTGTGAAGAGGTTGGCTTCCTCTCTCAAGCCTACGACCTGCCTTCCCACACCACTCAAGAAGCGCTGACCGATCTGATCGATCGCCTCAACGACGACCCGGCCATCGACGGCGTGCTGCTGCAACTGCCGCTGCCCGAGCACCTGGACGCCTCCAAACTGCTGGAGCGCATTCGCCCGGACAAAGACGTCGACGGCTTCCATCCTTATAACGTCGGTCGCCTGGCCCAGCGCATTCCGCTGCTGCGGCCGTGCACGCCAAAAGGCATCATGACCTTGCTGGAAAGCACCGGCGTCGATCTTTATGGTCTGGATGCGGTCGTGGTTGGCGCGTCCAACATCGTCGGTCGTCCGATGGCGATGGAGCTGCTGCTGGCCGGTTGCACCGTGACCGTCACCCACCGTTTCACCAAGGACCTGGCCGGCCACGTCGGCCGCGCCGATCTGGTGGTGGTCGCCGCCGGCAAGCCGGGCCTGGTCAAGGGCGAGTGGATCAAGGAAGGTGCGATCGTCATCGACGTCGGCATCAACCGTCAGGACGACGGCAAGCTGGTCGGTGACGTGGTATACGAAACCGCCCTGCCCCGCGCCGGCTGGATCACTCCGGTTCCCGGCGGCGTTGGCCCGATGACCCGTGCCTGCCTGCTGGAAAACACCCTCTACGCGGCAGAAACCCTGCACGCCTGAGGCGTAATTTCAGCAAGAAAAAAACCCCGCCTTGTGCGGGGTTTTTTAATACTTCAAATCGCTACGCTTCTTTTTACATCAAAGGTCTGCTACCTAATTGCTACCTCGATGACTGAAAAAGCGGCATCGTCGCGCTGGATTTAATGTGCTGAAGCACTTCTGCAATGCGAGAACATAGCAATTGGGCGTATCGTGGCGTGTCAGGTTTTTTCATTGCGAGATGGCTTACTGGACCTACGAAATGCACGGAGGCTGGATTGATACCAGAATGGAACGCTGAGGGGGTGTTACCTCCCATTAACGAGGATGACCCAACAGGGTTTGACCGAGCACCTTACGAGGTGAGCCTTGGGCAGGTGGTCGATAGGTTCGCTACCAGTCCAGAACGGTGTGATATTTTGGCTGGATATCTCGCTCATCGAGCAGAGTTGCATAGGATGGGCATACATAGCGGCTTTCAGTGGCTGGATGGCAGCTTTACTGAAGACATTGAGATGTTGGAACATCGCCCTCCGCGAGATATTGACGTCGTGACCTTCGCACCGGTTAGCGATGCGTTTTTCGATTCGCTTGGAGATTACGATATCAACCTTCTTGGTGGCGACCGGGCTAATCTAAAGCAAGAGTTCAAGATCGACTTCTATATCCAATCACTGGCTGATCCAGCCGAGTCGTTGGTAGCCATGACCACCTATTGGTACAGCATGTGGTCTCACAGACGTACCGGACAGTGGAAAGGGTTTTTGAAAGTTGACCTTTCTCCTGCTCAGGATATAGATGCAGAAAGCTTGCTAGCGGTACGTCGGCAGGAGCTTGAACATGAACAGATCTGAATACACCCACAAGGCCGCGGAACTCGACTTCCTTGAAAAGCAAGCGACAGCGCCGGGCATAAGCAAGCTTACCCTTATGTCGATACAAGCAAGAATCGAACAGGCTCGAGCCTTTCTTGAGGACAACGGCAAGCATGCTTATCGACCAGCGAAGGTCCGATTAACCTATCGTGGCGTCCCTGTTTGGGGCACGCATGGCGTGCTCGCTGAGTTCGGCGCCACAGCGACTAAAGCTTTCAGCGTCGCGATAACAGCGATCGCAGCTTCGGTTTCAGGATCACTCGCGGACAAAGGGCCTATACCTAACCGGCTAAGCAACCAGCTCTTGATTACTGGACCAGCCCGGGGTTCCTTCGGGTTTGAGCTTGAAGAAATACCTGCTGATAAACAGCTTGATATAGAGGGCACTACGCCTGTATCACAAGCAATCGATATTCTTACCGAACTGCTTGAGGCCACAACAAAAAGCGATGAAGAACTGTCTGAGCCAGTCTCTCGTTTGGCCGATAGAGCGATAGCCGCCGTTTCAGATTTCCTCAGTGAGCTTTCGGAGAATGATGCGTCTTGCGCACTGACAACGAACACACGCAGGTTCCAGTTCTCTGACGTTGAACAGGTTCGCCGCAGTAAGGCGCGTCTAAGCCGGGACAACATTAAAGAGGATGATGAAACCTTTACTGGTACATTCGTAGGAGTACTGCCCGATAAAAGGGTTTTCGAATTCAAAACTGTTGGAGGCGAAGTGATTTACGGGAGAATTGCTAGCGAAATAGCCAGCCCCAATGACATAAATGGGCATCTCTATACTCAAGTGACCATCCAGGTTACCGCGAGAAGAATAGGCTCGAGCAATCCTAGGTACATGCTCAAAGCGCTACCTTGGATTTAAGCCTGGATACAAGCCCGGCCTAGCGCCGGGCCTGCCTGCCTTCTTCATGCAAAAATGGACTGTATTCGCGTCTAACATACCAACATCAAACGATCACACTGGATCTTTTGCCCCGCGCCGGCTGGATCACTCCGGTTCCCGGCGGCGTTGGCCCGATGACCCGTGCCTGCCTGCTGGAAAACACCCTCTACGCGGCAGAAACCCTGCACGCCTGAGACGTTTTTGCGCAGTAAAAGAACCCCGCCTTGTGCGATGTTTTTCGTATCTGAGAAAAAACACTAACCGTTCGCCGGAAACCCCTCTTTTTACAGGCCTTTTCACGAGATTTTCAGGTCATTCAAACAACCATCGACAGATCTTCAGCCATACTTCTAGAATGCGACGCTTTGAAGAAATAACCCGTTACAAACTAACGGAATATCCAACCTTTATGAGTTCGCCCGCGTGAAAATTCGTCTTTCGATCCTGAGCCTGTTATTTGCTGTTTCAGGCACATTCGTCACGCCAACGGTCAACGCCGCAGAAACTACCGCCGCGCCACGCGACGCTTCACAACTGAAGATCGCTTCCGGCAGCGCCCTGCTTATGGATTTGCAGACCAATAAGGTCATCTATTCGAGCAACCCGGATGTGATCGTGCCGATCGCCTCGGTGAGCAAACTGATGACCGGACTGGTGGTGGTCGAAGCGCACCAGAACATGGACGAATGGATCGACGTCGACATCAGCCATACGCCGGAAATGAAAGGCGTATTCTCCCGAGTCAAACTGAAGAGCGAATTGCCGCGTCGCGAGATGCTGCTGATTGCCCTGATGTCCTCGGAGAACCGTGCGGCCGCCAGCCTCGCGCATCACTATCCCGGTGGTTACGCCGCGTTCATCGCGGCGATGAATGCCAAGGCCAAAGCGCTGGGGATGACCAACACTCACTATGTCGAGCCGACCGGTCTGTCGGAACGCAACGTGTCCACTGCACGCGATCTGGCCAAACTGCTGGTGGCGGCGAGCAAGCATCCGATCCTCAGCGAGTTGACCACCACCAAGGAAAAAACCGTAGCGTTCCGCAAACCCAATTACACCCTGGGTTTCCGCAATACCGATCACTTGGTGAACAAGGCCGACTGGGACATCAAGATCACCAAAACCGGCTTCACCAACCCGGCGGGTCATTGCCTGGTGCTGGTGACGCGGATGAGCAACCGCCCGGTTGCCCTGGTGATTCTCGATGCGTTCGGCAAGTACACTCATTTTGCCGATGCCAGCCGTATCCGCAGCTGGATGGAAACCGGCCGGAGCGCCAACGTTCCGGCAGTGGCTCAACAATACAAGGCTCAGAAGAACCTCAAGGCACGCCAGAGCGGCGTGGTTGAAGCCTCGAAGTAACCGAAATATCCAACTGTGGCGAGAGAGCTTGCTCCCTCGCCACAGAGGTTATTAGCCAGTCTTTAAAAACCCGTTATTCAATCATTGGGTAACGGCATTTTGTCGTCATCAGGAATGCCGTCGCCAGCGCTCGGATCTGGCGTCAGCACATTAGGCCGGGCCAGCGGATCCCGCAGCGGGCTGTCCGGGTCCAGTACCGGATCCACCTCCTCTTCAGGCGTGGTCGGCACACTGTCGGGATGTTTATCGTCGAAACTTGAATCGGTACTCATACGCACCTCACTTCACGGTTTCAAGTCAGCCAAAGGATCGTAAGGTTTGGCGGGACGCTTGCTGTCTTCGCCGTGTTCCACGTCTTTCGGCGCCTTGGCCGGGCCGACGGGGTCGACCTGCGGATCGTCGAGATCCGGTGAATCCGGATCGAAACCCAGATCATGACCGGACGAATGCTCGCTTGAGTGTGGGCCTTTCGGGGATGGGGAATCTGCCATGCTCGCCTCCTGATTCACCCGCACATTCGGGCTCTATCAGTGAGAGGCCTGCCGGGCGTGAGGGTGCCCGGCAGATGACGAACGGAGCCTTAATGTGCGGCCAGAGCCTTTTTGGCTTGCGCCGCTTCACGTTCCTGCCCGGCCTGCGCCAGCTCATCCGCTGCGGCGAGCCAGCGCTGGCGATCAACCTCGGCGGGAATCTGCGACGGTTTCTGGATCAGCACCGCCCAGCCGCCTGACTTTTCGAACGCCGACTCAAAAGAGCTGAAGCTCATCAGTTCGCGGCGATTCATTCCGGCGCGCAACAACACCTTCTGTTTCAACCGGTCATACCCGGAAAGGATCGCGTAACGCGGTTCGGCCCAGAACGCCGAACCTTCACTGAAGCGCACCATTACCGGATAACCTGCCGCGACCTGGGTCAACAGGGCAGGCAAATTCTTGTCCAGCGGATAGACCACCATGCCGTAATCACGAGCCAGGCTCTGCAGATTCTGCTGCAATTGCTCTTGTGCATCCGGCAGATGCAACGGTTTTTCCAGCAGCCCCGGGGTGATCATGATGCCCTGCTGCGACAACAGGCTGGCCAGCACTTGCGGACCACTTTGATTGGCTTCGCCGCGATAGAAGGTGCCGCTGAGCTCGACCCGCTCCGGCAGACGCTTGACCTGCGGCGCCACACTGCCCGCACAACCCGCTAACACGGCCACGCAACCGGCCACCAGCAACGCCCCTCGCAATCGAGAAAATACCTGCACCATGATCACTCTCATCAGACGCCGGTCATCGTGTTCCGGCAACGCTTGCGATCATAGGGCGGCGCACGCCTGCGGTATAGCCTTAAACCGCAGACCGATCATTTGCATAGAGCGAACTGATTGGTCACTACCGACCTTTGGTCAATAGTCTGAAACACCCCATTGTCTAGACTGTCTCTGAAACAGAGCGAATTGAAAAAGTGTGTGCCCGATGCAGGGCAAAGAGGAGGCACTGATGAGCCTGACCATCACCATCGTAATGTTGATAGCCGGCTGGCTGGCCGTGGCCAGCGCCATGTTGTGGGGCGTGCTGCGAATCGCGCGGCGCCATCACCACCCAGTCGAATCCGCCTCGGCTCACAAGCCTGAAAAGCACCGTACCCGCCACGCGACCGCGCACTGATCGGTCAGTTGACGTAAAACCTCTGTAGGAGCTGCCGAAGGCTGCGATCTTTTGACTTCGAAGATCAAAAGATCGCAGCCCTCGGCAGCTCCTACATAACGCAAAAGACAAAAAGGCCGGCTGAACTCCTGAAGTTCAGCCGGCCTTTTTATTTGTTACGGTTTACGCCTGCTCAGCCAGCTTCTTCTGTCTCGCCCGGCGCGACATCATGTTCAGCACCTCAATCGCTGCCGAGAAGGCCATGGCCGCGTACACATAACCTTTCGGTACGTGGGCGCCGAAGCCTTCGGCGATCAGCGTCATGCCGATCATGATCAGGAAGCCCAGCGCCAGCATCACCACCGTCGGGTTGTCGTTGATGAACTTGGCCAGCGGCTCAGCCGCGAACAGCATCACCATCACCGACACCACTACCGCGATCACCATGATCGGCAAGTGCTCAGTCATGCCCACCGCGGTAATGATGCTGTCGATGGAGAACACCATGTCCAGCATCAGGATCTGACCGATCGCAGCCGCAAAACCCAGGGTCACGGTCGACGTCGCGGATTTCGGGTCTTCCGGCGCCGGGTCCATGCTGTGATGGATCTCGGTCGTGGCTTTCCACACCAGGAACAGACCACCGGCAATCAGGATCATGTCCTTCCAGGAGAACGCCTGGCCCATGATTTCGATCACAGGTTCGGTCAACTGCACGATAAAGGCGATGGTGCTCAACAGAGCCAGACGCAGAATCAGCGCCATGCCGATACCGATGCGCCGCGCCTTCTGCCGATGCTGCACGGGCAGCTTGTTGGTCAGGATCGAAATAAAGATCAGGTTATCGATGCCGAGCACGATTTCCATCACCACCAGTGTGGCCAAAGCAACCCAGGCGGCGGGGCTGGCGGCGAGTTCTAATAGATATTCCATGGGTCAGTCCTGACTCTGTGTAAGACGATTTAGATGGTCTTGGAGGAAGATTCGGATTTTTCCGCGTCTTTTTCCGGTGTTTCTTTTTTCTCGATCAAGCCGCCGGTGGCGTCGCTGAGCGCTTGTTCAGCAGCCTTGTGCGTATCGTCGATCGCCTGTTTGGCGCTCTCGGCGGCCTTGCCCATCAACTGCTGGGCGCTTTTTTCGGCCTGGTCGCAACCGGCCATAAACAGTAAAGACGTAAACATCAATGCTGGAATTGTGTATTTCATGAGGCTTTCCTTCGAATGAACAGACAGGGCCACAGACCGCCCGTCGATGGCTGGGCATTCTAGGGAGACAAACACTTCAGGAAAATTCGTATTTTTAGCGGCTATACTTCGTCCCTAACGAACTATGACAATCAGTGTAGAAGCTGCCGAAGGCTGCGATCTTTTGATTTTTTAAAGCAAGATCAAAAGATCGCAGCCTGCGGCAGCTCCTACAGAGGGGCGCGACGGATGCTGAATTACCGACAACTGCATTACTTCTGGGTGGTCGCCAAGACCGGCAGCATCGTGCGCGCCTGCGAACAGCTCAACCTGACCCCGCAAACCATCAGCGGGCAGATCTCGCTGCTCGAACAAACCTACGGCATCGAACTGTTTCAACGGGTCGGCCGCCAACTGGAGCTGACTGAAGCCGGACGCCAGGCCCTGCCCTACGCCGAGCAGATGTTTCAGTTAGGCGGCGAACTGGAGTTGATGCTGCGCGCGCAGCCTGACGAGCAGCAGATCCTGTTTCGCGTCGGCGTGGCGGACGTGGTGCCCAAATCCATCGTCTACCGCCTGATTGCGCCGACCATGGAGTTGCACGAGCCACTGCGCATCACCTGCCGCGAAGACAAACTCGAACGCCTGCTGGCGGATCTGGCGATCCAGCGCCTGGACCTGGTGATTTCCGACAGCCCGATGCCATCGCATCTCGACATCAAGGGCTACAGCCAGAAGCTCGGGGAATGTGGGATCAGTTTCTTCGCCACCGCGCAGCTGGCGGCACAATACGGGCAGGATTTCCCGCGTAGCCTCAACGGTGCACCGCTGTTGATTCCCGGGGCGGAAACCGTAGTGCGCAGCCGTTTGCAGCGCTGGTTCGCCGAGCAACAGATTCAGCCGCGAATCGTCGGGGAGTTCGATGACAGCGCCCTGATGCAGGCTTTCGGCCAATCGGGCAGCGGGATTTTCATCGGTCCGAGCGTGATTGCCGATGAAGTGAAACGCCAGTATGGCGTCGAAGTGATTGGCCAGACCGATGCGGTGACCGAGTCGTTCTATGCCATTTCGGTGGAGCGAAAGGTCAAGCACCCCGGCATCGTTGCGATTACCGAAGGTGCCCGACGCGAGCTGTTTACCGCGTTATGACGCCTGGGCGCACGCTTCGCGCGGCTTGAGCGTCATCAGCACCATGGCGAGGAACACCGACAACAGAATGAACCCGGCAGCGGCGAACCCCAGAAAGCCGAGGCCGGCACTGTCGATTACCCGCCCGCCGATCATCGCACCCAGACCAATCCCGAGGTTGGCCCCGGCGATATTCAGCGACGCGGCAAAGGCTGGTGCTTCCGGCGCGGCTTTCATCAGACGTACATGGCTGACCAGAAACAGCGCAGCCTGAGTAATGCCCCAGATGCCCATGGCCACCGCCAGACCCACCGTCGAGTGAATGTTCGGCACCAGCGAGACCATGCCGGCAATCATGAACGCGCAGAACAGCACCGAGGCGCCCAACGGATGACGATCCACCGCCCGGCCGCCCAGCGAGTTGCCGATCAGCCCGACCGCACCGAAGCCCATCAGGCACCAACCAACCAGCGTGCCGTTGAACCCGGCCAGACGCTCAAGAATGTCGGCCAGATAGGTGTAAGCGGTGAACATGCCGCTGAACACCAGGATCGACAACAGCACATGGCCGAGCATCAGCGGGCTGCGCAGGATCTTGAACTGCGAGGCGAAGCTGACCTGATGCTGGTGCAGGCTGGTTTTCGGCAGGTAAACCAACAGCAGCAAGGCCTTGGCGAAAGCGATCACCGCCAGAATCGCGAACGCACTGCGCCAGCCGAACGCATCGGAAATCAACGTACCCACCGGAATGCCGAACACCGTCGCGCAAACAATGCCGAAGCCGATCTTGGCAATCGCACGGCCAGCGTGATCCGGGCCGACGATGTCCACTGCCGTCTCACTGGCCAAGGCCCAGAACACCGGCAGGCCGAGCGCCGGGATCAACCGGGCGATAGCCATGACCCAGATGTTCGGTGCCAGCGCCGCCACGGTGTTGGCCAGACCGAACATGATCAGAATGGTGATGAACAGCTTGCGCCGCTCGAAGCGGGCGAAATACGCGGTCAAAAATGGACCGAACATCGCCACCGTGAAAGCGAATAAGGTCACCAGCAAGCCGGCCTGCGGAATGGTTACCGCCAGGTCGCGGGCAATGGCCGGCAACAGGCCGACGATGACGAATTCCGTGGTCAGCACCGTGAATCCGGCGGCGGACAACAGAAGAATGGGCAACAGCATGAGCAACTCCAGCAAAACGACGACACCAGCGATGACCAAGAGGCCCGCTGGCAGACTATGAAAATGAGGATGGCGAATCTTAACAGAGTGTTTCCGGGCTGACTTGCACAAACCTGCCGACTTGCCGATCAATCCGGTGGCAGATCGTCACAGGCCTGAAGGATAACGCCTACGCTGTGATAAAGTCCGCGCCCTGAAAAACGTACACCCTATTCAGCGACCTGTTTAACAGCGTTGATGGCGCGTCAGCCCTTTCGGTTGGTGCCGGTGACCTGCCCCCGATGTATCACCGGTTTCACGCAACCTTGCACCCTATAAAAAATCAGAGATGCCGTTATGACCGCTTCATCCCCTTCTCTATTGCAACGCCTGAAAAACCTCAGCCTGGTCACGCAGATCCTGATCGGCCTGATTGCCGGTATCGCCCTGGCGCTGTTCGCCCCGGAAGCGGCGAAAGGCTCCGCGTTCATCGGCAAAGTGTTCGTCTCGGCGCTGAAAGCCGTGGCGCCGATTCTGGTGTTCGTGCTGGTGATGGCGTCGATTGCCAACCACAAGCACGGCCAGGAAACCCACATCCGGCCGATCCTGTTTCTGTATCTGCTCGGTACCTTTGCTGCGGCGGTGGTCGCCGTTATCGCCAGCATGGCGTTTCCCTCGCATCTGGTGCTGTCCACCGAGAACGTGGCGGTGACGGCTCCGGGCGGGATCACTGAAGTTCTGCAGAGCCTGCTGTTGAGCGTGGTCGACAACCCGGTCAGCGCGCTGATGAACGCCAACTTCATCGGCATTCTGGCCTGGGCGATCGGCATGGGCGTCGCGATTCGCCATGCCGGTGACACCACCCGCGAAGTGGTTGGCGATCTGTCCAACGGCGTGACGCTGATCGTGCGTGTAGTGATTCGCTTCGCCCCCCTGGGCATTTTCGGTCTGGTGGCTTCGACTCTGGCCACTTCGGGCTTCGGTGCACTGATCGGTTACGCGCACCTGCTGGGCGTACTGCTGGGCTGCATGCTGTTCGTCGCGCTGGTGATGAACCCGTTGATCGTGTTCTGGAAACTGCGCCGCAACCCGTATCCGCTGACCCTCAAGTGCCTGCGCGAAAGCGGGATCACCGCGTTCTTCACCCGCAGCTCGGCGGCGAACATTCCGGTCAACCTGGAACTGAGCAAGCGCCTGGGCCTGCACGAAGACACCTACTCGGTATCGATCCCGCTGGGCGCGACCATCAACATGGCCGGCGCGGCGATCACCATCACCGTACTGACCCTGGCCGCCGTGCACACGCTGGGGATTGCCGTGGACATTCCGACCGCGATTCTGCTCAGCGTCGTCGCGGCGATCTGCGCCTGTGGCGCCTCGGGCGTGGCCGGTGGTTCGCTGTTGCTGATTCCGCTGGCGTGCAGCCTGTTCGGCATTCCGAGCGAGATTGCCATGCAGGTGGTGGCGGTCGGTTTCATCATCGGCGTTCTGCAAGACTCCGCCGAGACCGCGCTGAACTCCTCGACTGACGTTTTGTTCACCGCTGCGGCATGCCTGGGTGAAGAAGCGAAAGCCCAACGCACCGCATAACCCCTGTAGGAGTGAGCCTGCTCGCGATAGTGTCTGATCTGCAAACTCACCTTTGAATGACACACCGCCTTCGCGAGCAGGCTCACTCCTACAAAAAGCAATAAAAAGCCCGCCAAGGCGCAAACCTTGGCGGGCTTTTTTGTAGCTGGGTGTTTTAGTACGCGCCCATGTAATCGCGTTTACCCACTTCAACACCGTTGTGGCGCAGCAGCGCGTAGGTGGTGGTGACGTGGAAGAAGAACTGCGGCAGACCGTAGCTCAGCAGGTAAGCCTGGCCGCTGAAGCGCTTCTCCTTCGGGGTGCCCGGACGAGTCACGATCTCGATGCCTTCTTTGCCATTGATCTGCTCCGGCTTGATCTCGCCGATGTAGGCCAGGACCTTGGCAATCAGCGCCTGCAGCTCGGCGAAGGTGGTTTCGGTGTCGTCATATTTCGGGATTTCGACTTCGGCCAGACGCGAGGAAACGCCCTTGGCGAAGTCGACGGCGATCTGCACCTGACGCACCAGCGGGAACATGTCCGGGTACAGTCGCGCTTGCAGGAAGGCGTTCGGGTCGATGTTTTTCTCGGTGGCGTGGGCTTCAGCCTTTTTCAGGACATCGCTCAGGGCGTTGAGCATTTGTTGAAAAACCGGGACGGATGCGGCGTACAGGGAAATGGTCATGGCAGTCTCGTGTAGTGGCTGGGTGGAACGTGGAGGCGATTATAGCCATGCTTGATGACCGCACGGCTTGCCTTTTGTTAGCCAAGGATTAGGCTAGGCGCCTTCGACTGCAGAGGGAACGCGCGATGACCACAGAACTTGAAACAACTACCGACGAACCACGGCTCAACGCCACGGAAATCCGCATTCTGGGTGCGTTGATCGAAAAACAGGCCACCAGCCCGGAAACCTATCCGCTGACCCTCAATGCGCTGGTGCTGGCCTGCAATCAGAAAACCAGCCGCGAGCCGGTGATGAACCTGACTCAAGGCCAGGTCGGCCAGAGCCTGCGCGCGCTGGAAAGCCACGGTTACGCCAGACTGGTCATGGGCAGTCGCGCCGACCGCTGGGAGCACAAGCTCGACAAGGCGCTGGAACTGGTGCCGGCCCAGGTGATTCTCACTGGCTTGATGTTCCTGCGTGGCCCGCAGACGGTAAATGAGCTGCTGACCCGCAGCGGCCGCATGCACGACTTCGAAGATGCCGAGCAAGTGGTGCATCAGCTTGAACGCCTGATCGCGCGCGGGCTGGCGGTGTTGATTCCGCGTCAGGCCGGTCAGCGTGAAGACCGCTACACCCATGCACTGGGCGATCCGGCAGATATCGAGGCGATTCTGGCGGCGCGGCAGAATCCGGGGGAACGCGCGCCAAGCGGTGTGTCAGTTGAACGCATCGAAGAGCTGGAAGCACGGATTGCCGCACTGGAAGAGCGCCTGGCGCGTCTCGAATAATCACCACAGTCCTATGGTGGGAGCGGGCTTGCTCGCGAAGGGGCTGTGTCAGTCAAATCACTGTGACTGACACACCGCATTCGCGAGCAAGCCCGCTCCCACAGGATCTATACCAAGCCGAAGATCTCTATTTATTCCCCATCCCAGTAATCCACCCCATCCGCCTGCCGCGCCACGGCAACAAAGCCTGACGCATTGCCCTGGTCATCGACTTTGAAGTTGTCCATCACCGCGTATTTGTTGGAGTCCGGGTATTCACAGATATCCGGTTGCTGCTGGGTGCTGACTGCCAGGTAACGCAGTTCCGCGTCGCTGGTGTTGATGATCTGATGCGCCGTTTCCGGGCCGCCCGGCGGGCAGGCAATCACGTCACCCGCACGGATCGGAAAGCGTTCGGCTCCTAACCGCACTTCGCCCTCCCCGGCCACCACATAGAACATCTCTTCATTGACCCGATGGCTGTGAAACGGACTGCCGCGCATGCCTGGCGGCAATGCGTACAACCGATAGCCGAGTTTCTGCGCACCAAGCTGCTGGCCAATGCGCGCCATGCGTTGTTGATAGCGGCCAGCGGTTTCGCCTTCCGGGGCGAGGGCTTCGGGTAAAGGTTCGAGTTCGACCTGGTGCAGGTTGAGGATGGGCGGATGCATGGGGAGCCTCGATCAGGTTTTTTATGAGGGGCAAGTCTGGGCTTGCTGAGGCCGCAGTATAGGCAACCGACTAACAACCGAGTCGCGGCCTTCGCGAGCAAGCCCGCTCCCACAGGATTTGTGGTTGCTTACCTATTTGTGTTGCAACCTGATACCTGTGGGAGCGGGCTTGCTCGCGAAGAGGCCCGATGGATCAGCGCAAAACTCAATGATCAGCTGCGAGCAAATGCCACCGCCGCCGCAAACTGCTCTTCATTTGGCCGCACCCCGGTGTACAGGACAAACTGCTCCAGCGCCTGGATCGCAATCACCTCCAGCCCGGTAATCACTTTCTTGCCCTCGGCCCGCCCCCGCACGATCAGCGGCGTCTCGGACGGAATCGCCACCACATCGAACACGATCTCGGCTGCCTGGATCACTTCAGGCTCGAACGCCAGCTGCCCGGCTTCCGGCCCGCCGTCCATGCCCACCGGGGTGACGTTGATCAGCATCTGTGGCCGCTCTTCATCCAGCTCCGCCTGCCAGCGATAGCCCAGCGAGTCCGCCAGTGCCCGTCCGGCGCGCTCGTTACGCGCAACGATCAAGCCATTTTTGTAGCCACCATCGCGCAAGGCACTGGCCACCGCTTTGGCCATGCCGCCGCTGCCGCGCAGGGCGAACGTCGTGTCCTTTGGCACCGCGTGGGTTTCCAGCAACTGGGCGATAGCGATGTAATCGGTGTTGTAAGCCTTGAGGTGGCCGTGGGTGTTGACGATGGTGTTGATCGACTGGATCGCCGCCGCCGACGCATCCAGCTCATCGACCAGCGCGATGCACGCTTCTTTGAACGGCATCGACACGCCACAACCGCGAATCCCCAGCGCACGAATGCCGCCCACCGCACCCGGCAAGTCCTGACTGCTGAACGCCTTGTAATAGAAGTTCAGGCCCAACTGCTCGTACAAATGGTTATGAAAGCGCAGACCGAAATTCCCGGGGCGCCCGGACAGGGACATGCACAGCTGGGTGTCTTTGTTGGGATTCATCTGCATGAAACTTCTCCTTCAAAACGGACTTTCGGATGGACGGAGTTAGCCATTCCATCGGGTTCTGGACGATCATTAGCGCCTGTCTGCAACGGGCCGCGAGCCCCTTTGACCTGCCGGTAAAGAAACCGGTACAGACCTTACACAAAATTTACCCAACGGCTGTGCTGATTTTCAGAATTTGGCTGTCATAGAAGTATCCCCGCGACAACGTTGGGCCTGGTGCAGGCCCGGACGCCGGGTCGAAGAACCGAGGAATTATCATGATTCGTAAACTCCCCATCGTGGCCTTGTTGATTGGTGCATTTGCTTTCACAGGTCAGGCAGAAGCCCACGGCGGTGGCTGGCAGGGTCCGGCAGTGTTTGGTGCGATCGTCGGCTCGGCCATCATCGGCTCCGCATTGATCAACCAGGACCGGCCGGTCTACGTGCAACAGCCCGTTTACGCTCAACCGGCACCGGTTTATGTGCAACAACCGCCACCACCGGTCTACTACCAGCCGGCCCCGGTGTACGTGCAACAACCGGTTTATGTGCCAGGCCCGGTCTACTACGGCCCGCCACGCGGCTACTACGGCCGGCCACATGGCTACTACGGTGGCCCACGCTGGTAATCGCAAACAACAAGCCCCGCTTTATAGCGGGGCTTTTTTATGACCGTCGGTCGGGCAAAGTCTGAAAAAATCTCGTCAAGGTCGCTGTGAGGACAGTTCCAGCAGCTAAAGTCGGCATGATGGACTTGACCGTCGGGGGCAAAACACAGAACGGTCATCTATTTGTCATGACGGAACCGCAATCTGAATCCGTCCGTAAACAACAGGTTGATAAAAACAAGGACGACCCATGCCTACACAAAATCCGCACCGCATCGTCGGCCTGTGCACTTCAAGCAAGGTGTACAGCGCGCTGACTGAACTGAAACACCTGGAAGGCCACCGCTGCGCCAAGTTTCTTTCGCTGCTGGCGGAGAATCTCGTGCACAAGGGCCTGCTCAATGAGCGCGAAGTGGTGCACATGCTCGACCAGGTTGTCGACTGATTCAGCCCTCACTGTGATCAATGACCACTATCGAAAGCGTTGATTGTTCCTGAGCGCAGCGAATCCCTAAGGTAACTCCACAGATTGATGGAGGTACTTTTCATGGCTCAGGTTCAAATCATGTCGGTAATCGGCAGCGCTGTTCCCGCATCGCTCAGAGCGTCGGGATTGCTCGCCTGCTGGTATCTGGTGCGCGAAGGCGAGCCAATCAGCGGCCCGCTCACGTCGCTGACAGCGGCGCAGGCCCTGTCACAGAAGTTGGTCAGTGCCTTCCACGCCTAAGGCAACTGGACTTTCGGTTTGGTCTCGATGAACAGCGCCCAACTGGACATGAACAGCGCCGCGATCAGCGGCCCGATCACGAAACCGTTGAGGCCAAACACCGCGAGACCGCCGAGGGTCGAGATCAGGATCATGTAATCCGGCATTCGCGTGTCCTTGCCGACCAGGATCGGGCGCAGCAGGTTGTCCACCAGACCAATCACAAACACGCCGAATAGCGCCAGCACCACGCCCTGCCAGATCATCCCGCTGAGCAGGAAGTACAGCGCCACCGGCGCCCAGACAATCCCCGCACCCACCGCCGGCAACAGCGACAGAAAGCCCATCAACACCGCCCACAGCAACGCGCTGGGGATGTCGAGAAACCAGAAAATCGCCCCACCCAATGCGCCCTGAGTGACCGCCACCACCAGGTTGCCCTTGACCGTCGCGCGTACCACCCGATTGAACTTCAACTGCAAACGGCGCTTGTGGCTCTCTTCCAGTGGCACCGCGGTGCGTACCTTGCGCACCAGTTCGGCGCCATCACGCAAAAAGAAAAACAGCAGGTACAGCATGATGCCGAAGCTGACCACGAACTCGAACGTCCCCTGGCCGAAACTGAAGGCCTGACTCGCCAGCACCTGGCTGCCCTGCATCGACGCCTTGACGATTTTCTCGCGCACGCCGTTAAGCTCGCCCATGCCGAAGCGATCGAGCAGATGCTGGAAGTACGGGGGCAGGCTGTGCTTGAACTGCGCCAGATAGGCACCGATGTCCAGTTGGCCGCTTTCGATGTTGTTGTACAGCGTTGCGCCTTCCTGGACCAACAGGATGCTGAGGATGATCACCGGCAGAATCGCGATCACCAGGCAGATGCCCAGAGTGCAGAGCGCTGTCAGGTTGCGCCGCCAGCCAAATTTGAGCTGTAACTTGCGCTGCATCGGCGCAAACAGAATGCCGAGAATCACCGCCCAGAACACCGCGCCGTAGAACGGCAGCAGAATCCAGATGAAGGCGACCGTCACCAACAGCAACAGCACGGTGAGGGATTTGAATTGCAGGGTTTTTTCGTTCATGTCCGATCCATGTCAGTCAGGCGTCTCGCACGCCCCGAACCTTAGTCAGCCGGGGCGCGCGCGAGTGCCATCTTTGTTCATGGAGCATAGATTGCCTGGACGATGCAGCCCGGCTAATCAGCGCACCGGCAGTTTGACGATCTGCGCAGTGCTCAACACGTCGCCGAAGGTGTCTTCGACTTCCGCCAATGCGGCTTTGTGCAGGGAGTCCTTGTCGATGGACACACCGTTGGCCCGGGTGATGGCGCGGGTCGCCGAAGCATCGGAAGCGACAATCACGTTGTAGCCCAGAGGCGCGGCATCCCGCGCAGCACCCGCCACGCAGGCGTGGGTCATCAGGCCGGAAATGATCAGTGTCTGGATGCCGGCCTTTTTCAGTTGCTGGTCAAGGTCGGTACTGGCGAACACGCTGACGGTGCTTTTTTGCAGCACCACGTCTTGCGGGCGCGGCTGCATGTCTTGGTGAAATTTGACGGTCTGACCATCGATGGCAAACACCGGCGAACCGGCCGGCGCGATGTGCTGCACGTGATACACCGGGATCTTGTGACTGTCGGCAAAGGTGATCAGCTCTCGGGTTTTCGCCAACGCAGCGGCACCGTCCGGGATCGGCATCCGGCCGCTGAAATATTCATTCTGGAAGTCGATCACCACCAGCGCAGACTTTCCGGCTGGCAAATGATCGACCGGTGTAGCGCCGGACATTGCCCGAATGGTCGGGTGGTTGTCGGCCATCGCTGCGCTGCTGGCCAATACACCGGAAAATGCACAAGCGGTGAGAAAGCGGTTAGTAAAGTTCTGCATGGGAAAGTCCTGCGTCGGTTGATTTGATAAGCGAATCTTAAGCAGCCACCGCCGCACCGAACACAGTGAACCGGCACATGATCTGTGCCCTTTCTGCACAGATAGACTCCGCGCACGCAAACGTAGATCCAGATCAATAAACCGCTTTTGCCACTGCACTACCCTGCCGCGTTTTTGCGACCGATGCCGCCATGAAGCCAGACCTCCCCCTCGCCGCCCCGGAATTGCTCGCCCCCGCCGGCACCCTGAAGAACATGCGCTACGCCTTCGCCTACGGTGCCGATGCGGTCTACGCCGGCCAGCCGCGGTACAGCCTGCGGGTGCGCAATAACGAGTTCGACCACGCCAACCTCGCCCTCGGTATTCGCGAAGCGCAGGCCCAGGGCAAGCGCTTCTACGTGGTGGTCAACATCGCCCCGCACAACGCCAAACTGAAGACCTTCCTCAAGGATCTGGCGCCGGTGATCGAGATGGCGCCGGACGCGCTGATCATGTCCGACCCGGGCCTGATCATGCTGGTGCGCCGGCACTTCCCGCAGATGCCGATCCACCTTTCGGTGCAGGCCAACACGGTGAACTGGGCGAGCGTCGAATTCTGGCAGCAACAGGGGCTGAGCCGGATCATCCTGTCGCGGGAATTGTCGCTGGAAGAAATCGGCGAAATCCGCGAACAGGTGCCCGGCATGGAGCTGGAAGTGTTCGTCCACGGAGCACTGTGCATGGCCTACTCCGGGCGCTGCCTGCTGTCGGGCTACATGAACAAACGCGACGCCAATCAGGGCACTTGCACCAACGCCTGCCGCTGGAAGTATTCGGCGCAGCAAGCCACGGAAAATCAGCTCGGCGAGATCGTACAGATTTTCCAGCCGGAGCCGACCCTGGGCATCGGCGCGCCGACCGATCAAGTGTTCCTGCTGCAGGAAGCCAATCGCCCCGATGAGTTGATGCCGGCATTTGAAGACGAGCACGGCACCTACATCATGAACGCCAAGGATCTGCGCGCGGTGCAGCACGTCGAACGCCTGACGCGCATGGGCGTGCATTCGCTGAAGATCGAGGGCCGGACCAAATCGCACTTCTATTGCGCGCGCACCACCCAGGTCTATCGCCGGGCGATCGACGATGCAGTGGCCGGACGCGAGTTCGATCGCAGCCTGATGACCGATCTGGAATCACTGGCCCAGCGCGGCTACACCGAAGGTTTTCTGCGCCGCCATGTGCATGACGAATACCAGAATTATCAGAACGGCAGCTCGGTGTCCGAGCGCCAGCAGTTCGTTGGCGAACTGACCGGCGAGCGCCGCGACCGACTGGCCGAGGTCAAGGTGAAGAACCGTTTTGCCCTCGGCGATCATCTGGAACTGATGACGCCCAAGGGCAATTTCCACTTCGACCTGCACCAGTTGCAGAGTGCCAAGGGCGAAGCCATTGACGTCGCCCCCGGTGACGGGCACACGGTTTACCTGCCGATTCCGGACGCGGTGGATTTGCGCTTTGGCCTGCTGATGCGCGACCTGAGTTCCTGAATCCACCCTGTAGGAGCTGCCGCAGGCTGCGATCTTTTGATCTGGTTTTTCAACAACAAAGTCAAAAGATCGCAGCCTGCGGCAGCTCCTACAGAGGAAACGCGGGGGTAACGGGATCAGAGGAATTCCTCGCGCAACATCGCCACGAACGCCTCACGCGCCGGGTGTACCCCGGCGTTTTCGTGCCAGTAAAACAGGTTGTCGATCGCCGTCAGTTCAGGAAACTCATAGCCCACGCAGCCAGCGCCTCTGGCGTATTGCTCGAACACGCTTTTAGGCACCAAGGCCACGCCGGCGCCAGCACTTACGCAACCGACAATCGCCCCGTAACTGGCCAGGCTGACAATCGGCAGCGCCTGGCCCTGACGCAACAACCAATGCTCCAGCGCCGCCCGATACGGGCAGCCTTGCGGCCACATGAACATGGTTTTGTCCTGCAGATCGTGGATGTCGCACACCGGGCCGAACGACGTGGAAGCAATCAGCAGCAGCTCCTCGCGGTACATCGGTGTGCGTTTGAGCTGCGAGCGCTCGACGTCCACTGCGACGATTGCGCCGTCGAGGCGATGGTTGACGGTGTCGTCGAGCAATTGGCCCCAGGTGCCAGTGGTCAACTCCAGTGCCACCTGCGGATAGCGCTGGTGAAACTTGGCCAACAGTCGGGGCAAACGCCCGGTGGCCGAGGACTCGATCGCACCGATACGCAGCGGGCCGGACGGTTCGGCGGCGGGATCTACTGCGCGCTTGGCTTCGGCGGTCAGTGCCAGAATCCGCTCGGCATAAGCGAGAAACGTCTGTCCCGCCGGGCTGATCCGCAGCCCGCGCCCCTCGCGCAGAAACAGCGCCACACCGAGCTCCGCTTCCAATGCCTTGATCCGTGCGGTGATGTTTGACGGCACACAAAACAACTTTTCAGCAGCGCGGGCAATGCTGCCCTCGTCGGCCACGGTCTTGAACATGCGGATCTGCGCCAGCTCCATACTCATCACTCAAAGTGAACATTCAGCGCAGTATAAGTCAGTTGTGGAGACCTGTTGACCGCCCGGATACTCGGCGCATCAACCCTTGCGGTGCGCCGATCATGCCGTGTCCTTCTCCTGTAAAAATCATTCTGGCCATGGCCTTCGTGGTCGGCTGCTGGGCCTATTCGCCGACCGGCATTCACATCGGCCTGCAAGCCTACGACCCCGGGCATCTGGCGTTATTGCGGTTTCTCCTGGCGTCGCTGTTCATGGCCGTGATCGCGGCGCTCAAAGGCATTCGCCTGCCGCAACCGCGCGACGTGGCGCTGTTGTTCGCCCTGGGATTTTTTGCCGTCAGCCTGCATCACGTGGCGCTGAACATCGGCCAGCAAAGCGTCAGCGCCGGCGCCTCCAGCGTACTGGCGCAGTCGAGCCCATTGTTCAGTACGCTGCTGGCGCGCTACGTATTCAAGGATCAGGTCAGTGTCTGGCGTTGGGGCTGCATCTTGCTGGGACTGGTCGGGGTGGTGGTCGTGGTCAGCGCCGATCGGGGCCTGGGGCAGATCGACGCGCATGGTTTGCTGATCCTGCTGGCAGCGCTGTCATGGAGCATTTACTTCGCCCTGCAAAAACATCACGCCCGGCGTTATGACGGCTTCAGTCTGGCCTGTTATGCGGTGTGGTCGGGGACGCTGCTGTTACTGATTTATCTGCCGGGGCTGGGTGCGGCGGTAGCCAAAGCACCGCTGCGAGTGCAATGGGCGGTGCTGGCGTTGGGGATGTTTCCCAGCGCGCTGGCGTATCTGGCCTGGGGCTTTGTGCTCAGGCATGTGGACTTGAGCCGGGCGACGATGACGTTGTACCTGATACCACCGACGGCGATGGGGATTGCTTCGCTGGGATTGGGCGAGCGGCCGACGCTGATGGTGCTGGCGGGGTCGACGGTGGTGTTGATCAGTGTGCTGGCGTTGAATCTGGAGCGGCGGGTGGAGGGTCGACCGGTTGAGGTCTGATCGAGGATTTTACTGAGGCTGATGACCCCATCGCGAGCAGGCTCACTCCTACAGGGGGATGCGTTTTACCTGTGGGAGCGAGCTTGCTCGCGAAAGGGCCGGCGCAGACTATAAATATCTCGTGCCGGGTCAGCCTCAGCGCCTGTCATCCGACAACGGCGTCGGCTCATCCGCTGGCGGCACATCATCATCGTCCGCCGCTGGGTCCTTCCAGTCTTCCGGCCGATCGGCATCACTCAACGGATCACGCCCGGGGCTCATGCCCGGCGGCGCATCGTGATCGGCCAGTGTCGGCTCATCCGTGCCAGGCACCGGACGGGTCGGATCGGTCGGCAGCACACCACCTTGAAACAGCAAATCATTAGCCATGACACACCTCACCAAGGAGGTCCGGAGAACCCGGGCCATACAGCTTGGAAGCGTGCCTGCGCAGGCCGTGCCTTCGAGCAGACCAACGGCAATCAGCCGTGTGCACCAAAGCGGTCGCGGCTGTTGGTCAGGTGCAGCCACATGGCCGCGCGCGCCGCGTCCGGATCCTGACGCTTGATCGCATTCAGGATCGCTTCGTGCTCCAGATGCGCCAACTGCCCCAGCTTGCTCAGATCCGCCGCGCCACGCTCGGCGGCATTGAGCCGCTGACGCGGAATCATCGCGCTGCCCAGGTGCTGCATGATTTCGCTGAAACAGACGTTGCCGGTGGCTTCGGCGATCAGCAGGTGAAAACGTCGGTCGGCTTCAACACAACTGTCATTGCTGTCCAGCAGGCGCTGATAGTCATCCAGCGCTTGGCGCATCTGCAGCAGTTGCTGCTCGCTGCGCCGTTGCGCGGCCAACGCGGCGGCCTGGGTCTCCAGGCCCATGCGCAATTCAAGAATGCTGCGCACCCCAAGCGCGGTGTCGACATTCAGGCGCAAGCCCTGCTCCGCGACGCGCTCGATGACGAACGTGCCGATGCCGTGCCGCGTCTCCACCAGCCCCGACGCCTGCAACTTGGAAATCGCCTCGCGCACCACTGTGCGACTGACGCCGTGCTCCTGAACGATGGCGTTCTCCGACGGCAGTTTGTCGCCGGGCGACAGCTGGCCGAGCAGGATGCTCTGGGTGAGTTTTTCCACCAGATCATGCGCAAGGTTATGCGCACGTTTGCGGGCGGGAGCGTCGAGGTCTTCTTGCATGTTCGGTTCCGGTGATCGAGGCATGGCGATCGTAGCACTGCGCGGTGGCTGACGAGATTTGATTTTAGCGCCGAATCAGCCTTCAACTTGTATGACAACACTCAATGCAAAAGAAAATAACTGCAACAAGCAAGCGCTACGCCCTGTTTGAACATTTGGATGGTGAACCGTGAAGTGCGTCTGACGGGTGCGTCTAGAACCAATAAAAACTGGGCCAACCACCAAAAAGAAATAAAAAATTGGTTCACCAGACAAATTTAATCGCTGCACCCCACTTGTAGGACAAAAAATCTCAGTTGTATGATGTCTATCAACAACGCAGCACCCAGCCCTACCCCGCATAAAAATAATCAGTGGGAGAAAACCAAGTGAAAACCTCCGTCTCCGGGATGAACGAGGGCGTCGATTCGACACTCGCGTCCGCCATCTCGAAAGTGAAACGCCACGTCCTGCCGCTCTTCGTGATCATGTTCATCGTCAATTACATTGACCGGGTGAACATCGGTTTCGTCCGCACCCACATGGAACATGATCTGGGCATCGGCGCTGCCGCCTACGGCTTCGGCGCCGGTCTGTTCTTCATCGGTTACGCACTGTTCGAAGTGCCGTCCAACATGCTCCTGCAGAAAGTCGGCGCGCGTATCTGGCTGACCCGCATCATGTTCACCTGGGGTCTGGTCGCCGCCGGCATGGCGTTCATCCAGAACGAAACACACTTCTACATCCTGCGCTTTCTGCTCGGCGTGGCCGAAGCCGGGTTCTTTCCCGGGGTGATCTACTACTTCACCCGCTGGCTACCCGGCGCCGAACGCGGCAAGGCCATCGCGATTTTCCTCAGTGGTTCGGCGGTGGCCTCGCTGATCTCCGGCCCGCTTTCCGGCCTGCTCTTGCAGATCAACGGCCTGGGCATGCACGGCTGGCAATGGATGTACTTCATCGAAGGGATGTTTTCCGTAGGCCTGTGCGTGTTCGTCTGGTTCTGGCTCGACGCCAAACCCCACGACGCGAAATGGCTGACCCGCGCCGAACAGGACGCACTGGTCAGCGCCATCGACGATGAACAGAAGGCCCGCGAAGCCGCGACGCCGATCCGTCCATCAATGGGCAAACTGCTCAAGGACCGGCAGATCATCCTGTTCTGTCTGATCTACTTTTTCATTCAGCTGACGATCTACGCCGCGACGTTCTGGCTGCCGAGCATCATCAAGAAAATGGGCGAGATGAGCGATTTCCAGGTCGGCCTGTTCAACTCGATTCCGTGGTTGCTGTCGATCGTCGGCATGTACGCGTTCGCCTCGCTCTCGACCAAGTGGAAGCACCAGCAAGCCTGGGTCGCCACCGCATTGCTGATCGCCGCAGCGGGGATGTTCATGTCCACCACCGGCGGGCCGATTTTCGCCTTTGTCGCGATCTGTTTTGCCGCGCTGGGTTTCAAGTCCGCCTCATCGTTGTTTTGGCCGATTCCGCAGGCCTATCTGGATGCACGGATCGCCGCGGCAGTGATCGCACTGATCAACTCGGTGGGCAACCTCGGCGGCTTCGTCGCGCCCACCACCTTCGGCCTGCTCGAAGAACACACCGGTTCGATTCAGGGCGGCCTCTACGGCCTGGCCGCGACCTCGATCATCGCCGCGGTCATCGTCTTCGCTGCACGCACCACCCCGAAACCCGCTGCTGACATCGCCGTGGCCGAAACCGCGCCGAAGCACGCTTGAACTCTGTCTGATTAGGATAAAAACCATGACCGCATACGACACTGCCAAAGCGCCAATCATCACTGACATGCAGGTGATTCCCGTGGCCGGCCACGACGGCATGCTGCTCAACTTGAGCGGCGCCCACGGGCCATTTTTCACCCGCAATATCGTCATCCTCAAGGACAACGCCGGGCACACCGGCGTCGGTGAAGTGCCCGGTGGCGAGCGCATCCGCCAGACGCTGGAGGACGCCCGCAGCCTGGTGCTCGGCAACGCGATCGGCAACTATCAGAAAATCCTCAATCAGGTGCGCCAGACCTTCGCCGAGCGTGACGCCGGCGGCCGTGGCCTGCAGACGTTCGACCTGCGCATCACCATCCACGCGGTCACCGGACTCGAAGCCGCCCTGCTCGACCTGCTCGGGCAACACCTCGACGTGCCGGTCGCGGCGTTGCTCGGCGAAGGCCAGCAACGCGACCAAGTGAAGATGCTCGGTTATCTGTTTTACGTCGGCGATCAACGCGAGACCGACCTCGCCTACCGCAGCGAACCGGATGCCGATAACGACTGGTTCCGCGTCCGTCACGAGAAAGCCATGAGCGCCGAAGCGGTGGTGCGTCTGGCCGAAGCGGCGCAGGCGAAATACGGTTTCCAGGACTTCAAACTCAAGGGCGGCGTGCTCAGCGGCGACGCGGAAATCGAAGCCGTGACGGCACTGGCCGAACGCTTTCCCGAGGCACGAATCACCCTCGACCCGAACGGCGCCTGGTCACTGAAAGAAGCGATCCGCCTGTGCCGCGACCAACATCACGTGCTGGCTTACGCCGAAGACCCGTGCGGTGCGGAAAACGGTTACTCGGGGCGCGAAGTCATGGCCGAGTTCCGCCGCGCCACCGGGCTGAAGACGGCGACCAACATGATCGCCACCGACTGGCGCGAGATGGGCCACGCCATCCAGTTGCAGTCGGTGGACATCCCGTTGGCCGACCCGCACTTCTGGACCATGCAAGGCTCGGTGCGTGTCGCGCAGTTGTGCCATGAGTGGGGCCTGACCTGGGGCTCGCACTCCAACAATCATTTCGATATTTCCCTGGCGATGTTTACCCATGTCGCGGCGGCGGCACCGGGCGACATCACCGCCATCGACACGCACTGGATCTGGCAGGACGGCCAGCGTCTGACCAAGGCACCGCTGCAAATTGTCGACGGTTGCGTGCAAGTGCCACAGAAACCGGGGCTGGGTGTGGAGCTGGACATGGATCAGCTGGCCAAGGCTCACGAACTGTACAAAGGCATGGGCCTCGGTGCGCGGGACGACAGCGTGGCGATGCAGTTTTTGATTCCGGGATGGACGTTCGATAACAAGCGGCCGTGTCTGGTGCGCTGACATTCTCAAGCTCACCGTACTTCAAATGTGGGAGCGGGCTTGCTCGCGAAGGCGGCGTGTCATTCAACTCAAATATTGACTGACACACCGCCTTCGCGAGCAAGCCCGCTCCCACAGGGGGGATTTATGTCAGACAGAGATTTGCAGCAGCCAGTTTTTGAACGCCGTCATCGCCGCCGTCTCCGGCCTTGACTGCAAGCGCGTCAGCCAATAACTGCCAGTGGTGATTTCAATCGCAAACGGCTGGCGAATCACGTCCGCCGCCAGTTGCCGGGCGAACATCAGCGGCGGTGCCAACGCTACCCCGCTGCCCTGCAGCGCGGCTTCCATCATCGCCAGCGATGAGTCGAAGACAATGCTCTGCGGCGGCGCCGCGTGAGTCGCCAGGCCGGCGGCGTGAAACCATTCCGGCCATTCATCGGTGCGATAGGAACGCAGCAAGCGCTGTTGCAGCAGATCCGTCGGCGTGTGCAGTTGCCGGGCGATTTCCGGCACGCACAACACCGACAGGGGCGCATCGAGCAGTCGCGTCGCCTCGATCCCATGCCACGCCCCGGCGCCGAAACGAATCGCGTAATCCAGCCCTTCGGCGGCGACGTCGACCCGGTTGTTGTGGGTCGACAGGCGCAAATCGATCAGCGGATGTTTCGCCTGAAAATCCGCCAGCCGCGGCAACAGCCAGCCGACCGCGAACGTCCCCACGGCGCCGACGGTCAACGTTTCGCGGTACTGTCCTCCAGCCAGACGTTCAAGCATCTGCGCAATGTGATCGAACGAGGTGGTCAGCACTGGCAACAGGGTTTCGCCCTCCCCCGTCAGCATCAGCCCACGCGGCAGACGCTTGAACAGGGTGACGTTGAGCTGCGCCTCAAGGCTTTTCACCTGATGGCTCACCGCCGCCTGGGTCACGCACAGCTCGACGGCGGCACGGGTAAAGCTCAGATGCCGCGCCGAGGCTTCGAACGCGCGCAGTGCATTGAGCGGCAATTGAGGTCGAATCATGCCAAGTCCCAAATTTTTCTAATGGCTCATGCGAAATATCATCGTTTGTCGACGAGTGCCAGACTGCCTAAATTGTCGGCGCTGATCAGTCGACTAACGTTTCAATTGCCCGCAGTCTAGCGGGATATCACCCTCAACACTCATGGAGAGTGGTTCACTCATGTCCTTCATCAACCCGAGCAAAGTCATTTCCTGCAGCGCATTCGGCGTAATTTTCGCTGCAAACGCGTGCATGGCTGCCACGCCCAGCGACGAGCAACTGCAAGCCCTGGTGAATAAAGCCGTCACCCCGGTGATGCAGCAACAGCAGGTTCCGGGCCTGGTCGTGGCTATCACCGTCAGGGGTCAGCCGCATTACTTTAACTACGGCGTCGCCGCCAAGGATACCGGGCAGAAAGTCAGCGAAAACACTCTGTTCGAAATCGGCTCGGTGAGCAAAACCTTCGCCGCCACCTTGGCCGGCTATGCGCAGGCGACCGGCAAACTGGATCTGTCGACCAAGGCCAGCCAGCTCTGGCCGGAACTGAAAGGCAGCGCTTTCGACAACATCAGCGTGCTGCAACTGGGCACCTACAGCGCTGGCGGCCTGCCGCTGCAATTCCCGGCCGAGTGGGATTCGGCCAACAAGATGCTTGGCTATTACCAACAGTGGAAACCGAGCTTCCCGGCCGGCAGCCAGCGTCTGTACTCCAACCCGAGCCTGGGTCTTTTCGGTTATCTGGCCGCCAAGACCCTTGGCCAGCCCTATGATCAGGCGATGAGCGAAACCCTGCTGCCGAAACTCGGCCTGCAACACACCTACCTGCAGGTGCCGAAAGCACAAATGAACCTGTACGCGCAGGGCTACGACAAGAATAACCAACCGGTGCGCGTCACCCCGGGCGCAATGGATTCAGAAGCCTACGGCGTGAAAACCAGCGCCGCCGACATGCTGCGATACGTGCAGGCCAACCTGAAACCGGCAAGCCTGGAAACCCCGCTGCAACAAGCCATCGCCAACACCCACACCGGTTATTACAGCGTCGGCGACATGACCCAGGGTCTGGGCTGGGAAATGTACCGTTACCCGATCAGCCTCGAGCGCTTGCTGGCCGGTAACAGCACGGAAATGGCCATGCAGCCGCACAAGGTGCAATGGCTCAACCCGCCACAGCCGCAGGTGGATAATGTGCTGCTGAACAAAACCGGATCTACGGGTGGTTTTGGCAGTTACGTGGCGTTTGTGCCGTCGAAGGATGTCGGCGTGGTGATTCTGGCGAACAAGAACTTTCCGATTCCGGAGCGGGTGAAGATTGCTCACACGATCCTCAGCGTTTTGACCGACTGAAAATCAAAAGATCGCAGCCTTCGGCAGCTCCTACACCGATCCCATGTAGGAGCTGCCGCAGGCTGCGATCTTTTTGACGGGCAATAAAAATGGGCGACCTGCAGAGGTCGCCCATTTTTCTGATTCAGGCCACGCCATCAGTCATCCGGCATCTGCGGTGGCTTGCTCGGTTTCGCAGGCTTGCCCGGTTTGGCCCCCTTTACACCTTTGGCCGGTTCAGACTCAGCGGCGGCCGGGGGCTGAGCGGCGGCTGCAGCGGCCGCTTCTTTCTCGGCCATTGGCATGGCGTCGATAGTGTCGAAGATTTTCTTCAGGTCCACCGATTTCGCTTCATCACCCGAGGCCGAAAGCTTGATCTCGCCGTCCTTGCCCACCAGGAAGACTTTTGGATACGCCCCGGCGCCCAGCTTCAACGAACGCAACAGGGCCATGGTGTCCTGCTGACCAAGATCCTTGCCGTCGAGCTGGCCGGCCATATTGAGAATGGTGTAGACCTTGATGTTGCGATCGGTGACGCCCTTCTTGTTCGCCGGATCTTCCAGCGACTTTTTCAGCCCCACCCACACCGGGTCGACGGTGCTTTGTGCGATCACGATCAACGGTCGGGCCCGCCCCATGTCCCCGGCTATGGGCGAATCGTTGTCAGCGGCGAACAAGGGGCCGGCAATCGCCAGCAAGAGTGTCAGGGTCAGTGACCTGATGAGCATGCGCATCTCCTTTTGATATCCACGCTCTAATGATTGCGCATCGCGGCGATTGTTCCGGGGTCGTGCCCGGCAAATATGTTTCGCCTTGTCAGAAGCTTAGGCCAGCCGCGTCATTGCGCAACCGCACCGGGGTAATCGTGACGCGGATTTGATTACCTTTTATGAGCGCATTAGGGTGGTCGTTCTGCCCACGAAATGGAGTTCAACCCATGCACATCGACTACCTTTGCGATCACCCGCATTTGATTGAGGAACTGGCTGCGCTCAATTTCAAGGAATGGGGCGAATTCCGTGACGGCGATACTCTTGAAGCCCGCACCGAGCGAATGCGCGCGGCCTGCGGCAAGGGTGCGGTTCCCAGCGTGGTGGTGGCCATTGAAGACGGCAGATTGCTCGGTGGGGCGCTGCTGATCGACAGCGACATGAAGATCCGCCCGCAACTGACGCCGTGGCTGGCCGGGGTTTATGTGAAGGCCGAGGAGCGTGGACGCGGGGTTGCTTCGCAGCTGGTCAATCGGATCGTCGATGAAGCGGCGGCGCTGGGAGTGACCGAGTTGTATCTGTACACCGACGCCGCGCAATCGCTGTATGCGCGGCTGGGGTGGGAGGTGGTCGAGGATCTGGTTTACGAAGAACTGCCAGTGACCGTCATGAAATTCAACATCCTTCAAGACCCACTGTAGGAGCTGCCGCAGGCTGCGATCTTTTGATTTTCAAGGTCAAAAGATCGCAGCCTGCGGCAGCTCCTACAGGGGGACTGCGGCGTCTCGAAAGGGCTGGTTCAGAACGCCAGTTTATAGCCGATCAACAGCAACATGGTCGCCAGGCACGGGCGCAGCAATTCATCGGAAATGCGCCCGGTCAGGTGGCTGCCGAGCCAGATGCCCGGCAACGAACCCATGAGCAAAAAGCCCAGCACGCCCCAGTCCATGTTGCCCATGCTCGCGTGGCCCAGACCTGCAACCAGCGTCAGCGGCACGGCGTGGGCGATTTCGGTGCCGACCAGCCGCCGGGTCGGCAGCAGCGGATAGAGGATGAACAACGCGACGGTGCCGAGGGCGCCAGCGCCGATCGAGGTCAGGGCGACCATGGTGCCGAGGATCAACCCGGTGATCACCGTCATCACATTCAGGCGCGCGCCGCTCGGGTTGTAGTGGCCGCCCGCGCGTTTGTGGGCGAATTCGAGCAGGCGTTTCTTGAACAGAATCGCCAGCGCCGTGGCGAACAGCACGAAGCCCAAGGCTTGTTTGATGATCGCGTTCATCGCTTCGGGCGCGGTGTGCAGGGTGCTGAGAAACCACAACGTCATGGCGACTGCCGGCACGCTGCCGAGGGTCAGCCATCCAGTGATGGCCCAGTCGATGTTGTTGTTCTTCTTGTGCACCAGCACGCCACTGGATTTGGTAATGGCCGCATACAGCAGGTCAGTGCCCACCGCTGTTGCCGGGTTGATGCCGAACCACAGCAGGATCGGCGTCATCAACGAACCGCCGCCGACACCGGTCATGCCGACAATAAAACCCACCACCAGCCCGGCAATCACCAGGCCGAAATTTGCCAATTCCATTAAGACGTCCAGAAAAACGACAGGAAAAATCTGGCCCGCAGCATAGCGATTTTTCATATAACCACATATATCGATGCGGTCTATCGTTATGCCTTCTCGATACCACTCCCGCTCCCCACGGTTTTATTGCACCGGCAGGAAATTCAGGAACAACAGACTCTGCGCATAATTCAACCCGATGCGCCGGTAGCGTTCGTCGAGCATCTGCGTCAGCAGATCGAGCCGCGCGACGATCTTGCCGAACTCGGTGGCGAAGCTGAGGTTGCTGCCCTCCTCCGAGATTTCGTTGGAGAACAGCAACGGCTGGCCTTCCTTGTTCTGGCGCTGGGCCAGAATCCACGTGGCTTTCTCGATGTTGCGCGCGGCGTTGTGGACGAAGGTCGGGTTGATCGCATCAGTCATGTAGAACTCGACGCGATTGCCATGGGCGGTGACCAGCATGCTGCCGATGGCATAGATGAAGGCGCCGACCCGATCCCCGAGAAACTCCGGACTCATCGCGTAGCTGAGCGCTGCGAGATCCTTGCGGCCGCCCAGCACGGGCAACGGTTGCTGCTGCTCGACCGCCAGGCGCACCTGTTTCACCGCGGTGTTGATGTCGAGGAATCCCGATTTGCGCAGCTCTTCCGGGTTGCGCAGGTACAGCTTGCCCATTAGCCGATAAAGACTGTTGAGGTTGTCGCGCATCGCCAGCGTGGCCATGCGGTCGACGCTGGTCTGCAGGAATTCCTGCGGTTGTCCTTCACGCATCTGAGCGATAAAGCCATTGCCGTCCTGATGCGAGCAACCGCTGACAGACAGCAATGACAGACAGGCCAGCACCAGGCACGGGCGGTGAACAAATCGGGCGATCTGATGAAAAACTCTCGGCATGAATTCTCGAACAGGCACATTCCTGTGCGGCGGGCGTCGCCGCATCCTGGCCATGGATAGAGCCGGCAATTGCGAAAAAGTGCAGTGGCGGATTTTCCCGGTCGATTGACGGCGAAGGAGCGTCAAGCCAATTAGTCAGTCTTTATTGTTGAAATACACGATCAATCAACTATAAATCTTCTTCAGACGTCAAAATAGATTGACTAGTACCATGTAGGAGCTGCCGCAGGCTGCGATCTATTGATCTTGATTCTAAAAAACGAAGATCAAAAGATCGCAGCCTTCGGCAGCTCCTACAGGGGAATTGTGGTGTTTTGAAAACAACAACAAAAAGGAAGGTCAACCATGCTTCAATCACGTCACCTGCTCTCCGGCCTCGGACTGTCCCTGATGATTGCCACCCTTTCCGCCAATGCGGCGGGCCTGACCGCTGAACACAAAGCCTTCGGCAAAACCAACGACGGCACGCCCGTCGAGCAATACATCCTGCGCAACAGCCACGGCATGCAGGCGACCGTCATCACCTACGGCGCCACCCTGCAATCACTGCTGGTGCCGGACAAACACGGCAAAGCCGCCGATGTAGTACTGGGTTTCGACGATGTTCAGGGTTACCAGAAAGGCACGGCGTATTTCGGCGCGACCATCGGCCGTTTCGGCAATCGCCTCGCCGACGGCGCCTTCGAACTGGACGGCAAGCGCTATCAGGTGCCGCAGAACGACAAGTCCAACGCTTTGCACGGCGGCACTCAGGGCTTCGACAAGAAGGTCTGGAAAGCGCAGGAAACCAAGGACAAGGATTCAGTCGGCGTGACCCTGACCTATCTGTCGGCGGACGGTGAAATGGGCTTCCCCGGCAACCTCACCACCGAAGTGACCTACCGCCTGACCGACAGCAACGAGTTGCGCATCGACTATAAGGCCAGCACTGATAAACCGACGGTGCTCAACCTGACCAACCACAGCTACTTCAACCTCGCGGGTGCCGGCAATGGCGACATCCTCAAGCAGGTTGCCACCTTGCACGCCAGCCATTACACCCCGGTCACCGGCAAACTGATCCCGACCGGCGAACTGGCGCCAGTGGCCGGCACACCAATGGACTTCACCAAACCCACCGCCATTGGTACGCGCATCAAGGCCGATCACCCGCAGCTGAAATTCGCCGAACCGAAACAGGGTGGCTTCGATTTCAACTGGGTGCTGGATACCAAAGGTGATGTGAGCAAAGTCGCCGCCGAGGTCAGCGATCCGCAGTCAGGGCGGCATTTGCAGTTGTTCACCAGCGAGCCTGGTGTGCAGTTCTATACCAGTAACTTCCTCGACGGCACGGTCAAGGGCAAGGGTGGCAAGGTCTATCCGCACTGGGGCGCGTTTACCCTGGAGACCCAGCACTATCCGGATGCGCCGAATCAGCCGGACTTCCCGAGCACGCGGCTGGATCCGGGGCAGACTTACAACCATAGCGTGGTGTTGAAGTTTTCTGCCAGGTAAAAGCTGAAGATCAAGAGATCGCAGCCTGCGGCAGCTCCTACAGTGGGACCCCATCCCTCCTGTAGGAGCTGCCGAAGGCTGCGATCTTTTGCTTTTGAGCCCCATGGAACCCCTGCGCTATCCTGCTGCCCACTAAGGTATGACCATCAGCACAGGAGGTTTGAATGCGTACCCTTGAACTGGCAGGCGTGCAGGTTCCAGTGATCGGCCAGGGCACCTGGCGCATGGGCGAAGACCGTTCGGCGCACCAGCGTGAAGTGTCCGCGCTGCGACAAGGTATCGAGTTGGGCATGACCCTCATCGACACCGCAGAAATGTACGCCGAAGGCGGCGCCGAAAGCGTGGTCGGCGAAGCCATTGCCGGCCTGCGTGATCAGGTGTTTCTGGTGAGCAAAGTCTATCCGCACAACGCCAGCCGCAAAGGCATCCCGCAAGCCTGCGAGCGCAGTCAGCGCCGGCTCGACACCGACTACATCGACCTCTATCTGCTGCACTGGCGCGGCCAGTATCCGCTGGAAGAAACCGTCGAAGCCTTCGAACGCCTGCGCGAGGACGGCAAGATCGGCCGTTGGGGCGTGTCGAATTTCGATGTCGATGACCTCGAAGAACTGGCCAACCCGGCCTGCGCGACCAATCAGGTGCTGTACAACCTGGAGGAGCGCGGCGTCGAATTCGACTTGCTGCCATGGTGCCAACAGGAGCGCATGCCGTTGATGGCGTACTGCCCGATCGGCCAGGGCGGTGCGATGCTGGCCGAACCGGTACTGAACAAGATTGCCGCCCGTCACAACGTGACTCCGGCACAGGTTTCGCTGGCGTGGATTCTGCGTCAGGATGGTGTAATTGCGATTCCCAAGGCTGTGCGACCGGAACACGTGCAACTCAATGCACAAGCGGCGCAGTTGCAACTGGATGCCGGGGATCTGGCGGCGCTGGACCAGGTATTCAAAGCGCCACAACGCAAGCAGCGGCTGGCGATGGTCTGAGTCGCTGGCTGCTGGCGAGGGCTTCGTCATGAGAAGCACTGATCAGTACGACCCGTTCAATCTGCAGCGTTTCGTCCAGGCCCAGGACCCGGTGTTCGAACGGGTCCAGCGTGAGCTCAACGAGGGGCGCAAGCGCAGCCACTGGATGTGGTTTGTGTTCCCGCAGTTCGCCGGGCTGGGCGGCAGCGAAATGTCCAGGCGCTTCGCCATTCAATCCGCTGACGAGGCGCGGGCCTATCTGGCCCACGACCTGCTCGGTGCGCGGCTGCGCACCTGCACGCAACTGGTGCTGAACATCCGCCAGCGTTCGATTGCCGAGATTTTCGGCCACCCGGATGACCTGAAATTCCACTCCTCGATGACCCTGTTTGCGCAGTTCAGCGCCGAAGATTGCCCGTTTGCTCAGGCACTGGAGCGCTACTTCCACGGCATCCTCGATGAATGGACCCTGCAACTGCTGGACTCAAAACAGGCCCAGTTGCCCCCCGATCAGGGTTGAGAAATCGTCGTCGACGAACGGCAGAATCGCGTCCGCCACCGGTTGCAGCTGGCGGGTGATGTAGTGGTCGTAGTCAATCGCGGCGCGACGCACTTCCAGCGGTTCCGGCCCGGCCAGGGTGATGACGTAACTGATCCAGCCGCCGTTCTGGTATTGCCGCGGGCGACCCTGCCGCGCGTTGTAATCGTCTGCCAGCCGTGCAGCGCGAACATGCGGCGGTACGTTGCGTTCGTAGTCGTCGAGGGTGCGGCGCAGGCGTTTGCGGTAGACCAGTCGCTCATCGAACTCGCCGGCCAGGGTCTTGCGCACGTAATCGCGCACGTAATCCTGATACGGCTTGCGCTGGAAAATCCGCTCGTAGAGTTCCTGCTGGAACTGCCGGGCCAGCAGCGACCAGTCGGTGCGCACGGTTTCCAGGCCCTTGTAGACCATTTCTTCGCTGCCATCGGCGCGTGTCACCAGTCCGGCGTAGCGCTTCTTGCTGCCCTCCTCGGCGCCGCGAATGGTCGGCATCAGAAAGCGTTTGTAGTGGGTCTCGTACTGCAATTCGAGGGCGCTTTGCAGGCCGTATTCCTTACGCACGTGCTCGCGCCACCAGTCGTTGACGTGCTTGACCAGCGCCTGCCCGATCTGCGCCGCTTCCTCCTGCCCATGCGCGCGACGCAGCCAGACGAAGGTCGAGTCGGTGTCGCCGTAGATCACCGCGTGGCCCTGCGCTTCGATGAGTTGACGGGTGCGCAGCATGATCTCGTGGCCGCGCAGAGTGATCGACGACGCCAGACGCGTATCGAAAAACCGGCAACCGCTGGAACCGAGCACGCCGTAGAAGGCGTTCATGATGATCTTCAGCGCTTGCGACAACGGTGCGTTGTGCTCGCGCTTGGCGGTCTCGCGGCCCTCGGCGACCCGCGCGACAATCGACGGCAGGCAATGCCGGGTGCGCGAAAACCGTGCGCCGCGAAAACCCGGCACCGAATCGGCATCGTCCGGGTGTTGCAGGCCTTCGATCAGACCCACCGGGTCGATCAGAAAGGTGCGGATGATCGACGGATACAGGCTCTTGTAATCGAGCACCAGCACCGACTCGTACAGCCCCGGCTGCGAATCCATGACGAAGCCACCGGGGCTGGCCTGTGGCGGATTGGTGCCCAGGTTCGGCGCAACGAAACCCTGACGGTGCATCAGCGGCATATACAAATGGGTAAACGCCGCCACCGAGCCGCCGCTGCGATCCGCAGGCAGGCCGGTAACGCTGGCGCGTTCCAGGAGAAACGTCAGCAGCTCGGTCTTGGCGAAGATCCGCGTGACCAGCTCACAGTCCTTAAGGTTGTACTTGGCGAGCGCCGGTTTGTCCTCGGCGAACATGCGGTTGATTTCGTCCATGCGCTGGTACGGGTTGTCGATCGCCTTGCCCTCGCCGAGCAAGGTCTGGGCGACGTTTTCCAGGCTGAACGAGGGAAAACTCCAGGTCGCCGAACGCAGCGATTCGATGCCGTCGATGATCAAGCGCCCCGCTGCCGAGGCAAAGTAGTGCGTGCGGCTGCCGTGTTCGCGCCACTGCATCTCCTCACCGCCACGGCCGATTTTCAGCGGCACACCGAGGCGTCGCGCGTGTTCGTGAAGGATGCGCAGGTCGAACTGCACGACGTTCCAGCCGATGATTGCGTCGGGGTCGTGCAGCGCGAACCAGTCGTTGAGCTTTTTCAGGATCACGGTGCGCGAATCACAGTATTCGAGATCGAAGTCGACGATGCTGGCGTCGCCGTTGGGCGCGCCGAGCATGTACACCTGACGCTGGCCGCAGCCTTCGAGGGCAATGGAATAAAGCTCGCCGGTTTCGGTGGTTTCGATATCCAGCGAGACCAGCCGTAGTTGAGGTCGGTATTTCGGATCAGGTTTAAGTTGGGCGTTGAGCAATACGCCGTCAGCGTCGGCGCTACCGCCGAACAGCACTGGTGCGGTGATGAAACGCTCCATCAGATAACGCTCGGGCGGACGCACATCGGCCTCAAAGACGTCGACCCCGGCCCGGCTGAGCGCGGTTTCCAGGCGCATCAACTGGCCGTGTTGCTGGCAATACAGGCCCAACACCGGGCGATGTTCGAAATCCTGCAAGGCCAATGGTCGCAGTTCGACGTTCTTTTCGTCGTGCAGCAGGCGTTCGGCCGCTTCGCGTTGTGCGGCAGGGATAAACGCTACCGACGTTTGCGGCGCCAGGCGCACACGGCGCGGCCCGGCGTCGGTCGCCAGCCAGAACTCGACTTCGGTGCCGGCCGGGGTATCGCGCCAATGCCGGGTCAGGACGAAGCCCTGCTGTAAATCCACCACTGCAACCTCAGGAATTGAATCAGAGGGGCATTCTACGCGGCATCGTCCGAGATAACCCCATCCCCTGTGGCGAGGGAGCTTGCTCCCGCTCGGCTGTGCAGCAGTCGCAAAACCAGGCAATGCGGCGTATCAGACAAACCGAATTCTCAGGGTTTGGGCCTGCTACGCAGTCCAGCGGGAGCAAGCTCCCTCGCCACAGGGTTAGAGCCAACCCGGAAAAACCGCCAAATGACGTTTTTTGCGTGCTATCTGCCGCTTTGCCACCTTGCCCTGCGCGCAAGGGTCTACGATGCTTGAAGAACAACGACAACACCTGAGTAACCGCCATGAAGACCGTCGCCCAACTGCTCAAACTCAAAGATCAGAAAAATCAGGAAGTGCACCATATCGATCCCGGTCACATGGTGCTCGAAGCGCTGATGAAAATGGCCGAAAAAAACGTCGGGGCCTTGGTGGTGATGGAAGATGACAAAGTGGTCGGCATCATCAGTGAGCGTGATTACGCACGCAAACTGGTACTGCACGGGCGCTCGTCAGTCGGCACACCGGTGCGCGACATCATGGTCAAGGATGTCATCACCGTGGACACCCACCAGACCGTCGACACCTGCCTGGGCATCATGTCCGACAAACGCCTGCGCCACTTGCCGGTGGTGGAGAACGGCAAGCTGATCGGCCTGCTGTCGATCGGCGACCTGGTGAAAGAGGCGATTGCCGAACAGGCAGAGCTGATCAAGCAGTTGGAGCAGTACATTCGCGGGGAGTGATCTCCTTCCGTCCGAGCACCGCAAATCCCCTGTGGGAGCGGGCTTGCTCGCGAATGCGGTGTATCAGTCGAAACATCTCTGACTGACACACCGCATTCGCGAGCAAGCCCGCTCCCACATTGGTTTACCGGGTGTTCAGGACGGCCAATGCCGGGCAAACACCGGCGCCAGCACCGGGTGCCGGTCGATGCGTTGCAGCCACGCATAAAACCCTGGACGGGTCTGGCGCAGATGCTCGCGGCTCCCCGCCCAGCGCGTCACCACTGCCGCCAGCACGTCCAGCGCGCCGGGCGCTTCGTCGTCCAGGTACAACTCGGCGGAAAACTGGTCGGCAAACACTTCCCAACTCCAGTGCAGGCGCTCACGTGCGCCGGCCATCAGGTTCTGCCGTGAGGCTTCGTCCGGCATCACCAGCCAGCGCTCGGGATAATCGATGACGCCGATGGCCGCATAGCAATTGCTGGCGATGTAGACCATGCCGCGAATCGCCTGATCGCGATCGGCAGCCTTGGCCGGCAACAGGCCGGATTCGGGAAAGCTCAGGCCCAGATGAATCAGAATCGCCACACTCTCGGTGATCGCACTGCCATCGGGCAATTGCAGGGTCGGCACCTGCTTCAGTGGATTGAGGCGCGCCAGTGCCTCCGCGGCCTCGGTCGAGGCTTCGATATCGATAAAGCGATAGGCGATCTGGCATAACTCCAGCGCCGCCTCGATGGCTGCGGCACCTGAATTGCGATGTCCGTACAGTTGATACATGCCCCCTCCTCGATCTCGACAGATCTGTGTAGCCCTATTTATAGCGGGTGTATCCGCTTTGGCACGTTTTTCCCATGCATTGGCGACTTGCGAATTCAAACCTCGCAAAACAGCGCTGGCGGTGCCCATCCCGCACCAAGAGCAATCATCGAACGCTATCCGCGTTCTTGTAAGGTGCGATACCGAACCAAAAGTTCGCGTATCCGAGCTGGCAACAAGGAGTTCACCGCGTGAATCTTCAAACGCTCTGCCGCATCAACCGCTGCTTGCTTGTTTATCCACAACGCCGAGTTCGTTCGAACAGTCCCGGCGGCGAGCGCCTGTACTTTATTACCTGACTGCATGACCGCATACCGTGATTGGCGATGAGCTCTTCGCCGACAATGGCGTGCTATTTATTTTTTAAATACAACTGCAAAAGTTACTGCACGAGCGCCGTATTAAATGAGCGTAAACGAGATTGTCGGACAATAACTTTCAAATACTTTGCAAGTGCACCAAAACGGCTCCAGCAACCCGAACTACTCAACACTGAAAACACTGATTTCATTTAAACAAGAACAAGGAATAAACGCCGTGATCCGCTAAAACAGAGACCCGCACCAAATCAGTCCGCCGCGCACCAGCAAGTGCCCCGGCCGTTAGCCAAGCCGCCGCTCTATCCCGCCGATCAGCGTGATACCGCGTATAGCCTGACTCGCCTCTGAAAAAACTCCACTCACGGGCGTTACGGGAAACTGTTGGCCGGAGAAATACACGACCAAGGCAAAACTTATATAAATGCGACATGGGTAACATTGATGAAATAAGCGCTCTACATTTCAGCAATATCTGGCACAGCGGTTGCTAATTGAACTGCGAACACGAAATTTGTAGGGGCTGCCGAAGGCTGCGATCTTTGCTTTTAAGATCAAAAGATCGCAGCCTGCGGCAGCTCCTACATAAGGCACAAAAACAACCAGGGAATGGGTAATGAACACTCGAAGTCGATGGCTCTAAGCCAGTAACTGTAAGCAAGCCCTGTTCAATGGATAGTTCAACTATCGGCCTGCGCACACCTTAAAGAAAGTTACACCCACCCACTCGAACATCACCCCAATGTTCGGACGGCACCTTATTGCCCTTCATCAACCCGAGGGAGCTTTAATGAACGATGCGGTAAAGCACAGAACCCTGCCGGGGTCGTTACGGGAAGCGCCCGTCCCGCCGTCGCCGGACAGGCCAGCCTTCACGGCCAATACCTCGCAACCCGGCGGGTTGAACAAACAGCAGATGCTGTTGCTGGTGGCTGTGTCGGCGCTGATACACGGCGGCGCCTGGTGGTTTTTCCAGCAGACCCGACCCGAGCCACTGCCGACTCCGCCGCAGATTCCGGAAATGACCGTCGAGTTGACCAGCCCGACGCCGCCGGCACCGCCCACACCGGAACCGCCGCCCCCACCGCCACCGCCGCCCCCTCCGGAACCTGAACAACCGGTGGAAGACGAAGACGCGGTCAAGCCACCGCCAAAACCGGTAGAGAAACCCAAGCCGATCGAAAAACCGAAACCGGTCGAGAAGCCCAAACCAGTGAAGAAAGTCGAGCCGCCAAAAGCTCCGCCCGCCCCGGCACAACCGGCCGCTCCCGCTGCGCCGGCGACACCGAGCGCGCCACCGGCCCCGGCCGCCGCGCCTGGCCCGGTCAAGGAATCGGCAGCGATTTCCGGTCTCGCCAGCCTTGGCAACCCGCCGCCGGAATACCCGTCGCTGGCGCTGCGACGCAATTGGGAAGGCAGCGTGGTGCTGCGCATTCAGGTGCTGGCCAATGGTCGCGCCGGCACGGTGACAGTGACCAAGTCCAGCGGCAAGCCGCAACTGGATGACGCCGCCGTCGCGGCGGTGAAGAACTGGAAGTTCATTCCGGCCAAACGCGGTGACACGCCGATTGACGGCTTCGCCACCCAGACCATCGATTTCAAATTGCCGCAATAACGGCACAACCCGACGAACTCACAACCGACTTAATGCAAGCGAGGTGTAGCGATGAACAATTCACTGTCTTCGATGATTGTCCCCGGTGTGCTCTGGGGCCTGGTGCTGTTTTCCGTGGTCAGCTGGGCGATCCTGCTGGTCAAGTCGGCGCAATACCTGCGCCAGAAATCCCAGAACAAACAGTTCAGCAAAGCTTTCTGGGGCGCGCCGGATCTGCTGACTGCCGCCGAACACGCCAGCCAGTATCCGGGCTCGCTGGCGCGCATCGCCAGCAGCGGTTTCGAAGCCTTGCTGGTGGAAGAATCGCCACGTACCACGCAACAACTGGCGCACACCATCAACCGTTCCGATCGCCTGGAGCGCAACCTGCGCCAGCAGATTCAGAAGGAACGCCGCTCGCTGGAAAACGGTCAGGCGATCCTCGCCAGTATCGGCAGCACCGCGCCGTTCATTGGTCTGTTCGGCACCGTGTGGGGAATCATGGAAGCCCTGCAAAGCATTGGCGAAACCGGTTCGGCCAGCCTTGAAGCGGTCGCCGGCCCCATCGGTCATGCACTGATCGCCACAGGTGTGGGGATCGCCGTCGCGGTCCCGGCAGTGCTGATTTACAACTTCTTCCTGCGCCGCCTGAAACTCGCCTCGGCGGACATGGATGACTTCGCCCACGACTTCGACGCCCTGGCCTCGCGCAGCGCGTTCTCCATCAGCCGCCAGGCCATCGCCAGCAAAACCACAGCCGCCGTGCGGGAGGCCAGCTGATGTCCTTTTCTACCCAAGACAGCGATGAAGTGCTCAGCGAAATGAACGTCACGCCGCTGGTGGACGTGATGCTCGTGCTGCTGGTGGTGTTCATCGTCACCGCGCCGCTGATGACCAACGCGATCAAGGTCAACCTGCCGAAAACCGATGCCGTCGCCCCCGCTGAAAAGAAAGACCCGGTGGTGGTCAGCGTCGATCAGGACGGCAAGTTCTACCTGGCGAAAACCGAACTGGCGCCGGAATCGCTGGAAGCCAGCCTCAAGGAGGTCAAGGCCAAGGACGCCGAAGTTCGCGTGCAGTTGCAGGCCGACTCCGCCGTCAATTACGGCCAGGTGGCGAAAGCCATGGCGTCGATCGAACGCTCGGGCATTACCAAGATTTCGGTGATGACCACCCATTGAGTGCGGTGGCGGGCGCGCATTGAGGGCACGCCCGCCACCGTTCGCTGACTCCCGTCGCAACCAGCCGACCGAAAAAACGCCACGCGTCTTCGGAGGGGATCGGCTTGCTTGAAGAAAGTGGTTTTCCGCACGCGGTATCACCGATAGCGGAGCAATGAGGGGCTCACAAGGCCAATTCGATAACGTCTGACAAGTCGGAAACAACCATGCTGATGAACACTCCACGCTTCACGCTCAAACCTTTGGTGGCAACGATCTCTCGTCACCGTTTTGTTCCGTTGTATCTGGTGGCCATGGGGATGGGCGCCGGGACTGTGCAAGCCGCCGAGGATGACAACGCCACCGTGCCCGCTGCGGCAGCGGTGGAGGCGCCGACCACGCAACTGCAACGGGTGGAAGTGACGGGTTCGGCGATTCGCCGGGTCGATGCGGAAACGGCCGTGCCGATCACCATTCTCAAGGCCGATGAGCTGCGCAAACAGGGCGTGACCACCACCGCCGAACTGGTGCAGCGAATCACCGGCAGCCAGTCGATCAACAACAGCGCCGGCTCGGTGGGCGCGGCTACTGGCGGCGCTTCATTTGCCGACATGCGCGGCATCGGCGCGAACAAGACCCTGGTGCTGCTCAACGGCCGACGCCTGGCGAACAACGCCTTGTCGGGCACCAACTCGGCCGGCGGCGCGGTGGATCTGAACATGATCCCGTTTGCCGCGATCGAGCGCGTGGAGGTGCTGCGCGATGGCGCGTCAGCCCTGTACGGCACCGACGCCATCGGCGGCGTGATCAACTTCATCACCAAAAAATCCCTGACCGACGGCCAGCTCACCCTCGGTGGCGAAACCCCGACCCACAGCGGCGGCGGCGCGACCAAAGACATGAGCGCCAGTTGGGGCTACGGCGACCTTGAGCAAGACCGCTTCAACGTGCTCGGCGTGTTCAACTACAACAAGCAGCAGAACCTCGATGCCAACGACCGCTCCTTCGCCCGCGACTACGATCCTGGTCGTGGCCTGGACCAGACCTCCGGCACCGCATTCCCCGGCAACTACAGCCAGAACGGCAACGCCACCAACCCGTTGGCCAACAGCAATTGCAACGGCCCCAACCTGGTGGCCCGTGATGGCCTATGCCGCTTCAGCACCCGCGAATACATCGACCTGGTGCCGCAAACCGAGAAGACTTCGTTTTTCGGCAAGACCACCGGCAAGCTCGGCGACGATCACAACGTCAACCTCGAATACTTCTGGTCACGCAACAACAACGCCACCGCAGTCGGCCCGGCCCCGCTCACCGGCCTGAGCCTGGATTCCTCGTCGCCCTACTACCCCGGCAACGGCATTACCCCGGCCCCGACCGATTTCGCCCTCGACCCGACGCAGCCGGTCGACGTCAACTGGCGCGAAACCGCCGCTGGCCCGCGTGAATCGAAAGACCAGAACACCAGCCAGCGCTTTCTGCTGAGTTTTGACGGTCTGGTCGGCGGTTGGGATTACAACGTCGGCGCCTCGTACAACCAGAACAAAATCGTCTCCAGCGTCACCAGCGGTTATGTCAGCGATCAGGCGATGATCGATGGCCTGGCCAGCGGTCTGCTCAACCCGTTCGGCCCGCAATCGGCCGCCGGTCAGCAGTACATCGACGCCGCCGCCTACCACGGCGCCTATTCCACCGCTGTTGGTCGGGTCGCCGGGTTTGACGGGAGGATCAGCCGCGAAATCGGCGACTGGTTCGGTGCCGGTCCCTCCGGTCTGGCGCTGGGCGGCGAGTACCGCAAAGAGAAATTCCATCAGGATTTCGAGCAGTTTGCCGGCGACATTCAGAGCCTCGGCATCGACCCGGCCGGCAGCGTCGAGGGCGACCGCAGCGTGAAAGCCGCGTACGCCGAAATCAACGTGCCGGTGCTCGACAGCCTCGAACTGTCCGCCGCCGTGCGCCACGACAAATACAGCGACTTCGGCAGCACCACCAACCCGAAATATTCGTTCCGTTATCAGCCCTTGAAAGAGCTGGTAGTGCGTGGCGCGTACAGCGAAGGGTTCCGTGCGCCGTCGCTGTACGAGCTGTATTCGCCGCGCAGCATCACCTTCACCCAGGGCTATTACAACGACCCGGTGCTGTGTACCGGTGGCGTGGTGCAACCGGGCGGCAACGGCGGGCGCGATTGCGGCCAGCAGTTCCTCAACCAGATTGGCGGCAACGAAGATCTGGCCCCGGAGAAGGCGCGTAACGTGACCCTGGGCTTTGTCTATCAACCGGTCAACAACCTGTCGGTGGGTCTGGATTTCTGGTGGATTCACATTTCCAACCAGATCCAGCCGTTCCCCGAATCCACCGTGTTCGATCAGGCCGGCAGCTACCCGGATCGCTTCGTGCGCAACGCCGACGGCACGCTGAACTACATCGTCACCGGCAACGCCAACCTCGGCATCGTCGAGACCAACGGTGTCGATGTGTCGCTGGACTACCGCTTCCCGAACACGCCTTACGGCCAGTTCGGTCTGGGCCTGCAAGGCACCTACGTGGACGAGTACGACTTCCAGAGCACCATCAAGGGCCCGTTCACTGACAAGGTCGGCGACTTCCAGGGTGACGGCGTGATCGCGCGCTGGAAACACAACCTCACCGGCAGCTGGACCTTCGGCGCGGCGCGGGCGTCGCTGACCAACCGCTTCACCACCGGTTACAACGACTACGACCGCGATACCCATGCGCGCGTGGCCTCGTATTCGGTGTGGGACCTGTCGGCCGGCTACACCTTCAACAAGGTGCTGGATGTCGATGCCGGGATGAAGAACATGTTCGACCGCAACCCACCGTTCTCCAACCAGGCCTACAACTTCCAGAGCGGCTATGACCCGCGCTACACCGACCCGCTGGGCCGCACGCTGTTTGCGCGCATGACGTATCACTTCTGACCGAGAGCACCGGATGTCTCTCCTGTGGGAGATGTTTCCACTGTGGGAGGGGGCTTGCTCCCGAAGGCGGTATATCCGTGAAGGGTGTGTTGACTGACACACCGCCTTCGGGAGCAAGCCCCCTCCCACAGTAGATCTCCCACAGGTTGAGCTGAGCTTTTCCAGGGATTTTGAGGAGTGATTGCATGAGTGTTTTGCGCAACATGGCAGGCCTGCTGCTCGGCGGCGCCTTGCTCTGCGCCGCCGTGCCGGCAATGGCCGCCGGCAGCTACGCAATGACGGTGTACGGCGAGGCGCCGAAGTATCCCGCGGGTTTCGAGCATTTTGATTTCGTTGATCCCAAGGCGCCCAAGGGTGGTTCGCTCAGCCGCGCGTCGATGGAGATCGGCCAGTACAACTACATCACTCCGTATGCCGATCAGGGCATTTCCGTTGTGCAGGTCAACGACTGGGTGTATGCGCCGCTGGCGTTCCGCTCGCTCGACGAGCCCTACACCGTTTACGGTCTGGTCGCGCAACAGATGGAACGCGATCCCGAAGGCCTCTGGGTGCGCTTCACCCTGAACCCCAAGGCACGCTTCGCCGACGGCACGCCGATCACCGCCGAGGACGTGCGCTACACCTTCAACCTGCTGATGACCAAGGGCAGCCTCAGTTATCGTCAGCAGTACGCCGACGTGCAGGACGTGCTGATCGAAGGCCCACGGCAGGTGCGTTTCACTTTCAAGAACAACCTCAACCGCACCCTGGCGCTGGATCTGGCGACACTGCGCGTGGTGCCCGAACACTGGTGGAAGACGCGCGATTTCGCCAACGGCGGCGGCTTCGAACCCCCGCTGGGCAGCGGCCCGTACCGCGTGAGCAAAGTCGATGCCGGACGCAGCATCAGTTTCCAGCGCGACCCGGACTGGTGGGGCAAGGACCTGCCGGTCAGTCGCGGCATGTACAACTTCGACACGCTCACGGTGAATTTCTACGGCGATACCGACGTCGCGCGCCAACTGTTGCAGGCCGGCGCTTTCGACTACAACCGCGAGTTTTCCTCGTCCGGCTACGTGGTCGGCTACGACAGCCCGGCACTGCGTGACGGTCGCTTGCAACAGGCGATCCTCGCCCCGCAGAAACCGACGGCGGCCCAAGGCTTCGTGTTCAACCTGCAAAACCCGATCTTCCAGGATCGCCGCGTGCGCCAGGCGATCAGCCTGCTGTGGGATTTCGAATGGACCAACAAGCAGATGATGCGCGGCTTCTACGTGCGCCAGAACAGCTTCTGGCCAAAAAGTGAAATGGCCGCCACCGCCCTGCCCGACGCCGAGGAACTGAAGATCCTTGAACCGTTGCGCGGGCAGATTCCGGACGAGGTGTTCACCACGGTGTATCAGGCACCGAAAACCGACGGCAGCGGCTACATCCGCGACAAGCAACTGCAAGCCCTCAAGCTGCTCGCCGAGGCCGGCTGGACGCCGCAACACAGCCGACTGGTCAACGCCGCCGGCGAACCTCTGGAGTTCACCTTCCTCGATGGTCAGGGCGGTTTCGACCGCATGCTTTTGCCGTTCAAACGCACCCTCGCGCAGATCGGCATCACCCTCAATCTGCGCCGGATCGACTCGGCGCAATACGTCAACCGCCTCAACGCCCGCGACTACGACATGATCGTCACCAGTTTCCCGCGCAGTGGCGATCCGATCGTCTCCCCCGGCCGCGAGCTGTACAGCCTGTACGCCTCGCAAAGTGCCACGCAGGTCGGCAGTTCGAACTCGATGGTGCTGGCCAACCCGGCGGTCGATCAACTGATCGACGGGCTGGTCAAGGCCGACACCCGCGACGCCATGGTGCATTACGCCCGCGCCCTCGATCGGGTGCTGCAATGGGGTTACTACATGATTCCCAACTACTACTCCAAGGGCACGCCGACGGTGTATCAGAACCGCTTCGGCATGCCGGCGGTGCAACCGGCGTACGACGAAGGCCTCAACACCTGGTGGGAGGTCTCGGCCAAGCCGTTGACCACGCAACAGATGCACACCCAGCTCGCAGGGGGTCAATGACATGCTGCGTTATCTGAGTCGACGTTTGCTGCTGATCATCCCCACGCTGCTGTGCATTCTGGTGGTCAACTTCGTGATTGTGCAGGCCGCACCGGGGGGGCCGGTCGAGCAAGCCATTGCGCGCCTGCAAGGTTTCGGCGGGCACGGCATGGGCGGTGGTGGCGAAGTCGCCGCGATTGGCGGTGCCGGGCGCAGCAGTCGCGGGCTGGACCCGGCGCTGATCGAAGAAATCAAACACCACTACGGCTTCGACAAACCGATGCACGAACGCCTGTGGCTGATGCTGAAAAACTACGCGCAGCTGGATCTGGGCAGCAGTTTCTTTCGCGGCGCCAAGGTCACCGATCTGATCATGCAGAAGCTGCCAGTGTCACTATCCCTGGGTCTTTGGGCAACGCTGATCACCTACCTGATTTCAATCCCGCTGGGCATCCGCAAGGCAATCAGAAACGGCAGTGCGTTCGATGTCTGGAGCAGCACGGCGATCATCATCGGCTACGCGATGCCGGCGTTTCTGTTTGCGATGCTACTGATCGTGGTGTTCGCCGGCGGCAGCTACGTCAACTGGTTCCCGGTGCAGGGGCTGGTGTCGGATAACTTCGACAGCCTCAGCACCCTGGGCAAGGTCGGCGACTACCTCTGGCACCTGGTGTTGCCGGTCACGGCACTGGTGATCGGCGGTTTCGCCACCCTGACCATCCTCACCAAAAACAGCTTCCTCAACGAGATCAGCCGCCAATACGTGATCACCGCGCGGGCCAAGGGTTTGACCGAGCGCCGCGTGCTCTACGGCCACGTGTTTCGCAACGCGATGCTGCTGGTGGTGGCCGGTGTGCCCTCGGCGCTGATCGAGGTGTTTTTCGCCGGTTCCTTGCTGATCGAAACCATCTTCAACCTCGACGGCCTCGGGCGCATGAGTTACGAGGCGGCAGTGTCGCGTGACTATCCGGTGGTGTTCGGCGCGCTGTTTCTGTTCACCCTGTTTGGCCTGCTGATCAAGCTGATCGGTGACCTCTGCTACACCCTGCTCGACCCGCGCATCGACTTCTCGGCGAGGACTGCCTGATGTTCACACTTTCTCCTCTGGGTCAGCGCCGGGTCGCGCAGTTCAAGGCCAACCGCCGTGGACGCTGGTCGCTGTGGCTGTTCATTGGCCTGTGCCTGATCTGCCTCGGCGGCGAACTGATTGCCAACGACAAACCGTTGGTGATCCGCTACCACGGCGCCTTGTACTTCCCGATTCTCAGCGAATACCTGGAAACCGATTTCGGCGGCGAACTGCCGTTCCAGCCGGATTACGCCAGCGCTTACGTGCACGGGCTGATCGAGGATCAGGGCGGCTGGATGCTGTTTCCGCCGATCCCGTTCAGCTACGACACGGTCAATTACGACCTGACTGAACCGGCACCCAGCCCACCCTCTTCCAGCAATTGGCTGGGCACCGACGATCAGGCGCGGGACGTGTTGGCACGGGTGATTTTCGGCACACGGATTTCAATTCTGTTTGCGCTGATCCTCACCGGCATCAGTGCGCTGGTCGGCATCGTTGCCGGGGCGCTGCAGGGTTACTACGGCGGCTGGGTCGACCTGCTCGGGCAACGGGTGCTGGAGATCTGGTCGGGGCTGCCGGTGCTGTATCTGCTGATCATCTTGTCCGGGTTCGTCTCGCCGAGTTTCTGGTGGCTGCTGGGAATCATGGCGCTGTTTTCCTGGCTGGCATTGGTCGACGTGGTGCGCGCCGAGTTCCTGCGTGGCCGTAATCTGGAATACGTCAAAGCCGCGCGGGCGCTGGGGCTGACCGACAGCGAACTGATGCTGCGGCACATCCTGCCCAACGCGATGACCTCCACCCTGACCTACCTGCCGTTCATTCTGACTGGCGCCATCGCCACCCTCACCGCCCTGGATTTCCTCGGTTTCGGCATGCCCGCCGGCACCGCCTCGCTGGGCGAACTGATCGGCCAGGCCAAGCGCAATCTGCAAGCGCCGTGGCTGGGGCTGACGGCATTTTTTGCCTTGGCGCTGATTCTGTCGTTGCTGGTGTTCATCGGTGAGGCTTGCCGTGATGCGTTTGATCCAAGATCTTGATCCGAGGAGCTGACATGAGCGACAACCTGATTGAAATCCGCGACCTGCGTGTCGCCTTCGCCGGGCAGGAAGTGGTGCACGGTCTGAACCTCGATATTCGGCGTGGCGAGTGTCTGGCGCTGGTCGGTGAGTCCGGCTCGGGCAAGTCGGTCACGGCGCATTCGATTTTGCGTCTGTTGCCGGGTAAAACCGTCAGCAGCAATGGTTCGATTGCTTATAACGGGGTGAACCTGCTGCACGCCAGCGAGCAGCAGATGCGTGGTTTGCGCGGCAACCGGATTGCGATGATTTTCCAGGAGCCGATGACCTCCCTCAATCCCCTGCACACCGTGGAACGACAGGTCAGCGAAGTGCTGGAGATCCACAAGGGTCTCAAGGGTCGCGCCGCCCGTGAGCGCACGTTGGAACTGCTGGAACTGGTGGGCATTCGCCAACCTCTGCAGCGTTTGAAAGCCTATCCACATCAGCTCTCCGGCGGTCAACGGCAACGGGTGATGATTGCCATGGCGCTGGCCAACGAGCCAGAACTGCTGATCGCCGATGAGCCGACCACGGCGCTGGACGTCACCGTGCAGCAGAAAATTCTCGAACTGTTGATCGAGTTGCAACAGCGGCTCGGCATGTCGATGCTGCTGATCAGTCACGATCTCAATCTGGTGCGGCGCATCGCGCAACGGGTGTGCGTGATGCGCCGCGGCGAAATCGTCGAACAGGCCGACTGCGAGACGCTGTTTCGCGCGCCGCAGCATCCTTACAGCCGCTTGCTGATCGAAGCTGAACCGAGCGGTGCGCCGGTGCCGAGCCCGTACGAACACAATCTGCTGGAAGTCGATGATTTGAAGGTCTGGTTTGCCCTGCCCAAGACGCTGTTCAGTCGTTCACAGGCGTACGTCAAAGCGGTGGACGGGGTCAGTTTCCGCCTGCAACGCGGCAAGACCCTGGGGATTGTCGGCGAGTCCGGTTCGGGCAAATCGACGCTGGGTCAGGCGATCCTGCGGCTGGTGGAATCCGAGGGCGATATCCGCTTCGGCAACAAGCAGCTGAGCCTGCTCAATCAACGTTTGATGCGCCCCCTGCGACGGCAGATTCAGGTGGTGTTCCAGGACCCGTTCGGCAGCCTGAGCCCGCGGATGTCGGTGCAGCAGATCATTGCCGAAGGGTTGCTGACCCACGGCATCGGCACTGAGGCGGAGCGCGAAGCAGCGGTGATTCGCGTGCTGGAGGAAGTCGGCCTCGACCCAAAGAGTCGTCATCGCTACCCCCACGAATTTTCCGGCGGCCAGCGTCAGCGCATCTCCATCGCCCGCGCGCTGGTGCTGGAGCCGGCGCTGATCCTGCTCGACGAGCCGACCTCGGCGCTGGATCGCACGGTGCAGAAACAAGTGGTGGATCTGTTGCGGCAACTGCAGATCAAGCATGGGCTGACCTATCTGTTCATCAGCCATGACCTGGCGGTGGTGCATGCGCTGGCCCATGACTTGCTGGTGATCAAGGATGGCAAAGTGGTGGAACAGGGTTCGTCGCGGGAGATTTTTGCTGCGCCAACCCACCCCTACACCCAGGAACTGCTGAAAGCCTCCGGCCTCAAGCCCGACGCAAATCCCTGTGGGAGCGGGCTTGCTCGCGAATGCGATATGCCTGTGACATGAATATCGACTGACAGGACGCCTTCGCGAGCAGGCCCGCTCCCACAGGGGGAGATCGGTGGAGGTGGAAAATATTTTTCGGGCACTGCATCCAAACGCCTCCGCCACGGGTAGTCCCTGTAACAGCCCTCTTCGGCTGTCAGCGGTCTACCCCTTTCGGAGATAACACTGATGAACATCACTCAACTGATTGGCCTCACCGGTTTGCTTGTCCTGTCCTCGACAACCTTCGCCCAAAGCAACTATCCCGACGCAATCAAAGTCCCGGAAGGCCACAAGATCGCGATGGAAACCACCGGGGTCGGCGAGATCACTTACGAATGCCGCGACAAGCCCAATGCCGCCGGGCAGACCGAATGGACCTTCGTCGGCCCGAAAGCGGTGCTCAATGATCGCAGCGGCAAGCAGGTCGGCACCTACTTCGGCCCGCCCGCCACCTGGCAGGCCAAGGACGGATCGAAAGTCACCGGCACGCAATTGGCCGTCGCTCCGTCGAGCCCGGGCAACCTGCCCTATCAACTGGTCAAGGCCAACCCGGCTGAAGGCAAAGGCGCGATGAGCGGCGTGAGTTATATCCAGCGGGTCGCGCTCAAGGGCGGCGTGGCCCCGGGCAGCGAATGCACGGCGGCGAACAAGGGCAAGCAGGAAGTGGTGAAATATCAGGCCGATTACATTTTCTGGGCGGCGAACTGAGTTTCTGGCCCACTCCAATCTTCCTAGTGGGAGGGGGCTTGCTCCCGAAGGCGGCGTGTCAGCCAGCATCTCGTTCACTGGCACACTGCATTCGGGAGCAAGCCCCCTCCCACAGAGGAGTCCATAGGGAGAGCCGAGTTGTCTGGATGTTTGCGGAATGTGAGCTAGATTGCACCACATGTCCTTGCCCGAATCAGTGTTTGATTACGAAGCCCGCCTCGCTGCCTGTGCCCGCGGCGAGCGTCAGGCCCTGCGCGATTTGTACGTGCAGGAAGGCCCGCGCCTGCTCGGCGTGGCCAAACGGCTGGTGCGTGACACGGCACTGGCGGAGGACATCGTGCATGAGGCGTTCATCAAGATCTGGAACGGTGCGGCGCAGTTCGATCCGGCGCGCGGCTCGGCGCGGGGCTGGATGTTCAGCGTGACCCGGCATCTGGCGCTGAATCTGCTGCGCAATCAGGCTCGGGAAACCCCGTTCAGCGAAGATCATGAAATGCCTGCCGAAGAAGATGACGGCTTCGATGCCCAGGCGCATTCGGGGCGCATCCATCGCTGCCTGGAACAACTCGACCCACAACGCCGAAGCTGCATCCTCCACGCCTATGTCGATGGCTACAGCCACGCGCAGATTTCCCAACGGCTGGGCACGCCGCTGGGCACGGTCAAAGCCTGGATCAAACGCAGCCTCAACGCTTTGCGGGAGTGCATGGGATGACCACTGAATCGGCGCAGGAACGTGATGAACTGGCCGGCGAATACGTGCTCGGCACACTCTCTGCTGAACAGCGGATCGAGGTGCAGAAACGCCTGCCGCATGAGCCGGATCTGCGCGCAGCGGTGGACGCCTGGGAACGGAGGCTGCTGGAGCTGACGGACTATGCCGAAGCGCAGCAACCGTCGGCGTTCCTGTGGCCGCGAATCGAGCGCAGCGTCGAGCGACTGACGCCTGAAACGTCCACCACCTCGTGGTGGAATCTGCTGCCGCTGTGGCGCGGGCTGAGCGCTGCCGGACTGGCTGCGACGTTGGTCCTGGGTTCAATTCTGCTGACCCAGCCCCCGCCGAAGCCGAATTATCTGGTGGTGCTGGTCGCCCCGCAGGACAAGGCGCCGGGCTGGGTGATCCAAGCCAGCAATCCGCGTGAAATCCAGTTGATCCCGCTGGGCGTGGTCGAAGTGCCGGCGGATAAGGCGCTGGAGTTCTGGACCAAGGCTGACGGCTGGCAAGGGCCGGTGTCGCTGGGGCTGGTCAAACCGGGGCAGACGCTGTCGGTGCCGCTGGACAAATTGCCGCCGCTGCAACCGAATCAGCTGTTCGAGCTGACGCTGGAAGGCGCCAATGGCTCACCGATCGGCAAACCAACCGGGCCGATTCAGGCGATTGGCCGAGCCGTCAAAGTGCTTTGAACCGGCGTCAACCGGCCTTGGCCATGCAACGCTTGTAGCGCTCATCCACGCGCTTGGCGAACCACGCCGTGGTCAGTTTGCGCGTGATTTTCGGGCTCTGCAGCACGATCCCCGGCAACACCGCACGCGGCAGTTTTTTTCCCTCCGCTTGCTCCGCCAGTTCGAACACCCGCTGATAAAGCTTGGTGTCTTCAAACTCCAGAGTCTTGCCTTTCTCCAGTTGATCGCGAATGGTCGGGTTGCGCATGCCCAGCGACTTGCCGAGGGTGCGCACCGCCAGTTCGGTGCTGCCAGGCATGATCGAGTCGTAGCGGATCAAGTCGCCATCCAGCGCTAATGGGATGCCCGAGGCTCGGCTGACGGCGTTCTGAAACGCGGCATTGCGGCTGGCATACCAGCCGGCGTTGAAGTCGGCGAAGCGGTACAGCGGTTCGCGATAACTCACCGGGTAGCCAAGCAAGTGCGCGATGCCGAAGTACATGCCGCCACGGCGGGTAAACACTTCGCGGCGGATCGTGCCGTCTACCGGGTATGGATACTCCTTGGCGTGCTGCTCGGCGAATTCGATGCTGACCTGCATCGGCCCGCCGGTGTGCACCGGGTTGAAGCCGCCGAACAAGGTGCGGCCCATCGGCACTCTGCCGATGAAGTCGTCGAAAATGGCGCTGAGTTCTTTTTCACTGCGTGCCGCGTTCAAGCGTTCGCTGTAGGTCTTGCCGTTGGTGGAGCGCACTTGCAGCGCGCCGCTGACCAGCAGGCCGGGGATATGCACTTTGGCGGCACGACGGTCGATTTCGTCGCGGGCGATCTTGCCCAGGCCCGGCACGGTGGGGTCGGCCTGGAAGGTCGATTCCTGCTCGGCAACGGCCAGCACCGAACACAGATTCTGCGTGGTCGGGCTGATGTTCTGCGCGGCAAACGCGGCATAGATGTCGGTGGCCCAGCCTTGCCGATCAGCGGTTTTGGCCGGCATCAGCCGGACGATTTCGGCCTTCACTTCGGCCGGCGCACGCGGCGCCGGCTCCTGGCTGCGCTGGCCGGCGCAACCGGCGAGCACCAACAGCGCGGCGAGGGTAATAAGTAATCGCATGTTGCTTAATCCAATCCAGTAAGCCCGAACACCATACACAATCCGTGTAGGAGCTGCCGCAGGCTGCGATCTTTTGATCTTGTCTTTTAAAAACCAAGTCAACAGATCGCAGCCTGCGGCAGCTCCTACAGGTGAATGAGTTTTCCGGGTTGATGACAAACAGTTTGCAAAACGTTACTGCGAACTCCTATCATTTGCGCCTGGAGTCGTATTTGCGCAAGGAGTTCCCCGCGCCGTTCTAATTTTCTCACCGGCCGTACGCCTCCAGGTATCGACATGCCCGTTTCAGCTCGACTCGCCGTCCCGTTTCGCCCGACGCTTCTCGCCCTGCTGTGCTCCCTGACTGTCACCGCTCACGCTGCCGATGAAAACGGCAAGGAGTTGGTGCTCGACAACGTCAACATCAATGCCCAGGCACCGACGGCCAACGCCCTGCCCCCGGTCTACGCCGGTGGTCAGGTCGCCCGTGGTGGTCAGCTCGGCGTGCTCGGCAATCAGGACATGATGGACGTGCCGTTCAGCGCCGCGTCGTACACCGAACAACTGATTCAGGATCAGCAAGCGGAAAACGTTGCCGACGTCCTGCTCAACGATGCTTCGGTGCGTCAGGCTTCGGGTTTCTCCAACCAGGCGCAGGTGTTCATGATCCGCGGTCTGCCGCTGAACGGTGACGACATTTCCTATAACGGCCTGTACGGCGTGCTGCCCCGGCAGATCATTTCCACCGACGCGCTGGAGCGCGTGGAAGTGTTCAAAGGCCCCAACGCCTTCATCAACGGCGTAACCCCGACCGGCTCCGGCATCGGTGGCGGCGTCAACCTGCAGCCCAAGCGTGCCGGCGACGAGCCGCTGCGCCGCTCCACCACCGAGATCAACAGCGAAGGTCGCATCGGTCAGCACTTCGATATCGGCCAGCGCTTCGGCGAAGACAACCGCTTCGGCGCGCGGATCAACCTGTCGCAGCGCGAGGGCGACACCGGCATCGATCACGAAAACCAGCGCTCGAAACTGTTCAGCATCGGCCTTGATTACCGTGGTGACGCGCTGCGTATTTCCGGCGACTTCGCCTACCAGAAAGAACGCGTCAACGGTGGTCGCAACTCGGTCAACCTCGGCACCGCCACGCACATTCCGGACGCGCCGTCAGCCGACACCAATTACGCGCCGAAGTGGGGTTACACCGACATCGAAGACACCTTCGGCATGCTCCGCGCCGAATACGACCTGAACGACAACTGGACCGCGTACGTCGCCGGCGGCGCCAAGCACACCCGCGAAGTCGGCCGCTACAACTCGACCACGCTGGTGGGCAACAACGGCGCCTCCTACACCACCGGCTCGTTCATCCCCCACGATGAAGACAACACCAGCCTGATGGCCGGCCTCAACGGCAAATTCAACACCGGCGCCGTCAGCCACAAGCTCAACTTCGGCCTCAGCGGTCTGTGGGCCGAACAGCGCAGCGCCTATGATTTCGACCTGACCCAATACGCCAACAACATCTACCACCCGGTGCAAACCCCATCGCCGGTCGGCAATTTTTCCGGCGGCGACGTCAGCGACCCGGGCATTGTCGGCAAGACTTTCAACCGCAGCCTCGCGCTCTCCGACACCCTCGGTTTCTTCGATGATCGCCTGCTGATCACCGCCGGCCTGCGTCGTCAGCAACTGGTGGTGCAAGGCTACAACTACGCCAGTTACGGCAGCGGCAGCCGCAAGTCGAGCTACGACGAATCGATCACCACGCCGGTCTACGGCATCGTGTTCAAGCCGTGGGAGCACGTGTCGTTCTACGCCAACCACATCGAAGGCCTGGCACAAGGCCCGACCTCGCCGACCAGCGCCGGCGGCTTGCGCGTGACCAACGGCAACGAAGTCTACGCGCCGGCGCGCTCCAAGCAGACCGAGGCCGGGGTCAAGGTCGACATGGGCACTTACGGCGCGAGCCTGGGCGTCTATCGCATCGAGCAGCCGAGCGACGGTTACTGCGAAATCAACAGCGCCACCACCTGCACCTACGTGCGTGAAGGCGAGCAGATCAACAAAGGCGTAGAGATGAACGTGTTCGGCGAGCCGATCAACGGCCTGCGCCTGATCAGCGGCCTGACCCTGATGGACACTGAACTGCGCAACACTCAGAACGGTGCCAACGACGGCAACCGAGCGATCGGCGTGCCGAGCTTCCAGTTCAACGCCGGCGCCGACTGGGATGTACCGGGCCTGCAAGGCGTGGCGCTGAATGCACGGATGCTGCGCACCGGCGGCCAGTACGCCGACGCGGCCAACAACCTCAGCCTGCCGAGCTGGAACCGTTTTGACGCCGGCGCGCGTTACGCCTTCAAGGTCTCGCAGAAAGACGTGACGTTGCGTCTGGGCGTTGAAAACCTGGCCAACAAGAAGTATTGGGAATCGGCTCAGGGTGGCTACTTGACCCAGGGTGAGCCACGGGTGGCGAAGCTGTCGGGGACGATCGATTTCTAAGCGTCATCCCGTCGTAACAAAGGCCCCGCAGCTTCAGCGTTGCGGGGCCTTTTTTTGTTTTTGTGGCGGGTCATAAGTCCCCTTCGCGAGCAAGCCCGCTCCCACATTGGAATGCGTTCGACTGTGGGAGCGGGCTTGCTCGCGAAGGGGCCGGCACTGGCTACCCTTTCCATCTGATCCATACTTGCTCCACAGCAAACGGAGGACAGGCCCATGAACCGCAGCGACGTACTGATCATCGGCGCCGGCCCGACCGGTCTGGTGCTGGCCCTGTGGCTGAGCAAACTGGGCGTGCGCGTGCGCATCATCGACAAGACCTCTGCGCCCGGCACCACCTCACGGGCACTGGCGGTGCAGGCGCGCACCCTGGAGTTGTACCGCCAGCTGGACCTGGCCGATACCGTGGTGCGCAACGGTCACAAGGTCGCGGCGGCGAATTTCTGGGTCAAGGGCAAACCGGTCGCGCAGTTACCGTTGCAGCGCATCGGCGAAGGCCTGACGCCCTACTCGTTCATCGAAATATTTCCCCAGGACCTGCACGAACGGCTGCTGCTCGAACGCCTCGAAGACTATGACGTGACGGTTGAGCGCAACACCGAACTGGAGAGTTTCGAAGAAACCGGCGACGGCCTCAGCGCGCATTTGCGCTTGCCGGACGGGCAGCAGGAAATCTGTCAGGCGTGTTTTCTGGCAGGCTGCGATGGCGCGCGCTCGGTGGTGCGCAAAACCCTCGACACCGGATTCCCGGGCGGCACCTATCAGCAGATTTTCTACGTCGCGGATGTGCAGGCCAGCGGCCCGGCACTCAATGGCGAGCTGCATCTGGATCTGGACGAAGCGGATTTTCTCGCGGTGTTCCCGCTGGCCGGTGAAGGCCGCGCCCGGCTGATCGGCACGGTGCGTGACGAACGTGCCGACCGTGCTGAAACCCTGCAATTTGCCGACGTCAGCAGCCGCGCCATCGAACATTTGAAAGTGCATATCGACGAGGTCAACTGGTTCTCCACCTACCGCGTGCATCACCGCGTGGCCGAGCACTTTCGCAGCGGCCGGGCGTTTCTGCTAGGCGACGCGGCGCACGTGCACAGCCCCGCCGGCGGCCAGGGCATGAACACCGGGATTGGCGATGCGATCAACCTGGCCTGGAAACTCGCCGCGGTGCTCAACGGCAGCGCCACGGCGCAACTGCTCGACACCTACGAAACCGAGCGCATCGCCTTCGCCCACAGGCTGGTGTCGACCACCGACAAGGTGTTCAGCTTCGTCACCGCCGAAGGGCGCATTGCCGATCTGCTGCGCACGCGCCTGGCACCGTTTCTGATCCCGAAAATGGCCACGTTCGAGGCCAGCCGCGAATTCCTCTTTCGCACCGTCTCACAGGTCACCCTCAACTATCGCGGCATGCCGCTGAGCCAGGGCACGGCCGGCCATGTGCATGGCGGCGACCGCTTGCCGTGGGCGCATGATGGCGAGGGGGATAATTTCGAGCCGCTGCGCCAGCCCTGCTGGCAGGTGCACGTGTACGGCGACACCAGCGACGAGATGATCGCCTGGTGCAATGAACACCATCTGCCGCTGCACGTGTTCGACTGGCGGCCGGCGTTTGAAACGGCGGGGTTGGGGCGTAACGGCTTTTACCTGTTGCGCCCGGATACCTATGTGGCGATTGCCGATAACAGCGCGGATCCGAAGGTGATCGAGCGGTACTTTCGCGACCACGGGATCCGCCCCTACTTCAACTGTCCGTGACACTACACAGTCACAATGTGGGAGCGGGCTTGCTCGCGAAGGCGTCGTGTCAGTCAACCTAATCGTTGCTGATACACCGCATTCGCGAGCAAGCCCGCTCCCACAGGGGGTTCTGTGGTGTCTGTCAGATCCCGGCCAGCGCCAGATCCATCGCAAAGTAGGTGAAGATCAGGTCCGCACCCGCGCGCTTGATCGCGCCCAGGCTTTCGCGCACCACGCGATCCTCGTCGATTGCACCGGCCTGGGCGCCGAACTTGATCATCGCGTACTCGCCGCTGACCTGATACGCCGACAGCGGCAGGTTCGAGGCTTCGCGAATGTCGCGGATGATGTCGAGGTACGCGCCGGCCGGTTTGACCATGAGCGCATCGGCGCCTTCCTGTTCGTCGAGCAGCGATTCGCGCAGGGCTTCGCGGCGGTTCATCGGGTTCATCTGATAGCTTTTGCGATCACCCTTCAGCGCGCTGCCGCCGGCCTCGCGGAACGGGCCATACAGCGCCGAGGCGAATTTGGTCGAGTAGGCCATGATCGGAATCTGGGTGAAACCGGCGGCGTCCAGCGCTTGGCGGATCGCCCGTACCTGGCCGTCCATCGCCGCGGACGGGGCGATCACGTCAGCACCGGCACGCGCCGCCGCCACGGCTTGCTTGCCGAGGTTGATCAGGGTCTGGTCGTTGTCGACTTCGTGGTTGTGCATCACGCCACAGTGGCCATGATCGGTGTATTCGCAGAAGCAGGTGTCGGACATCACGATCATTTCCGGCACGGCGTCCTTGGCAATCCGCGACATGCGCGAAACCAGACCGTCTTCGCGCCAGGTGTCGCTGCCGTTCTCGTCCAGGTGATGGGACACACCGAAGGTCATTACCGACTTGATCCCGGCACGGGCATAACGCTCGATTTCACTGGCCAGCTTGCGCTCGGGAATGCGCATCACCCCCGGCATGCTCTTGATCGGTACGAAGTCGTCGATCTCTTCTTCGACAAAAATCGGCAGCACCAGATCATTCAGGCTGAACTCGGTTTCCTGGAACAGACTGCGCAGGCTCGCATTGCGGCGCAGACGGCGGGGACGTGCTTCGGGGAACTGGCTGGACATGGCGCTTCCTGAAAACGGCAGATGAGACGAAAGTCGTAGGGGGCGAAGCTTATGCCTTCGGTGGGCGCAGGTACAAACCTGGATCAATCAACAGTGCGTTACCAAGGACGCAATAATCTGCGGGCGTCATCACTATTCCTGTGGGAGTGGGCTTGCTCGCGAAGGAGGTGTATCAGAAAAAGACGTGTTGACTGACACGACGCCTTCGCGAGCAAGCCCGCTCCCACAGGGTTATGTGTGGCCTCAGGAAGGAATGGTCAACCCGCGCACCACAGCCGGGCGCGCCAGAAAGCGCTCCAGCACCCGGGTCACATTGGGGAAATTACTGATCCCGACCAGATCCCCGGCCTCATAAAACCCGATCAGGTTGCGCACCCACGGGAACGTGGCGATGTCGGCGATGGTGTAGCGCTCGCCCATGATCCAGTCGCGACCTTGCAGGCGTTTGTCGAGCACGTTGAGCAGGCGTCTGCTCTCCTCGACGTAACGATCACGCGGACGCTTGTCCTCGTAGTCCTTGCCGGCGAATTTGTTGAAGAAGCCGAGCTGGCCGAACATCGGGCCGATCCCGCCCATCTGGAACATCAGCCACTGAATCGTCTCGTAACGCAGCGCGCCTTCCTGGGCCAGCAACTGGCCGCTCTTGTCGGCGAGGTAGATCAGGATCGCGCCGGACTCGAACAGCGGCAACGGCTGGTCTTGTGGGCCGTGGGGGTCGAGGATCGCCGGGATCTTGTTGTTGGGGTTCAGCGACAGGAACTCGGGGGACAGCTGATCCTGGGTATCGAAGCCCACTCGGTGCGGCTCGTAGGGCAGGCCGATTTCTTCGAGCATGATCGAGACCTTGACGCCGTTGGGGGTCGGCAGGGAGTAGAGCTGAATCCAGTCGGGGTACTGCGCCGGCCATTTCTGGGTAATTTGGAACGCGGACAGATCGGTCATTGGAAACATCCAGTCACATGGGAAGCGCTGATCATAATGTAGGAGCTGCCGCAGGCTGCGATCTTTTGATCTGGCTTCTAAAAACCAAATCAAAAGATCGCAGCCTGCGGCAGCTCCTACACGAACCGTAACATCTTGCGGGTACTGTGCATGAACCAAACCGGCTTCAGAGGACTCTGAGCTAAGCCCTTCGCAGAGGAAGCGCGACACACGACATGGACAACATCCGGTGCTGGGAGCCCGTGGTGTAAGGGTTGGTCAGCCCCAACCGAATTTGCTGAAGAACCTATATTCAATGACGAACCTCATGAGTTTCGCCAAACGTTTCAAACATCGCGCCTACGTGGCCCTGCCTTCGCTGCTGGCGGTCAGTGCATTGTTCCTGTCGCTGGAGTCGAGCCAGATTCGCGCGCAACCGGTGGACGGTACGCAGACGCTGGTTTTCCTGCGCCATGCGGAAAAGCCCGAGGGCGGTCTCGGCCAGCTCAATTGTCAGGGCCTGAATCGCGCCATCGACCTGTCGACCCTGTTGCCGGAAAAATTCGGCAAGGCCGATTATGTGTTCGCCGCCAACCCGACGCGCAATGTCGAGGAAGGCGAACTGGACAATTCCTACAGCTACATCCGTCCGTTGATGACCATCAGCCCCGCCGCGATCAAGCTCGGCCTGCCGGTGAACATCGAGTTCTCCGCCAACGACACCAGTGACCTGGCGCGTGAACTGACCGAGGACAAGTACCACAACGCGACGATCTACACCGCCTGGTCGCACGGCTACTTGCCGGAGCTGATCAACAAGGTCGCGGGCAAGGCCGTCGGCGAGAAGCAGAACATCACCGACGACTGGGCCTCAAGTGATTTCGATTCGCTGTACGTACTGACCCTGACCTGGCACAACGGCAAGGCCAGCCTGCAAAGCCACAGCTACAAACAGGGGCTGGATAACGGCAAGGCGACCTGTCCGACTTGAGTGATTGGCTGCCTGTGCCGCCCCTTTCGCGAGCAAGCCCGCTCCCACATTCGATCTGCGCAAATACCCTGTGGGAGCGGGCTTGCTCGCGAAGAGGCCGGCAGCAACACCCTCAAACCCGCGGAGTCACCCGCTCACGCAGATACTCCAGCACCGCCCCACGCTCCCCGGCAAACTCAATCCGCCCGCCCTTTTTCTCACGCTGGAACGCATACATCGGGTCGTAGTATTCCCTTAGCAACACGCTGATCCAGTCCCGGAACATCTCGACCGAACCGCTGCGCGCCTGCTCGGCCAGGGCCTCTTCCATCTGCAGGAACATCCGCTGATGGCGTTCGCCACCCAGCCGGCGCTGGATATTGTTCAAACTCGCAATCAACCGCTCGGCATACAGCGCAAAGCCCTGCTCGCCATGCACGGCGACGAACTCCGCGTGCAGGTCGATCACATAGTCCTGCAGGATCCGCTCGACCCGCTGCTCCAGGCTGTCTTCGAGCCAGACCATCGGCGCCACTTGCATGCCTCGGTACAGCGGCAATGGCAAGGCACAACTGCCGACTACCCGGCTCTCGTCTTCCAGCACAAACTGCTGGATCCCGCCGGCGCGTTTTTTCAGCAGATCAACGGCCAGACGGTTTTCAAAGTCGATGTTGGTCGGTTGGCCGGTGGCGCGCTTGCCGAAGCTCGATCCCCGATGATTGGCGTGACCTTCCAGATCCAGACCGTTGCGCAATTGCACCAGCAGTTCGGTCTTGCCGGTGCCGGTCATCCCGCCCAGCAGCACCAGATCGCACTCGGCCACGGCCTGATCGATCGTCTCCAGCAGGAACGTACGCATCGCCTTGTAGCCACCGCCGACCCGCGGGTAATCGATCCCGCCCTCCTCCTTGATCCATTGCTGGACGATCTGCGAACGCAAGCCGCCGCGAAAGCAATACAGGTAGCCGTCGGGGTGCGCCCGGGCAAACTCGACCCAGCCCTGAATGCGCTGCTCACGCACTTCGGCAGACACCAGCCGCTCACCCAGGGCGATGGCGGCTTGTTGCCCATGCTGCTTGTAGCAGGTGCCTACCTGTTCGCGCTCGCGGTCGTTCATCAGCGGCAAGTTGACCACGCCGGGAAACGCGCCGTGGGCAAATTCGATCGGCGCACGGGCATCCATCATTGGCCGGTCGTTGAGAAAAATGTCGCGGTAATCAGTGCAGTCGCGTGACATCAGATCACCTCGACTGCGTGGGTCTGTCGCTCGACCAGCTCGCCGATCGGCATCAGGTCCAGGCCCAGTTCAGCAGCGACGGCAAGGAACTCGTCGTTGCCTTCGGGAGTGACTGCAATCAGCAGACCGCCGCTGGTTTGCGGGTCACATAGCACACGCTTGTGCAGCTCCTGCACGCGGCCGACCTTGCTCGAATAGCTGTCAAAGTTGCGCAGCGTGCCGCCGGGCACGCAGCCCTGATCGAGGTAATACTCGACGCTGTCCAGACGCGGCACCCGAGCATAGGCGATGCGTGCCGTCAGGCCGCTGCCATCGGCCATTTCCACCAGATGCCCGAGCAGGCCGAAACCGGTGACATCGGTCATCGCGGTGACGCCGGCGAGTTTGCCGAAACGGCTGCCGGGTTTGTTCAGGGTGCACATCCAGTCACGGGCCACACCGACATCGCCGGGGCGTAATTTGCCCTTTTTCTCGGCGGTGGTGAGGATGCCGATGCCCAATGGCTTGGTCAGGTACAGCAGGCAACCGGCGGTGGCGGTGTCGTTGCGTTTCATGTGGCGCTTTTCGACGAGACCGGTCACGGCCAGGCCGAAGATCGGCTCCGGCGCATCGATCGAATGCCCGCCGGCCAGCGGAATGCCGGCGGCGTCACACACCGCGCGCCCACCGCGAATCACTTCCCGCGCCACTTCCGGCGCCAGCACATTGACCGGCCAGCCGAGGATCGCAATCGCCATCAGCGGATCGCCGCCCATCGCATAGATGTCGCTGATCGCATTGGTCGCGGCGATACGACCGAAGTCGAACGGGTCGTCGACGATCGGCATGAAAAAATCAGTGGTCGACACCACACCGCGCTCGGCATCGATCTCGTACACCGCCGCGTCATCACGCGAGGCATTACCAACCCACAGCTTCGGATCAAGGTTCTGTGCACCGCTGCCGGCCAGAATCACTTCCAGTACTTGCGGGGAAATCTTGCAGCCGCAACCGGCACCGTGGCTGTATTGGGTCAGACGAATCGGCTCGCTCATGGGGGAGTCTCTGGCAGTTGATGGGGGCGATTCTAACAGAGCGCGGGCCGGCTGAATTTTGCGTTGAATGGCCGGGCCCCTTCGCGAGCAAGCCCGCTCCCACAGCAGATCGCTGTCATTCACAAATCCTGTGTTCACTTCAGATCCAGTGTGGGAGCGGGCTTGCTCGCGAAAGCTGTCGCCCGGTCAACGCGACTTCACGGCCGGACTTTCTGCCAAGCCAAAAAAAACCGCCCTTACGGGCGGCTAAAAGTGCTTCGACCCTAAATTCAGAAGCCCAGGCTGAAGCTGATGGTCATCGCATGGTCGTTGCTGTCGTTCGACAGTTGACCCGAGTAGCCAACCCCGAGTTTGCCGGTCGGGCTGATCTGGAAGTCCACTCCCGCTTCGACGATGGCGCTGTCCTTGGCGATCGGCACGCCCTGGGTGCTGAACGACGCGCCGCCGTCGATGAAGGTCAGATCAGCGTCAGGCTTGGTGTCACCAAACGCGTGGCGCCAGCCGATGGCCGCGCGCGGGGTGAATTGCCCGCCGCTGGCCAGGGTGATGACCTTGCCGGCGCGCACACCGAGGGTCGAGAAGGTGATGTCTTGATCGGCATCGGCCTCCAGGCGCCCTACTCCGCCTTTTTCCTTGGCCTTGTCGGTGTCGTAATTGACGTAGACCAGCCCGGCGAACGGCTCAAGCGCAATGCCGCCAGCTTCAATCGTGTAACCGACTTCACCGAACACCTGCGCACTGCGTGCGTCGTAGTTGGCCTTCAGACGGTCGTTGTAGCCTCCAACGCTGACGTCGCGTTTGGTTTCGATGTCGTGCCAGCTGTAAGCCGCGCCGAGGCGCACCGCCAGGGCATCGAACTGCGAGTTGAGGTAGGCCGCCAGGTGGTAGCTTTCGACAGTGGCATCCGAGCGACGATCATGCGCATCGAGGTCGCTGCGGGTGTAACCGGCGGCCATGCCCACGCGCCACTGGTCATCGAGTTGCTTGTCGGTACCGAGCATGAAGCCGCTGAGGTTGCGATCAAGCTTGGCGCTGTTGCTGTCACCATCCGATTCTCCCCAGGCACCGAGTGCGCGCGCCCAGCCGACCATTTCACCGTGGCAACCGTTGCTGCTCAGTTGGTTGTCGCTCGGCGCCAGGGCACGGCGTGGATCATCCGGCGCGCTGCACGATGGCTGACGCATGCGGTCGTTGACGGCCTCACGCACGTAGCGCGAATCCTCGAGGATGGCGCTGGCGGTGCTGGCGTGGATTTCGCCGGACAGGCTGTCGAAGGCATTACGTGCACCGGCGACACTGAGATTGACGATTTCGTTCTGCAACGCTGCGCCCGCCGGGCCGTTGTTCGACAGCGCAGTGGCGGTCCGGAACTGGTTGCCGGTGGCGGCGACATCGGCAAAGGAATTGCCATTGCGACTGACCACCAGATTCACCGCGTTGGCGTCATACACCAGTGCGCTGTTGAGGAACGCGTATTGCGGCAGGTCTGCAGCGCTGAAAGTGCCGTTTACCCCGCCGCCCGCCGTGATCAGCGAATACGTGGTGTTACCGGTGAACGGGGCCAGCGAGTTGACTTGCAAGCCGCCGCCCAGGGTCGCCGTGCCGCCGATTGCCAGTGGCGTTGCGGTTGGTGAACTGACGGTCAGCGCCAGCACACCGTCACTGGCGTTGGTCAGGTTACCGGCCACGCTCAAGGTGCCCGCTTCAGAACCCGAGGCGACAACGCCATGGTTGACCACCGAACCGACGCTGCCATTACCGCTCAGACCCGCACCGTTGGCCACGGTGACTTGTCCGCCCAGCGAAGCCCGCGCCGCACGGCTGCCGACTTGCAGCACGCCTTGATCGACCGCGACCGTGCCGCTGAACGGATTGTCACCGGTCAACAGCAAGGTGCCGGTACCGCGTTTGAGCATCGCACCAAGTCCGCGCAGCGACCCGTTGAACTGACCGTTGAAGTTCTGCACGAACAACAGCGAAGCGTTGTTGAGGATGTTGCCTTGCAGGCTGGTGGTGTTACCGACCAGCGTACCGCCGCTGACCGTGGTGCCACCGCTGTAGGTGTTGGCGCCGCTCAATACCAGCGTGCCGGAATCAAGCTTCTCGATACCCCCCGTGCCCACCAGCGGCGCGGAGATTTCCGCACTCGCGCCGGCATTGACCCGTACCGGTGCGAGGCTGCCGTCCGTGCCGTTGACCGGGGTCAGTGAGCCACCGGCACCCGGCGTCAGGCTGTAGCCATTGGCGAGGAATTGCAGGCCGGTGAAGTTCTGATTGCCCTGCACGGTGACCGTGCCGCCCTGACCACCGAACACCGCAAACTGGCCATTCGAAACGAGTGCCTGGGTGCCGTTCGGATCAGTCCAGTTGGTCCCCGGCCCCCACACGCCACTGCCGCCACCAATGCTGCCGTCCGGATTGGTTTTGCCACCGTTCCAGAACTGCACCTCACCCGGCGTACCTTGCACCAGCAGGTTGACCTGATTGGCGATCGCGGTTTGCAGGGTCAGATTGGCCTCCGACACCGGCAGGCTGCCATAGACCAGACCGTTGTCGGTCAGGCTGCCGCCGTAGCTGAACAGTTGATAGACCCCGGTACCGAACCCGCCGGCATTGCTGACGTTGAGCGTACCGTCGAGGGTCAGGTTGTCAGCGACATTGACCACGGTGGTCGAACTGGTTGCCGAGCCAAGGCTGAAGTCCAGATTGGTCCCCGAGGACAGTGCCAGCGAACCGACCGACAACGGCGTCGCGGTGCCGCCACCGGCCAGCGTCGCACCGTCGGCCAGTTGCACAGCGCCACCGAGCTGACCGCCACCGCCGATGCTCGCGCCGCTGGCGACACTGACATTGGCGCTGTTGAGCACGCCGTTGACGATCAGGTTGCCGGCCTGCACCGAGGTGTTGCCGGTGAAACTGTTGTTGCCAGTCAGCAGCAACTCACCCGTACCGGTTTTGTTCAGCGTACCGGCACCCGTGAGGTTACCGGTGTAGCTGCCGTCGGCGTTTTGTTCGAAGGTCAGCGTCGCGTTGTTGACGATCGCACCTTGCAGGCTGCTGGTGTCACCGCGCGTAGTTCCGGCATTCAACGTGGTACCGCCGCTGTAGGTATTGGCGCCGCTGAGCACCAGATCGCCGGCACCGTTTTTCACCAGACTGCCGGTGCCAGTGATGGCACCGAGCAGCGTGGTGTTCTGATTGCCGGCCAGGGTCAGTTGCGCACCGAGGTTGACGGCATTGGCCAATTGCAGCGCCGCGCTGCTGTCGAGGCTGGCGTTGCCGGTCACACTCAATGCACCGCTGCTGATTGCGCTGTTGTTGCCCAGCACCAGGGTGCCGCCAGCCAGTTGCGTGCCGCCGCTGTAGGTGTTGCTGCCGTTGAGGGTCAGGCTCGATGCGCCAGTCTTGATCAGGCTGCCCGCACCGCTGACGACACCGTCGAGGGTCAAGGCGTTGCTGCCGGCGACAGTCAGGCCACCGTTCACCACCACAGCGTTGCCCAGCGTGACGGCCGCGTTGCTGTCCAGTGCGGTGCCGTCCGCTGCGGTCAACACGCCAGTGCCCAGCGCTGCGTTATTGCCGACCACGATTTTGCCGCCATTGAGCGCGGTGCCGCCGGTGTAACCGTTGGCGGCGTTGAGCACCAGCGTACCGCTGTCGTATTTGCCGAGGGTGCCGCTGCCGTTGAGCGCAACGCCGACGGTCGCGGTAGCGTTCGGATCAACCCGCACCGTGGCATTGCCCAGCGAACCGTTGACCAGATTCAGCGAACCCGCCGTGCCGTTCACCAGGCTGTAGCCGTCGGTGACGAACTGCATGCCGGTGATGGTTTGTGCACCGTTCACGGTGACCGTGCCCGCCGCGCCCTGGAACACCGCGAAATTATTGGTCCAGGCCTGATTGCTTGTGCCGTTGACGTCGGTCCAGTTGGTGGTGCCGGTGCTCCAGGTACCGCTGCCGCCCTCCACCGAGCCGTTGGCCACCAGTTGGTTGCCGTCCCAGAACTGCACGGTGACGCCCGGTGCGGTGACCAGCAGGTTGATCTGATTGGCCAGCGCGGTTTGCAGGGTCAGATCGCCCGGGGTGACGCTGCCCGGCACCGTACCGATCAGCATGCCGTTGTCGGTCAGGCCGCCGGTGTAGTTGATCAGCCGATACACGCCGCTGCCGAAACCACCGATGTCGCTGACATTGAGGTTGCCGTCGAGGGTCAGGTTGCCACCGACATTCACCAGCGCATTGCCGCCACCGGACACCGGTGTGCCGAGGCCGACGTCGAAGTTGGCATTGCCGTTGAGCACCAACGAGTCCACCGACAGGGTGCTGCCGGTAACGCCCGCCAGATGCCCGCCATCGGCCACCGTCACCGCACCGGTCAGGGTGCCGCTGCCGCCGAGGGTGCCGCCGCTGTTGACCAGCACGTTGCCGCTGGCCAGCGAACCGTTGACCTGCAAGGTGCCGGCGTTGACGTTGGTATCGCCGGTCAGATCGCTGATGCCGCTGAGGGTCAGCGTACCCGAGCCAAGTTTGGTCAGCCCGCCGTCACCGCTGAGGATACCGGCGAAGGTGCTGCTGACGTTGTTGCCACCCAGGCTCAGGTTGTTGCCGGTGCCGACCAGCGCGGTACCGCTGCCGGTCAGGCTGGCGAGGCTGCCCGAAGCGCCGAGATTCAGCGCCGCGCCACCCGCGAGATTGACCGTGGCGTTGTTGCCCAATGCCGTGCCGCTCAGGGTGGTCAGACTGCCGGAGAGCACATCGAAAGTGCCGCTGAAGGTGTTGCTGCCGGACAGTGTCACGTCGGCCAGACCATTCTTGGTCAGGGTGCCCGCCCCGGCGATCACGCCGCCGAGGGTCAGGTTGTTGTTACCGGTCAGACCGAGGTTGGCGTTGAGGTTGATGTTGTTGGCCAGCACCAGAGGCGCGGAGTTGTCGAGGGTCGAAGCGCCGGTCACAGTCAGCGCGCCGCTGCCCAGGGAGCCGCCCGTGCCGAGGGTCAGCGTACCGGCGTTCAGCGTGGTGCCACCGGAGTAGGTGTTGATGCCGTTGAGCGTCAGGTTCGACGCGCCATTCTTGATCAGCCCGCCCGCGCCGCTGACCACACCAGCGAGGGTCAGGTTGTTGCTGCCGGAGTTGCTCAGATTGGCATTGAGCACGACGTTGTTGCCCAGGCTCAGCGCACTGCTGCTGTCCAGCGCCGAAGCGCCGGCCACGGTCAGGTTGCCCAGGCCGAGTGCCGAGTTGCTACCGGCGGTCAGGGTGCCGGCGTTGAGGGTGGTGCCACCGAGGAAGTTGTTGTTGCCGCTGAGGGTCAGGTTGGCTGCGCCATTTTTGCTCAGGCTGCCGGCGCCGTTGACCGTGCCGGCCAGGGTCAGATCCGCGGTGCCGCCAATGCCTAGATTACCGGCCAGATTCACCGCGTTGTTCAGCGAAACCGCCGTGCTCGCATCCAGCGTGGTGCCGCCCGCCGCGTTCAAGGTGCCGGAACCCAGCGCCGAGTTCGACGCCAGAATCAGCCCGCCGGCGTTCAAGGCTACCGGGCCGAGGAAGGCGTTGTTGCCGCCGAGGGTCAGGTTCGCCGTGCCGGTTTTGATCAGGCCACCAGTGCCGCCAATTACGCCGTTAAGCGTCAGCGCATTGCTGCCGACCACGGTGAGGTTGCCGTTGAGTGTCGCCGCGTTGGCCAGTGTCACCGCCGCGTTGCTGTCCAGTTGTGTGCCGGCATTCGCCGTCAGCGTACCGGTACCGAGCGCGGTGTTGCTGCCGACGATGATTTTTCCGCCGTCCAGTTGCGTGCCGCCGGTGTAGGTGTTGGCACCGCCGAGCACCAAGGTGCCGGCGTCGAGTTTATTGAGAATGCCGCTGCCATCGATATTGGCATTGATGGTCGCCGTCACACCCGGATCGACGCGCAACGAAGTGGTGCCGCCGGTGCCGTTTACCGCTGTGAGTTGCCCCGCCGCGCCGTTGACCAGGCTGTAACCATCGGTAAGGAATTGCATGCCGGTGAATGCTTGTGTGCCGTTCACCGTCACGGTGCCGGCGGTGCCCTGGAACACCGCGAAATCACCGGCCCACGGCTGGTTGACCAGACCGTTGGCATCGGTCCAGTTGGTCCCGACCGCGCTCCAGGTTCCGCTACCGCCATCGACCACGCCGTTGGCGATGGTCTGGCTGCCGTCCCAGTAACGGATGTTGCTGTTCGGTGCCGACACTTGAATGTTGATCTGATTGGCCACGCCAGTCTGCACCACCAGATCGCCGAGGGCGTAACCGACCGGCACGCTGGCGACGTCCAGACCGAGATTGGTCAGGGCCCCGGTGTAGTTGAACAGGCGATACACGCCGACGCCGAAACCGCCGGCATCGCTGACGTTGAGATTGCCGTCGAGGGTGAGGTTGCCGCCGACGTTCATCAGCGAACTGGTCGACGGAGTCCCCAGCGCCACATCGACATTGCTGCCGGCCCCAAGGGTCAGCGCACCCGCCGACAGGGTGTTGCCCGATGACAGCGCCAGATGACCGCCGCTATTGATGTTCACCGCGCCGAGCGCCGAGCCGGTACCGGTCAGCGTGCCACCGGTGTTGACGTTGACCTGCGCACTGCCCAACGAACCGCTCAGGTTCACGATACCGCCATCGATCGCGGTATTGCCGGTGATGCCGTTGATGCCAGTGAGGTTCAAAGTACCGGTGCCGATTTTGGTCAGGCCGCCGCTGCCACTGAGATCACCGTCAAACGTACTGGTGACGTTACCGCCTCCGACAGTCAGGGTATTGCTGCCGGTCAATTGCACACTGCCGCTGCCGGTCAGCGCGCCGAGGCTGGCATCGCTACCGAGATTCAGGCCGGCACCGGCACTGATGTTGACGCCGGAAGTGCTGCCCAGCGCATTGCTGTTGAGGGTGGTGACGCTGCCGGAGACGATATTCAGTGCGCCGGTAAAGGTGTTGTTGCCGGCCAGAGTCAGGTCAGACAAACCGTTTTTGGTCAGGCTGCCGGCGCCGTCGATGATGCCGTTGAGGCTCAGGTCGTTATTGCCGGCCACCGTCAGCCCGGCGTTGAGGGTGATTGCGTTGCCGATGCCGAACGAGGCGCTGTTATCCAGAGTCGCCGCACCGCCGACGGTCAAGCCGCCGCTGCCCAGACCGTTGGCATTGCCCAGGGTCAGGGTACCGGCGTTGAGGGTGGTGCCGCCGCTGAAAGTGTTGTTGCCGTTGAGGGTGAGATTGGCCGCGCCGTTCTTGATCAACTGACCGGTGCCGCTGGTGACGCCGCCAAGGGTGAGATTCTGCGTGCCACCCACGGTCAGCGCCGCATTCAAGGCGACCGCGTTGTTGAGGCTGACCAGCGGCGAATTGCTGTCCAGTGTGGCAGCGCCAGCGACGGTCAGTGCGCCGGAACCCAGCGCCGAGCTGTTGCCGACAGTCAGCGTACCGGCGTTCAACGTGGTACCGCCGAGGTAGTTGTTGGCCGCATTGAGAATCAGATTGGCCGCGCCGTCTTTCACCAGACTGCCCGCGCCGCTGACCAGACCGGTCAGCGTCATATTCGCCGTGCCGCCGATGTTCAAGGCACCGGCGAGTGCCACGGCATTGTTCAGGCTAACCGCCGTGTTTGCATCCAGCGTGGTGTTGGCCGCCGCGTTCAGCGTACCGGCGCCCAGCGCGCTGTTGCTGCCGACGGTCAGTTTGCCGGTGTTCAGCGCGGTGTTACCGAAATAGGTGTTGGCGCCATTGAGGGTCAGGTCTGCGGCGCCGTTCTTGGTCAGCCCACCGATGCCGGCGACCACCCCGCCGAGAGTCAGCGCATTACTGCCGCCGACGGTCAGCGTGCCGCCGAGGTTGACGTTGTTGGCCAGGGTCGCCGCCGTGCTTGCATCCAGCGTGGTGCCATTCGACGCGTTGAGCGTGCCGGTGCCGAGTGCGGTGTTGGAGCCGACCACCAGCGAACCGGCATTGAGTGCCGTGGTGCCGGTGTAGGTATTGTTGCCCGTCAGGGTCAGGCTCGATGCGCCGGTCTTGATCAGGCCGTTCGCGCCACTGATTACCCCGCCGAGGGTCAGCGCGTTGGCGCCGCCTGCGGTGAGGTTGGCATTGAGAGTGATCGCGTTGTTCAGCGTTACCGCCGAACTGCTGTTGAGCGTTCCGGCCCCGGCAACAGTGAGTGCTCCGCTGCCAAGTGAAGCACCGTTGCCAACGGTCAGGCTGCCGGCATTCAGGGTGGTGCCGCCGCTGTAGGTATTGGCGCCACTGAGCGTCAGGTTGGCCGCGCCATTTTTGAGCAACTGGCCGGAACCGTTGATCAAACCGGAGAGGGTCAGGCCGCTACTGCCACCAATGGTCAGGGCGCTGTTGAGGTTGACGTTGTTGTTCAGGGTGACGGCAGTATTGCTGTCCAGCGTTGCCGTATCGGTAACCGATAAGGCGCCGCTGCCCAACGCCCCGGCGTTGCCTACTGTGAGCGTGCCGGCTGTCAGCGTGGTGCCGCCGGTGAAGGTGTTGGCTCCGTTGAGTACCAGGTTGGTGAACCCGCGCTTGATCAGCCCGCCACTGCCGCTGATCAAACCGCCTAGGGTCAGATCAGCGCTGCCGAGGACTTCCAGATCACCACCAAGGGACACTGCGTTGGTCAGCGCGACCGTGGTGCTGGCATCGAGCTTGGTACCTGCCGCTGCAGCCAATGCCCCGGTACCCAGCGCGGTGTTGCTGCCGACCGTCAGCGTACCGGCATTCAGCGCAGTTCCGCCGGAGAAAGTGTTGTTGCCACTGAGGCTCAGGCTCGCAGTGCCGTTCTTGATCAGATTGCCCGCCCCGCTGACCACCCCGCTCAGGCCCAGTGCCTGGGTGCCGCCAATGGTCAGATCCGCTGCCAGCGCGACGGCGTTGGCCAGGGTGACAGCGGTGGTCGCATCCAGCGTGGTGCCGGCCGCTGCGTTCAACGCGCCAGTCCCCAGCGCAGTGTTGCTGCCGACAAACAGGCTGCCGGCGTTCAGTAGCGTGTTGCCGGAGTTGGTGTTGTTGCCCGTCAGGGTCAGGCTGGCGGTGCCGGATTTGGTAATCCCGCCTGTACCGGACAACACGCCACCGAGGGTCAGCGCATTGCTGCCGAGCACGTTGAGCGCGCCGGTCATGCCTATGTTGTTGGCCAGCGTGACGTTGGTGGTGCTGTCCAGACTGGTGCCGGCGGCGGTGTTCAGTGCACCACTGCCCAGCGAGTTGTTATTGGTCACCAGCAGGCTGCCGGCGCTGAGGGTGGTGGTGCCGGTGAAGCCGCTGTTGACCCCGCTGAGGGTCAGGCTGCCGGTGCCGGTCTTGGTCAGGCCGCTGCTGCCGCTGATCAGGCCACCAAGGGTCAGTGCCCCCGCGCCGCCAGCCGTCAAAGTGCCGCCGAGGCTGATGGCGTTGGCCAGGCTGACGGTGCCCGGTGCACTCAGCGTCGTCGCGCCGGTGACGTTGAGGGTTCCGGTGCTCAGCGCCAGGTTGTTGCCCAACTGCACCGTGCCGCCGTTGAGCGTGGTGTTGCCCAGGTAGGTGTTGGCGGCGCTGAGGCTCAGTTGCCCTGTGCCGATTTTGGTCAGACCGCCGCTGCCGGAAATCACCCCGCTCAGGGTGGTGGCGTTGGTGCCCTGCACGGTCACGCCACCGGCACCGAGGGAGATCAGGTTGCTGAGGTTCAACCCGGCGTTGCTGGCCTGGAGGATCCCGCCGTTGGAGGTAAGCACCCCGCTGCCGAACGTGGCGTTGTTGTTGAACTGGGCGACACCGCCATTGAGCGTGGTCGCGCCGCTGACCAGTGGTCCCTGCAAGGTCCAGGTGCCGCTGTTGATGGTCAGGTTATTGAAATTGACGTAGGTCGCGCTGGACGCCGTGCCGACCCCGGTGGTGCCGCCGCCGACGCCAATCGGGTTCTGCAGGATCAGACTGTTGGTGCCGCCTGCGCCACCGTCGACGGTACCGGTGGGGGCGAAGGTCAGGTTGATGCCAATCAGCCCGCCGAGGCCGACGCTGATCTGTACGCCGTCACCCACGTTGACGCTGGAGCCGGTTACCGCCGTGAAGGTGTTGGTACTGGCCGCGCCCATCGAAACGCCGCCAGTGATCGCACCGGCGTTGGTGAAAGTGTTGCCCGCCGCCGAGGTCTCGAAGGCAATCCGGCCGTTGATCACGCCAGTGCTGCTGTTGGTCATGTTGACCTGCGAGCCGCCGTACACACCGACCACCGGAGTATCAGCCAAGGTGATGCCGCCGATCGAGAGTCCGGTCGAAGTGATGGTGCCGTTGTTGGTGATGCTGGTGGTGCCGGCCGCGGCGTTGTTCACCGCAATACCCAAGCCGTCGAGGCTGGTCAGGTTGAGCCCGAGCAACATGCCGGTACCGCGAATGATCCCGCTGGCATTGTTGAGCACGCTGACCGTACTGGTTGCGCCGGTGCCGATGAAGGCGCCGCCGCTCAACACCGAGACCAGCCCGAGCAGCGCCGGGTCGATCGTCCCGGAGTTGTTCAGGCTGATGTTGACCCCGGTCAGGTCCATCACGTGGCCGCCGAGCGTCGCGTTCATCTGCGCCCCGGAGTTGACGTTGACCGTCAGACCGTTGGTGGCACTGGCGAAATTGTTGAGAAACAGCGGCAGACTCGGCACGCCGGTACAGGTCACTGTGGAACCCGCCGTGGAGCATGTGGCCAGTGCAGGTGCGCTGACGCCGCCGAACAACAGCCCGGCAACGCTCAGGTGCACAGCAAGGGAAAGTGGGGAAAAACGCGAAACGAGGGCGACACCAAACCTTGCTTCCACGGGCTACTCCTTGTCGTGGCCAAATTCTTCCTTGAAGGCGTGCAAACCGTGCTTATTCCACACGCGAATCAAGACTGCGACGGTCATCACAAAACCGCGTTCTGGGTGACAAGCTAGTAGACGCCCCGCCATGGAGCACTGATTAAATGGTGTTAATACTTTAATACTAGGGCCGTCTAGAACGGGGGTTTCGGCCAGTAAACACTGGACTCTGACCGCTTGATTCCCCCTTGTAGGAGTGAGCCTGCTCGCGATGGCGGTGTACCAGAAAAAATCTAATCGCCTGACACAACGCCATCGCGAGCAGGCTCACTCCTACAAGGAGGATCACTAGGCTCAAGCGACTTGGTACGCCTTGTGCAAACGTTTGCGACCTGCCTATAACCGCTTTTTCGTAACAAAACCGTACAGACCCGCAGAACCCGGGCCTCGATCCGCAAAAAAAGGACTTTGAATGCACGCTGCTTCCCCTCTACGCGCCCCGTTTGCGCGCACGTTTGCTGTTTCCTTGCTACTGACCGGCGTTACCGGAGTTCTCAGCCACAGCGCATTGGCGCAACCGGCGCTTCCCGAAGAATCGGCGCAAGGCGAAACCCTCAGCCCCGAGGCCAGCCCGCCCAAACAAGGTGCGTATCTGTCGGACTGGTACAACCAGGACCTGACGCTGATCGGCAGCAAAGACATCAGTTTCGGCCCGCAACCGGCCGACGATATCTACCTGGAATACGAGTACTTCGGGCGCAAGGGTCCGTTCGAGCTGTACGGCTATGTCGACATTCCGAAGATCTTCAACATCGGCAACAGCCACGACAAAGGCGTGTGGGATCACGGCTCACCGGTGTTCATGGAGCACGAGCCGCGCATCTCCATCGACTACCTCGCCGGCCGCAGCCTGGCCATCGGCCCGTTCAAGGAATGGTACGTGGCGTTCGACTGGATCTACGATCACGGCAGCCGTAAAGAGAACCGCGCCAACACCCTGTACAGCGGCTTCGGCACCGACATCGACACCCATTCGCGGGTCAACCTGTCCGCCAACCTGTACGGGCGCTATCAGTGGGAAAACTACGGCGCGAGCAATGAGTATTCGTGGGACGGCTACCGCGCGCAGCTCAAGTACATCGTGCCCATCGACAAATTCAGCAACGGCGCGTCGCTGACCTACATCGGTTTCACCAACTTCGACTTCGGCTCAGACATCCACAAGGACAACCCGGCGCGCACCGCCAATGCCACGGTGGCGACCAACGTCTTGCTGTACTCGTTCACCCACCTGCGCTTCACCCTGGTCGGCCGTTATTTCCACAACGGCGGCAACTGGGAGGACGGCAGCGAGCTGAACTTCGGCGACGGCAATTTCCGCGCACGCTCCAATGGTTGGGGTTACTACGCCGGCATCGGCTACCAGTTCTGAAATCAGGAGATTCTCATGCAAGCAATGACGCGTCTGACCCTGGCCGCTGCGGCCCTGCTCTCTTCCACCACCTGGGCGGCTGAAGCGCCGATCCAGCCGAAAGTCGTGCTGATCACCATGTTCGCCCCCGAGGCGCAGAACTGGATCGAGCGCCTCGATCTGAAACAGGAAATCCGCGTGCCGGGCCTGTCTGCCGAGTACCCGACTGTGCGCTGCAACGCGCAACAGGTGTGCCTGCTGACCACCGGCATGGGCCAGACCAATGCCGCCGCCTCGACCCTGGCACTGGCGCTGTCGCCGAAATTCGACCTGCGCAAAAGCTGGTTTCTGATCGCCGGGATCGCCGGCATCAGCCCCAAACACGGGACCATCGGCACCGCCGCGTGGGCGCACTACCTGGTGGAATTCGGTACCCAATGGGAGCTGGATTCGCGCGACGCGCCGGCGAGCTGGCCGACTGGCTACCTGGGCATCAACACCAAGGGGCCGAACGAAAAACCGCCGCTGGACTACAAGACCGAAGTCTTCGAACTCAACCCGAAATTGCAGGCCAAGGCCTTCGCCCTGAGCCACAAGGTCGAACTGAGCGAGAGCAAGGAATCGGCGGCCTGGCGCCGGAAATACCCGTCAGCCCCGGCCAATCAGCCGCCGGTCGTCACGCGTTGCGACACACTGGCGGGCAACACCTGGTTCTCCGGCACACGCCTGAGCGAACGCGCCGAGGTCTGGACCAAACTGTTGACTGATAACAAGGGTGAATATTGCACCACGCAACAGGAAGACAACTCCACCTATGAAGCGCTGCTGCGTGCCAGTCGCGAAGGTCTGGTGGATGTGCAGCGTCTGGCCGTGGTGCGTGCCGGCTCTGACTTCGACCGTCCTGCTCCGGGCGGCAGTGAGGTGGACAATCTGTTGAAGTACGCCGATCAGGGCGGGTTCGTGCCGGCGCTGGAAAACCTCTATCGCGCCGGCAATCCGCTGGTGCAGGACATTCTGAAAAACTGGTCGGCGTGGGAAAACGGCGTCCCGCAATCCTGAGTACAACACGGTAAAAAATGTGGGAGCGGGCTCGCTCGCGAATGCGCTGTGTCAGTCAATATTTGCTTCGCTGACACACCGCTTTCGCGAGCAAGCCCGCTCCCACAGTTGTTTTGTGGTGTCAGGGGATGAGAATTATCTTGTCGCCACTGCCTTGATTCACCTGCGCGTAGCTGTCCAACCCCTCCGCCAATGGCACCTCCACCAACCCCTGCGGCAACGGCAACAGATCCTCATCAAAGAACCGCCCAAACTGCTCGAGCATCGCCGCACAGGCTTGCACGCCGTACAGCAGCGAGTTGATCCCGACCACCGAACCGCCCTTGCGGTACAGCGCCAGCGCCGGCAATTGCACATGGCCGTCGACCGGTGCGGCGATGATCGCGATGCGCCCGAAGGCTGCTAGTGCCGCCACCGAGGCCGGCAGCCAGAAACCGGTGGTGTCGAAGATCACGTCAGCGCCACCGCTGTACACCGCGTTGACCTGCGCGCCGAGGTCTTCGGGTTTATCCAGCTGAATCGTCTGGAAGCCCTGCGCCTGCAACTCCTTGACCTGCTCCGGCCTACGCGCGGCCGCGAGGATCTGCGCCCCGCGTACCTTGGCCAACGCCAACGCCGCCGTGGCCACCGCACCGCCGCCGATCACCAGCAAACGGGTTTCAGCCTTTACCGAACTACGCTCCAGCGCATCCCACGCCGTGGTGTACGGCACGCCGAGGCTGGCGGCCTGGGCGAAACTCAAGTGCGAGGGCTTGTGCGCCACGCCATTGGCCGGCAGTTTGACGAACTGCGCGTGCGAACCATCGGCGAAAAAGCCCAACTCGCGCCCGGTGCCCCAGACTTCCTGACCGAGCAACGCCTGCGGCCCCTCGACCACGACACCGGCAAAATCACGCCCGGGAATCCGTGGCAATGTGGTGTACGGAAATCGCCCGAGCACGTTCTTCACATCGCTGGGGTTCAGTCCGGCCGCCTTGATCTCGACCAGCACTTCATCAGCGCCGGGCACCGGGGTCGGTACGTCGACGAAATGCAGGGAAGACAGGTCGCCGGTTTTATCGAATTGCAGTGCTTTCATGAGGACATCCACCAAAGGGAAAAAAAGGACATTCAAGACAGCCAACCGGCGACCAGTTGCCGGCCCATCGGCCACAGCTGCTCACCCGCAAGCATGCCCAGCAGCCCCACCAGCGCAATCGCCGGAGGTGCCGGCGAACGAAAATCCAGCGCGCCATAGAGCAGGCCGACACCGAGACCGATGCCCAGCGAAATCAGGTAGTTCATGGGAGGAAACTCCGCCGCGTGAAGGAATGGGCAAAGTCTAGGGAAGGATCGGCAGAGGTATCGGCCAAGGACTTCTGAATTTCGGCCAATTCCCCGCGTTCACTGCCGTCCCCTGTGGGAGCGGGCTTGCTCGCGAAGGCGGCGGGTCAGTCACCTTATGCTTCACAGACCCACCGCTTTCGCGAGCAAGCCCGCTCCCACAGTTGTTTTGCGGTGTCAGGGGAGCCGTAGCTGGAGAACCTCTATCGCACAGGCAGTCCGCTGGTGCAGACATCCTGAAACACTGGTCGGCGTGGGAAAACGGCGTCCCGTAATCCTGAGTACAACACGGTAAACATGTGGGAGCGGGCTTGCTCGCGAAGGCAGCAGGTCAGTCCCTTTATGCTTCACAGACCCACCGCTTTCGCGAGCAAGCCCGCTCCCACAGTTGTTTTGCGGTGTCAGGGAAGCCGTAGCTGGAGAACCTCTATCGCACAGGCAGTCCGCTGGTGCAGACATCCTGAAACACTGGTCGGCGTGGGAAAACGGTGTCCCGTAATCCTGAGTACAACACGGTAAACATGTGGGAGCGGGCTTGCTCGCGAATGCGTTGTATCAGCCAACATTTGCTTCGCTGACACACCGCTTTCGCGAGCAAGCCCGCTCCCACAGGGGTTGCGTTCAGGTGATCGTAAATTGCGAAGGCGCCACACCCAGCTCGCGGCGGAACATGTCACTGAAACTGCTCGGCGAATAGCCCAGCTCGCGAGCGATCGCGCTCACCGGCACGCCCTGAATCAACTCCGCCACCGCCGTCGCCAGTTGCACCTGCCGCCGCCATTCGGCGAAGCCCATGCCAAGGCTGTCCTTGAACAGCCGCGCCAGCGTCCGCACACTGGCCCCGGCGTTTTCCGCGTGCTGCTCGAACGGAATGTCCAGCGACGGCGCCGCCATCACTGCCTGACACAAGTTCATCAGACGCCGGTCGGAATCGTCCGGTAGCGGGATCTTTAATTGTGAGCGCCGGGCGCGCTTGAGCTCCAGCAACGCCAGCCCGACCAAGGCGTCGTAATAAGCCGGCTCACCGCTGTCGCCCTGCTCCACCAGCCCGACGATCAACTCACGCAACAGGCCACCGACCTCGATCACCTGCACCGTCGGATCAAGCGTCGCCGCCAGCGCCGGGCGCAGGTAGATATTGCGCATTTGCAAGTCCGAGACAACGCGAATCCCGTGCGGCACCCCGGGCGGCAACCACACCGCGCGCTGCGGCGGCACCACCAGCGCCTCGTGCGGGGTCTCGACCCACATCACCCCGCTCATCGCATACAGCAACTGACCCCAGACATGCTCGTGCGGCTCGATGAACAACCCACGCGGATAGGTTCGCGCCAGCGGTTGCACCGGCACATCGGTATCCGTGAGATCAGGGGGTGCGGCGAGGGCCATGGCGAGCATTCATTGGGGTTGGCGGAAGGCGCATGGTAACCAGTCGGTCACAGCGTCGACAACGATAGATACCGTCGGACAATCCGAGTGAATTTTCCCGACGCGCCGCGATCCTTCTAATACCACAGGGAGGAATACGGGCTTTATGAACAACGCAAAACTGTTTGTCATCGATTACACCCTTCACGGCACGCCTAAGTCGTTCATTATCCGCTCGGACAGAATGGACAACGCCGAGGCGTGGCACTGGGCAAGCTGCGACGCCGGTGTGGGTCGCATCCCGCGTTTCGGCCGGGAAAAAGTGCAAAAGACCAGCAAACCGATGGCGGAGAAATTCGGCGTGGAAAACGTCACATGGCGACCGGCGGGCTAGACTCCCGCCAGGCAACGGCGACTTTTCGGGGGATACATATGAGCAACCTCTTCAGCTTGGCGCATCTGGATTACGGCCTCGACACCCTGTTCGGCCGTATCACCAAAAGCGTCGACTGTGAGCTGGGCCTGGAACCTGTCGAAGATGACCCGTACCGCTTTGCCGTGCGCGTGCCGGCGCCGCTACCGGAAGACCTGGACCAGGCGAAAACCGTGGTGGTGCGGGTTGACGGTCGGCGACTGCAAGGCACGGTTCGCCATACCGAACGGCTGGATGATAAAAGCCTGAAGCTGGAAGTGGAGCCTGATTAGGCTCCACTTTTTTATGCGCGCGATTATTTGGGGTGGGCGCAATGGCAGCCTTTGCTTGAACACTCCGCACCGTCCTTGTGGTGGTGGGCGCAGGCTTCACAGCAATAGTGTTTGCCGTGCACGGCGTAGGCGTGGTCGCCTTCCTTGATCGTGCATTTGCAGTTGGGGCAATCGCATTTTCTTTCGGTCATGGGGGCAGACTCCTTTTTGGGTGGTTGTCTGGGGCTTTTGGGATAAGCCGTAGATACCAGTGTAGGAGTTGCCGAAGGTTGCGATCTTTTGATCTGGTTTTTTTGGGGGGATTGGGTGAATATCCGTTTCTGCGGGTGCTGCCGCTGGCGGTTTCGCTCTTACAGCGACTCACTTTTCCAGACGCCGAAAAGTAAGCAAAAGGCTTTGCCCCGGCGTACGGCACTTCGCTTAGGCTCAGTGTTCCCTCGCTACGGTGCCCACCCGGGGGCATCGCCTCCGGTTTGCTTCGCTGCACCTCCTCTCGATGTATGCGGCTCCGCCGCATGGCGCTGCGCGCCTAACCCCCTGATGGACACCTTCGCTCGGCCTGCCGAAGGGGCAAAAAATCAAAAGCCACATCAAGAGCCAAAGCCAGAGCCAGAGCCAGAGCCAGATCAAAAGATCGCAGCCTTCGGCAGCTCCTACATGGGATGGGGTGTTTTCAGTTAGAGACTGGTTGGCTGTCAGGCCGCCTTCGCGAGCAAGCCCGCTCCCACAGTTGGAATGGGTGTGTTCAGTTGGAGTTTGGTCGACTGGCAGGCCGCCTTCGCGAGCAAGCTCGCTCCCACAGTTGGATTGAGTGCATTCAGTTGGAGTTTGGTCGGCTGTCAGGCCGCCTTCGCGAGCAAGCTCGCTCCCACAGTTGGATTGAGTGCATTCAGTTGAAGTTTGGTCGACTGGCAGGCCGCCTTCGCGAGCAAGCTCGCTCCCACAGTTGGATTGAGTGCATTCAGTTGGAGTTTGGTCGGCTGGCTGGCCGCCTTCGCGAGCAAGCTCACTCCCACAGGGGGATGGGGTGTGGTCAGTTAGAGACTGGTCGGCTCGTAGGCCGCCTTCGCCAGCAGGCTGGCTCCTACATTTTAGAGAGCGTGCCCCGCATGCGGCGAAGCCGCCCCACTCAACACAATGAGCGTTAGCCCGAGTACCGCTTTTGATCTCAGGGCCCGTCGGCAGGCTGAGTGGAGGGATTTATCCGGGGGTGGGAGCGCAGCGACCGTTTGGCGCAGCCAAACACAGCGAGAGGAGGTGCAGCGAAGCAAACCGTAGGCGCTGCCCCCCGGATGAATCCCGCAGCGAAGGAACCCGAGCCTAGGCGAGGGCCGAACGTCAGGGCATAGACCTTTTGGTTACTTTTGGGGCGTTTGCCAAAAGTGACCCGCCGTAAGGGCGGAACCCTAAGCCGCCGTTACCGCAGCAACGGATATACACCCAAAACTCAATCAGAACCCCGAACACTGCTCCGATACATAAAAACCAAAGCCAACCCCAGACAAACCATCGCCAACACCCGAGAAGACGAAAGCTCGATCGCCGGATTCCCAAGCCAGCCAAAATTATCGATCAACATCCCCATCCCAAGCTGCCCGACAATCACCGCAACAGTCGCCACTGCAGTCCCCACAACAGGCACCGCCCCCACCATGACCATCATGTAAACCACGCCAAACAGCGCCCCGCAGACCTGCCACTTCGGCACATCAAGCAAACTCACCGCATGCGCCGGCTCAAAAAACACAATCAACAACCCGGTGACCACAGCCCCGACGAAAAACGTCAGCAAACTGCTGCGCAACACCCCGACGCTTTCACCAAGGCGCCCATTGATCGCCGCCTGGACGCTCAACACCGCGCCCGCCAACACCACCACTGCCAACAAAATAACCAGACTCATATTCTCAACCCCGCGCAATCAGAACCAGTGCCACCACAATCAACCCCAACGCCAGCCAGCGCTCGGCATTGACCTTCTTGCGCGTCGCGCCGAACCAGCCGAAATGGTCGATCAGCACACTCTTGCCGACCTGCCCGGACAGGATCGCGATCATCGTCATCGCAATCCCGATATGCGGCGTTGCCAGGGTCAGCACCACCACGTACATCGGCCCGAGAAACCCGCCGATCAATTGCCAGCGCGGCAGATCGGTCAGCGCCGGGCCTTTCTGCGGGCCGGCGAACAACAGCAGCAAAAACAGAATCGCCGAACCCACGCCGAAGATGCTCAAAGTCGCCCACAGATGCCCGACCTGCTCCCCCAACGGCCCCAGCAACCCGGCCTCCACCGACAGGCCCATGCCGGCCAGAATCACCAGCGGCAGCAACAACAGGCGCAACCACGACCGGGTCGCCGGCGCCGCCACACTCACTTCATCCAACGTCTGCATATCCAAAACCCGTGCAAGTAAACGATGGCGCGGATTATCGGCTGGCGCAGCTGTGCGATAAATGGGAGCATCCGGACAACACTTTTGCGCAACATGCACAGCAGGATGATTCATGCACGGGCTCAATGAACTGGGATTCAAGGCACTCAGGCTGTTTGTGGCGGTGCTCGACCACGGCAGCTTTTCCGAAGTCGCCCGTCGCGAGGGTGTGGCGCCCTCTTCGATTTCGCGGCAGATCCAGTTGATGGAGCAGGCGCTGAACCAGCAATTGCTCTACCGCCACACCCGCGCTGTCACCCCGACCGAGGCCGGGCGCATGCTCGGCCACCATGCGCGGCTGGTGCTGGTGCAACTGGAGGAAGCCGAGCAGGCGTTGCAGGAGCAGCAAAGCGAACCCACCGGACTGGTGCGGATCAACGCACCGGTGGTGTTCGGCCAACGTCATCTGACGCCGTGGCTCGGTCAGTTGTGCGCGCGCTATCCGAAGCTGCAACTGGACATCCAGCAAACCGACCATTACGTCGACCCGTTGCAGGAAGGCGCCGACCTGCTGTTTCGCATCGGTCCGATGCACGACTCGAGCATGCAGGCGCGGATCCTCGCGCCGCATCGCTTTCAGGTCGCGGCCAGCCCGGCGTATCTCAAGCGCCATGGCACACCGCAGCATCCCGACGAACTCGCGCAACACCAATGCCTGGCCTACAAAGGTGCGACCGGTCAGCAGCGCTGGTTCTTCCGTCAGGACCAGGGCGACTGGACGCCCTGGTCGGTCAAAGGTCCGATCACCGGCAACCACGCCGACACCCTCACCCAGGCCGCCGAGCAAGGCCTGGGGCTGGTGATGTTTCCGTCCTGGCTGATTGGTGAGGCGGTGCGCGAAGGCACGCTGGTGCCAGTGCTGGGCGAATATCAGGTATCGAACAGCCTGGAGCCGCAGCAGATTGCGGTGCTGTGGCCGGGGAGCCGGCGGCTGTCGGTGAAGGTGCGTACGGTGATCGATTTCTTTGTCGAGTGCTTTGGCGAAGTGCCCTACTGGGACAGACCCTGAGCCCTACACAAAACCCAATGTGGGAGCGGGCTAGCTCGCGAAGGCGGTGTGTCAGATACAAAAATACTGACTGACATGACGCCTTCGCGAGCAAGCCCGCTCCCACAATGGTTTTTTGCAGAGTTTTTTAAATGCGGAACTGGCCCACCAGTTTGCCCAACCGCTGCCCCAGCTCCGCCAGACTGCGCGAAGTCTGCGCGCCCAATTGGGTCTCGTCCGCCACGCTGTCCACCGCCACCGCGATCTGATGCACGCTGCGGTTGATCTCTTCGGCCACCGCCGTTTGTTCCTCGGCCGCGCTGGCGATCTGCGCGTTCATCGAGTTGATGGTCGCGATCAGTTCGGCCATCGCGTCCAGCGACGCCCCGGCCTGATTGGCCTGCGCCGAGGTGCCATCGCCCGCTTCACTGGAACGGCGCATCGCCTCGACCGCCGACTGGGTACCCGCTTGCAGGCGATCGATCATGCCCTGAATTTCCTGGGTACTGATCTGCGTACGGCTGGCCAGCGCCCGCACTTCGTCCGCCACTACCGCAAAGCCGCGCCCGGCCTCCCCGGCCCGCGCCGCTTCAATCGCCGCGTTGAGCGCCAGCAGGTTGGTCTGCTCGGCAATCGAGCGGATCACCCCGAGCACACCGACAATCGACGACACGTCCTGCTGCAGGCTGTCGAGCGACACGCCGCTGCTGCGAATGTCATCCACCAGCGCATGAATCTGTTTGATGCTGCCGGCCACCACGCGTTTGGCGCTCTGGCCTTCTTCGTCGGTCTGCTGCGCAGCGACCGCGGCGTTCTGCGCGCTCTTGGCGACTTCCTGGGCGGCGGCGGACATCTCGTTGATCGCCGTGGCGACCTGATCGGTCTCGTGGCGCTGACGCTCCATCGCCTGATCCGAGCGCTGGGCCTGATCCGACACCTGGGTCACCAGGCCGGTGAGTTGCGTGGTCATCTCGGTGATCTGCCGCACCAGACCGTGGATCTTGTCGACGAAGCGGTTGAACGAGCCGGCCAGTTCGCCGAGTTCGTCCTGGCTGGTGATGTTCAACCGGCGCGTCAGATCGCCCTCGCCCGCCGCGATGTCGTCGAGGTTGGCTTTCATCAGGTTCAACGGCCGCAGAATGGTGTTGGCCAGCAGCATCCCCGCGATGGCAATCACCAGCAGCACCAGCACCGCCACGCCGACGATGCTGAGAATCACGCCTTGCATGCGCTCCTGCACTTGTGCCTCGACCACCGCCACTTGCGCTTCAATGCCGTCGAGGTTGACCGAGGTGCCGACTGCCATGTCCCACTTCGCCAGGTACTCGGTGTAGCCGAGTTTCGGCACCAGCACGCTGGCATTGCCCGGCAGCGGTGAGCTGTATTGCAGATAGTGGGTGCCGTCCTTCGCCACTTTCACCAGGCCGAGGTTGACGTAGACGCCATTCGGGTCGCGGTTGTCCTTGAAGCTTTTGCCCACGCCTTCGGGGTCGTTGGCCTTGAACAGGCGCACGGTCTCGGAGTCGTAGCCGAAGAAGTAGCCGTCCTTGCCGTAGCGGATGCCCGACAGCAGCTTGATCGCCTGCGCCCGCGCCGCGTTGTCACCGGGGGCAGCCGCGTCGTACAGCGGTTTGATCGTGGTCATGGCCACGGCGACGTAACTTTGCAGGGTGGCCTTGGCGTCGGCGAGCAAGCGTTCGCGGGTCTGTTCGACCTCGGTGTGCGCCTGCTGCTGGAGGATGAACAGCATGGTCAGGCTGATGACCAGCGCAAAGAGCAGCACCGGCAGGACGGCAAGGGACAGGACTTTGGCCTTGAGACTCAAGCGCATTGGGGGGGCTCACTCTTTTGGTTTTATTGGCGTGGTTAAAGGCGTTAACGGCACGCAATAGCAAAAGTTGAGCGGGGGATTCACCGCATTCCCCTGTGGGAGCGGGCTTGCTCGCGAAAGCGTCGTGTCAGTCCACATTTATGTTTCTGATACACCGCTTTCGCGAGCAAGCCCGCTCCCACAGAGGATTGGCGGGTTTAGAGGACCATCGCCGCCACCCAGCCGAACGCCAGCAGCGGCAAGTTGTAGTGCAGGAAGGTCGGAACCACGGTGTCCCAGATGTGGTGATGCTGGCCATCGACGTTCAGACCCGAGGTCGGGCCCAGCGTCGAGTCGGAGGCCGGCGAACCGGTATCGCCCAATGCCCCGGCGGTGCCGACGATGCACACGATGGCCATCGGGCTGAAGCCCAGTTGCACGCACAGCGGCACGAAAATCGCCGCCAGAATCGGCACCGTGGAGAACGACGAGCCGATACCGATGGTCACCATCAGGCCCACCAGCAGCATCAACAACGCGCCGATCGCCTGGCTGTGATCGATCCACGCCGCCGCGCTTTCCACCAGCGAACGCACTTCGCCGGTGGCCTTGAGCACTTCGGCGAAACCCGAAGCGGAGATCATGATGAAGCCGATCATCGCCATCATCTTCATGCCTTCGGTGAACAGGTCGTCGGTCTCACGCCACTTGACGATGCCCGAGGCCGAGAAGATCAGGAACCCGGCCAGCGCACCGATAATCATCGAGTCCAGCAGCAGCTGAATAATGAACGCGGCGGCAATCGCCAGGCCGGCAATACCAATGGTCTTCGGGTTGTACGCCACGCTGACTTGCTCGACCTGTTCGATCTTCTGCAGATCGTAAACGCGCTTTTTCCGATAACTGAAAAACACCGCCAGCAACAGGCCGAAGACCATGCCCAGCGCCGGAATCGCCATGGCGTGCATGACGTTGATCTGGCTGATATCGACCCCGGCCTTGCTGACGTTGGCCAGCAGGATCTGGTTGAGGAAGATGTTGCCGAACCCCACCGGGAACACCATGTACGGGGTGATCAGGCCGAAGGTCATGACGCAGGCGATCAGCCGGCGATCCAGCTGCAACTTGGTCAGCACATATAACAGTGGCGGCACCAGCAGCGGAATGAACGCAATGTGGATCGGCAGGATATTCTGCGAGGCAATCGCCACCACCCACAGCAGGCCGATCAGCAGCCACTTGACGCTGCCGCCGCCGGTCGAATGCTGACGATCGACCATCGCCAGGGCCTTGTCGGCCAGCGCATGGGCCAGGCCGGACTTGGCAATCGCCACAGCGAAAGCGCCGAGCAACGCGTAGGACAACGCCACCGTCGCCCCGCCACCCAGGCCGCTGTTGAACGCCTTGAGCGTGGCGTCGATGCCCAGACCACCGGTCAGGCCACCGACCAGCGCACCGACGATCAGGGCGATCACCACGTGCACGCGGGACAGGCTGAGGATCAGCATGACGCCGACCGCAGCAATCACTGCATTCATTTCACTACCTCAAAAACACTGCGATGAAATATCACCGCCAGACAGGATGAGTCCGCCAACGGTTAACCGGCGGATTTGCAAAGAGGGTCTTATTAGAAGGGCGCGCACTGTGCCGCAGAGTGGCGGCGGTGTCAAAGCGAGCGGCTGAACTGAAATGTAACTGCCAATGCACAACCCTGTGATGCAGGAGATCCCTGTGGCGAGGGAGCTTGCTCCCGCTCGGCTGCGCAGCAGTCGCAAAACCGGTAGACGCGTTATGCCTGAATGACCGCATTAACAGAGTTTGGGGCGCTGCGCACCTCAGCGGGAGCAAGCTCCCTCGCCACAGGGGGCTAAATGTCACTCAGCTGCGGCAATTAGTCATATTGCACTTGAACAATAAAGAAAGCCGAAACGCGGCCGTTACAGTGCAAAGTCTCAGATATTTATCGAATAAGGACGTCTCCATGTCGCTCAGACAACTTTCCATTCAATGGAAAATCACCCTGCTCGCCGGCCTGTGCCTGGCGGGCATCGTGACCCTGCTGGTGGGTCTTTCGCTGTACCGCATGGAGCACAGCTCCGAGCTGGTGAAGGCTTCGAGCATGGAGATGCTGACCGAGTCGGCCCAAGCGCGCATTGAATCGCAAGGCGAAGTGCAGGCTGCCGGGATTCGCCAGCAGTTCATGGATGCCTATCAGTACGGCCACGGCTTCTCGCGTCAGGTGCTGTTCCTGCGTGAACAGGCCGAGAAGCGCTTCCTCGACGCCTTCGACCTGCGCGAAGACATGACCCGTCAGGTCAAGTCCGCCCTGCAGGCCAACCCGGATCTGCTCGGTCTGTCGCTGGTGTTCGAAGCCAACGCGCTGGATGGCAAGGATGAACTGTTCGCCGGTCAGGCTGAACTCGGCAGCAACGACAAGGGCCGCTTCGCCCTGTACTGGTCGCAGCCGACTCCCGGCAAAGTCACCTCGATGGCCCTGCCGGAAAGCGACATGACCGATACCAGCACCGGCCCCAGCGGTCAGGCGGCCAACGCCTGGTTCACCTGCCCGCGCACCACGCTCAAGCCGTGCGTGATCGAACCGTACTTCTATGTGATCGACGGCCAGAACGTGCTGATGACCAGCATCGTCTTCCCGCTGATGGTCAACGGCAAAGTCATCGCCTCGCTGTCGGTGGACATCAATCTCAACAGCCTGCAGGCGATCAGCCAGGGCGCGAGCAAAAAACTCTACGACGGCCAGACCGCCGTGAGCATCATCAGCCCCACCGGCCTGCTCGCCGGCTACAGCCCGGACGCCAGCAAGCTGAGCAAGCGTCTGGATGCCGTGGACACCGTCAGTGGTGCCGAACTGTTGCGTCAGCTCGCGGCCAGCAGCAGCGTCAGCAGCCTGCACAGCAACGGCCAGTTGAAAGTCCTGTCGCCGTTCCAGCCGATCCCCGGCGGGCCGTCGTGGGCCGTGTTGCTCGACGTGCCGGAAAAGGTGCTGGTCAGCCGCGCCGAAGCGCTCAAGCAGCAACTGGATGCGAGCAACAACTCCGGTACTCTGATCGAACTGAGCCTCGGCGTGCTCGCAGCCCTGGTCGGCCTGCTGCTGGTGTGGCTGATGGCGCGCAGCGTGACCAAACCGATCCTCGGCGTGGCCAACATGCTCGAAGACATCGCCAGTGGCGAAGGTGATCTGACCCGGCGTCTGGCCTACGACAAGCAGGATGAACTCGGTCAACTGGCCGGCTGGTTCAACAAGTTCCTCGACAAGTTGCAGCCGATCATCGCCGAGGTGAAACGCTCGGTGCAGGATGCGCGCAACACCGCCGACCAGTCCTCGGCCATCGCCACCCAGACCAGCGCCGGCATGGAGCAGCAATACCGTCAGGTCGATCAGGTCGCCACTGCCTCCCACGAAATGAGCGCCACCGCGCAGGACGTTGCACGCAGCGCCGCGCAAGCCGCCGAAGCGGCCAAGGACGCCGACCGCGCCACCCGTCAGGGCCTGACCGTGATCGACCGCACCACCGCGAGCATCGACACCCTCGCCGCCGACATGAGCGCTGCGATGGTGCAGGTCGAAGGCCTGGCCGCCAACAGCGAGAAGATCGGCACCGTGCTGGAAACCATCCGCGCCATCGCCGAACAGACCAACCTGTTGGCGCTCAACGCGGCGATCGAAGCAGCGCGTGCCGGTGAAGCCGGGCGTGGTTTTGCCGTGGTCGCCGACGAAGTGCGCAACCTCGCCCGCCGCACCCAAGAGTCGGTGGAGGAAACCCGTCAGGTCATCGAGCAACTGCAGACCGGCACCCAGGACGTGGTGGGGTCGATGGGCAACAGCCATCGTCAGGCTCAGGGCAGTGTCGAACAGGTCGGGCAAGCGGTGACCGCACTGCGCCAGATCGGCGATGCGGTGACGGTGATCAGCGACATGAACCTGCAGATCGCCAGCGCGGCGGAAGAACAGAGCGCGGTGGCCGAGGAGATCAACAACAACGTGGCCACCATTCGTGACGTGACCGAATCGCTGTCCGGACAGGCCAATGAGTCGGCGCGCGTCAGCCAGTCGCTGAACAGCCTGGCGAATCAGCAGCAGAGTCTGATGGATCAGTTCCGGGTCTGAAAACCATCCGTCCCTGTAGGAGTGAGCCTGCTCGCGATAGCGGTTTGTCAGACACATTGATTTCGAATGTATCGGCGCAATCGCGAGCAGGCTCACTCCTACAGTTCTTTGGCAGGGCGGGGTTAGCGTTTAGGCAACTCGATCACCACCTTCAACCCGCCCCACTCACTCTCGCCCAACACCAGCAACCCGCCCCACGTCTCGACGATATCGCGCACAATTCCCAGCCCCAACCCATGCCCGTCAGTCTGCTCATCGAGCCGCGTGCCACGGCTGAACACTTGAGTGCGCTGCTCTTCAGGAATCCCCGGCCCGTCATCTTCAATGCTCAGGGCGTAGCCGTCAGTACGTTCGATCACACTCAGACGCACCTCGGCGTCCGCCCATTTGCAGGCGTTGTCCAGCAGGTTGCCGAGCAGCTCCAGCAAGTCCTCGCGATCCCACGGCAGTTGCAGCCCCGGCGGCGCAACGTAGCTCAGCGCCAGATGCTCGCCGTGGATCATGTTCAGCGTCGCCAGCAGTCCCGGCAGTTCCGCATCACAATCAAACAGCGCACCGGGCAGCGCATCTCCGGACAACCGTGCGCGATTGAGTTCACGATTGAGCCGCTGTTGCACCTGCTCCAGTTGCTCCTTGAGGATTCGGCGCAACTCCGGGTGGGCGTCGAGTTTCTCGCTCGAGGCCAGACTCAGCAGCACCGCCAGCGGGGTTTTCAGCGCATGCCCCAGATTGCCCAGCGCATTGCGCGAGCGCTTGAGGCTGTCTTCGGTGTGCGCGAGCAAATGGTTGATCTGCGCCACCAGCGGCTCCAGCTCGACCGGCACCTGATCGTCCAGTTGCGAGCGCTGGCCCTGTTGCAACTGGGCGATCTGCTCGCGAGCGCGTTCCAGCGGCTTCAACGCGCGGCGCACCGTCAGCCGTTGCAGCAGCAGAATCAGCAGCAAACCGGCCAGGCCCAGACCGAGGCCGATCTGGCGCATGCGCTGGAAACTCTCGCGCACCGGGGTGTAATCCTGGGCGACGCTGATCGAGATCGACTGCCCCAGCCGGCGATAGTCCGAACGCAATACCAGCAACTGCTGACCGTCCGGCCCCAGTTGCAGGTTGCTGTGCAAACCCGGGTGGTCCAGCAGCGGCAGATCCTGATCCCACAGCGAACGCGAGCGCCAGTGGCTGTCGGCAAAGTCGATGCGGAAGTAATGCCCGGAAAACGGTCGCTGATAGGCCGGCGACAGGTGCCGCTCATCCAGTTGCAAACCTTGCGGGCCACGCACCAGCGCGACCAGCAGGCTTTCGCTGTCGTTGCGCAGACCGGCTTCGAGATAACGCTGCAAACCGACTTCAAACAGCCACAGGCTGGTTTGCGCCAGCACCAGGCCGACGATCACCATCACGCTGATCAATCCCAGGCTCAAACGGCGCTGGATCGACCTCACGAAGCTTGCCCGCCGAACAGGTAACCCTGGCCGCGACGGGTTTCGATCACCGCTTTGCCGAGCTTGCGCCGCAGGTGGTTGACGTGAACTTCAAGGACGTTGGAGTCACGCTCGGTCTCGCCGTCGTAGAGGTGCTCGGCGAGGTGGGTTTTCGACAGGATCTGTTCCGGGTGCAGCATGAAATAACGCAGCAGGCGGAATTCGGCGGCGGTCAGCTGAATCTCGCTGCCGTCGCGAATCACGCACTGGCGGCCTTCGTCCAGATGCAGGCCGGCGGCCTTGAGCGTCGGCTGGTTGGCCTGGCCCTTGGAGCGGCGCAGCAACGACTGCACCCGCAGGTGCAGTTCTTCAGGGTGGAACGGTTTGGTCAGGTAATCGTCGGCGCCAGCCTTCAGGCCTTCGATGCGCTCGGCCCAGGAATCGCGGGCGGTGAGGATCAGCACCGGGGTCGCCAGGCCACCGGCACGCCACTGCGCCAGCACCTCCAGCCCGGGAACGCCGGGCAGGCCGAGGTCGAGAATGATCAGGTCATAGGGCTCGCTGCTGCCCTGATAAACCGCATCGCGCCCGTCCGCCAGCCAGTCCACCGCGTAGCCTTGGCGCTGCAGGCCGGCGATCAGTTCGTCGGCCAGCGGCACGTGGTCTTCCACCAGTAGCAAACGCATCGGTCAATCTTCCTTGTCTTTCACGAGTTCGCCGGTATCGGCCTTCAGGTGCAACTCACGGGCGACACCTTCGACGGTCAGCAACTCGACTTCATAAATGTAGACGTCGTGTTTTTCTTCCAGCTCGACTTCCAGCAGTTTTGCGCCGGGGTAACGATCCATTGCCTGCTGCAGCACTTGCTCAAGCGGCAGAATCACGCCCTGCTTGCGCAGATCCAGCGCTTCGTCCGGACCGAGATCGCGGGCCATGGCCGTCGAACAACACATCACCAGCGCCAGCGCCGTGCGGCGGGTGGCGCGAACATTAACCTTCATTACGTATCCTGATGATCCTTGAGAACCTGCCCAGTCACAGCGTCCAATTCCAGGTCCCACTCCAGCCCTTGCGGATCACGCATTTCGATCTGATAGATGTACTTGCCGTACTGCTCTTCCAGCTCGGTATCGGTGATGGTCGACCCCGGATGTTTGGTCAGCGCCGTGGCGTTGAGCTTCTCGAAGGAGACGATAGTACCAGCGTCGCGCAGGCGCAGGGCTTCATCGGGGCCAAGATCGCGGGCATGGGCGAGGCTGGCGGTCAGGCCGATGATCGAGGCAATGGACAGGGCAGTCAGGGTTCTCATGGGTGTCTCCGTATTTTTATGTGCAGCTACGGTGGGCACCATAGCGGTGCGAACTTAACTGAAACTGAATTGCCATCATTGCCCCAGAGCAACACATTTCCCCTGTAGGAGTGAGCCTGCTCGCGATTACGATGTGTCATTGAGCATTGATATGTCTGATACACCGCTATCGCGAGCAGGCTCACTCCTACAGTGTTTTGCAACATGTGCTTATAATTGTTCGCTTGCTAACGATCGAGACCGGTATGACTGCCATCCACATCAAGTTCCCCGCCCTCACCCTCAAGGCCGGCCCACGGGCCATGGCGCGCATTCGCGCTCAGGGTCTGAACGCCGCTGACGTCGGCACCCTGCCCGGTGCGGCCGGCGGGCCGAAGGCTCTGGGGATTCAGGGGCTGGACCTGGCGTTGTTCGGTGAATGGCTGCCGAGCGCGCCGCGTGAGCGCTCGCTGATCGGCGCGTCGGTCGGTTCCTGGCGCTTCGCCAGCGCCTGCCTGCCGGACGCCGCCGAAGGCATACGCCGCCTCGGTCAGTTGTACGCCGAGCAGAACTTCAACAAAGGCGTGACCATGGCCGCGATCAGCCAGAGCTCGCAGCGCATGCTCAATGACCTGCTCGACGGCCGCGACGCCAGCATCCTCAACAACGCCGACTACCGCCTGAACATCATGGTGGTGAAAAGCCACGGACGCCTGGCCGACGATCATCGTGGCCGCCTCGGTCTGGCGCTGGGTTCGGTGATCGCCGATAACCTGCGCGGCCGCGCGCGGCTGTCGCGGCACTTCGAACGGCTGATCATTCATGACCCGCGCCTCGCCCCGCCGGTGAATGCGCTGAATGACTTTCCGTCGCGCTTCGTCGCCCTGAATGCCGGCAACTTGCGTCAGGCGCTGCTGGCCTCGGGCTCGATCCCGATGGTCATGGAAGGCGTGCGTGACCTGCCGGGTGCCGGTGCCGGCACGTTCCGCGATGGCGGGCTGCTCGACTACCACCTCGACCTGCCCTACAGCGGCGACGGCATCGTGCTCTATCCGCACTTCACCGACCGGGTGATTCCGGGCTGGTTCGACAAGACCCTGCCGTGGCGCCGCGCGTCGGTCGAGCGCTTGCAGGACGTGCTGTTGCTCGCGCCATCCAAGGAATATCTGGCACGGCTGCCCTACGGCAAACTGCCCGACCGTAACGACTTCAAGCGCTTCATGGGTGATGCGCCGAGCCGCCAAAAGTACTGGCACGCGGCGATGGACGAGAGCCGCCGACTGGGCGACGAGTTTCTCGAACTGACCACCAACGGTCGCCTCGTCGAGCGCTTGCTGACCCTTTAGTCAGTGTTTTCCCGCATCGCCAAACACAAGCTGGTAAACTCGCCGCCTGCCCGAATCGCTGCGGCGAACGCCACCTGAACAGAGCCGAAAATACTGTGGAAATCTTCAAGGAATTTACTTTCGAATCCGCCCACCGCTTGCCGCACGTCCCGGACGGCCACAAGTGCGGACGCCTGCACGGTCACTCGTTCAAGGTGGCGATTCACCTGAGCGGCGACCTCGATCCGCACACCGGCTGGATCCGCGATTTCTCTGAGATCAAGGCGATTTTCAAGCCGCTGTACGAGCGTCTGGATCACAACTACCTGAACGACATTCCCGGCCTGGAAAACCCGACCAGCGAAGTCCTGGCCAAATTCATCTGGAATGAAATGAAGCCCCTGCTGCCGGAACTCAGCGCGATCCGCATTCACGAGACCTGCACCAGCGGTTGCATTTATCGCGGTGAGTGATCCAACACAAATCCCCCTGTAGGAGCTGCCGCAGGCTGCGATCTTTTGATCTTGTTTTTAAAGATCAAGGTCAAAAGATCGCAGCCTTCGGCAGCTCCTACACAGGGATCGGTGTTTGTCAGGAAAATAGAGAACAGCCTTCACGGCTGTTTTTTTATGCCTATGCTTTTTGGCTCAACCCCGCCAAGAGGACAGGTCGATGACGGACTGGCTGCTGGATCAGGTCTTCGATTTCAATGGGCATCCGGTGCGCCACGCCGTGCGCGGTGACGGCCCGCCACTGGTGTTCGTGCATGGCACGCCGTTTTCATCGTATGTGTGGCACCGCATCGCGCCGCATTTCTTTGCCAGTCATCGGGTGCATTATTTCGATCTGCTGGGCTACGGTCGCTCCGCACAACCGGACGCCGACGTTTCCCTCGGCGTACAGAATCAACTTCTCGCGCAGTTGCTCGATCACTGGAACATCCAGCGCCCGGACGTGGTCGCCCACGACTTCGGCGGTGCCACCGCACTGCGCACGCACTTGCTCAATGGCAGGGACTACCGCAGCCTGACGCTGATCGATCCGGTGGCGCTGACGCCGTGGGGTTCGCCGTTCGTGCAGCATGTGCGTCAGCATGAAGCGGCGTTCAGCGGCCTGCCCGATTACATTCAGCGCGCGATCGTCCCGACTTACATTCGCGGGGCGATTCACCGCGACATCCCCGACGCAGAACTGGCGCCCTACGTGCAGCCGTGGCTCGGCAATCCCGGGCAAGCGGCGTTCTATCGGCAAATCGCGCAGATGGACGAGCGCTACACCCGCGAGGCCGAACCGCTGTACCCGAACATCCGCTGTCCGGTGCAGATTCTCTGGGGTGAAGCCGATCAGTGGATTCCGATCAAGCGGGGTCGGGCGTTGCACAAGATGATTCCCGGTTCGCAATTTCACCCAATCGCCAACGCCGGCCATCTGGTCCAGGAGGACGCCCCGGAAGCCATCGTCGCCGCCCTGCTGCGCTTCCTCTGACCCCCAACACAGTTCAAAACGGTGGGAGCGGGCTTGCTCGCGAAAGCGCTGCATCAGTCGCCACCTGCAATGGCTGACCCGGCGCCTTCGCGAGCAAGCCCGCTCCCACATTGGGCCTGTGTGCGTTCTGGTGCACTGCTTTCGCGCCGAAATCCCTGACTCGGCTATACATAATCCGCATAACGGTATTTGGCACGACCACTGCAACTTGCTTCGCGTCTCCCCAATCCAGCAAGGAACGCCCCATGACGCAGAACGCCCCCGGCAACGATTACCCCCTCAGCGAAGTCCCAATGCACGCGCGAAAAGGTCTGGCCTCCACGGCCATGGTGTTACTGGGATTCACATTTTTCACCGCAACCATGTTTGCCGGCGGCAAGCTTGGGGTCGCCTTCAGTTTTGGCGAGATGCTGGCGGTGATCATCGTCGGTAACCTGCTGCTCGGTCTGTATGCGGCGGGCCTCGGTTATATCGCCTTCAAGAGCGGACTTAACTCCGTGCTGATGGGGCGCTTCTGTTTTGGTGAAGTCGGCAGCAAGCTCAGCGACCTGATCCTCGGTTTCACCCAGATCGGCTGGTACGCCTGGGGCACTGCAACCGCCGCCGTGGTGCTCGGCAAATACTTCGATCTGGAGCAAGGCGCGGTGCTCGGCTTGATGGTGCTGTTCGGCCTGGTGTTCTGCGCCACGGCGTATGTCGGGTATCGCGGTCTGGAGATTCTGTCGTACATCGCGGTGCCGGCGATGATGTTGCTGCTGATGCTGTCGATGTGGGTCGCGACAGTGAAAGTCGGTGGCCTCGAAGGTTTGCTCAGCGTGGTGCCGACGGGTTCGCTGGACTGGTCGACCGCGATCACGCTGGTGTTCGGCACCTTTGTCAGCGGCGCGACCCAGGCCACCAACTGGACCCGCTTCTCGCGCTCGGCACGGGTTGCCGTGCTGGCCAGCCTGATCGGATTTTTCATCGGCAATGGCCTGATGGTGCTGATCGGCGCCTACGGTGCGATTGTCTATCAGCAGCCCGACGTGGTTGAAGTGTTGCTGCTGCAAGGTTTCGCCATGGCCGCGATGGCGATGCTGTTGCTGAATATCTGGAGCACCCAGGACAACACCATCTACAACTTTGCCGTCGCCGGCTGCAACCTGCTGCGCACCGGACGGCGCAAAACCGTGACCCTGGCCGGCGCGGTGATCGGCACCCTGCTCGCCCTGCTGGGTATGTACGACATGCTGGTGCCGTACCTGATTCTGCTGGGCACGGTGATTCCGCCGATTGGCGGGGTGATCATGGCCGACTTTTTCTTCCGCTGGCGCGGGCGCTATCCGCGGCTGGCCGACGCACGGCTACCGGCGTTCAACTGGCCGGGGCTGGGGGCTTACGCGGTCGGCACGCTCGCCGCGTTCCACTCGCCCTGGGTCGCGCCGCTGGTAGGGATTGCCGCCGCCGCGCTAACGTATGTCATCGTCACCGGCCTGCTCGGCGCCCGTCGCGCCAGTGCGCCACTACCAGACCTATAAGAAGGATTCGCCTGATGCACATCATCAACGCCCGACTGCGCAACCAGGACGGTTTGCACGAATTGCACCTGGAAGACGGCCTGATCCGCAGCATCGGCCGCCAGACCGAAGCCCCGACCCTCAACCCCGGCGACCTCGACGCCGGCGGCAATCTGGTGGTGCCGCCCTTCGTCGAGCCGCACATCCACCTCGACGCCACGTTGACGGCCGGTGAGCCGCGCTGGAACATGAGTGGCACGCTGTTCGAGGGCATCGAGTGCTGGGGCGAGCGCAAGGTCACCATCACCGAAGAAGACACCAAAACCCGCGCCAAGAAAACCATCCAGGCCCTGGCCGCCCACGGCATCCAGCACGTGCGCACCCACGTCGATGTCACCGATCCGCAGCTCACCGCGCTCAAGGCGATGCTCGAAGTGCGCGAAGAATCCCGGCATCTGATCGACCTGCAAATCGTTGCGTTCCCGCAAGAGGGCATCGAGTCGTTCCGCAACGGTCGCGAGCTGATGGAGGAAGCGATTCGCATGGGCGCCGATGTGGTCGGCGGCATTCCGCATTTCGAGTACACCCGTGATCAGGGCGTCAGTTCGGTGAAGTTTCTGATGGACCTGGCCGAACGCACCGGCTGCCTGGTCGATGTGCATTGCGACGAGACCGACGACCCGCACTCGCGCTTTCTTGAGGTGCTCGCCGAAGAGGCGCGCAGCCGCGACATGGGTGCGCGGGTCACCGCCAGCCACACCACGGCAATGGGCTCTTACGACAACGCCTACTGCGCCAAACTGTTTCGCCTGCTCGGGCATTCCGGGATCAGTTTCGTCTCGTGCCCGACCGAAAGCATTCACCTGCAGGGGCGCTTCGACAACTTCCCGAAACGCCGTGGCGTGACCCGCGTGAATGAATTGCTGGAGGCCGGGATGAACGTGTGTTTCGGCCAGGACTCGATCGTCGATCCGTGGTACCCGCTGGGCAACGGCAACATCCTGCGCGTGCTGGAAGCCGGGTTGCACATCTGCCACATGCTCGGTTACCGCAACCTGCAGAACGCGCTGGATCTGGTCACCGACAACAGCGCCAAGGCCATGCACCTGGGCGAGCGTTATGGGCTGGTAGAGGGACGCCCGGCGAACCTGCTGATTCTGTCGGCGGACAGCGATTACGAAGTGATCCGCAGCCAGGGCCTGCCGCTGTATTCGATTCGCGGCGGCAAGGTGCTGATGCAGCGGCAGATGCCGGTGGTGGAGTTCGTCTAGGATAATCATATCGGCGTCGCGATGACGCCGATTTCCCCCCACCTCGATGGACGCTTTTTCATGCTGAAGTTCGTGCGTAGTTGATCAACCGCCATCCTCATTGGCTTGAGGATTTCTCCATGAATCACAAACCTTCTCCCATGGCCACGCTGTACCAAGAAGGCCGTCATACCTTTACCGGACTTGTACCCGATGGAGGCGCTCGTCTCGATGCACTGTTTCACACCGTGCCCGCGTTGGGCGAGTTGGCGGTGGGTGTGGTTTACGGGCATTTGCATGCGCGCCCCGGCCTCGACCCGCGTTTGCGTGAAGCCGTATCGTTTGCTGCAATTGTCGCCTCGGGGATGGTCGGTCCGCCGCTGAGTGTGCACCTCAAGACGGGAATGGCCTCGGGGCTGGCGCCCGGCGAAATGACCGAAGTGTTGTTGCAGGCCTCGGCATTTGCCGGTTTTCCTCGGGCGGTCAGCGCAGCGGAGCAACTCAATCGGCTGTTCGACGAAGCCGGCCTGACCTCACCGCCCCCACCGACACCCCGTGAAGTCGCACAGGCCTTCTGTGAAAAAGTGTGCGCCGGGCATGCACCGATTCCTGTGAGTGGCGCGGTAAAGCGCCAGTTGAAACATGCGCAAAGGCTGGCGCTACAGGCCAGTTCGGCGCACACGGTGATTGTTGAATGTTTCGAGGATGAGCTTTCGCCACGTGCACTGCTCTGGTTGACGGTGCAGGATGATCATGTAGTGTCGGTGACGTTGTTCAAGGCTCATTTGACAGGGTAACTCTGCGGGCCTCATCGCTGGCAAGCCAGGCTCCCATAGGGTTTTGTGTGGAAACATTATTCGTGTCCACCTGAATCCAATGTGGGCGCCGGGCTTGCCAGCGATGACGATTCAGAACTCAGCCCATCAACCGCGCCGCACCGAACAACCTGACCCGCACCAGCTCTCCGTGCACTTCTTCGAGCAGAATCGGCGCGGTGCCGCCGGGCATGATCACTTCCACCTCCCCCGCCGTCACCCAATTCACTCGCCATGCCGCACACGCCACCGCACTGGCACTGGTGCCGGAAGACGCCGTCGGCCCTTCGCCACGCTCGAATACTCGGGCGACGATGCGCTGCGCGGACTCAAGCGCGGCCCATTGCAGATTGACGCCCGCCGGGCATGGCAATCCGGCGCCAGTCGGCATGGCGTAGGCGATTCGGGTCAGGCCTTCAGCCAAGGGCGATTCGCGCATTTGTGAGTTGTTCGGCAGCTCGGCGACGTCGCTCAACAACGTCACACAATGCGGGTTGCCGATGCGCACAAACTGGCTGTGCTGCCACGCGGGATCGAGCTGTGCCAAGGGTGTTACGTGGCTCACTTCATGACCATTGAATTCGCGGCTTTCAACACCTTGAGCGGCCACCGCTGAAGGCCCGAAGCCCGGTTGACCGAGGTCCAGCCAGAAGCCGTTAGCGTCTTCGACTGCGGCCGGTTTCACCACGGTTTGCACAGCATCACCCTTGTCGTGATGCACCTTCAGCAACGCGCCTTCTTCCGGCATCAGCCCCTGCTCAAGCAACGCTTGGGAAAAGATCGTCAGACCGTTGCCACTGCGCTCGGCCAAGGTGCCGTCAGTGTTGACGATCAGCACATCGAACGGCGCTGCCGACTGAAACGGGCCGATCAGCAGGCCATCGCTGCGGTGCGATTTGCTCCCCGCCGGACGCTGCCCCTCGGGCCAGTCGCAGCACAGCGCAATGGCTGCCTGACTCCATGCCTGTCTCGACAAGGCACACTGCGCGGCACCGACAGGCAAATCGATCCCCGCCTCACGAAGTGCCTGAGGCGAAACCACCCCGTAGATATTGCCCCGTGCATCGTAAAACTGCGTCATCACTAGCCTCACTCACCTAGTCGAAGCCATCACTGTAAACCGCGATCCCCTGTAGGAGTGAGCCTGCTCGCGATGGCGGTTTGTCAGCGGCCATATTCATTGCCGGAGCCACCGCCTTCGCGAGCAAGCCCGCTCCCACATTAAATGGCGGGCGCTCACAAATCTGCTGTCATGCGCAGATCACTGTGGAAGCGAGCTTGCTCGCGAAGGCGGTGTGTCACTCACTATATTCTTTGGCTGACACACCACTATCGCGAGCAGACTCATCCCTACAGGTTAGGATATCGGCTGCACTCCCCCGAGACCTGCGATCGAACCTCGACGCGCTATCACTGTCATTCGGGGACGCGACGTTTTTTGCCAAGGACCGATATGACCAGCCTCAATCCCCAAGACACCTTCGTCCCCGGACGCCTGCAACAGATGTCGACGCGCATCGCTTTTTTCATCGCCGGCCTCGGCATTGCCGCGTGGGCGCCGCTGGTGCCGTACGCCAAGGCCCGGGCCGGACTCGATGAGGGTACGTTGGGTCTGCTGTTGCTGTGCCTGGGGGTCGGCTCAATTCTGGCGATGCCGCTGGCGGGGATTCTCGCCACGCGCTTCGGCTGCCGCAAAGTCGCCACCGGCGGTACCCTGCTGATTTGCGCGGCACTGCCGTTGCTGGCGACGGTGTCGTCGATACCGGCGCTGATCGCCACGCTGTTCATGTTTGGCGCCGGGTTGGGCACGGTGGATTCGACCGTCAACCTGCAAGCGGTGATCGTCGAGCGGGCCAGCGGCAAGAATATGATGTCGGGGTTTCATGGCCTGTTCAGCCTCGGCGGGATTGTCGGCGCGGCCGGTGTCAGCGCCCTGCTCGGCCTCGGGCTGACGCCGCTGGCGGCGATGCTGGTGGTGGTGGCGGTATTGATCGGCGCGCTGTTCAAAGCGGTGCCACACATGCTGCCGTACGGCAGTGAAAGTTCCGGCCCGGCATTCGCCATTCCCCACGGCATCGTGCTGTTCATCGGCGGGATGTGCTTCATCGTGTTCCTCACCGAAGGCGCGGCGCTGGACTGGAGCGCGGTGTTTCTCGCGCAGGAACGCGGGATCGACACGGCGTATGCAGGATTGGGTTACGCCGCGTTTGCCCTGACCATGACGGCGGGACGCTTGCTGGGCGACCGGATCGTGCGCAGTGTCGGGGCCACGCGGATCATTCTGTTCGGCGGGCTGTTGGCAGCGGCAGGCCTGTTTCTGGCGACCTTCGCCCCGAGCTGGGAAGCGGCGCTGCTCGGTTATGCGCTGGTCGGCGCCGGCTGCTCGAACATCGTGCCGGTGCTGTACACGGCGGTGGGCAAGCAGACGGTGATGCCGGAAAGCATCGCGGTGCCGGCGATCACCACGCTGGGTTACGCAGGAATTCTGGCGGGGCCGGCGGTGATCGGCTTTGTCGCCCATGCCAGCAGTTTGAGTTTTGCGTTCGGGTTGATGGCGGTGCTGTTGGTGGCGGTGGCGATTGGCGGCAAAGTCCTCAAGGTCTGAACACCATCATTGTGGCGAGGGAGCTTGCTCCCGCCGGGTTGCGAAGCGACCCAAAAAAATCGGGCCTGCTGCGCAGTCCAGCGGGAGCAAGCTCCCTCGCCACAGGGTCAGGCGTCATTAGAATCCGACGCTGGCCTGCACAAAGAACGTCCGCGGCGCGCCCACATACATCCCCGAATTGTTGTCGCTGGACCGGGTGAAGTACTGCTTGTCGAAGACGTTTTTCACCCCGGCGCCGAGCTTCAGGTTCGACACCTGCGGCCCGAAGTCATACCCGCCGCGCACGTTCCAGGTCACGTAACCCGGGATGTCGCCGTACTGCCCGTCGGCCGTGCCTTCGGTGATGTAGTTGCCGTTGAAGCTGCCATCGGCGTTGACCCCGGTGCCCGGCGAGCGCTGTTTCGATTGGGCGAAACCGTCGATGTTGTAGGTCCAGCGATTGACGTCGTAGCGCAAGCCAACAGTCGCCACCTGCCGCGAATAGAACGGCAGATCACGCCCCTTGAAGCCCGGAATTTCACCTTCGTAAGTCGCACGGGTGTAGGTGAAACCGGCGTTGGCGGTCAGACCGTCGAGACGCGGATCGAGCGCTGCCATGTCGTAGTGCACCGAGGCTTCGATGCCCTGATGCTTGGTCGCGCCGAGGTTGGTCCAGCCGACATCGTTGCTGATGTATTGCAGCTCGTCATCGAAGTCGATGTAGAACAGCGTCACTTCCCCGCCCCACACGTCATTGTTGTAGCGCGTACCGATCTCGTAGGTCTTGGCCTTTTCCGGCTCCAGGCCGTTGGCGGTCTGGTCACCCGCGCCGCCCTGGCCGAGCTGGAAATACTGCAGACTGCCGAACGAGGTTTCGTAGTTGGCGAACAGTTTCCACGCGTCCGACAGGTGATACATCACGCTCAGCGCTGGTAGCGGTTCGTTGCTTTCGATGCTGCGGTTTTTCTCCGGCACGCGTTTGCCTGCGGTGTCGAGCACGGCGCGGTCATGCCAGTCAGTGCTGATGTGTTCGAAGCGAATGCCCGGGGTGATGGTCCAGTTGCCGACGTCGATCTTGTTGTCGACATACACCGAGTTGGCCTCGGTGCCGCCGGTGCGGTCCTGGAACACATGGCCGTCGGACGTCGGCGTGACCACCGGCTGATTGTTGACCAGCGCCAGACGGCTCGACTGCTCGTGCATCGCCTCTTTCAGGTAGCGATAACCAATGCTGACTTCCTGGGTGGTCGGGCCGACGTCAAACACGCGCGACACTCGCGGCTCGACACCGAGGGTGTAATAGGATCGCGGGTACGAGCTGAGGGTTTTCTGATCGCGGGCGGCGATGGTGCTGCCGCGAAAGCTGTCGGTGTAGTAGGTGAGGATTTCTGCCTGAGTGCGCTCGTCGATCTGCCGAATCCACTTGAACGACACGTCTTTGCGCCGACCGCTGAAGTTGTCGTAATCGCGCACCGAGTCGTACGGCTTGTCGTCGTACTGCTTCTGCGTCAGGCCACCGGGCATGTCGGCGCTGGCATCGTAGTAATGGAAATTGAGGCTGAAGTCGTCCTGATCGGTCGGCGCCCAGTGGGTCTTGAGCAGCACGTCGTCGATGTCGTTGCCGTTGTTGCGCTCGCGATAACCGTTGCCGTTGACCCCGGAATACAACAGCGCCACGCCCATGCCGTTGTCGGCGGTGCCGCCGAGAAACGCCGTGTCGATGTGCTTCCAGCCGCCGTAACGGGTGGTTTCCAGGGTAGTGCCGATTTCCCCGGTGGCTTTTTCCGGAATGGCGCGGGTGACGAAGTTGATCACCCCGCCGACGTTTTGCGGGCCGTAACGCACGGAACCGGCACCGCGTACCACGTCGATGCTGTCGAGGTTGCCCGAGGAGATCGGCGCCATCGACAGTTGCGGCTGGCCGTACGGTGCGAACGCGGCCGGCACGCCGTCGATCAGCACGGTGGAGCGTGGCGACAGGCGCGAAGTCAGGCCACGCACGCCGACGTTCAGCGCAATGTCGCTGCCGCCGGTGCCGTTGGAGTCCTGCACCTGCACGCCGGGCACACGCTTGAGCACATCACTGACGTTCATCGCGCCCTGTTCGACCATGGCTTCGCGACGGATCACCGTGCGTGCGCCCGGGTGGTTCTGCACCACGGCGGCGTCGGCGTCACCGAGCCAGTCGCCGACCACTTTGATGTCGGTCACGCCCAGTTCCAGCGGGCCATTGCTGGCGGCGGTTGCGACTGGCGCCAGAGTCACCGAGCCTTCGTTGATCTGATAGTCGAGGCCGCTGCCCTGAAGCAATTGGCGCAACGCCTGCTCGGGGGAAAGATTGCCGTCAACCGCCGGCGCCTGTTTGCCGGCGACCAGATCCGGGCTGAAAAACACTTGCAGCGAGGTTTGCTGGGCCAGTTCGCTCAGGGCCTGACCCAGCGGCTGGGCGCGGATGTGAATGGCCTCGACGGCATAGGCCAGCGGCATCGCCGCATTGACCGCCAGCGCGAGGGCCAGCGGCAACCAAGGGGATTTTTTGTTGTTGGCTGAGGTGTTTTTCACGTCGAACGTAGTCCTGTGGAGCGCAAGAGTGTGCGTCTGTTAATGCAAACCAGTTGCAGTTGAACAGGAAGACGATGAACTCGAAAAAAACCTGAATTTTATTTTGAAATTATTTCCTGACTGCCATCGGCCAAGGTGCGAACGGCCACCGGCAGGATGTCTGGCAGGGCCTTGAGCAAGGCGTCGGTATTGTCGGATTTGAACACGCTGGTCAGGCGCAGACTGGCCACGGCCGGATTGCTGACCGTCAGCGGCTTGTCGCGATAACGCGAAACTTCCGCCGCCACTTCGCCGAGTCTGGCGTTGTTGAACACCAGTTTGCCGCTGCGCCACGCCGTCAGTTCGGCGGGGTTGACCGCGTAGGCGGCAGCGACTTTGCCCTCGGCATCGACATGGGTGCCAAGGCCTGCGGTCAGGTTGATGAATTGGTCGTCCGGCGCACTGCGCCCCTGCACCTTGACCGTGCCCTGCTCCACCGCGACCCGGGTTTGCGTGACATCGCGGCGCACGTCGAAACGGGTACCGGTGACCGTGACCTTGCCGCTGCCGGCCTCGACCACGAACGGGCGCGCGGTGTCGTGCTGAACGCTGAACAGCGCCTCGCCTTCGCTCAATTCGATCAGCCGCCGATCCTTCTCAAAACGAACCTGCAGACGGCTGCGGCTGTTCAGGTCGATCACCGATCCGTCCGGCAGCGCCACATGTTTGCGCTCACCCAACGCCGTCGCGAACTCGGCGCTATAGCCGTCCGGGTGATTCAGACCACTGAACAAACCGAGGCCGAGCGCCACCGCCAGCACACTGGCCGCCACCGCATAGCGCAGCAGCGGGCGACGTTCGCGGCGAGTTGGCGGGGCTTCGACCAGGGCCTTGAGGCGTGGCGCCGGCAGCAGATCGGCCGCTGTCCACAGGCCTTGCAGCAACTGGAATTCGTCACGGTGTTGCGGATGCTGGTTCAGCCAGTCGTCGAAGCGCTGCTGTTCGTCGGCGCTGATCAGCGGTTCCTGTAAACGCACAAACCAGCTTGCCGCTTCATCGCGCACCGTTGTTTGCCCGCACGCGCAATCACGGGTATCCATCATGGAATGTCCTGTCGGGCTGAGGATGAAAAGCGGCGGCCGCTCATGACTGCATGCCGTCGAGGCGATCGCGCAAGTGGCGCAGGGTGCGGATCATATACTTTTCGACCATGTTCCTCGACAGCCCCAGGCGTTCAGCGATTTCCGCCTGGGTCAGGCCTTCGATCTTCTGCCAGACGAAAATCTTCCGGCAGTTGAGCGGCAGTTCCTGCAGCGCCCGTTCGATGGAGTCGGCCAGCTGGATCGCCTGCATGTAATGCTCCGGGTCGCCGGTGGACGACACACTGTGATCGATCGCCTGCGACTCCATGGCTTCCCGCCGGTCCTCACGCCGATAACCGTCGACCGCAATATTGCGTGCGGTCTGGTGCAGATACGCCCGTGGCTGCTGCACCGCTGCCGAATCGGATTCAAGCACCCGCACAAAGGTGTCGTGCGCCAGATCCTCGGCCTGCGCGCGATTGCGCAGGCGCCGGGTCCAGGTGCCGATCAACTCTTCGTAATGCTCGAAAAAGCCGGGTCTGCGGGGCAGCATGGGGTTCATGACAGCGTGCTGGGGGAAAGAGGCGTGAATAGTAATGCTTCCTATTAAGCCCGGCAATTCATTCCTTGGAAACGCTCGATTCAAGGGCAACCGTCAGTAAAACCGCGCCTTCCCCCACCTATTGTGTAAAATGCCGCCCGGGTGCCACCGCAACAACGCGGCAGGGCAGGTTTAATTCAGCGCAGGTCGGGCCGCCGCGCGGAGTCGCCGTGCCTATGAGCCACGATCCGTCACGCCCGCATGCTGCCCCTGCCCGTCAGCAGTCGCCGTCTGCCCTGGCCTTTCTCACCCGATTCTTCGCCGCCGAGTCCGCCGGTGGCCTGATTCTGATGGCCGCTGCCCTGGCCGCGCTGCTGGTCGCCAACTCGCCTTGGGCGGCCACGTATTTCTCGACCTTGCACATCAAGATCGCCGGTCTGTCGATCGAGCATTGGGTGAATGATGGCCTGATGGCGATCTTCTTCATGCTGGTGGGCCTGGAGATCAAGCGCGAAATGCTCGCCGGTCAATTGTCGACCTGGGGTCAGCGCGCGCTGCCGGGCTTCGCCGCGCTGGGCGGGATGCTGGTCCCGGCCTTGATCTACGTTGCGATCAACTGGGGCAATCCACAGACCCTGAGCGGTTGGGCGATCCCCGCGGCCACCGACATTGCTTTCGCTTTGGGCGTGCTGTCGTTGCTGGGCAAACGGGTGCCCGTGTCGCTGAAAATCTTCCTCTCTGCGCTGGCCATCCTTGATGATCTGGGCGCAGTGGTGATCATCGCGATTTTCTACACCAGCGGCCTGTCGTTAAGCATGCTGCTGGCCTCGTTGGCGGTGATCGCATTGCTGGTGATCCTCAACCGCTGCGGCGTCAGAAAGCTGTGGCCGTACCTGTTCGCCGGCGCCCTGCTGTGGTTCTTCATGCTGCAATCGGGGATTCACGCGACCCTCGCCGGGGTGATTCTGGCCCTGTGCATTCCGCTGGGTAACCCGGAAGACGAGCACAACTCGCCACTGCTGTACCTCGAAGAAAAAATGCATCCGTGGGTAGCGTTCGCCGTGGTGCCGATTTTCGGCTTTGCCAACGCAGGGGTGTCGCTGACTGGCATTTCCCCGAGCAACCTGCTTGAGCCGGTGCCACTGGGCGTGGCGCTGGGGTTGTTGTTCGGCAAGCAGATCGGCATCCTCGGCCTCGGCGCTCTGGCGATTCGCAGCGGCCTGGCGCAACTGCCGCAAGGCGCGAGCTGGCTGCAACTGTACGGCGTCGCCCTGCTCTGCGGGATCGGCTTCACCATGAGCCTGTTCATCGGCGCACTGGCCTTCCCGGGCGCGCCGCATCTGGTCGATTCGGTGAAGGTCGGCGTATTGCTGGGTTCGATCCTGTCGGCGCTGCTGGCGGTGGTCGTGCTGATGAATGCGGGTAAGGCGAAGGCTTCGAGCTGACCGCCAGATCGGGTCGAGACAGAAAACCAATGTGGGAGCGGGCTTGCTCGCGAAAGCGTCAATTCAGTCAGCTAATTTATCGACTGAACCACCGCCTTCGCGAGCAAGCCCGCTCCCACAGTTTTTACAGCGGTGCTGCTCAGCCTTTTTCGTCGATCCCGGCCTGTAGGGTCTGGCTGTCCAGATTGCCGCTCAGGGTCACCGGACCGACTTTCAGATTGCCGTTATCGAACGACACCTTGGGTGCGTTCTCCTCGGTTTTCTGCGGCAGATCCAGTCCGGCTTTCACTCCGTATTCACGGTTGACCAGATCGCTGCTACCGACTTTCGAAGCCCCCAGATCCACTTTGCCCTCAGTCGCCGAGATCCGCGCGCCGGTCAGCTGCGTGCCACCACCAACGTTCAACTTCACACCCTGATTGCCACTGATGGCGGACGCCTGCGCCACGCTGTCTTTATGCGCGTATTCACCCTGCGCTTTCAGCGTCGGTTTGTAGTCGGTGCCGGCGAGTTTTTCCTTGTCGCTTGGTGGGTTCTTCTTCGCGGTCAGGCCCAGATCGACATCGACCTTGGCTTGCGTCTTCGAGTCCTGACGGCTTTCGACGGTCAGATCACCGGCAACCTTGCCGCTGGCCGTTTTCGCATCGATCCGCGCGCCCGACAGTTGCGCATCGCCTGCGCTATTGAGTACCACGCTGTCAGCCTTGATCTGGCTGTTCTGCCGGGTGGTGCCTTGCAGGTAATCGACGCCGACCTTGGCCCCGGCGTTGAAGCCGTGGTCACTGCTGGCCTTTTCATCGGCTGCGGTCGGGGTCTTGCTGCTCAGATTGCCGCCGGCATTCAGTGCAACGTTCCAGTTGTTGCGGCTCTCGGTGGACTGCGCCGACTCCTGAATCAAACCGCCCTTCTGCGTATCGATGCTCACGTTCGGCGCACTGACTTGCGTGCCTTGCAGGTGCACCGCGTCACCGCTCAGCGCGACCCCGCTCTGGCTGTTGAGCTGGCCACCGGTCAACGTCTGCGAGCTTTCGTTGATCCGGCCGATGTTGAAGTTGCCGCTCAGGTTACCGCCCTGATCACGACTCTTCTCGCTGCTGGATTTGCTGCCGCCGCCCTTCAAACCGCCGCCGAGATTGCTGCCAGTCGCGGTGTGCGTATCAACGGCCGCTTGCAGATCAAGCTTGCCATCAGCGTGCAGATCGATAGCGCCGACGCTGTCGATCTTCGTGCCTTGCTGAACCTGATTGCCGCCGCTGCTCAGTTGCACCGGACCGTTGCCGCTGATGCTCGCCACATGGGCCTGAGTGTCAGTGGTCTGCTTGCCGGTGTGATCGAGCTGGAACCCGGCGCCGAGGTCGACGTTGGTGCCGTCGGTGCCCGGCAAGGTACCGACCGTCAGCGAGCCGTTGCCGCGCAGGCTGGAGTCGCTGCTGCTCTGGCGGTCAGTGGCCTGATTCAGCGCCAGATCGCCGCCGGTCTTGATGCTCACACCGCCCTGGCCGCCGTCGAAACGGCTGCCGGCGAACTGCGCGTCACCGCCCACTTTGATGTTCACGCCCTGACTGCCGGCAAAACCGCCGACCACTGCGGTGCTGCTGTCCTTGCTGCTATAGCTGTTGCCACCGGCACCGCTGCCGGCGACGTTCACGTCTTCGCCGGTCTTGGTGTAGACCCGCACGTCGACCTTGGCGTCCACTGAGTTATCGGTGCTGCTGTGGGTGTTGCTCGCGGCATCGGCGACCAGTTTGTCGGCGCTGATGTTGACCTTGCCGTTGCTCGCGCTGTACTGGGTGCCCTGGTCGTGCAGGGTGCCGGCAGTTTTCACCTCGACACTGCCACCGTCGAAACGGCTGACTACGGCGTTGCTGTTGTGCTCGGTCTTGTCGGCGCTGCCGTGACCGATCGCCACGTCGAGGCCGACGTTCGGCTGGCCAAGATTGCTCAGGGCTTCCTTGTCCGGCACCTTGCCGTTGAGCACATCCTTGACTGCACCGGCAATCGGGCGGGCGATGTCCTTGTATTCGACGTTGGCGCCGATATCCGCCGACCAGTTGCTCTGGTTGTGAGTGCTGCTTTCGGTGTTGCTCGCGGCGCGGTTGTCGATCTCGTTGGCCGCGACGTTCAAACCGTTGCCAGCCTTGACCTGCGCGCCTTCGGTCAGCAGTTTGTCGGCATTGATGTTCAGGCTGCCGCTGCTTTGCACATTGGTGGTTTGCGCGGTGGTTTTGCTGCTGCTGTCTTGCGTGGTGCTGTGGGCAAAGTCGACGCCACTGCCAGCGCGGTCGAGGCCACCGGTGTAGTAGAAACCACCGCCGGTGCTGGAGGTGTCGGTCGAAGTTTTGTGGCTGTCCTGTTCGGCCAGCAACGACACATTCTTGCCGCTCAGCGTAGTGTCGCCAGCAGTGGATTTGACTTCACCGCCCTTGATCGTCAGATCGCCGCCGGCCTTCACTTGCACGCTGCCACCGCTGAGGCTCGAGCCTTGCTGGTTGACGTCGTTACGGGTGACGGTTTGCTGCTTGTCTTCGTAGTGCACCCCGGCGCGGTATTGCTCCGGCGTTTGCTCTTTGGCGTAGGCTTCGAAGCCACGGGTCTCAGTGGTCGAGCTGCTGTCGTGAGTGTTCTGCGTGGAATGCACGTTCACATCACCGGCAGCGTCCGCCGTCAGCGCACCACCGGCCTTGACCGTGGAGCCGGCGACTTCGATGTCCTTTGCACTTTTGAGCTTGAGGTTGCTGTCGGACACCAGCTCGCTGCGCAGCGTGGTGCTGTCTTTGGCGTTCTGCCGCGACTCATCCTTGCTGATACCGAAGAACTTGCTGTCCTTGTCGTGGTTGTTGCTGTGCGAAGTGTCCTGCACACCGTCGATCACCAGCGAACCCTGATCGCTGATCACGCTGGCCTCGGTGCCGCCACGGACCTCGCTGCCGCTGATGCGCACGTCGTCAGCCTTGACGATCAGTTTGCCCGCCGCATTGATTTTGCTGCCCTGATGCCGGGTCTGACCCTTGTCAGCGTCACCGGTCTTGCCGAAGAAACCGCCGCCCACCAGATCGCCGGAGTAACTGTTGTTGTTGCTGCGACTGGTGCGCGTGGCGGTGGTGACGTCAACTTGCTTGCCCGCCAGTTTCACATCGCCGGCGCTGTTCAGTTCAGCACCTTCGGAACGCAGCAACGCGGCGGTTTGCAGCGCGATATTGCCGCCCTTCAACTGACTGCCGATGCTGCGCTGTTCTTCGCTGCTGTTGTTCCAGTCAGCCTTCCAGAGATGCTTGCGATGGTTGCCCTGATCGGTCTGGGTGTGGCTTTCGCTGGCCGCGCTCAGGCGCAGATCGCCGCCACTCTGCACATCGAGATTTTTCGCCGCTTCAACCTTGGCGGCTTTGAGTTCGGTGTCTTTGCCGGAATTCAGCTTGACGTCGCGGCTGGCGACGATCTGGCTGCCGTGCTGGCGAGTGTCACTGTCGGTCTGGGTGCGGTCGTAGGTTTCCCAGGTGATGCCGATGGTGCTGTTGCTCCAGTTTTCACGCTGCTCCTGGAGCTTGCGGCTTTCGACGCTGCTCAGGGTCAGGTTGCGCTTGGCATTGACGTTGACGTCGCGAGCACTGACATCTGTGGCGGCCAGCGTCAGATCGTTGCCGCTGTGCAGGCCGACATCACCCTGACTGCTGCGAATGCCGGCACGGGTCACTTCGAGGCTGTTGGGGATGGCTTCACCGCTGACGCTGAGGTCGCCGGCGGAACGAATCTGCACGCCGTCACGTCCGGCCACTTGCACCGCCCCCACACGCACGCCCGCGCCTTCGGCGGTGCTGACGATGTTGATGCGCCCGGCCTGCATCGCGCCGAACAGGCTGGCGTCGATGCGTTGATCTTTAGTGCTGCCAGCCGGATCCACAGCTTTGACCTGCCCGCTGGCGTAATCGACCTGATTGCGTCCGACCGTGAGGTTCAGTTGATCGCGGACGTCGATGCGGCCCTGGCTGTCGATACGCGGGGCGATCAGGTTGACCGAACCCTCGGCGTTACGCAGGCCGCCACTCTGAATCTGCAACTGACCGCTGGCGTCGCGGGTGTTCAAGGCTTGCAGTTTGCCGTCGTTCAACTCCGGACGACCGACCAGCAGACTGGCGTTAGGCGTGTTGATGAAACTGCCGCCGTTCACCGAGATGCCGTTGGGGTTGGCCAGCACATAATCGGCCGCGCGGCCGAAGATTTCCTGGGCGCCGTTGATGGCCGAAGGGTTGCGGCTGATCACCTCGTTGAGGATCACGCTCGCCGCCTGCCCCTGCAATTGCGGGTTGGCCGCCAGTTGCCCGGCGAGCTGCGACTGCCCGGCCTGCAAGGCGTTGTTCAGCACCAGCCCCTGACGGTCGACGTTGTAGTCGAGGAACTGGTTGTGCGACAGGCCCGCACCGTTGGGCGCGACGATGTTGACGATGGGCACGCCGCCCTGGGTCTGCAATTGCGCGGTGCCGCCGGGGCCGGGAGCGACCACCACACCGCCGGCGATGGCGCTGGGCAGGTGCACGGCGAAGAACAGGCTGGCGATCGCCCAGCGCAATTTGCCCCGAGGAGAAAGATGGAATGCAAAGGTGTGTGCTGGCATAAAAACGTCTCCATGTAAGTACGGCATCACGGCGCGCGATTTGGTCTTGGCCGTGGCTGTCACGCTCAGATCCGACGGCTGTTTGTTCACTGCTTGATAGGTTTCGGTGGTGCTCATATCTGCAACCCCACGCGCATCAGCCAGGTCTCTGGCTCGTGCTGCAAACCTTTAGGGGTGTTGAGGGCGCGTTGGTAATCGACGTCCACTTGCAGATTCTTCCAGCCCAGATTCAGCCCGACGCTGGCACCGCTCAGGCGTTGGCCCTGAGCACCGTGATCGGCCTTGAGCCAGCCGTTGTCCAAGCCCACGCGCGGGGTGATCTGCAGCGGCCAATCGCTGCGCAGCGGCAGACGCAAGGTGTTGCGCCAGATCGCGCCGCTGGCACCGGATGCGCTGCTGACCCGATAACCGCGCACCGCCGAATCGTCGGTGCCGAGCAGTTGTTCGATGGCCGGCAACGGGTCGGGGCTGTATTGCAGATTGAGCTGACTCTGCCACTGCCACGCTTGCGCGCCGAACTGGCCGTTGCGCCACTGGCTGAGGCCGGCGCGGTACTTGCGAAACTGCGCTTTGGGCAGGTTGCTGACCACGTGATTGGCGTCGTCATCGGCGCCCAGCCAGCGCAGGCCTTGCGAATAGGTGAAGTCGAGGTTCCACACCGCACGGTCGAGCCAGAACAGATTGAGTCCGGCTTCGGCCACGGTCAGCGTCGGGCTTTGAATGCCCAGACGGACATTTTCCAGATAGCTGTCGACGTCTTTGTGCGCCAGTTGCAGGTTGGCGCTGAGCTGGCGGCTCTGGTCGCGCCACAACACGCGGTCGGCGCGCAGGCTCAGTTGATCGGTGATGCCGGTGCTGTACAAGGTCGCGCTGGGCAGTTTGAACGGCGCGCGATATTCGGCGTGGCTGGCGAACGCGCTGTAGGTCCAGTAGCCGTAGGGAATCGCGTAATACAGGCTGGCGTTGCGACTGTAGCGGTCGCCCTGATTCGACGTGTCGCTGGCACTGAGGCTCAACAGATCGTTGAGTTGCAACGGGCTGTCGAAGCTCAGGCTGACGGTATCGCGATCACGCCCGGTGCTGGCGCTGCCGAGGTTGTCCATGCCCAGGCCCAACGCCCAGCGCGACTGCCCGGCCGTGCGCGAACGCAGGATGATTCGCGACGCGCCGGGCTGGCTGCCGGGGGCGATGTCGGCGGTCAGGTCAATCGAGCGCAAGCGGTTCAACTGATCCAGGCCCTGCTCCAGATCGCGCAGGTTCAGCGGCTGGCCGAGCATGTGCGGGAACGCGCCGCCCAGCGAAACGGGCAGGCTCTGATCGGCCAGTTCGATGGACTCGATGTAGCCCTCGTCGATCATGATGTCCAGCGACTGCCCCGCCGCCGGCGCGCTCAACAGGTACGGGCGGCTGGCGATGTAGCCCTGCTCGACGTAGGCGGCGGTGATGGTCGCCAGCAGATGGTTGATCTGACCGACGCCCATGCACGGCGCCAGCAGCGGTTTGATCCGGGCGTTGAGCTTGGCGCTGTCGATCAGCGTGACGCCGCCAATGCGCGTGCCGCTTAGCGGCCAGCAGCGCTCATCGGGGGTGACGGTTTGCGGGATCGCCGGGGTGACCGGTGCCGGGCCGAACGCACCGCGCTCCAGTTGGCGCTTGCGCTGTTCCATTTGCAGTTGTTGCAGATCGCGCTGTTGCTGTTGCTGCTGGCGCAGCACTTCCTGGCCCGGCGCAACAGGGTCAGCCGCTTGAATCGAGGAAGCACACACACTCAACACAAAGGCCGACAACAGCGGGCAAAGCGTAGAACGACGACGAGAAACAACGCGAAGCGAATACGGCACGCAACATCCTTGCAATCATAAAATGGCGTAATGCCACTTCATCAATGCTGGTGATAGTCAGAGCCTTCCTACACAAATGCAAGACGCTTCCTACAGCGCTTACATTTCTTAAACAATTGATTTTGCTGTGTTCAACGCCACTCCATCAGGGTTTCCCCGAGGCTTTTCATTGGGTTCTCGAAGACCTGTCCCGTATTAACGACGCTGTCGTTTATCTAACCCGCTCCAAACCCCGAGTGCTGGCAAGCAACTGACGGCCGGCACAAAAATTCAATTGCCACAAAATATTACTCACGTCATATTACAGCCGTAATAACAGCCCGTTTTCGCAGGTATTACGCAATGACCAGCATGCCCACCCTTGAGCCAGACCTGTCTGCCCCGGTCTCCCCCGCCAAGCCGCCACTGCGCAAGCGCCTGCTGCTGACCGGCTCTGGCCTGATCGCGCTGATCGTGGTCGGCGTGTACGCCAGTCATTGGTGGGGCACCGGGCGTTTTCTCGAAGAGACCGACGATGCCTACATCGGTGGCAACGTCACGGTGATCGGGCCGAAGGTCGCCGGGTACATCGAAGAAGTGCTGGTCAGCGACAACCAGTCGGTGAAGGCCGGCGACGTGCTGATCCGCCTCGACGCGCGCGACTATCGCGCCAACCTCGCCAAAGCCGAAGGCGCAGTCGCCGCCGAAGAAGCGCTGTTGGCTAACCTCGACGCTACCGAGCAATTGCAGCAAGCAGTGATCGGCCAGGCCCGCGCCGGCATCGATGCCGCCGGTGCCGAAACCGCCCGCTCGCGGGATGACAATGCGCGCTACAAACGCCTGGTCAGCACCAATGCCGTGTCGGTGAAAAGTGCCCAGCGCGCCGACGCCACCTTCAAGACCGCTCAGGCCCTGAGTGCGCGTGCCCAGGCCGAACTGCTCGCCGCACAGCGCCAACTGGCGGTGATCGACACTCAGAAACAACAGGCCCGCGCCGCCCTGCAACAGGCCCGCGCCGAGCGTGATCTGGCGCAGTTGAATCTCGGCTACACCGAGCTGCGCGCGCCGGTTGACGGCGTGATCGGCAACCGCCGCGCGCGGGTCGGCGCCTATGCCCAGGCCGGTTCGCAACAGTTGTCGGTGGTGCCGGCCAGCGGTCTGTGGGTGGATGCGAATTTCAAGGAGGACCAACTGGCGCGGATGAAACCCGGACAACGGGTGAGCATCCGTGCTGACGTGCTTTCCGGCCAGGAGTTCCACGGCCGCCTCGACAGCCTCGCCCCGGCCACCGGCTCGCAATTCAGCGTGCTGCCGCCGGAGAACGCCACCGGCAACTTCACCAAAATCGTCCAGCGGGTGCCGGTGCGCATCCTGCTCGATCCGGCCGACGGCGTACTCGGGCATCTGCGGCCGGGGCTGTCGGTCACCGCTGAAGTCGACACCCGCGCACAAGCCGAAACCAGCGCCGTGGCCGTCGCGCCATGAGCACCGCCCTCACCGCCCCGGCGCAACCGTTCAACGCCGCCGACATGGCCACCGCGACCAAAGTGTTCGCCTTCGCCACGATGTGCATCGGCATGTTCATCGCGCTGCTGGACATCCAGATCGTCTCGGCGTCGCTGCGTGACATCGGCGGCGGACTCTCGGCCGGCACCGACGAAACCGCGTGGGTGCAGACCAGTTACCTGATCGCCGAAATCATCGTGATCCCGCTGTCGGGCTGGCTGTCGCGGGTGTTCTCCACACGCTGGCTGTTCTGCGCCTCGGCGGTCGGTTTTACTCTGGCCAGCCTGCTCTGCGGCGTGGCCTGGAACATCCAGAGCATGATCGCCTTTCGCGCGCTGCAAGGCTTTCTCGGCGGTTCGATGATCCCGCTGGTGTTCACCACCGCGTTCTTTTTCTTCAGCGGCAAACAACGGGTAATCGCCGCCGCGACCATCGGTGCGGTGGCGTCGCTGGCGCCGACCTTGGGGCCGGTGATCGGCGGCTGGATCACCGACATTTCATCGTGGCACTGGCTGTTCTACATCAATCTGGTGCCGGGGATTTTCGTCGCCGTGGCCGTGCCGATGCTGGTGAAGATCGACCAGCCGGAGCTGTCGCTGCTCAAGGGTGCGGACTACCTGAGCATGGGGTTTCTTGCGCTGTTTCTCGGCTGCCTGGAATACACCCTCGAAGAAGGCCCGCGCTGGAACTGGTTCAGCGATCAAACGATTCTGACCACGGCGTGGATCAGCGCTCTGGCGGGTCTGGCCTTTATCGGGCGCACCTTGCACGTGGCCAACCCGATCGTCGATCTACGCGCGCTCAAGGATCGCAACTTTGCCTTGGGTTGTTTCTTTTCCTTTGTCACCGGGATCGGCCTGTTCGCAACGATTTACCTGACTCCGCTGTTTCTTGGACGGGTGCGTGGCTATAGCGCGCTGGACATTGGTCTGGCGGTTTTTTCCACCGGGGTGTTCCAGATCATGGCGATTCCGCTGTATGCCTTTCTCGCCAATCGCATGGATCTGCGCTGGATCATGATGATCGGCCTGGGCTTGTTTGCGGTGTCGATGTGGGAGTTCAGTCCGATCACCCACGACTGGGGTTCCGCTGAGTTGATGCTACCGCAAGCGCTGCGCGGGATCGCCCAGCAACTGGCGGTGCCGCCGGCAGTGACACTGACATTGGGAGGTTTGGCACCGGCACGCTTGAAGCACGCTTCGGGGCTGTTCAACCTGATGCGCAATCTGGGCGGGGCGATCGGTATTGCCGCGTGCGCGACCATTCTCAATGACCGCACCAACTTGCACTTCACCCGCTTGGCCGAGCATTTGAACAGCAGCAACGAGGCGATGAATCAGTGGCTGGCGCAGGTCGGTGGCAACCTGGCGACGCTGGGTCAGAGCGGTGACGTCGGCGTCACCGCCGGCCTGCGTCAGCTATGGCTACTGACCTACCGCGAGGCGCAGACCCAGACCTACGGCGACACCTTTTTGATGATCATGCTGTGCTTCATCATCGCCACGGCGATGGTGCCCTTGATGCGCAAGGTACAACCACCGGCCGCGCCGAGTGCGGATGGGCATTGATCCAGATCTGCAATGCATGCCCCCTGTAGGAGTGAGCCTGCTCGCGATGGCGCCAGTTCATTCAACATTAATGTTGAACGGATAATCGCTATCGCGAGCAGGCTCACTCCTACAAAAGATTGTGTCTGGGGCTTAGAGCTGCGGGATTTTGCGGAAGCCCACCGCCAGACGGTTCCAGCTGTTGATGGTGTTGATCGCCACGCTCAGGTCGACCATTTCCTTGGGCGTGAATTGCGCCGCGACGATGTCGTAGTCTTCGTCCGGGGCGTGGGTCAGGCTCAGTTGGGTCAGCGACTCGGTCCACAGCAGTGCAGCACGTTCGCGCTCGGTGAAGAATGGCGCTTCACGCCACGCGGTGAGGGCGAACAGCCGGCGCGGGGTTTCGCCGCCCTTGATCGCGTCAGCGGTGTGCATGTCGATGCAGAAGGCGCAGCCGTTGATCTGCGAAGCGCGCAGCTTGACCAGTTCAACCAGGGTCTTTTCCAGCGGCAGTTTCGAGACCGCGGTTTCCAGGGCCATCATCGCTTTCAGGGCGTCAGGGGAAGCGGTGTAGAAATCGGTACGAGTTTGCATGGTGAGTTTCCGGGGCCAGTGAATGTGTGACTAAGGTAGTCCCACCCCCGCTCCGCACAAATAGCCAATCTCCCGGAAGACGAGTAGACCACCGCATCACACGCGATTGCGCAACCACTGCAGAAACCCGGATTTCGCCACCACGGGCGGCACGTCCTGGGTCAGGGTCTGAGCCTTGTGCAGGCGATAATCGAGCAAGGCTTTCATCGCCTCGTTGATGTCGTGGCGGGCATCCAGACACGGCTTCAGGTAGGTCTTCTCGATGCGATACAACGCGCAGAAGGTTTTCGCCACGAAGGTCGCCGGCACCGACGAATCGGAGAGGATCCCGGCCTCGCCGATCACCTCCCCCGGCCCCATGCGCCCGGATTCAAACGGGCTGCCATGGCGGGTCAAGGTCACGCTGACCACGCCCGATTCGATGATGAACAAATGATCGCTGACCTCCCCGGCCTCCAGGATCGTTTCCCCGGCGCGGAAGGTTTGCAGGGTCATGTTCTGGCTGAAGGTGTCTTTCTCTTCCTGGCGCAGGGTGGAGAAAATCGGCGAACTGTCGAGCAGCGCCCGTGGCCGCGACAGGCCGCTTGGCGCATTCGGCTCCACGCTCGACAACAGATTTACCCCGGACGCCTGCAAGTGCCGGTAAGCCAGATCGAACAGCTGATTGCGCACCGAGCGTTTCTGATCCATCGACGAGACAAAACCGCTGATCTCATATTCCGCGCCAGCGCTGCTGGAGCTCTTGAGCGCGACGCTTGGCGAAGGATTGTCCAGCAGCGGGCGGCAGCCCTGCATCGCCCGCTCCAATGCATCGATCACGGTGGTCGGTCGCGCATGCGGGCTGACCTGCACACTGACAGCCAGGCCGAACATGTTGCTCGGTCGGCTGAAGTTGATGATCTTGGCCTTGGCCGCCAGCGAGTTGGGAATCACCGCCATGCTGCCCTGACTGGTCTGCAGACGCGTGGCGCGCCAGTCGATGTCGATGACCCGGCCTTCGGTGCCATCGATCGAGATCCAGTCATCGATCTGATACGGCTTGGTGGTGTTGAGCACGATCCCGGAGAACACGTCGCTCAGAGTACTCTGCAACGCCAGACCGACGATGATCGCCAAGGCGCCGGACGTCGCCAGCACACCTTTGACCGGCAGATCCAGCACGTAAGCCAGGGCCGCGATAATCGCGATCAGGAAAATCACCGCACCGAGCAGATCCTGCAACAGTCGTCCGGTGTGCCCGACGCGCTGCATCATCACCGCGCCGATCAGCACGGTCAGGGTACGCGCGCCGAACAGCCACCAGCCGATCTGCAACCCCGTCGCCGCCAGATGCAGCGGCACGTTGTCAGCCCACGGCGCCGGCTCCATCGGGTTGAGGCCTTCGTTGAACAATACCGCACTGAACAGGGTGAAAATCAGCACCCGCACCAGCAGCTTCCACTCGCTGCCACGGGAGCTGATCAGGCGCCACAGACCCAGATCGAGGAGGATCAGGATCAACGCGCAAAACAACGGATGTTCGGTCAAAAAAGACAACATCAACGCACTCCGACAGGGCCCAATCGCGAGAAGATCGCACAGATTGGGCAAGTGTAGGAGTAATTGATTTCAGAGGAACAACGCCCGCGCAAAAACATCCGGAAACCAATGTGGGAGCGGGCTTGCTCGCGAAGGCGGAGGGTCAGTCAAACATGCATTGACTGACCCTCCGCCTTCGCGAGCAAGCCCGCTCCCACAGGGGTGAGAATTTACCCGCGCATTTGGCCAAAACGCCCGGACTGGAAGTCGGCGAATGCCTGATGAATCTCCTGCTCGGTGTTCATCACGAACGGGCCGTGGCCGACAATCGGTTCGTCAATCGGCTCGCCGCTGAGCAGCAGCACCACTGCATCTTCACTGGCCTCAAGGGTCAACTGACGACCGTCGCGCTCGAACAGCACCAACTGCCCGACACCCGCAGTTTCCACACCGTTGATCTGCACCGAACCTTTCAACAGCACCAGCGCGGTGTTGCGCCCTTCGTGCAGATCGAGCGTCAGCAACTTGCCGGCATTGAGCCGCAGATCCCAGACGTCGATCGGCGTGAAAGTGTGCGACGGGCCTTTATGCCCATCGAACTCACCAGCGATCAGCCGCAGCCGGCCGGCATCGTCCTTCAGCGCGATATTCGGAATATCGCCGTCGAGAATGGTCTGGTAGCCGGGCGCAGCCATTTTGTCCTTGGCCGGCAGGTTGACCCACAGCTGCACCATTTCCAGCTTGCCGCCGGTTCTGGCGAAATCATCCGAGTGGAACTCCTCGTGAAGGATCCCGGACGCGGCGGTCATCCACTGCACATCGCCGGGGCCGATGGTGCCGCCGCTGCCGGTGGAGTCGCGGTGCTGCACTTCGCCGTCGTAGACGATGGTCACCGTTTCAAAACCACGGTGCGGGTGCTGGCCGACGCCACGGCGCTCGGTGGTCGGAGTGAATTCGGCAGGTCCTGCGTGATCGAGCAGCAGAAACGGGCTGATGTGTTTGCCCAGGTTGTCGTAGGAAAACAGGGTGCGAACCGGGAAGCCATCGCCGACCCAATGGCCGCGAGGGCTGGTGTAGATACCGATGATGTTTTTCATGGTTGCCTCCAAAAGGTGGGTGACGCAATGGATTGAGCTTAAATCCATGACGGCTGGAGGACTAGCCGGCAAAAACCGGCTTTAGTGTTCCATATTTAGAACAGTCCCACTTTTGAATCTCGATCCCTTGTGGGAGCGGGCTTGCTCGCGAAGGTGCCAGTCCGGACAACACAACTATCGGGAAAGATTCATGACTTCTGCTCAACAGTGCTTTGCCCCACCAGCGGTTTTTCTCAAGGACACAGACGCGGATACTCCTGCCCATTCCCACTGCAACCCTGGAGTCATCAATGTCTGTTCCCGCTTTTGGTCTGGGTACGTTTCGCCTGCAAGGTCAGGTGGTCATCGATTCGGTGCGCACCGGCCTTGAACTCGGTTACCGCGCCATCGACACCGCACAGATCTACGAAAACGAAGCCGAGGTTGGCCAGGCCATCGCCGCCAGCGGCATTGCTCGTGAAGAGCTGTTCATCACCAGCAAGATCTGGGTCGCCAACTTCGCCAAGGATCGTCTCATCGACAGCCTCAAGGAAAGCCTGCAGAAGCTGCAGACCGACTACCTCGACCTGACGCTGATCCACTGGCCGTCGCCGGAAGATCAGGTGCCGGTCGCCGAATTCATGGGCGCGCTGCTCGAAGCCAAACGTCTGGGCCTGACCCGGCAGATCGGCGTGTCCAACTTCACCATCGAGCTGATGCAACAGGCCATCGCAGCGGTTGGCGCAGACAACATCGCCACCAACCAGATCGAACTGCACCCGTACCTGCAAAACCGCAAAGTGATCGAGTTCGCCCGCAGCCAGGGCATCCAGATCACTTCCTACATGACCCTCGCCTATGGCGAAGTGCTGAAGGATCCGGTGATCCAGCAGATCGCGGAACGCCTGCAAGCGACCCCGGCGCAGGTCACGCTGGCCTGGGCGATGCAGTCGGGGTACGCGGTGATTCCATCGTCGACCAAACGCGCCAACCTGCAAAGCAACCTCGGCGCCACCGCGCTGACCCTGAGCGAGTCCGACATGGCGCTGATCGCCGGTCTGGAGCGCGGCCAGCGCCTGACCAGCCCGAAAGGCATTGCGCCGCAGTGGGATTGATCGCTCAGTCCTGAAGCCGCTGCGCGAGGCCGAGCATGGCCGTGCGCAGCGCATCCGCCGAGCGGTGGACCGCCAGGGTTTCGGCGTCGCGACACGCCTGTTCGAGCTCCGCGCACGCCGCCGCCACCCGCGCGGCACCGACCATTTGCGCACCGCCCTTGATGTGGTGCGCCAGGGTGGTTAATTCGCTCAGATCCTGTGGCTGGCGCGCAGCGTCCAGCCGTTGCAGATCCTCTTGCAAACTGCGCAGCACTTGTTCGCGCAGGCGTTGCATCACTGCAGGATTGTCCCCGGCCATCTGCTCAAGCGCGCTCAGGTCGATCTCGGGCAGCGGCGGTGTCGGGTTCGAGAGGTGATCTCTGTCGCCGCGGCTGACCGTCTTCAATGCCTGTTGCAGATCGTGCAAGCGAATTGGCTTGAACAGACAATCGTCCATGCCGGCCTCAAGACAACGGATTTTCTCCTCGACCTGCGCGTTGGCGGTAAAGCCGAGGATCACGCAGCGTGCCCGACCGCTCGCCGCCTCTTCTTCACGAAGTGTCCGAGCGAGTTCGTAACCGTTGCGCCGGGGCATGTTGCAATCGGTGATCAGCACATCGAAAGCCTGTGTTCGCCAGCGCTGCAAGCCCAGCTCACCATCCTCGACATCGACCGTAGCGTGGCCCAGTTCACTCAGTTGCCGGCACAGGAGCAAGCGGTTGACCGGATGATCGTCCACCACCAGCACGCTCAGCGAACGCGCTGGCGTATCCGCCACTTGCGGGCCTGCCGTCTCGGGTTCGAGCGCGGTCAACAGCGGCAGCTGCAGGTTTACCTCAACCCGCGTTCCATGCCCCGGCTCGCTGTTCAGGCGCAGAGTGCCACCCATCATTTCGCAGAGGTTACGGCTGATCACCAGGCCCAGCCCCGAACCGCTACGCGCTGACTGGCCTTGATTAGCGGCCTGGACGAACGGACTGAACAGGCGTTTGCGGTCATCGGCACTGATGCCAATTCCGCTGTCTGCAATCGCTAGTTTCACGGCCAACTGGCCAAGCGCCGCCCTGGTCACCGCCAGTTGCAGACTGACCTGCCCGTGCTCGGTGAACTTGATCGCGTTGCTCAACAGGTTTGACAGCACTTGCTTGAAGCGTGTCGGGTCGAGCAGAACCTCAACGTCACTGTGCGCATCCAGTTCGACCTGCCACAGCAGGCGTTTCTCCCGCGCCAACCCCTCGAATACGCGGCACACCGCGATCACTTGTTCACGCAGATTGGCCCGCTCCGGCGCGAGGGACAAATGCCCGGACTCGATGCGTGCGATATCGAGAATGTCACCGATCAACGCCAGTAATTGCTGGCCGGCAGCGGACGCGACCTCGATTGCCAGCTTGTCGATGACGCCCTCCTCGGCACGTTTGAGGGCCATTTCGAGCATGCCGATCAGGGCATTCATGGGCGTGCGGATTTCATGGCTCATGGTCGCCAGAAACGTAGTCTTGGCCCGATTGGCGTCGTCGGCGGCATCCTTGGCTTGCTGCAACTGCTGCAGCCACTGCTGACGCTGGCGCAGTTGCGAGCGCTGAAAACCGATCCAGGCCAAGGCCAGCAACAGCAACCCTGCCGCAGCGGCAAACGCCAGCAGGATTTCGCGGCGATGACGCTGCCAATAGCTCTCTTCCACGACCACGTCATGGCTCCAGCGCTCGACCAGTTCGTCCATCTGTTGTGGCGCGATGCTCAGCAGCGCCTTGTTCAGAATCGTGTGCAGCGCCGTATCCTGCGCTGCGGTGGCCAGGGCAATACGTGCCGGCTGATCGCCGATGGTATTGGTGATGCGCAGGCGCTCGCGGTAATGACGGGCAATCAGAAACCGCGCCACCAGCAGCGAGCTGACGGTCACGTCGGCCTGGCCTTTGGCGATCTGCTCCATGCCCTCGGCCGGGCTGCGCACCTCCACCAGACGGATCCCGGGCACCTGCTGCAGAATAAAGTCGCGCAATGGATGACCGCGATAAATCGCCAGCCGTTTGCCCGGCAGATCGGCGAGGCTGCGCGGGCTGCCGGCCGTCGTCGCGCTGACCAGCACAAACGGATTGTTCAGATAGGCACGGGTGAATTGCAGCTCGGTTTCCCGTTCGCTGCTCGGGGTCACCACCGGCAACACGTCGAGTTCACCGGCCTTGAGCTGCACGATCTGGCGGTCCAGCGAACGCCCACGGATCACCTCGAATTGCAGCCCGCTGCGCTGACTGATCAAGTTGAGCAATTGCGCCGATAACCCGTTGAATCGCCCGTCGGCATCAAAAAATGTCAGCGGGGCGAAATCCTCGATCACCCCGACCCGCACCCGAGGATGTTGCTCCAGCCACTGCTGCTCGCTGACACTGAGGCGTACCCGTGACTGCGCGGCCATGTGCGCGCCCCCCGCACTCCAGCGCTGCTCGATAAGCTGTCGGCGCTCCATGGGAATGGCCGCCAGCGCCTTGTCGATGATGCGTTTGAGGCGCACCTCACTGCGCAGCAGGGCGAAACCGAAGGGATTGGCATCCAGGCCCGATGGCCCGGCCAGTTGCAGGTCATTGCGGTAATTGGTGTTGATCAGGTAGTTGGCGCTGATCAGGTCGCCGAGATAGCCGTCATCGACTCCGAATGCCACCGCACCCAGCGCATCCATTGCCGAGGAGTAACGCTGCACGTTCGCCTCGGGATATAACGACTGCACACTGGCCAGCGGCAGATAGTCCTCGACCATGGCGATGCGTTTGCCTGCCAGGTCGGCCGGCAACGTGTCGTCGAGCCGGGTCACCAGCATCGGTTGGTCTTCGGCATAAGGGCGCGACAGGATGAAATCCGGGTCGGCCAGCTCGAAATTGTTCGAGGTGCCCAGCAGATCGAGTTCGCCGCGCTTGAGTGCGCTCATCACCGCGTCGCGGTTGGCGTAGCGTTGCACCTCGATCCGCACCCCGAGCAGTTGCGCCAGCAGCTCGGCATAGTCGGCGGTGAGGCCTTCCAGCTCCTGCCGATTTCGCGTGATCTCGAACGGTGGATAATCGGGCCCGGAAATCCCGATGCGCAACGTCGGATGGCGGCGTAGCCACTGTTGATCCTGTGGGTCGAGCGGAACCTGAATGTTCTCCAGTGCGGCCTGGCTCAATAACTCCAGAGGCTGCGGCGACTCACTGGCCCAGCAGGTGGCCGTGAAGCTCAACCACAGCAACCAGCACCAGCGTCGCGGATTCAACCGAGCACTCAGATCAGATGGTTGCGCTTGGCGAAATCGCGCAAGTGCACAGTTGAATTGATACCGAGCTTTTTCATCAAGCGGGTTTTGTAAGTGCTGACGGTTTTATGACTCAGGTGCATGGTTTCGGCGATCGCCTTGTTGAGTTTGCCCATCGCCAGTTGCTCGAGAATGCTCAGTTCACGATTGGAGAGCTGGTCGATCAGTTGGGTTTCGCTGCGGTGCAACGGGCTCGACGAATGCGCTTTTTCAGGCAGCGCAGCAAAATAGGAATAGCCAGACATCAGTGCCTGGATTGCCTTGTGCAGTTGCAGCAACTGGTTGGTTTTGGCTACGTAGCCCATCGCACCGCCGCGCATACAGCGGTCCTGATAGTAGAGCGGATCCTGGGAAGTAAAGATCAGAACCTTGCATTCGGGGTCGTTGGCCTTCAGCCGCTCCAGCGCTTCCAGTCCACCCACCCCCGGCAACTTGAGATCGAGTATCACCAGTTCCGGTTTTTGCTCACGGCTAAGCTCGAGGGCTTCGCTGGCGCTCGACGCTTCATGAATCACCCTGAACCTTTCGGCTTCGAGCACAAGTTTCACGGCAGCCCGCACCACCGGATGATCATCGACGATCAGCGCTGACTTCATGACCGCTCCCAGGGCAAAAACAAGACGATGGCGCCACCGGTATCGGCTGTTCCGGCCGGGGTGGCTGCGCAAGAACTGTTACACGGGAAGCCAGTCGTATCTACCTGTCAGATCTGACAGTTGCGCAAAAGTGGAATTCGTGCTCAAGCCCGGCGTTGCAAGGCTGGCGCCGGGTTCCAGGCATTGGCAGCACATACTGGGGCAACGTCGACCCGCGCCATCAGGTGCTTGATCGCGGCCGCATTGGGCAGGCCGACATGGCTGATCTGCAGGTTTTCCTGAGCGAAGCCTGCGGGTGTCAGCGCAGGTGCCGAGGGCTCGTTATAGATCAGGGCGTGGCGCACCTGCGGGTTGTTGAGGAAAAACCCCGGCAGGTCCAGCGATCCGGCCGCCAGCTCGGCGTTGATGACCACGACGTCGAACGGTGCACAGCCATAGTCCACCAGGGTCAGCAGCTCAAACAGACTCTGTACCGGAGCAACCCGGAAGTATTCGAGGCCATTGAACAGGCGCTCGATTTTCATCCGGTGAAAATGCTGCGAATCGGCAATCAGGATACGCAGGGCTTTATTGATCATGCTCGATCTCGTGAGGTGGATGGGTGCGCCAAGACTACGCAAGCCTCAGGAGCAGTTCTGTAGGACTTTTCCTAAAAAACCGGTCATTCATCCGCACCCATGAGCCATGCCGAATGGCTGCCCAACGTTGTGGCCTTATTCGGTGGTACTCGGACTCCAGAACGCCTGCACCACCAACGCTGAAGTCGAGATGCGTGCCACCAGGGCATCAAGTTCATCGCCGTCGACCGAAGTCGTCGCCAACGTGGCTTCGATCTCGATTTCGTCGGCACCGAAGGCGTGTACATCGACGTCGCTGGCCGGGTAGTTGCTGCGTTCCAGCTCGGCTTCGAGCAGGGCGAACACGGCTTTCTGCTGCGAGCGCCGGGCGATCACGTAAACGATGTTGGTGACTTCGGCCGAGACCACGTCCAGTGGCTGGCGGTTGATGTTGTTGACGATCGGCCGCAGCAACGTGTTGGCGGCGAGGATGAACAGCGTGCCGAGCAGCGCTTCGGCCAGCAGGTCGGCACCGGCGCAGGCGCCAACGGCAGCTGACGTCCACAGGGTCGCGGCGGTGTTGAGGCCGCGCACGTTGCCTTCTTCGCGCATGATCACCCCGGCGCCGAGAAAGCCGATGCCGGAAACCACGTAGGCGACCACCCGCACCGCGCCTTCAGCGCCGCCGAGACGGTTGGCCATGTCGACAAAAATCGCCGCGCCGACCGCCACCAGCACGTTGGTGCGCAGGCCGGCGGTGCGCTGCCGGTACTGGCGCTCGAAACCGATCAGGCCACCGAGGATGAACGCTGCGCTGAGGCTGACCAGCGTGTCGAGCAGTGAATCGAGGTTGAGGTTGTTGATGGCTTGCATAGTCTTGTCCTTGAAAACATCCGAATCCCCTGTAGGAGTGAGCCTGCTCGCGATAGCGGTGTGTCAGTCGTTGAAATTTTGACTGACGGATTGCCATCGCGAGCAGGCTCACTCCTACAGAGGGAACAGCGTTGTCCTGCTGTTATTGCCAGCCGAACCGGCGGATGTAGAAGCCTTTCACCGCCTGGGTCAGCGCCATGTACGCCAGCAGGATCATCGGCAGGAACACGAAGTACAGCGACGGCAGCGCCTGCAGTTTGAAGTAGTTGGCCAGCGGCCCCATCGGCAGGAAGATCCCGACCGCCATGATGATTCCGGTCATCACCAGCAGCGGCATGGCTGCGCGGCTTTGCAGGAACGGAATCTTCGGCGTGCGGATCATGTGCACGATCAACGTCTGGGTCAGCAAGCCCACCACGAACCAGCCGGACTGGAACAGCGTCTGGTGATCCGGGGTGTTGGCATCGAACACGTACCACATCAAGGCGAACGTGGTGATGTCAAAGATCGAACTGATCGGCCCGAAGAACAGCATGAAGCGTCCGACATCCGCCGGCTGCCAGCGTTGCGGCTTTTTCAGCATCTCGTCATCGACGTTGTCGAACGGAATCGCGATCTGCGAAATGTCGTAGAGCAGGTTCTGTACCAGCAGGTGCATCGGCAGCATCGGCAGGAACGGAATGAACGCACTGGCGACCAGCACCGAGAACACGTTGCCGAAGTTCGAGCTGGCGGTCATCTTGATGTACTTGAGCATGTTGGCGAAGGTGCGGCGCCCCTCGAGTACGCCCTCCTCCAGCACCATCAGGCTCTTTTCCAGGAGGATGATGTCAGCGGCTTCCTTGGCGATGTCCACCGCGCTGTCTACCGAGATCCCGATGTCGGCAGTGCGCAACGCCGGCGCGTCGTTGATGCCGTCGCCCATGAAACCGACCACATGACCGTTACCCTTGAGGATGCGCACGATGCGTTCCTTGTGCGACGGCGTCAGCTTGGCGAACACATTGGTTTTCTCCACCGCCACGGCCAGCTCGGCGTCGCTCATGCGCTCGATGTCGTTGCCCAGCAGCAAGCCCTGTTGCGCCAGACCGACTTCGCGGCAGATCTTGGCGGTCACCAGTTCGTTGTCACCGGTCAGCACTTTGACCGCCACGCCGTGTTCGGCCAGAGCCTTGAGCGCCGGCGCGGTGCTTTCCTTCGGTGGATCGAGGAATGCCACGTAACCGATCAGCGTCAGTTCCTGTTCATCCGCCAGGCTGTAAGTGTCGCGACCTTCCGGCATCGAGCGGGCAGCCACCGCCACCACGCGCAAGCCCTCAGCGTTGAATGCTGCGGTGACCTGACGAATCCGGGTCAGCAATTCATCGCTCAAGGCTTCTTCGACTTCGCCGTGCTGCACGCGGGTGCACACCGCCAACACTTCTTCCACCGCGCCTTTGCAGATCAGCAGATGCGGTTCGCCACGCCCCTCCACGACCACCGACATGCGCCGGCGGTTGAAGTCGAACGGGATCTCATCGACCTTGCGAAATGCCGTGCCGACCTTCAGTTCACGATGGATTTCCACGTGTTCCAGCACCGCCACGTCGAGCAGGTTTTTCAGCCCGGTCTGGTAGTAGCTGTTGAGGTAGGCCTTTTCCAGCACGTCATCAGAGTCTTCACCCCAGACATCGACATTGCGCGCGAGGAAGATCTTGTCCTGGGTCAGGGTGCCGGTCTTGTCGGTGCACAGCACGTCCATGGCGCCGAAGTTCTGGATCGCGTCCAGACGTTTGACGATGACCTTCTTGCGCGACAGGAACACCGCACCTTTGGCCAGGGTCGAGGTGACGATCATCGGCAGCATTTCCGGGGTCAGGCCCACGGCAATCGACAGCGCGAACAGCAGCGCTTCGGTCCAGTCGCCCTTGGTGAAACCGTTGATGAACAGCACCAGCGGCGCCATCACGAACATGAAGCGGATCAGCAGCCAGCTGACTTTGTTCACGCCCAGCTGGAACGAGGTCACCGCGCGGTCAGTCGCGCCGACCCGCTGCGCCAACGCGCCGAAATAGGTGCTGTTGCCGGTGGTCAGAATCACCGCCACCGCCGTGCCGGACACCACGTTGGTGCCCATGAACAGGATGTTCTCCAGCTCCAGCGGGTTGCGCGTGTCGCGGTCGGCCTGCCGGGCGAATTTTTCCACCGGCATCGATTCACCGGTCATAGCCGCCTGGCTGACGAACAAATCCTTGGCGCTGAGCACCCGGCAGTCGGCGGGAATCATGTCGCCAGCCGACAGTACGATCAGATCGCCCGGCACCAGTTGTTTGATCGGCAGTTCGATGCGCGGCTCGTCGCGGCGCATCACCGTGGCGGTGTTGCTGACCATCGCCTTGAGCGCATCGGCGGCCTGGTTGGATTTGCTTTCCTGCCAGAAGCGCAGCAGCGTCGACAGCACCACCATGGAGAAAATCACCGTAGCGGCTTTCAGGTCTTCGGTCAGCCACGAGATCACCGCCAACAGAGTCAGCAGCAGGTTGAACGGGTTTTTGTAGCAGTGCCACAGGTGAGTCCACCACGGCAGCGGCTGCTCGTGTTCGACTTCGTTGAGGCCGTGCTGCGCGCGCAGTGCATCGACCTCAAAGTCGGTCAGGCCATCGGCGTGGGTACCCAGTGACGCCAGCAGTTCGCCGCTGTCGCGCTGGGCCGCATCGACCAGGGTATTGGCCAGAGTGGGCGGGACTTCACGGCTGACCGTGGTGTCGGTGATCGATTCCAGCAGCGCCAGACGACGGAAGTGCCGGGCGATGTGGCGTGTACGCAGGAAGCCTGCGAAAAATTCCTTGAGCGTAAGTTTCATGGCTGTTGCCCCTATGGTCAGCCGGGAAACCGTCGAGCAGGTACGACCATGCCTCGTTCACCGGAAAATCCGGCACGGCAAGGCTTGGCGCGCCGGTCAGAAAAGACAGGCGTGTCGATAGGTTTGCGATCGCGACCACACGGTCGAAATCACATACGTTCAGTGTCGATGAGAAGGACGTCGGGACATGGTCTCAACTGACCATGATCGGGATGCCGCTGCTCGCTTTACGGCGAGACAACGGCAGAGAAAGGCTGCGCGTTATCTTGCCGAGAATCTGCCGGTTACCGAGACCGGCCGACAACTGTCACTCGAACAAGTACCCACTGTGGGTCTCCGCTATTGATGAAAACGCGCGAAGCTTACGCCTCGATGATTCGAGAGTAAACCCGTGAAAGAAGGTGTGTCGGGGATGTTCAGGAAGGGTTCAGGAATGAGTTTTGCGGTATTGCTGAAGGGCCCCTTCGCGAGCAAGCCCGCTCCCACAGGGCATCTTCATTGAACACAGATTTTGTGGTCGACAGAGATCCAATGTGGGAGCGAGCTTGCTCGCGAAAGCGGTGTGTCAGGCGCTACAGAATCAGCTGGCAGTCGCCAACAGCAGATCCGCCATCGAACGGCTGTGCCCACGGTTCTTGCCATGCTCATACAACGATCCGGCAATCTCGTCGGCACGCACCGGCAACACCGACAGCAACGTATCACTCAGGCCATGGCTGGCCTGGCAGAAGCCCTGCATGTACAAGCCGGCCTTGCAGCGTTCATCGGTGATCAGTTTGTAGTTGCGATCGACCTCGAAATCACCGAGGTATTCTTCCAGCGGTGCCAGCAGTTTGCGGTGCATCTGCCGCTCGTAACCGGTGGCCAGGACCACGGCGTCATAGATACGCACGGTGACTTCGCCGGTGGCGTTGTTGCGCACCGCCAGTTCGATGCCGCGCTCGGTGGCGGTGGCACTCTCGACGGTGGTCAGGGTACGGAACGCATGACGGGCGATACCCGAAACTTTCTGGCGATAGAAGATGCCGTAGATGCGTTCGATCAGGTCGATGTCGACCACCGAGTAGTTGGTGTTGTGGTACTCGTTGACCAGCCGCTCACGCTCGGCGCTGTTTTGCTGGAACACCAGATCGGTGAACTCCGGCGAGAACACTTCGTTGACGAACGGGCTGTCATCCGCAGGCTTGAGCGCCGAGCCGCGCAGGATCATGTCGACCTGCACCGACGGGAACGAATCGTTCAGATCGATAAAGGCTTCCGCCGCGCTCTGCCCGCCGCCGATGATCGCGATGCTCATCGGTTGATTGTTCACGCACGGCTGCTTGGCCATCTGCGACAGATACTGCGAGTGGTGGAACACGCGGCTGTCGCCCTTCAGCGCCTTGAACGCTTCAGGAATCCGCGGCGTGCCACCGGCACTGACCACCACCGAACGCGCAGTGCGCACGAACTGCTGACCTTCGCTGTCGCGGGAGATCACGCGCAGCGCTTCAACTTGATGGTTGTGCAGCACCGGTTCGATGGTCAGCACTTCTTCGCCATAGCGGCTCTGCTCGGTGAACTGCCCGGCGACCCAGCGCAGGTAGTCGTTGTACTCCATGCGGCACGGGTAGAAGGTGCCGAGGTTGATGAAGTCGACCAGACGGCCGTGGGCCTTCAGGTAATTGACGAACGAGTACGGGCTGGTCGGGTTGCGCAGGGTCACCAGATCCTTGAGGAAGGAAATCTGCAATTCGCTTTGGGTCGAAAGAGTGTTGCCGTGCCAGCTGTAGTCGGCCTGCTTGTCGAGGAACAGCACATCCAGCTCGCCGTGGGTCGGGCCGCGCTCTTGCAGAGCGATGGCCAGCGCCAGGTTCGAAGGGCCGAAACCGACGCCGATCAGGTCGTGAACGATGGGCGATGCAATTGCCTGAGTCATTTCCAGTGTCCTCTGGATGAACCCCTCAACAAGGGGAAAGGAGAGCCTAAGTGACCCGACTGGCCTTGGCAGGACAGCAGGTCGTCTGTTGAGTAGGAACGAGGACAGTGAAATAAAATTTAGCGATGGCGGCTCAATGGGCATCCCATTGCTTGATGCGCAGGCGGCAATGCTTCATCGCGTTGACGATGTGTTTTTCCACCAGTGCCTTGGAAATCCCCAGATGTTCGGCGATCTGCGGGTGCGACAGGCCTTCGATCTTGCGCAGCAGAAAACTGTCGCGACACAGCGGCGACAATTCCGCCAGTGCGCGCTGGAGCATCTCCAGACGCTGGCCGTGATCGAGGGTGCCGTGGGGCGACGGGGTGAAATAGCGCTCTTCGTTGTCGAGCACTTCCAGCGGTTCGACCTGACGCAAGGCGTTGCGCCGATGATCGTCGATCACCAGATTCAGCGCCGTGCGATAAAGAAACGCCCGCGGCTGCTCGATGGGCGTGTCGCTGGAGCGTTCCAGTACGCGCACATAAGCGTCATGCACCACATCTTCGGCGACCTGACGGTTGCCGAGCTTGGCGTTCAGGAAACACACCAGCTCGCGATAGTAGTTTTCCAACATGACTCCCGGCCGCATCGATGCGGATTCGATCCTTGAGCACACTGATCGACGGCCCGCGAACACGGGTAGCAAGATAGTGGCAACTGAGGTGCGTAATTTATAGTAATTCTCATATAGATTTAAAGTGGCGTTTGTCGTTGCCCGCTAAATAGTGCCGTTCTATACCTGTAACATCCTGTGTCTTCGCTTAAATTCCCCTGCGCATTCATCGTTTACAGGACAGCTCCCCGTGTCTGTCGCGTCCTGCGACAGCGTTCTGCGGCTGCGCGCTGTGGCGTGCAGCCGGACGACGGGCCGAATTCCACTGGCCGGAACCCTGCATGAAACGTCCCCGCCCCGCTCGACGCGCCCTGCTCGCAGTCCTTTGTCTGATTCCCGTTGTTGCCTACGCCGCGTGGCAAATCATGCCGCCGGGCCGCGACCGCTTCGCCACCGTGCAAGTCAGCCGTGGCGACATCGAAAGCAGCGTCACCGCGCTGGGTACCCTGCAACCGCGCCGTTACGTCGATGTCGGTGCGCAGGCCTCCGGGCAGATCCAGAAGATCCACGTCGAAGTCGGCGACGTGGTCAAGGAAGGTCAACTGCTGGTGGAGATTGATCCGTCCACGCAGAAGGCCAAACTCGATGCCGGGCGCTTCTCGATCGAAAACCTCAAGGCGCAATTGCAGGAGCAGCGCGCCCAGCATGAACTGGCGCGGCAGAAGTATCAGCGGCAGCAGAATCTCGTCGCCGGCGGCGCCACTCGTGAAGAAGACGTGCAGACCGCCCGCGCCGAACTGAAAGCCACTCAGGCGCGCATCGACATGTTCCAGGCGCAGATCCGCCAGGCCGAGGCCAGCCTGCGCAGCGATCAGGCCGAACTCGGGTACACACGGATCTACGCGCCGATGGCCGGCACCGTGGTTGCCCTCGACGCCCGCGAAGGCCAGACCCTCAACGCGCAACAGCAGACGCCGCTGATCCTGCGTATCGCCAAGCTGTCACCGATGACCGTGTGGGCCGAGGTTTCCGAGGCCGACATCGGTCACGTCAAACCGGGCATGACCGCCTACTTCACCACCCTCAGCGGCGGCCAGCGGCGCTGGAGCAGCACCGTGCGGCAGATTCTGCCGGTGCCGCCCAAGCCACTGGATCAGACCAGCCAGGGCGGCGGCAGCCCGGCCAGCAGCAGTAAAAGCGGCAGCGCCCGCGTTGTGCTGTACACGGTTTTGCTCGACGTCGATAACGCCGACAACGCCTTGATGGCCGAGATGACCACTCAGGTGTTTTTCGTCGCCAATCAGGCCAAAGGCGTGCTCACCGCGCCGGTCGCCGCGCTGCAAGGCAGCACTAGCGCCAACCTGCAAACCGCTCAGGTGGTGGCGGCCAACGGCGAGATTCAGCCGCGTGAGGTGCGCACCGGCATCAGCGACCGGCTCAAGGTGCAGATCGTCGACGGCCTCAACGAAGGCGATCACCTGTTGATCGGCCCGGTCGACGGCAGCGGAGGCTGAATGCAAACGCCTCTGATCGACCTGCAGGACATTCGCAAATCCTACGGCGGTGGTGACGCGCCCGAGGTTCACGTGCTGCGCGGCATCGACCTGTCGATCCACGCCGGTGAATTCGTGGCGATTGTCGGCGCTTCCGGCTCCGGCAAATCAACCTTGATGAACATCCTCGGCTGCCTCGACCGGCCGACCTCCGGCGAGTATCGCTTTGCCGGGGAAAACGTCGCCGGCCTCGACAGCGACGAGCTGGCCTGGTTGCGCCGCGAAGCCTTTGGATTTGTGTTCCAGGGCTATCACCTGATTCCGTCCGGCTCGGCCCAGGAAAACGTCGAGATGCCGGCGATCTATGCCGGCACCCCGGCCGCCGAGCGTCACGCCCGCGCCGCCGCCCTGCTCGACCGACTCGGCCTGGCCTCGCGCACCGGCAACCGCCCGCATCAGTTGTCCGGTGGCCAACAGCAACGGGTGTCGATTGCCCGGGCGTTGATGAACGGCGGCCACATCATCCTCGCCGACGAACCCACCGGCGCCCTCGACAGCCACAGCGGCAAAGAAGTGATGACGCTGCTCGATGAACTGGCGAGCCAGGGCCACGTGGTGATCCTCATCACCCACGACCGCGAAGTCGCAGCCCGGGCCAAACGCATCATCGAAATCCGCGACGGCCTGATCATCAGCGACAGCGCCCGCGACAACCCAGAAGCCCAGACCAGCGCCAAGCCCGGCGCCCTGCAAGCGGTGGATCTGCGCCAGCGTCTGGCCGACGGCGCCGAAGCCACCGGCGCCTGGAAAGGTGAACTGGTGGACGCTCTGCATGCCGCGTGGCGAGTGATGTGGATCAACCGCTTTCGCACCGCACTGACCCTGCTCGGGATCATCATCGGCGTGGCGTCGGTGGTGGTCATGCTGGCGGTCGGTGAAGGCAGCAAACGCCAGGTGATGGCGCAGATGGGCGCGTTCGGTTCGAACATCATTTACCTCAGCGGCTCGGCCCCCAACCCACGCACGCCGCCGGGGATCATCACCCTCGACGATGTGCACGCGCTGGCCAGCCTGCCGCAAGTGCAGCGGATCATGCCGGTCAACGGTGCCGAGGCCGGCGTGCGGTACGGCAACGCCGACCACCTGAGTTACGTCGGCGGCAACGACACCAACTTCCCGGCGATCTTCAATTGGCCGGTGGTGCAAGGCAGTTACTTCACCGAAGCCGATGAGCAGAACGCTGCAGCCGTTGCGGTGATCGGCCACAAGGTGCGCAGCAAACTGCTCAAGGATGTGCCGAACCCGATCGGCCAATTCATCCTGATCGAGAATGTACCGTTACAGGTGGTCGGCGTGCTCGCGGAAAAAGGCGCCAGCTCCGGCGACTCCGACAGCGACAATCGCATCGCTATCCCCTATTCGGCGGCCAGCGTTCGGCTGTTCGGCACGCGCAATCCGGAATACGTCGCCATCGCCGCCGCCGACGCGCGCAAGGTCAAGGACACCGAGCAGGCCATCGAGCAACTGATGCTGCGCCTGCACAACGGCAAGAAGGATTTCGAACTGACCAACAATGCCGCGATGATTCAGGCCGAGGCACGCACCCAGAACACCCTGTCGCTGATGCTCGGTTCGATTGCCGCGATTTCGCTGCTGGTCGGCGGCATCGGCGTGATGAACATCATGCTCATGACCGTGCGTGAGCGGACTCGCGAGATCGGCATTCGCATGGCCACCGGCGCCCGCCAGCGCGACATCCTCCGCCAGTTCCTCACCGAAGCGGTGATGCTCTCGGTGGTCGGCGGCATTGCCGGGATCGCCCTGGCACTGATCGTCGGCGGTGTGCTGATCCTCAGCGAAGTGGCCGTGGCCTTCTCCTTGATGGCGGTACTCGGCGCGTTCGGCTGCGCTCTGGTCACCGGTGTTGTCTTCGGCTTCATGCCTGCCCGCAAAGCTGCCCGGCTCGACCCGGTCACGGCCCTTACCAGTGAATGATCGATCTATGAAACCGCGCCTCAGCCTGTTGACCGTGTGCCTGATCCTCAGCGCCTGCGGCAGTCCCGTTCAACGCCCCGACAGCGGTGTGCAGGCGCCTGCTGCCTGGCAATCGCCTCATGCCGCCAGCGTCGCACGCATCGATCCGCAATGGTGGACACAGTTCGGCAGCCCCGAACTCGACCGCTTGATCGAACAGGCGCAAGTCGGCAGCTTCGACCTCGCAGCGGCTGTCGCTCGCGTGCGTCAGGCCCAGGCCGAGACGGTGATTGCCGGTGGTTCGCTGCTGCCCGAGGTCAAGGCCGGCCTGAATGCCAACCGGCAGAAACTGCTGCGCGGCAGCGGCTATAGCCAACTCGATACCAACAGCAGCAACAACGCCGTGGACTATTTCGACAGCAACCTGAGCGCCACTTACGAGGTGGATTTCTGGGGCGGCAATCGCGCCGCTCGCGACAGTGCGCAGTTCAGCCTGCAAGCCAGCGAGTTCGATCGGGCGACGGTTGAGCTGACGCTGCTCAGCGGCGTCGCCAACAGCTATGCGCAAACCTTGTCCCTGCGCGAACAAAGCCGCATCGCCGAATTGAACCTGGCAAACGCGCAGAGCGTGCTGAAACTGGTGCAGACCCGCTTCGATGCAGGCTCCGCTACTGCGCTGGAACTGGCCCAGCAGAAAAGCCTGGTTGCCGCCCAGCAATGGCAACTGCCACGGGTGCAGCAACAGGCCGAGGACGCGCTGATCGGCCTCGCCGCCCTGCTCGGCCGACCGGTGCAGCAGGTGGCACCGCAGGCGTCCTTCGCGCAACTGCAATGGCCACAGATTGATGCCGGAGTGCCCAGTGAATTGCTCAACCGTCGGCCGGACATCGCCCGCGCCGAGGCGCAACTGGCCGCCGCCGAAGCGGACGTCAAGGTCGCTCGCGCCGCCATGCTGCCGAAGCTGACCCTGACCGCCCAGCTCGGCTCGGGCGCCAATCAGTTCGATGATCTGCTGCGCAACCCGTTCTACAACCTCACGGCTGGACTGGTCGCACCGGTCTTCAACAACGGTCGCTTGAGCGCCGAACGCGACAAGGCCAGGGCGCGTCAGGAGGAACTGCTGGAAACCTATCGTGGCGCGATCATCAATGGTTTCGCCGACGTGGAAAAAGCCCTGAACAGCATTCGCGGGCTGGATCGTCAGCGGCAGTGGCAAAGCGAAGAACTGAATCAGGCGCAGACCGCCTTCGACATCGCCCAGAGCCGTTACCAGGCCGGCGCCGAAGACTTGCTGACTGTGCTCGAAACCCAGCGCACCTTGTATGCCGCGCAAGACCAGAGCGTGCAACTGCGCCTGGCGCGGATGCAGGCGAGCATTGCGCTGTACAAGGCGTTGGGTGGGGGTTGGCAGGTTCGGTAATTGCAGCGACTGACAGAGCGCTTTCGCGAGCAAGCCCGCTCCCACATTTGAACGCGTTCCATCAGTAAGAATGCGTTCTCATGCAGGAGTCAGCCCGAACATTGTGGTCTGACACATATCCCTGTGGGAGCGGGCTTGCTCGCGAAGAACGATAACGCGGTGCTCAAGCCGGGCTGGTTTTAGCCTTCAGATTGCGCGCATACCATGGCCGTTGCGGCACGCGGCGGAACAGGCCGGCGAGTTTTTCCTCGTCGGTGATGAAGGTGATGCGCAGCGCCAGTTTCATGGTTTCCGGATCCATTTCCACCGTCTTGCCCATCTGCAATCCCGGCGTGGTGCTGCAGCCATGGGTGATCGGCCCGAGCCACGGGTCGTCGACTTCCACCCAACGCCCCGGTGCAAACCATGGCACGCCATTGACCTGCAGCCGCGTGACTTCGCCCGGATGGAAACGCTCGTGGGCGCGGAACCAGTCCTCGATGCGATCGTCGATCCAGCCATGGAAATGCCAGAACGTCGGGTTGACGTGGGAAGAAAACGGATCGCCGAGGAAGTCGTTTTCGGCGTTGTACCAGCGGGCAGCGAAGTCCGCCGGATCGCGGGCAAACGGCACCGGCTGACCGTTGGACGGATCGCGCGGCACGGAGGCCCAACGCATGTGCAGCCAGTCATGCAGGCCCAACTCGACTTCGGAGCCGAACTGGCCGAGGGTGAGCCGGGCCAGATACGCCGGATCGCGGTACTGAGACTCCCAGACCTGGAAGTTGCTTTCGTAGGTTTCGGCAGTCTTGATGTCGCTGACCCACTGGCTGAATTCGTCATCGCCCGCCGCCGTCCAGGTCGGCGGCAAGGCCGTGCCGTCGTGGTTATCGAAATAGCGGGCGAAGCCGACGCGGTCGCGGATCAGCTCCGGTTGCGGCAGCGGGAAAAACTCCCACGACGGCAGATCCTGCATCGAGCGCGCCGTCCCGAGCATGTGCCGGTGCATGAAGAAAAAGTCCACGCCCGAGCCATTGCGATCCTTGCGCGGGCCACGGGCATCACGCTCCTTGTCGCGCGGGCCAGGCTGCCAGCCGATGCCGCGCAAGGCCTCGCGTTTGTCCTCGGGCAGTTTGTGCCACTTGTCCCGGGTCGCATGCCACAACTGGTGAAACAGGCGATGCTCGGGAGAGATCAACCACGCCAGCAACGTCGGGTTGAGCGGCGTGCGCTCGCGCGCTTCGGGAAACAGCCGCTTGACGGCGACGAAGCGGTTGTCCTGCGCCGGCAAGGCCAGCGACCGATCCAGGCGCAAAGCCTTGCCGCTGAGGGTGCCACTGCCGGCATTGCCGAAGTCGGCCCAGACCTCATCAAGGATCATCTCCAGCTCGTAACTGATCTGGCCATCGGCGCCGATCAGGCGCCAGCTCAGCTTCGCCGCATCGGCTTTCGCGAGGTCGCCAAGAATTCGATAACGCGGTGTTTCAGCGGAACGCAGGCGCTCGGGCGTGTCGAGAAAACCGCACACGCCGCGGCCCTTCTGGCCGATATCGAGAAACACTTGCAGGCCCTTGAGCGGCAAGCCTTCGAGGCCGGCATCGGTACCTTCGAAACGGATATCCCACACCCCGCGCAACGCATTCGCCAGGCGCTGTCCGGCCATGTCGGCGACGTCGAAAGACGCTTCGCCCGGGGTGATCGTCGGGTCCGGCTTCGTCCATTCACGATGCCCGAAATACGCCGCAGGCACGGCAGCGCCGGTCAGCGCCAGGCCCGCCATGAACCATCGTCGAGAAATCTTCATTGCCCTACCTGTGTCAGCCATGAAGCAGGCTTTATCCAAGCTAGAACGTTTGCTCCATGCACAAATTTACGGGGGTACCTGAAAAGATCGCAGCCTGCGGCAGCTCCTACAGTGATCGCGTTCCAATGTAGGAGCTGCCGCAGGCTGCGATCTTTTAACCTGGCAACCTAAATTCCACGGCCAACCACTCGTTCTTCCCAGATAGCGAAGGCCCCCGCGCCTGCACCTCGATGGCGAACCTGACTGAGATGGCAATGACAAAACCACGTTCGAAAAAGGCTCTATTCATCGGCCTGCCGTTGGCCCTGGCGATCAGCGCCGGCGCAGGCTTTGCCGTGTGGCACCACTGGTTCAAGGACGACCTCGGCTATCCGGTCAAAGTCATGAAACAGGCCGATGAGCTGCACGAACGCATGCTCTCTTTCGACAGCCATGTCAGCCTGACGCAAAATTTCGGCACCGATGGCCACGAAGCCGACAAGGACGGCGACGGCCAGTTCGACCTCGCCAAGGCCAACCGCGGGCGCCTGTCCGGCGCCGCGCTGACCATCTTCGGCTGGCCGGAAATGTGGAACGGCCCGAACGCTCCGCACAAGCCGACACCCGGCTTCGTCGACGAGGCGCGCAACCAGCAGGAAATCCGTTTCAAGATCATCTCCGGGATGGTTCGCGACTACCCCAATCAGGTGGCCATCGCCTACACCCCCGACGACTTCCGGCGCTTGCACGGCGAAGGCAAATTCGCGATTTTCATCAGCATGCTCAACGCCTATCCACTGGGCCACGATCTGAACCTGCTGGACCTGTGGACGGCGCGCGGCATGCGCATGTTCGGTTTCAGCTACATCGGCAACAACGACTGGGCGGATTCGTCGCGGCCGCTGCCATTTCTCAACGATTCGCCGGACGCCCTCGACGGCCTCTCGGATCTGGGCAAGCAAGCGGTCAAGCGCCTCAACGATCTGGGCGTGATCATCGACGTCTCGCAAATGTCGACCAAGGCCCTCGAGCAAGTCGCGCAACTGAGCCGCACGCCGCTGGTGGCCTCGCATTCGGCACCGCGTGCGATGGTCGACATTCCGCGCAACCTCAGCGACAAGGAAATGCAACTGATCAAAAACAGCGGCGGCGTGGTGCAGATCGTCGCGTTCTCGCAGTACCTGCGTCCGCTCACCCAGCAGACCCAGGACAAGCTCAACGAGATGCGCAAGGACTTCGACCTGCCGCCGCTGCCGAACCTGGCGATGGCGCTGATGCCCGGCGACCCGATCATTGCGGCGTGGTCCGAGCAGAAGTTCGGCCAGTACGCCAGTCGCCTCTACGGCATCCTCGAAGAAGAACCGAAAGCCAGCCTCAAGGATCTGGGCGATGCCATCGATTACGCGGTGCGCAAGATCGGCATCGACCATGTCGGCATCAGCTCCGACTTCAACGAAGGTGGTGGCGTCAAAGGCTTCGAGAACGTCGGCGAAATCCGTAACGTCACCGCCGAGCTGCTCTCGCGCGGTTACTCCGAAGCGAACATCGCCAAGCTCTGGGGCGGCAACTTCCTGCGGGTCTGGGATCAGGTCGAGAAAGCCGCGAAACCGGCACTGGCCGCTGCGCCGGGAACTGCCAAGCCATGAGCAATCGTCGTGAGTTCTTGAAGCAGGCGGGGATTCTCGCGGCGGCGCTGCCACTGGGCGCGAGCCTGCCGAATGTCGCCGGTGCCGCGAACGCCGCACCCGTGACCGGCAACAAGTGGGCGCAGTTGCAGCAGCTGTTCGATCAGGATCCGGCGTATCTGCACTTCTCCAATTTTCTGATCACCTCGCACCCGAAACCGGTGCGCGACGCGATTGAGCGGCACCGCGCCGCCCTCGACAAAAATCCCGGACTGGCCATGGATTGGGACCTCGGCGTGATCGAACAGCGCGAAGAGAACGTCCGCGTCTGGGCCGGACGCTACCTGCAAGCCGATGCCAAACAGATCGCCCTGACCGGTAGCACCACCGAAGGTCTGGCGATGATTTACGGCGGCGTGCGCGTGCGCCCCGATCAGGAAATCCTCACCACCGAGCACGAGCACTACGCGACCCACACCATCCTCGCCCTGCGCAGCGAACGCGACAGCACCCGGGTGCGCAAGATTCGTCTGTTCAAGGATTCGTATAGCGCCACCAAAGCGGAAATCCTTGCTGCCATCGACGGCGCCATCCGCCCCGAAACCCGGGTGCTGGGCATGTGCTGGGTGCATTCGGGCAGCGGCATGAAACTGCCCATCGGTGAGATCGGCGCCATCGTCGACAAACACAACCGCGGCCGCAGCGACGCTGACCGCATCGTTTACGTGGTCGACGGGGTGCATGGCTTCGGCGTGGACAACCTGAACTTCGCGCAGATGAACTGCGACTTCTTCATCGCCGGCACCCACAAGTGGATGTTCGGCCCACGTGGCACCGGCATCGTCTGCAGCCGCTTCGCCGAAGTCAGATACGTCACCCCGATCATTCCGACGTTCTCCGAAGCCACGGCGTTTTCCACCACCATGACGCCCGGCGGCTACCACTCGTTCGAGCACCGCTGGGCGCTGGACGAAGCGTTCAAATTGCATCTTGAGCTGGGCAAGGCCGAGGTCGAGGCGCGTATTCACGCGCTCAACAGCTACCTGAAACAACGTCTGCAGCAGCGTCCGCCGATCGAACTGGTCACGCCACTGAGTCCCGAACTGTCCGCCGGTTTCACCTTCTTCCGGGTCAAGGGCAAGGACAGCGACAAGATCGCCGCGCACCTGATGGCCAACCGCGTGGTGGCCGATGCCGTGCACCGCGATGTCGGCCCGGTGATTCGCACCGCGCCGGGGCTGCTCAACGACGAAAAGCAAATCGATCGTTTGCTGGCCGTGCTCGATCAGGCCCTCTGATCCGAACGATCCCTTTTTCCTTTTAGCGAGACTCGCAATGAACAGTGAACTGCGTCGATTTTCCTTGAAGGCGCTGCCGGCGCTGATGCTCACCGCCCTCGCCGTCGGCCTGCTGCCGGGCGCCGCGCAGGCCGCCACCCCGCCTGCGCCGGGCAAGGTGTTCAAAGACTGCAAGGACTGCCCGGAAATGGTCGTGCTGCCCACCGGCACGTTCACCATGGGCACCCCGGAAGATGAGGTCGGCCGCGAGCCGGATGAAGGACCGCTGCACCCGGTGACGTTTGCCAAACCGCTGGCGATCAGCCGTTTCCAGATCCTGCGCGGCGAGTGGGACGCCTACCTCAAGGACAGCGGCTACAAAATGCCCGACGGCGACACACGTCCCGGTCGCGCGTGCAAGGCCGGGATCCCGGATTATCAGGGCAGCGACCCGCGCAAGCAGTACACCGACAAGCACCCGGCGGTGTGCATGGATTTCCCGGAGGTCGAAGCTTACGTGGCCTGGCTGTCGAAGAAGACCGGCCAGCAATACCGGCTGGTCAGCGAGTCGCTGCGTGAATACGCCGCCCGCGCCGGCAGCACGGGGCCCTTCCCCTTCCCGTTCGATGAAGGCAAGGAATACAGCATCGCCAAACACGCCAACACCTATGGCGCCGCCGATGGCTACAACTTCACCGCCCCTGCCGGCAGCTTTCCGGCCAACGCCTTCGGCGTCTACGACATGCACGGCAATATTTATGAGTGGACCGCCGATTGCTACAACGAGAATTACGTCGGCGCGCCAGGCGATGGCAGTGCCTGGCTGAGCGGCAAGTGCGAAGTGCGGCGCATCCGTGGCAACGACTGGGGCGAAGCGCCGGTGTTCTCGCGTTCGGGCAATCGCAACGCCACCTACACCGACACCCGTGGCGACTGGATCGGCTTCCGGGTCGCCCGCGATCTGTAAGGCCATCACCCGGCTAAATTAGCCGTCCTGCCAGTCGTTCTACAGGTGGGCGCGATCCTCCATGGCGCGCCCACCGCCCTCTACGTCATCCAGGCGAACCGCCCGAGCAGTGCCGGTGTTCGCCGCTCCTTCAAGCAGGGAACCTCCATGAGCAAACCAACACGCGGGGTGATCAATGAATTGTTCGCCCTGCTCAAACCCTTTCGACTGATCGTCAGCGTGTCGATCCTGCTCGGCATGGTCGGTGGCCTGAGCGTCACCGCACTGCTGGCGACCATCAATAACGTGCTGCACGCCGAGGGCGCACTGACCAGCACCATGGTCGCGGTGTTTGCCGGCCTGTGCCTGCTTGCCCTGACCAGTTCGATCTTTTCCGACATCGGCACCAATTTCGTCGGCCAGCACATCATCGCCAAGTTGCGCAAAGAGCTGGGCGAGAAAGTCCTCTCGGCGCCGATCGAGCAGATCGAGCGCTATCGCAGCCATCGGCTGATTCCGGTGCTGACCCACGACGTCGACACCATCAGCGACTTCGCTTTCGCCTTTGCGCCGCTGGCGATTTCCCTGACTGTTACCCTCGGTTGCATGGGCTACCTGGCGATGCTGTCGTGGCCGATGTTCCTGATGATGGCGGTGGCGATCCTGATCGGCACGGTCATTCAATACATCGCACGCGGGCGCGGCATGCAGGGTTTCCTCAAGGCCCGTGACTACGAAGACGAGTTGCAGAAGCACTATCACGCAGTCGCCGAGGGCGCCAAGGAGCTGCGCATCCACCGCCCGCGCCGGCATCGCATGTTCGTCTCGGGTATCGAAGGCACGGCCGACAAGATCTGCGACACGCAGGTGCGTTCGGTGAACATTTTCGTGGTCGCCAAGACCTTGGGTTCGATGCTGTTCTTCGTGGTGATCGGTCTGGCGCTGGGCCTGCAATCGCTGTGGCCGAGTGCCGACAAAGCGGTGATGAGCGGTTTTGTGCTGGTGCTGCTGTACATGAAAGGGCCGCTGGAACACATCATTGGCACCTTGCCGATCGTCAGTCGCGCGCAAATCGCGTTCCGCCGGATCGCCGATCTGTCCGAGCAGTTTTCCTCGCCAGAGCCGCACCTGCTGCTCAGCGATCAGGGCCACCAAAAGACCCCGGTGCACAGCCTGGAACTGACCGATGTCTCGTACAGCTTCCCGACGGTAGAAGGCGCCAAGCCGTTCCGGCTGGGGCCGGTGAACCTGAAAATCGAACAGGGCGACATCATTTTCATCGTCGGCGAAAACGGCTGCGGCAAGACCACGCTGATCAAGTTGCTGCTGGGCCTGTACGCGCCACAGCAAGGCGAAATCCGCCTCAACCAGCAGCTCGTCGATGCTGCCAACCGCGACGATTACCGCCAGTTGTTCACCACGATTTTCGCCGACTACTACCTGTTCGACGACGTGGTCCAGGGCGATACGCATATCCCGGAAGACGCCAACCAATACCTGGAGCGTCTGGAAATTGCGCACAAGGTCAGTGTGCGTGACGGCTCGTTCACCACCACCGACCTGTCCACCGGCCAGCGCAAGCGTCTGGCCCTGATCAATGCCTGGCTGGAAGAGCGTCCGGTGCTGGTGTTCGACGAGTGGGCCGCCGATCAGGATCCGACTTTCCGGCGGATTTTCTACACCGAGCTGCTGCCGGACCTGAAGCGTCTGGGCAAGACCATCATCGTCATTTCCCACGACGATCGTTACTTCGATGTCGCCGACCAACTGGTGCGCATGAGCGCCGGCAAAGTGGTCACTGAGTTGCAACCCGCCTGACTGTGAAAAATTTGTAAAAAAATTGCGTTGAGCTTTCCGGTTTTCGGAAGGCTCAACGTCTTACTAACAGTTAATAGAAATAGTTCTCAGTCAACACTTTGAAGAGTAGAAGAACAATGCCCGCACCGCACGGACTCCACCCGCTCGCCAAGGCCCTGCTGATCCGCCGCTCCTTCCGTTGCACCTTGCCAGCGTTCTGCGCCATGGCCCTGACTGTGCCGATGATCGGCCAGGCCCAGGCCGCCGCCGTGGCGATCAATATTCCTGCACAGTCGCTGGGGAGCGCGTTGCAGGAATTCGGTCGCCAGACCAACCTCCAAGTGCTTTACAGCCCGGATGAAGTCAGCGGCCTGCGCAGCAGCGCCGTCAGTGGCAACCTGGAACCGACCGCCGCCATCGCGCAACTGCTGCAAGGCACCAACATCGCCTACAGCGTCGAAGGCAACAACGTCGCCTTGCGCTCGCGCAGCACCGGCGGTGCCAGCCTCGATCTGGCCCCGACCAGCATTTCCGCCACCGCCGAATCGGCCTGGGGCCCGGTAGACGGGATCGTCGCCAAGCGCAGCGCCACCGGTTCGAAGACCGATTCGTCGCTCAAGGAAATCCCGCAGACCATCAACGTCGTCACTCAAGACGAAATCAAGATGCGCGGCTCGAAGACCGTCACCGAGGCCCTGCAATACACGCCCGGCATGACCGGCGGCGGTTTCTCGGATCGGGTGAAGATCTTCGACGAACCGACCTCCCGTGGCTTCTCCCCTACTCCGCTGTACCTCGACGGCCTGCACATGCCTTACGGCGGCGGCAGCACCGGCGGTTCGCTGCAGATCGACCCGTACACCCTGGAGCGCGTCGAAGTGCTCAAGGGCCCGGCCTCGGTGCTGTACGGCCAGAACCAGCCGGGCGGTATCGTCAACATGGTCAGCAAGCGTCCGACCGCGACCCCGCTGCACGAAGTGAAGCTCGGTGGCGGCAGCTATGACCGCAAGTACGGTGCCTTCGACCTCGGCGGCCCGATCGACGATCAGGGCGAATTCCTCTATCGCCTGACCGGTGTGGTCAACGACAGCGGCTCGGCCATCGACTACGCCAGCCAGAACCGCATGCTGCTGGCGCCAAGCCTGACCTGGCTGCCCAACGACCAGACCACCATCACCGTGTTCGGTCAGTACCAGAAAGACCACGACGTACCGGAAGCCCAGGGCCTGCCGGCCAACGGCACGGTGCATCGCAGCCAGGCCGGGCGCATCAGCCGCAGCCTGTTCCTCGGCGAGCCGGACGTGAACAAGTACCATCGCGAGCAGTTCGTGGTCGGTTACGAGATCGCCCACGAACTCAACGACGTCTGGACCCTGAAGCAGAACGCGCGTTACGCCGACATCAACGACCAGTACGTGGCGCCGCTGCACGGTTATGCGTTCCCGACCAACCCGGTCACCGGTCTCAACGACGGCAGCTACCAGACCCGTTACGGCGTGGACTGGTCGCAGCACAACAAGGTCTACGGCATCGATAACATCGCCCAGGCCAAGTTCCACACCGCCGACGTCGAGCACACCGTGCTGCTGGGCGTGGACTACTACCACTACAATTCGAAATTCCTCGGCCTGTACGACCGCACCGCTCCAGGTCTGGATCTGTACAACCCGGTGTATGGCAGCCAGATCAATTTCCGTCAGCCGTACAAATGGGACAACACCATTACTCAGACCGGCCTGTACGCTCAGGATCAACTGCGCTGGAACCAGTGGTTCCTGACCCTCGGCGGTCGTTATGACTTCGCCGAAACCGACAACAAGCAACCGCTGAGCGGCGGCCACAGCAACCAGAAGGACGAGAAGTTCACCGGTCGTGCCGGCCTGGGCTACGAGTTCGACAACGGCATCACGCCGTACGTCAGCTACGCCGAATCCTTCCTGCCGCAAACCGGTACCGACATGAGCGGCGGCGCCTTCGAACCGACCACCGGCAAGCAGTACGAAGTCGGCGTCAAGTACGAGCCGAAGTCGATCGACGGTTTCATTCAGCTGTCGGCGTACCAGATCGACCAGGACAACATGCTGACCACCGACCTCAACAACCCGGGCTTCAGCACCCAGAGCGGCTCCGTGCGTTCGCGCGGTATCGAGCTGGAAGGCAAGGTCAACGTCACCCGCAACCTGCGCGTGCTGGCGGCGGTGTCGCGTAACCAGACCAAGTGGGAGAAGGACAACGACGGTCGCGAAGGTCGCACCCTGGCCATGCGTCCACCGCTGACCGCCTCCGCGTGGGTCAACTATGACTTCGACATCTCTACCGCCCTCGCCGGTTTCGGCATGGGCCTGGGCGCCCGTTACGTGCGCAGCAGCTACGGTTCGGATTACGAGTCGGACTCGTTCCAGATTCCGTCCTACACCGTGTATGACGCCATGGTCTCCTACGACCTGGAAAAATCGCCGCTGCATGTCAAAGGCGTGAAACTGCAAGCCAACCTGCAGAACCTCACCGACGAGAAATACGTGGCCGCGTGCAACGGTACCCTCGACTGCTATTACGGCGAAGGCCGGACCATGACTGCTGACGTGACCTATAACTGGTAATACGTTTAGCGCTCACTGAAACGCCGGCATTTGCCGGCGTTTTTTTTGGGAGACTTGGCGGCCTTTGGGCCGACCAGGCTCTTGGGGGTTTGGGGGGATATCCGTTGCTGCGGTAACGGCCTCCTATGGTTCCGCCCTTACGGCGGGTCACTTTTTCCAAACGCCGAAAAAGTAACCAAAAAGGCTTCCCCCGGCGTACGGCACTTCGCTGAGGCTCAGTGTTCCCTCGCTACGGTGTCCATCCGGGGGCATCGCCTACGGTTTGCTTCGCTGCACCTCCTCTCGATGTATGCGGCTCCGCCGCATGGCGCTGCGCGCCTATCCCCCGGATGGACACCTACGCTCGGCCTGCCGAAGGGGCTGAAGATCAAAAGCCACATCAAGAGCCACATCAAGAGCCAAAGCCAAAGCCAAAGCCAAAGCCAAAGCCAAAGCAGATCAAAAGATCGCAGCCTTCGGCAGCTCCTGCACGGATTGGGTGTGTTCAGTTGGAGTTTGGTTGGCTGGCTGGCCGCCTTCGCGAGCAAGCCCGCTCCCACAGTTGGATTGAGTGCATTCAGTTGGAGTTTGGTCGACTGGCAGGCCGCCTTCGCGAGCAAGCCCGCTCCCACAGTTGGATTGAGTGCATTCAGTTGGGGTTTGGTCGGCTGTCAGGCCGCCTTCGCTGGCAAGCCAGCTCCCACAATTGGAATGGGTGTATTCAGTTAGAAATTTGGTCGGCTCGCAGGCCGCCATCGCCAGCAGGCTGGCTCCTACAGTTCAGATTGCGTGCCCCGCATGCGGCGAAGCCGCCCCACTCAACACAATGAGCGTTAGCTCGAGTACCGCTTTTGATCTCAGGGCCCGTCGGCAGGCTGAGTGGAGGGATTTATCCGGGGGTGGGAGCGCAGCGACCGTTTGGCGCAGCCAAACACAGCGAGAGGAGGTGCAGCGAAGCAAACCGTAGGCGCTGCCCCCCGGATGAATCCCGCAGCGAAGGAACCCGAGCCTAAGCGAGGGCCGAACGTCAGGGCATAGACCTTTTGGTTACTTTTGGGGCGTTTGCCAAAAGTGACCCGCCGTAAGGGCGGAACCCTAGGCGGCCGTTACCGCAGCAACGGATATTCACCCCACCCACCCCATCAAGCCAAAGCAAACACCTCTACCAAACGCCCAGCAATCAACCCCAGCGCCTCTTCAGCCTCATCAACAATCGCCCCCATCCGCATAAAGTCATGGGTCATGCCCGCGTACACCTGCAAATCCACAACAACCCCCGCCGCCTGCAAATGCCGGGCATAAGCCACCCCCTCATCGTGCAACGGATCACACTCGGCCAACACCATCAGCACCGGCGCGACATCGGCCGGAACTTCGCCGAGCAACGGCGAGAAACGCGGATCAAGACGATCGCTGGCATCACGCTGATAGTGCACGTAGAACCACTGCAGCGAAGCCTTTTCCAGCAGATAGCCTTCGGCAAAACGCTCGATCGAAGGCGTGCTGCGACTGGCATCGGTGACCGGATAAATCAGCACCTGCAAACGCGGCTGCACAGCAGCATCCGTCAGTTGCGCAGCCAGCACCGTGGCCAGGCTGCCACCGACGCTGTCACCGGCAATCGCCAGGCGCGCGGCATTGATGCCCAGATCAGCAGCACTCGCCACCAGCCAGTCCCAGGCATCGCGGGCGTCGTCGGCCGCTGTCGGGAAACGATGTTCCGGTGCCAGTCGATACGCCACCGACAGCACCACACAATCGGCCAGCGAAGCCAACGCGCGGCACAGCGAATCATGCGAGTCGAGGCTGCCGACCACATAGCCGCCGCCATGAAAATACAACAGTGCCGGACGTCCGGCGCCCGCCTGCAACGGATGATTGCTGTAGATCCGTGCGTTCAACAGTGCACCGTCACGCACCGGCAATTGCAGCTCATCGACTACGGCCAGTTCTTCACCGCCGGCGTCCATCAGCAACGATGACTGATCGAATTGTTCACGGGCCTCGGTCGGGCTCAACTCGTGCATGCCGACGCGTTTGCCACTGGCCCGGCCGTTGCCGACCAATTGCAGAAATGCGGCGATATCAGGATTCAATGACATTCAAATCTCCAAAGCGATCGGGCGCCATCAGCGCCCGATCGGTTTTACTTGGGTTTCACAGCAGGGTTCAGGACATGACTACTGATTCAACGATCTGGCCGAGCATTTCTTCAGCCTCGGACAGGAAAGTTTCATCGCGCGGGATCTGGAAGTGCCCGCAATCAAGCCATTCACCGCCCATGCCCGGCTGGCCGAGTTGCGCCGCCAGCTCCAGTGCCTCGGCTTCGCGACCCAAGGTCCACCAGCACACCGGGTTGACGGTCAGCGGCGCACAGCGCTCAAGCTTGAGCGACAGCTGCTTGAGCCGGCGCGCCACGCTGAACACATGCGCCAGTTCTTCGGCGCCCAGCGCCACATAGGTCGACGCTCCGCGCTCGGCGCTGATGGCACGCTTGAACAGCGCACGCAGGTTGTGCGGCGTTTCTTCACCGTCGATGGACAGGCCCGGTGCGGCGTCCGGCAGCGTTACCTGCAGGAAGTCGCGCAGGTCGGCTTGCCAGTCATCGACCGCCCCGGCGTCGACCGCCGCCGACGGCACGAAGCTGTCGACCAGCCCGACAAACTTGACCTGTTGCCCGGCCTGCTCCAGTTGCGCGGCGATCAACATCGCCAGCGTACCGCCCAGCGACCAGCCCAACAGGTGGTAAGGCCCCTGCGGCTGTTTCTGACGAATCTGCGCCAGGTAATCACTGGCCATTTCCTGCAGCGAGGTGTCGTTGAACGCCGGATCCAGCAGCATCCGCGACTGAATCGCCAACACCTGGCGTTGACCGCTCAGGCGCCGCGCCAGCGGCTCGTAGTCGAACACCGTGCCGAAACCGGCATGAAGGCAGAATAACGGCGCCACGCCCTTGACCTCGGCGTTCATCGCCAGCAGCCCGGAGGCTTTTTCCGCCGTGCCCTGAACGCTCGCTACCAGTTCGCCGATGCTCGGTTTCTGCATCAGGTCGCGCAGTTTCAGGCTCAGGCCCTGAGCCTTGAGCACGCGGCTGCGAGCCACCACTTGCAGGCTGAGGATCGAGTCGCCACCCAGTTCGAAGAAGTTGTCGGTGAGCCCGACACGTTCGATTTTCAGCACTTCCTGCCAGATCTTCGCCAGGGCTTTTTCCAGCTCGGTGCGCGGCTCGACGTAGGCCAGACGCTGTTCGGCATCCGGATTCGGCAGGGCCTTGCGGTCGAGTTTGCCGTTCGGCGTCAGCGGCATGCGCTCAAGCACCATCAGGTGTGCCGGCACCATGTAATCCGGCAGGCTGGCCTTGAGTTGCTCGCGCAGACGTTCGCCCAAACCGTCGGCCGGCGTCTCGGCAGCGACCAGTACGTAGCCGAGCAGTTGCTTGCCGCTGACACCCTCGCGGGCCACCACGGCGGCGTCACGCACGCCCGACTGCTGCTTGAGACGCGCTTCGATTTCACCCAGCTCGATGCGGAAACCACGGATCTTCACCTGATGGTCGATCCGCCCGAGGTAATCGACGGTGCCGTCGGCACGCTGGCGCACCAGGTCGCCGGTGCGGTACAGGCGACTGCCATCGGCGCTGAACGGGTTGGCGACGAAACGTTCGGCGGTGCCACCGGCACGCCCCAGATAACCGCGCGCCAACGCGCCCCCCAGGTACAACTCACCGGCAATGCCGGCCGGTAGCGGGTTGAGATCGCTGTCGAGCACATAACCGCTGCGCTCGCCGACCACGCTGCCGATCGGCGCATAGGCCGCGCCGCATTGATCGTCGACCGCGGCCTTCCAGATCAGCGGCGTGACCACCGTTTCAGTCGGGCCATAGCCGTTGATGATGTACTGCGGTTGCAGTGCGCGTTTGGCCAGTTCGAAACTCGCCACCGGCACCGCGTCCCCGCCGAAGCAGTAGATCCGTACCGGCGGCGGATTGCCGTGCTGCTCAGCGTGTTCGGCCAGTTGCTGCAGGTACACCGGCGGGAACGCGGCCACGGTCACGCCATGCTGATGCAGGGCGTCGTAGGTCTGTTCCGCAGTCCACAGGCTGTCGTCGCGAATCAGCAAACGCGCGCCGTGCGTCAGGGTGGTCAGCCAGCGCTCATGCGCGCCGTCGAAGGCGAACGACATGAAGTGCAATTCGCAATCGGCCGCGCTCATTTCGTAACGCTGACCGATCGCCTGGCAGTGCATCGCCAGCGGCCCGTGCGCCACGCCGACACCTTTCGGCTGACCGGTGGAGCCGGAGGTGTAGATCACGTAAGCCAGGTTGCCCGGCTGCACCGCGACCTGCGGCGCCGAATCCGGCTGAGTGCGCAGATCCAGCTGATCGAGTTCCAGCACATGCAGGTTGGCCTGGGTCGGCAGCACCTGACGCAGACTCGAATCGCTGAGCAACAAGGCGATGCCCGAATCGTGCATCAGATAACTCAAGCGCTCGCGCGGATAAGTCGCGTCCAGCGGCACGTAGGCACCCCCGGCCTTGAGCACCGCCAACAGCGCGACGATCATGTTTTCGCTGCGTGGCAGGGCCACACCGACCCGCACTTCCGGACCGACACCTTCGGCGATCAGCGCATGCGCCAGACGATTGGCCCGCGCTTCGATCTGACCGTAGCTGAAGGCTTGCTCATTGAAGATCACTGCGGTTTGTTCGGCACGTTGCGCGGCCCAACCGGCAATGCGCTGGTGCACCAGCTTGGTCTGCGCTTGCGCGACAACGTCCGGCGCGGGCGCGACTTGCCCGGTCGGCAGACCGATGCGTCCCAGCGCCTGCCCGGCGTCCTGAACCAGTGCGGTGAGCAGGCCTTCCATGTTGCTGCGGATGCCTTCCACAGTCGCCAGATCAAAATGTTCGCGCAGGAACATGTACTCGATCACCAGCCCGTCTTCGAGGGTGACCATCAGGTCCATCGGGAAGTTGGTCAGGCCCGAGTTATTGATCTCGCCAAACTTCAGCGAATCATCGCGCCACTCGCGCAGCGCCTGATCGATCGGGTGGTTCTCGAACACGATGATGCTGTCGAACAGCGACTGCCCGGCACGCCCGCCCCAACGCTGGACGTCGGTCAGCGGGGTGTATTCGCGCTCGCGCAGTTCCAGGTTGAAATCCTGCAACTCGCGCAACCAGGCGCCCACGGCCTGCTCGGCCGGCACGTCCTTGATCACCGGCAAGGTGTTGATGAACAGGCCGAGGATCGATTCCGACGCCGGCAGACTCGCCGGACGCCCCGCCACGGTGGCGCCGAACGCCACGCAACGCTGCCCACTGTACCGGCTCAGCAGCACCAGCCACGCGCCCTGCACCAAGGTGTTGAGGGTGACCTGCTGCGACTGGGCAAAGGCTTTCAACTGCTCGGTGCGGGTTGCGCCCAAACGGCTGTACAGCGCCTGGTGACCGCGACCACTGCCGGTGCGCGTCACCGCGTCCGCCAGATAGGTCGGCTCGTCGAGCAGGCTAAGGTGCTGACGCCAGAAACCTTCGCTGGCATTCGCGTCCTGCTGCTGCAGCCAGTTGATGTAACCGCGGTACGGCACCGCGTCGGCCAGTGGTCGCCCGGAATACTGGCTCAGCACCTCACCGATCAACTGCGAACTGCTCCAGCCGTCGATCAAAATATGATGGTAAGTCCAGATCAGTTGATAGCTGTGCTCGCCGACTTGCACCAGCGTCAGCCGTTGCAGCGGTGGCTGGTCAAGGTCGAAGCCCTTGGCCCGCTCGGCATCCGCCAGGCCTTGCAAGGCTTCGGCCGAATGATCCTGCTCACGCCAGTCGAGCAGACTGAACGGCAACTGCGGATCGGCGAGCACAAATTGCAGCGGCTCGGCCATGTCCTGCCAGAGGAAACCGGTGCGCAGAATGTCGTGGCGACGGCTGACGGTTTCCCACGCGGCTTGCAGACGCAGCGGCTCAAGGCCCTGCACCGGAACGCTCAACTGGTTGACGTAGAGATCCGCTTCCGGCGAATTCAGGCCAAGGAACAGCATGCCCTGCTGCATTGGCGACAAGCGATAGAGCCCGTCCAGTTGCCCGGCCGGCAGTGGCAGTTGCGCCACCTGCGCCTCGCTCAAGCCGTGCAGCGGCAGGTCGATCAGCGCCGGCTCCGGCGCCACACGCCCTTCGGCAGCCTGCACGCACAGGGCCAATTGTTGAATGGTCGGTTGCTGGAACAGGTCTTTCGGGCTCAGCTCCAGCCCTTGCTGACGGGCGCGACTGACCACCTGAATCGAGATGATCGAGTCGCCGCCCAAGGCAAAGAAACTGTCGTGGGTGCTGATCTGCTCAAGGCCCAGCACCTCTTTCCAGATCTCCACCAACATTTGCTCGGTGGCATTCGCCGGTTCGACATGCAACTGCGCGGCACTCAGCTCCAGTGCTGGCAGGCGCTTGCGATCGATCTTGCCGTTGGGGGTCAGCGGCAGTTGCGCCAGCCACAGGCGATGGCTCGGCACCATGTAATCCGGCAGGGTCGCACCCAGCCAATTGCCGAGGGCTTGCTGCAGTTCGGCCTGTTGCTCGGCGCTGGCGTCGATGATCGCCGGATCGCTCGGCACCAGATAGGCAATCAGCTGCTGACTACCCGAGACTTCGCTGGCCACGACCACCGCTTCACGCACGGCGGCATGCGCCAGCAGACGCGCTTCGATTTCGCCCAGTTCGATACGCAAGCCGCGAATCTTCACCTGATGGTCAATCCGGCCCATGTACTCCAGTTCGCCCTCCTCGCGCTCTCGAATCAGGTCGCCGGTGCGGTACATGCGCTCGCCGTTGTCGACGAAAGGATTCGGTACGAAGCGCTCGGCGGTCATCGCTGCACGCCCCAGATAACCGCGAGTGATGCCGGCGCCGGACAGGTACAGCTCGGCCGAAACGCCTTGCGGAACAGCGTGCAGATCGGCATCCAGCAGATGGCTGGCACTGTGATCGAGCGCACGACCAATCCGCGCCTGACCACCGGCACTGCGGCGGGTCCAGGTCGAATAGGTGGTGTCTTCCGACGGGCCGTACAGGTCGTAGACGTGCTCGACCGTCGACTGCTGATACAGCGCCTCCACCAGCGCTTGTTTCAGCGGTTCACCCGCCAAGTTGATGATGCGCACGCTCGGCGGAATCTGCCCCGCGCGGTGCAGTGCGGCAATCGCCGACGGCACAGTGTTGATCAGGCGCACCTGATCGCGGGCCGGCAGTTGCGCCAGCTCCAGCGCATTTCGCGCAATGATCAGCGAGCCGCCGTTGGCGAGGGTGACAAACAGCTCCCAGACCGACAGGTCGAAGCACACCGACGTCGAGGCCAGCACGCCTTGAATGTCCTCGCGGCTGTAGACCTTGGCCGACCAGTCGATCAGCGCCATGACGTTGCGATGGGCAATTGCTACGCCTTTGGGTTTGCCGGTGGAGCCGGAGGTGTAGATCACGTAGGCGAGGTTGTCCGGTTGCACCGCAGTCTGTGGTGCAACAGCCGAATAATCGCTCAACGAAAGCTGATCCAGCAGCAGCACTTGGGTATCGCCCGGCACGCTCAGGGTCGCGGCAACGGCCTGCTCGGTGAGCAACACCCGCGCCCGGCTGTCTTCGAGCATGTAAGCCACGCGATCCGCCGGGTAGTCCGGATCCAGCGGCACATACGCACCACCGGCCTTGAGCACCGCGAGCAAGGCAATCAGCAACTGCTCGGAACGCGGCATCGCCACGCCCACGCGCACTTCCGGGCCGACACCCAACTCAAGTAGTTTGTGCGCCAGACGGTTGGCCTGCGCGTCCAGTTCGGCGTAGGTCAGTTGCGTATGGGCGAAGGTCACCGCCAAGGCATCCGGGGTCGCCGCCACTTGACGGGCGATGGCTTGATGGATGCACAGATCGGTGGAGAAGTCGGTACTCACCTGCGGGCTGTGCTCGATCAGATTCAGTTCGCTGAGCGAACGCTCCCCCGACTCGGTCATTTGCCCGAGCAAGCGCTGCAGATACCCAGCCAGTTGCACCACGCTGTGCGCCGCAAAGCTTTCGCACTGGTAGCTGAAGTGCATCGACAGCTCGTCGCTCAAGTGCACCAGCAGCGTCAGCGGGTAGTTGGTCTGCTCATGATTGTGGATTTCACCGAAGCGCAGTTCTTGTGGTGCGCCCTGCGCCAGCGCCTCGGACACCGGGTAGTTCTCGAACACCAGAATGTTGTCGAACAGCGCCTCACCATTGCGAGCCGCCCAGCGCTGAATGTCGAACAACGGGGTATGTTCATGCTCACGCAAGGCCAGGTTCTGCGCCTGCACGCTCTGCAACCATTCGCCAACGCTCGATGGCGACTGCGGGCTGGCGATGACCGGCAAGGTGTTGATGAACAGACCGATCTGCTGCTCGACCCCTTTGAGCTCGGCCGGACGCCCCGCCACCGTGGCGCCGAACGCCACACACGGCTGGCCGGTCAGACGCTGCAACAGCAGCAGCCATGCCGCCTGAATCAGCGTGTTGAGGGTGACTTTCTGCTGGCGCGCAAACTCGCCCAGACGCCGCGTCTGCTCAGCATCGAGCACGCAGAAATGTTCGCCATGGCCGTCGCGCGGTGCATCGCCGCGCTGCGCCTGCAACGCTTGCGCCAGCAAGGTCGGCGCTTGCAGATCAGCCAGTTGCGCGGTCCAGTAACGCTCGCTGGCCTGCACGTCCTGCCGTTGCAGCCATTCGATGTAATCGCGATAACGTCCGGCCAGTGGCGGCTGGGCAACCCCGCTGTAGCGCTGCAGGACTTCACCAAGCAATTGCGAGTTGCTCCAGCCGTCCATCAGAATGTGGTGGTTGGTGTAGATCAAGTGGCAGCGCTGCTCGTCCAGACGCACCACGACCATGCGCAACAGCGGCCCCTGGCTCAGGTCGAAACCTTGCGCCTGTTCGGCTGCCGCCAGCGCATTCAGATCACCCTGGCAATCGTCGCGATCACGCCAGTCGAGCACGCGGAACGGCATGTCCAGTTGCTTGTGCACCACCTGCACCGGACGCGCCAGTTCACCCTGCCAGACAAAGCTGCTGCGCAGGATGTCGTGGTTGTCCACCGCCGCCTGCCAGGCTTGCTGGAAGCGCTGCGGATCGAGGCCTTCGACATCGAGCCGGACCTGGTTGATGTAATCGCCGGTGGCCTGCTCGTAGAGGCTGTGGAACAACATGCCCTGCTGCATCGCCGACAGCGGATACACATCGGCGACCTGGCGCGTTGCCAGCGGGAACTGATCAAGCTGCGCCTGCGTCAGGCCGGCCAACGGGAAGTCCGACGGGGTCAGGCCTTCGATGCCCGGGGTCAGGCAATGGCCGATCAACGCTGCGAGTTCTGCGGCGTAATCTTCGGCCAGGGCTTCGATCACCGCGCTGTCGAAACGCTCGCGGCTGAACGTCCAGCCCACCCGCAGCTCGCCGCCATACACTTGACCGTTGAGGGTCAACCAGTTGCCCAGCGGCGCCTCCGGGCTCTGATCGAGGCCGGCGTTGTCCGGCGACGGCACGAACAGCGCAGCCTCGTCGCCGGCGAAACTGCCGTCGAACTGCCCGAGGTAGTTGAAGGTGATGCGCGGGCTCGGCAAGGCCTGCAGGCTCTGCTGCGCCTGCGCATCACCGAGGTAACGCAAAGCGCCGAAACCGATGCCCTTGTTGGGGATCGAGCGCAGCTGTTCCTTGATCTGCTTGATCGACTCGCCAAGCGTGTCTGCCGGCGTCAGGCGCACCGGGAACAGGCTGGTGAACCAGCCCACCGTGCGGGTCAGATCGACACCGTCGAACAGTTCTTCGCGACCATGGCCTTCGAGCTGGATCAGCGTCGACGCCTGCCCGCTCCAGCGTCCAATGACTCGCGCCAGCGCCGTCAGCAACAGGTCGTTGACCTGAGTGCGGTATGCCGCCGGGGCCTCTTGCAACAGTTGCCGTGTCAGCTCGGCGCCGAGGCGGGTTTGTACGGTCTGGGCCAGACGATTGTCCTGACTGGCGTCAACGCGTTTGCACGGCAGATCGGTACTCACATCGCTCAGGCAGGCCTGCCACCAAGCCAGCTCTGCCTGCAACGCCGGGCTGTTGGCGTAGCGCTGCAAGTGCTCACCCCAGTTCTTGAAGGCACTGGTCCGGGACGGCAGGCTCAGCGGCTGATCGTTGAGCAGTTGCTGATAAGCGTTCTGCAGGTCTTCCAGCAGAATCCGCCACGACACGCCGTCCACCGCCAGGTGATGAATCACCAACTGCAAACGCTGAGTGCCATCGGCCAGATTTGCCAGCACCGCACGCAGCAACGGCCCGTGTTGCAGATCGAGGCTGCGCTGGGCGCGATTACCCAAGGCTTCAAGGGCGGCGGCATCCGCGACCTGTTCCTGCCAGAGCAGGTTCTGCGGCAGCGCTTCGACCGCGCGATGCTCGGCCTGCCACCCGCCATCGCGCTGGGTGAAGCTCAGGCGCAAGGCATCGTGATGAGCGACCAGTGCGCGCAACACCTGCTCGAGTTTTTCAGCGTCCAGCGCCTGCCGCGGTTGCAGCAGTACCGACTGGTTCCAGTGATGACGCTGCGGAATCTCGTCGGCGAAGAACTGCTGCTGGATCGGCAGCAGCAACGCTGCACCGCTCGCGGCTTGCTGATCAATCGTCGATTCGTCGCCACCCCACTGCGCGACCAGCGCCAGACGCTGCACGGTCTGGTGCTGGAACAGGTCTTTGGGATTGAGGCGGATGCCGGCCTGACGGGCGCGACTGACCACCTGAATCGAGATGATTGAGTCGCCGCCCAATTCGAAGAAGTTGTCGTGGATGCCGACTTGCGGCAGCTTCAGCACGTCCTGCCAGATCGCGGCCAGACCCTGCTCCATCGCGCTTTGCGGCGCCTGATAGGTCTGCTGCGCCTGGCTGGCGTCCGGTGACGGCAAGGCATTGCGATTGAGTTTGCCGTTGGCGGTCAACGGCAATTGCGCCAACAGCAACAGGTGCGCCGGGACCATGTGATCCGGCAGATTGGCCTTGAGTTCGGTGCGCACGCTGTCGCGCCACAGCGCCTGTTCGGCCGGGCTTGCGTCGAGCAGCGCGGCGTCGCCTGGCACCAGATATGCCACCAGTTGCTGACCGCTGAGGCCCGGCTGCGCCAGCACCACGGCCTGACGCACGGCAGCCTGTTCCAGCAGTTGCGCTTCGATCTCGCCGAGTTCGATACGGAAACCGCGAATCTTCACCTGATGGTCGATCCGGCCGATGTATTCGATCACGCCGTCGGCGCGATAGCGCGCCAGGTCACCGGTACGGTACAGACGCCCGCCATCGGCGGCGAACGGGTCGGGAATGAAGCGCAGGCTGGTCAGATCCGCACGGTTCAGGTAACCGCGAGCCAGGCCGGCACGACCGACGTACAGCTCACCGATGCAACCTTTGGCGACCGGGTTCAGATCTCCGTCGAGCAAGTACCAGGACAGATCGGGAATCGGTTCGCCGATCGGACTGCTGGCATCACGCTGCAAGTCGGCCAGCGAAATCGGCCGGTAGGTCACGTGCACGGTGGTTTCGGTGATGCCATACATGTTGATCAGTTGCGGTGCCTGATCGCCGAAACGCTCGAACCACGGACGCAGGCTCTTGACCTCCAGCGCCTCGCCGCCGAACACCACGTAACGCAGCGCCAGTGCTTGCGCCGCGTGCTGCGGGGCGCAGGCCACTTGCATCAATTGCTTGAACGCCGACGGCGTCTGGTTGAGCACGGTGACGCCTTCGCGGCAAAGCAAGGCGAAGAAATCTTCCGGCGAGCGGCTGACCTCGTAAGGCACCACCAGCAGTTTGCCGCCGTACAGCAGCGCCCCGAAAATCTCCCACACCGAGAAGTCGAAGGCGTAGGAATGGAACAGGCTCCAGACATCCGTGGCGCCAAAATCGAACCACGCATCAGTGGCCTCAAACAGGCGCAGCACGTTGCGATGGGCCAGCAATGTGCCCTTCGGCTGACCGGTGGAACCGGAGGTGTAGATCACGTAAGCCAGGTTGTCTGGACTCATGCGCACCTGCGGATTGCTGTCGCTGTAGCCTTCCAGACCGTCACGTTCCTGATCGAGCATCAGGCTGCGCAGCGAATCCGGCACCGGCAGACGCCCCAGCAGATGACTCTGGGTCAGCAGCAAGGCGATGCCGCTGTCGCCGATCATGTAGCTCAGGCGTTCTTCCGGGTACGTCGGGTCCAGCGGCACATAGGCGCCGCCGGCCTTGAGAATCGCCAGCAGGCCGACCAGCATGTCGAGGCTGCGCTCCACCGCCAGACCGACGCGCACGTCCGGGCCGACACCGCTGGCAATCAGCTTGTGGGCCAACTGGTTGGCGCGGCTGTTCAGCTCGCCGTAGCTCAGGGACTGCCCGGCACAGCTCACGGCAATCGCTTGCGGGGCGCGGGCGGCTTGTTGTTCGATCCGTTGATGCAGGCACTGCTCGCTCGGGAAATCGCGGATGGCCGGGTTCCACTGCTGCAAGGTCGCCGCGCGTTCGGCGGCGTCATGCAGCGGCAGTTCGGCGATGCGCTGAGCGCTGTCGGCAACGATGCCTTGCAGCAGACGGGTCCAGTGTTGCGCCAGGCGCTCGATGGTCTCGACGTCGAACAGGTCGGTGGCATAGGTCAGCTCGGCCCAGACGTTGTCGCTCGATTCAAAAGTGTTCAGGGTCAGGTCGAACTGCGCTGTATTGGACGCCCAAGGCAAGCCTTCAATCGCCAGTTTTGGCAGACGCGTGGCGCCCTGCGCCTGACGCACCTGGCTCTGATGGTTATGCATCACCTGGAACAGCGGGCTGTGGCTGAGGCTGCGCTCCGGTTGCAGCGCGTCGACCAGTTGCTCGAACGGCAGATCCTGATGCGCCTGCGCACCCAGCACGGTGTTTTTCACTTGCTGCAGCAGGCTGCGGAACGTCTGCTGACTGTCGAACTCGGCCTTCAATACTTGGGTGTTGACGAAGAAGCCGATCAGGCCTTCGGTCTCGACCCGGTTGCGGTTGGCCACCGGCACCCCGACGCGGATATCGGCCTGACCGCTGTAGCGATGCAGCAAGGTCTGGAACGACGCCAGCAACAGCGCAAACAGCGTGACATTCTCACGCTGCGCCAGGTGCTTGAGCGCGGTGGCCAGTTCGAGGCTCAGCGGGATATCGCGACGGGCGCCACGATAGCTCTGCTCGGCTGGACGCGGACGGTCGGTCGGCAACTCCAGCAGCGGTTGATCACCATCGCCGAGTTGTGCTGTCCAGTAGCTCAATTGACGCTCGCGTTCACCGGCGTCCATCCACTGTTTCTGCCACACGGCGTAGTCGGCGTATTGCACCGGCAGCACCGGCAATTGCACGTTCTGGCCCTGGCTGTAGGCGGCATACAACGCCACCAGTTCATCAACCATGACATTCATCGACCAGCCATCGGAGACGATGTGATGCAGGGTGATGACCAGTGCGTGGTCGTCGGCGGCCAGACGCAGCAGTTTGACCCGCAGCAACGGGCCTTGCTGCAGATTGAACAGGTGCAGGGTTTCGGCGGCGACCAGCGCTTGCAGCGCCGCCTCGTCGAGATCCGCTGCCACGTCCTGCACCTGCAGATCGAGCGTGCCATGAGCCTGGATCACTTGCAGGGTCTGGCCCTGCTGTTCGACGAAGCAGGTGCGCAGCGATTCGTGGCGCTCGATCAGCGCGTCGAAGCTGCGCTGCAACGCCGGCAGATCCAGCTCACCGCGCAGACGCAACGCCGCCGGCACGTGATAAGCGGTGCTGGTCGGTTCCAGTTGCCAGAGGAACCATTGACGCTCCTGGGCATAGGACAGCGCCAGCGGTTGCAGGCGTGGCAAGGCAACAATCGGCGGCTGCTGATGTGCCTGATCGACACCCAGCGCGGCGACGAAGTCTTCCAGCGTGCTGTGTTCGAACAACGTGCGCAGCGGCACTTGAACGTTCAGCGCCTGACGCACCCGCGAGACCACTTGCGTGACCAGCAACGAGTGGCCGCCCAGTTCAAAGAAGTTGTCACTCAGGCCTACGCGATCAAGCTTGAGCACTGCTTGCCAGATCTCGGCAACGCTGTGTTGCGTGGCAGTTTGCGGGGCGATGTAAGTTGATTGCAACTGGCTGGCGTCAGGTGCCGGCAAGGCTTTGCGGTCGACTTTGCCGTTCGGCGTCACCGGCAGTTGCGCGAGGAACAACAGGTGCGCCGGCACCATGTATTCCGGCAGCTCGGCCTTGAGGCTGGCTTTCAATGCGGCGCGCAGTTCGCCTTCATCAATATCGTCGGCGGTCGGCACCACATAGCCGACCAGTTGCGGGCCGGTCGGGCTATCCTGAGCGACTACCACGGTTTCGCGCACGCTATCGAGGGCGAGCAAACGCGCTTCGATCTCGCCGAGTTCAATCCGGAAACCACGGATTTTCACCTGATGGTCGATCCGCCCGATGTACTCGATCACGCCCTCGGCGCGGTAACGGGTCAGGTCGCCGGTGCGGTACAGACGCGCGCCGGTAGTCGAAAAGGGATCCGGGACAAAACGTTCGGCGGTAAGGCCTGGGCGCTGGAAGTAACCACGAGCGAGGCCGTCGCCGCCGATCAGCAGCTCACCCGGGGCGCCGAGCGGATTGAGCTCAAGGTCGCTGCCGAGGATGTACAACGCGGTGTTGTCGATCGGCGTGCCGAGGAATGGACGGCTGCTGTCCGCACTCAAGGCGTGCTGCGCCGACCAGATAGTGGTTTCGGTCGGGCCGTAGAGGTTCCACACGCTCGGCGTCAGTGCGAGCATGCGTTGTGCCAGTTCCTGCGGCAGCGCTTCACCGCCACAGAGGAACGTGCGGCCCGCCAGGATTGGCGCCTGTTCATTGTCCAGCAGCATGCGCCAGGTCGAGGGCGTGGCTTGCAGCGTAGTCACGGCATGACGATCGATCAGTTCGAGCACCGCTTGCGGGTCTTGATGCACGTCCTTGCCGGTCAGCACCACACAGGCGCCGGCCAGCAATGGACCGTAGATTTCCAGGCCGAAAATGTCGAACGAAAAGGTGGTCAGCGACAGCATGCGATCGGCGGCACAGATGCCCGGCTGTTCGATCATGCTCGCGACAAAATTGCTCAGCGCCGCGTGGCGCACCATCACGCCTTTCGGTTTGCCAGTGGAACCGGAGGTGTAGATCGTGTAGGCCAGATGCTCGCCATTGACTGCCACTTCCGGCGCGGTCTGTGGATAAGCCGCCAGCCACTCGCGAGGTTGATCCAGCAGCAGCGTTTGCACGCCCGGCGGGATCGGCAGCTGCGCCTGCAAATGGCTTTGGGTCAGCAGCAATTGCAGGCCGCTGTCCTCGATCATGTAGGCCAGGCGATCCTGCGGATACGCCGGATCCAGCGGCACATAAGCACCGCCAGCCTTGAGGATCGCCAGCAGGCCGACGATCATTTCCGCGCTGCGCTCGACGGCGATGCCAACCAGTTGATCCGGGCCGACACCGGCCTCGATCAGCTTGTGCGCCAGTTGACTGGAGCGGGCATCCAGCTCGCCGTAGCTCAGCACGTCTTCGCCGATGATCAGTGCAGTGGCCTGCGGTGTTTGCTGCGCACGCCGGGAGAAATCCTGCTGCACGCATTCGGCTTGCGCGCTGCGGTCGGCGCTGCGCAACCAGTCCTGCAACAGCACGCCGTGCTCTGCGCTTTCCAGCAACGGCAATTCGCCGACGCGCTGGCTCGGCGCGGCGACGATGCCACTTAGCAGGTTTTGCCAATGACGTGCCAGACGCTCGACGGTTTCAGCTTTGAACAGATCAGTGGCGTAGGTCAGCTCGGCGGCAAAGCCGTCGCTGGACTCGTAAGTATTCAGCGTCAGGTCGAACTGCGCGGTGCGCCCTTCCCACTGCACGTCCTCGACACTCAACTGCGGCAACTGCGCGGCGCTGCGGCCCTGATCGCGGCTGGTCTGGTGGTTGAACATCACCTGGAACACCGGGCTGTGGCTCAGGCTGCGCTCCGGTTGCAGGGCTTCGATCAGTTGCTCGAACGGCAGATCCTGATGCGCCTGCGCGGCCATCGCCGCCTGCTTGACCTGAGCCAGCAACTGGTTGAACGGCAACTGCCCGCTGACCTCGGCACTCAGCACCTGCGTGTTGACGAAGAAGCCGATCAGGCCTTCGGTCTCGACCCGGTTACGGTTGGCGGTCGGCACCCCGACGCGAATCTGCGCCTGACCGCTGTAGCGATGCAGCAACGCCTGGAACGACGCCAGCAGCAGCATGAACAGGCTCGCACCTTCGCGCTGCGCCAGCTGTTTGAGGGCGTCACCGAGGTCTGTCGGCAGGTTCAGCTCCAGCCGCGCACCGCGCAGGCTTTGCACGGCCGGACGCGGGAAGTCGATCGGCAACTCCAGCACCGGCTGCTCGCCGCCCAGGGTCTTGACCCAGTAGGCCAACTGGCGTTCACGCTCGCCCGCTTCCAGCCAGTGCCGCTGCCAGATCGCGTAGTCGGCGTATTGTATTTCCAGCTCCGGCAGACTCAGCGGCTGCCCGGCGGTGTCGGCGGCGTAATGCTGGATCAGCTCGTTGACCAGGACTTTGATCGACCAGCCATCGGAGATGATGTGGTGCTGGATCAGCACCAGTACATGATCGTCCGGTGCCACTTCGAGCAGCGCCACCCGCAACAGCGGGCCCTGCTGCAAATTGAACGGGCGTGCGGTTTCGTTCTCGACGAAGGCCTTGATCGCGGCGTCTTCCCCGGCGGCATCGAGGCCCTCCGGCAATGGCGTCAGGCTGATGCTCAGCGGCAACTGCGGGTGAATCACCTGGCAAAAGCTTTCACCCTGCTCGGCGAAAGTGGTGCGCAGGCTTTCGTGGCGTGCCGCCACGGCGTTGAAGCTGCGCTCCAGCGCCGCCACATCCAGCCGACCCTTGAGGCGCAGGGCGCTGGGGATGTGATACGCGGTGCTGTGCGGGTCCATTTGCCAGAGGAACAGTTGACGTTCCTGAGCGTACGACAGAGGAATCGCCGCAAACCCGGAACGTGTTTCCGGGATCGGCAGGTTGGCCGGAGAGACGCCCTCTTCGAGCATCTTTTCCAGGTACAGCTTACGTTTGTCCAGCGGCAGAGTGATAAAGCGCTTGGCTACCCTCAAAGCAACACTCTTGTCCATCAGACTTCCTCCATATCGTCAAGCAGGGCTTCCAGCTTGCTCAGTTTCTGTTCGTTGATTGCCCCGCCTCCTGTATCGAGTCGAGCGACAAAATCGCTCAGGACGGGGTGCTGGAATAACAGTTGCGGGGTCAGCGTCAGGCCCAGTTCAAGAGCCATGCGCGACACCACGTTGACCGCCAGCAGCGAGTGCCCGCCGAGTTCGAAGAAGTGATCGTTCAAGCCGATGCGTTGCACTTCGAGCACTTGCTGCCAGATCGCCGCGACCTGCTGCTCAAGCTCACTGTGCGGCGCGACATACGCGGCCTGCATCTGGCTGGCATCGACCGCCGGCAGGGCCTTGCGGTCGAGTTTGCCGTTGGGGGTCAGTGGCAACTGCTCAAGGAACAGCAGGTGCGCGGGAATCATGTAGTCAGGTAACGAAGACTTGAGGCCAGTCTTTAGTCCCTCGCGCAGTTGGCGCTGCGCGTCCCCGTCGTGCATCTCCAGTTGCGGGGCGACCACATACGCCACCAGTTGCGCGCCGGTGTCGCTCTCGACGGCCAGCACCGCCGCCTCGGTGACTGCCGGTTGTGCGAGCAATCGCGCCTCGATCTCCCCCAGTTCGATGCGGAATCCACGAATTTTCACCTGATGGTCGATCCGGCCCATGTACTCCAGCTCGCCTTCTTCGCGCTCTCGAATCAGGTCGCCGGTGCGATACATGCGCTCGCCGTTACCGACGAAAGGATTCGGTACGAAGCGCTCGGCGGTCATCGCCGCACGCCCCAGATAACCGCGAGTGATGCCGGCGCCGGACAGGTACAGCTCGGCCGAAACGCCTTGCGGAACAGCGTGCAGATCGGCGTCGAGCAGATGACTGGCACTGTGCTCGAGCGCACGACCAATCCGTGCCTGACCGCCAGCACTGCGGCGGGTCCAGGTCGAATAGGTGGTGTCTTCCGACGGGCCGTACAGGTCGTAGACGTGCTCGACCGTCGACTGCTGATACAGCGCCTCCACCAGGGCTTGTTTCAGCGGTTCACCCGCCAGGTTGATGATGCGCACGCTCGGCGGAATCTGCCCGGCACGCTGCAGCGCGGCAATCGCCGACGGCACAGAGTTGATCAGACGCACCTGATCGCGCGCCGGCAGTTGTGCCAGCTCCAGCGCATTACGGGCGATGATCAGCGAGCCACCGTTGGCCAGGGTGACAAACAGTTCCCAGACCGACAGGTCGAAGCACACCGAAGTCGAGGCCAGTACGCCTTGAATGTCGTCGCGGCGGTAGACCTTGGCCGACCAGTCGATCAGCGCCATGACGTTGCGATGGGCAATCGCCACGCCTTTTGGTTTGCCGGTGGAACCGGAGGTGTAGATCACGTAGGCAAGGTTGTCCGGCTGCACTGTGGTCTGTGGCGCAACGGCCGAATAACCAATCAGCGACAGCTGATCCAACAGCAGCACTTGGGTTTCGCTTGGCACGCTCAGGGTCGCGGCAACCGCCTGTTCGGTCAGCAACACCCGCGCCCGGCTGTCCTCCAGCATGTAGGCAACGCGATCCGCCGGGTAATCCGGGTCCAGCGGCACATAGGCACCACCGGCCTTGAGCACCGCGAGCAAGGCAATCAGCAACTGCTCGGAACGCGGCATCGCCACGCCCACGCGCACTTCCGGGCCGACGCCCAGTTCTACCAATTTATGCGCCAGACGGTTGGCGTGGGCATCCAGTTCGGCGTAGCTCAGTTGCTTATGGGCGAAGGTCACCGCCAAGGCATCCGGGGTCGCCGCCACCTGATTGGCGATGGCTTGATGGATGCACTGCTCGGTAACGAAATCGATGTTCACCGGCGGGCGGTGGTCGATCAGGTTCAGTTCACTGAGCGACCGTTCCCCGCCATCCGCCATCTGGCTAAGCAGACGCTGCAGATGCGCGCCCAACTGCGCCACGCTGGCCGCAGCGAAGCTGTCGCGCTGATAACTGAAATGCACCGACAGTTGCGCGCCCATGTTCACCAGCAGGGTCAGCGGATAGTTGGTCTGCTCCTGATTGGCCACCGCGCCGAAGCGCAGACCTTGCGGCGCACCGCGTTCCAGTGCTTCGCCGATCGGGTAGTTCTCGAACACCATCAGGCTGTCGAACAGCGCGTCACCGCCCTGCCCGGCCCAGCGCTGAATATCCGCCAGTGGTGTGTGTTCGAACTCGCGCGAGGCGAGGTTCTGCGCCTGCACTGCTTGCAGCCAGGCGATCACGCTCTGCTGCGCGGGCGGTGCGGCGATCACCGGCAGCGTGTTGATGAACAGGCCGATCTGCGCTTCGGCACCCGGCAAGTCCGCCGGACGCCCGGCGACGGTGGCGCCGAACGCCACGCAATCCTTGCCGGTGTAGCGCTGCAACAGCAGCAGCCACGCTGCTTGCACCAGCGTGTTGACGGTGACTTTCGCGGCCCGGGCAAACTCGCCCAGGCGCTGGCTCAGCTCAGCGTCCAGCACCTGGTAATGATCGCCGTAACCCACGCTCGGCAAACCGGCCTGCGGCCGCGCGATGGCATTGGCCAAACGTGTCGGTTCCTGCAGATTGCCCAGCGTCGCCCGCCAGTAGGCTTCAGCCGCCGCGCCATCCTGGCGTTGCAGCCAGGCGATGTAATCGCGGTAGCGACCCGCGCCACGGGCGACCGCTTCGCCGCTGTAGTGCTGCAACACTTCGCCGAGCAACTGCGCGCTGCTCCAGCCGTCCATCAGGATGTGATGGTTGGTGTAGATCAGGTGATAACGCTCGGCTGCAGTGCGCACCAGCACCAGGCGCATCAGCGGCGCACAGCTCAGGTCCAGACCCAGGGCGCGCTCCTCATCGGCGAGGGTTTGCAGCGCTGCCTCCAGATCAGTTCTGCCGTGCCAGTCGAGCACGCTGAACGGTACCTCGACCTGACGCTGCACCACTTGCACCGGTTGCGGCAGATCGCCTTGCCAGAAGAAGCCGCTGCGCAGGATGTCATGCGCATCCACCGCTGCCTGCCACGCCGCGCGGAAGCGTTGCGGATCGACGCCGTCGACGTCGAGACGCATCTGGTTGATGTAGTCGCCATTGCCGTGTTCGAGCAAGGTGTGGAACAGCATGCCCTGCTGCATCGGCGACAGCGGATAGATGTCGTCGATGCCTTGCGGCTCCAGCACCAGTGCGTCGAGTTGCGCTTGCGACAGTTGCGCCAGCGGGAAGTCCGATGGCGTCACGCTACGGTTGCCAGTGTCGCAGCAGTGGCCGATCAGCGCGGTCAGTTCCTGCACATAGTCGTCGGCCAGACGCTGGATGGTGATGGTGTCGAACATCGCGCCGCTGTAGGTCCAGCTCAGGTCCAGCTCGCCGCCGAACACCTTGCTGTTGAGCGCCAGCGGATTGCCCAGCGGCCCTTGCAGATTGACCTCTGCGCCGCCGGACTCGCTGGTCGGCACGAACAGAGCATCGCCGGCAGCGTCGAAGCTGCCGTCGAACTGGCCAAGATAGTTGAAGGTCAGGCGCGGCACAGGCAAGGCTTGCAGGGTGGCACGCGCCGGCTCATCACCGAGGTGCGCGAGTGCGCCGAAGCCGATGCCTTTGTGGGGAATCGCCCGCAGCTGTTCCTTGATCTGCTTGAGCGACGCGCCGAGTTCCGCAGCCGGTGCCAGGCGTGCCGGGAATACGCTGGTGAACCAGCCCACGGTGCGGGTCAGATCGATGTGTTCGAACAGGTCTTCGCGACCATGGCCCTCAAGCAATACCAAGGCATTGTCGTCCCCGGTCCAGCGCACCAGCACCCGCGCCAGCGCGGTCAGCAACAGGTCGTTGACCTGGGTGCGATAGGCCGCCGGAGCTTCCTGCAACAGCTGACGGGTCAGGGTCTGATCCAGTTTGCTGCGCAGGGTCAGTGCCTGATCGTGTTGCTGACCACCCTGCGGCCGGTCGTAAGGCAAGGCCGCCGAAGCGCCCTGCAACTGCTGCTGCCAGAAGCCCAGTTCGGCCTGCAACGCCGGGGTTTGAGCGTAGTCCTGCAACGCTGCCGCCCAAGCTTTGACGGCGCTGGTTTTCGCCGGCAATTGCACAGGCTTACCTGCGAGGAGCTGGCGATAAGCGTTTTGCAGGTCTTCGAATAGAATCCGCCACGACACGCCATCGACCACCAGGTGATGGACGATCAGCAGCAGGCGCTGACTGCCATCAGCCAGGTTCGCCAGCACCGCGCGGATCAGCGAACCGCCGCTCAGTTGCAGACTGCGCTGGGCCTTGTCGCCCAGTGCCTCAAGGGCGGCGAGATCAGCGACCTCGACTTGCCAGAGAATGGTTTGCCCCGCTTGCGTGGCGACGTCGCGGTAGTGCGCCGACCAACCCGCGGCCTGCTCGACAAAGTCCAGACGCAAACTGTCGTGCTGAACGACCAACGCATCCAGCGCTTGCTCCAGTACCTGAGCGTCCAACGCCTGCGTCGGCTTGAGCATCACCGACTGGTTCCAGTGGTGACGGTCGGGAATCGCTTCGGTGAAGAATGCCTGATGAATCGGCAGCAGCGCGGTTTTGCCGGTTTGCGCATGCTGATCGATGGGCTGCACCGCCTCGCCGGTCTGCGCGACTGTAGCGAGAGCCTGAATGGTCTGGTGCTGGAACAGGTCTTTGGGACTGAAGCGGATCCCGGCCTGCCGCGCCCGGCTGACCACCTGAATCGAGATGATCGAGTCGCCGCCCAGTTCGAAGAAGTTGTCGCTGACACCGACTTGCTCAAGCTTGAGTACGTCCTGCCAGATCGCCGCCAGTTGCTGCTCCAGCGCCGTCTGTGGCGCGACATAGGTTTGTTGCAGTTGGCTGACGTCCGGTTTTGGCAGGTTCTTGCGATCGAGCTTGCCATTCGGCGTCAGCGGCATGCGTTCAAGACGCAGAACATACGCCGGCACCATGTGCGCCGGCAGGCTGGCCTTGAGCTGCGCGCGCAGGTCTTCGGTGAACTCGGCACGAGCCGAATCACCGACCACGTAGGCCACCAGCCGCTTGCCACTGCCGGCGCTGCCTTCCTGCGCCACGACCACCGCTTCACGCACGCCGTCGAGGGCTTGCAGCGCCGCTTCGACTTCGCCCAATTCAATACGGAAACCGCGAATCTTCACCTGATTGTCGATGCGATCCAGATAGTCGAACGTGCCGTCGACACGCTGGCGCACCAGGTCGCCGGTGCGATAGAGCAAGCCGCCATTTGCGCTGAACGGGTCGGCAACAAAACGCTCGGCGGTCAGCCCCGGACGGTTCAGATAACCCCGCGCCAACCCGGTACCACCAAGGTACAACTCACCGGCCATGCCTTGTGGCAGCAGGTTCAGATCGGTGTCGAGCACATAGGCGCTGCGGTCGCCGATCCGGCTGCCGATCGGCGCGTAAGCGGCACCGCATGGCTCTTCACGGCCAGCCTTCCAGATCAACGGGGTGACCACGGTTTCGGTCGGGCCGTAGCCGTTGATGATGTAGTCCGGATCGAGCGCGCGTTTGACCCGCTCGAAACTGGCGTTCGGCACCGCATCGCCGCCGAAGCAATAGATCCGTACTTTCGGCGGGTGGCCGACACGCTCGGCGTGTTCGGCCAGTTGTTGCAGGTACACCGGCGGGAACGCGACCACGCTCACGCCGTGTTCGATCATCGCGTTGTAGGTCTGCTCCGGCGTCCACAGCGTGTCGTCGCGAATCAGCAGCGAAGCACCGTGGGTCAGGCTGGTCAGCCAGCGTTCGTGGGCGCCGTCGAAGGCGAACGACATGAAGTGGAATTCGCAGTCGCTGTCGCGCATTTCGTAGCGCTGACCGATGGCCTGGCAATGCATCGCCAATGGGCCGTGGGCAACGCTGACGCCTTTCGGATTGCCGGTGGAGCCGGAGGTGTAGATCACGTACGCGAGGTTATGCGGATCGACTGGCACCTGTGGCGCCGTGATCGGCAACTGGCGCAGGTCGAGACGATCCAGCTCCAGCAATGGCACCGATTCGGCCACCGGCAATTGCGCCGACACCGACGAATCGCTGATCAGCAGCGCCAGCCCCGAATCTTCGATCAGATAGGCCAGGCGTTCACGCGGATAACTGGTGTCCAGCGGCACATAGGCACCGCCGGCCTTGAGCACCGCCAGCAGCGCGACGATCACCGCCTCGCTGCGCGGCAGGGCCACGCCGACCCGGGTCTCGGCGCCGACACCACGGGCGATCAGCGCGTGAGCCAGTTGATTGGCACGCTGCTCGATCTCGCCATAGCTGAAGTGCTGACCGTTGAAGATCACCGCGGTGCGCTGCGGACGCTCGACCGCCAGCGCAGCAATGCGCTGATGCACAGCGATGTCCACCGGGTACGGCTGCGGCTGGTTTTCGGCTTGCTGGCGGGCATGCTCTTGCGCGCTGGCCAGAGCGATTTCGCCAAGGTTGCGTTCGGCCGACACGGCGAATTGCTCAAGCAATTGCAGCAGGTGGGCACTGATGCCTTCGATCACCTCACCGGCAAACTGGCTGCGGTCGAAGCTGTAGTGCAGCGCCAGTTGCTGACCGAGGGTGACCGCCACGCTCAGGGCGTAGTGGGTCTGCTCCAGGTTGCCGACATCACCGAACTGCAGGCCCTGCCCGGCCTGACTCAGCGCCTGGGCGACCGGGTAGTTTTCGAACACCAGAATGTTGTCGAACAGCGCCTCACCGCCCTGCCCGGCCCAGCGCTGGATATCCGCCAGCGGCGTGTGTTCGAAGTCGCGCAGGCTGAGGTTTTGTGCCTGCACCGCTTGCAGCCATTGGCCAACGCTTTGGTCCGGACGCGGCGTGCCGATCACCGGCAGGGTGTTGATGAACAGGCCGACCTGCTGCTCGATGCCCGGCAAATCCGCCGGACGCCCGGCCACGGTCGCACCGAACGCCACCGCTTCGTGACCGGTGTAGCGTTGCAGCAACAGCAGCCACGCAGCTTGCACCAGGGTGTTGACGGTGACTTTCTGCTGGCGGGCAAACGCTTCCAGCGCCTGGGTGCGCGGCACGTCCAGCGTCAGGTAATGGTCGCCGTGACCACTGTCGCGCTCGCCGCCAGTAGCGGCGCGGGCCAGTCGGGTCGGCTCTTGCAGCGCGGCCAACTGAGCGTTCCAGAAGTCCTGACTGAGCTGGCCGTCCTGACGCTGCAGCCAGGCGATGTAGTCGCGATAACGTCCGCCGCCATGGGCCGGGGTGCGACCGCTGTAGCGCTGCAACACTTCGCCGAGCAACTGCGAGTTGCTCCAGCCGTCCATCAGGATGTGGTGATGGGTGTAGATCAGGTGCCATTGCTCGGCAGCGGTCTGCACCAGCACCAGACGCAGCAACGGTGCATGGCTCAGATCGAACCCTTGCTGACGCTCGGCATCGGCCAGCGCCGCGAGGGCTGCCGGCTGATCGTCGCGCTGACGCCAGTCGAGAACGCTGAACGGTAACTGCACCTGTTTGTGGACGATCTGCAGCGGTTGCGCCAGTTCGCCCTGCCAGACGAAACCGCTGCGCAGAATGTCCTGCGCATCGACGGTGGCCTGCCACGCGGCGCGGAAACGCTCAGGGTCAAGGCCTAGCACGTCAACGCTCAATTGGTTGATGTACTCACCCGCCGCCTGCTCGTAGAGGGTGTGGAACAGCAAACCCTGCTGCATCGGCGACAGTGGGTAGACATCATCGAGCTGACCGGCCGGCACCGGCAGCGCATCCAGTTGCGCCTGAGTCACCCGAGCCAGCGGGAAGTCCGATGGCGTCGCTTGCGCAATGGGTAGCGTGCAGCAGTGTTCGATCAGCGCCTGCAATTCGATAGCGTATTGATCGACCAAGTGCTGCACCGTGGCGCTGTCGAACATCTCGCGGCTGAAGCCCCAGCTCATCGACAGTTCGCCGCCATACACCTGACCTTCCACGGTCAGCCAGTTGCCCAGAGGCGCCGAAGGATCCTGCGCCACGCCGCTGGTTTCAACCGACGGCACGAACAGCGCCGTCTCGTCGAATTGGCGGTCGAACTGGCCGAGGTAGTTGAAGGTGATACGCGGCTGCGGCAGCGCGGCCAGTTCGGCGCGCACCGACGGCGCGGCCAGATGCCGTAGCACGCCGTAACCCAGACCTTTGTCCGGCACCGCGCGCAGTTGCTCCTTGATCGCCTTGATCGAGCCGTCGAGATCAGCGCTGGCGGTCAGGTTGACCGCGAACAGACTGGTGAACCAACCCACGGTGCGGGTCAGGTCGACGTCATCAAACAGGTCTTCGCGGCCGTGGCCTTCCAGTTCGATCAGCGTGCCCGGCTGCTGGCTCCAGCGGCTGATGGTGCGCGCCAAGGCGGTGAGCAACAGATCGTTGACTTGGGTGCGATACGCGGCGGGCGCCTGTTGCAGCAACTGGCGGGTGCGCTCGGCGTCGAGGCGCCATTCGATTTTCTCGCCATGCAAATTTTTCAGGCTGCCATCCGGGCGGTCGCACGGCAGATCCTCGGCGCCCTGATGCTGGGCTTTCCAATAGTTCAATTGCTCATCGAAACGCGACGCTTCCTGCGCCAGACGCACCGTCCAGCTCTGGAACGCGCTGGTCTTCGCCGGCAACTGAATGCCGCCACCCGCCGCCAGTTGCTCGTAAGCCTGCTGCAGATCTTCCAGCAGCACCCGCCAGGAAACGCCATCGACCGCCAGGTGATGAATGATCAGTGCCAGTCGTTGCGAGCCGTCGGCCATCGTCACCAGCAACGCGCGCAGCAGCGGGCCGTTTTGCAGGTCGAGGCTGCGCTGAGCTTCGTTGCATAGCGCCTGCAACTGTTCGGCAGATTCGGCATCGCGTTGCCACAGCTCAGCGCTGCTCAGCAGCGGGCCGTGGCTTTGCTGCCAGCCTTCGGTGCTTTCGACAAAACGCAGGCGCAAGACGTCGTGGTGATTGATCAGGTGCGTCAGCGCCGCATCGAGCCATTGCGCGTTCAATGCCTCACGCGGGGTCAGCAGCAACGACTGGTTCCAGTGCTCGCGCACCGGCATCGCCCGGCTGAAGAAATCCTGCTGGATCGGCCCGAGCACGGCGTCGCCGGTCACCGGGCCCTGATCCACCGAGGACAGATTATCGTGGCTCGCGACCAGCGCCAGACTGCGCACGGTCTGGTACTGGAACAGGTCACGCGGGCTGATACGGATCCCGGCCTGCCGCGCGCGGCTGACCACTTGAATCGAGATGATCGAATCGCCGCCCAGCTCGAAGAAGTTGTCTTCGAGGCCGACGCGTTCGAGGCCGAGCACAGCTTCCCAGATCGCCGCGAGGGCTTTTTGCATGGCGTCCTGTGGCGCCACGAACGCCTGTTGCGGTGCGGCATCCGGTTGCGGCAAGGCCTTGCGGTCGAGTTTGCCGTTGGCGGTGACCGGCAATTTATCGAGGGTGATCAGGTAGGTCGGCACCATGAATTCCGGCAGGCTGCCGAGCAGCCACGCCTTGACGTCTTGCTGCCACTGTTCGTCGGCCTGCGCCTGCTCCAGCACCAGATACGCCGCCAGATGCTTGCCGCCCTGCACCAGCACCACCGCCTCACGCACCAGCGAGTGCTGCATCAGGCGGGTCTCGATTTCACCCAACTCAATGCGCAAACCGCGCAACTTAACCTGATGGTCGAGACGCCCGAGGTATTCGATCACCCCGTCGGCACGCTGCCGCACACGGTCACCGGTGCGGTACAGGCGCGCGCCGTCATGGAACGGGCACGGCACAAAACGCTCCGCCGTCAGCGCCGGGCGCTGGTGATAACTGCGCGCCAGCCCGGCGCCGCCCAGATACAGTTCACCGGCGACACCGCTCGGCACCGGCAGCAATTCGGCATCGAGGACATGGGTGCGCAGGTTGGCGATCGGCCGGCCGATCGGCACGCTGTCCGCGCCTTCATCGACACAGGTCCAGTGGGTGACGTCGATGGCCGCTTCGGTCGGGCCATACAAGTTGTAGAGGCTGGCGTTCGGCAGCTTGGCGAAAACCTGCAGCTGCGCATCCAGCGGCAACGCTTCACCGCTGCAGACAATCCGCTTGAGACCGCTGCAGCTTTCCACGCCGGTCTCGTGAATAAACGCCTGCAACATCGACGGCACAAAGTGCAGCGTGCTGATGCCATAGCGGTTGATGCTATCGATCAGTTGCAGCGGATCACGGTGCGCACCCGGCGCAGCTACCACCAGCCGCGCGCCGGTCAGCAGCGGCCAGAAGAACTCCCACACCGACACGTCGAAACTGAACGGGGTTTTCTGCAGCACCGAATCACTGGCGTCCAGCGCATAGGCTTCCTGCATCCAGCACAAACGGTTGACCAGCGCCGCGTGGCTGTTGCCAGCGCCCTTCGGTTTGCCGGTGGAACCCGAGGTGTAAATCACGTAAGCCAGGTTCAGCGGATCAACGCTGACCTCCGGACGGCTATCGCTGTAACGGTCGAGCAGCCCCGGCTGATCCAGGGTGATGAGTTTCACGCCGTCAGTCGGCAGCGCTGCCAGCAGCGCCTGTTGCGTCAGCAGCAAGCTGATGCCGCTGTCCTCGATCATGTAGGCCAGACGCTCCTGCGGGTACTCCGGATCCAGCGGCACGTAGGCGCCGCCGGCCTTGAGAATCGCCAGCAGCGCGACGACCATTTCCACCGAACGCAGAGCGCAAACGCCGACCAGACTGTCCGCCTGCACACCTTGTTCGCGCAGCAGATGCGCCAGGCGATTGGCCCGGGCATCCAGTTCGGCGTAACTCAGGGTCTGCTCGCCGAACACCAGTGCCGATGCCTGCGGCGTACGCGCGACCTGCGCTTCGATCAGATGATGAATCGGCGTGTCGCTCGGGTACTGCGCATGGACGTTGTTCCAGTCGTGCACCAGCATGCGCTGCTCGTCTGCCTCCAGCAGCGGCAACTCACCAATGCGCTGCGACGGATCAGCGACCATCGCCGTCAGCAAGCGCAGCCAGTGCCGCGCCATGCGTTCGATGGTCGGTGCATCGAACAGGTCGCTGGCGTAGGTCAGGGCGGCGTGCAGCTTGCCGCCCTTCTCCCAGGTGTCCAGCGTCAGGTCGAACTGGGTGGTGCGGCTCTGCCAGTCGAGACTGTCGAGTTGCAGGCCGGATGCGGTGCTGATGGTGGCGATATCAGCCACGTGCGGCTGATGGTTGTACATCACCTGGAACAGCGGTGTGTGGCTGAGGCTGCGTTCCAGCTTCAGCGCTTCGACCAGTTGCTCGAACGGCAGATCCTGATGCGCCTGGGCACCGAGCGCGGTTTCCTTGACCGCCCGCAGCAGTTCATCGACCCGGGTCTGGCCGTGCAGCTGCGTGCGCAGCACTTGGGTGTTGACGAAGAAGCCGATCAGGCCCTCAATCTCGCCGCGATTGCGGTTGGCGATCGGCACGCCGACACGCAGATCGGTCTGCCCGGTGTAACGGTGCAGCAGCGCATTGAAAGCGCCGAGCAGGAACATGAACACGGTGACCTGATGTTGTTGCGCGGTGCTACGCAGTTGCTCGGCGAGTTGGCCGTCGACCGCAAACTCGTAACGAGTGCCGCGATAGCTCGGCATCGCCGGGCGCGAATGATCCAGTGGCAGCTCCAGCACCGGGTGTTCGTCGCCCAGTTGCGCTTGCCAATAGTCGAGCTGGCGCGCCTGCTCACCGGCCTCCAGCCAGCGGCGTTGCCACAGCGCATAGTCGCTGTACTGGATCGGCAGTGGCGGCAATTGCGGCGCCTGCCCGGCGTCGAACGCGTCGTAGCAACGGATGAATTCGTCGATCAACACGTTCATCGACCAGCCATCGGAGACGATGTGGTGCAGGGTCAGCAGCAGCACGTGTTCCTGCTCGGCGAGCTTGAGCAAGGTCACTCGCAGCAACGGGCCGACCGCCAGATCAAATGGCAGCACCGACTGCTGTTCGGCGGCGCGGATCACCGCCTGCTCGCGCTCGCTGGCCGGCAATGCGCTGAAGTCTTCCCGGTTAATCAGCAGCGGCGCGGTGGCTGGCACTTGCAGCAGGCTGTCATCGGCCTGGCGCTGGAACACCGTACGCAGGGTTTCGTGACGCTCCACGAGGCTGGTGAAGGCTTGCTCCAGCGCCGCCAGGTTCAGCCGCCCGTTGAGCCGCACCGCACCGGGCAGGTTGTAGGCGCCGCTCTGCGGGTCGAGTTGCCACAGGAACCACATGCGGCGCTGCGCGTAAGACAGCGCCTGACGATCCTCGGCTGCGATGCCGGCCGGTATCGGGAACCGCGCGAAATCCACGCCCTCCTTGTGCAGGGCCGCGAGGAACATCTGGCGCTTTTCCAGGGGCAACCCGATAAACCGGCGAGCAAGTTTCAAGGAGTCTTCAGCATTCATTTCTCAGCATCCGGATCAGTAGGCAGGAAGCACAAAGGCACGTCGTCCCTATAAAACGAATGCAGACCGGAAAAATTAGCGAATGAGAACAACTGTCAGGCGGGCGGTTGAGCGGCTTTTTTCATGAACACAAATCAAATGTGGGAGCGGGCTTGCTCGCGAAAGCGGTGTGTCAGTCAACGATGCAATAACTGAAATACCGCTTTCGCGAGCAAGCCCGCTCCCACATTGGGTGATGCGCTGTTCAGGCGGTGGCGGCCATGGCATGCCGACGATGATGCCCTTCCAGTTGATCCTTGATCACCTTGAGCACTTTGGCCTCATGCTCATGAATGAAGAAGTGCCCGCCGGCGAGCATGTCCACCGAAAAGCTGCCGCGGGTTTCCTTGCTCCAGGCGATCAGTTGCTCGGTGGTCGCGCGATCTGCCTTGCCGCCCAGTACGTGCACCGGGCAGTTGAGCAACGGCCGCTGCAACGGCTCGAATTTGCCGCAGAGCAGAAAATCCGCGCGCAGGATCGGCAGGGTCAGGCTCATCAGTTCGGCATTGGCCAGCACTTCTTCGCTGGTGCCGTTGAGTGTGCGCAACTGATCGATCAGTTCGGCGTCGGTTTTCGGCTCGGCAAAACCGCGATCGTAATCGGCGCGCATCGTCGGCGCCGCCGTGCCCGAGGCAAACAGCGCCACCGGTTCCGGACAGCCCAACAGGCGCAACGCATGAGCGATTTCGCAGGCCAGCAACGCGCCCAGACTATGGCCGAACAACGCATACGGCGCCTTGAGATTCGGCCGCAATTCCTTGGCCAGTTGCATCGCCAGCACACGCATATCCGTGTGCAGCGGCTCGTCGAAACGTGCGCCGCGCCCCGGCAGTTCCACCGGTTGCAATTGCAGCCATTGCGGCAGTTTTGGCCGCCAGCGGCTGTAGACCATGGCGCTGGCGCCGGAGTACGGCAGGCACAGCAGGGTCAGCTTGTTCACCCGGCTTTCCTCGAAAAATTTGTCTGTAGAGAGAAACGGATTACCCGCCCGGCAAATTAGTCGTGCACCGGTAAATTGCACCAACAGGCGCTCGTTAACTGTTCAGGCCAAAACCAATAATGAGGATTCACCGTGGACCTGCAGAGCATCCTGGGCAAGTTGTTCGCCAACGCCGGTGCCGTCGGCATCGAAGGCGTTTTCCAATTCGTGTTTGGCCCGCAGCAGGCCTACTGGTCCGAGGTCAAGGCCAGCAGCCGCACCGCGCCCGGACGCCATCCCAGCCCCGACGTGACCATTGAAGTGGCCGAGAGCGATTTTCTCGGGATCATGGGCGGCCGGGTCAATGTCGAAGAACTGTTCGCCAGCGGCCGTCTGAAAATCGGCGGCAACATGGGCCTGGCGACGCTGCTGCCGCAGATCATCGAGCATGCGATGCACGGTGGCGCCGTGGTGGAAAAAGTCGACATGAACAAGCGCTACCCGACCCCGCCACGCTTCAGCGAAAAACTCACCGCCGGCCTGCCGACTCAGACCCGCATCGAGCGCCATGCGCGCAATGATTTGTCGGTCAGCGAGTTCAAAAGCAAGTATTTGCCCAACGGCATCCCGGTGGTGATCAGCAATGCCCTGCAGGACTGGCCGCTGTTCAAGCTCAGTCGCGAAGAATCACTGGTGCATTTCGCCGAACTGCAGGGCATCACCCGCCACGGCGATTACGTGAAGAAAACCTTTTCCACCGAACGTGATTTCCGCTCGACGTCGATGGCCGAGTTCATTGCCTCGCTGGATCAACCGGCAGTCAAACGGGCTGACGGCGAACCGCCGGCCTACATGGGCAACAACATCTTGCCGGCGCAATTGCTGCAGCAGATCAAGTACCCGCCCTACTTCGATGCCTCGCTGTTCATCCCGCCACGGATCTGGATCGGCCCCAAAGGCACGCTGACGCCGCTGCACCGCGACGACACCGACAACTTGTTCGCGCAGGTCTGGGGCCAGAAGCAGTTCACCCTCGCCGCCCCGCATCACCGCGAAGCACTGGGCACCTGGTCGACGGCGCCAAAGGGTGGCCTGGACGGCTGCGACTTCAACCCCGATGCGCCGGACTATGAGCGCTTTCCTGCAGCACGCGATGTGACATTCCTGCGCGTGACGCTGGAGGCCGGGGATCTGCTGTTTTTGCCGGAGGGCTGGTTCCATCAGGTGGAATCGGTGTCGACGTCGCTGTCAGTGAATTTCTGGGTGAATTCGGGCAGAGGCTGGTAACCCCGTAAATCCTGTGGGAGCGTGCTTGCTCGCGAAAGCGGTCGTTCATTCAACATCGATGTCGACTGATCTGACGCCTTCGCGAGCAAGCCCGCTCCCACAATGGTGAGCTCATTTCAAATGGCGGAAGCTTTGTACTGCCGACATGAGGACCACCGCCCCCGCCATAATCGCCAGCCAGAATCCGCTGCGTGCACCGAAAGCATCCACCAGAGCGCCCGAGCCGGCGGCGCCAATCGCCACGCCGATGCTCAAGCCCGTCACCAGCCAGGTCAGGCCTTCAGTCAATTTGGCCGGCGGCACGATGCGCTCGATCAGCGCCATCGCCACGATCAGCGTCGGCGAGAAGAACAGCCCGGCGACAAACACCGCCAGCGACAAACCGACAATATTGCTCGCCAGCAACAACGGCAGTGTGGTCACCGCCGTCGCCACGCCGCCGTAGAGAAACAGACGCGGCAACGGCAGTTTCGAACGCATCGCGCCGAACGCGATACCGGCCAGACACGAGCCGATGGCGTACACCGACAACACGATGCTCGCCGCCGCCGGCTGGCCCTGCTGCTGGGCGAAGGCGACGCTGACCACATCGACGACGCCAACGATAACGCCCATGGCGAGCATCAATGCCAGCAGCCATTGCACGTCGGTCGAGCGAATGATCGAAACCTGATGCTGTGATTCCTGCGGGTGCACCGCCGGCTCGGTACTGCGCTGAGCAACAAACGCGGTCACGCCGATCGCCAGTGCCAGCAGCGCGGCCAACGGCCCGGCTTCGGGAAACGCCACCACGCACAAACCCACCGACAGTGGCGGGCCGACGATGAAACAGACTTCATCGAGCACCGATTCCAGCGCGTAGGCGGTCTGCAATTGCGGCTGGCCGCGATAGATCTCGGTCCAGCGCGCACGCACCATCGCCGACATGCTCGGCATGCACCCGGCCAGCGCGGCGAAGATGAACAGCGTCCAGGTCGGCGCCTGCAAACGCGTACACAGCAGCAACATCAGCAGCGCCCCGCCACCGATCAATGCCGACAGCGGCAGCACTTTGCCCTGGCCGAAACGATCCACCAGACGCGAGACCTGCGGCGCACAAAACGCCGTGGCGAGGGCAAACGTCGCCGCCACCGCACCGGCCAGCGCGTACCCGCCCTTGAGCTGCGAAAGCATGGTGATCACGCCGATGCCGGTCATGGAAATCGGCATGCGCGCGATCATCCCGGCCAGTACAAAAGCCCGGGCGCCGGGGGCGGTGAATAATTCGCGGTAGGGGTTTGCCATGGGGACAGCCTCATCAAGGGCCGCCAAGTTGCCATAAAGGCAGACGAGCGTGGAAGCGAGGAATTGTTGGTGGAATGTGAAGGCCTCTTCGCGAGCAAGCCCGCTCCCACAGGGGCAACGCATTCTAACCGTGGGAGCGAGCCTGCTCGCGAAGAGGCCGGCATATTCACCACAACACCGCACCGTCGAATGAACTCTCCCGGCTTGCAACCAGTCAGCTAAATAAGCCCTCAATCAAGGCACGACTTCGCATGCAAATATCCCTCGCCCGCCAAGTGGCACTGGTCACCGGCGCCAGCTCCGGCATCGGCCACGCCGCCGCCAAAGCGCTGGCCGCTGCCGGCGCAGCTGTCGTGATCAATTACAACCGTCAGGCGGAACCTGCCGAAGCGCTGGCGCGACAAATCATCGCCGACGGCGGTCAGGCGCTGGCCATCGGCGCCGATATTTCAAAGGAAGACGAGGTCGAACGGTTGTTCGCCGAGACCCTCGAGGCCTTTGGCGCGCTGGACATTCTGGTGGCCAATTCCGGCCTGCAAAAGGATGCGCCGGCGGTCGACATGACCCTGGAAGACTGGAACACGGTGATCGGCGTCAACCTCACCGGCCAGTTTCTCTGCGCCCGCGCCGCGCTGCGGATCTTCAACCGCCAAGGGGTGCGCGAAGGCGTGTCCCGTGCCGCCGGCAAGATCATTCACATGAGTTCGGTGCATCAACGCATTCCGTGGGCCGGGCACGTCAACTATGCGGCGTCCAAGGGCGGCGTCGATCAGTTGATGCAGACCCTCGCCCAGGAAGTCAGCCAGCAGCGCATCCGCATCAACGGCATCGCGCCGGGGGCGATTCGCACGGCAATCAATCAGCAAGCCACCGAAGGCGCTGCCGGTGAAAAACTGCTGGAGCTGATCCCTTACGGGCGCATCGGCGACGTCGAAGACATCGCCAACGCGGTGGTCTTTCTCGCCTCCGACGCCGCCGACTACATCGTCGGCACCACCCTGTTCATCGACGGCGGCATGAGTCTTTATCCGGAGTTTCGTGGCAATGGCTGAGCATCATCCTGAACGACAAAGCCCGATCGACGCCCACGGCATCATCGGCGACCTGCGCAGTGCCGCACTGGTCAACGACAAGGGCAGCGTGGATTTTTTCTGCTGGCCGGAATTCGACAGCCCGTCGATCTTCTGTTCGTTGCTGGACACGCCCGAGGCAGGAATTTTCCAGCTCGCGCCGGACTTGCCAGATGCCCGGCGCGAGCAGATCTACCTGCCGGACACTAACGTGCTGCAGACGCGCTGGCTCAGCGAGTATGCGGTGGTGGAAATCACCGACCTGCTGCCGATCGGCGACAGTGTCGATGACCTGCCGCTGCTGATGCGCCGGGTGCGGGTGGTCAGCGGTGAAGCGACCTTTCACATGCGCTGCGCAGTGCGCCATGACTACGCGCGCGCCAACACTCGGGCGCAGATGGATCAACAATCGGTGATTTTCAGCGCCGAGGGTCAGCCTTCGTTGCGGCTGGTGGCGGATCAGGCGCTGCACATCGATGGCGAAGCGGCCGTTGCTTCCTTCAACTTGAAACAGGATCAGCACGCCGAATTCGTCCTCGGTGGCGCCGACGATCCGCGCTTCAAGGATGACGGCGCAAAAATGTGCCTGGAGCGCACGCTGAAGTTCTGGCGCGACTGGATTGGCCAGTCCAACTACCGCGGGCGCTGGCGGGAGATGGTCAATCGTTCGGCACTGGCGCTTAAGTTGCTGACCTCGCGCAAGCACGGCGCAATCCTCGCCGCCGCCACCTTCGGCCTGCCGGAAACCCCCGGCGGCGAGCGCAACTGGGACTATCGCTACACCTGGATCCGCGACGCCTCGTTCACGGTCTACGCGTTCATGCGTCTGGGCTTTGTCGATGAGGCCAACGCCTACATGGGCTGGCTGCGCGGGCGGGTCAGCGATTGCTGCGGCCAGCCAACGAAACTGAACATTCTGTATGCCATCGACGGTCGTCAGGAACTGCCGGAAACCGAACTCTCTCACCTCTGCGGTCATGGCGGCGCGCAACCAGTGCGCATCGGCAATGGCGCGTACGACCAGATTCAGCTCGACATCTTTGGCGAACTGATGGACGCGGTGTACCTGGTCAACAAGTACGGCGACGCGATTTCCCACCAGGGCTGGAACCATGTGCGCGAAGTGGTCGATCAGGTGTGTGAGACCTGGCAGACAACCGACGTAGGCATTTGGGAAATGCGCGGTGAGCAGCATCACTTCCTGCACTCGCGACTGATGTGTTGGGTGGCGCTTGACCGGGCCATCCGCCTGGCCTCGAAACGCTCGCTGCCCGCGCCGTTCGTCCAGTGGGATCAGACCCGGCAGGCGATCTACGCCGACATCTGGGACAACTTCTGGGACGAAGAGCGCGGGCATTTCGTCCAGTACAAGGGCGGCACCGCGCTCGACGGCTCGATGCTGCTGATGCCGCTGGTGCGTTTCGTCAGCGCCAAGGACCCACGCTGGTTGTCGACTCTGGAAGCGATCGAAAAGTCTCTGGTGCGCGACGGCATGGTCTACCGCTACCGTAACGATGACGCCAACATCGACGGTTTGGCCGGCACCGAAGGCGCCTTCGCCGCTTGCTCGTTCTGGTACGTCGAATGCCTGGCCCGGGCCGGTCAGGTGGAAAAGGCGCATCTGGAATTCGAGCAATTGCTGCGTTATGCGAACCCGCTGGGGCTGTACGCCGAAGAGTTTGATAGCCATGGCCGGCATCTGGGCAACACCCCGCAGGCGCTGACGCATCTGGCGCTGATCAGTGCGGCGAGTTTTCTTGATCGGCGTTTGAGTGGGGAGAAGGGTGAGTGGCAGCCGTAATATTCGCCGCACTCTGTCGGAAATATCCCTTCAACTCGGATTTTGCAGGACGAATTCCTACACAAAAATAAACGTTGGTGAGTTTCTGTGGCGAGGGAGCTTGCTCCCGCCGGGTCGCGAAGCGACCCCAATCCCTGCGCCATCATTTCTTCAGAAGAACCGCATTGCCTGGCTTTGCGCCTGCTTCGCAGCCGAGCGGGAGCAAGCTCCCTCGCCACATGCCAGGTCATTCAGCCCCTACTCCGTCTAAACAAACCCGAACCACTCCCTCCCCCGCAACCTGCACTTACACCCTGAAATACCCTGTTGCCAGCTGTTACATCCCCCCCTACCATCCACCGCAACGGGCACAGCGGAGCTGTCCAATAAAACCCGAATTCAAGGAACCAGAATGACCCAGCACGTCCACCGCCCCATCGCCACGCCCCTGCGCACCGGCCTGACCCGCACCCAACTCTGGGAAGCCGCCGACAAAGGCCTGATCAAGTGCTGGGAAATCGGCCGCCAGCGCGCCACCCGCTTCCCCGACCTCGCCCAACAATGCCTCGCCGGCGAACTGCCGGTACTCGGCTGGAAAGGCGGCGTGAGCCGCAGCCTGAAGAAAAACGAGAAATACGGCTCGCTGAAATACCTGGCGCAGTGGCAGGGCTTGCGTGGCGAGGATCTGGATATTGCTCTGGGTGAAGAGCGCTCGCTGACCTGCTCGCGAACGAAGATGCGGGTGACGTTTACCCCGGATCGGACGAAGTACTTCAATCAGGTGGCGGAAGCCGAGGCTTAAGGAGAAGCAACGATGGTCGATTTGCATCAGGAATTTCACAGCAGCGTGTTCTTTCACCAGGCAAGGATCGAGCGGCGCTCAGTCGATGCTCTCATCGGCATCGCAGCCGGGCTTGCCGCTGACGGCACGATCAACCAGCAAGAGGCCGAGTTTCTCAGAACCTGGATTGAAACCCATTTGGTGCACCTGGACGATCCGGTTGTGAACATCCTTTACAGACGTCTTGCCGACATGCTCAGCGACGGAGTTCTGGACGCCGACGAGTCTGCGGAGCTGCTGGAAATGCTGCATCAGTTCACCGGTCTGCCAACCGCACCAACACAAACAACAACGTTTGCCGCTCCGACCAGCCTTCCTCTCGACAACCCTGCCCCGCAGTTATGCCTGGTTGATCGGGTCTTCCTGTTTACAGGCGTCATGGCCTATGGACCACGTAAAGAATGTGAGTCGCAGATCCTTGAACGCGGCGGCCTTATTGGTGGTTCCGTCAGCAAAAAGATTCACTATTTGGTAGTGGGCAGCATTGGCAATGATCAGTGGCTTCACAGCTCTTACGGCACCAAGATCAAGAAGGCCGTTGAACTGAGAGACAGCGGCGTGCCGATTGCGATCATCAGCGAAGATCATTGGCAGAAGGTTCTGTTCGGGTAATTGCCCCGAAGGGCATCGCTGAATCTGCTTCGCCAGCACTGACCGAAAACCTCTCCCGGTACGCCTGAGGCGTCACCCCGATCGCCCGCAGGAAACTGCGGCGCAACGTCTCCTCGCTGCCAAACCCGCAATTGGCCGCAATCCGTTTCACCGGCAGCCCTGTATCACTGAGCAGGCGCCGCGCAGTTTCGACGCGGATCAGTTCGATGGCGCGGGCCGGGGTCTGGCCGGTGTCGGCGCGGTAGTGGCGGACGAAGCTGCGTTCGCTCATGCCGGCCTGTTCGGCCAGGGTCGGGACGCCGAGGTCGCAGGTGAGGTTTTCGGCGATCCAGGCGTGCAGCTCATCAAAGCGATTGCCCTGATTCTGCAGGGCCAGGGTCACGCTGAATTGCGATTGCCCGCCGGGGCGTTTGAGGAACACCACCAGATGCCGGGCGACGTCGAGGGCGATGTCGCGGCCCAGATCTTCCTCGACCATCGCCAACGCCAGATCAATGCCAGCGGTAACGCCGGCCGAGGTCCAGACCGGGCCGTCGTTGATGAAAATCGGGTTGGCTTCGACCTGCAACTTCGGGTGCTGCTGCGCCAGTTGTTCGCAGCGGGTCCAGTGGGTGACCACGCGACGTCCGTCGAGCCAGCCACTGGCCGCCAGTAGAAATGCCCCCGTACACACCGAGGCGACGCGTCGACATTTCGCTGCGTGCTCGCGTACCCAATCCACCAGCGACTCATCTTCGGATGCCGGATAGATCCCCCAACCACCCGCGATAATCAGCGTGTCGCTGGCGTCTTGCGGCAACGGTTCGGCGAGCACCGCCAACCCCGCCGACGACATCACCGCGCCGCCCTCACTGGCAATCACCGACGGCGTATAAGGCACCGGCAAGCCGCGTTGGCGAGCGATGTCGTTGGCCGAGGCGAACACTTGCAGCGGGCCAGTGACGTCGAGGATCTGCATGTTGGCGAACGCGAGTACGTGAATGGCTTTGGGCATTTGGCGTAATTCGTGGGGTTATTGGCGTATACGCCAGAACCTACGCGCCTACAGTGAAGCCGTCCACCCCTCAACTGGAGAAAAACCCCATGACGTTGCAGATCGGTTTTCTGTTATTTCCGCAGGTGCAGCAACTCGACCTGACCGGTCCCTATGACGTACTGGCCTCGCTGCCGGACGTGCAGGTGCATCTGATCTGGAAAGATCTGGTGCCGGTCACCGCCAGCACCGGCCTGCTGTTGAAACCGACCACCACCTTCGAGGACTGCCCGAATCTGGATGTGATCTGCATTCCCGGCGGCGCCGGGGTCGGGCCGCTGATGGAAGATGAGCAGACGCTGGGGTTCATCAAACGCCAGGCGGCGCAGGCCAGGTATGTGACGTCGGTGTGCACCGGTTCGCTGGTACTGGGCGCGGCGGGACTGCTGAAAGGCAAACGCGCGACCACCCACTGGGCCTATCACGAACTGCTGCCGAAACTCGGCGCGATTGCGGTGCAGGACCGGGTGGTACGCGACGGCAATCTGTTTACCGGTGGCGGAATTACCGCAGGCATCGACTTTGCGCTGGTGCTCGCGGCTGAACTGGTGGGTGCCGAGGCGGCGCAGTTGATTCAACTGCAGCTGGAATATGCGCCGGCACCGCCGTTTGAATCGGGCAGCCCGCAGACGGCGCCGAATGCTGTCGTCGATGAGGCTCGGCACCGCGCGGCGCCTTCGTTGAAACTGCGCACGGAAATCACCGAGCGCGCGGCGGCGAAACTCGATCTGCGCTGATCCCTCAGCTACACACAGATCTACTGTGGGAGTGGGCTTGCTCGCGATTGCGGTGTATCCGTCGAGATTGTTATCGCCTGACACACCGCATTCGCGAGCAAGCCCGCTCCCACAATGGGTTTTGTGAATGGCCTCAGGTTTGCAGCCTGTCCCCGCATCCCGCCACAGCTTTACTTGTCCCAACGCCCTCACCCGTGTAGAAAGCCCTTCCACAAAATTCTGCACAAGGACTTTCGATGAAGGCGTTGCCATGGCTCTATCTGGCACTTCTCAGCCTCGGTTATGGATTGGCGTTGAGCTTTGGCCAACTCGGCTGGCTCGCGCTGATCTCCGTGGGACTATTGCTGGTGAGCGGTTTCGCCGTACGCCAACAGCAAGTGCCGGTGGCGCGTCTGCTGGGGCACGCGCTGTTTATCTTCCTCGCCCTGTCACTGGCGCTGCACTGGTTGCCGGGGTTCGCCAACGGCCGGGCCATCGCCCCGCTGCGTTTCACCGACGACGCCGTGCCGTTCGCGATGTACCTGAATCTGGACAAACCCTTGATCGGCTTCTGGCTGTTGCTCGCCTGCCCATGGATTGTCGCGGCACGCACGCTGCGTTCGACGGTGTACGCCAGCGTCCTCGCCCTGACGTTGAGCGCCGTCCTGGCGCTGGGCGGCGCGCTGTTGTTCGGCATGATTGCCTGGGCGCCGAAGTGGCCCGATCAGGCGTGGCTGTGGCTGCTGAACAATCTGCTGTTGGTGACGCTGGTCGAGGAGGCGCTGTTTCGCGGCTATATACAGGGCGGCTTGAGCCGACTGTTCAAGCACCTGCCCCACGGCGACAACCTCGCTCTGCTGCTGGCGTCGCTGATCTTTGCCCTGGCGCATGTGGGCGCGGGATGGCACTGGGTGTTGCTGGCGGGGCTGGCAGGTGTCGGCTATGGTCTGGCCTACCGTTTTGGTGGCCTTGCTGCGGCGATCGCCACGCATTTCGGGCTGAACCTGCTGCATTTTGCGCTGTTCACCTATCCGATGCTGGCCGGTTGAAGCAAGAGCGGTTTTGCGACGCCGTACTTATATCTGAAAAAAAACTTCAATAATTTCCTGACAGCGCCGACAACCTTTCAAAGCCTTGCGGATTGAAAAACCATGCGTAATAACCAGCCCATTACACAACGCGAACGGACTTTCCCGGCTCAGCAGCGGTTGATTTCCACAACCGACGCCAAAGGCGTGATCACCTACTGCAACGACGCTTTCGTCGAAATCAGCGGGTTTTCGCGTGAAGAGCTGATCCGTGCGCCGCACAACCTGGTTCGTCACCCTGACGTCCCGGCTGCGGTGTTTTCGCACATGTGGGGCACACTGAAACAAGGCTTGCCATGGATGGGCATTGTCAAGAATCGCTGCAAATCCGGTGACCACTACTGGGTGAACGCCTACGTGACACCGGTGTTCGAGGGCAATCAGGTGATCGGTTACGAGTCGGTGCGGATCAAACCCACCGCCGAACAGATCCGCCGTGCCGAAGCGCTCTACCAACGCATCAACCAGGGCAAGTCGGCAATTCCTTCCAGCGACAAATGGCTGCCGGTGCTGCAGGACTGGCTGCCATTCATACTGGTCAGCCAGTTGAGCTTCGTGATCGGCGCGACCCTGAACTCGCAATGGGGCTTCGCCCTCGCTGCCGGTCTGTCGGTACCGTTGGGCCTGATGGGTCTGCAATGGCAGCAACGCGGGCTCAAGCGCCTGCTGCGCCTGGCCGAACAGACTACCTCCGACCCGCTGATCGCGCAGATGTACACCGACAGCCGTGGCGCGCAGGCGCGTCTGGAAATGTCGATCCTCAGCCAGGAAGCCCGCCTGAAAACCTGCCTGACCCGTCTGCAGGACACTGCAGAGCACCTGACCGATCAAGCGAAACAGTCCGACGCCCTGGCGCACAACAGCTCCAGCGGTCTGGAACGTCAGCGCGTGGAAACCGAACAGGTCGCCACCGCCGTCAACCAGATGGCCGCCACCACTCAGGAAGTGGCCAGCCACGTCCAGCGTACGGCTGACGCGACGCAGGAAGCCAACCGTCTGACCGGTCGCGGCCGTGACATCGCCGGCGAAACCCGCGAAGCCATCCAGCGCTTGTCGGTGGTGGTCGGCGAAACCGGCCTGACCGTCACCCAACTGGCCAAGGACAGCGACGAAATCGGTGGCGTGGTCGACGTGATCAAAGGCATCGCCGACCAGACCAACCTGCTCGCCCTCAACGCCGCCATCGAAGCGGCACGTGCCGGCGAGATGGGCCGTGGTTTTGCCGTAGTCGCTGATGAAGTCCGTCAACTGGCGCAACGCACCAGCGAATCCACCGGACAGATCCATGCCTTGATCGCCAAGCTGCAGCAGACGGCTTCGAGTGCCGTGCAGACCATGGAAGCCGGCCATCGCCAGGCGGAAGAAGGTGTGGCACGAGTGCTGGAAGCGGATCAGGCACTGGTCGGCATCAGCGAAGCCGTGGCCAACATCACCGACATGACCACGCAGATCGCCGCGGCCACCGAAGAGCAAAGTGCTGTTGCTGAAGAAATCAGCCGCAACATCAGCAACATTTCGGAACTGGCAGACCAGACGTCCGAGCAAGCGCATAACTCGGCATTGCTGAGTGAAGAGCTGACCAAGACGGCGAATACCCAGTATTCGTTGGTGGAGCGGTTTAACCGCTAAAAGCAAAACACTTGCTGATCTCCCCGCAAAAAACCCGGACAGCGAAAGCTTCCGGGTTTTTTATTGCTTGTGCACCTGTCAGATCTGACAGTAGACGCACCGTTATCCGAGCGGGTATCAAGAGAAACCGTAATTGCAGTCGGTTGTAACACCTCCTCTTACTCGAAAAGGCAGGTTTAACAATGACCACTCACGTTATGTTTCTCCCGAAAAAACCACTCGTCAGTGATGACAGGTTTCAATGGAGATTGGGCGGTAAACGGAAAACAGCGAAATTCAGATCTTTCTATCAGGACGAGTTCTTGGGTCAGCGGTATTGGTCCATCAGTGGTGGAACAGGAAATTTCGACGATGAAAGCTATTTTTCGTTCTCCATGACGCTGCCCTACCAATCCGATGAGGCACTCACGGGCGTCTATAACCTCGACGACGGGCTGACATTTGTCCACAGCCATTGGATCCCTGCGCCACCGGGATTTATCGGAATGGCTTCGGTGGACGCCGACTCGGCGATCCTCAGCGTTAAATATGATGCTGAAACGGACATCGCTACGGGATCATTCGAGGCCGTATTCAAAAGTCATCGCTATCGCCTGAATCCCAAGGGGACTTTCACCATGACGAGACTGAGACCGTCGGATGCTGGCTAACTTTGGCAGGCATGCTCGCAGCAACTCCGGAGGAGTACCCCTTCAATGTAATTTGCAAGAATGACTCCCTGTAGGAGCTGCCGCAGGCTGCGATCTTTTGATCCTGAAAAACCGGTTAGCGAAAGTTTCCGGTTTTTTATTGCCTGTTTGAAATGGATGGCGCTTGGCAGACAGCTTTCGCGAGCAAGCTCGCTCCCACAGTAGGGCCGGGTACTTCAGTAAGGAATTGGTCGGCTGTCAGGCCGCCTTCGCGAGCAAGCCCGCTCCCACAGTGGGGCCGGGTTACATCAGTAAGAGAATGGTCGGCTGTCAGGCTCCACACAAAGGCAAGAGCAGAACGCGCACCGCTCTTGCCCCTCACCACTCAACAGGATGAGCGCAAGCTCGGCTGCAGCTCTTGATCTTGATCCACGGGCGACATCGGAAGGCTGAGTGGAGGGGTTCATCCGGGCGTGGGAGCGCAGCGACCGTTTGGCGCAGCCAAACACAGCGAGAGGAGGTGCAGCGAAGCAAACCGTAGGCGCTGCGCCCGGATGGATCCCGGAGCGAAGGAACCCCGAGCCCCAGCGAGCGGGCCGAACGCAGGAGCAAGCGTTTTTGGTTACTTTTGAGGCGTTTGTCAAAAGTGACTCGCCGTAAGGGCGAAACCGTAATCAGCCACACCCGCAGCAACGGATATCCCCCCCAACCAAACCTCAACGAAGAAACCCGGCAACCTTCTCCACCGCCGAAGCCAAATGGTCCGAATGCGTAAACCCGGAAACCTTCAACGGCTTCAAATCATGATCCCCAGAGGCCAACCAAAACACCTCAATACTCGGCGATAGATCGTAAGCCTCGACAGCGTCCCGATTACCCAGCGCATCCCGCTCCCCCTGAACAATCAACGTCCGAGTCCGCAAAGAAGCCAGATGCTCAACCCGCGGTTTCTCAGGCTTCCCAACCGCATAAAACGGATAACCGAGACAGACAAGCGCATCAGCGCCCAACTCATCAGCCAGGAGACTGGCCATCCGCCCGCCCATCGACTTCCCGCCAATCGCCAAAACCCCAGCGACATGAAGTCGCACCAAGCCATACACCTCACGCCAGCATTCCAGCAGTTTCGGCGCCGGATTAGGCGGCCGTTTACTACCATCCACCCGCCGCTGCGCCATATACGGAAACTCGAACCGCAACACGTTCACGCCCGATGCAGCAAGGCGCCCAGCCATATCCGTCATCCACTCACTGTCCATCGGCGCCCCTGCCCCATGCGCCAGGATCAAAGTCGCCGAAGCCTCGCCAACAGCGGCGTCCCAAAGCCACCCACGATCCCGCACGCACTGCGCCCATTGATCCCCGTCAATACTGGCCTTGTGCTGTTTGTCCATGCTTGCCTCGCTTTTAGTCTGCCTATAACTCCAGACGAAGGATTCGCGGCGTTTTCTGCGCGCGCTCACTTCGGCTGAACCGTGGATGGGGAACCATGAACACTTCTATCAGTACCGCCTACAACTACAAGGTGGTCCGCCAATTCGCCATTATGACGGTGGTGTGGGGCATCGTCGGCATGGGGCTCGGGGTTTTTCTCGCGGCCCAATTGGTCTGGCCTGAACTCAACTTCAATTTGCCCTGGACCAGTTTCGGCCGTCTGCGCCCGCTGCACACCAACGCGGTGATCTTCGCCTTCGGTGGCTGCGCGCTGTTCGCCAGTTCGTTCTACTCGGTGCAACGCACCTGCCAGACGCAATTGTTCGCGCCAAAAATCGCCGCGTTCTGCTTCTGGGGCTGGCAACTTGTGATTCTATTGGCAGCGATCAGCCTGCCACTGGGTTACACCAGTTCCAAGGAATACGCCGAACTGGAATGGCCGATCGACATCCTGATCACCATCGTCTGGGTCGCCTACGCCATCGTGTTCTTCGGCACGATCATGCAGCGCAAGACCAAGCACATCTACGTCGGCAACTGGTTCTTCGGCGCGTTCATCATCACCGTGGCGATCCTGCACATCGTCAACAACCTTGAGTTGCCGGTGAGTTTCACCAAGTCCTACTCGGTGTATGCCGGTGCAACCGACGCGATGGTGCAATGGTGGTACGGCCACAACGCCGTAGGCTTTTTCCTCACCGCCGGTTTCCTCGGGATGATGTACTACTTCGTGCCGAAACAGGCCGAACGTCCAGTGTATTCGTATCGCCTGTCGATCGTGCACTTCTGGGCGCTGATCACTCTGTACATCTGGGCCGGCCCGCACCATTTGCACTACACCGCGCTGCCGGACTGGGCACAGTCGCTGGGCATGGTGATGTCGCTGATTCTGCTGGCACCGAGCTGGGGCGGCATGATCAACGGCATGATGACCCTCTCGGGCGCCTGGCATAAGTTGCGCAGCGACCCGATCCTGCGTTTCCTCGTGGTGTCGCTGGCGTTCTACGGCATGTCGACCTTCGAAGGGCCGATGATGGCGATCAAGACGGTCAACGCGCTCTCCCACTACACCGACTGGACCATCGGCCACGTTCACGCCGGCGCTCTCGGCTGGGTGGCGATGATCTCGATCGGCGCGCTGTACCACATGATCCCGAAAGTCTTCGGCAAAGAGCAGATGCACAGCATCGGCCTGATCAACGCGCACTTCTGGCTCGCGACCATCGGCACCGTGCTTTACATCGCCTCGATGTGGGTCAACGGCATCGCTCAGGGCCTGATGTGGCGCGCAGTCAACGAGGACGGCACGCTGACTTACTCCTTCGTCGAAACCCTGGTGGCCAGCCACCCAGGCTTCATCGTGCGTCTGGTGGGTGGGGCGATCTTCCTCAGCGGCATGTTCCTGATGGCTTACAACACCTGGCGCACCGTGCGGGCCTCGCAGCCTGCTGACGTCGTTGCTGCCGCGCAGATGGCCTGAGGAGTCCGCCATGAAACACGAAACGATTGAAAAGAACGTCGGCCTGCTGATGCTGCTGATGGTGTTCGCCGTGAGCATCGGCGGCCTGACCCAGATCGTCCCGCTGTTCTTCCAGGACGTCACCAACAAACCGGTGGAAGGCATGAAGCCCTACACCGCGCTGCAACTGGAAGGCCGCGACATCTACATCCGCGAAGGCTGCGTCGGTTGCCACTCGCAGATGATCCGCCCGTTCCGCGCCGAAACCGAACGCTACGGGCACTACTCGGTGGCCGGTGAGAGCGTCTGGGATCACCCGTTCCTCTGGGGTTCGAAACGTACCGGGCCGGACTTGGCCCGAGTCGGCGCGCGCTACTCGGATGACTGGCACCGCGCGCACTTGTACAACCCGCGCAACGTCGTACCGGAATCGAAAATGCCGGCCTACCCGTGGCTGGTGACGCAAGCGGTCGACAGCAGCCACACCGAAACCAAGCTCAAGACCATGCGCACCCTCGGCGTGCCGTACACCGACGACGACATCAGCGGCGCGGTCGCCAGCCTCAAGGGCAAGACCGAAATGGACGCCCTCGTCTCCTACCTGCAAGTGCTCGGCACTGCGATCAAGAGCAAGAGGTGAGCACGATGATCATTGAAATGAGTGCAGGGCTGATTCGCGGCCTCGGCACCGTCGTGGTGTTCGTCGCCTTCGTCGGCCTGACGATCTGGGTGTTCAACCGCAAGCGCACGCCGGAGTTCGCCGAAGCGCGCCTGCTGCCGTTCGCCGACGAGCCGCAACCCGACATTACCCAAGCACCTGAACCAAGGAGTACCCGGCCATGACCACCTTCTGGAGTACGTGGATCTGCGTACTGACCATCGGCAGCCTGATCGGCCTGACCTGGCTGCTGATCGGCACCCGCCGGGGCGAGACCAAGGGCAGCGTCGACCAGACCATGGGCCACAGCTTCGACGGCATCGAGGAGTACGACAACCCGCTGCCGCAATGGTGGTTCATGCTGTTCGCCGGCACGCTGGTGTTTTCCGTGGGCTATCTGATCCTGTATCCGGGCCTGGGCAACTGGAAAGGCATCCTGCCCGGCTACGAGGACGGCTGGACCGGCGTGCACGAATGGGAAAAGGAAATGAACAAGGCCGACGCCAAATTCGGGCCGATCTTCGCCAAATTCGCCGCCATGCCGGTGGAGGAAGTGGCGAAGGATCCGCAGGCGCTGAAAATGGGTGGCCGGTTGTTCGCCTCCAACTGCTCGGTGTGCCACGGTTCCGACGCCAAGGGGGCTTTCGGCTTCCCTAACCTGGCCGACGAGGACTGGCGCTGGGGCGGCGACGCCGAAACCATCAAAACCACCATCATGGGTGGGCGGATGGCGGCGATGCCGGCCTGGGGCGAAGTGCTGGGCGAAGCCGGGGTGAAGAACGTCGCCGCGTATGTACGTCACGAACTGGCCGGCCTGCCGCTGCCCGCGGACAGCAAGGCTGACCTGCAAGCCGGACAGCAAGCGTTCAGCACCACCTGCGTAGCCTGTCATGGGGCAACCGGCCACGGCACTGAAGCCATGGGCGCGCCGAATCTGACGCACCCGGCCGGGTTTATCTATGGCACCAGTTTGACGCAGCTTGAGCAGACCATTCGCCATGGTCGCCAAGGTCACATGCCGGCACAGAACGAATTGCTGGGCAATGATAAAGTGCAATTGCTCGCCGCTTATGTGTACAGCCTGAGCCATGGATTGAGTACAGAAAAACTGATTACTGAAGACAGCAAACAGTAAGCATTGCACACACCGCTGCCGCACCATTCTCGGTGCGGCAGCATCCCGCCCCTTTGCGACGCATTGTCGCACCCCGTCACACCCTCTCCTTTCGGTTCCCCGGATTCGGGTCTACGCTTGCTCGATGCGGACTGGCTTGTGCTGGTTCCAGGTCAACGCTGACTGCTGTGTTCTGCGAACCGGCTGACTGATGTGGCCGCAAACGCCGGTAGATACCGGCTGTCGTGCCATTTACCGTCCGTCACCCGAACTGAGCGTTTGAACACACCCCGTTACAAGCGACCTGACCCCCTCGCTTTTTTCGTCCGCTGCGACATTTTGTCCGAGGCCAATTTTGACCTTACGCGGCGTATGGAAAGGCCGCAGAATCAGCGTTGGAAAGCATTGACCCAGGTCATGGCGCGTTGCAATGACCCCCTGCTCTCTGCATACTTGCGGCCGATTTTAATCCTAATAAAACACCTAAACCGTGGAACCTTAGAATGAGCACAGCAATCAGTCCGACTGCTTATAACTATAAGGTAGTCCGCCAGTTCGCCATCATGACGGTGGTCTGGGGGATCCTTGGCATGGGGCTCGGTGTCTTCATCGCCTCGCAACTGGTCTGGCCGGAGTTGAACTTCGGTCTGCCGTGGACGAGCTTTGGACGCCTGCGCCCGTTGCACACAAACCTGGTGATTTTCGCCTTCGGTGGTTGTGCACTGTTTGCCACTTCCTACTATGTCGTGCAGCGAACCTGCCAGACGCGACTGATCTCCGACAGCCTCGCCGCCTTCACCTTCTGGGGCTGGCAGGCGGTCATCGTCGGCGCAATCATTACCTTGCCGCTGGGTTACACCACCACCAAGGAATACGCCGAACTGGAATGGCCGCTGGCCATCCTGCTGGCGATTGTCTGGGTCTCCTACGGGCTGGTGTTCTTCGGCACCATCACCAAGCGCAAGACCAAACACATCTACGTCGGTAACTGGTTCTACGGCGCATTCATCGTCGTGACCGCGATGCTGCACATCGTCAACCACGCCTCCTTGCCGGTAAGTTTCTTCAAGTCCTACTCCGCCTACTCGGGCGCGACCGACGCGATGATCCAGTGGTGGTACGGCCACAACGCCGTGGGTTTCTTCCTGACCACCGGCTTCCTCGGGATGATGTACTACTTCGTGCCGAAACAGGCCGAGCGTCCGATCTACTCCTATCGTCTGTCGATCGTGCACTTCTGGGCGCTGATCACCCTGTACATCTGGGCCGGCCCGCACCACCTGCACTACACCGCACTGCCGGACTGGGCACAGTCGCTGGGCATGGCGATGTCGATCATCCTGCTGGCGCCAAGCTGGGGCGGCATGATCAACGGCATGATGACCCTGTCGGGCGCCTGGCATAAGCTGCGCACCGACCCGATCCTGCGCTTCCTCGTGGTGTCTCTGGCGTTCTACGGCATGTCGACCTTCGAAGGTCCGATGATGGCGATCAAGACCGTCAACTCGCTCTCGCACTACACCGACTGGACCATCGGCCACGTTCACGCCGGCGCTCTGGGCTGGGTGGCGATGATCTCGATCGGCGCGATCTACCACATGATCCCGAAACTGTTCGGCCGTGCGCAGATGCACAGCGTCGGCCTGATCAACGCGCACTTCTGGCTCGCGACCATCGGTACCGTGCTGTATATCGCCTCGATGTGGGTCAACGGCATCACTCAAGGCCTGATGTGGCGTGCAATCAACGATGACGGCACCCTCACCTACTCGTTCGTCGAAGCGCTGCAGGCCAGCCACCCGGGCTACATCGTCCGTGCCCTGGGCGGTGCTTTCTTCGCCAGCGGCATGTTCCTGATGGCTTACAACGTCTGGCGCACCGTGCGCGCCTCGAACGCGGCTGAAGCCGAAGCCGCCGCCCAGATCGCTGTTGTTGGAGCTCACTGATGAAGCATGAAGCTGTCGAGAAGAATATTGGCCTGCTGGCCTTCTTCATGGTCATCGCCGTCAGCATTGGCGGCCTGACCCAGATCGTTCCGCTGTTCTTCCAGGACGTCACCAACAAGCCGGTCGAAGGCATGAAGCCGCGCTCGGCACTGGAACTGGAAGGCCGCGACGTCTATATCGCCAACGGTTGTGTCGGCTGCCACTCGCAGATGATCCGTCCGTTCCGCGCTGAAACCGAACGCTATGGCCACTACTCGGTCGCCGGTGAAAGTGTCTGGGATCACCCGTTCCTGTGGGGTTCCAAACGTACCGGCCCGGATCTGGCTCGCGTCGGCGGTCGTTACTCCGATGACTGGCAACGTGCGCACCTGTACAACCCGCGCAACGTGGTGCCTGAGTCGAAAATGCCGGCTTACCCGTTCCTCGTGGAAAACAAGCTCGACGGCAAAGACACGGCCAAGAAGATGGAAGTGTTGCGCACGCTCGGCGTCCCTTACACCGACGAAGACATCGCCGGTGCAAAAGATGCCGTGAAGGGCAAAACCGAAATGGACGCGCTGGTGGCCTACCTTCAGGGCCTGGGCACCATCATCAAAAGCAAACGGTGATTCTTCATGGATATCGGGATGATTCGCGGCCTGGGCACCGTTGTCGTGATGGTGGCCTTCATCGGTTTGGCGTTGTGGGTGTTCAGCCCCAAGCGCAAGTCGGAGTTTGAAGACGCAACCTTGCTGCCTTTTGCGGATGATCCCGAAGCCATCAAGCACGTCGAGCAAGCTTCTAGGAGTAACAAAGAATGACTACATTCTGGAGTCTGTACGTCACAGTCCTCAGTCTCGGTACGATCTTTTCCCTGACCTGGCTGCTGCTGTCGACCCGCAAGGGCCAGCGCAGCGAGCAGACGGACGAGACGGTGGGCCACTCCTTCGACGGGATCGAGGAGTACGACAACCCGCTGCCGAAATGGTGGTTCATGCTGTTCGTGGGCACCATCGTGTTTGCCTTGGGTTATCTGGTGCTGTACCCGGGCCTGGGCAACTGGAAAGGCCTGCTGCCGGGCTACAACTACCTCGATAACGACAAGCAGACCGCGTTCGCCAACGGCCAGACCGGCTGGACCGGCGTGCACGAGTGGGAAAAGGAAATGGCCCGCTCGGACGCTAAATTCGGTCCGATCTTCGCCAAGTTCGCGGCGATGCCGATCGAGGAAGTCGCCAAGGATCCGCAAGCACTGAAAATGGGTGGCCGTCTGTTCGCCTCCAACTGCTCGGTGTGCCACGGTTCCGACGCCAAGGGCGCCTATGGTTTCCCGAACCTGACCGACGCTGACTGGCGCTGGGGCGGCGAGCCGGAAACCATCAAGACCACCATCATGGGCGGTCGTCACGCGGTGATGCCGGCCTGGGCCGACGTCATTGGCGAGCAAGGCGTAGCCGACGTGGCTGCCTTCGTGGTGACCCAACTCGATGGCCGCAAACTGCCGGAAGGCACCAAGGCTGACCCGGCCAACGGCGGCAAACTGTTCGCAGCCAACTGCGTGGCCTGCCACGGTCCAGCAGGCAAAGGCACCCCGGCCATGGGCGCGCCTGACCTGACCCACCCGGGCGCGTTCATCTACGGTTCGAGCTTCGCACAACTGCAGCAGACCATCCGTTACGGCCGTCAGGGCCAGATGCCTGCGCAGGAACAACTGCAAGGCAACGACAAGGTGCACCTGCTGGCGGCCTACGTCTACAGCCTGTCCCACGGTGAAAAAGCCCCGGAAGCAGAGGCCCAGTAAGGCCAACGCTTGATGCAATGAAGAATCCCCCGCCAGTGCCCTGGCGGGGGATTTTTTTATGGGGCACTGGCCCAGATCGACTTCACCGGCACGGTGGCCACCGGCGTACGTTTGCGCCACTGATTGTCCTCGACCAGACTCACCTCCAATTGCTTGCGATCCTTGGAAAAACTGGCGGTCAGGTACGTCTGCTGAGAAGCCGAACCGCTGAGAAACACCGGCACGCCCCCCATGGAGGTCTGGCTGCCACCCTCGCCGTGGAAATGCCCGGCGAACATCGCCGTCACCTGATACTTTTCAATCATTTCGCGAAAGCGCTTCTCTTGATCCCAACTGCCTTTCCACTCATAGGGTTTGTGCATGTTGATAATGATCGCGTAACCCTGCGCGCGCGCCGTTCGCAAATCATTTTCCAGCCAGTCCAGCGACTCCCTGATGTCGAAGGTGGTCGGATTCAACGCATGGGAAATTTTCACCGTGTAAGTGGGCTCATTGTTCAACTGCACCAAGTGCACTTCACCGATATTCTTTGAATAAGCCAGACTACCCAGATAATGCTTGTTCAAAAAACTACCGGTAATTTCCAGATCGAACTCATCGACTTTATCGACATGATGATCACGGTAATCAACAATACTGCCCGCTGCACAATTTTCGCTGAAACAGTCATTCACGTTGTTCTGATAATCGTGATTACCCAGACCGTAGAGAAAGTGTTCACCAAAGTGTTTCTTCAGCATCGAACCGATGTAAGAGCGCTGCCAGCCATGGCCGAATGCGGTCATGTCACCGTTGATCATTAAAGGCACAGCGTCCTGCCCGCCCATCTCGCTGCGGAACTGGGCAATGCTCGCGAACTGGGTTTCCACCAGCCATTTCGCGCGCTTCTCGAAATCTGCACTCGATTCATCTTCACCACTGTCCGATTTCTCCGTCCACGGGTATTGCGGATCCGAGGCGAACACCATGTGTTGCGGAGCACCTTCATTGGCACTGGCGAGAGAAGTCAGTGACAACAGGCACAGACACACGAAAAAGTTTTTAACTTCCTTGATTTTCATAACATTCCATTATTCCGTTAATTTTCGACACATGAACATGCAACTAACACGCTGCAGAACAGCCACTAAGCTATTCGAAAAAAACAAGAAAACAAAACCCATTAATTAACTAATGATATTTCCAGAATATTAAAATCACCTTCGAAATTAATACTTTGAGACACATGCCTGATGGACTCGATTCGCTATGCTCTGTAGGGTCCTCCACAGCCCGGTGACCCTCATCGGAGCCACTTCAAGGATGAAGCCGCGATGTTGAATGACAGCAAAAACCCTCTCCCGGTTGATCAGCCTCCGATGCCAATGTGGTCAGTTGGGCCAAAGGCGTCATCGCCCCGCGCCTGTACATTTCCGCCATTACTTTGAAAGAACTGGAAACCGGAGTACTGCGAATGGAACGGCGTGATCCTGTTCAAGGAAAGCTGTTGCGCAGCTGGCTGACGCGTCACGTCATGCCGGCATTCGAAGCCCGAATCCTGCCGGTCGATGCCGCGGTGACACTGCGTTGTGCCAGCCTGCATGTTCCCGACGAGGCCAATGAAAGCGATGCGTTGATCGCTGCCACGGCCCTGGTGCATGGACTCACGGTGGTCACGCGCAATGTCGGTGATTTCCGCTCGAGCGGCGTCGCCCTGATCAACCCATGGGAACATTGAATTAGCCGCCACCCCAAAACCGTCCATACTCAACAAGTCAATTGATCTGCATCAGGCTTTGCTGCATTCGCTACACCAATAATGCCTTTTTCCCAACGCGACCAAAGGTCGCACCCTTGAGTTAGAGCGACAGGCGTATCATTGCGCCACTGCAACACCCCTTTCTGACCGCGGTCGGCACGTATCGACCGAGGCATTTGTCCACTGCCGTGGGATGCAATGATGAGCAACCAGATTCCGGTACACGACGTCACACCACCGAGCCAAAACGCGAACAGCAGCGTCGACCTTTACGCCTCTCGAGAAAAAATCTACACCCGTGCCTTCACCGGCCTGTTCCGCAATCTGCGGATGATCGGCGGTGCCGCGCTGTTCCTGTTGTATTTCGGTACGGTGTGGCTGAACTGGGGCGGGCATCAGGCGGTGTGGTGGAACCTGCCGGAACGCAAGTTCTTTATCTTTGGTGCGACCTTCTGGCCGCAGGATTTCATTCTGCTGTCCGGTCTGCTGATCATTGCGGCATTCGGCCTGTTCTTCATCACCGTTTACGCCGGCCGCGTCTGGTGCGGCTACACCTGTCCGCAAAGCGTATGGACGTGGATTTTCATGTGGTGCGAGAAGGTCACCGAAGGCGACCGCAACCAGCGGATCAAGCTCGATAAAGCGCCAATGAGCGGCAACAAATTCCTGCGCAAGCTCGCCAAGCATTCGCTGTGGCTGCTGATCGGGTTCGTCACCGGTATGACCTTTGTCGGTTACTTCTCGCCGATCCGTGAGCTGGTAATCGAGTTCTTCACCGGCCAGGCCGATGGCTGGTCGTATTTCTGGGTCGGTTTCTTCACCCTCGCTACCTATGGCAACGCCGGTTGGCTGCGCGAGCAAGTGTGCATCTACATGTGTCCGTATGCGCGCTTTCAGAGCGTGATGTTCGACAAGGACACCCTGATCGTTTCCTACGACCCGCGTCGCGGCGAAAGCCGTGGCCCGCGCAAGAAAGGTGTCGATTACAAGGCCATGGGCCTGGGTGATTGCATCGACTGCACCATGTGCGTTCAGGTATGCCCGACCGGTATCGACATCCGTGACGGTCTGCAGATCGAGTGCATCGGTTGCGCCGCGTGCATCGACGCCTGCGACGCAATCATGGACAAGATGGACTACCCGCGTGGCCTCATTAGCTACACCACCGAACACAACCTGTCCGGCCAGAAAACCCATAAACTGCGGCCACGCCTGATTGGCTACGCGGTGGTGCTGCTGGCAATGATCAGCCTGCTGGTGACCGCGTTCTTCATGCGTTCGCTGGTCGGCTTCGACGTCAGCAAGGATCGCGTGCTGTACCGCGAGAACGCCGAAGGCCGGATCGAAAACGTCTACAGCCTGAAGATCATGAACAAGGATCAGCGCGACCACACTTACGTGCTGGAAGCCGCCGGTCTGCCGGATCTGCGCCTGCAGGGCAAACGCGAGATCAAGGTCCCGGCCGGCGAAATCTTCAGCATGCCGGTGGAGTTGTCGAGCGCACCGGAACAATTGCCATCAAGCACCAACGAGGTGAAATTCATCCTCAAGGATGCCGATGACGACAGCGTTCACGTAGAAGCCAAGAGCCGATTCATCGGCCCACAAACCCGTTGAGAGAACTGAACATGCCCGCAGCAAACGCCGCCAGCCCTTGGTACAAGCACCTTTGGCCATGGATCATCATCGGGATTCTGGCCTGTTCGGTGACCTTGACCCTGTCGATGGTGACCATTGCGGTGAACAACCCGGACAACCTGGTCAACGACAACTACTACGAGGCCGGCAAAGGCATCAACCGCTCGCTGGATCGCGAGCTGCTGGCGCAGGATCTGAAGATGCGCGCCAGCGTGCATCTGGATGACCTGACCGGCGAAGTCGACCTGCGCCTGAGCGGCGACAGCCAGCCGAAAACCCTGGAACTGAACCTGATCTCGCCGACCCAGCCGGAGAAGGATCGCAAGATCGTCCTGACCCGCAGCGAAACCGAAACCGGCCGTTACATTGGCCAGCTCGGTGACAAGGTCGAAGGCCGGCGTTTTGTCGAATTGCTGGGCACGCAGGACGACCACGTGTGGCGCATGTTCGAAGAAGAACAGGTCAGCCACGACAAGGATCTGCTGCTCGGTGATGAACCGCTGCAGGGCGCCGAAGACCTGGATAAATAAAAATCTGCACTGTGGCGAGGGGATTTATCCCCGATGGGGCGCGCAGCGCCCCCTGCTTTCTTTCAGGCATTGCGCGCGCAAGCTTAACGACTGCTACGCAGCCGATCGGGGATAAATCCCCTCGCCACAAAAGCCAAGTCAGTTTTGCCAATATCGCTTTTATGGCCAACTAAATGACCACCCCACTCCCCTGCTACCACTGCGCCCTGCCCGTCCCGTCAGGCAGTCGCTTCACCGCCGTCGTGCTCGGGGAGTCCCGCGAGTTCTGCTGCCCCGGCTGCCAGGCCGTGGCCGAAGCCATCGTCGCCGGTGGTCTGGAAAGCTATTACCAGCATCGCAGCGAAGCTTCGGCCAATCCCGAAGCCTTGCCGGTGCAATTGACCGATGAACTGGTGCTGTACGACCGCGCCGACGTGCAAAAACCCTTCGTCCGTCACGAGGGCGAACTCGCCGAAACCACCCTGTTGATGGAAGGCATCAGTTGCGCCGCCTGCGGCTGGCTGATCGAGAAACACCTGCGCAGCCTGCCGGCAGTGGCCGAGGCGCGGCTGAACCTGTCCAACCATCGCCTGCATGTGCGATGGGCCGACGCACAGTTACCGCTGAGCCAGATCCTCGCCGAGCTGCGCCACATCGGTTACGCCGCCCATCCGTATCAGGCCGACCGCGCCAGCGAACAACTGGCCAGCGAAAACCGCCTCGCCCTGCGCCAGCTCGGCGTCGCCGGATTGCTGTGGTTCCAGGCAATGATGGCGACCATGGCGACCTGGCCGGAATTCAACATCGACCTCAGCCCCGAACTGCACACGATCCTGCGCTGGGTCGCGCTGTTCCTGACCACACCGATCGTGTTCTACAGCTGCGCGCCGTTTTTCAAAGGTGCGATGCGCGATCTGCGCACCCGCCACCTGACCATGGACGTCTCGGTGTCACTGGCGATCGGCAGCGCCTACATCGCCGGGATCTGGACCTCGATCACCGGGGTCGGCGAACTGTATTTCGATGCGGTCGGGATGTTTGCACTGTTCCTGCTCGCCGGGCGCTATCTGGAACGCCGCGCCCGCGAACGTACCGCCGCTGCCACCGCGCAGCTTGTGAACCTGTTGCCCGCCTCGTGCCTGCGCCTCGACGCCAATGGCCAGAGCGAACGCATCCTGCTCAGCGAATTGCGCCTGGGCGACCGGGTGCTGGTGCAACCGGGTTCGATCCTCCCGGCGGATGGCAAGATCCTCGACGGCCAGTCGAGCATCGACGAATCGCTGCTGACCGGCGAATACCTGCCGCAACCGCGCACGCTGGGCGATGCGGTGACCGCTGGTACGCTGAATGTCGAAGGCGCACTCACCGTCGAGGTACTGGCACTGGGTCAGGACACGCGCCTGTCGGCCATCGTCCGTCTGCTTGATCGCGCCCAGGCCGAGAAACCGCGATTGGCGGAAATCGCCGACCGCGCTGCGCAGTGGTTCCTGCTGTTGTCGCTGATTGCGGCCGCAGCGATCGGCCTGTTGTGGTGGCAGCTGGATTCGTCGCGGGCGTTCTGGATCGTCCTGGCGATGCTGGTGGCGACCTGCCCTTGTGCGCTGTCGCTGGCAACCCCGACGGCGTTGACCGCCGCCACTGGCACCCTGCACAAACTCGGCCTGTTGCTGACACGCGGCCATGTGCTGGAAGGCCTGAACCAGATCGACACGGTGATCTTCGACAAGACCGGCACGCTCACCGAGGGGCGGCTGGTTTTGCGTTCGATCCGTCCACTGGGCGCGTTGAACAGTGACCAGTGCCTGAGCCTTGCCGCCGCATTGGAAAATCGTTCGGAACACCCGATTGCTCGTGCCTTCGGGCGCGCGCCACTGGCGGCTGAAGAAGTGCACAGCACGCCGGGACTTGGCCTCGAAGGGCTGGTCGGCGCGCAGCGTTTGCGCATTGGTCAGGCCGAGTTTGTCTGCGCCCTCAGCGGTTCGCCGTTGCCGGCGATGCCGGATGAACCGGGTCAGTGGCTGCTGTTGGGGGACGATCAAGGGCCGCTGGCGTGGTTCGTTCTCGACGATCGCCTGCGCGACGATGCGCCCGCCCTGCTCGCCGCCTGCAAGGCCCGTGGCTGGCGCACGCTGCTGTTGTCCGGCGACAGCTCGCCGATGGTCGCCAGCGTCGCCGCCGAACTGGGTATCGACGAAGCCCGTGGCGGTCTGCGTCCGGACGACAAATTGCAGGTGCTGCAACAGCTTCATCAAGAAGGACGCAAGGTGTTGATGCTCGGCGATGGTGTGAACGACGTGCCGGTGCTGGCTGCTGCCGACATCAGCGTGGCCATGGGTTCGGCCACCGATCTGGCGAAAACCAGCGCCGACGCGGTGCTGCTGTCCAACCGCCTCGACGCGCTGGTACAAGCCTTTACCTTAGCGCGCAGAACCCGTCGGGTAATCATCGAGAACCTGCTGTGGGCAGCGCTGTACAATGGCCTCATGTTGCCGTTCGCCGCCCTCGGCTGGATCACTCCGGTATGGGCGGCGGTCGGCATGTCGATCAGTTCGTTGACCGTGGTGCTCAACGCCCTGCGCCTGACTCGCCTGCCGAGCGCGCCGGCCGCCGGCACCCGTTCAGAAACCCGCCCGTTGCCGGCCTGAGCCGCGCGGGCCTGGAGTACCGATGCCAGCTCTTTACGTGATGATCCCGGCCGCCCTGCTGATCGTGGCCATCGCCGTGTACATCTTTTTCTGGGCGGTGGACAGCGGACAGTACGACGACCTCGATGGCCCGGCCCACAGCATCCTGTTCGATGATCAGGACCCGAACCACACCGCCGCCGTGGACGAAGCCAAATCCGACAAACCGCAGGACAAGGCGCCACCCCATGCTTGAGCTGGCGCCTCTGCTGGTCTCGGCACTGATCCTCGGCCTGCTCGGTGGCGGGCATTGCCTGGGCATGTGCGGCGGCCTGATGGGCGCGCTGACCCTGGCGATTCCCAAGGAGCAGCGCAGCCGACGCTTTCGTCTGCTGCTGGCGTACAACCTCGGACGCATCCTCAGTTACGCGACCGCCGGTTTGCTGATCGGCCTCGCCGGTTGGGCGGTGGCGAACAGCCCGGCGGCGATGGTCATGCGAATTCTCGCCGGGTTGCTGCTGATCGCCATGGGCCTGTATCTGGCCGGCTGGTGGAGCGGCCTGACCCGCATCGAAAGCCTGGGTCGTGGTTTGTGGCGTTACATTCAGCCGGTGGCCAATCGCTTGCTGCCGGTGTCGACACTGCCCCGTGCGTTATTGCTCGGCGCGCTGTGGGGCTGGCTGCCGTGTGGACTGGTTTACAGCACGCTGCTGTGGTCGGCGAGCCAGGGTAATGCGCTGGACAGTGCGCTGTTGATGCTGGCGTTCGGGCTGGGCACATGGCCGGTGCTGCTGGCGACCGGGCTGGCGGCCGAGCGGGTGACAGCGTTACTGCGCAAACGAAGCGTGCGCATGGCCGGGGGCCTGCTGGTGATTGTGTTCGGAATCTGGACGCTTCCGGGCCCTCACCAACATTGGTTGATGGGCCATTAACAGCAAAAGATCGCAGCCTTCGGCAGCTCCTACAGGGGAACAGATTCCAAATGTAGGAGCTGCCGCAGGCTGCGATCTTTTGCTCTTATGCTCTTGATGCAAATCAACAGCCCCGTCGCCGCACCCCGATAGACTCGCCACACTGCCAGCCTATCCGGGGGAATGCCCGCATGCTCGACGCCATTCGTTGGGACACTGATCTGATCCGCCGCTACGACCTGGCGGGGCCGCGCTACACCTCGTACCCGACGGCCGTGCAATTCAACAGCCAGGTCGGCACCTTCGACCTGTTCCATGCCCTGCGCGACAGCCGCAAGGCGTTGCGCCCATTGTCGCTGTACGTGCACGTGCCGTTCTGCGCGAACATTTGCTATTACTGCGCCTGCAACAAGGTCATCACCAAGGATCGCGGGCGAGCGCAGCCGTATCTGCAACGGCTGGAGCAGGAAATCCAGTTGATCGCCTGCCACCTGGAACCGGCGCAGAAAGTCGAGCAACTGCACTTCGGCGGCGGCACCCCGACCTTTCTCAGCCACGACGAACTGCGGCAGTTGATGGCGCACCTGCGCAAACACTTCAATCTGCTGGATGACGATTCCGGCGACTACGGCATCGAGATCGACCCACGCGAGGCCGACTGGTCGACCATGGGCCTGCTGCGCGAACTCGGCTTCAATCGGGTCAGCATCGGCCTGCAAGACCTTGATCCGGCGGTACAACGGGCGGTCAATCGCCTACAGAGCCTGGAAGAAACCCGCGCAGTAATCGACGCCGCGCGCACCCTGCAATTTCGCTCGATCAACATCGACCTGATCTACGGTCTGCCCAAGCAGACACCGGAGAACTTCGCGCGCACCGTCGAGGAAGTCATCAGCCTGCAACCGGACCGACTCTCGGTGTTCAATTATGCGCACCTGCCGGAGCGCTTCATGCCGCAGCGGCGGATCAACAGCCATGAGCTGCCAAGCCCTGCGCAAAAACTCGAGATGCTCCAGCGCACCATCGAACAACTGACCGCCGCCGGCTACCGCTACATCGGCATGGATCACTTCGCCCTGCCCGACGATGAGCTGGCGATTGCTCAGGAAGAACAGACCCTACAACGCAACTTTCAGGGCTACACCACCCACGGCCATTGCGACCTGATTGGTCTGGGGGTGTCGGCGATCAGCCAGATCGGCGATCTCTACTGCCAGAACAATAGCGATCTGAACCAGTACCAGAACACCCTCGCCGCCGCGCAACTGGCGACCAGCCGTGGCCTGGTGTGCAATGCCGACGATCGCCTGCGGCGTGCCGTGATCCAGCAACTGATCTGCAATTTCAGCCTGGAATTCGCCGAAATCGAGCAAGCGTTCAACATTGATTTTCAGGGCTATTTCGGCGCGCTGTGGCCGCAACTGCAAGGCATGGCCAATGACGGGCTGATCAAGCTGGAGCGCGAACGCATCGAAGTGTTGCCTGCCGGACGCCTGCTGGTGCGCTCGGTGTGCATGGTGTTCGACGCGTATCTGGAACAGCAGAACCGCCAGCGTTTCTCGCGGGTGATCTAGTTTTTCGTCAGCAGTGAGCCGAGCTTGAGGTTCTGCTCGGAAGTGAGGCCGGACTGATCCATGACTTTGGACAGGGCCAGATTGGCGCTGATCAGCCCGGTATTCAGCGCGGCGATGGCACCGCGCAGCGCGGCGAGCATATTGACTTTGGCTTCATTGGTCAGGGTTCTGTCGGACATGACCGCCGCCATCCGGGCTTTCTTCTCGGCGATCTCTTTTTGCAGTTTGCGGATCATCTTCAGCAACTGCTGGACATTCTCGGGCAAGCCGCTGTCTTCGATGTCGCTGTTCTCGCCACCGACGCTGAAGGATTTTTCGATGGAGGCGCCGGACAGCGACACTTTGACGCCCTCGACCAAGGTCGGGGTTGCCAACGGCGCAGAGGCGGCATTCTGCTCGTCACTGGTCCCTGTCCTGGCGGTGCTCGGCGCAGACGCAACGCCGCTGTTACCGGGGTTCAGCGTGTCAATGGCGGCCATCGAAGCGATTCCTTGCATGCGTGGTGATACCCCTTTATCGGCCACTTGCCCTGCGGCTTTACGCCCGTGGGACAAACTCGCCGCAGACTGGCCTGAATGTCCTCCCGTGGGTTACCCTTACGGCTTATGTGTGTTTTCCCACAAGGATTTAAGAAATGTCCGAGCCAGTCAAACTGCGCGCTCACAACCAGGCCCATTGCAAGGATTGCAGCCTGGCCCCTCTATGCCTGCCACTTTCTCTGAATCTGGAAGACATGGATGCGCTGGACGAAATCGTAAAACGTGGCCGCCCGTTGAAAAAGGGTGAGTTCCTGTTCCGCCAGGGCGACACCTTCGATTCCGTTTATGCAGTACGCTCCGGCGCCCTGAAGACCTTCAGCCTGAGCGACAGCGGCGAAGAACAGCTCACCGGTTTCCACCTGCCGAGCGAACTGGTCGGCCTGTCCGGCATGGACACCGAAAAACACCCAGTGTCGGCTCAGGCGCTGGAAACCACCTCGGTCTGTGAAATTCCTTTCGAACGCCTTGATGAACTGGCCCTGCAACTGCCGCAACTGCGTCGTCAGTTGATGCGGGTGATGAGCCGCGAAATCCGTGACGACCAGCAAATGATGCTGCTGCTGTCGAAAAAAACCGCCGATGAGCGCATCGCCACGTTCCTGGTCAATCTGTCGGCACGCTTCCGTGCTCGCGGGTTCTCGGCCAACCAGTTCCGTCTGAGTATGTCGCGCAACGAAATCGGCAATTATCTGGGCCTGGCGGTGGAAACCGTGTCGCGGGTGTTCACCCGCTTCCAGCAGAACGAACTGATCGCCGCCGAGGGCAAAGAGATCCACATCCTCGACCCGATCCAGCTTTGCGCCCTGGCCGGCGGCTCCCTCGAGGGCTGATCTCGATCCGCGGTTGAGCGAAGCGTTTCAGCCGCGGGTATACTGCGCCGTTTGCAGCCCTGCCAGGACACCTCGACGATGGTCTTCGATTCCTTCGACATCAAATCCCTGATCCGCCCCGTGATCGACTTCCCGAAACCGGGCGTGATCTTTCGCGACATCACCCCGCTGTTCCAGTCGCCCAAGGCCCTGCGCCTGGTGATGGACAGCTTCGCCCACCGTTACGTGGAAGCCGACTTCACCCACATCGGCGCGATGGATGCGCGCGGCTTCCTGATCGGCTCGGTGCTGGCCTATCAGTTGAACAAGCCGCTGGTGCTGTTCCGCAAGCAAGGCAAACTGCCGGCGGACGTGCTGGCCGAAGGTTACGCGACCGAGTACGGCGAAGCCTTCCTCGAAGTGCACGCCGACAGCCTGTGTGAAGGCGATTCGGTGGTGATGTTCGATGATTTGATCGCCACTGGCGGCACGCTGATCGCTGCGGCCAACCTGATACGCCGCATGGGCGCGCGGGTGCATGAGGCGGCGGCGATTATCGATCTGCCGGAGCTGGGGGGTTCGCAGCGTCTGGAAGATATGGGCATCCCTACTTTCTGTCTGACGCAGTTTGCTTTGACTGACAAGTAAGCGGCGTCTGTACTGCCGCCTTCGCGAGCAAGCCCGCTCCCACAGGGGATTTGTGAACGCCACAGATCCAATGTGGGAGCGGGCTTGCTCGCGAAGGGGCCGGCAGCCTCACCGCAAACCTAAAGTCCCATTTGCTTGCTGATAATCTCGTTCATCACCTCCCGCGTCCCGCCGCCTATCGACAGAATGCGGTTATCCCGATACAGCCGCTCCACCAGGCTTTCGCGCATATAACCCAGGCCGCCAAGAATCTGCACTGCCTCGGTGGTGATCCGGTCCGACGTGTCCGTGGCAACGTTCTTGGCCATAGAAATCTCCTTGATCACGCTCTGCCCCGCCGCCATTTTCGCCGCCTGGCGGTAGGTGAACTCGCGCGATACTTCCAGCGCCGTGGCCATCTCGGCCAGCCGGTGCTTGATCACCTGAAATTTGCCGATGGGTTTGCCGAAGGCCTCACGCTCGCGCGCCCATTTCAGCGCTTCTTCGAGCGCGAGCTGCGAGGTCATGTTAGCCATCAGCGCCAGTGCCAATCGTTCGCTCTGAAAATTGCCCATGATGCAGGCGAAGCCCATGTTCTCGGCGCCGATCAGATTGCCCACAGGCACCCGACAGGCGTCGAAGAACAGTTCAGCGGTATCCGAGGCCCACCAGCCCATCTTCTTCAGCTGGCGGCCTACGGTGAAGCCTGGGGTGCCCTTCTCGATCAACAGCAGGCTGATGCCGCCAAAACCCGGCGCGCCGGTGCGCACCGCGACGGTGTAAAAATCGGCACGTACGCCGCTGGTGATGAAGGTTTTGCTGCCGCTGACCCGGTAGAACTCGCCGTCACGCACGGCGCGGGTTTGCAGGTTGGCGACGTCGGAACCGCCGCCGGGCTCGGTGACCGCCAGGGCGCTGATTTTCTCGCCGCTGAGCACTGCTGGCACCACGCGGTCGCGCACCTCGGGCCGGGCCCATTTGACGATCGGTGGCAGACCGATATCCAGCGAACCGAGGCCGGCGACCAGACCACCGGAGCCACAGCGCATCAGCTCTTCGCTGGCGGCGACTTTGGCGAACACATCACCTTCGTGGCTGCCGCCCAGCGCTTCGGGATAACCGATACCGAGAATCCCCGCTGCCCCGGCCTTCAGGTACAGCTCACGGGGAAAGCCTTCGGCTTCTTCCCACGCATCGATGTCCGGCAAGATCTCGCGCTCGACGAAACGTCTGACGCTGTCGCGGACCATTTGGTGGCTGGGGTCGAAGTATTCCTGGAAGGCAGGCATCGGCGAACTCCATCGAAGGGTTGGCCGACGTTAACCGAGCGCTTGCTTGGTTTTCAATATGTTTGTGTGAATCAGTCACACCGAGGTGCGCCATTCGCGAGCAAGCCCGCTCCCACAGGAGAATGCATTCCAATGTGGGAGCGGGCTTGCTCGCGAAGGCGCCAGTCAAGGCACCGCTGAACTCAGAGGGAAATCGGTTTACGCCCGGCAAACGAATGCGCCAGCGTCCCGCCATCCACCAACTCCAGCTCCCCACCCAGCGGCACGCCGTGGGCAATCCGCGAGGCGATCAGGCCTTTGTTGCTGAGCAGCTGAGCGATGTAATGCGCGGTCGCCTCACCTTCCACCGTCGGGTTGGTTGCGAGGATGACTTCAGTAAAAGTGCCCGCCTCTTCAATGCGCGCCATCAACTGCGGAATGCCAATGGCTTCCGGCCCGAGACCGTCGAGCGGCGACAGGTGGCCCTTGAGCACGAAGTAGCGTCCACGGAAACCGGTTTGCTCCACCGCGTAGACGTCCATCGGCCCTTCCACCACGCACAGCAGCGTGTCGTCGCGGCGCGTGTCGGCGCATTGCGGGCACAGATCGTCTTCGGTCAACGTGCGGCACTGACGGCAGTGACCCACCCCTTCCATGGCCTGGCTCAAAGCCTGGGCCAGGCGCGTGCCGCCGCTGCGGTCACGTTCGAGCAACTGCAACGCCATGCGCTGGGCGGTTTTCTGACCCACGCCCGGCAAGGTGCGCAGGGCGTCGATCAGTTGGCGAATCAAAGGGCTGAAGCTCATGGGTAAAAAGTCCGACAAAACAACGAGACGCGGTTTATACCCGCGCCTCTGGCCAGCGTCAAATGCTCAGTCTTGGGCAACCTTCACCACCAGTTTGCCGAAGTTGCGCCCCTCCAGCAGACCGATAAACGCCTCGGGCGCCTGCTCCAGGCCTTCCACAACGTCTTCACGGAATTTGACCTTGCCGTCGCGCACCCACGGCACCATGTGGCTGATGAATTCCGGCTGACGGTCGCCGTAGTCATCAAACACGATGAAGCCCTGAATCCGCACGCGCTTGGTCAGCAACGTACGCTGCAGCATTGGCAGACGATCCGGGCCTTGCGGCGCTTCAGTGGCGTTGTAACCGGCAATCAGCCCGCACAGCGGGATCCGCGCCTTGGGATTGAGCAACGGCACCACGGCGTCGAACACATGCCCGCCGACGTTTTCGTAATAGATGTCGATGCCATTCGGGCAAGCCTTGGCCAGTTGTTCGGCAAAGTCCGGCGCCTTGTGATCGATGCAGGCATCAAACCCCAGCTCTTCGACCACGTATTTGCATTTGTCGGCGCCACCGGCCACACCCACGGCGCGCAGGCCCTTGATCTTCGCTACCTGACCGACCACCGAGCCGACGGCACCGGACGCCGCAGCGACCACCAGGGTCTCGCCCTCTTTCGGCTGACCAATGTCGATCAAGCCCATGTACGCGGTCATCCCCGGCATGCCCAGCACACCAAGGGCCATTGACGGGCTCGGCAGGCCGGACGGAATCGGCATGATGTTGCGCCCGTCGCTGATGCTGTGGCTCTGCCAGCCGGTGAGGCCGACCACCAGATCGCCCTGGTGGAATTTCGGATGACGGGAGTTCTCGACACGGCTGACAGCGCCACCGGTCATCACTTCGCCGATTTGTACCGGCGCGGCGTAGGACGGCGCGTCACTCATGCGTCCGCGCATGTAAGGGTCCAGTGACAGGTACAGGGTTTTCAGCAACACCTGGCCGTCTTCGAGATCCGGCAACGCTTCGCGCTCCAGACGGAAGTTTTCCGGAGTCGGCGCGCCGACCGGGCGCGAGGCGAGGACGAAGCGTTGATTGAGGGTCAGAGGGTCGGACATGTCAGCGTCTCCTGTGAATGATGAATTCGGCGGTATAGGGAGCAGACCTTTGGCGGCGGTGGTGGGTTCGATGTTTCTTCAGTCAGGCCGAGTCGACGCCTTCGCGAGCAAGCCCGCTCCCACAGGAAGAACACATTCCAAAGGTGGGAGCGGGCTTGCTCGCGAAAGCGTCAGCTCTGCCAACACATGACACTCAGGCAGAAACAAAAATGCCAGGCGCGATGCCTGGCACTTTTTGTAGCTCATCCAACCCGCAAAGGCGAATCAGAACGGCAGTTTCATACCTGCTGGCAGGTTCATGCCGGCGGTCATGCTGCCCATTTTTTCCTGGCTGTTGGCTTCGATCTTGCGCACGGCGTCGTTGACGGCGGCGGCGACCACGGCTTCGAGCATTTCCTTGTCGTCTTCGCTCAGGCCTTCAACCAGGTTTGGGTCGATGCTGACGCTTTTCACGTCGTGACGACCGGTCATCACCACGGTGACCATATCGCCACCAGCCTTGCCGGTGACTTCGGCGTTGGCCAGTTCTTCCTGCATCTTGGCCATTTTTTCCTGCATCTGCTGCGCCTGCTTCATCAGGCCGGCCATGCCACCTTTCATCATGGGAATCACCTCAAAAGTACTTGGATCAAAACAGCGCCCGGCCAGCGAGGCCGGACGCCCTCAGTTATTAGCCTTGGGCGACCAAGGCATCGACAGGTTCAATAGTATCGTGTCGCACCACTGCACCGAACTGCTGGACCATCTGCTGGATGAACGGATCACCGTGGATCGATTCCTCCGCCTCGCGCTGACGGTTGGCCCGGCGACGGGACGCGGCCTGCGCCGGGGTTTCCTGCTCGGGCTTGATCAGTTCGATGGTCAGGGTCAGCGTGCTACCGTGGAACTGGTTCAACGCATCGTTCAGGCGCCGCTGTTGCGTGGCGTTGAACAGCGCGCTGTGCGCCGGGTCCAGGTGCATCAGCCAGTGGTCGCCATCGACCGCGATCAGCGTGCAGTTGGCAGCGATGCTGCCGGTCATGCCGGAGATCGGCAGTTGCGGGAACAGTTCCAGCCATTGCAACGCCAGACCGGTGGCCGGCGCGGCGGCAGGCTCCGGCTCGGGTTCCGGGGCCGGCTCGGCAGTGTGTTCGCTGGCCAGATCGTCGAGGTAGCTGTAGGCCGAATCCATGTCCGGCTCGATGTAGTCTTCGTCCAGCGGCGGTTCGTCGTCGAGGTCCATGCCCGGGGTGGCGGCATCGACGTCGGCGACCGACGGCTCGGGAATCGGCGCGGCCGCCCACTCCGGCGCATCCGGCACCACGCTGTCCGGGGTCGGCAGCGGCATCGGCGGCAACTCGGGCTGCTCGCTGGCGGTTTCCAGCACCGGCTCGACGGCTGGTTGCTGCACCGGCTCGGGTTCCGGCTCGGGTTCGACCGGATCGTTCCACGGCAGGTCGACCACTTCTTCGGCGGCGACTGGCTCTGGTTCAGGATCTGCTTCTGGCGCTGGCGCGGGTGCAGCGGCAACCACAGCTGCAGGCGCTGGCGCTGGCGCAACAACCGGTGCAGGTGCAACAGCCGCAGCGACTACCGGCGCAGGCTTGGGCGCGGCAGCCACTGAGTTTGCGGAATCAACTGTGGCCTGGCTGATCCCCACTGGCTTTAGCGGTTGCCTCGGGGCGTCCGCGGTGTCCGCGGGCCGGAAGGCCAGCATCCGCAGCAGGACCATTTCGAAACCACCACGGGGATCCGGCGCCAGCGGCAAGTCGCGGCGACCGATCAGGCCCATCTGGTAATAGAACTGCACGTCTTCGGCCGGCAGCGCCTGCGCCAGCGCCAGCACCCGATCACGGTCGCCATGGCCGTTATCGACACCTTCAGGCAACGCCTGGGCGATGGCGACGCGGTGCAGCACATTGAGAATTTCCGAGAGCACGCCATTCCAGTCCGGTCCTTGCTCGGCCAGATGGCGCACGGCTTCGAGCAACGCTTTGGCGTCGCCTTCGATCAGCGCGTGCAGCACGTCGAAGACCTGGCCGTGATCCAGCGTGCCGAGCATCGCCCGCACGTCGGCGGCCAATACCTTGCCTTCACCGAAGGCGATGGCCTGGTCGGTCAGGCTCATGGCGTCACGCATCGAGCCGTCAGCGGCGCGGCCCAGCAGCCACAGCGCGTCGTCTTCGAACGGCACGTTTTCGGCGCCGAGCACGTGGGTCAGATGCTCGACCACGCGCTCGGGCGTCATGTTCTTCAGCGAGAACTGCAGGCAACGCGACAAAATCGTTGCCGGAAGTTTCTGCGGGTCGGTGGTCGCCAGGATGAACTTGACGTACGGCGGCGGCTCTTCAAGGGTTTTCAGCAGCGCATTGAAGGAATGGCTGGAGAGCATGTGCACTTCGTCGATCAGGTAGACCTTGAAGCGTCCACGGCTCGGCGCGTACTGCACGTTGTCTAGCAGTTCGCGGGTGTCTTCGACCTTGGTCCGGCTCGCGGCGTCGATCTCGATCAGGTCGACGAAGCGCCCCTCATCGATCTCGCGGCACACCGAACACTCGCCGCAGGGGCTGGAAGTGATACCTGTCTCACAGTTCAGGCATTTGGCAATGATCCGCGCAATGGTGGTCTTACCGACCCCGCGCGTACCGGTGAACAGGTACGCATGGTGCAGCCGCTGGCTGTCCAAGGCATTGATCAGAGCCTTGAGCACATGGGTCTGGCCGACCATTTCGCGGAACGAGCGCGGACGCCATTTACGTGCAAGAACCTGATAACTCATCGAAAACCGTCGCAACGAAGGAAGCTGAAGCGGCTAATGCTAGCGGAGCAAGGGCAAAATTGCATCCGGTGTGCTCGTCTAATCTGGTTGAGCTGCTGTTGGCGGGGCAATTTCGCTCGTGATCGGGACTCATCGGAGCATTTATGCGTTGGGCCTTGGGAGCTTTGTTGGGGATCAGTCTGAGCGTGAGCGCGGCCGCCCCGGGTCGATCCCGCCAACCTCCCCCGCCAATCGATCGGCACCGTGCTCGGCTATACCTATCCGACCCTGCAACCGCTGTTCGATGCCGATCGCCTGCAACGCGAGGACGCGCGTAATCAGGAACAAGTGCTGGAAAAACTCCTGGCCGGCCGCTACCGCTATGCGGTGAGCAATCAATGGACGCTGGACTGGTTCAATCAGCGCCTGCTGCCCGGACAGCAACTGCACGGCGTCGCGGTGCTGCAGGAGCAGCATGTCGGCTGCTACGTGAGGAATGACCCGCAGGTGCCGGTGCAGCGGATCCTGCGCACGTTGCTGCGGATGAAAATGTCGGGGGAGATTGATGAGATTATCCGGTTGTATACCGGGTCCGCTGAAGCCACCCCATAACCCATTGTGGGAGCGGGCTTGCTCGCGAACGCGGTGTGTCAGTCACCTGATTCGTTAACTGGCACACCGCTTTCGCGAGCAAGCCCGCTCCCACAGGGGGGGCATTTCCGACAGAGAATTATTCAGTAGCCGTGCGACTCGCGGAATTTCTGGTAGTCGTGAAATTCGATCCATTCGACCACATCGTACGGCAGATAAAGCTGCTGCCGGGCGCGGGAGATGGCGATGTACACGGCGCAGATTCGCTGATCGAACGCGTAGGTAACTGCACGGCGTCGCGGTGCTGCAGGAGCAGCATGTCGGCTGCTACGTGAGGAATGACCCACAGGTGCCGGTGCAGCGGATCCTGCGCACGTTGCTGCGGATGAAAATGTCGGGGGAGATTGATGAGATTATCCGGTTGTATACCGGGTCCGCTGAAGCCACCCCATAACCCATTGTGGGAGCGGGCTTGCTCGCGAAGGCGGTGTGTCAGTCACCTGATTCGTTACCTGGCACACCGCCTTCGCGAGCAAGCCCGCTCCCACAGGGGTGGGGGCATTTCCGACAGAGAATTATTCAGTAGCCGTGCGACTCGCGGAATTTCTGGTAGTCGTGAAATTCGATCCACTCGACCACGTCGTACGGCAGGTAAAGCTGCTGCCGGGCGCGGGAGATGGCGATGTACACGGCGCAGATTCGCTGATCGAACGCGTAGGCGTCCTTGAACTGCACGTTGGTCAGCAGCTCGGGCGTCAGCAGAACGCGGTCGAACTCCATGCCGCCCGCCTCTTGCGCCTGCATCAGCAGGCAGCTTTTGCCGGGGCCGCCGATCATCCGGTTGAGCCGGGTCAGGTCAGCCACCTTGAAGCCCTTCTCCAGCTCGGCCTCGACCCACAGAAACGCCTCGTCGAACTGGTTGGCATCGCGCACCTGCTGCCACTTCGGCAGATCGCTGAAATAGCGATGCGGGCCCTTCTCGCTGTGTTCGGCACTGTAGAAGTCGACCTTGAACAGTTCGATGGCGGTGATCATGAAGTGTTCGAGGTCGCGCTGCGCCTTCATGTCGGCAAAACTGAACAGGCAATTGGCATCGTGCAGCTGCATGGCCCACTTCATGGTGTCCCACGGTGACGCCGTCAACACCACACAGCCTTCCGGCGGGACAAAGCCCTGCGGATAAAACTCGATGCCGACGTCCGCCTCACGCGCGCCTTCGAAGGGCACCTTGCTCTTCTCCGAGTGCCGGGAAATCAGCGGATTGACCAGACGCTCGACATTGCGCCCCGAACGCACCGAGTAGGTGATATCGCTCTGGCGCACTTCACGCTTTCTTTTCACCAGGTCGCGCTCGGCGTGCTGGTACTCATCGCCCAATGTGATCAGCACCTGTCGGCCACGCTCGATAATCTGCAGCAGCGAAGCGGGAATGTCCTGGCTCTCGTCGATCAGCACATGGGTATAACGCGGCGGCACCACGCAGCCCGCCAGACTTGCCCGTTTGATCAGCAACAACGCTTCGAAGCCGCTCTGCCGGCCCCACGCCGGATTGGCCTCAAGGTAAGTCCAGACGCGGCTCGAATACTCCAGCAGTACCTTCGACTCAAGGCTGGACAAGGACAGCTTGAAATACGGCAGATGATGCGCCGACAGGCTGTAGTCCCGGGATTGGCAATAGCGCTCAAGGGTTTCCAGGCAGACGTTCAGCGTTCGTTGCGCGTCATGCTCGCGAAAGCCAAGGATATTCAACTCCTGGGCCAGACTCTGTTTGCTCGCGACTCGGCCGGCGGCGCCTGGCGGCTGCGGTTTGCGTCCGTAAATCAGCCCGCGGGCGAACGCCTCAAAGGTGATGCCGGGCTTGCGCTCACTGGCAACGCCCATGCGCTGGCACAGGGTCGCAAGTTTTTCCGGGGTACGTGCCAGCAACAGGGTTTTCCCGGGGTCCAGGCACTCAGTCAAGGCACCGACCAGGTGGCTCTTGCCGATCCCGGCATAGCCTTGCACGTGCAGGTCTTCATCGAGGTTGGCGCGGAAGGTTCTGACCAGTTTGTCTTGCGCGGCGCTGAGCCAGCGCTCGCGATGCGCCGGGCTGATCATCTGCTGGCTGAAAGGATTGTTGATCGCGTGGTGGCGCGTCTTGAACTCGTCATCCCACTTGCCATCGGGCAGCAGGTAGTCCTGCGCCGACACCTCGTCGGCCAACAGTAAACGCAGGTTCAAACCTCTGATGGCGTTCAGACCGAAGTACAACTGGCGTGGGTCGAACAGTCGTTGCGCCTCGGACAGCAGCCCTGTCCCGCCATCGACCGCCCAGGCGATCAGTCGCGCCAGCACCTTCTCCGCCGCAGCGGCGGTGAGATCCTTTTCCGCGGCCTGAGCCAGATTCTGGATGACCAGCACGGCGGCCAGTTGCGCATCCGTCAGCTCGCCAAGGGTTTTCGCGCCATCGGGCTGCAACAGACTCGCGCAGGTCTCGTCCGTCACGGGCAAGTACACGGCGGTGGATAAATCGTGATGTTCCGGGTGCATACAACCTCGTAGCCAGGGCGCGAACTTGTCAACGACGCGCGCAGCAAGACGGTGGAGTATGCCACTGTTCAACCTTGGTGACTGAACAGGCATCGGGTAGCAGCCTTCGCGAGCAGGCTCGCTCCCACAGGGGCTGGCGTGAAAGCCCAAATCGCGGGCATAAAAAAACCGCAGTGGGCGAAACCCATGCAGTTCTGTTGTAGCGATCTTCGTTCGTTAAGGTGGTAACCCCACCAGCCACACCCCGGCACACAATGTTCCCGCTGTGGCTGCTGCCTTCCGGCTCTGACCAGGTTCACGGGTAATCGTTGCGGGGGGACCGATGGGGTCACCATAACGACACTCACCTGTCGGCGAGCCGCGCCATTGTACCTATCTGAGATGAAGTTACAACCGTTGGTTTCAGATAAAAAATATGAACGGGTTCAAGGACATGCGCTGCGCCCGAAAAGATCGCAGCCTGCGGCAGCTCTTACAGGGTCAGCACCTCGTCCGCCTTGCCGCCCGCCTGCTGGATCACCAGATGGATGAAGTGCAACTTGGCAATCGCCGCCGCCGGCAGCACGAACGGGTAGAAATCCGGCTGCCCCATGCTGCGTGACAGCTCGTTGAGCATGCCCGCCAGTTCGATCCACGCATTGACGAACGACAGGAAAGCCGCGCCGCCGGGGTGCTCCGGGTCGTACAGGGTACTGGGCGGAAACGGCTGGTAGTCGAAGTCCATTTCCCGCGCGCTCATGCCGAAACCCAGTGCGGTGTCCACCGCATCCATCATGTGCAGGTAATGCGCCCAGGTTTCGGCCCAATCTTCCCATGGGTGCATGGTCGCGTAGGCGCTGACGTAGTGTTGCGACCAATCCTGCGGCGCACCCTGTTGATAATGACGGTCGAGCGCTTCGGCGTAACTGGCGCGCTCGTCGCCGAACAGGTTGCGAAACGGTTCCAGCCACGGGCCATTGGCGATCAGACGATCCCAATAATAATGCCCGACCTCATGCCGGAAATGCCCGAGCAGCGTGCGATAGGGTTCATGCATCGCCGCCCGCACCTGCTCGCGATGGGCGTCGTCGGCTTCTTTGATGTCGAGGGTGATCAGGCCGTTGGCGTGGCCGGTCATCGGCGCATTGCCTTCGAGGTCGACGCCGATGAAGTCGAAGGCCAGACCGGTGGCCTCATCCACGGTTTTCGGGATGACCGGCAGCCCGAGGGTGATCAGTTGCGCCACCAGCCGGCGCTTGGCGATTTCGACTTTGCGCCAGCGTTCGGGGTTTTCCGGAACCGACAGGTCGGGGATGGTGCGGTTGAGGCTGCAAGCGATGCACAGGCTGTCGTGGCCGTTATCCGGCAGCAACCAGTTGCACGCGGCGGGCGTATCGAGGTTGGCGCAGCGACGAAACGACCCGGCGTCGGGATCGGCATCGAGTGTCCAGTTGCCGTCCTGCGGCCCCGGTTGCAGCGAGGTCAGGCGACTTTCTTCAGGCTGATAGCCCAACAAGGCGCTGCAAGCCAGGCACTGACTGTTGCGAAAGAACAGCGACTGGCCGCAGCGGCACGGCCAGATTTTGCTGTTGCGTGAAGATTCGCCCATGAACGGCGCGACAATGCGAGAACTGAGCTGCTCGAAAAAGCGGTACATGGCGATCTCTCCCTTGGGCTTGCCAAGACTAGATCATCCTGCAGTCAACAATGTTCCCGAATACAGCGCAGCTGCTGAGTGACACTGTTGATGTGGCGAGGGAGCTTGCTCCCGCTGGAGTGCGAAGCGCTCCCCCTGCTTTCTTTCAGGTATACCGGGTTTGCAGGGTTTACGACGACTTCGTCGCCGAGCGGGAGCAAGCTCCCTCGCCACAAAAGCAGGCTGCCGAACTAAACGGTATCAGGCAGAAATGCCATGGGTTTTGAGGAACGCGATAAACGCCTCTTCATCCATCACCTTCACCCCCAGCTCATTGGCCTTGGTCAGTTTCGAGCCGGCACCGGGCCCTGCGACCACACAATGCGTCTTCGCCGAGACTGAGCCAGCCACCTTGGCGCCGAGGCTTTCCAGGTGTTCTTTGGCCACATCACGGCTCATCAACTCGACCTTGCCGGTCAGCACCCAGGTCTCGCCGGACAGCGGCAGGCCTTCGACGACTTTCTTCTCGCTCAGCCAGTGCATGCCGAAATCCCGCAGCTGTTTCTCGGCGGCCTCGGCGATCTGCCGATGCTCGGGCACAGCAAAAAACTCGCGCACCGAATTGGCCTGCTTCTCCGGCAGCGCCTGACGCATGTCCAGCCAGTCGGCATTCATTACCGCGTCCAGCGAGCCGAACTTGTCTGCCAGTTTCTGCGCACCGCCCGGGCCGACAAAGGGAATGTGCAGCTTGTCGAGCAGACCGCCGAGGGTGGTGCTGGCGGCGAACTCGGCACCCAGTTCGCCCTGATCCTGAATCTGCAGGCCATGTCCCAACAACTCGGTGATTACCTGCTGGTTATGCGCATCTTCAAAGAAACTATGAATCTCGTGCGCCACTTCCAGGCCGATGTCCGGCAGGTAGGTCAGCACTTGCGGCAACGCCTGCTGCACGCGCTCCAGCGAACCCAGCGAGCGCGCCAACACCTTGGCCGTTTCCTCGCCGACATCGGGAATGCCCAGCGCATAAATGAACCGCGCCAATCCCGGCTGCTTGCTGTCTTCGATGGCCGCCAACAGCTTGTTGCTGGAGACTTCGGCGAAGCCTTCCAGATCGACAATGTCGTCGAACTTCAACGCGTACAGATCGGCCGGCGAGCTGACCAGACCTTCATCGACTAGTTGCTCGACGCTCTTGTCGCCAAGGCCTTCGATGTCCATCGCCCGGCGCGAGACGAAGTGAATGATCGCCTGCTTCAGTTGCGCGCCACAGGCCAGACGGCCGACGCAGCGGTACACCGCGCCTTCGCTGATGGTTTCCTTGCCTTTGCTGCGCTTGACCAGTTGCGTGCGCTCGACATGGGAGCCGCAGGCCGGGCAGTTCTCTGGAATCGCCACTGGACGCGCATTCTCCGGGCGACGCTCGGTGACCACTTGCACCACCTGCGGGATCACGTCACCGGCGCGACGGATGATCACCGTATCGCCGATCATCAGGCCCAGGCGCGCCACTTCGTCCATGTTGTGCAGGGTGGCGTTGGCCACGGTGACGCCCGCGACCTTGACCGGCTTCAGCCGCGCCACCGGAGTGACCGCGCCAGTGCGACCGACCTGGAACTCCACGTCGAGCAGTTCGGTGAGTTCTTCCATGGCCGGGAATTTGTGCGCGATCGCCCAGCGCGGTTCGCGAGCACGGAAGCCCAGCTCACGCTGATCGGCGATGCTGTTGACCTTGAACACCACACCGTCGATTTCGTAGGCCAGCGCGTTACGTCGCTCACCGATGTCGCGGTAGTAATCCAGGCATTCGCCGATGCCTTTGGCCAGTTTCAGCTCGTGGCTGATCGGCATGCCCCACTTCTGCAATTGCTTGAGGTTGCCGATGTGGGTGTCGGAGATATCGTGGGACACCTGACCGATACCGTAGCAGCAGAATTCCAGCGGGCGGTTGGCGGTGATCTTCGAATCCAGCTGACGCAGGCTGCCGGCAGCGGCGTTGCGCGGGTTGGCGAAGGTCTTGCCGCCGACTTCCAGTTGCGAGGCGTTGAGGCGCTCGAAACCGGCCTTGGACATGAACACTTCACCACGCACCTCCAGAGTCGCCGGCCAGCCTGTGCCATGCAGCTTCAACGGGATGTTGCGCACGGTGCGCACGTTGACGCTGATGTCTTCACCGGTAGTGCCATCGCCACGGGTGGCGCCGCGCACCAGCACGCCGTCCTGATACAGCAGGCTGACCGCCAGGCCATCGAGTTTCGGCTCGCAGCTGTATTCCACCGCCGCACCGCCACCGAACAGATCGCCGGCCGGCAGATCCAGACCTTCGGTCACCCGACGGTCGAACTCGCGCATGTCGGTTTCTTCGAAGGCGTTGCCGAGGCTGAGCATCGGCACTTCGTGACGCACCTGGGTGAACGCGGTCAGCGCCACGCTGCCGACACGCTGGGTCGGCGAGTCGCTGGTGATCAATTCCGGATTGGCCGCTTCCAGCGCCTTGAGCTCGTGGAACAACCGGTCGTACTCGGCGTCCGGAATGCTCGGCTCGTCGAGGACGTGGTAGCGGTAGTTGTGCTGATCGAGTTCAGCGCGCAGCTCTAGAATGCGGTTTTGGGCGGCGGTCATGGGTGTTCTCTCATAAAGCAAAAGAGCAGCCGAGGCTGCTCTATCTCAATACTTCATTGGCAGCAGAATCAAAAGATCGCAGCCTGCGGCAGCTCCTACAGAAAAGCATGATTCCTGTAGGAGCTGTCGAGTGAAACGAGGCTGCGATCTTTTGATCTTAGGCCTTAGCGCTTCTGGGTCAGGGCGCGGCGTTCGAATTCGACGATGCGCTGACGATAGTGCTCGATGGTCTGCGCGGTCAGCACGCTGCGCTGGTCGTCTTTCAGCTCGCCGTTCAGTTCCTGCGACAGCTTGCGCGCTGCCGCCACCATCACGTCGAAGGCCTGCTTCGGATGACGCGGGCCTGGCAGGCCGAGGAAGAAGCTCACCGCCGGGGTGCTGAAATGGTCGATGTCGTCCAGATCGAAGATACCCGGCTTGACCGCGTTGGCCATGGAGAACAGCACTTCACCGTTGCCGGCCATGCTTTCGTGACGGTGGAAAATATCCATCTCGCCAAAACGCAGACCGCTTTCGAGAATGTTCTGCAGCAATGCCGGGCCTTTGAAGCCGGCGGCGTCGCGGCAGATCACGCTGATCACCAGCACTTCTTCGGCTTGCGGCTGATCCTTGTCGGCAACGGCCGGCGCCGGCTTGCTGTCGTCGACGAAGTCATCATCACGGCTGCTGAAGCTCGGGCCGCCGTCCAGGTCCAGGTCGAGGTTCAGGTCGCCCTGGGCCGGACCATTGCTGCCGCGCTTGCCACGTTTCGAACCGGATTCGCGAGGCTCGCGTGCTTCGCGGGCCGGCATGCTCACCGACGGCAGATCGTGTTCGTCCAGTTGCGGCTCTTTATGCGTATCCAGCACGCGGGCCGGGCCCAACAGCTCAGCGCTGGTGTCCTCGTCCGGCAGGTTGGACAGACTTCGGTCAAGACGGAACTTCAGTTTTCCCTTGCCGCCGCGCATACGGCGCCAGCCATCGAAAAGAATACCGGCTATCACAATGATGCCGATGACGATCAGCCACTCGCGCAGACCGATTTCCATGTAATCCCGTGCCTCTATAAAAAATGCTGAAAAATAAGGGGTTTACATTGTGCAAACCGCTTTAAAACGTGGCGCCAACTCTATGTTCTGACAGGCGTTTTGCCCACGTATACGAAAAATTGACATTAAACTAGCACGACCAAAGACAACTTTACACCGTCTGTCACATTGGCTTGCGCGAATATGTCGATTGGCCAGCAAGTCGAAGTCGGTAAAAAAGTCCTACAGACTACTCATACCCTTCCGACACCACGCTGACTCAGGCGTCCACCATCGCCATCGCCTCCTCGACATCCACTGCAACCAATCGCGAACAACCCGGCTCGTGCATCGTCACGCCCATCAGTTGATCGGCCATTTCCATGGCGATCTTGTTGTGGGTGATATAGATGAACTGCACGGTCTGCGACATTTCTTTAACCAATCGTGCGTAGCGTCCAACGTTAGCGTCATCCAGTGGCGCGTCAACTTCATCGAGCATGCAGAACGGCGCCGGATTCAATTTGAAGATCGCAAAAACCAGTGCCAGTGCGGTCAGGGCTTTTTCCCCGCCGGAGAGCAAATGGATGGTGCTGTTCTTCTTTCCTGGCGGCCGCGCCATGATCGTCACCCCTGTATCGAGTAGATCTTCGCCCGTCAGTTCCAAATACGCGCTGCCGCCACCGAAAACTTTCGGGAAAAGTGCCTGTAATCCGCCATTGATCTGATCAAAGGTATCTTTGAAGCGGTTACGGGTTTCCTTGTCGATCTTGCGAATGACGTTTTCCAGGGTCTCCAGTGCTTCGACCAGATCGGCGTCCTGCGCATCCAGATAACGTTTACGCTCGGATTGTTGCGTGTATTCGTCGATGGCCGCGAGGTTGATCGCGCCCAGGCGCTGAATCCGCGCATTGATCCGTTCGAGTTCTTCTTCGGCGGCGCGTTCACTGGCCTCGGGGGTCAATGTCGCGAGCACGCCATTGAGATCGTAGCCGTCTTCGAGCAATTGATCCTGCAACGCCTTGCGCCGCACGGTCAGCGCTTGCCATTCCATGCGCTGTTGTTCGAGCTGGCCACGGATCAGTTGCGATTGCTGCTCGGCCTGAGTCCGGCGTTTTTCCGCCTCGCGCAGTTCGCGGTCGGCGTCTTCCAGCGCGATCTGCGCGGTCTTCAGTTCTTCGTCGACGGTCATGCGCTTGTCGAGCAGCTCTTCGAGTTTCAGGCGCAGCTCTTCCAGTGGGGCCTCGCCCTCCTCCAGATTCAGACTCAACTGCTCACGCTTTTCGGTCAGGCGCTCGGCCTGCATCTCCAGACGCTCCAACGCCTGCCGCGTGGAATCGTGCTGCGCGCGCAACGAACCGAGACGCACCGCCAGTTGATGGGCGTGATCCTTGTGCTGACGGGCTTCCTGACGCACGCGGTCAAGGCGTTCGCGCAGGCTGTCACGCTGGGCCAGCAGCAATTCGCGCTGCTCGGTGTCCAGCGCCATGGCGTCGAGCGCTTCCTGCAATTGCATGCGCGCTTCGCCGATCTGCTCGTGTTCCAGTGCGCGCTGCTCGCCGAGCTCGATCAGCTCTTCATCGAGGCGGGTGCGGCGCAGCGTCAGTTGTTCGGCCTTGGCTTTACCGGCAGACAGCTGGGCTTTCAATTCACCTTGTGAGCGGGCTTCGTCCTGCAGCAAACGACGCAAGTGTTCGCGGCCGTTTTCCTGCTGACGCTGTTGCGCCCGCAGGGTTTGCAAACGGGTTTCCATGGCTTCGACCGTGGCTTCGCGCTCTTCGCGTTCGGCCTGCAGCGTCTCGATTTCCTGGCCACGGGCGAGCATGCCGCTCTCGGCTTCACTGGCGCGACGCACCCGCAGGAAGTGTCGGCCAACCCAGTAACCGTCGCGACTGATCAGGCTCTGCCCGGCACTCAACTGGCTGCGCAGGGCCAACGCTTGTTCGAGGCTGTCGACCGGTTTGACTTGGCCGAGCCATGGCGACAGATCGATCTGCGCCTCGACTTTATCCAGCAGGCTGCCCGCTACCCGCACACCATCGCTGGCGGGGCTGAGCAGGCGCAGATCGCCTTGGGTGAAACCGGACAGATCGAAACCGCTGAAGTCGTCCACCAGCACCGCTTGCAGATCGGCGCCGAGCACGGTTTCCACCGCCAGCTCCCAACCAGCCTCAACCTTCAGGCCTTCGGCGAGACGCGGACGTTCAGCAAGGTTGTGTTCCTTCAGCCATTCGGCGGTGCCGGTGCCCGGATCGAGCGCGGCTTGCTGCAAGGCTTCCAGCGAGGCCAGTCGCCCGTTGAGGCGCTGCAAATCGCCCTGCGCCTGCTGCTGCGCGGTCAGTGCCTGTTGCAGTTCCTGACGCAGCTGTTCAAGTTTTTCGACCTGCGCTTCTTCGCTGGTCTGCAAATCTTCGAGGGTCGCTTCGGATTCGGCGAGCTGCTCGTTGAGCGCCATGATCGCCGCGTCTTCCGGGTCGGCGGAAAGCAGATCGCGCTCTTCAGCGAGACGCTTTTGCCGATCGGCCAGGCGCTCCATGCTGGTTTCCAGCTGCTGGATCCGCGACTGCTGCACTTCGGCCTGGCGCCGGGGTTCGGCAGCGGTCAGGTTGAAGGTATCCCACTGCTCCTGCCAGCCGTGCATGACGCTTTCGGAATCTTCCAGCGCAGCGGCGGCTTCTTCGGCAGCGGCGCTGGTGACTTCCTGCTCGGGGGTGAGCATGTCCAGCTCTTCGCCGAGGGTCAGCAGCAGCGTGCGGTCGTGGCCCAGGTGCGATTCGGTTTCCAGACGCGCGCGCTCGGCCTCTTTCAGATCGTCCTGCAACTGGCGCAAGCGCTGCTGGCCGTGCTGGATGCTCTGCTCGACCCGGGCGATGTCGCCGCCGACCGAATAGAAGCGTCCCTGCACCAGATTGAAGCGCTCGGACAGTTCGTGGTGCCCGTCGCGCAAGCGCTCAATGGCCGCATCGGCATTGCGCTGCTCGGCGACCAGTGCTTCGAAACTGACTTCCTGGTTGCCGATGATCGATTCGCGCTGGCCGACCTGATCGTTCAGATCCTGCCAGCGCAGGGCCGACAGTTGCGCCTTGAGCTGGCGCTCTTCGGATTTGTATTCCTGATACTTCTTTGCGGACTCGGCCTGACGGTGCAGTCGTTCGAGCTGACGCTCAAGCTCTTCACGCAGGTCGGTCAGACGCGCAAGGTTTTCGTGGGTGCGGCGGATGCGGTTTTCGGTCTCGCGCCGGCGCTCCTTGTACTTGGAGATGCCTGCCGCTTCTTCGATGAAGTTGCGCAGGTCTTCAGGTTTGGCTTCGATCAGCTTGGAGATCATCCCCTGCTCGATGATCGAGTAGCTGCGCGGGCCGAGGCCGGTGCCGAGGAAGATATCGGTAATGTCGCGACGACGGCACTTGGCGCCGTTGAGGAAATAGCTGTTCTGGCTGTCGCGGGTGACTTTGCGGCGAATGGAGATCTCGGCGTAAGCCGCGTACTCGCCGACCAGCGTGCCGTCGGAGTTGTCGAACACCAGTTCGATGCTCGCCTGGCTCACCGGTTTACGGCTGGTCGAGCCGTTGAAGATGACGTCGGTCATCGACTCGCCACGCAGGTTCTTCGCCGAACTTTCGCCCATCACCCAGCGTACGGCGTCGATGATGTTCGACTTGCCGCAACCGTTCGGCCCGACGACCGCCGCCATGTTACTGGGGAAGTTCACCGTGGTCGGATCGACGAAGGACTTGAACCCCGCCAGTTTGATGCACTTCAGCCGCACGCTCAGGCAACCGTCAGAGCGGAGACCACCAGATCGCAGCTGCGCTGGGCGTAAGCCGTCAGCACGATGCGGATCTGCGGCAAATCACGGGCGAGCACAGCGGCCAGCAGGCGTTCGAACAGTTCGAGGAACTCGCTCATTTCGGCCTTGCGCTGTTCGAGGGCGAGGAAATACGCACGGCTCATGGCCGGCTGCAGGTTCTCGACGGTCTCTTGCAGGTACGGGTTGTTGGCAAACGGGTACGCAGCGCGCATCACGGCGAAGCTGTCGTCGACGAAGGTGCGGATGTCCTGACGCTCGTAGCTGGCGGTCAGGCGCTGCTGAATCTGCACGAACGGCGCCATGTCGGCCTGGGTCTGCCAGCCATTGGCGACCGCATTGCCGAGCAGGATGTACAGCTCGCTCATCAGCGTGCACAGGCTCTGCACCTTGTGCGCGGTGAGTTCGGTGACATGGGCGCCACGTCGCGGCAGGATCGCGATCAGGTGGCGGCGTTCGAGGATCAGCAGGGCTTCGCGGACCGATCCGCGGCTGACATTGAGGGCCAGCGTGACCTTCTGTTCCTGAATGCGCTCTCCCGGCTTCATTTCGCCGCGAATGATGCGTTCGGCGAGGTGGTGAGCGATTTGCTCGGCGAGGCTGTCCGGCGCCTTGAACGTCATGGTTGTCCTTCAAACTCTTCGATCTGCACAAGCGGCGCAGTGTAGCGCAAATGCAGGTGCATGGCGGAGTGCCCGCACGGCGCTTTTTGGCACGATTCAAGCAAAAAAGCAGTGGATCCGCTCAGGGTCAATACTCAATAGAGCACAGGTTAATCGACAAAACCGTTTTTCCTGACCTTTAAGTCAGAAAACCATTGACCGAAAAGTCAGACCTGCTAAATTCGGTTGAAGTCGGTTAACAACAATAATGAGTCTGCGAGGCCTTCCGTGATCCAGTTTTTACTTAACCAGGAACTCCGTAGCGAGCACGCCCTGGACCCGAATCTGACCGTGCTCAATTACCTGCGCGAACATGTGGGCAAGTCCGGCACCAAAGAAGGCTGCGCCAGCGGCGACTGCGGCGCCTGCACCGTGGTGGTCGGCGATTTGCAAACGGATGACGCCGGCCGCGAACACATACGCTATCGCAGCCTCAATTCGTGCCTGACCTTTGTTTCGTCGCTGCACGGCAAGCAACTGATCAGCGTCGAAGACCTCAAGCACCAGGGCGAACTGCACAGCGTGCAGAAAGCCATGGTCGAGTGCCACGGCTCGCAGTGCGGCTTCTGCACCCCCGGCTTCGTCATGTCGCTGTTCGCCCTGCAAAAGAACAGCGATGCACCGGATCAGGCCAAGGCGCACGAAGCGCTGGCCGGCAACCTCTGCCGCTGCACCGGCTACCGGCCGATCCTCGCCGCCGCCGAACAATCCTGCTGTGGCAAGCAACCGGACCAGTTCGACGCCCGCGAAGCCGAGACCATCGCCCGCCTCAAAGCCATCGCCCCGACCGATATCGGTGAACTCAACAGCGGCGACAAGCGTTGCCTGGTGCCGCTGACCGTCGCCGATCTGGCCGATCTGTACGACGCTTACCCACAAGCGCGGCTGCTGGCCGGCGGCACCGATCTGGCGCTGGAAGTCACCCAGTTCCACCGCACCCTGCCAGTGATGATATACGTCGGCAACGTCGCCGAGATGAAGCGCATCGAAAGCTTCGCTGACCGTATCGAAATCGGCGCCGCCACCGCCCTCTCCGACTGCTACGAAGCGCTGACTGCCGAATACCCGGACTTCGGCGAATTGCTGCACCGCTTCGCCTCGCTACAGATCCGTAATCAGGGCACCCTCGGCGGCAACATCGGCAACGCCTCGCCGATTGGTGATTCGCCTCCGCTGCTGATCGCCCTTGGCGCGCAGGTGGTGCTTTGCAAAGGTGAAACCCGGCGCACGCTGAACCTGGAAGATTACTTCATCGACTACAAGGTCACCGCCCGTCAGGAAAGCGAGTTCATCGAGAAGATCATCGTCCCGCGCGCCACCGCCGAGCAGCGTTTCCGCGCTTACAAAGTCTCCAAGCGTCTGGACGATGACATCTCCGCCGTCTGCGCCGCATTCAACCTGCGCGTGGAAAACGGCGTGATCACTGATGCGCGCATGGCGTTCGGTGGCATGGCCGCAATCCCCAAACGCGCCGCCCACTGCGAAGCCGTGCTGCTCGGCCAGCCGTTCAACAACGCCGTGATCGAACGCGCCTGCGTTGCGCTGGCCGAAGACTTCACGCCGCTCTCGGACTTCCGCGCCAGCAAGGAATATCGCCTGCTCAGCGCGCAGAATCTGCTGCGCAAATACTTCATCGAACTGCAAACACCGCACATCGAGACTCGGGTGACCGCTTATGTCTAACCATCACGCCGTAGAGAAGACTCAAGCCGAACTGGCGGAACTGTTCGCCAAGGACCTGACCACCGGTGTCGGCCGCAGCGTCAAGCACGACAGCGCCGCCAAGCATGTGTCCGGTGAAGCGCAGTACATCGATGATCGCCTGGAATTCCCCAATCAGTTGCACGTTTACGCACGACTGTCAGACCGCGCCCACGCGAAGATCATCAGCATCGACACCAAGCCCTGCTACGCCTTCGAAGGCGTACGCATTGCGATTACCCACGAAGACGTGCCGGGCCTGAAAGACATCGGTCCGCTGCTGCCGGGCGATCCGCTGCTGGCGATTGATGACGTGCAGTTCGTCGGGCAACCGGTGCTGGCCGTGGCCGCGAAAGACCTGGAAACCGCGCGCAAAGCGGCATTGGCGGCGATCATCGAGTACGAAGATCTCGAGCCGGTGCTGGACGTGGTCGAAGCCTTGCGCAAACGGCACTTCGTGCTCGACAGCCACACCCACCAGCGTGGCGATTCGGCTTCGGCCCTGGCCACCGCCGAACACCGCATTCAAGGCACGCTGCACATCGGCGGCCAGGAACACTTTTATCTGGAGACGCAGATCTCCTCGGTGATGCCCACCGAAGACGGCGGGATGATCGTCTACTGCTCGACGCAGAACCCCACCGAAGTGCAGAAACTGGTGGCCGAAGTGCTCGACGTGTCGATGAACAAGATCGTCGTCGACATGCGCCGCATGGGCGGTGGTTTCGGCGGCAAGGAAACCCAGGCCGCCAGCCCGGCGTGCCTGTGCGCGGTGATCGCGCACCTCACCGGTCAGCCGACCAAGATGCGTCTGCCACGGGTCGAAGACATGCTGATGACCGGCAAGCGCCACCCGTTCTATGTCGAGTACGACGTCGGCTTCGACAGCAGCGGGCGCCTGCACGGCATCGCCATGGACCTGGCCGGCAACTGCGGCTGTTCGCCGGACCTGTCGGCATCGATCGTTGACCGGGCGATGTTCCACTCGGACAACTCGTACTATCTCGGTGACGCAACCATCAATGGCCACCGCTGCAAGACCAACACCGCGTCGAACACCGCCTACCGGGGTTTCGGCGGGCCACAAGGGATGGTCGCCATCGAAGAAGTGATGGACGCGATTGCCCGTCACCTCAACCTCGATCCACTGGCGGTGCGCAAGGCCAACTACTATGGCAAGACCGAGCGCAACGTCACTCACTACTACCAGACCGTCGAGCACAACATGCTCGAAGAGATGACCGCCGAACTGGAAGAAAGCAGCCAGTACGCCGAGCGCCGCGAAGCGATCCGTCGCTACAACGCCAACAGCCCGATCCTGAAAAAAGGCCTGGCGCTGACCCCGGTGAAATTCGGCATCTCCTTCACCGCCAGTTTCCTCAATCAGGCCGGCGCGCTGATCCACGTCTACACCGACGGCAGCATCCACCTGAACCACGGCGGCACGGAAATGGGCCAGGGCCTCAACACCAAAGTCGCGCAGGTGGTGGCCGAAGTGTTCCAGGTGGAAATGGATCGGGTGCAGATCACCGCAACCAACACCGACAAAGTGCCGAACACTTCGCCGACTGCGGCTTCCAGCGGTGCCGACCTCAACGGCAAGGCCGCGCAGAACGCTGCCGAGATCATCAAGCAGCGTCTGGTGGAGTTCGCCGCGCGGCACTACAAGGTCAGCGAAGAGGACGTGGAATTCCACAACGGCCATGTGCGCGTGCGTGACCACATCATGACCTTCGAGGCGCTGATCCAACTGGCGTATTTCAATCAGGTCTCGCTGTCGAGCACCGGCTTCTACAAGACCCCGAAAATCTACTACGACCGCAGCCAGGCCCGTGGTCGGCCGTTCTACTACTTCGCCTTCGGCGCGGCGTGCTGCGAAGTAATCGTCGACACCCTGACCGGCGAGTACAAGATGCTGCGTACCGACATCCTCCACGACGTCGGCGCCTCGTTGAACCCGGCGATCGACATCGGTCAGGTCGAGGGCGGTTTCGTCCAGGGCATGGGCTGGCTGACCATGGAAGAGCTGGTCTGGAACAACAAGGGCAAGCTGATGACCAACGGCCCGGCCAGCTACAAGATCCCGGCCGTGGCGGACATGCCGCTGGACCTGCGGGTGAAGCTGGTGGAAAACCGCAAGAACCCGGAAGACACGGTGTTCCATTCCAAGGCTGTGGGTGAGCCGCCGTTCATGCTCGGGATTGCCGCGTGGTGTGCGATCAAGGACGCGGTGGCGAGCCTCGGTGACTATAAGCATCAGCCGCAGATCGATGCGCCGGCGACCCCGGAGCGGGTGCTGTGGGGGTGTGAGCAGATGCGCCAGCTCAAGACTGTGAAAGCGGTCGAAGCTGAAACCGAGTTGGCTCCGCTTTAGGACCGAGGCGCGGCTATCGCGAGCAGGCTCACTCCTACAGGGGAACGCATTCCAAATGTAGGAGTGAGCCTGCTCGCGAATAGGCCCGAACAGACAACGACAGATGTCGAGGTGAACATGTACAACTGGATCGACGCCCTCGCCGACCTGCAGAACCAGGGCGAACCCTGTGTTCTGGTGACGATCATCGAAGAACTCGGCTCGACCCCGCGCAATGCCGGCTCGAAAATGGTCGTCAGCGCGAAACAGACCTTCGACACCATCGGTGGCGGGCATCTGGAATACAAGGCCATGCAGATCGCCCGCGAGATGCTCGCCAGCGGCAAGCAGGACACCCATCTGGAGCGCTTCAGCCTCGGCGCCAGCCTTGGCCAGTGCTGCGGTGGCGCCACCGTGTTGCTGTTCGAACCGATGGGCCAGGTGCAAGCACAGATCGCGGTGTTCGGCGCCGGGCATGTCGGCCGCGCGTTGGTGCCGTTGCTCGCCAGCCTGCCGTGCCGGGTGCGCTGGATCGATTCGCGGGAAGAGGAATTCCCCGAACAGATCCCCCATGGCGTGCGTAAAATCGTCGCCGAAGAGCCTGTGGATGAAATCGACGACCTGCCCGCCGGCAGCTACTGCATCGTCATGACCCACAACCATCAGCTCGACCTGGAACTCACTGCCGCGATCCTCAAGCGCAACGACTTTGCCTACTTCGGCCTGATCGGCTCGAAGACCAAACGGGCCAAGTTCGAACATCGCCTGCGTGATCGCGGTTTCGACAGCGGCGTCGTGCAACGCATGCGCTGTCCGATGGGCATCGGCGACGTCAAAGGCAAATTGCCTGTGGAAATCGCCATCTCCATCGCCGGCGAAATCATCGCCACCTATAACGCCAATTTCGGCCAGCACAGCGCCAGCGCCGAACCGATTGCCAGACTGCTGCCGGTTTCCCGGCGCAGTCAGGCCGCCAAACTCAAAGCCTCAAACTGATTAGAGAACCCTCATGCCTCTGACTCGCAAAGCCTACCGCGCCGCCATCCTGCACAGCATCGCCGACCCCGCCGAAGTCGGGATCGAAGCCTCCTACGAATATTTCGAGGACGGCCTGCTGGTGGTCGATGGCGGCAAGATCAGCGCCCTCGGCCAGGCCAGTGAATTGCTGCCGACCCTGCCGGCGGACATCGAGATCACCCACTATCAAGATGCGCTGATCACCCCGGGCTTCATCGACACCCACATCCACCTGCCGCAAACCGGCATGGTCGGGGCCTACGGCGAGCAATTGCTGGACTGGCTCAACACCTACACCTTCCCGTGCGAAAGCCAGTTCGGTGACAAGGCCCACGCCGACGACGTAGCCGATATCTTCATCAAGGAACTGTTGCGTAACGGCACCACCACCGCACTGGTGTTCGGCAGCGTGCACCCGCAATCGGTGAACTCGTTCTTCGAGGCCGCCGAGAAGCTCGACCTGCGGATGATCGCCGGCAAGGTGATGATGGATCGCAACGCGCCGGACTATCTGACCGACACCGCCGAATCCAGCTACGTCGAGAGCAAGGCGCTGATCGAACGCTGGCACGGCAAGGGCCGTCTGCACTACGCCGTCACCCCGCGTTTCGCCCCGACCAGCACCCCGGAGCAACTGACCCTCGCTGGCCAGTTGCTGACCGAATACCCGGATCTGTACATGCAGACCCACATCAGCGAGAACCTCAAGGAAATCGAGTGGGTCAAGGAACTGTTCCCGGAGCGCAAGGGCTATCTGGACGTTTACGATCACTACCAACTGCTCGGCGAGCGCTCGGTGTTCGCCCACGGCGTGCACCTGTGCGACGACGAATGCGCGCGACTGGCGGAAACCGGCTCGGCGATCTCGTTCTGCCCGACCTCGAACTTCTTCCTCGGCAGCGGCCTGTTCAACCTGCCGATGGCCGAGAAACACAAGCTGAATGTCGGCCTCGGTACTGACGTCGGCGGCGGCACCAGTTTCTCGCTGCTGCAAACCCTGAACGAAGCCTACAAAGTCATGCAGTTGCAAGGCGCGCGGCTGAGTCCGTTCAAGTCGCTGTACCTGGCGACGTTGGGCGGTGCGCGGGCACTGCGCCTGGAAGAGAAGATCGGCAACCTGCAGCCGGGTTCCGATGCGGACTTCCTGGTGCTGGATTACAACGCCACGCCGCTGCTGAGCTACCGCCTGAAACAGGCCAACAACATTGCTGAAACGTTGTTTGTGCTGATGACGCTGGGCGATGACCGCACGGTGCAGCAAACTTATGCGGCAGGGGCTTTGGTGCATCAGCGCTGAGTTTTCCCGAGGCATAAAAAGTCCCCCGGCGGTGTTAGCCCCGGGGGATTTTTGTTGCCTATCAAAAAGCTATCGCGAGCAGGCTCACTCCTACAAGTGAACGCATTTCAAGTGTAGGAGTGAGCCTGCTCGCGATGGGTTCGACTCGGTGTCAGCTCAAAGCTTGGCGCTTGGGCGCCCAGGTTTTTTGGTCTGCAACAGATGCGAGAACACCGCATGCAAATCATCCGACGCACTTTCCTCATCGAGGTTGAGTTTGCTGTCGATGTGGTCCATGTGATGCATCATCAGGTCCACTGCCAGCTCACCGTTGCGCGCTTCGATGGCGTCGATCAACTGGGTGTGTTCGTCGTAGGAACAATGCGAACGGTTGCCGCTTTCATACTGGGCGATGATCAACGAGGTCTGCGAAACCAGGCTGCGCTGGAAGCTGATCAGTGGCGCGTTCTTCGCTGCTTCGGCGAGTTTCAGGTGGAATTCACCCGACAGACGGATACCGGCACCACGATCGCCACGGGAGAAGCTGTCGCGCTCGTCGTTGACCATCTGACGCAGTTCGGCGATCTGCTCGGCGGTGGCGTGCTGCACGGCCAGCTCGGTGATCGCGCGCTCTACCAGACGCCGGGCCATGAACACCTGACGCGCTTCTTCAACGCTCGGGCTGGCGACCACGGCGCCACGGTTCGGCCGCAACAGCACCACGCCTTCATGGGCCAGACGCGACAGTGCGCGGCGAATGATGGTGCGGCTGACCCCGAAGATTTCCCCCAGCGCTTCTTCGCTCAATTTTGTACCGGGCGCCAGACGCTGTTCGAGGATGGCCTCGAAGATATGCGCATAGACAATATCGTCCTGGGTTCCGCTGCGGCCGGCTTTGCCTGCTCGCGGTTGTTTCTTGAGGGGTTGCAACTGTTCGTTCATGGGCACTCGAGTCGGGAGAACTGCGGCGAATAGACCGTGACTGTAATACGGCACAGTAGGTCGCTGGCAAGTATCGCGTAAAAAACAGCGCGATTGTACACAATGGATGGTGGCAACACGACTGTATGGCTGTTTGTGACCACGGCTGTATTGCAACGATCCGTTACGTTTGAGTTTAGGCTTGATCGCAGAATCCGCAGCCAGAACACAAATCCCCCTGTGGGAGCGGGCTTGCTCGCGAAAGCGGTGTGTCAGACAACATCTGCTTTTACTGACCCACCGCTTTCGCGAGCAAGCCCGCTCCCACAGGGGTTCAGGTAACTGCGGACATCTTCATCTGTATAAGGAACACCGCCGTCATGAACGACGCCACCTACACCCGCCTGCGCCCTCTCGCCGACACTTCGCCCTCGGCCATCGTTGCCGGTTTCATCGCAATGATGACCGGCTACACCAGTTCGCTGGTGCTGATGTTCCAGGCCGGGCAAGCGGCGGGCCTGAGCAGCGGGCAGATTTCCTCGTGGATCTGGGCGATTTCCATCGGCATGGCGGTGTGCTCGATCGGCTTGTCGCTGCGCTATCGCACACCGATCACGATTGCCTGGTCGACACCGGGTGCAGCCCTGTTGATCACCAGCCTGGGCGGCGTCAGTTATGGCGAGGCCATCGGTGCCTACATCACCTGCGCGGTGCTGGTGACCATTTGTGGGCTGACCGGCAGCTTCGAACGCTTGGTGAAAAAGATCCCGGCGTCGCTGGCGGCAGCGTTGCTGGCGGGGATTCTGTTCAAGATCGGCAGCGAAATCTTCGTCGCCGCGCAACACCGCACCGGGCTGGTGCTGGGGATGTTCTTCACTTATCTGCTGGTAAAACGTCTGTCGCCGCGTTACGCGGTGCTCGCCGCATTGCTGATCGGCACCGCGCTGTCGGGCTTAATGGGTCTGCTGGATTTCAGCGGTTTCCATCTGGAACTGGCGACGCCGGTGTGGACCACCCCGCACTTCTCGCTGGCCGCGACCATCAGCATCGGCATTCCGTTGTTCGTGGTGGCGATGACTTCGCAGAACATGCCCGGCATCGCCGTGCTGCGCGCCGACGGCTACAACGTGCCGGCCTCACCACTGATCACCAGCACCGGCATCGCCTCGCTGCTGCTGGCGCCATTCGGCTCGCACGGCATCAACCTCGCGGCCATCAGCGCGGCGATCTGCACCGGGCCGCACGCCCATGAAGATCGCAACAAGCGCTACACCGCGGCGGTCTGGTGCGGGATTTTCTACGGGATTGCCGGGGTGTTCGGCGCCACATTGGCGGCGCTGTTTGCCGCGTTGCCGAAAGAACTGGTGCTGTCGATTGCCGCGCTGGCGCTGTTCGGCTCGATCATCAACGGCCTGAGCATTGCCATGACCGAAGTGAAGGAACGCGAGGCGGCGCTGATCACCTTCATGGTCACGGCGTCGGGGTTGACGCTGTTTTCCATCGGCTCGGCGTTCTGGGGGATTGTCGCGGGGGTTTTGACGTTACTGATTTTGAACTGGCGTAAAGCTTAAAGCAAAAGATCGCAGCCTTCGGCAGCTCCTACAGGGTGTACACCATTCCCATGTAGGAGCTGCCGAAGGCTGCGATCTTTTGATCTTGCAAAAAAACGGCGACCCTCAGGTCGCCGTTTTTTTCAGTATCACTTGGCCGCGTTGATCGGCTTTTCCGGATACCAGACGTCCAGCAGCGGGCTGACGGTCATGCCGGTCAGTTCGCTACGGTTTTTCAGCCAGGCTTCAACGGCAGCACGCTGCTCTTCGTTGACCGAGCCACGCTTCTGCAGGCAAACCAGACCGAAGTCATCGCCGCCAACATAACCCAGACCGTTGGCTTCCATGGCTTCTTTGATGAATGCTTCGAGGAAAGCGTCAATGGCTTCTTCGGACAAATCTTCTTTGAAGTCCAGGTTCAGTTCGAAACCCAGCTCTTGGAATTCATCAACGCACAGTTTTTTGCGCAGACGCTGGGAACGGTTAGTCGCCATTGGAACAATCCTCTTAAGTAATAACGGCCGGCACTTTACCAGTTTAAGCGGTCAATTGCCCGACTCTCTGGGCGCGGTGGTCGACCGCCTGTAAAAAAATAACGAAATGGCCGCCTCGGGCAAGGCACAAGCTGTTACACCTTGGGGCATAATGCCGACACTTTCATGACCACTGAGGGCTTTTTCATCCATGCCCTCGTTATTTTTCCCCTCTTCTGCAGGGTTTTATTTCATATGATCAAATCGTTGCGTCCTCTCTTTCTTGCCGGCCTTCTTCTGCCCCTGGCCCTGCCGGTTGCCGCTGCCACTATCAATACCGCCCTCACCCCTAACGTCGAAAAAGCCCTCAAGGCCAGCAAACTGCAGCCGACTGCGCTGTCGTTGGTGATGATTCCGCTCGACGGCCCGGGCAATCCGACGATGTACAACGCCGACGTCTCGGTCAACCCGGCTTCGACCATGAAACTGGTCACCACCTACGCCGCGCTGGAAATGCTCGGCCCTAACCATCAGTGGAAAACCGAGTTCTACACCGACGGCGATTTGAGCGGCGGCATTCTCAACGGCAACCTGTACCTCAAGGGTGGCGGCGATCCGAAGCTGAACATGGAAAAACTCTGGCTGCTGATGCGCGATCTGCGCGCCAACGGCGTGACCCAGGTCACCGGCGACCTGATCCTCGACCGCGGCTTCTTCATCCAGCCGCAACTGCCCGAGTTCAACGACGACGGCAACGACGAGAACAAGCCATTCCTGGTCAAACCCGACTCGCTGCTGGTCAACCTCAAGGCCCTGCGCTTCGTCGCGCGCAATGATGGAGGCCGGGTGCTGATCTCGGTGGAGCCGCCGATTGCCAGCGTGCGCATCGAAAACACGGTCAAGGCGCTCAACTCCAAACAGTGCACCGGGGGTGTGCGCTACAACCCGGTGACCCAGGCGGACGGCAGCGTCACCGTGACCGTCGCCGGTCAGTTGGGCGAAGGCTGCAGCTCGCAGACTTATCTGTCGCTGCTTGACCACGCGACCTACACCGCCGGTGCCGTGCGCGCGATCTGGAAAGAACTGGGCGGCAGCATCCAGGGCAAGGATCGCCTCGCCGCGACCCCGAGCGGCGCCAAGCTGCTGGCCCGCGCCTACTCGCCGGATCTGGCGGAAATTATCCGCGACATCAACAAATACAGTAACAACACCATGGCCCAGCAGTTGTTCCTGAGCCTCGGTCAGAAGTACCGCAACGAAGCCGACGGTGACGACGCCAAGGCCGCGCAACGGGTGGTTCGTCAGTGGCTGGCGAAAAAAGGCATCACCGCGCCGCACCTGGTAATGGAAAACGGCTCCGGGCTGTCGCGCGCCGAACGCGTCAGCGCCCGCGAGATGGCCAACATGCTGCAAGCCGCCTGGCATAGCCCGTACGCCGCCGAGTACATCAGCTCTATGCCGATTGCCGGCACCGACGGCACCATGCGCAAACGCCTGAAGACCACCGCGATGCGCGGCGAAGCCCACGTCAAGACCGGCACCCTGAACACCGTGCGCGCGATCGCCGGCTTCAGCCGCGACGTCAACGGCAACACCTGGGCGGTGGTGGCGATCCTCAACGACAAGGCGCCGTTCGGCGCGTCATCGGTGCTGGATCAGGTGCTGCTGGATCTGTACAAGCAGCCGCGCCTGCCGCAGACCGCTTCGGCCCTGTAACCCACCGTCGAACCTGTGGACGCAACTCTCTGTGGCGAGGGAGCTTGCTCCCGCTGGGCTGCGCAGCGGCCCCAAATGATTTTGTGAGCGCTACGCACTCAAGCGGGAGCAAGCTCCCTCGCCACAAAACAGGGTTCCACAGAGGATTGGTGTAACGGCTCAGCTCATCTGCTCGACCCGATCACGCCCGCCCTGCTTCGCCGCATACACCCCTGAATCCGCGCGCAGCAACAGCGCATCCGCGCCCTCCCCCGGGCGCCAGCTGGCGATGCCGAAACTGGCCGTCACCACCCCGACCACATCCACTGGCGCACTGCGCAGGCCTTGCCACAACTCCACCGCCAGCATGTGCGCGTGCTCGCCGTCGATGTCCGGACAGAGCACCATGAATTCCTCACCGCCCAGGCGGCAGAACACATCAGTTCGCCGTAAACGATGGCCGATGCGCTCGCACACCGCTTGCAGCACCCGGTCGCCCACGGCATGGCCGTACTGGTCGTTGATGCGTTTGAAGTGGTCGATGTCGAGCATGATTACCGACAGTTCACCGCCGCCGCGCTCGACCCGGGCCATTTCGGTAGTCAGGCGTTCCTGGAAGTAGCGGCGGTTGTGGATGCCGGTCAGCGAGTCGGTAACCGACAGCGCCCGCAATTCCTCTTCCACCCGTTTCAAGTCGGAAATGTCCGAGATGTAGCCGTGCCACAGCACGCCGCCGCCCGGCAGCTCCTCCGGCGTCGCCTCGCCGCGCACCCAGCGCAGGCCACGCTCGGGCAACTGCACACGGTATTCCTCGCGCCATGGGCTGAGGCTGTCCGCCGAAGCGCGGATCGAGCTGCGCACTCGGGAGACGTCTTGTGGATGGATGCGGGTAAAAATCGCCTCGGCATTGAGCAGCAACACGTCCGGCTCCAGCTCGTAGATTTCGCGGATGCCGTCGCTGGCATAAATCACGCTGAAGCGTCCGTCGAATTCCATCTTGAATTGGTAGATGCCGCCGGGCACATGGGCGCTGAGCTTTTTCAGCAACACATCGCGCGCCGCCAGCGCTTCGTGTACGCGCTTGCGCTCGGTGATGTCGATGCAGATCGCCAGATGCCCGACCCACAGCCCCTGCTCATCGAGCACCGGGGTGGCGAGCATGTTTACCGGCAGATGACTGCCGTCGCTGCGCACCAGCGTCCACTCGCGTGCCTCGTGCCCGCCGACTTCGCCGCCCTCGACCAACATCGCGTGGCAGGTCGGAATGCTCTTGCCGTAACGCACACTCAACTCCGCCGAACGCGCGGCCAGTTCTCGCGGCAGATGCAGGTTTTCCAGGGTCATGTGGCCGACCACATCGGCGCTGCTGTAGCCGAGCATCTGTTCGGCGCCGGGGTTGAAGGTGTTGATCACCCCGCGCAGGTCGGTGGCAATGATTGCCACCTGAGTTGCAGCATTCAGCACGCCACGCAACTGACCGTGGGTGCCGCGCAATTCCTGCTCGCGGGCGTGCAGTTCCTGGGTACGCAGTTCGACCATGCGCAAGGCGCGCTGGCGTTGACTGACCAATACGTAGAGCAACGCGCTGAGCAACACGCTCAACAGCGCCCCCAGCACCACCAGGCTGCTGATCGACGAATGGTTGGCCTGCAGAAACGCCTCGCTGGGCTGAATGTCCACTTGATAGTCATGGTCGGCCATTCGTACCAGACGTGTGGCCGACAGATCACTGGCCCCGGTTTTGTTGGCCGACTCATAGAGCACCTCGTGCTGATCCTCAGTGGACAGGTCGAGAATGCGTACAGAAAGGAAGTCCTGGTGCTCCTCCGGCAGTCCGTCGGCCAGCAACTGCTGCATGCTGATCACCGCCATCACATAACCATGCGGCGGCCCGTTCGGCGCTTCTTCACGGGTGACCGGCGCCAGCAGCAAGACGCCCCGGGCATACGCCGGATCAATCCCCACCAGATGCAATGGCTGCGACACCACCATGTGCCCGGTGCGGTCGGCGCGTTCCAGCGTCGCCCGGCGCAGGGGTTGCGCCAGCAAGTCGTAACCCAGCGGCGTGGGCAAGCGGCTTTGGCTCTGGGTGTAGATCACCGGTACGTATTCGGGGCGATCAGCGGCGGTCTGCAACTGGTCGTCAGCGGTCAGTTCACGAAAGGTGAAGGTGCTGAAGCCTTCGTTACGCACGGCCTGTTCGACCGCCGGACGTTCGGCACGGCTGATCCGTGGCGCATAGGAATAGGCCTGGGTGCGTAATAGAAGCGGTTTGGCATAGCCGTCGAATTCGCTGCGCGAGACCGAATCGGAGTTGGCGAAGAAACGGCGCAGGCCGTCGAGACGCTGTTCCTGATCCTGGAAACGTTCTTCGATGCGGCTGTAACGCTCATTGGCCAGCAATTGGAAGCGTTGGCGCAGTTGATGGTGAAACTGATTGAGGGAGGCCCAGGCGAGCAGCCCCGTGAGAATCCCGCCGGCGAGCAATACCAGCAGCGCGACCAGCCAGGCCGAGACGTCTTCGCTGATAAAACCCAGAATCTTTGGGCGCACGGGGTGCAACGACATAAGGGCAACTCACGACGCCATTGTTTCGGGGGAAAACCCCATTGGCCATGCGTTGAGTTATAGCTATTAGCCATTAATTTGGCTAGCGCTGATCGGATCCAAGAGCCTTTAAAAATCAAGGCTCTGTGGATCCAACCAGTCCGAGCGTCAACGTGCCGTGATTTTCCAGGCGCGGTGGATCTTGGTGTTACGGGCAAAATCCGGATCGATGGTCTGCGCGCTGATTTCCTCGACCGCATAACGCTCGGCGAGGTTTTCCTCCAACTGGAACTTGCGGAAGTTGTTAGAGAAGTACAGCACGCCACCCGGGGCCAGGCGTGCCATGGCTAGGTCGATCAACTGCACCTGGTCACGCTGCACGTCGAAGATGCCTTCCATGCGCTTGGAGTTGGAGAAGGTCGGCGGGTCGATGAAGATCAGGTCGTACTCGTCCCGGCTGCTTTCCAGCCACGCCATCACGTCGCCCTGCTCCAGACGGTTCTTGTCGGAAAAGCCATTCAGCGACAGGTTGCGCCGCGCCCAGTCGAGGTAAGTCTTCGACAGGTCGACGCTGGTGGTGCTGCGCGCTCCGCCCTTGGCCGCGTGCACACTGGCGGTCGCGGTGTAGCAGAACAGATTGAGGAAGCGCTTGCCGGCGGCCTCTTTCTGAATGCGCATACGCATTGGCCGGTGATCGAGGAACAGCCCGGTGTCGAGGTAATCAGTGAGGTTCACCAGCAGCTTGACGCCGCCTTCGCTGACCTCATTGAACTTGCCCTGCGCCGCCTGACGTTCGTATTGCTTGGTGCCGCTCTGACGCTCGCGGCGTTTGACCACCACGCGGCTCTTGTCGACGTTCAGCGCCTGGGGGATCGCCGCCAGGGCATCGAACATGCGCGCCGAGGCCTTTTCCGGATCGATCGACTTCGGCGCGGCGTATTCCTGCACATGCACCCAGTCGTGATACAGGTCGATGGCCATGGCGTATTCCGGCATGTCGGCATCGTAGACGCGGTAGCAGTCGATGCCTTCGCGCTTGACCCACTTGCTCATCGCTTTGAGGTTTTTCTGCAGGCGATTGGCAAACATCTGCCCGCCTTCGCTCAGGCGCGGCTGCTCGACCACTGGCGCCGGGGCTGGCGTCGGTTTGATCGGGTTGCCGTTCTTGTTGAACTTGCGCTCTTGCGGCTCGTTCGGGGTCTGATCGTAGGCTGCTTGCTCGCGCTCGGCCTGACGCTGTTCCGGGGTCCGCCGCTCGCCAGTGACGAACTGATCCGGCAGCACCTTGATCAGCAGCAATTTGCACGGCAGCGCGCCGTTCCAGAACGAATACTGTTTGTGGCTGCGAATGCCCATGCGCTTGCCCAGATCCGGGGCGCCGGTGAACACCGCCGCTTCCCAGTTCAGGCAGGCCTGACGCAGACGCTCGCCGAGGTTCTGGTAGAGGTAAAGCAGGCTGGCTTCGTCACCCAGACGCTCGCCGTACGGCGGGTTGCAGATCACCAGACCTTTCTGGTTCTGGTCCGGACGCGGCTCGAAGGTCGCGACTTCGCCCTGATAGATCTTGATCCACTCGCTCAGACCGGCGCGCTCGACGTTGTTGCGGCCCGGTTGAATCAGGCGCGGGTCGGCTTCGTAACCGCGAATCCACAGCGGCGGCTTGGCCAGACCGGCAGCGGCACGCTCGACGGCTTCTTCATGGAGCTTTTTCCACAGCGCCGGGACGTGACCCAGCCATGCGGTGAAGCCCCACTGCTCACGGCGCAGGTTCGGCGCCATGTCGGCGGCGATCATGCCGGCTTCGACGAGGAACGTCCCGACACCGCACATCGGGTCAGCCAGTGCGCCGCCTTCAGCCGCAATGCGCGGCCAGCCGGAACGGATCAGGATCGCTGCCGCGAGGTTTTCCTTCAGTGGTGCCGCGCCCTGCTGCAGGCGGTAGCCGCGCTGGTGCAGGCTGTGGCCGGAAAGGTCGAGGGACAGGATCGCTTCGCCGCGATCCAGGCGCAGGTGAATGCGCAGATCCGGGTTGAGCTTATCGATCGACGGACGGTCGCCTTGCGGGGTACGCAGTTTGTCGACGATCGCGTCTTTGACTTTCAGCGCACCGAAGTGGGTGTTGTCGATGCCCGAGCCGTGGCCGCTGAATTCGACGGCCAAGGTGCCGTCGGCGAGCATGTGATCCTGCCACTCGACGTCAAGCACGCCGTGGTACAGGTCTTCGGCGTCTTTCATCGGGAAGCGCTTGAGCACCAGCAACACCCGGTTGGCCAGACGTGACCACAGGCACAGGCGATAAGCGGTTTCCATGGTCGCCATGCCACGCACGGCGGAGGTGTGCTCGCGGGCTTCTTCAAGGCCAAGCCCGACGGCTTCCTCGATGAGCAGGCCTTCAAGGCCTTTGGGGCAAGTGAGGAAGAGTTCGAAACGGTCGGACATGGTATTTCCAGAGCCTTTGGCTAGTGAACCGGCAACGCATTGCCGATCCGGTTTTCAATCAGGCGCTTTTCTAAAAGAGCGCCCGCGTGGCACGAAGGTGTGCCGTTCCATCCCCGCTGCTCGGGTTAAAAGAGCTTAGATGCCGGGACAGAGAAAATAGTCGATGAAACAAAAAGTCTTAAAGCGACCCTTCGTCGCTTAGTAACCGAGCGTAAACGTGGGTCATTCTCACTAAAGGATTAACCCTATCATCCAGCGCGGGGCCGATCATACCGGGGTTTGCGGAAAAAACGTTCATGAAACCGGCCGTTACTTATGGCTGTAGCACTATTTTCGTTACGTCCTTATGACAAAACGATCATTCCCTCGGTGTGACTCATTGGTTAGAACTGACCACAGGTTGACGTCGCAACGGCGTCAACACCTTGGCTCGCCACGCCGGCAGCGAGCCGCCCAACGGCAGAGTTTTTCTGCCAGACCTCGATTGAGGTCAACGCGACGAAAACAGTCAACAAGTGAGGGAAACACCCTATGAGAAGACTTAAGCGTGATCCGTTGGAAAGAGCATTTTTGCGCGGATATCAATATGGCGTTGGTGGCAAATCCCGCGAGCTTTGCCCATTTACTCTACCGTCGGTACGTCAAGCCTGGATCAACGGCTGGCGAGAAGGACGCGGCGACAACTGGGACGGTATGACCGGCACTGCGGGGATCCACAGACTCAACGAACTTCACGCCGTCGGCTGACACAGGGCACTTATTGCAACACGACAATCTGAATTTTTAGCGACTTACCATGCACGTCCTTCCCGGACGGCGGGCTACGGCCCAGGGGCTCCTTCGAGGAGCCCTTTTTTATGCCCGCAAATCATTTGAACTGCACACATAACCTGTGGGATCAGCGCAAGGCAGCGATCGCGTCGACCGATTCACGAATCAACGCCGGGCCCTTATAGATGAAGCCCGAGTAAATCTGCACCAGACTCGCCCCCGCCGTGATCTTCTCGGCCGCATGCTTGCCTTCGGTGATGCCACCGGCCGCAATGATCGGCAACCGACCACCCAGCTCCGCTGCCAACACCTTCACGGTATGCGTGCTCTTGTCACGCACCGGGGCGCCGGACAGACCGCCCGCCTCGTCACCATGCTCCATGCCTTCGACGCCAACGCGACTCAGGGTGGTGTTGGTGGCGATCACCGCGTCCATCCCGGTTTCGATCAATGCCTGCGCGACCTGCGCAGTCTCTTCGTCAGTCATGTCCGGGGCGATCTTGATCGCCAGCGGCACATGTTTGCCGTGGCGCAGGGCCAGTTCGGCGCGGCGCGTGGCCAGATCCGCCAGCAACTGCTTGAGCGAATCACCGAACTGCAGGCTGCGCAGGCCCGGGGTGTTCGGCGAGCTGACGTTGACCGTGACATAGCTGGCGTGGGCATACACCTTGTCCAGGCAGATCAGGTAGTCATCCACCGCGCGCTCGACCGGGGTGTCGAAGTTCTTGCCGATGTTGATCCCCAGCACGCCCTTGTATTTGGCTGCAGCGACCCGCGCCAGCAGGTTATCCACGCCGAGGTTGTTGAAACCCATGCGGTTGATGATCGCCTCGGCTTCCGGCAGGCGGAAGATCCGTGGTTTCGGGTTGCCCGGTTGCGGGCGCGGAGTCACGGTGCCGATTTCGACAAAACCGAAACCCAGTTGCGAAAAGCCGTCGATGGCCGCGCCGTTCTTGTCCAGACCGGCCGCCAGACCCACCGGGTTCGGGAAGTCCAGGCCCATGACCGTCACCGGCACGTTCGCCGGTTTCTTGCACAGCATGCCATTGAGTCCCAGACGCCCACCCGCGCCGATCATATCCAGCGACAGGTCGTGGGAGGTTTCCGGGGAAAGTTTGAACAACAGCTGACGGGCCAGGGTGTACATGGGCGGCGATGACTCGGGCGGCGAAAAGAGGCGGCGATTATAGCCGGGCATCGCCCCCCGGCGCGAGGCGCACTGGCAAATCCGCCTGACTGGCATATGCCTTGCACCTTCCGGATTATCAACCCACAGGCCAATGGCGGCGTGCGGGCACGGACAATGGCGTCGTCCTCAGGTTTGCTCGGGCAAAGCCTGGGACGGCGTTTTTTTTGAGGGTGGCTTTATATGAGTGATTCGTCCGTCGGGCCGCTGGCCTGGGTCAATGGCAGTGATGCTCCGGAAAAAAGTGTGATCAACCTCGGCTTCATGGCCCTGAGCGATTGCGCTTCGGTGGTCGTGGCCGCGACACAGGGCTTCGCCCAGCCCTACGGCCTGACGATCAACCTCAAGCGCCAGGCGTCCTGGGCGACCTTGCGCGACAAACTGGTCAGCGGTGAACTGGATGTCGCCCACAGCCTGTACGGGCTGATTTACGCGGTGCACCTGGGCATCGGCGGCGTAGCGCCGAGCGACATGGCGGTGCTGATGGGCCTGAACCAGAACGGCCAGAGCCTCAACCTCTCTCACGGTTTGCAGCAACTGGGCGTGACCAGTCCTGAAGCGCTGGATCGGCAGGCGCACCAAAGCCGCGCAAAACTGACCTTCGCCCAGACCTTCCCCACCGGCACCCATGCGATGTGGCTTTATTACTGGCTGGCGAGTCAGGGCATTCATCCGTTGCAGGACGTCGACAGCGTAGTGGTACCGCCGCCGCAAATGGTTGCGCATCTGCAAGCCGGGCGTATCGATGGCTTCTGCGTCGGTGAGCCGTGGGCGGCCAGCGCCGTGCAACAGGATCTGGGATTCACCCTCGCCACCAGCCAGAGCATCTGGCCCGATCATCCGGAAAAGGTCCTCGGCTGCACCCGCGCGTTCGTCGAGCAATACCCCAACACCGCACGGGCGCTGGTGATGGCAATCCTCGAGGCCAGCCGCTTCATCGAGCAAAACCCGGAAAACCGTCGCAGCACCGCGCAGTTGCTGAGCGCCCCGGAGTATCTCGACGCTCCGCTGTCCCGCATCGAGCCGCGTTTTCTCGGTGATTACGCCGATGGCCTCGGCAATCGCTGGCAGGACCCGCACGCCCTGCGCTTTCACGGCAACGGCGAGGTGAATTTGCCGTACCTGTCCGACGGCATGTGGTTCATGACCCAATTCCGCCGCTGGGGCCTGTTGCGCGAGGATCCCGACTACCTCGCCGTTGCGCGTCAGGTTCAGCAACTGGACATTTACCGCGAAGCGGCCACCGCCGTCGGTGTCGCGGCCTGGGGCAAGGAGATGCGCAGCAGCCAGTTGCTCGATGGCAAAGTCTGGGACGGCAGCGATCCGGCCGCTTACGCCCGCAGCTTCAAGTTGCACGCCCTGAGCGACAGCGCACCCCTTCTCGCCCGCCGCTGACAGGAGACCGCCAATATGCTGCGCATTCTGCTGATCAACGACACCGCGAAAAAAGTCGGCCGCCTGAAAGCCGCGCTGACCGAGGCCGGTTTCGAGGTCATCGATGAATCCGGCCTGACCATCGATCTGCCGGCGCGCGTCGAAACGGTGCGCCCGGACGTGATCCTGATCGATACCGAGTCACCGAGCCGCGATGTCATGGAGCAAGTGGTGCTCGTCAGCCGCGACCAGCCCCGGCCGATCGTGATGTTCACCGACGAACACGACCCGGGCGTGATGCGTCAGGCGATCAAGTCCGGGGTCAGTGCCTACATCGTCGAGGGCATTCACGCCCAGCGCCTGCAGCCGATTCTCGATGTGGCGATGGCGCGCTTCGAAAGCGACCAGGCCTTGCGCGCGCAACTGCTGGCCCGCGATCAGCAACTGGCCGAGCGCAAACGCATCGAACTGGCCAAAGGGCTGCTGATGAAGATGAAGGACTGCAACGAAGAAGAGGCCTACACCCTGATGCGCCGCCAGGCCATGAGCCGCCAGCAGAAACTGATTCAGGTGGCGGAGCAGATCATTGCCATGAGTGAGTTGCTTGGCTGAAGGCCTGCGCTGGCTTTCCGGGTTCCTTCGCGAGCAAGCCCGCTCCCACATTTGGAATGCATTCCGCTGTGAAGCAGGTCGGGGTTCCACTTTGAAATGCATTCCCTGTGGGAGCGGGCTTGCTCGCGAAGGCCGCGACGCGGTTTCACTTTTTGGCACAAATCTGGCTAAGCATTCAGCACAGGTAACCAACGGCGGTTGCCCCACCCACGACAAAGACGTCGCTCACCCGTTCGCCCAACCGGCGTATCAGGTGGCGGCGTTTTTGCGTTTTGGCCCCACAGCTCGGGGCCGGTGGTGCGGCCGTGGCGGCGCTCCACCTGCTGTGACTCCTTTCGAGACTCTTTTCAGCTGAGGTGCGCGATGAATTCAAGCTTCTGGAAATCCGGCCACACCCCGACCCTGTTCGCAGCCTTTCTGTATTTCGACCTGAGTTTCATGGTCTGGTACCTGCTTGGCCCGTTGGCGGTGCAGATCGCCGCCGACCTGCACCTGACTACCCAACAACGCGGTCTGGTGGTGGCGACGCCGATTCTGGCGGGTGCGGTGCTGCGCTTTGTGATGGGCATGCTGGCCGATCGTCTGTCGCCGAAAACCGCCGGCCTGATCGGTCAGGTGATCGTGATCTGCGCACTGTTCGGCGCATGGAAACTCGGCATCCACAGTTATGAACAGGCGCTGATCCTGGGACTGTTCCTCGGCATGGCCGGTGCTTCGTTTGCCGTGGCCCTGCCGCTGGCTTCGCAGTGGTATCCGCCGCAGCATCAGGGTAAGGCAATGGGCATCGCCGGCGCCGGTAACTCCGGCACCGTGTTTGCCGCACTGATTGCCCCGGTACTGGCTGCGGCGTTCGGCTGGAGCAACGTGTTCGGTTTCGCCCTGATTCCGTTGATCCTGACGCTGGTGCTGTTCGCCTGGCTGGCAAAAAACGCCCCGCAGCGGCCCAAGGCCAAAGCCATGGCCGACTACTTCAAGGCCCTCGGCGACCGCGACAGTTGGTGGTTCATGTTTTTCTACAGCGTCACCTTCGGCGGCTTTATCGGTCTGGCCAGCGCCCTGCCCGGCTACTTCAACGACCAATACGGCCTGAGCCCGGTGACCGCCGGTTACTACACCGCTGCCTGTGTGTTCGGTGGCAGCCTGATGCGTCCGCTCGGTGGTGCGTTAGCTGATCGCTTCGGCGGCATCCGCACTTTGCTGGCGATGTACACCGTGGCGGCAATCTGCATCGCCGCTGTCGGTTTCAACCTGCCCAGCTCCTACGCGGCACTGGCGCTGTTCGTCTGCACCATGCTCGGTCTCGGCGCCGGCAACGGCGCAGTGTTCCAGTTGGTGCCGCAACGTTTTCGCCTGGAGATCGGGGTGATGACCGGGCTGATCGGCATGGCCGGCGGCATCGGCGGTTTTGCCCTGGCGGCCGGCATGGGCGCGATCAAGCAAAGCACCGGCAGCTATCAACTGGCGCTGTGGTTGTTCGCCAGCCTCGGCGTGCTGGCGTGGTTCGGCCTGCACGGGGTCAAACGTCGCTGGAGAACCACTTGGGGTTCGGCCGCGGTCACCGCTGCGCGAGTCTGAGGCGTCGATGCCCCTGCAACTGAGCTTTGCCCAGGCCAGCGCCACCGGCCCGCGCGCGGAAAACCAGGACGCCCTGCGCCTGGTGACGCCCGCCCCGGCGCTGGCCGCCAGCAAAGGTTATCTGGTCGCTATCGCCGACGGTGTCAGCCAGTGCGCCGATGGCGGATTGGCTGCACGCTCGACCCTGCAAGCACTGGCGCTGGACTACTACGCCACGCCACAGACCTGGAGCGTGGCGCAGGCGCTGGATCGCCTGCTGCTCGCACAAAATCGCTGGTTACAGGCCAATGGCGGCGGGCAACCGCTGCTGACCACGGTCAGCGCGCTGGTCCTGCGCGGTCGGCGTTTCACATTGGCCCACGTCGGTGATTGCCGGGTCTATCGCTGGCAGGCTGACGGTTTGCAGCGGATCTCGCAGGATCATGTCTGGGAGCAGCCGGGCATGCAGCACGTGCTCAAACGCGCGCTGGGCCTGGATCAGCATCTTGTACTGGATTTTCTCGACGGTGATTTACGCGAGGGCGAATGCTTCGTGCTGCTCAGCGATGGCGTGTGGTCGACCTTGGGTGATACCGCAATCGCCGCGATTCTGCGCGATCAACCGGATCTCGACAGCGCCGCCCACACACTGGTCAACGCCGCGCATCTGGCCGGCAGTCAGGACAACGCCAGTGCGTTGCTGGTGCGGGTCGATGCACTCGGCGAGGCGAACATCGGCGATGCACTGATCCATTTGCAGCAATGGCCACTGCCGCCGCCGCTGAAGACCGGGCAGATGTTCGAAGGCTGGCAGGTGCAAGGCGTTGTCGCTCAGAGCCAGCAATCGCTGCTGTATCGAGTGCTGGATAGCCAAGCGCGAGGCTGGTTGTTGAAAACATTGCCGGCGCGACTGGCCGATGATCCCCAGGCCGGACAAGCCTTGCTGTCGGAAGAATGGTTCCTCAAGCGTGTCGCCGGGCGGCATTTTCCTGAAGTCCACAGCGGCACTCAGCGTCAGCATTTGTACTACGTGATGCGCGAATATTCCGGTATGACTCTGGCGCAGCTGTTTCAACACAGCCACCCGTTGCCGTTGGCGCAGTGGCAGAGCATTGCCGAGCGCTTGCTGCGGGCGGTAGGCCTGCTGCATCGGCGGCAGATTCTGCACCGCGACATCAAGCCGGAAAACCTGCATCTGGGCGACGATGGCGAGTTGCGCCTGCTGGATTTCGGTCTGGCGTACTGCCCCGGTCTGTCCGAAGACGCACCGTCAACATTGCCGGGCACGCCCAGCTTCATCGCCCCGGAAGCCTTTCGCGGCGAGCCACCAAGTGCGCAACAGGATCTGTACGCGGTGGGCGTGACCTTGTATTTCCTGCTGACCGGGCACTTTCCCTATGGTGAGGTCGAAGCGTTCCAGCGGCCGCGATTTGGCCTGCCGGTGAGTGCCGGTCGCTACCGCCCGGACCTGCCGGAATGGATTGCGCAGAGTCTGGAGCGTGGCGTGGCTGCCGGTCCGCAACAGCGCTTTGAAACGGCTGAAGAATGGTTGCTGGTGCTGGAACAGGGTGAGCGACGCAGTTTGAGTGTGCGGCCCAGACCCTTGTTGGAGCGTGAGCCGTTGAAGGTCTGGCGGGCGGTGGCGTTGTTGGCCTTGCTGGGGAATTTGGTGATGCTGGTGGTGTTGTTTCATCGTTGATACCGCGTCGCGCCCTTCGCGAGCAAGCCCGCTCCCACAGGGGATCTGAGTCGTTCACAAGTCCCCTGTGGGAGCGGGCTTGCTCGCGAAGGCGCCCGCCCAATCACTACAAATCCCTCAGTCTGAACGCTCCACGACTGGGCAGCCCGCTTCGATAAGGTGCAAAAAAACCTTGATGAACGCTGACAAAACGCAATAAACCCGCCACCGCCACACTTGGCACAACCACTGCATTACCCGTTTCACCATACATAAAGCCCAACCTTCAACGACGAAGGCTGCGCTTCCCGAGAGAACGGGACCAGGACAAAGGCGTCCTCGCTAGGCAACTAGCGGGACGCCTTTTTTTGTTTGCGCAACATTTGTCGAGCACGGCCTGACTGCCCCAAGAGGCCAGCCACCGCTCCCCGGAGAACCTGATGAAAAAACTCAAACTGGTGATGATCGGCAATGGCATGGCCGGGGTTCGCACCCTGGAAGAACTGCTCAAGCTGAGCAATGAGCTGTACGACATCACGGTCTTCGGCGCCGAACCGCACACCAACTACAACCGCATCCTGCTGTCGCCGGTGCTGGCCGGTGAGCAGACCTTCGAAGAGATCGTGCTCAACGACCTCGACTGGTACCTGGAAAACCACATCAAATTGCTGCTTAACCGCAAGGTGGTGCAGATCGACCGGGTTAAACGCCGGGTGATCGCCGAGGACGGCACCGAGGCTGAATATGATCGCCTGCTGATCGCCACCGGTTCGACGCCGTTCATCCTGCCGATCCCCGGCAACGACTTGCAGGGCGTGATCGGTTACCGCGACATCGCCGACACCCAGGCGATGATCGACACCGCCAAAACCCACAAACACGCGGTGGTCATCGGCGGCGGCCTGCTCGGTCTCGAAGCCGCCAACGGCCTGATGCTGCGCGGCATGCATGTCACCGTGGTGCACATCGGCGAATGGCTGCTGGAACGGCAACTGGACAAGACCAGCGGCCAACTACTGCAAACCGCGCTCGAAGCCCGTGGCCTGCACTTTCGTTTGTGCGAGCAGACCCAAGCCCTGCACGACGCAGGCAACGGCCGGGTCGGCTCGGTGCAGTTCAAGAACGGCGAGATCATCCCCGCCGATCTGGTAGTGATGGCCGCCGGCATCCGCCCCAACACCGAACTGGCGGAACGCGCCGGCATCCCCTGCAATCGCGGGATTCTGGTCAACGACACCCTGCAGACCTACGACCCGCGCATCTATGCCATCGGCGAGTGCGCCAGCCATCGCGGCATCGCCTATGGCCTGGTGGCACCGCTGTTCGAACAGGCCAAGGTCTGCGCCAATCACCTCGCACAACTGGGTTTCGCCCGCTATCAGGGCTCGGTGACCTCGACCAAATTGAAAGTCACCGGCATCGACCTGTTTTCCGCCGGTGATTTCATGGGCGGCGAAGGCACAGAAACCATCACCCTCTCCGACCCGATCGGCGGCGTGTATAAAAAACTGGTGATCAAGGATGACGTGCTGGTCGGCGCCTGTCTGTACGGCGATACGGCAGATGGCGGTTGGTATTTCCGACAGATTCGTGAGAATCACGCCATCGGCGAGATCCGCGATCACCTGATGTTTGGTGAAAATTCTATCGGCGACGTAGGACATCAGGGCCAGGACAAAGCCATGAGCATGGCCGACACCGCCGAAGTCTGCGGCTGCAACGGCGTGTGCAAAGGCACCATCGTCAAGGCGATTCAGGAACACGGCCTGTTCAGCGTCGATGAAGTGAAAAAACACACCAAAGCTGCCAGTTCCTGCGGCTCCTGCGCCGGGCTGGTCGAGCAGATCCTGATCAACACCGTCGGCGGCGCGGCGGACGTCAAACCGAAAAGCGAAAAAGCCATCTGCGGTTGCAGCGACCTCAACCACGGGCAGATCCGCCAGGCGATTCGCGAACAGCATCTGCTGACCATCGCCGGCACCATGAGCTATCTCAACTGGCGCACCCCGAACGGCTGTGCCACCTGCCGGCCGGCGCTGAACTATTACCTGATTTCCACCTGGCCCGGCGAAGCCAAGGACGATCCGCAATCGCGCCTGATCAATGAACGCGCCCACGCCAACATTCAGAAGGACGGCACCTATTCGGTGGTGCCACGGATGTGGGGCGGCGTGACCAACCCCTCGGAATTGCGCCGCATCGCCGACGTGGCCGACAAGTACAACGTACCGATGGTCAAGGTCACCGGTGGTCAGCGCATCGACCTGCTGGGGATCAAGAAGCAGGACTTGCCGGGCGTCTGGAAAGACCTCGACATGCCCTCCGGCCACGCTTACGGCAAATCCATCCGCACCGTGAAAACCTGCGTCGGCAGCGAGTTCTGCCGCTTCGGCACGCAGAATTCAACGCAGTTGGGCATCGAGTTGGAGCACGACCTGTTCAACATGTGGTCGCCGCACAAAGTCAAACTCGCTGTCTCCGGATGCCCACGCAACTGCTCGGAAGCGGGGATCAAGGACGTAGGAATCATCGGTGTCGACTCCGGCTGGGAGATGTACATCGGCGGCAACGGCGGGATCAAGACCGAAGTCGCCGAGTTCTTCGTCAAGCTGAAAACCGCCGAGGAAGTTCGTGAATACAACGGCGCGTTCCTGCAGCTGTATCGCGAAGAAGCCTTCTACCTCGAACGCACCGTGCACTACCTGCAACGGGTCGGCATGGAGCACATCAAGCAAGCCGTGCTCGAAAACCCGGAACGCCGCAAGGCCCTGAACGAGCGTCTGCAGTTCTCCCTGTCATTCGAGCAGGACCCGTGGAAAGAGCGTCTGGCGCAGCCGCAACTGAAGAAAGAATTCGACGTGATCCCCGTGAAAAACCTGGAGGTACCGGCATGAACTGGCTCGATATCTGTGCCCTGGAAGAGATCAATGCCCTCGGTTCGCGGATCATTGCCGGGCCGAAAGGCGACATCGCGATTTTTCGTACGAGCGACGACGAGGTTTTCGCCCTCGACGACCGCTGCCCACACAAGGGCGGGCCGCTGTCACAGGGTTTGATCTACGGTAAACGCGTGGCCTGCCCGCTGCACAATTGGCAGATCGACCTGCAAACCGGCGAAGCCCAGGCCCCGGACATCGGCTGCGCGCACCATCATCCGGCCCGGGTCGAAAACGGCCGCGTGCAGCTGGCACTGCGGGAAGCGGTCTGATGAACCGCCAGACGACCGCCTCGACCTGCTGTTATTGCGGGGTCGGCTGCGGCGTGCTGATCGAGCATGACGGCGAGCGCATTCTCGGCGTCAGCGGCGATCCGGCGCATCCGGCCAACTTCGGCAAATTGTGCAGCAAAGGCTCGACCCTGCACCTGACCGGCGATCTGGCCGCCCGGGCGCTGTACCCGGAGCTGCGTCTGGGCAAAGACCTGGCGCGCAGCCGTTGCGACTGGGATACGGCGCTGGATCACGCGACCCAGGTCTTTGCCGAGACCATCGCCGAACACGGCCCGGACAGCGTGGCGTTTTACATCTCCGGGCAGTTGCTGACCGAGGACTACTACGCCTTCAACAAACTCGCCCGAGCGCTGGTCGGCACCAACAACATCGACAGCAATTCCCGGCTGTGCATGTCGTCGGCGGTGGTCGGTTACAAGCGCAGCCTCGGCGCCGATGCGCCACCGTGCAGTTATGAGGATCTGGAGCTGAGCGATTGCGTGATGATCGCCGGCAGTAACATGGCCTACGCCCACCCGGTTCTTTTCCGTCGTCTTGAAGAGGCGAAATCCCGCCGGCCGCAGATGAAAGTCATCGTTATCGATCCCCGGCGCACTGACACCTGTGAGTTGGCGGACCTGCATCTGGCGATTCTGCCCGGCACCGATGTCGCTCTGTTCCATGGGATTTTGCATCTGCTGCTGTGGGAAGACTGGATCGACCGCGACTTCATCAAGGCACACACCGACGGTTTGCCTGAGCTGAAAAATCTGGTGCGCGACTACACCCCGCAAATGGTTGCGCAACTGTGCGGGATCAGTGTCGAGCAATTGCAGCAGTGCGCGGAATGGGTGGGCACCGCGCCAAGTTTCCTGTCGCTGTGGTGCATGGGCCTGAATCAGTCAACCGCTGGCAGCGCGAAAAACAGCGCGCTGATCAATCTGCACCTGGCCACCGGGCAAATCGGCCGTCCAGGCGCGGGACCTTTCTCACTGACCGGTCAGCCGAATGCCATGGGTGGACGGGAAACCGGCAGTCTGTCCAATTTGCTGCCCGGTCACCGGGAGGCAGCCAACCCCGAGCACCGCGCCGAAGTGGCAGCCTATTGGGGCGTCGATCAACTGCCTGAAAGCAGCGGCCTGAGCGCCATCGAGCTGTTCGAACGGATGCGCAGCGGCCAGGTCAAGGCGCTATGGATTGCCTGCACCAACCCCGCGCAGTCCATGCCAGATCAACACGCGGTTCGCGAAGCACTGCAAGCTTGCCCGTTCGTGGTGTTGCAGGAAGCCTTCTGCACCACCGAAACCGCCGCCTTCGCCGACCTGTTGTTACCCGCTGCCAGTTGGGGCGAGAAGGAAGGCTCGGTGACCAACTCCGAACGGCGCATTTCCCACGTGCGCCAGGCCATTCTCCCACCGGGCGAAGCGCGGCCGGACTGGGCGATCACCGTGGATTTCGCACGACGGCTGGAGCAACGTCTGCGCCCGCATCAACCGAGCCTGTTTGCTTTCGAGCATCCGGCGCAGTTGTTCGACGAATACAAACAACTGACCCGTGGACGCGATCTGGACCTGTCAGGCATCAGCCATCCATTGATCGATGAACTTGGCCCGCAGCAATGGCCCTTCCCCACTGGCGCCCGACAAGGCACCGCGCGTTTGTATGGCGACGGGATTTTCCCCACGGCCAACGGTCGTGCGCAGTTCGTTGCCGATCCTTATCGCGCGGCCAAGGAACCACGCGATGCAAGGTTTCCGCTAACGCTGATCACCGGCCGCCTGCGCGATCAATGGCACGGCATGAGCCGCACCGGCACCGCGGCGCAATTGTTCGGGCATGTCGGCGAAGCGCTGTTGAGCCTGCATCCGGACGAAATGCGCCGCCATCGTTTGCAGCCGGGGGATCTGGTCAACCTGAAGAGTCGGCGCGGTGCGCTCATCGTCGCAGTCGACAGCGATGACAGTGTGCGCCCCGGTCAGGCCTTTCTGCCGATGCACTGGGGCGACCGGTTTCTCAAGGGCGGGGTCAACAGTCTGACCTTGCCGGCCTTCGATCCTTTGTCAAAGCAGCCCGAACTCAAACACAGCGGCGTACGTCTGGAAGCGGTGAATCTGCCATGGCACTTGTTCGCACTCATCGAAGGCGATGTTCAGCGGCATTTCGAGAGGCTACGGCCGCTCTGTGAGGCATTTTCCTACGTGAATTTCAGCCTTGTCGGACGTGAGCGGCCGGCACTGCTGATACGCGCTGCCAGCGCCACGGCGCCGGAGCCGCCACTGCTGCGCGATATCGACCAGTGCCTGGCGTTGCTCGACGGGCCGGTGCTGGCCTATGACGACCCACGCCGCGCCATCGGCAAGCGGGTACGTATCGAACACGGTCGTATCACCGCGATCCGCCTGGCCGGCGAAACCCTGGCCCAACACTGGCTGCAAGGCTTGTGGCTGGAGGGCCGCGCCGATGAACAATTGCGGCGCTGGCTGCTGGCGCCGATGAGCGCGCCGCCAGGTAATGCCGGTTTGCAGGCCAATCCGGGCAAAACCCTGTGCAACTGCAAAAACGTCAGCCACGGCGCGGTGTGTGCCGGAATTCGCCAAGGCCTCGACTTGCAGGGTCTCAAACAACAACTGGGGTGCGGCACGCAATGCGGCTCGTGCGTCCCGGAAATCAAGCGTTTGCTGGCCGCTGAGCTGCGGCCGGTATCGGTCATCTGCTAAGGAAAACACCATGAATGCAAAAGTCTGGCTGGTGGGTGCAGGTCCCGGTGATCCCGAACTGCTGACGCTCAAAGCGGTACGCGCATTGCGTGAAGCGCAGGTGGTGTTGATTGACGATCTGGTCAATGCCGCGGTGCTGGAGCATTGCCCCACCGCGCGAATCATTGCCGTAGGCAAACGCGGCGGCTGTCGCTCGACGCCGCAGGCGTTCATCCACCGGCTGATGCTGCGTTATGCACGCCAAGGCAAATGCGTGGTGCGGCTCAAGGGCGGAGACCCATGCATTTTCGGCCGTGGTGGCGAAGAGGCGCAGTGGTTGCGCGAGCGTGGGGTTGAGGTCGAATTGGTCAACGGGATTACCGCCGGACTCGCCGGCGCGACGCAATGCGATATTCCGCTGACGTTGCGCGGCGTGGCGCGCGGGGTGACGCTGGTGACCGCGCATACCCAGGATGACAGCCAGTTGAACTGGCAGGCGCTGGCGCAGGGCGGGACGACACTGGTGATTTACATGGGGGTGGCCAAGCTTGGCGAGATTCGCGATCAGCTATTGGCGGGCGGGATGGCGGCGGATACGCCAGTGGCGATGATCGAGAATGCCTCTCTGCCAGAACAGCGCGAGTGCCGCAGTGATTTGATGAGCATGAGTGACGACGCCTGCAGGTTTGGACTCAGGAGCCCGGCCATTCTGGTCATTGGCACTGTGGCCGCTGTTGTAGAAAATCAAAGGATCGCAGCCTTCGGCAGCTCCTACAGGATGTATGCGGATACTGTGTAGGAGCTGCCGCAGGCTGCGATCTTTAGACCTTCAAAGCCAAATCGCAGGCAAAGAAAAGCCCGGCCTGAGCCGGGCTTTTCTCGTAGCGGCAGCTAATTACTTAGCTTGAGCTTCAACCTGCGCTTCTACGCGACGGTTAACAGCGCGACCAGCTTCAGTTTTGTTGTCAGCAACTGGGCGGGATTCGCCGTAGCCGATCGACTGAACGCGGGACGATTCAACACCGTACTGGTTGGTCAGAACTTGCTTAACGGCGTTTGCACGACGCTCAGACAGTTTCTGGTTGTAAGCGTCAGGACCGACGGAGTCAGTGTGACCTTCAACAGTAGTGGTGGTGGATGGGTACTGCTTCATGAAGTCAGCCAGGTTTTTGATGTCGCCGTAGCTGTTAGGCTTGACTACCGACTTGTCGAAGTCGAATTTCACGTCCAGCTCAACACGAACAACTTCAGCAACTGCTGGGCAGCCATCAGCGTCAACAGTTACGTTGGCTGGGGTGTCCGGGCACTTGTCAACGTTGTCGCAAACGCCATCGTTGTCGCTGTCGGAGCAAACTTCAGCAGGTGCTGGAACTGGAGCAGCAGCTGGCTTGGAGCCGCCACCGAAGTTCACACCGATACCGACGCTAGGAGCCCACTCGGTGTCGCCCTGGTCGATGTTGTACTGAGCTTCAACGCCGGCACGGGCGTAGAAGTTCTCGGTGAAGTACAGCTTGGCACCGCCGCCAATGTTGGCGAAGGTGGAACGGTTACGACCGTTCGAACCGTTCTGGTCGATGCTCTGGTCAGAGAAACCGGCCGAAACGTATGGACGAAGCATGTCGCCTGGGTTGTTGAAGTGGTACAGAGCGTCCAGAGCGGTGTTAGCGCCTTTGACGTTCTTGCCATCGTCGGCACGTACGTTGTGCACTTCATCGTAGCCCAGACGCAGTTCAACGTCGTCGGTCAGGAAGTAACCGATCGAACCGCCGAACAGGTTGCCGTTGTTCTTGAAGTTACGAGCGCTGTCGAATTGTTCTTTCTTAGCGAAGCCTTCGATTTCAACTGCGCCTTGGCCTTGTGCCAGAGCGCCGAACGAAGTGGCGGCAATCAGAGAACCAATGGCCAAGCCCAAGGTGTTTTTCAGTTTCATCCGTTAAATCCCCATCTGGTGATTGTGAAGCAGTCCCGCAAACCGGGGGACAACTCGGCGGCAAGTCTATCAGAACTTGCCTACACGTAAGAGATATTTGCGCTGAACTAAGTTTCAGCAATGCCTGCAAATTTCTCACGCAATTTATCTAGAGCGCGTTTGTAACGCATTTTTGTCGCACTCAAACCCATGTGCATGATGTCTGCGATCTCCTGAAACTCCAGCTCTGCGACAAATCGTAGCACCAGAATTTCACGGTCAATCGGATTCACATACACCAGCCAGCGATCAAGCCCACCCTTCTCCTCCGGCTTCGGCGCCTTTTCTTCAGACGCTTCTTCAAGAGGGTCCAGACTGAGAGCGTCCATCAAGCGACGCTTACGCCGTTCCTTCCGATACTGCGTGATGCATTCGTTATACGTGATGCTGTAGAGCCAGGTTTTGAACTTCGATTTCCCCTCGAAGTTCTTCAGGCCGTACAACACCTTAAGCATCACTTCCTGACAGACATCGTCTGCGTCGCGATCGTTCCCAAGATATCTCGCACAAACGTTAAATAATGTTCGCTGGTAACGCCGCATCAGCTCTTCATAGGCGCGCGTCACGTGAAACAGCTCGGTATGCGCGCGCGCGACCAACTCCTCATCAGAGAGCTCACGGGGGTCATAGCGCGTGGATAGCGTTTGGGCTTTATTCAAAACAAGTCGTGCCGACAGTCAGGTCAATGTCCGCCGCACCCCTCTCAGGGCATTTTGCGGCGGCATACATTAGCAGGGTTTGCCGGGTTAGCGGCTACTCACATGCTGTTCCAGCAGGATCCGATTGGAGAGTGAGACTAGCTCACCCTCATCGGTCAGCACTGTGGTTTTAACCGTGCCGATCTCTTCGATCTGGCCTTCGACCTCGCCAACACGCACTTGTTGCCCAACCTGATACAACTCACGCACATAGATTCCCGCAAGAATCTGACCGGCAATTTCCCGGCTTCCCAAACCCATGGCCAGCGCAACGGCCAGACCAACGGTAATCAATACGATGACAATCACATGGTTCAGCAGGTCAGTCTTGACCTCGAGCTGACTGATCGCGACCGAGATGCTGATGATGATCACCAGCCCCTGGGCGATTCGGCCCAAACCCGAAGCGTAGTCCAGCCCTACGCCTTCCGCCGCCCCGCGCACCAAGCCGTTGGCCAATTGCGCGAGCAAAACACCGACCAGCAGCACCAGTGCGGCACCGAAAACTTTCGGCAAATACAGCGCCAGCATGTCCAGCGTAGCTGAAACTCGCTCAAGTCCAAGGGACTCTGCTGCAGAAACCAGGAAAATCAGCAGAACGAACCAATAAACGATTTTACCGATCAAGGTCGAGATCGGCACCTGCAGCCCGGCCCGCGACATCAACTTGGTCAGCCCGGTGCCGCCCATCAGGCGGTCAAGGCCCAGTTTGGCCAGCAGTTTGGACAGCAAGGTATCGAGCAGCTTGGCCACCACGAAACCCAACAGCAGCACCACCAGTGCGCCGAACAGGTTCGGGATGAAATTGGCGACTTTGGTCCACAACGCAGTCATTGCCGTGACGAGGCTCTGAGTCCAGAGATCAAGTTCCATATTCAATCAGCCTTATCAGCAGTGCGTGCAGTGGTTTTACGAAGACGGGAAACCGGCGAGACGTGGGCCGATCCGTTATTCAGGGCGATCATCAGCGCGGGCAGCCAGCGGCCCAGCAGGCTGAACAGATCACCGGCGCCGACCTGGCGGTTGGCGGTTTTGAGTACGCGGCCCAGGCAGGCATCGTCGTCGCGGCTGGACGGCGAGGCGTTGAGCATGTCGCGCAAAGACTGTTCAAACGGATCGTGCATACGCACCTCTCGTGATGTCTGTGAAAGACGCGGGCAAATTTGGTCGGGTCACATGTCGCATCTTCATACCCAGCGCAAACGACGGAATAACCACCATTGACCGAAGGCCATGGCCAGCACCGTCAGACAGGCAATCAGGAAACCATAAGGGCTGCTGGCGAACGGAATGCCGCCCACATTGATGCCCAACAGGCCGGTGAGAAAACTCATCGGCAAAAAGATGCAGGTGATTATGCCGAAGCGATACATCGTGCGATTCATGCGCACGTTCAAACGCCGGTCTTCAGCCTCCAGCACAAGCCCCATGCGCTCTCGGGTCAATTCCAGCTCTTCGAGATAGCGCGTCAGGCTGTTGTTCAATTCGTTCCAGTAGTCGGCGTCATCGTCGACAAACCACGGCAGTTTTATCCGTGTCAGTTGTCCGAAAATATCCCGCTGCGGTGCCAGAAAACGCTTCAGTCCGGCCGCCCGGCGGCGGATGTGCAGAATCGAGCCATGTTCGGGGGTATACCGTTCGTCGGCATCCAGTTTTTCTTCCTCTTCATCGACCAGTTCCGACAGGCACGTGACCAGATCCTGCACCTTGTTGGTGAGGAATTGCGCCAGATACAGGATCAGTTCAGAAGAGGTTTTCGGGCCTTTGCCTTCGCTCAACAGCGCCAACAGTTCATCGGTGGCACGCAGCGGACGCAAGCGCAGGGAGATGACCCGTTGCGCCGAAGCGAAAATCCGCACCGAGACCATGTCTTCCGGCTCGGCACCGGGATTCAGGTTGACCCCACGCAAAAACAGCAACAGCTCGGCATCCGGCAACGGCAACAGGCGCGGCCGGGTATTTTCTTCCAGCAACAGGTCGCAGGCAAATTCATTCAGGCCGCTGGATTTGCGCAGCCAGGTCTGGGTTTGCGGATGGCTGCGATCCCAATGCAGCCACAGGCTCTCATGGGCCTGCAGCTGCAGATCGTCGAGCTCAGTCCGGGCAATCGAACGCGCACCGCCTTTACCGTCCAGCACCAGGGCATGCACCAGCCCCCACTGCGCGTTTTCTTCCTCGAACATCCGCATCCCTTTGTCGAAAAACTTATTCAGGCATCTGCAGCGGACTTGGCGAAACGATCACGCCGTTGTTGTCCGCATAGATGTATTGGCCCGGATGGAACGTCACGCCGGCGAAAGTTACCGGTACGTTGAGATCGCCGATGCCACGTTTTTCGGTCTTCATCGGGTGACTGGCCAGGGCCTGGACACCGAGATCGGTCTGGGCAATGACGTCGACGTCACGGATGCAACCGTAGATGACCATCCCTTCCCAGCCGTTTTTCGCGGCTTTCTCGGCGATCATGTCGCCCAGCAACGCGCGACGCAGCGAACCGCCGCCATCGACCACCAGCACCTTGCCATTCCCCTTGAGTTCGGCTTGCTCCTTGACCAGCGAGTTGTCTTCGAAACATTTGACGGTCACGATTTCGCCGCCGAAGGAATCACGGCCGCCGAAATTGCTGAACATCGGTTCCAGCACCTGCACCAGCTCCGGATAGGCGTCGCACAGGTCAGGCGTGAGGTAATGGTTCATCGAAAAACTCCTGTAAAAAGGAAGACGATCAAGGATGTCGCACTCTTTTGAAACGAGTCCCGGTGGTCGCTGTTTACCTTAGTTCATGCAATGGTCGCTGAACGAACCTGAACAAACGCTGAAACGTAATAGCTAAACAGCCACCTAATATGACCAGAATCGCACAATGCGTCATATCTTAGCCGCAAGCCGACCCGAACGAAATGCCCTTTTCAGAGCCCCGGGCTCAGACCGCAGCGGCAAGATCGGGCTTGCCGCCGAGCAACGGTGTCTGCTGATCATTCAGCCAGCGCGCCACCAGCGGCCAGACCTCGGCCTGCGCTGCTTTGCTCACCAGCATCTCGACATGCCCGAAGTTGTCGCTGAAGCCCTGTTCGCGTCCCAGATTGATGAACTGCTTGTGCTCGGAGCCGATCTGCTCGAACAGTTTGCGGCAGGCCCACGCCGGATCCTGATGATCGCCCGCCGCCGTCACGGCCAATACTGGCAGTTGAACCTCGGCAAGCCCTGCCCACCAATCCTTGTCCTTGTCGCCAAACCGCCCGAACAAGCCGTACCAGCGCATGCTTTCCAGCGCCAGCCCGATCGGCTCGTCTTCCGGGCCGCGCTTGAGGCGTGAACCGGACAACTGCGCGAAACGCTTGAGAATGAAGCGCCCGCTCCACTCCACCGGTGGAATCTTCAACGGCCAGTACGTGCGGCTGACCTGCGTGCCGAAAAACGCCGCCGAGGCCACGGCAGGCTCGCCGAGGTATTCGCCACCCAGCGCTGCTGCCAGGGTGATGCCGCCCAGCGAATGGCCGATCCAGTGCGGCACCTGCCCGCTCTGCTCGCGGACGAACGCGGCAATCGCCGGCAGATCGTAACGGGCGTAGTCAGCCACGCGGTTGCGCCGGTAGTCCTCGTTGCGCTGCGACAGGCCGTGACCGCGCATCTCCGGGATCCACACGTCGAAGCCCAGGCGCGTCAGGTACGCGCCCAGCCCGAGGCCCTTGGGGGAAAACCAGAAGCGCCGGTTGGAAAAGCTGCCGTGCAGCAAAATCACCGGCACGCCGCGTGGTGTCGTGTCATCGGCCATGCCCAAGCGGGTCACGGCGATTTCCACGGACCAGTCGGGACTGTTGCCGGGTTTGAGTCGATACACGTCTTCGCTCAGATCACCGCGACGTTCGGCGCTGATCAGGGCGACAGGAAACAGGTTGCTGCTGCTTTGCATAATGCTCTTGCACAAAAAAGGGCGGCATCCGGAGAGCCCGCCCTACTTCAATCTCAAAGCCCCCGACCTTTGTGGGAGCGGGCTTGCTCGCGAAAGCGGTGTATCAGCCAACATTTGTGGCGGATCTTATTCCGTCTTCGCGAGCAAGCCCGTTCCCACAGGGGAGGATGGCCGTTCACATACTGATTACGCCTGCGCCTGACCTTCAGCGAGGAAGAACCAGGTTTCCAGCACGGAGTCCGGGTTCAGCGACACGCTTTCGATGCCCTGCTCCATCAGCCATTTGGCCAGATCCGGGTGGTCCGAAGGGCCCTGACCGCAGATGCCGATGTATTTGCCGGCCTTGTTGCACGCGGCAATCGCGTTGGCCAGCAGCTTCTTCACCGCCGGATTACGCTCGTCGAACAGGTGCGCGATGATCCCGGAGTCACGGTCCAGGCCCAGGGTCAACTGGGTAAGGTCGTTGGAGCCGATCGAGAAGCCGTCGAAGAACTCGAGGAATTCCTCAGCGAGAATTGCGTTGGATGGCAGTTCGCACATCATGATCACGCGCAGGCCATTGTCGCCACGGGCCAGGCCGTTTTCGGCGAGCAAATCGACCACCTGGCTGGCTTCGCCGAGGGTACGGACGAACGGCACCATGATTTCGACGTTGGTCAGGCCCATCTCGTTGCGCACACGCTTCAGCGCGCGGCACTCGAGTTCGAAGCAGTCACGGAACGATTCGCTGATGTAACGCGAAGCGCCACGGAAGCCGAGCATCGGGTTTTCTTCTTCCGGCTCGTACAGCTTGCCGCCGATGAGGTTGGCGTATTCGTTGGACTTGAAGTCCGACAGACGCACAATGACCTTCTTCGGCCAGAACGCTGCAGCGAGGGTGCTGATGCCTTCCACCAGTTTTTCGACATAGAAGCCGACCGGATCGTTGTAACCGGCGATGCGCTTGTCGACGCTGTCCTTGATTTCCTGCGGCAGGCCGTCGTAGTTCAACAGCGCTTTCGGGTGTACGCCGATCATGCGGTTGATGATGAATTCCAGACGGGCCAGGCCCACACCGGCATTCGGCAACTGCGCGAAGTCGAAGGCGCGGTCCGGGTTGCCGACGTTCATCATGATCTTGAACGGCAGCTCCGGCATGGCGTCCACGGAGTTCTTCTTGACGTCGAAGCCCAGTTCGCCTTCGAAGATGTAACCGGTGTCGCCTTCGGCGCAGGACACGGTCACACCCTGACCATCCTTGAGCAGTTGGGTGGCGTTGCCGCAACCCACGACCGCTGGAATCCCCAATTCACGGGCGATGATCGCCGCGTGGCAGGTACGGCCACCACGGTTGGTGACGATGGCGCTGGCGCGCTTCATCACCGGTTCCCAGTCCGGGTCGGTCATGTCGGAGACCAGCACGTCGCCGGCCTGGACTTTGTCCATTTCCGAGACGTCCTTGATGATCCGCACTTTACCGGCGCCGATACGCTGGCCGATGGCACGACCTTCCACCAGCACGGTGCCGGTTTCTTTCAGCAGGTAACGTTCCATGACGTTGGCCTGGGTGCGGCTCTTCACGGTTTCCGGACGGGCCTGCACGATGTACAGCTTGCCGTCGTCACCGTCCTTGGCCCACTCGATATCCATCGGGCAGCCGTAGTGCTTCTCGATGATCATCGCCTGCTTGGCCAGCTCGCTGACTTCGGCGTCGGTCAGGCAGAAACGCGCGCGTTCGGCCTTGTCGACATCGACAGTCTTCACCGAACGCCCGGCCTTGGCCTCGTCGCCGTAGATCATCTTGATCGCTTTGCTGCCGAGGTTGCGACGCAGGATCGCCGGGCGACCAGCCTCCAGCGTGCCTTTGTGCACGTAGAACTCATCCGGGTTCACCGCGCCTTGAACAACGGTTTCGCCCAGACCGTAGGCGCCGGTGATGAACACCACGTCACGGAAACCGGATTCGGTATCGAGGGTGAACATCACGCCGGCGGTACCGGTTTCCGAACGCACCATGCGCTGCACGCCAGCCGACAGGGCGACCAGTTTATGGTCGAAGCCCTGGTGCACGCGGTAGGAAATCGCCCGGTCGTTGAACAGCGAAGCGAACACCTCTTTGGCGGCGCGGATAACGTTTTCCACACCACGGATGTTCAGGAAGGTCTCCTGCTGACCAGCGAACGAGGCGTCCGGCAAGTCTTCGGCGGTGGCGGAAGAACGCACGGCCACGGCCACGTCAGGGTTGCCGGCCGACAGCGCGGCGAACGCGGTGCGGATCTCGGTATTGAGTTTTTCAGGGAATTCGGCGTCCATGATCCATTGACGGATCTGCGCACCGGTCTTGGCCAGCGCGTTGACGTCATCGACGTCCAGGGCGTCGAGAGCCTTGTGGATCTGATCGTTGAGGCCGCTCAGTTCGAGAAAGTCGCGATAGGCCTGCGCGGTGGTGGCAAAGCCGCCGGGGACCGACACACCGGCACCCGCCAGGTTGCTGATCATCTCGCCCAGGGATGCGTTCTTGCCCCCCACATGCTCAACATCGTGTTTGCCGAGCTTATCGAGGGAAACTACGTACTCTACCAAGGTGATCTCTCCACTAACTGTGTTGGAAAAGCTCAGAAACCGGCAGCTCGGGGGAGCGTTGGCCGGCTGTATGGCCTGGACCTGGAAAATAAGTGAGAATGCGGGCCAATGGCGGCCGACAAATCGCGCCTATCATATCCAGAAATACTCTTTAGCTTAAGGCCCAAGGTGCAAATGAAACGATCTGCTTTCTTTATCTCCGATGGCACCGGCATTACCGCCGAAACCCTGGGTCAAAGCCTTCTGGCGCAGTTCGAAAACATTACCTTCACCAAGCTCACGCGGCCGTATATCGACAACGCGGACAAAGCGCGGGCCATGGTACAACAAATCAACAAAGCCGCTGAAACCGACGGCTTCCGTCCGATCATCTTCGACACCATCGTCAATCAGGACATCCGTGAGATTCTCGCAACGTCCAATGGTTTCATGATCGACATTTTCTCGACCTTCCTCGCCCCGCTGGAGCAGGAACTGACCGAGCACTCTTCCTACACCGTCGGCAAGTCCCACTCGATCGGGCACAACTCCAATTACATGGAGCGCATCGAGGCCGTGAACTTCGCCCTCGACAACGATGACGGCGCGCGCACCCACTATTACGACAAGGCCGATCTGATACTAGTGGGCGTGTCGCGTTGTGGTAAGACGCCGACGTGTCTGTACATGGCGATGCAGTTCGGCATCCGCGCGGCCAACTACCCGCTGACCGAAGACGACATGGAGCGCCTGACCCTGCCGACCGCCCTGCGCGCCCATCAGCACAAGCTGTTCGGCCTGACCATCGACCCTGATCGCCTCACCGCAATCCGCAACGAGCGCAAGCCCAACAGCCGTTACTCGAGCTACGCCCAGTGCGAATTCGAAGTGCGCGAAGTGGAAAACCTGTTCCGCCGCGAGAACATCCCGCACATCAACTCCACGCATTTTTCGGTGGAAGAGATTTCCGCGAAGATTCTGGTGGAGAAAGGTGTGGAGCGGCGTTTCAAATAAATTCGTGGTGTCTGATCCGACGCCTTCGCGAGCAAGCCCGCTCCCACAGGGTTTCAGAGTGTTCATGCATGTTGTGCCAGGCACAAAACCTTGTGGGAGCGGGCTTGCTCGCGAAGGCGGCGGCACATCCAGCATTGATGTTGTCTGACACACTGCTATGGCGAGCAGGCTCATGCCTGCATTTGGCCTTCAGCGCTTGCTTTGTCAGATGACAAACAGGTCGATGAAACGATTCACGGGAGTCGCCTCAAGCTGCGCCTGATCCTTGCACAACGCGAAGATCTCGCCACTGCGCTGCCCGGTGAATCGTGTCAGCAGATTGGCCTTGAACTTGTCCTCCAGCAATGGAATGCCTTCGACCCGGCGCCGGCGATGGCCGATCGGGTATTCGACCACCACGTTCTCGGTGCTGGAACCATCCTTGAAAAACACCTGCACCGCGTTGGCAATCGAGCGTTTGTCGGCCTCCAGGTATTCGCGGGTGAAACGCGGGTCTTTAACGATGACCATCTTCTCGCGCAGCACATCAATGATCGGGTGCGCAGCGTGGAAAGCGTCCTCGTACTGTTCAGCCACCAGGTTGCCGAACGCCAGCGGCACGGCGGTCATGTACTGAATGCAGTGGTCGCGGTCGGCAGCGTTGGCCAGCGGCCCGACCTTGGAAATGATGCGAATCGCCGACTCGTGGGTGGTGATGACGATGCGATCGATTTCATGCAGTCGATTGCGCACCAACGGATGCAAGGTCACCGCCGCTTCGCAGGCCGTCTGCGCATGGAACTCGGCGGGAAAGCTGATCTTGAACAGCACGTTTTCCATCACGTAACTGCCGTAGGGCCGCGAGAAACTGAAGGCGCGTTTACCCTCGGGTTTTAGCGCCAGATCGTTGTTGGTGTGGCTGAACGACACGTCGTAGAAGCCCCACTGTTTGGCCGTCAACACTCCGGGAATACCCATCTCGCCACGCAGGGCGATGTCAGCCAGACGAACACCGCGACTGGTCGCATCCCCCGCCGCCCAGGACTTGCGCGACCCGGCGTTCGGCGCATGGCGATAGGTGCGCAGCGCCTGACCATCGGCGAAGGCATGGGACAACGCCGACAGCAGTTGCTCGCGATTGGCACCCATCAGTTTCGCTGTGACCGCAGTCGAGGCGACTTTCACCAGCAGAACATGGTCGAGGCCGACGCGGTTGAAGGAGTTTTCCAGGGCGATCACACCTTGAATCTCGTGGGCCATGATCATCGCTTCGAGCACGTCGCGCATTGTCAGTGGTGCTTCGCCGTTGGCGATACGCTTCTGCGACAGATGATCGGCCACCGCGAGAATCCCGCCGAGGTTGTCCGACGGATGCCCCCACTCGGCGGCGAGCCAGGTGTCGTTGTAATCCAGCCAGCGCACGATGCAGCCGATATCCCACGCGGCTTTCACCGGGTCGAGACGACAGGACGTGCCGGGAACCCGAGCGCCGAACGGCACGACGGTGCCCTCGACGATTGGGCCAAGGTGCTTGGTGCATTCGGGAAAACGCAACGCCAGCAGGCCACAGCCGAGGGTGTCCATCAGGCAGTTGCGGGCGGTGTCGAGGGCTTCGGCAGATTCGATTTTGTAGGTGAGGACGTAATCGGCGATGTCCTGCAGGACACGGTCGTAGTCGGGGCGATTGTTCAGGTCGACGTTGGCGCTCATGTTCGATTCACTCTGGCAGTGGTTCGTTGATGGGACCTCGGTTCAGGCTGATTTTCTTATATTGAAATGCAATCCCCTGTGGGAGCGGGCTTGCTCGCGAAGGCGGTGTGTCAGCCAGCGAAAATGTCGACTGACACTACGCCTTCGCGAGCAAGCCCGCTCCCACAGTTTTTGTTCGGTGTAGTGTCAGAAAGTATCGCCGGGCACACGAATATTACTTTGTGGATTGATTATCCTGGTTGAAATGCAAGCCCGCTCCCACAGTTTTTGTTCGGTGTAGTGTCAGAAAGTATTGCTGGGCACAGGAATATTACTTTGTGGATTGATTATCCTGATTGAAATGCAATCCCCTGTGGGAGCGGGCTTGCTCGCGAAGGCGGTGTGTCAGCCAGCGAAAATGTCGACTGACACTACGCCTTCGCGAGCAAGCCCGCTCCCACAGTTTTTGTTCGGTGTAGTGTCAGAAAGTATTGCTGGGCACAGGAATATTACTTTGTGGATTGATTATCCTGGTTGAAATGCAATCCCCTGTGGGAGCGGGCTTGCTCGCGAAGACGGTGTGTCAGCCAGCGAAAATGTCGACTGACACTACGCCTTCGCGAGCAAGCCCGCTCCCACAGTGTTGTTCGGTGTTGGGTCAGAAGGAGTCGCCGGGGATGCGAACGAAACCTTCCATGAGGACGCGGGCACTGCGGCTCATGATGGCTTTTTTCACTACCCACTCACCGTTTTCCAGACTGGCTTCGGCGCCCACGCGCAAGGTTCCGGAAGGATGGCCGAAGCGCACAGCGTTGCGCTCGACACCGCCTGCTGCGAGATTCACCAGAGTCCCGGAAATCGCCGCCGCCGTGCCAATCGCCACCGCCGCCGTGCCCATCATCGCGTGGTGCAATTTGCCCATCGACAGCGCGCGTACCAGCAAATCCACATCGCCGGCAGCAATCGCCTTGCCACTGGACGCCACGTAATCCGCAGGCCTGGCGACGAACGCGACTTTCGGCGTGTGCTGTCGCTTGGCCGCTTCGTCCAGACTGGAAATCAGGCCCATGCGCAATGCACCGTAAGCACGGATGGTTTCGAACATCTGCAACGCTTTCGGGTCGCTGTTGATCGCGCTTTGCAGCTCGGTGCCGGAGTAGCCGATGTCTGCGGCGTTGACGAAAATCGTCGGGATCCCGGCGTTGATCATGGTCGCCTGGAACGTGCCGACACCCGGCACCTCAAGCTGATCGATCAGGTTGCCAGTGGGGAACATCGAACCGCCGCCGCCCTCCTCTTCCGCCGCCGGGTCCATGAACTCGACCTGCACTTCGGCGGCCGGAAAGGTCACGCCGTCGAGTTCGAAATCACCGGTTTCCTGCACTTCGCCGTTGGTGATCGGCACGTGGGCGATGATGGTCTTGCCGATATTGGCCTGCCATACGCGCACCACCGCGACACCGTTGTGCGGAATGCGGCTGGCCTCCACCAGACCGTTGCTGATGGCGAATGAACCGACCGCTGCCGAGAGGTTGCCGCAGTTGCCGCTCCAGTCGACGAACGGCTTGTCGATCGACACCTGACCAAACAGGTAATCGACGTCGTGATCAGCCTTGATGCTTTTCGACAGGATCACGGTTTTGCTGGTGCTCGAGGTGGCGCCGCCCATGCCGTCGATCTGCTTGTCGTACGGGTCGGGGCTGCCGATCACTCGCAGCAGCAAGGCATCGCGGGCCGGGCCGGGAATCTGTGCAGCTTCGGGCAGATCCTTGAGGCTGAAGAACACGCCCTTGCTGGTGCCGCCACGCATGTAGGTGGCGGGGATTTTGATTTGTGGTGCGTGAGCCATGATGCTCCTTACCGAAGGCATGGGCGTGAAACCCCATGCCTGCATCAGTTGATTTAAACGGCAACCGCCGACTCTTCGAGGAAGTCCTGGGCGAAGCGCTGCAACACGCCGCCGGCCTCGTAGATCGACACTTCTTCAGCGGTATCCAGACGGCAGGTCACCGGCACTTCAACGCGCTCGCCGGACTTGCGATGGATCACCAGCGTCAGGTCGGCGCGCGGGGTGCGGGCGCCGATCACGTCGTAGGTTTCGCTGCCGTCGATGGCCAGGGTGTGACGGTCGGTACCCGCTTTGAACTCCAGCGGCAACACGCCCATGCCCACCAGGTTGGTGCGGTGGATGCGCTCGAAACCTTCGGCGACGATCGCTTCCACGCCTGCCAGACGCACGCCCTTCGCCGCCCAGTCGCGGGACGAACCCTGGCCGTAGTCGGCACCGGCAATGATGATCAACGGCTGCTTGCGCTGCATGTAGGTTTCGATGGCTTCCCACATGCGCATGACTTTGCCTTCCGGCTCGACGCGGGCCAGCGAACCCTGTTTGACCTTGCCGTTTTCCTGAACCATTTCGTTGAACAGCTTCGGGTTGGCGAAGGTCGCGCGCTGCGCGGTCAGGTGGTCGCCGCGGTGCGTGGCGTACGAGTTGAAGTCTTCTTCCGGCAGGCCCATTTTCGCCAGATATTCACCGGCGGCGCTGTCGAGCATGATCGCGTTGGAGGGCGACAGGTGATCAGTGGTGATGTTGTCCGGCAGCACCGCCAGCGGGCGCATGCCCTTCAGCGGACGGGCGCCGGCCAGTGCGCCTTCCCAGTACGGCGGACGGCGGATGTAAGTGCTCATCTCGCGCCAGTCGTACAGCGGCGTGACTTTCGGGCCGGTGTCTTCGTGGATGGCGAACATCGGAATGTAGACCTGCCGGAACTGCTCCGGCTTGACCGAAGACTTCACCACCGCGTCGATTTCTTCATCGCTCGGCCAGATGTCTTTCAGGCGGATTTCCTTGCCGTCGACCACGCCCAGCACATCTTTCTCGATGTCGAAACGGATGGTCCCGGCGATGGCGTAAGCGACCACCAGCGGCGGCGACGCGAGGAACGCCTGTTTGGCGTACGGGTGAATGCGGCCGTCGAAGTTGCGGTTGCCGGAGAGCACGGCAGTCGCATACAGATCGCGGTCAATGATCTCTTGCTGGATCACCGGATCGAGGGCGCCGGACATGCCGTTGCAAGTGGTGCAGGCAAACGCGACGACGCCGAAACCGAGTTGCTCCAGCTCCGTGGTCAGCCCCGCTTCGTCAAGGTACAGCGCCACGGTTTTCGAACCCGGCGCCAGCGAGGATTTGACCCACGGCTTGCGGGTCAGGCCGAGCTTGTTGGCGTTGCGCGCCAGCAGACCAGCGGCGATCACGTTGCGCGGGTTGCTGGTGTTGGTGCAGCTGGTGATGGCAGCGATGATCACCGCGCCGTCGGGCATTTGCCCCGGCACGTCATCCCACTGCCCGGAGATGCCTTTGGCCGCCAGATCCGCTACCGCCACACGGGCGTGCGGATTGCTCGGGCCGGCCATGTTGCGCACCACCGACGACAGATCGAAGGTCAGGCCACGCTCGTATTGCGCGCCTTTCAGGCTGTCGGCCCACAGACCGTTGAGCCGGGCGTACTGCTCGACAAGTTGCACTTGCTGGTCTTCGCGCCCGGTGAGTTTCAGGTAGTCGATGGTCTGCTGGTCGATGTAGAACATCGCCGCGGTGGCACCGTACTCCGGGGCCATGTTGGAGATGGTCGCGCGGTCGCCAAGGGTCAGCGCCGAGGCGCCTTCGCCGAAGAACTCCAGCCAGGCGCCGACGACTTTCTGTTTGCGCAGGTATTCGGTCAGCGCCAGCACCATGTCGGTGGCGGTGATGCCCGGTTGCAGCTTGCCGGTCAGTTCGACGCCGACGCTTTCCGGCAGGCGCATCCACGAGGCGCGGCCGAGCATCACGCTCTCGGCTTCAAGGCCACCGACGCCGATGGCGATCACGCCCAGCGCATCGACGTGCGGGGTGTGGCTGTCGGTGCCGACACAGGTGTCGGGGAATGCCACGCCGTCGCGCACCTGGATCACCGGAGACATTTTCTCCAGGTTGATCTGGTGCATGATGCCGTTGCCCGGCGGGATCACGTCGACGTTCTTGAAGGCCTTTTTGGTCCAGTTGATGAAGTGGAAACGGTCTTCGTTGCGCCGGTCTTCGATGGCGCGGTTCTTCTCGAACGCCTGCTTGTCGAAACCGCCCGCTTCCACCGCCAGCGAGTGGTCGACGATCAGTTGCGTCGGCACTACCGGGTTGACCTGCGCCGGATCACCGCCCTGTTGCGCAATCGCGTCACGCAGGCCGGCGAGGTCGACCAGTGCGGTCTGGCCGAGAATGTCGTGGCACACCACACGCGCCGGAAACCACGGGAAGTCGAGGTCGCGTTTGCGCTCGATCAGTTGCTTGAGGGAATCGGTGAGCGTGGCCGGGTCGCAGCGACGCACGAGGTTTTCCGCCAGCACGCGGGAGGTGTACGGCAGGGTGTCGTAGCTGCCGGGCTGAATCGCCTCGACCGCTGCACGGACGTCGAAATAATCCAGGGAACTGCCGGGCAGGTTTTTGCGGAATTCTGTGTTCATCGGGTCAGGACTCGGGTCACGGTAGTTTCAAAGGGTGGGGCCGACACTGGTACTGAAATGGGCTCGGTCAATTGTGGGAGGGGGCTTGCTCCCGAATGCGGAGTGTCATTCAACGGATTTGTCGACTGACACACCGCATTCGCGAGCAAGCCCGCTCCCACATTGGCTCCCGGTTTATCCAGTTACCCGTGTGGCAGGCCCACCATTCAGCGACGTTCGATTGGCACGAACTTGCGCTGTTCGACGCCGACGTACTCGGCGCTTGGACGGATGATGCGGTTGTTGGCGCGCTGTTCGAACACGTGCGCGGCCCAGCCGGTCAGGCGCGAGCAGACGAAGATCGGCGTGAACAGCTTGGTCGGGATGCCCATGAAGTGGTACGCCGAGGCATGGTAGAAGTCGGCGTTGGGGAACAGCTTTTTCTGCTCCCACATGGTCTTGTCGATGGCTTCGGAAACCGCGAACAACACCTTGTCACCGACTTCGTCGGCGAGTTTTTTCGACCACCCCTTGATCACCTCGTTGCGCGGATCGCTGTCCTTATAGATCGCGTGGCCGAAGCCCATGATCTTGTCCTTGCGCTCGAGCATGCCGAGGGTGCCTTTGATAGCCTCTTCCGGCGACGAGAAGCGCTCGATCATTTCCATTGCCGCCTCGTTGGCGCCACCATGCAGCGGGCCACGCAACGAACCGATCGCTGCGGTGACGCAGGAATACAGGTCGGACAGGGTCGATGCGCAAACGCGAGCGGTGAAGGTCGAGGCGTTGAATTCGTGTTCGGCGTAGAGGATCAGCGACACGTTCATCACTTTGACGTGCAGTTCGCTCGGCTTCTTGTCGTGCAACAAGTGCAGGAAGTGGCCGCCGATCGATGGCTCGTCGCTGACGCAGTTGATGCGTTTGCCGTCGTGGCTGAAGCGATACCAGTAGCACATGATCGCCGGGAACGCGGCGAGCAGGCGGTCGGTCTTGTCGCGCTGTTCGGAGAAGTCTTTCTCCGGCTCGATGTTGCCGAGGAACGAGCAACCGGTGCGCATCACGTCCATCGGGTGGGCGTCGGCGGGAATGCGTTCGAGCACTTCTTTCAGTGCCTGCGGCAGGTCGCGCAGCTTGCTCAGCTTTTGCTGGTAAGCGTCGAGTTGTGCCTGGGTCGGCAGTTCGCCGTACAGCAGCAGGTACGCCACCTCTTCGAACTGCGCGTCGGCTGCCAGTTCACGCACGTCGTAACCGCGATAAGTCAGCCCGGCACCGGCCTGGCCCACGGTGGACAGAGCGGTTTGCCCGGCAACCTGGCCACGGAGCCCGGCGCCACTGAGTACTTTTGCTTCGGCCATTGCTGTCTCCAATTTTCTTGAATTTGTAGGGGAAACGTGTGGGAGCGGGCTTGCTCGCGAATGCGTCGTGTCAGTCACATCGATATTGCCTGATCCACCGCTTTCGCGAGCAAGCCCGCTCCCACAGGGGATCTTGTTCAGCCTTTCTTCTGTGCAAACAACGCATCGAGCTTCTGCTCGAAGGTGTGGTAGTCGATGCGATCGTAAAGCTCCATGCGCGTCTGCATGGTGTCGATGACGTTCTGCTGGGTGCCGTCGCGGCGGATCGCGGTGTAGACGTTTTCCGCGGCCTTGTTCATCGCGCGGAACGCCGACAGCGGGTACAGCACCAGCGACACATCCGCCCCCGCAAGCTGCTCGGTGGTGTACAGCGGTGTCGAACCGAACTCGGTGATGTTGGCGAGGATCGGCGCCTTCACGCGGTTGGCGAACAGCTTGTACATCTCAAGCTCGGTGATGGCTTCCGGGAAGATCATGTCGGCGCCGGCCTCGATGCACGCGGCGGCGCGATCGAGTGCCGATTCCAGACCTTCCACCGCCAGCGCGTCAGTACGCGCCATGATCACGAAGCTGTCGTCGGTACGGGCATCGACTGCGGCCTTGATGCGATCGACCATTTCCTGCTGGCTGACGATTTCCTTATTCGGACGATGGCCGCAGCGCTTGGCGCCGACCTGATCCTCGATGTGAATCGCCGCCGCGCCGAACTTGATCATCGACTTCACGGTGCGCGCCACGTTGAACGCCGACGAACCGAAACCGGTGTCGACGTCCACCAGCAACGGCAGGTCGCAGACGTCGGTGATGCGCCGCACGTCTGTCAGCACGTCATCCAGGCCGGTGATGCCCAGATCCGGCACGCCGAGCGAGCCTGCGGCCACCCCGCCACCGGACAGGTAGATCGCCTTGAAACCGGCACGCTTGGCCAGCAGCGCGTGGTTGGCGTTGATCGCGCCGACCACCTGCAATGGATGCTCGCTGGCGACCGCATCGCGGAAACGCTGGCCTGGAGTGTTGTGCTTGGAACTCATGACTCACCTCGTTCAGTGGCTGTCTTATTGTCGGCGCCGTCCTGGTAGTGACGGGCGATGTTGCGTTTCGAGGCGCCGATGTGACGGCGCATCAACAATTCCGCGAGCTCGCCGTCACGGTCGGCGATGGCATCGAGAATCCGGTGGTGTTCGGCGAAGGCCTGACGTGGCCGGTTGGGCGTGGTGGAAAACTGGATGCGGTACATGCGCACCAGTTGATACAGCTCGCCGCAGAGCATCTGGGTCAGGGTGCGGTTGCCGCTGCCCTGGATGATCCGGTAGTGAAAGTCGAAATCGCCTTCCTGCTGGTAATAGCCGACGCCAGCCTGGAACGCCGCATCGCGCTCATGGGTTTCCAGCACCCGGCGCAGTTCGTCGATTTCTTCGACGCTCATGCGCTCGGCCGCCAGACGGCAAGCCATGCCTTCGAGGGATTCGCGGATTTCGTAGAGTTCGAGCAATTCGGCATGGCTGAGCGACACCACTCGCGCGCCGACATGCGGTACTCGCACCAGCAGCCGTTGGCCTTCGAGCCGATGAATGGCTTCGCGCAGCGGCCCGCGGCTGATGCCGTAGGTGCGCGCCAGCTCTGGCTCGGAGATCTTGCTGCCCGGGGCGATCTCGCCCTTGACGATGGCCGCCTGAATGCGCCGGAAGACGTTTTCCGAGAGCGTCTCGGAATCGTCGCCGCTGATGACCGGGGGATCGAGTTGATCCAGCATGATTGTCGACACCTTTAAATCCAATGCGGCAAAAACTAGCCAATTAACCCGCACCAGTCAAAGGATAAATGGATATTGTCGACAATCGTCTAATAACCCGAAAGGATCGCAGCCTTCGGCAGCTCCTACAGGGGTGTACGCGAATCCAGTGTAGGAGCTGCCGCAGGCTGCGATCTTTTGATCTTTTATAGACCGGCCCCAGCGCTGGCGCCATAAACCCACCGTGCTAGAATGCCGCCCGCATTTGCTGGCCATTTGTACGGCTTGTCATAAAAAGCTGATAGGCACACGAAGGGACTTGCGCAAGTTTTGCCAGGAACCTGAACCGAAAACGGAACGCTGCGCACCAGGATTTATGAGACTCAAGCCCTTCCCCACATTTTTTGCTCTGTTTTGCCTGCCCGGCCTAGCCGCGGCGGGGGAAAAAACCGTGTACGGCCTCAACGAATATGCATCGCTTGACGGCATCAATCTGGAAGTCGCGGCCAAACTCGACACCGGCGCCAAAACCGCCTCGCTGAGTGCCCGCGACATCAAACGCTTCAAACGCAATGGTGAGTCCTGGGTGCGCTTCTACCTGGCAATCGACGCCGCGCATTCACACCCGATCGAACGACCGCTGGCCCGGGTCAGCAAGATCAAGCGCCGTGCCGGCGACTACGACCCGGAAGAAGGTAAAAAGTACACCGCGCGCCCGGTGATCGAACTGGATATCTGCATGGGTTCGGCATTGCGCAGCATCGAAGTGAACCTGACCGACCGTAGTGCGTTCCAATACCCGCTTTTGATCGGCTCCGAAGCGCTGAAACGCTTCGACGCGCTGGTCGACCCCAGTCTTAAATACGCTGCCGGCAAACCCGCCTGCACCATCGCCGCTCATACCGCCGAGTAATTTCCATGCGTTCTCTAACCTTCCACCTGAAAATCCTGATCACCATTCTGGTGCTCTTGGGCGTTTCGGTTACGGCCTATCAGATTTTCGTGCTCGGCATCCCGGTGACCGAAGACGCTACCGACGACCTGTGGAACATCGACGCCAAAGTCGAGTTCGTCGCCAGCACCAAGGATCCGGTGAAAGTCCAGATGTTCGTGCCGCCGCTGAGCCGCGATTACGTCAGCCTCAACGAAAGCTTTATCTCCAATAACTACGGCGTGGCGGTCAACCGCGTCGACGGCAACCGCAAGGTCACCTGGTCGGCGCGCCGGGCCAAGGGCAATCAGACCCTTTATTACCGCCTGGTGCTGACCAAGCGCTACACCGCGGAAAAATCCAAGATCAAAGGCCCGACCTTCCGCGACAGCATCGCCATCGAAGGCCCGGAAAAAATCGCTGCCGAAGCCCTGCTCGCGCCGATCCGCCAGCACTCGGCCGACGTCGAGACCTTCATTGGCGAGGCGATCAAACGCGTCAACAACGTCAACGACGACAACGTCAAACTGCTGCTGGCCGGCGATCCGTCGACGCCGCACAAAGCGAAGATCGTCGAACTGCTGCTGTCGATCGCCCACGTGCCGGTGGAGAAAGTCCACACCATCCGCCTCGTCGCCGACCAGCCGCAAACCCCGGAACTGTGGCTGCGCAGCTTCAACGGTAACGACTGGCTGTACTTCAACCCGGAAACCGGCGAGCAAGGCCTGCCGACCGACCGCCTGCTGTGGTGGACCGGTGATGAAAACCTGATCACCGTCGACGGCGCGAAGAAAGCCAACGTGACCTTCAGCCTGAACAACAGCGAGATGAACGCAATTCGTCTGGCCAAACTGACCGACGAAAACACCGACGCCAACTTCCTCGAATACTCGCTGTACGGCCTGCCGCTGCAGACCCAGCAGACCTTCATGATCATGGTGATGATCCCGATCGGCGTGCTGGTGATCCTGATCCTGCGCAACCTGATCGGCCTGCAGACCCTCGGCACCTTTACCCCGGTGCTGATCGCCCTGGCCTTCCGCGAAACGCAACTGGGCTTTGGCATCCTGCTGTTTACCGTGATCACCGCGCTGGGCCTGTCATTACGCTCGTATCTGGAACATTTGAAGCTGCAGATGCTGCCGCGCCTGTCGGTGGTGTTGACCTTCGTGGTGGTGCTGATTGCCGCCATCAGCCTGTTCAGTCACAAGCTTGGTCTGGAGCGCGGTTTGTCGGTGGCGCTGTTCCCGATGGTGATTCTGACCATGACCATCGAACGCCTGTCGATCACTTGGGAAGAACGCGGTGCCAGCCATGCCATGAAAGTGGCGATCGGCACGCTGTTCGCGGCGTCCCTGGCGCACCTGATCATGACCGTGCCGGAGCTGGTGTACTTCGTGTTTACTTTCCCGGCGATCCTGCTGATTCTGGTTGGCTTCATGCTGGCGATGGGTCGTTATCGCGGCTACCGCCTGACCGAGCTGGTGCGTTTCAAGGCTTTCCTGAAGAAGGCTGACGCCTGATGTTCGGTTTCTGGAAGACCTGGAAGGCTCTGGAGGCGCGGGGCATCATGGGCATCAATCGGCGTAACGCCGATTACGTGCTCAAGTACAACAAGCGCAGCCTGTACCCGATCGTCGATGACAAGATCATCACCAAGGAGCGCGCGATCGAGGCCGGCATTCATGTGCCGGAGCTGTACGGCGTGATCTCCACGGAGAAGGAAATCGACAAGCTCGACGCGATCATCGGCGGGCGTAACGACTTCGTGATCAAACCGGCCCAGGGCGCCGGCGGTGACGGCATCATTGTGATCGCCGACCGCTTCGAGGGCCGCTACCGTACGGTCTCGGGCAAGATCCTCGCCCACGAAGAGCTGGAGCACCACATTTCCAGCATCCTCACCGGCCTGTATTCGCTGGGCGGTCACCGCGACCGCGCGCTGATCGAATACCGGGTCACCCCCGACCAGATCTTCAAAAGCATCAGCTACGAAGGCGTGCCGGACATCCGCATCATCGTGCTGATGGGCTACCCGGTAATGGCCATGTTGCGCCTACCGACCCGTCAGTCCGGCGGCAAGGCCAACCTGCACCAGGGCGCCATCGGCGTCGGTGTCGACCTCGCCACCGGCCTGACCCTGCGCGGCACCTGGCTGAACAACATCATCACCAAACACCCCGACACCACCAACGCGGTGGACGGCGTGCAACTGCCCTACTGGGACGGTTTCATGAAGCTCGCCGCCGGCTGCTACGAGCTGTGCGGCCTGGGTTACATCGGTGTGGACATGGTGCTCGACCAGGAGAAAGGCCCGCTGATTCTCGAGCTGAACGCGCGGCCGGGGCTGAATATCCAGATTGCCAACGATTGCGGGCTGACCCTGCGGACGCATGCGGTCGAGGCGCATCTGGAAGAGCTGAAGGCACGCGGGGTGATGGAGTCGGTCGAGGAACGGGTGGCGTTTACTCAGGAGATGTTTGGGCATATTCCGGCGGTTGAGGGCTGATCCAGCACTGAGGCGCGGCTATCGCGAGCAGGCTCACTCCTACAGGGGAACGCATTCCAAATTGTAGGAGTGAGCCTGCTCGCGATAGCGGACTTACCGCCACTACAAGACTCAACCCTGCCCCCAATCTGCTCATCCCCGACATCCCCTCTAGGAGCAACTCCCGCAGAGGACTACAATCCCCACCCCGCCTCAATGGCCGATCTGCCCCGCCCATGTTGACCTGTTCCGTACACCCGCTGCCCTACCACGCCAACCCCGCCGATTACTTCGCGGCCATCCGCCATGCGCCCGGCGCTGTGCTGCTCGACAGCGGCCGGCCAAGTGCCGACCGTGGCCGTTATGACCTGCTCAGCGCCTGGCCGCTGGAACAGCTGGCGGTGTTGCCCGACGAAAGCGGCAGCGTTTTCTTGCAACGCCTGCGCAATAACCTGACCCGCCTGGGCAAAGCGCAGTTGCCTGGCGAATATGACCTGCCCTTCGCTGGCGGCCTGATTGGCTATCTGAGCTACGACTTCGGCCGACATCTCGAGAATCTGCCGAGCCAGGCCCGGGACGATCTGCAACTGCCCGACGCGCGGTTCGGTCTGTACGACTGGGCGCTGATCAGCGATCACCAGACTGCCACCAGCCAATTGGTGTTTCACCCGTCGCTGGCCGACAGCGAGCGGCAACGGCTGATCGCGCTGTTCAGCCAACCGACCTCGGCGCCGCTGACGCCGTTCAAGCTCGACACGCCGATGACCGCCGATCTGTCGCCCGATGACTATCGCCAGGCGCTGGAACGCATTCATCAATACATCCAGGCCGGCGACTGCTATCAGGTCAACTTCGCCCAGCGTTTCCGCGCAACCTGTCAGGGCGATCCGTGGCTGGCCTATTGCGCGTTGCGCGAGGCCTGCCCGACGCCGTTTTCCGGTTTCCAGAGTCTGCCCGACGGCGACGCGGTGCTGAGCCTGTCGCCGGAGCGCTTCGTCAAAGTCAGCCAGCGCCAGGTGGAAACCCGCCCGATCAAGGGCACCCGCCCCCGTGGCCTGACGCCTGCCGAAGACGCCGCCAACGCCGCCGAACTGCTGGCCAGCCCCAAGGATCGCGCGGAAAACCTAATGATCGTCGACCTGCTGCGCAACGACCTCGGCCGCACCTGCCGCATCGGCTCGGTGCGGGTGCCGGAGCTGTTCAGCCTGGAAAGCTATCCCAACGTGCATCACCTGGTCAGCAGCGTGACCGGTGAACTGGCGGAGGATCGCGACGCCCTCGACCTGATCGCTGGCAGCTTCCCCGGTGGCTCGATCACCGGCGCACCGAAGATTCGCGCAATGCAGATCATCGACGAACTGGAGCCGACTCGGCGCGGGTTGTATTGCGGTTCGTTGCTGTACCTGGACGTACGCGGCGAGATGGACAGCTCCATCGCGATTCGCAGTCTGTTGGTCAAGGATGGGCAGGTATGCTGCTGGGGTGGCGGCGGGATCGTGGCGGATTCGGACTGGCAGGCGGAGTATCAGGAGTCGATTACCAAGGTGAAGGTTCTGCTCGACACCCTGCAAAACCTTTAAACGCTTAAAAGCTTCGCGAGCAAGCCCGCTCCCACATTAGGAATGCATTCCACATGTGGGAGCGGGCTTGCTCGCGAAGGCGCCCTTCCAGACGACTACAAACTCAACGCTCTGTTAGAAGCCTTCAAGAACTCCTGCTTTAACTCGGCAAAGGTGTGTACGGCGGGAAACTGCGGGAACTCGCGAATCACGTTGTCCGGCGCATGGAACAGAATCCCCGCGTCCGCCTCGCCGAGCATGCTCGTGTCGTTATACGAATCCCCCGCCGCAATCACCCGGTAGTACAGGCTCTTGAACGCCAGCACCGACTGACGCTTGGGGTCTTTCTGACGCAATTGATAGCCGGTCACTCGCCCACTGTCGTCGGTGATCAGGCGGTGGCAAAGCAAGGTCGGGAAGCCCAACTGACGCATCAGCGGCTGGGAGAACTCGTAAAAGGTGTCCGAGAGAATCACCACCTGGAAGCGCTCGCGCAGCCAGTCGACGAACTCCACTGCGCCGTCCAGCGGCTTGAGCGTGGCGATCACTTCCTGAATGTCCGAGAGCTTCAGGCCGTGCTCATCGAGGATGCGTAGACGCTGCGTCATCAGCACGTCGTAATCGGGAATGTCCCGGGTGGTGGCCTTGAGGGATTCGATTCCGGTTTTTTCGGCGAAGGCGATCCAGATTTCCGGCACCAGTACCCCTTCAAGATCCAGGCAAGCAATTTCCACAAGACACTCCCGTTTGTAGTGATTATTGAGTCGAGCGAGCCCGAACTCTAGCGACTCCCCCGCGACCGCGCAACGCAGCGGGCGCCCCCTATCCCGCCGCTTTTTGTTAACATCGCCGCCATATAGAGCGCCCAGCGCCACCGACCTGTAGGAAGCCGCCCTGATGAGCCCAACGTTCGATGTCGTGGAACTCGCCACGACCTATGCCAACAAATCCGCCCAGGACATCCTGAAACTCGCGTTCGCCGAGTTCGGCGATGAGCTGTGGATCTCTTTCAGTGGTGCCGAGGATGTGGTGCTGGTGGACATGGCCTGGAAGCTGAACAAGAACGTCAAGGTATTCAGCCTCGACACCGGCCGCCTGCACCCGGAGACCTATCGCTTCATCGATCAGGTGCGCGAACACTACAAGATCGACATCGAACTGGTGTCGCCGGACTACACGAAACTCGAACCGTTCGTGAAGGAAAAAGGCTTGTTCAGCTTCTACAAGGACGGCCATGGCGAATGCTGCGGCATCCGCAAGATCGAACCGCTGCGCCGCAAACTGTCCGGCGTCAAAGCCTGGGCCACCGGCCAGCGCCGCGACCAGAGCCCGGGCACCCGCAGCGCCGTGGCGGTGCTGGAGATCGACACCGCGTTCTCCACGCCCGAGCGCACGCTGTACAAGTTCAACCCGCTGGCGCAGATGACCAGCGAAGAGATCTGGGGCTACATCCGCATGCTCGAACTGCCGTACAACAGCCTGCACGAGCGCGGCTTCATCAGCATCGGCTGCGAACCATGCACCCGCCCGGTGCTGCCGAACCAGCACGAACGCGAAGGCCGCTGGTGGTGGGAAGAAGCGACGCAGAAAGAGTGCGGGTTGCATGCGGGGAATATCATCAGCAAGGCGTAAATCTCGCCCCAATGATGTCCCCCCCCTGTGGGAGCGGGCTTGCTCGCGAAAGCGGTCTGTCAGTCAGCGAATTTGTTGACTGGGAAGACGCCTTCGCGAGCAAGCCCGCTCCCACATTTGCTTCGTGGCGCCATTAAAAATGTGTACACACGAATGTCACCATCGGTGCCATTTATGTGTGCACTTTTTGCTTTCACGCCCTGAAAAGTTACATCCCTGCTGAATTCCCCTGCGCTCTGCCACCTGCGCAAAATCCCTCGCAAAAAATAAATACCTGTTCAATCGGTCAATTTATAACCACTGTTTTTCAGGCACTTAGCGCTCATCGATAACTTTTCGAAATGAGCGCAGCGCTCGATAGATCGCTGACTGGCACAGATCTGGCTTTGGTGCATACATGTTTTGTATACAAAACTGCAAAACATCAATCCACACTTTCGATCCGCAAGCCTGAAGCGCCCTATCCCGTACAGGCTGCAGATGCCCCGTAACCAGTGATGTCTGCTGGCCGCGACGAAGATTTGTCGAGCCTCACCGCTCATGCACAGTCATCGCGGCCCCGCCCATCAGGAGCCTGCCGGAATGCGTACAAGTCTCTCCAATAACATCGCGCTGAATCTGCCCGCCTCTGCCCTCGACCAACCATTGCCCAACGCGGGTCTGGCCGAACCGTTACAACTGAGCCCGCGCCTGCACAACCGCGACCTGGCACCGACCCGGGCCGAAGGTCGGCGCTGGGGCAAATACAGTATTTTTGCCCTGTGGACCAACGATGTGCACAACATCGCCAACTACTCGTTCGCCATCGGTCTGTATGCGCTGGGCCTGGGCGGCTGGCAGATTCTGCTGTCGCTGGGGATCGGCGCGGCGCTGGTGTACTTCTTCATGAACCTGTCCGGCTACATGGGGCAGAAAACCGGGGTGCCGTTTCCGGTGATCAGCCGGATCAGTTTCGGCATCCACGGCGCACAGATTCCGGCGTTGATTCGCGCGGTGATCGCCATCGCCTGGTTCGGCATTCAGACGTATCTGGCATCGGTGGTATTTCGTGTGCTGCTGACGGCGATTCACCCCGGGTTCGCTGATTACGACCACAACTCGATCCTCGGTCTGTCGACGCTGGGCTGGGTGTGTTTCGTGGCGATCTGGTTCGTGCAACTGGCGATCCTCGCCTACGGCATGGAAATGGTCCGCCGTTACGAAGCGTTTGCCGGGCCGGTGATTCTGCTGACCGTCGCCGCCCTCGCCGTGTGGATGTACACCCAGGCCAACGCGACGATTGCCTGGTCAATCCGCGAACCGCTGAGCGGTGGCGAGATGTGGCGCAACATCTTTGCCGGCGGCGCCTTGTGGCTGGCGATCTACGGCACGCTGATCCTCAACTTCTGCGACTTCGCCCGCTCCTCGCCGTGCCGCAAGACCATCAAAGTCGGCAATTTCTGGGGCCTGCCGGTGAACATTCTGGTGTTCGCCGCCATCACCGTCCTGCTCTGCGGTGCGCAATTTCAAATCAACGGGCGGATCATCGAGAGCCCGACCGAAATCATCGCCTCGATTCCCAACACGTTCTTTCTGGTACTCGGTTGCCTGGCGTTCCTGATCGTCACCGTGGCGGTGAACATCATGGCCAACTTCGTCGCCCCGGCCTTCGTCCTCAGCAACCTGGCGCCGAAGTACCTGACCTTCCGCCGCGCCGGGCTGATCAGCGCGACCATCGCCGTGTTGATCCTGCCGTGGAATCTCTACAACAGCCCGCTGGTGATCGTGTACTTCCTGTCCGGCCTCGGCGCCCTGCTCGGCCCGTTGTACGGCGTGATCATGGTCGACTACTGGCTGATCCGCAGAGGCCGGATCAACGTTCCGCAGCTGTACAGCGAAGATCCCGACGGCGCTTATTACTACAGCCGTGGAGTGAATTTCCGCGCGGTGGCGGCGTTCATTCCTGCGGCGTTGATCGCCATCGTCCTGGCGCTGGTGCCGGGCTTCCACAGCATCTCGCCGTTTTCCTGGCTGGTGGGCGCCGGCATTGCCGCGATGCTCTACCTGATCATCGCTAAACGTCAGCCGCACTACGCCGACGTCAGCGGCGAATCGATCGCCGTTGACAACGTCTGCCATTAACTTCCTCGCGGCCCGGATTTGGGCCGCTGAACTGCCCGCAATAAGGACTTCCCATGCGTATTCTTGTGGTCAACGTCAACACCACCGAATCCATCACCCAGGCCATCGCCCGCTCGGCGCAGGCCGTCGCGTCTCCCGGCACGGAAATCGTCGGCCTGACGCCGTTCTTCGGCGCCGACTCGGTGGAAGGCAATTTCGAAAGTTACTTGGCGGCCATCGCCGTGATGGACCGGGTGATGTCTTACGATCAACCGTTCGACGCGGTGATTCAGGCCGGCTACGGCGAACACGGCCGCGAAGGATTGCAGGAACTGCTCAACGTGCCGGTAGTGGACATCACCGACGCGGCTGCCAGTACCGCGATGTTCCTCGGCCACGCCTATTCGGTGGTGACCACGCTGGATCGCACCGTGCCGCTGATCGAGGATCGGCTGAAACTCTCGGGCCTGTGGGATCGCTGTGCATCAGTGCGGGCCAGTGGCCTGGCGGTGCTGGAGCTGGAACACCAGCCGCAACGCGCACTGGAAGCCATCGTGCAACAAGCGGAGCTGGCGGTGACTCAGGACAAGGCCGAGGTGATTTGCCTGGGTTGCGGCGGCATGGCCGGGCTGGATGAACAGATTCGTCGCCGCACCGGGGTGCCGGTGGTGGATGGCGTGACGGGGGCGGTGACCATTGCTGAATCGCTGGTGCGGCTGGGGTTGTCGACGTCCAAGGTGCGGACTTACGCGACGCCACGGCCGAAGCAGATCATTGGCTGGGCAGAGCGGTTTGCCCGGTAGACCGCGTTATCGTTCTTCGCGAGCAGGCTCACTCCTACAGTGATCGGTGTTGCCCACAGATTTCGGGCACAACACTGTTCCTGTAGGAGTGAGCCTGCTCGCGATGGCCACACCTCGGTCCAAAGTCCTGCTCAGAAAGCACTGAACCGCCGAGCCAACCCCCGCTCGGCAAACTGCTCAATCACAAAATCGACAAACGCCCGAGTCTTGCCCGGCAACAATTTATGTTCGGCGTAGTAGATCGAAATGTTGCCGTCATCGATGTACCAGTCCGGCAGCACGCGTTGCAAAGTGCCCGCGTCGAGGTAACCCACGGCAAACGGCATGCTGACCAGTGCGATCCCCAGCCCTTGTGCTGCCGTGGCACAAGCGGCTTCGGAATCGCTCATGGTCATGCGCGCCTTGAGAGTCAAGGGCTGACAGAGCTGACTGCCACTACTGATCAACTGCCAGGAACGTACCCGGCCGGTTTGCGGCGAGCGGATCAGAATGCCATCGTGACGTTGCAGGTCATCCGGTTCGGCGATGACTTCGTGCCTTTGCAGATAGTCAGCAGATGCGACCAACACACGGTGCGCGGGTGCCAATCTGCGTGCAACGACGCCTTGGGGCAATTCAAAGCCGCCGCCAATCGCCGCATCGAAACCCTGCCCAATCAGATCGACCTGACGGTTATCAAAATGCCAGTCAGGGTTGATCGCCGGAAACCGACGTAAAAACTCTTGCAGCAGCGGCACGACATACAGCCGCCCGAATACCGTGCCCATGCTGACTTTCAACGTCCCCGCCGGCAGCCCTTCCACACTCGCCAGATTGGCCACCGCATTCTGAATCGTCGTCAGGCTGCCACTGACCTGACTCAAAAACAGCTGACCGGCCTCGGTCAGGGTCAGGCTGCGTGTACTACGCTGGAACAGCCGTACACCGAGCCGCGCCTCGAGCTTCGCCACACTCTTGCCAACGGCGGCCGGGGTCAGGCTCAAGCGTCGGGCGGCCTCGGCAAAGCTGCCGACTTCGGCGCTGCGCACGAAGCATTCGATACTGCTGAAAGTTTCCATGATCGCCACTATAAACTTCTGGTTTACACAGACTATAGCAATCATGGTCTACACGGTTGTCGATGCGAGGCCGATACTCGGCTCCAACTACAAGGCACCCCGCCTTGAATTTTCTGGAGATCGAACATGACCACTCAACACCTCAGCGGCAAAGTCGCTCTGATTCAAGGCGGTTCCCGTGGCATCGGCGCCGCCATCGTCAAACGCCTGGCCGCTGAAGGCGCCGCTGTCGCCTTCACCTACGTCAGTTCCACCGCCAAGGCCGAAGAGTTGCAGAACAGTATCACTGCCAACGGCGGCAAAGCCCTGGCGATCAAGGCCGACAGCGCCGATGAAACAGCCATCCGCAACGCCGTCAGCGCCACCGTCGAAGCCTTTGGCCGCCTGGATATTCTGGTGAACAACGCCGGCGTTCTGGCCATCGCGCCGCTGGAAGACTTCAAACTGGAAGACTTCGACCAGACCCTGGCGATCAACGTGCGCAGCGTGTTCATCGCATCTCAGGAAGCCGCCAGACACATGGGCGAAGGCTCGCGCATCGTCAACATCGGCAGCACCAACGCCGACCGCATGCCCTTCGGCGGTGGCGGTGTGTACGCGATGAGCAAATCGGCGCTGGTCGGCCTGACCAAAGGCCTGGCCCGTGATCTCGGCCCGCGCGGCATCACCATCAACAACGTGCAGCCCGGCCCGGTCGACACTGATATGAACCCGGCCCATGGCGATTTCGCCGAGAGCCTGATCCCGCTGATGGCGGTGGGCCGTTACGGCACCGCCGATGAAATCGCCGGTTTCGTCGCTTATCTGGTCGGCCCGGAAGCCGGTTACATCACCGGTGCCAGCCTGACCATCGACGGTGGTTTTGGCGCCTGATTGCGCTGAATCCCGGATACAAAAAACGCCGCGCCTCTTTGCAGAGGGCGGCGTTTTTTATCGGCGCTTATTGGCTGATCAAGCCCAGTCCAGCGCCGGCAAACCGCAGGCACTCGGGGTGAACGCCTTGAGCGTGCGCAAAATCCCGTCGGCATGCGCGTATTTTTCATCGGCCATGGCCGCGTCGGGAATCGCAATGGCAGTCATCCCCGCCGCTTTCGCGGCGGTAACGCCAAACGGCGAATCCTCGAAGACCAGACAGTCTTCAGGCGCGACGCCCAGACGCCGGGCGGCGGTGAGAAAGATGTCCGGCGCCGGTTTCGCCGCGCCAACTTCCGGGTCGTCGGCAGTGACGATGAAATCGAACAGCGCAAACCATTCGCGGTGCAAGGTGGTTTTCTGACCGAACGACTGCCGCGACGAACTGGTGCCCACGGCGATCGGGATGTTGTGCGCCTTGAGGTGACGAATCAGCTCCTCCGCGCCGGGCATCGCCTGAGCCTTGGGGAAGCGTTCACGCATCAGCGGTTCGCGGATCAGCAGAAACTCTTCGGCGCTGATCGGCAGATCCAGCGCCTGCACCACGTAGTTCGCCAGATCATTGGCGCCACGACCGATGATGTTCTGTTTAACGCTCCAGTCGAAAGTCCGCCCGTAACGCTCGGCAATGAGCGAGGTGACCTCGGTGTAGATACCTTCCGTATCCAGCAGCAAACCGTCCATGTCGAAAATCACGGCCTTGATCGGGCCAAACGTCTTCATCGGTGCATTCATCATCGGATCCGTTATCAAAAACATCCCGGGCGGCCCAACCGGCGCCGCTACGCGGATCTGATTAATGGGTTCAGCAGCATAGCGAGGCCAGCGGACATTGAGCAACGGGCAATGTTTACAGGCCGTGGAATGACTCGCTGACATTTAGCGAAATGCCCTACAGATAACGCCTACTTTCCCGACTTCTTTCGATTTTGATCCCCCGCAAAGTCCGCGCACCTCTTTCATGTGCGCGAGTGCTTGCGAATGTTCCAAACCGATCGGGTCCTGGCCCTGAACAACAGCATCGGCCTGCTGGTGGTTGCCGCCCTGAACCCGCAACACCCGGACTTCGAAACGCTGATCCGCGAGTTCCGCCTGTGCCTGAACAACTACGAGGCCTGGGCCGAGCAGTTGTGGACCGGAACGGCGCTGGATGTCGAGCAGGTGTTCAAGGTCGGCGACCACGTCCGTCTAAGCGCGCCCGTCAAATCCCGCCAGCCGATCCAGACCTCCGTGGTCATGTGCCCCGCGAGCGGCCCGTTGACCCTGGTGCATATGTTCGAGGCGGCGCGCTTCGTACCGATCGGCAATACCCCGGTGATGCTGGAGCCGGTGATCGGCGAAGTCGACGGGGTATTGAGTTTCGGTGAACCGCTGCGCCATACCATCGGCCCGAGCGGCATTCTGGAAGTCAGCGACTGCGACCGGGGCCAGCGTTATCGCATCACCTTCTTTCCTGATGTTTCCACCGCACATATCCAAGCCCTGTACGCCTCCTACGAAGGGATTCTGGATGGGCTGGAGGTCTGGCTTCGTCAGGAGTGGGACGGGTTTCAACCGCTATGGACGGAGTTTTCCGGCGCCGGTTTCGCTGATCGTTACCAGCAGTTGCAACAGGCCGACTGGCGCGGTTTCGAGAAAGCCCTCCACGACATTTGGGATGACGTTAAACAACTGTTTGGCCTGCTCGCCGACCTGCAGGCCAACAGTGAAAAACTCCTGCAGTACCTGAGCGCTGTCGAGTTGCAAGCGCTGCTCGACGCTTCCAGTGAGGCCATCGCCAATGGCTTGCTGATCCTCAGTGACGAGCCGTTGCTGTTTATCCATCTGGCCGCGTTTAGCAGTTGGTTGAAGATGCTGCCGCCGCAGTACCTGGCGGAAGTGGTGGCAGAAGTCCGGGTCGAGTTGTTGATCAGCTTTTTGCTGATGCGCGTTTGCGGCGGCGTTGGCGTGCCCGTGAGACTGAGCAGCAAGGTGCTGAGCAAGATCAAGTCGGCACGGGCGCGGCAATGGCTGGCAGCGTCGGCGCTGCGCCTGAGCGAACTGTCCTCAACTGCGGATCTGAACAAGCACGCGGGCGCGTTGAAGCCGTTGATGGTGCATGCGCGCGACGTGCCGTTGAAGCCGACGCCGGCGATCCCGCTGCACATTCGTCAGGCGGACGCCGTGGTTTTATCCGTGCCGAATCCGGCACCGATGGCCCGGGACAAGTCCCGTGGCACGACGCGGATGGAGCGTCACGAATCTCGTGACGACGCCTCCGATCAAGCGAAAAACCCCAACGGTGACAGCGCCGACTGCGCGCCGCTGACCTGTACCAACGGTTGCCCGGTGTCGATGGTCACCGGCGAAGAACTGCTGACCCTGAGCGACGGCACGCTCGATGGCTTGCTGCCGTTCGAGTTCACCCGGTTGTATCGCACCAGCGCGGTGGAGATCGATGTCGGGCTGGGGTTTGGCTGGAGCCATTCGCTGGCGCATCGGTTGGAGTTTGATGGCGATGCAGTGGTCTGGGTCGATCACGAGAACCGCCGCACGCGGTTTCCGTTGCCCAGCGTTGAGCGCCCGGCGATTCACAACAGCCTGTCGCGGGCGGCGATTTTTCTCGGGGATGAGCCGGAGGAACTGATCCTCGCGCTGGCGGGGGATGTGGCGCGGTTTTATCACTTTCGTGCCGGGCGGCTGGTGGCGGTCAGTGATGCGTATGGCAATCGTCTGAGCGTTTCTCGCGATCATCAGGAGCGCGTTGTTCGTTTGGACAATGGCGCGGGTCGCTCGCTGTTGTTGCGCTACGACCGGGCGCATCTGGTGGCGGTTGATTACCAGGTGCTTGAGGCTGATGGCTGGCGCACCGAGCAAACGCTGGTCAGTTATTGCTACGACGCCCGTCAGCGTTTGTTGGCCGCGACCAACGCCGTCGGTGACAGCGAGCGTTACGACTACGACGATCAGCACGTCATCCTGCAGCGGCAACTGACCGGCGGCGCGAGCTTTTTCTGGGAGTGGGAACGTTCCGGCAAAGAAGCGCGTTGCGTGCGGCACTGGGCGTCATTCGCGCAGATGGACACGCGTTACGTCTGGGCCGATGACGGCAGCGTCGCGGTGCACTATGTCGATGGCAGCGAAGAAACCTACGTCCACGACGACAGCGCGCGGCTGGTGCGCCAGGTCGAGGCCGATGGCGGTGAGCACCTCAAGGTTTATGACGATCAGGGCCGGCTGATCGCCGAGCAGGATCCGCTGGGCGCGGTCACCGAGTATCGCTACGACGAAGTCGGACGGCTGATCGCGCTGCTTCCGCCGGACGATGAGCCAACGTCCTACGAGTACCGCAACGGTTTCCTGCACAGCCGTTCCCGCGGCGAGGCGGTGTGGACCTTTCGGCGCAACGCCGAGGGCGATGTCACCGAGGCCGTCGATCCCGACGGACAGGTCACCTATTACTACTACGACACCCGTGGGCAGTTGCTGTCGATCCGTCATCCGGACACCAGCCGGCACATTCTTGTCTGGAACGACCTTGGCCAACTGATCGAGGAAACCCTGCCTGACGGTGGTGTGCGGCGTTTTTCCTACGACGCGCTGGGGCGACGGACGACCACTTGCGACGAACACGGCGCGATCACTCGCCAGCAGTGGGACGCTGTTGGCCGACTAATTCAGACGACCTTTCCTACGGGCGCCACCCGCGCCTACAGCTACGGCGCCTACGGCCAGGTCACTGCCGAACGCGACGAGCTCGGCCACATCACCCGCTACGAGTATGACGACGACCTGCACCTGGTCTCGCGCAAGATCAATCCCGACGGCACGCGGGTGCAGTACCGCTACGACCATGCGCAACTGCTGCTCACGGAAATCGAGAACGAATCCGGGGAAAAGTACCGACTGGACTACACGCCCACCGGACTGATCCGACAGGAAACCGGCTTCGACGGCCGACGCACCGCTTACGCCTACGACCGCAACGGGCACCTGCTGGAGAAGACCGAGTTCGGTGATGACGGCTCAACGCTGGTCACCACTTACGCGCGTGATGCGGCCGGGCGTCTGCTGCTGAAAACCCTGCCCGACGGGGTTGAGGTGGCTTACACCTACGACCGCCTGGGCCGTTTGACCGGGGTCGATGACGGTCAGAAACATCCACTGGCCTTCGAATACGACCTGCAGGATCGGCTGATCACCGAGCATCAGGGCTGGGGCACCTTGCGTTATGCCTATGACGCCTGCGGCCAGCTCAAGCGCCAGCGTCTGCCGGACAACAGCAAGCTCGATTACCACTACGCCAAGAGCGGCGCGCTGACGGCCATTGACCTTAATGGCACGCGGCTGAGCAGCCACGTCTATCAATCGGGTCGCGAACAACAACGCCAACAAGGCCTGCTGCGCAGCGATTATGCCTACGACGAGCAGGGCCGTTTACTCGCCCACGCTGTAGGTCATCAGCACGACTCGCTGTACCGCCGCGATTACGCCTACAGCGCCAACGGCAACCTCGAGCACATTGCCGACAGCCGTCACGGCCAGCGCACCTACGGTTACGACGCCCTCGACCGCTTGATCCGCGTGCGTCACTCGCGCGACGAACTCCCCGAATCCTTCGCCCACGACCCGGCCGGCAACCTGCTGATGCAGGACCGTCCCGGCCCGACCCGGATCAAGGGCAATCGCCTGCTGATGCAGGGCGACCGCCATTACGACTACGACGCCTTCGGCAACCTGATCCGCGAACGCCGTGGCCGCGACCAGCAACTCGTCACCGAATACCGCTACGACTGTCAGCACCGCCTGATCGGCCTGACCCGCCCCGACGGCCAAACCGCGACCTATCAATACGACGCCTTCGGCCGGCGCATCCGTAAAACCGTCGACGGCATCAGCACCGAGTTCTTCTGGCAAGGCGACCACCTCGTCGCCGAAAGCAGCCCGAGCCACCACCGCAGCTACGTCTACGAACCCGGCACCTTCCGCCCGCTGGCGCTGCTTGACGGCAAAGGCCCGAAACGCGCCTGCCCCTTTTATTACCAACTCGACCACCTCGGCACCCCGCAGGAACTGACCGATTACAGCGGCGAAATCGTCTGGTCGGCGCAATACGATGCCTACGGCAAGGTGTCGGCGATCACCTTGGCGGGCGAGGACTACCTGGACCAGCCGCTGCGCTTTCAAGGGCAGTATTTCGATGCGGAAAGCGGGCTGCATTACAACCGGCACCGGTATTACGACCCGAGGTTGGGGCGGTATTTGACGCCGGATCCGGCGAAGCTGGCGGGAGGACTCAACCAATACCAGTACACGCCGAATCCGACGGGCTGGGTGGATCCGTTGGGGTTGAATGCCAACTGTCCGCCGCCGAAGAAGCCTGGATGTGAAGTACCGGGTGGGATTGGCGGGACTAAGGTTGATGAGGGTGAGCCGAAACTACCGACCATTGCTCACAATATAGATCCGAAAACTTTGAAACGAGTACATACAATAGAGGGAAAGACCTCAACCAGGACAGTCGAGGATTATAAAAATAAAATGCGCAACGGATACGACCCAACAGATCCTATAACCGTAGTAGAACATGACGGCAACCTATACATTCTGGACGGACACCATCGCGCAGCTGCTGCACGACAAACTTCGACGAATGTGACAATCAAACTTATAACAGATCTGAAAACGTATAACGGAGCTCTAAGAAGTATTGAAGATGTATTGGAATCAGCAAACAATGTGGGCCTGGACAGGTTGGAGCACCGGAGAAGAAAATGAGCGATCAAAATGAAGCTTTGGACATCCTGATAAATGACTTTATCTCCATGGTGGAGTCCAGCACGCTGATATTTGAGCGCAAATTTGGCACTCGTGACATTCGACGTCTCTGGTACACCAAGACAATAAAGCGACGAGGAAGAGTCACTCGAGGCGTTAAGTATGAATTGCATGGTATTGGCTGCCGCATTAACTTATCGACAGGAAGCGTAGATTTTGACTATGGCCCTAACGGTGAAATTAATGGGTTTGATACTTGGCGCCTATACAACTATGCCCGTGAAAGACCATCCAAACATAGGAAATATTGCGATGAAAAAATCATTAAAAAAGAACTCGAAGAATATCTCAATCTAAAAAAAATCAAAAAAATGTCAGCCTTCAGTAACCTGTATGTATGGGCTGACTCAAAAGAAACCGATTAAACATGATCACGACAAGGGCCTGTTCACTCAGGCCCTTAAAACCAAATCCAAATTTTCAATCCACCTCACTCCCCCTCACTGCTCATCCTCATCCTCCTCATACTCCATATCTGCTTCATCCGCATCATTCAACGGCACGGTCGCATCATCCATCAGCGACCCCGGATCCTCGTTCCCCGGATCATTGATAAACGGCAGACCGCTCGGGCCTTTTTCTTCCTTGCCTTCGGTTTCGGGCGTCATGGCAAACCTCTACGTCTGGTGGGTTGTATAACGTTCGAAAAGCCTCACAGGCAATCGTTCCAGTGTCCGACCGCCAGACACGAAAAACCCGGCATCAGGCCGGGTTAGTTTTCGAACACTCAATCAATGATGGCGTTTTTTATGTTTGTACTTGTTGTGCTTGTGACCACCACCGGAGTGGGCTTTGCCGCCGTCATCCCCCAGATTGTTGCCCACCGCACCACCGGCCGCACCGCCCAAACCGGCACCAATGGCAGAACCGGTGGAGCCGCCCAAGCTGTTACCAACCACCGAGCCGCCAGCAGCGCCGAGGCCACCGCCGATGGCGGCTTCAGTGCGATTGTGTTTATTCGCCCCGACCGCGCTGCCCGCCGCGCCACCAACCCCCGCGCCTACTGCAGCACCGGTGCTGCCGCCGAGCTGGCCACCGACCACGTTACCGAGCACGCCGCCCAGTCCGCCGCCTACAGCAGCGCTACCATCTCCGGCGGCCATGGCGCCTTGAGCGACCAGTAATCCGAAAAACAGTGCAGACAATGACAAACGCATTTGAACCTCACAGTTCCCGAATCGGGAGGGTATGCCCATAGGGCCTATGTCAGATTGGAGACATTTTTCGGGAAAACGTTCAGGCATGAAAAAACCCGACATTGAGCCGGGCTTTTTCTGACAAGCGCTCAGCATCAGTGACGCTTGTGCCCCTTGGACAGATTGGCGCCCACAGCACCACCGGCAGCACCACCGAGACCGGCGCCAATGGTCGCGCCATTTCTGCCGCCCAGGCTGTTGCCGATTACCGAACCACCGGCCGCGCCAACACCACCACCGATGGCCGCTTTGGTGCGGCTGCCCCTGCCGGCGGCCATCGCGCTGCCCGCCGCGCCTGCAACACCGGCACCAATCGCCGCGCCGGTACTGCCGCCCATTTTCTGGCCGACCACATTACCCAGCGCACCACCCAGACCACCGCCGAGTGCCGCCGTGCCTTCACCGGCGACCGCACCTTGAGCAACCAGAAGCCCCAGAACCAGAGCAGGCAATGTTAGACGCATGACAGAAACCTCAAAAAATAGGGAGATCAAATGGGGCCGAGATTGAATGTCGCCGCCGCGCTGAAGTCCAGACAAATCAGCTGCCGCTGCACTCTTGGCGCCGATTGGACAGCGATCTGGCAAAAGGTTTTATCGCAGGCAAAAAAAAGCCCGCTGGGGAGACGGGCTGGAGACTTGCTTTCTAACGGATGGCTTCACCCTACGACCGTGGACGTGAAAAGTTTGTGAAAAAAACAAAACCAGCCAAAGAGTTTGTAGGAAATTCCCATTTCATAAACAGCAGGCATAAAAAACCCCGTTCATAGACGGGGTCGTTTGGTGTCTCGCCTTACTTTCTTGAGCGGGCCGAAACCTTCGGAAGAAATTTGGCTTTCGGGCCTTTGGGCACCGTGGACTTGATCTTGCCGGTCTGCACCGGATCCTCGCCAAAGCCCGACTGGTACTCCGTCTGACCGCAACGGACACAGTTATTGAATGAAAATTCAGCTCCATCGTCTTCGATATACGGACCAGTCATAGCCTCTCCCCTTCGTAATGGATCGATACCGGCCAAGCCTTTTTGCCCGAAAAATATCGACCTCCCAGGCTTTTGAGACTAGCCGGTCATTACTGGACTTGTGGTTCAGTTCGACCGATGCCCGACGAATGGCCCACACCTGTTCAACATCCGAACCAACCGTTGATCTCACAACGCTAAAGATTCCCGGCGACAGGCCGTTGCCCTTTTTCATACAAATGAATCTCAAGGAGAGAACATGAAAATCAACGGATTCCCGGAAATGCCTGTCGTAAAACTCACGGACGAACAGATCGCTGCCGGCAAAGCCGCCGGTGAGAAATTCAAGGAAAAGCTCGCTTCAGGCGACATCACCATCACCTACCCGGACAAACCGGTTCTGACCCCCGGCGTTATCTACCATCCGAGTCAGCCGGCCGATCCGACGCCCGCCACCGGTACCCCGCCTCTGGTCGCGATCGATACGCCACTGACCTATGACGCCCACGGACTTGTCATCCTCAAGCCACAGGGCTGACCGAAGGCAAAAAGCAAAAAGCCCATTCATCATCTGAATGGGCTCGCTTGAAAACGGCGACTGCATCAACGCAACTTGACCGCCGTGCCGGTCGCGAACACGACAACCATGCCACCCTTGCCCGCCGGCATGCTGATCTCGAAATCCAGCCCGACCACTGCATCCGCCTGCAACGCCCGCGCCCGCTCCTTGATCTCGTCCGTCGCCTGAACCCGCGCCTCTTTCAACGCACGCTCCAGCGTCTGCGAGCGCCCACCGAAAAAGTCGCGCATGCCGGCAAACAGGTCACGGATCACATTGACGCCCTGCACCGACTCCGCGCTGACAATGTCCAGGTACGCGGTGATCTGTCGGCCTTCGATGGCGTGGGTGGTGGAGATGATCATGGGAGCAATCCTTTTTTCTACTGATAAAGCGGCGATTGTAATGCGCTATGGCGAATCAGGCTGAGCACCTGCACGGATCACTTGCGCAGCGGATTAAAATCCAGACGCCAGAAACCACAAAACCCCTGATTTCTTTCGAAATCAGGGGTTTAGCGTATTGAATTTGGCGGTGAAGGAGAGATTCGAACTCTCGATACAGTTTCCTGTATACACACTTTCCAGGCGTGCTCCTTAAGCCACTCGGACACTTCACCGTATCTCTTCAAACATGTTCTGTCTGTCGAGGCGCGCTAATGTAGTCGAAAGCTTTTCTGATGGCAAACTTTTTTTCAGAATTTTCATGCGCTTAAGACAAAAACACATTTTGCCCGCTGATGGGCTATGGCAAACCGGCCAATCTCTGGTGACGGCCACCCTTCTCTATAGAAGCAGAACGGCGTGCTACGCCGGGCGCGGGCGGAAACGGTGACTGGCGAGTCAGTCACGGCGCTTTACCTGGCCTACGGCGGTGGGTAACGTCTGCCCATCTTTCTTACAAGGAATAGCGTCATGAGTGAGTTGATTGCCTACCACCTCGAAGACGGTATCGCGACCCTGACCTTGAACAACGGCAAGGTCAATGCCATTTCCCCGGACGTGATTGCGGCGTTCAACGCGGCGCTGGATCGGGCGGTGACTGATCGTGCCATCGTGATCATCACCGGTCAGCCGGGGATTCTGTCTGGCGGCTACGACTTGAAGGTGATGACCTCTGGCCCTAAAGAAGCCGTGGCTTTGGTGACCGCGGGTTCGACCCTGGCCCGTCGCCTGCTCTCTCATCCGTTCCCGGTGATCGTTGCCTGCCCTGGTCACGCCGTGGCCAAAGGCGCGTTCCTGCTGTTGTCCGCCGACTACCGCATTGGTGTCGACGGCCCGTTCAGCATCGGTCTGAACGAAGTGCAGATCGGCATGACCATGCACCACGCCGGCATCGAGCTGGCGCGTGATCGTCTACGTCGCTCGGCGTTCCACCGTTCGGTGATCAACGGCGAGATGTTTGATCCGAAAAGCGCGGTGGATGCCGGTTTTCTCGACAAGGTGGTGGCGGCCGAAGAGCTGCAAGGCGCAGCCCTGGCAGCGGCGCGTCAGTTGAAGAAAATCAACATGAATGCGCACAAGAACACCAAGCTCAAAGTGCGCAAGGCACTGCTCGAAGCCCTCGACAACGCGATCATCCAGGATCAGGAGCATCTGGGCTAAGCCCGCGCTTCCCGAGCCGAAAAAAAGCCCGACCGTCGTGTCGGGCTTTTTCTTGGGTGTTCGGTTGATCGGGCATCGACTGCTCTAGGACGGGTCTGACAATCAACTCGGAAACATGCGCTTAAACATCGCCTATCTCCGGACTCTATAGCAGCAATTGCCGAAAACAGTGCACATCCGTACACTGCGCCACCTTTTGTCCCGGTGGGGCCTGAAAATGCTGTTTGTGTTTCGTATGTTATTGATGGGCCTGCACTTTATTCTGGCCGGCGTGTTGGGGGTGATCCTCGGCCTGTGCCGTCCGTTCAATCCGGACAACAGCCGACTGTGCGCCCGCCTCTACGCGCTTCCGGCGATGTGCATTCTGCGCTTGCGGGTAAAAGCCGACGTTGGCCCGTTGATGCACAAGCCTGAGAGCTGCGTGATCGTTGCCAACCATCAGTCCAATTACGACCTGTTCGTGTTCGGCAACGTGGTGCCCCGGCGTACCGTGTGCATCGGCAAGAAAAGCCTGAAATGGGTGCCGCTGTTCGGCCAACTGTTCTGGCTGGCAGGCAACGTGCTGATTGATCGTGGCAACGCGCACAAGGCGCGCAAGTCGATGCTCACCACCACCCACACCTTGCAACACAAAGACACCTCGATCTGGGTATTCCCGGAAGGTACGCGCAACCTCGGTGAAGAACTGCTGCCGTTCAAGAAAGGCGCGTTCCAGATGGCGATCGCCGCTGGCGTGCCGATCGTGCCGGTGTGCGTCAGCAGCTACATCAAGCACATGCGCCTGAACCGCTGGCGCAGCGGGAAAATTCTCATACGCTCGCTGCCGGCGATTCCTACAGCCGGGTTGACCATGGATGACATGCCCATGCTCATGTCCCAGTGCCGCGAACAGATGCGCGAATGCATCGCCGCGATGGATCAGCAGCTGCAAGCTGCGTGAAAAACAAACCCGCCTTGTGCGGGTTTTCTTTTGCCGGGTGAACTGTGCAGATTTCACTGACTCTCAAGCAGCGACACGGCTAAGCTGAAGCCTTGTATTCCCTGCCATCTGCCAAGAAGAAGTGAACCACCACCATGGGTCGAGTTGTTGCTGCTGCGGTTTACAGCGCCGGTAAGAAAGTCACCAATATTACCCTCGATGAGGGCGCCGCCTGGGCCGCGAAAACCGGGCACTTTGTCTGGATCGGTCTGGAAGAACCGGACGCTCAGGAGCTGTCCAACCTGCAACGCCAGTTCAATCTGCACGAACTGGCCATCGAAGACGCCCTGGAAAAACACAGTCGGCCGAAGCTGGAAACCTTTGGCGACGCTTTGTTTATCGTCATCTACTCGCCGATCCGTGAACACGGGATTTTGCAGTTCATCGAAACGCATATCTTCGCCGGCAAGGGCTACATCATCACCGCTCGCAACGGTCACTCGGCGTCCTACGCACATGTCCGCCAACGCTGTGAGGCGCGTCCGCTGCTGCTGGAGCACGGGGAAGATTTCGTACTCTATGCAATCCTGGATTTCGTCATCGAAAACTACCAGCCGGTGGGCGAAGCGATCCACGCCGAGATCGATGAGCTGGAGCGCAACGTGCTGTGCAGTGCGTTGAACGAGCATGACATCCAGAAACTCCACGGCCTGCGTCGCGATGTGTTGCGCCTGCGCCGCTATGCAGCGCCGATGGTGGAGATTGGCGAGGAACTGCAGAAGCTGAGTTTCCCGTTCATCGACAAGAACATGCGCCCGTACTTCCGCGATGTGCAGATTCACGTCACGCGGCAGATGGAAGACTTGACCACATTGGCCGACATCGCCAGCCAGACCATCGAGGTCGGCGTGTTGCTGGAGGCGTCACGGCAGAGCGTGGTGCAGCGCAAGTTTGCTGCGTGGGCAGCGATTCTGGCGTTCCCGACGGCGGTGGCGGGGATTTACGGGATGAACTTCCAGAACATGCCGGAGCTGAGCTGGCACTACGGCTATTTCGCTGTACTGGGGTTTATCACGGTGGGGTGTGTGAGTTTGTGGGCGAGCTTCAAGAAGTCGGGGTGGTTGTAGGGAAGCAAAAGCAAAAGATCGCAGCCTGCGGCAGCTCCTACAAATGCCATTCCCTGTAGGAGCTGCCGCAGGTTCGGGCCGCGTTCGGACGATCTTTTGATCTGCTGTTAAGCAGCTTCTGGCTTATGCGCCACAAACCGCATCATCCACTCTGCCACCGTGGTGCCATGGTGCTCCTGCTCCAGGCTGGCCACGCCTTTCGAGTAGATCTGCGAACCCAGCGCGTCCTGGCGCAGATCCAGCAGCGCCCGCGAATAGTCGTGAATGAATTCAGGGTGGCCCTGGAAGCACAGCACCTGATCGTTGATGTGATACGCGGCAAACGGGCAGAAATCGCTGGAGGCAATGACCGTAGCGTTTTCCGGCAGTGCGGTGACCTGATCCTGGTGGCTGATCAGCAGCGTCAGCTCTTCCCGCACCGGGCTCATCCACGGCGCCTTGGCCGCCAGTTTGTAGTTGTGGGTGCCGACGCCCCAGCCCTGACTGGCGCGCTCGCTCTTGCCACCCAGCAGCAGCGCCAGCAATTGATGGCCGAAGCACACGCCGAGCAGCTTGTCGCCACGCTCGTAGCGGGTCAGCAGGTATTGCTTGAGGGTCTGGATCCACGGGTCGGTGCCAAACGAATCGGCCTTGCTGCCGGTGATCAGGTACGCATCGAAGGTCAGGTCGTCGCTTGGGTATTCGCCCTGCATCACGTTGTACACGGTGAACTCGGCGGCAATCGGTTGTTGCGAGAACAGGCGCTGAAACATCTGCCCGTAACCCTGATATTGATCGACCAGTTCCGGACGCAGGATGTCGGTTTCCAGAATGCAGATGCGTAGCGACATAAAAAATACCTGACACGTGATGGGAATAATGAACACCCCAGAGCCTGCCTTGAAACACCCCGGCAAGGCAAGCCCCGCAGCGTTCAGCCGATCACTTAAAACAGCTCGCCTTGCGCGGCTTTTTCCAGCAGCAGCGCCGGTGGCGCAAAGCGCTCTCCGTACTGCTCGGCCAGATACTGCGCGCGTGCAACGAAGTCCTGCACCCCGTACTGATTGATGAACTGCAACGCACCACCGGTCCACGGCGCAAAGCCGATGCCGAAGATCGAGCCGACGTTGGCATCCGCCGTTGAGGTGAGCACGCCCTCCTCCACGCAGCGCACGGTTTCCAGGGCCTGGACGAACAACAGCCGGTCACGCACATCCTTCGGCGAAATCTGCCCGTCGGCCTTCTCGAAACAGGTCTTCAATTCGGGCCACAGATGCTTCTGAGCGCCGGCCGGGTAATCGTAAAAACCACCGCCGGCGGCTTTGCCCGGACGCTTGTATTCGTTGAGCAGCAAGTCAATCACAGCGAATGCCGGATGATCTGTCAGCGGTTTCCCTTCCGCTTGCAGGTCTTTGGCCGTTTGCTGACGGATATGGCTCATCAGGCTGAGGGAAACTTCGTCGGAGATCGCCAGCGGCCCGACCGGCATCCCGGCCTTGCGCGCTTCGGTCTCGATCATCGGCGCGCTCACGCCCTCGCCGAGCATGGCGATGCCTTCATTGGTGAAGGTGCCAAACACCCGCGAGGTAAAGAAGCCGCGACTGTCGTTGACCACGATCGGGGTTTTCTTGATTTGCAGGACGAAGTCGAAACCCCGCGCCAGGGTTTCAGCACTGGTTTGCGCACCTTTGATGATTTCCACCAGCGGCATTTTGTCCACCGGGCTGAAGAAATGCAGGCCGATGAATTTGCTCTGATCGGGTACTGCGGTCGCCAGCCCGGTGATCGGCAACGTTGAAGTGTTGGAGGCAATCACCGCGTCAGAACCGACAATCTTTTGCGCTGCCGATGAGACCTTGGCTTTGAGTTCGCGATCCTCGAACACCGCCTCGATGATCAGGTCGCAACCCGCCAGATCAGCATCGCTTTCGCTGGTCTGGATTCGCGCCAGCACCGCCTCGCGTTTTTCAGCGGTCATCTGGCCACGGGCGACTTTCTTGTCCAGCAGCGCCGCCGAATGCGCCTTGCCCTTCTCGGCCGCCGCCAGGTTGATGTCCTTGAGCACCACGTCGATACCGGCCGAGGCACTGACGAAGGCAATCCCGGCCCCCATCATCCCCGCGCCCAGCACGCCGACCTTGCGCGTGACATATGGCGCAAACCCTTGCGGGCGCGAGCCACCGGCGTTGATCTCGTTGAGCTGGAACCAGAAGGTGCCGATCAGGTTTTTCGAGATCTGCCCGGTGGTCAGTTCGGTGAAGTAACGGGTTTCGATCAGGTGCGCGGTGTCGAAATCAACCTGCGCGCCTTCCACCGCCGCACAGAGGATTTTCTCCGGCGCCGGCAGCGTGCCTTGAGTCTTGCTGCGCAGGATCGACGGCGCAATCGCCAGCATCTGCGCGACTTTCGGATTCGACGGTGTGCCGCCGGGGATCTGATATCCCTTCACGTCCCAACGCTGCACCGCGTTCGGGTTGGCGACAATCCAGGCGCGCGCCTTGGCCAGCAACTCGTTATGATCCGCCGCCAGTTCATCAATCAGACCAGCCTGCAACGCCTGCTGTGGGCGCACCTTCTTGCCTTCGAGCAGGTACGGCAAGGCTTTTTCGATGCCGAGCATGCGCACCATGCGCACCACCCCGCCACCGCCCGGCAACAGACCGAGGGTCACTTCCGGCAGACCGAGTTGCACCGCCGCATCGTCCAGCGCTACTCGGTGATGGCAAGCCAGACAGATTTCCCAGCCACCGCCGAGCGCGGCGCCGTTGATCGCCGCGACCACCGGTTTGCCGAGGGTTTCCAGGGTGCGCAATTGCCCCTTGAGGCTCAGCACCATGTCATAGAACGCTTTGGCCTCGGGTTTGCCGACCTTGATCAGCTCATTGAGGTCGCCGCCGGCAAAGAAGGTTTTCTTCGCCGAGGTGATGATCACCCCGGCGATGCTGTCTTTTTCCGCCACCAGCCGCGCAACGCAGGCGCCCATGGCCTGGCGGTACACGGCGTTCATGGTGTTAGCGCTCTGGCCCGGCATGTCGATGGTCAGCACGACGATGGCGTCCTGGCCTTTTTCGTAACGAATGGCTTCGCTCATAACAAGGTTTCCTTGAAGTCGGGGCTCAGAGGCGTTCGATGATGGTGGCAATGCCCATGCCGCCGCCGACACACAGCGTCGCCAGGCCGTAGCGCAGGCGCCGGGCTTCCAGTTCATCGAGCAAAGTGCCGAGGATCGCGCAACCGGTGGCACCCAGCGGGTGGCCCATGGCGATGGAGCCGCCGTTGACGTTGACCTTGTCCGGGTCCACCGCCATGTCCTTGATGAACTTGAGCACCACCGAGGCAAACGCCTCGTTGACCTCGAACAGATCGATGTCTTCCACGCGCAAGCCCGCCTTGGCCAAAGCCTTGCGGGTGGCCGGTGCCGGGCCGGTGAGCATGATGGTCGGGTCAGTACTGGTGACCGCCGTGGCGACGATGCGCGCCCGCGGTTGCAGGCCCAGTGCACGACCCTTGGCTTCGGAGCCGATCAACATCAGCGCCGCACCGTCAACGATCCCGGAGCTGTTGCCCGGCGTATGCACGTGGTTGATCCGCTCGACGTGGCTGTAAACCCGCAGCGCGGTGGCGTCGAAGCCCATCTGGCCGATCATTTCGAAACTTGGCTTGAGTTTCCCGAGGCCTTCCATCGTCGATCCGGCGCGAATGAACTCATCGTGATCGAGCAGGATGATGCCGTTCTGATCCTGCACCGGCACCAGCGATTTGTTGAACGAGCCGTCAGCCCGCGCCCGTGCGGCTTTTTGCTGCGAGTGCAACGCGTAGGCATCGACGTCCTCACGGCTGAAACCTTCCAGGGTGGCGATCAGATCCGCACCAACGCCCTGCGGGGTGAAATGGCTGTGCAGGTTGGTCTGCGGATCCAGCGCCCAGGCACCGCCGTCGCTGCCCATCGGCACCCGCGACATCGACTCGACGCCACCGACTACTACCAGATCCTCGAAGCCCGAGCGCACCTTCATCGCGCCGAGGTTGACCGCTTCCAGACCCGAGGCGCAGAAGCGGTTGATCTGCACGCCGGCCACGCTGACGTCCCAATCCGCCACCTGCACCGCGGTCTTGGCGATGTCGGAACCTTGATCGCCGATCGGCGTGACGCAGCCGAGCACCACGTCATCAACCTGACTGGTGTCCAGCGCGGTGCGGCTCTGCAGTGCGGTCAACAACCCCGCGACCAGATTCACCGGTTTGACGCTGTGCAGCGCGCCATCGGCTTTGCCTTTGCCGCGGGGCGTGCGTAACGCATCGAAAATCAAAGCTTGGGTCATGACGGCCTCGAACCTGTGCGGTGAGTGAAATTCGTGGTGTCACTGTTGTCCCGCGCCGTCGAGGATTCAATGACCACAGCGCTCAATGACGTTGACGCGCACGCTCAGACGGACGGTCATTCACCCGCAGGTGAACCGGTTCAGGTCAGCGAGTTGTCTAGCAAGCGGGCGGCGAAGAAGCTGGCAATTCGCCTCATGCCTTTTTTATCGCTATCAGCAGCAAATACATACGAAATGGATCTAAGTCGCGCGTGACGCGGGCTCTAAGGTAGTACATGTACGTCAGGGTCGTCGGGTTTTGCCGGGGCCGACGTTCTTCAACAGGAAGTGCAGCGTTTGCCGTCATGGATATGCAGGCAGACATCAGGAAATAACAATAAAGGCGGTCAAGCCATGTTCAAACAACCGAAAGTTCGTCAAGCCGGGCTCATTCTTTTCGCCACCACGCTGTTGCTGATTTTGCCGAATCTGACCAAGGTCATCGGCTGACTCAACGGCCAGGCGCACGCTATCGCCAGCAAAAATATGACTGGCCCGCTACCCGGGCCAGCGTGGCTGTGCCAACCTTTGCGCACTTCCACGACATGGACGGCGATCATTTGAAAACGCTCATTGTGTTCGGGGCTTTGCTGCTGAGCATGCCCTTGTCTGCCGCACAGCTGGAGCTGCAGTTGGGCGCAACCAGTCGCACCTGGCAGACCGAGGAATTGCTCAAGCATCCTCAGGTACAAACCCTCACCATCAAGAACGATGTCTCCTACAAGAAGGACATGACTTATCGCGCCGTACCCGTGGCGGCGCTGCTCACCGGGATCAAACCGGACGATCACCTGCAAGCAGTGGCGCTGGACGGGTTTGCCGCCGAACTGAGCGCTGCACCGCTGCTCAATACCAACGGCGCACGGGCGTGGCTGGCGATCGAGGATCCGACGCAACCGTGGCCGCCGCTGTCCGAAGGCAAACACAGCGCCGGGCCGTTCTATCTGGTGTGGACTGACCCGCAGGCCGGCAACATCAGCCCGGAGCAATGGCCATTCGAAGTGGCGAGCATCAAGCGCATGGCGCCGGTGGCCGAGCGCTTCCCTGCGCTGTTACCGGATCCCAGGCTGAAAGCGGATGACCCGGTGAATCAGGGTTTTGCGCTGTTTCAGAAAAACTGCCTGGCCTGCCACCGGTTGAACGGTGCGGGGGATGCGCAGTTCGGGCCGGATCTGAATATTCCGTACAACCCGACCGAGTATTTCGGCGCGGACTTCCTCAAGCGCTACATTCGCGATCCGCAGAGTTTGCGCCAATGGCCGCAGGCGAAAATGCCGGGGTTTTCCGCGGATGTGTTGCCGGAGGGGGATTTGCAATTGTTGATCGGCTATTTGCAGCACATGGCTGGGCGCAAGGTGAAGCCCTGACGACATTATCCTGTAGGAGTGAGCCTGCTCGCGATAGCGGAGTGTCAGTCACTGATCCTTAAACTGACGACCGCTATCGCGAGCAGGCTCACTCCTACAAGGGTTACGTGTGAACCCGTTATTGTTGTTGCACGGAGATAACCGGCGTCGGCGACACGAACACCTTCGCATGCATCTGCTCACAACCACCGCCGCGGCGCATGCCGCGCACCGGGCAGGCGTCCAGATAATCCAGGCCCACCGCCAGTTTCAGATGGCGCTCAGGCCGGGCCAATTGGTTGGTCACGTCAAAGCTGTACCAGGCGTCATCCAGCCACGCTTCGGCCCAGGCATGACTGGCCAGGTGCTCGGCGTCCTCGCTGTACAGATAGCCCGACACATAACGCGACGGAATACCCAGGCTGCGTGCACAGGCGAGAAAGGCATGGGTGTGATCCTGGCAAACCCCGGCGCGCCCGGCGAAGGCTTCGGCAGCACTGGTGTCGACTTCGGTCGAACCCGGCGTGTAGCTGATGTGCTGGTTCAAACCGTGCATCAGGTCGATCAGCGCAGTGCGATCGCGCCGCTGCTTGCAGGATCTCTCGGCAAACGCCCGTAGTGCTTCGTCCGCCTCGGTCAGCCGGGTGAAACGCAGAAACGGCAGCGCCGACTGGCTCTCATGCTCGGCCTCGCGCAATTCGTCGATATCGACCTGGCCACGGGCGCCGATGATGATCGCTTCGTGCGGCTCATCCATGGTCAGCACATGCAGAATGTTGCCGAACGGATCGAGCTGGGCGCGCACCGGACGCGGCAGGTCGAGTTGCCAGCTCAACACGTGCTGACGCTCGCTGTCGTGCGGGGTCAGGCGCAAATACTGGATGCTCGCCCGCACCTGATCTTCGTAGTGATAGGTGGTCTCGTGGCTTATGGAAAGTCTCATGCAGCCTCCAGGTATGAACTGTGAATCGCGTTGCCCAACTGGCGCACCAGCGGGATGAATTCGGTGAGCCAGGCATGCAGGCCTTCGGCGAGGATTTCGTTGATACCGGTGTAGCGCAGGCGTGCGTCCATCTCGGCAGCCAAGCGCTGCGCCGGACGGCCATTGGCGCCGGGCAACTGGGCGAGGATCTGGTCGATTTCCTCGGTGCAGGCGCGCAGCGAGCGCGGTACATCGGCACGCAACAGCAGCAGTTCGGCGACATGCCGGGCGCCGGGGGCGTCGCGGTAGATCTCGGTGTAGGCCTCGAACGACGACAGTGCCCGCAGCAGCGCACTCCACTGGTAATAGGCGTGGGCGGTGCCGTCACTGACCGCTTCGGCCTGATCGCCGGCCATTTCATAGCGCGCATCGAGCAGGCGCAACGTGTTATCCGCACGCTCGATGAACGTGCCCAGACGAATGAAACGGAACGCATCGTTGCGCATGATGGTGCCGTAGGACGCGCCACGGAACAGGTGCGAGCGCTCCTTGATCCACTCGCAGAAACGGCTCATGCCGTAACGGCTCAGGCCCTGTTCGGCAATGCCGCGAATCTCCAGCCAGGTGGCGTTGATGTTCTCCCACATGTCCGCAGTGATGCGCCCGCGTACCGCATGCGCACTGGCTCGCGCGGCGCCGAGGCAGCTGTAGATGCTCGCCGGGTTGGCTGCGTCGAGGGCGAAGAAGTGCAGCAGGCGTTCGGCATGCAGTTCGCCGTGACGCTCCAGATAATCATCGAGGGTGCCAGTGATCAACAGCGGCATGGCCAGTTCGTGCAAACCGTCGCCGCGACCGTCCTGCGGCATCAGCGACAGCGAATAGCTTATATCGAGCATCCGTGCGAGGTTTTCCGCCCGCTCCAGGTAACGCGACATCCAGTACAGATCCGAGGCAGTTCTACTTAACATGGCAAGCTTCCTTCAATCCTCGACCACCCAGGTGTCCTTGGTTCCGCCGCCCTGGGAGGAATTCACCACCAGGGAGCCTTCACGCAGGGCGACACGGGTCAAACCGCCGGGCACGACCCGGGTTTCGCGGCCAGACAGTACAAACGGACGCAGGTCGATATGGCGCGGCGCAATGCCGTTTTCGACAAAGGTCGGACAGGTCGACAGCGACAGCGTCGGCTGCGCAATGTAAGCGTGGGGCTTGGCCTTGATCCGCTCACGGAACGCATCAATCTGCGCCGTGGTTGACGCCGGCCCCACCAGCATTCCGTAACCGCCGGAGCCCTGGGTCTCCTTGACCACCAGATCCGGAAGATTGGCCAGTACATGGGAAAGTTCCGAGGGGTTGCGGCACTGCCAGGTCGGCACGTTCTTCAGGATCGGTTCTTCGTCGAGGTAGAAACGGATCATCTCGGTGACAAACGGGTACACCGACTTGTCATCCGCCACGCCGGTGCCGATGGCATTGGCCAGCACCACGTTGCCGGAACGGTAGGACGACAGCAGCCCCGGTACACCGAGCATCGAGTCGGGGTTGAATGCCAACGGATCGAGGAACGCGTCGTCGAGCCGACGGTAGATCACGTCCACCGCTTTCGGGCCATCGGTGGTGCGCATGAAGACCTTGTCGTCACGCACGAACAGGTCGGCGCCCTCCACCAGTTCAACGCCCATTTCCCGTGCGAGGAACGCGTGTTCGAAGAATGCACTGTTGAAGCGCCCCGGCGTCAGCACCACCACACTCGGGTCGTCGATCGGGCTGGAGCTTTTCAGGGTGTCGAGCAACAGATTCGGGTAGTGGTCGATGGGCGCGATGCGCTGGGCGGCGAACAGCTCCGGGAACAGGCGCATCATCATTTTGCGGTCTTCGAGCATGTAACTGACGCCGCTCGGGGTACGCAGGTTGTCTTCGAGCACGTAGTAGGTGCCGTCGCCGTCGCGCACCAGATCGACGCCGGAAATGTGCGAGTAGATGTCGCGGTGCAGATCCAGGCCCTGCATCGCCAACTGGTACTGCTCGTTGGCCAGCACCTGTTCGGCGGGGATGATCCCGGCCTTGATGATGCGCTGCTCGTGATAAAGGTCGGCGAGGAACATGTTCAACGCCTTGACCCGCTGGATGCAGCCGCGCTCGACGATCCGCCACTCGCTGGCTGGAATGCTGCGCGGAATGGTGTCGAACGGAATCAGGCGCTCGGTACCCTGCTCGTCGCCATAGAGTGTGAAAGTGATCCCGGCCCGGTGGAACAGCAGATCGGCCTCGCGTCGCCGTTGTGCCAGCAACTCGTCAGGCGTGTCGGCCAGCCAGCGGGCGAACTCCCGGTAATGCGGGCGGACCTGGCCGCCGGCATCGTACATTTCATCAAAATAGGTGCGGATCATGCCGTACTCCTTGTCACCCGGACCTACAGGCCTTCGCAAGGCCCGTGCCATCGGCATAAACGCTTTGATTTCAATCGGTTGGATAATCACGCCAGCAGCACCGCACCATTCCTGTGCGGCAATTGCCCCAACCGGATTGCCCCCGCTTCATTGCGACGCATTGCATCGCCTATCACCAGCATAGTCAGAGTTGATTTCACCGCTCGCACGGAGCTGCGGATAATCGGCGCATCCGCTGAAAACTTCCCCCGGTGAAGGTTTCAGCTCCACTGATCCGGACTGCCCGCGCAGTCCCCGCAGGCCTTAACCCTGACCGGTTTCCGCTCCTTATCGGACTTCCCTTTTAGCCACCCTCTCCGGTGGCTTTTTTTTGCCTTTCTGAAATGTTTTGAAAGCAAAAGCAAAAGATCGCAGCCTTCGGCAGCTCCTACAGGTGATTGGTGTAGGAGCTGCCGGAGGCTGCGATCTTTTGCTCTTTGAAACGACAACGGCCAACCCGAAGGTCAGCCGTTGCTCAATACCTGAAACCAGAGATCAATTCAGACGATGGCGGTTACGCACCTCCTGCTTGACGCCCCAGCCCTCGATGATGCCGCCCAGCGGCTCGACCACGGCAGAGAAACCCTGCTCGAAATCGCCAATGTCGTCATAGGTCGCGTACATCACTTTGCTCAATTCCAGCGACCAGGCGCCATCGTCGCGCGCGCTGACCTGGGCATTGATGGATTCACCACGAAATTTGCCTGCCGCCCTGCGCGCCCGCTCCTCGTCCGGGAAAATGGCGTAGAACTCGATGGGATGGAATCGGGAAAAGTCGAAACCGCCTTCTTTCATGCGGCGCAGAACATTGCTGCTGATGTCTTCTTGATAGGCTGTGCTCATGAATCGTCCCCCTCGGATAGATGGATAGACTTTCCGTATTCCCGCCCCGGGCCTTACAGGCCAAAAGTACATCGGCAAACAGGTTGCCGGCGGGAAACAAGCATGTAGCTGACAAGACCAGACCTTAGCGATTCGTTCGCTGATCTCGCTTGCAGAGTAGCCCCAAGATAGAGCTGCTGCCAAGGCCTGGTTTACAAGATGACAGGAAGTGTTCAGACAAGTGTGATGCTGCGGATTTCGATGCCGTTCTGGGTCTTGAGGTTTTTCACCCCGGCATCGGCGGTGCGTCCTTCCAGATCGTTCAGATCCAGTTGGGCGGCGACCGGAAGAAGCCGCTCCTTGATCAGCCGTGCAGCTTCATCATCGGACGGGCATTCCTCACGTTCGAAGATCTCATCAACGATTTCACCATGATCATCCACGAAAGTGACTTTCCACTTTTGCATCGGTGCCTCCTCGATCAAACCCGCAAATGGGCTTACTACTATCTCGACTTTTGGCGAGATTGATCGTTCAAAAGGATTGCAGCGGACGAACATGAAAAAAAATATATCCACTGTAGGAGCTGCCGCAGGCTGCGATCTTTTGACTTTGATTGTTTAAAAAGCAAGATCAAATGATCGCAGCCTGCGGCAGCTCCTACAGGGGTTTTGCAGCGTTCTTTTAGTCGTTGCTTGGCTTGTTGATCGCCTGCAACACGTACTGCGGCAGTGCAAATGCGCCGATGTGGATTTCCGGGTTGTAGTAGCGGGTGACGATGCCGCTGCCGATGAAGCGCTGTTGCAGGGTTTCACGGCTCAGCTTGCGGTAGGCCGGGTTGGTCGAGCCCCAGGCGAAGGTCATCGAACCGCCGATGTAGGTCGGCACCGCTGCCTGATAGAAGTGCCAGTCCGGGAACAGGCTGCGCAGGCGACCAGCGGTGGTTTTGACTTCATCGATCTGCATGAACGGCGTGCCGTTCTGGGTCACGAGGATCCCGCCTTCGTTCAGGCAACGGTGGCAGGCCTGATAGAAGTTCTCCGAGAACAGCACTTCGCCCGGGCCGATCGGATCGGTGGAGTCAGAGATGATCACGTCGAATTTTTCCGTGGTGGTGGCGACGAAACGCATGCCGTCGTCGATCACCAGGTTCAGCCGTGGATCGTCGTAGGCGCCCTTGGAGTGGTTCGGCAGGAATTCCTTGCACATGTCGACCACGGTGCCGTCGATCTCGACCATGGTGATGTGCTCGACGCCGGCGTGCTTGGTCACTTCGCGCAGCATGCCGCCGTCGCCACCGCCGATGATCAGCACGCGCTTGGCGGTGCCGTGAGCGAGGATCGGCACGTGAGTGAGCATTTCGTGGTAGATGAATTCATCGGCTTCGGTGGTCTGGATCACGCCGTCCAGCGCCATCACCCGGCCCATGCGCGGGTTCTGGAAAATCACCAGATGCTGGTGTTCGGTGCGCACTTCGTGCAGCAGTTTTTCCATGCGAAAACGCTGGCCGTAGCCTTCGTAGAGGGTTTCCAGGTACTCGCTGGTTTTGGTGACGGTCATGGTCAAGTGCTCCGATGAATGCGCGGGCGCCAATCGTGGGGGACGATTGCCCGGGAAAGGCGCGCATTCTACGTTGCCGAAGATGACAGGTCGAACCTTCCTCCGACAGAGCACACTCTGGAGGTAACGCAAGACCAATGTGGGAGCGGGCTTGCTCGCGAAAGCGGAGTGTCATTCAACCTGTGTTTCGACTGAACAATCGCCTTCGCGAGCAAGCCCGCTCCCACAGGGGGATCAGCGTGTTTTTGGGCAAGCGTCAGATCCGCACATTGCCCCGCGGCCCGGCAATCGCCCAGATGATCAGGCCCAGTACCGGCAGGAGGATGATCAACAGCACCCAGACGATTTTCATCCCCGTGGTCGCGCCGCTTTTCAGCACATTGATGATGGCCCAGATGTCGAGGGCAAGAATGATCAGGCCGATCAGACCGTTGAACGTGGAACCCATAGTGTCGCTCCAGAATAGTGGCATGCACTTTTAGGATAGACGGTCGCGCGCAGGGTTCCCTTTTATTGCGTTCAGACGTGAACGGCGACCTTCAGCGCTTCCAGCGACGGCGCGGCCGCGATCCCGACTTCGGCGCACAGTTCCAGCACTCGCGGCACGTCGTTGCCGTAAACCAGCACCACTTGCAGCTCATCGTCGAGCAACTGGCTGAAGTTCATCAGCGTGTAACCGCCGTTTTCCTTGTTCAGGCTGCTCATCTGCACCTGAATGCGGTTGAGTGCGGTCAGCGCTTCGGTCTTGGCCAGTTGCTTGGGCTTGAGGTTGAAATCGACGCCCGGGCCGAACGAGGCGACGATCTGCGCGAACAGGTCAACGTAGGTGTCAGCCTGAAACAGCACGGTTTCCGGCAGGCTGCCGACCACCACCCACTCGCCCAGCGGAATCGGGAAGCTGTCGTCGTAGTTGATGTCCGGGTTGGCTGCCAGAAAGGCATCGGCATCGGCGTAGGCCTGCGCCGCTTCGTCGGCCACGTTCAGGATCTCGTCCTCGCCCATGCAGCCGGAGCTGATTTTGCTGATGAGTTCGACGAGTACGGCTTTCATGAGGGCGGATCCTGTGGAAGGTTTGAATTTGAGGGCGCGGAGGATAGCGCATTGCAACCTCAGGCTGCACAAAGAACATCTGTGGCGAGGGAGCTTGCTCCCGCTGGGGCGCGAAGCGGCCCTCAAACAGTGAATTCACCATTTTTACCAGCGCTGCGCACTGGAGCGGGAGCAAGCTCCCTCGCCACAGAATCTCGACAGTCCTCAGGCCAGCAGTTTTTCCAGCTGCGCCGTGGTATCGACTGCGCCCATGGTGCGGGCCGCGTCCAGCGCGGTGATGCCGTTGGCATCCTTGGCTTGCGGGTTGGCGCCCTTGCTGATCAGGTATTCAACGATTTCAACACGGTTGAACATCGCCGCCATCATCAACGCGGTGCGGCCGTCGAAGGACGAACCTTCGATCTCGGCGCCCGCTTCCACCAGCGCCTTGACCACCGCCAGATCGCCCTTGAACGCGGCGCCGGCAATCGGGCTCTGGCCGTTGCCGTTACGCATTTCCGGGTCGGCCTTGTGCTTGAGCAGTACCTGCACGGCGTCGACGTGGCCATAGTAGCTGGCGAGCATCAGCAGCGTGTCGCCCTTGCTGTTTTTCAGGTTCACCGGCAATCCGGCGCTGATCAACCGATCGAGCATCTCGGCATCACCCTCGCGCGCCTTGTTGAAAACCTGCTCGGTGAATTCGGCAGCTTCTTCAGGGGTCATCTGGCGGCTCTGGTCAGACATAGGGCAACTCCACTTTCGGTTATTCGCAAAGCCGACAGTTTCCCGAGCGCGACGATAGCTGTCACCCCCTTTTTCTCAAGTCATGCCATAGCCAATCTCAATAGCGGTGTTTGCCTTGATGAATATCGGCCAGAATTTCGTCCGTCACCTGCACGTAAGTCTGGGTGCCGGGCAGCCATGCGTAGATCGGGTCATCGCCCGTCTGACCGGGGTCAAAGCCTTCGTTTTTCAGCCGGGTCTTCTGGTATTTGAACGTTCCGGTGGTTTCCATTTTCACCTTCACCCGCAAGAACAGCGGCACCGCATAGGCCGGCAGGCGCTGACGAACGAACGCTAGCAATTCAGCGAAATCCAGGGTCGCCAGCGACTCGGCGGGCGTGATTGCTGCCATACCGGCGCGGCCATTGGTGTTGCGCACCTCCACGCCGTAGGCGACTGCCTCGGAGATAAGCGGATGTTGCAGCAAGAGGTTTTCCACTTCGGTGGTCGAGACGTTTTCGCCCTTCCAGCGATAAGTATCGCCGAGGCGATCGACGAACTGCGCATGACCGAAGCCGATATTGCGCAGCAGATCACCGGTGTTGAAGAAGCGGTCGCCCTTGCTGAACACGTCGTGCAGCACCACCCTGGCGGTTTTCTGCGGATCGGTATAGCCATCCAGTGGGGCTTTATCGTCGATCCGCGCCAGCAGCAAGCCCTGCTCGCCCTTGCCGACCTTGCGCATGAAGCCATCGGCGCTGCGCAGCGGCTCACCGCTGTCGTGGTCGTACGCCACCAGCTCCCAGGCCATCAGCGAGAAACCGATGGTGTTGTCGAAGTTGAGAATGTTGCTGAAGCCGATGTTGCCGTCGCTTGCCGCGTACAGCTCACAGATGTGCTCGACGGCAAACCGGGTCTTGAATTCGGCCCAGGCGCCGGGACGCAAGCCGTTGCCGATCATCTTGCGCACCGGGTGACGGCTGTCGTCGGCGCTGGCCGGTTGATCGACCAGATAACGGCACAGCTCGCCGACATAGCCGATGGTGGTCGCGCGATAACGGCGCACGTCATTCCAGAACTGGCTGGCGCTGAACTTGCGACGGATCGCGAACCCGGAGGCGCCGTTGATCGCCGAGCCCCAGCACACGCATAGGCCGGTGGCGTGGTACAGCGGCAAGGTGCAATAGACGACGTCGTCGGGGCTCATGTTCAGCGCGATCATGCCGAAGCTGGCCGAGCTGCGCATCCAGCGGCCGTGCTTGAACACCCCGGCCTTGGGCAGGCCGGTGGTACCCGACGTGTAGATGTAAAAGCACGGATCGTTGAAGAACACTTCGCCGCTGCTGGGCGGGTTTTCAGCGCAGGCGTCGGCACTGGCGCTGATCAGGTTGATGTAGCCCTCGGGCGCAATACCCGGGTGGCTATAGGTGTCACGGTCAGCGATGAACCAGGTGCGCGACGCGGCGATCGACACTTGCTCGCGGATTGCGGCAAACGCTGGCTGCAGTTCCTCGCCAAGCACAATCGCCACCGGCGCCACCAGGTTCACGCTGTGGATCAGCGTGTCGCGGGTCTGCGAGGTATTGAGCAGCGCACTGACCGCGCCGAGTTTGGCCAGCGCCAGAATGGTCACCAGCAGCTCGGGACGGTTTTCGATGAACACCGCGACCACATCGCCCTTGCCGATCCCCTGCGCGCTCAGATAGTGGGCGATGCGATTGGCCCACTGGTTGACCTGCGTATAGGTCAGTAAGACATTGTCCTGCAGGATCGCCAGACCCTCGGGGTTACGCAGGGTTGCTTGCTCGAAGGTCCAGCCGAGGCCACACGTTTGGGTCGGATCCGTGACATTGGCGACTTTCATGCCCTTGACCACCCGTGGAATGGTTTTGGCGATGGTCGGCAGTTTGCGGAGCATCATGCCCCAGGTAATCGTGTCGCTCGACGCGTGACGCATGGCAGCTCCCCGGTCGGCCTGGTCGGCCGTTTTTTTATTGTTCGGGCTGTGGGCATGACCTGCGTGGTGGGCAAGGTCGAGATCGAAAATACGTCAGCGCTTCGCGGCCTGTACACGCGGTTTTTGCAATGTTTTGTATCCGCCCTGTCACGCCTGGCGGCAGTGATTGCGCCTTTGCCGTTTGGTTCCGTTCACCTCATGAGAATCCCGCAAAATGCAGGATGCACGATGGCCATTCATGCAGTTTGCACGACGCCTGCAAATTTCACGATTTTTAACTTATTGATTTATAAGCATTTTTATTTTTTCGCGTGCTGGCACAATCGCTGCAACCTCCTCTGCATGCTTGCCATTCAAGTGCATACGGAGCTGAAAGACATGAGCCTGATCCAAGAAAAATTTACCTCGCTGTTCTCCAACTTCAACGTCACCACTGCGCCACGTCCCGATGGCGGGATCCTGCTGACCTTGCGCAGCAGTGAAGGCAAAGTGTTCAAACGCGCCCTGACGTATCAGCAAATGCACAACGCCGACCAACTCTCGTGGGCGATCAGCGCGATTCGTCGTGACCTGGCGGAAGAAGCCAGTGAACTGCCGCAGATTGCGATGCTGCAAAGCCAGCAGCGTTTTGCTCTGCCGACGTATCACTCGCTGTAATTGATTCGAAGCTTTAAACAGCTTTAAACAAAAACAGGCCGGGCAGCTTTCACTGTCCGGCCTGTTTTTTTGGCTGATGCAAAACTCCGTGTGGGAGCGGGCTTGCTCGCGAAAGCGGTGTGTCAGCCAAATATTTTTGACTGACACACCGCTTTCGCGAGCAAGCCCGCTCCCACATTGGATTGAGGGTGGTTAGAAGGCTTCGGGTTCGATGCCGGTGAAGCTGTCGACAGTAATATGCCCCTCCAGCTCGCCACCCTCGCGGGCCAGGCCACACGTCTGCAAACCGGCAGCCTGCGCGGCATCCAGTTCCTCGACGATGTCCGACAGGAACAGAATGTCCTGCGGCTCGACGCCAATCGCTTGTTGAATATTGGTGTAAGACTGCGCCTCGCGCTTTGGCCCAGACGTGGTATCGAAATACCCACTGAACAGCGGTGTCAGATCCCCCGCCTCGGAGCAGCCGAAGATCAGTTTCTGCGCCTGGATCGAGCCCGACGAATAGACAAACAGTTGATAACCGGCCTGATGCCAGCGCTTGAGCGCGTCAACGGCATCCGGGTAGACGTGGCCTTTCAACTGCCCGGCCTGATAGCCCTGCTCCCAGACAATGCCTTGCAGTGCCTTGAGCGGCGTGGCCTTGCGGTCTTCGGCGATCCAGCTCAGGAGGATTTCAACCACCCGTTCAACGTCGGCCTGCGGCTCGTTGCTGTCGCGGCGCACGGCGGCGATCTGTTCGGCAACATCGGCGCGCTCGGCATTCTGCCGCACGAAGTCCGGCAGGTGTTTGGCGGCGTAAGGGAACAGCACGTCGAACACGAAACTCACCGCGCTGGTGGTGCCTTCGATGTCAGTGAGGATGACTTTGATCGACATCGGCTCAGTCCTCCAGACGCGGGAAGCGCCCGGCGATGTCTTCGCCGGTGAAGTTGGCGACCCAGCCTTCCGGGTTGTTGAACAGGCGAATCGCCACGAAGTGCGGGTTCTCGCCCATGTCGAACCAGTGTTTGGTACCGGCCGGCACCGAAATCAGATCGTTCTTTTCGCAGAGCACGGCGTAAACATAATCATCGATGTGCAGGGTGAACAGGCCACGACCGGCGACGAAAAAGCGCACTTCGTCTTCGCCATGGCGGTGTTCTTCGAGGAACTTGGCGCGCAGTTCGGCTTTCTGCGGGTGATCGCTGTTGAGGCTGATCACATCGACGGTGATGTAGCCGCGCTCGGTCATCAGTTTGTCGATCTGCTCCTGATAGGCGCTGATCACTTCTTCCTGGCTGGCACCGGGCTGGATCTTCGCCGCGGCTTGCCAGCGGTCGAAGCGCACGCCTTGCTCGGCGAGCGTCGAGGCGATGTCTTCGAAATGGGTCAGCACCTTGTTCGGAATCTCGGGGCTGGATACGTGATAGACAGACAGGCTGCTCATGGGCAATTCCTCGGTATCGGCCTTGCCGTCCGGTTCTTGCAGACCGGTCGGGCAGTGCATTTCATCAGGCAAATGGGCGGCTTCTGCTGAAGTCAGCCTTGGCGGTTCATGACGCTGCGGGTTTTCAACTCGCATTCAAACAGAAATTCGAAGGCCTCGATCTGCCGCAGGGCATCGCTCATCTGCGCACCCCAGGTGTAGAGGCCGTGGCCGCGAATCAGGTAACCGACGCAATCGGGATGGGCGTCGAGCCAAGGCTGCACCTTGGCGGCGAGGCGCGCAATGTCCTGATCGTTGTCGAAGATCGGCACGCGCACCCGGGATTCGTGGGTGGAGATGCCGCTGAAGGCTTTTTGCAGTTCATAGTCTTCGAACTCGATGAAGTCTTCGGGCGTCAGGCGCGACAGCACCGTGGCGTTCACCGAGTGAGTGTGCAGCACCGCACCGATCTCCGCGCGCCAGCTATAGAGCTGGGTGTGCAGCAGGGTTTCGGCGGACGGCTTTTTGCCCGGTTCGAGGCTGTTGCCGGACAAATCCGTGGCGAGCACGTCATCCAGCCCTAACTGGCCCTTGTGCTTGCCCGACACGGTCAGCAGCGCTTGGCTCGGCGACAGGCGCGTCGAGTAATTGCTGCTGGTGGCCGGCGACCAGCCGCGACCATAAAGAAAACGCCCGGCGTCGACGATTTGCTGGGCGAGTTGTTCACGCGTAAGGCTCATGGCCTGTCCTCTTGCATACGTGTGGCAATGATAACGGCAGCAGCGAGCGCCGCGAGACTGGCAATACTAAAGGTCAATGTGGCGCCGAGGGCATTCCAGCTGTAACCGGAATACAACGCGCCGAGCGCGCCGCCAGTACCGGCCAGCGCGGCGTACAGCGCCTGGCCCTGACCTTGCTGACGCGCCCCGAAGCTACGTTGCACGAAGGCGATGGCAGCCGCATGAAAGCTGCCGAAGGTCGCCGCGTGCAGCACCTGCGCGAACAACAGCACCCAGAGGAATTCGGCGAACGAACCTAGCAGCAACCAGCGCAGCGCCGCCAGCAGAAAACTCGCCATCAGCACCCGGCTCAAGGAAAACCGCGCGAGAATCCGGCTCATGGCCATGAACATCAGCACTTCGGCGACCACACCCACGGCCCAGAGCATGCCGATCGTGCCACGGCTGTAACCAAGTCGCTCAAGGTGCAAAGTCAGAAACGTGTAATACGGGCCGTGGCTCATCTGCATCAGCGCAACACAGCCGTAAAACGCCAACACACCCGGGCTGCGCAGTTGCGTGAGAAAGCCTTCCCCGCTCGGCCGGTTGCCCTGCGGCGGCTGCGCATTCGGCACCCACAGGCTGCTGAGGACGATGCCGGCCATGATCAGCACCAGCGCTGCCGGGTAGATATCGAGGCTGAGCCATTCGAACAGTCGGCCCAGCGCGACCACGGTGATGATGAAACCGATCGAGCCCCACAGCCGAATCTGGCTGTAGCGCGAGGTTTGCCCCTGCAAGTGCGCGAGGGTGATGACTTCGAATTGCGGCAGCACCGCGTGCCAAAAGAACGCGTGCAGCGCCATGACCATCGCCAGCCAGGCGTAGGTCTTGCTGACGAAAATCAGTGAGAACGTCAGCAACGTGCACACCGCACCGAAGCGCACGATGGCCAGGCGTTTGCCGCTGTAGTCGCCGAGCCAGCCCCAGATGTTCGGCGCCACGCAGCGCATCAGCATCGGGATCGCCACCAGTTCGCCGATGCGCGCAGGGCTGAAGCCGAGATGATCGAAGTACAGCGCCAAAAACGGCGCTGTCGAACCGAGCAAGGCGAAATAGAACAGATAGAAACTGGACAGCCGCCAGTACGGGAGCGCCGCCACGGTCAGACCGCGACGGCTTGGCGATCAACCATCAAAGCTGACCCAGCACCGGGGTGCTGACGCGCACGTCGGCGTTCTGCCCACGGTGACGCAGCAGGTGGTCCATCAGCACGATGGCCATCATCGCCTCGGCAATCGGCGTGGCGCGGATGCCGACGCACGGGTCGTGACGGCCCTTGGTGATCACGTCCACCGGGTTGCCGTGGATGTCGATCGAACGGCCCGGGGTGGTGATGCTCGACGTCGGCTTCAACGCCAGGTGCGCGACGATCGGCTGACCGGACGAGATCCCGCCGAGGATGCCGCCGGCGTTGTTGCTGAGGAAACCTTCCGGGGTCAGTTCATCGCGATGCTCGGTGCCGCGCTGCGCAACGCAGGCGAAACCGGCGCCGATTTCCACGCCCTTGACCGCGTTGATGCTCATCAGCGCATGCGCCAGTTCAGCGTCGAGGCGGTCGAAAATCGGCTCGCCCAGGCCTGGCATCACGCCTTCGGCAACCACGGTGATCTTGGCTCCGACCGAGTCCTGGTCGCGGCGCAACTGGTCCATGTAGGCTTCCAGCTCCGGCACCTTGTCCGGATCCGGGCTGAAGAAAGCGTTCTCTTCCACCGAATCCCAGGTCTTGAACGGGATTTCGATCGGACCGAGCTGGCTCATGTAGCCGCGAATGACGATGCCTTGGCTGGCCAGATACTTTTTGGCAATCGCACCTGCCGCCACGCGCATTGCGGTTTCGCGGGCCGAGCTGCGGCCGCCGCCACGGTAATCGCGCTCGCCGTATTTGTGGTGGTAGGTGTAGTCGGCGTGCGCCGGGCGGAACAGATCCTTGATCGCCGAGTAGTCCTTGGACTTCTGGTCGGTGTTGCGGATCAGCAGGCCGATAGAGCAACCGGTGGTGCGCCCTTCGAACACGCCGGAGAGGATTTCGACTTCGTCGGCTTCCTGACGCTGGGTGGTGTGGCGGCTGGTGCCCGGCTTGCGGCGATCGAGGTCGCGCTGCAGGTCTTCGAGGGAGATCTCCAGGCCCGGCGGGCAGCCGTCGACAATGGCGACCAACGCCGGACCATGGCTTTCGCCAGCGGTGGTGACAGTGAACAACTTGCCGTAGGTATTGCCGGACATGCAGGACGCTCCGTGAAATCAAACCCGAATTCGTGATGCGCGCAAGTATACGCAGGCTAACCGAGTAGTTCATCCTCGAACCTTAGTGGTGCTGGCGAGTCCAACCGGCACCTTGGCGAATGATGGCGTGATGATGCTGCGAGTTTTGATCTTGAGTCTTACCCTGATTACGGGCTTTGCCCAAGCGACGGTCCTACAACGCCCGGTCACTTTGGATACCGGCACCGGTGAGCTTTTCGGCTCGCTGCTGCTGCCGAAATCTGACAACCCGGTGCCGGTTGTCCTGATTGTTTCTGGCTCCGGTCCTACGGATCGTGACGGAAACAACCCCGACGGCGGGCGCAACGATAGCCTCAAGCGGCTGGCCTGGGTGCTGGCCAAACACAACATCGCCAGCGTGCGTTACGACAAACGCGGTGTTGCAGCGAGCCTCGCTGCGACGCCCGATGAGCGCAATTTGTCGGTGGAGGCCTATGCGGCAGACGCGGTGGCGTGGGGGCAGAAGCTCAAGGCCGATCCACGCTTCGGCAAATTGATCCTGCTGGGCCACAGTGAAGGTGCATTGATCGCCAGCCTCGCCGCGCCGAAAGTCGATGCGGCTGCGGTGATTTCCCTGTCCGGCAGCGCCCGCCCGGTCGATCAGGTGATCCGCGAGCAACTGGCCCGCAGCCTGCCACCGCCGCTGATGCTGCGCAGTAATCAACTGCTCGACAGCCTCAAGGCCGGCCACACCGATGACAATGTGCCGCAACCGTTGCAGGTGATCTTCCGCCCGAGCGTGCAGCCGTATCTGATTTCCCTGTTCCGTCAGGATCCGGCGAAAGCCTTCGCGCAATTGAAGATGCCGGCGCTGATCGTCCAAGGCAGCAACGACATGCAGGTCGGCGTTGGCGATGCGCAGGCGCTGAAAGCCGCCAAACCCGATGCCGAACTGGCAGTGATCGACGGCATGAACCACGTCATGCGCATCGTCCACAACGATATGAAGCGGCAACTGGCTTCGTACAAGGATCCGAATTTGCCGCTGGCTGCGGAACTCGGCGCGAAGATCATTGAGTTTATTGACGGACTTCGCACCCGTTAACCGTAGTTTGCCCTCTAGTCTTGGCAGAAACGGCCGATAAGCCTTTGTCGCCAGCGTACCGGCTGGCGACAAGCAGAGCTTGGACAGGATCTCGCCGTTATGACTGATACCCAGACTTCACCCGACACCACCGCTGAAAAAGACGCACCGCCAGCGGTCGAGCTGCCATGGGCGGACGTCAGCGTCGAGCACCACAAGATGCTCCGTCTGGCCCCGCTGCAGACTGACCGTAACACCGGTGGCCGGCCATTGCGCTTTGTCGAATTCGGCTATGCCGAGCGCAACAGCAAAGAACACAGCCTGATGCGCATGGCGATCAAACTGCCGAGCCAGCGTGTGCGCAAAGAACAGAACCACCTCGATGTGTGGGTCGATCACACCAGCAAACGTGTGCATTTCGGCCCCGACAGTGGCTTGCAAATCGAACCGCTGAACCGTGGGATCGGCCGTTTCATGGCTGCGCAAGGTATCAACTGGGCGAAAAAACGCTGGCCGACCTACACCGTCGACGGCATGGACCTGAACAACAAGGACGCGCTGAACGAAGACACCCGCCTGCGTCGCGATCACTTCTTGCGCGTGCATGGTTTTGACGTGGTCTACGCCGACGCCCAGCATTTGAAGGGCAGCGTCAAAGAGGTGCAAGTCGGTGACCTGCTGGGCGACTGGAACAGCGAGAAGCTGCAGATCGTCGAGATTCTCGAAGCGGCGCAGATGCTGCAACAGGCCGAGCAGAACCTCGCCGAGCAGGAAGTGAAGCTGAAGAAGCAGGAAGACAAAGTCAGCAAGTTCAAACGTGAAGACGCCGGTTTGCGTTTCACCATTACCTGCCTGGTGGCGTTTGCGGTGTTTCAGGCGGGGTTGTTGATCTGGATTGCCACGCACCGGTAGATCAAAAGATCGCAGCCTGCGGCAGCTCCTACAGGGGTCAATGTAGGAGCTGCCGCAGGCTGCGATCTTTGCTTTTCGCCCTTAAACGCGGGAAGCGAACAGAGCCTGATGATTGCGGCACTGTTCTGCGGTCAACATGAACACGCCATGTCCGCCGCGCTCGAAATCGAGCCAGGCGAAGTCGACTTCCGGGTACAACGCTTCGACGTGAACCTGGCTGTTGCCCACTTCAACGATCAACAAACCCTTCTCGGTCAGGTGATCCGCCGCTTCGGCGAGCATCCGTCGTACCAGGTTCAAACCATCATCACCGCAGGCCAGGCCCAGCTCCGGTTCGTGCTGGTATTCGTCCGGCATGTCGGCGAAATCTTCTGCGTCAACATACGGCGGGTTCGACACGATCAGGTCGAAACGCTGCCCCGGCAAGCCATCGAAACCATCGCCCTGCACGGTGTACACGCGCTCATCGACGCCATGGCGCTCGATGTTCTGGTTGGCCACTTCCAGCGCTTCGAACGACAGATCCGCCAGCACCACTTCAGCGTTCTGGAACTCGTAGGCGCAGGCGATCCCGATGCAGCCCGAGCCGGTGCACAAGTCGAGGATGCGTGCCGGTTCGTCGCCGATCCACGGCGCGAAGCGGTTTTCGATCAGCTCGCCAATCGGCGAACGCGGGATCAGCACACGCTCATCGACGATGAACGACATGCCGCAGAACCACGCCTCGCCCAGCAAGTAAGCCGTCGGAATGCGCTCTTCGATGCGGCGCTTGAGCAGGCGTTGCAGGTTGACCAGTTCGTCGTCTTCCAGCGCACAGTCGAGGTAGCTGTCGGCGATCTCCCAAGGCAGGTGCAAGGCACCGAGCACCAGCTGCCGGGCTTCATCCCAGGCGTTGTCGGTGCCATGGCCGAAAAACAGATCCTCCCCATGGAAGCGGCTGACGGCCCAACGGATGTGGTCGCGCAGGGTACGAAGTCGGGAAGTGATCACGGGGCAGAACTCCAGAAAAAACGACTGGCGATTCTAGCAGCCAAAACGCGTCACGACGACGCGGGAAACATTCGCCGCTGACAGTAGGACTTTTCTGTTTTTTGCATCAGCTATTGAACAGAACGTGTAACTTGACAAGGCTGCAGGCCAATAACGACGCTGCCTACGATGGTAGCGGTTCACAGAACCGCTCAGCCAGAGGACAATGCCGCAAAAGCCCCACCCCAAGGAGCCCCGAATGTCCGTTCCAAAAACGATGTTTCAACTCAGCGGCCGCGGTTACGCAGCGGCCACACTGAGCCATGCCACCGTGGTCATCATCGATGCCCAGAAAGAGTACCTCAGTGGCCCGCTGGCCCTGAGCGGCATGGACGCGGCCGTCGCGAACATCAAACAACTGGTCGCCGCGGCCCGTGCAGCCGGTCGGCCGATCGTGCACGTGCGTCATCTCGGCACCGTCGGTGGCCTGTTCGACCCGCAGGGCGAACGCGGCGAGTTCATCCCCGGCCTTGAGCCACAGGGCGATGAAACCATCATCGGCAAACTGCTGCCGAGTGCGTTCCACGGCACCGAACTGCTCGACCGCTTGCAGAATCTCGGCTCGCTGGATCTGATCGTCTGCGGCTTCATGAGCCACTCCAGCGTCAGCACCACCGTGCGCGCGGCGAAGAACCTGGGCTTCCGTTGCACCCTGGTCGAAGACGCCTGCGCCACCCGTGACCTGCCATTCAAGGGCCGCGTGCTCAGTGCCGCCGTGGTGCAGGAAGCGGAAATGGCGATCATGGCCGACAACTTCGCCACCCTCGCCCTGACTCAAGATCTGATCTGATCTGCTCTGATGAGCGGCTCACCGCGCCGCTCATCCGCAAAAGCCTCGCATTTGCTTCAATTGCCTTAGCCTCAGGAACAACCCGGTCAACTCCCGGTCGAAGGGCCGATACCCATTGAGGAAGGTCGGAATGAAGTTATCCGATGGATTTGACGCACGCCGCTTGCGGCCCAAAGGCCAAAGCAACTGGCGTTTTCGATTCGGCGCAGCGATCGCCGCCATTCTGGCGACGTTCGGTGTGCTGCTGGCGATGGCCGGTGCCGCCAGCCTGCTAGGGCGCCCACCGGCGCTCGGCGACCTGAATGCCACGCCGACGGGTTCGGCGATCATCCTCGCGGTCGGCTTGCTGTTCCTGTATTTCGGTGTGGCCCTGTGGCGTCGATGCCGCCGTCGCGCCAGGCAATCGCGGGAACTGAACATGTCCCCGCACCTGATGAAAAAACACGACTGACTCCACGGCCTGGCTTTTTGCCGGGCCGTTTTGTTTCGACTTGGGTAAACTGGCCGCCCTTCGCGGAGGCTGACATGCAAGACGACGATTTTTCCCTGTTCAAAAGTGCTATCCAAGGCGTCAAGCCGATCAAGCACGACCGCGCCGACACCGGCAAACCGAAGGCTGACCGCGCGCAGATCGCCAAGCTGCGCCAGTCCGCCACCGTGCGCACCGACACCACCACCGTGGATGGCCTGTCCGATCAGTTCGTGATCGACGTCGGCCCCGAAGACGAGTTGATGTGGGCCCGCGACGGGGTGCAGGAAAGCCAGATGCGCAAGCTCAAGATCGGCCAGATCCCGTTCGAAGGCAGCCTCGACCTGCATGGGATGACCGTCGAAAAAGCCCGCGAGACCCTCTGGGCCTTTCTCGCTGAAGCAACCAAATTCGAAATCCGCTGCGTGCGCGTCACCCACGGCAAGGCCGTGCGCCTGGACGGCAAGCGGCCGATGATCAAAAGCCACGTCAACACCTGGCTGCGCCAGCATCCGCAAGTGCTCGGTTTCTGCTCGTGCCAGGCCAGGCATGGCGGTGCCGGCGCGGTGTACGTGATGCTCAAACGCACCATGATGGAAGGCCGCGACGAATAATCGCGTTACACCGAACTTGCAGGGTTGTGTCCGCCACCGTACCCTTGCCCTTTGCGAAAATCCCCACAGGTAGTTTCATGTCCCTGGAACAGAATTACACCGCGATTCTCGGCCAATTGGGCGAGGACGTGTCCCGCGAGGGCCTGCTCGACACGCCAAAGCGTGCCGCCAAAGCCATGCAGTACCTCTGCCGCGGTTATGAACAGACGCTCGAAGAGGTCACCAACGGTGCCCTGTTCAGCTCCGACAACAGCGAGATGGTGCTGGTCAAGGACATCGAGCTGTACTCGTTGTGCGAACACCACCTGCTGCCGTTCATCGGCAAGGCGCACGTTGCGTACATCCCGAGCGGCAAGGTGCTGGGCCTGTCGAAGGTCGCGCGGATCGTCGACATGTACGCCCGCCGCCTGCAGATCCAGGAAAACCTCAGCCGCCAGATCGCCGACGCAGTGATGCAAGTCACCGGTGCGCTGGGCGTGGCCGTGGTGATCGAGGCCAAGCACATGTGCATGATGATGCGCGGTGTCGAGAAACAGAATTCGTCGATGATCACTTCGGTGATGCTCGGTGAGTTCCGCGAAAACGCGGCGACTCGCAGCGAGTTCCTCAGCCTGATCAAGTAATCGGCTGCAGAAAAAACCGGCGTTGATCGCCGGTTTTTTTTCGCCCGTGAAAAATCGGGTAAGCTGCGCGCCCTTCTCTCTTTGCACCGTGAGGCTTTCAACGTGTTCGTAAAAGCGCTTCGTGTCGCCCTTGGCCAACTGATCATCTTCATCGACTTCATCACCCGCCCGGGCAAGAAACAGCGCCCCGCCGAGGTACAGGCGCAAGTCAACGCCGCCGCCAAAGGTCTGACCCTGTATCAGTTCCACGCCTGCCCGTTCTGCGTGAAAACCCGCCGCACCCTGCGTCGCCTGAATGTGCCGGTCGCACTGAAGGACGCGAAGAACAACGAACAGGATCGCCAGACGCTGCTGGACCAGGGCGGCAAAATCAAGGTGCCGTGCCTGCGCATTGAAGAGAATGGGCAGACGACCTGGATGTATGAGTCCAAGGTAATTATTGATTATCTGGATAAGCGTTTCGCGGCGGTCTGAGTCTTTTTGGGTGCATTTGAAGGCCCTATCGCGAGCAGGCTCACTCCTACAATTGGAATGCGTTCTCCTGTAGGAGTGAGCCTGCTCGCGATGAGGCACTTGAGGGCACCATAAATCCCAGACAAAAATAAACCGGCCCTCGAGCCGGTTTATTTTTTTCAGGCTGCCTTGTCTAGTTGCGCCTGACGCACCACCGCCGCCAGTCGCTTCAACCCTTCGTCCAGCCGCGCCGGGTCGATGTGACTGAAATTCAAACGCAGGTACCCGAGGTTTTTATCCGGTTCGGGAAAGAACGGCTCGCCCGGCATGAACGCCACGTCATTGGCCAGCGCCTCGTTGAGCAAAGTGCGCGTATCCAGCGGTTGCTTGAGCGTCAGCCAGAAAAACAGCCCGCCCTGCGGCATGTTCCAGTCCGCCAGATCGGCAAAGTGCGTTTCCAGCGCTGACTGGAAAGCATCGCGGCGCTGCCGGTAGAAACCGCGCAGTTTGCTCAGGTGCTGCTGATATTTTTCACTGCCGATCCATTGCAGCGCCTGCCACTGGCCGATGCGGTTGGTGTGCAGATCCGCCGATTGCTTGAGCTTGAGCAAATGCGGAAACAGGTCCGGGCTGGCGATCAGGTAACCGACGCGCAAACCCGGCAGCAAGGTTTTCGACACGGTGCCGGTGTAGATCCAACTGGCTTTCTGCAGACGTCCGGCGATCGGTTTGGCGCTGCCGCCGTCGAACGTCAGTTCGCGGTACGGCTCGTCTTCGATCAGGGTCACGCCGAATTCATCCAGCAATGCGGCGACGGCCGCGCGCTTGGCTTCGCTGTAGCGCACGGCGGATGGATTCTGGAACGTCGGGATCAGGTATATGAACGCAGGCCGGTGCTGCTCAAGACGACTGCGCAGTTGCGCCAGAGTCGGGCCGTCAGCCTCTTGCGGCACGGTCAGGCAATCGGCGCCGAACAGCTGGAAGATCTGCAGCGCGGCCAGGTAGGTCGGTGCCTCCAGAAGAATTTCGGTGCCCTTGTCGATGTACAACTTGGCGGCCAGATCCAGGGTCTGTTGGGAACCGCTGACCACCAGCACCTGACTCGCCGTGCACTCCAGCCCCAACGCCCGCGCCTGCGCCGCCAAGGCTTCACGCAGCGCCGGCTCGCCTTCGCTCATGCCGTATTGGCCGAGGGACAGCGGCATGTCCGCCCATTCGACTTTCGGCAGCATGGCTTCGGCCGGCAGGCCACCGGCAAACGACATCACCTCCGGGCGCTGGGCGGCGGCGAGGATTTCACGGATCAGAGAACTTTTAAGGCGCGAAACACGTTCGGAAAAAGCCATGGGAGTCACCGGTAGCGAGGCTTGGGAAAAATGAGTCAAACTGGTTGACTGAAACTACGACAACTTGAGCGAGTACGTCAACATGCTTGACCTTAAAAACCCCGCGAGCCAGCAACAGGCGATGGAAGCGTTTTTCTTCGGCTATCAGGCGTTCACCGCCAAGGCCGATGAAATGCTCGAGCGGCGTGGCCTGTCCCGGGTGCATCAGCGGATTGTGTTTTTCATCGCGCGTTATCCGAATTTGAGTGTGAAGGAATTGCTGGGATTGCTCGGGGTGAGCAAGCAGGCGCTGAACATGCCGTTGCGCCAGCTGCAGGAAATGCATCTGGTGCAGAGCGTGGCGTCCGAGACTGACAAGCGTAAGCGCCTGCTGGAGCTGACTGCTGAAGGTGAGAAGTTTGAGCAGGCGTTGCGGCGTGAGCAGGTGAAGTTGCTCGAACGGGTGTTTGCTGAAGCTGGGGAGGCGGCGGTGAATGGGTGGTTGGCGGTGAATATGGCGCTTGGGAGCACCCAGTCACATCTTGATTGACTGGACTGGCCTCTTCGGGAGCAAGCCCCCTCCCACAGGGTTCTGCGGGTTACCCATTATTCGGGTCCACTGGAGATCCACTGTGGGAGGGGGCTTGCTCCCGAAGAGGCCAGAACAGGCGATATATCCCTATGGCCTGACCTTTCGTAAACAAAACCAAAAACAATATTTGCTTTATTTGTACACAAAAGCATAATCCACTGCGTGCGAGTTCCTGACCGCATGGTCAACAAATTCGCGTATGCCTCAAAGGGCTGCTGCCACCCCTCATGGGTCCGGCCCTGGAAATAACAATAAAACTCTTGAGGAGTACTCGCTGTGGAAAGCCGCAAATCCGAAGCATCGCCGCTGGAACTCTCGCCGCCCTTACGCACAGGCGTGCTGGAGCGCATCTTCAAACTCAGCTTGCATGGCACCACGGTGAAGACCGAGCTGATTGCCGGTCTGACAACCTTCATCACCATGGCTTACATCATCTTCGTCAACCCGAACATCATGGCCGATGCCGGGATCGATCACGGTGCAGCCTTCGTCGCCACCTGCATCGCCGCCGCACTCGGCTGTCTGCTGATGGGCCTGTACGCCAACTGGCCGGTGGGTCTGGCGCCGGGCATGGGCCTCAACGCCTTCTTCACTTACACCGTGGTCGGCACCATGGGCTACAACTGGGAAACCGCGCTCGGTGCGGTGTTCGTTTCCGGTGTGCTGTTCATGATCCTGACCTTTTCGCGCATTCGCGAATGGCTGCTCAACAGCATCCCGGTCAGCCTGCGCTATGCCATGGGCGCTGGCGTCGGCCTGTTCCTCGGGCTGATCGGCCTGAAAACCGCCGGCATTGTCGTCGACAGCCCGGCCACCCTGATCAAACTCGGCTCCCTGCGCGAGCCCGGCCCGCTGCTGGCGGCGATCTGCTTCCTGATGATCGCGATCCTCAGCTACCACAAGGTGTTCGGCGCAATCCTCATCAGCATCATCACCGTGACCCTCGCCGGTTGGGGCCTGGGCATCGTGCACTACGAAGGGATCATGTCGACCCCGCCGAGCCTGGCACCGACCTTCATGGCAATGAACGTCGCGGGCGTGTTCAACGTCAGCATGATCAGCGTGGTGCTGGCCTTCCTCTTCGTGCACATGTTCGACACCGCCGGCACTCTGATGGGTGTGGCCCAGCGCGCCAATCTGGTCAACGCGGACGGGCGTATCGAAAACCTTTCCCGCGCCATGAAAGCCGACAGCGCCTCCAGCGTCTTCGGCGCGGTGGTCGGCGTTCCCCCCGTCACCAGCTATGTGGAAAGTGCCGCAGGTGTAGCGGCTGGTGGTCGGACTGGTCTTACCGCAGTCACCGTGGGTGTGCTATTTATAGCGGCGATGTTTTTCGCACCGCTGGCCGGGATGATTCCGGCTTACGCCACCGCCGGTGCGCTGATTTATGTCGCGATGCTGATGATGGGCGGCATGGCGCACATCGAATGGGATGAAGCCACTGACGCCATCCCGGCGATCGTCACCGCGATCATGATGCCGCTGACCTTCTCGGTCGCCGACGGCATTGCGCTGGGCTTCATCACCTACGTGGCGTTGAAGGCCGGTACCGGCAAGTACAAGGAAATTTCCGTCAGCCTGTGGGTGCTCTGCGCGATTTTCATCGCCAAGTTCATCTTCTTGTAAGCGTCACGCGGTTCAAGCGTCAAACCAGCCTCACCCTCGCGGGTGGGGCTTTTGCACATTCTTGAGTACAACAAAAAAAGGAGCAAAGTGATGAGTCTGGAAACCTGGCTGCTGTTCAGCGGCGCGGCATTGGTGGTGATCCTGATTCCAGGGCCACTGTCATTGCTGATGATCAGCAACAGTCTGAACTACGGCTTGCGCCGCTCTTACCCGGCGTTTCTCGGCGGCGTGATCGCTTCGATCTGCCTGCTCAGCGCATCGGCGCTGGGGCTGGGCGCCCTGCTGCTGGCCTCGGAACAACTGTTCAGCGCCCTGAAAATCGTCGGCGCGCTGTACCTGTTCTACCTCGCCTGGCAGAGCTGGCAGCAATCGCGTCAGCCGTCGGTAGGCGCCGAAGTGCCGCAAGCCGCACCGCTGCCGCGTTTTCGCACCCTGTTCGGCCGCGCTTTTGTCTTGGGCGCGAGTAACCCGAAAGACATCCTGTTCTTCGCCGCATTTCTGCCGCAGTTCCTCAGCGCGGAGCAGCCTTTCCTGCCGCAGTTGCTGATCATGATTGCAACCTGGACGGTGCTCGACCTGTGCTGCAAGCTGGCTTACGGGCTGGGTGCGCATGGTGCGGCGCGCTATCTGCGCAGCGGCAAGGGACAGAGCTGGTTCAACCGGGTGAGTGCCGGATTGTTCAGTGGCGCCGGTGCTGCGTCGCTGCTAAGCCGCTGACAGCAAAAGCTTCGCGAGCAAGCCCGCTCCCACATTTGGAATGCATTCCCTTGTGGGAGCGGGCTTGCTCGCGAAGGCGTCAGACCAGACGGCACTTTCCTCCAAGCGAAAAAAAGCCCGCAGTGTGAGCGGGCGAAAGACCAAAGAAGCTATATGCGCAGTCGCTTCCCGGTGGGGGCAGCTGCTTGGGGTCAGCTGCCCCGATAGGTGGAATAGCTGTAAGGCGAAATCAGCAGTGGCACGTGATAGTGATCCTGTTCGGCGGAGATGCCGAAACGCAGCACCACCACGTCGAGGAACGCCGGTTCCGGCAGTTGCACGCCACGGGCGCGGTAGTAATCGCCGGCGTGGAACTGCACCTGATAGACCCCGGTGCGGTAGTCATCGCCTTGCAGCAACGGCGCGTCGACCCGGCCATCGCTGTTGGTAACGGCACTGGCGACCAATTCCAGATGCGAACCTTCAACGCGGTACAGCTCGACCTTGATCGAGCTGCCCGGGCAACCATGTGCAGCGTCCAAAACGTGTGTTGTCAAACGTCCCATTGATTCTGCGCGCCTGGCCGCAAAGAGCAGTCAGACTTCGCGCCTCCCGAAGTCAGATAAAAAGGAGACCGCACCGATTCGGAGCACGAAAAGTTGCGGCGAGCGACTGATTAAGACACTTTTCAAAAAAATTGTACACAATAAAAACGACATTTTTCACCTCACCCCCGCCATTCGGGCGTTTACTGCCGATCTGCCCCAAAAGCGCCTGACTATTGAACCTCACATCCATTAGCTGACTGATCAGGCAGGTTTCTTGCAGGTTTACGCCATTACCAGCAAAAGATGACAGTCGGTGAAAAATGCGAAAATTCAGGCTTACAAATTGCGAATAAAGTTGTATACAATCAGCCCATCGCTGTGACGCCAGCCTGTGCAGGCCGTTACACAAACCTGTCAACGAATAAGAAGGAAGACTGCAGTGAGCGCTGACTACCCACGCGACCTGATCGGTTACGGCAGTAACCCTCCTCACCCACACTGGCCGGGCAACGCGCGCATCGCCCTGTCCTTCGTGCTCAATTACGAAGAAGGCGGCGAGCGCAACATCCTGCACGGCGACAAAGAATCCGAAGCTTTCCTCTCCGAGATGGTCGCTGCTCAGCCGCTGCAAGGCGCGCGCAACATGAGCATGGAATCGCTTTACGAGTATGGCAGCCGCGCCGGCGTCTGGCGGATCCTGAAACTGTTCAAGGAATTCGACATTCCACTGACCATCTTCGCCGTGGCCATGGCCGCCCAGCGCCACCCGGATGTGATCCGCGCGATGGTCGAAGCCGGTCACGAGATCTGCAGCCACGGCTACCGCTGGATCGACTATCAGTACATGGACGAGGCGCAGGAGCGCGAGCACATGCTCGAAGCGATCCGCATCCTCACCGAACTCACCGGCGAACGCCCACTGGGCTGGTACACCGGCCGCACTGGCCCGAACACCCGGCGCCTGGTGATGGAAGAAGGCGGTTTCCTCTACGACTGCGACACTTACGACGACGACCTGCCCTACTGGGAACCGAACAACCCGACCGGCAAGCCGCACCTGGTGATCCCGTACACCCTCGACACCAACGACATGCGCTTCACCCAGGTGCAGGGTTTCAACAAGGGCGACGATTTCTTCGAATACCTCAAAGACGCCTTCGACGTGCTCTACGCCGAGGGCGCCGAAGCGCCGAAGATGCTGTCGATCGGTCTGCACTGCCGGCTGATCGGCCGTCCGGCGCGTCTGGCATCGCTCAAGCGCTTCATCGAATACGCCAAAAGTCATGAACAGGTGTGGTTCAGCCGTCGCGTCGACATCGCGCGCCACTGGCACGAAACCCATCCGTACCAAGGGGCCGCCAAATGAGCCGCTTTCAAACCCTGCAACCGTCGAGCCTGAGCCGCGACGCTTTCGTCAAAGCCTTCGCCGACATCTACGAACATTCGCCATGGGTGGCCGAAAAGGCCTACGACCTGGGCGCGGACGCGTCGATCGACGAGATCGAAACCCTGCACCAGCGCATGAGCGACATCCTGTTGAGCGCCGATCACGCCAGCCAGCTTGCGCTGATCAACGCTCACCCGGACCTGGCCGGCAAAGCTGCCGTCCAGGGCCAATTGACCGAAGCCAGCACCAATGAACAGGCTGGCGCCGGTATTCACCAATGCACGGCCGAAGAGTTCCAGCGCTTCACCGAGCTGAACGACGCCTACAAGGCCAAGTTCAAGTTTCCCTTCATCATGGCGGTAAAAGGCAGCAACCGGCATCAGATCCTCGCGGCGTTCGAAACGCGCATTCATAACTCGGTCGACACCGAATTCAAATGCGCGCTGGCGGAGATCAACAAGATCGCCCTGTTCCGTTTACTGACTCTTTAGCGAAGCCTGACCCGAGTACATCAGACGCGGAGAGTACCCAGGGTCTTGCAAGCATCCCCAGCCAACTTATTAAAGGCAGACAAGAAGAATGAAAGCTTACGCCGTACCTTTCGAGAAGTTCGTCAACCTGGCCGACGCCCGTCTGGGCACCAAAATCATCTCGGTCACCGATGACTGGTTCGCAGACGCCAATCGTCTGTTTCAGCCGACCCCGGCCGTGTGGAAGGAGGGTGTGTTCGACGACAACGGCAAGTGGATGGACGGCTGGGAGTCGCGTCGCAAGCGCTTCGAAGGCTACGACAGCGCGGTAATCCGCCTGGGTGTACCGGGTTCGATCAAAGGCGTGGACATCGACACTTCATTCTTCACCGGCAACTTCCCGCCATCGGCCTCGCTGGAAGCGTGCTTCCTGGCCTCGGGCGAGCCGGACGAAAACACCCAGTGGACTGAAGTGCTGTCAGCCGTCGAGCTGCAAGGCAACAGCCACCACTACCACGAAATCAGCAACGACAAAGCGTTCAGCCACCTGCGCTTCAACATCTACCCGGACGGCGGTGTCGCCCGTCTGCGCGTCTACGGTATTCCGTTCCGCGACTGGTCGGCTGTTGGCGACAACGAGCAAGTCGATCTGGCCGCAGCCCTCAACGGTGGCCGCGCCCTCGCCTGCTCCGACGAACACTTCGGTCGCATGAGCAACATCCTCAACCCGGGCCGTGGCATCAACATGGGCGATGGCTGGGAAACCGCACGTCGTCGCACCCCGGGCAATGACTGGGTGATCGTCGCGCTGGGCCACCCGGGCGAGATCGAAAAAATCATCGTCGACACCCTGCACTTCAAGGGCAACTACCCGGACACCTGCTCGATCCAGGGCGCGTTCGTCAAGGGCGGCACCGACAGCCAGATCGAAACCCAGTCGCTGTTCTGGCGTGAACTGCTGCCGAGCCAGAAGCTGGAAATGCACGCCGAACACACCTTCGTCGAGCAGATCAAGGCTTTGGGCCCGATCACCCACATCCGCCTGAACGTGTTCCCGGATGGTGGTGTGAGTCGCCTGCGCGTTCTCGGCAAGGTAGCGAAGTAAGCGGCGCGACCATTCGCGAGCAAGCTCGCTCCCACAGGAGACTGCATTCCAAATGTGGGAGCGAGCCTGCTCGCGAAGGCGTCAGAACAGTCAACACAGAATTCGGAAAAGAACAGCATGCGCACACTAACGATTGAACCGCTGACCAAAGAAGCCTTCGCCCCCTTCGGTGACGTGATCGAAACCGACGGCAGCGACCACTTCATGATCAACAACGGTTCGACCATGCGCTTCCACAAACTGGCGACGGTCGAAACCGCTACGCCTGAGGACAACGCGATCATCAGCATCTTCCGCGCCGACGCGCAGGACATGCCGCTGACCGTGAGCATGCTGGAACGCCATCCGCTGGGCAGCCAGGCTTTCATTCCGCTGCTCGGCAACCCCTTTCTGATCGTGGTCGCGCCACTTGGCGATGTACCTGTATCAGGCTTGGTCCGCGCCTTCGTCACCAACGGCAGGCAGGGCATCAATTACCATCGCGGCGTCTGGCACCACCCGGTGCTGACGATCGAAAAGCGGGATGACTTCCTGGTGGTTGATCGCAGTGGCACAGGCAATAACTGCGATGAGCATTTTTTCAAAGAGGATGAGCGTTTGATCCTCGCCCCCCACCAATAAGAGAAGGTCTGATCACTCGACAACAAGAGTGACAGGCGAGAGGTAAAGACTGTGGAAGCACATCTGTTGGAATGGCTGAACCTGAGCGTGCGCTGGGTTCACATGATCACTGGCGTGGCCTGGATCGGCGCGTCGTTCTACTTCGTCTGGCTGGAGAACAACCTCAACCGCGTCAACCCGAAAACCGGTCTGGCCGGTGATCTGTGGGCGATCCACGGCGGCGGTATCTATCACCTGGAAAAATACAAACTAGCCCCACCGTCGATGCCGGAGAACCTGCACTGGTTCAAATGGGAAGCCTACTTCACCTGGATGTCGGGGATCGCGCTGCTGTGCGTGGTGTTCTACTCCAACCCCGTGCTCTACCTCGTGGCACCCGGCAGCGGCCTGACCGGCCCTGAAGGCGTGGCCATCGGCATCGGTTCGCTGATCGCCGGCTGGTTCATCTACGACTTCCTCTGCGATTCGGCCCTTGGCAAGAAACCCGCCCTGCTCGGCTTCATCCTGTTCGTGCTGATCATCGGCGCGGCGTATGGCTTCAGCAAGGTGTTCAGCGGTCGGGGTGCGTACCTGCACGTCGGCGCGATCATCGGCACCATCATGGTCGGCAACGTGTTCCGCATCATCATGCCGGCGCAACGTGCTCTGGTCGCGGCGATTGCCGAGAACCGCACGCCGGACCCGGCGCTGCCCGCCAAAGGCTTGCTGCGTTCGCGTCACAACAACTACTTCACCCTGCCGGTGCTGTTCATCATGATCAGCAACCACTTTCCGAGCACTTATGGCAGCCAGTACAACTGGTTGATTCTGGCCGGTATCGCGGTGTTGGCGGTGTTGGTGCGTCACTACTTCAACACCCGTCACGACAGCCACAAGTTTGCCTGGACCCTGCCGGTGGCAGCGGTGGGCATGATCAGTCTGGCGTACGTCACCGGCCCTGCGCCGATGTCGACCGCGCCGGACGTGGCCAAGGCGTCAGCGAAAATCGAGTACCAACCGCTGCCGGAAACGGCACTGGGCGGTGGCGCGAAACCGGCTGAAGCGGCGGCACCTGCAGCGCCAGCTGCTCCGGCTGCGGCACCGGCGCAGGCGTCCAACGCCGGCCCTGGTTTCGACAAGGTGCATAACGTGATTCAGGAACGCTGTGCGGTCTGCCACTCGGCGAAACCGACCAGCCCGCTGTTCAGCGCCGCCCCGGCCGGGGTGATGCTCGATACCCCTGAGCAGATCCGCCAGAACGCGGCGCGAATCCAGGCGCAAGCCATCACTACACAGATCATGCCACTGGGCAACATCACCCAGATGACCCAGCAGGAACGTGACCTGATCGGTGCATGGATCGCGCAGGGAGCCCAGACCAACTGAGCCAGACAAAAGCCTGTGTAAAAGCAGGCTTTTGTGGCGAGGGAGCTTGCTCCCGCTGGGTCGCGAAGCGGCCCCTCTCTTTGCCTGAAGAGCAGGGACTGCTGCGCAGTCCAGCGGGAGCAAGCTCCCTCGCCACAAACAAGCTCTGCAGCCACAAATATCAATGATGCAAAAGGACAGCTGTGAGCCACCCGGCAGTTGTTCAATCACAAGAATAAAAAGATCCGAGGTGTTGCATGTCCGAGCTGTCCAAAGCGCGCATCCCCGACGCACCCGCCATTCAGCGTTTGCCCTTTTTGCAACTGATCCTGGTCGGTTTGCAACATGTTCTGCTGATGTACGGCGGTGCCATCGCGGTGCCGTTGATCATCGGACAGGCCGCTGGCCTGAGTCGTGAAGAAATTGCCTTCCTGATCAATGCCGACCTGCTGGTCGCCGGTATCGCCACCATCGTTCAGTCGCTGGGTATCGGCCCGATGGGCATCCGCATGCCGGTGATGATGGGCGCCAGTTTTGCCGCTGTCGGCAGTATGGTCGCCATGGCCGGCATGCCCGGTATCGGTCTGCAAGGGATCTTCGGCGCGACTATCGCCGCCGGATTCTTCGGCATGCTCATCGCGCCGTTCATGTCCAAAGTCGTGCGTTTCTTCCCGCCTTTGGTGACCGGTACGGTCATCACCTCGATCGGTCTGTCGCTGTTCCCCGTGGCCGTGAACTGGGCCGGTGGCGGTGCCGCTGCGGCGCAATTCGGCTCGCCGATTTACCTGGCCATCGCCGCTCTGGTGCTGGCGACCATTCTGCTGATCCACCGCTTCATGCGCGGGTTCTGGGTGAATATTTCCGTGCTGATCGGCATGTGCCTGGGCTACGTGCTCTGCGGTGCGATCGGCATGGTCGACCTGAGCGGCATGGCCAGCGCGCCATGGTTTCAGTTCGTCACCCCGCTGCACTTCGGCATGCCGAAATTTGAACTGGCACCGATTCTGTCGATGTGCCTGGTGGTGGTGATCATCTTCGTCGAGTCCACCGGGATGTTTCTCGCGTTGGGCAAAATCACCGGCCAGGAAGTCTGCCCGCGCATGCTGCGGCGCGGCCTGCTGTGCGATGCCGGCGCTTCGTTCGTCGCCGGTTTCTTCAACACCTTCACTCACTCCTCGTTCGCGCAGAACATCGGCCTGGTGCAGATGACCGGCGTGCGCTGCCGCTCGGTGACCATCGTTGCCGGCGGATTACTGATCGTGCTGAGCCTGCTGCCGAAAGCGGCATTTCTGGTGGCGTCGATTCCGCCGGCGGTGCTCGGTGGGGCGGCGATTGCGATGTTCGGCATGGTCGCGGCTACCGGCATCAAGATCCTGCAAGAAGCCGACATCGGTGACCGTCGCAACCAGTTGCTGGTCGCGGTGAGCATCGGCATGGGCCTGATCCCGGTGGTGCGTCCGGAATTCTTCGCGCACTTGCCGATGTGGATGAGCCCGATCACCCACAGCGGCATCGCCATGGCCACCCTCAGCGCGCTGACCCTGAACCTGCTGTTCAACATCCTCGGCGGCGCCGAACGCGCGGCGATCAACGACTGCCACGCGCATCAGCATTAACGGAATCACCACAAAACCTGTGGGAGCGGGCTTGCTCGCGAAAGCGGTATGTCATTCAACATTTGTATCGACTGACACGCCCCCTTCGCGAGCAAGCCCGCTCCCACAGGGACTGTGCAACACCCTGCCTCAACAATAAAAACAAGAGGGAGCAACAGATGATTCGCACGCAAACCAGCGTTCTGTTGAGTGGCGGCCTGCTGGCCGCGAGTCAGGCCATGGCCGGCGATTTACTGCTGTGGCAGACCAACAGCCTGAGCTACCTGTACGGCAAGAACTTCGCGATCAACCCGTCGATCCAGCAGACGGTGACGTTCGAACACGCCGACAAGTGGAAGTACGGCGACAACTTCCTGTTCGTCGACAAGATCTTCTACAACGGCCAGGAAGATCGCAACAAAGGCCCGCACACCTTCTACGGCGAATTCACCCCGCGCTTCTCGTTCGGCAAGATCTTCGACCAGAAAATCGAGTTTGGCCCGATCAAGGACGTGCTGCTGGCGATGACCTACGAGTACGGCGAAGGCGACAGCGAGGCCTACCTGATCGGCCCCGGCTTCGATCTGAAAGTGCCCGGTTTCAACTACGTGACCCTGAACATCTTCCGCCGCCAGACCGAAGGCCCGCGCCCGGGCGACGGCGTCTGGCAGATCACCCCGGGCTGGTCGTACAGCGTGCCGCTGGGCAATTCCGATCTGCTGATCGACGGCTATCTGGACTGGGTCGTCGACAACGACCAGAACTCGCGCGGCACCTACCACGCCAACCTGCACATCAATCCGCAGATCAAATACGACCTCGGCAAAGCCCTCGGCTGGAGCCACAAGCAGCTGTACGTCGGCACCGAATACAGCTACTGGAAGAACAAATACGGCGTCGAAAGCAGCCACAACCTCGACACCAACCAGAACACCGCCAGCCTGCTGGTGAAGGTGCACTTCTGAGATGGCCCGCAACCGTGCCCCATACCTGTCGTCGGTGCTCTGTTGCGGGGCACTTGAGAGCTGGCCGAGGAGTCAGTATTCTCCGCGGCCTCTTGAATTCGGTCTAAAAAAAAGCCCGAATTTAATTCCTGACCGACGAGCCAACTTATCCCGGCCCCGGTCAGTACCGAGGCATCCCGAAAACACGCGCAATCGACTGTTTTTCAGCAGCCGAACGGGTGTTTTTTTGCTTTTCGAAAGCGTTGGCCCAGCTCTTGCTATCACCAGCGAAGCTGACCGATCGGATGACTTTTGCAGCGACGAAAAAAGGCGCCACACCAGAGCGCCGATCTTAAAAAAAATAAACGTGGAACACCTACTTTGGGAGCAACCGAATGAAACGTATGTGCACCAGCCTGATGCTCGCGGGATCGATGCTGGCCGGCGGCCAGGCCATGGCCGAGGGCCTGCTGCAATGGCAGAACAACAGCCTGACCTACCTGTATGGCAAGGACTTCCAGGTCAACCCGCGCATCCAGCAGACCGTCACCTTCGAGCACGCCGATGCGTGGAAGTACGGGGATAACTTCTTCTTCCTCGACAAGATCTTCTACAACGGTGGCAAGGACTTCAGCAACGGCCCGAACACCTACTACGGTGAGTTCAGCCCGCGCATCTCGCTGGGCAAAGTGCTCGACCAGAAGATCGAATTCGGCCCGATCAAAGACGTGCTGTTGGCGATGACTTACGAGTTCGGCGAAGGTGACACCGAGTCGTACCTGATCGGCCCAGGCTTCGACCTCGCGATTCCGGGCTTCGACTACTTCCAGTTGAACTTCTACCAGCGCCACACCGAAGGCTCGCGCGCCGGTGACAACGTCTGGCAGATCACTCCGGTCTGGTCCTACACCATTCCGGTCGGCAAGTCGGACATCCTGATCGACGGTTTCATGGACTGGGTCACCGACAACGACACCAACAAAAAGGGCGAATACCACGCCAACCTGCACTTCAACCCGCAGATCAAATATGACCTGGGCAAGGCGCTGAGTTTCGGCGAGAAGCAGTTGTATGTCGGTGTTGAATACGACTACTGGAAAGACAAGTACGGGATCGACGACACCGGTGCGTTCAAGACCAATCAGAGCACCACAAGCTTCCTGGTGAAGTTCCACTTCTGATAAAGATCAAAAGATCGCAGGCTTCGCCAGCTCCTACAGGGATAGCGCATTCCAATGTAGGAGCTGCCGCAGGCTGCGATCTTTTGCCTTTAAGAAGTTAACCCGAGAAACCGGCACAACTCCTCACGCTTGGCCAACGCATCGCGCCGTCCCAGATCAATCAATTCGCTGCAATACCCCGCCTCGAACAGCAGATAACTCAACACCCCTGCCCCACTGGTCTTGGTCGCTCCCGGGCCGCGCAAGAACAGGCGCAATGCCGCCGGCAACTCCTGCCGATGCCGCGCCGCGATCTCGTCGATCGGCTGACTCGGCGCAATCACCAGCACCTCCACCGGCGCCACGCCCAACTCACGAGTCGGCACGCCCTCGGGCATCAGGTGGCTGAACTGGTTGAGGCGCTGCAGCAACTCGATGTCGCTCTCCAGGCTGTCAATGAACGTGCTGTTGAGCATGTGCCCGCCGATCTGCGCCAGCGTCGGCTGTTGCCCGGTGTAGGCGCGCTCCAGCGGCTGCTGCGGATCAAAACCGCGCGGGTTGCCGCTGACGCCCACCACCAGCACCCGGCTCGCGCCCAAGTGCAGCGCCGGGCTGATCGGTGCCGATTGGCGTACCGCGCCGTCGCCGAAATATTCCTCACCGATTTTCACCGGGGCAAACAGCAACGGGATCGCCGAACTAGCCAGCAGATGATCCACCGACAATTGCGCCGGCACGCCGATCCGACGATGGCGCAACCACGCATCGATCGTGCCGCCGCCCTGATAGAAGGTCACCGCCTGCCCCGACTCGTAGCCGAACGCGGTCACCGCCACCGCATGCAGTTGCTTGCGGGCGATGGATTCGGCGATCCCGGGCATGTGCAGTTTTTCATTGAGCAGGTCGCGCAGCGGCGAACTGTTGAGCAGCGCCACCGGCAGTTGCCGACCGATGCCGAGCAGGCTGTGACTGACAAAGCGGCTGGCCTGACGGATCACCCCCGGCCAGTCGCTGCGCAGCACCCGATGGCTGCGAAAGCCCTGCCAGAACAGTGTGAGACGTTCGATAGCGGCGCGAAAATCGGTGGCGCCACTGGCCAGGCTGACCGCGTTGATCGCCCCGGCCGAGGTGCCGACGATCACCGGAAACGGATTGTCCGCGCCCAGCGGCAGCAATTCGGCAATCGCCGCCAGCACCCCCACCTGATACGCCGCCCGAGCCCCGCCGCCGGAAAGAATCAAACCTGTGACCGGTTCCGCTGGGCTCATCGCAACGCTCCATGGTGCTTGAAAGGGTGAATGAATCAGCCGCGCCGTTTCGGGTAAAGCTTCGGCTCGCCCGGTGGACGGCTCTTGAAGCGGCGATGCGCCCACAAGTATTGCTCAGGGCAGGCGCGCAGCGCACTTTCCACCCATTGGTTGATGCGGAGGCAGTCGGCCTCTTCGGTCTCGCCCGGGAAGTCTTCCAGCGGCGGATGGATCACCAGCCGGTAGCCGCTGCCATCCGCCAGACGCTCCTGAGTGAACGGCACCACCAGCGCTTTACCCAACCGGGCAAACTTGGTGGTCGCGGTCACGGTCGCCGCCTGAATGCCGAACAGCGGCACGAAGATACTTTGCTTGGCGCCGTAGTCCTGATCCGGTGCGTACCAGATCGCCCGGCCCGAACGCAGCAGCTTGAGCATGCCGCGCACGTCGTCACGCTCCACCGCCAGCGAATCGAGGTTGTGCCGCTCGCGGCCCCGACGCTGGACGAAGTCGAACAACGGGTTCTTGTGCTCGCGGTACATGCCGTCGATGGTGTGCTGCTGGCCGAGCAACGCGGCGCCGATTTCCAGGGTGGTGAAGTGCGCGGCCATGAGGATCACGCCCTTGCCTTCGCGCTGGGCCTTTTGCAGATGCTCCAGGCCTTCGACGTGGGCCAGTTTGGCCAGACGCTCACGGGACCACCACCAGCTCATCGCCATTTCAAAGAAGGCGATGCCGGTAGAGGCGAAGTTTTCCTTGAGCAGACGTTTACGCTCGGCGGCGGATTTTTCCGGGAAGCACAGCTCGAGATTGCGCTTGGCGATGCGCCGCCGGTCGCCGGCCACGCGATACATCAATGCGCCCAAAACACGACCGATCGTCAGTAAAACCGCATACGGCAACTGCACGATCAGCCACAACAGCCCCAGACCGCACCAGAGCGGCCAGAAGCGGGGAGAAAGAAAGGCTCTTCGAAAACGCGGGCGATCCATTAAAGCTTCCGTAAATTCAGTGGCCGCGCATTCTACATCGTTCGACCCGGCTTGCGGCTCGCGGGCGTTCTCGTTATAAGTCTCGGCACTTTTAGTGACAAGCCGTTGTATGCCGATATGAGCCAAAACGAATCGCCAGACCGAGATCCCGTGTTCCAGTTGAAGGGCAGCATGCTGGCCATTACGGTGCTGGAACTGTCCCGCAACGACCTCGACAGCCTTGATCGGCAACTGGCCGCCAAAGTCGCCCAGGCGCCGAATTTCTTCAGCAATGCACCGTTGGTCCTGGCGCTGGACAAACTGCCGCCTGGCGAAGGTGCAGTCGATCTGCCCGGCCTGATGCGCGTGTGCCGCCAGCATGGCCTGCGCACCCTGGCGATCCGCGCCAGCCGTATCGAAGACATCGCCGCCGCCATCGCCATCGACATCCCGGTGCTGCCGCCGTCCGGCGCCCGCGAGCGACCGCTGGAAGCGCCGGAACCGGAAGTCAAAAAGAAGCCGGAAAAGCCCCCGGAGCCGACGGTCAAACCGACCCGCGTCATCACCACGCCAGTACGTGGTGGCCAACAGATATATGCCCAGGGTGGCGATCTGGTGGTGGTTTCCTCGGTCAGTCCGGGGGCGGAACTTCTGGCCGATGGCAACATCCATGTATACGGCCCGATGCGCGGTCGCGCACTGGCCGGCGTCAAAGGCGACACCAAGGCCCGGATTTTCTGTCAGCAATTGAGCGCTGAACTGATCTCCATCGCCGGGCATTACAAGGTTTCCGAAGATTTGCGCCGCGATCCACTATGGGGCTCCGGCGTCCAGGTCAGCCTGTCGGCCGACGTGTTGAACATCATTCGGCTTTAACGGATACTGCCGCATTTTCCAAGCATCTCTAAAACGTAGCGAAAACGGCTCAAACGAAGTAGGAAAAAGGCTCAACGCCGAATTCCAGCCAAGGCTGTCCGACTGCAGTAGTTTTCAAGAGATGTTTTTCAGGGGCTAAAAAGTCCTTCTTCCTTAGGGGTGAAACACCTTGGCCAAGATTCTCGTGGTTACATCCGGCAAGGGTGGTGTGGGTAAGACCACCACCAGCGCCGCTATCGGTACCGGCCTCGCTCTGCGCGGCCACAAAACAGTGATTGTCGACTTCGACGTGGGCCTGCGTAACCTCGACCTGATCATGGGTTGCGAGCGCCGCGTGGTGTATGACTTCGTCAACGTGGTCAACGGCGAAGCCAACCTGCAACAGGCCCTGATCAAAGACAAGCGCCTGGAAAACCTCTACGTACTGGCCGCCAGCCAGACACGCGACAAAGACGCGCTGACTGTCGAAGGCGTGGAAAAAGTCCTGATGGAGCTCAAGGAACAATTCGAGTTCGTCGTCTGCGACTCCCCGGCGGGCATCGAAAAAGGCGCGCACCTGGCCATGTACTTCGCTGACGAAGCGATCGTCGTGACCAACCCGGAAGTGTCCTCGGTACGAGATTCGGACCGCATGCTCGGCCTGCTGGCGAGCAAATCGCGTCGCGCCGAACGTGGCGAAGACCCGATCAAGGAACACCTGCTGATCACTCGCTACCATCCAGAGCGTGTTGAAAAGGGCGAAATGCTTGGCGTTGAAGACGTCAAGGAAATCCTCTCGGTAACGCTGCTAGGCGTGATCCCGGAGTCCCAGGCGGTGCTCAAGGCATCCAACCAGGGTGTACCGGTGATTCTTGACGACCAGAGCGATGCCGGTCAGGCGTACAGCGATACCGTCGACCGTTTGCTGGGCAAAGAAAAAGCCCACCGTTTCCTCGATGTCGAGAAGAAGGGATTCTTCGAGCGCCTGTTTGGAGGTAGGTAATGAACCTTTTTGACTTCTTTCGTGCCAACAAAAAGCCAAGTACCGCCTCGGTAGCGAAAGAGCGTCTACAGATCATCGTGGCGCATGAGCGCGGCCAGCGCAGCACGCCGGATTACTTGCCAGCCTTGCAGAAGGAACTGGTCGATGTGATCCGCAAGTACGTCAACATCGGCAACGACGACGTACATGTTGCACTGGAAAGCCAGGGCAGTTGCTCGATTCTGGAACTCAACATCACCCTGCCCGATCGCTGAGTCGATCCGGCAGTCGCTACGGCGGCTCAGATCCCTGAAGCCTCTGTAGGAGCTGCCGAAGGCTGCGATCTTTTGATCTTGTTTCTGAACATCAAAAGATCGCAGCCTTCGGCAGCTCCTACAAGGGCATCGGGGTTTCTGAGCCGCCGTTGGCATTTGTTACGAGGCTGTTTTAATGCCGTTGTCCAACATCCGCATCATCCATCAGGACGCCGCCGTACTGGTGGTCGACAAACCGACGTTGCTGCTCTCGGTGCCCGGTCGCGCCGACGACAACAAGGACTGCCTGATCACCCGTCTGCAGGAAAACGGCTACCCGGAAGCGCGCATCGTCCATCGCCTGGACTGGGAAACCTCGGGCATCATTCTGCTGGCCCGCGACGCTGACACCCACCGCGAACTGTCGCGGCAGTTTCACGATCGTGAAACAGAGAAAGCCTACACTGCGCTCTGCTGGGGTCAGCCGGAACTGGACAGCGGCAGCATCGACCTGCCGCTGCGCTACGATCCACCGACCAAACCGCGGCACGTGGTCGACCATGAATTCGGCAAACATGCACTGACCTTCTGGCGCGTACTGGAGCGTTGTGGCGACTGGTGCCGCGTCGAACTGACGCCGATCACCGGGCGCTCGCATCAGTTGCGTGTGCACATGCTGTCCATCGGTCACCCGCTGCTGGGCGACGGATTGTACGCCCATGAGCAGGCCTTGGCAGCCTGGCCGCGTCTGTGCCTGCACGCGAGCATGTTGAGCTTCACCCACCCGCAAACCGGCGAGCGTTTGCGCTTCGAATGTCCGGCACCGTTTTAAGCGCTGCCTGATTGGCAGCGCGGTTTATTTGGACAAGGTTTCTGTTTTCGGATGAGTTGTATGGATTCCCTGGTAACCCCCCTCACGAAAGTTCGGCATCAACTGCTTTACCTGGTTTACGGCAATCAGGAGGTGTACCGGCGCGAAGCCAAGTTCAGCATCCTGACCGTACTGTCCCAGGCTAAAAACGGCGAGCGACCGGCGATCCGTATTCTCACCGATCGCCCCGACGACTATGCGGGCTGGCCGGTCGACACAGTGTTGCTGGACGACGCGACCCTGACCCGCTGGCAAGGCACTCACGGCTATCACCACCGCCGCAAGGCCTGCGCCATCGCCGCCGGTATGCAGTGGGCGGAGAAGACCCTGTTCGTCGACACCGACACCCTGTTCAGCCGCCACCCGAGCCAACTGTTCAAATTCATCGAGCCGAACCGTTCGGTGATGGATCGCTTCGAGTACGACTGGAAAGATGTGCACCAGCGCGCCGACTATCAAAAACTCGGTCGCGACCTGCGCAACCAGGGCGTGACGCCGGATAACGGTTTCAAGCTCTACAACAGCGGTTTGTGCGGCGTCACCGACAAGGACTCGGCGCTGTTCGAAGAGTCGATCCGCCTGATCGATGAATGGACACTCGGCGGTTTCGAAATCCACACCATCGAACAGATCGCCCTGTCGTACGCCATGCGCAAGCGACAGGTGGTGGAGGCGCGCAAACACGTCTACCACTACTTCGCGGAAAAACGTTTCTTCCACGCGATGCAGACGTATTTCTTCTCCCAGCACGGTGAGCAGTTCAGTCAGCGCCTGGTGGATCTGTGCAGCGACGTGCCGCGGGTCAAACCGTTCCCGTCGGCCTGGCGCCGATTGAAAATCAAGTGGAAGCTGCGCCACCAGAAAGGTGCCCTGCGCAAGGTCGGTCGTGACCTGCTGTACGGCAGCGCCGCGCCGGAAGATCCGTACTACAGCGTTTGCCGACACGAATGGTGGGAATGCGCCTCGCGGGAAATTCTGCGTTGGGACGAGAGCCAGCAGAAAAAACTGCTGAGCCAGAAATCCTGGCCGCAACAGCTGCCGCGTCCGGATAAACCGGAAGATGAAAAAGTCATCATGAACTACCTGAAAAAACGCGTAGCCGCCCGCTGATCCACACCATCCCCTGTGGGAGCGGGCTTGCTCGCGAAAGCGGTGTGTCATCCAAAAAATCTGCATCTGACCCACCGCTTTCGCGAGCAAGCCCGCTCCAACCCCGATCCGGTCCGGATTCAATTCCCGGGCCGATGCGTTAAACTCGCGCCCATTGCTGTCTGGAGCTTCTTATGCGCGAAGAGTTGAACCAAGGCCTGATCGACTTCCTCAAGGCCTCCCCTACCCCGTTCCACGCCACCGCCAGCCTTGTTCAGCGTCTGGAGGCCGCCGGTTACGTGCGCCTCGACGAGCGCGAGCCGTGGACCACCGAGGCCAACGGCCGCTACTACGTCACCCGCAACGACTCCTCGATCGTCGCGATCAAAATGGGCCGCAACTCGCCACTGCACGACGGTATCCGTCTGGTCGGCGCCCACACCGACAGCCCGTGTCTGCGGGTCAAGCCGCAACCGGAACTGCAACGTCAGGGCTTCTGGCAACTGGGCGTTGAAGTCTACGGCGGCGCGCTGCTGGCGCCATGGTTCGACCGCGACCTGTCGCTGGCCGGCCGCGTCACTTTCCGCCGTGATGGCAAGGTCGAAAGCCAGCTGATCGACTTCAAGGCGCCGATCGCGATCATTCCCAACCTGGCGATTCACCTGAACCGTGAAGCCAATCAGGGCTGGGCGATCAACGCGCAGACCGAGCTGCCACCGATCCTCGCGCAGTTTGCCGGTGACGAGCGCGTCGACTTCCGCGCAGTACTGACCGATCAACTGGCTCGCGAACATGGCCTGAACGCCGATGTGGTGCTGGATTACGAGCTGAGCTTCTACGACACCCAGAGCGCGGCGGTCATCGGCCTGCATGGCGACTTCATCGCTGGTGCGCGCCTGGACAACCTGTTGTCCTGCTACGCCGGCCTGCAAGCCCTGCTCACCGCCGACACCGAAGAAACCTGCGTGCTGGTGTGCAACGACCACGAAGAAGTCGGCTCCTGCTCGGCCTGCGGTGCCGATGGCCCGATGCTCGAACAGACCCTGCGCCGCCTGCTGCCGGAAGGTGACGAGTTCGTCCGCACCATCCAGAAATCGCTGCTGGTCTCGGCTGACAACGCCCACGGCGTGCACCCCAACTACGCCGAGAAGCACGACGCCAATCACGGCCCGAAACTCAATGCCGGCCCGGTGATCAAGGTCAACAGCAACCAGCGTTACGCCACCAACAGCGAAACCGCCGGGTTCTTCCGCCACCTGTGCATGGCCGAAGAAGTGCCGGTGCAGAGCTTCGTGGTGCGCAGCGACATGGGTTGCGGCTCGACCATCGGCCCGATCACCGCCAGTCACCTGGGCGTGCGCACCGTCGATATCGGCCTGCCGACCTTCGCCATGCACTCGATCCGCGAACTGTGCGGCAGCCACGATCTGGCGCACCTGGTCAAAGTGCTGAGCGCGTTCTACGCCTCCCGTGAATTGCCTTAAAAACTGAAAAGCTTCGCGAGCAAGCCCGCTCCCACATTGGAATGCATTTCAACCTGTGGGAGCGGGCTTGCTCGCGAAAGCGCTCGTGCAGACAACAAAGATTCATCGTAGAACCGAATCATTCCTGATACACATCACCCCTCGCTGCAGAAAGCGACCTAGACTTAAATCATCCCCTTCGACAAGGCAGTCACCATGATTTCGATGTCCTCCTTCCACGCCATGCTCATTCCCATCCTGTCGGGGATGATCCTGCTGGCGATCGGTTTCAACTTCCGCGACAAGAACGCCGGTGTGTTTGCCATGTGGGTCGGCATGCTGATGATCCTGGCGACTGTGGTCTACAAGATCCTCGCCAAACTCAACGAATAAATCCGCGCCCGGCTCGCATTGATTCTGGCTGCCTCGTACACTCGCTCAATTCGCCCCTTTGCGAGGTTGACCGCCTAGTGTTCGCTCGTCTGTTTGCTCTGCCCTGTCTGTTCCTTGTCTGCCTGATGACGCTGCTGCCGCTGGCCCCTGCCCAGGCGGTCGGTCTGCCGGGGCTGCTGAACACCACCAAGACGCAGCCGGAGGCGCAAGAGCCGCTGGGCCAGTCGCTGGATGAAGTCATCAAGTCGCTGGAAAACGACAAGCAACGCGCACAATTGCTCAGCGATCTGAAAAAGCTGCGCGACGCCACCAAGAAAGCCCAGGCCTCACCGGAAGAAGGCGTGCTGGGGCTGATCGGCGGTACCCTGGCCAGTTTCGAGAAGCAGTTCTCCGGTGACGACAGCCCGCTGACCCGCTGGTCCGACGAGTTCGATCTGGCCAGGGACGAACTCGATAACCTGATGTTGCCGGCCAGCGAATGGCTGCCGATCATCTTCGGCTTCGCGGTGATCCTGATGGTCTGGAGCCTGCTCGCCGCCGCGCTGATCTGGCTCGGTCACCGGGTGCGCATGCGCTTCGGCCTGACCGAAGAACTGCCGCAGCATCCCAAGGCCCTCGACATGCTGCGCTTCGCCTTGCGCAAGCTCGGGCCGTGGCTGATTGCGTTGGTCATCACCGTCTACATGAGCTACGCGCTGCCGTCGTCATTGGGCAAAAGTCTGGCGATGGTGCTGGCTTATGCACTGGTGGTCGGCACCTGTTTCTCGGCGATTTGCGTGATCGCCTTCTCGCTGCTCGACGGCCCGCACCGGCACCGAGCGCTGTACATCCTGCGGCATCAGGCCTTCCGTCCCTTGTGGCTGATCGGCAGCTTCGCCGCATTCGGTGAAGCGCTGAACGACCCGCGCCTGGTCGAAAGCCTCGGCGTGCACCTGGCGCACAGCACCGCGACCGTCACCAACGTGCTCGCGGCGCTGTTCACCGGGCTGTTCATCCTGCGTTTCCGCCGGCCGATCGCGCACCTGATCCGCAACCAGCCGTTGTCCCGCCGCCTGACCCGCCGCGCCCTCAGCGACACCATCGATATCCTCGGCACCTTCTGGTATGTGCCGGCGCTGGTGCTGGTCGGGATCTCGCTGTTCGCCACCTTCGTCTCCGCCGGCGACACCAGCACCGCCCTGCGTCAGTCGCTGATCTGCACGGTGCTGCTGGTGATGTGCATGGTGATCAACGGCCTCGTGCGCCGTCATTCACTCAAACCGCAGCGCGGGCCGAAGCGTCATGCGCTGTATTCGGAACGCCTGAAAAGCTTCTTCTACACCCTCGCCCACCTGCTGGTGTGGCTGATCTTCATCGAACTCGGCCTGCGCGTGTGGGGCAAGTCGCTGATCGGGTTTGCCGAGGGCGAAGGGCATGACGTCAGCGTCAAACTGTTCAGCCTGATCGGTACGCTGATTTTCTCCTGGCTGATCTGGATCCTCGCCGACACCGCCGTGCACCACGCCCTCACCCGCTCGCGCAAAGGCCTGGCGAATGCCCGCGCGCAAACGATGATGCCGCTGATCCGCAACGTGCTGTTCGTGGCAATTTTCATCATCGCGCTGATCGTCGCCCTGGCGAACATGGGCATGAACGTCACGCCACTGCTGGCCGGTGCCGGTGTGATCGGTCTGGCCATCGGTTTCGGTGCACAGTCGCTGGTGGCGGATCTGATCACCGGCCTGTTCATCATCATCGAAGACTCGCTGGCCATTGATGACTACGTCGACGTCGGCGGCCACCTCGGCACCGTCGAAGGCCTGACCATCCGCACCGTGCGCCTGCGCGACATCGACGGCATCGTCCACACCATTCCCTTCAGCGAAATCAAAAGCATCAAGAACTACTCCCGCGAGTTCGGCTACGCGATCTTCCGCGTGGCGGTGCCGTACAACATGGAAATCGACGACGCGATCAAACTGATGCGCGAAGTCGGCCAGAAAATGCGCACCGACCCGCTGCAACGGCGGAACATCTGGTCGCCGCTGGAGATTCAGGGCGTGGAAAGTTTCGAGTCCGGCAGCGCGATTCTGCGCGCCCGGTTCAAGACTGCGCCGATCAAACAATGGGAAGTTTCCCGAGCGTTCAACCTGTCGCTCAAGCGCCATCTGGACGAAGCCGGCCTCGATCTGGCGACGCCACGCATGAGCGTGCAGGTCATCACTGCCGGCGGTGGCCAGCCGAAGGAATAGCACTTCGCGCAGACACTCGGGTCACAGGCAGGGAAGCCAGAACAACAATAACCATGGAGAAATCCGATGAAGCTGACACGTATCGCCCAGACCGTTCTGCTCACCCTGCTGACCGGCACCGCCAGCGCCGCCACCCTGGACAGCACCCGCGAACAGATCGCCGCGCAAGCCAAGGCACTTGAACCGGAGCTGCTGGAAACCCGCCGCGACATCCACGCCCACCCGGAACTCGGCAACAGCGAAAAACGCACGTCAGAACTGGTCGCCAGGCAGCTCAAGGCGCTGGGCCTGGAAGTCAAAACCAACGTCGCTCGCACCGGCGTGGTCGCCATCCTCAAAGGCGCCCTGCCCGGCCCGACCGTGGCCTTGCGCGCCGACATGGACGCGCTGCCGGTCAAGGAAGTCGCCGACCTGCCCTTCGCCTCGAAAGCCAAAGGCACTTATCTGGACAAAGAAGTCGACGTGATGCACGCCTGCGGCCACGACGCCCACACCGCGATCCTGCTGAGCACGGCGAAAATTCTCACGGGCCTGCGCGACACCCTGCCCGGCACCGTGGTCTTCTATTTCCAGCCCGCCGAAGAAGGCCCGAGCGACTTCATCCCCGACGGCAAAAACACCTGGGGCGCGAAAATGATGGTGCAGGAAGGCGTGATGAAATCACCCAAACCCGACGCCGTCTTCGGCCTCCACGTCTGGGCCGGCGTCCCCGCCGGCCAGATCGCCTACCGCCCAGGCGCCACCCTGGCCAGCTCCGACGACCTGCGCATCAAAATCCTCGGCAAACAAACCCACGCCGGCCGCCCGTGGGACGGCATTGACCCGATCACCGTCGGCGCACAAACCATCGTCGGCCTGCAAACCGTCGTCAGCCGCCGCACCGACATTTCGTCCTACCCGTCGGTGGTCAGCATCGGCACCATCAACGGCGGCACCCGCTACAACATCATTCCCGAGTCCGTCGACATGAGCGGCACCATCCGCTCCTACGACTACGGCATCCGCCAGAAACTCCACACCGACGTGCGCCAGACCATCGAAAAAATCGCCGAAAGCGGCGGCGCGAAAGCCGACGTGACCATCATCGAAAAATACGACCCGACCATCAACAACCCGGCACTGACGGAAAAAATGCTGCCGACGTTGAAGTGGGCAGCCAAGGATGACGTGGTCAACGCACCGCTGGTGGGCGGCGCGGAAGACTTCTCGTTCTTCGCCAAGGAAGTCCCGGGGCTGTTTGTGTTCCTCGGGGTGACACCCCGGGATCAGGACATGAGCAAGGCCGCGCCGAATCACAATCCGGGGTTCTTTGTGGACGAGTCGGCGCTGGTGGTTGGAGTGAGGACGATGGCGTCGTTGGCGACGGATTATTTGTATGGGAATGCTGAGGCGGCCAGATAGAGATGGGGTGATTGTGGGGCCGCCTTCGCGAGCAAGCCCGCTCCCACAGTGGGATTGGGTGTATTCAGTGAGAGATTGGTCGGCTGTCAGGCCGCCATCGCTGGCAAGCCAGCTCCCACAGTGGATTGGGTGTATTCAGTGAGAGATTGGTCGGCTGTCAGGCCGCCTTCGCTGGCAAGCCAGCTCCCACAGTGGATTGGGTGTATTCAGTGGGAGATTGGTTGGCTGTCAGGTCGCCATCGCTGGCAAGCCAGCTCCCACAGTGGGTTGGGTGTATTCAGTGGGAGATTGGTCGGCTGTCAGGCCGCCATCGCTGGCAAGCCCGCTCCCACAGTGGGATTAGGTGCAGGCAGTTGGAGATTGGTCGGCTGTCAGGCCGTCTTCGCGAGCAAGCCCGCTCCCACAGTGGGATTAGGTGCAGGCAGTTGGAGATTGGTCGGCTGTCAGGCCGCCATCGCGGGCAAGCCAGCTCCCACACTGGGATTGGGTGCAGGCAGTGGGAGATTGGTTGGCTGTCAGGTCGCCATCGCTGGCAAGCCAGCTCCCACAGTGGGTTGGGTGTATTCAGTGGGAGATTGGTCGGCTGTCAGGCCGCCTTCGCGAGCAAGCCCGCTCCCACAGTGGGATTGGGTGCAGGCAGTTGGAGATTGGTCGGCTGTCAGGCCGCCTTCGCGAGCAGGCTCACTCCTACAGAAAAGCAAAAGCCGACCGCACGCTTTTCACCACTCAACAGGATGAGCGCAAGCTCGGCTGCAGCTCTTGATCTTGCCGTGCCGGCCCCATCGGCAGGCTGAGTGGAGGGGTTTATCCGGGGGTGGGAGCGCAGCGACCGTTCGACGAAGTCGAACACATCGAGAGGAGGTGCAGCGAAGCAAACCGGAGGCGATGCCCCCGGATGAACCCCGTAACGAAGGAACCCGAGCCTAAGCGAGGGCCGTACGCCGGGGCCCAGCGTTTTGGTTACTTTTGGGCGTCTGCAAAAGTGACTCGCTGTAAGAGCGAAACCGTCAGCGGCAGCCCCCGAAGAAACGGATATTCACACAGAACCCAACAGCCTGGTCGGCCCAGAGGCCGCCAAGGCCAAAAGCTCAAACAACATCTACACCAACGTGAATCGCATCATGCCGCCAAAACTCCAGATCACAATCAATCAACCGCTCATGCTGATCATAATTAACCCGAGCAATTTTTAATCCCGGGCTCCCGACAGAAACCCGCAAAGCCGCCGCCGCATCCACCGCCAACGACGTCGGCACAATCTCGAACCGCACCCGCCCATAGTGCAAATCGTAATGCCGCGCATAAAGCTCGGTCATCGACTGATTCAAATCAAACCCCAGAATCCCCGGAAAATACTGCGGATTCAGATAATGCTCCACATACAGAACGAGCCGCCCATCAATCCGCCGCGACCGACAAATCTGAATCACGCTCGACAACGCCGGTAACTGCAACCACGCACACACCGCCGCCGAAGCCGGCTGCAGGCGCGCCGAAATCACCTCGGTCGACGGCACCCGCCCCTGCGCACTGACCATCGCGTGAAAGTGACTGCGCTGCATCAGGTTGTACGCCAGACGCGGCGGCGAAACGAACCAGCCCCGGCGCTCCTCGCGATAGATCTGCCCCTGCGCCTCCAGCTGCAACAAGGCCTCACGCACCGTAATGCGCGTAGTACCGAACAACTCACTGAGCTTGCGCTCGGCCGGCAATTTGCTCCCGGGCGCGAGCAGACCGTGATCAAGCTGCTCCTGCAGCACCTGACCAATCGCTGTCACCGCTTTTGTTGCCTCATCGCGCATCAACGTTACCTATCTGGACTAGACCAGCACTGTTTCGGGGCAAAAATCGCACGGCCTGCAAGCCGTTTCCATGTGTTGCAAGCGTAGGCAGTGCAGATGACCGAGAGATGACAAACCCGCCCGACGGTCGTCCTCACGACTTGCAATACATCGGCCAAGTCCCTTGCCAGTCGGGGCTTTGACCTTGGTCTACGCTTACCCGGCAAGCGCCGAAACCGGGCCAATAAAAGGCCTGCCGGGCGAGCACCGACATCAAAGTGTCATCCAGCCCCCTTAAATTGGCTCAGGTATTGCTGACCTAGACCAACACAAACCGCAATCGCAGCGTTGAACACGACCAAGGAGCTTCGGAATGAAACAGCTTTTCCTGGCAACACTGTTAGGCTCGACCATTGCAATGTGCACCGGCGCCATGGCGGCGGGTACCGACCTGAAAACCCTCGAAGCCGCTGCGAAAGCGGAAGGCGCCGTCAACAGCGTCGGCATGCCCGATGACTGGGCCAACTGGAAAGGCACCTGGGAAGACCTGGCCAAAACCTACGGCCTGAAACACATCGACACCGACATGAGCTCGGCCCAGGAAATCGCCAAGTTTGCCGCCGAAAAAGACAACGCCACTGCCGACATCGGCGACGTCGGCGCCGCCTTCGGCCCGATCGCGGTCAAACAGGGCGTCGTGCAACCGTACAAGCCAAGCACCTGGGATCAAGTCCCGGACTGGGCCAAGGACAAGGACGGCAACTGGGCACTGGCCTACACCGGCACCATCGCCTTCATCGTCAACAAGAAGCTGCTGCACGGCTCCGAAGTACCAACCAAATGGGCTGACCTCAAGGGCGGCAAGTACAAGGTTTCCATTGGTGACGTGAGCACCGCCGCGCAAGCCGCCAACGGCGTACTGGCCGCTGCCCTGGCCAACGGTGGCGACGAGAAAAACATCCAGCCGGCCCTGCTGCTGTTTGCAGACATCGCCAGGCAAGGTCGTCTGTCGATGGCCAACCCGACCATCGCTACCATGGAAAAAGGCGAGATCGAAGTCGGCGTGGTCTGGGACTTCAACGGCCTGAGCTACAAGGCCAAGATGGCCAACCCGGATGACTACGTGGTGCTGATCCCGTCGGATGGCTCGGTGATTTCCGGCTACACCACGATCATCAACAAGTACGCGAAAAACCCGAACGCCGCCAAGCTGACCCGCGAATACATCTTCAGCGACGCCGGCCAGACCAACCTCGCCCGCGGCAACGCTCGTCCGATCCGCGCCGAACACCTGCAACTGCCGGAAGACGTGAAGGCCAAGCTGCTGCCGAACGAGCAGTACAAAAAGGTCACGCCGATCAAGGACGCCGACGCCTGGGAAAAAACCTCCAAGGCCCTGCCGCAGAAGTGGAACGAAGAAGTCATCGTAGAGATGAAGTAATCCTGTAGATCCCGATTCGGGATCCATTGGAGATCCAAATGTGGGAGCGGGCTTGCTCGCGAATGCGGTGGATCAGTCAAGCATCTATCGACTGACCCTCCGCCTTCGCGAGCAAGCCCGCTCCCACAGGGGATCCAGGTTGAATCTGACATTTCCTGTTTTCGCGGAGTTTTTGCCCCTATGAAGCACAACGTCATCCTTGTCGTGCTCGACGGCCTCAGCCATGAGGTCGCGCGTCACGCCATGGGGCATCTGCAGGCTTACGTTGGCGCAGGACGCGCCGCGCTCTATCAATTGGAGTGCGAGTTGCCGGCCCTGTCCCGACCGCTTTACGAATGCATCCTTACCGGCGTGCCGCCGATCGACAGCGGCATCGTCCACAACAACGTTGCGCGCCTGTCCAATCAGCGCAGCATCTATCACTACGCCCGCGACGCCGGCCTGAAAACCGCCGCAGCGGCTTATCACTGGGTCAGCGAGCTGTACAACCGCTCGCCGTTCGTAGCGGCCCGCGACCGTCATACCGACGATCCAGCGCTACCGATCCAGCACGGACATTTTTACTGGAACGATCACTACCCGGATTCGCACCTGTTCGCCGACGCGGAACACCTGCGCCTGCGCCATGCGCCGAATTTCCTGCTGATCCACCCGATGAACATCGACGACGCCGGCCACAAGCACGGCCTCGACTCTTCGCAGTACCGCAACAGCGCACGCTCGGCAGACATCATCCTCGCCGACTACCTGCAAGGCTGGCTCGACGCGGGTTATCAGGTGCTGGTGACTGCCGATCACGGCATGAACAACGACCGCTCGCACAACGGCCTGCTGCCGGAAGAACGCCAAGTGCCGCTGTTCGTCCTCGGCGACGCCTTCAGCCTGAATGCTAACGCCGCGCCCAAGCAGACCGATATCTGCGGCACCGTCTGCGAACTGCTCGGCGTACCTCACGACAAACCTGTGTGCCGGGAGCTGCTCAAGTGAATGCCATGACTCGCGGCAAATGGCTGGCGGCCCTGTGTCTGGTGCCGTTCGCGCTGTTCTTTATCGTGTTCGAAATCGCCCCGCTGGTCTGGGTGATGATCAACAGCCTGCAATCGGAAGAGTTCGGCTGGGGCTTCGCCAACTTCAGCAAGATCTTCAGCTCTAAGTTCTATTTGCAGGCGATTCAGTACAGCCTGGAGATCAGTTTCTGGTCGAGCGTATTCGGCATCATCATCGCCGTGCTCGGGGCGTATTCACTGCGCCGGGTCGACTCGAAACTGCGCAACTTCGTGAATGCCTTCGCCAACATGACCAGCAACTTTGCCGGCGTGCCGCTGGCCTTCGCGTTCATCATCCTGCTCGGTTTCAACGGCAGCATCACCATCATGCTCAAGCAGGCCGGAATCATTGAAGACTTCAACCTGTACTCGAAAACCGGTCTGATCATCCTCTACACCTACTTCCAGATTCCCCTCGGCGTGCTGCTGCTCTACCCGGCCTTCGACGCCTTGCGTGAAGACTGGCGCGAATCCGCCGCGCTGCTCGGCGCCAACGGCTGGCAGTTCTGGCGCCACATCGGTCTGCCGGTGCTGACCCCGGCCCTGCTCGGCACTTTCGTGATCCTGCTGGCCAACGCCCTCGGCGCCTATGCCACGGTGTACGCGTTGACCACCGGCAACTTCAACGTGCTGCCGATCCGCATCGCGGCAATGGTTTCCGGGGACATTTCCCTTGATCCGAATCTGGCCAGCGCCCTGGCCGTGGTGCTGGTGGCGTTGATGACCATCGTCACCGTCGTGCATCAACTGCTGTTGAAGAGGAGCTACCATGTCTCGCGCTGAATCCGGCCCGGCCGGCGTCTACCACCGCATCGTGGTTTATCTGCTGTTCGCGATTCTGCTGCTGCCGCTGGTGGGCACGCTGATCTACTCGATTGCCAGCAGTTGGTCGGCGACCATCCTGCCCAGCGGTTTCACCTTCAAGTGGTATCTCCAGTTGTGGAGCGATCCGCGCTTTCTGCATGCCTTCGGCCAGTCGCTGCTGGTGTGCGTCGGTGCGCTGATGCTATCGGTGGTGTTGATCCTGCCGCTGCTGTTCGTGGTGCATTACCACTTCCCGAAACTCGATGCGCTGATGAACATCCTGATCCTGCTGCCCTTCGCGGTGCCGCCGGTGGTGTCGTCGGTGGGTCTGTTGCAGCTCTATGGTTCCGGGCCGCTGGCGATGGTCGGTACGCCGTGGATCCTGATCGGTTGCTACTTCACCGTGGCGCTGCCGTTCATGTACCGGGCGATCACCAATAACCTGCAGGCGATCAACCTGCGCGACCTGATGGACGCCGCACAACTGCTCGGCGCCAGCACCTTTCAGGCGGCATTTCTGGTGGTGCTGCCCAACCTGCGCAAAGGCCTGATGGTCGCGTTGCTGCTGTCGTTCTCGTTCCTGTTCGGTGAGTTCGTGTTCGCCAACATCCTCGTCGGCACACGTTACGAAACCCTGCAGGTGTATCTGAACAACATGCGCAACAGCAGCGGCCACTTCACCAGTGCGCTGGTGATCTCGTACTTCTTTTTCGTGCTGGTCCTGACCTGGATCGCCAACATCTTGAACAAGGACAAAAGCGAATGAGCTATGTCAGCGTCCAACACCTGCAGAAAAACTACGCGGGCACCACCGTGTTCAGCGACATCAACTGCGAAATCAACAAGGGCGAATTCGTCACCCTGCTCGGCCCGTCGGGTTGCGGCAAGTCCACCCTGCTGCGCTGCATCGCCGGGCTGACGCCAGTGGATGGCGGCAAGATCCTCCTTGATGGCGTCGACATCGTGCCGCTGAGTCCGCAGAAACGCGGGATCGGCATGGTGTTCCAGAGCTACGCGCTGTTCCCCAACATGACCGTCGAACAGAACGTTGCCTTCGGCCTGCGCATGCAAAAGGTCAATGCCGACGACAGCCACAAGCGTGTCGCCGAGGTGCTGAAACTGGTTGAACTCAACGACTTCGCCAGCCGATATCCGCATCAGCTCTCCGGCGGCCAGTGCCAGCGCGTGGCCCTGGCCCGCTCACTGGTGACTCGCCCACGCCTGTTGCTGCTGGATGAACCGCTGTCGGCGCTGGATGCGCGTATCCGCAAACACCTGCGCGAGCAGATCCGGCAGATCCAGCGCGAACTCGGCCTGACCACGATTTTCGTCACCCACGATCAGGAAGAAGCGCTGACCATGTCCGACCGGATTTTCCTGATGAACCAAGGGAAAATCGTGCAGAGCGGCGACGCCGAAACCCTCTACACCGCACCGGTCGATGTGTTCGCCGCCGGCTTCATCGGCAACTACAACCTGCTCGACGCGGACAGCGCCTCGAAGCTGCTGCAACGGCCGATCAACCACCGCATCGCGATTCGTCCGGAAGCCATCGAACTGAGCCTCAATGGCGAACTCGATGCGCAGATCCGCAGCCACAGCCTGCTCGGTAACGTGATTCGTTATCGAGTCGAAGCACGTGGCGTGGAGCTGGTGGTGGACGTGCTCAACCGCTCCGCGGCGGATCTGCATCCCGACGGTCAGCGTCTGGCGCTTTCCATCGATCCGACGGCCCTGTGTGAGGTAGCCTGATGACTTTGCTGACGTTGAAGAGAGAACTGCACTGATGGCCCTGGCAATTTTTGATCTGGACGAAACCCTGATCCACGGCGACTGCGCCACCCTCTGGAGCGAGCAGATGGGGCGCCTGGGCTGGGTCGATCCCGAGTCGTTCATGCGCAAGAACAACGAGCTGATGGATGCCTACAGCCATGGCAAATTGCGCATGGAAGATTTCATGGCGTTCAGCCTTGAACCGATGATCGGCCGTACCCCGGAAGAAGTCGAACACCTGGTCGGCCCGTGGGTGGAAGACTTTATCGAACCGATCATCTTCAGCGACGCCACCAAAACCATCGCCGCTCACCGCAAGGCCGGCGACCGGATCCTGGTGATCTCGGCTTCCGGCACGCACCTGGTCAAACCGATCGCCGAGCGCCTGGGCATCGACGAAGTTCTCGGCATCGAGCTGGAGGTCGCGCACGGCGTTTACACTGGCCAGACCGTCGGCACGCTGACCTACCGCGAAGGCAAGATCACCCGCCTGCTGGAATGGCTGGACGCCGAGGAAGAGAATCTGGAAGGCGCGAGTTTCTACTCCGACTCACGCAATGATTTGCCGTTGCTGCTGAAGGTGGATTTCCCGCATGTGGTGAATCCGGATCCGGTGCTGCTGGAGCATGCCGAAAAAGCAGGCTGGCCGATCCATCTCTGGAAATAACCAAAGATCCAAATATGGATTATTGACTGTGGCAAGGAGCTTGCCGAAAAATCCGGCTAAACATCGATCCAAATGTGGGAGCGGGCTTGCTCGCGAAGGCGGAGTGTCAGTCGATAAGTTCGTGTCTGATTCACCGCTTTCGCGAGCAAGCCCGCTCCCACAGGGGTTTGTGTTTTCAGGTGAGGCTGTCGTCAATCACCAACACCACTTTCCCCGAAACCGTATTACTCGCCAGCTCGGCAAACGCCGCTTCGGCGTCTTTTACCGGGTAGGCTTTCGCCAGTTGCGGACTCAACCGCCCTTCGGCAAACAGCGGCCAAACCTGTTGCCCCAGATCACTCAAAAGATCCGCCTTGAACTGATCATCACGACTGCGCAACGTCGAACCAAGCAACTGCACGCGCTTGGCCAGAACCTGTGCCAGATCCAGTTTCGCCTCACGCCCGCCCATCAGGCCGATCAACACCCAACGCCCGTCGAGCGCGGTCAGCTTGAGGTTCAGCGCTGCGTAGTTGCCGCCGACCGGATCGAGGATCACGTCAAACGGCCCGAAGTCGCGCAGGCTCTCCAGATCATCGCTGCGCACCGCGCCGCCTTGGGCGCCGAGCGCTTCGCAGTAGGCCAGACGTTCGGCCGAACCGACGCTGACCCAACATGGGTTGCCGAACGCCTTGCACAGCTGAATGGCGGCTGAACCAATTCCACTCGCACCGGCGTGCAGCAAAACTTTCTCGCCCGGTTTCAGCGCCGCCAGTTGAAACACGTTGAGCCAGACCGTTGCATAAACCTCAGGTAATGCCGCGGCTTCGATCAACGAAACGCCCTCGGGCACCGGCAGCACGTGCCGTCCGTCGACGACCACCTCTTCAGCCATCCCGCCCCCGGCCAGCAAGGCGCAGACCCGGTCGCCGACCTGCCAGGACGAGCCGGCGCCGACTTCGCTGATCACCCCGGAACACTCCAGACCGAGCACCTGACTGGCGCCTGGCGGCGGTGGATAAAGCCCGGCTTTCTGTAATAAATCGGCGCGATTGAGGCCGGCAGCCGCCACGCGAATGCGCACTTGTCCTACATCACACGCCGGGCTCGGCTCTTCAACCCATGCCACTTGACCTTCAACGCCTTGCAATGCCTTCACAGTGCCTCCATAGTGAGTCTGGACTGAGCCCGAAGCTGTAGCGCCGGGCTTTTTGCATTATGCGACCGGCTCTCGTAGAACCGGCGACTTCAAAGACGGCCTAATATGCGTTATCAATTGTCCCCGCGTCGAATCAGCATGAAGCATCTGCTCCCCAGCACCGCCCTCGCTCTTTTCATCGGTATCGGTTTGTTGCCGGTGTCGGGCACTACATTCGCAGCCAACAGCTGGGACAAGTTGCAGCCTGATCGCGACGAAGTGATCGCCAGCCTCAACGTCGTCGAGTTGCTCAAGCGTCACCACTACAGCAAGCCGCCGCTCGACGATGCGCGCTCGGTGATCATCTACGACAGCTACATCAAGCTGCTGGACCCGTCGCGCAGCTATTTCATGGCCAGCGACATCGCTGAATTCGACAAGTGGAAGACCCAGTTCGACGACTTCCTCAAAAGCGGCGACCTCAACGCCGGGTTCACCATCTACAAGCGCTATCTGGATCGCGTCAAGGCGCGCCTGGACTTCGCCATTGCAGAGCTGAACAAGGGCGTCGACAAGATGGACTTCACCACCAAGGAAACCTTGCTGATCGATCGCAAGGACGCCCCTTGGCTCAAATCCACCGCTGAACTCGACGACCTGTGGCGCAAACGCGTCAAGGACGAAGTGCTGCGGCAGAAGATCGCCGGCAAGGATTCCAAGCAGATTCAGGAAACCCTGACCAAGCGCTACAAAAACCAGTTGGCGCGTCTGGACCAGACCCGCGCGGAAGATATCTTCCAGGCGTACATCAACACCTTCGCCATGTCCTACGACCCGCACACCAACTATCTGTCGCCGGATAACGCGGAGAACTTCGACATCAACATGAGCCTGTCCCTGGAGGGCATCGGCGCCGTGTTGCAGAGCGACAACGATCAGGTGAAAGTCGTGCGTCTGGTGCCGGCAGGCCCGGCCGACAAGACCAAGCAGGTCGCACCGGCCGACAAGATCATCGGCGTTGCCCAGGGCAACAAAGAGATGGTCGACGTGGTGGGCTGGCGCCTGGACGAAGTGGTCAAGCTGATTCGCGGCCCGAAAGGCACCGTGGTGCGCCTGGAAGTGATTCCGGCCAGCAATGCGCCGAACGACCAGACCAGCAAGATCGTGCCGATCACCCGTGAAGCGGTGAAGCTTGAAGATCAGGCGGTGAAAAAATCCGTGCTGAACCTCAAACAGGACGGCAAGGACTACAAGCTCGGTGTCATCGAGATCCCGGCGTTCTACCTCGACTTCAAGGCGTTCCGTGCCGGTGATCCGGACTACAAGAGCACCACTCGCGACGTCAAGAAGCTGCTGACCGAACTGCAGAAAGAGAAAGTCGACGGCGTGGTCATCGACCTGCGCAACAACGGCGGCGGCTCCCTGCAGGAAGCCACCGAGCTGACCAGCCTGTTCATCGACAAGGGCCCGACCGTCCTCGTGCGTAACGCCGATGGCCGCGTCGATGTGCTGGAAGATGAAAACCCGGGCGCGTTCTACAAAGGCCCGATGGCACTGTTGGTCAACCGCCTGTCCGCCTCGGCATCGGAGATCTTCGCCGGCGCCATGCAGGACTACCATCGCGCACTGATCATCGGTGGCCAGACCTTCGGCAAAGGCACCGTGCAGACCATTCAGCCGCTGAACCATGGCGAACTGAAACTGACCCTGGCCAAGTTCTACCGGGTTTCCGGGCAGAGCACCCAGCATCAGGGCGTGTTGCCGGACATCGACTACCCGTCGATCATCGACACCAAGGAAATCGGCGAAAGCGCCCTGCCGGAAGCCATGCCGTGGGACACCATCAAGGCAGCGATCAAGCCGGCCTCCGATCCGTTCAAGCCATACCTGGCACAGCTCAAGTCCGAGCATGACGCTCGTACCGCCAAGGACGCCGAGTTCGTGTTCATCCGCGACAAGCTGGCCCTGGCGCAGAAGCTGATGGAAGAAAAAACCGTCAGCCTCAACGAAGCCGACCGCCGTGCCCAGCACACGGACATCGACGCCAAGCAACTGGCGATGGAAAACATCCGTCGCAAAGCCAAAGGCGAAGAGCCGCTCAAAGAGCTGAAGAAAGAAGATGAAGACGCGCTGGCTGCGGCTGAGCCGGACAAGGTCAAACCAGAAGACGACGCCTACCTGAGCGAAACCGGGCGCGTGCTGCTGGATTACCTGAAGCTGAGCAATCAGGTGGCCAAGAAGTAAGATGATGGCAATTTAGTGCTGACGCTCTCCGGAGCGTCATCAAACAGTCATCATTCTGTCGTGAAATAAAGGACTGGGAGCGACTCTCTTCATCGGGAGCGCTCCCAGTCCTTTTTTTTTGCCAGAGATTGCCATGACCACGACCGAACAGCTGAGTGCCTTGAGCTCGATCCTGACTCAAAGCGGTTTGCACAGTCTGTTCCAGCCGATCATCTGTCTCTCCGAGCGTCGCATTCTCGGTTACGAAGCCCTCACCCGCGGCCCGTCCAACAGCCCTCTGCACTCGCCTATCGCGTTGTTCGCCGTGGCGCGTCAAGCCGGCCGCTTGAGTGAACTGGAGATTGCCTGCCGCCAGTCTGCCTGCCGTCGTTTCAACGAGCAGCAACTGCCGGGCAAGCTGTTCCTCAACGTCTCTCCGGAATCCCTACTCGAAGCCGCGCACCAACCGGGGCGCACTCTGCAGCTGTTGCAGGACTTCGGCATTCCGCCGAGTCAGGTGGTGATCGAACTCACCGAACAGACGCCGATCGACGACTTCCAGTTGCTGCAAACCGCGCTGCATCACTATCGGGCGATGGGTTTTTCCATCGCACTGGATGACTTGGGTGCCGGCTATTCGAGCTTGCGCCTGTGGTCGGAGCTGCGCCCGGATTACGTGAAGATCGACCGCCACTTCATCGACGGCATTCATCAGGACGCGTTGAAGCGCGAGTTCGTCGGCTCGATCCTGCAGATCGCCAAGGCCTCGCGGGCGCAGGTGATTGCCGAGGGGATCGAGTTGCCGGAAGAACTGGCAGTGTTGACCGAGATGGGCGTCGATCTGGTGCAGGGTTACTTGCTCGGTCGTCCACAGGAACATCCACCCCGCGATGCCCGGGCCTTGATGCCGAAACACGACAGCAGCGCCGTGGCATTGAACGACGAAGGCAGCGACCTCAGCGCCCTGCTCAACGACCAACCGGCGGTGCATCGCGACACACCAACCGCTACGGTGCTGGAAGCCTTCCGCCGCCAGGCCAATCTGAATTCACTGGCAGTGCTCGACGAACAGGGCCAGCCGTGCGGCATCGTCCATCGCCATTCGTTGTCCGAAGCACTGCTCAAACCGTTCGCCACCGACCTGTTCGCGCGCAAACCGATCAGCCGCCTGATGAACGACGACTTCCTCGCCGTGGAAATGAGCCAGTCGCTGCAACAGGTCAGCCGCCTGATCACCAGCCGCGCCCGACAGCGTATCGAAGAAGATTTCATCATCACCCTCAACGGCGGTTATCTCGGCCTCGGTCGGGTGATCGACGTGCTCAAACTGATCACCGAACTGAAAATCCAGCAGGCGCGCTACGCCAACCCGCTGACCTTGCTGCCCGGCAACGTGCCGATCCAGCAATGCCTGACCCGCCTGCTGCAACAGGGCCGCGAATCGATCATCTGCTACGTCGACATCGACAGCTTCAAACCCTTCAACGACATCTACGGCTACGGCCGTGGCGACGAAGTCCTGCTGTGCCTCGCGCAATGTCTGAACGAACGCGTCGACCCGTCCCGCGACTTCGTCGGCCACATCGGCGGCGACGACTTCCTGCTGGTGCTCGGCCCGGAAGACTGGCGCAAACGCCTCAACCAACTGCTCGACGACTTCCAGAGCCAATGCCGACGCTTCTATCGCCCGGAACACCTGGAGGCCGGCTGCTTCATCGCGCCGAACCGCCAAGGCGTACGGCAGGAGTTTCCGCTGCTCTCGTTATCGATCGGCGTAGTCCACCTGCACCCCGAGGCCTGCGCAGAACTGGATGCCAGCCAACTCGCGGAAATGGCTTCGCAGGCGAAGCATCATGCGAAGAATGTTCCGGGGTATAGCGTGCATGTGATTGATAGTCTTACTGCCCCCGACATTCAACCTCCGCAACTGATTGGCCAACGCTGACTCCCCAAACAACATCATCCCCTGTGGGAGCGGGCTTGCTCGCGAAGGGGTCAGTTGAATTAGCCCAGCTGTTTCGTTCTTACCGCATATCTGAATCATCCACGTGATACTTCAATAAACACCTCAACAAAACCTGCATGAACTGACGCTGGTCCTCGACGTCCTCATCAAAATAAGTAGTTATTCTTGTAAATACTTCATCAAAGCTATCACCAGCTTCCAAATAGTACTTTAGTGTGTCAATACACCACTCTCGCTCCTCAAGACTATAATAAAGAAACTCAGGTTTCATAAGAATATCAAACAGTTCAGAAAGCTCTTGCTTGTCATTGACATTCTTCGAGACGATGATTTTTTCACGAGCGTCATCATGAGTATTTTCTATATCAAATAGAAAAAGCAGACCACGTAAAACAAAATATTCAGGCTTACGTTTCAATTCACAAACTCCGTATAAGAGGTTATCGGCTCAGCTGCTCTATTGAGAACTACTACCGCATGTGTTTGCTGTCCATAAATGACTCCCCCTCTTTTGTATCCCTCGCCAACAACTTTCCCCATATTCATAGATTCTTTGGACGCGATTTGACCGTTCCGTCTAAAAATAAGCTGTGCACGATGTATGGCGTTAAGTTGATCTCGATAGCTAAAAAAATGAGTAGCCGCACTGGGTATTTTTGGCTGCCCTGCTCGTCTCCCATTGGTATAAACCTCAATAATTCCAGTTGTTGGATTTCTTCCCGTTAATGAGCGTTCCTGCTGAGAAGCTAGTGTGGTCTGTTTGCCATGTTTTTCTAAGAAGTGTGCATCTTGTATGGCTTTCTCCATTTCATCCAAACGCCGATGAGCATTTTCTTCTGCCACCTCATCAAGCCTCGCCCGCCGCTCCTGCGCTGTCATCTTCGGCAGTGGAGGCGCTCCTTCTTCGACGACTGCACGACCCGCCTCGTACCGCATCGGACGGCGCGGTGTCGGCGGAGGACAGGTGCAGCTCAACCCCAACGGATCCACCCACCCCGTCGGATTCGGCACGTACCGGTACTGATTCAACCCACCTGCGAGCTTCACCGGATCCGGCGTCAGATACCTGCCCAACCTCGGGTCGTAATACCGATGCCGGTTGTAATGCAGCCCGCTTTCCGCATCGAAATACTGCCCTTGAAAGCGCAGCGGCTGATCCAGGTAGTCCTCGCCGGCCAGGGTGATCGCCGCGACTTTGCCGTAGGCGTCGTATTGCGCCGACCAGACGATTTCGCCGCTGTAATCGGTCAGTTCCTGCGGCGTGCCGAGGTGGTCGAGTTGGTAGTAGAACGGGCAGGCCTTTTTCGGGCCTTTGCCGTCGAGCAGCGCCAGCGGGCGGAAGGTGCCGGGTTCGTAGACGTAGCTGCGGTGGTGGGTTTTGCTGCTTTCGGCGACGAGGTGGTCGCCTTGCCAGAAGAACTCGGTGGTCTGGCCGTCGACGGTTTTGCGGATGCGCCGGCCGAAGGCGTCGTATTGGTAGGTCGCGGTTTGGCCGTCGGCGCGGGTCAGGCCGATCAGGCGGTGCTGACAGTCGTAGCGGTATTCGGTGACGAGTTGCTGGTCGCGGCCACGGCGTTCGCGGATCAGGTTGCCGAAGGCGTCGTAGTCGTAGTGCCGGTCGCCCTGCATCAGCAGGCGATTGCCCTTGATCCGGGTCGGGCCGGGACGGTCCTGCATCAGCAGGTTGCCGGCCGGGTCGTGGGCGAAGGATTCGGGCAGTTCGTCGCGCGAGTGACGCACGCGGATCAAGCGGTCGAGGGCGTCGTAACCGTAGGTGCGCTGGCCGTGACGGCTGTCGGCAATGTGCTCGAGGTTGCCGTTGGCGCTGTAGGCGTAATCGCGGCGGTACAGCGATTCGTGCTGATGACCTACAGCGTGGGCGAGTAAACGGCCCTGATCGTCGTAGGCATAATCGCTGTGCAGCAGGCCTTGCTGGCGTTGTTGTTCGCGACCGGACTGATAGACGTGGCGGGTCAGCCGTGTGCCGTTGAGGTCGATAGCCGTCAGCGCGCCGCCCTTGGCGTAGTGGTAATCGAGCTTGCTGTTGTCCGGCAGACGCTGGCGCTTGAGCTGGCCGCAGGCGTCGTAGACATAACGCAGGGTGCCCCAGCCCTGATGCTCGGTGATCAGCCGGTCTTGCAGGTCGTATTCGAAGGCCAGTGGATGTTTCTGACCGTCATCGACCCCGGTCAAACGGCCCAGGCGGTCGTAGGTGTAAGCCACCTCAACCCCGTCGGGCAGGGTTTTCAGCAGCAGACGCCCGGCCGCATCACGCGCGTAAGTGGTGACCAGCGTTGAGCCGTCATCACCGAACTCGGTCTTCTCCAGCAGGTGCCCGTTGCGGTCGTAGGCGTAAGCGGTGCGTCGGCCGTCGAAGCCGGTTTCCTGTCGGATCAGTCCGGTGGGCGTGTAGTCCAGTCGGTACTTTTCCCCGGATTCGTTCTCGATTTCCGTCAGCAGCAGTTGCGCATGGTCGTAGCGATACTGCACCCGCGTGCCGTCGGGATTGATCTTGCGCGAGACCAGGTGCAGGTCGTCGTCATACTCGTAGCGGGTGATGTGGCCGAGCTCGTCGCGTTCGGCAGTGACCTGGCCGTAGGCGCCGTAGCTGTAGGCGCGGGTGGCGCCCGTAGGAAAGGTCGTCTGAATTAGTCGGCCAACAGCGTCCCACTGTTGGCAAGTGATCGCGCCGTGCTCGTCCTGGGTTGTCGTCCGCCGCCCCAGCGCATCGTAGGAAAAACGCCGCACACCACCGTCAGGCAGGGTTTCCTCGATCAGTTGGCCGAGGTCGTTCCACGACAACTTGTGCCGGCTGGTGTCCGGGTAGCGGATCGACAGCAACTGCCCGCGCGTATCGTAGTAGTAATGGGTGACCTGACCGTCGGGATCGACCGCCTCGGTGACATCCCCCTCGGCGTTGCGCCGAAACGTCCAGACCGCCTCGCCGCGAGAACGGCTGTGCAGGAAACCGTTGCGATACTCGTAGGACGTTGGCTCGTCGTCCGGCGGAAGCAGCGCGATCAGCCGTCCGACGTCGTCGTAGCGATACTCGGTAACCGCACCCAGCGCGTCCTGCTCGGCGATCAGCCGGCCCTGATCGTCATAAACCTTGAGGTGCTCACCGCCATCGGCCTCGACCTTGCGCACCAGTCGCGCACTGTCGTCGTGGACGTAGGTTTCTTCGCTGCCATCGACATAGTGCACCGCGACGCTGCCGTCATCGGCCCAGACGTAACGCGTGTCCATCTGCGCGAACGACGCCCAGTGCCGCACGCAGCGCGCTTCTTTGCCGGAACGTTCCCACTCCCAGAAAAAGCTCGCGCCGCCGGTCAGTTGCCGCTGCAGGATGACGTGCTGATCGTCGTAGTCGTAACGCTCGCTGTCACCGACGGCGTTGGTCGCGGCCAACAAACGCTGACGCGCGTCGTAGCAATAACTGACCAGCGTTTGCTCGGTGCACCAGCCATCAGCCTCAAGCACCTGGTAATCAACCGCGACCAGATGCGCCCGGTCATAGCGCAACAACAACGACCGCCCGGCCCCGTTATCCAGGCGCTGCACACGCTCGGAAAAATCGCGATGCACCGTCAGCCGATTACCATACGCATCACTGACCGACACCAACCGCCCGGCACGAAAGTGATAAAACCGCGCCACATCTCCCGCCAGCGCGAGGATCAGTTCCTCCGGCTCATCCCCGAGAAAAATCGCCGCCCGCGACAGGCTGTTGTGAATCGCCGGGCGCTCAACGCTGGGCAACGGAAACCGCGTGCGGCGGTTCTCGTGATCGACCCAGACCACCGCCTCGCCATCGAACTCCAGCCGATGCGCCAGCGAGTGACTCCAGCCAAACCCCAGCCCGACATCGATCTCCACCGCGCTGGTGCGATACAACCGGGTGAACTCGAACGGCAGCAAACCATCCAGTGTGCCGTCGCTCAGGGTCAGCAGTTCTTCGCCGGTGACCATCGACACCGGGCAGCCGTTGGTGCAGGTCAGCGGCGCGCAGTCGGCGCTGTCACCGTTGGGGTTTTGCGCTTGATCGGGAGCGTCGTCGTGATGCTCGTTTTTCTTCAGGGCGGCATTGCGTTTCGCATCCCAGCGCAGTTGCATGCGGCCCTTTTTCACTCCGGCGGCAATGCCCCGCGCGGCGACAGTTTTGTATTGATCGACGTAATGGATGAACGTGTTGACGATGCCGAACATCGCCTTGACCAGGCGCTTCACAACCGAGAGCAACTGGGCGGCGCGATCCGCCAGGCGTAGGGTGAGATAAGCGATTCCTGCGCCAGCCCCGACGAATGTCAACACAACGCCGATCAGCACATCGATCAGCACCTGCACGATCATCATCGACGCCGTTTCAGCGGTTTTGCCGGCGATCTGACTGGGCGGCAGCATCTCCAGCCAGAGACTCGCACTGCGCAGCAGCAAACACAGCGCCGCCTCATCGCTGACCAGCAACTGCAGCTTTTGCATGACATCCGGAGCTGATTCTGCGAGGCGGATCAGATCGACCGCGCCGCTTCCAAGGCGATCGGCAAACGCCCCTGGATCCTGCAGAATCTCCGACAGCATGCCGAGGCTGTCCCACACCCCCTCGATCGCCGCCCAACTCCCGGCGAGCATGCCGTTGCCCACCGCCGTCGCCACCGACTGCGACCACTGCGGCTTGAACCCCTGCCACTCGCTGCGCAGCCAGCCATCCAGCTCGCCGGTCAAGCCGTCGTAGGACTGGAACAGTGCCTCGATCTGCTCCGGGGTAACGTCGCTGTGCACCTGCACGCGATAGAACTTGCCTGGCGTACCGCTGAATGTTCCCCGGCCTAGCGCATCAAGTGCGACGGGGGAGGTTTGGCCATCATCCACCGCGACCACATCCACCACGATGTCGCCCAGCGGAATGTCGTACACCGACTCGAATTTGCTCTCGATCGCCAGCACCCCGTTTTTCGGGCACTGCACGACTCCGGAGGCAAACTCACTGTCGCCCGTGCTGACCGCCGTGACGCGATCACCAAAGCGGATGACCCGCTCCATGCCCATCAGCGACGGCAGATCCGTCGCATGACTGACCTGGTCGGCCGCTCCGCTGAGCCAGTGTTCAAGTTGCTGGCGATAGAGGCTGAGGGTGTCGGGAAAGCTGTCGAGTTCCTGCTCGATACGGCTGACGGCTTCCATCAGCGCACGCAACGATGCGGGGTGGAATGAAAAACCGGGTCAAACATGAGCGTTCCCTCGCGCAAAAATTAGGCGCGGGGACTTTGCGGGGGATCAATCAGGAAAGAAGTCAGGCGAGTAGGCGTTTGCTGTAGGACTAATCTGCAAAAGACCAATTACTACAAAACGTATAGCGATAAACGCAAACGTGGCGTGAGGTTTCCCTCACGCCACGTTTATCGAGCGATACAAAATGATTTACCGGGTTTAATCCCGAGCGCTCAACTCTTTGAGCTTGAGCTCGGCCAACGGGTGACCGGCCTTGGCGGCCAGCGTCCACCAGCGCGCCGCTTCTGCCGGGTCCGGCGCTTTGCTCAGAGTACCGGCCAAGCTGATCACGCCGACTTGATAAGCCGCTTTGCCATCGCCGGCGAGCGCCGCCAGACGCAACAGCCGCACACCCTCTTCACGGGCACCCAGGCCAACCCCGCGAAACGTCAGAATGTGTCCATAAAAGCTTTGCGCGCCGACATCGCCAAGATTGGCCATGCGCGCAAACTGCCCTTCGAGCCAGCGCCAGCCTCTGGGCTGGCGAACAAACCACGACCAGTGAAACAGCCTACGGGCCAACCAGTAACTGGCCGACGCCTTGAGTCGTAAGAACACTCAGGCCTCCGCCGATTCCGGGTACTCGTATTCGAAAACCCTGACCACTTCCGACGCATGCCAGGAGGCAGCCGCAACGCCATCGGACGGCCCGGAAAAGCGTCCAAGACGCTCGACACATTCAAAGAAGCCGGTACGTGGCAAGCGGCTGGCCCCCTGACTGATTACCAGCGAACTGCGCAATGGCTGCTCGGCCTTCGCGTCGAGTGCGGCCAGATGCTCAAGTGCCGCGGTCAGCGTCTGCATCGCCGGCGTCGGCAGTTGCAAACGTTCGAGCAAGGCTCGATAGGTCAACAGATGGCGCTGCCTGCGCGCCTGATCCAGCTCCCCCAGCAATCCGTCCCAATGTTGACGACTGATGCGTACGCTCACGATTCATCCCTCCAACCCGGCACCGTCAGTTCCCAGGCCAGGCTGCGACGAATCGCGGCGTCAGGTTGACGCTCGCCGCTTTCGATCATGGCCAGATAAGACGGGCTGATGCCTACCGTGCGGGCAAGCGCCTCAATGGCGATGCCCTTCCCTTCGCGCAAACTGCGTAGTTGATCCAGACCTGGAAGAATCGGGTCTGGCGTTGCGGCGGCCGGCGCTGGCGCCTGCTGCTGCGGTGTTTCGTTGATGCCTGCTGCTTTCAGTAGAGCCTGATACTGGACCCATGGCAGAACCGCATATTCGGGTTCGCCATCGCGTGCAATTATCTGAATATCCATGACTACCCCGTAGGACAACAACACTTAGCGAGTCGGCACTTTTCCCTAGAAGTGTAATCCTAACAGCGGCCAAGGTCGCGGGGGGTATCTATCTGTCTGCAGGCGAGGTGAATCAGGGCTTTTTCGGGCCCTGAAGCTGAAGTTGCTCGGGGGTATCAGGCAGGCGCTCGACCACTGCGAGTTTTTCCGGCTGCTGGCGGTTGCGCCAGAGGCGGAACGCAGCGAGTTCGTCGTCGAGGGTTTTCATCAGCCAGGCCAGCACAGCGATGTCATCGAGCATACCGAACATCGGGATGAAATCCGGAATCGCATCCACCGGGCTGAGGAAATACATCAGGCCCGCCACCACCGAGACGATGGCCTTCGGGCTGATCGCCCGGTATTCGCCACGCCAGTAAGCCAGGCACAGCGCCTGGAGCAAGCGCAGATCATCCTTGAGTTTGCCAAGACGATTACCCTGCGCGGCACCTTTGCTCGCCACCGCGAACAACAGGGTCGGCAGACGGCCACGCGCCAGCAATCGACCGGCGAGGGGCAGAAATCGGGCGAAATTCCACGGCGCTTTCATCTATTTCTCCCGTTGAAATGTTATCCACACAAATTGTGGATAACCTTGTGAACAGAGCTGCATTTCAGCGCTGCAAGCCCCGTTTTATAAGGGCCGCGCTCAGATCGGGCGTTTTTTACTCACATAAAAAACCCCAATATTTCATTGACTTGGCGGCTCAGGGCGTCTAGCGCTGGCGGCCTCAATCTCTAGGACTGCTGTAAGCGCCATCCGTTCGCTCTGTTTACCGCCAGCATCGTCCAGATGCAACAACGCCCCGCATAAGCGAGGCGTTGTCGTCGAAGCTACAGCCGATTACTTGGCGGCGGCGTCTTCTTTGGCTGGATCCTTGATGGCCAGCAGTTCCAGGTCGAAGACCAGAACCGAGTTGGCCGGGATTGCCGGGCTAGGCGATTGCGCGCCGTAAGCCAGATCGCTAGGGATGTACAGTTTGTACTTCTCGCCAACGTGCATCAGTTGCAGACCTTCAACCCAACCCGGAATCACACCGCTGACCGGCAGATCGATCGGGCTGCCGCGTTCAACGGAGCTGTCGAACACGGTGCCGTTGGTCAGCTTGCCGGTGTAGTGAACAGTCACGACGTCGGTAGGCTTAGGCTGTGGGCCGTCGGCTTTCTTGACCACTTCGTACTGCAGACCGGAAGCAGTAGTGGTCACGCCGGCCTTCTTGCCGTTTTCTTCGAGGAATTTCTTGCCGGCGGCTGCCGACTCTTCGCTCATCTTGGCCATACGCTCTTCAGCACGCTTTTGCAGCGCGGCGAAGGCTTCAACCAATTCTTCGTCTTTCAGCTTCTGTTCTTTCTTGCCAACGGCATCTTCGATGCCCTGGGCTACCGCTTTGGAGTCCAGATCATCCATGCCTTCCTGAGCAAGGCTCTTGCCCATGTTCAGGCCGATACCGTAGGAAGCTTTTTGCGCCGGGGTTTTCAGCTCTACGCTGGTCTGCGAATCACAACCCGCGAGGACCAGGCTAACCAGGGCTACCGCCGCCGCCAACCGATGCTGTTTCATGCTATTTCCTTGTTCATGCGCCGAAAGGGCAATCGAGTAAAGCCGCGAGCTTATCAGGCCGCCACGACCAATGGCTACCGGCATGAGAGCAGGAAATGTCTGATAAGTTCAGGGATTAAAACGCATTCGGGCCAAGGGACGATGAAGCTTCTGTCATCTGGAGCTGACAACGACTGATGAGACTTCCTACGACAGTTGGCGTAATGGCCACTTGCCGCACCAGCAATAGCTGGGGCATAACGAGGCAACAACTCGACAAGGATGTTTATCTTGCGCCTCTTATACCGTGTGCTGGCACTGATCATTGTGCTGCTGGGCCTCGTCCTGGCAGTGGTTCTGTACTACGTCGCCAATCCGAAATTGCCCTTCTATACCCCCGCCCAACAGGTGCATTACCTGCAGCAGTGGAGCGAGGAGGAACGCCAGACCTACTACTTCACCCCGCAAGGCACGCAGGTCAAAGGCCTGCGCTATGAATGGTTCCAGGCGCTGGAACTGCCCTTCTCGCAGCAGCGTTTCGCGTCCCCGGAATACCTCGCACGCTTCGGTTTTCTGGTTGATCCGCAGCAGAAAGCCACGTCGAACAACCCCGGCAACCTGCCCGTCGGCTTCACCCGCCACCCGAATCCCGGCGGCACGGAGCAATATCTCGATATCACCTGCGCCGCCTGTCACACCGGCGAATTACGCTTCAAAGGCCAGGCCGTACGAATTGACGGCGGTTCGGCGCAGCATGTCTTGCCTTCCAGTGTTCCTACATTACGCGGTGGCAGTTTCGGACAGGCATTGGTCGCGAGTCTGGCCTCGACTTACTACAACCCGTGGAAATTCGAGCGCTTCGCCAGAAATGTTCTGGGCGATGAATACGAGGCGCGCCGCGAACAACTGCGCAAAGACTTCAAGCAATCGCTGAACACCTTCCTCACAGTCGCATGGAACGACACGCATCGCGGCCTCTACCCGACCGAAGAAGGCCCGGGGCGCACCGATGCGTTCGGCCGCATCGCCAACGCCACCTTCGGCGACGCGATCTCCCCCGCGAACTACCGCGTGGCCAACGCACCGGTGGACTACCCGCAACTGTGGGACATGTGGACGTTCGACTGGGTGCAGTGGAACGGCTCGGCGCAGCAACCGATGGCGCGCAACATCGGTGAGGCACTGGGGGTCGGCGCCACGCTGAATTTCTTCGACAGCAACGGTCAGCCACTGCAGGGCGATGCGCGTTATGCCTCAAGTGTGCGCGTGCGCGATCTGCATGAAATCGAAGAAACCCTGCAACGCCTGCAACCGCCGGCCTGGCCGGAGGATGTCCTGGGCGCCATCGACAAACCGCTGGCCGCCAAGGGCCGCGCCCTGTTTGAGGAGAACTGCGCCGGTTGCCACGTGCCGCGCAAGACTCAGGAGGGCGAGCGCTGGGTGCAGCATTTGCACATGCTGCCGGTGGAGGTGATCGGCACCGATCCGAATGCCGCGACCAACATTGCCACCCACCGTTTCGACCTGTCTCCGCTGCAATGGGACCTGAAGGAGTTGGAGCAGATGGATGTGAAGTTGCATCCGACGCCCACCGAACCACTGAATCTGAGCCAGTTATCGATCGCCAAGGGCCTGGCCTACGTCACCGCGTTCGTCGAGAACCGCGCCTATCGCGAGGCTGGCGTCACCCCGCAGGAAAAGCCACAACTCGACGGTTTCGGCCTGCCGATCGGCGTGCGCGAAAAGGTCGCGTACAGGGCCAGGCCGCTGGCCGGCATCTGGGCCACCGCGCCGTTTCTGCACAACGGTTCGGTACCGAGTATTTATCAACTGCTGTCACCGCAGGATGAGCGCGCCACGACGTTCTATAAAGGTTCGTTCGAATACGACCCGCGCCATCTGGGGTATCGCACCGAAGCCTTTACTAATGGCTTTCTGTTCGACACGCGGATTAGCGGCAACCACAACAGCGGTCATGAATTCCGCGCCGGCGAGCGCGGCAATGGGGTCATCGGCCGACTGCTGCAACCAGAGGAGCGCTGGGCCTTGCTGGAATACCTGAAAGTACTGGGCGGACCACTGGAGGCGCAATTGCCATGAGGATCGACCCGTATAAAAGACCGTCGATGTTCGCCCGCGTATGGTTGTGGCTGGGGCGCCTGCTAGGCAAAGCCCTGCTGGCATTACTGATTGTCGGCCTGCTGGGCTGGGCCATCGCCAGCGCGTGGTTCGCCTGGCAGCAGGGTGGCCCGGTGTCGGCGCAGGAACAGATTCCCGCCGGTGAAGCGGCGATGACCCAGGACGTGATCCAGACCGCCGTACGCATCGTCGATCAACATCGCGAAAGCACGCGTTATCTGCGCGACGCGCATGCCAAGGCCCATGGTTGCGTGAAAGCCGAAGTGACGGTGCTGCCGGAACTGGCACCAGCGTTGCGCCAAGGGGTGTTCAGCGAACCGGGCAAAACCTGGCAGGCGATGATTCGCCTGTCCAATGGCAACGCCTACCCGCAGTTCGACAGCATCCGCGACGCTCGAGGCATGGCGATCAAGCTGCTGGATGTGCCCGGCAAACCATTGCTCGGCGATCGTCAGCAGCGCCGCGAGCAAGACTTCGTGATGTTCAGCCACCCGAATTTCTTTGTCAGCGATGTCGCCGAGTATCGTCAGAATGTGGCGGCTCAGGCTGATGGCAAAAAGATCATGGCGTTCTTTCCTGGCTGGGATCCGCGCACCTGGCAAATCCGCCACCTGTTCATCGCCTTGGCGACCCTGTCGCCAGCGCCGGACAGCCCGACCGGGACTACGTACTTTTCGGTATCGCCCTACAAGTTCGGTGAGGCCAATGCAAAGTTTCGCGTTGCGCCGGATCCGGACAATTGCCCGGCATATGCCCTGCCCCCGCAAAACCATGACCTGCCGAATTTCCTGCGCAACGCCTTGAACCAGCAACTGTCGGCGGATCGGGTGCCGGCGTGTTTTGTGCTGCAGATTCAGCGTCAGGATGCGAACAAGTACATGCCGATCGAGGACACCAGCATCGAATGGCGCGAGCAGGATTCACCGTTCGAAACCGTGGCGCGGATTACCCTGCCTGCGCAGGACTTCGACACACCGGCATTGAATCTGGCGTGTGACAACCTGTCGTTCAACCCGTGGTTTGGTATCGAAGCGCACCGACCGATTGGCGGGATCAACCGCTTGCGTAAAGCGGTGTATGAGGCGGTGAGCGATTATCGGCATAGCCGCAATGCCGAACAGTGAGAATTCCTCTGTAGGAGCTGTCGAGTGAAACGAGGCTGCGATCTTTTGATCTCTAAAAGCAAGATGAAAAGATCGCAGCGTGCCGCAGCTCCTACAGAGGAGATCGAGTGATTTCACAAATCGCAGACAGCAAAAAGCCCGCACTTGGCGGGCTTTCTGTGGTGACCTGGCGTTCAGTGGGTCCAGGTGACCGAATATGGCGCAGCGGACGGGACTCGAACCCGCGACCCCCGGCGTGACAGGCCGGTATTCTAACCGACTGAACTACCGCTGCGCGAAACGCTTGAAACGAATGGTGGGTGATGACGGGATCGAACCGCCGACATTCTGCTTGTAAGGCAGACGCTCTCCCAGCTGAGCTAATCACCCTTCGCTTCGTTACGGGGCGCATTATGCCACAAGTTTTCGTAATGTGTTGATTTAATTGAAGTTTTTTTCAAAAAATCCGAAAACCGGTGAAACGACACAACCCCGATGGAACAAGGTACAAACTTGAGACAGAAAAAAACCCGCTTCAGCGGGTTTTTCCGTGGTGACCTGGCGTTCAGTGGTCCAAGTTACCGAATATGGCGCAGCGGACGGGACTCGAACCCGCGACCCCCGGCGTGACAGGCCGGTATTCTAACCGACTGAACTACCGCTGCGCTAAACACTTGAAACGAATGGTGGGTGATGACGGGATCGAACCGCCGACATTCTGCTTGTAAGGCAGACGCTCTCCCAGCTGAGCTAATCACCCTTCGCTTCGGTGTGGCGCGCATTCTACGGAGCGCCCCAACCTCTGGCAAGCACTTTTTTAATTAATTTTCTCAGGCCTTCCAAAGGCTTAGAGAAGGGTTGGCCTATGACCCGGCGAAGACAATAATGCCCCCCTTTGTATAAAGGAGAGACTCACCCCATGTGGTTCAAAAACCTGCTTATCTATCGCCTGACCCAAGACCTGCCTGTCGATGCCGAGGCGCTGGAAACTGCACTGGCCACCAAACTGGCGCGTCCATGTGCAAGCCAGGAGTTGACCACCTACGGTTTCGTCGCGCCGTTCGGCAAAGGCGAAGATGCGCCACTGGTGCACGTCAGCGGTGACTTCCTGCTGATCGCTGCGCGTAAAGAAGAACGCATTCTGCCGGGCAGCGTCGTGCGCGACGCGGTCAAGGAAAAGGTCGAAGAGATCGAAGCCGAGCAGATGCGCAAGGTCTATAAGAAGGAACGCGATCAGATCAAGGATGAAATCATCCAGGCGTTCCTGCCGCGCGCCTTTATTCGTCGCTCGTCGACCTTCGCCGCCATCGCGCCGAAACAGGGTCTGATTCTGGTCAACTCGGCCAGCCCGAAACGTGCCGAAGACCTGCTTTCCACAATGCGTGAAGTGCTCGGCACCCTGCCCGTGCGTCCGCTGACCGTGAAAACCGCACCGACCGCGGTGATGACCGAATGGGTCACCACCCAGCAAGCGGCCCCGGACTTCTTCGTGCTGGACGAGTGCGAGTTGCGCGACACCCACGAAGACGGCGGCATCGTGCGTTGCAAGCGTCAGGACCTGACCAGCGAAGAAATCCAGCTGCACCTGAGCACCGGCAAAGTGGTCACCCAATTGTCGCTTGCCTGGCAGGACAAGCTGTCGTTCATGCTTGACGACAAGATGACCGTCAAACGCCTGAAATTCGAAGACCTGCTGCAGGATCAGGCGGAACAGGACGGTGGCGACGAAGCGCTGGGCCAACTGGACGCCAGCTTCACCCTGATGATGCTGACCTTCGGCGACTTCCTGCCGGCACTGGTGGAAGCGTTGGGCGGTGAAGAGACGCCGCAGGGGATCTAAAACCCTTGTGAAATCCCAATGTGGGTGCGGGCTTGCTCGCGAAAGCGGTGTGTCATTCAACATTAACTTGGCTGACCCGCCGCTTTCGCGAGCAAGCCCGCTCCCACAATTGGTTTTGTGGTGTAACTAATAATAAGGATCAGGCCATGCGCGCACTGGCTGCACTGAGCCGCTTTGTCGGCAACACCTTCGCTTACTGGGTTCTGATTTTCGCCGTGATCGCGTTTCTGCAACCGGCGTGGTTCCTCGGCCTCAAGGGCGCGATCGTGCCGCTGCTGGGGCTGGTGATGTTCGGCATGGGCCTGACCCTCAAACTCGATGACTTCGCTGCCGTCGCCCGCCATCCGTGGCGCGTGGCGTTGGGCGTGGTCGCGCATTTCGTGATCATGCCCGGTGTGGCGTGGTTGCTCTGCCAGATTTTCCACCTGCCACCGGAAATCGCGGTCGGAGTGATTCTGGTCGGCTGCTGCCCAAGCGGCACCTCTTCCAACGTCATGACCTGGCTGGCCCGCGGTGATCTGGCGCTGTCGGTGGCGATTGCCGCCGTCACCACCCTCCTCGCCCCGCTGCTGACCCCGGCGCTGATCTGGCTGCTGGCTTCGGCGTGGTTGCCGGTGTCGTTCATGGAATTGTTCTGGTCGATTCTGCAAGTGGTGCTGCTGCCGATCGTGCTCGGCGTGGTCGCGCAACGCGTGCTCGGCGACAAGGTGCGCCACGCGGTGGGAGTGTTGCCGCTGGTGTCGGTGGTCAGCATCGTGATCATCGTCACCGCCGTAGTGGCCGCCAGTCAGACGAAGATCGCCGAATCCGGCCTGCTGATCATGGCCGTGGTGATGCTGCACAACAGCTTCGGGTATTTGCTGGGCTACTTCACCGGACGCCTGTTCAAGTTGCCGTTGGCGCAGCGCAAGTCGCTGGCGCTGGAAGTCGGCATGCAGAACTCGGGGCTGGGCGCCGCGCTGGCCAGTGCGCATTTCTCGCCGCTGGCGGCGGTGCCGAGCGCGTTGTTCAGCGTCTGGCACAATATTTCCGGGGCGCTGCTTTCGACCTGGTTCCGGCGCATGAGCGAGAAACAAGACCGTGAAACGCTGGCACAGCAGCCGGCCGACTGAGCGGGAAACTTGATCCCCGGGTTGATGCTCGGCAGACTGTTGCGCTACGCGGGGACGACCCTGCGGCTCGATCGAGTTATCAATCCGGGGACGGCCCCGTCAATCGATGGAGGTCTCTCATGTCCTGGATCATTCTGTTTTTCGCCGGCCTGTTCGAAGTCGGCTGGGCCGTCGGCCTGAAATACACCGACGGCTTCAGCCGCCCGCTCCCCACTGTCCTGACCGTTGCGGCCATGGCCATCAGCCTTGGCCTGCTGGGTCTGGCAATGAAGGAATTGCCGTTGGGTACAGCTTATGCGATCTGGACCGGGGTCGGTGCCGTGGGCACGGTGATTGCCGGGATCATTCTGTTTGGTGAGTCGATGGCGCTGATTCGGCTGGCCAGTGTGGCGTTGATCGTTACCGGATTAATCGGGCTCAAGGTCAGCGCTTAGGCCACTACCGCTTTCGCGAGCAAGCCCGCTCCCACACTGGAATGCATTTCAAATGTGGGAGCGGGCTTGCTCGCGAAGGGTCCCTTGAAGTCAGCGACTATCTGACTGCCCCGCGCAACGCCCCCACCATCCCCTGCAATTTCGCCGGCTGCGCCGCCTCAACCTCGACCGCCGAACCCGCCACCAACGTCACCCGCGACCACAACCGTTTGAACAAGCCCTTGTTCGGATCGCGACTGAAGAAACTCCCCCACAACCCCTGCAACGCCAGCGGAATCACCGGCACCGGGGTTTCTTCGAGAATCCGCGTCAGCCCGCCCTTGAACTCGTTGATCTCGCCATCGGTGGTCAACTTGCCTTCGGGGAAGATGCACACCAGCTCACCGTCCTTCAGATACTGGGCAATCCGCGTGAAGGCCTTTTCGTAGATCTGGGTGTCTTCGTTGCGTCCGGCAATCGGAATTGTTCCCGCCGTGCGGAAGATAAAGTTCAGCACCGGCAGGTTGTAGATTTTGTAGTACATGACAAAGCGAATCGGCCGACGCACCGCACCGCCAATCAGCAGCGCATCGACGAACGACACGTGGTTGCACACCAGCAGCGCCGCGCCCTCGTCCGGGATCGCCTCAAGGTTGCGGTGCTCGACGCGGTACATGGAATGGCTGAGCAGCCAGATCATGAATCGCATGCTGAACTCGGGGACGATCTTGAAGATGTAGGCGTTGACGCCGATGTTCAGCAGCGACACCACCAGGAACAGCTGCGGAATCGACAGTTCGACCACACTCAGCAACACGATCGAAACGATCGCCGAGACCACCATAAACAGGGCGTTGAGAATGTTGTTGGCGGCAATCACCCGCGCCCGCTCGTTTTCGGCGGTGCGCGACTGGATCAGCGCGTACAGCGGCACGATATAGAAACCGCCAAAAATACCGAGGCCGAGAATGTCGACCAGCACCGCCCAGGTATGCGCAAAGCCCAGCACTTCGGTCCAGCTGTGGCCGGTGACGCTCTCCGGGATTCCGCCGGAATGCCACCACAGCAGCAGGCCAAACACGGTCAGACCGAACGAGCCGAACGGCACCAGACCGATCTCGACCTTGCGTCCGGAAAGCTTCTCGCAAAGCATCGAACCCAGCGCAATCCCCACCGAGAACACCGTGAGAATCAGCGTCACCACGGTTTCGTCGCCGTGCATCCATTCCTTCGCGTAGGCCGGGATCTGCGTCAGGTAAATCGCCCCGACGAACCAGAACCACGAGTTGCCGACAATCGAGCGCGACACCGCAGGCGTCTGGCCCAGCCCGAGCTTCAGCGTGGCCCAGGACTGGCTGAAAATATTCCAGTTCAGGCGCATTTCCGGCGATGCGGCGGCAGCGCGCGGAATGCTGCGACTGGCGAGATAACCCAGCACCGCAATGCCGACAATCGCGATCGACACCAGTGGCGCGTAGTGTGTCGAGGACATGATGATCCCGGCGCCGATGGTCCCGGCGAGAATCGCCAGGAACGTGCCCATCTCCACCAGACCATTGCCGCCGACCAGTTCATCCTCACGCAACGCTTGCGGCAGGATCGAATACTTCACCGGCCCGAACAGCGCCGAATGCGTGCCCATGGCAAACAGCGCCACCAGCATCAGCGACAGGTGATCGAACAGAAAGCCGATCGATCCTACGGCCATGATCGCGATTTCCGCGAGTTTGATCAGACGGATCAGCGCGTCCTTGGCGAATTTTTCCCCGAACTGCCCGGCCAGCGCCGAAAACAGAAAGAACGGCAGGATAAACAGCAGCGCACACAGGTTGACCCAGATCGAACGGTCACCTTCGATGGTCAGCCGATACAGAATGGCGAGGATCAGCGATTGCTTGAACACGTTGTCGTTGAACGCGCCCAGCGACTGCGTGATGAAAAACGGCAGGAAGCGCCGGGTGCGAAGCAGGTTGAACTGTGAGGGGTGACTCATCTTCCGTGTTTCCCTGAGGTCGGTAGAGAATGGCCTGGATCTGCTTATTGGAATCTCGATCGGCGATCCAGGCCACACCTTACCTAAACTTTTCAGGTTATTGCTTCAAACCTGCAATACACGGCGAGACAAACAACTCCCCGCGCCACGCGCCTTGCACGGTGCGTTTACCGACGATCAGCCACATCACCGCCAACAGGCTCACCAGCATGCAGCCGACCACGCTGAAAAAACCGAGGTTCAGCGTGCTGGCGAGCTTGAGGGTCGCCAGCGAATACACGCCCAGCGGGAAGGTGAACCCCCACCAGCCGAGGTTGAACGGAATGCCGTCACGCAGATAACGCGCGGTAATCAGCAGCGCCATCAACATCCACCACAGGCCGAAGCCCCACAGGGTGATGCCGGCGACCAGCCCGAGGCCCGCAGCGATTTCACCGATGCCTGGCAGGCCGTTGGCGGCGAAGATCGTCGGTGCATCAGCGCCCAGCAGCAACATGCCCAACGCACCGGTACCGATCGGGCCGAGGGCCAGCCAGCTTGAGGCGGCCATGTTTTCGTGGGGCAGTTTATGCAGGGCCATGCGCAGCAGCAGGATGGTCAGAATGCTGAACGCCACCGGCAGGGAAAATGCCCAGAGCACGTAGCTGGTGGTCAGCACCACCAGTTGTGCATGGGCATCAGCCAGATGCGGCGCGAGCAAGCCACCGCTGGCCGCTGCCACTTCCGCTGCAACTACCGGCAACAGCCAGACCGCGGTCATCTGGTCGATGCTGTGTTCCTGGCGGGTAAACATCATGTAGGGGATCAACACGCCGCAGGCCAGCGACATCGCCACGTCGAGCCACCACAGTACTTCGGCAAGATGAATCACCCCCTCGCCCCAGCGTGGCAGACCGAACAGCAGAAAGCCGTTGATGATGGTCGCCAGGCCCATGGGAATGGTGCCGAAGAACATCGATACGGTGGAGTGACCGAAGATCCGCCGCGCTTCATCGAAGAATAAAATCCAGCGCGCGGCATAAGCGAAGGTAAACAGGGTGAACAACAGAATGTTGAACAGCCACAAACCTTCGGCCACGGCGTGCAACCCGGGGATCGCCACCGGCAATTGCGCCAACGCCAGGGCCAGCACGCCGGTGCCCATGGTCGCGGCGAACCAGTTCGGGGTGAATTGACGAATTACTTCACGCGGATGCTGAAGCTGGCTGAACGGTTTGATGCCGGGTTTGGCAATGTTGGGGCAAGTCATCATGAACTCCTGTCCTCTGGTGAGGTTGAGTCCATGGTAGAACCGAATCGAATATCTATATAACGGGTAATTTCTCTATCTGTTATCTACTTAACAGATAAGCGGTCAAACACTGCCTTCGCTCTCGACCACCAGAATCCGCGCCGTGCCCTTCGGATGCGCCACGTGCTCGGTGCCGACCGAGGCGTAGAAGATATCGCCAACCTCAAGCAGCACCTGCTTTTCTTCACCCTGTTCGCGATAGCGCATCTGCACCTGACCATCGAGCACCACGAACACTTCTTCACCATCGTTGACGTGCCATTTGTACGGCTGATCAGTCCAGTGCAGGCGCGTGGTGATGCCGTTCATGTTGGCGATGTCCAGCGCACCCCAGGCACGCTCGGCGGTGAACGACTTGCTGCGGATAATCTTCATCGGTCGATCCGTGAAAAGAAGGCCGGCCAAAGGTAACTGAAACCACGACGTTTATGGAGCGCTGCAAGCTTCGACCATTTGCGGGCGCAGGCTGAGCAACAGCGCGGCGACGGCCAGGACGATCAATCCGGCGCCGTAGCCGTCGGTGGTCACCAGCAAACCGTAGGTGCGAGTCAAATGCCCAGCCAGCAACGCCGGCAGGCAGAACGCCAGATAACTCAGCGCGTAATACGCCGACATCAAACCGGCCCGCTCATGCGGCAGGGCTAGCGGCACCAGGCTGCGCACCGCGCCGAGGAAACCCGAGCCAAAGCCGCAACCGGCGACCAGTGTGCCGAGGAAAAACAGCGCCAGACTGGCGCTGTGCACGCCAAGCAAAATCAGCAGCACGCCGATAGGCAGCAGACTGGCGCCGATTTGCAGGGCTTTGCCGGCGGGACGATTACGCAAAGTGAAGATCATCAGCGCCCCGGTCACGGTCAACGCCGAGACGGTCGCGCCGCCGATCAGGTTCGAAGTCGAACCGGTGGCGGTGCGCACCAGCGACGGCGCCAGTGAGGCAAAAAAGCCGCCGAGGGCCCAGGTCGCGGTGTTCAGCGGCAGCACACGCCACAGGGTCGAACGCGCCTGAACCGGCACATGCAGGGTTGGCCGCAGCGAAGCCCAGGCCCCGGCTTGTGGAGTGACGCTTTCCGGCAGACGCCAGACATACACCGCCTGCAGCACAAACAGCGCCAGCAGCAGCCAGTAAGTCAGTTGCAACGGTGCCGGGGCGAATTCGGCCAGCAAGCCACAGCCCATGCTACCCAGCGCCATGCCGAGCAACGGAGCGACGCTGTTGATCAACGGCCCTTGCTGGCGATCGGTGTCGAGCAGTGTCGCACTCAAAACAGCGGTGGCCATGCCGGTGGCGAAACCTTGCAGCACGCGGGCGCTGATCAACCAGGCAACACTGTCCGCGCTGATAAACAGCAACATCGCCAGCGCATTGAGCAGCACGGCAGTGAAAATCACCGGTTTACGTCCCAGGTGATCGGACAGCGATCCGACCGTCAGCAGCGCCGCCAGCAGACTCAGCGCATACACGCCGAAAATCAGGGTCAGCACCGCTGCCGAGAAGTGCAGTTGATCCTGATACAGGTGATACAACGGCGTCGGCGCTGTAGAAGCGGCGAGAAAACTCAGTAAGGTGATCGCCAGAAAAATCAGGCTGCCACGGTTGGAAGCAAGGCTGGTCATGGGCACACTCCGCAAAAGCTAATTTTTTGCTTTTGCGGAGTGTGCTCTCGGCTTTGGCTTAAAGCAAATTCTTTGTGTTAAGGTCTGACGCATGGCTATTAAAGAAGGTTTACGCCCCGGTGGCCGCAGTGCCCGGGTGCAAGAGTCGATTCATTCGGCAGTCCGCGCGCTTCTGCAAGAACAGGAGCGCAGCACCGTGACCGTCCCGCAAATTGCGGCGCGGGCCGGGGTCACGCCGTCGACCATCTATCGACGCTGGGGTGATCTGGCGGCGCTGCTCGCAGACGTCGCCCTCGCCCGCATGCGCCCGGACAGCGAACCGGCGGTGACCGGTGACCTGCGCGGTGATATTCGCGCCTGGGCCGAGCAATATCTGGACGAAATGAGTTCGGAGCCGGGGCGCAATATGATGCGCGATGTGCAGGCCAGTGCCACGCCGGGATATTGCGTGACGATCCTTGGCGCGCAGTTGCAGATCATCATTGACCGCTACCCGGATGAAACGGCGCCGAGCGTTGATCATCTGATCAACCTGGTGGTGGCGCCGGTGGTGTTCCGGATTCTGTTTTCGGCGGCGGCGCTGGAGGTGGATGAACTGCATCGGTTGATTGATATCGCACTGCAACAGGACTGACGCCATCGCGAGCAGGCTCACTCCTACAATTGGAATACGTTCCACCTGTAGGAGTGAGCCTGCTCGCGATGGGGCCTGATGAGTCACCATAAAACCACCCGGTTTCAAACCTGCGACACCCCGCCACGCCACGACCTTGGTCGACACTGACTAACCGCCATACTCATGCGAGACTGTCCGCCCGGGCAGGACTGCCGGGGAGTCTTTTGTCGGGAGTGTTGCATGTCGTTGTCCACCGGGCTGATCGCCGCCGTCGCCCTGGCCTATATGGCCATCATGTTCGCCATCGCCTTCTACGGCGACCGTCGCAGCGCGCCGTTGCCGCCGCGGGTGCGCGCGTGGGTGTACAGCCTCTCTCTGGCGGTTTATTGCACCAGTTGGACATTCTTCGGCGCAGTCGGCCAGGCCGCCGAACAGCTGTGGTCATTCCTGCCGATCTACCTCGGGCCGATCCTTTTGTTGCTGGGCGCGCCGTGGGTCCTGCAGAAAATGGTGATGATCAGCAAGCAGGAGAACATCACCTCGATTGCCGACTTCATCGCCGCGCGCTACGGCAAATCGCAATCGCTGGCGGTGGTGGTGGCGCTGATCTGTCTGGTCGGCGTCCTGCCCTATATCGCTCTGCAACTCAAAGGCATCGTCCTCGGCGTGAACCTGTTGATCGGCGCCGGGGCCGACGCCATGGGCACCCGCGCCCAGGACACCGCGCTGATCGTCTCGCTGGTGCTGGCGCTGTTCACCATCGTCTTCGGTACGCGCAACCTCGATGCTACCGAGCACCACCGCGGCATGGTGCTGGCGATTGCGTTTGAATCGCTGGTCAAGCTGTTCGCCTTCCTCGCCGTTGGCGCGTTCGTGACCTACGGTCTGTACGACGGTTTTGACGACCTGTTCAATCAGGCGATGCTCGCGCCGCGCCTCGAGGAATACTGGAAGGAAACCATCAACTGGCCGTCAATGGTGGTGCAGACCGGGGTGGCGATGATGGCGATCATCTGCCTGCCACGGCAGTTTCACGTCACGGTGGTAGAGAACATCGACCCGCAGGACTTGCGCTTGGCCAAGTGGGTGTTCCCGGCGTATCTGGCGCTGGCTGCGCTGTTCGTGGTGCCGATTGCCCTTGCCGGGCAGATGATGCTGCCGAGTCACGTACTGCCCGACTCGTTCGTGATCAGCCTGCCGCTGGCCCAGGCCCATCCGGCCCTGGCATTGCTGGCGTTTATCGGCGGTGCGTCGGCGGCCACCGGCATGGTGATTGTAGCGAGCGTGGCGCTGTCGACCATGGTCTCCAACGACATGCTGTTGCCGTGGTTGCTGCGGCGCAACAACGCCGAGCGCCCGTTCGAAGTGTTTCGCCAGTGGATGCTCTCGGTGCGCCGGGTGAGCATCGTGCTGATTCTGCTGCTGGCCTACGTCAGCTACCGCTTGCTCGGCTCCACCGCGAGCCTGGCGACCATCGGCCAGATCGCCTTCGCCGCCGTCACCCAACTGGCCCCGGCGATGCTCGGCGCGCTGTACTGGAAACAGGCCAACCGCCGCGGGGTTTTCGCCGGTCTGGCCGCCGGTACTTTTCTCTGGTTCTACACGCTAGTCCTGCCGATTGCCGCGCACAGCCTCGGCTGGTCGCTGAGCACCTTCCCGGGGCTGGCGTGGCTGCACAGCAACCCGCTGAACCTGCCGATCACCCCGCTGACCCAAGGCGTGGTGCTGTCGCTGGCGGGCAACTTCACGTTGTTCGCCTGGGTCTCGGTGCTGTCGCGCACGCGAGTCTCGGAACACTGGCAGGCCGGGCGCTTCATCGGTCAGGAAATCAGCGCCCGGCCGAGTGCGCGTTCGATGCTCGCAGTGCAGATCGACGACTTGCTGCAACTGGCGGCACGCTTTGTCGGTGAAGAACGTGCGCGGCAAAGCTTCATTCGTTTCGCCTACCGCCAGGGCAAAGGCTTCAACCCGAACCAGAACGCCGATGGCGAATGGATCGCCCACACCGAACGTCTGCTGGCCGGTGTGCTCGGCGCTTCGTCGACGCGCGCGGTGGTAAAAGCTGCGATTGAAGGCCGGGAAATGCAGCTGGAGGACGTCGTCCGTATCGCTGACGAAGCCTCGGAAGTCCTGCAGTTCAACCGCGCGTTGCTGCAAGGCGCGATCGAAAACATCACCCAGGGCATCAGCGTGGTCGACCAGTCGCTGAAACTGGTGGCGTGGAACCGCCGCTACCTGGAGCTGTTCAACTACCCGGACGGTTTGATCAGCGTCGGCAGGCCGATTGCCGACATCATCCGCTACAACGCCGAACGCGGCTTGTGCGGCCCCGGCGAGGCGGAAGTCCACGTCGCCCGGCGCCTGCACTGGATGCGTCAGGGCCGTGCGCACACTTCCGAACGTTTGTTCCCCAACGGCCGGGTAATCGAGCTGATCGGCAACCCGATGCCCGGCGGCGGCTTCGTCATGAGTTTCACCGACATCACCGCGTTCCGCGAAGCCGAGCAGGCACTGACCGAGGCCAACGAAGGCCTGGAGCAACGGGTCAGCGAGCGCACGCAGGAGCTGTCGCAGCTCAACGTCGCACTGACCGAAGCCAAGGGCCATGCCGAGGCCGCCAACCAGTCGAAAACCCGCTTCCTCGCCGCCGTCAGCCATGACCTGATGCAGCCGCTGAACGCCGCGCGCCTGTTCTCTGCCGCCCTCTCCCATCAGGACGACGGCTTGAGCAGCGAGGCGCAGAAACTGGTGCAACACCTCGACAGTTCGCTACGTTCGGCAGAAGACCTGATCAGCGACCTGCTGGATATTTCCCGTCTGGAAAACGGCAAGATCAACCCCGATCGCAAGCCGTTCGCGCTCAATGAGCTGTTCGATACGCTCGGCGCCGAATTCAAGGCGCTGGCCCAGGAACAAGGTCTGACCTTCCGTGTGCGCGGCAGCCAGTTGCGCATCGACAGCGACATCAAACTGCTGCGCCGAATTTTGCAGAACTTCCTCACCAACGCTTTCCGCTACGCCAAGGGCCCGGTGCTGTTGGGCGTGCGCCGACGCGGCGGCGAGCTGTGTCTGGAAGTGTGGGATCGCGGGCCGGGGATTCCGGAAGACAAGCAACAAGTGATTTTCGAGGAGTTCAAGCGCCTCGACAGCCATCAGACTCGCGCCGAAAAAGGCCTCGGGCTGGGCCTGGCGATTGCCGACGGTTTATGTCGCGTGCTCGGCCATACCCTGCGCGTACGTTCGTGGCCGGGGCGCGGCAGCGTGTTCAGTGTCAGCGTGCCGCTGGCCCGGGCGCAGTCGGTGCCGGTGCACACTGCGGTCGAATTGAATGGCAAGTTGCACAGCGGCGCGCGAGTGCTGTGCATCGACAATGAAGACAGCATTCTGATTGGCATGAACAGCCTGCTGAGCCGTTGGGGCTGTCAGGTGTGGACGGCGCGCAATCGCGAGGAATGCGCGGCGTTGCTGAATGAGGGCGTGCGGCCGCAACTGGCATTGGTCGACTATCACCTCGACCATGGCGATACCGGAACCGAGCTGATGGCGTGGTTGCGCACCACGCTGGGCGAGCCGGTGCCGGGGGTGGTGATCAGTGCCGATGGTCGCCCGGAGACGGTGGCGCAGGTGCATGCGGCGGGGCTGGATTATCTGGCCAAACCGGTGAAACCGGCGGCGTTGCGGGCGTTGTTGAGTCGGTATGTGCCGCTGTAACCGTTTGACTTGAATGTCGCAGCGCTACCACTGACGCCTTCGCGAGCAAGCCCGCTCCCACAGGTTCTTGCGATTACTCAGGCAGTTCGACAAGGCCATCGACATCGGTCATCGCCCGTTCCAGCAGATCCGCCGGCAGACTCTTGCTCGCCCGCGCGCCAAGCAGTTTGAGCTGCTCACTGCGGCTGACCAGATTGCCGCGGCCTTCCGTGAGTTTGTTGCGCGCCGAGCTGTAGGCCTTGTCCAACTGCTGCAGGCGATTGCCGACTTCGTCCAGATCCTGAATGAACAGCACGAACTTGTCGTACAGCCAGCCTGCACGCTCGGCAATTTCCCGGGCGTTCTGGCTTTGCCGCTCCTGCTTCCACAGGCTGTCGATCACCCGCAATGTCGCCAGCAACGTGGTCGGGCTGACGATCACGATGTTGCGGTCGAACGCCTCCTGAAACAGCGCCGGCTCGGCTTGCAAGGCTGCGGAAAACGCCGCTTCGATCGGCACGAACAGCAAGACGAAATCGAGGCTGTGCAGGCCTTCCAGACGCTTGTAATCCTTGCCGGCGAGGCCTTTGACGTGGCTGCGCAGCGACAGCACGTGCTGCTTGATCGCGATCTGGCCGATGCTGTCGTCTTCGGCGGCAACGTACTGCTGATAGGCGGTGAGGCTGACTTTGGAGTCGACCACCACCTGCTTGTCGCCCGGCAGGTAGATGATCACGTCGGGCTGGAAGCGTTCGCCATCCGGGCCCTTGAGGTTGACCTGGGTCTGGTACTCGCGGCCCTTCTCCAGGCCCGCGTGTTCCAGCACCCGCTCGAGAATCAGTTCACCCCAGTTGCCCTGAGTCTTCTGACCTTTGAGGGCGCGGGTCAGGTTGGTCGCTTCGTCACTCAGGCGCAGGTTAAGCGCTTGCAGACGCTCCAGTTCCTTGGCCAGCGAGAAGCGCTCGCGGGCTTCGGCCTGATAGCTTTCCTCCACACGTTTTTCGAAGGACTGGATGCGTTCTTTCAGCGGATCGAGCAACTGCCCGAGGCGCTGTTGACTGGTCTCGGCAAAGCGCTGTTCACGCTCATCGAAGATCTTCCCTGCCAGTTCGGCGAACTGCGCGCGCAGCTCATCGCGCGAGCCTTGCAGGTCGTTGAGGCGTTGTTGATGGCTTTCCTGTTGCTCGCGCAATTCGGCGTTGAGCGACGCGGCCTGGGCGTCGAGGCGACGCAATTCGGCTTCTTTGTTGGCACGCTCGATGTTCCAGGCGTGGGAGGCATCACGGGCGTCATCGCGCTCGATCTGCAGCAGCTCGACTTCGCGGCGCAGAGCCGCCAGTTCAGCCTGCTTGGCGGCGTTGGCCTGAGCGAGATCGACGGTTTCATCACGGCTGGCTTCAAGCTGGGCGTTGAGTCCGTCCTGCGCCAGTTGCGCCATGGCCAGGCGCTCTTCGAGCAAGGCGACCTCGGCTTGCCGGTCGCTGGCCCGCCGCTGCAGTTGCCAGGCCAGCGCCAGCAGCGGCAATCCCGCGCCCGCCAGACCCAGCAACACGCTGGTCAAGTCCATAGCCATAGCCACTCCTGCCGATTCGATAAAGCCTGAAGGTTAACCAAGGCGTGAGGCGTTGGACAGCTCAGTCTTCGAGCAGACCAAGTTCCTGTTGCGCACGTCGATCACCGGCCCGCGCGGCCTGGCGCAGCAGATCCTGCCCGATACGCCGGTCCCGGGCGTTGCCACACTCACGGCACATCAACTGACCGAGACGGCTTTGCGCCGCGACCACGCCTTCGCGCGCCGGTTGCTTGAGCAGACGACCCGCCAGATGCTTGGCATTACGGCTATCGCCCAGACGCGGGCTGTCGAGCAGCCATTCGGCCACACGCACGGAAAATCGCTTGGGGGAGGTAACACGAGGATGTTCGGAGGTAACAGAGTCTGATACTGAGCGAAACTTCATAAAACACTGTGGGACAGATCGGAAGGCGCGCCACTCTACTCTCTTTTTCGTACAGGTAAAGTCGAAAAAAAACCCGGCACGCCCGTCCTAGAGCAAGCGCTAGGGACAATCCACAGAAGCTGTGGATAACTCAGTGGACAACCGCTCCCGAACCTCCGCAAAGCCTTGTGGAATGGGGCTCGCAGTCAAACTGACGATTTTTTCACCAACAAAAAAAGACGATATTTTTCATTGACTTAAACTTTTGATACAGGCAGTCATGCGAGTCAGGATCGGTATGACAGCGTGGTTACAGCTTGCGCAACTAATGTGCACAAGTACCTGTTACCCGGTTATATCGATGCGCTTTTTTGGCTCGTTTTGCGCCTCGAACTGAGGATAAGCGGGTTGGCGATGGGCATGGCTGCACACTTTTGTGGCGACCGGCGGTTGATCAGGGTGAGTCCTTCGCGAGCAAGCTCGCTCCCACAATGGATGGTGTTTCCCATGTGGGAGCGAGCTTGCTCGCGAAGAGCCGGGAATATCACGTGAATGCCTGGTGACTCACGAAAAATCTTTTTACGACGGGGTTTGCATTGCCCAGAACGTTCCGTTACTATCCGCGGCGTTAGTACCAAGCTGAAAGTCAATTCCGGTCGAACACATCCCCACGGTCAACCTTCTTCCCAGAAGCCCTTCACCGAAAAAAGCGGGAACGACCCCTCGATGGTTTCCAGGTAAATCTTGCGCCGACACTGCCTTTGAATGAATGCAAAGGGTGTTGCGAAGACCACTTACTCTGACCGAACCAACCTGCAAATTGATCAGGATCTTCACCCCGGGCCCAGAACCTTTGCCCTCGATGTGTTGCCTGTCCTCCTAAGTACCTACCTGCCAGCCCAAGCGCGCCAACTTAATAGCGCTTCAAACTGGCTGCTTTGTTCCAGTCGGGTTCTTTGTTCGACCAATGGTGGTCGACATTACTGGAACGTTTTAACGTTGCACGGTTCTTATCCGTGTCATTTGTAGGAACACCTAATAACTATGTCTACTCAAATCCAGACTCAGGATGCCATTCGCACCCTAACCAACGCTTTTGCCCCAATGAACTGCCTGATCATGGCCGCTCGCAAAGGCTGCTTCAGCTTCACCGTGGTCAATGAACACGGGATCGCCCGCCACAGCGAGCGTCTGTACCCGGATCAATACTCCAGCGCCGAACCGCTGCAGGCCATTATTGATCGTACGCGTCAGGCCTTGATTGCCTGAGATCCGAAAAGGCTGCAAAAGCAAAAGCCCCGCACACAATGCGGGGCTTTTTATTGCCTGATGTTTCGCTTTTAACCCTTCATGCCTAAGCACCTTCGGATATAACGCTTGCGGCTCGCTGCCGGAAATATTTTAAAAACAGGCCTTTACGTCGCAAATATGACACTACACTTCAACTCAAGCGGCTTGATCCGCTTCCGGCGAGCCTGAGTCGATCCACCGCTGCCAAGGCCCCTTCAGGTATCGCCGCCCCATTACAAGATCCGAGGGTTTTATGGGTATCGCTGCCAGCGAACTGTGCCGCTATGTGATCCGTCCCACACTGATCTATCTGGGACGCCACTGCGCAACCGCCGAATCCCTGCTGCTGGGGATAGCGGCCAGCCAGTCCGCCCTCGGTTCCGCACTGCATGACCGCCGGGGCCACGGCCTCTACCGGATTGCCGAGCACCGTCACCAGGCCCTTTGGGATCACTATCTGGCGCTCGATCCGGAGCGTGCCAGCCTGGTCCGCGGCCTCGCCAGCCAGCATGCCTTTCTCAGTGGCCCGCACCTGGAATTGACCGTCAACCTGCGTTACGCCACTGCCATCGCCTGGCTGCTGGTAGAAGAACAACACCCCACCCTCCCCGCTCCGGGCGATCTGCTGGGCATGGCGCGAATCTGGCGTCAGACCTTCCAGCCTCAGGGACGTCTGCGCGACTTCACCTGCGCCTGGCAAACCTGTGTTTCACCGATGAATCAGGTCGCGTGTTGACTGGCGAGTTTTAGAAGATCGCTCAACAGGTCGCGAATCTGGTCGGACTGTCCTACAAAACCGCTCTAACTCAAGGCATACGGACTATAGCGCTGGGGCGAAAATGTTGGTAATTTTCGCCCCGGTGATCACCAGGAGTTCTAATAATGAAAAAAGTCATGCTCAAAACCACCCTTAGCCTCGCCGTTGCCATGGCATCCACCCAGATCTTCGCAGCTGGCTTTGCCATCAACGAACACAGCATCAGCGGGATGGGTACTGGTTATGCCGGGCGATCTTCTTCTGCCGACGACGCAAGCACTGTTTATGGCAACCCTGCCGGCATGTCGCGCCTCACGCGCGAACAAGTGACTGGTGGTGTTGCATTTCTCGATGCCAAGACCGATATCAGCGACGCCAGCTCCAGCCCTAACGGCGGCAGCAACAAAGGCGACATGGTGCCCTTCACCTCCGTACCTATGGGCTTCTACGTCAAACCGATCGACGAGCACTGGGCATTCGGCCTCGGCGTTTACGTGCCGTTCGGCCTGATTACCGACTACGAAAACGGCTTCGCCGGCCGCTACTTCGGCAGCAAGTCGGAAGTACAAGTCATCACTTTCCAGCCGACTGTCAGCTACAAGTTCAACGACGTGGTGTCGATCGGTTTCGGTCCGACCATCAACCGCATCGATGGCACCCTCGAGTCCAACCTATCGGTGACTCAACTGGCGCCGGACGGCAAGGTCAAGATCAAGGGTGACGACACCGCACTGGGCTACAACATCGGTGTGTTGGTACAAGCCACCGACACCACCCGCCTGGGTCTGACCTACCACTCGAAAGTCGACTACAAGCTCGAAGGCAACACCAAGGTCAACTACGGCGCACTGGCCGCAGTCGGTCTGGGTGCCAGCCAGAAGTACGACGCTTCGCTGAAGATCACCACACCTGAATCCGTGGACTTCTCGGTCACTCAGGCGATCAACGATCGCTGGAACGTCTACGCCGGCAGCACCTGGACCCGCTGGAGCCAGCTGGAAAAGATCACCGTCAAGAACTCCGGCGTGCAGCCGCTGCTGGCCGGTCAGTTCGGCGAGATCACCGAAGACCAGAACTGGCATGACTCCTGGGCTTACGCCGTGGGTACTTCGTACCAGTTGAACAAGGAATGGGTACTGCGTACCGGTCTGACCTTCGACCAGTCGCCGACCAACAACGTCGACCGTTCGCCACGCATCCCGACCGGCGACCGCACGATCTTCAGCCTCGGTGCCGGCTGGAGCCCGACCGAAGACCTGACCATCGACGTGGCTTACTCGTACCTGAAGGAAGAGTCGGTCAAGATTCGCAACGAAAACAATCGTGGCCAGAGCTACGACGCCAAGTATGAAAACTCGGCAAACGGTTTCGGTGTCGGCGCGACCTATCGCTTCTGATGCTGTACGGCGAGGCTAAACCCTCGCCCACAAAAAAGCCCCGCTCTCTTTGCAGAAAGCGGGGCTTTTTTGTGCCTGTTCAAACACCACAGATCAAATATGGGAGCGGGCTTGCTCGCGAATGCGGTCTGACCTTCAAAACAAGTGCTGAAAGATCCGCAGCCTTCGCGAGCAAGCCCGCTCCCACAAAAAGCGTGTGTTATCAGTTGAGCGGTTTTGAGGCGATGGCCTTTTCAACTGCCGCAATGAACTCCGGATCATCCGGCTTGGTCAGGCTGGAGAAATTCGCGACCACCTTGCCCTGACGGTCGATCACGTATTTGTAGAAATTCCACTTCGGTGCGCTGCTCTGCTTGGCCAGCACCTTGAACAGGTGAGTGGCGTCGTCGCCACGGACTTTCTGCGGCTCGGTCATGGTGAACGTCACGCCGTAGTTGGCGTAGCAGACCTTGGCGGTTTCGGCGCTGTCCTTGGACTCTTGCTTGAAGTCGTTGGAGGGTACACCGAGCATTTCCAGGCCCTGGGCCTTGTAGCGCTGATTCAGCGCCTCCAGGCCCTCGAACTGCGGCGCGAAGCCACAGAAGCTGGCCGTGTTGATCACCACCAGCGGTTTGTCGGCGTAGCGCTGACACAGGTCGATGGATTCCTTGGCGCGCAACTTGGGCAACGAACCTTGCAGCGCCTCCGGACAATCAGCGGCCTGGGCCAGTCCGGTCAACGCCATCAGCAACGCGGGTACAGCACACCAGCGCATGAGCATGTCGGGGCATCCTTGAGCAGTCATCAGACCCCCGACGTTACTCGCCCTCCCGCCGGTCTAGCAAGCACCCATGCCCAACTGCATCAACGCCAGGCCGCCCTGATGCCAGCCCCACCACACCAGCGTCAGCAACAGCACGCCGAGTGTGGCGAAGGCGATTCGCGGCCAGGAGCGCTTCATACCGCGCCAACCTCCGGCTGCAGACGCGCCACCGGACGCTCGCGCACCGGCCAGTTCAGCGCGGCCGCCAGCAGGCTCAAGAGAATCGCCACTTGCCAGATCAAGTCATAACTCCCGGTACGGTCATACACCACCCCGCCCAGCCAGCCGCCGAGGAACGAGCCGAGCTGGTGAAAGAGGAACACAATACCGCCGAGCATGGACAGGTTACGCACGCCAAACAAGGTCGCCACCGTGCCGTTGGTCAACGGCACCGTCGACAGCCAGAGAAAGCCCATGGCCATACCGAACAGGTAGGCAGATGTGGTAGTCACCGGCAGCCACAAAAACAGCACGATCACCACCGCACGCAGCAGGTACAACGCCGTCAGCAGACGCGGTTTGGACATGCGCCCACCGAGCCAGCCGGCAGTATAAGTGCCGAAGATATTGAACAGCCCGATCAGCGCCAGCACCGTGGTACCGACCGTCGCCGGCAGATGCTGATCGACCAGATAGGCCGGCAGGTGCACACCGATGAACACCACCTGGAAGCCGCAAACGAAAAAGCCGAACGCCAACAGCCAGAACCCCGAGTGGGAGCAGGCTTCGCGCAGCGCTTCGGACAGGGTTTGTTCATGACCCAGTACCGGCAGCGGTTTGTCCTTGAGCATGCTCACCAGCGGCACGATCAGCGCCACCAGCAAACCGAGTACCAACAGCGCCGCCGACCAGCCGAGCCAGCCAATCAAACCCAGCGTGCCCGGCAACATCGCAAACTGACCGAATGAGCCGGCGGCGCTGGCGATCCCCATGCCCATGCTGCGTTTTTCCGGCGGCACGGCACGACCGACCACGCCAAGAATCACCGAGAACGAAGTGCCGGAGAGACCGATACCGATCAACAGACCCGCACTCAGCGACAGCGTCAGCGCCGAATCGGACAGGCCCATGCACACCAGGCCCAGAGCGTAGAGCACCCCGCCGACCAGCACCACTTTCGCCGCCCCGAAGCGGTCAGCCAACGCACCAGTAAACGGCTGCGCCAGGCCCCAGATCAGGTTTTGCAAAGCGATGGCGAAGGCAAACACTTCGCGACCCCAACCGAATTGCGCACTCATCGGCGACAGGAACAGGCCGAAACCGTGCCGTACGCCCAATGACAACGCCAGAATCAGCGCACTTCCCAGCAACACCCAACCGCACGTACGCCACATCGATGTCATTGTTATTCTCCGTTCGCGGGTATATACCCGCTTAAAACCGGAAAAACCGGCCCTCAGGCCAGTTCGTCCAACAGTCGCAGCAAGGTTTCACGCTTCTCGGCGCCCAGACGATCAATCAATCGCTGTTGCGCCGCTTCCCAGGCCGGCAGCGCCGCCGCAAGGCGCTGTGCACCGGTTTCGGTGAGCCGGACGATGCGGTTACGCATGTCCTCGCCCTCGGCCAGCGCCACCAGGCCCTCGCCTTCGAGCACCCGCAGGTTGCGCCCCAGGGTGCTGCGATCCAGACCCATGGCTTCGGCCAGCTCCGAGATGCTCGGTTGATCCAGACGCTGCAGATTGCACAGCAAAGAATACTGGGCAACGTTGATCCCGAAGCCGTCGAGAGCGCCGTCGTAATGCCTGCTGACGCCACGAGCGGCGCGACGCAGGTTGGTGCACAAACACTGAGAAGGAAGCATGATGCGTGTATATACCCGCGACTGTGTTAAATCAAGTTACATGTAGTTATTCAAGGACATTTCCGGCGCCTGACGGGCCGCCTTCGCGAGCAAGCCCGCTCCCACAGGGGAATGCATTCCAAGGGTGGGAGCGGGCTTGCTCGCGAAGAGGCCGACACGGTTATAGAGAAATCTCAGGCCAACGCCAACCCCACCAACACCGCCATCTCCAGCAATTCCAGCAACGCCCCCGCCGTATCGCCCGTAGTCCCGCCCAACCGCCGCATCATCACCCGCCGCAACCAGACAAACCCGACCAACGCGACAACCAGCGCAACAATTACTTCCACCCCGGCAATCAGCAAGCAGGCCAGCGCACTCGCCCCAAGCACCCACCAACCGGCCCTGCGCGGCAGATGATCAGCCAACGCCTGCCCCAACCCACCCGTGCGCACATACGGCGTGGTCAGAAACAGCCCCAGCAGCGCCGCGCGCCCCAGCAGCGGCACGATGATCAACATCACTGCGTGCCCCTGCTCGATCAGCGCCAGCAACGCGCAGAACTTCAGCAGCAACACCAGCACCAGCGTCACCACGGCAATCGGCCCGCTGCGCGGATCCTTCATGATCGTCAGCGTGCGCTCGCGATCACCGAAACCACCGAGCCAGGCATCGGCGCTGTCGGCCAGTCCGTCGAGGTGCAGCGCGCCGCTGAGCAGCACCCACGTCGTCAGCAACAGCGCCGCATGCAGCAACAACGGCGCGCCAGCCAACGCCAGGTTGAATGCCCAGAGGATCACCCCGAACAGCAACCCCACCAGCGGATAAAACAACAGCGAACGCCCCAGCTGTTGCGGCTCCGGCATCCCCGGCAGACGAATCGGCAAGCTGCTGAGAAATTGCAGGGCGATCCACAGTGGCAGCATGTCAGTGACCTTCCTTGAGCACGCCATTGGCTTCGACACTCAGCGCAAACAGCGAAGCATGCGCGACTTCGACATTGAGCAACTGCTCACGCGGCAAACCACGGGCCTGCGCCAGCAACAGGCGCATCACGCCGCCATGACTGATCAGCAGAACGCGTTCACCGGCATAGGCCTGATGCAACCGCGCAACCGCACCCAGCACACGGGCCGCAAACTCACTGACCGGCTCACCCTGCGGCGGCGTGAACGCATACGGATCGGCCCAGAACAACCCCAGAGCCTCGGCATCGGTTTCCATCAATGCCGCTGCGCTCTGGCCTTCCCAGGCCCCGAAATGCAGTTCTTGCAGATCCTTTTCCAGCTGCACCGGCAGATTCAGTTGCTCGCCTAGCTCTGTGGCGAACCGTGCGCAACGCTGCAGCGGCGAACTGATCAGCCGATCCCACGGCCCGCCCGCGACCACGGCGGCACGCATCTGCGCCCAACCTTTTTCGGTGAGGGCATCATCGAGACTGCCGCGCAAACCGCCGCCCAGCTCAGTCTCACCGTGGCGCAGCAGGTCCAGACGCAACGTCATGCCGGACGATCCGCCACCGCGGCTTCGGCGAACGTCGCCATCTGCCCGTGCAGGTCGCAGGCCAGACGCAACAGCGGCACGGCCAACGCCGCCCCGCTGCCCTCGCCCAGACGCAAACCGAGTTCCAGCAGCGGCTCGGCATTGAGGGCTTCCAGCACGTGATGATGGCCCGGCTCGGCACCACGATGACCGAACAATAGCCACTCGCGGCAAGCCGGATTCAGCCGCACCGCGACCAACGCAGCGACCGTGCAGATAAAGCCGTCGACCAGCACCGCGGCGCCTTCCTGCGCACAGGCCAGATACGCTCCTACCAATGCGGCAATTTCAAAACCGCCGAGGTTGAACAGAGTTTGCAGCGCATCGCCACGTTGCGCCGCGTGCAGCGCCAGCGCGCGCTCGATCACTTGCGCTTTATGGCTGACGCCTTCGGCATTTAACCCGGTGCCGGGACCGGTCAGGTGCACCACCGGGCAATCGAGCAAGGCACACGCCAGCGCACTGGCGGCAGTGGTGTTGCCGATGCCCATTTCGCCACCGATGAACAACTGCGCGCCCGCCGCTTTGGCGCGCAGCACGCTGTCACGACCGGCCTGCAAGGCGAGTTCGCCCTGCGCCTGAGTCATCGCCGCGCCCTTGGCGAAATTCGCCGTGCCCGGGCCGATGTTCAGATGGCGCACGCCCGGCAGATTCAACGACGGCGTCACAGTGCCCAGATCAACCACTTCCAGCTGCGCATCGAGCTGGCGCGCCAGCACGCTGATTGCTGCGCCGCCGCTGACGAAGTTGAGCAGCATCTGCCCGGTGACTTCCTGCGGGAACGCGGAAACGCCTTCCGCGACCACCCCGTGGTCACCGGCGAAAATCGCGATCCAGACCTGCTTAAGGGTCGGCTTGATCTGCCCCTGCAACCCGGCCAGTTGCACCGCCACGCTTTCGAGGCGACCGAGGGAACCGGCCGGTTTGGTCAGTTGCTGTTGGCGCGCCGCCGCCTGTTCAACAATCTCGGCATTCACGGATTGGCACGGGTTCAACCACCACGCTTGAGTCATAACGCAGGTCCTTTCAGGGTCAGGGGCAGGCCGGCGACCGTCAGGACGACTCGCTGACAACGCTCGGCCAGAGCTTGATGCAGCCAACCGGCCTCATCGACGTAGCGGCGAGTCAATTCGCCCAGCGGCACGACACCCATTCCGGTCTCGTTGCTGACAAAAATGATTTCCCCCGGCAATAACGCCAGGCAGTCCAGCAGGGCTTCACGCTCGGCGGCGAGACGCGCGGCGTCATCGAGCATCAGCAGGTTGGTCAGCCACAGGGTCAGGCAGTCGACCAGCAGGCAACGCTCGGCACTGGCGTTCTCGCGCAGGATGCGGGCCAGTTCCAGCGGCTCTTCGATCAGCGCCCATTCGGCCGGACGCCGGGCGCGGTGATAAGCGACGCGTTCGCTCATTTCGCCGTCCAGCGGTTGGCTGGTGGCGATGTAAGTGACCGCCAGACGGCTGTCGCTGGCGAGTTTCTCCGCCAGGCGACTTTTGCCGGAGCGGGCGCCGCCGAGGATCAGTTGGAGCATGGTTCATTCCTTCATATTAGCGGTGTACCGACTTCAGTCATCGCGAGCAGGCTCACTCCTGCAGGAGATCGCATTCCCCTGTAGGAGTGAGCCTGCTCGCGATGAATCCACCTCAAATACCGCAGAGCTGACGCAACAAATCGGTATCCAGATGCTGCTCCACCAGATCCGCCAGCCGCTCGATATCGCGCTCGCGCAAGCCGTGGTAATCCACTTCCTGCACAGCGCTCAACCCGGCCCAGCGCAGCAACGCGGCACTGGCTTGCGGCGACTCAAACAAACCGTGCAGATAGGTGCCGAACACCTGCCCGTCCGGACTCTGCGCGCCATCGCAACGACCGTCATCCAGATGCACCGCCGCATTCTCCAGCGCCGACCCTACCGTCACGCCGGCATGGATTTCATAGCCACTGACCTCGGCGTTTTCCAGCGCCAGACGCCCGCGCACATTGCGCAATTGCTTCTCGGCTTCCAGCGTGGTTTCGAACGCCAGCAAACCCAGCCCTGCACTGGAACCCGGCGCGCCTTCCAGACCCAAAGGATCGTGCACCTGCTCACCGAGCATTTGCAGACCGCCACAGATCCCCAGCAACTTGCCGCCATAACGCAGGTGCCGATTGATCGCCGTGCTCCAACCATTAGCGCGCAGATACGCGAGGTCGCTGCGCACGCTTTTCGAGCCGGGCAGGATGATCAGGTCGGCGGCAGGAATCGCCTGCCCCGGGCCGATGAATTGCAGGTCGACCTGCGGATGCAGACGCAGCGGATCGAAGTCAGTGTGGTTGCTGATGCGCGGCAGCACCGGCACCACCACTTTCAGCACTTGCTCGGCCTTGTCGGTCTGACGCTGGTCGATGCCGTCCTCAGCCTCCAGATGCAGGTCCATCACGTATGGCAATACGCCGACCACCGGTTTGCCGGTGCGCTGTTCCAGCCAGTCGAGGCCCGGTTGCAGCAAGGCGATGTCACCGCGAAAACGGTTGATGATGAAGCCCTTGACCCGTGCCTGTTCGCTCGGCGACAGCAACTCCAGCGTGCCGACCAGATGCGCGAAAACGCCGCCGCGATTGATGTCGGCGATCAGCAGCACCGGGCAATCCACCGCTTCGGCGAAGCCCATGTTGGCGATGTCACCGGCACGCAGGTTGATCTCGGCCGGCGAGCCAGCGCCTTCGACCATGACCAGCGGATACGCCGCGCTGAGCCGCTGGTGCGAGGCGAGCACCGCTTGCATGGCGATGGCTTTGTAGTCGTGATACGCCACCGCGTTCATGCTGGTGACCGCGCGGCCATGAATGATCACCTGCGCGCCGGTGTCGCTGTTGGGCTTGAGCAGCACCGGGTTCATGTCGGTGTGCGGTTCGAGATGCGCCGCTTGCGCCTGCACGGCTTGCGCACGGCCGATCTCGCCGCCGTCGGCGGTCACCGCGCTGTTAAGCGCCATATTCTGCGGTTTGAACGGCACCACCGCCACGCCCTGACGGGTGGCCCAGCGGCACAGCGCCGTCACCAGCGTGCTTTTACCGGCGTCGGACGTGGTGCCTTGAACCATCAAGGTTGTCATTGGTTTTCCTTGGCGAAAGCTTGCAGCGCTTGTTCGAGACGCGCTTCTTCAGCGGCGTTGGCCGGCAGACCAAAACGCAGGCTGCTGTTGTGGGTGAAGATGCGCAGGAGGATGCCGCGTCGGGCCATGAATTCGTGCAGCGCCGCCGCGTGCTCGGTGATCAGCCACTGGAACAACGCGCAACCACCGTGGGGTTTGAAGCCGTAGCGCTCCAGCAGCAAAGCCAGACGTTCACTGGCTTCATCGCTGCGAATGCGTTGCCGGGTGTGCGCTTCGGTGTCTTGCAGGCAAGCCTGACCGAGCACCCGCGTCGGCCCGCTCACCGCCCAGGGCCCGACCTGTTCCGCGAGCAATCTGAGCAATTTGCGTTCGGCCAGCACAAAGCCGAGACGCACCCCGGCCAGACCAAAAAACTTGCCGAACGAACGCAACACGATCAGGCCAACTTGATGGGTATGCGACGCCAGACTCAGCTGCGGCGTGTTATCCATGAACGCTTCATCGACCACCAGCCAACCGCCGCGCTGGGCCAGTCGCGCGTGCCAGTCGAGCAGCCGCGCCGGGGTCAGGCTCAGGCCGGTGGGGTTGTTCGGATTGACCACCACCAGCACGTCGAGGCTGTCGAGGAAGAATTCGACTTCCTGCTCCAGCACTTCGCGCACGATGTAACCGCTGCGGCGCCAGGCTTCGGCGTGCTCGGCATAACACGGCGACAACACGCCGACCTTGCCGGCGCGGCGCAAACGCGGCAGCAACTGAATCGCCATCTGCGAACCGGCCACCGGCAGCACCTGCGCGGCGCCGTAGTAATCGCACGCAGCCTGCTCCAGCCCGTCATCGGTTTCCGGCAAGCGCGCCCAGGCGCGCAACGGAATCTCCGGGACCGCAAACGGCCACGGCGCGAGGCCGCTGGAGAGGTCGAGCCAGTCAGCCTCGGCAATCCCGTAATCGAGTGCAGCCTTGCGCAGCCGGCCACCGTGCTCAAGCATAGAATTCAGCCCCCACGCAGAGAATCAGCAGCCATAACCATACCCCGCGCTGGACCAATTGCCAGCCGCGATCAATCGAATCGGCATCCGCCGGCGGACCTTCACCCAGTTGCGGACGCTCATGCAGTTCGCCGTGATAGATCGCCGGGCCGCCCAGTTCGACATTCAACGCACCGGCACCGGCAGCCATCACCGGACCGGCATTCGGGCTGTCCCATTGCGGCCCTTGGCTGCGCCAGCATTTCCAGGCAAGCCGGGTGTTGCCCAGCAGCGCGTAGGTCAGCGCCACCAACCGGGCCGGAATGTAGTTGAGCACGTCGTCGATTTTTGCCGCGCACCAGCCGAAGCGCTCGAAGCGTTCGTTGCGATAGCCCCACATCGCGTCGAGGGTGTTGCTCAATCGGTAGAGGACGACGCCCGGCGCGCCGGCCACGACAAACCAGAACAGCGCGGCGAACACCGCGTCGCTGCCATTTTCCAGCACCGATTCGGTGGCGGCACGGGCGACCGCGGTGCTGTCCAGTTCGCTGGTCTGGCGGCTGACCAGATAGCCAACACGCTTGCGCGCTTCTTCCAGATCATCAGCGCGCAAGGCGGCGGCTACCGGCGCGACATGCTCACCGAGGCTGCGCATGCCGAGGGCGCAATACAGCGCAAGAATCTCGACGATCCAGCCCACGTAGGGCGCCCAGGAAAACGCGGTGGCGAGCAAGGTCAGCGGCAGCACCGCGATCACCCACGCGGTGACCCCGTGACTGCGCCAGCCACGCCCGCCCGCATTGAAACGGCGCTCGATGCGCCCGGCAAAATTGCCGAACGCTACCAGCGGATGCCAGCGTTTCGGTTCACCCAGCAGCGCATCCAGCGCGACCGCGGCGACACTCAACAACGCCACACTCATTGACTCACTCCCCAATAATTTTCGTACAGCAACTCATTGAGCGGCCGCGCCTGCGCCCACCCTTCGAGTACCAGCATCGGCGCCGGATAGAATTCCTTGACCGGCCCCAGGCACAACACCGCCAGCGGCTTGGCCCCGGCCGGCAACCGCAGCAGATCGGCCAGTGCCTGCGGTTCGAACAGCGACACCCAGCCCATGCCCAGTCCTTCGGCACGGGAGGCCAGCCACAGATTCTGAATCGCGCAGGACAGCGAGGCCATGTCCATTTCCGGCAGCGTACGACGGCCGAAAATGTGTTTTTCACGATCGTCCATCAGTGCCGCGACCAGCACTTCGGCGCAGTCATTGATGCCTTCGACCTTGAGCTTCATGAACTCGTCACTGCGCTCGCCGAGGGCTTCGGCGGTACGCACGCGCTCTTCTTCGACGAGGTTCTGGATCTGCCCGCGCAAGCCGCGATCGCTGATGCGGATGAAACGCCATGGCTGCATCAGGCCGACGCTGGGCGCCTGATGCGCGGCTTCGAGCAGGCGGCGCAGCAACTCCGGCTCGACCGTGCCGCCGGTGAAGTGGCGCATGTCGCGGCGTTCGGCGATGACTTTATAGACCGCTGTGCGCTCGGCTTCAGTGAATGCGTTGTCGGTCATGGCCTCTTCGCGAGCAAGCCCGCTCCCACAGGGGTTAGGTGATCCAATGTGGGAGCGGGCTTGCTCGCGAAAGCGGCCTCAAGATCTGGCACAAACAGTGCCGCGATAGCCGCAGGATTCGACGGAAAGTAGAAATGCACGTACGACGCCGTCATCCGCCCTTCCCGATATACCGCCTCGGCTCCGCGCCCGCCATTCGGGCTCAGGCCCCGGGCGATCGGCGTCAGCTCAGTGGTGGTCAGGGAATGGTGATAGGTGTGGCCGCGCAACGAACCTTCCGGCAGATCCACCGCTTGCAGTGCCAGTGCCGCCAGACGTTTTTGCATTACCGCCTCACCGCGCAGCAGGCCGACCAGTTCGGCGCGGGTGCCGTCGACATCGGTCAACGCGTCGAGCAGATAGAGCATGCCGCCGCACTCGGCGAGCAACGGTTTGCCGGCGGCGTGGTGCGCACGGATCGCATCGAGCATCGCGGTGTTTTGCGATAACGCGACATGGTGCAATTCCGGATAACCACCGGGCAGATACAGACTGTCGGCCTCGGGCAATTGCGTATCGCGGATCGGCGAGAAGAAACTCAACTCGGCGCCCATCGCCCGTAGCAGGTCGAGACTGGCGCCGTAGGTGAAGGCAAAGGCCTCATCGCGAGCGACGGCGATGCGCACGCCGTCGAGCAGCGGTTCGGCAGGGATCACTTCAGGTGCGGCAAATTCCACGGCCGGTGGCAGCGCTACCTCGCAACTGCTGGCCAAGGCTTCGGCGGCGGCGTCGAGACGCAGGTCGAGATCATTCAATTCGCTGGCCTGCACCAGACCGAGGTGCCGGCTCGGCAACTCGATCCCGGTCTCGCGTGACAGCGCGCCGTACCAGCGCAGACCTTCGGTGAGGCTGCCTTCGAGCAACTGTGCATGACGCAAGGTGCCGACACGGTTGGCCAGCACGCCGGCGAATGGCAGGTCCGGCTGATACTTCGCCAAACCCAGTGCCAGGGCGCCAAAGGTCTGGGCCATGGCGGTACCGTCGATCACGCCGAGCACCGGCACGCCGAAATGCCGCGCCAGATCAGCGCTCGATGGTGTGCCGTCGAACAGGCCCATCACGCCTTCGATCAGGATCAGATCGGCTTCGGCAGCAGCTTCCCACAACAGACGGCGACTTTCCTGCTCGCCGACCATCCACATGTCCAGTTGATACACCGGCGCACCGCTGGCGCGCTCGAGAATCATCGGGTCGAGGAAGTCCGGGCCGCACTTGAACACGCGCACCTTGCGCCCCTGGTTGCGATGCAAGCGAGCGAGCGCGGCAGTGACGGTGGTCTTGCCCTGACCGGAGGCCGGCGCGGCAATCAGTACCGCCGGGCAGTGACGTGGTTGATTCAAAGTTCGACGCCTTTCTGCGCTTTGATGCCGGCCTGGAAGGCGTGTTTGAGCATGCCCATTTCGGTGACGGTATCGCCCATCTCGATCATTTCCGGCTTGGCCGCGCGACCGGTGACGATCACGTGCTGCATCGGCGGACGCGCCTGCAAGTCGCTGAGCACCTGATCAAGATCGAGGTAGCCGTGCTTGAGGGCGATGTTCAGTTCGTCCAGCACCACCAGGCCGATCGACGGATCGCGCAGCAGCTCGCGGGACACTGCCCACGCGGCTTCGGCGGCGGCGATGTCACGCTGGCGATCCTGGGTTTCCCAAGTGAAACCCTCGCCCATCACGTGAAAACGCACTTGCTCGGGAAAGCGGCGGAAGAACAGTTCTTCGCCGGTGCTGTTGCGACCCTTAATGAACTGCACCACGCCGCACTGCATGCCGTGGCCCATGGCGCGGGCGAGCATGCCGAACGCCGAGCTGCTTTTGCCTTTGCCATTGCCGGTCAGCACCAGCACCAGGCCGCACTCGTCAGGCGAATTGGCGATGCGTTCGTCGATCACGGCTTTTTTGCGCTGCATACGCGCCAGATGGCGTTCGTCGCGCTCGGGGGAATCGGTCATGGGGGAGCTCTCCGTTGAGGCTGGATAACGGCGGGCAGGCACAAGAATAGACGGCAAAAAGCCTGGCATCGCCCACCGTGATGCCGCTGGATGGATCAGGCCGGTCTCCGGGCTCATGAGCGGCGAATCGCCTGGCTGCGCGCCTTCCCGCTTCTGTCGAGGCAGTGGCTCAAGGCGCAGCTTTTACTCATTTACCGTTGCGGGGGCAGCGCCGGGATCGTGATCGTTCTTCGCCTGAAGACAACCCTCACCGGCTTCCCTGTTTCACTCTGTCGACACAGGTCACAGAGCACCTGAAACAAGCCGCGAAGGTTAGAGGGTTGGGGGTGGAGCGTCAATTAAAGAGGGGGCCGTCGGGCGAATAACTGCCGTCGATCAATTAACTGACGCCAATCTTGTGCCACACTGAGACAAGTGATATCAAAGAGCCATGCTTTTGTTTGAAAAAGCACACTACAACAATAAGGATGATGACGATGCAAGGCATGATCATCAGCAACCCGCGCCTGGAATTCCTGCGCCCGATGCTTGAACGCTGGTTTGACTGTATCGACCGCTACAACGCCATTCGCGGCGACAACGACACCCCTTACTGGCATGACGAGAAAGCCAATCTCGGATTGCTCTCCGCGGCGGCATGGATGGCCGAACTGGTGACCCTTTGCGATACCGCCACGCGCAAACAGAACGAGGAAGGCGAACGCAATGCCCGCGCCGACCTGTTCATCGCCGGGGCTGAAGACCGCGCCTACCTCCGGGCGACCCAACGCTGGCCGCGAGTCAACAACCTCAATCTGACCCAGGCCCTGCTGGACATCACCAGCGATGCCAAACGCATCAGCTTCGCCAGCGATCTCAAACTCGGCTGCCTGTTCGTCGCCCCGCAAAAGGCCCAGCACAGCGCCAGCCCCGAAGAACTGCAGGACATGGTCGACGACCTGCAAAAGGAACACTGCTGCGCGGTGGCCTGGTATTTCCCCTACGCCTACCGCAAGTTGCGCAGCGAAGCGGGCAACTATCACCCAGGCGTCGCCGTGCTGTTCAAAGAGGCCCGCGGTTGAGCGGTTGAACCATCGGGTGCGCAAGCTCCTCTATGATTAGGCAAGCATTCATAGGGAAGATCAGTAATGCGCAAAACCCAACTCGCTCTCGTCATCGCCCTCGCCGGAGGGCTCGCCGCCTGCGGTGAATCCTCCAGCCTGCAAGTTTCTGACGGCACCGGCCCGTCACCGAAACTGCCTGAACCGAACAAAACCCTGATCCCGACGGTGAACATCGCCCCGGCGGTCGGCTGGCCTGCGGGCGGCAAACCGACTGCTGCGGCCGGCACGCAAGTCGCGGCATTCGCCGAAGGCCTCGATCACCCGCGCTGGCTCTACGTACTGCCCAACGGTGATGTGCTGGTGGCGGAAACCAATGCCCCGCCCAAACCGGACGACAGCAGCGGCATTCGTGGCTGGGTGATGAAGAAAGTCATGGGCAAGGCCGGCGCTGGTGTGCCGAGCCCGAATCGCATCACCCTGCTGCGCGATGCCGACCACGACGGCGTGGCCGAGACCCGCACGGTGTTTCTGCAGAATCTCAACTCCCCGTTTGGCATGACCCTGGTCGGCAACGATCTGTACGTCGCCGACACCGATCGCCTGCTGCGCTTCCACTACGAGCAAGGCGCGACCGAGATCAAGACGCAGCCGATCAAAGTCACCGACCTGCCGGGCGGCACCATGAACCATCACTGGACCAAGAACGTCACCGCCAGCAAGGACGGCAACAAGCTGTACGTCACCGTCGGCTCGAACAGCAACGTCGGCGAGAATGGTCTGGATAAAGAAGAAGGACGTGCGGCGATTTGGGAAGTGGATCGCGCCACCGGCAACCACCGGATCTTCGCCTCGGGCATTCGCAACCCCAACGGCCTGGCATGGGAGCCCACCACAGGCGCGTTGTGGACAGCGGTCAACGAACGTGACGAGATCGGCAGCGATCTGGTGCCGGACTACATCACCTCGGTCAAGGACGGTGGCTTCTATGGCTGGCCATTCAGCTACTACGGTCAGCACGTGGATGTGCGGGTGAAGCCGCAGAATCTGGATCTGGTGGCCAAGGCTATCGCCCCGGACTACGCCGTCGGCCCGCATACCGCCTCGCTGGGCCTGACCTTCGCTGAAGGCAATAGCCTGCCGGCGCAGTTCAAGGAGGGCGCGTTCATCGGCCAGCACGGCTCGTGGAACCGCAAACCGCACAGTGGCTATAAAGTGATTTTCGTACCATTCGCCGCCGGCAAGCCGAACGGAGCACCGGTGGATGTGCTGACCGGTTTCCTCGACAAGGACGAGAACGCGCTGGGTCGCCCGGTAGGCGTGGTGATCGACCAGCAAGGTGGTTTGCTGGTAGCAGATGATGTGGGGAACAAGGTTTGGCGAGTGTCGTCCGCCAAATAATCTGACACACCCTAAAACAACTGTGGGAGCGGGCTTGCTCGCGAAAGCGTCAAGTCATTCAACATCGTAGTTGAATGACACAGCGCATTCGCGAGCAAGCCCGCTCCCACATTTAAATCCTCAGCGGTTACGGGTTATGCGCCAGATGCTCAGGCTGCAACACCCGCTTGGCACTCAGATACGCCTTCTGCCAGTACGCCTTCGACAGACTGTCCAGCTTCACCGTGCCGCCGGTGGCCGGCGCATGCACGAAGCGCCCTTCCCCAACGTAAATCCCCGCATGGCTGACCTGCGAGCCGCCATTGGTAGCGAAGAAGATCAGGTCGCCGGTCTGCAAACCCTCTTTGCCGACATTCGGCGCCTGCATCACGATCATCTCGCGCGTCGAACGCGGCAAGCTGATGCCGGCAGCATCGCGGTAGACGAAACCGATCAGACCACTGCAATCGAACCCGGAGTCCGGTGTGTTGCCGCCCCAACGATAAGGCGTGCCGACCAGGCCCAGCGCGCGAAACAGCACGTCTTCAGCAGCAGGCGAAAAAGCTTGGGAAGGCCCGAACACCACCGGAGCGCGTACGACGGGCGCAGGCGGCGGAGTGCGGCTGGCGCAGGCGCTGAGCAGCGCTGCGAAGAAGATCAACGTGAGGCGGGCCGACATCGTCATAAGCAGAACATCCTGATCTGGCTGCGGCTTTCTCTGCCGAATGGACAGAAACAAAACCGCCTGCGCAGCACGCAGGCGGTTTGCCATCAATATAGATACAGGATTCTAGCGGCTACGCGGCAAACTTCAAGTAAGACTTTAACTTCACCTTGTAAAGTCTAGGTCTACTTCCCAGCCGGAACCGTTTTTGTCGCCACGGACGTGGCGACAACGGGGGAATTACTTGCGAGCAGTGACCACGGTCGGTGCCATCGCGAGGGCGCGCTTGGCTTCTATGAAAGTCTTGCTCCAGTAGCTGTCACCCAGGCTGTCGATGCGAACACCGCCGCTGCGACGACTGCTGGAGTGGATGAACTGGTTGTCACCCAGGTAGATCCCGGCGTGACTTACACGACCGCGACGACCATTGGTGGCGAAGAACAGCAGGTCGCCCGGCTCAAGGTTGCCGCGCGAGACCAGAGGAGCATCGACGTTGATCATTTCGCGGGTGGAGCGCGGCAGATTCATGCCGGCTTCTTCGCGGAACAGATAACCGATGAAACCGCTGCAGTCGAAACCGGCTTCAGAGGTACCGCCGAAACGGTAACGGGTACCGATCAGGGACATGCCGCGTTCGAGGATGCTGTCGGCCAGAACCGGGAGCTCGTACGGCTTCTTGTTGAAGTCCGAGAGTTCTTTTTCGGTGTCCAGCTCTTCCTGGTAAATAACGGAAGACTGGGCAGTGGCAGAATTTTTAACCTGTTGAGGCTGCTCTTGAACTGGAGAATGAGCAGCGCAACCGAACAACAGGGTGACGAGTGCGAGAGGCACGAGGGGTGCGAAGCGCTTTAGCATGGGCACGACCGTGGCTGAAGTTGTAAAGAAGCCGAGACTATGCCCGCTATCGGCCTCATTTGCAAATTCAATCGATCTTTTTGTGACTTCCCGGTTTCTCGTTTACATCTAAGCGCTTAAGCCCATTTGACTCGATACGCGGTCTGCACACGTTGCGGAAAAGCGGGTTTTCTGGCGCCTGAAATATGTCGAAACGCGGTCAAAGCCGCGTATTTCAAGGGCTGGCTACCAGCCGAGGGTTTCTTTCAGGAACGGGATCGTCAGCTTGCGTTGCGCCTGCAGCGAGGCCTGATCCAGCTGTTCGAGCAGGTCGAACAATGCACTCATGCTGCGGGTACCGCGAGTCAGAATAAAGTGTCCGACTTCATCGGTCAGGTGCAGGCCGCGACGCGACGCGCGCAATTGCAGAGCACGCAATTTGTCTTCATCGGAGAGCGGACGCATCTGGAAAATCAGCGCCAGGGTCAGGCGCGATTTGAGGTCAGCCAGTTTCACCGGCAGTTCGCGTGGCGAAGTTGAAGCAGCAATCAGCAAGCGCCGTCCGCTGTCACGCAGGCGGTTGAACAGATGAAACATCGCCTCTTCCCAGTCCGGCTTGCCGGCAATCACCTGCAAGTCATCCAGGCAGACCAGTTCGTACTGTTCAAGGTTGTCGAGGATCTCGATGCCGCGATCCATCAACTCGGCCAGCGGCAGATACACCGCCGGTTCACCCATCTGTTCGAAACGCAGACACGCGGCCTGCAACAGATGCGTACGCCCTACCCCATGCTTGCCCCACAGGTAGATCAGGCTTTCGGTCCAGCCGGCGTCGGCTTCGCATAGGCGCTCGACATAGCCGAGTGCAGCGGCATTGGCGCCTGGGTAGTAGTTGATGAAGGTGGCGTCGTCACGCAGACGCACACCTAGGGGCAGCTGAATCGGTTTCATGCTGACTGAACAGTTCTCAAGGAACCGTTAGTGGCCTCTGTGTAAAGTTTGCGAAGTTTATACCCGTGAAGCTGAGCGCACAATGCGACAGACCCCAAGCAAAATCAAAGGTTTGCGTTAATACGCTGGTTTTATGACAGTTTCTCTGACGCGGTATCGAACCACCCCGCCGCAAAACACGGGCCAACCCGGCACAATGCCGGGCCGCCCGTGATCGGTTTACAACTCAGGCTCATCTGCCCCGCTGTAGATATCCGAGTCCTTGTATAGATCGTGCACATGACGCACCAGCACCATGATCACCGCCGCCACCGGCAGTGCCAGCAGGACACCGGTAAAACCGAACAGCTCGCCGCCGGCCAGGATCGCGAAGATCACCGCTACCGGATGCAGGCCGATCCGGTCGCCCACCAGCAGTGGCGTCAGCACCATGCCTTCCAGCGCCTGCCCGACCATGAACACCGCGACGATCCCGATCATCGGATACAGATCGCCACCGAACTGGAACAACCCGGCAATCAGTGCCGCGCCAATCCCGATCACGAACCCCATGTACGGCACGATGGCCGCCAGACCTGCGATCAGGCCGATCAACAGCCCCAGCTCCAGACCAACAATCATCAGGCCCGCGGCGTAGATCACGCCCAGCGCCAGCATCACCAGCAACTGCCCGCGCACGAACGCGCCGAGCACCTCGTGGCACTCACCGGCGAGCGAGACGATGGTTTCTTCACGATCACGCGGCAGCAGGCTGCGGATCTTGGCCATCATCACGTCCCAGTCGCGCAGCAGGTAGAAACTCACCACCGGGATCAGCACCAGGTTCGCCAGCCAGCCGATCAGTGCCAGACTCGATGCCGTCGCCTGACTCAGCACCACACCGACGATGTCAGTGGTCTGCCCCATGTGTTCGCTGATCGCCGCCTTGACCTTGTCGAACTTCCAGAAACCGTCAGACAAACCCAATTTCGACTGCGCCCACGGCACCGCCGTGTGTTGCAACCAGTCGAGCATTTGCGGGGCCAGCTCGTACAAGCGCAGCAACTGCTTGGCGAGCATCGGCACCAGCACCAGCATCAGCGCCGTGACGATCAGGGTGAACAAGGCAAACACTGCGATCACGCCCCAAGTGCGCGACAGGCCCAGCCGTTCCAGGCGATCCACCAGCGGATCGAACAGATACGCCAGCAGCAGCGCCACCAGAAACGGCGTGAGGATCGGGTGCAGCAACCACACAAACGCGCAAAGCAGGACTACCCCACCGAGCCAGAACCAACGCCGCGTATCGGCCATGTACCACTCCTACTGCTTCTATATAAGGAAAGACTTACCAGCGAAACCGCAATGACGGTGCAGCCGGTGTCGGAGCCGGAGCCGCAACGGGCGCTGCTCCCGCCACCGCAGGCTGCGGCGCGGCCACCGGGGCCGGCGGTTCGGCCGGCAACTCCTGCAACTTGGCCAGCGACAACTGCGCACGCAACTGATCGGCACTGCCGTTGACCCGATACACGATGCGATCACCATCGACACTTTGCAGACGCACACCGAACGGTTCGAGTAACCGCAGCAGCGCGGCGTAATGTTCCAGATTCATGCCCTGCACTTCCAGGGTCTGTTGGCCCGAAGCGCCAGGCCTGGCGACAAAGCGCGGCGCCAGACGCTCGGCCACCGCGAGCATCACCGCATCGGCCACGCTAGCCTGATCGGTTCCCTGCACACTGCCGGCCTCTTTCTGATCGCCCAGCCACAGACGCCACTTGGCCTGCCACTGCCCACCCTCTTCGTGCGCATGCACCGCCAATAAGGCATCCGCGCCGTAACGCTCAGAAGCACCGCGCAATGGCGCGGGATCGCTGCCATCCAGCACTGGGGCGGTGGCCACCAGTTGCTCGCTCAGATCCGCCAGTGGCAGACGCAGCGGCAAGCCGCGATGCTGAGCCGCAGACCGCAGTGGTGCAGCCGCTGCCTGACCGTCGCCGACCAGGCTCGAACCTTCAGTCGAATCGTTCAGCCACCAGCTCAGAATCGACGGCCGACTTGCCCCCCACAATGACAGCCCTGCCCGGCGCAGCGCCTGCTCGGTGGTGGCCGGATCGAAATCGACCTTGAGCACCTCCGGCGGCCCGGCATCGAAACCGAACTGACTGATGATCTGCTGCGGATCCTTGCGAATCGCTGCCAGCCCCGGATTCTGCGAAGCCTTGGGGTCGCCGGTCAGGCGCAACACCAGCGTATCCAGTGCCGCCTGAGTGGCGCGATCACGCTCTTCCGGCGCCTGGCTGCTGACTGGCTGGCGCACTTGATAGAGACCTTTGAGGTTTTCGGCATGACTCGCCAGGCTGACCAACGACAAACAACCCACAACCAACAATTTACAAAAACGCATGGAGAATTCCCGTCGACAGGAGCGGCTGGAACAGGCCGCGTGAACCGGTTAAGCAAGGCTGTGACAATCTGCCATCGCAAAACATTCACACGGTAGCGGTAAGTTTTTGCACAGTGATAACGATAGACGGTTAATCGGCACACCTTATACAGGCAGCCGCCCGGCACAATTGCAAAAAATTTCCGCTGATTATGCCCCTGCCCGTCGGCGCGAGGATGGCCGCTGCCCCTCAAGCCTGATAAAATCGCGCGCCTTCGCAGACCGGCAACAGCCGGGCACCCCGAAATTCGCGTGAGGCCATCGCCCTCTCGATTTCGATGTTCCCACTGAACTCGGTCGTTACCCCTGAATCCCCTCCCCTAAAGGCCTGGATCATGAGCAAGCAACCCTCCCTGAGCTACAAGGACGCCGGTGTAGACATCGACGCCGGTGAAGCATTGGTCGAACGCATCAAGAGCGTCGCCAAGCGCACTGCGCGCCCGGAAGTCATGGGCGGCCTGGGCGGTTTCGGCGCCCTCTGCGAAATCCCGGCCGGCTACAAGCAGCCTGTGCTGGTTTCCGGCACCGACGGCGTTGGCACCAAGCTGCGTCTGGCGCTGAACCTGAACAAGCACGACAGCATCGGCATCGACCTGGTTGCCATGTGCGTCAACGACCTGGTCGTTTGCGGTGCCGAGCCACTGTTCTTCCTCGACTACTACGCCACCGGCAAACTGAATGTCGACACCGCTGCCCAGGTGGTAACCGGCATCGGCGCCGGCTGCGAACTGTCCGGTTGCTCGCTGGTTGGCGGCGAAACCGCTGAAATGCCTGGCATGTACGAAGGCGAAGACTACGATCTGGCCGGTTTCTGCGTCGGCGTGGTGGAAAAAGCCGAAATCATCGACGGCTCGAAAGTCGCCACCGGTGACGCACTGATCGCCCTGCCATCGTCCGGCCCGCACTCCAACGGCTACTCGCTGATCCGCAAGATCATCGAAGTGTCCGGCGCCGACATCGAAAACATCCAGCTCGACGGCAAACCGCTGACCGACCTGCTGATGGCCCCGACCCGCATCTACGTGAAGCCGCTGCTCAAGCTGATCAAAGACACCGGCGCAGTCAAAGCCATGGCCCACATCACCGGTGGCGGCCTGCTGGACAACATCCCGCGCGTTCTGCCAAAAGGCGCTCAGGCCGTGGTTGACGTGGCCAGCTGGACTCGCCCGGCGGTGTTCGACTGGCTGCAGGAGAAAGGCAACGTCGACGAGACAGAAATGCACCGCGTACTGAACTGCGGCGTGGGCATGGTCATCTGCGTGGCTCAGGAGCACGTTGAAGTGGCCCTGAAAACCCTGCGTGACGCCGGCGAACAGCCTTGGGTCATCGGTCAGATCGCTGCCGCTGCCGAAGGCGCTGCTCAGGTTGATCTGCAGAACCTTAAGGCTCATTAATGTCCGCAACCTGTGATGTCGTGGTGCTGTTGTCCGGCACCGGCAGTAACTTGCAGGCTCTGATCGACAGCACGCGGACCGGCGACAGCCCGGTCCGCATCGCTGCGGTGATTTCCAACCGTGCCGACGCCTACGGCCTGCAACGCGCCAGCGACGCGGGTATCGCCACCCGCTCGCTGGATCACAAGGCCTTCGAAGGTCGCGAGGCCTTCGATGCCGCCCTGATCGAACTGATCGACGAATTCAAACCGAAACTCTTGGTGCTGGCCGGCTTCATGCGCATTCTCAGCGCTGACTTCGTGCGTCACTACCAGGGTCGCCTGCTTAATATCCACCCGTCGCTGCTGCCCAAATACAAAGGGTTACACACTCATCAGCGCGCGCTGGAGGCCGGCGACGCGGAACACGGCTGCTCTGTGCACTTCGTCACCGAGGAACTCGATGGTGGACCACTGGTCGTACAAGCAGTAATACCGGTAGAGTTGCACGACACGCCGCAGACACTTGCGCAGCGAGTGCATGTCCAGGAACACTTGATCTACCCGATGGCGGTACGCTGGTTTGGCGAAGGCCGACTGGTACTCGGTGAACAAGGTGCATTACTGGACGGCCAGCTACTCGCGGCCAGCGGCCACTTGATTCGACACTAGGAGATTTTATGCGTCGCGCCCTGCTCTTCGCTTGCGCTCTGCTCACCCTGCCCTTCGCGCAGGCGGCAGACCTTCAACCGTTCTCCGCCAGCTACACCGCCGACTGGAAGCAGCTGCCCATGAGCGGCACTGCCGAACGCAGCCTGACCAAGGAAGCCAACGGCGTCTGGAAACTCAGCTTCAAGGCGTCGATGATGATCGCCAGCCTGACTGAAGAAAGCACACTGACGCTGGACAAGGACACCCTGCTGCCACAGTCCTATCACTTCGAACGTGGTGGTCTGGGCAAAGCGAAAAAGGCTGATCTGGACTTCGACTGGAACAGCAAGATGGTCACCGGCACCGACCGTGGCGACGCGGTGAAGATCCCTCTGAACCGTGGCATGGTCGACAAGTCGACCTACCAACTGGCGCTGCAGCATGACGTGGCCGCCGGCAAAAAGACCATGAGCTATCAGGTGGTCGATGACGGTGAAGTCGATACTTATGACTTCCGCGTGTTGGGCTCGGAAAAAGTCGAGACCAAGGCTGGCCAGATCGATGCGATCAAAGTCGAACGCGTGCGCGACCCGACACAAAGCAAACGCATCACTGTGCTGTGGTTCGCCAAGGACTGGGATTACCTGCTGGTCCGCCTGCAACAGGTGGAAACCGACGGCAAGGAGTACAACATCATGCTCCAGGACGGTACGGTCAACGGCAAGGCTGTCAAAGGCAGCTGATCCGCCGCTACAACGAAAGGCCCCGCAGATGCGGGGCTTTTTTGTGCCTGCGATTTCTCAGGCGACACACAAGTACTGTGGGAGCGGGCTTGCTCGCGAAGGCGGTCTGCCAGCTAACGGAGATGTAGCTGATACAACGCCTTCGCGAGCGAGCTCGCTCCCACAGAGGGTCAGCTCGATCTTCAAGGGTCAGCTCAGACCGAAAACTTGGCCACCATATTGTTCAAATCCACCGCCAGCCGCGACAACTCCTGGCTCGCCGCACTGGTCTGATTCGCCCCCGCCGACGTCTGCATTGCCAGATCGCGGATGTTCATCAGATTGCGGTCCACCTCCCGTGCCACCGCCGCCTGCTCCTCCGAGGCGCTGGCGATCACCAGGTTGCGCTCGTTGATCAAGGTGAATGCCGAGGCGATTTCCTCCAGCGCCACGCCCGCGGCCTTGGCCAGCTCCAGGGTCGAATTGGCGCGGACGCTGCTCTGCTGCATTGAACTCACCGCCGAATCGGTGCCCTGCTGGATGCCACCGATCATCTGCTCGATTTCCTGGGTCGATTGCTGGGTGCGGTGCGCCAGCGCCCGCACCTCGTCGGCCACTACCGCGAAGCCACGACCGGCATCCCCGGCGCGCGCCGCCTCGATCGCCGCGTTCAGCGCGAGCAGATTGGTCTGCTCGGCAATCGAGCGGATCACGTCGAGCACTTTGCTGATGCCGTGAACCTTCTGCGCCAGGTCCTCGACCTGCGTGGCGTTGGAGGTCACATCTTCAGCCAGGGATTCGATTGACGTCACGGTCTGGTTGACCTGTTCGCGCCCATGCTGAGCAATCCGGTCAGATTCGCGCGACGCCTCGGAAGTCGCCACGGCGTTGCTCGCCACCTCTTCCACGGCAGCGGTCATCTGATTGACTGCGGTGGCCGCCTGCTCGATCTCCAGACTTTGCTGATGCAGCCCGCGCGTGGCGTCCTCGGTGACGCAACTGAGTTCCTCCGAGGCCGACGCCAACTGGCTGGACGACTCGGAAATCTGCCGGATGGTGTCGCGCAGGTTGTGCTGCATGCTTTTCAGCGCCTGCAGCAGCCGCGCCGGTTCGTCCTTGCCCGAAATAGTGATATCGCCAGTCAGATCGCCACCGGCCACCACTTGCGCCACGCCCAACGACTGCGTCAGCGGCAGGACGATGCTGCGAGTCAGCAACAACGCCAGGCCGATGGTGACAAGGGCCGTTATGCCGATCATCACCCCGACCCACACTCGCGAATTGGTGAAGACCAGCCGCGCGGCTTCGGTGGCGAGATTGGCATTGTGTTTGTTCAGTTCGACCAGTTCACGCAGGGTGACCGCAATCTCGTCGGCCAACGGGCTCATTTCACCATTGAGGATGGCCGCCGCCTCTTCCACTCGATTCTGGGCAGACAACTGCATGACCTGCGCCTGAAGCTCCAGATATTGGTGCTCGGCGACCTTGAAGCGATCGAACAGTCCGCGCTCCTGAGGCAGCACGATCAGCACGTCATAACGCTGCTGAGCCTCACTGAGCGCACCGCGCAGCTCATTGAGCTTGGCGACATTCTGCTGCAGCGCCTGCGGGTCGCGATTGAGCAGCAGGCGCATGGTCAGCGCACGCAGGCGCAGCATGTCCTGACTCATCTCGCCGACCGCCATCACGCTCGGCAGCCAGTTGTTGTCGACCTCATCAGACTGCGCGCGCATGTTCGCCATTTGCAGCAGGGCGAACGCCCCCAAGGCAAACACCATCAGCGCCAATACACCAAACCCCAGGCCGGCACGCGGCGCGATATTGAGACTACGGATGCTCATTACTCTGGTTCCTTCCAAAAGCGCTGCATCAACCCTGCAGCTGGTTGCTTTAGAAGGTATCGGCCCGGCGACAATTTGCGTAAGACGAAAAGGTGATATCAAAAGGCCTTGATACTTCGAACCCTCGACATTAACGATTCAGCGCGCTTTCCCGGACTTTGCTGCTGTTCGTGGCAATATTGCCAGGAAGTTATCCCGGGCGACTTTGCGCGCGACGTCTTCGGGCAATGCATCAAGGAACGGCGTGAAACTGCGCATTTCCTTACCGAGTTTGTTGAATCGGCCCACAACATCCGAACCCACCATGAACCGATCAGGGTACTTCTCGACCAACCCCAGCCATTCCGCGCGCGGCTTGCCCTGTTCGTCCAGCAAGTACGGCGTGAGCATGCTCCACGACAGGTCGATGAACAGATTCGGATAGGATTCCAGCATCCGGCTGACAGTGGGCAGAAGGAATTCCAGCTGCGTCTGGTGCCGGTGAATCTCCGCGCTGGTGCCGGCGTGCGCCCAGATGAACCGCGTGTGCGGATGATTACGCAGCGGTTCTTCGACTTCCTTCAGGTACAGCGGATTTTTCTCACGCTTGGAAGTGATGTTGGAATGCAGCATCACCGGCAGATCGTTTTCCGCCGCCAAGTGATAAATCCGCTGCATCGCCTCATTATTGGCCCGTGGCGTGTCGCCGGCGGTCAACGCCGTCAAGTCATCATGGCGGGTGAACACCTCACCAATGCCCTGCCACAGCCCCGGATACAGGTCGAGCATGCGCTGAATGTGCGCGGCGGAGTTCTTGTCGTTGGGGTTGAACCCGGACAGAAACGGGTGGAAATGCTGACGCTGCTCCGGGGTGAGTTTCAGCACGGCATCGGCGACGATCACGTCGGTGGCGCTGTACCAATAGGCATCAGCGTCATCGCCGGCGTAATAGCGCGGACGCTTGGGCTCGTCTTCGTGCCACTTCTTCGCGACGGGAATCCCGGAAATCATCACATGGTCGATGGAACTGTCCTTCATCGCCGTGAGCAATTTCGCCATGCCGGCGGTTTCCTGGAAAAAATCCACGTAGTGCAGGTGCGCATCGCTGTAGGTGTAATCGCGGGCGCTGGCAGCGCTGGCAAATGCCAGCAGGCAGGCAAGACTCAAACGAAACAAGGACACAAGTAATCTCCGACAGGTAGGCATAGCCTAGACCCTGAGCCGATCACAAGGGTTCATCCTGCAGGAAAGTGGAACGCGCCTCCGTAGGAATGCTCTATAACTGCAAGGTCTTTTTTGATCGAACGACTTTTTCCTACTGCCAGTGAGGTTGCCATGACTGTTACCGTCAATACCGTCTCCGCCGAAGGTTTCCGTCACACCGTACAGATCGATGACCACGAATTGTTTGCCGACGTGCCGAAGTCTGCCGGTGGCGAAGGCTCGGCACCCGAGCCACATGACTACTTCGACGCCGCGCTCGGTGCCTGCAAGGCACTGACCCTGAAGATGTACGCGAAGAAGAAAGACATCCCGCTGACCGGCGTGGGTGTCGAGGTCAAACGCGACAACAGCGAGGAGCAGAAAGGCAAATACGCGCTGCACGTCACCCTCACGCTTAAGGGTGTCCTCACCGATGCCCAACGCGAAGAACTGCTGCGCGTCGCTGATCGCTGCCCGATCCACAAGCTGATGACCACCACCGACGTCAGCATCGAAACCCACGCACCACAAGGCTTTGACAGCCAGTAATCACCTTCTTGCCAGCGGCGGGTTATGCTTCTGGCATCACCCGCTCAGCCTGGAATGCACCATGGACACGCCACCTCTGATCATCCGCCCGCGCGCCGAAGACGTCGAAGGCCAGCCGATCCTGCGCCCGCTGCCGTCAGCCAAATGCCGCAGCGTCGGGCCGTTCGTGTTTTTCGACCACATGCTTGAAACGGTTTATCCGACGGGCAAAGGCATGAACATCCGACAGCATCCGCACATTGGTCTGTCGACCCTGACCTACCTGTTCGACGGGCAGATCCAGCACAAGGACAGCCTCGGCTCCGATCAGGTGGTCAGCGCCGGCGATGTCAGCTGGATGACCGCAGGCAGTGCGATTGCCCACGTCGAGCGCACGCCCGAGCCGTTGTGGGAGCAAGGCTTCACCATGCACGGCTTGCAGATCTGGCTGGCCTCGCCTAAGGATCATGAACAAGGCCCGGGACACTACAGCCATCACCCGGCGGCAACCCTGCCGGTCAGCGATAACCTTGGCGTACAGATCCGGATGATTGCCGGGTCAGGCTTTTGCCTGGAATCCCCAGTGCCGGTGCTTTCTCCTACGCTGTATGCCGAGGTGAAGATGCAGACCGCGACTACTTTGCTGATCCCGACCGAGCACGAAGAACGGGCGGTGTATGTGTTGAGTGGCGATGCGCAACTGGATGGCGAGCCCCTCGAACCCCATGCGCTGGTGGTGTTGCCGGCCGGGGAAGAGATGAGTTTGTTTGCCGAGAGCGATGTGCACGCGGTGGTATTTGGCGGCGCGCCGCTGGACGGGCCACGGCGGATCAACTGGAATTTTGTCGCGAGCGATCCGGCGGCGATCGACGAGGCGCGGCGCAAGTGGGCGGCCGGGGATTGGCCGACGGTACCGGGGGAAGTGGAGCGAATCGAACTGCCCTGAGTGTTGTGTCGCCAGTGAGTAGCCTTCGCGAGCAAGCCCGCTCCCACGGGGGACTTGTGGTGTACTCAGAACTTATACACACCACAATCCCAATGTGGGAGCGGGCTTGCTCGCGAAGAGGCCAGTACAGGCGCCGAAAAAATCAGCCCTTGAACACCTCATCCAGCAAGTCATGCATCGACTTGAACGCACGCTTGGCGGTCTTCGCGTCGTACATCATCTTGCCCGGCACATTGGCGTGCGGATCGGTGAACGAATGCACCGCACCGCCGTAGCTGAGCAACTGCCAATCGACCTTCGCTGCGTTCATTTCATCCTCAAACGCTGGCAACTGCTCTTTCGGCACCAACGGGTCGGAAGCACCGTGCAGCACCAGCACCGAGCCCTTGATGTTCTGCGCATCGGCCGGATTCGGCGAGTCCAGCGTGCCGTGGAACGACACCGCCGCCTTCACCGGTGCACCGGTGCGCGCCAGATCCAGTGCGCAGCAACCGCCGAAGCAGAAACCGAACACCGCCAGTTTCGAGGTATCGACCGCTGCCTCGCCCTGCTTCTGCAATTGTTCGAACGCCGCCTGCATACGCTTGCGCAGCAGTGCCCGATCGTTCTTCAGCGGCATCATCGCGGCGCCGGCCTCGTCAGCGTTCTGCGGACGCACTGCCTGGCCGTAAACGTCAGCAATCAACACCACATAGCCCTTGGCCGCGACCGACTTGGCGATCTCTTCAGCACCGGCGCTGACGCCCATCCAGTTCGGCGCCATCAACAGGCCCGGGCGCGCGCCCTTGTGCTCGGCATCGAACGCCAGACGACCTTCAAAAGGCTGGCCATCCAGCTGATAGACCACGGAACGTACAGTGACTTGGCTCATTTCTGACTCCTGATTAGTTAAACACCAGAATGAAAAAACCCGCCGAAGCGGGTTTTTCTACAACGTGATCAAGCTGACAGTTCAACCAGCAGCTTGTTCAGACGGGTCACGTAAGCGGCCGGGTCCTTCAAGCTTTCGCCAGCCGCCAGAGCGGCCTGATCGAAGAGGATGTGCGACAAGTCGCCAAAACGCCCTTCGTTCTGTTCGCCGTCGAGTTTCTCGATCAGCGGGTGGCTCGGGTTGAATTCGAAGATCGGCTTCGATTCCGGCACTTTCTGCCCGCTGGCTTCGAGGATCTGGCGCATTTGCAGGCCCAGATCCTGTTCACCGATGGCCAGAATGGCTGGCGAGTCGGTCAGACGATGGGAGACCCGGACTTCCGCCACGGAATCGCCCAGCGCGGTTTTCAGACGCTCGACCAGACCTTCTTTGGACTTGGCGACTTCTTCTGCAGCTTTCTTGTCCTCTTCCGAGTCCAGGTTGCCCAGATCAAGGTCACCGCGTGCCACGTCGACAAAGGTCTTGCCGTCGAACTCGCTCAGGTAGCTCATCAGCCACTCGTCGATACGGTCGGTCAGCAGCAGCACTTCGATGCCTTTCTTGCGGAAGACTTCCAGGTGCGGGCTGTTCTTGACCTGCGCGTAGGTTTCGCCGGTGAGGTAGTAGATCTTGTCCTGACCTTCCTTGGCGCGCGCCAGGTAGTCGGCCAGACCAACGACCTGCTCGCCGTCGTCGCCTTGGGTCGATGCGAAGCGCAGCAGACCGGCAATTTTTTCCTTGTTGGCGAAATCTTCTGCCGGGCCTTCTTTCATGACCTGACCGAAGTTTTTCCAGAAGCCCTTGTATTGCTCAGGCTCGTTCTTCGCCAGTTTTTCCAGCATGTCCAGGACGCGCTTGGTCAGCGCCGATTTCATCGAGTCGATGATCGGATCTTTCTGCAGGATTTCCCGCGACACGTTCAGCGACAGGTCGTTGGAATCGACCACACCTTTGATGAAGCGCAGGTACAGCGGCAGGAACGACTCGGCCTGATCCATCACGAACACACGCTGCACGTAGAGCTTCAGGCCTTTCGGCGCTTCACGCTGGTACAGGTCGAACGGCGCGCGGGCCGGCACGTACAGCAGCGAGCTGTACTCGAGCTTGCCTTCGACCTTGTTGTGGCTCCAGGCCAGCGGGTTTTCGAAGTCGTGAGCGATGTGCTTGTAGAACTCCTGATATTCCTCGTCCTTCACTTCAGTGCGCGGACGGGTCCACAGGGCGCTGGCGCGGTTGACGGTTTCCCATTCAACGGCAGGCTTCTCTTCGCCTTCGGCGGCAGTGACTTCTTTCGGCAGCTCGATCGGCAGCGCGATATGGTCGGAGTATTTCTTGATGATGTTGCGCAGACGCCAGCCGTCGGCGAATTCGTCTTCAGCGGATTTCAGGTGCAGGACGATGCGGGTGCCGCGTTCTGGCTTGTCGATGGTGGCGACTTCGAATTCGCCCTCGCCTTTCGACGACCAGTGCACGCCTTCGCTGGCAGGAGTACCGGCGCGACGGGAATACACATCAACCTGGTCGGCAACGATGAACGCCGAGTAGAAGCCGACACCGAACTGGCCGATCAGGTGCGAATCTTTCTTCTGATCGCCCGAGAGATTCTTCATGAAATCGGCGGTGCCCGACTTGGCGATGGTCCCCAGGTGGGTGATCACATCGTCACGGTTCATGCCGATACCGTTGTCTTCGAGGGTGACGGTCTTGGCGTCCTTGTCGAAACTCACACGGATTTTCAGTTCAGCGCCACCTTCGAGCAACTCTGGCTTGGCCAGGGCTTCGAAGCGCAGCTTGTCGACAGCGTCAGAGGCGTTCGAGATCAATTCGCGAAGGAAGATTTCCTTGTTGGAATACAGCGAATGGATCATGAGGTGCAGCAGCTGCTTTACCTCGGTCTGGAAGCCCAGGGTTTCCTTTTGAGTTTCCACACTCATGGTCATCAAACTCCAATCAGATGGCAGTGGCCGCGACCCTGAGGGTCGACGGCGGGTTGTTCACTGAGTTGGGGGCAGCGTTCAGGATTTCAAGGGCTCATCAATTTTGAAATGTGCACGGGCAGTGGCAATCGGTTCGCTCTCGGTGCTTTGCCAGGCTGTGATGGCGACGTTGGCCACGCGCCGCCCCTGGCGACAGACCTGACATTTGGCCCAAGTGTCGCGAAACTGTCCCGCACGCAGGTAATCCAGAGAAAAGTCGATGATCTTCGGCACGCCCGGCGCCTCGGTAAAAACCAACAGATGCAGGGCTGCAGCCAGCTCCATGAATCCGGCAATCACTCCGCCATGGATCGCCGGCAATAAAGGGTTACCAATGTTGTCCTTGTTCGCCGGCAGCTTGAACAGCAACTCATCGCCAACCCGCGAGCATTCGACGCCGATCAGCCCGGCGTAGGGAATCAGTTGCAATAGCGGCGCGTAGTCACCCTGAGCATGAGCCTGCTGCAGTTGTCGCTTCCAGTCATCGCTCATTGGTTTTCCCCTTTGACCTTGCCGCCAAATCCCTGGGTGCCTTTCAGGCCCCTGCCCATGCGCATGAAGGTGCCGACGACATGGGCGATCGGTTGCTGCGGGTCGTCCTGATAAGCAAAGCCGCGGGCGAAGATCACGTCGGTGGTGACCCGGTAACACTGGGCAAAGCCGTAGACATCCTTGTGCGGTTCAGCGGCGTGCATGTAATCGATGCGCAGATCCAGAGTCGGGCAGACCTCAAATTCCGGCAAAACGCACAGCGTGGACATGCCGCACGCGGTGTCCATCAATGAGGTAATGGCGCCGCCGTGGATGACCCCGGTTTGCGGATTACCGACAATTTGCGCGCTGTACGGCAACTTCACTGTCAGCCCTTCGCTACCGGCGCTTTGTACCGTCAGACCAAGCACCTGACAATGGCGCAGGGCCGAGAGAAAGCGTGTCGCGCGCTCAAAAACGGGGTTTTCAGCCATATGATAATTACTCTCGTTAGAGCCTTGTGCCAGTATTGAGAAATACCGCAAAAGTTCCACTAAAAAACAAACTTATATATCTGAACGAAATGAGGAACTTAACCTTTGGGCCAACGCTCTTAAGGCCAGTAGTTATTTTCCATAAGGAGAAACACCCCATGCGTAAGACTTTAGCTATTGCCTTGATGTTGACCGCTTCCCTCGGTCTCGCTGCCTGCGATAAGAAATCCGAGGACAAAGCTCAAGATGCCAACCAACATGCTGAGCAAGCTCAGCAAGACATGAACAAAGCTCAGGATAAAGTGAACGACGCAGCAAAAGAAAACGCCGAAGCTGCCAAAGCTCAGGCTGAATCGAATCAAGCTGCTCAGGAAGAAGCTGCCAAGAAGCAATAATTGCGACTTGATGCAGAAAAAGAAAACCCGCCAAGTGCGGGTTTTCTTTTGCCTGTGATTTTTTGTCAGTGTTGGCTTAGACGCTGTTTTTAGAGCAATACGGTTCTAAAAGTCGGACTAATCATCAGCAACAAACTGCAGATCAGGCCGACCAGCCACACCAGGCTGCGCAGGGATGGTTTATCCGCCAGGTACAACCACACGTAAAGAATCCGCGCGATCACAAAGATGATCGCCAGGGCATCAATCAACCAGCCTTGGGTTTGCGTGGTGTGCGCCATCAGCACACCCACGGCAAACAGGATGAACGCTTCGATGCAGTTCTGGTGCGCCGCCAGCGCCCGCGCGCCGTAGCCGGTGAGTTGCGCCTGCTGTTGGCGCGGCAGGTGGTTGTTGTAACCGCCCTGCTCTTTCATGGCTTTAGCCACCGGCATACGCGCGATGTAAATCAACAGTGCACTGATAAACACACACCAGAACGGAATACTCATCAAGCAGCCTCTTTATTGGTTTCGGGCAATGGCGCCTCTGTAGGGGTATAGACCATCACATCCAGCACGTCAGAATGAAACTCGCGGCGGTACAAAACGATGACCACACCGGCACTCATCAACATGAACAACCACGGGCTGACAAACCACGCCAGCATGCTCATGCCGAAGTAATAAGAGCGCAGACCGAAGTTGAACTGGTTGGCCGCCATCGAAATCACCCGCGCCGCCCGCAATGCGAACGCCTTGCGCTCCTGCTCGGACACCTGGCGCTCGCCGATCATCGGCGCTGAACCGACCAGCACCGCAGCAAAGTTGTACTGACGCATGCACCAGCTGAACGTGAAAAACGCATAGACGAACACCAACGCCAGGCACAGCAACTTGATCTCCGACATACCCTGCGACGCCTGCTGCACCATCGGGATATCCGCCAGCAGCGACACCGCGCGCTCGGACGCACCGAGCACGGTGAGAATGCCCGCAAGGATGATCAGAGTGCTGGAAGCGAAGAACGAGGCGTTGCGCTCCAGATTGCCGATCACGCTGGCGTCAGCGATGCGGTTGTCGCGCAGCAGCATGCGGCGCATCCAGTCTTCGCGATACAGGTGCAGCACGCTGGCCAGGCACGCGGTGTCGCGGGCCTTCCACGACGCATAACGGGTGTAGCCGCCCCAGCAGATGACAAACCAGAGCGCGGCCAGCAGGTGGATCAGATTGGCTTGGATGAACGACATTCGTTTTCCTGTGAAGTGTTGATGCATTACCTGTAGGAGTGAGCCTGCTCGCGATTCGCTGGCACATCCGGCATTGATCTGACAGACACGATGCCATCGCGAGCAGGCTCACTCCTACATAAAACCTGTGCAGTGCTTCGACGTTAGCTCGCGGAAAAAGACACTGCCAGACGCCCATAAAAAATGCCCCGTATCGATTGATACGGGGCATTTCCGTTTAAGCGCTGAAGACCCGCTTGTGGCGGGTCAGACAACGTCAGGCAACGGCTTCGCTGCGCTTGCCCAGCAGGCGATCGCAGACCACGGCGACCACCAGAGTCATCACGCACGGCACCAGCCACGCCAGCCCCTGCTCGCTCAGCGGCAAGTGCGACAGCTGCGACGGCATCCAGTCAGCCAGACCGGCGCCCTTGAGCGCGTCGATGGCGCCGAACAGGAACGACACCAGCATCACCGGGCCGAGGATCCGCCCGTGCTCATGCCAGAAGTCCTTGCAGAAGCTCAGGGCCACCAGAACGATGCACGGCGGGTAGATCGCCGTCAGCACCGGGATCGAGAACGCGATCAGCTTGGTCAGACCGAGGTTGGACACCAGCAGCGAGAACGCGGCGAGGATGATCACCAGGGTCTTGTAGGACAGTGGCAGCACGCGGCTGAAGTATTCGGCACAGGCGCAGGTCAGACCGACCGCCGTCACCAGACATGCCAGCGAGATCAGCACCGCGAGGAAACCGCTGCCCAGCGAACCGAAGGTGTGTTGCACGTAAGCGTGCAATACCGCAGCGCCGTTGCTGGCACCGACCGCGACTTCATGGCTGCCGGAACCGAGGCGGAACAGGCTGATGTACACCAGCGCCAGACCGACACCGGCGATGAGGCCGGCAATGATCGCGTAACGGGTGATCAGTGCAGGCGACTCGACGCCACGGGAGCGGATCGCGTTGACGATGACGATGCCGAACACCAGCGCGCCGAGGGTATCCATGGTCAGGTAACCATTGATGAAGCCCTGTGAGAACGGTGCCGCGACGTATTCCGGTGTGGCCTGACCGATATCACCGGCCGGCAAGGCGAATGCGGCGATGCCGAGTACCGCCAGGGCGATGATTTTCAATGGCGCGAGAAAACGCCCCACGGTATCGAGCAGACGGCCCGGATACAGCGAGATGAAGAACACCAGCAGGAAGTACACCGAGCTGTAGAGGAACAACGCCAGCGGGCTTTCGCCGGTCAGCGGCGCCAGACCCACTTCGAACGACACGGTCGCGGTCCGCGGGGTGGCGAACAGCGGGCCGACCGCCAGGTAGCACGCCGCGGCGAGTACACCACCGGCGATCTTGCCGATCGGGCTGCTCAGCGCATCCATCGCACCACCGACCTTGGCCAGGGCAACGACGGTGACCACCGGCAGACCGACGGCCGTGATCAAAAAGCCCAGCGCCGCCATCCAGACGTTAGGTCCGGACTGCAGGCCGACGATAGGCGGGAAAATGATGTTGCCGGCCCCGACGAACAGGGCAAATGTCATAAAGCCCAGTGCCAGGATGTCCTGACCTTTCAAAACTTTCATTAAGGAAATACCACACTACTGAATCGGAATTTAGAGGGGGATTTCCCTGTGGGGTTAGGGAAATGCTGTCAGTCCGTTTGGGGCTGACCCGTTTAGCGCGTTGCATGCCTTGTGGGCGGCGGACGCAAAAATGGCTGCTAGCCTAACGAATTTGTCTGCCAAACGCACTGTTTGAGGGCGAACTATCCGATACACGACGTGTCTGTGTCGCGTTTACGCATCTATTTTTCCTAACCACAACCCTGTGGCGAGGGAGCTTGCTCCCGCTGGGTTGCGAAGCAGCCCCAATGCAGACGATTGGGTTCTCGCTGTTAGATGGTTCTACGCCTGCTGCGCAGTCGAGCGGGAGCAAGCTCCCTCGCCACAGAAATCCACTCAAATACCCATATGCCAGAAACAACAAAGGCCACCCGAAGGTGGCCTTTGTCTGGTGAAGCGTCAGTCAAGCACGAGGCTTACTTGACAGCCCAACCGGTCAGCTCGGCCAGGGCCTTGCCGATGTCTGCCAGCGAACGCACGGTTTTTACGCCTGCGTCTTGCAGCGCAGCGAATTTTTCGTCTGCAGTGCCTTTGCCGCCAGAGATGATTGCGCCAGCATGGCCCATGCGCTTGCCCGGAGGAGCAGTCACACCAGCGATGTAGGAAACAACCGGCTTGGTCACGTGTGCCTTGATGTAGGCAGCCGCTTCTTCTTCAGCCGAACCGCCGATCTCGCCGATCATCACGATCGCTTCGGTCTTCGGGTCTTCCTGGAACAGCTTCAGGATGTCGATGAAGTTCGAACCCGGGATCGGGTCACCACCGATGCCGACGCAGGTCGACTGACCGAAACCGGCGTCAGTGGTCTGCTTCACAGCTTCGTAGGTCAGGGTGCCGGAACGCGAAACGATACCGACCTTGCCTGGCAAGTGAATGTGACCTGGCATGATGCCGATCTTGCATTCGCCTGGGGTGATCACGCCTGGGCAGTTAGGGCCGATCAGGGTAACACCCAGCTCGTCGCACTTAACTTTGGCGTCCAGCATGTCCAGGGTAGGAATGCCTTCGGTGATGCAGACGATCAGCTTGATGCCGCCGAAAGCAGCTTCCAGGATCGAGTCCTTGCAGAAAGGAGCCGGAACGTAGATCACGCTGGCGGTAGCGCCAGTGGCAGCTACAGCGTCTTTGACGGTGTTGAACACTGGCAGACCCAGGTGCTCGGTGCCGCCTTTGCCCGGAGTTACGCCACCAACCATCTTGGTGCCGTATTCGATGGCTTGCTGGGTGTGGAAACTACCTTGCGAACCGGTAATACCCTGGCAGATAACTTTGGTGTCTTTATTGATCAGGACGCTCATTATTTGCCCTCCGCAGCTTTGACAACTTGTTGAGCAGCGTCGGTCAGGCTGGTAGCAGCGATGATGTTCAAACCGCTTTCTGCCAGTACTTTAGCGCCCAGCTCAGCGTTGTTGCCTTCAAGGCGAACAACAACCGGGATTTTCACGCCGACTTCTTTCACGGCGCCGATGATGCCTTCGGCAATCATGTCGCAGCGAACGATGCCGCCGAAGATGTTGACCAGTACTGCAGCGACGTTGGTGTCGGACAGGATGATCTTGAAGGCTTCGGTCACGCGCTCTTTGGTAGCACCACCACCTACGTCGAGGAAGTTGGCTGGCTTGCCGCCGTGCAGGTTGACGATGTCCATGGTACCCATGGCCAGGCCGGCACCGTTGACCATGCAGCCGATGTTGCCTTCCAGGGCTACGTAGTTCAGTTCGAACTTGGCAGCGTGCGCTTCGCGCGGATCGTCTTGCGACGGATCGTGGAAAGTCTTCAGCTTAGGCTGACGGTACATGGCGTTGGCGTCGATGTTGATCTTGGCGTCCAGGCAGTGCAGATCGCCGTCAGCCTTGATCACCAGCGGGTTCACTTCCAGCAGGGCCAGATCGTGATCCTGGAACAGTTTGGCCAGACCAACGAAGATCTTGGCGAACTGGGCAACTTGCTTGCCTTCCAGACCCAGTTGGAACGCCAGCTCGCGACCCTGGAATGGCTGAGCGCCAACCAGTGGATCGATAGTGGCTTTGAGAATTTTTTCTGGAGTGTCGTGAGCGATTTTCTCGATGTCCACGCCACCTTCGGTGGAAGCCATGAACACGATGCGACGGCTCGAACGGTCAACGACAGCGCCCAGGTACAGCTCTTTAGCGATATCAGTGCACGATTCAACCAGGATCTTGGTGACTGGCTGACCATTGGCGTCAGTCTGGTAAGTCACCAGACGCTTGCCCAGCCACTGCTGTGCGAAGGCCTTGGCGTCTTCTTTGTTGCGAACCAGCTTGACGCCGCCCGCTTTACCGCGACCACCGGCGTGGACCTGGGCTTTGACAACCCACTCGCTGCCGCCGATCTTGTCGCAAGCTTCTGCTGCTGCTTCCGGGGTGTCTACTGCGTAACCAGTGGAAACTGGCAGGCCGTATTCAGCGAACAGCTGCTTACCCTGATACTCGTGAAGATTCATGCTTTTTACCGTCTTCGTTAGGTACTGCGCATTCGGCGCTGCGCTCTTGATGAGTGCCGCGCCACCTGTGACTGCTGCTTGCGTAGCCTTTCCGGATACCCGGTGCAGCTACGCAAGACTGCGTCCAGCGGACATTCCGCGGTGAGACTTGCTCGCAAGGCTCACGACGGGCCGCAACCGCCGTGGTTTCTTATTGTATCTTTCGAACATGTGAAAGCTGCTGCGCTAGGAAATACTGCGTCAAAAACAGACTCGAAATGCTCATTGACTGACGTCAACTCCGCTTCCTCGCCTGTTTTTTCCTTGTCTTTCCTTCGCTCGCTACGCTTTCACAAAGTCCTCAACGCTTCTTGCGGTTGGCAATGTGAATGGCGCCGCCATTCACCGCCAGAGCAGCTTCGTGCAAGGCTTCAGACAGGGTCGGATGGGAGAAAACCATCATGCCCAGGTCTTCAGCGCTGGTGCCGAATTCCATACCGATCGCGCCCTGCTGAACCAGTTCTGCAGCGCTCGGGCCAATCACGTGCACGCCCAATACGCGGTCAGTCTTGGCATCAGCGATGACCTTGACGAAACCACCGGTATCGTTGGCGGCCATGGCACGGCCGGAAGCGGCGAACGGGAAGGTGCCGACGTTAACTTCAACGCCTTCGGCTTTCAAGGCCTGCTCGGTTTTGCCAACCCACGCGATTTCCGGGTGAGTATAAATAACCGAAGGGATCAGGTCATAGTTCATCTGAGCCTTGTGGCCCTTGATGCGCTCGACAACCATGATGCCCTCTTCCGAGGCCTTGTGCGCCAGCATCATGCCGCGAACCACGTCACCGATGGCGTAAACGCCCGGTACGGTGGTGGCGCAGTGATCGTCAACGTGCACGAAACCGCGCTCGTCCAGGGTCACGCCGCTGTCGGCAGCCAGCAGATCGGTGGTCACCGGACGGCGACCAACGGCTACGATCAGCTTGTCGAAAGTGATGGACTGTTCGCCGTTGGCATCGGTGTAGTTAACAACGACTTCGTCGCCGTTCACTTTCGAACCGGTTACGCGAGCGCCCAGCTTGATGTCCAGACCTTGCTTGGTCAGGGTTTTCAGCGCTTCCTTGGAAACAGCGGTGTCCGCTGCCATCAGGAAGGTGTCCAGTGCTTCGAGGACAACCACTTCGGAACCCAGACGCGACCAGACCGAACCCAGTTCCAGACCGATCACGCCAGCGCCGATCACGCCCAGACGTTTAGGTACGGACTGGAATTCCAGAGCACCAGTCGAATCAACGATGACTTTCTGATCGACCGGAGCCGGTGGAATGTCGATCGGACGCGAGCCCGGGGCCAGGATGACGTTTTCGGCTTCGATGACTTCAACCGAACCGTCCGGCTTGGTGACTTCGACTTTCTTGCCAGCCAGCAGCTTGCCGTGGCCCTGGATCGAAGTAACACCGTTAGCCTTGAACAGGGTGGCAACGCCGCCAGTCAGGTTCTTGACGATGCCAGCCTTGCGGCCAACCATCGCAGCGACGTCCATTTTGACTTCGCCGGTCGAGATACCGTGAACGTTGAAGCTCTCTTTGGCTTCCTTGTACTTCCAGGAGCTGTCCAGCAGCGCCTTGGACGGAATGCAGCCGACGTTCAGGCAAGTACCGCCGAGGGCCTGTTTGCCTTCAGCGTCGGTGTACTTCTCGATGCAGGCAGTGGTGAGACCCAGCTGCGCGGCCTTGATGGCAGCTACATAGCCGCCAGGGCCGGCACCGATCACTACTACGTCAAATTTCTGCGACATTCAAAAAATCCTCTTTAGCGAAAAGCTTCAAGCCGCGCGCTCCAAGCCAAGCTGCCTTTTCTTGCAGCTTGAAACTTGAAGCTCGCAGCTGCTTCTATCAGATATCCAGCAACAGACGAGCCGGATCTTCCAGCAGGTTCTTGATGGTCACCAGGAAGGTTACAGCTTCTTTGCCATCGATCAGACGGTGATCGTAGGACAGTGCCAGGTACATCATCGGACGGATCACGACCTGACCGTTGATGGCCATTGGACGCTGGATGATGTTGTGCATGCCCAGAATCGCTGCCTGCGGCGGGTTGACGATCGGGGTCGACATCATCGAACCGAAGGTACCACCGTTGGTGATGGTGAAGGTACCGCCGGTCATCTCTTCCATCGACAGTTTGCCGTCACGGGCTTTCTTGCCGAACGTGGCGATGCCGCCTTCGATTTCAGCCAGGCTCATCAGCTCGGCGTTACGCAGAACCGGAACGACCAGACCACGGTCGCTGGAAACGGCAACACCGATGTCGGCGTAGCCATGGTAAACGATGTCCGCACCGTCGATCGAAGCGTTGACCGCCGGGAAGCGTTTCAGCGCTTCGGTGGCAGCCTTGACGAAGAACGACATGAAGCCCAGGCGTACGCCGTTGTGGGACTTCTCGAACAGGTCCTTGTACTTCGAACGCAGGGCCATGACTTCGGTCATGTCAACTTCGTTGAAAGTGGTCAGCATCGCCATGTTCGACTGGGCTTCAACCAGACGCTCGGCAACCTTGGCACGCAGACGGGTCATCGGCACACGTTTTTCAACGCGGTCACCGGCAGCGAATACCGGCGCAGCGGCAGCCGGAGCAGCAGCCTTGGCAGGTGCGGCAGCCGGAGCGGCTTTCTTCGCGGCAACAGCAGCCACCACGTCTTCCTTGGTCACACGACCGCCTTTGCCGGTGCCGGCAACGGAAGCGATGTTGATGCCGTTCTCTTCAGCCAGCTTGCGCGCAGCCGGAGCAGCAACAGGATCGTCTTCGCCTTCGGCAGCCGCCGGGGCAGCGGCAGCAGCGGCCGGAGCAGCAGCGGCGGCTGGAGCAGCGGCAGCAGCGCCACCTTCAGTGATGGAGCCCAGGACTTCGTCGGACAGAACGGTGTCGCCTTCATTCTTGACGATTGCGCCCAGCACGCCGTCGGCGGTAGCCAGCACTTCCAGTACGACTTTGTCGGTTTCGATGTCGACGATCAGTTCGTCACGCTTGACGGCGTCGCCCGGTTTTTTGTGCCAGGTGGCAACGGTGCCATCGGCAACCGATTCCGGGAAAGTGGGGGCTTTGATCTCGATAGCCATTATCTGTGGTTCCTTAAATTCGGTTTCAGGTGCGCGAAGGCGTTAAACGGTAAACGCGTCTTGCAGCAGTTTTTCCTGCTGCTCGGCGTGCATCGATGCGTAACCACATGCTGGGGCAGCAGAAGCCTCACGGCCCGCGTACTCGAGTACGAGAGACTTGTCGAGGTTACCGATGCTGCGACGCAGATGATGCTGGCTGCAGTACCAGGCGCCCTGGTTCATCGGCTCTTCCTGACACCAGACGGCATGCTTGACGTTGGTGTAAGGCGCCAGGACTTCTTTCAAGTCGTCCTCAGGGAATGGATACAGCTGCTCGATACGCACGATGGCGATATCGTCACGGCCTTCGGCACGGCGTTTTTCCAGCAGGTCGTAGTAGACCTTGCCGCTGCACAGAACAACGCGCTCGACCTTTTTCGGGTCCAGGGCGTCGATTTCCGGGATCACGGTCTGGAACGAACCTTCAGCCAGATCTTCCAGGGTCGATACGGCCAGTTTGTGGCGCAGCAGCGACTTCGGCGTCAGCACTACCAGAGGTTTGCGCAGCGGGCGAATCACCTGACGACGCAGCAAGTGGTAGATCTGGGCCGGAGTGGTCGGCATGCACACCTGAATGTTGTGCTCGGCGCACAGCTGCAGGTAACGCTCAAGACGTGCCGAGCTGTGCTCAGGACCCTGACCTTCGTAGCCGTGCGGCAACAGCATGGTCAGACCGCAGAGACGGCCCCACTTGTGCTCGCCGCTGGTGATGAACTGGTCGATAACAACCTGTGCACCGTTGGCGAAGTCGCCAAACTGGGCTTCCCAGATCACCAGCGCGTTTGGCGTGGTGGTCGAGTAACCGTATTCGAAAGCCAGTACCGCTTCTTCCGACAGGAACGAATCGTACAGGTCAAAGCGTGGCTGACCGTCGTACAGGTTCTGCAGCGGAATGTAGGTGCCCGCGTCTTTCTGGTTGTGCAGTACGGCGTGACGGTGCGAGAACGTACCGCGGCCGATGTCCTGACCGGTCATGCGGATCGGGTGACCTTCGAACGCCAGGGTTGCGTACGCCATGGTTTCGGCGTAACCCCAGTTGATCGGCAGGCCGCCGGCTTGCATCTTCTGACGGTCTTCGTAGATCTTCGCGACCTGACGCTGAACCACGAAGCCTTCCGGAATTTCCAGCAGCTTGGCGGACAGTTCCTGCAGGGTCTTCAGGTCGAAACGCGTGTCGTGACGCGCAGTCCAGGCGTGGCCCAGATAAGGACGCCAATCCACGAACAGCTCTTTGTTCGGCTCTTTGACCAGCGACTTCACTACGTGCAGACCGTTGTCCAGCGCGTTGCGGTACTCGTCGACCTTGGCCTGAACACGCTCAGCGTCCAGCACACCGGCCTGAGTCAGGCGATCAGCGTACAGCTCACGGGTGGTGCGCTGCTTGGTGATCTGCTGATACATCAGCGGCTGGGTGCCGCTTGGCTCGTCGGCCTCGTTGTGGCCGCGACGACGGTAGCAGACCAGGTCGATCACCACGTCACGCTTGAACTGCATGCGGTAGTCGATGGCCAGCTGGGTCACGAACAGCACGGCTTCCGGATCATCACCATTCACATGGAGGATCGGCGCCTGGATCATCTTCGCAACGTCGGTGGCGTACTCGGTGGAACGCGAGTCCAGCGGGTTGCTGATGGTGAAGCCAACCTGGTTGTTGATCACGATGTGCACGGTACCGCCGGTCTTGAAACCGCGGGTCTGCGACATCTGGAAGGTTTCCATGACCACGCCCTGACCTGCGAATGCAGCGTCACCGTGGATGGAGATCGGCAGCACCTTCTCACCGGTCGGGTCGTTACGACGATCCTGACGGGCGCGAACCGAACCTTCTACCACCGGGGAAACGATTTCCAGGTGGGACGGGTTGAACGCCATGGCCAGGTGAACTTCACCGCCGGTGGTCATCACGTTGGACGAGAAGCCCTGGTGGTATTTGACGTCACCGGAACCCAGCTCGACCTTCTTCTTGCCTTCGAACTCGTCGAACAGCTCGCGCGGGTTCTTGCCGAAGGTGTTGACCAGCACGTTCAGACGGCCACGGTGGGCCATGCCGATGACGACTTCCTTGGTGCCGTAGGAACCGGAACGCTGGATCAGTTCGTCGAGCATCGGAATCAGGCTTTCGCCGCCTTCCAGACCGAAACGCTTGGTGCCCGGGTATTTGGTGCCCAGGTATTTTTCCAGGCCTTCACCGGCAGTCACGCGCTCGAGCAGGTGGCTCTTGATGTCAGCGGAGTACGTTGGACGACCGCGCACGCTTTCCAGACGCTGCTGGAACCACTGGCGCTGCTCGGAATCGGTGATGTGCGTAAACTCAGCGCCGATGGTGCGGCAATATGTCTGCTGCAACGCTTCGTGAATTTCGCGTAGGCTCGCTTCCTCTTTGCCGATGAACAGGTCGCCGGCACGGAAGGTCGTATCAAGATCGGCATTGGTCAAGCCGTAATGATTGATTGACAGGTCTGCAGGTGCAGGACGCTGCCACAGCCCCAGCGGGTCAAGCTGGGCTGCCTGGTGGCCACGCATACGGTAGGCCTGGATCAATCGCAGCACTTCAACTTGCTTCTTCTCGTGCTCACTGCTCACGCTACCGGCGGAAACCGGTTGGGCGCGGCGCTGGTTCTTTGCCAGCAGCACGAAATGATCGCGAATTGTGGAGTGCGAAACATCAGTGGCAGAGCTGCCGTCGGCAGGCAGCTTCTGAAAGTAGGTGCGCCACTCTTCTGGCACAGCGTTAGGGTCGTGCAGGTAGAGCTCATAAAGCTCTTCCACATAGGCAGCGTTTCCACCTGAAAGGTAGGCGCTGTTCCACATGCGCTGCATCACGCTTTCTTGCATGCTTGGTCACCCTCGGTTAGGGGAACACCATCGGCGTCAATACCGAGCAAACTTGCAGAAGTCCGAATGCAGCGACCAAAACAAGCCACTTAGGATCACGCTGATAGTCCGGGTACCAGCCCGGATGCCCCTGCTTGTCTCATTTCTTCAAAATAAGAGCTGCAGCTTGTGGCTACTGCTCTGGTTATAGCCATGACGCGGGTTGAAGCCCGCGCCACAGCCTCTTCGTTACAGCGGTTCTACGGTTACAGCAGCTGAATCACACGCCGCTCGAAAGCAACATGTTACGGATGTGACCGATGGCCTTAGTCGGGTTCAGGCCTTTCGGACATACGTTGACGCAGTTCATGATGCCCCGGCAGCGGAAAACGCTGAACGGGTCATCGAGCGAAGCCAGACGCTCGGACGTCTTGGTGTCACGGCTGTCTGCCAGGAAGCGGTACGCTTGCAGCAGGGCAGCTGGACCCAGGAACTTGTCCGGGTTCCACCAGAAGGACGGGCACGAGGTCGAGCAGCAGGCGCACAGGATGCACTCGTACAGACCGTCGAGCTTTTCACGCTCTTCAGGGGATTGCAGACGCTCGATGGCCGGAGCCGGCGTGTCGTTCTGCAGGTAAGGCTTAACCTTCTCGTATTGCTTGTAGAAGATGCTCATATCGACAACCAGGTCACGGATAACCGGCAAACCTGGCAGCGGACGAACGATCAACTTGTTGCCTTTTACGACAGCGGACAGCGGCGTGATGCACGCCAGGCCGTTCTTGCCGTTGATGTTCATGCCGTCGGAGCCGCAGACGCCTTCACGGCAAGAGCGACGATAGGAGAAACCCTCGTCCTGCTCTTTGATCAGGGCCAGCACGTCCAGCACCATCAGGTCCTTACCACCGGTATCGACCTGGAATTCCTGCATGAACGGCGCAGCGTCCTGATCAGGGTTGTAGCGATAAACACTGACTTGCAACATGGCGATCACCCTTAATAAGTCCGGACTTTAGGTTCGAAAGTCGGAACAGTCTTCGGCGAGAAGTTTACGGCACGCTTGGCGACGCGTTTCTCACCCGGGAAGTACAGGGTGTGGCACAGCCAGTTTTCGTCGTCACGGTCTTCAAAGTCTTCACGGGCGTGAGCGCCGCGGGACTCTTTACGTACTTCGGCCGCGATGGCGGTAGCTTCAGCCACTTCCAGCAGGTTTTGCAGCTCCAGAGCTTCGATACGCGCGGTGTTGAACGCTTGCGACTTATCGTTGATCTTCACGTTGGCGATGCGCTTGCGCAGATCGGCCAGCTGGGCAATACCCTTCTGCATGTATTCGCCAGTACGGAACACACCGAAGTAGTTCTGCATGCAGCTTTGCAGCTCGCGACGCAGGGTTGCCACGTCTTCGCCATCGGTACGGCCGTTCAGCGAATTCAGACGCGACAGGGCAGCTTCGATGTCGGCTTCGGTAGCGTCGTCGTATTCGATGCCGTCGGTCAGCGCCTTTTCCAGGTGCAGGCCGGCAGCGCGACCGAATACCACCAGGTCGAGCAGCGAGTTGCCGCCCAGACGGTTGGCACCGTGTACCGATACGCAAGCCACTTCACCTACGGCGAACAGGCCAGGAATGATCTGATCCACGCCTTCGGCGTTCTGAGTGATCGCCTGACCATGAATGTTGGTGGCAACGCCGCCCATCATGTAGTGGCAGGTCGGAACAACCGGAACCGGAGCAACCACCGGGTCAACGTGAGCGAAAGTCTTCGACAGTTCGCAGATACCTGGCAGACGGCTGTGCAGCACTTCCTCGCCCAGGTGGTCGAGTTTGAGCATTACGTGGTCGCCATTCGGACCGCAACCGTTGCCGGCGATGATTTCTTTAACCATCGAGCGGGCAACCACGTCACGACCAGCCAGGTCTTTCGCGTTCGGAGCATAACGCTCCATGAAACGCTCGCCGTGCTTGTTGATCAGGTAACCACCTTCACCACGGCAACCTTCGGTCACCAGTACACCGGCGCCGGCGATGCCGGTCGGGTGGAACTGCCACATTTCGATGTCTTGTACCGGTACGCCAGCACGCAGAGCCATGCCGACGCCGTCACCGGTGTTGATCAGGGCGTTGGTGGTGGAAGCGTAGATACGGCCGGCACCGCCAGTGGCCAGTACGGTGGCCTTGGCGCGGATGTACGAAGTTTCGCCGGTTTCGATGCAGATCGCGATCACACCGACGAACTCGCCTTCCTGGTTTTTCACCAGGTCAACAGCGTAGTACTCGTTCAGGAACGTGGTACCGGCTTTCAGGTTGCCCTGATAAAGGGTGTGCAGCAGCGCGTGACCGGTACGGTCGGACGCTGCGCAGGTACGGGCAGCCTGGCCGCCTTTACCGTAGTCCTTGGACTGACCACCGAACGGACGCTGGTAGATACGACCTTGCTCGGTACGCGAGAACGGCAGCCCCATGTGGTCCAGCTCGAAAACGGCAGCCGGGCCTTCCTGACACATGTATTCGATAGCGTCCTGGTCACCGATGTAGTCGGAACCCTTGACGGTATCGTACATGTGCCAGCGCCAGTCATCGTTCGGGTCAGCGGACGCGATGGCGCAGGTGATGCCGCCCTGGGCGGATACAGTGTGCGAACGGGTCGGGAAAACCTTGGTGATCACCGCAGTCTTGTGACCGCCTTGTGCCAGTTGCAGCGCAGCGCGCATGCCGGCACCGCCACCACCAATAATGATGGCGTCGAAAGAAATCGTTGGAATGTTAGCCATGACTCAGATACCCCAGAGAATCTGCACACCCCAGACGAAGTAAGCGAACATCGCAACGCCGCATACTGCCTGGAAAAGGAAACGTACTGCGGTCGCGGACTTGCCCAGCGCCATTGGCGTCAGGTAGTCGGTCGCGATGGTCCACATGCCGACCCAGGCGTGAGCGCCAAGGGCAACAAGGGCCAGCAGACTGAAGATACGCATCCCGTTGTGAGCGAACAGGCCGTGCCACTGCTCGTAGCCGATGCCCGGATTCACTGCAAGGTATCCGATCAGAAAGATGAAATAAGCCGCGAGAACAACCGCAGACACACGTTGCGCCATCCAGTCATAGAGGCCCGAACGCGAAAGGTTCGTAACGCTGGTTACCATATCCAAACTCCTGCCAGAACGATCAGCACCACGGAAACGGCGATGATAATTTTCGAGCCCAGGCGGCCGCCTTCCAGCGTCTCACCGATGCCCATGTCCATGATCAAGTGGCGCACACCGGCTACCAGGTGATACAGCAGAGCGGACAGGAGGCCCCATGCTACGAACTTGGCCAGCGGGCTGGTCAAGCATGCCTTCACGTCGGCAAAACCTTCCTCGGAACCCAGAGACTTGCCCAATGCATAAAGCATGAAGCCGATACCCAGGAAGAGGATGATGCCGGAAACACGGTGAAGAAACGACGTAACGCCGGTGATGGGGAGTTTGATGGTCCTTAGGTCTAGGTTTACAGGTCGTTGGCTTTTCACGGCTTTTTTTTCACACTGAAGAGCCCCTAACAATCAGGGCAAAGTTGTTGGGGAGTGCACTGGTCAGGTAACCACCACCCAGGGATGCGACCCCCAATAAAGCAGGCCCAAAAGCCCTTGGCGGTCGGTGGCCGAGTATAGACAGTTAGGCTACTAATGACAACGCAATCACCTACCCCAAATAGCTGATTGCACAAGTCGTATAAAAGGCGTAAATGGCAGGCAATTTCGAGGAAAAAGTGCGCTTAAAGCCTTCTGGAGCAAGACTTTAGGCAAATTGACATTCGAATTTATCTCACTATAGTGGTGCGGGCCCTGCGTGGGGGGTCTGTCTGATGGTTCAAGCATAAATAGGAGGCCACATGGCTGACAAAAAAGCGCAGTTGATCATCGAGGGCGCAGCCCCCGTCGAGCTGCCCATTTTAACCGGCACCGTTGGTCCCGATGTAATTGATGTTCGGGGCCTGACGGCCACGGGCCGCTTCACTTTCGACCCGGGTTTCATGTCGACCGCCTCGTGCGAATCGAAGATCACCTATATCGACGGCGACAACGGCATTCTGTTGCACCGCGGCTACCCGATCGAACAGCTGGCTGAAAAGTCGGACTACCTGGAAACCTGCTACCTGCTGCTCAACGGCGAATTGCCGACCGCAGAACAGAAGGCCCAGTTCGTCAGCACCGTGAAAAACCACACCATGGTTCACGAGCAGCTGAAAACCTTCTTCAACGGCTTCCGTCGCGACGCCCACCCGATGGCCGTCATGTGCGGTGTAGTCGGCGCCCTCTCGGCCTTCTACCACGACTCCCTGGACATCAATAACCCGCAGCATCGCGAAATCTCCGCGATCCGTCTGGTTGCCAAGATGCCAACCCTGGCAGCGATGGTTTACAAGTACTCCATGGGCCAACCCATGATGTACCCGCGCAACGACCTGACGTACGCGGAAAACTTCCTGCACATGATGTTCAACACCCCGTGCGAGATCAAACCGATCAGCCCGGTACTCGCCAAGGCCATGGACCGGATCTTCATCCTCCATGCCGACCACGAGCAGAACGCATCGACCTCCACCGTGCGTCTGGCAGGTTCTTCGGGTGCCAACCCGTTCGCCTGTATCGCCGCCGGTATCGCCGCACTGTGGGGCCCTGCCCACGGCGGTGCGAACGAAGCGGTTCTGACCATGCTCGATGAAATCGGCGATGTGTCTAACATCGACAAGTTCATCGCCAAGGCCAAGGACAAGAACGATCCGTTCAAGCTGATGGGCTTCGGTCACCGCGTTTACAAGAACCGCGATCCACGCGCGACTGTGATGAAGCAGACCTGCGACGAAGTACTGAAGGAACTGGGCATCAACAACGATCCGCAACTCGAACTGGCCATGCGCCTGGAAGAGATCGCGTTGACCGACCCGTACTTCATCGAGCGCTCGCTGTACCCGAACGTCGACTTCTACTCGGGGATCATCCTCAAGGCGATCGGCATTCCAACCAGCATGTTCACCGTGATCTTCGCTCTGGCCCGTACTGTGGGCTGGATTTCGCACTGGAAAGAAATGCTCTCCAGCCCGTACAAGATTGGCCGTCCGCGCCAGTTGTACACTGGCTACGAGTCGCGTGATATCACCAAGCTGGAAGACCGCAAATAAGGCTTGTCTTGCGATAACGTCTTGAAGTTGTATCGGGAACGGCCTCTTATATAGAGGCCGTTTTTGTTTGTGTGGTCTCAGCGGCCTATGGGCCGACTGGGTTTTTGGGGGGTTGGGTGTATATCCGTTGCTGCGGTAACGGCCTCCTATGGTTTCGCTCTTACAGCGAGTCACCTTTTCCAGACGCCGAAAAGGTAACCCAAAAGGCTTTGCCCCGGCGTACGGCACTTCGCTGAGGCTCAGTGTTCCCTCGCTACGGTGTCCATCTGGGGGCATCGCCTCCGGTTTGCTTCGCTGCACCTCCTCTCGATGTATGCGGCTTCGCCGCATGGCGCTGCGCGCCTATCCCCCTGATGGACACCTTCGCTCGGCCTGCCGAAGGGGCAAAAAATCAAAAGCTACATCAAGAGCCAGAGCCAGATCAAAAGATCGCAGCCTTCGGCAGCTCCTACATGGGGTTGGGTGTATTCAGTTAAAGATTGGTTGGCTGGCAGGCCGCATTCGCGAGCAAGCTCGCTCCCACAGTGGGATTGGGTGTGTTCAGTAAAAGATTGGTCGGCTGGCAGGACGCTTTCGCGAGCAAGCCCGCTCCCACAATTGGATTGGGTGCATTCAGTTAGAGATTGGTCGGCTATCAGGCCGCCATCGCCAGCAGGCTGGCTTCCACAGTATTGATTATGCAAGCTCATGCGGCGCAGCCGCCCCACTCCAGGATGAGCGCAAGCTCGGCTGTCGCTCTTGATCTTGATCCACGGGCGACGTCGGAAGGCTGAGTGGAGGGATTGATCCGGGGGTGGGAGCGCAGCGACCGTTTGGCGAAGCCAAACACAGCGAGAGGAGGTGCAGCGAAGCAAACCGTAGGCGCTGCGCCCGGATCAATCCCGCAGCGAAGGAACCCCGAGCCCCAGCGAGCGGGCCGAACGCAGGAGCAAGCGTTTTTGGTTACTTTTGAGGCGTTTGTCAAAAGTGACCCGCCGTAAGGGCGGAACCCTAAGCCGCCGTTACCGCAGCAACGGATATGTACCCAATTCCAGCCCGATAACCGCCCACAAAAAAAATGCCCCGATCTCTCAACCAGGGCATTTCACTCAAAACATCTAATCAGCGATCAGTGCGAAACCGCCCCACTCGCCCCCAACCCAGTCTGCGAACGCACAAACTGCGGAAAGAACAGCGCCCGCTCGTTCTCGGCCGCCGCCGACTTATCGGTGATCGAGAAGAACCAGATACCGATGAACGCAATGATCATCGAAAACAACGCCGGGTATTCGTAAGGGAAGATCGCCTTCTCGTGATGCAGAATCTGCACCCAGATGGTCGGGCCAAGGACCATCAGCCCCACCGCACTCACCAGCCCCAGCCAGCCACCGATCATCGCACCGCGGGTGGTCAGTTTCTTCCAGTACATCGAAAGCAGCAGTACCGGGAAGTTGCAGCTTGCCGCAATGGAGAACGCCAGGCCAACCATGAACGCGATGTTCTGGCTTTCGAACAGGATGCCCAGACCAATCGCCAGCACCGCCAAGGCAATGGTGGTGATCTTTGAGACGCGAATCTCATCCTTGTCGTTGGCCTTGCCCTTCCTGATCACGCTGGCATACAGGTCGTGCGACACCGCCGATGCACCAGCCAGAGTCAGCCCCGCTACCACCGCCAGAATGGTCGCGAACGCCACCGCCGAGATAAAGCCGAGGAAAATGCTGCCACCCACGGCGTTGGCCAGGTGCACCGCCGCCATGTTGTTGCCGCCGAGCAGCGCGCCCGCAGCATCTTTAAAGGCCGGGTTGGTGCTGACCAGCAGGATCGCGCCGAAGCCGATAATGAAGGTCAGGATGTAGAAGTAGCCAATGAAACCGGTCGCATACAGCACGCTCTTACGGGCTTCTTTAGCATCACTTACAGTGAAGAAACGCATCAGAATGTGCGGCAGGCCCGCGGTACCGAACATCAGGGCCAGGCCCAGGGAGAACGCCGAAATCGGATCTTTCACCAGACCGCCCGGGCTCATGATCGCTTCACCTTTAGGGTGAACCTTGATCGCCTCGGAGAACAGCATGTTGAAGTCGAAGTTGACGTGTTTCATCACCATCAGTGCCATGAACGAGGCACCGGACAGCAGCAACACCGCCTTGATGATCTGCACCCAGGTGGTCGCCAGCATGCCGCCGAACAGCACGTACATGCACATCAGCACACCGACCAGAATCACCGCAACATGGTAGTCCAGACCGAACAGCAACTGGATCAGTTTGCCGGCACCGACCATTTGCGCGATCAGGTAGAACGCCACCACCACCAGCGAGCCGCAGGCAGACAGGGTGCGAATCTGGGTTTGCCCGAGGCGGTAGGACGCCACGTCGGCAAAGGTGTATTTGCCCAGGTTACGCAGGCGCTCGGCGATCAGGAACAGAATGATCGGCCAGCCCACCAGAAAGCCGATCGAGTAGATCAGACCGTCGTAGCCGGAAGTGAACACCAGCGCGGAAATCCCCAGGAAGGACGCCGCCGACATATAGTCACCGGCGATCGCCAGACCGTTCTGGAAACCGGTGATCTTGCCGCCTGCCGCATAGTAATCGGCCGCCGAGTTGTTTTTCTTCGAGGCCCAGTAGGTGATGTACAGCGTCGCGCCGACGAAAGCCACGAACATCAGGATTGCAGGAATATTCAGTGGCTGTTTGGCCACTGCACCTGTCAGCGCGTCAGCCGCCCAGACACTCGGCGCGAAAGCTGAAACACTCAAAAGAGCCAGTAGACGCCGGATCATTGCTGAGCCTCCTTGAGAATCGCATTGTTCAGGTCGTCGAACTCGCCATTGGCGCGGCGCACGTAGATACCGGTGAGGACGAATGCTGAAAGAATCAGCCCGACACCGATCGGAATGCCCCAGGTAATCGAGGATTCAGGACTGAGCTTGGCGCCGAGTATGTGCGGCCCGTAAGCGATCAAAAGGATGAAGCCAGAGTAAAGCCCGAGCATGATCGCCGAGAGTATCCAGGCGAACTTTTCTCTTTTTCTCACCAGCTCCTTGAAGCGCGGGCTGTTTTGAATCGAGAGGTAAATGCTGTCGTTCATTGTTTTTATCCTCGCAGCACAGATTATTGTTGGAACGTATCCACTGTATGCGGCTGCGGAACGGCTTCCAGACGACCTTAGTATTAGAACGACATGACGTTTTCGCCAATTTTCCGATTGTAAATAGCCGAAATAGTTGGAAAGAGGCGTTGAAACAGCCGCAAGCCCTGAATTCAGGGTTGGCCAGAAGCAAATGTGGGAGCGGGCTTGCTCGCGAAAGCGGTGTGCCAGTCAATGCAAATATCGACTGATACGACGCCTTCGCGAGCAAGCCCGCTCCCACAGGTAAAAAGTGAAACGGCTGCTATTTATTTGGTCCAGTCAGCCACGCGTTCCGGGTGCTTGGCGACCCAATCCTTGGCCGCCGCGTCAGGCTTGGCGCCGTCCTGGATGGCCAGCATGACTTCGCCGATCTCGTCTTTCGACGCCCACTGGAAGTTTTTCAGGAACTTGGCCACTTCCGGAGCCTTGGTCGCGAGCTCTTTGCTGCCGATGCTGTTCACGGTTTCAGCCGCGCCGTACACGCCTTTCGGGTCGTCGAGGAAGCGCAGTTTCCACTTGGCGAACATCCAGTGCGGTACCCAACCGGTGACGGCAATCGATTCGTTCTTCTTCTCAGCACGGGTCAGCTCGGCAATCATGCCGGCGCCGGAACTGGCCTTGAGGGTGTATTTGTCCAGGCCGTAATCCTTGATCGCCTGATCGGTTTTGAGCATCACGCCTGAACCGGCGTCGATGCCGACGATGCGGTTCTTGAAGGTGTCGTCGGTCTTGAGGTCTTCGATCGATTTGGCCTTGACGTACTCCGGCACGATCAGGCCGATTTTCGCGTCCTTGAAGTTCGGGCCGTAATCGACGACCAGATCCTTGTTCTTCGTCCAGTAATCGCCGTGGGTCACCGGCAGCCATGCCGAGAGCATCGCGTCGAGTTTGCCGGTGGCCACGCCCTGCCACATGATCCCGGTGGCGACGGCCTGCAGCTTCACGTCGTAACCGAGTTTCTGCTTGATCACTTCGGCCGCCACGTGGGTGGTCGCGACGCTGTCGGACCAGCCGTCAACGTAACCAATGTTCAGGGTCTGTTTTTCAGCGCTGGCGAATGTGGAACTCATCGCAAGCACCAGAGCGGCACCTGCGCCTAAAAGTCGTCGCATCTTCATCGTTTACTTCCCCGAAATGCTGCGCCCGACGGATGCCGGGCATCGTCAACGTATTGTTATGGTGCACAGCGCCCCCATCACGCCTGACCGCAAACTTGCTCGAATGCCAGTGGAGTACTGACGCTTTCGATCATCGGCCTGACGCCCACAGCGACCTGCTCTGTCAGCGACCTCAATACACCGAGAAACGACATCAGAAAGCCATTAATCACCTCGGAATAATTGGCGCCAGACAATCCGCCCGAACTTTGCATGTGCAAAGCATGCAGGCCACCAACCCGCGGATAAATGCAGGTAACATGCGTCGCTTTGCAGCCACTCGGCCTGACCATGTCCGCGACTTCCCGCTTCCCGTTTGTTCCTTATCTCTTCGCCTGCCTGCTCGGCCTGTTTGCCCTTGGCGGTTTCTGGTACGGCCTCGGCAAACCGGTGATTCTGCCGGACGCTGCGACCCCGACGCACAAGTTGCAATGCGCCTCCTACACGCCGTTCGACAAGGATCAATCGCCGTTCGACGTGCCGTTCAAACTGCGCCCGGAACGCATGGACGCCGACCTCGCCCTGCTGGCGACGCGCTTCGAATGCATCCGTACCTACTCGATGACCGGCCTCGAAGCGCTGCCGGATCTGGCGCGCAAGCACGGTCTGAAGTTGATGATCGGCGCCTGGGTCAACAGCAACCCGGTGGACACCGAGAAAGAAGTCGACCTGCTGATCGCCTCGGCCAACGCCAACCCGGACGTGGTCAGTGCGGTGATCGTCGGCAACGAAGCCTTGCTGCGCAAGGAAGTCACCGGCGCGCAACTGGCGAAACTGATCAACAAGGTCAAAAGCCAGGTCAAACAACCGGTCACCTATGCCGATGTCTGGGAGTTCTGGCTCAAACACCCGGAAGTCGCGCCGGCGGTGGATTTCCTGACCATTCATTTGCTGCCGTACTGGGAAGATGAACCGTCAAACATCGACGTCGCTCTGCAACACGTGGCGGATGTGCGTCAGGTGTTCGGCAACAAATTCGCGCCCAAAGACGTGATGATCGGCGAGACCGGCTGGCCCAGCGAAGGTCGCCAGCGTGAGACCGCCCTGCCGAGCCGGGTCAACGAGGCCAAGTTCATTCGCGGTTTTGTCGCAATGGCCGAGAAGGAAGGCTGGCATTACAACCTGATCGAAGCGTTCGACCAGCCATGGAAACGTGGCAGCGAAGGTGCGGTCGGCGGTTACTGGGGCCTGTTCGACGCCGATCGCCAGGACAAGGGCGTGCTCGCCGGGCCAGTGACCAACGTGCCGTACTGGAAGGAATGGCTGGGCGTCGGTGGGCTGATTTTCCTCGGCACGCTGCTGCTCGGTGGCCGGGTGCGCACCACGCAATCGGCATTGGTTCTGCCCCTGCTTGCGGCAGTTGCAGCCTGCTCGATCGGCGCCTGGGGCGATCTGGCGCGAGTGACCACGCGGTTTGCCGGCGAATGGCTGTGGGTCGGCTTGCTGACCGTGTTGAATCTGTTGGTACTGGCGCATGCCGCGCTGACTTTGAGCAACCGTCAGGGATGGCGTGAACGCGCGTTCACTCTGCTGGAACGCCGCGCTGGCTGGCTGGTTGCTGCGGCGGGATTCGCGGCGGCGGTGATGATGCTGGAGATGGTCTTCGACGCGCGTTATCGCAGTTTCGCCAGCATGGCGTTCATTCTGCCGGCGCTGGTGTACGTATGCCGTCCGGTCAGCGTACCGCGCCGGGAAATTGCCCTGCTGACCTTTATCATCGGCGCCGGCATTGCGCCGCAGCTGTATGAGGAAGGATTGTTGAATCAGCAGGCGTGGGGCTGGGCGCTGGTCAGTGGGTTGATGGTGGCGGCGTTGTGGCGCTGCCTGCGGGTTCGCAAAGGCTGATCTCCAGAGGCCAGTCTGGCCCCTTCGCGAGCAAGCCCGCTCCCACATTGGATCTGTGGCGTTCACAAATCCCCTGTGGGAGCGGGCTTGCTCGCGAAGGCTGACTGTCAGGCGCTGCGGGCTGCCCGAACCAACCGCAATCCGCCAATCACCAGCGCAAACACCGCCAACGTCGTGTTGTACAACGCCAGCGCCGGCAGCCCGAACACCAGCGCCAGCACCGCCAGCCACCACCCTGCCCGTCCCGGCAGCACAAAACCGAGCAGCGCTGCGCCCAATGCCGTCCAGCCCAGCACCTTGAAGTGAATCATCAGCCCCAGGTTCGAGCGCACCGTGCATTCCCAGCGGCTCGCCTCATCGACGCAGATGCCGACCCACTGCCCATCTTCCATGAAGCCATAACGCACGCCATAACTGGCGGCCAGCCACAGCGGCAACAGCACGAGCAACAGAATCACGGGCAAGCGGCGGGACATGAATCTCTCCAATCAACGAAATCGGCGGCCAGCTTAATCTGCCCGCACGCGTTGGCAAGCACTAACAACTGTTAACTGGTCATCCGCGCCTTGCAACGTGTATCGTCCAGCTACTATTACTCCGAATTCTGCCTGTTTGGTGCCGAGGCATGGCACTTTGGCGCAAGCCCGGTGGTCATAGCCTGCGAACTTCATTCGGCACCTTCCTTTAAGGGATCCAGTCATGCTCCGTTCCTTGCGCTTCGCCGCGCTGTTCAGCGGCCTTATTCTGAGTGCGTCCGCACTGGCGGTGGATATCGATGCCGCCAGTTATGGCTATCCCCTGACCAACCCGTTCGAGGCGACCATCGCCACCACGCCACCGGACCTGCGCCCGGAGTTGCCGTCGAACGACGAGATCAATCAGTCCGACCACAGCATCACCCTGCGCCCGGAACGGGCCTTCATCCTCCCGGACAATTTCTGGGCGGTGAAAAAACTCACCTACCGCATCGCCGAGCAGGACAAACCGGCGCCGCTGATCTTCCTGATCGCCGGCACCGGCGCGCGCTATGACAGCACGCTCAACGAATACCTGAAGAAGCTCTACTACAAGGCCGGTTACAACGTCGTGCAGTTGTCGTCGCCAACCAGCTTCGACTTCATCAGCGCCGCTTCACGCTTCGCCACCCCGGGCATCACCAAGGAAGACGCCGAAGACATGTACCGGGTGATGCAGGCCGTGCGCGCGCAACATCCGAAACTGCCGGTCACCGAGTACTACCTCAGCGGCTACAGCCTCGGCGCGTTGGATGCCGCGTTCGTCGCGCATCTGGACGAGACCCGACGCAGCTTCAACTTCAAGAAAGTCCTGCTGCTCAACCCGCCGGTCAACCTCTACACCTCGATCAGCAACCTCGACAAACTGGTGCAGACCGAAGTAAAGGGCATCAATAACAGCACCACCTTCTATGAACTGGTGCTGAACAAGCTGACCCGCTACTTCCAGCAGAAAGGCTACATCGACCTCAATGACGCCCTGCTCTACGACTTCCAACAGTCGAAGCAGCATCTGACCAACGAACAGATGGCGATGCTGATCGGCACTTCGTTCCGCTTCTCGGCGGCCGACATTGCCTTCACCTCCGACCTGATCAACCGTCGTGGCCTGATCACTCCGCCGAAATTCCCGATCACCGAAGGCACCAGCCTCACGCCGTTCCTCAAGCGTGCGCTGCAATGCGACTTCGACTGCTACCTGACCGAACAGGTGATCCCGATGTGGCGCGCGCGCACTGACGGCGGCAGTCTGCTGCAACTGATCGATCAGGTCAGCCTGTACGCACTCAAGGATTACCTGCACGACAGCCCGAAAATCGCCGTCATGCACAACGCCGACGACGTGATCCTCGGCCCTGGCGACCTCGGTTTCCTGCGCAAGACCTTTGGCGATCGGCTGACCGTTTACCCACTGGGCGGCCATTGCGGCAACCTTAACTACCGCGTCAACAGCGACGCCATGCTGGAGTTTTTCCGTGGCTAAATATCTCCTGCTGATTGCAGCGCTCCTCAGTGCAGGCGTGGCCCAGGCCGACAACAGTAAAGCCAACGCGCCGGTGGTGGTCGACAGCGACGGCTTCAAGGAGCCGCTGTCCAAACTCAAGTTCAACCCGGGGCTGGACCAGCGTGAGTTCGAACGTTCAACGCTCAACGCGCTCAACGTTTACGACCCGCTGGAGTCGTGGAACCGCCGCGTCTACCACTTCAACTACCGCTTCGACCAATGGGTGTTCCTGCCGGTGGTCGACGGTTATCGCTACGTGACGCCAAGCTTCCTGCGCACCGGGGTGAGCAACTTCTTCAACAACCTCGGCGATGTGCCGAACCTGGTCAACAGCCTGCTGCAGTTCAAGGGCAAGCGCTCGATGGAAACCACCGCGCGCCTGCTGCTCAACACCACCATCGGCATTGCCGGCCTGTGGGATCCGGCGACCGCCATGGGCCTGCCGCGCCAGAGCGAAGACTTCGGTCAGACCCTGGGCTTCTACGGCGTACCGGGCGGTGCCTACTTCGTGTTGCCGATCCTCGGCCCGTCGAACATTCGCGATACCGCCGGCCTGGCCGTGGACTACACCGCCGAATCGGCGATCAACTACCTGAACGTGTCGGAAGTCAGCTCCAACCACCCGGAAGTCTGGGCCCTGCGCGCGGTCGACAAGCGCTACCAGACCAACTTCCGCTACGGTCAGATGAATTCGCCGTTCGAGTACGAGAAAGTGCGTTACGTCTACACCGAGTCGCGCAAGCTGCAGATCGCCGAGTAACCTCGGCGACAACAAAAAAGGGCCATTCGATGCGAGTCGAATGGCCCTTTTTCATGGCACAACCCAGATCAAACTGTGGGAGCGGGCTTGCTCGCGAATGCGGTGAATCAGCCAGCATATTCTTCGACTGACACACAGCATTCGCGAGCAAGCCCGCTCCCACTGGAGTGATGTGTTTATCCTTTGATCGCGCGCCAGATCCTGCCGACGACCGAAACCACCGCCAGCACTGCTGCGCCCGCGATAATCCCCGCTACGCCATTGAGCAACACAGGCACGGCAAACCCGGCACTGCCAGCCGCCGCGCCGACACTTTCAATCCAGTGATGCACCACCGGAATGCCATGGGTAAGGATGCCGCCACCGACGAGGAACATCGCCGCTGTACCGATCACCGACAGGCCTTTCATCATGTACGGGGCGGCGCGCAGGATCGCATTGCCGATGCCTTTGGCGGCTGCACCCGATTTCTGGGTCAGCCACAGGCCCAGATCGTCGAGTTTGACGATGCCGGCCACCAGGCCATAGACGCCGACGGTCATGACGATGGCGATGCCGGACATGACGATCACTTGCTGGGTCAGCGATGCGTCGGCCACGGTGCCAAGGGTGATGGCGATGATTTCCGCCGAGAGGATGAAGTCGGTGCGGATCGCGCCTTTGATCTTGTCCTTCTCGTAAGCCACCAGATCGGTGGTCGGCTCGGCCACCGCCGCGCTCAGTTGCGCATGCTCGGCATCATCTTCGGCCTTGCTGTGCAGGAACTTGTGCGCGAGCTTCTCGAAACCTTCGAAACACAGGTACGCGCCGCCAACCATCAACAGCGGCGTCACCAGCCACGGCACGAATGCACTGATCGCCAGCGCCGACGGCACCAGAATCAACTTGTTGAGGAACGAGCCCTTGGCCACCGCCCAGACCACCGGTATTTCCCGCTCGGCGCGCACCCCGGAGACTTGCTGGGCATTGAGCGCCAAGTCATCGCCGAGTACGCCAGCGGTCTTCTTCGCGGCCATTTTGCTCATCAACGCCACGTCATCCAGAACGGTGGCAATATCGTCGATCAGCACCAGCAAACTGCTTCCTGCCATGAATCTTGTTTCCTTATGTGAATAATGTCGCGCAGCATACCGCGACTGCGGGCCACACGGGGCATTCTTGAGCCACGCGCGAGGCCGGTGCTACCATGCGCAACCGCCAGAACAGGCAAGGAACCACCGGGTTTATGAGCACAATCCGCGAGCGCAACAAAGAACTGATCCTGCGTGCCGCCAGCGAGGAATTTGCCGACAAGGGCTTCGCGGCGACCAAAACCAGCGACATCGCCGCCAAGGCAGGATTGCCCAAGCCCAACGTCTACTACTACTTCAAATCCAAGGAAAACCTCTACCGCGAGGTCCTGGAAAGTATCATCGTGCCGATCCTGCAGGCCTCGACCCCGTTCAACCCGGACGGCGTACCGAGCGAAGTGCTCAGCGGCTACATCCGCTCGAAGATCCGCATCTCCCGCGACCTGCCCTTCGCCTCCAAGGTGTTCGCCAGCGAAATCATGCACGGCGCCCCTCACCTGAGCGCCGACCTGGTCGAGCAGCTCAACAGCCAGGCCAAGCACAACATCGACTGCATCCAGAGCTGGATCGACCGCGGCCAGATCGCCCCGATCGACCCCAACCACCTGATGTTCAGCATCTGGGCCGCAACCCAGACCTACGCCGACTTCGACTGGCAGATCTCCGCAGTCACCGGCAAGGACAAGCTCGACGAGGCGGATTACGAGGCGGCGGCACAGACGATTATCCGGCTGGTGTTGAAAGGGTGTGAGCCGGACTGATAGACCGCGGTGACTGCTTCGCGAGCACGCTCACTCCTACATGGGAATGCATCCCAAATGTAGGAGTGAGCCTGCTCGCGATTGAAGCGACACGGTTTCGGCTCAAACCCAGATCGCATCCCACAGCGAATAGTCGCCAAGCCTCTCCACCAGTCCAGCCCGCAATGGGTTGGCGACGACATACCTTGCCATCTTCACTAAATCCTCCTCCCGCCGCAGTGCCCGGTCATGAAACCCTCTTTGCCAGAGGCCAACATTTCTACCGGTAGCCTGATTCACCGCTTTGGTACTTAGCGACTTGGTCTTTTGCATCAGTTCGCTCAAAGACCCGCTCTGCAATTCGATTAACCAATGAAAATGATCTGGCATTACCACCCACGCCAGTGAGTTCGCCAAGCCGAGATTTTGTGCACGCCGAAATTGATGAACCACCAATCGGCCCAAAGCAAAATCGGCGAAGATCGGTTTGCGATCAAGAGTGTTGGTCGTAAGTAGGTAGATTCGATTGGGCTCGGCATAGCGACCGGCTCGCAATCGGTGTGCAGCGGGTAGATCAGGCATTCCTTTGCCTCCCATGATCAGCTCATGAGAAGACTAGTTCTGCGTGCTCAAGTTGATGGGACAAACTCTTGGCTGGATGTTTCTGGGAGAGAGCTATCGCGAGCAGGCTCACTCCTACAGGGGTTTGTGGTGTTCAGACATTTTGTGTCCAACCAAGATCCCTTGTAGGAGTGAGCCTGCTCGCGATAGCGGTTAATCAATCAACGCAGATTCAAGCAGCCACCCCCGCATCCGCCCTCAAATCCAGCGCCTCCACCGCTTTAATCGCCACCTGCTCATCAATATCCGACAGATCGCCGCTAATCCCGATCGCCCCCAGCACATTCCCCGCCTGATCACGAATCAACACCCCGCCCGGGGCCGGGACGACGCTGCCCTGGCCCATGCTGTTGAGTGCGGCGATGAACGCCGGGCGTTGTTGGGCGTCCAGCGCCAGCAAGCGTGAGCCCTTGCCCAGGGCGATGGCGCCCCAGGCTTTGCCGATGGCGATGTTGGGGCGCAGCAGGCTGGCGCCGTCTTCGCGTTGCAGGGTGATCAGGTGGCCGCCGGTATCGAGTACCGCGATGGTCAGCGGCGCGGCGTTGATCTCGCGCCCCGCGCTGATGGCTTCGCTGACCAGATTGACTGCGACTTTCAAGGTTAAAGCGCTCATGGTGCCGTCCTCATTTTGTTATTGGGAAAGTCGTGGGGCTGCGCTCAAGTGCCGCAGACCGATGCCACAAATAGAACACAATGAATTATTTTTTTGTATACAATAATTCTCGAAAAGCGCCACATGCGACGAAAAGCCACAGCAGAACCGGGCTTTCGACGAATGAAACAGGCGCTTGAGAAAATGGATTGACCTGCGCCGTCCGCCGTGAATACACTCTGCGCAAAGCCACTTGTATACAATTACAAAACGTAAAGAGGCACAAAACCATGAGCAAAATGAGAGCAATCGAAGCCGCCGTTCTGGTGATGCGCCGTGAAGGGGTTGATACCGCTTTTGGCATTCCGGGTGCTGCGATCAACCCGCTGTACTCCGCCCTGCAGAAAGTCGGTGGCATCGATCACGTCCTCGCTCGTCACGTCGAAGGCGCGTCGCACATGGCCGAGGGTTACACCCGCACCAAGGCCGGCAACATCGGCGTGTGCATCGGTACGTCCGGCCCGGCCGGTACCGACATGGTCACCGGGCTCTACAGCGCCTCGGCCGACTCGATTCCGATCCTCTGCATTACCGGCCAGGCACCCCGCGCCCGTATGCACAAGGAAGACTTCCAGGCGGTCGACATCACCAGCATCGTCAAACCCGTCACCAAGTGGGCGACCACGGTTCTGGAGCCGGGCCAGGTGCCTTACGCGTTCCAGAAAGCCTTCTACGAAATGCGCTCCGGCCGCCCGGGCCCGGTGCTGATCGACCTGCCCTTCGACGTGCAGATGGCTGAAATCGAATTCGATATCGACGCCTACCAGCCGCTGCCGTTGGCCAAGCCAACCGCGACCCGCGTTCAGGTCGAGAAGGCGCTGGCCCTGCTTGATCAGGCCGAGCGTCCATTGCTGGTGGCCGGCGGCGGCATCATCAACGCCGACGCCAGCGATCTGCTGGTGGAGTTCGCTGAACTGACCGGTATTCCGGTGATCCCGACCCTGATGGGCTGGGGCACCATTCCGGACGACCACCCGCTGATGGTCGGCATGGTCGGCCTGCAGACGTCGCACCGTTACGGCAACGCCACGCTGCTGAAATCCGACGTGGTACTGGGCATCGGTAACCGTTGGGCCAACCGCCACACCGGTTCGGTCGACGTCTACACCGAAGGCCGCAAGTTCATTCACGTCGATATCGAAGGCACGCAGATCGGCCGCGTGTTCACCCCGGATCTGGGTATCGTCTCCGACGCTGCTGCCGCGCTGACCGTGTTCATCGAAGTCGCCCGTGAATGGCAAGCCGCCGGCAAACTGAAAAATCGCAGTGCCTGGCTGCAGGATTGCCAGCAGCGCAAAGCCAGCCTGCACCGCAAGACTCACTTCGACAACGTGCCGGTCAAGCCGCAGCGTGTTTACGAAGAGATGAACCAGGTGTTCGGCAAAGACACCTGCTACGTCAGCACCATTGGTCTGTCGCAGATTGCCGGCGCGCAGTTCCTGCACGTCTACAAGCCGCGTCACTGGATCAACTGCGGTCAGGCCGGCCCGTTGGGCTGGACCATTCCGGCCGCGCTGGGCGTGGTCAAGGCCGATCCGAGCCGGAAAGTCGTGGCCCTGTCGGGGGACTATGACTTCCAGTTCATGATCGAGGAGCTGGCGGTCGGCGCTCAGTTCAAACTGCCTTACATCCACGTCGTGGTGAACAACTCGTACCTGGGCCTGATCCGTCAGGCCCAGCGCGGGTTCGAAATGGACTACTGCGTGCAGCTGTCCTTCGATAACCTGAACGCGCCGGAACTCAACGGTTACGGTGTCGACCACATCGCAGTCGCCGAAGGCCTCGGCTGTAAAGCCCTGCGGGTGTTCGAACCATCGGAAATCGCCCCTGCCCTGCGCAAGGCTGAACAGATGATCGAAGAGTTCAAGGTACCGGTGATTGTCGAGATTATCCTGGAGCGTGTGACCAACATCTCCATGGGGACCGAGATCAACGCCGTCAACGAATTCGAAGATCTGGCACTGGTCGGCAACGACGCGCCAACGGCGATTTCGTTGCTCGATTAACTGCTGACCGCTCTCCCTGTGGGAGCTAGCCATGTGGCGAGGGAGCTTGCTCCCGCTCGGCTGCGAAGCAGTCGTAAAGCTTTTGGGGCCGCTGCGCGCCCCAGCGGGAGCAAGCTCCCTCGCCACAAAGGCCCGCTCCTACAAGGGGAACCTCACAAGATTTACGGGAGACCACCATGCCGCGTTTCGCAGCCAACCTGTCCATGCTGTTCACCGAACAGGATTTCCTTGCCCGTTTCGACGCCGCCGCCAAGGCCGGTTTCAGTGGTGTGGAATACCTGTTCCCGTACGACTTCAGCTCTGCCGAAATCAAGGCCAGGCTCGATGCCAACGGGCTGACCCAAGTGCTGTTCAACCTGCCGGCCGGTGACTGGGCCAAGGGCGAGCGCGGTATCGCGTGTCTGCCGGATCGTGTTGAAGAGTTCCGCGCCGGGGTCGATCTGGCGATTGCCTACGCGCAAGTGCTGGGCAACACCCAGGTCAACTGCCTGGCCGGTATCCGTCCGCAAGGCGTGGACGATGCCACCGTGGAAAAAACCTTCGTCGCCAACCTCAAATACGCCGCCGACAAGCTGCAGGCGGCGGGTATCAAACTGGTGATGGAAGCGATCAACACCCGCGACATCCCGGGCTTCTACCTGAACAACACGGCGCAAGCCCTGTCGATTCGCGAGCAGGTCGGCAGCACCAACCTGTTCCTGCAATACGACATCTATCACATGCAAATCATGGAAGGCGATCTGGCCCGCACCCTGCAATCGCACCTGGGCGAGATCAACCACGTGCAGCTCGCGGACAACCCGGGGCGCAATGAACCGGGCACCGGTGAGATCAATTACCGCTTCCTGTTCGAACACCTGGATCGCATCGGTTATCAGGGTTGGGTGGGTTGCGAGTACAAGCCGCTGACTACCACTGAGGCCGGCCTCGGCTGGTTGAAAACTCACAACGCAATTTAAGAACACCACAAAACCTTGTGGGAGCGGGCTTGCTCGCGAATGCGGTGGTTCAGTCAACACGGATATTGAATGTTCCACCGCATTCGCGAGCAAGCCCGCTCCCACCCAAAGCAACACCCCTATTTCGCTTGAGCAAGACAAAAACAAGAGGATTTTCTCATGGCTAAAATCGGATTTATCGGCACCGGCATCATGGGCCACCCAATGGCTTCGAACCTGCAGAAAGCCGGTCACAGCCTGTTCCTGTCGGCGCACCACGACGCCGCTCCAGCCGACTTGGTCGCCGCTGGCGCCGTCGCCCTGGCCAACCCGCGCGAAGTGGCGCAGGAAGCCGAATTCATCATCGTCATGGTGCCGGATACCCCGCAGGTCGATGACGTGCTGTTCCGCGCTGACGGTGTTGCTGCCGGTATCAGCAAAGGCAAAGTAGTGATCGACATGAGCTCGATCTCGCCGACCGCCACCAAGGCATTCGCCAAGAAGATCAACGAAAAAGGCGCGCAGTACCTCGACGCTCCGGTATCCGGTGGTGAAGTCGGCGCCAAGGCCGCGACCCTGAGCATCATGGTCGGTGGCGACGCCGATGCCTTTGAACGCGCGCTGCCGCTGTTTCAGGCCATGGGCAAGAACATCACTCTGGTCGGCGGCAATGGCGACGGTCAGACCGCCAAAGTGGCGAACCAGATCATCGTCGCGCTGAACATTCAGGCCGTGGCGGAAGCCCTGCTGTTCGCCTCGAAAAACGGTGCTGATCCGGCCAAGGTGCGTGAAGCACTGATGGGTGGCTTCGCTTCGTCGAAGATCCTCGAAGTGCACGGCGAGCGCATGATCAAGGGCACCTTCGACCCGGGCTTCCGCATCAGCCTGCACCAGAAGGATCTGAACCTTGCCTTGCAAGGTGCCAAGGAACTGAACATCAACCTGCCGAACACCGCCAACGCCCAGCAAGTGTTCAGCACCTGCGCGGCCATCGGTGGCAGCAACTGGGACCACTCGGCGCTGATCAAGGGTCTGGAACACATGGCCAACTTCTCGATTCGCGATAAAAAATAAAGCCTTCATCAAACCTGTAGGAGTGAGCCTGCTCGCGATGAAGTCGCCGCGGTGAGTCAGATTTACCGCGCTGCCTGAATCGCGAGCAGGCTCACTCCTACAAGATCCGAGTTGCCCTTTCGAATAACAAGAATTCCGGGAGCCCGCCATGTCGGTCGATCCGCAACAACTGCTGCGCGAGCTGTTTGCCACAGCCATCGACGCGGCCCATCCGAACCAGGTCCTCGAAGCCCATCTGCCTGCCGATCGCACGGGCCGAGTGATCGTCATCGGCGCCGGCAAAGCCGCAGCTGCCATGGCCCAGGTGGTCGAGCGCAGCTGGAAAGGTGAAGTATCCGGTCTGGTCGTGACCCGTTACGGTCACGGCGCTCCATGCGAAAAAATCGAAGTGGTCGAAGCCGCGCATCCGGTACCGGACGCTGCCGGTCTGGCCGTGGCCAAGCGTGTGCTGGAACTGGTCAGCAATCTGACGGAAGACGACCGTGTGATCTTCCTGCTCTCCGGCGGCGGCTCTGCCCTGCTCGCGCTGCCGGCCGAAGGCATCACCCTGGCCGACAAGCAATCGATCAACAAAGCCCTGCTCAAATCCGGCGCGACCATCGGCGAGATGAACTGCGTGCGCAAGCACCTCTCGGCGATCAAGGGCGGCCGCCTCGGCAAGGCTTGCTGGCCTGCCACCGTCTACACCTACGCGATTTCCGATGTGCCGGGCGACCTCGCCACGGTCATCGCTTCCGGCCCGACCGTGGCCGACCCGAGCACTTCGGCCGAAGCGCTGGCGATCCTCAAGCGCTACGGCATCGAAGTCCCGGCCTCGGTGCGCACCTGGCTGCAAAGCGCGGAATCGGAAACCGTCAAACCCGGCGACCCAAGCCTCGCGCGCAGCCACTTCCAGTTGATCGCCCGCCCGCAGCAATCGCTGGATGCTGCGGCGGTGAAATGCCGTCAGGCCGGTTTCAGCACGCTGATCCTCGGCGACCTCGAAGGCGAATCCCGCGAGGTGGCGAAAGTCCACGCCGGCATCGCCCGGCAGATCATCAATCATGGCCAGCCACTCGCTGCACCGTGCGTGATCCTCTCCGGCGGCGAAACCACGGTGACCGTGCGCGGCAATGGCCGTGGCGGACGCAACGCCGAATTCCTCTTGAGCCTCACCGACAGCCTCAAGGGCCAGCCCGGCGTTTACGCGCTGGCCGGCGACACCGACGGCATCGACGGTTCGGAAGACAATGCCGGCGCGATCATGACCCCGGACAGCTACGCCCGCGCCGCCGCCCTCGGTTTGAGCGCCAGCGACGAGCTGGATAACAACAACGGTTACGGCTACTTCGAGGCGCTCGACGCGCTGATCGTCACCGAGCCAACCCGCACCAACGTCAACGACTTCCGCGCCATCCTGATCCTTGAGAACTGCAAATCATGACGCCTGATAAAAAGGTCAAAATCCTCGCCACCCTCGGGCCTGCCGTCGATGGCATCGAAGACATCCGTGAACTGGTCGAGGCCGGGGTCAATATCTTCCGCCTGAACTTCAGCCACGGCGATCACGCCGACCACGCCAAGCGCTATCAGTGGATCCGAGAAGTCGAACGCCAGCTCAACTATCCGTTGGGCATTCTGATGGATTTGCAGGGGCCGAAACTGCGCGTCGGCAAGTTCGCCGACGGCAAGGTGCAGCTGCATCGCGGTCAGGCGTTCCGCCTCGATCTGGATGCGACACCGGGCGATGAACGCCGGGTGAACCTGCCGCACCCGGAGATCATCGCCGCGCTGGAAGCGGGCATGGATCTGCTGCTGGATGACGGCAAACTGCGCCTGCGCGTGGTCACAAAATACACCGACGCGATCGACACCACCGTGCTCGCCGGCGGCGAACTGTCGGACCGCAAAGGGGTGAACGTGCCGCAAGCGGTGCTCGACCTCAGCCCGCTGACGGCCAAGGATCGCCGCGACCTCAGCTTCGGTCTGGAACTGGGGGTGGACTGGGTGGCGCTGTCGTTCGTGCAACGTCCGCAAGACATTCTCGAAGCCCGCGAACTGATCGGCGACAAGGCGTTCCTGATGGCGAAAATCGAGAAGCCGTCAGCGGTTGAACAACTGCGCGAAATCGCCGAATTGAGTGACGCGATCATGGTCGCTCGCGGCGATCTCGGCGTGGAAGTGCCGGCGGAAAGCGTGCCGCAGATCCAGAAGAACATCATCAGCACCTGCCGCGAACTCGGCAAACCGGTGGTGGTGGCGACGCAGATGCTCGAGTCGATGCGCTTCTCTCCGGCGCCGACCCGCGCCGAGGTCACCGACGTCGCCAACGCCGTGGCTGAAGGCGCGGATGCGGTGATGCTATCGGCCGAAACCGCCTCCGGCGAGTATCCGCTGGAAGCAGTGCAGATGATGAGCAAGATCATTCGTCAGGTTGAGAACGGTCCGGATTATCAGACGCAGCTCGACGTCAGCCGACCGAAAGCCGAAGCGACGGTGTCCGATGCCATTAGCTGCGCGATCCGCCGCATCAGCAACGTGCTGCCGGTGGCAGTGCTGGTCAACTACAGCGAGTCGGGCGCCTCGACATTGCGTGCAGCGCGGGAGCGGCCGAAAGCGCCGATCCTCAACCTGACGCCGAACCTGCAGACCGCGCGGCGTTTGAGCGTGGCATGGGGCATTCACTCGGTGGTCAACGATCGCCTGCGTCAGGTCGATGAAGTGTGTTCGACCGCGCTGGAAATCGCTCAGGCGCAAGGCATGGCCGAGCGTGGCGATACCTTGCTGATCACCGCCGGGGTGCCGTTTGGGCAACCGGGATCGACCAACTCACTGCGAATCGAGACCTTGATTTAGCGCCTGTACCGGCCTCTTCGCGAGCAAGCCCGCTCCCACTTGAATTTCCGTTCAATCATTGAGTTTGTGGTGTACACAAATCAACTGTGGGAGCGGGCTTGCTCGCGAAAGCAGGCGACTCGGTTTCACTGACTTTCAGAACTGCCATGCCTGCCAATCATTTCAACAACCACTGCCCCGACTGGGCCGAGGCTTTGCTCAACGGTTTCAGTCAGATATTCCTTCAGCGCCACCCGCTGTGCGGCTTGCTGTGCCTGCTGGCGATTCTGCTCACTGCGCCGGTGCTGTTTGCCGGTGCGCTGCTCGGGGCCGTCGCCGGATTGCTCACCGCACAACGACGTAACTATGCCAAGGCTGATCGTCAGGCCGGGTTGTTCAGCTACAACGGCGTGCTGCTCGGTCTGTTGCTCAGCCTGTATTTCCCCTGGTCACCGCTGCTGCCGCCGCTGATTCTGGCGGCTGGCGGGCTGAGCGCGATGCTCACTCAGCAATGGCTCAAACATGTGTACCGCAGTCGATCGATACCGGCTTACACCTCGCCATTCGTGGCCATCGGCTGGATTTTGCTGCTGTTCGCTGAACCGTCGGCGCCGATGCCAGCGATCGAAATGAATACATTGAATCTACTCGCCGCTGCACTCAACGGCTTCGGTCAGGTGATGTTCCTCGATCATCCGCTGGCCGGTACGTTGATCGGCATCGGTTTGCTGATCGCTGATCGCCGGGCGTTCTGCTGGGCGCTGCTAGCCTCGGCCGTCGGTCTCGCGTCAAGTCTGCTGCACCACGAAACCGCTGCCGCATTGTTGGGTCTGGGCAGCTACAACGCGGTGCTCGCCGCCCTCGCTTTCAGTGCGCAACGCCAACATCCGTGGCTGCCGCTGCTGGGCATCGTCCTCGCGCTGCTGGTCACCCCGCTGTTCGCCGCTCTCGGTCTGGCGACGCTGACCGCGCCATTCATCCTCGCCGGCTGGCTGATCCGCGCCGGGATCCAGATGCTCGGCAAAGCGGCCGTCGACGCCACGCCTTGCGCACAGGGGGACAATCAACCTAGGCTGCGCTGATCTTCAATTCAGGCGTTATCCATGGACAGCAGCAACAGTTGGCGCGAACGGCTTTACGTGATGATTTTCCAGAGCGACACCCTCGCCGGGCGGCGCTTCGACGGCACCTTGCTGCTGATCATCCTCGCCAGCCTGGTGGTGGTGATGCTCGACAGCATCGACAGCATTCACCAGAACTACGCCGATGTGCTGGCCTACATCGAGTGGGGTTTCACCGTCATTTTTCTCGGTGAATACATCCTGCGCCTGTATTGCTCACCGAAACCGTTGCGCTACGCTTTCAGTTTCTACGGACTGGTGGATCTGCTGGCGATCGTGCCGGGGATCCTGGCGCTGTATTACAGCGATGCGCAGTACCTGCTGATCATCCGGATCATTCGGATGCTGCGCATCTTCCGCGTGCTCAAGCTCAGCCCGTACCTCAAGCAAGCCAACTATTTGATGTCGGCGCTGCGTGGCAGCAAGCAGAAAATCGTGGTGTTTCTGGTCAGCGTCTGCACCCTGGTAACGGTGTTCGGCACGTTGATGTATGTGATCGAAGGCCCGGAACATGGCTTCACCAGCATCCCCAAAGGCATCTATTGGGCTATCGTGACCCTGACCACCGTCGGCTTCGGCGACATCGTGCCGAAAACCCCGCTGGGCCAGGTGATTTCGTCGCTGGTGATGATCACCGGTTACTCGATCATCGCCGTACCCACCGGGATCTTTACCGCCGAACTGGCCAACGCCATGCGCGGCGAACAGCTGCAACATGACTGCCCGGTGTGCAAGAAAAACAGCCATGAACATGGCGCGGCGTTCTGCTCCCGTTGCGGTAATGCGTTGTTCAAGAAACTGGAATAAGCACAGAGCTTTTTAATCTTTAAACGACTATGCCAGCCCCGTTATAGTCACTAGCAAATTGGCATCACCCACAATCCCTGTAGGAGCTGCCGAAGGCTGCGATCTTTTGATCTTGTTTTTAGACCCAAATCAAAAGATCGCAGCCTTCGGCAGCTCCTACACATAAACAACAAGGAATGCGCAGTGAAAAAACTCTTTGGCGCCTCACTTCTCGCCGCCGGTCTTGCCTTTGGCAGCGTGGCTCAAGCCGCACCGACCCTGCTCAACGTCTCCTATGACGTGATGCGCGATTTCTACAAGGACTACAACACCGCGTTCCAGAAACACTGGCAGGCCGAACACAACGAAAACATCACCGTGCAGATGTCCTTCGGCGGTTCGAGCAAGCAGGCGCGCTCGGTGATCGACGGCCTGCCGGCTGACGTCATCACCATGAACATGGCGACCGACATCAACGCCCTCGCCGACAACGGCAAACTGGTGCCGGAGAACTGGGTCACCCGCCTGCCGAACAACAGCGCGCCGTTCACCTCGGCCACCGTGTTCATCGTCCGTAAAGGCAACCCGAAAGCCCTGAAAGACTGGCCGGATCTGCTCAAGGACGGCGTGCAAGTGATCGTGCCCAACCCGAAAACTTCGGGCAACGGCCGCTACACCTACCTCTCGGCCTGGGGCTACGTGCTGAAAAATGGCGGTGACGAGAACAAGGCCAAGGACTTCGTTGGCAAACTGTTCAAGCAAGCGCCGGTGCTCGATACCGGTGGCCGTGCCGCGACTACCACGTTCATGACCAACCAGATCGGCGACGTACTGGTGACCTTCGAAAACGAAGCCGAGATGATCGCTCGTGAATTCGGTCGCGATCAGTTCGAAGTGATCTACCCAAGCGTCTCCGCCGAAGCCGAGCCACCCGTGTCGGTGGTCGACAAAGTGGTCGACAAGAAAGGCACCCGCGCCGCTGCCGACGAATACCTGAAGTACCTGTGGTCGCCGGAAGGCCAGGAAATCGCCGCCGCCAACTACCTGCGTCCGCGGGACCCGGCGGTGCTGGCGAAGCACACCGACCGCTTCCCGAAAGTCGACTTCCTGTCGGTGGAGAAAACCTTCGGCGACTGGCGTTCGGTGCAGAAGACCCACTTCAATGATGGCGGGATCTTTGATCAGATTTATACCGGCCAGTAAGGCTTAGGCAGTAACGAAAAAGGCGACCTCAACAGGTCGCCTTTTTTGTGGGCATTGGCAATCACCACACTCCCCCCTGTGGGAGCGGGCTTGCTCGCGAAGGTGGTGTGTCAGTCAAAAACATGTATCTGACACACCGCCTTCGCGAGCAAGCCCGCTCCCACAGGGGATTGTTTGTCAGCCAGTTACATCGGTGGGGTCACGCCATCCTTGCTGGCGGAAATCGATTGCGCAGTCAACGTGCCGTCGGCGTCCTGGGTGACGAAGCTGACAATCTTCACCCCCACCCTGAGCAAGCTGCGATCCCCCGGCGTCAAATTGACGATCGGCACATCCTCCGGCACCAGGATCTTCTGCTGCCCGCCCTTGTAGTTGACGGTCAGCACCCGGCCATTGCTGACCACCAGATCACCAACGCTGCCATTGGTCATGCTGCTGCCCTTGGCCAGATCAAACGGCCGGTGGCCATCGCCGCTGCCGGCCAGTTCCGGCGGGAAGACGTGCACTTCCATTGCCTTGAGCGTGCCATCCTCCTGCGGCATGGCGGCCGAGCCGATGTAGCTGCCGGGTTTGATGTCCTCGATATTCGCCAGAGTCACGGCGCGGACTTTGGTGTCACCGGTCAACTGAATCACCACGTTCTCGCCGCTGTTGACGTGGACGTTCAACGAGTCGGCGCTGACCCCGGTGATCTCACCGCGCACGCCGAGACACATACCGGGTGCATCGGCGGCCTGCACCGCAGCAGCGCCGAGCAGGCCGATCAAGGCAATCGTGGTGGTGTGACGCAGCAGCTGGCGCAACATGGCAATCCTCCGTTGATGAACAGTAAAAGCGCAGCGGTAAACATAAGCACGCTATCGAAGAAGATGTAAGTGAATGTATCATCAGCCCTCCCCGGCCGGACGCAAGGTTCGCCGATGGACGACACCGCCGTTGAAGCCAATCATTCCGCAACGGAATAACTGATATCGATACAAGGCTTCTACCGCCGCCTCGGTGCGTCCCTTAGCCTCACCGCATTCCCTTTCGCTGGATCGAGAAACCTTATGAACGCCACAACTCACGCAATGACCCGAGGCATGGTGCTGCTGTTCGCCTTCTGCTGCGGCGCGATCGTCGCCAACATCTACTACGCGCAGCCGATCATCGGCCTGATCGCGCCGGACATCGGCCTCTCCGACACCATGGCCAGTTTCATCGTCTCGCTGACGCAGATCGGTTATGCGTTGGGCCTGTTCTTCCTGGTACCGCTGGGTGACCTGTTGGAAAACCGCCGGCTGATGATCATCACCACGGTGGTGGCGATTGCCAGCCTGCTCGGTGCGGCGTTCACCAGTCAGCCGAATGTGTTTTTGCTGATCTCGTTGCTGGTGGGCTTCAGTTCGGTGTCGGTGCAGATCCTGATTCCGCTGGCCGCGCATCTGGCGCCGGAAGAATCCCGTGGCCGGGTGGTCGGCGGGATCATGGGCGGTCTGCTGCTGGGCATTCTGCTGGCGCGGCCGGTGTCGAGCGTGGTGGCTGACCATTTCGGCTGGCGCGCGATGTTCATGATTGCCGCCGCGTTGATGGCCGCGATCAGCGTGGTGCTGGCACTGACCGTGCCCAAGCGCCAACCGGATCACAGCGCTTCCTACGGCCAGTTGCTCGGCTCGCTGTGGACCCTGCTGCGCCAGCAACCGGTACTGCGTCAGCGAGCGTTTTATCAGGGCTGCATGTTCGCCACCTTCAGCCTGTTCTGGACAGCGGTGCCGCTGGAACTGGCGCGCAACCATGGCCTGTCGCAAAGCGAGATCGCGATCTTCGCGCTGGTCGGCGCCATCGGTGCAATCGCCGCGCCGATCAGCGGACGCCTGGCTGACGCTGGCCACACCCGCATCGCTTCGCTGCTGGCCATGCTGTTCGCCAGCCTGAGCTTCCTGCCGGCCTTCATTCACCCGGCCTACAGCGTGATCGGTCTGGCCGTGACCGGCGTGGTACTGGATTTCTGCGTGCAGATGAACATGGTGCTTGGCCAGCGCGCGGTCTACTCGCTCGACGCCAAAAGCCGTGGTCGCCTGAATGCGCTATACATGACCAGCATCTTCATCGGCGGCGCCTTCGGCTCGTCGGTTGCCAGTGCGGTGTATGAGCATGGCGGCTGGTTGTGGATCGTGATTGTCGGCAGCGCGTTCCCGCTGCTGGCGCTGTTGCGGTTTTTGAGTGCTTCGCAGCGTGGTTCTTTGGCAACGGCGTAGGCATCCAGGCTCGCTCCCACAGGTTGCTCACTGGGCCTGTGGGAGCGATGACGCTCAATACCGAACCAGTTTTTCCATCGCCGCATCCGCCAGAAACGAAGAGCGGCTTTTGACATTGTGTTCACGCACATAACGATCGATGCGCTGGATCACATAGCCTGGCAACGTCACGTTGACCTTCTCGGTCTTGCCCATGTACGGCGAGATATCCAGCTCGAGCATCCCCCAGCCCATGTCGGCAAACTCCGGATTATTGCGATGCGCCGCTGCCGACGTCGGCATCGGAATCGATTCCCCGTCCGCCACCATCTCCTGCAACATGAGATGGGCGACTTCAACGGCTGCGTTATAGGCGTCCTCGAAAGTGTCCCCGGCCGTGACGGCGCCGGGAATGTCAGGTATCTGAATACCGATGGCGGTGTTGTCGTCACCCCATTCGATGCAGATCGGATATTGCATTATGGATCTCCCTTGTAGCTGGCTGGCGGGTGGTACAACCCGGCACGCCTCCTGATGCTTTTGACCGTCCCCAGCGGCAAATCCTTTTTCGGGTGAGGAACGGGAATGGTGTACGGGTTGTAACGATGCGTGAAGATGTGATGACTGCCGGTGACTCGATCCAGCGTCCAGCCTGCCTCCTCCAGCTCCTTGATCAATAGCCTGCTTTGCACCTGACGCCTCCTTGCTCCGGCCGAATAAAAGTAACTCTAGAGTTATCTTTACTCAAGCACATAAATCTGCAGGGCGACGTTTGGTTGTTTTACCGCATGTGATTGAATGGACGCGGATTACACTCAGCACCCTTTCCCCTGTGGGAGCGGGCTTGCCCGCGAAGGCGTCGGATCGGCCAACACATGTGCTGAATGTCAGACCGCTTTCGCGAGCAAGCCCGCTCCCACAAGGGGGCTACGACAACTTTCAGATTTGCAGGAAGACTGATGGACCGCCTCGCCGCCATGGAAACCTTCGTCTACGTCGTCGAAACCGGATCGTTTTCCGCCGCCGCCCGACGGCTGAACATTGGCCAGCCCGCCGTCTCGAAAACCATCGCGCATCTGGAAAAACGCTTGGCCGTCAGTCTACTCCTGCGCTCTACCCGAGGCCTGACCCCGACCGAAGCCGGACTGGCGTTTTTCGAACGGGCCAGACGCGCCATCGACGAAGCTAACGAGGCCGACAACGCCGCCCGTGGCAGCGCCAGCGGCCTGAGCGGCAACCTGCGCATCAGTGCCGCCGTGACCTTCGGCCGCCTGCACGTCGTGCCGCAACTGGGGCCGTTTCTCGATCAGCATCCGCAATTGAACATCGACCTGCTGCTCGATGATCGCAACATCAATCTGGTCGAAGAAGGCATCGACATCGCCCTGCGCATGGGCCCGCTCAGCGACTCTGGTCTCACCGCGCGCAAGATCGCCGACTGCCGCCGCGTGGTGCTCGGCAGCCCGGCCTACTTCGATCGCCACGGCGAACCGAGCTGCCCTGCCGACCTCAATCAGCATCAAGGCATCGTTTACAACCTCAGCGGCGGCGCCACCTGGACCTTCACCCAGGGCAGCGAACAACAGACGCAAACCCTGACCGGCCGCCTGCGGGTGAGCGCCGCCGAGGGTTTGCGTTCAGCCGTGCTGGCCGATCAGGGCCTGACCATCGCCTCGCAATGGATGTTCGCCCCGGAGCTGGCAAGCGGTGCGGTCAGGGCGGTGATGAGTGACTGGGTATTGCCGGATCAGGACTTGTGGGCGGTGTTTCCCACGGGGCGGATGGTCAGTGCGAAGGCGCGGGTGTTTGTGGATTATGTGCAGGGGTTGTTGACCAGCGAACTGTGAAAACAGCAGATCAAAAGATCGCAGGCTTCGCCAGCTCCTACAGGGTCATCATTAATGCCCGGCAACACTCAAAAAAACGGCGATCCAGAGATCGCCGTTTTTTCATCACTGCCCGAACTGTTTGCCCAACCCCGGCGGCACGCCGTGGATGTTGGTGTCTTCCCACGGGCCGTTGGGGCTGACCGAACGGCTCCAGCCGTTGTTCCAGCGGTAGTAGGTGCGCTGGCGGTAGAAGGTGTTGGTCTGGTCGTCGAGGACGTAGACGCCGAGTTTCTGGTCCCAGTGACTGTTGCCGCCCGGTGGTGGGGCGAAGCTGGCCGAGGTGCGGGGGACTGGCTTGGACGGTTTGGCCGGGATGCTTTTGCCCGGGGTCGGCGAGGTCGATGGGGTCGGGCTTGGTTGTGACGGCGGGATCGGCGGCAGGTTGGTGGTCGGTTCCGGTCGGTGCACCGCACATGCGCTCATGCTCAAGGCCAATGTGATGACGGTGATGCGGGCGAGGCTGTGCATGGCGGTGTTTTCCTGTGGGTTCCGGGGGTTATCGGTCCGGGCTGTCGATGGTCAGAGTTTGCTGCGCGGTGGTGCTGCTGGCCAGCGGGCCGCTGCGACCCACCCACTCCCCGGCGGTCGGCTGGCCGGCGCGGGAGATGCGCGCAACCAGTTGGACTTCAGGGAAGTTCGACAGTTTCAACTGCGGCATCATGGCGTCGGCATCGCCCAGTTCGACGGTCACCGGCAGATCGGCCACGGTCAGGCGCTTGGCCGCCAATGGTGCCGGTGGGCCGGAAACGGCGCGGGCGAAGATGAACACGCTGTCGCCCGGTTGCACCTTGCCTTTGAGTTCGCTGGCCAGATCGACACGCACCTTGAGCAGTGCGGCAACCTTGGCGGCCGGCGCGGCGGCGACCTTGCCGCCACTGGCTTGCAGACGCTCGGTGGCTCGCTCGATCCCGCCCTGCAAGGCGGCGCGGGAGTTGTCGCCCTCTGGCAACTGCGCCAGCAGACGATTCCAATAGTCGATTGCCTGCTGATATCGCTCACCCTCGAACGCGGCAATGCCGAGCAGACCGAGGCTGGTGACTTCTTTCGGATCGGCTTTCAGCGCTTCGTCGGTCAGGGCCTGGATCTTGTCCGACCACTTTTTACCGTCGGCAAAATACTGCGCCTGCGCCCACTGGCCGAGCAGTTCCGGCTGGCGACCGGCAAGGTTGGCGGCGCGTTCGAACATCTTCGCCGCGTCCGCCGGACGATCCTGGGCCATGTAAGTGCGCCCGAGGAAGTACAGGCCTTCCGCCGAATCCGGTTGCGCCGCGACAGCACGCTCCAGACGGCGGGTCATCTCTTCCATCGACTGCGGCGCCTGGGCGAATTCGCGGGTCAGTTCGACTTTATCGGCAGCGCCGAAATGCAGATACAGCCCCAGGCCCAATACCGGCACCAGTACCGCCGCCAGCAGTGGCAACGGTTTGCCCAATTTCGACACGCGCGGCGCAGCAACGCCTTCGGTATCGGCGAGCAGCTCACGCGCCGCTTCCGCGCGACCGCTGTCCATTTGCGCCGCATCAAGTACACCTTCAGCCTGCTGCTCTTGCAGCTCGGCGACACGTTCCTGATACAGCGCCACGTTCAGGGCAGTTCGATCCTCTTCACGCTGGGCGCGACGGCCACGCAAAACCGGGATCAGCAGAAAACTCAGGGCGACCAGAAGCAACAGCCCTGCGGCAAGCCAGAAATCAATCATTCTTGGTTTTTATCCAACAGTTGGTCGAGGCGCTGACGCTCTTCGGTGGACAGCGATGGCGGGGTCTCGGTGCGTTGTGCGCGGCGTCGGCGAACGATCACCGCGATCACCACCAGACCACCGAACAACAGACCGGCCGGGCCGAACCACAGCAGTGCAGTCTTGGCATTGAGCGCCGGTTTGTAGCGGACGAAATCACCGTAGCGATCGACCATGAAATCGATGATCTGCTGATTGTCCTTGCCCTCGCCGAGCATGCGGAAAATCTCTTTGCGCAGGTCAGCGGCGATCGGTGCATTGGAGTCGGCGATGTCCTGGTTCTGGCACTTGGGGCAGCGCAGTTCCTTGGTCAACTCGCGGAAACGCTCGCGATCGCCTTCCTTGGCGAACTCGTAAGTGTCGATCGCGGCATGCGCCACGCCGGCCAGACTCAGGCCCAAGACTACGGCAGCAAGAAAACGCTTCATGGCTTGGCCTCATCGACCAACGCCTGATACTTGGCTGCGAGTTTTTCACGCCAGACCTGCTCGTCGATCACCCCGACGTACTTGTCGCGGATGATGCCCTTGGCGTCGATGAAGAAGGTTTCCGGCGCGCCGTACACCCCGAGGTTCAGGCCCAGCGAACCCTCGTCGTCACGGATATCCAGCAGGTACGGGTTGTGAAATTCGGCCAGCCACTTCAACGCATCGGCGTTGGTGTCCTTGTAGTTGATGCCGTAGATCACCACGCCGCGCTCGGCCAGTTTGTTCAGCACCGGGTGCTCGACCCGGCAGGAAATGCACCAGGTGCCCCAGACGTTGACCAGTGCCGGTTTGCCGAGAATGTCAGCCTTGGTGAGGGTCTTGTCGCCCTGCACGTTCGGCAGGCTGAACTCCGGGAATGGCTTGTTGATCATCGCCGACGGCAGCTCCGCCGGATCGAGGTACAGACCGCGATAAAGAAACACCGCCACCAGCAGGAAAATCGCCAGGGGTACCAGCATCAACCAACGTCTCATGCAGCCGCTCCTTGCAGGCCGAGGGCTTCACGCACCTTGGCTTTGACCTTGACTCGATAACGCCGATCCAGCGCCGCCAGCAATCCGCCCAGACCGGTGAGCAAACCGCCGAACCAGATCCAGCGCACGAACGGTTTGACGTGAACCCGTACCGCCCACGCGCCGTTTTCCAGCGGCTCGCCCAGTGCGACGTACAGATCACGGGTGAAACCGGCGTCGATCCCGGCCTCGGTCATCATCGAACTCTGCACGGTGTACAGGCGTTTTTCCGGATGCAGCACGCTGATTTCCTTGCCGTCGCGGATCACCCGAACGGTGCCCTTGTCGGAGGTGAAGTTCGGCCCTTCGAAGTGCTTGGCACCTTCGAACACAAACTGATAACCGGCCAGGGACATCGACTCGCCCGGCGCCAGACGCAGGTCGCGCTCGGCACTGTTCTGACTCGACAGCACCACGCCGAGCGCGCACACGGCGATGCCCAGGTGAGCGATCTGCATGCCCCAGTAGCTGCGGGTCAGGGTTGGCAGGCCTTTGATCAGGCCCTTGTGGCGAGTCTTGTCGAAGATGTCCCGCACACCGGCGAGCAACACCCACGCGGCGAGCAGGAACGTCGCAATCACCGCCCAGTTGAAATCGCCGTAAGCGACACCAGCCACCACGGCCAATGCGACACTGCCGAGCAACACCGGGGTCAGCATGTTCGCCAGCCATTTTACCGGGGTGTCTTTCCAGCGGACGATCACACCGACCGCCATCACCAGCATCAGCAACGCCATCAGCGGGATGAACAGCGCGTTGAAGTACGGCGGGCCGACCGACAGCTTGGCGCCACTCAAGGCATCCAGAATCAGCGGATACAGGGTGCCGAGCAGAATCATCGACGCCGCCACCACCAGCACCAGGTTGTTGCCCAGCAGCAGGGTTTCCCGCGACCACAGGTTGAAGCCGACCTGGCTTTTGACCACTGGCGCACGCAACGCAAACAGCGTCAGTGAACCGCCGACCACGAACAGCAGGAAGATCAGAATGAACACGCCGCGCTCAGGATCCGAGGCAAACGCGTGTACCGAGGTCAGCACGCCGGAACGCACGAGGAAAGTCCCGAGCAGGCTCAACGAAAATGCGGCGATCGCCAGCAACACCGTCCAGCTCTTGAACACCCCACGTTTTTCCGTGACCGCCAGCGAGTGGATCAGGGCGGTGCCGACCAGCCACGGCATGAACGAGGCGTTTTCCACCGGGTCCCAGAACCACCAGCCACCCCAGCCGAGTTCGTAGTAAGCCCACCACGAACCAAGGGTAATGCCGATGCCGAGGAAGGCCCAGGCGACAATCGTCCAAGGGCGCGACCAGCGTGCCCATGCCGCGTCGAGACGACCGCCCAGCAAAGCGGCGATGGCGAAGGCGAACGCCACCGAGAAACCCACATAACCCATATAGAGCATCGGCGGATGCACGATCAGGCCGATGTCTTGCAGCAGCGGATTGAGGTCACGACCATCCGCCGGAATCTGCGGCAGGATCCGCGAGAACGGGTTGGAGGTGAGGATCAGAAACAACAGGAAACCGGTGCTGATCATGCCCATCACCGCCAGCACGCGGGCGAGCATGACTTGCGGCAACTGCCGGGAGAACACCGACACGGCAAAGGTCCAGCCGCCGAGGATCAACGCCCACAGCAACAGCGACCCTTCGTGGGCGCCCCACACCGCGCTGAACTTGTAGTACCACGGCAAGGCGCTGTTGGAGTTCATCGCCACATAGCCGACCGAGAAGTCGTCGGTCATGAACGCGTAGGTCAGGCAACCGAAGGCAAACAGCAGGAACGCAAACTGGCCCCACGCTGCCGGCTGGGCCAGGCCCATCCACATACGATCGCCGCGCCACGCACCGAACAGCGGCACCACGGCCTGCACCAACGCAAAACACAGCGCCAGAATCATCGCCAGATGGCCGAGCTCGGGAATAAACAGTGCAGAAGTCATCGATCAACCCTCCTTCGCTGGGGTCGGTGCCGATTGACCACTGTCTTTCAGCGCTTTGGTCACTTCCGGCGGCATGTACTTCTCGTCGTGCTTGGCCAGCACTTCATCGGCCACCACCACACCGTCGGCGTTGAGCTTGCCGAGGGCAACGATGCCCTGCCCTTCGCGAAACAGATCCGGGAGGATCCCGCGATAGGTGATGGTCACGGACTTGTTGAAATCGGTGACGACGAATTTGACGTCCAGCGAGTCCGGCGAACGTTGCAGCGAGCCCTTCTCGACCATGCCGCCGGCGCGGATGCGCGTGTCGTGCGGCGCTTCGCCGTTGGCGATCTGGGTCGGCGTGTAGAACAGGTTGATGTTTTCCTGCAGGGCGCTGAGGGCCAGGCCGACGGCAGCACCGACCCCGACCAGGATCGCCAGAATGAGGGTCAGACGTTTTTTGCGCAGCGGATTCACTTGCCGTTCTCCCGGCGCAGACGACGCGCCTCTTGTTGCAGATAGCGCTTGCGGGCCGCGATCGGTGCGACCACGTTGAGGATCAGCACCGCCAGACAAATGCCGTAGGCCGACCAGACATACAGGCCATGATGGCCCATGGCGAGGAAGTCGCCGAATGAAGCGAAACTCATCGAGCGGCCTCCAGACTGTTCTGCACTTCTTCTTTGACCCAACTGGCGCGCGCTTCGCGCTTGAGCACTTCAAGGCGCATGCGCAGCAACAGCACGGCGCCGAAGAAGCAGTAGAAACCCAGCACCGTCAGCAACAGCGGCAGCCACATTTCTGCCGGCATCGCCGGTTTTTCGGTGAGGGTGAAGGTCGCGCCCTGGTGCAGAGTGTTCCACCACTCCACCGAGTATTTGATGATCGGGATGTTGATCACCCCGACGATCGCCAGCACCGCGCAGGCCTTGGCGGCGCTGTCGCGATTGCTGATGGCGTTGCCCAGCGCGATCACCCCGAAATACAGGAACAGCAGAATCAGCATCGACGTCAGCCGCGCATCCCAGACCCACCATGAGCCCCAGGTCGGCTTGCCCCAGATGGCCCCGGTGACCAGCGCCACGGCAGTCATCCACGCGCCGATCGGTGCCGCGCATTGCAGGGCGACATCGGCCAGTTTCATTTTCCACACCAGCCCGACCACGCCGCACACCGCCAGCATCACGTAGATCGACTGCGCGAGCATCGCCGCAGGCACGTGGATGTAGATGATGCGGAAGCTGTTGCCCTGCTGATAATCCGGCGGCGCGAAGGCCAGGCCCCAGACAACGCCAATGCTGATCAGCAGCAACGCGGCAATGCTCAGCCACGGCAGAAACCTGCTGCTGATGCCGTAGAACCACTTGGGCGAGCCGAGCTTGTGAAACCAGGTCCAGTTCATACTGTTTCCATCACGGGTGCCGCTCATCGGTGTGAGCAGTCTCAGGGTCTTTGCTGGTTAAATTTTAACCAGACCTCATTATTCGCCGACGCTGATCTTCAGGCCAGCCGCTATTGCAAAAGGTGTCAGGGTGATCGCCAGGGCGGTCAGGCTACCCAGCCACAGCAGATACCCGGTCGCCGGCATCCCTTGCAGGACGGCCTGCAAAGCGCCACTGCCAAGGATCAACACCGGGATGTACAACGGCAGAATCAGCAACGCCAGCAACAGGCCGCCGCGTTTCAAACCAACTGTCAGCGCCGCGCCCACCGCACCGAGCAGGCTCAGCACCGGTGTACCCAGCAGTAACGACAACAGCAACACCGGCAGGCAGGCGACCGGCAAACCGAGCATCAACGCCAGCAACGGCGAGAGCAGAACCAGTGCCAAGCCTGAGAACAACCAGTGTGCCAGCACCTTGGCCAGCACCAGTAGGGGCAGCGGGTGCGGCGAAAGGACCCACTGTTCCAGGGAGCCATCTTCAAAATCACTGCGAAACAGTCCGTCCAGCGAAAGCAGGACCGACAACAGCGCGGCCACCCAGACTAACCCCGGGGACAGGTTTTGCAAGACTTGAGTTTCCGGGCCGACGGCCAGCGGGAACAAGGCGATGACGATGGCGAAGAAAATCAGCGGATTGGCCAGTTCCGCCGGGCGACGAAACAGCAGGCGGGACTCACGGGCAACCAACAGGCCGAACACACTCATACTGCCCAGTTCCCCAGATCGATCTCGCGATAACCGGCCGGCATCCGGCTCAGCGTGTGGTGCGTGGTCAGAACCACCAGACCGCCGCGTTCGCAGTGCCCGGCCAAATGCTCTTCAAGCTGCGCTACGCCCTGTTTGTCGAGCGCGGTGAACGGCTCGTCGAGAATCCACAGCGGCGGGCTGTCCAGATACAGCCGCGCCAGCGCCACGCGGCGTTGCTGACCGGCGGACAGGGTGTGGCAGGGAACATCTTCGAATCCGCGCAATCCTACGGCAGCCAATGCCTGCCAGATCGCCTCGCGTTCGGCCGGCCGATGCAGGGCGCAGAGCCAAGACAGGTTCTCTTCCGGGGTCAGCAGGTCCTTGATCCCGGCGGCGTGGCCGATCCACAGCAGGTTGCGCGCCAGTTCGCTCGGTTGTGCAGTCAAGGGCTGGCCGTTGAGCAGCACCTGACCGCTGGTCGGCTGCATCAACCCGGACAACAGACGCAGCAGGCTGGTCTTGCCGCTGCCGTTGGGGCCGCTGATCTGCACCATATCGCCACTGGCCAGTCTTAATTCGAGATTTTCGAAGAGCAGCCGCAGGTCTCGCTCACAAGCAAGGGCAACGGTTTGCAGGACAGGACTGGTCAAGGGATCACGGGCCTTATACGGTTCAAGTCGGCTCTGGCGCGGCCGTTAAAGAGATGCAGGATAAATGCAATGACGGTGCGAAGCAGAGAGCTGGATCAAACAATTGCTATGTTTTTTGAACGAAGCGCAAGACGCGCGGCATTATACATGCCGTGCCTTACTCCCAAGCGTGCAATTTCCTCAGGTTGTGTCCGCGTATGACAGGCGAAATGAACATCCTCCCGCTCCCGCCCACCACCCCGGCGAACGCTCGTCCGCTGATGATGAGCGGTGAGTTGCTCAAGCTGCTGACGCCGGTCGAAGGCTTGATCGGTGCCGGGCAAAGCGCCCAGGCCGAGGTGTTGTCACTCAAGCAGGCGGATCAGACCTTTCAACTGCTGCTCAAGGTCACCGTCGACGGCGGCCGGCAGACCACCGTGCAAGCCAGCAGCAACCTGCCGCTGCCAACTGGCACCAGCCTGGCCGTCACTCAGCCGTCGGCGGGTAATCTGGCGATCACCGTGCAGCAGGCAATTGCCAGCAGCGTCGCCGCCCTCACCCGCATCGATACGTCGCAATTGCCGGTCGGCACCCTGCTGCAAGGCAAGGTGCTGACCTCGCAGACACTGCCGCAAGTGCCGGGACAGCCGACGGTGTACCGCTCGCTGGTGAGCCTGCTCAACACCGCGCAGCGCGGTGCCACGCTGGATATCGACAGTCCGACGCCGCTGCGCATCGGCACCCTGCTCTCGGCACTGGTCGAAGACTCGCAAACCCTCAAGTTCGTGCCGCTGAGCAGCCGCCAGAAGCAATTGGCGGTGAGCCAGCAACTGCTCGGCCAGCAGAGCCGCCAAGGTTCGCTGGACGGTTTGCTCAACGCTCTGCAAAACCTGCCGAGCGACGACGATCAGACCTCGCAGGATCTGCGCGCTGCCGTCGTGCGCCTGCTCGCCAACCTGCCCGATGTGCAGCAGATGAGCAGCGCCAAAGGCGTGGCCCTGGCCCTGGCCAACAGCGGCGCCTTCCTCGAAGCCAAACTGCTGACCGGACAGAATCCGGCGCTGGCCCCGGACATGAAAGCCGATCTGCTCAAGCTGATCGCTCAGCTGTCGCCGGGCGCACCGGGCAATGCCAGTTTCAACGCGATCATCGCCGCCAACACCCTGGCGCAAGCGCTGCCGAGTTTCGTGCGCAACGCCCTCGGCACCCTCGGCCAGGTCAGCGCCAAACCCGTGCCGAGCAGTTTTCCGCTGCCCGACCGCTTGCTGCAAAGCCAGGACGGTGAAGCTGACCTGGAACATCTGCTGCGCCTCGCTGCAGCCGCCGTGTCGCGCCTGCAAAGCCATCAGCTGTCGAGCCTGGAACAGACCGGGGTCACTGACGACGGCCGTCTGCTCAGCACCTGGCAGCTGGAAATCCCCATGCGCAACCTGCAGGACATCGTGCCGTTGCAGGTCAAGTTTCAGCGCGAGGAAGCGCCGGAAAGAGAACCGCAACCCAACGAACGCCGTGACGAACGCGAACCCAGACAGCAGCTGTGGCGCGTCGATCTGGCGTTCGACATGGAGCCGTTGGGGCCGATGCAGATTCAGGCGCAGTTGATTGCCGGCAGCCTGTCGAGCCAGCTCTGGGCCGAGCGCCCATACACCGCCGACCTGATCGGCAACAATCTGTTCGCCCTGCGCCAGCGCCTGCTCGATCGCGGGCTGAACGTCGGCGATCTCGACTGCCATCTCGGCACCCCGCCGCAAGGCAATCAAACCCGCCTCGAACACCGCTGGGTCGACGAAACCGCATGAACGATTCCACTGCTCCACGCCAGGCCATCGCCCTCAAATACGACGGCAACCACGCCCCGACCCTCACCGCCAAGGGCGACGAAGAACTGGCTGAAGAAATCCTGCGCATCGCCCGCGACTGCGAAGTGCCGATCTATGAAAACGCCGAGCTGGTGCGGCTGTTGGCGCGGATGGAACTGGGCGACAGCATTCCCGAGGAGCTGTACCGCACGATCGCCGAGATCATCGCGTTCGCGTGGAATCTGAAGGGGAAATTCCCCGAGGGGCAGGATCCGGATGCGCCGATGGTCGAGAAGGACGTTACCGAACGCGGGGATGATTACTGAGGTTTCGAAGGCCCCTTCGCGAGCAAGCCCGCTCCCACATTCGACCGCGATCCTATTGAAGGAATGCGATCAAATGTGGGAGCGGGCTTGCTCGCGAATGGCGATTTCAGCTTTAGCGCAAAAATCAGCTTTTATGCAGCTTGCGCATCAACTCCGCCTCAGCCTGGGTCAAGCCGCAGGACTGGGTCAGCTCATCGACGCTCGCGCCCATGCCTACCAGTTTCGCCGCCTGGGCGAACGACAGGCTCGACGGGTCGCGTTGTTCCAGCGCGACAATCTTGTCCGGCAACGGACCGACTACCGAGCGCAGCTCGTGCAGGGCTTCGCCCATGCGCACGTTGCCGTTCTGATAGTCGTCGACACGCTTGGCCAGGTCCTTGATGCGCTGATCACGCAGCGCATCGCCCTGAGCCTGTTGCGCAGCGATTACCCGCTGCGCCTTGATGTACGCCAGAAACATTGCCAGCGTGCCTGCCCAGAAAAGGAACAGGACAATGACCGCAACCTCGAGAATCAATCAGATGCTCTCCAGTTCCGACCATTCTTCTTCGCTCATCATCTTGTCCAGCTCGACCAGGATCAGCAACTCGTTGTTCTTGTTGCACACGCCCTGGATGAACTTGGCCGACTCTTCGTTGCCGACGTTTGGCGCGGTCTCGATTTCCGACTGACGCAGGTAAACCACTTCGGCCACGCTGTCGACCATGATCCCGACCACTTGCTTGTCGGCTTCGATGATGACGATACGGGTGTTGTCGCTGATCTCGCCGCTGATCAGGCCGAAGCGCTGACGGGTGTCGATCACGGTGACCACGTTACCGCGCAGGTTGATGATGCCCAGCACGTAGCTTGGCGCACCCGGTACCGGAGCGATTTCGGTGTAACGCAGGACTTCCTGAACGCGCATCACGTTGATGCCGTAGGTTTCGTTGTCCAGCTTGAAGGTCACCCATTGCAGGATCGGATCTTCAGAACCTTTTGCATTCGTCGCCTGACTACTCATACCCTGACCCCTCGAAAAAACCGCACTGGGCGGTGTGTGTTCTGTGTGGAGGCATTGAAAAATGCCTTCGCCTGACTGTTATGTCGGCTGCTATGTCGATTTATGTAGCGGCTTGTGGCCGCCCAAGTGCTTTGCCCCGCCGCTGGCGATCAACTCGGCCAGCGCGGCTACATCAAGTAATGCACACATGTGCTCGATCACCGTGCCGGCGAGCCATGGCCGCTGACCCCGGTGACTTCTCCATTTGATTTCATTCGGGTCCAGACGCAACGAACGGCTGACCTGATGCACCGCCAGGCCCCATTCGTAACCTTGTACCGAAATCACGTACTGCAGGCCCTGACGGAAGTCATCGCGATAGCGATCCGGCATGACCCAACGCGCGGTGTCCAAGACTTTCAGATTGCCGGCCTGGCTCGGCAGAATCCCGAGGAACCATTCCGGCTGCCCGAACAGCGGCGTCAACTCGTGGCCGGCCAGCGAATAGATCGAACCGAGGCACACCAGCGGTACCGCCAGCGTCAGCCCGGCAACATCGAACAACAGGCATTCGAAGGCTTCCGAGGCCCAGGCCGGACGGCCATCGGTTTCCACCGGGGGCGGCGTGTTGCTCGGTGGCAGGTGCACTTCCACCACTGGCGGCACCAGCGTCTGTTCGACGGGTGCCGGTGCCATCGGCGCCGGTTCGGCCACGACCGGTTCCGGCGCGGTTTTCAGCAATTGGGTTTGCAGCAACGGTGCGAGTGTCGAAACCGGCGCGCGTGGTGGCTCGGCTTCTTCGATCAGTGCCACTGGTGCTTTTGCAACGGTTGCCACGGCAGGCGCGGCAACCGGCTTTACAACCTTCTGCGCATCACGCGCCTGTTCTTCAAGCACGGCGGCCTGGAACTCATCCAGCGCGTCGGTACTTTCGACCACCTCGACCGGCGCCTCGACCTGCACTTCCACTGGCGGCAACTCGTCAGGGATTTCCTGCAGCAGGCTGTCCAGATAGGACTGCAACGCCAGTTGCGGCTTCGACGTCAACTTCACCGGCCGATTCATGCGCAGCCCCCTGTAGGAGCTGCCGCAGGTTCGGTGCCGCGTTCGGACGATCTTTTGATCTTTTCAGGAGCAACGCCAGGCAAGATCAAAAGATCGCAGCCTGCGGCAGCTCCTACATGAATTGAGATCATGCTCAGGCCACCTGCGGAACAAGTTGTTGCGCCAGCAGATGCTTGAGCAGCGCGCGGTAAGCCAGCACGCCACGACTCTTGCCGTCGAACTGCGAAGGCGTGACACCGGCCCGGCTGGCGTCGCGCAGACGGGTATCGACCGGGATGTAACCCTGCCAGATCTCTTCGGGGAATTTGTCACGCAGCACGCGCAAGGTGCCCAGCGACGCCTGGGTGCGGCGATCGAACAGGGTCGGCACGATGCTGAACGGCAGCGCCTGTTTGCGCGAGCGGTTGATCATCGCCAGGGTGTTGACCATGCGCTCCAGGCCTTTGACGGCCAAGTGCTCGGTCTGCACCGGGATCACCAGTTGCTGGCTCGCGGCCAGGGCGTTGACCATCAGCACGCCGAGCAACGGCGGGCTGTCGATGATTGCGTAGTCGAAGTCCTGCCACAGCTGCGCCAGACTCTTGGCGATCACCAGGCCCAGACCACTCTGCCCCGGCGACTGGCGCTCGAGGGTGGCCAGCGCGGTGCTGGACGGCAACAGGGAAATGCGTTCGTCGCTGGTCGACAGCAGCAACTGCCCGGGCAAGCCTTGCGGCACGCTGCCCTTGTGCAGAAACAGGTCGTAGTTGCTGTGTTCCAGGCTGTCGGGGTCGTAGCCGAAATAGCTGGTCATCGAGCCGTGCGGGTCGAGATCAACCACAACCACGCGCTTGCCCGCCTCCGCCAGCAATCCGGCTAAAGCGATGGAAGATGTGGTTTTACCGACACCACCCTTTTGATTGGCGACTGCCCAGACTCTCATTCGGTTCGTTCCTCCCGGTCGAGATGCTCGACCGAGACATAGCTCAGCGTATTAATGCGGGCGACGGAGAATTGACGGCACTCTCGCGTCCCGGCGTCTTGACCGGGGACGGTGCAGTTTGTGTGCCAGCGCGCTTCAATGCCGCGTCCGGTTGTGCATTGGCGGTCCCGGTGCCGGTCAGGCTGCGGCGCACATCGAGGTTGCGCGACACCACCAGCACCACGCGCCGGTTTTTCGCCCGGCCTTCGGCGGTGGCATTGTTGGCCACCGGCTGAAACTCACCGTAACCCACCGAGGCCAGACGGCCAGGGTTCACGCCCTGCATCGCCAGCATGCGCACGATGCTCGCCGAACGCGCCGAGGACAGCTCCCAGTTGGTCGGGTACTGCGCGGTGCGGATCGGCTGATCGTCGGTGAAGCCTTCGACGTGGATCGGGTTGTCGAACGGTTTGAGGATCGCCGCGACCTTGTCGATGATGTTGAAGGCGATGTCGCTCGGCATTGCGTCGCCACTGCCGAACAACAGGCTGGAATTCAGTTCGATCTCGACCCACAACTCGTTGCCGCGCACGGTCATCTGATTGGAGCTGATCAAATCGCCGAACGCGGCACTGATGTCATCGGCAATGCTTTTCAGCGGATCGCTGGCCCCGGCGATACCGGCGTCAACCTGCTCGCTGTCCTTGACCAGCGGCTTGGCCGGGGTCACGGTCTTCGGCCGTTCATCACCGATCGGGATCGGTTTGAGCGAGCGATCGGAGTCAGTGAAAACCCCGATCAGCGCTTCGGAAATGACTTTGTACTTGCCTTCGTTGATCGACGAGATGGAATACATCACCACGAAGAAAGCGAACAACAACGTGATGAAGTCAGCGTACGACACGAGCCAGCGCTCGTGATTGACGTGTTCTTCCTGATGTCTGCGACGAGCCATGAGGTTATTCCCTTAATCCATGAAGCCTTGCAGCTTCAACTCGATGGAGCGTGGGTTTTCACCTTCGGCGATCGACAAAATACCTTCCAGCAACATTTCGCGATAACGCGACTGCCGCAACGCGATTGACTTGAGCTTGGCCGCCACCGGCAGCAACACCAGGTTGGCACTGGCCACGCCGTAGATGGTCGCGACGAATGCCACGGCAATGCCGCTGCCCAATTGCGTCGGATCAGCGAGGTTGCCCATCACATGAATCAGGCCCATTACCGCACCGATGATGCCGATGGTCGGCGCGTAGCCGCCCATGCTTTCGAAAACTTTGGCCGCTTCGATGTCGCGCGCTTCCTGGGTGTAGAAGTCCACTTCGAGGATGCTGCGAATCGCTTCCGGCTCGGCGCCATCGACCAGCAGTTGCAGGCCCTTGCGCGAGTAGTTGTCCGGCTCGGCATCGGCGACGCCTTCCAGGCCGAGCAGGCCTTCCTTGCGCGCGGTGAGGCTCCAGTTGACCACGCGGTCGATGCCGCCGGCCAGGTCCACACGTGGCGGAAACAGGATCCAGGCGAGAATCTGCATGGCGCGCTTGAAGGCGCTCATCGGCGATTGCAGCAGCGCTGCACCGATGGTCCCACCGAGGACGATCAGCGCCGCCGGGCCGTTGGCCAGCGCGCCGAGGTGACCGCCTTCAAGGTAGTTGCCGCCGATGATGGCGACGAACGCCATGATGATCCCGATAAGGCTTAAAACATCCATCAGATACACGCCTCGACGATGTGCTTGCCGATGTCGTCCAGGCCGTAGACCGCGTCAGCCAGATCGGCTTTGACGATGGCCATCGGCATGCCGTAGATCACGCAGCTTGCTTCGTCCTGCGCCCACACCGAGCTACCGCCCTGCTTGAGCAGACGTGCGCCTTCGCGGCCGTCGGCGCCCATGCCGGTGAGCACCACCGCCAGAACTTTGTCACCGTAGGACTTGGCCGCAGAACCGAAGGTGATGTCCACGCACGGCTTGTAGTTCAAACGCTCGTCGCCCGGCAGGATCTTCACCGCGCCACGGCCGTCGATCATCATCTGCTTGCCACCCGGGGCCAGCAGCGCCAGACCCGGACGCAGGATGTCGCCATCCTCGGCTTCCTTGACGCTGATGCGGCACAGCTTGTCCAGGCGCTCGGCAAACGCCTTGGTGAACGCCGCCGGCATGTGCTGGATCAGCACGATCGGCGCCGGGAAGTTCGCCGGCAATTGGGTCAGCACCCGTTGCAGGGCAACCGGGCCGCCGGTCGAGGTACCGATGGCAACCAGTTTGTAGGCTTTGCGTTTCGGTGCCGGCGACGACGCGCTGGCAGCTGGCGCACGAGCAGGTGCCGGAGCAGGCGCCGGACGCGTTGGAGCAGCAGCGCTGTGGCTGCTGAAGCTCGATGCCGCCGGGGCTGGCGCAGGCGTCGGTGCAGCGGCCGGAGCCGGCGCACTGTAGGCACTGAAACGACGATTACTGCGCGAGATGCTGTGAACCTTCTCGCACAGCAGTTGCTTGACCTTCTCCGGATTGCGCGAGATGTCTTCGAAATTCTTCGGCAGGAAATCCACCGCACCGGCGTCCAGCGCATCCAGGGTGACCCGGGCGCCTTCATGCGTCAGCGAGGAGAACATCAACACCGGGGTCGGGCAGCGCTGCATGATGTGCCGCACCGCCGTGATGCCATCCATCATCGGCATCTCGTAGTCCATGGTGATCACGTCCGGCTTGAGCGCCAGGGCCTGATCGATCGCCTCTTTACCGTTGGTGGCCGTACCGACCACCTGGATGCTCGGATCCGCTGAAAGAATTTCCGAGACGCGGCGGCGGAAAAAACCCGAATCGTCCACCACCAGGACTTTGACTGCCATAAACACTCCATTAGGTGCAGCGGGACGTCGTCGCCCCGCCGCCCCGGATTCAAATACGCTTCGTCGCGTAACGCTTGAGCATGCTTGGAACATCAAGGATCAGCGCGATGCGGCCGTCACCGGTGATGGTGGCGCCGGACATGCCCGGAGTGCCCTGCAGCATTTTGCCCAATGGCTTGATGACCACTTCTTCCTGGCCGACCAGTTGATCGACGACGAAGCCGATCCGCTGGGTGCCCACCGAAAGGATCACCACATGGCCTTCGCGCTGCTCTTCGTGAGCGGCGGAGCTGACCAGCCAGCGCTTGAGGTAGAACAATGGCAGCGCCTTGTCCCGCACGATCACCACTTCCTGACCATCCACCACGTTGGTGGTCGACAGGTCGAGGTGGAAGATTTCGTTGACGTTGACCAACGGGAACGCGAACGCCTGATTGCCGAGCATCACCATCAGGGTCGGCATGATCGCCAGCGTCAGCGGCACCTTGATGACGATCTTCGAGCCCTGGCCCTTGGTCGAGTAGATGTTGATCGAACCGTTGAGCTGGGAAATCTTGGTCTTCACCACGTCCATGCCGACACCGCGGCCGGACACGTCGGAGATCTCGGTCTTGGTCGAGAAACCCGGGGCGAAGATCAGGTTGTAGCACTCGGTATCGCTCAGGCGATCGGCCGCGTCCTTGTCCATCACACCGCGTTTTACCGCGATCGAACGCAGCACGTTCGGGTCCATGCCCTTGCCGTCGTCGGAGATCGACAACAGGATGTGATCGCCTTCCTGCTCGGCGGCCAGTACCACGCGACCGCCACGGGCCTTGCCCGAAGCTTCGCGTTCTTCCGGCGACTCGATGCCGTGGTCGACCGCGTTGCGCACCAAGTGGACCAACGGGTCGGCCAGGGCCTCGACAAGGTTTTTGTCGAGGTCGGTTTCTTCACCCACCAGTTCCAGGTTGATCTCTTTCTTGAGCTGACGCGCGAGGTCGCGAACCAGACGCGGGAAGCGCCCGAAGACCTTCTTGATCGGCTGCATCCGGGTCTTCATCACCGCGGTCTGCAAGTCAGCCGTGACCACGTCGAGGTTCGACACGGCCTTGGACATGGCTTCGTCGCCGCTGTTGAGACCCAGGCGCACCAGGCGGTTACGCACCAGCACCAGCTCGCCGACCATGTTCATGATTTCGTCGAGACGCGCGGTATCGACCCGCACAGTGGTCTCGGCTTCGCTCGCCGGTTTTTCCGGCGGCGGAGCAGCTGCGGCACGGGCCGGCGCCGGTGCAGCAGCGGCAGCAGGTTTTGGCGCTTCGGCTTTCGGCTCAGGCTTGGGTGCAGCCTTCGGCGCAGCAGCCGGAGCGGCAGCAGCCTTGGCGGCAGGCGCGGCCACGGTCGACGCGGTGCCCGCAGCAGCGGCGCCAACATCGGTGAACTTGCCTTTGCCATGCAACTCGTCGAGCAGCGATTCGAATTCGTGATCGCTGATCAGATCGCTGCCGGCAGCGGCGGCCGCCGGTGCGGCAGGCGCAACCGGTGCCGAGGCGATCGCCGACTCCAGCGCTTCAACGGCGAAGTTGCCCTTGCCGTGCAACTGATCGAGCAGTGCTTCGAATTCGTCGTCGGTGATGTCCGAGCTGTCGCCCGCCGCCGGTGCCGCCGGAGCGGCCGCTGCCGGTGCCACGGCGTCCGCCGCGAACTGGCCTTTGCCGTGCAACTGATCGAGCAACGACTCGAATTCGGCGTCGGTAATTTCATCGCTGGCAGCGGCATCGGCAGCCGGCGCAGGTGCAGCAGCCGGGGCTTCGGCTTCGGCCTTGACGGCGTTCAGCGAATCCAGCAACTGTTCAAATTCGTTATCGGTGATGTCGCCCGAATCGCTCGAATCGCCTTCGACGACCAGTTCTTCGATCATCTCGGCCACTGGCGAAGCCGGAGCTTCGTCGGCCGTTTGCGGCTCGGCCAGACGCGCCAGCGCGGCCAGCAGTTCCGGGGTGGCCGCCGTGATCGGTGCACGTTCACGGACTTCGCTGAACATGCTGTTCACCGCGTCCAGTGCTTCAAGCACCACGTCCATCAGTTCTGCATCAACGCGACGCTCACCCTTGCGCAGGATGTCGAACACGTTTTCGGCGATGTGACAGCACTCCACCAGCTCGTTGAGCTGAAGGAAGCCGGCGCCCCCTTTTACAGTGTGGAAACCGCGAAAAATTGCGTTGAGCAGATCTGCGTCATCCGGGCGGCTTTCCAGCTCGACCAGTTGCTCGGACAGTTGCTCAAGAATCTCGCCGGCCTCAACCAGGAAATCCTGAAGGATCTCTTCATCGGCGCCGAAGCTCATTAATGGGGTGCTCCTACAGGTCTAAAAACCCAAAAAACCTAAAATTCCAAAACTCTAGAATCCGAGGCTGGATAACAAATCGTCCACATCGTCCTGACCGGACACAACGTCTTCTCGTTTATCGGCATGAATCTGCGGACCTTCACCCTGCGAGAGATGTTTTTGTGGATCTTTTTCTGCAAGCATCGCGGCACGGTCGTGTTCGATGCCCGCAAAGCGGTCAACCTGACTGGCCATGAGGACGAGTTTGAGCAAATTGCTTTCGACTTCGGTGACCAGTTGGGTCACACGCTTGATCACCTGACCTGTGAGGTCCTGGTAATCCTGAGCCAGCAGGATGTCGTTGAGGTTGCTCGACACCGCACGGTTGTCCGTGCTGCTGCGTGACAGAAAACCGTCGACCCGGCGCGCCAGTTCGCGGAACTCTTCAGCTCCGACCTCACGACGCATGAAGCGGCCCCAATCGGTGCTCAGCGCCTGGGCTTCTTCAGCCAGGCCATTGACCACCGGGGTGGCGCTCTCCACCAGATCCATGGTGCGGTTGGCCGCGGCTTCGGTCAGCTTGACCACATAGCCCAGGCGTTCGGTGGCGTCGGTGATTTGCGACACTTCCTCGGCCTGCGGCATGTGCGGATCGATCTGGAAATTGACGATCGCACTGTGCAGTTCGCGTGTGAGCTTGCCCACTTCCTGATACAGGCCGCGGTCACGGGTCTGATTGAGCTCATGGATCAGTTGCACAGCGTCGCCGAACCTGCCTTTTTCAAGGCTCTCGACCAGTTCGACCGCGTGTTTTTTCAGGGTCGACTCGAAATCGCCCTGTGAAGATTCGTTATGCTCCATAGCTCCCCCGCGCGTCATCAGCCGATGCGTTCGAAAATCTTCTCGATTTTGTCTTTCAACGCCTGAGCCGTGAAAGGTTTGACCACGTAGCCGTTCACACCGGCCTGAGCGGCCTCGATGATTTGCTCACGCTTGGCTTCAGCGGTCACCATCAGCACGGGCAGATGCTTGAGTTTTTCATCGGCACGTACGTGGCGCAGCAAGTCGATACCGGTCATGCCCGGCATGTTCCAGTCCGTTACCAGAAAGTCGATGCTTCCGCTGTTGAGTACCGGAATGGCGGTAGTGCCATCGTCGGCCTCGACGGTATTGGTGAACCCAAGATCGCGCAGCAGGTTCTTGATGATCCGCCGCATCGTTGAGAAGTCATCAACGATGAGGATTTTCATGTCTTTGTTCAATTCGACCTCCAAGCAGTCTTAAACGCGCCCAGCACCTGGACGCGCCACTTCAATCAATCCGGCAAAGCACTCGATGACTGTCTGGAGCACAACAGAGCAAGACCGGTGCCGTTCATCACCGCACCAGCCTCGTTCGCAGTGTCCCCACACTGCCTTCAGCGCGCTCGCCACTCCCCCAAACGCCCCCGCAAACGGGCCGCGCACTGGCTGTGTAACTGGCTGACCCGCGATTCACTGACGCCAAGGACTTCACCGATTTCCTTGAGGTTCAGCTCTTCGTCGTAGTACAGCGCCAACACCAGTCGCTCACGCTCCGGCAAATTGGCAATCGCATCCGCCAGCGCAGCCTGAAAGCGTTCATCTTCCAGATCGCGTGACGGCTCAAGATGAGCACTGGCGCCATCCTCGTGCAGCCCTTCGTGTTCGCCGTCCTGCAACAGGTCGTCGAAACTGAACAGCCGGCTGCCCAGCGTGTCATTCAAAATCCCGTAGTAATCGTCGAGACTCAATTGGAGTTCGGCCGCAACCTCGTGATCTTTAGCATCACGTCCGGTTTTAGCTTCAATTGAGCGAATTGCGTCGCTGACCATACGGGTGTTGCGGTGAACCGAGCGTGGCGCCCAATCCCCTTTGCGCACTTCATCGAGCATCGCGCCGCGGATCCGGATGCCCGCGTACGTTTCGAAACTGGCGCCTTTGCTGGCGTCGTATTTGGTAGAGACTTCGAGCAGGCCGATCATCCCGGCCTGAATCAGGTCTTCAACCTGCACACTCGCCGGCAAGCGCGCCAGCAAGTGATAGGCAATGCGCTTGACCAGTGGCGCGTAACGCTCGATCAACTCGTACTGCGCGTCACGTGCCGACTTCTTGTAGTAGTTCATACCGCTCGCGGTCATAACACAGGCCCTGCTGTTTGCTGCACGAGGCGCTCGACGAAAAACTCAAGGTGTCCGCGCGGGTTGGCAGGCAGCGGCCAGGTATCGACCTTCTGCGCGATCGCCTTGAACGCCAGCGCGCACTTGGAACGCGGAAAGGCTTCATAGACCGCTCGCTGCTTCTGCACTGCCTTGCGCACGCTTTCGTCGTACGGCACGGCGCCGACGTATTGTAAGGCGACGTCGAGGAAGCGATCCGTGACCTTGGTCAACTTGGCGAACAGGTTGCGCCCTTCCTGCGGGCTCTGCGCCATGTTGGCGAGGACGCGGAAGCGGTTCATGCCGTAGTCGCGGTTGAGCAGTTTGATCAGCGCGTAGGCGTCGGTGATCGAGGTCGGCTCGTCGCAGACCACCAGCAACACTTCCTGGGCGGCGCGGACAAAACTGACTACCGAGTCACCAATACCCGCAGCGGTGTCGATCACCAGCACATCGAGGTTGTCGCCGATGTCGCTGAAGGCCTGAATCAGACCGGCATGTTGCGCCGGGCTCAGGTGCACCATGCTTTGGGTGCCGGAAGCGGCCGGCACGATGCGGATCCCGCCGGGCCCCTGCAACAGCACGTCGCGCAGTTCGCAGCGGCCTTCGATCACGTCGGCCAGAGTGCGTTTGGGGGTCAGTCCCAGCAGAACGTCGACGTTCGCCAGCCCCAGGTCGGCGTCCAGCAGCATGACCCGACGGCCAAGCTCTGCCAGCGCCAGAGACAAGTTCACTGACACGTTAGTCTTGCCGACGCCACCTTTGCCGCCGGTCACCGCGATCACCTGTACGGGATGCATGCTGCCCATGTTATTTCTTTACCTTGTCTTGCATAGACGGAGGCCACATTACTGGCTGCGCGTTCTCAACCGGAACAATGCATGGCAGACCATCGATGTAGGTACAAAAACGGTTCATTACCTCAGCCAACCTGCTTGGTCGGGCTGTGGTAGATATCAGCGAACATGTCAGCCATGGCTTCTTCGCTGGGTTCTTCCTGCATTTGCACGCTGACGGCGCGGCTGACCAGTTGATGACGGCGCGGCAGATGCAGATCATCCGGAATCCGTGGGCCATCGGTCAGGTACGCGACCGGCAATTCATGACTGATCGCCAGGCTCAATACTTCGCCAAGACTGGCCGTCTCATCCAGTTTAGTCAGGATGCAGCCGGCAAGCCCGCAACGCTTGTAACTGTGGTACGCGGCGGTTAGAACCTGTTTCTGGCTGGTGGTTGCCAGCACCAGATAATTTTTTGAACGGATGCCACGCCCGGCCAGGCTTTCCAGCTGCATGCGCAAGGCCGGATCGCTGGCCTGCAAGCCGGCGGTGTCGATCAGCACCACGCGCTTGCGCAGCAGCGGGTCGAGCGCCTGAACCAGCGACTGGCCCGGATCGACGTGGGTCACCGGCACATTGAGAATGCGACCCAGGGTCTTCAGTTGTTCCTGGGCACCGATACGGAAACTGTCCATGCTCACCAGCGCGACATTCTGCGCGCCGTATTTCAGCACGTAGCGCGCGGCCAGCTTGGCCAGGGTGGTGGTCTTGCCCATGCCGGCCGGACCGACCATGGCAATCACCCCGCCCTCTTCCAGCGGCTCGACTTCCGGTACGGCAATCATCCGCGCCAGGTGCGCGAGCAGCATGCGCCAGGCCTGACGTGGTTCTTCGATATCATTAATCATCGCCAGCAGATCGCGCGACAACGGTCCGGACAGACCGATGCGTTGCAGACGGCGATACAGATTGGCTTGCGCCGGACGGCTGCCTTGCAGCTGATTCCAGGCCAGGGTGCCGAGCTGCACTTCCATCAGCTCACGCAGACTGTTCAATTCGAAACGCATCGAATCCAGCGCACGCGGATCGACGCCAGCGGCCGCCGGTGCAGGTGCCGGAGCCGTACGCGCCGGGGCGGCGTAAGTCGGTTCGCTCAACGGTTCGGCAGCGGTCAGCGGCAGGCCGGCCGTCAACGGCAGCCCGGCGAACAACTGGCGATTGGTGTTGCCGTCGGCTTCGCCACGCAGGCTCAGCTCGGCCTGGGCGGTCACGATGCGCGACTGGGTCTTGCGCAGCTCGTCCTCGAGTTCCATGTTCGGAACCCGTGGCGCCAGCGCCGACAATTTGTAATCCAGCGCCGCCGTCAGCTCGACGCCGCCGGCAATGCGGCGGTTGCCAATGATGGCGGCATCAGCGCCCAGCTCATCACGAACCAGCTTCATGGCCTGACGCATATCGGCGGCGAAAAAACGCTTAACTTGCATAAACCACTACCTCAGCCGTTGGGCCCTACTGTCGCAACGATGGTCACTTGCTTGTTGTCCGGAATTTCCTGGTAGGCCAGCACGTGCAGCCCCGGGACTGCGAGGCGACCGAAACGCGAGAGCATCGCGCGGATCGGGCCTGCTACCAACAGGATCACCGGCTGACCTTGCATTTCCTGGCGCTGCGCCGCTTCGATAAGCGAACGCTGCAGCTTCTCGGCCATGCTTGGCTCCAGCAGAACGCCCTCTTCCGAGCCTTGTCCTGCCTTCTGCAGACTATTGAGCAATATTTGTTCCAACCTTGGTTCCAGGGTGATCACAGGCAGCTCGGAGTCAGTGCCTACAATGCTTTGGACGATGGCGCGGGATACGCCGACGCGTACTGCGGCCACCAAGGCGGCGGTATCTTGACTCTTGGCGGCGTTGTTGGCGATAGCCTCGGCAATGCTGCGGATATCGCGTACCGGCACGTGTTCGGCCAGCAGCGCCTGCAACACTTTGAGCAGCTGCGACAGCGACACCACCCCCGGCACCAGCTCTTCAGCCAGTTTTGGCGAGCTTTTGGCCAGCAATTGCATGAGTTGCTGCACTTCCTCGTGGCCGATCAGCTCACTGGAGTGCTTGTACAGAATCTGGTTCAAGTGGGTCGCGACCACGGTACTGGCGTCGACCACGGTGTAACCGAGCGACTGCGCCTGCGCGCGCTGGCTGACTTCGATCCACACCGCCTCCAGGCCGAAAGCCGGATCTTTGGCGGTAATGCCGTTGAGCGTGCCGTAGACCTGCCCCGGGTTGATCGCCAGCTCGCGATCCGGGTAGATCTCGGCTTCGGCCAGAATCACACCCATCAGGGTCAGGCGATAGGCGCTCGGCGCCAGATCGAGGTTGTCGCGGATGTGCACGGTCGGCATCAGGAAGCCCAGGTCCTGCGAGAGCTTCTTGCGCACGCCCTTGATCCGCGCCAGCAACTGCCCGCCCTGATTGCGATCCACCAGCGGGATCAGGCGGTAACCGACTTCCAGGCCGATCATGTCGATCGGCGTCACGTCATCCCAGCCCAGCTCCTTGGTTTCCATGGCGCGGGCCGGCGACGGCAGCAGTTCCTGCTGACGCTGAACCTCTTGCAGCGCCTGCACCTTGGCGACGTTCTGTTTTTTCCAGAACAGGTACGCACCACCGGCAGCCAGCGCAGCCATGCTCAGGAACGAGAAGTGCGGCATGCCCGGGACCAGACCCATGACTGCCATCAAACCAGCGGCCACCGCCAGGGCTTTGGGCGAGGCGAACATCTGCCGATTGATCTGCTTGCCCATGTCTTCCGAACCGGAAGCACGGGTCACCATGATCGCTGCCGCTGTCGATAACAACAGTGATGGCAATTGCGCCACCAAACCGTCACCGATGGTCAGCAAGGCGTACACCTTGCCCGCGTCGGCGAAGGTCATGTTGTGCTGGAAGATACCGACAGCCATACCGCCGATGAGGTTGATGAACAGAATCAGCAGGCCGGCGATGGCGTCACCACGGACGAACTTGCTGGCACCGTCCATCGAACCGTAGAACTCAGCCTCTTGGGCGACTTCCTGACGGCGCGCCTTAGCCTGGTTCTGGTCGATCAGACCGGCGTTGAGGTCGGCGTCGATCGCCATTTGTTTGCCGGGCATCGCATCGAGGGTGAAGCGCGCGCTCACCTCGGAAATCCGCCCGGCACCCTTGGTCACCACGACGAAGTTGATGATCATCAGAATCGCGAACACCACGATACCGACCACGTAGTTACCGCCGATCACCACCTCACCGAAGGCCTGGATCACCTTACCGGCAGCGGCGTGGCCGTCCTGACCGTGGAGCATCACCACCCGCGTCGAGGCCACGTTCAACGCGAGCCGCAGCAGCGTCGCCACCAGCAGAATGGTCGGGAACACCGCGAAATCCAGTGGCCGCAGCGCATACACGCAGACCAGCAGGACGACGATCGACAGGGCAATGTTGAAGGTGAAGAACACATCGAGCAGGAACGGCGGAATCGGCAACATCATCATTGCCAACATGACCAGCAGCAACAACGGCACGCCCAGATTGCCTCGACTGAGGTCGGCAACATTCGAGCGAGCAGTGTTGAATAACTGAGAGCGATCCACCGGTTTTCCCCGTTCCTTTAAAGCAAACTTTTGACGCCCAAAGCAGGCGCACGGCGGCTACTGCAAGAAGCCTTCCAACTTTTGCCGGGGATTGAAATTGAGGTTGGTTTCGGGGAATTGTCTTGCCTGAAGCCGGGCGCCATGGAGCCGACCGCAAAACAGACGCAGGACGGCTATCACCATTAGCGCAGGTGAAAAACATCAGAAAAACCCGCGCACTGACGAATTTATCCGGCAGTCAAAATTTGCTCTGGATTTATCGCACCAAGACGCAAATCGCGGCCCACCAGGTAGCGCGTACCCTTACGGATCGGCTTCCCTCCCACGTCGACAAACGCTTCCTCAAAATAGCCTAATGTCACGATTTCCTCGGGCTGATGAAAAGGATCGTCGGGGTGTGCCTTCAGCACACTCAGTGCCCAGACAAAGTAAATGTCCGGCACATCCTGTGGCTCGATCTTCCGTTCGACCTCCGTCTCGACCTCCCATCGAAAGTCCTGCCCACCCGTGACCTGTAACTGATTACCGACCATGTGAAATTGTGGTTTGTGATAACGCGCCAGTAGGCCGGTGCCATTGCTACTCCATGTATCGGAGTAGTTGTTGGGCGAAGAGAAAACGCTGACCAACTCTTCAACAGTACCAATGTTGCCAGCGGCACTATTGAATCGGTTGTAGAGACTATGGTGGGCTACCCCGTCCAACCTTGGCTTGATCGCATTGATATACGAATCGAGATAGCCCGGCACATACGCATTGCTCATGTGCACGAAATGCGTGAAGTCCAACATCGCCTTAAAAGTGAACGTGCAAGCGATATGATCAGACTCTTTCGCCACCGACCCGGAAACGAACTCGAACCTCATTCCTTCAAGCTTTTTGTAGTTCTCTGGCATGACCTTCTCCTTGGCGAATGTTAAAGACAGGTCAGAAGGCGACTTGCCCGTGAAACCTGCCAACGAACATCGAATAGCTGAATGCCCTTTGTGTCCACTGTCAGAACTAACAGGTAGAGGTCTTTTTCAGATAAACGGAAGGCCGCGGTCTTTTGATTTATCAGGAATCGCGCCGCAATGAACACAGATTGGGGGTATCACACAGATCCCCTGTGGGAGCGGGCTTGCTCGCGAAGAGGCCATCTACGACACCACAGAATCATGCGCAGCACCTTTAAACGCTGGCGTTTAAAAGACACCTCCAGACACTCCTTGCGGGCTACACATCCTTGCGCCATTGCCTACAGCTACGCCAGAATCCGCCGGCTTGTGCGCCTTGGGGTCGGGTTCTATTGTGGATCGGTCGCTGACGAATCAGCGATCGGGTCTCGCAGCCCGCTGATTTCTAGACGCACAACTTCCGTCCTCGTTTTATGGCGGCTGTACGTGGGAGACCTTTGGGTCTGCCGGTTCTAGAGTCCCGGTCTGCGACCCGCGTATAGCTGCCACCTCCCTTTCGTATCGCAGCGAAATGTGGCAACTCCGTCGACTCTAGGAGCTTCACCATGATCAAACCAACACCCAACCCACCCGAAACCGACGCCACCTCCCCTTACGAATCCCTCGATTCGAAAAAGCTCCACGAAGCGGCCGACCGCGCCCTCGACCACTACCTCTGCTCGCCCGGCGCCACGCCCATTCAACGCAAAACCCGCTCGATGTACGCCGTGACCGCAGACTTCAAAAACGAAGAACTGCTGGCCGATGCTTGCGAAACACTCGCTTCAGCCAGAACCATCGCCAATGACTTCGCCCACCTCATACCGGCGTCGCAGCGCAGGACGCTGCTGGGCATTGCGCAACTGATCATGCTTGGGGAACTGGCAGTGAATCGGGTGATGGATAATCTGGAGTTGCCGCAGTAGCAGGGATCTGTGACAAGCCCTGAGTGAGGCGTTGCGGCTGCTGACGTCTTCGCGAGCAAGCCCGCTCCCACAGGGATTGGTGTCGATCACAGACCTTTGCCTGCACGCCGAACCTGTGGGAGCGGGCTTGCTCGCGAAAGCGGCCTCACAGCCGACACATGTCTTCAGGCATAAAAAAAACCGCCACCTCATTTAACCGGGCTGCGGTTTGTCGCCTCTTTCCTTCAGCCCACATGACCACTTGTCGGAAACTCGCCGGCACCTGTCAGATCTGACAGGTGCCTAATTCCTCCAACGCGCGCTCAATAACTCCGTCCCCCAGCCCCCCGACCGGAGTTCGCCAAATGTCCAGCCAGCAACCCCCTCGAGCCCTCAGACATCCTTATTTTCCGGCGCTGGTCAGCCTCAGCCCTGCCGAACACTATGACGGCGGCATACCCATCAGAGCCGTGGAAGGCGATCTGCAAGGCATCATTCCCGCCTGGCTGACCATGTCCGTTGGCGATCTGGCCGAGGTGTTCTGGGGCAATGACAGCGCCGCGGTCTGGAGCAAGACCCTCGAGAACGATGCCGAGCTCAACCAGGACGTGGTTTTCACCATTACCAGGGGCCAGGTACTTGAGGGGGATGCCACGCCAGTGTTCTACCGGATCACGCGCAAGAACCAGGCCCCGGAGGACTCGTTACCGGTCATGACCCTGCTGGTCAAACTCACGCGTCCCGGCGATTACGACGACATTCCCGGCGATGACGGCCACTCCGATCTCAAGTTCTCCATCTCTCATGACGAGGTCGATGAAAACCTGCCGCCCAGCGGGGTGACGATGCACATCGTGCCCTACCGCAACCTCACCCGGTACGACCGCATTCTCGCCCGCTGGGGCAGCCAGCAAGTGGTGCATGTCGTTACGCCGGAACAGGCCCAGGACCCGATCAGAAACCCGATCGAGGTTGTCTTCAGCCGCGCCGTTATCGACGACGCCGGGGACGGTGATCGTGTAGCGGTGGCTTATCAGGTCATCGATCGCTGCGGTAATTTCCCGGACGAACGCGCGCCGTGGTCGGCGACGCATTATCTGTTGGTGGATCTGGGGGGCAATCGGCTGGACGAACCGCAGGTGCTGGTCAACGGCATTCCAACCGACAGCATCGACCTCGACCAGCTCGGGGATGACGATGTGAACGCCCGCGTGTACATCACCAAGGACGATTTTGCGGTGGGCGACAAGGTGCTCCTGACCTGGATCGGCACCCCGGCGCAAGGCTCGCAGATCATCGTCGGGCCGCTGGGGAAAAAGGTGTTGTACGTGCCCTTCCAGCTCGATTTCCCCATCCCCAACGCCGCCGTCAAAGCCATCGCCAAAGGCGCGGCCTCGGTCGGCTATGTGCGCCGTCGCAGCGATGAAAGCGACCGCCGCTCAAAAAATGCCAGCGTCACCGTGATTGGCGACATCAGCCAGTTAGTCGCCCCCACCGTCGACGAGGCACCGGGCGGAACGTTGCCACCCGAAACGCCTTGGGCGACTGTACAGATCCCTTGGTACCCCGGTCGCAACAGCAGCGACCTGCTCAACCTGATCTGGTGGGCCCAGGCGCCCGGTAACGACACCGTTTATTACGAAGATCCCCGCCCGGTCGGCAACGTAGCGGACAATCAGCCCGTCCTGCGCAGCGTGAGCAATGCCGAAATCCAGCGTTTCAACGGCCTGAACGTCAAGGTCTATTACGTCGTCACCAACAGCGAAACGGGGCTGTTGAGCGTTCGCGAGTCGCTGCCGTTCATGATGCAGGTCGGCGTCGCCCTGCCGACGTTCGACCGGCCGGAAGTCGAGGGTGCAGATGCCAACGACGTGCTCGATCCGGACAACGTGCCACCAACCGGTGCCACGCTGGTGGTGCCGTACCTCGGCACCCGCGACAAGGATCGTGTGAACTACCGTTGGCGCGGCTCCGCCAGTGGCGGCAGCATCAGTAGTCATGTCGACCTGATCCCCGCTACCGCCGGCAGGCCTGTGCGAATTACCGTTGAGAAAAAATATGTAACCCCCAACCTGAACGGTACGGTGGTTGCCGATTACAGCATTCAGCGGGCGGGCGAGACGCTGGGGCATTCTCATGAGTTGACGTTGCGCATCGGGACGGCGCTGGGGGAGCTGCTGCCACCGTTCCTTGTAGCACCGGCCACAGATCCGATTGATGTCCTGGCCTACCCGAACGGCGTGACGGTGCGCATCGAATTCCTTGAAGCATTGAGCGGCGACCGGGCATGCCTGGTGGAGGTCGATCCCCCAGCAGGCACGCCACCGTTTCCTTTGGTGGAGTTCAACAACAAGCGGGTGGATACAGTATTGAGCCCGGCATTTCTGGCGGCGCGACATGACAAGGTGATCGAATTGCGCTGGGATTTGAATCGCGATGGTGGACAAGCGGGTGAATCAGATGCGACCAAGGTGACTTTGCTGAGGATCACAGATGAAGATCCACGGCTACCCTCGCCGAAAATCCCACAGGCATCGGATGACAACGTGCTGGATTTGAATTCTTTTGAAGGAAACGCTGAGGTTACCGTGTTGCCATGGACAGGCATCAGCACTGATAACATCGTGCAACTAAAACTTTCGGGAAAAGACGACAACGACAACGACTGCACAATCCCGATATTGACCAACCACAAAATAACATATACGGAAACAACCTCTGGAATAAAACAGACACTGACCAGAGAGCAATTGTTAAGTCTGGGACACGATACTGAATTCAAGATCTCTTTAGAAGTATTGCCGACCCCCGCCAGCAATTTGACACCCATTATATTTCCACTATTGAATTTAAACTTTTTGAAAAGTCCTCCTTTAGTAACATTAGAGGATTTCGAGACAGGATCAGTGGGTGAGTGGCCCGTTGGAACAGTCATGAATTTCCCCAGCATGACCGTTACGGTAGTGGTAGGAAGCGTGATTATCGGCGAAGGCGGTGTTTTAGGCCCTCAGATAACAGGAAAAATGTTATACATTTCTAGCTACGGAACGCTGAGATTCACACTAAAAAATCCAGCAAAAAGCATTAAATTCGGCATTGCCTGCATTGATAAAGTACAGTCACCATACATATGCTACGACGAAAACTTGCAAGTAATTAAATCGCATAACACTCCACCATATGGTGATGAAATCAAACTATGGGCCGACATAACAGAAACACCAGATAGGAGAATTAAATTTATAGACATAATAGACGGAGGTCGCTACTCATTTCTAGATAATTTCTCAATGATCTGTTGAGCAACTTTTTCTTTGTCGTCATACGCTGAGCATTGCGCATGCCGCCATGCTCGGCGTGACGACGAATCCTAAGGGCCTGATGCGATAGTTCTCAGAGACAGTCACGCGATCTTTTACTTCTTAAACTCAGATGTTTAAAAGACACCTCCAGACACGCCTTGCGGGCTACACATCCTTGCGCCATTGCCTACAGCTACGCCAGAATCCGCCGGCTTGTGCGCCTTGGGATCGGGTTCTATTGTGGTTCGGTCGCTGACGAATCAGCGATCGGGTTTAGCGATCCGATACCTTACAGACGCTCAATCCCCAGTCTCAATTGCAGGTTTGTCTATCTGCACTTGGCGTCATGGTGGCTGTGCGCGGGAGACCTTCGGGTCTACCCGGGGTTTCTGTGACCCGGATCGCTAACCTGCGTACAGCCGCCACCTTTACTTGTTTAGCGATGAGCCGTGGCGGCCAAATCAACCACGGAGCTTCACCATGATCAAACCAACACCCAACCCACCCGAAACCGACGCCACCTCCCCCTACGAATCCCTCGATTCAAAAAAGCTCCACGAAGCGGCCGACCGCGCTCTCGACCACTACCTATGCTCGCCCGGCGCCACGCCCATTCAACGCAAAACCCGCTCGATGTACGCCGTGACCGCAGACTTCAAAAACGAAGAACTGCTGGCCGATGCCTGCGAAACACTCGCCTCGGCCAGAACCATCGCCAATGACTTCGCCCATCTGATACCGGCGTCGCAGCGCAGGACGCTGTTGGGTATTGCGCAATTGATCATGCTCGGCGAGCTGGCGGTGAATCGGGTGATGGATAATCTGGAGTTGCCGCAGTAATACGGATCGGTGACAAGCTTTGAATGAGGCGTTGCGGCTGCTGACGTCTTCGCGGGCAAGCCCGCTCCCACAGGGATTGGGGTCGATCACAAACCTTTGCCTGCACGCCGAACCTGTGGGAGCGAGCTTGCTCGCGAAGGCGGCCTCACAGCCGACACATGTCTTCAGGCATAAAAAAACCGCCACCCCATTCAATCGGGATGGCGGTTTTTTATTGCGTCACTGTCAAGTCAGGAATCGCGCCGCAGATCCGGCGGGATCGGCAAATCGTCCTTGAGCGGATCCGGGCGTTTGCCCTTGCCGGCGCGGTACTGGCGGATCTGGTAGACGTAGGCCAATACCTGGGCGACCGCCAGGTACAGGCCACCGGGGATTTCCTGCTCCAGCTCGGTGGAGTAATAGATCGAACGCGCCAGCCCCGGCGATTCGAGGAGCATGACGTTGTTGGCGACGGCGATTTCGCGGATCTTCAGCGCGAGGAAGTCGCTGCCCTTGGCCAGCAGCACCGGCGCGCCGCCCTTCTCCGAGTCGTACTTGAGCGCGACGGCGTAGTGGGTCGGGTTGGTGATGACCACGTCGGCGTCGGGAATCGCCGCCATCATCCGCCGCTGCGACATCTCGCGCTGGGTCTGACGGATGCGCTGCTTGACCTCCGGCCGGCCTTCCTGATCCTTGTGCTCGTCGCGCACTTCCTGCTTGGTCATCAGCAGTTTCTTGTGCGCTTCCCAGAGCTGCACCGGGACATCGACGGCGGCAATGATGATCAGGCCGCAGGCCAGCCACAACGTACTCCAGCCGACCAGCGTGACGCTGTGAATGATCGCCATTTCGAGCGGCTCGTGGGCGATACGCAGCAAATCATCGACATCCGCCGACAACACCACCAACGCCACCCCGAGGGTGATCAGAAACTTGGCCAGCGCCTTGAGCAGTTCGACCACAGCCTTGAACGAGAACATCCGCTTCAGGCCTGCCGCTGGGTTCATCCGGCTGAATTTGGGCGCCATGGAACCGGCGGCAAACAGCCAGCCACCGAGGGAGATCGGCCCGATCAACGCCGCCAGCAACAAGGTGATCATGATCGGCTGGATCGCCAACAGCGCCATCTGGCCGGACTGCAACAGGAACCTGCCCATGGCCCCCTGATCCATGATCACCTCGCGCGAGAGGGTGAAGTTCAGGCGCATCAGTTCCATCAGGTCTTCGGCCAGCATGCCGCCGAACACCAGCAGCGCACCGGCACCGGCCATCATCACGGCGAGGGTGTTGAGCTCTTTGGAACGGGCAATCTCACCCTTCTCACGGGAGTCTTTTTTGCGTTTGTCCGTGGGGTCTTCTGTTTTGTCCTGACCGCTTTCGCTCTCTGCCATGGCTCAGCGCGCCCGTGCCAGTTCGCGTAACAACTGCAAGGCCTCGGAGGCCAGCGGTTGATACTGATTGAGGATGTCCGCCAGACCGACCCAGACAATGAACAGGCCCAGTACCAGAGTCAGCGGGAAACCGATGGAGAAAATGTTCAGTTGCGGCGCGGCGCGGGTCATCACGCCGAATGCGATGTTGACCACCAGCAGCGCGGTGACCGCCGGCAGCACCAGCAACAACGCCGCCCCGAGAACCCAGCCGAGTTTGCCGGCCAGCTCCCAGTATTGCGCCGTCATCAACCCGCCGCCCACCGGAAGCGTAGTGAAGCTCTCGGTGAGCACTTCGAAGACCACCAGGTGGCCGTTCATCGACAGGAACAGCAAGGTCACCAGCATGGTGAAGAACTGGCCGATCACCGCCACCGAAACGCCGTTGGCCGGGTCAACCATCGAGGCGAAGCCCATACCCATCTGGATCGCGACAATCTGCCCGGCCACGGCAAACGCCTGAAAAAACAGCTGCAGGGAAAACCCCAGCACCGCACCGACCAGAATCTGCTCGGCAATCAGCAGCAGGCCACTGAGATCCAGCGGGCTGACTGCTGGCATCGGCGGCAGGCTCGGGGCAATGCACACGGTAATGGCCACGGCGAAATACAGACGTATCCGGCGCGACACCAGCGTGGTGCCGAACACCGGCATGACCATCAGCATCGAGGCGACGCGAAACAGTGGCAACATGAACGACGCCACCCAAGTACTGATCTGGGTGTCGGTCAGCTGAAGCAGCGACTGCATGGCTTAGCCGATGACCATCGGAATGTTTTTGTACAACTGAATGATGTATTCCATGAACGTCTGCACGATCCAAGGACCTGCGACGATCAGCGTCACCAGCATCACCAGCAGACGCGGCAGGAAGCTCAGGGTCTGTTCGTTGATCTGCGTCGCCGCCTGAAACATCGCCACCAGCAAGCCAACCAACAGGCTCGGCACCACCAGAATCGCGACCATCAATGTGGTCAGCCAAAGGGCTTCACGAAAGATATCGACCGCAACTTCCGGCGTCATGGCGAGACACCTCCGAAACTGCTGGCCAGGGTGCCGATGATCAGCGCCCAGCCATCCACCAGCACGAACAGCATGATCTTGAACGGCAGCGAAATGATCAGCGGCGAGAGCATCATCATACCCATCGCCATCAGCACACTGGCCACGACCAGGTCGATGATCAGGAACGGGATGAAGATCATGAAGCCGATCTGGAACGCGGTTTTAAGCTCAGAGGTGACGAACGCCGGCACCAGAATCGTCAGCGGCGCCTGATCCGGGGTGGCGATGTCGGTGCGCTTGGACAGACGCATGAACAGCTCCAGATCGCTGGTGCGGGTCTGGGCGAGCATGAAGTCCTTGATCGGTACCTGAGCCTTTTCCACCGCTTGCTGGGCGGTGAGTTTTTCCGCCAGATACGGCTGCAGCGCATCGTTGTTCACCCGATCGAACACCGGGGCCATGATGAACATGGTGAGGAACAGCGCCATGCCGGTGAGGATCTGGTTCGACGGCGTCTGTTGCAGGCCGAGGGCCTGACGCAGGATCGAGAAGACGATGATGATCCGGGTGAAACTGGTCATCAGGATCACGGCCGCCGGAATAAAGCTCAGGGCGGTCATGATCAGCAGGATCTGCAGGCTGACCGAATACTCCTGCGCGCCGTCGGCGTTGGTGCCCAGCGTGATCGCCGGAATCGACAACGGGTCGGCGGCGAATGCCAGTGGCGCGGCCAGCATCAGGGCCAGCGTCAAGACGATGCGTAGCGCACCCATTACTTCTTATCCTTCTGATCCTTGCCGAGAATCTTCAGCAGATGCTGGGCAAATTCCGGGGTCGCTTTTTCGCTGCTGCTCGGCACTTGCACCGGCTCCTTGAGCACGTGCAGCGCGGTGATGGTGCCGGGGCTCAAGCCGAGCAAAATCTGCTCGTTGCCGACCTGCACCAGCATCAACCGGTCACGCGGACCGAGGGCGCGGGAGCCGATCAGCTCGATCACCTGGCCCTTGCCGGCCGGCCCTGCCTGTTGCACCCGGCGCAGCAGCCAGGCGAGGAAGAAGATCAACCCCAGCACCAGCAACAGACCGAACACCAGTTGCGTCAGTTGCCCGGCCACGCCGCTATTGACCATCGGCGCGGTGGCAGCAGGCACGGTGGTCGCCGTCGACGGCTCGGCGGCCAGCACGCTCAATGGCAGTGCCAGCAAAGCCCAGAGAAACCGTTTCACTCAGCGCAGCTTCTTGATGCGTTCGCTTGGGCTGATCACGTCGGTCAGACGGATGCCGAACTTCTCGTTGACCACCACCACTTCACCGTGCGCGATCAGGGTGCCGTTGACCAGCACGTCCAGCGGCTCGCCGGCCAGACGATCGAGCTCGATCACCGAACCCTGGTTCAGTTGCAGCAGGTTGCGGATGTTGATATCGGTGCTGCCCACTTCCATCGAGATCGACACCGGGATGTCGAGGATCACGTCCAGGTTCGGACCGTCCAGGGTCACCGGATCGTTGTTCTTCGGCACGCTGCCGAACTCTTCCATCGGCAGACGGTTGGAGCTTGCAGCGCCAGCGTCGGCGGCCAGCAGTGCGTCGATGTCAGCCTGACTGCCATCACCGGTCTCTTCCAGGGCCGCAGCCCATTCGTCGGCCAGTGCCTGATCGTCCTGGGCGTTCATTTCGTCGTTCATCATGTGTCCTCGGCGGGCAACAATTCAGTTAAATACGTGGGGGAAAAGCGCCGCTTCAGCGACGCTCGATCGGCTCGATCACCTGCAACGCGAGGTTGCCTTTGTGCGAGCCCATCTTGACCTTGAAGGCCGGTACGCCGTTGGCGCGCATGATCATGTCTTCCGGCATCTCGACCGGGATCACATCCCCCGGCTGCATGTGCAGGATGTCGCGCAGCTTCAACTGGCGGCGGGCCACGGTGGCGCCGATCGGCACGTCGACATCGAGCACGTCCTGACGCAGGGCGTTGACCCAGCGCTCGTCCTGATCGTCGAGGTCCGACTGGAAACCGGCGTCGAGCATTTCGCGCACCGGCTCGATCATCGAGTACGGCATGGTTACGTGCAGGTCACCGCCGCCGCCATCGAGTTCGATGTGGAAAGTGGAGACCACGATCGCTTCGCTCGGGCCGACGATGTTGGCCATGGCCGGGTTCACTTCCGAGTTGATGTACTCGAAATTGACTTCCATGATCGCCTGCCAGGCTTCCTTCAGATCGACGAACGCCTGCTCCAGTACCATGCGCACCACGCGCAGTTCGGTCGGGGTGAATTCACGCCCTTCGATCTTGGCGTGGCGGCCGTCGCCGCCGAAGAAGTTGTCCACCAGCTTGAACACCAGTTTGGCGTCGAGGATGAACAGCGCGGTGCCGCGCAACGGTTTGATCTTGACCAGGTTGAGGCTGGTCGGTACGTACAGCGAGTGCACGTATTCGCCGAACTTCATCACCTGGACGCCACCGACGGCAACGTCTGCCGAGCGGCGCAGCATGTTGAACATGCTGATGCGGGTGTAACGGGCAAAACGCTCGTTGATCATCTCCAGAGTCGGCATGCGTCCACGGACGATGCGATCCTGGCTGGTCAGGTCGTAGCTTTTGACACTGCCGGGTTCGGCAGCGTTATCGGTCTGTACCAGACCATCGTCGACGCCATGCAACAGCGCGTCGATTTCATCCTGGGACAGCAGATCCTGCACGGCCATGTCGTGTTCCTACTGCAGTACGAAATTAGTGAAAAGCAACTGTTCGATCACCACTTTGCCCAGCTCTTTCTGCGCCACTTCCTGGACGCTGGCGGTAGCCTTCTGGCGCAACATCTCCTGGCCGACCGGGGTCGCCAGCGTGGCGAAATCCTGACCGGAGAAGAGCATCACCAGGTTGTTGCGGATCACCGGCATGTGCACTTTGAGCGCCTCCAGATCGGCCTGGTTACGCGCCAGCATGGTGATGCTCACCTGCATGTAGCGCTGACGGCCATTCTGGTTGTAGTTGGCGACAAACGCCGGCGCCATCGGCTCGAAGATCGCCGGCTGCTTGCCGACCGGCGCGGCCTCGGCCGCTGCGGCAGGCTTGCTCTGAGCACTGTGCATGAAGTACCAGGTCGCGCCCACGGACACACCGATCGCCAGCAGCAGAGCCACCACGATCAGGATGATCATCTTGAGTTTGCCTTTGGTCGCGGGGTCTTTTACAGCTGCTGCTTCGCTCTTCGCCATGCCAATAATCCGTCACTAATCGGGTTTTCACAGTCGCACGGCAAGGCAAGAGCAAGTGTTATGCCAGAAGTGTCGGAGGAGATTGGAAGGCACTGTAAAACCAATGTGGGAGCGGGCTTGCTCGCGAATGCGGTGTGTCAGCCGACATTGATGTCGATTGAACAACCGCATTCGCGAGCAAGCCCGCTCCCACAGGGGGGATACAGCGTTGTATCAGGCGTAGTAGTCGACGGCGCTGCTGCCGATCACGCTGGTGGTTTGTGCAGCGGCTTCAGCCACCGCCGCCGGCGTCAGCTCCTCTTCCGCCGAATCCAGTCGACCACCCGCAGCGCTGGTGCGACCACTCTGGCCCTGCTGCGCCTGTTCCTGCTGACCCTGCCAGCCACGGCTCTGATCGGAGACATTGACGTCGACCTGGCCCATGCCCTGCTGGGTGAACATGTCACGCAAGCGATGCATCTGGCCGTCCAGCGCTTCGCGCACGCTCGGATGCGCGCTCATGAAAGTCACCTGGGTCTGCTGGTCCGGGACCATGTTCACCCGAATATCCAGACGCCCGAGTTCTGCCGGCTGCAATTGAATATCCGCCGCCTTCAGGTTCGCGCTGGACAGGTACATGACGCGGTTGACGATTTCTTCGGTCCAGCCGCTCTGGTGCATGGCGATCGGTTGATTCACCGGCACCACGTTCGCGGTTTTCGGGGTGGCCGCCTGAGTCAACGCCGCCAGACGGTTGGCGAAGTCATCGACACGAGTGTCGCTGGTCGCAGACTTGAGATCTTTCAGGCCGTCGTCGATCAGGCCGCTGAAGGCCTTTTCGCCATTCTGACTGGTGCTGTCCTTGTCGGCCTGCACGTCGAGCATGCTGGCCATGCCGGCAGCGAAGTTCTGCGCGGCAGTCAATTCACCGTCGGCCTGAGTCTGGGCCGGTGTAGCTTTGGCTTGTGCCTGGCTGCTGGCAGAAATGTGCCCGCCCTGCTCCATCGCCATGCGCAGCGCCGGCAACGAGTCGAGCGGATCGGCCGCCGGGTCGAAAGCGCTATCGGTCGATGCCGCCGGATCTTTGACCACGGCTGGCGCCAATGTGGCGGCCACGACCGGCGTTTCGGTTTTGGCCGGTTCCGGCGTTTCAGCGACTGGCGCTGCCACTACCGGCGCGATCACCAGCGGCTGCACGGTTTGCGCAAGTGCCGGATCCAGCGCCGGATCCACCGGGGTGGTGTCCGCCACTGGCGTCTGCGCGCTGTCAGCGGCCGCATCGGCGGCAGCCTTGTCAGCGGCTGCCTTGTCAGCGGCTGCCTGATCATCGGAGGTGGTCGACGCGGTCTTGTCCGCAGGCAAGGCATTGCCGCTATCGGCAACGGTCTGTTGTGTGGCGGCAGACTTATCCTTGGCGAAATCTTTCTTGTCGCTGTTGTCGGCAACCTTGTCGCGCGCCGGTTTCAACGAACTGTCAGAGTTCGCAAGAGTCTTTTTCGGGCCTTGATCGGCGAACACCTGAGCGAAGCTTGAAGCCTTGTCCCCGGTGTCTGCGGCCATGACCGGCGTTTTCGCGGCGGCGGCTTGCGCCTTGGCCTGGGCGGCAGATTGAAGAAGAACATTGGGGGTCGCAGGCATGACACGGTCTCCGCTGCACTGGGATCGTAGGTACAGTTGACGAGGAATATTGCAAGTGTCGGGCCAGTTTTGTCCGGCGCTTGCGAAAAGCGCCGGACGGCAGGATTCAATGGGTCAGGGCGTGCAGGCGTTCGTCTTCGTAGATCGGGCGGACATCGGCGAACTCGCCACTGATATCAGCCACCAGCCTGGCAATGTCCGAGGGGCTTTTATTTTTGGCTTCCGATTCCAGCTCCTGGCAGAGCGCCGCCAACCGGACAGCCCCCATGTTGCTGGCGCTGCCCTTGAAACTGTGGGCAACTTCAGACAAAGCCTTGGCATCCGCCGTCTCCTGCAGCTCAGCCAAGCGACTTTCGGAATCGGTCAGAAAGGTATCCAGAAGCTCCGGATAACCCTCCTCCATGACTTCGCGCAGTACGCTGAGCGCCTCGCGATCAATATGTGTGTCAGTCACTTGTTCACTCCTTGATCAAGAATCCGCGAATTATGCCTCAACCCTCCCAGAAAAACTCCACGCAAGCACTGCGACCTTCGTCCGACCAACTGGCGTTATGCCCCAACTGCCGGATCAGACTGACCCCGCGCCCCGACAGACGGACACCGTCCAGCGGTCGCTCCATTACCCGCGCCACGTCAAAACCCTTGCCGCTGTCCTCGACGCGGATCACCAGACAACCACCGCCACCTTGCGGCTTCACCTGCAGATGCACGCGCACATAACCGTCCTGCAAGGCTTCGAGCCGCTCGTTGCGCTGTTCATAGTAACGAGCGAAGCCACTGGCATCACGCTTCAGGCTGGAATCCAGACCAAGAACACCGTGCTCCAGCGCGTTGGAGTACAACTCGGCGAGCACGCTGTAGATCGCCCCACCCTGAGTGCGCAAGCCGTGTACTTCCAGCAACAATTGCAGCAGATACGGCAACGGATTGAAGCGCCTGAGCGTCGCCCCGCGAAACTCGAAACTTACCGACCAGTCCAGCGGACAGGATTGACCACTGTCGGAATACACCGGTGCCGACGGCATCACCTGCGCCGCCTCCAGCAAGCTGATCTCGACCATGCTCACATCGTCACGGGGCTCGCCGCGAAAGGCGTGCAAGGCCTGCTCGATCTCGGCGAACAGGTTGTCCGGCTCACGATTGGCGGCGAACAGTTGCTGCAAACGCTCGACACCGAACAAGCGGTCGTCGGCGTCAGTGGTATCGATCACCCCGTCCGACAGCAGGAACACCCGGTCGCCCACGGCCATGGTCTGTACTTCGGTGCGATCATCAAACGCTTGCGGACTGAGCACCCCCAGCGGCAAATGGCGCGCCGCCAGCGGCACCCGTTCGCCGGTGGCGATCCGGTGCAGATAACCGTCAGGCATGCCGCCGTTCCACACCTCTACCGAACGCCGCTGAAAACTCAGGCAAAGCATGGTCGCGCAGCAGAACATGTCCACCGGCAGGATGCGCTTGAGCTTGGCGTTCATCTCGCGCAGGGTCTCGGCCAGGCCGTAACCCTTGGCGGTCATGCCGTAAAACACTTCGGCCAGCGGCATCGCCCCCACCGCCGCCGGCAAGCCGTGGCCGGTGAAATCACCGAGTAGCACATGCATGTCGCCGGCCGGGGTGTAGGCCGCCAGCAGCAGGTCGCCGTTGAACAACGCATAGGGTGATTGCAGGTAGCGGATGTTCGGCGCGCTCAGGCAACCGGAATGCGCGACCTTGTCGAAAACGGCTTTGGCCACGCGCTGTTCATTGAGCAGGTAATCGTGATGTCTGGCGATCAGATCGCGCTGCTGCAGCACCGTGGCCTGCAAGCGGCGCAAGCGATCCATCGCCTTGATTTTGGCGGCGAGGATCACCTGGTTGTAGGGCTTCGCCAGAAAGTCGTCGCCCCCCGCCTCCAGACAACGGGCCAGCGCTTCGCTCTCGGTCAGTGAGGTCAGGAAAATGATCGGCACCAGGGTTTCCCCCGCCAGCGCCTTGATCTGCCGCGCCGCCTCAAAGCCGTCCATCACCGGCATCATCGCGTCCATCAGCACCAGATGCGGTGACTGTCGACGAAACATCTCCAACGCTTCGGCGCCATTGGCCGCCGTCAATACTTCATGGCCCTGACGGCGGACGATGGTCGCCAACAGCAACCGGTCGGCGGCGCTGTCTTCGGCGATCAGGATCGTCAGCGGCTCTTGCGCCTGCATGGCCGTCAACTGATGTCGAACAGTTTGTCGAAGTTGGAGATGGCGAGAATCTTGCGCACGTCGGAGTTGCTGTTTATCACGCGTACATCCGAGTCGTCGCCGCCGGCGTGATCGCGCAGCAGGAGCAGCATGCCCAGCGCGGAGCTGTCGAGGTAGGTGGCATCTTTCAGATCAACCACGATGGAGTCGGGTTTCTGGTCAAGTCGCTCATAGGACTCGCGAAACTCCTGATGGCGTCCAAAATCGAACCGCCCCTTGACCGAAATCGTCAGTTTTTGACCATCCGGAGAGACTTCTGTAACGACTGACATTGACTGGCTTCCTTGTCATTGACGAACGTGTACAAGGTTTAGCACCTGGACAGGGTTGGGGCAAGGCTCAACGCAGAAGCAAATGTGGGAGCGGGCTTGCTCGCGAAGGCGGTGTGTCAGTCAACATTGGTGTCTCTGACACACCGCCTTCGCGAGCAAGCCCGCTCCCACAGGGAGTTTTTGGGCAATTTGAAAAGGGTTGTGTCGCGGCAGGCGCTGCGACAACTGGTCCAGCAGCTTCTGCTCGCGTTTTTCTTCGAGGCGTTGCGACTCTTCGCGGTAGCGCTGCAGCCGTTTGCGCAGGAGCACCGAGGCCCTGCAGTCACTCCGCGACTGCCGCTTGTCGCCACTGTCAGATCTGACAGTAGACCGAGAAAATATGAATAGCCCTTAATCAAGCGGCAGCAATTTCGCTGCGCTCAGGTCAAAGGACTGCATCATGAACTTGCCTAAAGTTGGATTTTTCGAAGCACCGTTCCTGCATAACACCCAGTCACCATACGCCATGACCTACGATGAATTCCTTGGTGGAAAGCTTAGATGCAGCGTGGTGGCGCGCTACCCTAATAAAATAGGCGAAACGCTTACGTTTTACCTTATAGCCGACACACCCTACCCCAGCCTGGATATTATTGAGATCTATCGTGAGCAGGAGCTATGGAATACTGAGGTCGACCGCACCAGATTTTCGGAACTTGAGGGCAAACAAGTACATGCGTTCTACGTCGTAACCCGCGACTCTACATTAGTGAATTTCTCCAAAATGCTCAGGTTCGAAGTATTAGCCGAATGACTCAGACCATCCTCTAGCACTACTGCTGCGGCACATTAATACGGATCTTGCCGCGGCAGGCGCTGCGACAACTCGTCCAGTAGTTTCTGCTCGCGCTTGTCTTCGAGGCGTTGCGCCTCTTCTCGGTAGCGCTGCACCAGTTTGCGCAGGCCTTCGACCTTGGCGAATGCCTGCTGCCAGGCGTCGCGCGCCTTGATCAGGTTGTTCTGGTGCCAGACCAGACTCTGGCGCTGCTGATCGATCGCGGTGTCCAGTTGTGCCAGAAAGCCGTGGTACCCCAGCAGCCATTGCCCGGAAACCCCGTCGCTGCCGCGCACGATCCACTGTTCCTGATAATCCAGTCGAAAGGCGTCGAGGTCGGCGAGTTTGCTTTCAGCGACTTTGACCTGACCCTGAAAGTAACCCAGGCGTTGCACGGCGGTTTTCTCGGCCTGTTCGGCCATTTCCACCACCGGTGCCAGACGTGCTGCGCGACTCACGGCCATGGCCGGTTACCCACCCGCCGCAGGCGCGAACAGGGTTTCGAGGTAAGCCTGGCTCTCGCCCATGTTGATCTTGTCGTTGAGGCCCTGGCGCTGGTAGCGGGTCAGTTGCGGTTGCAGCGAGATCGCCAGATCGGTCTCGCGGTCGCCACCGGCGACGTAAGCGCCGACGCTGATCAGATCGCGGCTCTGCTGATAGCGCGACCACAGCTGCTTGAAATACTGCGCGCGCTGCATGTGTTCCGCCGAAACCACGGCCGGCATCACCCGGCTGATCGACGCTTCGATGTCGATGGCCGGGTAGTGCCCTTCTTCGGCCAGACGTCGGGACAACACGATGTGGCCGTCGAGCACGCCCCGCGCCGAGTCGGCAATCGGGTCCTGCTGGTCATCGCCCTCGGACAATACGGTGTAGAACGCAGTGATCGAACCGCCGCCCTTCTCCGCATTACCGGCGCGCTCCACCAGTTTCGGCAGTTTGGCGAAAACCGAGGGCGGATAGCCCTTGGTCGCTGGCGGCTCACCGATGGCCAGGGCGATTTCCCGCTGGGCCTGGGCGAAACGGGTCAGCGAATCCATCAGCAACAGGACGTTCTTGCCCTTGTCGCGGAAATACTCGGCGATGCGCGTGCAATACATGGCCGCGCGCAGACGCATCAGCGGCGCATCGTCCGCCGGCGAGGCGACGACCACCGAACGCTTGAGGCCTTCTTCACCGAGGATGTGCTCGATGAACTCTTTAACTTCTCGACCCCGCTCACCGATCAGACCGACGACGATAATGTCGGCCTCGGTAAAGCGGGTCATCATGCCCAGCAGCACCGATTTACCGACACCGGTACCGGCGAACAGGCCCAGACGCTGACCGCGCCCGACCGTCAGCAGACCGTTGATGCAACGGATGCCGACGTCCAGCGGTTCGTGAATCGGGTCGCGGTTGAGCGGGTTGATCGTCGGGCCGTCCATCGGCACCCAGTCTTCAGCCTTCATCCCGCCCTTGCCGTCCAGCGCGCGTCCGGCGCCGTCGAGTACGCGACCGAGCATGCTCATGCCCATCGGCAGGCGACCGGTTTCGGCCAGCGGCACCACGCGGGCACCCGGGGCGATACCGGCGACGCTGCCGACCGGCATCAGAAAGACTTTGCTGCCCGAGAAGCCCATGACTTCCGCTTCCACCTGGGACGGGTGATAGCTGTCGTCATTGATGACCAGGCAGCGCGTGCCCATGGCGGCGCGCAGGCCTTCGGCTTCGAGGGTGAGGCCGACCATACGCAGCAGGCGGCCTTCGAGAATCGGCGCGCCGGCGATTTCAGTGGCGTCGGCATAGGTGCTGAGGCGCTTGGCGAAACTGGTGCGTTCAAGGCGCATCGGGGGTGTCCGCGAGCGGCTCTTGCGGCGCAGCCGCCAGTTGGCTTTCTTCAGGAATGTCCAGACTCAGGTCCGGCGCGGCCGGGTGCAGAGCCTGTTCGTGCAACTGGTCGAACAGTTTGGCCATGACTTGGGTCACGCGGGTCTCGATGCTGGCGTCGATGCGGCTGTGCTCGGTTTCAACCCGGCAACCGCCCGGCAGCAGCGAGTCGTCTTCGACGATGCGCCAGGATTCCTCATGACGCTCGCGCAAGGCCTTGGCCTGTTCGAAGTCCTGCGGATTGACGTACAGACGCACGTTGTCCACGCCCAACGGCAGCAGCTTGAGCGCGTCGCGCATGACGTGTTCGATCTGGCTGGAATCGATGGCCAGTTCGCGCTTGATCACCTGTTTGGTGATGTGTTGCACGAGGTCGACCAGCGACTTTTCGATCTGGGTGTCTTGCTCGGCAATCGGCTCGAACAGGTGGGCCATCAGTTGCTCGAGGCTGGCGAGTTTCGCCGCCAGCGCTACTACGGCCTCCTGACGCACCTTGAGCGTGGCGCTGTGAAAACCTTCCTTCTCGCCGATGCCAAAGCCCTCGTTGTAAGCCTCCTGACGGATGCTTTCGAGTTCTTCCAGGGTCAGTGGCTGGACTTCTTCCAGCGGCACTTCTTCCATTTCCGGCGGTTCGGGTTCCGGTTCCGGCTCGGGTTCCGGTTTCGGCGGATCGAAGCTGGGCAGCGCCCAGGATTCGAAACCACGAACATCGCGGGCGCGGATCAGATCCGTCACTGACTCGTCATGCTTGTCCATGGGCTTAGATCATTTCCTCGCCGCCCTTGCCACCGAGCACGATCTCGCCGGCTTCGGCCATGCGACGGGCAATGGTGAGGATTTCTTTCTGCGCGGTTTCCACGTCGCTGACGCGCACCGGGCCTTTGGCTTCGAGGTCGTCGCGCAACAGTTCGGCCGCACGCTTGGACATGTTCTTGAAGATCTTCTCTTTGACGCCTTCGTCCGAACCCTTGAGGGCCAGTACCAGCACGTCGGAGGACACTTCTCGCAACAGCGCCTGAATGCCGCGATCGTCGACATCGGCCAGGTTGTTGAACACGAACATGAGGTCTTCGATCTGACCGGACAGGTCTTCGTCGACTTCGCGGATCGAGTCCATGAGCTGGCCTTCGATCGAGCTGTCGAGGAAGTTCATGATGTCCGCCGCACGCTTGATGCCACCCAGGGTGGTGCGCGAGGCATTCGAGTTGCCAGAGAACTGCTTCTCAAGAATCTGGTTCAGCTCTTTCAGCGCAGCCGGTTGCACGGTGTTCAACGACGAGACGCGCAGGATGATGTCCAGACGCACCTTGTGGTCGAAGTTGCCCAGTACTTCACCGGCCTGATCCGGGTCGAGGTACGCCACCACGATCGCCTGGATCTGCGGGTGTTCGTAACGGATCACGTCAGCAACAGCGCGCGGCTCCATCCATTTCAGGCTGTCGAGGCCACTGGTGTTGCCACCGAGCAGTATGCGGTCGATCAGGCCGTTGGCCTTGTCTTCACCCAGCGCCTGGGTGAGCATTTTGCGCACGTAGTCGTCGGAGCCGACGCCGAGGCTGGTCTGGTCGCCGACGATGTCGACGAACTCGCTCATGACCTGCTCGACCTGCTCGCGATGGACGTTGCCCATCTGGGCCATGGCCACACCGACACGCTGAACCTCTTTGGGGCCCATGTGGCGCAGCACTTGCGCGGCATCGGTCGAACCCAGGGACAGCAGCAGAATCGCGGCTTTGTCGACCTTGGTCAGTTTGACGGTTGCGGCTCGGTTATCACTCATCTGCGTTAATCCACTCTTTCACGACCTGAGCCACGCGACCCGGATCCTCGGCCACCAAGCTCTTGATTGCATTCAGTTGTGCGTCGTAACCCTCGCTCGGGCTCGGCAACAGAATGCTCTGCGGACCACCGAGGCTCACGCGGTCGTTGGCCAGGTCGCCGTCCAGGCCGCCCATGCCACCGAGTTCCACGTCGCTGCCCAGACCGGCCAGCTCCTTGCCTTTGCCGCCGCCGGTGATGTTGTTCAACACCGGACGCAGCACACCAAACACCAGCACCAGGATGAACAACACACCCAGCACTTGTTTGACGATGTCCCAGAACCATGGCTGGGAGTAGAACGGAATATCGGCAATCACTTCACCGCGCTCGGCGGAGAACGGCATGTTGATCACGCTGACGCTGTCGCCACGGCTGGCATCGAAGCCGACCGCGTCCTGCACCAGACGGGTGAAGCGCGCCAGTTCATCGGCGCTCCACGGCGCACGGGTGGTTTCACCGTTGGCCGCGTTGACCTTGACCTGATCGTCGACCACCACCGACACCGACAGCCGATTCAGGCGACCCTGCTGCTGTTTGGTGTGGCTGATGGAACGGTCGAGCTCGAAGTTCTTGGTGGATTGTTGACGCTTGTCTGCCGGGTACGGCGCGAGCATCGGCTGGCCGGTGGCCGGGTCCATGATCTGCTGACCGTTGGCATCCACCAGTGGCTGGCCGGGTTGAATCATGCCGGCCGGCGCTGCAGCGCCACCGGTGGTTTGCGGTGCCGAGGCTGGCGCCGGTGGCTGGTTGCTCAGGGCACCCGGCACACCTTGCGGGCCATTGCTGGCGGTGCGTTGTTCATTGACCGACTGCTCGCTGCGCAACGCCGGTTGGTCCGGGTTGAACTGCTCGGCGGTGGATTCGACGGCACTGAAATCGACGTCGGCCGAGACTTCAGCCTTGTAGCGATCGTTGCCCAGTACCGGCTGCAGAATGTTGTGTACGCGCTGGGTGAGCATGCTTTCCATGCGGCGGCTGTAATCGAACTGCTTGCCGGCCATGGTCATTTCGGAGTTCTCCGCCTGATCGGAGAGCAGGTTGCCCTTCTGATCGACGACGGTGATCTGCGATTTGCTCAGTTCAGGCACGGAGGTCGCCACCAGATTGATGATCGCGACCACCTGACCCGGCTCCAGCGAACGCCCAGAGTACAGCTCGACCAGTACCGAAGCGCTTGGCTTGCGTTCATCACGCACGAACACCGAACTTTTCGGAATCGCCAGGTGCACGCGGGCACCCTTGACGTTGTTCAGGCTGGAGATGGTGCGCGCCAGTTCGCCTTCCAGACCACGACGGTAGCGGGTCGCTTCCATGAACTGGCTGGTGCCCAGACCCTGTTCCTTGTCGAGGATTTCGAAACCGATGTTGCCGTCGCTGGGAGTGACACCAGCGGCCGCGAGCTTGAGGCGCGCACGGGACAGGTCATCGGCCTTGACCAGCAAGGCGCCGGAGTTCGGCTCGACGGTGTAGGGAATGTCGGCGGAGGCCAGGGTATCCATGACCTGCTTGGCGTCCATGCCGGCAAGGCTGCCGTACAACGGACGGTAATCCGGCTGCTGCGACCACAGCACCACGGCAAAGCCAATCGCCACGCTCGCAGCCAGGCCGACCAACAGGCCCACCTGACGCAGCATGGTCATCTCGGAGAGGTTTTCCAGGAAGGACAGGCCGAACAGCGGCGGTTTGCCGTCTATCGGGGTGGCCTTGGCCGGAACGTTATCGGCGACTGCTTCTGCCATGACTCAATCTCGTCCTTAAACCGGCATCTGCATGATGTCTTGATAAGCCTGAACCAGTTTGTTGCGCACCTGGGTCAGAGCCTGGAACGACACGCTGGCTTTTTGCGAGGCGACCATCACGTCCGTCAGATCGACGCCGCTCTTGCCGATTTCAAATGCGTTGGCCAACTGAGTCGACGCCTGCTGGGTATCGCTGACTTTTTTGATGGCCTGACCGAGCATGTCGGAAAAGCTGCTGCCTGCCAGTTCAGGGACGGCGGCAGTCGATTTCGGCGTGGCCATGGCGTCCATTTTCATGGCCTTCATGTCCATCATCAACCGATTAAATTCAATACCTTGGCTCATGGTCTACTCTCTTGGGCGGCCCGCAATTTTTTGACACTCACTCGGCGGGTACACAGGTGTTAGCAACAAGGGTGCCAGCTCGGCGGACTTATTCTATAAAAGCCCATCAAGGCACCGCGTCAGGTGCAGGCACCGCGAAATCACTGCGGGAGCGGGCTTGCTCGCGAAGAGGGAGAGTCAGTCGACATTTTCGCCACTGGCCCTGCGCTTTCGCGAGCAAGCTCGCTCCCACAAGTGACTTGCGGCGAGTTTCAGGTGGCAAACAGATAGCCTTCGACGTCCATCCCGGCATCGCGCATCTGCGCCAGCTTGTAGCGCAGGGTACGCGGGCTGATGCCGAGCTTTTCCGCGGCTTCCTTGCGCCGACCACGTTCGGTGCGCAGGGTGTCGATGATCATCTGAAACTCACGACGCCGCAGGTCATCGCCCAGCGCGCCGGCGGATTCGGCCTCGACTTCGATCTCGCGTACCAACGGCTGCAGCGGCGCAACGACCGGCGCAGCGGTGTAAGTCACTGCGCCGGTCAGACAGAAATCCTGCGGCTGGATCAAACCACCCTGCTGCAGAATCAGCGCCCGTTGAATCGCGTTATCCAGCTCACGCACATTGCCCGGCCATGGGTAACCGGTCAGGCAAGCTTGGGCTTGCGGCGATAGTTTCGCCGCCGCGTGCTTCATTTTATTGACGTGTTTGTTCAGCAACCGCTCGGCCAGCGGCAAGATATCGGCAGTGCGCTCGCGAAGTGGACGCCAGGCCAGGGGGAAAACCGACAGACGGTAAAAAAGGTCTTCACGGAAACGCCCCGCCGCCACTTCGCCGGCCAGATCACGGTTAGTGGTGGCGACCACGCGAATGTCCAGGGTGATCGGCTTGCGCGCGCCGACGCGCTCGACTTCACGCTCCTGCAGCACCCGCAGCAACTTGGCTTGCAGGCCCAGGGGCATTTCGGAAATTTCGTCGAGCAGAATGGTGCCGCCATCGGCCTGTTCGAACTTGCCGGCCTGCGCCGCGATGGCGCCGGTGAACGAGCCTTTCTCGTGGCCGAACAGCGTGGCCTCGAGCATGTTGTCGGGAATCGCCGCGCAGTTGATCGCAATGAACGGCTGATTGGCACGATGGGAATGCTGGTGGATGTAACGCGCCAACACTTCCTTGCCGGTGCCGGACTCGCCGGAGATCAGCACCGTGGAATCACTGCGTGCCACCCGCGCCGCCAGTTCGAGCAACTGCGCGCTGGCCGGCTCGACCGCCACCGGACCTTCACAGTCAGTAATGCTGATGCTGCCCAAGGCATGCCGCGACACCAGGTCCAGTAGAGCCTTGGGCTCGAACGGTTTGACCAGATAATCCGCCGCACCCTGGCGCATCGCATCCACCGCACGCTCGACCGCGCCGTGTGCAGTCATCAGCAGCACCGGCAATTGCGGCTGCCGGGCACGCAGCAAACCGAGCAGTTGATGGCCATCCATGCCGGGCATGTTGACGTCGCTGACCACCAGACTGAACGCTTCGCGCTCGACCGCCTGCAACGCCTCTTCGGCGCTGCCGACTGCATGGTAGTCGTGGCCTGCCAGCAACAGCGTATCGGCCAGCGCTTCGCGCAACGAGCGGTCATCCTCGACCAGCAAAACCTTGATGCCCATGACGTTTACTCAGCTCCGTGTACAGCGGAAAACAGCGGCAGGATCACCTGCGCGCACGTGCCGCGCCCGACCCGCGAGCGCAACTGCAATTCTCCCTGATGTGCCCGGGCCACTGCCTTGACCACGGTCAGACCCAGCCCGGTGCCGGTGACTTTGGTGGTGAAAAACGGTTCGCCAAGGCGCTCAAGCACCAGCGGCTCGATGCCGCTGCCGCTGTCGCTGACGCACAGGCGCAGGCTGTTGTCGCGGGTGTAGCAATGCACCTTCAGGCGCACGTTGCCATCGCTGGCCTGAATCGCGTTTTCGATCAAATTGAGAATCGCCCCGACCAGGGTGTCGCGGTTGCACAGCAGTTCGCCGGCATGGCTGTCGCACTGCCAGCGGATTGGCAGATCCTGCACATGGGTCAGCGCCGCCGCTTGCAGCGACTGCATCAAGGCATTCGGGGTGATACGGTCGGTCAGCGGCAACTCGCCACGGGCGAACACCAGCATGTCGCGCACCTGATGCTCCAGCTCATGCAGGCGCTCTTTGAGACGGCCGGCGAAACGCTGCTGGGTGGCGACAGGCAATTCCTGCTCAGTCAAATGACTGGCGTAGAGCAACGCGGCAGATAACGGCGTGCGGATCTGATGGGCCAGCGAGGCGACCATGCGTCCCAGCGACGACAGACGCTCATGGCGCGCCAGTTGATCTTGAAGATGGCGGGTTTCTGTCAGGTCGTTGAGCAACACCAACTGGCCCGGTTCGGCATCCAGCGAGCGGGTGGCGATCGACAGGCGTCGACCGTTTTTCAGCGAGATTTCATGACCGTCGTCTTCACGCGGGGCGAAGCAACGGGCGATGACGTGGCGCCACAACTCGCCCTCCAGCGGCAGCCCCAACAGGTCGATCGCTGCGGGATTGGCTTCGCGCACCATGCCGTGGCCGTCGATCACGATGACGCCACCGGGCAACAGATCAAGAAGGTTTTGCAGACGATTGGCCAAACGCTCTTTTTCGGCCAGCTCCTGCATTCGCTGGGCACTGACCACGGCCAGCTCGCCCTTGAGCTCGGTAACCCGGGCTTCAAGCATGCTGTAGGAGTCGGTCAGTTGACTGGACATCTGATTGAACAGCGCGAACGCGTGCTCAAGACCCTGACGGCTCGCCTGCTCTACGGACGACGGTTGCCCCTCGGCATGGGAGGCAGATGACATCTGGGCGTGGGGCATTGTGTTCTCTCGCTTGGCTGACCGTCAGTTAAACGGAACGTTGCGAGGGATGTAGCAATACCCGTGCCTAAAAAAAACTGCTTATAAATGAAGGTGTTGAAAAACAGGCGTCAATCATCCGCCTGTTCGTCTCCTTCGCGCCGGCTCATGCCGTATTTGCGCATCTTCTCCACCAGCGTAGTGCGACGAATGCGCAGGCGCTCGGCAGCACGCGCCACAATGCCATTGGCATCGTCCAGCGCCTGCTGGATCAGACCCTGCTCAAGACCACCGAGGTAGTCCTTCAGGTCCAGGCCTTCCGGCGGCAGCATCGCATTGGCGGTGAAGTCCGGCGTATGACCGTTGATCGCCACGCGCTCTTCGAGATCGCTGCGCAGGCTGTCGACCATCTGCTCGTCTTCGTCGTCGACGTAGCGGAATTTCTTCGGCAACTCGACCACGCCGATCACCCCGTACGGGTGCATGATCGCCATGCGCTCCACCAGGTTGGCCAGCTCGCGGACGTTGCCCGGCCAGCCGTGACGACACAGCGACATGATCGCTGCCGAGTTGAAACGGATCGAACCGCGCTTTTCGTGCTCCATGCGCGAGATCAGTTCGTTCATCAGCAGCGGGATGTCTTCGACGCGCTCACGCAGTGGCGCCATTTCGATCGGGAACACGTTCAGGCGATAGTAGAGGTCTTCGCGGAAGGTGCCGATCTCGATCATGCTTTCGAGATTCTTGTGGGTCGCGGCAATGATGCGCACGTCGACGCTCTGGGTCTTGTTGCTGCCCACGCGCTCGAAAGTGCGCTCCTGCAGGACGCGCAGCAACTTGACCTGCATCGGCAGCGGCATGTCGCCGATTTCATCGAGGAACAGCGTACCGCCGTTGGCCAGTTCGAAACGTCCGGCACGGCTGGTGATCGCGCCGGTGAAGGCGCCCTTCTCGTGGCCGAACAGTTCGCTTTCCAGCAGCTCTGCCGGGATCGCCCCGCAGTTGACTGGCACGAACGGCGCGTCGCGACGCTTGGAGTGGTAATGCAGATTGCGCGCAACCACTTCCTTGCCGGTGCCGGACTCGCCGAGGATCAGCACGCTGGCGTCGGTATCAGCCACTTGCTGCATCATCTGACGGACGTGCTGAATCGCCCGGCTGGTGCCGACAAGGCTACGGAACAGATTGGGTTCGCGATGACGGCCGCGCTCGCGGGCCTGGTCGTACATCTCGCGATAGACCTGGGCACGGTGCAGGGAGTCGAGCAGTTTGCTGTAGCTGGGCGGCATTTCCAGGGTCGAAAGCACGCGGCGGCGCTGGTCTTCCGGCAGGTCGACGGAAGAATTATCGCCCATCAGCAAAACCGGAAGGAACTCATCCCATGTCGAGAGTGTCTTTAACAAGCCCAAAAGTGCACCCGGAGCATTTACCGTCCCGATCAGTACACAGATGACCTCACGACTCGATGACAAAGAGCCGACAGCCTGCTGCCAGTCATGGCTGCCGCAGGGTAAATTTTCTTCGCCGAGAAAATTTAAAATCACCGCCAGGTCGCGGCGGCGGACGCTATCGTCATCGATCAGCAGAATTTTGGTTTCACGCCACATGCAATAGCAACTTCCCTAGTCAACTCAATGCCCGAAAAATGGGGCAAGCGAGACGCTTGCAGGACACCTTGTGCCTGTAGACGCCTGAAATCTGAAATCAGCCACTAGTTAAGTCAAAAAACCGTGCACAGTCAAATTTATGGCGCACATGTCTGGATTAACTGGGGGTTAATTAACCAAACAGATGGTAAACCTTTGCCGCCTTTTGCGCTTGGGTGATCTGCGACATCTCGTTGGCTATCGCCTGGCGCTCACCCATGGCTGCCTCAAGCAGCTCCTTGTAGACATGGAGCAACTCCTCAAGGTTACTGCGCAAGGCCTCCTCGTCCAGCGAGGCCTCGACCATGACGTCTTCCATGCAGGAACGGCAAGCCAGATCCAGCTCGCCAATGGCTTCCCAGTTGCGTTCGGCCAGCGCACTGACCAAGGCTTCACGGGTATCGGCGATTCGCTGCAATACAAGACTCATGGTGCTCTCCTTCAAAACTGCGGAGCAGGCTCGGGGGCGATGGCATCCCAGCCTTCTTTTACCGTGCTCAGCAAGCCGGCAACCTCATCGAGAATGCGCGGATCGCTGTTGATGTTGGCCTCGGCGAGACGCTTCATCATGTAGATGTACAGCCCGTCCAGATCGGCCAGTTCATCGGCACACTTTTCCAGATCCAGACCTTCGCGCAGCCCGCTGACAATGCCAATGGCCTTGCTGATCGAGGTGCACTTGCCAGGAATATCCTTGCGCTCGATGGCACCCTTGGCCTGAGCGATGCGGGCCAGCCCGCCTTCCATCAGCATTTGCACCAGACGGTGCGGGCTCGCCTCGGAGGTCTGGGCGTGCGCACCGACTTTCTGATATTGCCGAAGGGCTAACATTGGGTTCATGTTCTACCTCATTGCCACAATGACTCGTATAACCAGTGTATCGCCAACGAATCACAGAACTTTAGATCAAAAGACAAAAACCCGGCGCACGCCGATAAAGCGTAGCCGGGTTTTTGTCGTTCTTGCAGGTTACTTCGCGGATTGCTGAGCGTTCAGCGAGCTGAAGAACGACGTGATGTTGCTCGCAGTCGCCTTCATCTGCCCTACCAGCAAATCCATGGCGTTGTATTTCGCAGTCAACGTCTTGGTCAAGTTGGCCACACGCAGATCCAGCGCCAATTGCTGGGAAGTAAGGTTGCGCGTGTTGTTGTTCAGAATGGTCATGCGCTGATCAAGCAGACCCGTGGTGGTTTTACCATCAGGAGAAGCTTTCAGATACGGGTCCACTGCCTTGCTCATGCGCGCCAGCAGACCATTGGTGTCGTTGGTCCCGGTGAACATCTGCTGAACCTGACCAGCCTTGCCAGGCTGACTCATGGTTTTGGTGAACGCCGCAGTATCAAACGTCAGGTTACCGGTGAGACGGTCGGTCATCACACCGATCTCCGACAGGTAGGACAAAGCACCATTTGCACCAGCACCAGGAGCAGTCAACTGGCCACGGATGTCGGCGATCAGCGAGCGCGGCAGCGAGTCACCGGTAAACGCCGCCTGCACTGTCAGTTTGCCGTCCTCATCAGGCGTAGCCTTGGAAAGCGTGTCGATGGTAGTCTTCAGGGTGTTGTAGGCGTCAACAAACGCCTGAACCGAGGCCTGCAGCCCTTTGGTGTTGGTATCGACGCTGACAACGGTCGGCGTGGCAACGCCACCAACGACAGGGCTGACAGTGGTCAGATTCAGGGTCAGGCCGCTGATTGCACCACTGACCGTATTGCTCTTGCTGGAAACCTGCAGGCCGTCGATGGTCACCTTGGCATCTTGCGCAGGGCCATTGACGTTGCCAGAGGCGCCTGCCGCCGGATTGGTACCCATCGGCTGAGTACCGTCGATCTCCAGACCGGCAATCCCGCTGACAGAGAGGTCGGTACCGGCGCCCGTCTTGTTCGAGCTGATCACCAGGCGTGAAGCACCGCTGCTGTCGGTCACGATGTTGGCAGAAATGCCATTAGCGCCCTGAGCCGTGTTGATCGCGTCACGGGTGCTTTGCAAGGTTGCATTGGCCGGGATCGTGACATTGTAATCAGTGCCATTCTGACTGATTTTCAGGGTACCACTCGGAATGGCACTGGCAGCACCGCCGGCGAAAGAAGCGCTGGCGACTTTCGAGCCAGTGGCCAATTGGTTGACAACAACGTTGTAAGTCCCCGACACCGCGGTGTTATCGGAAGTGGCGCCGAGAATCGCTGTGTTGCTCGAGGTCGCTGTGAAGCCGGCAAATGCCGGGTTGGTCTTGCTGCCCAGGTTGGTCATCGCCGTCTGGTACGCGGTCAGCGCACTCTTCAACGTGCCGACACCGGAAATCTTCAGGGTATTGGTTTTGGTCGCGGAATCGATCTGCGTCTGCTTCGGCGACTTGTCGGCGTTGACCAGCGCGGTCACGATCGCGCCGATGTCCAGGCCGGAACCCAGTCCGGAACCCGGTAGAATTGGACTTGCCATGTGCATCTCCCTTCAGATTGTTGCCAGACTTTTGACCCATCCAGGCGTCATTCAAGAAAGACAAACACTATTCATGCCAGCTATCAGACTTTGGCGTCGAACAACACATGGCTTGCGTTGGCGAGGCTGTCTGCGAGCTTGAGTGCTTCTGCGGAGGGGATCTGGCGTACGACCTCACCCGTCTCGCTTGCGATCACCTTGACGATGACCTTGCCGGAGTGCTCGTCGATCGAGAACTCCAGGTTACGCTTGATCGATTGAACGAACTTCTCGATCTCTTGCACGGCCAGTTTCAACTTGGCGTCATCCGTTTGCTGACTTTTCCTGTCAGCGACCGGTGCGTCGGCCGGTGCAGCCTTTGGCGTCTCCGACGGCTTATCAGCAACAGGCGTCGCTGGCTTGGGAGCCGGATAAGACACGTTAAGCTTTACGCTCATGTCCATGCTCATCACCTCCTAACGTAAAAAAGCGAGAGAGCGCGACCAGCGCACCCTCCCGCTCAAACTCATTCCGAAATTACTGAAGCAGCTTCAGTACAGCGGAAGGCAGTTGGTTGGCTTGAGCCAGAACAGAGGTCGAAGCCTGTTGCAGGGTTTGCTGCTTGGTCAGGTTAGCAGTCTCTGCGGCGAAGTCGGTATCTTGTACGCGACCTTGTGCAGCAGTGGTGTTCTCGGTGATGTTCTGCAAGTTCTGGATGGTGCTGGTCAGACGGTTTTGCGAAGCACCCAGGCTGGCACGAGTTGCACCGATTGCAGCGATAGCAGCGTCGATTGCAGTGATTGCGTTGTCGATGTTCTGCGAAGCGCCAGTTACGGTAGCACCGGTCAGGGACAGAGTACCGCTACCAACCGACAGGCTGACGGCGTCGAACTTGGAGCTCAGTACCAGGTCGATGTGGTTAGCCGAACCGGTGTTTGCGCCAACTTGCAGGGTCACAGTACCAGCCGAACCGTCCAGCAGGTTTTTGCCGTTCAGGTTGGTCGAAGCCGAGATACGGGTGATTTCGTCAGACATCTGAGCGAATTCAGCGTTGGTAGCGGTCTGGTCAGCAGTGCCGTTGGTGCCGTTACGTGCTTTAACAGCCAGTTCACGCATACGCTGCAGAATGTCGGTAGTGGCTTGCAGAGCGCCTTCAGCGGTCTGGGCAACGGAGATACCGTCGTTGGCGTTCTGGATGGCTTGGGTGTTACCACGGATCTGCGAAGACATACGGTTCGAGATCTGCAGGCCAGCAGCGTCGTCTTTTGCGCTGTTGATTTTCAGGCCGGAAGACAGGCGCTGCATCGAAGTCGACAGAGCGTCGGAAGCACGGTTCAGGTTCTTTTGAACGTTCAGCGACGTGGTGTTGGTGTTTACTGTTAAAGCCATGACGAATTCCTCGTTGGTTGGGTACTGCGGCTTCCGGCCCTGGCAACCGCCTGGAATGGCCTAGAGAACCTTCGTAATAGTTATCGTCGGGTTGGCAGGTTGCTTGAGGGCTTTTTGAAAAAATTTTGCCATCACCCTGCCACCCCCGAGAAAACAAGGGCTTAGCGCCCTCCCACCTGCGAAAAAATGACGCCATAAAACCGACCCGCGCGTAAAGCCGCGGGCCAGTGCGGTCGCTCACTTTGCCGATCGTGCTTTTTGCAACACTTCAATCAGCTCGTACTCCATCCAGTCAGCCAGCCCCAACCAATCCTGACGTTCCTGACAATCGAGCATGTGCGTGAGTACAAAGGCCCACTCCTGCTGAATCGGCGCAGGCGCAGCCATCAGCAACTGTTGCGCGCTCTCGATCACCTCGACCATATCCAGCGCCGCCTCGACATCACGCCCCAGACGAAACAGCCCGGCGCACTGACGGCATTCGTCGAAGCATTTTTCAATCGCCGTCATTGCACGAACTCCTGATTGAACTGCGTCCCGGCGATCATTGCGCCCGCCCGGCTGCTGTTGAAAAATTGCACGTGCGGATGCGCGGCGATGTAGCGCTCCAGTACACACAGATAACCGCGGAAGTTCAGCTGCGTACTGACCCGTTGGCCGAATCCGTCGCGAACCCAGTGTCGCGCCTCGCTCACCGATGGCCCGAGATCACCATCCTCCCAGCCGGCGTGAGTCTTGTTCATCGGGAACGCGAAGTCGGCACCGAACAAGGTGATGCGCGCAGCGCCCATGTGCACTGCCAGGTCTACCGCCGGATGAATAACGCTGCCGCCCACGTGCAACAAAGCCCGGGGATATTGCTCACGCAACGCGGCATACACAGGGCTGGCCGAGTAACCGCCGTAACGCTTGCCCTTCCAGGCACGCAGCAAAACAGGGTCGCTCATCGGCAGGTATACCAGCGGGATTCCATCGGAGGCTTCGACCGGCAAATGCTGAAAGCCAATACGCTGATCGATACTCACCACCAAGTCCGGAACGATGCCGTGCTCGCGCAACGGCCGGTAAGCGGTATCGACACAAATGAACAGCGCACGTCCGGCTTTCTCGCGAATTACTGCCAGTCGCTCGTAATGCTGCTCCAGTGTCGGGCCCGTGCCGATCACATAAATCTCCCGGCCAAGGGCAGTCCCGAACAATTGCGCCACATCATCATCGCCCAGCAACACCGGCAAACAGTCCTGCAGACGCTGCTGAATGAACGGCAAATGTGGATCGAATTCACGATTGTTGAAGCTCAGGTGCACTTCGCTGACCAGCCGATCGCGGATCTTCGCGTTGAAGTCATCAGCCAGCAGCATCTCGGCCGGCAAGGCGAAAAACGGTGTGCAGATGTCTGACAGATCACCGGCATAGAACAGCTGCACGCGCGGATCTTCCAGCCATTGCCGTTGATCGAGCAGTTGCAGCACCAGCGCGAACAACGCGCCATTGAGGACATGCACGTACAACTGCTCAAGGCCAGCACGCTCCAGCAGCACCGTTGGCAGATCACCGAGGCCTGTGCCATAGACATGCAACTGTGGTTTTTGCGCCAGGCTGGCGGCCTGGAGTCGGGCTTCGTGGACGCGGTCGTGGCGACTGGTCAGTTGAATGCCATTGACGCTGAGCGTCGAGCCCAATCCCTGCACCAGCTCGGCATGAACGACCGAGGTATCTTCCGCCATCAACCGCTCGAACAACGCCGGCCAGCGTTGCTGGATGACCTGGGCGTTGGGTTGGAAAAACTCGCTCATGACGCCTCGCGTTTCGTTCGGGCAAAAAAATAGCGCTCAAGGGTAACCTTGAACGCTATTTTTGTATCCGCCGTTTTTGACCGACTCAAGGACGATAGATGATCGCCGAGCCCCACGACAGACCAACGCCGAACCCGCTCAGGGCAATGCGCTGCCAGTCGGAATCGAGTACGTGTTTTTCCAGCAGCAGCGGGATGCTCGACGACACCGTGTTGCCGGTCTCGACCATGTCCTTGATGAACTTCTCCGGCTCGCCTTCGAAACGCCGCGCCACCGCATCGACGATCGCCGCACTGCCCTGGTGAATGCAGAAGGCGTCGATGTCGTCAGCCTTGAGGCCGGAGTCGTCGAGCAGTTCGTGCAAGTGCGCCGGGACTTTGAGCAATGCGAAGTTGAACACCTGACGGCCGTTCATGAAGAACACGCCATCAGTGACTTTCAGGTGTGGCGCGCCGGATCCGTCGGTGCCGAACTTGGCCTTGCCCAGCGCCCAGGCCGGGTCTTCACCCATCCAGGTCGCCGTGGCGGCATCGCCGAACAGCATGGTGGTGTTGCGGTCTTCCGGGTCGACGATTTTCGAATACGGGTCAGCGGTGATCAGCAGGCCGTTCTTCAGGCCGGCGGCTTCCATGAAGCCCTTGATCGCGTAGATGCCGTAGACGTAACCGGAGCAGCCCAGGGAAATATCGAACGCCGCGACATGAGTCGGCAGACCGAGCTTGTCCTGGACGATGGCAGCGGTGTGCGGCAGACCTTCTTCGTCACCGTTCTGGGTGACGACGATCAGTGCGTCGATCGATTCACGCTTCAGTTCAGGGTTGCTGGCAAACAGCGCATTGGCCGCTTCCACGCACAGATCGGAGGTTTCCTGCTCAGCGTCTTTGCGCGGCAGGAAGGCAGAGCCGATTTTACCGAGGATGAACTCTTCATCCTTCTCGAATTTTGCACCTTGTGCGTAATTGTCCACGCCGGCTACAGGAACGTAGCTCGCAATGCTTTTTATGCCAATCATTACGGCTTCCCAATAAAAAACAGCCCAAAACCACCGCTCGCAAGGATTCGAGGGGCGCCGACAAACAGAAAACGGCCGCCACAAAGGGCAGCCACGGGGAGCGCAAAGGGCTATCACTGGAACCGATTACACGGCCAGGCGCCATCTCCCCGGTCAATACAATACAGTGAAGATGCGCGTTATGACTCGCAGGTCACGCTATTTTGCCGAATCGGGTGCAGATCGGGTTATTCGACCAACGACCAGTCCAGCGGCGTGCCACGTTTGATCGCCTGGCGAGCGCGGCGACCGAGGACGGCATCGGTGTGCTTGGGCGGCAGACCGAGACCAGGGCGAATGGCGCGCAGATTGTCCCCGGAAAAGGCTTCACCGGCCGCCATGTCGGCAGTGACGTACAGCGAACGGCGATAGACCAGCGACTTGCGCTCGGCCTCGGTGACGCCATAATGCACCTGGCCCATGGCCTGCCAGGCACGTTCGGTTTCCACCACCAGGCTGGCCAGTTCCGCCGGCTCCAGCGAGAAACTGGCATCGACCCCACCTGCCGAACGGTCGAGAGTGAAGTGCTTCTCCACCACCGTCGCCCCAAATGCCACGGCGGCCACGGACACGCCAACGCCCATGGAGTGATCGGACAGCCCGACCTCGCAACCGAACAGTTCACGCAGATGCGGGATCGTGCGCACATTGCTGTTGAGCGGGGTCGCCGGGTAGGTGCTGGTGCATTTGAGCAGCACCAGGTCCTTGCACCCCGCCTCACGGGCGGCGCGCACGGTTTCGTCGAGCTCGGCGATGCTGGCCATGCCGGTGGAGATGATCAGCGGTTTGCCAGTCGCGGCCACACGGCGGATCAATGGCAGATCGGTGTTTTCGAAACTGGCGATCTTGTAAGCCGGCACATCGAGGCTTTCGAGAAAGTCCACCGCTGTGTCATCGAACGGCGTCGAGAACGCGAGCATGCCCAACGCTTTGGCCCGGGCAAAAATCGGCGCGTGCCACTGCCACGGGGTGTGGGCCTTCTCGTACAGGTCGTACAGCGAAGTGCCGGCCCACAGGCTATTCGGATCCTTGATGAAAAACTCACCCTCGGCCAGATCCAGGGTCATGGTCTGCGCAGTGTAAGTCTGCAACTTCAAGGCATGCGCGCCTGCCTTGGCGGCGGCCTCGACGATTTGCAGGGCGACATCGAGTGACTGGTTATGGTTGCCACTCATCTCGGCAATGATGAACGGTGGCGCATCGGCACCGATCAGACGCTCGCCAATCTTGAAACTACTCATCGCGGTGATCCTTCAAAACCTTGGTGAACGCGCAGGCACTCTGAGTGAATCCGGCGTCACGAAACACATTCAAAGAGGGGCGATTGCCCGGCAGGACCTGAGCGGTGATGGCGGTCATCTGCGGCCAGTGCTCGCGGACGAACGCCTCACCTCGCGCCAGCAGCGCCCTGCCCCAGCCGAGACCCAGCCGGTCTTCCAGCAGATAAAGCGACACTTCAGCCTCAAAGCCGCGCAAGTCATAACGCAAGACGCCGACCGCGCCGTCATCGGCCTCGGCAATCAACAGCAGGCGCTGCGGGTTGCGTAGGCTCGCATTGAGCCAGTTCAGGTGCTGCGGCCATTCGATTGCAGCCGTGTCCAGTGACCAGCGCCGCACAGCCTCGGCATTGCGCCCGTCGAACAGCAACTGCGCATCATCGAGGGTCGCCGGGCGCAGCGTGAGCACTGCACCGGCCAGCGCCGCCGCCACGCGCAACGCACCGCGCCCATCGACCAGCTGCCGTGAACGCTCGGCCAGACTCTGGCGCAGATAGAAATTGTCGACGACAAAACCGATGGCGTCGCGCAGTTGTTCGACGCTGACCTGCTCGCGGGCGCCCATGAACACATGCGCCCCCGCCGCGGCCATGACTTCGCCGTTGGCTTGCTGGTTGTTCGATACCGCGATGCAGATCGTCGGCAGGCCGAGGGCTGCACGCTCCCAACTGGTGCCGCCACCGGCGCCGATAAACAGATCGGCCGCGGTCATGCGTTGCTGGAAATCGCTGACGAAACTGTGCAGGCGCCAATGCGGCCGTGTTGCGGCCAGTGCCTGCATTTGCGCCCACGCAGGATTGTCTGCACCGGCGACGAAATCCACTTCCAGCTCAGTAAAATCCTTCAGTGCCAACATCGCGTGATGAGTCTGCATCGCCGCGTCGAAACCACCGAAATTCACCAGCACCCGCCGCGCCTTGGGTTTGATCGCAATGGCCGGGCAGACGAACTCTTCGCGCAGCATGGCGTAGCGCGGGCCGAGCAAGGTGCGGCAATCGGCGGGCAGCAACGGCGCATAGTTTTCGCTGAGACCGGACAGGTTCTGATTGAGCAGCAGATCAACGCTGTAACGGCGGGTGGCGAGATCGTCCACCGCCGCGATCCGAGGCGCCCAACGCCGGGCGGCGGTCTGCCACTGATGATCGAGACCGTAGTGGTCGGCAATGATCCAGTCGAATGCGGCGTGACCTGCCAGCAAGGCATCCAGCGCCTCGATATCCGCCTGCCACGGCAGCATCGATTCGATGGCTTGCTGCGGGTCTTCGTCGGGGTAGACGTCCGGCAAGGCGAAGGTCTCGAAACCTTCGGCAGCCAAGGCATCGAGCCGATGCCCTGGCAACCGCCGGCAGGCAAACGCGACATGACTGCCCTGCTTGCGCAGCACTCGCGCCAGCGTCAGGCAGCGGGCAATGTGGCCACTGCCGATGGCTGGCGAAGCGTCAGCGCGGATCAGCACTCTCATTGCAGCTCTCCGCCGGCCTTGAGCGCGGCGTACAGGTACTCGGCGCGCTTCCAGTCTTCCAGCGTATCGATGTCCTGCACCAGATGCCGCGGCACAATTACCGGCAGGCTGGCGCTTGAATACAACACCTCGCCGCGCAACCACGCCTCGCTACGGCCCCAGTAGAACTGGCCGGCGTCCTGAAAAGCTTCAGGCAGATCCTGCGAGCGGGTGTTGCGAAATTCCGGATACAACGCAGTCAATGCGCCCTGCCCGTCCACCGTCAGCGCTCGCTGCACGGGGAAACCAAAGCTGCACACGGAGAACGCAAAGGCTTTGTCCGGGTGCTGCTGCAGCAGCTCAAATCCTTGCCGCAGAAATCGCGCCTGCAACAACGGCGCCGTGGCGTACACGCAGCAGGCGTAATCGAAGGCCGGCAGTTGCTGCAAGGCATGCTCGATCACCGCAGCGGTGCCGGTGAAATCGTCTGCCAGTTCGGCCGGGCGCAGGAACGGCACTTGCGCACCGTGGGCCAGCGCCAGCTCGGCAATGTCGGCGTCATCGGTACTGACCACGACCTGTTCGAACAGGCCACTGTCGAGCGCCGTACGGATCGAGCGAACGATCATCGGCACGCCGTCGAACGCCAGCAGATTCTTGCGCGGGATGCGCTTGCTTCCGCCACGGGCCGGGATGATTGCAACGCTGTTCAAGGACGTTTTTCCAGCAGGAACCAGGTGATGTCGTCCACCGGAAATTGCGGGTCACGGTGATAACCAAAGCCATAATCGAGCAAGTGCAGATCGGCATAACGGTCGAGCATTTCCCCGGCGAAATCGCGCTTGAACAGCTTGCCGCTGTTGCCGCGATAGGAGACTTCCACCGGCGCCGGATTGTAGTACTCGGCGATCAGGATGTAGCGCTGGCTCAACGCATACAACTGCGCATAGGCGGTCGGCAGCAGCTCCGGCGCCAGATGAATCAGCACGCCTTTGCTCAGGGTCAGGTCATAACTGCGCTCGCGCGGAAAGTCGAACAGCGAGCCTTGCCAGATCTGCGCGATGCCCAGTGCCCGCGCCTGAGCGCAGGCGCTTTGGTTGATCTCGACGCCGAACAACTCACTGTGCGGCAGCAGTTGATGCAGCGCCTGCAGGTTGTTGCCGGCATTGGTGCCCAGTTCAACCACACTGTCGATGCGCCCGGTGCGGCTCAGGGCCTTGGCGAACAACGCCAGGTTGGCCGCCACCAACGGCTGCCCGACGTTGCGATCCACGTACTGGTTGCCAAAATCGCCCTGCCAGAATTTTTCCTGCTCACTCAGATCACGCATTACACAGTCTCATTCACCGCCGCAGCGGGATTTATTCAATCAGCCGGCGCAATTGCTCGACCACCTGATCCTGCTGCTCGTCACTGAGCAACGGGTACAGCGGCAGGCTGATCGCCTCGGCGTAATAACGCTCGGCTTCGGGGAAGTCGCCTTCGGCGAACCCGAGGTCGCGATAATACGGCTGCAGGTGCAGTGGAATGTAGTGCAGGTTCACGCCAATACCCGCCGCACGCATACCTTCGAACACCTGGCGATGAGTACGGCTGATTCGTTCGGTCTGCAGGCGGATCACGTACAGATGCCAGGCCGAATCCGCTTCCGCCTGCGTGCTGGGTAACGTCACCGGCAAGTACGCCAGCAATCGCTCGTACCGCGCCGCCAGCTCGCGACGGCGACTGACGAAATCATCTAGCCGGCTCATCTGGGACAGGCCCAACGCCGCCTGCAGGTCGGTGATCCGGTAATTGAAGCCAAGCTCGACCTGCTGGTAATACCAAGGGCCGTGGGTTGACCCGATCATCTGCGCCGGATCACGGGTCATGCCATGGCAACGCAGGCGTTGCAAGCGCTCGGCCAGCTCCGCTCGATTGGTCAGCACCATTCCGCCCTCGGCGCTGGTGATGATTTTCACCGGGTGGAAACTGAACACGGTCATCGCTGCAAACTCACTGCAACCCACCGGGCGCCCCGCGTAGGAGGCTCCGACCGCGTGGGAGGCATCCTCAATCACCGTAAAACCATAACGCTGCGCCAGTTGCGCAATGCGCCGCATGTCGCAGCTCTGCCCGGCAAAAGCCACCGCGACCAGTACCTTCGGCAGCAAGCCGTCACGCTCAGCGACCTGGAGTTTGCTGGCCAGCACCTCGGCGTCAAGGTTCCAGGTCAGCGGGTCGATGTCCACGAAGTCGATGTCGGCGCCGCAGTAACGCCCGCAATTGGCCGAAGCCAGAAAGGTATTCGGCGTCGTCCACAAGCGATCGCCAGGGCCCAGTCCCGCCGCCAGGCAGGCAATGTGCAGCGCTGCCGTGGCGTTGCACACGGCCACGGCAAAGTCGGCCTGGCAGCGTTCAGCCATGGCCCGCTCGAAACGTTCGATGGTCGGTCCCTGGGTCAACCAGTCCGATTGCAGCACCGCCACTACCGCATCGATATCTGCACGTTCGAAGCTTTCGATCGCCCCCCCTTGGGTTACCCCATCCGATTGCAGCACCGCTACCACTGCTTCGATATCCGCCTCATCGACGTTCTGTCTACCGTAAGGAATCATGTCGAGAGCTCCGCGTACAGATCGGTATCCGGCTTGCAGAAATACGCCATCACCCCGCCGCGCGAGCTGGCCATGTCGGCGCACGGCGTCACGGTAGAACGTGCGACACACTTGCGACCGAGCGATCCCATGCTGGCTGGAATGAAGACCGATTTACCGTTGAACATTTACTGATTCCTGTTCCTTTACCGACGCACTCAAGCGAGTAACTGCACCCAGTTGACCGGCGTGCTTTCACCCAAGGTAAAACCTTTGCCGATGAGGGACAGGTTGGCGTTATAGGCACTGTCCTGCGCAAAGGCGCCGCCCCACTTCTCACGCAATGCAGCCAAAGCTGATGGCGCTTGCGGCAAGAGGCCCGGATGCACAACCTGCACCAGCGGCGTCCACACAATGAGGTAACCCGCATCACCGGCCTTGAGGCACAGATCGATATCGCTGAAGCCATCGGCGAACGTCGCTTCGTCCAGACCGCCCAGTGCGTTGAACAGCTCTTTGCGGATCATCAGGCACACCTTCGACACCGCCGAATAGTTTTGCTCGACCGCCAGACGCTGCATGTAACCTTCAGCGGCGTGTTTTTCGCCGATGAAAGGCGAACCCACGCCATCGTTCAGACCAAGAATCAAGCCGGCATGGGCGATCTTGCCGTCACGATCGACGAGTTTGGCACCGACGATAGCCACTTCCGGACGCTGTGCGTGATTGAGTAACGAGTCGATCCAGTTCGGATTGACGATTTCGCTGTCAGCGGCCAACAGCACCAGATATTCACCCTGCGCCTGCTCGCTGGCGGCGTTGTACAGCGCCGTCTCGCCAAGCGGCTGATCGGCACGCAGCACATTGACTTTAGGGTTACGCAGCGTGCCCAGCCAGTCATTGACCTCGGCCGACTGATTCGGATTCGCTGCAATCAGCACTTCATAGCGACTGTAACGGGTTCTGAGCAACACGCCTTCCAGGCAGCGACGCAGTGCCGGCAGGTCGTCGATGGCTGGCACAATGATCGACACCAGCGGCTGTTCGGCGTGACGGTAATCAATCTGATAGGTACCGGGCGTCGCCGAGGTGACCCTGGCCTTGTATCCGCGATTGGTCAGGTGACGCAGCAGCGCCTGACGTTCGTGGGCATTCTCTTCCAGTACCGAGGCCTGGGTGATCAGCAGTGGCTCGTCGAGGTGCGCCAGGCCGCCAATGCCGCCCTGCTCGATGATGCGCAGCAACAGATCCAGTTCCAGCGCCTTGCTGAAGTCGGCCTGATAACCACCGGCCTCGAGCAACACTTCGCGGCGAATCAACCAATGACGCGCCATCAGCGCTGGAACGCTTTGCAGCAGATCCAGATTGAAGCCCGGGCGGAAGACGTCGACCAGCGCCCCGTTTTCCTTGCGCTGGATCTCATCGGTGGCAACAGCGCGTACACCCTCGGCGGACATCAGTTCCAGACTGGCCCGCAACAAGCCGCCAGCGGTGAACTCGTCGCCCGCTTGCGCCAGCAGCAGCCAGTCGCACGCTGACTGCTGAGCACTCTGATTCAACTTGTCGACGTAGTTGCTCTGAGTGACGCGCACGAAGTGCAGGGTGTTTTGCGCGGTGGTCGCTACCGGCGGTTCGCCCGTGGTGAACACCACAATCTTGAACGCTTTGCAGTGCCCCTCGAGCAGACTGTCGAGCGAGACCTGCACCTTGTCGATCTGGTCATCCAGATCCAGCAGGAAAATGCCGAACTGCGGCCCCCCGTCATTGGCCGACAGATGTCGAGTGATCGACTCGACCTGTTGCGCCGACGGCTCACGCGCGGCCAGCCACTGCAGCAGGCGACCGGACTTCATTTTTTCGAAGACTGCCTGATTATCTTCAACCGTCAGCGCTTCAAGCCGAGCAATCCATTCGTGCACCGACTGGGCGGCTTCGTCTTCACCCATATCGTTGAGATGCGCGGCAAGGCGTTTGACGACTGTCTGGTTGAAAGCATTGAGGTCGTGCGCCTGCCACAAGCGATCAACCACACTTTCCGGGGTATCGTTGTTGCGCGCCTGCAGCAAGTGCGCCTGACGCGTCCATATGCCTTCAAGTCCTTCCAGTTGCATACGGCCGGCGGGCATGGCGTGCAGCATGAATTCGAACTGCTCCAGACGATCAAAGAACGGCTGGTTGTAGAACGGCATCTCGACGTACTGCAACGGGCCAAAACGACGATCCGGATGCCTGAGGTTCTGGTTCCAGGTGGATTCGAAAATCAGTTCTGCAGTCAGCGCGCGCCCAGTCTTCAAGCTGTCGGCCATGGCCTCGAAACTCTGCAGGGCAAACGCCTTGAGCTGTCCGGCATCAAGCCCTTGAATCGCCGTTGGCAGGGAGGCAAGAAACTCGGCAAAGGCTTCTCGTTCGGCGACCGATTTGCCGTCGGCGTAGGTCAGCGAGTGATACACATCGGTATTGTGCTCGGAGACACCGTAGTTGATCTCGCGTACCACATAAGGCATCGGCAGGATGCGTGCCTTGGCACTCGCCAGCAGGTAATAGACGTGACCAATTTCCTGCCACTGGAAATTGGTACCCGGCGGTAACGCCGAATGCCAGTTTTTCATCAGGTCAGTACGGGTCACCGCGTAGAACGGCGGAATGTACTGGCTCATGTAATCAATGACACGATCCTGCGCCCGCTCGGACGAATAGTCTTCCTGGACTTTCTTGTCACGACGGTAGTAGTTCACGCCATGGGCCAGAGACAGGTACATCAGGCAATAGCCGTGGCACATGCCGTAGTCCTGATTCGCCTGCAGGAAGTTGACGGACTCGGTCAGCGAATCGTGCAGGATGAAGTCATCATCGGCGGCCAGCACCATGTACGGCGTGGTCAGTTGCTCCACACCATAAGCCAGTTTGGCCTGCATGCCCCAGTAGGCGAACTGCGGCACATGGTGATAATCGACGGCGGAAAAATCCCCTTCAGGCCGCTCGACCGTCGAGTCGAGCACCATGATCCGGCAGGGCAAGCTGCTGTAATACTTCACCGCCCGGCGCAGGAACGCCGGCCGATTGTGAGTAATCAGCACCACGGTCAACAGCTCGTTGAGCGGTAGCGCCAGTTCAGAACTGTACTTGCCTTGCATAACTTCTCTCCACAACCGGCGACTCGCCGAGATAACGCTTTGGGGGTGTTGCGAATTAACGAACGCGGCGCAGATAGCCGTCCGGCGCCACGGTGATCAGCAGCTTGTTCTGCAACTGCTGGTCGATCTCGAAGTCCTGGTTCTCTTCCAGGTACTTCCACACCGCGGTTTTCGGGTTGTCACCCGGGCCCCATGGACGGTCCGGGAAGAAATCGGCCGGCATGTCTTCGACCACGGTGTCCATCACCACGCAGTAGCTGTCGACCGAGACCAGCGGCGCATACAGGCGCAGCTCTTCGAGCACGTGGTCGTGGGTGTGGTTGGAGTCGAGCACCAGAATGACCTTCTTGCCCTTGGCCGCAGCCTGCACCTGAGCGGCAATGGCCGGGTCGATGCTCGAGCCTTCGATCATCTTGATGCGCTTCGCCATCGGGTGGCTCTCGATCGCTTCACGGTTGTGCGGGCGGATGTCGAGGTCGATGCCCAGCACTTCGCCGTGACCTTGCAGTTCCAGCAGGGAGGCGTAGTAGATGATCGAACCGCCGTGGGCGATGCCGCACTCGATGACCAGATCCGGCTTGACCTGCCAGATGATCTCCTGCATCGCCATCATGTCCTGCGGCAGCTGGATGATCGGGCGGCCCATCCACGAGAAGTGGTAGCTGTACTTGTGTTTGGCCGATTCGTTGAAGAAATCACGGGCCAGGCCAGTCAGTTTCTGGTCGTCGCCCTGCTGGGCGATCTGCTCGCGGCACTCGGCTTCGAAAGCTTGGTTGATGCTGTTGTCGGTCATGTTCAAAGTCTCAATGGTCACTGGAACGAAGCGCTGTCGACGGCGTGATAGACGTAGCGTCCACCGGTCATCCGCTTGATCTCTTCGAGGTAATTGGAATTCATCACAAACAGGTGGGCGCCTTCGGGCAAGGCATCCATGGCCTCTTGCGGCGAGGACACCCGCGCGCCACTCAGCGGCAGATAACGCCCCTGCTTGGCCGGGTTGATATCCACCACGCGATCCACCGCGACACCCGCACGTTGCAGGAACAGCGAATAGATCACGCCTTTGGACGACGCGCCCCAGATCGCCGAACCCTGCTCGGGTGCGGACTGAATGATCTGCACCGCGCGCTCAAGGCTCGCGGTGAAACCGTCCGGCAGCGTCAGGCGTGGCACCGGTTGCTCCGGGGTCAGGCGCAATGTCGACAGGTCGGCGACGATGTACAGGTATTGGCCGCCAAACAGGTGGCCGGCCTCGTGCACGGTGCCGAACATCCGGCGCAGGTCATCGAGGCGGAAATAATTGACGTGCTCGTAGAACAGGTCGAACCAGGCCTTGTGCTCGAGGATCCAGTCGAAGCACGGCACTTCGATGTAGATCTGCCCGCCCTGATTGGCTTCGGCGATCACCGACAGGAAGCTGACCGGGTCTTCAATGTGTTCCAGCACATGACGCAGCACGATGGCGTCCGCCGCCAGGCCGAGACCTCGGGTGAACGGCGCCTTGATTACGTCGGCGTTTTCGCCTTCGTAGGCCGGATCAATCCCGGTGATCGAATAACCGAGGCCTTTGAGCAGCTCAAGGAAGTAGCCCTTGCCGCAGCCGACTTCGATCAGCTCCTGGCCCTTGAAGTGTTTGGCGATGATGCCTTCGACGTCGCTCAGGTGCTTCTGGAACTGGCCCGAATGGGCCTGCTCGTTTTGATAGTCGGCGTCATAGCTGAGCTTGTCGGCATCGAACGCAGCGTTGAAGATCAGGCCGCTGCGCTCATCCTGCACCAGCAGCATGTCGGCGCTGGCCGAGGCTTTTGCCGACTCCGGGTCGGCAAAGGTGCGGTTCTGCAACACCGGCAGGTCAGTGACCCGATACAACTCGTGCCTCATTGCAGCTCTCCCAGTAGCTGTTGCAAACGCTCGGTCACGGCCCAGAACGCCATCGGTTCATGGGTCGGATAAGGGTAATGGCCGAGGTTCAGATTCAGTGCCGCACCGCGCTCGCGCAGCCGTTGTTCAACCAGTGCGCGCACCGATACCGGTTGGCCACTGGCGCAATTGATCACGCCGTTGAAATCGCGCTGATGGACGATCGTGGCGAGGTAATCCGCGGCGCTGGCGATCGGCAAAAAGTCCCGCAGTTGCTCTCCGCCGGACATGTTGAACGACGTTTCCCCGGCATCGATCGCCCGGTCCAGCGCCGCCAGCAGGCTGTTGGGGTTTTGCCCTTGACCATGCAGATAGAACAGGCGCGCCCACTGCAAGGTGAACGGTTTTTCCTGCTGCAGATTTTGCAAGAACAGGTGCAGCGTGTGTTTGGCCAGACCGTAAGGATTGCTCGGCCGCGGCTCGACGCTTTCGCCGAGCGGGCCGCTTTGCATGCCGTACTCGAAGCAGGTGCCAGTCACCAGGACTTGCGCCACACCCGCCTCGACCGCGCTTTTGATAAAGCGGTAGTCGGCCATCAGGTTGTGCTCGAAATGGAACAGCGCCCGATAGTTCGGCAGCCCCGGCCAGGCCAGGTGCGCGAGGACATCGACGCCGTCGGTGAGCGCCGCAATGTCCAGCGTCGGCGCATGAATATCCGCCGCGACGAATTCGACGTCGTTGATCCACGGCATGCTCGCAGCCGTGTCTGTATTGCGCGCCACCGCGCGCACGGCGCAGCCACGGGCGAGCAACGCCGCGACCAGATGCCGACCGACGAAGCCCGTGGCCCCGGTGACCAGAACTTTCACAGGACTTTCATCTCAGGCACGGCGATCACGAAGCGCCCGTCCCACTGACGCACCTGCGCCAGTTGCTGACTGACTTCGTGCAGCAGATTCCAAGGCAGCACCAGCACGTAGTCCGGTTTTTCGATGTCGATCTGCGCCGGCGCGACAATCGGGATACGACTGCCCGGCAGGAACTTGCCCTGCTTGTGCGGATTGGCATCGGCCACCCACGCCAGCAGGTCGGATTTGACCCCGGCGTAGTTGAGCAAGGTGTTGCCCTTGGCCGCCGCGCCGTAACCGACCACACGCTTGCCGTCGGCCTTGGCCTGCAACAGGAAGCGCAGCAGTTCATGTTTGATGCGTTCGGCAGCCGGCGCGAGGGTCGCGTAGTACTCAGGGGTTTTTACCCCGGCATCCAGTTCCGCCTGCAGCTGTTGCTGCACCGCCGGCTGCACCGCACGACGCTCTCCGTCCTGGCGTTGCACGAACACCCGCAGCGAACCGCCGTGAGTGCTCAACTGACTGACGTCGAACACTTCCAGACCATTGCGCTCGCACAGCGTCTGCACCGCGGTCAGCGACAGGTAGGAATAGTGTTCGTGATACAGGGTGTCGAACTGCGCGCCGGCCATCAGTGTCAGCAGTTGCGGAAATTCGAAAGTAGCGACGCCGGTCGGCTTGAGCAGCGTGGCGAAACCACCGAGGAAATCATTGATGTCCGGCACATGCGCGAGCACATTGTTGGCGGCCATCAGGTCGGCACCCCAGCCTTCGCTTTTGAGCTGTGCTGCGCTGTCGCGACCGAAGAACACTTCACGAATCTGCAGGCCCTTTTCCCGCGCCGCTTGCGCGGTGCTGCGGGTCGGCTCGACACCCAAGCACGCAATGCCGCGAGCAGCGACGTACTGCAGCAGGTAACCGTCGTTGGCGGCGATTTCGACCACACGGCTGTCGGCGTTCAAGTCAAAGCGCTCGACCATCTCGGCGACATAACGCTCGGCATGGGCCAGCCAGGTGCTGGAGAACGAACTGAAGTAGGCGTACTCGGCGTCGAACAGGCTGTCGGCGCGGGTGTAATCCTCGGTCTGCACCAGCCAGCACTGCTGGCACACGGCAACTTTGAGCGGCACCCATTGCTCGGCCTGCTCCAGCTGATCGGCATGCACGTAGGCATTGGACGGTGGCGAGGTGCCGAGGTCGATCAGCGGCAGGCTCAGCGGTGCGGCGCACCCACGGCAGTTCATAGACGCACTCCAGCAAAGTGTTGATCAAGCGCGGGATGGCTGGAATCACGCGCTGACAAATTATTGACAGGCAACGGCCAGGTAATCGCCAGCCGTGGATCGTTCACCGACAAACCGCTCTCATGCTCCGGGGCATAGTCGGCGCTGTGCAGGTAAAGCAGTTCGGCGTCGTCGGTCAGGGTCTGAAAACCGTGGGCGAAACCGGCCGGAATCAACAGGCTGCGACCGTCGCCGGCCTTGAGATGCTCGGCGTGCCAGTGCAGAAAGGTTTCGGAATCAGGACGCAGATCCACCGCCACATCCCACACTTCACCACGCAGGCAGGTGATCAGCTTGGCTTCCGGGGCGTTGGCATTCTGATAATGCAGACCACGCACACTGCCCTTCTCGCGGGTGCAGGAATGGTTGATCTGGCGGATATGAAACTCGCTGCCGAATGCGCCCAGGCTGCCTTCGCAGAACAGCCGGGCGAAATGCCCGCGCTGATCTTCAAAGCGTTTGTGCTGGACGCTGAACAACCCGGCCAGCGGCAATTGTTTCAAGGAAAACTCGCTCACAGCGCGCCTCGGTACAGGTTCAGTTGGCCGAGAGTGACGTTGCGCATGTCATCGCCGTTCTGCCACGCCAGATGCCAGTCGAGGGTCTGGGTCAGGCATTGCTGCAAGGTCCAGCGTGGCTGCCAGCCCAGCACCTGACGGGCGCGGCTGCTGTCCAGACGCAACAGACCGGCCTCGTGCAGTTCGCTTTTTTCGATGCGCAAACCACGTGCCTGCGGCCAGCGGTTGGCAAGCAGCTCGACCACTTCGCCGACGCTGCACATGTCCGCCTCGCCCGGGCCGAAGTTCCACGCCCCGGCGTATTCCGGGCCGTGTTCGTAGAGGCCGGCAGCCAGTTGCAGGTAACCGGCCAGCGGCTCCAGCGCGTGTTGCCACGGGCGCACGGCTTGCGGATAACGCAGGGTCACCGGTTCGTCTGCAGTCCAGGCCTTGAGCACGTCGGGAATCAGGCGTTCAGGGGCGAAGTCACCGCCGCCCAGCACGTTGCCGGCGCGCGCGGTAGCCAGGGCCAGGCCATGCTCGGCGTACTTGTCAGCCGGAAAAAACGACGCTGCATAAGACTGCGCCAACAGTTCACAGCAGGCCTTGCTGCTGCTGTAAGGATCGTGCCCGCCGAGGGCTTCGTCCTCGCGGTACGGCCACAGCCATTCCTTGTTGGCGTAGACCTTGTCGGTGGTCACCAGCACGCAGGCGCGCACGCAACCGACCTGACGAATCGCTTCGAGCAGGTTCAGCGTGCCCATGACGTTGCTGGAGTAAGTGCCCAGCGGATCGCGATAGCCTTCACGCACCAGCGGCTGCGCAGCCAGATGCAGGACGATCTCCGGCTCGGTGTCGGCGATGATCTCCAGCAGCGCGCCGAGATCGCGCAGATCACCGCGCTGATCGTTGATCCCTTCATGAACCCGCGCCAATTCATACAGGCTCGGTTCGGTCGACGGATCCAGCGAAAAACCGCTGACTTGCGCGCCGAGGCTTTGCAGCCACAGGGTCAGCCAACTGCCTTTGAAACCGGTGTGACCGGTGACCAGTACACGCTTGCCGCGCCAGAAATCCACACTCAGGCCCATTGCTTCCATGGGGCCTCCCCGCTCTGCCACAGCGCTTCAAGGTGGTTCTTGTCGCGCAGGGTGTCCATCGGATGCCAGAAGCCTTCGTGTTCGAAGGCGTTCAGCTGTTCATCCTCTGCCAGACGCGCCAGCGGCTCGGCTTCCCAGGTGGTGTCATCGCCAGCGATGTAGGACAGGACTTTGGGCGACAGCACGAAAAAGCCGCCGTTGATCCAGCCGCCATCACCACGCGGTTTTTCGGTGAAACCCAGTACCTGATCACCTTGTCGCTCGAGGGCGCCGTAACGTCCCGGCGGCTGCACCGCGGTGACGGTGGCCAGACGACCGTGGGCTTTGTGGTAATCGACGAGTTGAGCAATGTTGATGTCGGAAACGCCGTCGCCGTAGGTGAAGCAGAACGCTTCTTCATCCTTGAGGTAGCGGCCGGCACGCAGCAGACGGCCACCGGTCATGGTTTCCTCGCCGGTGTCGATCAGGGTGACGCTCCACGGCTCGCTGTAGTTCTGGTGCACGTCCATGCGGTTGTTGCGCATGTCGAACGTGACGTCGGAGGTGTGCAGGAAGTAGTTGGCGAAGAAGTCCTTGATCGCATAGCCCTTGTAGCCCAGGCAAATCACGAAGTCGTGGATTCCGTGGGCGGAATACTGCTTCATGATGTGCCAGAGAATTGGCTTGCCGCCGATCTCGATCATGGGCTTGGGCTTGAGGTGCGACTCTTCACTGATGCGCGTGCCGAGGCCACCCGCCAAAATAACTGCCTTCATCGTCTCCCCTCTCGTTCGTCACCGGGCTGCGCATGGCTTTGTTGAGCGATGCGGGCCGTCTGGCTAACCCTTTTGCCGCCTGCGGCGCCGCTGCGATGACCGCGAGCGCTCGTTTTATGGCGATTTGAGGGGGACTTGCAGGAAACGCGCCAGCTCCGCGAGCGCTGCGTCAGGTGCGCCGCGAGGCATGAAAAAAGGGATGAATCCAGCAGCGGATTCATCCCTTTCATTGCGCTGCATCAACAGATTGAGCGATCAGCCAAACAGGGCGAAGCCATCGACAGTCGCCGGCAGGTCATAGACCTGGCCGTCGGCAGTCTGCAGGTGCTCGATGTTGTTGAACCCGGCATACCACCCCGCCAGTTTCACGCCGTTGTCTGGCACACCGCTGCTGCCATTGTTGGCGCTGTGCAGGTAGGCGTCATCGCCGATGCGGGTGACGTTCAACTGGCTGGCGTTGGTGATGGTGTTGAGGATCAGGGTGTCGTTGATGTCCAGCCCGTAATCCTGAATCGTAACCAGGCCGCTGGTGTTGACCACGTAAGTGTCGTCACCCTGGCCGCCGTAGGCGCTGCCGCCGGCGTACGACTGGCCGGCAAGATTGAGAATCAGCAGATCATTCCCGCCATCACCGTTCAGCACATAGTTGCTGCCCGTAGCGGTCAGCACATCGTTGCCTTCACCGCCAAAGGCCATGCCCCGGCCCAGCGTGATGGTGTCGTTGCCGTCATCACCACTGGCCCAGGTGAACAGATCATTGCTGGCACCGACGATGACATCATCCCCCGCGCCGCCCGACAGAGTGTCGGACTGCCCGGGTTTATCCACACCGGATGCCAGGCCGCCGTAGATATGGTCATTGCCATCGCCACCGGTAATCTGGTCGTCGCCGGCCCCGCCCTCAAGGGTGTTGTCGTCCGAATTGCCTTGCAAAGAATCGTTGTACTGGCTGCCGCGCAGGCCTTCGATATCGATGTAGACATCGTAGAGCGCAATCCCGCTCTGCGGCCCCCAGTTCAGAGAGGCGCTCAGGCCTTCAGTGCTGTCGTCGTAACTGACGATGTCGATTCCGGCGCCGCCTTCGAAACGGTCGCCACCTGCCCCGCCCAGCAACACGTCATTGCCGGCACCGGAGATGATGGTGTTGACTTCGTCATTACCGTAGCCGGTGAAGTCTGCAGTGCCGGTATAGGTCAGGTTTTCCACGAAAGCACTCAGCTTCAGTTCCGAAAGGCTGGTGAACACGTGATCGGTTCCGCCCATGAAACTGTCGTCTTCCTCGACCGTCACGCCGGCGCTGTTGACCACATAAATGTCATCACCGTGACCGCCTGCGACCGTCACACCGCTGGTGTTCACGGTGAAGCGGTCAGCACCGGTGGAGCCGATGACCTCTTCCACGCCAAGCAACGTATCGCCCGCAGCATTGGTGCCACCGCCGATTACAACGTTGGCAACATCGAACGCGTAACGATAATTCACGGTGTCATGACCGTCGGCACCATCGATGACCATCGAGCCTTGATGGCGATAAATCACATCATCGAACCCCGAGCCCTGAATCGCCTCGATACCGGTAAAGGTATCGCCGTAGGCAATGGTCAGTCCGTCGTAGTTGGTAAAGTCTTCGACGCGCACGCCCTCGAGACTGTCGCTGTAGCTGACCGTATCGTAGCCATCACCACCGACAAAGTGGTCGGCACCGGCGCCGCCCCACAGCCAGTCATTGCCCGCACCGCCGATGATCTCGTTATCACTGGCGTTGCCGTAAACCTTGAAATCGCCGGTACCGGTAAAGGTCAGCTTCTCGATGAACGGATCCATCTTGATCATGTTGAGGCTGATGCGCAGTTCGTCGTAGCCACCGTAGTTTTCTTCAACGAGGGTCACGCCTTCGGCGTCGACGATGTACAGATCATCACCGCCGCTGCCGTCCAGCGTCACCCCGCCTACCGAAACGGTGAACGTGTCGTTGTGGTAACTGCCGGCCACCTTCTCCACCGACACCAGCGTATCGACCTTGCCGTCAGACCCTGCGACCGTTGCCGCACCGGTGCCAAACTCGACGCTGACACCCGACCCCATTGCGTAATAGTTTGCCGTGTCAAAACCTTCACCACCGTCGAGCAGGTCGGATCCCGCACTGGCCAGCAGTTGATCGTCGGACTCCAGTCCATGGAGTTCGTCATTGTCATCGGTGCCCAACAGAACATCCGCTTCACTCGTTCCATTTACTACTGCCATTTGCTTCTTCCTTGCGTTGTTGTCGAATCCGGAAATCGGTCACCTCAGACACTGGCCGGACAGGTCTTCGCTGACCGTGCCAATTGAGCGCATGGAAAGGTATCGACAGAAAAATCCCGATGCTTGAGCCCGCCGCCAAAAAAAGTATCGGGCTTGATACAAAAACTTTTCGCCACGCAAAAAAAAACAGGCGACTCGAAAGTCGCCTGTTTTTTCAGTGGAGCCGTGCGCGAATCGATCAATCCGCCAACCAGCCATACTCCCAATACCGCAGGTTATCGCCACGCAACACGTAGTCACGCAGCACCACCTCACGCAATTCATCACCCATGCGGTAGCTGGCATCCGGATCGGCCAGGTGCATGCGGATCGCTTGCAGCCACTCGTCCGTGCTGTTGGTCTTGATCCGGGTACACGGCAGATAACCACGATAGGCCTCGGTGTCGGTGCAGATCACCGGATAGCCGCAGGCACCGTACTCCAGCAGCCGCAAGTTGCTTTTGCAGTCGTTGAAGACGTGGAATTCCAGCGGCGCAAGGGCCAGGTCCAGGTTCAGGCTGGCCAGCTTCGCCGGATAGATCTCCAGATCGATCACGCCGTGGAACTCATGCATGTACGGCAGCAGATCATCCGGGCACATGCCGAAGAAAACCCAGTCGACTTCGTTGGCCAATTCGCGCACCACATCGGCGATCACCGCCAGATCACCGTGGTGACTGGTCCCGCCGCCCCAACCGACCCGTGGTTTCTTCGAGGTGCGGCGTTGACTGCGCAAGTGACTCCACAAGTCCTTGGACAGCATGTTCGGTACGACACGAATGTCGTGGTGCATGTCCGACAGCACATTGGCCAATGGCTGAGTCGATACGACCACACGATCACACAGACCGATGGCACGTCGCACCATACGCTCCATGTCCTGCTTGCTCGGCATGTTGCGGATGTGCGCATTGCGATGAGGAACGTCGATGACATAGTCATCGAGTTCGAAGATGCGTCGCGCATTGAAGTATTTTTTCAGTGGCGGGATTTCATCGATGGCGTGTTCCGAATAGCGCCCTTGCAGCACGATCACATCAGGCGACTGGCGCTCGATATCGATGATCGACGGCAAACCATAGCAAATGCGCCCCTCGACTCTGTTAGCCGCCTGCAACTCGATCATCGGCTGACTCATGCGGTAATGGCCGATGGCCGAGGCGTTGATCGGCACCACCAGCACATTCGGCAACTGCGCTTTGGAAAAGGCACTCCAACCGGTTCGCAGGCCAGGCTCAAGACTGAAGTTGGTGGCACCGACACCCTGCAGAGTCAGGTTAGTGTTGTAGGCCGGGTCACGGGCGATGGTCGGCAACCAGCGCTGGTAGAAGGTTTCCCTTTCCTCGGCGAACAGCGCTTCGTCTTCAGTCGTCGCCGCGGCGCTCGGGCGTGCGCCCACAGCGAGCATGGCGTAGGGATTCAACACCACCAGATAGCCTTCGCGGCCGACCCGCAGACACAGATCCACGACGTTCAGCGTCTGCTTCAGATCCTGTTCGTCGAGCCCACCGGCAACGTCGAAGACCGACTTGCGAATCATCAGGCAATCGCCGCCAACCGCGCTCAGGTCATGCACCGCTTGCAGGCGGAACATATACCCGTCCGATTGCACGGGCTGGCCATAGAACGGCAGCCCGACCGGTCCGTTCAAACCGAGAATCAGCCCGGCGTGCAGCACACCACCGTCCGGGTTGAACAGCTTCGCACCGACCACGCCGACTTCCGGGCGTTGCGCATGATTGAGCAGTTCGTCGAGCCAGTCGGGCTGAGTGATCACCGCAAAGGCATTGAGCAGCAACACATACTCGCCACGCGCATGGCTGACCGCAAAGTTGTGCGCGGCCGCCGCGTTACCCTTTTGCGGATAGCTCAGCACACGAATCCGCTCGCTGCCCAGTTGCGCCATGCCGTCCAGCCACACCCGCGCCTCGGCGCTTTCGCTGCCGTTGTCGACCAGCAGCAATTCGTACTCGGTGTAGGCAGTCTTTTCCAGCAGCGTTTCAACACAGCGCTGCAACGCAGCCGTCTGGTCCTGAGTGACAATCACCACCGACACCAGCGGACGTCGGGCATGCTGATAATCCACGCGGTTGAGCAGTTCGCTGCCGCCACTGCGGATGTCATGGGCAATCCCCAGGCGTTGCAGATGCGCTTCGAGAATTCGCGGGCTTTGCGCCACGACACCCGGCTCGGTCAGCCACTGGGAAAGGTCGAACTTGGACTCGAGCAACACTTCAGCGATGTGCCCCACGACGTGCAAGCCGTCGTTCTCGACCATCCGCCACAACGCATCATGCGGCGCCAGTTCGGCAAACGTCGGCGCAAAGCCGCCGAGCGCCAGAAATCGCTCGCGCTTGAATGCCAGGGCGCGCCCGACATAGGGATAACTGCGCATCAGGTCGAGGTTGAAATCCGGCTTGAACGCAGGCTCTGCCGACTCGCCGTCGCGCAGACTGCCTTCGTCGCTGTACAGACATGTCAGAGTCGGGGTGTGCGCAATCCGGTCGGCCATGACCAGCAACGCCGGCGCCACCAGGCGATCGCCTGGTTGCAACAGATAGAACCAGTCAGCCCCTTCGAGTTGCGGCAGCAGTGTGTTGATCTGCTCCAGCCCGTCATCCTGCAACGGCATGTGGAACACTCGCCCATCAAGGCGCGCCTCGGCACACGAAACGGACAGGACCAGGATCAGCTCTGGCGGATAATCCTGTGCAGCGAGCGCCTCCAACGTGCGCTCCAGACCATCGCGACTGCCCTGCCCGTCAATGATGATCGGTACGATGCGCGGCTGGCAGGGCCAACTGGCGAGCGTTTCCGGCAACCAGTGGCGTTGCTGCTCGGTGAGCACCCGACATGCCAGCCACTGTGCGTACAGTTCGCCGAAGCTGAAGCTGTTGACGCCGACTCCCCACTCCTGACGGCTCTGCTTGGAACCCAGGGTGCGACTCAGCGGCAACTCTTGCCAGACCCGAGGCAACTCATCGGCCCGGGACAACGGCACATAACGCACCCATCCCGGAGCAGGCGCCGACTCACCGCTGCGCGCCTTGAGCATTTGCGAAATCCACTCGCGCTCGACTTCCGCAGCATCCTTCATCGGTTGCTGTGCGCTCAGACGCTCCGGGTAGAGGCGCTCGGCGCTGAGTACGCTGTTGGACACCGCCAGATTGCCACGCCGCAGCAGGCAGACGTACAGGGCAAAATCCAGCGTTGCGACGAAGCAGGCGCCGTCCTCGGTCAATGCCGGCAACAGCTCGACGACGTCGGCACGACGCATCAGCGCATTACTGAAGCCACCGAGCACGTTGACCGGGAATTTTTCAAAGATGCCCAGTACGTCGTCGCCCTTGAGCAATCCACTGACGGGCGACAACGGCGTGTTTTCAATGCGCGCCGGCAGAATGATGTCGTTTGCGTCCCAGAGCAGCCGTTGCGCCACCACCAGGCTGACTTCCTCACGCTGCATCTCATGGGCCTGCTGCTCGATGCAAGCGGAATAGAGCAGATCGTCATCGCACAGAAACTTGATGTACTCGCCCTGCGCCTGCTCGAGACAAGCCTTGAGGTTGTCGACCAGCCCCAACGTTCGTGGATTGCGCACGTAACGCACGGCGACGCCGGACTGCTCGACTACCGCCGCAACAATGGTTTCAATCTCGCTGTCGCGGCTGTCGTCGCAAACGATGATTTCGAGCTGGCCATAAGTCTGGCTCACCGCACTGTTCAAAGTCCGCTCGAAGAAGCGCGGATTGAAGGCGGGAATGACCAGACTGACGAGAGGAAGTGGATTCACGGCGGGCTCACAGGCGGTACGAGCCCGCTCGGTAAAGCGAGCCCATGAAACCGCAAAAAAACATTAACTGAGGGACGAGACAAACGGGCGCCTGCGCGCCCGTCCAACGTCAGATCTTGTTGAACAGACCCAACTGACTGATCTTGCTGAACGCCAGTTGCGAGGCTTGCAGCATGGTCTGCTGCAACGTCAGGCGGGTCATCACCTCGGCCGGATCCGAGTCACGAATCGAACCCTGGGTCGTGGTGTTGGCCTGGATCAGGCTCTGGTTGGTGGTGTTCTGGTCATCCAGAGACTGGCCGCGAGCACCGATCGAGGTCACCGCAGCGCCAATCTGGTTGGAGGCGCTGTCGAGGTTGCCCAGCGCCGACTCCATGGCCCCCTGGAATTTCTGTTTGACCACCGGATCACCGTCAACCGGCAGGTTCAGCGCCGTGACCATCTGGCCAAGGGTGTCGAGCACGTTCTGGGTCTGGTGGTTGTTGGACTGGATCGAGAACTGATCGCCCGCGCCTGGCGTACCGCCGATGGCGAAGGTCACACCGGCAGCCGTCGCGTTGCCACCAACCATGGTGCCCGACGACACCGGTTTGCTGTCAGCGGTGACCGGTGCCGCGTACAGGTCGAAATCGGTGGCGCTGGTGAACTTCAACACCGCGCCGCCGCCCGACGGGAAGGCCGCGCTGTACGCCGCCTGGTTGGTCACGCTGGAACCGGTGATGACCGCCGTCGACGGGTTGCCCGGGCTGCGCGCGGTGGTAAACGAGTCAGGCGTGGCCGACAGCTGGAAGCTGTGACCGGCGATGACCGCATCCGGGTTGGTGTCGCCGGCCTTGAGGTTGATGTTCAACTTCATGTCGACGCCACGGAAGCTGACGGTCTGGTTGGCGCCATTGCTGTTGCTGATCAGGCCGTTCTGGCTGGCCTCGGACGTCACGTCGTTGCCCAGGGCATCAGTGATTTTCAACTGAGTGCTGCTGAGGAAGCTGACGGTGTACGGCTGGCCGCCGGTGAACTTGGCGTTGTAGGTCGCCGCGGTGCCGACCGTACCGTTGGACAGCACCACACGACCGTCATCCACCGCCGGAGCGGTCATGGTGGTCTGCGTACGGCTGGTGTTGATGGTCTGCTGGAAGGCGTCCCAACCGGTGGTATTGGTCGCGACCGACATGCCGTCGCCAATGCCCAGGTTGATCTGGGTCTGGTCACCGTTGTAGGTGTAGGTGCCGTCGACGTTTTGCGAGTACGGCGCGGTATCGGTCTTGGAACCTGAGAACAGATAGTTGCCGTTGGCATCCTTGGAGTTCATCAGGCCCAGCACTTGTTGCTGGATCTGGCTCAGTTCCGCCGCGTACGCCTTGCGGTTGTCGTCAGTGGCGATACCGTTGTTGGCGGCCAGGCCGATTTCCTTGGCGCGCTGCAGAGCCGTGGTGATGGAGTTCAACGTGGACTCCTGCACGGTCAGCGAGCTCTTGGTGGTGTCGATGTTGCCCTGATACTGGTCGAGCATCGCACTTTGCTGACCCAGCTTGAGCAGACGACCGGCGCCGATCGGATCGTCGGCAGCGGTGTTGATGCGCTGCAGGCTGCTCGCTTCGTTGGCGGTCGCGACCGTCTTGCTGTAGTTGCGCTGATATTGAGCAGCTTGCGTCGCGTAATACTGGGCGGTGGAAATGCGCATGAATTACGACTCCTTAAAGACTGTTGATCAGCGTGGCGAAGGTTTCCTGCGCAGCTTTGATGATCTGCGAAGACGCTGTGTAGTACTGCTGATACTTGACCAGGTTGCCGGTCTCTTCATCGAGGTTGACCTGAGACAGCGAATCACGCGCGCCTTTGGCCTGATCCAGGATCACCGAGGTGGCTTCATTGTCGGACTTGCTCTGTGCAGCCTTGGTACCGACGTTGGTCACCAACTTGTTGTAGGCGTCGGTCAGGCTGATGCCTTTACTCCCGGTGCCAGTGTCCACCGTCTGCTTGGTCTGCAGGCCAACCAGTGCCTGTGCGTTGCGGTTGTCCGAAGACGCCGCGCCGGTCAGGTTGATGGTGAAGGTTTCGCCGGACTTCGGCGTCGCGCCCACGGTGGTCTGTACAGTAAAGGTCTTCTGCACGTTCGGCGTGACCGTGGTGTCCATCACCGGAGCACCGGTGGAGTCGACCATGCCGACCTTGAGGTTCAAGGTGTTGGCCTGCCCCGGCACGATGGTGCCCGAACCGATGGTGTTGCCCTTGGCATCGACCATGTTGTACGACTGGCTGCCACTGGCGACCGCACCGAACACCAGCTTGACCGGCGTCGAATACTTGAGCGCATTCTGCAACTCGGTCTGCGACGCCGGGTTGTAGATGTTGATCGAATCGGTCAGCGTCGGCTGAGTGTAGGTGCCGGAATTGTTGGCACTGGCCACGCCGGTCAACGGTGCCGCCGCGGCGATTTTCTTCGGATCGGTCAGTACCGTCTGAATGGAGGTTGCCGCATTACGCGTCGGGGTCACCTTGAAGGTGTCGCCAGCGCTCAGGGCGCCGCCGTTGAGGGCCAGGGTGAAGCCGTCGATCACCGGCGGTGGCGTGGTCGTGGTGCTGAACGACCCCATGTCGGTACCGTCGGAGCGCTTGACCGAATAATTGGTGGCGCTGGTGAAGGTCACCTGGTAATCGCTGGTGGTCAGCTTGCCGGTGTCCTTGATGGTGACATCGAGGTTGCCCGAGCCGGCGCTATTGGTCGACTGCGCAATACTGCGCTGACTGACCAGCGCGGCACTGTTGATGTTGTTGAAGATTGCTGCGCCGAAGTCACCGTTCTTGTCGATACCCTGGGCTTGCTGGCTGTTGACCTGATCGGCCACCACCAATGCGACACGCCCCAACTCATTGAGCGCCGGGTCGAGCACTTCTTTGCGATAGGTCAGCAGGCCACCGATTTCGCCACCGCTCATGGCCGACGTGATGTCGATCACGCTTGAGCCGCGGTCCAGCTGAATGGCCATGCGCGTCGGATCGTCCTTGCTCGGCACGGTGCTCAGGGTGTTGGTGGTGTTGCCGATCACCAGCGGCTGGCCGGTGCCGATATACACGTCAAAACTGGTGCCACGTTCGACGACCTGCGCCCCGGTCAGCTCGGAGAGCTGGCGCACGGCTTCGTTACGGCTGTCGAGCAGATCGTTCGGCTGGCCGCCGCTGGTGGAAATCTCGCCGATCTTCTGGTTGAGCGTGGCAATCGAAGTGGCCAGCTTGTTGACCTGGGACGTCATGTCGCCCAGGTTGCCATTGATCGTGGTGTTCTGATCGTTCAGCTGTTTGGCCAGCGCATTGAAACGGCTGGTCAGCGCCTGCGCACCGGTCAGCACCGACTGACGGGAAGTGTCGTCAGTGGCCGAAGTCGCCACGCCCTGCATCGAGGTGAAGAACTTCTGCAGCACACCGGTCAGGCCGGTGTTGGTATCGGACATCGAGGCATCCAGCGCAGTGGCCTGGGCACCGTACGCAGCCGCTTCGCTATTGAGCGAGGTGGCGGTATGCAGCTGGTTTTCGAGGTAAGAGTTGTAGACCCGGCGCACATCGGCCAGGGTCGTCCCCGTACCGATGAAGACGTTGCCGAATTGCTGCGAGGACTTGGTGCTCTGCACGGTTTGCTGGCGTGAATAACCGGCGGTGTCGACGTTGGCAATGTTGTTACCTGTGGTCGCGAGAGAGGAAGAACTCGCGGACAACCCCGACATCCCGATATTGAGCAAACTCATGATTCAAACCTTACCGTGTGTTTATAGAGGCGTCGTTGAAACGCCGGCCGCAGCGTAGTTTTCGAAACTGTTCATCTGCTTGGCTATCTGCGAAATCTTCGTCGCGTAGTTCGGGTCGGTCGCGTAACCGGCCTTTTGCAACTCGCGTACAAACTGTTCTGGGTTATCGGCCGACTTCACGACATCTTGATAGCGATTATTGGTCTGCAGCAAAGTCACCAGATCGTGGAAACTGTCCTTGTACGAGGCATAGGAACGGAACTGCGCCGTCTCCTTGACCATCTGCCCGTTACGGAACTCGCTGGTGATCGCCCGGGCCGAATCGCCGGTCCAGTTGCTGCTGGCCTTGATGCCGAACAGGTTGTGGCTGCTACTGCCATCCTGGGCACGCATGACCGATTTGCCCCAACCGGTTTCCAGTGCAGCTTGTGCCACCAAGTAACGCGGATCGACGCCAATACGCGCGGCGGCCTCTTTGGCCATCGGCAGCATGGTGTTGACGAATTCATCGGCGGAGCTGAAAGCGCGCTTGGCCGGCGCCAGCGGAATCTGCGCCATCGCCCGGCCGTAAACCTGCATCTGCCCGCCGGAGGCTTTGGCGTCTTCGGCACGACTCAGCCAGTCGCCGTTGTACAGCGGGCCGGCGCCGGTGACGGCCGTGGTCGCAGCACGTTGCGGCAAGGCATTGGCCGCAGTCGGCGTGGCGGAAGGCACAAGACCTGCGAGTAAACGATCAGCCAGCTTCGGTGGCAACGCCAGACGACGCTTGTTGATCATCTCCATGTCGTTGGCGTGCACGGCTTCGGTATTGGCGACACGCCCGGAACGCGACGCCCACAGCGGACGCTCGCCATTGAGTCGCGATAACGGCCCATTGGTGGCAGTCGTGCCGGCCGCAATCGGCGTCTGCACCGCAGCGGCTTTCGCCGCCTCTTGCTTGGCGGCGGACGCAGCCGCAGCCTCACCCGGTGCCAGCGGTTTGCCCCTCGACATCTGCTTCATCAGCACGTCGGCCAGACCAATACCACCGCCCTCGCGGGACAGCGACACCGCCAGTTGCTGGTCGTACATTTCCTGATATTGCTTGGCCGCCGGGGTGTTCATCGGGTTGTCTTTACCCAGTGCCTCGGTGGCCGAACGCATCGACTTGAGCATCTCGCCGAGGAACAGCGATTCGAATTCCTGCGCCACCTTGCGCATGTTCGCATCGCTGTTCTTGTCGCCGACCTTGAGCTGGTTCAGACGATTGAGGTCGGAGTACGAACCCGAATCGCCGGTGCCCACCAGACTGCCTTTACGCATATCCATGGTCGGCGTCCTCAGATCACGATCAGGTCGGCTTGCAACGCGCCGGCCTGCTTCAGAGCTTCGAGAATGGCCATCAGGTCACCCGGTGCCGCGCCGACCTGGTTCACCGCCCGTACGATCTCGTCGAGGGTAGTACCCGGGCCGAACTTGAACATCGGTTTGGCTTCCTGTTCGGCATTCACCCGCGAACGCGGCACCACAGCAGTCTGGCCGTTGGACAACGGGCCTGGCTGGCTGACAATCGGGTCTTCGGTGATGGTCACGGTCAGGCTGCCGTGGGTCACGGCGGCCGGCGAGACCTTCACGTTCTGGCCGATGACGATGGTGCCGGTACGCGAGTTGATGATGACTTTCGCCACCGCCTGACCCGGGTCGACTTCAAGGTTTTCGAGGATCGACAGATAGTCGACGCGCTGGCTCGGATCGAGCGGCGCCGTCACACGGATCGAGCCGCCGTCGATGGCTTGCGCCACGCCAGGGCCGAGCATGTCGTTGATCTTGTCGACGATACGTTTGGCGGTGGTGAAGTCGGAACGGTTGAGGTTCAGCGTCAGGCTGTTGCCCTGGTTGAAACCGCTCGGCACCGAGCGCTCAACCGACGCACCGCCGGGGATCCGACCGGCCGACGGAACGTTGACGGTGATCTTCGAACCATCACGCCCTTCGGCATCAAAACCACCGACCACCAGGTTGCCCTGAGCGATGGCGTAGACGTTGCCGTCGATACCCTTGAGCGGGGTCAGCAACAGGGTGCCGCCGCGCAGGCTCTTGGAGTTACCGATGGACGAAACGGTGATGTCGACCTGCTGACCCGGTTTGGCGAACGCCGGCAGATCGGCACTCACCGATACCGCCGCGACGTTTTTCAGCTGCACGTTGCCCGATCCCGGCGGCACCTTGATGCCGAACTGCGAGAGCATGTTGTTGAAGGTCTGCAGGGTGAACGGGGTTTGCGTTGTCTGGTCGCCGGTGCCGTTAAGCCCGACCACCAGGCCGTAACCGATCAACTGGTTGGAGCGCACGCCGGAAATGCTGGCGATATCTTTCAACCGCTCGGCGTGAGCACCAAAGGCAGCGGACATCATGGCCGCCGCCAGCATGAAGCTTTTCAGATTCAACGTAGCCACCTAGAAAGGGAACAGCGGGCTGAGGAAGAAACGGTCGAACCAGCCTGGCTGACTCGTATCGGCGAACGCGCCGGTACCCGAGTAGGTGATGCGTGCATCGGCAACACGCGTCGACGACACGGTGTTATCGGTGGCGATGTCATCGGCACGAACCATGCCGGCAATGCGCACCAGTTCGTCACCGGTGTTGAGGGTCAGCCACTTCTCGCCACGCACAGCGATGATGCCGTTGGGCAGCACATCCGCGACGGTCACGGTGATCGAACCGGTCAGGCTGTTGCTCTGCCCGGACTTGGCGTCGCCCTTGGTCGAGCGGTCGGCGCTATAACCGGCGTTCAGGCTCAGGTCGTTGCCCCCGATCGGGTTGTTGGTGGTCAGGCTGGAGCCGAACAACGAAGTCAGACCGATCGAGTTGTCGCTGTTCTTGTCCATTTGCGAGTTGGCGTTCTTGCTCGCCTGGGTGCGCTCGTTCAGGGTGATGGTGATGATGTCACCGACCCGGAACGCCTTGCGGTCGCTGTACAGGTTCTGTTCGAAACCGGCCTGATAGATCGAGCCGTTATTGGCGGCTGCCGGCAACGGCGTGCGCGGCAACACCGGAGCGTAATAAGGGTCATTGGGCTTGGGTGTCGGGGCGACACAGCCCGCGAGCGAGACGACCCCACCCAATGCCAGAACAGATACGAAGCGTTTCATGACCCTACCTCACGGTATTGCTGGCGGCCTCAAGACCGCCCCATAGACTTGATTACAGATTCTGCGTTACGAACGAGAGCATCTGGTCGGCGGTGGAGATCACCTTGGAGTTCATCTCATAGGCGCGCTGAGTGGTGATCATGTTGACCATCTCTTCAACGGTGCTGACGTTGGAACCTTCCAGGGTGTTCTGCAGGGTGGTACCGAAACCGTTCAGGCCCGGGGTGCCGATTTGCGGCGCGCCGGAAGCAGCGGTTTCCAGGAACAGGTTGTTGCCCACCGCCTGCAGACCGGCCGGGTTGATGAAGTCAGCGGTTTGCAGGTTGCCGATCACTTGAGCGGCCGGGTTGCCTGGCACCGTGATCGACACGGTGCCGTCGGTGCCGACGGTGAAGCTCTGCGCGTTGTTCGGGATGACGATGGCCGGTTCTAGGGCGAAACCGCTGGCGTTGACGATCTGGCCGTTGGAGTCGAGGTGGAAAGTACCGTCACGGGTGTAGGACGTGGTGCCGTCCGGCTGCAGGATCTGGAAGAAACCGCGACCGTCGATGGCCATGTCCAGCGGCTGCTCGGTGGTTTGCAGGCTGCCGGCGGTGAAGTTTTTCTGGGTGCCGACGATGCGCACACCGGTACCCAGTTGCAGACCCGACGGCAGTTCACTGTCCTGGGTCGACTGGGCGCCTGGCTGACGCTTGATCTGATACAGCAGGTCCTGGAACTCGGCACGGTCACGTTTGAAACCCGTGGTCGACACGTTCGCCAGGTTGTTGGAAATGGTGGTCAGGTTGGTGTCCTGGGCGGACAGACCGGTTTTGGCAACCCATAGAGCCGGAAGCATTCGATTCTCCTCGTGCGCCTGTTTTACGGCGCGACGTTCTGATAATTAGCTGATCTGCAAGACCCGAGCCATGGCCTGGTCGTCGTCTTTGGCGGTGTTCATCATCTTGACGTGCAACTCGAACTGCTTGGCCAGGGCCAGCACCGAAGTCATTTCTTCCACGGCATTGACGTTGCTCGACTCAAGGAAACCCGACACCAGTTTGACGTTGGCATCGGCCTGCGCCGGCTGGCCGTCCTTGGTGTAGATCGAGCCATCGAGGCCTTTGTTGAGGTTCTTGATGTCCGGGTTGACCAGTTTGATCCGGTCGACTTCCGCCATGACGCGCGGGCCTTCGCCCATCGCACGAATACTGATGGTGCCGTCTTCACCGACTTCGACCTGCTGCTCCGGCGGCACGGCGATCGGACCGCCATTGCCAAGTACCGGCATGCCGTTGCCGGCGCGCAATACGCCGAGGGCGTCGATGTTGAGACTGCCGGTGCGCACGTAGCTTTCGCCACCGTTAGGGTTCTGCACGGCAATAAAGCCGTTGCCGGTCACGGCCACGTCGAGGTCACGCCCGGTCTGCACCAGCGAGCCTGCGGTAAAGTCGGTGGCGGGCCGTTCGCTCATGGCAAACGCACGCGCCGGAAAGCTGTCACCGAACACCGGCATCGAACGCGCCTGCTCCAGGTCGCGCTGAAAACCATTGGTGGAAATGTTCGCCAGGTTGTTGGCATGGGCCTTTTGCGCCAGCGCGTTCTGACTGGCGCCGGTCATTGCCACATAAAGGTACTTGTCCACACTCTTTCCTCTGCATGCCGGACGTTTGCCGCCCACCGCTGTACTGCTGAGCCATAAGCAATTTGCAGACCAACTTTTTTCTGGCGGCTCGCGGCCCGGTAAACAAAGGACTTGAGGGGTTTTGCGGGGAAATCTGAAATGTATCGAAGTCGAAAAACCGGCGGTGTTATGCCGCTTGGCGGCAATCCCGGATTTCGAAGACCCGTAAAAAACCTGTGGCGAGGGAGCTTGCTCCCGCTCGGCTGCGAAGCAGTCGTAAACCCGGCGAATGCGGCATGTCTGATTCACCTTGTTGAACGAATTTGGGTTTGCTGCGCAACCCAGCGGGAGCAAGCTCCCTCGCCACAATGGTTACTCGGCTGGGTCTTTACCGACCTCATACTCACGGAGCTTATTAGCAATGGTGGTGTGCGAAACCCCCAGCCGCTTTCCCAGTTGCCGACTGCTCGGGTGCTCGGAATACAGCCGCTCCAGCACCGCTTTTTCAAAGCGTCCGACGATCTCGTCCAGCCCGCCCTCCAGCGAGAAATCGCCAAGCGGCTGACGCACCCCGTAGTCCGGCAAGCGAATATGCTCGACCTTGACCGTGCCGCCATCACACAGCGAAACCGCCTGAAACAGCACGTTCTCCAGTTGCCGCACGTTGCCCGGCCAGTGGTAATGACTGAGGCGATCCATCGCCGCCGGCGCCAGTTTTGGCAGCGAACAGCCGATCTGGCGGCTGGCCTGATCAAGGAAGTGTTCCACCAGCGGGGTCAAACCGTCGAGGCATTCGCGCAGCGGCGGGATGTGCAGCGACAGCACGTTCAAGCGGTGATACAGATCCTGACGAAATTCTCCACGCGCGCACAGCTCGGACAAGTCGACCTGAGTCGCGCAGATCACCCGCACGTCCAGATACACCTCTTCGTCGCTGCCGACCCGGCGGAAGCAACCGTCCTGCAGAAAGCGCAGCAACTTCACTTGCAAGCGCGGGCTCATTTCACCGACGCCATCGAGAAACAGCGTGCCGCCCGCCGTCAGCTCCAGCAGACCGAGCTTGCCTTCGGCACGCGCGCCTTCGAACGCGCCGGGGCCGTAGCCGAACAGTTCGGTCTCGGCCATCGACTCAGGCAGCCCTGCGCAATTGAGCGCCATCAGCGGCGACTGCCCGCGCGGACTGGCGAGGTGGCAGGCGCGGGCGAGCAACTCTTTGCCGGTACCGGTTTCACCTTCGATCAACAGTGGCGCATCCAGTGGCGCCATGCGCCGCGCTTCACGCACGACAGCGGCCATCACTTTCGAGCTCTGAAAGATACTGTCGAAGCCGCGCAGCTCCTGCTTGCGCACGTTATAGATGCGCTCGCCGACGCGGTCGGCGCGGTGCAAGGTCAGTACCGCACCGGCCATCGCTTCGCTGTCGTCGTGCTCCGATTGCAGCGGCGCGATGTCGGCGAGAAAGATGTCGCCCTTGACCTTGACGCGCATGCCGTTGATTCGCGACTTGTTGGCGCGCACCAGTTCCGGCAGGTCGAAATCCTCGGCATAGCGCGACAGCGGAATCCCCGGCACCTCATCCACCCGCACCCCGAGCAACTGCGCCGCCGCGCGGTTGGCAGCGACGATCGAGCCGCCCATGTCGATCGACAGCACCGGGAACTCCAGCGCGCCGAGCAACGCGTTCAACTCCATGTGCCGACGCTCGCTGGGCATCAACCCGACGCGTTTGACGCCAAACACCCCGGCAATCGCCTCGAACTTCGGCCGCAGCGCCTGGAACTGAATGTTGATCAGGTTCGGGCAGTGCAGGTAGATCGCATTGCCGTGCTCACCCCCGACCTCACCGCGCGCAACGTTGATCCCGTACTCCACTAACAAGTTGAGGATGTCGCGCAGGATGCCGATGCGGTTCTGGCAGTGGACTTTGATACGCATATAAAGAGGCCCGACGAGGGTGAGGGGTTAAACACAATCCCTGTAGGAGCGGGCTTGCTCGCGAAAGCGGTGTGTCAGTCGCCATTCATGCAGCTGACACACCGCTTTCGCGAGCAAGCCCGCTCCCACAGGGGGTTGCGCCACGACTTTTCTGTGGAGGCGCACAGATAGTTGTCAAGATTATGTGACAGCCATAGCCCTTTTCAAACCTGCAAATCACCGCAAATGCGCAATATCAGTCAAAGCGTAACGATTTTTTTACGAAAACCCGCGATTATTCCTGCCAGGAACGCGTTCAACCTGCTGCATCCCACCGCGCTCTCGGGTAATCCTGACCCCATCGCTGGACATAACAAGAACGAATTCCCCTAGCAGGAGAGCAGTATGAAGCAGACGCAATACGTGGCCCGCGAGCCCGATGCGCAAGGTTTTATCGACTACCCCGCCGAAGAACACGCGGTGTGGAACACGCTGATCACCCGCCAGTTGAAAGTGATCGAGGGTCGCGCGTGCCAGGAATACCTGGACGGTATCGAAAAACTCGGCCTGCCCCACGACCGCATCCCGCAACTGGGCGAGATCAACAAGGTGCTCGGTGAGACCACCGGCTGGCAGGTTGCCCGCGTCCCGGCACTGATCCCCTTCCAGACCTTCTTCGAATTGCTCGCCAGCAAACAGTTTCCGGTGGCCACGTTCATTCGTACCCGCGAAGAACTGGACTACCTGCAAGAGCCGGACATTTTTCACGAGATCTTCGGCCACTGCCCGCTGCTGACCAACCCATGGTTCGCCGAATTCACTCACACCTACGGCAAGCTCGGCCTGCAGGCCACCAAGGAAGAGCGCGTGTACCTGGCGCGCCTGTACTGGATGACCATCGAGTTCGGCCTGGTCGATACCCCGCAAGGCAAACGCATCTACGGCGGCGGCATCCTGTCCTCGCCGAAGGAGACCGTTTACTCGCTGTCGGACGAGCCCGAGCATCAGGCCTTCGATCCGCTGGAAGCCATGCGCACGCCGTATCGCATCGACATCCTGCAGCCGCTGTACTTTGTCCTGCCGAACCTCAAGCGTCTGTTCGACGTCGCCCATGAAGACATCATGGCCATGGTTCGCCAAGGCATGCAGCTGGGGTTGCACGCACCGAAGTTTCCGCCAAAACCGAAAGCCGCGTGATCCGCGACTTTTGCTGAGAATTGAGTCTGTCAGTTGCCGCCACTTTGGTTTAGCGTGACGGCATTGACGGGCCGATAGTTTCTATAAAAAAAACACACTCGATTTCAGGAATCACACCATGTCCACTTTGAACCAAGCCCACTGCGAAGCCTGCCGTGCCGATGCGCCACAAGTCAGCGACGAAGAACTGCCGATCCTGATCAAGCAGATCCCGGACTGGAGCATCGAAGTACGCGACAGCATCATGCAGCTGGAGAAAGTCTTCCTGTTCAAGAACTTCAAGCATGCGCTGGCCTTCACCAACGCCGTCGGTGAAATCTCCGAGGCCGAAGGTCACCACCCGGGTCTGCTGACCGAATGGGGCAAAGTCACCGTGACCTGGTGGAGCCACTCAATCAAGGGCCTGCACCGCAACGACTTCATCATGGCCGCGCGCACTGACGAAGTGGCCAAGACCGCAGAAGGACGCAAGTAATGCACTTCGACGCCATCGGCCGGGTACCCGGCGACCCGATCCTCGGTTTGATGGAGGCCTATGCGCAGGACACTAACCCGCGCAAGTTCGACCTCGGCGTTGGCGTCTACAAGGATGCCCAGGGCCTGACGCCGATCCCTGAAGCGGTGAAAATCGCCGAGGCGCGACTGGTCGAAAGCCAGGACACCAAGACCTACATCGGCGGTCACGGCAATCCATTGTTCGGCAAGGTCATCAATGAGCTGGTGCTCGGCGCCGACTCGAAGCTGATCGCCGACCAGCGCGCCGGCGCCACCCAGACTCCGGGCGGTACCGGCGCGCTGCGTCTGGCGGCCGACTTCATCGCCCAATGCCTGCCGGGCAAGGGCGTGTGGCTGAGCAACCCGACCTGGCCGATCCACGAAACGATTTTCGCAACGGCCGGGGTCAAGGTCAGTCACTACCCGTACGTGGGCAGCGACAACCGCCTCGACGTCGATGCGATGCTCGCCGTGCTCAACGAAGTGCCGAAGGGCGACGTGGTGCTGCTCCATGCGTGCTGCCACAACCCGACCGGTTTCGACCTGAGCCACGATGACTGGCAGCGCGTGCTCGACGTGGTGCGCCACCGTGACCTGCTGCCGCTGATCGACTTTGCCTACCAGGGCTTTGGCGACGGTCTGGAGCAGGACGCGTGGTCGACCCGACTGTTCGCCGCCGAAGTACCCGAGCTGCTGATTACCAGCTCCTGCTCGAAAAACTTCGGCCTGTACCGCGACCGTACCGGGGCTCTGATTGTCTGCGCGAAAACCGCTGACAAGCTGATCGACATCCGCAGCCAACTGGCGCACATCGCCCGCAACCTGTGGTCGACACCACCGGATCACGGTGCGGCCGTGGTCGCGACCATCCTCGCCGACCCGGAGCTGAAAGCGCGCTGGGCCGACGAAGTGGAAGCCATGCGCTTGCGCATCGCGCAACTGCGCAGCGGTCTGGTCGAAGCGCTGGAACCGCACGGTCTGCGCGAGCGTTTTGCGCACATTGGCGTGCAACGCGGAATGTTCTCCTACACCGGGCTGTCACCGGAGCAGGTCAAACAACTGCGTGAACAGCACAGCGTGTACATGGTCAGCTCGGGCCGGGCCAACGTCGCCGGGATCGACGCAACGCGTCTGGCGCTGCTGGCCGAGGCCATCGCCGACGCCTGCAAATAACCCCGCAATCCCCCTGTAGGAGTGAGCCTGCTCGCGATAGCGGCGTATCAGCCAGCATATGAGTTGACTGACACACCGCCATCGCGAGCAGGCTCACTCCTACAGATGTTTTTGCGGCGACCTTTGTTATTGCGCTTCTCCCTGCGGCCATCTGTCGCATTATTTTCAATTAAAAGTCTGATTGTCATTTTTCCTGCTGTATCCTGCGCAGGCTTTCAAGAAGCGCGGATCTACCAGATCTATCAACAGACTTAGCGAGGAGCGCAACCATGCACGAGATTCCTAATCTCCCCTTCCCAAGCCTGCACGTACCTGAGCAGACGACCACGCAACAAGCCGGCGCCCAGCAGCCCGAGCCGAAACAAGCCGTTGAGAGCCGCCAGGCCGACAGCGAAGAGTAAAACCCCGCCGTACAGACCGTGTGGAAAGCGCTAAGATGCGCTTTCCACACTGCCTGAAACCGAGCCCGCCATGACCGACGAATTCTCTGAAAGCCAAGCCGCCGTCCTGATCGGCGCCACCGAGAAAATGATCGAGATCTGGAACCGCCTCTCCCCGGAAAAGCAGGCCGCCCTGCTCGCCCGCTTCGGCAGCGAAGAAAACGCCCTCGCCGCCCTCGTCACCACGCAACTGGTCGCCCCGGCCAAGTCGTGAATCTGCCCTGCGGCAAATAGTTTTACTTTTCCCCGCTCCTGACGCGTCCGCGCCGGTATCATAAGCAGCCTATCTAATCCTGCTTTGCCGTGGATCGTTTCCCATGTCGTCCTCTCTGCCACAACCCCAGCGCCCCCTGGCGGTCACGCTGCAAGTCGTGTCCATCGTCCTCTTCACCTTCATCGGCTATCTGAACATCGGCATTCCGCTCGCGGTGTTGCCAGGTTACGTCCACAGTGACCTGGGCTTCGGCGCGGTGATCGCCGGGCTGGTGATCAGCGTGCAATACCTCGCCACCCTGCTCAGCCGTCCGTACGCCGGCAAGATCATCGACAACCAGGGCAGCAAGCGCGCGGTGATGATCGGGTTGGCCGGTTGTGGCTTGAGTGGCGTGTTCATGCTGATTTCGGCGTGGACACCGAATTTGCCGATGCTCAGCCTGATCAGCCTGTTGGTCGGCCGCCTGGTGCTAGGCAGCGCGGAAAGCCTGGTCGGCTCCGGCTCTATCGGCTGGGGCATCGGCCGCGTTGGTGCGGCGAACACCGCCAAAGTGATTTCGTGGAACGGCATCGCCAGTTACGGCGCGCTCGCGGTGGGCGCGCCGTTCGGTGTGTGGCTGGTCGGCCAGTTGGGATTGTGGAGCATGGGCGTCAGCATCATTCTGCTGGCAGCGCTGGGACTGCTGCTGGCCTGGCCGAAAACCGCGGCGCCGATTGTCGCCGGCGAGCGCCTGCCATTCATGCACGTGCTCGGTCGAGTGTTCCCGCACGGCTGCGGTCTGGCACTGGGCTCGATCGGTTTCGGCACCATCGCCACCTTCATCACTCTGTATTACGCCACCCGGCAATGGGATAACGCGGTGCTGTGCCTGAGCCTGTTCGGCGCCAGCTTCATCGGCGCGCGACTGCTGTTCGGCAACTTGATCAACCGCCTCGGCGGCTTCCGCGTAGCGATCGCCTGCCTCTCGGTGGAAACCCTCGGCCTGTTACTGCTGTGGCTGGCACCGGATGCGCATTGGGCGCTGGCCGGGGCGGCGTTGAGCGGTTTCGGCTTCTCGCTGGTATTCCCGGCGCTGGGCGTGGAAGCGGTGAACCTGGTGCCTGCCTCCAGCCGTGGCGCGGCGGTCGGCGCGTATTCGCTGTTCATCGATTTGTCGCTGGGGATCACCGGACCATTGGCCGGGGCGATTGCCGCGGGCTTCGGTTTTGCTTCGATCTTCCTGTTCGCCGCCCTCGCCTCACTGAGCGGCCTGATCCTGAGTGTGTATTTGTACCGCATTACACCAAAACACCACTTTCATTGATCGCCCAAAATTGGCCATTCATTGGTTCCGAATGGCCAATAAACAACTGCGGCTTCTATACGCTAACCATGCAAACGGAAAATGGCGAAGCTACCGTTCTCTCTATTTTTACTGGATACAAACACAATTTTTCGATCTTCCTGAACAGCGAGATCGTGAATAATCTGGTCTTTTGGAAATACAACCTTTCCAGCAACACCAAACCCCTCGTCCCAACCCATGTCTTGTTCAAGACTGGCAATAAATGCCTGGCTATCCGACCCGCCACGCAAATAAGCATAACCTGCAACCACAACAGTTGATTTCAAATCATAGAGAGCTGCTTGCGTCATATAGATATCGCTGAAATCATCACTGATAAATCCTCCCCATCCTTGTTCGCCAAAAAGTGGATCTTCCTCGCCTTTGAGCCCGCGACGTTGAAGCTGGAGAAACAGATACTGCGGAACTCCATTATCCGAAGTACCTATAATATAAAACTGAGAACGATCGTCGCGTTTCAGAATGAAGTTTTTAACCGAAGGTGCGCCATCATAATATCCTCCGCCCCCAAAACTGGAGTCAAGATCACCACGGGCATCATACCGGCCAACAAACCAACTTTTATCACGCAGGCCCTCTGAAGCGGCGACAATATAACCATCGCCTTGGCGAAACATATCCTGTCCTATGACTAAAACAGACGAACCTCGAAAAACTAATCGGTACCCGCCATTACCGAACGCTCCGTCCAAACTACCATTATTTTTTAACTTGACCAGGAACGCACTATCGAAAAGTCCTCTTTCATCAAGCGTAGTCAGAAGCAAAACGCCGCCATCGTCCAATAATTCCATAGTTCCGTGGTAGTCGCGCCCCTTATCCGCCAGAAGTTGCTTCACCTTTGGAACATCTGAACTTGCAGGAACAACCTCTTTCAGATCCAGACTCCACAACATGACTCCTTTGCTGCCAAACCCTTCATCAAGCTCCCCATTCAAATCGAATCGAGCCAGGCCGGTAGCACGATTAAAGCCGTCTTTACGAGCGAAGAACCCCAACACATACTTGCCATGAACACTATCAAACTTCACGCTATAGGGCTGCGGCAAATCCCACCCAGGAAAAAACTCCGAGAGTTTAAAAAAAACACTACCCGCTTTTCCGAAACTCTCGTCGATACCTCCTTCCTCATCAAGCATGCACAGGTAAATCTCTTGCCGCTCCTCGTCAGTTGCTGCGCAAAGAATCCTGTTCGGTTCTGAGAGAAGAGTGACGACCCGAGGTTGAAGCCTCTGACCTTGTTCTCCGTATAAAACGACCTCACTGCGCACACCAAAATCAGTATCAGGAGTACCACGCACATCATTTAAGTTATTCATTTACTTTTGCTCAATCAATGAAAAGAGAGCTCAGTAAACGTGTAACAGCAATCCGGCACACCTGTCAGATATGACAGTCATGTAGACCAATTAGTTATAAAAGAGTAGTTCATATCCGGAAATTTATTAAGTTGAGAGGTGCGTAATGGATACAATGCCCGCTCCGGATGAAATGTAACAACTCCATGACACCAACCCTTAAAAATCCACCTTGCCGCGCCCGGCCTTGATGCTGCCGCGCTTGGTCTTGGATTCTAGCCGGCGCTTCTTCGAGCCGAGGGTAGGCTTGGTCGGGCGGCGCTTCTTTTCGACCTTGGTGGCGCTGAGGATCAGCTCGGTCAGACGCTCCAGCGCATCCGCACGGTTGGCTTCCTGCGTGCGGTATTGCTGAGCCTTGATAATCAGCACGCCATCGCTGGTGATGCGACTGTCACGCAACGCCAGCAGTCGCTCCTTGTAGAACTCGGGCAAGGACGAAGCCGGAATGTCGAAGCGCAGGTGCACGGCGCTGGAGACCTTGTTGACGTTCTGCCCGCCGGCGCCTTGCGCGCGGATGGCTGTCAATTCGATCTCGGCATCCGGCAGATGCACGTTGTTGGAAATCACCAGCATGGGAAAGCGTCCGTAATCAGAGGGTGCAGGATACCGCGAAACCGTCCGAGCCTCCGATCCCCCTGTAGGAGTGAGCCTGCTCGCGATAGCGGTAAGTCAGATAAATATTTGTCGACTGATACACCGCTATCGCGATCAGGCTCACTCCTACAAGGGATTGTGTAAACCCCAGAAACGACAAACCCGGCACATTGGCCGGGTTTGTCGTTTTTGCCTCAGCGCTTACTTCGAAGCACTTGCCGCGTGCAGCGCCTGCTGCGCACCGCGCTTGTTCTTGATCACGTAGCAGACCCACATGAACACGACCCACACCGGAATCGCGTACACCGAGATCTGGATGCCCGGGATCAGCAGCATTACGCCAAGGATGAACGCGACGAACGCCAGGCAGACATAGTTGCCGTACGGGTACCACAGCGCCTTGAACAGCGGCTTCTGCTGCGTCTTGTTCATGTGCTGGCGGAACTTGAAGTGCGAGAAGCTGATCATCGCCCAGTTGATCACCAGCGTTGCAACCACCAGCGACATCAGCAGTTCCAGCGCATGCTGCGGGATCAGATAGTTAAGCAGCACGGCGACCAGGGTCACCGCTGCGGAAGCCAGGATCGAACGCACCGGCACGCCGCGCTTGTCGATTTTCGCCAGACCTTTCGGCGCATCGCCCTGCTCGGCCATGCCCAGCAGCATGCGGCTGTTGCAGTAAGTGCCGCTGTTGTACACCGACAGCGCTGCGGTCAGGACCACAAAGTTGAGGATGTGCGCGGCGGTGTTGCTGCCGAGCATCGAGAACACCTGCACGAACGGGCTGCCGCTGTACGAATCGCCGGAAGCGTTGAGCGTTTCCAGCAGACTGTCCCACGGAGTCAGCGACAGCAGGATCACCAGCGCACCGATGTAGAAAATCAGGATGCGGTAGATCACCTGGTTGATCGCTTTCGGGATCACGGTTTTCGGCTTGTCCGCTTCGGCGGCGGTGAAACCGAGCATTTCCAGACCGCCGAAAGAGAACATGATGATCGCCATCGCCATCACCAGACCGCTGACACCGTTGGGGAAGAACCCGCCGTGCGACCACAGGTTGCTGACCGAGGCCTGCGGGCCGCCATGGCCGCTGACCAGCAGGTAGCTGCCCAGCGCAATCATGCCGACGATCGCCACGACCTTGATGATCGCGAACCAGAATTCGGCTTCACCGAACACTTTGACGTTGGCCAGGTTGATCGCGTTGATCAGCACGAAGAACGCTGCAGCGGTGACCCAGGTCGGGATGTCCGGTGCCCAGTAGTGGATGTACTTGCCGACCGCGGTCAGCTCCGACATGCCCACCAGAATGTACAGAATCCAGCAGTTCCAACCCGACAGGAAACCGGCAAAGCCGCCCCAGTACTTATGCGCGAAATGGCTGAAGGAACCGGCCACCGGCTCTTCGACGATCATCTCGCCGAGCTGGCGCATGATCATGAAGGCGATGAAGCCGCAGATGGCGTAGCCGAGGATCATCGACGGGCCGGCCGATTTCAGGACCCCGGCCGAGCCGAGGAACAATCCGGTACCGATCGCGCCACCGAGGGCGATCAGTTGAATATGGCGATTTTTCAGGCCGCGTTTCAGCTCGCCTGATTGCGAGTTTTGTCCACTCATGAAAAAGGTCCCACGCAAGGTTTGATGATGTTCAGTAGACGTTGCTGCAAGGTTGCGATTTCAGACAACCTCGATCAAACCCCAGCGCAAGCACCAGGAATTCAGCGTTTTTACAACGGTCATGCGTCACCTGTTTGTTTTTATCTGTGACGAAATCGAACCCGACACGCTTGTGACGCGGCGGAGTGAACAAGGCGGATAACCTTGAGGTTTGCGCGATTACGCAGAGGGTCACAGTTAAAACGCGGCGCATTGTACACCGCTAACCCCCTGCTGCCAGACCCCGCTGGATCAGCGTGGCGCTTGCCGGGATTGCGTGGGTCCGCCTCGAGATGTCCGGACGGCTGCAAAAATTGAGTCAGGCCTTTGCAGGCCTTCGACGGGGACGAGCGAAAAACCGCCCCACAGAGAGAAGTGAAGATCAATCTCGGCGTTCATTGCGCCTCCTTCTTGTTATGCACCTGCACGACAGGCATGAGGCGCATCTCACCCTGCAAACGGCGCTGAAACAAGCGCGCCAGAGCCTTGCACAAGGCCTTTGCGGCCGGGCTTCGGCAGGTTTTCCTTACAGCGTCGGCAAGGGGGTAAATTCACTGGGCTTTATCGTGGTTTTCGTAAACTTTTCTTTACGATGCGTAACGCAGATTTTCCATTTCGGAAAATTCTGTAGGACGTCTGCAAATTGACGGTAGCAAGCTTGCTAATGAAAGTTGTCGCTTAGTTTTTTGTTTTCAAATAAGAAATCCGCCGCTTAAAAACAGAATAAAAAGTTTATTTAAATTTTAAATAAATAATTTTTTGCATTACAAAACACCCTGAACTAGGTTCTTCACGTCTTGCCGGCCAACTCGACCGGCCAGTCATAACCGTGAAAGTCATCTAGGAGATCGACCATGCAAGCACTGGAAAAAGACCTGGACACCGAACTGCAACTGGACGAATGGTTCGAAGCACCGACCCATGAGGCGGCTGTGGAAATGATGCAAGCTGACGCGGTGGTTCCGTTCGGCACGGCGATGTGGCCTCTGTAAGACATCCCCGGGCAGGCACGATCCGGCCGGTCGTGCCTGCCGCTTTCTTCACGGTCAGTCAGGGAGGACACATGGATAAGCCCCGCGCGATCTCGCATTTCCTTTACTACCTCGAACATCACCCTGCCCTTGCCGGTCTCGACTCGGCAAAGGTACTGCTCGGCCACACCGCCGATTACGAAGCCCTGACCGGCGCCATCGCCGAACAGGCCGGCGATCATCCCCGCTTCACCTTCAGCGCCAGACGCCTGGACCTGGAAAGCACCGCCACGCTGACCGCGGCGATTGCCGACAGCGATCTGTACATTTTCTACTACGACTCTTCCACCCTGCCCAACCCGCGCCCCGACGGCCCGGAGTTCGTCCGCGCCCTGCAAGGCGTGATGGCGGAAAACTGGAAGAAGTCGCTGCTGTTCAAGGATTACGGCGACTATTTCTACGACACTTTCAGCGTCACCCCGCAGCGCATCGCGGGGCTCAACAGTCACTTGATCCAGCGCATGTCCCAGGCGACGACGCTGAGCTTCAAGGACGACCACGGCTCCTGGTTCGAAACGCCGCTGAGCAGCATCAAGAAGTGGACCGACATCAACGGTGTCGGCAACTTCGACCTGGCTCCCGGCGAAATCGCCACCCACAGCGAAGCCATCAACGGTCATGTGAAATTCAAGGGCACCTTCCTCAGCACCATCCCGTTTGCGCGCAAGTACGGCGTGCTGGAGTCGCCGCTGGAACTGTGGATCGAGAACTCGACCATCAGCCGCATTGCCACCGATGTGCCGGGGCTGGAACACGACTTCAACAAATACCTGGACGCCAACCCTTCGAACCGGCGCATCGAGGAATTGGGGATTGGTACCAATGAAGGGGTGAAAGAGCTGTATGCGCGCAATGCCGGGTTCGAAGAGCGGCATTGCGGGTTGCATCTGGGACTGGGTGGTGGGGCCAAGGGCAGCCATCACCTGGATCTGATTTTCTCTGGCGGGGTGTTGGCGCTGGATGACAAGCCAGTGTTTGATGGGCGGTTTGTGTTTTAGGCGACTGACGCTTTCGCGAGCAAGCTCGCTCCCACAATGGGAATTGTGTTCAACGCAGATCCAATGTGGGAGCGGGCTTGCTCGCGAAGAGGCCGGTTCAGCCAATGCAACTCTTTCGCCGGACGAAAAAAAAAACGCCAACCCTGCGGTTGGCGTTTTTTGCTTTAGCTCGAAGCTTGCCGCTCAAAGCTCACAGCTGCCCTATTCCGGCTTCTTGCGACCGAAACCCGGACGCTGGCCAGAACCGGCCGGTGCGCCACGGCGCTTGCCCGACGGCTTGTCACCGTCGACCAGCTTGATACCCGGACGCTTCGGTGCTGGCTTGGCCGGACGCTTGTTGGTGGTGTCGGCAGGACGATCCGCCACTGGCGTACCACGACCGGCCGGCGCACGACCTTCGCCACGCTCGGTACGACCGTTGGCCGGACGCGGTGCGCGCTCGCCATCACGGGCAACCGGCTTGCGGCCCGGACGCTCGCCTTCGATCTGCGGCTCACGGCTCGGGCGCGGTCCGGTCGGCGCGCCAGCGGCTGGACGCAGGGTACGCACGCGCTCGGTCTTGGCCATCGGCCGCGACGATTTGCGCTGCATACGCTCCAGCTTGTCCTTGCTCTTGGCGTTGAGTTGCGGCATCGCCACCGGAGTCAGGCCGACTTCGGCGCTGAGCACGTCGACTTCGTACTGGCTCATTTCGCGCCAGCGGCCCATCGGCAGGTCGGAGTTGAGGAACACCGGACCGAAACGCACGCGCTTCAGACGGCTGACCACCAGCCCTTGGGATTCCCACAAACGACGAACCTCACGGTTACGCCCTTCCATCACCACGCAGTGATACCAGTGGTTGAAGCCTTCACCACCCGGTGCCTGTTGAATGTCGGTGAAACGCGCCGGGCCGTCTTCCAGTACCACGCCGGCCTTCAGGCGCTCGATCATCTCGTCGTCGACTTCACCGCGTACACGCACGGCGTACTCACGGTCCATCTCGTAGGACGGGTGCATCAGACGGTTGGCCAGCTCACCGTCGGTGGTGAACATCAGCAGACCGGTGGTGTTGATGTCGAGACGACCGATGTTGATCCAGCGGCCTTCTTTCGGACGCGGCAGCTTGTCGAACACGGTCGGACGGCCTTCCGGGTCGTCACGGGTGCAGATTTCGCCATCGGGCTTGTTGTACATGATCACGCGGCGTACCGACTCGGCAGCCTCTTCGCGCTTGATCACCTTGCCATCGATGGTGATGGCGTCGTGCATGTCGACGCGCAGGCCGAGGGTAGCGTCTTTGCCATTGACCTTGATCCGGCCCTGGCTGATCCAGGCTTCGACGTCACGGCGCGAGCCAACGCCGATACGGGCGAGGACTTTCTGCAGTTTTTCGCCTGCTGGGCCGATTTCCTGGTCGTCTTGCTGATTGATGTCACTCATCTGGGCACCTCCCGGTGTGGTCTGTTCAGGCGGCGCCTGAAGCATTGAAATCTGGTTTTCGGGCGAAGGGATCGCCGAAGGGTCGCGAATCATACGCGGATGTGCGCCATCGCGCATCAGAGACTAGCTGATCGATCGCCAGTTATTTCTTTTTCCGCCGACCGGCGCCACCAAGTTTGATCAGGCGCAGCGCGGCTTCGGCCAGCACCGTGCGCTTGTCGTCCTTGTCGAGTTTCTTCCAGGCACGGATCTCGCGCTTGCTGCGGCCACAGCCGAGGCAGATGTCGTCGCTGAACTTGCAGAGGCTGATGCACGGGTCTTTGGTGGAACTCATCGAATACTCCAGAACAACACTTGCCCCTGTGGGAGCGGGCTTGCTCGCGAATGCGGTGTGTCAGATATTCATGTATTGCCTGATACAGCGCATTCGCGAGCAAGCCCGCTCCCACAGGGGTTGACCAGTGATCTTGAAAACCGGATCAGTCTTCGAATTCGCGGCGTTCGGCTTCGATCGCTTCGGCCAGCGCACGGGCTTCGGCTTCTTCTTCGCTCAGCTCGGGTTCGGGCGCTGGCACCGGTTGTTCGAGGGCGGCGACGGCGGCCAGGAGTTTTTCCCGGGCTTCGGCGACGCCAAGAATGTCCTCTTCCGGTTCGGCTTCTGGCTCGGTCTCGAGTTCAACTTCAATCGCCGGCTCGACGGTCTCGACTTCCGGCTCAGTCGTCGACGCTTCACCATCCACGGCATCGCGCAACAGATCATCGAAGTCGGTCTTGATCCCCTCCTCCATGCTGTCCAGCTCCAGCAGCAAGGTGTGGAAACTGGTTTCTTCCTTCGGCTCTTCCGGCTCGGCGCTGGCGTCGGCCTGTTCCTGCAGGCCCTGCGGCACCGGTGCGTCGTCGAAATCGAGGACTGGCTCGGTTTCCATCTCGCGCAGTTCGGCCAGCGGTGGCAAGTCTTCGAGGTTTTTCAGGTTGAAATGATCGAGAAACGCCTTGGTGGTGGCGAACATCGCCGGTTTGCCCGGGACGTCGCGGTAACCGACGATGCGGATCCACTCGCGCTCGATCAGCGTCTTGACGATGTTGGTATTGACCGCCACGCCCCGCACGTCTTCGATCTCGCCCCGGGTGATCGGCTGGCGATAGGCGATCAGCGCCATGGTTTCCAGCAGCGCACGGGAATAGCGCTGCGGACGTTCTTCCCACAAACGCCCGACCCACGGCGAAAACTTCTCGCGGATCTGCAGGCGGTAGCCGGAAGCGACTTCCTTGAGCTCGAACGCGCGGCCCTCGCAGGACTTGGCCAGCAGGCTCAGGGCTTTCTTGAAGACCGGCGGTTCGGGGCGTTCGCCTTCTTCGAACAGTTCGTAGAGGCGTTCAAGCGATTGCGGTTTTCCCGAGGCCAACAGAAAGGCTTCAAGCAGGGGCGCCAGCTCGCGGGGTTCAGTCAGGTTCATGTTTCGACTCGTTATTCGGCTCGGGCTCGCACGTGGATCGCGGCGAACGGCTCATTCTGCACCAGCTCGACCAAGGATTCCTTGACCAGTTCAAGGATCGCCATAAAGGTCACCACCACACCGAGGCGACCTTCCTCGGCGGTGAACAGCTCGACGAACGGCACAAAGCCGCCGCCCTTGAGCCGTTCCAGCACATCGCTCATGCGCTCACGCGTCGACAATGCCTCGCGGCTGACCTGGTGGCTTTCGAACATGTCGCCCCGGCGCAGTACCTCGGCCATGGACATCAGAATCTCTTCCAGCGCGACATCCGGCAACAGCTTGCGCGCCCGGGCTTCGGGGGCGTCGAGCTTGGGCACGATCACGTCGCGACCGACCCGACTCAGGCCGTCGATGCCTTCGGCGGCAGCCTTGAAGCGCTCGTATTCCTGCAAGCGACGGATCAGTTCGGCGCGCGGGTCATCCTCTTCGTCTTCGACGGTTTCGGCGCGCGGCAGGAGCATCCGTGACTTGATCTCGGCCAGCATCGCCGCCATCACCAGATACTCGGCGGCCAGCTCCAGGCGTACCGACTGCATCAATTCGACATAGCCCATGTACTGGCGGGTGATTTCCGCCACCGGGATGTCGAGGATGTTGATGTTCTGTTTACGAATCAGGTACAGCAGCAGGTCGAGCGGGCCTTCGAAGGCTTCGAGAAACACTTCCAGCGCATCCGGCGGGATGTACAGGTCCAGCGGCATTTCCGTGACCGCCTGGCCATAGACCATGGCAAACGGCAGTTCCTGCTGGGCGCCGGCCTGGGGATCGACAACGGTTTCCACTGCGGACATTCAGGCCTCGACCATGAACGGCGCGGGGTCGCCGCAACCGACGCGGATCACTTCCGGGTCGTCGCCGGTCAGGTCAATCACGGTTGACGCTTTGATCCCGCCGAAACCGCCGTCGATGATCAGGTCCACCTGGTGTTCCAGCAATTGGCGCATTTCGTACGGGTCGCTCAGCGGATCTTCATCGCCGGGCATGATCAGGGTCACGCTCATCAGCGGCTCGCCAAGTTCGGCCAGCAACGCCAGGGCAATCGGATGGCTCGGCACCCGCAGGCCGATGGTGCGTTTCTTCGGATGCAGCAACAGGCGCGGCACTTCGCGGGTGGCGTTGAGAATAAAGGTGTAAGGCCCCGGCAGATGCGCCTTGAGAATGCGGAAAGTGCCGGTGTCGATCTTGGCGTAGTTGCCCAGTTGCGACAGGTCGCTGCAGATCAGCGCAAAGTTGTGCTTCTCGTCGAGCTGACGCAGACGGCGCACGCGCTCGATCGCGGTTTTGTCGCCGATCTGGCAACCGATGGCGTAGGAAGAGTCCGTGGGATAAATCACCACCCCGCCTTTGCGGATGATCTCGACCGCCTGTTTGATCAGGCGCGCTTGCGGGTTTTCCGGATGGATCTGGAAAAATTGACTCACGTTTTCTACCTGTTCAGACGGCGGCAATATCTGTGTCATGTTTGAACCGACACCACAGGGGTGGAAGGTCCTCGGGAACCGGCCGGTACTGGCCAATCTCGGACCAGCCTCCAGGGCCATGGAAATCACTGCCGGCGCTGACCAGCAGACCGAACTCGCGGGCAAGGATGGCCAGGCTGCCGACCTGTTCTGCGGGCTGATGGCCATTGACCACTTCGATTGCATGCCCGCCTGCTTGAATATAGTCGGCAATCAGCTTTCGGCGCTTGCTACGGGTGAAATCGTAGTGCCATGGATGCGCCAGACTGACCCATGCGCCGGCGGCACGCAGGGTGCCGACGGTGTCTTCCAGGGTCGGCCAGTGCTGTTTGACGTCACCCAGCTTGCCGGCGCCGAGCCATTTGCGAAACGCCTCGGCGCGATCCTTTACAAAACCTTCACGCACCATCCAGTCGGCAAAATGCGGACGGGCCGGGGCGTTGCCGCTGTCGCCCAGCTCCTGCTGGATCTGCCGGGCACCGTCGAGGGCACCGGGCATGCCTTTGAGGCCGAGCTTGCGGCTTATTTCCTCCGACCGCAGCCAGCGGCCATCGTGCAATCTGGCGATCGCCTCGACCAGTGGCGCGGCGTTGACGTCGAAACCGTAGCCCAACACGTGGATGGTCGCGCCGCCCCAGGTGCAGGACAGTTCGACGCCATTGACCAGTTGCATGCCCAGTTCTTCGGCGGCGCTGCGCGCTTCGGCGAGGCCTTCGAGGGTGTCATGATCGGTCAACGAAAGGATTCGCACGCCGTTTTCAAACGCACGCGCAACCAGAACCGCTGGCGCCAGGGCGCCATCGGAGGCCGTGCTGTGGCAATGCAAATCAACATTCACGGGGAGTTGTAACCTCAAATCAGCTGGCGCTATCGCGCGCCCATATGTTTGTTATTATGCCGCCACATCCAGCTTCTGGCTCTCACTGTGAAACAATTCATCGATTTCATCCCGCTTCTGCTGTTCTTCATCGTTTACAAACTTGATCCACGGGTCGTCGACATCGCTGGCCATGAAGTGACTGTAGGCGGTATTTACAGCGCCACGGCGATGCTGATCATCAGTTCCCTGGTGGTCTACGGCGCGTTGTTCATCAAACAGCGCAAGCTGGAAAAGAGCCAATGGCTGACCCTGATCGCCTGCCTGGTGTTCGGCAGCCTGACCCTCGCGTTCCACAGCGAGACCTTCCTCAAATGGAAAGCCCCGGTGGTCAACTGGCTGTTTGCCCTGGCCTTCATCGGCAGCCACTTCATCGGTGACCGCCTGCTGATCAAACGCATCATGGGCCACGCGCTGACCCTTCCGGATCCGGTCTGGACCCGCCTGAACATCGCCTGGATCGCCTTTTTCCTGTTCTGCGGCGCTGCCAACCTGTTCGTGGCATTCACCTTCCAGAGCATCTGGGTCGACTTCAAGGTGTTCGGCAGCCTGGGCATGACCGTGCTGTTCCTGGTCGGTCAGGGCATCTACCTGTCCCGCCACCTGCATGACGCCGATACCACAACACCAAAAACCGAGGACTGACATGCTCTACGCAATCATTGCCACCGACGTCGCCAACTCGCTCGAGGCCCGCCTCGCCGCGCGCCCGGCCCACCTCGAACGCCTGCAAGTGCTCAAGGGCGAAGGCCGCATCGTACTGGCCGGCCCGCACCCGGCGGTCGACAGCAATGATCCGGGCGCTGCGGGTTTCACCGGCAGCCTGATCGTCGCCGAATTCGACTCTCTGAGCGCCGCCCAAGCCTGGGCTGACGCCGATCCGTACATCGCCGCCGGCGTGTACGCCAATGTGATCGTCAAGCCGTTCAAGCAAGTTTTGCCGTAACCAGCTTCAAAAGATATCGAGGGACTCTGTGGCGAGGGAGCTTGCTCCCGCTGGACTGCGCAGCAGTCCCATTGCCTATGAGTTGAAAAGCGGGGGGTGCTTCGCGCCCCAGCGGGAGCAAGCTCCCTCGCCACAATGACTCCCCAAGCTCAAATTATTCAACTCACCACGCTCGACATTGCCTCTGGCACTGAACCTTCCCGATTCTTACCGCTCTCAATCGCTCATTATTCTCGTTTGCCTGCCGACAACCTGCCCAATATCCATTTGCAAGCAGGAATCGCAATGCGCAAAGGTCCGTTGTGTCTGATGTGGGTCACGTTGTCGATCATGGCGCCCGCCCATGGTGAGGAAACCACCGAAAGCGGCAGCTCCACGCCATTGTCATTAAGTGCCGGCAGCCAGATTACCGAGTTGCAGCAGCGCCTGAAGGCCAGCGAACAGCAGCGGGAAGAACTGAGCAAACAACTGCAAAATGCCGACAACACCCGCGAAAGCGCCCAGCTCGCCCGGTTGCGCCAGGAGAACCAGCGCCTGAAGCTGCAACTCAAGGAAGCCCAGGCCAGCCCGGTGCCACGTCTGTTGACCGAACAGCAGCAATGGTTCGTCACCGGCGCCGGGGTAGCGCTATTGGCGCTGCTGTGCGGTATCTTTGCCAGTGGAGCAAGCCGAAAACGTCGGCAATGGCTAAATTGAGTGAGTCATGAGCGAGCTGTTACTGATTGATGATGACCAGGAGTTGTGCGAACTCCTGAGTAGCTGGCTGAGCCAGGAAGGCTTCCAGGTACGCGCCTGCCACGATGGCCAGAGCGCGCGCAAGGCGCTGGCCGAATCGGCGCCTGCCGCTGTGGTGCTGGACGTGATGCTGCCCGACGGCAGCGGTCTGGAACTGCTCAAGCAATTGCGCAGCGAACACGCGGAGCTGCCGGTGCTGATGCTCTCGGCCCGTGGCGAACCGCTCGACCGCATCCTTGGTCTGGAGCTGGGCGCCGACGATTATCTGGCCAAACCCTGCGATCCACGTGAACTCACCGCGCGCCTGCGTGCCGTATTGCGCCGCAGTCACCCGGCAGCCGTGTCGACCCAGCTCGAACTGGGCGACCTGAGCTTCAGCCCGGTGCGCGGCGTGGTCAGCATCGACGAGAAAGAACTGACCCTCACCATGTCCGAAAGCCGTTTGCTCGAAGCCCTGCTCAAGCAGCCCGGCGAGCCGCTGGACAAACAGGAACTGGCGCAATTGGCCCTCGGCCGCAAGCTGACCCTGTACGACCGCAGCCTCGACATGCACGTCAGCAACCTGCGCAAAAAGATCGGCCCCCACCCCGACGGCCGCCCTCGGATCGTCGCCCTGCGCAGCCGTGGTTACTACTACAGCCTCTGATCCAACCACCGCGACGAGGTCGTCCGGCACAACGCCCCCCCCTGTAGGAGCTGCCGAAGGCTGCGATCTTTGCTTTTGAAGATCAGAAGATCGCAGCGTGCCGCAGCTCCTACAGGGGATATGTGTAAGGCTGGAAACAAAGCGTCTTTACCCAAGCTTTACGCAGCGCTGACCGCCGCTGACCTTGATCTCCGTAATCTGTACTCATCCGGAACGTACCGGGAACGAGACAAGGAGATACACCATGCGCAAGACTCTTATCGCTCTGATGTTCGCTGCCGCTCTGCCAACCGTCGCCATGGCTGTGCCACAGGATGGCGGCCCGATGGGTGGCCCGCTCGACGGCCCACGCCACGGCGGTCAGATGCACGGCGAGCACGGCAAAGGTCCGTACAGCCAACTCGACCTGTCCCGCGAACAGCGTGATCAAATCCGCAAGATCATGGGCGAGCAGATGCACGAGCGTCGCCAGGTGGTCGAGAAGTACCTGGAAAAACTCTCGCCGGCGGATCAGAAAGCCATGAAGGACGAGATCGCGGCCAACCACAAGAAAGCCGAAGCTGACGTACGCAACCTGTTGAAACCGGATCAACAGAAGAAATTCGACGAGATCCAGAAGAAACAGGCTGAACGCCGCGCCGAATGGGCCGAGTTCAAGGCGTGGAAAGCGCAACAGCCGCAAAAGGCGCAATAATGCGATAACCTCGGACTCGACGGCTAAACGCCGTCGGGTCTGTTGCCACTCAATCCAAATGTGGGAGCGGGCTTGCTCGCGAATGCGGTGTATCAGACAAAGAGATGTTGACTGACACACCGCATTCGCGAGCAAGCCCGCTCCCACATCGTTGGGTTTTTGTTTGATTGGGGATTTTCTGTGCGTTCATTGTTCTGGCGTATTCTTGCGAGCTTCTGGCTGGCCATCGCTCTGGTGGCGGGGCTGTCGATCCTGCTCGGGCACATGCTCAACCAGGACGCGTGGATTCTCAGCCGCCATCCGGGCCTCAACACCCTGGCCGCCGAATGGACGCAAACCTACGAAGCCCAAGGCGAAGACGCCGCGCAGGACATCCTCGAACAACGCAAACGCCAATATCACATCGACGTCCAGGTGCTGAATGAAAGCGGCGACCCGGTGGTGCGTGGCACCTTCCCGCGCCGCGCCGCCGCCTTCGAAGCGCGACAGAACAACGATGACCGACGCCTGCCCTGGCGGCGTCTGACCGATGAATTCACCAGCGAAAAAACCGGCGACACCTACCTGTTCATCTTCCGCATCCCGCACCCGGAACTCGACGCCTGGCACCGCGAAAGCCTGCTCTGGCCGCTGAGTGCGCTGGGCATCGCATTGGTGGTGCTGACCCTGTTCAGCTTGCTGGTGACCTTCTCCATCACCCGCCCGCTCAGCCGTTTGCGCGGCGCAGTGCATGATCTGGGGCAGACCACCTATCAACAGAACAGCCTGGCAAAACTGGCCAACCGGCGCGACGAGTTCGGCGTGCTCGCCAACGACTTCAACCGCATGGGCGCGCGCCTGCAGAGCCTGATCGGCAGTCAGCGCCAATTGCTGCGCGATGTGTCCCACGAACTGCGCTCACCCTTGGCGCGGCTGCGCATCGCCTTGGCGCTGGCGGAGCGCGCCAATCCGGAAGAACGGGAAAAGCTCTGGCCACGCCTGACCCGCGAATGTGATCGCCTCGAAGCGCTGATCAGCGAGATTCTGGTGCTGGCGCGGGTCGATGCCGACAACGCCAGTGCTGAAGAAGTAGACCTGAATGCGCTGCTCGGCACACTGCAGAAGGACGCGCAACTTGGCTCGCCCGAGCAGACCGTGCGCCTGGATGCCGAACCACACCTGACGCTGACCGGCTGGCCGACCATGATCGAGCGCGCCGTCGATAACCTTTTGCGCAACGCCCAACGCTTCAACCCGGTGGGGCAGGCAATCGAAATGCAGGCCACGCGTCAGGGCGAACGGATTGTGGTGAGCGTGCGCGACCACGGGCCGGGCGTGCAGGCCGAGCACTTGAGCCAGTTGGGCGAGCCGTTCTACCGGGCGCCGGGGCAGACGGCGGCGGGACATGGTCTGGGTCTGGCGATTGCCAAGCGCGCGGCGGAGCGGCATGGCGGGAGTCTGCTGCTGGCCAATCATCCGGACGGCGGGTTTATCGCCAGTCTGGAATTGCCGTTGGTGCCAGGGGCTGTCGTGCAACCCTGATCAAAACTGTAGGAGTGAGCCTGCTCGCGATAGCGGTGGATCAGACGAAAATTCATTGACTGATCCACCGCTATCGCGAGCAGGCTCACTCCTACATTTGATCGGTGGTGTCAGGCCTTGGCAGGCCAGGCGCTGACGAACTCGGCCAGATCGACCTTCTCCGCCACACGCGGTTCTTTCTGCGGCGTGCCGAGGTACAGGAAGGCAATCACCTGCTCGTCATCAGCCAGGCCCAGCCCCTTGGCCACGTGCGCCGAATACGCCAGATCACCGGTACGCCACACCGCACCAATCCCCTGCGCGTACGCCGCCAGCAGAATCCCGTGCGCCGCACACCCCGCCGCCAGCAACTGCTCGGACTTCGGATACTTGACGTGTTCCTGCAGCTTCGCGATCACCACGACCACCAGCGGCGCACGCAGCGGGCCGTTGCGCGCCTTGTCGATCATCGCTTCAGTGACTTCGCCTTCCTGCATTTGCGCCGCTTCAGCCAGCAACTCACCCATCTGCTCGCGCGCCGCGCCTTCAACAGTCAGGAAGCGATACGGCTGCAGATGCCCGTGATCCGGTGCGCGCAAGGCTGCGCCAAACAGGGCTTCGCGCTGCTCGGCAGTGGGGGCCGGTTCGACCAGTCGTGGAACGGAAACACGGTTGAGCAACGCGTCGAGAGCCTGCATCGGCCACCTCCTGAGAAAAATGTGCGGCTATTCTAGCGGTATCCGGCAACAGGGTGCCGGTTTACATGCCATGCCCCACAGGTAGAATGGCGCCCTTCCTCTATCAGCCCGAGCGGACTTCATGGCGTTGCCGACCTTACGGATCATTGGTTTCATCATCGGCATCTTCCTGATCACCCTGGCCATCGCCATGGTCGTGCCCATGGCCACCTTGGTGATTTTCGAACGCACCAGCGATCTGCCGTCGTTCCTCTGGGCGAGCATGATCACTTTCCTCGCCGGGCTTGCGCTGGTGATTCCCGGGCGCCCCGAACATATCCACCTGCGCCCGCGCGACATGTACCTGCTGACCGTCAGCAGCTGGCTGGTGGTGTGCATTTTCGCCGCGCTGCCGTTTCTCCTGACCCAGCACATCAGCTACACCGACTCGTTCTTCGAAAGCATGTCTGGCATCACCGCCACCGGCTCGACCGTGCTCAGCGGGCTGGACAACATGTCACCGGGGATCCTGATGTGGCGCTCGCTGCTGCACTGGCTCGGCGGCATCGGCTTCATCGGCATGGCGGTGGCGATTCTGCCGTTGCTGCGCATCGGTGGCATGCGCCTGTTCCAGACCGAATCCTCCGACCGTTCGGAAAAGGTCATGCCACGCTCGCACATGGTGGCGCGTTTGATTGTGGCGGCCTACGTCGGCATCACCATCCTCGGCAGCCTGGCGTTCTGGTGGGCCGGGATGAGCCCGTTCGATGCGATCAATCACGCGATGTCGGCGATCTCCACCGGCGGTTTCTCGACCTCCGACCAATCGCTGGCGAAGTGGACGCAACCGGCGGTGCACTGGGTCGCGGTGGTGATCATGATCCTCGGCAGCCTGCCGTTCACCCTGTATGTGGCGACCATGCGCGGCAACCGTCGTGCGCTGATCAAGGATCAGCAGGTGCAGGGTTTGCTCGGCATGTTGCTGGTGACCTGGCTGGTGCTCGGCACCTGGTATTGGTGGACCACCAAGCTGCACTGGCTGGAAGCGCTGCGGCACGTGGCGCTGAACGTGACCTCGGTGGTCACCACCACCGGTTTTGCCCTCGGCGACTACAGCCTGTGGGGCAACTTCTCGTTGATGCTGTTTTTCTATCTGGGCTTTGTCGGCGGCTGCTCCGGGTCGACGGCAGGCGGGATCAAGATCTTCCGTTTCCAGGTCGCCTACATCCTGCTCAAGGCCAACCTTAACCAACTGATTCACCCGCGCGCGGTGATCAAGCAGAAGTACAACGGTCACCGACTCGACGAAGAGATCGTGCGTTCGATCCTGACCTTCTCGTTCTTCTTCGCCATCACCATCTGCGTGATTGCCCTGCTGCTGTCGCTGCTCGGCGTCGACTGGATGACCGCATTGACCGGCGCTGCCAGCACCGTATCCGGCGTCGGCCCGGGGCTGGGCGAGACCATCGGCCCGGCGGGTAATTTCGCCACCTTGCCGGATGCCGCCAAGTGGATCCTTTCGTTCGGCATGCTGCTCGGGCGACTGGAGATCATTACGGTGTTTGTACTGTGTATTCCGGCCTTTTGGCGTCACTGACTGGCGCCTGCAACAGCCGCGCCCGGTAATCGCCGGGCGTGGTGTCGAACCAGCGGCGGAACGCGCGGAAGAAGTTGCTCGGATCGGCAAACCCCAGCAGATAGGCTATTTCCAGCAGGGTCATGCCTGGCTGCGCCAGATACTGCTCGGCCAGTTCGCGGCGGGTGTCGTCGAGCAACTGCTGAAAACTGGTGCCCTCCTCCTGCAAGCGGCGCTGCAAGGTGCGCTGCGACAGATGCAGGGTCTGCGCCACGGTATCGCGCTTGGGTTCGCCCTGCGGCAGTAAACGGCACAGCACCTGGCGCGCCTTGTGGGTCACGCGACTTTCAGAGAATCGCGCCAGGTATTCCCCGGCAAACCGGTCGTGCAGCAGCGCCATGGCTTCGTTGGCGGTGGGCAGCGGCGCTTCCATGTCGGCCCGTTCGAAAATCAGCGCGTCGTAAGGCGAGTTGAACATCAAGGGGGCATGGAAAGCTTGCCGGTAGGGTTGCAAGTCTGCGGGCTCGTCGCCCTGAAACAGCACTTTGACCGGATGCAGGGTGCGCCCGGTCAACCAGCCGCACAGGCCCAGCGCGCAGGCCAACGAGGCTTCGGCACTCTGCCGGGTCGGTGGCAGGTGATCGCCATGCACCGTCAGAATCAGCGCATAGCCTTCTTCGAGCAGACGAAAACTCAGGTCGGCGCTCTCGGCGATGATCCGCTGATAACGCACCAGGCGTTGAAAGCCTTCGGCCAGGGTGTTGCTCGACATCAAGGCGTAGCCGGCAACGTGGAACGAGGCCGGGCGCACTACTTTGCCCATGTTCAGGCCGATCGCCGGGTTGCCGGACAGCTCGACCGCCCGTTGCCAGAGACGGGTCATGGAATCTTGCGGGAAACGTGCATCCGGATCATCCAGGGCGGCGTAATCGAGCCCCAGTTGCTTGAACAGTACCCGGCAATCCAGGCCGTCCATCTCCAATGCTTTGACAATCCCCATCGCCCAGCTTGCAGAAGTCGTTCGTTCGCTCATGGCGTTATTCTTTTACATGATGGATCGCATGTGACGACCCGATTTGCGAAGGATACTAAAGTGGCGCCCATTGTCACTGGCTGATGCCAGTGTTCACTCTAGACTCAAATAAGCTACCCGCCGAACAACTTGCCGTCAGAACAATAACCACAGAGATCGCAGTCGTGGAAAACATCAAGCAATTCAACACTTTCGCCGAGTTCTACCCGTATTACCTCAGCGAACACGCCAACAGTACCTGCCGACGATTGCATTTCATCGGCACCACGCTGGTGATTTTCATCCTCGCCATGACCATCGCCAAGGGCGCATGGCTGCTGTTGCTGGCCCTGCCGCTGGCCGGTTACAGCTTTGCCTGGGTCGGCCACTTCTTCTTTGAAAAGAACCGTCCGGCGACCTTCCAACATCCGCTGTACAGCCTGCTCGGCGATTTCGTCATGTACCGCGACATGATTCTCGGCCGCGTGGCGTTCTGAACCCCGACCCATCTGGAGGCTTGCCGATGAACGCCAATGCCCGCTTCACCCACATGCAGGATGGCACCGAGGAAGACTGGGCGATCATCGCCGCTGACTTCAGTGCCTACGCCCGGCAATTGCCGTCGCGGATCGTCGCGCATCTGAAATTGCTCGAAGGTGATTTCGGCGGCTTTCCGGTGGATCGCCTGACCCACTCGCTGCAAACCGCAACCCGCGCCTATCGCGATGGTCGTGACGAGGAATACGTGGTCTGTGCGCTGCTGCATGATATTGGCGACACCCTCGGCTCCTACAACCACCCGGACATCGCGGCGGCGATTCTCAAGCCGTTCGTCAGCGCCGAGAATCTGTGGATGGTCGAGAAGCACGGGATCTTTCAGGGCTACTACTTCTTCCATCACCTGGGCATGGATCGGCATTTGCGCGAGCAATTCGCCGCCCATCCGCAGTATCAGGCGACGGCGGAATTCTGCGCCAGGTACGATGCGGCGGCGTTCGACCCGGCCTATGAAACCCTGCCGCTGAGTTTCTTCGAGCCGATGATGGAGCGACTGTTTGCCCAGCCCAAGCACTCGATCTACAAGGCCGCGATGGAAGAACACTCCCCCGCCTGAGAACACCACAGATCAATGTGGGAGGGGGCTTGCTCCCGAAGGCGGTGTGTCAGATAAACATGTACTTACTGATACACCGCATTCGGGAGCAAGCCCCCTCCCACAGGAGATATCTGGCGTCTAGGCGAGTTCAGCGACCTTGGCCGCCCTGAGCTGCGCCTCCCGCGCCTGTGCATCCGCCAGGCGATACAGCTCGATCGTGCCATCCCAGTGCTCGATCAACGCTGTGCACGATTCCACCCAATCGCCGCAGTTGAGGTAATCCACCTCGCCGACCTTGCGGATCTCGGCATGGTGAATGTGCCCGCAGACCACGCCGTGCAATTCACGTTTCACGCATTCATGGGCGATGGCTTCTTCGAAGTCGCTGATAAAACTCACCGCCGTCTTCACCTTGTGTTTCAGGTACGCCGACAACGACCAGTAACCGTAGCCATAACGGGCACGCCAGTGATTGAGCCAGCGGTTGAGGGTCAGGGTGAATTCGTAGGCCGAGTCGCCGAGAAAGGCCAGCCAGCGGTGATAACGGGTGATCACGTCGAACTGATCGCCATGAATCACCAGCAGGTGCCGGCCATCCGCCGTGACATGCACCGCCTCATCGACCAACTGGATGTTGCCGAGGATCAGCTTCGAATAACGGCGCAGGAACTCATCGTGGTTGCCGGTGACGTAGATCACCTCAGTGCCGCGCTTGCTCATGGTCAGCAAGCGGCGGATCACGTTGGTGTGGGCCTGCGGCCAGTACATGCCGCCGCGCAGCTTCCAGCCGTCGATGATGTCACCGACCAGGTAGATCTTGTCGGCGTGGTAGCCCTTGAGAAATTGCGACAAGTGCTCGGCCTGGCAATCCCGCGTACCCAGGTGCACGTCGGAAATCCACAAGGTACGCACCCGTTGTTTGCGGCTGGGTTTGGCGAGCTCGGCGCTGGTCATGGGCAACCCTCTGCGATGTTTTCGCCACTGTGCACGCGCCCGGTGAATCGACCATGACAGGCAGGCGTCAGTCGTGTGACAGCGCGCAAATCCGTTACCCCGGTGTAGACTGGCGCTCACTTCGGAGACCTCTGCCATGCGCCCGATCCTCACCCTGCGCCAATACACCCACGACCTGATCGTCCACAGCCACGACCACGCGCAACTGGTGTTCGGGCTGTCCGGTGCGCTGGATTTCGAGGTCGAGGGTCAGGGCAGTCAGGTGCGCCAGCAGAGTTTCGTGGTGGTTCCCGGCGGCGCGCATCACGCGTGCGGCAGCCCCGATGGCAGTCGTTGTCTGGTGCTGGACGTGCCCGACGAGCAATGGCTCAGCGATTCGCTGGGCGAGCACGCCGCGGCCAGTCAGCGCTTGCTCGACCAGCCGGCGCGGTTGTCCCTTGATGCCGGGCAAAGTCAATTGGTCAACTGGCTGGCGAACAGCCCGGTCACTGATCCGCTGATCGCTCAGCAAGGCGCGGTGTTGCTGCTGGCCAGCCTGAATCACGCCAGACCTGGCGAATTTTCGACGCGGCGCCTGCCCTACGCGGCTTTGGATGCGCACATCGAGCAACACGCTGCCTACCCGCTGCAGGTGGCCGATCTGGCGCAGATCGCCGGGCTGTCCAGCGCCCGCCTGCACGCGCGGTTCATGGCTGAATGCGGGCAGACGCCGATGGACTACATTCGCAGCCGGCGGCTGCACAAAGCGGTTTGCCTGTTGCGCGAGACGGCGCTGCCGATCGGCGAGATCGCCAGTCGGGTTGGCTACAGCTCGCAGAGCGCGTTCGCGGCGGCGGTGCTGCGCGAGTTTGGTGCCTCGCCGGGGCAATTGCGTCGCGATTCCTGCGACAAAAAACGCTAGTTCGCCGACAGACTTCTGAGCCGCAACACGTTTCAATGGGCAACATTGAAACTGTGTTCGGATTAAGGATTGCAATGACTCCGCGTACCGCCCTCGGCGCCCTGCATATCGGCGCTCTGATGTTCGGCCTGACTGGTGTGTTCGGCAAACTCGCGGCCGCCTCCCCGGCGGTGATCGTCTTCGGACGTGCCGCATTTGCCGTGCTCGCCCTGGCCTTTTTCGCGCGCTTCGCCAGTCAGCACGGCTGGCAGAAACTGCAGGCGGTCGACTGGCGGCGTCTGGCGCTCAGCGGCGTGTTGCTGGCCGGACACTGGGTGAGTTTTTTCATCGCGGTAAAGGTCGCCGGCGTGGCGATTGCGACTCTGGGCTTTGCCAGTTTCCCGGCGTTCACGGTGATTCTTGAAGGTCTGATTTTCCGCGAACGCATCCGCGCCAATGAAATCGTGCTGGTGGTGCTGGTCAGCGTCGGTCTGGTGCTGGTGACCCCGGCGTTCGATCTGGCCAGCGGCGCCACCACCGGACTGCTCTGGGCGGTGCTGTCGGGCTTGCTGTTCGCCCTGCTGTCGCTGACCAACCGCGCCAGCTCCGGACGCATCCCGGCGGTGCAGGCCGCGCTGTGCCAGAACGTGGTGGTGGCGCTGTGTCTGCTGCCGGTGGCCGCTCCGCAACTGAGCGAAGTACGCGCCCTGGACTGGTTATGGATCGGCCTGCTCGGGGTGTTCTGCACCGGCGTCGCCCACAGCCTGTTCGTCGCCAGCCTCGCGGTGATCAAGGCGCGCACCGCCGCGGTGGTGTTCGCCATGGAGCCGGTTTACGGCATCACCATCGCCTGGCTGCTGTTCGATGAAAACCCGACCGTGCGCATGCTGATCGGGGGAGCGCTGATCATCATCGCCATCGTGGTCTCGGCGCGGATGTCAGGCAGCGCCGACAAGAAAACCGTGGCTGCCGAAGCCGCGTCTCACTGAGTGCGATCGTTGTGGCCGAGGTCGCGCTCAGGGTCGATCTGATCGCGCACCCGCTGCTTGAGCACCTTGGCCTCGGGAAAACCGCCATCGGCCTTGCGCTCCCAGATCTGCACGTCGTCGCAGCTGATGTGAAACACCCCGCCGGTGCCCGGCACCAGCGAGACCTTGCCGAGGTCGTCGCCGAAGGTGCTGAGCAGCTCCTGCGCCAGCCATGCGGCGCGCAGCAGCCATTGGCATTGGGTGCAATAAGTGATGACGATTTCCGCTTTGGCGACGCTCATGTTCGCTGAGACTCCTGAGACAGAGGGCGCCGCTATAATAGCCGGCTTTATCGCTTGCCCCGAGACTCACCATGCGCCGTTTGCTGTTCTGCCTGCTGCTTGGCTTCCTGCCCCTCTTTGCTAATGTCATCGTGCATGCCGCCGAAGCCCCCCGCCCCAAAGTCGGCCTGGTGTTGTCCGGTGGTGCCGCCCGTGGCCTGGCGCACATCGGTGTGCTCAAGGCTCTTGAAGAACAAGGGATAAAGATCGACGCGATTGCCGGCACCAGCATGGGTGCGGTGGTCGGTGGCCTGTATGCCTCGGGCTACAAGATCGATGAACTGGAAAAACTCGCGCTGAACATTGACTGGCAGCAGGCACTGTCCGACGCCCCGCCCCGGGAAGACGTGCCGTTTCGCCGCAAGCAGGACGACCGCGATTTTCTGGTGAAACAGCAACTGAGTTTTCGCGATGACGGTAGCCTCGGCCTGCCGCTGGGAGTGATTCAGGGCCAGAACCTGGCGCTGATGCTGGAAAGCCTGTTGGCGCACACCAGTGACACCCGCGACTTCGACAAACTGCCGATCCCGTTCCGCGCCGTCGCCACCGACATCGCCAACGGCGAAAAAGTGGTGTTCCGCAAAGGCCACCTGCCGCAGGTGATCCGCGCCAGCATGTCGATTCCGGCGGTGTTCGCCCCGGTCGAACTGGACGGGCGGCTACTGGTGGACGGCGGCATGACCGACAACATCCCGCTCGACGTCGCGCGGGAAATGGGCGTCGATGTGGCGATCGTGGTCGACATCGGCACGCCGCTGCGCAACCGCAAGCAACTGGCCACCGTGGTCGACGTGCTGAACCAGTCGATCACCCTGATGACCCGGCGCAACTCCGAAGAACAACTGGCCGCCCTCAAACCCACCGACGTGCTGATCCAGCCGGCGCTGGCGGCGTTCGGCGTCACCGACTTCGGCAAAGCCCAGGAGATGATCGACGCCGGTTACCGCGCCACGCGGATTCTCGACGCCCGCCTCGCTCAGCTCAAACCTCACGAATCCCAAGACGCCGAACTCAATGCCGCCCGCGCCCCGGGCCAGCGCACGCCGATCATCACCGCGATCAGGGTCGAGAACGATTCGAAAGTCGGCAATGAGGTGATCCGCTATTACATCCGCCAGCCCATTGGTGAGCCGCTGGATCTCGGTCGGCTGCACTCGGACATGGGCACGCTATACGGCCTCGACTACTTCGAACAGGTGCAGTACCGCGTGGTGCACAAGGGTCAGGATCACACGCTGGTGATCAGCGCCCGGGGCAAACGCAGCGGCACCGATTACCTGCGGGTCGGCCTGAACCTGTCAGACGACATGCGCGGTGACAGCGCCTTCAACCTCGGCGCCAGTTACCGCATCAACGGCATCAACCGCCTCGGCGCGGAATGGCTGACCCGCGCACAAATCGGCGACAAGCAGGAACTGTATACCGAGTTCTATCAGCCGCTGGACGTTGGCTCGCGCTACTTCGTCGCGCCGTATGCTGCGTTTGAGGCGCAGAACGTCGATGCCGTGCTCGACAACGATCCGATCGCCCAATACCGCGTCGAACGCTACGGTTTCGGCCTCAATTTCGGCCGACAGATCGGCAACAACGGCGAAATCCGCTTCGGGGTTGGCGAGGCTTGGGGCAAGGCGGACGTGCGAATCGGTGATCAGGACCTGCCGAGGGAAAACTTCACTGAAGGTTTCTACTCGCTGAAGTACTCGTACGACTCGCTGGACAACGTCTATTTCCCCCACGAGGGCAAGGACGTCAGCCTGACCCTGCTGCAATTCGAACCAAGCCTGGGCTCGGACACGCGCTACCGGCAGTGGGAATTCAAACTCGACAAAGCCATGAGCCATGGCCCGGATACGCTGATTCTCGGCGGGCGCTATGGCCGAACGCTGGACGACGCCAACGTGGTGACGTCGAGCTTCCTGCTCGGCGGTGCGCGACAGTTGTCGGGCTTTCGCGAGGATTCGATCTCCGGGCAGAACGTCAGCCTGATGCGCGCGGTGTATTACCGCCGGTTGACACCGCGCGCCTACCTGCCCCTGGACTTCCCGCTGTATGCCGGGGCGTCGCTGGAACGTGGGCGGGCGTGGAACAACGACAATGAATTCGACAGCGGCTACATCAATGCCGCCAGTGTGTTTATCGGCTTCGATACGCCGCTGGGGCCGCTGAACTTCACCTACGGTTTGAATGATGCGAACGAGCAGGCGGTTTATCTGAATCTGGGGCAGACGTTCTGATCATTCAGGTGGATCTATGGTGCCTGCCAGGCCGCCTTCGCGAGCAAGCCCGCTCCCACACTGGAACGCATTCCAACTGTGGGAGCGGGCTTGCTCGCGAAGGCGATAGTCCGGTCACCGCACAATTCCGCTGACTCAACCTTCAGCGAATCCCCGCCAATAACGTCCGCGCCGTTTGCTTGAGGGGTTCATCCCCTTCCTTGAGCAATTCGTTGAGCAAGGCAATCGCGCTGTCGATATCCCCATCATCAATGCAGGTCTGTGCCTGTTCGAGTTTCACTGACCCGACAGCAGGTTCCGGCTCCTGCAAGCTCAGCGGCTCCAGCGCCAGAGTGGACGGAGGATCGCCGAACGCATTGAGAAAGTCATCGTCCAGCGGCTGCGCGTCCGGTTCGGGGATCCACTCCAGCTCCGCCTCTTCGCTGGCCACTGTTTCGGGCAACTCGAAATCCGCTGGCAGGATTTCAAGCCCCGAATTCGATACAGACGGATCCACGTGCTGCTCAGGTGCCGAACGACTGTCCTCAAGATCCCAACTGGACGCCATCGACAGCTCACCCAGATTCAATTCGAAATCATCCTCGGGCGCCGGTGGCGCAGGAGCGGCCACTGCCGCAGCAGCGACGATCGGCAATACCGGGGTGATCGGCGCAGCGCTGTTCAATTTCGGATGCCGTTCACGGATCGCGGCCAATTGCTGAGGATCAACCCCTGCCCCACGCAACTGGTTTTCCTGTTGCTCATAAGCGGCGCTGTCACCCTGACGCCCCAGCACCTCGAGCAACTGCACGCCCAGATCGATGCGCTCCGGCTCCTTGTCCAGGGCATTGCGCAGCAACCCGACGGCCTCGTTCAGTCGCCCGTAAGCCAGATAGATCCCCACCGCTTCCAGTACATCGCCTGCCGCCGGTTCTTCACGATGTTCGTGCGCTGCGCCGAGGCTGGGCGAGGCTGTGGTGGGTGTGTCATCCAGATCTGGCGCGAGACCTGTCGGGGCCAGCGCCAGCGGCGCTGCATCCTGAACCCGTTGACGGCGACGGCGCACGAACAGCACGCCCCCCAACAGGCCCAGCAACAGCAGCAAACCACCGAGCAACGGCCAGTTGAGACCATCGTCTTCGGCTGGCGGCGCTGGGGTTGCTGCGGGCGCAGTTGGCGGCGGCGTAACGGCCGGTGCCGGGGGCTTTTGCAACTCGCTCAAACGCGTTTGCAGATCACTGACGTGCTTTCTACCGTCAGCAATCTGCACCTCCTGCGCCTGCAGTTTGACGTTGAGGTCGTCGACCGTCTTCTGCAGTTGCTGATTGAGCAACACGCTGGCCGCCAATTGCTCGGCCAAGGCATCGCTGAAGGGCGCAGCCGCCGCTGCCGATGCCGGCGCAGAAGGCGGCGCATCGCGTTTGCCCTGGGCAGCCTGCGGGGCCGCCGTGGCAGGTTCGACGGTGGGGAATTCAGAGGATTGCGGACGTGGATCGGGCTCGTCCGTGGCCGGCACGATACCCGGTGATCCGGGCGGATCGATCAGCAGCGTGTACTCGCGCAACAAGCGGCCATTGGGCTGATCGAGCTGCACCAGAAAATTCAGATAGGGTTCATTGACCGGCTTGCGCGAGGTCACCCGGATCATCTGGCGATTGCCATGCAGGATCGGGGTGAACTTGAGGTCATTGAGGAAAAACACCCGCTCGACCCCGGCCCGGCCGAACTCATCCGCGGTGGCCAGGCTGGCCGAGAGGTCGCTGGCACTGAGGCCCGCGGCATCCACCAGCGCGATGTCGGCCTTGAGCGGCTGATTGAGGCCCGAGTGGACGGTAATGTCGCCCAGCCCCAGTGCCATCGACCAGGTCGAATAGCAGAATACGCCAGCGACCAGCAGCCATTTGGCGCTACCGCGCAGTACCACGTGCCGACTTGCGTGCATGAGCATCCCTTAAATAAGCAAAACCGGTTTCTATGCGTTCGCACATCCGGTACGAACACGATATTGCCCAGTAGTTCTTATAGTCTGCTCAGCGCGATCCCTCAAAAAACCGGTACGCGGTTATGCCTCAAGATTTTTCCAGGTTGGCCAGAATGTGCCCGTGAACGCGCATGCACACCTTCAGATCCGCCTCGTCGACGCCTTCGAACAACTCGTGGCGCAATTGCGTGGCAATGGTTTCGATTTGTTCGATCAGCGGCAGCGCGGGCGCGCAGAGGACGATTTTTTTCGCCCGGCGGTCTTCCATCACTGACTGACGTTGCACCAGGCCCTGGCTTTCCAGGCTGTCGAGCAAGCGCGCGAGGGTCGGCCCTTCGACACCGACGCTCTGCGCCAGCTCGCGTTGGGTCGGCGCGTCTTCGAAACGCGCCAGATGCAGCAGCACCAGCCAGCGTGCCTGGGACAAACCCAGACCGGCCAGCCGGCGGTCCAGTTCGGCACGCCAGCCACGGGACATCTGGGCCAGTTGCATGCCAAAGCGGTGTTGATCGGTTAACGGCATAAAACACTCATGAGTAGACTGAAAAATAGAGAAAAACTAATTATTAGTCAGCTAAGCATGACATTTGGCTATAGGCAAGAGCCGATCCGTACTGAATCGTTACAACTGCCTGACGGTTGGCGCAATCGCCGTCTTACATTTCGAATTCAGATTGCAGCGCAGCCCTTACGCAGTAAAGAACGCCTTCCGGAACCCGACCGGCGAACAGCTCAGCCACTTCAGCGACAGACGGCAATTCGCCCTCGCCATCGAGGAACGCGTCCTGCACTTCGCCCATCAGTTCTTCCGGCAAATCCAGCGCCTGCTCCAGCGACAATTGCTGCTTGCCAATGGCCTCGGCAAGCATGCTGTAGACGTTCTTTTCCGAGCACTGCAGCTGCCCGGCGATCTGCATCGGGGTCATGCCGGCGCGGGCCAGGGTGATCAGTTCGTGGCGCACGTCGGCGACCACTTTCGGCGCTTCGGCCTCGCCGCCGAGCACTTCGAGGAAGGCCTCGCCATAACGTTCCAGCTTGCGTGCACCGACACCGCTGACCCGGGCCATGTCGGCCAGCGAGGTCGGCTGGCTGCGGAGCATTTCCAGCAGGGTCGAGTCGGGGAAGATGACGTACGGTGGCACGCCATGCTCTTCGGCGAGTTTGCGCCGCAACGCACGCAAGGCTTCCCACTGTTCGCGCTCTTCGCCACGCACCAACTGACTGGCCGGGCTCTTGCTGGCGGTCTTGGCGGTGACCTGCGGTTTGAGGTCGCGACGCAGCTCCAGGCTCACTTCGCCCTTGAGCAATGGCCGGCAGGTGTCGCTCAGGCGCAGACCGCCATAACCTTCATGATCGACATCAGCCAGACCACGGGCCACCAGTTGTCGGAACAGCGAGCGCCATTCGCTCTCGCTCAACGCCTTGCCGACGCCGTACACCGACAGGTGCTGATGACCAAAGCTACGCACCTTTTCGTTGTCCTTGCCCAGCAACACGTCCACCAGATGGCCGACACCATAGCGCTGGCCGGTGCGATAGATCGCCGACAGCGCCTGGCGCGCCGGCTCGGTGGCGTCCCAGGTCTGCACGCCGTCGACGCAGTTGTCGCAGTGGCCGCACGGCTCGGGCATGTCCTCGTCGAAATACGCCAGCAAGGTCTGCCGGCGGCAGCGGGTTTCTTCGCAGAGCGAGAGCATCGCGTCGAGCTTGTGCTGCTCCAGACGCTTGTGGCGCTCGTCGCCCTCGGAGTTCTGCAGCATCTGCTTGAGCATCACCACGTCTTGCAGACCGTAAGCCATCCACGCATCCGCCGGCAGGCCATCACGGCCGCCGCGCCCGGTTTCCTGGTAATAGGCTTCCAGGGATTTCGGCAGATCGAGGTGCGCGACAAAACGCACGTTGGGCTTGTCGATGCCCATGCCGAACGCCACGGTGGCGACCATGATCAGGCCTTCCTCGTTGAGGAAACGCTTCTGGTGATAGGCGCGCAGATCATTGGGCAAACCGGCGTGATACGGCAGCGCCGGGAAGCCCTGCTCGCTGAGAAACGCGGCGACTTCTTCAACCTTCTTGCGCGACAGGCAATAGACGATGCCGGCATCGCTGCGCCGTTCGGCGAGAAACGCGAGCAACTGCTTGCGCGGCTGCTCCTTGGGCACGATGCGGTAGAAAATGTTCGGCCGGTCGAAGCTCGACAGGAAGCGCTCGGCGTTCTGCAGATGCAGGCGGGTGACGATTTCTTCGCGGGTACGCTTGTCGGCGGTGGCGGTCAGGGCGATGCGCGGCACGTCGGGGAACATTTCCGCCAACTGGCCCAGTTGCAGGTATTCCGGACGGAAGTCGTGGCCCCATTGCGACACGCAGTGCGCTTCGTCGATGGCGAACAGCGCGATGTTCAAGCCTTGCAGGAACGACAGCATGCGCGGCTGCACCAGACGCTCGGGCGCCAGATAGAGCATTTTCACTTCGCCACGTTTGATTCGCGCGGCGAGGTCACGCTGCTGCTCGGCGCTCAACGTGGAGTTCAGCGCCGCCGCAGCCACGCCGAGCTCTTCGAGGGTGGCGACCTGATCGTCCATCAAGGCGATCAGCGGCGACACCACCACCGCCAGGCCTTCGCGCAACAGCGCCGGCACCTGGAAGCACAGGGATTTGCCGCCACCGGTAGGCATCAGCACCAGCGCATCACCGCCGCTGGCCACGCGCTCAATGATTGCACCCTGACGGCCACGGAAACTGTCGTAGCCGAAGATGTCCTTGAGGACGCGTTGAGCCTGTTCGAGCATAAAAACTCCAAAAATCTACCGAAACATCCCTGCACAGGCTGGTTCAGGACAGCCACAGCTGCTTAAACAAAACGTAAGAGCGCATTGCAATGACAGCCGCAATACGAGCAGGGAGCGCAAAACGCGGCAGTATACCCGAGCGTTCCCCGGCACAGGGTGCCGCTGATAAGACTCCGCTAGCCGCCAACACGAAAACCCTGTGGGAGCGGGCTTGCTCGCGAAGGCGGCGTGCCAGTCGATGCAAAAGTGTCTGATACACCGTATTCGCGAGCAAGCCCGCTCCCACAGGCATATTCGTGTTGCCTGTAATTGCGGCAAATCTGCCATGCGGCTGGCTTGAGCGAGCAAGAAGGCCTAGAATTCCCGCATTGTTTATTCCCCCAAGGTAGCCCCGTAATGTCCTTCGCTGAGCAACTAACCCGCCTGCAAGTCTTTCTCGACGCCGACGAGCTGCACGAAGAGGCGCTGGATTACGTGGCCGCCCACGGTTACCTGACCGCCCTGTCGATCTGTGCAGAAGACGTACCGGAGCGTGAGTGGATAGACGCCCTGTTCGCCGAAGAGCCGCATTACAGCAGCGAGGCCCAGCGCGAAGAAATCGAAGCCACCCTGATCGGTCTCAAGGCACACATCGCCCGCCAACTGGCGTCCGACGAAGAATTCGAACTGCCGTGCGACCTGGACCTGGGCGACGAGCCGGACGACTCCGAACTGCGCGGCTGGTGCATCGGTTTCATGGAAGGCGTATTCCTGCGTGAAGCAGCCTGGTTCGAGACCGCTGAAGAAGAAGTCAGCGAAATGCTCCTGCCGATCATGGTCGGTTCCGGCCTGTTCGACGAACAGCCAGAGTTCGAAGACATCGCCAAGGACGCCAACCTGATGGACGACATGATCGTGCAGATCCCGGAAGCCCTGACCGCGCTGTACCTGCTGTGCCAGGCCCCGGACGAAAAACCGGCGATCCTCAAGCCACGTCACCATTAAGCCTCAGCCTATGGACAACCCCATAGGCAACCGCCCCCTGATGTTGCGCTACATCCTGCTGGCCGTCGGCTGGCTCAGCGTGGCATTGGGGGTGATCGGGATTTTCCTGCCTGTTCTGCCCACCACCCCTTTCCTTTTGCTGGCGGCCGCCTGCTTCGCGCGCAGCTCTCCGCGTTTCTATCAATGGCTGGTCGAACACCCGAAGCTCGGGCCATGGATTCGTGACTACCTCGACGGCAACGGCATACCGCTCAAGGGCAAGGTCTACGCGATCGGCTTGATGTGGGCGAGCATTCTGTTTTCGTGTTACCTGGTGCCGCTGCCGTGGGCGCGGGGGTTCATGTTGACCAGCGCGGTGTTGGTGACGGTGTACATCCTTCGGCAAAAGACTTTGGATAAATCCTGAATACCGCCGCCCCCGCTACATCTGCATTTATCCCCGATACAGCGCCTCAGGCTGTCTATCTACTGGGTTTCGAGCCAGTTATCCAAGTGCCCTGCCACTGACCACTCGTCGGAAAAAACCTCCTACCTGTTATTTCTGACAGTAGGCAACACTCGCCATATCAGGCCCAATCAATCAACGCCTTCCTCGCAGAGCCCCATGTCCTTCGCTGAGGTTTTTCGTCATGACGCACTTTCACTCCTTCCTGTTTCCACGCTTGCAGACTGAAATTCCGGGGCTGAAACTGCGTCCCTTGCGGATTTCGGCCATGATAGAGCCGATCGTCGATGGGGACGGCGGTATCAACTGCAAAACCTACTACCAATATTCCGACGGTTTGTTCTGCGCCGTCGATGCCTACGCCGAACCCATGCGCAAAGGTGACACGCTCGATATCTATTGGGGCAAGGACCACAAGATCTTTACCCGGGTACTGCAAGATGACGAAGACGGCAGCAACCAACCGGTGTTTTTCTTCCTGCCTGTGACGAACATCCTTCCCGGCTGGGTCGACGAGGTCTACTACGTACTGACCCGCGCAGGCAGCACCAGCCCCGACGAGCCCGCCACGCCCTTGCGAATACTGGTGAAGCTGGATCTGCCGGGCGGCAAAGACGATGAACCCCATTTGCCCGGACATGCAAAATTGCACATCGTGCAGCTGCCGCGCGACGTCATCGTTAACGGCGTGGACGCGGTTTGGGCAGCCAAGGGTGTGCCGATGGTTATTCCTCCCTACCCGAACATCGCCGTGCGCGACGTTATCCAGGTGCAATGGGGCAATGCCTTCTTGCCACCTCATACCGTCAGCGCCGATGAGGCAGCCGGCACGGCACCTATCGAGATCACCGCACACCAGGACGATATTGTGGCCGGTGGCGACGGCAACGCGCAGGTGGTGCATTACGGGATCCATGACGAGGTATTCAACCACTCCGAGAAGTGGTCGCTGAGGACCACAGTCAAAGTCATGTCCGGAATCCGGCAGCTGGATGAGCCGATTATCCAGGAGTCAGTCAACGGCATCATTGATCTCGATAAATTGAACAATCGCGATGTCAACGTGCATGTTCGCGCCTCCACCAGCGATTTCGAGATGGGTGACACCGTCACCATGACCTGGGTAGGCACACCACCCACCGGTGCTCCGTTGCCCAACCAACAATCCCAGAGGGTGGAAAGCTTCCCCAGCATCCTCATGTTTCAGATTCCGAATGCGCAGGTCCGGGCGATTGCCATAGGAACCGCAGACGTATCGTATGTGCGCTACAAAAAGGACGACGGCTCTGCGCTCCCCTCCAGGCACGAACTCGCCAGCGTGGAAGGCCGGATCCCCGCGCCGGTCTTAAGCGAAGCCGCGGGCAATACGGTGAGCGCCGATATCACATCGGCCACCGTGAACATTCAGTACCCGGGCATGACCGCGGACGATATCGTCGACATGGCCTGGCTGGGCACCAAGGCCAATGGCATTCCCTACTTGTATGAGGCTGGGCACATCGTCAGCCCGGAGGACGTGGAAAATCATCTCGTGACCTTGTACGTGCCGGGAAAACATCTGCGGGTGCTGGAGAACGGTGCACTGAATCTGTTCTACCGGGTGTCCCGTGACGGGCCGCACTGGCGGGGCACGCATGAGTCCGGGCATCAGGAAATCAACGTGTTGCGATTCACCTGAGTCGCAGGTGTCAGGTCAACCCGCCGGCCCGGACAGCGGATTGCCCGGCAGGCCAGCACAAAAAAACGCCCCGCAGGTGCGAGGCGTTTTCAGGTATTCACATCATGAGGCTGCTTACCAGGTCCAGCGCACTCCGGCATTCAAGTCATACGGCTTCTTGATGTACTTGCCATGGCTGTAGTCGTAACCGGCATACACCTGCAGGTCCTTGGTCAATGCCACTGCAACGCCTGCTCCCAGCACACCACGGGTGCCAGACAGGTCGTTGTTGAACTGATTATCAGCGTTGACCGTCACGCGGTTGTTATTGATGAACTCGTGCTGCACCGCAACGCGCACATAAGGCTGGGCGACCATGCCATTGCCCATGTTGAAGTTGCGGCCCACAGTGGTGCCCGCTTCACCCAGCACCGAGCGGCTGCGATCGCCATCGGCCTCCATGCCATTGTCCAGATCAAAGTTGCGCCCCTGAATCACCGCCGTCGACAGTTTGCCGTACGGCTCGATGAAGTAGCCATCCTCCAGTTTGATCTGGCGACCGAACTCCGCCGAAGCGCTGACACCGGAGCTGTCATAACTGCCCTTGGCGCGGGTGCCATCGCTCATGCCGACTTTCGTATCGCTCTGAAAGCGGTTGAACTTGAGCAGCGCATCAAAGTAGTAACCGCTCTGCTTGTTCATCCAGGTCACGTAAGGGCCCAGATAGTAGCTGTCGACCGTACCCGAAGTCCCCTGTGCGACGTCCAGGTTGGTATGGCTGTAGCCGCCCATGATCCCGGCCACCCACAGACTGTCGCCCAGGTGCGTATCCGCCCCCAGAGAAAGCCCTTGCTGGGTCTGCTGATAACCCACGCCGGAAGCGGCGCTGATGTTGTACTTGTTGCCATAGGTGCGCATCCACAGGCCGGTGTCACCCCCATTGAAACGCAACTCGCCCATGCGGCTGCGCAAAGTTGCCGCCTCGGCATACAACAGCGTCACCGGAGCGTTGAACAGCGCCAGTACCGATTTCGCCCCGGGGCTGATGGTCTTGCTGGTCGGGTCGAGAAACCATTCCGTTCCGCCCTCCCCCACTTCTCGCCGATCAAGTTTATAAGACCAGGTACCCAGATCGACATGCCCGCCTCTCAGGGCAAATTGCGCGTCGCCGGCGGCGGTGTGCACCAGGGTCAACTGCTGCGGGCTCAGCGCGTCCAGACCGGAAGCGGCCACCAGTAATCCGAATTGCCCGCTGGCTACACCCGTGACATTGAGGAAGTCGTGCTGACCGGTGGCGAAATTGCCCTTCATTTCGAACGTACTGGAACCATCCGGCGAGCCGGCCAGCGTGCCGACGTTCAACTGGTAGAACGTATCAGGCACATCCTGCGCACCAAAGCGCACCGTCCCGCCATTCATGGCGAGTGTTCCTACAGTGTCAGCGCCTGTCAGGGTCCAGCTAGAACCGCTGTTGACGGTCACGCCGTTGACCTTGTCGAGACGGCCGGTCAGTTGCGAGTTGTTCTGCAGGGTGACATTGGCGGTCGAACCGTTTTCGACCAGCACATCGCCCTTCATGTTGCCCTGATCGAAGGTGAGATTGGCGGTACTGTTGCCGGTGACGTTGACGTTGCCTTGCAGCGTGCTGTCGCTGACAGACATGCCCGCGGTGGAAGCGCCCTGCACCGTCAGCACGTTGCCGTTGCCCCCCGTCAGGGAAGACTGGTTCAACAACTCAAGGGTGGCATTGATGCCCTTGTCCACAAGAATCGCATCACCGGTGCGGCCTTCCACACTGGCGTTGTCGAGCCGCAGTGAATTGTTGCCCAGGCCCGAAGGATCCCTGCCCATAGACACCCCGGTCTTGTCGCCGCTGATAACCGTGTTTGCGGAGGCGCGTACATCCCCCCCCAATATGTTCAGGCCGGTACTGTCAGCCCCTGTGCCCGTCACCTGACTGTTGATGAGCGTGAGCGTGCTCAAGCCGGTGACCTGAGCACCGATTTCCCCACCCTTGAATTGACTGTCGGTTGCAGTGACCGTGGAGCCCAGGGTCGAGCCGATAGACCGATTGACCGCCAGCCCCATAAAGTCACTGGTCACGATGGCGCGAGTGAGATCACCCGTGCTGCCGGTTATGCGGATACCCACCAGCCCACTGTCGGCATTGACCGTTGCGCCGTTGATATTCAACGTTGATCCGGACGTGACAGACAGACTCTGGGTGCTGGCCCCCGCGATGTTCAGCACACTTGCGTTGCGTACCAGATAATCGCTCTGTGGTGTGCTTGCATCGATATTCAGCGTATTGCCGTTATCGACAATAACGGCGGCAAAAGAATGCCCGCCGGTAGAAAAAAATGCTGGCAGCACGACCAGCATTTTAAAGAGTCCTGCCGCAGCATTTTTTTGCAGCGAAACATGGTTTTTGTTCATGACGTGGCTTCCTGAATGTTCATCACCTCACATCTTTCAGAAGAAACGCCAAAAGACTGTAAGAGGCGCGAACAATACCTATCCGGGTCAAGCAAAAATGTAGGAGAAGTCCTAGCTCCGGACGGAAAAGTCCTTTCCCGCTCGAGGAATGATCCGCCTGTTTCAGCAACCGTTTCAGCGAGGACACGGGAGGCGTAGCGGCCTCCCGTGTTTCCTTTGAAACGCATTGAATCAGGTAGGCAACGGGCAAGTTCCGCCATCACCCGGATTGACCAGGTACACCTTGACCAAATGCTCTTTGGAGGGAACGTCGCGCCCGTTAATGACAGCCGTATAACCGACGCTACCCCACGCATTCAGAGTCGCGAGCAAGGGCGCGTATGGGATCTTCACAATGAAGCCGGACGCGGCCTCCTGATCTGTCGGTGTGTAGAGCACCTCCTTGTCTGTCCCGGGTTTGGGGTTTGCACCGCCGTCGTCGGTATAACCCTGATAGGTGAATGTCAGCTCTTGATTCGCCAGTGCCAATTCCCCGCCCGGGACGTGCACCTCGACCACCACACCCTCGATGGGATCCAGGCGCAAGGATTTGCAGTTCAGCCAGTCAGTATAGTTAGGATCAAGGTGTAAAAATGCCGGATCAGGGACAGTGTCCACTTGAATCTCCACATCCACATTCCGAGGTTCTGAAATATCTACGTTGTCGTTTAGCGAATGACCGATGACGTAAGCCATCGGGTGCGTTGGATCACCGTTACCTGCCGCCTCAAAAACGCTCCACTCGACTTCCCACTGTAGAGATGTGGGAATAGTGCTTGGAATCGTAATGAGGCCACCATCCGCCTCAGAAACAAGCTGGCCCGCATATTCAAGTTGAACGGTGTCATCTTCCTTGGCGTCGGCATAGGTATTGACCGTGACAGTAACAACCCCATCTTTGTCGGCTTCTCGCAACGTATTGACTGGGCCTCCGGAATCACCCTGAACCGTCACCAACGCCAGAATTGGATTGGTCGGGTCTGGATTTTCCGGATCAATCGGCAGACCGGGCTTTCGCAAATCAACGACAACATCTTTGGAAATCGGAGTTGGCGGGTAATAGGTGCTGCCGCGTTTGATTTGGTAGCGGGCCGCTACAGTTTTTACACCAGGGTCGTTGTTGAACACGTCTTTGAATGAAATATCGACGTAGAACGGGAACCCGCTGATGGGCTTCGCCATCTGCGGAATGTCGTCGTAGGCCACCACCAACTCATCTCCCGGCAAGTAGTGGGTGTATTCGTTAAGGATTCCCACGCCCAAAGGGTTTTGCGCATCCGCCAGATCGACCAGACCGTCACCGACACCGTCAAACAGCGGAATACTAAGCTCCACCAGCCCCTCGGGTGGGTCTGTCAGAACGACCGTAACAAGGACTGATGGAGAAATAGCACTTAGGTTTCCCTTACGGTCGGTGATTCTGAAAAAAATCGCGTGAGTCCCTTCATCTCGCTTGAATACCTGTTCAGCGGTAAGTTCAAGCTCGATCTCAGTGGTGGTATCAATCCTGATGATCGAATCGACAACCTCTGCCAACGGTATCGAGTCCCCATATAACACCTCTATAAAATCGCCAATCCTCATATCTCCATAATCAGGAATCTTAATAGCTACGAAACCAATGTCGTCCAGATATTTTTTGGTAATACCTTCATCTATCACTTCCTGCGGAAGAATAACCGGAAAAAACGGGTGTGGAGGAGTTCTGTCAACATTGCACTTCAACGGAACAGAGTTGCTCTCATTACCGCCTTGATCGATAAAGTATCCCAACTCATGTGTCCCCGGCCTATCGGTGTATCCGACAGGAAACGTCATGTCGATTTCAAGAATATCGGGGTCCAGCGGCGTCACATAATTGTATCGAGTAGAGACTATCGGACTTCCGTCAAACGTCAGATCAATGAAGCCCGGCACTCCGTCATGTTCGCTAGCCGCAGGCCTCGGAACCTGACACTTGAAAGGCTTTCCCTGCAGGCTCAGCGGAATCTGATTGATTTCATCATCCGACGTATCGCTTAGAAATGGGTTATCTGGATGCACTTTGATGACGGGTGCATCAGCTTTTGTAACAGCATGGCGAACTTTCATATAATCGACCCGACTTTGTTCAGCGGGCGTCAATGGTTTCGGACTTGCCATTTTTCAGCTCCTTCAGAAACGGGCTTTATTTGCCCGGAATTTTGTCAATCAACTAACGCCCAAAATGCGGGCACAACACTCTCTGTCAGCCACGAATAAATACTCGTGACTGTCCCGACTAAAAACGGCTAATGCACTTTAATTAATCAATTACCCGTTACGGTTCCGTACAGGTTTCATTAGTGGGTGAGCACACTGCACCACTGGCCATGGTTCGATTGATAATCACGAAATCTTTTTTTGAAACACCCCGTCCACCCGTAAACTTTTTCAAGGTGTAATGACATAACGCCGAACCCCGGTTTTGCATCGGCGCTATCAATCTTTCGTAATCGGTCACATGCACTTCAAAACCGTTTCTTGCCTGATCCGCACTCAAGGTGGTCGAGAACCGGTCCGCGGCCTTGGGAATGGGCGTGGTGCCATTCGGTCCCGCGCATCCCTGCCAGAACAACGTCACGATGTCCTTCTCGTCAAACACCGGGTTGCCTTCAATCCTCACGCGCACCCGCTCCCAGAGACGCGGTTTCGCACAACAGTCAAGCGTCCCTTCGATGCCAGCGTCAGGGAACGAAGGCTCTTGGAGACCTTCGATAATGATGATCGACACCTTGACGGGCGTGAATGGCGCCAACTGCTGGTTGACGCCATTGCTGGTGGTGTAATGGACCGGCAACGCCGGGTTCAGCCGGTCCTGGTCAATGACCGACCATGGAATATTGAACGGCACTCTCTTGCCGGCAACGTCACCGGTCTGGACGATGTATCTCGCCACGGGCGTACTGATGCTCCCCCAATAAACTTCGATCGTGTGTCCTCGTTCAGGTGCGTCGAACAAGGTCAGGAAGCCGTCGGCGTCCTCGCCGAAATCTTCGGTAAGCAATGTGTTCAGCACTTTGGAGTTGGCGCCGTAGATCTCCAGCAAGGCAAGCTTGGGGTTCAACAACGCCGGCGCATTGGCGTGATCCTGGCCTGCCACCGTCAGGTTCACCGATACCAGGGTTTCCATTGATGGTTTGCTATCGACGCCCCTTGTGCGCACGCGGTAAGTGACACGAGCATTCACCGGACCCAGCCCCTTGGCTGTGAGCGCACTCCACGGCACAGGGATCACGCAAGGAAAGTTGGCCGGGTCGACATCCTGCGGCGGCAGAACAGTGCCATCCCAGTCCAGCAGTACCTGATCGCCGCTCAACGGATTGTCATAGGCATCGATTTCGACCGTCACCGCCCCTTGGTTGACCGCCCCCTCCCGGGCGTGCTGACGATCGATCAAGCCTCTGTCCGACAGGGGGATGCGCGGAGGCTTGTGAATGGGTGCCCCCGGGGTCAGATCGACGAACACAGGCAGCGGCCGCGAGCGCGGTCCCCGGTTTCCGGCCCAGTCGCGCAAGCGATAATAGATGTATCGCTGCCCATGACCGCGCAGGCGAATTTCGTCTGCGTAGACGGTGATGATGAGTTGATCGTTGTCGATATCCAACTGACTGAACGCCTGCTCGCGGATTTCGGTTTCGAAGTCCGGTGGCGTGTTGGTGTCCGTCCAGTAATAAATCGCCCGGTCACGGGCCTTCACGTCCAGATAGAGGCGTACTTTGAAACGAACCTGACCGTGCTCGTCCAAATAGTCATCGGTGATGTCGCCCACAAGATCCAGCAGTTCCAGCATCGCCGGTTCCTGGCCGTCATCCGGCGACACTCTATCGACGGTGATGGTTTTTTTCAGCGATTCCGCGTCGTTGCCACCAATCACGAGCTTGTACGACAGGTCGTAAACGCCAGATGCCAAGTCCCTTTGAGGCACCGAAACAATCTTGTCACCCGGATCAATGGGAATATCGAACGGGAACACCCCCGCCGTGTCGTCATCAAAGGGAAGCCCCCGTCGCCTGAAGCCCACCAACACGACGTCTTTTGCGAATTCCGGCTCTGTCGAGAAATCCCACGCCGGAATCGTGATTTTCAAATCGCGATTCAATACATCGCGAGGTAATAGCCCGTCCGGGCTCTCATTTCCCTCTTCGTCTTTCAGGATATCCGGAACAATCGGTTCTGGAATAACCACAAGACTTGGTTCGTCATCGCCGCGTGCGTGTTGCGGATCCATCGACGACTCTTCTGGGGGCACCATTGCGAAACTCCACGGCAATTGAGCGGACAGTGTTCTCGCGCAGGGCAGTCGTGAAGATAAAACGGGCCGTTGACTGACGATGGCGTGGAACGTTTGTGACCCAATTAGATGCCTGGCGGAAAAAGCTGACTACTGTCAGAAATACTAGGTTTGCTTACCGTTTGTCGGGAAGTCGATAGAAATGACTGAACAGTCAGCTCAGCGTGAGGCTGCATTTTTGTTGAGCAGAATGGGGGATGAACTCGCCGCGCGACCCAGCGGGAGCAGACTCCCTCGTCATAGGTTGGGGTTCACCGCAGAGTCGACTACCCTGCGGCAGCGCCTACTGGGAAGCAGTTTCAGGCATGCAAACCCCGCCTCACGACCGTTCATCGCAAATACGTCCTTACCTGTAATTTCTGACAGTAGCCAACGCTCGCCACCTGCCCCTAAATAACCCAGAGCCTTTGCTTCCCACGCCCTGGAGTCTTCAGCATGCTTATTCAGCCCCCTCGCCTCCCGCCCCCCGAGACTCTGCGGCAACTGGAAATACCCGACCGTACGCAGCCGGCCCTGGATGGGGGGGTGTGGGGGATCAATATTGCCGCCGCGCAGTTGCTGGCGCCCGACAAGGGGCTGAAAGTCTATTGTCCACCTTGGCAACTTATGGGTTTAGGTGACCACATCGAGCTGCTGCTCGACGGTGTTCAGGTCGACCAGACCACCATCGTCAAGCCAGAGGATGTCGGCGAGCGTGTCACCCTGTATGTCCCGCCCCGGAAGTTCGCGACCGGGGCCTATACGCTGCAATATCGGGTCAAGGTATTCAGCCAGTCTCCGGAAACTTCGCTGCCTCCGGTCGATATCTTCGTCAAACTCGAGCAACCCGGCGGCAAGGATGAAAACGGCAGTGCCCCGGGGCATTCCGAGCTGAACATGTACATCGATCCGCGGATCATCAACGATGGCGTGGACAAGGAAACCGCCGAAACCGGCCTCGACATCATCATCAAGGCCAAACCCGGCAGCAGCAACCCGTTGCCCTACCCCAACATGGCCGTGGGTGACCACTGCAAATTGACCTGGGGCGGCTGGTTTGTGTATTCGCCACGGGTGACCCAGGATCACATCGATGACCCGCAAGGCCATCCACTGATCATCCATGTCGACAAGGCCACCATCCTCGACGCCGGCGATACCGATAGCCTGGCCGTAGCCTTTGAAGTACACGACATTGTCGACAACCGCTCCGAAGACTGGTGCGCCGAAGTGCGGATTGCCGTCGATACCGGCAACACGCGCCTGTCGCCTCCCATGGTCAAAGAGGCCTTCAATAGCATTGTGGACATGGACAAGCTGGGGGATGCGCCGCTGACCTTGCAAGTGGTGGTCGATGCGCCTGAATTCCGGATCGGTGATGTGATCATCGGCCTGGGCAAGGGCACCACGCTGGACGGCGAACCAATCAACGTTGTAGTCCGCGGCGAGCCGCTCATCAGCGTGGGCAACATCTACGAATTGGCCCTGCCAAGCGCCGACTTACGTTTGCTGGCCAAAACCCAGGCCGTGTTCAGTTATCGCGTGGAACGCAGCGGGTCTGATGATCGCTCCTCCAGCGGGCGCTTCGTCCGTATCATCGGAGAAACCCGACGCCTGCTCGCGCCGATTGCCGTGGATGCGCAACAAGGGGCACTCGACCCTGATCGGGTGTACACCACCGCCGTCATCCCCTTTGATCCGATGATGCAAGAGGGCATGGTCATCGTTCTGCGCTGGGTCGGCACCCGCCAGGATTTCGGCGTCTACGACCCGGAACTGGACTGGCACACCCTTAGCAAGGGCGATATCGACGACAAGGAACCGATCCCGATCATCGTCGAGGGCAAACACCTCAAAGCCATCAAGGGCGGTACGCTGGATTTGTTCTACGTGCTGATGGCCGAGGGCAGCGATGGAGGCATCATTCGGCGCGAGTCACTGCACCATGCTCTGTTGCGGGTGGGTGAACCGCTGCTGGAACTGGTCGCGCCCATCGTCCTCGGTGAGGCCGGCGGAACACTCGAACCCGACGACCTGCCCGGCGGTTCGAGCAAACTGACCGCCCCGGCGGCCGCCGAACCCACCAAAGCGGGTGACAAGGTCACCTATACCTGGCGCGGTTCGAAAACCGGCAAGACCAGCGACTCGGTGCCGATCAATTCGCTCAATGCCGGCAAAGCCATCGATTTCACCCTGAACCCGACCTTCGTCCAGACCCACATCGAACCCAATCGCGGCGGCACTGTGGACGCGATGTATGAAATCCTCAGGGTGGCGGCAGGCGCCACGCCGGAACGTGTCAGCTACTCGCGGACGTTGAATTTCACTGTCGGCGAAGCCGTGCTGCTGACCCGGCCGAAGGTTCAGCAGGCCGAGGCCGATGGCACTACCTTGCAGCCGATCAAGGCCGTGGAAGCCCTGACCGTCAACATCGATTCGCAAGACTTGCTGCTCAGCGATCTGCTCAGCGTGACCTGGACCGGCGCACCCGGCACCGCCGCCGGCGGCTCGCACACCACCCCGGCAAGACCCATCAGTGAAACCACGCTGACAATCGAACTGCCGGTCACCGTGCTGGCATTCAACCTGGGCAAAACCGTCACCGTGACGTACACCGTCACCCGCAACGGTGCGCCCCGGACCTCGTTGCCGCTGTTGTTGAATGTTGGCACCCTGCCGGACTCAAGCTTGATACTGCCGGTGATCATGGAAGCCGACGATGATGGCGAGGGCCAGGAGTTCAACGTAGGGAATCTGACCAGCAATGCCACCTATCGCATGGGCGTCTGGCCGTTGATTGCCACAGGCCAATATGTCTGGCTGCGTCTGAAAGGGACGAACGCTGATGGCAGCAACTACAACCTGCAGATCCATACGGCACCAGGCTCAATGGTCAGCGATAAGTGGCTCGAACAAGGTTATTACGAGCGGAGCATCGCCTTTGCAGGCTTGAGAAACCTTAAGGATGGCAGCCCGCTGACCATGGAGTTCAAAGCTGCGTTCGGCAAGAGCACGGATGAGAGCGAGGCAGTGGTCTTCCCTGTGCGCACTTACACGATCAAAGCGATTGAGGATGTGCGCCCCGACATTACCCGAGTGGAAGACTCCAAAGGGAATGAGATTCTCCCGGGTGCCACGACCTTTGACACCACGATCACGTTCAAAGGGAAAGGGGCTAAAGGTCAGCAAGTCAAGATCAAGGATTGCGCCATCGAGATAGGCATTGCCGACGTCGATCCGCAGAGTGGTGACTGGGTGTTCACGGCAAGGAATCTGAGCGTTGCCTCCCATAGCTTCACCGCCACTGCGCTGTATGGTAGTGGGGAAGTATCGGATCCGCCGCGAATTGTGGTCGTGGCGACTCGCTTAGTCATCGACACAAGTACGATGGTGTTGGATGGCATGAAGTTTATCCACAATTACGGCTGGCCATCCAAGGTCGTTGAAGGAAACGTCAAGTCACGCCTCCCGAGCGGAGGTCTTGCGCCTTACTTCTATCAGTCCGCCGACCCTTCTAGGGCATCTGTAGATGCTCAGGGCAATGTATCCGGACTCAAAAACGGGCAGACCGTCATTACTGTATCCGACTCTTCCGGGCAATCGGTGTCGTACAATGTGTTCGTGTCCAATGTATACCGTTTGGTACGCAACTGGACCTTGACCTCAGCTGCCGCAGCCGTTTCATGGATTCGCACACAGGGGGGCGCGTTCCAAGACGACATTTCTCATGGACTACTCATGTTTGCATTAGAAAAAAATTTCTATATGAATCCCGCGGGTTCCCAAGATGGCCCTCTCAAGCCCATCATCGTGCAGAGCAGCACCGAAAGCTTATCACCAACTTTTTTCACGAGCATTTATTACAACGGCGATCCCAACTATCTACCCTACTTGGCTTATACAAGAAATAGAAGCACGACGGTGGTAGCTTTCGGGCCTGACTCACCGCTGCCAAAAGGGGTAATTGCGTTCATCCCGACTTGACGTGATGCGCTGGTACGAAAAACGGAAATCCACGTTAGGCACCATCTCCTTGATGGGGTGCTTAGTACATGCTCATAAAGTTGGCGTTTTTCGATAGGTACAATTTATTAAAGAAGGTTATTGGCCGGTGTAACGTTTTCCCAGGAAAGTGTTACACCCTTCAATAGTTCTGAGCAAAGCTTTATCCGAGTACTTATCTCAATGACGTACCCCATGTCTTGGGCTGCGAAAAACAAAATGGAAATAAACGAATGCTCACAGCTATCAGTACCTTGACGGCATGCAGCTTGACTTTGTGTCAGGCTCTCTTGCCTTAAGAAACAACACGTTAAGTTATGCCGTAAAATTCAAGCTGTCGTTGGACTTTGCCAAGTTTGAAGAAACGGCCAATCGATACCTTCCCAACTATCTGCTGAACCCCATCAATGCCATTCGCCCAGAACTGGGTAGGCTGGCGTATCACCGTAGATAAAGGGTTGGATTTATTTAATGCCAATCGCGAGCAGACTCACGCCTACAAGGGGTCTTTGCCGGCCACTTAACCTGTGACCAACGCAGATCCCCTGTGGGAGCGGGCTTGCTCGCGAAGAGGCCAGAACTGTCAGCGCCTATTCCTTGGGCTCAACATTATCCAGCACCTGATTCACCGCCAACTCCCCCAGCATCACCACCTGCGCAATGCCCAACACCGTATTACGACCCGGCCCCTCCAGCGTGCCGGCGAAATCACCGAGCATGACCGTGGCCGAGGCCAGGGATTCGCAGGCGTTGGCCAGCAGGGATTCGGTGTCGGTTTGCGGGTTGACCAGGAACATGCTGCTGGGGGTGTAGGGTGTGGCCATGATTTGCGCGGGGGCCAGGTAGTGGTCGAGGGCGCGTTCGGCGGCTTCGTGGAGTTTTCTGGAGTTGAGGGATTCGTAGGGTGATAGCGGGTCTGTGATTGGCGGATTGGGCTTGGTTTCGGACATCAGTTGGAACTCCGATCGAGGCACTTTGGAAGAATGACTTCGTGTAGGAGCTGCCGCAGGTTCGGGCCGCGTTCGGACGATCTTTTGAGGTTGGTTTTAAAAAACAACATCAAAAGATCGCAGCCTTCGGCAGCTCCTACAGGGGATCGGGCAGTTAGTTCGGCACGCGGCGGCCGTCCAGTACCCGGTTGACCATCAGTTCACTGAGCATGATTACCTGATGCAGCATCAGCATCGCCCTGCGCTGCGAGTTGTCGACGGTGTCGCCGATATCGCGGGCCATGTCACTGGCGGCGGCTAATGATTCGCAGGCTTCGACGAGCAAGGTTTCTTCGTCCACGGTGGGGTCGATGAGGAAGATTCTGTTCGACTGGCGTGAGGGTGATGAAGGGATCGATATCTTCAGGGCGCCGGGGTTGAGGTAGAAGTTGATGGCGCGGTCGGTTGCCGCTTTTATCTTCTGCGGGTCGAGGGCTGGGTCGTACGGGATCGAGGTGTCTGGGGGGTTGGGTGTGGCTTTGAACATAGATGAAGCTCCAATTTGAAAAATGGGAACCATCACCCCTCGCTACCAAACGATGGGTGGCGGCCATGCGCGGGTTGGTAGACCGGTCGAATTGGCAAAACCCGGCGCTCACGAATGAGCCCCACGCATGACCACCATACAAAGCCGTCCTCAATAAGAGGCAGCATTTGGAGGTGTCGCAAGAACGACAATTCAAGACGGGCTACCAAACCCGATCACTGATTTTCAGTGACAGGGAAACGATATAGCCCGCCCCATAGCCGTGTAAGCCGGCGGATTCTGGCGTACGCGTAGGTAACGGCGCAAGGCGTTGTAGCCGTTATGGCGTAACGGTTCGTGTACTTTAAACGTGGTTGCGGGGGTATGTTTATGTGCGGGGTTTGCTCTGTTGTTTTGATTTTGTCTGGTAGGCCGCTTTCGCGAGCAAGCTCGCTCCCACAGTTGGAGTGCGTGCATTCAGTTGGGAGACTGGTCGGGTGGTAGGCCGCCGTCGCTGGCAAGCCAGCTCCCACCATTTGACCGAGTGCATCCAGTTGGGGATTGGTCGGCTGTGAGGTCGCTTTCGCTAGCAAGCTCGCTCCCACAGTTGGAATGAGTGCATTCAGTTGGGGATTGGTCGGCTGGTGGGCCGCCATCGCTGGCAAGCCAGCTCCCACCATTTGACCGAGTGCATTCAGTTGGGGATTGGTCGGCTGTGAGGTCGCTTTCGCGAGCAAGCCCGCTCCCACAGTTGGAATGCGTGCATTCAGTTGGGGATTGGTCGGGTGGTAGGCCGCCGTCGCTGGCAAGCCAGCTCCCATAATTTGACTGAGTGTATTCAGTCAGGGATTGGTCGACTGTGAGGCCGGTTTCGCGAGCAAGCCCGCTCCCACAGTTGGAATGCGTGCATTCAGGTGGGGGATTGGTCGGCTGGTAGGCCGCCTTCGCTGGCAAGCCAGCTCCCACCATTTGACTGAGTGCATTCAGTTGGGGATTGGTCGGCTGTGAGGCCGGTTTCGCGAGCAGGCCCGCTCCCACAGGGGAGCCTTGTTGTTCACAAAATGATGAGGACCCTAAATCCAATGTGGGAGCGAGCTTGCTCGCGAAGGCTGACTCACTGGCAACGCAGTTCTCCAGACAGAAAAAAACCCGCCGTCCCGACTGATCGGGGCGGCGGGTTTTGTCGTTTCAGGCCTTGATCACACCGTGTCCACTTTCAGCGAATGATCATTGAGCATGCCGCTGATGATCGTCGCCGTGTCGTGCCCGCCGGCCACCACCCCACCCGCCCCCGGGGTCACGCCGTAGTGGCTGGCGAGGTTGACGCCGGCAAGGTCGATGGTCTGGTTCGGCGTGGCGCCGGCCATGGCGCTGACGTCGATGCTGGTGAGCACCGAGGCGCCGCTGCCGGTGACGGTGAAGTGCAGGTAGTCGTCGAGCGAGGCGGTGGTGCCGTTTTCACCTTGCAGCAGTTGCGACAGATCGAGCTTGTCGGTGCCTGGGGTGAAGTCGGTGATCAGGTCGTGGCCGCTGTTGCCCTTGAGCCACTGGAAGGTGTCCGCGCCCGACCCGCCGGTGAGGGTGTTGTTGCCCATGCCGCCGATCAGCAGGTCATCGCCACCGCCACCGTTGAGGATGTCGTTGCCCAGGCCGCCGTTGATCACGTTGTTATTGTTGTCGCCAGTGAGGGTGTCGTTGAAGTTCGAGCCGACGAGGTTCTCGATCCCGGTCAGGGTGTCGGTGCCGGCCCCGAGGGTGTTTTGCGCACCGAGCAGGCCGAGGTTGACGGTGACGGCAGCGGTGGCGTGGGCGTAGCTGGCGGTGTCGCTGCCGGTGCCGCCGTCGAGCAGGTCATTGCCCTGGCCGCTGTAGAGCAAGTCGTTGCCCGCACCGCCGTGCATCTCGTTGTTGCCGGAACCGGCAGTCAGTACGTCGTTGCCGTCGCCGGCGTTGAGGATGTTGTTGCCGGTGCCCGCCACCAGAATGTCATCCCCGGCGGTGCCGGTGAGGGTGTGGCCGTCCTGATAGCTGATGCTCACATTGGCGGTGTCGCTGCCGCCATGGTTGTCATTGGCGGTGTAGGTGCCGTTGAAGTCCGGGGTAATGTCTTGCGCCCCGGCGTAGTTGAGGGTCATGGTCAGCTGATAGTTTTCCGCCGCGTTGGGGTTACCGCCGCCGGTGGGATCGGTGATGTTGGTGATGTGGATCTGATAGACGCCATCGGCCGACGCGGTGAGGGTTTGCCCGTCCGCCAGGGTTGTGTAGGCGCCACCGTTGATCGAGTACTCCATGGTGACGTGACCGGCCGCCAGGTTGTGATCGAGGTTGAGGGTTTCGCCCTGGCGCAGGTTGACGGTAATGCGGTCTTCATCGTTGGCGTTACTGTTGGTCACCGCACCGAGATAGCCACTGACCACCAGCACGGCAGTCATTGTCGCGGCGTTGGCACTGAACGAGTTACGCACGTTGGCCAGGTTCTGGTTGGCGGCGGTGTTGGCGTTAGTGCCGGTGAAGTTGATCGCACCGGTGCCGGTGAAGTCCGCCGCTTTCGAGATCCAGCCCGTGTTGAAACTGGTGGGCGTGGCGTTGAGCGTATCGCCGTTGGGATCGGTGTCATTGGCCAGCAACAGTTCGCCCGGCACGGCGATATTGCCCGACAGCACGTTGGTGATGACATGGTCGTCCACCGCCACTGGCGGCGAATTGGGGATCACTTTCACGGTCAGCGTCGAGCTGGCGAGGTCGCCGTCGTTGTCGCTGAGGGTGAAGCCGATGTTCTCGGTGATCACCGTAGTGGTGGTTTTTTGCGAGGTGTAGTTGTAGTCGCCGGTGTCGAGGTTGATCACCAGCGTGCCGCTGTTGTTGGTGGCGATACTCAGCGTGTTGTTCACCGTATTGAACGTGCCGTGGTTGGTGCCGCCGGATGCGGTCAACGAACCCTGGCCGCTGTTGGCGCGCGGGTCATAGGTGTAGGTGGTGCCGTCGACCACGATCGATTTGATGAAGCCGCCATCGGCGCCGAACGTGCCGCCCTCGCCCAGCAGCGAACCGGTGACCGGCGCACCTTCCACAGTGCCCGACAGCACCGAGTTGAGCTGATTGAGGTCGGTGACCACCACCGCGTTGGTGTTGGTGTGGCTGATGCCGTCATAGGCCAGCGGATCAAGGTTGGCGTTGCTCACGCCGCTGCCCAGGCCGATGGCGTAGTTCTTGATGTTGTTGGCATCGAGGAAGTTTTTCAGCGCGGCTTCGTCAGCGGCGTTGATGTCGCCTTCGTTGGGTTTGCCATCGGAGAAGAAGTAGCCGACGTTCTGCGCCCCGGTGAGTTTGCCCGAGGTGTTGAACGCGGTTTGCATCACCGCTACGGCAGCGTCGTAGTTGGTACCGCCACCGGCGGTGAGACCGGCGAGTATGGACTTGGCCGTCGCCACATCCACCCACACCGAAGTCCGGTCCGTGGCGCTACTGCTGAAGGTGACGAGTTGTACCTTCACATCGCCGAGGTCATCGTATTTGTCGAGCAAGGCACTGATGGCCTGCTTGGCCAGCGCCAGCCGTGACAGCCCCGGTACACCGGACGCGTCGGCCATACTGCCGGAGATGTCGAGGACGATCAGCAGGTTGGAATCGATCTCCACCGCCGCCACCGAGCGATCCGACGCCACGGCTTTTGGCACGTCATCAACGATGTTGACCACAAGGGTGCTGGTGGTGCTGTTGCCCAGCGCATCGGTGGCTTTGTAGGTGAAGCTTTCGCTCAGGGTGTTGGCGCCGTCGTTGGCGTTCGGCGTGGTTTTCGGCGCCGAGGTCAGGGTGTAAGTGTAGGTGCCGTCGGCGTTGAGCTGAATCTGCCCGTAAGTGCCGGTGGCGCTGCCGACCAGGGTGTAGGTGATCGCCCCGCTGCCGCCGGTGACCGCGCCGACCAGTGTGCCGCTGGCGGTTTCGCCGGTGTTGCTCGGGTCGCTGCCGGTGACCGTGCCAGGGGCCAGATCCTGGCCATCCTTGGTCAGGTCGAGGGCTTTTTCATAGACCGTCACGTCCTGATCCACCGATGCAATCAGTTTGCTGTCGGCGACGTTGATGGTGATGGTGGTGGTGCTTTCATCGCCATCGGAATCGCGCACGGTGTAGGTAAAGGTGTCGGTGGCACCCGGCGGGCTGACGGAGTTCGGATTGCTGTGATACACGGCGTTGCCCGCCGCATCCAGGGTCAGGTAGCCGTAGGCGCCGTTGATGTTGCTGTTGAGGCCGCCGATCGCCGAGGTCGCGGTGTTGCTGCCGGCGCGCACGCCGACCACGGCTCCGCCCGCCGCGGCGCCATCGGCACCAGTGACGTCGTTGCCGAGCACGCTGAGGTTGACCGTACCGCCCTCCGCCACTGAGCCGGTATCGGCGTTGGCAGTCGGCAGGTCATCGATGATGTTGACGTTGATCTGGCCGCTGGCGGTGCTGCCATCGGTGTCCGTCGCGACCACGTTGAAGTTTTCGGTGAGGCTATTGGCGCCGTTAGCGGTCGGATGATTTTCGTTGTCCACCAGCGTGTAGCTGTAGCTGACCACGCCAGTCGCCGGGTTGTAGCCGGTGACGGTGAACGTGCTGCCCAGCGGCGACACCACCGATTGCGGGAAGCCTGCGGCGACCCCGTTGGTCACTACGGCAATGCCACCGACGGTGAGGGTTTGCAGTCCATCCAGGGCCGTGACGGTGAAGGTACCGCTCTGGGTCAGCGCCGGGGTGTTGGGGCTGGTGCCGTCACTGAGGTTTTTTTCGTAGACGGTGAGTTCGCCGCCATTGACGTCGAGGCCGTTGAGCACCACCGGATCGTCGTTGTTGTGGATGTTCAGCACCAGGTTGGCGGTGCTGGTATCGCCATCGGCATCGGTGAGCGTGTAGGTGAATGTTTCGGTGCCGTTTCCACCGCCGTGCAGCGCGTTGAAATCGGCGTCAGCCGGGTTAAGCGTATAGGTGTAAGTGCCGTTGGCGTTGAGCACCAGCGTGCCGTAAGTCCCGGTGAACGTACCGGCAGTGATCGGCCCGGCATTCGGCCCGGTCGCGACCACATCGGCGCCTTGCACATCATTGGTCAGCACGTTGCCGGTCAGGGTCAGCTGGGTTTCCGATGCGCTGGTGGCGTTGCTGTCGTTCACGGCTTTCGGCACGTCATCGACGATGCTGACGACGATAGTGCTGGTGACGATGTTGCCCAGCGAATCGGTGGCCTGATAGGTGAAGGTTTCAGTCAGGGCATTGGCACCATCGTCGGCATGCGGCGTGGTGGTTGCCGGCGAGGTCAGCGTGTAGGTGTAAGTGCCGTTGGGGTTGAGCACGATCTGCCCGTAGTTGCCGGTGGCACTGCCGACCAGCGCATAGCTGATCGCGCCGACCGCACCGGTGACTGAACCGACCAGCGTCCCGGACGCGGTTTCACCCGTATTGGTCGGGTCGCTGCCGGTGACGGTACCGGGCGCCAGATCGGCGCCGTCCCTGGTCAGGTCGAGGGCTTTTTCGTAGACGGTGACGTCGGTGTCGCTGGTCGCGTACAGCTTGCTGTTGGCGACATCGATGGTGATGGTGGTGGTGCTTTCATCGCCATCGGAATCGCGCACGGTGTAGGTGAACACATCCACCGCACCGGGGCCGTTCACGGCATTGGGGTTGCTGTGATAAACCGCGTTGCCGTTGGCGTCCAGCGTCAGGTAACCGTAGGTGCCATTGATGTTGCTGTTGAGGCCGCCAATGGCCGAGGTCGAGGTGTCGGAGCCGGCGCGCACGCCGACTACTGCACCGGTTACGGCCGGGCCATCGGCGCCACCGATGTCGTTGTTCAGGACATTGCCACTGACGGTGCCGCCCTCCGCCACCGAGGCGGCGTCAGGGTGGGCGCTGGGCAGATCATCGACGATGTTGACGTTGATCTGGCCGCTGGCGGTGCTGCCGTCAGTGTCCGTAGCAACTACGTTGAAGTTCTCTGTGATGCTGTTGGCGCCGTTGGCGTTCGGATGGGTTTCGTTGTCGACCAGGGTGTAGCTGTAGCTGACCACGCCGGTCGCCGGGTTGTAGCCGGTGATGGTCAGCGTGCTGCCCAACGGCGTGACGATCGATTGCGGAAAGCCTGCGGCCACACCACCGGTGACGACGTTGATGCCGCCCACGGTCAGGGTTTGCAAACCGTCGAGGGCAGTCACCGTGAAGGTGCCGCTCTGGGTCAGGGCCGGTGCATTGGGACTGGTGCCGTCGCTGAGGTTTTTTTCGTAGACGGTGAGTTCGCCACCATTCACATCAAGACCGTTGATGATCACCGGATCGTCGTTGTTGTGGATCTGCAGCACCAGGTTCGCGGTACTGGTATCGCCGTCGGAATCAGTGAGGGTGTAGGTGAAGGTTTCCGTGCCATTGCCGCCGCCGTGCAGGTTTTTGAAGTCGGCGTCAGAGGTGTTCAGCGTGTAGGTGTAGGTGCCGTCGGTGTTCAGTACCAGGGTGCCGTAGGTGCCGGTGAAGGTACCGGCGGTGACGGGGCCACTCGGCACGCGGTCGGCGCCTTGGACGTCGTTGGTCAGGACGTTGCCGGTCAGGGTCAACTGAGTTTCTGAAGCGGTGCCGGTGTTGCTGTCATCGACCGCTTTGGGCAGGTCGTCGATCACGTTCACATCAAGTGTTGCATTGGCAGTCGTGCCGTTGTCGTCCACCACGGTGACAGCGAACTGCTCAGGCAGGTTGTTCGCACCGTTGGCATTAGCGTGAGCTTCGTTGTCGACCAGGGTGTAGCTGTAGCTGACGACACCGGTGCTGGCGTTGAAACCCGTGATGGTGAGCGTGCTGCCCAAAGGTGTAGTCACCGATTGCGGGAAGCCTGCGGCCACACCGTTGGTGACCACGGCGATGCCGCCGACAGTGAGCGTGGTGACGCCGTCCTGCGCAGTGATAGTGAAGGTACCGTTTTGGGTCAGTGCGGTGGAATCTGGCGCGCTGCCGTCGCTGAGGTTTTTTTCGTAAACGGTGAGCTCGCCGCCGTTCACGTCCAAGCCGTTGATGATCACCGGATCATCGTTGTTGTGGATCTGCAGCACCAGGTTCGCAGTGCTGGTATCGCCGTCCGAATCGGTGATGGTGTAGGCGAAGGTTTCGGTGCCGTTGCCGCCGCCGTGCAGGTTTTTGAAGTCGGCGTCAGAGGTGTTCAGCGTGTAGTTGTAGGTGCCGTCGGTGTTCAGTATCAGGGTGCCGTAGGTGCCGGTGAAGGTGCCGGCGGTAACGGGGCCACTCGGAACGCGGTCGGCGCCTTGGACGTCGTTGGTCAGGACGTTGCCGGTGAGGGTCAACTGAGTTTCCGAAGCGGTGCCGGTGTTGCTGTCATCGACCGCTTTGGGCAGGTCGTCGATTACGTTCACATCGAGTGTCGCATTCGCGGTGGTGCCGTTGTCGTCAACCACGGTGACGGCGAACTGCTCAGGCAGATTGTTGGCGCCGTTGGCCGTCGGATGGGCCTCGTTGTCGACCAGGGTATAGCTGTAGCTGACGACACCGGTGCTGGCGTTGAAACCCGTGATGGTGAGCGTGCTGCCCAAAGGTGTAGTCACCGATTGCGGAAAGCCTGCAGCCACACCGTTGGTGACCACGGCGATGCCGCCGACAGTGAGCGTGGTGACGCCGTCCTGCGCAGTGATGGTGAACGTGCCGCTTTGGGTCAGTGCGTTGGCATCCGGGGCGCTGCCGGTGCTGAGGTTTTTTTCGGAAACCGTCAGTTCGCCGCCCTCGACATTCAGCCCGTTAATCACCACCGGATCGTCGTTGTTGTGGATCTGCAGAACCAGATTGGCGGTGCTGGTATCGCCGTCCGAGTCGGTAATGGTGTAAGTGAAAGTTTCGGTGCCGTCACCACCGCCGTGCAGGTTTTTGAAGTCGGCGTCAGAGGTGTTCAGCGTGTAGGTGTAGGTGCCGTCGGTATTCAGTACCAGGGTGCCGTAGGTGCCGGTGAAAGTGCCGGCGGTGACGGGTCCGGTGGGGACGCGGTCGGCGCCCTGGACATCGTTGGTCAGGACGTTGCCAGTGAGGGTCAGGAATGTCTCTGAAGCAATACCGTTGCTGTCGTCCACTGCCCGCGGCACGTCATCGGTGATATTGACGTCGAGGGTACCGGTGGCGGTGTCGCCATTGCTGTCGCTCGCAACGACAGTGAACTGCTCGCTGAGCGAATTCGCGCCGTCACCGGCCGAATGGGTTTCGTTGCCGTTGAGCGTGTAGCTGTAGGTCACTGCGCCGGTGGCCGGGTTATAACCGGTGATGGTCAGGGTGCTACCCAATTGCGTGGTGATCGACTGCGGGAAACCGACCGGCACACCGCCCACGATGACGCTGATGCCGCCGATGCTCAGACTGGTCAAACCGTCTGGTGCATTGACGGTGAAGCTGCCGCTCTGGGTCAGCGCTCCATTGTTGTTGGCCGAACCATCGGGCAGATTGGCTTCGTTGACCGTCAGTTCGCCACCCTGCACATCAAGACCGGCGAGCGTGACCGGATTGTTTACCGGCGGAGGTGGCACAACGATTGGCGCTGCGTCGTCATTACCATTGTCGATGACTGCGTTACGCCGCTCTTCGGGAAACTCGGGAATACCGTTGAAACCGGCGGTCGGGAAGCCGATCACCGGATCCACTCGCCCACCGACTTCCGTCAGCAGGACAAAACTGTGGCCGCCACCCAGTTCACCTGGCGCGCCGCCCGGCGCATTCGGGCCAGCGGCGGTGGCTTCTGCCGCTTTGGTCGGGTCTTCACCGGCAGCGATGGCTTTCTGGATCTGCTCGACGTCAGTCAGCTGTGCCTGGCTGGGGGTCAGCGCTTCAGGGGAATCGACATGCACCGCCTGATTGGCCAGCAGTTGCCCGGACAGGGTCATGCTGCTGTCGCGGCCCAGGGTCAAGTCGCGGCCATTTTGCAGATGAACGGCGACGGCGCCTTCTGCCCCGCTGATCAATTGATCGCCGGCATACACGCGGTCACCCTCGACCAGCGCGCGGCGTGTGCCGTCGGTGCCCTGCGCAAAAACCTGACCAATGACTTTAGTGACGGTCCCGATGAGCGTTGCCATGTGAAATTCCTCCGCTGCCGACCACCGTCGGCACTGGTTCGCGAAGCAGCCCATGGCTCAATCGGGTTGCCGAAGTGACGCTCGCACCTCGACAGTTCGTTTCGCAGGTCACGCAAACAAGGAAACTTCAGTGCTTTCAGGCACTTCGCAATCCTGATCGTTGCAGCAGCCCCACTAACGCTACGTAACGGTGGTGAATCACCCGAGTGACAAAAATCTGTCGCTCATCTGCCGCTACGCGTCCCTCCCCTTCAGCAGTACTTCGCCGTATGTCGCAAAGTGAATGGAACTTTCCTCAAGCCTTTTTGTGCTCCCTAAAGCGCATGAAACAAAGGCTTTCGCCGTGAACAATGTGCCGGTTTTCGAGAACCGCATAAGTTTTTTTCGGCATAAGCCTTATGAAAATTTTTTCTTAGCTACGCTTCAGGATGTTCTTAGCTCTGTTGTTACAAGAGTGAAACGCTCACACCTCAAATTATCGTCAAATATTTGGCGACAGTAACGCACCATCAGGACCAGGGAGATGCACCCCATGCGCGTACTAACCCCCCTCTGCAGCGCGGTTTTGCTGGCCATGGCTTGCACTTCCCAAGCCCAGGCCATGAACCTGACCGAGGCGATCCAAAGCACGATCGCCACTCACCCGGAACTCGCCTCGCGCGTGGACGCCAGACTGTCGGCCGATGAACAGGTGAAAGTCGCCAAAGGTGGCTTCTATCCGTCCGTCGATTTGAATGCCGCTTACGGACGCGGTTACAGCGACAACACCAACACCCGGGCCTTCGGTAATCACCACACCGAAATTCTCAACTACACGCAGTCCGAGCTGCGTCTGCGGCAGATGCTGTTCGACGGTTTCAACACCGCCAACGAGGTCGAACGCACCAAGGGCGTGTCCAATTCGCGGGCCTATTACGCACAAGGCACCGCTCAGGATCTGGCCCTGCGCACCATCGAGGTCTACCTCGAAGTGCTCAAGCGCCGTGAACTGGTGACGCTGGCCAGGAACAACCTGCAAGCGCACTTGCGGGTGAATGATCAGATCGGCCTGCGCACCGAGCGCGGCATTGGCAGTACCGCCGACTCCGATCAGTCGGTGGCCCGTAAGGCGCTGGCGCAGAACAACCTCGACACCGCTGAAGTCGATCTGGCCGACGCCGAATCGAACTTCTACAGCGTGGTCGGACGCATGCCCGATGAGCTGGAAACGCCGGCCTCGACCCGTGGCGAACTGCCGACCCAATTGCGTGAAGCCCAGCAGAGCATGGTCGACAACAATCCGTACCTGAAGTCCGCCCAGGCTGACGTGCAATCGGCCGAGAGCCAGTACGAAGTCGCCAAATCGCCGTTCTACCCGCGCTTCGACGCCGAAGCCGCCGTCGGCGCGAATAACAACGTGCAAGGCGATGAAGGCCACGACAACGAATGGCGCGTGGGTGTGGTGATGAACTACAACCTGTTCCGTGGCGGCAGCGACAAGGCCCGATTGGCCGCCAATGCCCACGACATCAATCAGGCGATGGACATCCGCAACAACGCCCTTCGCCAACTCAACGAGAACATCCGCCTGGCGTGGAACGCCATGGAAAACGCGAAGAAACAGACCCCGACCGCCCGCGAATACGCCGAGACCACAAAGCGTGTGCGCGCGGCCTATCAGGATCAGTTCGGTCTCGGCCAACGCACCCTGCTCGACTTGCTCGACAGTGAAAACGAGCTCTACAACGCCAACCGCCGCTACACCGAAATCCGTTACACCGAGGAATACTCGATGTACCGCGTGCTGGCGAACATGGGCCAGTTGCTGAGCAAACAACGGGTGGTGCTGCCAGCAGATGCGATCGCCGCGACCGAGGTGAAAAACGAAGCGCGCCTGCCTGAGTTGAAGTAAGTCCCACGATCCATTGTGGCGAGGGAGCTTGCTCCCGCTGGGTTGCGCAGCGACCCCAAAGATTTGAGCAGCGATGAGATCCATGGGGCTGCTGCGCAGCCATCGGGGATAAATCCCCTCGCCACAGGTTGGACCAGTCATTACAGGGGCGATCAATATGACCAGCATGGCCGAAGGCGGACACACCGGGATCGATCCGCGGCTGAGCTTCGATGACCCGTTACTCGACGGTCTGTTGATCCTCTGCAAACTCCACGGCGCGATCGTCAGTCGCGCCAGCCTGAGTGCCGGGCTGCCCTTGAACAAGCAACGCCTGAGCCTGGACCTGCTGCCCCGTGCAGCGGCCCGGGCCGGTTTGCAGGCGCGCCTGTTGCGCCGCGAACTGAAGGATATTTCTGCGCTGAATCTGCCGATTCTGCTGTTGCTCAAGGACGGCCGCACCGCCGTGCTGCGGCGTTTCGCCGACGACGGCAAGGCGCTGATCCTGCCCAGCGAAGCCGATGGCGGCGAGCAATGGGTCGAGCGTGAAGAACTCGCCGAACACTACAGCGGCCAGGCCTTGTTCGCCCGTCCGCGCCACGAACTCGAAGACTTGCGCTCACCGCTGGTGCCGCGGGTCCACGCCTGGTTTCGCGACACCCTCAAGCTGTCGAAATGGCTGTACAGCGACGCGATCCTCGCCAGTTTTCTGATCAACCTGCTGGGCCTGATGGTGCCGCTGTTCGTCATGCAGACCTACGACCGCGTGGTGCCGAATCAGGCCACCTCGACCCTGTGGGTGTTGTCGATCGGCCTGCTGATCGGCACCGGTTTCGAACTGGTGCTGCGGGTGGTGCGCGCGCACCTGCTCGATACCGCCGGGAAGAAAACCGATGTGATCCTTTCCGCGACTTTATTTGAACGCATCACCGGCATGTTGATGAAGGCCCGGCCGGCGACCATCGGCGGCTTCGCCCAGAGCATTCATGACTTTCAGGGCCTGCGCGAATTCCTTACTGCGGTGACCCTGACCAGCCTGATCGACTTGCCCTTTGTGGCGTTGATGCTGGTGGTGATCGGCCTGCTCGGCGGCTGGCTGGTGGTGATTCCGCTGCTGGCGTTTCCGCTCACGATCATTTTTGCCCTGGCAATTCAGGTGCGTCTGCGTGACACCGTGCAGAAAAGTCTGAGCCTCGGTGCCGAACGGCAGGCGCTGCTGATCGAAACCCTCGGCGGCCTGGAAACCCTCAAGGCCTGCAGCGCCGAAAGCGAGCGCCAGCACAAATGGGAAAGCACCCACGGCGCCCTCACCCGCCTCGACAGCCATGCGCGCAACCTTTCGGCGCTGGCGACCAACGGCACGCTGTTCATCCAGCAGTTCTCGGGGATGGCGACGATTGTCGCCGGGGTCTACAGCATCATCGCCGGCAACCTCAGTGTCGGTGCGCTGGTGGCGACCTACATGCTCGGCAGCCGGGTGCTCGCGCCGCTGGGGCAGATCGCCGGGCTGATCACCCGCTACCAGCAAGCGCAACTGACCATGAAAAGCACCGACGCGCTGATGGGCCTGCCACAGGAGCGCGACGGCAAGCAGCGGCCCCTGGAGCGCACGCAGCTGCAAGGCGCGCTGGACGTCAGCGGCGTGACCTTTCACTACAACGGCCAGAATGCGCCGGCGCTGAGCAACATCAGCTTCAGCATGAAACCCGGCGAAAGGATCGGCATCATCGGTCGCAGCGGCTCGGGTAAAAGTACCCTGGCGCGATTGGTGATGGGCTTCTATGAGCCGGAGGAAGGCCAGTTGCTGCTCGATGGCCTCGATCTGCGGCAACTGGATGTCGCCGACCTGCGTCAGCAGATCGGTTATGTCGCCCACGACCTGCCGCTTTTGGCCGGCAGCCTGCGCGACAATCTGACCCTCGGCGCGCGCTACATCAGCGATTCGCGCATGCTCGAAGTCGCTGAGCTGACCGGCGTCACCGAACTGGCCCGGCAGCATCCGCAAGGTTTCGACCGGCCAGTGGGCGAGCGCGGGCAGTTGCTCTCCGGCGGCCAGCGTCAGGCGGTGTTACTGGCCCGAGCGTTGCTGCTCGACCCACCGATCATGCTGCTCGATGAACCCACCAGCGCCATGGACAACAGCAGCGAAGACCTGCTGCGCCAGAAGCTCCACGGCTGGGTGCAAGGCAAGACCCTGCTGCTGGTCACCCACCGCACCTCGATGCTGAGCCTGGTGGACCGGTTGCTGGTGCTGGACAACGGCCGGGTCGTCGCCGACGGCCCGAAAGAAGCGGTCATCGATGCACTGCGCAAGGGCCGCGTCGGCTCGGCGGCGGTTTAGTCGATGCAACGCAAACCTGTGGCCACCTAGTGTCTGTGGCGAGGGAGCTTGCTCCCGCTTGGGTGCGCAGCGCCCACAAGATCTTTGGGGCTGCTCCGCAACCCAGCGGGAGCAAGCTCCCTCGCCACAAGTCGGATTGGCTTGGTTTCTCTTGATTGAGGGGTATCGCCGCATGTCAGCTTCATCTTCGAAAGAGCGCGGCTACTTCGACAGTTTCGGCAAAAGCGCCGAAGCCGAGTTCATGCCGGAAACCGCCGGCGCTTCATTGCTGGATTCGCCGCGCTGGTCGCGGATCACCGTGTGGCTGGCCGCGGCGCTGCTGGTCAGTGCGCTGGTCTGGGCCAAGTTCGCGGTGCTTGAAGAAGTGACCATGGGCGAAGGCAAGGCGATTCCATCAAGCAAGGTCCAGGTGATCCAGAACCTGGAGGGCGGGATCGTCACCGAGATTTTTGTCCGTGAAGGACAAATGGTGAACAAGGGCGACAAGCTGTTGCGCCTGGATGACACACGCTTCCTGTCGAACAAGGGTGAGAGCGAGGCCGATCGTTATGCCCTGACCGCGCAAGTCGAACGCCTTTCCGCCGAAGCCGAGGGCCGTCCGTTCAAGCTGTCTGACGAGGTGATCGCCAAGGCGCCACAGGTCGCCGAAGACGAGCGCGCGCTGTACGACCAGCGCCAACGGCGTCTGGCCAGCGAACAACGCACCCTCACCGAACAGCTGCGGCAGAAGACTCAGGAACTGGCGGAGTTCCGCTCCAAGCAAGGCCAGTACAGTTCCAGCCTGGCGCTGCTGCAGCAAGAGATGAACATGTCGGCGCCACTGGTGGGCACCGGTGCGGTGTCGCCGGTGGAGATCCTGCGACTGAAACGCAGCGCGGTGGAAATTCGCGGTTCATTGAACGCAACGACACTGGCCATCCCAAGAGCGGAATCGGCAATCAACGAGATCAAGAGCAAGATCGACGAATCGGAACAGACTTTCCGTTCCGACGCCGCCAAGGACCTCAATCAGAAACGCACCGACCTGTCGAAAATCACCGCGTCGAGCATCGCCATCGACGACCGCGTCAGCCGCACCACCGTGACTTCGCCGGTGCACGGGGTGATCAAGCAACTCAAGGTCAACACCATCGGCGGCGTGGTACAGCCGGGCAGCGACATGGTGGAAATCGTGCCACTGGAGGACAACCTGCTGATCGAAGCCAAGGTGCGTCCGCAAGACGTCGCGTTCCTGCATCCGGGGCAGAAAGCCATGGTCAAGTTCAGTGCCTATGACTACACGATCTACGGCGGGCTGAGCGCGAAACTGGAACTGATCGGCGCCGACACCATCACCGATGACAAGGGCAACAGCTTCTACCTGATTCAGGTGCGCACCGATAAAAACCACTTGGGCGGGGATGCGAAACCACTGCTGATCATCCCGGGGATGGTGGCGACGGTGGACATTATTACCGGGGAGAAAAGTGTGCTGGATTACCTGCTCAAACCGGTGCTCAAAGCCCGGACCGAGGCGATGCGTGAGCGGTAGGCATTGTTGGGATTTGCGGTGATTGTTCTGGCGCCTTCGCGAGCAAGCCCGCTCCCACAGGTGATCGCATTCCTGCTGGAAGAAACCGATTGTGGACGTTGTTGGGATTTGCGCTGATTGATCCGACGCTTTCGCGAGCAAGCCCGCTCCCACAGGTGATCGCATTCCTGCTGGAAGAAACCGATTGTGGACGTTGTTGGGATTTGCGCTGATTGATCCGACGCTTTCGCGAGCAAGCCCGCTCCCACAGGTGATCGCATTCCTGCTGGAAGAAACCGATTGTGGACGTTGTTGGGATTTGCGCTGATTGATCCGACGCTTTCGCGAGCAAGCCCGCTCCCACTTTTGGAATGCATTCCTGCTGGAAGAAGCCGATTGTGGGCATTGTTGGGATTTGCGGTGATTGATCCGACGCTTTCGCGAGCAAGCCCGCTCCCACTTTTGGAATGCGTTCCCCTGTGGGAGCGGGCTTGCTCGCGAAGAGGCCGGTACTGGCAACAACTATCTGTCGCCATGATTGCGCTGAAAAACTTCCTCCCCCATCGCCGCAATCTGCCCCTCGATCAACGCTTCGAACGGCTTGAGCAACGGCGCAAACGTCGTCGGTGCTTCAAGGGTTTCCAGCGCCTGTACAATCGCCTCAATGGTCGACAACGCCCCCGGCCCCGGTGCCTTGCGCAAGCGGTAGCGCGACACCCCGCCCTGCGCCAGCGTCACCCGTGGCAACGCCGCCAGCAGCGGATTGAGATGGAGCATCTTGCGCGCCTTGCGCCAGGTGCCGTCCGGCACCACCAGCAACAACGGTTCAGCGGATTCGCGGTAGGCCTGCAGCGGCTGCGCATCGTCAGCGGGAAACAGCAACCGCGCCTGATACCCCGGCTGACTCAACAGCGCCGGCAGATCCTCGAACACTTCCCCGACAATCAGCTCGGCATTGGTCAAACCCAACGCCGCCAGTCGCGCGGTGTTGAGCGCGTGATTGACCTCGCTCGGGTGCTGCAACAGCAGCACTCGGGTGCGGCTGTCGAGGCTCGGGATCAGCGGGCACAGGCAGTGGGTTTGTGGGCGCAGGCAGCGCGGGCATTGGGGTCTGGACATCGTTCTTAAGCCTGATTGAGCTGTGCTTTGAGCAGATCACGAAAAGTCTGAATCAGCGGCTCGCGGCTGCGGCCGCGACGCATGATCATCGAGAACGGCGCCTGATAGCCGAAGGTCGCCGGCAGCAACACGCGCAGGTCGCCCTTGTCGGCCCAGGCCTGGGCGTAGTGCTCCGGCAGGTAACCGATGTAGGCGCCGGAGAGCACCAGAATCAGCTGCGCCTCCATACTTTCCACGGTCGCCGCGCTGTGTTTGAAACCGTGGCGCGCCAGTTCGGCCTGACTCCAGTAACCACGGCCAACCATGCGTTGCTGGGTGATGACCTGCTCGGGGATCCGCCGCTCGTTGAACAGCGGATGCCGGCTGCTGCAATACAACCAGTGCTGCTCGCGGTACAGCGGCATGTACACCAGACCGCTCATGCGTGTGGAAAACGCACCGATCGCCAGATCGAGGCGGTTGTCCTGTACACCGAGTTGCAGTTCGTAGGGACTCATCACCGACAGGTGCAAATGCACCGCCGGGTGTTCCTGACTGTAGGCGCCGATGGCTTCGGCGAACGGCAGGGCCTTGTCACTGACGGTGGAGTCGATCACCCCGAGGTTGAGCGTGCCGCGCAATTCGCCCTTGAGCGCGGCGGCGTATTGCTCGAAACCTTCGAGCTCGGCCAGCAGGCGCAGGGTTTCCTGATGGAACAACTCACCCTTGCTGGTCAGGCTGAACCCGCCCCGCCCGCGATGGCACAGCACCAGACCGAGCGCGGCTTCGAGCTGGCTCATGTAGGTGCTGATCGCCGAGGTCGACAGGTTGAGCTCCTGCTGCGCGTTGGCAAAACCCTGATGGCGAACCACGCTGACGAAGATGCGCAATAGTTTCAGGTCGGGTAAAGCGTTGGCCATGTCTACTCCGGGCTTTGGAACTGCGTTGTCTGTTGCCCCCCTCACCCCAGCCCTCTCCCCGAGGGAGAGGGAGCTGATCTCCAGGGCTTTCAAATCCTGAGTTCGACTCGATTTTTCAGGTCGATGCAGATTCCGCTGACAACTCTGTCGGCCCCCTCTCCCTCCGGGAGAGGGTTGGGGTGAGGGCAGCAATGTTCAGCCAGGCATGAATCCCGAAACCGCAGAGTCTAATCCGCCCGCCCACATTAGTTTAGAAAAATCTGAACTAAGTTTTTGCCCGTAGCGATTCTTCCCCTCCACTACATTTCGCAGAATCGGCCCCACAGCGGCGTCCGAAACTGTGTTCAACGGTGCGCCGACATAAATAAAACAAAGACGATGAGGCCCTACCCGTGGACAAGATTCTTCACCAACCACTGGGCGGCAACGAAATGCCGCGCTTCGGCGGCATCGCCACCATGCTCCGACTCCCCCATGTACCGACCGCTGCCGGCCTGGACGCTGCCTTCGTAGGCGTGCCCCTGGACATCGGTACTTCGCTGCGCCCCGGCACCCGCTTCGGGCCGCGCGACATCCGCACCGAATCGGTGATGATCCGCCCGTACAACATGGCCACCGGCGCCGCGCCGTTCGACTCGCTGTCGGTCGCCGACATCGGTGACGTGGCGATCAACACCTTCAATCTGCTCGACGCCGTGCGCATCATCGAAGAAGCCTACGACAACATCCTCGAGCACAACGTGATCCCGATGACCCTGGGTGGCGACCACACCATCACCCTGCCGATCCTGCGTGCCATCCATAAAAAGCACGGCAAGGTCGGTCTGGTGCACATCGATGCGCACGCTGACGTCAACGATCACATGTTCGGCGAGAAGATCGCCCACGGCACGACCTTCCGTCGCGCCGTCGAAGAAGGTCTGCTGGACTGCGACCGCGTGGTGCAGATTGGTCTGCGCGCGCAGGGTTACACCGCTGACGACTTCAACTGGAGCCGCGATCAGGGCTTCCGCGTCGTACAAGCCGAAGAGTGCTGGCACAAGTCGCTGGCGCCGCTGATGGCCGAAGTGCGCGAGAAAGTCGGTGGCGGCCCGGTGTACCTGAGCTTCGACATCGACGGTATCGACCCGGCCTGGGCGCCAGGCACAGGCACCCCGGAAATCGGGGGTCTGACGACCATTCAGGCGATTGAAATCGTACGCGGCTGCCAAGGCCTCGACCTGATCGGCTGCGATCTGGTAGAAGTCTCGCCCGCTTACGACACCACCGGCAACACCTCGCTGCTGGCCGCCAACCTGCTGTACGAAATGCTCTGCGTACTGCCTGGCGTGGTCCACCGCTGAGGGTTCGGCCATGAACGAACGTGATCAGGTGTTGCAAGCGGCTGCCGATCTGGTGTCCGCCTTCGCTCGTAACGATCGCGAAGCTTATTTCGGCGCGTTCAGCGCCGATGCAAGTTTCGTGTTTTACACCCTCGAACAGCCGCTGCTGTCGCGCGATGCCTATCAGGCCTTGTGGGACAGCTGGCGTGCCGAGGATGGCTTTGAAGTGCTGTCGTGCACTTCAAGCAACGCCTTCGTCAGCCTGCAAGGTGACGTGGCGGTGTTTATCCATGACGTGGCCACCGAGCTGCGCATGCAAGGGGAGCAACATTTCAGCCAGGAGCGCGAGACGATTGTTTTCAGGAAACAAGCGTCGAGCCTAGAACAACAAGGCCATTGGCTGGCCTGCCACGAACATTTATCCGCCATGCCGGAAGGGCTGCCATCCCCTTAGCCAAACAGGTGACGCCTCACACACGATGAGGCGCGCCTTTATGATCGGAGCAGATCATGAATAACAACAACAACGACCAAAGCCTTACGCAGATTGAAACCCACGGGGTCGAACAGATCCCGGACCACGAACGCACCGCAGGCCCGACGGATTTGTTCCGGATGATCTTCGGTGGTTCCAATACCTTTGCCACCGCCGTGCTCGGCAGTTTCCCGGTGCTGTTCGGTCTGTCGTTTCAGGCCGGTGTCTGGGCGATTGTGCTGGGTGTGCTGCTCGGCTCGCTGATCCTCGCACCGATGGGCCTGTTCGGCCCGCTCAACGGCACCAACAATGCCGTGTCCTCCGGGGCGCATTTCGGCGTGCACGGGCGGATCGTCGGTTCGTTCCTGTCGCTGTTGACCGCCATCGCGTTTTTCTCGCTCTCGGTGTGGAGTTCGGGGGATGCGTTGATCGGTGGGGCGAAACGCCTGATCGGTCTGCCGGAAACCGACCTGACCCTGGGCCTGGCCTACGGTCTGTTCGCGATTCTGGTGCTGACCGTGTGCATCTACGGCTTCCGCTTTTTGCTGTGGGTGAACAAGATCGCGGTATGGAGTGCCAGCCTGTTGTTCCTGCTGGGCATCTTCGCCTTCGCCGGTCCTTTCGACGTCAACTACGCCGGCACGGTGAACCTCGGTCAACCGGGTTTCTGGGCGGCGTTCATCGGCGCGGCGCTGGTCGCGATGAGCAACCCGATTTCCTTCGGCGCGTTCCTCGGCGACTGGTCGCGCTACATCCCGCGTGACACCTCCAAACAGCGCATCATGGCCGCCGTGGTGCTGTCGCAGATCGCCACGTTCATCCCGTTCCTGTTCGGCCTGAGCACCGCGACCATCGTCGCGATTAAGGCGCCGGACTACATCGCGGCGAACAACTATGTGGGCGGTCTGCTGGCGGTATCGCCGAGCTGGTTCTTCCTGCCGGTGTGCTTGATTGCGGTGATCGGCGGCATGTCCACCGGCACCACCTCGCTGTATGGCACCGGGCTGGACATGTCCAGCGTGTTCCCACGGGTGCTGTCGCGGGTCAAGGCGACGCTGCTGATCGGCGTGCTGTCGATTGCCTTCATCTTCATCGGGCGCTTTGCGGCGAATCTGGTGCAGAGCGTGTCGACCTTCGCCGTGCTGATCATCACCTGCACCACCCCGTGGATGGTGATCATGATCATCGGCCTGCTGGTGCGTCGCGGCTTCTACTGCCCGGATGATCTGCAAGTGTTCACTCGCGGCGAACAGGGCGGACGCTACTGGTTCAACCACGGCTGGAACTGGCGTGGCCTGGGCGCATGGATCCCGAGCGCGGCGGTCGGCCTGTGCTTCGTCAACCTGCCGGGGCAATTCGTTGGCCCGCTGGGCGAGTTGGCCGGTGGTATCGACATCAGCCTGCCGGTAACCCTGGGCCTGGCGTCGGTGGTGTACCTCACGCTGCTGAGCCTGTTCCCGGAACCGCGGGAGGTGTTCGGGCCGCAGGATGCCCGGCGTGAAGCCGCAGTAAAACCCCAACTGCGTCAGGCCGCCTGACGCAAATCCCCTGTGGGAGCGGGCTTGCTCGCGAAGACGGCGGCACATCCAGCATTGATGTGACTGACCCAAAGCATTCGCGAGCAAGCCCGCTCCCACAAGGGCAAATCGAATTCCGCCTCACATAAAAAAGACAATCGGAGACACGCCATCATGGCTTTGGATTTATTCGTCGTCCTCATCTACGCCGCCGGCATGCTCTTGCTCGGCTACTTCGGCATGCGCAAGGCCAAGACCAACGAGGACTTTCTCGTGGCTGGTCGTAACCTCGGCCCAAGCCTGTACATGGGCACCATGGCCGCGACCGTATTGGGTGGCGCGTCCACCGTCGGCACCGTGCGCCTGGGCTACGTGCATGGCATCTCCGGTTTCTGGCTGTGTGCGGCGCTGGGTTGCGGCATCGTCGCGCTGAATCTGTTCCTCGCCAAACCGCTGCTGAAACTGAAGATCTACACCGTTACCCAGGTGCTGGAAAAACGCTATAACCCGATGGCCCGCTCGGCGAGCGCGGCGATCATGCTGGCCTACGCACTGATGATCGGCGTGACCTCGATCCTCGCCATCGGCACCGTGCTGCAAGTGCTGTTCGGCCTGCCGTTCTGGATCTCGGTATTACTCGGCGGTGGCGTGGTGGTGATCTACTCGGCGATCGGCGGCATGTGGTCGCTGACCCTGACCGACATCGTCCAGTTCATCATCAAGACCGTGGGCCTGATGTTCATCCTGTTGCCGATCTGCCTGTACCGCGTTGGCGGCTGGGACGAACTGGTGCTGAAGCTGCCGGCAGCGGCGTTCAACTTCACCACCATCGGCTGGGACACGATCATCACCTACTTCATGATCTACTTCTTCGGCATCCTGATCGGTCAGGACATCTGGCAACGGGTGTTCACCGTCAAGACCGCCAAAGTCGCCCAGTACGCCGGCAGCATCGCCGGTATCTACTGCATCCTTTACGGTCTGGCCTGCGCGCTGATCGGCATGGCCGCTCACGTACTGATCCCGGATCTGGACAACGTCAACAACGCCTTCGCCGCCATCGTCAAACTGTCGCTGCCGGACGGCATCCGTGGCCTGGTGATCGCTGCAGCACTGGCCGCGATGATGTCCACCGCCAGCGCCGGCCTGCTGGCTGCTGCCACCACCCTGACCGAAGACCTGCTGCCGAAACTGCGTGGCGGCAAACAGTCGAGCCTGGCGATCAACCGCCTGTTCACCTTGCTGACCGGTGTCGTGGTGCTGGGCATCGCGCTGGTGGTGAATGACGTGATCAGCGCCCTGACCCTGGCGTACAACCTGCTGGTCGGCGGCATGCTGATTCCGCTGATCGGTGCGATCTTCTGGAAACGCGCGACCACCGCCGGCGCCATCGCCAGCATGGGCCTGGGTTTCGCCACCGCGCTGCTGTTCATGTTCAAGGACGGTCTGGATGCGAACACGCCGATCTACTACAGCCTGGCGGTGGGTCTGGTGAGTTTTGTGGTGGTCAGCCTGGTCTCCCCTCGCCCGGCGACGGTGGCGAGCGCGATCTAAGCTCTGATGTAACGACTTGATGCTTTCTTCGACGGGTGTGGCGTCGGTTGCCACACCCGTTTTTTTCGTCTGGAGAAAATGGCATATGAAGATCGTTTCGCGCGATCAGTGGTTTGAAGTGCAGAACCTGAGCGACGGGATTCGGCTGATCCATGAGCCGTACATCCGCCCGTTCTACCGCTGCAATCTCTGGCACATTCAGGGCCGCGACAAGGATCTACTGCTCGACAGCGGTTCGGGACTGGTCAGCCTGCGCGAGCAGTTGCCGTGGCTCACCGAACGGCCGCTGGTGGCCGTTGCCAGTCATTGCCACTTCGACCACATTGCCGGGCATCACGAATTCGCCGAACGCCTGGTGCATCGCGCCGAGGCCGACATTCTCGCCGCGCCGGATGGAGAAAATGACCTGAGCCGGGCCTTCGTTGGCGACGACATGTTCGAGGCGCACCCGGACTGCCCGCTGTGCTACGCCGAATACCGGGTGAAGGCCGCGCCGGCCACCGGTTTTGTCGAGGATGGCGATGTGCTGGATCTGGGCAATCGCACCTTGCAGGTGCTGCACACGCCGGGGCATTCACCGGGCGGGATCAGCCTGTATGAAGCGGCGACCGAAACGTTGTTCAGCGGCGACATCATTTACGACGGGCCATTGATCGAGGACGCCTACCACTCCAATCTCCAGGATTACGCGGCCAGTCTGCGGCGTTTGCACGCGCTACCGATCCGCACCGTGCATGGCGGACATTTCGGCAGTTTTTCCGGCGGGCATTTACGTTCGATGATTGACGAATGGCTGCGCGGGCACGCTTGAGGCCTGCTGTAATCAGTCGAAACAACAACGAAAACCTCTGCCATGAGAAGAGCTGCCGTGCGTGCTGCGGTGCACCGATACATTCGGCGCCTGCTGGAATCCCGCGAATTCAACGACGACACCAGTCTGGTGCAGTTAGGGCTGGAGAAGGCGGATATCGAGGATCTGATCTTTCATCTGGAAGATGAATTCGGACTGACGGCGTTTACTGCCGAAGAGGATCACATGCTCAAGACCGCGAAGACCGCGAATGACCTGAGTCGATTTTTGTTAGAGATTGGACGGCATTGAGGGAGATTGCCTAATACATCCTTCAGGGTGAGCTCAAACCCTGTGGCGAGGGAGCTTGCTCCCGCTGGGCTGCAAAGCAGCCCCAACACCATTCAGCCCGGTTGTGCCAGACGGACCTTGTTCAGTGACGTTACGACTGCTGCGCAGCCGGGCGGGAGCAAGCTCCCTCGCCACCACAAGCGTCACTCACTTGTGAGTCGTGCTTACCGGCGACGTTGTTGACGCCGGCGCTGTTCATCATCGGTGCGGATCGGTACGGGTTGCAGAGGCGGTTCGATCAAGCCGAGGGCAACACCCAAATCGTGCAGCCAGTTCTGAATTTTCTCTTTCATCGTCATGCCCCCTTCAGGGTAGTGCTGAGCGGCCGGAATTCTGAGGCCGCTTCGCACTGATAATAGTCCGAAGTCCTACGCAATGCTCGGCCAAATCCGCAATGATCTGTTACTGAATTGAACAGAATTACCCTCGGTAGGTTCACGCCGTCTGCCGGGATTCATTCGCGGCCACGGGATAGAGCGCTTGCTGTTGTTCAATCCAGGCATTGAGGTTGGCCCCGACCATGCCCTTGCGCCACATGAGCCACGTTGTCGCACTGGCAAACGGCTCGGCCAACGGGTGCACTGCAACGCTTTCGCGCCCCGGCAGACTGGCCAGCATCGACTCCGACATCAATGCCACACCGCTGCCGGCAATCACGCAGGCAAGCATGCCCTGATAGGACTCGATCTCCATCGCCCGGCCCATCGCCGCCTGATAGTAAACGAACCACGCCTCCAGCCGCGCACGGTAGGCGCAACCGTGGCGGAAGGTGAACACTGCCCTGCCCTCGACGTCCTTGGCGCTGCGGATCGGCGGGTGATCGGCTTCGCTAATCAGCACCAGACGTTCGTCGCACAGCGGCACGCCGTCGATCCCCGCCAGTTGTGGCGGACCGTCCACCAGCGCCGCATCGAGACGCCCGGAGACCAGACCTTCGAGCAATTCGCCACTGGGCCCGGACTGCACTTGCAGGTTCACCGCCGGGTATTGCTTGTGATAGCGCGCCAGCAACGCCGGCAAATGGATCGCCGCCGTGCTGTACAACGTGCCGAGGACGAAATCCCCCGCCGGTTGCCCACCCATCACCGCCGCACTGGCCTGATCGCGCAAGGCGAACAGCTTGCCGGTGTAGTCCAGCAGGACTTTTCCTGCAGGCGACAACTGCAAACGCTGACGCTCGCGGACGAAAAGTTCGACGCCCAATTGCTCTTCCAGCTGTTTGAGCCGGGTCGACAGATTGGACGGCACCCGGTGCAGACGCTCGGCGGCGCGGGTGATCGAACCTTCCTCGGCCACTGCCTGGAAGATCCGCAATTGGCTGAACTCCACTACCTTTCTCCATAACAGAACAAGTTACTCACTATTATTCAATTTTAAAGAAAGTCAATCGCTTCTAGCCTGATGGTCATTGCTCCTTCAAAGGAATCCCGACCATGTCGCCCTTGATTCGTTTATCCGCCTGTTTCGTCGCCCTGATGATGGCCATGGGCATCGGGCGTTTCGCCCTCACCCCGCAACTGCCGCACCTGCTCAGCGAAGGCCAGGTCGACCTGACGGCCGCCGGTCTGATTGCTGCGGCCAACTACCTCGGCTACCTGTTGGGCGCAGTGGACGCGATGTTCGCTCACCGTCCACCGCAAGTGCAGCGCCGGTTGCACGGTGGCTTGTGGCTGTGTGTGCTGCTGACCCTGGCGTCGTTCTGGGCCAACGGGTTCTGGGGGCATTTGCTGCTGCGCTTCGGCACCGGGGTGGCGAGTGCCTGGGTGCTGGTGATGATCACCGCACTGAGTCAGCCTCTGGCGGCGGCGGCAGGTCGGCCACGGCTGGGGGCACTGGTATTTGCCGGTCCCGGACTGGGGATTTTTCTGACCGGGTTGCTGGCTCTGTTCTCACATTTGCTGAACCAGACTTCCGCCACGCTGTGGCTGATCTATGCCGCCGTGGCGCTGGTAATGTTGCTGGGGATCGTGCGGATCCTGCCGCAACCGGGCGTGCACACGCCGGTCGCCACGTTCAACGGCAGCCATTCGAATCGCGGTATCCCGCGACTGGCGGCGGTGTATGCGCTGTATGGCGTGGGTTACATCATCCCCGCCACATTTCTCTCGCAAATGGCCAACGCGCAGTTTCATGGGCAATGGCAGGCCGATCTGTTCTGGCCGTGTTTCGGTCTCGGCGCAGCGATTGGCGTGCTATTGGTGAGCCTGCGTCGCCACGATCCGAACACCACGCGGCACTGGCTGACCGCCACCCTTTGGTTGCAGGCGCTCGGGGTCTTCGCGTGTCTGTTGGGCAGCGCTTATGGCCTGGCGCTGGGGGTGGTGTTGTGTGGCATGCCGTTCCTGGCGTGCATGCAACTGGTGATGCAACGCTCGCGGGAACTGGCGCCGCACAGCACCCAGCGCAATGCCGGGCTGCTGACGGCGTGCTTTGCCGTCGGCCAGCTCAGCGGCCCGCTACTGGCGGCGCTGAGCAGCCATTTCAGCGGTGATCTGCAACCGGCGCTGATCATTGCCGGCAGCGGTCTGCTGATTGCCGGCGGGCTGGCGCTGCAATCGGTCAGTGCTGGCCGAGGGCTTTGCGCAAACGCCGACGCACCCACTGCTCAGCGCTGACAAAGGTGATGCCCAGCAACACCAGCACCGCGCCGATGACGAAGTTCACGCTCAATTCTTCACCGAGCAGTACCACGCCGAACGTGACGCCGAACAACGGGGTCATGAACGAAAACACCGCCAGATTGGCCGCCAGATAGCGGCGCAGCAGCCAGAACCAGGTCAGGTAACTGAAGAACGACACCACCAGGCCCTGAAACAACACGCTGGCCACCGCCACGGTGGTCAGGCTGACGTGAGTGATCTGACCGCTGAACAGTGCGATCAACAGCAGACCGACGAAGCCGACGATCAGCTGATAGAACAGGGTCAGCGTCACTGGCGCCTCTGACAGACGCGAGGCGCGCACCACCACGGTGGTCGCGCCCCAGCAGGCGCCGGCAATGACCCCGAACGCATCGCCCAGCAACATGCGGCGGTCGAGGTTGTCCCACGACACACCGCCGGCGAAGGCAATGGCGATACCGACGAAGGCGAGCAGAATCCCCAGCCATTGCAGGGGGCGCAGACGTTCACTGGTCAACAGAAAATGTACGCCGAGTGCGGTGAAAATCGGCGCGGTGTAGAGGAACACCGACATGTGCGCGGCGGTGGTCAGTTGCAGACCTTCGGCGATGAAGAAGAACTCCAGACCGAACAATGCGCCGGCCAGCAGTCCGCCGCGCCAGGTGTTGCCCACCTGATCCCAGCCGCCCTTCCAGCACAGCAGCAAGCCCACCAGCAACGCGGAAATCCCCGAGCGCCCGGCGGCCTGCATCACCGGCGCGATGTCGGGCGCGGCCCACTTGATCATCACTTGCTGCACGCCCCAGATCAGGCAGAGGCCGATCATCACCTGCAAGGCAAAACCGTCGGCATTGCGCCGCTCGACACTCACCGCAACACCTCGAACACACACAACATGGCAGCCATCCACTGGTCAAAAATCTGTGTCGGGGATTATCAATCAGTCGGACAGAAAAAACCGTCTGGAAAAGACATTTAGTTTGTCTGTTGCGGCAGCGGCGAATGGTTGTCGGCTGCGCCGCCATTCGCGAGCAAGCCCGCTCCCACAGTCGACCGCACTTCCCCTGTGGGAGCGGGCTTGCTCGCGAAGGCGTCGCTCCAGACAACAAAGATTACGGGGCTGACTTCAAAATCGCTTTGCCACCAAAAAGCCGACCGTACACGCCACAGCCGTGGCAAACGTCCCCCACGCCCAATCCATCAAACTCACCTGCACCGACCAGCCGCGCAACGTGGCCCAATTGGTCAGGTCATACGTGCCATACGCCACCAGCCCCAGCAGCGCGCCGATCTTTGCCGCACGTTGCCAGCTTTGCGCCGGCAAGACCACAAACAGCACACAGCCAAAAACATACAGGCAATAAAAAACCGCTGCCGGAACCAGCAGCGGTTTTTCGAGCATCAGCGAACCGAGCAGCTCGCGGTAGGTTGGCGCCATCAATACGCCGAGCCAAATGCCATCGAGCAACAGAAACGCCAGCAGCGTAGCAATATAAGCGATCAGCGCTTTCTTCATTTGCGAATCCTCATGTAGGAGCTGCCGCAGGCTGCGATCTGTTGATCTTCAAAGGGCAAAAGATCGCAGCCTGCGGCAGCTCCTACATGGGGCCGGCGTTCATTCAGGTTAGTTCAATGCGATCGGCATGAATGACGATCTTGCCTTCCTTGTACAGCGAACCAATGGCTTTCTTGAAGTTGCCCTTGCTGACACCGAACAGACTGCTGATCAACGCCGGATCGCTCTTGTCGCTGACGGCCAGCGAGCCATCGTTTTCGCGCAACTTGGCGAGGATCTTCGAGCTCAGGCTGCTCGCCGCTTCCTGACCCACCGGTTGCAAGCTGAGGCTGATCTTGCCGTCGGCGCGCACTTCCTTGATGAAGCCCTTCTCGCGCATGCCCGACCGCATGAACTTGAAAATTTCATTCTTGTGGATCAGGCCCCAGTGCTTGTTGTTGATGATCGCCTTGAAGCCCATGTCGGTGGCTTCGGCCACCAGCAGATCAACTTCCTGACCGGCGCTGTAGTTGGCCGGGGTCTTGTCGAGATAGCGATCCAGACGCGCGGTCGCGGTGATGCGGCGGGTGTGTTTGTCGAGGTAAACGTGCACCACGCAATATTCACCAGCGGTCATCTGCCGCTTCTCTTCTGAGTACGGCAGCAACAGATCTTTGGGCAGGCCCCAATCGAGGAACACACCAATGCTGTTGACTTCAACAACTTTCAGGCTGGCAAATTCGCCGACCTGGACTTTTGGTTTTTCAGTGGTAGCGATAAGTTTGTCATCGCTGTCCAGATAAATAAAAACGTTGAGCCAGTCTTCATCTTCGCTGGGAATATCTTTAGGGATATAACGGTTGGGCAAAAGAATTTCGCCGTCGGCACCGCCGTCCAGATATAAACCGAAGTTAGTGTGTTTGACCACTTGCAAACTGTTGTAACGCCCGACTAAAGCCATTTTCCAGAACCCTCATTGCGTGGGCGGCATTCTACCCGGTTTTACCGGTCTCGTTCGCTGGGTGAGCAGCCGGCCGAAGAAAATCTGCGGACACCTTGATTTTCCTGGGTTTGGCGCGGACGGCTCGCCATTCGTCAGACCAGCGCATAGCCTGCGGCGCCGTTTCACGGCGAATATTTCCGCTAATGACCAATAAATGTTCTTATTTAAAACAGTAGCTTAGAGGGATATTTCGGATAATTAATCGAGAATAATCCACCCACGCGCTCAGTTATTCCCGGGGATATTTATCAAGCAATTGTCAAGTTATTCCTGTACGATGCCTGGCCGAGTTACTTTTCTACAGGTTAATGGCCGCCATGCGTGTAAAAGCATCCACCAGCAAAGCAAAGCCAGCTCCAGCCGTTGAAACCAGCGAATCGATCAACGATCAGATCGCAGCGTTCCTCAAGTCCGGCGGCGAAATCCAGCAAATTGCCAAAGGCGTCAGCGGCCAGACGTTCGGTCCGTCCAAGCAGATCAGCCTGGGCAAGAAGTAACACCCGGTAATACACCCGTCCAGAGGCGCTTTGAGCTTCGAAGCGCCTGGACTGGCACCCGCGTTACCCCCTCATTCTGTTTAATCAAATCCTTTGAAAATCGACGAACGGCCATCATTGCCGAGCATTCGCCGGTATCCTTGCACGCGTCTGGATCAAGCGTTTCAGCAGGCCAAGCCCTGCCCTCGCTGTTCATGGAGTGACGCATGCTCAAACCAAATTCATGTTTATTGTTTGTAGGCTTTCTAGCCTGCTCATCCGTGCACGCGCAGATTTTCCAGCGCGAGCTTGGCGACTTCGACCTCAAACTCGGCACCACGCCCAGCCGCAGCATGGCTCAGGGACTGGTCAAGCCGTCAGCCGTCGGCTCGTTTCACGGCGGCCTCGATCTGAGCCACGACAGCGGTTTGTATGTCGGCCAGTACGCACCGAGCATGGGCCTGACCCCGGGCAAGAACCTCGAAATCGACTCCTACATCGGCTTTAAACAACCTTTCGATCAAACCCTCGGCTACGAAGTCGGGATGATCCACTACAGCTATCCCAAGGTGGATACCCTCGACAGCCAGGAGCTGTTCGGCGGCCTGACCCTGCTCGGCAGCCGCTTCGGTGTGGCCGTCAGCAACGACCCGGACAAACAGAACAACACGCTGTTCGCCGACCTGGGCGGCAATCAGCCGTTCGGCATCGGGATCAGCATGAAATACACCACCCACCAACTGAACACACCGGTGTCGGTGGACGGTGGTTATGTCAGCAGTTTTACCGACTGGTCGGTGAAATTTTCCCGGCCGTTCATGGGCGTCGACCTGGACCTGATCTACAGTAATTCCAACCTCAGCGGCAGCGAATGCTCGGCGTATTCGGGACACAACAGTCAGTGTGACGGGCTGGTGACGCTCAAGGCCGAGCGCGCATTCTATTGATCGGCTGAACTGCCGGGAGCTTCCTGCGTTCACATGAGAATCAGACGTCAGGCTCTCGCAAGGATTCGCCCATGTCTCGCTGGTTCAAGTACCTCGCCCCCCTGCTGATCTTCACCCTCGCCCTCGGCGCCTGCAGCCGCGTCGGCCTGGCCTATCGCAATCTCGACGTGATCATCCCGTGGACGCTTGGCGACTACCTGGACATGAACGGCGAGCAGAAGGACTGGTTCAACGAAAGGCTCAAGGAACACCTGAACTGGCACTGCACCACGCAGCTGCCGGGCTACCTCGACTGGCTGGATCGCTTGCAGGCAATGGTCGAAAGCAATCAAGTGACCGACGCTGCGCTGCAAGCACGAACCGAGGAAGCAAAAAAAGCCATTGCCGAAACCGCACGCCAGATCACACCGTCGGCCATCGAGCTGCTGCAAGGGCTGGACGACAAACAAGTCGCCGAGATGAACGATGCGTTCGCCAAGGATCTGCGCAAACGTGAAAAGGAATACGTCCAACCGCCACTGGCGCAGCAGATCGCCGAGCGCGGCGCGCACATGGACAAGCGCCTGACCGATTGGCTTGGCCCGTTGAGCGCCACTCAGGAACAACGGGTGATGGCCTGGTCGACCGCTCTGGGCGATCAGAACACTCAATGGATCGCCAACCGCGCGCACTGGCAGCAACAGTTCAGTAACGCCGTTGCCCAGCGTAAAAGTGCCGAATTCCCACAGCGAATCGAGACACTTCTGGTCAACCGCGAGCGTTTATGGACAGCGGATTACCAAAAGGCCTACGCCAACACCGAAGCACAGGCGCGCTCGCTGGCGGTGGATCTGATGGCCGAGAGTACGCCGCAGCAACGTCAGCGGTTGTTGAAAAAGATCGAAGGCGTACGTAAAGATTTCAACGACCTCAAATGCCTGAAGGCCGCGCAAAAACCTTAAGGCTATGCAAAAAACAATGTGGGAGCGGGCTTGCTCGCGAACGCGGTGTACCAGACACGTTAATAGTGAATGACACACCGCATTCGCGAGCAAGCCCACTCCCACAAAGGCTATCAGGCAATCTGCGCCTTGGAAGCCACCTCATCAAACGTCGCTTGATCCAGAGCATCTTCCTGCTCATCCAGCACCTGCCGCGGATGATCATTGCCGGGAATGCTGCTGTCGATCAGGCTCAGCAGACTTGATCCGCGTGGCGTCAGAATGAAATTGCTGCCGGTACTGCCCATATGATCAGGGCGCGGTTCAATAAATCCACGATCAAGCAACAAGCCTTCATACTCGCAGGCCACCGTTTTCAGGTGATCCAGATTCTCGATCGGCTCGCCCGCACTGGCTTTCTGCGCCGCATAGTCCTCGGCGTATTTTCTAGGCGCGAAACTTTCGCCTGCACTGTTCTGCACTTCATGCAGCAGGCGTTCAATCAAATCCCAGTTATAAGTCGTCATCCTGATTCAACCTCCGGTGCGCGTGATTTGGGGCGCTGTCATAGGTTGTGACCCGGACGCATCGCAGCCGTTCAGCTGCATTTTCCGCGGCGCCCGACCGACGGTCTGTCGAATTGCCCGAGGGTTAAACGACTAGTCTGACAAAGACGGTTTCAACCCCCCGCAGGAGAAATCATCATGAACGTCGAGAATCATCCGGTGGTATCGCGCGAAGAATGGCTCGCTGCGCGCAAACAACATCTGGCCGAAGAAAAGGCCTTTACCAAGGAACGCGACCGCCTCAGTGCCAAGCGCCGCGCCTTGCCCTGGGTCAAAGTCGACAAGGACTACCGATTTCAAGGCCCAAACGGCGAACTGAAACTGGCCGACCTGTTCGGCAAGCACAGCCAGTTGATCGTTTACCACTTCATGTTCGCCAAGGACTGGGAGGAAGGCTGTCAGGGCTGCTCGTTCCTGTCCGACCACATCGACGGCGCCAATCTGCACCTGGCGCATCACAACATCGCAATGGTCGCGGTCTCCCACGCCCCGTTTGAGCAGTTTCAGGCCTTCAAGCGGCGTATGGGCTGGAAATTCGACTGGGTGTCGTCAGACGGTTGCGATTTCAATTACGACTTTGGTGTTTGCGCCCGCGCTAAAGATGTGGCTGCAGGAAAGGCTACCTACAACTACGAAAAGACTGACAGCGCCGAGGAGGAAATGCCGGGGCTGAGTGTGTTTTATCGCAATGAATCCGGGGAAATCTTCCATACCTATTCAACGTATGCCCGTGGGCTGGATATGTTGGTAGGGGCCTACAACTATCTCGACCTAACGCCCAAGGGCCGCAATGAAGACGAGATCATGGAGTGGGTGCGGCACCACGACCGATATGAGAGAGAAACAAAATCCAGTTGCTGCCATGGCAGCTGATAAACCAGTGGGGGCAAGTCTTGCTGGCTCCCACAACTCTGAACTTTTTACGTCATCCAGCCCTCCACCGATTACCTGCCTTAACCGGAACGGAGGCCCGCCCCCATGAAAACCCTGCTCAAGCTCACCCTTGCCGCCACTCTCGCCTGCGCCCTGCCGGTCTGGGCCTGCACACCAGAAGAGGCCACCGCAAAACGTGAACAACTGGCCAAGGAAGTCTCCAGGCTCACTGAACAGAATCCGGCCAAGGCCAAGGAGATCAACGCCGAGTTGCAGAAAATGGATCTGGGCACGGCCAGTGCCGATCTGCCGGACAAGTGCCAGTTGATTGATCAGCGATTGAAGGAATTGGGCACGGCCGAGAAAAAAGCCGAGAGCTAAAAGCAGGATCAAAAGATCGCAGCCTGCGGCAGCTCCTACACCAGACCCTGTAAGAGCTGCCGAAGGCTGCGATCTTTTGATCTTAAAAATGCATTTGTGCATTTATTTTCTTGCATAAACGCATATCCAGACTAAGGTTACATCGAGCAAGGAGATCGGCACCGTTCATCGCAGATGAAAACCGTTACCCACCGATCGCTCGGCAATACCGCAACACAATCACAAGCTGGACGCTTGTTTTCATTCATGGAGGACTGAAAAAATGTTAACCACTCAAGCAACATCGTTCACCGGCGAGAGCCTGCCAAGGTGCCTCGTTGGTCACCTGCTCGACCCGCAACTGGTCGAGGTTGAAGCCACTGCGCAAACGGCGGCACTGGCCGCTGCCACCCTCAACTTCAGCATGCAGAAACAGACTCAGACCAACTGGTGCTGGGCCGCTGTTTCCGCTTCGGTCGGCAACTACTACGGCACCGGGTCATGGACTCAGTGCGGCGTCGCCAGCACCCAACTGGATCGCAATTGCTGCAATCAGCCGGGGCCGTGCAACGTTTATGGCTACCTGGATTCGGCCCTGCAAACCACCCGCAGTTACAACGGGATGAATCAGGGTTCACTGCAGATGTCGGCCATTCAGAACCAGATCAACATGGGCCGCCCGGTCGGCCTGCGTTGTGCCTGGTATGGCGGCGGTGCGCACTTCCTGGCGATCTACGGCACCAACGGCAATTACGTGCTGGTCGCCGACTCGATCTACGGCTACTCGACCCGCGCGCTGAACTCCTTCCCGGGTTCGTACAACGGCGGCGGCAACTGGACTCACACTTACTTCACCGCAAAAAACTAGGAGGGCGACATCATGCAACTGACTTATCCAAAGGCGCCTTCCAACGGCGTGCAGACTTTGCGTCCGGTGCTGCAAGCCGCGCTGCAAAACCAGGGCTTCGGCATCAACCGCCAGTTCGCCAACGCGACACCGGCCAAAGTCAGCCTCAGCGAAGCCTATCGCGGCTACGCGCTGACGCTGGACGATCTGAGCCAGGGCAAAGGCCTGAAGGACGCGCGCATCGGCGACTGGCATTACCTGGTATTTGCCGACGGCGTGAGCATTGCCGATGCGCAACTGGCCGAGGTACGTGGCCATGTCGAGTTCGCTTCGCTGAACCACGGCACCCGGGCCGCCGACACCGTGGGCGCGTTGAAACTGGCGGAACAGGCGGCGCAACTGCAGGGCAAGAGCGTTGAATTGCGCGTGCTGTTCGTCTCGGCACTGCACGTCGTGGCGATCTGGCTGCATGCTGACGGTGAAGATGTACTGATCCCGATCGAGCCAACGCCGAAAGAGCTCGGGGACTCGCGGCTGTACAGCGAAGCCGCGCTGCTCGCGCTGCTCAAACCGGCGGCCGATCGCGCCAGACAGCGCTTTGACGCGGACACCAGCGGACAGTTGGGGAACTGACAAACCCCGCGCATAAAAAAACCCGGACACTGTCCGGGTTTTTTATTGGCCATTTGTGACGACTTATTCAGCCGCAGGCTCGGCCGGCTTGCGACGCTTGAGCGGGGCCATGCCGTCGCTGCTCACCAGAGAATCCGGCTTCGGCCGGTTGGCGCTCTTGCGCTTGGTCGGGGTCTTGGCGGCGGTTTTCTTCTTGTCGCCCTTGGCGTCGGTCTTTTTCTTCTTCACGCCGACGGCTTTGCCCGAGGCCTTCACCTTTTTCGGCCCGCCGTAGGTGCCTTTGACTTCCTTGATGGTGCGGCGCTCGAAGCTCTGCTTCAGGTAGCGCTCGATGCTCGACATCAGGTTCCAGTCGCCGTGGCAGATCAGCGAGATCGCCAGACCGTCGTTGCCGGCGCGGCCGGTACGACCGATGCGGTGCACGTATTCGTCGCCGCTGCGTGGCATGTCGAAGTTGATCACCAGGTCCAGACCATCAACGTCCAGACCTCGGGCAGCCACGTCGGTGGCCACCAGGATCTTCACGCCACCCTGCTTCAGACGGTCGATCGCCAGTTTGCGATCCTTCTGGTCTTTCTCGCCGTGCAGCACGAACGCCTTGTATTCCTGAGCCACCAGGCGGCCGTAGATGCGGTCGGCCATGGCACGGGTGTTGGTGAAGACGATGGCCTTCTGGTAGGTCTCGTTGGCCAGCAGCCAGTTGACGATCTGTTCTTTATGCTGGTTGTGGTCGGCAGTGATGATCTGCTGACGGGTCGTCGAGTTCAGCTGGCTGACCGCGTTGAGCTGCAGGTGCTCAGGGTTGTTCAGCACCTTGGCGATCATCTCGCGCAGGCCGGAACCGCCGGTGGTGGCGGAGAACAGCATGGTCTGCTGACGGTTCGGGCATTCGTCGACCAGACGTTGCACGTCTTCGGCGAAACCCATGTCGAGCATGCGGTCGGCTTCGTCGAGCACCAGCACTTCGACTTCTTTCAAATCGAGGTTGCCGGCGTTGAGTTGCTCGATCATCCGGCCCGGCGTACCGATCAGGATGTCCGGCACCTTGCGCAGCATGGCGGCCTGGACCTTGAAGTCTTCGCCGCCGGTGATCAGGCCGGACTTGATGAAGGTGAACTGCGAGAAGCGTTCAACTTCTTTCAACGTTTGCTGGGCCAGTTCTCGGGTCGGCAGCAGGATCAGGGTCTTGATGCTGACGCGGATCTTCGCCGGGCCGATCAGGCGGTTGAGGATCGGCAGGACAAAAGCGGCGGTCTTGCCGCTACCGGTTTGCGCCGTCACCCGCAGGTCACGCCCCTGGAGCGCCAGCGGAATGGCCGCTGCTTGCACAGGCGTTGGCTCGACAAATTTCAGCTCGGCCACGGCTTTGAGCAGGCGTTCGTGCAGGGCGAATTGGGAAAACACGGGTGCTACCTCGAAGATATGCAAAAAAACAGCTGCATAGGTTACCGGTTTCGAGCGCTCAGGCCGAGTTTCTTTATACAAACGGGCGTAATCAGTGGCTTTTTTGTTGCTCGATTTGTCTCCAACGGTAATACACAGCGTCTTAAATGCTCTAATCGCCCATCGCGTCTTACAGAAGAATCGTTGCTCACATGGATTTCAAACAGCTCTGGCTCAACGCCCAAGACCTCTGGGGTGCCCTCGAACAGCACCCGTTCCTGCAATCCGGCCTGGCGCTGATGCTGCTATTGGTGATCGCGCTGGTCCTCGGACGAGTGGCGCGCTATCTCATCCTGCACGCCAGCCGCATGCTCGGTCGCCAGCCGGCCCTGCACTGGATCAACGACTTTCGCCACAACAAGGTGTTTCAGCGTCTGGCGCAGATGACGCCATCGCTGGTGATTCAGTTCGGCCTGCACCTGGTGCCGGAACTGAGCAAAACCGCGATGACCTTTCTCGGCAACGTGGCGCTTTCGTTCACCATCCTGTTCCTGCTGCTGTCGGTCAGTGCCCTGCTCAATGCGCTGCTCGATATCTACGCCCGCACCGAACACGCCCGCACCCGCTCGATCAAGGGCTACGTACAGCTGGCGAAGATGGTTTTGTACGTGTTTGGCGCGATCATCATCGTCGCCACCCTGATCGACCGTTCGCCGCTGTTGCTGCTGTCCGGTCTGGGTGCGATGTCGGCGGTGATTCTGTTGGTCTACAAGGACACCTTGCTGTCGTTCGTCGCCAGTGTGCAACTGACCAGCAACGACATGCTGCGGGTCGGCGACTGGATCGAAATGCCGCAGGTCGGCGCCGATGGCGACGTGGTCGACATCACTTTGCACACGGTCAAGGTGCAGAACTTCGATAAAACCATCGTCTCGATCCCGACCTGGCGCCTGATGTCGGAGTCGTTCCGCAACTGGCGGGGCATGCAGCAATCCGGCGGACGGCGGATCAAGCGCAGCCTGTTCATCGACGCCAGCGGTGTGCGCTTCATCCGCGACGACGAAGAAGAAAAGCTCTCCCAGGTACACCTGCTGACCGGCTACATGGGCCGCAAGAAAGCCGAACTCAAGGCATGGAATGAGGCGCAGGGCAACGTCGCCGCGATGTCAGCCAACCGCCGGCGCATGACCAATATCGGCACCTTCCGCGCTTATGCGCTGGCGTATCTGAAGAGTCACCCGGAGGTGCAGCCGAACATGACTTGCATGGTGCGGCAGATGCAGACCACAGCCCAAGGCATTCCGCTGGAAATCTACTGCTTCACGACCACCACGGTGTGGGCCGACTACGAGCGGATTCAGGGAGATATTTTCGACTATCTGCTGGCAGTGCTGCCGGAGTTTGGCTTGAGCCTGTATCAGCAGCCGAGTGGCGGGGATTTGCGTACCGGGTTGCTGCCGGCGGTGCTGGGTTCGGCGAGCATTCCCGAACCACAGAAACACCTCCTGTAACCCCACAGATCAAAACTGTGGGAGCGGGCTTGCTCGCGAAGGCGTCAGGTCAGTCAACATAATCGTTGAATGACGCCCCGCTTTCGCGAGCAAGCTCGCTCCCACAGGGGTTATGCGGTGGCTTGGGATTTGCGGATGCCCAGTCGGCTGATCCATACGGCCGCTAGGATCACACTCCCGCCAAGCAACAGCCTGCCAAGTTCCTCATGCTGATTCCAGATCAGCAGGTTCAGCAGCAAGCCCACCGGCACATGCAAGTTGTTCATCACCGCCAGCGTGCCGCCGTTGACCATGCATGCGCCTTTGTTCCACCAGTACAGGCCCAAGGCGGTCGAGACCAGTCCCAGGAACAGCAACACGCCCCATTGCAGCGGTGCTTCGGGCAGGAAGTTGGCTTTGCCGAACAGCAGAAACGCCGGCAATACCACCGCCAGTGCCCCGAGGTAGAAGAAGCCGAAACGCCGGTAATGCGGCAGATCACTCGGGTGTTTCGCCACCAGGTGCTTGTACAACACCTGGCCTGCGGCGTAGGTGAAGTTGGCCAGTTGCAGCAGCAGGAACCCCATGAAGAAGTCCGGGTTGATCCGGTCAAAACGAATCACTGCCGCCCCGCCCACCGCGACCAGCGCCGCAATCAGCGCCCATGGATTGAAGCGGCGGTTCAACGCATCTTCGATCAACGTCACGTGCAGCGGCGTGAGGATGGTGAACAGCAGCACTTCCGGCACCGTCAACACACGAAAGCTCAGGTACAGACAGACGTAGGTGATGCCGAACTGCAACGCGCCGATCAGCAGCATGCCGCGCATGAACGCCGGTTCCACCGAGCGCCAGCGGGTCAGCGGGATGAACACCAGCCCGGCCAGCACCACGCGCACCAGTACCGCGAAGTAGCTGTCGACGTGCCCGGCGAGGTATTCGCCGATCAGACTGAAGGAAAACGCCTGGATCAGCGTGACAAAAAGTAGATAGCCCATGCTCGCCTCTGTTTCGAATGGCGGCGACGATAGCGGTTTTTGCGCCAGACCGCGAACCTCAGGCAACACTGAACCCTGTGGGAGCGAGCTTGCTCGCGAAGGCATCGTGTCAGTCGACGAATATTTGCCTGACACACCGCCTTCGCGAGCAAGCCCGCTCCCACAGGGGTTACACGTTGCTCAGATAATCCCGGGCAAAAAAAAGCCCGATCTCGCTAAAGCGTTCAATCGGGCTACAGCACTCAGGAGCAACAAGTGCAAAGGGAGGTTCGATGCGCGTAGAGCCTTGAAGGGGTTGCGCCAGGTCACTTAAACAAGCGGCGATTATCTGGCGATTAACATATCAAGCGACCTGGGACAGTTTGGCGTTGGCCTGATTCAGGCCCTTCTCCTGGAAGTCGCCACCCAGGTTCATGCCTTCGGCGTGAATGAACGTCACGTCGTGGATGCCGATGAAGCCCATGACCTGACGCAGGTACGGTTCCTGGTGGTCGGCCGGGCCGCCGGCGTAAATGCCGCCGCGAGCGGTGAGCACGTAGGCACGTTTGCCGCTGAGCAGGCCTTGCGGGCCGGTTTCGGTGTACTTGAAGGTCACGCCGGCACGCAGCACGTGGTCGAGCCAGGCCTTGAGGGTGCTGGGGATCGCGAAGTTGTACATCGGCGCAGCCATCACCAGCACGTCGGCGGCGAGCAGCTCATCGGTCAACTCGTTGGAGCGCTCCAGCGACGATTGTTCGCTGGCATTGCGCTGTTCGGCAGGCTTCATCCAGCCGCCCAACAGGTTGGCGTCCAGGTGGGGTACCGGGTTCACGGCGAGGTCACGCACGGTGATCTGATCGTTGGGATGCGCCGCTTTCCACTGACCGATGAAGGTCTGGGTCAGTTGACGGGAAACCGAGTCTTGCTGGCGGGCGCTGCTTTCGATGATCAGAACGCGGGACATGGTTGTAGTCTCCATCCGAGAATGTTGTAGGTCGATGGAGTGAAGGTTAAACAGAGCCGCTTCGATGAAAAAGCGCAAATAATTGCTGCAAAGCATCGAATAATTCGTTTAGATGCTGACACGTACCCTTGTAGGAGTGAGCCTGCTCGCGATAGCGGTGTGTCAATCGACGCATTCTCTGACTGATACACCGCTATCGCGAGCAGGCTCACTCCTACAAGGGATCGACCGTTATTTCGGGGTGCAGGTCAGTTTGATGCGCAGTTTGATGATCTCGCGGGTGAACTTGGCCGTGGCGTTTTTATGTTTGCCGGCCGGCACATCGATCGTTCGGGTGCGTGGTGCTTCCGGGCCATTGCTGAACACTGCTTTGCACGTCGCATCGACATCACCGTAGTTGGCCACACGGATGGACCCGATGTCATTGTCAGTGTCGTAGGTCTCATAGTCGATCTTGAGATCATTGAGATCCTTCTGCACATCGATCGGGTACGCAAACGCCGTCAGCGGCAGCAGCGCCAGCAACACACAACAGAATTTTTTCATTCGCCAGTCTCCATGGGGGACGGCCAGCTTAGGACAAGAGGAGCTATTGATGAAAGCGCCCCGCGTGACCCTTGATCAATGGCGAACGTTGCAGGCCGTGGTCGACCACGGCGGATTCGCCCAGGCCGCCGAGGCACTGCACCGTTCGCAATCGTCGGTGAGTTACACCGTCGCCCGCATGCAGGACCAGCTCGGCGTGCCATTGCTGCGCATCGACGGGCGCAAAGCGGTACTTACCGAAGCCGGCGGCGTGCTGCTACGCCGCTCGCGACAACTGGTGAAACAGGCCAGTCAACTGGAAGACCTCGCCCATCACATGGAACAGGGCTGGGAGGCCGAAGTGCGGCTGGTGGTCGATGCGGCCTACCCGAGTGCACGCATCGTCCGCGCGCTGACCGCATTCATGCCGCAGAGTCGCGGCTGCCGCGTGCGGCTGCGCGAAGAGGTGCTGTCGGGAGTTGAAGAGGTATTGCTCGAAGGCGTCGCCGATCTGGCGATCACCGGTCTGAGCATTCCCGGCTACCTCGGTGCGGAATTGAGTGATGTCGAGTTTGTCGCGGTTGCCCACCCGGATCACGCGCTGCATCGGCTCAATCGCGAGCTGAGCTTCCAGGATCTGGAAACCCAGATGCAGGTGGTGATTCGCGACTCCGGTCGCCAGCAACCACGGGACGTCGGCTGGCTCGGTGCCGAACAGCGCTGGACCGTCGGCAGCCTCGCCACCGCCGCCACATTCGTCAGCAGCGGCCTGGGTTTCGCCTGGCTGCCACGGCACATGATCGAACGGGAATTGAAGGAAGGCACGCTCAAGCTGCTACCGTTGGATCAGGGCGGCAGCCGCAACCCGAGCTTCTATCTGTACTCGAACAAGGACAAACCGCTGGGCCCGGCGACACAAATCCTCATCGAACTGCTGCGTACCTTCGACACCTTGCCGCTGGACGCACCGTTCGCCGCCCCTGAGCAAGCCTGACACGGAGTTCACCGATGGCCTATTTCGAACATGACGGTTGCAACCTGCACTACGAGGAATATGGCCACGGCACACCGTTGCTGCTGGTTCACGGACTGGGCTCGAGCACCCTGGACTGGGAAATGCAGATCCCGGCGCTGTCGGCGCACTATCGGGTGATCGTCCCCGACATACGCGGTCACGGCCGCTCCGACAAACCTCGCGAGCGCTACAGCATCGCCGGTTTCAGTGCCGACCTGCTGGCATTGATCGAACACTTGAACCTCGGCCCGGTGCACTACGTCGGGCTGTCGATGGGCGGGATGATCGGCTTTCAGTTCGCCGTCGATCAGCCGCAAATGCTGAAAAGCCTGACCATCGTCAACAGCGCTCCCGAAGTGAAAATCCGCAGCCGCGACGATTACTGGCAATGGTTCAAACGCTGGAGCCTGATGCGCGTGCTCAGCCTCGCGACCATTGGTAAAGCGCTGGGCGGCAAACTTTTCCCCAAGCCCGAACAGGCCGATTTGCGGCAGAAAATGGCCGAACGCTGGGCAAAAAACGACAAACGTGCTTATCTCGCCAGCTTCGATGCGATTGTTGGCTGGGGCGTTCAGGAACGACTTTCCCGGGTGACCTGTCCAACCCTCATCGTCACTGCCGACCGTGACTACACACCGGTGGCACTGAAAGAAACCTATGTAAAACTGCTGCCTGATGCGCGGCTGGTGGTCATCGCCGACTCGCGCCACGCCACCCCGCTCGATCAACCCGAACGCTTCAACCAAACGCTGCTGGAGTTTCTCGCCGCAGCCGACATTCAATCTCAGGATCACTGACCCATGCTGAAAAAACTCGCCCTCGCCGCCGGCACCGTGCTGTTTGCTGCCAACCTGATGGCTGCCACGCCTGCAAAAGCACCGCACGTGCTGCTGGACACCACCAACGGCCAGATCGAAATCGAACTGGATCCGGTCAAGGCGCCGATCAGTACCAAAAACTTTCTGGATTACGTCAACAGCGGCTTTTACACCAACACCATTTTCCACCGCGTGATCCCGGGCTTCATGGCTCAGGGCGGCGGTTTCACGCCACAGATGCAGCAGAAAGAAACCAAGGCGCCGATCAAGAACGAGGCGAGCAACGGTCTGCATAACGTTCGTGGCACCCTGTCGATGGCGCGCACCTCCAACCCTGATTCGGCCACCAGCCAGTTCTTCATCAACGTCGCCGACAACGCCTTCCTCGATCCGGGCCGTGACGCCGGTTACGCGGTATTCGCCAAAGTGGTCAAAGGCATGGACGTAGTCGACATCATCGTCAACTCGCAGACCACCACCAAACAGGGCATGCAAAACGTGCCTGTCGACCCTGTGATCATCAAGTCGGCCAAAGTCATCGACTAAGCTGTACAGGGCGTTTCGAGCGGCGCTGGCCTGACACCACGTCGCTCACACCGATAAAAGGAGAGCCCGGCATCCGGGCGGTTATCTGATGCTCTATCGCCGTTTCGAACAACTGATCGACATATTCCGCGACGCTCCGACGGCGTCTCCTCCAGATCGTGTCTGGCCCTTCTACACCTATTACCTCAAGCAGGTCTGGCCGAGTTTCGCCGCCCTGCTGGTGGTGGGCCTGTTTGCCGCGTTGATCGAAGTCGCGCTGTTCAGTTACCTGAGCCGCATCATCGACCTGGCCCAGGGCACACCCAACCCGAATTTCTTCAGCGACCACGCCCTCGAACTGACCTGGATGGTGGTGGTTGCCCTGGTGCTGCGGCCGATCTTTTTCGGCCTGCACGACCTGCTGGTGCATCAGACCCTGAGCCCGGGGATGACCAGCATGATCCGCTGGCAGAACCACAGCTACGTGCTCAAGCAGAGCCTGAATTTCTTCCAGAACGACTTCGCCGGGCGCATCGCCCAACGCATCATGCAGACCGGCAACTCGCTGCGTGACTCAGCCGTGCAAGCGGTGGATGCGCTGTGGCACGTGGTGATCTACGCGATCAGTTCGCTGGTGCTGTTCGCCGAAGCCGACTGGCGTCTGATGATCCCGCTGCTGACGTGGATCGTCGCCTACATCGGCGCGCTGTATTACTTCGTGCCACGGGTGAAAGAGCGTTCGGTGGAAGCTTCCGACGCGCGCTCGAAACTGATGGGACGGATCGTCGACGGCTACACCAACATCGCCACCCTCAAGCTGTTCGCCCACACCAACTTCGAACAGCACTACGCCAAGGAAGCCATCGAAGAACAGACGGTCAAGGCGCAAATGGCCGGCCGCGTAGTGACCAGCATGGACGTGGCGATCACCACCATGAACGGTCTGCTGATCGTCGGCACCACCGCACTGGCACTGTGGCTGTGGACGCAGTCACTGATCACCGTCGGCGCGATCGCCCTGGCGACGGGTCTGGTGATTCGCATCGTCAACATGTCCGGCTGGATCATGTGGGTGGTCACCGGCATCTTCGAAAACATCGGCATGGTGCAGGACGGTCTTCAGACCATCTCGCAACCGGTCAGCGTCACCGATCGTGAGCAGGCCAAACCGCTGGCCGTGGCTCGTGGCGAAGTGCGTTTCGAGCACGTGGATTTTCACTACGGCAAGAAGAAAGGCATCATCGGCGACCTCAACCTGAACATTAAACCGGGCGAGAAAATCGGCCTGATCGGGCCGTCCGGCGCCGGCAAATCGACCCTGGTCAACCTGCTGCTGCGCCTGTACGACGTCGAGGGCGGACGCATCCTGATCGATGGGCAGAACATCGCCGAAGTCGGCCAGGAAAGCCTGCGCGCACGCATCGGCATGATCACTCAGGACACCTCTCTGCTGCACCGCTCGATCCGCGACAACTTGCTCTACGGCAAGCCTGACGCCACCGATGCCGAACTCTGGGACGCGGTGCACAAGGCCCGCGCCGACGAGTTCATTCCGTTGCTGTCGGATGCGGAGGGACGCACCGGTTTCGACGCGCACGTCGGCGAACGCGGGGTGAAACTGTCCGGCGGCCAGCGTCAGCGCATCGCGATTGCGCGAGTGCTGCTCAAGGACGCGCCGATCCTGATCATGGACGAAGCGACCTCGGCGCTGGACTCGGAAGTCGAAGCGGCGATTCAGGAAAGCCTGGAAACCCTGATGCAAGGCAAAACCGTGATCGCCATCGCTCACCGTCTCTCGACCATCGCCCGCATGGACCGGCTGGTGGTGCTGGAAAACGGCAAGATCGCCGAGAGCGGTACCCACGCCGAACTGCTGGCACATCGCGGATTGTATGCGCGGTTGTGGGCGCACCAGACCGGGGGATTTGTCGGGATCGATTGAGCATTGGGTCAATACAATTCCAATGTGGGAGGGGGCTTGCTCCCGAAAGCAGGGTGTCAGTACCGAACATTTGCCTGACACACCGCATTCGGGAGCAAGCCCCCTCCCACAATACATTGAGAACCGCCCCAGCCCTTTAACCACGGGCTCTGGCGGTTTTTTTGCGCCTGCTGGAAATCCATCCAAAGCGTGCTGTACTCAGCCAAGGTTCCAGCACGGGACCTGTCGTAAATCGGCAAGGAAGCACAACTCGATACAGTCTCGATAGCACGCCTATCAAGGACTCTCTCATGTCTCTGTTCAAACGTTCAGTCACTGAGTTGTTGGGTACGTTCTGGCTGGTTCTGGGTGGTTGTGGCAGTGCGGTGCTCGCCGCGTCTTCGCCCTTGGGCATCGGGGTGCTGGGGGTGGCCCTGGCGTTTGGTCTGACGGTGCTGACCATGGCGTTCGCCATTGGCCACATCAGCGGATGTCATCTCAATCCGGCCGTCTCGGTCGGTCTGTTCGTTGGCGGTCGGTTTCCGGCCAAAGAGCTGCCCGCCTACATCATCGCGCAGGTGCTCGGCGCGATTCTCGCCGCCGCGCTGATTGCGCACATTGCCAGCGGCAAGGAGGGTTTCGATATCGCCGCAGGTCTGGCCTCCAACGGTTACGGTGAGCATTCACCGGGCAAATACTCGATGACGGCCGGATTTGTCACCGAACTGGTGATGACCGCCATGTTCGTGATCATCATCCTCGGCGCCACCGACAAACGCGCCCCGGCGGGCCTCGCACCGATTGCCATCGGCTTGGGCCTGACGCTGATTCACCTGATCTCGATTCCAGTCACCAACACCTCGGTGAACCCGGCGCGCAGCACCGGACCGGCGCTGATGGTCGGCGGCTGGGCGATCGCGCAGTTGTGGATGTTCTGGGTCGCGCCGCTGATTGGCGCTGTGGCAGGCGGGGCGATTTATCGCTGGTTAGGTAAAGAGGATATCTGAAGCTACTGGAGATCCCCTGTGGGAGGGGGCTTGCTCCCGAAGGCGTCGTGTCAGTCATATTTACCCTACTGACACACCGCATTCGGGAGCAAGCCCCCTCCCACAGTAAGAAATCAGCCATGCCCGGTAATCGATGTCGGCCCTGGTCAAAAACGAGCTCAGGCCTGGCGGTACGGCAAGGCTGTTCTGGCTTCCTCGGCGTACGCAAGGACGCCGGCGCGTTCCTGTTGCAGGAAGCCTTTGACTGCGGCTTTCAGACCGGGATGACGCAGGTAGTGCCACGAGTGGGTGATCACCGGCTCAAAACCGCGAATCAGTTTATGTTCCCCCTGCGCACCCGCATCAAAGCGCTGATACCCCTGGGCAATCGCGTAATCCATGCCTTGATAGAAACACGTCTCGAAATGCAGCCGGTCAAACTCGGCCAGACAGCCCCAATAGCGTCCATAGAAGCTGTCGCCCCCGACCAGACTGAAGGCCATCGCCACCGGGCGTGAAGCCTGTTTGGCGAAGACCACCCGAATCGAATCCGGCATCCGCTCGGCCAACAGACTGAAGAACTCGCGTGTCAGGTACGGCGCCTGGCGGCGCACGGCGTAAGTATTGGCATAGCAGGCGTAGACAAAATCCCATTGCGATTCATCCAGCTCACGCCCCTCCAGCCATTCGAATTCGAAGCCCTGCCCCGCCACTTGCTCGCGCTCTTTACGCATTTGCTTGCGCTTGCGCGAACTGAGCACGTCGAGAAAATCCTGGAAGTCCCGATAACCGCGATTCTGCCAGTGATACTGACAGCCGATACGTTGCAGCCAGCCCGGCTGCTCGGCCATCGCGGCGTCGGTGAACGGGTCGGTAAAGTTGATGTGCGCGCTGGAAAGTTCTTCGATTTCCAGATAACCGGGCAAGCTCTTGAGCAGTTCGAAACCGTCCTCGACATTCGCCGCCAACAGTCGTGGGCCGCTGACCGGGCTGAACGGCACCGCCGTCAGCAGTTTGGGGTAGTAATCGATGCCGGCCCGGGCGCAGGCATCGGCCCAGCCGTGATCGAACACGTATTCGCCGTAAGAATGCCACTTGCGATAACTGGGCAGGGCCGCGATCAGCCGATCGTCTTCGACGTGCAGCAGATGCTCGGCTTGCCACCCTGTGTGCGGGCCAACGCTGCCGCTGTCTTCAAGGGCCGAGAGGAAGGCGTGCCGCAGAAACGGCTGGTTCTCGGGCACCAGTGAATCCCAGTTCGCAGGGGCGATTTCTGACAGGCTTTGCAGGCGTTGCAACGGCATCCACTGACTCTCCACTTCCGGGCTTCAAAGCCCCGCGAGTATCGCTTATCGCTGCCCTTTGCACACGAGCATTCGGACGACAGCGCTCTAGATCAATAGTTCAGGACATCTTTGTATCGTCATCGACATGACATCACTTAGCCACTGCTCTGTCATAAACCATCGCGATACTCGCTCCTGTTTTTAGAGCGCCGGGTTCTACCCGGACACTGTTTTCCGACGTGCGCGTCGGTGTGCCCCGGATGGTTCAGCCATCCCTCTCATCTTCGGAGATTGCTATGCGTCTTGCTTCCACGAAAACTGCGGCGGCCCTGTGCGGGGGCCTATTGCTGGCCATGAGCGTTCCGGCCAGTGCTGCAGTCGACGCCAAACTGCTCGACATGCTCAAGGCCAACGGTTCCATTTCTCAGGCGCAGTACATCGAACTGCAAACTGAACTGGCCAAGGATCAGAAGGCTCAGCAAATCGCGCAGCAGGCGCAGCAAGAGACCAACGAGCAAATCGCGGCGACCGCGAAGAAAACCAACGAGTTGAGCTCCTTCGACCAGAAACTCGCCTGGGCCGCCAAGACCCAGTTCAAGGGCGACGTGCGTATCCGTCAGGAAACCATCAAGATCGACGGCGAGCCGAACAACGGCGGCCGCGACAAGGATCGTCAGCGCATCCGTGCCCGTCTGGGCGCCTACACCGAGATCAACCCGCAAGTCGACACTGGCATCCGTATCGCCACCGGCGGCGGCGACGATGCCCGTTCGACCAACCAGGACCAGGACAACTACTTCGACAAGAAGCAGATCTGGCTGGATCTGGGCTACATCGACTACCACCCGGACCAGATCAAGAACCTGCACATTATCGGCGGCAAGATGCTCCAGCCGTGGGTCAGCATGGGCGACGTGATCTGGGACAGCGACATCAACCCGGAAGGTCTGGCCGTCACCTACAAATATCCACTGGGCAGCAGCGCCGAACTGTTCGGCAGCCTGGGTAACTACAATCTCAAGGACAACGTCGACGGCGATGGCGTGCAATTCCGTCACGACCTGCGTCTGACCGCTGGCCAGCTGGGTAGCCGCTTCAACATCACCGACAACCTGAAACTGACCCTGGGCGGCAGCGTCTACGCCTACCAGAACGACGAAGACAGCCGCTGCACCGGCACTTCCACACCGTGCGCCCTGGCGGTCAACGGCAACTCGGCCAACAACGAATTCCGTCTGTATGAAGGGTTCAGCCAGGTCGACATCGGCGGTCTGCCGATGCCATTGTCGTTCTACGGCCAGTACGTGAAGAACAACGATGCCGTGACCGACGCCGATACCGCGTGGCTGTTGGGTGCCAAGTCGAAAGTCTTCGGTTTGAACCTGGACTACAACTATCGTGACGTGCAACGCAACGCCGTGGTCGGCGCCTTCACCGACTCCGACTTCGCCAACGGCACCACCGGTTCCCGTGGGCACAAGTTCAAGGTCGGTTACGACATCGACAAGAACTTCGCCATCGGCGCCACGTACTTCCTGACCAAGGCCGACTTCTCCAGCCGTACCCAGCGTGACGCAGACACCAACACCCTGCAGTTGGACGCGGAAGCGAAGTTCTAAAACGCTCCACCCCATAGCCCAGTGCGGGCGAGACGATCCCCATCATCCGTTCGTTTCGTCCGCGCCGGACTATTTCTGCAGGATGCAAAAAAACCTGTAGGTGGAATTCTATTTTTCCTTGCGGCGTTGCTCCGCCAGGCGCTCGGCCAGCGCGTCCACACCCTCATCCGGCTTTTCAGGCATCGCCCTCAACGTGGCCTGCATCAAACGCATCTGACGAATGAAGCGCCGGCAGTTCGGGCAGAACATCAGGTGATGACGCACCATCAGTTTTTCGCGAAAGCTCAACTGGCCATCGAGATAATCGCTGGAGCGCGCTACTTGTTCCTTGCAGGTCAGCATTCGCCGGTCTCCTCAAAATGCTCCACCGTGGCGAAGACTTTCAGTCGTGCCCGATGCAGCAGCACCCGGACATTGGAGAGCGAGATTTCCAGAAGATTACAGATCTCTTCCAGCTCCAGGCCCTGACGCTCGCGCAACAGCAACACACTGCTTTGCAATTCCGACAGGCTGAGCAAGGTGTGCTCCAGACAGTCACGCAACTCGCTTTCGGTGAGCAAGGCTTCCGGCGTGTCCTGATGCCAGGCGAACGGCGCCACCAGCCAATGGCCGTCACCGGGCGAAAAACGATCGTCGTCGATGGTGCCGTGGGGTGACGGCAGGTCATCCATCAACACTTCGCGGCGGTTTTGTTTGTAGCGGCTCTTGGCCGAGTTGGCGGTGATGGTCAGCAGCCAGGTCTTGAGACTGGAGCGGCCCTCGAAGCTATCGATATGGCGCACCACCGAGAGCCAGGCGTCCTGCACCACTTCTTCGACATGGCGTTGGCCGACAATGGCGTAAGCCACGGCGCGCATGGCGCTCTGGTAGGTGCTGACCAGTTCCTTGAAGGCCTTTTGCTCACCCGCGAGCAGGCGTTCGAGCAGTTGGATGTCGTCCGTTGCGGCCATGCACGCCTCGTTTGCAATACCGATTGACGTTAACCACTCGAACCTGTGGCGAGCGAGCTTGCTCGCGCTCGGCTGCGCAGCAGTCGCAAAACCGGCGAATGCGGTTCTTCAGCAAGACCGCAATCGCCGATGTTGGGAGCGCTACGCACTCCAGCGGGAGCAAGCTCCCTCGCCACAAGGGCTGGTGACTCAGCGCTTGCGCAGAATCACGCTGCCGATCGAGTAACCGGCGCCGAACGAGCTCAGCACGGCCAGCGAACCGGCGGCCAGATCGTCCTGATATTTGTGGAAGGCAATCACCGAGCCGGCAGAGCTGGTGTTGGCGTAGGTGTCGAGAATCACCGGCGCTTCTTCTTCGGTGGCTTCACGGCCCAGCAGCTTGCGCACGATCAGGTGGTTCATGCTCAGGTTGGCCTGGTGCAGCCAGAAGCGCTTGACGTCGCCGACGTTGAGTTTGTTCTCCTCCAGATGCTCACCGATCAGCTCGGCGACCATCGGGCAGACGTCCTTGAACACCTTGCGGCCTTCCTGCACGAACAGCTTGTCGCGGGCACCGATGCCCTCTTCCGCGGCGCGGTTGAGGAAGCCGAAGTTGTTGCGGATGTTGTTGGAGAACTTGGTCAGCAGTTTGGTGCTGACCACGTCGAACTGGTACTTGGACGTCGCCAGGTCAGCGCGTTCGATGATCACCGCCGTCGCCGCATCACCGAAGATGAAGTGGCTGTCGCGGTCGCGGAAATTCAGGTGCCCGGTGCAGACTTCCGGGTTGACCATCAGGATCGCCCGGGCCTGGCCCAGTTGCACGGTGTTGGCAGCTTGCTGGATGCCGAAGGTCGCCGACGAGCAGGCGACGTTCATGTCGAAACCGAAACCCTGAATGCCCAGCGCTTCCTGCACTTCGATGGCGATCGCCGGGTAAGCGCGTTGCAGATTGGAGCAAGCAACGATCACACCGTCGATGTCGGCGGCGGTCTTGCCGGCACGTTGCAGGGCCTGTTCGGCGGCGCCGATGGCCATCTGGCACAGGACCGACCATTCGTCGTTGGAACGCTCCGGCAGGCGCGGGGCCATGCGCGCAGGATCAAGGATGCCGTCCTTGTCCATGACAAAGCGGCTCTTGATGCCCGAGGCTTTTTCGATGAATGCCGCACTGGATTCGGTCAGCGCCTGGACTTCACCGCTGGCGATGGCGTCGGCGTTGTCGGCGTTGAACTGCGCGACGTAGGTATTGAAAGACTGCACCAGCTCTTCGTTGGAGATGCTGTTGGCCGGGGTGTACAGGCCGGTGCCGCTGATGACGACGTTATGCATGGTCGTTTCTCTAATCTGTTCAGGCAGAAAGCGCTGGCACCGACGTACCAACACACAAAGGGTCTGTTCCCGTCCGCGGGACGCTGACCTGGCATCTTTATAGTGCCGCCCGTGACCTCGCCGAAGGCTCTGGGTCGCGAAAACGGCATTTATGGTCGCGAAGTTTGCCATAAACCCGAAGTTTTGGCCCCTTTCTCAAGCACAACCCAAATCCCGATGTGGGGCATATCTCTATCTTTGTGGCGAGGGGATTTATCCCCGATCGGCTGCGAAGCAGTCGCCAAACCATCACCCTCATCAAAACTGATGGGCTGAGATGGTCGCTTTTGGGGCGGCTTCGCCGACCATCGGGGATAAATCCCCTCACCACAAATGCCCACAGGTGATCGAGCAAGGTTTGGGATCAGGCCTCGACCTGACTCCACTGCTTGCTCAGCCGCTTGTCCGAGATCGGCACTTTGGTGCCCAACTGCTGGGCGAACAGCGACACCCGGTATTCCTCCAGCCACCAGCGGTACAGCTCCAGCTGCGGATCGCGTTTGCCTTCCTGGGCATGTTTGGCGGCGCGGGTCTGATATTGCGCCCAGAGGCCGGCCAGTTCACCGCTCCAGACCCGGTCCTTCTGCACTTGCGCGCCAAGCTTCTCGAAACGCTGCTCGACCGCTTTCAGGTAGCGCGGCAACTCCTTGAGCCATTGCATCGGCGTTTCCCGGACGAAACCCGGATACACCAGATTGCTGATTTGCTGCTTGATGTCGTTAAGCGCCACTGCCTGAGCCAGATCGATCTTGCCCTTGAAGCGTTTTTGCAGACCGTGCCACAGCTTGAGAATTTCCAGCGTCAGCCGCGCCACGCGCTCGGCGTGTTCGGTCCAGTTGCCGCGTTTGCGCTCGGCCAATGCCGCCAGCCCGGCGCCGTCACGCGGCAGCGGGTCTTCGCCTTCGAGAATGCAGGTGTCGAGACTGGCCAGCAGAATGTCTTCGACCAGCGCATCCACTCGGCCCAGCTCGCGATAGAGCAGGCCCAACTCGGTGATGCCCGGCAGTTTGCCGCGCAGGAATTTCGCCGGCTCGGCCAATTGCTGCATCAGCAGCCGCTGCAAGGCGCGGCGATGCTGGAACTCGGCTTCGGCCGGAGTCGAAAACCGCCCTTCCTTGACCGTGCCGCCCTCTTCCACCAACGCCGGATAGACCGTCATCGACAGCCCGGCAATCTTCTGCTGGGTCTTTTCCGCCACCGGGGCGAAGACCTTGGCCTCCACCGGTTGCTGACTTTTTGCACTCTGCGGTACGGCCAATGCCGCTTGGCTGGCTTCGGCAAAACGCGCGGTCAGCTCGGCCAGATCGCGGCCCTCACCGAGGAACTTACCCTGGCCGTCGACGATTTCCAGGTTCATCCGCAGATGGCTTTCGACCTGCTGCGCCGCTTCCGCCCAAGCCTCATCGCTGACCCGGGCACCGGTCATGCGCAGCAGTTCGCGACCCAACGCCTGCGGCAACGAGCCCTCGGCGAAGGTCATGCGCTGCAACGCCGCCTTGATGAAGTCCGGCACCGGCACGAAGTTCTTGCGCAAGGCTTTCGGCAGATTGCGCACCAGCGCAATGCACTTGGCCTCGATCAGCCCCGGCACCAGCCATTCCAGGCGCTCCGGCGGCAGCATCGGCAGCAGCGGTGCCGGCACGCGCAGGGTCACGCCGTCGCGCGGGTGATTGGGTTCGAAGTGGTAGCTGAGCGCCAGTTCCAGATCGCCGATGTGCAGCGTGTCCGGGTAGTCGCGCGCGGTGACTTCACTGGCCTCACGGGCCAGTACGTCCTCTTCGCGCATGATCAGCAATTGCGGGTCTTTCTGACTGTTGACCCGATACCAGCTGTCGAACGTCGCGGTCTGGTGAATCTCCGCCGGCAAGCGCGCATCGTAGAACGCGTACAGGGTTTCTTCGTCAGCGAGAATGTCGCGGCGACGAGCCTTGGCTTCCAGCTCGTCGAGCTGTTCGAGCAACTGCTTGTTGGCGGTCAGGCACTTGGCTTTCGACTGAATCTCGCCACGTACCAGGCCTTCGCGGATAAACAGCTCCCGCGAGACCACCGGATCCACCGGGCCGTAATGCACCGGGCGGCGACCGACCACGATCAGCCCGAACAGAGTGATCTGCTCGTAGGCCACGACCTGGCCGCGCTTCTTCTCCCAGTGCGGTTCGAAATGGTTTTTCTTGATCAGGTGCCCGGCCAGCGGCTCGATCCAGTCGGCATCGATCTTGGCGACCATGCGCGCGTAGAGCTTGGTGGTTTCCACCAGTTCGGCGGTCATCAGCCACTGCGGACGTTTCTTGCCGATGCCCGACGACGGATGAATCCAGAACCGCCGCTGACGGGCGCCGAGGTAATCGCCGTCTTCGGTTTTCTGGCCGATCTGGCTGAGCAGACCGACCAGCACCGCTTTGTGCAGTTTCGGATAATCCGCCGGCTCTTTATTCAGGCTCAACTGCATGTCGCGGCAGATCAGGCTCAACTGGCGATGAGAGTCACGCCACTCGCGCAGGCGCAGATAATTGAGGAAATTCTTCCGACACCAGTTGCGCAGCGGGCTGGCGGTCAGTGCCTGGCGTTGCTCTTCAAAACCACGCCACAGATTGACCAGCCCGGCGAAGTCCGAATCGCTGTCTTTCCATTGTGCGTGGGCCTGATCGGCTGCTTGCTGACGCTCCGGCGGACGCTCGCGCGGGTCTTGAATCGACATGGCGCTGGCGACGATCAGTACTTCCTGCAAGCTGCCGAGTTTTGCCGCTTCGAGCAGCATGCGGCCCATGCGCGGGTCTACCGGCAGGCGCGCCAGCTGACGGCCGAGCGGGGTCAGCTGACTGTTGCGATCCACCGCCGAGAGTTCTTGCAGCAGGTTGAAACCGTCGCTGATCGCCTTGCCGTCCGGCGGTTCGATAAACGGGAACGCAGTGATTTCGCCGAGGCGCAGATGCAACATCTGCAAGATAACAGCGGCAAGGTTGGTACGCAGAATCTCCGGATCGGTGAATTCCGGGCGACCGAGGAAATCCTCTTCGCTGTACAGGCGCACACAGATCCCCGGTTCGACCCGGCCGCAGCGACCTTTACGCTGGTTGGCGCTGGCCTGGGAAATCGCTTCGATCGGCAGGCGCTGAACCTTGGCGCGATAGCTGTAGCGACTGATACGCGCGGTGCCGCTGTCGATCACGTAACGGATGCCCGGCACGGTCAGCGAGGTCTCGGCAACGTTGGTCGCCAGCACCACGCGCCGCCCCGGGTGCGACTGGAAAATCCGCTGCTGCTCGGCCGGCGACAGGCGTGCGTACAGCGGCAGGATTTCGGTGTGTTTGAGTTGGGCCTTGCGCAGCATGTCGGCAGCGTCGCGAATCTCGCGCTCGCCGGGCAGGAACACCAGCACATCGCCGGGGCTGCGGCGTTCGCTGCGCTCGTAGGCAGCAATTTCGTCGAGGGTGGCGAGGATTGCCTGATCCACGGTCAGGTCGTCCTCGACACGGTTGCCCTCTTCGTCCTGCTCCAGGGTCAGCGGGCGATACCAGGTGTCCACCGGGAAGGTACGACCGGAGACTTCAACAATCGGCGCATCATCGAAATGCCTGGAGAAACGCTCCAGATCGATGGTCGCCGAGGTAATGATGACCTTCAGATCCGGGCGACGCGGCAGCAGGGTTTTCAGGTAACCGAGCAGGAAGTCGATGTTCAGGCTGCGCTCGTGGGCCTCGTCGACGATGATCGTGTCGTAGCGTTCGAGGTAGCGGTCGTTCTGGGTTTCCGCCAGCAGGATGCCGTCGGTCATCAGTTTGATCAGGGTGTTGGCATCGCTTTGATCTTCGAAGCGCACCTGATAGCCGACCAGCGAACCGAGCGGTGTGCCGAGTTCTTCGGCCACCCGGCTGGCGACACTGCGCGCAGCGATTCGGCGTGGCTGGGTGTGGCCGATCAAGCCATGCTGGCCGCGACCGATTTCCAGACATATTTTCGGCAACTGGGTGGTTTTACCCGAACCGGTTTCGCCGGCAATGATCAGCACCTGATGCTTCTCCAGCGCTGCCTTGATTTCGTCGCGTTTGGCGGCGATCGGCAAGCTGTCGTCGTAACGAATCACCGGCAGGCTGGCACGGCGCGCCAGCACCTGATCACAGGACGCCTGCATGCGCGCCACCCACTGGGCCAGTTTGGCCTCGTCAGGTTTCTTGCGCAGCTCAAGCAACTGCCGCCGTAGCCGGTGGCGGTCGGCGAGCATGGCGTGATCGAGGTTTTTCAGCAGTTTGTCGATGGAGGGCGATTCGTCGGTCATCGGGTACGCAATTCGGTCGTCTGTTTATGCAGGGGGCCGATTGTCGCAGATTTGCCCTCGATTGACCTGCTTCCCCTGTAGGAGCTGCCGAAGGCTGCGATCTTTTGATGTTGTTTTTTTAAAAGCAAAATCAAAAGATCGCAGCCTTCGGCAGCTCCTACAGTGGGAGTTACTCGTTATCGAGGCCTTTGCGGCGGTAGGGGAATACGTCGATGACTTTCCCGGCGCGAATCGCCTCCTGCAAGCCCTTCCAGTAATCGGCGTTGTACAGCTCGCCATGCAGTTGATCGAACAGTTTGCGCTGCCCGGCATCGGCGAACAGAAACGGCGGAAACTCTTCCGGGAACACATCCAGCGGCCCGATCGAATACCACGGTTCGGAAGCCATTTCGTCCTCGGGGGTGCGCGGCGCGGGGATGTGGCGGAAGTTGGCTTCGGTCAGGAAACAGATTTCATCGTAATCGTAGAACACCACGCGCCCGTGACGGGTGACGCCGAAGTTCTTCAACAGCATGTCGCCGGGAAAGATGTTGGCCGCTGCCAGTTGCTTGATCGCCAGCCCGTAATCTTCCAGCGCCTCGCGCACCTGCGCTTCATTGGCGTTTTCCAGATAGAGGTTGAGCGGGGTCATGCGGCGCTCGGTCCAGCAGTGGCGGATCAGCACCGTGTCGCCTTCGACCGAGACCGTAGACGGCGCGACTTCCAGCAGTTCTTCCAGGCATGCCGGATCGAACTTGCTCAGCGGAAAACGGAAGTCGGCGAACTCCTGGGTATCGGCCATGCGCCCGACCCGGTCGACACTTTTCACCAGACGATACTTTTCGATCACCGTCGCCCGGTCGACGTTTTTCGACGGCGAGAAGCGATCCTTGATGATCTTGAACACGGTGTTGAAGCCCGGCAGGGTGAACACGCTCATGACCATGCCGCGCACGCCGGGGGCCATGATGAACTGGTCGTCGGTGTTGGCCAGATGATTGATCAGCGCCCGGTAGAACTCGGATTTGCCGTGCTTGTAGAAACCGATCGAGGTGTACAGCTCGGCGATGTGTTTGCCCGGCAGGATGCGCCGCAGGAAACCGATGAACTCCGCCGGCACCGGCACATCGACCATGAAATACGAACGGGTGAAAGAGAAGATGATCGACACATCGGCTTCGTCGGTGATCAGCGCGTCGATCTGAATCCCGCGGCCTTCGCGATGCAGCAATGGAATCACCAGCGGCCACTGCTCGTCGCGGGTATAGATGCGCCCGACCAGATAGGCGCCCTTGTTGCGGTACAGCACCGAGGAAAACAGCTCGACGCTCAGCTCCGGATCCTTGCACACCCAGTCCGGCAGGTTCTCGCGCAGTTGCGACTCGAGGCGCTGCAGGTCGCCGGGCAAATCGGCGTAATCCTCGCTGAAGCGGTAGTCGGCAAAGATGCTCGCGAGCATCGATGACAACTGCCCTTGCGGCTTGTAGGTGCGGGTTTGCGCGGCCCGGGCGCGGCGCAGGCTCGGCCGGGTGGTGTGGATGAACATGCAGCCGTCGCTGATCAGGTCGTGACTGAACAGCCCGCAGAAGATCGAGTTGTACCAGGTCTCGGACAGTTCATCGTCGAAGCGCAGGTCGATGACACTGATGTAAGCACTTTTCACCAGCGGCCAACTGCCGACATTCATCAGCGTCTCGTCGTCGAAATGCTCGCGCAGGCGGGCGATGGTTTCGCCGACCTTTTCCTCGTAGAGATTGATCCGCGCCGCCGACGCGGTCTGCGTTTCCTGCCAGCGCGCCTGCTCGAAGCGTTCCCGCGCGCCGTCGGTGATCCGCCGGAAATGCTCGCGGTAATCGTCGAAGCCATCGAGGATCATGCGGGCGATGTCGGTGGCTGGCCATTGCTGCGGCATAGATGAGACCTCGGCGTGCAAGTGGAAATCTGTGCCTGAGCTTAGCCACGGAACCGGGTGCAGGTGAAGTGCAATTTCTGCCAAAACCGGAACGCCAGCGCACGTCGATGGCATTTTTCGCCAGGCAGACCTCTGCAGCGAATTAAATGCCCGATTAGCGGTTGCCATCGTCAGGACGCTCGGCAACACTCTCGTCCCGATCAAGGAAGGAGTGCCATCGTGAGCGCTGTCGATATTTTCCGCATGCTGTCGCTGGCAGCCATCTGGGGCGCGAGCTTCCTGTTCATGCGCATTATTGCGCCGGTGATCGGCACTATTCCGACCGCGTTCTTTCGAGTGTCGATTGCTGCCGTCGGTCTGCTGGTGATTCTCGGGCTGATGCGCATCAGCTGGGATTTCAAGGGCAAGCTGAAAACCGTGATGCTGCTGGGAGTGATCAACTCGGGGATTCCGGCCACGCTGTACTCGGTCGCAGCGCAAGTGTTGCCGGCGGGTTATTCGGCGATCTTCAACGCCACCACACCGCTGATGGGCGTATTGATTGGCGGGCTGTTTTTCAGTGAAAAACTCACTGTCGCGAAACTGACCGGGGTGTTTCTCGGCTTGTTCGGTGTCGGTGTGCTGACGCGTGCAGGACCGGTGGCCTTTGATCTGCAGTTGCTGATGGGCGCCCTAGCCTGCCTGCTTGCCACCACTTGCTACGGTTTCGCCGGTTTTCTCACGCGACGCTGGCTGGATCACAGTGGCGGGCTCGACAGCCGACTTTCGGCCGTGGGCAGTATGCTCGGCGCCTCGCTGTTTCTCTTGCCGCTGTTCGGCTACAGCGTGATCACTGCGCCTCCGGCAAGCTGGGGTGGATGGAATGTCTGGCTGTCGCTGCTGGGCCTGGGGCTGGGTTGCACCGCGTTCGCCTACATCATCTATTTCCGCCTGCTCAGCTCCATCGGCCCGGTCAAATCGATGACCGTGACCTTCATGATTCCGGCGTTCGGCGTCTTGTGGGGCGCGTTGTTGCTGGATGAGCCGTTGTCGATGGCGCACCTGTATGGCGGGGTGCTGATTGCGTTGGCGTTGTGGCTGGTGTTGAAGCCGGCTGTAGCAACAGCCCGCTGATGTTGCGGCGCTGATAAGTCAGTCTTCGCGAGCAAGCCCGCTCCCACAGGGGAATGCATTCCAATTGTGGGAGCGGGCTTGCTCGCGAAGAGGCCGGCCCAGACACTGAAAATGCCCGGGTCAGCCCGAAGGTTTTCAAGCAGTTTTACGGAACACAAACACTAGCCCGACAATGATCAACAGCATCCCCAGCACGCTCAACGCCGCCAGGCGATTGCCAAAAATCAGATAGTCCATCACCGCCGTCACCGCCGGCACCAGATAGAACAGGCTGGTGACATTCACCAGATTGCCCCGGGCGATCAGGCGATACAGCAACAGCGTCGCCAGCACCGACACCACCAGCCCCATCCACAGCACCGGCACGATGAAACCGGCGCTGTGTTCGAAGTGAAACGGCTGGAACGGCACAAAGATCCCGCAGAGCAACAGGCCCGCCAGATACTGCACCGGCAACGTTCCGAGGGGATTGTCGGTGATGCGTTTCTGCATGATCGACCCCAGCGTCATACTCGCCAGCGCCAGCAAGCCAAACAACATCCCCGCCCACGACATCCCGGCCAAACCAATGCCTTGGTAAACCACCATGATCAACCCGGCCAACCCCAACGCCAGACCAAACATCCGGCTCGCCGAACGCTGCCGCTCCATCAATACCACCGTGAGGATCGGCTGCACGCCCATGATCGTCGCCATCACCCCCGGCGTGACTTTGGTGTTCAGCGCCAGCAGATAGAAAATCTGATACGCCCCCAACAACACCACGCCCGTAGCAATCGCAAACAGCATCGGCCGACCGCCTTTGGGCAGCTTCAACTTGAGCAGCGGCGTCAACAGCAACAGCCCGCACAGCGCGATCACAAAGCGAATCAGCAGAAAGGCAAACGGCGATGCATGGGCCAGGCCCCATTTGGAGAAGATCGCCCCGCTGCTCCACAGCAGAACGAACAGGCTCGTGGACGTCGCCGCGAGCGCGGATTTTTTCGATAGGACAAACATGAATACCACCTGTAGTCAGGCAAATAGCCAATTCAGCCGAGGCTGAAATTCAGTAGGTTTTTCTGGCGGGCGCAGGGGTCAGCAAAGAATGCCGATCAGCCCGAAACGCCAACGCCCGGCGGTGATACGAGGGCGCACACCGGCGTGCTACTGACAGGTGGAGGGTAATGACTGATCTGCCCAGGCTGCTGATTCCCGCACGGCACGACGCCAGCGTTGACCGCTGAATCGACTACCGCGTTGATGAGGGATGCAGGCATTGGGGCTGATCTTTTTTGAAGGGTTTGAAGAGTGAATCAGCTGATTCACGAGCGCCGACTATAACCAGCGTAGGACATGGATTGCAATGATTTGGACAAAGGGCCAGCAGGGACAGCTCGATGGCAGGCGCATAGGCTGATGAACAACGGATAGGCCCATTGATGGGGGACAGGGAATGCTCAAGATCACATGCCAAGGGAACGGACGAGTTTGCGGTATCAGTTGTATCGGTCAGAGTCGAGGAAGCAGGCTGCTATCGTTACCCTTCAACTACAGCTTCAGTTGGAACAACATGGTCCGACTGCCATCGATTTGTCGAAAGTACGTTTCGAACCTATCGACCAACAAGCACTACAGGCATCAACTCTCTGGAGAGACCAGCACTTTTGCTGGAATGAGGTCATTGAGTGGAAAGGTCGAGAGCCCTTATCTCTGGACATCGCTATCTGGTTTGAAGAGGAACTTTGCGGACTGTGTTTCGCAAATCCAAATGCCAGCAAAAACAGAATACGAATTGTGCGTCTGGAGGGACGTCCCTACGAATCCCATCCGTTAAAAAGACGTATCGGGGTACTGGCGATGATTGTGATTGAACAATACGCCCAACTCATTGGCAGCAAGGTTCTCGAGATTCAAGAACCTTTGAAGGGCGCGATTTCCCACTATCAAGAGCTTGGCTTCGGCTTCGACGCTGGTGGCCGCCTTGTCAAAACCCTGGAGAACCTAGTATCGTGAAAACTGTTCAATTAACGATCAACACTGGTGGAGAAATGAGCAAATCAACCAAAAAGCCTTCCTCCAGAAAAGACATACTTCCTCTCGGCAAAAAATCCGGTGAGGTAACGCTCACTGCGAGTCAGAGGCGTCTGCTGCAGTTACTGATAACGGGCACTGAAAGCGAAGAGCCGAACGTACTCGCCGCTGGCCGACTCTAGACTTATAAGCAAACAAAAAAACCGCTCACAAGGAGCGGTTTTTTTATTTCAATATCCAGCCTCAACCAAACAGCCAATACCCCAACAACGTCAACACCACCACCGCAAGCACCGGACGCAGGATGCGGTAGGCCTTGGGATTGCGGCGTTTCCACTGCTTGACCAAGCCACTGAACCTGTCGCTGAAGTTCTTGCTCCAAGCGTAGGCCTGATTGATACCGCCGACACGTTCGTCATCAAGGTTCTGCGGGGCGGTGGCGCGTCCCAGCCAGGCGCTGATGGCGCGGTTGATGCGGGTCATCACACGGTTGCTCAGCGGACGTTCGACATCGCAGAACAGGATCACGCGGGTTTGGTCGGTTTCGTTCTTGACCCAGTGCACGTAGGTTTCGTCGAACATCACGTCTTCGCCGTCGCGCCAGGCGTAGACCTGACCATCAACAAAGATCCGGCAATCGTCGGAGTTTGGCGTCGACAGGCCGAGGTGATAGCGCAGCGAGCCGGCAAAAGGATCGCGATGCGGGTTCAAGTGGCTGCCACCCGGCAACAGGGCGAACATCGCGCCTTTGACGTTAGGGATCGCATTGACCAGCGCCACGGTTTTCGGGCACAGGGTTTCGGCCGACGGCAGCGGTTTGTCGTACCACTTGAGGTAGAAACGCTTCCAGCCCTTCTTGAAGAACGAGCCGAAACCGGCGTCATTGTTCTTCTCGGCGGCGCGGATGTAGCCCTCGTCGAACAGGTGCATGGCTTCGTCGCGAATGGTTTCCCAGTTATCGCGCAGCACATCCAGCTCCGGAAACTTGCTGCGATCCAGATACGGCTTGGAGGGAACGCCGGAAAACAGGTACATCAGCGCGTTGTACGGGGCGAACAGCGCCGAGTGGTTGACGAACTGACGCAGAACCGGCAGGCGCGCCTTGCCGCGCAAATGCACATAGAGGATGCTGCCCGCAAACAACAGCAACACCGACACCTTGGCGGCTAACGAAAAGTTCATCAACGACTCCTTGAATAAAGACAACGCTGCGCAATGCCCTTTACCCGGCATGGCAGCCGGCCATGATAAACACTACCGGCCTCGGGAAAAACCCGCTGAACCCAAGATTCAGTGTTAAGGATTGCGCAACAAAGCATTTATTAGCATAACGATCCTGAACCCCGGCTGATCTGAGTCAAATTCGACTACTGCTGATTCTCCTGCTCGGTGAACAGATCACTGAACAACATGCTCGACAGATAGCGCTCGCCGGAGTCCGGCAGAATCACCACGATGGTCTTGCCCTGCATTTCCGGCTTCTCTGCCAGACGCACTGCCACAGCCATGGCCGCGCCGCAGGAGATACCGCACAAGATCCCTTCTTCCTGCATCAGACGCAGCGCCATGGCCTTGGATTCGTCGTCAGTGACCTGCTCCACCCGGTCGACCATCGACAAATCTAGGTTCTTCGGCACGAAACCGGCGCCAATCCCCTGAATCTTGTGCGGGCTCGGCTTGATCTCTTCACCCGCCAACGCCTGGCTGATGACCGGTGAAGACACCGGCTCCACCGCCACCGACAGAATCGGTTTGCCCTGGGTATTCTTGATATACCGCGAAACGCCGGTGATGGTTCCGCCGGTTCCGACGCCGGCCACCAGCACATCGACAGCGCCATCGGTGTCATTCCAGATTTCCGGGCCGGTGGTTTTTTCGTGAATCGCCGGGTTGGCCGGGTTGTCGAACTGCGACGGCATGAAGTATTTGTCGGTGTCGCTGGCAACGATCTCGGCGGCTTTCTCGATTGCGCCTTTCATGCCCTTGGCCGGTTCGGTCAGGACCAGCTCTGCGCCCAGTGCTTTCAAGACCTTGCGACGCTCGATGCTCATCGAAGCCGGCATGGTCAGCATCAACTTGTAACCACGGGCGGCGGCAACGAAGGCCAGACCGATGCCGGTATTGCCCGACGTCGGCTCGACGATGGTCATGCCCGGCTTGAGTTTGCCGCTACTTTCGGCATCCCAGATCATGTTCGCGCCGATCCGGCACTTGACCGAATAACCGGGGTTGCGCCCCTCGATCTTGGCCAGAATGGTCACGCCACGCGGCGCGATGCGGTTGATCTGCACCAGCGGCGTGTTGCCGATGGAGTGGGCGTTGTCAGCAAAAATACGGCTCATGGCTGGGTCCTTATGCAGCGTTGAATTCAGCGTTTCAAGGTATGCCTGTTGCCTGGCGCAGTCCAGTCGGGTCGAACGTCTGCGCCGCGCCACAGTCAATCGCTTACATCGTTCGGGAATTGTTGTCATGAAGCGTCGCTACAGTTGGCCACTAGGGATCTTCACCGTCGTCGTTGTGCTGTTGATCGCCCTGCACATCGCCCTGCCCTACATGGTGCGCGATTATCTGAACGGCAAACTGGCGGACATGGGCGATTACCGCGGCCAGATCACCGACGTCGATCTGGCCTTGTGGCGCGGCGCCTACAAAATCAACGGCCTGAAAATCGTCAAGGTCGACGGCAAGGTGCCGGTGCCTTTCGTCAACGCGCCACTGATCGACCTGGCGGTCAGTTGGCATTCGCTGTGGTACGACCATGCCGTTGTCGCGCAGGTCAAATTCGTCAAACCCGAAGTCAACTTCGTCGATGGTGGCGCCAACAAGCAGAACTCTCAAACCGGTCAAGGCACCGACTGGCGCGAACAACTGGGCAAATTGCTACCGATCACCCTCGACGAGGTGCAGATTCACGAGGGCAAAATCACTTTTCGCAATTTCAACTCCAAGCCACCGGTCAACATGAATGCCACCAACGTCGAAGCGAGCATCTACAACCTGACCAACGTGGTCGACAAACAGGGCAAACGCGACGCCCGCTTCGAAGGCAAAGCGCTTCTGCTCGGACATGCCCCCTTGGAAACCACTGCCACCTTCGACCCGCTGAGCAACTTCGAGGACTTCCAGTTCCGCCTGCGCGCCCGCGACATCGAGCTCAAGCGCATGAACGACTTCGCCTCGGCCTACGGCAAGTTCGATTTCAACGCCGGCCACGGCGACGTGGTCATCGAATCCCAGGCGAAAAAAGCCCAGGTCAGCGGCTACATCAAACCGCTGTTGCGCGACGTCGAAGTGTTCAACTGGCAGCAGGACGTGGAGAACAAGGACAAGAGCATCTTCCGCTCCGTCTGGGAGGCCATCGTCGGCGGCACGGAAACCGTGCTGAAGAACCAGGCCAAAAACCAGTTCGCCACCAAGGTCGAGCTCAGCGGCAACGTGCATCAGCAAAATATCAGCGCATTCGAAGCGTTTTTGCAGATTCTGCGCAATGGCTTCATTCAGGCCTTCAATGCGCGGTATGAAAGGCCTAAGCCGGATGCGGGCTAGTTCTTGAAAATCCGAGCTGCTTCGCAGCTATCGGGGATGAATCCCCTCACCCCAGGGGCGCTGTCTGGCGTCAGGCCGAAACCGAGTCAACATGTGACGCCCCATTCAGAGACTGAATAAGCCGTCTGCGTTCACAGTCGACCGGGCTGCGCGTTATAGTCGGGGCATCCGATTTTTTCGCCCCCGCCCTGCCCGTGCAGGTCGGCGTTACCGTTCGAGGATTAGCAGATGAAGTTCGAAGGCACCCAGGCCTACGTCGCCACCGATGACCTAAAGCTGGCGGTCAACGCCGCCATCACCCTGGAGCGGCCGCTGCTGGTCAAGGGCGAACCGGGCACCGGCAAGACCATGCTCGCCGAGCAACTGGCCGAATCGTTCGGCGCCAAGCTGATCACCTGGCACATCAAGTCCACCACCAAGGCCCACCAGGGCCTGTACGAGTACGACGCGGTCAGCCGTCTGCGCGACTCGCAACTGGGCAATGAGAAAGTCCACGATGTGCGCAACTACCTGAAGAAGGGCAAGCTGTGGGAGGCTTTCGAGTCCGAAGAGCGGGTGATTCTGCTGATCGACGAAATCGACAAGGCCGACATCGAGTTCCCTAACGACCTGCTGCAAGAACTCGACAAGATGGAGTTCTACGTTTACGAGATCGACGAGACCATCAAGGCCAAGAAGCGCCCGATCATCATCATTACCTCCAACAACGAGAAAGAGCTGCCGGACGCCTTCCTGCGCCGCTGCTTCTTCCACTACATCGCCTTCCCGGATCGCAGCACCCTGCAGAAAATCGTCGATGTGCACTACCCGGACATCAAGAAGGATCTGGTCAGCGAAGCGCTGGACGTGTTCTTCGACGTGCGCAAGGTGCCGGGCCTGAAGAAGAAGCCGTCGACCTCGGAACTGGTCGACTGGCTGAAGCTGCTGATGGCCGACAACATCGGCGAAGCGGTGCTGCGCGAGCGCGATCCGACCAAGGCCATTCCGCCATTGGCCGGAGCGCTGGTGAAGAACGAACAGGATGTGCAGTTGCTTGAGCGCCTGGCGTTCATGAGCCGTCGCGGTTCTCGCTAAGAGGCTGATGCCATGTTGCTCAACCTGTTCAATGAAATGCGTGCAGCCAAGGTGCCGGTGTCGGTGCGCGAGCTGCTCGACCTGATCAACGCGCTGAAGCAGCGCGTGACCTTCGCCGACATGGACGAGTTCTACTACTTGTCGCGGGCGATTCTAGTCAAGGACGAACGGCATTTCGACAAGTTCGACCGCGCGTTTGGCGCCTACTTCAACGGCCTGGAAAAGCTCGACGATCACTTGCAGGCGCTGATTCCCGAAGACTGGTTGCGCAAGGAATTCGAGCGCTCGCTGACCGACGAGGAACGCGCGCAGATCCAGTCCCTCGGCGGTCTCGACAAGCTGATCGAAGAGTTCAAGAAACGTCTGGAAGAACAGAAGGAACGCCACGCCGGCGGCAACAAATGGATCGGCACTGGCGGCACCAGCCCGTTCGGCTCCGGCGGCTTCAACCCGGAAGGCATCCGCGTCGGCGATGCCGGCAAGCGTCAGGGCAAAGCGGTCAAGGTCTGGGATCAGCGCGAGTACAAGAACCTCGACGATTCGGTGGAGCTGGGTACGCGCAACATCAAGGTCGCCCTGCGTCGTCTGCGCAAATTTGCCCGTCAGGGTGCGGCTGAAGAGCTGGACATCGACGGCACCATCGACCACACCGCCAAGGACGCCGGCCTGCTGAACATTCAGATGCGCCCGGAGCGGCGCAACACGGTGAAGCTGTTGCTGCTGTTCGACATCGGCGGCTCGATGGACGCGCACGTGAAGATCTGCGAGGAACTGTTCTCAGCGTGCAAGACCGAGTTCAAGCATCTGGAGTACTTCTACTTCCACAACTTCATTTATGAGTCGGTGTGGAAGAACAACATGCGCCGCACGTCCGAGCGTTTTTCGACCCAGGATTTGCTGCACAAGTATGGCGCCGACTACAAAGTGATCTTCATCGGTGACGCTGCCATGGCGCCCTACGAAATCACCCAGGCCGGCGGCAGTGTCGAGCACTGGAACGAAGAGCCGGGCTACCTGTGGATGCAGCGCTTCATGGAGAAGTACAAGAAGCTCATCTGGATCAATCCGTATCCGAAGGACACTTGGGGATACACGTCGTCGACCAATATCGTGCGCGATTTGATCGAGGATCAGATGTATCCGTTGACTCTGCGCGGGCTGGAAGAAGGGATGCGGTTTTTGTCCAAATAAAAAGCCAAAGATCGCAGCCTTCGGCAGCTCCTACAGAAAATTTCGCATTTCCATGTAGGAGCTGCGGCACGCTGCGATCTTTTGATCTTCAACCAAAACGCCGCAAATACTCGACATGCTCGCGGTGCGCCACTTCCTGCACCACCGGCCTCAACCGCACCTGCGCCCCCGGCAGACACTGCGCCAGTCGCGCCAGCGCCAACGGCGTCAACGCTCCCAACCTTGGATAGCCACCAATGGTCTGCCGATCATTGAGCAGCACAATCGGCTGTCCATCCGGCGGCACCTGCACCGCGCCCAGCGGAATACCCTCGGAAATCATCGGCCGGCCTTGATACTGCAACGCCTTGCCCAGCAATCGAATCCCCATGCGGTCGGCGCGACTGTCCAGCGTCCACGGACTGTTGAACACATCGAACAGACTCTGCCCGCTGAACTGACCGATCTGTGCGCCGAGCACCAGATCCAGCGGCGTATTCAGGCGCAGATCAGGTCGATGCGCCTGCGGTACTTCACGCACCTGCAGAGCCGCACCGCAATAACTCAATGTCGCGCCCTTGTTCAGCGGTAACCCCATACCATCCAATCCACCGAGTTCCTCGCGCACCACCGTGGCACTGCTGCCCAGCACCTGCGGCGCGTCGAATCCACCGGGCGCCGCCAGATAAGCCCGGGCGCCGAGCAGCGGTTGGGTGAACTTCAACGTCTGGCCTTTGCCCAGCTTGAAACTGCGCCACGGCGCCAGCGCCTGCCCGTCAATCTGCGCGCCAAGATCCGCCCCGGCCAGTGCCAGCAAGCAATCCTCCTGGGCCACCACGGCAAACCCGCCGAGAGTGATTTCGATCACCGGCAGATCCAACGCATTGCCGAGCAACCAATTGCCCCAACTCATCGAACACCAGTCCGCGGCACCGCCCTGGGTCACGCCCAAATGGCGCACGCCAAAGCGCCCGGCGTCCTGCAACAGGCACAGCGGCGTGCTCGCTTCAATCGTCAGTCGGCTCATGCCAGCGCCTCCAGTGGCGTGTCATCGCCGCCCAGGTTGATGAACTCGGCGTGGCTCACCGCTTCGAAACGCACGGTGTCGCCGGGTTGCATCAGGCTGTAGCCGTCGCGATGACGGTCGAACAGTTTCGCCGGGGTGCGGCCGATCAGGTTCCAGCCGCCGGGGGACACCACCGGATAAGCCGCCGTCTGCCGCTCGGCGATACCGACGCTGCCGGCCGCGACTTTCTTGCGCGGGGTGTCCAGGCGTGGCGCCGCAAGGATTTCCTCCACCAGCCCCATGAAGGCGAATCCCGGGGCGAAGCCGAGGGCGAACACCTGATATTCGCGAGCGCTGTGACGGCGGATCACTTCCTCCACCGCCAACCCGCTGCGCTGCGCCAGCAAGCTCAGTTCGGGGCCGACACTCAGGTCGTACCAGACCGGCAACACATGGCACTGGCCGCCGGTGAGCGCATTCGGCGACAGGTCGATCAAGGCTTCAGCGATCAATTCACGGGCCTGACTCGGGCTCAGCGCGGTCAGATCGTAATGCACCATCAACGTGGTGTAGGACGGCACCAAGTCGATCAACTGCGCGCCAAACACCGTGCGCAAACGCTCACTGGCGGCGAGCATCCACGGCATGTTGGTTTCGGCAATTTCATCGAACAGGCGCAGCATCAGGCAGTCCAGGGCCACCACTTCAATCCGTGGGTTCATGGCGCGCGCTGCTGATTCAGGGCCTCGCGAATGCGCTGCACGGCGGCCACCGAACTGGCGTTATCGCCATGCACGCACAAGGTGTTGGCCTGCAGGTGCAGCGCGCTGCCGTCGCAGGCAACGAGCTCGCCGCCACGGGCGATGGTCAGCGCCTGTTCGATGATTTTTTCTGGCTCGTGATGCACCGCGCCCGGCAGTTGCCGCGAAACCAGTCGACCTGCACTGTCGTAGGCGCGGTCGGCGAAGGCTTCGAACCACAGGGTCACGCCGTATTCGTCACCGAGCTGTTGCGCCGCCGAATTGTCGCGCGTGGCCATGAGCATCAATGGCAAGCTGCGATCGTAGGCGGCAACGGCCTCAATCACCGCCCGCAATTGCGCCGGGTTGGCCATCATGTCGTTGTACATCGCGCCGTGAGGTTTGATGTAACCGACCCGCCCGCCCTGCGCCTTGCAGATGCCGTCGAGCGCGCCGATCTGGTAATGCAGGATGTCTTGCAGCTCTTGCGCGGAATAGGCCATGGAACGCCGGCCGAAACCGACCAGATCCTGATAGGCCGGGTGCGCGCCGATCTGCACGCCGTGGCTCAGGGCCAGGCTGACGGTTTTGCGCATGATGCTCGGGTCACCGGCATGGAAGCCGCAGGCCACGTTGGCGCAGTCGATGAAGGGCATGACCTCGGCGTCCAGACCCATGGTCCAGCTGCCGAAACTCTCGCCGATGTCACAGTTCAATAGCAGGCGGCTCACGGTGAACACTCCTGTAGCTTCTGGTCTTTTTATCTGTAGGACGCTTGCCCGGCAGGTTATCAGTTACTGCGCATCCAGTTGCTTGCCACGGGTCTCCGGCAGGCTCAATGCGGCGAGAATCACCACGCCGTAGGACACCGCAGCGAACGCACCGATACCCACGCTCAACGGGACTTTCTGACTCAGCAAACCAATCAGCAGCGGAAACAAAGCCGCCAGCGCCCGACCGATGTTGTAGCAGAAGCCCTGCCCCGAACCGCGAATCCGCGTTGGAAAAAGCTCGGTGAGAAACGCGCCCATGCCGCTGAAAATCCCCGAAGCGAAGAAGCCCAGCGGAAAACCCAGCCACAGCATCACCCCGTTGCTCACCGGCATCTGCGTGTACAGCAGAACGATGGTGAACGAGCCGACCGCGAACAGGATGAAGTTCTTTTTGCGTCCCAGCAGATCAGTCAGATAAGCGCTGATCACATAGCCGACGTAGGAACCGACAATCACCATCGCCAGATACCCGCCAGTGCCGAGCACGCTCAAACCGCGCTCGTTCTTGAGGAAGGTCGGCAGCCACGAGGTGATCGCGTAGTAACCGCCGAGCGCGCCAGTGGTCAGCAAGGAGGCACGGAACGTGGTGAACAGCATGCCGGGGGCGAAGATCTCGTAGAACTTCGCCGGATTCTGCGGAGTTTGCGCCGCCTTGGCTTCGCGATAGATCTCCGGGTCTTTCACCAGCCGCCGCACGAAGATCACGAAAATGGCCGGGACGATGCCGAGAATGAACAGCGCACGCCACGCGTCTTCTGGCGGCATGATCGAGAACAGCAGCGCATACAGAATCGCCGTCAGCCCCCACCCCAGCGCCCAGCCGGATTGCACCATGCCCACCGCTTTGCCGCGATCCTTGGCGCGGATCACTTCACCGATCAACACCGCGCCGGCGGTCCATTCGCCGCCGAAACCGAAGCCCATCAGGGTGCGGGCGATCAGCAGCTGTTCGTAGTTCTGCGCGAAACCACAAAGAAACGTGAAAAAAGCGAACCACAGCACCGTCAGTTGCAGGGTACGCACGCGGCCGATGCGGTCGGAGAGAATCCCCGCGACCCAGCCACCAATGGCCGAGGCGATCAGGGTGCTGGTGTGAATCAGCCCGGCCTGCCCGGTGGTGATGCCCCACATGGCGATCAGGGTCGGCACCACGAAACTGAGCATTTGCGTGTCCATGCCGTCCAGGCCATAGCCGATCTTGCAGCTCCAGAAGGTACGACGCTCTTGCTGATTGATGTTGCGATACCAGTCGAACGGTCCCGGGCGGGCCGTGCTCTTGGGGAGGTCGAGGGTGTCGGGCGCACGCATGGCAAGTCTCCGCAGGCTTTTATTGGTCTTGTTCGAAGTTCCGACGACGCCTATCGTGGGAACCGGATGCGCCGATTTTTCGTCGCCCGGCCCTGCTGCGTCCAACGAATAAAAACCCGCCTTAGGCATAAGAAAAATTTGTCACCCGAGCCGTTGCCATGAACCTGAAGTTTCTCGAGACCTTTGTCTGGGTCGCCCGGCTGAAGAGTTTTCGCCTGACCGCCGACAAGCTGTTCACCACCCAGGCGTCGATTTCCAGCCGCATCGCGGTGCTCGAAGGCGAGCTGGGGGTGAAGCTGTTTCTGCGCGATTCACGCGGCGTCAGCCTGACACCCGAAGGCCTGAAGGTGCTGGATTACGCCGAGCAGATGCTCGATACGATGTCGGCGCTGAAGCAATCGATCGAGACCCGTTCGAGCAAGGTCGGCCGGGTGCGCATCGGCGTGATGGACACGGTGATCCACACTTGGCTCAGCCCGTTGGTGGCGCAGATGACCGATCTGTATCCACGGGTGGAAATCGAGCTGGTGGCGGATACCTCGCTGAACCTCTGCGATCAGCTGCAAAAAGGCTTTCTCGACATCGTTCTGCAAACCGATCTGATACGTCACGAAAGCGTGCGTAGCTTGGAGCTGGCCAGCCATCCGCTGGGCTGGATCGTTGCGAGCAGTTCGATTTACAACCGCGACTACGCCGACCTCGGCGAACTGGCGCAGGAACGGCTCATCACCTACTCGAAAAACTCCCGACCGCATCAGGATCTGCTCGCTTTGATGCAGGCCAACGGCGTGCTGGCACCGCGCCTGAACTGTGTGAATTCGGTGTCGGCGATCACCCGGCTGTTGCGTGATGGTTTTGGTATTGGCGTGCTGCCGCCGGTGCTGGTGGCCGAGGAACTGGCGCGGGGTGAACTGACTTTGCTCGACATCGACCAGCGACCGCCGAATCTGCAGGTGGTGGTGTCGTGGCGAGTTGGCGTGGAGTGGGTCGAGGAGATGGTGACGTTGTGTCAGCAGGTGCTGGAGGGGTATGCGCGCAAGGTCGGTGAGAACTACATTGTCTTGAGTGCCTGACACCCTGTGGCGAGGGAGCTTGCTCCCGCTGGACTGCGAAGCAGGCCCAAAACCAGACATCCCAATCATTCAGGACAATTGAGTTCATAGCTTTACGACTGCTGCGCAGCCGGGCGGGAGCAAGCTCCCTCGCCACAGGAGTTTTGCCAGACTTACAAGCCGCGCACGTCGCGGTCTTCAATCGGCCGGCTCTGGCGCAAGCGCCGGCCGCCCAAGACCACCCAGTCAATCAGACGAATCAGGCACTCGATGCCGAACGACAGCAGCAACGCCCCGCTCATGCCCCAGATCATCGCTTCCGGGGTCAGCAGGATCTGGTAGCTGTAGCCATTCCAGGTTTCCTTGCGAATGTCCGGGTCGGCGGCCAGCACCACTTGCAGGAAGCGGATGTACCACGGGCCCTGCATCGCCTGGAACTGTTTATCCAGCGCAATCTGGCGGTTGAGCAAGGTGCTCAGGCTGTCGGCGTCGCTGCGAAATACCGGGTCATCACTGGCGCGGTAATGCGCGACTAGCGCCTGCAAGTCGCCCTTGAAAAACTGCTCGGCGGTGCCCTGAAAACCGCGCAGACCGGTCTGCGCTTCGATCAGATGGGCTTCGACGCGTTTGGCGTAATCGTTGATGAAACCCGGCACCTGGACACCGATCAACAGGCCCGCCGCAAACAACACCAGCCGTAGATAACTGAGCAACATCGAGGAGAGATCCTTTATTCGGTCGTGCCCTGGCTGACGCATTCACCGCGTCGCCACAGGCTCCATTGGCCCGGTTGGTAACGGGTCCAGGTTTCGTTTTCGGTCAAAGGCTCGGTGGCGATCACCGTGACCACATCGTTAGGCGTGGTTTCCGCCTGGAAATCGACGATCACATCGACATCCTTGAGCCGCGCCGGGCCGAACGGTGCGCGCCGGGTGATCTGTGCCAGTTTGGTCGAGCAATAGCAGAACAGCCAGTCGCCGTCGCTGAGCAGGCAGTTGAACACGCCTTTGCTGCGGTATTCAGCGCACGCGGCGACCAGATCCGGCAGCAGCACTTCTATATCGACCGGTTCCGGAAATGCTGCACGCACGCGGTTGAGCAAATCGCAGAACGCCGCTTCGCTGTCGGTGTCGCCCACCGGGCGGTAGAAACTTTTGATCGGGGTGAAATCGGCGAGTTGGCCGTTGTGCGCGAAGCACCAGTTGCGCCCCCACAGTTCGCGCACGAACGGGTGGGTGTTGGACAGGCAGACCTTGCCGACGTTGGCCTGGCGGATGTGGCCGATCACCACTTCACTCTTGATCGGATAGCGCTGCACCAGGTTGGCGACTTCCGACTCGCTGCTCGCGGCCGGGTCCTGGAACAGGCGCAGACCGCGCCCTTCATAGAAGGCGATGCCCCAGCCGTCGCGGTGCGGGCCAGTACGCCCGCCGCGCTGCATCAAGCCGGTGAAGCTGAACACGATATCGGTCGGCACGTTGGCACTCATGCCCAGTAATTCACACATGTGCGGACTCTCGGTTTTACAGACGCGGCTCGACGCGCATGCGCTGCGGATTGTTCGGCACCGGCGGGCGACCATAGCGGTCATCACCGGCAGCGCCGAACGGCTGATCGTCGTCGCGATCATCGGCACGCGCCGCAGCCTTGGCGGCCTCGGCCTGCTCGCGGCGGGCGCGCGAGGCACGTTCGATCGGGAAGCGGATCAGCACGAAGATCAGGTAGATGCCGAACGCAATCATGCCGTACATGAACAGATCGGAGACCGCTCGCCAGGCGTTGTTGCCGACCTTGAAGGCCAGATCCAGCGCAGTGATGGCGATCGACGGCGCGACCTTGGCTTTCACCGGGTCAATGATGGTCGGGCTGAACAGCAACACCGCCATCAGCACCCGCAGCGGCTCGCGCAACCAGCGCCACATCCAGCGGGTCAGGCGCATCCCTACCAACAGGCAGCCCACAGCGGCAAAGGCGTAGAGGCCCCAGGCGATCAGATAGTCGTTCTCGGTCATGGTGTCCATGGCAAGGCAGGCAAAGAGGCGCTTATAGTAACGACTTTTCGCCCGCCAGGCTTGTCCCAATGCCAGACGGCCCGCCGCAATCATTGTGGGAGCGGGCTTGCTCGCGAAAGCGGTGTGTCAGCCAAATAAGTCTTTACTGACAGGACGCCTTCGCGAGCAAGCCCGCTCCCACAGGGGAGTGCGATGGTTTCAAGAGCTGCGAAAACCCTTATTCCGTAAATGTCCGAGAGCCTTCCATGCCCGAATCCGCCCACGTCATCAGTGCCCCGATCGCCCGCAAGGCTGCCGGTGCCGACCCGTATGCCTGGTTGCAGGAACGCGACACCGACGCGGTGCTCGACTACCTCAAGGCTGAAAACGCCTATCAGGAAGCACAGACCGCCGATCAGGCCGGCCTGCGCGAAAGCCTGTTCGAAGAGATCAAGGGCCGGATCCTCGAAACCGACCTGTCCCTGCCCTCGCCATGGGGCCCGTATCTGTATTACACGCGCACCACGGCGGGTGACGAATACGCCCGCCATTACCGTTGCCCGCGTCCGGCCGACGACAGCCTGACCCTCGACGAAAGCCGCGAGCAACTGCTGCTCGACCCGAACGTGCTGGCCAATGGCGGCTTCTTCTCGCTCGGCGCGTTCAGCATCAGCCCGGATCACCAGCGTCTGGCCTACAGCGTCGACGCCTCGGGCGACGAGATCTACACGCTGTTCGTCAAGGAACTGGCCAATGATAAGGTCAGCGAACTGGAATTCCAGGACTGCGACGGCAGCATGACCTGGGCCAACGACAGCCTGACCCTGTTCTTCGGCGTGCTCGACGACACCCATCGCCCGCACAAACTGTTGCGCTATCGCCTCGACGGCACCGCCGCCGAAGAGGTGTTCCACGAGCCGGACGGGCGTTTCTTCCTGCATTGCTATCGCTCCAGTTCCGAGCAGCAATTGCTGCTGACTCTGGGCAGCAAGACCACTAGCGAAGTCTGGGCGCTGGACGCGCATCAGCCGCACCTGCCCTTCACTTGCCTGGCGCCACGGGTCGAGGATCACGAATACGATGTCGACCACGGTGCGCTGGATGGCGTGTGGACCTGGTTCATCCGCACCAATCGCGATGGCATCAACTTCGCCCTGTATCAGGCGCCGGACACCGGTGTGGTGCCGAGCGAGGCCGACTGGCAGAACCTGATCCCGCACAGCGACACGGTAATGCTCGACGGCGTGACGCTGAACACCGCGGCCATGACCCTGAGCCTGCGTGAAGGCGGTCTGCCGATCATCGAAGTTCACCCGCAAGGCCAGACGCCGTATCGCGTGCAATTGCCGGACGCGGCTTACAGCCTCTATGTGCAGAACAGCCTGGAGTTCGAGAGCGACCGCATCCGTCTGCGTTACGAGGCGCTGAATCGTCCGGCGCAGGTGCGCCAGTTGCTGCTGGAGACCGGGGAGCAAACCGTCCTGAAGGAAACTCCGGTGCTCGGCCCGTTCGACGCCGACGCCTACGTCAGCCAACGCCTGTGGGCCACCGCGCCGGACGGCACACAGGTGCCGATCAGTCTGGTGATGAAACGCGAGATGGTCGGCAAACCGGTGCCGCTATATCTGTATGGTTATGGCGCTTACGGCTCCAGCCTCGACCCGTGGTTCTCCCATGCCCGCCTGAGCCTGCTGGATCGCGGCATGGCTTTCGCCATCGCCCACGTGCGGGGCGGCGGCGAGTTGGGCGAAGCCTGGTATCGCGCCGGCAAACAGGAACACAAACACAACACCTTCAGCGACTTCATTGCCTGCGCCGAATTCCTGATCCTCAACGGCATCACCACCGCCGAGAAACTGGCGATCAGCGGCGGCAGTGCTGGCGGCCTGTTGATTGGCGCGGTGCTGAACCAGCGTCCGGATCTGTTCGGCGTGGCGATTGCCGAAGTGCCGTTCGTCGACGTGCTCAACACCATGCTCGACCCGGATTTGCCGCTGACCGTCACCGAGTACGACGAGTGGGGCAACCCGGAAGAGCCGGAGGTCTACGAGCGGATCAAGGCGTACGCGCCGTACGAAAACGTCACTGCGCAGAATTATCCGGCAACCCTGGTGATCGCCGGCTATAACGACAGCCGCGTGCAGTACTGGGAAGCGGCCAAGTGGGTGGCGAAACTGCGTGCGACCAAGACCGACGACAATCTGCTGCTGCTCAAGACCGAACTCGGCGCCGGGCATGGCGGCATGAGTGGGCGTTATCAGGGATTACGTGACGTAGCGCTCGAATATGCATTTGTGTTCAAGGTTTTGGGCCTGGCCTGAGGAACTCCATCGGTCACTCGGGTCTTAACTCCAGACCTAAGGGGCCGATACACCACAGTTCCCTGTAGGAGTGAGCCTGCTCGCGATAGCGGTGTATCAGTCACCGGTGATGTGAATGACAGACCGCTATCGCGAGCAGGCTCACTCCTACAAGGGTCCGTGTAGTGCCTGAAAACCGTGAAAACAATAAAGACCGCAATGACATGTCAGAACCCACCCTGCTGAACAACGAAATTCGCGACTGGCTGATGGACTGTGGCCTGTTCGATCAATTGCAACTGGCGGACTTCGCCGCGGCCTCGGGCTACTTCAGCATCAGCACCGTGGCTGAGGGCGAAGCGATTTTCCGTGAGGGCGATGCCGGCAGTTTCATGTGCATCCTCCACACCGGCCAGGTCGCGGTGCAGAAGACTGGCCCCGACGGCCAGGTCATCACCATGGCCATCCTGCGCAGCGGTCGGGCGTTCGGGGAAATGGCCGTGCTCGATGGCGAACGCCGTTCGGCGACCTGCATCGCGGCGAGCAACTGCCAACTGCTCAACCTGGGCAAGGACTCGCTGGAAAAGATGCTCAACGACGCGCCAAAGATCGCCGCCAAGATCATCCGCGCCCTCGCCGTGTCCCTCTCCAAACGCCTGCGCATGGCCGACGGCCAACTGGCGGCGCAACAGGTTTAACCGCCCGGTGATTTGGCCTTGGTGCCGCTCGGTTCGATGCCCGGCACCGGTTGATCCTTGCTCGGCGGGCTGGGCATTTCGATCGGCACCAGCGGCGGGCTGCCACTGCCGGCACCGGCCTTCGGTGCGCTGATCGGGGTGATTTGCGGATACGGGGTCGGCGTGGCGGTTCCCGGCGAGCCGGGTTGCGGCGTCGGGCTGACCGGAATGGTCTGCTGCGCCTGCACTGCAGTAATCGAGAGCGCGGCCAGGGCAATGACCGTTAGAATGGTGCGCTTCATCAAGGGCTCCGTTTGGCCTCTAGTCTGCGCTCAGGCTACTCCCAACGGGCCGGCTTGCCTTCCCCTTTGTAGAGATTTCCATGAAACGTTTCGTTCTGCTCGACACCACGCCGATCCCTGACAACGGCGGTGCCCTGTGCCTGTTCGAGTATGGCGAGGATTTCGTCATCAAGATCCAGGGCGGCGACGGCGGGCAATTGATGAACACGCGCATGCACGGCTCGGAGGATGCGCTGGCCGAGATCCCTTGCCGCAAGGTCGCCGGACGACCGAATTCGCGAGTCTTGATTGGCGGTCTGGGCATGGGGTTCACCCTCGCCTCGGCGCTCAAACATCTGGGCAAGGGTGCCGAAGTGGTGGTCGCCGAACTGGTGCCCGGCGTGGTCGAGTGGAACCGCGGGCCGCTCGGTGAAAAGTCCGGGCGACCCTTGCTCGATCCACGCACGGTGATCCGTCAGGACGACGTGGCCAAGGTCCTGCAAAGCGAGCCAAATGGTTTCGATGCGATCATGCTCGACGTCGACAACGGCCCTGAAGGTTTGACGCAGAAGGCCAACAGCTGGCTGTACTCGGTCGCCGGTCTGAACGCCTGCGCCAAGGCCCTGCGGCCCAAGGGCGTGCTGGCAGTATGGTCGGCCAGCGCTGACCGGCAGTTTTCCGACAAATTGAAGAAGGCCGGGTTCAAGGCCGAAGAAGTCCAGGTCTTCGCCCACGGCAACAAGGGCACCCGCCACACGATCTGGATTGCCGAGAAGCTCAAGGGCTGAGCTAAACTCTGCACATAACCGTCATTAGTCTTTTTACAAAGGTGAACCCATGAGTTCGTCCACCCCGACCAACACGTCGAAGCTCGATCGCATCCTTGCCGACAACCAGCGCGACAAGGAAATGGGCTACCGTGACAAGGCCCTGAAAATGTACCCGCACGTCTGCGGCCGCTGCGCCCGTGAGTTCTCCGGCAAGCGCCTGAGCGAACTGACCGTGCACCACCGCGATCACAACCACGACAACAACCCGCAGGACGGCTCGAACTGGGAACTGTTGTGCCTGTACTGCCACGACAACGAACACTCGCGCTACACCGACCAGCAATACTTCGGCGACGGCTCGCTGAGCACGCCGAAAATCGCCAAGGCGACGCATAATCCGTTTGCCGCCCTGGCCGGGCTGATGAAAAAAGAAGATTAAAGTTCTTCATTGGCCCGACTGGCCCCTTCGCGAGCAAGCTCGCTCCCACACTGGATCGGTGTCATACACAAAACCACTGTGGGAGCGAGCTTGCTCGCGAAGGCGGCCGTTCGGGCACCGATAATCCGAGGTCTGACCACAACCGCCCAATCCCCGTATAATCGCCCTCTTTTTCCCGAAGGCACCCCGCTCGTGGCAGACAAACGTTACAGCTGCATTGGTTTGTACAACCCCAAGTCACCGGAGAATGTCGGTTCGGTGATGCGCGCCGCAGGCTGTTACGGCGTGGCGTCGGTGTTCTACACCGGCAAGCGTTATGAACGCGCCGCCGATTTCGTCACCGACACCAAGCGCGTGCACTACGACATCCCGCTGATCGGCATCGACGACTTGAAAAAGATCCTCCCGCTCAACTGCGTCCCGGTCGCCGTGGAACTGGTCGAGGGCGCCCGCCCGCTGCCGGAATACACCCATCCGGATCGCGCGCTGTACATCTTCGGCCCGGAAGACGGCTCGCTGGATAAGGAGATCCGCGACTGGTGCGAAGACGTCGTGTACATCCCGACCACCGGTTGCATGAACCTGGCGGCGACGGTCAACGTCGTACTCTACGACCGCATGGCCAAGGGCCTGAATACCCGCTCCGGGCCGAAATTCCGCTGAAACGTCGCACATCCGATGGAACGAGCCGGCCGCTGCGGCAGTCAGCTTATCTATCTATTGCACATTGCCTGGGAGACAGATCATGAGCGAACTCAAACGCGTCCAACGTATCGATTCCACCCCGTTCCAGAGCCCGACCGAACAGAACGTGCAGGGCTGGGAGCGCATCGGCTCGCTGGCCGGTGGCGTGATCATGGTCGGCAAGGGCCTGCGCCGTGGCGGCGTGTTCGGTCTGATTCAGGTGGCGATTGGCGGCGTGGCGATGGCCCGTGGCATCACCGGGCACAGCTCGGTGAAAAGCCTGCTGGAGAAAAGCCGTCAGGACATGAACAACGTGCGGGCGAAGATCGAGCGCGCCGGGGAAGAGCTGAGCCAGCTCAAGGCCAATGCCGAGGCGGCGACCAGCACCGCAACAGTGACCGGCAATGATTCGGTGAAGTCACCGAAAGCCGGGGTCTGAGCCTGAATTTTCGGTGAGGCTTCTGGCCTCTTCGCGAGCAAGCCCGCCCCCACATTGAAGGTTGGAATGCGGTCTAAGGTGGGAGCGGGCTTGCTCGCGAAGGCGGTATTACTGAAGTAACGCGCTATCGAGGACTTTGGAAGACTCGCCCAGAACACTCTCGGCCAGTTGCACAAACTCCTTGGTACTCACCGTCCCCAGATGCATCGCCCCGCGCAACACATCATCCAGCGAACGCTTGTTACGCGTCTTCAGACGAATCTCGCGATCCAGTTCCTGCAGCATCAGCACCGCTTTTGCAAGCTGCGCCTGGTTGATCTTCTCGCCGCGCAGGGTCGTGACTTTCTGACTGTCCTTGGTCAACTTCGCCTGCAACGCCTGATAGCGCTCATCGCTCATGCCTCCGGCACGCCGCACCAATTCGATCGAGTAATACTCGGCAAAGCCTTCGCTGATCCAGTCGCTGCGCTGCTCGTCGTTGATCCGCCCGAACACCTGCGCCAGCTCGCGCACCAGCGCACTGCTGCCGCTTTCGCTGACCAGCGGCAAACGCGTGTTCAGGTAAATTGACTCATGCGCGCCGAGGCTGCCGCGCCACATCGGGTCGTTGGCGCCGACGATCAGCAGTTTCTTCGGATGCCGGGGATAGACCGCTTGCACTTGCGGCCAGACGAACGTCAGCAAGGTCAGCACATCCATGCGACGCATGCCCTGCCCTTGCGGTGAGGCCACAGTGACTTCCGTTTCGCCCAGACGCGTGCGACGGCTGCCAAGGTGACCAGCCAGCATCCAGCCGGTCGGGCGATCGAACAGGCGTGAAGGGTTGTCGATGCGGAATTTATTCTTGCCGATGCGCGGCCAGGCGGTTTCAACGCTTTGCCAGCCATTGGGCAGTTCAAATTGCAGACGCGACACCAGCTCGACGCCATCTTGCTGATCGAGCTTGGCCGGCGGCACCAGATCATCACCGCGCAGCAGCGCCCAGCTCGGGGTCATGCGCGTGTCGAAACTGCCGCCCTTGCGGCCGTGGCTGATACTGACGCGATAAGTCAGGCTGGGCTTGTCGCCGATCGGGCGCCAGAGGCCCCGGGTCTGTTTGCCCGGGGTCAGTTGCCATTCGCCGTCGGCCTTGAAGTCGCTGTAGTGGCTGCCGTCGCCGAGGTCGAAGTCGAGACTGCGCACCGCCTCGCCTTTGGCCAGGGTCAGGCGCACTTCGGCCTGATCGCCTTGCGGCAACAGGCGGACGTGGTAATCCAGATCGACTTTCTTTGCTGCCCACACTGGTGCGCTTAGCGCCAGCAGGCCGATCAACGATGCCCGCAGCAATCCCCCAGCCATACACACTCCTTGTTGAATCCTGGAAACCCTTGGTGCTTAACCAGCCCGGAAAATCAGGTGATCTTCCCAGTCGTCCTCCGGCACGCTGCCTTCGGCGAGCATGCGCCCGGACTGGGAAATCCGTTCGTGGTGCACGGCGTCACGATCGCCGCACACCAGGTGGTGCCACAGCGGCAGATCCTTGCCTTCGCTGACCAGACGATAACCGCAGGTCGGCGGCAGCCATTTGAATTCTTCAGCCTGACCCGGAGTGAGCTGGATACAGTCCGGGACAAACTTGATGCGATTCGGGTAATCGCTGCACTGGCAGGTTTTCAGGTCCAGCAGTTTGCAGGCGATACGCGTGTAATAGACGCTGTTGTCTTCTTCATCTTCGAGTTTCTGCAGGCAGCACAGACCGCAGCCGTCGCACAGCGATTCCCATTCCTCGTGATCCAGTTGCTCGAGGGTTTTGCGTTTCCAGAACGGTTCGACTTTGGCGGCCATGGCTCAAGCATCAACATCAGGTGGTGAAAAGGCCGCCAGTCTAGTGCCCAAGGCCTTGCGGGCCAAGCGCTGGCGACTGTCGGTAAATCCCGCTTGTCAGCCGAATCGCCGCCCAGTAGGGTTTTGCCACGAATTCATGACTCAAACACAGCAAGGAATCTTTCGATGAGTGCCAACCCTCGCGTCGCCGATTACGCCATTCACCCGCAGTTCACCGACCGCTGGTCGCCCCGCGCCTTCACCGGCGAAACGATCCCGGAAGAAACCCTGCTGAGCTTTTTCGAAGCCGCACGCTGGGCGCCGTCGGCCTACAACTCGCAACCGTGGCGCTTTCTGTATGCGCGCCGGGATACACCGAACTGGGAGCGTTTCCTGGGTCTGCTCAATGAATTCAACCGCAGCTGGGCGCAGCACGCTTCGGCACTGGTGATCGTGATTTCGAAAACCACCTTCACCGCACCCGGTGCCAGCGAAGAGTCCCCGGCGCTGTGGCACACTTTCGACACCGGTTCGGCCTGGGGCCACTTGGCGCTGCAAGCGAGCATCAGCGGCTGGCACACCCACGGCATGGCCGGTTTCGATCAGGAGCTGACCCGCAAGGAGCTGAATATTCCTGAAGGTTATGCGCTGCATGCGGCGGTCGCTATCGGCAAGCTGGGTGACAAGGCGACCCTGGCCGAATACCTGCAGGCTCGTGAAATGCCGAGCCCGCGTCGCCCGCTGAGCGAGCTGGCTGCAGAAGGCAACTTCACCCTCTAAGCCACCATGCAAAAACCACTGTAGGAGTGAGCCTGCTCGCGATGGCGTAGTGTCAGACAACATTGTCGACTGACACACCCTCATCGCGAGCAGGCTCACTCCTACAGGTATCGCGGTGGATTTAATATCCGCGACTGAAATCCACTTCCCCGCGCAATGCTTCTCCCGCCTGATACGCCTTCAGGTTTTCGACGAACAACTGCACCATCAACGCCGGCGACGTCGGTGCCGAGCTGTGCCCGGTCAGCAACAAGCCCCACGCCGTCCAGAACGGATGGCGTTGCGGCAACGGCTCCTGACGGCAAACGTCGATCACCGCACCAGCCAGATGCCCTTCCTTCAAGGCTTCCACCAGATCCGCGTCGACCACCGCCACGCCGCGTCCGACGTTGATGAACAACCCGGTCGGCTTGAATTGCTTGAACAGCGCCGCGTCATAAATGTCGTGGGTTTGCGCGGTATTCGGCAGCAGGTTGACCACGTAATCGACCGCGCCCACCAGCCGTGGCAGATCCGCCATCGAGCCGACTTCGATGAACGGCGCCTGCTCGCGCGCGCTGCTGGCGATGCCGTACAGCTCGACACCGAACGGCAACAGAAACTGCGCCACGCTCTGGCCGATATCGCCGGTGCCGACGATCAACACCTTGCGCCCGACCAGACTCTGGCCGGTGCGGTTGTCCCACTTGCGCTCGACCTGGCTGACCAGCCGCGCCAGCACTTCCCGCTCGTGCCCGAGCATATAGGTCAGCACGTATTCGGCCATCACCTGACCGAAGATCCCCACCGCGCGGGTCAGGCGGTAATCGCGGCGCAAGCCGTCGGCGAGCAGCGGCGTGATGCCGGCCCAGGTCGATTGCAGCCATTGCGGCTGATGGCCCTGACGCAACAGCGTCGCCAGCAGATCCGGCTGCCCCAGCCACACCGGGCAATCGGCCGCCTGACGGGCCAGTTCGGCGGAGTCGCCACTGGTCAGTACTTCAAGTTCCGGGGCCGCCTGACGCAGCAGCCGGGCGTACACCGCGTGGTCGTGTTCAGCAATCAGAACGCGCATTTTCAAACCTTTCGCAAACCGTGCGGGCAACCGCCGAAGGAGTCGCGCTCCTTCGTGGCGGTCGTCGCCGTAAAAACAGTTCCAGGGTGGCAAGAGGCCCAGAACAGGGCCTCGCAGATCAGACCGGGTCGTTGCGTCGCAGCAATTCTTCGGGCAGGTGTTCGATGTACTCGTCCTCGGCCGGCGGCATCTGCAAGTGATAGCCCTGCTTGTCGAGGTTTTCCAGGACCACGGTGATGTCCTCGCTGGCCAGCTTGCGCTCAGGCGACAGCACCAGATCGAAGGAATGCTTCGGCTTGCCGAACGCCAGCATCAGGGGTTCCGGCACACGCTCCAGCGCATCGCTCTTGAGCACATACAGGTACATTCCGCTTCGCTTGGAGCTTTGGTAAATGGAGCAAATACGTTTCAAGGCTGTTCTCCGGCGGTGGCCAGGCTGTCGAGCAGCTTCTGGCCCATGAGTTCGCGGCGCCAGCCACGCAGCGACTCAGGCAATTGATATGGGCCCTCGGGGAAGCCGCTTTTGACCAGCGCTTCGAGGGTTTTCTTGCGCAGCATCAGTTCCGGGGCGATGCCCAGGCGTTCGGCCTCGACCTGGCCGAGGGCGCGCAGTTGCTTGATCAGCGCCGCCGCTTCGACCGGCAATGGCTCCGGCACCGCCGGCGGCCATTGATCAGGCCCCACACTGCCAGAGCGCTTGATCAGATCAAGCAGAAATTGGCCGTCCTGACGCACGGTACGCGGGTGCATGTCTTCGATCTTGCCCAGCGCGGCGAGGTTGTCCGGTTGCGTGCGGGCCAGCGGCCACAGCGAGTGCTCACGGACGATGCGGTTGCGCGGCAGATCACGGGCACGCGCTTCTTTTTCGCGCCAGGCGCACAGTTCACGCAGCACCGCCAGTTGCGCACGGGACAGTTTCCACGCCAGTTTGGCTTCGCGATAGACCTCGTACGGATCGGTCTCGCGGCGCAGGTTGGCGACCAGTTCGGCGCCGTCCTCCAGCACCCAGGCGAATTTGTCGTCGGACAGTTTCGGCCGCAGCTGTACGAAAACTTCCGCCAGATGCACCGCGTCTTCAGCGGCGTAGCTGATTTGTGTGTCGGAAAGTGGACGCTGCAACCAGTCGGAACGGGTTTCGCCCTTCGGCAACTCGATACCGAGTACTTCCTGCACCAGCCGCGAATAGCCCATCGAGAACCCGAGGTTCAGGTAGGCCGCCGCCAGTTGCGTGTCGAACAACGGCGCCGGCAGGCTGCCGGTCAGGCGCAGCAGCACTTCGAGGTCTTCGCTGCAGGCGTGCAGGACTTTGAGCACTGCCGGGTTTTCCAGCAACGCCGCCAGCGGTTGCCAGGCGTCGATGGTCAGCGGATCGATCAGATAGGCGCGTTTGCCGTCGCCGACCTGCAGCAAACCGGCAATCGGGTAGAAGGTGTCGACCCGCATGAATTCGGTGTCGAGGGCAACGAACGGCAGCTGCTGCCACTCGGCGCAAAACTGCGCGAGGCTTTCGTTGTCGCGAATCCAGTGAATATCGATAGCCACACGGCTCTCCCTTGAAGAATGGCGCGCAGTATATATCGCCGCCGGCGTTTTACGCGCCTGCGCTGGGCCAGAGCTGTAACGAAATGTCCTACCAGAGAGAAAGAATAGTCTTACAGCGTGGTCAGCACGAGGGATCCGAACCTCCCCGTGCAGGAGCTGCCGAAGGCTGCGATCTTTTGATCTTGTTTTTTAAAACCAACGTCAAAAGATCGCAGCCTTCGGCAGCTCCTACACAGGGGAGTGTTATTTAGTTTTTAAATAGTACTGGGGAAATCTGATTTGCCGATAAGTGCTGCGCGCCGCCTAATCGACAGCCTCCGCAATCCAGAGTCTGCCGATGGAAAACGTCCGTGCCACCACCCGCCCCGCTGTCTGGCTGATGCTGGGCATCATCCTCGTCGCGCTCAATCTGCGCCCGTCCATGGCAGCTGTCGGGCCATTGTTGTCGGCGATTCGTGGCGATATCCCGCTGAGTTTCAGCGCGGCCTCGCTGCTGACCATGCTGCCGGTGATGGTGATGGGGCTGGCGATGTTTTTCGGCATAGGCATCAGCCGACGCCTGGGCGAGCAGCGCACGGTGATCCTGTCGTTGCTGATTATCGGGCTGGCGACGCTGTCGCGGCTGTGGCTCGATTCGGCGCCGCAATTGATTGGCAGCGCGGTGCTGGCGGGGCTTGGCATCGCCTTGATTCAGGCGTTGATGCCGGCACTGATCAAGTCCCGTTTCCCTGACAATGTGGCGCTGTGCATGGGCCTGTATGTCACGTCAATCATGGGCGGCGCCGCGCTGGCCGCCTCATTCTCGCCGCTGGTAATGGGGCAGACCGGCAGCTGGCGCACCGGGCTGGCGATCTGGGCAGGACTGGCCGTGCTCGCGTTGCTGGTCTGGTGGACACAGTCGACCCCATCATCCATCCACAACACGCCTGTAGGAAAAGAGTCCTTCACGCGTAATTCCCGTGCCTGGTTGCTCGCCCTCTTCTTCGGCCTCGGCACGGCGTCCTACACCTGCGTGCTCGCCTGGCTGGCGCCGTACTACGTGGAACAGGGCTGGAGCGAACAGCACGCCGGTCTGCTGCTGGGCTTTCTGACCGCCATGGAGGTGATATCCGGGCTGGTGACGCCGGCCATCGCCAATCGCAGCCGTGATCGCCGTACCGTCCTCGCAGCGTTGCTGCTGTTGATCATCGGCGGCTTCTGCGGACTGATCCTCAGCCCGCAACACCTCAGCCTGCTGTGGCCGTGCCTGCTGGGGCTGGGCATTGGCGGCTTGTTTCCGATGAGTCTGATTGTCTCGCTCGATCACCTCGACAACCCGCAGCGCGCCGGCAGCCTGACCGCGTTCGTGCAAGGCATCGGCTACCTGATCGCCGGGCTTTCACCGCTGCTGGCCGGAATCATCCGCGACCGTCTCGGCAGCTTCGAATGGGCCTGGTGGTCGCTGACTGCGGTAATGGTGGTGATGTTGCTGATAGTGCTGCGCTTCGACCCTCGGCATTACGCCCGACACTTCCGTTGAAGCCGAATGCCGTTACCGGGCTAGAGGCCTGTTGCCATCTTTTGCCGGTTTATTTAACGGCGTCGTGTTCCTAAAACTTTCTGTCCCACAACTGACACTGAAACGTCCTACAGGGCTTTGTCCTGGCACCATCGTTCCGCTACGATCATGCGCACACGTTTGCGCGGATTCAGCGCAAGGAGCACAGCGGGACGGAACGGATGCTGAACAGTAACTTGCTTCGAAAGCTCGACATGCAGGATCTCATGGTGTTTATCGCCGTGTATGAGCAAAGCAGCGTCACGGATGTCTCGGAGACGCTGTGCGTCAGCCAGTCCACTGTCAGCTACTGCCTGAAAAAATTGCGCACCAGTTTCGAAGACGAGTTGTTCATCAACACCCGCACGGGCATGCGTCCCACCTACAAGGCCGGCACCATGTACGGCCATGTGCAGAAGATCCTCGAAAGCATCAACCTGTGCCACGCCGGCGCCCCGGCCTTCGATCCGACCCGGCAAGCGGTGACCTTCAATATCTGCGCCCCGGAGTACTTCGAGCAACTGGTGCTGCCGCGCCTGTTGAAGCGTTTCGACTTCGACGATTTGCCGGTGGTGGTCAACATGCACAAGTTCGAGACCGACGTGCCCGCCGACGAACTGCGCGACGGCAGCCTCGATCTGGTGATCTGCTTCGGCCCCAACTTCCACCGCAGCCACACCGACCTGAAATCGCGAATGCTGCTGGAGGACGATCTGGTCTGTGTCTTCGACAAACGCGCAACACCGCTGGAGCCGCGCCTGAGCCTGCAGGCCTTCACCGAACGGCGCCATGTGTTCCCGACACCGTGGACTTCCACCACCAACATGGTCGATGGCTGGCTGGCGCGTCAGGCGCAGAAACGGCAGATCGTCGCGCGCTCCAACAGCTACAGCGCGGCATTGAAGATGATCACCGGCACCGACTTCATCCTGACCCTGCCCCGGCGCATCCAGCGCCTGCTGACCAACGACGCGGTGTTCAATCACTGCGAGGCGCCGAACGGCCTGCCGGGGTTCACTCTCGACATGCAGTGGAGCCAGAGCGTCGATCAGGACAGCGCCAACGTCTGGCTGCGCGAGCAGGTGATCAAAGTGTGCAGTGAGCTGGAAGCGGCCTGAGTCCTACACGCCGATGGCGGTCTTGGTGTAGGAGTCGCGGTCGATATCGAGCAACTCCACGCAAAGCTGCACTTCGACCCCGGCCGGCCACTCGCACAAATCCTGCAACACCGCCAGCAAGCTATCCGAGAGCTGCTTCTTGATCTGCGGCGAACGACCGCTGAGCAGCGCCAGCTTCACATGGACGAAAGCGCGCTCACCCATACCGGTACCGACCTTGAAGGTCTCGACCTTCACCGCCCGGCTCTTGATATCGAACTCGGCGGCGAACTGACCGGAACCCACCAGGGCGTTGTTGAGGCGGATCAACGCCACATCAGCGTTCAACTGCGGCAAGTTGGCGGTGTATTCCATGTGCAGGTGTGGCATGGGGATGCTCCAGTCAGTCGGCAGAAAGGTCGTACATATACCACAGCACCGCCCTACTCCCGTGCGGGTTTTTGCCTGCTCGCGATGAGGGTGTGTCAGTCACATCAATGTTGTCTGATACTGCGCTTTCGCGAGCAGGCTCGCTCCCACAGGGGAGATTTGTGGTGGGATTCAGGGCGCGGTCAGCGGCCGTTCACTCATGAACGCTTCAAGCCGCGAACGCAGCCAGCGCTCGGCCGGATCGCTGTCGACGTGGCTGAGCCAGACCATCGACAGATCCAGCATCGGCGTCTTGAACGGGAACGGTTCCTTGAACAGCAGCCCGGAGGCAGCCATCGCTTCGGCGGTGTAGTCCGGCAGGCTGGCGATCAGGTCGGTACCGGCCAGCAATGCCGGCAGCGCACTGTATTGCGGCACCGACAACACCACATGCCGGGTACGGCCGATTTCCGCCAGCCACTCGTCGGCATAGCCGCTGATGTTGGCCGTGTGCGACACCAGTACGTGCGGGCGTGAACAGTATTCGTCGAGGGTCAGCGGCGAGTCCGAGGCATCGGCGCGCAGGATGCTTGGCTGGATATGCCGCAACAGTTTGCGCTTGGCATTGGCTGGCAAACCTCGGGTCTGGCTGATGCCGACGGTGATGTCGCCGGCGGCCAGCAGATCGGGGATGCGCCAGTAGTCGACGTGCTGCACCACGAACACCACGCTCGGTGCCTCCTGACGCAGCGCCCGCAGCAACGGTGGCAGCAGGCCGAATTCGACGTCATCGGACAGGCCGATACGGAACGTCATGTTGCTCACGGCCGGATCGAAATCGTGAGTCAGACTCAGGGCCACCGACAGCGAGTCGAGCGCTGGCGACAGGTACTTGAACAGTTCTTCGGCCCGGGCAGTCGGCTCCATGCGATGGCCGACGCGGATGAACAGCGGATCATTAAACATCGCGCGCAAGCGATTGAGTGCCGAGCTGATGGTCGGCTGGCCAAGAAACAGTTTCTCCGCCGCCCGGGTCACGTTGCGTTCGAGCATCAAGGTCTCGAACACCACCATCAGGTTGATGTCGGCCTTGCGTAATTCATTTCGATTCATCCATTGCCCCCCGCTCGCCAGACTGCCGGCAGTGTATGAAGTCCTTGGGACTGACGTCTATCAGACGATTGGCGGTTTGTTGGACAATTTCACTGTACCGTCAGGGTTTTCAAGCCCAGCCCCATGACTCGCGCATCGTCATTGAAGCCCAGTGTTTTTGGGCTGACTGCATCGGGCAGATGCAATCGGACATTCAGATATTCCTCGGCCACCTGCGCTGCGCTGAGCGGTATTTCCAGCCGATTGCCCTGCACCTCAGTCAGACGCGTCGACAATGCCTCGACCCCATTGATGCTGACGATCACCCGCTGACTGAGGTTCGGCGGCATGGCAAAGGCCAGCGCCTCGATCACCAGCGCATGCGACCCGGGAGCGACGCGCAGTCGCAGTTCCGCATCCTGCCCATCACTCCAGGTGCCCCAGGCTTCCGGGGTGGACCAGCCTTTGACCAATTGTCGAGTGCTGCGGTTGAACGTCTGCACCAGTCCCGGCTGGCTCAAGGGTATCGACGACAGCGCCCGCCCCTGGTCGACCATCGCCAGGCATTGATTGCAACGTTTCCAGCCTGGGGCCAACACAACAAAGTCGTCGACGCGGGTCAACAGATCGGTGTCGCTGTGAATGCTCTTGACCGCCAGCTCCAGCGCATCGTCATCGAGGAGGTACAGCGAATCGCTGTCGTACTGGCCGCTGGCGAGCTGGCTTTGCGTCGTGCGCAGCAGCATGTCCAGCGCCTTGGGGCTCGTACGGCCCAGGTAAGCCGCATCGGTTTTCAGCCCGTGGGTGGCGGCGAAATCGGCAATCGCCTGCCACTGATCAGGCTGATTTTTCGGCATCATGGCGCGGATGCTCTTGTAGTGCGCCGCCGCACTGGCCCAGAACGGATCATGCATCGGGCTGGTCCAGGCCGAGGATTCGGGCAGCATTTTCGCCGCTCTCAAACCGGCCCAGGCGATTCGGCTATCGGCGACTTGCACCACCAACGCCAGCGCCAGCAGCCCCATGGCGATGCGCGGCCGATAACCGCGCACCACCAGGTAGGTGAGCAATATCACGATGGCGTAGAACACCGGCCAGAACATGCGTCCTGAAGCGCGAAAAACACTCGCCACACGCAGCGCGAACTTGGGAAGCGGATAGCCGAAAGTATGCAAGCCGATACCGATCTGATTCGACAGGGCAAACAACGTCAATCCGACGAACGCCAACAACAGGAACGGGCGACTGCACAACAAAGCCTTCAACGAGATACCACTTCTGTACCAGCCGATTGCCGCCACTGGCACTAGCAGCAGGACACCCAGTCCGAGGTAGTTGAAGCCTTCGTAATCACCGCCGCCCTTGGGGATGCCCGGCAAGACAAATGACCAACCGTCTGGATCCACCAGCGACAACAGGTTCATTCGATAAAAGCCGAAACCGCCGCCCGCCGCCCCATCGGTAATACTGAAATACCCCGCCTGCCAGCAGCACACGCTCACCAGCGCGAACAAACTGACCAGCTCGATCAGCACCTGACGTCGACTCAACTTGCCGGCCCACAACTTGCCCAACAGATCCGCCACCCAGATCAGCGCTACCATCCCCAGCAGATAGGCATGGACCAGTGCTGTCGCGGCGAGCAAACCGCCCCACGCCAAGCGTCGTCGCGGCAGCGCCGGATGCAAGGCCAGATACAGCGCCGCAAGAATCAGGAAATGCCCGACCAGCGAAAGATGACCACCGGTACGCAGAAACATCGGCGGCGAAAACACCAGCAGCCCGGCACCGAGCAGGCGCAACACGGGGTTGTCGGTGATCAGTCCGAGCAGCTTCCAGGCAAACCAGGCCTGCAGAATAAAACACGCCAGCAGCCATAAACCGAAATACTGGAACGTCTCCGGCAACCAGCCATTAAACGGTTTGAACAGCAGCGCCAGCAGCGGATTGGAATCGGAAAAAATGATCGAGCTGCCCAGTTCCATCCCATAGGACGGGTTCAGCCCGAGGGGAAAAGTCCAGGGCGAATGACGAAAGAATACCCAGCCCAGATAGTGCGTTGCCGGGTCGCCGTCCTTGAGCCAGGCAATGTTTTGCGGATCGAGGGCACGCGGGCCGATCACCAGAAAAAACGCCAGCGCTCCCAGCAGGATCGGCAACAGCGCCAAGGACGGGTGCTTGTTCAAGCCCTTCATCGATACGTCCAGAAGTTATGCAGCACAAAGGTGAATGCCGGGATGATCAGTGCCACCGCGCCGATGCCCAGCAAATAGTGCAGTCCAGCGAGTTGCGCCGTCCACGCAACGAACATCGCCAGCAAGAATCCACCGCAGGAAACCAGCATGAAGCGCAGCAAGGTTTTGCCATGCAAACGGGCCGAAAAACTCCAGGTGGTGTTGATCACATAGGACACCACCGTCGCCACAGCAAATGCCACCCCGTTGGCCAACGGCGGTTGCGGCGCGACGAAGTTGATGAACAGCACCGCCACCAGCGCATGCAGTGCGGTGACGAACAGACCGGTCACGGCAAAGCGCAAACCACGCTGGACCAACACCGATCGGTCGGCTGAGGTCACGGCTTACGCGCCAGCACGAAAACGCTCAGACCGGCCAGGCGATTCATGCCCATCAGCGGCAGTTCAAGGCTGCAGAGGGTCTTGAGCACGCCGTTGACCAACGGTTGATGGCGTTTGAGTTGAGACTGCGGTACTGCGGCCTGCGGGCCTTTGGGCAGCAAACGCAATGCCGCGGCGATCGGAAACACCGCACCGAAATAGTAGGCACCACGCTGCACAGTCAAACCGGCATCACGGGCCAGGGTTTCAAACTGCGGCAGGGTGTAGCGGCGCTTGTGTTCGAGGAAGTCGTCATGCCCGCTCCACAGGAACTGGAATGCCGGCACAGTCATCAGGAAGCGGCTGCCGGACGGCACTTTATCGACGTAAGCCTTGAGCAGCCCAAGGTCGTCGTCGACATGCTCCAGCACGTCCATGAGCAGCACCAGATCCGCATCGATGGCGTCGATATCGCGGCGGTAATGCACCGGTTTGCCAACCGTGGTCGCATCGGAATCGGCGGGGTAGCTGATATCGACGCACCACGCCTCCTGCGCCGAGGTTTGCGTCAGCAGGTGGTGCGAGAAAAACCCAGACCCGGCGCCCACGTCGAGAATCCGCGTGATCGGTGCATCACCGAGCAGACGACGCGTCGCCGCCGCTTTGGAGCAGTAATACCAATGCTCACCGATGCTGTCGCCGAGGATGTCGGTTTCCTTGAGATCCATGTTTCAGTCCTTGGGGTCGTAGACGCGACGCACCAGAAAAATCGGCCGGCGTTTGGATTCGATGTAAGTGCGGCCCAGGTACTCGCCGAGCACGCCGATGCCAATCAACTGCAGGCCACCGAGGAACGTCACGGCTACCATCAACGAGGCATAACCGGGCATGTCGACGCCGTGGATCAGCGTGCGCAACACGATAAAAATGGCAAAGGCAAAAGATACCAGCGACACCGCCGCGCCGATGTACGTCCAGATCCGCAGCGGTTCGGTACTGAAACTGGTGATGCCTTCCAGAGCAAAATTCCATAGCCGCCAGCCGTTGAACTTGCTCTGCCCCGCCACGCGCTCGGGCCGCTCGTAATCAACGTGGGTAGTGCGAAAACCGACCCAGGCGAACAGGCCTTTCATAAAGCGCCGGGACTCGGGCAAGGTCAGCAAGGCATCGACCACACAACGGTCCATCAGGCGAAAATCACCGACGTTTTCCGGCAACGGTTGTTCGGCGATCTTATTGTGCAAACGATAGAACCAATGCGCCGAAGTCTGCTTGGCCCACGTATCGCTGCGGCGGCTGACGCGATGACCGAGCACGACTTCATAGCCCTCGCGCCATCGCTCGATCATTTGCAGAATGATTTCGGGCGGGTCCTGCAGATCGACGTCAATGGGGACGACGATCTGCCCGGTGGCGATCTGCAATCCCGCAGACAACGCCGCCTCTTTACCGAAGTTGCGACTCAGATCGACGATGCGCAGCCGCGAGTCGCGCAACTGGCGCTCCAACAGCCGCTCAAGCGTGGCATCGGAACTGCCGTCATTGACGAACACCAGCTCCAGAGCAATTGAGGCCTGGTGCTGGAAGACTTCATCGAGGCGCAGAATGAACGCGTCGAGACTGTCCTCCTCGTTAAAAACCGGGACAACCAGCGATAACGTGACCCGTGTGGCCTGTGCTGTTCCATGCTCAGTCAAGGGAATGCTCTTTTTATAGTGTTTGTCGGTCGTCGAAGCATTTTCGACGCCATGAGCCGTCCCGTATTAAGCAGTAGCGTCGATAGCCTTGCAAGGTGGAAGTGGCGACATTCTGGCCAATCCAGACGCCGATGCGGGCGCTCTGGCCCGCGCTCTTCAGAAACATCTGCCAACGATTGGAAACAAATACCCGATAGCGAAAAAAACTCGCTCCGCTAGGCTTGCGACGATGCGCCACACAGGTTGTCGCAAACACCATCGCAAGGAGCGAACTGAATGTATTTCGAGATCTACAGGCAATCCCGAGGCACCCCGAGCACCGGCAAAGGCCAATGGCGCTGGAGGCTGCGGGCGGGGAACCACGAGACGATTGCCAGTGGCGAGTCGTATGTGAACAAGGCTGATTGTTTACATGTGATCGAGTTGATCAAGGGTGTGCAGGGGGAGACACCGGTGAAGGAGATCTGATCGCGCCGGTCGGCATGGCGCCACGTCCTACAGCCTCTTCCTTTTTTGCCCGAAGCACTGGCGAAGCAGTTGTGCGCCCCTACGCTCTTTAGCGTATGGGGCGATCCAGCCCTGTTAAGCCATATGACATTCAACTCAAAAAAGGAGCCGCACCATGGCTAGAGACAAAGCGAAAGACGACAAGCACTTCAACTGCACTCAAACACACGAAGCCGACTACGTCGCCAGCCTCTATCCGCACGCCAAGGACGAAGTGAAAACTTTCCTGGCTTCGGCTTGCAAGGACAACACCCTGCGCAACTCGACGCACAAGCAAGTGTATGACCTGATCAAGCAGAAGCTCGGGCACTCGCAGCCGTGAGTGACTGATGCGGGTGCTCGGTAAAGCCCGCAGAAACAAAAAAGCCCCGTAGCTTTTCAGCTACGGGGCTATTTGCTCTGTTCGGGAACGACGTACATAAGACCCTGTAGTTCCAAACCAGAATCAAGCTAGGCATGGGCCTCTCGGTCAAGAACATCCGCAACCCACTGATTAATGCTTTTTTGAGCCAATTGCGCTTTTACGGCAACAGTCGCATGAAGAGCAGGCGCCAAACGCAGACTGAGATTGCCCGAATAAGGCCTTTGCGGGGCACGACCCAGTTTTTCGCAAGTCTCCAGATAGTCAGTAACAGCCTCTTCGAACGCTGACCGAAGCTCTTTTACAGATTCGCCATGAAAACCTACAACGTCCTTGATCCCAGCGATATGACCAACAAAAAGACCATCTTCATCACTGTATTCAATTCGGGCGGCATACCCGTTGTAATTCATCACGTTCATGGAGTGACTCCTGCTTGTTCAAGAAAAGCCCGAGCATCACGAACCTGATAGGGCTTTGCTTCTTTATCCGGGTGAGGTCGGTGGAACGTAGCGACCACACCTCTTAATTCAAACCGAACTCGCGAACCATTGCCTTCCACGGTTCTGGCCCCGACCGCATTGAAAAGAGACTCGATGCGCGCCCATTCCAACGTGGAGGGTGTGGGTCGTGAAAATATAGCCGCGAGCGTACCGAGCTGTCTGTTGATCATAGTATTACACCATGATACCGCGCAGGAAAAATTGGCAATCGCGATTCATATCGCTGATCCATGAAGCGCGCCCCTTGAACAAGCGGACAACGCCGCCCTCCAGGCTTGAAAAGCGGCGTCTTTTTATCCGAATTCCAGTCGATATTGGGCACGCAGGTCAGGATAAGGAGTGATTTGAAATAGAGCTGTAGGTAGACTCCGAGAGTTACGTACGAACCGGCATCAATCGAGTCACATCCGATTATCGAGTTTTCAACCTCGGGTTCCGGCGACAGGATTTGCTGATTACTCTAGCGAGCAGAAACAAAAAAGCCCCGTAGCTTTTCAGCTACGGGGCTTTTTCTATGTATGGCGGAGAGATAGGGATTCGAACCCTAGGTACCGGTGAAGGTACAACGGATTTCGAATCCGTCCCATTCGGCCACTCTGGCATCTCTCCAACGGCGCGCATCATAACAACACTTTTACCGAAAGCAAACCCTCTTTCGCAAAATTTCTCGTGCTATCAGATGCTTGCGTCGATTAAAGCGGTACACCCAGACGATTGGCGACTTCTTCGTAGGCTTCGATGACGTCACCGAGGCCCTGACGGAAGCGGTCCTTGTCCATTTTCTTCTTGGTGTCCTTGTCCCACAGACGGCAGCCGTCCGGGCTGAACTCGTCGCCCAAAACGATCGAGCCGTCGCTGAACACGCCGAATTCAAGCTTGAAGTCGACCAGCAGCAGGCCTGCGTCGTCGAACAGTTTGCTCAGGACTTCGTTGACCTTGAGCGACAGTTCTTTCATGCGCGCCAGTTGCTCGGCGGTGCCCCAGCCGAATGCCACGACGTGGGATTCGTTAATGAACGGGTCGCCCTTGGCGTCGTCCTTCAGGAACAGTTCGAAGGTGTACGGGTTGAGCTTCATGCCCTCTTCGACGCCCAGACGTTTTACCAGGCTGCCAGCGGCGTAGTTACGCACGACGCACTCGACCGGGATCATGTCCAGCTTCTTCACCAGGCACTCGTTGTCGCCCAGCAGTTTGTCGAATTGGGTCGGAATGCCGGCCGCTTCGAGTTTCTGCATGATGAAGGCGTTGAACTTGTTGTTCACCATGCCTTTGCGGTCGAGCTGCTCGATGCGCTTGCCGTCGAACGCCGAGGTGTCGTTGCGAAACAGCAGGATCAAGCGGTCAGCGTCGTCGGTCTTGTAAACCGATTTGGCTTTGCCGCGGTAGAGTTCTTCACGTTTTTCCATGATGGGCTCCGCTTGCTAAGTAGATGGGCTAGGCGATATGGCGCCAGTCGAGCCCTGAATCTTGATCGGCCAGTTGCAGCCAGTCCGGGTCGCACCCGAGGGTGTCGACGAAACATTGCCGGGCCAGCTGCGGCAGGTTGTTCTTGCTGCTCAGGTGGGCGAGAACCAGATGCTGCAAGCCCTGCCACCCCAACTCGGCCACCAGGAATGCCGCCTGATGGTTGTTCAAATGTCCCAGCTCGCCGCCCACCCGTTGCTTGAGAAAGTACGGGTAATGACCACGGGCCAGCATGTCGCGGCAGTGGTTGGACTCGATCATCAACGCATCGAGATCCCGATAGCCGTCCAGCACCCGCTCGCAGTAGGAACCCAGGTCGGTCAGCAGGCCAAAGCGCCGCTGCTCGCTGTCACTGAATACGTACTGGGTCGGCTCTTGCGCATCATGGGCCACGGCAATGACCCCGATGTTCAGTGCGCCGATCTGCAGCTGCTCGCCGCCGGCGAGAAAGCCTGCGGGTTCGATCGGTTTGCGCATCCCGCGCAGTGTGCCGCGACTGAGGTAGACCGGTAGATTGTAGCGCCGAGACAGCAAACCCACGCCATGCACGTGGTCGGCATGTTCGTGGGTTACGAGTATCGCGCTCAGTTGCGCCGGGTGAACACCCAGGCGCAACAGGCGTTTTTCGGTTTCCCGCAGGGAAAAACCACAATCCACCAGCACATACGTATCAGCGCTGGCGATCAGCGTGCCGTTCCCTTGGCTACCGCTGCCGAGAACGGCAAAGCGCATGTGATCAGCCCAGGTTGTCCTGAATCACGCTCAACACTTTGCGCGCCACATCGGCCGGCGCTACGGTGTTGATGTTCTTCTCGACGGTCACCTGAACGTTCTCACCGACCTTGCTCAGGCGAACCTGATAACGCTCGGCACGGGCTTCAACTTCTTCCTTGGTCGGCGCACTGCCGAACAGGCTGCTGAAGAAACCAGGCTTGTCGTCTTTCTTCTCGGCTTTTTCGGCCAGGTTGATGTAGTACAGGCCCAGGCTGCGGTTGATGTCTTCAACGCGCCACTGACCTTGCTCCAGCGCACGACCGACGCTCGACCAGGCACGATCCAGGTCCGGACCAACGTTCAATACCGGGTTGCCGCTGCCGTCTTCGCTGAGGCTGACACGGCTCGGGGTATCGAAATCGCGCGAAGCCAGCATCGACACCGAACCACCCTTCTCGGAGATCCGGCTCATGCTCGCCAGCATGTCGTCGACCAGCGCTGCGTCCAGGCCAGTGTTGACCGAACGGTTGGTGAACTCGACGTCGGCGGTGCTGCCGGCAGGACGCTCGGCGCTGACCACGTAGATTTCACTGGTGTTGCGCTGCACGCCCGGCTCGATACGCACCCGCACGCGGGTTTCGCTGTCGGCACCGACACCGGCGGCGCTCAGGCGCTTGGCCACAGCGGCGGACAGCTCGTCGGAATGCTGCCAGGTGGTGGTGAACTCACCGGTTTGCGGGCGCTGTTCATCCAGTCGGAAACCGTTGTCCTGGAAGAACTGCACCGCCACTGGCCAGACTTCGGCCGGTGGGTGCTGGGCCACGACCCAACGCGAGTCACCGCTCTTCTGCAGCGAGTAGTCGGTCGCATCGGCAACCGCCGTCAGCGGTTGCGGACGTGGTACCACGTATTCGCCCTTCGCCGTGTCATCAGCCACGTTGCGCGGGATCGGCAACAGCGGATCCAGACGCTTGGAGGTGCTGACATTCGGTGGCAGTTGCATCGGTGCAGTCTGTTGCGCTTCCAGGTAATCGCTACCACGGTCACGGAAATAACCTTCCGGGCCCCAGACCCATCCGCAGCCACTGGTGCTGGAGATAATCAAGGCAAGTGCGGAAAGTCCGGCCATTCGCTTCATGCGTTGTACTTCCTCAATTAAACCAGGACGCTGCACTGGCGCAGGGCCGTGCGAAGCGTTTCATGACAAGGAGCGCTCAGCCAGGTCAGCGGCAGGCGGATGCCTTCGTGCATCAGGCCCATTTCGACCAAAGCCCACTTCACCGGAATCGGGTTGGCTTCGATGAACAGGTCCTTGTGCAGCGGCATCAATTTTTCGTTGATCGCCCGTGCGGTCTCGGCGTCGCCTTTCAGCGCGGCCTCGCACAGGTCAGCCATTTCGCGCGGGGCGACGTTGGCCGTTACGGAGATGTTGCCTTTGCCGCCCAGCAGGATCAGCTCGACCGCGGTCGGATCATCGCCGGACAGCACGATGAAGTCCTTGCTCACGCCGTCGATGATGGCTTTGGCGCGTTTCAGGTCGCCGGTGGCTTCCTTGATGCCGATGATGTTCGGCACGCTGGACAGGCGAATTACGGTCTCGGCCTGCATGTCGCAGGAGGTGCGGCCGGGAACGTTATAGAGAATCTGTGGAATGTCGACGGCTTCGGCAATGTGCTTGAAATGCTGGTACAGGCCTTCCTGGGTCGGCTTGTTGTAGTACGGAACTACCAGCAGGCAGGCGTCGGCGCCGGCTTCCTTGGCGTTGCGGGTCAGCTCGACGGCTTCGCGGGTCGAGTTGGCGCCGGTACCGGCGATCACCGGAATGCGCCCGGCTACCTGTTTGACCACGGCTTTGATGACGGCGATGTGTTCTTCTACATCAAGGGTCGCCGACTCGCCGGTGGTACCGACCGCGACAATGGCATGGGTGCCGTTCTTGAGATGGAAGTCCACGAGTTTGCTGAGGCTGTCCCAGTCAAGACGCCCTTGTGCATCCATGGGAGTGACCAGTGCCACCATACTGCCCGCAATCATGAAACCGCTCCTGCCGGAAAAAGAGAGCGGTAATGGTACTGGCGCCAAGATGCTTGCACAAGCGAAGTACTGCGCCGCCATTCCCCTTGGCGTCGGTTTTCGCTACCCTTCAGACTTTGATCGGTACAGATCAGCTTGTACGCCGGGTTCCAGCCTCCCCTTTCGGCCTCCCAGGCCCCGTTCCAGTGTCGCTGCTGCACGCTCCGCCTTTATTGGAGCGAATTGCGAGCCACGGCCCGGGGCTTTCTGAACGGGCACGCGCAGACGCATCCCGACGGCCAATGCCCATCGACCTACCGACCGCTCATCGCTTTAGGAATGCTGCATGTCCACCCCCACAGTTCGCGAACAATTCCTTGTCATCAGTGCCCTTGGCGCCAACCCCATGGAGCTGACTAACGTCCTGTGCCGCGCCAGCCATGAAAATCGCTGCGCCGTCGTCACTTCCCGCCTGACCCGCCACGGCGAGTGCAGTGCCCTGGTGCTGGAAATCTCCGGCAGCTGGGACGCTCTGGCCCGCCTCGAAGGCAGCCTGCCGACCCTGGCCAAGCGCCACGCCTTCACCGTCAACGTGGTACGCAGCGCAGCCCTGGAAAACCGTCCACAGGCCCTGCCCTACGTGGCTTATGTCAGCTCGGCGTATCGCCCGGACATCATCAATGAACTGTGCCAGTTCTTCATGGATCACAACGTCGAGCTGGAAAACCTGACCTGCGACACCTATCAGGCCCCACAGACCGGCGGCACCATGCTCAACGCCACGTTCACCGTAACGCTGCCGGCCGGCACCCAGATCAGTTGGCTGCGCGACCAGTTCCTGGATTTCGCCGACGCAATGAACCTGGATGCGCTGATCGAACCTTGGCGCCCACAAAACCCAATGTAAGGAAGCTTTCATGGCCGTTGTCATCGACCAACCGGTTGCGGATTTCGAAGCACCTGCCACCAGCGGGCAGACCGTCAGCCTGTCCGCCCTCAAGGGCAAGCAAGTGGTGATCTACTTCTATCCGAAGGACAGCACCCCGGGCTGCACCACCGAAGGCCAGGGTTTTCGTGACCAGTACGCGGCGTTCCAGGCCGCTGATACCGAGATTTTCGGTATCTCCCGCGACAGCCTGAAGTCTCACGAGAACTTCAAGTGCAAGCAGGAGTTTCCGTTCGAGCTGATCAGCGACAAGGACGAAGCCGTCTGCCAGTTGTTCGACGTGATCAAGCTGAAAAAGCTGTACGGCAAGGAGTATCTGGGCGTTGATCGCAGCACATTCCTGATCGACAAGAACGGTGTACTGCGTCAGGAATGGCGCGGCGTGAAAGTGCCGGGGCATGTGGATGCGGTGCTGGCTGCGGCTCAGGCCCTCAATAAAGCCTGATATTTCTGCGTCGTTTTCACTGACGCTTTCGCGAGCAAGCCCGCTCCCACATTTTGAATGTATTTCAAATGTGGGAGCGGGCTTGCTCGCGAAGGGGCCACAAGCCGCAACGAATAATCCGGCTTTAAAGCAACGGAGCTACAACCGGCTCCTTGCGCGGCCAGGCATCCAGCACTGCCTTGAACAGCGTCGCCAGCGGAATCGCGAAGAACACGCCCCAAAACCCCCACAACCCGCCAAACAACAACACCGCGCAAATGATTGCCACCGGGTGCAGGTTGACCGCCTCGGAAAACAGCAACGGCACCAGAACGTTGCCATCCAGCGTTTGAATGATCCCGTAGACCGCCATCAGATAGATGAACTGATCGCTCCAGCCCCACTGGAACAGCGCGATCAGTAACACCGGGACGGTCACCACCACCGCGCCGACGTACGGCACCACCACCGACACCCCGACCAGCAACGCCAGCAGCGCCGCATAGTTGAGGCCAAGCGCGACGAAGGCGATGTAGGTCACGCCGCCACAGATCACGATCTCGATGACCTTGCCGCGAATGTAGTTGGCGATCTGCCGGTTCATTTCCTGCGCCACGCGGGTGATCAGCGCCCGCTCACGGGGCAGATAGCCGCGCACCCACTCGCCGATCATGGCCCGATCCTTGAGGAAGAAAAACACCAGGATCGGCACCAGCACCAGATAGATCATGATGTTGACCAGCAGCGGCAGGCTCGACAGCGAGAAGGTCAGCGCCCATTGGCCGAATTTGCCGATCTCGCCACGCGCCGCTTCGATGGCCTGCAGCACCTGCTCGTCAGAAACCAGATGCGGATAGCGCTCGGGCAGCAATAGCAGCAGCGACTGCCATTTGGCGAGCATCCCCGGCAGCTCGTTGAACAGCGTGATCAACTGATGCCACAGCAGCGGCAACACCACCACGATGAACACCAGCAACACGCCCATGAACAGCGCAAACACCAGGCCCACGGCCGCCGCGCCAGGCACGCGCATGCGCTCAAGGGCGAGCACCAGCCCCTGCATCAGATACGCCAGCACCATCCCGGCCAATACCGGCGCAAGCATGCCACCGAGCGTGAGCACCGCGGTGAAGGCGAGGAACAGCAGCACCGCCAGCACCACCGCTTCTTCGTCGGAAAAGTAGCGCTGAATCCAGTCGCGTAACACTTTGAACATCAATAATCCTTAGGTCTTTTACGCTGTTGGCTTCAGGCTTTTTTCAACCAGTAACGGTAGACGCCTGCTTCCTCTTCTTCGCGCAGCAGCGTATGACCGGCCAGACGGGCAAAGGTGCGGAAGTCGCGCTGCGAACCCGCATCCGTGGCTATCACCTTGAGCACCGCGCCGCTGGACAGCTTGTTGAGTTCCATCTTGGCCTTGAGCAACGGCAACGGGCAATTCAGGCCACTGGCGTCCAGTTCACAGTCATGGGCTACAGCGTCAGTCATTGCGTCACTCCGGTTCAGGTGGTTGAGGCGCCTAGAATATCTGGTCGCACGCCCGGTGTCCGGCTACAGTAAGGTCTTTGTCTTCTAAGGCTTTGTGCATGACATTTCTGCGCCCTACCCTGCTGACGCTCGCTTGCCTGCTCGCCTCACCGGGCTTTGCCGACGATCTGCCGTCACTTGGCGACGCCAGTTCTGCCATTGTCTCACCGCAACAGGAATATCAGCTGGGCCGCGCCTGGCTGGCCATGTTGCGCAGTCAGGTTGCACAGCTTAACGATCCGCAGCTCAAAGACTACGTCGAATCCAGCGTCTACAAGCTGGTGGAAACCAGCCAGGTCACCGATCGGCGCCTGGAATTCATCCTGATCAACAGTCCGCAGCTCAACGCCTTCGCCGCGCCGGGTGGCGTGGTCGGGGTCAACGGCGGCCTGTTCCTCAACGCGCAGACCGAAGGCGAATATGCCTCGGTACTGGCCCACGAACTGGCGCACTTGTCACAGCGCCACTTCGCGCGCGGGGTAGAAGCTTCGCAGCGGATGCAGGTGCCGATGATGGCCGCGCTGCTGGCCGGGATCGTGATTGCCGCCGCCGGTGGCGGTGATGCCGGGATCGCGACTATCGCCGGCACACAGGCCGCGGCGATTCAGTCGCAACGCACCTTTTCGCGCCAGAACGAGCAGGAAGCCGACCGCATCGGCATTCTCAACCTGGAAAAGGCCGGATACGATCCGCGCTCGATGCCGACCATGTTCGAACGCCTGATGCGCCAGTATCGCTTCGACGCCAAGCCGCCGGAGTTTCTGCTGACTCACCCGGTCACCGAATCGCGTATCGCCGACACCCGTAACCGCGCAGAACAAGCGCCAGCGGGCGGCATCGAAGACAGCATGCGCTATCAGCTGATTCGCGCTCGCGTACAGTTGATCTACGAAGAAACCCCGGGGCTGGGCGCCAAACGCTTTCGCGCACAATTGGACGAGAACCCGAAAAATGACGTGGCGCGTTACGGGCTGGCAATCGCCCAGATCAAGGGCGGCCAGCTCAATGAAGCCCGGGAGAACCTCAAACAGCTATTGGCCAAATCGCCCAACGAGATCATCTACAACCTCGCGCAGATCGACCTGGACATCACCAACAACCGTCTGCCGGATGCGCAAACGCGGGTTGACCGGATGCTCACGCAGTATCCTGGCAATTACCCGCTGAATCAGGTTCGCGTCGATCTGCTACTGAAACAGAATCGCACTGCCGACGCAGAGAAGGCTCTCGATAGCCTGCTCAAATCCCGTCCGAATGATCCGGACGTGTGGTACCAGGTGGCCGAGACCCGTGGTCTCTCAGGCAACATCATCGGCTTGCACCAGGCCCGTGCCGAGTACTTTGCGCTGGTCGGTGATTATCGGCAGGCGATCCAGCAGCTCGACTTTGCCAAGCGCAAGGCGGGCAGCAACTTCCCGTTATCCTCGCGGATCGATGCGCGCCAGCGCGAGCTGATGGAGCAGGAGCGCATGATCAAGGACATGATGGGCTGAGTTTTCATCAGCGAGATAAAAGTTTCAGGCACAAAAAAACCGCCTCTCTCGAGGCGGTTTTTTATTTTCACCGCGACCGGCTTATTCAGCCAGTTTGAAGGTGATGAAGCTGGCGCGACCTTGACGCAGAACGCGCATCGACACCGAACGATTCTTCGGCAGGGCCTTGGCAATATCGGTGAACTCCTTGGTGGAGCCGATGGCCTGGTTGTTCAGGTGAGTGATCACGTCACCCGGCTGCAGACCGATCAGGGCCGCAGGACCGTCCTGAACTTCCTTGATCACCACACCGCCTTTGAGGTCGTAGGTTTTCTTCTGCTCAGCGGTCAGTTCCGCCACCGAAACGCCGAGGCGGTTGCTGCTGCTTTCCGCGCCGGACTTCGGCAGTGCTGCCAGCTCTTTGTCTTCGTCCGGAATCGCACCGACTGTCAGCTCGACATTCTTGCGCTTGCCGTCGCGAATCACTTCAAGGTTGGCCTTGGCGCCCGCTTTCAGCGCACCGACCAAGTGTGGCAGGTCGGCGGACATGACGATCGGCTGACCGTTCATGCTCAGGATCACGTCGCCCACTTGCAGGCCACCCTTGGCTGCCGGACCGTCATCCTGAATCTGCGCAACCAGCGCACCGGCCGGCTTATCAAGACCGAACGACTCGGCCAGATCCTTGTTCACTTCCTGAATGACCACACCCAGCCAGCCGCGGCTGACCTTGCCACCGCTTTTCAGCTGATTGGAAACGTCCATCGCCACGTCGATCGGGATGGCGAACGACACCCCCATGAAGCCGCCGGAACGGGTGTAGATTTGCGAGTTGATCCCGACCACTTCACCGTTCAGGTTGAACAGCGGGCCACCGGAGTTACCCGGGTTGATTGGCACGTCGGTCTGGATGAACGGCACGTAGTTTTCGTTCGGCAGGCTACGGCCGACGGCGCTGACAATGCCTTGGGTCACGGTGTGGTCAAAGCCGAACGGCGAGCCGATCGCCACCACCCACTGACCGGCCTTCAGGTCCTGGGATTTGCCGAGCTTGAGCACCGGCAGATCTTTGCCATCGATTTTCAGCAGGGCCACGTCAGAGCGTGGGTCAGTGCCGATCAGCTTGGCTTTCATTTCACTGCGATCAGCCAGACGCACGAGGATTTCGTCGGCATCGGCAATCACATGGTTGTTGGTCAGGATGTAGCCATCCGAGGAAATGATGAAGCCCGAACCCAGCGATTGCGCTTCGCGCTGACGATCACCGCGTGGCGAACGCTGCTGAGGCGGCATGCCGCGTTCGAAGAACTCGCGCAACATCGGCGGCAAGCCTTCCAGGTCAGGCATCTGCTGGTTCACCTTGCGGTCCGGCAGCTTCTGCGTGGTACTGATGTTCACCACTGCAGGCGAGGCCTGTTCAACCAGTTGGGTGAAGTCAGGCAAGTCGGCCGCTTGGGCAGCGGGCACCGCCTGACCAAGCACGAGCACGGTGGCGAAAATGGAGAGATAAGACTTCAAGCTAAGTATCGACATACAGCTCCCGTTACGACGAGCAGGGTTAAGCGATATGGAGCAAGGAACACCGGGAACCGCGGGCCGGTATTTTTGTTCCGGGAACAACAGACAAGGCCAGAGCCGTGAGGCTCTGACCTATAAAAAACTTTCGGGGGATTTGCAAATGAAAATGCTGAGCAAACATTTCATCTACGTCTCGAAAAAGAAGTGGAAATGACTGAAATCAGCTCACTGCTTGCTGGTTGCAGCGCCATCGTTACGCATCGACAAGGCAATTCTTTCAGCTGTGCCAATGGGGATTTCGCCAACCACCGTAACCATTATTTCGCCCTGAGGCGTGGTGAGACGACGGGAAACGGCGACGGTCGGACCGAGTTGCGTGCGCGTATCCGTGACTGTCGCACCGTTCAACGGTTCCAGAAACACCGAGAAACGCGCCAACCCGTCGTCATACATCAGGCTATTAACCTGAGTTTTGGTTTCCTGGTCTTTGTGCGAGGTGCTGCTGGTCAGTTCGAAGCCAGGTGGCAACCAGTCGGAACGCCAAACCTGAGCCGTCTTGACGGCAGACGCCTTGTCACTGTCAAGCGTAACTGCCTTGCACTCGGTGCCAGCTTGCAGGTCTTTGTCCGACGGAACATCTGCGGTATCAAGACTGGTGAACTGGAAACGCTCGAGTAACTGCCCCTTGTCGTTGAGCAACAACGATTTCAGTGGCAACCCGGTCTGTTTATCCAGATGCAGCTCGAAACCATAGCGATGCTGGTCGCGAGGCGTCAGCGATACGATGACCGCATCACGCCCGGCCACGCGCGACTTGCCGATAACGGCAAGCTCATACCAGTTCTTCAGCTTTTGGGGATCAAGCGAACGAGCGGTCGAGTTGGGAGAGTCTCCCAACCCCGCAATCAGGCTACCGCTGACGCATTGAGTATGCCCATCAACGCGCACGACTTCCTGTGCCGATCCGTCGAGCTGAAGCAAACGCTCGCGAACCTGACCATTCTGGACGCGGTGCCAGATATTGTGGGTAGAAAAACTACCGTTACGCTCGTATACGAAAGTGCCGCGGAAGCTTTGCTGCTGCTCGGCCTGACCCAGGCGGATCAACCAGTCCTGGGCCTCGTCGGCATGGGCTGGAACAATGAACCAGCCGCTGAGCAGAAGCGAAAGTAGAGGTATGGCGCGCATGATCCTCCTTAACGGTTTTCCATGCTTGCTGCACGCGCATAAGGCAGAGCGCTTTCAGTACCTTTCAATGCAGCCTGCTGAGCATGCTGACGCAGATAGCCTGGCAGACGCTGATCGTGCCAGCCTGGCTGTCCCTGCAGGACGCCATTGGCCATCGGACCAGTGGTTTCCGAGCTTTCCTTGTAGCCTGCCAGAACAGCCGGGCCTTTGACCTGCGGCGCAACCAGCGAAGGCTGATTGGACTGCTGAGCCAGCTCGACACCAGCGATCTCGTCCTGGTTGTACAGGCGCACACCAGCCAGTACTGCAACGGTCACCGAAGCCGCAACGGCCAGACGACCAAGGTTGCGCCAAGGGCCGCGGGATACTTTGGCTGGAGCCGTTTCGTCTTCCAGCGCAGCAGAAACTGCCGCAGCAATGTCCAGACGCGGAAGCAGCAGATCCTTGTGCATGGCTGCCCGAGCGATCTGATAACGAGCCCAGGTCTCACGGGTTTCAACATCGTCCAGTGCATTGATCACTCGACGCAATTCCAGTTCGTCCGCTTCGTTATCCATCACTGCGGACAGCGATTCCTGCAGGGCTTCACGACTCATGGCGTTCCTCTCTTGGCTGTCGCCGCTGTCTCAGTTTTCCTGCAACAACGGCTGCAGGGCTTTATCGATGGCCTCCCGAGCGCGGAAAATCCGGGAGCGCACGGTACCCACCGGACATTGCATGACGCTCGCAATATCCTCGTAACTCAGACCATCGAATTCACGTAAAGTTAAAGCCGTACGCAAATCCTCTGGCAGTTGCTGAATGGTTCGATGGACGGTGCCTTCGATCTCATCCCGCAGCAATGCGCGTTCCGGTGATTCGAGATCCTTCAGGCCATGATCGCCGTCGTAGAACTCTGCATCTTCAGAACTTACATCGCTATCCGGCGGCCGGCGGCCGCGTGAAACCAGATAGTTTTTTGCCGTGTTGATGGCAATGCGGTAAAGCCACGTATAGAACGCGCTGTCTCCGCGAAAGTTTCCTAGCGCTCGGTAGGCCTTGATAAAGGCTTCCTGAGCCACATCCTGGGCTTCATGGGTGTCGTGCACAAAACGCACGATCAACCCGAGAATTTTGTGCTGATATTTCAGCACCAGCAGATCGAAAGCTCGCTTGTCGCCACGCTGAACACGCTCGACCAGCTGCTGATCCTCTTCCTGGGTTAGCATGAACACTCCTCGATAAGCATGGAGGAGGCTTGCATAACTAAACGACCAGACTTGCAAACATAGACTCGGGCTTTTCGCAAAAGTTCTCCCCCTCCAGGCAAGTTTCCTGCGGGCTCTGATTTGGCACGCACGAAAAACGCAGCGCGGGATAAACCGGCTGCGCGAATAATCTTGTCATCGGTTCGCCGGCAAAAACCCAATCGCAGGTTCTGCATTGAAGCCGACACTGTCCCGTGCTTCTGGCAACTGACTATTGATCTTGGGCCTCTGGCAAAAGTTCCAATTATTTATAGCCGGGCTGAAGCGACATTGAGCAACCGTGTGCTGAAAAAGCCTGTTTCATCCTCGATACAGTCGCCTTTTCCGAAAACGACGGAAAAAAACGTCCGACGAAACGTCAAGCTTTTGTCGTCACAGTAGTTTCACAATGCCATACGAGCCCGGCTATTGTGCCGCTCCACCCCTCTATATACTAGTGGGCTGTGTGGCTGTCTTGACTCGCCGATCCAGCTGTCTTGCGCCAACCCCGATCCGGGTCGCTTTGAGCGGAATCCTGAAATGAGCCAACAGTTTCAACACGATGTTCTAGTGATTGGCAGCGGCGCTGCCGGTTTGAGTCTCGCACTGACCCTGCCGGGTCATTTGCGCATCGCGGTATTGAGCAAAGGTGATCTGGCCAACGGCTCCACTTACTGGGCCCAGGGCGGCGTCGCTGCCGTGCTGGACGATACCGATACTGTCGAATCCCACGTCGACGACACCCTGAACGCCGGCGGCGGTCTGTGCCATGAAGACGCGGTGCGCTTCACCGTCGAGCACAGCCGCGAAGCCATCCAGTGGCTGATCGACCAGGGCGTGCCGTTCACCCGCGACGAACAGTCCGGCACCGAAGACGGCGGTTTCGAATTCCACCTGACCCGCGAAGGCGGGCACAGCCATCGGCGCATCATCCACGCCGCTGACGCGACCGGCGCAGCGATTTTCACCACCCTCCTTGCTCAGGCCAGAGAACGCAGCAACATCGAGCTGCTGGAACAACGGGTTGCCGTTGATCTGATCACCGAACGCCGCTTGGGTATGGACGGCGAGCGCTGCCTCGGCGCCTATGTGCTGAATCGCGCGACCGGCGAAGTCGACACCTACGGCGCACGCTTCGTGATCCTCGCGTCCGGCGGCGCGGCCAAGGTCTACCTCTATACCAGCAACCCCGATGGCGCCTGCGGTGACGGCATCGCCATGGCCTGGCGCTCGGGCTGCCGGGTGGCCAACCTGGAATTCAACCAGTTCCACCCCACGTGCCTGTATCACCCGCAGGCCAAGAGTTTCCTGATCACAGAAGCCCTGCGTGGCGAAGGCGCGCACCTGAAGCTGCCCAACGGCGAGCGGTTCATGCCGCGCTTCGACAAACGTGCCGAACTGGCGCCACGCGACATCGTCGCCCGGGCCATCGACCATGAAATGAAGCGGCTGGGCGTCGACTGCGTGTATCTCGACATCAGCCACAAGCCTGAAGCCTTCATCAAAAGCCACTTCCCGACCGTCTACGAACGTTGCCTGGGTTTCGGCATCGACATCACCAGGCAGCCGATCCCGGTCGTACCGGCGGCGCACTACACCTGCGGCGGCGTGATGGTCGATCAACACGGTCGCACCGACGTGCCGGGGCTGTACGCAATCGGCGAAACCAGCTTCACCGGTCTGCACGGGGCCAACCGCATGGCCAGCAACTCGCTGCTCGAATGCTTCGTTTATGCCCGCTCGGCGGCAGCGGACATTCTTGCGCAACTGGATGACGTCGCTGCGCCAACCGCTCTGCCCGAGTGGGACGCCAGCCAGGTGACCGATTCCGACGAGGACGTGATCATCGCCCACAACTGGGATGAGTTGCGCCGCTTCATGTGGGACTACGTCGGCATCGTGCGCACCAACAAGCGTCTGCAACGGGCGCAGCACCGCGTGCGTCTGTTGCTGGACGAGATCGACGAGTTTTACAGCAACTATAAAGTCAGCCGCGATCTGATCGAGCTGCGTAATCTGGCGCAAGTCGCCGAACTGATGATCTGCTCGGCCATGGAGCGCAAGGAAAGTCGCGGTCTGCATTACACACTCGACTATCCAAACCTGCTGCCCGAGGCGCTCGACACTATTCTGGTGCCGCCCACCTACGCCGGCTGAACTTGAGCCGCACTCGCAGGCGTCGGTGCACATCCGCTGCCTGCGAGTCTTGCGGTACACAGATCGAGCGCACCCGCCGCTCGCCGCGCAAACGAAAGCGCAATACCACGATCAACGGCAACGCCAGGCTATCCGGGCGCAGCTGCACCGCTTGCCAGCCGCCCGCCTGATTCCACAACTGCCAGCCATCGGCGTCGCGGCGCAACCCGCAAAAAGCCTGCGGATGCGTCAGCAGAATCTGCCGTGGCAACACCCACGCGGCGTGCAGCACACAAGCGAAAGCCCCGAGCAAACTGGCCCAGAGTGGAATCGTCAGAAGAAACAACACACCCAGAGCGAACGCCTGGGCCAACAGATACGCCGCCAGCAACTGCCGTGAGGCATGCCAGCGGCATTCGAAGGTGTTACTTGGGCTGAACACGGTCCAGGATCATCCGGACCATGCGCTGCAGCTCCGGGTCTTCGGATTCGCTGCGCTCCATGAACCAGCCGAACATGTCCTGATCCTCACAGGTCAGCAGACGGACATACAAGTCGCGATCGACCTGGTTGAGGTGCGGATAGACCTCTTTCACGAACGGCACCAGCAACACGTCAAGCTCAAGCATGCCGCGACGGCTGTGCCAAAAGAGGCGATTCAGTTCAACTTGTTCGACCATGGAGCCCTCCTCAAATAGGCGCGCAGTATACAGCCCCGGCGCGGGTCGCACAGTCGGCTTTGGTCGGGCACCACCGATCCTTTATCAACTACCCATTTCAACAACGCGCCCTTATGATGTGCCCCAGACTTTTTACCCTGCGATGACCCATGGCCGATTCTGCTTTTTTCTGCACCCTGTCTCATGAAGGCGTACTCGCGGTTCGCGGCGTGGATGCCGGCAAATTCCTGCAAGGCCAATTGACCTGCAACCTCAACTACCTCAGCGACAGCCAGGCCAGCCTGGGCGCGCGCTGCACGCAAAAAGGCCGGATGCAGTCGAGCTTCCGCATTCTGCTCGAAGGTGACGGCGTGCTGCTGGCGATGTCCAGCGAACTGCTGGAACCGCAACTGGCGGATCTGAAAAAGTACGCGGTGTTCTCCAAATCCAAATTGACCGACGAAAGCGCCGCCTGGGTGCGTTTTGGTCTGGAGCACGGCGACGCAGCGTTGGCCAGTCTGGGTCTGGATCTGCCAAGCGAAACCGACAGCGTGGTGCGCAGCGCAGGCCTGATCGCGATTCGCGTCTCGCCGGATCGCGCCGAACTCTGGCTACCGGCCGATCAAGCCGACACCATCAAGGCCAAACTGGCCGCTGCCCTGCCTGAAGGCGAGTTGAACCAATGGCTGTTGGGGCAGATTCGCGCCGGTATCGGTCAGGTCATGCCGACCACCCGCGAGCTGTTCATCCCGCAGATGCTCAACCTGCAGGCCGTCGGTGGCGTGAGTTTCAAGAAAGGTTGCTACACCGGCCAGGAAATCGTCGCGCGCATGCAGTACCTGGGCAAGCTCAAGCGTCGTCTCTATCGCGTGCAACTGGACGCGAGCGAATTGCCGGAGCCGGGGACCCCGCTGTTCGCCCCAAGCCATAGCAGCGCCATCGGCGAAGTAGTGATTGCCGCCCGCGCCGCAGAAAAGATTGAACTGCTGGCGGTGTTGCAGGCCGAAGCTGCCGAAGCGGGTGATCTGCACCTGGGCGCCCTCGAAGGGCCAGCCCTGCATTTGCTCGACCTGCCCTACGAACTGGATCGCGACCGCGAAATCCAGCGCTGATCGCAGCTTTTGTTGCAACACCCTAGAGAATCTACATGAGCGAGCTGGCGGATAAGGTCCAACAGGATTTGGTTGAGGCCATCGATAACGATGACCTGGTTCTGCCAACATTACCGGAAGTGGCCCTGCAAATTCGCAAGGCCGCCGAAGACCCGGAGATCAGTGTCAGCGACCTGAGCAAAGTGATTGGCCGCGACACGGCGTTGTCGGCGCGACTGATCAAAGTGGTCAACAGCCCGTTGCTGCGCGCCACCCAGGAAGTCACCGACCTGCACACCGCTATCACCCGGCTGGGGGTCAACTACAGCAGCAACCTGGCGATCGGGCTGGTGATGGAACAGATCTTCCACGCCCGCTCCGAGGTGGTCGAACAGAAGATGCGCGAAGTCTGGCGCAAGAGCCTGGAAATCGCCGGCGTCAGCTACGCCCTGTGCCGCCGGCATACCCAACTCAAACCTGATCAGGCGGCGCTGGGCGGGCTGGTGCATCAGATCGGCGTGCTGCCGATCCTGACCTACGCCGAAGATCACTACGAACTGCTATCAGACCCGGTCAGCCTCAACCACGTGATCGACCACATTCATCCGCTGCTGGGCGACAAGTTGTTGCGGGTCTGGGAATTTCCCGAGCAACTGGTGGCGTTGCCGGGGCTGTATCTGGATTTCAAGCGCAACTCGGCGCAGATCGATTACGTCGATCTGGTGCAGGTGGCGAGCCTGTATTGCCACAAGAACACCGAGCATCCGTTTGCGCGGATTGATCCGCACAGTGTGCCGGCGTTCAGGAAGCTTGGGATCGATACGGAGAACAAGGAATTGTGCGCGGATCTGGAAGAATCGCGGACGATGTTTTACTGATCCGGAACCGCGGCGCGGCCTTCGCGAGCAAGCCCGCTCCCACAGGGGATTTGTGTACGGCGCGGATCCCCTGTGGGAGCGGGCTTGCTCGCGAAGAGGCCCGCACCAACACCACATTTATCCCGCAACAAAACTCACCCGAACCTTCAAACCGGCCTGCTCGCCATCGTGCAAGGTAATCTGCGCCAGATGCGCCCGGCAGATCTCTCCGACAATCGCCAGCCCCAACCCTGAGCCTGCAACCTGCTGATTGCGCCGATAGAAGCGTTCAAACACCCGATCCCGCTCTTCCAGCGGAATGCCCGGCCCATCATCTTCGACCTCAAGCACCGCGGGCGCCGCGACCCGCAGAATCACGTTGCCGCCCGGTGGCGTATGCGCCAGTGCGTTGTCCACCAGATTGCTCAACAGTTCATTGAGCAACGTCGGCTCACCGCGCAGCCATACCGGCTCATCCGCCTCCAGCGCCAGCGCGACCCCGCGTGCATGAGCCAACGGCGCCATGGCCATGCCCAGCTCGCGGGCCAACTGACTCAGATCGAGCAGTTGCGCGCCGCCCTCGGCAATCGCCCGGGCACCGTTTTCCACCCGCGCCAGCGACAGCAGTTGATTGGCCAGATGGGTCAGGCGATCGGTGCTTTGCGCAGAGGATTCCAGCGTGCTGCGCCAGGTTTGCGCTTCAGTCGAACGCAGCCCCAGTTCCAACCGCGCCTTCAACGCTGCCAGTGGCGTGCGCAGTTCGTGGGCGGCATCGGCGATGAACTGCGCCTGCCGCTCGAACTGCCCGCGCAAGCGTTCGGTGAAGTGATTGAGCGCGCGCACCAGCGGCCACAATTCATGTTGCACTTCCACCAGCGGCAGCGGCCGCAAATCATCGGGCTGACGCTCCTCCACCGCCGTGCGCAAACGCTCCAGCGGGCGCAGCGCGGCACTCACCGCAAACCACACCAGCAACAAGGCGCCGATCGCGAGCATGCCCAGACGCAGCAGCGTATCGGCCGCCAGACTGCGGGCCATGCTGACCCGCGCCTCATCGGTTTCGGCGACACGGATTTCCGCCATGCCGTTCATGTTCGGTTCGGTGACGGCTTTGAGCAGGCTGACCACGCGCACGTTCTGCCCGCGATAGGTCGCGTTATAGAAGCGCGCCAGCGCTGGATAATCGTCGGTTCTCGGCGTGCCAGGTGGCGGGCCAGGCAGGTTTTCATAGCCGGAAATCAGCTTCTGATGGATGTCGTTGACCTGGTAGTAAATCCGCCCGGCGCTGTCGTAGGCGAAGGTATCCAGCGCCACGTAGGGCACCTCGGCGCTGAGGGTGCCGTCGCGCTGCGACAGGCCGGCGGCGATGGTCCGCGCCGAGGCCAGCAGGGTGCGGTCGTAGGCGGTGTCGGCGGCTTCGCGCCCGTTCCAGTACGCGCTCAAACCACTGGCGAGCATCAACACCACCAGCAGCAACGCGAGGTTCCACAGCAACCGCCAGCGCAGGCTGCTGGGCTTATGCATCGCGGCTTTCCAGCAGGTAACCGAGGCCACGGAAAGTCACGATCGCTACCGGTTGGCCGTCGAGTTTCTTGCGCAGACGATGCACGTAGATTTCGATGGCGTCAGGGCTGGCCTCCTCGTCGAGACCGAACACCTGTGCCGCCAGTTGCTCCTTGCTCATCACTCGGCCCGGGCGGGCGATCAACGCTTCGAGCACTGCCTGTTCGCGAGAGGTCAGGGTCAGCAGTTCTTCGCCGAGGCTGAAGCGCCGGGTGTCGAGATCGTAGGCCAGCACGCCACAGCGCTGTTGGCGCTCGCCACCGAGCACACTGCGTCGCAGCAGGGCTTTGACCCGCGCTTCGAGCTCGGTCAGTTCAAAGGGTTTGGCCAGGTAATCGTCAGCACCGAGATTGAGCCCGTGTACGCGGTCCTTCACATCGCTGCGCGCCGTCAGCATCAACACCGGCAGGTTCTTGCCGCGTGCGCGCAGGCGTGCCAGCACCTCAAAGCCGTCCATGCGCGGCAGGCCGACGTCGAGGATCGCCATTGCGTATTCCTCACTGCCCAGCGCCAGGTCGGCGGCCACGCCATCGTGCAACACGTCCACGGTCAGACCGGTGCTCTTGAGCGCCTGGGCGACACTTTCGGCCAGTTGCAAATGGTCTTCGACGAGCAGAACACGCATGGATCTCTACCTCATTCAGGGATGGCCGACGCCACTCTTTGCCGCGGAGTTTACAGCCGCAACCGCCGCTGTGAAGCCCGAAACCCGCGAAATCCAGCTGAAAGGTTAGTGAAAGGTTAGCCCGTTAGAGTCCGGTCACGGACAGTTTCGACTGCCGTCGCTGCTGCCACACAGCGATACGAAAAACGCCTCGAAGCGTTTTCGACCAATAAGAACAATAAACGGAGTACACCCGCATGCCGTCCTTGCAGACCAAGGCTCCTACGCCTGTTCGTCCTTCTCGTTTGCGCCACGCCACCCTCGCCAGCACTGCTGCCCTCGCCGGTTTTTCGCCGCTGAGCCATGCCGACTTCATCAAAGACAGCTCCGCCACTTTCGAAACCCGCAACATGTACTTCAACCGCGACTTTCGCGACGGCACCAGTGCCCAGCAAAGCAAGCGTGATGAATGGGCGCAGGGTTTCATGCTCAACCTGCAATCGGGTTACACCGACGGCACCGTGGGGTTCGGTGTCGATGCGCTAGGCATGCTCGGGGTCAAGCTTGATTCGAGCCCGGATCGTACCGGCACCGGCCTGTTGCCGACCCACGATGACGGGCGCGCGGCGGACGAATACTCGAAAGTCGGCCTGACCGGCAAAGTGAAAATCTCCGCCACCGAGCTGAAAATCGGCAGCCTGATTCCTGAACTGCCGATCCTCAAACCGAATGACGGGCGCATCCTGCCGCAGACCTTTGAAGGCGGCTTGCTGACCTCCAAAGAGATCAAGAACCTGACCTTCACCGGCGGGCGTCTGGAGAAAGCCAAGGATCGCGACAGCACCGATTTCGAGGACATCGCCCTCAACAACAAGAACAGCCGTTTCGCCGGTACCGCTGCCGGCAAGCATTTCGACTTTGCCGGCGTAGACTACAAGTTCACCGACAAGATCACCGGCAGTTACCACTTCGCCCAACTCGACGAAGTCTACAACCAGCACTTCTTCGGTCTGGTCGCCTCGCGGCCGATGGGCCCGGGCACCTTCGCCACCGACCTGCGCTTTGCCGTCAGTGACGATCAGGGCGCAGCCCGTGGCGGCGAGATCGACAACCGCTCGCTCAATGGCCTGGTCAGCTATGCCCTGAGCGGCCACAAGTTCAGCGCCGGTTATCAGCACATGTCCGGCGACAGCGCGTTCCCGTATGTCGATGGCAGCGACCCGTACCTGGTCAACTTCGTGCAGATCAACGACTTTGCCGGCGCCGAAGAACGCTCGTGGCAGGCGCGTTACGATTTCGACTTCGCGCGCCTCGGCATCCCTGGCCTGTCGTTCATGAGCCGTTACCTGAGCGGTGACAACATCAAGCTTAAGAATGGCGAAGAAGGCAAAGAGTGGGAGCGCAACACCGAGATCAAATATGTAGTACAAAGCGGCGCGCTGAAGGACGTTGCCGTACGCCTGCGTAATGCCACCTACCGTTCCAACTACTCCGCTCGCGATGCCGATGAAGTGCGTCTGCTGGTGAGCTATAGCGTTGCCCTTTGGTAATTGATTGAAATGCCGGAGTGCTGAAGTTCAAAAGATCGCAGCCTGCGGCAGCTCCTACAAAAAAGCCCTACAACAAGAAACCGTGGAGAAACCAATGAATTTGTCACTGCGTAAAGTTGCTCTGGCCGCTGGCGTCATGCTGTTCGCCGGCCAACTGATAGCCGAACCGAAACGTCCGGAATGCATCGCCCCGGCCTCCCCCGGCGGTGGTTTCGACCTGACCTGCAAACTGGCGCAGAGCGCGCTGGTCAATGAAAAACTGCTGACCAAACCGATGCGCGTGACCTACATGCCCGGCGGTGTCGGCGCGGTGGCGTACAACGCGGTCGTCGCCCAACGCCCGGCCGACGCCGGCACGCTGGTGGCGTGGTCCAGCGGTTCGCTGCTGAATCTGGCGCAAGGCAAGTTCGGCCGTTTCGATGAAACCAATGTGCGCTGGCTGGCCGCCGTCGGCACCAGTTACGGCGCCATCGCGGTGAAGAGCGATTCGCCTTACAAGACCCTCGACGATCTGGTCAAAGCCCTGAAGAAAGATCCGAGCTCCGTGGTCATCGGTTCCGGCGGCACCGTCGGCAGCCAGGACTGGATGCAGACCGCACTGATCGCCAAGGCTGCCGGGATCAACCCGCGTGACCTGCGTTACGTCGCCCTCGAAGGCGGCGGCGAAATCGCTACTGCACTGCTCGGCGGTCACATCCAGGTCGGCAGCACCGACATCTCCGACTCCATGCCGCATATCCAGAGCGGTGACATGCGGCTGCTCGCAGTGTTCGCCGACAAGCGCATCGACGAGCCGGAAATGAAAGACATCCCGACCGCGCGCGAGCAGGGCTACGACATCGTCTGGCCGGTGGTGCGCGGTTTCTACCTCGGGCCAAAAGTCAGCGACGAAGACTACGCCTGGTGGAAAGACGCCTTCGACAAACTGCTGGCCTCGGACGACTTCGCCAAGCTGCGCGATCAGCGTGAGCTGTTCCCGTTCGCCATGACCGGCCCGGAGCTGGACACCTACGTGAAGAAGCAGGTGGCGGACTACAAGGTGCTGGCCAAAGAGTTCGGCCTGATTCAGTGATCGTCTCTGTCTAGCGGCTGCGGCCTCGCGCATCGAGGCCTCGGCACAGGAGTTTCCCATGCTCTTACAACGCATTTTCGCCTCGGTGCTGTTGCTGGCCTGCGTCGGCCTGGCGCTGATGGCGTGGCCGTATCAAGCGGCTTTTTCTTACGAACCGGTCGGCCCACGCGCCTTTCCCCTGCTGATGCTCGGCCTGATGGGCCTGGCGCTGCTGTACATGGTGTTCCGCCCGGCACCGATCAAACACAGCGAAGACGAGCCACCGCTGGATCGCCAAACCCTGACCAAGATCGGCATCTGCGTGCTGTTGCTGCTGGTGTTCGCCGGCCTGTTCGAACCGCTGGGCTTCATCCTCAGCAGCATCCTGATCGGCATCCCGATGGCGCGCCTGTATGGCGGTCGCTGGCTACCGAGCATTGTGGTGACAACGTTGATGGCCATCGGTCTGTACCTGCTGTTCGACCGTCTGATGGACGTTCCACTGCCTCTGGGCCTGCTCGACGTTCTGGAGAACTGATATGGATACTCTCGGTTATTTGGGTCAGGGCTTCGGCGTCGCGCTGAGTCCGTACAACCTGGTCACGGCCCTGACCGGCACGCTGATCGGCACCGTGGTCGGGCTGTTGCCGGGCCTGGGTCCGATCAATGGCGTGGCCCTGCTGATCCCGATCGCCTTCGCCCTTGGCCTGCCGCCGGAGTCGGCGCTGATTCTGCTGGCGGCGGTGTATCTGGGTTGCGAATACGGCGGGCGGATCAGCTCGATCCTGCTGAACATTCCGGGCGAAGCCTCCACCGTGATGACCACCCTCGACGGTTATCCAATGGCGCGTCAGGGTCTGGCCGGTGTCGCGCTGTCGCTGTCGGCGTGGAGTTCGTTCATCGGCGCGTTCATCGCCACTTGCGGCATGGTGCTGTTCGCCCCGCTGCTGGCGAAATGGGCGATTGCCTTCGGCCCGGCGGAATACTTCGTGTTGATGGTGTTCGCGATTGTCTGCCTCGGCGGCATGGCCGGCGATCGACCGCTGAAGACCTTTATTGCGGCGCTGATCGGGCTGTTTCTGTCGACCGTCGGCATCGACGCCAACAGCGGCGTATACCGCTTCACTGGCGACAATATTCACCTGACCGACGGCATCCAGTTCGTGGTGCTGGTACTGGGTCTGTTCTCGGTCAGTGAAATTCTCCTGCTGCTGGAAAAAACCCATCGCGGCCAGGAAGCGGTGAAAGCCACCGGACGCATGATGTTCAACTTCAAGGAAGCGGCATCGGTGTTCGTGGTGAACATCCGTTGCGGCCTGCTGGGTTTCATCATGGGCGTGTTGCCCGGTGCCGGCGCGACGCTGGCCAGCGCCGTGGCCTACATGACCGAAAAACGCATCGCCGGTGCCGGCGGCAAATTCGGTCAAGGTGACGCCCGTGGCCTTGCCGCTCCGGAAACCGCGATCGGCGCTTCGGCCTGTGGAGCACTGGTGCCGATGCTGACCCTCGGTGTACCCGGTTCGGGCACCACCGCCGTGATGATCGGCGCGCTGTCGCTGTACAACATCACCCCGGGGCCGCTGCTGTTCCAACAGCAACCGGACATCGTCTGGGGCCTGATCGCGTCGTTGTTCATCGCCAACATCATGCTGGTGATCCTGAATATCCCGATGATCCGCATCTTCACCCGCATCCTCGCCGTGCCGAACTGGGCACTGGTGCCGGTGATCGCGATCATCACCGGGATCGGCGTCTACGCCGTGCATGCGACCACTTTCGACCTGTTCCTGATGGTCGGCATCGGCATCTTCGGCTACATCCTGCGCAAGCTGGATTTCCCGCTGTCGCCCGTGCTGCTCGGGTTCATCCTCGGTGGTCTGATGGAACAGAACCTGCGTCGTGCACTGTCGATCTCCAACGGTGCGCTGGAAATCCTCTGGTCGAGCCCGATCACCTTCGGCGTGTGGATCCTGACCGCGATCATGTTGCTGATGCCGCTGCTGCGCATCTGGCGCAAACGTTCGGCGGCGCAACGCGCCATCGCCGATGTCTGATCGGTCTTCCCTCCGAAGCTGGTGGGCTACCCCGCTGGTCGGTCTGCTTGGCGGTTTTATCGCCAGCCAGATCGGCTGGCCACTGCCGTGGATGGTCGGCTCGTTGCTGGCGATCATCCTGGTGCGCTGCCTGACTCCGTGGCAACTCACGGAAATCCCCGGCGGGCGCAAATGCGGCCAATGGATCGTCGGCATCGGCATCGGCCTGCACTTCACCCCGCTGGTGATGGAGCAGGTGCTGAGTCATTTCGGTTTGATTTTCTTCGGCGCACTGGTCACCAGCCTGTCGGCGGTGGTCGGCGTGTGGTTGATGCGCCGTACCGGCGAAGATCGCGCCACGGCATTTTTCTCGAGCATGCCCGGTGGTTCCGGGGAGATGGTCAACCTCGGCGCGCGCAATGGCGCGCTGCTCAGCCATGTCGCGGCGGGGCAGAGTCTGCGGGTGCTGGTGGTAGTGCTGTGCGTGCCGGCCGCGTTCAAGTATCTGTTGGGCGACGGCACACCGATTTCCCACGCTGGCAACGTCGATTGGCACTGGCTGGCGATTCTGTTTCCTACGGGCGCCCTGCTCGCCTGGCTCTGGCAGCGTTTGCGTCAACCCAATCCGTGGCTGTTCGGGCCGTTGCTGGTCAGTGCCACGGTGAGCATTGCCTGGGACTTGCACATCGGTCTGCCGGACGGTGGCAGCCAGATCGGCCAGTGGCTGATCGGCAGCGGGCTGGGCTGTCACTTCAATCGACAGTTCTTCCGCCGCGCACCGTCATTCATGGGCCGTACGCTGATCGGCACGGCGCTGACCATGTTGATCGCCACATTGGCCGCGCTGGGTTTGAGTGCACTGACCCATCTGGATCTGCGTTCGCTGACATTGGGCATGATGCCCGGCGGCATCGCCGAGATGAGTCTGACGGCGGAAACCCTGCAACTGTCGGTGCCGCTGGTGACGGCGATGCAGGTGATGCGGCTGCTGTTTGTACTGTTTCTGGCGGAGCCGTTGTTCAAGTACTGGAATCGTAATCCCGAGTAACACTGATATACCGAGTTGCCTTCTTCGCGAGCAAGCCCGCTCCCACATTGGTTATGTGCATGCCGCAAAACCAATGTGGGAGCGGGCTTGCTCGCGAAGGGGCCGGCCCGGTCAGCCGATCAGACCGGCGGCAACCGCCACTCGATCGGCGCCTCACCATTCTGCTCGAGAAACTTGTTGGTCCGGCTGAAATGCCCGCAACCGAGGAAGCCCCGATAAGCCGACAACGGCGACGGATGCACCGAGGTCAGCACCAAATGCTTGGTCGCATCAATCAGCTTCTGTTTGCTCTGCGCATGCGCGCCCCACAGCATGAACACCAGATGCGGCTGGCGTTCGCTGACCAGTTCGATGATCCGGTCGGTGAAGAACTGCCAGCCCTTGTCCTTGTGCGCGTTGGCATTGGCGCGCTCGACGGTCATGGTGGTGTTGAGCATCAACACGCCCTGATCGGCCCAGCTCTGCAGGTAGCCGTGGTTGGGGATGTCGATGTTCAGGTCGCGTTTCAACTCTTTGTAGATGTTGACCAGCGACGGCGGCGCCGGCACGCCCGGTTGCACCGAGAAGCACAAACCATGGGCCTGGCCCGGGCCGTGGTACGGGTCCTGGCCGAGGATCACCACTTTGACTTTATCCAGCGGCGTCGAATTCAACGCGTTGAAAATCAGCGGACCCGGCGGATAGATCTCCTTGCCGGCCGCCCGCTCCTGCTGCAGAAAATTGCGCAACTCCGCCATGTAAGGCTGGTCGAACTCAGCACGCAGTGCCTCCTTCCAGCTCGGTTCGAGTTTGATACGGTCGTCAGCAGTCATGGTCATACCCGGCAAAAACAATGGGGCGAACCCTAGGAAAGCCGACCACGCTTGTCAATTGATCTGACGCAGATCCGGCACTTTCCCACACAGCGATCATACTGAACGCTCAACTTTCCGATCGAGGTCACGATGAATCTGCACTTCGAAGAACTTACCGGCACCGACGGCGCCCGCCTCGGGATCGCCAGCCTGGATGCTGAAAAGTCGCTCAATGCGCTGTCCTTGCCGATGATCAACGCCCTGAGCGACAAACTGCACGCCTGGGCCAAGGATCCGCAAATCGTCTGCGTGCTGCTGCGCGGCAATGGCGCCAAGGCGTTCTGCGCCGGCGGCGAAGTGCGCAGTCTGGTAGAGGCCTGCCGCGCCCATCCCGGTGAAGTCCCGCCACTGGCGGCGCAGTTTTTCGCCGCCGAATATCGCCTGGACTACAGCCTGCACACCTACCCCAAACCGCTGATCTGCTGGGGCCACGGTTACGTGCTCGGCGGCGGCATGGGCCTGTTGCAAGGCGCGAGCACGCGGATCGTCACGCCGAGCAGTCGCCTGGCGATGCCGGAGATCACCATCGGTCTGTACCCGGACGTCGGTGCCAGTTGGTTTCTCTCACGGTTGCCGGGCAAGCTCGGCTTGTTCCTCGGTCTGACCGGTGCACACATGAACGGCCGCGATGCGATCGATCTGGATCTGGCCGATCGTTTCCTGCTTGAAGAGCAACAACCGCAACTGATCGAAGGCCTGCTGCAACTCAATTGGCAGGAACAGACCGACATGCAGCTCAACAGTCTGCTCAAGGCCCTGCAACAGGAAGCCGTCGGGCAGATGCCCGAGGCGCAGTGGCTGCCGCGGCGTCAGCAGATCGATGAACTGCTCGACGTCAGCGACGTCACTTGCGCCTGGAAAGCCATCAGCCTGCAACGTGACAGCAGTGATCCGCTGATCGCCCGCGCCGCGAAAACCCTGAGCGAAGGCTCGCCGCTGACCGCGCACCTGGTCTGGGAACAGATCCTCCGCGCCCGCTACCTGTCGCTGGCCGAAGTGTTTCAGATGGAATACACCCTGAGCCTCAATTGCTGCCGGCATCCGGAGTTCAGCGAAGGGGTTCGCGCACGGCTGATCGACAAGGATCAGAAACCGCACTGGCATTGGCCGGACATCAACAATGTCCCGGAGGCGGTGGTCGAGGCGCATTTTCACAAGGTCTGGGAAGGTCGGCATCCGTTGGCGGATCTGACGGTTTACTGATTGCCTGGCAAATCGCAGGCACAAAAAAAGCGGCGCTCAATGCGCCGCTTTTTATTTGCGGATGATTACCAGCGACTGCCTCGCCCGCCGTGGTCACCCCGATTGCCGTGATGATCACGCCCGCCCCGGTCACGATCCCAGCCACCACCGCGGTGACCGTCCCAACGACCACGATCGTTGCCGTGCCAGCGACGACTTTCGTAGTAACGCGGCGCTGGCTGGTAGTGCCGCGGCGCCGCCTGGTAGTAACGTGGCGCCGAGTAGTAACGCGGAGCCGGTTGGTAGTAGCGTGGGGCCGCCTGGTAATAGCGCGGGGCCGAGTAATAGGTGCTGCCGCCGCGGTAGTAAGTGCCGCCCGTGTTGTAGTAGGCCGGCGCGGGTGAGGTGTAGACCTGCGAGCTGTAATAACTGTCTGCGTAGGAGTAGGGAGCGCAACCGGCAACGGAAAACATCATCGCAGCAAGTAGAAGAATTCGTCGATACATGGCGGCCTCCTGGACCGCGGGTAGCCGCACCAGCGACGCTGGCAGGCATCAGTCGTTTATTCGGTGACTGACGAAATATCTGACAGCGTTTTCCGAATCTGGTGCGATTCCGTAACAAGTTGAAACATGTGATTGATGAAATCCTGTTCATTTGCAAAACACTGTCATGCAGCCGCTGCTAACAGCCTTCAGAAAGACCTTCGGCCGCAGCGGTACAGCGCAGCCGACCCAGTCTGTGGGTGTTTGGCCTGGGACAAGTACCGGGCGCGCAAAGGCTGCAGATCAGCGGTGTCAGTCACACTGAGAATCCCCTGTGGGAGCGGGCTTGCTCGCGAAAGCGGTGGGTCAGTGACGAATCACTGACTGACAGGACGCCTTCGCGAGCAAGCCCGCTCCCACAGTTGGTCTGCGTAAGGCCCAGGAATACAACAACGACTATTCGCGCCACTCAGGGAGCAATTATTTCCCGAAAGTGTTGATCGGGTGCTACCACTCAGCAAGCGGATGCACCTTGCACACGCTGCCGTCCCGGGCCGATCATGCGATGTACCAGGCCAAGCAAACCGGCCGTAACCGCACCTGCGTGGAAATGCCTCACTCGCCCTATGCCTGATTCCGACACGAAACCCGACCTTTGCCCGGCCTGTGGCGCGCGCAACGACTGCAGCCTGGCCGACCCGCGCACCGCCGACCAGGCCTGCTGGTGCTATGGCGTGAGCATCGATCCGGCAGTGCTTGAAGCCTTGCCCGCAGCGCTGCGCGACAAATCCTGCCTGTGTCCGCGCTGCGCTCAGGTCGAGGCGCAACTGCAAGCAGCGGCGCGGCCGATCCCGTAAGATACGCGGCCCTTTGTCCGCCGATTCCTGACCATGCGCGTCGACCGTTTCCTCAGCAACCTGCCCCGCTACAACCGTCAGCAGGTTCGCCTGTTGCTGGTGGAAAAGCGCGTGCGGATCGACGGAAAAGTCGTCAGCGACCCGCACAGCGAAGTGCTGGAATTCAGCCGCGTCGAAGTCGATCAAGAAGTCCTGCAAACCGGCAAACCGGCGCGCTACCTCATGCTGCACAAACCGCCCGGCTGCGTCAGCGCCACCCGCGATCCGCAACACCCGACCGTGCTCGACCTGATCGATGAACCGGACAAGGACGACCTGCACATCGCCGGTCGCCTGGACTTCAACACCACCGGGCTGATGTTGATCACCAACGATGGCAGCTGGTCGCGACGCCTGACCCAACCGCAGACCAAACTGCCGAAGGTCTATTACGTCGAGACCGAACAGGAGATCGGGCCGCAATACGCGCTCACGTTTGCCGAGGGCATCTACTTCGCCTTCGAAAACCTGACCACGCAACCGGCGCAGCTCGAAGTGCTCGGCCCGCGAGCGGCGCGCCTGAGCATCGTCGAGGGGCGCTACCATCAGGTGAAGCGCATGTTCGGTCACTTCAACAATAAAGTGCTGCGTCTGCACCGCGAATCCATGGGCCCGCTGTCGCTGGATAACGCGCTAAAACCGGGCGAGTACCGTGCTTTGCGCACCGAAGAGATTCATTTGTTCTAAGCCGGCGACCGCTCAGCAGAAGTTGTCGAACAATTTACCAACGGCACTTGCGCGATCCCCATCCCACTGCTTGAATCAGGACGTCGGCCAGATTGTGACCGATTAGTCACACCATACATCCAAGAAACTTTTTGCCGGTCGTCAGCCCCTTGGGTTGCGCCTCAGCCGGCAGACTGCCCGCCAATAACAACACCCGTCGACCGTAGTCATGGATCGACATGGGCCAGGCAAATTCCAGGCGTATGCCTACCTGTCACAAAGCTCGTGCAATCTCTATTTGCGCGCATACCCGCTTGCTTGCCAGGAGTCTTATGACATGAGGCCAGAAATCGCTGTGCTGGATATACAGGGTCAGTATCGGGTTTACACGGAGTTCTATCGCGCAGACGCCGCAGAAAAGACCATCATCCTGGTCAACGGCTCGATGGCCACGACTGCGTCGTTTGCACAGACTGTGAAAAACCTGCACCCGCAATTCAACGTGGTTTGCTACGACCAGCCCTACGCGGGCAGGTCGAAAATCCACAACCGTCACGAGAAACATCTGACCAAGGAAGTCGAAGGGCAGATCCTGCTGGAGCTGATCGACCACTTCGGCGCCGAACACGTGCTGTCGTTTTCCTGGGGTGGTGCGGCGACCCTGGTTGCCCTGTCACACCAGCCGCGGCGCATCGAAAAAGCCGTGATCAGCTCGTTCTCGCCGGTGATCAACGCACACATGCTTGATTATCTGGAGCGCGGTGTCGATTACCTCGGCCAGCGCGACGGCGACCGCGTCGGGCACCTGGTCAACAGCACTATCGGCAAACACCTGCCGTCACTGTTCAAGCGCTTCAACTATCGCCACGTCAGCAGCCTGGCCGAGCACGAATACGGGCAGATGCACTTCCACATCAGTGACGTGTTGCACAGCGATCGCCAGTGCTACCTGAATGCGGCGAAGAAGATCAACGTGCCGGTGCTGTTCCTCAACGGCGAATGGGATGAATACACCGCCGCCGAAGACGCCCGGATTTTCGGCAGCCACATGGCACACAGCACCTTCACCACGCTGCAGGCCACCGGGCATTTCCTCGATATGGAGCACAAGGCCGCTTGCCGCGATAGCCAGAACGCCCTGCTCGGCTTCCTGAAACCGTCACCGCAGTCGAGCCGAACACGTTACGCGTTCGTCCAGGATCACCATGCATTGGCCATTTGAAGAGGCGTCGTCGCGAGCGAGTCTGTGGGGCTGAAAACCAGCATTGATTGACCTGCAGATTCGCCCGCGAATGACCATTTTCAACGCTGTAACGCGCTGCGAGCAAAAGAAAAACTTCAAATCCGCGCCCGACTCTGGTACAAAGTCAGCCGCTCTGAGCGGGTATAGTTTAGTGGCAAAACGAAAGCTTCCCAAGCTTTAGTTGAGGGTTCGATTCCCTCTACCCGCTCCACTCAATCGGGTCTCACGTCGTGGTTATGACGGGGGATGCAGGAACAGAAAAAACCGGCCTACAGGGCCGGTTTTTTTGTATCCGGGATTTACCCGCATTGCCCCGTAAAGGCCTGCAACACACCTATCATCCCAGCGCGACGCCCCAGCCTAGACTGAATCTTGCCACCGAGCCAATCAAAGGACGATGACCGCTCGGTGGTTATAGTGTTGATCAAAAAAAATCAGTAGTTATAGTACCCACCAAGCACACCAAAAGGAGGTGTTGTGAATAGCCGCTTTTTAATCGGTCAGCTCGTCGCAGACGGTTGGTATCTGGTGCGGGTCAAAGGCAGTCATCACCACTTTAAACATCCCATAAAACCTGGTCTGGTGACGGTGCCGCATCCAAAGAAGGATCTGCTTAAAAAAACGGCCATCAGCATTTTGAAACAGGCGCTGCTTTGACTCATTCCACCGACAGCGTCCAGGAGGTCCACGAACATGCTTTACCCGATCGCAATTTCAATAGGTGATGAAGAACATGCCTGGGGAGTGGAAGTGCCGGATATTCCCGGCTGTTTTTCTGCCGGGGATGATTTGGATGATGCCGTCGCGATGGCTCGTGAAGCCATTGAGGGTCATTTCGAAATTCTGGCCGAGGACGGTGCGTCGATCCCGCCAGCCAGCAAGCTTGGCGTGCACGTAGCGAACCCGCAGTACGCCGGTTGTGCCTGGGCAGTGGTTGATATCGACGTTACCAAATACCTGGGCAAGGCGCAGAAACTCAACATCACACTGCCCGGCTATCTGCTCAACCGCATTGATGAATATGTGCTTCATCACCCGGAAGAGAAAAGTCGTTCGGGGTTTCTGGCTTCGGCAGCGTTGAAGGTCTTGCAGCAAGGTTGAATGCAAATCGGGCCCTCCGCTAGCATTTCTCCATCACCCACCACCCTCCCCCTGCGCGGCCATCGACGAATACGCGTTTTGACTTTCGAGGGACTCCATGGCGCGGCCCCTGTGCCGCTGATGACCGAACTCAAAAGAGCATTTCCACCATGACGCAAAATATTTACGACGACCCAGAGTTTTTCCAGGGCTACAGCCAGATGAACCGCTCTATAGGCGGCCTCGACGCCGCGCCGGAGTGGCCGGCGCTCAAGGCGTTGTTGCCATCAATGCACGATTTGCATGTGGTCGACCTCGGCTGCGGCTATGGCTGGTTCAGTCGTTGGGCCAGTGAGCACGGCGCCGCCCATGTACTGGGGCTGGATGTCTCGGAAAAGATGCTCGAGCGGGCGCGCGAAACCACTGCGGCTGCGAATATTCGCTATGAACGTGCCGACCTTGAACATCTCGACTTGCCGGCCTGCAGTTTCGATCTGGCCTACAGTTCGCTGGCGCTGCACTACATCAAGGATCTGGCCGGACTGTTCGCTCATCTGTACGCGGCGTTGAAACCGGGTTCGTATTTTGTTTTCTCCATCGAGCATCCGATCTTCATGGCGCCGCGCAATCCAGGCTGGCTGGTCGACAGCGACGGTCACAAGCGTTGGCCGCTGGACAGCTATCAGATGGAGGGCGAGCGGGTGACCAACTGGCTGGCCGACGGGGTAATCAAGCAGCACCGCACGATGGGCACGCTGTTGAATTCGTTGATCGCGGCAGGTTTTGCCATTCGCCATGTCAACGAATGGGGGCCGAGCGATGCGGAGGTGGCGGCGCAACCGGCGCTGGCTGAAGAGCGGGAGCGGCCGATGATGATGTTGGTGGCGGTGCAGCGCTAACTCGCGGCATATACATTGTGGCGAGGGAGCTTGCTCCCGCTGGGGCGCGAAGAGCCCCGAAGATCTTGGGCCTGCTTCGCAGTCCAGCGGGAGCAAGCTCCCTCGCCACAGAATTCGTGTTTGCCTTTACCGAGTCGCGACGATAAACAACCGCGGAAACGGCAACAGCACCGAACCATCGGGCAACGCCGGATACGCCTCGGCAACCGCCACCAGATACTGCTGCAGATACTGCGCCCGCTCCTCTTCGCTCAGCGGGCTCAGAAACGGAATCAAGCCACTGCCCTTGAACCACTCCACGATCCCCGCCGCTCCACCGGACAACTGATGGTGATAGGTGGTGCGCCACACATCGACCCGCGAGCAGTGCGGACACAACATCGAGAAGTACTCGCTGGCGCTGGCCATGTCGGTGCGCTGTCCGGCGGCGCCGGCGAGTTTCGCGGCCCATGGGCCGTTGGCGGCGACTTCGCGCATCAGTCGATGGGAAGGCTCGTTGAGGTTGTCCGGCATCTGGATCGCCAGACTGCCACCATCCGACAGCTTGTTGGCAAGTGCCGGCAGCAACGTCGCGTGATCCGGCACCCACTGCAGCACGGCGTTGGCGAAGATCACATCGAACGGCCCTTGATCCGCCCAACTATCGATTTGCGCGACTTCGAACTGCAACTGCGGCAGGCGTTTGCGCGCCGCGGCGATCATGTCTGCCGAACTGTCCAGCCCCCGGATCTGCGCCAGCTCAAAACGCTGCACCAGCAGCTCGGTGGAGTTACCCGGGCCGCAACCGATATCGACCACCGATCGCGCCTGAACCGGGGGAATCGCCGCCAGCAAATCACGGGCCGGGCGGGTGCGTTCATCTTCGAAAGCGACGTATTGTCTGGCGGACCAACTCATTGCGTTCTCCTGTCGGGACATTCCTGCGGTTCGTCACAATACAGGTAGCGCTGCGGGCAGTTCCAGACGGGCTTATTGCAAGGGATTTCCACACTGGTATTCGAACGAAAAATGCTAAAAAAACCGGCCCTCTGGGCCGGTCTCTTATTCAATCGTAGTACCCGACTGTCTTTTTCAGGTGATCCGAATATTCGTAAATATCATCGACTGAGCTAATTGGATGTCGTGTTTCATTTTTATCCTGATCGAAGATACCGATGTACTTCTGAGAACGATTGAAATGCAATCGACAGATAGGCTTGCGATTGTTGTCGTCTAACAAAATACCGAAATAGCTCTGCGTATCACGCTGAACGATGCGCTTGGCATCAACCACAGAGCGAACCAACGCACGAACGATGTGGTAACCCTCAAGCTCTTCCAGTGTTGTTAACACCTTGTCTTCTGACTCGTCGCGCGCATCTATCGGATCCGTCCCAACAATTGCTGATGGTGAGGACGCCAACACTGGCTGGATTGCGCCACTCATTGCTGATTTGAGCCGATCATTAATCTGATCGTTTAAGAACTGAGCCACCGCTTTTCTAGTCAACTCATGGAACTGTTCACGTACTTTTTGTGTAATCACCCCATCGTAGACACGTGATGCAAAGACCTTAACGAAATCATCGTCGGGTTTGCTGACCTGAGCGGCTATGACCTTCTTGATTTGACTGACGTACTTCAGCTCCCCTGCCGCGCTGATTATCGAATCAACATCAAAAGCAGATTTTGTCAGCTTGACCAGTTCGGGAACTGAATACTCATCAATATCCAGAAGGTCGAGCTCAAGAAAAGGTTTTTCATCCATTTTGTTTGGTGCATCTAGATCCGTAAAAAACTTGTAGATCTGGCCGTTGGTAAGGATTGAGATCCGGGCACTGGTGACATGGAAGTAACGAAAGAGCTGAGACGCGTGGTTTATGTGCAACGGTTCACCGATTTTCTTGCACTCAATGAGTATCTGAACTTCGCCCTCTTTCATGATGGCGTAATCAATTTTCTCGCCTTTCTTCGTACCGATATCGCAGACAAACTCCGGTGTCACCTCTGTCGGGTCAAACACGTCGTAACCCAGAACGGTGCTGATGAACGGCATGACAAACGCATTTTTTGTCGCCTCCTCCGTCTGGATCGCAGCAGCTTGCAACCGTACTTTGGCGGCTAGACTGGTTAATTTCTCGAAGAATTCCATGAATGACCTCTGACTAGTTACTGTCCGTGCATTCGCATGCTGGCGAATTGACTGCCAGTTGATCCTAGACGCAAACCCGCACAAAGAAAGTTTTCTAACACAAAGTGTTCCGCCCTATGTCCAGACATGAGCGTTTTCATTGGCGAAAGGCTTTCTCAGTCGAATTTTCGCAACGCCGTCACTGTCTGAACTTCAGGCAATCCCAACAAGGAACACCGCAATGAAATTCGCGAAAATCTCCCAGACCCTGGCCCTCTGGGCCGGTAGCCCGAAAACCTTCATGGGTGCATTGATTCTGATTTTTCTGTGGGGGTTGAGCGGGCCGATTTTTGATTTCAATGACACTTGGCAACTGATCATCAACACCTCGACGACGATCATCACCTTTCTGATGGTGTTCCTGATCCAGAACACGCAGAACCGTGATACCGACATCCTGCATCTGAAGCTTGATGAGTTATTGCGGGTGAACAAGGAGGCGCAGAATGCGATGCTCGGTCTGGAATCGCTGGATCTCAAACAACTCGAGGCGCTGCGCAAGCATTACCGCAGTTTGGGCGAGAGTGAGGTGTTCAACCTTGAGGGGCTGGGGGAGAAGAACAAGCCGAAGCAGGATTTGAATGACTGCTAAATAAAGTTAAAAAAACGCAAAAGATCGCAGCCTGCGGCAGCTCCTCCATGGAATGGCGCAGGCTGCGATCTTTTGATTGGCAGGTGGTGTCAGCGGCTGGCTTGCAGCGCTCGGGCCATTTCCAGATGGCTTTGCAGTTTTGGCAGCGTCTCGTCGGCAAATGCCTTGATTTCCGGTACGTCGGTCGACTGCGCTTCCTGCTGGATCTGCTGGATGGCCTCTTCGGTCGCTTTCACCTGGCTCGCGGCGTAGGCCTGGTCGAAGGTTTCACCGTCCTTGACCTGAGGGATCATGGTCTTGGCCTTGTCGGCAATTTCTTCACGGGGAGCGACCGGCAGATCGAGTTTCTTCGCGATTTTCGCCAGATGCTGGTTGGCCGTGGTGCGGTCATTGATCACGACGATGGTGTAATCCTTGACCTCTTTGGATTCGGATTTCTGGTGCGCCAGCCGGCTGGCTTCAATGTCGGCCATGCCTTTGGCGGACGCATCGTTGATGAAGTCGGCAGGCGACTGGGCGAATGCTGTGCCCGCGAACAAACCCAACAGCGTGGCAAAACTGAAACGACGTATCTGGGTGGCCATCCGGCTCATGGTCGCGCCCTCCTATCTCTGCAAATTCAAGCGGGGGCTTGCGCCCCCGCCTCTCAATCAAAACTACCTCACCGACTACTTCGACTTCTGAGCTGGCTTGCGGCCCATTTCGGTTTTCGCAGGCTCTTTGTCGACCGTCGTGGTGGTGGTTTTCCCACCTTTGCGACCGGCTTCAGACGCCTTGGTTCGATCGTTGGCGAAGTTTCCCGAGTTCGAGTTTCTTGAATTAGGCATGATTCTCTTCCTCTTGGTGTTGATCGTTGGCGAGCAGGTGCCCGCCTAGATTGAGAATTGCCGGACTGCCAAAGGTTTAGAAAAGTTGCCCACGCCGCGACGAACGGCGCGCGCTGGTTCAGCTATCCAGCGCCCGATGATTGAGACGTTTGGCGGCGTACATCGCCTGGTCGGCATGCCGGAACAGTTGCTGTTCTTCGCTGCCATGTTCGGGATAACGGGCCACGCCGATGCTCGGTTCGATGTGCAGGTTGTGACCGTCCAGGCGTATCGGCTGCATCAGCACCTGGCGGATTTTTCCGGCCACGCTATCGGCGTCTTCAGCGGCGTGAACGCTGTGCAACAGCACCACGAATTCATCGCCACCAATGCGCGCGACGGTGTCGGAATCGCGTACACAGCCCTTGAGCCGACTCGCCACCGTTTGCAGCAGCATGTCGCCGACCGCATGGCCAAAGGTGTCGTTGACCTGTTTGAAGCGATCCAGATCGACGTACAGCAGCGCCATGTTTCCCGAGGTTTCGCGGGCAGCGGCCAGCGCAGCCTTGAGGCGGTCTTTGAGCAATCCGCGATTGGGCAACTGGGTCAGTTGATCGTACTGCGCCATGCGTTTGAGCCGCGCGTGCAGCTGCTGCCGCTCGATGGCGGTGGCGACCTGGGCGCAGACGTATTGCAGCAGTTCCTTGTCCTGCTCGGTGTAACGCTCGCCGCCCGGCAGACTTTTGACGATCAGCGCACCGATGGTGCCGTTCTTCGAGTTCAGCGGCACACCGAGCCAGCACGGTGAATCCTGCCCCGCCACCAGCGCCGCGAAGTCGGGCGAGGCGTCGGGGCTGTCCGGCGTCAGCAGAATCGGCTGACCGCTGCGGATGACCTGCGCACACAAACGCCCGGTGACGGTGCCCGGTTGCTCGGGCTGCAATTCGTGATCGTCGACGTGATAGGGAAAATTCAACTGCGCACAGTGCTCGTCGTACAGCGCCACGGAGAAATTCAGCGCCGGCAGCCACTCACCGATGATCAGGTGGATGCGCTTGAACAGCGCCAGCAAGTCTTCGGCGACATGCGCCGCTTCGGAAATCGCATACAGCGCAGCCTGACGCGATTCCGCCTGCTTGCGCTCGGTGATGTCGCGGGCCACGGCGATGCGCAGCTGATCGACCTCTGACCAGCGTGCCGACCAGAGGATGTTCACAATGCGGCCATCCTTGCGCACGTAACGGTTTTCGAAATTGTGCTTGGGTTCGCCGCTCATGATGTCGCGGGCGGCGGCGAGGGTGCGCTGGCGGTCTGCGGGATGCACCAGCTCGATCATCGACCGGCCGATCAACTCGTCAGGCGTATAACCGAAAATACGCTCGCAGGCAGCACTGACAAAAACGAAACGGCCCTGCCTGTCCACCGCACAGACGGCATCGAGCAACAGGTCCATATAACTCGCCAACGGCGCAGAATTTCGGCTTTCCATGGTTCAGCGTGGGTGTCCGGACAATGCAGCACTGTTCAACCATCCCTGACCCTTTGTCATGCATCCCTGCAGATCATTTCATGCCTTGTTCGGTAGCAATCCCGGCAGCGCATGCAGCAGCGCATTGATGGCAAAACCGATGAACATTACCCCGCACAGGCGGGTGATCATCAACTCATGACGCTGATACAGCGTCCGCACCCGTCGGGCGCCAACAACGCCGATCAAGATAGCGTAAGCCAGCAATCCGCCGAGAAAGCTCAGGGCGATCAGCGCCGGCAGCATCGACCAGTTGAGCAGTTCGGCACGACTCGACAGCAGCGCGGTAAATGTCGCGACCGCCACCGGGTAGGCCTTGGGATTGGTCAAACCGAACAGGATGCCGTGCCAGAACGGCTGACGCGCCGCGCCCTGCGGCTGATCATCGCTGCGCCGTTTGGCCCGCACCGCCCGCCAGCCAAGCCAGAACAGGTACAAGCCGCTGAGCACGCCCAGCACATCGAACGCGGTGCTGCCGATTTCCCGGGCACCGACGATGGCGATCAGCGCGGTGCTGCACCAGACCACATCGCCCAGCAAGTGCCCACAAAGAAACCCCGCGCCAGCGCGTCGTCCATGCGCCGCGCCGATGCCGAACACCGCCAGCACACCCGGCCCCGGCGTGATGCCGTAAATGAAACCCGAGGCCAGAACGGCCATTAGCAGCGATGGAGTCATGGAAAACCTGCTGTCGCCAGTACAAATGATGGCCAGTCTATATCAGCCCGCAACGCCTGATCACGACGCGTCGTAAAAACGCATGCCTGAGTACGGTTTCAACCGACAGGCTGCCAGTCGCGAGGCGAGATCGCCGACGTGAGCCTCTAGTTTGTGACCATCGGGGTCAAGGAAATAGAACGACGCACCTTCGCTGCGGTTGTCATGCCACTCCCGCACGTTCGCCGCTTTTAGCTTCTGCGCGAATAGCGGGAAATCCGCCTCAGCCAGGCTGAACGCATAATGGGTGTAGTCGACGGACGGCTCGCCGCTGCGCTGCGCATCCAGCGACAGACACAACCACAGCCCCGGCAGCGACAGATAGGCACCGGCGTCCCACGTGGCTTCGACGCGCAGACCCAGCACATCGCGATAGAACGCCAGGCTGCGGGGCAAATCGCTGACAGCGAGGGTCAGGTGGTTGAGGCCGGTGAGCATGGGTCAGTAACCTCTGAGGTCTTCGGGGACGTTGTACTGCTGGCCATCGTACGTCAGGGTGATCTGCTTTTTCTTCAGCTCGGTGGTTTTCGAAACGCACTGACTGCCGGACCGGGTGTTTTTCATTTTGCTGCCGCTGGTGGTGACGATCAGATCGGCAAAACCATTGTGGTTCGTTGGAGCGATCTCGAGCGTTCGGCGGATTTTCTTGCTGTAGCCCTCGCAGTCATTCGCGAACTCACCGTTGTCCTTGAAGACCACCAGGCCCTCAAGCACCGGACGTAACTCGTCGCCCTCGCGCACATACAGCGCCAGATCGGTTTTTTCATAGGGAATGGCATGGGAACTGTGCACGAATTTCGCGCGCAGCCCAAACGCGCGGATGTCCGGCGTCAATCGGTAGCGCGCCGTGTCGATGCGTACATCATCCAGGCGCACGGCATCGGAGTTGTAGGCGCCCGGCTTACGGTAGGTGGCGATGGGTTTGGCGTTGCTCGCATTGAGGAGCGCCAGATCCAGATCAAACGCCCCGGCATCGTCACCACCGGAGTCGGCCAGGTAGGTGGATTTGACCGAAATCGCCTGACTCGGGAACGCCGGCCAGACGTTGCAGCGCGACATGGATTTACCGTCGAAACTCTTGGTGGTGCAGGCGGCCTGGGCCTGGGTGGTGATGGCCAGCAAACCGAGGGCGATCAGAAGTCTGGTGGGGTTGAGCATGGTTCTTCCTTGATAAGTGTCGTGTTTGGCTGGCGGGTTATAGGCCTTGGAAACCGTTTGGCAAAACGTAGGATTTTCCGTTGTAGTGCAGAGTGGTCAGCACGGGTTTATTGTTCGTGGTCTTCATTTCGCAATTGCCCGGCTCCCCCTCGCCACTCACGCCAGTGGTGACCGATTTCACGATCAGGTCGGCAAATCCGTGAGAGCTGGTTTTGCCTATTTCGATCGTGCTGACAGTGGTCGCACGTTCGCCCGCGCAATTGCCATCCCATTCGCCGCTGAAGCGGTAAACCAGCATCCGATCCAGTACAGGACGCAGTTTGCCGCCTTCTTTCACATAGAGCGACAGCTGGGTTTCATCCAGTGGATTGACGCGCGAGGAGCCTTTGAAAATTGCACGGACGCCAAAGGCACGAATGTCAGCAGTGAGTTTGTAGCGCGCCGTGTCCAATTCCAGGCTCTCCAGCGCGAAGGCGTCAGTCTGGAATGCGGACGGTCGATGATAAGTAGCGAGCGGTTTCGAGTTATCGGCTGACGACACGGATAAATCCAGATCGTAAGCGCCAATTCTGTCGCCTTGGGCGTACACCGGATCCGGTTCAAACTTTGCTATCGCATTGATCGTCAGGGGCGGATCTACAGGCCAATCCTTGCAGACCGAAAAATCCCACTGTCCTGTCACCGCTGGCGGCGTGCACTCGGCCAACACCTGCCCCGCCATCAACCACCCACTCAGGGCCACCCACCCGATCCAACCAGACTTCACTGTCACACCTCACTCCTTGATAACGTTTTCAGCCGCGCACTATCCCCTCCTCAATCCGGCGATTCAACCAGTTCAACGCCTGATCCCCACCCCGGCGTTTATGCCACGCCAGCACAAAGGTGAACGGCGCAATCTCGAACGGTGGTGGCAGCACAATCAGCTCCTGTTGATCAATCTCGCGCACGCTGCGCGACGACACCGTGAGAATCAGATCCGTACCGCTGATCAACTGCGGCGCGACGTTCCAGTGCGGCAGGCTGATGGCGACGCGGCGGCATTCGCGCAATGAGGTCAGCGCCCGTTCGATTTCCGGGGTGCCGCTGCCGCGCATTTCCAGCAGAACATGCGGGCGCGACAGGTAGGTCGGCAAATCCAGCACACCGTTGGCTGGCAAGCTGCGACGATCCAGCAGGCAGACGTAGCGTTCTTCGAACAGCAGCGTGCTGCGCAACTCGTTGGGCATTTCCGGGAACACCCCGGCGGCCAAATCGATGTCACCGTTGAGCACACCCTCCAGCATGCCCTCACGGCTGGCGTGGCTGATTTGCAGGTCGATGCCCGGCGCTTCGCGGCGCAGGGTGCGGATCAGACCGGGCAGGATGATGGCCGCGCCGTAATCGGACATCGCCACACGAAAGGTTCGCCGCGCAGTGGCCGGATCGAAAGCATTGGGCGCCAGCAGCGATTGCACTTGGGCCAACGCTTCGGCCAGTGGCGCAACCAGTTCCAACGCCCGCGCCGTGGGCACCAGCGTCGAACCGGCGCGCACCAGCAGCGGATCGCCGAGCAAGTCGCGCAGACGCGCCAGCGCATGGCTGACCGCCGGTTGACTAAGGTGTAGCCGCTCGGCGGCGCGAGTGACGTGTTGCTCGCAGAGCAAGGCGTCGAGGACCACCAGCAGGTTGAGATCGATACGGCGCAGGTCATTCATCTTGTGCATGTTCTGGATGACAAAACGGAATTTAAATCTGTGCGACGAATACCTTAGAGTCCAGCAAAACCTGTTGGAGAGTGATCATGAGTACGTTGCAGTGGACCGGTTTGTTGCTGTTGGCCGCGTTTGCCGGGGCAGTGGTGCCGTTTCAAAGTGCGATCAACAGCAATCTGGCGCGGGGCCTCGGCCATCCGCTATGGGCAACCTTGGCCTCGTTGCTGGTGAGTGTTTTGGTGCTGTTACCGGTGATTCTGACGTTGCGCCTGCCGCTGCCGTCGCTCGGAATAATCAGCAGGGTACCGCTATGGATGTGGGCTGGCGGTGCGTTCGGCGTGTGTTTTGTGGCGCTGGCGGTGATGTTGCTGCCGAAGCTCGGCGCTTCGGGGTTTGTTGCGCTGGCGTTGGCCGGGCAGGTGATTGCTTCGATGCTGCTCGATCACTTCGGGTTGTTCGGGCTGGTGGAAAAACAGCTGTCGATGTCGCGGGTGTTGGGCGCGTTGTTGCTGATTGGCGGGGTGGTGTTGATTCAGTTTGGTGGGGCGGCGAGCAGGAATCTGGCACCTGCCGGGTAGGATTCGGAGGCGCCCGACACCGCATCAGAACATCGCCCTACAAGCAAATATCCAATTCCGCTCAGTATTGCAGGAAGTGTCTGATTCAGGCCCGAAGTCGTGTTCCGTAAAGTCTGGCAATACACACAAATTGCAACGACCCACGGATTGCCACGCTCAAGGGATGCCCCGATGAACCATACACAGCAAGCACCAAACCTTTATTCCAACTATCGAAAAGTTATCGCCCTGGCAAACCAGGACTGGGAAAACGCCGAGCTCGGCAAAGTCGCCGGGCTCAATGTCGAGGTCATGGGTTCCAACCACCTGCTCGATCAATACGGACGAGAGTTACAACACTTCTGTACCACGTCCTACCTTGGCCTTGATCACCACCCTGCCTTGCTCGAAGGTGCAATCGCCGCACTGCAGGAAACCGGCACCTTGCGCATCGCCAACTCGAAAAATCGCTGCAAGCTGGGGATTCTCGAAAAATACGAAACCGAGCTTTCGCAGTTGTTCGATGCAGTGTGCCTGACGACCCTGTCCTGCAGCGCTGCAAGTGCGGGGATCTTGCCACTGCTGGCCAGCGGTGTATTAACCGAGAATCGCCCGCCAGTGATGGTCTTTGACCGTCAGGCGCATTACTCGATGAATCACTTGAAAGCTGCATGCGCCGACGAAACCCGTGTGATGACCTGTCCACACAACGATATGAATTTTCTAGAAAAGATCTGCCAGCAATATGGTCGTGTGGCCTATATTGGCGATGGCGCCTACAGCATGGGCGGTGTGTCCAACATGGAAGGCCTGCTGTACCTCAAGGATCGTTACGGGCTGTTTCTTTATCTGGATGATTCACACGCGTTGTCAGCCGTGGGCCATAACGGCGTCGGTCTGATACGCCCGAGAATCCAGACGCTGGAAGATGACTGCGTGATCGTCGCGTCGCTGGCCAAGTCATTTGGCGCCAGTGGTGGACTGGTGATGCTTGGCAACCAGCGCCAGAAAAAAATCATCCAGCGTTATGGCGGCCCGAGCAATTGGTCACAAAGTCTCAACTGTGCGGCAATCGGCGCCGGACGAGCGTCAATTCGTCTACATTACACCGCCGAATTCGCCGCTCTGCAGGCCCGCCTCCAGGCTAATATCCGCCTCTTCGACAGTTTGATCAGTACAGAGCAATGCCACAGCGCGATGGCAATCCGCTTGATCGACTGCGGCCAGGCGGATCTGGCCAATCGCATCGCCAGCGAGCTGGCCGAGCAAGGCTTTTTCACCAGCGCAGTATTTTTCCCGGTAGTTGCCCAAGGTAAAGCGGCCATTCGGGTAACCTTGCGTGCTGATATGGAGCCGTCGCTGATCCGACGTTTCTGCGATGTAGTCAGCGAATTGTTGCGCACACACCGCGTCGATTTCGACATTTGAGCCAGGGACGATAGATGAACGCCAGCGCCACCCTTCTTATCACCTGCTGCACGGTGTTCCTCGCTCAGTTGGGCATGAGTATTTACCTTCCAGCGCTGCCGGAGATTGCCGGCGATCTGCATGCGGGGCCTGCGCAAGTGGCGTGGGGTTTATCGATTTATCTGGTCGGCATGGCGCTGCCAATGCTGCTTTGGGGATCACTGGCCCAGCGTATCGGGCGCAAACCTGTGTTACTCGCAGCATTGGGGCTGTATGGCGTGGCGAACCTGGCGTTGCCGCTGGGTTCGACGCTGGAGTCGTTCCTGTTACTGCGCCTGATTCAGGGCGTCGGCGCCAGCGGGATTTCGGTGATGGCACGGGTGCTGATTCGCGACAGTTTTCGCGGCGACCTGCTGGCCAAGGCATTGTCATGGATTTCGATTTCGTTCGTGGTGGCTCTAGGCATCGGCCAGTACCTGGGTTCGATCATCCAGGTCACGCTGGGCTGGCAGGCAATCTTCTACTTGCTCGGCATCACGTGCCTGCTGATGGCCATGATCGTATCCCGGGTCAATTTTGCGACATTGGAGGAGGCGCAAACCAATGCTTCGGCATGGATGATTTACCGGCGCATCCTGATTCATCGCGCGTTCCTGTTGCCGGCACTGGCCGGAGGCCTCGGCTACGGGGTGATCATCGCCTTCAACACGGCTGCGCCACTGATCCTGCAAGGACCGTTCAATTGGTCTACGGTGGATTATGGTCTGCTCGGCTGGCCGATCAGTGCGGCATACTTTCTCGGGGCACTGGTGGTCAATCGCTTCGTTCTGCGCACGGGTCAACACCGGTTGATGACGTTGGGCGTGGTGCTGGTGATGGCGGGGTGCGGAGTGATGCTGCTGGGCAGTCTGACAGCCAGTTCCGTCGCGCTGATGCTGTGGCTGCCCTATTGCGTAGCGGTGTTCGGACAATCGCTGAACTACCCGATCAGCCTGTCCCGTGCCAACGATGGCGCACCGATTGCGGGTGCTTACGCAATGGCGTTGAGCGGATTTATTCATCAACTGATGGCGGCAATGATCGGCGCGATTGCCAGTCTTGTCGCCAGCCCTTCGGCGTGGCCGCTGGCACTGTTATGCAGTTTGCTTGCTGTCGGCGCAATGCTCTGTGTGAGATTCACGCCGACGCGCGTCAGCCCTTAAAAAGCGTTACGGAAAATCTCCTCGATCTGCCGCTGATCCGCCGCCCGTGGGTTGGTCAGGCCGCACGCGTCTTTCAACGCGTTGGTGGCGAGCACTGGAATATCGCTGAGCTTGGCGCCGAGTTCACGCAGGCCGCCGGGAATATCGACGTCCCTGGCCAGGCAACGGATCGCGTTGATCGCCGCCTGAGCGCCCTCCTCCGGGCTGAAACCACGGATGTCCGCACCCATCGCATGGGCGACGTCAGTCAGGCGTTCGGCGCAGACCAGCGCGTTGAAGGTCTGCACATGCGGCAGCAGCACGGCGTTGCACACGCCATGGGGCAAATCGTAGAAACCGCCCAACTGGTGGGCCATCGCGTGCACGTAGCCGAGCGAGGCGTTGTTGAACGCCATGCCGGCGAGGAATTGCGCGTAGGCCATGTTCTCCCGCGCGGCGAGATCGCTGCCGTCCCGCACGGCCAGGCGCAGGTTGTTGCTGATCAGGGTCATGGCCTTCAGTGCGCAGGCATCGGTGATCGGGTTGGCCGCAGTTGATACGTAGGCCTCGATGGCGTGGGTCAACGCATCCATGCCGGTGGCTGCGGTCAGGCTTTTCGGCATGGCAACCATCAGCGCCGGGTCGTTGACCGACAGCAGCGGCGTGACGTTACGATCAACGATGGCCATTTTCACGTGGCGCGATTCGTCGGTGATGATGCAGAAACGGGTCATCTCGCTGGCAGTGCCGGCGGTGGTGTTGATGGCGATCAGCGGCAGCTGCGGCTTGCTCGATTGATCGACGCCTTCGTAGTCGCGGATCTGCCCGCCGTTGGTCGCACACAGGGCAATGCCCTTGGCGCAGTCATGGGGCGAACCGCCGCCCAGCGACACCACGAAATCGCAACGACTTTCCTTGAGCAGCCCCAGCCCGGACTCGACATTGGCAATGCTCGGGTTGGGTTTGGCGCCATCGAAGATCACCGAATCGATGTCCTGCATCGCCAGTTTCTCGGCGAGCATGGTCGCCACGCCAGCCTTGGCCAGCCCCGCGTCGGTGACGATCAGCGCCTTGCGAAAGCCGTAGTTGCGGATCGCAACCATGGCCTCGTCGAGGCATCCGTTGCCCATGATGTTTACCGCCGGAATGAAAAAGGTGCTGCTCATGCGCGTCTCCTGACTGGGGCCGAATCGACTGCTCCGATACGGCGGATGTGCACAGGATCGACCGATCGGTCACCACCGATGTTGATCTGGCGCAATGCCCGCTCGTGATAAAGTCGCCGTCCATCCGCCCTTTGTTTTGAGACTGCCCACGCAATGACCGATTTTCTGGATGTCGATGCCACCCTCGAAGACTGGAGCGCCCTGCGCGCCACCGCCGACTTCAACAGTCTGCTGGTGGGCAATGGCGCCAGCCGCGCGGTGTGGGACGATTTCGGCTACGACTCGCTGTTCGAAAACGCGCGCACCGTGGAAGAAAAACCGCTGAGCCCATCGGAGCTGAGCGTGTTCGACGCGATGCAGACGCGCAGCTTCGAGCAGGTGCTCGGTGCGTTGAAAACCACCAGCCGGGTCAACAAAGCGTTGGCCGTCAGCTCGGCCGCACCGCGCAATCGCTACTATGCGATCAAGGAAGCGCTGATCAACACCGTGCACGCCGTGCATATCCCGTGGCGCCTGGTGCAGGCCTCGACCTTGGCCACGCTCAACCAAGAACTGGCGCGGTATCACACGGTGTTCACCACCAATTACGACCTGCTCAACTACTGGGCGATCCAGCACCGCAGTGAGGCCATCGACGACCTGTTCAACGGCCCCGACGCCAGTTTTGATCTGAGCGACAGCACCAGCGCCAAACCGCGTCTGCTGTATCTGCACGGCGGTTTGCACCTGGTGCGCAATCAGGACGGCACCGCGCGCAAACTGACCTCGACCGAGGGCACCCTGCTCGGCAGCTTCGCGATCAACAACACGATCAAGACGCTGGACGACGTGCCGCTGTTCGTCAACGAAGGGCCGAGCGCGGACAAGCTCAAGACTATTCGCAGCTCGGATTATCTGTCGTTCTGCTACGAGCAGTTATTGGGGCACGCGCAGAACCTGTGCATCTTCGGTCATGCGCTGGGCGAGCAGGATGCGCACATCGTGAGGGCACTGCGCCTGGCGAAACCGGCGAGTGTGGCGATCTCGATTTATCCGCGCAGTGCGGCGTTCATTCAGCATCAGAAACGCCATTACGCCAAGGTGTTCGAGGGCACCGGGATTGAGTTGCGGTTTTTTGATGCGAAGACGCATGCGTTGGGGAATCCGAAGCTTTCGGTGCCGGTCGAGGTTTGATGTAAACCGGACTGACGCCTTCGCGAGCAAGCCCGCTCCCACAGGGGGTATGCATTCTAAATGTGGGAGCGGGCTTGCTCGCGAAGCTTTTTCTGGCGGCTCATTCTTCCGAGCTGTGCACCACCACCAGCAACTGCGCCTGCACCTCGCCCACCGACCTGATCCGGTGCGGCTTCTGCGCGTTGAAATGCAGCGCATCGCCACGTTCCAGCAGCACCCGCTCATTCATGAAATCCACTTCCACCTGCCCTTCGTGGACGAACAGAAACTCCTCGCCCAAGTGCTCCTTGAAGGTCTTGTCGGTGAACTCGCTCGGCGGGTAGATGATGAACGGCAGGAGGTTGCGCTCGCTGACCTGATGCGCCAGCACCGCATACCCCGGGCTCTGATCGTTGGCCGCCAGTGACTGGCGTTCGTGGCTGCGCACCAGGCTGTAGCTGTCGAGGCTGACGTTGTCTTCGGAGAACAATTCCTCGACCTTCACATTCAGCGCCTTCGCCAGTTTCAGCGCGGCAGCGATCGACGGGGTGTTCAGCCCACGCTCGACTTTCGACAGATAACTCTTGGTCATGCCGGATTTTTCGGCCAGTGCCTCAAGCGTTACGCCAAGTTTTTTTCTCAACAATTTCAAACGGATAGACATGCGCAGCAGTTATTCCATCAAGGAAACGACGATTGATGATTGCTTATGACACTTTGTGTCATATAGGCTCTTTCGTGTCATTTGCAATTACCCAAAGGACACCGACATGGCCAAGACATTAGCACTACCCAAAGAGCAACTGGTCAAGCAAGCGCTGACCCAGATGCAAAACACCCTGGCGGATAATACGTGGACTGACCGGCAAAAGCTGGCGCTGACCTGCCGGATCCTGTTCGAGAACGGTCACGACTCCGGTCTGGCCGGACAAATCACCGCTCGCGGCCCACAACCGGGGACCTATTACACTCAACAACTGGGCCTGGGTTTTGATGAAATCACCGCGAGTAATCTGCTGCTGGTCAACGAAGACCTGGAAGTGCTCGAAGGCCACGGCATGGCCAACCCGGCCAACCGTTTCCACAGCTGGGTCTACCGCGCCCGGCCTGACGTGAACTGCATCATCCACACCCACCCGACGCACATTGCCGCGCTGTCGATGCTGGAAGTGCCGCTGCAGATTTCCCACATGGATCTGTGCCCGCTGTACGACGACTGCGCATTTCTCGAAGGCTGGCCGGGCGTGCCAGTGGGCAACGAAGAAGGCGAACTGATCGCCGGAGCGCTGGGCGACAAGCGCGCGATCCTCCTGTCGCACCACGGTCAGCTGTCGACCGGCAGCACAATCGAAGAGGCCTGTGTCATCGCCCAACTGATCGAGCGCGCCGCCAAACTGCAACTGCTGGCAATGGCCGCCGGTACGATCAAACCGATCATTCCGGCGCTGGGTCGCGAGGCCCACGACTGGGTGTCGAAACCCAAACGCCACGCCGCCGCTTTCAACTACTACGCCCGGCAGAACCTGCGCCAACACGCCGATTGCCTGAACTGATTTCAGCTTTTCCCGGAGACTCATCATGTCCAACATTCACGGCATCATCGGCTACACCATCACCCCGTTCGGCGCCAACGGCGAAGGTCTCGATCTACCGGCCCTCGGCAAATCCATTGATCGCCTGATCGACAGCGGCGTCCACGCCATCGCCCCGCTGGGCAGCACCGGCGAAGGCGCTTACCTCAGCGACGCCGAGTGGGATCAGGTCGCCGAGTTCAGCATCAAGCACGTGGCGAAACGGGTGCCGACCATCGTCAGCGTGTCCGACCTGACCACCGCCAAAGCCGTGCGTCGCGCACGCTTCGCCGAAGCCCATGGCGCCGACGTGGTGATGGTGCTGCCGGCGTCTTACTGGAAGCTGACTGAAGCGGAAATCCTCGCGCACTACCGCGCCATCGGCGACAGCATCGGCGTGCCGATCATGCTTTACAACAACCCGGCCACCAGCGGCACCGACATGTCGGTGGAGCTGATTCTGCGCATCGTCAATGGCGTGGGAAACGTGACCATGGTCAAGGAGAGCACCGGCGACATTCAGCGCATGCACAAGCTGCAATTGCTCGGCGACGGTCAGGTGCCGTTCTACAACGGCTGCAATCCGCTGGCACTGGAGGCTTTCGCCGCCGGGGCCAAGGGTTGGTGCACCGCTGCGCCGAACCTGATCCCGCAACTGAATCTGGATTTGTACGCGGCTTCGCTGGCCGGTGATCTGGAGCGGGCACGCGAGCTGTTCTACCGCCAGTTGCCGCTGCTGGACTTCATCCTCAAGGGCGGTTTGCCGGCGACGATCAAGGCCGGATTGCGCGAGACGGGGCTGGAGGTTGGTGATCCGCGCTTGCCGGTGTTTCCGTTGAGCGAAGCTGGGCAAGCTCAGCTAAAAGCAATCCTCAACACCCTGCGCTAACACACACAACCCCATGTGGGAGCGGGCTTGCTCGCGAAGGCGTCGTGTCAGTCGACATCTCCAGTGACTGATCCACCGCTTTCGCGAGCAAGCCCGCTCCCACATTTTTGCTCTTAAGTGTTCTTCAGAGCACCGGCAAGGTCTTGTCCTTGATCACTTTGCTCGGCCCATTGGCCTTGACGCTGGCGATACCTTTGGCACACGCGGCGTCGTTGGAGTACGACTCGCTGCTGCCGATGATCTGGTGGTTGGCGGCCTTGAGGTTGAAGTAAGGATGGCCATCCTTGGTGGTCTTCTTCTCGTAGCGTTCATCCAGCGGGCTGTTGCTCTGCACCGAAGCAATGCCGTTGTCGGCAGCCGCGCGGGTGGTGTAGAGCTCGCTGGTGAGAATGGTTTCGGCGTTGGCGGCCTTCAGCACAAACCTGAACTGGCCGTTGCTGCTTTTGCTCACTTCGTACCATCCGGACATGCGCGTTTCTCCTTGGCGGTTGAGAGGTTTTGCGCTTCAGAGTAAAGACCAGCCCGAGACTTCTGTCGCCTGTAGTGGCCTATTCGCGAGCAAGCCCGCTCCCACAGTAGATCTCCAGTGCTCACAAAATTTTTGAGCACCTTGGAAACCTGTGGGAGCGGGCTTGCTCGCGAAGGGGTCGACTCACAATCGGCTATTTCACCCCGGCCCGCACCACCGACAATTCCGGCGCACTCACCCGTCGCTGACTCAGATACCGCGTGCAACTCACCCGCAGGAACGAAGCAAAATTCACCACCTCCCCGCGATAATCCATCACCTCTTCATACAGCTTGGCGATCAACTGGTTGGTGGTCATGCCATCGACTTCGGCGATTTCGCTGAGGATGTCCCAGAACTGGTTTTCCAGGCGCAGGGTCGTCACCACGCCGCAGATGCGCAGCGAGCGCGAGCGGGACTCGTAGAGAATCGGGTCGGCCTTGACGTAGAGCTCGCACATCGGCGAATCCTCGTTACAGGGTGATTTTGGTGCCAAGCAGACCGAGGAAACCGGCCAGCCAGTTCGGATGCGCCGGCCATGCTGGCGCAGTCGCCAGATTGCCCTGAACGTGGCCGTCGGTCACCGGGATATCGATGAACGTGCCACCGGCCAGGCGCACTTCCGGAGCGCAGGCCGGATAGGCGCTGCACTCGCGACCTTCGAGAACGCCGGCCGCTGCCAGCAATTGCGCACCGTGGCAGACCGCAGCAATCGGCTTGCCGGCCTTGTCGAAGGCGCGCACCAGCTCCAGAACTTTCTCGTTCAGGCGCAGGTATTCCGGCGCACGACCGCCGGGGATCAGCAGCGCGTCGTAATCGGCCTCGGCGACCTTGGCAAAGTCGAAATTGAGGGCGAACAGGTGACCGGGTTTCTCGCTGTAAGTCTGGTCGCCTTCGAAGTCATGGATCGCGGTGCGCACGGTCTTGCCCGCAACTTTGTCCGGGCACACGGCGTGCACGGTGTGACCGACCATCTGCAGGGCCTGGAACGGCACCATCACTTCGTAGTCTTCGACGTAATCGCCGACCAGCATCAGGATTTTTTTCGCGGCCATGGGGAGGACTCCTCTGGGAATGGGCTTGCAGGAGTATTCAAGGTAGACCTTATCCGTTGGGGCGGGTAACAACCGGCTACTACGCCTCCCCGCCTTTGTGGCGAGGGAGCTTGCTCCCGCTCGACTGCGCAGCAGGCGCAAAACCTGTTTGCACAGTTTTCCTGAAAAAAGCGGGGGCCGCTTCGCAGCCCAGCGGGAGCAAGCTCCCTCGCCACAGGGGATCCAACTGTATGGATAACTCTGTGCCTGGCTGTACCAGCCCGAGCGCCCCGGTTTATGGCTTGATTAAGGCAATCCCCTGCCACCTTCTATTCTGGTCCCCCATCATGTCCTCGCGCGAAAACACCGGCATGGCCCTCGGCCTGCTCGGGGTTGTGATTTTCAGCCTGACCCTGCCCTTCACCCGGATTGTGGTGCAGGAACTGCATCCGCTGCTCAACGGCCTCGGCCGCGCGCTGTTCGCGGCGATTCCCGCGGCAGCGTTGTTGTTATGGCGACGCGAGAAGTGGCCGAGCTGGCAGCAGATCAAAGGCCTGAGCCTGGTGATCGCCGGGGTGATTCTCGGGTTTCCGGTGCTGTCGGCGTGGGCCATGCAGACCTTGCCGGCGTCCCACGGCGCGCTGGTCAACGGTTTGCAGCCGCTGTGCGTGGCGCTGTATGCGGCGTGGCTGTCCCACGAGCGTCCTTCGAAAGCCTTCTGGGCCTGCGCCGCGCTGGGCAGTGCGTTGGTGCTCGGCTACGCGTTGTACACCGGTGCCGGCAGCATTCAGGCCGGTGACTTGTTGATGCTCGGCGCGATTGCCGTCGGCGGTCTGGGTTATGCCGAGGGTGGCCGGTTGGCCAGGGAAATGGGCGGCTGGCAGGTGATCTGCTGGGCGCTGGTGCTGTCGACGCCACTGCTGATCGGCCCGGTGTTGTACCTGGCGCTGCAGCATCAAGGCACTGTGTCAGCCAAGGCCTGGTGGGCGTTCGGCTACGTGGCGCTGTTCTCGCAGTTTCTCGGCTTCTTCGCCTGGTACGCCGGACTGGCGATGGGCGGGATCGCGCGGGTCAGTCAAATCCAGTTGCTGCAGATCTTCTTCACCATCGCGTTTTCGGCGCTGTTCTTTGGCGAACATGTCGAACCGATCACCTGGGTGTTTGCCTGCGGGGTGATCGCGACGGTGATGCTCGGGCGCAAGACCGTCGTGCAATCCAATGTGGGAGCGGGCTTGCTCGCGAAAGCAGTTTCTCAATCAACGGCAATGGTGACTGACACAACGCCTTCGCGAGCAAGCCCGCTCCCACAGGATCAGAGGTAGCCATCCGAACGCAGCAGGGTTTCCAGACAGTGCTCGCTGATGTTGTAGAAGTCCTTGAGTTCCTGAATCTTCACCAGCAACTGAGTCGGGTCCACCGGCTCGGCGCGTTTCACCGCGAGAATCATCTTGTTCTTGTTGGTGTGTTCCAGCGAGATGAATTCGAACACTTTGGTCTCGTAACCGCAGGCTTCGAGGAACAGCGCGCGCAGGCTGTCGGTGACCATTTCGGCCTGTTGGCCCAGGTGCAGACCGTATTGCAGCATCGGCTTGAGCAGCGCCGGGCTCTGGATCTGCAGGCGGATCTGTTTGTGGCAGCACGGCGAGCACATGATGATCGACGCGCCGGAACGGATGCCGGTGTGGATCGCGTAGTCGGTGGCGATGTCACAGGCGTGCAGGGCGATCATCACGTCCAGTTCACTCGGCGCCACGCTGCGCACGTCACCGCACTTGAACACCAGGCCCGGGTGCTCCAACTTCGCCGCGGCGGCGTTGCACAGGTTGACCATCTCTTCGCGCAGCTCGACGCCGGTGACCTCGCCTTCGGCCTTGAGCGTGTTGCGCAGGTAATCGTGGATGGCGAACGTCAGGTAGCCCTTGCCCGAACCGAAATCCGCCACCCGCACCGGTTTGTCCAGCGCCAGCGGTGACGAGGTCAGCGCGTGGCTGAAGACTTCGATGAACTTGTTGATCTGCTTCCACTTGCGCGACATCGCCGGGATCAGCTCATGCTGCACGTTGGTCACGCCCAGATCCTTGAGGAACGGTCGGCTCAAGTCCAGAAAACGGTTTTTCTCACGGTTGTGCTCAGCGGATGGCGCTTCACGCAATTGCTGAGGTTTGCTCTTGAACAGTGAACTCTTGCCCTTTTTGCTGTATTCGAGCTGGGCTTCGTCGGTCACGGTCAGCAGATGCGCATTCTTGAACGCGGCCGGCAACAGCTCGGCAATCACCGCCACGCCTTCGCTCAGCGGCAGGTTCTTGGTGATGTCGCGGGTCTTGTAGCGATAAACGAAAGACAGGTTGGGCTGCGCCTTGACCGTCACCGCTTTGATGATGATCCGCTGCAGCTCCGCCTCGTCGCCCACGTACTTGGCCAGTACCAGCTTGATGAAGCCGTTCTGCTCGAGGCTGGTTTGCAGCAATTCGATGAACTGGGCGTGATGATCGGGCGCTGGCTTGAGGGAGGGGGCAGTAACGGACATGGAAAAGCGGCCTCGGACGGGCGAAATCGGGAATGGCGGGTATTTTAGGGGGGATGGCGCTTGGGGACACGCTCTTATTTACCCAACGGCATCAGAACTCAGCGTACTGCCTGGCCCCTGTGGGAGCGGGCTTGCTCGCGAAGGCGGCGTATCAGGCGACATCAATGGTGAATGTCAGACCGTATTCGCGAGCAAGCCCGCTCCCACACTGGCTCGGCGTAATGCGGCCATATGTATCAGACAGGCTTTGTTCAGCGGGACCGGGGAGAACCGCGCCAAGACTCAGCCCAACACAATCAACCGATTCGGCAATTCATTCCTCACCTGCGTCACCGGCACGTGCACCTTGAGCAGTTCTCCACAGGCCTCGATGCAGGTGACAAACCCCTCGAGCGTGCGCCCCTGCCGCACCTGCTCGGTGAACGCGGCGACGATCGCGTCCCAGCTCTTGTTATCCAGCCGGCGGGAAATCCCTTCGTCCACCAGAATTTCCACGTAGCGCTCGGCCTCGCAGACAAAGATCAGCATCCCGGTGCTGCCGACGGTGTGGTGCAGGTTCTGTTCGAGAAACTGCCGTCGCGCCAGGTTCGATGCACGCCAGTGACGCACCCGACGCGGGATCAGATGAGTGGTGATTTTCGGCAGGCGAAACAGCAGGCACAGGACGATGAACAGGCCCCATTGCACCAGCAACAGGCTGTGCATCGTCAGCCAGCCGGTCAGGTAATGGACGATGCCCGGCACCAGCAGCGCCAGCAGACTGGCCCACAGCAGCGGAATGTACGCGTAGTCATCGGCGCGGGCCGCCAGCACGGTCACCAGTTCGGCGTCGGTATCGCGCTCGACCCGGGCGATCGCCTCGGCGACTTTGCGTTGTTCGTGTTCAGTCAGTAATGCCATGTCGAAAAGTGCCTGATCATTATTGTTGTGTGTTCACCAGCCGCCGGACGAACCGCCGCCGCCGAAACTGCCCCCGCCGCCGCTGAAGCCCCCGCCGCCACCGCCGCCGCCAAATCCACCGCCGCCGAAACCGCCCCCGCCTCCGGAGCCACCACGGCCGGCGGGAAGGATACCGAGCATCTGGCAGACAAACACGGTCAGGATGAACAACACCACCAGAAAAACGAACAACAGCGGATGCCGCGAGACAAAATCGCTCTGCGGATCACCGCTCGACTCGTACACCGTCGATGGCTCGTCCAGCGGATTGCCGCCGAGCACCACCAGCATCGCCGCCACACCGTCGCTGATGCCCTTGCTGAAATTGCCGGCCTTGAACGCGGGGGTGATCACTTGATGGATGATCACCGAACTCTGCGCATCGGTCAGCCGATCCTCCAGGCCATAGCCGACTTCGATGCGCAGTTTGCGCTCGTCACGGGCAACGATCAGCATCGCGCCGTTGTTCTTGTCCTTCTGACCGATGCCCCAGTGCCGGCCCAGTTGCACGCCGTAATCCTCGATGGTGGTGCCCTGCAGATCAGGCACCGTGACCACCACCAGTTGCTCGCCGGTCGCCTGTTCATGCGCGTGCAATTGCTGGCTCAACTGGGCTCGCACCGAGGGCTCGATCATCTGCGCCTCGTCCACCACCCGCCCGCTCAGCGCCGGGAACGTCAACTCGGCCCGGGCGCTGAGGGCGAACAGCCACAGCATCAGCACCAGGCCTATCTTCAACACACGCATGGGCAACCTCGAATCAGAACTTCACTTCCGGGGCCTTTTCCGCGCCGGGGGTGGTGGCTTCGAAGGTTTCGCGAATCGGCAGATCGCTGTACATCACGCTGTGCCAGAGGCGCCCGGGAAAGGTGCGGATCTCGGTGTTGTACTTCTGCACCGCCAGAATGAAATCGCGCCGCGCCACGGCAATCCGGTTTTCCGTGCCTTCGAGCTGCGATTGCAACGCGAGGAAGTTCTGGTTGGCTTTCAGGTCCGGGTAGCGCTCGGACACCACCATCAAACGGCTGAGCGCACCGCTCAACTGATCCTGGGCCTGCTGGAACTGCTTGAGTTTTTCCGGGTTGTCGAGGGTGCTGGCATCGACCTGGATCGACGTCGCCTTGGCCCGCGCCTCGACCACTGCGGTCAGGGTCGCCTCCTCGTGCCTGGCGTAGCCTCGGACGGTTTCCACCAGATTGGGGATCAGGTCGGCACGGCGCTGGTACTGGTTCTGGACCTGGCCCCAGGCCGCCTTGGCCTGTTCGTCGAGAGTGGGGATATTGTTGATGCCGCATGCGGTCAACAAGGTGGCAAGCACCAGTAACGTGGCGACCTGTAAACGCGAACGGTTGATCGGACTGACATTCATCAAAGTGATGCTCCCTGGCATATTTCATAAAAAACCGACCGTGAAACCTTCTGCATCGGCGGTTGGGGCATAATCGGCCGCGCCACTGGATTGCAACGGGCCGATGGGCTAAAAAGAGGCCCTGCGCAAACGCTGCCGACGGTCGGCGGGCGTTTTTGGCTCGGTCATTTTGAACCTGCACCCGAACAACAATAGTCGCTCCCTAACTTTTGGCTGGCCGGCATTGCATTGCCGCTTGGGCCCTTGAGAAAAATATTCATGAAGAAGCTGTGTTTGCTGGGCCTGTTCGTCAGCCTGGCCAGTCATCAAGTATTGGCCGCCACGACCCCGGTACCCCTGGAAAACAAGGACGCGTTCATCAGCAATCTGATGAAGCAAATGACCCTCGATGAAAAGATCGGCCAGTTGCGCCTGATCAGCATCGGCCCGGAAATGCCTCGCGAGTTGATCCGCAAAGAGATCGCCGCCGGCAATATCGGCGGTACGTTCAACTCGATCACCCGCCCGGAAAACCGTCCGATGCAGGATGCGGCGATGCGCAGTCGCCTGAAGATTCCGATGTTTTTTGCGTACGACGTGATCCACGGTCACCGTACGATTTTCCCGATTCCGCTGGCCCTGGCGTCGAGCTGGGACATGGACGCCATCGGTCAGTCCGGGCGCGTTGCCGCCAAAGAAGCTGCGGCCGACAGCCTCGACATCACCTTCGCGCCAATGGTCGACATTTCCCGCGATCCGCGCTGGGGCCGCAGCTCCGAAGGGTTCGGTGAAGACACCTACCTGACCTCGCGCATCGCCAAAGTGATGGTCAAGGCCTACCAGGGCGACACGCCGAGCACGGCCGACAGCATCATGGCCAGCGTCAAACACTTCGCCCTGTATGGTGCGGTCGAGGGCGGGCGCGACTACAACACCGTCGACATGAGCCCGGTGAAGATGTACCAGGACTACCTGCCACCTTACCGTGCGGCGATCGACGCCGGTGCAGGCGGGGTGATGGTGGCGTTGAACTCGATCAACGGCATTCCGGCCACGGCCAACACCTGGCTGATGAACGATCTGCTGCGCAAGGACTGGGGCTTCAAAGGCCTGGCCGTCAGCGACCACGGGGCGATCTTCGAGCTGATCAAACACGGCGTCGCCCGTGACGGTCGTGAAGCGGCGAAGCTGGCGATCAAGGCCGGCATCGACATGAGCATGAACGACACCCTGTACGGCAAAGAGCTGCCGGGGCTGCTCAAGTCCGGCGAGATCGAGCAGAAAGACATCGACAATGCGGTGCGCGAAGTGCTCGCCGCCAAGTACGACATGGGCCTGTTCAAGGACCCATACCTGCGTATCGGCAAGGCCGAGGATGATCCGGCCGACACCTACGCCGAAAGCCGCCTGCACCGCGCCGAAGCCCGTGACGTGGCACGTCGCAGCATGGTGTTGCTGAAGAACCAGAACGAAACCCTGCCGCTGAAGAAAGACGCGAAAGTCATGCTGGTCGGCCCATTGGCCAAGGCCCCCATCGACATGATGGGCAGTTGGGCCGCCGCCGGTAAGCCGGCGCAATCGGTGACCCTGTTCGACGGCATGAGCTCGGTGATCGGCGACAAGGCCAACCTGATCTACGCCCGTGGCGCCAATATCACCAGCGACAAGAAGATCCTCGATTACCTGAACTTCCTCAACTTCGACGCTCCGGAAGTGGTCGATGACCCGCGCCCGGCCAACGTGTTGATCGACGAAGCGGTGAAAGCGGCCAAGGACGCCGATGTGATCGTCGCCGCTGTGGGCGAGTCCCGTGGCATGTCCCACGAATCCTCCAGCCGCACCGACCTGAACATCCCGGAAAACCAGCGCGAGCTGATTCGTGCCCTGAAAGCCACCGGCAAGCCACTGGTGCTGGTGTTGATGAACGGCCGTCCGCTGACCATTCTCGAAGAGAACCAGTCGGCTGACGCAATTCTGGAAACCTGGTTCAGCGGCACCGAGGGTGGCAACGCCATCGCCGACGTGCTGTTCGGCGACTACAACCCGTCGGGCAAACTGCCGGTGACCTTCCCGCGCTCCGTGGGCCAGATCCCGACCTACTACAACCACCTGAGCATTGGCCGGCCGTTCACGCCGGGCAAACCGGGCAACTACACCTCGCAGTATTTCGATGACACCACCGGTCCCCTGTTCCCGTTCGGTTATGGCCTGAGCTACACCCAGTTCACGTTGAGCGACATGGCGTTGTCGTCGACCACGCTGAACGCCACCGGCAAGCTCGACGCCAGTGTCACCCTGAAAAACACCGGTAAACGTGACGGCGAAACCGTGGTGCAGCTGTACATCCAGGACGTCACCGGCTCAATGATCCGTCCGGTGAAGGAACTGAAGAACTTCCAGAAAATCATGCTCAAGGCCGGCGAACAGAAAGTCGTGCACTTCACCATCACCGAGGATGACCTGAAGTTCTACAACGCCCAGCTCAAGTACGCGGCGGAGCCTGGCAAGTTCAATGTGCAGATCGGCCTGGATTCGCAGGATGTGACACAGCAGAGCTTTGAGTTGCTGTAATTATTCAGTAACCAATGCCCGTGTGAGAGGGGCCTTTGTGGGAGGGGGCTTGCTCCCGAATGCGCTGTATCAGCTAAAAAAATGCTGAATGACATGCCGCCTTCGGGAGCAAGCCCCCTCCCACATTGGAATCCACTGGTTTCGAAATTGGCGTTAACCGCGTCTGTCGAGGATATTGACCACCAACCGATCCACCCAGCCCCAAACCCGCTGCTTCACCCGCCGCCACAACGGCCGGCGCCGCCACTCCTCCAGACTGACCTGCTGACTCAGGCCGAAGTCCTTCTCGAAACTCTGCACCACCGCTGCCGTCAACGACGGATCCAGTGCCTCCAGATTCGCCTCCAGATTGAAGCGCAGGTTCCAGTGATCGAAGTTGCACGAACCGATGCTCACCCACTCGTCCACCAGCACCATTTTCAGGTGCAGGAAGCACGGCTGGTATTCAAAGATCTGCACCCCGGCCTTGAGCAGGCGCGGGTAGTAGCGATGGCCGGCGTAACGCACCGAGGGGTGATCGGTGCGCGGCCCGGTCAGCAATAGCCGGACGTCGACACCCCGGGCAGCAGCCTTGCGCAGCGAGCGGCGGATTTTCCAGGTCGGCAGGAAATACGGGGTGGCCATCCAGATGCGCTTTTGCCCGCTGTTCAAGGCGCGGAACAGCGACTGCAGAATGTCGCGATGCTGGCGCGCATCGGCGTAGGCCACGCGACCCATGCCCTCGCCCATGTCCGGGACCTTGGGCAAGCGTGGGAGGCCGACATGCGCCGAAGGTTTCCAGGCCCGGCGATGGCGGTTGGCGATCCATTGGCGGTCGAACAGCACTTGCCAGTCAAGCACCAGCGGGCCGCTGATTTCCACCATCACCTCGTGCCATTCGCTGCTGTCCTGCCCCGGCGTCCAGAACTCATCGGTAACACCGGTGCCACCGACCACCGCCAGACGCTGATCGACCAGCAGCAATTTGCGGTGATCGCGATAGAAGTTGCCGACCCAGCGCCGCCAGTTCAGGCGATTGTAAAAACGCAGTTCGACCCCGGCCTTGGTCAGGCGCTGACGCAGGTGCAGGGTAAACGCGAGGCTGCCGTAGTCATCGAACAGGCAGCGTACCCGCACGCCGCGCTCGGCAGCCTGCACCAGCGCCTGCACCACGGCCTCGGCGCAAGCGCCCGCCTCTACCAGATACAGCTCCAGCTCGACCTGCTCCTCGGCGCGGGCAATCTCCACCAGCATGCGCGGGAAGAATTGCGGGCCGTCGATCAACAGTTCGAAACGGTTGCCGTCCCGCCATGGAAACACCGCACCGCGCATGTCAGCGCGCCGTGAAGATCAGCACCGCACCCACCGGCACCGACAGACTGATGGCCGACAACCCGGCCAGGTTACGCAGGGTTTCCAGCCCCGGCGCCAGATCGAAATCCTCGGCGTTGATCACCAGCGGCTCCAGGGTCACCACTTGAAAACGCCGGTCATCGAGACGGGTTGCCAGCAACTCCGCCGGGTATTCATGTTGCTTGCCGTGCAGATTGACGGTCAGCGGCAGACGCAACTCAAGTTGCGCACCGGGGGCCAGATCGTTGATCGGGCGCAGGTCAATCTGGGTGCTGATGGTCGCTTCGGGGAATTGCTCGATCTGGAACAGCTCCTTGCGCATGCGCTCGTCGCGCAGCGGGATGCCGCTGTTGATCGAGTCCAGCTCGACTTCGACCTCGGCGCGACCGCTGGGATCGACTTTGCCGTGCAGCACCAGAAAGCGTTGCACTTCAGAAATGTGGGCGTTTTTCGTGCTGACGAACGACAGCCGCGACGACTCGCCGTCCAGATACCAGTTGGCCTGCGCCGGCAGTGCGGCGGCGGCCAGCAGCAGACTGGCAAAGGCTGTATAGAGGGAGCGGTTGAACATTGAATACTCGTGGGGGCGATAAACCTGCACGAACCTTAACCGCCTACGCCGTTATTGCAAACTGATCGCCGCAAATCTATCGATTGGTAAAAGTCCCTGTGGGAGCGGGCTTGCTCGCGAAGGCGGTGAGTCAGTCAACACAAATGCTGAATGGCACACCGCATTCGCGAGCAAGCCCGCTCCCACAGGGTTATCTATTGACTTGAGGATTGAGGCGGCAACCCTGCCGTTCGCCCAGCCACTGCGCACGATTGCTGCGACCCATGCCGCTGACGGTGATGGTTTTGCTGGCGCTGTCATCGGTAAAGCCGCTGGTCGGCAGCCACTGTTTCACATAGCCCCGGCAATACTCGGCGTCGTTGTTCATCACATAACGGCACGAACAATATTCCTTCGCCGTGTAGGCACTGATGATGTCGGGGAACGCCCAGAGGTTTTCCCGTTCGAGCCAGAGCCAGCCGAGCAGCACGATCAGCGCCAGCAGCAACACCCGCTTCAACAGCTTCATGGCTGCACCGCCTTGAGTACGCGTTTGAGCAGTTCGTTGTGGCGATAGCTGCCGTCGCGGTCATCGGCGTAACGCACGATCACCAGTTTCTCGCTGGGGATCACATACAGCGCCTGGCCCCAGTGGCCGAGGGCGGCGAAGGTCTCGGGCGGCGCGTCGGGCCACGGCGCGGCGGCGCCATCCGCCGGGCGATTGAGCCACCACTGACCACCGGGCACCGCTTCGTCCTGATGCGCCTTGTAGCCGGCAAAGGCAGTGCGGTTGAAGGCGACCCAAGCCTTGGGCAGCAATTGCCGGTCGTGCCAACGTCCGTCGCGAGCCATCAGCAGACCGACCCGCGCCAGATCCCGCGCCGTGAGATAGGCATAAGAGGACGCGACAAACGTACCGCCGGCATCGGTTTCCCACACGGCGTGGCGGATGCCCAGCGGCTCGAACAACGCGGTCCATGGATAGTCGGGATAACGCTGCGGGCCAACCATGTTCTTCAGCGCCGCCGCCAGCAGATTGCTGTCGCCACTGGAGTAACGGAACGCCTGCCCCGGTGGCGCATAAGCTTGGTGATTGGCGGTGAACGCAGGCATATCGCGGTGCCCACGGGTGTAGAGCATCGCCACCACCGAGGATTTCAGCGGGGCATATTCGTAGTCTTCCTGCCAGTCCAGGCCGGATGCCCAGTGCAGCAGATCCGCCACGGTGATCGCCGGGTGTTTTTCCAGCGCCGGGTAGAATTTTGAAACTGGATCATCAAGCTTGAACAGGCCTTCGCCAGATGCCACACCAAGTACCGTGGCCATCAGGCTTTTGCTGATCGACCAGGTCAGGTGCGGGGTATCGACACGGGTCGGGCCGGCGTAGCGTTCGTAGATAACCTGGCCGTCGCGGATGATCAGCAGAGCGTCGGTGCGGATGCCCTGGCGGGTGGTGTCGTCGCGGGGTGGGAAGGCGTAGGTCTCTAATGCCTCGACCGCGGCGCCGCTGATGTTGGCGCCAATCGGCCATTGTTCACCGGGCCATTGCTCGGCCTGGACCGTGAAGCTGATCAGCAGCAGAAACAGGGACAGACTTTTGCACATGGTGAGGGCTCTTGGGGAGAACCTGAGGGTAGTCTTGCCACATGACAGATGTGTGGTGTTTTTGCGGCCGCCTTCGCGAGCAAGCCCGCTCCCACATTTGAAACGCATTCCAAGGGTGGGAGCGGGCTTGCTCGCGAAAAGGCCAGTCAGCCCACCGCCAAAGCCTTGGCCAAGCGCTTGGCCCGCGCCCCCGCCGCCAACTGCATCACCGACTGATCACGCTGCCACATCGCCGCCCACTCCGGATTACCCGCGCGCAACGCCTGATCGATCTCGCCCTTCAGCGCATCGAACTGCGCAAACAAACCACCCAGCAACACATGCCCCGCCGGGTTGTTCGGTGGCTGGCGACTCGCTTCCGCACACCCGGCCAGCAGCGCCAGCAAGCGCAACAACAGCGGCTGCGACCAGCCACTGTCCTGACCGACGCCGTACAGCCACGCGGTCATCGCGCTCAGCACGTAGACATCTTCCAGGGTGCGAAACGGCTTCACATAAGCATCCCAGCCATCCCCCGCGAGCAGCTCGCACAACGCGCCGTCCAGATGCAGCCGACCGTGACTGATGTCCGGCATCAGCGGCAGCGCCGGGAGTTTTTCCACGCGCACGCCGGGTTCGCCGGGATAGACCACCGCCAGACTCAGGCGCGGTGTTTCGCCGGGTTCTTCACTGCGCGCGGCGACGAGCAGCCAGTCCGCGGCATCCCCAGCGGTAACGAAATCCTTGCGCCCGCTCAGGCGCAAATCGCTGAGACGGGCTTGCATGTCCGCCGGGCGCAGGCTGCGCTGCTCGGTCGCACACAACGCGCCAAGACTTGGCGGCGCGCTCGGCCAGAGCATGCGCAACGCCGCCTGATACCCCACCAGAAATGCCAGCCCCGGCGTCGCCATGCGCCGCCCTCCGGCCACCGCCAGTTCGAACGGCGTCACGTTGCCCACTTGCTGCAACAAGGTGGCGAAACCTTCCGCCAGATCAGCGACGGCGGGCAGACGTTCATGACTTTCGAGCAGGCTGGGCCAGGGCATAAGAGGCTCCTTGAGGGCTGTCATACAAGCATCACCAAACGTTCACGGTGATGACACCGGGGCTACATAGCCTGACTTTGCACAACATGGCTGCATAAAGAAAGTCGATCGGCTGCAACCCACGACGGGTTCAAGGCCCGTACGGAGATTCAAATGACTCAGATCGCCCGCATCAGCGACACCGGCAATGAACGCCGCCTGCAAGCCGAACGCCTGATCGGCGCCGAGGCCTTGCAGCAAGCCCAGGCCTTGCGCTTCAGCGTATTCAGCGGCGAGTTCAACGCCAAGCTGAAAGGCGCGGAACTGGGTCTGGACATGGATGACTATGATGTTCACTGCAGCCACATCGGCGTGCGTGACCTGAACACCGGGCGTCTGGTCGCCACCACTCGTTTGCTCGATCACACCGCCGCCAGCAGTCTGGGCAAGTTCTACAGCGAAGAAGAATTCAGCCTGCATGGCCTGGCGCATCTGCAAGGCCCGATCCTCGAAATCGGCCGCACCTGCGTCGACCCGGCCTACCGCAACGGCGGCACCATCGCCGTGCTCTGGGGTGAACTGGCCGAAGTGTTGAATCAGGGCGGCTACAGTTATCTGATGGGTTGCGCGAGCATTCCGATGCAGGACGGCGGCGTGCAGGCCCACGCAATCATGCAGCGTCTGCGCGAACGTTATCTGTGCACCGAACACTTGCGCGCCGAACCGAAGAAACCGCTGCCGTCGCTGGACATTCCATCGAACGTAATCGCGGAAATGCCGCCGCTGCTCAAGGCCTACATGCGTCTGGGTGCGAAGATCTGCGGCGAGCCGTGCTGGGACGAAGACTTCCAGGTCGCCGACGTGTTCATCCTGCTCAAGCGCGACGAACTCTGCCCGCGCTACGCCAGGCACTTCAAGGCGGCCGTGTGATGAGCCGGTTGCGCGTGTACGCGCGAATCGCGCGGGTGCTGCTGGTGGTGGCGCTGGGCTTGACCATGGCCAGTGTGTTCGGCGTGTTCGAACGTCTGGGCCTGGCGCACTCGATGCAACGCCGGCAGCGCTGGTCGCGGTTTTTCATGGCGCGTCTGAGCCATGCCCTGCCCTTTCGCGTGACCGTGCACGGCGAGTTGCCGCAGCAGCCGATGCTGTGGGTCAGCAATCATGTGTCATGGACTGACATTCCGCTGCTGGGCATGCTCACGCCGCTGTCGTTTCTGTCCAAGGCCGAAGTGCGCACCTGGCCGGTAGCCGGTTGGCTGGCGGCGAAGGCCGGCAGTCTGTTCATCCGTCGCGGTTCGGGTGACAGCCAGTTGATCCGCAAACAGATGACCCGTCACCTGCAAACGCAACATCCGCTGCTGATGTTCCCGGAAGGCACCACCACCGATGGCCGCTCGCTGCGCACCTTTCATGGTCGCCTGCTGTCGGCGGCCATCGATTCGGAGGTGATGCTGCAACCGGTGGCGATCCGTTATCTGCGCAATGGCGAGATCGACACATTGGCGCCGTTCATTGGCGACGATGATTTGCTGTCACACCTGATGCGTCTGTTCAGCAACGATTGCGGCGATGTCGAGGTGCATCTGCTCAAGCCGATCGCCTGTCAGGGCCGCGAGCGCGCGGCGCTGGCGTTCGAAGCGCAGCAGGTGGTGCACAAGGCGTTGTTTGGAGAGGTGGCCAAACCGGCCGAACCGCGTCGCGCCGGCGAATTGATCGCTGCCTGAAACACAGATCCCCCCTGTGGGAGCGGGCTTGCTCGCGAAGGCGGTGTGTCATTCAACATTTTTGAAGGATGATCCACCGCATTCGCGAGCAAGCCCGCTCCCACAGGGTTCTACGGTGTTGTTGAGGATTGTGCGAAGTCTTGCAATTGCGGGTAGAACAACGCGAAGTCCTCACTCAGCGGTTCATACAACCGCCGCAATTCCTGCATCGCCCCCGCCAGCTCCTCAGGCCGGGTCAGGCGGCGGGAGATCCCGCGCAACACCTGCTCCAGCACTTCAAATTCCTGGTACGAACCCAGCCAGTCATTGGCAACCATGTGCGGCGCGATCTTCGCCAGGCGTTCGGGCAATTGCCGTTCATTCGACAGCACCCGATAAACGTCGCGGGTGAAATGCTCCAGCGGCCCATCGGCGTACAGCGTCCAGTCGCGCGCCAGGCAATGGTCGAAAAACACATCGAGGACAATCCCGGCATAACGCCGCCGGGTCTGGGTGAAACGCCCGAGGGCGATGTCCACTAAAGGATGGCGATCGGTGAACACATCAATCCGCCGATGCAGCTGAATCGCCGCTTCAATCTGCGGCGCAAACTGCCCTTGCAGGCGTCCTTTGACGAAATCGCCATACAGACTGCCGAGTAATTGCTCGGGGTGCTGGCCTCCGAGGTGTAAATGTGCGAGATAGTTCATGGGCGCAGCTTAGCACTGCGCGCTTTCATCGTTACAGCACACGTATCGTTATAACCCGATATACCGATTTATGCGGTCGTCAGATCAAATTCATATTGGTATATCGCGAAATACCGATTTAAAATTCGCCTCATCGCGATATAGCGCTACACATCACGAGCATAAAGCCATGAACCTCGACCTCGACGAAATAATAAAAGCCCTGGCGCACCCAGTACGGCGAGACATCCTCATCTGGCTGAAAGACCCCAAAGCCCAGTTTCCTGAGCAGATTCACAACCACGAGTACGGCATCTGCGCCGGGCAGATCGATCAACGCTGCGGCCTGTCGCAGTCGACCGTCTCCGCCCACCTGGCGACCCTGCAACGCGCAGGTCTGATCAGCAGCCAGAAAGCCGGCCAGTGGCACTTCTTCAAACGCAACGAGGACGTGATCCAGGCGTTCCTCGACGCCATCGTCAAAGAGCTCAGCGCTCCCACAAGGAATTGATTCAAATGCCCCTCTCGCTACTCATTCTGGCCTTGAGTGCCTTCGCCATCGGCACCACCGAGTTCGTCATCATGGGCCTGCTGCCCGATGTGGCGGCCGACCTCGGTGTGTCGATTCCCGGCGCCGGCTGGCTGGTGACCGGTTACGCCCTGGGCGTGGCCATCGGTGCGCCGTTCATGGCACTGGCCACCGCCAGACTGCCGCGCAAGGCCGCACTGGTAGCGCTGATGGGCATTTTCATCGTCGGTAACCTGCTGTGTGCCATCGCCAGTGACTACAACGTGCTGATGTTTGCCCGTGTCGTCACCGCGCTGTGCCACGGTGCGTTCTTCGGTATCGGTTCTGTAGTAGCCGCCGGGCTGGTGGCGCCGAACAAACGGGCGTCGGCCGTGGCGCTGATGTTCACCGGCCTGACCCTGGCCAACGTGCTCGGTGTACCGCTGGGCACGGCGCTGGGCCAGGAAGCCGGCTGGCGTTCGACCTTCTGGGCGGTAACCGTGATTGGTGTAGTGGCGCTGATCGGTCTGATCCGCTTCCTGCCGGCCAAGCGTGACGAGGAAAAACTCGACATGCGCGCCGAACTCGCCGCCCTCAAAGGCGCCGGCATCTGGCTTTCGCTGAGCATGACCGCGCTGTTCGCCGCGTCGATGTTCACCCTCTTCACCTACGTCGCGCCGCTGCTTGGCGATGTCACCGGTGTCTCGCCAAAAGGCGTGACCTGGACCCTGCTGCTGATCGGCCTCGGTCTGACGGTGGGCAACATCATCGGCGGCAAGCTGGCGGACAAGCGTCTCGGCGCCACCCTGATCGGCGTGTTCGTGGCGATGGCGGTGGTCTCCACCGTGCTGAGCTGGACCAGCGTTGCGCTGATCCCGACTGAAATCACCCTGTTCCTCTGGGCCACCGCTTCGTTTGCCGCCGTCCCGGCGCTGCAAGTCAACGTGGTGACCTTCGGCAAGGCCGCACCGAACCTGGTGTCGACCCTGAACATCGGCGCTTTCAACATCGGCAACGCTCTGGGCGCCTGGGTCGGCGGCAGCGTCATCGCCCACGGTTTCGGCCTGACCAGCGTGCCCCTGGCCGCCGCCGCGCTGGCCGTGCTCGCGCTACTGGTGACCCTGATCACTTTCCGTCAGAACGGCGACGCCGGTCTGGCCCCTGCTACCCACTGATTAACCACTTAACTGACGAGGGTTGTACACATGGCAACTATTTTCGATCCGATCAAACTGGGCGACCTTGAGCTGTCCAACCGCATCATCATGGCCCCGCTGACCCGCTGCCGCGCTGATGAAGGCCGCGTACCGAACGCGCTGATGGCCGAGTACTACGTGCAACGCGCCTCGGCTGGTCTGATCCTGTCCGAAGCCACTTCGGTGACCCCGATGGGCGTTGGCTATCCGGACACCCCGGGCATCTGGTCCAACGACCAGGTTCGCGGCTGGACCAACGTGACCAAAGCCGTGCACGCTGCCGGCGGCAAGATCGTCCTGCAACTGTGGCACGTCGGCCGCATCTCGCACCCGTCGTACCTCAACGGCGAAACCCCGGTCGCGCCGAGCGCCATCCAGCCTGAAGGTCACGTCAGCCTGGTGCGTCCATTGGCCGACTACCCGACCCCGCGAGCTCTGGAAACCGCTGAAATCGCCGAGATCGTCGACGCCTACCGCACCGGTGCCGAAAACGCTAAAGCCGCCGGTTTCGACGGCGTGGAAATCCACGGCGCCAACGGCTACCTGCTCGACCAGTTCCTGCAAAGCAGCACCAACCAGCGCACCGACAACTACGGTGGCTCGCTGGAAAACCGTGCGCGTCTGCTGCTGGAAGTGACTGACGCGGCGATCGACGTCTGGGGCGCCGGCCGTGTCGGCGTACACCTGGCTCCGCGCGCCGATTCCCACGACATGGGCGACGACAATCTGGCCGAGACCTTCACTTATGTGGCTCGCGAGCTGGGCAAGCGCGGCATCGCCTTCATCTGCTCTCGTGAGAAAGAAGGCGCTGACAGCCTCGGCCCACAACTGAAAGAAGCCTTCGGCGGCGCGTACATCGCCAACGAACGCTTCACCAAGGACAGCGCCAATGCGTGGCTGGCTGAAGGCAAGGCTGACGCCGTAGCGTTCGGCGTACCGTTCATTGCCAACCCCGATCTGCCGGCACGTCTGAAGGCCGATGCACCGCTGAATGACGCGCGTCCTGAGTTGTTCTACGGCAAAGGCCCGGTCGGCTACATCGATTATCCAGCGCTGTAAACAACATCAACTAACAAGTAAGCCCCGCCTCGAAAGAGGCGGGGCTTTTTTTATTTTCACACATTTAAAGATTCGCCATCAGAACAATATAAACCTAAGCTCCGCCCAGCAACTCATCAATTACAACCCACCAACTTAATCAAGCAAGGTTATATAAAAATGAATGATATAGATCCAAACAAACTTACATTCCTTCTGCAAATCACCAATGCCACGGACTCTACTTTCTGGCTTGAGGATTCCTCTCCAAAGCACCCACCCTTGACGCGTATCGACAAGATCCTCCCCTATCAGACCGTCTTTATGATGTTTGAAGGAGATCCTCATCTGAAGCAGGACATCGTTATTGATTACGATATCAAAAAAGAGGTATTCAGCACTTACGTCTGCTACACCAACTACAAACAGAAAGTACAATTCGACACCACGCTCAGTTATTGCTACAGACAAATGGCGGGGCACCGGCCTCCAAAGGTCGAACTCTTCTGGGATACCAATGCTTTCTCTATTGGCGCCGAACCGATCAACTGCGGCGCGGCATTGGAAAATGAAAACCCGGTTTACCCTTACAGTTATAAGATGATCGCATTCATGACGCCGTCGGCCTGATAGAGAGTTACCCGCTTATGCAGTAACGGTACGGACAACGCTGTTGCTCAACGCCCATTTTGCCCGAGTCGTTAACATTCATTCACACAGTCGAAACAAAACCCCTACAAAATACGTAGCTCGCTACCTATCAACCTGCGCAACGTACGTATATAAAAGCACCCCATTACAGAAAGGCTTGAAGCAGGGACATTTCCCCGCTTCAAGTCTTGACACGGACAGATTCAATTACGCATTTTGTTTCATTTGCGCAGGCTGGGGCTCAGGCGCAGCATATCCAGTCCTGTATCGACCCAGCGCTCGGCTTCGGCATGCAATTGAAAGCTGTCCGGCGCCAACAGCCATCCATACAGGAGGCCATCGATATACGCATGAATGCTGATGGCCGCCCGGGCAGTGTCGAGATCTTCCGGCAACTGGCCGCGATTGACCGCATTACGCAGGGTCAGACCGATGCGCAGGTTGCAATCGAGACTGGCCGTGCGGCGCTGCTGGCGCAGATCGCACATTTCATCGGTGAATTCGCACTTATGAAACAGAATCTCGTTGATGCGACGGGTCTTCGGATCCAGGGCGACCTGATGGAACAGATGGATCAACAGCTTGCGCATGCATCCCAGCGGATCGAGTTCGTCCTCGCTCTCGCTGGCCTTGGCCAATTCATCCAGCGGTTCATGCAGGCTGTCGAGCATCGCCTGCACCAGATCGGCCTTGTTGCTGAAATGCCAATAGATGGCACCGCGCGTAACGCCGGCCATCGTCGCGATATCCGCCAGGGTCGTGCGGGCCACGCCCCTTTCATAAAACGCTTTCTCGGCCGCTTCGAGAATCTGGCTGCGCGTTTCCTGAGCTTCCTCTTTGGTACGACGGACCATGGCAGTAAAACCTCAAACAGGATGTTTCAGGGATGGCTGAATATCCGCTGAATAAAGAGGGGGCTGATTTCTCACGAATCGGCTCCCCGGCCTACAATTTCAAACCTTGCGACGCATTTTGTAACAGGGTGGGTACGACGCCAAGCTATTTACAAACAACCATGAACGTAAGTATATTCCTTAGCAAGCTACTTATCCACTCGACCCGATTTTTTTACCCTTTCACACTTCTTGTGCGCAATGTGCGCGCCTGACCCGAGGATCTTCATGCAATTCAAGCCAGCTGTTACCGCTCTGGTCACTGCCGTCGCCCTGGCATCGCTGCTCAGCGGATGTAAAAAGGAAGAAGCGGCCCCAGCCGCTCCGCCTCCTCAGGTCGGCGTCGTCACCCTGCAACCACAAGCGTTCACCCTCACGTCCGAACTGCCCGGGCGCACCAGTGCGTACCGCATCGCTGAAGTTCGACCACAGGTCAACGGCATCATTCTCAAGCGTCTGTTCAAGGAAGGCGGCGATGTCAAAGCCGGCCAGCAGCTGTATCAGATCGATCCGGCAGTCTATGAAGCGACCCTGAAAAGCGCCGAAGCCAACCTGCGTTCGACCAAGTCGATCTCCGACCGCTACAAGCAACTGGTCGACGAGCAGGCCGTGAGCCGCCAGGAATACGACACCGCCGTGGCCAATCGCATGGAATCGGAAGCGTCGTTGCAAAGTGCGCAGATCAACGTGAAATACACCAAGGTCTACGCGCCGATCTCCGGCCGCATCGGCCGTTCTTCGGTGACTGAAGGTGCTTTGGTCAGCAACGGCCAGACCGACGCCATGGCCGTGATCCAGCAACTGGACCCGATCTACGTTGACGTCACCCAGTCCTCGGTAGAGCTGCTGGAGCTTCGCCGTGAGCTGGAAAGCGGTCGTCTGCAAAAGGCCGGCGACAACGCCGCCGCAGTCAAGCTGACCCTGGAAGACGGCAGCCAGTACAAGCTCGACGGCAAGCTGGAATTTTCCGAAGTGTCAGTCGATCAGACCACAGGTTCGGTGACCCTGCGCGCGGTGTTCCCGAACCCGGATCACACCCTGCTGCCAGGCATGTTCGTCCACGCCCAGTTGCAGGCCGGTGTGAACAGCGCCGCGATCCTCGCGCCGCAGCAAGGCGTGACCCGTGACCTCAAAGGCACGCCGACCGCACTGGTCGTCGGTGCGGACAACAAGGTCGAACTGCGTCAGCTCAAGGCCAGCCGCACCGTCGGCAGCCAATGGCTGATCGAGGATGGCCTGAAGGCCGGCGATCGCCTGATCACCGAAGGTCTGCAGTACGTCAAACCGGGTGTTGAAGTCAAAGCCACTGAAGCGACCAACGTTCACGCAAAGAACCCGGCCCCCGCACAGGCAGCTGACCAAGCCGCCGGCGGCAAAGGGGAGTAACCCATGTCAAAATTCTTCATCGACCGTCCGATTTTCGCCTGGGTAATTGCCCTGGTGATCATGCTGGTCGGGGCTCTATCGATCCTCAAATTGCCGATCAACCAGTACCCGAGCATTGCGCCGCCAGCCATTGCGATCTCCGTGACCTACCCGGGCGCTTCGGCGCAAACCGTGCAGGACACCGTGGTCCAGGTGATCGAGCAGCAGCTCAACGGTATCGACAACCTGCGTTATGTGTCCTCGGAAAGTAACTCCGACGGCAGCATGACCATTACCGCGACCTTCGAGCAAGGCACCAACTCCGACACCGCGCAGGTGCAGGTTCAGAACAAGCTGAACCTGGCCACTCCGCTGCTGCCGCAGGAAGTGCAGCAACAGGGTATCCGCGTGACCAAGGCAGTGAAAAACTTCCTGCTGGTGATCGGCGTGGTGTCGCGTGACGGCAGCATGACCAAGGACGACCTGTCCAACTACATCGTGTCGAACATGCAGGATCCGATTTCGCGCACCGCCGGTGTCGGTGACTTTCAGGTCTTCGGTGCCCAGTACGCGATGCGCATCTGGCTCGACCCGGCCAAGTTGAACAACTTCAACCTGACCCCGGTCGACGTGAAAACCGCCATCGCTGCGCAGAACGTTCAGGTTTCGTCGGGTCAGCTCGGCGGCTTGCCCGCCGTACAAGGTCAGCAACTCAACGCCACGATCATCGGCAAGACCCGTCTGCAGACCGCCGAGCAGTTCAAGGAAATTCTGCTCAAGGTCAACAAGGACGGTTCGCAAGTTCGCCTCAAAGACGTGGCTGATGTCGGCCTCGGCGGTGAAAACTACGCGATCAGCGCCCAGTTCAACGGCAGTCCGGCTTCCGGCCTGGCAGTGAAACTGGCCAACGGCGCGAACGCCCTCGATACGGCCAAGGCCCTGCGCAACACCATCGACAGCCTCAAGCCGTTCTTCCCGCAAGGCATGGAAGTGGTGTTCCCGTACGACACCACTCCAGTGGTCACCGAGTCGATCAAAGGTGTGGTTCACACGCTGGTCGAAGCGATTGCGCTGGTGTTCCTGGTGATGTTCCTGTTCCTGCAGAACTTCCGCGCCACCGTCATCACCACGATGACCGTGCCAGTGGTATTGCTCGGTACCTTCGGCATCCTCGCCGCCGCCGGTTTCAGCATCAACACGCTGACCATGTTCGGCATGGTGCTGGCCATCGGTTTGCTGGTGGACGACGCCATCGTCGTGGTGGAAAACGTCGAGCGGGTGATGAGCGAAGAAGGCTTGTCACCCAAGGAAGCGACCAAAAAATCCATGGGCCAGATCCAGGGTGCGCTGGTCGGTATCGCCCTTGTACTGTCGGCGGTATTGCTGCCGATGGCCTTCTTCAGTGGCTCCACCGGTGTGATCTACAAGCAGTTCTCGATCACCATCGTTTCGGCCATGGCCCTGTCGGTGCTGGTTGCCCTGATCTTCACCCCGGCGCTGTGCGCGACCATGCTCAAGCCAATTCCGAAAGGCGAGCATGGCACGCCGAAGAAAGGCTTCTTCGGCTGGTTCAACCGCAATTTCGACCGTGGTGTACAGAGCTACGAACGCGGCGTCGGCAATATGCTGTCGCGTAAAGCGCCATATCTGCTGGCTTACCTGCTGATCGTCGTTGGCATGATCTGGCTGTTCACCCGCATTCCGACCGCGTTCCTGCCGGAAGAAGACCAGGGCGTACTGTTCGCTCAGGTACAGACCCCGGCCGGTTCCAGTGCCCAGCGTACCCAGGTGGTCGTCGATGAAATGCGTGAATACCTGCTGCGTCCGAACAAGGACGGCGGTGAGGCTGATGCGGTGGCTTCGGTGTTCACCGTGACCGGTTTCAACTTCGCCGGTCGTGGCCAGAGCTCGGGTATGGCGTTCATCATGCTCAAGCCGTGGGGCGAACGAGACGCCGAAAACAGCGTGTTCAAACTGGCCGCCCGGGCTCAACAGCACTTCTTCAGCTTCCGCGATGCGATGGTGTTTGCCTTTGCCCCGCCAGCGGTACTGGAGCTGGGTAACGCCACCGGTTTCGACGTATTCCTGCAGGACCGTGCCGGTATCGGCCACGAAAAACTGATGGAAGCGCGCAACCAGTTCCTCGGCATGGCTGCGCAAAGCAAAGTCCTCACACAAGTGCGTCCGAACGGCTTGAACGACGAGCCACAGTTCCAGCTGGAAATCGATGACGAGAAGGCCAGTGCCCTGGGCATTACCATCAGCGACATCAACAACACCCTGTCGATTGCCTTGGGCAGTAGCTATGTCAACGACTTCATCGACCGCGGTCGAGTGAAAAAGGTGTACGTGCAAGGCCAACCGGACTCGCGCATGAGCCCGGAAGACCTGAAGAAGTGGTATGTACGCAACGCCCAAGGCACCATGGTTCCGTTCTCCGCTTTCGCCAAGGGCGAGTGGATCTACGGCTCGCCGAAACTGGCACGCTACAACGGTGTGGAAGCGGTAGAAGTGCTGGGTGCTCCGGCGCCGGGTTATTCCACCGGTGAGGCGATGGCCGAAGTCGAAGCGATTGCCAAGAAACTTCCGTCGGGTGTCGGTATCTCCTGGACCGGTCTGTCCTACGAGGAACGGCTGTCCGGCTCGCAGGCGCCAGCGCTGTACGCCTTGTCGCTGCTGATGGTGTTCCTGTGTCTGGCGGCGCTGTATGAAAGCTGGTCGATTCCGATCGCGGTCATGCTCGTGGTTCCACTGGGGATCATCGGTGCGTTGATGGCAACCAGCCTGCGCGGTCTGTCTAACGACGTGTACTTCCAGGTGGGCTTGTTGACGACCATCGGTCTGGCGGCTAAAAACGCCATTCTGATCGTCGAGTTCGCCAAGGAACTGCATGAGCAAGGGCGCAGCTTGCGTGATGCGGCGATCGAAGCCTGCCGCATGCGTCTGCGACCGATCATCATGACTTCGCTGGCCTTCGTGCTCGGTGTTGTACCGTTGGCAATCTCGACCGGTGCCGGTTCGGGCAGCCAGCATGCCATCGGTACTGGCGTAATTGGCGGTATGCTGACGGCCACGATCCTGGCGATCTTCTGGGTCCCACTGTTCTTCGTCACGGTTTCGTCCATGGGCCAGCGCAAAAACGCCGACCAGGATGAAACTAAAGAAACTCCTAAAGAGGCTGGCCAATGAGCAAGTCGCTACTCTCCATCGCAGTCGCCGCCTTCGTGCTGAGCGGTTGCTCGCTGATACCCGACTATCAGCAGCCTGAGGCTCCGGTCGCAGGTCAGTACCCGCAGGGGCCGGCCTATTCGCCGGCCCAGGCACCGGCGCAAGCCGCTGCCGAGCAGGGCTGGAAGCAGTTTTTCCATGACCCGGCCCTGCAGCAGTTGATCCAGGTATCCCTGGAAAACAACCGCGACCTGCGTGTCGCGGCGCTGAACATCGACGCCTACGCGGCTCAATACCGCATCCAGCGCGCCGACCTGTTCCCGGCGGTGTCGGCCAATGCCAGCGGCAGCCGTCAGCGGGTGCCGGCCCGTGCATCGCAGACTGGCGAGTCGAGCATCACCAGCTCCTACTCCGCCACTGTCGGCATCAGCGCCTACGAACTCGACCTGTTCGGTCGGGTTCGCAGCCTGAGCGAACAAGCGCTGCAACAATACTTCGCCACTGAAGAAGCACGCCGCAGCACGCAGATCAGCCTGGTGGCGAGCGTCGCCAATGCTTACCTGACCTGGCAAGCGGACAAGGAACTGCTCAAGCTGACGCAAGACACCCTCGGTGCCTTTGAAGAAAGCTACAAGCTGACCAGCCGCAGCAACGAAGTCGGTGTGGCTTCGGCGCTGGACCTGGCGCAGTCGCGTACCTCGGTCGAGAACGCCCGGGCACAACTGGCGCGTTACACCCGCCAGGTGGCGCAGGACGAAAACAGCCTGACCCTGCTGCTCGGCACCGGCATCCCGGCCAATCTGCAAGCGGCCAAACCGCTGTCCGATGACCTGCTCAGCGACGTACCGGCCGGTCTGCCTTCGGACCTGCTGCAGCGTCGTCCGGACATCCTTCAGGCCGAGTACAACCTGAAAGCGGCCAACGCCAACATTGGCGCCGCCCGTGCAGCGTTCTTCCCGAGCATCAGCCTGACCGCCAACGCGGGCAGCCTGAGCCCGGACCTGTCCGGTCTGTTCAAGGGTGGTTCGGGTACCTGGCTGTTCCAGCCGCAGATCAACCTGCCGATCTTCAACGCCGGCAGCCTGCGCGCCAGCCTCGACTACGCCAAGATCCAGAAGGACATTGGCGTGGCGAACTACGAGAAGTCGATTCAAACCGCCTTCCAGGAAGTCGCCGACGGCCTGGCCGCGCGCCAGACCTACACCGAGCAGTTGCAGGCGCAGCGTGACTTCGTCGCGGCCAACCAGGATTACTACCGCCTGGCCGAGCGTCGTTACCGCATCGGGGTCGACAGCAACCTGACCTTCCTCGACGCCCAGCGTCAGTTGTTCAGCGCACAACAGGCGCTGATCACCGACCGCCTCGCGCAGCTGACCAGTGCGGTCAACCTGTACAAGGCCCTGGGTGGCGGCTGGAATGCGCAGACCGCGCAGAACGAACCGCTGAAAGAAGAAGCACCGAAGATGAAGCTGTTCTGATCATCCGGTGAACACAAAAAGCCCGCCATTTGGCGGGCTTTTTGTTGCCTGAAACAAATGTGTTGTCTGGAATGGCGCTATCGCGAGCAGGCTCACTCCTACAGGGGAACGCATTCCAATTGTAGGAGTGAGCCTGCTCGCGATAGCGCCTTATCGACCACCACAAAACCCGGCTCAATCTTGCGTTCGATAATCGCCCGAAACCCGCTTTCCCCGATTGAATCCCGCCCACCGCGCCCCGCACCATTCGCTCCACAAAACCAATAACAACAGGTTCGACACCATGCTCCCGCGCCCTGTCCCGTCCGGCTGATCGCCGCCGCTTCATCCCTGATTCTGCAAGCTCGTGCCCGCCCCGAAATGGCGGCAACGGCTCTGTTCGACCTAAAAAAAATAACAAGAGACCCTGCGATGACTCATCCAACTGCGCCGTACGCACTCCCCGGCCTGATCGCCCTGGCCCTGACCGGCGTCGCCCTCCCCGCCGCAGCCGAAGAAGCCGGTTTCGTCGAAGGTGCCAAGGTCAACCTGAACCTGCGCAACTTCTACATCAACCGCAACTTCACCAACCCGACCAAGGCTCAGGGCAAGGCTGAAGAGTGGACGCAGAACTTCATCCTCGACGCCAAATCCGGCTTCACCCAAGGCACCGTCGGCTTCGGCATGGACGTGCTGGGCCTGTACTCGGTGAAGCTCGATGGCGGCAAAGGCACCGGTGGCACGCAACTGCTGCCGCTGGATCACGACGGGCGCCCGGCGGACAACTTCGGCCGCACCAACGTCGCGTTCAAGGCCAAGCTCTCTCAGACCGAAGTGAAGGTCGGCGAATGGATGCCGGTGCTGCCGATCCTGCGTTCGGACGACGGCCGTTCGCTGCCGCAAACCTTCCGGGGCGGGCAGATCACCTCAAAGGAAATCAACGGCTTGACCCTCTATGGCGGGCAGTTCCGCGCCAACAGCCCGCGCGACGACAGCAGCATGAGCGACATGTCGATGGTCGGCAAAGCGGCGTTCACCTCTGATCGCTTCAACTTTCAGGGCGGTGAATACGTTTTCAACGAAAAACGCACGCAGATCGGCCTGTGGAACGCCGAACTCAAGGACATCTACAGCCAACAATACGTCAACCTGATTCACAGCCAGCCACTCGGCGACTGGACGCTGGGCGCCAACCTCGGTTTCTTCTACGGCAAGGACGACGGCAGCGCCCGCGCCGGCGAACTCGACAACAAGACCTGGTCGGGGATGTTCTCGGCCCGCTACGGCGGCAACACCTTCTACGTCGGCCTGCAGAAACTCACTGGCGACAGCGCCTGGATGCGCGTCAACGGCACCAGCGGCGGCACCCTGGCCAACGACAGTTACAACGCCAGCTACGACAACGCTCAGGAACGTTCCTGGCAGGTGCGCCACGACTACAACTTCGCCGCCCTGGGCATCCCCGGCCTGACCCTGATGAACCGCTACATCAGCGGCGACAACGTACACACCGGAACCATCACCGACGGCAAGGAATGGGGCCGCGAATCGGAACTGGGCTACACCGTACAGAGCGGCGCCCTGCGCGACCTCAACGTGCGCTGGCGCAACTCGACCATGCGCCGCGACTTCAGTAACAACGAGTTCGACGAGAACCGCCTGATCATCAGCTATCCGATCAGCCTGCTTTGAACCGCATGCCGGCGCTGCAGCGCCGGCATCAACCACTGGTCAGCCCGGACTGGCGATTTGTCGAGGCGCAGATACAGTCAACAGAGTGTGTAAATTCTCCAGCCTGCTGTAGGAGCCCTTAGTTTTCTTCCGTTATCTCCGGATGCTGTACGCGAAGCTGCCTTGGCCACGGAGGTCAGGTATGAGCAAGCGAATAGTTATCGTCGGTGGCGGTGTAGGTGGAACCATGCTGGCCAATCAACTGGTCGGCAAGCTGTATCCCGAAGTTCTACGCGGCGACGTCTCGATTACATTGCTGTCCAGTTCTCCCGATCATTACTACAAACCTGCGTTCATGTACGTGGCGTTCAGTCAGTTCTTCGAAGAGGAACTCAAACGTGCGGAACGCTCATTGTTGCGCCCGGAAATCAGTTTCCATGTCGAAGAAGTCACCCGTTTCGACTTTTCCGGGCAGCAATTGCGCACCCGAACCGGCAAGCGCTTCGACTATGATTTTCTGGTGATCGCCACCGGCTGCGTGCCGGCGCCGGAACGCATCGAGGGTCTGCAAGAAGCCGGCGACCACTTCTATCAATACCTTCCTGCCCGGCAGCTGGCGCAACGCCTGAACACCATCGAAAAAGGCCGGATTTTCATTACCGTTTCCTTCCCGCAGACACCGAACGTCCCGCACCAATGCGGAATCGCCCCCGTGGAAACGACATTGATGCTGGATGATCTGTTGCGTCGCCGGGGCGTTCGCGAGCAAGTGGAAATCATCTACACCTACCCGACGGTTGCCCAGCTATTGCGCAATTGTCTGTTCTTGCAGCGTCCCACCGGTGAAATTCTGCCGAGCATTTTTGCCCAGAAAAACATTCAATTTCAGCGCGGCTTCACCCTGAGCCATGTGGATCCTGATGCAAAAATCGCCTACTCAATCGAGGGCGATGCGCAACCCTTCGACATTCTGATGGCTACCCCGCCAATCCAGGCCGTCGAGGTGGTGCGTGAATGCGGCATCTCACAAGCCGCCAATGATGAAGGATGGCTGCCGACCAATCACGAAACGCTGCAGGTCTACGGTCTGGAGAATGTCTACGTGATCGGCGACACCGTCGACCTGCCGGTCAGCAAGGCCGGCGGCGCCTGTCACAACCAGGCGCCGGTGATCGCCAACAACATCACGGCCCAGATCCGTCTTGGCGCACCCAACTCGGTATACGACGGTCGGGTACAGGCGGTAGCACAAATGGGCCTGAATGCCGGGATGCCACTCTGGTACGACTACGCCCACGATGTATTGCCGACACCCCCGACCAAATTGGGCGGTCTGCTCAGAAACGGCTTCAATCGCGGTCTTTACTGGGCGGTGGCCCGGGGAATGCTTTGACCCTGCACAGGGAGGAGTGATTGCTCATGAACATGCCCGAGGAAATGTCAGCCACGCCCGGGTTCACTGCACTGATGGCGAAACTGCAGCCGTTAATCGATGGCGGACGCCTGGAGAATATTGTCGACCTGCTTTCCCTGGTTTCCGACATCGCCGATCTGCTCGACCCGGCCATGGTGGAAAAACTCGCGCAATTGTTCGAGAGCAGCACAGCCGCCACCTGGACAGTCAGTAATGCAGTGCGCGTAGCCAAAGCCGAAGTATCGGCACAGTCAGCGGCGCCGGGGACTCTGGCGTTGCTCAAACTGCTGAATGAAGAGGACACACGCAAAGGCGTGGCCGTTGTCCTGAAAACCCTCAACGTCATTGGACGACAACTGTAATCCGCCAGAGAGGACCTCCTCATGAGCGCCAAACTCGAAACGGCAGGGAACGCCTGCACCCACTGGGACGCCAAGGCGTACCAGCAGTTTTCCCGTCTCAGGCAACGCCCGGTCAACGAATTGCTCGACCGTATCGATCTGCACGACCCCAGACGAATTTATGACCTGGGCTGCGGCACCGGCATCGCCACTCAACTGCTGGCCGAGCGCTGGCCGCGTGCGCAGTTGCTGGGTGTCGACAGCTCGCGGCAGATGCTTGATCAGGCCCGGTGCCTGCCGATCAACGCCCAATGGCAAGAGTGCGACCTGCTCGACTGGCAACCTGAACAACCGGCCGATCTGCTGCTCGCGGCGGCGGTGCTGCATTTCATTGGCGATCATCAACACCTGCTGCCGCGCCTGCTGGGGTATCTGCGCCCGGGCGGCTGTCTGGCGGTGCACATGCCGGACTGGCGCGATGCCTTGTGGTATCGACTGATGCTCGGCACCCTCGACCATGCCGGACCGGGACACACCCCCATCGGCACACCGCAACTGCGCCGGCGCATGGCGGCGCGGCCGTTGTTGACTCTGGAGGACTACTATCGCTTGCTCGCGCCGCTGACCACCTCGCTGGAGATCTGGGAAACCGAGCAACTGCAGGTGGTTGACGGCAAGTCACCGGTGTACGACTGGGTGAAGGTCTCGGCGCTGCGGCCGGTGATGCAGGCACTGACGTCACAGGAACAGGCGCGGTTTATCTACCACTACCTGATGCGGGTGCATAAGCATTACCCGCCGGAGGAAAACGGGCAGACGCTGTTTCCGTTCAAGCGGATTTTCATTGTCGCCAAGGTTTGAGTGCCTGTGCTGATTGATGCATCACGGCGTCTGCCGCTTTCGCGAGCAAGCCCGCTCCCACAGGGAAATGCATTCCCAATGTGGGAGTGAATTTTCATTGTTGCCAGGGTTGAGTGCCTGTGCTGATTGATGCACCACGGCGTCTGCCGCTTTCGCGAGCAAGCCCGCTCCCACAGGGAAATGCATTCCCAATGTGGGAGTGGATTTTCATTGTTGCCAGGGTTGAGTGCCTGTGCTGATTGATGCATCACGGCGTCTGCCGCTTTCGCGAGCAAGCCCGCTCCCACAGGGAAATGCATTCCCAATGTGGGAGTGGATTTTCATTGTTGCCAAGGTTTGAGTGCCTGTGCTGATTGATGTATCACGGCGTCTGCCGCTTTCGCGAGCAAGTCCGCTCCCACAGGGAAATGCATTCCAATGTGGGAGTGAATTTTCATTGTCGCCAGCGCTTGAGTGCCTGTGCTGATTGATGCATCACGGCGTCTGCCGCTTTCGCGAGCAAGCCCGCTCCCACAGGGAAATGCATTCCCAATGTGGGAGCGGGCTTGCTCGCGAAGGCGTCAGTTCAGGCACCATCACTCCCGGGATTCGACGCCCAGTTCATCCCACACCGACTCCGCCAAGTGGAACGTCGCATTGGCCGCCGGGATTCCGCAGTAAATCGCGCTCTGCATGATCACTTCCTTGATCTCGCCCCGGCTCACACCGTTGTTGGCCGCCGAACGCAAATGCAGTTTCAGCTCGGCCTCGCGGTTCATCCCGATCAGCATGGCGATGGTGATCAGGCTGCGGGTATGCCGAGGCAGGCCCGGGCGGGTCCAGATGTCGCCCCAGGCGTGACGGGTGATCATCTCCTGGAATTCCGAGTTGAACTCGGTCAGTGCATTCAGGCTGCGATCGACATGGGCGTCGCCCAATACCGCGCGGCGTACCTGCATGCCATCGTCGTAACGTTGTTTCTCGTCCACAAAAACTTCCTCACTTAGCCTGCAAAAACGCCAACACACGATCACTGAAATCAGCGCCGGCCTGCACGTTGGACAGGTGCGCTGCATAGAACTCGGCGTACTCGGCGTCGCGCACATGCTGCTGAATGAAATGCCCGCCGGACGGTGGCGTCACCGCATCTTCGGTGCCGGCAATCACCAGCAGCGGCAGGTTGATTGACGCCAGTTGCTCACGGAAATCGGCATCGCGCACCGCCGCGCAATTAGCCGCATAACCTTCAGGCGAAGTCGACGCGAGCATATCCGTAATTTTCTTCGCCGCCGCCGGATTGGCCGCGGAAAAATCCGGGGTAAACCACCGGGCAATCGACGCATCACGCAGTGCGACCATCGCTGCCGGGCCGTCGCGCAGCACGGTTTCGATGCGCGGGTTCCACACCGATGGATCACCGATCTTCGCGGCGGTGTTGCACACGATCAGTTTGTGCAGACGATGACCGGCATTGATCCCCAGCCACTGGCCGATCAACCCGCCCATCGACAATCCGCAGAAATGCGCACGCTCGATGTGCAGCGCATCGAGCAAGCCGAGCACGTCGCGGCCCAGTTGCTCGATGCTGTATGGCCCCGGTGTCACCAACGACTGGCCGTGACCCCGGGTGTCGAAACGCAGCACCCGGAAATACTCGGTGAACGCCGGCATCTGCGCGTCCCACATGTGCAGGTCGGTGCCCAGCGAGTTGGACAGCACCAGCACCGGTGCGTCGACCGGGCCTTCAATAACGTAATGCAGTTCGCCATCGGCGAGTTGAACGAAAGCCACAGCCCTCTCCTTTCAGACAGACAATGCGTTGTGTTCGGCCACCGCGCGCTCGACCCAGGCTTGCGCCTGGCCGAGGTAATGCGCGGGGTCGAGCAGATGATCCAGTTCGGCGCTGCTCAGTTCGGCAGTTACCTGCGGCTCGTCGCCGAGTACCGCACGCAGGTGGCGCTGTTCGGCCACCGCGCGTTTGCAGCATTGTTCGAGCAGGTGATGTGCGGTGTCGCGGCCGACCCGTTGCGCGAGGACGATGCTCACCGCTTCGGCCAGCACCAGCCCTTGGGTCAATTGGAGATTGCACGCCATGCGCTCGGCATCGACTTCCAGACCATCGGCCAGCAGGCGCGCCTGTTGCAGCGCACCGGACACCAGGCAGCAGATCTCCGGCAGGGTTTCCCATTCGGCATGCCACAGACCGAGGCTGCGTTCGTGCTCCTGCGGCATGGCGCTGAACAGCGTCGAGACCAGCCCCGGCACCCGGGTCGCCGCACCGATCAACACCGCCGCGCCCACCGGATTGCGCTTGTGCGGCATGGTCGACGAACCGCCCTTGCCCGGCGCCGACGGCTCGAACACTTCCGCCGCTTCGGTCTGCATCAACAGACTGACGTCGCGCCCGAGTTTGCCGAGGCTGCCGGCGATCAAACCGAGCACAGCGCCGAACTCGACAATGCGATCACGCTGGGTGTGCCACGGTTGTTCCGGCAAGCTCAGTTGCAGCTCTTCGGCCAGCGCCTGGGCGATCGGCAACGCCTGTTCGCCAAGCGCCGCAAGGGTGCCGGAAGCGCCGCCGAATTGCAGCACCAGCAGCCGTGGCTTGAGTTCGCGCAGACGCTGACGGCTGCGGGTCACCGCGCCGAGCCAACCGGCAATCTTCATCCCGAGGGTGACGGGCGTGGCGTGCTGCAACCAGGTGCGCCCGGCCAATGGCGTCGCCGCATGCCGCTGGGCTTGGGTGGCGAGCGAATCGGCCAGCGCTGCCAGATCGCTTTCAATCAAGTCCAGCGCCTGACGCAATTGCAGGACCAGCCCGGAATCCATCACATCCTGACTGGTCGCCCCCAGATGCACATAACGCTCGGCCTCGGCACTGCTCGCGGCAATCTGCTTGCCCAACGCCTTGACCAGTGGAATCGCCGAGTTACCGGCCGTGGCAATCGCCTCGCCCAGCGCCGCGAAGTCATACAGACCGGCGTTGCAGGCGGCGGCAATCGGCGCGACGGCGGCCGCCGGAATCAACCCGACCCGCGCTTCGGCCCGGGCCAGCGCCGCTTCGAAATCAAGCATCGCCTGCACCCGGCCCTGATCGCAGAACACCTCGCGCATATCGCGGGCCGTGAAGTAGGCATCGAACAATTGATTGCCCGGTCGCTGAGTCATAAACAGTCCTTGCCGGCGCGGACCAATGCGGCCCGCGCACATCGGTTTACAGATCGTGATGCAAGTACGCCGCCTGTTTCGGCAGGCGCAGGCTGAACAGGAACGCCACCGCCATCATCACCGTGACGTACCAGTAGAACGCGTTTTCCATGCCCCCGGCTTTCAGGCTCAGGGCCACGTATTCCGCCGAACCACCGAAGATCGCGTTGGCCACCGCATAGGCCAGACCGACGCCAAGGGCGCGGACTTCCGGCGGGAACATTTCGGCTTTCACCAGGCCGCTGATCGAGGTGTAGAAACTGACAATCGCCAGCGCCACGGTAATCAACACAAAGGCCAGAATCGGGCTGCTGATGCTTTTCAGGCTCAGCAGGATCGGCACGGTAAACAGCGTGCCGAGCGCGCCGAACCAGAGCATCGAATTACGTCGGCCGATCTTGTCGGCGAGCATGCCGAACAGCGGCTGCATGCACATATACAGGAACAGCGCGCCAGTCATGATGTAACTGGCGGTCTTGGCGTGCATGCCGGCGGTGTTCACCAGGTACTTCTGCATATACGTGGTGAAGGTGTAGAAAATCAGCGAGCCACCGGCGGTGTAACCGAGCACGGTGATGAACGCGGCCTTGTGATCACGGAACAGTGCGCGGATGCTGCCGGCGTCCTTGTTCTCGCGCATTTCCTTGCTGGTGGTTTCCTTCAACGAACGGCGCAGGAACAGCGAAATCAACGCCGCCACCGCACCGACCACAAATGGAATCCGCCAACCGTAGGCGCGCAGGTCCTCTTCGGTGAGAAATTGCTGCAGAACCACCACCAGCGACACCGCCAGCAGCTGTCCGCCGATCAGGGTCACGTACTGGAACGAGGCAAAAAATCCACGCTGCCCCTTTAGCGCGACTTCGCTCATGTAGGTCGCGGTGGTGCCGTACTCGCCGCCGACCGACAAGCCTTGCAGCAAACGCGCGAACAACAGCAGGACTGGCGCCCAGACGCCGATGTCCTTGTAGGTCGGCAGGCAGGCGATCAGCAGCGAGCCGAAGCACATCATCAGAATCGAGATGAGCATCGAATTCTTGCGCCCGTGCTTGTCCGCCACCCGGCCAAAAATCCAGCCGCCAATCGGGCGCATCAGGAAGCCGGCAGCAAACACCCCGGCCGTGTTGACCAGTTGCACCGTAGGGTTGTCGGAAGGGAAAAACGCCGGGGCGAAATAGATCGCGCAGAAGGCATAGACATAGAAGTCGAACCATTCGACCAAGTTGCCGGACGAGGCACCGACAATGGCGAAGATGCGCTTGCTGCGCTCCTCGCCGGTGTAATGAGCGGTGGTAGTGGTCATTGGTTTTTACTCTGAAGGGACAGGTGAGAGTCTAGACACACTTCGCAACAATCCCGTTCCACATCGAATCAGCAACACAGTTCTCCCCTGTGGGAGCGGGCTTGCTCGCGAAGGCGGCGGGTCAGTCAACATTAATATCGCCTGACACGCCCTCTTCGCGAGCAAGCCCGCTCCCACAGGGGATTGGGGTGTACCTCAGTAATCGAAGAACACCGTCTCGGCCTCAGTGCCCTGCAAAATCACATTCCACTGATACACACCCGCCGCATCCGGCTTCGCCAGCAACGTAGCGCGACGCTCGGCCGGCACACATTCCAGCAGCGGATCATTGACGTTCGCCGGGTCGCCTTCGAAGTAGATGCGTGTCAGCAAGTGCTTGACCAGCCCACGGGCAAACACCAGCACCACCAGATGCGGCGCCTGGGTCGAGCCCTTCAGGCCTTCGACCGTGCCCGGTTTGATCGTGGTGAAACGGAAGCGCCCTTCGGCATCCACCGGCACCCGGCCAAAACCTTCGAAATGCGGATCCAGCGGCTTGTCCTGCTCGTCTTCCGGGTGCGCGTACTTGCCGGCGGCGTTGGCCTGCCAGACTTCGAGCATCGCGTCGTTGACCACATCGCCGTTGCCGTCAACGACTTGGCCGGTGATCGCCACGCGCTCGCCGAGGGTTTGTTCGACCGCGAGGTTTTCGCGGTTCAGCCAGGTCAGGCCGATGTGGTAGTACGGCCCGACGGTGTGGGACGTGGTGGCAGTCAGCGTCATCTTATTTCTCCATCGGCGTGGCGTCGCGGCCGCGCAAAACGATGTCCCAGCGATAGCCGAGGGCGTAGGACGGAATGGTTTTTTCCAGATCGAAAGCGGCGATCAGACGTTCCTTGGCGGAGGTGTCCGGCACGCAGTTGTAGATCGGGTCGTAGGCCAGCAGTGGATCGCCGGGGAAGTACATCTGCGTCACCAGGCGGGTGAGGATACTCGGCCCGAACAGCGAGAAATGGATGTGCGCCGGGCGCCACGCGTTGTGGTGGTTGCCCCACGGATAGGCGCCGGGCTTGATGGTCTGGAACTGATACCAGCCGTCGGCGTCGGTCACGGTGCGGCCGGTGCCAGTGAAGTTCGGATCCAGCGGTGCGTCGTGCAGGTCGCGCTTGTGGTTGTAGCGACCGGCGGCGTTGGCCTGCCAGATCTCCACCAGAATCCCCGGCACCGGCAAGCCGTTTTCGTCGAGCACACGGCCGTGAATGATGATGCGCTCGCCCAACGGCTCGCCGTCGTGCTGGGCAGTCAGGTCGTTGTCCTTGTCGGCGACGCGTTCGGCACCGATGGTCGGGCCGGTGATCTCCGACAACGAATGCGGCAGAAACACCAACGGCTTGGACGGCGAGCGCAGGTTGGTGGATTGATACGTCGGGTGCAGGTATTCAGGCTGGGTGCCTTCCTGCGGACGACGGTAGCCAGGCTTGTCAGTCATTTCGCTTTCCTCAGTTCTTATCAGTCGACGCGCTGCGTCAGACGCGTTCAATGGCCAGGGCCAGACCCTGCCCGACGCCGACGCACATGGTCGCCAGACCTTTCTTGCCGCCGGTCTTCTCCAGCTGATGCAGCGCGGTCAGCACCAGGCGCGCGCCGCTCATGCCCAGCGGATGGCCCAAGGCAATTGCGCCACCGTTCGGGTTGACCTGCGGCGCATCGTCGGCCAGACCCAATTCGCGCAGCACCGCCAGACCTTGGCTGGCAAACGCTTCGTTGAGTTCGATCACGTCGAAATCGCTGACCGCTACGCCGAGGCGCTCGATCAGTTTGCGCACCGCCGGCACCGGGCCGATGCCCATCACCCGAGGTGCAACCCCGGCGCTGGCCATACCGAGTACTTTGGCGCGGGCAGTCAGGCCGTGTTTTTTCACCGCTTCCGCCGACGCGAGAATCAGCGCGGCAGCACCGTCGTTGACCCCGGACGCGTTGCCGGCGGTGACAGTCTTGTCCGGGCCGTTGACCGGTTTGAGTTTGGTCAGCGCTTCAATTGTCGTGTCGGCGCGCGGGTGTTCGTCCTGGCTGACCACGGTTTCGCCCTTCTTGTGGGCGATCCGCACTTCGACGATTTCCTCGGCGAAGTAGCCCGCAGCCTGCGCGGCGGCAGTGCGTTGCTGACTGCGCAGGGCGAAAGCGTCCTGATCGGCACGCGACACTTTATAGTCGTCGGCGACGTTGTCGGCGGTCTGCGGCATCGCATCGACGCCGTACTGGGCCTTCATCAGTGGGTTGATAAAGCGCCAGCCGATGGTGGTGTCTTCCAGCTTCATGTTGCGCGAGAACGCTGCGTCCGCCTTGCCCATCACGAACGGCGCGCGGGACATAGACTCGACGCCACCGGCAATCGCCAGCTCCATCTCGCCGCTGGCAATCGCACGGAAAGCAGTGCCGATCGCGTCCATGCCCGAAGCGCAGAGACGGTTGAGGGTCACGCCTGGCACGCTGTCCGGCAGCCCCGCGAGCAGCAGCGCCATGCGCGCCACGTTGCGGTTGTCTTCGCCGGCCTGGTTGGCGCAGCCAAGGAACACTTCGTCGATCGCGTTCCAGTCCACCGAGGGATTGCGCTCCATTAGCGCCTTGATCGGCACGGCGGCCAGATCGTCGGCACGGACGGCGGACAAACCGCCGCCAAAACGGCCGATGGGTGTGCGAATCGCGTCGCAGATATACACGTCACGCATCATGCTTCTCCCGGTGCCTGGCCGTGGGCGGCGGCGGTGCGCGCTTCGAGATCGCGCAGTGAAGTCAGCTCGACGTCGGTCGGCTCGGCGGTTTGTTCAACGTTGTCGGCAAAGCGGATCGCCCAACCGGTGGCGGCGACCACTTGCTCGCGGGTCACGCCCGGATGCAGTGCGGTGACCACGAATTCGTGGGTGCCCTGCTCCGGTTCCATGATGCACAGATCGGTGATGATCCCGACCGGGCCAGCACCCGGCAGGCCCAGACGCTTGCGCGAATCGCCGCCCTCGCCGTGACCGACAGAGGTAATGAAGTCGAGCTTGTCGACGAACGAACGCGCCGACTGCTTGAGGATGATCAACACGCTCTTCGCCGAACCGGCGATTTCCGGCGCGCCACCGGCACCCGGCAAACGTACTTTCGGCGCGTGGTAATCGCCGACCACGGTGGTGTTGATGTTGCCGAAACGGTCGACCTGCGCGGCGCCGAGAAAACCGACGTCGATGCGCCCGCCTTGCAGCCAGTAGCGAAAAATCTCACCGGTCGGCACGACGGTGTCGGCGGTTTCCGCCAGTTCACCATCACCGATCGACAGCGGCAGCACGCTAGGCTTGGCGCCAATCGGGCCGGATTCGTAGATCAGCACCACGTCCGGCGACGAAGTCAGGCGCGCGAGGTTGGCGGCTTTCGACGGCAGGCCGATACCGACGAAGCACACCGAGCCGTTCTTCAGGCGACGGGCCGCAGCGACGGTCATCATTTCATTGGTGGTGTAAGTCATTACTTGGCCTCCGAAGCAGCGGCCAACTTGGCCTGAAACTCGCTGAAGTCAGCGCAGCCATGGATGTATTCGTTGATCCACGCGGTAAACGTCTCACGGTCGCGGGCGATCGGATCCCACGCCTGATAGAAGCGATTGTCGCGTTCGGTGTAACCGTGGGCGTAGGACGGATGCGCGCCGCCGGGTACGTGGCAGACCGCGCTCAAGGCCCAGGTCGGCAGCACGCAGGCGTTCATCGGCGCGTTGAGGTTGTCGACGATCTCCTCGACGGTGACGATGCAGCGCTTGGCCGCCAGTGCCGCTTCTTTCTGCACCCCGAGAATGCCCCACAGCAGCACGTTGCCCTGACGGTCGGCTTTCTGCGCGTGGATCACGGTGACGTCCGGACGCACCGACGGCACCGCCGCCAGCACTTCACCGGTGAACGGGCAGGTCACGGATTTGATCAGCGGGTTGACCTTCGGCAGGTCGGAACCGGCGTAGGCCCGCAGTACGGCGAAAGGCAGGCCGGAAGCGCCGGCGACGTAGGCATTGGCCAGGTCGGCGTGGCTGTGCTCTTCGATTTCCAGGGCATGCGGCCATTGCTTCTCGACCGCATCGCGCAGACGGTGCAGCGAACCCACACCGGGGTTGCCGCCCCAGGAAAAGATCAGCTTGCGTGCACAACCGGCACCGATCAGTTGGTCGTAGATCAGGTCAGGCGTCATCCGCACCAGGGTCAGATCTTTCTTGCCCTGGCGAATGATTTCATGACCTGCCGCCGTAGGGATCAGGTGAGTGAAGCCTTCGAGCGCGACGGTGTCACCGTCGTTGACGAATTGCTTCACCGCGTCGTGCAGCGAAAGGATCTCAGCCATGGAGCAGGCTCCCGTTTTTGTAGTGAATCGCCAGTGATAAAAAGGCGCGAGGTTCAGCGCCGGAGTCACTGCAGATTAAGCCGCTGAAAATGGCCAAACAATCCGATAATCGACTGAGTGTTCGTTTATCGAACGGATTGTTATCACCCTATCAATCACAAGCAAAAGCTTCGCGAGCAAGCCCGCTCCCACATTTGACATGTGTTTTCCCTGTGGGAGCGGGCTTGCTCGCGAAGGCGTCGGAACATTCAACGCAAATCGAAATGACTCGACTCAAGTCGCATCCGCATGACTGACCATGCCTTTGATCACCACCGCCGTCGTCGCCAACGCCGCCGGAATCACCAGCGCCGTCAGCACCTGCTCGAAATTCCAGCCCAACCCCAGCAACGTCGCGCCCATCCACGCCCCGAGAATCGCGCCAAACCGGCCAATCCCGAGCATCCACGACACCCCGGTTGCCCGCCCCTGGGTCGGATAAAACCGCGCCGCCAGCGATGGCATCGCCGATTGCGCGCCGTTGACGCACATCCCGGCCACCAGCACCAAGGTCGCCAGCAATGTGATGTTGCCCAGACTCTGCCCCACCGCGTAGGCAAACACCCCGGCCAGCAGGTAAAAAGTGCCGATGACCTTGTGCGGATTGAAGCGATCCATAGCCCAGCCCACAGCGACCGCACTCAACACCCCGCCGAACTGGAACAACGCGCCGATGAACGCCGCCTGCTCCATGCTGGCGCCGCTGTCACGCATCAGGGTCGGCAGCCAACTGGTCAGCAGATAAACGATGACCAGACCCATGAAGTAGGTCAGCCACAGCAGCAAGGTGCCGGCGCTGTAGGTGCCGGAGAAAATCACCGCGAACACATTGCGCGCCTTGACGGTTTTCTGTTCCGGCACGCTGAAACTCGAGGCCTGCGCCACGGCGACCGGATCGATCGGCGACAAGGTCTTGCGCACTTTGTCGGTGCCGCGATTACGCACCACCAGATAACGCGCCGACTCCGGCAGCCAGAACAGCAGCACCACCGCGAGGATCAACGGCAGGATCCCGCCGATCAGCAGCAGGCTGTGCCAGCCGAACGCCGGGATCAGCTTCGCCGAAATGAAACCGCCACCGGCCATGCCGAGGTTGAAGCCGCAGAACATGCTGGTCACCAGCAAGGATTTCTTGCGCTCCGGGGTGTATTCCGAGAGCAGCGTAGTGGCGTTGGGCATGCCGGCACCCAGCCCGAGACCAGTGAGGAAGCGCAACACCAGCAGTTGTTCGACATTGGTGCTGTACGCCGAGGCCAGGCTGAAGGCGCCGAACAACACCACCGCGCCGACCAGCACCACTTTGCGCCCGAAGCGGTCAGCCAGCGGGCCGGAACCCAGTGCACCGAAGACCATGCCGATCAGCGCAGCGCTCATCACCGGGCCAAGGCTGGCGCGGTCGATGCCCCAGTCCTGGGACAGCGCCGGCGCGATAAAACCCATCGCCGCGGTGTCGAGGCCATCGAGAAACACAATCAGGAAACACAGGATCACCACGCGCCACTGATAGCGCGAGATCGGTTGGGCATTGATGAAGGTCTGCACGTCGAGGCAGTTACCCACAGCGGACTGAGGCTGGTTCATTGTTTTTATTCCACGCAAAAAACGCAGTCGAACGGCGGCCGGCCGAAGAGCGGCACGGTCACAAGAATAGAAGGTCTGAATCAGGCGTTGCGGGAAACCCGGCAACAGGGGATGCAGCGGAGACAGTCGGGGAACATGCGCATGGTGAGTTGCCTCTTGTCATTATTATGGGAGTCGACAGTCCGGGCTGAGACCTGTGCTCAGCGCCGGATGACGCTGCCGCGACATTAATGATCCGGGGCTTTTAGCGTCAATTCGATAAACGCAACACTGTGCGTTTATCGAACAGCTTCATCAGGCGAACAACTGCGCACTGAGGTCGCGGCTGGCGCTGAGCAGGCCCGGCAGGAAGCGTTGCTCCAGCTCGGTACGGCTGACGCGACCGGCGTGGGTACTGACATTGAGCGCCGCCACCACCTGGCCCGACGCGTCGTAGACCGGCACGGCAATCGAACGCAGGCCTTGTTCGAGTTCCTGATCGACGATGCACCAGCCCTGCTGCCGTACTTCCTGCAAGCATTCGAGCAGACTTTCCGGGGTGTGCAGCGTACGGCTGGTCTTGGCCACCAGTTCGGCATGGTCGAGGTATTCGCGCAGCGAGGTGTCGTCCAGCGCCGCCAGCAGGATGCGGCCCATCGACGTGCAATAGGCCGGCAGACGCCCGCCCACCGACAGGTCCACCGAGATCAACCGCTGCGTGGTCGCCGAGCGGGCGATGTACAGAATGTCGTCGCCCTCGAGCGTGGCCATGTTGCAGGCTTCGTGCAGTTGCTCGCTCATGCGGTCGAGGTACGGCTGGGCCGACACCGCCAGCGGCGTCGACGACAGATACGCGTGGCCGAGGGTCAGCACTTTGGGCAACAACGAGTACGTGCGGCCATCGGTGGTGGCGTAACCCAGTTTGATCAGTGTGTGCAGGCAACGGCGCACGGCGGCGCGGGGAATTTCCGTGCGATGGCTGATCTGGGCGATGGTCAGGTGCCGCTTGCGCTCCTGAAATGCCTGCACCACCGCCAGGCCACGGGCCAGCGAGGTCATGAAATCCGGATCGCCGGTCAGCGCCTGGATACGCTTGGCGGGCGACGCGACGATCGGCGGCGCCACGGAGGTGAAGGAGTTGCGCATTTGATCGTTCATTTCTTGTCCTTTTTTGCGGCACGAATCAATGGCCATACAAGCGGCTCGCCGGCAAATGCACAAGCACCGGGACGCCAAGATTGGGCGATTATCGAACCGCCGACCGATAATCGCAATCCATCACCCGGTGTCCTTCGCGGCGTCTTCAATCCTTTGCCTGACCTGTTCATTCAACTTCGCATGCATGTTTAGTTGTTCGACTTAATGGCGCCAGAAACTCAACGCGTGGCCTTAAAAGGTTTCGGCGAATTTCAACTAGCGATAAAACTTGTCAGTAACAAAACGATCACACATCCCGAACCGTTTTTAACTTGGCAAAGATAGTCATTCCCGAATCGACCGCTATAATGCACCTCAGTGGCGCCGCGTTTTCATTGGCCGAGGGTGCCGCCCGCTGAACCGATGCCTATTGTCGTCAGCCCCGGCCAGCGCCTGACGCTCATTATTCATGCACCGCCAGTGCGCTTGCTGAAACAGGAAACTGATGCTGCGTCAGTTTTAATCTGGTGCCGTAGCCGCCTGCAACATGGAAGTCTTGATCGCCCTGCCGATAACACCAATGCCTGAACCGGCATTGCCCTTCGGTGGACGTGTTCAATCGACTCGTTGCCGGGCGTTTCACCAGTTATTTATCTCAACTCAAACAGGTAGCACTGTGACGAAAGACGAACTGCGCGCGGAACTTGAGCGCCAGGAACAACGTTACAAGGAAGTTTACGGCGGGGAAGTCACCACCTACGCCGCTCAGCCCGAACCGGAACGCAAAGCATGGCGTAAACGCCCGACTGTTCAGGATCAGGTTTTCCAGCAAGAACTGAAGAAAATGGAAGAAGAACTCAAAACCGAAGAGCCATGAACGGGCAATCCTGAGTTTTCGAGGGTCTGCGTCGCCACCGGCTAAAAGCACGGTGACCCGACGATGCCTTGCGCACCCGCTATCCGCGGGCAGCGGCCACCTCCCCCGTCCTGCACGGGAATGGAGCGTGTCTGACTCGTTTCAGAGATATTTCACACAGGCGTTTGAGGCCCGCGCGCGCTCGACAAAATGCCTGCTGCCTGAAGGTTTTCCCAAGCTAATCAAAGACTTGAAAAACCCTGCAACACGCTAGGGCTTTGCACCTTGCAACAATTTAATTCGACATTGATTGCTACCGATGAGCAGGTAGGGGATCGATTTCCAGTCTTTTCTGGCATAATCGCGCCCCCTTATGACCGGGTCAGAAAACCTTCATGATCGATTTATTCAGCGGACTGGATGCTTGGGTGCTTGTGAGCCTCTTGCTCGCCCTGACGTTTGTCCTCGCCTTCGAGTTCATCAATGGATTTCATGACACCGCTAACGCGGTAGCCACTGTTATCTACACCAAAGCCATGCCGCCTCACCTGGCGGTGTTCTTCTCCGGTGTGTTCAATTTCCTCGGCGTGTTGCTGGGCGGCGTTGGCGTGGCGTATGCCATTGTTCACCTGCTGCCGGTGGAACTGCTGATCAATGTGAATACCGGCCATGGTCTGGCGATGGTGTTCTCATTGCTCGCCGCGGCGATCACCTGGAACCTGGGCACCTGGTACTTCGGTATCCCGGCCTCCAGTTCCCACACCCTGATCGGCTCGATCCTCGGCGTCGGCCTGGCCAACGCCCTGATCAACAACATTCCGTTGGCCGACGGCGTGAACTGGCAGAAAGCGATCGACATCGGCGCCTCGCTGGTGTTCTCGCCAATGGCCGGTTTCCTGATCGCCGCGCTGGTCCTGATCGGCCTGAAGTGGTGGCGCCCGCTGTCGAAGATGCACAAGACTCCGGAACAGCGCCGCAAGATCGACGACAAAAAGCACCCGCCGTTCTGGAACCGCCTGGTTCTGGTGATCTCGGCCATGGCCGTGAGCTTCGTGCACGGTTCCAACGATGGCCAGAAAGGCATCGGCCTGATCATGCTGGTATTGATCGGTATCGTGCCGGCGCAGTTCGTCCTCGACCTGAGCAGCACCACCTACCAGATCGAACGCACCCGCGACGCGACCCTGCACCTGAGCCAGTTCTACAAGCGCAATGCTGACTCCCTGGGCGAATTCCTGGCCCTGGGCAAAAGCGTTGAAGGCGACCTGCCGGAGAAATTCCGCTGCAACCCGCAGCAGACCGAACCGACCATCAACGCCCTGCTTGGCACCCTTAAAGGTGTAGCGGACTACCATTCGCTGTCCTCGGAAAGCCGCATCGAAGTGCGTCGTTACCTGCTGTGCCTGGACGACACCGCGAAGAAGGTCGGCAAGCTGCCAGGCCTGGAAGCGCGTGAGAAGGCTGACCTGGACAAACTGCGCAAAGACCTGACCACCACCACCGAATACGCCCCGTTCTGGGTGATTCTCGCGGTCGCCCTGGCCCTCGGCCTGGGCACCATGGTCGGCTGGAAACGCGTGGTACTGACCATCGGCGAGAAGATCGGCAAGCAAGGCATGACCTACTCCCAGGGCATGTCGGCGCAGATCACTACTGCCAGTTTGATCGGTATGGCCAACATCTTCAGCCTGCCGGTATCGACCACTCACGTGCTGTCCTCGGGCGTGGCCGGCACCATGGTCGCCAACAAGAGCGGCCTGCAGGGTGGGACTGTTCGCACTATCCTGCTGGCGTGGGTGTTGACCTTGCCGGCGACTGTGGCGCTGTCGGCTGGGTTGTTCTGGTTGGCATCCAAAGCGCTGGGTAGCTGATAGACCGCAGCACATGAGAAAGGCGTGATTCGTGAGGATCGCGCCTTTTTTTTGGGTTTGGTTTTGTGAGCATATCCGTTGCTGCGGTAACGGCCTCCTATGGTTCCGCCCTTACGGCGGGTCACTTTTTCCAAACGCCGAAAAAGTAACCAAAAAGGCTTCCCCCGGCGTACGGCACTTCGCTGAGGCTCAGTGTTCCCTCGCTACGGTGTCCATCCGGGGGCATCGCCTCCGGTTTGCTTCGCTGCACCTCCTCTCGATGTATGCGGCTTCGCCGCATGGCGCTGCGCGCCTAACCCCCTGATGGACACCTACGCTCGGCCTGCCGAAGGGGCTGAAGATCAAAAGCCACATCAAGAGCCAAAGCCAAAGCCAAAGCCAAAGCCAAAGCAGATCAAAAGATCACAGCCTTCGGCAGTTCCTACAGGGGATTGGGTGTATTCAGTTTTGAGATTTGGTCGGCTGTCAGGCCGCCTTCGCGAGCAAGCTCGCTCCCACAGTTGGATGAGTGCATTCAGTCAGAGATCGGTCGGCTCGTAGGCCGCCATCGCCAGCAGGCTGGCTCCTACAGAAAAGCAAAAGCCGAGCGCACGCTTTTCCACCACTCAACACGATGAGCGTTAGCTCGAGTAAAGCTTTTGATCTGAGGGCCCGTCGGCAGGCTGAGTGGAGGGGTTTATCCGGGGGTGGGAGCGCAGCGACCGTTTGGCGCAGCCAAACACAGCGAGAGGAGGTGCAGCGAAGCAAACCGTAGGCGCTGCCCCCCGGATGAATCCCGCAGCGAAGGAACCCGAGCCTAAGCGAGGGCCGAACGTCAGGGTAAAGCCTTTTTGGTTACTTTTGAGGCGTTTGTCAAAAGTGACCCGCCGTAAGGGCGGTACCCTAATCAGCAACACCCGCAGCAACGGATATTCACACCCAACAACCCACAGCATGGTCGGCCCAAAGGCCGCCAAGACACAAAAAAAAGGGGCAACCGAAGTCGCCCCAAAATGCCTTGCGTGCTCATCAAACCCGGAAAGACCTACTTCTTGCGCTTATTCGCATCCTTCCAGATAAAAAATCCAAACCCTGCAAAAAACAGAACCATGAGACCTACGGTCAGAACCCCGGCAAACACCACGTTATCGAAAAACATGACTGTGGCCTCCTGGCCCCTGCTTTGCTGCGATGGAGCTAAGTTAACCAATCGCGCAGGCGCAGAAATTGACCAGGATCAAGTCCGGACAACACAGAAGGCAAAGGCGGGAAAATAACTGACCTGCATCAAAGGACGCAGGGGGAGATCAACGCTTTTTCGGTTTCTTTTTCGGCTTTTTCTGGGCTTTTCCCAACGGCATGGCTTGCTCGAAGGCCTTGCGCACTTCGTTGAGGCGTTTCTCGTTGAGGTCATGCACGCGCTTGGCGCGCTCGGTGCTGAGGTCGATCAGTTTGTCGTCTTGGCTCATGGCGGGTGCATCACTTAGAAGAATCACAACTGCCGCATCAAAGGCAGGACTGCGCCAATCATGCCGCCTGACGCCAGCGCTCTACAACAATTCGTGTAAACCTTTCCGGGAATCAGATCTCGATATCGACCCACAAGCCCTGACGCGGCTGATCCTCCATCAGCGGCACCACCGGCACCGTGTTGTCGGCATTCAGCTCGGTGCCCGGTACGGCCAGATGTTCTTCCGGATCTTCGTCGGCTTCGCGACGGCGACGATCACGCTCCTGTTGGCGACGCTGTTCTTCGCGCGCCAGCAGTCGATCCTCTTCCGGATCGCGCTTTTGCAGATCGATCGTGCTTTCGTTGGAGCTCTCCTGCACCGGCACCACCGGAGGAATGTCCGGCCGCTGGCGAATCGGATCCTGCTGGGAAGTGATCGGCACAGCGCTCAGGGGGAGCATCGGTGGCAGCATATAAAGGGTCTCCTGTCAGCAGGCTATCGGCTGCGGCAAAGGCGCCTTGAGCCACTGGTCGCAAACTTGTGACCGGGTTGGCACTGTAGGAGCTGCCGCAGGCTGCGATCTTTAATGGAACACCGTAGAGCGCAAGCGTTCCCGAAGATCAAAAGATCGCAGCCTGCGGCGGCTCCTACCCAGTAATCTTTGGCCCTGAAGCCTGCATTCCGTTAAGATAGCCCGCTTTTTCAAGGTGGGAGTCAGGCAGCATGGCGCAGCAGTATCAACCGGGGCAACGCTGGATCAGTGACAGCGAAGCAGAGCTTGGTTTAGGCACCGTTCTGGCACAGGACGGCCGCTTGTTGACCGTGCTTTACCCGGCCACTGGCGAAACCCGCCAGTACGCGCTACGGAATGCGCCCCTCACCCGCGTGCGGTTCTCGCCGGGTGACACCATTACTCACTTCGAAGGCTGGAAGATGACCGTGCGCGAAGTCGACGACGTCGACGGGCTGATGGTCTATCACGGTCTCAACGGGCAGAACGAAGCCGTCACCCTGCCGGAAACCCAGCTGTCGAACTTCATTCAGTTCCGTCTGGCCAGCGACCGCCTGTTCGCCGGGCAGATCGACCCGCTGTCGTGGTTCTCCCTGCGCTACAACACCCTGGAACACACCAGTCGCCAGTTGCAGTCCTCGCTCTGGGGCCTGGGCGGCGTGCGTGCGCAACCGATCGCGCACCAGTTGCACATCGCCCGTGAAGTCGCCGACCGTATCGCGCCACGGGTTCTGCTGGCGGACGAAGTGGGTCTGGGGAAAACCATCGAAGCCGGTCTGGTGATCCATCGCCAACTGCTCTCGGGCCGCGCCAACCGTGTGCTGATCCTGGTTCCGGAAAACCTGCAGCACCAGTGGCTGGTGGAAATGCGCCGCCGCTTCAACCTGCAGGTCGCGCTGTTCGACGAAGAACGCTTCATCGAAAGCGATGCCACCAACCCGTTCGAAGACACCCAACTGGCATTGGTTGCCCTGGAGTGGCTGGTCGACGACGAGAAGGCGCAGGACGCCTTGTTCGCCGCCGGCTGGGATCTGATGGTGGTCGACGAAGCCCACCACCTGGTGTGGCACGAAGACAAGGCCAGCCCCGAGTATTCGCTGGTCGAACAACTGGCTGAAGTGATTCCCGGCGTGCTGCTGCTCACCGCGACCCCGGAACAGCTCGGTCAGGACAGCCACTTCGCCCGTCTGCGCCTGCTCGACCCGAACCGTTTCCATGACCTGGCCGCGTTCCGCGCCGAGAGTGAGAACTATCGCCCGGTGGCTGAAGCCGTTCAGGAACTGCTCGACAAGGGACGCCTGTCGCCGGAAGCGCACAAGACCATCCACGGTTTCCTCGGCAACGAAGGCGAAGCCTTGCTGACCGCGGTCAACGATGGCGATACCGAAGCCAGCGCCCGTCTGGTGCGCGAGCTGCTCGACCGCCACGGCACCGGCCGCGTGCTGTTCCGTAATACCCGCGCCGCGGTGCAGGGTTTCCCCGAGCGCAAACTGCACCCGTACCCGCTGCCATGCCCGGACGAATACCTTGAACTGCCGCTGGGCGATCACGCCGAGCTGTACCCGGAAGTCAGCTTCCAGGCCCAGCCGGACGCCAGCGAAGAAGAGCGCTGGTGGAAATTCGACCCGCGCGTCGAGTGGCTGATCGATCAGCTGAAAATGCTCAAGCGCACCAAAGTGCTGGTGATCTGCGCCCACGCCGAAACCGCGATGGACCTGGAAGACGCCCTGCGCGTGCGTTCCGGCATCCCGGCCACGGTGTTCCATGAAGGCATGAACATCCTTGAGCGTGACCGCGCCGCCGCCTACTTCGCCGACGAAGAGTTCGGCGCGCAGGTGCTGATCTGCTCGGAAATCGGCAGTGAAGGTCGCAACTTCCAGTTCGCTCACCACCTGGTGCTGTTCGATCTGCCGTCGCACCCGGACCTGCTTGAGCAGCGTATCGGTCGTCTCGACCGGATCGGCCAGAAGCACATCATCGAACTGCACGTGCCGTACCTGGAAACCAGCCCGCAAGAGCGCCTGTTCCAGTGGTACCACGAAGCGCTGAACGCGTTCCTCAACACCTGCCCGACCGGCAACGCCTTGCAGCATCAGTTCGGCCCGCGCCTGCTGCCGCTGCTTGAAGAAGCCGACGACGGTGAGTGGCAAGCGCTGATCGACGAAGCGCGCACCGAGCGCGAGCGTCTGGAAGCGGAGCTGCATACCGGCCGCGACCGCCTGCTGGAGCTGAACTCCGGTGGTTCGGGCGAAGGCGATCAGTTGGTCGAGGACATCCTTGAGCAAGACGATCAGTTCGCCCTGCCGATCTACATGGAAACCCTGTTCGACGCGTTCGGCATCGACAGCGAAGACCATTCGGAAAACGCCCTGATCCTCAAACCGAGCGAGAAGATGCTCGACGCCAGCTTCCCGCTGGGCGATGACGAAGGCGTGACCATCACCTACGACCGCAACCAGGCGCTGTCGCGCGAAGACATGCAGTTCATCACCTGGGAACACCCGATGGTGCAGGGCGGCATGGACCTGGTGCTGTCCGGCTCGATGGGCAACACCGCCGTCGCACTGATCAAGAACAAGGCACTGAAACCGGGCACCGTGCTGCTGGAACTGCTCTACGTCAGCGAAGTGGTTGCGCCGCGCTCGCTGCAACTGGGCCGCTACCTGCCGCCGGCCGCCCTGCGCTGCCTGCTCGATGCCAACGGCAACGACCTGTCGGCCCGGGTCTCGTTCGAAACCCTCAACGATCAACTGGAAAGCGTGCCGCGTGCCAGCGCCAACAAGTTCATCCAGGCCCAGCGCGATCAGCTGACGCCACGGATCAACGCCGGTGAAGACAAGATCACCCCGCGTCACGCCGAGCGCGTGGCCGAGGCCCGTCGTCGTCTGGCGGCGGACACCGAGGAAGAACTGGCGCGCCTGACCGCGTTGCAAGCAGTCAACCCGACCGTGCGCGACAGCGAACTGGATGCGTTGCGCAAGCAGCGTGAACTGGGTCTGGCGATGCTCGATAAAGCGGCATTGCGCCTGGAAGCGATCCGGGTGCTGGTGGCGGGTTAAGTCCCCCGCTCTAGCGCTATAAATGAAGAGGCCCGCAGTGATGCGGGCCTTTTTGTTTATCTGGTATTTATCGACTGATGCTGATGGCCCTTTCGCGAGCAAGCCCGCTCCCACAGTTGACCGAGTTGTTTCAGGAAGCAATGCGGTCGAATGTGGGAGCTGGATGCATTGCGTCTGGAAGCGATCCGGGTGCTGGTGGCGGGTTAAGTCCCCCGCTCTACCGCTATAAATGAATAGGCCCGCAGTGATGCGGGCCTTTTTGTTTATCTGGTATTTATCGACTGATGCTGATGGCCCTTTCGCGAGCAAGCCCGCTCCTACAGTTTGGAATGCGTTCCCATGTGGGAGCGGGCTTGCTCGCGAAGGCGATCATGCAGTCGCCACAGAAACATCAGGTTCAACCACTGCCACCAACCCCTCCTTCATCCGCTGCGCATCGCGCACAAAACAGCGCGCCGCCAGAAACAGAAACACCATGGTCAAGAACAGCGCCACCGGAATCAGGTACATCGCGTCATGCAACCCCACAGCCTTGAACGCCTCAGTCATCTGCTCGGCCCCCGCCGAAAGCATCGCCGACTTGGCGAAGTGATCGGACAAGGCCCCAACCACCACTGGCCCCAAGCCGCCGCCGAGCAAGTACAGCCCGGCAAAGAACAGCGCCATCGCCGTAGCCCGCAGGCGTGGTTCGACCACGTCCTGAATCGCCGTGTACACGCAGGTATAGAAGTTATAGGCAAACAGCCAGCCGACGCTGAACACCGCGACGAACACGCCGATCTCGACCCGTCCGGCATGCAGCGCCCACGCGGTGCACAGGGTCGAGATGATCAGGCTGAAGCCGGCAAACAGCAGTCGACCGTTGGCGACTCGCTGGTGAATCTTGTCGGCGATCCAGCCGCCGAGGGTCAGGCCGATCAGCCCGGTGATGCCGACAATCACCCCGGTCGCCACTGCCGCTTCCTGCAGCGGCATCAGGAAGTAGCGCTGCAGCATCGGCACCAGAAACGAGTTGCAGGCATAGGTGGCAAAGTTGAAGCACAAGCCGGCCATCACCAGCCACAGGAACGTCGGCACAGCCAGAATTCGACGGATTGGTTTGTCGACTTTCTCTTGCGAAACCTGCACGGTTTCCGCCGCGCCGCGCTTTGGTTCTTTGATGAAAAACATGAAGATCGCAAGGAACAGCCCCGGTACGGCGGCGATGAAGAACGGCGCGCGCCAACTGTCGAAAGCCTTGACCATCCAGCCTATGGTGAAGAACGCCAGCAACAGCCCCAGCGGCAGGCCGAGCATGAAAATGCCCATGGCCCGCGCCCGACGGTGCGCCGGGAACAAGTCGCCAATCAGCGAGTTAGCCGCCGGCGCGTAACTGGCCTCACCGATGCCGATGCCCATACGTACGATGAGGAAACTCCAGAAACTGCCCACCAGCCCGTTGACGGCGGTGAGCGCGCTCCAGGTCGCCAGACCCCAGCCCATCAGTTTGCTGCGTGAGCCGGTGTCGGCCATGCGCCCAAGCGGCAGACCGGCAATCGCATAGACAATGGTGAACGCCGTGCCGACGATCCCCAGTTGAAAGTCGCTGAGGTGCCATTCCATGCGGATCGGCTCGATGATGATCGCCGGAATGGTGCGGTCGAAGAAATTGAACAGGTTGGCAAGGAACAACAGGAACAGAATGCGCCAGGCATTCGCCGCTTGGGTCGAGTTCTGCATGGGTCCGTCTCTTTATTGTTATGTGGGCTTCACTGCCGACGCATCCGAGCCCGGAACCTGCAATCTAGACAGACCTGCCGAGGCTGTCTGTGATCATTCGTCAGCCTGATAATGAGCCATGGCACTGTAAAGAAACGTAAGCCCTTGATAACTCGGCAATCGCCCATAAACCGGGGGTTTTGCGGCAAAACCCGGCTACAAAAAAATACTTTCGCGCCCCCCTTCCCAAGTTCATGGCGAAGCCTAGAATAGCCGCCGGATCCGTCCGGATTCGCCGATCAACCCCTTTGATACCCTCCCCATGTCCGAAGTCAGTCCGTGTCTGAATTGCGGTGCCTGCTGTTCCCATTTTCGCGTGTCTTTTTTCTGGGGTGAATGCTCATCCTCCGGGGGTACGGTGCCCGATGAACTGGTCACCCAGATCACACCCAGCCGGGTGGCCATGATCGGTACCGATCAGAAACCGGCACGCTGCACCGCGTTGGTCGGCGAAGTCGGCAACGTTGTGCAATGCTCGATCTACGACAAGCGTTCCAGCACTTGCCGCGAGTTCGAGGCGTCGTGGGAGAACGGTGAACAGAACGTCGATTGCGACGCCGCCCGGGCGCGATTCGGCCTGCCGCCCCTCGATCCGGAGTGGAACCGGATTCATTACGACCAGAGTGCCTGACGCTTAGCACCAATCGCTATGAAGCTCATGCCGAAATCGTTGACTGCAATGTGCCACTACCGCTTGCACGATAAAAACCGCCTCTATACTCCTCTCATTCGCCTGCGTTGCTGAGGCAGCAGGGACGACTTCAGAGACGGGGATGCTATGGAGTGGCTTGGTTTGCAGTTTGTTACCGAGCTGCCGGAGAGCGGGCAGGTCATTCTCGATTGCACACACAATCCCTTGTTGGTGCTGGTGGCCTATCTGGTTGCCTGCGCCGCGAGTTTTGCCACCCTCGACATGGCCGAGCGGGTTGGCCACGCCGAAGATCCGGGTTCGCAACGGGTCTGGCGCTGGATCGGTGCCACTTGCCTGGCCGGCGGCATCTGGGCCATGCACTTCATCGCCATGCTGGCATTCCAGGCGCCGCTGGAAATCCATTACGAACTGGCCACCACTCTGTTTTCCCTGGTGATCGCCCTGCTCGCCTCGTGGCTGGCGATGCACACCCTGAGCGTGCCTCAACCCTCGTTGATGCAGTACCTGAAAACCGCCATCGTTATCGGCCTGGGCATCGCCGGCATGCATTACGTCGGCATGGCGGCGATGCATTCTATGGCCACCGCGTATTACCAGCCGCTGCTGTTCTGCCTGTCGATCGTGATTGCCATCGGCGCCAGCTTCGCCGCACTGTGGGTCGCCGGTTATTTGCGTGAAAGCAGTGGACGGTTTCATCAACTGCTCAAATACACCGCCGCGATGATCCTCGGTGCCGGCATCATCAGCATGCATTTCACCGGCATGGCCGCGTTGAATCTGGTGGTGCCCGAGGGCGCAGCACCGACCCTGAGCGGCGAAACCAATTACCTGCAACTGGGCCTGACCGTCGCATTGATCATCCTGCTGATTCTCGGCAGCGCGATCAGCGCGGCACTGGCCGACAAGAAACTGCAAAGCAAGGAGCACGACCTGCGCCGGGTCAACGCCCTGCTCAGCCAGCTCGATCAGGCGCGGATGTCGCTGCAGCAAGTGGCCAACTACGATGCCCTGACCAACCTGATCAACCGTCGCGGTTTCAACCAGCTCTTCGCCGAGAAACTCAGCCAGAAAACCAGCGAGGGCGGGATGCTCGCGGTGATGTTTCTCGACATCGACCACTTCAAGCGAATCAACGACAGCCTCGGCCATGACGCCGGCGACGCCCTGCTCAAAGTCATCGCCAATCACATCAAGGGGTCAGTGCGCAGCCATGAAGACGTGGTCGCCCGCTTCGGCGGTGACGAGTTCTGCATCCTGATCAGCCTGCGTGAACGAGAGGAAGCGCGCAACATGGCGCAACGGATCATGCTGAAGATGAAGGAGCCGATCGAGCTGGCCGGCCGCCGTATGGTGATGACCACCAGCATCGGCATCAGCCTGTTCCCGGACGACGGCACCACCTGCGAAGAACTGCTCAAGCACGCGGATCTGGCGCTGTATCAATCCAAGGGCGCCGGGCGTAACGGCCTGCATTTTTTCAGCACCAACATGAAGACCCGCGCCAGCCTCGAACTGCAACTGGAAGAAGAACTGCGCCAGGCCCTGCGGGAGGAAAACGGGCTGACGCTGTATTACCAACCGATCTTCGAACTGAAAACCGGTCGGGTGACCAAACTCGAAGCGCTGATCCGCTGGCAACACCCGGTGCATGGCCTGCTGGCCCCGGACCGTTTCATTGCGATTGCCGAAACCAACGGCCTGATCGCCGAACTGGATAACTGGGTGCTGCGCCGGGCCTGCACCGATCTTGGCGAACTGACCCGGCATGGCTGCGACGAACTGAAAATCGCCTGGAACTGCTCGCCCCTCAACCTCGCTCGGGAAGAACTCGCCGACGAGATCGAAAGTGCGCTGCGCAGCGCCGGGGTCGCGCCGGAACGGCTGGAACTGGAAGTCACCGAAAACGCGCTGATGGGCAACATCGCCAACACCTTGGTGCTGCTGCGGCAGATCCGCGCCCTCGGCGTCTCGCTGTCGATCGACGACTTCGGCACTGGCTATTCGTCGCTGGCCTACCTCAAGCGCCTGCCGCTCAATACGCTGAAAATCGACCGTTCGTTCATCCTCGACATTCCCACGGCGACCGCCGACATGGAGATCGTCCAGGCGATCATCGTCATGGCCCACACCCTGCATTTGCAGGTGGTGACCGAAGGCGTGGAAAGCCTGGAGCAGTACGAGTTTCTTGAGCGCTCGGGCTGCGATTTCATTCAGGGTTATCTGCTCAGCCGCCCGGTGCCGCTGGACGAGTTACGCCCGGTGCTTGAGGAAATCAATCAGCGCAAACACTCGCGCGCGGTCAATCCGTTGAGTCTGGCGCGCGGTACATTTGTACCAGTGTCGCAGGATCCTTCTGCAAAAAACCTTGCGCCCCATGCAGGCGCATCAGTTGTGCGGCCAATCCGCTGATCGGTGTGACCGAGCCTTGTTCGCGGGAGAATTTCACTGCGGTATCGAGGTCTTTGAGCAGCGTGCGTACGTGCCATTTTACCGGTTCAAAACGGCTCTCGGCCATTTGCGGGGCAAGGATCTGCAACGGTTTCGAATCGGCAAAGCCACCGGCCAGCGCTTCGGCGATCAGGCTCGCATCGACTCCGGCCTGTTCGGCCAGCGCCACCACTTCGGCAATCACCAGCGCATTGCAGGCGACAATCATCTGGTTACAGGCCTTGGTCACCTGCCCGGCGCCGACACCGCCCATGTGCGTGACGCGTTGACCGAGGCTGAGCAGCACCGGGCGCACCCGATCCAGATCCGCCGCCGCGCCGCCGACCATGATCGCCAGACTGCCGGCCTCGGCACCGACCACGCCGCCGGACACCGGTGAATCGAGCCAGCTCATCCCGGCCTTGTCTGCCAATTCGGCGGCCATCTCGCGAGTTGCAGTCGGTTCGAGGCTGGAAAAATCCACCAGCAACTGGCCTTTTTTCGCGCCTTCGCCGATGCCACCGGCGCCAAATACCACCTCGCGCACCACTGTCGTGTCGGCCAGGCAGAGCATCACCACGTCCGCGTGTTCGCACAGTTCGGCCGGGGTCGCCACTTGCCGGGCGCCGGCTTCGACCAGTGGCGCGCACTTGGCCGGGTTGCGATTCCACACGGTCAGCGGGTAGCCCGCCGCCAGCAAACGGCGGCACATCGGCAGGCCCATCAGGCCGATTCCGGCAAAACCCAACGAAGGTAGCGTTGACATCATTTCGCCTCTTTTTGATTAAAGATCACTGAATAATGGCCGATTCATGAGCGATCAGGAAAGGATTCCCCCGCGCGACAATCAGGCCAAGCCCCTGACGCCCGGGCCAAATTCGCGCAATAAAAGACGCGAGATCTTATTCCGTGAGGCTCGCTGACACTGGTCAGCGGACCAACCAGTCCAGGTATATGGCGCACAATGACTTCTAAAAACAATCCCGCCACTGCGGTATCCGATCTGACCCTGAGCCCTGCCGCAAACAGCCCGTCACCATCGAAGCCATTGCCTCCCTCGCGCCCGCTGGGCACTCAGCAATATCTGTACTACACCGAAACCAATACCGACCGCATCCTCGACAACCTCGACGGTCTGCGTGATCTGGTGTTCCCGCGCCCGCCGCACCTGGAAGGCGACAACGAACAGCATAACGATCAGGAATTTCCGTCGGTGTGCCTGATCGGCCTCGGTCGCTGCGGCTCGAACATCGCCCTCGACGTCGCGGAGCTGGTGTACAACGCACGCAAGTTCTACCTCAACGAATTCAACAACGAAGACCGCGCGGCAGATCGGCGTCTGGCCGACAAGGGCTACAGCCCGGCGCAATGGATCAAAAACAACCTGCGCATTGGCCCGAACAAGTCGAGCAAACCGGTGTTCCTCGTCGAACCATTGGTGATGCTCGGCGACCTCGACAAGGACATCGCCGGGCGCATCCGCTTCTCGCGCAAGGGCGAGAAAAGCGGCTTTCTGCGCGACTACAGCAAAATGAAGATCATGGACTTGTCCGAAGTCCACGCCGGTGGCGCCGGTAACGCGCCGATCCTCGGCCAGTACCTGGCGAAGATCATCCTCAACAAGGACACCCAGCGCTTCTCCAGTCCCGACTGGAAAATGATCCACTCGTACCTGATCGACAGCTGCGGCATCAAGGCCAACCAGTCGCGCCTGTATTTCTCGATCTTCAGTGCCGGCGGCGGTACCGGTTCGGGCATGGCCTCGGAATTCGGCCTGGCCCAGCAGCACTCGTACATGAACAAGACGTTCGACACCAAGCCGATGGACGAACACGACGGCAAGAGCGGGCATTCGTTCGTGTTCGAGCCGATCTTCACCAGCGGCATCTGCGTACTGCCGAACATTTCCGATCACCGCAGTGAAATGTCCGAGGCGTTGCACATCAACGCCGGACGCCTGCTGTGCAAATACCTGTCGGAAGAATGGGATTTCTCCTACAACTTCGCCAATGAAGACAGCAGCGAAGCCAGCGTCATGGGGCGCATACGCCCATGGAACGCGATGATGCTGATCTCCAACGACATCATGCGTTACGCCGAAGAGAGCGATGACGGCAACATCCAGAACATTGATGTCAATGCGATGGAGAAGCACGCCAACCAGTACATCTCGCAGCAGATCTTCAACATTCTGACGGCGCAGGCGGTGACCACCGACTACGACCAGAACTACTTCCGTCGCGCCGGCATCGACATCGGTGAAACCATTCGCCTGGACGCCAACGACCTGTTCATGAGCCTGGCCGGCCCGGTGGCGATTGCCTACGCGGAATCGGTGGTGCCGGAAACCCCGCCGCCGAGCAGCGACAAGTTCAAGGTGTTCGACAAAGAGCCGCAGCGCCTGAACATCGACGACCTGTTTTTCCGCTCGATCGACCTGCCGCACTTCAACAAGGTCACCCAGGCCATTGAAGGCATCAGCCTGCTGCCGATCGAATCCAAGCGCTATCGCGCCTCGCTGGAGCAGTACAAGAATTCCGGCTACGACGCCGCCGCGCTGCACGACCTGCACTTCTTCAAGAACTGCTCGTCGGTGGTCTCGATCGTCTCGTTGCCGAAAGACTACAAGCTGTCGTACATGGACCTGAACCGGTTGAAGACCCACCTCAACAGCCTGTTCCCCAACACCACGCTCAAGCGTTATGCGCTGGTGATCGGCGCCTCGGCCAACCTGTCGCTGACCACCCTGATCGCCAAGAGCCCGTGCTTGTCGGACGACTTCCTGACGTTGATCGTGGCGTTCATCAAGCGCTGCTTTGCCAAGAACCCGTACCGTTTCGACGAGACCCTGGACAACTCGATCCTCGACTTCATCATCAACGAGGAGTTCGACGAAGAGCGCATCGACGATCTGCTCAACGAGTTCGAAAACCCGGCGAAGATCCTCGATACCAACTGGTACGCGATCAAACCGATGTACGAGAAGAAGTACCGCGAGCTGATCAACGACAAGGACAAATTCGTCTCGATCAACGACATTCGCCTGTCGCGCGATTGCGTGAAGAAATCGATCAAGTACCTGCGCGAGATCTACCGTCACCGGATCGGCAAGACCAAGGTTATTTCGCTGAATAACCATACCGGGAAGACTTACTCGGCCTGATCCAGATCCGAGTTGCCCCTATCGCGAGCAGGCTCACTCCTACAGTTGGAATGCGTTCCTCTGTAGGAGTGAGCCTGCTCGCGATGAGGCCCTGAAATTCCCTGAAAATCTCAGCCCTTCCAACATCCAGAAACAATTAAGCAGCCCTCAGGCTGCTCAATAAACTGTTCCCGTTACGTTTACGTCACCGTGAGGCCACCCACGCTTGTGGCCTTTCTCTACGGCAACGTGCCATCACGCTACTCCGCTACACACTTTTTGCGGATGACTCGCCGCACCATCATGGTGCCACGTCGCAAGCGACTGCCCTTTCCTGGATCAGAATCCACGGACTCACCACCACCGCCCACAGCGCCGGATCACGCTCGAAAATATCCAGCGCCCGCGTTTCAGACAGCTTGGCGACCTTGTCTTCGGCCAGCCAGGCAGCGACTTTCTCGCCATCGTCCGATGCCACGGCCTCGGCGGCGGCGATCAAATCCAGGGCCGGGTCGACCCACAATAGGGCACCCTTGGCGAAGAACGGCTCCAGCTCTTTCCAGGTAATAGATGCGGTTTCACCAAGCAGCTTGGCATAGAGGGTGCTAGGTTCTTGATTCATGGGACTGTCCGGAAAAGAAATCGACGCGAATGATAACGTCGCTGGTTCGGCAGAAAAACCCGGTTGCAAATGGCTTCACCGAACGAAAAGAGCAGGAACGCCAAGGAATGCTGGTGATTGGGATATATGCCCACCAAACCCCCGCCGCAATTCTGTCTTTTTCATTCAAAAATGCGACACCCCCAAGTTTTGCCCCTCGGCGCCTGCTTCCCAGGCCAACAACCGGCGCTCTACACTGTACCGGTACAGTTGCCGGGGGCATTTCCGGAGGGTATCGCAAAGATATCTGACCCGGTTCTGCTGCTACGGCGCCAGAACTCAAAAAAATTACAACAGTAAGAGTGGAGCACTATGACTAAGGCTACTAAGCAGATTTCCAAACTGTTTGCCGCTATGGTTCTGGCCGGGGTTGCCAGCCATTCGTTCGCCGCTGACACCATCAAGATCGGTATCGCCGGCCCCAAGACCGGTCCTGTAGCCCAATACGGCGACATGCAGTTCAGTGGCGCGAAAATGGCCATCGAGCAGATCAACGCCAAGGGCGGCGTCGACGGCAAGAAACTCGAAGCCGTTGAATACGATGACGCGTGCGATCCGAAACAAGCGGTAGCGGTTGCGAACAAGGTCGTCAACGACGGCGTCAAGTTCGTGGTCGGTCACCTGTGCTCCAGCTCCACTCAGCCTGCTTCGGATATCTACGAAGACGAAGGCGTGATCATGATCACCCCGGCTGCCACCAGCCCGGACATCACCGCCCGTGGTTACAAAATGGTCTTCCGTACCATCGGCCTGGACAGCGCCCAGGGCCCTGCCGCCGGTAACTACATTGCCGATCACGTAAAACCGAAAATCGTTGGCGTCCTGCACGACAAGCAGCAGTACGGCGAAGGCATCGCCACCGCGGTCAAATCGACTCTCGAGAAGAAAGGCACCAAGGTTGCCGTGTTCGAAGGCGTCAACGCCGGCGACAAAGACTTCTCGGCGATCATCGCCAAGCTCAAGCAAGCCAACGTCGATTTCGTCTACTACGGCGGCTACCACCCGGAACTGGGTCTGATCCTGCGCCAAGCCCAGGAAAAAGGCCTGAAAGCCAAGTTCATGGGGCCGGAAGGCGTGGGTAACGACTCGATCACTCAAATCGCCAAGGACGCATCCGAAGGCCTGCTGGTGACCCTGCCGAAATCCTTCGATCAGGATCCAGCCAACGTTGCTCTGGCTGACGCATTCAAAGCCAAGAAGGAAGATCCGAGCGGTCCGTTCGTGTTCCCTTCCTACTCGGCGGTGACTGTAATTGCCGAAGGCATCAAGGCAGCCAAGTCCGAAGACGCGACCAAAGTGGCTGAAGCCATCCACGCCGGTACCTTCAAGACCCCGACCGGCGACCTGAGCTTTGACGCCAAGGGCGACCTCAAAGACTTCAAATTCGTGGTCTACGAGTGGCACAACGGCAAACCTAAAACTGAAGTATCGCCTCAGTAAGGCGCTGCCTGACTGACTGCCAATAAAGCCCACGGCGTGCCGTGGGCTTTGTTTTACGAATGTATTGGGCCGCGCTGGCGTGATCCGCCAGTCTCCCCACCTGAAAATCTCAAAACCGTCATCAGCGGTTCGCTGGCAAAACCCGGATTCGAAGTGGATAAAGATCCACGGGGCCGGGCGGGAAAATGACTCCACCAGTGAAATGCGTATCAGGTTTTTAGGAGCGCTGTAATGCCTGACATCTATCACTTCTTCCAACAGCTGGTTAACGGCCTTAACGTTGGCAGCATGTATGCCTTGATCGCCATCGGCTACACGATGGTTTACGGCATCATTGGAATGATCAACTTCGCCCACGGCGAGGTGTACATGATCGGCTCTTACGTGGCGTTCATCGCCATCGCCGGGTTGACCATGATGGGACTCGACAGTGTCCCGCTGTTGATGACGGCGGCGTTCATCGCCAGCATCGTCGTCACCAGTTCCTACGGTTACAGCATCGAACGCATTGCCTACCGCCCGTTGCGCGGCAGCAACCGTCTGATCCCGCTGATTTCCGCGATCGGTATGTCGATCTTCCTGCAGAACACCGTTCTGCTGGCGCAAGACTCCAAGGACAAAGCTATCCCCAACCTGATTCCGGGCAACATTGCCTTCGGCCCAGGTGGCGCACAAGAAGTGCTGATTTCCTACATGCAAATCGTGGTGTTCGTGGTGACCCTGATCGCCATGCTCGGCCTGACGCTGTTCATCTCCCGCTCTCGCCTGGGTCGCGCCTGCCGCGCCTGCGCCGAAGACATCAAGATGGCCAACCTGCTGGGCATCAACACCAACAACATCATCGCCCTGACCTTCGTCATTGGTGCTGCGCTGGCGGCCGTTGCGGCTGTGCTGCTGAGCATGCAATACGGGGTGATCAACCCCAACGCCGGTTTCCTCGTCGGCCTCAAGGCCTTCACCGCCGCGGTACTGGGCGGCATCGGCAGCATCCCCGGCGCCATGCTCGGCGGGCTGGTGCTTGGGGTGGCGGAAGCCTTTGGCGCCGATATCTTCGGCGACCAGTACAAGGACGTCGTGGCTTTCGGCTTGTTGGTTCTGGTGCTGTTGTTCCGTCCGACCGGCATTCTGGGCCGTCCGGAGGTTGAGAAAGTATGACTAGGAATCTTAAACAGGCGCTGTTCAGCGCTTTGCTGGTGTGGGCCGTGGCTTACCCGGTACTCGGTCTGAAACTGACCATCGTCGGCATCAACCTCGAAGTGCACAACACCAGCCCGGCCATTCTGGCGACCATCGCCATCTGCTCGGTGCTGATGTTCCTGCGGGTGCTGTTCAACCAGCAGATCAGCAAGGCCTGGCGATCCTCGCCGGGCATGCCGTTGATCCCGGCCAAGGCCAGCAACTTCCTGACCCTGCCGACCACGCAACGCTACATCATCATTGCGCTGATCCTTGGCGCACTGATCTGGCCGTTCTTCGGCTCCCGTGGCGCGGTGGACATTGCAACGCTGATCCTGATCTACGTGATGCTCGGCCTCGGTCTGAACATCGTCGTCGGTCTGGCCGGTCTGCTTGACCTGGGCTATGTCGGCTTCTACGCCGTCGGCGCCTACAGCTACGCATTGCTGTCGCACTACTATGGCCTGAGCTTCTGGATCTGCCTGCCGATTGCCGGCCTGATGGCGGCGACGTTCGGTTTCCTGCTGGGCTTCCCGGTGTTGCGCTTGCGCGGTGACTACCTGGCGATCGTGACCCTCGGTTTCGGCGAGATCATCCGGCTGTTCCTGCGTAACCTGACCGACATCACCGGTGGCCCGAACGGCATCAGCAACATCGAGAAACCGACGTTCTTCGGCCTGACCTTCGAACGCAAAGCCGCGGAAGGCATGCAAACCTTCCACGAGTATTTCGGCCTGCAATACAACTCGATCAACAAGGTGATTTTCCTCTACCTGGTTGCCCTGTTGCTGGCGCTGGCGGCGCTGTTCGTGATCAACCGCCTGCTGCGCATGCCGATCGGCCGTGCCTGGGAAGCGTTGCGTGAAGACGAAATCGCCTGCCGCGCGCTGGGTCTGAACCCGACCGTGATCAAGCTTTCCGCGTTCACCCTCGGTGCTGCGTTTGCCGGTTTTGCCGGTAGTTTCTTCGCCGCCCGTCAGGGTCTGGTGACCCCGGAATCGTTCACCTTCATCGAGTCGGCGATCATCCTCGCCATCGTCGTGCTGGGTGGCATGGGCTCGCAACTGGGCGTGATCCTGGCCGCCGTAGTGATGATCCTGTTGCCGGAAATGATGCGTGAGTTCAGCGAATACCGGATGTTGATGTTCGGTGCGCTGATGGTATTGATGATGATCTGGCGTCCACAAGGTCTGCTGCCGATGCAACGCCCACACATGGAGTTGCGAAAATGAGCCGCGAGATCCTGAAGGTTGAAAATCTGAGCATGCGCTTCGGCGGCTTGCTGGCGGTCAATGGCGTGGCCCTGACCGTCAAGGAGAAACAAGTGGTGGCACTGATCGGGCCGAACGGCGCGGGCAAGACCACCGTGTTCAACTGCCTGACCGGTTTCTACCAGCCCTCGGGTGGCAGCATCCTGCTGGACGGCGAGCCAATCCAGGGCCTGCCGGGGCACAAGATCGCCCTCAAGGGCGTGGTGCGCACCTTCCAGAACGTGCGGCTGTTCAAGGACATGACAGCGGTCGAGAACCTGTTGATCGCCCAGCACCGTCACCTGAACACCAACTTCCTGTCCGGCCTGTTCAAGACCCCGGCGTTCCGCAAGAGCGAGCGCGAGGCCATGGAATATGCCGAGTACTGGCTGGAAAAGGTCAACCTCAAAGAGTTCGCCAACCGTACCGCCGGCACTCTGGCCTACGGTCAGCAACGCCGGCTGGAAATCGCCCGCTGCATGATGACCCGCCCGCGGATCCTCATGCTCGACGAACCGGCGGCCGGTCTGAACCCGAAGGAAACCGAAGACCTCAAGGCGCTGATCGGCGTGCTGCGTGAAGAGCACAACGTGACCGTGCTGCTGATCGAGCACGATATGAAACTGGTCATGAGCATTTCCGACCACATCGTCGTGATCAACCAGGGCACGCCGCTGGCTGACGGTACGCCGGAACAGATCCGCGATAATCCTGAAGTGATCAAAGCCTACCTGGGGGAAGCGTAAATGCTGCAGTTCGAAAACGTTTCCACCTTCTACGGCAAGATCCAGGCCCTGCACAGCGTCAACGTCGAAGTCCGTCAGGGCGAGATCGTGACCCTGATCGGCGCCAACGGTGCCGGCAAGTCCACGCTGCTGATGACGCTTTGCGGTTCGCCGCAGGCGCACAGCGGCAGCATCCGCTACATGGGTGAGGAACTGGTCGGCCAGGACTCGTCGCAGATCATGCGCAAGAGCATCGCGGTAGTACCGGAAGGTCGTCGGGTGTTTGCCCGGCTGACCGTCGAAGAAAACCTGTCCATGGGCGGCTTCTTCACCGACAAGGGCGACTATCAGGAGCAAATGGACAAGGTCCTCGGCCTGTTCCCGCGCCTGAAAGAACGCTTCAACCAGCGCGGCGGCACCATGTCCGGCGGCGAACAGCAGATGCTCGCCATCGGCCGGGCGCTGATGAGCAAGCCGAAACTGTTGCTGCTCGACGAGCCGTCGCTGGGCCTGGCACCGATCATCATCCAGCAGATCTTCGACATCATCGAACAGCTGCGCAAGGACGGTGTAACAGTGTTCCTGGTCGAGCAGAACGCCAACCAGGCGCTGAAAATCGCTGACCGTGCATACGTTCTGGAGAACGGCCGCGTGGTCATGCAAGGCACCGGTGAAGCGCTGCTGACCGACCCGAAAGTACGCGAGGCGTACCTCGGCGGTTGAGTCATTGCTGCAAACAAAAAACGGCCTTCGGGCCGTTTTTTTGTCTGTCAAAAACCTTCCATCCACCGACAATCCCTTGTGGGAGCGGGCTTGCTCGCGAATGCGGTGTGTCATCCAACATCAATGGCGTCTGACACTACGCCTTCGCGAGCAAGCCCGCTCCCACAGTGGTTTGCCGTGTTCGAAGAAGTTTTGAAAAAACTTTGCACTGCGCTGTAACGCATCGCCATGTCGTTTCTCTAGTGAGACAAGCAAGCGCACTTCGCTTGTAAAACCCAAGCTCAAATCTGGAGAAACATCATGACTGCTACCACTCGCACCCTGTCCGCCGCGGCACTGGTTCTGGCTCTTGGTTCCGCCCTGAGCATGACCGCCGTTTCCAGCGCCAATGCCGCCGACAACAGCAACATGGAAAAATGCTTCGGCGTGGCCATGAAAGGCCACAACGATTGCGCCGCGGGCGCAGGCACCACGTGTGCCGGCACAGCCAAGATGGACTACCAGCCCAACGCGTGGAAGTTAGTGCCAAAAGGCACCTGCACCACCACCGAGAGCAAGACCTCGCCGACCGGTTTCGGTCAGATGGAAGCCTTCAAAGCCAAGTCCTGATCCATTGCCTGCCCGAGTGACGCTCATGTTCACAATCAACGAACCTGTCCCACCGCGCACTCGGGCAGCCCTCTGCGGGCTCCCGCCCCGAGCGGGGCTGGGGCTCAAGACCGGGCACTTGCGTGAAGTGCTCGGCACCCGACCGGACATCGGCTTCTTCGAAGTTCACGCCGAAAACTACATGGTCGATGGCGGTCCGTTTCATCATTTTCTCGGGTTGATCCGTGAACAGTATCCGCTGTCGCTGCACGGCGTCGGGCTGTCGATCGGGGCCGAAGGGCCATTGGACGTGCAGCACCTGCAACGCCTGCAAACACTGATCGAGCGCTATCAACCGCAAGCCTTTTCCGAACACCTGGCCTGGTCGAGCCACGGCCCGGTGTTCCTCAATGACCTGCTGCCGCTGGCGTATGACACGCCGACCCTGAACCGCGTCTGCGAACACATCGATCAGGTGCAGAACAGCCTCAAGCGTTCGATGCTACTGGAGAATCCAGCGACCTATCTCCGCTTCGAACGCTCGACCATCGATGAGCCGGAGTTCATCACCGAGGTCATCCGTCGCAGCGGCTGCGGTCTGCTGCTCGACGTCAACAACGTCTACGTCTCGTGCATCAATCATCAACGCGAGCCACTGACCTACCTCGACGCGCTGCCGTTGCACGCGGTCGGCGAGATTCATCTGGCCGGGTTCGCCGAAGACGCCGATAGCCTCGGCGACCGCTTGCTGATCGATGATCACGGCGCGCCGATTGATGACGCGGTCTGGGCGCTGTATCGGCAAGCGCTGGAACGCATCGGCCCGGTGGCAACCTTGATCGAACGGGACAATGAGGTCCCGGCGTTCAATGTGCTGCTGGCCGAGGCGCAGCAGGCCGAAGCGTTGTTGCTGCACGCTGGGAGTCGGCCATGAGCACTCAAGCCGACTTCAGCGCCGCTCTGCTCGACACTCGCCTGCCCTGCCCCGCCGGCCTGTGCAGCGCCAACGGTGCCGATCCTGCCAGCCGATTCTCGGTGTATCGCAATAACGTGCAAGGTTCGTTGATCAACGCGCTGGCCGACAGTTATCCGGTGGTGCAGCAGTTGGTCGGCGAGGAATTCTTCCGTGGCATGGCCGGCATATTCATCCAGCAGCAGCCGCCGCACAGTCCGTTGATGAGCCGTTACGGCGACGGTCTGGCGGACTTCATTGACGCATTCGAACCGGCGGCCGAGGTGCCGTATCTGGCCGATGTCGCACGGCTCGAACGCTTGCGCACCCGCGCTTATCACGCAGCCGATGCCGCGACGGTCAGTGAGCAACAGATCAGCGCTGCACTGGCCGATCCACAAACACTCGCCGAACTGAACATCACCCTGCATCCCTCGCTGCACCTGCTCGATTCGGCCTGTGCGGTGGTTTCGATCTGGGCGGCACATCAAGGAGACGCGACGCTCGCGGGCATCGACATCCATCAAGGGCAACACGCACTGGTGCTGCGCAACGGTCTGGAGGTCGAGGTCTTTGCCCTCGATCAAGGCGCCTGCGTGTTCATCCGCCATCTGCTCCATCACCGACCGCTGCTGCAGGCGGCGCAAGACAGCCCGCCGTTCGATCTGCCGCAGACCCTCGCCCTGCTGATCGGCCACAACGCCATCACCGACTTGAACAACCAGGTATCGCCATGAGCAACCTCATCACTCGCGCCATCGGACTCATGGAAAAAATCCCCCACAGCCTGATCGCCTTCATCGCGCGGTTTTCGATTGCCGCGGTGTTCTGGAAGTCCGGGCAGACCAAGGTCGAGGGGCTGGCCATCGATTTGCTCGACGGCACCGTTCAACTCGGCTGGCCACACTTGGCGGACTCGACGATTCCGTTGTTCCAGAGCGAATACCACGTGCCGCTGCTGTCACCGGAAGTCGCCGCGCACATGGCGGCGTTCGCCGAACACTTCTTTCCGGTGCTGATATTGATCGGCTTCGCCACGAGGTTTTCGGCACTGGCGCTGCTGGGCATGACGCTGGTCATCGAGGTGTTCGTCTATCCCGATGCCTACCCGACCCATGGTACCTGGGCGGCGGTGTTGCTGTACCTGATGGCGACCGGACCGGGCAGATTGTCGATCGATCACCTGATCGCACGACGTTTTGCCAGCTGACCACAAACTGTAGGAGTGAGCCTGCTCGCGATAGCGGTAATCCAGCCAACATTTCTGTTGAATTTGCTTACGCAATCGCGAGCAGGCTCACTCCTACAGGAAATGAGTTAGCGCTGCAGCCGATCCAGCGCCTCGCCGCTGCGTTTGAACCAGCCGATCAGATAATCCGCCAGCACCTGCGTGCGTTTCGGCAAACCGCCCTGGTACGGATGCACCAGATACATCGGCATCCGGCGCGTCTGAAAGTCCCGCAGCAGCCAGCGCAATCGGCCGTCAGCCAGTTCGGTTTGCAGCAGGTACGACGGCAATCGTGCGATGCCGGCGCCGGCCAGTGCAGCTTTCTTCAGCAGGTTGTAATGGTTACTGGCGAACGGCCCCGACACCCGCACCCGCAGCAATTCGTGCTGTTGGTGATACAGCCATTCCTCGCGGCCACTGTAGTGACTGTTGAGCAGGCAGCGGTGTTCGGCCAGCTCCTGCGGGGTCAGCGGTTCGCCGAACTGCGCCAGATACGCCGGGCTGGCGCAGGTCATTTCCTGCCACGCCAGCAGTGGCTTGGCCACCAGCCGCTCGTCATTGGCCACCTCGGCGCGAATCGCCAGATCGAAGCCATCCCGGGACAGATCGCGATAGTGGTTGTTCAGCTCCAGTTCGATCTGCACCTCGGGATATTTTTGCGAGAACTCCAGCAGCAAACCATCGAAAAACGTTTCCCCCAACGATACTGGCACCGTCATCCGCACCGGGCCGGCCATGTCGTCTTTCAAACGCGCCAATGCCTGCCGCGCGCGCTCCACCTGCACCACCAACGCCTGGGCTTGCGGCAACAATGCGGCGCCGGCGGCAGTCAGGCTCAGGCGGCGGGTGGTGCGTTGCAGCAGCACCACGGAAAACTGCGCTTCCAGTTGGCTTATACGCTTGGACAACTGGCCCTTGCTGCAACCCAGTTGCTGCGCCGCCAGGGTAAAACTACCGGCCTCGATCAACACTGCGAACGCCGCCAGATCATCCATTTCGCTCATGGATTGTTTCCATTTGAAAACCAAAGGTTGCCTATTAGTGCGCTTATCCGCAGAAAAAACCACTCTAGACTGAAACCTCGTTCAACCCATTGAGGAACAGTCCCATGAAGATTCTGTTGATCGGTGCCGCCGGCACCATCGGTTCGGCCGTGGATAAAGAGCTGAGCCAGCGTCATGAAGTGATCCGCATCGGTCGCAGCAGCGGCGACTTCCAGGTGGACATCAGCGACAGCGCCTCGATTCGCAAGCTGTTTGAACAGACCGGCAAGTTCGATGCGCTGATCTGTGCCGCCGGCAACGTGACCTTCGCCCCACTCGGCGAGATGAACGCCGACAGCTTTGCCCTGGGCCTGAAAGACAAGCTGATGGGCCAGGTCAACCTGCTGCTGATCGGCCGCGAATACGCCAACGACGGCGCCTCGTTCACCTTCACCACCGGCGTGCTCAGCCATGACCCGATCCGTACCGGCGCCTCGGCAGCATTGGTCAACGGCGCGCTGGACAGCTTCGTCAAAGCCGCCGCCATCGAACTGCCGCGTGGCCTGCGGGTGAACTCGATCAGCCCGACCGTGCTGCTGGAAGCGATGGGCAGCTACGCCCCGTATTTCCGTGGCTACAAGCCGGTTCCGGCAGCCGATGTGGCATTGGCCTACGCGAAAAGTGTCGAAGGTCTGCAAACCGGCCAGACCTTTCACGTGGGCTAAACCCTTGTGATCAACGGTCAGCCTGCGTAACGTGGCGGCACTTGTCTGGAGAGCCGAAGATGCGTGTTGCCCGTTCGTTGATTGTTGTTGCCCTGCTGCCATTGTTCGCCGCCTGCCAATTGCTCGATGGCCCGCGGGAAAGCGCGTCCCACATCGGACAGACCCGGATGCAGGGGCAGTTGACGGCAGCCGACGGCAAACTGGTGTTCCAGCCGTGTGGCGAACAGCGTCAGTACGCGGTCAACGACATCGGCGGCACCAGCGTGCTGCAAGAGGCCGCGACCCTTGCCGATCAGCAGGGCAAGCTGTTTGCCGATGTGCGCGGGAAGATCGCTGGCGACCGCCTCGACCTCGGCCAGTTGTATCGCGTCGAGCGTTCCGGCACCGCGTGCGATGACCCGAACTTCAAGCTGTTGATCCTGCGTGCCGCCGGCCACGGTCCCGAGTGGAGCGTCAAAGTCAGCGGCAAGGGCATGGTCATTGACCGCGAAGGCCAGCCGGCGCTTGCCGTGCCTTATGTCGAAGAGCAACTGGGCGACGGCCGCTTCAACCTCAGCAGCGAAGCCAACAACCAGCGCATCGAGTTGTGGGTCGCGCCGCAACGCTGCGTCGACAGCAGCACCGGCAGCGTGCAGCACATGAGCGCCGAGCTGCGCATCGACGGCAAGGTCGAGCGTGGCTGCGGGTATTTCGGCGGATCGCGTAACGACTGAGCGTTTTAGCCTCACCGGATCCGGCCTTTGCGGCTTATAATCGCGGCCTTCAAACGCCCTGGCGCAGTTGTGCGCCCCGCGAATCCGGATCCTCGCCATGTTACGAATCACCGAACTCAAGCTGCCAATCGACCATCCCGAAGAAGACCTGCGTGCCGCCATCGTGCAGCGTCTGGGCATCGCCAGCGATGATTTGCTCGATTTCACCTTGTTCAAGCGCAGCTACGACGCGCGCAAAAAGTCCTCCGAACTGTGCTTCATCTACACCATCGACCTCACCGTGCGCGACGAGGCCAAGGTGCTGGGCAAGTTCGCCGACGACCGTAACGTCAACGTGGCGCCGGATGTCAGCTACAAATTCGTCGGCCAGGCGCCAAGCGACCTGAGCCAGCGCCCGATCGTGGTCGGTTTCGGCCCGTGCGGAATTTTCGCCGGCCTGCTGCTGGCGCAGATGGGCTTCAAGCCGATCATCCTCGAGCGCGGCAATGAAGTCCGTCAGCGCACCAAGGACACCTGGGGCCTGTGGCGTAAAAGCGTGCTCAACCCCGAGTCCAACGTGCAGTTCGGCGAAGGCGGCGCGGGCACGTTCTCCGACGGCAAGCTGTACAGCCAGATCAAGGATCCGAAGTTCCTTGGCCGCAAAGTCCTGCACGAATTCGTCAAGGCCGGCGCGCCGGAAGAAATCCTCTACGTCAGCAAACCGCACATCGGTACGTTCCGTCTGACCGGCATGGTCGAGACCATGCGTGAAGAGATCCGCGCCCTGGGAGGCGAAGTACGCTTCCAGGAGCGCGTCACCGACGTGCTGATCGAAGACGGCCAACTGGTCGGCGTCGAACTGGCGAGCGGCGAAACCCTGCATTCGAAACACGTGGTTCTGGCCCTCGGCCACAGTGCCCGCGACACTTTCCGCATGCTCCACAGCCGTGGCGTATTCATGGAAGCCAAGCCGTTCTCGGTGGGCTTCCGCATCGAACACCCGCAATCGCTGATCGACCGCGCGCGGCTGGGCAAGTACGCCGGCCACCCGAAGCTGGGGGCTGCAGACTACAAACTGGTGCACCACGCCAAGAACGGTCGTTCGGTCTACAGCTTCTGCATGTGCCCGGGCGGCACCGTGGTTGCAGCGACCTCCGAGCCGAACCGCGTGGTCACCAACGGCATGAGCCAGTACTCGCGTAACGAGCGCAACGCCAACTCCGGGATCGTCGTCGGCATCACCCCGGAAGTCGATTACCCGGGCGGCCCGCTGGCCGGTATCGAGTTGCAGGAGCGTCTGGAATCCCACGCGTTCATCCTCGGCGGCAGCGACTACAAGGCCCCGGCGCAACTGGTCGGCGACTTCATCAACGGCACCCCGTCGACCGAGCTGGGCGAAGTCGAGCCGTCGTACAAACCGGGCGTGGCCCTGGGCGACTTGGCCTTGGCGCTGCCGGACTTTGCCATCGAAGCGATCCGCGAAGCGTTGCCGGCGTTCGAGAAGCAGATTCGCGGCTACTCGCTGCACGATGCGGTGTTGACCGGCATCGAAACCCGCACCTCGTCGCCGCTGCGCATCACGCGTAACGAATCGCTGCAGAGCCTGAACGTCAAAGGCCTGTTCCCGGCCGGTGAAGGCGCCGGTTATGCGGGCGGGATTCTGTCGGCGGGTGTGGACGGGATTCGGATTGCCGAGGCCGTGGCGCGCGACATTCTCGGTCTGGAAGACTGATACATCTGTTTTGAAGTAACACCAACCTCCTGTGGGAGCGGGCTTGCTCGCGAATGCGGTGGGTCAGTCGACGACAATGTTTACTGGCCCACCGCATTCGCGAGCAAGCCCGCTCCCACAGTGGTTTCTGTGTTACTTCAGATATTGGCGCGCAGAACTGAAGTCGGCAGCGGCTCACCTTTCTCGGCACTCGCCGCCACCGCTGCAATCAATCCCTCCAGCTCATAGCCCTGCGCCTTCAGCCAGCCCTGATCGTAATAGGTGTCGGCATAGCGCTCGCCGCCATCGCACAGAATCGCCACGATCGACCCCGACTCCCCCGCCGCTTTCATCTGCTGCGCCGCCATCAGTGCGCCGATCAGGTTGGTGCCGCTCGACCCGCCGACATGCCGTCCCAGACGCTGCGCCAGATAATGCATGGCCGCCAGCGACAAGGCGTCCGGCACCTTGACCATCGCATCGATGACCTTGGGCAGGAACGACGCCTCGACCCGGGGCCGGCCGATGCCTTCGATCCGTGAACCGCAGTCCAGACGCAGGCTCGCGTCTCCGGTTTGGTAGTAATCGAAGAACACCGAGCGCTCGGCGTCGGCGCACAATACCCGGGTGCAATGCTGGCGATAACGCACGTAACGACCGAGGGTAGCGGTGGTGCCGCCGGTGCCGGGGCTGGAAATCAGCCAGCTCGGTTCCGGGTGTTTCTCGAAACGCATCTGCTGGAAGATCGACTCGGCGATGTTGTTGTTCGCCCGCCAATCGGTGGCCCGCTCGGCGTAGGTGAACTGGTCGATGAAGTGGCCGCCATGCTCGCGGGCCAGACGTTCGGATTCGGCGTAAATCTGCGTCGGATCCTTCACCAGATGACTCTGGCCACCGTAGAAGGCGATCTGCGCGATCTTCTCTTTCGAAGTGGTCGCCGGCATCACCGCAATGAACGGCAAGCCGAGCATGCGCGCGAAATACGCCTCGGAAATCGCCGTCGAACCGCTGGACGCCTCGATCACCGGTGCGCCGGGTTTGAGCCAGCCGTTACACAATGCATACAGGAACAGCGAACGTGCCAGACGATGTTTGAGGCTGCCGGTGGGATGGCTGGATTCGTCCTTGAAGTACAGCTCAATTCCCGCAAAACCTGGCAGCGGCAAAGGGATCAGATGGGTGTCGGCGCTGCGCTGGAAGTCCGCTTCGATAATGCGGATGGCTTCGCGGGCCCACTGTCGGTTGTCGCTCATGGTCATGCTCTCGTTGATTCGGGCAGGAATTGCCTCGTCACAGGCTCAGCTCTCAAGCATAGGAAAAAACCTGCAGGCCTCACAGATACAGCTGAGGCTCAATTCATCCGCCAACTGCCAGATTCTGTGCAAATGGGCCTGCTCGCTCTCCTGCCTGACAAATAGCGAACAATCCGCACTTAATCAAAGACCCGTCCTACAGCCACCCTTTGCCTGCTTCGTTAACGTCGCACAGCCCTTTCGAGGGCCTGTCGATGGATGAACGAAAGGACGCTCAGTGGCTCGCAACAAGGACATTCCCCGGGTCCCCAACCCGCCGGCGGGCGACGGTCATCACGTCACCTGGCGCTACATGACGGCCACTGAACTGGCCGAGCGCGAAGCCCGACAAAACGCTTACGACGCCATGCTGGCGCGGCAGGAGGCTTTCGAGCGCAGCCGCGAAATAGCGGCCCAAAAGCCTGATCCGGTGCGCGCCGGCTGCGTATTCGCCAAGTCCTGCAAATTGCCGGACGCGATCATCGACTACGCGAATCCTTCGGGGATGGTGCCGACCGACAGCCTCAAGGATTACGGCGAGCTGATCCTGCTTGGCGCTCGCGAAAGCGATGAAACCGGCGGCGTCGCCCTGAAGAAAATCGGCGCCACCGCAATCCCCGCCGGGCTGGGCAGCTTCGCCTTGGCCGGCACCGCGTTCGAGACGCTACCCGCGATCGCCGCCGGGACGGCTACCGCCACCCTGGCAGGACTGGTGGCGCTGCTCATGCCTTCCAGCCTTGGCGACAGCGCACTCTATAGCGACGAGCAACTGCGCAGCCTCAAACAGGCCCGCACCCGCGTTCGCCTGCGCGTCGAACAACAGGACGACGGCAGCCTCAACGGCTACGGCTTCTACACCGGCAGGAATCGCGACTGGGAAATGGTCGATGTCGTGCAGTTCACCGCGCGTGGCAACCGGTTCGTCGCCGACCTGGGTGAAGGCATCGAACTGATCTGGACGCCTGCGGTGGATGGCTCGGACGTTCTCGGCATTCCCGCTTTGGAAGCCGCCCCGCAGGCACCGCACATCTGGGTTTATCCGCCGACGAAAGCGGCGGACGGGATTTTGGTGAATCCGGTTTATCCGCCGGAGTATCGGGATTTCATTCTGGTGTTTCCGGCGGATTCGGGGGTTCGGCCTCTATACATCGTGGTCAACTCCTCGCGCAAAGGCTTACCACCAGCGGGACACAGCTATCATAAACCTCCGAAAGCAGAGGAAATTACCGCGTTTCCCGGCCTGAAAAAGGCACAGAAAATGAATCCCGTACAAGGAGGTGGCGGACTTCGGGAACGATGGAAGGATGCCAAAGGCAGGAGAATTTATGAGTGGGACTCGATGCACGGCGAGTTGGAAGTTTACCGTGCAAGTGACGGAGCTCACCTAGGCGCTTTTGACCCTTTTACAGGAGAGCGACGAGAGGGCCCGAAGGATGAAAGAAGCATCAGAAAAAAATACTTGTGAGGGTGATGATGGGATTAAAACTAAGGCTGGAGTGGTACGACAAGCAAACCCATCTATGCGAGGGCGAAGAATATTCCGAGGATTTAGGCGACGATGAAACCGTTTTGAATGCCTTGGGTATACCGGTAGAAAACAACATTAATAATGGCGGCTTCAACGTACTCGAAAGTTGGAAACCTGTCCTTCAACCTTACTTTCAAAATAATATTTCCCTAACGACTCACGACTATCAAATTTCGTTTGACTACTGCGACGTCTGGTAACCGGCACCCAGGATCATAAAAAACCCCGACCAGTCACCTGATCGGGGTTTTTCTTTACCGCTCGTTCCCGCTTAGTGCGAAACGCGGCTGGTGCCACCGACGGTGGAGATGCGCACGCGCTCACCCACACGGAACACTTCGTTTTCCTGAACCTGTTGCACGTAGGCACGCATGCTGCCGTCGTCTTCGCGCACGGTGATTTCCACGCCCTGGGTGCGGGTCAGGCCTTCTTCGGTGGCCGAACCGATCAGGCCGCCGGCAACGGCGCCGATGACTGCCGCGACGATGCTGCCCTTGCCGCCACCGATGGCGCTGCCGCCGACACCGCCGACCACTGCGCCTGCAGCGCCGCCGATCGGGGTCTTGGTGCCTTCGATTTTCACCGGACGCAGGGATTCGATGGTGCCCATGCGAATCGTCTGCACACGACGCGCTTCGTCACGGGAGTAGGAGTCACCGGTCAGGCTCGACTGGCAGCCGGTCAGCAACATCGCCATCGTGGAAAAGGAAGCAACCAGCAGAACAGACTTACGCATAGCATCAACTCCAAAAGAACTTGTGTTCATTAAACCCCGCTGCTTGACGCCTGTCACGACGCAGCCCGGATAAACTTGATTTTATTCAGGCCCGGTACAGGCTCCGGCAGCCCACCCTACAGTAGCGCCAAATCGCCCAACCTGCCGCGCCAAACCCAAGGATTTCCATGGATTACCTGATCATTTTCATCACCACCGCTACCGGTCTGTACTTCCACGGGTGGCTGTACGTGCGGATCAGACGCTGGATGGATCGTGACCTGGCGCTGTCCCTGGCGGGCAAGGATGAAGGCAAACGCGCCTTCATGCTGGAACGACTGGCCGATGCCCGCGCGCAAAAGATCAAGCGTCGGGACCTGCCGAAGTGGCTTGAGGCCGCAGCGGCAGGCTATCTCGCTCGGTAGACTGCTCAGGGCGCCAGACGTTCAAGAATCCAGTGGGCGTCCTGCTGACGATAGTTCAGGCGATCATGCAGACGGCTCGGACGGCCCTGCCAGAACTCGATGCGCTCGGGCAGCAGGCGGTAACCACCCCAATGTTCCGGACAGTCGGGCTGGGTATCGCTGAATCGCTGCTCGGTGGCCTTGAGCAGATCTTCCAGCTCGCCACGCCCGTTGATCACCCGGCTCTGCGGTGACGCCCAGGCCCCGAGCCGGCTGCCCAGCGGTCGCACCTGATAATACGCGTCGGACTCTTGCGGCGTGACCTTCACCACACGCCCTTCGATGCGCACCTGCCGTTCAAGGGTCGGCCAGAAGAAGGTCATGGCGGCAAACGGGTTGGCCGCCAGTTGCTGGCCCTTGGCGCTGTCGTAGTTGGTGAAAAAGGTGAAGCCCTGCGCGTCCAGGCCCTTGAGCAGCAGAATGCGGCAATGCGGCCGCCCGTCAGCATCCACCGTGGCCAGGGTCATGGCGTTGGCTTCCACTGGCGCCTGTTCGGTTTTCACCGCGTCGGCAAACCACTGGTGGAACAGCGCAAACGGCTCGGCCGGGGCTTGCGCCTCGGTGAGGCCGTCCCGGGTGTAATCACGTCGCATATCTGCCAGAGCCTGGGTCATGGCGCATTCCTTTTCGTTAGCGGATCACTTCTTGGTGGCATCGGCAGCCGCGACTTTCTTGTCGGTCGCGGCGGCTTTGGCTGGCGCGGTTTTCTTCGCAGGCGCCTTGGCCGGTGCCTTGGTCGCGGCCTTCTTCACCGGAGCCTTGGCGGCAGCTTTCTTGACCGGCGCTTTTTTGGTCGCAGGTACCGCGGCTTTCTTCGCAGCAGGCGCTGGGGTGACCGGTTTGGCCACAGGCTTGACGTCCTGCGCGGCAACCATTGTCACAGGCTTCGGCGCCGGCATGTTGTATTTGCTCAGCAGCGCAACCATGGTGTTCTGTGGAGTCACCAGCATTTCCACGCGACGGTTCAGGGCACGACCTTCAACGCTGTCGTTGGCGGCACGCGGTGCTTCAGAACCCATGCCGCGCAGCATCAGACGATCACGCTGCAAACCGCTGAGACGGAAAATCGCCGCAATGGCTTGTGCGCGCTCCTGACTCAATTTGACGTTGGCCGGCGCGGCGCCACTGGAGTCGCTGTGACCGAGTACCAGTACGGCGGTTTTCGGGTCAGCTTCGAGGATTTTTGCCACGCGGGTGAACGGGCCCAGGGTCACTGGCAGCAGCATGGCCGGACGATCCGGGTTGAACGAGCCTTCCACCGGTGCGGTCACGACCAGCACGTTGTCACGGCGTTCGAGTTGCAGGTTGCTGTCCTGAATCGCGGTACGCAGGCGCGGCTCATAATCGTCGAGCCAGGCCTGGGTGACTTTAGGGTCCGGCATTGGCACCACTTTGGCGGTGTCCTGATCCTTGCCACCGAACGGCCACCACCATTTGCCGCCCTTGTCGGCTTCAGCCTTGGCAACCGTCACCGGTTTTTTCGCTTCAGGGGCGACTTCGGCCTTCATGTCGGCCTTGGCTGCTGCATCATCGGATCCGAACGGCCAGTACCAAGGGCTGCTGCTCTCGGTTTTAGCCACTGGTGCGCTGGCGGCAGGTTTCACAGGCGTCGGTGCCGGCTCGCTGGCCGCCACTTTGTCGGAAGACCCGAACGGCCACCAACTGCCGCCGTCCGCATCATTTTTTGGAGTCTGTGCACAACCGGTGATCGCAACACACAGGGCCAGGGCGAGAGTCGTTTTAGCTGACATTGAAAATCCACAAAATGAAGTAATGAAAAATCAGAGCACTTTCGCCCGGATAAACAGACACTTTGAATCGAAAAACCGGATCTGGTTCCAACCCTGGAACCTCATGTAACGCTTTACAGACAAGTGGCAAGTACCCGCGCCAATTGCTGTGCGCGCGGATCCATCAAGACATACGGCCCAAGGGTATTTGTCACAAAACCGAACGCCACATCGTGCTCAGGATCAGCAAAACCCACCGAACCGCCCGCCCCCGGATGACCGAACGCGCGCGGGCCGAGGCCGTAGGTGGCGTTCGCCATGTCCGGTTGATCGAGCATGCAGCCCAGACCGAAACGGGTGCGGGTCAGCAGGGTCTTGTCGTTGCCGTAGCTGTGTTCGCGGGTCAGCTCTTCGAGCATTTCGCTTTCGAGCAGGCTGCCATCGAGCAAACCGGCATAGAAACCGGCCAGACTGCGCGCATTGCCATGACCATTGGCGGCCGGTTGCTGCATGCGCCGCCATTCCGGTTTGTTGGTGCTGGTGAGCACCGACGGCGGATTGGTGAAGGCGCGGGTGGTCATGGCGCTCGGTTCGCGCATGGTCACTTGCAACAGGCGCTGGGCCGCGGCATCACCGACGTTGCCCTTGCCGCGAGCGATGTGCGCCACGCGGTGGAATTCTTCGTCAGCCAGACCGACGTGGAAATCCAGCCCCAGCGGCCTTGCCACACGGGCGACGATCGACTCGCCCGGCCCGCGACCGTCAGCGCGACGCAGCAACTCCCCGACCAGCCAGCCGTAAGTGATGGCGGCATAGCCGTGGCCGGTGCCCGGCGTCCACCACGGCGCTTCGGCCGCGAGGGCGTCGACCATGGTTTGCCATTCGTAGAGGGCGGCGGGCGCCAGCAACTCGCGCAGGGCCGGCAGACCGGCCTGATGGCAGAGCAGTTGGCGCAGGGTGACGGTTTCTTTGCCAGCGGCAGCGAATTCCGGCCAGTAGCGGGCAACCGGTGCATCCAGTTGCAGTTTGCCTTCAGCCACCAGTTGCAACGCGGTGACTGCGGTGAAGGTCTTGGTGCAGGAAAACAGGTTGGCGATGGTGTCGCTGTGCCAGGCCTCGGTGCCGTCCTTGTCGGCAGTACCGGACCAGAGGTCGAGGACGGTTTCTCCGCCGACCTTGATGCACAGGGCTGCGCCGCGTTCCTGGGGATCGTCGAACAGTGCCGCGAATGCCTCGCGCACTGCTTCGAATTGAAGCTCGTAATGTCCCTGAATCTGCACCCGCAACTCCCCCGCGAAAACGCTCTACAAAGTGGCCCGCATTGTTCCAGCCCTTGAGGGATTTGGGAACAGCTGCGGGCCGGACGGTTGAATGCTGCAGTGAGGCGGCTGACGCCTTCGCGAGCAAGCTCGCTCCCACACTGGTTCGATGGTGTTCACAAATCCGATGTGGGAGCGAGCTTGCTCGCGAAGAACGATAACGCGCTGAGTCAGGACTCAGTGACCATTGCCCGAATGCCCACCCGCATGCCCGGCCCCAGGGCCTTTGCCAGCTTCACCCTTGCGCCCGCCCTCCGCTTCATGACCGACAGCGGCCGCGGCCTTTTCAGCCTCTTTGCCCAACTGATCAACTGCCTGCAAATTGCTCTTGCGTACCGCCTCGACAAAGCCCTGATACGGCAGATCGGTAATCCCCACCAGACCGAAGTGCCCGTTCTCGCCATCGAGCAGACGCCCGGTCACCGGTTGGTCCAGATACTGGAACCAGTGCACGCCGACAATCGACGGTTCGCTCAACGCCTGTTTGAGGAAACTGGCATACGCCGGGCCGCGATCTTCTTCCCGCGCCAGTTGCGTCACGCCACCCCAGAACGGACCGCGATCACTGGAGCCAAAGTTGAATTCGGTGATCAGCACCGGCTTGTCGAGAGCGCGCAGGGCGGCGAAGTCATAGCCGTCCTGCGGTTTCAGCGTGTACATATTGAAACTCAACACGTCGCAATACTGTGCGCAGGACGCCACGGCTTCCGGGGTGCTGGTGGCGAAACGGCCACCGAGCAGCAACTGATTCGGTGCGTGCCATTTCAGCGAATCGGAGATGGTCTTGAAGTAGGTGTCGGCAAATACCTTCTGGAAGTATTTGAAGTCGTTTTCGATTTCCGGGTGCTCGGGATTCGGCATCGGCGGCACGAAACCCGGGTCTTCCATCAATTCCCACGCCGGCAGATCAATGCCCCAGGCTTTCGACAGGCCCGCCTGGTTGCGGTACTTGTCGCGCAACTGCTTGAGGAATGCGCGTTTGGCCGGCACGTCGGTGGTCATTTTCAACGTGCCATAGGCCAGCGCGTAGCGCGACTGCGGATCGCCGCCGGGGCCGGCCCAGGCCAGTTCGTTATCGGCGTAGTAGCCGATCAGCCACGGATCATCACGATGATCGCGGGCGGCAATGGCCACGGCACGCTCGGTAGCCATGGCGAAACGCGGGTCGAACGGGTCAGGCATGCCGCCCCACCAGTCGCTGCCGGTGCTGATGCTGGTGTAGTCGCCGACGATCGACAGCGGCAAGGTGTACGGCACCCGCTCGGCGTCGGCGAGCGAGTCGGCACTCCAGTTGCCGACGGTGTTGAAACCCCAGGCCTGCAGGCGATCGAGGGTGTGCGTGGCCCACTTCTGCTGATCGACCGTGGCTTTGCACGGCACAGCGACGGGTTGATCGGCAGCCTTTTCAGCAGTCGTCGCTACGGCGTCTGTTTTCGCCGCTGCGGCGACACCGGCCTTCGCCTCGTTTGACTTTGGCGCAGGCTCGGCAGCTTTTACTGCGGTTTCTTCAACCGCCCCAGCCTTGGCCGCTTCAGCGATTCCGGCCTTGGTATCGCTGTCCGGTTTGCAGGGCTCGCCATAAACCCGTTGCAGGTTGGCGCCATAGAAGTCGTACCAGCGCCCGTTGCCATAGCCGCGGCCCTGATCCGCGCCGTTGCCGCCACGGTTATCGCCTTCGCCAAAATGACTGGCAAGTGGTTCGTCGGGCTTGGGCAGGGATTCGAACATGTACTCGCGACCGGCGACGTAGGTCTGGTTGACCTGCGGGCTGACGGTGTTGACCCCCAGCGAATAGAACGGATGTCCTTCAGGGGTCACCAGATACCAGCGACCGTCCCGTTTTTCGGTGCGGAAAAAGCCGCTGGCCTTGAACGCCGGGCCTTTGCTCCAGCCACCGAACTTGTCCAGCGAAGACTTTTCGCGCTCGGCCAGCCAGGTTTTCAGCTGTTGCTGTTCCTTGGCGGCGGCGGATTTCAGTTGTTCATCGTTGCTGACTTTTTCCAGCCATTTGCTGCGGGTCGATTGACCGTAGGCGTCCACCAGATTGCCGTACACGGCCCGAGTCACGGCATCGCCGTCCTGCACGCCGAAACGTTCGAGCAGCAGGCTCTGCGCGGCTTTCGGCTGATCCATCCACAGGCTCACCGACACCACCTGGCTGCGATCCAGTTCACCGCTGCTGCTGGCCAGCAGAATCCGCTGGCCGTCGACAGTCATCGGCATCGGCGGCCCGGCCTTCATGCCCTGGCTCAGCGGCGAGGTTGCCACCAATGGCACCAAGAGGGTTTGCGCCGGGCCGGCCGGCAGGTCGACGCGGCTGGTCAGCGTCTGGCCGTTGTTGCTCTGGATTTGCACGTAGACCGTCACGGCCCAGTTCATTGCGCTCTGCAGACGCAGGCTCATCATGCCCGACTGCGACCAGTCCCAGGCGCCGGTCTGCGGGGTCAGGCGCAGGGTCGGGCGAGCCACCGGGTTGAACGTCACCCGGCGCAGCACTTCACCTTCAGGGGTTTGCTCGGCGTTGGCTTGGGGCAGGTCAGTGTTTTCGGTGACGACTTTCACCACGTCGGCAGGACGGACGAAGTTGAACAGGGTCTGCTGACCCGCAGGCGCCGCCAGTAACGGGGCAGCAAAAATCAAGGCGAATACGGCAGGCAACGAACGGCGAATCATAAGAACGGAGTTCTCCCTAACGACCAACTAAGGCCAATGGAAAAGCATGGCAGAGAGATAGACAGCGCGGCGGGCAAAACTGCCCACCGTTGTCTCAGGATATTTCACGACGGAATGGCGGTAACGCATTGAGGATCGCCTTGCCGTAGCGCTGGGTGACCAGGCGCCGATCGAGCAAGGTGATGGTGCCGCGGTCTTCTTCGGTACGCAGCAGACGGCCGCAGGCCTGCACCAGTTTCAGCGAGGCGTCGGGCACCGAGATTTCCATGAACGGATTGCCGCCACGGGCCTCGATCCACTCCGACAGCGCCGCCTCGACCGGATCGTCCGGCACCGAGAACGGGATTTTGGCGATAACCACGTGCTCGCAATAGGCACCCGGCAAGTCCACGCCTTCGGCGAAACTGGCGAGGCCGAACAACACGCTGGAATCGCCACCATCGACCCGCGCCTTGTGCTTGTTCAGGGTTTCCTGTTTCGACAGGTTGCCTTGAATGAACACTTGCTTGCGCCAGTCGCGGTCGAGGCCGTCGAACACGTCCTGCATCTGTTTGCGCGAAGAAAACAGCACCAGCGTGCCGCGCGAGCCTTCGACCAGATCCGGCAACTCGCGGATGATCGCCGCGGTGTGAGCCGCGGCGTCGCGTGGGTCGGCTTTCAGATCCGGCACCCGCAGCACACCGGCGTCGGCGTGATGGAACGGGCTCGGCACCACAGCGGTGACGGCTTTTTTCGGCAGGCCGGCGCGCATGCGGAAACGGTCGAAAGTGCCCAGCGCGGTCAGCGTTGCCGACGTCACCAGACAGCCGTAGGCCACGTTCCACAGGCTGCGACGCAGGGTTTCGGCGGCAAGAATCGGGCTGGCGTTGACCTCGATGTCGAACAGCGAACCGCTTTCGGCCAGCGTCAGCCAGCGGGCCATCGGCGGGCTGTCCTCCGGGTCTTCGGCGGTGAATGCAGTCCACAACTCCCAGTTGCCCGACGCCCGCGACAACAGGCTGCCGAACAGCGGATACCACTCCTCGGCCTGATTACTGGCGATGCCGATGTTGACCTCGCCGTCCATGCCTTCCTTGAGCAGGTCGGTCAGGCGGGTGAACAGATCGTTGAGCCGCGAGTAACCCTTTTTCAGCTCGATGCCCATTTCGCGCATGTGCTCGGGAATCACCCCGCCGACGAAACGATGGCGAGGCCGCTCGCGGCCTTCGACGTCTTCGCCGGGTTTGAAATCGGCAATCTGCTCGCACGCGGTGAACATGAACTGCTGCTGGGTCTTGATCTCGCGCGCCAGCTCGGGCACTTGCTCGATCAGCTTGCCGAGATCCCCCGGCAACGGATGCTGGGCCAACAGTTTGGTGAGGTTCTTCGCGGTGGTTTCCAGCCAGTCGGCGGTGGAACGCAGGCGCGTGTAGTGGGCGAAGTGGCCGATGGCCTTGTCCGGCAGGTGATGGCCTTCGTCGAACACGTAAATGGTGTCACGCGGATCCGGCAGCACCGCACCGCCGCCGAGCGCGAGGTCAGCCAGCACCATGTCGTGGTTGGTGACGATTACATCAACCTTGCCCATGCCTTCGCGCGCCTTGTAGAAGGCGCACTGGCCGAAGTTCGGGCAATGGCGGTTGGTGCATTGGCTGTGATCGGTGGTCAGGCGCGCCCAGTCGGCGTCTTCCAGCGCGTTGGGCCAACTGTCGCGGTCGCCGTCCCATTTATTGCCGGCGAGCTTCTCGATCATGCTGGTGAACAGCTTCTGACTGGCCTCGTCGACCTCGATCTTGAAGCCTTCTTCTTCGAACAGCTGGGCGGTGGCGGTTTGCGCGTGGCCTTCCTGCAGCAGCATATCGAGCTTGGACAGGCACATGTAGCGGCCACGGCCCTTGGCCAGCGCGAAGCTGAAGTTCAGCCCGCTGTTGCGCATCAGGTCAGGCAAATCCTTGTAGACGATCTGCTCTTGCAGGGCCACGGTCGCGGTGGCGATCACCAGGCGCTTGCCGGCCAGCTTCGCCGTCGGGATCGCCGCCAGGCTGTAGGCCACGGTCTTGCCGGTACCGGTGCCGGCTTCCACCGCGACAATCGCGGGGTCGCCACTGCGCCGGCCTTCGTCGTCGGTGTCGATATCCCCGAGGACTTTGGCGATTTCAGCGATCATCAGGCGCTGGCCGTAACGCGGCTTGAGGCTCTTGGCTTCAAGAAAACGCGAATAGGCGCCCTGGATCGTGGTTTTGAGTTCAGTGCTGATCATTGAATGTCGGGCGTAAAAACGCTGGATAAATTTTCAGTAGTTCGGATCGGCCGCTATCATACCCCGCTAATTAGTCCCGCGCAGAACGGAGTGCCCCAATGACACCTTTTAGCCTCGTTTATCCGCTGCATGTCCTGTCCGCCCTGGTCTGGGTCGGCGGCATGTTTTTCGCCTGGATGGTCCTGCGCCCGGCGGCGGTCAAGGCTCTCGACGGCCCCGCCCGCCTGACCTTGTGGGTAGAAGTGTTTCAAGGTTTTTTCCGCTGGGTCTGGGTCGCGGTGATCCTGTTGCCGATCAGCGGCGTGGGCATGTTGCACTTGCAGCAGGTCGGTTTCGAGACCGCGCCGAAATATGTGCAGGTGATGATCGGGCTGTATGTGGTAATGACGGCGCTGTTTATCCGGATTCAGGGCTTGATGCTGCCGGAATTGCGTAAAGCGGTGGAAGCCAAGGACTGGCCGGCGGGTGCGGCGGTATTGGGGCGGATTCGCCGAGTGGTGGGGATCAACCTGATTGTCGGGTTGGTGCTGGTGGCGATTGCGGCGGCGCGGCCGATGTTCTGACCCGCTGACGGCAAGCACTACAAGCACTATTTGTGGTGAGGGGATTTATCCCCTCACCACAATTGTGAACAGTGCTGTTATTCAGAGGCGCTGTACGGTCACAGCCCCCGCCGCGCCCGCAGGCCCAGGCTGACCATCCGCCCCGGCCTTGCCGTTCTTGCCGCCATCGGCGCGATACACCAGGCAGCCCTTGGACTGGCCGCCCTTGCCCGCCTTGCCGCCAACACCCGCTGGACCACCGGCGCCACCAGCGACGTTGACCTTGATCAGCTCGGCCGGGAACTCACGCGGTACTTCGAGACGCACCTGCGCCCCCGGTGCACCGGGTTGGCCGTCGCTGCCGTTGCTGCCATCAAAACCGTGACCGGCCGCGCCCCAGGTGCAGCCCGGATCTTCACCGTTGCCGCCATCCAGGCCGACGAAACCCGGTGCGCCGGTACCGCCACGGGCATCCACAAACAGTTTTGGTGCGTTCAAGGCCTTGAACTGCAAATTCAGATTGCGCCCGGCACGGGCGGCTTTTTCATAAGTGCCCGGCGCACCACGTGCGGTAATCAGGCTGCCTTCGGACAGTTCGGCACGAATGACCTTCATGTCCAGCGCTTGTTCACTCGGAACAATCGCGATGCGTGCTTCATGGCCCAGGCGCAATTCGCCGACGGTCAGCTCGGTGACGTTGGAAGGAATCAGCAAAGTGCCGTAGTCCGCCACGTCCAGCCGTTCCAGCTGCAAGACGCTGGCGGTGTTGGGCAAACGCATCAGGGAATTGGTTTCGACGCTGACCACCTGGGCGCAGGCCAGGGGACTGATGAATGCAGCGAGCAGGCAAAGTTTACGCATGGGAAGAAGCCTCCGGAGCGGCCGGGGCCGGGATGGTTTGCAGGTGAAAAACGCCGAACAGCAGGATGCGCAGACGGTCACGCCACGGGTTGGTACGCCCCTTGAGGCGCGAGAACAGCAACTCCAGCACGTGCAGAGCGAGCAACAAGCCGCCGGCCAGATTGACCAGCAAATGCAGCGGATGCACAAACGGCACCAGCAGATTGACCACCACCACGCACCAGAACAGCAGGGTCAGCAAACGCCCCAGCCCCCAGAAAACCTTCATACGCTCCCCCGTCTCGGAATTATTCTTTGGGCGCACAGTAACGGCTTACGCGGGGGATAAGCCAGAGGCGCAAAAGAAAAAACTTTTGTCAGTCGTCGGATCGCTGCCGGATCGCCGAAAATCGGCGACCGGCAGCTCTAGTCTGCGGACTACAGACGCGTCCTAGCGATTGATATGCAACTCCACCCGACGGTTTTGCGCCCGTCCCTCTTCGGTCGCATTGTCAGCCACCGGCTCGCTCTCGCCGCGCCCTTCACTGGTCAGTTTGTTCGGTGCCAGGCCCTGACTCAGCAGATACGCCGCGACACTGCTGGCACGCCGCTCCGACAGCGCCTGGTTATAGGCATCCGAACCTTTGCTGTCGGTATGGCCGATGACCTTGATGCTGACCACGTCGGCGTTGCGCAACTTGTCCATCAGCGTATCGAGCTGCGCTTTGGCGGCCGGGGTCAGGTCCGACTTGTCGAAATCGAACAACACGTTGCCGGCATCGCTGAGGGTGATGACTTCCGATTGCGGCGCAGGCTCGGGGGCTTTCGCAGTGACCGGATATTGCGGCAGCGGACAGCCGCGGTGATCGACCGGAGTATTTTCCGGGGTGTCCGGGCAACGGTCGCGGCGGTCGAATACGCCATCGCCGTCTTCATCGCCATCCTGGGCATAACAGATCAGCCCGCCAGTCAGAATCCCCAGCGCCGCACCGCCGCCGGCCCAGCCGCCACTTTCAATGGCGCCAAGACCGCCACCGACCAGCCCGCCGATCAGGCTGCAGATCGGCCACGTACGTTGATTGAGGGGTGCATCGCCATCGCTATGAGTGGCGCAACCGGTTAGCAGGCTGCCCAGCAGCAGCACCGGCAAGACGGACCTTGAGAAAACAGTCATTGTGAAAGCTCCTGTGTCACCGGCCCATACCGGTTACACAGGAGTAAAGACCCGCATCCGCGACTGCACAAGCCGCGGATGCGAGAGGGGCTAGCGGACGATTTTGATTTCGGTACGACGGTTCTGTGCGCGACCGTCTGCGGTTTTGTTATCCGCCACTGGCTGGCTTTCACCCATGCCCGAGACCGAGACGAAGCTGGCACGTGGTACACCTTGCTGGATCAGGTAATCCACCACCGAGTGCGCACGACGATCCGACAGTTTTTTGTTGTAGGCATCGCTGCCGACGCTGTCGGTGTGGCCGGTCACAGTCAGTTGCGCCGTGGACGACTCTTGTTTCAGGCGCGTGGCAACTTTATCCAGCACCTGTTTGTCGGAGCCGGTCAGGGTGGCTTTGTCGAACTGGAAGTGCACATCACGGATAACAATGGTTTCTTCCTTGACCACTACAGCTTCTTCGACCACGGGTGCAGGCGCTGGTGGAGGGCAACCGTCAGCATCAACCTGTACGCCTTTAGGCGTGCCCGGGCACTTGTCGCGACTGTCCGGCACACCATCGCCGTCTTCGTCACCATCACCGTGCACCCAGCAATAGGCCGCTGCCGTACCGCCGACCAAGAGTGCGCCGTAGCCGGCCCACGCCGAACTTTCCGTCGCACCGAGACCGGCACCGACTACACCACCGACCGCCGCACAGGTCGGCCAGTCGGTTTTCTGCAAACCTGCGCAACCAGTCAACACACTGGTTAGCAGAATCAAAGGTAATGCTGTCCGAACTATGCTCATCTGGTTTTCTCCTGAGGGATCGGCTTAGAACCGATTCACGGAGTAAAGACCGGAGTTTTAATCTCCGCCAGCAATAGGCCACTGGCATTTGGGACCGTGTTCACAGGGATTTGGCACTTTTGCCGCGCGCGGCAATTCGGGGTCTAGGCCGGATCCGTCTGGAGCGCTAGTCTTGGCGATCTGATTGAGGAGCTTCGATGAACGTCGCCATTTCTTCGCGCACGCCGCAACAGGCGCTGGCTGCTTTACTGGATCGCTATGCCCCGGCGCGTCTGCTGCTGATCGGCGCCAGCGAATTTCCGGCGCTCGCCGCTTTCAAGCAGGCACATCCGGACACCTGCGTGGCCCACGCCGCACCCGGCGCGCTGCCCGCCGAACTCGCGGCGCGGCGCTTTGACCTGGCGCTGGTGGTCGATTGCCTGGAGCATTTGCCCAAGCGCGACGGCCTGAATCTGCTGGGCGGAATCCGCAATCTCAACGCCAGTCGCATCGCGGTGCTGGCGGATCTGCCGGCCAGCGGCTGGCAGGAAACCGATTTCTATTCGCTGGCGCTGCAGGCCAGCGAACGCTTTCAGCGTGACGAGCAGGTACTGACCCTGTTCACCTATGATCTGCTTGACTACAAACAAGTCCCCGACTGGCTCAACTCGCGGTTCTGGGCCAATCCGGAAAACTTCGGCAAATACTGGTGGTAATGCAATGAGTACAGCCATTTGCCCGTGCGGCAGCGGCAATCTGCTGGAGGCCTGCTGCGGTCACTATCACGAAGGCCACCCGGCGCCATGCGCCGAAGCGCTGATGCGTTCGCGCTACAGCGCCTACGTGCTGGGGCTGATCGATTATCTGGTGGCCACCACCCTGCCCGCCCAGCAGGCCGGTCTGGATCGCCAGTCGATCAGCGCCTGGAGCGCGCAAAGCACCTGGCTCGGTCTTGAAGTCGAAAGCTCGGAAGTGTTCGGCGGCCAGCCCGAGCACGCCTTCGTCACCTTTACCGCGCGCTGGCACGACAGCCAGGGCGAGCACAGCCACCGCGAGCGCTCCTCGTTCGTGCAAAACGCCGGGCGCTGGTACTTCATCGACCCGACCGTGCAGTTGAAGCTGGGGCGCAATGACGCGTGCCCGTGTGCCAGCGGGCAGAAGTTCAAGAAATGCTGTGCGGGGTATTTCGGCGCATAAGATCCAAAGATTGCAGCCTGCGGTAGCTCCTACAGGGACGCGACTCACTGTAGGAGCTGCCGCAGGCTGCGATCTTTTTAGCGTCTAGACTGCCAGCAAAGGGAGTCAACTCATGCTCGGACTATGGCGCACACTCAAAATTCTTCCCCTGCTGCTGATCCTGAACCTCGGCGGTTGCGCCTCATGGTTCAGCGACGACAGCGTCGATCCCGCCGTGCACCTGGTGAAAGTCGAGGTGGTGCGGGCCAAGTTGCTTGAACAGAAATTCATCCTGCACTTTCGCATCGACAACCCCAACGACAGCGACCTGACCGTGCGCGGTCTGGAATACCGGATTCATCTGGCGGACCTGTTGCTGGCCGAAGGCGAGCATGAGCACTGGTTCACCGTCGGGCCAAAACGCAGTGCATATTTCAAAGTGCCGATCCGCACCAACCTGTGGCCTCGGGTAAAAGACGTGGTGAAAATGCTGAAAAACCCCAACCAGCAGATTCCCTATCGGTTGCAGGGCGAAATGGAAACCGGTTTATTCATCGCCCACTACGTGCACCTGGAGCGCAATGGCGTGATAATCCCCGCCGATTTAATTCCGGAGTACAACCGATGACTCAGCAACCCCATGTCCATGGCCCTGACTGCAACCACGATCATGACCATCATCATGATCACGACCATGGCCATGTCCACGGCCCGAACTGCGGCCATGCCCACCAGGAACCGGTGCGCAACGCCCTGAAAGACGTTGGCCGCAACGACCCTTGCCCATGCGACAACGGCAAGAAATTCAAGAAGTGCCACGGCGCTTGATGCTTCAGGTGAAGATATTCTTCGCCTGACACATTGCCTTCGCGAGCAAGCCCGCTCCCACAGTTGACCGCGTTCCCGCTGACTGAACGCACTCGACTGTGGGAGCGGGCTTGCTCGCGAAAGGGCCGGAACATTCACCCCGAAATGTTCAGACAGCCGCCAGAATCTGCGCAGCGCTGATCACCGTCGCATATTCCCCGTGCAAATTCCCCAGGGACATCCCGTGCACTTCTTCGGCTGAACGCGGTGTGCCGAAATAATCGGTCTTGTCGAAGGTGAAACACGCGTCCTCCACCACCCACGTCTCGAACCCCAGATTGCCCGCCGTGCGCGCTGTGGATTCCACCGAGTTGTGGGTCGCTACACCAACAATGATCAATTGCCCGATCCCTGCCTCACGCAACTGTGCCTCAAGCTCCGTGGCACAAAACGCATCCGGCACCTGTTTCTGGATCAGCCATTCGCCGTCCTGCGGCATGAATCTCTGCTGAAACTCCACCCCTGACTGCCCGGGCCAGAACACCGAATCCGGTTCACGCGACAGGTGCTGCACATGAATCACCGGACGATTACTACGGCGCCAAAGCCCCAGCAGATCGAGCATCCGCTCTTCAGCCTGCGGATTATTCCGCCGCCCCAGGCGCGGATGTAGAATGCCTTGTTGCTGGTCAATGATGATCAGTGCAGCGTTGGCCTTGAGCTCCATGGCGTTTTTTCTCATGCAGGGTCAGTGAATTTCCCGCACTTCAGCATCACCGCCACGGGGTGAGCAAGCTCTGATTCAACCCGATCAAGGATCGCCCGGCGACGGTGAACGCGTATGTCTTGGTGCAGAAGATCAACCCGCCGAAATCCTGATATCTGGAAGGATCGTTGTTGTGGCGAGGGAGCTTGCTCCCGCTGGAGTGCGAAGCGCTCCCAAACTGGTCGCCGCGATCTATCAGGAAAATGCGCAGTCTGGATAACGACTGCTGCGCAGCCGAGCGGGAGCAAGCTCCCTCGCCACAAAAACACTGTTATCTCTGCAGGTTTGCTGTTGGTCAGACAAATACAGAAATAACCGCTCGCCCCGCTTGCGCGGCCATCTCCTGCTCACTAACGTAGCGGCTTTATTGCGCCCCCAGCCTCTACCCCCCCGCAGGAGCTTTGCCATGGCCTCGCCAGCCCTCACACATTTTCTTCCCCGGTTCGGCGTTGCCGCAGCAGTGACCGGTGTCTTGAGCCTGTCCGGTTGCCAGACCTGGAACGCGCAGGACACCCTTCCGCCCACCTCCGGCGTGCAACCGCTCAAGGGCCTGGCGCAGAACGTGTCGGTACGCCGCAATGCCATGGGCATGCCGTTGATCGAAAGCAACAGCTTCCACGACGCGCTGTTCGCCCTCGGTTACGTGCATGCCAGCGACCGCATCAACCAGATGGTCACCCTGCGCCTGTTGGCCCAGGGCCGTCTGGCGGAGATGTCCGGCGCATCGATGCTCGACGCCGACCGCTACATGCGCGCGGTCAACCTGAAGAAAAGCGCCGACGAGCTGTACAAGGCCTCGTCGCCACGCCTCAAGCGGTTCTTCGAAGTCTATGCGCGGGGCGTCAACGCCTACCTGTTCCGCTACGCCGACAAACTGCCGGGCGACCTCGCGTCCAGCGGCTACAAGCCGGAATACTGGAAACCTGAAGATTCGGCGCTGATGTTCGCGCTGTTGAACTTCAGCCAGTCGGCCAACCTGCCGGAAGAGATTGCCTCGCTGGTGCTGGCGCAAACCGTGACCAGCGACAAACTCGCCTGGCTGACCCCGTCCGCACCGGATGAAAATCTGCCATTGGCCGAGGCCGACAAGCTGCAAGGCCTCAAGCTCAACGGGCAGATCCCCGGCCTGAGCGAACTGAGCAACGCCAGTCAGCAATTGGCGGGGAATCTGCTCGGCACTCACACTTCAAACAACTGGGCCATCGCCCCGCAACGCAGCCGCAGCGGCAAGAGCATTCTTGCCAGCGACAGCCATGGGCCATTGGCCGCGCCGTCGCTGTGGACCTTCGTGCAGATTCGCGCGCCGAAATATCAGGCTGCGGGTGTCACCGTGGCGGGTCTGCCGATGGTGCTCGGTGGTTTCAACGGCAAAGTCGCGTGGAGCGCCACCAGCGTGCTCGGCGACAACCAGGACCTGTTCCTGGAAAAAATCCGCCGTCAGGGCACCAGCCTGACCTATGAGGTTAACGGCAAATGGCAGCCGCTGGGCGTGCGCAACGAAACCTATTTCGTCAAAGGCCAGCGACCGATTCGCGAAGCGGTATACGAAACCCGCCACGGTGCGCTGCTCAACAGTACCCAGGCGGCGCAGGGCAACGGTTTTGGCCTGGCCCTGCAAACCCCGAGCTTCACCGATGACAAATCGCTGGACGCGTTTTTTGACCTGACCCGCGCGCAGAACGTTGAACGCGCGTCAGACGCCAGCCGCGAGATCCGCGCCATCGCCCTGAACATGGTATTCGCCGACGCCAGCAACATCGGCTGGCAGGTCACCGGACGTTTCCCCAACCGGCGCGAAGGCGAAGGCCTGCTGCCATCGCCGGGCTGGGAAGGTCGCTACGACTGGGACGGTTATGCCGACCCGATGCTGCACCCGTACGATCAGGATCCGGCCCAGGGCTGGCTCGGCACCGCCAACCAGCGGGTCATTCCTCACGGTTACGGCATGCAGTTGTCCAACTCCTGGGCAGCGCCAGAGCGCGGCGAGCGCTTGGCGGAACTGGCCGGCAGCGGCAAACAGGACGGTCGCAGCGTGATCGCCATGCAGTACGACCAGACCACGACGTTTGCCGCCAAGCTGAAGAAAATGTTTGAAGCGCCGGGCATGAAGCAGCCGCTGAAACAGGCAATCGACGCCCTGCCGGAAGCCGATCGCAGCAAGGCCCGCGAGGCCTTCACCCGCTTGATGGCCTTCGACGGCAAGCTCAGCCCGACCTCGGCCGATGCGGCGATTTATGAGCTGTTCCTGCAAGAAAGCATGAAGCAGATGTTCCTCGACGAACTCGGCCCAGAGTCGAGCGCGGCGTGGAAAGCCTTTGTTGCCAATGGCGACTTGTCCTACGCGGCGCAGGCCGATCACCTGCTCGGGCGCGAAGACAGCCCGTTCTGGGATGACCTGCGTACCCCGCAGAAAGAAGACAAAGCCGTGATTCTAGCGCGCAGTCTGGTCGCCGCGATCAACGCTGGCGACAGTCAGTTGGGCGGCGATCGCAAGGCCTGGCAGTGGGGCAAACTGCACAGCTACACGTGGAAAAACGCCAACGGCCAGACCGTTCGTGGCCCGCTGGCAGCCGGCGGCGATCACACCACGCTCAATACCGCAGCGTTTGCCTGGGGTCAGGACTTCAGCACCACGCGGGCGCCGTCGATGCGTTTCATCGTCGATTTCAGCCAGAGTGAGCCACTGATGGGCCAGAACGGCACCGGCCAGTCCGGCAACCCGGCCAGCCCGAATTACCTAAACGGCATCGATGCGTGGCTCAAGGGTCAGTACATCGGTCTGCCAATGCAACCGCAGAACTTTGACCGGGTGTATGGCAAGACGCGTTTGACCCTGACCCCGGGCAAATAAACGCAGTCCCTCCCTGTGGGAGCGGGCTTGCTCGCGAAGGCGTCGTGTCAGGCGATTTTGTATTGCCTGACACACTGCATTCGTCGGAACGCCGCCCGGAGCAAGCCCGCTCCCACATTGGTTTTGTAGCGACTCGAAAATAATCGATAGAACTTCCAGACTCGCGCCAACCTCATAGCTAACAAGCCCTCCATTCTGGTAACGACATGGACCTTGTTATCGCCCGCCCCGAAGGTTTGTATTGCCCTGCCGGGGACTTCTATATTGACCCGTGGCGCCCGGTCGAGCGCTCGGTGATCACCCATGCTCACGGCGATCACGCGCGTACCGGCAATCAGCATTATCTGGCCAGCAGCGCCAGCGAAGGGATTTTGCGTGCGCGTCTGGGTCAGGACATCAACCTGCAAACCCTCGCCTACGGCCAGCGGCTGACCCACCACGGTGTGACCTTGAGTTTCCATCCCGCCGGGCATGTGCTGGGGTCGGCCCAGGTGCGTCTGGAATACGGCGGTGAAGTCTGGGTCGCGTCGGGCGACTACAAGATCGAACCCGACGGCACCTGCGCGCCGTTCGAACCGGTGCGCTGCCACACCTTCATCACCGAATCGACTTTCGGCCTGCCGATCTACCGCTGGCAGCCGCAGGCGCAGGTGTTCAGTGAGGTCAACCAGTGGTGGCAGGCGAACATCGCTGCGGGCAAGGCCAGCGTGTTGTTCTGTTACTCGTTCGGCAAGGCTCAGCGGATTCTGCATGGCATCGACGCCAGCCTCGGCCCGATCCTCAGTCACGGTGCGGTCGAACCGCTGAACCGGGTCTACCGCGAAGCCGGGATATACCTGCCACCGACGATCTACGCCGGCGATGTGAAAAAGTCCGACCCGCTCATGCGCCAGGCGCTGGTAATCGCCCCGCCCTCGGCGGGCGGCAGCACCTGGATGCGCCGGTTCGGTGACTACAGCGACGCCTTCGCCAGCGGCTGGATGCGCCTGCGCGGCACCCGCCGGCGGCGCGGCGTGGATCGCGGTTTCGTGCTGTCGGATCACGCCGACTGGCCGGGCCTGCTTTGGGCCATCGAACAGACTGGCGCCGAACGGGTGATGGTCACCCACGGTTCAATCGGTGTGCTGGTTCGGCATCTGCGTGAACAAGGCCTGGATGCGCAGGGTTTCAACACCGAATACGGCGACGACGAAGAGGAAAACATTGGCGCCGAGCCGGTTATCGCCGAGGTGCAAGCATGAAAGCCTTCGCCGAGCTGTACGCCGAACTCGACGCCACCACATCGAGCAACGCCAAACTGGCGGCGATGCAAACCTACTTCGCCCAGGCTGCACCGCAAGACGCGGCATGGGCGGTGTACTTTTTGTCCGGTGGACGCCCACGGCAACTGGTACCGGTGCGCATCCTGCGCGAACTGGCGGTGGACGTCTCGGGGCTGCAACCATGGCTGTTCGAGGAAAGTTATCAGTCCGTCGGCGACCTGGCGGAAACCATTTCGTTGGTGCTGCCGGAAAACCTGCACAGCTCTGAAGCCGGTCTTGCCGAATGGATCGAAGACAAGCTGCTGCCACTGCGCGGTGAAACACCGGAATACCTCGCCCGCCAATTGCCCGCACTGTGGGCGCAACTGGATCGGCCGAGCCTGATGCTGTGCATCAAGTTGATCACCGGCAGCTTCCGCGTCGGCGTGTCGAAACTACTGGTCACTCGCGCGTTGGCGTCGATGGCCGGCCTCGACAGCAAACGCGTGGCGCAGCGCCTGGTGGGGTACACCGACCTGTCGAACCGGCCGAACGCTGCCAGCTACCTGAAACTGATCGCGCCGGAATCCGCCGACGAACACGCGCAACGTGGCGGCCAGCCCTACCCGTTCTTCCTCGCCCATGGCTTGTCACAACCGGTGGAGGAATTTGAAGCGCTGCTGGGGCCGGCGAGCAACTGGCAGGTGGAATGGAAATGGGATGGCATCCGTGCGCAGGTGGTCAAGCGCGAGGGTCGGCTGTGGGTCTGGTCGCGGGGTGAAGAACTGGTGACCGAGCGCTTCCCCGAGTTCGATACATTGATCCACGCGTTACCCGACGGCACGGTGATCGACGGCGAAATTGTAGTCTGGAAAAGTACCCATCCGACCACCGCAGACGCCTTCGATCCGCAATCGACCGCCCCACCGGCGGTGCAACCTTTCGCCCTGCTGCAGCAACGCATCGGCCGCAAAACCCTCGACAAGAAAATCCTCGAAGAGGTGCCGGTGGTGGTGCTTGCCTACGATTTGCTGGAGTGGCAGGGCGAAGACTGGCGCAACCGTCCGCAGGCCGAACGGCGTGCGCAACTGGAGCAAGTCATCGCTCAGGGTAACAACCCGGTGTTACTGGCCTCGCCGATTCTGACCGGCAGCGACTGGTTCGATCTGGCCCGGCAGCGTGAAGCCTCACGGCGCCTGGGGGTCGAGGGCATGATGCTCAAAGCCCGCGACGCGTTGTATGGCGTGGGCCGGACCAAGGACATGGGCGTGTGGTGGAAGTGGAAGGTCGATCCGTTCAGCGTCGACGCGGTGTTGATCTACGCCCAACGCGGGCATGGCCGGCGCGCCAGTCTGTACAGCGATTACACCTTCGCCGTGTGGGACGGCCCGCCTGAGTCCAGCCAACGGGCGCTGGTGCCGTTCGCCAAGGCCTATTCGGGGTTGACCGACGAGGAGATGCGCCAGGTCGACAGCATCGTGCGCAAGACCACCGTGGAAAAATTCGGCCCGGTCAGCAGCGTCAAACCGAGCCTGGTGTTCGAACTGGGTTTCGAAGGCATCGCCCTGTCGCGCCGACACAAGAGCGGCATTGCCGTGCGCTTTCCGCGAATGTTGCGCTGGCGCCAGGATAAAACGGTGGATGAGGCGGACAGTCTGGCGACGTTGCAGGACTTGCTGGCCTGACCCGGTTTTCCGGGACATTCATCACCTTTGACCGAACGAAGCTCCTGTGGCGAGGGAGCTTGCTCCCGCTCGACTGCGCAGCAGTCGCAAAATGACGGTCTGTCTGAAAAACGCAGGGGAGTGCTTCGCCCTCCAGCGGGAGCAAGCTCCCTCGCCACAATGGCTCGTCCCATCACTTAAAAATGCGTGCATCGACCCAACATGGTGCAGCCTTCCACAGCCGCCCATTCCCGTGCACCAATCCCTCTCGCCGCCCCCTCCCGCCACCTTTTAAAACACTTGTTCGGGACTCTGGTTCGGAAATTGCTACTTTCTATAGGTCGTACGCGTTCCAGTAACAATAATTCTGCGCCACAAGCGCTCATATTGGTTCTTAGGGATTGAATAATGAAAAAAGCATTGCTGACCCTTTCTGCACTGGCGTTGTGCATGGCCGCCGGCTCCGCGCTGGCCAAGGAATACAAAGAGCTGCGTTTTGGCGTTGATCCTTCCTACGCACCGTTCGAGTCGAAAGCGGCCGACGGCAGCCTGGTGGGCTTCGACATCGACCTGGGCAACGCGATCTGCGCCGAGCTGAAGGTCAAGTGCAAATGGGTCGAAAGCGATTTCGACGGCATGATTCCGGGCCTCAAGGCCAATAAATTCGACGGTGTGATCTCGTCGATGACCGTGACCCCGGCCCGCGAGAAAGTCATCGACTTCTCCAGCGAACTGTTCTCCGGCCCGACTGCTTATGTGTTCAAAAAGGGTTCCGGCCTGAGCGAAGACGTCGCGTCCCTCAAGGGCAAAACCGTGGGCTACGAGCAAGGCACCATTCAGGAAGCCTACGCCAAAGCCGTGCTGGACAAGGCTGGCGTGAAGACTCAGGCCTATCAGAATCAGGACCAGGTTTACTCCGACCTGACTTCCGGTCGTCTCGATGCCGCCATTCAGGACATGCTGCAAGCCGAACTGGGCTTCCTGAAGTCGCCAAAAGGCGAAGGCTACGAAGTCAGCAAGCCAGTCGACAGCGAATTGCTGCCGGCCAAAACCGCTGTCGGTATCAAGAAAGGTAACACTGAGCTGAAAGCGCTTTTAGATAAAGGTATCAAAGCGTTACACGACGACGGCAAATACGCCGAGATTCAAAAGAAACACTTTGGCGATCTGAATCTGTACAGCGGCAAATAATGCCCCGGCGCCCATCCTCGATGGGCGCCTTTTCCATCCGCTCAGGTTGCTGATTTATGTTCGAAAACCTCTTACAAAATCTGGGGCTCTCCGCGTTCAGCCTTCAGGGTTTCGGCCCGTTGCTGTTGCAAGGCACCTGGATGACCATCAAATTATCGGCGATGTCGCTGCTGGTGGCCGTGTTGCTCGGCCTGCTCGGCGCCAGTGCCAAGCTGTCAAAAGTCAAACTGCTGCGTCTGCCCGCCCAGCTCTACACCACGCTGATTCGCGGGGTGCCGGATCTGGTGCTGATGCTGCTGATCTTCTACAGCCTGCAAACCTGGCTGACGTCGCTCACCGACTACATGGAATGGGAATACATCGAGATCGACCCGTTCAGTGCCGGGGTGCTGACTCTGGGCTTCATTTATGGCGCGTACTTCACTGAAACCTTCCGCGGGGCGATCCTTGCCGTGCCGCGCGGTCAGGTCGAAGCCGCCACCGCCTATGGCCTCAAGCGCGGCCAGCGCTTTCGCTTCGTGGTGTTCCCGCAAATGATGCGCTTCGCCCTGCCGGGCATCGGCAACAACTGGATGGTGATGCTCAAGGCCACCGCGCTGGTCTCGATCATCGGCCTGGCCGATCTGGTCAAAGCCGCGCAGGACGCCGGTAAAAGCACCTATCAACTGTTCTACTTTCTGGTACTCGCCGCCTTGATCTATCTGCTGATCACCAGTGCTTCGAACGTCATCCTGCGCTGGCTCGAGCGCCGTTACGCCGCCGGCGCACGGGAGGCCGTACGATGATCGAACTTCTGCAGGAATACTGGCGAGCCTTTCTTTATACCGACGGGCAAAACATCACCGGTCTGGCGATGACCCTGTGGCTGCTCAGCGCTTCGATCTTCATCGGCTTTCTGGTGTCGATCCCGTTGTCGATTGCCCGGGTTTCCACGCGTTTCTATGTGCGCTGGCCGGTGCAGTTCTACACCTACCTGTTCCGCGGCACGCCGCTGTATATCCAACTGCTGATTTGCTACACGGGTATTTACAGCCTGGCCGCCGTGCGTGCGCAGCCACTGCTCGACAGTTTCTTTCGCGATGCGATGAACTGCACGATCCTCGCGTTCGCCCTGAACACCTGCGCCTACACCACGGAGATTTTTGCCGGGGCGATCCGCAGCATGAACCACGGCGAAGTCGAAGCGGCCAAAGCCTACGGCCTGACTGGCTGGAAGCTGTATGCCTACGTGATCATGCCTTCAGCCTTACGGCGTTCGCTGCCGTATTACAGCAACGAAGTGATCTTGATGCTGCACTCGACCACTGTAGCCTTCACCGCGACCATCCCCGACATCCTGAAAGTTGCGCGGGACGCCAACTCGGCGACCTTTCTGACCTTCCAGTCGTTCGGTATCGCCGCGCTGATCTACCTGACCATTACCTTTGCGCTGGTCGGCCTGTTCCGCCTCGCCGAACGCCGCTGGCTGGCCTTCCTCGGGCCGACCCACTAGGAAAACCTGTAATGCGACACCAGATCCATGACCTGTTGGCCCCGCTGCCGGGGACTGCACGACAGATCCACAGCTTCCACTTCGGCCCGGAGCAGGCCCAAGGCAAAATCTACATTCAGTCCTCGCTGCACGCCGACGAATTGCCCGGCATGCTCGTCGCCTGGCACCTCAAGCAGCGCCTGGCGGAGCTGGAAGCGGCCGGGCGCCTGCGCAGCCAGATCGTACTGGTGCCGGTGGCCAATCCGGTCGGCCTCGAACAAGTGCTGATGGACGTGCCGCTGGGCCGCTACGAGATGGAGAGCGGGCAGAACTTCAATCGCTGGTTCGTCGACCTCAGCGAAGAGATCGGCAATGACATCGAGGGCAAGCTGAGCGATGACCCACAACGCAACCTTGAGTTGATCCGCGCCAGCCTGCGCAACGCCCTCGCCCGCCAGATACCCTCCACGCAACTGCAATCCCAGCGCCTGACCCTGCAGCGGCTGGCGTGCGATGCCGACATGGTGCTCGACCTGCACTGCGACTTCGAATCGGTGGTTCACCTCTACACCACGCCCGAAGCGTGGCCGCAGGTCGAACCACTGGCGCGCTACATCGAAGCCCAGGCCAGCCTGCTGGCCACCGATTCCGGCGGCCAGTCGTTCGACGAATGTTTCACCCTGTTGTGGTGGCAACTGCAGGAACGCTTTGGCGAGCACTTCGAGATTCCGCTGGGCAGTTTTTCGGTGACCGTGGAGTTGCGTGGCCAGGGTGACGTCAATCATCCAATGGCAAGCCGTGACTGCCAGGCCTTGATCGACTACCTGATCCAGTTCGATGCGATCGTCGGCGAAACCCGGCCGCAGCCGCCCTTGCCGTTCCCCGCCACACCGCTGGCCGGTGTCGAACCGGTCACCACTGCGGTCGGCGGCCTGCTGGTGTACACCGCGCAAGCCGGGCAATACCTGCAAGCCGGGCAACAGATTGCCGAAATCATCGACCCGATCAGTGATCGGGTCACCCCCATTTGCTGCACCGCTGCCGGCCTCATGTACGCCCGCTCGCTGCGACGCATGGCCACTGCCGGCATGGTGATCGCCCACGTGGCGGGCGCCGAAGCCTACCGCAGCGGCTACCTACTTTCGCCTTGAGGATGTCTGTCCCATGTACAAATTGACCGTTGAAGGCCTGCACAAAAGCTACGGCGACCATCAGGTACTCAAAGGCGTTTCGCTCAAGGCCAAAACCGGCGACGTGATCAGCCTGATCGGCGCCAGCGGCTCGGGCAAAAGCACCTTCCTGCGCTGCATCAACTTCCTCGAACAACCCAACGACGGCGCCATGAGCCTGGATGGCCAGGCGATCCGAATGGTCACCGACCGCCACGGCATGCACGTTGCCGACCCGAATGAACTGCAACGCCTGCGCACGCGGCTGGCGATGGTGTTCCAGCACTTCAACCTGTGGAGCCACATGACCGTGCTGGAAAACATCACCATGGCCCCGCGCCGGGTGCTGGGTTGCAGCAAGCAGGAAGCCGAAGACCGCGCCCGCCGCTATCTGGACAAGGTTGGTCTGCCGGCGCGGGTTGCCGATCAGTACCCGGCGTTTCTCTCCGGCGGCCAGCAACAGCGGGTGGCGATCGCCCGGGCACTGGCGATGGAGCCGGAAGTGATGCTGTTCGACGAACCGACCTCGGCACTCGACCCGGAGCTGGTAGGTGAAGTGCTGCGGGTGATTCAGGGACTGGCCGAGGAAGGCCGGACGATGATCATGGTGACCCATGAAATGAGCTTTGCCCGCAAGGTCTCCAGCCAGGTGTTGTTCCTTCATCAGGGGCTGGTGGAAGAAGAAGGTGCGCCGGAAGACGTGCTGGGCAATCCGAAGAGCGAACGGCTGAAGCAGTTCCTCAGCGGTAACCTCAAGTAACCGGCGCACGTAAAAACCTGTGGGAGCGGGCTTGCTCGCGAAAGCGGTGGGTCAGTCAGCATTGTTTTGACTGACCCACCGCTTTCGCGAGCAAGCCCGCTCCCACAAGGGTGTATGTACTCGCACAAAATTAAACTTGTCCCTCAACGGCGCGGTCACTGAAGGAACACCTTCAGAGCGCACGCCGCCGGTATGCCCACCTCCACCGACCTCGCAAAAAACTGGTTCAGCGCACGCAACTGGAAGCCGTTCGCCTTTCAAAAGCAGGTGTGGGCCGCCGTCAAACAAGGTCAGTCGGGGTTGCTCCACGCCAGCACCGGTGCCGGCAAAACCTATGCGGTGTGGTTTGCGGCGCTCAATCGCTTCGCCCGCATCAAACCCAGCGTCGCAGACAGCAAAAAACGCAAAGCGCCTGCCGAACCGCTGACCGTGCTGTGGATCACGCCGATGCGTGCCCTCGCCGCCGACACCGCGCGCGCCTTGCAAGCGCCGGTCAGCGATTTGCAGATTCCGTGGAGCATCGGCCTGCGCACCGGCGACACCAGCAGCGCCGAACGCGCGCGTCAGGGCCGGCGCCTGCCGACCACACTGATTACCACCCCGGAAAGCCTGACCCTGCTGCTCGCCCGCGCCGACGCCAAGACCGCGCTGTCGAGCCTGCGGATGATCGTCGTCGATGAATGGCACGAACTGCTCGGCAACAAACGCGGCGTACAGCTGCAACTGGCCCTCGCCCGCCTGCGCCACTGGCAGCCCGAGCTGATCGTCTGGGGCGTGTCCGCCACCCTCGGTAATCAGGCCCACGCCGAACAGGTGCTGATCCCACAGGGTGGCGGCATCAGCGTGCAGGGCCAGAGCGAAAAATCACTCAAGGTCGACACCTTGATCCCACCGGCCATCGAGCGTTTTCCGTGGGCCGGGCACATCGGTCTGAAGATGCTCCCGCAAGTGGTCGCCGAACTGGACGCCTGCGCCAGCAGCCTGGTGTTCACCAACACCCGCGCGCAGTCGGAAATCTGGTATCAGGCGCTGCTCGAAGCGCGGCCAGACTGGGCCGGGCTGATCGCGTTGCACCACAGCTCACTGTCCCGCGAGACCCGCGACTGGGTCGAGCAAGCGTTGAAGGATGGGCAGTTGAAAGCCGTGGTCTGCACCTCGAGCCTGGATCTGGGCGTGGACTTTTTACCGGTGGAACGGGTGCTGCAAATCGGCTCGGCGAAAGGCGTGGCGCGGCTGATGCAGCGGGCCGGGCGCTCCGGTCACGCGCCGGGGCGCACCTCGCGAGTGACACTGGTGCCGACCCACAGCCTGGAACTGATCGAGGCCGCCGCCGCAGGCGACGCCGTGGAGCAACGACTCATCGAACCGCGTCTGTCGCCGCACAAACCGCTGGATGTGCTGGTGCAGCATCTGGTCAGCATGGCGCTGGGCGGTGGCTTTATTCCCGAGGAGCTGTACGAAGAAGTGCGTGGTGCCTGGGCTTATCGTGACCTGACACTGGCAGATTGGGCCTGGGCGCTGGCTTTCGTACGTCACGGCGGGCTGTCTCTGACAGCCTATCCGGATTATCGCCGGGTCGAACCGGACGAACACGGTGTCTGGCGGGTACCCGATGCGCGATTGGCGCGTCGTCATCGCATGAGCATCGGCACCATCGTCAGCGACGCGAGCATCAATCTGAAATTCTGGAGCAAGGGTGGCGGCGGCAAGCAGTTGGGCAGTGTCGAGGAAGGTTTTATCGCGCGGCTGAAACCCGGCGATGGTTTTCTGTTTGCCGGGCGCCTACTGGAGTTGGTGCGGGTGGAAAACATGACAGCGTACGTCAAACGCAGCACCGCGAAAAAAGCCGCCGTGCCGCGCTGGAATGGCGGGCGAATGCCACTTTCCAACGAACTGGCCGCCGCCGTGGTCAGCCGCTTCACGGCGGCAGCACGGGGCGAGTTCGTCGGCCCGGAAATGCACGCGCTGCAACCGTTGCTGCAAACCCAGGCGCGCTGGTCGGGTTTGCCCACCTCTGACAGTCTGTTGGCGGAGGTGCTGAAATCCCGCGAGGGCTGGCACCTTTTCCTCTACCCGTTTGCCGGGCGCCAGGTGCATCTGGGGCTCGCCAGCCTGTTGGCCTGGCGCGCGAGTCAGCGCCAGCCGCTGACATTCTCGATTGCGGTGAATGATTACGGGCTGGAATTACTCAGCGCCACGCCGGTCGACTGGTCCAGGCAATTCGATGCGGCGCTGCTCAGCCCCGAGCATCTGCTGCGCGACGTGCTGGCCAGCCTCAATGCCGGAGAGCTGGCGCTGCGGCGCTTTCGCGAGATCGCGCGGATCGCCGGGCTGGTGTTCGCCGGCTATCCCGGCGCGCCGAAAAGCACCCGACAAGTGCAGGCGTCCAGCGGATTATTCTTTGAAGTGTTCAAGCAATACGACGCTGACAACTTGCTGCTGGCCCAGGCCGGGGAAGAAGTCCTGCGCGAAGAACTGGATATTCGTCGTCTGGAACAGACATTGGAGCGGATCAACCGGATGAAACTGGACATGCATCTGATCAAACGTCCTACACCGTTAGGCTTTCCGTTGCTGGTGGAGCGCATGCGCGAAAGCATGAGTTCGGAAAAACTCGCTGACCGCATCCGGCGCATGGTCGGCGATCTGGAGAAATCCGCCGACAAGGGTAACGCTTGATGAGCAGCGGCTATCCAGTGCGGCTGGCCGGCGAAGACCTCTGGTTGCTGCCGGAAAAGGCCCTGTACTGGCCGGCGCAGCAAGCGCTGCTGATCGCCGATGTGCATTTCGGCAAGGCCGCGGCGTACCGCAGCCTCGGCCAGCCGGTGCCGCAGGGGACTACGGCGGCGAATATCGAAGTGCTCGACCGCTTGCTGGCGAGACTGCCCTGTCGGCAGCTGATTTTCCTGGGTGACTTTATGCACGGCCCCGGTTCGCATGCGGCGGGCACGCTGAATGGCTTGGCCGAATGGCGTGCACGGCACGCGGATCTGCCGATGACGCTGATTCGCGGCAACCACGACAAACGCGCCGGGGATCCACCGGCGGCGCTGAATATCCGCGTGGTTCCGGAGCCGCTGCTGCTCGGGCCGTTTGCCCTGCAACACGAACCCGACCCGCATCCCGAACGGCATGTGCTGGCCGGGCACGTGCATCCGGTCTATCGGCTCAACGGCAAGGGGCGCCAGCGTTTGCGGCTGGCGTGTTTCCGACTGGGTGAGCGATTGAGCCTGCTGCCGGCCTTCGGCGCCTTTACCGGTGGTTATCAGGTCGAGAAAGACGCTCGATGCAGGATTTTCGTCATCGGCGACAACGAAATATGGCCAGTCAGCTGAGGTCTTGGGCAAACCTCGACTGACTGGCCATCATGGGGCAGCGGCTCAGGCCACTGGCGCGGGTGGCGGCTCGTCCGGCAGCGTCGGCTCGCCGGGTTCGGTCGGTTGTTCGTTGGGGGTATCGGGATCAGGCTGACCGGGAATGCCGCCAGCCATATGGAAAGCCGGGTGTGCCAACAATGACCAGGCCAAAACGCCAATCTGATTGGGCTCAAGCCTTGCCAGTTCGGCGGTGATATGCGGATCGATCTTCATGCAACCTCCTCGGCGAAGGCCCGCTTTGCCAGAAGCAAAAACGGGCAGTACACCCCATAGAGTGTCTGCCCGCCAAAGAATTCCCGCGAACCGCCGGATGGATCAGGTACGCGGCAGGGTCACGCCACGCTGGCCCTGATATTTGCCGCCACGATCCTTGTAGGAAACTTCGCATTGCTCGTCGGATTCGAGGAACAGCATCTGCGCCACGCCTTCGTTGGCGTAGATTTTCGCCGGCAGGTTGGTGGTGTTGGAGAATTCCAGGGTCACGTGGCCTTCCCACTCAGGCTCGAGCGGGGTGACGTTGACGATGATGCCGCAACGCGCGTAGGTGCTTTTGCCCAGACAGATGGTCAGCACATTGCGCGGAATACGGAAGTATTCGACGGTGCTGGCCAGGGCGAAGGAGTTCGGTGGAATGATGCAGACGTCGCTGTGAATGTCGACGAAGCTGCCGGCGTCGAAGTTCTTCGGATCGACGATCGCCGAATTGATGTTGGTGAACACCTTGAAATGATTGGTGCAGCGCACATCGTAGCCGTAGCTCGACACACCGTAGGAGATCACACGGCTGTCGTCGCTGCCGCGCACCTGGCGCTCGACGAACGGCTCGATCATGCCCTGTTCCTGCGCCATGCGGCGAATCCACTTGTCCGATTTGATGCTCATGGCGGGTGTCCTGAATAGCGAGGTGGAAAAAATCTGTCCGGCATCTTACCGGGCGCGCCGCCGCGTTCAAAGTCCGCGCTGCAATTCTCGCCGAACACGCTGGAAATACAGGCTCTGGCGACGAACCGTCACACCGCCGATCCCTAAAACAGAGAAACCTTCGCAAGAAACATTGGCACGTTCCGGAAAAAGGGTTAAGGTGGCGCCACTGTGTTGCTTGTGTCACTGAGAATCTCTACACGATATGTTGAATTTCGATCCAACCATCTACAAGAATTTTTCCTGCTCTTTGCACTCAGTCTCGGCCAGGGTTCTTCCTGAGTCGCAGTTATCTTTGTTCAAGGAGTTACACCATGTCTAATCGCCAAACCGGTACCGTTAAGTGGTTCAACGATGAAAAAGGCTTCGGCTTCATCACTCCACAATCCGGTGACGACCTGTTCGTTCACTTCAAAGCTATCCAATCCGACGGCTTCAAAAGCCTGAAAGAAGGCCAACAGGTTTCTTTCATCGCTACCCGCGGTCAGAAAGGCATGCAAGCTGAAGAAGTACAAGTTATCTAACTTGTAGCTTCTTTAGAAAAGAGCCCCGCCCTCAAAAGCGGGGCTTTTTTGTGGGCGCGTGTTTTTCGCGGCCAAAAAAAAGCAGCCTCGCGGCTGCCTTGTTTTGACTTCGCCTTACCAGGCCACGCCAAACCCTGCGGTATAACGGGTCTTGTTCAAATCCGCGTCGTTGGTGCCGCTGATGATGTCTCGCTCAGCCTTGAGGTTCAGCGAAGCCCACTCGGTCACCTTGTAGCGCAGGCCCATCTCGGCATCCAGCGCATAGTCCGCGACACCGGACAATGGCTTGCCGACTTCGCCGTTGGTGAAGAACTCAACCTTCTTGCCGATCAGGTAGCGGTTGTAGTCCCACTTCATGGCGACGGAATAGAAGTTATCCTTACTGCCATCGCTGTATTCGTAGTCGGTGCGGTTCAGCAACGAACCCAACGAGAACGCCCCCAATTCGTCATCCCAGAACTGATAGCCCGGACCGGTACCGACTACGCGCTGGCGCGAGAGCTCTTCGATATGATCGCGCTTGTAGTTCAGACGCCCCTGCCAGAACCACTGATCGGTCAGGAAGCGATCAAGGGAGTACTCGGCGCGCCAGTTGTCAGTGGTGGTCACTTCATCCTGCACTTCGCGGTTGTATTCGCCTTCGGCGATGTGCCGCCAGCGCCCGTGACGCGCCGTAGTCTTGAAGCCGATGTCGTAGTCGTCGGTATCCTTTTCCGCACGCTGATAATCCAGCGCCAGATCGACGTTGCCCTTCCACACCAGATCCTCGACCACCGGTTTGGGTTTGAGAATCTGCTGGATGCTCGCCAGCTCGACGGTTTTTGGCGCCTCGCCGTTGGCCAGGGTGACCTTGCCGTCATCGGCGGCGCTCAACGACTTGGCCTTCTCGCCGGAGTAGGCATCCTGCTTGACCAGTAGCTCCTGATCACTCTCCAGGGTCTTGACCTCTTTCCAGTCGATGGTGACCGCACCCGCGTACTGGGTCTGAATCAACAATTTGCCGCCGTCGAAAAGGGAGATCTTGCCGCTCAATTTGTCACCGTTCTTCAACCAGACGGTGTCGGCAAGCAAGGGCGTGGACGCACTGAAAACAGCAAGGCACAGCAAGGTTCTGGACAACATAAGCAGATCGAGGGCTCAAGTTTGCGAAAAAGGTCGGCATTATCCGTGGGAATAAGACCCTGACAAGGACTGACCGAACGATTTCCATTGAGTTCATTTCTCATCTGGCCAACCAGCGATTACGCTTGAGCCCATCGATACGTCTATTGTTCAGGAACCGCGCAGGTGAAAGAGCCGAACCCTCCCGATGAAAGTGAAGCGCAAATCCGACGCACGGCGCTTTATTCCACCCTTGCCCAGGTGCCTGAGGGCAAGGTGGTCAGCTATGGTCAACTGGCTGACCTCGCGGGACTGGGGCGTGCCGCCCGCTGGGTTGGCCGCACCTTGAGCCAGTTACCCGACGATACCCGGTTGCCATGGCACCGGGTGGTGGGCGCCGGTGGTCGGATCAGCCTGCCGCCGGGCAGCCCCTCAGGGGACGAGCAGCGGGCACGATTGCGTTCTGAAGGCGTCACCGTCCTGAACAATCGTGTGGATATTCGGCGCCATGGCTGGCGTCCGATAGAGCACAGCGGTTAGAGTGCGCGCTTTGTTTTCGCAATCTTGAGGCAGACTTCAGCCCATGCCCCGTAAAACCTGGCGCGCCGCGCTCGCCGCCTATGCCAGTCCTTCGACGCTCGTGCTGTTGTTGCTCGGTTTTGCTGCCGGCCTGCCGTACATGCTGGTGTTTTCGACGCTGTCCGTCTGGCTGCGGGAAGCCGGCGTTGCCCGTGAAACCATCGGCTACGCCAGCCTGATCGGCCTGGCCTACGCGTTCAAATGGGTCTGGTCACCGCTGCTCGACCAATGGCGCCTGCCTTTATTGGGCAAACTTGGCCGCCGCCGATCATGGCTGGTGCTCTCGCAAACCCTGGTGATTCTGGGCCTGATCGGCATGGGTTTCTGTGATCCGCAGAAACACCTGTCCTGGCTGATCGCCATTGCCGTCGTTGTCGCCTTCGCCTCCGCTACCCAGGACATCGCGGTCGACGCCTATCGCCTGGAGATCGCCGACGACAGCCGCCAAGCCGCGCTGGCCGCCAGTTACATGTCCGGCTATCGCGTTGCCGCCCTGTTGGCCACGGCCGGTGCACTGTTCTTCGCTGAAGGCTTCGGCTCCACCGGCTTCAACTACAAACATTCGGCCTGGACCGGCACCTACGCGCTGTTCGGCGTATTGATGGTCCCTGCCCTGCTGACGTCGCTGCTGATGCGCGAACCGCCAGTGCCCCTGCGCACGCAGCTGCAGGCTGGCCGTTACAGCTTCGTGCATCAACTGGCCTCGGTATTCGTGCTGATCGTGCTGCTGGTGTCGGTTCCGGCGATGTTTACCCAGCTCTACAACACTGATTTCGCCAGCGTGCTGTTCGGTGAGATGAGTCCGCTCGACCTGTTGCTCGAAGACCGCGCCTTCCTGCGCGCGATCCTCTATACCCTGCTCACCGGTCTGTGCCTGTCGACCATGGGCCGTCGCGGCCTGGCGCCGGTACTGACCCCGGTCAACGACTTCATCCTGCGCTACCGCTGGCAGGCATTGTTGTTACTCGGGCTGATCGCCACCTACCGCATGTCCGACACGGTGATGGGCGTGATGGCCAACGTGTTCTACATCGACCAGGGCTTCACCAAGGATCAGATCGCCAGCGTCAGCAAGATCTTTGGCCTGATCATGACCCTCGTCGGTGCCGGCATGGGCGGCCTGCTGATCGTGCGCTTCGGCATCCTGCCGATCCTGTTCATCGGCGGCGCGGCTTCGGCGGCGACCAACCTGCTGTTCGTGATGCTGGCGGACATGGGCCCGAACCTGCAGATGCTGGTGGTGACCATCTCCCTCGACAACTTCAGTTCCGGCCTCGCGACCTCGGCGTTCGTCGCCTACCTGTCGAGCCTGACCAACCTCAAGTTCTCGGCCACCCAGTACGCCCTGCTCAGTTCGATCATGCTGTTGCTGCCGCGCCTGATGGGCGGTTATTCCGGGGTAATGGTCGAGAAGTTCGGCTACCACAACTTCTTCTTGATAACCGCGCTGCTCGGCGTGCCGACGCTGCTGTTGATTGCCCTGCACTGGTTCCAGGAAAACCGCCGCGCGGGCCCGACGCCAACGCCCGAGCCTGCACCGACCTCCGTCGTCGAAGAGTCGTAGGACATTTCAGCGACGGCGGGAGGATTCCCGCCGTCGAGCCTCACCGCCGAGCGCAATCCTGTACGTCGGCAAATCTCGCCGGTACACTGCTCCGTCATTTCCAGTCATAGCAACCGACAACGGCCAACCATGCGCACCAGTCAATTTTTGCTCGCCACACAGAAAGAAACGCCTTCCGATGCGGTCGTCGTCAGCCACCAGCTGATGCTGCGCGCCGGCATGATCCGCAAACTCGCTTCGGGCCTGTACACCTGGCTGCCGATGGGCTTGCGGGTAATGCGCAAGGTTGAAGCCATCGTTCGCGAAGAAATGAACGCTGCCGGCTCTCTGGAAGTGTTGATGCCGAGCACCCAACCGGCCGAGCTGTGGCAGGAATCGGGGCGCTGGGAAGAATACGGCCCTGAGCTGCTGCGCATCAAAGACCGCCATGGTCGCGATTTCTGCGCGGGCCCGACCCACGAAGAAGTGATCACCGATCTGATGCGCAACGAGTTGAGCAGCTACAAGCAGCTGCCGATCAACCTGTACCAGATCCAGACCAAATTCCGTGACGAAATCCGCCCACGCTTCGGTTTGATGCGCGGCCGCGAATTCATCATGAAGGACGCCTACTCGTTCCACGCCGATCAGGCTTCGCTGCAGGTCACCTATGACCGCATGCACGAGGCGTACTGCAACGTGTTCACCCGTCTGGGCCTGAAGTTCCGCCCGGTTGAAGCCGACAACGGCTCGATCGGTGGCGCGGGCTCCCACGAGTTCCACGTACTGGCCGAGTCCGGCGAAGACGACATCGTCTTCAGCAACGGTTCCGACTACGCGGCGAACATCGAGAAAGCCGAAGCCGTGCCACGCGAAACCTCGCGTCCAGCGCCGGCCGAAGAGCTGCGTCTGGTCGATACCCCAGATACCAAGACCATTGCCGCGCTGGTGGAAAAATTCAATCTGCCGATTGAAAAGACCATCAAGACCCTGATCGTCCACGCCGAAGAAGAAGGCAAGCTGATTGCCCTGATCATCCGTGGCGATCACGAGCTCAACGAAATCAAGGCCGCCAACCAGCCAGGCGTTGCCAGCCCGCTGGTGATGGCTTCCGATGCCGAGCTGCGTGACGCCATTGGCGCCGGCGCCGGCTCGCTCGGCCCGCTGAATCTGCCACTGCCGATCATCATCGACCGCTCGGTCGAGCTGATGAGCGACTTCGGCATCGGTGCGAACATCGACGACAAGCACTACTTCGGCGTGAACTGGGAGCGTGACCTGCCGGTTCCGACCGTGGCTGACCTGCGTAACGTGGTCGCCGGTGACCCGAGCCCGGACGGCAAAGGCACCCTGGAAATCAAACGCGGCATCGAAGTCGGGCACATCTTCCAGCTGGGCAACAAGTACAGCAAGGCGATGAAGTGCGAAGTGCTGGGCGAGAACGGCAAGCCGGTCACCCTGGAAATGGGTTGCTACGGTATCGGCGTATCCCGCGTGGTCGCTGCCGCCATCGAGCAGAACAACGACGAGAAAGGCATCATCTGGAGCGACACCCTGGCGCCTTTCCAGATCGCCCTGGTGCCGCTGCGTTATGAAACCGAGCAGGTGCGCGAAGCCACCGACAAACTGTACGCAGAACTGACTGCGGCCGGTTTCGAAGTGCTGCTGGACGATCGCGACAAGAAAACCAGCCCGGGCATCAAGTTCGCGGACATGGAGCTGATCGGCATTCCTCACCGGATCGTGGTCAGCGACCGCGGCCTCGCCGAAGGCAACCTGGAATACAAGAGCCGCACCGAGGCCGAAGCGCAAGCGCTGCCGGTCGCCGACGTGGTGTCCTTCCTTCAGGCCCGTATCCGCCGCTGAATCCAGATAGAGACCTCATGTTCAAGCGAAACACCTTGGGCCTCGGTGGCGCCGCCTTGTGCGGCGCCCTGCTGGTCAGCGGCTGTGCCAATCAGATGTCACAGCGCAGCGAGCACGAAGAGCGGGTCGAGCGCAAACTGCTCGATCACAGCCTGCAGATCGATGTCGGTGAGCCTAAGGTGCTCGAACTGCCGCAACGACGCGTGAAGATCAACGAACAGAAGTCCTTCGAAGTCACCGAGTTCGAAGTCACTCGTCGCTACGATCGCTACACGCCATACCAGCCCTGGCGCGAAATCTACGAGATTCCGCTGGGCGCGGTGGCTGTGGTCGCCGGTATCGGCGCCAATGTGGTCAACGTGTTCGCTTTGGGCAATCTGCCGGACAGCGTGACCAAGGACTGGTTGAACTACGGCATTGCCGGGGTCAACCCGTTCATGAACGTGCAGTCTCACGGTCGTGCGCAACAGAACCTGGCCGGTATCGATGAAGTCCAGCGCGATAAGCGCACGGAGTATTCCAGCCTGCCATGGAGCGAGCGCCCGGTGCAGGTCAAGGCCGGCAAGCAGACCTTCGACATGACCACCGACCGCAACGGTGTACTGCGCCTGAACCTGCTGGACAGTCCGTTTGCCGAAAATGACCTCAACCATATCGGCAAACTGCAGATCAGCGTCGAAGACGGCAAGGATGACGTGCACAACGATTCATCCCTGGCGATCAGCAGCCATTTGCGCAGCAAGTTGCTGGAAGCGCACGGGTTGATTTACGACGATCTGGAAGACGACGAAGTGAGCCAGTGGGTCCACCGGGTCAAGCGTCTGTCGGAGCTGGGTCTGGAGGAAGAAGCCAGCGAGCTGGAGCAAAGCCTGATCGAACTGACACGTAATGATCCGGAGTTGCAGGCTGAGTTTCTCAAGTCGCTGACCAAGGATGCCGGGCGTCTGGTCGCTGATCCTGGACCGAATTGAGCCTGAAAAGCTTCGCGAGCAAGCCCGCTCCCACATTTTGATCGAGTTCCTTCAGAGGGAATGCAGTCAAATGTGGGAGCGGGCTTGCTCGCGAAGGTGCCCTTAAAATCACTGATAAGTTCAGCGCTCGAACAACTCCATCTGCTCAAACCCGCCACGCAAATCCTCCAGCCTCACCCCTACCCCCAACAACCGCACCGGTTTCCCGCCGCGGTTGAACGCCTGTGTCAGCATCAACTGATAACTGCCCAGATCACGCCCTGCCCCGGCCTGTTCCAGTGTGGTCTGGGTAAAGTCATGAAACTTCACTTTGACGAACGGCTTGCCCGGTCGATAACTGCTGTCGATCCTCGCCATGCGTGTTTTCAGGGTTTCCAGCAGCTCCGGCAGTTTGTCGAGGCAACTGCGCAGATCCGGCAGATCGACGTCGTAGGTATTTTCCACACTGATTGACTGACGGCGACTGTCGTTGTGCACCAGCCGGTCATCAATCCCACGGGCCAGACTCCACAGTCGCTCACCGAAACTGCCGAATTCACGCACCAGCGCCAACTTGTCCCACTCGCGCAGTTGCAGGCAATCGACGATGCCGAACTTGCCCAGTTTGTCGGCAGTGACTTTGCCGACGCCGTGCAACTTGCTCACCGGCAAGCCACTGACAAAATCCTCGACCTGATCCGGGGTAATGACGAACAGCCCGTTGGGTTTCTTCCAGTCACTGGCGATCTTGGCCAGAAACTTGTTCGGGGCTACGCCGGCAGACACAGTAATGTGCAACTGATTGGAGACCCGCCGCCGGATATCCTGCGCGATGCGCGTGGCGCTGCCGCCAAAATGCGCGCTGTCGGAAACATCGAGATAGGCCTCGTCCAGCGACAGTGGCTCGATCAGGTCGGTGTAATCGCGAAAAATCGTATGGATTTCCTTCGAGGCTTCGCGATAGGCATCCATGCGCGGCTTGACGATGGTCAGGTCGGGGCACAGCTTCAAGGCATGCCCGGATGACATCGCCGAACGCACGCCGTACGCCCGCGCTTCATAGTTGCAGGTGGCAATCACCCCACGCCGATCCGCCGACCCACCCACCGCCAGTGGCTTGCCGGCCAGGTTCGGGTCGTCGCGCATCTCGATGGCGGCGTAGAAACAGTCACAGTCGACGTGGATGATTTTTCGCTGGGTCATGACGGAAAAGGAAACATGGCGAGCCGGATCCGCAGTATCTCACTGACACCTGTATATAGCACCAGTGGTACGAAGGTTCTTTTCAGACTGTAGGAAAACAACCATAAATTTATTTTCTCAATCGAAAATCACCGCTCGATAGAGCTGAAAGCCTTGCCCTATCTGCCCTGCACTCCATTCGTCCACACCGCAAAAAGCGCTAACCGATTGAACAGGAACAGATTTATCCAGATTCAAGGTTGACAGCCCGGCGATCCTCTGTAGAATGCCGACACACAGACGCGGGATGGAGCAGTCTGGTAGCTCGTCGGGCTCATAACCCGAAGGTCGTCGGTTCAAATCCGGCTCCCGCAACCAAACATCAAAAAAGGCTACTCGAAAGAGTGGCCTTTTTTGTGCGCGCCTGTTTTACCAATGAGTCACTGTGCCAAGCGCACCTGAGCGAACAGGAAGTCTTTGCATTTCCGAAACTTACCGCCCCGCTGCGACCGTTTGACGCAAATTCACACTTATTTGACCCTTTACGGGATTAGCGGTTGACACCTCGCCGTTCGCCTGTAGAATGCCGCCACACAGACGCGGGATGGAGCAGTCTGGTAGCTCGTCGGGCTCATAACCCGAAGGTCGTCGGTTCAAATCCGGCTCCCGCAACCAAACATCAAAAAAGGCTACTCGAAAGAGTGGCCTTTTTTGTATCTGTGGAAAAAGTCCTTTCGCAACAATGATCTGTCACGCTGCAGTGAAACGCTCAGGATCATCAGACCGACCGAGTTGCGACTATGCTTGAGTCGCAGGCAAGACGTCTGCAATCCATGACCCGCCCTCGCCGATCCCGGATGAGAGGCGTAGTATTTTGTGATTATTTTTTTCTACAGGGATTGGTAACTTGGCTGGATACCTCCATCCTGTCGCGCACAATCCAAGAGGTGATTGATGCGCGCCAACTCGTCTGATCCACAAGACACCGTCACAGCAGAACATCCGATCAAACCCGAGCGCCTGCGCTTGCTGGATCGGTTAAGCAAGTACCGTCAGCCGATCGGTCTGGCAGTCACGTTGCTGCTGTTTGCCATTGCGCTGATTGCCTGCCGCCATCTGCTGAGCGAACTCGATCTGTATGCCCTGCATGACTCGATCCTGGCGGTGCCGAAACCGGCCCTGCTCGGCGCAGTGGCTGCAACGGTGGTCGGCTTCATCATATTGCTCGGCTATGAATGGTCGGCCAGCCGCTATGCTGGCGTGACACTGCCGCCGCGTACTCTGGCGTTGGGCGGCTTCACCGCGTTTGCGATTGGCAACGCCATCGGCCTGTCGCTGCTGTCTGGCGGCTCGGTGCGCTACCGCTTATATGCACGCCATGGGCTGGGCGCCTCCGAAGTCGCGCACATGACGCTGTTCGCCAGCCTGTCGCTGGGTTGCGCCCTGCCACCGCTGGCGGCTCTCGCGACCCTGAGCGACCTGCCCGCCGCCTCCGCCGCACTGGGCCTGTCAGAAGGCTTGCTCGGCACGATTGCCATGGTGGTGCTGGGTCTGGGCGCGATTCTGGCGATCGGCATCTATCGCCGCCGCCTGCCGGAGCAACCCTACCGCGACAACCTGCTGGTCAGGGCCGGTCGCCGGACATTGCGCCTGCCGGGCCGACGCCTGACCTTCCTGCAATTGATCATCACCGCCCTTGACGTTGCCGCAGCGGCCACCGTGCTTTATCTGCTGCTGCCGGAAGCCCCGCCGTTCGGCGCGTTCCTGCTGGTGTACCTGCTGGCCCTGGCCGCCGGCGTCCTCAGCCATGTGCCGGGGGGTGTCGGGGTCTTCGAAGCGATCCTGCTCGCCGCGTTTGCCGACACCCTCGGTGCCGCGCCGCTGGCCGCCGCCCTGCTGCTCTATCGCCTGATCTATGTGGTGCTGCCGCTGCTGGTGGCCTGCCTGTTTTTGCTGATCAACGAAGGCCAGCGCCTGTTCCAGACCCAGACCATGCGCGCCGCATCCGGTCTGGCAGCGCCGATTCTGGCGGTGCTGGTGTTCCTGTCCGGCGTGGTGCTGCTGTTTTCCGGTGCCACCCCGGAGATCGACACGCGTCTTGAACACATCGGTTTCCTGATCCCGCATCGACTGGTCGACGCCTCGCACTTCGGCGCCAGCCTGATCGGCGTGTTGTGTCTGCTGCTCGCACAGGGCCTGCGCCGTCGCCTGTCAGCGGCGTGGATGCTCACCACCATTCTGTTGCTGGTCGGCGCGCTGCTCTCGCTGCTCAAAGGCTTCGACTGGGAAGAAGCCACGCTGATGACGCTCACCGCCGCGCTGCTCGGGGTGTTCCGCCGTTCGTTCTATCGCCCGAGTCGCCTGACCGAACTGCCGTTCTCGCCGCTGTATCTGGTGGCCAGCCTCTGCGTTCTGGGCGCTTCGACCTGGTTGCTGCTGTTCGCCTACCAGGACGTGCCGTACAGCCATCAACTTTGGTGGCAGTTCACCCTCGACGCTGACGCCCCGCGCGGCCTGCGTTCGTTGCTCGGCGCCGCCGTGCTGTTGCTGGTGATCGCCCTGACCTGGCTGCTGCGTACCGCGCGCCCGGTCATCCATCTGCCGACCCCGGACGAACTGGATCGCGCCGCGAAAATCCTGATGGCTTCGTCGCAACCCGATGGTGGCCTCGCGCTGACCGGCGACAAGGCGTTGCTGTTTCACCAGAACGACGAAGCATTCCTGATGTACGCCCGCCGTGGCCGCAGCCTGGTGGCACTGTACGACCCGATCGGCCCAAGCCAGCAACGCGCCGAGATGATCTGGCAGTTCCGCGACCTTTGCGACATCCATCACGCCCGTCCGGTGTTCTATCAGGTACGTGCGGAAAACCTGCCGTACTACATGGACATCGGCCTGACCGCGATCAAGCTCGGCGAAGAAGCCCGGGTCGATCTGCAGCGCTTTGACCTGGAAGCCAAGGGCAAAGAGATGAAGGACCTGCGCTACACCTGGAACCGTGGCACCCGCGACGGTCTGTCGCTGGAGATCCATGAGCCAGGCCAGGCGCCGATGGACGAGCTGAAAGTGATTTCCGATGCGTGGCTGACCGGCAAGAACGTGCGCGAGAAAGGCTTCTCCCTCGGTCGATTCAGCGACGATTACCTGAAGCATTTCCGCATTGCGGTGATTCGCTTCGAAGGCCGCCCGGTGGCGTTCGCCAACCTGCTCGAGACTTACAGCCATGACCTGGCCAGTCTCGATCTGATGCGCTCGCACCCGGACGCCCCCAAGCTGACCATGGAGTTCCTGATGGTCGGCCTGATTCAACACTATAAGAGTCACGGATACGCGCGCTTCAGCCTGGGCATGGTGCCGTTGTCGGGGTTGCAACCCCGGCGTGGTGCACCGCTGACCCAGCGTCTGGGCTCGATGGTCTTCCGCCGTGGTGAGCAGCTGTACAACTTCCAAGGCTTGCGCCGCTTCAAAGACAAGTTCCAGCCTGACTGGGAACCCCGTTATATGGCAGTGCCCGCCGGACTCGATCCGCTGGTGGCGCTGGCCGATACTGCTGCCCTGATCGCGGGCGGCTTGACTGGATTGGTGAAACGCTGATGATTCAACGCTCCCTGAAGTACATCCTGGCCGCACTGATCGTGCTGGCCGTGATTGCCGGCGGCGGTTACTGGTACCTCAAACGCCCGGCACCGCAACCGACTCTGCAACCACTGACGGCCGCCGACGGCACGGTCATGACCCGTGTCATTCCCGGCACCCAGCCCAAGGCGCAGGTGCTGGTCGCGGTCAATGACGACCAGAAGCTGACCGACAACCAACTGAGCACCCTGAGCCGCAGCGCCTCGGCGCAGATCGTTCAGGTGATTCTGCCCAAGGACTGCCTGCAACAGAGCCGCGCCCTGCAAACCGGCCTGCGCGAACTGAATGGCCCGACCACACTGGTCAGCGGCATCGGCCCTGGCGCCGTGCTGGCCTGGCGCTGGTTGTCCGAGCAGAAGGACGACAAGGCCCAGGCGATCTCGGTTGACTTGGCGCTGGAAAAACCTGGCTGCACCCACCTGCTGCCGAAATCCGCGGCTCATGGCCACTGGCTGGTGGCATGGAACGACAACCCGGACGACACCAGCGCCGGTTTCGTGCGCGATCAACCGAACGCCGAAACCAGCATCAGCGACTACGACATCAACCTGCCGCAAGTGCTGAACAACGAGCTGCGCAAGATCCTCGTCGGCGGCGACAAGGCCAACGGCGGTCTGGCAATCCCGGTGGTGGAAGTGCCGGCCGGTCAGGCCAAAGACACCGTGACCCTGTTCCTCTCCGGTGACGGCGGCTGGCGCGACCTCGACCGCGACGTGGCAGGCGAGATGGCCAAGATCGGCTATCCAGTGGTCGGCATCGACACCCTGCGCTACTACTGGCAGCACAAGAGCCCTGAGCAAAGCGCGCTGGACCTGACCGAACTGATGCAGCACTACCGGCAGAAATGGGGCACCAAGCGCTTCATCCTGACCGGTTACTCGTTCGGTGCCGACGTCCTGCCGGCGATCTACAACCGCCTGCCGGACACCGAGCAGCAACGCGTCGACGCCATCATCCTGCTGGCCTTCGCGCGCACCGGCAGCTTCGAAATCGAAGTCGAAGGCTGGCTCGGCAACGCCGGCAAAGAAGCCGCCACCGGCCCGGAAATGGCCAAGCTGCCAGCGGCCAAAGTCGTTTGCATCTACGGCGCGGAAGAAACCGATGAAAGCGGCTGCACCGACAAAACGGCAGTGGGTGAAGCGGTGAAACTGCCCGGCGGCCACCACTTCGACGAGAACTACCCGGCGCTGGCGAAGCGATTGGTGGATCTGATCGAGAAGCGTCAGGCGGCGAGTCAGGTGGCTGAAGAGTGATCTGAAGCGCACCCACAAAAAGCCCCCGCAGCCGCAAGGCTCCGGGGGCCTCTTACATTCCGGCAGCCGCCAAAATCCAACATGGGAGCCAGTCAAATTTTACTTCGATGCTCACTGACTCCAACACTAAAGCTGAACAACTATCCATGTGACGTCATCCTCAACAGCGTTAAAGTCGCTATCCGCCGTCGTCAGCAAGCTACTTTGCTGCGCTTCCGTTAATTCAGCCCAAAAGCCATCTGTTGCGAAAACGAGTCGCCCTCCGATGGCCAGTTGGTGAGAAACGAACTCAGGATTCGGAGCACGATTAATCTTCAAACAACGGGTAATCGAGTTTCGAGCCAGATCTTGCGCGAGCTCACGATGCGAACGATTTCGTCTCCAATTAGCCATGCAGTGAGGCGGCGTAATCCACTCGATTGTTTGCGCTGGCGTCACTACACCGCACGAACAGTCCCCCTCATACGCTAGCGTGAGCTTTCCATGGGCAACTAAACAAACCAGATAACAAATGGTCCCCACCTGATCCGCAAACAGAAGGGTATGAAACTCGGCCAGCATTGAACCAAGTAACTGCTCAACTGCTTCGCTCTCAGTAATATCGCGCCCCTGATCCAAGCGTTTGGAGTAGGCCGTTAAAATGCCTTTTACAAAGCATTCTGCCAGTTGGCCACTGCCGGGCTTCGATGTACCGTCCGTAATGACGAACAACCCACTACCGTCGTCGCAGATCGCTCCGGCATAGTCGTGATTAGCTTTCCTGGTTCGTCCTTTTACTGATCGGATGTTGTATCTCATGCGTTAGCCAATTCCTTCATACGCCTATGAATGATTCGCCCTCTACCCGGATTGGCCTGAACCGAGCCTGAGCTTTCAATCACGTATTCGATGCCACCAAGATCTATGAGTTGTCGAACTCCGGTAGTGATGAATTGCCTGAGTTCAGAATCTGCCTGACTAACCTCCTCCAGAAGCTCTGGACGCCCATCGATCAGAATGATCATGTCTTCAACATCTTTGTGATACGGATCGCCCTCACCGCGACCGCTAAAAGCTTCCAGTTTCGTCGCAAGGAAGTAGGTCGGCTTGAATATCTGGATTACGGTCCCGCTCGGCAACGTGAACTTATCAGCTCTTGCCAGTCCCTCCACGAACCAGCGATTGGCATATCCGAGAACTTCGGGTTCGGAAGGCATTACGTCAACGACGACGTCGTTGAAGCGGAAACGACAATTGACTTCGTCCTCCCCAGTGATCTTGAAGTTCTTGGCTGCCAGCCGCTCTGTGAGGTGATGCCAGGCGCTGATACCCGCCAATTCGATCACCAGATCAACATCGTCAGTGAAACGAATGTCGTCCAGCACAGCAGCATCCGTAACCAGCATGGCTGTGGTGCAACCGCCGACAAAAGCCACTTCCGAGAGAAACTCCTCCCCCAAGCCGTCGGCAACAAATTCTATGAGTTCATAGTTGTGATCAGCGTTTGAAGACATGTTATTTCAGCCCCATCCCTGCTTTTAGAATGCTGATTGCCACACCGCATTCTCTTGGGCCACCAAGACGGATCGCATCAGCAAGCGCCAGATAGTGATAAAGGATTCTGTCCCTTTTCACCGCTTCCGGCACCGTCTTGTAGAGCGGTTCTATTGCCTGACCGCGCTCAGTTCCAAAAGCATCCGGCCAAACCGGAACCAACCCACCTGCGCTCTTGATGCTTTTAGAGAGCGCTGGCGCTGCAAAGCCAGTTGGAATACCGCGAACCATCGCCCCCGGCCTAACGGGAAAAAAGTATTTCAGAGCGTGCTCGGTGATTTTCAGCAGCTCCCGCCGATTAACCTTCGCGAGCCCGGTGTCGTAGTCATTGGTGAGCAATCCAGCGCCACGGCACCTGGCGATAGAGTTTGAAACTTCGCTTTTGCTCAGCCCAAGAGACGCAGACAGCGCACGCAGCGAATAACCTTCACTCCAACTCGCCAGCGACGGAACAGCTACCGGCTCAGACCACCCTTCCCATCCGGCCTCTTCAGCCGAGGGCGAATCGAAGTCCTGACGACGGAATACGGTATCTTCACCATCAGTCGAATAGGTGACCAGAGGCTGCCCTACCGGCCCACCCGCGGTCATTTGATTGGTCACATAGGGCTTCAGCAACTCCTCGACCTTGTTCGAATTTGACTCGGACTCCATCCTCCCTAGGAGGTTTTCTTCCTGGGCATGAAGGCTGGCGAGTTTGAACAGGAGCAAAATGTCTTGACTCTTCACGAAGCTAAAAACTCCAAGTGTCCACATTCCATAAAACGTGGACACTTGTCTCATTGGATATATTCAGGAGTCAAGCCCTTTTATAACTGAGCAATTTGCCCCCCAACGTTTAGTCTCGTTTACTTCTCGTCTCGCAATATCAGATGACGCCGACAGACCTTGTAGGCAAACTCCGAATCGCGTGTTGCGGCGCCTTGCCGCCCTGTTGCGCTATTTATTGACGGGATACTCTCCGGACGTCGCTGACCCATTCAGCGATCGGGCTTGGTAACCCGGTGGAATAAGGCGCAACAGCGCACCCGACACGACTCAGGCGTATCTCGTCCGAGCACCTGTGTTATGGCTGCTGTGCGTGGGACGCTTTCGGGCGTGCCGGTTTCCTTGATTCCCCGGTTTACCAACCTGCGCACAGCTGCCACCCATTCGCTTGGTATCGGATGCGGCAGCTCTCGAAATCAAGGGAATTGAACATGAGCAATCAATCTGATCTGAAACCATCGGCTTCACCCCCTTCCTCTACAACGCGAATGAAGCGTTTTTCAACGTTCGTTCCGGCATCCCGATCATCGATGCTTTATCCCAATCCTCCGACCTGCTGTACCTCGCCAAATCCTTCGCAGAAGACGCTGCCTACGCCAATGACACCGACCGTCACGCTTGGGCGGCGTACTATCTGACGGTGATGGGCAAGGCCTTGATCGACGATGTGATACAAGCGCTGCTGCCACGACCTGCGCGCACGAAGACCGAGTCCGAAGCAGAGATGCCTGAAAGCCACTAGCACCACAGACCCCTTGTGGGAGCGGGCTTGCTCGCGAAGGCGGTGGATCAGCCGCTGGAGATGTCGACTGACACGACGCGTTCGCGAGCAAGCCCGCTCCCACAGGGGATTGCTACAGGATTCAAGCAATGTGTTCAGGCACAAAAAAGCCCCCGCCAGCCGCAAGGCTGACAGGGGCTTTTCAGTTGAGGCAGGGTTACATCTCCACCTGTGTCCCCAACTCAATCACCCGGTTCAGCGGCAGATTGAAGAACCTCAAATTGCCATTGGCATTCTTCAACATGAATGCGAACAGCGCTTCGCGCCAGCGGGCCATGCCTTCGAGTTTCGAGGCGATCACCGTTTCGCGGCTGAGGAAGTAGGTGGTGCGCATCGGACTGAAGTCCAGTTCATCCAGGTGGCACAGTTTCAGCGCCTGCGGCACGTCCGGCTCGTCGGTGAAGCCGAAGTGCAGGATCACCCGGAAGAACCCCTCCCCGTGCGCCTCCACTTCGAAACGTCGCGATGGCGATACGCGCGGAATGTCTTCGTAGACCACGGTCAGCAACACCACTTGCTCGTGCAGCACCTGGTTGTGCAGCAAGTTGTGCAACAGCGCGTGGGGCACGGCGTCGGAGCGCGCGGTGAGGAACACGGCGGTGCCCTGCACGCGGTGCGGTGGTTGCACGCGGATGCTGCTGATAAAGATCGGCAACGGTAGCGCACCTTCGTCGAGACGATCGACCAGCAGCTCCTTGCCGCGCTTCCAGGTGGTCATCAGGACAAACAGCACAATACCCGCCAACACCGGGAAGGCACCGCCCTGGATGATCTTCGGTACGTTGGCAGCAAAGAACAAACCATCGACCAACAGGAACCCGAGCAGAATCGGCACCGCCAACAGCGGTGGCCATTTCCACAGCAGCAGGATCACCGCCGACACCAGGATGCTGGTGATCAGCATCGTGCCAGTCACGGCCACACCGTAAGCAGACGCCAGCGCGCCGGAGGATTCGAAGCCGATGACCAACAAGATCACGCCGACCATCAGCGCCCAGTTCACCGCACCGATGTAAATCTGGCCCTGTTCGGCACTGGACGTGTGCTGAATGTGCATGCGCGGAATGTAGCCGAGCTGAATGGCCTGACGAGTCAACGAGAACGCGCCGGAAATCACCGCCTGCGAAGCAATGACCGTGGCCAGGGTCGCCAGCACGACCAGCGGCACCAGTGCCCAGTTCGGCGCCAACAGGTAGAACGGGTTACGTGCCGCTTCCGGGTTTTCCAGCAGCAATGCGCCCTGACCGAAGTAGTTCAGCACCAGCGCCGGCAGCACCAGAACCAACCATGCGCGGGCAATCGGATTGCGCCCGAAGTGGCCCATGTCGGCGTAAAGCGCTTCGGCGCCGGTCAATGCCAGCACCACCGCGCCGAGAATCGCCACGCCCATGCCCGGGTGCACGATGAAGAAGCGCACGCCCCAGATCGGGTTCAGTGCATTCAACACTTCAGGATGCCTGACGATCCCGCTGATACCCAGGCCGCCCAGCACCAGGAACCACGCCACCATCACCGGGCCAAACAGCTTGCCGATGCGATCGGTGCCGTGTTTCTGGATCAGGAACAGTGCGACAAGCACCACCAGCGCCATCGGCACCACCCAGCGCTCCAGGCCGTCGAATGCCAGCTCCAGACCTTCAACCGCCGACAACACGGAAATCGCCGGGGTAATCATGCTGTCGCCATAAAACAGCGCTGCTCCGATCAGCCCCAGAATCACCAGTACCGCCTGCAACTTCGGGTAGCGACTCGATGCACGTCGCGCCAGGGCAGTCAGCGCCATGATCCCGCCTTCCCCCTGGTTGTCGGCGCGCAGTACGAACAACACGTACTTGATCGTGACCACCCAGATCAACGACCAGAAAATCAACGCCAGAATCCCGAAGACCCCGTCGTGGTTGACTGGCACCCCGTAGTGACCAGCGAAAACTTCTTTGAGGGTGTACAACGGGCTCGTGCCGATGTCGCCGTAAACCACCCCGACTGCCGCGACCAGCATGCTCAGCGGTTTTGCAGCCGAATGCTCGGCGCCCGCCGCCTGACTACTTGCCTGACCCATCCAACACTCCTGATTCTCGAACCGGCTTCTTTGAATGAAGCACTATGCTTTGTGGTGCAGCATGCGCTGTTTTACCTATTGTTACAGACGTTTTGTTGACTGTAAAAAATCGGTAAAGCTCAACGGCGCGAAGCATAGCGCAGCACTCGTCGTATTTCCCTGCATAAAGCTGGTCAAGTGCGTTACTCATCGCTAGAATTGCGCACTTTTTGATCAGAGGCGTGCCCTAAGCGCCCATCCGTCGGTTTTCCCACACGGCAAGCGACGTCACAAAATACCGAGGTTAGACATGTCCACCACTCCTGCGCCGGCCAATCCAAAGGTTGGCTTCGTATCTCTGGGTTGCCCGAAAGCACTGGTCGACTCCGAGCGCATCCTGACCCAGCTGCGCATGGAAGGCTATGACGTGGTGTCCACCTACCAGGACGCCGACGTGGTGGTGGTCAACACCTGCGGTTTCATCGATTCGGCCAAGGCTGAGTCGCTGGAAGTGATTGGTGAAGCGATCAAGGAAAACGGCAAGGTGATCGTCACCGGTTGCATGGGCGTGGAAGAAGGCAACATCCGCGACGTACACCCGAGCGTGCTGGCCGTGACCGGTCCGCAGCAGTACGAGCAAGTAGTCAACGCGGTGCACGAAGTGGTGCCGCCGCGTCAGGATCACAACCCGCTGATCGACCTGGTACCGCCGCAAGGCATCAAGCTGACCCCGCGTCACTACGCGTACCTGAAGATTTCCGAAGGCTGCAACCACAGCTGCAGCTTCTGCATCATCCCGTCGATGCGCGGCAAACTGGTCAGCCGTCCGGTTGGCGATGTGCTCGACGAGGCTCAGCGCCTGGTCAAGTCCGGTGTCAAAGAGCTGTTGGTGATTTCGCAGGACACCAGCGCCTATGGCGTCGACGTGAAGTACCGCACCGGTTTCTGGAACGGCGCGCCGGTGAAAACCCGCATGACCGAACTCTGCGAAGCGCTGAGCACCTTGGGGGTCTGGGTCCGTCTGCACTACGTTTACCCGTACCCGCACGTTGACGAGCTGATCCCGCTGATGGCCGCCGGCAAGATCCTGCCGTACCTGGACATCCCGTTCCAGCATGCCAGCCCGAAAGTGCTGAAGTCGATGAAACGCCCGGCGTTCGAAGACAAGACCCTGGCGCGGATCAAGAACTGGCGCGAGATCTGCCCGGATCTGATCATCCGTTCGACCTTCATCGTCGGCTTCCCGGGCGAAACCGAAGAAGACTTCCAGTACCTGCTGAACTGGCTGACCGAAGCCCAGCTCGACCGCGTCGGCTGCTTCCAGTATTCGCCGGTAGATGGCGCCCCGGCCAATGATCTGGACCTGGAAGTGGTGCCGGACGACGTCAAGCAGGACCGTTGGGAGCGTTTCATGGCGCACCAGCAGGCGATCAGCTCGGCCCGTTTGCAAATGCGCATCGGCCGCGAGATCGAAGTGCTGGTGGACGAAGTCGACGAGCAAGGCGCCGTCGGCCGCTGCTTCTTCGATGCCCCGGAAATCGACGGCAACGTGTTCATCGACAACGGCAGCAACCTCAAGCCGGGCGACAAGGTCTGGTGCAAGGTGACTGACGCTGACGAATACGACCTCTGGGCTGAGCAGATCTAAGCACCACGCAGTACCTGTGGGAGCGGGCTTGCTCGCGAAGGCGGTGTATCAGTCACTGGATATGTCGACGGATACACTGCTTTCGCGAGCAAGCCCGCTCCCACAGGGGATAGTCGTGTCATCAAAAGCCCCGCTCTTTTTACGAGATGCGGGGCTTTTTTACGGCTATCGTTTGCAGTGGGAAGGAATCCCGCTCATCCATTTGAAAAGAGGCAGACGGGCATGCGTCAGCATTCGGTCATCCACACGCCGAAACTCAGCGATTATCAGGAACTGACCCGGGTCTGGGAGGCCTCGGTTCGCGCGACCCATGATTTCCTGCCGGACAGCTACATCGAGTTGCTGCGCAATCTGGTGCTCACCCGCTATCTGGACGCGGTGATGCTGATTTGCACCAGGGATCATCAGCAGCGCATTACCGGATTCGCCGGAGTGGCAGCGGGCAAGATCGAAATGCTGTTTATCGATCCCGCCCACCGTGGCCAGGGTTTGGGCAAGAAACTGCTCAACTACGCCATGCAGCATCTGAATGCCGATGAACTCGACGTCAACGAACAGAACCCGCAGGCACTGGGTTTTTATTTCAAGCAGGGTTTTGAAGTGATCGGCCGCTCGGAAGTGGATGGCATGGGCCAGCCGTATCCGTTGCTGCATATGCGCTTGCGGCAGAACCAGCAGCGCTCAAGCCACGCCTGACACACCAAAGAACCCTTGTAGGAGTGAGCCTGCTCGCGATAGCGCCGGACCAGCCGACATCAATGCTGAATGTTAGACGGCAATCGCGAGCAGGCTCACTCCTACAAAAAACACCTACCGAAATGGAACCGGGCTTAACCGGCGCCAGGCAGGTACAATGCCCACCCCTTTTTTGTTACGGCCCTGTCATGACTGACCCGATTCGCCTCTCCAAACGCCTCATCGAACTGGTCGGTTGCTCCCGCCGGGAGGCCGAGCTGTTCATCGAGGGCGGCTGGGTCACCGTGGACGGCGAAGTGATCGACGAACCGCAATTCAAGGTCGGCGACCAGAAGGTCGAGCTCGACAAGGACGCTCAGGCCACCGCGCCGGAGCCGGTCACGATTCTGCTCAACGTGCCAGCGGGCATGGATGTCGACACCGCCATGCAATCGCTCAGCGCCGACACCCTCAGCGACGAGCACCGCTACGGCAAACGTCCGTTGCGCGGGCACTTTCTGCGTCTGACCGCCAGCGCCGACCTGCAACCCAAGGCCAGCGGCCTGCTGGTGTTTACGCAGGACTGGAAGGTGCTGCGCAAACTGACTGCCGATGCCGCCAAGATCGAGCAGGAATACGTGGTCGAAGTCGAAGGCGACATGGTTGCCCACGGCCTCAATCGCCTGCAGCACGGCCTGACTCACAAGGGCAAGGAGCTGCCGCCGGTCAAGGCCAGCTGGCAGAACGAAAACCGCCTGCGCTTCGCCATGAAAAACCCGCAGCCGGGGATCATCGCGCAGTTCTGCGAAGCGGTTGGCCTGAAGGTCGTCGGCATCCGCCGCATCCGTATCGGCGGTGTGTCGATCGGCAAGGTTCCGGTCGGCCAATGGCGCTATCTGTCCGGCAAAGAGAAGTTCTGACGCCTCTGTTGCCGCCACACACTCCGGCAACGCGCCTGCGCGTTGCCCACAACGAAATATCAGGATTACCCACATGATTCATAACGACGTATTGCGTAGCGTGCGCTACATGCTCGACATCAGCGACAAGAAAGTCATCGAGATCATCAAGCTCGGCGGCCTGGACGTGGAGCTGAAAGACGTCGTCGCATACCTCGACAAGAAAGAAGAAGACGAAGAAGGCTTCGTGCGCTGCCCGGACGAAGTCATGGCGCACTTCCTCGACGGTCTGGTGGTGTTCAAGCGCGGCAAGGACGAAAGCCGTCCGCCGCAGCCGATCGAAGTGCCAGTGACCAACAACATCATCCTGAAAAAGCTGCGCGTGGCTTTCGAACTCAAGGAAGACGACATGCACGCGATACTCAAGGCAGCCGAGTTCCCGGTGTCCAAGCCTGAGCTGAGTGCACTGTTCCGCAAGGTCGGCCACACCAACTATCGCGCGTGCGGCGACCAGTTGCTGCGCAACTTCCTCAAGGGCCTGACCCTGCGTGTTCGTGGCTGATCTGCGCCACAAGCTCTGAATCGGTGGCGCGGCCTTCGCGAGCAAGCCCGCTCCCACAGGTTTTGTGGCTGACACAAAACCGGACTCCACTCGAGATCCCTGTGGGAGCGGGCTTGCTCGCGAAGGCGTCGGCCCCGTCATCACCTGCCTTGAAGCCCTGCGGGTTATCATGCCCGCCCCGCTCCCGCCTTGATTACCGAACATGACTTACAGCGTCTCCCCCATCGGCTTCGTGCGCTCCTGTTTCAAGGAGAAGTTCGCCATCCCGCGCCAGCCGCAACTGGCCCCCGCCGCCCGTGGCGTGCTGGAGCTGGTGGCGCCGTTCGATCAGGGAGACGCCGTGCAAGGGCTGGAGCAGGTCAGCCATGTCTGGCTGCTGTTTCTGTTTCATCAGGCGCTAGAAGAAAAGCCGCGTCTGAAGGTGCGCCCGCCACGGCTGGGCGGTAACAAATCCATGGGCGTGTTCGCCACCCGTGCGACTCACCGCCCCAATGGCATCGGGCAGTCAGTGGTGAAGCTGGACAAGGTCGATACCAATCGGCTGTTCATTTCGGGCATCGATTTGCTCGACGGCACGCCGATCCTCGATATCAAACCCTATGTGCCTTACGCCGATATCATCCCCGAAGCCTCCAACAGCATCGCCAGCGCCGCGCCACAGTTGATTGACGTGCGGTGGACGGACGCCGCGCTGCAACAGGCGCATGGCCATGCCCAGCGCCTTGGCGAGCCGCTGGTCGAGTTGATCGAGCAGTGTCTGGCGCAGGATCCGCGCCCGGCGTATCAGACGCCGGCACCGGAGCGCGAGTACGGTGCGCAGTTCTGGGATCTGGACGTGCGCTGGCATTACCCGACGCCGGAGCAGATTTGCGTGCTGGAAGTGATCCCGGCCTCGGCGTAAACCCCGGAAACGAAAAAGCCCGCGCTGCCTTCTCAGGCAACGCGGGCTTTTTCATTCAATAAAAATCATTGTGGGAGATTCTATGTTGCTCAGCAACCCTAGAATCTCAAACTGATCGGTATTCGCCCTGATTCTTCATCAGGGTGAATGCCACTCGGCAGAGCTTGCGAGCAAGAGCTACCAATGCCTGTGTTTTCGAGAAGCCTCTGGCCAGGTAAGACTCGTAAAAAGGCTTCCACTTGGTTGAGCGACACGCCGCCATTGCGGCGTTGTAGGCTAATCGACGGATCTCCGGATCTCCTTTTTTGCTCAGGAACCTCGGGCCGTTCTTTTTCCCCGAATCGTCCACCGTCAGATCCATACCCAAAAACGCGATGAACGCGTCGCTGTTGGCAAAGTCACCGCGCATATAGGTCGTTGCCAACCCAGTCGCAGTCAGCTCTCCCACGCCCTCGATTGCTTTGCAGCGGTCAATATTGTCATCAATACCGGCCTCTTTGCTGACTTTGCGCAGCAGTTTTTGAATGACCTTGTCGGATCGCTCGAATGCCTTTTGCTGAGCCGTACGTTCTTTTTTCAGCAAGGGTTCATCGGCCCAGCTCAACATCAGACCCGTATGGTTCTGAATCAGCGTCGCGCGTCTGTGCAGCAAGCTTTTCAGTACGGTGTAGGCTTTAGGAGGCGGATTCCAAAGCCGCAGTTTGCTTTGTTCATTCGTCAGATAGCGTGCGAGCACACGTGCATCGCAGGGATCATTTTTGGCTCGCTGACCGACACCGCGACGATAGTGGCTGACTCGATAAGCATCCACCACATAGACCTGATGTCCCATCGCATGAGCCAGATCAACAGTCTCCAAATGGTAGATATTGGTGGCTTCGACAGCGATAGCGCTTTGCGCGGGCAGAGTTTTGAGCCAACGTTTGAGGGCGGCACGATCATTCTTGACCGCTTCAATAGTTTCCAAGTCGGCGCGATAGACAACGATTTCGGCCTTGGCGATATCGATACCAACAACCGTCTGCGAAGTAAGGATTGTCATGACGAATCCTCGGAGCTAGGGTTTAAGAGCTTGTTGGGGTCTACCGTTGCGCTGGCTTGTCTCTGTCGTCGGTTTACCGATGAATTCCTTATTGGCGCTTTGGGTAGAAGGGGCGGGACGAGAAGTCTCCCACGGTCTGTACTGGTCAGAGTCAGAATCGAGTCTGTAGTCCCGCCCACCCCTTCAAGTCTAAACATACAAGCGAGCTTGCTCGCGAAAGCGGTCTGTCATTAACAGGTGTGTTGGCTGACACGACGCCTTCGCGAGCAAGCCCGCTCCCACAGGTATTGCGTGTTACTTCTCGACGAACGCACGCTCGATCAAGTAATCACCCGGCTCGCGCATCCGCGCCGAGATCTTCAGGCCGAAGCTGTCGAGCACTTCGCTGGTCTCGTCGAGCATGCTCGGGCTGCCGCAGATCATCGCGCGGTCGTCCTGCGGGTTGATCGGTGGCAGACCGATGTCGCTGAACAGCTTGCCGCTACGCATCAGGTCGGTCAGACGACCCTGGTTCTCGAACGGCTCGCGAGTCACGGTCGGGTAGTAGATCAGCTTGTCACGCAGCGCTTCACCGAAGAACTCGTTCTGCGGCAGGTGCTCGGTGATGAATTCGCGGTAGGCGACTTCGTTGACGTAACGCACGCCGTGCACCAGGATCACTTTTTCAAAGCGCTCGTAGGTTTCCGGGTCTTGAATGACGCTCATGAACGGCGCCAGACCGGTGCCAGTGCTCAGCAGATACAGATGCTTGCCCGGGTTCAGGTCGTCGAGCACCAGGGTGCCGGTAGGCTTCTTCGAGATGATGATCTCGTCGCCTTCCTTCAGGTGCTGCAACTGCGAAGTCAGCGGACCATCAGGCACCTTGATGCTGAAGAACTCGAGATGCTCTTCCCAGTTCGGGCTGGCAATCGAGTAAGCGCGCATAAGCGGGCGGCCGTTGGGCTGTTGCAGGCCGATCATCACGAACTGACCGTTCTCGAAGCGCAGGCCCGGATCGCGGGTGCACTTGAAGCTGAACAGAGTGTCGTTCCAGTGATGAACACTGAGGACACGCTCGTGGTTCATGTTGCTCATGTACGTGGGACTCCTGGATATTGGGTCTGCGCTCGCCTTTGCGGCCAACAGTGCGCAATTGCATCGCATTCTAATAGCGACGACAATATCTGTTAACTGGATTATTAAGATAAGGGTTATCGGTTATATCGATATGCGATTTACTCTTCGTCAACTGCAAGTCTTCGTCGCCGTCGCCCAGCAGGAGAGCGTATCCCGTGCTGCGGGTCTGCTCAACCTCTCGCAATCGGCGGCAAGCACCTCGATCACCGAACTGGAGCGCCAGTCCAGCTGCCAGCTGTTCGATCGCGCCGGCAAACGGCTGAGCCTCAACGCCCTCGGCAAACAGCTGCTGCCGCAAGCGGTGGCCCTGCTTGATCAATCCAAGGAAATCGAAGACCTGCTCAACGGCAAATCCGGTTTCGGCTCACTGTCGGTGGGCGCCACCCTGACCATCGGCAATTACCTGGCGACCCTGTTGATCGGCGGTTTCATGCAACGCCATCCGGAGAGCCAGGTGAAGCTGCATGTACAGAACACTGCCAATATCGTGCATCAAGTCGCTCATTACGAAATTGATCTGGGTCTAATCGAAGGCGACTGCAGCCACCCGGACATCGAAGTGCAGAGCTGGGTGGAAGATGAACTGGTGGTGTTTTGCGCACCGCAGCACCCACTGGCCAAACGTGGCAGCGCGACCATGGAAGAGTTGACGCACGAGGCGTGGATCCTGCGTGAACAGGGTTCCGGCACGCGCCTGACCTTTGATCAGGCTATGCGTCACCATCGCAGTGCGCTGAATATCCGCCTGGAGCTGGAGCACACCGAAGCGATCAAACGCGCGGTGGAATCAGGGTTGGGGATTGGCTGTATTTCGCGGCTGGCGCTGCGTGATGCGTTTCGACGCGGCAGCCTGGTGGCTGTGGAAACCCCGGATCTGGATCTGGCCCGGCAGTTCTACTTCATCTGGCACAAGCAGAAATACCAGACGTCGGCCATGCGCGAGTTTCTCGATCTGTGCCGCGCCTTCACCGCCGGGGTGCAGCGCAGCGACGAGATCGTCTTGCCGAGTATCGCTTAAAGCAGAATCACCGCCCACACCAGGGCAATCATGCTCAGGGCCACGAATTGCGCGGCGCTGCCCATGTCCTTGGCGTTCTTCGACAGCGGGTGCAGTTCCAGGGAAATGCGGTCAATCGCCGCTTCCACCGCCGAATTCAGCAACTCGACGATCAGCGCCAGCAGGCACACAGCGATCAGCAGTGCCTGTTCGACGCGACTGACATTCAGGAAGAACGTCAGCGGAATCAGCACCACATTGAGCAGCACCAGTTGGCGAAATGCGGCTTCGCCGGTGAAGGCTGCGCGCAGCCCGTCCAGCGAGTAACCGGAAGCGTTGAGGATGCGTTTCAGGCCGGTCTGGCCCTTGAAAGGTGACATAACGTAAAAACCAACCAGAAAGGAGTGGGAAAGCTAGAGCAACAAAAGTCAAAAAAGCGTGAAGGCGCCAGCTTTTACTGGCTCGGAATTGACTCAAGTTGTTGCAGAAGTAATGCCGCCTGCGTCCGGGTGCGCACATTCAACTTGCGAAAGATCGCCGTGACGTGGGCCTTGATGGTCGCTTCGGACACGCTCAACTCGTAGGCAATCTGCTTGTTCAGCAGGCCTTCACAGACCATGGTCAGTACGCGGAACTGCTGCGGGGTGAGACTGGCCAGGCCATCGCTGGCGGCTTTGGCTTCATCAGAGACACTGACGGCTTCGAACGCCTGCGGGGGCCAGAACACATCGCCATCGAGCACCTTGCGCACGGCTTGCTGAATCACGTTCAGGTCGCTGGACTTGGGAATGAAGCCGCTGGCGCCAAACTCGCGGGACTTGACCATGACCGAAGCTTCTTCCTGCGCCGAAACCATGACCACCGGAATCTGCGGGTACTGCCCGCGCAGCATGACCAGACCGGAAAAACCGAAAGCGCCGGGCATGTTCAGGTCCAGCAGGACCAGATCCCAGTCGGATTTTTCGGTCAGGCGCGCTTCCAGCTCGGCGATGCTCGCCACCTCCACCAGTCGTACATCCGGGCCCAGGCCCAGGGTCACCGCTTGATGCAGTGCGCTACGAAACAGAGGGTGATCATCGGCAATCAGGATGTCGTATGTGGCCATTGTTCAAATGATCCTGTTTTTGATGGCAGACCCGACGCATTCGGGCCTCGCCAAAACAACTCGAGATACCGCCGCACAGCGCTATCCACAGGGGCACGTTCAACACCAATCACGAGCAAACACGGCGTTTCAAACCTTGGCCGCACCCCAATCGGCGCCAAGCATGCCCAGCGTAGCCGGGGTGGTCAAGCAGCACGGCCGCCGCTGGGTGAAGTATGGGCCACTATCGGGCCAACACGGCTTGCGGCTTTCGTATATAAGGCAACAGCTCGGCGTGGGCCGGGGTCGACTCGTTGAGCGGCAACTGTTGTTTGGCGCCCAGATAATGCTGGCTGAACACATCGAAGTAAGCGTCCAGTGCCGACGCTGCGTCGCTGTCCCCGGCCAGTTCCAGACACAACGCCGCGACTTCGGCGGTGCACAGGTGCTCGCTGCGGGTGGAACGGCGCAAGCGATAGCGCGAGAGTCTGTCGGGCAGCAGGCTGAGAATCGGCAAGCGGTCAAAATACGGACTCTTGCGGAAGATCTTGCGCGCTTCGGTCCAGGTCGCATCCAGCAGAATGAACAGCGGACGTTTGCTGCTATCGAGAGCGACAGTGTTGGTCACGCGTGCCGGTTCGACGTATTCGCCGGGAAATACCAGGTACGGCTGCCATTGCGGATCATTGAGCAACGCCAGCATCTGCGGGTCGGGTTCGGTGCGCGACCAAATGAAGGCATGGTTGTCACGCACCACATCGGCAATCAGCCAGCCGGTGTTGCTGGGTTTGAAGACTTCCTTGCCGGTCATGATCAGGCACACGCCGGAGCGGGTTTCGACCGTCGGTCGCCAAGCGCACAGGCAATGGCTGATGATCACCCGGCAATCGCGGCAACGCTCGGAGCGAAAACCTCGGGCCTGAATCGGCTTGATACCTTCGTCCTCGCGCTGGTCACGCAAGCGGGCTACGGCGTTGGGGGCATGATGGATCACGGGCAACGCCTTATGGCAGGAAAACTCGACACGCACAGCACTCGGCAAGGCAATAAAGGCCGGCAGTTTACCAGAGCGGCGAGCGCAAACCTGTACCGTCCCGACCGGCTCCCCTATAATCCGGCGCCACTGAACGCACAGCCACAGGGCTGGTCGAACCACCAGTCACTGAATCAGGAGAGTTTCATGCTGCGCCTTATCGTTCCTACCGCGGCCATCGCACTGGCGTTGTCCTTCAGCGCACAAGCGGCGTCCCTGAAAGAGCAGAATCTGAACAAAGAACTGCGCAACATCGCCGCACAAAGCAGCGTCGGCACGCCACGGGCGATCAACGAAGACATTCTCGATCAGGGCTACACCGTTGAAGGCGTTACCCTGATCAACCACCTGAGCGTGCAGGCCAGCCACGCCGAAAAGATGCGCGCCGATCCAAAAGCCGTGTATTTCCAGTTGGGTGCTTCGGTGTGCAACAACCCGTCGTACCGCAAGCTGATGGCCAAGGGCGCGGTCATGCGCTACGACTTCAGTGAATATAAAACCAACAAGGCCATCGGTTCGGCCAGCTATCAGGACTCCGATTGCCCGAAAGCCGCCCCGGTGAAAAAGAAGTAATCATCGAGTATTGGCGCGCCGCTGTTCATCTTCGGCGCGCAATTCGGCCACCAGGGCCTGCAAGTAGCGAGACCGTCGTTCTCCGCCTGCCAACCGACGGCAGCACTCCTCTTCGAGACTCACTTGATTGGTCTCGGCTGCCGCTTTCAGCATCCGATACAGCTGCGTATCGATCTCCAGAACCACTCTGGCCATCTCTTCCGCCTCCTTGCCTGCTACCCGCGAATCCTTGAAAAGCGCGCACCCTGCGTACGATTGCTGACTCAAAGCTGTCGTACAGTGCCTGTAGGTTAGTAAATCAGAGTGATTGCTCTACGGCGTACCTTCGGACGAGTGGTGAACACTCATTTCCAATAAACCCGCAACGGTTGCCAGGAAAGCCTGCGCGGCGTAAAGATCAATTCAGCGCAATGGCTCGCGAGGGTCTAGATTCAAAGTATTCCCGATCACCTGTTCACGGCAGAAAAAGGAGCTGCCGAGTGTGTGTTTTTTGCAGCGCGGCACTGACGCCGCACGTCAGGGCCACCCGCTCTGTGCAGAAGGAGACGTTGAATGCCTTACCAACCGAATGACCTGCTCAGCCGTCATTTTCAGGAAAGCGGCCCCGACCTCATCAGCAAGGTCGAAGAACAGCTCAAGCAGATTTCCCCCAACAGCCCGAATCTGCCGATTTATCGCGACATGATCCTGACCGTGCTGCGTATGGCCCAGGAAGATCACAACCGCTGGAACGCCAAGATCACCCTGCAGGCCCTGCGCGAACTGGAGCAGGCGTTCCGAGTGCTGGAACAATTCAAGGGACGACGCAAAGTCACCGTATTCGGCTCGGCGCGCACGCCGGTCGAGCACCCCCTGTATGCAATGGCCCGAGAGCTCGGCGCAGCCCTGACACGCTCGAACATGATGGTCATCACCGGTGCTGGTGGCGGAATCATGGCTGCCGCGCACGAAGGCGCCGGGCGTGACCACAGCCTCGGGTTCAACATCACCCTGCCCTTCGAACAACATGCCAACCCGACCGTAGACGGCACCGGCAATCTGCTGCCGTTCCACTTTTTCTTCACCCGCAAACTGTTCTTCGTCAAGGAAGCCGATGCGCTGGTGCTGTGCCCTGGCGGGTTCGGTACCCTGGACGAGGCACTGGAAGTACTGACGCTGATCCAGACCGGTAAAAGTCCATTGGTGCCGGTGGTGTTGCTGGACGCGCCGGGCGGCACCTTCTGGCAAGGCGCACTGGATTTCATTCGCCAGCAACTCGAAGAAAACCGCTACATCCTGCCCACCGACCTGAAATTGATGCGTCTGGTCTATAACGTCGATGAAGCCGTGGAGCAGATCAACCAGTTCTACAGCAACTTCCACTCCAGTCGCTGGCTCAAGCGTCAGTTCGTGATTCGCATGCATCACAAGCTCAGCGAGCAGGCTCTGGAACATATGCAAGAAGCTTTCGCCGATCTGTGCCTGAGTGACCAGTTCCATCAACACGCTTACAGCGGCGAGGAACATGACGAAGCGCAGTACAGCCACCTGGTGCGGTTGGCCTTCGCGTTCAATGCCCGAAATCATGGCCGTCTCAGGGAGCTGGTGGATTACATCAACCTCCCGGAAAACTGGGTTCAAACCAAACCGCAGACCGCCCAACGTGCACGTGAGCCATCAAAGGTAAGTTGAAGGCAAAAAAAAACGGCCCGCTATTTTCATAGCGGGCCGTTTTTTAAACCGATTTAATCGTCCATGCCTCTGCCGCTGAACAAGCGGTTGATCATCTCCATCGAAAACCCCCGATAGGCGAGGAAGCGGCCTTGTTTGGCGCGTTCCTTGGCGTCAATCGGCAAGTGTCCGGAGAACTTGCGTTGCCACGTCTCGCGAAGCTGCTCCTGCCAGTCGATACCGCTTTCACGCAGGGCGAGTTCGATATCGGCGCGTTGCAAACCACGCTGACCCAGCTCTTCGCGAATGCGCAAAGGGCCATAGCCGGAGCGGGCACGGTAGGAAACAAAGCTTTCAAGGTAACGGGCTTCGGAAAGCAGCCCCTCTTCCGTCAACCGGTCGAGGGCTGTTTCGATCATTTCCGCCTCAGCGCCGCGCTGACGCAGTTTGCGCGTCAGTTCGACTCGACCGTGCTCGCGTCGAGCGAGCAGATCCATAGCAGTTCGCCGCACCGCGACGAGGGTATCGAGTACAGCGGTGGTCATCGCTGCGATCAGATATCAGCGTCAGCCAAGTCGTCTTCGGTCTCTTTGACCGCAGAAGCCTTGGAGTCGGCAATCACCGCTGGCGACAGCAGTTTGTCACGCAGCTGCTTCTCGAGCTTGGCAGCGACTTCCGGGTTGTCTGCCAGGAACTTGGCCGAGTTGGCCTTGCCCTGACCGATCTTGGTGCCTTCATAGGCATACCAGGCGCCGGACTTCTCGACGAAACCGTGCAGCACGCCCAGGTCGATCATCTCGCCATTGAGGTAGATGCCCTTGCCGTAAAGGATCTGGAACTCGGCCTGACGGAACGGCGACGCCACCTTGTTCTTCACAACCTTGACGCGGGTTTCGCTGCCGACCACTTCGTCACCTTCCTTCACCGCGCCGGTACGGCGGATGTCGAGACGGACCGAGGCGTAGAACTTCAGCGCGTTACCACCGGTGGTGGTTTCCGGGCTGCCGAACATCACGCCGATCTTCATGCGGATCTGGTTGATGAAGATCACCAGGCAGTTGGCGTTCTTGATGTTACCGGTAATTTTACGCAGCGCCTGGGACATCAGACGGGCTTGCAGGCCCACGTGCATGTCACCCATTTCGCCTTCGATTTCAGCCTTCGGTACCAGTGCCGCCACGGAGTCGACGATGATCACGTCTACTGCGTTGGAGCGCACCAGCATGTCGGTGATTTCCAACGCCTGTTCGCCGGTGTCCGGCTGGGAAACCAGCAGGTCGTCGACGTTGACGCCCAGTTTGCCGGCGTACTCAGGGTCGAGGGCGTGTTCGGCGTCGACGAAGGCGCAGGTCGCGCCGGCTTTTTGCGCCTGGGCGATCACGGACAGTGTCAGTGTGGTTTTACCGGAAGATTCAGGACCGTAGATTTCAACGATACGGCCTTTTGGCAGACCGCCGATGCCGAGTGCGATGTCCAGACCCAGAGAGCCGGTGGAGATAGCCGGGATCGCCTGACGGTCTTGATCGCCCATACGCATTACGGCACCCTTGCCGAATTGACGTTCGATCTGACCCAGGGCCGCAGCCAAGGCTTTCTTCTTGTTGTCGTCCATTAAAGTCCTCACGTAATCAATAAGGCCTGACGGCCAACACCTGTATAAGTAGCCAGTATTATTCCACAGCGTTCGCGGATCGCCTACCCCTGATTTTCGATTTCTCGTGCCGCTAGTCGCAGCAGCCCCTCTAGCGCGGCCTTCACCGTTTGTCGGCGCACTTCATCACGGTTGCCCGAGAAGTGCTGAACCTCGCTGGAAACCGCATCGCCCACGCCCCAGGCCAGCCACACGGTGCCCACCGGCTTGTTCGGTGTACCGCCGTCGGGCCCGGCGACGCCGCTGACTGCCACGGCAAACCGCGCCAGGCTGTGCTTCTGTGCACCACGCACCATCGACTCGACGACTTCGCGACTGACCGCGCCCACCGTGCCGAACAATTCGGCGGGTACATTCAATTGCTGGGTCTTCTGCCGGTTGGAGTAGGTCACGTAACCGGCCTCGAACCACGCCGAGCTCCCGGGAATCCGCGTGATCGCTTCGGCAATCCCGCCACCGGTACACGACTCGGCCGTGGTGACGTGGGCGTTGAGCAACTGCAGACGTCGGCCAAGTTCGGCAGCCAGTTGAGTGATCTCTTTCACGGTGCGCTCCGGATCGGGTGGAATGACCACCACCGTACACGAGCCGGCTGCGCTTTCAATACACAGACTCATTCAAAATGTTCGGGCGCCAGCGCTCTGACATAGGCCTGACACGCCTGCAAGGCAATCAGTCCGCGGTCACCGGTGTCGGTGATGGCGATAATTCGTTGAGCATGCGCCGGGTCAAGTCGGGCGCGTACGGCTGCATGATCCACGCCGCCGGGGCCGGCGGCGGCTGGCACCCCACAGCCTGGGGCAGCATCGCCGGCATCGATGAGGACTGACAGCCGCAGATCAGCAGTGGCAAGACGATCGCGCAGGCGATCTTGATCACGTTGGGCATCGTTCATGGCTCGATAGTGGGTTTGTTCACTGGCCGCCAGGCGTCGCTCGAGGGCCAAACGTTTATCCTGCTCGACCTGCTGCGCGCTGGCTGCGGCCACATTCAGCTGATTGAGAGTGTCGGCGTTTAACCGCGCCTGCTCTGCCAGTTGCCGCCCGTAGCGCCAGTCCTGAAACTGCCAGGCCAGCGCGGCGCCTCCCAGCGCCAGCAACAAAAAGCCGACTACGCGCCAGGAGACGGACATAGCACCGCCCTCGCCCGCGCCCAGATATCCAGCCGATCCTGCAGGCCATTCAACCCGCCGTTGATTCGGCGGGTGATGCTGTTGAACTGGTCGCGATCGGCCAGATCGTTCAGGCCGTTCTGTTCCCAGAACCATGCCGCCGATTCCGCTGCCCATTGCGGTTGCTCAAGCAATTCCGGCAAGGACAGCAAGCGCTCGTCGCCGAACAGGCCGAGGCTGCACTGCCGATAGTTGCTGCGCCCGGTGATCTGAATCAGCCCACGGCCCCGGTACTTTTGTCCGTCGCCATCGGCCTCAGGCGTGTTGCCCAGACGTAACGCCAGCGTGCCAGTGTCGTATTTGCTCAGGTACTGGTTGTTGCCTAGTTCGCGCACGTATTGCAGTTGCCCCGACTCATGGCCGACTTGCGCCAGGAACGCGGCGATGCGTTTTGGCGAGTCGATATGGCGGCGAGTCATTGCGTTATTAAGTGCAGAAACAAAAACGCCCGCTTGGGAGCGGGCGTTGGGCATGATGGTTTTAAGGTTGTCTTCAGTTATTTGCATGATGCGTGTTCCTCCCTGGAGGCTCCGATTGAATCATGGTTGGCGGACAACGCCCCCCAGCCATTTTTTTGCCAGAGTTGTCAGGGTGCTATTCGATACAGATTCTTCGAGTGCTTCATTTAGTGGCAGCACTTGCCCACCGGTTAACAGCCATTGCTGATACTCAAGCCAGTCACGATTGGTCGTGTCCTGCGGAATAAACGCAGAATCTTCAACGCGCAATACGCCACAGGCGGTCAATTGATACGTCATGAGTTTCCCCTTAGATTTCAGCGTCCGCTGTCCATTCAATCTGCAATCCGTTACCGGGCTGACTGCTCACGGGCGTCACGGTGCCGATGGCGAAACTTCGCTGTGTCACACTTTGCACCGTGGTCCCCGTGCAAGCCACACCCTGCGAGTAGTTCCAGACCTGACTGCTTTCATTTCCGGGGCAATACAGGACGACGGTAGGTTGCACTCTCTTTTGAGCCTGCATGTCTATGACCATGCCATATTGACCGATATTCCCGGCCGCAGCCTGAGTGAACGTAACGATGCAGGTTCCGACACCATTGTTTGCACGAATCTGTAAGCGATTGGCAAAGGACTTCTCGAAGTAGCGCTGACACAACATCAGCTCTTCACCGACCGGACGATATTCGAACGGCGTGGAAACCGGTCCCTCCTCGAGTTGAACCCGTGCAAGATCCACGGTTTGCAAAACGTTAAGTGGCAGATCAAAAGCCAACCGCAAGTAATCATTGGTGCCGAGCATTTTTCCCGCGATCACTGGCACCTGAAACGTCGCGCTGTATTTGGCCCATGCAGTGCTCAATGCAAAGACATCGACCACTTTGACGACGGCTTCGGAACCACCGTTGCCGAAGTACTGACCGATAGTTACCTTCAACGGGCGCGCGGCGTCGGAGCGCGCCCAAAATGTCACGGTGGCGGTTTTTCCAGCCAGAGTCCTGACAGATTCAACGCCTTGGGAAATCTTGTGCTCGGTAGCGCCAACGCCAGCCGTGGTTTGCTGCCAGCGCAAGAAATAGCTCGGCTCACCTGCCACGTCTGTCTGGCCAGGAGCAAAATCCTGGCGAGAGATGGTCACGGCAGCATTGCCATTCCAGTCGCAACGAAAACGATCGGCTACATACCCACCGATATTGGGGCCTTGGTTGGTCGTTCCGCGCTGCCAGATATCGAACCCGCCATTGATCAGCACATTCCTGCGATAAACCTGCACCGGAAATTGCTGCAGTGGATCGGGTTTCGATAGTAGCCTGATCGCCTGCGCCAGCTGATCGGTCTGTGCTTCATCAGGTTTCAAACCGGCCGCGGTAATGGCGTTGAGTATTTCCTGAGTAACACTGTTGCCCCAGCTCGCCGGGATCAGCGATCCCGGCGTTCCGGCAATGGCGTTTTCGTCGACAAATTTTCCGTCGACCAGGCCGGAGCCCGGGACACTTTTTGGGTAATCCATATTTATTTATCCTCGGTTGCTCAGCAAACGGCTCAACCATTGGCCTGCAGCAAGCCTTCCAGCCAATCAGGTTCAACCGGCCGCGAACGTGTGTCCGGGAAATCCGGATTGTCAGGCCAGTCGCGCAGTGCCTGACGGTACGTCAGGAGTTGTTTGAATTCTTCGCTGCGCAGGGTGGTGCCCTCGCCCATTTCCAGTTCCTCTGCATCGCGAAGAACCAGCCATTGAGTGCTCTGCAGTACGTTATTGCGCCAGTCGCGCTCAAGGGCAATCAGCGCCACTGGAGAGACTAGCGGTTCGCTAAGGACTGGCTGACCTGTGGCAGTGGCGCTGATGACTTTGCCTGCGGCCTGCCCGGCGAATAGCTCAATGTATTGGGCCTGAGTGATTTCCACTGCGCCTTCTGGAAGTTCGGGTCCAGGATTTTCAACCCGGTCAAATCCAAGGGTTTGTGCGTAAAAGTAAACAGCCATGGTCAAACTCCCCAAACCAGAATGCGCCCCGAAATTCCCGCCGATGGCTTGATCCCCGTAGAGTCAATGTTGCGAACCCGCGCCACCACCTGAGTGGTGGTCGATACACCCAGATCAAACGCCCAGACGGTCGCATTTCCGGCACTCCAGCCTGCCGGATTCGCCTCATTGGCGACGCCACCCAAAATGGCCGACGGAAACTTGATCGGCAGTGAAAGCGTCATATTGCCATTGGTGTCTGAGGCACCGACGACCCACTGCAGGATCAATCCGCTGGGGAATTTCTGATAACCCGGCGTGGTGAATTGAGCGCCGTATGAGGCGCAATACTTCAACGCTGCCGTGCCGTAAACCACCCAAACACCAGACTCTCTGACGAAATTCGCACTCTCACCGGCGTTCATCACGATCGACGCCACGTAAGCCCCTTGAGGGCTGATTTGTGAGCCGGTTTTGCTGGCCACTATGACCGAGCCTGCGTTGCGGCAGTGCAGGCTGATCGTCGCGCCATTCGGCGCCGAGGCTGCATCCGGGAGCGTCACGGTATAAGCCGCTGTGCCGCCCAGACCAATCGAGGATCCGACATCGGTCAGCGTCAACTGAGTCGCTGCGGATATCCCGCGGGCACTCGCACAACTGCCCAACGCTCGCTGCACAAATTCCGCAGTTGCCGCCGAGCGTCCGCTATCAAACTGCGGTGCAGTGTTGAACAGCGTCGGACTGCGCAGCGCACCGAGCAACTGATTATTGGATGACTCATTCGGCGTCATGCCAGCCGCTTGCACGACATTAAGAATTTCCTGGGTGACGCTATTACCCCACGTCGCCGGAATCAGCGAACCCGGTTTACCGGCAATCGGGTCTTCATCAACAAATTGTCCATTTACCAGCCCGACACTGGGCACACTCTTGGGATAGTCCAAGGTTTTTCTCCTTAATCTGAAAATACCTGGGGGCCGGTTTCAGCCAATTAATGCGGCTAACCACGCGGGGACCGAAGGCCGGGAAACTGCCGAAGGAAATTGACTTGAATCAGGCCAATCGCGCAGCGCCTGGCGGTACTCCAGCAACTCCAGATATTGCGCAGCCTTGAGCGTCGTCCCACGCCCCAGTTCCTGCTCATCGCGATGCCGCGTCACCCACCATTCGGTGGCCGACAGACTGGACTGGCGCCAAAGGCGCGCTGCCGCCAGAGTCTCTTGCTCATCGGGGACTATTTCGGGGGCAGCGACCGGACTTATCGTTACAGGCAACGGCGCAATCTCCTGGCGCAGTTCGCCGACGGGCGCGCCGATTTCGATCTGCATGCCCTCCGGCACTTGCACCATTGACTCGACGAAAACGGGGGCAAACAGTTGGGTTATCGCGTAGTCGCCGGTGTCGATCAGTTCGACCGCGACACCGTTTTCCATTCGTGCATAACGGGCCATTATTCGTACTCCCAGATTTCACAGAAGGCGTTGCCGCCGGCGCCGCTGAGAACAGCAGCCGATGCAGTGTTCGAACAAGATCCACTGCCTCCTGAGCCTCGAACGCCCGCGACTCCGGGGCTGTTTACGCCCTTGTACGGACCGCCACCGTCGAACGGGCTAGCTGCGCCACCACCGGAGAGCATTCCCCAATTACCGTTGAACATCGCGTAGCCACCGGTATTGCCACGTGCGCTGGCAAGGTTGCCGCCTGCGATATCCTGGCCTCCAGTGCCGCCCTGAACGTACCCGGAGGTCGAGTTCAACGTATCGATGTTCAAGACCTGTGCACCCGCACCACCTGCCACGCTCATGTAGGAACCAAAAGAAGCCCCACCGCCTGCCAGCCCCATAGTCGCGCTCACCGCGCCACCGGCTCCCAAAGAAACAGGCACGCCGGCAAGCATTTGAGGCGTCACGTCATACAGGCTCTCCCCATAGGCCCCCGAACCACCACCACCGCCGATGCGAAGATTATTAGCGGCGACGGATGCGCAACCGCCACCCGATCCCCCCGCCCCCACCAACCGCACGCGAATCCGTTTGGCCCTGGGATTGGGCTTGTAAACCGTGATCCCGACCGTCTCGATCTGCCGCACCGCCAACAACCGCCCCACCGCATCGGTGATGCCGTAACCGGCCAATGTGGTCGGGGTGTTTTTCAGTTTGCTGAAGTCGACCAGCGCACCGATGGCCGTGGCCAACTGGTCGGTTCTGGCTTCATCAGGCGTCAGCCCGGCAGCCTTGATCGCGTTGAGAATCTCTTGCGTGACGCTGTTGCCCCACGCGGCCGGAATCAACGATCCCGGTGAACCAGCAATCGGGTTTTCATCGACGAAACCGCCGTTGACCAGGCCAACGCCGGGAATACTTTTTGGATAATCCATTGCACTGCTCCCTGTGCTGAAATCAGTCGGCTACGGCTGCGCCGGGCGCGACCGGCCAGGTAATTTCGTCGGGGAATCCGACCTGCTTTTCGATGCGATTCAGCTCGACGCTGTAGAGCTTCCATTCGATCAGCAGCAGTTGTTCGTCATGGTTGGCATCGCCAATATCCTCGGCGTATTGCAGCGGCGCGATGCGCAGGACGGCATCGCGCAGCAGTGCATCGCGCTGGCCGAGACATTGCTGTCTGACGCTCGCCAAACGAGCCTGCTCATCCAGCACCCAAGCGTTGTCGCGCCAGATGTGGAATTCACCTGGCCATGGCTGTGCGGTCAGGGTATCCGGCAACTCACCCAGGTCGGTCCAAATCTGCTGCGCACCGCCTTCCTTGCGATAAACCACGCCACGGCGATCGATCACCTCACGCGGTACGCCGTTGATCAGTGCCCAGCTACGGCCGGTTTCCGGCTCAGGCAATTCGTACGCCAGCTCAACAGCATTACCGGGTAACTGGATGCCAATGCCCGGCGTGACAATGAACTCGACGGGCCCGGACAGAGCGCCCGAACCATCAAATAGATAATTGAACATAAAGTGCCTCAGATGAGTTTGATGCGGCCGGGATAGGCGATGTTGCGCGGGCGGGATTTGAAGGCGTAGAGCAATGTTGCTGCGGTATCCCTCTGGTAAGTGGTATTCACGGGGAAAGTCGGACCACCATTGATCAATCCCGTAACGTATTGCGGTTCTTCCCGGGTATCCGCGCCAAAGTTGGTCAGGCTATCTGACCAGTACGCGCCAACAGCGCCTCCGCCATTGGCACCTTGCGCATACGAATGCGTCGATCCAGGCTGAAAAGTACCCATCGCACGCCCGGCATCCACACCACGACCTTCATCCAGAACCCGCAGGAACTCCCCTCGCCCTTCAGGGCCACGAAAGGTCGTCGCACCGTCACCCGTGGTCCATTTCCCCTCGGTGCCTACGCGTAAGGCTTCGGCTCCCAACATTCCTGACTGCTGGGCGTGATCCCACAGCCACGGCCATTCCGCGCGTTTCATCACGGTGCCATTCAATGCACCGTATCCACCGGGACTGAGCATCAGGGTCGTCTCGAAAAAAGGCCGCCCCAACGGGGTGTTGTCAAAACGACCTACCGGCCACCAGCTCCCGGCCCCATCACTGCGCAAATGCCACCAGTCACCGCCGCCCATCAAGACGAAGAATGGATAACCGCTGGCCGACAGATGGGTGTGAAAACGAATCCCGTCAGTACCTGACGCCTGGATGACCATGCGATTGCCGCTGTTGTCCACCCGCCGAATAATCACGTCGCGCACACCGAGGGCGGCGTTGGCCGGTGGCAGCAGCAAGGTCACTGGCCCCGGGCTGCCGTCGATCAGCACCAGGCCAAGCTCGGCCTCGGTCAGGGTTTTCGATGCGGCCAGTCGGGTGATGACCGAACGCATCGGGCTCGCTCTGCCGATGATCGACTGAATCGCCTTGTACAACTGACCGGTGTCGGCTTCAGAAGCCACCAATCCGCCGCCGTTGATCACACTCAGGATCTCCTGAGTCACGCTGTTGCCCCACACCGCCGGAATCAACGAACCCGGCGTGCCTGCCACCGGGTTTTCATCGACAAAGCGGCCATCGACGAGGCCGACGCTGGGGACGCTTTTTGGATAATCCATAGGTTTTTCGTTCCTCTGAAATAACAAATGAACCGCGTCGTGGCGATCGCGAGTACGAGCCAGCGGCGGTCTGTTTTCTGAAAATAAAAAGCCCACGGTGAAGTGGGCTTGGGTGATGCAGCACGCAGACGGTGCGACTAGAAAGTCTGGCCGCTGAGCAGTTCGCGAATCGCCGCCAACGCCTCATCGCCCGCACTTCGTGCCAGATCGAGATTGCCTTTGGCGGCGTGCGCGCGGATCTGCTGTTTGGCCTTCAGGCGCAAGGTGCGCAGGGTCAGCAAATGGTCGGTGAGTTGCTCGGCCTTGCTCAGAATCTGTTCGGCAGCCTGTTTGGCAGTGCGACCTTTGACTACCCACGCAGCAACCGACAACGGCACCTCTTTTTTCGGATAACCGGCGTCTTGATAAGCCTGAGCGTCGGCAGCAGCCTGGGCGTACTCCATGGCTTTGAGCGGGTCGCCTGCCAAAACGGTACGAGCACTGTCGGCCGCCGCGTCGACCTTGGAACACAGCTGTTCGGCTTCCTGAAGTTCCAGCTCGGCAACTCTGGACGCATTCAGCTGCCATTTTTCTCCATCCCAATCATGGGCAATGGATGGCTGGGCCGGGCGCAAGCCTTCTTCGAACTGGTGAAGTTCTTGAATGATGATCATCGGATCAGCTCCCAGGAAAAATGCACATTGATGGCTGAGGCAAAGTTGATCGCAATACCGTTGGCGTAATCGGCTTGAGAAAAACTCTTGATTCCCATACCAAATAACAACTCATCACTTGAGGCATTTCCCGAGCCGAGGGTGTGTTCGCTTTGATAAACCTGCCAAAGCGAACGCAACTCTGCATGGTCGAAACTGGCCGATAGCGTGGAAACCGTCGTGTCGTTGACAACGTTACTCGTGAAGATTCCTACCGAAGCACCGACGGTGCTCCAGCCATCCCAGTTGCTGGAAGTAGTAACCGTCGGATTCAGGTAAGAATAGTTGCCCCCCAGCCATCCTCCCGGAGCGAAGGCCACCGTGGTAATACCGGTCGGATGGGGGGTTGGATTCCCCACCACCAACCGTGCCGCACGGGCATGCGGATCAAGTGGCAGATAAACCACACCGTTGCCGTTAACCGTTTGCGTCCACGACAACCGACTACGGTTGTAGATCGCTCTGACAGTGGGCATCGAACCCGGTCCTGCCGTGACGACCCAGGCCAGACAGAGATCCAGCGGCGTAGACTGGAAACCACCGCCCGCCGCACCATTGACCGTACCCTTCAACCCTTCCGGTGCAGCGTCATAAATCGTGCCGCGTTGCATGTAAAAGATCAGCACACCGCCGATCACCTGGGCCCGCAAGAAGTAACCGGTGCTTGGCAGCAAATCGGGGCTGCTCCATGCCTGAGTGGTAAACGTACGCGCACGCCCCAACTGCCCGGCCACCACTTCCTGACCGAGACAGATCAGCACGCCCGCCGGAATCGAGACTCGCCCGCCACTGGTGGCAACCGCTGCCGGAGTGATCGCCAGACGACCGTCCGGCGTCGCCACCGTCGCGGCCGGCAAAGACCCGATCGGCAACGCCGAATCCAGATTCCAGCCCTTGGCCGAAACGCTCTGAATCGCCTGCAACAACTGATCGTATTTCTTCTCGTCCGGAGTCAGATCCCCGGCCTTGATCACGTTGAGAATTTCCTGCGTAACCCCGTTGCCCCAATCTGCAGGAATCAGCGATCCCGGCGTCCCGGTCAGCGGGTTTTCATCAATAAACTTGCCATTCACCAGACCGGCGCTGGGCACACTTTTTGGATAGTCCACGGACGGACCTCCCGTTATTCAGAGTGATGGATTTTTTAGACAGGTTTTCAGGCTTCCGACCGGAACAGGTCTCAGGCGGGCAGCACAGGCCAGGCCACGTTTTGCGGGTAGCCCGGCTGCTTGTCGATCTTGTTCAGCGCCAGTTTGTAGGTCGCGAATGCCTTGAATCGCCGCATATCGTCTGCATCGAGCAGGCCCGCGATGTAGGCGTCCGCCATGCCGACGGTTTGCTGATCGGCTTCAGCCAACAGCTCATCACGGCGCGCCAGGGCGGCAGCTCTTCGCTCGCCATCAACCACTTGCGAAGCGTTCGGCAAAGAATGTTTGGTGACCTTGCCGTCGGTATATCGCCAGATGCCGTCGCGCTCATCAATCGTGCGCAGGAACAGTTCGTCGGAGATCTCCACCGCGCCGGCAGGAATCTGCAGGTGAATAGCCGAGTCGTAGCGCCCAAGAAGTTCGCCCTGGGCATCGAAATGAATGTATTTCATCGTCCTCACCTTTATCGTCAGAAGCCCAGGGCGAACCAGTTCCACCCGCCGGGGTCGCCATTGGAGAAGCGCTGAAACTGGCTTGACGAGAGTTTCCACAAGGAGAAACGCAGGTCGGTGAATGCCGGAGAAATATCGCCTCCCGACAGCAGGAGCACTTTGTTGGGAAATGCGATCGGATAAGTGACGGTCTCACTCAGCCCTCCCCCCGAAGCCGTTCCCCACTGCAAAATCATGCCGCTGGGTAGGCGCTGATAGCCGTTGTCGCCCAGGGAAGCGGTGAACATCGGCGAATATTTGAGCGCGCCATCGCCGGAGTCCAGTCCCCACCCCCCACCCAATAGCAGTCGCCTGAAGGTTACGAAACACCCCCCTGCAAATGACAAGGAGGTAGTGGGTACCCCATTGATGGTGCTCAGACTTTCACCACTACGAGCCTTTACCGTCAAACTACCGGTGCTGCTCAGAATGCTGACCAGTTCACCTGGAGAAACACTGGACCAATCAGGCAGAGTCACCGTACAGGGGCCAGTGAAGACTGATAGCTTGCCAACATCAGCCACCGTCAGCGTCACATCCCCGACATAGTTGGTCTGCCCCGCCAGACTGCCCAGCGCGCGCTGAACAAATTCTGTCGTCGCAACCTTCTGACTGACATCGAATTGAGGTGGCGTTTCATATAGCTTTTTGCCGCGCAACGCCTCCAGCAATTGCGTGTTGAGCCCCTCGGTGGGTTCGATCCCGGCAGCTTTGATAACCGTCAAAACCTCCTCGGTCAGGGCGTTGCCCCACTCCGCGGGAATCAACGATCCGGGGGTTCCGGTGATCGGGTTTTCATCGACAAAACGGCTGTTGACCAGACCGATACCCGGCATGCTTTTCGGATAATCCATCCCGTCATCCCTCCCTATTCATAGTTGATGTGCACCTTGGTATGCGCCGGCGCACTGCGGTGGATCAGGCACTCGAGTGCCGAGCCCGGATTCACACCAAAGCGCTCGCCCCAGTAACTCGCGCCGTAGCGCCGGCCGAGCAGCAGGCGGCCGCCGGTGTTGAGGGTCCACATGAATTGCGCTTCCCAGGTGCCCCAGTGCGCTGCGCCAAAACGCGAGCGACCCATGCGGGGGGCTTCGTGTTCGGTGATGCTGGCGTTGGGGTAGCCCTGGCTTTTGGCGATGTCGAGGTAATAGCCGACAGCCTGGCTGCCGACCGCGAGCAAGCGTCGGCGTACCGCGAGGCGGCGGTCGTCGAACAGCGGTGTGGCGCCCAGGCACGGGTCGGGCAGCTCCATCACTCGCTCCCAGTCCGGCACCAGTTCGCTGACACCGGCCGGGTCCATCTCGTTGAGCAGGTCGGCGGCGCGCGCGTCGAGGCGCGCCAGTTCGACGGCCACGCCTTGCAGCACTTCCTCGAGTTCCGGAACGCGCTCCGGGTCCCACGCCGGACCGCTGGGCAGCAACGCGCGCAGCTGCGCCTGATATTGCGCGGCGGTTCTTATGCCCCCCATACGCAGCCTCCGAAGGTCAGCAGTTCGCTTTGCCCGGCAGGCACGTCAGCGGCCGGTGCGGTCAGCGTGTGGTCGTACTCACCGCCGGCGCTGCTGATGGCTTCGCGGATATGGCTGATCAGCAGCGGTACACCGAGGTCGGCCTCGCGGTTGTGCAGGTCGCGCAATTGCGCTTCAACGGCGGCGCGCACCGCAGTGGTGTCTGGATTGACGCTCTTGAAGCGGTACACCACCGGCACCTGAATCGGCCGCTGCACATGCACTTCCGCCGTCACCGGGCGCAGCGGTTCGATGTACTCCTGAACCTCCGCCAGTTGTTCGTCGTTGGGCACCGGTTGCGGGTCTTCATCACGCATGATGAACACCGTCACCGTGCCCGGACCAAGGAAACCGCCGCGGCACCAGGCCCGCGTCACACCCGGCACTTCCAGCGCCCAGGTCTCGTAGTCGCTCGCCGAACCGCCGTGGGGGATCACGCGATAAGAGCGGATCACCCGCGAGCGCAACGACTCCAGGCTTTCTCGCGCCACGCCGCCACTGAGGCCGGGCGCGAGCACCACAAAACTGTTGCCGACCACGCCGGCGATCGGCTGCACCGGGTTCAGCGCCAGACCGCCATCGGCATTGCCCAGGCTGCCAGCATCGAGCGCCGCGATGGTGGTGGTATTGCTGCCATTGACGGTGGTGCGCGCGGCGGTGACTTTGTAGGTACGGCCATCGCTCGCTTGCAACAGCGTGTCGACATCCAGCACCGCGCCGGCAGTGGCGGTAAAACTGACGCTGCCGGTGGCGACTTGCGCCGGTTTGCGCGGCTGGTTCAGGCGCAGGGCGGCGATGCGTTCCAGGGTCGATTCGTCGGCCTTGTCCGGCAGGATCTGCTCGGCAATCCAGTCGAGATAACCGTACAGACCATAAGCCGCGCCACCGAGGGTGCGGGCCAACACTTGCGCATCGGACTGGCGCAGCGAATCGCCGGCCAGGTCGCTTTGGGTGCGTTTGATCAGCACCGGCAGCGAAGGGGTTTCAAACGGCATAGATCACCTGCCAACTGTTATCGGGGTTGATGTCCAGACGTTCGCCGTCGGCCAGGGTCAGGACCGTGCGCAGGTTCAGGCGCTGGGCGTCGAGGCGTTCGCTGATGATGTCGATGGCGCTGCAGTGGCCGTCGTCGATCAGCCATTGCAAGGCTTCGCGGGCATAGAACTCGGCGTCCATCTGGGTCTGTCGGGTCAGCTTGACCCGACGCAAAAGCCACAGCCGCGAACCGATGCGATCGTCGGCGACGCTGGGAAAGCTGTCGCCCCACCAGCCGAAGCGCTCCTCGTCGTCGAGGGCGTCGTCATCGGCGGCGCGGCGCCAGGTGAACAGGCTGATGAGCACGGCGCGGGTCAGTGCGGCGTGGAGGTTCTGGCTGATAAACATCATTGGCCTCCTGCCGGCACACCGGTCTGGCCGCTGCCGGCCTGCACGCCGACGTGCACGTGTTTGATCTGGCTGATGCCACCGGCGAGTTGATCACCGGTGGAAACGATCTTGCCGGTCTGGTTGATCACCGGCGTGTCGAAGTTCACCGCGCTGCTGGCGCGGATGTTCAGGGTGGCGGTTTCGATGTCGATGATTCGCCCGCGCTTGAAGTGAATCCTGTCGCCTTCGTCGGTGTAGAGCGCCACTTCGCCCGAGGCCAGCGACTGCAGGCGATAACGGCGATCGGCGACCACCAGGGCGATGGCGTGAGAACGGTCACCGCCGAGAAACGTGACGATGCCTTCGGCGCCGGCCAGCGGGTTGCTGGTGAAACCGTAGGGTTCGAAGTGCTCCAGGTCGTCGTTCACTTCACCGGCGGTGAGGCGCATTTGCAGCGATTGCAGCTTGGATGCCGAATGGGCGAGCACGACAGTGCCGCGCGCCAGCAGGCGTGTCAGTAGGCTCATGAAATGTCCTCAGAGAGCAGACCCGACACGAACAACATGTGGGAGCGGGCTTGCTCGCGAAAGCGGTGGGTCAGTCAATGGGATGTTGGAGCTGCCGACGCTTTCGCGAGCAAGCCCGCTCCCACAGGGGATGGGTGTCAGGCTCAGGTTTGTTTCGGGGGTGTGGGATCGGGATCAAAGGTCTGCGGCGGCGCCACTTGCAGGGTGGTCACCGAGCCTTGCGCCGACAGCGAATACGTCACTTTGGAGATCAGCATGTCGCCGTCGAAGCCGAGCACCGGATCCGTGACCTTGACCAGTGTGTTGTGGCGCCACAGATCGCCATTGGTCTGGCGCCAGCCCTGCACCTGATAGGTGGTGGTCTGCGCCCGACCAACGCGCGTGGTGCTTTCCCAGAGCGCCCGTTTGAGCGACAGATCAGGATTGATCTGCAGGCCCTCGTTGATCACGGTCACGCGGCGGCGCTTGTAGCCCAGATCCGTGGCGATCGATTCAATCTCGCTGACCGCCGCGCCGCTTTTCTGATCGTTGCCTTTCTGCTGGCCAATGACCCGGTATTCAGAGAACACCTGGCTGTAATCCATCGGCGCATTGGCCGAGAGAATATTCTTGCCCAGCTCCAGCGCATCACTGGCCCGGCCAGCGCTGCCGGGTCTGGCCAGTACCAGCCGTCCTGACGCATCGTCGGTGGAGAACACCCGAAACAGCGAAAGCAGACGATCGATCGATTGAAACACCGTTTCCCCCGGCACGAGGGTGTAGCTGCCCAATCGCGTGGTTTCGGCAATCTCGCTGACCACCTTGACCTTGTAAGTCGACGCCAAAGCCTCGACGATGCCCAGCATCGGCTGGTCTTTCCACTGGTTAGGACGGTTGATTGCGGCACAGTCCACCAGATCCTGAGTACAGGAACTGCCCTCGATGGTCAGGCTGATCTGGCGTCCGTCGTAGCTGATCGGCGCCTTGAACACATAACCGGTGAGCACCAGGTCCTGGCCGATCTTCACTTCGCACGGATCGCCCGGTTTGATCGGTTTGTCCACCGTCTGCCCCGGCCACTGCCAGGTGATGTCGAGTTTGAAGGTACGAAACTGACGCTCCAGATCAGCCGTGATTTCCACACTTTTCCAGCCGCCGTATTCCATGTTGTCGACGGTCAGCGTGACGCGGTTGTCTATCTCGCTCATGGTTTACTCCCCGGAGACTTTCACTTCGTTGGGTGAGAAACCGGGATGGGTGATCCCGTTGCGTTGAGTGATTTCCGTGACTCGCGTCGCATCACCAAGGTACTTGTAAGCCACCACCAGTGCCGGAAAGCTTTCCTGGAACGACTTGCTGACTTGCCGTACACCCGACGATGCCACGGCCTTGAGGTGCGCAATCAGCGCCTCTTTCACATCGCTGATGGCCTGATAGTGCACCGGGCCGGCCTTGTCCAGCATCGGATTGATCGCCACCGCCACGGCCTCTCGCAGTGCCTGCATGTCGTCACTGACCGGGACTTCCTGGCGGGTCACCGGGCTTGTCGCCTGCTGCCCTACCGTAGGTGTCGATGACAGTTTCACCGGGCTTGTCGCCACCGGCATCGATGCCACCCATTGCGCCACTTTCACCAGCAGGGTGTCCTGCACCAGATCGGCCATGGCTTGCGCCGCCGCGTTGGTGTCCTTGCCGGTGGTGATCTTCGGCGCATCAGCCTTGCGGATGGCTTCGAGTTGTTGGGACACGTCGGCAATCACGCCACGGTAGCCCTCCTTCGCGAATTCCTTCAGCTCCTTGATATCGCCGAGCAAGCCCTTGAACTCCGCCGCCACTTCCTTGGGCAATTCCTTGACCGCTTTGACCAGTTCGGTGATCTGCCGATACTGCTCGATCAGCGGTTTGAGCTGCTCCTTGATCACCTCGTAAACCCCGGTCAGGCTGTTGCGCAGATTAGCGATGCCGATCCGTGCGGCCTTGATCAACGTCATCGCCTGCTCGAAGCGCGCCACCGCCGAACCCAACAGCGTGTCAGCCTTGGCCAAGAGGATTTTTTGCGTACTGACCGTGGCGGTCGGAAACGGCAACGGCCGGTCGGGATAGAACTTCAGACTGAACGTCACCAGCCCGCCGTCCTGGCGGGTGTGGGTCATGTCGCATTCGCCGACCTTGACTTGCAGGCGTCCGAGCCACGGATGCACCAGTTCACCACTGCCCGCCTCCAGGGCCTTGAGCAGCTTGTCGCGCTGCTCCAGGCAATCGGCGCCGATGATGAACGCCGTGAGGTCGTGGGTCTTGGCCTGCTGGCCGAGATCCTCGAAATACGGCAGGTCGCGTTGCGGATACTCGTGCAACTGACCTTTGCGACCGACCGGGGTTTTCGCCTGATCGATCCAGAACCCGACACCGCGAAACGATGCCGGCAACAAACGGTCACGCCAGTTCATTGGAACCTCCTGCCGACAGCGAGCGATAGCCGATGCGCGAAGACAGCGCCAGGCCCGGTTGATTGGTTTGTGGTTGATCGGTGCGCAACCCCGCCGGCGCATTTTCGAAGCGCACGGTCAGGCCGCCTTCGAGTTGCGTGCGGTTGTTGGCAGCGCTCTGCTGGATCAGGGCGCTGGAGGTTTGTGGCAGCGAACTGCCCTGTAACGCCCCGTTTCCAGCAGACGCGGGACCTGCGCCAAAGAACGCCGGCGCCAGCTCACCCTTGCCTTCGGCATTGGTCTGGCGCTGCGCCTGGGTCAGCGTTTCAACCTTGCCGGTGACCTTGGCGATCAACCCGGCGAAACCACCGTCGAACAGCTCCTTGATCGGCGCGATGACGGTTTGCAGCTTTTGCCACAACTCGCCGAACCACCCGACAATCGGCCCCCAGCTCTCGATGATCTGATCCAGAGGTTTCCATTCGAACAGGGTGTGCAGGAAGTCCACGACCGGCGCAGACGCCGCCAACACGACATCCCACAGCGCCGAAAAGACGTCGCCGACCGGCTGCCAGTACTGCGCAATCTGTTCCAGCGGCGACCACTCGAACAGACTGGTGAAAAAGCCTTTGACCCGCTGCACTGACGTTTGCAGTGCCGTCCAGATCGGTTCGAAGTACCCGACGACACCACCCCAGGCGCTGGTGATCATTTCCATCGGGAAATAATCGAACAGTGCCCGCAATGTATCCCGGGTGCTTTGCACGGCCGATTGCAGCGTCGCCCACAGCGGCTGGAAGTACGCAACAACACCGCCCCACGCGCTGGTGATCATCTGCATGGGCGAGAAATCGAACAACGACACCAGAAACTCTTTAGCCGGTTGCGCGACTTTTCGCAGGCTGCTGAACATCGGCTCGAAGAACCTGACAACGCCACCCCACGCACTGTTGATCATCTGCATCGGCGAGAAGTCGAACAGGTTTCGGAGGAACGCCATCACCGGCACACTCAAGGCCTTGAGCAGTTCCCAGATCGCCGAAAACAGTCCGGTCAGCGGCGCCCAGTTTTCCAGGATCATGCCGGCGGGCGTCCACGAGAACACCGATTTGAAGAAGTCGATTACAGGCGCAGTGACGGCTTTGACCTCGTCCCACATGCCCGAGAAGAATCCCGCGACCGGTGACCACAGCGCCGCCAGTGCATCCAGTGGTCGCCAGTCAAGAATCGAGCGCAACGTCGCCATCGCACTCGCACCGATGTTTTTCACGCCTTCCCACATGCCTTTGAAGAACGCGCTGATCGGCGTCCAGTTGGCATAGATCAAACCGGCCGCCACCGCGATGCCCATGGCGATGAGCATGATCGGATTGGTCTTGAGCACCATGCTCATGACATCGAACACTTGCGTCGCACCGCTGACCGCAGTTTGCATCGCCGAGAAAGCGATGGCCCCCGCCGCCAGCCCTTCAACCAGTTGCGGATTGTCGGCAAGCAGGCTGCCGAACTGAGTCAGCATTGGCTCAAGCCCGACCACCAACGCACCGACTGCTGGCACCAGCGCCGCGTCAACAGCAGCGGAAACCTTTTCCATCGACGCACTGAACACGTTCATGTTCTGTGCAGCGACTTTCGGCGCCGCAGGCAGGTCGACGGCTTTCGCCGTCTCGCTGACTTCAGTCAATTTGCCCTGAAACGCTGCCGCCGATTTGATCCCGTCCACGAACGGCGTGATCACGCTGCCGCCCTTGAACAGACCGCTGATATCCAGTTTGCCGAGGCCGGTCTGTTCGAGATTTTTCTTGAAGCTCTCGACCTTTACTCGCAGGGCGCCGAGTTTGGGCGACAGTTCATCGATGCCCGTGATCAGCACCGGTGTTTGCACTTTCTTTTCTTCGTCTGCCATCACTGCACCTGCTGCATCGCATTGATCCGTTGCGCGTGCTCCAGCGATTCGCGGAGCACATCCAGTGGCCTGGCCATCATCTGTTCGGGGTCAACCTTCCAGAACCAGGCCAGGTCATAGGCGACTGCGATCAGGTCGGTGATGGCTCCGACGCCGCACTCATGAAAAAACTCGCAACGGCCCAGCTCAGCGCGTTGAGGTCAGCCAGATCGAGCTGGTTGACCGACGACGGCGGGATGCCGGCGCACACGGCGATGTATTTGGCCGCCACGTCCATGTCGAGGCTGACTTCTTCGCTCTTGTCGATCTTGTACGGCAGCGCCTTGATCGCTCGCACTTCCTGCACCGTCGGACGGCGCAGGACGAGTTCGGTCAGGGGCTCGCCGTGAGCTTCGATCGCAACCTGAAGCTTCACGGCGCCGCTCATTGCCAGGTCCCCTTGATGCCTTCGAATTTCAGTTCGATGGTGGCGTCATCGCCCTTGGAAACCGGCTCCTCAACCAGATAGGCACCGGCCAGCACGTAGACTTTGCCGTTGCTGAATTCGCAGGTGACGGTGATGTCGGTGCCTTCGATCAGCTTCTTCAGCGGGAAGTCGGCGGTGTGCAGCGCGGTCACCTTGAACGACGGCGCGACATCGGTTTCCTTGTAGAAACCCGGTACGACGGTTTCGCGTTTGACGGCCATCAGCGGGGCTTCGCAGCCGCCGTTGATAGTCAGTTGTGCACCGTCGACTTTGACGTAGCAGGTGCCTGCAATCACTTGACCCATGGTGTTACTCCCTTCAAATAAAAAAGCCCACCGGAGTGGGCTGAATGCTTACGGCCAAACGCGGCGATCAGGCCGCGTCGTCGTATTGCAGACGGAATTGGTTGAGCAGTGCGAACACGCGCAGACCGTTGATGTAATCCGGCGGGAACAGCACGTTCACGCGGCTCGGGTCCTGCACGTCACGCTCGACGATCAGGTGCTCGGCGAACAGCTCGGCGTTCTCCACGTGGCCTTCCAGTTCCAGCTTGGCGTACTGCGCGATCAGCTCGCCGCGAATGGTCGCTGGCGTCACGATCGGCTGGCCGGCGCCGAAACGGGTGCCGTCGGAAGCCAGTTTGTGCCGACCGTATTTGCTGGTGATCACGCTTTGCAGACGACGCACGATGAACGCCGACTGGTGCATGGTTTCGCTGTCCAGGTAGGAGTTGTCGGCCTGCCCGTAAGCGTTCTTCTGGTAGGTGGTGATCGAACGCTGGATGCGCACGTAACCGCCTTCGTAGTAAGCGGTCGCGATGCCGTAATTGAGCAGCGACTGACGCTCAGTCAGGGTGAAACGCTCGCTGGCCGGCGCCGGATCAACGCCCGGCAGGCTGCCGCTTTGGGTCGGACGGCTGGCATCGGCAGAGATGAACACCGCGGTGCGCGCCGCCAGTGCTGCCGCCTGTACCCAGAACGGTTGCGGTACGCCCGGCTCCAGCGCCTGAATGGTCATGTGCTGGTCGTTACGTGCCTGGCCAGCAGCAACCAGGGTGCCGACGGTGCCGCGCTTGGCGCTGTAGACGTGACCGAACAGTTGCTTGGCCCAGGACCAGCGACCAGTGCTGTCATCCATCACCGCTTGCCAGGTGTTGAGGGTCGAAAGATCCGACCACGGCAGCGCGATGAACTCGAACGGCTCGTCGCCCAGTGCAGCCACAGCTGCGACCTGATCCGGCACACCGGCGCCGCCGGTCATGGCGGTGATCGCAGTGGTCAGGCCGGCCGGGGTTTCTTCGCCGTTGCTCTTGCCCAGACGATTGAACTGCAGGCTGATGTCGTTACCGCTGTCGCCGGTCCACTTGGCGTTCAGGGTGACCACACCTTCGGCAGCCGCAGCGCTCACCGGCAGATCGGCGGTGGCGTTGATTTTCTGCGCCAGTGCGGTGGCCGCCTGAGCAGCGGTGGCACCGTTGACCACGGTGGCCTGCACACGCACACCAGCGACGTACAGGTTGAGCACGCCAGCCTGAGTCGCAGTGCCAGTCAGGGTCAGCACGCCTTTGGCGATGGCGCCTTCAGTGTTGTGCAGCGGCAGGCACCAGATCTCGCCGATCGGGTCGGCCTTGCGGAAGGTCTCGTACATCGAGGCGAGCATCGAGCCCTGACCGCCGATGCTTTTTGCCAGCGCGACGCTGGAGACCAGCACCAGTTTGCCGACTTCAGTCGGGGCGATGTTGTCGTTGACCTGAGCGACGATCAGACGGCGCATGGCCGAGGTCGCGCTATTGGCGGCCGAGTTGTCCATTTCGGCATAGAACAGCGGTACACGAATGTCCGCGGGGATGTTGCTGAATCCGATCGCCATTATTTGGCTCCCTGTGCTTTGACTTTTACGGTTTTGATAGTGATATCGCCGTCGGCCAGACGTCGGCGCCACCAGGCGCTGTCCAGCACTTCACGGCCTTCTTTGGGCAGCAGATCGCCCGCTTCCGGGTCAGGCACGGCACGGCCAGCGGCCGGCAGTACGGTGATGCGATTGCTCATGGGGTTACGTCTCCAGAGAAAGTCAGTTCCACGCGCCCGTCAGGGCCCGGGTGTTTCAGATTGGGGTCGGCCGGGTCGATCGCATCGACCCGCACGGTGACCCCGCTAAAGGACGACAAACCGTCCAGTTCACGTTCGTGCCAACTCTCCGCAGGCTGACTCGGCAGATTGCGGCCGAGCTGGAACTCGGCAAAAAAGCGCAGCCGATAGAAGGCCCGGCTGCTGTTGATCGAGACCATCTCGCCGCCGTCATAGACGATGGCGCTGTAGTCATTGCCCGGTTTGAACCCCACCAGCGCGCGCCACAGTTCGGCGCGCAGGTCGTGCAACAGATCCAGCGCTTTTGTGGCGTCCGTGGCGTCGAGCGCCAGGACGATTTCGAAGCGGTCGCGGATCGGTTGCGCGGTGAGGTTTTGTGCGGTGCTGTTGCTGGCGACATCGGCCAACGGCAGCACATGGGCCGAGGATGTCGGCAGATCGGCATTGCCTTGCAGCAAGGCCAGATCGACACCCACCGCAATGTGATTGGCAAGCCCAGGGCATTGCGCACGCAGCTGCGTGAGGATCGGGGTGATCTTCATGGTGGTGTTCCAGAGTTGAAATGAGTTGCAGAAAACACCGCGAATCCACTGTAGGAGTGAGCCTGCTCGCGATGGCGGTGCCACATTCACAATCAATGTGCCTGACACACCGCTATCGCGAGCAGGCTCACTCCTACAGGGGACTCGTGGGTGTGAAATCAGTCCTTGGCTTCAGCCTTGGGATCAAGGCCGCTGGCATCGATCACGCAGCGATAGCTGTTCTCGCGATTGCCACTGGCGGTGACCTTGTCGATCGACCAGCGCCCGCGCATGAAGTCCGGCCAGGTCTCATCGAGCAGCACCAGGCCCTCGGCCGCCAACCGTGGATCACCGGGACAGGTGATTTTCACTTTGTACTTCTGCCGGAGCATCTTGCGCACTTCGCCTTCGCCGACGGCGATCGCATCGGCTTCGCTGGGTTGCTTCTGGCGGAGGGTCTTGAACGGCGCAAGCCCCGTTTCAACCCAGCGCAACACACCCGCGGCGCCATCCCAGAAACAGGTCTTGCAACCCTTGGTCTGCTCGCGGGCAGACTCCTCCAGCGTGGCGCTGACGAACGCGTGATCGCCGGGACGGTTGTTGCTGGTGACCGACAAGGTCACGTCCGCCAGCACCTGACCCGACAATGATTTGGTCTGGCCGGGACGGGCCAGCACGTAAACGTCGTTGTAGGGTTTGGTCACCGCGTTGTACTTTTTCGCCAGGCGCGTCAGAAAGCTCATGTCGGTTTCGTTGGACTGGTCGACGTGCTCGATTCTGATCATCGACACCTCGGGCGCAACGCGCGGCGAAAAACCATGGCTCGACACCAGTTTGCGAAACAGCGCACCCAAGGTGGTCGGGCCATGACTGGCCGTGCGACGTTGCTTGAAGCCCGTCTCATCATCCTTGCTGAACGGCGCCGCCGTGGCCACCAGAGTCAGGCGAAACGGGAACAGCGTCGGCGTCAGGCGCGTCACTTTGAACTGGCCCTTGTCGACCATTCCCGACTCCAGATAACCGACCTCAAGGCCGATTTTCCCGCCCAGATCCGGCAGCCCTTCGAGGCCTTCCAGATCGATCGTCAACGTAAGCTGATCGGACTCGAAACCGGCTGCATCGATGTGTTCCCAACTGATCAGGCGTTGATTGAGCAGGGCCGAATGGGCCCCGTAGAGTCTTACCGCCGGGGTGAAACCCAGTGCCATGCAACCTCCTTAATCCCAGGCCGTGAGCGGTTTGATCGTGGCCGGTTTCAAGTCGAGTTCCGGCAACGTGACCCAGACGCCCGCGGGCAGGATCGGGCCGTGTTCGGCCAGGGTCGGGTTGAGTTTCCACAGGGCCTCTTCGGCGGCGCCATCACTGCGCCCGGTTTCGCGGTAGAGCAGCAGATTCACTGAATCACCGGCCACGCTTCGTACCTTACGCATTGTTGAACTCCGTTAACCCGACCACCCACTTGATCACCATCGCGGTGCCGTCATCGATGACCTCGCTCTGGTTTTCGTCGATGCTGTTGATCCGCCACAGGCCCCAGTTGCGCCCGATACCGTCAATCAACGGCAGCGGCACCCGCTGTGCCTGAAGTGCGCGTAATTCATCGAGCCGGTCCATGGCCACGGCATACATCGAGGTGCCGCTGATGGTCAGCGATTCCGCTTTCTGCCCGGTCTGACTGGACTTCGGTTTGCTGGTCAGGATCTGGATGTCACTCCAGCCACCGTCGGACTTTCGCGCCAGCGTGCTGTAGGCGAAGTTACGCGACAGGCCGAAGATGAAACTGCCCAGCGCCATTTGTTGTTTCATCAGGCGACTCCATCGGTGAGGGCTGCGTCACGGCGAGTGGCGAGGCTGTTGGTGTTCATCAGTGGAATGAATTCGTTGCTGAATTGAGATCTCAGGTGAAAGTCGACCAACTGACCAATCTTTTCCACACTGCCCGGGTCGCTGCAATACACCTGAACGGTGGGCGCGTAGGGGGCTGGCACCGTGGGCGCCTGGGCGCTGGCCAACGCCTGACTGACCTGAGCCGGTGCTGCGAGTTTGTCCGGTGGGGTACTGCCGAGTTTTTCACCCAGAAGGGAACCGCCCTCACTGCCCAGCCAACCGCCAAGCAATCCACCGAGAACGCCACCTATGGCCATGCCGGGTGGGCCACCCACGGCTCCGAGTGACGCGCCGAAGGCAGAGCCTGCAAGAGCGCCGGCCATTCCACCGCCCGCTGCGCCGACGCTTTTAGCTATCTGGGTTTCGTCACCAGTGGCCACCCCGGCCGCCAGGCCTGCGAGGGCAGTGACGGTTTTTACAGGCCAGGGCATTGCGCGTGACAGAGGGCGCATGGCAGCGGTGGTCGACTCCAGGAGCGGGGCCCGCACCCGCGAAGTTTGCTCGAGGATCTTCAAACCGCTGCCAGCAGCGGCGGCCCCCGCTGTGCCGGTGGCGGCACCGGTGAAAACGGACAGGCCCTTATCCACGACTTTCTTGCCAACCCGGTCTTTGATATCGCTGCCAATGGCATCGAGCGCTTGATCGAACAACGGTTTGAGAAACGCGCTCACCGTCAACACCACGCCAGCAGTTTTCGGATAGGTTTCAGTCAGTTCACTGAGCTTGTCGACCCCGGCAGAGGCCAGCGAATCGCTGGAGGGCGCCAACGCGTTGCCTTTGGCGACGGCCAATCGTTCGCTACGGGCATTCAGAATATTCAGCTGTCCTTGCTGAGTACCGGAAAGCGCCAGGGCAGCCTGTTTTACCGACCCCTTCTCGCCCAGCTCCGACGTTGCGTATCGCTGCTTGTCCTTGACCTGCCAGAACGTCTCATTAACCTCACCGAGGTTTTGCGAGAGTTTCTGCGCAGCATCACCGCCATCGGAGAACAACGTCCTGGCCAATACTGCGCGTTGTTCTGGCGGTCTGGCGTTCAATGCGGCCAACACTGTCAGCAACGCGCCTTGTGCATTGTCCTTGTTCGGATCACGCATCGCCGCAGACACGGCCTTGGGATCGAATCCCAGTTGTTTCCACGCTCCCTGTTCGGCGACAGAGACCTGGTCTCCCTTGCTCAAGGCTGTGGAAATACTCTTCAATGCGACGCTTGCTTCACCTTCTTTCGTTCCGGTGTTCAGCAAGGCTGCCGACAGCGCTGCGGCTTGCTCGGGTTGCAACCCCGCAGCAATCGCCGCGTCGCCGGAACGCTGCAACACCGAGCCGATGTCTGCCGCGTTTACATCTCCGGGCATCTTGCCCAAGTGGTGAGCCGCATCTGCCAGATCGATGGCCTGATCACGGGTCAGTTTCATCGAGGTACGCCAGGCCGCCATCATCTCGGCAACTTGTAGCGCAGGCACCTTGAATGCTGACGCGGTGAGCGCAGCGTCATCGGCAAATTTCAGCAGTTCGAACTGCTTGTCCGAGGCATTGGGCAAGTCGATGCCAATCCCCGCCTTGGCACCCAACGCCGCGGCATTGACCAATTCAACCCCGGTGGTTCCTCCGGCAGCCACTAACGGCGCACTGGCCGTGATCAGGCTTGCCTGAGCCATTTCCTTGCCCTGAACCGGAGTCAGTCGAGCGACTTCGCTCAGGTTCGCAGCGGCTGTGTCCATCGCGACAGCGGCTTTGAGCAACTCGGGAGGGGCGGCGCCGGCTACCTTGTCTGTAGCCTTCTGCGCGGAAGATCCGCCGTCGCCATTGACCGCGCTCTTCGACAAAGAACGTTGGGTCGCCAAGGTGAGGATCAGCGAATCGATGGCTGCAGTGAGCGAAACGATTCGCTCACTTGCCGTGCTCAACGTTTGCCTCAGGTCGGCGACCTTATCCCGATCCAGGCCTGCTGTCGTCGTGCTCGTTGCTGCAGTGGTCAAGCCGATATTGCGGCTCGCGGAACTCGTGCTCTCACCGGCGTACATGAGCGCGTTTTTACTCTCTGCCATGCCGCTCTACTCCTGTTTCACGCCAAGGCGAGTGATCGCTATGTCGTAGCGGCGCAACGCCTTTTCGGCGTCCCATTCCAGAATCTCCGCTTCACTTACCGGGTAAATGAGCGGGACGATATCGAGGATTACTTCGATGTCGCGTTCCGAAAGTAGGCCGCCGGCTGGTTTAAAAAATCGTCGATGCGCACCTGCAATTGGGTCCAGTCCGGGACGCTTAGCTGGGCCAGATCGGGGATCATCAGGCCGGTGCAATGGGCGGTGATGAATTCGGCGCGTTCCTTGGCCGTTTTCAGTTTCTTCATCACTTTGGTCGCGCGCAGTGCCGGCATTTCCAGCGACAGCGAGGTCACGGTGCGGCCAGTCACGGCGAGCGGTTGCAGCAGTTGCACTTCGTCAGGATCGGCAGACTTTTCTGCATCCTCGACCTGCTCCAGAAAGTACGACGCCGGACGGGTCGACATCTCGTGCACGTACTGGGCGATGCTCACATAGTCCGGGCGTTTGAGCTGGTCGAGTTCCTTGACCGACAGGCCGGTGGCGAGCAGCGCCAGTTCGAAGAACTGATCGTCTTCATCATCGCCGGCGCGTTCCAGCGCTTCTTTCTGCGCGGCGTAGAACAGCGGCTTGAGCTGGATCTGTTCGATCTGCGCGCCGTCGTCACCGGTGATCGGCGACAACAGGTCATGTTTGGGTGGCATCCACGACATGTATGAATTCCTTGGTGATTCTTTTTTAGGGGGTGTCGCTATTCCCTTGTAGGAGTGAGCCTGCTCGCGATAGCGATCTTTCAGACACATTGATGTTGCATGTGCTGAACTCATCGCGAGCAGGCTCACTCCTACAGGGTTTATGGTATGCCGAGGGTTACGGCATCAGCACCGCACGGCGCGCATCACCAAGGATGTCGACGCCGTTGAGCACGAACTTCTGGGTGCGCACGTCGATGTCGATCACCGGTACGCCGTTTTCCAGGCGGTTGTAGGTGCGGCAGGACAGCTCCAGATTGGTCTTGGGTTTTTCGCCCATTTTCACTGCGGTTTCTTCAAGAGATTTCAGCTTGCCGCCGACGGTGTGATAGGTGAACCAGGTGTTGCCGTCCTGATCCTGACCAGCCTCACGCACGTTCAGCAGGATGTCGTCGCCCAGCTTCACGCCCAGTGCGAGCATGACTTCGGCACCCAGGCCTTGCAGGGTCAGCTTGGCGTTGAGCGCTTTGCCGCCCCTGGCCATTTCTTCGACGATGAAACGACCGCCACGCATTTCTTCCACGTCGAATTCGATCTTCGGCGGAGTAAATTCTTCAACAGTCGCCGACAACGGCAGGCCTTGCAGTGTGGCCGCGATGGCCTGTCTTACGCGGTTGGTAAACATTAGAGAACGTCCTCCAGGAACTGCTCGATGATTTCATCGCGGGCGTTGAGTTGATAAACCATGTGTTCGTTCGGCGCGTAGCGGCCGTAGTCGATGACCACGTACCAAGTGCCGTTCTTGTACTTCTCGACGCTGTTGAGTTCCGGATGCAGGTACACGCTGCCGCCAGGAATGGTTTCGTCGGCGACCAGGGTCTGCAGCCAGTCGTTGATGCGCTTGACCTCCTGATCCATGAACGACTTGGTCAGGTTCTTGGCCATGGCTTTCTGGCCGGCCTTGACCAGCTTGCGGCTGATCGCATCTTCGAGGCCGACGTAGCTGATGAACTTGCCGGTGATCGAGCGGTTACCGAGCAGCGAGAAGCCGCCGAGCACGGTGCGGGCGTAATAGCTGACGCCGTAGCGGTTGAGCAGATCGCCTTCGGTGGAAGTGTCAAGAATGTTGTACTCAACAACACGGGACACGTCTTCGGCGTAGGTCACCTGGTTGCCCGGGCTCTCCCACTGCTTGACCTTGGCCAGCGCGGCGATCGCCAGGCTGGACGGTGCGAGGAACACATTTTTCTTCGCCGCTTTCGAGTACACCGCCGGCATGTTGTGCACCACCAGGCAACGGTCGAAACCGAGATCAGCGCCGCCGAGTTCCTGGCTGTAAGTCACTTGATCAGCGACCGAAGCGTCCTTGCCGTCCAGTACCACACGGGCCTTGATGCGCTTGCCGAACGAGGCGAACTCGCTGGCCACCGCTTTGGTGCCGGTGAAGCCCGGCGCGCCGATGATGGTCAGGTCTTCCGGGACGCTGCCCAGTGCGGCCAGGCCGAGTTTGCGGCCGGTGGCTGGCTCAACACCGCCGATCACCGCGTTGACAGTGTCGGCCGGGGTCGCACCCGCCTCGACGATCACCACGTACACCGGCACCTTGACCACTTTGAGGATCTGGTAAACCGCGTGGTACAGCGTGCCCTCTTCCGAACCGGTCGGATCCAGCAGCGCGTGAGTGGTGAAGCTGTTGATGCGGAACGGCGCGTTACGCGGAATCAGCGGATCAGCCTTCGGCGCGGTGCCGACCAGACCGATGACGTTGTCACCCAGGCCACCCATGGCCTCGGGGGATTCAGTGGCATTGACGGTAATGCCGTTGTGCTCGAAGTTCAAAACCTCAGCCATGTTTAGTCAGCCTTCTTGGCAGCGGCCTTTTTGGCCTGGGTGGAGGGTGTTTTCAGTTCCAGTCGACCGGCGCTGTGCAGCGCACTGGCCTCGACGTCGAGCAGATCAAGGTCTTGACCGACGCTCGACCAGTGCCCACCGCCGGTGGGGAATGGGACGAGCACGGTGTAGGTTTGGCGGGTTGCCATTTTTCGTTTCTCCATAAACGGGAAAGCCCCTCGTGGGGAGGGGCTTTGGCGGGTGTTGAATTGTTTTTTGCGGGAAAGAAAACGCCCCGGGGTGCGGGGCGTCTATCAGGTCCTTTCACTCAACCAATCAGGCAATTGGGGGCGATATTGAATCGAAGGAAATTCCTCCCTCTGCGGCCACTGACGTAGCTGCTGCCGATACATTTGTAAATCGGAGTACTGCACAGCAGTTAGCGTAGTAAGGCCGCTTCCTTCCAATTCGTCTCGATGCCTTGCAACAAGAGTATCGGTTGATGCCAACTGCGCGTTGCGCCATTCGAGGCCTATGGACTGCAAAGTCGCTCTGTCAAACGGCGGAGGCTCGACCAGAATTGGCTGACCATCAGGTCCCGCTCCGATTTTTTTTGGTGTTGTTGCCAACTCGTTCAGCAGCGCCTCCCAATTACGCAGGAATACGGGTACCACATCGTCTGGAATATCGAGTTCGTGGACGTCAGGAAGGTAAGCACCGCATGTGCTGGGGCTAAATAAAATAATCTCTGTCATGCTCAAACCCCTATTGCTCGCCAGTAAACTGCCCAAGTGGCCAGAGTCCCGTTACTGCCGTTTTGAACTCGAAGAGTACATCCGGTCTTCTGGATAGAGTTGTAAACAACACAGCTCATCAATCCCATGGAACCCATATGAAGACAACTGATTGAGCGCATGGCCGTAGGGAACGCCAATGGATAGGTGATGTAAACATAGCCCTCAGCATCGGTCGTTCCGATCCCCCATTGCTCAATTGCTCCACCCGGGTGTTTCATATATCCGGTTACTGCCCCGTTGGTGGCAAACATCGGCGAATATTTCAACGCAGTATCACCCGAGTCCAGACTCCAGCCGGGACCCAGCAACAAACGCCGGAAAACTGCAAAATTGCCAGGTTGAAGCACAACACTGGTCAAGTTGGTGGTATTGACTGCTCCAAACGTTTCCCCCGCCCGAGTCTTGACAGTTACCCCTCCAGTGCTTGTCAGATGAACCAATCCCCCGGGAGGAACGCTGTCCCAGGCTGGAAGTGTCGCCGTCAAACCAGGTGCGGTGAAGATCGATAGTTTCCCGACGTCGGCAACAGTCAACTGGGTGTTTGCTTCATAGTTTGTCTGGCCGGCGTAACTACCCAGCGCACGCTGAACAAATTTAGTAGTTGCCAGAACATCATCATTACTAAAAACGTTGGCCGTGGGCGCTGTCGGGATACCGGAGAACACCGGAGAACTCAGCGGTGCAAAGCCGAAAGTGATGTTTTGAAACACCAAAGCAGTGGTGCCGAGGAGCACAGGGGCATCGGTAACAAGCTGCCAGATCGTGTCGGCTTGAGTGGTGCCTTGCTCAATAGATACGGTAAGACCTGGCGTTACTTTGAGATCCGAGTCGGCATCTTTGGTGCGAACCCAGAATTCATTTGCAACAACGTACAGTCCATTGTCTTTCGATGATGTCTGGTTTTTAACCAGCACCCTGTCTCCCGCAACGACTGCAACACCATCAATAGTTTGTGAAGCTTTCAGCGCGATATTGCTCGTAGTGGCAACACGTACAGACTGCTTGGAATCAAGCTTCGCCAGCTCATCCGCCACATACCCTGTCACCCACGCACGTGTGGCTTTGACCACCGTGTCATCAATCAACAACGTCACCAGCGACGCATTGCTGGTCTCGAAAATCGAGCGAATGTAGAACTCTTTGCCCGAGCCCGAAGTCGCCAGCACCGGTTTGAACGACTCCGGGTATTTGACGATGGCGTAGAGAATCCCGCTATCAGTCCACAGCCCTGCCTCACGCACATACCAACCGCCAACATCCGGCGGAATGGTGACTTCAGCGAGTAGCCAGCTCGGGTTCTTCTCGTCCTGGAACAGCGCATTGAGCGGCCCGCGCCAGACTTCGCGTTTCAGCGCCGTGGCCGTAGCAGCCGGGTTGTAGACGGAGCCGCCGCCATCGCCGACAGAAATCTGCGTCAACTTGATCGGTACGCCCGCAGCCTTGCACGCCGTTTCGTAGGCAATCCCTGCGTTGGTGAGCAGGGTGTAATAGTCAGCCATTCAGGCCCCCTGAGGATAAATAGTGGATGTTTCGACGGTGTACATCGCGGCGGAAATGAACGCCTCGCCAGAGGTTTCGAGCCCTTCGATGAACACCGGATAAACCGTCGTCAACTCACCGCAGAAAGTCGCAGCGGCGATGCAATGACTGCCGAACGCGCTCAAGCCAACCGTCACCGAAAGGATGTCCCGTTCGCTCTTGGCATCCGCCAGGCGTCGGTCGAGACGGGCGTCGATTTCTGCGCTGTAAGGTTGATCGCTGAAAGCGCGCACCCTGAAGCTGTAAGGCACGCCGGGAGGCGTCTGTTCGTACCAGGCGCGAACTTCCGGGCGCAGTTGCAAACCCTTGGCTGCGTTTTCCAACGCCTTGCGAGTGCCGGCCTGCCGCGCGGTGGGCCAGGCCAGTTCGACGGTCAGGCGCTTTTCCGCTTCCGGTGCGCTGGTGCTCCATTCGGCGACACCGCGATCCGCTGCCAGATACGGCAGGAATGCGACCGGCGTTTCGCTCGGATTCATCAGCTCGGGAAACGGCGGCGCGATGCGATCAAGCAGTGCGCCGAAGCCCAGATCCAGTCCACGTTCGAGTGGAGAGCTGTTGGACGGCAGCAACGTCGGGCTATGCGTTGGCTCACTCATAGCGTCAGCACCTCGACCTCGACTGCCGTGCAGTAGGGCGCCTCGAAGGCGCTGGTGATGATCGGCTCCAGCGGTTCAAGAATCTGCAGTTGCACGGCACCAGCGCTGTGCAGCGTGTAGTCGATCCAGCTCGGGTCGACCCGACCTTCCAGGCGATGGCAACTGTCGGCGTAGGCCTGCAATTGTTGCTGCGCGGCGACTTTGGTCAGGCCCGAATCGGGGCCGGAATTGATCTTCGCCACGACACGGATTTTGTAGCGTTGAATGTCCGCAGCCTTGACCGTGACCAGGTCGGTTTCCGGTCGCACATCAGGGCGGGCGAAGTGCTGACGCACGCCATCGAGCAATGCGGCGGATGGCGTGCCATCGCCGTCTCGCGACAACACCGTGACCTGCACTTCGCCCGGCGCAGTGCGCCGACCATTGCCGTCCTTGACCTGTGCCGCCAAGCCGTCCGGGTTGAAGGTGTAGGTGACGTTCACCACACCGCCATCGCTGGATTCGACCTTCACCGTTGGCCGTTCACCGAGGGTGAATACCTCGCGGCGATACTGCATTCGCGAGCCCGCTGCCGGGGCGTGCGGTGCCAGGTAGTAGCGCAACCGGGCGTCGTCGTCGCTTTCATAAATCGGTGGTACTGGCGGGAAGGCTGCCGGGTCACCCGCATCGAGCAACTGTCGCTCCAGCCCCATGTCCGCCAGGCGTGCGTCGAGGTTGCTGCCAGTGGCCCACCACGCCAGCATCTGCTTGATGCGGGCGTTGTATTTGCGTTCGTGGGTTTGCAGGCGCACGCAAAAAGCTTCGAGCGCCAGGGTCAGCAATTCGCTCTCGTTTTCCAGGCTGGTCTTGAGTTTCGCCGCGCTGTCCGGCGCTCGGGCGCCAACGTACTCGACGACGAAAGTTTTGAACTCGGCGAGCAAGTCTTCGAAGGCGTCGACAGTGATCAGCGCCGGTTCGGCCAATTGGTTCTGGCCGGGGATCAACATGCTCATGTCACGACCTCGAATGTCTGTTGACGGTTTTTCCAAGTGCCGGCGAAACGCAGCAGCAGGCCGGCGCCGTGACGGCTGGCGACGATCACGCTCGGCTGAAAATCACTGATCCCGTTCTGCGTGTTGTAGAACGCCTGAGCCGCATGGCTCTGGGCCAAGAGCAGAACGTCATCACCGAGGTTCTGCCCCAGCAGCGTGGGGATCAGCGAGCCATAAAGGGGCCTTTTTTGCCGGGTGCCCAGCGGCGTAGTCAGAGCCCGGGTCGCGCGCTGCACAAACTGCAGCCAGTCATCGACCGTGGCCCCGCTGTCTCTATCGATTCCGATCATGGGGAGCTCTTGATTCAGGGGCTGATGACGCGGCCCTGGTGATCCACCAACGGGCCGCTGAAGTGCACGCCCGAGGCGTCGATGATCAGGCCGACGCCGCCCAGTTGCAGGCTGATCAGCTGTGGCGTCATCGTCAGTTCCGCCGGGCCGATGCTCAGTGCGAGCGATTCGCGAGAGCCACTGAATGCGGCCGGGCCGTTTTGCCAATGCAGGGTGTGCGTGGCGTCGTCGTAGCCGCTTTCAGTGCCGTCGACATGCACCCGGCGCGTCAGCGTCGGTACCGTTGCCGTCGGTGGAAAGCGGTCACTGTTCAAACCGAACAACGCCACGCTTTGTGCGCCGCTTTCACCGCTGCCGTAGTTGAACAGCAGACACTGTTCGCCCACGCTCGGAATCCGCGATTCGCTCTGCGCTCCGGCGCTCGGGTTGAAGAACTTGATGGCAGGCGTCAGCAGTCCACCGTGGCTGACCTGACAAGTGTTGCTCGCAGCATCGACTGTCTGACAGACGCCGATGCGACAGAAACTCTCGGCGCGGCGATGCAGGTCATCGAGCTCCGCTTCCATCTCCGCCAGCCGCTCGATGATCGGCCCCAGTTGCATGCGCAGTAATGCGTCGAACATCGATCAAGCCTCCAACGCGGTGTATTGGTCGGGGTCGTCGATGTCGCTGACTTCCCAGGTACGGGCGAATTTCGGCGTGCCGAGCGGGTCGTCGAGCAAGGTCGGACCGAGATAGAGGGTCTGGGTGAAGGTCAGCGTCCATGCCTTGTATTGCTGATCGGCGCGTGTGAGCACTGACGGCAAACCATCAATGTTCATCGGCAGATCACATTGAGCGCCGGGCAGGCCCCAACGGTTGTCGGTGATCAGGTTTTTCAGTACGGCGATCAGATCGCAGGCGGCAAAGGCACTGGCGGACAGTGCCGGAATGACTTGCAGCGACACCCTCATGACATGAGCAATGCGCCCATCAGCGGAGCGCACTCCCTGTGCATTGCGATCAAAGTCGATCAATGCCCAGGCCTGGGCACCGGGTGTTGTGAAGTCGTCGTGATTGCCAACCTGCAGATTCGGGCCGGCGCTGTTGCGCAAGGTTGTCGCCATCGCCGTGAACAGCTGCGAAGGCTGCTGGATCGGTGCGGGCATGCATGACCTCCTTTTCAATTGTCCACGCGCAGCCCCGCCGCATCAGTTGCAGCGAGGCAGGAAAGTGAAGGGTTACTGTGGATCGCGCGGCGGGGGAACTTCGCAGACGCCGATGCGCTTGGCGGCCCAGCGTTCGTACAGACCGATGGCCACATCGGCCCCGGCCATGGCAGTGAGGCAACCGAAGGCGCCGGCCGCCCAGATCGACAGCCCGGCGGCGTAAAGCAGCATGATCGCCGACACGCCGCAGATCATGCAGGCGCCGGAGCGCAGGGCCAGACGCCGCAGCAATGACCAGCCACGAGCGCCCTCCTTGTCGGCGCGCCACATTTCGCCGGACACCCCGCCCACCACGGCGAGGAGGATGACCAGCCAGATCGGCATGTCCGCCAACGCTTGTTGCTCGTTTGTCATGTCACGCCTCCTGGTTCCAGTTGATGAGTGTTGTGTGTTGGGTTCAAGCGATGTCTCTTCAGGTAGGCATTCCAAAAAGCCCGGCGCTGAGGCCGGGCTTTTCAGTAATGCGCTCCTTCGCCTTCCTTCAAATCCTGTATCCGAGAAGGAAGCTGACTTTTCGGCGCTACTGGCGCGGTACGAGTCCATTCAAATTGTTTTTCCGACCGCGGTCCCTGCCCGCCGGATAACTGCTCTTGGTGCTTTACGCTGCACACCCGGGTCAGTTGCCAACCCTCTGAACCGTTGAGGCCGGTTCATCGCTGCCTGTTCTTGTGGAACTAAAGAGCTGTTGTTGCCAGCCGCTTTGTCGAGCGGCTTGGTGGCAAGAATATGCATGGATGCATATACAGTCAATGCATAAATGCATTTATTTATGCGCAAGAAATGCACGGGCGCATGCAGCCCGCATAAATCAAGGCGTCGAGGGTTTTGTTCAGGCGAAAAAAAACCCGCCAGGAGGCGGGTTTTCTATGACCGGTGAAATCTATCGGGCGTACATGCCCCACCAGAAGACGTGACCGAGGATGACGATCTGCTCTTCCTGCATGTCCTGAAAGCTGTAGTCCTCGTCCGGATGCTCATCACGGTTGAAACTACGCAGGCGGATACCGGTCGGCAGACGGTAGAGTTGCTTCACGCGCAATTGACCGTTGTGGTTGATCGCGTACAGATCACCATCAATGATGTCGCCGATCCCGCACTTGCCCGCATTCACACCGACAGTGGCGCCGTCACGCAACACCGGCATCATGCTGTTACCGCGCACTGTGACGCATTTGGCCTGGTCGAACTGCACACCGTTATGGCGCAGGCTGCGTTTGCCGAAGCGCAGGCTAGAGCGTTCGCTCTCTTCGATGACGAATCTTCCTGATCCAGCAGCCAATTCAACCTCGCGAAGAAAGGGCACCGACACCTCGTCGTCATCGACAGGGGTATCGTCGTCCCACAGGCTTATGTCCTTGAGTTCCGCATGCACGTCATCGCGCGCGCCACCGGTCGCGGTCGCGACGTCGGCGCGGCCACGCAATTGATCGGTGCTCACATTGAAGTATTCGGCAATCTTCGAAATGTGTTTATCCGAAGGATCGACGATCTTCCCGCTGAGAATCCGCGAGAGCGTTGATTGAGGCACGCCGGTGCGACGGTGGAGCTCCGTGGGGGAGATCCCGTGCTGGTCGAGCAGTGCTCTTAAGACGGAGGATACGTTGCGTTTTTGCATAACGCGCATAGTGCTTGAAGTTTTTTCCGAAGACAAATGCTGATTTGCATAAATCGTGCATATATCACAAATAAACGCAGAAAGTGTCAGCGGGTCGTCATGCCTGCGTCGAGCCGACCGCCCATGGTAACCTTGCGCCCATCGCGGAAAAGCCCGGCGGTTGCCCTCGCTTTTGCCCTACATCATTTAACGAGTTACCTGACAATCCGATGAATAAAGCCGTCTCCGACCTGTCCTCCCACACCCCGATGATGCAGCAGTACTGGCGCCTGAAGAACCAGCACCCGGATCAGCTGATGTTCTATCGCATGGGCGACTTCTACGAGATCTTCTATGAAGACGCGAAGAAGGCTGCCAAGTTGCTCGACATCACCCTGACCGCACGTGGTCAGTCGGCGGGGCAGGCGATTCCGATGTGCGGGATTCCGTACCACGCGGCGGAAGGTTACCTGGCGAAACTGGTCAAGCTCGGCGAGTCGGTGGTGATCTGCGAGCAGGTCGGCGATCCGGCCACCAGCAAGGGCCCGGTGGAACGTCAGGTGGTGCGCATCATCACCCCGGGTACGGTCAGCGACGAAGCGCTGCTCGATGAACGCCGCGACAACCTGATCGCCGCCGTTCTGGGCGACGAGCGTCTGTTCGGTCTGGCGGTGCTGGACATCACCAGCGGCAACTTCACTGTGCTGGAGATCAAGGGCTGGGAAAACCTGCTGGCGGAGCTGGAGCGGGTCAACCCGGTGGAGCTGCTGATTCCGGACGACTGGCCGAAAGACCTGCCGGCGGAAAAACGCCGGGGCGTGCGTCGCCGCGCGCCGTGGGATTTCGAACGTGATTCGGCGCTGAAAAGTCTCTGCCAGCAGTTTTCCACGCAAGATCTCAAAGGTTTCGGTTGCGAAACCCTGACCCTGGCCATCGGCGCCGCCGGTTGCCTGCTGGCCTATGCCAAGGAAACCCAGCGCACCGCCCTGCCCCATCTGCGCAGCCTGCGTCATGAGCGTCTGGACGACACCGTAGTGCTCGACGGTGCGAGCCGCCGTAACCTGGAACTGGATACCAACCTGGCCGGCGGCCGCGACAACACCCTGCAATCGGTGGTTGATCGCTGCCAGACCGCAATGGGCAGCCGATTGCTGACCCGCTGGCTGAACCGTCCGCTGCGCGATCTGACCGTGCTGCTGGCGCGGCAGACCTCGATCACTTGCCTGCTCGACGGCTACCGCTTCGAAAAGCTGCAGCCGCAGCTCAAGGAAATCGGCGACATCGAGCGGATTCTGGCGCGGATCGGCCTGCGCAACGCGCGTCCCCGTGACCTCGCTCGCCTGCGCGATGCTCTTGGTGCCCTGCCGCAACTGCAAGTGGCAATGACCGACCTCGAAGCACCGCACATGCAACGCCTGGCGACCACCACCAGCACCTACCCGGAACTGGCGGCGCTGCTGGAAAAAGCCATCATCGACAACCCGCCAGCGGTGATCCGCGACGGCGGCGTGCTGAAAACCGGTTACGACAGCGAACTCGACGAGTTGCAATCGCTGAGCGAAAACGCCGGCCAGTTCCTCATCGATCTGGAAGCCCGGGAAAAGGCCCGCACCGGTCTGGCCAACCTGAAAGTCGGTTACAACCGCATTCACGGCTACTTCATCGAACTGCCGAGCAAGCAGGCGGAATCCGCCCCGGCTGACTACATCCGTCGCCAGACCCTGAAGGGCGCCGAACGCTTCATCACACCGGAGCTGAAAGAATTCGAAGACAAGGCGCTGTCGGCCAAGAGCCGTGCCCTCGCTCGCGAGAAAATGCTCTACGAGGCGCTGCTGGAAGACCTGATCAGCCAGTTGCCACCGTTGCAGGACACTGCCGGCGCATTGGCCGAGCTGGATGTGCTGAGCAACCTTGCCGAGCGTGCGCTGAACCTTGATCTGAACTGCCCGCGCTTCGTCAGCGAGCCATGCATGCGCATCACCCAGGGCCGTCACCCGGTAGTCGAGCAGGTGCTGACTACGCCGTTCGTGGCCAACGACCTGAGCCTGGATGACAACACCCGGATGCTGGTAATCACCGGCCCGAACATGGGCGGTAAATCCACCTACATGCGCCAAACCGCGTTAATCGTACTGTTGGCGCATATCGGCAGCTTCGTGCCGGCGGCCAGTTGCGAACTGTCGCTGGTGGACCGGATCTTCACCCGGATCGGTTCCAGCGATGACCTGGCCGGCGGTCGGTCGACCTTCATGGTCGAGATGAGCGAAACCGCCAACATCCTGCACAACGCCACCGAACGCAGCCTGGTACTGATGGACGAAGTCGGCCGTGGTACCAGCACCTTCGATGGTCTGTCCCTGGCATGGGCCGCCGCCGAGCGTCTGGCGCATCTGCGTGCCTATACTCTATTTGCCACGCACTACTTCGAACTGACCGTGCTGCCGGAAGCCGAGCCGTTGGTGGCTAACGTGCATCTGAATGCCACCGAGCACAACGAGCGCATCGTGTTCCTGCACCATGTGTTGCCAGGGCCTGCCAGCCAGAGCTACGGCCTGGCGGTGGCGCAACTGGCCGGCGTGCCGAGTGAAGTGATCGTGCGTGCCCGTGAGCACCTGAGCCGACTGGAAGACACCGCGTTGCCGCATGAAGCGCCCAAGCCTGCCGTCAAAGGCAAACCGGTCGTTCCGCAGCAGAGCGACATGTTTGCCAGCCTGCCGCATCCAGTGCTCGATGAGCTGGCGAAAGTGGACCTCGACGACCTGACCCCGCGTCGAGCGCTCGAATTGTTATATGCACTTAAGAACCGGATCTAAGCAGCGAAGAACCGGATATAACGCAAACGGCTTCAAGCTGTTAGAATCTCGCGCGGTTTGGGATGCTGCCGGCTAATAGCCTGGCTGGCAGACATCGCTCCCGAACCTGGCGACCCCAACCGTGAAGGGGCTACGCTGCCGCCGCCTGAGGAGAAAATTAGAAATGACCTTCGTCGTCACCGACAACTGCATCAAGTGCAAGTACACCGACTGCGTAGAAGTCTGTCCGGTGGACTGCTTTTACGAAGGCCCGAACTTCCTGGTAATTCACCCGGACGAGTGCATCGACTGCGCCCTGTGCGAACCGGAATGCCCGGCCGTGGCCATTTTCTCTGAGGACGAAGTTCCAGAGGATATGCAGGAGTTCATTCAACTCAACGTTGAATTGGCTGAAATCTGGCCGAACATCACCGAGAAGAAAGAATCGCTGCCGGATGCCGAAGAGTGGGATGGCGTCAAAGGCAAGATCAAAGACCTCGAACGCTGATCTGTCGCGCGTTACCAAAAGGCCCCTTGCGGGCCTTTTTGCTTTTTCGGATTATACTTTTCTACAGGCAAAAAAAGGGGCGGTTTGACCCGCCCACATTTTTTCCCTATTCCCTGTATTCCTTTTCATCGTCCTGATGAATCGCGTCCTGCGATGTCCGTTCCCCTCTTCCTTGAAGGGCGTGTCTGTCCGTCGACACAGTGCTGATACTAGAGAGTTCCCTGCCGAGAGCAATCGGCCCGGCGGGGTGAAAGTCGCTGTAATAAGCACTTCATATTAAAAAATAAGCATATAAATCAATTGGTTAAATAAGACTCTCGGCAGCAGTCGACGTCTGCCGTCCTGCAAAAATAGGGAACGCTTACGAAAGAGTAAGCCTAGGCTTACACCGCGAGACTACAAACGATGGAAATGCTAACCGTATGTCCGGCAGTGAACGTTGTGGCGAGGGAGCTTGCTCCCGCTTGAGCGCGCAGCGCTCATGAATATTTGGGGTTGCTGCGCAACCCGGCGGGAGCAAGCTCCCTCGCCACAGACAGTATTCAGCCAAGATCCGAGCAATAAAAAAGCCCCGAACCAGTCGGGGCTTTTTATGGGCAGGCGTCAGAGGCGCTTACTGAAACAGCGACTCGCTCGACAGGCCATTCTTCTCAAGGATTTCGCGAAGGCGCTTGAGGCCCTCAACCTGGATCTGCCGCACCCGCTCCCGGGTCAGGCCGATCTCCAGGCCTACGTCTTCCAGCGTGCTGCTCTCATGGCCGCGCAGGCCGAAGCGGCGTACGACCACCTCGCGCTGCTTGTCGGTCAGTTCCGAGAGCCATTGATCGATGCTCTGCGACAGGTCGTCGTCCTGCAGCAGTTCGCATGGATCGGTCGGACGGTCATCCGTCAGGGTGTCCAGCAGGGTTTTATCCGAATCCGGACCCAGCGAGACGTCGACCGAAGAAACCCGCTCGTTCAGGCCGAGCATGCGCTTGACCTCGCCCACCGGTTTTTCCAGCAGGTTGGCGATTTCTTCGGGTGAGGGTTCGTGATCGAGCTTTTGCGTCAGCTCTCGTGCGGCCCGCAGGTACACGTTGAGCTCCTTGACCACATGGATCGGCAACCGGATGGTCCGGGTCTGATTCATGATCGCACGCTCGATGGTCTGACGAATCCACCAGGTGGCGTAAGTCGAGAAGCGGAAGCCGCGCTCGGGATCGAACTTTTCCACTGCGCGGATCAAGCCGAGGTTGCCCTCTTCGATCAGATCCAGCAGCGACAGCCCCCGATTGACGTAACGCCGGGCGATCTTCACGACCAGCCGCAGGTTACTTTCAATCATGCGCTTGCGCCCCGCCGGATCGCCACTTTGCGACAGACGCGCAAAATGAACTTCTTCCTCGGGGGAGAGCAGTGGAGAAAAGCCGATTTCGTTGAGATACAGCTGCGTGGCATCGAGTGCCCGGGTGTAATCGATGTACTTGTGTTGTTTAAGTGAAGCGGAGTGTTTGGATCTGGAACGAACGGAAGGTGGAGCAGCCCCTTCATCATTCGACATCGAATCCGAATCGATGCCGGCCTCCATAAGGAGAACCTCATCGTCGATGTCAAACTCCGGCACTTCTTTACTGAGAGCCATTGTTATAGTCCTTTGGTGAGTTCGACCCCAAGCTCAAGCGACGCCTTTATCCTTGGCAGCGCTGGAGCCTGTCCCCTCTACGCGACGGAACAGGCTGGCCTCAAATCAACGTCTGGGCAGGAACTGCAGCGGATCTACTGGCTTACCTTGTCGGCGAATCTCAAAATGCAGTTTCACCCGGTCTGTACCCGTTGACCCCATTTCGGCAATTGTCTGTCCGACCTTGACCTGCTGCCCCTCCCGTACCAACAGCCTGCGGTTATGTCCGTAGGCACTGACGTAGGTTTCGCTGTGTTTGATGATGACTAATTCGCCGTAGCCCCTTAAGCCACTCCCGGCGTAAACCACCGTCCCATCAGACGCAGCTAAAACAGGCTGTCCCAAATCTCCGGCGATATCAATTCCTTTATTCAAACTACCGTTTGAAGAGAATTTTCCAATCAGAATGCCATTAGATGGCCATCCCCAGCCGGTCGGGGCCGGGCCCGGTGGAGGCATCGGAGCCGGGGTCGATTTGTTCGCGACGGACGGTGCAGCCCCCGCAGAACCTGCCTTGGAGCCGGTCACCGTGGTGGTCGTGGTGCCATTCGCCTGACGCCGGATTACCGTGGTTTTGCTTGAAGACGATGGTGAGGAACTGCTGTTGCTCACCACTGCCGTCGGCGTTGAACCGGTGCGACCGTCGAAGCGAATTGTCTGACCCGGGTGGATCGTATACGGCGTAGGAATATTGTTCCGGGCCGCGAGGGCTTTGTAGTCCCAGCCGTAGCGAAAAGCGATGGAAAACAGCGTATCACCCGGACGGACTACATACTGCCCGGTCGTGACGGCAGGACGCTGAGCCGCTGCACTGTTGCGATCGACCACCCGCACATTGCCCGATTTGGTGCTGGAGCAACCGACCAGCAAGGTGCTCAATACAAGGCCAGTCACCAGGCGCTGAAAGCTCGTGTTACCCATACGCTGCGCAATGACTGTGAGACTCACCCGCCGCTCCCTTTGTGGTGGCTGAAATATGTGGAATGCCGAATCGCGGCAAGTAGTGTCGCAAGTATAACGGGCTGAACAGGCTTTACCGTTAAAGATGCGAAAACGCGACACGCACACGTTTGCCCGTGGATATTTCGTCGCGTTTAAACCATCGCTGCCGGTGTAAGACACAGGCCAGCGCAAGGAATTCAGCGCCCGCAAACAAATGCTCAGGCCAGCGGGCCATTGAGCAACGGCACGAAGCGCACCGCCCCCAGAACGTGACGGGAAAAGCCGTGTTCTTCGCGCACGATCAGCATCAGTTGCTGCACTTCCCCCGAGCCGACCGGAATCACCATCCGCCCACCCGGTGCCAGTTGATCGAGCAAGGCCTGCGGTACATCGGTCGCGACCGCGGTGACGATGATGCCGTTATATGGCGCCAGCGCCGGCCAGCCTTCCCAGCCATCGCCCCACCGGAACACCACGTTGCGCAGGTTGAGTTCAACCAGGCGCTCCTTGGCCCGATCCTGCAGGACCTTGATGCGCTCGACCGAGAATACCCGCTCAACCAGTTGCGACAGCACGGCGGTCTGATAGCCCGAACCGGTACCGATCTCCAGCACCTTGTCCAGCGGCCCCGCCTCCAGCAGCAGTTCGCTCATGCGCGCCACCATATAAGGCTGGGAGATGGTCTGGTTGTGGCCGATCGGCAGTGCGGTGTCTTCGTACGCGCGATGCGCCAGCGCTTCATCGACAAACAGATGACGCGGCGTACGGCGGATCACTTCCAGCACCTTGGCGTTGGACAGGCCTTCTTCATATAGACGCTGGATCAGACGTTCACGGGTGCGTTGCGACGTCATGCCGATGCCGCTGCGCAGCCTGTCTTCGTGTTCACGAGCCATCAGCGCAGTCCCTCCAGCCAGCCATCGAGACTTCTGAAGGCATCATTGAAGGTGCGGTCGAGCTGCAATGGCGTGATCGACACATAACCCTGCATCACCGCATGAAAGTCGGTGCCCGGGCCGCCGTCTTCGGCGTCGCCGGCAGCGGCAATCCAGTAACCGGCCTTGCCACGCGGGTCGACCACTTTCATCGGCGCTGCCGCGCGGGCGCGATGGCCCAGACGGGTCAGCTGAATGCCGCGAATATGGTCGATCGGCAGATTGGGAATGTTCACGTTCAACACCGTGCGCGGCGGCAGGTCCAGCCCGGCGTGGGCTTCGACCAGTTTGCGCGCGAAATGTGTTGCTGTCGCCAGATTGTCCACTTGCCGCGAACACAGCGAGAAGGCGAACGAAGGGCGCTCGAGAAAGCGCCCTTCGAGGGCAGCCGCCACGGTGCCGGAGTACAGCACGTCATCGCCCAGATTGGCACCAAGGTTGATTCCGGAAACCACCATGTCCGGCTCGCGCTCCAGCAGGCCGTTGAGGCCAAGGTGCACGCAGTCGGTCGGGGTACCGTTGAGGCTGATGAAACCGTTGGCCAGGTATTGCGGGTGCAACGGACGGTCGAGCGTCAGCGAACTGCTGGCGCCGCTTTTGTCCTGCTCCGGGGCGATAACCACGCACTCGGTGTAATCCGCCAGCGCAGCATAAAGCGCGGCGAGACCGGGTGCGGTTACCCCATCGTCGTTAGAAATCAGAATACGCATGGGCTGTCCGTCTGCCCCACCGGCACCAGATCAACGAGTTCGCGCACCAATACGGTGGCGAAGCATCCGGCCGGGAGGACGAATTCCAGTTGCAGAATGTCAGGCTGGGGATAATGCCACGACAACCCGCCAATGGGCAGCCGCAGGATGCGACGTTCGTGGCTCATTCCGGCATTGATCAACCAATCGCGCAGATCCGCCTCACGCTCGGCAATCCCCTGCTCCAGATCATGGACAGCGCCAGCGGCAGGTGAGTCACCTTCGCCCCACTGCGGACCGGTCGGGTGCAGGTCGAGAATCGCCAGGCGCGGATCGCTGCATTCGGCAACACCCGCCGGGAAGAAACTGCGGCTGTCGGTGAACGCCAGCAGATCGCCGACCTGTGCCTGCTGCCAGGTGCCATCGGCCACCCGCGCCGCCAGTACCTGATTGAACAGAAAACTGCGCGCCGTCGATAGCAGCCGCGAGCGCACATTGCGCTGCTCCGGTAGAGCCTTGCGCGCCGCCCAGGCACGCGCATCAACGACGTTGCCGCCGTCATGGCCGAAACGCTGGGCGCCGAAATAATTGGGAATGCCTTGCTTGGCGATCAGTTGCAGACGCTGTTCGACTGCGTCCTTGTCGCCGGCAAACTGAGTCAGGCGCAAGGTGAAGCCGTTGGCCGAATGCGCGCCGCGTTGCAGCTTGCGCTTGTGCCGCGTGGTTTTGAGGATCTTCAGCGTGTCGTTTTCCGCCGCCGACAGATCCGGGTCAGCCTTGCCCGGCAGTTGCACGCTGAACCACTGGCGGGTCAGCGCCTGGCGATCCTTGAGCCCGGCATAACTGACGGTGCGCAACGGCACGCCGGCGGCCTTGGCGATTCGCCGCGCTGCTTCTTCGGTGTTCAGGCCACGTTTTTCGACCCAGATCCACAGGTGCTCACCATCGCCGCTGAACGGGATGTCGAGCACTTCATCGACCTGGAAATCTTCGGCGATGGCTTTCAGAACCGCAGTGCCGAGCGGTTCGCCATAGGCCCGCGGGCCGAGCAATTGCAGTTCGTTCATGCGCGCAGCAACAAGGCAACGGAATGCACGGCGATGCCTTCTTCGCGACCGACAAAGCCGAGCTTTTCGGTGGTGGTAGCTTTCACGTTCACTTGATCCAGTTCAACTTGCAGATCGGCGGCGATCAACGCGCGCATCGATTCGATATGCGGGGCCATCTTCGGCGCCTGAGCGACGATGGTGTTGTCGACGTTGCCGACTTTCCAGCCTTTGCCGTGGATCAGCGCGACCACGTGCCGCAGCAGCGCGCGGCTGTCGGCACCCTTGAATTGCGGGTCGGTATCCGGAAAGTGTTTGCCGATATCCCCCAGCGCGGCCGCGCCGAGCAAGGCATCGCTCAAGGCGTGCAGCAGAACGTCACCGTCGGAGTGAGCGAGCAGCCCGAAGCCGTGTGCAATGCGCACGCCGCCCAGAGTAATGAAATCGCCTTCAGCGAAACGGTGAACATCGTAGCCGTGGCCAATACGCATAAAAAAACGCCCCGATTTTTGTCAGGGCGTGATTCTACCTGCATTAACCGCGCAGGGCTTGTGCGTGATGCTGCAAGTGGTCGTCAATGAAGCTTGAGATGAAGAAATAGCTGTGGTCGTAGCCCGGTTGCAGGCGCAATGTCAGCGGATGACCCGCTTGTTTTGCAGCTTGTTGCAGGGCTTCGGGTTTGAGCTGGGTGGCGAGGAAGTCATCGCGATCACCCTGATCGACCAGCAACGGCAGTTTCTCGTCAGCTTCAGCGATCAGCGCGCAGGCATCCCATTCTTTCCACTTGGAACGGTCTTCGCCCAAATAGCGGGAGAATGCTTTCTGTCCCCACGGGCAATCCATCGGATTGTTGATTGGCGAGAACGCCGACACCGACTGGTAACGCCCCGGGTTGCGCAGCGCGCAGACCAGTGCACCGTGACCGCCCATGGAGTGGCCGCTGATGCTGCGTTTGTCTGACGCAGGGAAATGCGCTTCAACCAGTGAAGGCAATTCCTGCACGACATAGTCATGCATCCGATAGTGGCGCGACCATGGTTCCTGCGTGGCATTCAGGTAGAACCCGGCGCCGAGACCAAAATCCCAGGCGCCATCCGGATCACCCGGCACGTCCGGGCCACGCGGACTGGTGTCCGGTGCGACGATGATCAGGCCGAGTTCGGCCGCCATGCGCATCGCCCCGGCCTTCTGCATGAAGTTCTCGTCGGTGCAGGTCAGACCCGACAGCCAGTACAGCACCGGCAACTTGCCGCCCTGCTCCGCTTGCGGCGGCAGGTACACGGCGAACACCATGTCGCAGCCAAGCACGTCGGAGCGATGGCGATAACGCTTGTGCCAGCCGCCGAAACTTTTCTGACAAGAGATGTTTTCCAGACTCATGTAAAGACTCCTACGCGGTCCCGGCTACCCCCCTTCAAGGTCTGTAGCCGGGGCGTCGCGATTGATCAGAAATGAATGACGGTACGAATGCTCTTGCCTTCGTGCATCAGGTCAAACGCCTTGTTGATATCTTCCAGGCCCATGGTGTGGGTAATGAAAGTATCCAGCGGAATCTCGCCGGTCTGCGCCATGTCGACGTAGCTTGGCAGCTCGGTACGGCCACGCACACCGCCGAACGCGGAGCCACGCCAGACGCGACCGGTCACCAGCTGGAACGGACGGGTCGAAATTTCCTGGCCGGCACCGGCAACACCGATGATTACCGATTCGCCCCAGCCCTTGTGGCAGCACTCCAGCGCAGCGCGCATCAGTTGCACGTTGCCAATGCACTCGAAGGAGAAATCGACGCCGCCATCGGTCATGTCGACGATCACTTCCTGGATCGGACGATCGAAGTCTTTCGGGTTGACGCAATCGGTAGCGCCCAACTGCCTGGCGATTTCGAACTTGGCCGGGTTGATGTCGATGGCGATGATGCGTGCGGCCTTGGCCTTCACTGCACCAATCACGGCTGACAGGCCGATGCCGCCCAGACCGAAGATCGCCACGGTGTCACCTGGCTTGACCTTGGCGGTGTTGAGCACTGCACCGATACCGGTGGTCACGCCGCAACCGAGCAGGCAAACCTTTTCCAGCGGCGCATCCTTGGCGATTTTCGCCACGGAGATTTCCGGCAGTACGGTGTACTCGGAGAAGGTCGAAGTGCCCATGTAGTGGAAAATCGTTTCGCCCTTGTAGGAAAAGCGCGAAGTGCCGTCCGGCATCAGACCTTTGCCCTGAGTAGCACGAATCGCCTGACACAGGTTGGTCTTGCCCGACTTGCAGAATTTGCACTGGCCGCATTCCGGGGTGTACAGCGGAATCACGTGGTCACCGACGGCGACCGAGGTTACGCCCTCGCCAATGGCTTCAACGATCGCCCCACCTTCGTGGCCGAGGATCGACGGGAAGATCCCTTCCGGATCCGCACCAGACAAGGTGTAGGCATCGGTGTGGCAAACCCCGGAAGCCACCACGCGCAGCAACACTTCACCGGCTTTGGGCATGGCGACATCGACTTCTACGATTTCCAGCGGCTTCTTGGCCTCGAAGGCAACGGCGGCGCGCGACTTGATCATGCTGAATCTCCAGTGAATCCATTGAATAAAAAACCAGACCGGCAGTGTAGTTCAGCGCCATCTGATTAATAATCAGGACAAATGCAAAATATTATTGCTGCACAGGGATAATCAGATGTCCGAAAACCGTTGGGAAGGTATCGACGAGTTCGTCGCCGTCGCCGAATGCAGCCAATTCACCGCTGCGGCCGAACGCCTTGGGGTTTCTTCCTCACACATCAGTCGACAAATCGTACGGCTGGAGGATCGATTGCAGACACGCCTGCTCTATCGGAGCACCCGTCGCGTGACCCTGACCGAAGCTGGACAGACCTTTCTGCAGCATTGCCAGCGTCTGCAGGACGGTCGCGAAGAAGCCCTGCGCGCGGTCGGCGACCTGACCAGCGAACCAAAAGGCATGCTGCGCATGACCTGCGCCGTGGCCTATGGCGAACGGTTTATCGTGCCGCTGGTGACGCGGTTCATGGGGCAATACCCGCAACTGCGCGTCGACATCGAGCTGAGCAACCGTCAACTCGATCTGGTGCATGAGGGACTGGATCTGGCGATCCGTCTGGGCCGGCTGCAGGATTCACGACTGGTCGCCACGCGGCTGGCGCCACGGCGCATGTACCTGTGCGCGTCTCCGTCCTACGTGGAACGATATGGCCGCCCACACAGCTTGTCGGAACTGAGTCGGCACAATTGCCTGATCGGCAGTTCGGATCTGTGGCAACTGGAACAGAACGGCCGGGAATTTTCCCAGCGCGTACAGGGAAACTGGCGCTGCAATAGTGGGCAAGCGGTGCTGGATGCGGCGCTGCAAGGGGTCGGCCTGTGTCAGTTGCCGGACTATTACGTGCTCGAACATTTGCACAGTGGCGCGTTGATTTCGCTGCTGGAGGCGCATCAGCCGCCGAATACGGCGGTGTGGGCCTTGTATCCGCAGCAGCGGCATTTGTCGCCGAAGGTGCGCAAGTTGGTGGATTTCTTGAAGGAAGGGTTGGCCGAGCGGCCGGAGTATCGGAGCTGATTGAATGGGTTGTCTGTGCGGACGCCTTCGCGAGCAAGCCCGCTCCCACAGGGGATCCGCAGTGGATGCAGATTGGGTGTCAGGCGCGAATCAAATGTGGGAGCGAGCTTGCTCGCGAAGGCGGCAGAACAGGCAACACAGCACTCAGCGGCGATTGGCCCAACGCTGGCGCAACCACTCCAGATCTTCCGGCCGGGTCACCTTGAGGTTGTCCGCCCGCCCTTCGATCAGGCGCGGTGCCAGACCGGCCCACTCCATCGCCGAGGCTTCATCGGTAATCACCGCGTCTGCCACCAGACTGTCAGCCAACGCCCGATGCAACGCGCCGAGGCGGAACATCTGCGGCGTGTAGGCTTGCCAGATCACGCTGCGATCCACGGTTTCAAGCACACGACCGTGCTTGTCGATCCGCTTCAGGGTATCGCGCGCCGGCACGGCCAGCAGACCGCCGACGGCATCATCCGCCAGTTCAGCCAGCAGTTTGTCGAGATCGTCACGGCTCAGGTTAGGTCGGGCCGCATCGTGTACCAGCACCCAGTCATCGTCATCGGCACCTTGCGCATGCAGATGCAGCAAGGCGTTGAGCACCGACCCGGAACGCTCGGCGCCGCCCTCGACCCGCTGAATCCGCGAGTCGCTGGCGCAGGCCAGGTTTGGCCAATAAGGATCATCAACCGCCAGACTGACCACCAGGCCCTTGAGGCTCGGGTGATCAAGGAAACAGCCGAGGCTGTGTTCGAGAATTGTGCGTCCGCCCAGTTGCAGGTATTGCTTGGGACGGTCCGCGGCCATTCGGGCACCGACGCCCGCGGCAGGAATCACGGCCCAGAAGGCCGGCAGGGAATCGATCATTGCGCGAGCTGGTAAAGGGTTTCACCGTCCTTGACCATGCCCAGCTCATGGCGAGCCCGCTCTTCAACGGTCTCCATGCCTTTTTTCAATTCGCTGACTTCAGCGTCCATCACCCGATTGCGCTCCAGCAGGCCTTCGTTCTCGGCGTGCTGATCAGCAATCTGCTGCTTCAGCTCGGCGACCTGCGCCAGACTGCCATTGCCCACCCACAGGCGGTACTGCAGACCGGCCAGCAGCAAGAGCAAAACGAGAAACAACCAGTAAGGACTGCGCATCGAATATCAGGTATCCAGTGAAAAAAGACAGCCACGCGAAAACTTTGAAACGTCTGATAGCACGAAGCCTGGAAGATCCAGGCTTGTGCATGTAAGGCATCAGATTAGTGGCAAATCCATCGCTGTCACGACTTTTCCGACACAATCCGGTGTCTTTTTACCATTTACAACTCAGCCGCGGAACTCGCTGCGACCGTTGTACTTGGCTTTGCCATTCAACTGCTCTTCGATACGCAGCAGTTGGTTGTACTTGGAAACGCGGTCGGAACGGCACAGCGACCCGGTCTTGATCTGGCCAGCCGAGGTGCCCACAGCCAGGTCGGCAATGGTCGAATCTTCGGTTTCGCCCGAACGGTGCGAGATCACGGCGGTGTAACCGGCAGCCTTGGCCATCTGGATGGCTTCCAGGGTTTCGGTCAGGGTGCCGATCTGGTTGAACTTGATCAGGATCGAGTTGGCGATCTTTTTATCGATGCCTTCTTTCAGGATTTTGGTGTTGGTCACGAACAGGTCGTCGCCCACCAGTTGAGTCTTCTCGCCGATCTTGTCGGTGAGGATCTTCCAGCCAGCCCAGTCGGACTCGTCCAGACCGTCTTCGATCGAGATGATCGGATAACGTTCGGTCAGGCCTTTCAGATAATCGGCGAAACCTTCAGCGGTGAACACCTGGCCTTCGCCGGACAGGTTGTACTTGCCGTCTTCGTAGAATTCGCTGGCCGCGCAGTCCAGCGCCAGGGTCACGTCGGTGCCCAACTTGTAACCGGCGTTAGCCACGGCTTCGGAGATCACTTTCAGCGCGTCTTCGTTGGACGCCAGGTTCGGTGCGAAACCGCCTTCGTCGCCAACGGCGGTGCTCAGGCCACGGGCCTTCAGCACAGCTTTGAGGTGATGGAAAATCTCGGTGCCCATGCGCAGACCTTCCGAGAACGTCTTGGCGCCAACCGGCTGCACCATGAATTCCTGGATGTCGACATTGTTATCGGCGTGCTCGCCACCGTTGATGATATTCATCATCGGAACCGGCATCGAGTACACACCTGGGGTGCCGTTCAGGTTGGCGATGTGTGCGTACAGTGGCAGATCCTGGTCCTGTGCAGCCGCCTTGGCCGCAGCCAGGGAAACGGCGAGGATGGCATTGGCGCCCAGGGTTGCCTTGTTTTCGGTACCGTCGAGCTTGATCATCGCGTGGTCGAGGGCTTTCTGGTCGCTTGGGTCAGTGCCCAGCAGCAGATCGCGGATCGGACCGTTGATATTTTTTACTGCCTGGAGCACGCCCTTGCCCAGGTAACGGCTCTTGTCGCCATCACGCAGCTCGAGCGCTTCACGCGAGCCAGTGGATGCACCGGACGGCGCGCAAGCGCTGCCGATGATGCCGTTGTCGAGAAGCACGTCCGCTTCCACGGTGGGATTGCCACGGGAGTCGAGAACTTCACGACCTTTGATGTCGACGATTTTTGCCATTGTTGTAAACACTCCAAAGTTGACGAAAACGACGCAGCTAGAGGAAATCTTTTTACCGTCGGCAAGTGGTGTGCAGCGGGCAGCTTGCAGACGACAACGCACATGCCCGAGGGCATGTGCGACAAATCGTGCGGTACTTTACCGGAGAAATGAGCTTTACGCGGTTTCTACCGTCGGAAAACTCTTCACCAGTTCGTCCAAAGCTTTGAGCTGGGCCAGGAATGGCTCCAGTTTGTCCAGACGCAAGGCGCAAGGGCCGTCGCATTTGGCGTTGTCCGGATCCGGGTGCGCTTCGAGGAACAGACCGGCCAGCGACTGGCTCATGCCTGCCTTGGCCAGATCGGTGACCTGTGCACGGCGCCCGCCGGCGGAGTCGGAACGACCGCCAGGCATTTGCAGCGAGTGGGTCACGTCGAAGAATACCGGGTACTCGAACTGCTTCATGATGCCGAAGCCGAGCATATCGACCACGAGGTTGTTATAGCCGAAGCTCGAACCACGCTCGCAGAGGATCAATTGATCGTTACCCGCTTCCACGCACTTGTTCAGGATGTGTTTCATTTCCTGAGGCGCGAGGAACTGGGCTTTCTTGATGTTGATCACAGCGTTGGTCTTGGCCATCGCGACGACCAGATCGGTCTGGCGCGACAGGAAGGCCGGCAGCTGGATGATGTCGCAGACTTCAGCGACGACCGCGGCCTGGTCAGGCTCGTGGACGTCGGTGATGATCGGCACGCCGAAGGCCTGTTTGATGTCCTGGAAGATGCGCATGCCCTCTTCCAGGCCAGGGCCGCGATACGAAGTCACAGAAGACCGGTTGGCCTTGTCGAAGCTGGCCTTGAACACGTAAGGGATGCCGAGTTTCTCGGTGACCTTCACGTACTCCTCGCAAACCTGCATGGCCATGTCACGGCTTTCCAGCACGTTCATGCCGCCGAACAGCACCATGGGTTTGTCGTTGGCGATTTCGATGTCGCCGACGCGGATGATCTTCTGTGCCATCGGGTTACGCCTTCTTCTGGTGTTGAGCCAACGCAGCTTTCACGAAACCGCTGAACAGCGGGTGACCGTCACGTGGCGTCGAGGTGAACTCCGGGTGGAACTGGCAAGCGACGAACCATGGATGATCCGGCGCTTCCACCACTTCTACCAGCGCGGCGTCAGCGGAGCGACCGGAGATCTTCAGGCCGGCCTCGATGATTTGTGGCAGCAGGTTGTTGTTCACTTCGTAACGGTGACGGTGACGCTCAACGATCACGTCCTTGCCGTAGCAATCGTGCACCTTGGAGCCGGCTTCGAGCAGGCACTCCTGAGCGCCGAGGCGCATGGTGCCGCCCAGATCGGACGCTTCGGTACGCACTTCAACGGCGCCGGTGGCGTCTTCCCACTCGGTGATCAGACCCACGACCGGATGGCCGCTGGCACGATCGAACTCGGTGGAGTTGGCGTCTTTCCAGCCCAGCACGTTACGGGCGAACTCGATGACCGCCACTTGCATGCCCAGGCAAATGCCCAGGTATGGAACCTTGTTTTCACGAGCGTACTGGACGGCAGTGATCTTGCCTTCCACGCCGCGCAGACCGAAGCCGCCCGGGACGAGGATCGCGTCGACACCTTCGAGCAGTGCAGTGCCCTGGTTCTCGATGTCTTCGGAATCGATGTAGCGCAGGTTGACCTTGGTACGGTTGCTGATGCCGGCGTGGCTCATCGCTTCGATCAGCGATTTGTAAGCGTCCAGCAGCTCCATGTACTTGCCGACCATCGCGATGGTGACTTCGTGTTCCGGGTTCAGCTTGGCGTCAACCACTGCGTCCCACTCGGACAGGTCAGCGCTGCCGCATTGCAGGCCAAAACGCTCGACAACGAAATCATCCAGCCCTTGGGAATGCAGGATGCCCGGGATCTTGTAGATGGTGTCGGCATCTTCCAGCGCGATCACCGCACGTTCTTCAACGTTGGTGAATTGCGCAATCTTGCGACGCGACGAAACGTCGATCGGGTGATCGGAGCGGCACACCAGTACATCTGGCTGCAGACCAATCGAACGCAGTTCTTTTACCGAGTGCTGGGTTGGCTTGGTCTTGGTTTCGCCGGCAGTGGCGATGTACGGCACCAGGGTCAGGTGCATCAGCATCGCGCGCTTGGCGCCGACTTCAAAACGCAGCTGGCGGATGGCCTCGAGGAACGGTTGCGACTCGATGTCACCCACGGTGCCACCGATTTCGACCATGGCCACGTCAGCGTCACCGGCACCCTTGATGATGCGACGCTTGATTTCGTCGGTGATGTGCGGGATCACCTGGATGGTTGCACCCAGGTAGTCACCACGGCGCTCTTTGCGCAGCACGTGCTCGTAGACACGGCCAGTGGTGAAGTTGTTGTTCTGGGTCATGGTCGTGCGGATGAACCGCTCGTAGTGGCCCAGGTCCAGGTCGGTCTCGGCGCCGTCGTGGGTGACGAACACTTCACCGTGCTGGAACGGGCTCATGGTGCCCGGGTCGACGTTGATGTACGGATCCAGCTTAAGCATGGTGACCTTAAGCCCCCGCGCCTCCAGGATGGCCGCCAATGAAGCCGAGGCAATGCCTTTCCCCAATGAAGAAACAACACCGCCCGTGACGAATATGTAGCGCGTCATGAAAAACCCTAGAAGTCTGCGTTAAAGCGGTACGAGCCGCCGGGGAAAGCGAAGGAAGGCCGAAGCCCCCGATCACCTGCATTAATCACAGTGCACCTTTCAAAAAAACCGCCGCGTTGGGACAGACCGGCAGATGAAACACCGGTACGTTGCTCGCTACACATTTTTTGGAATCGCCCAGCAAAGACTGCTTGGTAATCGGCAACTCCTGCAATTCAGGCGAATCCACAGAAGTTGTATCAAGAAGGGAGCGTAGTCTACCGGAATGCCCCTTTCATCTCAAACCTTGATCTTCGTCTGTTGGCTGCCAATGCAATTTCCAGCCGTCCGTCCCATGCCCGTCAAGGCCCGGCAGGTTCGCCACCGCGAGCAATTCTGCGCCGCGAAACAGCAGCGGCAATCTGCCACGGACAAAGGCCGGCACTGCGCGCTCATTGAGCAGGCGCTTGAGATCGCGATGGCCGCGCTCCGCCAGATGCATCACTTCGCCGCCCTGCCGATAGCCAATGCGCAGTGGCCCGATGGGAGTCTGCCCGCTGAACATGACACGCCCGTTATTCGCCAAGCTTAGCGGCGTCGACGGCTCATGCCAGTCAACGCTGACCGCTGGCGCCCGCAGCCAGTCGCCGCTCAACCACCATACCCGGCCGGCGCTGCGATGCAGTTCACCGTCGGCCAGACGCCAGATCGGCGAAGCATCGTTGGCAGCGCCGCACAGGTTGTCCCAACCCGACCAATGGTCAGTGTCGGGCAGCCGGGTCAGCGGTTCGAGCCAGTGGCTGAGTGCATTGCGCTGACGAGCGGCGGACAGACTCGTCAGCGGCGCCAGCTCCAGCGACGGCAGGCCCAGCCATGAAAACTCGCTGGGCGTGGCGGCTTGCGCGAGATCGAGCTGCGCCAGCTCATCGAGCAAGCCTTGCGCTTCACGCAGGTGCGCCGCGCTGCGGGCCATGCTCGCCTGCGCCTGCGGCCAGCGCGCGGTGAGCAACGGCAGCACCTGATGGCGTAGATAGTTGCGTGAGAACTGTCGATCCTGGTTCGACGGGTCTTCGATCCAGCTCAACTGATGGGCGCGGGCGTAAGCTTCAAGCTCGGCGCGCGTGACGTCGAGCAATGGCCGTAGCAGCGTGCCCTGCCCCAGCGGTCGCTGCGCCGGCATCGCCGAAAGTCCGCGCACGCCGGCACCGCGCATCAGGCGAAACAGCAGGGTTTCGGCCTGGTCGTCACGGTGTTGCCCGGTCAGCAGCACGTCATTCGCCTCGGTCAGCGAGGTGAACGCCGCATAACGCGCCTCCCGCGCCGCCCGCTCCAGACTGGCGCCGGGCTGCACCGCCACCCGTATCACTTGCAGCGCGACGCCCAGTGCGTCGCAGACCGACTGACAATGCGCCGGCCACGCATCAGCCGCAGCCTGGAGGCCATGGTGGACATGGATGGCGCTGAGCGTCGGCAGGGAATGGTCTTTGGCGAGATGGGCAAGCAGATGCAGGAGGACGGTGGAGTCCAGGCCACCGGAGAAAGCCACGCGCCAGGTCCTGGCATTGCGCCAGACTGCAAGGTTCAGCAGAAGCCGGGACGGCAGATCACTCACGGACTGACCCCTATCTAACTGTTTGCCCAAATCAAATGTGGGAGCGGGCTTGCTCGCGAAGGCGTTTCAACAATCAACACATCTGTCGACTGTTATACCGCTTTCGCGAGAAAGCCCGCTCCCACATTGGGTATTGCGAGATCTGTCAGAGACCGTAGCTCATCAGACGATCGTAACGACGCTTGAGCAGCGCTTCATTGTCGAACTTCTTCAGCATCGCCAGTTGCGAGCTCAGTTCGGCACGGATCGACGCAGCGGCAGCAGCCGGATCACGGTGGGCGCCGCCCAGAGGCTCGCCGATCACCTTGTCAACGATACCCAGACCTTTCAGGCGCTCGGCGGTGATGCCCATCGCCTCTGCAGCGTCCGGTGCTTTTTCGGCGGTTTTCCACAGAATCGAAGCGCAACCTTCCGGCGAGATCACCGCGTAGGTCGAATATTGCAGCATGTTCAGTTGATCGCAGACGCCGATGGCCAGTGCACCACCGGAACCACCCTCACCGATTACGGTGGCGATGATCGGGGTCTTCAGACGCGACATCACGCGCAGGTTCCAGGCAATCGCTTCGCTCTGGTTGCGCTCTTCAGCGTCAATGCCCGGGTAAGCACCCGGGGTGTCGATGAAGGTCAGGATCGGCATCTTGAAACGCTCGGCCATCTCCATCAGACGGCAGGCCTTGCGGTAGCCTTCCGGACGCGGCATGCCGAAGTTGCGGCGTACCTTCTCACGCACTTCACGGCCCTTCTGGTGGCCGATGATCATCACCGGCTGGTCTTCCAGACGTGCCACGCCGCCCACAATGGCCGCGTCGTCAGAGAAGTGACGGTCACCGTGCAGTTCGTCGAACTCGGTGAAGATGTGCTCGATGTAGTCGAGGGTGTACGGGCGTTTCGGGTGACGCGCCAGGCGTGCGATCTGCCAGCTGGTCAGCTTGCCGAAGATGTCTTCGGTCAGCGTGCGGCTCTTGTCCTGCAGGCGGGAGATCTCATCGCCGATATTCAGCGAATTGTCATTACCGACCAAGCGCAACTCTTCGATCTTGGCTTGCAGGTCGGCGATCGGCTGTTCGAAATCTAGAAAATTCGGGTTCATAGGCGTCCGTCTTGGGTCGTGTCCCAAGTGAGCTTGGGCCGGCCGGTTGTCTATTCGCGCCCTACCTTAAGGGAGAGGCGCGCTGAGGTCGAGATTAAAAATTCAGGTTGCGGGCAAGCGCAATGATGGCACTTGCCGGTCAACGGTATTGGAGGAAGACGTTGTCTCGCCCGAACTGGTCACGCAGGGCTTGAATCAAGGCATCCGCCGGATCTATTCGCCAGGTCTCGCCGAACTGCAGCAAGGTCTTCGCATCAGGGCTGGTGTACTCCATGGTGATCGGGCACGCCCCGCGGTGACGCTTGAGCAGTTCACCCAACCAGCGTAGCTGATCGCCTTTCAAATCCTGAGTGTGCAGCTTCAGGCGCAGGCTCTCGGCCAGATTGGTGCGCGCATCCTCCATGCTCATCACCCGCTTGACCCGCAAGCGCAGGCCGCCGGAGAAATCATCGTTGCTGACTTCGCCTTCAACCACCACCATCGCGTCGGTCTGCAGCAGTGACTGCGCGGAGTGGAACGCATCGGCAAACAGCGACGCCTCGATCCGCCCCGAGCGGTCGTCGAGGGTGATGAAGCCCATCTTGTCGCCCTTCTTGTTCTTCATCACCCGCAGGGCAATGATCATCCCTGCGACCGTCTGGGTATCCCGAGCCGGTTTGAGATCGATGATGCGCTGCCGGGCGAAACGGCGAATCTCGCCTTCATACTCGTCGATCGGGTGACCGGTCAGGTACAGACCCAAGGTGTCTTTCTCACCCTTGAGGCGCTCCTTGAGGGTCAGCTCCTTGGCCTTGCGATGCGTCGCGTAAACGTCGGCATCTTCTTCGACGAACAGCCCGCCAAACAGGTCGGCGTGGCCGCTGTCGTGGGTGCGCGCGGTCTGTTCGGCGGCCTTGATCGCCTCTTCCATCGCCGCCAGCAGTACCGCGCGGTTGCGGTCGATATTGGCCTGATAAGCCTTTTGCTCGTCATGGAAGTACGGACCGAGGCGATCCAGCGCGCCGCTGCGGATCAGACCATCCAGCGTGCGCTTGTTGATGCGCTTGAGGTCGACCCGGGCGCAGAAGTCGAACAGATCCTTGAACGGGCCGTCCTGACGCGCCTCGGTAATCGCTTCCACCGGGCCTTCGCCGACACCCTTGATCGCGCCGAGACCGTACACGATGCGGCCGTCGTCGTTCACCGTAAACTTGAACTCCGAGGTGTTCACGTCCGGCGCGTCGAGGCGCAGCTTCATGGTGCGCACTTCCTCGATCAAGGTCACGACCTTGTCGGTGTTGTGCATATCCGCCGAGAGTACCGCGGCCATGAACGGTGCCGGGTAGTGAGCTTTCAGCCAGGCGGTCTGGTACGACACCAGGCCATAGGCGGCGGAGTGGGATTTGTTGAAGCCGTAACCGGCGAATTTTTCCACCAGGTCAAAGATGTTACCGGCGAGGTCGGCGTCGATGTTGTTGGTCGCGCAACCTTCAATGAAACCGCCGCGCTGCTTGGCCATTTCCTCGGGTTTCTTTTTACCCATGGCTCGCCGCAGCATGTCCGCACCACCAAGGGTGTAACCGGCCATGACCTGGGCGATCTGCATCACCTGTTCCTGATACAGGATGATGCCGTACGTCGGCGCCAGAACCGGCTTGAGGCCTTCGTACTGGTAGTCCGAGTGCGGGTACGCCAGTTCGGCGCGACCGTGCTTACGGTTGATGAAGTCGTCCACCATGCCGGACTGCAGCGGGCCGGGACGGAACAGCGCCACCAGTGCGATCAAGTCTTCCAGGCAGTCGGGCTTGAGCTTTTTGATCAGCTCTTTCATGCCGCGCGATTCAAGCTGGAACACTGCCGTGGTTTCGGCCTTCTGCAGCAGGCTGTAGGTCGGTTTGTCATCGAGCGGGATAAACGCGATGTCCAGCGGCTCTTCACCGACCTTGGCGCGGTCACGGTTGATGGTTTTCAGCGCCCAGTCGATGATCGTCAGGGTTCGCAGGCCGAGGAAGTCGAACTTCACCAGACCGGCGGCCTCCACGTCGTCCTTGTCGAACTGGGTTACCAGACCGTCACCGGCCTCGTCGCAATAGATCGGCGAGAAGTCAGTCAGCTTGGTCGGGGCGATTACCACACCACCGGCGTGCTTGCCGACGTTACGCACCACGCCCTCAAGCTTGCGCGCCATCTCCCAGATTTCCGCCGCTTCTTCATCGACCTTGATGAAGTCACGCAGGATCTCTTCCTGCTCGTAGGCTTTTTCCAGGGTCATGCCGACTTCGAACGGAATCATCTTCGACAGACGATCCGCCAGGCCATAGGACTTGCCTTGTACCCGCGCCACGTCGCGTACCACAGCCTTGGCGGCCATGGAACCGAAAGTGATGATCTGGCTCACCGCGTTGCGACCGTATTTCTCGGCCACGTAGTCGATCACCCGGTCGCGACCATCCATGCAGAAGTCGACGTCGAAGTCGGGCATCGAGACCCGTTCCGGGTTAAGGAAACGTTCGAACAGCAGGTCGTATTCCAGCGGATCAAGGTCAGTGATCTTCTGAACGTAAGCCACCAGCGAGCCGGCACCCGACCCCCGGCCAGGACCTACCGGCACGCCGTTATTCTTGGCCCACTGGATAAAGTCCATCACGATCAGGAAGTAACCGGGGAAGCCCATCTGGATGATGATATCCAGCTCGAAATTCAAGCGGTCGACGTAGACCTGACGCTTGGCTTCGTAGTCTTCGGTGGTGTCCTTGGGCAGCAGCACCGCGAGGCGTTCTTCGAGACCTTCGAAGGACACTTTGCGGAAGTATTCGTCGATGGTCATGCCATCGGGGATCGGGAAGTTGGGCAGGAAGTGCGTGCCCAGCTTGACTTCAATGTTGCAGCGCTTGGCGATCTCGACGGTGTTTTCGATCGCGTCGGGAATGTCGCTGAACAGCTCGGCCATTTCCTCGGCGCTTTTGAGGTACTGCTGATCGCTGTAATTCTTCGAGCGCCGCGGATCGTCGAGGGCGCGGCCCTCACCGATGCACACGCGGGTTTCGTGGGCAGCGAAGTCTTCCTGCTTGATGAAGCGCACATCGTTGGTCGCGACCAGCGGCGCGCCGAGCTTGTCGGCCAGGGCCACGGCACCGTGCAGTTGTTCTTCATCGTTAGGGCGATTGGTACGCTGGATCTCCAGATAGAAACGATCCGGGAACACCGCCATCCATTCACGCGCCAACGTTTCGGCTTCGGCCGGGTTGCCACTGATCATGGCCATGCCGATCTCGCCTTCTTTGGCGGCGGACAGCATGATCAGGCCTTCGTTGGCCTCGGCAACCCATTCACGCTCGATGATGATCATGCCGTTGCGCTGACCCTCGATGAAGCCGCGCGAGATCAACTCGGTGAGGTTGCGATAGCCCTTGGCATTCATCACCAACAGGCTGATCCGGCTCAATGGCCCGTCCGGATCCTTGTTCGACAGCCACAGGTCGGCGCCGCAGATCGGCTTGATGCCGGCGCCCATGGCGTTTTTATAGAATTTGACCAGGGAACACATGTTGTTCTGATCGGTGACCGCCACGGCCGGCATGTTCATGCCGGTCAGCGCCTTGACCAGTGGCTTGATCCGCACCAGCCCGTCGACCAGGGAGTATTCAGTGTGCAGGCGTAGATGAACGAATGAAGCCGGCATAGTGATCCTGTCCAGTTACATAGAGACAACAAGGCCCGGATTGTACCGGGCCTCGAACAAAACATCAGCCTTGCGCCTAAACCTGCGTCAGGCCTTCAAGCGCCTCGTAAGCCTGACGCACCGGGGCAAATGAGCGCCGGTGAATCGGCGTCGGTCCCAGCCGCACCAACGCTTCCAGATGAACGGGCGTCGGGTAGCCTTTATGACCGCCGATGCCGTACCCCGGGTAGATCAGTTCGAACGCCGCCATTTCACGGTCGCGGCTGACCTTGGCCAGAATCGACGCGGCCGCGATGGCCGGTACCTTGCCGTCACCTTGCACCACCGCTTCGGCGCGCATCGGCAGTTTCGGGCAGCGGTTGCCGTCGATCATCGCCAGTTTCGGCTGAATATGCAGCCCGGCCACCGCGCGCTGCATGGCGAGCATGGTCGCGTGCAGGATATTCAGCTCGTCGATTTCCTCGACTTCAGCGCGAGCGATGCACCAGCTCAGGGATTTCTCGATGATCTCGTCGTAGAGCTTCTCGCGCTTGGCTTCGGTGAGTTTCTTCGAGTCGTTGAGGCCGAGGATCGGCCGGTTCGGATCGAGGATCACCGCCGCCGTCACCACCGCGCCGCACAACGGGCCACGACCGACTTCGTCGACACCGGCCACCAGCTCTTCGACTTCGGCGACCAGGGTGAAATCCAGGCCCATCTGCATCGTCTTGCTCATTGTTTCTGACCGATCAGGTTGAGGACGGCATCCGCCGCCTGATTGGAAGCATCCAGGCGCAAGGTGCGGTGGATCTCGTCGAAGCCACGGGTCTGCTCTTCGCCGCCTTCGATCAGCGGCGACAAGGTCTGGGCCAAGGCCTCGACCGTCGCATCATCCTGCAACAATTCTGGCACCAGCAGACGCTGAGCCAACAGGTTGGGCAAGGACACGTACGGGCTCTTGACCATGCGTTTGAGAATCCAGAAGGTCAGCGGCGCCAAGCGATACGCGACGACCATTGGCCGCTTGTACAGCAACGCTTCAAGCGTCGCCGTGCCGGAGGCGATCAGCACCGCGTTACACGCCGCCAGGGCCAGATGCGATTTGCCGTCGAGCAGGGTTACCGGCAAGTCGCGGCCAACCAGCAACTCTTCAAGCTGAGCGCGACGCTCGGCATTGGCGCACGGAATTACAAAGCGCAGCCCCGGGTGCATGGCCCGTAGACGTTCGGCCGTATCAAGGAACAGCGCACCGAGACGGCCGACTTCGCCACCGCGACTGCCGGGCATCAACGCCACCAGCGGCCCGTCGGGCAAGCCGAGTTCGGCACGCGCTGCGGCGCGATCGGCCTGCAGCGGAATGGTATCGGCCAGCGTATGACCGACAAACCGCACCGGCACGCCCTTCTCTTCGTAGAACTTCGCTTCGAACGGCAACAGGGTGAGCATCAGGTCGCAGCCTTCGCGAATCTTCAGCACACGCTTCTGGCGCCAAGCCCACACCGACGGGCTGACGTAGTGCACGGTCTTGATCCCGGCCTGACGCAGTTTGAGTTCGATGTTGAGGTTGAAATCGGGAGCGTCGATGCCGATGAACACATCCGGCTTCTCGGCAATCAACGTGGCGATCAGGTCCTTGCGGCGCTTGAGCAACTCGCGCAGCCGCCCGAGGACTTCCACCAGCCCCATGACCGACAGACGTTCCATGGGGAAATAAGATGTCAGGCCTTCGGCCTGCATCAACGGGCCACCAACGCCGATGAACTCGACTGCCGGATGTTGTGCCTTGAGCGCGCGCATGAGACCGGCGCCCAAAATGTCACCGGAAGCTTCGCCCGCCACCAGCGCAATACGCAGATTAGCCATGATCAGCGGGTGATGCCGCGAGTCGACGACTGGATCGAGTCACGGAACAGCGCGACTTCCGGGAACTGCGCAGCAGGCTCGGCCAGTTCGGCCAGCGCCTGTTCCACGGTCAGGCCCTGGCGGTACACGGTTTTATAGGCGCGGCGCAGCGCGTGAATCGCGTCTTCGCTGAAGCCACGGCGACGCATGCCTTCGAAGTTCATGCTGCGCGCTTCGGCCGGGTTGCCGAATACGGTAACGAACGCCGGAACGTCCTTGCCGATGGCGGTGCCCATGCCGGAAAAGCTGTGGGCGCCAATGTGGCAATACTGGTGCACCAGGGTGAACCCGGACAGGATCGCCCAATCGTCAACGTGCACATGCCCGGCCAACGCGGTGTTGTTGACCAGAATGCAGTGGTTGCCAATGACGCTGTCATGCCCGATGTGGGCGTAGGCCATGATCAGGTTGTGATCGCCCAGCGTGGTTTCCGAACGATCCTGCACGGTGCCACGGTGGATTGTCACGCCTTCGCGAATGACGTTGTGATCACCGATCACCAGACGGGTTTCCTCACCCTTGTACTTGAGGTCAGGGGTGTCCTCACCTACCGAGGAAAACTGGTAGATGCGGTTGTGCTTGCCAATGCGGGTCGGGCCTTTGAGGACCACGTGCGGCCCGATCACGGTACCCTCGCCGATTTCCACACCTGCGCCGACGATCGACCACGGGCCGACCTCGACGCCGTCAGCCAGAACGGCCGACGGATCGATGATTGCGCGAGGGTCAATCAAACTCATAGCTTGCGTTCCGCACAGATGATTTCAGCCGAGCAGACCGGCTTGCCGTCGACCGAAGCCTGGCATTCGAACTTCCAGATCTGGCGCTTGCAGCTGATGAACTTGGCTTCAAGAATCAGTTGGTCACCCGGCAGAACCGGCTGACGGAAACGCAGCTTGTCGGAACCGACGAAGTAGTAAAGGGTGCCGTCGGCCGGTTTCACGTCGAGCATTTTGAAACCGAGGATCCCGGCAGCCTGGGCCATCGCTTCGATGATCAGTACACCCGGCATGATCGGGTGCGCCGGGAAGTGGCCGTTGAAGAATGGCTCATTGATGCTGACATTCTTGTAGGCGCGAATGCGCTTGCCTTCAGTGTCCAGTTCCACCACCCGGTCCACCAGCAGGAACGGGTAACGGTGAGGCAGGTATTCGCGAATCTCGTTGATGTCCATCATTTCGGGGGGAAGCCTATGTAAAGATTGGGAGCGCGACTGACGCGCACTCCTCTAGCAAATCAAGGAGGCAGTCTAGAGGCTGTGCACACTTGATATGGAAATGGTATCAGCCATCAGATGAAGCATTGCTGCCGGGGGTCACTTCCCCGACGCGCTTTTCCAGCTGCTTCAAACGTCGCGCGAGGTCATCGAGCTGACGGATGCGGGCCGCGCTTTTGCGCCATTCGGCCGCCGGTTGCATGGCTGTGCCGGAAGAATAGGCACCCGGCTCGGTAATCGAGTGGGTCACCATGGTCATCCCGGTCAGGAAAACGTTGTCGCAAATATCGATGTGCCCCACCAGGCCGACACCACCGGCGAGCATGCAGTGCTTGCCGATCTTGGTGCTGCCGGAGATACCGACACAGGCCGCCATGGCGGTGTGATCACCGACCTGGACGTTGTGTGCGATCTGGATCTGGTTGTCGAGTTTCACGCCGTTGCCGATCACGGTATCTGCCAGCGCGCCACGGTCGATAGCGGTGTTCACGCCGATCTCGACATCGTCGCCGATGGTCACGCCGCCGATCTGGGCGATCTTCTGCCAGATACCTTTCTCGTTGGCGAAACCGAAGCCTTCACCACCGAGCACGGCACCGGACTGGATCACTACACGCTTGCCGATGCGCACGTCGTGATACAGCGTCACCCGCGGAGCGAGCCAGCCGCCCTCGCCGATTTCACTGCGGGCACCGATGACGCAATGGGCGCCCAGGGTAACCTGCGCACCGATGCGCACACCGGCCTCGATCACCACGAACGGGCCAATGCTGGCGCTTGGATCAACCACCGCGTCTGGCGCAATCACCGCTGTGGGATGAACACCCGCTGCGGCTTTTGGCTTGGGATCGAACAGGTGCGAGATGCGGGCGTATGCCAGATAAGGATCCGGCACCACCAATGCGTTGCCGGCAAAACCCTCGGCATCGGCTTCCTTGAGCAATAGCGCAGCCGCCTGGGAACTTGCCAGGTATTTACGATATTGAGGATTTGCCAGAAAGCTCAACTGAGCTGGGCCAGCCTCCTGCAAGGTGGCTAGCCCAGTAATTTGCTTCTCGGGGTCGCCACGCAGGGTGGCGCCGAGGAACTCGGCCAACTGGCCGAGCTTGATAGTCACGGTCATGGGTTACTTCAGCTGATTCATGCGCTCGATAACCTGGCGCGTGATGTCGTACTGAGGTTTGACATCGATCACTGCGCCACGCTCGAACACCAGGTCAAAACCACCTTTCTTGATGACTTCTTCCACTGCGCTATCCAGTTTCGGCTTCAGTTGCTTGAGCATTTCGCGGTCGGCAACTGCCTTGGCTTCGTTCAGCTCCTTGGACTGGAACTGGAAGTCACGGGCCTTTTGCTTGAATTCAAGCTCCAGACGCTCACGCTCGCCCTGCTGCATCTTGTCGCCACCGGCCATCAGGCGATCCTGAATACCCTTGGCGCTGCTTTCCAGCGTCTTGAGCTTGGTCAGTTGCGGACCGAACTTCTTCTCGGCATCCACGGCGTATTTCTTGGCTGCGTCGGATTCCAGCAGTGCCATCTGATAGTTCAGAACGGCGATTTTCATGTCGGCAAATGCCGGGCCTGCCACCATCAAGGAGGCCAGGAGAACCAATTGAGTCAACTTACGCACGATGCACTCCTACAAAATCCATTGTCGTTATCTTGGGTCAGACGCTTAGAACGTCTGGCCGAGGGAGAATTGGAACACTTGAGTTTCAGCCTCATCCGGCTTCTTGATCGGCATGGCCAACGCGAAGCTCAGAGGACCCAGTGCGGTGACCCAGGTCACACCCACACCAACGGAACTGGCCATGTTGCTCAGGCTGATGTCGTTGCACTTGGTGTTCGACGTCGAGCCGTTCGCATTGGTAGTGTCCTTGCACTGCGAGTCAAATACGTTACCCACATCCCAGAATACCGAAGTACGCAGGGAACGCTGATCCTTGACGAATGGCAGCGGGAACAGAACCTCGACACCACCCTGGATCAGGACGTTACCACCGAACGGCAGTGGATCCTGGTCCGGGTCAGCCAGGGTGCCCGGGTTGTTACCACGACTCGGCGTACTGCGCGGGCCAAGCGTACTGTCCTTGAAGCCACGAACCGAGTTGAAACCACCAGCATAGTAGTTTTCATAGAACGGCAAGCCGTCGGTTCCACCGTAGCCGTCGCCATAACCCAGCTCGGTGTGCAGACGCAGGGTGTAGTTTTCGCTGATCGGCTGGAACAATTGACCACGGTAATCGAGTTTGTAGAACGACAGATCGCTACCTGGAATGGTCGATTCCAGTGTCAGGCTCTGCGAACGACCACGGGTCGGCAGTACGCCTTTGTTCAGGGTCGATTCGGACCAGCCGGCCGAAGCCTTGAAGTTCAGGTACTTGTCGCCTTCCTTGTTAACGAAGTCGAAAATCTCGTCAACGGTGTAGGTACCGGTCTTGATCTCGTCCTGTTGAACCGACAGACCAAACGTCAGACGCGAAGTCTCGCTGATCGGGTAGCCAACGTTTACGCCGGCACCCAGGCTGTCGACCGCATAGCTCGCTACGTCGACGTCGAGGTCTTTGTAGTCGGTGGTGCGATAGAACGCGTTGTAACCCAGGCTCACGCCATCGGCGGTCCAGTACGGGTCAACGTAGCCGAAGTTGTAGCGGCTCTGGTATTCGCTGCGGGTCAGGCCCACGCTTACACGGTTACCGGTACCGAGGAAGTTGTTCTGGGTGATCGAACCACCGAGGATCAGACCGGCACTCTGCGCGAAACCGACACTGGCAGTGATCGAACCGGAAGCTTGTTCTTCAACGGCATAGTTCACGTCAACCTGGTCGTCGACACCCGGTACAGCCGGTGTTTCAACGTTCACTTCCTTGAAGAAGCCCAGACGTTCAAGACGGGTCTTGGACTGGTCGATCAGGTAGGTCGAAGCCCAGCCACCTTCCATCTGACGCATTTCACGACGCAGCACTTCGTCCTCGGACTTGGTGTTGCCACGGAAGTTGATGCGATTGACGTAGGCACGCTTGCCCGGATCGACGGCGAACAGGATGTCCACAGTGTGATCGTCGTCATGCGGCTGAGGTACGCCGTTGACGTTGGCGAAGGTGTAGCCCTCGTTGCCCAGACGGCGGGTGATCAGTTCGGAAGTGGTGGTCATCAGCTTGCGCGAGAACACCTGACCTTTCTGCACCAGCAACAGCGACTTGACCTGATCTTCAGGTACTTTCAGGTCACCGCTGAGCTTGACGTCACGAACGGTGTACTTCTCGCCTTCGGTGATGTTGACGGTGATGTAGACGTGCTTCTTGTCCGGGGTGATGGACACCTGGGTCGAAGCGATATCCATGTTGATGTAGCCACGGTCCAGGTAGTAGGAACGCAGGCGCTCCAGGTCACCGGAGAGTTTTTCACGGGCGTACTTGTCGTCGTTCTTGAAGAACGACAGCCAGTTGGTGGTTTTCAGCTCGAACAGGTCGATAAGATCGTCATCAGGGAAGACCGTGTTGCCCACCACGTTGATGTGCTGGATGGCCGCCACGGTGCCTTCGTTGATCTTCACTTTCAGCGCGACGCGGTTGCGCGGCTGCGAGACCACTTCGGTGTCGACGGTCGCCGAGTAGCGGCCCTGGGCAACGTACTGACGTTGCAGCTCGTTACGGACACCTTCGAGGGTGGCACGCTGGAAGATTTCACCTTCGGACAGACCGGACTGCTTGAGGCCCTTCATCAGGTCTTCGGTGGAGATCGCCTTGTTGCCTTCGATCTCGATACTGGCGACCGACGGACGTTCGACGACCGTGATCACCAGAACGTTGCCTTCGCGGCCCAGCTGGATATCTTGAAAGAAACCGGTTTTGAACAACGCACGAGTGGATTCCACCAGGCGACGATCATCCGCCTGCTCGCCGACGTTCAACGGCAAGGCACCAAAGACGCTACCCGCGGAGACCCGCTGGAGGCCATTGACGCGAATATCAGAGATAGTGAAGGACTCGGCGTGAACTTCGGCGATCATCAATACGGTGAGAACCGCAGTTAGCAGCAGACGTTTCATGAAGTCCTTTCTTATTCCAACTGGCAATAAACAAACTGCCGCAAAATGCGGCAGATTCGCAATTCAGCGAAGCTTTACAGTCGACCCAGATCATTGACCAGAGCAAGCAACATCACTCCGACCACTAAACTGATACCGATCTGCACCCCCCAACCTTGCACCCGATCCGACAAGGGGCGACCACGCACCCACTCAATCAGATAAAACAACAAATGCCCCCCATCCAGTACAGGAATGGGCAGCAAATTCAGAACCCCCAGGCTAATACTCAGATAAGCAAGGAAATTCAGGAAATCAGCAACGCCCGACTGGGCAGAAGCGCCCGCCACTTTAGCAATGGTTATCGGCCCACTCAAGTTTTTTACCGAGAGCTCGCCAAACAGCATTTTCTTCAACGAGTCCAGCGTCAGCACGCTCATGGTCCAGGTACGCCGGGCACCCTCGCCAATCGCGGCCAGCGGACCATAACTGACCTCGCGGATCATTTCCGGCGGCCAGTCTACGGCTTTTACGCCAGCCCCGAGATAACCGCTTGGCGACTTGCTTTCGCCGCGAGCTGTCAAGGTCACCGGGACCTCGATTTGAGCACCGTCGCGCTCGATTTTCAGCATGATTTTGGTATCAGGACGCGTACGAACAGTGTCGACCACCTGCTGCCAGTCATTGAGCTGCTGGCCGTCGAGCGCCAGCAGGCGATCACCGGTTTTCAGACCAGCGGCTTGCGCCGGGCCTTTCGGATCGAGTTCGGCCAGCACCGGCGGCAAGGCCGGGCGCCACGGGCGAATACCCAGCGAGCGAATCGGATCGGGCTCATCGGCGCCTTTGAGCCATTGATCGAGCGCCAGCTCACGCGGCGTGTCGGCGGTAGAACCCTGCTCGCGCACGAGCAATTGCAGGGAGCCGCTTTCCCCGAGGCGACGCACCAGTTGCAAATTGACGGCGGCCCAACCGGACGTCGGCTCACCATCGATGGCGACGATTTCCTGACCGGCATTCAAACCGGCCTTGGCCGCGATGCTGCCGGACTCGACCGCACCGATGACCGGACGGATCTGCTCGCTGCCGAGCATCGCCAGCACCCAGAAAAACACCAGGGCCAGCAGGAAGTTGGCAATCGGCCCCGCCGCGACAATGGCGATGCGCTGGCGAACCGACTTGCGATTGAAGGATTGATGAAGCTGATCGGCCGGGACTTCGCCTTCACGCTCATCGAGCATTTTGACGTAACCGCCCAGCGGAATCGCGGCGACAACAAACTCAGTGCCCTGCTTGTCGTGCCAGCGCAACAGGGGCATGCCGAAGCCCACAGAAAAACGCAGAACCTTGACGCCACAGCGACGCGCGACCCAGAAGTGGCCGAATTCGTGAAAGGTGACCAGCACACCCAAAGCGATCAGGGTGCCGGCAATCATATAGAGCGCGCTCATCTACTTTCTCCGCAATCCTGTTCAGTGCCGCGTGACGCCATGGTACTGCAACGGCTATCGGTCGTGACGACTCAGCCACTGCCCGGCCAGAGTCCGCGCTTTCGCGTCTGCGGTAAACACCGCGTCCAGATCTTCCAGTGCAACCACAGGCTCGAGATTCAACACGTCCTCGATGATACTCGCGATTTCCAGATAACCCACGCGCCCGTCGAGAAACGCCGCGACCGCCACTTCGTTGGCCGCATTGAGCATGGCCGGTGCGCTGTTGCCGGCCTCCGCCGCCTGTCGCGCCAGGCGCAGACAAGGGAAGCGCTGTTCGTCCGGTGCCTCGAAATCCAGGCGCGCGATGGCAAACAGATCCAGTGGCGCCACGCCCGAGTCGATACGCTCAGGCCAGGCCAGCGCATTGGCAATCGGCGTGCGCATGTCAGGGTTGCCCAACTGCGCCAGCACCGAGCCATCGACATAGTCGACCAGCGAGTGAATCACACTCTGCGGATGAATCACCACCTCGACCTGCGACGGCTTGGCGTCGAACAGCCAGCAAGCCTCGATCAACTCCAGGCCCTTGTTCATCATGCTGGCCGAGTCCACCGAGATCTTGCGCCCCATCGACCAGTTCGGGTGCGCACACGCCTGATCAGGCGAAACATGCACCAGCTCGCTCAACGGCGTCTGCCGGAAAGGCCCGCCCGAAGCCGTGAGCAGAATCCTTCTTACACCGACGGCGCCCAGCCCACGGGCGAAATCCTGCGGCATGCACTGGAAGATCGCGTTGTGCTCGCTGTCGATCGGCAGCAGCACCGAACCGCTCTTGTGCACCGCCTGCATGAACAGCGCGCCGGACATCACCAGCGCCTCTTTATTGGCCAGCAGGATTTTCTTGCCAGCTTCCACCGCCGCCAGCGTCGGGCGCAAGCCTGCGGCACCGACGATGGCCGCCATCACGGCATCCACTTCAGGCGCGGAAGCGACCTGGCACAGGCCCTCCTCCCCCACCAACACGCGAGTGGGCAGACCGGCAGCCCGCAAGTCGTCCTGCAGACCACGCGCCGCCGCCACTTCAGGCACTACCGCGAATTGCGGCACATGGCGAACGCACAAGGCCAGCAACTCGCTCAGGCGCGTGAAACCGCTCAGGGCGAAAACCTGATAACGCTCGGGATGCCGAGCGATAACGTCGAGGGTGCTCAGGCCAATCGAACCGGTAGCCCCCAGAACAGTGATCTGTTGAGGACGGCTCACGGTGCAGCCATCCACAGCAATACAGCGAAAATCGGGATCGCAGCGGTCAGGCTGTCGATGCGATCAAGCACGCCGCCATGGCCGGGCAGCAGGTTGCTGCTGTCCTTGATGCCGGACTGACGCTTGAACATGCTTTCGGTGAGGTCGCCCACCACCGAAATGAACACGATCAACGCAGCGCCGATCAGCCCCTTGAGCAGTTCAGCCACCGTCCAGTCGCGAACCAGACCGACGATCGCGGTGATCACCAGACTCAGCGCCAGGCCACCGTAAACGCCTTCCCAGCTCTTGCCTGGACTGACTTGCGGCGCCAGCTTGCGCTTGCCGAAAGCACGGCCGGAGAAATAGGCACCGATGTCGGCACCCCAGACCAATACCATCACTGCCATGATCAGCCAGTTACCCAATGGGTACTGTTTGATCTGCACCAGCCCTTGCCAGGCTGGCAGCAGGATCAGCAAGCCGATCACCAGTTTGGTGGCCGCCGTGGACCAGTGCACGCTCGAGCGCGGATACGTCAGCACGAGATACGTAGCCACCGCCCACCACAACACCGAAGCGCCCAACACCCAAGGGGCGAGGCCCGGCAGGACGTACATGACGAACAGCATCAGCGCGACGACAGCGGCATAGCCGACACGGAACGACTGTGCGGTAAAGCCAGCCAGGCGCGCCCATTCCCAGGCGCCCAGACTTACGACCAGACCGATGAACAGCGCGAAACCGGAGCCTTCGAGCAGGAAAAACCCGCACAGGGCGATCGGCAGCAGGATCAGCGCAGTGATGATTCGTTGTTTAAGCATTAAACCCGGGCTCCAGCTTCAACCTGTTCGCTCGTTTTACCGAAGCGACGCTGGCGTGAAGCGAAATCGGCCAGCGCAGTGCGCATGGCTTCGTGTTTGAAGTCCGGCCAGAACAGGTCGGAGAAGTACAACTCGGCATACGCCAGTTGCCACAGCAGGAAGTTGCTGATGCGGTGCTCGCCACCGGTGCGGATGCACAGGTCCGGCAGCGGCAGATCACCGGTGGCCAGACAGGTTTGCAGCAGATCCGGGGTGATGTCTTCCGGACGCAGATGCCCGGCCTGGACTTCACGCGCCAGCCGCTGCGCAGCCTGGGCAATATCCCACTGACCGCCGTAGTTGGCGGCGATCTGCAGGATGAAGCGGTTGGCACCAGCGGTCATGGCCTCAGCCTCGCGCATCGCCGCCTGAAGCTCAGGATGAAAGCGCGAACGATCGCCGATGATGCGCAAGCTGATGTTGTTGTCGTTGAGGCGCTTGGCCTCACGACGCAGCGCCTTGAAGAACAGATCCATCAAGGCACTGACTTCATCGGCCGGGCGCTGCCAGTTCTCACTGGAAAAGGCGAACAGGGTGAGCACTTCGACCTTGGCCTCGGCGCACACCTCGATCACTGCCCGCACAGCATCCACGCCGGCCTTATGCCCGGCGACACCCGGCATAAAGCGTTTTTTCGCCCAGCGATTATTGCCATCCATGATGATCGCGACATGGCGCGGCACCGCGGACGGCGCAGACTGCTTGGTCTTGTCCATTAAAAGCTCGACCCTTATACGGCCATCAGGTCTTTTTCTTTCTCGTCCGTGGCCTTGGTGATCTGGGCCTCGGATTCTTTGGTCAGCTTATCGATATCAGCGATGGCACGACGCTCTTCGTCTTCACTGATTTCCTTGTCCTTGACCAGCTTTTTAAGCTCACCCAATGCGTCACGACGAATATTGCGCACAGCAACGCGCGCGTCTTCCGCTGCGCTACGGGCCTGCTTGGTGAAGCCCTTGCGCGTTTCCTCGGTGAGGGCAGGCATCGGGATCAAAAGCAACTCACCCAGGTTGGTCGGATTGAGGTTCAGACCGGCGCTCTGGATCGCCTTGTCGACGGCAGCGAGCATGTTGCGCTCGAAGGCCACGACTTGCAGGGTACGCGAATCTTTCACGGTGACGTTGGCGACGCTGCTCAGCGGGGTGTCAGTGCCGTAGTAAGGCACCATGACGCTGCCGAGAATGCTCGGGTGAGCCTTGCCGGTACGAATCTGGCCGAACGCGTGGTTCAGGGATTCCAGGGATTTCTGCATACGCGCTTGGGCGTCTTTCTTGATTTCGTTGATCATTGTTGGCCTTCCTCGATCAAAGTCCCTTCAGCGCCGCCGTGCACAATGTTCAGCAGGGCGCCGGGCTTGTTCATGTTGAATACGCGCAGCGGCATCTTGTGATCGCGGCACAGGCAAATAGCTGTCAGATCCATTACACCCAGCTTGCGATCCAGCACTTCATCATAAGTCAGATGATCGAACTTCTCGGCATGCGGGTCTTTGAACGGGTCTGCGGTGTAGACGCCATCAACCTTGGTCGCTTTCAGCACGACGTCGGCATCGATTTCGATTGCACGCAGGCAGGCTGCCGAATCCGTGGTAAAGAACGGATTGCCGGTACCGGCGGCGAAAATCACCACGTCCTTGGAGTTCAGGTGGCGCATGGCTTTGCGGCGATCGTAGTGATCGGTCACGCCAACCATGGAAATGGCCGACATCACGATGGCCGAGATATTGGCACGTTCCAGCGCATCGCGCATGGCCAGGGCGTTCATCACAGTGGCCAGCATGCCCATGTGGTCGCCTGTCACCCGATCCATGCCAGCCTTGCTCAAGGCCTCGCCACGGAACAGGTTGCCACCGCCGATCACCAGACCGACCTGTACGCCGATGCCGACCAGTTGGCCAACTTCCAGCGCCATCCGATCCAGCACTTTTGGATCGATCCCGAACTCTTCCGAGCCCATCAGGGCCTCGCCGCTAAGCTTGAGTAGAATGCGTTTATAGCGAGCCTGATAACCACTGCCCTGCTGAGCCATTGCGAATCTCTCCTGCGGCGTATTTAAAAAATTCTGTGCAAGCTGTTTTACAGCTGCCGTTCACTCTAGCTTGGCGCTGCTTCAGCGCCATCGGAACCTGGCTTTGTAAGTCAGTTCCCAGTGGAAACCAATTAAAAATTGGTAACCCCATCTGAAAAGAGGCTGCGCGCGTGAGCGGGCAGCCTCTTTCGGGCGACAGTTGAAAAACCGTCTTATTGCTTGGCGGCAGCCAGCTGGGCAGCAACTTCTTCAGCGAAGTTGTCGACCGGCTTCTCGATGCCTTCGCCTACTTTGAAGTAGGTGAAGGAAACGATTTCTGCGCCGCCTTTCTTGGCCAGCTCGCCAACCTTGATTTCAGGGTTCTTGACGAACGCCTGCTCAACCAGGCTTGCTTCTGCCAGGAACTTGCTGATACGGCCTTTGACCATGTTCTCAACAATGTTTTCTGGCTTGCCTTTGATCTTCTCTTCGTTCAGCTGCAGGAACACAGCTTTTTCACGCTCGATCGCTTCAGCCGAAACTTGCGAAGGCAGCAGGAACTCAGGGTTGCTTGCAGCAACGTGCATCGCGATGTCTTTGGCCAGCTCGACGTCACCGCCTTTCAGAGCCACAACCACACCGATCTTGTTGCCGTGCAGGTACGAACCGACAACGTCACCTTCGATACGGGCCAGACGACGGATGTTGACGTTCTCGCCTACTTTGGCAACCAGTGCTTCGCGAGCGGCTTCTTGAGCAGCGATCAGCGGAGCAGCGTCGGTCAGTTTGTCAGCGAAGGCTTTTTCTACGCTGGCAGCAACAAAGTTTTTGAAGTCGTCTTGCAGAGCCAGGAAGTCGGTCTGCGAGTTCACCTCCAGGATAACGGCAGCCTTACCGTCGTCCTTGATTGCGATTGCGCCTTCAGCGGCAACGTTGCCAGCCTTTTTCGCAGCCTTGATCGCGCCCGAAGCACGCATGTCATCAATGGCTTTTTCGATGTCGCCGTCAGCCTTTTCCAGGGCTTTCTTGCAGTCCATCATGCCTTCGCCGGTACGCTCGCGCAGTTCTTTAACCAACGCTGCAGTAATTGCTGCCATTTTCAAATTCCTCTTGGATAGGTTTTCAACCATTCCACCCGATCGAACGGGCGTTCAATTCTTCCCGAAACACCTTGTAGCTGCTGCACGTTACAAATGCAGGAGATGCGCGGCCACAAGTGGGCGCCAACAAACGGTTTTCGAGGTGGCAAAAAGGGGGCCAAGCCCCCTTTTTGCTTACTGAGTCAACGCCAGGGCGTCGATTACTCAGCTGCAGCCTGAGTTTCTTCAGCTGCGAATTCAACAGTGCCGCCAGCAACATTGTTGCGACCACGGATCACTGCGTCAGCCATCGACCCCATGTACAGCTGGATAGCGCGGATTGCGTCATCGTTGCCTGGGATGATGTAGTCAACGCCTTCCGGGCTGCTGTTGGTATCGACAACGCCGATGACCGGGATACCCAGCTTGTTGGCTTCGGTGATCGCGATGCGCTCGTGGTCAACGTCGATCACGAACAGTGCGTCTGGCAGACCGCCCATGTCCTTGATGCCGCCCAGGGAGCGATCCAGCTTTTCCAGGTCACGGGAGCGCATCAGCGCTTCTTTCTTGGTCAGCTTGGCGAAAGTACCGTCTTCGGCTTGAACTTCAAGGTCACGCAGACGCTTGATGGAAGCACGAATGGTTTTGAAGTTGGTCAGCATGCCGCCCAACCAGCGGTGATCGACGTACGGCGAGCCGCAACGTGCTGCTTCTTCAGCAACGATCTTGCCAGCGGAACGCTTGGTGCCGACGAACAGAATCTTGTTTTTGCCCTGGGCCAGACGCTCTACGAAAGTCAGAGCTTCGTTGAACATTGGCAGGGTTTTTTCAAGGTTGATGATGTGAATCTTGTTACGCGCGCCGAAAATGTATTTACCCATTTTCGGATTCCAGTAACGGGTTTGGTGACCGAAGTGCACACCGGCCTTCAGCATATCGCGCATGTTGACTTGGGACATGATAGTTCCTTAATAAGTCGGGTTTGGCCTCCACGTATCCCAATGACCAACCAGTGGCATAAAGCCAAAAGCACCCAGGTCATCGTGTCGACACGTGTGTGGATTTAAGCTTTTCGGGGTATCCCCGGAAAGCGGCGCATTTTATACCACAGGGTGCGCAGAAACGGAACCCGGAATCTGTAATCGCACCAAGGACATGGGCGCAGCCCCCTTGGAATCGCCTTCAGGCACACCATTGTATAGAGAGAGACGATGCACGCAGGCGCGGATTTGCGCCTTTCGTCTGTTAGAATCGGGTTTTTCAGGGTCGCAAAACGCACACCTGCCACCCTATCCGTATCAGCAAGCGCCGCCGAGCGCAGAGAGAGCCTGTATGACCGTCAACCTCAAAACCCCCGAGGACATCGCTGGCATGCGTGTCGCCGGCAAACTGGCCGCCGATGTGCTGGAAATGATTGCCGAACACGTCAAACCGGGCGTGACCACCGATCAACTGAACCAGATCTGCCATGACTACATCGTCAACGTGCAGCAGGCCATCCCTGCTCCGCTCAACTACAAGGGCTACCCGAAGTCGATCTGCACCTCGATCAACCACGTGGTCTGCCACGGCATCCCGAATGACAAGCCGCTGAAGAATGGCGACACCCTGAACATCGACGTCACCGTGATCAAGGACGGCTACCACGGCGACACCAGCCGCATGTTCCACGTTGGCGAAGTGCCGGTGTGGGCCGAACGCCTGTCGCAGGTCACCCAGGAATGCATGTACAAGGCGATCGAAATCGTCAAACCTGGCTGCCGCCTCGGCGACATCGGTGAAATCATCCAGAAGCACGCGGAAAAGAACGGCTTCTCGGTGGTTCGCGAGTTCTGTGGCCACGGCATCGGCAAGGTGTTCCACGAAGAGCCACAGATCCTGCATTACGGTCGCGCCGGCACCGGCATGGAACTGAAGGCCGGCATGACCTTCACCATCGAACCGATGATCAACCAGGGCAAGGCCGACACCAAGGTACTGGGCGACGGCTGGACCGCGATCACCAAGGACCGCAAACTCTCGGCGCAGTGGGAACACACCCTGCTGGTGACCGACACCGGCTACGAGATCTTCACCCTGCGCGCCGACGACACCATCCCGCGCGTCTCGGCATGATCCCAAGAACGCTCCCAGCCTTATAGAAGGAAAGCCAATCGATGCCGCAGGTGGATCCCGAACTCTTCGACCGCGGCCAGTTCCAGGCTGAACTGGCCCTGAAAGCGAGTCCCATCGCGGCGTTCAAGAAGGCGATCCGCCAGGCGCGCGAGGTTCTCGACACGCGTTTTCGCAGCGGCCGCGACATCCGCCGGCTGATCGAAGACCGTGCGTGGTTCGTCGACAATATCCTGCAAAAGGCCTGGGAGCAGTTCAACTGGAGCGAAGACGCCGATATCGCGCTGGTCGCGGTCGGCGGCTACGGCCGGGGTGAGTTGCACCCCTATTCCGACATCGACCTGCTGATCCTGCTGGACAGCGCCGATCACGAAGTCTTCCGCGATTCCATCGAGCGTTTTCTGACGCTGCTGTGGGACATCGGCCTGGAAGTCGGTCAGAGCGTACGCTCGGTGGACGAATGCGCCGAAGAGGCTCGCGCCGACCTGACCGTGGTCACCAACCTGATGGAAAGCCGCACCATCTGCGGCCCCGAGCGCCTGCGCCAGCGCATGCTCGATGTCACCAGCACCGCACACATGTGGCCAGCCAAGGAATTCTTCCTGGCCAAGCGCGCCGAGCAGAAGGCCCGCCACCACAAGTACAACGACACCGAATACAACCTGGAACCCAACGTCAAAGGTTCGCCCGGCGGCTTGCGGGATATCCAGACCATTCTGTGGGTGGCCCGGCGTCAATACGGCACCCTGAACCTGCGTGCCCTCGCTGGCGAAGGTTTCCTGGTCGAGAGCGAAAACGCCCTGTTGGCGTCGTCCCAGGAGTTCCTCTGGAAAGTCCGGTATGCCCTGCACATGCTCGCCGGTCGCTCCGAGGACCGTCTGCTGTTCGATCATCAACGAACCATTGCCGGCCTGCTCGGTTTTGAAGGTGACGACGCGAAACAGGCCGTCGAAAACTTCATGCAGCAGTACTTCCGCGTGGTGATGAGCATCGCCCAGCTCAGCGACCTGATCATCCAGCACTTCGAGGAAGTCATCCTCGCCCCGGAAGACGAAGCGCCGCCGCAGCCAATCAATTCGCGCTTCCAGTTGCACGACGGCTACATCGAAGCGCGCAACGACAACGTGTTCCGTCGCACGCCGTTCGCCATGCTCGAGATCTTCGTGCTGATGGCCCAGCAACCGGAAATCAAAGGCGTACGCGCCGACACCATTCGTCTGCTGCGCGAGAACCGGCACCTGATCGACGACAACTTCCGCAACGATATCCGCAACACCAGCCTGTTCATCGAGCTGTTCAAGTGCAAGATCGGCGTGCACCGCAACCTGCGCCGGATGAACCGCTACGGCATCCTCGGGCGCTACCTGCCGGAGTTCGGTTTCATCGTCGGGCAGATGCAGCACGACCTGTTCCACATTTATACAGTCGATGCGCACACGCTGAACCTGATCAAACACCTTCGTAAGTTGCAGTACACCCAGGTGTCGGAAAAATTCCCGCTGGCCGCCAAGCTCATGGCCAAACTGCCCAAGCCCGAACTGATTTACATGGCCGGTCTGTACCACGACATTGGCAAGGGCCGGCATGGCGATCATTCGGACATCGGCGCAGTCGATGCCGAAGCGTTCTGCCAGCGCCATCAGTTGCCCCTGTGGGACAGCCGCCTGATCGTCTGGCTGGTGCAGAACCACCTGGTGATGTCGACCACCGCCCAGCGCAAGGACTTGTCCGATCCGCAGGTGATCCACGATTTCGCTCAGGCCGTCGGCGACGAAACCCGGCTGGATTACCTGTACGTGCTGACCGTGGCCGACATCAACGCGACCAACCCGACGCTGTGGAATTCGTGGCGCGCCAGCCTGCTGCGCCAGCTCTACACCGAGACCAAACGTGCTCTGCGCCGCGGCCTGGAAAACCCGGTGGATCGCGAAGAGCAGATCCGCCAGACCCAGAGTGCGGCGCTGGACATTCTGGTGCGCGGCGGCACTGACCCGGACGATGTCGAGCAGTTGTGGGCACAGTTGGGCGATGACTATTTCCTGCGTCACACCGCCGGCGACGTGGCCTGGCACAGTGACGCGATCTTGCAGCAGCCGGCCGATGGCGGTCCGCTGGTGCTGATCAAGGAAACCACCCAGCGCGAGTTCGAGGGTGGCACGCAGATCTTCATTTATGCCCCGGACCAGCACGACTTCTTCGCCGTGACTGTGGCCGCGATGGACCAGCTCAACCTGAACATTCACGACGCCCGGGTCATCACGTCGAGCAGCCAGTTCACCCTCGACACCTACATCGTGCTCGACACCGACGGCGACTCGATCGGCGACAACCCGGCCCGGGTCAAACAGATTCGCGATGGCCTGACCGAAGCGCTGCGCAATCCGGACGATTACCCGACGATCATTCAGCGCCGGGTACCGCGCCAGCTCAAGCATTTCGCCTTCGCGCCGCAGGTGACGATCCACAACGACGCTCAGCGTCCGGTGACGGTGCTGGAATTGACGGCGCCTGACCGCCCGGGCCTGCTGGCGCGGATCGGCGGGATCTTCCTCGAATTCGACCTGTCGCTGCAGAACGCCAAGATTGCGACCCTGGGCGAACGCGTGGAAGACGTGTTCTTCATCACCGACGCGCACAACCAGCCGCTCTCCGACCCGCTGCTGTGCAGCCGTTTGCAGGATGCAATCGTCGAGCAACTGAGCGTCATTCAGGAACCGGATATCAAACTTTCGCGTATCAGTATTTGATCCAGCAACTCCCCCACCCTGTGGGAGCGGGCTTGCTCGCGAAAGCCGTGTGTCAGGCAACACATCATTCACTGGCACACCGCTTTCGCGAGCAAGCCCGCTCCCACATTGAACGAGGCCCCCATGAACAACGCTCTGAACCAGCTCCAGCCCTACCCGTTCGAAAAGCTTCGCGCCCTGCTCGGCACCGTGACCCCGAACCCGGACAAACGCCCGATCGCCCTGTCGATCGGCGAGCCGAAACATCGCTCGCCAGGCTTTGTCGCCGAAGCGCTGGCGAACAATCTGGATCAGATGGCGGTGTATCCGACCACCCTCGGCATCCCGGCCCTGCGCGAAGCCATCGCCAACTGGTGTGAACGCCGCTTCGGCGTGCCGAGCGGCTGGATTGATCCGGCGCGCAATGTATTGCCGGTCAACGGTACCCGCGAAGCGCTATTCGCTTTCACCCAGACCGTGGTCAACCGTGGCGACGATGCTCTGGTGGTCAGCCCGAACCCGTTCTATCAGATCTACGAAGGCGCCGCGTTCCTCGCCGGGGCCAAGCCGCACTACCTGCCGTGCCTGGACGAAAACGGTTTCAACCCGGATTTCGACGCCGTGTCGCCGGACATCTGGAAGCGCTGCCAGATCCTGTTCCTGTGCTCCCCAGGTAATCCGACCGGCGCGCTGATCCCGGTCGATGTACTGAAAAAACTCATCGCCCTGGCCGACGAATACGATTTCGTGATCGCCGCCGACGAGTGCTACAGCGAACTGTACTTCGACGAACAGACCCCGCCGCCGGGCCTGCTCAGCGCCTGCGTCGAACTCGGCCGCAAGGACTTCAAGCGTTGTGTGGTATTCCACAGTCTGTCCAAGCGCTCCAACCTGCCGGGCCTGCGCTCCGGGTTCGTGGCTGGTGATGCCGATATCCTCAAAGGCTTCCTGCTGTACCGCACCTACCACGGCTGCGCGATGCCGGTGCAAACCCAGCTGGCCAGTGTTGCGGCGTGGAATGACGAAGTGCATGTGCGTGCCAACCGTGCGCTGTACCGCGAGAAGTTCGACGCAGTGCTGGAAATCCTCAGCCCGGTGATGGACGTGCAGCGTCCAGACGGCAGCTTCTATCTGTGGCCGAACGTGGCCGGTGACGATGCCGCATTCTGCCGCGACCTGTTCGAGCAGGAGCATGTGACCGTGGTGCCAGGCTCGTATCTGTCGCGCGAGGTCGACGGCGTGAATCCGGGCGCCGGGCGCGTGCGCATGGCACTGGTTGCGCCTTTGGCTGAATGTGTTGAAGCAGCAGAACGGATCCGCGACTTCATCACCCGCCAACACTGAGTTTTCAGTATCCGTGCCAGTCATCTGGCACGGACATACCCCTCAAGTTACATTTAAAACCACTTTACAACTACTCCAGACACTGCCCGAAGCTTAATCTTGCGCAGTGGTTTTTTTTGCATGCGCGAAACAACCAAAAAGACAAATCAAGGAGCAAGACAAAGCATGGACAACTTCCAATATTGCACGCTGCAAAAACCGGCTAAAGAACTAAAATCCAGCGCCCTCAACAACAGCCGAAAAAAACGCTCTTTGGTGCACTACGCCAAACTTTGGCCAAGCCGACACACTCTGAAAATAGCTTTCATGGACAACCCGACTCCGGAACACAAAAATAAAATCATTGCCGCCGCCGGAAAATGGCTTCCTTATATCAGTTTGAAGTTTGAATTCGTTGAAGGCGTAGAGGGTGAGATCCGAATCGCCACCGAGGGTGTTGTGAACAGTTCCTTTCTGGGTACCGATGCACTGGATATGTTTCCTGACACGCCAACCATGAACCTTGGCATCGACCCCGAACACGAAGACTTCGAGACCGTCGTCATTCACGAGTTCGGCCATGCACTTGGCGCGATGCACGAACATCAGCACCCCAAAGCGCAAATCCCCTGGAACAAAGAAAATGTTTACAACTACTACCAGAACAGACCGATGAATCCACTGTCGCGAGGCGAAGTTGACGACAATATATTTACGCCTTTTGACGATGCCGACGCGCTTTACTTGCCATACGATCGAAAATCCATCATGCACCATCCGGTTCCCAACAGTTTGACGCTTGGCAATTGGGAAAATTCGATCAATCGCGAAATCAGTGAGAAAGACAAACAGCTCATGCGATTGATTTACCCACGTTGAATCACATCTTTACCGTGCCAGTTCTGCTGGCACGGTAACCCGTCATAAAATCGCACACATATCCAATTTACCTGCTCAGGCGCAGCAACTAGCATCCTTCATTCAAAGCGACTTTTCGGGAACAACAAGCAACCCGAGAGTTACAAATAACCAATGAAAACATGGATGTTCAGTTATGCACTTAACCCGGCTTCAGCCAAACAAAAAAACCGAAAACACACGCACCTCCCCCATCATCAAATGCACTTCGGAGGTTCAGTAAAATGTGGGCTAAAAACAATCCGGCAAAATTCTGGACTCCCGGCAGCACACTTCGCATCGCCTTCCTCAACGGCACGCAGGAATTCAAGGACGCGACCATTGCCGCTGCCAGCAACTGGTTGCCGCACATCAACTTGAAATTCGATTTCGTCGAAGGTGAAGTGGGCAACATCCGCATACTCAGTCAGGAAGGAACGTTTTCCTCCCTGATCGGCACGGATGCTCTGCTACATCCCGATGAGCCGACCATGACACTCTGGCCCCATCCACCCAGTCAGGCACGTTACTTCGCAGCCAATGTCATGCATGAGTTCGGTCACATGCTGGGCGCGGAGCATGAACAGACCAATCCCACGGCAGATATTCCCTGGGACAAGCCAGCCATCTATGCACAATTTGGAATCACCGCCGACCCGGAAGAAGACGACTACCAGGCCAGCGTGACGCGCAAACGCCTGCACGACTGGTACTTTGACCGCGGCAATCCCGACGAAAGCATTTATTCGGAATACGATCCAAAGTCGATCATGCACTATCGCATCAGCCAGTCCTGGACCATCGGTGACTTCCAGCTCTTCATCAATCTGGATCTCAGCGAAAAGGACAAAATCTTCATGGCGAACGCTTATCCCTGCCCCGCGGGTGAGTGAGCGCATCAGGTCCGTGTCGGGCTATTTGACCTGCCCCAGATTCGCCTCACTCAAATCGAGTTCACCCAGTACCTCGCGCAACACGTCATCACCGATCTGGTGCTGACGGCTGAGGCTATACAGCTCCAGGCGCTGCGCCCGCAGCGCCTTCAAACGCAGACGGCGTTCCAGCAGATCCATCTGGAACGCCAGCGCCTGGGCTTCGGCGGAATCGTTGAACACGTCGAGCTGATGGCGATACTCGGACATGATCCGTGCCTTGAGTTCCGCCGAGAGCGCGGCCTGCGCAGCATCCTGCGGGCCGACCTCTTCGGTTTCCAGCGCATGGATCGCCGCCTCGGCGGTCTTGCGCCAGGCATCGCGCACTTCCTGGCGGCGCTTGTCGTCCGGGCTTTTTTCGATGCCACGCAGCAGCAACGGCAAGGCGATACACGCACAAATCAGCGACAACAGAATCACCCCGGCGGCGATGAAGATCAGCAGATCGCGCTCGGAGAACGCCTGGCTGCCCATCAACATCGGTACCGACATCACACCGGCCAGCGTCACCGCCCCGCGCACTCCGCCGACAGTCAGCAGCCAGCAGGATCGGGCCGTCGGCACTTGCGTCAGGTCGCCCTTGCCGCGCAGCCGTCGCAGCAGTACCGACAAACGCCAGATGCTCTGTACCCAGATAAAGCGCAATAGCACCAGGGCAAGGAAAATTGCCACCACGTCGAGGCCACGGTACAGCAGCGTCGGCCACAACGTCGCTTCGTGGCTGACCACCGCTTTGATGATGTCCGGCAATTGCAGGCCCAGCAGCAGAAAGATCAGACCGTTGAAGGCAAATTCGAGCAATGACCACACGCTGCGATTGAGCAGGCGGGTGCTGGTCTGCCGTGGCAACAGATCAAGCCAGCTCTGCATCATCCCCGCCGCGACGGCCGAAAGAATCCCCGATGCCCCCAGTCGCTCGGCCAGTACATAGGCGGCGAACGGCAACAACAACATGAACACCACGTGGGTGGCCGGATCGTCCCAGCCACGGGCGATCATCCACGCGCGCAAGCGCCCGACCAGCCAGCTCAGCGCGACGCCGACGGCTAACCCACCGACCGCCACCAGCACGAACGTCAGGCTGGCATTGGCCAGCGAGAACACCCCGGTCACCGCCGCCACCAAGGCAAACTTGAACGTCACCAGACCCGAGGCATCGTTCATCAACGCCTCGCCTTGCAGGATGTGCATCAGCGGTGTCGGCAAGCGGTTCTGCGAGATCGCCGAGACCGCCACGGCGTCGGTCGGCGAGAGCACAGCGGCCAGCGCAAAGGCCACCGGCAACGGTATGCTCGGCAACAGCCAGTGAATGAAGTACCCGGCACCGACCACGGTGAACAGCACCAGGCCGACCGCCAGCGTCAGAATTGGTCCGCGCAGATGCCAGAACTCGCGCTTGGGCATACGCCAACCGTCGGAAAACAGCAGCGGCGGCAGGAACAGAAACAGGAACAATTCGGGGTCCAGCGCGACGTGCAGGCCCAGTGTCGGCCAAGCCAGCAAGGCACCGGCGGCGATTTGCACGAGGGGCAGCGGCAGCGGGACGACCCGTCCGACCAGCCGGGAGACGCTGACCAGCATCAGCAGGATCAGGACGGTATAAGCGGTTTGCAT